>NZ_PEKX01000022.1 GCF_002796985.1 Pseudomonas sp. | reverse complement strand
AATGATAGGAAACCGTTACCCATGTCCCCCGACAACCGTTACCTATGTCTCCCGGCAGAACACAAGCTCCACCCATCCTACGCAGGTACTCATCCAGAACATCGGTCAGGGGCGAAGAATGGCCAGCAAAAAGCCCGGCACATGGCCGGGCTTTTTATGGGCTGCGCGAAGGCTCAGACCTTGCGCACGAACTCCGACTTCAGCTTCATCGCGCCGATGCCGTCGATCTTGCAGTCGATGTCGTGGTCGCCGTCCACCAGGCGGATGTTCTTCACCTTGGTGCCGACCTTCACCACCAGGGACGAGCCCTTGACCTTGAGGTCCTTGATCACGGTGATGGTGTCGCCGTCCTGCAGCAGGTTGCCAACCGAATCCTTGATCACACGGGCGTCGCTGTCGGTTTCGCCGGAACCGTCGGCGGACCACTCATGGGCGCACTCGGGGCAGACCAGCTGGGCGCCGTCTTCGTAGGTGTATTCGGAGTTGCATTTGGGGCAGGGCGGCAGCTGGCTCACGGCGGTTCTCACAGTGGAAACGGTAGAAATGACCGCAGAGTATATAAGGTTTATTGCTTTCCTGCCCGGTGACCCACTGGGCAAGGGGTCGGCTCCGTTACAAAGGCACAAGAATCCATCGTCATAACAGGCGACACACGCCCAATGACAACGCCCGGCATCCGCCGGGCTTTTTCGTCAGGTCATTGAAACCAAATTCAGAAATTTCCCGGCCTTTACCGGAGCACGCCACGTAGCCTCATCCCGCGCCGACGGCAAAGCTTGCCGCCCCGGTCAGACGACCGGTATCCGCCCAACCTCGATGAGTGAGCACTCCATGAAAAAGCTTTGCATCCTGATCGCCGCCTGCGCCGTTCTCGCTGCCTGTGACAAGAAAGACGAACAAGCCTCGAAGACCGCCGTTCCCGCCGCTGCCCAGCAGGAAGCCAAACCTGCGGCCCAGCCGGAAGCCAAGCCAGCAGAACAGGCCGCTGCCCCGGCCCAACCGGCGACCGAAGAAGCCAAGCCGGCCGACGACAAGCAGCAGTAAGCGTCAGCCAATCAGAACAACAGCCAGCCGCCTTCGGGCGGCTGGCTGTTTTCAGGGCTGCAACTGGCTGAGGTAGGCGGTCAACGCAGGGATGTCGTCGTCGCTCAGCAGCGATGCCACTGCCAGCATCGGCGAATCGGCGCGGCTCGGGTCCTTGTCGCGGTAGCGCTGCAGCGCATGGGTCAGGTACTCCCTGGGCTGCCCGGCAATACGCGGGAAGCCGTCGTGCCCCATGGCCTTCTCGCCATGGCAGGTCGAGCACACCGTGGCGAAGCGCTGGGCGCTCTGCTCCAGCAGCGCCTTGTCGACGACCGGAGCGGCGCGCGGCACGACCTTCTGCTGGCTGAAGTAGTAAGCGATGCTCACCCGCTCGTTGACCGTCAGCAGCTTGGCCGCCTGGCTCATCACGAAGTCGGTGCGCTGGCCATCGACGTATTTCTCGAAGGCATCGAAGAGGTACTGCGGGTTCTGCCCCGCCAGGTTGGGGATGTAGTCGCGCTTGCTGTTGCCGTCCTTGCCGTGGCACTTGCTGCACAGCAGGATGCGTTCCTCGGCCGCGGCGTACGCCTGCTCGCGCTTGGCCGGGTCCTGTTCCAGCGCGGCGAGCCGATCCATCATCTCCGATGCCTGCGCGGCTCCGCACAGCAGCACCCACAACAGAACGACTCTCCCCATCACCGCACCACCCTGGTCAGTCAGTTTTCCCAGCGTGGAACATAGAGACTTTCTGAAGGAAATTTCCGACGTGGATCAACCAAACGGTTCGGTCGAAAGCGAACTGGCGCGCAAAAAAAAGGGGAGCATCGTGCTCCCCCGTGGGACTGAACCTTAAAGACCCGTCTGTCCTTGGTCAGCCTTCAATTTCTACCAGGATCTCACCGGGGTTGACCCGGTCGCCCTTGGCTACGTGGATGGCCTTCACGGTGCCGGCGATGCCCGCCTGCACTTCGGTCTCCATCTTCATTGCTTCGGTGATCAGCACGGCCTGGCCGGCCTTCACGCTGTCGCCTTCCTTCACCAGCACGTCGACGATGTTGCCCGGCATGGTGGTGGTGACGTGGCCCGGCTCGCTGGCCTGCTTGCGCTTGTTGCCGCCGCCGCCGATGAACTCGTTGAGCGGCTCGAACACCACTTCTTCGGGCATACCGTCCACCGACAGGTAGAAGTGGCGCTTGCCGTCGGTCTTCACGCCGACGCCGGTGATATCCACACGGTAGCTTTCGCCGTGCACGTCGACCACGAACTCGGTCGGTACGCCTTCACCGCCGGCAGCGGCGACGCCCTTGCCGTTGGGGATCGGCAGCAGTTCTTCGGGTTTCAGGGTGCCGGCGGCACGCTCTTCGAGGAACTTGCGGCCGATGTCCGGGAACATGGCGAAGGTCAGCACGTCCTCTTCGGACTTGGCCAGGCTGCCGATCTCTTCGCGCAGCTTGTTCAGCTCCGGCTTGAGCAGGTCGGCCGGGCGCACGTCGATGACTTCCTCGTTGCCGATGGCCTGGCGGCGCAGGGTTTCGTCGATCTTGCCCGGCGCCTTGCCGTAGCGGCCCTGCAGGTAGAGCTTCACCTCGTTGGTGATGGTCTTGTAGCGCTCGCCGGCCAGTACGTTGAAGAACGCCTGGGTACCGACGATCTGCGAGGTCGGAGTGACCAGGGGCGGGAAGCCAAGGTCTTCACGAACCTTGGGGATTTCCGCGAGCACTTCGGCCATGCGGTTCAGCGCGCCCTGTTCCTTGAGCTGGTTGGCCAGGTTGGAAATCATCCCGCCCGGTACCTGGTTGACCTGCACGCGGGTATCCACGCCGGTGAACTCGCTCTCGAACTGGTGGTACTTCTTGCGCACGGCGTGGAAGTACATGCCGATTTCCTGGATCAGTTCCAGGTCCAGGCCGGTGTCGAACGGGGTGTCGCGCAGGGCGGCAACCATGGATTCGGTACCCGGGTGGCTGGTGCCCCAGGCCATGCTGGAGATGGCGGTGTCGATGCGGTCGGCGCCGTTTTCCACAGCCTTGAGCTGGCACATGCTGGCCACCCCGGCGGTGTCGTGGGAATGCACGACCACGTCCAGCGGCAGCGCGTCCTTCAGTGCCTTGACCAGCTCGCCGGTGGCGTAGGGGGTCAGCAGGCCGGCCATGTCCTTGATGGCGATGGAGTCAACGCCCATGTCGGCCATGGCTTTGCCCTGCGCAACGAAGGCATCGATGGTGTGCACCGGGCTGGTGGTGTAGGCGATGGTGCCCTGGGCGTGCTTGCCGGCGGCCTTCACCGCTTCGATGGAAACACGCAGGTTACGCACGTCGTTCATCGCGTCGAAGATGCGGAACACGTCGATGCCGTTGACCGCCGCCTTGGCGACGAAGGCACGCACCACGTCATCGCTGTAGTGACGGTAGCCGAGCAGGTTCTGCCCGCGCAGGAGCATCTGCAGGCGGGTGTTGGGCAGCGCGGCCTTGAGCTTGCGCAGGCGCTCCCACGGGTCTTCCTTGAGGAAGCGCACGCAGGCGTCGAAGGTGGCGCCGCCCCAGACTTCCAGCGACCAGTAGCCGACCTTATCGAGCTTGTCGCAGATCGGCAGCATGTCTTCGGTGCGCATCCGGGTCGCCAGCAGCGACTGGTGAGCGTCGCGCAGGATGGTATCGGTGACGGTGACTTTCTTGGAAACGGTCATGTACGAATTCCTCACAGGCCAGCGTGGGCGGCAATGGCGGTAGCGATGGCGATGGCCAGGTGCGACGGGGTGCGCTTGATGGAGTACTGGGTCAGTTCCGGGTGGCTTTCGACGAAGCTGGTGTTGAACTGGCCGTTACGGAATTCCGGGTTCTTGAGGATTTCCTGGTAGTAGGCCGCGGTGGTCTTCACGCCCTGCACGCGCATGTCGTCCAGCGCGCGCAGGCCTCGGTCCAGCGCCTCTTCCCAGGTCAGCGCCCAGACCACCAGCTTCAGGCACATCGAGTCGTAGTACGGCGGGATGGTGTAGCCGGTGTAGATCGCCGTGTCGGTGCGCACGCCGGGGCCGCCGGGCGCGTAGTAGCGGGTGATCTTGCCGAAGGACGGCAGGAAGTTGTTCTTCGGGTCTTCGGCGTTGATCCGGAACTGCAGCGCGAAGCCACGGTGGATGATGTCTTCTTGCTTGACCGAGAGCGGCAGGCCGGAGGCCACGCGGATCTGCTCGCGGACGATGTCGATGCCGGTAATTTCCTCGGTGATGGTGTGTTCCACCTGCACGCGGGTGTTCATCTCCATGAAGTACACCTCGCCATCGGCGAGCAGGAACTCCACGGTGCCGGCGTTTTCGTAGCCCACGGCCTTGGCCGCGCGCACGGAAAGATCACCGATGTAGGCGCGCTGCTCGGGGGTCAGCTGCGGGCTGGGGGCGATCTCGATGAGCTTCTGGTTGCGGCGCTGGATCGAGCAGTCGCGCTCGAACAGGTGCACGGTGTTGCCGAAGGAGTCAGCGAGAATCTGCGCCTCGATGTGCTTGGGATTGACGATGCACTTCTCGAGGAAGACTTCCGCGCTGCCGAAAGCCTTGGTGGCCTCGGAGATCACACGGGGGAAGTTCTGCTCCAGCTCTTCGCGGCTGTTGCAGCGGCGGATGCCGCGGCCGCCACCGCCGGAAGTGGCCTTGAGCATCACCGGGTAGCCGATGCGCTCGGCTTCGGTGAGGGCTTCGGCCAGATCGGCGACGTTGCCTTCGGTACCGGGGGTGCAGGGCACGCCGGCGGCGATCATGCTGCGGCGCGCTTCGGTCTTGTCACCCATGCGGCGGATGACTTCCGCCGACGGGCCGATGAACTTGATCCCGCGTTCGGTGCAGATATCGGCCAGCTCGGCGTTTTCGGAGAGGAAGCCGTAGCCCGGGTGCAGGGCGTCGCAACCGGTTTCCACCGCCAGGTTCACCAGGGCGCGGGGGTTCAGGTAACCCGCCAGCGGATCGGCTCCCAGGCTGTGCGCTTCGTCGGCACGCTTCACATGCAGGGCGTGGCGGTCGGCATCGGAATAGACGGCCACCGAACGGATGCCCATCTCGGCGCAGGCACGCACGATGCGGACAGCAATCTCCCCACGGTTGGCGATCAGGATTTTCTTGATCACTGCGGCTTTCCCTCGGCCCGGGCCTTTTGCACCCCGGCGTAAAAACCCATCGGCAGCCCCGGACCCGGCAGCTGGATTCTCTTCGCCGGAGCGGGTTCCGGCGTGTTTTTACCCTAGCGCGGGAGGGAGGATTAACCAAAATCAATAATTATTGGGGTAGCCATAAAGAATGCTTTATAGTTGGCTGAAAATGTCGCGATCAGGCCGAGTTCTATGCGTAAGTCATTGATGCGTATGACCCTTCGCCAGCTGCAGGTTTTTCGTGCGGTGTGCGAAAGCCGTTCCTACAGCCGCGCGGCGGAGGAAATGGCCCTGACCCAACCGGCAGTCAGCCTGCAGATTCGCCAGTTGGAAGAGCTGGTCGGCCAGCCGCTGTTCGAGTACATCGGCAAGAAGCTCTACCAGACCGACGCCGCCGACGCCCTGCTGCGCGCCACCACCGACATCTTCCAGCGCCTGGAAGTGCTGGACATGAACCTCTCCGACCTCAAGGGCTCGCTGCAGGGCCAGCTGCGCCTGGCGGTGGAATCCAGCGCCAAGTACATCACCCCGCACCTGTTCGCCGCCTTCCACGCGCAGCACCCGGACGTCAGCCTGAACCTCACGGTGGTCAACCGCGCCCAGGTGATCAAACGCCTGTCGGACAACCGCGACGACCTGGTGATCATGTCCCTGGTGCCGCAGGACATGGCGCTGGAGTTCCTGCCCTTCCTGAACAACCCGATCGTCGCCGTGGCACCGCCGGACCACCCGCTGTGCAACGCCGCGAAGCTTTCGCTGAAGGACCTGGAGCCCTATCCGCTGCTGATCCGCGAGCCCGGCTCGGGCACGCGCAAGGCCTGCGAGGAACACTTCCAGCAGAAGCGCGCGCACTTCCCGCAGACGCTGGAGTTCGCCTCGCTGGAAGGCTCGCGGGAAGGGGTACTGGCGGGCTTGGGGCTGGCGCTGCTGCCGCGCCACGCGGTCAGCCGCGAACTGCAATCCGGACTGCTGCACGAGCTGCCGGTGGAAGAACTGCCGCTCTACCGCAGCTGGTGTCTGGTGCATGCCCGCGGCAAGCGCCTGAGCCCGGTGGCCCAGGCGTTCGTCGCCTTCATCCGTGAAGAGCGGGCGCTGATCAGCCAGCTTGCCGAACGCTTCGCCGGCCCGCCTTCGCCGAAGTGAGGTAGGCGGCGGCGATCAGGTCGGGAAAATCGGAGGTTTCGTGGGCCAGGCGCTGGGCCTCCACGCGGTCCTCGATGGCGCGACGGAACTGCATGCGCCGCTGGTCTTCGAGCTTGCGGCGGGTCTTGCTGTCCACTTGGAGCTGGGTGTCGTCGATATGGCGGGGCATCTCGCATCTCCCAAGGCCGAAGGGCTGGAGACGCCAGCATGCTGACGAGCGATGACCGTTTGACGACGTGGCGGTGAAGCGCCGGTGACGCCGACGAGCGGTTGGAATTGTGGCTATTTTCGGACAATCCGAGGAGCTTTGGATCTTCGTAGGAGCGAGCTTGCTCGCGAACCGCCCAGCCACCGAGTCGTCGGTTGAATCCGTTCGCGAGCAAGAACTAGGCGTCCCCCTCGCTCCTACAGAAAAGCGCTTAGGACGCCTCTTCCGGGCGCTCCTCGTGATTCTTCACCACCTTCGGCGACAGGCGCAGGCTACGCAGGCTGCGCTTCACGCTCTTGAGGTGATTCACCAGGTCCGGGCCACGGGCCATGGCCACGCCCATCGCCAGCACGTCGATCACCACCAGGTGGGCGATACGCGAGGTCAGCGGGGTGTAGATATCGGTGTCTTCGTGCACATCCACCGCCAGGTTCACCGTGGCCAGGTCCGCCAGCGGAGTCTGGCTGGGGCACAGGGTGATCAGCGTGGCGCCGGCTTCGCGCACCAGGTTGGCGGTCACCAGCAGGTCCTTGGAGCGGCCGGACTGGGAGATGCAGATCGCCACGTCCGAGGGCTTCAGGGTCACCGCCGACATGGCCTGCATGTGCGGGTCGGAGTAGGCCGCCGCCGAGAGCAGCAGGCGGAAGAACTTGTGCTGGGCATCCGCCGCCACCGCGCCGGAAGCGCCGAAGCCGTAGAACTCGACGCGCTGGGCATGGGCGATGGCCGCGATGGCGCGCTCCAGGGCGTGGGTGTCGAGGCGCTCGCGCACTTCCATCAGCGAGTGCAGGGTGGTGTCGAAGATCTTCAGGCTGAAGTCCGCCACCGAGTCGCTCTCGTTGATCGAGAACTGGCCGAAACTGGCACCTGCCGCGAGGCTTTGCGCCAGCTTGAGCTTGAGATCCTGGAAGCCACTGCAGCCGATGGCGCGGCAGAAACGCACGATGGTCGGCTCGCTGACGCCCACGTTATGGGCGAGGTCGGCCATGGAGCTGTGCATGACCGATGCAGGATCCTGCATCACGTGATCGGCAACCTTGAGCTCCGACTTGCGGAGCAGATGACGCGACTGGGCAATGTGCTGCAAAAGGTTCACAGGGATAGGCTCGGTGATAGTTGTCTGAAATTTATGTAGTCTTGTTGTAGTTATACTACAAAAACTTCCTTCACGCCCAGGGAATAAGTCTGTGAACACGCCTGCGAGCCTCGGCCTGCCAAGCTCTTGCGACATCCTGGTATTCGGCGGCAGCGGCGATCTGGCGCTACATAAACTGCTGCCGGCGCTCTACCACCTGCACCGGGAGAACCGCCTGCCGGCCGATACGCGGATCTTCGCCCTCGCCCGCAGCCAGCGGGACAACCCGTCCTACCTCGCCCTCGCCGAGCGCAACTGCCGCGCCCAGGTGGCGCGCAGCGACTTCTCCGCCGAGGCTTGGCGCGGTTTCGCCCAGCGCCTGGAGTACGTGGCGATGGACGCCTCGCAGAGCGCCGATTTCGGCCGTGTCGCCAAGGCCCTCAAGCGCACCGAGGGCCGCGTGCTGGTGCACTACCTGGCCACCGCGCCGAGCCTGTTCGCGCCGATCGCGCAGAACCTGAAGATCGCCGGCCTCGCCGGGCCGCTGGCGCGCATCGTGCTGGAGAAGCCGCTGGGGCATTCGCTGGAGTCGGCGGTGGCGATCAACCAGGCCATCGGCGAGGTATTCGACGAGTCGCGGGTGTTCCGCATCGATCACTACCTGGGCAAGGAAACCGTGCAGAACCTGATGGCCCTGCGCTTCGCCAACACGCTGTTCGAGCCGGTGTGGCGCAACGGGCACATCGACCATGTGCAGATCACCGTCAGCGAGACCCTCGGCGTGGAGAACCGTGGCGGCTACTACGACCAGGCCGGCGCCATGCGCGACATGGTGCAGAACCACCTGCTGCAGCTCCTTTGCCTGGTGACCATGGAGGCGCCGGTGCACTTTGACGCCGAGGCGGTGCGCAACGAGAAGGTGAAGATCCTCCAGGCGCTCAAGCCGATCTCCGGGCAGGACGTGCAGGACAAGACCGTGCGCGGCCAGTACACCGCCGGGCACATTGGCGGGCAGGAGGTGCCGGCCTACTGGTTCGAGAAAAATGTCGACAACGACAGCGATACCGAGACCTTCGTCGCCGTTCAGGCAGAGATCGACAACTGGCGCTGGGCCGGCGTGCCGTTCTACCTGCGCACCGGCAAGCGCATGGCGAAGAAGTGCTCGGAGATCGCCATCCAGTTCAAACCGGTGCCCAACAGCCTGATCGGCAGCAGCGTCGGCGCAGCCAATCGCCTGTGGATAAGGTTGCAGCCCGAGGAGCGCATCAGCGTGCAGCTGATGGCCAAGGCGCCCGGCAAGGGCATGCAGCTGGAGCCGGTGGAACTGGACCTCAACCTCGCCCAGGCGTTCAGCACCAACAAGCGCCGCTGGGACGCCTACGAGCGCCTGCTACTGGACGTGATCGAGGGCGACTCGACGCTGTTCATGCGCCGCGACGAGGTGGAAGCGGCCTGGAGCTGGGTCGACCCGATCATCAAGGGTTGGCACGAGCACTACCAGAGCCCACGCCCCTACCCCGCCGGCAGCAACGGGCCGGAGCAGGCGCAGACGCTGCTGGAGCTGCAGGGGCGGCGCTGGCTGGAATGATGCCAGACTCGGCGCTGCCCTACCTGTAGGAGCGAGCTTGCTCGCGAACCGCATAACACCGTGCCAGCCCGGTTCGCGAGCAAGCTCGCTCCTACGAAAAGCGCTCTGGCGTTGACTTCGCTCAGCACGCGCAAGCCCCGGATTTCCTAGAGTGGCGGCCCTTTTCCCACTACCCGCTGCGCCGTCATGTCTCCCACGCCGTTTTCCCCCGAACTGCTCTGCCCCGCCGGCTCGCTGAAGAGCCTGCGCCACGCCTTCGCCTACGGCGCCGATGCCGTCTACGCCGGCCAGCCGCGCTACAGCCTGCGGGTGCGCAACAACGAATTCGACCACGCCAACCTCGCCATCGGCATCAATGAGGCTCACGCCCAGGGCAAGCACCTGTACGTGGTGGTGAACATCGCCCCGCACAACGCCAAGTTGAAGACCTTCCTGCAGGACGTGGAATCGGTGATCGCCCTCGGCCCGGATGCGCTGATCATGTCCGATCCTGGCCTGATCATGCTGGTTCGCCAGCATTTCCCCGAGGTTGATATCCACCTGTCGGTGCAGGCCAACGCGGTGAACTGGGCCAGCGTGGAGTTCTGGCGGCAGCAGGGGCTCAAGCGGGTGATCCTGTCCCGCGAGCTGTCGCTGGAGGAAATCGGCGAGATTCGTGAGCGCGTGCCGGGCATGGAGCTGGAAGTCTTCGTCCATGGTGCGCTGTGCATGGCCTACTCCGGGCGCTGCCTGCTGTCGGGCTACATCAACCGCCGCGACCCCAACCAGGGCACCTGCACCAACGCCTGCCGCTGGGAATACCAGACCCATGCGGCCCATGAGGACGAACTGGGCCACGCGGTGCGCAATGTCGAGCCGACCCTGGGCATCGGCGCACCGAGCAAGGAGATCATCCTGCTCGAAGAAGGCAACCGCCCCGGCGAGTTGATGGAGGCGTTCGAGGACGAGCACGGCACCTACATCATGAATTCCAAGGACCTGCGCGCCATCCAGCACGTGCAGCGTCTGGCGCAGATGGGTGTGCATTCGCTGAAGATCGAGGGGCGGACCAAGTCGCACTACTACGTCTCGCGCACCGCGCAGACGTACCGCAAGGCCATTGACGATGCCGTCGCCGGGCGACCCTTCGACCTCGGCCTGATGGATACCCTGGAGTCGCTTGCGCACCGCGGCTATACCGAGGGCTTCCTGCGTCGCCATGTGCACGACGAGTACCAGAACTACCAGTACGGCCACTCGCTTTCCGAGCGCCAGCAGTTCGTCGGTGAGTTCACTGGCGAGCGCCGCCAGGGCCTTGCCGAAGTGCGGGTGAAGAACCGCTTCGAGGTCGGCGACAGCGTCGAGCTGATGACCCCGGCCGGCAACCGCACCTTCCGCCTGCATGCGCTGGAGAACAGCCGTGGCGAGTCCATCGGCGTTGCGCCCGGTGATGGCCATATCGTCTACATCCCGGTGCCCGAGGAGCTGGACCTGCAATACGCGCTGCTGATGCGCAACCTCAATGGCGGCAGCACCCGCGATGCGCGGGAGCCGGCGGCGGCCGGGGGTTGCGGAAGCGATTGCGGCAAGTGCGGGTGTGGCAGCTGAGTCCTCTGTCGGCGGAAAGCGATCGCGGACGGAGTCCGCTCCTACCGGATAGATCTGTGCTCGGATCGGCCCTCACCCTAACCCTCTCCCAGGGGGAGAGGGGACCGTTCGGTGTCGGATGAAACCACAGCGTCAGCCGGCACGATTTGCTCCCTCTCCCTGAGGGAGAGGGCTGGGGTGAGGGGGAAAGCACAAACACGGAACTACCAGGGAAAGACAGTTGCTCCTACCCAAAGCCCAACCCCGCGTAGGAGCGGACTCCGTCCGCGATTGGCCCGCCGCCCGCATCCATATCACCGACTCTGCCGACCGTAGGGCGCATAACCCGGAACGGGTTATCCGCCGCGATGGCGGATAACGCCCGAGGCGTTATGCGCCCTACTCAACTAAACGCAAACCGTCGGCGCGTGTAGGAGCGGACTCCGTCCGCGATTGACTTGCCGCCCGCACCCATCTCACGGGTTCTGCAAAAACACCACATACCCCCTGAACCACCGGCTCTTCGCCAGGTAATCGGGCGCCCGCCACTGCCCGTACTGCGCCAGCCCGATACGGAACGGCAGCTGCAACCGCGCCACTCGCGGCAGGTAAGCCTGGTAGTTGGGAATGGTCTGGCGCCCCTGGTAGGTCTGCACCACCACTTCGTCCACCACGCCGGCCAGGCGATTGATGGTCTCCGGCGCGGCATTGCTGCCCCAGTCCATCAGCCCGGTGATGCTCAGCTTGCAGTCCTTGGGCAGGCGCGTGCGCAGGTCCTGGAGGAAGTCGACGTACTCGTGCAGGTAGCGCGTGCGCGCGTCGAAGTCGATCTGCACGCCCACCACCGGGTTGCCGGCGGCGCGCCAGCGGCGCAGCTGGGACAGCAGGGTGCGGTAGATATCCTCGTTCCAGTGCAGGGTGTGGGCGCGGTAGACCACCCAGACCTCGCCCTGCTTCAGCCGCGGGATGGCGATACCCTGGGCAATCAACCGGGCGCGGCCATCGCTGTAGCGCGGCGCGCTGACCTGCCCCTGCAGGACGTAGAGGGTGCGGGCCTGGGCCAGTACCGGTTGCGCGGCGACCCCGCTCCACAGCCAGAAGGCGTCGTGCTCGGCGGCGTCCACGCCGGCCGCCGAGGCGTTGCCAGCAAGCAACGCCAACGCCAGGAGCACGACGCGCCGCACAGGGCTTACCAGTAGTACTTCAGGGACTTCGCCCAGGGCGTCGCGGAGTACTGGCCCTTGAGGGTGCGGAACCACTGCTTGCGCTGTGCCGGGGCGATGTCCTGGCTGCCGCAGCCATTGAAGCCGCTGGGGGCGAAGCAGTTGATGGCGCGGAACAGCGCGTACGCACTGTCCTCCTCCACGGCTTGCTTGTCGGCGATGACCTTGAGGTAACCGTCCATGCGCGAGTAGGGCGTGCCGGGGAACAGCGACTCGCCGCCGCCCAGCTCGCGTTCGCTGGGCTGGGTATCCAGCGGGAAGCCGTCCAGGCCGTTGCGCAGGATGAACTCGCCCAGGCAGTTCAGCGCCTTGGGCGGCTGCGGGTCCTGCAGCAGGTCGTGGGCGACGTCGACAATGGCCGGGCATTCGTAGCCGCTGTCGTTCTTGCCGCCCGGCCACTGGAACAGCGACAGCGGCATGCTGCCGTAGAGATAACCGATGCTGGCGCCCAGCGGCTTGCCGCTACCGTCGGTGGGTAGCAGCGCGAGGTCGTCGATATAGGCCTGGTACTGGCCGTGCAGCAGGTCCTTGTAGAGCAGTGCGAACAGCGCAGTATCCCGCTCTTCCACCGAGACGCTGGTGGATTTCGCCTGCTGGCGCAGCAGGTCGGGACCGGCGACGTGGCGCAGGAGAATCTCGCGGATGATCGGCGTATGCACCGGCGAGCCTTCGGCGAAGACCTTCACCAGGCGATCACTGCGCTCGTAGTTGAAAGCCAGCGCCAGCTCCAGCTGCTCACGTTGCAGCGGCTGCACCGCCAGCGGCAGCAGGCGCAGCCAGAGCTTCTCGGCGGCGATCCAGTCGTTGCCCGCTTCCAGGGCGAAGCCGCGCAGGGTCTGCTGGCTGAAGGCAAGGTAGTCGAGCTTGGCCGGCAGCTCCTCGGGCAGGGACTTCAGCGCCTCGGCGGGCTTTTCCTCGACGTACAGCTGGTAGGCCGCTGTCAGGTAGTCGTGCAGGCCGGGGTGCTTCGCGAAGAGGTCCTTCTGCGCAGCCAGGCCGGCGGCGTCCAGGGCGCGGGGCTCGTTGGCTTCGTGATGGCGCATCTGCATCAGGTCGAGCACCGCCAGCAGGCGCGCGTCGCGCACGTCGGCCGGGTGGGCGGTGACCAGCAGCTTGTTGTCGACTTCCTGCACCAGCTGCGCAAGATCGTCGGCCTCTTCGCGGGCGAACAGCTTGGCGTACTCGCCGGCCAGCCGGCCTTCGTCGCTCATCAACCAGTAGACACGGCGCGTCAGGCCCTTGGCCGAGGCACTGTACTGGCCCTGTGGATAAGCCTTGAGGTAGTCGCCCAGCGCGGCTTCGGCCTGGGCGAGGATTTTCTTGTCGACCTTGCGCAGGTCCGGGTAGCCCATCTCATCGAAGGCATTTTGCTGCGCCTGGTTGAGCAGTGCGCGGGCGACCATGTAGCGCGCGGTCTCCTTCAGCCAGGGCTGGTCGCTGTCCTGCAGCGCGCGGAAGGACTTCAGCGCCTCGCCGAAGCGACCACTGTAGAAGTCCGCCGCGCCCTTGAGATAGGTGCGGTAGGCCTTGGCCGGGGCGCTCTGCAGGTCTCCCGGCAGCAGCACGCTGAGCTGGGTTTCGTCCCACTGGCAGGCGCCCAGCAGGGTCAGCCGCGCGCGGGCCAGGCCCTGGCGTTCTCCGGCGGAAAGGCTGTCGACCAGCAGCAACTGGCTGAGGAAACCCTGGGCGGTAGCCGCGTTGTTGCTGCGGCAACGGCTGCCTTCGCCACTGGCGAAGCTATCGGCGGAGGACTGCACGGCATCCGCCGGCAGTCCGATGCGCGCGGCAAGATCGGCCAGCGGCGCGGTGCTGGGGCTGTCAGTCGCGTCGCCCGGCGCGGCGCCGTCGAGCCAGCGCGCCAGCGGGAACGGCACCTGGCCATAGCCCAGTTGTTGTTCGTCGTCGGTCAGCGCGTGACTGGGGATGCTGGCCTGGCCGGCGTCGGCCAGCAGCAGCTGCAGGTTGACCCGACTGTCGTTGCCGGGGCTGAGGAACGGCAGGCTGTTGCACACGTCCAGCGTGTCGCGCTTGAGGTTCCAGCTCGGGTAGCAGGAATCGTCGCTGCTCGCGCGCGCTTCCTGCACGCCGAGGCAACCGGTGATCAGGGCCAGCAGGGTCAGTCCGTACAGACGCATGAAAGATCCTTGTCCGTTGGAGCCCGCACGCCGGGCCGGGAATCAGAGCAGGACGAATCTTACCTCGCCGCGCTGACTCTTGCCCGCTCGCATGGGAACGAGACTGTAAACGCGAGCTACCGCACAACATGGCCTGCGACACGTTGTCCAGCTGAAATCTTCTTTGTTCCCGCTCAAAGAAGGATTCCTCCGAACGGGTATTTCTTTACCTAACGACAGTTCGTCGATTACGGAGAGTTACCCATGTTTGATCAGGAAGAGATTTCGCTTTCCCGCCGCACCTTGCTAGCCGGCGCCGTGGTCCTTGGCGTCACCGGCACCATGCTCGGCAGCGGCAAGGCGATGGCCGACGCGGAGGCAGCGCCAAAGAACATGGGCCCGGCCGCGGACCTCTCCAAGCTCGAGCACGTCCAGGTAGAGCTGGTCGCTCCGCCCTTCGTCCATGCCCATGAGCAGCGCGCCACCGGCAAGCCCAAGGTCGTGCAGTTCCGCATGGTGATCGAAGAGAAGAAGCTGGTCATCGACGACGACGGCACCGAAATCCACGCCATGACCTTCAACGGCTCGGTACCCGGCCCGATGATGGTGGTGCACCAGGACGACTACCTGGAGCTCACCCTGGTCAACCCGGCGAGCAACACCCTGACCCACAACATCGACTTCCACGCCTCCACCGGCGCCCTGGGCGGCGGCGCGCTGACCATCATCCAGCCCGGCGAGGAAGTGCAGCTGCGTTTCCGCGCCACCCGCCCCGGCGTGTTCATCTACCACTGCGCTCCGGGCGGCGCGATGATCCCGTGGCACGTAGTCTCGGGCATGAACGGCGCGATCATGGTGCTGCCGCGCGACGGCCTGAAGGACCGCAACGGCAAGTCGCTGAAGTACGACAAGGTCTATTACATCGGTGAGCAGGACTATTACGTCCCGCGCGACAAGGACGGCAAGTTCAAGCGCTACGGCACGCCGATGGAAAGCTTCAACGACATGCAGGAAGTCATGAAGGGGCTGATCCCCAGCCACGTCGTGTTCAACGGCAAGGTCGGCGCGCTGACCGGCAAGGGCGCCCTCACCGCCAATGTCGGCGAGACCATGCTGCTGATCCACGCCCAGGCCAACCGCGACACCCGTCCGCACCTGATTGGCGGCCACGGTGACCACGTCTGGGCCACCGGCAAGTTCAAGAACCCGCCGGAGGAAGACCTGGAAACCTGGTTCATCCCGGGCGGCGCGGCCGGCGCTGCGCTGTACACCTTCCTGCAGCCGGGCCTGTACACCTACCTCAACCACAACCTCATCGAGGCTGTGCTGCTGGGCGCCGCGGCGCACATCCAGGTCGAAGGCAAGTGGAACGCCGACCTGATGAGCCAGACCCTGCCGCCAACACCGATCAAGTAAGGCCCACGGCCGGCCCCTCCGGGCCGGCCCTTTCCCAGTAATTGATACCGGCGACCGGGCAAACCATGCGCAAGACCATCCTGATCGGCGTACCCGTCGCGCTGCTGCTGGGCGGGGGATTCTTCCTGTCGCAGCCACAGCACGAACCGCAACTCGCGCCGCAAACCGTGAAGCTACAACCACGCGACTTCAACTTCCGCCCGGCCGGAGACTACTGGCTGGGGAAACAGGCAGTGGACGCGCCCTCGCAGCGTGAACACTTCGTCCCGCGCTTCGAGGTCATGAAATTCCAGGTCAGCCAGGGCGAGTACGCCCGCTGCGTCGCCGAAGGCGATTGCCTCGCGCTGGACAACAGCGCACCCAGCGATGACATGCCGCTCACCGGCGCCAGCCTGTTGGATGCCCAGCTCTATGCCGACTGGCTGTCCCGGCGCACCGGCCAGAGCTGGCGGTTGCCGACCAATCGCGAATGGGCTTTCTTCGCCGGTTCACGCTGGGCCGACGATGCCCTGCGTATCGAGGACGACGACGGCAGCAACCCCGCCCTGCGCTGGCTGGCACGCTACCGCCTGGAAGCGGAGACCCGCACCAGCGCTTCGGCGTTGCCCCAGGCACGCGGCAATCACGGGCTGAACGAATACGGCGTGGCCGACCTGGGCGGCAATGTCTGGGAGTGGACGCAGAGCTGCCACCAGCGGGTCAACCTCGACGCCCAGGGCGTACAGGTCCACCACGCCGAGTACTGCTCGATCCGCATTGCCGAAGGGCGGCACCGGGCGGCGATCAACGACTTCGTCCGCGATGCCCGCGGCGGCGGCTGCAGTGCCGGGCAACCACCGGATAACCTCGGTTTCCGCCTGGTCAGAGATATCCCTTGATTCCCCTCAAGTTCCGCCGCGCCCTTAACTGGGTATGCTGCGGCGGAACCGAGGGGAATCATTGCCGTGACCGCCAATCTCTCCCTGAATCGCGCCTGGCTGGGCAGCTTGCCGCCCTTTGCCAACAGCAGCCGCGAGGAGCAGGACGATATCCTCCGCCAGGCCAGCATCCTGCGCCTGACCGGCGGCGTCGCCGTGTTCGAGCAGGGCTCGCCAGCGACCTGTTTCTACCTGCTGGTGCATGGCCGCCTGAAGGCAACCCAGCTCACCGGTGATGGCCAACGCGTGCTGGTGCGGGTGGTCAACCCGGGCGACCTGTTCGGGTTTGTCCGCGCCCTGGGCCGGCGCGACTACCCTGCCACCGCCACCGCCAGCCAGGACAGCCTGGTGCTGGCCTGGCCCACCACCCAGTGGGAACCACTGCTGGCCCGTCACCCCGGCTTCGCCCTGAATACCGTACAGGCCATCGGCGAACGCCTGCAGGAAGCCCACGTGCGCTTCTGCGAGCTGGCCACCGAGGAAGTCGAGCGACGTGTCGCTCACACCGTACTGCGCCTCGTGCAACAGTCCGGCCGACCGGAGGCCGACGGCATCCGCATCGATTTCCCGGTCACCCGCCAGGATATCGCCGAGATGACCGGCACCACCCTGCACACCGTCTCGCGCATTCTCAGCGCGTGGGAGGACCGTGGCCTGGTCATCGGCGGCCGGCAGAAGCTGCTGGTGTGCAACCCGCAGCAACTGATGCGAGTGGCGGGCGGCGACGAGCGGGAAGCGCTGGTCGAGGGTGCTTGACTGCAATCAAGGAGCCGGGCGCGCGACCTTCCCTAGACTGACCGCATCCTTGCCAAGACTGACGGCCACGACGACTGCGGCCGCCGTGCCCCACTCCACCCGAGGCCCACCATGACCGACAACCTCACCGAACGCACCCTGAGTGACCTGGCCTTCAGCCTGCCGGGCAGCTCGGCGCTGTTCCATGACTACAAGCTCGACTTCTCCTGCGCCGGCCAGCGCAGCCTGGGCGAAGCGGCCAGCGAACAGGGCCTCGACGCCCAGCGTATCGCCGACGAACTGCAGGCCCTGCCGCCGGCGAATGACCAGACCGACTGGCGCCTGACCAGCAACGACCAACTGATCGACCACATCCTCGAGCGCTACCACAAGGTCCATCGCGAGCAGCTGCCCGCCCTGATTCCGCTGGCCGAGCGCGTGGAGAAGACCCATGCCTCGCACCCGCAGTGCCCGGCCGGGCTCACCGCGCACCTGAAGACCATGCAGGAGGAGCTGGAATGGCACATGTGCAAGGAGGAGAGCGTGCTGTTCCCCTGGCTGCGCCAGGGCATTCCCCTGACCCATGTGCAGGGCCCGATCGGCGTGATGCGCCACGAGCATGACGAACACTCGCAATCGCTGGCCGTGCTGGCCGACCTGACCGATGACCTCACCGTGCCTCCGAATGGCTGCAACAGCTGGCGCCGGCTCTACAGCGGCCTGGAAGAACTGCGCCGCGACCTGATGCAGCACATCCACCTGGAGAACAACCTGCTGTTCCTCGGCGCCAATCACCCGGCCTGAGCCTCAGCGCTGGAGCCAGGAGGGCGACCAGTGACAGCTTGTCTCACCACGCTCCCGGGCGGCATCGCGCATACTGGCGGGATTGTCCCCGCCCAGGAGCGCTCCGCCATGCTCGCGCATCGCGTCCACCACCAGATTCTGTGCGGCCACCATCTGTTCAACGTGCTCAACGAAGAACAGCTGGAGCAGCTGCTCGCCACCAGCGCGCTGCTCAACCTGGAGAAAGGCGACAAGCTGTTTCTCCAGGGTGAGCCGGCCCACGCCTTTTATTTCGTGATTTCCGGCGCAGTGAAGATCTATCGCCTGACCCCGGACGGCCAGGAGAAGGTGCTGGAGGTCGTCGGCAGCCGCCAGACCTTCGCCGAAGCCATGATGCTGATGGACACCCCCGACTATGTGGCCTCGGCCCAGGCGCTGGAGCCCACGCAGGTCTACCGTTTCTCCAACCGCACCTACATGGAGCTGCTGCACAGCAACCCGCAGTTGCCCTTCTCGCTGCTCGCCACCCTCTGCGTGCGCCTGCACCGGCGGATCAACGAGATCGAGACGCTGTCGCTGAAGAACTCCACCCACCGCGTGGTGCGCTACCTGATCACCCAGCTGAACCGCCAGGGCAGCGAGGACGGCCGCTTTGAATTGCCGATGGCCAAACAGTTGGTCGCCGGGCACTTGTCGATCCAGCCGGAGACCTTCTCCCGCGTGCTGCGGCGTCTGATCGACGAGAACATCATCGACCTGAGCGGGCGCACCGTGCAGGTGCTCGATACCGCACGCCTGGAACAGTTCGAGTAAGCCATGCGCCAGTGCCTGTACTGCCAGCACGAGAGTCCCGAGGAGCACGCGGACTGCCCGCAGTGCGGGATGCCCCTGCCGGTACACCAGGAACTGGCGAAGCAGCGCCGGCTGCGGCGCTTCGCCTGGTATTGCGCCCTCCTCGCGGTGTTCTGCGGGGTGATGATGGTCTGGTTGCCGCGCTGATCGCTGCCACCATTCTCCCCTCGTAGGATGGGTGGAGCGGAGCGATACCCATCGCCAAATTCGCCGGCCTGCATTGATGGGTATCGCAAGCTCCACCCATCCTACGACTTGCCCCCCTCCACCACCGGTTCCGGCTGAAGGCCTGTAGGAGCGAGGGGACGCCATCGTTACTGCTCACGAACCGAACCCCGCTGCGGAGCTGGTTCGCGAGCAAGCTCGCTCCTACATAAAGAGCTGCTATCCCTGCCGGCGGGTGAGCTGCCGGTAGAGCTGCGGCAACTGCACCGGCAACTGTGCCGGGTCGTTGATCAGCAGGTAGCCCTGGCTGCCAAAGAGATGCGGCAGGTAGTCCGCTGCCTCGCGGTCAATGGTGATGCAGAACGGCACCAGCCCGGCACGACGGGCCTCCAGCACGGCCTGACGGGTGTCCTCGACACCGTAGCGGCCCTCGTACAAGTCCAGGTCATTGGGCTTGCCGTCGGTGAGGATCAGCAGCACGCGCTGGCGCTCCTTGCGCTCCAGCAAGAGCTGCGTGGCCCGGCGAATCGCCGCCCCCATGCGCGTGTAGTAGCCGGGACGCAACGCACGGATGCGCCCGCGCACCACATCGTTATGGCGCTCATCGAAGGTCTTCAGCTGCGTCAGGCGCACCTGCTGGCGACGCAGCGAGGAGAACCCGTACAGCGCGAAACGATCGCCCACCGCCTGCAGCGCCTCGCCGAACAGCAACAGGCTGTCGCTGATCAGGTCGATCACCCGGTGGTCGTTGTCGATGTGCGCGTCGGTGGACATCGACAGGTCCGCCAGCAGCAGGCAAGCGAGGTCGCGGCGGGTCTGCCGGCGTTCGAGGAACAGCCCCGGCTCACTGCACGCGCCCAGGCGCCGCTCGACGCTGAAGTCCAGCCAGGCTTCCAGGTCCAGTTCCGCGCCCTGGGGTTGCCGGCGCAGCCACTGCGGCTGCTGGCGCAGGCTCTCGAATTGCCGGCGCAGGCGCCGCGCGATGGGTGCCAGGGCATCCGGCAGCGGCGCCGGCACTGCGTCGCGCGGCAGCATCGGCTGCAGGCAGACGTGGTCGTCAATCAGTTGCTGGCGACGGTAATCCCATTCCGGCAGGCGGATGCCCTCGCCCAGCGGTACGTCGTCGAAGTCGGCGGCCGGCAGGTCGAGGTCGAGCTTCAGTCCGCCGCCCTTTTTCTGCCGTTGCCGGGACATGCTCAGGTGATCGAGGTCGTCGGCGACCTTCGCCGCGTCCAGGTCTTCGCTGTCGTCGCCGGCGCGGTCCAGCTCGATGTGCTCGGACCAGCTGAACAGGTTCTCCAGGCGGAACAGCAACAGGCCACCGCGGCCAGGATCCTGCTCCACACGTTCGGCACGCTTGCGCGCCAGGCCTTTCGCTTCGCTGTGCGCGGAACGGCCGTGCTCGTCGCCGTCGATCAGGTCGGTGTGTTGTGGCGCAGCCAGCCGTTGCGGCGGATACAGCCAAAGCGGCAGCGGCCAGGGCGCCTTCTCGCTACGCGGCAGGCGTTCGACGCTGCCCGGGTCGCGCAACGCCTGTTGCAGTGCCAGTTCCAGCTTCGCTTCGGCCGGTGGCAAAGCGCCGGGATCGGGCCGCAAGCTCAACAACGCATCCACCAGCCGCCGGTAGCGTGGGCGCAGTAGCGGATAGCGTTCGAGCACGGCGAGCGTCCAGGCCTGGTTGTCCCGCGCCCAGTGCTGCATTGGCTGACTGTGCGCGGCAAGCAGCGCCAGCCAGCGATAGAGTTCGCGGTTCAGTTCCGGCTCGGGAAATACCGCCAGTTGTGCGGGCAGGCGCAGGGAATCGGCGTCGAACCAGGCCACAGGCAGTTGCTGGCAGGTGCCGGCCACTTGTTGCAGCAGGCTGCGACGCACCAGCAGTTCGCGGGCACTGGCCGCTTCCACGCCAACCCCGGCTTCACCCCCGGTGCCGCGGAACAGCAGCAACAGGCTGCGCCGCACCTCATCCAGGGTCACCGCCGCCTCTTCGAACTCCGGGCTGGCACGGCGGGTGATGAAGCGGTGCCAGACGCGGCCGAAGCTTTCTTCGATTTCGAGGTGGATGGTCATGGCGCCTCCGGAAGGCAGAGAGCAAGTACAGGGCACGGTGTCCCAACAGAACACCGAACCAGCCCCCTCTTCCTGAAGGGAGAGAGGGCTAAAAGCGCTACCGGCCAGATCGCAGTCCGGCAGGCTCCGTAAACGTCAAAAGGGCCCGCCGCAAAGCGGACGGGCCCGGGTGGACGGTATCGATCAGCTCACCTGAGCCGCGCCGGAGGCAACGGCCACGCGGCCGCGCTGGCGGAAGCTCAGCAGGTAGCAGATCAGCCCGATGAAGAAGCCGACACCGGAGTACAGACGCAGCCAGAAGAAGATCTGCAGTTGGTCAACGGTGGCCATGAACGGCAAGGCTGCACCATCAGCGGGCATGCGCTGCAGCCAGACCTGGACGATACCGGCGGCGGTCAGCATCAGGGTGATCATCAGCATGGAGATGGTCATCAGCCAGAAACCCCAGATCTCCATGCGCTGGGCACGGGCGTCAGGCGCCTCGCCAATGCCCCGCAGGCGCGGCATGGCGTAGCTGATCATGGTCATGACGATCATCGCGTAGGCGCCGTAGAACGCCAGGTGACCGTGGGCTGCGGTGAGTTGCGAGCCGTGGGTGTAGTAGTTCACCGGAGCCAGGGTGTGCAGGAAGCCCCACACACCAGCGCCGAGGAACGCGGTCACGGTAGTGCCCAGGGCCCACAGTGCGGCGGCCTTGTTCGGGTGCTCGCGGCGACGACGGTTCACCATGTTGAAGGCGAACAGCACCATGGCGAAGAACGGCAGCGGTTCCAGTGCGGAGAAGATCGAGCCCAGCCACAACCAGACCTGCGGCGCGCCGATCCAGAAGAAGTGGTGGCCGGTACCGATGATGCCGGTGATCAGGGCCATGGCGATGATCACGTAGAGCCACTTCTCGACGACTTCGCGGTCGACGCCGGTGATCTTGATCAGCACGAAGGCCAGCATCGCGCCCATGATCAGTTCCCACACGCCTTCCACCCACAGGTGCACGACCCACCACCAGTAGTACTTGTCGCGCGACAGGTTCTCGGGGTTGTAGAAGGAGAACAGGAAGAACACCGCCAGGCCGACCAGGCCGGTCATCATCACCACGCTGACAGCGGTCTTGCGGCCCTTGAGCATGGTCATGCCGATGTTGAAGAGGAAGCCCAGCGCCACCACCACGATGCCCATCTTGGTGATCGTCGGCTGTTCGAGGAACTCCCGGCCCATGGTCGGCAGCAGCTCGTTGTGGGTCATCTTCGCCAGGCCGGCATAGGGCACCAGCAGGTAGCCCAGGATGGTCAGCACGCCGGCGATGGCGAACACCCAGAACAGCACGATGGCCAGTTTCGGGCTGTACAGCTCGCGGTCGGCCTCTTCGGGGATCAGGTAGTAGGCCGCGCCCATGAAGGCGAACAGCAGCCAGACGATCAGCAGGTTGGTATGCACCATCCGTGCGACGTTGAAGGGGATCGCCGGGAACAGGAAGTCACCGACGACGTACTGCATGCCCATGATCAGGCCGAAGACGATCTGCCCGACGAAGAGCATCAGGGCGAACACGAAGTACGGCTTGGCCACCGACTGCGAAGCGAATTTCAGGTACGGATTGCCCGGGTTCATGATCAACCCTCCTTGTTCGGCGGCCATTTGTTGGTATCGATCTTCGAGGTCCACAGCAGGAACGCGGCGAGGTCGGTGACCTCCTGGTCGCTGAGGTGGAACTGCGGCATCTGCCGGCGACCGGGCACGCCCAGTGGCTGCATCTTCATCCAGGCAGCGAGGAAGGAACCGAAGGCGGCATCGCCCCCACGGCGGACCGCGACGTTGCCCAGCTCCGGCGCGAAGTAGGCGCCTTCACCGAGGATCGAGTGGCAACCCACGCAGTTGTTCTGCTCCCATACCAGCTTGCCGCGCACCACCGACTCGGTGAGCTCACTCTGGTTGGTGCGCTTGGGGAAGGTGGTTTCGGTGTGATAGGTCAAGGCGAGGAACACCAGGAAGAAGAAAACGCCTCCTCCCAGGTAGATGTTCCTCGCCATACCTTTTGTGAATGTCTCTGACATGGGGCCCTCCTAGGTCACGGTCGGTGCCATTGTAGAAACCGTCCCCAGGTGTCTCGCTTGATGGCAATCAAGAAAGACCAATGCTTCCAGTCAGGTATTTTTTCGAAGGAATATCAAGGAGTTGCGTGCAGGGCCAGGATCACGCCGGTGACTACCAGCGGCCAGCCCAGCAGCAGCGAACGCCACAACAGGGGAGCCTGGCCGAAGCCGACGAAGCCCAGCTCCATGAAGCGCCCGACGATGAGCCAGGCCTTGCCCAGGCCGAGTAGCAGGATCGCCACCACGGGCAGTAGCGCATCGGGCTCGTGGTGGCCTAGCCAGACGGCGCCGATGGACATGGGCAGCATCATCAGCCAGGCGAGCAGCAAGGTCTTCATGAGCCGGGCGCCAGCACGTAGACCAGCGGGAACAGCACCACCCAGACCAGGTCGACCATGTGCCAGTACAGCGCACCGGATTCCAGCCCGCCCAGGGTGTCGCTGCGGTAGTCGCCGCGCAGGCAGCGCAGCGTCATCCAGCCAAGAATCACCAGCCCCAGCAGCACATGCAGGAAATGAAAGCCGGTGATCAGCCAGAACAACGTGAAGAAGGTGCTGTATTCCAGGTCCAGCCCGCGCGTGGCGAGGTGATGGTATTCGGCAGACTTCAGCACCACGTGGGCCAGGCCCAGCAATATGGAAGCGGCCAGCAGCACAGCCGCGCGCCGCTGGTGGCCATGGCGCACCTGTTCCACCGCCAGCGCCGCGCAGAAGCCGGCGGTGAGCAGGGTCAGGGTCAGCGCCAGGGCGGTGGACAGGTCCAGCTGCGCACGACCAGCGCGGAAGCCTTCGACGTCCAGGTACTGGGTCACGGCGAAGACGATGATGAGGATGGCGAAGACCGTCAGCTCGGCGAGGATGAAGAACCACATCGCCAAATCGCCCGGCAGACGCCGGACGCTGACAGGCACCTCAAGCGAAGTGGACATCGACCAGGTCCATCAGCGCGGCGACCGTGGCCTCGTCGTCCGACAGCGGCTCGGCGAGCCCGGCGCGACAGGCATCGCGCGGCGCCACGCCGGCGTTGAGCAGGCGCGCGGTGAGCACCAGCAGGCGTGTCGAGCAGACTTCCTCCAGCTCCTGTCGACCCAGCCGGCGCAGGGCCACGCCCAGTTGCGTCAGGCGCTGCGCCAGTTCCGGCGCGACACCGGCCTCGCGAACGATGATCGCGGCTTCGGCCTCGGGCGTCGGGTAGTCGAAGCGCAGGGCGACGAAGCGCTGCCGGGTACTGGGCTTCATGCCCTTGAGCAGGTTCTGGTAGCCGGGGTTGTAGGACACCACCAGCATGAAGCCGGGCGGCGCCACCAGCGACTCACCGGTGCGCTCGATGAACAGTTCGCGGCGGTCGTCCGCCAGCGGGTGCAGCACAACGACAGTGTCCTGGCGCGCCTCGACCACTTCGTCCAGGTAGCAGATGCCGCCTTCGCGTACCGCGCGGGTCAGCGGGCCGTCCTGCCACCAGGTGCCGTCACTGCCGATCAGGTGGCGGCCAACCAGGTCCGCCGCCGATAGATCGTCATGGCAGGCCACGGTGTACAGCGGCAGGTTCAGGCGCTGGGCCATGTGCTGGACGAAGCGAGTCTTGCCGCAGCCGGTCGGCCCCTTGATCAGCACCGGCATGCCCTGCGCAGAGGCATGGGTGAACAGGGCCACCTCGTTGCCGGATGGCTGGTAGAAGAGCGGCGGACTGTTCTGCTCAGGGGCGTTCATGGCGGACGAATCTCGGTAGGAAGTTTCGGTTAGCAAACTATCCAGCGCGACGGAATGCCTCAAGCACATCGCCATCAGTTCTTGATTCGCATCAAGCGGAAGCTGCATGGAGCGCTCCTAGAATTCGCCACAGCCGCCGGGCGGGACGCCGGCGAAAACGATCGGCGCCTCGAAGCGCCACGCCTGTGAGGAGAAACGTTCATGAATAAAGCCCTGGTAGCCCTGCTGTTCGGCGGCCTGCTGGTCCAGACAACCGCGATGGCCAGCACCGGCGAGGAGCTGTTCAAGGCTAAGTCCTGTGTGGCTTGCCACTCGGTCGACAAGAAGCTCGTCGGCCCGGCGTTCCATGACGTTGCCGCCAAGTACGGCCCGCAGGCGGATGGCGTTACCCACATCACCAACAGCATCAAGACCGGCAGCAAGGGCAACTGGGGGCCGATCCCGATGCCGGCCAACGCCGTGAGCCCGGAAGAAGCCAAGACCCTGGCCGAGTGGATCGTCACCCTCAAGTGACCCACCGCGTGAGATCGGCGCCCACCGCCTTCTGACGCAGTTCTGCCCATTGGGGCGATGGAGGAAGGAGGCCTCATGTTGGGCGTTCGCGATCTGTTCAGAACCTTGTTCGGCTGCCTGTTGCTGATGCTCAGCCTGGCAGCCCAGGGTGCCGATTTGAGTGACCTGGAGCGAACGCGCATCCAGCAGGTATTTCCCCAGGCCGACCACATCGGCGAGCCCGAGGGCGAGTACGGTGTGCGGCGTCTGTCCCACGGCGACAAGCTGCTGGGCTATGCCTTCCAGAGTATCCGCGTCACCCGCATGCCCGCGTATTCGGGCAAGCCGATCAATGTCCAGATCATCCTCGATCCTCAGGCAGTGATCCGCGGCAGCTACGTCCTCGAACACCACGAGCCGATCCTGCTGATCGGCATCCCCGAAGAGAAACTGCACGCCTTCACGGCCGGATATTCCGGCCTGCGCGCGGACCAGCGCGTTGCCGTGGGGCGTTCCGGCGACCCGCAGACGGTCACCGTGGACGCCGTCGCCGGCGCCACCGTGACGGTCATGGTGGTCAACGAGATCATCATGCGCGCCGCCCGCACCGTGGCGGTGTCGCTCAAGCTGATCAAGGACGACGGCCAGGTACGACCCAAGCCCGCCATCGTCCGCGCCGACCTCTATCAACCGGCCAGCTGGAGTGAACTGCTGGGCAACGGCGCGATCCGTCAGCTGAAACTGACCCGCGGGCAGATCGACGATGCCTTCAAGGGCACCGCCGCCGAGAAGGTCAACCAGGCCCGCGATGCGCAGCAGCGCGAAGACACCTTCATCGACCTCTACACCGCCCTGCTCAACCCGCCCAACGTCGGCCGCAATTTGCTTGGCGACAAGCAATACCGCGAGCTGATGGACGCCCTGAAGCCCGGCGAATATGCCGTGGTGGTGCTGGGCAGCGGCGAGTATTCGTTCAAGGGCTCGGGCTATGTGCGCGGCGGCATCTTCGACCGGGTACAGATCCGCCAGTTCGGCGACATCCTCAGCTTCCGTGACCTCGACTACCAGCGCCTGTCGGACACCTACGCCGAAGGCATGCCGCACTTCGCCGAGATGGCGATCTTCATCGTCCGCCCCGCGCAGCGCTTCGACCCCGGCACCCCGTGGGACCTGGAGCTGCTGGTGCGGCGCCAGACCGGCCCGGTGGACAGCCTGTTCACCACCTTCGACCTGGGCTACCAGACACCCGAGGCCTACCTCGACCGGCCGCAGCCCAGCGCCGCCGAACTGGAGGCGCTGGCTGATGCCAAGCGGCCGATGTGGCTGCGCGTGTGGTACCAGAAGAGCTTCCAGATCGGCGTGCTGCTGTCCGCCCTCGGGCTGCTGGCGGTGATCCTGTTCCTGCAGGACAACCTGACCCGCCGCCCACAGCTGCTGCACTGGCTGCGCCGTGGCTACCTGCTGTTCACCCTGACCTACATCGGCTGGTACTGCCTGGGCCAGCTCTCGGTGGTCAACGTGCTGACCTTCGTCCATTCGCTGTTCGAGGGCTTCCGCTGGGAACTGTTCCTCATCGACCCGGTGCTGTTCATCCTCTGGACCTTCACCGCCGCCAGCATCCTGCTCTGGGGTCGTGGCGTGTTCTGCGGCTGGCTGTGCCCGTTCGGTGCGTTGCAGGAGCTGCTCAACGAAGCCGCGCGCAAGCTCAAGGTGCCGCAGTACGAGCTGCCCTTCGCCGTCCACGAGCGGCTCTGGGCAATCAAGTACATCGTCCTGCTGGTGCTGTTCGGCCTCTCCCTGGAGTCACTCTCCACCGCCGAGCGTTTCGCCGAGGTCGAGCCGTTCAAGACCGCCATCACCCTGCACTTCGACCGCCAGTGGTGGTTCGTCGCCTACGTGGTGGTGCTGCTGGTCATCAACCTGTTCACCCGCAAGGTCTATTGCCGCTACGTCTGCCCGCTCGGTGCGGCGCTGGCGATCCCCGGCAAGGCGCGCCTGTTCGACTGGCTCAAGCGCCGCAAGGAATGTGGCCAGCCGTGCCAGCTGTGCGCCAAGGAATGCGAGATCCAGGCCATCCACCCCGACGGCAGGATCAACGCCAACGAGTGCCACTACTGCCTCGACTGCCAGATGACCTACCACAACGAGAACAAGTGCCCGCCGCTGGTGAACAAGCGCAAGAAGCGCGGCAAGCGCGCGGCTGGCAGCGACGACGACCAGCTGATTGCGGTGCAACAGATCTGACCATTTGCCTTAAGGAAGGAGCAGGACATGACCAAGAAGAAGCAGCAACAGGACGAGATCGCCGGGCTCAGCCGGCGGGGGTTCCTCGGCGCATCCGCGGTCACCGGCGCTGCGGCGCTGGTAACGGCGGGCTCGATGGGCGCATTCACCTCGCGTGAAGCCTGGGCGGAGGCGGTGAAGTCGGCGCAGGACAAGATCCACATCGCCCCCGGCGAGCTGGATGAGTACTACGGCTTCTGGAGCGGCGGCCACCAGGGTGAAGTGCGCGTACTGGGCGTTCCGTCCATGCGCGAACTGATGCGTATCCCGGTGTTCAACGTCGACTCGGCCACCGGCTGGGGGCTGACCAACGAGAGCAAGCGCGTCCTCGGTGACAGCGCGCATTTCCTGAACGGCGACTGCCACCACCCGCACATCTCGATGACCGACGGCAAGTACGACGGCAAGTACCTGTTCATCAACGACAAGGCCAACAGCCGTGTCGCGCGTATCCGTCTGGACATCATGAAGTGCGACAAGATCACCACCATCCCCAACGTCCAGGCCATCCACGGCCTGCGCCTGCAGAAGGTGCCGCACACCAAGTACGTGTTCTGCAACGCCGAGTTCATCATCCCGCACCCCAATGACGGGACGAGCTTCGACATCACCGCCGACAACGCCTTCACCATGTACAACGCGGTCGACGCCGAGACCATGGAAGTGGCCTGGCAGGTCATCGTCGACGGCAACCTCGACAACAGCGACATGGACTACACCGGTCGCTTCGCCGCTTCCACCTGCTACAACTCGGAGAAGGCCACCGACCTGGCCGGCATGATGCGCAACGAGCGCGACTGGGTCGTGGTGTTCGACGTTCCGGCGATCGAGAAAGAGATCAAGGCCAAGCGCTTCATCACCCTGGGCGACAGCAAGGTGCCGGTGGTCGACGGGCGCAAGAAGGACGGCAAGGACAGCGTCGTCACCCGCTACATCCCGGTGCCGAAGAACCCCCACGGCCTCAACACCTCGCCGGACGGCAAATACTTCATCGCCAACGGCAAGCTGTCGCCCACCTGCAGCATCATCGCCATCGACAAGCTGCCCGACCTGTTCGCCGGCAAGCTCAAGGACCCGCGCGACGTCATCGTCGGCGAACCGGAACTGGGCCTGGGCCCGCTGCACACCACCTTCGACGGTCGCGGCAACGCCTACACCACGCTGTTCATCGACAGCCAGCTGGTGAAATGGAACATCGCCGACGCCATTCGCGCCTACAAGGGCGAGAAGGTCGACTACATCCGCCAGAAGCTCGACGTGCACTACCAGCCGGGCCACAACCACGCCTCGCTGACCGAGACCAAGGAAGCCGACGGCCAGTGGATCGTCGTGCTCAGCAAGTTCTCCAAGGACCGCTTCCTGCCCACCGGCCCGCTGCACCCGGAGAACGACCAGTTGATCGACATCTCCGGCGACGAAATGAAGCTGGTGCACGACGGCCCCACCTTCGCCGAGCCGCATGACTGCATCCTGGCCCGCCGCGACCAGATCAAGACCCGCAAGATCTGGACACGCGACGACCCCTTCTTCGCCGAAACCGTGGCCATCGCCAAGCGCGACGGCATCGACCTGATGCAGGACAACAAGGTCATCCGCGACGGCAAGAAGGTCCGCGTCTACATGACTTCCTCTGCCCCCGCTTACGGCCTCACCGAGTTCACCGTGAAGCAGGGTGACGAAGTCACCGTCACCATCACCAACCTCGACGAGATCGAAGACGTCAGCCATGGCTTCGTCATGGTCAACCACGGCGTGAGCATGGAGATCAGCCCGCAGCAGACTTCCTCCATCACCTTCACCGCCGACAAGCCCGGCCTGTACTGGTACTACTGCAGCTGGTTCTGCCATGCGCTGCACATGGAAATGGTCGGCCGCATGATGGTGGAAAAGGCCTGACATCCGGGCCCCTGGCCCCGCCGGCAACCGTCGGCGGGGTATCGACGAAAAGGTGTTGCATGGGACTCACCAGGCCTGGCCTTGCCCTGTCGCTGTTGCTCGCGGCAAGCGCCCAGGCGCAATCACAAGCCATCGACCAACTGCCACTGCAGGGCGAAGGCGACATCCGCACACTGCCGGCGGGTACCTACACCGGCAACTTCACCATCGACCATCCGCTGCACCTGCGCTGCGCGCCCGGCGCGCTGATCGACGGCCAGGGTGCCGGCAGCACGCTGCATGTGCGCGTGCCCGGCGTCACCATCGAGGGCTGCAGCCTGCGCAACTGGGGACGTGACCTGACCGCCATGGACGCGGCGATCTTCATCGACAAGGCCGCACGCGGCACGGTGGTGCGCGGCAACGACCTGCAAGGCGCCGGCTTCGGCATCTGGCTCGACGCAACGCCTGACGTCCAGGTGCTCGACAACCGCATCCAGGGCGACCCCAGCGTGCGCTCCCAGGACCGCGGCAACGGCATCCACCTCTATGCGGTGAAGAATGCCCTGGTGCGCGGCAACCAGGTCCACCAGACCCGCGACGGCGTGTACATCGACACCTCCAACGACAGCGCCATCGAAGACAACCTCTTCGAGGACCTGCGCTACGGCGTGCACTACATGTTCACCAACAACAGCCGGGTGATCGGCAACACCACCCGGCACACCCGCACCGGCTATGCACTGATGCAGAGCCGCAAGCTCACCGTGATCGGCAACCGCTCGGTGGACGACCAGAACTACGGCATCCTGATGAACTACATCACCTACTCCACCCTCACCGGCAACCGTGTCGAAGCCGTGCGCAGCGGCGATGGCGGCGGCGACGCGATGATCGCCGGCGCCGAGGGCAAGGCCCTGTTCATCTACAACTCGCTGTTCAACCGCATCGAGGACAACCGCTTCGAGAGCAGCGCCCTGGGCATCCACCTGACCGCCGGCTCCGAGGACAACCGCCTCAGCGGCAACGCCTTCATCGGCAACCGCCAGCAGGTCAAGTACGTCGCCAGCCGCACCCAGGAATGGTCGGCCGACGGCCACGGCAACTACTGGAGCGACTACCTGGGCTGGGACCGCAATGCCGACGGCGTGGGCGACGTCGCCTACGAACCCAACGACAAGGTCGACCAGCTGCTGTGGCTCTACCCGCAGGTGCAACTGCTGATGACCAGCCCCGCCATCGAACTGCTGCGCTGGGTCCAGCGCGCGTTTCCCGTTACCCGTCCGCCCGGCGTGCGCGACAGCTTCCCGCTGATGCGCGCGCCCGACCTGGAGGCGCAACCATGAACCCCGTGGATATCCAAGCTGCAACCCTGGACTACGGCGGCTTCACCGCCCTGCATGGCCTCGACCTGCAACTGGGCGCCGGCGAAGTCCTCGGCCTGCTCGGGCACAACGGCGCCGGCAAGACCACCACGATCAAACTCATCCTCGGTCTGCTGCGCCCGACACAAGGCTCGGTGCGCGTCTTCGGCCAATCACCAGGCGACCCGGCGGTACGCCGGCGCATCGGCTTCCTGCCGGAGAACGTGACCTTCTACCCGCAGCTGACCGGCCGCGAAACCCTGCAGCACTTCGCCCGGCTCAAGGGCGCACGGCCCGCCGAGGTGGGCGAGCTGCTCGAACAGGTCGGCCTCAGCCACGCCGCGCAGCGCCGGGTGAAGACTTACTCCAAGGGCATGCGCCAGCGCCTCGGCCTGGCCCAGGCACTGCTCGGCCAGCCGCAACTGCTGCTGCTCGACGAGCCCACCGTCGGCCTCGACCCGCTGGCCACCATCGAGCTCTACCAGTGGCTGGACCGGCTGCGCGCGCAGGGCACCGGGATCATCCTCTGCTCCCACGTGCTGCCCGGCGTGGAGTCGCACATCGACCGCGCCGCGATCCTCGCCAAGGGCCGGCTGCTCACCGCCGGCAGCCTCGCCGACCTGCGCCGCGATGCCGGCCTGCCCGTGCGTATCCGCTACGCCGGCAGCCCCGACAGCGATTGGCCTCGGCACTGGCGCGCCGCCGGCCATGGCGTCGCCGCACTGGATGCCCGGCGCCTGGAATTGCGTGTCGGCGAAGAGCGCCAGCACGAAGTGCTCAGTGTGCTGCTCGCCGAGCACGCGCAGGAACTCGAGGTGCTGCCGCCGTCGCTGGAAGACCTCTATCGCCACCACATGCAAAGTTCACAAGCGGGAGTTCCGGCATGAACATGATCTGGAACATCGCCCGCAAGGAACTGGCCGACGGCCTGCGCAACCGCTGGCTGCTCGCCATCAGCCTGCTGTTCGCCCTGCTCGCGGTCGGCATCGCCTGGCTCGGCGCCGCCGCCAGCGGCCAGGTGGGCTTCACCTCGCTGCCGGCGACGCTGGCCAGCCTGACCAGCCTGGCCACCTTCCTGATGCCGCTGATCGCCCTGCTGCTGGCCTATGACGCCATTGTCGGCGAGGAGGAAGGCGGCACCCTGCTGCTCCTGCTGACCTACCCGCTGGGGCGCGGGCAGCTGCTGATCGGCAAGTTCCTCGGCCACGGCCTGATCCTCGGCCTGGCGACGCTGCTGGGCTTCTCCGCCGCCGCGCTGGCCATCGCCGTGCTGGTGCCGGGTATCCCGCTGGGGCAACTGCTGGGTTCCTTCGCCCGCTTCATCCTGTCGTCCTGCCTGCTGGGCTGGACCTTCCTGGCCATGGCCTATGCGCTGAGCAGCCGGGTCAGCGAGAAATCCACCGCCGCCGGCCTGGCGCTGGGGGTGTGGTTCTTCTTCGTGCTGCTGTTCGACCTCGCCCTGCTCGCCCTGCTGGTGATCGGCAAGGGGCAGCTCAGCGCCAACCTGCTGCCCTGGCTGCTGTTGCTCAACCCCACCGACCTGTACCGGCTGATCAACCTGCCCGATTTCGGCTCCGAACTGGGCGGCGTGCTGACCCTCGGCCGCGACCTCGCCGTTCCCGTTGCCGCCCTGTGGCTGGCGCTGTGCGCCTGGACCCTGGCCGCGCTGGCGCTGGCCTATGCGCTGTTCCGCCGGCGCCCGATCTGACTTGAGCCCGATTTAACCCAAGGAGCCCCCATGCTGCTGTCCCGCCCCCTTCGCCTCGGCCTCGCCGCCGGGCTTTTCTCCCTGCTGCTCGGTGGCTGCGACGATGCCGCCAAAGAAGCCGCCAACCTGGGCCCGGTGCCCTTCCAGAACGGTGAGGAATGCCACGTCTGCGGCATGATCATCAGCGACTTCGCCGGGCCCAAAGGCGAAGCCGTCGCCCCCGGCGCGGTGCACAAGTTCTGTTCAACGGCCGAGCTGCTGGGCTGGTGGCTGCAGCCGGAAAACCAGCACAGCGGCGCACGTCTGTATGTACATGACATGGCGCGCAGCGACTGGAACCACCCCGATGACCGCCACCTGATCGACGCCACGAGCGCCTTCTACGTGGTCGGCGTGAAGAAGCCCGGCGCCATGGGTGCGACCCTCGCCTCGTTCGCCGAGCGCGCCGATGCCGATCGCATGGTCGCTAACGAAGGTGGACGAGTGCTGCGTTTCAGCGAGATCGACCAGAGCGTGCTGCAGGGCGTCTCCAGCGACCACCAGCACCATTGAGCCGGCAGGCCGGCTCTGGCCTCAGAGCCGGTCGCTGCGCTCCAGCAGGGCGAGACATTGCTCGGCCGGCAGCGGCTGGCTGATCAGGTAGCCCTGGATCTCGTCGCAATCGTTGGCACGCAGGAAGCGCAGTTGCTCGGCGTGCTCGACGCCCTCCGCCACCACTTTCAATTCCAGGCTGTGCGCCATGGCGATGATCGCGCGGGTGATGGCCGCGTCCTCGCCACGCTCGGAGAGGTCGCGGATGAAGGTCTGGTCGATCTTCACGTAGTCCACCGGGAAGCGCTTGAGGTAGCTGAGCGAGGAATAACCGGTGCCGAAGTCGTCGATGGCCAGTTTCACGCCCATTTCGCGTAGCTGGCGGAAGGTCGTGGTGACGCTCTCGACGTTGTCCAGCAGCTGGCTTTCGGTCAGTTCCAGCTCCAGCAGGTGCGAGGGCAGGCCGGTTTCCTCCAGCACGGCGCGGACCTGGTCGACCAGGTTGCCAGTGCGCAACTGGTGCACCGAGAGGTTCACCGATACCCGCAGCTCGCGGCCCCCGCGCTGCCACGCGCGGGCCTGCTGACAGGCACGACGCAGGACGAATTCGCCGATGGCGCCGATCAGCCCGGTCTCCTCGGCCAGGCCGATGAAGTCGCCGGGCGGCACCATGCCCATCTCCGGGTGGCGCCAGCGCACCAGTGCCTCGGCGCTGTCCAGGCGTTCGTTGGCCAGGTTCAGCTTGGGCTGGTAGTGCACGTCCAGCTGGCCTTCGTCGATGGCCTTGCGCAGGCGGGTTTCCAGTTGCAGGCGCTCCAGGGTGCAGGCCTGCAGATTGTCGGTGAAGAACTGGAAGGTGTTGCCGCCCAGGTGCTTGGCATGCTGCATGGCCATGTTCGCCTGGCTCAGCAGCGCGGAGATTTCCCAGGCGTTTTCCGGCAACAGGCTGATCCCCACCGAAGCGCTGACCACCAGCTCGTGGCCGCCCACGGTCATCGGCGTGCGCAGCTTGGCCAGCAGACGGCTGGACAGCCGCGCCAGCGCGGCGAGGCTGGCATAGGAGTCGATCAGCACGGCGAACTCGTCGCCGGACAGCCGCGCGATGGTGTCGGCTTCCGGCACCGTCTGGGTCATGCGCCGCGACATCTGTCGCAACAGCTGGTCGGCGACTTCATGGCCGAGGCTGTCGTTGAGCAGCTTGAAGCGGTCCAGGTCGATCAGCAGCAGCGCCGCCGTGCGGCCTTCCTGGCGGGCGCGCTGGCTGGCCTCGTGCAGGCGCTCCTTGAACAGCGTGCGGTTGGCCAGCCCGGTGAGCTCGTCGTAATGCGACAGGTAGCGCAGGCGCTCCTCGGCATCGCGGCGGGCGGTGAGGTCGGCGAAGAAGCCAACCACCTGGGCGACCTGCCCGCGACTGTCGCGCACCACGTTCAGTTGCAGCCACTGCGGGTACAGCTCGCCGTTCTTGCGTGTCTCGATCAGCTCGCCCTGCCAGGTGCCCAGGCGCTCCAGCTCGGCGCGGATCGACTGGTAACGGCGCAAGGCTTCCGCCGAGCCCATCAGGCGCGCGACGTTGTGCCCCAGCACTTCCTCGCGGCGGTAGCCGGTCAGGCGGGTGAAGGCCTCGTTGAGGGCGATCAGCCGATAGTCCGGGTCGAGGATGATGATGCCTTCGCTGGCGGCCTCGAACACGGTGGCGGCCAGGCGCTGTTCTTCCTCGCGCAGCTTGCGCGTGGAGATATCGGCGCGGGTGCCGACCATCCGCGTGACCTGTCCGCTGCCGTCGCGCTCCATCACCCGGCCGCGGTCCTCCACCCAGACCCAGTGGCCGGCGGCATGGCGCACGCGGTACTCGATGCGGTAGCCGTCAGTGCGGCCCTTCAGGTGTTCGACCAGTGCGCGGCGCAGCAGCGGCAGGTCATCGGGATGCAGGCGCGGGCGCAGGTCGTTGCGCACGCTCTTCACCACGTCCTGGGTGATCCCGAAGATCTCCTCCAGGTGCGAGTGGTGCACTTCATCGGTCAGCAGGTTCCAGTCCCACAGGCCCAGCTCGCTGGCTTCCAGCGCCAGGGCCAGGCGCGCCTCAGTGTGCGTCAGCTGCACGCTGCCCGCCTCCACCCGCTCTTGCAGGGCGTCGCGGGCGCGGCAGAGTTCGCGTTCGGCGCGGCGGCGCTGCTCGACTTCGCGCTCCAGGTCCTGGTTCAGCGCCTCGGCCTGCGCCTTGGCGCGCTCCAGGTGCGCCACCAGCGCCTGGGCCTGGAAGCGCCGCAGCAGGCCGACATGGACCACCCGGTGAATCTGCCAGGCGACCACCAGCAGCGCGGCCAGCAGGATTACCCCAAGCACACCCCAGCCTTGCTGCAGCGGGTTATCGCTGATCAATAAATAGGCAATGGACGGGAACAGGCAGGGCAAGGCGAAGGTCAGGAAGGCCGGCAGGCTGACCGCATAGGCAACGCTGGCGGACAGGATCGCCGCGGCGATCAGGCCGAACACCAGGGATTGCTGGAGGAAAGCGTTCGGCGGCACCAGGGCGATAGCGGCAAACGCCAGGGTCAGGCCGGAGGCCCCGGCGCCGAACAGGAAGGTGCGCTGCCAGTGCGGGCTGGCCTGGCGCTCGGCGCTGGCAGCGTTGAAGGCGGACACCTGGATCAGCCGCAGGACGGCCAGCAGCACCAGCGAGATCAGCCAGCCGGCGAGCAGCCCCTGGCGCACGTAGTCCCACAGCAAACCGGCACAAGCCAGGCCGTTGAGCAGCATGAGCAGGGTCGGCACCCGCGAGCCCTGATAGAGCAGGCGCGTGCGTTCGACGGCAATTTCGTGAGCGTACTGCTGGCGGATCTCGGCATGGCTCACCGGGATCGCCGAAGGCTCTACATAAGCAGTCATAGGCGTTTTTCTTGTAGGTTCTGGCCTAGGCGTCGGCGGAGCATACCCGAGGAGATAGCCCCACCCAAGCAGGATGATGGCAATTGGCTGCAAGCCCTCCCAACTTTCGTCGGGAAGACGCCGAACGGCGGCCCGGTTTGCCGGGGAAAACCGCCCGTCGGTAGAATGCCGCCCCATGAACGATGACATCTCCTACCTGCTCAACTCCCTCAATGACCCGCAGCGCCAGGCCGTGGCCGCGCCGCTGGGGCGCCAGCGCGTGCTCGCCGGCGCCGGGTCCGGCAAGACCCGCGTGCTGGTGCACCGTATCGCCTGGCTGATCCAGGTCGAGAACGCCTCGCCGCACAGCATCCTGGCCGTGACCTTCACCAACAAGGCCGCTGCCGAGATGCGCGCGCGCATCGAGCAGCTGCTGGGCATCAACCCGGCCGGCATGTGGGTTGGCACCTTCCACGGCCTGGCGCACCGCCTGCTGCGGGCGCACTGGCAGGAGGCCGGGCTGCCGGAGAACTTCCAGATCCTCGACAGCGACGACCAGCTGCGCCTGGTCAAACGCGTGGTGCGCGAGCTGGGCCTCGATGAGCAACGCTGGCCACCGCGCCAGGCGCAGTGGTTCATCAACGGCCAGAAGGACGAGGGCAACCGCCCGCAGAACATCCAGGCCGGCGGCGACCTGTACCTGGCGACCATGGTCAGCGTCTACCAGGCCTACGAAGAAGCCTGCGCCCGCGCCGGCGTCGTCGATTTCGCCGAGCTGCTGCTGCGCTCGCTGGACCTCTGGCGCAACCGCCCGGGCCTGCTGGAGCACTACCAGCGGCGCTTCCGGCACATCCTGGTGGACGAGTTCCAGGACACCAACGCCGTGCAGTACGCCTGGCTGCGTTTCCTCGGCAAGGGCGGCGAGAGCCTGATGGTGGTGGGCGACGACGACCAGTCGATCTACGGCTGGCGCGGGGCGAAGATCGAGAACATCCAGCAGTTCGGCGATGACTTCGCCGGCACCGAGGACATCCGCCTGGAGCAGAACTACCGCTCCACCGCGACCATCCTCAAGGCCGCCAATGCGCTGATCGCCAATAACAGTGGGCGCCTGGGCAAGGAGCTGTGGACCGACGGCGTCGACGGCGACCCGATCACCCTGTACGCCGGCTTCAACGAGCACGACGAAGCGCGCTACATCGTCGAGACCATTGAGGACGCCCTGCGCAAGGACGGCTTGAAGCGCAGCGAAATCGCCATCCTCTACCGCTCCAACGCCCAGTCCCGCGTGCTGGAAGAGGCGTTGCTGCGCGAGAAGATTCCCTACCGCATCTACGGCGGCCAGCGCTTCTTCGAGCGCGCCGAGATCAAGAACGCCCTGGCCTACCTGCGCCTGATCCGCCTGCGCGACGACGACGCCGCGCTGGAGCGGGTGATCAACGTGCCGCCGCGCGGCATCGGCGAGAAGACCGTCGAGGCGATCCGCAACGCCGCGCGCCACAACGGCACCTCCATGTGGCGCGCGATCAACGACGTGATCGCCGCCAAGGCCGTGGCCGGCCGCGCCGCCAGCGCGCTCAATGTGTTCCTGGAAACCGTCGACCTGCTGGCGGTGAAGGTAGAAGGCCTGCCGCTGCACCAGATGACCCAGATCGTCATCGAGCAGTCCGGCCTGATCACCTACCACAAGGAAGAAAAGGGCGAGAAAGGCCAGGCACGGGTGGAAAACCTGGAAGAACTGGTCAGTGCCGCCCGCGCCTTCGAGACCCCGGACGAAGAGGACACCCCGCCGCTGGTGGCCTTCCTCGACCACACCGCGCTGGAGTCCGGCGATACCCAGGCCGACGCCTTCGAGGACAGCGTGCAGCTGATGACGCTGCACAGCGCCAAGGGCCTGGAATTCCCGCTGGTGTTCCTCGCCGGCGTGGAAGAAGGCCTGTTCCCGCACAAGATGAGCCTGGAAGAACCCGGCCGTCTGGAAGAGGAACGCCGCCTGGCCTACGTGGGCATCACCCGCGCCATGCACCGCCTGGTCATGACCTACGCGGAAACCCGCCGCCTGTACGGCAGCGAGACCTACAACAAGGTCTCGCGCTTCGTCCGCGAAATCCCGCCAAGCCTGATCCAGGAAGTGCGCCTGTCCAACTCGGTGAGCCGCCCGCTGTCCGGCAACCAGCGCAGCGGCAATCTGTTCAGCGGCGCCAGCGTGCCGGACACCCCGTTCAGCCTCGGCCAATCCGTCCGCCACCCGCTGTTCGGCGACGGCGTGATCCTCAACTTCGAAGGCTCCGGCGCCCAGGCTCGGGTGCAGGTGAACTTCGACAGCGAGGGCAGCAAGTGGCTGATGATGGGGTACGCGAAGCTGGAAGCGATCTGACGCGCTGACGCGGGTTTTTGCCCTTCGTAGGAGCGAGCTTGCTCGCGAACCGACTCCACAACGGGGCTGGTTCGCGAGCAAGCTCGCTCCTACAGTCAATCCTCAGTGATGCCCGCCGTTCTGCTCGAAGGTCTCGATCAGCGCCACCTGCATCCGCGAATGCACGCGGATGAACCAGCGCCAGAACACCGCGATCACCAGTGCGGCGATCAACGCCACCACCACCAGCAGCTCGCCCGGCGGCAGGATGCTCGAACTGAGCGCCGCCAGCAGCAGCATCATGCCGCCCAGCGACAGCAGCGGGATCAGCTCGGCAATCACCCGGCGCACGCGGGCCGTATGACGCCCGGCGCTCTCCGCCTTCACGCCCATCTCCGCCAGCAGCATCGCCAGGGCCTTGAGCTTGCGGTAGGCGGCGATCAGGAATGGCAGCGACAGCAGCAGCGCGGCGCCCCAGATCAGCGCCTTGTGCAGCGCTTCGGGCTCGACGAACTGCGCCAGCCACTGGCCAATCTGCCCGGCGAAGAACGCCAGGGCGAAGAAGATGCCGATCACCAGGGTCAGGTTGACCCCGACCTGCAGCAGGATGCGGCGGATCATCCCGGCGAGGATCGCCTTGTCGCCGCGCGGCTTGATGCTGCGCAGCCATTCGCCATACAGGCTGAACACCCGCACCATGGGCGACGGCAGGCTGCGCCCCAGGTACAACGCCAGCGGGTCGGCGGAGCGGATCAGGTAGGGCGTCAGCAGCGTGGTAATGGCCGACACGCCGACCACCACTGGATAGAGGAAGTCGCTGGTCACGCCCAGGCTCATGCCCAGCGCGGCGATGATGAAGGAGAACTCGCCGATCTGCGAAAGGCCCATGCCCACGCGCATCGAGGTACGCCCGTCGTTGCCGGCAATAAAGGCGCCAGCGCCGCACGAGACCAGCTTGCCCGCCACCACCACCAGGGTGATCACCAGGATCGGCGCGGCGTAGTCCACCAGCACCTTGGGGTCGATGGTCAGGCCGATGGCGACGAAGAAGATCGCGCTGAACATGTCGCGCACCGGCTCCATCAGGCGTTCGATCTGGATCAGTTGGCGCGACTCGGCCATGATCGCGCCGATCAGGAAGGCGCCGAGGATCATGCTGTACTCCAGCTTCACCACCAGCAGGCAGAAGCCGAAGCACAGGCCGAGTACCGTCACCAGCAGCATCTCGTTGCTTTCGAATTTCGCCACGTAGGCCAGCAGGCGCGGCACCAGCAGGATGCCGACGACCAGCGCGACGACCATGAACAGGCTGAGCTTGCCGACCGTGGAGAACACCTGGTCGGCCTCCACCGTGCCGCTCACGGCGATGCCGGAGAACAGCGCGATGATGCCGATGCCGAGGATGTCCTCGATGATCAGCACGCCAAAGATCAGCTGGGCGAAGCGCTCGTTCTTCATCTTCAGGTCGCCCAGCACCTTGATGATGATGGTGGTGGAGGACATCGCCAGGATCGCGCCGAGGAACAGCGAATCCATGGTGCTCCAGTCGAACAGGCGGCCGATCTCGAAGCCGGCCCAGATCATCAGGGTGATTTCCAGGAACGCGGCGATGAACGCCGTGGCGCCGACCTGGAACAGCTTGCGCAGGCTGAACTCCAGGCCCAGGCAGAACATCAGGAAGATCACCCCCAGCTCGGCGAGGGTCTTGATCGTTTCTTCGTCGTGCACCAGGGCGAACGGTGGCGTGTGCGGGCCGATGATCACCCCGGCGATGATGTAGCCCAGTACCACCGGCTGCTTGAAGCGGTGGCAGAGGATGGTGACGAATCCGGCAATCAGCATGATCACCGCGAGGTCCTGGATGAAGTCGATGGCATGCATGGTCGGCGGTCCTCGCGGCGGGCTGGTCAGGGGAACGCGCGGCTGACGGCCTCGCTCAGCGAAGCCTATCATTCGACTCCTCCGACAGGCGGTTCTGAAAGAATCAGTAACAGACTGATTTGGAAAGGGAATCATCCGCCCCCATCTAATGCCTGGGCCCCAGACAGGGCAACAGCGCGAAACAAAATCCGGCTGGCCCTCCTCCATCGAGGGCGGCAACATGACGCGCGTCGAATACCAACCAAGAGAATGACCACCATGAAGCGCTTTCTCAGCCTTGCCATGGCCTTCTGTGTCGCCGTGACGCTCAGCCTCGACGTCAACGCCGCCAAACGTTTCGGTGGCGGCAAGAGCATGGGCTCGGCGCCGAGCCACCAGACCCGTCAGGCGCAACCCAACGCCGCACCGAATTCCCCCACTGCCGCTGGCCCGGCCGCAACCGGTGCTGCCGCAGGCGCTGCCGGTGCTGCTGCCAAAAGCGGTGCGTCGCGCTGGCTCGGCCCGCTGGCCGGCCTCGCCGCCGGTGGCCTGCTCGCCTCCATGTTCATGGGCGACGGCTTCCAGGGCATGCAGTTCCTCGACATCCTGATCATGGCGCTGATCGCGTTCATCGCCTTCCGCTTCATCGCCTCCCGTCGCCGCCAGCAGCAGGGCAACCAGCCCGCCATGGCCGGTGGACATGCGCCGATGCAGCGTGAAATGCCGGCCGCTCCGCCGTCGATCTTCGGTGGTGCGTCCCGTCCGGCGATGGACAACCGCCCGGTGATCAACGCGCCGAGCTGGTTCGACGAGACCCGTTTCATCGGCGCCGCCCGCGAGCACTTCATGTCCCTGCAGCAGCACTGGGACGCCAACGAGATGGACAAGATCGCCGAGTTCGTCACCCCGCAGATGCTGCAGTTCCTCAAGCAGGAGCGCGCTGACCTGGGCGAGGGCTACCAGTCCACCTACATCGACAACCTCGACGTGCAGCTTGAAGGCGTGGACGACCAGGCCGAGAAGACCATCGCCACCCTGACCTTCAGCGGTGTCTCGAAGTCCTCGCGCTTCGACCAGGGCGAACCCTTCAGCGAAAGCTGGCGCATGGAACGCCCGCAGGGCGAGAACCAGCCCTGGCTGGTGGCGGGCATCCGTCAGAACTGATCCTGCGCGCGACACTGAAAAAGCCCGGCGAATGCCGGGCTTTTTCGTTTCTGCCGCCCGCCTCGCCAAGACGCACGGCAGCTCCCGCTGGCCCGCCGCTCGTCCGGACAACGCCCGTGCAGTGGCCTTGCGCGGAGGGCCGGCTACTACTGTATAAAGCGCGCCATTCGTCGAATAGAGAGAGACCCCGTCTGTGGAAGATGTGATCGAGAAACTGCGTGAAGCGAACGAGCCGGTTCCGGTACCGCTGGAACTGCCGGACGAAGAGCTGCTGGTGGAAATCGAGGAAGCCCTGCTGATCGGCATTCCGTCGGAATTCCGCGAGTTCCTCCTGCTGGTCAGCGACGTCGTCTACGGCCGCCTGGAACCGGTCACGGCCACCGACCCGCAGTCGCATACCTACCTGCCGGAAGTGGCTGCCGTAGCCTGGGCCAGCGGCCTGCCGCGCGAGCTGATTCCGCTCTGCGCCGATGGTGACGACTACTACGCGGTCGCCGAGGACGGTGAGGTGATTCTCTGGGCCGACGGCGAGCTCACCGAGGAGACCTGGGACTCCGTCTGGACCTGGGCACGCGACGTATGGCTGGATACTTGAAGGCAGGTATCGGAATTTCCTGAAACTTCCATGGTCACACAGGCAACCCAGCGTACGTCCAGCCCTTGCTGTCCGGGCGGGTACGATGCCCCGTGGAGAAACTATGAAGTTGAAAGCCTTGTTCACCTGCCTGTTGCTGCTCGGCCTCGCCGGATGCGCCGACAAGGCCGTGGTGACGCTGCAGGATGGCAGCGAAATTCTGGTGAAGGATCACTCCGACTACGACAAATACAATGACTACTACGAGTTCGAACAGCTCAACGGCGAGACGATCCTGATCAAGAAGGACAACGTCCGCTTCATCAAGACCCCCTGAAGGGCGCCCTAGCGCGCCCCCAGCCTTCCCCCGCTTTCCAGCTCCAGCAGGTTGAGCAGGTACTGGCCGCAGTAGCCCAGGTCCTGTTCGATGGCTTTGCGCGCGCCTGCGCCATCGCCGCGCTCCAGCGCCTGCAGGGTGTCTTCGTGGAAGTCGTTCAGGCGCAGCGACAGGTCGGCCTCGGTGAACAGCCGGTTGAAGAAGGGCCCGACCTGCAGCCACAGCGCCTCGATCATGCGCAGCAGCGTGGGGTTGCCGCACGCGCGGTAGAGCGTCAGGTGGAATTCGCTGTTGGCCGCCAGGTAGCCCTGCACGTCACGGGCGTTCAGCGCGTTTTCCATGCGCGCGGTGCAATCGTGCAGCAGCGCCAGGTCAGCGGGCTTCAGGTGTCTGGCCGCATCTTCCACCGCCAGTCCTTCCAGCGATTGCCGCACCTGAAGAATCTGCAGGTAGCGCTCGCGGGTCATTACCGGCACCCGTAGCGAGCGCTGCGGCTCGCCTTCCAGCGCGCCCTCGGCGACCAGTCGCTGCAGGGCCGCGCGAACCGGCATGGGGCTGGTGCCCCATTCATCGGCGAGGTCGCGGATCTTGAGCCGCTCGCCGGGCTGGAAGCGCCCGCTCAGCAGGGCCTGCCGAAGGTTCTGGTAGAGCTGTTCCTGAAGGTTGTCGGCCATTGCGATTCACCCCCGGCCAGCCGGCGGCGCCGGCAGTTGGGCGAAGGTCAGGCTGCAGTCGTGCTTCATCGTGCTTATCCCTTGTTCTCGATCAGGCAGTTGCCGCCATCCACCACCAGCACTTCGCCGGTGATGTAGCTGGCTTCGGGCGACGCCAGGAAGGCAATGGCGGCTGCCACCTCCTCCGGACGCCCGGAACGGCCGAGCGGCGTGCGCCGTCCGGCCTGGATTTCTTCGTCAGTGCTGGAACCGGTAGCGATCCAGCCCGGCGCCACGCTGTTGACCGTCACCCCGCGGCGCGCCACTTCCAGAGCCAGGCCCATGCTCATGCCAAGCATCCCGGCCTTGGCCGCGCTGTAGGCGGACTCGCCCGGATTGCTCCCACGCACGCCGGTGGTCGAGCTGACATTGACGATGCGCCCGTAGCCGCGCTCCAGCATCCCCGGCAACAGCGCGCGGGTGAGCAGGAAGGCGCTGGTCAGGTTGCGCGACAGCGACAGGTTCCAGGTCGCCAGGTCCATCGCCGCCAGTTCGGCGAAGGGTTCCGGGCTGCCCTGCATGGCCATGCCGGCGTTGTTCACCAGCACGTCTACGCTTCCCCATTGCGCCTGCGCCCATTCGGCCAGGGCGCGAACGTCGGCCTCACGGGTCAGGTCGGCCGGCAGCGCGCGGGCCTCGAAGCCTTCGGCGCGCAACTCCTCCGCCCGCCGCAGAACGCGCTCACTACTGGCCGTGAGCAGCAGCTTCGCACCGTTGCGCGCCAGCCGGCAGGCACTGGCGAAACCGATGCCAGACTCGCTGCCGGCGCCGCTGACCAGGGCGACCTGACCGGCCCAGGCCGATGCATTCGTGACGTCATTCATGGATGGGCTCCCATTTTGTGATCACAGAATTCGTTGCAGGGCAGATTATCAGGCAGTCGATCTGCTGTATTGACATTTTTGTGATCACAAATGGAAGATGTGCGAAATAACAAACGAGGTGTGCAACATGACCGCCAGCGGAATCGCCCAACCGGCCGTGGATCTTTTCACCGCCCGCGAGCGCCAGCGCTTCCTGGAACAGAATCCCAAGTCCGTCGCCCTTGCCGAGCGCGCGCACCAGTCGCTGTACGCCGGCGTGCCGATGCACTGGATGGCCGACTGGTCCACGCCCTGCCCGCTGTTCGTCGAACGCGCCCAGGGCGCCCGCTTCTACGACGTGGACGGCCATGACTACGTGGACTTCTGCCTGGGCGACACCGGCAGCATGTTCGGCCACTCCCCGGCGCCGATTGCCCGCGCTCTCGCCGAACAAGGTGCGCGCGGCCTGACCACCATGCTCCCCGGTGAAGACGCGGTAGTCTGCGGCGAACTGCTCGCCGCACGTTTCGGCCTGCCCTACTGGCAGGTGACCGCCACCGCCACCGACTCCAACCGCTACGTACTGCGCTGGGCCCGCGCGGTGACCAAGCGCAAGACCCTGCTGGTGTTCGACGGCTGCTACCACGGCACCGTCGACGACGTGATGGTGCGCTACCGCGACGGCGAAACCGTGCACCGCTCCGGCCTGGTCGGCCAGGCCTACGACCTGACCCAGCACAGCCGCTCGATCCCCTTCAACGACGTGGCGGCGCTGGAAGCCGCGCTGGCCCAGGGCGACGTCTGCGCCCTGCTGTGCGAGCCGGCGATGACCAACATCGGCATGGTCCTGCCCGATCCGGGCTTCATGCAGAAGTGCCGCGAGCTGACCCGCCAGTACGGTGCGCTGCTGATCATCGACGAAACCCACACCATCTCCACCAACATCGGTGGCTGCACGAAGCTGTGGAACCTCGACCCGGACTTCTTCGTGGTCGGCAAGCCGATCGCCGGCGGCGTGCCCTGCGGCATCTTTGGCTGCAGCGCGGAGATGGCCGAACGCATGGCCGCCTCGCGCCAGAGCGCCCAGGAAGACAGCCATGGCCACGGCCACAGCGGCATGGGCACCACGCTCTCGGCCAACGCCCTGGCCATGCACTGCATGCGCGCTAACCTGGAACAGGTGATGACCCAGGCGGCTTACGAGCACATGCTGCCGCTGGCCAAACGCCTGGCCGACGGCTTCCGCCGCCTGATCGCCAAGCACGACCTGAAGTGGTCGGTGACCGAACTGGGCGCGCGCAGCGAGTTCCAATTCTGCCCCGTCTCCCCGCGCACCGGCGCCGAGGCCGAAGCGGCCTTCCACGACGAGCTGCAGATGGCCCTGCACCTGTATCTGATCAACCGCGGCATCCTGATCACGCCGTTCCACAACATGACCCTGTGCTGCCCGGACACCACCGCCGCCGACGTGGATCGCCTGATCGAGACACTCGATGCCGGCATCACCGAACTGCTGGCGATCCCCGGCGCGCGCGAGGCCTGACCCTGTAGGAGCGAGCTTGCTCGCGAACGCTCTCCTGCAGGTCTGCAGCGGGGGGCGGGTTCGCGAGCAAGAACTGGGCGTCCCCCTCGTTCCTACGAAGAGCAAACACCCCCGGCGCACCGCGCCACCGAGGACCACCATGCAATTCGCCGATCGCCAGGAAGCCGAAGCCTTCCTCGCCGCCCATCCGGACGTGCGCAGCATCGAACTGTTCATCATCGACTCCAACGGCATCCCGCGCGGCAAGCTGCTGCACCGCGACGAGCTGCTGGCGATCTACGACAACGGCCGCCCGCTGCCCAGCTCGATCCTCGCGCTGACCGTGCAGGGTGAAGACGTCGAGGGCACCGGGCTGGTCTGGGAAGTCGCTGACGCCGACTGCTGGACCTATCCGCTGCCCGGCAGCCTGACCCTGCAACCCTGGCGCGCCAGCCCCACCGGCCAGCTGCAGGTGAGCATGCACCCGACCCAGGGCCTGCCCGCCACCCCGGCCGACCCGCGCCAGGCGCTGTCCCGCGTGGTCGACCGGCTGAAGGCCGACGGCTTCCACCCGGTGATGGCGGTGGAGCTGGAGTTCTACCTGCTGGACAAGCAGCGCGACGCCAATGGCCGCCCGCAGCCGGCACTGCAGATGAACGGCATCCGCCCGGAAGCGCCGCAGGTCTATGGCGTGTATGAGCTGGAGCAGCTGCAGCCGTTCCTCGACGACCTCTACGCCGCCTGCGAAGTCCAGGGCCTGCCGGTGCGCACGGCAATCTCCGAGTACGCGCCGGGCCAGGTCGAGCTGACCCTGGAGCACCGCTTCGACGTCATGCAGGCCATCGATGAAGGCGTGCGCTACAAGCGCCTGGTGAAGGGCGTGGCGAACAAGCACGGGCTGCAGGCCTGCTTCATGGCCAAGCCATTCGGCGACCGCGCCGGCTCCGGCATGCACCTGCACGTCAGCCTGGCCGATGAGCAGGGCAACAACCTCTACGCCAGTGAAGACATTCATGGCACCCCGCTGCTGCGCCACTCCATCGGCGGCATGATGGCGCGCCTGCTGGATTCGCTGGCGATCTTCTGCCCCAACGCCAACTCCTTCCGCCGCTTCCAGGCCAACAGCTACGCGCCACTGGCCAAGAGCTGGGGGGTGAACAACCGTACCGTGTCGTTCCGCGTGCCCGGCGGCCCGGCCAAGAGCCGGCACATCGAGCACCGCATCTGTGGCGCCGATGCCAACCCCTATCTCGCAGCGGCGGCGATACTCGCGGCCATCCACGAAGGTATCCGCGAGCAGATCGACCCCGGTGCGCCCATCGTCGGCAACGGCTACGAGCAGGCCACCGAGTTCCTCCCCACCGACTGGCTCACCGCGCTGCGCGCCCTGGAAGCCTCCACCTGGGCCCGCGAGGCGCTGGGCGAGGAATTCCTCAAGGTGTTCCTGGCGATCAAGTGGGAGGAGTTCCGCCAGTTCATGGGCGAGGTCGGCGAGCAGGATTGGCGCTGGTATCTGCATCACGCTTGATCGCTGGCCGCATAGGCAAAAACCGTCAGCCCCCGGAAAACGGCTTTTGTAGGAGCGAGCTTGCTCGAGAACGCCTCCGCGCCGGAACTTGTTCGCGAGCAAGCTCGCTTCTACGGGGACAGCAACCGTCTCGCCCCAGATACCGGCGCACCCGCTGACACACGACAGCCTTACGAAAAATTTACCCTGGCAGACTGAAGAATCTGGTCTTTTCTTGGTCTGTAATTGCACGGGGCGCATACGCGCCTCGTGGTCACCTCGGCGCCACCGGTACTGCCTGCCGGTCGCCGTCCTCTCTCAGGCAGGGAGAACCCGTAGACAATGAGCACTCCTGTCGTACTGATCACCGGCGCTGCCGGTGGCCTCGGAAAAGCCATCGCCAAACGTTTCGCCCAAAGCCACTGGCGCATCGCCGCCACCGACGTGGACAAGGCCGGCCTGCATGCGCTCAACGCGCAAGTACCGCTGGACGCCACCGCCGTCGGTGACCTGCGACGGGCCGACAACTGCCACAGCCTGGTCTCCGACATCCTCGCCCGCACCGGCCGCCTCGACGCCCTGGTGAACGCCGCCGGCGTCTGGCGCGAAGGCCCGGTGGAAGACTTCAACGAGGATGACTTCGACCTGGTCATGGGCGTGAACCTCAAGGCCGCGTTCTACATGTGCCAGGCGGCGACACCGTATCTCAAGGAGAACCGGGGCAGCATCGTCAACATCTCCAGCGACTCCGGCCGTCAGGCCTATCGCGGCTCGGCGGCCTACTGCGCGAGCAAGGCGGCGCTGACCATGCTCACCCGCACCCTCGCGCTGGAACTGGCCGAGTCAAACGTGCGGGTCAACGCCATCTCCCCGGCGGACATCGCCACGCCGATGCTCGACTACCAGGCCGAGCGCTACGGCCAGGGCAATCCGGCAGCCTACAAACTCGGGTTGCTGAAAGATTACCCACAGGGCAAGTTGGCGCGCTTCATCCGCCCGGAGGAAGTCGCCGAGCTGGTCTGGTACCTGTGCAAGCCGGAATCCGAAGCCATCACCGGCGCGGACCTGGCCATCGACTTCGGCCTCTCCGCCGGGCGCTGAGCCGGCAGGTAAACCAACGGGCGGCCAGGGGTCGCCCGTTTTCGTTTCGGGCGTTGATCGAACGACGGAAATGCCATTGGTAAATGGCCCACTGGTGCCGGGCGCCAATCGGCGGTATAGAAAAAACTGTGTCGCCTGCCGCGCTTTGGTTGTCCAGAGTTAGGCCCTTTCCTTTTCCCAAGACAATTCCGAAGAGAATTCCATGGAACCTGGCAACCACCAGCTCAGCATGACCGTCCTGATGACCCCCGACATGGCCAACTTCTCCGGCAATGTCCACGGGGGCACCCTGCTCAAGTACCTCGACGAAGTCGCCTACGCCTGCGCCAGCCGCTACGCCGGCTACTACGTGGTCACCCTGTCGGTGGACCAGGTGATCTTCCGCCAGCCGATCCACGTCGGCGAACTGGTCACCTTCCTCGCTTCGGTGAACTACACCGGCCGCACCTCCATGGAGATCGGCGTGAAAGTGGTCACCGAGAACATCCGCGAGAAATCCGTGCGCCACACCAACAGCTGCTTCTTCACCATGGTGGCGCTGGATGACGAGCGCAATCCGATCGTGGTGCCGCAGTTAGACCCGCAGACCAAGGACGAGAAACGTCGCTTCGCCCAGGCGCAACAGCGTCGGCAGATTCGCCAGGAGCTGGAACAGCGCTACGCCGAGCTTCGCCACGAATGACGGACGTTCGCGACATTTCCTGAAAAGAAATGTCGCGTGCCGTGGAAATTTCCCAATGCGTCAACGGGTTACCCTTGCGTGAAAGCAAGGTAGGAATTGATTACTACGCCTAAACTTTTCATACGCGGGTTTGCCCCCGTGACCCACCGTCGAGCGACCCGGTGCTGATACGCAGTCCGGCCGCTCCCTGAGTGCCCGGAGCCCAGACCATGCATCACACCCCGCTACTGACCACCCTTGCCGTCGGCTTCGTGCTGGCCTTCGTGCTTGGCGCCCTGGCCAACCGCCTGCGCATCTCGCCGCTGGTGGGCTACCTGCTCGCTGGCGTGCTGGCCGGCCCCTTCACCCCCGGCTATGTCGCCGACCAGGCGCTGTCCACGGAGATCGCCGAACTGGGGGTGATCCTGCTGATGTTCGGCGTCGGCCTGCACTTCTCGCTGAAAGACCTGCTGTCGGTGAAAGCCATCGCCATCCCCGGCGCGGTGGTGCAGATCGGCGTCGCCACCCTGCTCGGCCTGGGTCTGGCCTGGATGATGGGCTGGAACTTCGGTGGCGGCCTGGTGTTCGGCCTCGCGCTGTCGGTGGCCAGTACCGTGGTGCTGTTGCGCGCGCTGGAACAGCGCCAGCTGATCGACACCAAGCGCGGGCGCATCGCCATCGGCTGGCTGATCGTCGAAGACCTGGCGATGGTCCTCACCCTGGTCCTGCTGCCGGCGCTGGCCGGCTCGCTGGGCGGCACCTCCGACGGCAGCGACGGCGGCCTGCTGATGCCGATCCTGCTGACCCTGGGCAAGGTCGCCGCCTTCGTTGCGGTGATGATCTTCGGCGGCCGTCGCTTCGTGCCCTGGGTACTGGAGCGCGTGGCCAAGACCGGCTCGCGCGAGCTGTTCACCCTCGCCGTGCTGGCCATCGCACTGGGCATCGCCTACGGCTCGGCGGTGATCTTCGGCGTGTCCTTCGCCCTTGGCGCCTTCTTCGCCGGGATGATCCTCAACGAGTCCGAGCTCAGCCACGAGGCTGCCGAGAACTCGCTGCCGCTGCGCGACGCCTTCGCCGTACTGTTCTTCGTCTCGGTCGGCATGCTGTTCAACCCGGCGATCCTGATCCACGAGCCGCTGCCGGTGCTGGCGACCTTCCTGGTGATCGTCTTCGGCAAGTCGGTGGCGGCCTACGTCATCGTGCGCCTGTTCGGCCACCCCAACAGCACCGCGCTGACCATCGCCGCGAGCCTGGCGCAGATCGGCGAGTTCTCCTTCATCCTGGTCGGCCTGGGCGTCACCCTCAACCTGCTGCCCGAGGCTGGCCGCGACCTGGTGCTCGCCGGTGCGATCCTGTCGATCCTGGTCAACCCGCTGCTGTTCATCGCCATCGACCGCCTGCAGGCACGCCAGGAGCAGAAAGCCGAGACCGACCCCGGCGTGGTCCAGGTCGAAGCCCCGGACCTGCCGCCGCCGGTGCTGGAACAGAACCACGCGATCCTCATCGGCCACGGCCGCGTCGGCGCGCTGGTCAGCGAGCGCCTGCGCAAGGACAAGATCCCGGTGGTAGTGATCGAGGACAAGCGCGAGAAGGCCGCCGAACTGCGCGAGCACGGCCTCTGCGTGGTGGTCGGCAACGCCGCCAATCCCGATGTGCTGAACCAGGCCAACATCACCTCGGCGCGCTGGCTGCTGATCGCCATCCCCAACGGTTTCGAGGCTGGGACGATTTCCAGCCACGCGCGGGCGATCAACCCGCACCTGGACATCATCGCCCGTGCCCACTTCGACGCCGAGGTGGATTACCTGGGGCAGAACGGCGCCAACCTGGTGATCATGGGTGAGCGCGAGATCGCCCGCGGCATGGTCGAACGAGTCGAGCGCGAGGGCGCCACCCCGAGGGCTAGCGACGACCACCTGCCGCAGTCAGCCTGATACCAGGCTGCGGGACGAAGCGATCGAGAATCGCCTGGGCCAGGCCTTTGACCTTGTAGGAGCGAGCTTGCTCGCGAACAGCTTCGGCGCAAGGGCTTGCCCTCACCCCAGCCCTCTCCCAAAGGGAGAGGGTGCCAATCGGCATTCTGTGGAAATATCGGAGTCAGCCGGCGAGCTTCGATGTACCCACCCACTCAGGACGGTCCCCTCTCCCCTGGGAGAGGGCTAGGGTGAGGGGCACGCCCAGCGCAGGACTCCGCCAAAGAACGCCGCTCAGATCACCCCAGCTTCACCGCCTCGAACTTCACCCGCGGATGGGCGATACGGTCCTGGGCGCGCACCAGTTCCAGCTCGTAGCTGCCGCAGGCCTGGGTTTCCAGCAACACTTCGTGTACGGCGGCGGCGCAGAATTCGAAGGCGCTGCGCAGGTCGTCACCCAGCAGCAGGCGGGCGAGGAACAGCCCGGAAGTCAGGTCGCCCACGCCCACCGGCTGGCGCGGGAAGGCCAGCAGCGGGCGGCGCAGGTGCCAGGTTTCGTCCAGGGTCACCAGCAACATCTCGAAAGCGTCGGCCGGCTTGCCGGGGTAGTTCAGGTGCTTCACCAGGATCGCCTTCGGGCCGCGCACCAGCAGGCCACGGGCCATCGCCGCGCAGTCTTCCAGGGAGGTCGGCTGGCGGTCGCAGAAACTGTCCAGCTCCAGCTGGTTCGGGCACAGGTAGTCGGCCACGGCGGCGGCCTCGTGGAGCAGGAAATCGCTGACTTCCGGGGCGACGATGCAACCCTTCTCCGGGTGCCCCATCACCGGGTCGCACAGATAGACGGCGCGCGGGTTCACCTCGCGGATCCGGCGCACCACTTCAAGGATCGAGCGGCCCTGCGCCGCGCTGCCCAGGTAACCCGAGAGCACGGCGTCGCAGTTGCCCAGCTCGCCGATTGCGGCGATGCCATCCACCAGTGCGGGAATTTGCTCCGGCGGCAGCACCTGGCCCGTCCAGTGGCCATACTGGGTATGGTTGGAGAACTGCACGGTGTTCAGCGGCCAGACGTTCACCCCGACGCGTCGCATGGGGAACTCGGCAGCGCTGTTGCCGGCGTGGCCGAAGACGACGTGGGACTGGATGGCGAGAACGTGGGGAGTGCGCGGCATAACGGTGTCCTGCTACAGAATGGGGCAGTATGGGGCGCAATTCACACGCTGTGAACATCCCCCCCTCGCCGCCTGACGGCGGAGTGAGTAAGCTTGTGCGCCGATTCCGAGGAAGCTGAAGTGGACCTGGGCAATCTTTTCATCTTCATGCTGGTTGTCGCGGGCGCCGCCTGGTGGTGGCGCGCCCATGGCATCCGTGAGCGTGCGCTGGTCCTGGCCAAGCAGCACTGCGCGCGAGAGGGCGTGGAGCTGCTCGATGAAGCCATGGCCCTGCAGCGTTTCCGCTTCCAGCGCGACGGCCGGGGCAACCTGCGCCTGGCCCGTGAATACGCCTTCGAGTTCACCGCCACCGGGCAGGAACGTTACGCCGGCAGCATCGCCATGTTCGGCCAGCACCTGGGCCGTATCGAACTGGCGCCGTTCCGCATGGAGCCCGAACCGCGCATGCCGGAATCGCCGGTCGCCACCTTCCATCCCGCCGCTGCGCCAGTCGATGAGGAAATCGTCGACGCCGTGTTCGACGACACCCCGACACTTCCACGCCCCAAGGCTGAAGTGGTGCGCCTCGACGAATGGCGCCGCGCGCACCAGGGCAAGAAGGTCGGCGACTAGAGCTGCGCGCGGATCCTGCGCCAGTCTTCTTCCACCGCCGCCGTCATCGCCTTGCGCAGTACCCGGCAACGCCCGCGATGCCAGAGCGAGTTTCGCCGTCGCTGGTTGCGCCGGCAGGCCTCGAACAGCCAGTCCGGATCGAAACCATCCCAGACGCCCGCCGTCACCCAGGTGTTGGCCCACACTGCCGGCGCCACTTCCAGGCGGTAGATGGCGTCCAGCTCGTCCACGCTGAATCCGCTGATCGACAGGGTGCCGGCGATGGCCGCGCGGCCGCTGTCGTCAAGCTCGGTGTCCAGCCACAGCTCGGACAGCGCCAGCCAGACGGACTCGCGGGCCGGGTCGCTCATTCGTGGCCCAGCAGGAAGCGCGACACGCGCTCGGCGCTGTCGTCGGGGTATTCCTGCATGAAGCAGTGCCCGCCGTCGACGCACTGGCCACTCACCTGCGTATTCGAAGCACACCAGCGCGCCACGGACTTGGGCACGAAGGGGTAGGTGCGTTCACCGAACAGCACCTGGGTCGGCGTCACCACCTTGTTCAGCGACGGCCACAGGCGCTTGGGGAAGGAGCTGAAGATTTCCGCCTCGCGGCTGGGCCGGCATTTCAGCTCGACGCCCGCCTGGGTTTGCTTCATCGCGTGCTCCACGTAGGCCCAGAGCGCAGCGTCGGTCCAGCCCTTGAAGATGCCGCGGCCGTGCAGGCCAGCATAGGCCGCCTCGCGGTCCGCCCACTGGCTGCGCCGCCCACGCGCCTTCTGCACCATGGTGCGGCGCTTGTGCAGGCCGAGCACTTCGGAGAGCGCCATCACGCCGATCATCGCCGGGGTGAACAGCACCGGGTCGAGCAGCACGGCGCGGCGGAACAGCTCCGGATGGCGACCGAGGATCAGGCTGGTGAGCACGCCGCCAAAGCTGTGCCCGGCGGCGTAATGCGGCACGTCACCGAACACTTTGTTGCCGGCCTGGAAGGCTTCCACTGCCATCTCGGCGTTGCGGTTCCAGCCATGGAAGCGCCCGCCGTGGTCGCTGTCGCCATGGCCCTGGGCGTCGCACAGCCAGAGGTCGAAATCCTTCGCCAGGACGTTCAACATCGGCTCGTAGGCGCGGCCGCAGAAGCCGTTGCCATGCAGGAAGTGCAGCAGCGGCTTGCCACTGGGCTCGCTGCGCCAGCCGCGCAGGGTGAAACCGGCGGACCCTTCGTGGGTCCAGGACAACAACTGCATCGAACATCTCCGTAGGGATGAGTCCATCGAGATGCCGGCAGTGTAGCGAGGCGGCGGGGCGCCGGACCAGTCGGTGGCCGTGCTATTGTCGCCAACCGTTGGTCGAACCCCGTCGAACATGTCGCCTACCCGCCCCCTTCGCCTGCTGCTGATCTGCCTGCTCCTGCTGGCCGGCCTGGTGCTGTCGGTGTTCTGGGCGGGCGAGAAGGCGCGGCACCGCGCGCTGCTCGCCGAAGCGGAGGCCGCCCATGAACAGCTCGGCCTTTATGCCAACTCCCTGCACACCCTGATCGAGCGCTTCCGCAGCCTCCCCGCCGTGCTCGCGCTGGACCCGGAACTGCGCGCGGCGATGCGCGGCCCGGTGACCGGCGAGCTGCAGCACCGGCTCAACCTCAAGCTGCAGGAAATCAACGGCGCGGCGCGCTCTTCGACCCTGGAACTGCTGGACCACAGCGGCCTCGCCGTGGCCGCCAGCAACTGGAACCTGCCGGTCAGCTACGTCGGCCACAACTACGGCTTCCGCCCCTACTTCCGCCAGACCATCGCCCAGGGCGCCGGGCGCTTCTATGCGGTCGGCGTGACCAGCGGGATTCCCGGCTACTTCCTGTCCAACGCCCTGCGCGATGACGACGGCACCTTCCTCGGCGCCATCGTGGTCAAGCTGGAATTCCCCGACCTGGAGCGCCAGTGGGGCCAGACCCCGGACGTGGTGCTGGTCAGCGACAGCAAAGGCGTGGTGTTTCTCGCCAACCACCCGCGCTGGCGCTACCGCGAACTGCAACCGCTGGACGCCGTGGCCCGTGCCGAACTGGCCGACACCCGCCAGTACCACAAGCAGCCGCTCAGCGCACTGCCGCACCGGACGCTGGAAACCCTCGGCGAGCATGCGCGCATGGTCCGCGTCGACGGCCAGGACATCAGCGGCGACTATCTCTGGCAATCGGTCGGCCTGCCGGAAGACGAGTGGACCCTGCACCTGCTGCGCAATCCCCACAGCGTGCAGTCCGATGTCACCAGCGCGCGGCTGGCCGCCGCTGGCGTCTGGCTGGCGCTGGTGTTCCTCGTGCTCTGGCTGCAACAGCGCCGCCGCCTGGCGCGCCTGCGCCAGCGCAACCAGGAAGAGCTGGAGCGTTTAGTGGAACAGCGCACCGCCGCCCTGCGCACCGCCCAGGACGGCCTGGTGCAGGCCGCCAAGCTGGCCGCGCTGGGGCAGATGTCCGCCGCGCTGGCCCACGAGATCAACCAGCCGCTCACCGCCCAGCGCATGCAACTGGCCAGCGTGCGCCTGCTGCTGGATGCCGGCCGGCAGGACGACGCCCGCGCCGCACTGGTGCGGGTCGATGAGCTGCTCGAACGCATGGCCGCGCTCACCGGCCACCTGAAGACCTTCGCCCGCAAGACTCCCGGTGGCCTGCGCGAGCGCATCGAACTGGGCCACGTGATCGAGCAGGCGCTGCAACTGCTCACCGTGCGCATTCGCACCGAAGGCGTGGAAATCAGCCAGGACCTCCACCTGCCGGCCTGGGTGCTGGGCGACGCGATCCGCCTGGAGCAGGTGCTGGTCAACCTGATCCGCAACGCCCTCGATGCAGTGGCCAATACCGACCAACCGCAGATCCGCCTGACCCTGCGCCGCGACGGCGAGCTCTGGTGCCTGGACGTCGCCGACAACGGCCCCGGCATCGATGAGGAGCACCTGGCCAGCGTCTTCGACCCCTTCTTCACCACCAAGCCGGTGGGCGAAGGACTGGGCCTGGGGCTGGCGGTATCCTATGGCATCGTCCACGAACTCGGCGGGCGCCTCGGCGCCGCCAACCAGCCCTCCGGCGGCGCGCTGTTCCACCTGAGCCTGCCGGCTGCCAGCGAAGAAAGAAGACCATGAGCGAGACCATCCTCTTCGTCGACGACGAAGCCGCCATCCGTGACGCCGTGCAGCAGTGGCTGCAACTCTCCGGCTTCGAAGTGCGCCTGTGCAGCAGCGCCGACGAGTGCCTGAAAAGCGTCTCCCGCGAGCTGCCCGGCGTGGTCATCAGCGATGTGCGCATGCCCGGCACCGACGGCCTGGCCCTGCTCGAACGCCTGCAGCAGATCGACCGCGACCTGCCGGTGATCATGGTCACCGGCCATGGCGACGTGCCCATGGCGGTACAGGCGATGCGCCAGGGCGCCTACGACTTCATCGAGAAACCCTTCACCCCCGAGCGCCTGCTCGACAGCCTGCGCCGCGCCCTGGAGAAACGCCGGCTGGTGCAGGAGAACCGCCAGCTGCGCGAACAGGCGGCGCTCAAGGACCAGATCGAATCACGCCTGCTCGGCGTCTCGCGGCCGATGGAAACCCTGCGTCGGCAGATCATGGCCTTGGCCGGCACGCCGGTGAACGTGCTGATCCGTGGCGACACCGGCAGCGGCAAGGAACTGGTCGCGCGTTGCCTGCACGACTTCGGTCCGCGCGCCGGCAAGCCCTTCGTCGCGCTGAACTGCGCGGCGATTCCCGAGCAGTTGTTCGAGACCGAACTGTTCGGCCACGAAAGCGGCGCCTTCACTGGCGCCCAGGGAAAACGCATCGGCAAGCTGGAGCACTCCAACGGCGGCAGCCTGTTCCTCGACGAGATCGAGAGCATGCCGCTGGCCCAGCAGGTGAAGCTGCTGCGCGTGCTGCAGGAACAGCAACTGGAGCGCCTGGGCTCGAACCAGAGCATCAAGGTGGACCTGCGGGTGATCGCCGCGACCAAGCCTGACCTGCTCGAGGAAGCCCGCGCCGGGCGTTTCCGCGAGGACCTCGTGTACCGCCTGAACGTCGCCGAGCTGCGCCTGCCGCCGCTGCGCGAACGCCGCGAGGACATCCCGCTGCTGTTCGAGCACTACGCGCTGCTGGCCAGCGAGAAATTCGGCCGCGAAGCCGCGCCGCTCTCCGCCAGCGAACTGGCGCGCCTGCTCGCCCACGACTGGCCGGGCAACGTGCGCGAACTGGCCAACGCCGCCGAGCGCCATGTGCTCGGCCTGGACCGCGCCGAGCTGCCGATCGAGCCCGCCGGCAACGGCCTGTTCGAACGCATGGAAGCCTACGAGGCGCAGTGCATCCGCCAGGCGCTGGCGCAGTGCAAGGGCGACATCAAGGCGGTGATGGAACTGCTCGGCCTGCCGCGCCGCACCCTCAACGAGAAGATGCAGCGCCACGGGCTGAGCCGCGGGGATTACCTGGGCGAGGATTGAGCCAGCGGCTGATTGAGCAAACGCCTGCACACCAGCCCCGTGACGGACCACACGACAAGAAGGGACCACAGCGTCGGCAGCAGGTAGGTCAGCGCATTACCCGTACTCGCCCGTAGCTGTACCAGCGAGTCGCTCAACGCGAGATAGCCGACATAACCGCTCAGGAAAGCAGCCGGTACTGACAGCAGAAAGATTCCCAGAGCAGCCCAGATGATGCGCCCGGCAGGGAAGTGAGGCAGTGTCGGCGGCAGGACCTGCCAGGTCCGCTGCAACACGGTAGACATCAGCAGAAGGCAAACCAGCACCGTCACACTGGGGGCCCAGCGAGCAGATTCGCCGGGCATGAGGCCGGGCGCGAGGGGAGCGGCCAACAGGCTGCAGGTTCCGGCGAAGCACAGGGCCACTGCCATTGCGACGTGGAACCTCGGCACCGCGGCAGTGCCGGCCGAAGTTGACCTTTCGAACCGCCCTCGGGCCACACGTAATGTCAGCCAGATGGCTGGCAGGCTCAGCAGGATGTGCAGCAGCGCTCCGAGGAATAAGACACTGATGATCACGCCCATCGGATTGCCCATCTTGTACATCCACGCGTTGAAGTTGGCGATGCCCGCCTCGCCCAATCCCGACAGAAGTCTGACACTCAGTATCCGCAGCACCATGAACGCCACCACCAACGCCACGATGGGCCTGAACCTGACTATGGCGTGCCGCTCGCGCTGGATATTCATGAACAGCATGACCACCGCGCATGCGATGAGCACCGAACTTAACCAGTAACCGAGCGTTGCAGGCATGCTTGACAGGAACCCCCGGCGAATGGTGCCGGCCGACAGGTTCAGCAGAAAGCTGATGCTCAGCGTGGCAATTCCGGAAAACAGCATGGCCGCCATGAAGTAATAAGGCTGGCCAAAGGAGGGTGGCGTCCGCGACGCGGCCTCGATCAGTTCGGCGTGGGGTGTGGTGAAGGGATTATCGGTGGTCATCTCGGCATCCTTGTCGAATCCGGCCTGCGGCGCGGAGCGCGTCCAGCCTACCACCGCTTTTCCACAGGCATAAAAAAAGGCCGCTGAAAGCAGCGGCCTTGAGACGGACATCGATCTGGAGCAATCAAGAATCGACGTCGGGAAGCTTGCCGGCGGTGAGGCCGGTAACGGCGAGGCTGGAAAGCCGCGCTGTTGGGTCAAGTATATTGACCGACTGGACAGGAATACAGAGCGCCGGCAGCGAAAGACTGTTACAGAATCTGTAACAGTCTCCTTCCTTCGCTGGAATCGCAGGCAAAAAAAACGCCGCATGTCTTATGCGGCGCAAGGTGTTGAGAAGTCCGGCTCACGCTCCGGACCTCCCGGGGGAAGCGGCCGATCAGGAATCGGCGTTGCTGCCAGCGGCGGCCTTGGCGGTCTGCTCGGCGGACTGGGCCTGCTGCTGGGCAATCACTGCTTCGTTGGCCTTGACCATCTTGTCGGTCATCAGGCGCGATTCTTCGGCGAAGCTCAGCTGAGTGAAGGACAGCGAGCAGACGGACAGCAGGGCAGCAACATAAAGCGAACGGGACATGACGGTGATCCTTTCTGAACACCCGATTGGTCGGGGTTGGAGAAAGGTTACGGCGCAACAGTGAATCGAAAAATAGCTAGCTAACCAACAAAGCATTGCCTAAAAAGCAACAATCCGCGGCGATCGTCCGAGAGCGCCGATATAGAGCGACTGCGACGATCCGTCACGCTAGCGCCCAAAGCCCGAGATGGCCTTATGCCCAGTTGACGGGATCATTGAGCGCTGCTTCGTCGTCCTCGAAGACTCGGGGCAGCTCCGCCTTGAGGAACTCGACCCAGGTACGGATCTTCGCGTCGAGGAAGCGCCGCGACGGGTACAGCGCATAGATCTGCCGCACGTGCAGGCTGTGCCGGGGCAACACGCGCACCAGCGAACGGCGGCGCAGCGCGGGCGCGGCGACGTAGCTGGGCAGCAGGCAGATGCCCATGCCGGCGGCCGCGGCGCCGGTCAGCGCCTCGGCGACGTTGACCATGAAGGTATCGCGCGGGCGGATCACGCTTTCCTCGTTGCCCTCCTCGAAGGCCCAGCCTTCGGGGAAGGTCGGGTCCTGCAGGCGCAGGCACTGGTGCTGGTGCAGGTCGGCGACGCTGGTCGGGGTGCCGCGCCGCTTGAGGTACTCGGGGCTGGCGCAGAGCACGCTGTAGATGGTGCCCAGGGTCTGGGCGACGAACTCGGAGTCGGGCAGTTCGCGGTCGCGGGTGATCACCACGTCCTGGCCTTCCTCGAGGATGTCCGGCTGGCGCTGGGCCAGGGTCAGCTCGATGTAGACCTCGGGGAAGGATTCGCAGTAGCGCGAGATCAGCGGGATCAGGTGCTGCTGGCCAAGGCCGGTGAGCGAGTGGACGCGCAGGCGGCCGCGCGGGTTGAGGTGCGCGCCACTGGCTTCGGCCTGGGCTTCATCGACATCGGCGAGGATTTCCCGGCAGCGCAGCAGGTAGCGCTCGCCAGTTTCGGTCAGCGCCAGGCGTCTTGTAGTCCGGTGCAGCAGGCGCGCTTCGAGCTGGGCTTCGAGGTCGGAGACCACGCGCGAGACCTGGGCTGTGGATAACCCCAGGGCGTTGGCGGCGGCGGTGAAACTGCCGGCATCCACCACCCGGACGAATGCCCGCATCGCGTGAAGTACGTCCATGCTTCCCCCTGCCTGTTGATCTCGTCGTAGGCGCCTGTAGGAGACGACAACCATTGTTGTCCGCGCCGCAAAACTGAATCGCAGTATAGGGTCGTTTATTGCTGATTGTTACCACGTATAGTGCCGGCCAAGTCGCTGCAGCAACGTTGGGCATACCAGGCTCATCGTACGGCCGCCGATACACCAATCGACGGCCCTCTCCCCCGCGCATACCTGGCTGCAGCGACTGACTCTTTCTCCAGGGGCGGTCATCTTCGGATGACCGCCCTTTTTCATTTTTGGCCGCAGCACCGAGTCGAGCCGGATGATGTAGGAGCGAGCTTGCTCGCGAACCCGCTTCACTCGGAAATCGCCGGGGAATCTGTTCGCGAGCAAGAACTAGGCGTCCCCCTCGGTCCTACGAAAAGCAGAAGCGGTCAGCGCGGCAGCGGGTACAGGCGCTCGTCGAACTGCTCCAGGCGCACGAACTCCAGCGGCTGGTCGCTCTCCAGGTTCTGCAGACGGTCCTGGTACTGGCGCAGGAAGTCCTGGCGCGCCTCGTTGCTGATGTAGGGCACATGCCAGGCCACGAAGGGCGGCAGAACGCTCATGCCGGTGTAGGCCAGGGTGCCGCGCAGGATCGGCCGCAGCATGTCTTCCAGCGGGCCGTGGATGGCGCCGTCGCCGAACATGTGGTCGCGGCCGCCGAGGGTCACGCTGACCAGCGCCTTCTTGCCGGCCAGGCCGCCCTGATCGTAGAAGCGCTTGCCGCCGTAGCAGATGCCCGAAACCAGCACGCGGTCGAACCAGCCCTTGAGGATGGCCGGCGCGGAGAACCAGTAGATCGGGAAGTTGAAGATCACCAGGTCCGCCCAGAGCAGCTTGTCCAGTTCGGCCTGGATGTCGGCGGCGAGGGTCTTGGCCTTGGCGCCTTCGCGCTGTTCCAGGGCGTAGACCAGGTACTCGGGGTTGGCGCGGGCGTCGAAGTCGGCGGCGCTGGCCACCGGGTTCCAGTTCATCGCGTAGAGGTCGGAGACCTGCACCTCGTGGCCCTGGCCGCGCAGGGTTTCTTCGGCGAGTTGATACAGCGCGGTGCTGAAGGATTGCGCTTCGTTGTGGGCGTGGACGATCAGTACGTTCATGTGGATTCCTGACAAGTCGGTGAGCGGCACAGCCCTCACCCCAGCCCTCTCCCGGAGGGAGAGGGGTCTGTTTAAAGCTGGATGGCCTTGAGCTCGACGAACTCGTGCAAGCCCTGCTCGCCCCATTCGCGGCCATTGCCGGATTGCTTGTAGCCGCCAAACGGCGCCCGGTAGTTGAAGGCACCGCCGTTGACGAAACATTGGCCGGCGCGCATCTGTCGGGCGAGGCGCAGGCCATCTTCGCGGTCGCCCGCCCACACGGCGCTGGACAGGCCGAACGGCGAGTCGTTGGCGATGGCGATCGCTTCGGCCTCGTCGGCATAGGGAATCAGGCAAAGCACCGGGCCGAAGATTTCCTCGCGGGCGATGCGCATCTGGTTGTTCACCCCGGCGAAGATCGTCGGCTGCACATAATGCCCGCGCTCCAGATGGGCCGGGCGCTCGGCGCCACCGCAGACCAGTTGCGCGCCCTCTTCCAGGCCGACGCGGATGTAGTCGAGCACGGTACGGCGCTGGCCGCCCGAGCACATCGGCCCGAGGAAGCTGTCGGTGTCCAGCGGGTCGCCCATCTTCAGCGCGAGGGCTTCGGCACGGGCAATTTCCACGGCTTCGGCATAACGGTTGGCGGGCAGCAACATGCGCGTCAACGCGGTGCAGGTCTGCCCAGAGTTGATCATCACGTCCTGCACGCCGTGGCGCACAGCAGCGGCCAGGTCGGCATCGGCGGTGATCAGGAACGGCGACTTGCCGCCCAGCTCCAGGCACACGCGCTTGACCGTCGGCGCCGCCGCCTCGGAAACCTTCACACCCGCACCGGTGGAGCCGGTGAAGGACACCATGTCCACGTCCGGATGCCGCGCCAGGGCCTCACCGACCTTGGAGCCGGGGCCGCTGACCAGGTTGAACACGCCGGCCGGCAGGCCGATGGCGTGGACCATGTCGGCCAGCAGGAAGGCGTGCAGCGGAGTGTCCTGGCTCGGCTTGACCACCACGGTGCAGCCGGCGGCGAGTGCCGGGGCGAGCTTGCCGATCAGCTGGTGCAGCGGGTAGTTCCAGGGGTTGATGAAGGCGCAGACGCCCACCGCTTCCTTCACCACCAGCGAGTTGCCGACCTCGCGCACTTCGTCCATGTGCGCGGCCATCGCGGCGTAGCTTTCCAGGCCCTCGATCGGCCCGTCGACCTGCACCATGCGGCACCACTGGACGGGCATGCCCAGCTCGGCGGTGATCAGCGCGGCCATCTCGTCGGCGCGGTTCTTCAGTTGCTCGGCGAGAGCGCGGATGTAGCCGGCGCGCACGTGGGACGGGGTCTGCGACCACGCCGGGAAGGCGCGGCGCGCGGCGTCCACCGCGCGGTTCACGTCGCCTTCACCGCCCAGCGGCACACGACCGACGCATTCCTCGGTGGCCGGGTTCTGCACCTCGGCCACGCCCTGCCCCTGCGGCGCCACCCAGGCGCCGTCGATGTAGAGCTGGGTGCGGTCACGCATAGCGCTTTTCCTTGAGCAGTTCGGCGGCGCACAGGGCGATGCGGCGGCAGGCTTCACGCAGCGGTTCGGCGCCGAGCACCAGGCCCAGACGGATGTGCCCGGCGGCGCTGGGGCCGAAGGCTTCGCCGGCCAGCACGGAGACGCCGTGGCGATCCAGCAGCAGGTTGGAGAAGTCCTGGGCGGAGAGCCCGGTGGCGCGGATATCCACCATCACGAACATGCCGCCGTCCGGGCGCAGGGCGCGCACGCCAACGCAATCGGCGAGGCAGTCGAGCACCAGGTCGCGGCGCTGGCGGTAGGCCTCGCGCATGGCTTGCAGTTCCGGCAGCTTGGCTTCCAGCGCGGTGCAGGCGGCGTCCTGGATGAAGTCCGGCGAACCGTAGAGCATGCACAGGGCGAGGTTTTCCAGGTGCGCGCAGAGTGCCTGCGGGCCGACCACCCAGCCCACGCGCCAGCCGGTCATGGCGTGGGATTTCGACAGGCTGTTGAGGGTCGCGGTGCGCTCGGCCATGCCCGGCAGGCTGGCGGGGCTGACGTGCTCGCCGTCGAACAGCAGCTCGCTGTAGACCTCGTCGGAAATCATCCACAGGTCGTTACTGATGCACAGCTCGGCCAGCGCTTCCCAGGTGGCGCGCGGCAGGCTGGCGCCGGACGGGTTGTGTGGGCTGTTGATCGCCAGCGCGCGGGTGCGCGGGGTGATCAGCGCGGCGACGTCCTCGGCCTGCACGCGGAAGCCGTGCTCGGAACGCACCGACACCGGGATGACCTTGGCGCCGCAGGCGCCGAACACCGCTTCGTAGGTGACGTACATCGGCTCTGCGACGATCACCTCGTCGCCGGGATTGAGCACGCACTGCGCCACGGCATACAGCGCGCACTGGGCGCCGGCCAGCACGACCACGTCATCAGCGGTGACAGCCTGGCCACTGCGCTGGGTGTGGCGGCGAGCGATGGCTTCGCGCAGCGAGCGCTTGCCGCGCACGTCGGCGTAGTGGGTGTTGCCGGCCAGCAGGCTGTCGATGGCCGACTGCACGATGGGCACCGGGGTGTCGAAGTCCGGGTCACCCACCGACAGCAGGAGGATGTCGTCGCCCTGCTCCAGGCGCGCCAGGGCGCGGTAGTGGATGTCCCAGGCGGCGGCGCCGTCGCCGGCGATGCGTTGGGTGAAGTTCGAGTAGCGCATGGTGTGCTTCCTTCAAGGCACCGGAGCCCGTGGGTTCCGGTGGGTGCAACAAGTCCTACTGGGCGCAGGCGTGTTTCAGCTCGATCAGGGTGACGCCCGGATGGGCGAAGCCGGCGCGCAGGTCGCGCTCCAGTTCGTCCAGGCTCTGCGGCTGGCGCATCTCGCAGCCGTAGGCGCGGCCAAGCAGGGCGAAGTCCGGGTTGCGCGGCAGGACGCCGATGGGCTCGATGTCCAGGCCGATCATGTCGTCGCGGATCTGCCCCAGCGCATCGTTGTTCCACAGCAGCACCACCAGCGGGCTATCCAGCTCCTCGGTGGCGGTGGCCAGTTCCTGCGCGGTGTAGAGGAAGCCGCCGTCACCGACCAGCACCAGGCCGGGGCGCTCCGGCGCGCCGAACTTGGCACCGATGCCGGCGGGCACGCCGTAGCCGAGGGTGCCGTAGCCGGTGGGGTGCAGCCAGCCGCGCGGCGCCTTGCTCGGGTAGAGGTAGTTGGCGGTGTAGGCCAGCTGGGTCATGTCGCTGGCGATAAACGCGTTGTCCGGCAGCACCTTGGCGATGCGCTCCAGGATCGCCTTGTGGATCCGTTGCAGCGGCGCGTGGCCGGCGTTGATCTGCGCTTGCAGCTCGGCAATGCGCGACTGCGCTTTCGCAGCGTCGCGGCTCGCGCTCGGCAGCGCGGCAAGCAGCGCTTCGGCCGTGGCCTTTGAATCGCCCAGCAGCGCCACGGCGCTCGGGTAGAAGTCGTTGAACTTGCGCGAGTCGACGTCGACGCGGATCACCTCGCCGGTGACCGGCAGGCGGTCGCGCCAGAAGTCGGTGTCGGCCATTTCGGTACCGATGGCCAGGACCACGTCGGCCTCGGCGATCATGTCCCAGCCGGCCTGGGTACACAGGGTGGCGCCGGCGGCGAGCGGCGCTTCCGGCGCCAGCAGGCCCTTGCCGGCGACGCTGGTGAACAGCGGCGCGGCCAGGCGCTCGCTCAGCGCGGCCAGGGCATCGGCGGCATGCAGCGCGCCGCCGCCGGCGATGATCATCGGGCGTTTGGCGGCCTGGAGTTTATCCACAGCCTGCTTGAGCGCATCGGCGCTGGGCTGGCCACGGCCGGCACGGCGCACCACTTCGTGGGTCCAGTCGCGGGCGACCGGATTGGCCAGCACGTCCAGCGGCACGGAGATGTGCACCGGGCGCGGGCGCTCGCTGTCGAACACGGCGTAGGCGCGGGCGATCAGCTCGGGCAGGTCTTCGGCGCTCAAGGCGACGGCCGAGAACGCGGTGATCGGCGCGGTCATGGCGCGCTGGTCCTGGGTCTCGTGCAGGCAGCCCCAGCCCTTGCCGAGGCTGGCGGTGTGGTTGACGCTGGAGATCACCAGCATCGGGATCGAATCGGCGTAGGCCTGGCCGATGGCGGTGGCGGCGTTGGTCACCCCCGGCCCGGTGATGATGAAGGCCACGCCGGGCTTGCCGCTGACGCGTGCATAGCCGTCGGCCATGAAGCCGGCGCCCTGTTCGTGGCGGGTCAGCACGTGGCGGATGCCGCTGCCGGGCAGGCCACGGTACAGCTCCAGGGTGTGCACACCGGGAATGCCGAACACGGTGTCGACGCCGTAGTTGGCCAGCAGGCGGACCAGGGCCTGGCCGCCGGTGAGGTTCTTGTTCTCTTGCATGAGGTTGCTCCCCAAGGCTATGGCTTGACCTTGTAGGAGCGAGCTTGCTCGCGAACCGGGCCCCGCAGCGGGGTTTGTTCGCGAGCAAGCTCGCTCCTACAGGTACGTGCGTTTCACTCAGCGCTGCGGATCAGCGCATCCACCGCCACGGCGCCATCGGCGTCCGCCAGCAGCGGGTTCACGTCCAGCTCCAGCAGGTTGTCCACGTGCTCGCAGGCGTAATCGGCAACGGCGCGGATGGCTTCCACCAGCGCCTCCAGGTTCACCGCCGGACGACCGCGGAAGCCGGTGAGCAGCGGCGCGCTGCGCAGGCTCAACAGGGCGTCGCGGATCGCCGCGTCGGTGGTCGGCAGCAGCAGGCTGCGACTGTCCTTGAGCAGCTCGACGAGGATGCCGCCGGCCCCCAGCACCAGCGCCAGGCCGAAGCCGTTCTCGCGCTTGATGCCGACGATCAGCTCGGCCAGTGGCGGGTTCGCCATGCGCTCCAGCAACACCTGGTCGAAGGGCACACCGGGTGCGTGGCGAGCGACGTTTTCGCGCATGTCGAACAGCGCGGCTTCCAGCGCCGCCTCGTTGCGCAGGTTGAGCGCCACACCGCCGGCTTCGGTCTTGTGCGGCAACTGCGCGCTGACCACTTTCAGTGCCAGCGGGAAGCCGACGTCGGCGGCCGCTTCGCGGGCCTGGGTCGGCGTGCTCAGGGCAGCGCGCGGCAGCGGCAGGCCGAAAGGCTTCAGCGCCTGCTTGGATTGCCACTCGTCCAGCAACCGGCCTTCGCCTTCCAGCGCCTGCGGGCACAGCGGCACCAGCGCGGCTTCGCCACGGGCTAGCAGCGCTTCGCGACGCTGGCGGTAATGGGCGATGCGGCCCCAGGCGGCGAGGCCATCCTCCACGCCTTGCAGCGCGGCGACGCCATGGGAGTGCAGCAGTTCGCGGGCGTGCCTGGGCAGCAGTTCCGGCAGCGCGGAGGCGATGAAGCCGACCTTGCCGTGGCGCTCCAGCGCGGCGCAGTAAAGCTCCAGCAGCAAGTCGCACTGCGGGCGCTCGCCGGTTTCCTCGCCGGGGTAGTCGAGCACCAGCAGGGCGGCGTCGGCTTCGGTCTGCAGAGCGCTGTCGAGCATGCGGCTCAGCGCCGGGCCGTCACCCCAGATGGCGGTGGTGAAGTCCAGCGGGTTGGCGATGTTGGCGTAGTCCGGCAGCACCTGCGCCAGTTCGGCGCGCTGCGCGTCGACCAGTTTGGGCAGGCTCAGGCCGTTGCGTTCGGCGTAGTCGGCGATCAGCCCGGCGTCGCCACCGGAGCAGGCCAGCGCAGCGAGGCTGGGGCCGGCCGGCAGATTGCCGCAGGCAGCGGCCTTCAAGGTTTCGATGAAGCTCACCGGGCCGCTGACGCGGATCACCCCGAGGCGGTCGAACAGCGCGTCGTACAGCGCATCGGAGCCGGCCAGGGAGCTGGTGTGGCTGAGTGCGAGCTCGGCGCCGATCTGCGAGACGCCGGTCTTCAGGGCGATCACCGGGATGCCTTTCTGCAGCGCCTTGAAGGCGGCACGGGCAAAGCCGGGGACGTTCTTCAGACCTTCCAGGTGCAGGCCGATGGCGGTGACGCGCGGCTCGTCGAGCAGCACGTCCATCAGTTCGGCCACGCCCAGCTGCGCCTGGTTGCCCACCGAGGCCATGTAGGCGATGGGCAGCGAGCGGTCGCTCATGGACAGGTTGTAGGCGAAGTTGCCGCTCTGGGTCAGCACGGCCACGCCCTTCTCGACGATGTGCCCACCGTGGGCCACCGGCCACAACGCGGAACCGTGGAGGTAGTCGAGCAGGCCGTAGCAGTTGGGGCCGAGCAGGGCCATGTCGCCGGCGCTGGCGAGCAGGCGGCGTTGCAACGCTTCGCCTTCTTCGCCGCATTCGGCAAAGCCGGAGGCGTAGCAGATGGCGCCGCCGGCATCTTTCGCGGCCAGCTCGGCGACGGCTTGCAGGGTCAGGTCGCGGTTGGTGGCGACGAACACTGCGTCCGGCCCTTCAGGCAGTTCGGCGATGCTGCGTACGCAGGGCACGCCTTCGAGTTCGTCGTATTGCGGGTTAACCAGCCACATCGCGCCGGCGAAGCCGCCTTCGGCGCAGCGCTTGAGCGCGCGCGCCATGCTGCGGCCGCCGATGAAGGCGACATGCCGGGGGGCCAGCAGGCGCTGAAGATTTTCTCTTTTCATATCAGGTCTCGGTACGGGGCCTATGCCCTCTCCCCCAGCCCCTCTCCCTGAAGGGCGAGGGGCGAAGGATCAGCGCAGCAACGGCCGCAGCAGTTCGCGGGAAATAATGTGGCGCTGGATTTCCGAGGTGCCTTCCCAGATGCGCTCGATGCGCGCGTTGCGCCAGATGCGTTCCACCGGGCCTTCGTCCATCAGGCCCATGCCGCCGAAGATCTGCACGGTCTCGTCGGCGACCTTGCCCAGCACTTCGCTGGCGAACAGCTTGGCCATGCCGGCTTCGCCGTCGGTCATGGTCCCGCGGTCCATCTTCCAGGCGGTGTGCAGGGTCATCAGCTCGGCGGCGCGAATCTGAGTGGCCATGTCGGCGAGCTTGAAGGAGATGCCCTGGTAGCTGCCGATGGCGGCACCGAACTGCTTGCGGTCGGCCGACCATTGCAGTGCCAGGTCCATGGCACGCTGGGCCTGGCCGACGCAGTTGGCGGCAACCATCACGCGGCCGGCAGTGAGCCAGGCGTTGGCCACTTCCCAGCCCTTGTCGACTTCGCCCAGCACCTGGGAGGCCGGCACGCGGCAGTCGTCGAAGAAGATTTCGTAGGTGTGATAGCCCTTGTTGCTGACGCAGCGCGGGCCACGGCGCACGGTCATGCCGGCGGTGCCCTTGTCCACCAGGAAGGCGGTCACGGCGTTGCGCTTCTTGCCGTTGCGCTCGAAGGTGTCGGTCACCGCGAAGACGATGGCGAAGTCGGCGTGGCCGGCGTGGCTGATGAAGTGCTTGGCGCCGTTGATCACGAAGTCCTCGCCGTCACGCACGGCGCGGGTCTTGATCGAGTTGGCGTCGGAGCCGGCGCCCGGCTCGGTGAGGGCGAAGCAGTCGATCTTCTCGCCCTGCACCACTGGCAGCAGGTAGTCCTGGATCTGCTGGCCCTTGCACGCCATGAGGATCTTCGAGGGCCGCGCGACGAACACGTGCAGCGCCCAGGACACCTTGGACAGCTCGCGCTCGACCAGCGCCTGGGACAGGTAGTCCAGGCCGCCACCACCGACTTCCTCGGGCATGTTGAAGGCGTAGAAGCCCGCCGCCAGAGCCTTGCCGCGAATCTTCGCGGCCAGCTCCGGGGATACCGCGTCAGCGCGGTCCACTTCCTCTTCGTACGGCAGCAACTCTTTCTCGACGAAAGCCTTGACCGCCTCGACGAGCATTTCCTGTTCCTGGGTCAGTTGGAAATCCATCACATCACCTGCGGCCGTTAGCGGCCTTTGAATTGGGGGGAGCGTTTTTCGGCCACGGCGCGCAGCGCCTCGGCGGCATCTTCACTGCGGCCGCAGAGCAGCCCGGCGGCCTGTTCGGCTTCCAGTTGCTGGGCCAGGGTGCGGGCGGCGCCGTCGCGCATCAGGCGCTTGGTCTGGGCGAAGGCGAAGGTCGGGCCGGCCGCCAGGCGCGCGGCGAATTCGCCGACCTGGGCTTGCAGTTGATCGTCGGCAACCACTTCACCGACCAGGCCGGCGTTCAGCGCGCGTTCGGCGTTCCACAGTTCGTCGAGGAACAGCAGGCGCTTGGCCGCTTCGCTGCCGATCAGGCGCGGCAGGTGCCAGCTGGCGCCGGCGTCCGGGCAGTAGGCCATGCCGGTATAGCCGGCCTTGAAGCGTGCGGAGGCGCCTGCAATGCGGAAGTCGCAGCACAGGGTCAGGTCCATCCCGGCGCCGACGGCGGTGCCGTTGACGGCGGCGATGGTTGGCTTGTCCAGGCCGTGCAGGCGGCGCATCAGGGCATGGGCGGTTTCGGTCCAGCCGTAGGTTTCCAGTTCGCCGCGGGCTTCGGCCTCGGCCCATTCGGCGAGGTCGGCGCCGGCGCAGAAGCTGCGGCCTTCGCCGCTGAGCACGATGACGCGCACGGCCTCGTCGGCCTCGTAGGCGTCGAGCAGGGCCAGCAGGTTCTTGAGCGTGGGGACGTCGAGCGCGTTGCGTTGCTCGGGGCGGTTCAGGGTGATCCAGGCGATGCCGTCCTGGACCCGGCTGAGCGGGGATGGCTGAGTCATGCTGCCCTCGTTCTTGTAGTCGATTGTAGTGAGGCGATGGAGCCAATACTAAACAAGTGTTCAGCAAGCCGGCAATCCACCCGAATGGGTGGCTTGTAACGCTCCTTCAATCGACGGGAAGGCCGCGTGGCGCGGGGCTGGGGGGTTCTTCAGCGGTTTGCCCCGAGAGCTTGTTACAACTTCGAACAATCGTTCAGCAAGCGATAGGCCGCACAACCCATTCCGGGGTTATCCGCCCTACGCAACGGGTGAGAGGCATACCTGTAGGAGCGAGCTTGCTCGCGAACGGATTTTCCGGCGGCTCTGGAGCTGGGCGGGTTCGCGAGCAAGCTCGCTCCTACGAAGAGCCGCAAAGCCAATGAAAAAGCCCCGCAGTGCGGGGCTCCTTCGACGCAGGAAGACTCAGCCGAGGCTCGGCACTGCCTCGTCGGTCAGCACCTGCCCACGCTTGCGCTTGAGCACGTAGTAGGCGAGGTAGCACGCCGCCATGAAGCCGAAGCCCCAGTACAGCGACGGACGCTGGGTCGGGTCCAGGGCGAGGAACACGAACAGCGAGCAGCAGATCGCGATGCACGCGATGGGGATCAGCGGGAACAGCGGCGCGGCATACTTCAGGTCGGCCACGGTACCGCCCTTGGCCATGTGCTCGCGGCGGAAGCGGTACTGGGCGTAGGCAATCACGATCCAGGTGACCGTGCCGGACATCCCGCTCACCGCCATCAGCACCATGAACAGGGTGTCGGCGGCGACGATGCTGGTCAGCAGCGACAGCAGGGCGAAAGCCAGGCTGATCAGCAGCGCGTAGAGCGGCACGCCACGGGCGCTGAGTTTCGACAGCTTGCGCGGCGCCATGCCGGTCTTGGACATGGCCCAGAGGATGCGGGTGGAGGCGTACAGGCCGGAGTTACCCACCGACAGAATCGCGGTAAGGATCACGAAGTTCATCAGGTCGGCGGCGTAGGGGATGCCGACCATGTCGAATACCTGCACGAAGGGGCTTTCCATCAGCCCGGCCTGCTTCCACGGCACGATGCAGGAGAGCACGACGATCGCCAGCACGTAGAAGATCAGTACGCGGAACACCACGTTGCGCACGGCGCGCGGGATGCTCTTTTCCGGCTGGTCGGTCTCACCGGCGGCGACGCCCATGATCTCGCAGCCCTGGAAGGCGTAGACCACCGTCATCATCACCGCGAACACGGCGGACAGGCCGTTGGGGAACAGGCCGTCACTCATCAGGTTGGACAACCCCGGAGCCGCTTCGCCGCTGTTCAGCGGGATGGCACCGAAGATCACCAGCACGCCGACCACGATGAAGCCGAGGATGGCCGCCACCTTGATGCCCGAGAACCAGTATTCGGCTTCGCCGAAGGCGCGGGTCGCCAGGGCGTTGAGGGAGAACAGGACGACCACGAAGAAGCCCGACCAGAGCCAGATCGGCACGTCGGGGAACCAGCGGGTCATCAGCATGCCGGCGGCGGTGAATTCCAGGCCCACGGTAGAGGCCCAGCTCATCCAGTACACCCAGCCGATCATGAACCCGGTGGCCGGGCCGATGAAGCGCGTGGCGTGGGCCTGGAAGGAGCCGGAGACGGGCATCTGCACCGACAGCTCGCCCAGGCAGACCATCACCAGGTACATCAGCAGGCCCGCGACCAGGTAGGCAAGGATGGCGCCCATCGGGCCGCCGGAGCCGATGGTGACGCCCGAGCCCATGAACAGGCCGGTACCGATTACGCCGCCCAGCGACAGCATGAAAATGTGGCGGCTCTTCAGCGCGCGGGTGAGTTGAATCTTCTCGCCGCTATTGGCGTGATGGGGCTCAGACATGGCGCACCTCCGGGAAACGGCGGGCGCGACGGAGCGGAACTCTACGTTGGATCATTATTGTTATCTCCAATCAATCAGAGGCCGTGGCTCGGGCACGGATGCCACCGGATTATTGGAAGGCGATGTAAGGCGGGGTTGTTCGCCAGGATCGAAGTTGTAGAAAGATGTAAGGATTTTGTGCAGGGCGCGTAGGGCGGGGCTTTCAGGTAGCTGTTCTTCGTAGGAGCGAGCTTGCTCGCGAACAGATTTCCCGGCGACGCCAACGCTGGGCGGGTTCGCGAGCAAGCTCGCTCCTACAACGTCAGGTGAACCTGGGCTTCCCCTGTAGGGCGCATAACGCGCCAGCGTTATCCGCCGCAGCAGGTGGCGGATAACCTGTTCCAGGTTATGCGCCCTACGCTGGCGAGCTCTTCAGAAGTTCAGCGACAACCGCCCTCTCCTGCTCCAGCTGCTCCGCCCAACCAGCGAGCGAAGTTCCCGCCAACGCCACCTGCTCCAGCTCGCCCAGGCAATCCCCCAGCCCGCGCAAGCCCATCGACCGGCAGCTGCCCGCCAGCCGGTGCGCAAGGCTCGCGGCCTCCACCGCATCGTCCTGGCGCAGCGCATCGAGCAGCAGCGGCCATTGCTCATCCAGCAGCTTCCACAGGCTGGCGAGCAGCTCGTTGAGCTTGTGCTCGCCCAGCAGGCGACGATGGGTATCGAGCACCTGGCGATCCAGCGGGCCGTTATCCACAGTCTCGGGCGGCAACTCCCACGCCACGCCGGACAGCGCGCGGCGCAGGTCGTCCAGCCGCAGCGGCTTGCCCAGCACGCCCTGCATGCCGGCCTCGAAATAGCGGCGGACCATGCCCGGCTGCACGCTGGCGGTGAAGGCATGGATCGGCGTGGTCGCGTTGAGCCCGCCGGCCTGCGCGCGAATCGCCCGGCACAGGTCAAGGCCGGTCATGCCCGGCAGGTGCATGTCCAGCAGGATCAGGTCGAAGCGCCGCGCAACAGTGAGCGCCAGCGCGGGCTCCGCATCGTCGGCGAGCCGCACGCGGTGGCCGTCGCGCTCCAGCAACGCCTGGGCGACTTCGCGGTTGAGGGCGACGTCTTCCACCACCAGCACATCCAGCGCCGGCGCCTGCTCGATGGCCACGCCGGAGTGCGGCACCACGCCCGGCGCCAGCTCGATCTCGAACCAGAAGGTGCTACCCTCGCCTTCCAGGCTTTCCACGCCGATCTCGCCGCCCATGATTTCCACCAACCGCTTGCTGATCGCCAGCCCCAGCCCGGTGCCGCCATAACGCCGCGCCACCTCGTCGCTGGCCTGGGTGAAGCGCTGGAAGATCTTTTCCTGCTGCTCGGCGGAGATGCCGATGCCGTCATCGGTCACGCTGAAGCGCAGGCGTTGCCCGGCATCGCTGCTTTCCAGTACGGAGACTTCCAGCAGCACCTCGCCCTCTTCGGTGAACTTCACCGCGTTGGCCAGCAGGTTGCTCAGCACCTGACGGAGGAACTGCTCGGCGCCCCGGCAACCGTCCTGCACCTGGGGTTCTATGCGCAGGCGCAGGCAGGTGCCGTTGTCCTCGGCGCGCGGCTCCAGCAGCGTCACCACGTCGTCGAGCAGGCGGCGCAGGGAGAAGTCCACCGGCTCGGGCTGGCTGGCACCGTCTTCCAGCTTGGCGAAGTGCAGCACCTCGTTGAGGATCGCCAGCAGCCCTTCGCCGGCGGTGGATAACGCTTGCAGACGTCGGCGGTCCTGCTCGCCCAAAGGCGCGGCGCGCAGCAGCTCGGCCATGCCGAGAATGCCGTTGAGCGGCGTGCGGATCTCGTGACTCATGGTGGCGAGGAAGCGGCTCTTGGCGCGGTTGGCGGCCTCGGCTTCCTCCTTGGCGCGGCGCAGGCTGGCGGTGCGCCGCTCGACCCGGAGCTGCAGTTCATCGCGCTTGCTCTGCAGGGCCGCGCGGTCGGCTTCGCGGCGGCGCAGCTCGGCACGCATCGCCCGACGCAAACCATCGAGGGCATCGGCAACCGTGTCGATTTCGTCTTCTTCGCCTGAGCGTTTTTTAGCCAGTACCAGCTCGGTGCCGAGGTCGCCTCCCGTCAGGCCGCGGACGAAGTCGGCCATGGTGCGCAGGTGGCGAGTCACGAGACTGTGGAACAGCCAGCTCAGCGCCACTGCCAGGCCGCAGAGGAACACACCCATCCACAGCAGGCTGGTCAGCCCGCCGTGAAGCAGGCGCAGGTAGACGGCGCCAAGATCGATGCTGACTTCCAGCTCGCCCAGGTCGCGGCGCTCGCCGTCCGGCGGCTGGAAGGCCAGGGCGTAGTGCTCGACACGGAAAGGCCCGCGCTTGTCGTCGGCGTCCTGCTCCAGGTTAAAGTCGGCGCTGCGCAGGCGTACCTGGGCGATGTCGGGGAAGTCGGCCAGGCCGTGCAGCTGCACGTTGAGCTGCTCCTGGTTGAGGTCCCAGAGGCTGCGCTCGAAGCTGGCCAGATAGCCGACGCGGATCAACTCCAGCCGCGTGTCGATGTCGCGCATCTCACGGCGGTATTCGAAGTACAGCTGCACCGCGCCGGCCAACACGGTGAAGCACAGGCTGAACAGCAGCACCCGCAGCAGCAGGCGCCGGGCCAGGCCGCCGGGCAGCCTCAACGCGGCACCCCATCGCCGGCGAGCATGGCGCGGTAGTCGTGCTCGCTCTGCTGCAGCCAGCGGGCGACGCTGCCGTCGTCCACGCGCTTCTTCAGCAGCGCGTCGATCTCGTCCATCCGCGCAGCCAGCGGTGAATGGCGGGAGACGGCGATGCGCAGGTAATCCACGGTGAGCGGACGGGGCAGCGCGGCGATGTCCTGGCCGCCGGCCAGTTGCTCGACGAACAGGGTGCCAGTGCGCCGCTCGTGGGCGATGAAGTCGATGCGCTGGCGGATCAGCTTGCCGAAGTTCTGGCGGCTGTCGGAAACCCATTCGACGTTGCCGTGCTCGGCGACGAAACGGTCGAACTCCGGCCCGTAGCTCTCGCCGAACAGCAGCCCGCCACGGTAGCTGGCCAAGTCATTCAACTGATCGAAACGCACCGGCTTGCGGCGGTTGTAGAAGATCGCCACTTCCTCGCGCAGCACCGGCACGCGGGAGAACAGCAGGCCGTCGTCGCGCTGCGGGGTCTGGTAGGCGAGCACCACGTCGACGCGGCCTTCGGCGGCGTCCAGCAGGCAGCGCTTCCAGTTGCCCAGCACCACGGTCTTCACCTCGTAGCCCAGCTCGCCGAGCACGCTGCGCACGGTCTGCGGCGCCAGCCCGCGCACTTCATGGCCATCGCTCCAGGAGATGGGCGGGTAGACGGGGTAGTCGCAGTAGCGGAGGGGTTGGGCGGCGTGCGAGAGCGTGCAGAAGAGCAGGGGTAGGAGATACAGGAGGGATCGGAGCAGGGGCCGCCCTCTCCCCAGCCCTGGCTGCGCGCCCCGCTCCGAAGGGAGAGGGGGCCGTACGGTGCGCACTCGAAACACGTCGTAAAGCTCAGGCGTCGGCGGGCGGGGCGGTGAACAGGTAGCCGGCGCCGTGGATGGTGATGATCAGCTCGGGCTCCGCCGGGTCGTCGCGCAGCTTGCGGCGCAGGCGGCCGACCAGCACGTCGATGGAGCGGTCGTTGGGCAGCCATTCGCGGTTGCGGATCTGGTCCATCAGCTGGTCGCGGCTCAGGGTGTGGCCGGTGTTGCGCAGGAACACGCCGAGCAGTTGGAACTCGCCATGGGTCAGTGGCGTTTCGCTGCCGTCACGGTCGATCAGCCGGCGGCGATCCGGGTCCAGCGTCCAGTGGGCGAAGCGCCTGTGGTTCTGCCGGCTGCTGCCCTGGGCGGGCGCGGCGGCGGGCTGCCGGGCGTGACGCACGCGGCGGATCAGGTTCTTCGCGCGGGACACCAGCTCGCGGGGGTTCAGCGGCTTGATCACGTAGTCGTCGGCGCCGCATTCCAGGCCGACGATGCGGTCGATGTCGTCGTTGCGCCCGGTGATCAGAATGATGCCGACCTCCGAACGCACGCGCAGCTCGCGGGTCAGGGTCAGGCCGTCCTTGCCGGGCAGGCGGATGTCGAGCATCACCAGGTCGATGGGCTGTTCGGCCTGCTCGGCTTCGGCGAGCGTCGCCTCGGCCTGTTCGGCGGTGCCGGCGCAAAGCACGTCATAGCCTTCCTCGCCGAGGTAGGCCTGGAGGAGCTCGCGAATCACCGGATCGTCGTCGACGATCAGTACACGGGAAGTCATCGCAATACCCTGCTGAGGCCGCCGCTCGTGACGGGGCCGTTCTTGTTATGCGTGGAGGTAGAGCTGTAGGAACTGTCCTGCAGATGGCGGCAGGTTACCGCCCGCTGAACAATCGATCAACAGACTCCCGACGCCCGACAGAAACGCTGCCGGCCGCCGTGCTGGAGGCCATCGACCCAGGCCTCGCAGATTTGCACGCCCTGGTCCGGGGTGAAGGTCGTGGGGTTCAGGCCAGACTCCAGCCACAGGCCGTCGAGCAAGGCGCTGAGGGCGATAGCGGCCAGGTCAGCGTCGAAATCGGACCAGCCCTGCTCCAGCGCCAGATCGTTCAGCGCCTGCGCCAACAGGGTGCGGTACTCGCCGTAGGAATGGTCGTGGGCCTTGTTGATTTCCTCGGCGGTCTTCACCGCGCCCCAGAACGCCAGCCAGGCATCGAGCAACTGCGGGTCGAGCAGCTCGGCGCAGAACGACGCACGGAAGAACGCCGACAGCCGCGCGCGGGCATCCGGCGCCGCCTCGGCGATGGCCTCGCGCAGCAGCTGCATGACCCGCCCGGTGACGGTCAGGTAGGCCTCGGCGACCAGTTCGTCCTTGCCCGAATAGTGGTGGTTGATCAGCCCCACCGAGACCCCGGCCTCGGCGCAGATCTTGCGGATCGAGGCGCCCTGGAAGCCGTGGCGTTTCAGGCATGCGAGGGTCGCCTCGATCAGCAGCGCCTTGCGCTGTTCCGGCTCCAGTCGGGTAAAGCGGACTTCCTCGTTCATGCCTGGCTCCTAAGGTTTCAGGTGGCCAATCTGAACGATTGTTCGACAGGAAGCCAGCCCTACCTACCCGTTCGGGGAATGGTCCGGGCACCGCCCCTGGTCGACAGTGGGCCTATCCGCGAATGCTCCAATCCATAACAAAATCAAAGGTGGGACTGACATGCAGAAAATGCTCGCTGCAGTACTCAGCACGGCGCTGGCGACCTTGCCGGCGCTAAGTCACGGAGAGGATGCCGAAGGCGCGAAGACGCTGCGGCTGTACAACTGGACCGACTACATCGGCGAACACACCATCGCCGACTTCGAGAAGGAAACCGGGATCAAGGTGGTCTACGACACCTTCGATTCCTACGAGACCGTGCAGGGCAAACTGCTGCCCGGCCGCTCCGGCTACGACCTGGTGGTGCTCAACGCCGCCCTGGTGCCGCCGCTGCTCAAAGCCGGCGTGTTCCAGCCGCTGGACAAGACCAAGTTGCCCAGCTGGAACAACCTCGATGCGGACGTGCTCAAGCACCTGGAGCACTACGATCCGGGCGTGAAGTATTCCGCGCCCTACACCTGGGGCAGCAACGGCATCACCTACAACGTCGACAAGATCAAGCAGCGCATGCCCGACGCGCCCATCGGCTCGCTGGCGATGCTGTTCGATCCGAAGATCGTGTCGAAATTCGCCGATTGCGGGGTGACCATCATCGATTCCCCCACCGACGTGATCCCGCTGGCCCTGGCCTACCTCAAGCGCGACCCCAACAGCGCGCTACCCGAGGACCTCAAGGCCGCCCAGGACCTGCTGCAATCGATCCGCCCGTACATCCGCAAGTTCGACTCCACCAGCTACCTGAACGGCCTGGCCAACGGCGACCAGTGCATGGCGATGACCTGGTCCGGCGACTACGCCACCGCCCAGGCCCGCGCCGACGAGGCTGGCGCCAAGGTCAAGCTGGGCTACTTCGTACCCAAGGAAGGCTCGCTGATCTGGTTCGACGACTTCTACATCCCGGCTGACGCGCCGCACGTGGCGAACGCCCACAAGTTCATCGAATACATGCTGCAGCCCAAGGTGGCCGCCGGCGTCGCCGACTACATCCGCTACGCCTCCAGCAACGCCGCCGCCACCCCGCTGCTGGCCGCCGAAGTGCGCAATGACCCGGCGATCTACCCCGACGCCGACACCCGTGCCCGGCTGTTCACCCAGAAAGTGCAGACCCCCAAGGCCACCCGCCTGATCACCCGTACCTGGAACGCGGTGAAGACCGGGACCTGAGTTTCAGACGTTCAAGAGCCCCCTCTCCCCAACCCTCTCCCTGAAGGGATAGGGGGCAGCCCGCAGCAGGGTTCATGGAAGTCATCTTCCTGATGTTCCGCTGACAGCGGGCCCGCAATGACCGTCGTAGTCGCCGAGCGCTCCGAACGGTCCCCTCTCCCGCTTGCGGGAGAGGGTTAGGGAGAGGGCAAGGACTCGCAAGACGAACCGTAATTTCGAGGTAAAGCAGATGACCACCCCAACCCCAGCCTTCTTCGCCCAATTCAACGACGAGCAGCTGGTCGCCGCCGACAAAGCCCACTACATGCACGGCTACCACGTGTTCGACGATCACCGGGTCAACGGTGCGCTGAACATCGCCGCCGGCGAGGGCGCCTATATCTACGACACCCAGGGCAATCGCTACCTGGATGCCGTGGGCGGCATGTGGTGCACCAACATCGGCCTGGGCCGCGCGGAAATGGCCGACGCCATCGCCGAGCAGGTACGCAAGCTGGCCTACTCCAACCCCTTCTGCGACATGGCCAACGTCACCGCCATCCAGCTCTGCGAAAAGCTCGCCGAACTGGCGCCGGGCGACCTCGACCACGTGTTCCTCACCACTGGCGGCTCCACCGCCGTGGACACCGCCTACCGCCTGATCCAGTACTACCAGAACTGCCGCGGCAAGCACGGGAAGAAGCACATCATCAGCCGAGTAAACGCCTACCACGGCTCGACCTTCCTCACCATGTCGCTGGGCGGCAAGGTCGCCGACCACCCGGCCGAGTTCGACTTCCTCAAGGACGTCATCCACCACATTTCCTGCCCCAACCCCTACCGCGCGCCGGAAGGCATGACCGAGGGCGACTTCCTCGAATTCCTGGTGAAGGAATTCGAAGACAAGATTCTCGAACTGGGCGAAGACAAGGTCGCCGCCTTCTTCGCCGAGCCGATCATGGGCTCGGGCGGCGTGATCATCCCGCCCAAGGGCTACCACCAGCGCATGTGGGAAGTCTGCAAGCGCTACGACGTGCTCTATGTCGCCGACGAGGTGGTGACCTCCTTCGGCCGCCTCGGCGCCTTCTTCGCCTCCGAGGACGTGTTCGGCATGCAGCCGGACATCATCACCACCGCCAAGGGCCTGACCTCCGGCTACCTGCCGCTGGGCGCGTGCATCTTCTCCGAGCGCATCTGGAAGGTAATCGGCGAGGCCGACAAGGGCCGCTGCTTCGCCCACGGTTTCACCTACAGCGGGCACCCGGTGAGCTGCGTCTCGGCGCTGAAGAACATCGAGATCATCGAGCGTGAGAATCTGCTGGAGCACGTGAAGGACGTCGGCAGCTACCTGGAACAGCGTCTGCAGGAACTGGCCGAGCTACCGCTGGTGGGCAGCGTGCGCTGCCAGAAGCTGATGGCCTGCGTCGAGTTCGTTGCCGACAAGCGCAGCAAGGTGCTCTTCCCCGAGGAGCTGAACATCGGCGAGAAGATCCACCTGCGCGCCCAGGCCAAGGGCCTGCTGGTGCGGCCGATCGTGCACCTGAACGTGATGTCGCCGCCGCTGACCATCACCCGCGAGCAGGTCGACGAGATCGTCGACACCCTGCGCGAGTCGATCCTCGAGGCCGCCGCAGACCTCCAGCGCAGCGGTGATTACGCGGGGCACTGATGATCGATCCGAGGATTTTGCCTACACCCCGGCAGCCCTTTAGACTGCCGGACATGAGCGAATCCCAGGCACTGAGCGAAACGTCCGACGCACCAGCCCTGCATGCCTGGCATGCGGGGCTGGCGCGCGCCTTGGCCTGCGTCGGCGAAGTCGTCTTCGTCGAACGCCTGGCCGACGCGCTGGGCTGCCTGGTGCCGGTGGAGTCGGTGATGCTCGGCCTGGAGCAACGCGGCCAGCCGCCGCAACCGCTGTACCAGCGCGGCGTCGACCCGGAGCACCACGAGGCGCTGGTGGACCGCTACTACGCCCGCGGCTATCTGCTCGACCCGTTCTGCCTGGCCATGGAAGACGGCCTCACCGAGGGCTTCTACCCGCTGGCCGACATCGCCCCGGACGACTTCTTCGCCAGCGAGTACTACAAGACCTACTACCTCAAGTTCGGCTGCACCGAGGACTGCCACTTCATCATCGACCTGGGCGAGGCGCGCAAGGTCTCGCTGTGCCTGTACCAGGGCAGCAGCGGCGCGCGCTTCAGCGAAACCCAACTCGACCTGCTGGCCACCGCCCTGCCGCTGGTGCGTGAGCTGTTCCGCCAGTTCGAGCGCAATGGCGGGCTGGACCTGCTACTGGCCGGGCGCGGCGTAAGCGTCAGCGCGCCGGACAGCCAGGCACCGCTGAACCGGCACATCCGCACGGCGTTCATGAACTTCGGCGCCGACCTGCTGACCGAGCGCGAACGGGAAATCGCCCACCTGCTGCTGCGCGGCCACTCGGTGAAATCCAGCGCGCGGGTGCTGGATATCTCCCCGGAGACCGTGCGCATGCACCGCAAGCACCTCTACACCAAGCTGGCGATCAACTCCCAGGCGGAGCTGTTCTCGTTGTTCATCGACTGGCTGACCGGCGACGCCTCCGCTGCCTGACCGTTGCTCTGCGTAGGATGGGTGGCTCGCCGGCCAGGCCGGAGCTCGTGAACCAGGTGGGCACGGTGCGAGGCGTTCGCGAGCAAGCTCGCTCCTACACGTTCCATGCGGCGTCCGGCTTCAAAATCTGCCAACCTATGGCCTTTCCCGCTGTCTGACCCGTGCCCCACCATCAGGAGAGCTCCCCGATGTCCCGACGCTGGCTACCCGCCTTGCTGTTGGCCGCCGCCCTGCCGCTGCACGCCGCCGAATCCAAACCCACCTACGGCCCGGAGCTGGAGCGTTTCAACTACGCCTACCCGGTCGGTCACTACAGCTTTGCGTCCCAGGGCCACCACGTGCACATGGCCTACATCGACGTGAAGCCCAAGAAGCAGCCCAACGGCCGCACCGTGGTGCTGCTGCACGGCAAGAACTTCTGCGCCGGCACCTGGGAAACCACCATCGCCACCCTGAGCGAGGCCGGCTACCGCGTGGTGGCGCCGGACCAGATCGGCTTCTGCAAATCCACAAAACCCGAGCGCTACCAGTACAGCTTCCAGCAGTTGGCGACCAACACCCACGCCCTGCTCGAGCACCTGAAGGTCGGCAAGATCACCCTGCTGGGTCACTCCACCGGCGGCATGCTCGCCACCCGCTATGCGCTGATGTACCCGCAGCAGGTCGAGCAACTGGCCATGGTCAACCCCATCGGCCTGGAAGACTGGAAGGCCCTGGGCGTGCCCTATCGCACCCCGGACCAGTGGTACGAGCGCGAGCTGAAGACCAGCGCCGAAGGCATCCGCCAGTACGAGCAGGCGACCTACTACGCCGGCCAGTGGAAGCCCGAGTACGACAAGTGGGTGAACATGCTCGCCGGCCTGTTCAACGGCGCCGGCCACGAGCGCGTGGCGTGGAACTCGGCGCTGCTCTACGACATGATCTTCACCCAGCCGGTGGTCTACGAATTCGGCCAGCTGAAGATGCCGACGCTGCTGTTGATCGGCACCAAGGACAACACCGCGATCGGCAAGGACCTCGCCCCGGCCGACCTGAAGGCCAAGCTGGGCAACTACGCCGAGCTGGGCAAGGCGACCGCCAAGGCCATCCCCAACGCAACGCTGGTGGAATTTGACGACATGGGCCACGCCCCGCAGATCCAGGACCCGAAGCGTTTCCACGAGGCGCTGCTCAAGGGTTTGGCGGAGCTCAAGCACTGATCTCTGCCAGAGGTTGGGCAATCGCGGACGGAGTCCGCTCCTACGTTTCCTTGCGACATCGGCGCTGGGGCTTCCCCTCACCCCAGCCCTCTCCCGGAGGGAGAGGGCGCCGATTGTGCAGGCTGATGCCACGGTTTCATCCTGCACCGGACGGTCCCCTCTCCCTCTGGGAGAGGGTTAGGGTGAGGGACCGCCGCGGCACCGGGCCGAACCTGTGGGGGCGAGCTTGCTCGCTCCTACAAAAAACCCAAGGCTTCAGTCCCAACAAAAACGCCGGCTCCCCTCGCAGGGAGCCGGCGTTTTTCATGTGGCCGAAAGAATCAGCCCAGGTTCTTGCCCAGCAGCGCGTGGTACAGCTCGCTGTCGCCGAGCACGCCGACGACGCGGCTCTGCTCCTGCAACACCAGCTTGTGGCCGGTCTGATAGCGAATCTGCAGCGCATCGCGCATGCGGATGTTGACGTCCACCAGGGTCGGCTCGTGCTTGAGCCTTTCCACCGGGTCGCCCGGGCGCCATTGCTGCAGGTCGATGATGTTGCTGCCCTGGCGAGCGGTCTTGATCTGGTTCGACTCGGTCAGGCCCAGCCAGCAGTCGCGACCCTGGTCGAAGCACACCTCGTCGGCCTGGCGGCGGCACTGGTCCAGGCCACGCATCAGGCTGGAGCCGCACAGCACGTTGAGCGGGTTGGTATGGGCAACGAAGGTGCGCACATAGTCGTCCGCCGGGCTGAGCACGATTTCCTCGGGCTTGCCGTGCTGGATGATGCGGCCGTCCTTCATGATCGCAATGCGCGTACCGATCTTCAGCGCCTCGTCCAGGTCGTGGCTGACGAAGACGATGGTCTTGTGCAGCTGGCGCTGCAGCACCAGCAGTTCATCCTGCAGCTGCTGGCGGATCAGCGGGTCCAGCGCGGAGAAGGGTTCGTCCATCAGCAGGATGTCGCCATCCATCGCCAGCGCGCGGGCCAGGCCGACGCGCTGCTGCATGCCGCCGGAGAGCGAATCCGGGCGCTTGTCGCGCCATTGCGACAGGCCGACCAGTTCGAGCTTCTCGTCGATCACCTTCTTCCGCTCGTTGGCCGGGCGGCCCTGCATCTCCAGGCCGAAACCGATGTTCTCGGCCACGGTCAGCCAGGGCATCAGCGCGAACTTCTGGAACACCATGGCGATGCGCTTGGTGCGCATGGTCTTGAGCGCCGCCGGCGAGCAGTTGGCGATGTCCACCTGCTGGCCTTCGTGCTCGATCAGCAGCTTGCCGCGGCTGACCCGGTTGAGGCCGTTGATGCAGCGCAGCAGGCTGGACTTGCCCGAGCCCGAGAGGCCCATCATCACGCAGATTTCGCCGCGTTCGACATCCAGGCAGGCATCCTCGACACCCAGCACCTGGCCGGTGCGCTTGAGGATTTCCTCACGGCCCAGACCCTTGTCCAGCAGCTTGAGCGCTTCCTTGGTGTGGGTGCCAAAAATCACATCCACATGTTCGAATCGAATCGCCGACATAGTGCTTACCTCCCCCGCAGCGAACGTTGCTTGCACACCCGGTCGAGCAGGATGGCGAGCAGGACGATGGCCAGACCGGCCTCGAAGCCGAGGGAAATGTCCGCAGTGTTGAGCGCGTTGACCACCGGCTTGCCGAGGCCATCCGCACCCACCAGCGCGGCGATAACCACCATCGACAGCGACAACATGATGCATTGGGTGATACCCGCGCCGATGCTCGGCATGGCGTGCGGCAGCTCGATGCGCGTCAGCAGTTGCCAGCGCGAGCAGCCGAAGGCCTTGCCGGCGTCCATCAGTTCCGCCGGCACGTCCTGGATACCCAGGCAGGTCAGGCGGATGGGCGCGGCGATGGCGAAGATCACCGTGGAGATCAGACCCGGAACCACACCCAGGCCGAACAGGGTCAGGGTGGGGATCAGGTAAACGAAGGTGGGCACCGTCTGCATCAAGTCCAGCAGCGGCCTGAGCCCGGTGTAGAACCAGGGTTTGTGCGCCGCCAGGATGCCCAGCGGCACCCCGACGGCAATACACACCACCGTGGCGAAGATCACCTGCGCCAGGGTCTCCATGGTTTCCTGCCAGTACCCCAGGTTGAGGATCAGCAGCAGCGAAGCCAGGGCAAAAACGGCGAGCCCCCAGCTGCGCTGGATGTAGAACACCAGGAAGACCATCAGCGCGATCAGCGCCAGCGGGTGGAACCAGAGCAGGCTGTTGGTGACGCCGTGGATGAGAAACTCGAGGGTGTCGGAAATCTTGTCGAACACCGACGCGCCATGTTGCGTGAGCCAGTCGACGAAGGCGGCGATATGCTCGCCCAGCGGTAGCTTGTGGTCAGTCAGAAACATAATGCGGGCCCATCAGAAGCTTGAGGAATCGGCCAACGGCAATTACTTCGGCTCTTATTTCGAGAACGCCACCTTGGCTGCCGCCAAGGCCGGTTTGCCGTCACGGGTGGTCACGCCGGCGAGCCAGGCGTCGAGCAGTTCCGGATGGTCCTTCAACCAGGCTTTGGCCGCGTCTTCGGGCTTCTTGCCCCCGTTGAGCACGGCATCCATGAGTTTGTTTTCCATTTCCAGGGTGAAGGTCAGGTTGGTCAGCAGCTTGCCGACGTTCGAGCACTCCTGGACGTACCCCTTGCGCACGTTGGTGTAGATGGTCGCGCCGCCGTAGTTGGGGCCGAACACGTCATCCCCGCCTTCGAGGTACTTCATCTTGAAGCGGGTGTTCATCGGGTGCGGTTCCCAGCCCAGGAACACGATCCACTGGTTGCGGCGGTCGGCGCGCCCGACCTGCGAGAGCATGCCGGCCTCGCTGGACTCCACCAGCTTGAACTTGCCCAGGTCGAACTGGTTCTTGTCGAGCATGCCCTGGACCAGGCGGTTGCCGTCGTTGCCCGGCTCGATGCCGTAGATCTTGTTGCCCAGCTTGTCGGCGTACTTGGCGATGTCGGCGAAGGATTTCAGCCCGCCGTCGTAAGCGGCCTGGGTGACGGCCAGGGTGTACTTGGCGCCCTCGAGGTTGGCTTTCACCGTCTCCACCGAACCGTTGTCGGCGTAGGGCTTGATGTCGTTGGCCATGCTCGGCATCCAGTTGCCGAGGAAGACGTCCAGATCCTTGTTCGCCAGCGACTTGTAGGTCACCGGCACGGACAGCATGGTCACCTTGGTGGTGTAGCCAAGCGACTCGAGCACCTGACGGGTAGTAGCGGTGGTCACGGTGATGTCGGTCCAGCCGACGTCGGAGAAGCGAACCGTGCCGCACGACTCAGGTTCAGCGGCCTGAACCGCCAGCGGTGCGCAAACGGACACAGCAGCCAGCAGCAAAGACTTGCAACCTTTCATGAGCGTACTCCTCTGCGGGGTGGGGCGCCGGCGCTGCCCACAGTGGGGCGCGGCGGTCGAATTATGGTTGGGGCCTGGGGGACGGGCCCTTTTGTTGTCATTTCGTAAACGATCATGGAACAGGAAAATTTCGTCGCCTACCGGGTGGGTCGCATCCAGTGCAGGCGAAGTCGCATTCAGTACCAGCCATGTCGTATCCAGTCGAAAGGCCCGGTTCCAGCGACTTCCACAGGCCCGGATCACTCCTTGGCGGCGGTTTTCTGGCCCCCTGGCGACGGCACCGAAGCCAGCGGCGCGACACCCTGCAACCAGCTGTCCTGAACCTGCGGGTTGGCCTTCAGCCAACTCTTGGCGGCCTGGCGAGGGTTGCGGCGCTCGTTGAGCACCGCATCCATCAGCTGGTTCTCCATCGCCAGGTCGAATTTCAGGTTCTTCAGCAGCCGCGCCACATTGGGGCACTCCTGAAGATAGCCTGCTCTGACGTTAGTGAAGACCGTCGCACCGCCATAGTTCGGACCGAAGTAGGAATCCCCTCCTTCCAGATAGTTCATCTGGATGCGGGTATTCATCGGGTGCGGCTCCCAGCCCAGGAACACGATGGGCTGCTTCAAGGCCCCGGCTCGCTTGACGTAGGCCAGCATGTCGGCCTCGCTGGACTCCACCAGTTTGAAGTCGCCCAGGCCGAAGGCCTTCTCGTTGATCATCTTCTGGATCAGCTGGTTGCCGTCGTTGCCCGGTTCGATGCCGTAGAGCCGCCCGCCCAGCTGCTCCCTGAATTTTGCGATATCGGCAAAAGTCTTCAGGCCCGCCTCATAGGCATAGCGCGGCACCGCCAGGGTGTACTTGGCGCCTTCGAGGTTGGCGCCCACGGTTTCCACCTGGCCCTTGTCGGCGAAAGGCTTGAGGTCGTTCGCCATGCTCGGCATCCAGTTGCCGAGGAACACGTCGATCTTCTTCTCCGCCATCGCCTTGTAAGTGTCCGGCACGGACAACCGCACCACCTGCGTACGGTAGCCCTGGTGGCTGAGCACCAGGCGGGTGACGGCGGTAGTCACGGTGATGTCGGTCCAGCCGACATCGGCGAAACGCACCAAGGAGCAGGATTCAGGTTCGGGTTCGGCGGCGCGAACGGCGCCCGGAAGTACCACGGATAACGCCAACAGCGACGACACAAGACTCTTCATGAGACCAGCCTCTGACTGCGGAGAATGGGGGTGGATACGGGCGAACGTGGCCGTTCGTCGGTGGCGGATCATGGAACAGCGCGCCTGCCCGCGCCTATCGACCGGTCGTGGTTCGCCGTGCCCATGTCGTAATGAGGCAAGCTTTCGTCGGCCCCGGAACACGCGGCCTCACGGCCTGCACCGGCAGGGTGCGCAGGCGGCGTTAATGGATACGGCCGCGTCGTCGATGGACGCAGCCTGAGCCGGACTTGGGCCGATCATGGCCTCGCATCGCGGGCACCGGGACGTGCCTGCTCATCCCTTCAAGAGATGCCCCCTCATGGATGTGCAGCTCGCCCGGAGTCCGGCATGGCAATCAGTGTGTTCGACCTGTTCAAGATCGGTATCGGCCCTTCCAGTTCGCACACGGTCGGCCCCATGCGCGCCGCTGCGCTGTTCGTCGGCGCCCTGCGTGAACGGCAGATGCTCGAACGCACCAGCCGCGTGGAAGTGCGCCTGTACGGCTCGCTGTCCGCCACCGGCGTAGGCCACGGCACCGACCGTGCCGTCATCATGGGCCTGATGGGCGAATGGCCGGACCGCATCGACCCGAGCCAGATCGAACCGCGCATGGCGCAACTGCGCAGCAGCGGCGAACTGCTGCTGGCCGGCAGCCGTGCGATCCCCTTCGACTGGATTCGCGACATGCGCCTGCTCGAAGAGAACCTGCCCTACCACCCCAACGCCATGCGCCTGACCGCCATCGAAGGCGACCACGTGCTGCACAGCGACACCTACTACTCCATCGGCGGCGGTTTCGTGGTCGACGAGGAACAGGCCGCCTCCGGCAGCCTCGACACCGACAACAGCGTGCTGCCCTACGACTTCGCCAGCGCCGCCGAACTGCTCATGCTCTGCCGCCGCCACAACCTGCGCGTGTCCGAGCTGATGATGGCCAACGAGCGCATGTGGCGCAGCGAAACCGACATCCGCGAAGGCCTCAAGACCATCTGGCAGGCCATGCGCGACTGCGTCGACAACGGCCTGCGCCACGAAGGCATCCTCCCCGGCGGCCTCAACGTGCAGCGCCGCGCCGCACGCCTGCACCGCAACCTGCAGGAAATCGGCAAGCCCAACGTCATCGGCTCGACGCTCTCCGCCATGGAATGGGTCAACCTCTTCGCCCTCGCGGTGAACGAGGAAAACGCCGCCGGCGGGCGCATGGTCACCGCGCCCACCAACGGCGCGGCCGGCATCATCCCGGCGGTGCTGCACTACTACATGCGCTTCAACCCCGAAGCCAGCGACGACGACGTCACCAACTACCTGCTCGCTGCCGCCGCCGTCGGCATCCTGTGCAAGAAGAACGCCTCCATCTCCGGCGCCGAAGTCGGCTGCCAGGGCGAGGTCGGCTCCGCCTGCGCCATGGCCGCGGCGGGCCTCGCCGAAGTGCTCGGCGCCTCCCCCGAACAGGTGGAAAACGCCGCCGAGATCGGCCTGGAACACAACCTCGGGCTGACCTGCGACCCGGTCGGCGGCCTCGTCCAGGTGCCCTGCATCGAGCGCAACGCCATCGCCGCGGTGAAGGCCATCAACGCCGCACAGATGGCCCTGCGCGGCGACGGCCAGCACTTCATCAGCCTCGACCAGGTGATCCGCACCATGCGCAACACCGGCGCCGACATGCACGACAAGTACAAGGAAACCTCGCGCGGCGGCCTGGCCGTCAGCATCATCGAGTGCTGACCCGCAATCGCCCACGCCCGCCCCGGCGCGCCCCCTGATGGCGCAAGCGGTACGCCCGTCCCGACGACACCTGGGGCGTTACCGTTCCGGGCACAGCACCACCGACCCCGTGACCGGTGAGTGCTACCAAAAACCCCAGGCCACGATCCATGCGTATTTGCGACCTTCGAGGCGTCGCAATCCGGGCCGGCAAAAGCGGCATTCCCATGCCGTTTTCTTTTTTAGTTGAACGCCCATTCAACCTAGGCACGGCAATTGCCTTGTCATAGGCAGCGAGAACAGAGGAACAGCCCGGGCCAACCCCGAGGCCGATTCCCGAACAGAACAACAAGCATAAGAAACGCCTCCCGTGAGGCGACTGTGACTAGCGTGAGGTGACTGAATGAACGCGTTCAACCCCGGAGTTCCCCCGCAAAACCGAGCTCCGCAGTCCATCGGCTTCCTGCTGCTGGACAACTTCACCCTGATCTCCCTGGCCTCGGCGGTGGAACCGCTGCGCATGGCCAACCAGCTCTCCGGACGCGAACTCTACCGCTGGCACACCCTGAGCCTCGACGGCCGCCAGGTGTGGGCCAGCGACGGCCTGCAGATCACCCCTGACGCAGCCTGCGACAGCGCCCCGCAGATGGACACGCTGATCGTCGTCGGCGGCGTCGGCATCCAGCGCAGCGTCACCCGCGAACACGTCACCTTCCTCCAGGCCCAGGCACGCCACGGCCGCAAACTCGGCGCCGTATGCACCGGCAGCTGGGCCCTGGCCCGCGCCGGCCTGCTCGATGGCTACGACTGCTCGGTGCACTGGGAATGCCTGGCCGCCATGCAGGAAGCCTTCCCCCGCGTGGCCATGAGCACCCGCCTGTTCTCCATCGACCGCAACCGCTTCACCTCCTCCGGCGGCACCGCGCCGATGGACATGATGCTGCACCTGATCGGCCGCGAGCACGGCCGCGAACTCTCGGCGGCGATCTCCGAGATGTTCATCTACGAGCGCATCCGCAACGAGCAGGACCACCAGCGCGTACCGCTCAAGCACATGCTCGGCACCAACCAGCCCAAGCTGCAGGAAATCGTCGCGCTGATGGAAGCCAACCTCGAAGAGCCCATCGACCTCGACGAACTGGCCGTCTACGTCAGCGTCTCGCGCCGCCAGCTCGAACGCCTGTTCCAGAAGTACCTGCACTGCTCGCCGTCGCGCTACTACCTCAAGCTGCGCCTGATCCGCGCGCGCCAGCTGCTCAAGCAGACCTCGATGTCGATCATCGAAGTCGCCTCGGTGTGCGGCTTCGTCTCCACCCCGCACTTCTCCAAGTGCTACCGCGAATACTTCGGCATCCCCCCGCGCGACGAGCGCCAGGGCCAGCCCATTGGCCAGCCCGTCATGGTCATGCCCATCCCGCAGGACCTCGCCCTAATGCCCAACTCCTCGGCCATCTCGGCCTTGAGCCAGGCCCAGGGCGAATCCACCTTCGCCAGCGTGCGGGTGCTCTAAGACACCACTGAGTACCCACGGCCACCCTCTTGCGCCGAACAGCCCCCTCTCCCTCTGGGAGAGGGTTGGGGTGAGGGCCAGCCCAACTCCGGCCTACCTCGTAGGAGCGGACTCCGTCCGCGATAGCCCCACCCTCGCACCGCCGCCCACCCATCGCGGATGAATCCGCACCTACGCCGGGCCAGTCCTACCCACGCCCATCCAGCTCCATCAACCGCGCCGCATCGGTAAACCGCACCCACAACCGCCCCTGCCAATCCAGCAAGGCAATGTGCTGCCCCTGCACCTCCCGGAACTTGTGACGCGGCAACAGCGCGTTGTCCTGCTGCGCCGCGCGCAGCGCCGGCACCACCTCGTTGCTCAGCCACTGCCGCAGGCTGCGGTTCTCCGGGTGGTACAGGTGCAGCAACAGCAGCGCATACACCCCGCTCTCGCTCACCAGCAGCTCATCCTCTGCCGCGCCGGCCAGGCGCTCCCAGCGCGACTGGTCCGGCTCCAGCTTGCGCACCAGCTCCACCCCGCGATTGCTCGCGGTCAGCTTCGTCAGGTCGCGCAGCACGAACCACGGCTGCTGATCCAGCAGCACGCCGCGCAACTGGCGGTTGTAGCGCACGAAGGATTGGGTATTCAGGCCGTGTTCGGCCGGGAAGGACATCGACGTCATCATGCAGTAGCTCCTTGCTCAAGACAGGAAGCCGCCGCCCGAAACATCCGAAATAAGGGAGGCGGACCGTGCAAGGGTGGAAAACCGGAGAACTTACGAAAGAAGACCGGCCGGACCGAAGTCCGCCTCACACGGCCCGCCATAGACAGCCAGAACTGATTCCGCCCAGTCTCGGGCGGAATCATCTCTGCTATGGCGTTCGTAAGTTCTGAACAGGTTTCCACACCTGACCACGCCGAAGCGTGGTGCCAGGAACGCTACGCAGAGGGCTTGTAGGACCGCAACGCCGGCGCAGTGTAGGGCCCTTCCCGCATTGACCGGCGCAGAAACCCGCGCCCGTCAGGGATTTGCCTCACCCGGTGAAAGCCGTCTCAGGAACCCACCGACAGACACGTAGGGCGCATAACCCGGAACGGGTTATCCGCCAGGACGGCGGATAACGCCACAGGCGTTTTTCGCCCTACACAGGCTATCGAGCCACGGAGCCGTTGCAGGAGCGGGCCATGCCCGCGACCGCGCCCATGGGGCGCTCCTGCAGGTAGCCTCTCAGCGCACCAGACTGAGCTGCCACGACACCCCGAACCTGTCGCTCACCCAGCCAAAGCGCGGGCTGAAGCCGTAGTCGCCCAACGGCATATACACGCGCCCACCCGCCGACAGCACCGCGAAAATCCGCTCCAGCACCTCCCCCGACTCGAACTCCACGAAGATCGAACTGGACGGCGTGAAATCGAAGTCATGCTTCACCGGGCTGTCCGAACACAGGAATGCCTGCCCGCACACCTCGAACCGCGCCACCTTGATCGTCCCCTCCGGCCCCGGCTCACCAGCGCCATAGCGCTCCACGTGCACCACGCGGGAGTTGGGAAAGGTGGCGAGATACAAATCCAGCGCCGCCTGCGCGACGCCTCCCTGGAACATGAGGAAGGGAGTGGCTGTGGTCATGACGGCTCTCCTGTGGAGAAAAGGGCCAGTCTAGGTCACGAGGCACTGGACCAGGCGCAGAGCGATGAAGCACTCACCGCGCTGGAGCTAACCTCAGCAGACCAGCAGACGCGGCTTGAACTGCACGAGCTCCGCTTTCTCCCGGATTACTTGCGCACCGTTTCGTAGTCGTAATGTTCATTTTTTACACAAAGGTCAGTTTTGACTTCCCGAACATCTTGCGGCGAACCAACACCACTTAACTCACTGACGGTCAATTTGCAGGTCGTCACCAGAAACTGTGGCTTCTCGAACACAAATTTCACCTCATAGTCCTTCCCGGCCTCGGGGTTGAGGGATACCGGCGATGGATAGCATGACGCACTACCTTCCTGGCTATGCATCGAATAGTTGATCGACAAGACCGAGGGCTTTCCCACCGGGATCACGACTTCGTCGTACCCCAGTCGATCGCTTTTGAGTGCTTCTGTGGTCTTGGAAGTCGGCATTCCAATGACCTTATTTCTATAGTCTTCCGCCTTCATGCCACGCAGATCGGTGTCCCGCCACAATATGTAGGACTCCTTGTTTTCATACACTCGCAGATAGGTTTTCTTGTCGGTGGCCTTGCCGGGATGGAAATCCTCACAAGCCGCTCCAGGCTGATAGGATGAGTAGTATTCTGGCGAAGAGAAGAAGCGGACGCGTGCTGTGGAGGCAGGGTCATATTTTGCAGCCTCCGCGTCATTTCTTACATTCATCTTTTCATAGCTGCAGCCCTGAACCAGTGTTACCAGCAGAGCAACAGCAAGGATTGCCAATGCTTTCCCATTCAAGACCTTGATCGACAACAACATGAATAAATTTCCTTCTTCCTGGTTATCAGGTTGTTCCAACACCGCCGCTGTGCGTCACATATCATGGGAATAAAAACTGTCACCGCTTGCCCTTCAACGGCACCGATAAGGACTTTCGCCTTTCAATTCATCGCCCGTTTTGTTATCTCGAACAACAACGGTCGCCACAGAAGGAATGCCGCACAAGGCATTTCGGACAGTATATATCCCTGAACCTTCAGCAATGTTCTTCCTATCTCCCATCACTACTTCGCCATTTGTATCGTAGGCCGTCAACTGATAATAACCGGACAGCGTCATACAGCCTGTCAGTAGCGCTGAACCAATAGCTAGCAAGCACAGATTCTTTGTAAGCATCACTCAGTAAACCTCCAATCAAAATGAGAAGAGAAAAATAGGAAAGGCTCTCCCTTTTCTCTAGCGCTGACTTAGGTTTCGTTTTTATTAGAAAAAACCTTTCGCCTCTTAACCCTCAACCAGCACTTAATCATATCCGCCGCGCCGTATCTCTTTTGCCTTTTTCTTGCTACGGCGTTTAAATAGACTCAGAAGCCCTTCAAGAGCAAAATAAACAGGAAATAATATCAAAATAAATGCAATGGGATTCTTGAATTCAAAGAATCTTTCCAGCTTACCGGCAATCAGGCCGGAAACGATCATAAGAAGAACAAATCGAATACCAGAAACCAACGACGACATGTATTCATTAAGCAATCCATCAGGCTTCATTTGAAACTCCTGCCACGCGAAATTTAACCAGCGAACACCCCACTCCGCCCCCTTTTGTTACTTTTCTTTTTTCTCAACCCCTTCCAGACTTAAAGTAATTTACTGCAAAAACAACTCCTAGAAAGAAGGTCATTATCCCTCCCCCTCTAAAAGCACTCTCGGCAGCAGACTCCATCACATTCCACAGGTCGAAATCCTGCCCCCTTAAATGCATGACAAATCCTATTGAAACTGTCGACGCTAGAAAAAGTGCCCCACTACATACAAGCACCAACTTAACAAGCATAAAAGCCAACTGAAGAATCTTTGCACTATTCATTTTTTATTCAGAAAAGTGGGCAGATTTATTTTCTGTACTCTAATCCCGAATCGCCAGCCAGTGTTAGAGTAGAAAAATAAATCTATCCCCTTTTGCCAGTTATTTTCCTAGCCCCCTTCCCTCTAGACGGGATGCCCAACGTCAGTAAATGAATTTAGTGTTTGCTTTACCGTTAGGATCAATAGATAGCACGAATTTTTTCCAATCTCCTCCCGTATGTGACTTCATTAGCTCGTGCAATTCGTGCACGAAGTCGGAAGCATTATCCTCGGGATCATCCAGAAGCTCACTCACCGTAACCCCTCCAAGGATGAACGAATATTTAGAGCCTACTGACCATCCACCATCGTAAGCTTCATACTCGAACTCGCAGCACATTTCGTCATAGTTCCCAGCGGCTGAATCATGCATGATCTGCGTGAGAGAATTTAAAATCCTTACCTGCTGTTCAATACTCATTGCCCTGCCTCGTTCTTGAATGACCTACGCATTTTCTCTCCGTTAACAGAGTAGTCAACCACTAATGAGTCCGGTCGCGCCGATGCCGGATCTGCCCTAGTAAAACGCACTGTTACCGCACCAACCTGCTCACCGCTGCTCAACGCCCTCTTGATACTCATCTCCCAGCGCTTATAGGCAGAGTTATTAAAGTTACTATCCTGCGGGAAAAGATTGAATCGGTCGCAGGTTCCACCATATTGGCAACCTTGGATATGCCCTCCCACGTCTGTTGACAGTCCCTCCTTGCCAACAGCTGTTTGACGCGAATCTCGAACTCCCTTCTCCAGTGATGGTGTGAACGTAAGTTCATCGACATATCCGCTTGAGTTAGTTTTAAACTCTGTACCATTGCTGAGCTTGACTTGGCTATTGGGTGGTGGCTCGTTCAATATCTTGTATTCGGGCGTACCTTTACTAACCCTGGCCACATCAACCTCAACCAACTCCAGTTGAGCTTCCCCTTTGGGCGGCTGATATTTTCCGATTGAAGCAGCCATCCCTTGCTTAACAGCCAAACCACCTATGACCGCGCTCATTCCCCCACGGCCACCGGCACCAGCAGCAGATTGCGCTATCGCCTCGGAGAAGTCATTTAGAAATGCGTCAGTGCTGTCTCCGCCTTGAATTATGAGTTCTCGGCCAAGCGCAAAGCGAGCTTCTTCATTACCTTGGATATCTCCCCACATTAAGAGGGCGTTGGCCGCTTTTTCCTTCCTGACTTCCCGGTTGTAGTCCCACGCAGCTTGTGATTCGTCAGCCAGCTGTTGCTTGATCGCTGCACAACGAGTCGGATCGCTAGTGCATAGGGAAGAAATTTCCTGATCTCGCTCCCGAGAAAGATCGCGATATTCATCTCGAATCTGCTTACGCTCTTCGTCTGTCTCAGCAGCAGCTAAGCGGCGCTCACGCTCCTTCATTTCACCGAGATAAAGGTAGTTGTTCTCAACCGCCGTCTTACCCGCCCCAGCCGCCGCCACAACCCCAGCGCTATCCCCCGTGGCCAAACCACCCGCCATCCCCGCTGCGAGGGTGGAGAGGGCCGAGACGATCTGCCGTTCACTCTCCGTCAGGTCTTCGGGTTTCTTGTTGGGGTATACCGTGGTCGCAATCAGCTCACCCGTCGCAGCACCCGCTGCTCCGGCCACGCCGGAGTTGCCCTGAGCGTTGGCCACAATGGCGCCAAGCACCGCCTGGGCCATGATGCGGGCAGTGTCGTTGTCGCCGGTTTGCTGCTTGATGAGCGTTGCCACATAGGGCGCTGAGGCTCCCGCCACCGCCCCGCCAATATCACCACCGGCCAGGTATTGCAGTGCTGCCGTGACGGCCTGGGCGGCCTGCTGGTAGTTGCTGCCCGTGCCGTACTCTCGCATTACATCCTGGTAGGCCTTGGAGTTGACCAGAGTGTCGTTGTACTTCTTGATCTCCTCGGCCGAAGCGCCTTCCCCCGGCGGATACTTGCCGTCCTTCTCCAGCGCCTTGCGCCCTTCCTCGTTCGCCTTGATCTCGCCGTTGGTGCGGATGATGTCCATCGACTGGCTGCCGATCTGGGCAATCAGCTGCACTTCCTGCAGGCGGCGCTGTTCCTTCTCCTTGTCGAAGATCGGGCTGATGCTTCCGTTGGCGTGCTCGACATCGCGGCTCAGGCTGGCGACATCCTGCTGCTGGGCTTCGCCATTGCGGATGTCGATCGTGCCGGCGCTGATGGCCGAACGGGTGGTACCGCTGTCGCTGTCGCTATGGGTGTAGGCGGTGACCATGCCGTTGGGCGCATTGCCCAGGAAGTTGCCGCCTTCATTCCCGCCGCTACTGGCGGTGGCACCCTGCTGCTGAGTCTTGAAGTCGGCCTCGTTGCGGATGTCGCGCCAACCGAGGGTGTCGGTGCTCAGGCGGTTCTGGTCGGCGTTGGCGGTGCTGGAGATGACGGCGCCGTCGAGCTGGGTGTGTTTGCCCACGTCGATGTCGTAGCCGCCCTTGCCAGCGTAGAGGCCAGTCTGCTCCTGCACGCTGTCATAGTTGGAGTGGATCTTGCTCTTGTCGACCGAGAGGCTGGCGCTGCCGCCGGAGCCGATGATGGCGACACTGACGCCGCCGCTGACGTTCTTCTGCTCGGACTTGTACTCGTCAGTGTCCTGCAGGCTGCGCAGGGTAAGGTCGCGACCGACCTTGGCAGTGATCTGCTCGCCACTGACCTGGGCACCGATGAGGCTGGTATCGCGGCCGCTGACGAGGGTGACCTGGCGGCCGGCATCGACGGTGGTTTCGGTCCAGGTGGTGCCGTTGCCGTGTTCGAAGCCGGTGCCCTTGTTGCCGTTGGCGAAGACACTCAGCCCACCGCCTCCGCTGCCGAAGCCGATGCTGACGCCGACGTTGCCGCCGCTGCTGCTGTTCTTGCCGTCGAGTTTCTGGGTGTTGGAGGCGGCCTCGAGAATGAGGTCACGGTTGGCGGCCAGCATGACGTCCTGGCCGGCCTTGAGCTGGCTGCCCTGGATGCGGATGTCGCCGTCTTCACCGACCTTGCCCGCGCCGGTGGCGAGGATGTTGAGGTTGTTGCCGGCGGTCAGGGTGCTGCCCTGGCCGATGCTCTGCTCCTGAACGGTTTTCGATTTGGATTGCTGCGAACCGAGGGAGATGGCGATGCCGACGAAGTTGCCGGCATTGTCGGTGGTCATGCCACCCTGCTCCGCCGCCTGCCACGCCTGATAGCCGGTCAGGCCGGCTTGGATGCCCTTGAGGGCGGCCAGGCGGCTGTCGTCTTCATGGCGTGCTTCCTTGGACGACTGGTAGGCGGTATTGACCGCGCTGCCGACACTGCCGGACAGGGCCAGGGTCAGGCCGCTTTTCTTCTGCTCGCGGGTTTCCTCGCTGCGGTTGCGGTTCTGCGCCTCGAGGATGCTGACGTTCTGCCCGATGAGGTTGATGTCCTTGCCGGCGACAAGGTCGGAGCCACGGATGGTGAGGTCCTTGCCGGCCTGGATATCGACGTTGCCGAGCACGCTGCCGATGGTGCTGCCGCGGGTCTGTTCGGTGTGGTCGTCCTGGGTGGTCTTCAGGCTGCTGGAGCCGAGGGTCACACCGATCCCACCGCTGCTCATGAGGCCGGACTTCTTCTTCGACTCGGCGTGGCTGGTCTCGAAGCTTTCGGTTGCGCCATCGATAAGTACGTTGCGCCCGGCCAGCAGGCTGGTGCCGTTGGTGGAGGCGACGTCGCTCCCTTGTACGGCGATGTCCTGACCGGCGCGGATGGCGATCTTGTCGGCACTGACCAGGGAGCCGGCCTGGGTGGTGCTACTGCTGCTGTCGATGCGGGTCTTGGTGGTGCTGGAGAGCCCGGAGCTGCTGGTCTTGGTCTTGCGGTAGTAGCTGTAGTCGCTGTCCTGCTCGGAAACCAGGCTGACATCGCGCGAGGCATAGAGGTAAGCCTCACCCGAGGCGCTGACGCTGCTGGCCTTGAGGGCCAGGTCCTGCCCGGCGGCAATGCTGACGTCGCCGCCGGCGGTCAGCTCGGTGCCCTGCTGCTCGACGTGGTCCTTCTGGCTGCTGATCTTGCGCGTGTTGCTATAGCTATGACTCGAATCCGCCGCCGAGGCGAGGGTGACGTCGCGGCCGGCGCTCAGGGCGGCGTCGCGGGCGGCGTCGAGACGGCTGGCGACGGCGTTGAGGTCGCGCCCGGCGCTGATGTCGAGGTCGCGCCCGGCGCTGGCTTCGGCGCCCAGCTGGGTGGTGGTTTCGCTGTAGGAGCGGCGGCCGTTGAGCTGGCCGTTGGTGACTTCTACCGAGGCGATGTTGACGTCGCGGTCGGCGCCGATGAACAGGTCGCCACGGCTCTGCAGCACGCCACCGAGGTTGCTGACGTCGCGGCCGGCGCTGATGTCGAGGCTGTTGGCAGCCTCGATGCGGGCGGCGCTGTCGGCGAAGCTGGTGGTCCAGGTGCGGTTGGCGCTCTGCGCGCTGTCGATGCGGGTGACGCTGCGCTCGTTGATGACATCGCCAGTCAGTGCGGTGAGGCTCACGTCGCGCCCGGCGATGATGCCGCCGGCGGCGTTGCGGATGCTGTCGTCGGCGAGCAGGTCGAGGCGGTTGCCGGCCTGGATCAGCCCGCTGTTGTTCAGGTTGCTGGCACTGGCGCTGAGGTTGTTGCTGGCGCGCAGGGTGCCGGCGTTGTTGAGTGCACCGCCGCTGATGAGGGTGACGTCCTGGCCCTGGATCAGCGCGCCGGTGGGGCCGAGGCGGTTTGCGGCCTGGGCGAGGTAGAGCACCGGGACGAGGACCTTCTCGCCATTCACTTCGGCTTCTTCTAGCCAAACGATGTCGTGGGTCAGGGCCGCGACCTGTTCGGCTGAGAGGCCGACGCCAACGGAGAGTTGCAGGCTGTCCTTGTAGGCGATGGCGTTGTCCATCAGGTAGCGGAACAGGGCTTCGTCGCTGGCCATGCCGTCGATGAAGCGCTGGCCGGTACGGGCGGCCACGGCCTGCTGGATCAGGCGCTGTTCGTAGAGGCCGTCGCCGAGGCGCTTCTGGGATTTGTCCGGGTCGTAGCCGAGCTGGCCGAGCAGGTAGTCGGAGCTGAGGAAGCTCTTCAGGCTGGTCAGCTCGGGGTTGGTCTCGATCAGGTATTTGTGGCTGTTGCTCGGGGTTGCGCTGCTGGGCAGGCCCTGCACGCGGGGGATGTCGAAGCCGTTGCCGGAGGTGGCATTGGCGGTGGATGCGCCGCCACCCAGGGCGACGTTATCGGCCCCACCGACAGCGCCGCCCAGTGCCTGTTCGCGCTGGCCGGTGCCGAGGTTCTGGCCGTTGAAGGTGAGGTCACCGCCGCCCTGCACGCTACCGGCCGCGCCGCCGCTGCCCTGCTCGCCGCTCAGGCGGAACAGGCCGTTGCTGCCGGTGGGCAGGCTGAAGCCCGGCAGGGTGATGGGGTTGACCTGCTGCTGGGCGAGGTCGGGCGGCAGTTGCGAGTTGATCGGCACCACGGTGGTGACCGGGCTGGCACCGATGGCGGTGTCGCCGGTCTTCTGGCCCGGATTGACGAAGGTGTAGTTGTTGCGGATGACGCTGTTGTTGATCTCGCTGGTGGCGGTGATGCTGACGTTGCCGGCGGCCTGGATGATGCCGGCGTAGCTCTGGTCGCCGCTGTTGAGATCGGTGACGGTGCGGTACTGGCTCAGCTCCTGCTCGGTGCGGGCGATGAAGTGGCTCATCGCGACGGCGAGGCCGGCCGGGTCGTTGACGTAGTTGGGGCTGTCGATCCAGTACTGGTCGGTGAAGGCGTTGGCCTCGCTGGTCCAGCTGCCCATGCTGTTGGTGCGCTGGGATTTGAAGACGCGGAAAGTTTCCGTCTCTCCGGTGACTACACCCTGGTTGGTCAGGCTGCCTACGTTGGCGTAGAGATTCTGCCCAGCGCTGATGATGCTGCTGGCATTGTTGATAGAGTCGCCCAGCAGGTTGAGGTTGCCGCCAGCGCTGATAGAGGAGGCGGCAGTGGAACTGAGTACTTCGAGCTTGTCGCGCTCGGTGATTTCCCAGACGCCATTCCGCTTGCCGGAACAGTCAGCGATGCTGTCGTTGAGGTACTTGTAGCAGTTCACCTCAACGATCTGTGCGGTGTACTTGCCGGCGTTGTTGACCACCAGAACCACACGCTCATTGTTCAGCGCGCCGACGTTCAGGCGCATGTCGCCCTGGCTCTCGATGGTGGCGGAGAGATTGTCCAGGCTGGCGGCGCGGCCGCCGTTATCGTCGGCGGCGAAATCGAGGCCGCCGAGGCTGTAGACGTTGGCGAAGCGGTTGGTGAAGTTCTGCGCGCGCAGCTGCATATCGCCGCCGCTGAAGATCAGCGCGCCATTCGCTTCGCCGTCGTTGCGCAGGTTCCAGGCGCTGAGGCGCACATCACTGGCGCCGCCGAGGGTGCCGTAGTTGTTGAGGGTGCCGGCGCTGGCGCTAAGGTTGCCACCGGCGGTGATGCGGCCACGGTTGTTCAGGGTGTTGGCGTTCAGGGTAACGCCCTGGCCGCCGGCAAGGCTGCCGGTCAGGTCGATCACGTCGGCGCCGAGGTTGAAGCTGCCGACGCTGGTGGTGCGCCCCGCACCGCTGTAGGTGCCGCCCAGCTGGATGTCGAGGCTGCCATCGCTGGCGATCAGGCCGTCGTTGGCCCAGTTGCCGCCCCGGCCAATAAGGCTCTGTGCGGCCAGCAGCTGGCCGTACTGCCCCTGGTCGAGCTGGCCGATATCCAGGTTCAGGTTGCGCGCCTGGATGATGGCGTTGTTGGTCCAACTGGCGGCCTGGTAGGTGAGGCTGCCGTTGGAGGTGAAGTTGCCGCCGGCAAGGCCGGCCTGGCCGAGGTCGACGCCGAAGGTGCCGGTGCCGACGTGCAGCACGTTGCCGCCGCCGTTCTGCAGGGCGCCGGTCTGCAGGATCAGGTCCTGGGTGGCGCCTTCGATGCGGCCGAGGTTGTTGTTGAGCAGGCCGCCGCTGACGATCTTCATCTGGCTGGGGCTGGCTGCGCGCAGCAGGCTGACGGGCGTCTGGCCGAGTGCGCGAATGGCGCCGACCACGTTGTTGATGCTGGCCGCACCGAGGGTCAGGTTGCCGCTGCTTTCGATCAGGCCGAACTGGTTGTTCAGCGCGCCGTTCAGGCTGGCGTCGATGTGGCCGGCGCCGATCTTGCCGCCCTGGGCCGCCTGGTCGCCGCCATTGAGCAGCTGGTTGCCGCGCAGGTAGAGCAGGCTGCCGGCGTAGAGGCCGCCGCCCTGGTTGTTCAGGTCGGTGGTGCTGATGCGGTTGTCGCCGCTGACCGCCGAGAGGTGGCCGGCGCGGTTGTCGATGCCGCCGGTGGCGGTGAGGTCGAGGGCCTTGGCCTGGGTGATGCCGGCGTTGTTGCTGAAGGTGCCGGTGACCAGCTTGAGGTTGCCGTTGGCGGCGTTGATGACGCCGCCGCTGTTGTCAAGGCTACCGCTGCCCAGGTCGAGCTGGCCGGTCTGGCTGATGATGCGGCCGTTCTGGTTGCTGAGGGCGCCGGTTGTCTTGAGGGTGGTGTCGCCCTGGCCCTGCAGGGTGCCGCCGCCGTTGGCGATGCTGGCGGCGCTGAGGTTGAGCTGGCCGGCCTTGCTGAAGACCATGCCATCCTGGCCGTTGAGCAGCTCGGCGGTGAGTTGCAGGGTCAGGTCGTCCTGCGCGGCCACGGTGCCGCCGACGCTGTTGTCGAAGCGCCCGGCGAGGACCTTGAGCAGCCCCTGGCTGGCGAGCTGGCCGCCACGGTTTTCCAGGCTGCCGACGCTCAGGTTGAGCGGGCCGCCGCTGGCGATCTTCGAGCCGGCGCCGTTGTTCAGCAGCGCGCCGAGCAGGCCCAGGCGCAGCGCGCCCTGGCTGACCAGGCTGCCGCCGCTGTTGTCGAGGCGGCTGGCGTCGTAGTCGACGCTGGCCGCGCTGATCTGCCCGGCACGGTTATCCACAGCCTTGGCGCTGCCGGTCAGGCCGCCCTGGGCACTGAGCAGGCCGCCGTTGCTGTTGTCCACATCGCCGCCCACGGTCAGGCCGAGCCCGCCCTGGGTGGAAACGATGCCACCGGCGTTGTTCAGGCTACCGGCACCGAGGCCGAGGTTGCCCTTGCTGACCAGCGCGCCAGCACCGTGGTTGTCGAGTACGCCGCTGACCGTCAGGGTCAGCGCGCCATCGCGGCTGGAGAGCGTACCGCTGGCGCTGTTGTCCAGGCTGGCGGCGTTGACCACCAGGCCTTGCCAGCCGGAGAGCAGGCCCTGGCTGGCGTTGCGCAGGGCGCCGGCGTTCAGTTCGAGCTGGCCGGCGCTGATGATCCGGCCGCCGTCGCCGTTGTCGAGCTGGCCGCTGGCAGTGAGGGCGAAGCCCAGGCTGGCGGAGATTTCCCCGCCACGGTTGTCGAGGTTGCCCAGGCCGTTGATCCGCAGGGCGCCAGTGGCGCTGAGCAGGCCGCCACGGTTGTCGAAGTCGCCGCGCTGGGCGCCGTTACCCAGGTCGAGGGTGAGCTTGCCTTCGCCGATCAGCGCGGCCTGCTGCTGGATCAGTTGGGCGACGATCAGGTGCAGGTCGCCCTTGGCGGAGATTTCCCCGCCGTTGGTGGATTCGAGCTTGCCGCCGCGCAGGGTCAGTGCGCCCTGGCTGGTGATCAGGCCACCGGGTTTGCCGGCGGCGCTGGCGCCGTTGAGGACGTTGCCGGCGCCAAGGTCAAGGTCTTGCGCGCCGCTGATCACGCCGTCGCGGTTGTCGAGGTCGGCGGTGGTGGCGTCGAGGCGGCCCTGGGCGAGCAGGCGGCCGTCGCGGTTGTCGGTGGTGCCGGTGACCAGCAGCAGGTCGCCGGTGGCGGACAGCAGGCCACCCTGGTTGTTCAGGCTGGCGCTGCCGACATCGAGCTTGCCGCTGGCGACCAGTGCGCCGTCGCCGTGGTTGTCCAGCGCGCTCTGGCTGCGAACGAGCAGGTCACTGCGGCTGGCGAGGGTGCCGCCCTGGCTGTTGTCGAGGCTGGCGGCGCTGACGCTGAGGCCGTTGCTGCCGGAGAGCACCCCGGCGTTGCTGTTGTTCAGTGCGCCGCTGGTGAGGGTCAGGCGGTCGCCGGAGAGGATCTTGCCGCCCTGGTTGAGCAGAGTGCCGGTGGTGAGGGCGAAGGCGCGGTCGCTGGAAATCTCACCGCCCCGGTTGTCGAGGCTGGCCACGTTGCGCAGCACCAGTTGGCCGGGGCTGCCGAGCAGGCCGCCAGCGTTGTTCAGGGCGCCGCCCTGGAAGTCGAGGTCGACACCGCCCTGGCCGATCAACTGGCCGCCGCCGTGCTGGTCGAGGCCAGCGATGCGACCGTCGATGACGCCGCGCGCGGACAGGCTGCCGCCCTGGCTGTTGTCCAGTTGGGCGGTGGCGAGGTGGATGGCAGCGTCGGTGACGATACGGCCCTTCTGGCTGTTGTCGAGCTTCGCGCCTTGCAGGCGGATATCGCCGGCGGCGCTGAGGATGCCACCGGCGTTGTTCAGGTCAGCGCCGGCGAGGTCGATGCTGCTGTCGCTGAGCAGCTTGCCGCCGCGGTTGTCGAGGGCGCCGGCGAGGCGGGCGAACAACAGGCCGGCGCTGGAGACCGCGCCCCCACGGTTGTCGAGGCTGCCGGCGTTGAGGGTCAGGCTGCCCTGGCTGAGCAGCGCGCCGTTGCCGCTGTTGTCCAGCGCACCGGCCAGTTGAAGCCAGACGCTGTTCTGGCTGTTCACCCGGCCACCCTGGCTATTGTCCAGGCTCTGCCCGGCGATGCTCAGGCCATCACGGCCGGCCAGGGTGCCGGCGCGGTTGGCGATGCGCTGCACCTGCAGGTCGAGGCCGGCGTCGCCGATCACCTTGCCGGCGCCGTTGTCGAGGCTGGCAGCCTGCACAGCGACCTTGGCACGGCTGGAGATTTCGCCGCCCTGGTTGAGCAGATCGATGCCTTTGACGCTGACGCCGTTGTTGGCGGCGACCAGGCCGCCGTTGCGGTTGTCGAGCTGCCCGACTTCGAGGTTTAGCGCACCCTGGGCGAGCAGTTCGCCGCCCTGCTGGCTGAAGCTGTCGGCCTTGGCCTGCAGGTCGCCCTTGGCATTCACGCTGCCCTGGGCGTTGTTCACCTGGCTGGCGTTCAGGCGCAGCGTCGCGCCGCTGTCGAGGGCGCCGCCCTGGCTGTTGTCCAGCTGGCCGACGTCGATCTTCAGGTCGCCCAGGCTGCTGATCACGCCCAGCGCGCTGTTGTTCAGGCTGGCCCCGGAAAGGGTCACGCCGGCATCGCCGACCACCAGCCCGCCACGGTTTTCGAGGTTGCCGGCCTGCACGCCGAGCGCGCCCTTGGCCGAGAGCAGGCCATCGGCCTGGTTGTCGAGCTTGTGCTGGACGCGGGCCTGCAGGGTGCCGTTGCTGACCAGGGTGCCCTTGCCGCTGTTGTCGAGGCTGTCGAGGGTGAAGTCCAGCGACTGCTCGGCGGAGAACAGGCCCAGGCGGTTGTCCAGCGCGCCGCCGCTGACTTGCAGCCGGTTGGCGAAGGCCTGGCCGCTGCGGTTGTCCAGGCGCGCGGCGCTGAGGTTCAGCTGGTCGCTGGCGAGCAGACGGCCCTGGCGGTTGTCCAGGCTGGCGGCGCTGACGCGGGTGGTGGTGCCCTTGAGCGTGCCGCCCTGGTTGTCCAGGCTGCCGCTGGCGTTGGCATCCAGGTGGCGGCTGGCGACCACGCTGCCGCTGTTGCGCAGGTTCTGCGCGGTGATCGCCACGTCGCCCTGGGCATTGCGGCTGTTGTCCGGGTTGACCCCGGCTTCGACGACGCCGCTGTTGCTGACCTGCGCGGCAGTGAGCGCGACACGCTGGCCAGCGGCGAGGCTCTGGCTGTTGCTCAGTTGGCCGCTGGCGTTCAGCTCGGCGACGCTGCCGGCGTAGGCCGGGCCGGTGAGCGCAATGTCGCTGGCCTTGGCGCGCAGGTTGCCGGCTGCGCTGGTGCGGGCCAGGGTCAACTGGCCGTTGGCGTCGATCTGGATGTCGCCGGCGCTGGCGGCCATGTTGCCGGCCAGCTTCACGCCCACGCCCTGCTCGGTGCCCACCAGGCGGATCGCGCCGGCGTACATGCCGCCCAGCGCGGAACTGTCGATGGCCAGTTGCGGCTTGGCGCTGCCGTTGTCGGGCTTGGCGGTGGCGGCGAGCGTCTCGGCGTCCACCTGGTTGCGGCCGGTCACCACGGCGAGTTGCTGCGCGTAGAGGTCGGCGTTGAGCTTGGCGCTGCGGGTGATCAGCTCGAACTGGTCGAGGTTGCTGGCATTCAGGCCGGCGCCTTCGACGCTGATCTCGCCGCCGTCGACGTCGTAGCCACGCAGGCGCTCGCCATCCATCAGCGGCTTGCCGGTGGTCAGGGTGGCGCGCGGGGTATTGATGAAACCGCAACCGTTGCAGGTGATTCCGTGGGGGTTGGCGACGATGACGTGGGCGGCCTGCCCGGCCACTTCGGTATAGCCGCGCAGTTGCGAGGGGTTGGCCCCGGTGACTTCGTTGAGGATCTTGTTGGCCGCGCCACCCTTGAGGTTCGGGTTGCCGACGATGATCCCGCCCAGCTGGGTGGACTGGGTCTTGCCGGTGGCGTTGTTGAGGATCAGGCCGTTCTGCCCGACGTTGTAGTCGCTGAACTTGTTGTGGGAGAGACCCGCGCCGTTGGGCGTGGCGATGTTCACCACGGGCACACCATTGCCCGCCGCGCCCAGGTGCGTGTTGCCACCGGCTGCCGTGTCCACCGCCAACTCGGCAGCCGCCGCGACGATGGGGTTGAGGATCAGGATGCCGGCAAGCACGCTGGCGATGGCCTGGAACAACGGGTGGCGGACGTCCATGTGGGAATCTCCCCAAGTACTGGCTACTAGCTAAAGAGCGAATCGGTCAGAAGAAGAGGTCGACGCGGAAGTACACCGGGTGCTCGCGTCGCTCGATGAGGTCGGGGCGCTCCAGCGAGCGCGCCAGGGTCACGGAGGCGGCGGCGTACTGCCCGCGCGCACTGAACTCCAGGCCGTGGCCGCTCATGCGTCCGGAGAGGCCCGGGTTGTAGCGGTTGTGCTCGATGGCACCGAAGTCGTAGGCGTAGGCCACGCCGTACTCCTGCACCCAGGGCAGCAGCGGTTCCCAGGTCACGGCGCGGCGCCAGCGCAGTTGGTTGCGCCAGTAGTAGCCGGAGTCGCCGGAGAGGGTCTGGTCCTTGAAGCCGCGGATCGAGCTGAGGCCGCCCAGGCTGATGCGCTGCGGGCTGTAGAGCACGTCTTCGCTGTGCTGGCCGGTGGCGAGGCTTTCGAAGCTGAAGGCTTGCTCCCACAGCGTGAACGGCTGCAGGTAGCTCAGGGTCAGGCTGTATTTGTTGTAGCGGGCGGTGGGGCTGCCATGCGGGGCGCCATGCTCGTCATCCTGCGCGCCGAAGGCGCCGATGCCGCGCTGCCAGCCGATGTCGGCGTTGACGAAGGCGCTGCCGATGCGCCGGCCATGGTTGAAGCCCAGGTTGAATTCGCTGAGGTGGGTGCTGGAGACGTCGAGCAGGGTGTCGTCGATGTAGTTGCGCGTGCGCTGGTGGCTGAGGCCGAAGTTCACCCCGGTCTTGCTCACGTCGTCGCGGTGCAGCACGCGCTCGGCACCCAGTTGGTGGGTCTCGTTGTCGCCGTCGTACTTGAAGGCAAAGCCGGCGTCTTCGTTGCGGGTGCGGTAGTAGTTGCGGCTGTAGCTGTAGTTGAAGGTCCACCAACCGTAGGGGACGCTATACCACAGGCTCTGGTTGTCGGAGTGCTTCCAGTGGTCGCTGACCGCGTCCTCGCCGTAGCGCAGGCCGAACTGGTCGGCCAGGCCCAGCGGGCTGTCCCAGTCCAGGCCGACGCCGGCCTGCTGTTCGCCGGAAGTCGAGTCGCCGTTGTTGTCGCGGCTGGCGGAGACGCGCCAGGGCTTGCTGCGCTCGCCCTTGAGCTGCACGCGGCTGCCGCCCACTTCCTTGCCCGGCACCAGTTCCATCTGCGCCTGGCGCGAAGGCAGGCGGTTGATCTGGTCGACCAGCTGTTCCAGGTCACGCAGGTTGAGGACTTCGCCGGTGACGCCGGGGAAGGTCATCGCCAGCTCGCGCTCGCTGGCCAGCTCCGACTGCTCGAAACCCTCGAAACGGCCTTCGACCACGATGATCTTCAGCTCGCCGCTGGAGAGGTCCTGCTGCGGCAGGTAGGCGCGGGTGGTGACGAAACCGCGCGACAGGTAGTGGTCGGTGATGCCCTTGAGCAGCTCGTTGAGCTGATTGACCCCCAGGCATTTGTCCCGATACGGCGCCAGCAGCGCTTCACGCGAGCGCACGTCGAGGTGCTCGGCGCCTTCGAGGGTGATGGTGCGAATGGCAAAGCAACGGGTGTCCGGCGCGGTGGTCGACGGTGCTTCGGTCGGCGCCTTGCCGGGGAGCTGCTGGAGCTCTTCCAGGCGCTGGCGCTGTTCGCGCAGCAATTGTTCCTGGCGCTGGCGCTGAAGGTCGTTGTCACCCGGCGAGGGGAGTGGCGCGGCAAAGCTTGCCGAGGCACAGCAGAATGCCAGGAGGGGCACCCAGCCACGGTAGAGAGCATGCATCCTTATGATCCCTGTCATCAGGCCAAGCGGCCAGTGCATCCGAAAAAACGGATTGGATCATATTTGATACATGATGCCCTTAGGCCACCACCTCGACGAGCTGTAAGCCATTTCCCAATTTCTGGGAGATGCAGCGCATAAATAACATGTGACTGTGTGCCCGATTGTCACACTTTGGGCACCAACGCCGGCAGCAACTGCCGGGAGATGGCCTCGCGCACGGCGGGCAGCAGGGTGGCGTTGCCGGCGAGCATGCTTTCCACGAGCCGGCGCAGCGCCAGCGAACGCTCTGGGGTCAGGCCACGGACGGCGTATTCGCACGCCTGTTCGGCAGTGGCGTCCGGCGGCACGGCGAAGCCTAGCGCCTGCAGGCGTTCGCGGAAATCGTCCTGGTCGATCAGGTCGGCGTGCATCATCGCGGTTCTCCTTGGGAGCGGCGGGGGTCTGCATCGATTCTGGTAAGCCTGGCAAGGCACGGCAAGCACCTGCCCGACGGAATGTCCGCGGCGGGCAAGCGCAGGTCGTTTTCGACTAACCGAGGCGACGGCGCGGCGAGCAGACTGGCTGCATACCCTGCGGCCGGCACCGGCGCCAGCTGTGGGGCCCCGCAGACGAAAGAGCCCGAGTTGGCTCGATTTGTCCCCTGCCGCGCGTCGGGCGCCGCAGGGGATTTTTTTTGCCCGGATGAACGTGCTGTTTGTAGGAGCGAGGGGGCGCCCTCGTTATTGCTCGCGAACGGGTTACCCGGCGACGCCACTGCTGGGCGGTTCGCGAGCAAGCTCGCTCCTACAGGTCGGCAGGTCTGCGCCTATGGGTTCTTTCGTAGACCGTAGGGCGCATGAGCTGGAGGCGATCCAGGCGTTTGATTCCTTTCACAGAAGCGTCAGGAGGAACACGTCGTAGGATGGCGTGGAGCGAAGCGATACCCATCGATTACCGCGCGGCGATCCGCATGGGTATCGCTTCGCTCCACCCATCCTACGTTGGAGGTCCGTCGGCGAGACCGGCGCTGGGGGAGACATAGAATCTCCTACAGCGTTCGGCGCGAGCCGGGAACATCAGCGACCGCGCTGCAACACCAGGATGCGCGACAGCAGTTCGTCACGGTCGATGTAGCAGCCCTGCAGGTGGCGTTCGCCGCTGGCCGGATCGAAAGCGGTGCGGGCGTGCAGGGTGCGGCGGTTGTCGAAGCTCCACATCTGCCCGGCGCGCAGCTTCTGTTGCAGGCGGAAGCGCGGATCACGGGTGAGCGTGAGGAAGGCGCGCCAGGCGTGGTACAGCGCGTCCATGCGCTCGGCCGGCGCATCGAAGGGGCCGCGCAGGAAGTTGGCGATGCGGATTTCACTGATCTCGCCCCGCGCGTCCAGGGCGATCACCGGCGCCAGGCAGTGGTAGTCGCTGCGGCGGTCCTTGTTGCGGAATTCAATGGGCATCTCGCAGAGCGTGCGGAAGTCTTCCGGCGCTTCGTCGCGCAGCGCCTGGGCGATGGCGAAGCCGTCGACGAACACGCTGTCGCCGCCATCGGCGTTGTTCACCAGGCAATGCAGGAATTGCAGCCCCGGTTGCAGCTCGCGGGTCGGCAGGTCGGTATGCAGCGGCAGGTTGAAGGCGGTGTAGGCGTTGCTGTCGGCGGCCTCGGCCTTGGACTTCACGTCGAACAGTACGCCGAAATTGGTCTCGCGGATGAAGGCAATGCGCTGGGCGATGCGCTGCAGAGAGCCAGGCGCGGTGGGCACGCCGTCCACGCGGCTGAGGCCGAGGTCGCGCAGGGCGAGCATCCATTCCAGCAGCGCGGAGTCGTCGTCCATCAGTTGGTCGTGCTGGAACACCGGCACCTCGAAGTCACGGCGCCAGACGCGGGTGGTCTGGTGCGCGGCCAGGCGTTCGGCGCGGGACTCGTCGTCATAGGCGTGGGCACGCAGCCAGCCGGGGTCGAAGCGGCTGCGGTGGCCGTCCTGCCAGTCGATGCACAGCTGGCCCTGGTCGAGGCTGGCGCGGGCCGGGGCGAGGTTCGCGGGGACGTCGATGATTTCCAGCACCTGTTCGCGGGTGACGCTGTAGACGCACTCGTTGCAGGGGCAATTGTCGCGCAGCCATTGATGGTGGAAGGGGCTGACGCGGCCGTCGGCCCAGAGCACTTCGAGGCGGTTCTCCAGCGGCCGCAGGCTGGCCAGTTCGGCGGTCAGCCGGTAGGTGCGCCAGTCGGCGACGCCGGGGTTTTCCAGCGTGGTCTGCATGCGTTGCTCCTCATCGATTCAGGCTGCGGCGCAGAGCCGCGATCAGGGCGCCGCGCAGGGCATCCACTTCCGCCACGCGCCGGGCGCGCAGGCAGCCGTGGACCAGCCCGGCACCGGGGAAGTAATCCACCGCCACACCGGCTGCGCGCAGGCGGTCGCGGTACAGCGCGCCGTCGTCGCGCAGCGGGTCGAACTGGGCGACGCCGATAAAGGCTGGCGGCAGGCCGCGCAGGTCTTCGGCCAGCAGCGGCAGCGCCAGCGGGTCGCGCCAGTCGGCGGGGCGCGAGAGGTAGGCGGCGAGGTATTCGTCCACCGCCGCGCTGGTCATCAGTGGCGCGTCGGCACAGGTGGTGCGCGAGGGCGTGTCGAGGTTGCCCAGTGCGGGGTAGATCAGCGCCTGGGCCAGCGGCAGCGCTTCACCACTGCCACGCAGGGCCAGGCAGAGCGCGGCGGCGAGGTTGGCGCCGCCGCTGTCGCCGGCGACCGCGATGCGGGTTTTATCCACAGGCTCGCCGAGGCCGTCCTGGTGAATCCGTCGCCAGGTGTCGAGGCAGTCGTTGAGGGCGGCGGGATAAGGGTGCTCGGGCGCCAGTCGGTAGCTGATGGCGACCACCAGCGCGCCGAGTTCGGCGGCCAGGGGAATGCAGATCATGTCGTGGGTGCGGGCATTGCCCAGCACCCAGCCGCCGCCGTGGAGGTAGAACAGCGTGGGCCAGCCGCTCGCCGGCGGCGCGCCGTCAGGCCTGTAGAGGCGCAGTTCGACCAGTCCTTCGGGCTGCACGTCGCGCACCAGCAGGCCGGGCGGGATCGGCGGCGCAAAGGCAGCGGCCATGCGCTCGTAGTTTTCCCGCTGGGCGTCCAGGGTTGGGCCCGCCAGGGGATGGGCCTCTGTCTCGGCGACAAAGGCCTGCATGGCATCGGACAGCGGATAGTGCCGGCTCATGCCCGTTCAGCCCGGCAGGCCGATGACGCGGCCGACGTAGTCCGGGCGCGGCAGTGGGCGGTGGGCTTCGGCCAGCGCCAGCACGCGCTCCAGCACCGCGCCTTCGAAGGGCGCCGAACGCGCGCCGCCTTCGAGGTTCACGTGCAGCAGCATCTGCTCGCTGACGGCCAGGGCGAGGTCTTCGTTGGCGCGGTGCAGGCTGTGGAAAACGTGCAGGCGCTTGCGGTCATGGGCGATCAGTTGGCTGCGCACTTCGACCCTCTCGCCCTCCTTCACCTCGTGCAGGTAGTTGAGGTGCACTTCGAGGGTGAACAGCGAGTCATTGGTCGCCGCGCGGTGGTCGGCGTCGAGGCCGAGGTGGTCCATCAGGGCGTCGGTGGCGTAGCTGAACAGCAGCAGGTAGAAGGCGTCGCGCAGGTGGCCGTTGTAGTCGGTCCACTCGGCGAGGATGGGGGTTTGGTAGGTTTTCAGGGCGTGCATGGCGCGGCTTCCGTGAGGCCCTCACCCCAGCCCTCTCCCAGAGGGAGAGGGGGCGGTTCGGAGCGGGTGATGAACCGTGAGGTTAGTCGGCGAAGGCGAAGCCGTGCTTGGACTTGGTGTCCTTGATCGCCCCAAGCACCGCCAGCAGGCAGTCGTCGCGGTAGCGCTCCAGCTCGGCGATGCTGCGGCTGCCCTGCTGCTCGGCGGTGCCTTCCACCACGCGGTCGATCAGCGTATCGGTCAGTTCCGGGGCGGGCAGGTAGGTCCAGGGCAGTTGCAGCGCCGGGCCGAACTGGGCCATGAAGTGGCGCATCCCGGCGTTGCCGCCGGCCAGGGTGTAGGTGAGGAAGGTGCCCATGAAGGACCAGCGCAGGCCGGCGCCGAAACGGATCGCGTCGTCGATCTCGCCGGTGCTGGCAACGCCGTCGTTGACCAGGTGCAGCGCCTCGCGCCAGAGGGCTTCGAGCAGGCGGTCGGCGATGAAGCCAGGCACTTCCTTGCGTACGTGCAGCGGGCGCATGCCGAGGGACTCGTAGACCTGGATGGCGGCCTGCACGGCTTCCGGCGCGGTCTTCGCACCGCCCACCACTTCCACCAACGGCAACAGGTACACCGGGTTGAACGGGTGGCCGACCACGCAGCGTTCGGGATGCGTGGCGTCGGCGTAGAACTCGCTGGGCAGCAGGCCGGAGGTGCTGGAGCCGATCAGGGCGTTGGGCTTGGCGGCGGCGCTGATTTTCGCGTGCAGCTCGCATTTCAGGTCGAGGCGTTCGGGGGCGCTTTCCTGGATGAAGTCGGCGCCGCGCACGCACTCCTCGATGGTGGCGACGAAGCGCAGGCGATCGGGCGAGGCGCCGGGGGCGAGGCCGGCCTTTTCCAGCGCCGGCCAGGCATTGGCGATGCGCGCGCGCAGCGCGGCTTCGGCGCCGGGAGCCGGGTCCCAGGCGATGACGTCGAGGCCGTGGGCCAGGGCGCGAGCGACCCAGCCGCTGCCGATGACGCCGCTGCCGAGGGCGGCAAAGGTCTTGATGTGGGTGATGAAGGACATGGGTGGCTCCAGCAGGAATGGGGGATTACCTGTAGGAGCGAGCTTGCTCGCGAACAGAGTCAACCGGCAGCTCAAGAGCTGGGCGGGTTCGCGAGCAAGCTCGCTCCTACGAAGAGCAGTTAGGTCAGTACGTGGGCCGGAATCAGCGGGGTTTGAGGTTCATCTTCCTGCGCCCCTCGGCCGGGGTCAGGGCACGCCCGCCCAGGCGCTCGATGATCTCGATGGCGCGTTCGACCAGCTGGCCGTTGCTGGCGTGTACGCCACGGTCCAGCCAGATGTTGTCCTCCAGGCCGACCCGCACGTTGCCGCCCAGCAGCATGGCCTGGGCGACCATCGGCATCTGCGAGCGACCGATGCCGAAGCCGGCCCAGGTCAGGCCGTCGGGGATGTTGTCGGCCATGGCCTTCATGGTGGTGGTGTCGGCCGGGGCGCCCCACGGGATGCCGAGGCAGATCTGGATCAGCGGGTCTTCCAGCAGGCCTTCCTTGAGCATCTGCTTGGCGAACCAGAGGTGGCCGGTGTCGAAGATTTCCAGCTCGGCCTTCACGCCCAGCTCGGTGATGCGCTTGGCGCCGGCGCGCAGCTGGGCCGGGGTGGAGACGTAGATGAAGTCGCCGTCGCCGAAGTTCAGGGTGCCGCAGTCCAGGGTGCAGATTTCCGGCAGCAGTTCCTCGACGTGCTTGAGGCGCTCCAGCGGGCCGACCAGGTCGGTGCCGGCGCCGAACTCCAGCGGCTGCTCGCCCTGGCCGATCTGCAGGTCGCCGCCCATGCCGGCGGTGAGGTTGATGATGACGTCGGTGTCGCTTTCGCGGATGCGCTCGACCACTTCACGGTAGAGCTTCACGTCGCGGCTGGGCTTGCCGGTCAGCGGGTCGCGGACGTGGCAGTGGGCGACGGTGGCGCCGGCCTTGGCCGCTTCAATGGCGGCGGCAGCGATTTCCTTCGGGGTGACGGGAATGGCGGGGTGCTTGCCGACGGTGTCGCCGGCGCCAGTCACCGCGCAGGTGACGATTACTTCATGGTTCACGGTGGCTGTCCTTCTTCGGGTCGAACGCACCCACTGCGCGCCGGGCGACACGCAGGGAGTTACGGGTGGGAGGTTGGCTTTTTTGGAACGCTATTTCAGTGAGGCCTGGACGGCGGCGAGGCCGTCCTTGCCGTCGAAGGTGGTCACGCCGTCGAGCCAGGCCTTGAGCGGATCGGGGTTCTGTTTCAACCAGGCCTTGGCGGCGTCCACCGGCTGGCTGCGGTCGAGGATCGGCACCATCACCTGGCTCACCTGCTCGCTGCTGAACTTGAGGTTGTGCAACAGCTTGGCGACGTTGCCGCACTGCGCCTGGTAGCCGCCGGCGGTCATGATGGAGACGGTAGCGGAGCCTTCGTTGGGGCCGAACACGTCGTCGCTGCCGGTGAGGTATTTCATGTCGATCTGCAGGTTCATCGGGTGCGGCTTCCAGCCGAAGAACACCACCCATTGCTTGCGCTTGATGGCGCGCTTGACCGCGGTGAGCATGCCGGCCTCGCTGGACTCGACGATCTGGAAGCCCTTCAGGCCGAACTTGTCGTCGGCGATCATCTTCGCGGTGATGCGGTTGGAGCCGCTGCCGGGTTCGATCAGGTAGATCTTGTTGCTCAGCTTGTCCTTGAACTTGGCGATGTCGGCGAAGGTCTTCAGGCCGCCGTCATAGACGTAGCTGGGCACGGCGTAGGTGGATTGCGCGTCGGGCAGGGTCGGCGGGGTGATCACGTCGATCTGCTGCTTGTCGAGGTAGGGTTTGGCCACCGGCTGCATGGTCGGTTGCCAGTAGCCGAGGAAGACGTCGAGCTGCTTGTCGGCCATGCCGGCAAGGATGATCTGCTGCGAGGCGCTGGTCTGCTTGACCTTGTAGCCCAGGCCGTCGAGCACGGCCTCGGCCACGGCGCTGCTGGCCACCACGTCGGTCCAGTTGACCGTACCCATACGCACGTTCTGGCACTGGGCGGGCTCGGCGGCCCAGCTGGTACCGGCGGCGAGCATGAGCGCGGCACAGCCGAGCGCTCGGATCGATAGCTTCATGACTTCTCCCTCAAGGCCTTTGCGGCGTTGGTTATCGTTGTTGTGTGTCATGCGGCCCTCACGGGGGCTGGCGTCCAAGTTACGCAGCGACGCGACGGGTGAGTCGCACGGTGGCGACCGGCTCTTGCACAGCAGCGACCTCCCCGATTGCCAGGGCGACGTCCTTGGTTCATAAGCATGGGCAGGCTGCCACCCATTGCACGGTACCCGCCATGTCCCAAGACTTCTGGTTTCTGCTGTTGCCCGGCTTTTCCGTGATGGGCTTCGTCTCCGCCGTGGAACCGCTGCGGGTGGCCAACCGCTTTCGCGGCGAGCTGTATCGCTGGCACCTGATGAGCCTGGACGGCGGCCCGGTGCTGGCCAGCAACGGCATGTCGATGAACGCCGACAGCGGCCTGGAAGCGCTGCGCGAGGGCGACACGCTGCTGCTGGTGGCCGGCTTCGAACCGCTGCGCGCCTGCACCCCGGCACTGCTGCATTGGTTGAAACGCCTGGACCGCGAGGGCGTGACCCTGGGCGGCATCGATACCGGCAGCTTCGTGCTGGCCGAGGCCGGGCTGCTGCAGCGCCAGCGCTGCACGGTGCACTGGGAGGCGCTGGAGGCCTTCCGGGAGACTTATCCACAGGTGCAGGCGACCCAGGAGCTGTTCGAGATCGACGGGCCACGCATCACGTCCGCCGGCGGCACTGCGTCCATCGACCTGATGCTCGACCTGATCGCCCAGGCCCACGGGCCGGAGCTGGCGGTGCAGGTATCGGAGCAGTTCGTGGTCGGGCGCATCCGTACCCGTCAGGATCACCAGCGCCTGCAGGTCGCCAGCCGCTATGGCGTTTCCAACCGCAAGCTGGTGCAGGTGATCGGCGAGATGGAGCGCCACAGCGAGCCGCCGCTGACGACGCTGGAGCTGGCCGAGCGCATCCAGGTGACCCGGCGCCAGCTGGAGCGCCTGTTCCGCCTGCACCTGAACGACACGCCGTCGAACTTCTACCTCGGCCTGCGCCTGGACAAGGCGCGCCAGTTGCTGCGCCAGACGGACATGAGCGTGCTGGAGGTCGGCGTCGCCTGCGGCTTCGAGACGCCTTCGTACCTGTCGCGCAGCTATCGGGCGAAGTTCGGGGTGTGCCCGAGCCAGGATCGGGTGGGGTTGCGCAAGGTGGCGGGCAGTCATGGTGTTGCGGCCAAGAGCCCCTCTCCCCAGCCCTCTCCCTGAAGGGAGGGGGCATCCGCTCTCGTAGGACCGAGGGGGCGCCTAGCCCTTGCTCGCGAACCGCCCGGCCCTGTAGGGCGCATAACGCCTACGGCGTTATCCGCCACCATGGCGCATAACCCGTTCCGGGTTATGCGCCCTACACGCCTTAATGGCCGGGGACGATTCTGTAGGAGCGAGCTTGCTCGCGAACCGCCCAGCCTCAGCACCACCGGTTGACTCTGTTCGCGAGCAAGCTCGCTCCTACGAAAAGCAGGTTGGCAATATCTGTGGGATCGCCGTCATTTACCCCGTCCGGGGTCGGGCGGAGTATGGAGACCAGGCACCCAACTCTCACTGCCCTTGGAGACCACCATGAGCGAAGCCCGTCCCCCTCTGCCGCCCTTCACCCGCGACACCGCCATCCAGAAAGTCCGCCTCGCCGAGGATGGCTGGAACAGCCGCGACCCGCACCGCGTGTCGCTGGCCTATACGCCCGACAGCCGCTGGCGCAACCGCGCGACCTTCGTCGAGGGCCGCGAGCAGATCGTCCAGTTCCTCACCGGCAAATGGGTGCGCGAGCAGCAGTACCGGCTGATCAAGGAACTCTGGGCGTTCACCGACAACCGCATCGCCGTTCGCTTCGCCTATGAATGGCACGACGACTCGGGCAACTGGTTCCGCTCCTACGGCAACGAGAACTGGGCCTTCGACGAGAACGGCCTGATGTTCGAGCGCCACGCCAGCATCAACGACCTGCCGATCAGCGAGGATGAACGCCTGTTCCATTGGCCGCAGGGTCGCCGGCCGGACGATCATCCGTCGTTGAGCGAGTTGGGGCTGTAAGAACAGTTATCCGCAGGGGAGCCTGAGGCACCCGTAGGATGGCGTGGAGCGAAGCGATACCCATCGATCACCGGCAAGCCCGCTGATGGGTATCGCAAGCTCCACCCATCCTACGAATGAGCTTCCCGGTGACTGTAGGACCAAGGGGGACGCCGAGCCGTAGGGCGCATAACGCGCCAGCGTTATCCGCCGCAAGGGCCGGCGGATAACCTGTTCCAGGTTGTCCGCCCTACTACCGGGTTCGCGAGCAAGCTCGCTCCTACAGAAAGCCGTCAGACCGGGACTGCCTGGGAGGGAGCTGCAGCAGTGGCGCGGCTCTCTTCCAGGATCATCGCCGCCGCGCGCTCGCCGAGCATGATGCAGGGCGCGTTGGTGTTGCCGCTGATGAGCGTCGGCATGATCGAAGCATCTACCACGCGCAGCCCCTTCAGGCCGTGCACGCGCAGGCGCAGGTCGACCACCGCCAGCGGGTCTTCGCCCATCTTGCAGGTGCCCACCGGGTGGAACACGGTGGCGGCGTAGTCGCGCAGGTGGTCCATCAATTGTTCGTCGGTCTGCACCTGCGGGCCGGGCAGCATTTCAGCGCCACGGATGCTGTCGAACTCCGGCTGGGCGAGGATCTTGCGCGCCAGCTTCACGCCTTCCACCAGCACGCGGCCGTCTTCCTCGTTGGCGAGGAAGTTGTAGTCGATCTCGATGTCACCACCGGGCTTCACCCGCAGCTCGCCGATGCTTTTCGGGCGCAGCACGCAGGTGTGTACGGCATAGCCATGGCCCCACTCGAACAGGCGACCACGGTGGCTGCGGTAGCCGGGCACGAAGTGGAACTGCACGTCCGCCAGGCCTTCCGCCAGCGGGGTGCGGGCAAAGCCGCCAGCCTCGACGTAGTTGGTGGTCAGCCAGCCCTTCTTCGCCAGCAGGTACTTGAACGGCGAGAGCAGGATCTGCGGCAGCGAGCCGAGGGAGAAGCCCAGGCTCAGCGGGCTGGGCGAGCGCACTGTGACCAGGCCGTCGAGGTGGTCCTGGAGGTTCTTGCCCACGCCCGGCAGGTCGTGTTTCACCGGGATGCCAGCGGCTTTCAGCTCGGCGGCCGGGCCGATACCGGAAGCCAGCAGTATCTGCGGCGAGCCGAGGGAGCCGGCGCAGAGGATCACCTCGCGGCGCGCCTGCAGGCGTTCGCCGCTGCGCAGTTCGATGCCGGTGACGCGCTGACCTTCGAGCAGCAGGCGACCCACCTGGCGACCGCTCAATACGGTGAGATTCGGCCGTTGCAGCGGCGCGACGAAGGCGCGGTAGCTGCTCAGGCGCCTGGCGTCCTTCTGGGTCAGGTTGTAGATGCCGACGCCTTCGAATTCGCGGCCGTTGAAGTCATCGTTGCGGCGCAGGCCGATGCGCTCGCCGGCCTTGATGAACAGGCTGGACAGCGGGTTGGGGTCGCGCGGCTTGTCCACCACCAGTTCGCCGACGGTGCCGTGCAGCGCCGGGTCCTGGCCGAGCAGGTTGCGTTCGGATTTCTTGAAGAACGGCAGCACGTCCTTCCAGCCCCAACCTGGGCAGCCGTCCTGTTCCCAGCGGTCGTAGTCCGAGGCATGGCCACGGATGTAGATCATGCTGTTCATCGAACTGGAGCCACCCAGGGCCTTGCCGCGCGGGCAGTGCAGCGAGCGGTTGTTCAGACGCTTCTGCGGCGCGGAGTAGAAGTTCCAGCTGAAGATCTTGCTCTTGTACAGGGTGATGGTGCCAGCCGGGGTCTGCACGCGCGGGCTGGCGTCGCTGCCGCCGGCTTCCAGCAGGCAGACGCGCACCGACGGGTCGGCGCTCAGGCGGTTGGCCAGGACGCAACCGGCGGAGCCGGCGCCGACGATGAGGTAGTCGAAGGTGGAGTCGTGGGTGGAGGACATTGGGGCTCCCTTTGGAGTGTGGCGTGAATGGGTTGAGGGGCAAGCTCACACACCGCCACAACACCCAACCTGTAGGAGCGAGCTTGCTCGCGAACAAACTCACCCGCAGGTCCGGCGCTGGGCGGTTCGCGAGCAAGCTCGCTCCTACGAAAAGCACCGCGCTCGCCGGCTAACTACAGCAATAGCCGGGCTCCGTAGGGGGCCCCTCCTCACGGAGAGGGCTGAGGTGAGGGTGGGCGGCGCCGAGTCTCAATGAGCTTCTTCCAGGTCGTCGTGGAGCAGCCCGAGGATCTCGCGCTTCATCTCGATGAACTGGCGGTCCATGACCATGTCCAGCGAACGCGGGCGCTCGATCGGCACGTCGAGGATGCGCTTGATGCGGCCGGGGCGAGCGCCCATGACGTAGACGCGGTCGCCCAGCAGGATGGCCTCGTCGATGTCGTGGGTGACGAACACCACGGTCTTCTTGCTGTGGTCCCACACACGCAGCAGCAGTTGCTGCATCTGCATGCGGGTCTGGCTGTCGAGCGCGCCGAAGGGCTCGTCCATCAGCAGGATCTGCGGGTCGTTCGCCAGCGCGCGGGCGATCGCCACGCGCTGCATCATTCCGCCGGAGAGCTGCTTGGGGTAGTTGTTCTCGAAGCGGCGCAGGCCGACTTCGTCGAGGTAGTAGTCGACGATCTCGCGGCGCTCGGCCGCCGGCATGCCGCGGCGCTTGAGGCCGAACTCGACGTTCTGGCGCACGCTGAGCCAGGGGAACAGGGTGTAGCTCTGGAACACCATGCCGCGGTCGGCGCCGGGGCCGTCGACCAGCTGGCCGCCGACGTATATGTCACCGTCGGTGGGCTCGGCCAGGCCGGCGGTGAGGTAGAGCAGGCTCGACTTGCCGCAGCCGGACGGCCCGACGATCACCGCGAACTGCTGGTCCGGGACTTCGAAGGAGACATTCTCCAGCGCGCTGAAAGTGCCGCCGTCGGGCGTGCGGTAACGCAGGCTGACGTTCTCCACCCGCAGGCGGGCCGGCTTGGCAGGTTGCTGACCGGTCACGGCTTGTTCTTCCTGCTTGATCGCTACTGCGCCCATGACGCCACCTTCAGTCGGATGAATCGGAAGAGTTGGTCGGTGATCAGGCCCAGCAGGCCGATGATGGCGATGGCCAGGAAGATCACGTCGACCTGGAAGCCGCGCATCGCCTTGAGGCTGATGTAGCCCAGGCCGCTGGAGGCGGCGACCAGTTCGGCGACTACCAGGTAGGTCCAGGCCCAGCCCATGGTCACGCGCAGGGTATCGAGCACGCCGGGCAGCGAGGCCGGGCCGAGCACGTGGAGGACCACGTCGCGGCGGTTGCAGCCCAGGGTGTAGGACGCGTTCACCAGGTCCTTGGCGACGCCGCGGGAGACGTCGGCGATCATCACCAGTTGCTGGAAGAACACGCCGAAGATGATCACGGTGACGCGCTGCTCCAGGCCGATGCCGATCCACAGGATGAACAGCGGCACGAAGGAGGTCACCGGCAGGTAGCGGATGAAGTTCACCAGCGGTTCGAGGAACGCCTGGACGATGCGGAAGCTGCCCATCAGCAGCCCCAACGGCACTGACACCAGCGAGGAGACGATGAAGCCGATCATCACCACCTTGACGCTGGCCATCACATGGGTGGCGAGGGTGCCGTCATTGGCCAGGCGAACGCCGGCCGCGAGCACCGCGTCAGGGGTGGGCAGGAACATCGCCGGCACCACACCGCCGTAGGAGAGCCCGGCCCACAGGCCGAACACGAGCAGCCAGCACAGCGTGCCGGCAGACCAGACCAGCTTCAACGGCAGGTCGACCTTGGGCGTCAGGCAACGGCTGAGCCAGGATTGCGAACGACGAGGCATCGCGAATTCCTCCAGGCGAGCGGCGCCAGGCCGCCCGCGGGGACAAAGAGTGAGACGGTTACTCGGAGACGAAGCGCGGGTCGACCAGGTCGTCGTAGCTGACGTCCAGGCGCTTGCCCTGCAGGCCGCTCCAGGTTTCGTTGGCGAGGCGGATCAAGCCCTTGATGTCGCCGGGCTTACCGGGGGCGCCAATGAGTTGCTCGCTCACCGCCTTGTCGTAGAAGCGCACGCCCTTGGCGGCGTCGGCCAGGGCCTTGGGATCGGAGAGGTAGCCGCCGACGCCCTTGGCCATGATCGCGTAGGCCTCCTGCGGGTGGTCCTGGGTGTACTGCACGGCCTTGTAGAGGCCTTTCACCAGGGCTTTCACGTCCTCGGGCTGCTTCTCGATGACGTCGCAGTTGAGGGCGACCACGTCGACGATCACGCCGGGGGTGGTGGAGCTGTCCACCAGCACCTTGCCCTGCTGCTTTTCGCGTACCAGCGAGAGATGCGGCTCCCAGGTCACGGCGGCGGGCACGCGGCCGGCGATGAAGGCGCTGGCCGCGTCATCGGCGGTCATGTTCTGCACCTTGATGTCGCTCATGCTCATGCCGGCGTGCTTGAGCAGGTAGGCCAGCCAGAACTGCGAGACGGAGCCTTCGTTCACCGCCACTTCCTGACCCTTGAGCTGGGCCAGCGAGGTGACGTCCTTGCTCACCAGCACGCCGTCGCCACCATGGCTGTCGTCCAGCGCGGCCACGGCCTTGAAGCAGAACTTGGGCCGGTACTTGAGGATTTCGTCGATGGTGGAGGCGGAGCCGGAGAGCTGGCCGGAAGCCTGGGCCGCCATGTACATCGAGGCTTCCTCGATGGTGGTCAGCTGCAGGTCGAGGCCCTGCTCCTTGAAGTAGCCCAGGTCACGGGCGAGATAGAGCGTGCCATAACCCACCCAGGTGGTATGGCCGATGGTCAGGGTACCGGCCTGCGCGCCAGAAACGACGGCGGCAGCCAGGGCGGAACACGCGATGGAACGCACGAGCAAGGACTTGATCATGAAGCACTCCCACAGCCGTTTGGCTTTTTTGTTGATTTACTGCGGCAGTGGCCAGAAGGCCGGTAAAACCGGGACATGGGCGGCATTAGGCTCTGTGGCCGTAGCATCTGAAGGCTTTGTCTCGCGACATGTCTGACAGACGGATGGTCGCCGAAGCGGGAGGCTCGGAAAATTATTAAATATGTCGTTGCGCCATAAGAAAAAGCTGCCTTGCCGGCGAAACTGCACCAGCATGGCGCAAGGGAGAACTCAGACACGCGCGAGTTGTTTCGCGCTGCACTAAGGTTGAACGCAGCTCTCTTTAACGAAGGTTCCCAGCATGGCTTTACGTCCCGTTCTCTCCGCCCTGGCGCTTGCCATCGGGCTGTCGCTGCACCCTGCTCTGACCGTCGCTGCCGACCTCCAGGCGCCGGCCGTCACCGAATTGAAATGGCCACGGGACTTCGCCGTCGGCGAGCAGCACGTACAGATCTTCCAGCCGCAGATCGAGGGTTGGGACGGCACCCGCATGAGCGGCCGCGCGGCCATCGCCGTCGGCCCCGCCAACGGCGCACCGACCTACGGGGTGGCACAGTTCTCCGCCGCCGCCGCCATCGACAAGGCCAGCGCTCTGGTGCAACTCACCGACCTGCGCATCGACAAGGTGGAAGTGCCCACCGCCCCCGACAGTGCCGGTCAATTGCGCGATGCGCTGGTGGCGCGCCTGCCCAAGGACGGCCTGACCGTCTCCCTCGATGAACTGCAGGCCAGCTACGCGGTGAACCAGCAGTTGGACAAGCTGCGCCACGTGGAAGTGAAGAACGACGCGCCGCAGATCGTCTTCGCCAATACCCCGACCGTGCTGGTGATGATCGACGGCCAGCCGAACTGGCAGGCTCTGCCCAGCAGCGACTTTCAGCGCGTGCTCAACAGCCGCGCGCTGATCCTGCGTGACGCCCAGGGCAACCAATACCTCAACGCCGCCGGCAACTGGTACACCGCGCAGGCGCTGGACGGCGCCTGGCTGGTGCTGAGCCAGCCGCCCAAGGCCCTGGTCAGCGCGCAACAGGTGGCGGAAAAGACCGGCCCGGTGGATGCGTTGCTGCCCAAGGACGGCAAGGCGCCAGGCAAGGCACCGGCCATCCTGGTGGCGACTCGGCCCACCGAACTGATCGTCAGCGACGGCACCGCGCAGATGCAGCCGGTGGACGGCGTCAGCCTGCTGACGATGCACAACGCCGACCATGCGGTGTTCGTCGATCCGACCCACAACACCTGGTACGTGCTGCTGTCCGGCCGCTGGTTCAGCGGCCCCGGCGAGAAGGGCCCGTGGCAGTTCGTCGAGGGCAAGGACCTGCCCGCCGACTTCGCGAAGATTTCGCCCAAGGACCCGAAGGCCAACGTCCTGGTCTCGGTGCCCGGCACCCCGCAGGCCAAGGAAGCCGCCATTGCCGCGAGCATTCCGCAGACCGCCTCCGTCTCGCGCAGCAAGGCGACCATGAAGGTCAGCTACGACGGCGCGCCCAGCTTCCAGCCCATCAGCGGCACCGAGCTGCGCTATGCGGTGAACACCCCGACGCCGGTCATCGAGGTCGCTTCCAACCAGTACTTCGCCGTCACCAACGGTGTCTGGTTCGTCGCCCCCAGCCCCACCGGCCCCTGGCAGGTGGCAACCGAAGTGCCGGCGGCGATCTACGGCATCCCGCCCAGCTCGCCGGTGTATTACGTGACCTACGTGCATATCTACTCGGTCACCCCGCAGACCGTGGTGGCGGGCTACACCCCCGGTTACCTGGGCGTGGTGGTGAACGGCGACGGCACGGTGGTCTATGGCACCGGCTACACCTATCCGGCCTACGTCAGCAGCACCGTGTACTACGGCTATCCGCCCACCTACGGCTACGGCGCCGGCTTCGCCGTGGGCGCGCTGACCGGCTTCGCCTTCGGCTATGCCGCCGGCGCTTACTGGGGCGCGCCAGAGCCTTACTGGGGCCCGTACTGGGGTTCCTACCCGCACGGCGGCTGGAGCTACACCAACGTCAACCAGGCCAACTTCTATGGCCGCTGGGGCCAGGGCACGGTCACCCACGCCTACGGCTACAACGGCTGGACCGGCACCCAGTGGCAGGGCAGCTCGGCGGTCGGCTACAACCCGCGCACCGGCACGCACTTCCAGGGTGCCCAGGGGGCGGCGTTCAATCCGTACACCGATCAGGGTGCCGCGGGCCGTCGGGGTTCCTTCTCCAATGCGTCCACCGGTATCTCCGGTGCGGGTCGCAGCGGCGTGGCCTACGACGCCGACAGCGGCGACTTCAAGGCCGGCCAGCAGGGCATCAAGCACAACGCCCAGACCGGTCGCACCACCATCGCCGAGCGCGGGGTCTCCGGTGACGTGGACGACGGACGCGGCAGCTACGACAAGCAGAACCAGGGCGTCAGCTACAACCGGCGCACCGGCAACGCCGTGGCCTGGAAGAATGGCGACGTCTACGCCGGCCACGACGGCAACGTCTATCAACACACCCAGGATGGCGGCTGGCAGCAACACACCAACAACGGCTGGCAACCGGTGCAGCAGAACCAGGCCAACGTGCGTAGCCAACTGGACCAGCAGTACCAGTCGCGCCAGGTCGGCCAGCAACGCTTCAATCAGACCCAGCGGCAGTGGGGCGGCGGCGGATTCGGTGGTAGCCACTTTGGCGGCGGGCATTTTGGCGGAGGCGGCTTCCGCCGCTGAGTCTGTGGGCAAGGTTTTCCACAGCGCTGGCGGCTGTGGAAAACCGCTCCGGGCAGGGTAAAAACTTATCCACACGCCTTGCCCTTCCCCGCACGCCCTCGGCAAGATGCCCGCTCCCACCACCCTCGCGGGGTTGCCGTGACCGCTCTGTTCCAGGCCCTCTGGCCGTTGTTCGCATTGATCGTCGGCGGCTTCGTGCTGCGCCGCAAAGGCTTTCCCGGCGAGGCCTTCTGGCCCGCGGCGGAGCGGCTCAACTACTTCATCCTGTTCCCTGCGCTGCTGGCCAGCAGCCTGGCCAGCGCACCGCTGAACGACCCCGGCCTCGCCCGTCAGGCGCTGGCGGTGTTGCTAGGCCTCGGCATCGCCTGGACCGTCCTGCTGATCGTCAAGCGTCTGCGTGGCTGGAATGCCGCACGCTTCGGCGCCATTGCCCAGGGCGTGCTGCGCTTCAACACCTACCTGGGGCTCGCCGCGGTCGGCAGCCTGTACGGCAAGCCGGGGCTGACCCTGGCGGCGCTGATGCTGGCGCTGATGGTGCCGACGGTGAACGTGATGTCGGTATGGGCGCTGACCGCCGAGCGCGGCATCAGCCTGCGTTTGCTGCTGCTGCCCATCGTGAGGAACCCGCTGATCCTCGCCTGTGTGGCGGGTGCGTTGCTCAATCTGTCGGGCATCGGCCTGCCCGGCGGCACGGACCGGCTGTTCAACCTGCTGGCGGTGGCCAGCCTGCCGCTGGGCCTGCTCTGCGTGGGCGCTGCGCTACAGCCGCAGGAGTTGCGCGCGGAGGCCTCGGCGCTGGGCTGGAACTGCGCGATCCGCCTGCTGGCCATGCCGCTGCTGGCCTTCGCCATCGCCCGCCTGCTGGCCCTGCCGACGCTGGAAAGCGCGCTGCTGGTGCTGTTCTTCGCTTTACCCACAGCCCCAACCGCCTATGTGCTGACCCGCCAGCTGGGTGGCGAAAGCGGGCTGATGGCCGGGATCATCACCCTGCAAACGCTGCTGGCGGGCGCCAGCCTGCTGCTGGTGATGGGGCTCATCCAGGCATCCGTATGAAGATAGACCGCGCGTAGGAGCGGACTCCGTCCGCGATGGCTTCCAGCGCGTTGCGGACCAATCGCGGACAAAGTCCGCTCCTACGCATGACGAGAAGTCGGAGCCGCCTTGCAGGCTAGCCCAGGGCGCGGGCCTGCAACTTACCCACAAGGTCTGCATGGGTTCGCGAGCAAGCTCGCTCCTGCAAAAGCCGTCCTGATCAGCGGTCATCCCCTGCGAAAGCCTGCTGAAAGCTTGACCCCCTAGCATCGCCGCCTCGGTCGTCCCGGCCGGACCTGCGCTCGCGCAGCGTACAAAAACAACAATCGGTGATCGCCCATGCCCCGTTTCCTGTCTCGACCCGCCCCGACTCCGTCCGCACCGCACGTGCTTATCCACAGCCGCTGCTGAATCCCCCGCGTAGACCCGGAGTTATCCCCATGCTGACTTTCCTCGCCTTCGCCATGGTGGCGACCTTCATGTTCCTGATCATGACCAAGCGGCTGTCGGCGCTGATTGCGCTGATCCTGGTGCCGATCACCTTCGCCCTGCTCGGCGGCTTCGCCAAGGGCCTGGGGCCGATGATGCTGGACGGCATCCGCACCCTGGCGCCGACCGGCGTGATGCTGATGTTCGCCATCCTCTACTTCGCCATCATGATCGACTCCGGGCTGTTCGACCCGGCGGTGCGGCGCATCCTCAAGCTGGTGAAGGGCGACCCGCTGAAGGTGTCGATGGGCACCGCCGCGCTGGCGATGATCGTCTCGCTGGATGGCGACGGCTCGACCACCTACATGATCTGCGTGGCCGCCGTGCTGCCGCTCTACAGCCGCCTGGGCATGAGCCCGCTGCTGATGGCCTGCCTGATCATGCTCTCCAGCGGCGTGCTGAACATGACCCCCTGGGGCGGCCCTACCGCCCGCGCGGCCAGCGCGCTGCACGTGGACCCGGCGGACATCTTCGTGCCGATGATCCCGGCCATGCTCGCCGGTATCGCGGCGATCTTCGCCCTGGCCTGGGTCTACGGCAAACGCGAGCGCGCCCGCCTGGGCGAACTGCACCTGCCCACCGATCACGCGGCCATGGCCGAGGTCAGCGTCTCGCAGTACCCGGAGGCGCGCCGGCCGAAGCTGCTGTGGTTCAACGCCGTGCTCACGGTGATCCTGATGGGCACGCTGATCGGCGGCCTGCTACCGATGCCGGTTCTCTTCATGATCGCCTTCGGTATCGCGATGATCGTGAACTATCCCTGCATTCTCGAGCAGAAGAAGCGCATCGGCGCCCACGCCGAGAACGTCCTGGCGGTGGTCTCGCTGATCTTCGCCGCCGGGGTCTTCACCGGGATTCTTTCCGGAACGGGCATGGTCGAAGCCATGTCCAAGAGCCTGCTGGCGGTCATTCCGCCGGCGCTGGGGCCGTACCTGGCGACCATCACGGCACTGGTGAGCATGCCGTTCACCTTCTTCATGTCGAATGACGCTTTCTACTACGGCGTGCTCCCGGTACTCTCCCAGGCCGCCGCGCAGTACGGCATCACCCCGGTGGAAATGGCCCGTGCCTCCATCGTCGGCCAGCCGGTCCACCTGCTCAGCCCGCTGGTGCCTTCCACCTACCTGCTGGTGGGCCTGGCCAAGGTGGACTTCGGCGACCACCAGCGCTTCACCCTCAAGTGGGCCGTGCTGGTGTGCCTGGCGATCCTCGCCGCAGCCCTGCTGCTGGGCCTGTTCCCCCTGTTCAATAAATGAACAGCTTAACGACTGACTTCGAGTACCGATTAAATGGAATGGCTCACCAGCCCTGAAATCTGGATTGCGTTCTTCACCCTGACTGCCCTGGAGATCGTCCTGGGCATCGACAACATCATCATGATTTCCATCCTGGTCGGCCGCATGCCCAAGCACATGCAGCCGCGCACGCGCTTCTTCGGGCTGGCGCTGGCGATGGTCACGCGCATCCTGCTGCTGCTCTCGATCACCTGGGTCATGCGCCTCACCGCCGACCTGTTCCAGGTGTTCGGCCAGGGCATCTCCGGGCGCGACCTGATCCTGTTCTTCGGCGGCCTGTTCCTCCTGTGGAAAAGCAGCAGCGAGATCTTCCACGGGCTGGAAGGCGAGGATGAAACCGAGGGCGAGCCGAAGAGCGTGATGGGCGGCTTCATCGGCACCATCATCCAGATCGCCATCATCGACATCGTGTTCTCGCTGGACTCGGTGATCACCGCCGTGGGCATGGTCTCCAACGTGCCGGTGATGGTCGCGGCCATTGTCGTCGCGGTGCTGGTGATGATGCTCTGCGCTGGCGCCATCAGCGACTTCATCGACAAGCACCCGTCGCTGAAGATGCTCGCGCTGTCGTTCCTGATCGTGGTCGGCACCGTGCTGATCGCCGAGGCTTTCGAAGTCCATGTGCCCAAGGGCTACGTCTACTTCGCCATGGCTTTCTCGCTGGCGGTCGAAGCGCTGAACATCCGCATGCGCACCGCGCGCGGCAAGAAGGAAGACCCGGTGAAACTGCGCAAGGATATTCCGGGGCAGTAGTTCACAGGCCCTATCGACCGGCAGTGGATAACAGCCAGGCAATAAAAAACCGGGCTATCCACAGCCCGGTTTATCCACAACATCCCTGCACCACCTCAAGGGCGTGCGACCGGCTCCGGCCAGTTCAGCACGCCCTTGTCGTTGAAGCGCACGGTGCCGAACAGCCCGCCAGCCAGCTTGCCGTTGATCTCGTAAGGCATGCCCTGGCGCGGCGGCCCACCGGACAGGCCCCAGGCCTGGCGGAAGGCGGAGAACGCCGAGATGCTCACCGGCACGCTGATCACTTTTTCGCCAAAGCGCGGCACCTGCCCACTGGCGTCACTCACCCCGCTGGCCAGCGGCTGGCCATTGACCGACAGGTCCAGGGCGATGCCGTTGTAGTCGATGGCCTGGTCATTGGGGTTCTGCACCCGCAGCTTCACCGTGAAGCGCGCCTCCATGCCCTGCCCGGTCGCCGGCTCCAGGCCGACCAGATCGATGTTCAGCGGGTCGCGCGTGCCGAACAGGCTGCTGCAGGCGCCCAGCGCCAGCAGTAGGGTTATCAGGGCAATGCGTCGAGCGATGACCATGCTGTCTCCTTATCGAATCACTTCAGGGTAGCCGGGCGCAGCCGCCACACGGTGTTACCCACATCGTCGGCCACCAGCAGGCCACCGAACTTATCCACAGCGACGCCAACCGGACGCCCCATGGCTTCATCGTTGTCGTTGATGAAGCCATCCAGCACCGTCACCGGCTGGCCATTGGGTTTGCCACCGCCGAAGGGGATGAACACCACCTGGTAACCACTGCGCGGCTTGCGGTTCCACGAACCGTGCTGGCCGATGAACACCCCGCCACGATAGCGCTCCGGCAGCAGGCTGCCCTGATAGAAGGCAAGGCCGAGGGAGGCGGTATGCGCACCGAGGGCGTAGTCGGGCACCAGGGCCTTCGCGACCATCTCCGGGCGCGGCGGCTCCACGCGTTTATCCACATGCTGGCCGAAGTAGCTCCAGGGCCAGCCGTAGAAACCGCCGTCCTTCACCGAGGTCATGTAGTCGGGCACCAGGTCGTTGCCCAGTTCGTCACGCTCGTTCACGGCTGTCCACAGGGCGCCGCTGTTCGGCTCCCAGCCCAGACCGTTAGGGTTGCGCAGGCCGGAGGCGAATACGCGGACGTTGCGGCTGGACAGGTCGATCTGCAGGATCGCCGCACGGTTCTGCTCGGCATCCAGGCCATTCTCGCCGACGTTGCTGTTGGAGCCGACGGTGGCGTAGAGGTAGCGGCCATCGGGGCTGGCGAGGATGTTCTTGGTCCAGTGGTGGTTGATCGGCCCGCCCGGCAGGTCCACGACCTTCTCGGCCCTGGCGCTGATCGTGGTATCGCCAGCCCTGTACGGGAAACGCACCACCGCGTCGGTGTTGGCGACGTACAGCCAGTTATCCACAAGGGCCATGCCGAAAGGCGAGAACAGCCCTTGCAGCAACACGCTGCGTTGCTCCGGCACACCGTCGCCGTCAGCATCGCGCAGCAGAGTGATGCGGTTGGCGCTGGGTACCTGGGCGCCGGCCTTGGCCATGACCTTGCCGGCGACCCAATCCTTCAAGCCGCCGGATTCATCCCCGGGTGGTGCGGAACTTTCCGCCACCAGCACATCGCCGTTGGGCAGCACATAGAGCCAGCGCGGGTGTTCGAGCTGGTCGGCGAAGCGCTGCACCTCCAGCCCCTCGGCTGCACGAGGCATTTGCCCGACGGGCCAACCGGTGGCGGTGGCGATGTTGACGGTGGGCAGCAGGCTGCTCTGCGGCTCCGGCAGTTGCGGTTTCGGCCCCGTGCCGGCGGCGAACGGCAAGGCGGACTTGTCGCCGCAACCGGCCACGACCAGCGCAACCAGGAAGGGGAACGACCAACGCATGGGACTACTCCTCGGCCTGCTGCTCCTCGGCCTGTTGTGCATTTATGTCGGTGAACGGTTCTTTCAGCAAATGGTTAGGCAGTCTAAACATATCCGCCTGCCATTCCGTGCGAAATAACCGACGCAAAGCCCGTCGCATCCGCGGTTGATCGGCTTTACTGACAGACAGGATTCCCGGCAAATCAGAGATTTGGCGAACCCTCAGGGAAAAACGAGGGTCTACCATGACAGTCTTGTGACAATCGCCTGAGCGTTGCCGTGTCCTTCTCGGCCCTCCGCGCTGTCTGTACGGAGCCGCGGGCGAGGTCGTTACAGGGTTCGTCGACGGACGCTCCGCCCACGGGCCCATTTGCGTGCAAGGGGGCCCGACATGCTCAAACTGCTCGATCTGCTCTCTGCCGTCGCCCTGTTGGTGTGGGGCACACACATCGTCCGCACCGGCATCCTCAGGGTCTACGGCAGCAACCTGCGAAAAATCCTCAGCCGCAGCGTGCAGAAGCGCCCGTTGGCCTTCGCCGCCGGCATCGGCGTCACCGCGCTGGTGCAGAGCAGCAACGCCACGGCGCTGCTGGCCACCTCCTTCGTCGCCACCGGGCTGATGGCCCTGGCGCCCGCGCTGGCGATCATGCTCGGCGCGGACGTCGGCACGGCGCTGATGGCGCGGGTGCTGACCCTCGACCTGTCGTGGCTGTCGCCGCTGCTGATCTTCTTCGGGGTGATCTTCTTCCTTGGCCGCAAGCAGACCCGCCTCGGCCAATTGGGCAGGGTGTTCATCGGCCTGGGGCTGATCATCCTCGCGCTGCAACTGATCGTCGCCGCCGCCGAGCCGATGACCCAGGCCAAGGGCGTGAAGGTGTTGTTCTCCAGCCTCACCGGCGACGTGATGCTGGATGCCCTCACCGGCGCGCTGTTCGCGATGATTTCCTACTCCAGCCTCGCCGCCGTGCTGCTCACCGCGACGCTGGCGGCGTCCAAGGTGATTTCGCTGAAGGTGGCGCTCTGCCTGGTGGTCGGCGCCAACCTGGGTAGCGGTATCCTGGCGATGATCAGCGCCTCCTCGCAGAACGCCGCCGGCCGTCGCGTAGCGTTGGGCAGCCTGCTGTTCAAGGTCGCCGGCTGCGCCCTGGTGCTGCCTTTGGTGGGTCCGCTGGCCGACTGGATCGACCACTGGCAGTTCAGCGCCGCCGAACTGGTGATTGCCTTCCATGTGCTCTACAACGCCACCCGCTGCCTCGCCTGCCTGCCGCTGACCGGGCAGATGGCTGCCTTCTGCACACGCGTCATGCCGGACCGCCATTCGCCCGAAGACACGGTGCGCCCGCGCCACCTCGACCCGGCAGCGCTGGACACGCCGAGCCTGGCGCTGGTCAACGCGGTGCGCGAGACCCTGCGAATGGGCGATATCGTCGAGCAGATGCTGAACAACCTGATGCAGGTTATCCACAGCGGCGATCCACTGCTGAGCAAGGAGATCCGCAAGCAGGACGACGACGTCGACGCGCTCTACACCGCGATCAAGCTGTACCTGGCGCGCATGCCCCGCGAAGACCTGAGCGAGGCCGATAGCCGCCGCTGGGCGGAGGTCATCGAGCTGGCGATCAACCTTGAGCAGGCCGGCGACATCATCGAACACATGCTTGGCGCCGTGCAGGACAAGAAGACTTCGCGCAGCCACTCCTTCTCCGACAACGGGCTGGAGGAGATCACCGTGCTGCACGGCCAGTTGGTGGCCAACCTGCGCCTGTCCCTGTCGGTGTTTCTCAATGGCGACCAGGAAGGCGCCAAGCGCCTGCGCCGCGCCAAGCAGCGCTTCCGCCTGCAGGAGCGGCGCTTCGCCCATTCCCACGTCGACCGCCTGCGCCAGCAGGTGGTGCAGAGCATCGAGACCAGCTCGCTGCACCTGGACCTGATCAGTGACATGAAACGCCTGAATTCACTGTTCTGCGCCATCGCCTATGCTGTTCTCGACAACCCCGATGCCAGCAGTTCGGCAATCGATGAACCTGTGGAGGACGAGGGCTTCGTCGAACGCGAAGTCGAGGCCGTGCAGGAACATCAGCGGCCGGCTCCCCCCGGCTCCAGCGCGACGGGTTGATGGCCTGGGGGTTTGGCGAACGCTTCGTCGGAACATTCGCCGCCCTCTATAAAGTCCTGATGTCACCACGCCCAGGGTTCGGGCAGAATCCGCCGCCATGGAAGCATGCACTCAATCCCAACGTCCTCCCTCGGTCAGCGCCAGCCTGACCCAGGCCATCCTTCTCGCGGCTGTGCGTCTCGGCCTGAACCGTGATGCACTGCTCGCCGCCAGTGGCATCCAGGAATCCCAGCTCAGCGACCCCGATGGGCGAATCGATTTCGCGCAGCAGGAGTTGATGTGGCGGGTGATTCAGACCGATCTGAAGCATGACGAGCCCGGCCTGGCCATGGGCCGCGCGCTCTCGCCGGCCTCCTTCAGCGCACTGGGCTACCTGCTGCAATCGAGCACCACGATGGGCGACGCCCTCGAATCCGGGATGCGCTACCAGCGCCTGGTGGGCGAAGGCGGCCAGGTGGCCATCGAGGCCCAAACCGAGATCATCTGGGTTACCTATCGCCCGCTGAGCCCCGAACCACTCGCCACCCGCGCACGCGCCCTGACGCTGCTGGCGTTCTGGTCGCGCCAGCTCCGGGCTCTGCTCGGCGGCTTGCAACTGGCCGGTTGTCGCTTCATGCACAGCCCACCGGAAAGTCTCGCGGAGTACGAGAAAGCCTTTGGTTGCCCGCTGCAGTTCGGGGCCGAGGATTACGCCCTCGGCTTGCCTCGGGCACTCATCGATGCGCCTCTGCCGCAGGCCAACCCGTCGCTGCGCGATCTGCTGCGCCAGCACGCCGAAGGCCTGCTGGCGCGGCTGCCCAGCGCCAGTATCAGTGGCCGGGTGGTCACGCTGCTCAGCGAGCAGCTGACTCGCGGCGAACCCGGCCGCGCCGCCGTGGCCAGCGAACTGGGCCTGAGCGAACGCACGCTGCAGCGCCGACTGGCGGAGGAAGGCAGTAGTTATCAACAGTTGCTGGCCGATACCCGCCGACAACTGGCTGAGCGCTATCTCGGCGAAGGCAACCTGCCGGCCACGGACATCGCCGCCCTGCTCGGCTATTCCGAGCCCAGCGTGTTCTTCCGCGCCTTCCGCCACTGGACGGGACTGACGCCAGGCGAGTATCGCCAGCGGCGGCGGCAGGCGGGCGATTAGCCAAGGCGTCTCCGGGGCCGGATGCAGAGCCGGCCCGCAGGCTTTTCAACAGACTTATCTACAGCCTTTCCACAGTGGAGGGCGTCAGCCGTGCGGCCCTCGCGCGGCCAGATAGGCCATGAACGCCTCGCGGCTGGAATAGCGCGGCTGATAGCCGAACTCCTCCTTGAGCCGCCGGTTGTCCAGCACCGGTCGGTAGCGCAGGTAATCCACCTGTTCGGGGCCGAAACGCGACAATCCCAGTGGCTTGAGCAGGCCCAGGCCCACGCGCATCAGGCTCGCCGGCATGGTTCTATAGGGTTTGTCGAGAAGGCCGGCGATCTCGCGCAAGGACAACGCGCCGTCCCCGGCGAGGTTGTAGATACCCTCGCTGCCACGTTCCAGCCCCTGACGGATCACGTTCACCACGTCCTGGTCCCAGATGAACACGAAGCGGCTGCGGTGCCCCAATACCCCCACCAGCGTGGGGCGGGCAAAGAGTTCGGCCAAGGGGTTATGCACACGCCGGCCGAGGATGGTCCCAGGGCGCAGGATCAGTTGCTTGAGCTGTGGATAACGTTCCCGAGCAGTGGCCAGCAATTGCTCGATCTCCTGCTTGCAGCGGGCATGCAGCAGATGGGGGTGGCCGCGCAGCGGATGCGATTCGTCGATCCACTCGGCGTTGTCGCGGTGGAAGCCATAAGCGGCACCGGAACTGGTGACGATCAGTTGCTGGACGCCGGTGTCCCGCGCCGCCTCGATCAATGCACGGGTGCCGCCGACCTCGATCGAATGGCGTTTGTGCGCGGTCATCTCGCGCGGCGGGTTGACCACCGCGGCCAGGTGTACGATCGCATCGGGCCGCCAGTGCTCCACGCAAGCCCGAGTGTTCGCCGCCACGCTCAGGTCCAGCGCCACTGGTTCGATGTTCGGTCGCAGCCCCTGGGACTTGATCCGCTGGATATCGGCGGCAATGAGCGTCCAGTCCAGGTGCTGGACGGCAAGCTCATTGAGCAGGCTTTGCCCGAGAATTCCCGCGGCGCCGGTAATCAGGACACGCATGCAGCCTCCAGATCGCTCCGCGCGGAACGACGACGGGTCCATCACTCAGGTTAGATGATCTGAGCGTAGTGGCGTGGTCAGGCAGCCACAGTGACCTTGCAAGCCAGTGCCCATGACCGAAGATGCCACCCGACAAAGGTTGAACACGGTGGGTTCGCGCCGGCCAATCCGTTATCCTCACGGCTTTGCGTTCAGGCACACCGCTCATGCGTTGGTTGTTCGTCCCCCTGTTGTCCCTGCTGCTCAGCGCCTGGTCCCATGCGGACCAGCGCCAGACGGTCGAGGCCTATCAGCTGGAGAACGGTATGGGGGTGCTGTTCAAGCCCACTCGCGAGAAGGGCCATGTGTCGATCCGGCTGATCGTCGGCGTCGGCTTCAGCGACTTCAGCTGCCGTGACCGGCAGCTCCCGCACCTGATGGAACACCTGTTCTTCAGCGGCCTGGATGGCGGCGACGAGGCCGACCTGGAAGCGCGCATGCAGGCGCTGGGCGGCCAGTGGAACGCCTACACCAGCGAGGGTGATACCGCCTTCGTGGTCGAATCTCCCGCCGCGACCCAGCGCCAGGTGCTGGACCTGCTGCTGGAGATCATCACCCGTACCCAGCTCGACGCCGGCAAGATCGACTCCGCCAAGCAGGTGCTGGTGCGCGAGGACGGCGGCCACTACTCGCACCTGCAGCGCTGGCTGGACCACCAGAACGTCAGCCGCGCCGGGCAGGAACAGTTGGCGGTGGAACTGGGGCTGTCCTGCCCTGAGCGCGCACCTGTGGATAACCTCACCCAGGCCCAGCTGGAGCAACTGCGCAAGGACTGGTACGTCCCCAGCAACATGACCCTGATCATCGTCGGTGACCTCGATCCGCGCCTGCCGGTGTACCTGAGCCGCACCTATGGCGGCCTGGTCGACCACGACACACCGGAACGCCGCGACCTGCCTAAGATGAAGAGCTCCGCAGAGCGCCAACGCAGCCTGACCACCGGCCTGTTCGGCGAAAGCGCGGTACTGCACTGGATTTTCCTCGAGCCGGAAGGCGCTGACGGCGCCACGCTGGACCTGTTGCAGGCGTACCTGAACGACGCGCTGTATTCGGAACTGCGCGTTCACCGCGAGCTTTCCTACGGCCCCTGGAGCGAGCGTACGGCGTGGGCCAACCAGGGATTCATCAGCCTTAACGCCGATGTCGAGCGGGAAGACCAGGAGACAGCCCGGAAGGCACTGCAGGGCCTGGTGGACAAGATCCGTCACGACGGCCTGGACGCACAACGATTCGCCCGTATCCAGCGTGTGGCGCGTGCACAGCTGGCCTGGAGCACACCGGGCAATTCGACGCTGGCGGACTATTACTGGGGTGCGCTGGCGGACTTCGACGACGGCAAATTCCCGGACGAGGACAAGCGTCTGGCGAAGGTCAGCCTGGCCCACGCCAATGATGTCGCGAAGCAATTGTTCAAGGACGAGGGGTATCTGCGCATCGAGAAGCCGCTGCTGGATGACGACATGGTCTATCCGCTGGCGGCGCTGGGCGCCTTGATGCTGGCTGTCTTGCTGGGGTTGGCGCTGTGGCGCCGACGGGGCTGAAACCCCGTCGGCGCGTCTTCAGGCTTCAGAGCGCGAGGCGGCGGATCACCTGGCAGGAATCGTCTGGGTCGACCTGGGCGCGGAAGCCCAGGTCGCGCGCCATGTCACGCATGTCACGGTCCATGGACGAGTCGATCGAATACATCTGGTGGAAACCGTTGCGTTTGGCCACGTCGATCAAATGGCGCATCAGCGCGAGGCCCAGGCCCAACTGCTTGAACTCGTCGGCGACGGTCACCGCGCATTCGCACTGCTGGTTATCCACAGCCGCGTAACGGCTGATACCCACTTCGCGCAGTTCACCATCCACATGGGTCAGCGCAATGAAGGCCATGGTGGTCTGGTAGTCCACATCCATCAGGCGATCGAGCAGGCTATCGTCGATCTTCACCTCACCGTGGAAGCGGAACTTGCGGGTCATGGGGGACAGGCGCTCGAGGAACAGGCGTTCGCGCTCGCGATCTTCCGAGCGCAACGGGCGGATCAGCACATGGCTGCCGTCATCAAGGGTTTCTATCCAGTGATCGGCGCCGACAGCCCCGAGGGCTGCGAGCTCGGCTGTGGTGTGGGTGATCATGACGCGTTCTCCGCTGGCGAAGAGGGATTGGGATGACCCTATCCTTCTCCCGCGGGTGCCGGGCGAGCCTGACTTAAGTCAATGCCGCCCGGAACCATGCTGGGGCAGAACGTCGCAGCCCGCCTCAGGCGCTGGCGGCCAGGGCTCCGGCGCCTGCACGGGCGCCCTTGCGGAACAGCACCAGGGTGGCGAGCAGACCGAGCGCCGCCGCACCGCTGAGCCAGATGCCCGGCGCGGCCTTGTTGTCCAGGGTGTGGATAAGCCAGGTGCAAACCGCCGGGGTGAAGCCGCCGAAAGTCGCGGTCGCCAGGCTGTAGGCCAGGGAGAAGCCGGTGGTGCGGACATCCGCCGGCATGATCTCGGTGAGCGCGACGACCATGGCGCCGTTGTAGCTGCCGTAGAGGAAGGACAGCCACAGCTCCACCTCCAGCAGGCGCGCGAAGCTTGGCTCGGCCACCAGCCAGGAGAGCATCGGATAGGCAGTGACCAGCGCCAGCACGGTAGCCGCCAGCAGCAGCGGCTTGCGCCCGATGCGGTCGGACACGGCGCCCATCAGCGGCAGCCAGATGAAGTTGGACAGGCCCACACACATGGTGACCAGCAGGCTGTCGAAGTCCGACAGGTGCAGTTCGTTCTTGCCGAAGGTCGGGGTGTAGGCGGTGATCAGGTAGAAGGACACGGTGGTCATCACCACCAGGGCGGTACCGGCCAGTACCAGTCCGAGGTTCTGGCCGATGGAGCGCAGCACCTGGCCCAGGGTCGGACGATGCTTGCGCTGCTGGAACTCGGCGGTTTCCTCCAGCGAGCGGCGGATGATGAACAGCGCCGGGACGATCAGGCAGCCAACAAAGAAGGGCACACGCCAGCCCCACTCGCCCATGTCCTGCGGAGTGAGCCAGTGGTTGAGGATGACGCCCAGGAGACCGGCGAAGACCACCGCGACCTGTTGGCTCGCTGACTGCCAACTGACGAAAAAGCCGCGCTTGCCGGGGGTGGCGATTTCCGCGAGGTAGACCGAAACGCCGCCCAGCTCCACGCCAGCAGAGAAACCTTGCAGCAGCCGGCCGAGCAGCACCAGCAGGGGCGCTGCAACACCCAGCGTGCCGTAGCCGGGGACGAAGGCGATCAGCAGCGTGCCCATGGCCATCAGGCCGAGGGTGATGATCAGGCCCTGGCGACGACCGTGACGGTCGATGTAGGCGCCGAGGAAGATGGCACCCAGCGGGCGCATCAGGAAGCCGGCGCCGAAGGTCGCCAGCGACAGCATCAGGGAGGCGAAGGGGTCGTCGCCGGGAAAGAAGGTCTTGGCAATGGCGGTGGCGTAGAAGCCATACACCATGAAGTCATACATCTCGAGGAAGTTGCCACTTACCACGCGGAAGACGGCTTTGGCTTTGGAGTTGTTCGAGGCCATAAGAACATCACTCAGGGCTGATACACGGGGGACTTCCCAGAAGGGAAATCGATGATCCCCATCCACGGCAGGCAGCCCCTGGATGGGTGACTTATTTGTAACCCTATGTGTAAAAGACTCGGCCCGACAATCGGAAAATGCCTGAAAGGCCCATATTTACTGAAATTGAAAGCTTGGTGAAAGCTTCGATGCCGTTCGTCTGGAGGTCGCATTTGGCGATCAACTTCTCACTTATCTAAATATATTAAAATTAATAGAGAAGTTGTTTGACTCCTTCTCGACTTACTTTCCTACACAATTAACTGTAGGAAACTTTCATCATTCAAGATAATTCCCGATGAAATATCGCAAGTAAGAATCTTATTTTTATATAAGAAATTTCCCTGATTAGAAGTTAGCTTTTCCCACAAAAAAGGGAGAGCTTTCACATGAAGAATCTGTGGGGAATTTTGATGCTGGTTTCCCTGGCCGGCTGCAACGGCTGGGTCTCACCGGAAACCGATGGCCGCCTGACGAAACGCTACTTCACGGTACTTTCCGGCCCGCCGATTCCCGGCCTGGTCGTCGCCTCGGCGGTGCAATGGAATGCCGACTACGCCGTGACCGCCGCCCACACGCCATTCCTCCGCCACCAGGCCTACCGCTGCAGTACCGGCTGTGACCTGCTGTTCATTGCCCACAAGGCCGATGGCGCGCTGCCGCAATGGCGGCAGTTCCGCGCGGGCGAGGCGGTGACGGCGCTGGGCAGCAGCTCACTGCTGATCCCGATGAGCGCCACCGGCAAGGTCTGGCCAGTCCCTTTCGTCGATGACGGCTCCGCCAGCGGCGAACGCTATGGCGTGCACGATGCGGCCATCGCCAAGGGCATGTCTGGCGGGCCGCTGATCGCCAGCGATGGCAGCGTGCTGGGGATCAACATCGGCTTCCAGGCGGGTTTCCGGCCGCCGGCAAACCGCCCGGAACTGGCCGGCATGTCACGCCTGAGCGTGTTCGTGCCCTACAGCGTGATCCAGCGCGAGTGGCTGCTGTTCCAGGCGCAGGCGGCGCACAAGGCCGCCCACGGCAAGAACCTTCAGGCGAAGAACCAGTAGCAGACGCCAATCGACGCCAGCACGCCGCACAGGTCGGCCAGCAGCGCACAGCCCACGGCATGGCGGGCGCGCTGGATACCGACGGCGCCGAAGTACACGGCGAGCACGTAGAAGGTGGTCTCGGTGCTGCCCTGCACGGTGGCCGCCACCAGCGCGGGGAAGCTGTCCACGCCATGGGATTGCATGGTTTCCAGCAGCATCGCCCGCGCCGCGCTGCCGGAGAACGGCTTGACCAGCGCGGTGGGCAGCGCATCGACGAAGCGGGTGTCCCAGCCTGCCCCTTCGACCACCCAGCGGATGCCGTCCAGCGCCATCTCCAGGGCACCCGAGGCGCGCAGCACGCCGACCGCGCAGAGCATCGCCACCAGGTACGGCAGCAGGCTCTTGGCGACGTCGAAGCCTTCCTTCGCGCCTTCGACGAAGGTTTCGTACACCGGCACCTTCTTCAGCCAGCCGACGATGAGGAACAGCATGATGATGCCGAACAGCGTCAGGTTGCCCAGCAACGAGGACAGCTGCGCCAGCGCGGTGGCGGACAGCCCCGCCAGCAGCGCCATGAAGGCGCCCAGCGCCAGCGCGCCCGGAATCAGGTACGCGAGCACCACCGGGTCCCACAGGCGCAGGCGCTGCATCACTGCCACGCTGAGCAAACCCACCAGCGTGGAGGCGCTGGTGGCCAGCAGGATTGGCAGGAACACCAGGGTCGGGTCCACCGCGCCCTGCTGGGCGCGGTACATGAAGATGGTCACCGGCAGCAGGGTCAGCGACGAGGCGTTGAGCACCAGGAAGAGGATCTGCGCGTTGCTCGCGGTGGTGCTGCTGGGGTTGAGCTCCTGCAGCGCCTTCATGGCCTTGAGGCCGATGGGGGTGGCGGCGTTGTCCAGGCCGAGGCCGTTGGCGGCGAAGTTCAGGGTAATCAGGCCGATGGCCGGGTGGCCGGCGGGTACTTCGGGCATCAGGCGGCGAAACAGCGGGCCAAGCAGCACGGCAAGCTTCTCCACCAGGCCGGCCTTCTCGGCGATGCGCAGGAAGCCCAGCCACAGGGTCAGGGTGCCGAACAGCAGCACCATGACTTCGACCGACAGCTTGGCCATGGCGAACAGGCTTTCCACCATGGCGGCGAACACGGTGGCCTCGCCACCCAGCAGCCAGCGGGAAAGCGCGGTGACCGCCGCGACGATGAAAAAGCCCAGCCACAGGCCGTTGAGCATGCGATGTCCCCCTTGGAATGGCCGCGATGATAGCGGCAGCGGTGCCTCCGACGCCAGAAACGACAAGGCCCCGGACGGTGCCGGGGCCTTGTGGATAACCCTTGCGGGTCAGTGAGCGACGGGGCTTTGCTTGCCGTCCGGGCTTTCCCCTTCAAGGAATGCTTCGACACGACCGTTGCGCATGGCTTCCCAATAGCGGGCGCCCTTCTGCGCGTCGTACACGCCTTCCCACTTGGAGATCACCAGCACGGCCAGCGCGTTGCCAATCACGTTCAGCGCGGTGCGCGCCATGTCCATGATGCGGTCGACACCAGCGATGAAGGCCAGGCCTTCCAGCGGAATGCCCACGCTGCCCAGGGTCGCCAGCAGCACCACGAAGGAAACCCCCGGTACGCCGGCGATGCCCTTGGAGGTGACCATCAGGGTCAGCACCAGCATCAGTTGCTGGCCGATGGACAGGTCGATGCCATAGAGCTGGGCGATGAAGATCGCCGCGATGCTCTGGTACAGGGTCGAGCCATCTAGGTTGAACGAGTAGCCGGTGGGCACCACGAAGCTGCTCACCGCCTTGGGCGCGCCATACGCCTCCATCTTCTCGATGATGCGCGGCAGCACGGTCTCGGAGCTGGCGGTGGAATAGGCCAGGACCAACTCGTCTTTGAAGATGCGCATCAGCTTGATGATCGAGAAGCCGAACAGGCGCGCCACCAGGCCGAGCACCATGAAGGCGAAGAAGGCGATGGCGAAGTACACCAGCACCACCAGCTTGGCCAGCGGCAGCAGCGAGGCGAAGCCGAAATTGGCGACCGTCACGGCAATCAGCGCGAACACGCCGATGGGGGCGTAGCGCATGATCATGTGGGTGACGCGGAACATGGCCTCGGCCACGCCCTGGAACATCGTCACCAGCGGCTCGCGGGTCTGCGCCGGCAGCGAGGAAAGCCCCAGGCCGAACATCACCGAGAAGAAGATGATCGGCAGCATCTCGCCGCGGGCCATGGCCGCGAAGATGTTCGACGGGATCAGGTTGAGAATGGTCTCGATGAACGCGTGGTGGTGCTCGACTTCCTTGGCGGTCTGCGCGTACTGGGAGATATCCACAGTGCCCAGGGTGCTCATGTCGATGCCGGCGCCGGGCTGGAAGATATTCGCCAGCAGCAGGCCGACCACGATGGCGACGGTGGTGATGATTTCAAAATAGAGAATGGTCTTCAGGCCGATGCGGCCGAGTTTCTTCGCGTCCCCCATGCCGGCGATGCCGACGATGAGCGAGGAGATGACGATCGGGACCACGATCATCTTGATCAGGCGGATGAAGATGTCGCCCGCCGGCTGGAGGATATTACTGATCCACCAGGCCTTTTCCGCGCTGAAGTGGTTGAGCGCGGCGCCCAGTGCGATTCCGAGTACCAGGCCGATGAGGATCTGCCAGGCGAGGCTAAGCTTGGCTCTGCCCATAGTGAGTCACCCTTGATTCTTGTGGAAGTCGGGGTCGCCAAACCATCGGGATACCGACGGCCAGCGAAAAAGGGGGCGCATGATTCCGACCCCCCCCTTCCCCGTCTAATGCCGGAAACGCCTACCCCATGCACAATCGGCATGGGAAATGGCATCTGAAACCTTGGTTCCAGGTCGTTCGACCCTTGATTTTCTGCATGACACAGATTCCTCAACGCCTGTCACGCAGCGCTCTACAAAGCCGTCTAGGCTTGGTGAAAATTGGCCGTCAATGGCCTGGATCGAGCGGATGGAAAGCCTGGGACACGAGGGTCGCGGCTTCTTGTTACCGGATGTACGGTCGCGCTGAGGAAACCGTCATGGATGGCCGGGGGCGAGCTAAGGGCCCTTCGGCTGCAAGGCTGGCGGGAATGCGGGTGCTGTGGATAAGTCACCGGATTCCGCTCTTCATTGTTGCGGTCGCAGCTCCTCGGAAGGCCGAAGTAAATCGACCGACGAGAATCGGCGAGTGATTGTAAGACCTTTCAACGACACTCCGAATTGACTGACGTCAGTGAAGTTCAACCGGCTTCGAGCGAGCGTGCGGATACCCTGCCGCCGCCGCAGCAGCCGGGTAAGCAACGGGTTGTTCAATGTGGTGAAAGCACAACGCGGTGACACTCTGAATAAGGACGCTCCATGACGCGACGCTACGTAGTACCCACCCTGCTCTTCGCCACCGCCCTGGCGCTGGCCGGCTGTTCCAGCCAGAAACCGGATGCCTCGCAGTATTCGGGCTTCCTCGGCGACTATTCGCACCTCAAACCAGCCACTTCGCCCAGCGGCCAACCCGTGCTGCGCTGGGTCGACCCGAACCTGAAATTGCAGAACTACAGCTCGGTACTGGTCGAGCGGCCGGTGTATTACCCGCCGCCCAAGCCCACCGAGAACATCGACCAGAAGACCCTCAACGAAATCCCCGACTACCTCAAGCAGCAGGTCGAACTGCAACTCGGTAGCCGCTACCGCATCGTCCAGCAGGCCGACCGGGACACCCTGGTGCTGCGTACCGCGATTACCGGGGTGAACATCTCCACCGAGGGCCTGAAAGCCTATGAGGTGATCCCGATTGCGCTGGTGGTGGCGGCAACGACCACGGCGGTCGGCACTCGTGACCAGGACACCGAGGTCTACGTGGAATTCGAGGCGCTGGATGGCGCGACCAGCAAACCGGTCGCCCAGGTGGTGCGCAAGGGCGCGGGCAAGACACTGGAGAACACCAGCACCCACTTGTCCCTCGCGGATCTGAAACCGGTGCTCGATGGCTGGGCGCGCGACGCGGCCAACTTCAAGCCCTGATCGACTGCGCTATGAAATGAGGCGCTCCGGAGCCTGCGCGAGAATCCCGCGCCGGCTCCGCAGGCTTTTTTGCCTGACCCGGCCCGCTGCTGCGGAGGTACCCCCTGTACCCCGGGGTCACTCAGGACCTGAAGCATCCCGAACAGCCCGGCCCCCTGGCCCTGCGTAGGCCTTCTGGCTACGCGAATCTCTTGCAGCCGCTCTCTGCGTCGGTACCCGTTCGGATCGCGCTTGAGCGGATCATCCAGGATCCGTTTGACCCCTTCGCCCGCCTCGTCGGCCAGGGCCTGGGTCCCTGCGACGAACAGAAGAGCCGACAGCGGCCGGTTGCGGTAGAGCTCTCCATGACGCTCCTGGTTCGACTTCTTCCGGCCAGGAGGACGTCAACCTCGCCGACGGCCCATGAAGAACGACACGATGAACAGCACCAGGAAAATGACGAACAGGATCTTGGCGATACTGGTAGCGGTGCCGGCGATACCACCGAAGCCCAGGACCGCAGCGATGATGGCGATGATCAGGAATGTCAGTGCCCAGCTAAGCATGGGGGTATCTCCTCTTCTCGTTGTCGGTTCGGCACCGCTTCGGGTGCCTGCTCCAGAGTGATCACAAGTCAGTCTCCGGAAGGGGTGTCCGCCCGGGCGCATCCGGGCACTGCGGACCTGTCGGACAGACCTGGAGCCTGCCAGCGAATCAATTCAGAACACCCAGCCGCCTTGCGCACGCGCCATCGGCTGAACCTGGGCCTGAGTCTGCGGGGCTGCCAGTACCTGCGCCTGGTTACGGGCAGGCTGTGGATAACGCGAGGCTTCACGGTAAAGGCCGGGAGAGCTGGGGGCGCCCAGGACATAGGTGACCGGCGCGCTGGAGGCCTGAGAGACCGGCATCGGCAGTTGCACCTGGCTGACCAGCAGCAGGGCGGCGGCGAAGAAGATCCGGCTCCACCCATCGATACAAGCGACTTGCACTGGGCTGTAGGTTCCGCTGTTCATGCCGTTTCTCCTGCCCGTCGCCGGCCTGTCTGTCGAACCCGGGGAACGCTTCCCCCGGCCTCTGGGTTCTCACCGTCGCGAGTGGTCTTGTTCACTGCCTTGCAAGGGGAATTGCACGCCGCGTGCCAGGCGGATAAATCTATTTTTCCCTTTTAAATCAATAAATTGAATTTTTCGCAAACACCTCTCTCTGCCGCATCCTGCACGATGGGTCGGGATAGTTCGTGCTTTTTGCAATCCCGGCTTCCAGCATCTTCTGCGCCCCGCGAGCCCATCACTTCTGCGAGTGCTTGAGCTGGCTCATTGGGTCGTGCAGGTCATGACCTCCACTCCGCTGGGAAGGGCAGGAAAGTCAGGCGGCCTGGCCGGCCACCTTCAGCGCGGTAGCGTCCACCGCATGCACACCGCGGGTCTTGCGTGCGGAATCGATCAGTTGCTGGCGCTCGTCGGCGTTGGGCACCTGCCCACTCAAGGTCACCACGCCATCTCGGGTGGAAACGCCGATGGAAAGGCCTTGCAGCGCGTGGACGGCGAGGATGCCGGCCTTGATCTGGCTGGTGATCCAGGCGTCGCTGACAGCAGCCTGGGCATCGCCGACGGACTTCTCGAGTTTCTGTGTGGAGGCGGCGTCCGGATCGACCTTCAGGCGGTTATCCACAGCAGTGACGCCCTCGGTCTGAGCCGCCAGGTGCGCGGCTTGCTGGCTGGCCTCGTCGCTGGCCGCCGTGCCTTCCAGGGTAATGGCCCCCGCGCGGCTGGTGACCTTGATGTCCAGACCTTCGCCGCGCTTTTCCAGCAGCAACTTGGATTTCACCCTGGCCGCCAGCGTGGCGTCATCCCAACGCTGCACGACTCCTGCGTCCGTGGCGGCGTCGGCCTTCTGCGTGTCCGCTAGAGAGGCGTCCACACCCAACTGGTTATCCACAGCCGTAATGCCTTCGACGCTGCCGGCGATCTGCCCGGCCAGCGCCTTCTGCTCTTCGCTGGCCACGGCGCCGGTCAACTGCGCGCGGCCGTTCTCCACATCGACCTTGATCGTGTAGGGCTTGAGTTCGCGGTTGAGGTTGATGGCCGTCCAGATCGAACCTTCCTGGCGTGCTTCGGCGAGCTGCGCGGAAAGCCCAGCCTCGGCGGCATGGCTGGCAAAAGGCTGCAAAGCGAGCAGCGCGGTACTCAGGACCAGGGCGAGGATCTTCGGGGTAGGCATGGCGGTCTCCGTCAAACGATGGTGCGAAATTAGATTCGCAAGCGCCGTTTCAGTGCGTTTTTGTGGATAAAAATCTTGTAATTCAATGTGTTGAATCGCCTGTGAATAACTCTGGCCTGTGCACCCTGCCCGAGGAATAAGAAAGATTCTTGCAACTTGCACGAAAATCCTTGGACTAAGAAAAATCGCACAACCAACAACAGCGAATCACACAACGAGGACATTGCTGAATGGACGCAACGCCTGAACGGCAAGGCCGGATCCTGCTGGTCGATGACGAGTCCGCCATCCTGCGCTCTTTCCGCTACTGCCTGGAGGACGAGGGCTACAGCGTGGCCACCGCCAGCAGTGCGCAGCAATCCGAGAACCTGTTGCAGCACCAGGTGTTCGACCTGTGCTTCCTCGACCTGCGCCTGGGCGATGACAACGGCCTGGACGTGCTGGCGCAAATGCGCGTGCAGGCACCCTGGATGCGCGTGGTGATAGTCACCGCGCATTCGGCGGTCGACACCGCCGTGGACGCCATGCAGGCAGGCGCCGCCGATTATCTGGTCAAGCCCTGCAGCCCTGACCAACTGCGCCTGGCCGCAGCCAAGCAACTGGAAGTACGCCAGCTCACCGCCCGCATCGAGGCGCTGGAAGGCGAGGTGCGCAAGCAGGGCGATGTGCTGGAGTCCCACAGCCCGGCCATGGCCGCCGTGCTGGAGACGGCGCGCCAGGTGGCCGCCACCGACGCCAACATCCTCATCCTCGGCGAGTCCGGCTCCGGCAAGGGTGAGCTGGCCCGGGCGATCCACGGTTGGAGCAAGCGGGCGAAGAAGTCCTGCGTGACCATCAACTGCCCTTCCCTGTCTGCCGAGTTGATGGAGAGCGAACTGTTCGGCCACAGCCGTGGTGCCTTCACTGGCGCCACCGAGAACACCCTCGGGCGCATCAGCCAGGCGGATGGCGGCACGTTGTTCCTCGACGAGATCGGCGATTTTCCCCTCATCCTGCAGCCAAAACTGCTGCGCTTTATCCAGGACAAGGAGTACGAGCGGATCGGCGACCCGGTCACCCGCAATGCCGATGTACGCATCCTCGCCGCCACCAACCGCGACCTTGCCGGCATGGTCGCCCAGGGCACTTTCCGCGAAGACCTGCTCTACCGTCTGAATGTCATCGTGCTGAATCTGCCGCCGCTGCGGGAACGCGTCGAGGACATCCTCGGACTGGCCGAACGCTTCCTCGCCCGTTTCGTGAAGGAGTATGGTCGCCCTGCCCGTGGATTCACCGAAGAAGCCCGCGCGCTACTGCGCCGCTATAACTGGCCGGGGAACGTGCGAGAACTGCGCAATGTGATCGAACGCGCGAGCATCATTTGCAATATTGAGCTTATCGGAGTCGAACAGCTCGCCATTGGCGAACAGGCCACCAGCTCCGCACCGCGCATTGGCGAGGCAATGAGCCTGGAAGAGCTGGAGAAAGCCCACATCGCCGCGGTGATGGCCTCCAGCGCCACGCTCGACCAGGCGGCCAAGACCCTGGGAATCGATGCTTCCACCCTCTATCGCAAGCGCAAACAGTACAGCCTATGAACCTGCCGATCCCGATGACGCTGCGCACGAGGCTGTTCCTCAGCATCTCGGCGCTCATCACGGTAGCGCTACTGGGGCTGCTGCTCGGGCTGTTCAGTGTGGTGCTGACTGGCCGCGAGCAGGCCCAACTGATCCAACGCAACTTCGACGCCATCGAGGTCAGCCAGCGCCTGCGTCAGGCGCTGGGCGACGAACTGGAACAGGTACTCAGCGCCCGGCCCAACCTGGAACATCTCGAACGGGCCCGCACGCACTTCGCCCAGGCACTCGACCAGGGGCGCGCGCTGGCGCGCACCAGCGGCGAACGCCAGGCCATGACGCAAATCGCCGATGCCCATCGATTGTTTGTCGAGGCGAGCGACACGACCGGCCCGGGACGCCCGGCATTACTGGAGGACAGCGATCTCAGCCGCACCCTCGACGTCTTGCGCAACCGCCTGCTGTCGCTGCACCAGGGCGCGATGGAAAACATCAGCACCGATGAGCGCTCGGCCCGTGATCGCCCCCTGCTGATCAGCGGCCTGCTCGGCCTGATCGGCATCGCCATCCTGGTGGTCGGCTTCATCACCGCGCACAGCATCGCCCGCCGCTTCGGCGCCCCTATCGAGACGCTGGCCAAGGCGGCGGACAAAATCGGCCAGGGCGATTTCGACGTCACCCTGCCCGTCTCCGGCATCGCCGAAATGTCCTCCCTGAGCCGCCGCTTCGGCCTGATGGCGGAAGCGTTACGCCTCTATCGAGCGAGCAATACCGAGGCGCTGGGCTCGGGCCGCAAGCGTCTGCTGGCGGTACTCGACAGCATCGACGACGGCCTGGTGATCCTCGACCGTCACGGCCGCATCGAGCATGCCAACCCGGTCGCTACCCGCCAGTTGTTTTCCCAAAGCGACCCACTGGGCCAGGAGTTGGGCACCCTACTGAACAACCCGGAGCTGACTCAGGCGGTCCAGCGCGTCCTGAACGGCAACCTGCTGGAAGAAACTCCGCAAGACCTGGTGGTGGAAGTGGGCGGTGAGACTCGACTGCTGACCTGGGGCATGTCGCCGGTCAGCCATGACGACGGTCGTAACATCGGTGCAGTGATGGTAGTGCGCGACGTCACCGAGCAGCGCGCCTTCGAGCGCGTGCGCAATGACTTCGTACTGCGCGCATCCCACGAGCTTCGCACTCCCATGACCGGTATGCACATGGCCTTCGGCCTGCTCGCCGAGCGGCTGACGTTCCCCGAGGAATCCCGCGAGCGGGATCTGGTGCGCACCGTGGACGAGGAGATGCACCGCCTGGTACGGCTGATCAACGACCTGCTGAATTTCTCCCGATACCAGAGCGGCACCCAGAAGCTGGAGCTGCAGCTGTGCGATGTGGGCGATCTGCTGCGCCAGGCGAACCAGCGCTTTGCCGGTCCCGCAGAGCGCAAGCGTATTGAGCTCGAACTGGAGATTGCTGACGGTCTGCCACCCATCAATATCGACCGCACGCAGATTGAGCGCGTGCTGGATAACCTGATCGGCAACGCACTGCGCCACACCCCCGAAGGCGGCACGATCCGGCTGCAGGCGCACTGCCAGGAGGAGCGCGTGGTGATTGCCGTGGAAGACAGCGGCGACGGCATCCCGCTCAGCCAGCAAGGGCGCATCTTCGAGCCCTTCGTGCAGGTGGGCCGCAAGAAAGGCGGTGTCGGACTCGGCCTGGCGCTCTGCCGGGAAATCGTGCAGTTGCACGGCGGGCGCATCGTCCTGCGTTCGCAACAGGGCAAGGGCTCGCGCTTCTATCTGTTGCTACCGCTTTAAGAGGTCGGCACCGCCAGCAGCAGCGCGGCGGTTTCCAGGTCGGGTTCGCCATCGAAGCGGTCGGGGCGGAAGCGCATCTGGAAGGCCGCGATGACGTTGCGGGTCTCCTCATCCATGACCCCATCGAGCGGCACCGCGTAACCGTGGCGCGCCAACTGCTGCTGGAACCACCCCGGCGCCGGCAACTGGCCATTCAGCTCGGCCAGGCGACGCGCCAGCTCGCCCGGCTTCGGCCAGGGGATCAGGCCTGCCTCGGCCAGCTTCTTCCAGGGGAACAACGGCCCCGGATCGACCTTGCGCTGCGGGGCAATATCACTGTGCCCGAGGATATGTTCCGGAGTGATGCCCTGACGCTGGGTGATGTCTCGCAGCAGGGCAATCAATGCATCGATCTGGGCATCCGGATACGGATACCAGATCTTCCCGCTCGGGGTATCACGGTACCCGGGGTTCACCAGTTCAATACCGATGGAGGTTGAATTCAGCCAGGTACGACCCTGCCATTCGCTGGCACCGGCGTGCCAGGCGCGGCGGTTCTCGTCCACCAGCTGGTAGATGGTCGCCGGGTTGTCGCCAATCAGGTAGTGCGCACTCACTTCGCCATGAGTCAGCAGCGCCAGCGAGCGCGGCAGGTCGGCCGAGGTGTAGTGGACGATGACGTACTGGATACGGCTGTCCTGGTTCTTCGACACATGCTCGCGATTGATCTGCAGGCCTTTGTCGGCACAGCCGGCTAGCAGTGTGGTGAGGAGCGCAAAAGTCAGGACACGCAGGATCATGGCGGTTCTCAAGGAGAGAGCATCAGGCGGCGATATGCAGGAAGCTGCGCACGTTCTGCAGGAGCATGTTCACGCTGAGCATAATCAGCAGCATGCCGGCCAGACGCTCAACGGCCATCAGCCCACGCGGACCGAGGAAGCGTTGCAGGTAAGACGCCTGCAGCAGGATGAAGGCAGTCGCCGCCCACGCCAGGATCACCGCCAGGTAAAGCTCCCACAAGGGACCAGTGTAGGTGCTGCGCAGGGTGATCAGCATCGCCAGCGCGGACGGCCCCGCCACCGCCGGCGTGGCCAGCGGCACGAACAACGGTTCGTTGTCCGGCATGTCGCCCAGCACGCCCTGAGCCGTTGGGAAGATCAGGCGCATGGCGACCACGAAGAGGATGATGCCGCCGGCGATGCCGGTCGCCTCCTTGGACAGCCCCAGCCCGGTGAGGATGTGCTCGCCCAGGGTAAGGAACAGTAGCAAAAGGCCCAGGGCGAACAGCAGTTCGCGCAGCGCTACTTTCAGACGGCGTTCGGCAGGCACGGATTTGAGGGCGGCCAGGAAAACCGCGATGTTGCCGAACGGATCGGTGATCAGAAAGATCAGGATGGCGACGCCAAGCATGACCGGGAAACTCCAGCGAGAACGAGCCGCCTAGCAGATCGCGGGGACGGCTTGTGAGTAACCAAAAAAACAAATCGCCCTGTGGATAAAAACTTACCCACAGGGCGACTTTTTGTGTATCAGGATTTCTTGATCTTTTCCGGGCGCTTCCAGCCCTCGATCACCCGTTGCTTGGCGCGACCGACGCCAAGGGTATCGGCCGGAAGGTCAGCGGTGATAGTAGACCCCGCGCCAGTCGTGGCCCCGGTTCCGATATCCACAGGCGCCACCAGCGAGTTGTTGGAGCCGATGAAAACGTCCTCGCCAATGGTGGTGCGCCACTTGTTCGCGCCATCGTAATTGCAGGTAATGGTTCCCGCGCCGATGTTGGTCCGCGCACCGACTTCGCTGTCGCCCAGGTAGGTCAGGTGGCCGACCTTCACGCCGTCCTGCAGATGGGCATTCTTCAGCTCGACAAAGTTACCCACATGCACCTTGCGCTCCAGCACGCTGCCCGGGCGCAGGCGGGCGAACGGGCCCACGTCGCTGTCCGGGCCGACATGTGCACCTTCCAGGTGCGAGTTGGCCTTGATGATCGCGCCGCGGCGCAGGGTGCTGTTCTTGATGTAGCAATTCGGACCAATCTGCACGTCGTCCTCGATCTCCACCTGACCTTCGAGGATCACGTTGATATCGATGCTGACGTCGCGGCCAACGCTGACTTCGCCACGCACATCGAAGCGCGCCGGGTCGATCAGGGTTACGCCCTGGGCCATCAGGCGGCGCGCCACGCGCAGCTGGAAGAAGCGCTCCAGCTCGGAGAGTTGCAGGCGGTCGTTGGCGCCCTGGGTTTCCATCGCCACCTGGGGTTGGGCGGTGGCTACGCGCAGGCCGTCACCGACTGCCATGGCAATAACGTCGGTGAGGTAGTACTCGCCCTGGGCGTTGGCGTTGGACAGGCGCGAGAGCCAGCCCAGCAGGCGCTCGCGCGGTGCGGCGAGGATGCCGGTATTGCCTTCGCGGATGGCGCGTTGCTCAGGGGAGGCGTCCTTCTGCTCGACGATGGCCTGAACATCGCCAGCGCCATCGCGAATGATCCGCCCATAGCCGGTCGGATCGTCCAGTTCGACGGTCAGCAGCGCCAGCTGCTCCGGCGTGGCCTGGGCCATCAGCCGCTCCAGGGTCGGCGGCTCGATCAGCGGCACATCGCCGTAGAGGATCAGTACTTTGTCCGCACTCAGGAACGGAGCGGCCTGCGCCACAGCGTGGCCAGTACCCAGTTGTTGTTCCTGGATCACGAAATTCAGGTCATCCGCCTGCAGGCGCTCGCGCACCAGGTCTGCACCATGGCCGATCACGACATGAATACGCGACGGGCCAAGGCCACGTGCGGTATCGATCACATGGGCGAGCATCGGTTTGCCAGCGACCGGGTGCAGGACTTTCGGCAGGGCCGAGCGCATGCGCGTGCCCTGGCCAGCAGCGAGGATGACGATTTCAAGAGACATGGATGAGGGACCGTCCTGGTGAGCGGGGAAACCCCGGGTGTAGAAAAAGAAAAAGGGTAGCCAAGGCTACCCTTTTCCTAATTTTCGCTAAAGCCCGAGGGCTTCACGCGGATCAGCCGCCGAACTTCTTGCGAACCTGCTGGACCGTGCGCAGTTGCGCTGCGGCTTCGGCCAGGCGGGCTGCGGCGGAGCTGTAGTCGAACTCTGCACCTTTACCTTGCAGAGCCTTCTCAGCTTCCTTCAGTGCGGTCTGGGCAGCCGCTTCGTCGAGGTCGCTTGCACGAATCACGGTGTCGGCGAGAACCTTGACCATGTTCGGCTGTACTTCGAGGAAGCCACCGGAGATGTAGTACACCTCCTGCTCGCCACCCTGCTTCACAAGGCGGATCGGGCCCGGCTTGAGCTCGGTGATCAGCGGCGCGTGGCCCGGAGCGATACCCAGATCACCCAGAGCGCCGTGCGCTACGACCAGCTCTACCAGACCGGAGAAGATCTCCGCTTCGGCGCTGACGATGTCGCAGTGGACAGTAATAGCCATACCCTTGCCTCACGTAAGCGCCCGTTGCCGGGCGCACGGATTACAGCTTCTTCGCTTTCTCGATGGCTTCTTCGATGCCGCCGACCATGTAGAACGCCTGCTCGGGCAGGTGGTCGTAGTCGCCGTTGAGGATGCCTTTGAAGCCAGCGATGGTGTCCTTCAGGGAGACGTATTTGCCCGGCGAGCCGGTGAATACTTCAGCCACGAAGAACGGCTGGGACAGGAAGCGCTGGATCTTACGAGCACGGGCCACCAGCAGTTTGTCGGACTCGGACAGTTCGTCCATGCCGAGAATCGCGATGATGTCCTTCAGCTCCTTGTAGCGTTGCAGAACGTACTGCACGCCACGAGCGGTGTCGTAGTGTTCCTGGCCGATGACCAGCGGGTCCAGCTGACGGGAAGTCGAGTCCAGCGGGTCGACGGCCGGGTAGATACCCAGCGAGGCGATGTCACGGGACAGTACGACGGTGGCGTCAAGGTGGGCGAAGGTGGTCGCCGGGCTCGGGTCGGTCAGGTCGTCCGCGGGAACGTAGACGGCCTGGATCGAGGTGATCGAGCCTTTCTTGGTGGAGGTGATGCGCTCCTGCAGAACGCCCATCTCTTCGGCCAGGGTCGGCTGGTAACCTACTGCGGAAGGCATACGGCCCAGCAGTGCGGATACTTCGGTACCGGCGAGGGTGTAACGGTAGATGTTGTCAATGAACAGCAGTACGTCACGGCCTTCGTCACGGAACTTCTCGGCCATGGTCAGGCCGGTCAGTGCAACGCGCAGACGGTTGCCCGGCGGCTCGTTCATCTGGCCGTAAACCAGGGCTACCTTGTCCAGTACGCCCGAATCCTTCATCTCGTGGTAGAAGTCGTTACCCTCACGAGTACGCTCACCCACACCAGCGAACACAGAGTAACCGCTGTGCTCCATGGCGATGTTACGGATCAGTTCCATCATGTTTACGGTCTTGCCGACACCGGCACCACCGAACAGACCGACTTTACCGCCCTTGGCGAACGGGCAGACCAGGTCGATAACCTTGATGCCGGTTTCCAGCAGGTCGTTGCCGCCAGCCTGGTCAGCGTAGGACGGAGCGTCGCGGTGAATACCCCAGCGCTCTTCTTCGCCGATGGGGCCGGCTTCGTCGATCGGGTTGCCCAGCACGTCCATGATACGGCCCAGGGTCTTGGTGCCGACCGGGACGGAGATGGCTGCGCCAGTGCTTTCCACGTTCAGGCCACGCTTGAGGCCTTCGGTGGAACCCATCGCAATGGAACGAACCACGCCGTCGCCCAGCTGCTGCTGAACTTCCAGGGTGGTTTCGACGCCCTGAACTTTCAGGGCCTCGTAGATGCTCGGCACGGCATCGCGCGGGAATTCCACGTCGATCACGGCGCCGATGATTTGAACGATACGTCCGCTACTCATGTCTGGTTCCTCTGAATTTTGAACCTGTTCTTACACCGCGGCAGCGCCGCCGACGATTTCCGAGATTTCCTGGGTGATCGCCGCCTGACGTGCCTTGTTGTAGATCAGCTGCAAACCACTGATCAGATCACCGGCGTTGTCGGTAGCGTTCTTCATTGCAATCATCCGGGCCGCCTGCTCACAGGCGTTGTTCTCAACCACGGCCTGGTACACCTGGGATTCCACGTAGCGCACCAGCAGGCCATCGAGGAGGGCCTTGGCGTCGGGTTCGTAGAGGTAGTCCCAGTGGTGCTTCAGCTCGGCATTGTCCTCGGCCACCAGCGGAATCAGCTGTTCCACGGTCGGCTTCTGGGTCATGGTGTTGACGAACTTGTTGGAAACCACGTACAGACGATCGATACGACCATCCAGGTAGGCATCCAGCATGACCTTGACGCTGCCGATCAGATCGTTGATCGACGGCTCTTCGCCCAGGTGGCTGATAGCTGCAACTACGTTGCCGCCATAGCTCTTGAAGAAGGATGCACCCTTGGAGCCGATCACGCAGAGGTCGATTTCCGCGCCATGATCGCGCTGCCCGCTCATGTCCTTGACCAGAGCCTTGAACAGGTTGATGTTCAGGCCGCCGGCCAGGCCACGGTCGGAGCTCACCACGATGTAGCCGACGCGCTTGACTTCACGCTCGACCATGAACGGGTGACGGTATTCCGGGTTGGCGTTGGCCAGATGGCCGATCACCTGGCGAATGCGCTCCGCGTAGGGACGGCCGGCCGCCATGCGCATTTGTGCCTTGCGCATCTTGCTCACCGCCACCTTTTCCATGGCATTGGTGATTTTTTGCGTGCTTTTGATGCTCGCAATCTTGCTGCGAATCTCTTTTGCGCCTGCCATTTCACACCTATCGGTTTAGCAGGCGGGGGCCGTCACCGACCCCCGCTGCGGCTTACCAGGTTTGGGTGGCCTTGAACTTCTCGATGCCGGCTTTGATGCCTGCGTCGATTTCGTCGTTGAAGTCACCCTTCTCGTTGATCTTCGCCAGCAGAGCGGCGTTCTCACGTTGGAAGTAAGCGATCAACGCTTGTTCGAAGGCGCCCACCTTGGCGATCTCGACGTCCTGCAGGAAGCCACGCTCGGCGGCATACAGGGACAGCGACATCTCGGCGATGGACATCGGCGCGTATTGCTTCTGCTTCATCAGCTCGGTAACGCGCTGACCATGTTCCAGCTGCTTGCGGGTCGCGTCGTCCAGGTCCGAAGCGAACTGGGCGAAGGCCGCCAGTTCACGGTACTGGGCCAGCGCGGTACGGATACCGCCGGACAGCTTCTTGATGATCTTGGTCTGGGCCGCGCCACCCACACGGGATACCGAGATACCGGCGTTGACGGCCGGACGGATACCCGAGTTGAACATGGCCGATTCCAGGAAGATCTGACCGTCGGTGATGGAGATCACGTTGGTCGGAACGAACGCGGAAACGTCGCCAGCCTGGGTTTCGATGATCGGCAGGGCGGTCAGGGAACCGGTCTTGCCTTTCACTTCACCGTTGGTGAACTTCTCTACGTACTCTTCGGAAACGCGGGAAGCGCGCTCCAGCAGACGGCTGTGGAGATAGAACACGTCGCCCGGATAAGCTTCGCGGCCCGGCGGACGGCGCAGCAGCAGGGAGATCTGGCGGTAGGCTACGGCCTGCTTGGACAGGTCGTCGTACACGATCAGGGCGTCTTCACCGCGATCGCGGAAGTATTCGCCCATGGTGCAGCCGGAGTACGGAGCCAGGTATTGCAGAGCGGCGGATTCCGAAGCACTGGCAACCACCACGATGGTGTTGGCCAGGGCGCCGTTTTCTTCCAGCTTGCGTACGACGTTGGCGATGGTCGATTGCTTCTGACCAATGGCTACGTAGACGCAACGGATGCCGCTGTTCTTCTGGTTGATGATGGCATCGATCGCCAGAGCGGATTTACCGATCTGACGGTCACCGATGATCAGCTCGCGCTGGCCACGGCCAACCGGGATCATGGCGTCGACCGACTTGTAACCGGTCTGCACCGGCTGGTCTACCGACTTACGCCAGATCACGCCCGGCGCCACTTTCTCGACTGCGTCGGTCAGCTTGGCGTCGATCGGGCCTTTGCCATCGATCGGGTTACCCAGGGCGTCGACAACGCGACCCAGCAGTTCCGGACCAACCGGGACTTCCAGGATGCGGCCGGTGCACTTGGCATTCATGCCTTCTTTGAGGTCCTGGTATTCACCCAGTACCACAGCACCGACGGAGTCTTGCTCCAGGTTCAGCGCCATACCGTAGACGCCGCCCGGGAATTCGATCATCTCGCCGTACATGACGTCGGCCAGACCGAAGATGCGCACGATGCCGTCGGAAACACTGACGATGGTGCCTTCGTTGCGCGCTTGCGAGGCGACGTCGAGTTTCTCGATGCGCCCCTTGATGATTTCACTAATTTCGGAAGGATTGAGTTGCTGCATGCCGCTGCCCCTTCAAACTCAAGATTTCAACGCTTCGGCCAGTTTCGCGAGCTTGCCGCGCACCGAGCCATCGATTACCAAGTCACCGGCGCGAATAACCACGCCGCCGATCAGGCTCGCGTCTTCCGACGCATGTAGTCGCACTTCACGACTGAGCCGGGCGCTGAGGGCCTTGGCGAGTTTGTCTTGCTGTTGCTGATCCAGGGCGAAGGCACTGGTGACCTCGACCTCGACCAGTTGTTCCTGCTCGGCCTTGAGTTGCTCGAACATCTCGAAGATGGTCGGCAACAGGTCGAGCCGCTTGTTTTCAGCCACAGTCCGGACGAAGTTCTGGGCCGGAGCATTGAGCTTGTCGCCACACACGTCGATCAGCGCGTCAGCCTTGGCTGCGGCGGTCAGCTGGGGCTCTTTGAGCAGCTGGCGCACGGTGTCGTCCCGCGACACTGCAGCCAGCACACCCAGAGCAGCGGACCAATCGGCCAATTGCTGATGAGCCTGGGCGTACTCGAAAGCCGCCTTCGCGTATGGACGAGCCAATGTGGTCAGTTCTGCCATATCGCCCTCTGCTTAGATCTCGGCGGCCAGTTGATCAACCAGCTGCTTTTGCGCGTTGGCATCGATCGAAGCACCCAGGATCTTCTCGGCGCCGGAGACAGCCAGGGCACCCACTTGGGCACGCAGGGCGTCTTTGACGCTGTTGAGTTCCTGTTCGATCTGGGCCTTGGCCTGAGCAACCATACGGTCGCCTTCGGTGCGGGCCTGCTCGCGGGCTTCGTCAACGATCTGGTTAGCGCTCTTCTTCGCCTGCTCGATGATCTCGGCTGCCTGAGCCTTGGCTTCGCGCAGTTGCTGACCCGCTTTCTCGTGAGCCAGTTCCAGGTCACGAGCCGCGCGGTTAGCAGCGTCCAGGCCGTCGGCGATCTTCTTCTGACGCTCGTGCAGAGCCGCGATGACCGGAGGCCATACGAACTTCATGCAGAACAGGACGAAGATGGCGAACGCGATGGCCTGGCCGATCAGAGTTGCATTAATGTTCACGCCAATACCTCGCTCGTTCGTTGTTCAGTCACAGATTTCCGCTGCGCGGAAATTACTGGGCAACCTGAGCAATGAACGGGTTAGCGAAGGTGAAGAACAGAGCGATACCAACACCGATCATGGTCACGGCGTCGAGCAGACCGGCGACGATGAACATTTTCACCTGCAGCATCGGTACCATTTCCGGCTGGCGAGCAGCGCCTTCCAGGAACTTGCCGCCCAGCAGGCCGAAGCCAATGGCGGTGCCCAGAGCGCCCAGACCGATCAGCAGAGCAACGGCGATAGCAGTGAGTCCAACTACAGTTTCCATTTTTCCTCCCGACTTTTTTGTCGTGTTGGTTAAAGGTGAAGCAAGTTAAGGTGGTGAAACTCTTCTTTCACCCCCTCCGATGAAGGAGAGGGCGTACAGAATCTTTGGATCAGTGGCTGTCTTCGTGGGCCATCGACAGGTAGACGATGGTCAGCATCATGAAGATGAAGGCCTGCAGGGTGATGATCAGGATGTGGAACACGGCCCACGCCCAGTTCAGCACAACGCCCATGCCGCCCAGCCAGAGGATGCCGGAACCGAACATCACGGCGATCAGGATGAAGATCAGCTCGCCGGCGTACATGTTGCCGAACAGACGCAGTGCCAGGGATACCGGCTTGGCGATCAAGGTCACGAACTCCAGCAGGAAGTTCACCGGGATCAGGATGATCTGAACCACGACGTTCTTGCTGTTGAACGGGTGCAGGGTCAGTTCGCCGAGGAAGCCGCCGATGCCCTTGACCTTGATGCTGTAGAAGATGATCAGCGCGAACACCGCGATCGACATGCCGAAGGTGGCATTCGGGTCGGTGGTGGCCACGGCGCGGAAGAACAGGTGCTCGTTACCGGTGACTGCCTGAGCCGCCAGCGGCAGGAAGTCCACGGGCACCAGGTCGATCAGGTTCATCAGGAAGATCCAGACGAACACGGTCAACGCCAGCGGCGCGATGAGCGGGTTACGGCCGTGGAAGGTGTCCTTCACGCTGCCGTCGACGAACTCCACCATCACTTCGACGAAGTTCTGCAGGCCGCCAGGTTGACCGCTGGTAGCCTTCTTGGCTGCCATGCGGAAGATAAGGATGAACACCAGGCCGAGGAATACGGACCAACCCAGGGTGTCAACGTGGAACGCCCAAAAGCCCATTTCCTTGGCTTGTTCGGCGGAGTGGGCGAACCCCCAGGAACCATCTGGCAGACGACCCAGGGTCAGGTTCTGCAAGTGGTGCTGGATGTAACCCGAAGCGCTTTCTGCTGCCATGTTTGCCTCAATCGCTCTAAGGTCTTGTAAATGTGTTTCGCATCAGCAGGGGTGCAAACCAGCTGACCGCGAGGGTCAGCAGGTAGAGGCCGAACAGCGCCAGAGGCGCCAGCGGCTTCACACCTGCGAACGTCAGTGCGAAGAGCACTGCCGTCAAAATCAGTTTTCCCGCCTCACCGGCATAAAACGACCGGACTATCAGCTGGGCGGAACGGGCGCCGCTGTAACGGAACGCCTTGCGAGCAAAGTACAGATTCGGCAACCACGCAATCAGGCCTCCGAGCAATCCGGAATAACCTGCCACCGATCCCCGGGCAAACCACAGGGTTGCGGCGCCGACAAGCAACACCACCAGTTGGACGAGCAACAGGCTAAACGCCGGTTGTCGATGGAAGGGCAAACGATTGGGCTTGCGGTGTTCCATCTCTAGCTCACAGTCCTCTGGTGCCGGCTTCACAAATCAACAACTTGGCATACTTTGTGCCGACAAAATTGCGCGCAGAGTATAGGGGGCCGCGGGCCCCCCATTCAACTGTCAGGTAGTGATTTCCGACGTGCCCTACATACTACGTTCGTATCAACGTATGTGCGCGAGCACGCCCTGAAGCTCATCGAGGGAGTTGTAGCGGATCACCAACTGCCCTTTGCCCTTCTGTCCATGGCGAATCTGCACCGGAGCGCCCAGGCGCTCGGCCAGGCGCTGTTCCAGGCGGCTGATGTCCGGGTCGGTCCTGACCGTTTTGACAGGTTCCGCCGGGGCGTTGAGCCACTGGCGCACCAGTGCTTCGGTCTGACGCACGGTGAAGCCGCGTGCGACAACATGTCGCGCACCTTCGACCTGTCGATTCTCGGGCAATCCGAGCAGGGCGCGGGCATGGCCCATTTCCAGGTCGCCGTGGGACAGCAGGGTCTTGATCTCTTCCGGGAGGGCGATCAGGCGCAGCAGGTTGGCCACGGTCACCCGGGATTTGCCCACGGCGTCGGCGACCTGTTGCTGGGTCAGCTGGAATTCCTGCTGCAGTCGCTGCAGTGCTGCGGCTTCCTCGATGGGATTGAGGTCTTCGCGCTGGATGTTCTCGATCAGCGCCATGGCGATGGCGGCTTCATCCGGCACCTCACGGACCATGGCCGGGATCTTGTCCAGGCCGGCCTGCTGGCTCGCGCGCCAGCGGCGCTCACCGGCGATGATCTCGTAGCGGCCCTTGTCGATGGGGCGTACCACGATGGGCTGCATCACGCCCTGGACCTTGATCGACTGAGCAAGTTCTTCCAGGGCCTGTGGGTCCATGTCGCGACGGGGCTGGTACTTGCCACGCTGGATCAGATCCAGCGGCAGGTGTTGCAGCTCCTTGCTGTCCACCTGAACGGCTTCTTCCTGCAGCGTAGCGGCGCTGGAGCCACTGAGCAGGGCGTCCAGTCCGCGTCCGAGCCCTCGTTTCTTGGCGGCCATGCGGGTTCCTTAATCTCTTAGGCGGGGGCGGTGGTACGGGCGGCGCGCTGACGGCGCACCAGCTCGCCAGCCAACGCCAGATAGGCGAGGGCACCGCGGGATTGCTTGTCGTAGACCAGCGCCGGCATGCCGAAGCTGGGTGCCTCGGCCAGTCGCACGTTGCGCGGGATCACGGTGGTGTAGAGCTTGTCGCCGAAGTGTTCCTGCAGCTGCGCGCTGACATCGTTGGTCAGGCTGATGCGCGGGTCGTACATGGTACGCAGCAGGCCTTCGATCTTCAGCGCCGGGTTCAGCCGCTCGGCGATGCGCTGGATGCTGTCCATCAGATCGGTCAGGCCTTCCAGTGCGTAGTACTCGCACTGCATCGGAATGATCACGCCGTCTGCGGCAGACAGGGCGTTGACCGTGAGCATCGACAACGACGGAGGGCAATCGATGAGGATGAAGTCGTAGTTTTCCCGGATCGGCGCCAGCGCATGGCGCAGGCGGTGCTCCTTCATGTCCATCTCCAGCAGCACCACTTCCGCCGCGGTAAGGTCGCGGTTGGCGGGCAGCAGCTGGTAGCCGCCGTGCTCGGAGAACTGCATAGCCTGGGCCAGGTCGCTTTCGCCGGTGAGCACATCGTAAATGGAATGATCCAGCGACAACTTATCCACACCACTGCCGGTGGTGGCGTTGCCCTGTGGATCGAGGTCGATCAGCAGCACGCGTCGCTTGGTGGCGACCAGCGATGCGGCGAGGTTGATACAGGTCGTGGTCTTGCCGACGCCGCCCTTCTGGTTGGCGATCGCGAATACCTTAGCCATGGTTTTCCCCACTCCCCGTCATGCAGTGCGGCGCAGTATCAGCAGATGGCGCTGGCCTTGGCAACCCGGTACCGCCAGAGCGCATTCGGCTTCGACCCGGAAATCTTCCGGGAGTGCCGCGAGCTCGTCGCTGGGGTGTACGCCTTTCATGGCCAGCCAGTTGGTCTGGGCATCGCCGAGGTGGCGTGTCCAGTTCGTGAAGTCTTCGAGGCTGCTGAAAGCTCGGGAGACGATGCCGTTGAACGGCAGCTCGGGCTGGAAGGCTTCCACCCGGCTGTGGATAACCTGCAGGTTGTCGAGCTTGAGCTCCAGCTTCACCTGGGTGAGAAAGCGAGTTTTCTTGCCATTGCTGTCGAGCAGGGTCAGGGACTTGCCGGGGAACAGGATGGCCAGCGGAATACCGGGCATCCCGCCGCCGCTGCCGACGTCCAGCCAACGCTCGCCGCCGGCGGCTTCGAATGGCGGGACGATGCTCAGGCTGTCGAGCAGATGACGGGAGACCATTTCATCCACATCGCGCACGGCGGTGAGGTTGTAGGCCTTGTTCCACTTGGCCAGCAGAGCCAGGTAATCCAGCAGGCGCTGCTGAGTAGCTTTGTCGATATCCAGGCCGAGCGTCTGGATGCCACGCGAGAGTGCTTCGGCGTGGCGGGCAGTGACCAGGGACATCAGGCGCTCTGCTCCAGCTGACGACCGGATGAGCGTTTCTTCAGGTGGATCAGCAACAAGGAGATCGCCGCCGGGGTCACACCCGGAATGCGGCCGGCCTGACCGAGGGTTTCCGGTCGGGCGTTGCCCAGCTTCAGCTGGATCTCCTTGGACAGCCCGGAGATGGACGGGTAGTCGATATCCACAGGCAGTCGGGTGTCTTCGCTGGCGCGCAGGCGAGCGATCTCTTCCTGCTGGCGATCAATGTAGCCGGCGTACTTGGTGCGGATCTCCACTTGCTCGGCGACCTGCGGGTCTTCCGCGCCTGCACCGGTCACTTCGGCCAGGCTGACGTAGTCGATTTCTGGGCGAGCCAGCAGATTCAGAAGGTTGTATTCGTGAGCCAGCGGAGTGCCGAAGCGCTCGGCAATGGCATCGCCCTGCGGCGTGTTGGGACGAACCCAGGTGCTCTTCAGCCGTTGCTCTTCATGCTCGATGCCTTCGCGCTTGGCTTCGAAGACCGCCCAGCGCTCATCATCGATCAGGCCCAGTTCGCGGCCTTTCTCGGTCAGGCGCAGGTCCGCGTTGTCCTCGCGCAGGATCAGCCGATATTCGGCGCGCGACGTGAACATGCGGTACGGCTCCTGGGTGCCGAGGGTGATCAGGTCGTCAACCAGTACGCCGATGTAGGCCTCGTCACGACGCGGGCACCAGCTGTCACGGCCCTGCGAACGCAGCGCAGCGTTGGCACCAGCGAGCAGACCCTGGGCACCCGCCTCTTCGTAGCCGGTAGTGCCGTTGATCTGGCCTGCGAAGAACAGGCCACCGATGACCTTGGTCTCCAGGCTGTACTTCAGGTCGCGCGGGTCGAAGTAGTCGTACTCGATGGCATAGCCCGGGCGAACGATGTGCGCATTCTCCATGCCGCGGATCGAGCGGACGATATCCAGCTGGACATCGAAGGGCAGCGAAGTGGAAATGCCGTTCGGATACAGCTCATGGGTGGTGAGGCCTTCGGGTTCGAGGAAGACCTGATGGCTGTCCTTGTCGGCGAAGCGATGGATCTTGTCTTCAATCGACGGGCAGTAGCGGGGGCCGACCCCTTCGATCACGCCCGAGTACATGGGCGATCGGTCGAGGTTGGCCGCGATGATCTCGTGGGTGCGCGAATTGGTGTGAGTAATCCAGCAGCTCACCTGGCGCGGATGCATCTCCTTGGAACCAAGGAAGGACATGACCGGAATGGGGGTATCCCCTGGTTGCTCGGTCATCACACTGAAATCGACGCTGCGGCCATCGATGCGCGGCGGGGTGCCGGTCTTCAGGCGGCCAACGCGCAGCGGCAGTTCGCGCAGGCGGCGGGCCAGCGCGATCGAAGGCGGATCACCGGCGCGACCACCGGAGTAGTTCTCCAGGCCTATGTGGATAAGTCCGCCGAGGAACGTACCTGCAGTGAGGACAACGTTATCGGCATGGATCTTCAGGCCCATCTGGGTCACCACGCCGCGCACCTGGTCCTGTTCGACGATCAGGTCATCACAGGCCTGCTGGAATATCCACAGGTTCGGCTGGTTCTCCAGGATCTCGCGCACGGCGGCCTTGTAGAGGACGCGGTCTGCCTGGGCTCGAGTCGCACGGACTGCAGGGCCCTTGCGGCTGTTCAACACGCGGAACTGGATGCCGCCTTTATCGGTGGCCAGTGCCATGGCACCACCCAGCGCATCGATTTCCTTGACCAGATGGCTTTTGCCGATCCCACCGATGGCGGGGTTGCAGCTCATCTGGCCAAGGGTTTCCACATTGTGGGTGAGCAGCAGCGTCTTCACGCCCATGCGTGCGGCCGCTAGTGCGGCCTCTGTGCCGGCATGGCCGCCGCCGATCACGATCACGTCAAAACGGGAAGGGAAATCCACCACGCACCTCGTGCCTGTTGATCAAGGAGAAAGAAGAGAGCCGGACAGTATAGGGGCTAAGGGCTTTCGATTGAAGGCGTCTGGACAAAAAGTAGCCAGTCGGTTCTGTCGGCCTCTAATAGAAAAATAAAAGAGAGGAATCTTTTTAAATCTTTTTAAAGATAGTGATTATGTATGGTGAGGCCGTTTTCTGTGGATAACCTCCCCCAGGCCGTGCACAGCTTATGTTTCAGCGCCTAACAACTCTGTGTCGATTCTGTAGGGTGACGGGGGATCTCCGGTGTTCAGCCTGTGGATTAAGCATGATGTTATCAACAGGCGGGTTTATACACAGACTGATGCAAGGCTTGTTAACGTAACTGTACGCTACTTTTCCACAGAGTTAAATTTGTCCTGTGGAATACGCCATTGGTGCTCTGAAAGCCGCGTACGATGGGAGTTCTGCTGGGTTATTGGCTGTGGATAGCCTATCCGGAGAGAAATCCAGGGCAGCACAAGGCGCGATGACGGAGGGGAGCCGTCACCGGTGAGGAAAAGCCGCTTTGTGGATTATTTGCCGATGCAGAAGCTGGAGAAAATGCGCCCCAGTAGGTCGTCCGGCGTAAAGGCACCGGTAATCTCGCCCAGGGCCTGCTGGGCCTGACGGAGGTCTTCCGCCAGCAGTTCGCCTGCGCCACTCTGGGTGAGCTGTGCGCGGCCGTGCTCGAGGCTGTCGCCAGCTTGGCGCAACGCCTCCAGGTGCCGGCGGCGGGCGCTGAAGCTACTCTCCGCGGTCTGCTCGAAGCCCATGCAAGCCTTCAGGTGTTCACGTAGCAGCTCCAGACCGTTGCCCGAGCGGGCGGACAAGGTGAGGGTGACGTGGCCATCGGCGCTCTCTTCGAGGCCGATGCTTTCTGTGGATAAATCCGCCTTGTTGCGAATCAGCGTCACGTGCGCCGGGTCCGGCCGGCTGTCGAGAAACTCCGGCCACAACGCAAAGGGATCGCTAGCTTCCGGTGCGGTGGAGTCGACCACCAGCAGCACGCGGTCCGCTTCGCTGATGGCCTTCAGCGCGCGTTCCACGCCGATCTTTTCCACATGGTCATCGGTGCTGCGCAGGCCGGCGGTGTCGATGATGTGCAGAGGCATGCCGTCGATGTGGATATGTTCGCGCAGCACGTCGCGGGTGGTGCCGGCGATATCGGTGACGATGGCCGCTTCGCGTCCCGCCAGGGCATTCAGCAGGCTGGATTTACCGGCATTGGGGCGTCCGGCGATCACCACCGTCATGCCATCGCGCAGCAGCGCGCCCTGGCCGGCTTCGCGCAGTACCGCGGCCAGTTCGGCGCGCACTGCGTCGAGCTGGGAGAGGACGTGGCCATCCGCGAGAAAGTCGATTTCCTCTTCCGGGAAGTCGATGGCGGCTTCGACGTACATGCGCAGGCCGATCAGTTGGTCGGTCAAGCTGTGCACGCGCCGGGAAAACTCGCCCTGCAGGGAGCGCACGGCGTTGCGCGCGGCCTGGGCCGAGCTGGCTTCGATCAGATCAGCAATGGCCTCGGCCTGAGCCAGGTCGAGTTTATCGTTGAGGAAGGCGCGCTCGCTGAACTCGCCAGGGCGGGCCTGGCGCGCACCCAACTCCAGGCAGCGTCGCAGGAGCATGTCCATCACTACCGGGCCGCCGTGGCCCTGCAGCTCGAGCACGTCTTCACCGGTGAAGGAGTTCGGGCCAGGAAAGTACAGCAGCAGGCCCTCGTCGATGACATCACCGTCATCAGCATGGAATGGCCCGTAGTGCGCGTAACGTGGTTGGGGCTCACGGCCGCTCAGGGTGATGGCCATGGCGCGAGCGCGGGGACCGGAGACGCGGACGATGCCGACCCCACCACGGCCCTGGGCGGTGGCGACGGCGGCGATGGTTTCACGGGCTGCATTCATGTCGGCGGTCTCGCGGCTGTTCGGGTGGCACTCTGGAAAACTCAGTTATCCACATAGCAAAACGCCCCACGAGGGGGCGTCTTGTCGATCGGTGGCGAGCGCGATATCAGGCAGAAGCCTTCTTCGCTGCCGCTTCGATCCTGCGGGTAATGTACCACTGCTGTGCGATGGACAGGCAGTTGTTCACAACCCAGTACAGGACCAGACCCGCCGGGAACCACAGGAAGAAGAAGGTGAAGATGATTGGCATCAGCTTCATCACCTTGGCCTGCATGGGGTCCGGCGGAGTTGGGTTGAGCATCTGCTGAACCAGCATGGTCGCGCCCATGATGATTGGCAGGATGAAGAACGGATCCTTCACCGACAGGTCGACGATCCAGCCCAGCCAAGGGGCCTGGCGCATCTCGACGCTTTCCAGAAGTACCCAGTACAGCGAGAGGAAGACCGGCATCTGCACCAGGATCGGCAGGCAGCCGCCCAGCGGATTGATCTTCTCTTTCTTGTACAGCTCCATCATTGCCTGGGACATCTTCTGGCGATCGTCGCCATGCTGTTCCTTCAGGGCAGCCAGTTTCGGCGACACGGCGCGCATGCGAGCCATGGAGCGGTAGCTGGCGGCGGACAGCGGGAAGAAGGCCAGTTTGATGACGATGGTCAGGAAGATGATCGACCAGCCCCAGTTACCCACGAGGTTGTGGATATGTTGCAGCAGCCAGAAGATCGGCTGAGCGATGAACCACAGCGGGCCGTAGTCAACGGTCAGTTCCAGACCCGGGGAGAGTTCCTTCAGGTACGCCTGCAGTTTCGGGCCGGCGTACAGGGTCATGCTGGTTTCGCCCTTGGCACCCGGTGCGACGGTCAGGTTCGGACCGGTGTAGCCGACGATGTAGTTGCCCTGGGCGTCCTTGCGGGTCACCACGTTGTGGGTATCGCCCTTGGCGGGAACCCAGGCGGTGACGAAGTAGTGTTGCAACCAGGCTACCCAGCCACCCTGGACGGTTTCCTTGAATTGCTCCTTGTCCATGTCCTTCATGGACACCTTCACGTAGGGCTTTTCAGGGGTCCAGACCGCAGCGCCGAGGTAGGTCGATACGCCGGTAGCCGTGGTGGAGGAGGGATCGACGCTGGCATCACGCTTGAGCTGGGCGAACAGCGAGGCGCTCCACGGTTTGTCGCTCTGGTTGTCGATCAGGTAGCTCACGCCGACCTGATAGGCATTGGGGTTGATGCACTCGAGCTTCTTCTGTGCCTTTTCCTTCTCGGTGCAGTCGCCTTTCAGGCCGCGGTGGAAGGTGAAGCGCTTGATGTAGCTGACGCCGTCCTGTGCATAAGTCAGGTCGACAACCATCTGGTCCTGGCCGTCAGCCAGTTCGTAGGCCGACTTCGCCGAAGCGTAGAGTGGACGACCGCTGGCGGCAGCATCCGGGCCGTTGGCACCGGTCAGGCCGCTCTGGGCCAGGTAGGTGCGCTGGTTGTCACGCTCGAACAGCGGGAATGGCACGTCCGGGCGGTCCTGGCGCAGCGGGTACTGAGTCAGGCCGAGCTTGATCACGTCGCCGCCGCGCGGGTCGATGGTCACGTCCAGGACATCGGTCTTCACGCGGATCAGCTGTTCGCTGGCCGCTGCTGGCTTCTGCTCGTTGGGCAGGCCGGCTTGGGCATTCTGCGTGGTCGGTACGTCAGCGTTGGCCGCATTGCCGGCGGGCACGGATGTGTCCGGCAGGCCTTCAGTCTGATTGAAGGTCGCGGACTGCGCCGGCAGTTCGGGCTGGCCGTAGTCCTTGTTCCACTGGAGAACCAGCGCATAGGACACGATTGCCAGGGCGACGAATAGGATTGAACGTTTGATGTCCATGGTTACTCGGCCGTCGAGGAAGGGGCGGGCTTGGAAGGGTCTGGCGGTACCGGATCGTAGCCACCGGGATGCCAGGGGTGGCAGCGGCCAAGGCGACGAGCGGCCAGCCAACCACCACGCAGGAAGCCATGGGTTTCAATGGCTTCCTGCGCGTAGCAGGAACAGCTGGGGTAGAAACGACAGTGCCTGCCCATCATGGGACTGATGGCGTAGCGGTAAAACTGGATCAGTAGTAGCGCCAGTCTACGCATGGGAACTGTCGGTCACTCCCGGAGATTCTGTCGAAGGTTCCGGGCTGGGCCGATTACGCAACAGGCGTTTCCAGAGTTTACCGAACTGCTGGTGCAGCTCTTCGTTCTCCAGATCGCCGAGGCCCTTGCGCGCGATTACCACGATGTCCAGGCCAGCCAGCTTTTGCTGGTTATGGCGGAAGGATTCGCGGAGAAGGCGTTTGAGGCGATTGCGCTCGACGGCGAGCTTGACGTTCTTCTTACCGATCACCAGCCCTAAGCGGGGATGATCAAGACCGTTTTCGCGCGCCAGCAGCAGGATGTGCTTGCCGGGAACCTTGGAGGTGGGGGAGTCGAAGACCGCTGTGAAGTGCCGGGCTGTCAGAAGACGTTTTTCCCGGCTGAAATCTTGACTCGCCACCTGTGTCAGACAAATCAGACAGTCAGACGCTTACGGCCCTTGGCGCGACGACGCGACAGAACCTGACGACCATTCTTGGTGGCCATGCGAGCGCGGAAGCCGTGGACGCGAGCGCGCTTGAGGGTGCTGGGTTGGAAAGTACGTTTCATGATTCGGTACCTGGGTTTGACGACATGAGGTCGCAGCGACCCCGTTTAAAGAGACCGGCGATTCTAGAGAAATCAGAGGGTCAGGTCAATTTCCAACCAGGCCTGAATACAAAATCAATATAAAGGGAGGAAATCTCTTTTTCTAAAGATTGAAGCAGTGATTGTGTTTAGGCAGGCCTCTGCCTGTGGATAACTAATCGGAGGCATAGGGATAAGCGGGTTTCAACGAATGATAACCCTGTCGGGAAGGCGTGGGTGTCTTGTGCGGAGGCGGTTGGAAAGCTGGGTATGGAATGTAGTTTTTTCCACAGGGATTTTTTCCACAGAACCATCAACCGTGTCATCCCCCGCCTCATCAAGCTGTTATCCACAAGGTTCAGGTCACGTCTAACCGACCGCCGGTAAAATCATTAACGCCTTGATTTTGCTTGCATCCCGGCATGCTTAACTGTGGATAAGTTGCTCTGGCGGGGATACAATAGGCGTCTGTTTCGCTTTGCGACTTCTTTTGGGGGATATCCGTGTCCGTGGAACTTTGGCAGCAGTGCGTGGAGCTTCTGCGCGACGAGCTGCCGTCCCAGCAATTCAACACCTGGATTCGACCGCTGCAGGTTGAGGCCGAAGGTGAGGAACTGCGCGTCTATGCACCCAACCGCTTCGTACTCGACTGGGTCAACGAAAAGTACATGGGCCGCATGCTCGAGCTGTTGAGCGAGCGTGGTAACGGCCAGATCCCGGCAATCTCGTTGTTGATTGGCAGCCGCCGCAGTCGCACACCACGACCGGCTCTGGTGCCGACACCGCAAGTGACCGTGCAGGCAGCTCCCGTTGCGGCCGTAGCCGCAACCGTTGTTGCTGCGGCGCCAGCGGCTCTGGTCATGCCCGAACCGCAGGTGGTTCAGGCGGCTCCTGTGCAGTCCATCGCGGATCTCGATGAATCGAGCCCAGGCATCGATCCGCTTGCGGCTGCGATGCCTGCCACCGCGGTGCGTACTGAACGCAACGTGCAGGTAGAAGGTGCGCTGAAGCACACCAGTTATCTCAACCGTACTTTCACCTTCGAGAACTTCGTTGAAGGCAAGTCCAACCAGCTGGCCCGCGCGGCGGCCTGGCAGGTGGCAGACAACCTCAAGCACGGCTACAACCCGCTCTTCCTTTATGGCGGCGTCGGTCTGGGTAAGACCCACCTGATGCACGCTGTGGGTAACCATCTGCTGAAGAAGAATCCGAACGCCAAGGTCGTGTACCTGCATTCGGAGCGATTCGTCGCGGACATGGTCAAAGCCCTCCAACTGAATGCCATCAATGAGTTCAAGCGTTTCTACCGTTCGGTCGACGCGCTGCTGATTGACGATATCCAGTTCTTCGCCCGCAAGGAGCGTTCCCAGGAAGAGTTCTTCCACACCTTCAACGCCCTTCTTGAAGGTGGCCAGCAGGTCATCCTGACCAGCGACCGCTACCCGAAGGAAATCGAAGGTCTGGAAGAGCGCCTGAAGTCGCGCTTCGGCTGGGGTCTGACGGTGGCCGTGGAGCCGCCGGAGCTGGAAACCCGCGTGGCGATCCTGATGAAGAAGGCCGAGCAGGCCAAGGTCGAGTTGCCGCACGACGCCGCGTTCTTCATCGCCCAGCGTATTCGCTCCAACGTGCGTGAGCTGGAAGGTGCGCTCAAGCGCGTTATCGCCCACTCCCACTTCATGGGCCGGCCGATCACCATCGAGCTGATCCGTGAGTCGCTGAAGGACCTGCTGGCCCTGCAGGACAAGCTGGTCAGCATCGACAACATCCAGCGCACCGTCGCCGAGTACTACAAGATCAAGATCGCCGACCTGTTGTCGAAGCGCCGCTCGCGCTCGGTAGCACGTCCTCGTCAGGTGGCCATGGCACTCTCCAAGGAGCTGACCAACCACAGCCTGCCGGAGATCGGCGTGGCCTTCGGCGGTCGGGATCACACCACGGTGCTGCACGCCTGTCGTAAGATCGCTCAACTCAAGGAATCCGACGCGGATATCCGCGAGGACTACAAGAACCTGCTGCGTACTCTGACCACCTGACGCAGCCTCACGAGGCAAGGGACTAGACCATGCATTTCACTATTCAACGCGAAGCTCTGTTGAAACCCCTGCAACTGGTCGCTGGCGTTGTCGAGCGCCGCCAGACGCTGCCGGTTCTTTCCAACGTCCTGCTGGTCGTCGAAGGCCAGCAACTGTCGCTGACCGGCACCGACCTGGAAGTCGAGCTGGTAGGTCGCGTCACCCTGGAAGACGCTGCTGAGCCGGGTGAAATCACCGTGCCGGCGCGCAAGCTGATGGATATCTGCAAGAGCCTGCCCAGCGATGCCGTGATCGACATCCGCGTCGACGAGCAGAAGCTCCTGGTGAAAGCCGGCCGCAGCCGCTTCACCCTCTCCACCCTGCCGGCCAATGACTTCCCCACTGTGGAAGAAGGCCCCGGTTCGCTGACCTTCAGCCTGGTGCAGAGCAAGCTGCGTCGGCTGATCGACCGCACCAGCTTCGCCATGGCCCAGCAAGACGTTCGCTATTATCTCAATGGCATGCTGCTGGAAGTGGGCGGCGGCACACTTCGCGCCGTTGCGACCGATGGTCACCGTCTGGCCATGTGCTCGTTGAGCAATGGTGTGCCGGAGGCTCAGGATCGCCACCAGGTGATCGTGCCGCGTAAAGGCATCCTCGAACTGGCTCGCCTGCTCACCGAGCAGGACGGCGAAGTGTCCATCGTCCTCGGCCAGCATCACATCCGTGCGACCACCGGCGAGTTCACCTTCACCTCCAAGCTGGTGGACGGCAAGTTCCCGGATTACGAGCGCGTACTGCCCAAGGGGGGCGACAAGCTGGTGATTGGGGATCGCCAGGTACTGCGTGAAGCCTTCAGCCGTACCGCGATCCTGTCCAACGAGAAGTACCGCGGCATTCGCCTGCAACTCTCCAACGGCCTCCTGAAAATCCAGGCAAACAACCCGGAGCAGGAAGAGGCGGAAGAAGAAGTACAGGTCGATTACAACGGGGGCAACCTGGAAATCGGCTTCAACGTTAGCTATCTGTTGGACGTGCTGGGCGTCATGGGGACCGAACAGGTGCGCATGATTCTCTCCGACTCCAACAGTAGTGCTCTGGTGCAGGAAGCAGGCAACGACGATTCCGCCTATGTCGTCATGCCGATGCGCCTCTGACGCGTATCGATGTCCCTTACCCGCCTTTCGGTCACCGCGGTGCGCAATCTGCACCCGGTGACCTTCTCCCCCTCCCCCCGCATCAACATCCTCTACGGCGAAAATGGCAGCGGCAAGACCAGCGTGCTGGAAGCCATCTACCTGCTCGGCCTCGCCCGCTCCTTCCGCAGCATGCGCCTGCAACCTGTCATCCAGTACGAAGAGCCGGCCTGCACGGTTTTCGGACAGGTGCGCCTGGGCAACGGCTTCGATAGCAGCCTTGGGGTTTCACGAGATCGCCAGGGTGAGTTCCAGATTCGTATCGACGGGCAGAATGCGCGCAGTGCTGCGCAGTTAGCTGAGACGTTGCCCCTGCAGCTGATCAATCCGGACAGTTTTCGTTTGCTGGAAGGTGCACCGAAAATTCGCCGTCAGTTTCTCGATTGGGGAGTGTTCCACGTGGAACAACGCTTCATGGTCGCCTGGCAAAGACTGCAGAAGGCCCTGAGGCAGCGGAACTCGTGGCTGCGACATGGTAAACTGGACGGTGCTTCTCAAGCTGCGTGGGACCGTGAATTGTGCGCAGCGAGCGACGAAATCGACACATATCGGCGGTCCTATATTCAGGCTCTCAAGCCCCAGTTCGAGCGGACCCTGGCCGAGCTGATCCAGATCGATGACCTGACGCTCAGCTACTACCGGGGCTGGGACAAGGAACGCGACCTGAGTGAAGTGCTGTCTTCCAGTCTGCTGCGCGATCAGCAGATCGGACACACCCAGGCAGGACCGCAACGGGCGGATCTGAGGATTCGTCTGGGTGGGCACAATGCCGCGGAGATTCTTTCCCGCGGCCAACAGAAACTGGTGGTCTGCGCTTTGCGGATCGCCCAGGGGCACTTGATCAACCAGGCCAAGCGCGGGCAATGCGTCTACCTGGTGGATGACCTCCCCTCCGAATTGGATGAGAAGCATCGGTTGTCGTTGTGCCGACTTCTCGAAGATCTGGGTTGCCAGGTATTTATCACCTGCGTCGACCCACACTTATTGAAAGACGGCTGGCAAACGGAAACGCCGGTGTCGATGTTCCACGTGGAACATGGGCGCGTCTCTCAGGACACTACCATCGGGAGTGAATAATGAGCGAGAACACCTACGACTCTTCCAGTATCAAGGTACTGAAGGGGCTGGATGCCGTACGTAAGCGTCCGGGCATGTACATCGGGGATACCGACGACGGCACCGGCCTGCACCACATGGTCTTCGAGGTCGTGGATAACTCGATCGACGAAGCGCTGGCGGGCTATTGCAGCGAAATCAGCATCACCATTCACACCGATGAATCCATCACCGTACGCGACAACGGTCGCGGTATTCCGGTGGATATCCACAAGGAAGAAGGGGTTTCCGCGGCCGAGGTCATCATGACCGTCCTCCACGCTGGCGGTAAATTCGACGACAACAGCTACAAGGTTTCCGGCGGCCTGCACGGTGTAGGTGTGTCGGTAGTGAACGCCCTCTCCCATGAGCTGCGCCTGACCATCCGCCGTGAAGGCAAGGTCTGGGAGCAGGTCTATCACCACGGTGTTCCGCAGTTCGCGCTGCGCCCAGTGGGTGATACCGAAGGTTCGGGTACCGAGGTGCACTTCAAGCCCTCCCCGGATACCTTCCGCAACATTCACTTCAGCTGGGACATCCTGGCCAAGCGAATCCGCGAGCTTTCCTTCCTGAACTCCGGTGTCGGCATCGTCCTGCGCGACGAGCGTGCCGGCAAGGAAGAACTATTCAAGTATGAGGGTGGTCTGCGCGCCTTCGTCGAGTACCTGAACACCAACAAGACGGCGGTTAACCAGGTCTTTCACTTCAATTGCCAGCGTGAAGAAGACGGCGTCGGCGTCGAAGTTGCCCTGCAGTGGAACGACAGCTTCAACGAGAACATCCTCTGCTTCACCAACAACATTCCTCAGCGTGACGGTGGTACCCACCTGGCGGGCTTCCGCTCTGCCCTCACTCGCCACCTGAACAACTACATCGAGCAGGAAGGCCTGGCGAAGAAGTTCAAGATCGCCACCACCGGCGACGACGCCCGTGAAGGTCTGACCGCAATCATTTCGGTGAAGGTGCCGGACCCGAAGTTCAGCTCGCAGACCAAGGACAAGCTGGTTTCCTCGGAGGTGAAGACCGCCGTGGAACAGGAGATGGGCAAGTACTTCGCCGACTTCCTGCTGGAGAACCCGAACGAAGCCAAGGCCGTGGTCGGCAAGATGATCGATGCCGCCCGTGCCCGTGAGGCCGCGCGCAAGGCTCGTGAAATGACTCGCCGTAAGGGCGCGCTGGACATCGCCGGCCTGCCGGGCAAACTCGCCGACTGCCAGGAGAAGGACCCCGCCCTCTCCGAACTCTACATCGTGGAAGGTGACTCCGCGGGCGGTTCTGCGAAGCAGGGCCGTAACCGCAGGACCCAGGCGATCCTGCCGCTCAAGGGCAAGATCCTCAACGTCGAGAAAGCTCGCTTCGACAAGATGCTCTCGTCCCAGGAGGTCGGCACGCTGATCACCGCGCTGGGCTGCGGCATCGGTCGCGAGGAATACAACATCGACAAGCTGCGCTACCACAACATCATCATCATGACCGATGCTGACGTCGACGGTTCGCACATCCGTACTCTACTGCTGACGTTCTTCTTCCGTCAGCTGCCGGAACTGGTCGAGCGCGGTTACATCTACATCGCCCAGCCGCCGCTGTACAAGGTCAAGAAGGGCAAGCAGGAGCAGTACATCAAGGACGACGTGGCCATGGAAGAGTACATGACCCAATCGGCCCTCGAAGATGCCAGCGTACACGTCAACGAAGGCGCTCCGGGCCTGTCCGGTGAAGCGCTGGAGAAACTGGTCAACGAGTACCGTGGCGTCATGCGTACCCTTGCCCGCTTGTCCCGCCTCTACCCGCAGGACCTGACCGAACACTTCATCTATCTGCCGCGCATCGAGGCCGAGAAGCTGGGTGACGAGGCCACCATGCAAGCCTGGGTCGAACAGTTCCAGGCGCGCCTGAAGGCTGTCGAGAAGTCCGGCCTGACCTACAAGGTCAGCCTGCGTGAAGACCGCGAGCGCCACCTCTGGCTGCCCGAAGTCGAGATGGTCGCCCACGGCCTGTCGAACTACGTCACCTTCAACCGCGACTTCTTCGCCAGCAACGACTACCGCGCGGTCACCGATCTCGGTGCCAAGCTGAACAGCTTGTTGGAAGAAGGCGCCTACGTGCAGAAGGGCGAGCGCAAAAAGCCCGTCAGCAGCTTCAAGGAAGCCCTGGACTGGCTGATGACCGAAGGCACCAAGCGGCACAGCATCCAGCGATACAAAGGCCTGGGCGAGATGAACCCGGACCAGCTGTGGGAAACCACCATGGACCCGGCTGTGCGCCGCATGCTGAAGGTGACCATCGAGGATGCCATCGCTGCCGACCAGCTGTTCAACACCCTGATGGGCGATGCCGTGGAGCCGCGCCGCGACTTCATCGAAAGCAACGCCCTGGCAGTGTCCAACCTGGACGTCTGATCCGGGATGGAGGTGGGCAAAGTTATTTGCCCATTCGGCCAAAGTTAAGTGGTTCGGCCAAAGTTAGTGGCCACAGACAAACCCCAGTAGATCTCGTATCTGCTGGGGTTTTCTTTTGGCTGCTCATAAAGACGCCTATTGATAGACTGGAGAAATTTAGCGCTAGAGATATGCGCTAGCAGTAATCAAAAGGAATTCCTCGTGACCGCCCTCTCCTCCCTGCTCGACATCTATCGCGCTGCTTCAGCTTCTGAGCGTGAAAAAGGCACCTACTTCGAAGAGCTGATCTGCGCCTACCTGCGTAACGAAGCCACCTACCGTGACCTGTACGACAAGGTGTGGATGTACGCTGATTGGGCCAAGGAGCAGGGGCTGGACGGTCGCGACACTGGTATCGACCTGGTGGCGCGCACCCAGGGCACCGGCGAGTACCACGCCATCCAGTGCAAGCTGTATGCCGAGGACTACCGCGTGCAGAAGAAGGACATCGATAGCTTCTTCACCGCCTCGGGCAAGGCGCCGTTCTCGCACCGCATCATCGTTGCCACCACCAATAACTGGAGCGAGCACGCCGAAGACGCTTTGCAGGGCCAGCAGCTTTCGATCAACAAGATTGACCTGCAAGCCCTGGAAGACAGTCAGATCGACTGGGCCAAATACCAACCCAATCAGGCTGTTTCTTTCAAGGCCCGCAAGCAGCTTCGGGATCACCAGAAAACCGCTTTGAATGCTGTTGCAGCAGGCCTCAAAGAGGCCGAGCGCGGCAAGCTGATCATGGCTTGTGGCACCGGCAAGACCTTTACCAGCCTGAAAATTGCCGAGCAGCAGGCTGGCAAGGGCAAGCGAGTGTTGTTCCTGGTGCCCAGCCTGTCGTTGCTATCGCAGACCCTGACCGAATGGACGCAGGAAAGTGAAACCCCGCTCCACAGCTTCGCCGTGTGCTCCGACAGCGACGTAGGCAAGAAGCGCAAGGCCGATGAGGATACCCCGCAGGTCTTCGCTCACGAACTGCGCTACCCAGCGACTACCAAGGCAGATCGCCTCGCGGCGGAAATGCTCAAGCGTCACGATGCCGAGCACATGAGCGTGGTGTTCTCCACCTACCACTCCATCGACGTGATCAGCCGCGCCCAGCACGAACATGGCCTTGCAGCATTTGATCTGATCATCTGCGACGAAGCCCACCGCACTACCGGCGCCACCTTTGACGACGATGACGAAAGCACCTTCGTGCGCGTTCACGACGCCGATTACATCCGCGCTGCCAAACGCCTGTACATGACCGCTACGCCACGTATCTACGGTGACAGTGCCAAGGTTAAGGCCGAATCCGGCGAAGTCACCCTCTGCTCGATGGATGACGAAGCGCTATATGGCAAAGAACTGTTCGTCATCAACTTCTCCGAAGCAGTTCAGCGTGGCCTGCTCACCGACTACAAGGTGCTGGTACTCACCGTCGAAGAGAGCGCCATCAGTCGCCGTCTCCAAGACTTACTGAAGGACGAAGACAACCAGCTCAAAGTGGACGACGCCGCCAAGATCGTCGGATGCTGGAAGGCGCTGGCCAAGCAAGGCCTACACGAGCAGCTCATTGGCGATGATGAGCCAATGAAGCGCGCCGTGGCCTTCTGCCAGGTCATCTCGCCCAACTACAAGGGCACCAAGCACAAAGTCAGCTCCATCAACATCGCCAGCATGTTCCAGTCGGTGGTGGAGGCTTACCAGGAGTCTGAGGAAATCGAGGAAGCCTCGCGTCTGATCTGCGAGGCTGAACATGTCGATGGCGGAATGAATGCCAGCCAGAAGGAAGCCAAGCTCAACTGGCTGAAGGAGGAAGCTCCGGCCCACACCTGCCGCATCCTCAGCAACGTGCGCTGCCTGTCCGAGGGCGTGGACGTGCCGGCGCTGGATGCCGTGCTCTTCCTCACCCCCCGCAACTCCCAGGTGGACGTAGTGCAGTCCGTAGGCCGGGTGATGCGCAACGCACCGGGTAAGAAGCGCGGCTATGTCGTGCTTCCCGTGGTGATCCCTGCCGGCATGGAGCCTCACGAAGCCCTCAACGACAACCAGACCTACAAGGTGGTTTGGCAGGTACTCCAGGCACTGCGCTCGCACGACGATAGCTTCGATGCCATGGTTAACAAGCTCGACCTGATCGGCTCAGACCCGCGCAAGATGGAAGTCATCGCCATCACCGACAAAGCTGAGAAGAAGGCAAAGAAATCCAGCGGCACCAGTAACGGTAAGGCCGGCAAAGGCCAGTACGGCATTGGCGAGAAGCGCGCGAAATATGATGCCGAAGGCCAGATGACTCAGCAGGCCGAGCTGACCTACGAAGTGGGTGAAATCGAGAAGGCCATCTACGCCAAGATCGTCGACAAGTGTGGCAACCGCCACCACTGGGAAGACTGGGCCAATGATATCGCCAAGATCGCCCGTACCCACATCGACCGTATCCAGGGCATCCTAGAGAACCCGGCCAACACTCAGGAAAAAGCCGCCTTTAACGCTTTTGCCGCCGAGCTGCGTGACGACCTCAACGACAGCATCAGCGATGGCGAGATTGTTGAAATGCTCGCCCAGCACTTGGTAACCAAGCCGGTGTTCGATGCGCTGTTCGACGAGTACAGCTTTGCCAGCCACAACCCTATGTCCAAGGCCATGCAAGGCGTACTAGACGCGCTTCACGAACACCACCTGGCCAAAGAAGCCGATACCCTGGAGAAGTTCTACGCCAGTGTGCGTCAACGCGCTGCCGGTATTAACAACGCCCAGGGCAAGCAGAAGATCATCGTCGAGCTATACGACAAGTTCTTCCGCAACGCCTTCCCCAAGATGACCGAGCGCTTGGGCATCGTTTACACCCCAGTCGAGGTGGTGGATTTCATCCTTCACAGCGTCAACCACCTGCTGCAACAGGAGTTCGGTCAAACCCTGGGCAGCAAAGGCGTCCACATCATTGATCCCTTCACCGGCACCGGAACTTTCATCACCCGCCTGATCCAGTCGGGCCTGATTAAGCCAGACGAGCTGCCGCACAAATACCGGCACGAGATTCACGCCAACGAGCTGGTACTGCTCGCTTACTACATCGCGGCCATCAATATCGAAGCGGCCTACCATGGCGAAGTGATCGACGAGTACACCCCGTTTGAAGGTATCTGCCTGACTGACACCTTCCAGATGTACGAGAAGGACGACCTGGTAGACGCGCTGCTGGAGGACAACAGCGCTAGGCGTAAGCGCCAGAAGGAGCTAGATATTCGGGTGATTGTGGGCAATCCGCCGTATTCGGCTGGCCAGACGAGTGCTAACGATAACAACGCCAATATTCAGTACCCAACGCTTGATGGGCGCATTCGTACTACCTATGCGGCTGGCTCAAAAGCAACTCTCAAAAACGCCCTGTATGACAGCTATATCCGTGCGATTCGCTGGGCCAGTGACCGTATTGGTGATGCTGGCATCATCGGCTTTGTTACCAACGCGGGCTTTGTGGAGGCCAATACCGCAGATGGTTTGCGCAAGTGCCTTGTAGATGAATTTTCCAGTCTTTATGTGTTCCATCTTCGTGGCAACCAGCGTACCAGTGGCGAAACCTCTCGGAAGGAAGGCGGCAAGATTTTCGGCAGCGGCAGCCGTGCTCCTATTGCTATTTCGTTGCTGGTCAAGAATCCCGATGCACAGACTCACGGCCAGATTTACTTTTACGACATTGGCGACTATTTGAGTCGAGAGGAAAAGCTGGAGAAAATTGCAGCCTTTACCAATGTGGCCGGCATCGCGCAGTGGCAGCAGATTACCCCAGATGAGCATGGCGACTGGCTCAAACAGAGGGACGACAGCTTAGCTCTGCACATTGTGTTGGGGGCCAAGAATGACGCTAGTGAAATTGCTCTTTTCGAGAATTACTCAAATGGCGTGAAAACAAATCGTGATGCTTGGGTATATAACGCATCTAAAAGTTCGCTTATCAATACTGTTGACGAAATGATCACGTTTTACAACAGCGAAGTGGATCGTTACAGGATGGCTTGTGCGGACTTGAAGAAGCAAGAATGGCCTGAGCCAGATGATTTTCTGGATTTTAATTCAACAAAGATAAGTTGGACTCGTGAAGTTAAGCAAGACCTGGTTCGGCAGAAGCGGGGCATATTCCGACCTGAAGGCGTTGTAAAATCTTATTATCGGCCATTCCTTAAAAGCTGGATGTATTTTGATAGGCAATTTAATAACTGCGTATATCAAATGCCAAAAATATTCCCGAATGCGGGGATTGAGAACTTTATAATAACTCTAGGAAGTGGCGGAGAAGGCCCTAGTTCGCCGCCTTTAATTGTGAATCAGATTTTTAGTCTTCAACCAAATCATGGTACGCAATGTTTTCCCCTATACCTTTACGACGAAGTTGCTCAAGCCTCAAAAGACGACCTGTTTGCCGAGCCGGTTGAAGGAGGTTTACGCCGCCGCGATGCCATCACCGATGCCGGCTTGGCCCACTTCCAGGCTGCCTACCCCGGCGAGCAGTTCAGCAAGGAAGACTTGTTTTACTACGTCTACGGCATCCTCCATTCGCCGGACTACCGCGAACGCTTTGCCGACAATCTGAGCAAGGAGCTACCGCGCGTTCCAGCGGTGAAGAATGCCGCTGACTTCTGGGCTTTCAGCAAAGCTGGCCGCGCCCTGGCCGACCTCCACTTGAACTACGAAACCGTCGAGCCGTACCCGCTGACCATCGAGGCCAAGGGCGCGCTTACCGATGCCGACTACCGTGTAGAGAAGATGAAGTTCGCCAAGAAGGGCGACAAGACCACCGTCATCTACAACCATCGCATCACCCTCAAGGGCATCCCCGAGGCGGCCTGGGACTACGTGGTCAACGGTAAGGCCGCGCTGGACTGGGTTATGGAGCGCCAAGCGGTGCGCACCGATAAAGCCAGCGGCATCGTCAACGACGCCAACGACTGGGCCGTCGAAACCATGGGGAATCCCAAGTACCCGCTTGAGCTGTTCCAGCGCGTGGTCACCGTCAGCCTGGAGACTCAAAAAATCGTCAGGGCGCTGCCTGCTCTCGACATCGGCTAGGACAACTGACGCTACTGATTATTGAAACGCAGATAAGGAATTCAGCATGCAACCCAGCAAAGCTACGGTAACTAGCCTATTCAGCACACCGCATCAGTATCAGATCCCGATTTTTCAAAGGGGTTATGTCTGGACGCTGGAGAAGCAGGTCGGCCCTCTGTGGATTGACATCCAAGACCGAGCAGATGCTGTGCTGGAGCAACAAGCGCTGGCATCAACCGGGACTACTGCGGCACTGAAGCCATTACAGAAGCACTTTTTGGGCTCCATTGTGATGACGCCGGTGCCGAACAGCTTTGGCAGAGTGCCTGCCTTTGAAGTGATCGATGGCCAGCAGCGCTCCACCACGTTGCAACTCTTGCTGCTCGCCTTTCGCCACGCTGCGCGTGAGCTGATAGAAAACCCCATACCGCAAATGCTCGATGCTTTGGTGCGAAACCCAGGCCCTTACCAGCGCGAAGAAGACCATTACAAGGTCTGGCCAACTCAGGCGGGGCAAGACGAGATGCGCCGCCTGAGTGACGCTGCTACTAGCATCAAAGACATATGTGCCATGTATCCGGCACGAGATGGCCGCACAAAGCTTGAGCGGCCTTTGATGGTGCAGACTTACCTTTACCTCTACCACGCTTGTCTCGCCTACATGCGGGGTATCGATCTCTCCGATGTCGTAGACCCTGCTGCTGACCCTACCTTTGGAGATGCGCTGATAGCGGATATCCGTCGCAATAACGAAGTATCGCCACTGCAACCCCACATGCAGCTGGAGCCGGAGCGTGCTCAAGCGCTCTACATGGCTTTGTCCAACCATGTGAATCGCCCCGGATTCCCTAGACACTTTCCAGGCTCAGTAAATGTCGCTTCTCAAACTCTA
>NZ_PEKX01000031.1 GCF_002796985.1 Pseudomonas sp. | reverse complement strand
GGCCCAGACCGTGTAAAAACGCAGCGGGTGATGAAGAGCTGGTTATTGGATTGCTTTAGCGGTGCCCAGAGGCGCTATAAGCTTCTGACATGTCGATCCGACTCATTCAGCTGATTCAGGCAAGTACGGTTTCCGCGATGCTGCGCAACGAGTTCAGAGGCCGCCAATGGGCTTTCAGGCCTTCATTGCCGCTATCAGCGCACTATTGCCCAGCAGGTTCAGCACCCGTTTGAAGTTGTAGGCGAGCACATGCAGGCTCATTTCCGTGCTTACCCTGTCGAGCGTCTTGGTGAGGAAATGGGTGGCGCCCATCCAGGCCTTCAATGTGCCGAAAGGATGCTCCACTGTCTGGCGGCGGATGCGCATCATCTCCGGTGCCTGATCCAGACGGGACTGCATCGCGTCGAGCACCGACTCATGTTCCCAGCGACTCACCCGCCGCTGTGCGCTCGGTGTGCACTGCTCCTTCAACGCACAGCCCTGGCAATTCGAACTCCAGTAACGGTGCAGCTTCAGCCCTTTCTCGACGCTTGAGAAACGCCAAATCAGGCTTTGCCCAGCAGGGCAGCAGTACTCATTCTTGGCTGCGTCATAGATGAAATCACCTTTGCCAAAGCGGCCTGCCGCTGTCGCGCCCGACGTCAGCGCCTTGGGTACGAAAGCGGTGATTCCAGCTGCCTGGCAGGCCAGGATTTCTTCGCCTTTGAAGTACCCCCTGTCGGCGACCACCGAGAGTTCCTCGACGCCTATGGCCTCTCGCGCCTGCTTGGCCATGGTGCTCAGTTGATCTCGATCGACGCCGTCGTTCGTGACCTCATGGGTCACGATTAGATGGTGCTTCGCGTCGACTGCTGCCTGCACGTTGTAGCCGACCATTCCTGTACCACGCGTCTTCATTGAACGCGAATCGGGATCAGTCAGGGAAATCTGTTTGTCCGGTGCGTCGTTGAGCTGAACTTCGATTTCCTTGAGCTCCTGCATCTTGGCTTTCAAGGTCTCGATCTTGTCGCGGAGGCGTTCGGCTTTGACCTGGGCAACGGCAGGCTCCTGACGATCTGCAGTATCGAGCGCCGTCAGGTAACGATTAATGCTCGACTCGATCTCCTCCATCCGACGTTTCAGCTTGGCACTGGTGAAGTTGCGGTCGCGATTGTTGACCGCCTTGAACTTGCTGCCGTCGATAGCCACTAGCGCTTCGGAGAACAAACCGAGCTGCTGGCACAGCACCACGAATTGCCGGCAGACACCACGAATGGCTTTGCCGTTGTCCTTGCGGAAGTTGGCGATGGTCTTGAAGTCCGGCGTCAGACGTCCGGTCAGCCACATCAATTCGACGTTGCGCTGGGCCTCGCGCTCAAGCCGGCGACTGGATTGGATGCGATTGAGATAGCCGTAGATATAGAGCTTCAGCAGAACGGCAGGGTGGTACGCGGGGCGACCGGTTTCTGCCGGGACGATACCGTCGAAGCCCAGCCTGCCGAGATCGAGTTCATCGACGAACACATCGACTACTCGAACCGGGTTGGTGTCCGCGACGTAATCATCCAGGCTCTCGGGCAGTAGCGTGGTTTGGCCTCGATATTCGCCCTGGATGAAACGCTTCATGGAGTGCCCCCGCTATGAAACCCACCGGCAGCATAGCAAGGGCACTGGCCACGTTTTTACACAGTCTGGGCC
>NZ_PEKX01000030.1 GCF_002796985.1 Pseudomonas sp. | reverse complement strand
AACGTCGGCACCATCGGTCACGTTGACCACGGCAAAACCACTCTGACCGCTGCTCTGACCAAGGTCTGCTCCGAGACCTGGGGCGGCTCCGCTCGCGCTTTCGACCAGATCGACAACGCGCCGGAAGAGAAGGCTCGTGGTATCACCATCAACACCTCTCACGTTGAATACGACTCGCCGGTACGCCACTACGCTCACGTAGACTGCCCGGGCCACGCCGACTACGTGAAGAACATGATCACCGGTGCTGCGCAGATGGATGGTGCGATCCTGGTTTGCTCGGCTGCTGACGGCCCCATGCCGCAGACCCGCGAGCACATCCTGCTGTCCCGTCAGGTAGGCGTTCCTTACATCGTCGTGTTCCTGAACAAGGCCGACATGGTTGACGACGCCGAGCTGCTGGAACTGGTCGAAATGGAAGTTCGCGATCTGCTGAACACCTACGACTTCCCGGGCGACGACACTCCGATCGTGATCGGTTCCGCTCTGATGGCCCTGAATGGTCAGGACGACAACGAGATGGGCGTTTCCGCCGTGCGCAAGCTGGTAGAAACCCTGGACTCGTACATTCCTGAGCCCGAGCGCGCCATCGACAAGCCGTTCCTGATGCCGATCGAAGACGTGTTCTCGATCTCCGGTCGTGGCACCGTGGTAACTGGCCGTGTTGAGCGTGGCATCGTCAAGATCCAGGAAGAAGTGGAAATCGTCGGCATCAAGGCGACCACCAAGACTACCTGCACCGGCGTTGAAATGTTCCGCAAGCTGCTCGACGAAGGTCGTGCTGGTGAGAACGTTGGCGTTCTGCTGCGTGGTACCAAGCGTGAAGACGTAGAGCGTGGCCAGGTTCTGGCCAAGCCGGGCACCATCAAGCCGCACACCAAGTTCGAGTGCGAAGTGTACGTGCTGTCCAAAGAAGAAGGCGGTCGTCACACTCCGTTCTTCAAGGGCTACCGTCCGCAGTTCTACTTCCGTACCACCGACGTAACCGGCAACTGCGAACTGCCGGAAGGCGTTGAGATGGTAATGCCGGGCGACAACGTGAAAATGGTTGTTACCCTGATCGCTCCGATCGCCATGGAAGATGGCCTGCGCTTCGCGATTCGCGAAGGCGGCCGTACCGTTGGCGCCGGCGTGGTTGCCAAGATCTTCGA
>NZ_PEKX01000021.1 GCF_002796985.1 Pseudomonas sp. | reverse complement strand
TAGAGTTTGAGAAGCGACATTTACTGAGCCTGGAAAGTGTCTAGGGAATCCGGGGCGATTCAGTGACTACATTAGGCCTGTTGTCAGAAACAGCCGGTTGAAATGAGGTTTTGTCGCCTTTGAAAGGTCCGATTTACAAGGCTTCGGGGGAGCGCGGGGTGTCTCTCATGCGATTCATAATGCTGATGTCCCAGGTTCAAGTCCCGGTGTAGCCACCATACAAAACAAAGGGTTAGCGAAAGCTAACCCTTTGTTTTGGCCGGCAGACTACAAACCGACTACATCCCGTCTACGGGTATCACGCATTGCGTGACCTTAAAAGTGATCGCCTCCCCCGCCTTGCTCGCCATGAGCACGCGATCACCATCCAGAAATGCTACCCGCTGCCCTTTCTCCAGAACACACGGTGCTTTGCCGAACATCTCGAACGTGTAGAGGAACCACTTGGTTTTTTCCTCCGCATACGACACATAGGCAGACTGGCCCCCCGTCCACCATTGGTAGCAGACGGTAACCACCACCACGGCACTTATCACCTGCACCAAAGCTGTAAGCGCTCGATAACGTCCGCGTTCGCGGGGCTTGTACCAAGGAAACATCATGACGCGAGAGTTTTCGTCAGGCAGGAAATTGAACATTACATAGAGTGCAAGTCCGCCAGTACCAAGGGCCAGAAGGAAGACGTACATAAAGAGAAGCAACGGTGGAGCAACAAAGACCGTTGCAAAGGCAATGGTGTGAACGAACTTGCCAGGGTCCACACCAACCAATCCGTTAACCACCTGGCTAGCAATCGCAACGGCTAGGTTCGTTCCAAATGCCAAAGCGGCAATAAGCAAGAGCTTGCCAAAGGTGGTTTCGGAAATTGCCTTATAGAGGCTGGCAAGATCAGCGATCATAGCCACCCCCCAGAATATGTACCCGAGGCCTTTGAATCCTTTGTTCAGCTCCCAATCGAATTGGCTGAACAGCAGGTACAACGCTCCACAAACAGCTGCATTGACGTAGCATCGCTGATTGGAGTGAAGTGCCCAGTACCAGCTCCATACCTTCGCTCGAAGCTGCCGCACAAAGCCTCTCACCGACACATCCGCTGTATCCATAACCGTTTACGCACATCCATGGCGATCTCAATGTGCCATTCATAAGGCAAGGGATACCGCTATTACAAGTGCGGTTCATACCAATACCCCGCATTGAGCCAACGGTGACAACCGCATTGCGGACTCCAAATGCTCCGGCGACAGGTGCGCATACCGCATGCTCATCGTGATGGACGAGTGCCCCAAGATCCGCTGCAACGTGAGGATGCCCCCTCCTCCCATCATGTAATGGCTCGCGAAGGTGTGGCGGAGGATGTGGGTCAGTTGCCCCGGTGTCTGGAATCCACAGCGCTCATATCCAGGACGCATTGTACCGAACGGTCAGTCCGCGCTTTCGATCAACTCCACCGAATCATTCCTCGCGTTATTCACCCGCAACGACACCCGGTGTCCCGCAAAGTCATCCCTTGCATGGTGAATCAAATCGCCTAGTGTTTCGCTGCGCGTAGCAGCAGATAACCATTCCTCAAAGCTCTCCGGCGCAAGCACCACGGGCATGCGGTGATGAATGTGTTCGATGCAGGGCGCGGCGGAGCGAGTCAACAGGGCGCAGGAGAGTACAGGCTCTCCATTTGGGGTTATCCACAGCGAGCAAAGGCCAGCGATGGCGATGATGGGGTCGGTTGGGCTGTGGATGAAGTAGGGTTGGCGGACCTCGCGACCGGCAGGGTTGCACACAGATTCCTTCTCGTTCCATTCATACCAGCCCAGTGCAGGCATCAGGCAGCGGGTGCTGCGCAGGGCCTGGCGCCAAAGGGGTTTGCCGGCGGCGTCTTCGCTGCGGGCATTGAAGGAGAAGCGCGGCGGGGTAGATTCCTTCCACCAGTCGGGGATCAGGCCCCAGCGTGCGGGCAGCAGTTTGAGTTGGCCGCTTTCGTCGTGACGCAGGATGGGCACGGTCATGGTCGGGGCGACGTTGTAGCAGGCATTCGGCCAGCGCGGCGGTGTGCGCGCGCCGATGTGCCAGTAGCGTTCGATGGCGGCCTCTTCGGGGCTGACGTAGCGTCCGCACATGCTGGGCACCAAGGGAAAGGGGTTACTTTCACCTTGGGTGGCGAATGGCGGGCTGTCCAGACAGGGTGACGGGCGTCCGTTTAGCCTAGGCGCTCCAGCACTCCCTTCCCGATAACCCGCGTCGTCTCGCCGCCAAAGTCCACACTCCCCTCCTCCTGCAGAAATCCATCCACCGCCGTATCGATCCGCTCCGCCAGCTCTGGCAGTTGCCAGTAATACCGCAGCAACATGCCGGCGCTGAGGATGGCGGCCAGCGGGTTGGCGCGGCCGGAGCCGGCAATATCGGGGGCGCTGCCGTGGATGGGTTCGGCCAGGGCGATGCCGGCGCCGAGGTTGAGCGACGGCGCCAGACCCAGGCCGCCGCCCCAGTGGCTGGCGAGGTCGGAGAGGATGTCGCCGAAGAGGTTGGTGGTGACGATCAGGTCGAAGGCTTCCGGGCGCTCGACCAGTTGCAGGGCGGCGACGTCGACCAGGCGCTCGTCGAGCACGTCGCTCCAGCCGTCTTCGGCCAGGATGTCGCGGCAGGTGTCGCGGAACAGTCCGCAGGTGAGCGGTAGGACGTTGGCCTTGTGCACGAGGGTGATGCGCCGGGCGTGGCGCTGGCGGGCGAGTTCGGCGGCGCCAGCGGCGAGGAGTTCGCAGGCGGCGCGGCTGATGACGCGCTTGGCGATGGCGACGCCTTCGGCTTCCCAGTGTTCGCGGCCGCTGTAAAGGCCTTCACTGTTTTCCCGCAGAACCAGCAGGTCGATGCCGGCGCGGGGCGAGACCACTGGGCGCGAGCGCACTGGCCGCAGGTTGAGGTTCAGCGCCAGCCCCTGGCGCAGGCTGAGGATGGCGCTGCGGTAGCCCTCGACCTTGTGGCTGGGTGAGGAAACAGCGCCGAACAGGCCGGCGCCGCAAGCACGCAAGCGCTCGTAGGTGGAGTCGGGAACGGAAGTGCCGTGGCGCTGGAAGCAGTCCCAGCCGGCGTCGGCTTCTTCTACCTGAAGATCGGGCAGCAGATGCTGCAGAACCTGCACGGCGACGGGCACGACCTCGCGGCCGATACCGTCACCGGGGATGACGCAAAGGCGTCGGTTCAAAGCTGGCCGAGTGGGCGCAGGCGGTATTGCGGCGGCAGTTGGTCGAGGCCGCTGACGGTGACGTTGAGGTTCTTCCAGAGGCCGTCCTTGATGCCGTAGATGCAGCCGTGCACGGAGAGCTCCTGGCCACGGTGCCAGGCGTTCTGGACGATGCTGGTGTGACTGACGTTGGCCACCTGCTGGATGACGTTGAGTTCGCAAAGGCGATCGACGCGCTCGTCGTCCTTCTCGAACTGGGCGAGATGGTCGCGGTATTCGTAGGCAAGGTCGCGAATGCTGCGCAGCCAGCCGTCGATCAGGCCGAGCTGGGTGTGCTGCAGTGCGGCGCGCACGCCGCCGCAACCATAGTGGCCGGTGACCAGGATATGCTTCACCTTGAGCACATCGACGGCGAACTGGATGACTGACAGGCAGTTGAGGTCAGTATGCAGCACGACGTTGGCGACGTTGCGGTGGACGAACAGGTCGCCCGGCAGCAGGCCGACGATCTGGTTGGACGGCACGCGCGCATCGGAGCAGCCGATCCACAAGTACTCGGGGGCCTGCTGGCGTGCCAGCTTGGCGAAGAAGTCAGGGTCTTCCTGCTTGATGGCTTCGGCCCAGCGGGCGTTGTTGTCGAACAGTTCCTGCAGATCGCTCATGTCCGGCTCCTCATCATTGGCTGGCGGCACCTTACGCAGCGCGGGCGTGGCTGACAAGCCGCATCAGCGCACAGCATTCAATCGCCACCAGCGCGGCGGGCGTGGCGCCTGCTGCAATGCCAACTGGTGCCAGGTGTCGTGCCAGGCCTGGCCTTCGGCGGCGAGGCGCGGCCAATCCAGCGTGCACCGATCCAGGGCACTGAGCAACTCGGTTTCCAGCCAGCCATGGCCGACGCGCAGGGCGTCGGCGAAGTCGGGGTCAGCCAGGGCGCGCTGGTGTACGGTCTCGAAGCGCCACCAGAGGGAATCTTCCACGGCGTCGGTCTCGCGGCTGAGCAGCCCTTCCCCGGCGCGCTCGTCGAAGCCCAGCGGCTGGAACATCGACAGGCAGGGGGCGGAAGTCGCAGTCGCGGCAAGGCGTGGGGACTCGCCGTCGAGCCGGGCGATGAGGCTGGCGGTGGTCTGAGAGGGGCGCCAGAAGCTGCCGGCATGCAGGCATATCTGCCGGTTGTCGTGCTGCTTGAAGCGATCCCCGCGGTGACCGTGGCTGCGCAGGGCGACCACCAGCGCCAGCCAGTCGACCTGGGCCGGGCAGTGGGCGAGGAAGTCTTCGTTGAGCTGACGGCGCTGGTGGGCGCCAGCCACCCACGGCAGCACGCGGCCGTCAAAGGCACGGGCGAAGTGGAAGTCGCCACGGCCATTCCAGCAACCGAAGCGGCGCGCCTGGGTTTCCAGGTTGGGGCTGGCGAGGTCGTATTCATGACCGAGGCTCAGGGCGTTGGAGATGGCCCAGCGCTCGACCTTCTTCGCCGCCCACAGGCGCCCGGCGGTTTCCAGCACCCAGGCTTCGTCGCGATCTGCGATCAGGTAGCTGTTGTCGTAGCGCATGCGTTTGTTGCGGTAGCCGGCCGGGCCGCCCTGGCCGTGGCGCTCCAGCAGTTCGGTGATGACGGCCAGCGCCTCGCGGGCGCTGCCGCCGCGCTCCAGGCCCAGGCGTAGCAAGTCCATGCCGAGCAGGGCTTGGCCGTCGCGTTGGGTCAGTTTGGTGAAAACGGCTTCGTTGCCGATGGCCACGCCCCGGTCGTTGACGCCCATCTCGGCGCCCCACAGCCAGGCCGGCTGGCTGAGGATGACCCCGTGGCGGTTGGCGGTCTGGGGGATCTGCAGGTAGCTGGTGCGCACCGTGGCCGCGCTGTCGCCGCTAACGGCGGGCAGGCGGATCAGGCGTTGCGCTTCGGCGGGTTCGCGGTCGCTGTTCTTGGCGAACCAGGTGGCCCCGCCGCTACGCAATACCAAGGTGTCGCACATAGTCTTCCTCCCCGTGATCTTCCCGCGCGCCGAGCACTTCCCGCGCGGCGCGCTCCCCGGCCTCCACGGCCCCGTCGAAATAGCCCATCCAGCGCGTTGCCGTTTCGGTGCCGGCGAAGTGCAGACGCCCGTAGGGTTCGCGTAGGCGCGCTGCGCCAGCGCTCCACAGCCCCGGCGGGAACAGGGCGGCATAGCAGCCCCGGGCGAAGGGTTCCTCGGCCCAGGATTTGTCCACGTAATCCACCGGATTCAGCGCCTGCTCGCCGAAGTAGCGGGCGAAGCAGTCCAGCACCTGGCCACGGCGGTCGCCGGCGGGCCGGGCGTTCCACTGCCGCGCCTCGTCGCCTTCGATGAATCCCAGCAGCACGCCGCGCCCGGAATCGGGGACGCTGTTGTCGAAGGTCAGGCGCACCGGGCCGGTCTCGCTGGTGGCCTGGCCGGAGAGGTTCTTATCGCGCCAGAAGGGTTTGTCGTAGAGCGCCATGCACTTGATCACCGCCCCCTGGGGCAGGCGTTGCAGCAACTGGTCGCGCCAGCTGGGCAGCAGCGGTTCCTGGGTGATGCGCAGCAGTTGAGTCGGCGGGATGGCGAAGATGACATGGCTGGCCTGGTGCGTGCCGCGGTCGGTCACCAGTTCGACTCGGCTGCCGTCCTGGCGCACGGCGCGCACCGGCTCGCCCGTGATCACACCGCCGAGGCGTTCGGCCAGGGTTTCGCTGATCCGCTGGGAACCGCCAAGGATGCGGTCCTGCTGGGCGCCGCCGTCAACGCCCAGCAGGGTGTCGAGGTCGGTACCGCTGTGAATGTAGAAAAGTACGTGGAGGAACGAGAGGTCGTGGGGACTGGCCGCGAACACGGCGCCGCACATCAGCTCGAAGACCTTGCGCCCGGTGGAGGTACGCACATTGCGCCGCAGCCATTCGGCGAAGGTGAGGCTGTCCCACTGCGGCGCCTTGGGGTGCAGGCTGGGGTCATTCAGCGGGATTTCCCGTGCCATGCGGTCCAGACGCACATGGGCCTGAAGGACATCGAGCAGTACGTGGGGAGGAAGCTTCGGGATGGTGCCGCGATACGGCCTGAGCCGGCCACCGAAAAGGGTGAGATTGTCGCCCTGATTCCATTGCGGATAGGTCGACAGGCCGAGCTCGGCCAGCAGCGAAAGGATACGCTCCTGGGTCGGGCCGACCCATTGGCCGCCGACCTCGACCACTTCGCCGCTGGCGAAGCGATGGTTGAGGGTACGTCCACCGACGCGCTTGTTGGCCTCGAGCACTTTGACCCGCCGTCCGGCTTGCGCCAGACGCCAGGCCGCGGTCAGCCCCGAAATGCCGGCGCCCACCACGATCACATCGCTGCGATTCATGTTTGCGACCTTATGTTCTTGTTGTTATTGGTCGTAAGGGTAAGCCAGGAATCGTCCTCAGAAAAACCTGATCGGCAGGAAATTTCTCAGATTTTTCGGGGGAGATCGTTCGGGGGCTCTAGCCTCGGATATCCCGGTGCGGGAGCTGATTGAGCGGCGGGGAGTGCGGTTTGGGCGAGGCTTCGCGAGCAAGCTCGCTCCTACGAAGAGCGCGCCGCGGCCGACCTGCAGGAACGAGCTTGCTCGCGAACCGCACGCTACGAAGCTGATCGCGAACGGAGTCCGCTCCTACGGATATCGACGCTTGCGTGGGGCAGGGCTTAGTCGACCAGCGTACAGGCCATCACCAGCGCATCTTCGCGCCCACCAGCCGCCGGGTAATAATCGCGGCGGCGGCCGATTTCGTTGAAGCCGTAGCGCTCGTAGAGGCGGTAGGCGGGGACGTTGGAGGCGCGAACTTCGAGGAAGCACTCCACTCCACCGCGTTCGTGGGCGCGCTTCATCAGATGCTCCAGCAGGACCAGGCCCAGACCACGGCCCTGACTTTCCGGCTTGACGGTGATGTTGAGCAGATGCGCTTCATCGAGGATCAACTGGATCACGCCGTGGCCGACCTGCTGGCTGCCTTCGAACATCACCCAGCATTCGTAGCTCTTCAGGCCGTCGGCAAAGGTGCCGCGCGTCCAGGGGTGGCTGAAGGCGGCGTATTCGATCTTGAGTACGGCATCGAGGTCCGCCTCGGTCATCGGGCGGAAAGAAACGGCATCGCTCATGCGGGTGTCTGACTCATCCAGCGTTGCCGCACGCGGCGCATGGCGCGCCAGAGGTCGGCTTTCAAAGTGGGTTCTTCGGCCAGGCGTTCCAGGCCGGGCAGCGCCCAGGCGACGCCCAGGCCTTCGACCTGCAGCTCACGCAGCAGGGATTCTTCATCACCTTCGCCAGCGAAGCGCACGGCAGGCATGCCGACCAGCCACAGGCAGGAGCTCGGTGCGCCCTCCTCCAGCCGCGCGGCGACGAAACCCTGGACGAATTCGCGGGCGGCTTGCGGGCCCTGGTCCAGGTTGCCGCGGGAGAACAGCGGCCAGCGTACGGGCTCGCCCATCAGTTGCGGGCTGTCCGGCAGGCCGGCGGCGCGCAGCAGGTCTTTTAGCAGCAGGTAAGCCGGGTCACGGCTGGCCAGTGGCTCGCCGGTGGGCAGTTCGACCAGCAGGGTGCATTCGCCGGCGCGCAGCAGTTGCAGGGCAAAACGCGGCGGCGGTGTGATCGGAGCGCGGACGACCGGTTCGGCTTCCGCCTCGGCCGGCGCTTCGACCTTGACTGGCACGGCCGGCTTGGCCGCGGCACCGACTTTGGGCAACAGGCGCGCGGCGATCGAGCCGGGCTCGCCAGCCGTGACCGGCGCGGGCGCGGGCGCGGGGGCAGCAACCGGAGCGGCGGCCTCGCGCACCGCGGCAACGGGCGCTGCAGCTGTGGGCTCGACAATGACGGGGGCCGGGGCTTCCAGCAGTTCCGGGCGCGACGGTGCGGCGAACGGCAGCACCACGCGCGGCAGCCAACTGGCGACCTGCATGGCGCCAAGGTAGGCGCGGCGACGGGCTTCTTCGATCAAGGGGCGTTTACCTGTGGGTGGTGCGTGCACGGGCAGGCCGACACGACGAGGCGGGATTGTCGCGTGAAACGCGCCGGGGGGAAAGGCCAGCGGGCGGAGAGCCCGACGTTTCGCTCAGGGAGTGCCGAAGACGTAGACGTTGCCAGTGAGCTTGACCGCGCCAGTGGCCTGGTAGGTGAGCAGGTTGGTCTGCTGCAGGCCGCTGCCGGACACCTTGCCCTGGTTGGCGCCGCCCAGGGTGAACTGCAGGTTGGTTGCGCTGGCGTTGCTCAGGCCGATCTTCATGGCCTGGCGGTTGAACAACGCGCCGTCGCCGTTGAAGCCGTTGTTGATGGTCACCATGTCGATGGACATGCCGTCGAAACTGAAGGTGCCCTTGATGTTGTCCAGCACGATGTAGCCGGTGCTGTTGAGCGGCTGGATCGCCAGCCGTGCGCCGCAGCCGCCGGGGCAGCGAGTATCGGCGGTGTTGGCGGCGAGGTTGAAGTTGACGCTCAGGCTGACACCGTCCTGGCCACTGACATCGGCCATTTCGGCATCGTCCAGGCTGCGCAACTCACTGTGGGCAGTGGCGGCGACCAGGAGTACCAGGGGGGCCAGGAGTCGGCTCACAAGGCGTGCAGGTTTCACGGCGAGGCTCCTCATGCGCTAGCGCGGCAGGTTTACGGTGCGGACGTTCAGGTAGTCGATGCGCAGGCCTCGGATGGCCTGGGAGCCGACGTCGGTGCCGCTGATGTTCAGGTTGCCGATGCTGATATTGCTCTTCTGCACATTCTGGTAGAAGGCGTCGTGGTTGGCCCAGGTGACGCCCGGCGCATTGAGTACCAGGTCGCCGTTGCTGGCCACCGAGAGTGTCGCCGGCTGGTAGTTGGCGTCGCCCAGGTTGAGGTCGAAGTAGACGTTCTTGGCCACTGCCTTGTTGGTATCGGCGCAGTTCTCGCAGCCGGCGATGACCAGCTTGTCGGCGTACATCTGCAGGCTCATGGAGGCCTTCAGCCCGGCGGCGTCGCCCCAGAGGTTGAGGTAAGAGCCATTGAGGGTGAAGTTCTCCAGGGCGATGGAGAAGAAGTCGGTACGGGTGGTGGTGGCGCCCGCCGTGCCGTTGCTGCTGTAGGCGGTGCTGGGCAGGGTGAATTTGGTCGCGATGCCAATATCCAGGCCCTGGATGCGTGTGCCGGAGGAATTCTGCATGGCGCCGGCCACCAGTTGCACCGTGGAGACGTTCTTCTCGGTGCGGGTGATGGTGCCGCTGACGCAGGTCGTGGCGCTGCCGCCTTGCGCGCCGCAGAGCTGGACGAACTTGTCGTAATCGCTGGCGCGCTGGCTGAGGGAGATGCCGTTGCGGCTGACGTTCCAGGCGGCGCTGAGGTTCTGCTGGGCGGCGGTGAGGTTTTCGGTGCTGCTGTTGTAGGTATCCACCGAGGCGTTGTAGTTCTTCACGGCGGTGTTGTTGTTACAGGCCGCGAGGATACCGCAGTCGTATTTGGTGCCCAGCGACGGACGATCCACGCACCACAATCCGCAGACCTGCTCAGGAGCGGCGGTGTAGCGGGTATTCATGCTGCTGTAGTTGGTCTTCTGCGTGACCTGCGCTGCATCCACCTGCACTTCGCGCTGGTTGACCACCACCATGTCGGCGTCGATGCCGCTCTTCAGGCTCACCATATTGCTCGAGTAAGCCGAGAGCAGCGTATCGCGCTGGGTCTTCAGGGCGCCCAGTTCAGCGTTGATCTTGTTGGTCGCCTGGGCCGGGTTGGTGCAACCGGCATCGCCATACAGGCAGCCCTGGTAATAGGACCAGAGGCCGAACTTGTGGGTGTCGTTGATCGGGTCGGTCCAGGTTGGCGTCATCAGTTGCAGCGCTTCCTGGTTGGCCGGGATGTTCAGCCCGGCCTTGTACTTCACCGGGCCAAGGGTGAAGGGGTGCATGGGCGTGCCGAGGTAGGCCTTGGTGTCGAGCGTGCCGCGCTGGCTTCCGGCGCCCTTGATGTAGGCGCCGGTGATGTCCACCTGCACGTCCTGGTTGGCGCTGTTCTTCACCCCGGAGATCTTCGCGGTGGCGGCCGCCTGGTCGTAGCTGAAGCCGTCGATGAAGAAGCCCAGCCCAGCGCCGCTGACCTCTTCCAGTTGATCATCATCCAGGGCCTTCATGCCCAGTGCCGGCAGGCTGACCAAGCAACCGGCGAGACAGGCAGCTACCGCTGCGCGCCAGCTCATCTCAGCAGCCCGCCGCTTGCGCGCCCATGCAGGTGGACTGCCGGGGCAGGCCGCGCAGGGCATCGTAGAGGTTGATCAGGATCGGGTAGACCGCGTCCGCGCCGCTGCCCACTTTCGGGAAGTTGGCGAAAGCGCCGGACTGGGTGTTGACGAAGTTGCCGGCGTTGGCCAGGTCCTGCCAGGGCACATTCTGGTTCTGCAGGGAGAAGAAGATGCCCTGGGCGCCGGTGTTGATGTCGGTGGAGCCCGGCTTGCCGATGTAGATGGTCTTGTAGTTGGTCAGGTCGAAGCAGGTAGTCAGGCCCAGCGCCTGGCAGTTGCTGGTGGTCGACAGGGTCGGGATCAGCGAGGCAATCAGGCCGCCGGCATCCGAATGCAGCGAGTCGCCCTTGGCGACCCCGATCTGTGTGGCGCGGTTGATCGGCTGGCCGTTGATGGTGGCCTCGCCGGTGCCGGCCTTGAGCAGCACCACGTCGGCGTACACCGGGGTGTCGCCCGCCACGGCCAGCGCCAGGCAGTTGATGAGGTTCGGGCAGCCATTGCGGGTGTAGTAGTCGTAGGCGATGGAGGCCGGGCCGTAGATCTGCCCCTGCAGGTTGCCGGTGATCGACAGGATGTCACCGGAGAGGTCGCCCTGCGCCTTACCGAAACCGACCCGCGCACCGACCAGCTGGCGCACCCCATTGTTGGTCTGGAAGGCGAATTCGACGTATGGGTCCTGGATCTGGAACGGCACCACCTTGGCATCGGGGCTATTGGAGTTATCCACCCGGCCGAGGGCGAAGTTGTTGATCAGGATGTCCGCCGGCTGGCCAGAGACGGTGGTCGAGCCGGTGCGGCTGTAGTTGCCCAGGCTCAGTTGGTCGATGTTGGTCAGCAGGCTGACGTCCGCGCCGAAGTTGAGCCGGGTGTACTGATAGTTCTGGTAGGTGGAAGCGTCGACGGTGAGCATCGCGCCCTGGCCGGAGATGGCGGACAGCTCTTCATCGTCCATCGATTGCATGCGCGCCTGGGCGGAACAGGCCAGCAGGCCGCCGCAGAGCAAGGCAAGGGCACGCATGAGCGGGCCGGAGGACTGACGCATGGCGCTCTCCTTTCCAGGATCCTTTCCAGATCCTTTGCCGGCCCCCTGTTCACGGGCGCCTGTTGTTATTCGTCGGGCGTAGCGGGTCAGCAAGCAGGTCGAGACTCGGCGCCGTGATGCCACTATAGGAATTCAGCCACCGCGGCGGGCCGACCCATAGTCGAGTAAATCGCTCCGAACGATAAGCGAAGAAAGGAAAGTCCGGGCTGGTTTGTTACCCATCGTCACACCCAGGTGACAGCTTCGGGCAGCCGAAGGCTCACTGATGGCGGAACAGGCCGATCAGGTGTTCGGCGATCGCCCCCTTGATGGCGTCGAGGTTCAGTCGCGAATGGGCCTGCAGCTTGGCGGTGTTCAGGCGATGCAGGTGCAGCGAAGGCATGCGCGCCTCGTACTCGCGCAGGTCGCCCTTCACCAGCACCGGCAGGAAGATGTCTCCGCGCATGCGGTAACGGTTGATCAGCAGCTTGAGGCCATCCTGGAAGGGCATCTCCCGCGACGCCACCAGCCGGTGCTCGCTGGGGATCTTCAGGTACAGGCCGCTGTAGCCCATGGTCTCGCCGGGCAGGATGTGGATGCCGGTGGGCTCCACTGCATCACCAGGGATGTCATGGAAGGTGTCGAACCAGGCCTGCTCATCCGGAAGGATGGTGATGCCGCCTTCCTGGTTCTCTGGAATCACGAAGCTGTAGTTGCTGTAGAGCTTCTCGATGTACGACGAGTAGATGCACAAGCGATTTTCGAAGCGCTGCAGGAAGGCGATGGCTTCATTGCGATCGGTGATCGCATCCAGGTCCCAGTCAAGGTCGTCCTGGCGTTCCAGTTCGGCCCAACGGGCTTTGGCGAGTGCGGCGTCGTAGGTCATCTGCGTAAATCAGACTCTGATATCTAGGTCTCTGATACAGGCTTTGGCAAAAAACTTGCCAGAAAATTCAGCCATTTAGGCCAGTTTTTTCGTGAGCTGATTCACACGTTCGTCGCTCGCGCAGTCGCAAACTGACGCGTTTCGTCACCCTGTCGGCCAGGGGTAGGCCTTTGCAGTACAATCGCTCCCTTTGTTCATTCCGGGCCCAACCAAGCCGATGATCGACCCACGACGCGTACTCCGCGCCCTCGCCGAACACTGGGTGCTGCTCGAACCGCTGTGCGAGCGCTTCGACGCCGGCACCTTGAGCCTGGTGGAGCTGCGCATCCAGCTCACCAGCCAGTTGCCCGACAGCACCCCGGTGGACATCACCGCCCTGCTCGACCAGTGGGTCCGCCTGGACATCCTCGTCCCGGTGGCCAAGAGCCCGAACCGCTTCGAGCTGAACGCGCAGATCCACGACTTCCTCGCCTACCTGCGCCAGGAGCACCGCCTGGGCCTGTGCCTGGAGATCGAAGCCTACCTGCGCCACCTGGAACGCCTCGCCGGCTACATCCGCGATGCCTTCGAAGTACGCGACGGCAACGACCTGGCCCGCCAGCTGCGCCTGCTCGACATGCGCGTGCGCGACGTGCTGAAGAAGCTCGCCAACGACGAACAGGCGCTGGTCGCCGTGGCCGACCGAGCGAAGACCCAGGACCGGCAGATTCCGCTGCGCCAGCGCTACGCGGAAGTCCTGGCGACCTGGGACGAATACGTCGAGCCGATGATCCAGCTGGTCGCCGCCGACGGCGCCTTCGAACAAGGCGTACACCGCGTGGAACAGGTGCTGCTGCGTCTGCTCAGCGAACAGGCGCGCCTCGGCCAACTGGTCGATGACGACCAGTTGCTGCGCACCCACGCGCGCATCCTGGAAATGCAGACCACCGCCCAGCTCACCCTGCGCCGCGCCCGCGAGTTGCTGCTGCCGCTTCGCGAGGAAGCGCGCCGGCACAACGCGATCACCCGTGGCGCCGCCCTGGCGCTGTCGGTCATCCGCCGCAAGGGCATCGACGCCGTGCCGCAGGCCGCGCTGCCGATGTTCACCCGACCGCAGAGCAACTTCCTCGGCACTGCCTCCCAGGTCGAGAGCTACGTCTTCGCCCTCGCCAGCTTCCAGCCCAAGCCGGCGCACTTCCCCAAGGCCAGCGGCAATCGCAAGAGCGAAGGCCCGCAGCGCTCGCCGCGTACCGCACGGGAGATGCTCGACCGCTGCCAGGCCGCGCTACCGCTGCCGGACCTCATGCACTGGCTGCTGGAACAGGAACCCGAAGGCGCCACCGACGAGCTGCTCTACTGGTTCTCACGCCTGTCGCGCGATGCCCGCTTCCAGCGCGACCGCCTCGACCGCCGCCAATACGACACTCTCCAGCACAGCGTCAGCCTGTGCTCCTTCGCCCTGATCGCCGGCCCGACCGCTGGCAAGGACAGCAAGAGCGAATCGCATGCAGATTAATCTCACCGAAATGACCCAGCTGGCGCCGATCTTCCGCGAGCTGTTCAAGGGCTTCCACATCAGCCGCCGCGACCCGGAGCTGTACAGCCAGTTATCCAACCAGCAGGACGCCTACCGCGCGCTGTTCCGCAGCCTGGGCTACGAGCTGGTCTGCGATACCCGCGGCTTCTACTACTTCGTGCCCGAGCAGGTCGGCGCCCAGGTGAACAAGACCGCCCAGCGCCTGGCGCTGTTCACCTTCATCCTCGTCGAGCACCTGGCCGACCAGGGCCGCGACCCGCTGGCCGTCCTCGATGGCGGCAGCATCGGCCGCGACGAGCTGCCGCCGCTGCTGGAGAAATACCGCGACCTGTTCCTGCAGGCCGAAGTGACCACCCAGGAAGAACTGGAAGAGAAGGTCATGCGCCGCCTCACCCAGCTCGGCTTCGCCGCCGAGGACAACGGCGTGTACCGCTTCCTGCCGCCGATCCACCGCTTCCTCGATGTCTGCCTGTCGGTCCAGCAGGACCGCGACCTGGCCGCCAACCTGCACGCCAGCGAAATGCAGTTCACCGCGCCGGTGCTGATGGAAGAGGATGACGAGCCTGTTGTGATCCTGGAGTCCTATGCGGACCAACCGGTTGCCGACAGCGAAGACGCCATCGTGGTGATCGACGAACCGGCCGCTCCCGCTGAAATTGCCGAAGACGAGAGCGAAGAAGACGCCCTCGCCCGCGCCATCGCCGAAGAACAAGCCGACATGGAGACCCCGGCATGACCCAGGAACGCTACGGCATCCGCCGCTTCGCCCTGCTCAACACCGCCGGCTACAGCCTCGGCATCTTCCCGCTGGAACAGCCACTGTCGGTGTACGGCGCGAACAACCTCGGCAAGTCGGCGTCGATCAACGCGCTGCAGTTCCCGATCCTCGCGCGCATGTCCGACATGAGCTTCGGCAAGTACAGCCTGGAAGCCTCGCGCAAGTTCTACTTCGCCACCGACACCAGCTACATCCTCATCGAGCTCGACCTGCCCAATGGCCGCCATGTGATCGGCGTCGGCGGCCGCGGTCCGGGCGGTGGCTTCGGTCACCAGTTCTTCGCCTACCAGGGCGAGCTGGATCTTGAGCACTACCAGAAGAACGGCACCTGCCTGCGCCTGCGCGAGCTGTACGCAAATCTGGAGCGCGAGGGCATCAAGTCCTATGAGCTCAAGCCCGACGAGCTGCGTCGCCTGCTGGTCGGCGGTCACACGTCGATACCGCTGGACCTGACCCTGATCCCGCTGCGCTCCACCAGCGAACAGAGCCTGAAGACCTTCCGCTCGCTGTTCATCAACCTGCTGCACATGCGCGAGATCACTGCCGCCAAACTCAAGCAACTGTTCCTCGATGCCTTCGAGCACAGCCTGCGCTCGGGTAGCGTCGACTACATCGCCGCCTGCGAAGAAGCCTTCCGCGACGTACGCCGCATGGAAGGCGACTACCAGGCGCTGGTCGCCGCCGGCCCGCTGGTCGAGGCGCTGGCCAACGGCGTGCAGCAGCGCGAACTGCTGCGCGGCAAGATGCACCGTCTCTCGCCCCTGCTGGATAACCTGCTGGGCACCTGGGAAGACTACTCCGGCGCGCGCAAGGAAGAGCTGGTCATCCAGGCCGAGCACTACCGCAGCGAGCAGGACGGCCTGCAGAACGAACAGCGCGGCAGCACCGCCGAGCTGATGCGCCTGGAGCGCGAGATCAGCGAGCTGCAGCGCTGGATGGGCGAACTGGCCGTGCTGAAGAACCGCTTCGCGCTGGTCGACGACGCCAAGGTGCTGGAGCAGCAGCTGCTCGCCGCCAAGGACGCCCACGACGAATTGGCCGGCGCCCTGGCGCACTCCCGGCAGTTCTCCAGCGAAGACCTGGAAGAGCGCATGCGCGACCTCGAGAAGCGCCTTAAAGGCGTTCGCCAGCAGCTCGAACACGCCGACAACAACAGCTACGCACGCCTGCGCGAAGAGTTCTCCCAGCAGGACGTGGAGCGCCTGATGCGCCTGTTCAACGGCGCGCTGTTCAGCCTGCCGCTGGGCGAGAAAGGCGTGGACCTGGACGAGGCCGGCCAGTGGGTCGGCAGCGTCGAGAAGATCCTCGATGCCTTCAAGGGCGAGCGCTTCGAAGTGCCCGGCCTCTCCATCGACCTCGCCACCATCGAGCCGCCGGCCCTGCAGGCCCTGGCCGACCGCGCCGCCCTGCGCGACCAGAAGGAACGCCTGGAAAAGGAGCTCAAGCAGCTCAAGACCCAGCAGGCCGTGGCCGCCGACCGCAACGCCAGCAAGGCGCAAGCGGACAAGTTCTATCAGGACGTGCTCGACGCGCAGAAAGCGCTGGAAGACTTCCGCCGCAGCCAGACCCTCAATGCCGAGGAGCCGGGCAAGCTGGAGCAGCTAGCTCAGCTGGAAGCGACCCAGGACGAGCTCAAGCGCTCCGCCGATGCCTTCACCGAACGCGTCCAGCAGCTCTCCGCCAAGCTGCAGTTGATCGGCCGCCAACTGGCCGACATGGAAGCCAAGCAGCGCACCCTCGACGACGCCCTGCGCCGCCGCCAACTGCTGCCGGCCAATCTGCCCTTCGGCATCCCGTTCATGGACCCGGTCGACGACTCCATGGACAACCTGCTGCCGCTGCTCAACGACTACCAGGACACCTGGCAGTCGCTGCAGCGCGTCGACGGCCAGATCGAGGCGCTGTACGCCCAGGTCCGCCTCAAGGGCGTGGCCAAGTTCGACAGCGAGGATGACCCGGAGCGTCGCCTGCAACTGCTGATCAACGCCTACGCGCACCGCACCGACGAGGCCCTGACCCTGGCCAAGGCGCGCCGTGCGGCGGTCACCGACATCGCCCGTACCCTGCGTAACATCCGCAGCGACTACGACAACCTGGAACACCAGTTGGCGTTGTTCAACCGCGAGATCAACAAGCGCCAGGTTTCCAACCTGCAAAGCTTCCGTATCGTGCTCGCGCCGAACAAGGACGCGCTCAAGCACATCGATCAGATCATCCACAGCGCCGGACAGTACGAGGAGGGCGAGAACCTCTCCGTCTTCGACCTGACCCAGAGCGCCGAGCAGGATACGAAGAACGAGGAAGCCAAGGATTATCTGTCGCGCCTGGTGGCGGCGAACAACAACCAGCTGGGCCTGAAGGACCTGTTCGAGTTGGCGTTCGAGATCACCAAGATGGGCGGCCAGCCGATCATGCACACCGACATCGACGGAGCTGCCTCCAACGGCACCACGATGACCATCAAGGCGCTGACCAACATGTACCTGTTGCTGCACCTGATGGACCGCGAACAGGCTGGCCGCGTGCGTCTGCCCTACTACCTCGATGAGGCGGCGGACATCGACGAGCGCAACCAGTCGGCGCTGCTGGAGACCAGCCTGCAGCTGGGCTTTGTGCCGATCCTGGCGAGCGTGAAGCCGCAGGTCTCGGCCCAGGTGGCCATCGACCTGGAAGGTGGCAGCGGCCCCAACGGTATCTACATCGACGAGGCGGACTGGAAGTACATCCGTCGCCGCGATGCAGAGAAAGCCGCACACAGCGATGTGGAGGCCAGCGCCGAGCCGGCATGATGCTTCTGCAGCGTTGACGAAAGCCCCGTATCGCGGGGCTTTTTCTTGCGAGCTGTTCGTAGGATGGGTATCGCTGCGCTCCAAGCCATCCTACGAGTGTTGCTCGCCTCTCATGCGTGCGCGTGAAATGAGAAAAGGGCCGCAATCGCGGCCCTTTTCCTGTACGGCTGAAACTCAGTTCGCCTTGCTCAACGGTATCTTCGGCGCCCAGTCAAGCCACTCATCGTTTGCCTCGTCGAACAGCGCAAAGGTCTGCCCCGGCTTGGCCGGCGAGCCCATCTCGGCATTGTCCGGCGTGGCGAAGGCAACACCGCCAGCCAGGATGGTCTCCATCGACTCCGTACGCACCTTCACCCCCTTGAACAGGCCGGCGTCCACGCCAACACCGCTGGTATTCCAGAAGCGGCTGCCGGTGCGCACCAGAGTGGCGTAGCGCGGCTCGATGAGGATGTGGATCAGCACACGGTCCGCCGTCTCGCCCAATTCGAACGAGGTCACCTTGCCCACCTGCACTTCACGGTAGGTCACCGGGACGCCAGCCTTGAGCGAGCCGCGGCGGGCGGCGCTCAGGGTCAGGCGCAGGCCATCCGCGTCCAGTAGACGATTAGGCTCGCCCTCCAGCAGGCTGAAGCTGGTCTGTGCCTGGCCCGCCTTGGGTGCCGGTAGCACCTCGATGTACTGGCCGCTGACGATGGTGCTCAGGTTGGACACACCGGAGAGCCCGACCTGCGGCCCCACCACCCAGAAACGGGTGCCCTGGCGGGCAATACGATCCGCGCCACGGGTGAGTCGCGCCTTGAGTTGGACGGTCTGCAGGTCCTTGCTCAATTCGACCTGTTCAACGCGGCCGACTTCCAGGCCCTTGTAGCGCAGGACGGTGCCTTCCTTCAGACCATCCGCGGTTCCGGCCCGCAGTTCGATCATCTGCCCCTTCAGGTGCGCATCATCCTCACTGTCGAACAACGCGAAGCGACGCACCTTGGTCACCGGCGCCGCTTTGGGATCAGGAGTATCGAAGGCAATACCACCAGCGATCAGCGTCTGCAGCGACTCACTCTTCAGCTTGATACCGTCCAGGCCGCCACTGATGGTGACACCGCTGATATTCCAGAACCGCGACGACGTATTCACCAGCTTGGCGTACTCCGGCTCGATGTGGACGCCGATGATCAGCCGCGACGGATCGCGGCGAGACAGCTGGTAGCTCTGCACGCTACCGACCTTCATCTGGCGGTAGAGGATCGGCGTACCAACTTCCAGTGAACCCAACTGGTCGGTGGTCAGCACCAGATGCAGGCCAGGGGAGTCGAGGTTCAAAGGAGGCGCTTTCGGCCGGATGACGAAGTCGCGAGTCGGCTCACCGTCACTGGCGAAACGCACGTTGAGGTAGTTGCCCTTCACCAGCGCTTCCAGGCCAGTAATACCGGCCAGCGAGATGCTCGGCTTGACCATCCAGAACTCGGTCTTGCTGTTGAGGAACTCTTCGGTGCGTGGATCCATCGACAGGGTGGCGGTGGCACCGTTGAAGTCCTTGTCCATGTCGATGCTCTTCACCGTCCCGACCTCCACACCGTTGTACATCACCGGTGTGCTGCCAGGAGTGAGCCCGCTGACATCACTGACTTTCACCTTGACGGCGAGACCGGCCTGGGCGGCGTCGAAGTCCTCGTACAGACGGAAGGGTTTGGTCGGATCGGTGGGCGGGCTGTCCGAATAGCTCTCCGGCGTGGCAAAGGCAATACCGCCAGCGGCGATACTCGCCAGGGACTCGGTGCGAAGCTTCAAGCCGCTGAGGCTGCCGGAAAGAGTAATGCCGCTGGCATTCCAGAAACGCGAGTGCTTGCGCACCAGGTTGGCATAGGCAGGCTCGATATGGATCTTGACCTCGATGGTCTTCTGGTCTTCCGCCAACTGGTAGCTCTTCACCTGGCCAACCTGGATCTGCCGGTAATAGATCGGGCTGCCCTGCTCCAGGGAGCCCAGCCGATCGGCCTTCAGGGTCAGGTGCAGGCCGGGCAGGCTGTCCGACAGCGGCGGCGGCTCCTTCAGGGCGATAAACTCGTGCTGCTGCTCGCCCTTCACCGGATCGATCGCGATGTAGTTGCCCGAGACCAGGGTTTCCAGCCCGGTTACCCCGGCAATCGACACCCGTGGCTTGACCAACCAGAAGCGGCTGCTCTTGCTCAGGTACTCAGCTGCTTCCTTACGCATCTCGACCACCGCCGTGACGCCCATGTTGGGTTTGTTCACATGCAGGTCGACCACCTTGCCGACGCCGATCCCCTTGAACACCACCTCGGTCTTGTTGGCCTGGATACCCTCGCCACTCTCGAACTGGATCTGGATCATGATCCCGGCCTGGTCATAGGCACGCCATGCAAGCCAGGCGCCGATCGCCAACGCGATCAACGGCAGGATCCAGATAGCCGACCAGTTCGTGGTCTTTCGCATCTTGGGTGTGGGGAGATCACTCATCGTCGTTTTCCGCGTCCGTGTTATCCCAGATCAGTCGGGGATCGAAAGTTACTGCAGCCAGCATGGTGAGCACCACCACGGTAGCGAAGGCAGCCGCACCCAGGTTCGCCTCGATGCTGGCCAGATTACCGAAGTTCACCAGCGTCACCAGGATCGCAATGACGAAGATGTCGAGCATCGACCAGCGGCCGATCCACTCGATAAAGCGGTACATCACATTCCGTTGCCTGGCAGAAAGCGGCTGGCGCCGCTGCACCGAATACAGCAGCAGCGCAATGCCGACCAGCTTGAAGGTGGGCACCAGGATACTGGCGACGAACACGACCGCGGCGATGGGGACCATATCTGCATTGATCAGCTCAACCACGCCCTCCATGATCGTCGCCGGCATGCCGTTGCCAAGGAAGTTCACCGTCATGATGGGTAGCAGGTTGGCAGGGATATAGAGGATCGCCGCCGTGATCAGCAATGCCCAGGTCCGGATGATGCTGTTGGGCCGCCGATCATGCACCACTGCGCCGCACCGGCTGCAATGAGTGTCATCCTGCTCTTCGCGGCGGTTGAGTTGGTGGCACTCGCCACAAACCACAATACCCGCGTCAATGGCTCTCATCGTCGTACTCCTCGGACAACTCGCCCCAGACCTGGTGATGAGACATGGTCACTTCCAGCCAGATCTGAGTGAACAGCAGGCCAATGAAACAGCCCAGGCCGACACTGACATGCAGCTCCGCCATGCCGATCAGTTTGACGATGGCGACGAGGATGCCCATCAGATACACCTCCAGCATCCCCCACTCTCGCAGGTGCTGGTAGCCACTCAGCAACAACATGCCGTGCTCGCGCAGCACCTTGTAGCGGATGGTGACCAATACGAATAGCTGGCAGAGCAACTTGGCCAGCGGGATCACCATGCTGCAAAGGAACACCAGGAAAGCGACACCAGCCATGTTCGAGTGATACAGGCCAACCACACCGCTCCAGACCGTATCCATGCTGGTCTGCCCCAGGATGGTGATATGCATGATCGGAAGGAAGTTCGCCGGGATATACAGGATCAGCGCCGTCAGCACCAAAGCCAAGGCGCGACGAACCATATGGGGACGATGGATTTCCAGTTCGTATCCGCAGCGCGGGCAAACTGACCGGTGCCCGAGAGGAACGGGCTCGCGGCGCATCAGCAGGTCGCACTCGTGACAAGCCATCAGCTCGTCCAGAGGCAGATCCTGCAAGGCAGGTCCTGGGATGTCGGACATGTAGGAACTCAAAGAAAATTTGAAGCTATTGTAGACGACCCAACCATGTCTCCGGTGCCCGAACAGTGCCTCAAATATCGTGGAGAAACCTGCCTGGAATGCCGCTTACCGTGTTATTCCGGTAAGCAGGCTGTGCCCGTGAACATCCTCGCCACAGGCGACTGAAGCTCAGCCCAGGCTTTCCCGCGCGCAAAAGCAAAACCCCCGGCCAGCTTTGCTGACCAGGGGTCTTGGGATAGGAGCTTGACGATGA
>NZ_PEKX01000020.1 GCF_002796985.1 Pseudomonas sp. | reverse complement strand
TGAGTCTTTTTCTTGCTTGTCGCAGATTATTTCGCTGTGTCGCATTAATTCCCGTAAGTCACAGCCGCCACCGACCAGTGCTGGCGCGGAGGCGGTGTGGTGCGGTTGCCTGAACGGCCGCTGCGGCCAGTGGATCAGCGGCCCGCGCCCGGCGACGGAGTGGATAGCCGCCACCTGCAGCGCCTCGTCTTCATCCAGCGGCGGCATCAGGCCGGGCAGGCGGCTGGCGAGCAGGGTCTTGCCGGTGCCGGGCGGCCCGCTGAACAGCAGGTTGTGCGCGCCAGCGGCGGCCACCAGCAAGGCGCGCTTGGCGGCAGCCTGGCCCTGGACTTCCGACAGGTCGGGGTAGGGCGGCGTCACCCGCATCAAGCCATTCGCCTCATAAGGGCGCAGGCGTTCCTGGCCGCTGAAGTGCGCTGCCAGCTCCAGCAGGTGGCCGACGGCGTAGACGGTCAGGCCACTGGCGAGGCTGGCTTCCTCGGCGTTTTCCTTCGGCACCACCAGGGCGCGGCCGGCGGCGCGGGCAGCCAGGGCGGCCGGCAATACGCCGGGGACTGGGCGAAGGGTGCCGGAGAGCGCCAGCTCGCCCAGGCATTCCAGCTCGTCCAGCCCGGCGGCGTCGGCCAGCTGGCCGCTGGCGGCGAGGATGCCCAGGGCGATGGCCAGGTCGAAGCGCCCGCCGTCCTTGGGCAAATCAGCCGGGGCGAGGTTCAGGGTGATACGGCGGTTGGGGAAGTCAAAGCCGGCATTGAGCAGGGCACTGCGGACGCGGTCCTTGCTCTCCTTCACGGCGCCTTCGGGGAGGCCGACCAGGGTCAGGGACGGCAGGCCATTGGCGAGGTGCGCTTCGACGATGACACCGGGCGCTTCCACGCCGACCTGGGCGCGGCTATGGACGATGGCGAGGGACATGGATCACTCCTGATCGCATGCCGCCCGCCTGGCGGGGCCTATTTTTCGGCGGCGGGGGCGGGTGTGGCGTTGTCGGTGGAAGGTGAGAGCTTCGCTTCCATCTCGGCGACCTTGGCTTCCAGTGCTTCGAGACGGGCACGGGTGCGGGCGAGCACGACCATCTGGCTGTCGAATTCGTCGCGGCTGACCAGGTCGAGCTTGCTGAAGGCGCTTTGCATCAGCACCTTGAACTGAGCTTCCAGCTCGGCCTTCGGCAGGGGCGATTCGCCACCGAACAGGCGTCCGGCTTGTTGGCTGATGGCATCGAGGAAGGCTTTGGGCGGCAGCATGGTTCATGGGTTCCGGATTGAATCAGAGCGCAGTCTATCACGCAGCCGGCGGCGGCTGCGGCGTGCGGGGTTGCACGCTTTTTGAGCAGTGTGCCCGCTCGTCGTGCGCGCTTTCGGTGCGCCAGAAGCGCGCTGGCGTTTCGCCAGAAGCCCCGGTTTCAGGTCAAGTGCCTGATGCCACGGGCATTTTTACGAACTGGCAAGCTTCATGCTTTGGGGCAGATATGGCGCGCACCGATGCAGTTCCGGTGCGGCAGGCGAGGCGGTGGATCGCTTCGATCAAGGCAGTCGGAGTGCTGAGGTAGGGCGGCCGGCGCATTACAAAAGCCAGACACTGCGCTTAGACTTGTCTCCGGGTTCGTTCTTCCTGGGGCGGGTCCACCAAAACACGGGAGAGAGTTACATGAAGCTAGTCACAGCCATCATCAAGCCGTTCAAGCTGGACGACGTTCGTGAGTCGCTGTCCGAGATCGGCGTGCAGGGCATCACTGTGACCGAAGTCAAAGGCTTCGGTCGGCAGAAGGGTCACACCGAGCTGTACCGTGGCGCGGAATACGTTGTCGATTTCCTGCCGAAGGTGAAGATCGACGTCGCCATTGCCGATGACCAACTGGATCGTGTTATCGAGGCCATCACCAAGGCTGCCAACACCGGGAAGATCGGTGACGGCAAGATCTTTGTCGTAAATCTGGAACAGGCCATTCGTATCCGTACCGGCGAAACCGGCACCGACGCGATCTAAGCCAAGCCCACACCGAACCCCCACGCCCCAGGAGAAACAACAATGACTCTGCGCAAATACGCAGGGCTAGGCGCCCTATTGCCCCTCGCAATGCCCGGTCTGGCCTTGGCCGACGAGGCCGCGGCCCCCGTCCTGAACAGCGGCGACACCGCCTGGATGCTGATTTCCAGCGCCCTGGTGCTGCTGATGACCATCCCTGGCCTGGCGCTGTTCTACGGCGGCATGGTGCGCGCCAAGAACGTCCTGTCGATCATGATGCAGTGCTTCGCGATCACCGCGCTGATCAGCATCCTCTGGGTCGTGTACGGCTACAGCCTGGCCTTCGATACCGTGGGTATGGAAAAGGGCGTGGTCAACTTCGCTTCCTTCGTCGGCGGGCTGGACAAGGCGTTCCTCAGCGGCCTGACCACCAGCGGCCTGACTTCCGCCGCCGCGCTGTTCCCTGAGAGCGTCTTCGTGATGTTCCAGATGACCTTCGCGATCATCACCCCGGCACTGATCGTCGGCGCCTTCGCCGAGCGCATGAAGTTCTCCGCGATGCTGATCTTCACCGCGCTGTGGTTCACCCTGGTCTACGCACCGATTGCCCACATGGTCTGGAGCGGTGACGGCGGCCTGCTGTGGGACTGGGGCGTGCTGGACTTCGCTGGCGGCACCGTGGTGCACATCAACGCCGGTATCGCTGGCCTGGTGGCATGCATCGTACTGGGCAAGCGCAAAGGCTACCCGACCGCTGCCATGGCGCCGCACAACCTGGGCTACACCCTGATCGGCGCCGCCCTGCTGTGGATCGGCTGGTTCGGCTTCAACGCCGGTTCCGCTGCTGCCGCCAACGGCACCGCGGGCATGGCCATGCTGGTCACCCAGATCGCCACCGCCGCTGCTGCGCTGGGCTGGATGTTCGCCGAGTGGATCACCCACGGTAAGCCGAGCGCCCTGGGCATCGCTTCGGGCGTGGTTGCCGGCCTGGTCGCCATCACCCCGGCAGCCGGTACCTGCGGCCCGATGGGCGCCATCGTCATCGGCCTCTCTGCCGGCGTGATCTGCTTCTTCGCCGCCACCACCCTCAAGCGTGCCGTTGGCTACGACGACTCCCTGGACGCCTTCGGCGTGCATGCCGTCGGCGGTATCGTCGGCGCCCTGCTCACGGGTGTATTTGCAGCCCCGGCACTGGGCGGTTTCGGTACCGTGACCGACATTGGCGCGCAGCTGTTCACCCAGTTCAAGGGCGTGGCCTTCACCATCGTCTACACCGGTATCGTCAGCTTCGTGATCCTCAAGGTCCTGGACCTGGTCATGGGCCTGCGCGTCACCGAGGAAGAGGAAACCGTGGGTCTGGACCTCTCCCTGCACAACGAACGCGGCTACAACCTGTAAGGGTTCGCGCAAGTTCGACCAAGGGCGCCCTCGGGCGCCCTTTGTTTTTTTTATCAGCACGCTAGAATGCGCGCGCATCACCGTTAGCGACGGAAGGATTGCCCGCCATGTGGCAGCAGAAGACCATCACCCTGCGCCCTCGCCCGCGAGGTTTCCACCTGGTCACCGACGAGATACTGGCCGCGCTGCCGGAGCTCTCGAAGTGCCGGGTTGGCCTGCTGCACCTGCTGTTGCAGCACACCTCCGCCTCGTTGACGGTGAATGAAAACGCCGACCCCTCGGTGCGCCGCGACTTCGAGCGATTCTTCAATCGCCTGGTGCCCCAGGGCGAGGCTGGCTACGAACATGACTACGAAGGTCCGGACGACCTTCCGGCGCATTTCAAGGCCAGCCTGCTCGGCTGTCAGCTGACGCTGCCGATACAGGGTGGAGGCTTGGCAATGGGCACCTGGCAGGGTATCTATCTGGGCGAGCACCGTGACCACGGCGGCCCGCGCAGGGTGGTGGCGACCTGGCAGGGCGAGCTTGCATGAATTTTTTCCGGCGGCGTTCGTCAAAGCGCGCAGCTGGGCTATAACTAACGTGCTTTGCAGCACCACAGAGGTTGAATAATGAGCGACGAAGAACTGGAACAGGACGAGCTGGACGGCGCTGACGAGGACGATGGCGAGGAGCTCGCCGCGGCCGAAGAAGGCGATAGCGAAGCAGACAGCGGCGATGGGGATGAAGCCCCTTCTTCCAAGGGCGGTGGCAAGAAAGCCAAAGCTGCAGCGGAAGAAGAGGAACTGCCCTCGGTCGAGGCCAAGCAGAAGGATCGTGATGCGTTGGCTCGCGCGATGGAGGAGTTCCTCACTCGCGGTGGTCAGGTGCAGGAGATCGAACCCAATGTGGTCGCCGATCCGCCCAAGAAGCCGGATAGCAAGTACGGCAGCCGCCCTATCTGATATCCGACGCGACATGAAAAGCCCCGCCGCTCCGTTGGGAGCGGCGGGGCTTTTTCATGTCCGTTTGTAACTGCGTTGTAGGAGCGAGCTTGCTCGCGAACCGCTTGAATCCTGCGGTTGCCGGGAGCTCTGGTTCGCGAGCAAGCTCGCTCCTACGAAGAGCAGCGCGGTTACAGCTTCGCCAGAACGCCCGGCAGCTCGGCAAGGTTGTGAATGATCGCGCTGGGCGCTTCCTCGCCGTCCCATTCCTTGCGTGCGGGATTGAACCAGATGGCCTTCATGCCGGCGCGGCGCGCGCCTGCGATGTCATCGCTGGGGTGATCGCCGATGTGCACGCCCTCATCGGCGCGCACGCCGCCGCGCTTGAGCGCCTCCTGGAAGGGATGCGGGTCGGGTTTGCCGACGCCGAGTTCTTCCGCGCACAAGGCGAACTGGAAGTAATCGGCCAGGCCCAGGCGTCGTACGTCGGCATTGCCGTTGGTGAGGACGCCGAGGATGAAGCGGTTGGCCAGTTGCTCCAGGGTCGGGTGCACTTCGGGGAACAGCGCCACCTGGTGTCGCGCGTGGAGGAAGGTCTGGAACCCCGCTTCGGCCAGGTCGCTGGCTTCAGCCTGTGGATAGCCTGCGTCGAGCAGCGCGTGGAACAGGATGCGTCGGCGCAGCTCGCTCAGGCGGTGCTTGAGCATCGGCTCCTGCTGCATCAGCCGCGAACGGATCGCCCATAGGTGTTCGATGGGCACCGCGCCCAACTGCGCAGCGTTCACCGCCAGCCAGTCGCGCAGGGTGGCTTCGGCGCTGTTCATCACCGGGGCAACGTCCCACAGCGTGTCATCGAGGTCGAAGGTGACCAGACGGATACTCATTCTTCTGCTCCGGGTTTACGGCGTGCCCGAGGGTGTGCCTGGTCATAGACCGAGGCGAGGTGTTGGAAGTCCAGGTGGGTGTAGATCTGCGTGGTGGCAATGTCGGCATGGCCGAGCAGCTCCTGCACCGCGCGCAGGTCCTGGGAAGACTCCAGCATGTGGCTGGCGAAGGAGTGCCGCAGCATGTGCGGATGCAGGTGTTGGCCCAGTTCGCGCACACCGGCTTCGCGCACCCGCAGCTGAATGGCGCGCGGGGTGAGGCGTTTGCCGCTGCGACCGATGAACACGGCGTTGTCCTGCGGCGAGGCCAGGGCGCGCAGCGGCAGCCAGGCTTCGATAGCCTGCCGCGCGGCGCGCCCGACCGGCAGTTCGCGCACCTTGTTGCCCTTGCCATGCACGCGCACCAGGCCGTCCTTTAGGTCCAGCCATTCCAGATCGAGGCCGACCAGTTCGGACAGGCGCAGGCCGGAGGAATAGAACAGCTCCAGCACCGCCTGGTCACGGCGGGCGATGAAGTCGTCCTCGACGCCGCCATCGAGCAGTTGCGCGGCGCGATCGGTATCCAGCGTGCGTGGCAGCTTGCGAGCGCCCTTGGGCGCGGCCAGGCCGTCGGCGGGGTTGTGCCGGCAGCGGCCTTCGCGGATCAGGTACTGGAACAGCCCGCGGGTGGCCGACAGCAGGCGCGCCAGGCTGCGGCTGGCGAGGCCTTGCTGGTGCAGGCGGGCGACGAACAGGCGCAGGTCGCGCACCTGCAGCGCGGACCACTCGGTCAGCGCGGCCTTTTCGCAGAGCGCGGCGAGGCGCAGCAGGTCGCGGCGGTAGCCGTCGAGGGTATGGACGGACACCTGACGCTCGCTGCGCAGGTGTTCCATATAGGCGTCCAGATCAGCTTCGAGCGACAAGCGATGAACTCCCAGCGGTGACGGCCCGGGGTCAGCGTACCGAGCGCAGTGGCGTGGAGAAGCGCGGCAGGGTCCGCGCTAGGACTTCGGAGACGTAACCGAGGAACAGCGTGCCCAGCGAGCTCTTGTAGTGCTGCGGATCGGGGCTGCCGATCGCCAGCACGCCGTGCAGGCCCTGGAAGGTCAGCGGCACCACGGCGGCGGAGCCGACCTGCTCGCGTTCGCTTTCGCAGAACAGGAAGGCCAGCTCGTGGGGGCGCAGCACGCCGCTCACGGTCTTGCCACCCGAAAGCAGGCCGCCGATGGCCTGGTGCGCCTCGGCGCTGCTCACCGAGCGGCCCACCGGCAGATTGTTGTCGCTGAACAGGATCAGGCTGACATAGGGCACGAGGAACTCGTGGCGCAGACTGTCTTCCACCGTGCTGACAATCTCCTCCAGGCTGGTGGCATCGAGCAGGTCGAGCACCAGGCGGCGAGTCTTGTCGAACAGGCGGTCGTTGTCGCGGGCTACGTCCATCAGCTGCGACAGTCGATGGCGCATCTCGATGTTGCGCTCGCGCAGCAGACGCACCTGGCGCTCCACCAGCGATACGGCATCGCCCGGCTGGTGCGGAATGCGCATCTCCGGGATCAGCTCGTCATGATCGACGAAGAATTCAGGGTGTCGACGGAGGTAGTCGGCGACCTGTTCGGCTTCGAGCGTAACGGTGGGGTCCTGCGGAGTATCGGTCATAAGCGTCCCGGTTATAGACGTACCTGGCCTTCGAACACCCGCACGGCGGGCCCGGTCATCATAACGGGCTGCCCCGGTCCTGCCCACTCGATGGACAACCGTCCGCCGGGAAGGTCGATCTGCACGGGGGAATGCAGCCAGCCCTGGCGGATGCCGGCGACCGCGGCGGCGCAGGCGCCGGTGCCGCAGGCCAGCGTCTCGCCGACGCCGCGCTCCCACACGCGCAGGCGTGCCTGGTTCGGGTTCACCACCTGCAGGAAGCCGATGTTGGCCTTCTGCGGGAAGCGTTCGTGGACTTCGAGTTTCGGCCCCAGGGTGCGCACCGGGGCACTGTCCACGTCATCCACGCGCAGCACGCCGTGCGGGTTGCCCATGGAGATTGCCGCCAGCTCGACGGCCTGGCCTTCCACTTCGAGGGTGTAGCTCAGGGCTTCGGCGTTGGCCTGGAATGGCACCTGATCGGGCGCCAGGCGCGGCGCGCCCATGTCCACGGTGACCTGGCCATCGTTGGCAATGGTCAGCTCGATCATGCCGCCCTTGGTTTCCACGCGGATGGTCTTCTTCGCGGTCAGGCGCTTGTCGACCACGAAGCGGGCAAAGCAGCGCGCGCCGTTACCGCACTGTTCGACCTCGGTGCCATCGCAGTTGAAGATGCGGTAGCGGAAGTCGGCGTCCGGCGTGCCCGGCGGCTCGACGATCAGCAGTTGATCGAAACCGACCCCGAAATTGCGGTCGCCCCACTGTTTGACGTGGCGTGGTTGCACATGGGCGTGCTGGCTGACCAGGTCCAGGACCATGAAGTCATTGCCCAGCCCATGCATCTTGGTAAAGCGCAGAAGCATCGTCGTCTCGGCCTCAGTCCGGCAGCAGGCTTTCGCCAGCGAACAGCTCTTGTCGTGTCTCGCGGCGACGCACCGGGTGCGCGGCCGAGCTATCCACCAGCACCTCGGCGGCGCGGCCCCGGGTGTTGTAGTTGGAATTCATGACGAAACCATAGGCGCCGGCCGTGCGGACGGCCAGCAGGTCACCTTCTTCCGGGACGGGGTTGCGCAGCCGGGCAAAGAAGCCGCTGGCTGCGCGGGGCGGCGTGCTGAAGCGCCCGGCGATCGCCGGCGACGGCACGTCTGCCGCGAAGAGTTGCCCGTCGCGGACGTTGAAGGCGTCCATGGGAAACGCCCTCAGAGACCGTAGCGGTCCTTGCTGTGTTCGCTCTTGGCCTTCTGGTCGTCCGGCAGGTACAGCGGGCCTTTCTGGCCACAGCCGGCCAGCGCGGCGGTGAAGACGGCGAGCGCGACGAAGGGAAGCAGCAGTCGCTTCATGGCGGAATCCTTGTAATAAAGCGTCAATTGCCCCGGAGTATACCGACCCCCCGCCGGCTTGCCTATGCGAGCGGGCTCCCGCCCGGCGGGCCTTGCGGCTCGCGCCGGGCAGGCAACTGGCCCTATGATTGCGGGCAAAAAACGGGAAGCCCCATGGACTATCGCGATCCCCTGCCCAGTTCGGTGTCGGTGGCCTACCTGCAGGGCCTCGTCGAGCATCTGCAGCGCCAGGGTGTGGAGCCGGCGCAGCTGCTGGCAACGGTGCACCTGGAGCCCTCGATCCTCGCCCAACGCGACCAGCGTATCGCCGCCAGTGCCTACCTGGAGCTGGTCGGCGCCGGCGTGCGCCTGAGCGGCGACGACAATCTCGGCCTGCACCTGGGCGAGGCGGTGCGGCCCGGCTACTACGGCGTGCTCGGTTATCTGATCATGAGCTGCGCGACCCTTTCCGACGCGCTGCATCGCCAGGCGCGCTATGCCTCGCTGGTGGGCAACCTCGGCCGCGTCGAACTGGCCGACGAGCCTCCGCGCGAGGGCTGCGAGGCTCTGGTGAAGCACAGCTGGGAGCCGCTGCTGCCGCAGCAGCAGCGGCAGATGAGTGAGGAGACGCTGGCCGGCTGGGTCAGCTTCGGCCACTGGGTCAGCGGGGTGGACGAGGCTCCGTTCGAGGTGCGCTTCAGCCACAGCGCCCCGGCGGATGTCAGCGAGCACGAACGCATCTTCCGCTGCCCGGTGCTGTTCGATCAGCCGGACAATGCCCTGGCTTTCCCCAGGCGCCTGCTGGCGCTGCCGCTGGGCCAGGCCGATGCCCAGGTGCAGCGCACCCTGGATGCCTATGCCGAGCGCCTGTTGGTGGAAATCAACAAGGGCGACAGCGTGCTCGACCGCGCACGCCTGGAACTGGCGCGCCAGTTGCCCGAGCAGGGTGCGGACCTGGAGCGTCTGTCGCAAACGCTGGCGCTGAGCCCGCGCACCCTGCAGCGCCGTCTGCGCGACACCGGCCTGTCGTTCAGCCAACTGGTGGACGAAACCCGCCAGCAACTGGTCCTGCACTACCTGCGCGACCCGGCGCTGGATACCGCCGACATCGCCTACCTGCTGGGCTTCAGCGAAGCAGGTTCGCTCGCCCGCGCCTTCCGGCGCTGGACGGGGCAGAGTCTGGGCGAATACCGGCGTAAACTGGTGCCTTTGACTGATCCCGAGGACGATGCATGAGCACTTTGAGCGAAGCCCGCTTTCATGACCTGGTGGACGCCGTACAGGTAACGGTGGAGGACGCCTTCGACGACAGCGACCTGGACGTGGACCTGGAGAACTCCAGCGGCGTGCTGACCGTGCGCTTCGAGAATGGCACCCAGCTGATCCTCAGCCGCCAGCCAGTGCTGCGCCAGCTGTGGGTGGCGGCGCGCTCCGGCGGCTTCCACTTCGACTACGACGAGTCCGGTTCGCTGTGGATCAGCGACAGCACCCGCGAACCGCTGGGCGCGCTGCTCAACCGCGCCACGCTGGAGCAGGCAGGCGAGGATGTCGACTTCCCCGGCATCTGACGCGCGGACGAGCGTCGCCTCGCCCTGCTGCCGGCGTTGCTGCCTGGACGATGCTGACGTCTGTGTGGGTTGCGGGCGCACCCTGGGCGAGATCCTGGAGTGGAACGAGGCCGACAGTGAGCGGCGCCGGGCGATTCTGAGCGAGTGCGACAAGCGCCGAAACAACCACTCGCCGAAGTGGTGACTGGTCAGTGTTGCTTATTTTCTGTGCTGTGTTAGTGTCCAGAAAAACCCCGCCTTAGGGCGGGGTTTTTCATTTTTCGAATTTCACTACGCGTTCGATCGCCGAACGTCTTTACTGCCAGAACACCCAGGGCCCCGAACGCGCGAGCGTCCGGGGCTCTCCTGTAAGGAGACTGCCAACCATCATGACCACGACACCCATCACCGTTACTCGACTCGACCTGCAACGTCTGGAGCGCATGCTCGACAGCCTGGATGAGTACGGCCCCGCAGCCGAGGCGCTGGAGGCCGAACTGGCCCGCGCCACGGTGGTCGGCCACGACGAGATACCGCCGGGCGTGGTCACGATGAATTCCACGGTGCGTTGCCGCGAGGAAAGCAGCGGCAAGGAATACCACCTGACGCTGGTCTACCCGGCCGGCGTCGGCGGTGAAGGCAAGGTCTCGGTCCTCGCGCCGGTGGGCACCGCCCTGTTGGGCCTGACCACTGGCCAGAGCATCGACTGGCCGGTGCCCAGCGGCAAGACGCTGAAGCTGACCCTGCTGGAAGTGGAATACCAGCCGGAAGCGGCCGGCGACTTCGATCGCTGATCCACACGCAACACCCCTCCACCGGGCGCTCGGTCCAGCCGTTCAGGCTTCGGCCAGCGCTCGGTTCAGAGCCTGCTCCAGGCTCTGCTTGTAGCGCAGGAAATGCACCGTCTGCAGCTCGCCACCCTCACGCAGGGCCGACAGGTCCAGGTCGGTGATGTAGCAGGGGTAGCGCTCCTGTCCGCGCCGGCGGTCGAGGATGTGCCGGGCCACGGCCTGGAACAGGCCGCTGCCGAACTCCAGTTCCGAGAACTCGCGGTGGTTGCAGTACAGCGTGGTGCGTGCGCGCTGGCTTTCACCGGGCTCGACGATGGCCTGCACGTTGTAGAACGGCACCGATTCCAGTGGCTGCGGGGCGCTGCGTCGCTCGATGCGTTGTGCGTGCTGATGACCGTTGGTCAGCACTTCGTAGAAGAAGATGTCGGCACCCACCGGACCTTGGGTTTCCAGTAGCGGGATCATGGCGTTGCGGCGGTACTGCACCGATTGCAGGAAGCGCTGCAGTGGCAGCAGCAACCCTTCCTCGCTGTCGTACTCCTGGCGCCGCCGCCAGAGGGCGTTGCGTTCGTCGAGGATGCTGACTTCGGCGCTGCCTTCGTCCAGGCGGTAGAACACCTGCACGGTGTTGGCCCGCCCCAGCGGCAGGATCATCGCCAGGTCGTCGCCTTCCAGCGCGTGCCGGTCCAGTTGCAGGAAGCCGCTGTCGTCCTGGGTGTCGCCCAGGTGCTCGACCAGCGCCGGCAGCCCGTCGATCACCCGGTGGCTGACGCTGCCTGGAATCAGATGCAGTAGGTGGAAGTGCTGGCGAAGCTGCAGCAGGTAGCGCCCACCCTTGCCGCTGGCGAGTTGCGCGTGGGCGTCGCGGAACAGGTCTTCGACGCGCTGGGCGATGGCCGTGGCGCGGTTGCGGCAGAAGCAGCGCACCAGCAGGCGTGGCGGCGGGGTACCGGCGGGCAGTGTGTTGAGGAATTCGCGCAGGCAGTCGAGCAGCGCGTGGGGGCCTGCGTAGCGGCTGACCAGCAGTTCGTTCCAGCTGTTGAGAGTGATCTGGTCGAGGGTCAGCACCAGGTTGTCGCGCACCCCGGAATAGCCGAGCGAGTCGGTGCGCTCGGTGGTCATGTGCACGTTCATCTGGCTGTGCTGGCGCAGTGGGTCGACGCCGACGTTCACCAGCAGCAACACCTGCGAAGGCACCGCGCTGCGCAGCAGGGCGTTTTCCGGCACCTCGTCGAGCGGCAGCGGGACGGCCTGCTGCAGACAGCCCAGCAGATTCTGCAGCTCGAACTCGGTGAGGTCGCTGCTGCCCGGTTGCAGGGACAGCCGCGTGGTGCTGTCGATCACCCCGTTGCGGTGGCTCCAGGCGAGCAGCTCCATGAGGTCGCGGGCGCGGCGTAGCGGGGCGAAATCGGCCAGCTCCGGCAACGACAGGTTGCCGCCGAATAGCGCCCAGTACGGCGGCTTGCCGGCCTCGCCGCCGGGTAACTGGGCGAGGGTGAGGGTGTCTTCGGCGATGTCCGGGGCGATGCCTGGGTTGATGAATTCGACCTTGCCGGCCTTGCGCTCGAAGGCGGCGTACAGGCGTCGGCCGAGAATACCCATGTCCCGCGTATTGATGCCGCTGGCGGCCTGCTGCAGACGGGCGAACTGGGAGAGGAAGCGGTAGCTGTGGGTTAACTCATTGACCAGCGCGCGGCGCTCCAGCAGCACCTGGCGCACCTTCCACTGGCTGCGGCTGTCCAGTTGGGCGAAGGCGCGGCTGTCCCACTTCCATTCGGCGGAAACGCGTTCCATGACCTTGCGCTGCCAGCTCTTGTGGCCCTGGCGCGGCGGGCGGCTGAGCTTCTTGCCGACCTTAAGGTAGAGGCAGCGGCGGATCAGCTCCAGGCGCTCGGTTTCGCCGCGCGCCTTGAGGTATTCCTCCAGACGTCGGTAGAGCATCACGTAGGGGTCGAGCTCTTCCACGTCGAGACGCCCGGCGTAGATCGCCTGCTTGTAGCGCAGGCTCAGGCAGGCCACCTGCGGGTGCTCGCTGGCGTAAACCTCGGTCAGCAACAGCTTGAGCACCGATTTGTAGGGCGACTCGATGCCCTTGAACAGCTGCCACATACCGGCGCCGATGAACTCCCCGGGCGGGATGCGCGCCAGGTGGCCGAGGTCGAGGACGTCGTCGGCGCGGATGAAGCGCTTGCTCAGCAGGGTCTGGCAGTACTCGGTGTAACGGTTCTCTTCATACACCGGCACCAGCCACCACAGTGGCGTGCGGCCGCCGAGCCAGATGGCGGTGCGGTAGAACTCGTCCAGCAGCAGGTAGTGCTGGCTGGTGCCGCAGTCGTCGGAGGTCAGCCGCGCCTCGCGGGCGCCCTGGGTGTAGTGCTGTGGGTCGACGAGGAAACAATGCACTTCAGCGCCCTGGGTCGCGGCCCATTGCTCCAGCAGCTCGCACTTGCGGCGCAGTTCGGCCAGCTCCTGTTCGGCAAGGTCAGAGGCGTGGCAGACCCACAGGTCCAGGTCGCTCTGCTCGGCCTGGGCGACGGTGCCCAGGCTGCCCATCAGGAACAGCCCGTGGATCGGCAGGGGCGGATTGCCGCGGCGGATCTTGTAGCTGAAGGAGCGGGTCAGGCGTTGGGCTTCGGCGAGGATGTCGTCGTCAGGGACGAAATGCGAAAGCCCGGCGGGCGTACTGGCCGAGACGTAGCCGGGCAGCAGCGGGTGGTTCACGTCCAGCAGCAGGGGCAGCAGTTTCAATACCAACTGCTGGCGGGTGGACAGTGCTTCGGCAGCCCGTTGCAGACGGCCCTGGTTGACCTTCAGAAAGCGCTGGCGCAGTTGCGCCAGCACCTTGCGGTCGATGCCGTCGTCGATGTCCGGGCGGATCTCGGGGGTGAGCGTCATGGCGTACTGCTGCCTGGCCAGCGGCGCCGCATCAGGGGATGCAGCGCTCGAATAGGTGCCAGTTTATCGCCCGCTCACGGGGGAACTTGAGGTCAGCTGCGCAGGATGCCGAGCAGGACCTGAGCGTGCTCGGCGGCGTCGATGCCAAGGTTGGTAAGGTAGCCGCCGTCGCGTTGGTCGATCAGCCCCTTGGCATGCAGGCGGCCGGCCGCGGCCACCGCCTCGGAGGAGGCGTCCTGGTGGACTTTCAATCCCGCCTGGCTGTTCTCCAGGTCATACAGGGCCAGCAGGTCCAGTTCTTCAACCATTTCTTTCGTGAAAGCCATTCGCCTAACTCCCGATGGTCAATGAGGCCTCAGTGTAGTCTCAAGTCCGGCCGGTTCGGCAAGTGCTGTTATGCCTCAGTTCCGTCGGGCATTGTCGGCAGCGCGCGCAGAGCCTGTTCGTACCATTCGCCGTTGAAGGCGCGATCCTCGGCCAGCATTGCCTCGATCTCATGGGCCAGCACCAGGGCCATCAGGTGCAGGGCGTCCTCGCGCTCATAGCCAACCAGGGTCAGCTTGTTGAACACCGCGCGGGCGGCCGGCGGGCTCTCGCTTTCGATCTGGTTCTCGATGGCCTGGATCAGGGTGTCTTCGGCGAAGGACTCTTCGCTGTCGTCTTGCTCGCTCATCACAGTGTGCTCCGATGGGCTTGTGAAGCGCCGGGAAGTTGGCCAACCTGCGGGGCAACTTCCGGCTCAAGAAGGATTGTCGGGCGACATGATCACCTATTACACCCTCGTCGGCGACCGCCTGGTGCGCCACAACGGCAGCGAGTGCCATGGCATGCCCAAGGACACGCTGTGGATCGACCTGTTCCAGCCCACGGCGGAAGAGGAGCGGCTGCTGGAATCGATCATCGAGGTGGATGTGCCGACCCAGGAGGAGATGGCCGAGATCGAGGACTCCTCGCGCTTCTACGAAAGCAAGGGTGCGCTGTACATGACCACCACCGTGGTCGGCGGCATCCGCGAGCACAAGCCGAACACCTCGGAAGTCACCTGCGTGCTGACCCCGCACTGGCTGGTGACGGTGCGCTACACCGACCTGCTGGCCTTCCGCACTTTCGAGACGCGCTCCCAGCGTGGCGGCTGCGAAGGCCGTAGCGACCAGCTGTTCGTGACGCTGATGGACAGCGTGGTGGACCGCATCGCCGACGTGCTGGAGAACGTGCAGAAGCAACTTGACAGCCTGGGCAACGATATCTTTCGCGAGGGCCCGGCCACCGAGAAGGCCGACCTGCAGGAAGTGGTCAAGCAACTGGGGCGCAAGAACTCGCTGCTGTCCAAACTCAACGAGAGCCTCCTGAGCATCAGCCGGCCGCTGGCCTACTTCCGCCAGGGCAACAACGGCTGGATCAGCGACGAGGTGAAGCTGGGCATGAAGTCGGTGGAGCGCGACGTGCGCTCGCTCAGCGAGTACCAGACGAAGATGGCCGGGGAGATCACCTTCCTGCTCGACGCCACCCTCGGCCTGATCAACATCGAGCAGAACAGCATCATCAAGGTGTTTTCCATCGCCGCCGTGCTGTTCCTGCCGCCGACCCTGGTGGGCACGGTATACGGCATGAACTTCGCGCACATGCCCGAGCTGCAGTGGCTGGCCGGCTACCCGATGGCGCTGGTGGCGATGGTGGTCTCGGCGATCATTCCCTACTACTGGTTCAAGTACAAAGGCTGGCTCTAGAGGGGATTGATGCGGGTCAAGAAGGGCCGGCGGCACGGGTTGCACAGTGGAAGGCCGCCCCCACGTCTCACAGGAGGAGACCATGCCGCAACCCGAAGCCAACAAGCCCGCCATTGCCACGCTGCCCGAAGCGACCACCGAGGGCGGCGCGCAGATCCAGGCGCAGAGCCAGGGGCCGGTCGCGCTGACTGTCGCCCTGGCACCGCGCGGCAGCAATGAGGACTCCACTTCCGCCGGCCTGCCCGCCAGCTATCCCTACCGCAAGCGCCTGCAGCGCAGGGAATACGAGGCGACCAAGGCCGAACTGCAGATCGAGCTGCTGAAGGTGCAGAGCTGGGTGAAGGAGACCGGCCAGCGCATCGTGCTCCTGTTCGAGGGGCGCGATGCCGCCGGCAAAGGTGGCACGATCAAACGTTTCACCGAGCACCTCAACCCGCGCGGCGCCCGCGTGGTGGCGCTGGAGAAACCCAGCGACGCCGAGCGCGGCCAGTGGTACTTCCAGCGCTACGTCCAGCACCTGCCCACAGCCGGTGAAATCGTCTTCTTCGACCGCTCCTGGTACAACCGCGCCGGGGTCGAGCGGGTGATGGGCTTCTGCTCGCCGCGCCAGTACCTGGAGTTCATGCAGCAGACGCCGGAGCTGGAACGCATGCTGGTGCGCAACGGCATCCACCTGTTCAAGTTCTGGTTCTCGGTGAGCCGCGAGGAACAGTTGCGCCGCTTCGTTTCGCGTCGCGACGACCCGCTCAAGCACTGGAAACTCTCGCCCATCGACATCCAGTCGCTGGATCGCTGGGATGATTACACCCAGGCCAAGGAAGCGATGTTCTTCCATACCGACACCGCCGATGCGCCCTGGGTGGTGATCAAGTCCGACGACAAGAAGCGTGCGCGGCTCAACTGCCTGCGCCACTTCCTGCACAGCCTGGATTATCCGGACAAGAACCCGAAGATCGCCCGCGCTCCGGACGGCCTGCTGGTGGGCCGCGCCGCGCTGATGGATCGCGACGAACTGGAGCGTCCGGCGCAGGCCGTGGTGGCGGTGCCGCCGCCGGCGAACGAGCCGCAGCCGCTCCCCGCCTGACGCGTTACTGCTGGCTGATCAGCATGAGCTGGCCGGAGACGGCCCGGGCGTTGCGATCGACGATGATCGGCGCCCAGGGTCGGCCGGAGGCACTGACCCCGGAATTACTCTTGCTGTTCATGTCCAGCAGTGCCTTGCTCAGGTATTCCCAGCGGGTGTGCAGTTTCCTGGTTGCGTCGCTGTCGGGGAGCTGATCGATGCGCTGGGACAGCAGCGGCACCAGCGCGCTTTCGTCCTGGCCGAGGTATTCCTGGGGCTGCTCGCGGGCCAGTTCCAGGCCGCTGATGTAGGCGCGGCCCAGGTACTGGGTGGCGAGGAATTCGACGCGCACCGGCAGCTCCCACAGTGGGATCTGGCTGGCGTCGGCAGTGGCGGGAACGAAGCGTTCGACCTGGTTGAGCAGGTCGCGCAGGGCGCGACTGAGGTCCTGGTTGTAGCGCCAGGGCAGATCATCTTCCTTGGGGCCGTAGGAAACGCCATTGCGAATCTGGGTAACGAATTCCGTGTGGGCCTTGCGCAGCGCGTCGTCCGCCTTGGGGTAGCCCTTGATGGCGTTGTCCAGCGTGGCCAGGTCCTTCTCGAGCTGGGCGGCGTGGGTTTCCTGGAAGCCTTCGCCGCGTAGCAGCAAGAGGCTGTTGATCGAGCGGCAGGTATAGACCTGCAGGGTCTGCAACTGCAGCTCTTCACTGGGCAGGTTGGCTTGGGCGGCGAGGGAGAGGAGTCCGAAACAGCACAGCAGGAAACCGCGATAGACATCGAGCTTTCGGAACATGGCGGAGGCGTCCTTCTTGTTATTGTGAGCCGCGCGAATCGCCGGGTGTGTGACTTTCTGGCGCCAGAAACGCAGCTACCCTAGGCTAGCCGCGAACGCTGCCGCTGCAACTGACCGAAAGAGTGATTTGCGCGGGTGATGCCTGGTACGGGTGAAGGTGCCGGCGGAGGAGTCGGGAGGGGGGACTGCTCTGGGGAGAGAGCCGAGCCCTCCGCCGGGCTTTGAAACGGGCAGGTCGGGTGTCAGAAGCGCCAGTAGGCGGAGAGGGTGGTCTGGTCGAGGTCGATGTCGCCGACATCCAGGTATTCCTGCTCCAGGCGCACGCCCAGGCCGCCGATCACGTCCACTTCGCCGCCGAAGCCGTAGAGCGGGTCCACATCGTCGGATTTGCCGGCAGCGTCGTCATCGGCGTGCCAGGCGTGCACGCCAGCGATGCCGTAAAGGCGAATGCGCTGGCCGATGGGGAAGCCCAGGTGCACGTTGGCCTGCAGCGATTCGCCGTCGAAGTGCTTCTTGCCGTCGCTCATGTCGCCGAAGTCCACGACTGCGCCTTCCAGGGACAGGTAGTTGTTCAGGCGGTAGCCGGCGTACAGCTTGTAGCTGTTGTCGTGGTCGTCGAAGGAGCGGTCGTCGATCTCGAGGCGGGTGACGCCGCCACCGACGTAGAGGCCGCTGTCATCGGCCATCGCCAGGGCCGGAGTGGTCAGCGCGAGGGCGCAGAGGAGTTTCGAAAGGCGCATAGGATTCCCTTGCGGCTGGCGCGGGGCGCCGGCCGCCTTGCTGTCGTGCGGAAAGGTGGGTGCCGCGTCGCGCGCTGGCGGTCTGGCGCCAGCGCGGCGGCGGGGCATTAGAGCGGGGGAGTGCCGGGCCCGACCATCGAAGCTTGTCGAGAGTCGTCTGGCTTTTGTTCTAGAGGCTGTTGCTCCGGAGACTGCTGTTCCAGGGGCTGTCGGCGCGGATCAGGCGTGGGCAGCCTGGCGCAGCCGTTCGCGGTCGAGAATTTCGATGCCACCGTAACTCAGGCGCACGATGCCCTGGGCCTCCAGGTCCTTGAGGATCTGGTTGGTGGTCTGCCTCGACAGCGACAGCATGGCCGCGAGCTGTTCCTGCGGCAGGTGCAGCTCGCGTTTGGCGATGGCGGATTCGCCGTAGCCTTCGGCGATCATCAGCAGGCGCCGGGCCAGGCGCGGTGCGGCCGGCAGCAACGACAGCTCCTCCAGTACGGCGAAGGTGATGCGCAGCTTGTGGCTCATCAGCAGGGCGAAGTCGCGCCAGTATTCCGGGTGCTGCGCCAGCAGCGTCTGCAGCGGCGCCAGGGGCACTTGCAGCAGCACGGTGGCGCCCTCGGCGTAGGCGTCGTGGGTGCGCGGCTGGCCGTCGAACAGGCAGATCTCGCCGAACCAGTTGGGTGCCTCCACCAGCGCCAGCAGCGCTTCCTTGCCGCTTTCGCCGACCACGCTGACGCGCATCGCGCCTTCCACCACACAGTACAGGCCGCACGGTGCATCGCCGCGGGCAAACAGGCGCTGGCCGGCGGGCAGGCGGCGCACCACAGCGGCGTCGCGCAGGGCCTGGCGCAGACCTTCGGGCAGGGTCTGGAACCAGCGCCCATCTTGCAGGCAGGAGAGGTAGGGCTTGGCGTCGGTCATGGGCAATGTCGGCTAGCTGACAGAGTGGTGAGGCGCAGATCGCCATCATGCCAGTACCTTGCGGGAGAACAATAATGAAAACTCTGGTCGATCACCTTGCCCAATATGCCGCCTATCACCGTGACCGGCGGAACATCGTCAGCCATTTCATCGGTATTCCGATGATCGTGCTGGCCATCGCCACCCTGCTGTCGCGCCCCGGCTTCGAGCTGGCCGGCCTGCTGGTCTCCCCCGCCACGCTGCTGGCGCTGGCATCGGTGGTGTTCTACCTGCGCCTGGACCTGCGCTTCGGCCTGCTGATGACCGCGCTGCTGGCGCTGTCGCTGTGGATCGGCGCGGCGCTGGCCGCCGGTAGCACCACCTACTGGCTCACCTGGGGCATCGGTCTGTTCGTGGTGGGCTGGATCATCCAGTTCGTCGGCCACTGGTACGAAGGCCGCAAGCCGGCGTTCGTCGATGACCTTACCGGGCTGATCGTCGGCCCGCTGTTCGTTGCCGCCGAAGCGGCCTTCCTGCTCGGCCTGCGCGATGAAGTGCGCCACGCCGTGGAAGAGCGCGCCGGCCCCACCTGCATCCGCGAGAAGAAGGCGACGGCCTGATCCGGCTCACTCTGTGCCACTGAGCTGGCGCAGGATTCGCGCGCTGTCGGGGTCGGCCGGGAAGAAGGTTTCCAGGGCCAGCTCCGACAGCGTGACGTCCACCGGTGTACCGAACACGGTGATGGTGCCGATCAGGCTGCACACGCCCAGCTCCGTTTGCAGCTGCACGGGAATCAGCACCATGTCGCCGCTGGCCGCCTCGTCGTAGGGCGGTGCCGGGTAGGCCGCCACCTCGTCGCGTAACGCCGCCAATGCCGGGTCACCGCTGGCTTCGAAGTCGCGCTGCAGGCGCTCCACCACATGCGCTTTCCATGGCCCCAGATTGAGGATGCGCGGCGCCAGCCCCTTGGGGTGCAGGCTCATGCGCAGCACGTTGATCGGCGGCTGCAGCAGTTCCGGGTCGACGCCGATCAGGAAGATGTCCACCGTGCGGTTGGACGCCAGCAGGTTCCAGTGGCGGTCCACCACCATCGCCGGGTTCGGCTCATGGGCCTTGAGCAACTGGTCGATGGCCTGCCGAGCTACCGTCAGCGCCGGGTCGTCCAGGCCCTTCTCCGAATACACCGGGGCATAGCCGGCGGCGCTGAGCAGGCGGTTGCGTTCGCGCAGGGGGATGTCCAGTTGCTCGGCCAGATGCAGCAGCATCTCGCGGCTGGGCAGGGCGCGGCCGGTTTCGACGAAGCTCAGGTGGCGCGTGGAAATCTCCGCGTCGCAGGCGAGATCGAGCTGGCTGAGCCGCCGGCGCTGGCGCCATTGGCGGAGCAGAGCGCCGACCGGTTGGGCCGGGCTGTTGTGGGCTGGGCTGTTCATGGCTGGACCGTTCATGGCAGTACGGGTCATGGCATCGAACGATAGACCTGCCGCCCTGTAAGGGCCATTACCTGGCAGGTAATCGACGCCCCTACGTCTCGGGCGGATTCTTCAGCCACACGCCGCCAACCGGTGGCGACCCCTGAAGGAGCTTCGCCATGACTCTGCTGCAACCTTCCCCGCTGCTTCGCCTGACCCTGAAAGTCGACGCCATCGCCGGTGGCGCCATGGGCCTGCTGATGGCCCTGGCCGCGCAACCGCTGGGCGAGCTGCTGGGCTTGCCGTTCGTCCTGCTGCTGGTGGCCGGCATCGTGCTCCTGCCGCTGGCGCTGGTGCTCTACTGGATGAGCAACCAGACGCTGCTGTCGCGCACCGGCGTCTGGGCAGTGATTGCCCTGAACGCGCTGTGGGTGGTGGAGAGCGCCACTCTGCTGGTGACTGGTTATGTGCAGCCGACCAGCCTGGGCTATGCCTTCGTCATCGGCCAGGCGCTGGTGGTCCTGTTGCTGGCCGAGCTGGAGTTCTTCGGCCTGCGCCGCTCGGCAGTTCTTGCGCTGTGATGTTCGCGAGCAAGCTCGCTCCTACAGGTCAGCGCCGGTGCGCTCTTCGTAGGAGCGAGCTTGCTCGCGAAGCGCTTTACGCCGGGCTTCGCCGATGAAGCTTTGTTGGAGCGCTACCCAGGCGGTCGGTGCACGGAATTGATGGGTATCGCTGCGCTCCACACCATCCTGCGTTGGTGCTCGTCAGCGACTCTGTGGGATGCGGACCGCTTTACGCCAACGCTTCGCGAACGAAGTCGAGGCGATCCTGACCGAAGAACATCTCGCTACCGACGAACATCGTCGGCGCGCCGAACATCCCGCGCTTGATCGCCGCCTCGGTGTTGGCCTTCAGCGCATCCTTCACTTCCTGCTCGGCGGTCAGCGCCAGCGGCGCCTGCGGGTCGAAGCCCGCCTCGGCCAGCAACGGGCCGAGCACCGCCGGGTCGCCCAGGTTCAGCGCGTCCACCCACATGCCCTTGAATACGCAGGCCAGCAGCGCCTCGAAGCGTTCCGGCTGGCGCAGCTGCACGCCGGTGGCGGCGCGCATCAGCGTCAGGGTGTTGATCGGGAAGTACGGATTCATCTTCAGCGGCACGCCATAGCGGCGGGCGAAGCGCAGCATGTCGAGCATCGTGTAGCGGCCCTTGGCCGGGATGGCGATGGGCGAGGCATTGCCGGTGGCCTGGAACACACCGCCCAGCAGCACCGGGCGATAGACCAGCTCGGCGCCCGCCTCGGCGCAGATCGCCGGCAGTTGGGTGTAGGCCAGGTAGGAAGTCGGGCTGCCGAAATCGAAGTAGAACTCGACGCTTTTGCTCATGAGTGGCTTTCTCTTTTTATAGGTTTGCAAAATCGGATTCCAACGACGTCTGGCCGACACGCAGCGAGTCGTCTGTCGATTTTTACCAGCGCTCGATCCAGGGGCGCAGGTCGAGTTCGAAGGTCCAGGCATCGCGTGGCTGCGAGTGCAGGTACCAGTAACTGTCGGCGATATGCTCGGGGTCGAGGATGCCGTCCTGGTCCTTCAATGCGTAGCGTTCGGGGAAGGTCTCGCGGATGAATTCGGTGTCGATGGCGCCGTCCACCACTACGTGGCCGACGTGCAGGCCCATCGGCCCCAGCTCGCGGGCCATGCTCTGGGCCAGCGCGCGGATGCCGTGCTTGGCCCCGGCGAAGGCGGCGAAGCCGGAAGCGCCGCGCAGGCCGGCGGTGGCGCCGGTGAAGAGGAGGGTCCCGCGCTGGCGTTTGACCATGCGCTTGGCCACCTCGCGGCCGGTGAGGAAGCCGGAGAAGCAGGCCATTTCCCAGATCTTGAAGTACTTGCGCGCGGTCTCTTCGAGGATGCTGCAGGGCACGTTGGCGCCGATGTTGAAGACGAAGGCTTCGATGGGGCCGATGTCGCGCTCGATGGTTTCCACCAGCTCGATCACCGCCTCTTCCTTGCGCGCATCGGAGGCGAAACCGTGGGCTTCGCCGCCTTCGGCGCGGATCTGATCCACCAGCGGCTGCAGCTTGTCCGCCGAGCGCCGGGTGACGCAGGCGACATAGCCTTCACGGGCGAAGCGGCGGGCGATGGCGCCGCCGGTGGCATCGCCGGCGCCGATGACCAGGACGACTTTCTTGTTCGACATGCTCGTTTCCTCTGCGGTTGCGCGAAATTGGGTAAACGGTCGTTAGGTAAACGAACGTTATGTTAATCTGTGCAGCATCGTCAACCGCTTCGCCGGAGTCGCCCCGATGCGCTACTCAGCCACCCACAAGGAAGAAACCCGCCAGCGCCTGCTCGACAGCAGCGGCGCGCTCGCCAAGCAGGGCGGCTTCGCCACTTCCGGTGTGGACGGGCTGATGAAGGCGGTGGGCTTGTCCGGTGGGGCGTTCTACAACCACTTCGGTTCGAAGGATGAACTGTTCGCCGCCATCGTCGAACGCGAGTTGCAGCAGAGCGTCGAGCGCCTCGCCGCCAAGGGCAAGGTGCTCGACCGTGCGCGCCTGGAGCGCGGCCTGAAGCGCTACCTGAGCGTCAGCCATGTGCAGGATGCCGGCGCCGGCTGCGCGATTCCGGCGCTGGGCGCGGAGATCGCCCGCGCCGATGAATCCGTGCGGCAGAGCGCCGAGGATGCGCTGCTGGAGTTGCAGCAGGCCTGGGGCGAGGCGCTGGGTTCGCCGGAAGACGCCTGGGCGTTGCTGGCGCAATGTGTCGGCGCGCTGGTGGTGGCGCGGATGGTTGCCAGCGAGAAGACCCAGAAGGCGATCATCGAATCGAGCCGGGACTTCCTCCTGCGGCATCTCGACGAGCAGTGAGGTGCAGCTCCGCTGGCTGCGAACTCGTAGGGCGCATAACGCCTACGGCCTGCGGGGCCAGGTTCGCGAGCAAGCTCGCTCCTACGAAAAGCAGCTCGGCGTAGGCTTCAAAAACCGCGTATCGCCAGGTCCGCACCGAGTAGCAACAGCCCGCCGAAGAAACAGCGGCGGAACGCCAGCGGGCTGATCCGCGAGCGCAGCCAGGTGCCCAGGTACATGCCTGCCAGTGCCGGTAACAGCGCTAGCAGTGACAGGCCGAGCACGTCCGCCTGCAGCAGCGAGCCGTGCTGACTGAGAGTGATCGCCAGGGCCAGCGTCGAGACGGTGAAGGACAGCCCCAGCGCCTGCACCAGGTCGTCTTTCTCCAGGCCCAGGGCCTGCAGGAAAGGCACGGCGGGAATCACGAAGACGCCGGTCACGGCGGTAACGCCGCCGGTGATCACGCCGATCAGCGGCGATAGCCAGCGCTCATGCCGCGGGGCCACGCTGAAGCGTTTGTTCGATAGCCCCAGCAGCGCATAGAGGATCAGCGCCACGCCCAGCAGCGGCGTGGCCGCCGGCCAGTTTTCCCCAGCCAGCCACCAGCCCACGGCCAGTGTGCCGACGACGATGCCGATGAGCATTCCCCACAGCCGCTTGAGCAGCCCGAGGAAGCGCGGCCCGGCGGCGAGCTGCCAGACGTTGGTGACGGTGGAGGGGACGACGAGAATGGCAGCCGCTTGCATGGGCGGCATCACCAGCCCGAGCAGCCCGACGGCGACGGTGGGCAGGCCGAGGCCCACCACGCCTTTCACCAGGCCGGCGAGGAGGAAGGTGAGGACGATCAGTTCGAGGTGCTGGGGAAGGGCGTCGAACATGGCCGGGCCTTGTTGAAAGCAAGGTCTGCAGGATACGAGGGTTTGGAAGTCAGGGGAAAGCACGGGTGGCTTTTGTAGGAGCGAGCTTGCTCGCGAACAACCCCCGCTGCGGGGCCGGGTTCGCGAGCAAGCTCGCTCCTACGAAAAGCGTCGCGCCCGATCAGATATTCGCCACCGGCTGATAGGCCTTCGGCTTGAAGTACAGCGTCTCGCCACGGGCGAGGCCGGTCAGGCTGTCGTGGTCCTTCACCACTTCGGCCTCGATCAGCTCGTCCTGGCCGTCGACCTTGAGGGTCACGCGGGTAATCGCGCCCAGCGGGCGGATGTCGCGGACTTCGGCGGCGCGGTGTTCAGCCACTTCGGAGCGCGACAGCGAAACCTCGTGCGGGCGGAACAGCACGTGCTCGTCGCCGCCGATGTGCAGGCGGTTGGAGTCGCCGAGGAAGTGGTAGACGAAGTCGCTGGCCGGGTTCTCGTAGACCTCGCCCGGCGAGCCGATCTGCTCGATCACGCCCTTGTTCATCACCACGATGCGGTCGGCGACTTCCATCGCTTCTTCCTGGTCGTGGGTGACGAACACGGAGGTCAGGTTGATCTCCTCGTGCAGGCGCGCCAGCCAGCGGCGCAGCTCCTTGCGTACCTTGGCGTCGAGGGCGCCGAAGGGTTCGTCGAGCAGCAGGATCTTCGGCTCGACCGCCAGTGCTCGGGCCAGGGCAATACGCTGGCGCTGACCACCGGAGAGCTGTTCGGGGTAGCGGTCGGACAGCCAGTCCAGCTGCACCATGTTGAGCAGTTCGTGGACCTTCTCGGCGATCCGCGCTTCGCTCGGGCGCTCCTTCTTCGGCTTCATGCGCAGGCCGAAGGCGACGTTGTCGAACACCGTCATGTGGCGGAACAGCGCGTAGTGCTGGAACACGAAGCCGACGTTGCGATCGCGCACGTCGTGCTGCGAGACGTCTTCGCCGTGGAACACGATGTTGCCCGCGTCCGGGGTTTCCAGGCCGGCAATGATGCGCAGCAGGGTGGTCTTGCCGCAGCCGGACGGGCCGAGCAGGGCGACCAGTTCGCCGCTGTGGATGTCGAGGTTGATGTCGTTCAGCGCCTTGAAGGCGTTGAAGTTCTTGCTGACGTTACGGATCTCGATGCTCATGGCGTGGCTCTCACTTATTCATCGTCAGCTTTGACTTTGCTGCGGGACAGGCGCGACTCGCTCCACTGCTTGAGCAGCAGGATGACCAAGGCCATCAGCAGCAGCAGGGTGGCGATGCTGAAAGCGGCGACGTGGTTGTATTCGTTGTAGAGGATTTCGACGTGCAGCGGCAGGGTGTTGGTGACGCCGCGGATGTGCCCGGAGACCACCGATACGGCGCCGAACTCGCCCATGGCCCGCGCGGTGCACAGCACCACGCCGTAGATCAGGCCCCATTTGATGTTCGGCAGGGTCACGTGCCAGAACATCTGCCAGCCGTTGGCGCCGAGCAGGCGTGCGGCCTCTTCCTCCTGGGTGCCCTGTTCCTGCATCAGCGGGATCAGTTCACGGGCGACGAAGGGGAAGGTGACAAAGATAGTCGCCAGGACGATGCCGGGCACGGCGAAGACGATCTGGATGTCGCGGTCCGACAGCCACTCGCCGAAGTAGCCCTGGGCGCCGAACAGCAGTACGTAGATCAGGCCGGCGATTACCGGCGAGACCGAGAACGGCAGGTCGATCAGGGTCACCAGGATGCTCTTGCCGGGGAACTCGAACTTGGTCACGCACCAGGCGGCGGCGACGCCGAACACCAGGTTCAGCGGCACCGAGATGCCCACGGCGATCAGCGTCAGCTTCAGTGCGGCCAGCGCGTCGGGTTCCAGGATGGCTTCGAAGAAGGTGCCGAAGCCCTGCTTCAGCGCCTCGCTCAGCACCACGAACAGCGGCAGCAGCAGGAACACGGCGAAGGCCAGCCAGGCCAGCGCGATCAGGGCGCGGCGGCCCCAGACATTACCCCGGCGAGCAGCGTTGGCAGCGGCCGCGGCGGAAAGGCTTGCGGTACTCATGGCGCGCTCCTCAAGGCGTTTCGATGCGGCGTTGCAGCAGGTTGATCAACAGCAGCAGGACGAAGGCGACGACCAGCATCAGCACGCCGATGGCGGTGGCGCCGGTGTAGTCGTACTGGTCCAGCTTGACCATGATCAGCAGCGGCAGGATTTCGGTTTTCATCGGCATGTTGCCGGCAATGAAAATCACCGAGCCGTACTCGCCGACGCCGCGGGCGAAGGCCAGGGCGAAGCCGGTCAACCAGGCCGGCAGCAGTGCGGGCAGGAGGACGTAGCGGAACACTTGCAGCGGCTTGGCGCCCAGGCAGGCGGCGGCTTCCTCGACCTCTCGCGGGATGTCCGCGAGCACCGGCTGCATGGTCCGGACCACGAACGGCAGGACCACGAAGGTCAGCGCCAGGGTGATGCCCAGCGGGGTGTAGGCGATCTTCAGGCCGATCTCGGTGGCGAAGCGGCCGACCAGGCCGTTGGGCGCGTACAGCGCGGTCAGCGCGATACCGGCCACGGCGGTGGGCAGGGCGAAGGGCAGGTCGATCATTGCGTCGATGATCTTGCGCCCCGGGAAGCGGTAGCGCACCAGCACCCAGGCCAGCAGGGTGCCGATCACGCCGTTGATCAGGGCGGCGATCAGCGCGGTGCCGAAGCTCAGCTTGAGCGCGGCGATCACGCGCGGCGCGGTGATGATGGTCCAGAACTGATCCCAGGAAAGCTGGGTCGTCTTGAGGAACATGGCCCCCAGCGGAATCAGCACCAACAGGCTGAGATACACCAGGGTGTAGCCCAGAGTCAGCCCGAAGCCGGGTATGACCGGGGAGATGCGTCGCGACATTGTCTGTCCTTTCTCGTTAACGCGTTGAGCCCTCGCCATGGGGCGGGGGTTTTCCTTCCACGCGGGCTGTGCACCGGCCTGCGTGGAGCGGGCCGCCCGGCGCGAGGCCGGGCGGGTGGCGCATCACTGCGCCTGGTAGATCTTGTCGAAGATGCCGCCGTCGTTGAAGAACTTGGGCTGCGCGACTTTCCAGCCGCCGAAGTCCTTGTCGATGGTCACCAGGTTGAGTGTCGGGAACTGGTTGGCGAACTCGGCGGCGACCTTGGCATTACGCGGACGGTAGAAGTTCTGCGCGGCGATGCGCTGGCCTTCTTCGCTGTACAGGTACTTCAGGTATTCCTCGGCGACCTTGCGGGTGCCTTTCTTGTCGACGGTCTTGTCGACCACGGCCACCGGCGGCTCGGCGAGGATGGACACGGACGGCACGACGATCTCGAAGTTCTCGCCGCCCTGTTCCTTCTTGGCCAGGAAGGCTTCGTTCTCCCACGCCAGCAGCACATCGCCGATGTTGTTGTTGACGAAGGTGATGGTCGATCCGCGGGCGCCAGTGTCCAGAACCGGCACGTGCTTGTACAGGTTCTTCACGTATTCCTGGGCCTTCTCGTCGCTGCCGTATTCCTTCTTCGCCCAGGCCCAGGCGGCGAGGAAGTTCCAGCGGGCGCCGCCGGAGGTCTTCGGGTTCGGGGTGATGACTTCCACGCCCTGCTGGGTCAGGTCGCCCCAGTCCTTGATGCCCTTGGGGTTGCCCTTGCGCACCAGGAACACGATGGTCGAGGTGTAGGGGGTGCTGTTGTCGGGCAGGCGGGCCTGCCAGTCGGCGGGCAGCAGCTTGCCCAGCTTGTTCAGTTCGTCGATGTCGCCGGCCAGGGCCAGGGTCACCACGTCGGCCTTCAGGCCGTCGATCACGGCGCGGGCCTGTTTGCCCGAGCCACCGTGGGATTGCTGCACGGTGAGGTCGTCACCGCCCTGGGCCTTCCAGTGCTTGATGAAGGCGGCGTTGTAGGCCTGGTACAGCTCGCGGGTCGGGTCGTAGGAAACGTTGAGCAGTTGGGTCGCGGCGGATACGGGGCCTGCGATCAAGGCGCTGGCCAGTGCGGCCAGGGCGAAACGGCGGATGGACATGTGCAGCTCCTGAAAAAATGCAGTTCTTTATGTTTGTTGGGCAGGGTCTTTCGGGGGAGGGGCGTTGTCAGCCACGCATTCGCGGCTGACAGCTGCAGTACCGGTGGGGCAGTTCGGTCATGGCGACGCTCCGGGTGTCCAGTCGGTCCGCTCGGGCTCAGGCAGGTTTGCCGGGAGTCTGTTGCAGGCGGAATTTTTCCTTGCGCTCGATCTGCACCACCTGGCCGTTGTGCACGGTGATCTCGACGGCGCCGAAACGCAGGCCACGCAGGGCGCTCTGCACTTCGCGCAGGATGTTGGCTTCGTCCTGGCCGTCCAGGCTACGGAGGGTTGCGCTCATGGGTATCAGCTCCTAATGGGTTGACCACCGGCCGATTCACCAACGGCGCGTGCGGTGTGAGCGCATCTTAGGCAGGAGCTGAATATTCTTAAAAATACTGTTTAAGAATTTTTATATACCCAAAAGTTTTAGAGCGATGTCAGGCGGTGTCGCGTGGCAGTTGCGGCAGCAGAGCGCTGGCCGGCTGCGGGGCGCCGTACCAGTAACCCTGGCCGAAGTTGCAGGCGTGGGTGAGGAGGAAGGCGGCCTGGTCGGGCCGCTCGATGCCCTCGGCGACCACCTGCAGGCCCATGCTCTGGCCCAGGGCGATCACCGCGCAGGCGATGGCGGCGTCCTCGGATTCGTCCGGCAGGCCGGCGACGAAGCCCTGGTCGATCTTCAGCTTGTGCACCGGCATGCGCTTGAGGCGCATCAGTGAGGAGTAGCCGGTGCCGAAGTCGTCGATGGCCAGGTGCACCCCCAGCAGGCGCAGCTGGCAGAGCAGCTCCAGGGCCTGGTCGAAGTTTTCCATCACCGCACTTTCGGTGATTTCCAGCTCCAGGTGATGCGGCTCCAGGCCGCTCTGCTCCAGGGCCAGGGCCACACGCTCCTCCAGGCCGCCGCGGCCGAACAGCCGGCTGGAGACGTTGACCGCGATGAAGTCCAGGCCGACGCCCGCGTCGAGCCACTGGCGCATCTGCCGGCAGGCCTGCTCCAGCACCCAGGCGTCGATGGCGGTGATCAGGCCGCTTTCCTCGGCCACCGGGATGAACCCGCTGGGCGCGATCAGCCCCTTTTGCGGATGCTGCCAGCGCACCAGCGACTCGACCCCGACCATGCGGCCGCTGGCCAGGTCGTGCACCGGCTGGAAGTACAGGCGCAGTTCGTCGTGGTCCAGCGCATGGCGCAGCGCCGACTCCACCTGCACATGGGAGCGCGCGCGGGCGGTGAGTTCGGGGGTATAGAAGGCGTAGAGGTTGCGCCCGCTGGCCTTGGCCTGGAACAGCGCGGCGTCGGCGTGCTGCAGCAGGTGGTCGACATTGCGCGCGTCCTCGGGGAACAGGCTGACGCCCAGGCTCACCGAGATATAGATAACCTGCCCGTTGACCTCGAAGGGCGCGCTCATCGCTTCCAGCAGGCGCTGGGCGAGGCTGCTGGCGTGGTGCGGCTGCTGGCTCTCGAGGACCACGGCGAATTCGTCACCGCCCAACCGCGCCAGGCAGCAGCGTTCGTCCAGGCAGTTCTCCAGGCGCTCGGCCACGGCGCGGATCAGCAGGTCGCCGATGTTGTGGCCGAGGCTGTCGTTGATGTGCTTGAAGTGGTCGAGGTCGATGCTCAGCAGCGCGCCGCCGCCCTGTTCGCGCTCGGCGCGGGCCAGCGCCTGATCGATGCGTTCGCGCAGCAGCAGGCGATTGGGCAGGCCGGTGAGCGGGTCGTGGTGGGCGAGGAAGTCGAGTTCGTGCTGCGAGCGCTTGAGGCTGCTGAGGTCGGAGAACACCGCCACATAATGGGTCAGTTCGCCCTCGTCATTGCGCACCGCACGAATGTGCTGCCACTGCGGGTACACCTCGCCGCTCTTGCGGCGGTTCCAGATTTCGCCGCTCCACACGTCCTGATCCTGCAGGGCCGTCCACATGCGCTGGTAGAAGGCATCGTCCTGGCGACCGGACTTGAGCAGCGACGGCTGGCCGCCGAGCACGTCCTCGGCGCTGTAGCCGGTGATGCGCGAGAAGGACGGGTTGGTGTGCACGATCACGCCGCGTGCATCGGTCACCAGCAGGCCTTCCTGGGTCGCCTCGAACACGGCGGCGGCCTGGCGCAGATGGTCTTCGTTGTTGCGCTGGCGGGTGATATCGCGGCTGACGCCTGTCAGGCGCAGCGGCCGGCCGCTCTCGTCGCGGCTGACCCGGCCACTGCTGCGCACCCAGCGGTAGCTGCCGTCGCTGTGGCGGATGCGGTAGACGCATTCCAGCGGCGAGCGCAGGCCTTCGATGCAGTCCTGGTGGGCGGCGACGACGGCGGCGCGGTCGTCCGGGTGCAGGCGGTGTTCCCACAGCAGCAGGTCGTCGCTCAGGCGCTCGTGGGGCAGGCCGATCAGTTCGGCGTAGGCGGGGGAATAGTGGACGCGGTGGGTGTCCAGGTCCCAGTCCCAGATGCCGTCCTCGACCACTTCGAAGGCGCGGCTCAGGCGGCGCTCGCGGTCAAGCAGGGCTTCCAGCGCGCGATGCTGGGCGCGGAAGTGGCGCCAGAGCAGGAAGAACAGCAGCAGCGAGGTGATACCGAGGAACAGGTACCTCTTCACCTCCATCCAGCGCGTCAGTGAGGCGGGATCGATGAGCACCTTTTGTAACCATTGGTCACTGAGCAGCACCCAGAGGGTGCCCAGGGCCAGGTACAACAGACTGATGCGCAGGGCGCTGAGGCGAGGATTCATGCGGTAGCGGATTGGATTTATTGGCTGTGCAGTATGAATGATGGCCACTTGGGCGCATTTGTATCTAAAAGACCGGATGGAATTCCGGACCCGCTTAGTGATAATGCGGGCTGACTTTTCCCGGCAAGGCATGTCCGGCGAAGACGTAGTCCTACACTCCTTTCGAGGTACAGTATCGCCTATGTGGTACAACGGTTTCCTTGATCTGTCGCCGTGGCAACTGGTGGCAGTCACCCTGGTCCTGACCCATATCACCATCGTCGGTGTCACGGTCTACCTGCATCGCTACTCCGCGCATCGGGCGCTCGAACTGCACCCGGCGCTGCAGCACTTCTTCCGCTTCTGGCTGTGGCTGACCACCGCCATGAACACCCGCGAGTGGACGGCGATTCACCGCAAGCACCACGCCAAGTGCGAAACCGCCGAAGACCCGCACAGCCCGGTTTACAAGGGCCTGGGCACCGTGCTGCGCACCGGCGCCGAGCTGTATCGCAAGGAGGCGGAGAACGCCGATACCCTGCGTATCTATGGCAAGAACTGCCCGGAAGACTGGATCGAACGCAACGTCTATTCGCGCTACCCCACCGGCGGCATCGTGCTGATGGCAATCATCGACCTCGCGCTGTTCGGCGTGCTCGGCATGACCGTCTGGGCCGTGCAGATGATGTGGATCCCCGTGTGGGCCGCCGGCGTCATCAACGGCCTGGGCCATGCCATCGGCTACCGCAACTTCGAGTGCCGCGACGCCGCTACCAATCTTGTGCCCTGGGGCATCCTGATCGGCGGTGAGGAGCTGCACAACAATCACCACACCTACCCGAACTCGGCGAAGCTGTCGGTGAAGAAGTGGGAGTTCGACCTGGGCTGGGCCTGGATCAAGGTCTTCAGCTTCCTGCGCCTGGCCAGGGTCGCCCGCGTGGCGCCCATCGCCCACCGCGTGGAAGGCAAGGGCAGCCTGGACATGGACACCGCCATGGCCATCCTCAACAACCGCTTCCAGATCATGGCGCAGTACCGCAAGCTGGTGATCGGCCCGCTGGTGAAGCAGGAACTGGCCAAGGCCGACGAGTCGGTGCGCCACCTGTTCCGTCGCGCCAAGCGCCTGCTCTCGCGGGAGACCAGCCTGCTGGAGGAGCGCCACCACGCACGCATCCAGGACCTGCTCGCACAGAGCCAGTCCCTGCAGGTGATCTACGAGAAGCGCCTGGCGCTGCAGCAGATCTGGGTGAAAACCAGCGCCAACGGCCACGACATGCTCGCCGCGATCAAGCAGTGGGTACACGAGGCGGAGGCCAGTGGCATCCAGTCCTTGCGCGAGTTTGCCGAGCAACTGAAGACCTATTCGCTGCGTCCAGCCGTCTGAGTGGCGGAAACGTCCTGAGACGTTGAGAGATGCATCTGAAGAAAAGCCCGCCGTTCGGCGGGCTTTTCGTTTAATTTGCAGCAGCGCGGCGTAGTTTTCGGTCATAGCCCCGGTCAATGAGCGGGAGGATGCTGATACATGGATGAAAATAGATTACCGGCCGATCAGGAAGAGGCCTTGCTGGCGCTGCTGCACAGTCGAGCCGAGGTGACGCGCCTGAAGGAGCGCGAACAGCTTTTCAGCGCACTGCTGGCCAGCGTCAACTCGGTGCTCTGGGCATTGGACTGGCAGACCCAGCGCATGGTCTATGTCAGCCCTGCCTACGAGCGCATTTTCGGCCGCTCCGCCGCACTACTGCTGGCGGACTACAGTGAGTGGCGCAACTGCATCTACCCCGATGACCTGGACTACGCCCAGAGCACCCTGCAGGAGGTTCTGGAGCGCGGCGCCATCGAGCAGCGCGAATACCGCATCCTGCGTGCCGACGGCGAGGTGCGCTGGCTCAGCGACAAGTGCTTCGTCAGCCAGCACAGCGACGCCGGGTTGCCGCTGATGATTGTCGGCATCGCCGAGGACATCACCGACAAGAAGCACCTGGAGACCGAGCTGCACCGCCTGGCGACCACCGACGTACTGACCCAGAGCAGCAACCGCCGCTACTTCTTCGACAGCGCCGAGCAGGCCTTCCGCGACTGCAAGGCGACCTCTACACCGCTGGCGTTCCTGCTGCTGGATGTGGACGACTTCAAGAAGATCAACGATGTCTACGGCCATCAGGTCGGCGACGTGGTGCTGCAACGTATCGCCCAGAGCGGTGCCGGAGCGTTGCGCCGCGGCGATCTGTTCGGCCGCATCGGCGGTGAGGAATTCGCCGTGCTGCTGCCCGGTTGCGACGAGAACATGGCGCGGCAGATCGGGGAGCGCCTGCAGCGCGAGGTGCAGCGTCTGCGCTTCAACGAGGCCGAGCATTTCTTCAGCGTGACCATCAGCCAGGGGCTCACCCTGCTACAGCCCGATGACCAGAATCTTTCCGCGCTGTACAGCCGTGCCGACGCGGCGCTGTATCAGGCAAAACGCACCGGAAAGGATCGCATTGTTCAGGGATGAAACACTCCGCCGCGTCCGCGCGGCAGGGTTAATACTTTCCGATTAATACCTTTTGCGCCGATGCGACGGTGTATGTGCGTGCTGTCAAAAGGCTTGTGTCGGGATTATGACGCCTTATAAATCAACAAGTTATAATGCACGAATTGCCTTTTGTCGGATTCTTGGCGTGGCGTTGCTTCGTTGATTGACATGCCTTCACCCCCCCCACTATTACTATTCACATAGCAATATCGTGTGGTGTCTGGATGAGACACCTCAGGGAGCAGTCGCACGAGCAGTGTGTCACGGAAGATTCTGCCACCTCTTCTTCCTGTCACTTTCCTATCGCTGCCTGACAACTTCCGTCAGCCCCCTCGCTGCGGAAGCGCGATAGATTTTTGCTTTTGTTTTTCCAGATTTTCGGAACATGGCCGAAGGGCGGTAGCTTTGCCCAGCGAAAAGTAACGGCCACTCCAGGGACGAACAGTTGATTGTCGTTAGTTGAATCGGGTCATTCGAACTCGGGCGGTAGCCTTGTCTTCGAGTTTTGCCAATGGCCCGGCGCAGAGCAACTCCTGATCTGGAGTGAGTGACGATGGCCGCTGGAATAATGGAAAAAGACGGAACTTCTGGTGCCGTCGAAAAAAGCAAAAAGAGCAGCGCTTTCCTGGCGGAAAGTGTTTCGCTGGTGAAACTGCGGGAGAGTGACGCCGATCCCCGTGGCGTTAATGAAAAGTTTAGTCGAGCGGCTTCTGTTAGTTCGAAAGTTTGTTATGCCGATATTTTAAGGTGTAGCTCTGGGTGTAACAAAGCTGAACTTTCGGCTGATCTTGAGCTGCGCCAGACGTTATTTGTTTCATCCCTGATACAGCAACTTCGGCCCACTCCCGAAGTTCTTCTGTCGGCGTCCGCCTTCCATTCCGAACTCACTCCCGCGACCTTCCCGAACAAGGTGCGTGCCGAGGCGGCTGCGCCGCGAGTGACGGAATTCCGGCGCGTTCGCCGCCATCTGGCCGGCCGACAGCGCCGGCATCACGAGAGCTGCGCGCCTCGCCGCGCTGGGAGTCAAGGCTGATGGCCGAGCAATCGCTTCGTTCCAACTATGCCTGTGTGGTCGGCGGCGCCGGCCCGGCAGGCATGGGCTTCCTGTTCAACGCCTACAAGACCGGTGCGCTGGCGAGTCTCGCGCGCGATGGCCTGCTGGTGGTGGACGCTGCTTTGGCGGTCGGCCGTGGCCGGCTGGGGGACTATCACATCACCGCCAACTCGGTGGGCGATGTGTTCCTCGACTGCCTGCGCGATCCGGCGTTACTGCCGATCTTCGCACCGCTGGCGCACTCCTCGGCGTTCCGCGCTCTGCAGAACGACCCCCACGGCGCGCCGATGCTCACGCAGGTGGGCGAGCTGCTGGCGCATGCCTCCACGCTGTTCATGCGCTACGTCACCGAGCACCTGGGCGTCGAAGTGGCGCTGGGGACGCGCATCGAGAAGATCACCGCGCAGGATGACGGCAGCTTCCAGCTGGCGCTGCGCAGTGGCTCCCACGGCGTGCAGGTCGACGCTGGGACGCTGGTGATGAACCTGGGTGGCCGGCAGAACCGCGAATACCTGAACTGGAGCCTGGCCGAGCAGGACCTGCACCTGTCCCACGACGGCCCCACGGTCTACTCCTCCGACGCGCTGCTCAGCCTGAACCCTGCCGAGCTGGTGGAGCTGTTCGGCGACCGGGTCACTCCCGGCAGCCGCTTCACCGTGGTCGGTGGCTCCCACAGCGCCTTCTCGATCCTCGACAACCTGGCCTGCGCCCTCGATTGCCTGGGCCTCGAGCAGATCACCCTGCTGCACCGTGCGCCGATCCGCCTGTTCTTCGAGAGTGCCGAGGAAGCCCGCGCGGCCGGCTACGTAGTGGATGAAGGCATGGATGTCTGCCCGGTCTCCGGACGGGTCAACCGCTCCGGCGGCCTGCGCTACCGCGCCCACCAGGTCGGCACCGACGTGCTGTCCAACGGGGTCGTCAGCGGCACCCGGGTGAAGGTCGAACTGCTGTGCCTGGAAGACCGCTCGCCCGCCGTGCGCGAGCGCCTGGAACAGTGCTGCAGCGAGGACGGCGTGTTCGTCCAGGCCATCGGCTACCAGCCCTGCCTGCCAGCCCTGCGCCACGCCAACGGTGAACCGCTGCAGGTACGCGAGAGCAAGGGCGGGCTGGATTCCGACGCCGCCGGCTGCCTGCGTGACAGCACCGGCCAGCCGATCCCCGGCCTCTACAGCTTCGGCCTGGGCTCGGGCCTTGCGGCCAACCCGATGCTGGGCAGCGAACGCTCCTTCGACAGCCGTATCTATGGCGTCTGGCAGTTCCACCACGACGCCAGCGGCCGGGTCATCGAAGCCATCCAGGAACACCTGGCCAGCCGCACGCCACAAGCCGCGCAAGCCATGGACACCGGCATCGACGAAGCGCCCTTCGCGCTGTCGGCGCTGGGTTGAGCCGGCGCGTGCGCCGGCTCTGAATCCCACAGGCTTTCCATCAAACAGACGGACTTTCCATCCAACAGAGGGATGCGACCGTGATCAATGTGACCAAGACCTACCTGGGCAACCTGGACAAGTTCAAGGCCTACGTGGACCAGATCTATGCCTCCGGCTGGATCACCAACCACGGCCCCTTCGTCACGGAGTTGGAAGAGCGCCTGCAAGACTACTTCGGCGTTCGCCATGTGATTCTCACCAACAACGGCACCATCGCCCTGCAGGTGGCCTACCGCGCCCTGGGCGTGACCGGCAGTGCCGTGACTACCCCCTTCAGCTTCGTTGCCACCAGCAGCACGCTGCAGTGGGAGAGCATCCGCCCGCGCTTCGCCGACATCGACGCGCGGACCTGGAACCTCGACCCTGCGCGCATCGAAGCCAGCCTTGCGCCGGATACCACCGCCATCGTCGCCACCCACGTGTTCGGTAATCCCTGTGCGGTGGAGGAGATTCAGGCGGTGGCCCAGCGCAACCAGTTGAAGGTGATCTACGACGGCGCCCACGCCTTCGGTTCGCGCTATCGCGACCGTTCGGTGCTGGCCTGGGGTGACGCCACCACCCTGAGCTTCCATGCCACCAAGCTGTTCCACACCATCGAGGGCGGCGCCATCGTCACCTCCGATGACGATCTGGCCAGGCAGATCCGCCTGATGTGCAACTTCGGCATCGCCGGCGTCGACCAGATCGTCGGTCTGGGCATCAACGCCAAGCTCAACGAGTTCTCCGCGGCCATGGGCCTGTGCGTGCTCGACGATATCGACAGCATCCTCGCCCAGCGCGAGGAGATCGCCGCGCGCTACACCGCCGCGCTCAGCGGCTACTACGACCTGCAGGCCAGCGAGAGCTACGCGCGGCTGAACAACAGCTACTACCCCATCGGCCTGCGTGACGAAGCCCAGGTCTTGCGCGTGCGCACCGCGCTGAACGAGGTCGGGATCAACCCGCGGCGTTACTTCTACCCGTCGCTGGATACCCTCGACTACCTCGCCCCGCAGGTGCCGCAGGTGCAATCGCGCGAACTGAGCCAGCGCATCCTCTGCCTGCCGCTGTATCCGGGGCTGCCCCAGGAGGTCCAGCGCGCGGTGATCGAAGTGCTGCTGCTGGAAAGCGGCCGCGTCGCCGTCGCGGTGTAAGGGGACGATCATGCGCACCGCACGCTCGCTGTCGATGGTCCGCAATACCCTGATCAATTACGCAGGGCAGGCGTACGCCATCGTCATCGGCATCCTGATCCAGCCGTTCTACCTCGGCCACCTCGGGGCCGAGGCGTACGGCCTGATCGGCTTCTTCGCGGTGCTGCAGAGCTGGCTGCTGCTGCTGGATGTCGGCCTGTCACCGGCGCTGGTGCGCCAGGTCGCCCATGGCCGTGGCGTGAACGGCGAAGGCCAGGACCAGGCGCGCCTGCTGCGCTCCTTCGAGCTGATCCTGCTGCCGCTGACCTTGTTCAGCAGCCTGGCGGTGTGGGGCGGCAGCACCTGGATTTCCGGGCAGTGGCTGAACGTGCAGCAGCTTTCGCCCGAGCTGGTGGCGCAGTGCATCAGCCTGATGGGCCTGCTGGTGGCCCTGCGGCTGTACGCCACCCTGTACCGCAGCGCGCTGCAGGGCCAGGAGCTGCACGGCTTCATCAACGCGGTGAACGTGTTCATCACCACGTTGCGCTATTTCGGCGGCCTGCTGCTGGTGGCGCAGGTCAGCCAGGATCCGCTGGTGTTCTTTCAGTTCCAGGTCGCGGTGTCGCTGATCGAGACGCTGCTGCTGGGCGGCAAGGCCTACCTGTGGCTGGACGTGCGCCTGTTGACCCGCTTCTGCTGGGACACGGTACGCCCGGTGCTGCCGTTCGCCCTGGGCATGTCCTTCACCTCCTGCCTGTGGATCGTGCTCACCCAGCTGGACAAGGTCCTGCTGTCGAACCTGCTGCCCTTGCAGCAGTACGGTTACTTCTCCCTGGTGGCGCTGATTTCCGGCGGCATCCTCACGCTGGTCAACCCGCTGGCGCAATCGCTGCTGCCACGCATGACCATGCTGGTGGCCGAAGAACGCCACGAAGACATGCAGCAGCTCTATCTCAAGGCGAACCGCTTCGTCTGTGTGCTGCTGTTCCCGATGGTCGCGGTGATCGCCGCTCATGGTCATGACCTGGTCCTGGCCTGGAGCGGCGATGCCGTGGCCGCCAGTTGGTGCCGGCCGATCCTGGCGTGGTACGTACTCGGCTCAGGCCTGATGGCGGTGGCCAGCTTCCAGTTCTACCTGCAGTACGCCCACGGCCAACTGCGCATGCACGTCTGGTACAGCGCCATCTCGACCCTGGTGACGGTGCCGCTGGTGATTGCCAGCGCCTACCTGTATGGCGTGGTGGGCGTGGCGCTGTGCTGGTTCGGCCTGCGCCTGGTGTCGTTCCTGATCTGGCCGGCGATCGTGCACCGCACCTTCGCCCCCGGCCTGCACGGCGCCTGGATGCGCGACACCCTGCAGATCGCCGCGCTCAGTGCTGCCGGGCTGCTGATCAGCGAACCCTTCTACACGCTGCTGGCCCGCTCCGGCGAGCGCCTGTGGCTGCTCGCGGCACTGGCCGTGTGCGGCCTGATCACCCTGTTCCTCGTGGGCGCGGGCTCTGCCCCGGCTTTGCTGCGCCTGTTCAAACCGTCCCACAAGCCGAGTGTCTAGACATGGATATCCGCTCCGAGCTGCAGATCCTCTCCAATTGGCCGGAAGACCCGAAGCCCCTTTTGAGCATCGTTTGCCTGGCCTACAACCAGGTGAACTACATCGGCCGCACGCTGGACAGCTTCCTCGAGCAGGTCACCGATTTCCGCTTTGAAGTGCTGGTCAACGACGACGCCTCCAACGACGGCACCAGCGAGCTGATCGCCGACTACGCCGCACGTTATCCGCACATCATCAAGCCGATCTTCCACAAGGAAAACCAGTACTCCAAGGGCTTCTCCCACGGCCTGCCGGTGTTCCGCAAGGCGCGTGGTCGCTACATCGCCTACTGCGAGGGCGACGACTACTGGACCGACCCGCGCAAGCTGCAGATCCAGGTCGACTTCCTGGAGAAGAACCCGGACTACGTGATCACCTACCACGACGCCTACACCTACAACGAGGACGGCGTGATCAAGCCCCGGCAGCTCACCGGCAAGTACCGCCGCGACGCCAGCCGCCTGGAGCTGCAACAGGCGCGGCCGATCTCCACGCTCACCACCTGCTTCCGCAACGTGCTCACCGAGATGCCCGAGGAGCTGCGCACCACGCGCATGGTCGACCTGTGCTGGTGGTCGCTGCTGGGCGCCTTCGGCAAGGGCCGCTTCATCGAGGAAATCCGCCCGGCCGCCTACCGCGTGCACAAGGGCGGGATCTTCTCCATGCAGGCCGACCGCGTGCAGCAGCAGATGACCCTGCACACCTATTACTGCCTGTCGCGCTACTACCAGCGCCTGGGTAACCAGGCACTCAACGAGTACTTCCTGATGCAGGTCTGCCGGCTGTCCATGGCGGCCATTTCGCCCATGCGCAAGGTGCAGGCCTTCCTGATGTTGATCGGCAACCACGGCGCCAACCTGCTCAAGCGGCTGAACCCGATTCAGGCGCGCTGAGCCGCGCCGCCTCACTGGAGGATGGAAGTCCATGAGTGTCATGCCCCGCTCGTCCCTGGAAACGCTCCAGGACACCCGTATCGACGTCGCCGGCCTGTTGCGCCTGCTGTTCGATCACAAGAAGATGATCATTGCCGTCACTGGCCTGTTTGCGGTGCTCGGGCTCTTCTACGCGGTAGTCGCCACGCCGATCTACGTGTCCGGCGCGATGATCCAGATCGAGCAGAAGAAGAACGGCCTCAACGGCACGCCGGAGGTGATCAACCGCCCCGACTCGGTGTCGATCGCCTCCACCGAGATCGAGCTGCTGAAATCCCGCGCGGTGCTCGGCAAGGCGGTGGAGATTCTCAAGCTGGACATCGTCGCCAAACCCCGGCATCTGCCGCTGATTGGTGACTACCTGGCGCGGCGCTACAAGCCCGAAGCCGGGCAGACCCTGGCTGCGCCCTGGCTGGGCATGGGTTCCTACGCCTGGGGCGGCGAGCAGATCAAGGTGTTCTCCCTCGACGTGCCGGAAGAGTACCTGGGCGAGCCGCTGACCCTGGTGGCCGATGGTGGCGAGGCCTACCACCTGCTCAACGCCGACGACGAGCTTATCCTGCGTGGCGAGCTGAAGAAGCCCGTGATGGAGAAGGGCTTCAGCATTGAGGTGGACGAGCTGGTGGGGCGCCCCGGCACCGAGTTCACCCTGGTGAAGAACCGCCTGCTGACCACCACCCTGAACTACCAGAAGCTGCTCAAGGTGGCCGAGGCTGGCAAGGACTCGGGGATCATCTACATGACCCTGGAGGACCCGAACCCGCAGCAGGCTGACCGTATCCTCGACAAGATCAGCCACCTCTATGTGCTGCAGAACGTCGAGCGCAGCTCCGCCGAAGCCTCCCAGCGCCTGCAGTTCCTGCGCTCGCAGCTGCCGGTGGTGCGCCTGGAGCTGGAGCACGCCGAAGCCGCCTACAACGCCTACCAGACCACCGCCAAGTCCGCTGACATCAGCGTCGAGACCCGCGGCGTGCTGGACCAGGTGGTGGGCATCGACAACCAGCTGTCCGAACTCAAGCTCAAGCGTGCCGAGTACGACCGCCTCTACACCCCGACGCACCCGACCTACCAGGCCCTGCTCAAGCAAGTGGGCAGCCTGGAAGACCGCAAGGCGCAACTGCAGAAACGCATCCAGACCCTGCCGGCCACCCAGCAGGAACTGCTGCGCCTGTCCCGTGACATGCAGGTCACCCGGCAGACTTACACCACCCTGCTGAACAAGGCCCAGGAGCAGGACATCATCCGCGCCGGCACCATCGGCAACGTGCGGGTGATCGACACCGCCCAGGCCAACGTGGAGCAGCCGGCCAAGCCGATGCGCAAGGTCATCGTGCTGCTCGCCACCCTGCTCGGCTTCTGCGTCGCCCTGGGCATCCTGTTCCTGCGCCAGGCTTTCTACCGTGGCGTGGAGAACCCCGAAGCGATCGAACAGCTCGGTCTTTCGGTGCTCGCTGCGATCCCCTATTCGCGGCAGCAGGAGCGCCTGGAGAAGGAGCGCAAGGGCGACCTCCTCGGGCACACGCCCAAGCTGCTCGCTGCCTCCGCCCCCGGCGACCTGGCCAACGAGGCGATCCGCAGCCTGCGCACCAACCTGCATTTCGCCCTGCTCGAAGCGCGCAACAACGTGGTGATGCTCACCAGCCCGGCGCCGGGCGCCGGCAAGTCGTTCGTCTCCAGCAACCTCGCGGCCATCGTCGCGCAATCAGGCCTGCGCACCCTGCTGATCGACGCCGACATGCGCAAGGGCTACCTGCACCGGGTGTTCGGCCTGACCCCGCGCCACGGCCTGTCCGACGCGCTGAGTTCGCACCGCCCGCTGAGCGAAGTGATCCTGCCCACCGAAGTCCCGGAGCTGGACTTCATCTCCTGTGGCTTCGCCGCGCCGAACCCTTCCGAGCTGCTGATGCACGACAACTTCGCCCAGCTGCTGCGCGATGCCTCGTCCCTGTACGACCTGGTGATCGTCGATACCCCGCCGGTGCTGGCGGTGACCGACGCCGCCCTGGTCGGCCGGCTGTGCGGCATCTGCCTGCTGGTGACCCGCTTCGGCCAGAGCCCGGCCAGCGAGATCGACACCGCGCGGCGGCGCCTGGCGCAGAGCGGCATCCACCTGCAGGGCGCGATCCTCAATGGCGTGAAGCGCAAGGCCTCGACCGCGGCGTACGACTACGGCGCCTATGCCTACCGCTACGACGCCAAGGACTGAAAGGGAACTTAGGGAAGAGATGCAGCTATGGTCCACATCGTCAGCCTCATGCAGCCGTACCTGTTCCCCTACCTGGGGTACTTCCAGCTGATCGCCGCGAGCAGCCTGTTCATTCTCGGCGACAGCCTGCAGTACACCCGGCGCGGCTGGATCAACCGCAATCGCCTGCTGGTCGGCGGGAAAATCTGGCAGTTCAGTTTTCCCCTGGAACAGGGTTCGCAGACCCAGGCGATCAATGAGCGAAGGCTGAGCGAGCAGATGTGCCTGAGCAATCAGCGCCTGCTGCACACCATCCGCCATGCCTACCACCGTGCGCCGTGCTACCCGCAGGTGATGCCGCTGCTGGAGGAAATCCTCGAACACCCCGAGCGCAACCTGTCGCACTTCGCCGAGCACTCGATCCGCCGCATCTGCCACTACATGGGCATCGACACGCCCATGGCGCGGGTCTCAGAGCTGGACCTGGCCGAGGACATCGGCCGCGACCAGCGCCTGATCGAGGCGGTGAAACAGGCGGGTGGCGACGTTTACCTCAACCCGGAGGGCGGCCGTCACCTGTACTCGCCCGACGTGTTCCAGGCCCATGGCCTGGAACTGCAATTCCTGCGCATGGACGAGCTGAGCTACCCGCAGTTCAGTCCGGATTTCGTCCCCAGCCTGTCGATCATCGACGTGCTGATGTTCAACCCGCCGGACGAGATGCAGCGGTTGCTGGGCCGCTACACCGTGGAACGACCCGCTCCGTCGTCCGACATCCTTGGGGAGTACGAGTCATGAGTGGCGCTTCCGCCGTAGATGCCGCGCAGTACCGCTGGTACCTGATCCAGACCAAGCCGCACCAGGAACTGCGCGCCGAGGAGAACCTCGGTCGCCAGGGTTTCTCCTGCTATCGGCCGCTGGTGGGGCAGGGCGGTCGGCCGCAGCCGCTGTTCCCCGGCTACTTGTTCATCCGCCTCGATCAGCAGCACGACAACTGGTTCCCGATCCGCTCCACCCGTGGCGTGGCGCGCATCGTCAGTTTCGGCGCGCAACCGCTGGCGGTGGCCGACGACCTGGTGGAAGGCATTCGCCAGCGGCTGGCAGCGATGCCTGAGCGCCCGTCCAGCGGCTTCCACCAAGGCCAGGTGGTGCGCGTGAAGTGCGCCGGCGAGTGCGAAGTGGAGGCCATCTTCCTCTGCGACGACGGCACCGAGCGCGGGCTGATCCTGCTCAACCTGCTGCAACGCGAACAACGTATCCGGGTTCCGCTCAGCCAGCTCTCGGCGGTGAGCGGCCACGGCGGCTGGCGCGCCTGACGCGCCCAGCGCCCTCACAAGAGCAGGCACACGAACAAGGAGGAGTGGCGAGATGAATGGATCGACCGTGCTGGTGACGCTGACCTATGGCGATCGCCTGGAGTACCTGGAAGAACTGTTGGCGCGTGCCTTCCGCGAGAAGGACATCACCCGCGCCATCGTGGTCAGCAACGCTTCGGTGGCCGAGCTGGACCAACTGTTCCTGCTCTGGCCCAACCGCGTGCAGGTGATCGAGCTGGACAGCAACACCGGCTCGGCCAATGGCTATGCCGTGGGCATCGAGGCCGCGCTTAAAAGTGGCTGCGACTTCATCTGGCTGATGGATGACGACAACGCACCGACGCCTGGCTCCTTCCCCCTGCTCAAGCAACGCCTGATCGACTGTGCGCTGCGCCATGGCACGGACAACACCGCGGTGCTGGGCTTCCGCCCGAGCCACCAGGCCGACGTAGCCTCCGGCGTGCCGACCCGCTTCGTCACGCCGCCGCGTTCCAGCTACTTCGGGTTCCACGTCCGCCAGTTGCCCTACAAGCTCTGGCGCCGCACGCCCTGGGGCAAGCCCAGGCCGCGCCCGGCGCAGCCACTGCTGGAGCTGCCATTCGCTTACTACGGCGGGCTGCTCGGTCACGCCGACCTGTTCCGCCGCATCGGCCTGCCGCGCCGCGACCTGGTGCTCTACGCCGACGACACCGAGTACACCTTCCGTATCGGCGCCCTGGGCGGCCATCTCTACCTGGTGCCCGAGGCCGGCCTGGACGACCTGGAGAACTCCTGGAACATCAAGGCGCGTACCTCCAACATCTACGAGACCTACCTGCTCGGCAGCTCCGACCTGCGTGCCTACTACGCCGCGCGCAACCAGGCCTGGTTCGACAAGAACCTGTGGGTCACCTCGCCGCGGATGTACCGCTTCAACCGCTGGGTATTCATCCGCCTGCTGCACTTCTTCGCCCGCCGTCACCAGTGCGAAAGCCGCCTGGCGCTGGTGCTGCAGGCGATCCGCGACGGCGAGGCCGGCGCCCTGGGCATGAACCGGGCCTACCCGCTATGAGAGTGCTGCTGCTCAATACCCTGTACGCCCCGCATGTCGCCGGGGGGGCGGAAGTCATGCTGCAGTCCCTGAGCGAAGGGTTGCTGCGCCGTGGCCATGAGGTGCAGGTGGTATGCACCGGCCCCGACAACGGGCTGTGCCGCGAAACGGTCCATGGTGTCGCGGTGCTGCGCGCCGGCCTGCGCAACCTCTACTGGCCGTTCGAGGAGCAGGCCCGCGGGCCGCTGAAACGCCTCGCCTGGCACGCGCTGGATAGCTACAACCGCGGCATGCGCCGGGTGCTGGAGCGGGTGCTGGAAGAGGTTGAGCCGGACATCGTGGTCTGTCACAACCTGTCGGGCTGGTCGATCTCCGCCTGGGACGCGATTCGCGCCGCCGGCCTGCCGATCGTGCAGATCCTCCACGACCAGTACCTGACCTGCCCGCGCAGCACGCGCTTCAGCAACGGCCGGCACTGCGAGGTTCAGTGCACCTCCTGCGCGCTGCTGCGCCGCCCGCATGCCGAGGCCTCCAGCGAGGTGGACGCGGTGGTCGGAGTCAGCCGCTATCAGCTCGACAGCCTGGTCTCGGCGGGGTACTTCGCTCGCAGCCGGAGCTACGTGGTGCACAACGGATCGCCTTTCGCCCCGCAGGCCGACGACCCCGCGCCACTGGAGCGGCACCGGCCGCTGCGTTACGGCTTCATCGGTACGCTGGCCCCCCACAAGGGCGTGGAGTGGCTGCTCGAGGCATTCCGCGATGCGCTGCCCGAGGCGTCGCTGCTGATCGCCGGGCGGGGCGATCCGGAGTACGTGAACCGCCTCAAGGCACAGGCCGATCCGCACCGCGTGCACTTCGTCGGCTATCGCAAGGCCAGCGAGTTCTTCCGCGAGATCGACGTCGCGGTGGTCCCGACGATCTGCCACGAGCCCTTCGGCATGGTGGCGCTGGAGGCCTGCGCCCACCACCTGCCGGTGATCGCGGCCCGGCGCGGCGGGCTGGTGGAAATCATCCACGACGAAGTCAACGGCCTGCTGTGCAACCCTGATGAGCCCGACTCCCTGCGTGTGGCCATCCAACGCCTGGCGCAAGACCCGGAGCTGCGCCGGCGCCTGGCGCTGCGCGCGCGCGGGAGTGTCGAGTCGCTGCTCAGCGTGGAACGGATGCTCGACGAATACGAGGCCGTGCTGCGGCAAACCCTGCTCACCTGCGGAGTGCACCATGGATCTGCAATCCCCGTATCCACGCTTTGAGCCGGCGCGCGGCGTGACCTTCGACCGCTCGTTGCTGGCGCTCGGGGTGCTGATGGCGTTGCTGCTGGTGGAAACCTTCAACGGCGCGCTGCGCTTCTATACCGACCAGGCCGGCCTGTCGGCCATCGTCTACCTGCCCAAGGTGTTCTGCGTGATCGCGGTGGCCTGGGAGCTGATTACCCGTCCGCAGCAGCGCGGCCTGTGGCTGTTGCTGATCCTCGCGGCGGCCTCGCTGCTGCTCGGCCGGCTGCACGGCGCCGAGTTCAAGAGCGGCTTCTTCGCCGTGTTCATCTACGCCCCGTTGCTGTTCGGCCTGCTCTGCGGTCCCTACCTGGAAATGCACCGCAAGGCGGTAGGCTGGGTCATCGCCTTCTGCCTGTTCGCCTCGCTGGTCGGCATTGCCCTGGACCTGCTGATCAACGTGCCGTGGAAGGGTTACACCTACTCCATGGGCGGCGTCGAGATCAGCGGCAACCGCTCCTGGAACGCCTACGGCCTGGACCGTATCGCCGGCTTCTCGCGGATGTCCTCGAGCCTGGCGATGATGCTGGCGATCTTCAGCCTGTACCTGGGCTCGTTCCGCCTGCCGTTGCTGGTTCGCGGGCTGATCTACGCGGCGGCGCTGGTGGGCATCGTGTTGACCACCAACAAGTCCTCCGCCGGCGCCTTCTTCGTCGCCTTGCTGGTGATGAGCGTCAGCCGCCAGCGCCTGCTGTTCCTCTTCGGCGCACTGCTGGTGGTGCTCGGCGCGCTACTGCTGCCGCTGTACGGTCTGTATGCGCCGGTCGACCCGCACCTGGCCAGCGCCACCGGCGACAACCTGATGGGTTCGATGGTGGATCGCCTGGTCAACACCTGGCCGAACCTGATCAAGGTGATGGACTACAACGGCTGGATCTACACCGGCGCCGGCCTGGGCATGACCGGCAGCGCCTATGCCGCCTTCCCGATCTTCGGCGTCGAGCAACTGGCGGTGGCGGACAACTCGTTGCTCTACCTCTGGTGCCTGTTCGGCGTCGCCGGCGGCGCCCTGTACCTGTTGGCCGTGCCGATGCTGATGCGCCTGCAATGCCAGCCCGGCCGTGAAGCCCGCGCGCTGCTCGGCATCGCCTTCTGCATCCTGCTGATCGGCTGGACCAGCGACGTGCTCGAATCGCCGATCCCCAGCCTGTTCCTCGGCCTGGCCATCGGCCGCGCCCTGCGCCTGCCGGACGAGACGGCTCCGCAACCAGCGCCGCGCAGCCTGCGCCTGCAGGGCGGGATGCTCAGCCTGCTGGCCTGCGCGCTGCTGATCGGCGGTGGACTGCAATCGCCTCGGGCGTTGGCCAAGGACGCACCGGTGGAGAATCTCGCTGCGGCGGAATTCATCGTCGGCGCCAGCACCCACCAGAACATCCGCCCCGGCAACCGCGACGGCATCAATCGCCTGGCCCACGAGGCCGGCATCCTGTCGTTCCGCGATGATGCCTACTGGTCCAGCGTCGAGCGTGAACGCGGCGTGCTGTCCATCGATGCGGCGTGGCGCGCTCAGCTACGCAGCACCCGCAGCCTGGGTATCAGCACGTTGCTGATCCTGGGCAACGAAAACCAGTTCTACGGCAACGCCAAGCCGCGTGACGACGCCTCCCGCGAGGGCTACCTGCGCTACGTGCGCTACGTGGTGCGCAGCTTCAAGGGGCAGGTGGCCTTCTACGAAGTGTGGAACGAGTGGGACGTGGAAAACGCCACCGACAAGGACTTCAGCGACGACTACCTGACCCTGGTGCGCGCGACCGCCAAGGTGATTCGCGAGGAAGACCCGCAGGCCAAGGTGCTCGCCGGCGCCGTCACCCTCAAGGGTATTCGCCAGGGCTTCGCCGAGCGTATCGCCAGCGGCGGCGTGCTGGATGTGGTCGACGGTATCTCGTTGCATCCCTCGGTGTACTGCGAGGGCGAGATGTCCACGCCTGAGGCCTGGCTGAACTGGTTCCAGGGTGTGAACCAGAAGCTGGAAACCGCCGCCGGCAAGCCGGTGCCGCTGTACTTCACCGAGTTCAGCTGGCCGGCCCACGAAGGCGCTTGCGGCATCAGCCGCGAGCGCCAGGCCACCTACCTGGCCCGTGCCTACGTGCTGGTGCGCAGCCTGCCCAACGTGAAGGGCGCCTGGTGGTACGACCTGGTGGACGACGGCATCGACCGCACGGACATGGAGCACAACTTCGGCCTGCTCACCGCCGGTGGCCAACCCAAGCCGGCCTACCACGCCATGGCCAGCATCGCCGACATCATCGGCCGCTACCGTTTCGTCGGACGCGTGCCGAACCAGGACCCGAACGTCTACCTGCTGCGCTTCGCCAAGGCCAGCGAGGAAATCCTGGTGGCCTGGACCCTGGGCCACGAGCAGACCCTGAACATCACCAGCAAGCCCGGCAGCAGCGACACCCTCTGGCGCCTGGACGCCACTCGAGGCATCGCCCTCCGCGAGGGCCACCCGGTGCCCTGGCAATGCCCCGAAGGCGGCGGCGAGTGCCAGGCCAACATCCGCATCGACGAGTCGCCCACCCTGGTGCGCAGCGCGTCGGCCCCGCAACTGTCGCTGCGCTGACCCCTCGCGGAGAAGTTCCCATGATCGTGATCAACGCGCGTTTCCTCACCCAGCCACTGAGCGGCGTGCAGCGTTTCGCCGAGCAGATATCACTGTCGCTGGCGCGGCTGCGCAGCGACCTGCTGTTCGTCGCACCGCCCGGTGAAATCCTCCGACCGGACATCGCCCGCCAGCTGAATGTCGTGCAGATCGGCCGCCGCAGCGGTCATCTCTGGGAGCAAATCGACCTGCCGCTGTGGCTGGCCCGTCACGGGCGGCCGCTGCTGGTCTCGCTGTGCAGCACCGCGCCGCTGGCTTACTCGCGGCAGGTGGTGACCCACCACGACATCACCTATGTGCGCCACCCGGAGAGCTTCTCCTGGAAATTCCGCGCGCTGTACCGGCTGATGATCCCGCTGATGCTGCGGCGCTCGCTGGCGCAGGTCACGGTCAGCGAATTCTCCCGCCAGGAGATCGCCTCGCACTACCGAATCGATCCCCGGCAGATCCATGTGATCGCCAACGCGGTATCGGCCGAGTTCTGCACCGGGTTGGAACCTGCCAAAGATGAACGCCCCTACGTGCTGGCGGTGTCTTCGCCGGCCTCGCACAAGAACTTCGCCCGGCTGATCGAGGCCTTTCGCCTGCTCGGCGATCTGGACGTCGAACTGCATATCGTCGGCGCCGCCAACCGCAGTTTCGTCGACGCGCAACTGCAGGAACGCGGGCAGGGCGACCGGGTGCGCTGGCTGGGCCGACTGGATGATGACCAGTTGATCGAGCAATACCGCAATGCCGCCGTCTTCGCCTTCCCTTCGCTGTACGAAGGCTTCGGCATTCCGCCGCTGGAGGCGCAAGCCTGCGGTTGCCCGGTGGTGGCTGCCAGCAGCGCCTCGATCCCGGAAGTCCTGGGTAACTCGGTGCTGTATTTCGACCCCCTCGATCCGCCGGGCATGGCCGGCGCCCTGCGCCGCGTGCTGCTCGACCACAAGCTGCGCGCCGAGCTCTGCCGGCTGGGCCAGGACAACGTCCTGCGCTACTCCTGGGACATTTCCGCGCTGCGGCTTTCCAGCCTGATCGACACTTTTCTGATGGAGCGCTCGGCCTGCCCGACGCGCTTCGACGCCAAACAGATGGCCAAGCAAGGAGGCAGACCATGAAAGGCATCATCCTCGCCGGCGGTTCCGGCACCCGCCTGCATCCCATCACCCTGGGCGTGTCCAAGCAGCTGCTGCCGATCTACGACAAGCCGATGGTGTACTACCCGCTGTCGGTGCTGATGCTCGCCGGCATCGACGACATCCTGCTGATCTGCACCCCCACCGACCTGCCGAATTTCCGCGCGCTGCTGGGCGACGGCGAGCAGTTCGGGGTGCGTCTGCAGTACGCCGTGCAGCCCTCGCCGGATGGCCTCGCCCAGGCGTTCCTGATCGGCGCCGAGTTCATCGGCGACGACTCGGTGTGCCTGGTGCTGGGCGACAACATCTTCTACGGCCAGGGCTTCACCGAGACCCTGCGCGAGGCCGCCGCGCGCACCCGCGGCGCCACCGTGTTCGGCTACCAGGTGGCGGACCCGGCGCGCTTCGGTGTGGTCGAGTTCGATGGGGCGGGCCGCGTGCTTTCCATCGAAGAAAAGCCGCGCACGCCGCGTTCGAACTACGCCGTCACCGGCCTGTACTTCTACGACAACCGCGTGCTGGAGATGGCCCGGCAGATCCGCCCCTCGGCCCGCGGCGAGCTGGAAATCACCGATATCAACAACCTCTACCTGGAGCTCGGCGAACTGCACGTGAGCCTGCTCGGCCGCGGGTTCGCCTGGCTGGATACCGGCACCCACGAGTCGCTGATGGAAGCCGGCCACTTCGTGCAGACCATCGAGGAACGCCAGGGGCTGAAGGTCGCCTGCCTGGAAGAAATCGCCTTCCAGCAGGGCTGGCTCAGCGAGACGTCGCTGGCGCTGCAGGCCGAGCGCCTGAGCAAGACCGGTTATGGCCGCTACCTGCAGCAGTTGCTGCTGGACAAGCGACAGTGAACCCGCACCCGGGAGACCCCGCAGGCAATGCGCGGTGGTTTCGCCGGCCATGCGTCCTATCACGGACTGCGCTAACGATGCAGCGGCGCCAGGAGCGACGCCGGCAATCGCGAGGTCATCATGGCTAACAAGACGAAAGGAATCCTGCGTGCGCACCAGTCGCTGATCTCGCTGGCGCACCGTTTGAGCGACATCCTGGTGATCGTGCTCACCGGGGTCGCGCTGCTCAGTTCCGGCAGCGGCGTGCTGGAGGCACAACTCTGGGTCTCGGCGCTGCTCTGCGTGATGCTGTTCCACTGGCTCGGCGAGCTGAACCAGCTCTACGGCTCCTGGCGCGGCGAATCACTGTTGCGCGAATCGCTGAGCGTCACCCTGTACTGGTCGCTGGCGTTCTTCGCGGTGCTGCTGATGGACATCTCCCTGCGCCACGTGGAGCTGGAAGAGCCACGGCGCCTGGGCTGGTTCGCTTGCGCCCTACTGATCATGTGCGGCTACCGCCTGGCGATCCGCATGTTGCTGCGCGTGGCCCGGCGCTACGGTTTCAACAGCCGCAACGTGGCCATCTACGGCACCGGTGAAGTCGGCGCGCGGTTGGCCGAGACCATCCTCGCGGCGCCCTGGATGGGCCTGCGCCTGATTGGCTTCTACGACGACCGCCCGCAGCAGATGGAACTGGGCGAACGGGTGCCGGTGAAGGGCGACCGCCTGGCGCTGATCGAGGCCGCACGTTCCGGGCAGATCGACAAGGTCTACCTGACCCTGCCGCTGTCCCGCGAGCCGCTGCTCAACGAGCTGATCCGCGAGCTTTCCGATACCACGGTGTCGGTCTACCTGATCCCAGACCTGTTCATGTTCGACCTGCTGCATGCGCGCAGCGAAAGCATCAACGGGCTGGCCACCATCAGCATCTTCGATACGCCCATGGACGGCCCCAATGCCGTACTCAAGCGCATCGAGGACGTGGTGCTGGCCTCGCTGATCCTGCTGCTGATCGCCGTACCCATGCTGCTGATCGCGGCGGCGGTGAAGCTGACTTCGCGCGGCCCGGTGCTGTTCCGCCAGACCCGCTACGGCATGGACGGCCGGCCGATCCGCGTGTGGAAATTCCGCAGCATGACGGTGATGGAGGACGGCGCCGCCGTCATCCAGGCCTCACGCAACGATTGCCGCATCACCCCGCTGGGCGCCTTCCTGCGGCGCACCTCGCTGGATGAATTGCCACAGTTCTTCAACGTCTTGCTCGGCGACATGTCGGTGGTCGGCCCACGCCCCCACGCCGTGGCGCACAACGAGCAATACCGGCGTCAGGTCAGCCGCTACATGCTGCGTCACAAGGTCAAGCCGGGCATCACCGGCTGGGCCCAGGTGAACGGCTGGCGTGGCGAAACCGACACCCTGGAGAAGATGCAGAAACGCATCGAGTTCGATCTGGACTACATCGAGAACTGGTCCGTCTGGTGGGACCTGAAGATCGTCTTGCTGACCCTGTTCAAGGGTTTCGTACACCGCAATGCCTACTGAGTTTTCACACTCGCTTCAAGGAAGGATTGCCATGAAAAACCTGCTCGCTTTCAGCTTTGTAGTCGGCAGTCTGGCGCTACAAGGCTGCGTGTTCTCTCCCGGTCAGCACATGACGGATTCCGATATCCAGCGCGAGGCGAAAAAAGAGGGCATGAACGTCACCCTCGTGCCCATCACGCCCCAGGTGCTACAACGCCAGGAGGCGGCGATCGCCGCCAAACCCGGCGTACCGGCTGAGTTGTTGAACTACCGCCCGCCGCAGGAGGACTACCTGATCGGTTCGGGCGACGTACTGCTGGTCACCGTCTGGGACCACCCGGAACTGACCAGCCCCGGCTCTACCCAGCAGATGGAAGCCAACGGCCGCGTGGTTGGCGCCGACGGCAACATCTTCTTCCCCTATGCCGGCGTCGTGCGCGCCGAAGGGCAGACCCCGGCGAAGCTGCGTTCGCGCCTGGCCAGCCAGTTGGCGAAGAAAGGTATCGTCGACCCGCAGGTAGACGTCACCGTGCTGCGTTATGCCAGCCAGCATGTGGTGCTCTCCGGGGCCTTCCAGAACGGCGGGCAGGTCGAACTGAACAACACGCCCACCACCCTGGTGCAGGCGGTCAGCAAGGCCGGTGTGATCGCCGGCGAGGCGGACCTGTCCGGGCTGACCTTCAGGCGTGATGGCCGAGAGTACGTGCTCGATGTCGATGCGCTGAACCGCAGCGGCTCGACACTGAGCGGCATCTATCTGAAGAACGGCGACCAGATCCATCTGCCGTACAACGACCGCAAGAAAGTCTACGTCGTGGGTGAGGTGGAGCGTCCGCAGGTGGTCACCTATCGCACCACCGGTCTGTCGCTGCTCGAAGTGCTTGGCAACGCCGGTGGCTTGGCCCCGGAGACTTCCGATGGCGACTCGGTCTACGTGATCCGCGGCAACCCCGAACCGGTGGCCGGCACCGCGCCGGGTACCTTCCAGGCCCAGGTCTTCCACCTGGAAGCCAAACGCCCGACGGCTTACGCACTGGCCAAGGAGTTCGCCATGCAGCCGCAGGACGTGGTGTTCATCGGCCCGGCGAATATCACTCGCTGGAACCGCTTCATCAGCCAACTGCTGCCGTCGGCCAATATCGTCAGCACCAGCGCCGCCGTCGGTGGTAACTGATCGCGCAGCCGTTCCGGCGGGTACTATCCAGCTCCGCTCGTTGGCTTGGGGAAATTTCCTACTGCCACGAGCGGATTGCTGGAATCGACTCCTCATTCGATGGTGGCCAACATCGCCGCCATCGGGTGCAGGGATGCACCACTCCTAGGCGGACTCCACTCCGCTGCTCTCCTTTGGGGCCTTCCCCTAGCACAAGGCCCCGAACCCGCCCGCGTTGCAGCGCCGGCGGGTTTTTTTTGCCCCGTATTCGGCCTTGTCTGCGGCCGTGGTGCTGTTCATCTTCCAAGGTTCACAGGCAGTTGGTCTGTCGAATCGGAAACATCACACATGTTTTGGCGTTAAAGCGGGCAGGGATGTCGCGCCGTACCATGGTCCAATTCGCTCCCGGAAAAACGGCTGGCCGGACCCAGCCAACAAGAGAGCGAAAGGATGCCCAATCTCCGTTACTACTGGCTGTCGGCCTGGCTGGCCTTCCTGACGACTGACGTTCTGGCCGACCCGTTCTCAACGCCGGGCGACAACGACCTTCAGCGCCAGCGCCAGGAACAGTTGCTGCGTGAACAGCGCCAGCGCCTGGAAGAGCTCCAGCAGCTCCCTGGCAAGGCGCCCGTCGAAGCGCCGTCGACCACCGCGCCGGATACCCGCTGCTTCACTATCCACTCCATCTCCATCGGCGGCGCCAGCAACCTCTCCGCCGATACCCGTAGGACGATAGTCGCTCCCTACATCGGGCAATGCCTGGGCGTGAACCAACTCAATGAGCTGCTTAAGAGCATCACCAACAACTATTTGAGCCGAGGCTTCGTTACCACCCGCGCCTACCTGCCGCAGCAGGACCTCTCCAGCGGCGAGCTGAAGATCATCGTGGTCGAAGGCCGTTTCGAGGGCTTCGAGCAGTCGGAGCTGGCCAGCGAGCGCGAGCTGGCGATGACCTTCCCCGGCGCCACCGGCGAAGTCCTCAACCTGCGTGACCTGGAACAGTTGGTCGACCAGATCAACCGCCTGCCTTCGCGCCAGGCGCAGATGGAGCTTGTGCCGGGCAAGGAAGTGGGTGGCAGCCGCGTGCAGCTCAAGGGCGAGCGCAGCAAGCCCTGGCGCGTCTCCGCCAGCCGCGACAACAACGGCGACTCCAGCTCCGGCGAACAGCAGGCCGGCGTCGGCCTCGACTGGGACAGCCCGCTGGGCCTGGCCGACCAGTTCGGCCTGCGCTACGGCGAGGACGTGGTCAGCGACCACTGGAAGCACTCCGACAACCAGAGCCTGTGGTATAGCGTCCCCTACGGTTGGTGGACCTTCAACTACAGCTACAGCCGCAACTACTACCGCACCCGCAACGAAGACGCCGGCTTTGCCTTCAAGTACGACGGCGACAACGAGACCCACCAACTGGGTGCCGAGCGCGTGCTGCACCGCGACGACGTGAGCAAGACCGGGGTGAACTTCGGCCTCAGCCACCAGCGCACGCGCAACTACATCGATGACACCCTGCTCGACGTCTCCAGCACCCACCTCAGCGAGTTCAACCTGGGCTTCAACCATGGCCGACGCATCGGCAGCGCCTTTGTCAACGCCGACATTGGCTGGCAGCGCGGCATCGGCGCCTTCGGCGCGCAGGATGACGACCACGATGCCCCGCACGGCAGCCCCACTGCCCGCTACAACAAATACAGCCTGACCCTGAGCTACCTGCAGCCGTTCAAGCTGTGGGACGAAGCCTTCAGCTTCGAAAGCCTCGCCACCGGCCAGCACAGCGAAGACCCGCTCTACAGCCCCCAGCGCATCAGCCTCGGCGGCCTCAGCTCGATCCGCGGCTTCAAGGACCAGACCCTCTCCGGCGACTCCGGCTACTACTGGCGCAACCAGCTGCGCTGGCGCCGCGCCGTGACCTGGGAGCCGCTGCTGCCCTGGGTGCAGGAGTACGGCGTGGCCTACGCCTACGACTTCGGTGCCATCGAGCACAACCGCTACAACCCCGGCCTCTCCGGGCGCATGAGCGGCCATGGCGTGGAGTTCAGCGCGCGCGGGCAGTACGCCGCCTTCTCGATGACCTTCGCCCACTCGCTGCAGCGACCGGATATCGTCGACCACAGTGAACACCCCATCTACTTCCGAGCCGATCTCTTCTACTGAGAGATGAAGACCGATCCCACGCCAGGGAAGGAACTGGCTGATATTTCGTTCGGTGCCTAGTCATTAGGGTTCTCGTTTCGATTTTTTCCGCGACGAGACGCGCAAAATGGACATTCGCCACCCCGCCTGCAAACTGATCGCCAGCGTTCTTTCGGGTCTGCTGATCCTCAACCCGCTGGTTGCGGCAGCGGCCGATCTGGCAGTGGATGGCAGCGCGGGTGGCAACACCACGATAGGCGCGGCGGGCAACGGCGTCCCGGTGGTGAACATCGCGACCCCCAACGGCGCGGGCCTCTCCCACAACAAGTTCAGCGACTACAACGTCGGGCAGAACGGCCTGATCCTCAACAACGCCACTGGCAAGACCCAGCTCACCCAGCAGGGTGGGATGATCATCGGTAACCCGAACCTGCGTGGACAGGCGGCGCAGAAGATCCTCAACGAAGTCACCAGCAACAATCCGGCGCATCTGCAGGGCTTTACCGAAGTGGCGGGGCAGGCCGCCCATGTCATTGTTGCCGCGCCAGGGGGCGTCACTTGCTCCGGGTGTGGGTTCATCAATACGCCACGGGTCACGCTGACCACGGGCAAGCCAATTCTCGATGCTGGACGCCTGCTCGGTTATGACGTCAACGGCGGCGAAATTTCGATTGAGGGCAAAGGGCTGAATGGCCTCGACCAGGATAAGTTCGAGCTGATCGCCCGCGCCACGAAGCTCAACGCAGAGCTGCACGCCAACCAACTGACGGTCGTCACCGGGCGTAACCAGGTGGACGCCGACACCCTGGCCACTACTGCCAAACCCGACGACGGCAGCACCAAACCGCAACTGGCCATCGACAGCTCCGCACTGGGCGGCATGTACGCCGGGGCGATCCGCCTGGTCGGCACCGAGCAGGGCGTCGGCGTGAAGCTGGCCGGCAACATGGCCGCCAGCGCTGGCGACATCCAGATCGACGCTAACGGCCAATTGAGCCTGGCGCAGGCGGCCGCCTCAGGCAGTTTGCGCGCCAAGGCGCAGGACATCAGCGTCAACGGCCCGGCCTATGCGGCGGGCAACGTCGAGCTAGCGGCCAACGGCACGCTGAGCAACCAAGGCCAACTAGCCGCCGGCTCGCGCGTGCAGCTTTCCGCCGCGCAGATCAGTAACAGCGACATCGTCGAAGCCGGGGTCAATCCGGACAACAGCCGCAACGCCCAGGGCGACGTGGCGATCACCACGCAAAACCTGCGCAATAGCGGCAGTGTGGTCGCCAGCCGCACCCTCGAAGCCAACGCCAGCAGCACGCTCGACAACGCCTCTGGCGCTAGCCTGCGAGCGACCAACACCCTCCTCAATGCCACCGTCCTGAACAACCAGGGGCGTGTGCTGGCCAATCATCAGCTGAATCTTTCCAGCCAGCAGTTGAGCAACTTTGGCGGGGAAATGAGTGCGCAGCTCATTCAGGTGCAAGGAGGCTCCCTGGACAACCGCCTGGGCCTGTTCAGTGCCGCACAGGCACTGAACCTGACACTCGGCAACCTCGACAACAGCCAGCAGGGCAGCCTGTCCAGCGGTGGCACCCTCGTGGCTCAAGTCGACGGTGTGCTGAACAACAGCCAGGGCGGCCGCGTGCTCAGCGATGGCGCCCAACACCTGCGTGCCGGTCAACTGAGCAACCAGGGCGGCGGGTTGATCTCCAGCCAGGGCGAGCTGGCCGTGCAGGCCGCTGCGCTGGACAACCGGGGTGGCCAAATTGTCGGCGATGCCGCTGTGAACCTCTCCGGCGGCAGCCTGGACAACCGCGACAAAGGCCGTGTCGCTGCCCGGCGCGACCTGCATCTGGCGCTGGATAGTCTGACTAACGCGGGCTTGATCCAGAGCGACGCAGCCACCCTGACACTCAACGCCCGCACCGTCCTGAACGCCAGCGGCGGGCGACTCGCGGCCAAGGGCAATCTCCTTGCTCAGGTCGAGCGTTTTGAACAGAACGGCGGCGAGCTGCTCAGCGAAGCCAGCCTGCAAGTGCTGACTCGGCAGTTGATCAACCGCCAGGGCGGCTGGATCGGCGCCATGAACGCGCTCGACTTGCGCACCACGGAGCTGTTCAACCAGGGCGCGGCGATCTCCAGCCGCGGCACCCTGACAGTTCAGGCGGCCAGCGCCGACAACAGCGGCGGCCAGCGCCGACAACAGCGGCGGCCAACTGGTCGGCGATGCCGGCCTGCACGTGCAGGCGGATCGTCTGGTCAACCGGGGCGGCAGCCTGCTCAGCCAGCAGGGTCTGAGCCTGCAGGGCGCCACGCTCGACAACAGCCAGGGCGGGGTGCTCAACAGCCAGCGCGGCCTGAGCGTCGAACTCTCCGAAACACTCGACAACCAGGCGGGCGGGCAACTCACCAGCGAAGACGGGCTGACCGTCACGGCGGCTCAGGTGGATAACCGCGCCGGCACCGTCTCCAGTGCGCAAGCGCTGAACATCAGCGCCAATACCCTGAACAACCAGGGTGGAAAACTGCTCACCGACGCCGCGCTGACTGTCACCGCACAAACCCTCGACAACCGCCAGGGCGGCGTGCTCAGCGCCAAGGGCGCGCTGACGCTGCGCGGCGCCACGCTGCTCAACAGCCAGTCCGGGCGCATCCTCGGCGGCGCCGACCTGCTGCTCACGCAGAGCCTGGTGAACAACAGCGACAAAGGCCGACTCGAAGCCGCTGGCCGCATCAGCGGCCAACTTAATAGCCTGGACCAGCACGGCGGCGGCCAACTGGTCAGCAACGCCGGCATCGACCTCGACTTCAGCGGCGGCAGCCTCGACAACAGTCAGGGCGGTCTGCTGACCACGCCGGGCCCGTTGCTGCTGCGCAACCTGGCGCAGCTCAACAACAGCGCAGGCGGTGAAGTCTCTAGCCAGAACAGCTTCGCCCTGAATCTGGCGACCCTGAACAATCAGGGCGGCAACCTGCTCAGCGGCGGTGCCCTGACGCTATCCGCGCAAACCCTCGACAACCGCCAGGGCGGCTGGGTCGGCGCCACCCAAGGCATCGACCTGCGCGCCGGCGAACTGCTCAACCAGAGCGGAGAGATCAGCAGCCACGGCGCCGTCAGCCTCGATGCCGGCCAACTCGACAACAGCGCCGGCCGCATCGCCAGCGATGACACGCTGCAAGTGCGCAGCGACAATCTGACCAACCAGGCCGGCGACCTGATCGGCCAGGGCGCCGTGGCGCTGCGTGGCGGTGACCTGAACAACCGCCAGGGGCGCATCAGCAGCCAGGGCAACGTTGACCTAGCCCTCACCGGAACGCTGGACAACCGTGACCGTGGCCAACTGATCAGCGAAGGCACGCTGAGTATCGTGGCGGCCGAGGTCGACAACCGCGCCGGCACACTCTCCAGCGCGCAGGCGCTGAACGTCAACGCCAACACCGTGAACAACCAGGCCGGCAAACTGCTGACCGACGCCACCCTCCACGTCACCGCGGCCACCCTCGATAACCGCCAGGGCGGCGTGCTCATCGCCAAGGGCGTGATCGACCTGCGCGGCGCCACACTGCTCAACGCCCAGGCCGGGCGCATCCTCAGCGGCGCCGACCTGCTGTTGACTCAAACCCGCGTGGACAACAGCGAGCAAGGCCGCCTCGAAGCCGCCGGGCGCGTAGTCGGCCAGGTGAAGGTTCTGGACCAGCACGGTGGTGGACAACTGTACGGCCAGGGTGGAATCAACCTCGACTTTACCGGCGGCAACCTCGACAACCGCACTGGCGGTCTGCTCGCCACCCCCGGCCAACTGCTGCTGCGCAACCTCGCGCAGGTGAACAACAGCGGCGGCGAGATATCCAGCCAACAACGCTTCGAGCTGAACCTGGGCGGGCTGAACAACCAGGGCGGGCGCATCGTCTCCGCTGACGAACTGAGCGTGCAGGTGCTGGGCGGTCTTATCGACAATAGCCTGGCCGGCGTGCTGTACGGCAAGAACCAGGTCGCGGTCGACAGCCAGGACCTGAACAACAGCACCGGCGGCACCATCGCCAGCCAGGGTGGCGCCCAGGTCCGCACCTACGGCGCTTTCGACAACCACGACGATGGCGCGGTTGCCGCTGGCCTGCTGCATATCCAGGTCGGCAGCCTGAACAACCAGAGTGGCAGCCTCAGTAGTGCGCAAGACTTCTATCTGCTCAGCGGCAGCGCCAACAACCAGAACGGCCGCATCGTCGCTCAACGCCTGCTCAGCACCTACACCGATGATCTCGACAACCGCAACGGCATTATCAGCGGCCAGCAACACCTGACCCTCGGCACGCAGAACATCGACAACCGCGCCGGCCTGATCACCACCCAGGGCGCGCTCGACCTCTTCGCCAGCCGCGTGGACAACCGCCAGGGCGGCGAACTCTCCGCCGGCGGCCTGCTGCAACTGCATGTCCAGCAACTGATCCAGCAGCAAGGTCGGCTGATCACCGGCGGCGACCTGAGCCTCGACCTCGCCGGCGGCGACCTCGACAACCGCGACGCCGTGCTCAGCGTTGGCGGCCTGCTGCGCATCGACAACCTGCGCCACCTCGACAACCGTGGCGGCGAAATTGCCAGCGAAAACAGCTTCATGCTTCGTGCGGCGAGCATTGATAACGGCGATGCCGGGCGGATCATCAGTGCCCAGCAACTGACCCTGGACATCGTCGCCCTGCGCAACGCCAACCAGGGCCTGCTCTCTGGCTGGCTGGGTCTGCTCGTCTATGCGGACGACCTTGACAACAGCGCTGGCGGCACACTCTCCAGCAAGCTTGGCTTCCTCGACCTCACCCTCAGCGGCGTGCTGGACAACCACAACCAAGGCGCCTTGGTCAGCCAGGGCTATCAAGTCCTGCGTGTCGGCAGCCTGAACAACCAGGGCGGCATCATTTCCAGCCAGCAGGACCTTCTCGTTATCGGCAACACCGTCGACAACAGCGCCGACGGCCTGATCAGCGCCCAGCAAAACCTGCAGATCAACGCCGGCAACCTGAACAACGCCAGCGGCGAAATCGGCGCGGGGCAACTACAGCTCAACAATGGCGACCTGAACAATGCCTCTGGCCGCATCTTTAGCCAGAGCGACCTCACCCTAGGGGTGGGCATCCTGGCCAACGCTGGCGGCCAAATCGCCAGCGGCGGCGACCTGTTGTTCTATGGAGGCCTCATCGACAACCGTGGCGGGCAGTTCGTCAGCCAAGGCTTGCTCAGCCTTTTTGCCGGCCGCTTCGACAATAGCCAGGCCGGCACCCTCGCAGCGCAGGGCGACCTGACCCTGGACCTCAACGGCGACCTGCTCAACGACGAAGACGGCCTGATCTTCAGCAAAGCCGGCCAACTCAACGTCAGTGCCGCCAACGTCAGCAACGTTCGCGGCACCCTGCAAGCGCAGAACGACAGCACCTTCAACGTCTCCGGCGCCATCAACAACCAGGCCGGGCGCCTTCTCAGCCAAAGCGGCATGGTCGACCTCAACAGCGCAAGCGTCGACAACGTCAGCGGCATCCTCGTCAGCCTTACCGGCGCGCTCAAACTGGTCACCGGTTGGTTCAATAACAGCACTGGCATCACCCAGGGCCAGAGCCTCGACATCACCGCCACAGACAGAATCGACAACCGCAGCGGCCACCTCTCCGCCGTCAGCGGCGACAACCGCCTCAGCACCACCACCCTCGACAACCAGGGCGGTGGACTCTACGCCGGCCAGACCCTCGCCCTCGATGGCAACAACCTCTACAACCAGGGCGGACAGATTGGCGCCGCGAGCATCGACTTTAGCCTTCGCAACGCTCTGATCAACCAGGGTGGCCTGATCGAAAGCAGCGGCAGCCTCAACCTCAACGCCGCTTCCATCGATAACCAGAACGGCCGCCTGCGCGACCTGGGTCAAAGCGGCGCCACGACACTCACCACCAGCTATCTCGACAACCGCAACGGCCGCCTGGAAACCGCCAACACCGACCTTGCCCTCAACCTCGGCGGGCTCGCCAACGCCGGCGGCACCTTCCTGCATGTCGGCACTGGCCAGTTCGGCGTCAACGCCGAGCAAATCACCCAGGCCGGCGGCAGCTTCATCACCACCGGGCGCCTCGACATCAGCGCCGACAGCTGGAGCAACAGCAGCGTCCTGCAAGCCGGCTGGCTCAACCTCAACATCGGCCAGTTCAGCCAGACCGCCAGCGGCCAACTGCTCGCCAGCCAGGCCCTGACCGGGCGCGGCGGCAACTGGAACAACGACGGCCTGCTCGCCAGTGACGGCACGCTCGATATCCAGCTGACGGGCAGCTACGGCGGCGCCGGCCGCGTCACCAGCCTGGGCGACCTCAACCTCAGCGCCAACCAACTCGACATCAGCCAGGGCGCCAGCGTCACTGGCGGGCAAAACGCCACGCTTGGCGCCGACAGCCTCTACAACTACGGGCGCGTCACCGCCGCCGGCAACCTCACCGCCAACACCGGCGCGCTGAACAACTACGGCACCTTGGGCAGTGCCGGAAAGCTGCGTATCAACACCTGGGACCTGCTCAACGACGGCCAGCAGAATGGTGCGCTGCTCTTCAGCGGCGACGACATGACCCTGCGCGTCGGTGGCACCCTGACCAACCGCTTTGCCGACCTCTACAGCCTGGGCAACCTGGAGATTGCGGCCAATGATGCGGGGGGCTGGACGGGCCGCCTCGAGAACCGCTCTGCCACGATTGAAGCGGCTGGCAACCTCTCCATCTTCAGTAATCAGTTGCTCAATACCCGCGATATCTTTGGCCTAGAGCAGAAACTGGTCACCGGCTTCATTGCGATTGATTGTGGCGGTGGATGCGACGGCATAAACCGTGGCGTCCGTGGCAATTACCCCATTACTTACTATGTGCGCGAAGTCTACGAAGGCGGCTCCGAGGAGAGCTCAGCCAGTGCAGTCATACAGGCTGGTCGGAACCTGAACATTGCCAGTCAGGATCTCGAAAATACGGCCAGCGTGTTGGCGGCAGGTAATGACATTGGCCTATCGGTCGCGACATTGACGAACCAGGGCGGCGGCAGTGCGGGTGTCCGTGTACGTGCCTTCGACGCCGGTGAGCTGTACGTCGGCGATGCTTGGAACTTGATGGCGCCCGTATTTGGCTACAACGACATCAATCACTCCGATCCTTCCTTCGCCTACTACTGGGATGGACAACAGCTCAGCACAGCTCCAGTTTATCGGTGGGATGGTGGCTGCGAGGCATACGGTTGCGACGTATATGCCTACCTCCCCGTCGATCCCTCGATACCGATGCTGGAGCCTCTGCACGATCCCAATTACACCCCGACCAACCTCGCCCCCCTGCCTGACGAAGTGACCCGGCATACGCTGATTTCCGACCTCTGGCAGCCAACCGGTAGCAACACCGGTGTAAGCGCCGATGCAATCATCCAAGCTGCTGGAAATATCGACATCCAGGCGTCCGAGCGGATCGACAACGGCGTTCTCCACCCCGGCACGGCTTATACACCGGGTAGCGCACGAGGAAGTGCCGCGACGGTGGAAGAGCATGCCCCAACCATCCAAGTCCTGAATGCCCAATTGCCACCTGACCTGTCTCACCAGCAGGTCAATCCCATCACCTTGCCGGGCTTTAGCCTGCCCAGCGGCAGTAATGGCTTGTTCCGCCTCAGCGGCCAGGAGGGCACCCAGAGCGGCGCCCTGACGATAGAAGTCGGCGGCGGCTACAGCTTCGCCGGGCAAAGCATCAACCTCTCCCAGCGCGAGCGCAGCCTCGATGGCGCCAGCGGCCGGGCGGGTGACCTGCAGTGGAATGCCACCGGTGTCAGCGGTGGCAGCCAACGCACCGGCAGCACCGGCGAAACGGCCGACATCGTCCAACTCAACGGCGCCAGCCCGTCCCAGGACGGCGCCAACGCCCCCGCCTGGAACGTCGCCCAGGTCCAGGGCGTCCCCAGCACCGCGCGCCCGGTCAACAGCCACAAATACCTCATCGAAACCAACCCCGAGCTCACCAGCCTCAAGAGCTTCCTGAGCTCCGACTACCTCTTGAGCCTGCTCGGCTACGACCCGGACAAGTCCCAGAAACGCCTGGGCGATGGCCTTTATGAACAACGCCTGATTCGTGATGCCGTGGCCGCCCGCACCGGCCAGCGCTATCTCGCCGGCATCAGCGACGACGAAAACCTGTTCAAGTACCTGATGGACAACGCCATCGCCTACAAGGACTCGCTCCAGCTGAGCCTTGGCGTGGGGTTGAGTGCCCAGCAGGTTGCCGCGCTGACCCACGACCTGGTCTGGCTCGAAGAAGCAGAAATCAATGGTGAAAAGGTTCTGGTGCCGGTGCTCTACCTGGCCCAGGCTGACAACCGCCTAGGCCCTAATGGCGCACTGATCATGGGCAAGGACGTTACCCTGATCAGCGGCGGCGACCTTGCCAACCAGGGCACGCTACGGGCCAGCGATAACCTGGCGAGCATTTCGGCCAATCTTCAAAACAGCGGAGTCATCGAGGGCAAACGTCTCGACTTGCTGGTAAGCGACAGCCTGTACAACCGCAACGGCGGAGTCATCAGCGGCAACAACGTCAACATCGCAGCCTTGCAGGGCGACGTCCTCAATCAACACCGCACGAGTCAAATAACGGCAGACAGCGCATTGAACATCAACGCAGGCCGGGACTTCAGCAACCTCGGTGCGGACGTCAGTAGCGGTGGAAACCTCACGATCGAAGCCGGACGCGACGTCAACAACCAGCGCGAAATCAACTACCAGCAAGGTCGTCCTTCCGCCGACTTCTCCTGGGAGCGTACTGCCATTGGCCGAGAGGCGCGCATCGAAGCGGCGGGTGATGCTGCCATCAGTGCGGGGCGTGATTTCTATAGCAGTGGCAGCGCCGTGCGCAGCGGAGAAGATCTCGCTATTTACGCAGGACGTGACGTGCAGATTACCGCCACGGAAGATCGCGACGCCCAGCAATGGGAGAACCGCGACATTCGGCAATCCATCACGCAGCATGGCTCGGAAGTCACCTCAGGTGGCGACATCGATATTCGTGCCGGGCGGGATATCAAGGCCATCGCCAGCCAGATCGATGCGGAGCGCGACATTGCCATCAGCGGCGGTCGTGACGTAACGCTCGCCTCGGCCGCCGATGAAGAGCACAGCTACTCCTACAGCAAGAGTGGCAACAAGAAAGTCACCCAGCAGGAAGACCACGTTCAGCAACAGGCCTCCACCGTCAAGGCTGGTGGTGACGTACTCATTGCTGCCAGCGAGGACATCACCCTGGTCAGCAGCAAGATCAGCGCTGGCAACGAAGCCTACCTGGTGGCTGGCAACCAGATCGAACTGCAGGCCGCCAACGATAGCGACCATTCGCTGTATGACCGAAAGTCCAAAGACAAAACCCGCCACAACGAAGTCACTGACGTCAAAGCTGTGGGCAGTGAAATCAGCGCCGGCGGCGACATCACGATGCTCAGCGGCGGGGACCAGAAATACCAGGCCGCCAAGCTCGATAGCGGCGGGGACATTGCCATCGTCAGTGGTGGCGCGGTGACCTTCGAAGCCACCAAGGACATGCATCAGGAGGACCACCAGAAGAGCGACAGCAGCTTTACCCGCGAAAGCGCCGAGGGCCGTGGCAACACCGACGAAACCTTGCGCCAGAGCGAACTGCTCGCCAACGGCGACATCCTCATCCACGCCGTGGACGGCCTGAAGATCGACTACAAGCAGCTCGATCAAAAGTCTGTAAGCCAAGCCATCAACGCCATGGTCAAGGCCGATCCGAACCTGGCCTGGCTCAAGGATGCCGAAGCTCGTGGCGATGTGGATTGGCGCGCGGTGAAGGAGCTGCACGACAGCTACTCCTATAGCCATTCCGGCATGGGCCAGAGCCTGACCCTCACCGTGGCCATCATCGCCACCGTCGCCACCTACGGCGCGGCCAGCTCCGCCATTGGCGCAGGTGCCGCCTCCGGCTCGGCCTTCAGTGCCGGCGCGGCGGGTGCGTCTGCCGGCTGGACCAACGTCGCGATATCCACCGGCATGGCCTCCATGGCTTCCACCGGCGCCGTCAGCCTGGGCAACAACAACGGCGACCTGGGTACCGCGCTCAGCGACACCTTCAGCGGCGACAGCCTCAAACAGGCCGCCATCGCTGCTGGCGTGGCCGGCTTCATGGCCCACTTCGGGCCCGAGTGGTTCGGCGGCCAAACCGACCCCAGCACCAACACCACCACCTCGGTGGGGCAGGGTGTCGGCGCCATCCCGGATATCACCAACCCCGCCGGCTGGAGCAACTTCGCCGGCATGCAACTGACCCAGGGCGTACTCACCGGCGCCGCCAACGAAGCCCTGGGCCAGGGCTCGTTCAGCGATGCCCTGCAAGGCAGCCTCTACAGCCTCATGCAGGCCAGCGCCTTCAAGTACGTGGGCGACCTCCACCTGCCCCCAGGCGGCCTGGAAAACGCCGCCGCCCACGCCCTGGCCGGCGGCATGCTCTCCATGGCCATGGGCGGCGACTTCAAGACCGGCGCCGTGGCCGCCGGAGCCAGCGAAGCCCTGGCCAACATCCTCGCCGACGGCATGCTCAAGGGCGATTCCGAACAGCTCAAGCGCATGCAGCAGGCGGCGGCGCAGATCGTCGGGATTGCGGCGGCCAATGCGGTGGATGGCGATTTGCAGATGGGGGGAGATATTGCCAAGAGTGGCATGGCCTATAACAGGCAGTTGCATGCGGGCGCGAAGAAGCTTGCAGCAGCCCTGGCTGAGGAAAGTGATGGCCGCTTTACCCAGGAGCAAATTGAAGCCGCCCTACGCATTGCCTCTACCGACGATGGCAGAACGCCCGCGACAGATATGGTCGTAGGGTTGCCGGGAATCTATGACCCAGCGGGGAACTGGATACCGTTAGGTAATAGCGGACTGTATGTCCAGACCTTTGAAAAGGCCGATCCGGAGGTCATTGCCTACATCAAGGAGAATGCTGCGGGTTACAACTGGACCAGTGAGGCGGAGACTGGGTTTTCGAAGATATTCCCTAATAGTGGGTTGGGTGTTGGGCTGGATTCTGAAAAGAGGGATTGGTTAACTGGAAAGGTAATTGGTGAGGGCGACCAATACGTGGCCGGGAGTAATGTGGAAGGAGCTATTTACTATCCGAAATTTAGCGCATGTGGTGACGCGGCGTGTCTGGTATATGGTGCTGGGTTAGATGTTTCTGCAGCTGGCTCTCAGGAGTATCTGAGAGCGCTTTTGGTTAAGAATTTAAATGACGCTGCAACAGCTACTACCTATGGGAGTTTAATTTTTCCAGCTGGTTTAGGAGGGCAGGTTCTTACTTATGGGAATACTGCTGCATCCATCGGAAGTGGTTACTTCAGTGGAGGCCTACCTTCGGCCACCTCGGGAGTGATTGAGGACTTTGCAATTAACGCCGGATTATCAAAGGCAATAGGAGATTCGGCGGGAGCTAGGGTTGGAGCGATTATTAGTATTTTTGATTTAAAAGGCAAAATAAATGAATACTTAAGGGATGATAAAAAATGATGCGCAAGTATATTTTGCTAAACAGGTTGGATGAACGACTAAAGATTTCATTTTTAGTTTTCTTGGCAATAGTTATTTTTGTGTTGAGCGGAATTAATGCTAAGTCAGCCCTTGACGGAGCTACGCGAATTGTTTTGCAAAGCATATTGCTGGTTAATGTTTTTGCATACTTATATGATATGACAATGTATGGTCCGCATCTTTATTTGAGATACGCTGGTGATGCAGGTGGGGAGCAGATTGGGCGGTTTACATTTATGGTTTTCTGCATAGGCTTGTGCGTAATTTGTATCTTGTATTGATAGATAGGTTTTCTAGATTTATGTACAGCTGCCGTATGGTCATTCTTATAGCTATGGCGGTGGCTAGTTTTTTGAATATATGTAGATTTATAGGTGAATGGGGAGATTTTGGGGGGTTGTGGCTGTGCAGGCTTTCTATGGCCAAGCAGTTTATTGCTACATATCTAAGAGGACAATTCGTATAGGGCCTGGCGGGATAACGATAGATTATCCGTGGGGGGGTGTCTGTCCCGTCCAAGTGTCCAAACCACTTTCCTCGCCTCGCGGCGGGGTGGAATTTCGAGTGCTCTGCTCGACTCTCCACCTCGCCGGCGCCTCGCTCGTCGGATTTTCTACTGATCCGCCGCTAATAGTTACCCTATTTTCGTCGTTTCCCCTCCTCTCACGCAGCTGAACTCCCCCGTTCCGTGGACAGGTGATTTCTCCGTGCGCAAATCCTTTGGCGCCTACCCGTCCAGGTAAAAACCGCAGAGCAAGCCGTCCCAGGCTTCAAACCATTCCACGCGTTTTACTACGCGCCGGTACGGATCGATCCCGCACCAAACTTCCCAAGGTGTTCGCCCTGCCAGGTTCTGGTGCGGCCGCACTCGGTTGTACCAAAAATCGAACTCCCGCAGTGCCACTCGAAGTTGCTCACCGTCCAGCACGCGCCATTGATCGAGTTTCGCCTTCAACGTGCCGAATAACCTTTCAATACGCCCGTTTTGCCAGGGGCAACCCAGGTCGGTGCGCTGGTGACGAATGCCCACCAGCCGCAGCGCGCCACTAAACACCTTGCCGGTGAAAACTCGCTCGTTATTCGTACGTATCGCCTTGGGTTTGCCGTAACGGCCGATGCTCAGAAACACATGGCCCAGCAAGGTCCAGGCGTTTTTGTTGGCGAGGCATTCCAAACGAAGCAGTCGCCGCGTGCCGTGATCGACCAGCCCGAAGATCGCGTATTGCCTCCCTTGAATGTCCTGCTTGCCGGTCATGTCCAACGCCCACACGGCGTTGCGTTCAGGTGAGTACGGTTTGCGCCTGCGCAATGCACGACGCTGGCGTTCCACTGCATAACGCTCGCGGCGCAGGGTGTAGGCAACAAAGGACTTGCTCACCGTCATCTGCCGGCGCTGAGCATGCAGGCGATTGAAGGTGTCGCTGATCCGCCGACATCCCGCCGCCGGCATCAAGGCTTTGAGGTGGACCAGTTCGTCAATGACCCTGGTGGGCTTGCGTGGCGAGCGAAGCGCTGTGCTTTGTCGGGTTCGTCGCCAGCCCGATTTCGGCGCGGAACAGTGCCCGGTAATGAACGTGCAGAAGAGGCCGATCAGCAACCGCCAGATTGCTTGCCACCCCCTGAGTGAAACCATTGTGCGTCCCTGACAAAAAGGACGCTTCATGCCGCCCAGGCGGAAGCGGTAGCATCGAACTGCGCCCAGCAAGTCTGGATAGTTCGAGTGTTGTGCGTCTTTTAACAACTGGATTTGAATACAAAAACCCCAGCCAACGGCTGGGGTTTTTCTTGCCTGCGATTTACCGCTGCCTACCTCGCTGCTCATGGTCGGCCTGATACAACGACCATGCATCAGAGGCCAGCACCAACAGCGAGCGGCTAACCGCGCAGCTGGGACTCAGCTCCGGGTCGCCCTGGCGCAGCGTGGTGAGCAGTTCGATCAGTGACATCAAGCGATACTCCGCCGCGTCGTATAACGCATCGGCGGGTGCCTCCGCGTTCAGGTACAGCGTGGCATTGCGTGGGTTGATGCTGTGTTGCGAGGCCGCATCCAGAGGGGTGAACCGCTCTGCGTTGCGGCGTTCAGTTGGGGCGGTGTGTGACGTATGATTGGCGTCAGCCATGGTCAGCTCCGTTTTAGCTGGTTGTGGTTAGCGGGCCGACGGTGTGCAACCACCGTCGGCCCGCGTCTTTTGCGTTATCGCAAACTCCTTTACCTGATCCGCGCCGTTCGGCCTTTCAGAATCATGTTCCGTGGGACAGGCCGCTCATGCCGCCAAGGGCGATTGCGCCAGGCTTGGCTGACTTGCGTGGCTGTCGAATGGCCGCCAGCTTATCGGCTTTGGGGTGGGCGCCTGCGCAGCTTGGGCGGAATGCTCCGCGTCCCGCAGTGTCTTGGGAATCGGCTGACGCAGATGGGGTGGGATGGCTCGGGAAGGTCTGTGTAGAACCCCATGAGTTGTCAGGAAATTCCTCGCCAGTTTTCCTAACGCCAGGACATTTCACACGAACTGGGTACCTCCTCAGGGAGGCGGCGGCGACCCATCTGCGTGCTACCATATATTTCCAAAAGAAATTACATAGTAATAATTAATTCTTTTTTGATTTATAGAGCTTCTTTTATCGTGGCCCCCAGCGTTGCCGTGGCAGCGAAGTGGGGTGGCGGGTATCCGCCAGGATGAAGGGGGCTCATGGCGGTTTTCCGCTGATTCTTCTGAAGGAATTTGCTTGCAGATTGTTCCGAGTGTCGGAATTGGCGGGGTGTCAGGCAGGTAAGGCCGGTTGGCCTGGGGATTGCCTAGCTACTGGCGCATGCCCAGTGCATCGCCACAACAAAAAGACACGAGATCCGATCCATGCCATTCCGTTCAACTGCTGCCTTCCCGCCTGCTTGCCTGCGCACGTCCCCCGTATAGGGGAGCGCCGAGACCACACCGAATACCGCATGCCGAGCGTGCTTGCCGCGCCATGGCTGCTGCTTGGCCGTTCGGTTGGGCCCCGCTGGAGTCAGTCGTCGCCCTGAATGGCCTGCTTTCAAGATCAATAAAATGGGGAAATTCCAATGAAAAGCCGCACTCTCACGCAATCGAGCCTCGCGCTCGCCATCGCTGCCGCAGGCCTCGCGCAATCCGCCGTCGCTGGTGGGTTCATCGAAGACAGCAAGGCCAACCTGACCCTGCGCAACTTCTACATCAACACCGATAACCGCAACGGTTCCAATGAGCCGAGCAAGCAGGAAGAGTGGGGTCAGGGTTTCCTGCTCAACTACACCTCCGGCTTCACCGAAGGTACCGTGGGCTTTGGTGTCGACGCGCTGGGCCTGCTGGGCGTGCGCCTCGATAGCGGCAAGGGCACACATTACAACCCGACCAGCTCGAACTTTTCCGGTACTGTCTTCCCCACCGATAGCGACGGTCGCGCGGTGGATGACTTCGCCCACCTGGGCGCCACCGGTAAGGTGAAGGTTTCCTCCACTGAACTGCGCTACGGCACCCTGCTGCCCAAGCTGCCGGTCGTGACCTACAACGACGGTCGCCTGCTGCCGCAAACCTTCGAAGGTGGCCAGGTCACCTCCAGCGAGTTCAAGGACCTGACCCTGATCGGCGGCCAGCTGGAACACATGAAGGGCCGCAGCTCCAGCAACAACGAAGGCCTGTCGATTGCCGGCGCGAACAACGCTCGCACAGGTGAGTTCGTCAACAAGTTCTACTACGGCGGCGGTGACTACAAGCTGACCAAGGACCTGACGCTGCAGTACTACTACGGCAACCTGCAGGACTTCTACAAACAGCACTTCCTCGGCCTGCAGCATAACTGGGCGATCGGCCCAGGCGTGCTCAAGAGCGACCTGCGCTACTTCCACAGCAGCGACGACGGCAAGAATGGCCACGACAAGAACTTCTACACCAGCGGTTACTACGGCAATGGCGTGACCAAGGGTGAGGTCGACAACCGCGCCTGGAGCGGCCTGTTCACCTACACCGTCAGCGGCCACAGCTTCGGCGCTGGCTACCAGCAACTCAGCGGCGACAGCGACTTCCCGTACATCAACAACGGTGATGGCGCGACCGCCTACCTGATCACCGACGTGCAGATCGGCAAGTTCCTGCGTGCCGGCGAGCGCACCTGGCAGGTCCGCTACGGTTACGACTTCGCCCAGGCTGGCCTGCCGGGCCTGACCTTCCAGACCCTGTACCTGCACGGTGACAACATCGACACCAAGTACGGTGACAAGAGTGAGTGGGAGCGCGACATTTCCCTGGCCTACGTGATTCCGGATGGCACCTTCAAGGGCCTGGGCTTTACCTGGAAAAACGCTGCCCTGCGCAGCGGCTTGCCGACCGCCGGCTCGGGCACCGCGACTCAGCGTGACCAGGATGAGAACCGCCTGATCGTCAGCTACACCATTCCGCTGCTGTAATCCTCACGGGCTGAAGACAAGCCGCCGACCCCGCAAGAGGTGGCGGCTTTTTTCATGGCGCCCGGATGAGCCTGGAGTCTGTTTTTCCGGAGTGAAATCTCCTAGGCCCAATCCGTGTTCTTCCTGCTGCGATCAGAGACTTCCCATTCATTTCCGGGGCGGCTCGTGCCTGGCCAAAAAACCAAGCGTGAGCAGGGTCAAAGATCGCGCAACGGACTTCCAGCTGTCCGCCGATTTCCCTCGTGCGGCATGCCCTTCTCTTATCGTGGCGCCGGTCGCACGGACCGGGGGAGAGGCATCGAGCAGGCCTTGCGGTGATGGAACGACGCAGCGGATGACGTTCGGAATGAGCCGCGATAATCAAGCGCAACCGGTCATCAGCGGAGCTCTAGACGGCGCAGATCGTCCTTGGATTCTCCCGTGCTGGCGCCGACTTTCACCTTCTCCCCCTCGTCGTGACCAGGACTGCCGTCATCCCATCCGAGTGCATTGCGCCGGTTGCCCGATGACGTGCTCACTAACATGTCATGGGGAATCGTCATGCATTACCGCACACTCAAGCGCTCGAGCCTGGCCGTGGCTATCGCCACCGTTGGCCTGGCCCAATCCGCCATCGCCGATGGCTTCATCGAGGACAGCAAGGCCAGCCTCGGCCTGCGCAACTTCTACATCAACCAGGACAACCGCAATGGGTCTGCCGCGCCGAGCAAGCAGGAGGAGTGGGGCCAGGGCTTCATGTTCAACTACGCCTCCGGCTTTACCCAGGGCACGGTAGGTCTCGGCGTCGATGCCCTCGGCCTGCTCGGCGTCAAGCTCGATAGTGGCAAGGGCAAGCAGTACAACCCCGACAGCAGCAACCTGGGCGGCATTGTCTTCCCCACCGACAGCCATGGCCGTGCGGTGGACGATTTCGCCAGCCTGGGGCTGACCGGCAAGGCCAAGGTCTCCGCGACCGAGCTGCGCTACGGTACCTTGCAACCCAAGCTGCCGGTGGTGACCTACAACGACGGTCGGCTGCTGCCGCAGACCTTCAGCGGTGGGCAGGTCACTTCCAACGAGTTCAAGGATCTGACCTTCGTTGTCGGCCAACTGGAGCACATGAAGGGGCGTAACTCGAGCAACTCCGACCAGGGGCTGTCGATCGCCGGGGCGAATGCTGGCGGCAAGTCGCAGTTCGCCCAGTACACCAACAAGTTCTACTACGGTGGTGCCGACTATCGGATTAACGAGGACACCACCGTCCAGTACTACTACGGCAACCTGAAGGACTTCTACAAACAGCACTTCCTCGGCCTGCAGCACAACTGGGATGTGGGTGTGGGCTCGCTGAAGAGTGACCTGCGCTACTTCCACAGCAGCAGCGACGGCAGTAACGGCAGCCATAACCCGCTCTACGCGACTACCGGCTACTACGGTAACGGTGTGACCCGTGGCAAGGTCGACAACCAGGCCTTCAGCGGCCTGTTCACCTACAGCCTCCAGGGCCACAGCTTTGGCATCGGGCACCAGACTCTTTCGGGCGACAGCGACTTCCCGTTCATCAACGACGGTGACGGAGCCTCGTCCTACCTGATCACCGACTCGCAGATCGGTAAGTTCCAGCATGCCGGCGAGAAGACCTGGCTGGCGCGCTACGGCTACGACTTCGCGGCGCTGGGAGTGCCGGGTCTGAACTTCCAGACCGTTTACCTGCGCGGCGACAACGTCGACACCGCCTACGGCAGGCAGACCGAGTGGGAGCGCGACATCAGCCTGGGCTACACCATCCAGGACGGTCCGCTGAAGAACCTCGGCGTCGCCTGGAAGAATGCTTCCCTGCGCAGCGGCCTGCCGGCGGCCAGCACGCCTGGTTCTGCCAGCCAGCGCGACCAGGATGAGAACCGCCTGATCGTCAGCTACAGCATTCCGCTGCTGTAACGCGGCGCTCCTGCTGGACTTGCAATGAAAAAGGCCGTCGCCCCCTTCGGGACGACGGCCTTTTTCTTCAGCGAATCAGCGCTTCTGCGGAGCAGGCTGCTGCTGGGTGATGCAGTGGATGTTGCCGCCACCCAGGAGGATTTCGCGGCCCGGCACCATCACTACTTCGTGCTCGGGGAAGATGCGCTTGAGGGTCGCTTCGGCCTCGGCGTCCGCCGGGTCGTCGAAGCGTGGGGCGATGATGCCGCCGTTGACGATCAGGAAGTTGACGTAGGAGCCGGCCAGGCGGATCGACGGATCGCGCGGCTGGGTGCCGATCACCAGGTCGATGCCTTCGCACTCGGCTTCGCTGGCGTGAATCGGGCCGGGGATGACGATCTTGTGCACGGTCAGTTGGCGGCCCTTGGCGTCACGGGCGGTTTCCAGCACGCGCATGGCGGCGTGGCAGCGTTCGTAGTTCGGGTCGTTCTGGTCGTCGGTCCAGGCCAGCAGCACTTCGCCCGGACGCACGTAGCAGCAGAAGTTGTCGACGTGGCCATCGGTCTCGTCGTTGAACAGGCCGTCCGGCAGCCAGATCACGGTGTCGATGGCCAGGTGCTCGCGCAGCACGGCCTCGATCTCTTCGCGAGTCATGTGCGGATTGCGGTTGTGGTTGAGCAGGCACTCCTCGGTGGTGATCACCGTGCCTTCGCCGTCGACATGGATGGAGCCGCCTTCCAGCACGAAGCCTTCGGTACGGTAGCCATCGCAGCGCTCGATGCCGAGGATCTTGCTGGCCACCTGGTCATCGCGGTGCCAGGGGAAGTACAGGCCGCCTTCCAGGCCACCCCAGGCGTTGAAGGTCCAGTCCACGCCGCGCACGTCGCCCTTGTCGTTGGTGACGAAGGTTGGGCCGGTGTCGCGCACCCAGGCGTCGTCGTTGCTGATTTCCACCACGCGGATATTGGCCGCGTCGGCCAGTTGGGCGCGGGCGTTCTCGTACTGGCCAGCGGACACGCCGATGGTCACCGGCTCGAAGCGGGCGATGGCCCGGGCGACAGCGCTGAAGGCAGCCTGCGCGGGCTTGCCGCCCAGGCGCCAGTTGTCCGGGCGCTCAGGCCAGACCATCCAGGTCTGGGTCTGGGGTTCCCATTCCGCCGGCATGCGGAAGCCATCGGCGCGGGGAGTGCTGGTCAGCGTGGTCATGGGGCGGGTCCTTGATGATTGCTTCGCGGAAGGTAAAGCCGATATCCATCGATGGGTATCGCAGCGCTCCACCCATCCTACGGAGTGGGTTATGTCATTCGGGAGGTCGTCGCCGTCGAGCGTTGCAGAGGGCCAGTATAGGTCGCCTGTCCTGTCATCGCGTCGGGTGTGTTCCCAGATAGGAGAGTTTATATCCGATAAAAATCGGTTTATGAAGGGCGAAATTGAAATATTGCGCCCGTCTATTCGGATATTTATCGGATAAAAATCGATTATTCCAGAGGTGAGGAGCGTTTCGGCAGGCAGGGTGGCAGATACAGCGAGAGGTAGGCGTCGATCACCCGCATGCCTTCCTCGGCCAGGCGCTCGGTAATCTGCCCGTGGCGCTGCACGGAGAGGGCGTAGACGCGGTCGCCCAGTTCGATGGCCAGGCTGAACACCTCGATATCCTGCGGCAGCGGCGGTAGCTCGAAGTGACGCTCGAAAAGTTCCCGCATGGCCTGGCCGAGTTGCACGTCGTGCTGGCTGTCGGCCTGGGTGACTTCGGCGAGGCCGTGGCTGGCGAGAATCAGCTGGCGCGCGGCGGCGTCTTCGGCATAAACGGCCAGGGTGCGTTGCTCCACCAGCCGCGCGAGGTCGCGCCAGTCGCGCAGGGCAGCGTGGTCGACGGGTGCTTCCAGGCAGGCGCGGAAGGCGGCGTGGACGTCGCTGGTCAGGCCCTGCAGTAGCGCCGGTACGCTGGGGAAGAAGTGGTAGACGGAGGAGGGCGGGATGCCCGCGCGCTCGGCCACCGCATAGATCGACAGGCCGGCTGCGCCGCTCTCGGCCAACAGTGCGCGGGCGGCCTCGAGGATCACGGCGATGCGTGCCTGGCTGCTGGCGCGGGGCTTGCGAGTGGTAGAAGGGGCGGGCATGGCGGTCTCCGGAGCTGGGCGGCTATTGGACGCCAGCTCCGGGGGGCTCGGCAAGTCAGCTGCCGCCGTCGCGCAGCTTGCCCCAGACTTCGGTGATGACCGGGGCAGTCTTCTCCGGCGCGGTTTCCAGGGCGAACAGGCGGCGCTTGGTCTCCTGGTCCGGGTAGAGGCCTGGCTGGTCGCGCAGGGCGGCGTCGAGGTACTGCGCGGAGTCCTTGTTGCCGTTGGGGTAGAGGGTGGCGGCGGTGATCTGCGCGGCGACCTTGGGTTGCATCAGGTAGTCGATGAACTTGAGGGCGAGGTCCGGGTGTTCGGCGCTGGTGGGCACCACCAGGTTGTCGATGAACAGCACCGAGCCTTCCTGCGGGACCACGAAACGTACCGGCTGGCCGGCATTGGCCGCGCCCAGGGCGTCGCCGACCCAGGCCATGGCGACGCACAGCTTGCCGCTGTTGAGGTCCTGGATATAGCGCTCGCTGTCGATGTAGCGCAGGTTCGGGCGCAGCTCGGCGAACACCTCGCCGGCACGCCGGATCTGCGACGGAGCGCTGCGGGCGAAGTTGCGGCCCTGGTAGTTCATCAGCACCGAGAAGGCTTCGTCCGGCGCGTCCAGCAGGCTCAGGCCACAGCTCTTCAGGCGCTGGCTCTGCTGCGGATCGAAGAGCACGCTCCAGCTGTCCGGCAGCTTGCCGCCGTAAGCTTTCTCGGCTTCGGGCTCGTTGATTGCCAAGCCCACGGCACCCCACAGGTAGGGCACGGCGTGCTGGTTGTTCGGGTCTGCCGCCGCGAGCTTGCTCAGCAGCTGGCTGTCGAGGTGGCTGCGATTGGGCAGCTTGGCGAAGTCCAGCGGCTGGATCAGGTTTTTCTTGATCAGCGCGGGCAGGTCGTTGTGCGAAGGCACGGCGACATCGATTTTTTCGCCTTTCTCCAGCGCCTTCAAAAGTTCTTCGTCGGTGCTGTAGGTCGTGTACTCGACCCGGATGCCGGTGTCCTTCTCGAAGTCCTTGAGCACTTCGGGAGCGATGTAGTCGTTCCAGTTGTAGACACGGATGACCTGGTCGGCCCAGGCGGACAGCGGGCACAGCAGCATCAGAATCAAGGCGTACAGGCGTGGCATTGGCGATCTCCCTGAATGAACCACGTAATCAGCGGACGCGGCATTCAATCGCCGCTCGAAAGCACAACAGCAAAAACACGACAGACGCGATGGACGCCCAGGCGGACGGATGGAGACATCGCGGGCAGGAAAAGACGCAACAGTGGGTCGCAGCGGCGCCCCTCCTCGCCGTCACGCTGTCGCTGTCCCCTTGTGTGCCAGAGGCACAAGGAAACGCCGGCACGAGGCCGGCGTTTCGTTTACCACTTATACGGTGTGCAAGTACCAGTTGTACTCGAGGTCGGAGATCGAATATTCGAACTCCTGCATCTCATGCTCCTTGCACGCGACGAAGATGTCGATGTACTCGGGGCTGATGTACTTGTTCATCACGTCGCTGTCGTCCAGCTCGCGCAGGGCATCGCGCAGGTTGTTCGGCAGGCTCTGTTCCAGTTGCTCGTAGGCGTTGCCTTCGATCGCCGGGCCCGGATCGACCTGATTGGTCAGGCCGTGGTGGACGCCGGCCAGTACCGCCGAGAGCAGCAGGTACGGGTTGGCGTCGGCACCGGCGACGCGATGTTCCAGGCGCACCGCTTCCGCTGCTCCGGTCGGCACGCGCAGGGCGACGGTACGGTTGTCCAGGCCCCAGCTCGGTGCGTTCGGCACGAAGAAGGCCGAACCGAAACGGCGGTACGAGTTGACGTTCGGGCAGAGGAACGCCATCGACGCCGGCAGGGTCTCGAGCACACCGCCGATCGCGTGGCGCAACGCGGCGTTCTGCTCGGGATCCTCGCTGGTGAAGATGTTATTGCCGTCCTTGTCGAGCAGCGAGACGTGCACGTGCAGACCGTTGCCAGCCTGACCCGGATAAGGCTTGGCCATGAAAGTCGAGTCCATCTCGTGGTCGTAGGCGACGTTCTTGATCAGGCGCTTGAGCAGGACCGCGTAGTCGCAGGCTTTCAGGGCGTCGTCAACGTGGTGCATGTTGACTTCGAACTGGGCCGGGGCGCTTTCCTTGACGATGGCGTCGGCCGGGATGCCCTGGGCACGGGCGCCGTCAATGATGTCCTGCAGGCAGTCGGCGTATTCATCGAGGTCGTCGATGGAGTAGACCTGCACCGATTGCGGACGCTTGCCCGAGATCGGCGAGCGCGGCGGTTGCGGACGGCCGTTCACGTTCTCCTGGTCGATCAGGTAGAACTCCAGCTCGAAGGCCGCGACGATGGTCAGACCCATGTCGGTGAACTTCTGCACCACTTGACGCAGCACTTCACGCGGGTCGGCGAAGAACGGCTGACGCTCTTCCATCTCGTGCATGGTCATCAGCAGCTGCGCGGTCGGGCGCTTCTGCCAGGGCTCCATGGAGAGGGTGTTGGGGATCGGGAAGCAGACGCGATCCGCGTCGCCAATGTCCAGGCCGAGGCCGGTGCTTTCTACCGTGGAGCCGGTGATGTCGAGAGCGAAGAGAGAGGCGGGGAGATTGATGCCCTTCTCATAGACTTTGGGCAGGTTGGTGCGTTCGATGCGCTTGCCGCGGACCACACCATTCATGTCTGCAATAAGGAGGTCGACGAATTGGACCTCGGGGTGTTCCTTCAGGAACTCACTCGCTTCTTCGAGCGACACGGCACTCTGGGGTACCGACATGATGTAACACCTTTATTGTTAAAAATTTCAATCATTCGAAAGCTGAGGTGTGAGTCAATCCGAATTGGCAAGGGTTGTCAATGTCGCACCAAAGTGGGGCGCATCAGTCGTGATGGGCCGGTTTTGGGGCGTTTCGAGCCGCTTTTAGTCAGCGGAGAGCCTTTGTTGGCGGGCTGTTCAGTGGGGCGTGTTTGATTTTTTACATGGCTATTGTGTAAAAAAATGAACAAGGCTAAGCTCGGCCTCAAGCCCATAACACTTACAAACACGGGTGTCCCATGTCTCGCCTGCCGTTAATCGGCGTGTCCGCCTGCCTCAAGCAGATCGGTTCCAAACCCTACCATGTTGCTGGCGACAAATACCTCAGAGCGCTGATCTCCGGGGCCTCGGGCATTCCTTTGATCATTCCCTCCCTGGGCGATGCCATCGACCAGGAAGCCATGCTGGCCGCGTTCGACGGTCTGCTCTTCACAGGTTCGGCATCGAACGTCGAACCTCATCATTATAGTGGCTCCGCCAGCATTGCAGGCACCCCTCATGACCCTGAGCGCGACAGCACGACGCTGCCGCTGATCCGTCGCGCCGTCGCGGCGGGCATTCCGGTGCTGGGCATCTGCCGCGGATTCCAGGAAATGAACGTTGCTTTCGGCGGTTCGCTGCATCAGAAGGTGCACGAGGTCGAGGGCTTCATGGATCACCGCGAACCTGCTGGTGAGCCGATCGACATTCAATATGGGCTGCGGCACGTCGTCGACGTGCAGCCGGGCGGCGTTTTCGCCGGTATCGGGCTACCCTCGCAGTTCCAGGTCAACTCTATTCACGGCCAGGGCGTTGATCGTCTGGCGCCCGGCCTTCGTGTAGAAGCTCTGGCGCCTGACGGGTTGGTTGAAGCCTTCTCCGTCGAAGGTGCGGCCTTCGCCGTCGGGGTGCAGTGGCACCCGGAATGGCAGGTCGAAACGAACCCCAACTATCTCGCTATCTTCCAGGCATTCGGCAAAGCCTGCAGCAAGAGGGCGGGGAACCGCTGAGTCCGGCGTTGGGGCCGGGCTCTCAAACCCTGAGGTCTTTATGACTAGCAAGTTAGACCAGCTGAGCGGCTGGTTGAAGGAACGCAAGATCACCGAAGTGGAATGCATGATCGCCGACCTGACCGGGATTGCCCGGGGCAAGATCGCGCCGACCGCGAAATTCCTCAACGAGAAGGGCATGCGCCTGCCGGAGAGTGTTCTCCTGCAGACCGTGACCGGTGATTACGTCGAAGACGACATCTATTACGACCTGCTGGACCCGGCCGACATCGATATGGTCTGCCGCCCGGACGAGAATGCCGTGTTCCTCGTCCCCTGGGCCATCGAGCCGACCGCGATGGTTATCCACGACACCTACGACAAGCTGGGGAACCCCATCGAGCTGTCGCCGCGCAACGTGCTCAAGCGCGTCCTCCAGCTGTATGCCGACAAGGGCTGGAAGCCGATCGTAGCGCCGGAGATGGAGTTCTACCTGACCAAACGCAGCGACGACCCCGACTACCCGCTGCAAGCTCCGATCGGTCGTTCCGGCCGCCAGGAAACCGGTCGCCAGTCCTTCTCCATCGACGCGGCGAACGAGTTCGACCCGCTGTTCGAGGACATGTACGACTGGTGCGAACTGCAGGGCCTGGACCTGGACACCCTGATCCATGAAGAAGGCACCGCGCAGATGGAGATCAACTTCCGTCATGGCGATGCCCTGGACCTGGCCGACCAGATCGTGGTGTTCAAGCGCACCATGCGTGAGGCCGCCCTCAAGCACAACGTGGCCGCGACCTTCATGGCCAAGCCGATGACCGGCGAGCCGGGCAGTGCGATGCACCTGCACCAGAGCATTGTCGACCTCAAGACCGGCAAGAACATCTTCTCCAACGCCGACGGCAGCATGAGCGAGCTGTTCCTGCACCACATCGGCGGCCTGCAGAAGCTGATCCCCGAGGCGCTGCCGCTGTTCGCGCCGAACGTCAACTCGTTCCGCCGCTTCCTGCCCGACACCTCGGCGCCGGTGAACGTGGAGTGGGGCGAGGAGAATCGCACCGTGGGTCTGCGCGTACCGGACTCCACCCCGGACAACCGTCGCGTGGAAAACCGCCTGGCCGGCGCCGACGCCAACCCGTACCTGGCCCTGGCGGCCAGTCTGCTGTGTGGCTACATCGGCATGGTCGAAGGCTTCAAACCCAGTGCCCAGGTCAAGGGCCGTGGTTACGAACGGCGTAACCTGCGCCTGCCGCTGACCATCGAGGCCGCACTGGAGTGCATGGAAGGCAGCAAGACCCTGGAGAAATACCTGGGCGACAAGTTCATTCGAGGCTACGTCGCGGTGAAGCGCGCCGAGCACGAGAATTTCAAGCGAGTAATCAGTTCCTGGGAGCGCGAGTTCCTCCTGCTTTCTGTCTGATCGGCGTGGGGTCCGGCGCGTGGCCGGGCCCCGTGTTTCTTAGAGAAGAGGTTTTATCAAGATGACTAACCAGACCAGCGCCAACACCCAACACTGGCAGGCGCTCAGCCGCGATCACCACTTGGCTCCGTTCACTGACTACAAGCAGCTGAACGAGAAGGGCGCGCGCATCATCACCAAGGCCGAAGGCGTGTACCTGTGGGACAGCGAGGGCAACAAGATCCTCGATGGCATGGCTGGCCTGTGGTGTGTGAACGTCGGCTACGGTCGCAAGGAACTTGCTGAAGTCGCCTACAAGCAGATGCAGGAACTGCCCTACTACAACCTGTTCTTCCAGACCGCTCACCCGCCGGTGCTGGAACTGGCCAAGGCCATTGCCGACGTCGCCCCTGAAGGCATGAACCACGTGTTCTTCACCGGCTCGGGTTCGGAGTCCAACGACACCGTGCTGCGCATGGTTCGTCACTACTGGAGCATCAAGGGTCAGCCGCAGAAGAAAGTGGTCATCGGCCGCTGGAACGGCTACCACGGTTCCACCGTCGCCGGCGTCAGCCTGGGCGGCATGAAGGCACTGCACGAGCAGGGTGACCTGCCGATCCCGGGTATCGAGCACATCGCCCAGCCGTACTGGTTCGGCGAAGGCGGCGACATGGACCCGGAAGAGTTCGGCATCTGGGCTGCCGAGCAGCTGGAGAAGAAGATTCTCGAAGTGGGCGAAGACAAGGTCGCCGCCTTCATCGCCGAGCCTCTGCAGGGCGCGGGCGGCGTGATCATTCCGCCGAAAACCTACTGGCCGAAGATCCGCGAGATCCTCGCCAAATACGACATCCTGTTCATCGCCGACGAAGTCATCTGCGGCTTCGGCCGTACCGGCGAATGGTTCGGCAGCCAGTACTTCGGCAACGCCCCGGACCTGATGCCGATCGCCAAAGGCCTGACCTCTGGCTACATCCCCATGGGCGGCGTGATCGTTCGCGACGAGATCGTCCATACCCTGAATGAGGGTGGGGAGTTCTACCACGGCTTCACTTACTCTGGTCACCCGGTAGCCGCTGCGGTGGCGCTGGAGAACATCCGCATCCTGCGCGAAGAGAAGATCGTCGAGCGAGTGAAGAACGAAACGGCACCGTATTTGCAGCAGCGCTGGCAAGAGCTGGCCGACCATCCCCTGGTAGGCGAAGCCCGCGGGGTAGGCCTGGTGGCAGCACTGGAGCTGGTGAAGAACAAGAAGACCCGCGAGCGCTTCGAAGGCAAGGGTGTCGGGATGCTGTGCCGCGAGCACTGCTTCCGCAACGGTCTGATCATGCGCGCGGTGGGAGACACTATGATTATCTCGCCGCCGCTGGTGATCGAGAAATCGCAGATCGATGACCTGATCACCCTGGCGCGCAAGTGCCTCGATCAAACCGCCGCAGCCGTTCTGTCTTGAGTCTTTCACCGGACCTTTGACAGACTGCGCCTGTGCGTTGGCCAGGCTCACCGGGTGGTGACGGAAGGAGATGTCCACGCCACCCGGAACATCAAAAAAAACAAACGGAGCTACCCGCATGTTCAAGACCTTCGGCAAATCCCTGCTCGCTGTAACGCTGGCAGGCGCTGTGGCTGGTATGGCGCAGGCAGATGACAAGGTGCTGCACGTCTACAACTGGTCGGACTACATCGCGCCGGATACGGTCGACAAGTTCACCAAGGAAACCGGAATCAAGGTCGTCTACGACGTCTACGACAGCAACGAAGTGCTGGAGGCCAAGTTGCTGGCCGGCAAGTCGGGCTACGACATCGTGGTGCCGTCCAACTCCTTCCTCGCCAAGCAGATCAAGGCTGGCGTGTACACGCCGCTGGACAAGTCCAAGCTGCCGAACTGGAAGAACCTCAACCCGGACATCATGAAGACCCTGGAGATCAGCGACCCGGGCAACCAGTACGCGATCCCCTACATGTGGGGCACCATCGGCCTCGGCTACAACCCGGACAAGGTCAAGGCCGTGCTCGGCGACAACGCACCGGTGGACTCCTGGGACCTGGTGTTCAAGCCGGAAAACATCCAGAAGCTGAAGGCCTGTGGCGTGAGCTTCCTCGACTCGCCGACCGAAATGCTCCCGGCCGCCCTGCACTACCTGGGCTACAAGCCGGATAGCCAGGACCCGAAAGAGCTGAAGGAAGCCGAAGCGCTGTTCCTGAAGATTCGTCCGTACGTCTCCTACTTCCACTCCTCCAAGTACATCTCCGACATCGCCAACGGCAACATCTGCGTGGCCGTCGGTTACTCGGGTGACGTGTACCAGGCCAAGTCCCGCGCTGAAGAAGCCAAGAACAACGTCACTGTGAAGTACAACATTCCCAAGGAAGGTGCCGGCGCGTTCTTCGACACCGTTGCCATTCCGAAGGATGCCGAGAACCAGGAAGCCGCGCTGAAGTGGATCAACTTCCTGCTCGAGCCGGCGGTCATGTCCGAGATCACCAACGTCGTGCAGTTCCCGAACGGCAACGCGGCGGCCACCCCGCTGGTGAACGACGCGATCCGCAACGACCCGGGCATCTATCCGACCCCGGAAACCATGAAGAAGCTGTATGCCTTCCCGGACCTGCCGGCGAAGACCCAGCGTCTGATGACCCGCAGCTGGACCACCATCAAGTCCGGCAAGTAATCGGGTAGCCGCTGCCGCCTGGTGCGGCAGCGGATGTTCCGGGCAAGCAGCGGGGGAGTGCGCTCCCTCGCTGCTACCGGCAGCAACAAACAGCTTCCATCGGTGGAATGGCTGCGCAAGCCCTGGCGCTCTCGTGCTGATGAAGGGTTCGGCGCTACCCACGGACCGGCCGTCGAAACCCCGGCAGCAACCGATTTGAAGAAGTCAAAACAACGAGAGGACTCACGTGTGCACATTCCCTTCCGCAGAACCCTGATCGCTGCAGTCTCCGTCTTCGGTCTGACTTCGCTGGCCCAGGCACAGCAGACCGTCCACATCTACAACTGGTCGGACTACATCGGCGAAACCACTCTCGCCGATTTCGAGAAGGAAACCGGTATCAAGCCGGTGTACGACGTCTTCGACTCCAACGAAACCCTGGAAGGCAAGCTGCTGGCCGGTCGCACTGGCTATGACATCGTCGTGCCGTCCAACCACTTCCTCGGTCGCCAGATCAAGGCCGGTGCGTTCCAGAAGCTGGACAAGAGCCAGCTGCCGAACTGGTCGAACCTCGACCCGCACCTGATGAAACAGCTCGAGGCCAACGACCCGGGCAACCTGTACGGCGTGCCGTACCTGTGGGGCACCAACGGCATCGGCTACAACGTCGAGAAGGTCAAGGCCGTGCTGGGTGTCGACAAGATCGATTCGTGGGCCGTGTTGTTCGAGCCCGAGAACATGAAGAAGCTCAGCCAGTGCGGCGTCGCCTTCCTCGATTCGGGCGACGAAATGATGCCGGCTGTGCTCAAGTACATGGGGCTGGACCCCAACAGCGCCAACCCGGATGACTACAAGAAGGTGGAAGAGAAGCTGATGGCGGTGCGTCCGTACGTCACCTACTTCCACTCCTCCAAGTACATTTCCGACCTCGCCAACGGCAACATCTGCGTGGCGGCCGGTTTTTCCGGTGACGTATTCCAGGCCGCCAACCGCGCCAAGGAAGCCGGCAAGGGCGTGAACATCGCCTACGCCATTCCCAAGGAAGGCGCCAACCTGTGGTTCGACATCCTCGCCGTGCCGAAGGATGCCTCCAACCCGAAGGCCGCCCACGCGTTCATCAACTATCTGCTCAAACCCGAAGTGATCGCCAAGGTCAGCGATTACGTCGGTTACGCCAACCCGAACCTCAAGGCTGGCGAATTCATGGATGAGTCTGTGCGCAACAATCCTGAGGTGTACCCATCCCAGGAGGTTCTCGACAAACTCTTCGTGCAGCACGAGCTGCCGCCGAAGATCCTGCGCCTCATGACCCGTTCCTGGACCAAGATCAAGTCGGGCAAGTAAGACGGTTTTCCCCAAATCCGTCCGCGCGGGCACGGAGCGTCGCAGGGCCTCTCGAAAGGCTCTGCGGCGCACGTAAACTGCGCCAGCCCTGTAATACCAAGCATGCCCGGCCGCGGGGGCCGGGCCTCTATGATTTGGGAGTTGTGGTAATGGCAATAGCCTCCGGTGCCTACAAGAAAGCCTTGAGTGGCGACCAGAAACCGAAAGAGGTTCTGGTAAAAATCGACCGGGTCAGCAAGCAGTTCGATGAAACGCTGGCTGTGGACAGCGTGTCCCTGGACATCAAGAAGGGCGAGATTTTCGCCCTGCTCGGTGGCTCTGGGTCGGGCAAGTCGACCCTGCTTCGCATGCTGGCTGGTTTCGAGCGTCCCACTGAAGGTCGCATCTTCCTCGATGGCCAGGACATTACCGACCTGCCGCCCTATGAGCGGCCGATCAACATGATGTTCCAGTCGTACGCGCTGTTCCCCCACATGAGCGTGGCGCAGAACATCGCCTTCGGCCTCAAGCAGGATGGCCTGCCCAAGGCTGAGATCGACAGGATCGTCGAAGAAATGCTCAAGCTGGTGCAGATGACCCAGTATGCCAAGCGCAAGCCGCACCAGCTCTCCGGTGGCCAGCGCCAGCGTGTGGCCCTGGCTCGCTCCCTGGCCAAGCGTCCGAAGCTGCTGTTGCTCGACGAGCCCATGGGCGCGCTGGACAAGAAACTGCGTTCGCAGATGCAGCTGGAACTGGTGGAAATCATCGAGCGCGTGGGCGTGACCTGCGTGATGGTGACCCACGACCAGGAAGAGGCCATGACCATGGCCCAGCGTATCGCCATCATGCACCTGGGTTGCATCGAGCAGATCGGCAGCCCGATGGACATCTACGAGACCCCGGCCAGCCGCCTGATCTGTGAGTTCATCGGCAACGTCAACCTGTTCGACGGCGAGATCGTCGAAGACCTGCAGGACCACGCGGTCATCGCCTGCCCGCAGCTGGAAAACCCGATCTACATCGGCCACGGCATCAGTACCCGTGCCGAGAACAAGCGCATGACCTACGCGCTGCGTCCGGAAAAGGTCATGGTCAGCGCGCAGAAGCCGGAAAACCTCGAGCACGAAGGCTTCAACGTCGCCCAGGGCACCGTCCATGACATCGCCTACCTGGGTGGTCACTCGGTTTATTACATCAAGCTGACCTCCGGCTTCATCGTCCAGGCCTTCATGGCCAACGCTGAGCGCCACGTCGCGCGCCCGACCTGGGACCAGCCGGTTTACATCAGCTGGTACGACGACAGCGGTGTGGTACTGCAATCATGAACATCAGCAAATCGCTCATGAAACGCCTGCCGAACGGCCGGCATGCCGTGATCGGTGTGCCGTTCTTCTGGCTGTTCCTGTTCTTCCTGCTGCCCTTCGCCATCGTGCTGAAGATCAGTCTGGCGGCAGCGGACGTGGCCATTCCGCCGTACACCGAAGTCTTCCAGTACGCCGACCAGACGCTTCAGGTCGTGATGAATCTGGGCAACTACCTGATGCTGACGGACGACCCGCTCTACATCGATGCCTACCTGGGCTCGCTGAAGATGGCGGCGATCAGCACCTTCCTGTGCCTGGTCATCGGTTACCCGATGGCCTATGCCATCGCCCGCGCCAGCAAGGAAATGCAGACCGTCCTGTTGCTGCTGATCATGATGCCGACCTGGACGGCGATTCTGATCCGCGTGTATGCCTGGATGGGCATCCTGTCCAACAACGGGCTGCTCAACAGCTTCCTGATGTGGCTGGGCATCATCAACGAGCCGCTGACGATCCTGAACACCAACTTCGCGGTGTACATCGGCATCGTCTACTCGTACCTGCCCTTCATGGTCATGCCGCTCTACGCCAACCTGGTGAAGCACGACATGAGCCTGCTGGAGGCCGCGTCCGACCTCGGCGCGCGCAGCTTCGTCAGCTTCTGGAAAATCACCGTACCGCTGTCCAAGAACGGCATCATCGCCGGCTGCATGCTGGTGTTCATCCCGGCGGTGGGCGAGTTCGTGATCCCGGAACTGCTCGGCGGCCCCGAGACGCTGATGATCGGCAAGGTGCTGTGGCAGGAGTTCTTCAACAACCGTGACTGGCCGGTGGCGTCCGCCCTTGCCGTGGTGATGCTGCTGATCCTCATCGTGCCCATCATCTTCTTTAACAAGAACCAGGCTAAAGAGCTGGAGGGCAAGGTATGAACAAGCGTTGGTCGTTCTCCAACATCATGCTGGTGTTGGGCCTGCTCTTCATCTACGTGCCGATGCTCATCCTGGTCATCTACTCGTTCAACGGCTCCAAGCTGGTGACCGTGTGGGGTGGCTGGTCGGTGAAGTGGTACGTCGGCCTGCTGGATAACCAGCAGTTGGTTGGCTCGGTGTTCCGCTCGCTGGAGATCGCCTGCTATACCGCGATCTCCTCGGTGGCCCTGGGTACCCTGGCCGCCTTCGTGCTGACCCGCATCCCGCGTTTCCGTGGCCGTACGCTGTTCGGCGGCATGGTGACCGCACCGCTGGTCATGCCCGAGGTGATCACCGGTCTGTCGCTGCTGCTGCTGTTCGTCGCCATGGCGCAGATGATCGGCTGGCCGCAGGAGCGCGGCATCGTGACCATCTGGATCGCCCACACCAGCTTCTGCTCGTCCTACGTGGCGGTGGTGGTGTCGGCGCGCCTGCGTGAGCTGGACCTGTCCATCGAGGAAGCGGCCATGGACCTGGGCGCCAAGCCCTGGAAAGTGTTCATGCTGATCACCATCCCGATGATCGCCCCGTCGCTGGCGGCGGGCGGCATGATGTCCTTCGCCCTGTCGCTGGATGACCTGGTACTGGCCAGCTTCGTGTCCGGTCCTGGTTCCACCACCCTGCCGATGGAGGTTTTCTCCGCCGTGCGCCTGGGCGTGAAGCCGGAGATCAACGCCGTCGCCAGCCTGATCCTGCTGACCGTTTCGCTGTTCACCTTCTTCGCCTGGTACTTCACCCGTCGTGCTGAAGAACGTCGCAAGCGCGCCGTGCAGGAAGCCATGGAGTCCAACGCGACCGACTGGCAGCAGAAGAGTTCGACAGCCACCGCCTGACGCCGTCTTGTCGGCCGGTAGTATCCGGCGATTGTCGAACCACGGGCCACCTTCGGGTGGCCCGTGTTTTTTGCGCACGCGTTATTCCGAAGTGCTTGGAAAGTCGAGAGTAATCGGAAAAATCCGTGGGTCGCAAAGACTCACCCTCAGCGGAATGCCAACTACGCTCTAAGCGTTCGGTAGCGCTTTCCGGTCACCCCCCGAACCAGGATCGGATCGCGCCGCCGGCAAACTTCCAGTGACGCCTTTTGGCACTCCGTGCGGGAGACGGCGCCCAATACAACACCCCGGTCGTTATCCCTTGGGGAAATAAAGCGCCAGGGAGCTTCGGCATCTCCCGCAACACTCTCTACCACTGCACCCATGAAAAACCCCGCAGGAGCGGGGTTTTTCATTTCCAGCGAGGCGACTCAGCGACGGACGGGGATCAGTCGCAGAACGCCCTTGGTGTTGGCCTTCACCTCGTTGTCGTCATAGTGCTGCGGCAGGTACTGGCCTTCGATATAAGCCTCGGCCTGGTCATCGTAGTGCTTGTCGAAGGGCACGCCGCTCTGTCCGACCGGGTTGATGCCCAGGCTGTGCGCCGGATCGGCGAAATCGATCAGCCGCCGCGTGGACGGGCCATAGATCACCTGCCAGGGTGCCGGCCCGACGCGGGCGGACAGGTTGTTCGGCACCTCGTGGCCGCCTGGCGCGGCGAACGGACCCACGTTGAAGATCTTGTCCAGCGGCTTCTGCTGGCCCAGCGGATGACCGTGGGTGAGGGTATGCGCCTTGCCCCACTGCCACTGCTTCGAGTCCTGGCCGAGGGTGCTACGCAGGTGCGCAAGGCCGTCCTTCCAGGCGGCTTTTACGATCTCGGCGCGGGATTCCTTCGCCGGCGTCTTGCGGTTGTCCCACCAGGGCGAGCTCTCGTCGGCGGCCAGGCGCGGCAGGGCCACGTCGAGCACGCGGGTGGACAGCAGGTTGTCGAAGAAGGCATCGCCCATCTCGTCGCGCATGGCGCCGTCGGCCACCTGGTAGATCAACTGGTTGAACACCGTCGCGGTGACCGAGTCCAGCGGATGGTCGCCTTGCCAGTTGGCGAGGTTTTCCACCAGCGCCTTCTCTTCGTCATTGGCGGCGGCTTCACGCAGGATCGGCAGCAGCGGCTTGAGGAAGCGCGGGCCGTAGCCGGTGGCGGTATCCAGTTGCAGCGCCTGACTGTTCTGCAGGTCCCACTTCACCGAATCGTCGGACAGGTGCTTGTTCAACTGCTGACCACGATCGGGCAGGTTGTAGTAGCCCGGCACCGGGCGGCCGTTGGCCGGTACCGGCTGGAAGTTGGCGGAGACGATGTAGCCGCGCGCCGGGTTCTCTTCCTGCGGGTTCTCGCTGAAGGGGTAGAAGCCGCTCTTATCGGCCTGGCCGCTGGCGCCGTCGAGCAGGAAGTTCGGGTTGACCCCGTCCGGCCGCACTGGAAGCTGCGCCGAGGCCCACCAGCCGATGTCGCCACGGGCGTTGGCCCAGACCACGTTGAGCCCCGGCGACTGGATTTTCGACGCCGCCGTGCGCGCCTTGGGCAGCGTGTCGGCGCGGTTCAGCTCGTAGAAGGCGTCGAGGATCGGGTTCTGCGTCTCCAGGAACGCCCACCACATGGACACCGGCGTCTTGCCTGCGGCAGTGCCCAGGGCATCGTTGACCAGCGGGCCGTGGGGCGAGCTGCGCAGGGTAATCTTCACCGGCGCTTCGCCCTTCACCGCGATCGTCTGTTCCTCACTCTTCAGGTCGACCCACTGGCCGTGGTACCAGACCTGGTTGGGGTTGTCCGGGTTGACCTTCTCGGCGACCAGATCGACGTCGTCGTTCTGGAACATGGTCAGGCTCCAGCCGAACTGCAGGTTGTGGCCGAGCGAGGCGAAGGGGTTGAGCGCCTGGTAGTGGCCGTACAGCTCGAAGCCCGGCGCGCTTGCCTGCAGCTCGTACCATACCGCCGGCACGGCGAAGCGGATGTGCGGGTCGCCCGCCAGCAGTGGCTTGCCACTCTTGGTGCGGCTGCCGGAAACGGCCCAGGCGTTGCTGCCCTCGAACTGCGGCAGGCCGGCTTTCTCCAGCGCGGCGTGGCTGAGGCGGGCGATGGCGCTCAGGTCCTGCCAGTCGGCGGCGGCCAGCGCCTTGGAGGTCATCACGCCTTCGGGGTGCCAGTCGAGGTCGAAGACCTTCAGGTAGTCCGCGCCCAACTCGTCGCGCACGTAGGTCAGCACCGGCTCGGTGCGGAAGGCGGCGGCGAAGCTGTAGGCCATGTAGCCGGCGACGCTGACGGTGTCTTCGGGTGTGAAGGGGCGCTTGGGAATGCCGAGGATGTCGAACTCCACGGGGCGCGGGTGGCTGTCCTGGAACTGGTTGACGCCGTCGAGGTAGGCCACCAGTGCTTTCCAGGCTGGGGTGTTCTTGTCCTGCTTGGCGACGTATTCGGCAGCATGGTCGCGGATACGCAGGCTGCGGAACATGCGGTCGGTGTCCACCAGCTTGGGCCCGAGCACTTCGGCCAGCTCGCCGCGGGACAGGCGCCGCAGTATCTCCATCTGGAACAGGCGGTCCTGGGCGTGGACGTAGCCGATCGCCCGGTACATGTCCTCCTCGCTGCCCGCCTTGAGGTGCGGCACGCCGCGCTCGTCATAGCGAACCGTGACTTCGCTGGAAAGACCAGCCAGGGGCAGTTGTCCGTCGCGTACCGGCTGCTTGCCGTGCAGGTACCAGCCGCCACCGGCCGTTGCAGCGGCGATGACGACAGCGAGGACAGTCAAAGTGCGTTTCATGCGGCAACTCCTTGTAGTTATGCGGCGATTTTGCAGTGGATACCGCTTGTCGCTCATTGACCAAATGTCTCGTGGGTGGGATTTTCTGGTCAATTCAAGGAGTGATCATGTCCGCCCCCGCACTGAACTTCCCCGCCACCCCGGCAATGACCCAGTCCGCCACCCTGCGTCGCCAGCTGTACGAGGCGCTCTCGGTGCTGGGCTTCGATCCGACCGACATCTACCGCCAGGCCCTGCAGAAGGTTCGCCTGCCGGCGCCGGCGCAGAGCGGCCGCCTGGTGCATGACGACGCCCCCTTGTTCTGGGAGACCCTTGACGAGATTACCGGCGACGCCGATATCGGCCTGCACCTGGGCGAGGCGATGAAGCCGCGCCTGCTGGACGTGGTCGGCTACCTGCTGATGGCCAGCGGCGACCTGCGCGAGGCGCTGTACAGCTTCCTGCGCTTCCAGCACATCCTCTCCGGCGGTTTTGCCGCGCAGATGCGCGAGGAGGGCGAGCAGGTAAGGCTGATTCTCGACCTGAACTACCTGGGCACCAGCAACCTGCGCCAGCAGATGGAGTGCCTGATGTTGCTGTTCCTCAAGCTGCTGGCGCTGATCACTGACGATGAATTCCGCGTTCAGGCCATCGAGTTCCGCCACCCACAGCCGCGCAGGTTGGGCGAGCACCGACGGCTTTTCGGCCTGACGCCGAGCTTCGGCAAGCCCAACGACGCCTTGCTGTTCGACCGCACGTTACTAGCCCGACCGTCCCGTACCGGTAATCCGGTGCTGCACCAGTTACTCACCGAGCACGCCCGCGAACAGTTGGGGACGCTGGACGAGAACGACCTGCTCAATCGCCTGCGCTACCTGATAGCCATTCGGCTGGGCGAGGACGAATGCACCCTGCAGAGTTGTGCCCGTGAGCTGGGCGTGCGACCGGGGCTGCTGCAGCGCAACCTGGCGAGCCGGGCGCAGACCTTCAGGGAAGTACGGGAGGAAGTGCGCCGGCAGCGGGCGGCAGCGATGCTCGAAGGGGGTGTGGCGATTCGTGAGGTGGCGCGAGCTTGTGGGTTTGCCGAGCTGTCGCCGTTCTACCGGGCGTTCCGGCGTTGGTATTCGGTGCCGCCCGAGCGCTATCGCCAGCGCCTGCAGGGCGGCACCGAAGGCTGAGGGTTACTCGGCCAGCGGGATTTCGCGGCTCACTTCCAGCAGCGCCATGGCGTCGAGCTGGTCTTCGATCTGCATGAAGCGCAGGGCGCGCTGCGGCGAGACTTCCTTGGCGATGCGCTTGAGGTACTTCTCCTTGAGGTCCTGGCGGTCGTCCTGGAGCTCCAGCACCTGTTTCTGCAGCTTGGCCGACTCATCGTTGCCCACCGAACCGGTGTTATAGCTGTTGGCGTAGTCGATGATGATCGACAGGGTCTGCTTGCTCAGCTTGTCCGCCTCGGTGCGATAGCTGTTGTAGATCGGCCAGAACTTTTCGGTTTCCTGCGGGGTGAGCTTCATGTTGGCTTCGACGATGCGCTTGCGCTTGTAGTCGATGTCGGCGATGCGGTTGTTGATGGCCTGCTTGTGCTGCTCCATGAGCTGGCTGCTGCTGGGGGTGTCGTCGGCGTGGGCGGCCAGGGGCAGGGCGAGAATGGTGCAGAAGGCGAGGGCGGAATGAAGACGCATGCGAAAAGCTCCTTGATAGCGAACGGCCCTTCGTGGGCCGGCGTTCCAAGTGTAGTCATGGATTGGCCATCGTCTTCGTTGATGCGGCTCAGTGCTTCGCGCCATCCCAGGGGCAATAGCAGCCCACTGCCAGGGTATGGGTCGCGTTCACCTGACGCCCTTGCATCAGCGCGTCGAGGATCGGCTCGATGAAGCTGTTGCCCGAGGTACACACCGCGCCCTCGCTGTAAGGCCCGAAGTAGGCCAGCTTGCCCTGGGCATCCCAGATCGCCACGGCGGGGCTTGCCGGCAACTGCTCGGCGCCGGGCAGGGCGTCCAGCGTGCGCATCGACTTCAGCGTGTCGGGCAGGTGGCCGCGGGTGCCGGGCTTCTGGATGGCGAAGAATTCCACGCCCTGCGGGCCGAAGCGCTGGATCAGCTCGGCGAGGTGCTGCTGGTTGCCGACGTTGCACGGGCAGGCCGGGTCCCAGAAGTGCACCAGGCGGATCTTGCCGGGGCCGGCCAGTTGCGCCGGCAGCATCAGGTGGTCGCCGGAAAACAGCTGCGGCTGGTGGCTGAACGGGCGGATAAAACGGTTCTCGTACCACCCGTAGGTGGCGAGCAGGGCGCCCAGGCAGAGTGCGGCAATCAGCCAGCTGAACAGCGATTTTCGGCGTGAGGACATGGCAGCGACCAGTGACAGAGTCGGTAAGATAGCCGACAAGCTTGCCACGAGGACGGGCGCGGCAGAATATCCGCTGCTCCACGCGTTCCTTTCGTCACCCGCCTGCCAGAAGCGAAACGCCCATGCCTGAAGCTTTCCAGCCCGATCTGCTGCGCACCCTGCTGCGACCTCTGACCGCAGAGGCGAATGAGGTCGGCATCGCGCTGTACCAGCACTTCTACGGCCTGGACCTGCACGGACGGCATCCGGGCCTGCAGAGCCGCCTGGGCACCTTCGAGGCCGGCGGCTATCTGATCGCCGCACAGTACTGGCGGCCGGCGCTGGCGCGCGGGACTCTGGTGCTGCTGCACGGCTACTACGACCACATGGGCCTGTATCGCCATGTGATCGACTGGGCGCTGGGCATGGGCTTCGCGGTGCTGGCCTGCGACCTGCCGGGGCACGGCCTGTCAGGCGGCGCTGCGGCCAGCATTGGCGACTTTGCCGAATACCAGGTGGTGCTTGGCGCGCTGCTGGACCAGGCCCGGGAGCTGGACCTGCCACAACCCTGGCATCTCTGCGGGCAGAGCACCGGCGGGGCGATCCTGCTGGACTACCTGCTTACCGGCGCGCCGCGTCCGGAGCTGGGCCGCACCATCCTGCTGGCACCGTTGGTGCGCCCGCGCGCCTGGGGCTGGTCGAAGTTCAGCTACCAGATGCTGCGGCCGTTCGTGGATTCGATCCCGCGGCGTTTCAGCGAGAACTCCAACGATGCCGAATTCCTCGCCTTCCTGCGTGACCGCGACCCGTTGCAGCCGAAGATCCTGCCCACCGCCTGGGTCGGTGCGCTGGCGCGCTGGATTCCGCGCATCGAGGCGGCCGGCCATGGTGCGCAGAGCCTGCTGGTGGTGCAGGGCGACGCCGACGAGACGGTGGACTGGCGCTACAACCTGAAGGTGCTGGAGGAAAAGTTCGAGAAGATCGAATGCCTGCTGCTCACCGGTGCACGGCACCATCTGGCAAACGAGAGCGAGACGTTGCGCAGGCGCTACTTCGATTTTCTCAGCGAGCGGATGGGGTAGGGGAGGGAAAGCGGAGGACGGCGGCGCTGTGATTGAGGGTGTGTCCTTCACTCCTTGCGCCATGCTCCTCAGGCGCCACCCTCTGTACAGCGGGAAGAATTCTACGAGGGAAGTTTCTCGGAATGGCCCGCAAGCCGAGTAGGCTTATTCCGATCACTGATTGTTGGGCGATGCCGCTAATCCAGCCTTAAGGGCAGCCAGTGCTGCGCGGTAATAGGTGCGGCCGGCCGGCGACTCGCTGAAGTCGGCGAACTGACCCAGTTCGGCGTCGCTCAGGCCGCGGTAGACATAGAGCAGGGTGTTGTCGAGATCGGCACCGATCTGCCCCATCAGCTTCTGCCGCTGCCCTTCGAGCATGCTTTGCGTGGTGCCGCCGCCGAGGAGGCCCGGAAGCATCTGGCTGAGGCTGTCCGCTGCCACGCTGGCCAGGGCCAGGCTGACTTCGGCGCCGGCTTCGCGGGCCGGCAGGATCTGGCTCAGGCGATGGATGACCTGCTGGCGCACCGCGCTGGCCTGTTGGCGTGGCAGGCCGTTGGCGTACTTCTGCAACTGGTCGCTGCGAGTGGCCAGTGTCTCCGCGCCGGCGACCTTGCGGCCCAGGGGCGACTCGAAGAAGTTCACCGCTGCGGTGCTGTCCGGCAGGTTCTGGCGCAGGCCGTTCAAGGCGCGCTGGTCGATATCGGCGGGGGCGAAGCGCTGGTTGCTGTTGTCCACCAGCGTCTGGTACAGCGCCGGTGGCAGGTTGCCCTGATAACGCTTCTGCGCAGCGTGCAGGGCGTCGTTGAAGTGCGCTCGCTGTTCCGGCCAGCCGGCGGCCTGGTACAGGCGCTGGTAGTTGTCGGCCAGGGCAGGCATGCCCAGTACAAGAAGGGTGAGGGCCAGCAGTACGCGCATTGCAACTCCTTTGGGGCGGCAGGGTTCGCTCGCCGGGGGCTATTGTCGGCAAGGCTTGCCCCGCTTGTCGAGACACTGGCGCCGGACGTTACAATGCGCCATGCATTTCGACGCCGATTCTGCCCTCCTGCAAAGCATCGTTGACGACCTCGCCGTCCAGGGCTGGTCGCAGCAGGACGCCTTCCTTCCCGATGCCCTGATCGCCCAATTGGCGACGGAGTGCCGTGCCCGCGAGGCGGCCGGCAAACTGGCCGCCGCCGCCATCGGCCGGGGTGATGGGTTGGCCGTGCGCGAAGGCATTCGCGGCGACCGCATCCAGTGGATCGAGCCCGGCCAGTCCGAGGCCTGCGACCTTTACCTGAATGCCCTGGACGTGTTGCGCCGGGCGATCAACCGCTCGCTGTACCTCGGTCTGGAGGACTTCGAGGGGCACTTCGCGCTCTATCCGCCGGGGGCGTTCTACCAGAAGCACCTGGATCGCTTCCGTGATGATGACCGTCGCAGCGTGTCGGCGGTGTTCTATCTCAACCGCGATTGGCCGGTGGCGCAGGGCGGAGAACTGCGCATGTACCTCCCCGACGAACGGACGCTGGACCTGCCGCCACTGGCCGGCCGGCTGGTGGTGTTCCTCTCCGGTGACTTCCCCCACGAAGTATTGCCGGCCAGCCATGAGCGCCTGTCGCTCACCGGGTGGTTCCGCCGCCGCGCAGACGCTCCGCTCTGAGCGGTCAGTGTCCCCAGATCTTCAGGGTGCCGCTGATGTCCTGGATGTCGCGCACTTCGATGTTCCCTAGTCGCCCGCTGCCCACGTAAAGATCGCCGGTGACCCGCAGCCGGATGGTCTGCGAGGGCAGCCCGCTGGCGTTGAGCTGCTGGTTGATGGTGGTGAGATCGGGCAGGGTCAGGGCCAGTTGCTGCTGGCCGCCGGTGCCCTGCACCACGTCCACCTGCAGAGTCGGCTGCTCGATACCGAAGATCGGCAGGCTCAGGCCCAGCTGCGTGGGCCCGTAGGGCAGGCTGCCGCCACGGCCGTCCGGGCAGTCGCCGGCCTTCACGCAACCGTTGTCGATGAACACGTTGCGCAACGAGACGCTGCCACCGTCGTCGTTCCACGCCACGCTGTCCATGCGCGCCAGTACGTCGGCGCGCAGGCTGATGCCGTCCTGGCCGGTGACGGCGCCGAGGTGCTCATTGTCCAGCGCCTGGAGCTCGGCAAAGGCCAGGGGCAGGTAGGACAACGCGGCGAAAGTGGCGGTACAGAGAAAGAATCGGGGCATGGGGGGCTCCAGGGAGATTGGCCGATGCGCGAGTCTGAGCGGCACCCCGCGGTGCAGCCAGTGCCGGGCGGCTGTTCCCGTCGAAGGTTGTGCTCAGGTTTCAGCCGACGGCCGGCGTACCGCTCAAGAGCCCGACTTTCGGCGGGGCGGAAACCTGCTGCGACAGACCCGCCGATGAAAGTTGCGTTACCCGGCGTGACCGCAAAAGAGCGAGCGGCTAGTCTGTCCCCTTCCAAAAGGGAGTGATTCGCCCATGCAGAAGGTTCTCGTCAGCCGCTGCCTGCTTGGCCATCGCGTCCGCTACGACGGCGGCGCTCACGGGCCGTTCGACCTGCTGTCGCGCTGGCTGGACCAGGGGCGAGTGGTCGCGTTGTGTCCGGAAGTCGCCGGTGGCCTGCCGACGCCCCGCGCCCCGGCGGAAATCCCCGGCGGCCAGGGCCTGGCCGTGCTGGAACGGGCGCGCCCGGTGATGACAGTGGAGGGCGAAGACGTCAGCGAAGCCTTCCTGCTCGGTGCCGAGGAGGCCATGGCGCTGGTGCGCCACCATGACATCCGCCTGGCCGTGCTCAAGGCGCGCAGCCCGTCCTGCGGCAACCGCGAGAACTACGACGGCAGCTTCAGTGGCCAGAAGATCGCCGGCGAAGGCGTCACCGCCGCCGCGCTGAAACGCATGGGCGTACTGGTGTTCAGCGAGGAAGAACTGGACGCCGCCGCCGTCTGCCTGGCCGGGCTGGAAGCCGGGGGTTAGAGCGGTTGTCGACACTCGAAGACGCACTATTTTCCTTGAGCCTGCGGCTCTGGCGCCTATGCTTGTCGGTTCCATGCGGAAGGTGAGGCCGGCCTGAGCGGGTCCTTCGCCTTCCGATGTTCACGTAGAAGGAGAAGAACATGAGAACCATGCTGCCTTGCCTCGGCCTCGCCGCGCTGCTCGCCGGAACTTCCGCCATCGCCGCGGAATTCCCGCGCACCCCGGCCCCGGAAGGCGCCAAGGTGTACTTCATCGAGCCAGCCGACGGTGCCACGGTGGACAAGACCTTCACCGTCAAATTCGGCCTCAAGGGCATGGGTGTCGCGCCTGCCGGCGTGGATTCGCCGGCCACCGGCCACCATCACCTGCTGATCGACCTCAAGGAGCAGCCGGCGATGAATCTGCCGCTGCCGATGACCGACCAGCTCAAGCACTTCGGCAAGGGCCAGACCGAAACCCAGGTGACCCTGCCGCCGGGCAAGCACACCCTGCAACTGCTGGTGGGCGACAAGAACCACGTGCCGCTCGACCCGCCGGTGGAGTCGCAGCAGATCACCGTCAATGTGAAGTGAGTGCAGAAGGCTGGTGCTTTTCGTAGGAGCGAGCTTGCTCGCGAACCGCTTCGTTGCGGGGATTGTTCGCGAGCAAGCTCGCTCCTGCAGGACATTACCCTTGTGCCGAAACACCCGGCATAGAAACGAAAAAAGGAGGCCGAAGCCTCCTTTTTTCTTACCACCGAGCGGCGCTTAGAACAGCACGCGGCTGCGGATGGTGCCGTTCACGTGCTGCAGCTTCTCCAGCGCCAGGTCCGAGTACTCGGCGTCGACGTCGATCACCACGTAGCCGACCTTGTCGTTGGTCTGCAGGTACTGGCCGGAGATGTTGATGCCGTTGTCGGCGAACACCTTGTTGATCTCGCTCATCACACCCGGAATGTTCTCGTGGATGTGCAGCAGGCGGTGCTTGCCGGGGTGCGACGGCAGGGCCACTTCAGGGAAGTTGACCGAGGATACCGAAGTACCGTTGTCGCTGTACTTGACCAGCTTCTCGGCCACTTCCAGGCCGATGTTGGCCTGGGCTTCGGCGGTGGAGCCGCCGATGTGCGGGGTCAGGATCACGCGATCCAGGCCGCGCAGCGGGCTTTCGAACTCTTCGTCGTTGGACTTGGGCTCGACCGGGAACACGTCGATAGCGGCGCCAATCAGGTGCTCGTCCTTGATCGCGGCAGCCAGGTGGTCCAGTTCGACCACGGTGCCACGGGCGGCGTTGATCAGGATGCCGCCTTTCTTGATGGCGCGGATTTCCTTCTCGCCGATCATCCACTGGGTGGATGGCAGTTCCGGTACGTGCAGCGAAACGATGTCGGACATGCCGAGCAGTTCGTGCAGGTTGCCGACCTGCTGGGCGTTACCCAGCGGCAGCTTGGTCACGGTGTCGTAGAAGAACACCTGCATGCCCAGGGCTTCGGCCAGGACCGACAGTTGGGTGCCGATCGAGCCGTAACCGACGATACCCAGCTTCTTGCCACGGATCTCGAAGGAGTTGGCTGCGGACTTGATCCAGCCGCCACGGTGGCAGGAAGCGTTCTTCTCCGGGATGCCGCGCAGCAGCAGGATCGCCTCGGCCAGCACCAGTTCGGCCACCGAGCGGGTGTTGGAGTAAGGCGCGTTGAACACCGCGATGCCGCGTTCGCGGGCCGCGTTCAGGTTGACCTGGTTGGTGCCGATGCAGAAGCAGCCGACGGCGATCAGTTTTTTCGCCGCGTCGAAGACTTCTTCGGTCAGCTGGGTGCGGGAGCGGATACCGATGAAGTGTGCATCGGCAATCTTTTCCTTCAGCTCGTCATTGGACAGTGCGGTCTTGAGGTACTCGATGTTGGAGTAGCCGGCCGCCTGGAGGGTATCGACGGCATTCTGGTGCACGCCTTCAAGGAGAAGGAATTTGATCTTGCTCTTGTCGAGAGAAGTCTTGCTCATCTGCTTTGAACCTGTAGTCCCGGAATGTGGCTAGAAAATGAACAGCTCTGGCAGGCCTGGCCGGTGCCAGGGGCGGCGCCAAGTGGCGATCTGCGTGGGGTGCGTATGCTAGCATGTTCTCCCTTTTCCTTGCCCGGTTGCGACCTGAGCTGTTCTCAGGACGACCATGAATCCTTTGAGAGTTCACCCGATGACCCGCGAAGCCCTGATCGAATCGCTCAAGCCCCTGCTGGATGCCGGGAAGCTGCTGACTGACGCCGATTCCCTCGAGACCTATGGCAAGGATTGGACCAAGCATTTCGCCCCGGCGCCGCTGGCGATCGCCTTCCCCAAGAGCACCGAGCAGGTCCAGGCCATCGTCCGCTGGGCCAATGAGCACAAGGTCGCGCTGGTGCCCTCGGGCGGCCGCACCGGGCTCTCCGCCGCCGCCGTCGCCGCCAATGGCGAGGTGGTCGTCGCTTTCGACTACATGAACAAGGTGCTCGAATTCAACGAATTCGACCGCACCGCCGTCTGCCAGCCGGGCGTGATCACCAAGCAGCTGCAGACCTTCGCCGAAGAGCACGGCCTCTACTACCCGGTGGACTTCGCGTCGTCGGGCTCCAGCCAGATTGGCGGCAATATCGGCACCAATGCCGGCGGGATCAAGGTCATTCGCTACGGTATGACCCGCAACTGGGTGGCCGGCCTGAAGGTCGTCACCGGCAAGGGCGACCTGCTGGAGCTGAACAAGGACCTGATCAAGAACGCCACCGGCTACGACCTGCGCCAGCTGTTCATTGGCGCCGAAGGCACCCTGGGCTTCGTGGTCGAGGCCACCATGCGCCTGGAGCGCCAGCCGAAGAACCTCACCGCGATGGTGCTGGGCACCCCGGACTTCGATTCGATCATGCCGGTGCTGCACGCCTTCCAGAACAAGCTGGACCTGACCGCCTTCGAATTCTTCTCCGACAAGGCGCTGGCCAAGATCATGGCCCGTGGCGACGTGCCGCCGGCCTTCGAGACCGACTGCCCGTTCTATGCCCTGCTGGAGTTCGAGGCGAGCACCGAGGAAGTGGCCAACGAGGCGCTGGCGACTTTCGAACATTGTGTAGAGCAGGGCTGGGTGCTGGACGGCGTGATGAGCCAAAGCGAGCAGCAGCTGCAGAACCTGTGGAAGCTGCGCGAGTACATCTCCGAGACGATCTCGCACTGGACGCCGTACAAGAACGACATCTCTGTCACCGTCAGCAAGGTCCCGGCCTTCCTCAAGGACATCGACACCATCGTCGAGGCCAACTACCCCGACTTCGAAGTCGTCTGGTTCGGCCACATCGGCGACGGCAACCTGCACCTGAACATCCTCAAGCCCGAGAACCTGACCAAGGACGAGTTCTTCGCCAAGTGCGCGACCGTCAACAAGTGGGTGTTCGAGACCGTGCAGAAGTACAACGGCTCCATCTCCGCCGAGCACGGCGTGGGCATGACCAAGCGTGATTACCTGGGGTACTCTCGCTCGGAGGCTGAAATCGGCTACATGAAGGCGGTCAAGGCGGTGTTCGATCCCAACGGGATCATGAACCCTGGGAAGATCTTCGCCGACTAAGTCGCAGTAATCATGGAAGGGCCGGCTCTTTGGATAGAGGGGCCGGCCCTTCGCACGTCAGCGTCACCGGAAGTGGCGCGTGCGCCGGCAGGATGCGGGCAACCGTGCGGGACCACGAGCCCCGCGCGGATCACTCTTCCAAGCGTTCAGGAGTCGGTCATGAGTTACCAGCATCAGTATGTCGATGGCACCCCGATCCATTTCACCCTGGGCAAGGTGGTCTGCGTCGGCCGCAACTACGCGGAGCACGCCAAGGAGCTGAACAACCCGGTACCGACCGAGCCGCTGCTGTTCATCAAGCCCGGCTCCTGCACCGTATCGCCGGCCGGTGGTTTTGCCATTCCCGAGGACCGCGGCTCGGTGCACTACGAGGCGGAAATCGCCGTGCTGATCGGCAAACCGCTGTCGCGCAAGCCGAGCGCCGAGGAAGTCCTGGACGCGATCTCCGGCTACGCCCCGGCGCTGGACCTGACTCTGCGTGACGTCCAGGCCAAGCTCAAGGAAAAGGGCCTGCCGTGGGAGCTGGCCAAGTCCTTCGACGGCGCCTTCGTGCTGGCGCCCTTCGTCAGCGCCGACCACTTCCCGGACCCGACCGATATCGGCATCCGTCTGACCATCGACGGGGAAGTCCGCCAGGACGGCAACAGCCGCGACATGCTCAACCCCATCGTGCCGCTGATCCAGCACATCTGCGGGCACTTCTCGCTGCAGCCGGGCGACGTGGTCTCCACTGGCACGCCGGTGGGTGTCGGACCGCTCAAGAGCGGCAGTGAGGTGGTACTGGAACTTCCCGGCGCCAGTCGCTTCGAAAGCCGCGTGCTTTAACCTCATTGTTCCGCCGAGGGCCGCTGTTCATGCGGCCTTCGCTTGTTGCGGGACACCTTGCCGTGCTGATCAACAAGAGTCGTCATGACCATGTCCATCCTTCGTCCTCGCTGGCTGTTGCTGGCCCTGCTGCTCGCCCTGGTGGTGCTCGGCATCCTGACTTTCCGCTTCCACTGGAATGACCGCGCCAGCCTTTGGCTGCGCGAGCAGGACACCAGTGCGCAGGCGCGCGCCGAGAGCATCTGGCTGCCGGGCTACCGCGCGGTGATCCAGGGCAAGGCGCTCAAGGGCGGCATCGAAGGACAGGAAACTTCCGACCTCGCCTACAACCCGGTGACCCGTACGCTGTTCACCGTCACCGGCAAGAAGCCGCTACTGGCGGAACTGTCGCTGACCGGTGAGGTGCTGCGGGTGATCCCCTTGCTGGGCATGTCCAACCCCGAAGGCGTGGCGGTGCTGGAGAACGGCAATGTCGCGGTAACCGATGAGCGCCAGAATTCCCTGACCATCTTCCACGTCGATCCACAGACCCGCGAGCTGAGCACCGCGAAGCTGTCCAGCTTCGACCTCGGGCCGCGCGGCAAGAAGAACAAGGGTATCGAGGGTATTGCCTGGGACCCACGTCAACATCGCCTGGTGCTGGGACAGGAGCGCGACCCGCTGGCGCTGTTCAGCTTGGCCAGCGATGGTGGTTCGAGCCTGAGTGGCGCTCTGCAGCCGCTGCCCAGCGACCTGCTGATGACCAACGTCTCGGCGCTGAGCATCGACCCGCGTACTGGCCATACGCTGGTGCTGTCGGCGGAATCGCACCTGCTGCTGGAGCTGGACGAGAAGGGCGAGCCGGTCAGCTTCATCAGTCTGCTCGGTGGGCTGAACGGCCTGCACGAGAAGATTCCGCGCGCCGAAGGTGTGGCCATCGACGAGCAGGGCACCATCTATATGGTCAGCGAGCCGGACCTGTTCTACGTGTTCAAACGCGAGCCGCAGTCGGCCAAGGTGGATTGACCTGGGTCGGGGGAGCGGGCGTTCGGGGGCTTTAAGGTTGGGTTAAGTCCGGATTCAGGCTGATTTCAGTCACCGGCACTAAGCTGACCCCATCGAAAACGCCACAGGAGGCATTTCCATGAAACTGATTCATCTCCCCCTGATCGCTGCCGCTGGCCTGTTCTCCACCCTCACCCTGGCCGCCGGCTATACCGGCCCGGGCAGCGATGCCAAGCCCGTTGCCGCCGCCGCGCAGATCACCACGGTCAAGCAAGCGCAGTCCGCCCACGATGACACGCCGGTGGTACTGGAAGGCGTGATCACCAAGCGTATCGGCGGTGAGCACTACGAGTTCAAGGACGCCACCGGCAGCATCCAGGTCGAGATCGACCACGACGATTGGCCGGCCGGCGCCTCGGTCTCCGAGAACACCAAGGTGCGCCTGACCGGTGAGGTCGACCACCACAAGATGAAGGCCACCGACATCGATGTGGACCGGGTCGAAATCCTGCAGTAATCCCGCTCCAACGAAAAAGCCGCACCGGGAACCCCGTGCGGCTTTCTTGTGCTCTTCGTAGGAGCGAGCTTGCTCGCGAAAAGCGTATCCCAGCATGCCGAGCAAATCGGCGTAATGGCTGGTTCGCGAGCAAGCTCGCTCCTACAAAAGCCAACGCATCAGCCGATGCTCTCGAAGCCCTGCAGCACATTGATCGCGTTGACGCCGATCTCCTCCACCGCATAACCGCCTTCCATCACGAACAGGGTCGGCAGGCCGAGCTTGCCGATGGCCTCGCCCATGCGCAGGTAGTCCGGGCTGTCCAGCTTGAACTGGGAGATCGGGTCTTCCTTGTAGGTGTCCACGCCCAGCGAGACGATCAGCACATCCGGCCGGTACGCGGAGATCTGCCGGACCGCCGCCTGCAGCGCCAGGCTCCATACCGACCAGTCGCTACCCGAGGCTAGCGGGTAGTTGAAGTTGAAGCCTTCGCCCACGCCCTGGCCCTTCTCGTCGGCATAGCCGAGGAAGTACGGGTACTCGAAGCGCGGGTCGCCGTGGATCGAGGTGAACAGCACGTCGGCGCGGTCGTAGAAGATGTCCTGGGTGCCGTTGCCGTGGTGGTAATCGACATCGAGGATGGCCACGCGGTTGGCGCCCTGGTCGAGGATCGACTGGGCGGCAATGGCCGCGTTGTTGAAGAAGCAGTAGCCGCCCATGAAGTCGGCCGAGGCGTGGTGGCCCGGCGGACGGCACAGCGAGAACACCGAGCGCGCGCCCTTGGCCAGTTCGGCCTGGCCGGTCATCGCCACGTTCACCGAACTGAGTACCGCCTGCCAGGTGCCGGCGGTGATCGGTGCGCCAGCGTCCAGGCTGTAGAAGCCCAGGCGGCCGTCGATGCTGTCCGGCTCTTTCTGCCGCAGGCGGCGAGTTGGCCAGCAGATCGGCAGCATGTCGTGGGTGCGGCCGGTGGCGACCCAGTCACGCCAGGCATGCTGCAGGAACCGCACGAAGCCTTCGCTGTGCACCCTCAGGATGGGCTCCAGGCCGAAGTCACGCGGGGCCTGGATGTCGCCCAGTTTCACCGCCTTGGCCCGGTCCAGCACCATGTCGGCGCGGCTGGGCTTTTCGAAGCAGGGGGTGAACTGGCCGCCGATCAGCTCATGCTGACCGTGGTGCAAGCGATGGTCGTCGGTATAGATCGTCAACATCACGCGCTCCTGAGGGCGCCTCCGGGCGCCCGTTGGGTTCTGGATAGCTCTGCCGTCAGGCGTTTTCCTCGAAATTCACACTCGGTGCCTTGCGACGGAAACCGCCGGTATGCACCGCCAGGTAAGCGAAACCGACCGCGAACCAGCTCAGGCCGACGACCAGCGTCAGCTGCGAGAGGCTGGTCCACAGCCACAGGGTCAGGCACAGGCCGATGAACGGAATCGCCCCGTACAACAGGACGTTCTTCGCCCCGCGGCGACGCTCGACGCCCAGGTAGGTGCGGATCACCGCCAGGTTGACCACGGAGAAGGCCACCAACGCGCCGAAGCTGATCATCGAGGCGAGGGTGGTCAGGTCCAGCACGACCGCCAGCAGGGAGACGGCGGACACCACCAGAATCGCCACGACCGGGGTCTGGAAGCGTGCGTGCAGGACGCCGAACAGGCTGCGCGGCAGGATGCCGTCACGGCCCATGGTGAAGATGATGCGCGACACCGAGGCCTGGGACGCCAGCGCCGAGCCGATACAGCCGGCGATGTAGGCGGAGGTGAAGAAGTTGCCGAGGAACTGGCCGCCGGCCTTGAGCATCACCTCGTTGGCTGCCGAGTCGGCGTTCTGGAACACGCTGCCGGGGAACACCAGCTGGCTGATGATCGCCAGCAGGGTGAACATCAGGCCGGCGATGACGGTGGTGATGATGATGGCGCGGGGGATGTCGCGGCGGGCATCGCGGGTTTCCTCGGCCATGGTCGAGACCGCGTCGAAGCCCAGGAACGACAGGCATAGCACCGCAGCGCCGGCCATCAGCGGTGCGAAGCCGGGCTGGGTGCCGTCACCGACGAAGGGCAGGCTGAAGTCGATCGCGGCGCCGCCAGCCAGGCTCTTGATCGACATGACCACGAACACCACGATGAACACCAGCTGCGCGCCGACGATGACGTTGCTCATGCCGGCGACCTGGCTGATGCCGACCACGTTGAGCACGGTGACCAGGGCAATGGAGGCGACCACGAACATCCAGGCCGGGATTTCCGGGAAGGCGATGTTCATGAACAGGCCGATGAGCAGGTAGTTGATCATCGGCAGGAACAGGTAATCGAGCAGCAGCGACCAGCCGGACAGGAAGCCGACCACCGGGCCGAAGCTCAGGCTGGTGTAGGAGTACGCCGAGCCGGAAATGGGGTACTTGCGCACCATGAAGCTGTAGGAGGCGGCGGTGAACAGCATCGCCAGCAGGGTGATCAGGTAGGCGCTGGCGGTACGCCCGCCGGTCATCTCGGTGACCACGCCGTAGGTGGTGAACATGGTCAGCGGGACCATGTAGACCAGACCGAAGAAGACCAGGGCGGGCAGGCCGAGGACGCGTTTCAGGCGGGCGTCGGCGTTGGCCGGGGCGCCCTGTTGGGTGCTCTGTGGAGCGCTCTTTGGAGTAGGTGCAGTACTGGCGCTGTGTTGGCTGGCCATGGGGGAATCCTCGCGATTTTTATGATTGCGTGCGGGCGGGCGGCGTTCGGTGGCCGTCCTGATGTCGTCGGCTTACGGGGCTTAGCCGCAGCGATGACGACGCGCGAGGAATGAGGGTGTGTGCTGCAGGGTGACGCGAAAGCTGGTCATGGGCGTTCTCGGGGCATTTGTTCTTGTGGATAACGCGCTCGCGTTCCCTCGGGAAATCCCTGCGCCACCGGTGATGGTGCAAGGGCTGGCCGCCTTTCCAGCCGCTCCCTGCGCGAGCTGCCCGACTCTAGCAACCAGGGGTGCCGGGCAGAACCCTGCAAAGGGTCAAAAAGGGATCGAAATGGCCAAATTGGCTGTCAGGGTCACCCGGCGCGCACCGCCGCGCCGGGTGACTTCCCGGTCATTTCTTCAGCTTGGTCCAGACTTTGGAGCGCAGTTGCAGGGCTTTGGGCGAGCACAGCTGGAAGGGCTTCAGGCGATCGAGCTTGTCCGCCGGGGTGTTGATCGCCGGGTCGTCGAACAGCTCCTTGTCCATGAACTTGTCCGAGCCTTCGACCGCGTTGTTGTACTTGGCGAAGTTGGAGGCCAGGGCAATGTTCTCCGGTTGCATCATCCAGTTCAGGAAGATGTGCGCTTCCTTGATGTTGGTGGCGTCCTTGGGAATGGTCAGGTTGTCGATGAACAGGCGCACGCCTTCCTTCGGATAGACGTAGACCAGGCTGGCGCGCTGGGCGTGGGCGCGGTGGAAGGCGCCGTTCCATTGCTGGTGCATGGAGACTTCACCGGCGGCCATGCGCTCGATGGTGCCGTCGCTGTTGTACATGGCCAGCATCGGTTTCTGCTTGAGCAGCAGGTCCTGGATCTTCGCCGCCTCTTTCGGGTCCTCGGTGCACTCGTCGATGCCCAGGTAATAGGACGCCGGGGCGTACAGCTCCTCGATGGAGTTGAGTGCCACGACCTTGCCTTTGAGCTCCGCCGGGGGTTCGAAGAACGGCTTCCAGCTCTCATCCAGCTTGCCACCGGGGACCTTGGCGCTGTCGTAGCTGTAGCCGGTGGTACCCCACAGGTAGGGCACGGAATAGTCGTGGCCCGGGTCGTAGGTGAGGGTCTTGAACTTGTCTTTCAGGTTCGCCAGGTTCGGCAGCTGCGACTTGTCGAGCTTCTGCAGCAGACCCTCCTTGACGAAAATCTCGATGAAGCTGTCCGACGGCACGACCACGTCGTACGCGCCGCCGCCGGCCTTGAGCTTGGCCAGCAGGGTTTCGTTGCTGTCGTAGGAGTCCAGGGTGGCGTTGATGCCGGTGTCCTTCTCGAACTTTTTCAGCAGCTCCGGCGGGAAGTAGTCGGACCAGTTGGCGAAGTGCAGGGTGCCCTCGGCATGCGCGCTGCCCGCCAGCAACAGGCTGGCGGCAACGAGCGTGCGGGCGATGGGGGTACGGCGGAATTTCATCGGTGAAGCTCCTTGCAATGTTGTTTTGATTGGCGGCAGGAGGTCAGCGGCGACGCTGGCCGACGTAGTACGACAACGCAACGAACGCGATGGAAATCAACAGTATTATTGAAGATATGGCGTTGATCTTCGGGGAAATTCCCATTCTGATGGAGCTGAAGATGTACACCGGCAGGGTGGTGGCCCCGGCGCCGGCGACGAAGTAGGTGATGACGAAGTCATCCATCGAGATGATGAACGCCAGCATCGCCCCGGAGACGATCCCCGGCGTCAGCAGCGGGAAGGTCACCTTCCAGAAGGTCTTCCACGGTGAGGCGTAGAGGTCCGCCGCCGCTTCCGCCAACCTGGGGTCCATGCCTTCGAGACGGGCGCGGATCGGCAGGTAGGCGAAGGGAATGCAGAACACGATGTGCGCCAGCAGGATGGTGAACAGCGACAGCTTCAGGCCGACGAAGGCGAAGAACATCAGTGTCGCTACGGCGGTGACGATCTCCGGCACCAGCAGCGGCAGGCCGAGCACGCCGCTCATCAGCGTCTGCCCGCGGAACGAGCGGCCGCGCATGCCCAGGGCGGCGAGCGTGGCGAGTGTCGTCGCAATGATCGTGGCGAGGCTGGCGACGATCAGCGAGTTCTTCGCCGCGCGGAGGATCTCCGGGTCGTCCGCGACCACCGAGTACCACTTCAGGCTGAAGCTTTCCCACAGCGTCGCCGACTGGCCGCTGTTGAAGCTCAGCACCACCAGCACGAAGATCGGGATGTAGAGGAAGGCGAAGAACAGCCAGGCGGCGGGCCTGATTCCGGTGAAGCGCCAGAGCGGGTTGGCCGACTTCATGGGTGACCTCCCGCTGCGCCCGGTTTGAAGCGCATGTTGTAGATCAGCATCGCCAGCAACACGAAGGCCAGCAGGGCGAAGGACAGCGCCGCGCCGAACGGCCAGTTGTGCGCCGTGCCGAACTGCAGCTGGATCAGGTTGCCGATCATCAGCGACTTACCGCCCCCGAGCAGCTCGGGAATGATGTAGCTGCCCAGCGAGGGAATGAATACGAGGATGCAGCCGGCGACGATGCCGGGCATGGCCAGCGGGATGATGATTCGCTTCAGCGCCTTCCAGCGGTTGGCGCCCAGGTCGAAGGCCGCTTCCACCAGGCGCCAGTCCATCTTCTCCAGGCTGGTGTAGATGGGCAGGACCATGAACGGCAGGTAGGTGTAGAGCAGGCCGATGATCACCGCGTTGTCGGTATAGAGGATGCCGAGCGATGCGTCGGGGAAGCCCAGCCCGTGCAGGCCCTCGTCGATCAGCCCGCCGTTGCGCAGCAGCAGCATCCAGGCGTACACCCGCACCAGCAGGTTGGTCCAGAACGGCACCGTGACCAGGAACAGCAGCAGGTTGCGTCGGCGTTCGTCCTGCAGCGCCAGGTACAGCGCGGTGGGGAAGCCGATCAGCACGCAGCCCAGGGTGGTCAGGATCGACAGCCAGAACGAGCGCTGGAAGATGCCCAGGTAGTCGGCGTTGAACGCCAGGCTGTCGTCCAGGTCGCGCTCCCAGAGGAAGTTGAGGTAGGCCTCGACGGTGTGCTGGCCCCACTTTACGCCGCCGTAGTCGCCCGGTGCCTGGATCGACACGGCGAACATGATGCCCAGCGGCAGGACCAGGAAGACCACCAGCATGATCATCGCCGGGCTGGTCAGGGCCAGGCGATTGAACAGCGATTTGCGTTCCGCTTGTGCGCGCAGTGTACTCATTCGGCCAGCACCCGGATGGCGGTGGCGGGAATGCGGACCCGCACCCGCGCGCCGGGCGCGTGGGTGGAAAGGGCACCGTCGCGATTCTGCTGACGGACCCGGAAGCCGCCCTGACCGGCGACATTGAGGTGGTAAACGGTGTCGGTGCCGACGTAGACGATGTTCTCGACCACGCCTTCGAGCTGGCCGTCCTGCGCAAGCTCGGTGCGTTCCGGGCGGATCGCCAGGGTCACCTTGCCGGGCAGGGTGGTGGCGGCCGGCAGCAACTGGCCGTCAGCCAGGCGCACGCTGTCGCCGCTGGATTCGCCTTCGAGGAAGTTGGTCTCGCCGATGAAATCGGCCACCAGGCGATTGACCGGTGACTCGTAGATTTCGGTGGGCGTGCCGATCTGCATGACCTTGCCGCGACTCATCACCGCGATGCGATCAGACATGGTCAGCGCTTCTTCCTGGTCATGGGTGACGAAGATGAAGGTGATGCCGGTCTCGTGCTGCAGGCGCTTGAGCTCGATCTGCATTTCCTTGCGCAGCTTCAGGTCCAGCGCGGACAGCGATTCGTCGAGCAGCAGCACCTTGGGCCGGCTGGCCAGTGCGCGGGCCAGGGCGATGCGCTGTTGCTGGCCGCCGGAGAGTTGGTCGGCGCGGCGCTTGCCGACATCCGGCAGGCGCACCAGGTCGAGCATCTTCTGCACGGTGGCGTCGATGTCGCTGCGCTGTTTGCCCTGCATTTCCAGGCCGAAGGCGATGTTTTCCGCCACGGTCATGTGGGGGAACAGGGCGTAGCTCTGGAAGACGGTATTGACCGGGCGGCGGAAGGGCGGAAGGCCTTCCATTGCGTCGCCATAAAGGCGAATGCTGCCGGAGGAGGGTTGTTCGAAGCCGGCGATCAGTCGCAGCAACGTGGTCTTGCCGCAGCCGGACGGGCCGAGGAGGGTGAAGAATTCGTTGGCGCGGATTTCCAGTGACACGTCGTCCAGGGCCTTGAGGCCTTGTCCGGGTGTACCGAACTCCATGCATATCCGCTCGATGGTGATCGCGCTGGTCATGCTTGTACCATGCAGTTAAGCAGTTGTTATTGTTGAGGTTTTACGGTTTCTAGGACCGTTTCACCTAGCTGCGGATTGATAATGACCAAGCGCCGGGATGCGCAGAACGATAGATCAGGCCAATAAGGGATAAATCAGGCCAAGTTGAAAATGCGCTTTGCCGTGCTGGGTTTCGGGCGGCAGCGGGGGGTCGTCCTTCAGGCTTTTTGTAGGAGCGAGCTTGCTCGCGAACAATCGCTGCTGGGGACTGGGTTCGCGAGCAAGCTCGCTCCTACAGTGACGTTTCCGCTCGTTGCTTCAGCCCCGATACAAGCTCGGACTCGCCCCACTCCAGCGCTGGAAGGCATGCCGGAAGCTCGCCGTCTCGCTGTAGCCCAACTGCTCGGCGATCAGGTAGATCGGCAGGTCGGTGTCCTTGAGCAACTGCCGCGCGCGGTCGAAGCGCACCTCGTCGAGCACCTGTTGATAACTGGTGTTCTGCTGCTGCAGGTGGCGGCGCAGGGTGCGGGTGGAGCGGTGCAGGTGGCGGGCCACGGTGTCCAGGCTGGCAGTGTCCTGCAGGTGGCTGGCGAGATGTTGGCGCAGTTGGTCGATCATGTCGCCACGGCTGCTGAGCAGCGCGCTCATTCGCAGACATTGCTGTACGCCGTTGTGGCAACTGACCGGGTCGGCCAGCGGCAGCGGCCGGTCCAGCAGCGCCGGGCTGAAGCACAGCGCGCTGGTGGGTGCGCCGAAATCCACCGGGCAGCCCAGGCGTTCGGTGTAAGTCTCGGCGTGCAGCGGTGGACGATAGGCGAGCAGCAGCCTTCGCGGCCGCACCGACTCGCCGAGCAGATCGCGGATCACCGTCAGCATCGAGGTCAGGCATAGCTCGGTGTTGAACACCGTCAGTTCCGGCGCGTAGCGGTAGCCATCGGCGCTGAGGTGGACTTCGTCGCCCTGCGGCGTCAGCGCCAGGCGGAAGTAGGTGCCGAGCAACTCGGGAAAGGTCAGGGCCAGTTTCAGCGCGTCACGCAGCGTGCGACTGGCGAGCATGCTGTAGCCGAGGATGCCGTAAGCCGAGACATGCATGCGCAGGCCGAGGTAGAGACCCAGCGCCGGGTCGTGGTGGCAGTTCAGGGCGTTGGCGAAGACACGCAATTCCTGCGCGTGGGTAATCAGTTTCTCCGGGGTCAGCAAGTCCGCCTCGCCGATGCCGCTGCCCTCCAGTAGTTTCGGGCGCGGCACGCCCGCGTGGTGCAGCACCTCGGTCGCCAGCACCACCGTGTGCAGGGTCGCCTGCTGGCGTTGTTCGGGGAGTAGATGCTGGGCCATCGCTGTGCCTCTTGCGAAAGGTCGGGCGGTCTATGGATCGGGCGGTCTTGCGCTAATCTGACTCTAGCCGGCCCACAGCCCATGATGGCCTTTAAGTTTGGCTTCAGGCGCTGCTGCGAAGCTGCCACGCCAACCCTGCCCCGAGTCCTCCATGCGTCGTCTGCTCAAACCCCGCCGCCTGCTTTTGCTGCTGGCGCTGATCGCCCTGGCCATGCTGTTGGCATTGGGTCAGAGCTTCCGGGTCTACGAGCGCGCCTGGTTCAAGCTCAATGAATGGCGTCATGCAGCCGAGTGGCAGGACAAGTCGATCTGGCTGCCGGACTATCGCGTGGTGCTGGAGGGGCAACCGATCGAGGGCCTGGACGAAAACGTCTCGGCACTGACCTACGATCCGGACCGGCAGACCCTGTTCACCGTCACCAACAAGCACAACGAGCTGGTGGAGTTGTCGCTGGAAGGCAAGGTGCTGCGCAGGATCAAGCTGCACGGCTTCGGCGATACCGAGGCTATCGAGTACATCAGCCGCAACGTGTACGTGATCACCGACGAAACCCACCAGCGCCTGATTCGCGTGGAGTTGCATGACGACACCAAGGAGCTCCACATCGACGACGCCCAGCAGCTCGCCCTGGCTTTGGGGCGAGGCGGCAACAGTGGTTTCGAGGGGCTGGCCTACGACTCGCTGGGCAAGCGCCTGTTCGTCGCCAAGGAGCGCAATCCGGTGCACATCTACGAGGTGCGCGGCTTCCCCTACGAGCAGTCGCAGCAACCCATCGCGGTGCATGTGGTGGAAGACCTGCAGCACAACCGCAATCTGTTCGTCCGCGATCTCTCCAGCCTGCAGTACGACGAGCGCAGCGGGCACCTGCTGGCGCTGTCCGACGAATCCCGGCTGGTGCTGGAACTGAGCGCTGATGGCGAGCCGATCAGCTCGCTGTCGCTGCTGCGCGGCATGCAGGGGCTGAGGCGCAGCGTGCCGCAGGCCGAAGGCATTGCCATGGACGACCAGGGCTCGCTGTACCTGGTCAGCGAGCCCAATCTCTTCTACGTGTTCAAGAAGCGCGAGGCGCCCTGAGGGCACCTCGCCTTTCCTCGATCAGAACTGCCACTGCACGCCGAGGGAATAGGACGCCTGGCTGCCTTCGCTGTGGGCGAAGCGCGAGTTGGCCTCGGCAAACACGCCCAGTTGCTCGGTGACTGCGAGCAGAGCACCGGCCTGGGCGCGACCGAAGTCCTTGTCCACATCGCCCAGGTCGGCGACGCGGGTGCGGCCATCGCCCAGGGCGGTCAGCGCGATGTCGTCCAGGCGGCCGTCGGCCAGCTCCTTCACCCAACGCACGCTGGCGTAGGGCTGCACGGCCATGCGGTTGCCCAGCGGCAGCTCGCCGCGCAGCCCCCAGCCGAGGCTGGCTTCGACCGAGTCGTAGTCCTGCTCCTCATAGCCCAGCGCGGTACGCAGATCGTCGTCTTCGTTGAAGTCGTCGATGCGGTAGTGCACGAAGTCCAGCCCGCCCTGCGGCCCGGTCTTGATGCCGGCGATGTCGAAGTCATAGCCGCCGTCGACCCGCGCGCCCCAGAACCAGGCGTTGGTGTCGCCGTCGATGCGTTGGTCGAGTAGCACCGGGCCGTTGTTCGCCTTCAGGTACACCGAACGCTTGCTGTCGAAGTCGGCATAGCCGGCGCTCAGCTCGCCGCCCAGCCAGGCCGGGCCGTCGTCGTTGAGCAGGCCGTAGAGGCCCAGCTGCCAGGTTTCCGCTTCCAGGCGGGCGCTGTGGTCCAGGTTGTCGCGGCTGCGCTGGAAGCTCAGGCTACCGCCGACAGTCACGGCCTCGCTGGCGCGGTAGTCGCCCAGCAGGTTGACCCCCGCGCGGTGCGAGCGCGGGTCGCCCGGCATGTCGAAGCCGCTCTCGGGGGTGGTTTCGCCTTCCACGCCGACGGCGCCGTCGAAGCTGCCGACCGGGCGCGAGCTGCCCAGCAGCGTCAGCCAGCGGCGGTCGTGCAGGCGGGTCAGGGCCAGGTGCTGGCGTTGCAACTGGTCTTCCATCTGCCGCGCCATGGCGCCGCCGGAAGCAGTGGAGGCGAGCAGGTCGGCGTTGGTCAGTTCCAGCACCAGGCGCGTGAGCAGGCGCGAGAAGTCACGCAGGCGCTGGTCGATGCGTTCCTGGCCGAAGGCGCCGGTGAGCACCTGTTCGTTGTCCAGTGCGGGGTTATGCCAGGTGGCGCCACCGGGGATGGCGGGGTTGTCGGTCTGATCGTAGCCGTCCAGTTCGCCCAGTTCCCAGTTGGTGGCTTCGATGAACAGGACCGGGACGTTCAGGCCCTCGAAGCTTTCGCCGTCACTGCAGCAACCGGTGCCGGCGGGGTACTCCTCGTTCAGGCCCGGGTTGGTGAACAGCGGGATCTTCAGTTCCTGGGCAATGCGCAGGAGTTGGTCGCGGTAGGCTCCCAGCGCGGGGTTGTCGACGCTGTTGAGGCCGGCGTGGGCGTACATCTTGTCGCCGGTGATCAGGCTGTCGAGGTTGATCATGCCCAGCAGGTTGCTGCGCTGTTCGTCGCTGAGGGCGGCGACGTAGGCGCGCGAGCCGCGCAGGCCCTCTTCCTCGGCGCCGAAGCCGACCACTTCCAGGCCATTTTCCAGGGCGACGCCGCCCAGGTTGCGGGCGATCTCCGTCAGCACGGCGGCGCCCGAGCCATTGTCGTCCAGGCCCTGCAGGGTGGGGCGGCCGTAGTAGGTGTCGTAGTGGGCGCCCAGCACCACGTACTGGCCACTGCTGCCCGCGGCGCTGGCAATGACGTTCTGCGAGCTGCGGTTGCCGGCCCAGGTGAAGTCCTGGAGCTGCGTCTGGTAGCCGAAGCCCAGGCGCGACTGCATCAGTGTGGTGGCGCCGGCGAAGCTGGCGGTGCCGCGGTAACGGCCGGGATAATCGTTGATCAGGGTGTCGAGGGTATCCCCGGCATAATCCCCATATTCATAAGCGCTGGCGTCGGTCGCCAGCGCGGCGCATCCCAGGCTTACCGCCACGGCTAAGGGTTTGAACACGGCACTTTCCTCTGTGTCGATTGGAATCGCATCGGTGTTCGATGCGTGCGCCGGAGGAAAGCAGGATGTAGACCGGTTCGCCGGAGATGGGCGGAATTTGACGCTTCAGTGACCGAGGGTGTCGCGCCACTGTAACAAGAGTGATACACGGCCGGCACCAGCGCCGGCCGTGTGAAGCGAGCGTGCGGGAATGCTCACCGAAACGGTGCGCTATCAGGTGTCGTCGCTGATCGGTGCTTCAGGCGCGTAACGTTTGACCGCCGTCACGCCGGCCTCGGCAGTGGCCTTGCTGGCATACATCTGGCTTTGCCCGACGATCTGGCCGTTGGTGGCCTTGAGCACGAAGTGGTGCTTGCCGTTGCTGGCGACCTTGATCTCGAAGGCCCCTTCGCGCTGGGAGTTCTTGCGCACCGATTCGATGCCGTCCACGGCCGAGGTCTTGGCCTTGTACAGCTCGCTGGTGAGGACGATCTCGCCGTTGCTGGCGTGCAGGTTGAAGTGGAACTGGCCATCGCTGGCTTTTTTCAGATGGTACTTGGCGGCCATGCTGCGTCTCCTTCTGGGAGGGTTTGGGTCATCCCAGCGTAGACGGCAGCGGGCGCTCAGGAAGGCGCCACCGGGCGGATGGCGCCTGGCAGGGTCAGACCTTGAGGGTCTTCACACCTTCGGCGGTGCCCAGCAGCAGCAGGTCGGCCGGGCGTGCGGCGAACAGGCCGTTGGTGACCACGCCGACGATGTTGTTGATCGCTTCTTCCAGCTGTACCGGGCTGTCGATGCGCAGGTTGTGCACGTCGAGGATGATGTTGCCGTTGTCGGTCAGCACGCCCTCGCGGTACACCGGGTCGCCGCCCAGCTTCACCAGCTGGCGCGCAACAAAGCTGCGGGCCATGGGGATGACTTCCACCGGCAGCGGGAAGCCGCCGAGGATCGGCACCAGCTTGCTGGCGTCGGCGATGCAGATGAATTCCTTGGCGACCGCGGCGACGATCTTCTCGCGGGTCAGCGCGGCGCCGCCGCCCTTGATCAGTTCCAGGCGCTCGTTGGCCTCGTCGGCGCCGTCCACGTAGAACTCCAGTTCGCTGACGGTGTTCAGGTCGTAGACCGGGATGCCATGGCCCTTCAGGCGCTGGGCGGTGGCTTCGGAGCTGGCCACGGCGCCATCGAATTCGGCCTTGTGCCTGGCCAGCAGGTCGATGAAGAAGTTGGCGGTGGAGCCGGTGCCCACGCCGACGATGCTCTTGCTGTCGAGGTGCGGAAGGATGTGGTCGACGGCGGCCTGGGCCACAGCCTGCTTGAGCTGATCCTGGTTCATGGCGGGGGTCTTCTTACCTGGATGGGCGCAACGGCGCCGGGGAATAGTCGAGAGGGCGGATTATAGCGGCCGAAGGCGCGCCGGTGTTGCGCCGCCGGGCAACTGTTACGGTCATCTGCGCGCGGATTGTTCGGTGGCCCGCGCCGCGCCGGCTGGAGTAGACTCGCGGTTCCTCGAAAAGCCGCCGAAATAGCCCTTCCGATGCTCGAACAATACGTCAAGAAGATCCTCACCTCGCGTGTCTACGACGTTGCCGTGGAAACGCCCCTGCAGCCCGCCCGCCAGCTCTCCGAGCGCCTGGGCAACCAGATTCTGCTGAAACGCGAAGACCTGCAGCCGGTGTTCTCCTTCAAGATTCGCGGCGCCTACAACAAGCTGGCGCAGCTGAGCCCGGAAGAACTCGCCCGCGGCGTCGTCACCGCCTCGGCCGGCAACCATGCCCAGGGCGTGGCGCTGGCCGCCCGTGAACTGGGCATCAAGGCCACCATCGTGATGCCGCGCACCACGCCGGAACTGAAGGTCCAGGGCGTGCGCGCCCGTGGCGGCAAGGCCGTGCTGCATGGTGATGCTTTCCCCGATGCGCTGGCGCACTCGCTGAAGCTGGTGGAAGAGAAGGGCTACGTCTACGTCCACCCCTATGACGACCCGGATGTGATCGCCGGCCAGGGCACCGTGGCGATGGAAATCCTCCGCCAGAACCCGGGCCGCATCGACGCGATCTTCGTGCCCGTCGGCGGCGGCGGCCTGATCGCCGGCATCGCCGCCTACGTCAAATACCTGCGCCCGGAGATCAAGGTCATCGGCGTCGAGCCGGACGACTCCAACTGCCTGCAGGCCGCCATGGCCGCTGGTGAGCGCGTGGTGCTGGGCCAGGTCGGGCTGTTCGCCGACGGCGTGGCCGTGGCGCAGATCGGCCAGCACAACTTCGAGCTGTGCAAGGACTACGTCGACGAGGTGATCACCGTCAGCACCGACGAAATCTGTGCGGCGATCAAGGACATCTACGACGACACCCGCTCCATCACCGAGCCGGCCGGCGCGCTGGCGGTGGCCGGGATCAAGCGCTACGTCGAACGCGAAGGCGTGAAGGGCGAGACCCTGGTGGCTATCGATTCGGGCGCCAACATCAACTTCGACCGCCTGCGCCATGTGGCCGAGCGCGCCGAGCTGGGCGAGAAGCGCGAGGCGATCATCGCCGTGACCATCCCCGAGCGTCCGGGCAGCTTCAAGGCCTTCTGCGAGGCCATCGGCAAGCGCCAGATCACCGAGTTCAACTACCGCTACAACACCGACAGCGAAGCGCACATCTTCGTCGGCGTGCAGACGCACCCGGAGAACGACCCGCGCGCGGCACTGGTGCAGCAGTTGCAGGAGCAGGGCTTCCCGGTGCTCGACCTGACCGACAACGAACTGGCCAAGCTGCACATCCGCCACATGGTCGGTGGCCATTCGCCGCGCGTTTCCGGCGAGCAGGTGTTCCGCTTCGAGTTCCCCGAGCGCCCCGGCGCGCTGTTCAACTTCCTCAACCGCCTGGGCGGACGCTGGAACATCACCCTGTTCCACTACCGCAACCACGGTGCCGCCGACGGTCGCGTGGTAGCAGGCCTGCAGGTGCCGGAAGATGAGCGTCACCTGGTGTCGGCCGCGCTGGAAGAGATCGGCTACCCGTACTGGGACGAGACCGACAACCCAGCCTACCGCCTGTTCCTCGGCTGAGGATCAGGCAGGGGCGGTGCGACTGCTGCTAGGCTTGTCGGAACGCCGCCTTCTTCACAGGGAATTGAAATGGAAAGCCTGCAGACCTTGCGCATTCTCCACGGCATCGCCGCGGTGCTGCCGTTCCTGGCGATCATCGGCCTGGCCTGGTACGGCTGGCGCAGCTGGCGTGGCGGCGACGCCGGGGTGATCGCCAAGGCGCTGCAGCGCATCGGCCTGATCGGCTGGGTACTGGTAGCCGGCAGTGTTGTCAGCCTGCCGGTCACCGGCTACCGCATGGTGCAGACCGTCGGCTGGCCGCTGGGGCAAACCTGGCTGCTGGGCAGCGCTTGCCTGCTGATCGTCGCGACGACCTTCTGGCTGTTGTTCACCACCCGCCTGTGGCGTATCCGCGATCTTGTACGGGTGGCGCAGAGCAGTGGTGAACCGATCTCCGCCGGTGCGGCGCGGCAATGGAAGTTCGGCCTGAGCTTCTTCGTGCTGGCGCTGCTGTGTGTGATCGCCATCCTGGTGCTGATGATCGGCAAGCCGGTGTGATGCCGGCCGCGTGAATCTCTACCTGCTGCTCAAGACCCTGCACATCCTCTCGTCCACGTTGCTGTTCGGCACCGGGCTGGGCTCGGCCTACTACAGCTGGCGCGCCTGGCGCAGCGGCAACCTGGAGGCCATCCGCATCACCTTTCGCCACCTGGTCACCGCCGACTGGCTGTTCATCGCCACCACGGCGGTGTTCCAGCCGCTGAGCGGCATCGCCATGGCGCACCTGGCCGGCTGGCCGCTGGATTCGGGCTGGTTGCTGTGGAGCCTGGCGCTCTACGTGTTCGCGGGCCTGTGTTGGCTGCCGGTGGTCTGGCTGCAGATCCGCGTGCGCGACATGGCCGAGGTGGCACACCGGGACGGCGCGGCGCTACCGCCGCAAGCCTTCGTCTATATGCGCTGGTGGTTCGCCCTCGGCTGGCCGGCGTTCCTGGCCTTCCTGGCGATCTTCTACCTGATGGTCAACAAGACCTTCTGAAGGATCAGCCGCGCAGGCTGATCACCGGCCAGCCACGCTCGATAGCGGTGGCGTGCAGGGTGTCGTCGGGGTCGACGGCTACCGGATTGGCCACCAATTCCAGCAGCGGCAGGTCGTTGCGCGAATCGCTGTAGAAGTAGGCATCGTCCAGCTTCAGGCCGGTCTCTTCGAGCCAGCGGTTGAGGCGGGTCACCTTGCCGCCCTGGAAGCAGGGCACATCGCAGGTCCGGCCGGTGTAGAGGCCGTCGAACATCTCGCATTCGGTCGCAATCAGGGTTTCCACGCCCAGGCGTTCGGCAATCGGGCCGGTGACGAAGCGATTGGTGGCGGTGATGATCACCAGCTTGTCGCCTGCGGCGCGGTGCTCGGCCAGCAGGGCTTCGCCCTTGGCCAGGACGATGGGCTCGATGACATCCTGCATGAACTGGCGATGCCAGGCGGCCAACTGGTCCAGGCTGTTGCGGCCGAGAATCGCCTGGGTGAACGCCTGGTAGGCGAACACGTCGAGGGTGCCGGCGGTGTAGTCAGCATAGAAAGCATCGTTGCGCGCCTGGTACTCGCTGGCATCCACCAGCCCGCGCTGGCACAGCCATTCGCCCCAGCTATGGTCGCTGTCGCCGGCCAGGAGGGTGTTGTCGAGATCGAACAGAGCCAGTCGCACGATGGATTACCGCCAGTTGCCAATACGGGAAAGTCGCCTAGAGTAACGGCTTTTGCCCACCCGGCACAGGACGCCGCAGCCCGCGTTGCCGCTGTCACAAGCTTTGTGGAACAATGCGGGCACACGCGATTTCGAGGATGTACCGCCGTGATCGATCCCGATGGTTTTCGCCCCAATGTCGGCATCATCCTTTGCAACGATGTCGGGCAGGTTCTGTGGGCACGGCGCATCAACCAGGAAGCCTGGCAATTTCCCCAGGGTGGCATCAACGCCCGCGAAACCCCTGAGGAAGCGCTGTACCGCGAATTGAACGAAGAAGTCGGCCTGGAAGAGCAGGACGTCAGCATTCTCGCCTGTACCCGTGGCTGGTTGCGTTACCGCCTGCCGCAACGCCTGGTGCGCACCAACAGCCAGCCGCTGTGCATCGGGCAGAAGCAGAAGTGGTTCCTTCTGCGCCTGACCGGCGAGGAAAGCCGGGTGCGCATGGATGTGACCGGCAAGCCCGAATTCGACGGCTGGAAATGGGTGAGTTACTGGTACCCGCTGGGCCAGGTCGTGACCTTCAAGCGCGAGGTCTACCGCCGGGCCCTGAAGGAATTGGCACCGCGCCTGCTGGCGCGCGACTAGCACGAAGTTCAAGGAGTTAGACCCTGAGCATGCTCAACACGCTGCGTAAGATCGTCCAGGAAGTGAACTCCGCCAAGGACCTCAAGGCGGCGCTGGGCATCATCGTGCAGCGCGTGAAGGAGGCGATGGGCACCCAGGTGTGCTCGGTCTACCTGCTGGACCCGGAGAGCAACCGCTTCGTGCTGATGGCCACCGAAGGCCTGAACAAGCGCTCCATCGGCAAGGTCAGCATGGCGCCGAACGAAGGCCTGGTCGGCCTGGTCGGTACGCGCGAGGAGCCGCTGAACCTCGAGAATGCCTCCGAACACCCCCGTTACCGCTACTTCGCCGAGACCGGCGAGGAGCGCTACGCCTCCTTCCTCGGCGCACCGATCATCCACCACCGTCGGGTGATGGGCGTTCTGGTCGTGCAGCAGAAGGAAAAGCGCCAGTTCGACGAAGGCGAAGAAGCCTTCCTCGTCACCATGAGCGCGCAGCTCGCCGGCGTTATCGCCCACGCCGAGGCCACCGGCTCGATCCGCGGCCTGGGCAAGATGGGCAAGGGCATCAGCGAAGCCAAGTTCGTCGGCGTCCCCGGCGCCCCCGGCGTGGCCGTGGGCAAGGCCGTGGTGGTGCTGCCGCCGGCTGACCTGGAAGTAGTCCCGGACAAACCCATCGACGACGTCGAGGCCGAGGTCGAGCGCTTCAAGCAGGCGCTGGAATCGGTCCGTGAAGACATGCGCAACCTTTCCAGCAAGCTGGCCACCCAGCTGCGCAAGGAAGAGCGCGCGCTGTTCGACGTCTACCTGATGATGCTCGACGACGCCTCCATCGGCCTCGAAGTCAAACGCATCATCCGCACCGGCCAGTGGGCCCAGGGCGCCCTGCGCCAGGTGGTCATGGAGCATGTGCAGCGCTTTGAGCTGATGGACGACGCCTACCTGCGCGAACGCGCCTCCGACGTGAAGGACATCGGCCGGCGCATCCTGGCGTACCTCCAGGAAGAACGTAAGCAGTCCCTGACCTACCCCGACCAGACCATCATCGTCAGCGAGGAACTGTCGCCGGCGATGCTCGGCGAAGTGCCCGAAGGCAAACTGGTGGGCCTGATCTCCGTGCTCGGCTCGGGCAACTCCCACGTCGCCATCCTTGCCCGCGCCATGGGGATTCCCACGGTCATGGGCGCGGTCGACCTGCCGTATTCCAAGGTCGACGGCATCGACCTGATCGTCGACGGCTACCACGGCGAGATCTACACCAACCCGTCGCCGCAGCTGGTCAAGCAGTACGGCGAAGTGGTCGCCGAAGAGAAGGAACTGAGCAAGGGCCTGGCCGCACTGCGCGAGCTGCCCTGCGAAACACTGGACGGCCATCGCATGCCGCTGTGGGTCAACACCGGCCTGCTGGCGGACGTGGCGCGCGCCCAGGAACGCGGCGCCGAAGGTGTCGGCCTGTACCGCACCGAAGTACCGTTCATGATCAACGATCGCTTCCCCAGCGAGAAGGAACAGCTCGCCATCTACCGCGAGCAGCTCTCCGCCTTCCATCCGCTGCCGGTGACCATGCGCACCCTGGACATCGGCGGCGACAAGGCGCTGTCCTACTTCCCGATCAAGGAAGACAACCCCTTCCTCGGCTGGCGCGGCATCCGTGTCACCCTTGACCACCCGGAAATCTTCCTGGTGCAGACGCGCGCCATGCTCAAGGCCAGCGAAGGTCTGGACAACCTGCGCATCCTGCTGCCGATGATCTCCGGCACCCACGAGCTGGAGGAAGCGCTGCACCTGATCCACCGCGCCTGGGGCGAAGTGCGCGACGAGGGCGTGGACATCCCCATGCCGCCGATCGGCATGATGGTGGAGATCCCCGCGGCGGTGTACCAGACCCGCGAACTGGCGCGGCAGGTGGACTTCCTCTCGGTCGGCTCCAACGACCTGACCCAGTACCTGCTGGCGGTGGACCGCAACAACCCGCGCGTTGCCGACCTCTACGACTACTTGCACCCGGCCGTGCTGCAGGCGCTGAAGAAGGTGGTCGATGACTCCCATGCTGAAGGCAAGCCGGTGAGCATCTGTGGCGAGATGGCCGGCGATCCTGCCGCTGCCGTGCTGCTGATGGCCATGGGCTTCGACTCCCTGTCGATGAACGCCACCAACCTGCCCAAGGTGAAATGGCTGCTGCGCCAGATGACCCTGTCGCGCTCCCGTGAGCTGCTCACCCAGCTGATGACCTTCGACAACCCGCAGGTCATCCACAGCTCGCTGCACCTGGCCTTGCGCAACCTGGGCCTGGGCCGCGTGATCAACCCGGCGGCGACCATCCAGGCCTGAGCCACGCGCCCGGCCGGTTCACTCCGGCAGAGCGTGCTGGCGCCCTTCAGAGACTCAAGCGAACCTCGCCCAGCCTGGCCCCGCTGGGACCGAAGCTGTGCTCGAGCATTTCCCGGCGGCCGTCCGCATGGACGATCAGTGCGGTGCTGGCGCGAGTGCCGTAGGTCGGGCTGGCGATGAACACGCTGGAGAGCAGGCGCTCCGTGGCCAGGCCGACACCGGTTTCCGGCAGCTCCGCATCGGTCGGCTGACGGTTGTCGGCCAGCAGCGCCGCCAGTGAGCCGGTGTCGGGCTTTTCCAGCACCGCTTCCAGCCCGCTACGGGCATGCAGCAGCTTGGGCCAAGGCGTGTTCAGCTCCGCGTTGGACAGCCCGTGTACGCCCGGCGCCACCGCCACCGGCGGGCCGATGCGAGGATTGAAGTAGCAGAGTTGCGCAGCGTCCCCCACCAGCAGGTTGAAGCCGCTGTAATCCGTCGCGCGGCGGGCGACCTGCTGCAGGTACTCCAGCGGCGACTGCCGGCCCTGCAGGAAGGCCGCCACCAGCTCGCCACGGGAGCGCGGGCCCAGCGGCTGGCCGGGGTCGCGCACGTTGGTCAGGGCGGCGAAGCGGCCGTCCGGCGCCACGCCCAGCCAGGTACCGCCGGCCTCCAGGTCGCGGCCGGCGTAGAGGCCGGGGGATTCCTCCCAGGCCGCCAGCGGCAGGGTCGGGCGTGCGTAGAACTCGTCGCGGTTGGCCGCGACGATCAGGGGCGTGGCGTGGCCGGGACGCCAGGCGAAGACGATCAGGCACATGGGGCGAACTCCGTGGTGTTCCGGCAGTCTATCAACATCCGCTGATCTCCCGGAGTGGCTGGAGCGCCCGGGAGCCTTCGGCTACCATGCCCGCTTTGTTGCCCGAGGTTGCCCATGGAGTTCGTGCTCTACCTGGTGCTTGGCGCCGGCGCTGGCGTGCTCGCCGGCCTGTTCGGCGTCGGCGGCGGGTTGATCATCGTTCCGGTCCTGGTGTTCAGCTTCGGCGCTCACGGTTTCTCGCCGGATGTGCTGACCCAGATGGCGGTCGGCACTTCGTTGGCGACCATCGTTTTCACCTCGATCAATTCGATCCTGGAACACCATCGTCGTGGCGCGGTGCGCTGGCCGGTGTTCGCCTGGATGACTGTAGGCATTCTGGTCGGCAGCGCTTTGGGCGCGCTCACGGCGTCGAAGATCCAGGGGCCGGTATTGCAGAAGATCATCGGCACCTTCGCCGTGCTGGTGTCGATCCAGATGGCGCTGGGCCTTCAACCCAAGGGCGGCCGCGACCTGCCGGGACGATTCGGCCTCGGTGTAGCCGGTGGCATAGTGGGCTGGGCCTCAGCCATTTTCGGCATCGGTGGCGGCTCACTGACCGTGCCTTTCCTGACCTGGCGCGGCGTCTCCATGCAACAGGCCGTTGCGACTTCGTCGGCCTGCGGCCTGCCGATTGCCATCGCTGGCGCGATATCCTTCATTGCTGTTGGCTGGCACAACGAAAAACTGCCGGAGATGAGCCTGGGCTTCGTCTACCTTCCGGCGCTGCTGGGCGTTGCCGTCACCAGCATGTTCTTCGCCCGCATCGGGGCGCGGCTGGCGCATCGCCTGCCACCCCGGGTGCTCAAGCGTTTGTTTGCCCTGCTGCTGTTCAGCGTGGGCTTGAGTTTTCTGATCTGAGTTCCTGCTAGGAGAAACGGATGCTGCCTTATCCACAGATCGACCCGGTTGCCGTCGCGCTCGGGCCGCTGAAAATCCACTGGTACGGCCTGATGTACCTGATCGGCATCGGCGGCGCCTGGCTGCTGGCCTCGCGCAAGCTGAAGGATTTCGACCCGACCTGGAGCAAGGAGAAACTCTCCGACCTGGTCTTCTGGGTGGCGTGCGGCGTGGTCCTGGGCGGTCGCCTGGGCTACGTGCTGTTCTACAACCTGGACGAGTACATCGCCAACCCGACGCTGATCTTCGAGGTGTGGAAGGGCGGCATGTCGTTCCACGGCGGGCTGATCGGCGTGATGCTGGCCACCTGGTGGTTCGGCAAGCGCAACAACAAGAGCTTCTTCCAGCTGATGGACCTGATCGCGCCGCTGGTGCCGATCGGCCTGGGTGCCGGGCGCATCGGCAACTTCATCAACGGTGAGCTGTGGGGCAAGGTGACCGATGTGCCCTGGGCGATGGTCTTCCCCACCGGCGGTCCGGAGCCGCGCCACCCGTCGCAGCTGTACCAGTTCGCGCTGGAAGGCGTGGCGCTGTTCGTCGTGCTCTGGCTGTTCACCCGCAAGCCGCGCCCGACGGCCTCGGTGTCCGGGCTGTTCGTGCTCTGCTACGGCATCTTCCGCTTCATCGTCGAGTTCGTTCGCGTGCCGGACGCCCAACTGGGCTACCTGGCCTGGGGCTGGCTGACCATGGGCCAGGTGCTGTGCGTGCCGATGGTGCTGGGCGGCATCGCGTTGATGGTATGGGCGTACCGCCGCGCCCCGGCGCAGCCGGCCGCGAGCTGAGCCGCGCCTGAATGAAAAAGCCGCCCTCGGGCGGCTTTTTGCTTTTCGTAGGAGCGAGCTTGCTCGCGAACCGAACTCCGCAGCGGGGGCGGGTTCGCGAGCAAGCTCGCTCCTACAGATACCGGTTTGATCGGTGCTCAGATCGGCTCGACGAGGAGTAATACGCCATCCTGCCCGGTCACGCGCACCTGCGCACCTGCCGGCAGGTCGGGCCCGCTGACCAGCCACACACTGTCGCCGACGCGAATCTTGCCGCGGCCGCCGACAATCGCGTCGTGCAGGGCGAACTGTCGGCCGATCAGCTCGCTACCGCGACGGTTCAGGCTGGAGGGTACGGCGTCGCGCTTGTTGAGGCGCTGGTGGTTCCACCAGTACAGCGCGGTGAGGATCGCCAGCACGCCGAAGGCCAGGCACTGCCACACCCAGTCCAGCCCTGGCAGCAGGAAGGACAGCACGCCGGTCAGCGCCGCAGCGATGCCGATCCACAGCAGGTAGCCGCCGGCGCCGAAGATTTCCAGGATCAGCAGGACGATGCCCAGCCCCAGCCAGTCCCAGAAGCCCAGGTGCTCCAGGAAGCCCATCATCAGCTGCGACCCTGGTTGTCACCGAAGGTGGCTTTGACGATCTCACCGATACCGCCGACCGCACCGATCACCTGGCTGGCTTCCAGCGGCATCAGCACGATCTTGCTGTTGTTGGAGCTGGCCAACTGGCCGAGGGCGTCCACGTACTTTTGCGCAACGAAGTAGTTCACTGCCTGCATATTGCCGCTGGCGATGGCTTCGGAGACCACACGGGTCGCCTTGGCTTCCGCCTCGGCCTGGCGCTCGCGCGCTTCGGCTTCGAGGAAGGCGGCTTGTCGCTCACCTTCGGCCTTGAGGATCTTTGCCTGCTTTTCGCCTTCGGCGGTGAGGATTTCCGCCGCACGCCGGCCTTCGGCTTCCAGGACCTGTGCACGCTTGAGGCGCTCGGCACGCATCTGACCGCTCATCGCCTCGACCAGGTCGGCCGGCGGGCTGATGTCCTTGATCTCGATGCGGGTGACTTTCAGGCCCCAGGGCGCGGTGGCCTCGTCGACGGTGCGCAGTAGGCGCTCGTTGATCGCGTCGCGCTGGCTGAGCATGTGGTCCAGCTCCATGGAGCCGAGCACGGTGCGGATGTTGGTCATCACCAGGTTGCGCACGGCGTTTTCCAGCCCGCTCACCTCATAGGCCGCTTGCGCCGCGTCGACCACCTGGAAGAAGCACACGGCATCGATCTGCACGATGGCGTTGTCAGCGCTGATCGCTTCCTGCGGCGGCACGTCGAGCACGCGCTCCATCATGTTGATCTTCTGGCCGACGCGGTCCACCACCGGAATGATGATGCTCAGGCCCGGCTTGAGCGTGACGGTGTAGCGACCGAAGCGCTCGATGGTCCATTCGAAGCCCTGGGGCACCACCTTGAAGCCCATGAGGACGATGACGATGGCGAGGATGACGAAGAGCAGGGCGACGCTGCCGATTTCCATGCAAAGGACTCCTTGTCTGCTGGATGAAAGGACTGCTGGATGAAAGGTTTACTGAATAAAAAACCGGATTGAGTGAAGGTCGAGTGTAACTGTCGCGCCAGGTGGTATGCAGGAAAGTGCAACAGTCGCCTGCGGGCTTTGCCTCCGACGACTGAAGGGAGGCTTACTTCTGCTCGCTCTGTGGCGTCACCCGCATCACTTCCTCGATGGTCGTCAGGCCCGCCGCGACCTTCTGCGCACCGGACAGTCGCAGGCTGCGCATGCCTTCCTTGAAGGCCTGGCGGCGCAGCGGGATGAGGTCGGTGTCGGCGGTGATCAGCTCTTTCAGTGACTCGCTGAGCAACATGATCTCGTAGACGCCCGCGCGCCCGCGGTAGCCGGTGTCGCGGCATTCCAGACAGCCGACAGCCTGCTGCGCGCCGGTGGGCAGCGGAGCGTTCCACGGACGAGTGACTTCCTGCCAGTCCTCCTCGTGCAGCTCCATCGGCGCCTTGCAGTGTGGGCAGAGGGTGCGCACCAGGCGCTGGGCCATGACGCCGAGCACCGTGGCGCGGATCAGGTAGTAGGGCACGCCCAGTTCCAGCAGACGGGTGATGGCGGTGGGCGAGTCGTTGGTGTGCAGGGTGGAGAGCACCAGGTGGCCGGTGAGTGCCGCCTGGATCGCCATCTCGGCGGTCTCCAGGTCGCGGATCTCGCCGATCATGATGATGTCCGGGTCCTGGCGCAGCAGGGCGCGCACGCCGCTGGCGAAGGTCAGGTCGATGTTGTGCTGGACCTGCATCTGGTTGAACGAGGGCTCGATCATCTCGATCGGGTCCTCGATGGTGCAGAGGTTCACCTCGTCGGTCGCCAGCTGCTTGAGCGTGGTGTAGAGCGTGGTGGTCTTGCCCGAGCCGGTGGGGCCGGTGACCAGGATGATGCCGTTGGGCTGGCTGGTCATGGTCTCCCAGCGACGCAGGTCGTCCGGGGAGAAGCCCAACTGGTCGAAGGACTTGAGCAGCACCTCGGGGTCGAAGATCCGCATCACCATCTTCTCGCCGAAGGCGGTGGGCAGGGTCGACAGGCGCAGTTCCACCTCGGCCCCGTCCGGGGTCTTGGTCTTCACCCGGCCATCCTGCGGCTTGCGCTTCTCGGCGACGTTCATCCGGCCCAGGGATTTCAGGCGGCTGACCACCGCCATGGTGACCTGCGGCGGGAACTGGTAGACGTTGTGCAGCACGCCGTCGATACGGAAGCGCACCGTGCCCTGCTCGCGGCGCGGCTCGATGTGGATATCACTGGCGCGCTGCTGGAAGGCGTACTGGAACAGCCAGTCGACGATGGTGACGATGTGCGCGTCGTTGGCATCGGGCTCCTGGTCGCTGGCGCCCAGGTTGAGCAACTGCTCGAAGTTGCCGATGCCACTGATCTTCTGGTCCTTGTTGGTGGCGCCGCTGACCGACTTGGCCAGGCGGTAGAACTCTACGGTGAAGCGCTGGATGTCGACTGGGTTGGCCACCACGCGCTTGATCGGGCGCTTGAGCACGTGGGTGAGGTTGCTCTCCCAGGCATGCACGAAGGGCTGCGCACTGGCGATGGTGACTTCGTCCGGGCCTACCGCCACCGCGAGGATCTGGTGGCGCTGGGCGAAGGCGTAGGACATCAGCGGAGTCAGCGCGGCGACGTCGATCTTCAGCGGGTCGATGCGCAGGTAGGGCTGGCCGGAATAGTCCGCCAGCCAGTGCACCAGGGTTTCCAGGTCCAGCTTGCGCCCCGGGTGCTGACGGTCCTCGACCTGCTGCGCGGCGAGGAACTCCAGCGGGTGCTGCTGGTTCTTCACGGCGCTGCGGCGGATCGCCAGGCACTGCTCGGCGTCATCCTGGGCGACACGGCCCTGGGTGACCAGCTCACGCAGGATGTCGCCCAGATCGAGCAGACGGTCCTGGGCGGATGGGGCAAAGACGGACATGCGGACTCCTGTTGGTCGTGGCGGGAGCGACAGGCCGGCTTTCTGTAGGAGCGAGCTTGCTCGCGAACCATACCCGGCACCGTGCCAACCAGGTTCGCGAGGCCGAATCCATTCCCTACGGATAACGGCATTCCCCACATCCCTGTGGGTCACAAGCTCGCTCCTACGAAGAGCTCCGGGCGCGCCGCTCTGCTGAAGCTTATTTCAAAAGCGCCTTCCACGGCTTGAGGGTCAGCACAGTATGGGCCTGGGCCGCGAGGGCATCCAGGCGCCCCTCGGCGTCGGGCGTGACGAGCAGTTCCTGCAGCTTGGCCAGTTCGCCGTACAGGCGATCGGTTTCCGGCAGCTCCAGTACGCTGCGCGCCAGGCGCAGCCAGACCAGCATGCGCTGCAGGCGCGGCAACTGGTCGGCGAGCACTTCGGGCAGTTGCTGGGCGCGTTGCAGCGGCATGGCCTGGGCCTCTTCGGCCAGGGTGCGCTGCAGCCACTTGCCGACGGCGGAGCCGCCCAGGCGGTTGGCGCGTTCGTTGCGCTCGGCAGTCCAGGCCATGCCCAGCAGCCAGCGCGAGGTACTCAGGGAGAACTGACCCCAGCGCACATGGGCCAGTTCCTCGAGGAAGGCGGCCGGCATCTGCTGGCGCACGGCTTCGTCATGGCGACCCTGTTCGATGCGCGGCTGCCAGTCGGCGATCAGCGCGTCGAGGGCGGCGCGCAGCTCGCGGGTGCTGGCGCGCGGCACGGCCTGGCCGAGGCTGCCGAGCAGGGCGCGCAAATCGACCAGTTGCTGGAGCCAGCTTTCCAGCAGGCTCCAGTGGCCATTGAATCGGTATTGCTCGGCGAGGCGCTGGCTGCTGCCCAGCAGCGACCAGGACAGTGCGGCGAAGGCGCCATCCAGCGGGGTTTCATGCAGTAGCTTCTGGGTGTCGGGCTGCACGCTGTAGCTGGCCGGGTCGAACAGGCGATAGCCGCGCTCGGCCTTGCTGATGTCGCAGGGCATCAGCGCGAGGTCAGCGGCCAGCTCGATGGCCAGCTCCAGCAGCGCCTCGGGCTCGCCCTGGCGCAGTTCCAGTTCCAGCTCGCAGATTTCCTCTTGCTGCTTGCCGGCGATGACCTTGCCCAGGTCCAGCGCGGCCTCGATCACCACCTTGGCCTTGCCGCGGCCCCAGGCGATCTCGGCGCGCTGGCGGGTGAAGTCGGTGCTGAAGATCGGCTTCAGGCTCTTCTTGTCCAGATCGGCCAGCTCGGCCGGCCAGCACTGGTCGTCGAGTTTCTTCAGGTCGAGCTTGTTCTTCTCCAGGTACCAGTCCCATTCGTTGCGCTCGGACAGGCCTGCCACGCTCTGGCCACGGGTCTTCAGGGTCTGGATGAACTGCTCGCCGTCCTTGCGCAGGCGCAGCGCCACGCGGGCGCGGGCCAGGTCGCGGGCCGGGGTGTCGTAGTACTGGTTGAACAGCTCGCGGGGCTCCCAGCCGGATTTGTTGCGCTTCTTCAGCGCGGGATGCTCGCGCAGGGCTTCGAGGGTCTCGCGGCTGGCGCGCAATTTGATTTCGGTTTCTTTCTGCATGGTGGGGGTCCGGTTCAGAGCGGCCGCGCCCGATTTCCCAACCTATTGTGCGAAGGGCGGAACGACGGGCGCGAAAAAGACTTCAAAGTCCTGCAGTTTACAGGACTTCGGCGTTCCTGCCGGGCGCCGCGAGGTTTTACCGCACCGCCGCATGGTCCATAGTGGGAGCCAACCTACCGGAGGACGCCATGCCGTTGCCGCCCCTGAAACAACGCTTCGCCGAGCTGATCGCGATTCCCTCGGTGAGTTGTACCCAGCCCGCGCTGGACCAGTCCAACCGCCCGGTGGTCGAACTGCTGGGCAACTGGCTGGTGGACCTGGGCTTCGCCTGCGAGATGCAGCCGGTGGCACCGGGCAAGTTCAACCTGCTCGCCACCCTGGGCAGCGGCCCCGGCGGCCTGGTGCTGGCCGGGCACACCGACACCGTGCCCTATGACGAAGCGCTGTGGAAAAGCGACCCGCTGGGCCTGGACGAGCGCGACGGCCGCTGGTTCGGCCTGGGCTCCTGTGACATGAAGGGCTTTTTTGCCCTGGTCATCGAGGCGCTGCTGCCGTTGCTGCACGCCAACCAGAAGCGGCCGTTCAGGCAACCGCTGATCCTGCTCGCCACCTGCGACGAGGAAAGCTCCATGGCCGGTGCCCGTGCGCTGGCCGAGGCGGGGCGGCCGCTGGGGCGCGCGGCGGTGATCGGCGAGCCGACCAACCTCAAGCCGATCCGCCTGCACAAGGGCGTGATGATGGAGCGCATCGACATCCTCGGGCAGAGCGGCCATTCCTCCGACCCGAGTTTGGGACGCAGCGCGCTGGAGGCGATGCAGAGTGTCATGGGTGAGTTGCAGGGCCTGCGCAGCCAGTGGCAGCGTGAGTTCAACAATCCGCAGTTCAGCGTGCCGCAGCCGACCCTCAACCTGGGTTGCATCCACGGCGGCGACAACCCCAACCGCATCTGCGGCCAGTGCGCGCTGGAGTTCGACTTGCGCCCGCTGCCCGGCATGCAGCCCGAAGCTTTGCGCCAGGCGATCCGCGAGCGGCTGAAACCGGTCGCGGAGCGGCACAACGTGAAGATCGATTACGCGCCGCTTTTCCCCGCCGTGCCGCCCTTCGAGGAATCGGCGCAGAGTGAGCTGGTGCGGCTGGCCGAAGGTCTCACCGGCCACGCGGCGGAAGCGGTAGCCTTTGGCACCGAAGCACCGTATCTTCAGCAGCTCGGCTGCCAGACCCTGGTGCTGGGCCCCGGCGACATCGCCTGCGCCCACCAGCCGGACGAACACCTCGAGCTCGACCGCATCGAGCCATGCGTGGAACTGCTGCGCGGACTGATCCGTCATTACTGTTTATGAAGAGCAGTCTGCGCGGCGGTCCGCAAAAACTGTTGATGAAGAGTTGCCTGTAGAGCGCCCCGGTAGCGGGCCCGACCTATCCAAGAGGAGAAACCTGTCGATGTTCCTGCGACGACGATAACCGCGCCGCCCCTGGCCGTGCTCCGGCCGCATCCGACAGCTTTCCGCCCACTCGAACGACAGGCTTTTCAAGCAATGCACGACTACGTCAACTGGCTGCGCCACGCCTCGCCCTATATCAATTCGCACCGGGACTGCACCTTCGTGGTGATGCTCCCCGGCGAGGGTGTCGAAGACCCCAATTTCGGCAATATCGTCCACGACCTGGTGCTGCTGCACAGCCTGGGCGTGCGCCTGGTGCTGGTGCACGGTTCGCGCCCGCAGATCGAGGCGCGCCTGGCCTCCCACGGGCTGGCGCCGCGCTTCCACCGGGGCCTGCGGGTCACCGATGCGCCGACCCTGGACTGCGTGATCGACGCCGTCGGCAGCCTGCGTATTTCCATCGAAGCGCGGCTGTCCATGGACATGGCCGCTTCGCCCATGCAGGGCTCTCGCCTACGCGTGACGGCCGGCAACTTCGTCACTGCGCGGCCGATCGGCGTGGTCGACGGCATCGATTACCATCACACCGGTGAAGTGCGGCGGATCGACCGCAAGGGCATCAACCGCCAGCTCGACGAGCGCAGCATCGTGCTGCTTTCGCCGCTGGGCTATTCGCCCACCGGGGAAATCTTCAACCTCGCCTGCGAGGACGTGGCCATGCGTGCGGCCATCGACCTGGGTGCCGACAAGCTGATCCTCTACGGAGCCGAACGCGGCCTGATGGACGACGCCGGCAAGCTGGTGCGCGAACTGCGCCCGCAGCAGGTGCCGGCGCATCTGGAACGCCTCGGCACCAGCTACCAGGGCGAGCTGCTGGATGCCGCCGCGCAGGCTTGCCGCGCAGGCGTACGCCGCAGCCACATCGTCAGCTACACCGAGGATGGCTCGCTGCTCAGTGAGTTGTTCACCCGCACTGGCAACGGCACCCTGGTCGCCCAGGAGCAGTTCGAGCAATTGCGCGAGGCGGGCATCGAGGATGTCGGCGGGTTGCTGGAGCTGATTCGCCCGCTGGAAGAGCAGGGCATCCTGGTGCGCCGTTCCCGCGAAGTGCTGGAGCGCGAGATCGAGCAGTTCAGCATCGTCGAGCGCGAAGGGCTGATCATCGCCTGTGCGGCGCTCTACCCCATCGCCGACTCGGATTCGGCCGAGCTGGCATGCCTGGCGGTGAACCCGGAGTACCGCCACGGCGGACGCGGCGACGATCTGCTCGAACGCATCGAGCAGCGCGCGCGCAACCTGGGTTTGAAGACCCTCTATGTGCTTACCACCCGCACCGCCCACTGGTTCCGCGAGCGCGGCTTCCAGCCCAGCAGCGTCGACCGCCTGCCGGCGGCGCGGGCGTCGCTGTACAACTACCAGCGCAACTCGCAGGTGTTCGAAAAGACGCTCTGATCAGGCCTGGCCTTCCGGCACCGCCCGCCTGAGCTGCGCGGTCAGGTATGGCGTGGTGCTGAGCGCGGCATGCTGTATTTGCCAGTTGCGCCGCCGTTCGGCGCCATCCTGCCAGCCGGCCTCCCAGCTGGCGGCGAGGACTTCATGGGTCGGACTGCGTGCCGGGCGGCCGAGCACGGCTTCGAGATAGCCCAGTCGATAGGCGATCTCCAACTGATGGAGTGTCCATGGGGGAGATAGGGGAGACATAGCGGTTTTCCTGCGCAACTGGCGCGGATCGCGCCGGCTGGGCCGGTCGGGATCCGCAGGAGGGGATAATTCTCCCCCCGGAGTTCGCAGGTTGCCGATCAGAACTCTATGAGCTGCTCGTCAGCATTTTCTTGCGTGGTCAGACGCTGATGAGGCCGAGGATGCTCGCCTGGTAGGCGGCGACGAAGGTGTCGAAATCACCTTCAGGCTGCTTTTCCAGCTCCGCCTGTTCGGCCAGGGATTGGCTGGCCATGCCTTCGAAGCGTGCCTGCTCTTCCGCCGACAGTGGTTCGCCTTGCAGCGTGGCCGCATGCTCGCGGCTGTAGCGAAGGGCAAAGGCCTCAAAACTTTCACCGCGCTCGCGCATCTCCGCCAATACCTTCGCCGAAGGTGTCAGGTCGGCATCGGCGACCTTGGCGCGCTGCTCGGCGAGGCTTTCGCTGTGTCGGCGGCTGTCGTTGGCGCGGTCGAGCAATGCGATGATCGGCGCGATGGCGTCGAGCAGGCCATTGGCCCAGTCTTTCATCTCGATCTGTTGGCCGCCGCGCTCCAGCTTCAGGCCGGGGCGACGACCTTCCTTGACCACCTTGAGGAAGTTGCTGGTGGCCGAGCCGCACTCGCAGCCGCCCAGCGGCGGGCTGTCGGAGAGCGCGCAGTAGAGCAGGAAGGCGTCGAGGAAGCGCGCTTCGGTAACGTCGATGCCCAGCGGCATGAAGGGGTTGATGTCCAGGCAGCGCGCCTCGACGTACTGCACGCCACGGGCCATCAGCGCCTGAATCGGGCGCTCGCCGGTGTAGGTGACGCGTTTCGGGCGGATGCTCGAGTAGTACTCGTTCTCGATCTGCAGGATGTTGGTGTTGAGCTGCACCCACTCGCCGTCGACCTTGGTGCCAACCTTTTCGTACGGCGCATAAGGCGTGCTGACCGCGCGGCGCAGGCTGTCGATGTAGCTGTCGAGGTCGTTGTAGCAGGGTGTCAGGCCGGCCTGGGCGTTGTTCTGGTAACCCAGGTCACTCATGCGCAGGCTGGTGGCGTAGGGCAGGTAGAGGGTGTGTTCGTCGAAGGCTTCCAGGCCGTGCGGGCGGCCGCGCAGGAAGCCGGCGTCCAGCGCTGGCGAGGCACCGAACAGGTACATCAGCAGCCAGCTGTAACGGCGGAAATTGCGGATCATCGCGATGTAGCGGTGCGACTGGAAGTCCCGCGCGCTCTTCTCGCTGCCTTCTTCCTGGCGCAGCAGCTCCCAGATGCCTTCGGGCAGGGAGAAGTTGTAGTGAATGCCGGCGATGCACTGCATGGTCTTGCCGTAACGCAGGGCCAGGCCCTTGCGGTAGACGTACTTCAGGCGGCCGATATGGGAGCTGCCGTAACGGGCGATCGGGATGGTCTCTTCATCCGGCAGCTCGCAGGGCATGGACGGGCTCCACAGGTATTCGCCGTCGAGCTTGCCACTGGCAAAACGGTGGATTTCACCCAGCTCTTCCAGGGTCTTCTCGACGCTGGTGGAGGTCGCGGTGATGAACTCCAGCAGCGACTCGGAGTAGTCCGTGGTGATCTGCGAGTTGGTCAGCGCTGAGCCCAAGGCGCGCGGGTGCGGGGTCAGCGCCAGCTTGCCGCGTTCATCGACGCGCAGGCACTCGCGTTCGATACCGTGCAGGCACTGGGTGAGCAGGGACAGGTTGGCGGCATCGCCAAGCAGGGCCAGGCGGCGGGAGAGTTGGTCGCTCAAGTTGGAAGTCCTTCACACGGCAATCGCCCCACTATGGGGGTGGACTGGGCGGTCTACAAGGGGAGAACACCACCGGCGTGGTCGCCTGGGTTGCTTCAGGCGCTGCGCCGGCGCCCGTAAATCCTAGGGCGCAGGCCTACAGCATAGGTCAGATGTCGCGCTGCTATTTACAGCTGGGCGAAGGTGCCTTGTCCCTTGGCGACCAGCTTGTCGCCCTGGTGGATGTCGGCCTCGACCACCAGCGAGCGGCGCCCGGCGTGCAGGACTTTGGCCACACAACGCACTTCGCCTTCGGCGACCGCGCGGATGTAGTTGATCTTGCATTCCAGGGTGACGCTCTGCCGGTCGAAACCATGGGCGCTGGAGCAGGCCAGGCCCATGGTCATGTCCATCAGCGTGAAGAGCGCGCCGCCGTGCATGACGTTGCCCCGATTGCGCAGGTGCTCGGCCATCGGCAGCAGCACCTCGGCTTCGCCATCAGCGACACGGATCGGCTGCACACCGATGGTTTCGCTGAAGCGGCTGATCATCAGTTCGCGGGCGGGCATCTCGCTCATGGACCTTCCTTACTTCTTCTTCAGTTGCTTGGCGTTGGCGAACAGCGAGGCCATGGCGTTGTTCGCCGGGGCCTGCTCCTGCTGGCGCGGGGCGCTGCGTTCTCCACGCGGCGCGCCGTTGCCGGGACGGCCACCGCCACGCGGACCATCGACTTTCTCGCCGGGGGTGTCGCTCATGCGCATGGACAGGCCGACGCGGTTGCGCGGGATGTCCACTTCCATGACCTTGACCTTGACGATGTCGCCGGCCTTGACCACTTCGTACGGGTCCTTGACGAACTTCTCCGACAGCGCGGATATGTGCACCAGGCCGTCCTGGTGGACGCCGATGTCGACGAAGGCGCCGAAGTTGGTGACGTTGGTCACCACGCCTTCGAGCACCATGCCTGGTGTCAGGTCCTTGAGGCTCTCGACGCCTTCCTGGAACTCGGCGGTCTTGAACTCCGGGCGCGGGTCGCGGCCAGGTTTGTCGAGTTCCTTGAGGATGTCGGTGACGGTGGGCAGACCGAACTGCTCGTCGGTGAACTTCTTCGGGTCCAGGCGCTTGAGGAAGCCCGAGTCGCCGATCAGCGAGCGCACGTCATGGCCGGTGTCGGCGGCGATGCGTTGCACCAGCGGGTAGGTTTCCGGGTGTACCGCGGAGGCGTCCAGCGGGTTGTCGCCGTTCATCACGCGGAGGAAGCCGGCGGCCTGTTCGAAGGTCTTGTCGCCCAGGCGGCTGACCTTGCGCAGGTCGTCGCGGGTGCGGAAGGCGCCGTTGGCATCGCGGTGCGCGACGATGTTCTGCGCCAGGGTGCTGTTGAGGCCGGAGATTCGCGCCAGCAGGGCAGCGGAGGCGGTGTTCACGTCCACGCCGACGGCGTTCACGCAGTCTTCCACTACCGCGTCCAGGCTGCGCGCCAGCTGCAGCTGGGACACGTCGTGCTGGTACTGGCCGACGCCGATGGATTTCGGTTCGATCTTCACCAGTTCGGCCAGCGGGTCCTGCAGGCGGCGGGCGATGGAGACGGCGCCGCGCAGCGACACGTCCAGCCCCGGGAACTCCTTGGCGGCCAGTTCCGAGGCCGAATACACCGAAGCACCGGCCTCGCTGACCATGATCTTGGTGCACTTGAGCGCCGGGTATTTCTTGATCAGCTCGGCGGCCAGCTTGTCGGTCTCGCGGCTGGCGGTGCCGTTGCCGATGGCGATCAGTTCCACCTGATGCTTGGCGCACAGCGCGGCGAGCACGGCGATGGTCTGGTCCCACTGGTTCTTCGGTACGTGCGGGTAAACGGTGGCGGTATCCAGCAGTTTGCCGGTGGCATCGACCACGGCGACCTTCACGCCGGTGCGCAGGCCCGGGTCGAGGCCCAGGGTGGCGCGCGGGCCGGCCGGGGCAGCCAGCAGCAGGTCGTGCAGGTTGCGCGCGAAGACGTTGATCGCCTCGGCGTCGGCGCCTTCGCGCAGCTCGCCGAGCAGGTCGGTTTCCAGGTGGGTGTAGAGCTTGACCTTCCAGGTCCAGCGCACCACTTCGGACAGCCACTTGTCGGCCGCACGGCCCTGGTTGGACACGCCGAAACGCTCGCCGATCATGATTTCGCAGGGGTGCGAGGTGCCCGGCAGCTCTTCGCCGACCTTCAGGGCAACGCTCAGGATGCCTTCGTTGCGGCCACGGAAGATCGCCAGAGCGCGGTGCGACGGGGCGCTCTTCAGCGGTTCGTCATGCTCGAAGTAGTCGCTGAACTTGGCGCCTTCGGCTTCCTTGCCCGGCACCATGCGCGCGGTCAGGGTGGCGTTGTCCTTGAGGAATACGCGCAGGCGGTCGAGCAGGGTGGCGTCCTCGGCGAAGCGCTCCATGAGGATGTACTTGGCGCCTTCGAGCACGGCCTTGGTGTCGGCAAAACCCTTCTCGGCATCGACGAAGCGCGCGGCTTCGGTTTCCGGGGTCAGGCTCGGGTCGTTGAACAGTGCGTCGGCCAGCTCGCCGAGGCCGGCTTCCAGGGCGATCTGGCCCTTGGTGCGGCGCTTCTGCTTATAGGGCAGGTAGAGGTCTTCGAGGCGGGTCTTGGTGTCGGCGAGGTTGATCTCGCGGGCCAGTTCCGGGGTCAGCTTGCCCTGTTCCTCGATGCTGGCGAGGATCGCGCCACGGCGCTCGTCCAGTTCGCGCAGGTAGCGCAGGCGCTCTTCGAGCATGCGCAGCTGGGTGTCGTCGAGGCTGCCGGTGACTTCCTTGCGGTAACGGGCGATGAAGGGGACGGTGGAGCCTTCATCGAGCAGGGCGACGGCAGCGGCGACTTGCTGCGGTTGAACGCGGCCGGAGGGCAGTGCGGAAAGCTCTTCGGCGATACGGGTGTTGATGCTGTCCATAAATCCACCTGGTGAAACCAACGAAATACGGGGCGCATGATCTGCTGCGCGTCGGCATAACTGCGTTGAGGCCAACTGAGAAATGCTCATTGACTGCAGTCAACTCCGCTATCTCAGCTGTCCTCGCCTTGTTCTGCTCTAGCTCGCAAGATCATGAACAGGCTCATAACAGAGCATCTGGACCGGGTTTTCCGGTCATTCGACAGCGCCTGTGACAACGCCCCGCCGCAAAAGCGCCGCATTATACCCGCGACAATTTCACCGGGTGGGCGACTGGTCGGGGAAAAATCTGCTAACAATGGACAAGCCGTGATGCGCGGCGGCTGGGCGATAATGCCCGCCGAATCAGATTCTGGGAGTTTCCATGAGCAACGCTGCCACCCTGCCGGAAGGCGAAAAGATCCTCGTGGTCGATGACGACGCGCGCCTGCGCCGTCTGCTGGAACGCTTCCTCGATGAGCAGGGTTACCGTGTTCGCGCTGTCGAAAACACCGAGCAGATGGACCGCCTGCTGGCCCGTGAACTGTTCCAGCTGGTGGTGCTCGACCTGATGATGCCCGGCGAGGATGGCCTCTCCGCATGCAAGCGCCTGCGCGAGTCGAACAACCAGATCCCGATCATCATGCTCACCGCCAAGGGCGACGAGGCCAGCCGCATCTCCGGCCTGGAACAAGGCGCCGACGACTACCTCGCCAAGCCATTCAACCCGCGCGAGCTGCTGGCGCGGATCAAGGCCGTACTGCGTCGCCAGGCGCCGCTGGTGCCGGGCGCACCGGCGGGCGAGGACGAGATCGTCACCTTCGGCGACTACGAACTGCACCTGGCCACCCGCGAGCTGAAGAAGGGCGAGGAAGTGCACATGCTCACCACGGGTGAGTTCGCCGTGCTCAAGGCCCTGGTGCAGCACGCCCGCGAGCCGCTGACCCGCGACAAGCTGATGAACCTGGCCCGTGGCCGCGAGTGGGACGCCCTGGAGCGCTCCATCGACGTGCAGATTTCCCGCCTGCGCCGGCTGATCGAGCCCGATCCGTCGAAGCCGCGCTATATCCAGACCGTCTGGGGCGTGGGCTACGTGTTCGTGCCGGACGGCGCGGCGCGCAAGTGATGGTTCTTTTGTAGGAGCGAGCTTGCTCGCGAACAAACCCTCATGCCGATGCGGGTTCGCGAGCAAGCTCGCTCCTACAGGTTGTGCTTCCTGGTAACGCCTTCTTGAAAACACCCCTCTGGTTCCCGCAAAGCTTCTTCGCCCGCACCCTCTGGCTGGTGCTCATCGTCGTGCTGTTCTCCAAGGCGCTGACCCTGGTCTACCTGCTGATGAACGAAGACATGCTGGTCGACCGCCAGTACAGCCACGGCGCGGCGCTGACCGTGCGTGCCTACTGGGCGGCGGACGAAAAATCGCGGGAAGCCATCGCCCAGTCCGCCGGGCTGAAGTGGGCGCCTCACGAGCAGGGGCAGCCGGAGGAAGTGCACTGGCCGTACACGGAGATCTTCCAGCGGCAGATGCGCATGGAACTGGGCATGGACACCGAGACGCGCCTGCGCATCCATTATCCGTCGATGCTCTGGGTTCACGCGCCCTCGCTGGGGGATGGCTGGATCGGCGTGCCGCTCTACCCGCACCCGCTGCGCGGCCAGCAGATCTGGAGCGTGCTCGGTTGGTTCCTCGGCATCGGCCTGCTGTCCACGGCGGCCGCCTGGATCTTCGTGCGCCTGCTCAGCCAGCCGCTCAAGCGTCTGGTGTTTGCCTCCCGCGAGTTTGGCAAGGGCCGCAGCGTGCGCCTGCCACTGGGGCCGGAAACGCCCAGCGAGATGGCCGAGGTGTACCGCGCATTCAACCAGATGGCCGACGACGTCGAGCAGGGCGGGCGTGAGCGCGAGTTGATGCTGGCCGGGGTTTCTCACGACCTGCGCACGCCGCTGACGCGCCTGCGCCTGTCGCTGGAGCTGATGCCCGACAGCGATCGTGAGATGGTCGAGGACATGGTCCGCGACATCGAGGACATGGATGCCATCCTCGATCAGTTCCTCGCCTTCATCCGCGATGGTCGCGACGAGTCGGTGGAAGAGGGCGATCTCGCCGACCTCATCCGCGAAGTGGCCGATGCCTTCAACCAGAACGGTAACCGCGTGCGCCTGTGCCTGGAAACACTGCCACTGTTCCGCTTCCGTCGGGTGTCGATCAAGCGCCTGCTGGGCAACCTGATCGAGAACGGCCTGAACCACGGCGGCGGCAAGGTCGAAGTGGCGGCCCACGTGGCCGGCGGCGGCGGTGCGCCCTACGTGGTACTCAGCGTGCTGGACCGTGGTGCTGGCGTCGATCCGCAGGAGCTGGACAACATCTTCAACCCCTTCTTCCGTGGCGACAAAGCGCGCGGCGGCAAGGGCACCGGCCTCGGGCTGGCCATCGTCAAACGCATCGCCGAACAGCACGGCGGCAGCATCGAGTTGCGTAACCGCGAAGGCGGCGGCGTGGAAGCGCGCGTCTGCCTGCCATTGGGCCTGCTGCTGCCGCGCGACGCACATTAATCCCAGCGTAGGGATTTGCCTTGCAGAACCGCCCGGCGCCCATAGGGCCAGGCGCGGTTGTGCGCGCCGTGGCCGCTGGGCAGGCCGTGGTAGAGCGGCACGCCCAGTTGCGCGGCGTACTCGGCGAAGATTTCTTCCAGGCTGTGGGCAACGCCCTTGCGCGGGCAATCGGTGTAGGTGCCCAGGCAGATCGCGCCCAGCTGCGCGCCATCCAGGCTGTTCAGCAGTTGCCAGAGGCTGCGTTCGATTCGGTAGTAGGGTTCGCCGACGTCTTCGAGGATCAGGATCGCACCGTCCGGCACGTACAGCGCGCCTTCGGTGCCGGCCATGCAGGCCAGCGCGGTGAGGTTGCCGCCGATCAGCTCGCCTTCCACCGCTGCCTTCGGCCCCGCCAGGTGCTGCACTGCCAGCTTGCCGGAACCACCAGCCAGCACGTGGCTGATCGAGGCCAGCGAAGCCAGGCGTTCGCGCTGCTCGCTGGGTGCGCTAAGCGGTTGCAGACCGAGGCCGGTGGCGACCATGCCGTGGACCGCCGGCAGGCCCTGGCGGTGGAAGGCGCTGAGCAGGATGGAGATGTCCGAGAAGCCGATCAGCGGCCGCGGTGACGCGGCCTTGAGGCGCTGCCAGTCCAGTTGCGGAACGAGTTGCCCACAGCCGTAGCCACCGCGCAGGCACCAGACGGCGCTGACGTCTTCCAACTCGAAGGCGGCGTGGAAGTCCTCCAGGCGCTGCTCCGGTGTGCCGGCCAGGTAGCGATAACGCGCGTCGGCGTGCTCGCCCAGGTGGTAGTCGATGCCCTGCACCTCCAGCTGGCGCAGGGTGGCTTCCAGCACCTCCTCGGCAATCGCCGAGGCCGGCGCAACCAGCGCGACGCGGCCCTCGATGGGCGACCAGGTGAGTTCGGCGTGGGGGCGGGAAGCGGGCATGGCTGGACTCCGATTACGGCAGAAGAAACTGTAGGAGCGAGGGGGACGTCATCGTTATTGCTCGCGAAGGGGGCCGTAGGGCAACGATGGTCCACGTGCTTTCGGTTGGATTGGTTGCCATGCCTGCCCTCACCCCAGCCCTCTCCCAGAGGGAGAGGGAGCCGTTCGAGCCGGCTGATGACGCCGTTTCAACCTGCGCCGATCAGTTCCCTCTCCCTCTGGGAGAGGGTTAGGGTGAGGGCAGAGCCCCGCTCCGTGCTGAAGAGCGCTACATGAGCGTTTGTTCCTGACATCCCTGTCGCGCCGCATGCGTCGCGAAAGCCCCGGCTCACCCCTTGCCCTTCGTGCGCGCCAGATGCGGCCCGCCATTCTTCTCCAGGTACTCGATGATCACCCCGGCGATGTCCTTGCCGGTGGTGGTCTCGATGCCTTCCAGGCCCGGCGAGGAGTTCACCTCCATCACCAGCGGGCCGTGGTTGGAGCGCAGGATGTCGACGCCGGCGACGTGCAGGCCCATCACCTTGGCGGCGCGGATGGCAGTCATGCGTTCTTCCGGGGTGATCTTGATCAGGCTGGCGCTGCCGCCGCGGTGCAGGTTGGAGCGGAACTCGCCGGCTGCCGCCTGGCGCTTCATCGACGCGATCACTTTGTCGCCGACCACGAAGCAGCGGATATCGGCGCCGCCGGCTTCCTTGATGTACTCCTGCACCATGATGTTGTGCTTGAGCCCCATGAAGGCCTCCAGCACGGATTCGGCGGCCTTCTCGGTCTCGCACAGCACCACGCCGATGCCCTGGGTGCCTTCCAGCAGCTTGATCACCAGTGGCGCGCCGCCGACCATCTGGATCAGGTCCGGCACGTCGTCGGGCGAGTGGGCGAAGCCGGTCACCGGCAGGCCGATGCCCTTGCGCGAGAGCAGCTGCAGCGAGCGCAGCTTGTCGCGGGAGCGAGCGATAGCCACCGACTCATTGAGCGGGAACACGCCCATCATCTCGAACTGGCGCAGCACCGCGCAGCCGTAGAAGGTCACCGAGGCACCGATGCGCGGGATCACCGCGTCGAAGCCTTCCAGCACCTGGCCGCGGTAATGGATCTGCGGCTTGTGGCTGGCGATGTTCATGTAGGCACGGAGGGTGTCGATCACCACCATCTCGTGGCCGCGTTGCTGCCCGGCCTCCACCAGACGACGGGTGGAATACAGACGCGGATTGCGCGACAGCACAGCAATTTTCATTGATCACCTGGGAGGGTGGCGGGAACCATGATGAGGGGTTTGTCTTGCACGTAGGTCAGGCCGGGGTTGACCACCAGCTGCCCCTGAACCAGAGCCTTGGAGCCTAGCAGTACGCGGTAACGCATGGTCTTGCGGCAGGCCAGGGTGAACTCCACCGGCCAGGCGCCATCGCCCAAAGCCAGCAGGGTGCGGATCACGTAGCGGGTCTGGGCCTGGCCGTTGGAGCTCCTGATGGTCTTCATCGTCACCACCGGTGCTTCGCAGCGATGGCGGCGCTGCACCTGGGTGCCCAGGTGGGCGACGAAGCGTACCCAGCTCTGCCCGTCGCGCTCGAACGGCACGATGTCGCTGGCGTGCAGGGTGGAGGTGCTGGCGCCGGTATCGATCTTCGCGCGCAGGCCGACCATGCCCAGTTCGGGCAGGGCGATCCATTCGCGCAGACCAATTACCGACAGCTGGTCGAAAGTCTTCAAGGCAGGCATCCCCGGCGTTTGCCGGCATTCTAGTCAGGCCGATTGTGCCCCGCCAGCGGGGCGCGGGGTACACTCTCAGACCCGCATGACGAGGTGGTGACGTGAGCGAAAAAGATGACGACAGGAATCGCCTGGACAAGTGGCTGTGGGCGGCGCGCTTCTACAAGACCCGCTCCCTGGCCAAGGAAGCCATCGACGGTGGCAAGGTGCATTGTCGGGGCGATCGCTGCAAGCCGGGCAAGGAGCCGAAGGTCGGTGAGGAATACGTGATCCGCACCGGCTTCGACGAGCGCACGGTGGTGGTCAAGGCGCTGTCCATGGTCCGTCGTGGCGCACCCGAAGCACAGCTGCTGTACGAGGAAACCGCTGACAGCGTGAAGCGCCGCGAGGACGCTTCGGCGCTGCGCAAGGCTGGCGCGCTGGGTGTGCAGACCGACGGGCGGCCGACCAAGAAGCAGCGCCGCCAGCTGTTCAACTTCCGCGATCAGGAGTGAGCGGGCAGCTCGATCAGCAGTTTGCCGTCCGCCGCCTTCAGGCTCAGCTCTGACCAGTCCGGCACCACGGCGCGCACGCGCGGATCGAAGGCGCTGCCGGTGCCGATCTGAATCACCTGGCAGCCAGCGTCCAGCGCGCTCTGCACGCCGGCCGGCGCATCCTCGAAGGCCAGGCAGTCCTGCGCCACCAGGCCCAGGCGCTGGGCGCCGAGCCGATAAGGTTGTGGGTCCGGCTTGCCGGCACTGACGTCATCGGAGCCGACCAGCACGTCCGGCAGGGGCAGGCCGCAGATCGCCAGGCGCTCCAGGGCGACCTTGCGGCTGGCGGAGGTCACCACCGCCCAGGGCTGGCCGACCAGGGTGCCGAGGAAGCGGTCGGCGCCGGCGACTATCACCGAGCCCTGCATCGCGTGCTGGAACTCCAGCTGATTCAGTGCGACCAGTTCGGCTTCGATATCCAGGTGCGGTGCGACGTGGTGGATCACGTCCTCCGAGCGCACCCCGTGGCACATCGAGAGCACGTTTTCGAGCAGTACACCGTGGCGCTGGCACCAGAGCCCCCAGACCAGTTCGACGGCACCGGTGGACTGCACCAGGGTGCCGTCCATGTCGAGCAGGATGGCGCGGGTTTCGATCAGCATGGCGAGGCGAACTCCTTGAGGGTCTCCGGTCGGGGGAGAGCGATGATGCTCCATTGACCACGAAGAAACGCGGAAGATCGCTGTGGGATATATCCCGATGCTCTCGTCGAGAGTAATGGCCGGCGCACCTGGCGGGCACCGGCCAACGGCTCAGGCGGCGACGACGCTCAGGCGATTGAGCAGCGGGATTTTCGCCGCCAGGCGGAACAGCGGGTTGGTCCAGCGCACCAGTGCAGCGCTGGCCACGGCGGCGAAGGGCGTGAAGCAGCCCCAGGCCAGGGCCACCAGGGCCATCTGCACGCCGCCGATGTAGTCGTCCTGGCCCCAATGGGCGCCGGCCACCAGGCGCGGCAGCATGAACAGCAGCGCCAGACCCCAGACCACCACCCACTGCAGGGCGGTGCGGGCGAACAGGGTGAGGAACAACGCCCAGATCAGCAGCACCGAGGCGTGGTCGCCGGGAAAGCTGCGGGCCGATTCGTCCTTCACCTCGAAGGGTGTGTCTTCCCACTGCGGGAAAAAGTGTTCCAGGCGCACGGCATCCGGCGCGATGCTGGAAATGCTCGCGTGCTGCCAGCCGAGCTTGTGGGCGATCTTCGCGTAGAGAATGCGTACGACCACCAGCACCACGGCCGCACATAAAAAGCCGAAGGTCGCTGCGCGGACCTGGGTTGCCTTGAAGATCCAGTCGCCACGAATCATCAGCAGCAGCAGGATCACCCCGACCAGCAGGTCGAACGGCCGGGTGCTGGCTACGGCCCAGGACAGGCGCCAGGCTTCGTTGGTCGCCAGCGGCTGGTTGAGCAGGCTGAACAGGCTGAAATCGAACAGGTCCATCGCGCTGCGAGTGGGCTCCCAGAGCCACAGCAGAAGCAGGGCGAGCGCCATCAGGTGGCAGGCGATGAAGGGCTTCCAAGACCAGGTGGCTTGGAACGGCGTGGTTTTGTCCATAAAATCGATACCCCCTTACGGAACTCACCGAGTCTGGGTGGGTGCTGCAAAGCGCGCTTTATAGGCCTTTGCCATTAACTTGTCATTTATTTGTGCCTCTCCCAGCGTTGTGCAAAGCATGTCTCAGATCGATCAAAGTCAGCGTTTTCTGTTCGACAACACCGATGTCCGTGGTGAGTTGGTGGAGCTCGACCGCAGCTACGCCGAAGTGTTAGCCAAACACCCCTATCCGCAGCCGGTCGCCCAGTTGCTGGGTGAAATGCTCGCCGCTGCCGCTCTGCTGTGCGGCACCCTGAAGTTCGACGGCCTGCTGGTCCTGCAGGCGCGTTCCAACGGCGCCGTGCCGCTGCTGATGGTGGAGTGCTCCAGCGACCGCGAAGTGCGCGGCCTGGCCCGCTATGACGCGGACTCCATCGGCGATACCGCCGGCCTCGCCGAGCTGATGCCTCACGGCGTGCTGACCCTCACCGTCGACCCGAAGAACGGCAAGCGCTACCAGGGCATCGTGCCGCTGGAAGGCGCGACCCTGGCCGACTGCCTGTCGACCTATTTCGCCACCTCCGAGCAACTGCCGACCCGCTTCTGGCTCAACGCCGACAGCCGTCGCGCCCGTGGTTTGCTGCTGCAGCAACTGCCGGCCGATCGCCTGCGCGACGCCGAGTCGCGGGAAGCCAGTTGGCAGCACGTCACCACCCTGGCCGACACCCTCTCCGCCGAGGAGCTGCTGGGGTTGGACAACGCCACCGTGCTGCACCGCCTGTACCACGAGGATGATGTGCGCCTGTTCGAAGCGCAGCCGCTGGTGTTCCGCTGCAGCTGCTCGCGGGAACGCTCGGCCAACGCGCTGGTCAGTCTTGGGCAGGAAGACGCCGAACGTCTGCTGGCCGAGGAGGATGGCGAGATCGTCATCGACTGCCAGTTCTGTAATCAGCGTTATCACTTCGACGGATCGGACGTTGCCCAACTGTTCTCGGGCGGCGGGAGTCAGACACCGTCAGAAACCCGCCATTGACCGCTTCTATCTGTCCGATAGCCGCACCAATGGCGCTCTCGCCAGATCAGAGGCTGCACGAGAACAGTTCTTTTCTGGCATAATCCCGCGACTTTTTTCCGCGGTAGTGGGAATAGAAAGTCACTACGCAATGTTTGGAGGACTCGGCTTCGGCCGACGGGGACCCACATGACGCAAGCCAATAAAGCCGTTTACACCGACATCAGCGTTGCCCAACTGGTCGAGGAAGCCATTCGCCGCGGCGAAGGCGAACTCGCCGACAACGGCTCGCTGGTCGTGAGAACCGGCCACCGCACCGGCCGCTCGCCTGCCGACCGTTTCATCGTCGAAGAGCCGGGCAGCCAGGACTTCATCGCATGGGGCGCCATCAACCGTCCGTTCCCGGCCGACAAGTTCGATGCCCTGTGGGACCGTGTCCAGGCCTTCAATAACGCCCAGGACCATTTCGTTTCCCACGTCCATGTAGGTTCGGCCCACGACCACTACCTGGCCGTGAAGATGACCACCGGCACCGCCTGGCAGAACCTGTTCGGCCGTGCGCTGTTCATCGAGCCCGAGCAGTACAACCCGGCTGGCCGCGACGAGTGGCAGGTCCTCAACGTCGCCAACTTCGAGTGCGTGCCCGAGCGTGACGGCACCAACTCCGATGGCTGCGTGATCCTCAACTTCGCCCAGAAGAAAGTGCTGATCGCCGGCATGCGCTACGCCGGTGAAATGAAGAAGGCCATGTTCGGTGTGCAGAACTACCTGCTGCCGGAAAAAGACGTGCTGCCGATGCACTGCGCCGCCAACATCGGCGAAGAAGGCGATGTCACCCTGTTCTTCGGCCTGTCCGGCACCGGCAAGACCACCCTGTCCGCCGACGAAAGCCGCTACCTGATCGGCGACGACGAGCACGGCTGGGGCGAAGGCGTTGTGTTCAACATCGAAGGCGGTTGCTATGCCAAGTGCATCGACCTGTCCGAGAAGAACGAGCCGGTCATCTGGAAAGCCATCAAGTTCGGCGCCGTGCTGGAAAACGTCGTCCTCGACGACAACCGCACCCCGGACTACGCCGATGACAGCCTGACCCAGAACTCCCGCGCGGCCTACCCGCTGGAGAACGTCGAGAAGCGTTCCGAGCAGAACCTCGGCGGCGAACCGAACGCCGTGATCTTCCTGACCTGCGACCTGACTGGCGTTCTGCCGCCGGTGTCGATCCTGAACAACGAACAGGCGGCCTACCACTTCCTGTCCGGCTACACCGCGCTGGTCGGTTCCACCGAAATGGGTTCGGGCGGCGGCATCAAGTCGACCTTCTCCACCTGCTTCGGCGCGCCGTTCTTCCCGCGTCCGGCCGGCGTCTACGCCGAGCTGCTGATCAAGCGCATCAAGGCCTTCGGTTCCAAGGTCTACCTGGTCAACACCGGCTGGACCGGTGGTGGCTACGGCGTTGGCAAGCGCTTCAACATCCCGACTACCCGTGGCGTGATCGCTGCCATCCAGAGCGGCGCTCTGGTCGGTGCGCAGACCGAGCACCTGGACATCATCAACCTGGACGTACCCAAGGTCGTTCCGGGCGTCGAGACCAACCTGCTCAACCCGCGCAACACCTGGGAAGACAAGGCTGCCTACGACGAAGCCGCCAAGGGCCTGGCCGGCAAGTTCATCGAGAACTTCAAGAAGTTCGACGTGAGTGACGCCATCAAGAACGCTGGCCCGCAGCTGTAAGCGAGCCTGTTCTGCGAAACAGCCGCCTTCGGGCGGCTTTTTCATTGGCGCCTGAGAACGGTCCTGCTCCGAGCTGCTCTTCGTAGGGAACGGATTCGGCCTCGCGAACCGGAGTTGGGCTGTTCGCGAGCAAGCTCGCTCCTACAAAATCGGTTCCTAGGCTGGGTGGACGCCCATGAAAGGAGTTATCCCCATGCACGACACCCTCGAACGCGTCTTCGGCTTCCGCCAGTTCCGCCCCGGCCAGGAGGCCGCCGTCAGTGCGGTGCTGGCCGGGCGCTCGGCGGCAGCGATCTTCCCCACCGGTTCGGGCAAGTCGCTGTGCTACCAGTTGCCGGCGCTGCTACTGCCGCACCTGACCCTGGTGATCTCGCCTTTGCTGGCGCTGATGCAGGACCAGCTCGCCTTCCTCGCTCGCCTCGGCATCGCTGCTGCCAGCATCGACTCGGCGCAAAGCCGCGAGCAAACGGCGCAGACCATGGCCCGCGCGCGCAGCGGCGAGCTGAAGGTGCTGATGATCTCGGTGGAGCGCCTGAAGAACGAGCGCTTCCGCAACTTCATCAGCGAGGTGCCGATTTCCCTGCTGGTGGTGGACGAGGCGCACTGCATCTCCGAATGGGGCCACAACTTCCGTCCCGACTACCTGAAGTTGCCGGACTACCAGAAGCAGTTCCGCATTCCCCAGGTGCTGCTGCTCACCGCCACGGCGACACCGGCGGTGATAGACGACATGCGCGCCAAGTTCGCCATCGCCGAGACCGACGTGGTCACCACCGGCTTCTACCGCGCCAACCTCGACCTGCAGGTCGAGCCGGTCGCTAGTGTTGCCCGCCGCGCGCGGCTGGTGGAGTGGCTGGGTGAGCGCGCCGGGCAGCCGGCCATCGTCTACGTCACCCAGCAGAAGACCGCCGAGGAGATCGCCGAGCACCTGGCCGCACGCGGCATTCCTGCCAGTGCTTACCACGCCGGGATGGAGCACCCGGTGCGCGAAGATATCCAGCGCCGCTTCATGGAAGGCCGGCTGAATTGCATCGTCGCCACCATTGCCTTCGGCATGGGCATCGACAAGAGCGACATCCGCCAGGTGGTGCACTACGACCTGCCCAAGTCGCTGGAGAACTACAGCCAGGAGATCGGTCGCGCTGGGCGTGACGGCCAGCGCTCGGAATGCCTGGTGCTGGCCAACCGCGACAGCCTCAACGTGTTGCAGAACTTCGTCTACGGCGACACGCCCGAGCGCGAAGGCATCCGCCATGTGCTGGAGGAAATCCGCCAGGCGGCCGGAGATCAGGAGGGCGGCCAATGGGAAACCATGCTGGTGCCGCTGTCGGACCAGTCCAACATCCGCCAGTTGCCGCTGAAGACGCTGCTGGTGCAGTTGGAGCTGCGCGGCATCATCGCCCCGCGCTTCGCCTATTTCGCCGAATATCGCTACAAGCTGCTCATCGACTCCGCCGCGCTGCTAGGTCACTTCGAGGGTGAGCGGCGGCAGTTCGTCGACGCCATCCTCACCAGTTCGGCGCGGGCGCGGACCTGGGCGACGCTGGATTTCGACACCCTCTACAGTCGCTATGGCGCGGAGCGCGCCAGGGTGGTGAAAGCGCTGGATTACTTCCAGGAGCGCGGCTGGGTGGAGCTGGAGAGCAAGCAGATGACCGAGGTCTACTCGGTGCGCGATGCATCCTTCGCTGTGGATAATTTGAGCGAGGAGCTGCACCGCTACTTCAAGCGCCACGAGGACAGCGAGATCGCCCGCATCGGCGCCATGCTCGAATTGCTCGGCAGCGCGGAGTGCCTGAGCTGGCGCCTGGCCCAGTATTTCGGCGACCAGCAGGCGCCGCGCCAGTGCGGGCACTGCTCGGTCTGCGCCGGCCGCGTTGCGCAGCTGCCCGAGCCGCCCGCGCTGCCGCCGCTGGATGGCCAGTCACTGCACAACCGCTGCGCCGCCTTCCTGGAAAAGTACCGCAGCGCCCGTGGCCTGGAGCCCAGCGCCGACTGCGTGACGCGTTTCCTCTGCGGCATCAGCGTGCCGGCCTTCACCCGCATGCGCGCGCGCACGCTGCCGGGCTACGCGACGCTGGAGGATTACTCCTACGCCCAGGTTCGCAACTGGGTGCAGGCGCAACTGTGAGCGCCTGAAGACGCCGGCGCCACGCACGACTAAAGGTCGGCGTGACGCCGGTGAAGCTCCTTGTAGGGTGTGAAATGGCATTCCCACCTAGACTCACTGGGCGTCGAAACAAGGAGCCCCCCACATGTCCACCGAGCACCTGGATGTACTGATCATCGGCGCCGGCCTGTCCGGTATCGGCGCCGCCTGCCACCTGCAGAAGCAGTGCCCCGGCAAGTCCTACGCGATCCTCGAGGGTCGCGAGGCCATGGGCGGTACCTGGGACCTGTTCCGCTACCCGGGCATCCGCTCCGACTCGGACATGTACACCCTGGGCTACAACTTCAAGCCCTGGACCGACCCCAAGGCCATCGCCGACGGCCCGTCGATCCTCAACTACATCCGCGAGACTGCCCGCGAGTACCGCGTCGAGGACAAGGTGCGCTACCGCCACCGTGTGCTCAAGGCCGACTGGGACAGCGCCAGCGCGCGCTGGAACCTGGTCGTGCAGCGCGGAGACGAGGCAGAGCCGCTGCGCATGAGCGCGCAGTTCCTCTTCATGTGCACCGGCTACTACCGCTACGACGCCGGCTACACACCGGACTTCGCCGGGCGTGAGAGCTTCGCCGGGCAGGTCATCCACCCGCAGCTATGGCCGGAGAACTTCGATTACAGCGGCAAGCGCATCGTGGTGATCGGCAGCGGCGCCACCGCCGTCACGTTGATCCCGTCGCTGACCGACAAGGCCGCCCACGTCACCATGCTGCAGCGCTCGCCGTCGTACGTGATGACCCTGCCGGCGAAGGACCCGATCTCCAACTTCCTGCGCAACTTCCTGCCGGAGAAGTGGGTGTACCGCCAGGCGCGGGCGCGCAACGTGACCATGCAGATGGTCTTCTTCATGGCTTCCAAGGCGTTCCCCGGCGCCGTGCGCAAGCTCATGCTCAAGCTGGCCAACCTGCAGCTGGGCAAGGACTTCGACATGCGCCACTTCAGCCCGCGCTACAAACCGTGGGACGAGCGCGTGTGCTGCGTGCCCGACGGCGACCTGTTCAAGGCACTGCGCCAGGGCCGTGCCTCGGTGGTCACCGACCACATCGAGCGCTTCTGCGAGAAGGGCATCCTGTTGAAGTCCGGGCAGGTGCTGGAAGCGGACGTCATCGTCACCGCCACCGGGCTGGACCTTGTGATGTTCGGCGGCGCCGAACTGGCCATCGACGGCAAGCCCTTCGAGATCACCCAGAGCATGGGCTATCGCGGCATCATGCTGCGCGACCTGCCCAACCTTGCCGCCATCGTGGGTTACACCAACGCCAGCTGGACGCTCAAGGCCGACCTCTCCAGCGAGTACTTCTGCCGCCTGATCAACCATCTCGATGCCGTCGGCATGCGCCAGTGCACGCCGCGCCAGACCGATGGAGCGGTGAAGGAAGAACCCTTCCTCAACCTCAACTCGGGTTACATCCAGCGCGCCGCCGACCGCATGCCCAAGCAGGGCGACCGCACGCCGTGGAAGCTCTACCAGAACTACGCGCTGGACCTCGCCCTGCTGCGCTTCGGCAAGGTCGAGGATGGCTACCTGACCTTCACCTCGCCCAAGCTGCGCCAGGCCTCCGCGGCACCGGTCGAGGCGCTGGAGAGCTGAGCCCTCGCGGGTCTCCGTCTTCACCGGCGGGCGCCCGCGCCGTTCTATCGAAATGTCGAATGCACATTATCGATACGCCGCTCTGCAATGGAGCATCCACTCGGCTTACCATGCGCGCCGTTCCCGCCCATGCCAGCCAGAGGATTTTCCATGCTGATCGAAGACGCCATCCGCAGCCGCCGTTCCATTCGTGGTTTCGACACTTCCTATGTGATGAGCCGCGAGGAGAAGGACGACCTGCTGCAACAGGCGCTGCTCGCCCCCACCTCGTTCAACCTGCAGCACGTGCGCCTGGTGGAAGTCAGTGACCCGCAGCTGCGCGCGCAGATCCGCGAAGCCGGCTGGGATCAGGTGCAGATGACCGACGCCTCGATGCTGGTGATCGTCTGCGCGCAGGTCGACAGCTGGGAGAAGAATGCCGAGCGCGTGTGGGACGGCGCCCCGGTTGAAGTGAAGAACTACATGGTCGGCGCCATCGACGGCTACTACCGTGACAAGCCGCAGACCCAGCGTGACGAAGCCATGCGCAGCAGCGGCCTGGTGGCCCAGACCCTGATGCTCGCCGCCCGTGGCCGTGGCCTGGACAGCGTGCCGATGGTCGGTTTCGACTTCGACGCGGTGGGCAAGCTGATCAACCTGCCGGCCAGCCATGCCATCGGCCTGATGATCGCCGTGGGCAAGCAGGCGGTAGAAGCCCGTCCGCGCATCGGCCGGCTGCCGCTGGAAGAGACGATCATTCGCGATCGCTTCTGAGTCCGATGAAACGCGCCTCCGGGCGCGTTTTCTTTTCGTAGGAGCGAGCTTGCTCGCGAACCAGCCCAGCATCAGTGTATCGGGTGAACTCTGTTCGCGAGCAAGCTCGCTCCTACAGGCACGGCCCACCGTTGGTATTTCCCTGTAGGAGCGGGCCATGCCCGCGATCGCGCGCATGGCGCGCTCCTGCATTCAGTTCGGTGCGGCCTGCACAATCCGCTCCACCAACCATTGCAACGCCGTGTCCCGCTCGCGCTGGGCGAGGTACACCAGCTCCAGGTGGAACTGCCCGACGTCGAACGGCAGCTCCAGCACCTGCAACGGCAGTAGCTGGGCGAAGTGTGCGGTCAGCCGCGTCGGCAGCACCGTCAGCAAATCCGTGGTCGCCACCAGATGCGCCGCCTGCAGGTAGTTCGGCGTGGTGTAGGCGATCTGCCGTTTCAGCCCCTGGCTGGCCAGCCACTGGTCGACCATGCCCTTGGTCTGTCCGCCGGAAACCCACAGGTGCCGCTGGCCGAGGAAGGTCTGCAGATCAATCCCGCCGTCCACTTGCGGATGCCCGCGCCGGGCCAGCAGGCGCAGCGTCTCGCTCGCCCACGGCCGACGCTGGAAGCGCGCCGGCAGCTCCTCGAAGCGGCCCAGCACCAGGTCGAGATTGCCCTTGTCCAGCGCCTCGGCCGGCAGCGTCGGCGTCAGGTGCTGGATGGTCAGGGCCATGCCGGGCGCCGCGCTGCCCAGACTTTCGAGCAGGTGCGGCATGCACAGCGCTTCCACATAGTCGGTCAGCGCCAGGGTGAAGCGCAGGCGGCTGCGCGCCGGGTCGAAGGTGTCGCCACCGGCGAGGCTCTGGCCGATGCGCTGCAGGGCATCGCGGATCGGCGCTTCCAGCTCCAGCGCCCGCGGCGTCGGCTGCATGGCTCGGCCGACACGCACCAGCAGCGGGTCATCGAGCAGCTCGCGCAGTCGGTTCAGCGCGTTGCTCACCGCCGGCTGGCTCAACGACAGGCGCTCCGCCGCGCGCGAGACGTTGCGCTCGCGCAGCAGCGCATCCAGCACCCGCAGCAGGTTGAGGTCGAACGTATTCATATTCATCGGCTGAATGCCACTTATCACAACTCAAAATTTCAAAAATAGTACCGCCTTCCCTAAGGTGAGTGGTCTTCAGACGAGCGTTTCAGGCTGACAAGAGGAACAACATGAGCCAGAACATCCGCATCGCCAGCGCCGCCGTCATCGGCGCCGGCACCATGGGCCGGGGCATTGCCATGTGCCTGGCGAACGCCGGCGTGCAGGTCCTGTGGCTGGACAACAACCCGCAGATGCTCACCCAGGCCCTCGGTGCCGTGGCTGACACCTACGCCCACAACGTGCGCCAGGGGCGCATCGACGAGGCCGAAGCGGCCCGGCGCCGTGCGCGCATCTCCCAGGCGGCGAACTACGCGGCGATCCGCGAGGTGGACCTGGTGATCGAGGCGGTGTACGAGAACCTGGAACTCAAACAGTCGATCTTCCGCGAGCTGGATGCGGCGCTGAAACCCACGGCCATTCTGGCGTCCAACACCTCTTACCTGGACGTCGACGCCATCGCCGCGGTGACCTCGCGACCGTCCCAGGTGCTCGGCCTGCACTTCTTCAGCCCGGCGCACATCATGAAGCTGCTGGAGATCGTGCGCGGCGCGAAGACCGCGCCTGCCGTGCTCGAAGCCGCGCTGGAACTGGGCGAGCGCATGGGCAAGGTCAGCGTGGTCGCCGGCAACTGCCACGGTTTCATCGGCAACCGCATGCTGGAGAAGTACGTCCAGGAATCGCGCCGGCTGATTCTCGAAGGTTCGCTGCCGCATCAGGTGGACGCGGCGATCCAGGGCTTCGGCTTCGCCATGGGGCCGTTCCGCATGTTCGACGTGGTCGGCATCGACCTCGAATGGCGCGCCCGCGAGCTGGCAGGCAAGGGCCAGGACGCGCCGACCGTGCAGGTGGACAACCGCCTGTGCGAGATGGGCCGTTTCGGCCAGAAGAGCGGCAACGGCTTCTATCATTACGAGCCGGGCAGCCGCCAGGCCGAGCACGACCCGGAGGTGGACGCGCTGGTGCTGCGCGAATCCGAGCGCCTGGGCTACGCCCGCCGCGACATCGGCGCCGAGGAAATCCTCGAGCGCTGCCTGCTGGCGTTGGTCAACGAAGGCGCAAAGATCCTCGACGAAGGCATCGCCTCCACCAGCGCCGACATCGATACCGTTTACCTCAATGGTTATGGCTTCCCGAAGGACCAGTCCGGCCCAATGGCCTGGGCCGATGCCCAGGGCCTGCAGAGCGTGCTGGCGCGCCTGCGTGACCTGACCGGCGAGCACGGCGCGCACTGGCAGCCGGCCGCTCTGATCGAGCGCCTGGCCGCCGCCAATGGCCACTTCGCCGACGTGAAACAGGAGCACTGAACATGAGTTACCAGGCACCCCTGCGCGATATGCGCTTCGTCCTCCATGAGCTGTTCGACGTCGGTACCCACTGCGAACTGCTGGGCAACGGCCTCGACCGCGAGCTGATCGACGGCGTGCTGGAAGAAGGCGCGCGCTACACCGGCGAAGTGGTCGCCCCACTGAACCGCAACAGCGACGAACAGGGCGCAACCCTGCTCAATGGCGAAGTCACCACGCCCGACGGCTTCCGCGAGGCCTACCGGCAGTACTGCGATAACGGCTGGGCGAGTATGACCGGGCCGACCGAATTCGGCGGCCAGGGCTTCCCGCAGATGGTCGCGGCGAGTTTCCACGAAATGCTGATGGCCGCCTCGCTATCGTTCCGCGTCTATTCCGGCCTCACCGAAGGCGCGGTGCTGGCGCTGTACAAGCATGGCGCGGCGGAGCTGCAGCGTGACTATCTGGCGAAGATGGTCAGCGGCGTCTGGACCGGCACCATGTGCCTTACCGAGCCCCAGGCCGGCACCGACCTGGCCCTGCTGCGCACCCGCGCCGAACCGCAGGCGGACGGCAGCTACAGCGTCAGCGGCAGCAAGATATTCATCAGCGGCGGCGAGCAGGACCTCTCCGCGAACATCGTCCACCTGGTGCTGGCGCGCCTGCCGGATGCGCCGGCCGGGGTGAAGGGCATCAGCCTGTTGCTGGTGCCCAAGTTCATCGCCAACGCCGACGGTACGCCGGGCGCGCGCAACTCCCTGAGCTGCGGCGCCATCGAGCACAAGATGGGCATCAAGGGCGCCTCCACCTGCGTGATGAACTTCGACGGCGCCACCGGCTGGCTGATCGGCCAGGCCAACCAGGGTCTGGCGTGCATGTTCACCATGATGAACGACGCGCGATTCCAGGTCGGGCTGCAAGGCCTTGGCATCGCGGAGCGCTCCTGCCAGGGCGCGCTGGCCTATGCCCGCGAGCGCCTGCAATCGCGCGCGCTGACCGGTGCGGCCGAGCCTTCCAAGGCTGCCGATCCGATCATCGTCCACCCGGACGTGCGGCGCATGCTGCTGACCCAGAAGACCCTCACCGAGGGCTGCCGGATGATTTCCGCGCTCTGCGCCCGCGAACTGGACCTGGAGCACGGCCACCCCGAAGCGGACGGCCGCAAGGCAGCGGGCAAGCGCGCGGCGCTACTGATCCCCATCGTGAAGTCGTTCTTCACCGACGTCGGCCAGGAAGTGTCCAGCCTCGGTGTGCAGGTCTACGGCGGCCACGGCTACATCCGCGAATGGGGCATGGAACAGCTGATGCGCGACAGCCGCATCACCCAGATCTACGAAGGCACCAACGGCATCCAGGCGCTCGACCTGATCCGCCGCAAGCTGCTGGGCGACGGCGGTGCGGAGCTGAACGCGCTGATCGGTGAACTGGCGGCCGTCTGCGAAACCCTCGGCGCACGCACCGAACTGGCAGGCCTGGCTGAAACCGTGCGCCAACGCCTGCTGGAATGGCGCAACCTGACCGGCGAGGTGATCGCCGCCTGCCAACGTGATCCGCAGGAAATCGGTGCCACCTCGGTGGATTTCCTGCAGTACTGCTCCTACGTCCTGCTCGGCGGTCTCTGGCTACAGGCCGCTGGTGTCGCCCAGGCGAAGCTGGCGGCCGGCGAGGGTGACGCGGATTTCTACCGCGCCAAGCTCGCCAGCGCCGAGTTCTACGTCAAACGCATCCTGCCGCGCGCCAGCATGCACCGCGAGGCCCTGCTGGGCGGCGCGGATTGCCTGATGGCGCTGGACGCGGAGCACTTCGCGTTCTGAGCCGAGGGCCCGTCAGCTGCCGCGTTCCTGGCCGCACTGCGCGCAGAAGCGCGCCTGGGGCGCGACAGCGGCACCGCAGCCCTTGCAGGGCGTGGCCTGCAGCGACCCGCCGCAGTTGTGGCAGAAACGGCTGTCCTGAGGGTTCTGTGCGCTGCACTGCGGGCAGGGCTGGGTGGGAACCGCATTGGCCGTCGGGGGTGGCGCCGGCGCCGGTGGATAGCCCGGTGCGCTGTATTCACCGCCGTGCCCGCCATGACCGCCGCCATAGCCACCGCGGCCGTGGTGACCGCCCATCATCAAACGTTCGAGCCAACCCATGATGTACCTCCAGTTTCCCGTCGTGGGGTGGAGTCATTGGGCAGCCTGTAGTTGCTACAGGGTCAAGGGGCGGGTTTGTGAGCGGAGATTTCGTGCAGGAGTGGCCACGAAAAACGCCGCGCCGGGCGACCGGGGCGGCGTTTTTCTTTGCAGTCTCGCAGTTGGGCGCTCCCTCACCCTGACCCTGGCTGCGCACCCCGCTCCTGAGGGAGTGGCGACTGTTCGGAGCGCTCTGCGAGTCAGGCGTCAGCCGGTCGATCAGGGAGAGCAGGATTCATCTCGGCACATACGGCGCCCTCTCCCTATGGGAGAGGGCTGGGGTGAGGGGCTCTGAACACGCAGGGCGATCAGGCCCGCTCCCAAACCTCGAATGCATAAGCCGGCGTTTCGCCTTCCGCGTCGTGCTCGATGCTCGACGCCAGGTGCCACTGGCTTTCGCTCACTTCGGGGAAGTGCGCATCCCCGGCCGGGTTCAAGCCCACGCGGGTCAGGTACAGGCGCTCGGCGCGGCCGAGTGCTTCGCCGTAGAGCTGGGCGCCGCCGATCAGCATCAGCTCGTCGGCTTCCTCTTCCTTGGCCCACTGCTCGGCGCGCTCCAGGGCGGCGTCGAGGCTGGTGAAGACTTCCGCGCCTTCCAGCTTCAAGCCCGCCTGGCGAGTGACCACGATGTTCAGCCGGCCCGGCAGCGGGCGGCCCAGCGAATCCCAGGTCTTGCGGCCCATGATCACCGGCTTGCCCAGGGTCATCGCCTTGAAGTGCTTGAGGTCCTGCGGCAGGTGCCAGGGCAGGCGGTTGTCGACGCCGATCACGCGGTTCTCGGCAAGGGCGGCGATCATCGCCAGGGGCAGTTGGGCCATCTCGACTCCAGTGGTGAACATCAGCGGGAACTCCCGTTGCCAGAGGATACCAGCCGCTCGCCGTCGGCGGGGCCGGCGGGTGGCGGAACGCGCATGAAGAAGGTGCCGTCTTCGTTGACCTGGGTGATGCCGGTGGCCAGCACCTTGCGATAGTCCTTGAGGTTGAACGCCAGGGTCTGGTCCGGGCGCTCGGCCTTGAGCAGTACCTGGGAGTAGGTGATGAGGATTTCGAAGATCTTCAGGTCGCCCGATTGCAGCCAGATGTAGGACTGCCCGGCCTGGCGCGGCGGCTCGAAGGCCAGTGACGCGGCGCCAGCTTTCGGCGTGAACTTCAGGTGCAGGCCCTTGGCGTCCAGCCAGCTGGATTCGACGCGGCCGTCGATGCCCACCAGCGGGAAGACCTGGTGGTAGTTCAGGTGCATCACGTTGTCCTTGAGCACGGCGCCGGGCCGCTCCAGGGTCACCAGCGAGTCCAGGCGCAGGCCCACCAGGCTCATGGCGCCGTAGCTGGGTACGCCGAGCACCTTCACGCTGTCGGGCTGGTAGTCGAGGTTGTCACCGTCGAGCTTCACCGTGCCGGAGAGCCGCAGCGGCAGCCAGGGGCCGACGCCCAGCGGCTGCACCTCGCCGGCCACCAGCAGGCGGTCGCCTTCGATGCTGAGCTTGAAGTCGCGCAGCATGGTTTCCGGGTAGGCGAGAAGGTGCTGGTTGAACAGGTTGCCGAGCTGCTCGGGGCTGAGGATCACCTCGCCCTCGGAGACGTTGATGCGCATGTCCTGCGGGCGGTCGAAGTCGATCGGCTCGCCGGCCTTGAGCGGCACCAGCCAGCCCTTGAGCTGCGGGCTGTGGAAGCCGATGTTGCCCTGGAAGTACATGTCCACGTTATGCAGCAGGATGCCCACGCCGTCCTGGCCGGAGTCGCGCAGGCCGCCTGGCCGGCTGGCCTTGAAGTCCGGCGCCGGCGGCGTCTGCTGGAACCAGCCCTGACGCAGCACGCCCAGTTCACGCTGCTGCTTGTCGATGGCGCTCTCAGCGACGGCTTGGCCGGCCAGCGCGAGGCAGAGCAGGGAAGCGAGGAGGGTTCTCATAGGGTTTTCTCCTCCGGGGCGGGCGCCTTAACCGGCGAGACGGCGATGTGCACCATGCCGTCCTCGCGCAGGCGGATTTCGCCGTACTGCAATTGGCGGCGGTAGTCGTAGAGGTTGAACAGCAGCGGCGCGTCGGGGCTCAGGCTGGTGAACAGCGCGTAGGCCTTCACCAGGATGGTCCGCGCCATCTTGATGTCGCCGCCCTCGATGAACATGTAGCTCTGCGGCGCCTTGAGCTGGGGCCATTTCAGCTCGGCCAGGTCGCTGCCCAGCAGCAGGTCCATGCCGCCGTCGGCGAGCTTCAGGCGGCTCACGGTGAAGTCCAGGCGCGGCGGCGGGAACAGGCCGTCGAGGTCGACCAGGATACGGTTGCCGATCAGCTGCATGTGTGCGGTGTGCAGTTGCAGCACCTCGGACATCTCGATGGAAGCGGCGGTCAGCGAGGGCGTGACGTCCACTCCGTCGACGAAGATTCGCTGCGGCACCAGCGCCACCTTCAGCGGCCCGGCCTGCTCGATCCCGGTGACCATCCGCAGCGGCCTCCAGCGGCCCTTGCGCAGCAATTCGCCGTGGACTTCCTGGCCGTCGGCGCGGGTGCTGAGCTTGAGGTTGCGCACCGGCGCGTTGGCGTTGCGCAACTCCTCGTTGAGCAGGCTGGCGAGGGTGGCGTCGGCGACGAAGATGTCCCCGGCCTGGATGCGCGCGACCATGGATTTCGGATCGTCCAGCATCAGCGGCGTGCCGGCACCCGCCACTGGGCTCATCTGGATCAGCATCTTGCGGATGAAGAAGCCGATGTCGTCGTGCAGGCGGAAGTCGGTGTGGCTGATCCACAGTTGCGAGGTGTTGCTGTCGGACTGCCGGGCGCTGACGTTGGCGTCCAGCACGCGCGGCGGCACCGCCTGCATCAGCGGCGTGTCCGGGCCCCAGTCGGAGGGGCGCACCGGGGGTGTTTCCACGGCCGCCGCGGTGGCGGCGGCCAGCAGCAGGGGCAAGGCACTGAGCATCGAGCGCAGCATGGCGAGGCCTCATTCTTGTTGTTTCTTCCGAGTGTGAGGCTGGCTGGGTGCGGCGAGAGCCCCTCCTTGGTTTGGTTGACGCCATGCGGTGTTACCGGCGGTGCCGGGACGCGGCGGCGAGCAGCGGTTATCCTTGATGCCGAGTACCGACTGTCGGAGACCCCGTGAGCGAAACCCCCGCTTCCGCCCTCGAATCCCTGTGGCTGTGCGAGGCCGTGCGCCTGCGCGAAGAACAGGTCGGCCCGCTGGAAGACAGCGAAGCCAACCGCCGCGCCATCGTCAGCGCTGGCAGCCTCGCGCAGCGCCTGCAAACCCGCGCACGCCTGCTCGCCGAACGCGATGGCCAGCGCGCCGCCCTGCGCACCTGGGTGCAGGGCTCGCGCCTGGCGCTCTACCTGCTGCTGGCGCTGGCGCTGTTCACCGGCGGCGGCCTGGCCTTTGCCGCCCTCGGCGACGGCCTGCGCCCGGTCAACGTGTTCTGGGCCCTGGCCAGCCTGCTCGGCCTGCACCTGATTACCCTGATCGGCTGGACCCTGGCCTTCTTCGCCGGTGGCGAGGCCGCCGGCGCACTGGGCCGCCTGTGGCTATGGCTGAGCGGCAAGTTCGCCCGCGACGCCCATGCCGCACAGCTAGCACCCGCCTTGCTGGTGCTGCTGGACCGCCAGAAGCTCACGCGCTGGGCGCTTGGCTTGCTGGTCCACGGCCTCTGGCTGGTGGCACTGAGCAGTGCGCTGGGTGTGATGCTGGCGCTGCTGGCGACGCGGCGCTACGGCTTCGTCTGGGAGACCACCATCCTTGGCGGCGATACCTTCATCGCCCTGACCCACGGCCTCGGCGCGCTGCCGTCGCTGCTCGGCTTCCCGCAGCCGGATTCGGAGCTGGTGCGCGCCAGTGGCGATGCCCTGGTGGCCAGCGAGAACGCGCGACACGCCTGGGCTGGCTGGCTGGTGGGGATTCTGCTGGTCTACGGCGTGCTGCTGCGCGGTGCGCTCTGGTTGCTCTGCCTGTGGCGCTGGAAGCGCGGGCGTGCGCAGTTGGCGTTGGACGTTTCGCTGCCCGGTTACGCGCTATTGCGCGAGCGCCTGATGCCAGCCAGCGAGCGCCTGGGTGTCAGCGATGCCGCGCCGGGCGAACTGATCGAACCGCAGGCGCAGGCCCCGGCTTCCACCGCCGACGGTGCGCTACTGGTGTCGATCGAACTGCTCGACCGGCCCCACTGGCCGCCGAAACTGCCGGACAGCATCGCCAATGCCGGCGATCTGGACGACGGCGCCCAGCGTCGCCGCCTGCTGGAACAACTCACGCGCTACCCGCCGGCTCGCCTGGTGATCGCCTGCGACCCGCGACGCTCGCCGGATCGCGGCACCCTGGCGCTGATCGCGGAGCTCTCGCGCTGCGCCGCCGCCACTCGCGTCTGGTTGCTGCAAGCTCCAGCGGGCGAAGCGCTGGACGCTGAGCGCCTGGGTGACTGGCACGCCGGCATCGAGCGCTTGCAACTGCCGCACACCTCGGCGTCGCCGCTGGGCTGGCTGGAGACCGGGCATGACTGATGCGCTGAAACTGGCCGTGGTCGGCCACACCAATGTCGGCAAGACCTCCCTGCTGCGTACCCTGACCCGCGACGTGGGCTTCGGCGAGGTGTCCCATCGCCCCAGCACCACGCGGCATGTGGAAGGCGCGCGGCTGTCGGTGGACGGCGAGCCGCTGCTGGAGCTGTACGACACGCCCGGCCTGGAAGACGCCATCGCCCTGCGCGATTTCCTTGATGGCCTGGAACGCCCCGGCGAGCGCCTGGATGGCCCGGAGAAACTGCGCCGCTTCCTCGACGGCAGCGAGGCCCGTGGCCGCTTCGAGCAGGAAGCCAAGGTGTTGCGCCAGTTGCTCGGCTCCGACGCCGGCCTCTATGTGATCGACGCCCGCGAGCCGGTGCTGGCCAAGTACCGCGACGAACTGGCGGTGCTTGCTTCCTGTGCGCGGCCGCTGCTGCCGGTGCTTAACTTCGTCGCCAGCCCGCAGCACCGCGAGGAGCAGTGGCGCGAGGCGCTGTCCCGTCTCGGTCTGCATGCGCTGGTGCGTTTTGACAGCGTGGCGCCGCCGCTGGATGGCGAGCGCCGCTTGTACGAAAGCCTGGCGCTGTTGCTGGAGCGCGCGCGTCCGCAGCTGGACCGGCTGGTGGCCGATCACGAAGCCCAGGCCGTCGCTCGCCGCGAGGCGGGGGCGCGGCTGATCGCCGAATTGCTGGTGGACGTTGCCGCTTGCCGACAGTTGGTGCCTGCTGGCGACAGTGCCGTGCGCGCTGCCACCGAGACGCTGCGCAATCAGGTGCGCAAACGCGAAGACACCTGCGTGAAGGCGCTGCTCAGTCTCTATGCCTTCCGCAAGGACGACGCCCGCGCGGCTGACCTGCCGCTGCTGGACGGGCGCTGGGGCGATGATCTGTTCAACCCCGAAACTTTGCGCCAGCTGGGCGTTCGCCTGGGTGGCGGTGTCGCGGCCGGTGCGGCAGCGGGAGCGGGGATCGATCTGCTGGTCGGTGGCCTGACCCTCGGCGCAGCCACCGCGTTGGGCGCCATCGCCGGCGGCGCCTGGCAGACCGTCGGCCACTATGGCCAGCGACTGCTGGGCAAGCTCAAGGGCAGCCGCGAGCTGTCCGTGGACGACAACGTCTTGCGCCTGCTGGCGCTGCGGCAGCGGCAACTGCTGGCGGCCCTGCAGACCCGCGGGCATGCGGCGGTGGAGGCGATCCAGGTGCAGTCACCCGAAGACCAGCAGTGGCGCGAGGGCAAGCTGCCCGAGGCCCTGCGCAAGGCGCGGGCGCATCCGGAGTGGTCCGGCCTCAATGGCGGCCGGCGCAGCGAGAAGACCGAGCGGCAGGAGGCGGTGGCGCAGTTGGCCATTCATCTGCTCGAACCTTGAACAGGGTATGGCGGCGGTTCGCGAGCAAGCTCGCTCCTACAAGGTCAGCATGGAGCGAATCCAATCGCGGACTCTGTCCGCGATGCCTCCGGTCAATGCGCGGCGGATGCTGCGCCGCGCACACCCTGTAGGAGCGAGCTTGCTCGCGAACGCCCTTAGACGAGCGTGACCAACTCCACCTCGGCCTTCCCCTCGGCCACGGTCAGAATCGCCAAGGCAATCGGCAACTTGAACCGCCGCGGCCCGGCACTCCCCGGATTCAGGTACAGCACCCCATCGCGCACCTCGTTCAGCGGCTTGTGCGAATGCCCCGCCAGCACGATGTCGATGCCTTCGGCCGCCGGGTCGATGGCCAACTGCTTGAGGTCGTGGATCAGGTAGAGCCGCAGCCCACCCAGCTCCAGCCGCAGGGTTTCCGGCAGCGCGGCGGCCCAGTCGTCGGTGTCGTTGTTGCCGCGCACCACGTCCAGCGGCGCCAGTTCGCGCAGTGGGTCGAGCAGTGAGGCGGGGCCGATATCGCCCAGGTGCAGGATGCGCGCGCAGCCTTGCAGCGCCGCCAGTGCTTCGGGGCGCAGCAGTCCATGGGTGTCGGCGATGACGCCGATGCGCAGGGAAGTGGTCATCAGGGGAGCATAAACGACGACGCCACCCGAAGGTGGCGTCGTCTCTGGATCAGCCGTTGTGCGAGGCCCTGACGGCGTCGGACTCGGGCAGGAACCAGTTCAGCAGCAGGGCGCAGATGCCGCCGGTGGCAACGCCGGATTCCAGCACGGTGCGGATTGCGTGGGGCATATGCGCGAGGAACTCCGGCACCTGGGAGATACCCAGGCCCAGCGCCAGGCTGACGGCGATGATCAGCAGCGCGCGGCGGTCCAGGTGGATGCCGGCGAGGATGTTGATGCCGGAGGCGGCGACCGCACCGAACATCACCATCACCGCGCCACCGAGCACCGGCTCGGGAACGGCCTGGATCACCCCGGCGACGCTGGGGAACAGGCCCAGCACGATGAGCATCGCGGCGATCCACAGGCCGACGTGGCGGCTGGCGACGCCGGTCAGCTGGATCACGCCGTTGTTCTGCGCGAACACCGAGCTGGGGAAGGTGTTGAACAGGCCGGCCAGCAGCGAGTTGGCGCCGTTCACCAGCACGCCGCCCTTGATGCGCTGCATCCACAGCGGGCCTTCCACCGGCTGGTGGGAGATCTTGCTGGTGGCGGTGATGTCACCGATGGCTTCCAGCGAGGTCACCAGGTAGATCACCAGCATCGGGATGAACAGGCTCCAGGAGAAGCCCAGGCCGAAGTGCAGCGGCACTGGCACCTGGAAGGCCGGCGCCTCTTGCATGCCGGTGAAGTCCAGGCGGCCCAGGTAGCCGGCCAGCGCGTAGCCCACGGCCAGGGCGATGACGATGGCGCCGCTGCGCATCCAGACCACCGGAATGCGGTTGAGGATGACGATGATTGCCAGCACCAGGCCGGACAGCATCAGGTTCTCGCCGTTGGCGAAGGTGCCGTTGGACATGGCGGAGAAGCCGCCGCCCATGCTGATCAGGCCGACCTTGATCAGCGTGAGGCCGATCATCAGCACCACGATGCCGGTGACCAGCGGGGTGATCAGGCGCTTCACGAAGGGCAGGATGCGCGACACGCCCATCTCCACGAAGGATCCGGCCATGACCACGCCGAAGATCGCCGCCATTACCGCTTCCACTGGCGTGCCGTTCTTCACCATCAGCGCACCGCCGGCAATCAGCGGGCCGACGAAGTTGAAGCTGGTGCCCTGAACGATCAGCAGGCCCGCGCCGAACGGCCCGAAGCGCTTGCACTGGACGAAGGTGGCGATGCCGGAGATCACCAGCGACATCGACACGATCAGGTTGGTGTCACGCGGCGACACGCCCAGCGCCTGGCAGATCAGCAGGCCGGGGGTGACGATGGGCACGATGATCGCCAGCAGGTGCTGCAATGCTGCAAGGACGGCGATGGGCAAGGCGGGGCGGGCTTCCAGGCCGTAGACCAGGTCGGGCTGGTCCTTGGCGGCGGACGGGTTCTCGAGGGAGCTCATGGGCGGCGGTCCGGGAAAAAAAGAGCGCGATTTTACTGGCCCACGGCGGGATCGCACAGTGCCATGCGGCAAGTCGGGATGAATGGGGAAGCCCGAGTTCCTACGACACCTCTGTGCGGCGGCACTCCGAAGGCTTTCGGCCTGGAAAAAACTGCCGAATTTTCAACAGGGTGCGCGGACGCTTCTGAGTGTGCGGGCCTGCTGGCGTGGCTTCACTGGAATGCATCCGGAGCCATTCGGGGGTCCGGCTCAATCCTGAGGGATATGCAGATGCGCAAACAACAGGGCTTCACTCTGATCGAGTTGATGATCGTGGTGGCGATCATCGGGATTCTGGCTTCGGTGTCCTTGCCGCTGTATTCGGATTACTCCTCGCGCTCGAAAGCGGCAGCGGCGATAGCGGAGTTGTCCGCCGTGAAAACATCGGTGGGGTTATGCGTAACGGAAACCGGCAAGCTGGATGAATGTGATAAGGGGACCTACGGTATTCCGGCAAGTGTCGCGACCGATAACGTTCTCTCCTATGCGGTCGCCAAAGGCGTAATTGACGTCACGGTCAGTGCAACCAGTGCGACGGGCAGCAATCTTGAAATGAAGATGACTCCGGAAATTAAGACGGGTGCCGCCAACATCAGTTGGAAAGTGGAGGGGACGATCTGCAATGCCGATCGCGGTATCAAACCGGGAACAGGCGGTTGCGCCAAATCCGCGAAGGAAGGCTGATCTCCAGCTTTCGCGCACAAAAAAGCCCGGCATTCGCCGGGCTTTTTCATGGTTCCACCAGACTCAACCGTCCAGCAGCGCCTTGTCACGCACCGCGCCCTTGTCGGCGCTGGTGGCCAGCAGGGCGTAGGCCTTCAGCGCGGTGCTCACCTTGCGTGCGCGGGGTTGAGCCGGCTTCCAGCCCTTCTTGTCCTGCTCGGCGCGGCGGGCGGCCAGTTCGTCATCGCTCACCAGCAGGTTGATGCTGCGGTTGGGGATGTCGATCAGCACCTTGTCGCCGTCCTGCACCAGGCCGATGGCGCCGCCTGCGGCGGCTTCCGGCGAGGCGTGGCCGATGGACAGGCCCGAGGTGCCGCCGGAGAAGCGGCCGTCGGTGAGCAGGGCGCAGTCCTTGCCCAGGCCCTTGGACTTCAGGTAGCTGGTCGGGTAGAGCATTTCCTGCATGCCCGGGCCGCCTTTCGGGCCTTCGTAGCGGATGATCACAATGTCGCCCGGCTTCACTTCGTCGGCGAGGATGCCCTTCACGGCGCCATCCTGGCTTTCGAAGATCTTCGCGCGGCCTTCGAACACATGGATGGATTCGTCCACGCCAGCGGTCTTCACCACGCAACCATCGAGGGCGATGTTGCCGTACAGCACGGCCAGGCCGCCTTCCTGGGAGTAGGCGTGCTCGACGCTGCGGATGCAGCCTTCGGCGCGGTCATCGTCCAGCGTGTCCCAGCGGGTGTTCTGGCTGAACGCGACCTGGGTCGGGATGCCGGCGGGGCCAGCCTTGAAGAAGGTGTGGACCTTCTCGTCCCGGGTCTGGGTGATGTCCCACTCGGCGATGGCGTCGGCCATGCTCGGGCTGTGTATGGTCGGCACGTCGGTGTGCAGCAGGCCGCCACGGGCCAGTTCGCCGAGGATGGAGAAGATGCCACCGGCGCGGTGCACGTCTTCCATGTGGTACTTCTGGATGTTCGGCGCCACCTTGCACAGCTGCGGCACCTTGCGCGACAGACGATCGATGTCGCGCAGGTCGAAGGCGATCTCCGCCTCCTGGGCGGCGGCCAGCAGGTGAAGGATGGTGTTGGTCGAGCCGCCCATGGCGATGTCCAGGGTCATGGCGTTTTCGAACGATTTGAAGCTGGCGACGTTGCGCGGCAGCACCGATTCGTCGTTTTCGCCGTAGTAGCGCTGGCACAGCTCGACGGCCAAACGGCCGGCGCGCAGGAACAGCTGCTCGCGGTCAGCGTGGGTGGCCAGGGTCGAACCGTTGCCCGGCAGGGCCAGGCCAAGCGCTTCCATCAGGCAGTTCATCGAGTTGGCGGTGAACATGCCGGAGCAGGAGCCGCAGGTCGGGCAGGCGCTGCGCTCGTACTCGGCGACTTTCTCGTCGGAGCAGGAGTCGTCGGCGGCGACCACCATGGCGTCCACCAGGTCGAGACCGTGGTTGGCCAGCTTGGTCTTGCCGGCTTCCATCGGGCCGCCGGAGACGAACACCACCGGGATGTTCAGGCGCAGGGCGGCCATCAGCATGCCGGGGGTGATCTTGTCGCAGTTGGAGATGCAGACGATGGCGTCGGCGCAGTGGGCATTGACCATGTATTCCACGGAGTCGGCGATGATCTCGCGCGACGGCAGGGAATAGAGCATGCCGTCATGGCCCATGGCGATGCCGTCGTCCACGGCGATGGTGTTGAATTCCTTGGCCACGCCGCCGTGCTTTTCGATCTCGCGGGCGACCAGTTGGCCCAGGTCCTTCAGGTGCACGTGGCCGGGCACGAACTGGGTGAAGGAGTTGGCGATGGCGATGATCGGCTTCTTGAAGTCTTCGTCCTTCATCCCGGTGGCGCGCCACAGGGCGCGGGCGCCGGCCATGTTGCGGCCGTGGGTGGAGGTTTTCGAGCGGTAATCGGGCATGACAGGTTCCTGCGCATCAGGTCGCGGTGGGAGTCGATCCGGGTCTTTTCGTGCGGCGGCGTACAGCGGGTAGGGCTGGCCGGCGAGACCTTGAGCAAACTCTAAGTCGTATCGTGAGCGCGGTACGCACCGGATGCAAACAGCAGATGGCCTTGCATGGGCGAGGTCGGCGCGCGGCGTGGCGGGGTCACCGCCTGCTCGGCCGGGGCTCACAGGCCCGCCGGGGGATAAATGGCAGGAATGCCCGGATTCTACGCCGGCCCTTGCCGCCAGGGAAAGGCTGGCGGTCGGCACAAAGCCTAGACTTTCGCCGCCCTGGCGTGGTCTGAATGGTCGCTGGCGTTTTCTGGTTCCATTCGTTGCAGGAGCAACCCCATGAAAGTCACCCGCATCGCCCTGCTCGCCGCACTCTTCGTCGGTAGCGTGCAGGCGTCGTCCGATCAGGCCTGGCAGGCGCAGGACAAGCTGCAGCGCGAGGCCTGCCTGGCGCTGAGTCATCTGCAGAGCAAGAAGGTGCTGGGCTCGCCGGTGCTGTTCGACGACAGCGTGGGCTATACGGCGCTGATGATCGGTGGGACCTACGCGCAGAAGCACATGAAAGGCAAACCGGGCCGCGAGCTGTGCCTGTTCGAGCGCAAGACCGGCAAGGCGGTGATCAGCGAGGCGGATTCGTTGATGCCGGTGAAATGAGTGCAGGGCACCCGTAGGGCGCATAACGCTCCAAGCGTTATCCGCCGTCCGCCGCTGAAATGAAAACGGGGCGCTCCCGTCAGGAAACGCCCCGCTTTTTAAAGCCGTGATGCGTCAGCCGTTGGGCAGCAGGCGCACGGTCAGGCTCTTGATGTAGCGGGTTTCCGGAATCGCCAGGTGCACCGGGTGATCCGGGCCCTGGCCGCCGCGCTCAAGCAGCTGGATGTTGCGGTCCAGGTGACGGGCGCTGCCCAGCAGGATGTTCTGCAGGTCGTCCTCGGGCAGGTGCATCGAGCACGAAGCGCTGACCAGCACGCCGTCCTTGGACAGCAGGCGCATGGCCTGTTCGTTGAGGCGGCGGTAGGCGGCCTCGCCGTTCTTCAGGTCCTTCTTGCGCTTGATAAAGGCGGGCGGGTCGGCAACGATCACGTCGAAGCGCTCGTCAGCGGCCTTCAGCTCGCGCAGGGCATCGAACACGTCACCTTCGACGCAGGCGACTTTCTCGGCGAGGCCGTTCAGCGTGGCGTTGCGCTCCACGCCGTCCAGGGCGAAGCCGGAGGCGTCCACGCACATCACTTCGCTGGCGCCGAAGGCCGCAGCCTGGATGCCCCAGCCGCCGATGTAGCTGAACAGGTCGAGCACGCGCTTGCCCTGCACGTAGGGCTGCAGGCGGGCGCGGTTCATGCGGTGGTCGTAGAACCAGCCGGTCTTCTGGCCGGCCAGCACCGGGGCTTCGAACTTCACACCGTTTTCTTCCAGGGCGACCCATTCCGGGACTTCGCCGTAGGCGTTCTCGACGTAACGCTCCAGGCCTTCGGCGTCACGGGCGCTGGAATCGTTCTTCCACAGCACGGCAGTGGGCTTGAGCACCTGCAGCAGGGCGGCGAGCACGTCGTCGCGGTGCTTCTCCATGGTTGCCGAGGCGAGCTGGACGACGAGTACGTCGCCGAAACGGTCGACCACCAGGCCTGGCAGCAGGTCGGAGTCACCGAAGACCAGGCGGTAGAAGGGCTTGTCGAACAGGCGGTCGCGCAGGCTGAGTGCAACGTTCAGGCGGTGAACCAGCAGGGACTTGTCGAGAACATGCTTGGTATCGCGGGAAATCAGGCGGGCGCAGATGAGGTTGTTCGGGCTCAGTGCGACGATGCCCAGCGGCTTGCCGTTGGCCATTTCGAGGATGGCCTGCTCGCCGGCGCCGAATCCGTTCAGCGGGGTGGCTGCGACATCCACCTCGTTGCTGTAGACCCACAGGTGGCCGGCGCGCAGGCGGCGCTCGGCATTGGCTTTCAGACGCAGGCTGGGCAGGGTCATGGGGAAGGGCTCCGGCAAAAGAGCGGGATTATAGCGCAGCGGCGTGCGCCGCCGGAGTGGGGCGCACGGGCTTTTGGTCGCTTTGGGTCGAGCCAGGTCAGGCCGCGAGGGTTTCGATCAGCTGTTTGTTGAAGGCCGGGATGTCCTCAGGCTTGCGGCTGCTGATCAGTTGCCCGTCCTTGACCACCTGGCGGTCGACCCAGTGGCCGCCGGCATTGTTGATGTCGTCCTTGAGCGAGTTCCAGCTGGTCAGGGTCTTGCCCCTGACCAGTCCGGCGGACACCAGCAGCCAGGCGCCGTGGCAGATTACCGCGATGGGTTTGCCGGCTTTGTCGGCCTTGCGCACGATTTCCTGGGCCTTGGGCAGGCTGCGTATCTGGTCGGCGTTGATCACTCCGCCCGGCAGCAGCACGGCGTCGTATTCGTCGATGTGAGCGGTCTCGAAGGTGCCATCGACCTTGAAGCTGTCCGCGGGTTGGTCGTGGTGCCAGCCGCGCACCTTGTCCTTGTTGTCGGAGAGAATTCTTACCTTGGCGCCGGCTTCTTTCAGGGCGTCGCGGGGGCCGGTCAGCTCTACCTGCTCGAATCCGTCGGTGACCAGGATGGCGATGGTCTTGCCTTTGAGTGTCTGGCTCATGGTTTGTCTCCCATTTCTTCCGCTTGGGTGTAAAGGTTCCGACACAGCCGCCGATGAAAGTTCAATCAAAAGCAGCAGTCCCAGACGCCCTGGCTCTGGGTAAACTGCGCTCCCCGTCAACTTTTCCCAGCGCGCCCATGTCCCAAGAACTCTCCGCCGAACAGATTCGACAGGCCCTGCAGGGCATCAGCGTGCCGCCGCAGCCGCAGATCATGGTTGACCTGCAGATGGAGCAGTTCATGCCCAACCCGGACCTGAAGGCGATCGCCAAGCTGATCAGCCAGGATCCGGGGCTGTCCGGTGCGCTGCTGAAACTGGTGAACTCGCCGTTCTTCGGCCTGGCCAACCGCATCACCTCGATCCAGCGCGCGGTGAACCTGCTGGGCAGCCGCTCGGTGATCAACCTGATCAACGCCCAGTCGATCAAGGGTGAGATGAGCGACGCCACCATCGTTACCCTCAACCGTTTCTGGGACACCGCCCAGGATGTGGCCATGAGCTGCCTGACCCTGGCCAAGCGCATCGGTTACGAGTCGGTGGATGAGGCGTACGCGCTGGGCCTGTTCCACAATTGCGGCATCCCGCTGATGCTCAAGCGTTTCCCGCACTATATGACGGTGCTGGAGGAGGCCTACGCCAGCGCCAGCGACGAGCGCCGCGTGGTGGACACCGAGAACCGCGTGCTGAACACCAACCATGCGGTGGTCGGCTACTTCACCGCGCGCTCCTGGCGCCTGCCGGAGCACGTCTGCGAGGCCATCGCCAACCACCACAACGCGCTGTCGATCTTCAGCGAGGACAACTGCCGCGATACCCAACTGAAGAACCTGCTGGCGATTCTCAAGATGGCCGAGCACATCTGTGGCTCCTACCGCGTGCTGGGTAACCAGGCCGAGGATCACGAGTGGGAAAGCGTACGCGCGCGGGTGCTGGATTACGTCGGGCTCAGCGAATACGACTTCGAGAACCTCAAGGCGAGCATTCTCGAACTGGGCGTGGGGCAGGGGACGTACTGACCGTCGCCTGGGCTCTTCGTAGGAGCGAGCTTGCTCGCGAACAAAGTTCCCGGCGTCTTTTGATGCTGGGCGGTTCGCGAGCAAGCTCGCTCCTACGAAGGGCGAGCTGTCTTCAAGAATGAAAAAGCCGGGCATCTGCCCGGCTTTTTCGTTCAACGTCGGCGATCAGTCGAGCATGTCGCTGAAGCGTTCGTCCTTCTTGTAGGCGATGGTCTGGCTGAAGCCGGGGACCTGGATACCCTGCTCGCTGATCTCGATGGCCTTCTCGTCGATCATGTCGTTGCCGAAGTTGTAGATGATGTCGAAGCGGCCCTGGGTCGCTGCTTCGTCATACTGCCGCGCGGCTGCGCGGGTGGCTTCGCGGCGGCCCTGGTAGTCGGCGTAGGCGGCATCGCCGTGGCGTTTGCGCAGCATCTTCTCGGTGACGGCCGGGGACAGCAGTACGCCGGTGGCGTTGTTGCCGCCGAAGCCCTTGGAGTTGATGAAGCAGACTTCCAGGTCGTCGCGGCGCACGTCGCTGTTGGACAGGGCGATGTGGTCCTTGAAGACGTCGTCGGCGAATTTGTCCACGGTCTTGATGCCGGGAATCACGCCGTAGCGGAAGGTGCCCAGGGCGGAGATCAACTGGTCGGCGCTGGCGGTCGCCAGGGAGTGGCCGACGAAGGCCTTCACCGCGGTGACCGGCCAGCCGTCGATGCCGAAGGCGGTGGCGACGCGGTCGAGGATTTCCGACTCGGTGACGCGGTTGGCCGGTGTGCTGGAGCCGTGGGCGTGGACGAAGCTGTGCTGGCGCACGCTCTTTTCGCCGACGATCTGCGCGGCAGCGGCCACGGCCTTGGCCATGGTCAGGTAGTTGCCCGGACCGGGAGCGGAGATGGATTTCTTGAAACCGTCGGCGTTGATGAACACGTCCGGTACCGAACCGTGGATGTCGGCACCCAGTTCGAGGGCCAGGTCGTCATCCATCAGCACCACGTACTGGGCGGATTCGGCCAGGGAGAAGCCGCAGTTGTCGCCGAACGGGCGGCTGGCGCGGCGGAAGTCGACGTCGTCGCGGCCTTCGATGTGGCGCAGGCCTTCCTCGGTGGCCAGCGCGCCCATGGCGGCGTAGCCCTCGATGATTTCGGAGGTGATCGGCGCTTCGGCGTTGCCGACGATGGCCACGCGGGCCTGGCCGGTGGTGATGACGTCGATGCCTTTCTGCAGGTTATAGAGGAAGGTCGCGCAGGCGCCGGTGACGCTGCCGGTCATGCCGACGCTGCCCAGCACGTAGGCATTGATGAAGTCGGTGGGCATGCTGTTGAAGCCCAGTGGCAGTTGCTTGGCCGACACGCGGTGGCCGCGCAGGCGCGACTGCAACAGGCCGCCGAAGCCGTTCTCGTCCAGCTGGCTCATGATGCTGCTGGAGAACACGGCGATCTCGTCGGGCTGTACGGTGTTGCAGATGGTCTGCCAGTCGATGCCGGTGGAGCGCACTGCGTCGGTGGCGGCGACCACGGACATTTGCAGGCCACGCGGGTGGAAGCGCGAGTTGTACAGCTCGCCCGGCTCGAAGCCGGTGGGCAGTTGGCCGGCGGACTTCACCGGCAGCGCGCGGTAGCTGTCGACCTTGAATTCGCAGCTGTCGTGCAGGGTGACGCGGACTTCGCCGCCTTCGAGCTCTTCCACCGACCAGTTGGCCGGCAGCGGCTCGGGCAGTTGCTTGCGCAGGGAGGTGAAGGTCACCGGGCTGCCGGCGGCGCTGACGGTCAGGCTCTTGTGGCAGTGCGCGGCGTCGACGTCGAGGTATTGCAGCTCGATGCGACGGATCAGGGTGGACTGGCGAATCTGCGACTCGAAGCGCTGCTCGATGGCGGCAAGGTCGAGGCTGTTGCCGTCGGCATCCTGAAACTTGCCGTCGACGACCTTGACCAGCTTCATCATCACCGCGAGGCCGGCGAGGGTTTCCTGGCGGGCGGCGGGCTCCATGGATTCGAGGGCGGTGCGGCGGAACCCATGGTGGAAGGAACTGCGGCCTGCCGCGTTATATCCACCAAAACCAACGATGACCGGTAGTCGAGACATCTCTCGGAAACTCCTTCAGCAAGTGCATCTTGCGCGCCGGACGACGGTGACCCATGGAGGGGCAGCCCGGTGGCACAAAGCCAGGCGTGGCTTCTAGTGATTCGGAATGCTTTAGCTGACGAGGATCATGACTGCCGAGTCACGCTCGCGCCAGGAATTGACGGAAGAAGGCGATGAATTTCCCGGAAGATCGTGCAGAGACTTATGAATGAAAACGGGAGCCGCGAAGGGCTCCCGTTTTATTCAGCGGCGAAACTCAGCGGTATTCGATGCCAGCTTTCTTGGTGCTGACGCGAGTACCGGACTTGCCTTGGGTGATGGCAACGATGTTTTCCAGCGAACCGATCACCGCGTCCTTGCCCGTCGCGCGGGCGAACTCGATGGCGGCCATGACCTTCGGCCCCATGGAGCCGGCGGCGAAGCCCAAGCGCTCCAGCTCATCCGGGTGGGCCTGGGCAATGGCTTTCTGAGTGGGCTTGCCCCAGTCGATGTAGGCGGCGTCCACGTCGGTGGCGATGATCAGGATGTCAGCCGACAATTCCTGGGCCAGCAGCGAGGAGCAGAGGTCCTTGTCGATCACCGCTTCGACGCCGGAGAGTTTCTTGCCGGATTCGTCGTACATGGTCGGGATGCCGCCGCCACCTGCGCAGATGACGATGGTGCCTTTCTCCAGCAGCCACTTGACCGGGCGAATCTCGAAGATGCGCTTCGGACGCGGGCTGGCGACTACGCGGCGGAACTTGTCGCCGTCCGGCGCGATGCTCCAGCCTTTTTCCTTGGCGAGGGCTTCCGCCTCTTCCTTGGAGTAGACCGGGCCGATGGGCTTGGTCGGGTTCTGGAAGGCCGGGTCCTTGGAGTCGACCTCGACCTGGGTGAGCAGGGTGGCGAACGGCACTTCGAACGGCAGCAGGTTGCCCATTTCCTGTTCGATCATGTAGCCGATCATGCCTTCGGTCTCGGCGCCGAGCACGTCCAGCGGGTAGGGGCTGACCTTCTCGTAGGCCGCGCCCTGCAGAGCCAGCAGGCCGACCTGCGGGCCGTTGCCGTGGGCGATCACCAGTTCGTTGCCCGGGGCAACCTTGGCGATCTGCTCGGCGGCGATGCGCACATTGATGCGCTGGTTATCGGCAGTCATGGGTTCGCCACGACGCAGCAGGGCATTACCGCCCAATGCGACGACGATACGCATATCAAGTACCTCCAAAAGAGTGGGAGCGCCCGGACCGACGACGGCGTCGCGGTCCGGGGCTATCCGGCATTACATGTCGGCGAGGGTCGAAACGAGGATTGCCTTGATGGTGTGCATGCGGTTTTCCGCTTGCTCGAAGGCGATGTTGTACGGGGACTCGAAGACGTCTTCGGTGACTTCAATGCCGTTCTTCAGGTTCGGGTACTTGGCGGCGATCTCCTTGCCGACCTTGGTTTCGCTGTTGTGGAACGCAGGCAGGCAGTGCATGAACTTCACGCGCGGGTTGCCAGCGGCCTTCATGATTTCCATGTTGACCTGGTAGGGCAGCAGTTCGGTGATGCGTTCGCCCCAGGCGTCCACCGGTTCACCCATCGAGACCCAGACGTCGGTGTGGATGAAGTCCACGCCTTTGACGGCGACTTTCGGGTCTTCGGTGATGGTGATACGGGCGCCGCTTTCTTCAGCGAACTTCTTGCAGGCGGCGACGTGCTCGTCGGTCGGCCAGAGTTCCTTCGGTGCAGCGATGCGTACGTCCATGCCGAGCTTGGCGCCGATCAGCAGCAGGGAGTTACCCATGTTGTTGCGGGCGTCGCCCAGGTAGGCGTAGCTGATGTCGTGCAGCGGCTTGTCGCTGTGCTCGCGCATGGTCAGCACGTCGGCCAGCATCTGGGTCGGGTGGTACTCGTCGGTCAGGCCGTTGAATACCGGAACACCGGCGAACTTGGCGAGTTCTTCGACGATCTCCTGCTTGAAGCCACGGTATTCGATGGCGTCGTACATGCGGCCGAGTACGCGGGCGGTGTCCTTCATCGACTCCTTGTGGCCGATCTGCGAGGAGTTCGGGTCGATGTAGGTGACGTTGGCGCCCTGGTCATAGGCGGCGACTTCGAAGGCGCAGCGGGTGCGGGTCGAGGTCTTTTCGAAGATCAGCGCAATGTTGTTGCCTTTCAGGTGTTGCTGCTCGGTACCGGTGTACTTGGCGCGCTTCAGGTCGCGGGACAGGTCGAGCAGATAGCGCAACTCGCGGGTGCTGTGGTGCATCAGGCTGAGCAGGTTGCGGTTGTGCATGTTGAAAGCCATGGTGTTTCTCCTTGTGGGATCCGATCTCGGCCCGCGTCAGTACAGCTCGTGGCTGGCGGGGCGGGCGGCCCTGGCAAGGGCCGCCTCGTGAGGTCAATGCGCTCTGGTTGAGGTAGTCGCGTTTATCGGGTGCCGATCGATCAATAGTCGATCGGGTCGCGGATGATCGGGCAGGTCATGCAGTGACCGCCGCCACGGCCCCGGCCCAGCTCGCCGGCGCTGATGGTGATGACTTCCACGCCAGCCTTGCGCAGCAGGGTGTTGGTGTAGGTGTTGCGGTCATAACCAACCACGACGCCCGGTTCCAGGCAGACCACGTTGTTACCGTCGTCCCACTGTTCGCGCTCGGCAGCGAAGCTGTTGCCGCCGGTTTCGACGACACGCAGTTTCTTCAGGCCCAGGGACTCGGCGACGACAGTCATGAAGTCCTTGTCTTCGCGCTGGACGCTGATGCCGTAGGGGCTCTTCTCGTCCGGGCGCAGGATGAAGGGAACGATCTCTTTCACCACTTCAGGGAAGACGGTGACCAGGTCGCGGTCGCAGAAGGTGAATACGGTGTCCAGGTGCATCGCGGCGCGGGACTTGGGCAGGCCGGCGACGATGACTTTTTCCGCGGCACCCTTGGCGAACAGCGCCTGGGCTACCTGGCCGATGGCCTGGCGGGAAGAGCGTTCGCCCATGCCGATCAGGACGACGCCATTGCCGATGGGCATTACGTCACCACCTTCGAGGGTGGACATGCCGTGGTCCTTGTCCGGATCGCCGTACCAGACTTCGAATTCGGCGTTGGTGAATTCCGGGTGGAACTTGTAGATGGCGGTGGTCAGCAGGGTTTCCTGACGTCGCGCCGGCCAGTACATCGGGTTCAGGGTCACACCGCCGTAGATCCAGCAGGTGGTGTCACGGGTGAACTGGGTGTTGGGCAGCGGCGGCAGCAGGAAGCTGGAGTGGCCCAGGTAGTCGCGGTACATCTTCAGCGCCTTGGCGCCTTCGCTTTCCGGGATGTCGTCGGAGGCTACGCCGCCGATGAGGAACTCGGCCAGTTTGCGCGGCTCCAGGCCTTCGAGCCAGGAGCGCAGCTCGTTGGTCAGGCCAAGGCCGACGCTGTCAGCGGTGATCTTGCGATCGAGGATCCACTTGAGGGCCTCGGGGTTCGCCACGATGTCGGTCAGCAGGTTGTGCATTTCCAGAACATCGATGCCGCGTTCGCGCATCTTGGTGACGAAGTCGAAGTGGTCGCGCTTCGCCTGGTTCACCCAGATAACGTCGTCGAACAGCAACTCGTCGCAGTTGCTCGGGGTCAGGCGTTGATGGGCGAGTCCAGGCGAGCAGACCATCACTTTGCGTAGTTTGCCAGCTTCAGAATGGACGCCAAGTTTGGTTTTTTCCGTGCTCATGAGATGTCTCCAGGAGTTACAGAGTAAGGAAGCCGTCGTAGAGGCCATAGGCCGCGATCAGTGCACCGATCACGACAACCGCGAAGATCAGCTTCTCGACATTGGTGAAGATGGGTTGGCCCACTTCATGTTTCGCTTTGGCGAAGAGGATGACGCCGGGCGCATACAGCAGCGCCGACAGCAGCAGGTATTTCAGGCCGCCTGCGTAGATCAGCCACACCGCGTAGATAACCGAGATGCCGGCGATGATCAGGTCTTTGGTGCGATCAGCCGAGTCGGTCTCGTAGGTCTCGCCCTTGACTGCCAGCAGCAGGCCGTAGGCGGCGGACCAGAAGTACGGGATCAGGATCATCGAGGTCGCCAGCAGCAGCATCTTGGTGTACGGGTCCATGCCACCGTCGGTGCTGCCGGAGGTGAAGAACACGATGACCAGGAAGACCTGTACGCAGATGTTGGTCAGCCAGAGGGCATTGGCCGGCACCTGGTTGGCGTTCTCCTTGCGGAGAAACTCCGGCATGGTGTGGTCCTTGGCGGCGGCGAACATGATCTCGGCGCAGAGCAGTACCCAGGAGAGCAGGGCACCCAGCAGGGAGATCAGCAGACCGACACTGATCAGGACAGCGCCCCAGTGACCGACCACATGCTCCAGCACCAGCGCCATCGACGGGTTCTGCAGCTTGGCCAGTTCCGGCTGGGTCATCACGCCCATGGACAGCACGTTCACCAGGACCAGCAGCAGCAGGACGGTGATGAAGCCGATCACGGTGGCCTTACCGACGTCCGAGCGTTTTTCCGCACGGGAGGAGAAGATGCTCGCGCCCTCGATGCCGATGAACACCCACACGGTGACCAGCATCATGTTGCGCACCTGGTTCATCACACTGCCCAGGTCAGGATTGCTCTTGCCCCAGATGTCTGCAGTGAAGATGTCCAGCTTGAAGGCGAACAGGCAGATCAGGATGAACAGGAACAGCGGGACGATCTTCGCCACCGTGGTGACGGTGTTGATGAACGCAGCTTCCTTGATCCCGCGCAGCACCAGGAAGTGCAGGGCCCACAAGAGGACCGACGCGCCGACGATCGCCGCGACGGTGTCACCCTTGCCGAAGATCGGGAAGAAGTAGCCCAGGGTGCTGAACAGCAGGAGGAAGTAGCCGACGTTGCCCAACCAGGCGCTGATCCAGTAACCCCAGGCCGAGGAGAAGCCCATGTAGTCACCGAAACCGGCCTTGGCGTATGCGTACACACCGCCGTCGAGTTGGGGTTTACGGTTGGCCAGGGTCTGGAAGACGAAGGCCAGGGTCAGCATGCCCACCGCAGTGATGGCCCAGCCGATCAGGATGGCGCCAACGTCCGCGCTGGCTGCCATGTTTTGCGGGAGAGAGAAGATCCCCCCGCCGATCATCGAGCCCACAACAAGAGCCGTTAACGCGCCGAGCTTTAGCTTTTGGCTGCTTTCTTGCGACATTTAAGAATCTCCCTATAGGAAGTTGGAGAGTGAGGCTATTTAGCGCCCGTCTTGGCGGGGCACTCCTGATTCAGGTCAATAGCTTGCTATCCAATGTATTGGGCAGTACTTCCCGCTCTGCCCACCCCGCATAAACCATAGGAGAGGTTTTGCATTAGTGCCCGATTTAGAGGGGTTTTTCGTGAAGTTTTGATCGCGATCTCGTGACCGCTAAATGGCAGCCGGATACGCCGGCCCAGACAGGCCGAGTGGTGGCGAAAATTTCGCCGACACGGACGGTCGAAGGCGCGTTATGTAGGAAAGTCCTGAACGACGCTGGAAGGGAAGGGGATTGGCCGGGGCAGGATCACTGCACCCGGCGATGCGCCCTGCAAGATGAAGGCGCGAGATGGCAAGAAGCCCGAAGGACACCGCCGGGTTCGTGGCCCAGCGGGCGCGATGTGACGAGCACGCCGCGACATGTGATGCACAAGGCAATCGCATCCGTGTCTTAGAGCAAGGTGTGTGCCAGGGCAGAAGATAGCGCCACACCGCGCTACGGCGCCGTTCGCCGTGGGTAGCAGGCGCGGCGATCGGCGGATTTTCGCTCAGCCGTCGGCATCGTCGGCGGAATTTCCGCCACTGCCGGAGAACAGCAGCCCGTGCTTGCGCAGTTTGTCGTGCAGGGTCTTGCGTGGCAGGCCCAGAGCTTCGGCAAGGCTGCGTAGGGAGTTGTGCGAACGGCCCATCTCGGCGGCGATCAGTGAGCGCTCGAAAGAGTCCACCTGCTCGTTCAGCCCGGCACCTGGGGCGACGGCCATGGCACGGCCATGGCTATCGTCCAGGCCGAGGTCCAGCCCGAGGGCATAACGCTCCGCCGCGTTTTGCAGCTCGCGGACATTGCCCGGCCAGCCGTGGGCCAGCAGTTGCGCGCGCTGCGCCGAGTCCAGTGGGCGGGCGGTCAGGCCATGGCGTTCTGCGCCGCGTTCGGCAAAGTGCTGAAACAAAAGAAGGATGTCATCGCCCCGTTCGCGCAGCGGTGGGATGCGCAGGCTGGCGACATTCAGGCGGTAATAAAGGTCGGCGCGAAAGCGGCCTTCGTCCGAAGCCAGACGCAGGTCTTCCTTCGTCGCTGCAATGATGCGGATATCCAGCGGGATGAGCTGGTTCGAGCCCAGTCGTTCGACGGTGCGCTCCTGCAACAGGCGCAGCAGCTTCACCTGCACGTCCAGGCTCATGCTCTCGATTTCGTCGAGGAACAGCGTGCCGCCGTTGGCGAACTCGAACTTGCCGATGCGGCGCTTCTGCGCGCCAGTGAAGGCGCCTTGTTCGTGGCCGAACAGTTCGCTCTCGACCACCGACTCCGCCAGCGCGCCGGCGTTGATAGCGACGAAGGGGCCGTTGCGGCGGCTCGACAGGTCATGCAGGGCGCGGGCGACGACCTCCTTGCCTGAGCCGGTTTCGCCCAGGACCAGCACGTCCGCGTGGATCGCCGCGAGAGAGGCGACCTGTTGCTGCAGGCGTTGCATCGGAGCGGACTGGCCGACCAGCCGGCCACGAACTTCCTTCTGCTCGGTCAGCGCCAGGCGCAGGCTTCGGTTGTCCAGCACCAGTCGGCGCACATCGAGCGCGCGGCGCACGCTGTCCAGCAGTGCGTCGCTGGGAAACGGCTTTTCGAGGAAGTCGTAGGCGCCTGAGCGCATGGCCTTCACGGCCAGGGGCACGTCGCCATGGCCGGTGACCAGAATCACCGGTAGCTCGGAGTCCTGCGCGTGCAACTGTTCCAGCAGTTGCAAGCCATCGATGCCCGGCATGCGGATGTCGCTGACGATCACTCCCGGCCAGTCCCGCGCCTGCTGCGGATCGATCTGTCGCGCATCGCCCAGGGCGACCACCTTGAAGCCGGCGAGGTCGAGGGTCTGGCAGAGCGCTTGGCGCAGGTGCGGATCGTCATCGATCAGCAGCACCTGGGTGGTGGTGTCGAACGGCTCAGCCGAACTCATGCGCGGGTTTCCTCCTGTGGCGTCAGGGTCACACCGGGGATGCCCGGCAACAGGTGCAATTGTACGAGAGCGCCGCCCTCGGGGTGATTGCCCAATTCCAGGTGCCCACCCAGAGTGCGTAACAAGGTGTCGCAGATGGCCAGGCCCAGGCCGAGGCCTTTGGCGCTGGTCTTGGTGGTAAAGAACGGCTCGCGGGCATGGGCCAGGGCTTCTTCTGAGAAGCCTGGACCGTTGTCGCGCAGGGACAGGATGATGCGTTCGGGCGTTTGCTCGGTGGTCAGCCAGATGCGCCTTGGCAGGCCCTTCTCGGTCAGGGCGTCGAGAGCATTGGAGAGCAGGTTGGAGAGGATCTGTCGTAGCCTTGTCTCGCCGGCCTGCACCCAGATAGCCGCATCCGGCAGATCGCGCAGCAGCTCCACATTCATGGCCTGGCGGCGCTGGGCAACCAGCGCCAGGGCGTCATTGATCGCCGGTTGCAGTGCGACGTTCTCTGGCGCCCGGCGTGCGCCGCGGGCGTAGGCCTTGAGGTGGCCGATGATCGAGGCCATGCGCCCGGTCAGTTCGCCGATCTGTTGCAGGTTGCCGCGTGCATCGTCGTAGCGTTCATGGTCGAGCAGTACGCGGGCGTTGTCGGCGTAGCTGCGGATTGCCGCCAAAGGCTGGTTGAGCTCATGGCTGATGCTGGCGGACATGGTGCCCAGGGCGGTGAGCTTGCCGGCCTGAACCACTTCGTCCTGGGCGTGCAGCAATTCGCGCTGTGCCTGCTCGCGGTTGCTGACTTCCTGCTGCAATTTCGTGTTGGCGCCTTCCAGCTCCTGGGTGCGCTCCTGCACGCGCAGCTCCAGCTCGTGCTTGGCCTGGGCCTCCAGTGCGATGCGCTCCAGGTAGTGGCGACGGCTGATGGTCAGCAGCGACAGCAGCAGAAGGAGTGCAACCAGGGTCGCCGCCCCGATCAATACGACGCTGCGGACGGGCGCGTCGACCTGAGTGCGAGGGGTATAGATGCTGACTGTCCAGCCAGTCTCCGGCAGGTGGCGGCTTTGGCTGATCCATCGGCGCGGGTCGATCTTCAGCGGGGCAGGATGCAGCACGGGATAGGGGATGTTCTCGGCGATTTCACGCTGCTTGGCAGGCGACAGCTCCTTGGCCGTGCGGAAACGCCACGCGTTGCTGGAGGAGAGAATAACGACGCCATTGGAGTCCATTACCAGCAACTGCTCCGGCGTATTGCCCCAGAGCTGCTCCATGTGTTCGAGGTCGACCTTCACCACCAGCACGCCGAGCAGCTTCCCCCCCTCTCGTACGTCGCTGGCGAAGTAGTAACCGCGCCGTTTGGACGTTGTGCCCAGGCCAAAGAAGCGCCCCTGCCGGCCTTGTGTCGCTTCCTTGTAGTAGGGGCGGAACGAGAAGTTGCGGCCGACGAAGCTGTCCGGCTGATCCCAGTTGGAGGCGGCATGGGTCATGCCGTCCGCCTGGATCAGGTAAATGACGTCCGCTCCGGTACGCCCGCGTATGCGCTGCAGCTCCAGGTTGGCGGCGTTCTGTGCCGTCAGGCTTTCCGGGGCTTGCAGCGCGGAGCGCAGCGTCGGCAGCTCACCGAGGATGGGTGGCAGGTCTTCGTAACGGCGCAGGGTGCCGAGCAGGTTCGCGACGTAGAGGTCGAGGGTCTGCTGGTTCTGTTCGGCCAGTTGCTCGCTGTAGTAGCGCTCGGCGAAGTGGTGGAGGGGCCAGAGTAGGGGGCCAGCCAACAACAATATCAGGGCGTACCAGCCAAACCGATTAGTCATAGCTAGACATGCCTGTAGTGCGGTTTAAGGAATCTTGGGGATTCTATTGGATATATACCGCTTTGAGTCATGCATCTGCAGGCGGAAGAGGGACACTTCCCAGGTACCGAAGGAATGCCAGCGATCGGGCAGCGCTGCAGTTTCAAGAGTATTTTCCGGAAGCTGGCGCCGCAGTTGGCGCCACCGGTACGGGCCTTGGAAGAGGCTGCGGGTTGTCCGAAACAACGCAGCTCAGTTGCCAGGGAGTGCTGGAGGCACTCCCTGGCAAGACCTGCAGTCCGAACCGTGCGAATGTTGCTTCGGCGGCAAGTTACCGCCTGGGCGGGCCGGTCAAATGCTCACATTTTCTGCTTCAGAAAACCTACCACATCACTGAGCTGTTGAATCGGCGTGCCCTGCGTTACTCCGACTTCATCTCCGAAATAGAATAGGTTGCCAACGCCTGCGCGCTGTCCCGCCTCCATATCGGTGATCTTGTCCCCCACCATGAGGGATGCGCTCAGGTCGATGCTGTGTTCTTGCGCCGCCTGTATCAACATTCCTGGGCCAGGTTTGCGGTATTCGCTTTCGCGGCGGTAATCGCCAATGCCGTGTTCCGGGTGGAAAGGACAGAAATACACGTCATCGATGTGCGCCCCATGCTGGGCAAACTGGGCTTTCATCCAATCAGTCAGAGCATGGAAATCTGTTTCGGTGTAGAAACCCCGTCCAATGCCGGCCTGGTTGGTCACAACGATGACGAGGTAGCCCGCCTGGTTCGCAGTGGTGACTAGCTCAAAGATGCCGTCGATAAACTGGAAGTCATCCGGGCGATTAACATAGGCGTGATCGATATTGATCACACCGTCACGATCCAGGAAAAGCGCAGGTCGCATCGAGTTGCTCATCGTCCTGCCAGTTCTGTCTGTGCCCGTTGATAGTCTTCCGGTACGCCAATGTCGATAAAGTGCCCGGACGTCACGAAGACATTCACAGGCATCCTTTGTACGGCCGGCGCGAGGAAGTCAGCTTCAAGAGAAAACGGCTGGTTCAGCGCGAAGTGGTCCAGTTGGGTGCTGTCAAATACATAGCATCCACCGTTGATCAGCCCCTGCCCGAAAACACCTTTCTCGGTGAATCCCAGAACCAGATCATCCTGCACCAGCAACCGTCCAAAGCGGGCGGTGTCCGGCACTTGCCGCGCTACGATGAGCGGGTTTCGCCTGGATAGCCAGTATTCGTCGATTGCCGATGCTTCTAAGTCGAGAAAGGTATCGCCGTTCAGCACGAAAACATGATCTTGGGTGCAGCGGGTCATTGCCAGGCGCACCGCCCCGCCCGTTCCGAGCGGGCTGTCTTCCACGACATAATCCAGGTCCATCCCAGCAAAGCGGTTGCCAAAATGGCTGGAAATCTTCTCGGCCATGTAGCCCAGTGACAGTACCACCCTGGAAAAGCCCTTGCTGGCGAGAGAGCACAGAAGAATTTCCAGGAACGGACGCCCGGCGACTGGTGCCATCGGCTTGGGCCAGTCGGGTACTACCTCACGTAAGCGGGTGCCGAAGCCACCCGCCAACACAATCGCCTCACGCATCAGGGCTGTGCCTTGAATATCGCATCTTCCACCAGGCCGCACAGAATGTGCCCCAGCACCAGGTGACCTTCCTGGATCTTGGGAGTGTCGGACGACGGTACTTCCAGCAGGTGATCGCACAATTCCTGCATCGGACCGCCGCGGTTTCCGGTCAAGCCGATACACACCAGCCCCCGCGCGCGAGCTTCTTCGAAGGCCTTCAGAATGTTTGGCGACTTGCCCGAAGTGGAGTAGCCAATGAAAATGTCGCCTTTTTGCCCAAGTGCCTGAACCTGGCGAGCGAAGAGCTTTTCGTAGCCATAATCGTTGCCGATGGCGGTCAGGATGGACGTATCCACGGTGAGCGCGACGGCAGGCAGACCGGGACGATCAAAGGCGAAGCGGCTGACAAACTCTCCGGCGATGTGTTGGGCATCGGCAGCACTGCCACCATTTCCCGCCAGCAGGATCTTTCCGCCCTTCTTTAGGCACTGAATGGTGGCGGTAGCCGCTGCACTCAGCTGCGCTTGCAAGGCTGCGTTTTCCAGCATTGCCCCCATGACACGCTGAGCTTCCTTGATCTGATCGATTACATACTGCTGCATCACATTCTCCATGCCTGTGTGCCTTGCTTCGTGAAGTGGCAGTTACTGACCTGCCCGTTGAATTGGTTCAAAGTGCGAATGACGTCCATGCGCCGCTCGGTGGGTACGAAGAACAGCATGAAGCCGCCGCCGCCAGCACCGGAGACCTTGCCCGCCAACGCACCAGCCTCAATGGCTGCGTTGTAGATTTCTTCGATATGTGGGTTCGAAACCGTCTTGGCCGAACGCTTCTTGTTCTCCCAGCCCAGTTTCATCGAGTCCACAAGGCCTGCAAAGTCACCACGCAGCAGGCATTCTTTCATAACTTGGGCTTCGCGCTTGATGCCGTGCATCGCCTCGAGTGCATCCACCGCACCCGCTTTCACGTTGCTGCTCTGGTCGGCGATGATGCGCGCCGACTCCCGCGACACACCTGTGAAGAACAACACCAGAGAAGCTTCCAGCTCGCAAAGAATCCAGTTCTTGATGCGCAGCGGGTTGATGATGGCGCGATCGTCGGCGTAGAACTCCATGAAGTTGAAGCCGCCGAACGTGGCCGAGTACTGGTCCTGACGCCCACCTTGCAGGTCGCAATCGATGCGCTCGATCTTGAAGGCCAGGTGAGCCATGGCGTAATCGTCCAGCGGAAGATTCAGTAGCTCGACGAAGGCCCGGATGATCGCGACCACCAGCGTTGAAGACGACCCCAGGCCGGAGCCCGCAGGCGCATCACAGAAGGTGCTCAGCTCAAGCGCAATCGGTTCGCCGCCATTGAAGTGCTGCACCATGTGGCTGTAGACCGCCTTGTGCAAATCGAGCATGCCGTTGAGCTGCAAGGGCTCACCTAGTGCATGCACCGATGCCGTCTGCTGGTCGGTGGCCAGGAAACGTACTTCCGGCTCATCCAGCGTCTTGATGACGGCGTAGGCATAGCGGTCGATGGCGGCATTCAGCACGTAACCACCGTGAATGTCGCAGTAAGGAGATACATCGGTGCCGCCGCCCGCCAATCCAAGGCGCAGGGGCGCACGTGCTCTAACAGTCAAAGACATACAAGAACCTGATTAACGGTTAAGGGGAATTTTGCCTTTGGCGATCTCGTCGCGCCAATGATTGAGCAGATCCTCAAACATCTTGCGAACAGGGATCTCGGGCTTCCAGTCAATTGCCGTGCGAATCTTGGTGTTGTCAAACATCTGATAGTCGGCGTCGATGGGGCGCAGCCTGTCGGTATCCGTCGCCACGGTGATGTCGTTGCGCGTGCTCATTTCCAGCAGCAGATCGATGACTTCCGGAAGCTGGTAGGCCTCTTCCCCAGCGATATTGAAGTACTCGCCGCGGGCGATTTTCCCCTGTGCACTCGCTTCCAGCAGGAGGAAATAGGCTCGCACTGCATCGCGCGCATCCTGGAAGGTACGGGTACTGGAGAGGTTGCCGACTTTGATGACGGGGTCCTGCAGACCGGCTTCGATCAGCGCGATCTGCTTGGCTACCGTACTTTCAAAGAAGACATCGCTACGGCGAGGACCGGAGTGCGTGCCCATGCGGGTGATGAATGTACGCATGCCATAGGCTTCGCCGTAGAAGCGTCCGAGATAATCCGTGCCGATCTTGCTGATGCTATAAGGGCTTGCGCCGTGGAACGGAGTGTCTTCAGCCAGCGCAACACCCGGCTCGGCTCGCCCATAGACCTCACTGGATGAGCACACATGAATCACAGGATCATATCCGTCGGCCTCTTTCTGCTGGCGGATGCTCTCCAGCAAGTTGGCGGTGCCGATAATATTGGTCTGCAGAGTCTCGATCGGGATATCGAATGAGGTCTTGGGATAAGACTGTGCGGCTAGGTGCGAAATGAAGTCGGGCTTGACCGCTTTGATCATTCGCGAGAGCGCTGCATAGTCATTGAGATCAGCGTAATAAACACTGATTCGATCTTTGCGGTTGATGCGCTGGGTCAGATGGTAAAGATTATCCATCGGCTCCTGCCAGCGCATCATTCCGATAACCTCAAAAGAAGTGTTTTCGAGGACATAGTCGGCAAGCTGCGAGCCAACCTGTCCTGTAATTCCGGTAATCAGTATTTTCTTGGTCATTTAGTTTCCTCCGCAAAGTAAAATATTCAGTTCGTAGGTAGATGTTATTTCAGGTCGCCAGGCAGGCCATTGATAATGGTTCCGGCATACGCTCATGGCGTTCTCTCTGATTCGTTCTCTGAGCTTCTTGTCCCGAAGCAGTGCAATGCAAGCCTCAGAGAACTCGTGTGAGGTATTTGCGATAAAGATGCTTTCTCCATCTTTGTACTCAAGCCCCTCGCACGCAATAGGCGATGCCACGCAGGGCAGGCCCAGTGCCGCATACTGATGAATCTTTCCTCGAATTCCTGCTCCGCTGAGTGCGGGGGTGATGCCGAGTGCCGCACCCTCAAGAGCATCCCTGATCGTGCTGACGGCGCCGACCACCTCGACTTGCCCGATCGAGCAAGTTTTCAAGAGAAGCTCATCGATACCGTGACCCACCAGGCGGAATCGGTAATTGGGCAGCGCTCTGCAGATTGCAGGGTGGACTTCCTGGATGAACCAATAAAGAGCTTCTTGATTGGTTCTCGAACCAAAGTACGCAAAGAACACGATCGTTGCGCTTTCGTTGGAGACTTCAAACGCACCGTCAATTGAGGTTTCCTGTGGAGAAATGCAGGTTGGCAAGCAAATTACCTTACCCGCCGGCTTCAAGAACGCCAACATGTCCCGGTCACTGTCTGAAACCGTGACCACCTTGTCGGCTTTCATTACATAACAGGCTTCCATCATGGCATTGCGCGCGAGGCCGAGCGTGTTCTTCCATGCTCGCCAGAGAGCACGCTTGTTTTTCGCAAAAGCTATCTTGAGTGCACGAAGTTGGGATTCCATGGGGGCGAAAATCAATGTTGCCGAAGGCCAGCGTTTTCGGAAAGCACCGATCAAGGCGCCGGACTGGTGGTATTGAAGATCCACCAGATCGAACCCAGGGTTGTCGAACGTCAGCATTGACATACCCTGCTTCGAGAACTGGTCTCCTGCAACGCAGTGAACTTTATCGAAGATTGTCTTCAGCAAGTCCATGTCGAAGCCATGGTCGCTGCAAGTGACAAGGGCGAGATGCAGGTCTGGCTGGATGTACTTCAATTCAGCGTACAGATCCAGGAGTCTCTGGCCGCCCGCGTGCGTCCTCGAGGGAGGGAGGTAGCTGACAAGAAGAACTCTTTTCATGCAGTCGACTTCGGCCTCGTGAATCTCCGCCCGAAATTGATGGCAGGCTTTTCTACGGACTGATGGAGCACCCAGGAGGCAAGTAGTGATGCGAGTACGGCGGAAAGCAATATCAGATACGGCTGGTGTATATGTTCCCGAACAAGCGCCATCGCAACCAAGCCAATGGCGGCATGGATGAGATAGAACGGGTATACCAGCTCCGCCAGCGTACCGACCATTTTTGGAAGGCGCGTGAGAAGTACCGGGCCAAGACTATAAAAGCCAAGGAATATGACTGCCGACAGCAGGTGCGTGCCGAGATTTTCATAAGTGGAAGCGTCCACCTTGCCTAGCTTGAAAAGCTGGAAGCCGATATATGAAAGAATAATAGAAGGCAGCAGGGTGGCGATTTTTGTAAGAACAGCTTCTTCTTTCTCCGCTAGGTAGATGGCAGAGCCAATGGTTATGAACAGCAGAAAACGCGCTTGGTAGCCAGCGAGCCAAAAATAGTAGTGCTCCCGATAAATCACACCCAGGAAGATCGTCAACAACAGGATTGCCTGTGTGAAGATAAGCCGGCGCAGCGTGAAGGTTCCGACAAGAAACGCAATGAGGTAGAAGAGGACTTCTATCACAAGGGTCCAGAGAACTCCCGCTATGGGGGCTACTCCAAGCCAAGGGTAGGTCAGTGTAATGCTGGCTATATAAGTCGCAGCATTAAAGGTAATGCCTTGTGTCAAATAAAGGAAGATGCCAAGTATGGCAGCGGCAGCAGTCAGTGTTGGGAATATCCTGAAGAAACGATTTAACAGGAACTCCTTTCGACTGTAGCGTCCGCACATCATTGGCATCAGGTAGCCGGTGATCAGGAAAAATAGACTGACTCCTAATATCGCTGATTGAGTTGAAAATGTCTCAATCAGGAATACCTCGGGCAGGTACGCACGCCATTGATTTTGATCGATGAGCGGTAACGGCGTGAAGTCGGGGTTTATGATCCCAGGAATCGCTTGCGCTCCCCCGGCGACCATCACAAAGTGTCCCCACATGACTAAGGCGACGCTGACAATGCGCAACAAGTCGAGGTAAGCCAGTCTGTGTTTCACTTTCCGGCTCCCAGGCCTACGGTGTCACGAAGCCTCTTGTAGTAACGATAAATCGGACGTAGACGGCCGATGAAACCGTTGACTGCGTGTACCGCAGGATCGACCGGAGGCATCGCTGGCAGGGCATGCCCGGACACCTGATCGATGATTTCCTTGGCAATGGGAGACTCGTGATGCACATCGTACAGAGCATTCAGTTCATGGTTGTAGTTGGTCTGCAACTCATAGTGCTGTGCCCAGAAGCCTTTCTCGGTCGCTTTGCGATAGGCCTCGTAGTGCCGATGGAAATGACCAAACTTTACCCGCTGCAGGATATGGCGGGAGCGATGGGACGGCAGACTACAGCCCGCCGCCGCAGCGATGAGACTGATGGGGAGGAGCACATCGAACCGCTCAATCTGGTCCTGATTGAGCAGGTGCAACGCCTTCGCACCAAACATCAGTGTCGATAGCTGATGCTCGGCAAGGCTGTTCTGGGTCCAGCGATAAAGCGCCGTAGAGGTATTGTTGCGCAAGATACCTACGGTGCCCAGCGGTGCCACTTGAGACTGATCGTTCACATAGAAGCCGCCGATGTGCATGCCGTTGGCGCGTTCAGCGGGGGCAGCGGCGAACCAATCGAGTGCCTTCGAGAACGCATCGTACTTGGGGTAGTCGAATTGCGTCAGGAAGGTAACGAAGTCGGCTTGAGCCTTGGGCGTAAGCAAGGCAACTTTCTCGCCTAGCCGTAGTTTTGCCCAATCCCTGCTCGTCAGATCTGCAGCTTTGAACTCTATCAAAGACACATCGACGGGAAGGTTCGGCTGGCTGGGAAGTGCACCACCACAGGCAATGATGCGTACATGCACCCCATGCAGCTGAGCTGCCTGGCCGGCAGCTTCGATTACGTGCTGGAGGTTCAGGAGATCGGAGGTGCTGCCGCCGGCTTCCGGATCTGCGTCATGGTGAAGCAGGACGACGTCTAGACTCTTCTGCGCCAATGTTGTGCAACTGGCGGTCATCCGTTCTTGCCGATAGTGCAGCGCACGTTCAAAGCAGGGCTCGAAGCAGAAGCGCTCAGCCATCAGCTCTTGGGCGAGAATGACGCGGTTCCGAGCCTCGGCTGGATTGCTGTTGATTGCCTGCAGCGCAGTCAGGACTGACTGCGCACGCTCCTGCTCGTTACTACCCGAGAAGTAATAGACGAGGTCCCCGAACAGGTGTTTTACGTGCGGGTTTTCATCAGAAATGACCGGCACGCCGGCGGCAATGCCCTCAAAGACACGGCTGGAGGATGTCTCCGACTTGATGTGCGCAGGCGAGGAGACCGCCAGCACTGCTCCATACTGCCGCATGACTTGCGTCATGCTGACACCGTCGAAGGGAATCTCCCCCTTGTAGGAGCTGAACCCTTCCCAGGGGCTAATGCCCTCGAGCTTGTTCGGGCCGTAAAAATCGGCTGCATCCTTTTCCTGAAGGATGTCCAGCAGACCTTGGGCACGGCCGGCTCGGTCGATACCGCGCTCCCAGTTCACGCCGCAGTAGAAGACTTTGTGCGCGGCTTCTGTTCCAAGCTGATCCAGGGACTTTGGGGGAACCAGTTCGCGCAACGAGCAGGCCGGGAACATCTCGAGTTGGCTGTCAGCCCATTCGGAACCTACAACATTCTTGATATGTCTCTTTAGAAGGTCAGAGCCATTGTAAAGGTACTCGTCATAAGCCCTGAGATGGGGCAGCAGTACACTTCGGTAATCTCCACGCAGATGCATGAATTCCAGCGGGTTGGCGACCCAGAGGAACGTCGGAAGATTCAGGAACTTCGGCGTATCGTAGTGGAACGAAATCGCAAAGTCGTAGTCGTGGTGGAGCGAGGCTGTATTAAGGCAGAGCCCGCTCTCAACATCGAAGCCGAAGTAGTCGACTACCTTGATGGTGTAACCGGTCTGTTTGATCTTCTCGATTAACTCATATTCGCCATTCTTTACGTTTGGCCATTGTGAGATAAGTAAAATGCGAGGCGAAGCTGGGTTCTTGTCCATGTTACTCAGTCCTGGGCATTCTCTGCGTACCACGCCCAGGTCTCTTCCAGACCCTGCCGGATGGTGTGCTGGCAGTTGAAACCAATAGAGTCGATTTTGCTCAGATCGTAAGCGCGGTAGTCCTGACCGTTCGGTTTCGTTTCGTCCCAAACGACGTGATCCTGCATATCGGTGATGTCGGCAATCATGTCAACGATATCGCGGATGCTATAGACGGTACCGCTACCGATATTGGCCGGCCCGCTGATGTTCTGCATGATCGCAAGACCTACGCGCGCCGTGTCTTTGACATACATGAAGTCACGCTTTGCGCTGCCGTTGCCCCAGACGACAACTTTCTCTCCGCGGCGCTTGGCATCGAAGAATTTCTTGATCAACGACGGTACGACATGGCCGAACTCGGTGTCGAACTTGTCACGCGGTCCGAACAGGTTGCAGGAGACAACATAGGCCCATTCCATGCCGTAGCTTTCTTCATAGGCGCGAAGCATGGCCAGCATGGCCCGCTTAGCGTGAGCGTAGGAGTTTTCCGCTGCATGCGGCTCGCCCATGAAGATCATGTCTTCCTTCAGCGGAAGGCCAGGGGAGGGGTAGGGATAAACGGCGCCGGTGCCCATTACGGTGATCTTCTTGACTCCTACTTTCTGGGCTGCGTCTACAACGTTGGTATTGATCATGACGTTGTCGTAGAAAGACAGCGCCTTGTTCTTCATGTTGCCCATGATTCCATAGACGCGAGCGGCTGCATGGAATACATAAGTCGGCTGATGCTTCTCGAAATAGGCTCTGGTCGAGGCCGAATCGGTAAGATCACAATCCTGTCGGCCAAGTGCGAGGACGTTGGTGAATCCCTCTGCTTTCAGGTGCTCAACCAGCGCCGATCCGACCAGGCCTCGTGCACCCGTTACAAGAATTTTTTCGTTCAATTTCATTTTATTTCCCCAAGGTATATGGAATGCTGACAGTAGGTGCCGGTTGTGAAGTCGGCGTTTTCTGGCTGGTCAGGGCTGTTTGTTCTGCGCTGCTATACAGGCCTCTAGCCGCAGTGTCCGCTCGCGCAGTTCTTCGCGCGCAACGACCAGGTCGTCGGTTCGAGACTTGAGTTCTACACAGGCCAGTTCAAGCCGTTCTGTCCGCTCGCGCAGTGTCTCTCGCGTAGCAACCAGCTCATCGGTTCGGGACTTCAGCTCCTCGGCTACAGCTTCAAGCGTTTCCGTTCTTTCTCGCAGCGTGTTGCGCGTGAAGAGAAGTTCCTTGTTGGATTCGGCGAGGAAGCTGCGGGTATGTAGCAAGTCCTTGCTGATTCCTTGGTACTCAGTCTGGAAGCAATTATCCAGAGCCGAGAAGTTCATCTCCTTGCCGCTGCCAAGAAGATTGAGTCCATTCGCACACCTAGCCACGTTATCCCAGGCCACTGCATATTCACGGACTCCATCACCATGATTGAAGCGATTTGGCCGTTCGGGGTTGATGAGCACATCCGCCAACTTGGCATCAAGCAGCGAGGTGCCGAGATTTACTCCGAGTGTCCACGCACTTTGTGCCGCCTGGCGGTCGCCGAGTGCGAAGGCAATCAAGCCGGCGCGGTAAGCAGCTTCTGTCGTTTTGGTGGACAGGTGGATACCAAATGGCCGGACATCCGTCCTTGCACATTCGAGATAGGTCCGCAATGCGCCGGTCTGATCTCCGACGGACTCCATCAGCTTGGCTTTGACGAAGTCGAGTGAAACATGCCACCTCAGTGCGATCGGATCCCCGCCCAGTGCTCTTTTGGCTTCATTCAGAAGACCAATCTGAAGCTGCTTCCTGTGGCTGCTGTGGTTCACCAGAATAGAATACGAAAGGACACACAGCCCGGCCGCGTGATCATTGGAGCCCTGAGGGTATTTCTCGATCACCTCGGTCGCCAGTGTCTCCAGAGCCTGACGGCTTCTCAGGCGGTACTCGGAGTTGACCATCGCATGCATTAGCCAGGGGTTCTGGAAGTACTTGGCGTACTGAATTGACGGATGGTCCGTTGTGGAAATATTGGCGAAGACCCGCTCTTCATAGTTTTCCGAGGTTTCTGCCAGCGGTGACTTCATGGCGGTCATCAGCCACCACTCGCAATCGGCAGGGGACTCCTCGGTAAACTCGACTTCGTGAAGGTTGCGCGCTCTCGCCTCCCACTGATTGCCCTTCTCTCTGGATTTGCACTGGCTTGCAGTCTGCGCAAATGCATTTTCAAGGATGAAGTGCTTGTTCAGTTGTTGTTTGAGCTTGCTCCAGTCGTATACGTGCAGGTGGTATGGGTTAGGGTCCTCGCCAGTTTCATCGCTCCAGTCATTAGGAACGCTGACGATGACTCGTCCTCCAGGGGCCAATATCCGGTTGAACTCTTCAAGCAGCGCTTGCGGGGCCTCGACGTGCTCCAGGGTTTCGAATGACACCACCACATCAAAGGAGGCATCGGGGAAGCGGGCCAAGAACTCCGGGAGCATTCCACAGAGATAGGCGGCTTTGTTTTCGCTCGTCCCGTACAGTTTGTTTGCGTACTCAATTGAATGCTCGCTGCCATCTACACCGATGACCTGCGACGCACCAGTGAGGTTTCGAATGACGTGTGCACCGTAGCCGAGGCCGCAGGCGGCATCCAGGACGCGATCACCTGGCTTGATATAGTTGCACGCCCAATCGTAGCGAATGACATGGGCGTCAGAGCGCTCGCCCACATCGCGCAGCATGTCCATATGTAAACCGCGCTCGGCTTCCAGGAACGAGAGCGGATAAGTCGAGATTACCGGCGAGGGAACTTTCTGTAGAAAAATCGTGATTTGCCAACCATCCTGGTTGAGTTCCTCATAGCCATTGACGCGGTAGTAGCGCGAGTGCTTGATGAAACCAGCCTCCAAGCAACGTTGCTCCCACCATTTGCGACCTTCGACTGTGAGGTGCCAGTGTCCGTCTCGGTCCTGGGTTGTCGCTATTTGGAGTAGCACATTCTTCTTGCAGATCCGATGCATTTCTGCTAGTGCGGCGGGAACATCCTCTGGTGAAAGATGTTCGAGGCAATCGGTTGAGACAATGGTGTCAAATTCGTTGTCGGCAAACGGCAGGCTGAGCACATTGCCGTGGGTGAATCGGCCCGGGAGTCTGGCATTGCAACGCTCAACGACTACTTTGGAGACATCCACGCCATGGGCATTGCAGCGGCGCCGTACCAGTGCTTCGACCAGTCCACCTTCGCCAGCGCCAATATCGAGGGTCTTGCCAAGCCCGCAATTTGCGATCAGCAGCTCGGCAACTGTGTCCATGTCAGCACTCGACTCGCCAATTCGGTCAGGTAGGCCCCAGTAGTTGTTATATATGCTGGAATAATCAGTTTTCTCTGGATTTTTCATCGTCAGTCCCAAATGGCGTTCATTCGCAAGTCACAGATGCCGCCAAAGAAATACGCTTCTTTACGCACGAGAACCTTGAAGAAGGCTGCTTCATCTACCCAGTGCAATATTCGTTGCTGTAGATAGTCCGGGGTGGCTTCGAAACTTAAACAGGCTTGAACTTCGTACAGGTTCATCCCCAGCGGACAGTCGCATAGAAAATCTACTGAGAATTCTTCGTTTGACTGGAATTTCCTTTCCCAGAAGATATCTTTCACGTGGCCATCAGAGTAGCGAGAGATATCTTGATTCAAAGTACCCCATGAGTAGACTTTGACTCCCTCTTTGTTTCTGAGTCGAATTGCTACGTTGAGGTTGCGAGCAGTCGCCAATGCCTGGCATCGCACATTGATGCGTAATTGCTCGCCTGGGTAGAAACTTGAGCATTCTTCGCCGTTGCTGTTGAACACTCGAACTCCAGTAATACGCGCGTGGCCATCGCCAAACTCCATCAGTTCCGAGCGGGTGTTCGTTCTCGCGGGAGCCTCGACTGGCTCTGCAGCGCTGCTGGGGGTATTGGTCGTAGTCTCGTTCAGTAGGGCAGTGAAATAGGCACTTTCCTCTTCGTGCAGGAGCTTTCGATACTCCAGCACAACTTCGGAGGAGGTTCCCCAGGCTAGGCTCTGACCATGGGCGAGCAGAAGTGCACGATGAGTCAGTGTGCGAACACTTTCCTGGTCATGCGAGACGAAAAGCAGAGTGGTGCCATTCGAAACCAGCTGTTCGATTTTCTGGAAGCAGCGCTTCTGGAACAGCCAGTCGCCAACGGCCAGTGCCTCGTCAACGATCAGGATGTCCGGTGCGACATTGACTGCTACGGCAAACGCTAGGCGCACCATCATGCCGCTGGAATAGGTTTTGACGGGTTGTTCGATGAAGTCGCCGATGTCGGCAAAGTCGACAATCTCATCGAAACGTTTGTCGATCTCGTCCCGGCTCAGGCCGAGCACGACACCATTGAGGTACACGTTCTCCCGCCCAGTGAATTCGGGATTGAAGCCCGAGCCCAGTTCGAGCAATGCGGCGATTCGCCCATTGGTCTGAACTTCACCGCTGGTGGGGTTGAGGGTGCCGCAGATCATTTGCAGCAGGGTCGATTTCCCGCTGCCATTGCGACCTACGATGCCAACGGTTTCACCCTTCTTTACCTCGAAGCTTATATCCTGAAGTGCCCAGAATTCGCGGTAGTACCGCCTTGGCTGCATGCCAACCAAACGCTGCAGGCGTGGCAGGATCATCTGCTTGAGACGGTCTCGCGGCTGGTCGTAAATGTGGTAGCACTTGCTCAGGTTTGCGACCTTGATGGCCATGTCGTTGCTTTGTTCAGAGGACATCGGCAAACCCCTTGCGTGTCTTCTGGAACCAGGCGAAGCCTAGCCAGGCGATGACCGACGTCGCGGCCCAATAGGAGCCCAGCAAGACAAAATCCGGTGATTCGCCAAAGTACAGGACGGCCCGCATTTGCTCGATCGCGGGGGTGAGGGGGTTCAGGTAGAGCAGATGACGATAGCTTTCAGGCAGCGCAGTCGCCGGATAAAAGAGCGGGCTGAGGAACATCAGCACGGTGGTAATGATACCGATGAGTTGGCCTACGTCGCGCAGATAGACGCCAAAGGATGCGAGAGCCCAGCTCAAACCCATGATGAACAGGGCGAACGGCAGGATGATGAGTGGCAAGTAGAGCACGGTGGCGTGCGGCACGCCAAACAGGAGGACGTATGCCAGCAGCCAGACGATCAGGCTGATGCTGCCGTGGAACAAAGCCGAAAGCAGGTTCACGAATGGCAGGATTTCGAGGGGGAAGATGACCTTCTTGACGTAATTGGTATTCGCGAGGATCAGTCCGGGCGCACGATTGATGCACTCTGCGAATAGGTTGAAAACAATCAGCCCGGCAAACAGTACCAGGGCAAACTCAGACTTGGATCCGCTGCCTCCGCTCCAGCGTGCCTTGAATATTTCGCTGAACACAAAGGTGTATACGGTCAACATCAATACAGGATTGAAGAAGGACCATAGAAGTCCCATGGCTGAGCCGCGATATCGCCCTAGTACCTCGCGTTTGGTGGAGGCTTTGATGAGCTCCCGATGCCGCCATAGGTTGGCGACAATCGCTTGGGGAGTGGCTGAGAAGTGTTGCATCAGGCAAACACCTCGGCTTGTTCCAGAGACATGCCGGCTTGGTCCTTGATGGAGAGTTGGGGGTGCAGGCCAGCAGGCCAGGTGATGCCAATGCTATTGTCGTTCCAGGCGATGCAGCGCTCGTGCGTGGGGGCGTAGTAGTCCGTGGTCTTGTACAGGAACTCGGCGCTTTCGGAGAGTACGAGGAAGCCGTGGGCAAAGCCCTCTGGCACCCAGAGTTGGTGTTTGTTTTCAGCGGTCAATATGGCGCTGACCCAGCGGCCAAAGGTGGGCGAGCTTTTTCGTAGATCGACGGCGACGTCGAATACTTCGCCTGCAACGACCCTGACCAGCTTTCCCTGTGACTGCTGGATCTGGTAATGCAGACCGCGCAATACACCTTTGGCCGATAGTGAGTGGTTGTCCTGCACAAAGTTGATCTTGCGGTCGACGGCTTTTTCGAATTCCCGCTGGTTGAAACTCTCCAGGAAGAATCCGCGGTCATCGCCAAAAACCTGGGGCTCAAGCAGCACTACGTCCGGAATGGCGAGGTGGGTGGCTCTCATCAGTAAACTGTCTCGTCGAGTAATCGCTTGAGGTATTGGCCATAACCGGTCTTGAACAACGGTTCTGCCAGTGCGGCCAGCTGCGCTGCCGTGATCCAATGTTGGCGAAAGGCGACTTCTTCCGGGCAGGCGACTTTCAGGCCTTGACGATTTTCCAGGGTGGCGATTAGCTGGCCGGCGTCCAGCAGTGAGTCGTGGGTGCCGGTATCCAGCCAGGCGTAGCCGCGTCCCATGATCTCCACATTGAGTTGGCCTTGCTCCAGATAGAGGCGGTTGAGGTCGGTGATTTCGAGTTCGCCGCGGTTGGAGGGCTTGAGACTTTTGGCCAGCTCCACTACCTGGTTGTCGTAGAAATACAGGCCGGTGACTGCATAACTCGATTTGGGCTGAAGGGGCTTCTCCTCAAGGGAGAGTATCTTGCCTTTGCTGTCGAACTCGGGGACGCCGTATCGCTCTGGATCCTGGACGTGGTAGGCGAAGACGCTGGCTCCCTCCTCCCGCGATGCTGCATGGTTCAATAGCTGCTGGAAATCGTGGCCGTAAAAGATGTTGTCGCCCAATACCAATGCGCAGGGGCTTTCCCCGAGGAAGTCCTCACCGATCAGGAACGCCTGGGCTAGTCCATCGGGCGAGGGCTGCACGGCATATTGCAGGTTCAGCCCCCATTGATTGCCATTGCCGAGCAACTGCTCGAAGCGCGGGGTATCCTGGGGCGTGGAAATGATCAGGATTTCGCGAATTCCGGCGAGCATCAGGGTGCTCAGCGGATAGTAGATCATCGGTTTGTCGTACACCGGCAGCAGTTGTTTGGAGATGGCGAGCGTGGCTGGATGCAGCCGGGTGCCGGAGCCGCCAGCTAGAATGACTCCTTTGCGTTTCATACGACTCCTAGATCAACCAGTTCTTCGACCATGCGCTGCACGTGGTGTTCCCAGTTGGGGAGCGTCAAGCCGAAGGTGTGTTGCAGTTTGCCATTCGAGAGGCGTGAATTGGCTGGTCGTCTGGCGATGGTGGGGTAATCGCTGGCGGGAATAGGAGCGATGCGTTCAGGTGTGGTGCGTAGGCTTGCGCCCTGTCGAACGGCTTCACCAATCACGAATTGGGCATATTGGTGCCAGCTGGTTTCGCCGTTTGGTACCAGATGGTAGGTGCCCGAGGTGACTTCTCGCTGTGCTGGATCGCCCATCAGGTCGCGCAGGATCAGGGATGTGACGTCGGCGATCAGCTCGGCGCTGGTCGGCACGCCGATCTGGTCGGCGATGACTCGCAGCTCCTCCCGCTCCTTGGCCAGATTTAGTATGGTTCTGGCGAAATTATTGCCTCGTGTCGCATAGACCCAGCTGGTTCGAAAAACCAGGTGTCGGCAGCCACTCTCGCGGATGGCCACCTCACCCTCGAGCTTGGTTTGGCCGTAGATGCTCAACGGGCCGGTAGCGGCGTCTTCGGTAAAGGGTTGGTCGCCTTCGCCATTGAATACATAGTCAGTGGAGTAGTGCACTAGCCAGGTGTCGATCTGGCGTGCTGCGCGCGCCAGGACAGCAACGGCCTCGGCATTGATCCGGCGGGCATTGGCGATATCGCTTTCGGCCTTGTCCACGGCGGTGTAAGCGCCGGCATTGACGATGATGGCGGGCCGCTCCGTTGTGACCAGGCGGGCCAGGGATTCAAGGTTGCTCAGGTCGGCACGCCGGCGGTCGCAGACCACGAGCTTCGCTATCGGCGAAAGGGCCCGCTGCAGCTCCCAGCCGACCTGGCCGTTGGCGCCGAGAAGAAGGATTTTGTTCATGTGTATTGCTTGCCTACCCACTCACGGTATGCACCGCTGGTGACATTGGCGACCCAGGACTGATTTTCAAGGTACCAGCGCACAGTCTTTCGAATGCCTGTTTCGAAGGTCTCCGCTGGTTTCCAGCCCAGTTCGCGCTCCAGGCGGCTTGCGTCGATTGCGTAGCGGCGATCGTGCCCTGGTCGATCTTTAACGAAGGTGATCTGTTCCCGATAGCTCCGCCCGTCAGTTCGCGCCTGTTCCTGGTCGAGTATGTCGCACAGCGTGTGGACGACGTCGATATTGGTTTTTTCGTTCCAGCCACCGACGTTGTAGATATCGCCTGGTTCGCCGGCTTCGAGAACGCGGCGAATGGCGCTGCAGTGGTCCTTGACGTAAAGCCAGTCGCGAATCTGCTGGCCATCACCGTAGATCGGCAGCGGTTTGCCGCCGAGTGCGTTGTGAATGACCAGGGGAATGAGCTTTTCCGGGAAGTGGTAGGGGCCGTAATTGTTGGAGCAGTTGGTTGTGAGTACCGGCAGGCCGTATGTGTGATGGTAGGCGCGGACCAGATGGTCGGAGGCTGCCTTCGAGGCCGAGTAGGGGCTATTTGGCTCGTACTTGTTGCTCTCAGTGAATGCCGGATCTTCCGAGGACAGGGAGCCGTAGACCTCGTCGGTGGATACATGGAGGAAGCGGAAACCAAGTTTCTCTGAGGGCGACAGCCCGTCCCAGTAATGACGTGCACATTCCAGCAGGTGGAAGGTGCCGACGATGTTGGTCTGGATGAATTCTTCAGGGCCGTGGATCGAACGATCCACATGGGACTCGGCGGCAAAGTTGAGAATTGCCCGAGGGCGGTGCTCTGCCAGCAGGCAAGCGACCAGTTCGGTGTCGCCGATGTCGCCTTGCACGAGGCTGTGGCGAGTATCGCCATCCAGGCTCGCGAGGTTCTGGCGATTGCCCGCGTAGGTCAGCTTGTCGAGGCTGACTACCACCTCGTCAACTTCGTTGAGCCAGTCCAATACGAAATTAGCGCCGATGAAGCCGGCGCTGCCGGTTACGAGAATGGTCATGTAGTCAGAGCCTCTGGAGAATGGCGGCAGCAGTCAGCCCGAGGTTGCCGAGCAAGGTTTGACGATATAGCCCGGCCCTGAGGATCAGGCTGAGGCGTTTGAGCATCGGAGAGTTTCTGGCTTGAACGAAGAGTTCGAGCGTCTTCCGGCTCTGCGGACTGAGGTCTTGCTGAAGAGGGATGAGCGCATGAATGTTGGCGTCATTCCAGTCCTTGAACGTACCCGTCAGCATTTTCCTGATCCGCGTCAGGCGCTCGGAGACTCCGGTATTGGAGCCGATCAGATTGCTGCCGTGCTGGCGGTAGCCTATGGATGGCGTCGCGTCGTAATGGATGGCGCCATTGCAGCCCGCTACGACTAGGTAGGTCCACCAGTCGTGGGAGATGATCCGATCATTCTCGTCGGTCTTCGTCAGGAGGCGACGAGTCGCCTGATTGAATAGCATGGTGTTGCCGCCGGCGAGACTTTGCACCAGGGCATTCCGGAAGCTGGGTGGGGCGCTGAACAAGGGGGACAGCCCGATGGGGGCTCCGGAACTGTCGATCAACCGGGTCCGCGTGCAATACAAGGACGGCGTATCCGGGGCAATAGTCAGGCACCAGTTCAGCGCCCGCTCCAGCTTGTCGGCCTCCCACAGGTCGTCCTGATCACAGTAGGCGAAGTAGTCGGCCTCGACTTCTGGGCGCTTGAGCAGGGACAGGAAGTTGGCGGAGAAACCTTTGCGGGGGCCCGCGATGATCACCAGCGACTGTTCACCTAGCCGCTTTTGGTATGCAGCCAGGATGTCTAGCGTTTCATCGCTTGAACCATCATCGGAGGCGTAGATGGTCCAGCTCCGATGGGTTTGGGCTATCAGCGAGTCGAGCTGTTCTGCCAAGAAAGGGGCGCCATTGTAGGTCGACAGCAGGATGGCCACCTTCGTCGCCGAGGCCTGCGGTTCGACTTGTCCATGTTGTGGCTGTACCGCGCTGCTGGCGATCACTGTGCTGCCCCCGGCGGTTCCATCCGCATCTTGACGTTCGCCCTATTGGTGCTTTGGGATGCTCCAGGCGGATTTTTCTGCCGGCCACATGAGATCGGGCTTGGCGTGAATCGGATCATTATATTCATGCAGACAGGTCCGTAAACCTATGCCATCTCTCGGTATTTTTGACCGAGGAGATTTGAAGGGGCGCTCTATACAAAAGTAAGATGGACTCTCCGCGGCGGGGAAGGTTCAGTCCGCCGGATTCCGCCTGTCCGAATATGGTTTCTCCCAAAGAAAAAGGCCCACCGCAGGAGTGAGCCTTTCTCGTGTCTCTATTCGTGGTGCCGGCACCAGGAGTCGAACCCGGGACCTACTGATTACAAGTCAGTTGCTCTACCAGCTGAGCTATACCGGCAAGGAGGGCGGCCATTATAGCCACGCCGTCCTTGGTGTAAACCACTGATTTGTCAGAATGATCTGCAGCTTGGGTCAGTGCCCGCCAGCGGCCGCTGCGCCGGGCTTGGCGCCGAAGGGCGGTTTGGCCAGGCAGATGATCACCAGCATGGCGAGGAACAGCCAGCCGAGCAGGGTGAAGTAGTCGATGGTGCTGATCATGTAGGCCTGGCTTTCCACCATGCGCTCCAGTAATGCGGCGCTGTGCTGGCCGGTGCCGCCGAGCTGTTCGACGGTGGCGCGGGTGGCCGGGTCGTACTGGCTGAGGTTCTCGGTCAGGTAGGCGTGGTGCATCGTCGCACGGCGGTTCCAGATCCAGGTGGTCAGGGACGCGGCGAAGCTGCCGGCCAGGGTTCGCAGGAAGGTCGCCAGGCCGGAGCCGTCGGCGATCTGGTCCGGCGGCAGGTCGGAGAGCAGGATGCTCAGGATCGGCATGAAGAAGAACGCCACGCCCAGGCCCATGAACAACTGCACCAGGGCGATGTGCAGGTAGTCGACTTCGGTGGTGAAGTCGGCGCGCATGAAGCAGGTCGCTGCCATCGCCAGGAAGGCCAGGCCGGCGAGTACGCGCAGGTCGAAATTATTCGCGTAACGTCCGACGAGCGGTGAGAGAAATACCGGCAGGATGCCGATCGGAGCCGCCGCAAGACCCGCCCAGGTGGCGGTGTAACCCATCTGCGTTTGCAGCCATTGCGGTAGCAGCAGGTTCATGCCGAAGAAACCGGCGTAGCCGCCGACCAGCGCCAGGGTTCCCACGGTGAAGTTGCGGTGTACGAACAGTCGCAAGTTGACGATCGGATGGCGATCGGTCAGCTCCCAGATTACGAACACCGCCAGGGCTATCACCGCGATTGCCGTGCCGCCGATGATGAAGTTGGATTCGAACCAGTCCAGGTCGTTGCCCTTGTCGAGGACGACCTGCAGAGTGCCAACACCGATCACCAGCATTGCCAGGCCCATGTAGTCCATGGGTGCGTGCTTGATCACCACCGGGCGTGCGCGCAGCTGCTGATAGACGACCATGGCCGCGAACAGGCCGATGGGTACGTTGATGAAGAAGATCCACGGCCAGCTGTAGCTGTCGGTGATCCAGCCGCCGAGGATCGGCCCGGCGATGGGCGCGACCACCGTCACCATCGCCAGCAGTGCCAGTGCCATCCCCCGTTTCGCCGGCGGATAGATGGAGATCAGCAGGGTCTGGGTGATCGGGTAGAGCGGCCCGGCAACGAAACCCTGGATGGCGCGAAAGCCCACCAGCATGCCCATCTGTTGCGCGACGCCGCAGAGAAACGAGGCGATCACGAAGAGCAGGGTGGCGGCGATGAACAGGCGGACTTCGCCGACCTTGCGGCTGAGCCAGCCGGTCAGCGGCAGGGCGATGGCGTTGCTCACCGCGAACGAGGTGATGACCCAGGTACCTTGCTCGGAGCTGACCCCGAGGTTGCCGGAGATGGTTGGCAGGGCGACGTTGGCGATGGTGGTGTCGAGCACCTGCATGAAGGTCGCCAGCGACAGGCCGATGGTGGCCATGACCAGGCTGGGTGGGCTGAAGCTGCTGTTGTTGGGCTGGCTCATGGCGGTGGTCGGATCAGCGTTGCGCGGTGCGGTGGTTGGCGTCGGCCAGGTTGGCCTGGATCAGCTTCTCGATCAGTTGGTCAGCTGAGGCCAGTTGCTCCTGGTACACATCGGTGGAGAACACCGCCTCGTGCGGAGGCTGCTGGGCAAGGGCTGGGCCGCTCTGGTCGTGCAGGCTGACGTTGACGTCCATGGACAGGCCGATGCGTAGCGGGTTCTTCGCCAGCTCCTCGGCGTTGATGCGGATGCGCACCGGCACACGCTGGACGATCTTGATCCAGTTGCCGGTGGCGTTCTGCGCTGGCAGCAGGGAGAAGGCGCTGCCGGTGCCGACGCCGAGACTGTCGACGGTGCCGGAGTACTTCACTTCGCTGCCATAGAGGTCCGAGCGGATTTCCACCGGCTGGCCGATGCGCATGTGCTTGAGCTGGGTTTCCTTGAAGTTGGCGTCGATCCACACCTGGTCCAGCGGAATCACCGCCATCAGCGTGGCACCCGGCTGCACGCGCTGGCCGACCTGCACGGTGCGCTTGGCGACGTAGCCGGTGACCGGCGCAATGATCACCGCACGGGCATCGTCCAGATAAGCCTGGCGCAGCTTGGCCGAAGCGGCTTTGACGTCCGGGTGCGAGGCGATCACGGTGTCGTCCACCAGCGCACGGTTGGTGTCCAGTTGCTGCTCGGAGCTGGTCAGCGAGCTGCGCGCGGTGTCCAGGGCATCGCGGGCGTGGGCCAGTTCCTCCTGGGAGATGGCGCCGTCGTTGGCGAGGTTCTGACGGCGCTTGAAGTCCGCCTCGGCCTTGGTCAGGGCAACTTTTTTCGCGGCCACGTCAGCCTTGTAGCCGTCAACGTTGCTGAACAGCCCGCGCACCTGGCGCACGGTACGCGCGAGGTTGGCTTCGGCCTGCTGCAGGGCGATGTCGGCGTCGCTGGGGTCGAACTTCACCAGCACCTGGCCTTTGCGCACCAGGTCGCCGTCATCGGCGCCGATGCTGACCACCGTACCGGTGATCTGCGGAGTGATCTGCACGACGTTGCCGTTCACGTAGGCGTCGTCAGTGTCCTCGTGCCAGCGGCCGTAAAGGAATTCCCAGGCGACGCTGGCGAGGCCGGCAAGGATGACGACGGCGAGCAGGATCAGCAGCCAGCGCTTGCGCTTGGGATTGCTGTTGGGGGTGTCTTGCGTAGCGGTGCTCATGTCGGGTGCCTCGTTCAGTGCGCGGCGGCCGCGTTCGCCTGGGCGAGCGGGGCGGGAGTGGAAGTGGTGTCGGGCTGGTAGCCACCGCCCAGGGCCTGGACCAATTGCACCGAAAGGTCGATGCGCTGGGCGTCCAGGCTGGCCAGCTGGCGTTCGGCGAGGAGCAGTTGCTGCTGCACGCTGAGGGCGTCGAGGTAGTTGCCGACGCCTTCGCCGTAACGGCGCATGGCCAGGTCGAAGTTGGATTTGGCGATATCGCGGGCTTCGCGCTGGTCGTCGATCTGCTGCTCCAATGAGCGCAGTTTGCCGAGGTCGTCGGTGACCTCGCCGAGGGCGTTGACCAGGGTCTTGTTGTACTGGGCGACAGCCAGGTCGTAGTCGGCGTCCTTGCCGGCGAGGTTGGCGCGCAGGCGGCCGCCGTCGAAGATCGGCAGGGAGATCGCCGGGGCGATCTGGAAGAAGCGGCTTGGTGCCTTCAGCACGTCACTGGTGTGCAGGGCGGCCAGGCCGACCATCGCACCCAGGTTCACGTTGGGATAGAACTCGGTCTTTGCCGAGTCGATGCTTTTCGACGCTGCCTCGACCCGCCAGCGTGCGGCGACGATGTCCGGGCGGCGACCCAGCAGCTCGGCCGGCAGGTTCGACGGCAGGCTCAGCGCGCCGGGCTTGAGTACCTGCGGGCGCTGCAGGTCCTGGCCACGGTCCGGGCCCTGGCCGAGCAGGACGGCGAGAGCGATGCGGTCGCTGGCGATCTCCTGTTCCGCGGCGGCCAATTGCTGCCTGGCGCTGGCGACCTGGGACTGCGTCTGTTGCAGTTGGACCTTGCTGTCCAGGCCGGCGTCCATGCGCTTCTGGCTGAGCTGGAAGAGATGCTGCGAGCGGTCGAGCTCGTCTTTGGCCAGATCGTGGGCAACGAAGGCGTGGGCCAGATCGCTGTAGGCGCGGGCAACATTGGTGGAGAGCGTGATCGAGGCGGCCTGGCGGTCGACTTCGGCGGCGTTGGCCTGGCCGAGGGCGGCTTCCCAGGCATCACGCTGGCCGCCCCAGAGGTCGAGGTCGTAGCTGAAGCTCATCGACAGGTATTTCACCGCCGAGTAGCGGCCGCCCATGGGTGCAGGAATGACGCTTTCCGGCGCTCGGATGCCGGCGTAGCTGGCGGTGCCCTTCACGCTGGGCAGGCGTGCGGCATCCTGCGCCTGCGCCGCGGCGATGGCCTGACGGGCGCGCGCGCTGGCGATGTCCAGATCCGGCGTGCCGCGCAGGGCTTCGCCGATCAGGCTGTCCAGTTGCGGGTCACCCAGGCGGGTCCACCAGTGTTCGCTGGGCCACGCGGCAGCGGACAGCGGGGTGCCGTCGAGGCTAACGCCAGCCTTCAGGCTGGCGGGGTCGGCTGCCTTGCCGCTGGTGGTCAGCCCCGAGTAGCTGACACAGCCGGAGAGTCCCAGCACGGCGGCGAACATGGCGGCCGGCAGCAGGGCAATGCGAAGGGGGGGCATGGTCATTTCTCCTGCGCCGCGCAATGGGCCGCGGCGCCGTGGGCGCGCAGGATCTTGTCGAGCAGGCCGGTGAGGGTCTGCAGTTCGTCGCGGGAAAGACTGCCGGCCAGTTCGTTCATGGCGGCAGCGGCGATGCTCGGGGCCTCGTCGTTCACCGCTTGGCCTGCGGAGCTCAAGCTCAGGCGCACGCTGCGGCGGTCGTTCTGACAGGGCTTGCGGACCAGCAGGTCTTTGCGTGCGAGGCGGTCGAGCATGCGGGTCATCGAGCCGCTGTCGATGGACAGCTCACGGCACAGCTCGGCCGGGGTGTTGGCGCGGTCGTGGCCAATGAAGAACAGCACCTTGAACTGTGCTGCGGTGATCTCCAGGTGCGCCAGGTGTTTGTCCAGCAGGCGATCCTTGAGGATGGCGGTGGCGCCCAGCAACTGGCCGATGGAGCCCTTGAACGGAAAGTCCGCAACGTCGTAGTGATTCATGTCAAAACAGATAGCTGCTTAGGCAGTGAAATGTTTCGAAATAATACTGCCTAGGCAGCAATTGACAAGGTTCGATTGTCGCGATTACGCAACAATCCGTTCGATGAAGTGCAATTGGAGCGGGATTGGCAACAGGCATGGCAGATTTCCTACACCCTTGCCGGGCCTTTATGCACAAGGAGGCGCGCTTTATGGCGCAAATCGCATATGGGATGTGATAGCAATCACAAGATATTGGAACTATTTGTTTTTAAAAGGAAAAATTTAATTGTTCAAAAAATGAACAGGTCGCAGCGAGGCGGTCTGGGCGGTAAGAAAGGGGAGTTTTTTCCTGGGTTACGAACAGAGTTATCCACAGGGTCTGTGGGTGAAGCTCTGGAACGCCCGTCTCAGATGCGTTCGGCCAGCAACAGCAGGTTGCGCGGGGTCATCCGGGTGGCGCAGAAGGCGCCCAGGGTGGCGCGATAACCCTGCTCCTCGAGGAATAACGCACGGTCAAGCAACAGCCACAGTTCCATGGGGCGGCGGAACAGCCCGCGCACCAGTTCTAGGTTGCGCACCTGGGCCAGTCGCTGCCAGCCCAGGGCTTCCCACTGTGGCCAGTCGATAGTGGCCGCTAGGTCGAGGCCCTTCAGGGTTGCGAGGTTGCGGCAGTAGTCGGCGAAGGGTTTGTTCAGCCAGGTCGGTGAAACGGCCGGTATCGGCAGGTAATCGTCACAGTGACGAGCCTCGCGCTGCAACAGATCGAAACCCAGTCGCCACGCCATCGAGGTATCGCGCTGCCGACGTACGCGTGCGCCGGCCGTGACTGTCTCGGCCTGCGGCAGACGCAGGTCGTCTCGGGACAGTGACAACCGTGACGCCTTGGCCGCGCGGGATAGCGGCCGGTAGTGCTCGCTGTCGATACGGTTGTAGCAGCAGGGTGCGACCGCGAGCTGCCGGCAGCGACGGGCGCTGGCCAGTTGCAGCAGGCGCACATGCAGATCCCCGCAGGCGTGCAGGGCTATCGCCGTGTGTTCGGGATGCAGGTGTTCGCTGGCGTCTGTCGCGAGAACATCCTGCTGGCGATGCTGGGCGCGCAGGCCGAGTCGGTCGCTCATGTGCTGGCCGTCCTGCACCAGCTGCGGATCGAGCTCCAGGCTCAGTAACGGCGTGCCGTCTTGGGCGAGTGCGCGTCCCAGGTGGCCCTTGCCGGCGCACCAGTCGAGCCAGTGGCGCGGTGGCTGGGTGAAGGTCAGGCGGCTGGCGAAGGCTTCGATCTGCTGCAGTTTTCGTCCTGGCACATCGACCGTCAGGGGATGTGGCAGTGCTGCGAACGCATGCGCGGGTAGTTGGCCAATGCACGCCAGGCGTGCAGCGGTGTCGGCCAATGCGGGGAAGGGCGCCGGTGCAGGCAGCAACTCGGGAGTGTTATGCGCCGCTTCCGCGTCATCGAGGCTGCGGCTGCGCAGCCATGCGGCCAATTCGGGGTGGTCGCTCTCCCAGGGCAGCTCGCGCATCGTGAAGGGCTTCGGCCGCCACAGCGCCTGAGTGTCCAGCAGGAAGCCGTCCAGTGCCTGGAAGCGCTGGAGCAGGTCGGAGCCGGTCAGAGGAGTGTCGTTCGGGTGCACGGTGTGAAGCGGGGGCAAGCCACGGGGCGCGCATTATAGCGGCCCCGTGGGCGACCGGCGTGCCGCTCAGCGGCCCTGCATGGAATCCACCTTCAGCCAGTGTTCCAGCAGGCGGAAGATGCGGGTCAGCAGCAGGGTGATGACCAGGTAGAAGAGCCCGGCGAGACAGAAGAACAGCATGGCCTCGTAGGTGCGCGCGATGATGGTGCGGGTCATGCCCATGATGTCGAACAGGGTCACGGTGTACACCACGGCGCTGGCCTTGAGCATGAGGATCACCTCGTTGCTGTAGGCCGGCATGGCGATGCGCGCGGCGCGCGGCAGGATGATATGGAACAGCGCCTGGCGGCGGGACATGCCCAGCGCGCGGGCGGCTTCCACTTCACCCACCGGGATGGCATGGATGGCGCCGCGCAGGATCTCGGCGATGTAGGCCGCGGTATGCAGGGTCATGGTCAGCAGGGCGCACCAGTAAGGGTCGCGCAGATACGGCCAGAGAGGCCCCTTGCGCACGCTCTCGAACTGGGCGAAGCCGTAGTAGACGATGAACAACTGCAGCAGCAGTGGCGTGCCGCGGAAGAAGAAGATGTAGGTGTACGGTACTGCACGCACGTACCAGTGCCGCGAGGCACGGGCGATGCCCAGTGGTACGGCGAGGCACAGGCCGGCGACCACAGCGATGGCCAGCAGCTCCAGGGTCAGGGTGGCGCCCTGGAGCATCTTCGGCAGCCATTTGAGGATCAGCTCGAGATCGGTCATAGCTCGTTCCTCACGAAGCCACGGCCGGCGCGACGCTCAAGGAAGTGCAGGGCGGCCATGATGAAGACGGTCAGGCCCAGGTAGATGAAGGCCGCGGTCATGTAGAAGGTGAAGGGTTCCTTGGTCGCGTTGGAGGCGACCTGGGCCTTGCGCATGATCTCGTCGAGGGTGATCAGCGAGACCAGGGCGGTGTCCTTCAGCAGAATCAAGTAGAGGTTGCCCAGTCCCGGCAGCGCCACGCGCCACACCTGTGGCAGCACGATGCGCCAGAAGATACGCGGGGCGGAGAGGCCCAGCGCCTGGCCGGCTTCGCGGTGGCCCTTGGGAATCGCCAGCAGCGCACCACGGAAGACCTCGGTGGCGTAGGCGCCGAAGCACAGGCCCAGGGCGCAGGTGCCCGCCGCGAAGGGCGACAGGGCGAATTCGGGGTAGCCGAACAGGTCACCGATGGCGTTCAGGCCGGCCACGGTGCCGAAGTAGATCATCAGTACCCAGAGCGTCTCGGGTACGCCGCGCACCACGGTGGTGTAGAAACCGCCGAGCATGCGCAGGAAGCCGTTCTTCGAGGTCTTGGCGATGGCGCCGAGCAGGCCGAGGATCAGTCCCACGCAGACTGCGGCGAGCGAGAGCTTGAGCGTCATCCAGGTGCCGGCGATCAACTGATCGCCAAAGCCGTGCAGGTCGAAAATCATGGGGAGTCACGCCTGAAGGCGCGCGCCGCCCGGCGAAGGGCGGCGCGGCACGTGCATCAGTAGATGCTGAAGGGGAAGTACTTGTCGTTGATCTTCTTGTAGGTACCGTCGTCGACGATTTCCTTCAGAGCGGCGTTCAGCTTGTCACGCAGCGGGTCGCCCTTGCGCACGGCGATGCCGATCTTGTCGTTGTCGAACACCGGCTCGCCCTTGAACTCGAAGTCCTTGCCGGCGTCGCTCTTCAGCCAGTCGTACTGCACGAACTTGTCGGCCAGCACGCCGTCGAGGCGGCCCGAGGACAGGTCGAGGTAGGCGTTTTCCTGGGTGTCGTACAGCTTGATGGTGACGGTGTCGGACATATTGTCCTCAAGCCAGGTACCGGCGATGGTCGCGCGCTGCGCACCGATCACCTTGCCTTTGAGGTAGCCCTTGTCGGTCTTGAAGTCGGTCGCCTTCGGCGCCACGAACTGCAGCTTGTTGGTGTAGTAGGCGTTGGTGAAATCAACGGCCTGCTTGCGTTCGTCGGTGATCGACATCGAGGCGACGATGAAGTCGAACTTCTTGGCGTTCAGCGCCGGAATGATGCCGTCCCAGTCGGAGGTGACGACGTCGCACTCGGTTTTCATCTTGGCGCACAGCGCCTTGCCAATCTCGACGTCGAAGCCGATGACCTGGCCGCTGGCGTCGATGCCGTTGAAGGGCGGGTAGGCGCCTTCGGTGCCGATGCGCAGTTTGTCCGCGGCAATGGCGTGGCTCCCCAGTGCCAGGGTGGTCGCGATAGCCAGAACGATCTTCTTATAGTTGTTCATGCAGTAATGCTCCGTTAGCGGTGGCTGGACATGAATTGTTTACAGCGTGCCGATTGCGGGTTGTCAAATACCTGCTGCGGCGGTCCCTGCTCTTCTACCAGGCCCTGGTGGAGGAACACCACCTCGCTGGAGACCTGGCGGGCAAAGTTCATTTCATGGGTCACCAGCAGCATGGTGCGACCCTCATCGGCGAGCGCGCGGATTACGTTAAGCACTTCCTGGACCATTTCGGGGTCAAGCGCGGACGTTGGCTCGTCGAAGAGGATGACCTTTGGCTGCATCGCCAGGGTGCGGGCGATGGCGGCGCGCTGCTGCTGGCCACCGGAAAGCTGCGCGGGGAAGCTGTGGCGCTTGTCGGAGATGCCGACCTTGGCCAGCAGGGCCTCGGCGATCTCGGTGGCTTCGGCCTTGGTCTTGCCCAGCACACGGCGCGGCGCCTCGATGATGTTGTCGAGGATGCTCATGTGCGGCCAGAGGTTGAAGTTCTGGAAGACGAAGCCCAGTTCGCTGCGCAGGCGGTTGATCTGCTTGTTGTCCGAGGCGACCAGCGAGCCGTCCTTGGTTTTCTTCAACTTGAGCTCTTCACCGGCGACCAGAATCTGGCCCTGGTGCGGGTTCTCCAGCAGGTTGATGCAGCGCAGGAACGTGGATTTACCGGAACCGGAGGAGCCGAGAATGGAAATCACATCGCCATCGCGGGCGGTCAGGGAAATGCCTTTGAGCACTTCCAGGTCACCGTAACGCTTGTGCAGGTTACGGATTTCCAGTGCGGGTATGGCCGTGGCCATAGGGGGCTCCTCTATTGTTATTCGGACGCTTTCGCAGCGGGGCACTGCAGAATCGGGGCCATCCTGGCGAGGGGCAACCTAACACCACTTCTTGAGTGCGCCAAGCGCCCATCTGCCGCGGTCGTCGGCTGTAGTGGCAAGTTGTCGCATTGCCGCTCGGCGTTGTCGCCTGGGCTGAACTAGGCGCGCCGAATGAGGGCGTTGGCCAGGTGCTGCTGCCGGTCGGCGCGCGATAGTGCCAGCTTGGGCGGCGTGGGGAAAGGCTGGAGCGAACCCGGCGACCTTGCGGTCGCCGGCTCGGCTCACTGCATCATCTGCCGCAGTTGCGGGTTGGGATCTTCGATGACGTCGGTGGGAGTGATGTCGCCCTGGGATTCCGGCGGCTGGCTGGCCATCAGGTTCGGGTGCCCCGAAAGACGCGGGATTGGCAGCGGCTTGGCGTCCGCCAGGCCCGTGCCGCCGGCCTCGGTGGCGTTGATCGTCGACTTGCGCGGCTGGGTCAGGACGCGGAAATCGGTGATCTCGATGATGCCCTTGCCTTCGGCCAGCAGGTGGAAGGAGAACGCCTTGCGCGCTTCCTCGTTGTCGAAGCCGAAGGTCACTTCCAGCGGCTGGTTGCGTTTCACCAGCGGGAATTCCGGCATCTCGATGGGCACCGGCTTTTCAAACGAGCGCGTCTTGAGCGTCACTTTTGCGCCATTGGCGTCCATCTGGATCGCGCGGATCTTCAGGCGCACCGTGGTGTGGGTGTTGGCAGGGAACTCCAGGTACTGCGCGCCGATCAGGTTGTCGGTGTACTCGTTGTCGATCTGCGGCTTCAGGCGGATGCGTTCCTTGGTCGCGAACTGGTACTCGCGGGCCGACTGCGCCTTGGTCACCGACTGATCGAGGATATCCGCGCGCGCCGTCATCAGGCGTGCATCGCGGCCACTGAAGCGGCCCTCGAACCTGGCGGTGTCCGCGATGAAACCATCACTCTTGTAGCGTCGGCAGACCAGTTGGAAGTCGCACTCGGTGAAGTTGCCCCTGCCGTCGTGGTAGCGCTGCATGCCGTTGGTGAAGGAGACCATCTCGCGCCCGCTGGTGTATTCGCGGAACAGCGAGCGGCCGGCGATATCCTGCGGCGCCTTGATGGCGAAGTAGTCGAGCACCGAGGACTCCAGGTCGACATGGCCGTAGACGCCGGCCTTTACCGGCGGTAGCGCGGCCTGTTCCGGTGCGAGGATCAGGTTCAGGCCCCAGGCCGAGGCAAGGCGCACATTGTCGATGCCGTGGGATTCGTCGGAGGTGACGATCACCAGGGTGTCCTTGAGTACGCCTTTTTCTTCAAGGCCCTTGAGGAAGGCATCGACGGCGTCGTCCAGGTAGGCGACCGCCGCTTGACGCGGTGTCGGGTACTTGGCCAGGTACTCGGGCGTGGCCGAATACGGCTGGTGGGTGCCGACGGTGAGCAGGGTGAGCATCCACGGCTGCTTCTTCTGGCGCAGCTGGCCGACGTAGTCCAGCGCACCTTCAAAGAAGGCCTTGTCGTCCATGCCCCAGGCGAACTCCAGGTAGGGCTTCTTCTTGAACCAGTCGCGGCCCAGGGTCTTGTCGAAGCCCATGGCCGGCATCACCTTGTCCTTGGCCATGAAGCGCAGCCCGGCGCCCTGCAGGAAGTGCGTGCTGAAGCCGGCCTGGTGCATCTGCGCCGGCAGGCATTCGGCGGCGCGGGTCGGGTTGCCCAGTAGTTCGACGCCCTTCGGCGTGCCGTTGTCCAGCTTGCTGTAGTCGCCGCAGAGCATGGCGTAGAGGCCGCGGATGGTCTGGTGGCTGTGCACCACGTAGTCCGGGGTGGTCATGGCGCGCTCGGCCCAGGTGCTCAGGCGCGGCATCATCGACTCTTCGTAACTGCTGCTCAGCGCCGCGCGGTTGGTGGCGACGTAGGCGCCAGGAATACCTTCCATGGCAATGATCAGCACGTTCTTCGCCTGGCCGCGGCTGGTCAGCAGCGGAGTGCCGTTGAGATCGTGCTGGGTCAGGCCGGTGACGTTCGGACGTACTTCCGGCAGGTCGCGGTCGCGCCAGTCCTGGTAGGCCATCTCGCCGCTGGTGACGGCGCGGGACACCAGTTGGTGCGGCAGGTTGAACTGCTTCCACATCTCCGCATCGCTGGGCTGGAAGTACTGCACGCCGGCATGCGCGGCCAGCAATACGGCCGGTACGGCATAGGTGTAGCGCGGCAGCGGTTGTTCGCGACGGCGCCAGAGCAGCGTGCAAAGCAGGATCCCGGCGCCGATCAGGATCGCCAGGTGCAGGTGGTTCAGGCCGCCGCCCTCGGTGGAGTTGGCGACGAAGGTCGGGTCGGCGAGGAAGTGCAGGTCTTCCGGCGCGGGCATGCGCCCCACGGCGCTGACCAGTTCGGCGGTGCCGATCACCGACAGGGCCCAGACCAGCATGACCGGGATGGCGACGAATAGTCGGCGGTTATGCAGCGCGACGACCAGCAGCGAACCCAGCGCCAGGTCCGACAGGTAGCCCAGCGGGGAGCCCCAGCCAAGGCTGTAGCGGCCGATCAGCGGCACCAGCAGGAAGAGGGCAGACAGCGAAACCAGGTTGCCCCGGGAATTCCACCAGCTTATGAGTTTGCGCACAGTGACTCCGCTACGAAACATCGAATCCCGGAGGGTATCCCACTGAAGTGTGGAAATCGTCCGGATGGTCATGATTCTGAAAGATCGATGTGCTATGTGCCAGTAGACACTGTACTTAGGCAAACATTCGATACGAATCGCGGGAGCGTGCGGGGGCGGGGGAGTGACTTGTGCGGAGCGGAATGAAAAAGCCCCTGAAATCTCGCGATTTCAGGGGCTTTTCGGAAGGCTTGGTGCCCAGGGACGGAATCGAACCGCCGACACGGGGATTTTCAATCCCCTGCTCTACCAACTGAGCTACCTGGGCAACGTGGCGCGCATTAAAAGGGTTTTCGGAAGGGGTGTCAAGCGTGCCGCGAAAAAATTTTTCAAATAATACCGGAGCTTACGCGCTGGGCGGGACGTAGCCCTCGGCCTGCGCGTATTCCTCGCCGGACAGGAACTTGTCCATCTCGGCAGTGAGGAACTTGCGATCCTCGGCGTTCATCATGTTCAGGCGACGCTCGTTGATCAGCATGGTCTGGTGCTTCTGCCATTCGTCCCAGGCCTTCTTCGAGACGTGCTCGTAGATGTCCTGGCCCTTGGCTCCGGGATAGGGCGCGCGATCGAGGCCGGGCAGCTCTTCTTTGTACTTGCGGCACATCACCAGTCGGGTCATGACATTTCTCCTGCGTTCAACACGTCGGCAGCTCGTTTGAGCAGCTTCTTCACCGGGGCGGCAAGGCCAAGCCGCGGCGGGGTGGCGAGGTTATACCAGAGCCAGTCGGCCTCGGCCACGGCGGGGGCTGCGTCCTCGACGCGCACCAGCCAGGGCTCGATGGCCAGCTGGAAGTGGCTGAACGTGTGGGTCAGGCCGGGCAGTTCGCGGCGCTCGCCCAGGCGCAGAGCGTGGCGCTGGGCCAGCGGGTCGAGAGCAGCGAGGTCTTCCAGCTCGGGGAAGCTCCACAGCCCGCCCCAGAGACCGGTCGACGGACGGCGGTAGAGCAGGATGTCGCCGTCACGGTTGGCCAGGATCGGCATCAGCGTGCGTTTCTGCGGCAGCGCCTTGCGCGGCTTGGACACCGGGAAGTCGGTTTCGCGGCCAAGGAAGTGCGCGCGGCAGCCCTCGCGCAGCGGGCAGAGCAGGCAACTCGGCTTGCTGCGGGTACAGAGGGTGGCGCCCAGGTCCATCATCGCCTGGGTGTAATGGTTGACCCGCTCCTGCGGCGTGAAACGCTCGGCGGCGCCCCACAACTGCTTGGCCACCTTGGGTTCGCCCGGATAGCCGTCGCAGGCGAGATAGCGCGCCAGCACACGCTTGACGTTGCCGTCGAGGATCGGCGCGCGCAGGCCCATGGAGATGCTGGCAATGGCACCGGCGGTGGAGCGGCCGATGCCGGGTAGCTCGGTGAGCTGCTCGACATCGTGGGGGAACTCGCCTCCGTGCTGCTCCATCACCGTCTTCGCGGTCTTGTGCAGGTTGCGGGCGCGGGTGTAGTAGCCCAGGCCCGTCCACAGGTGCAGCACTTCGTCTTCAGGCGCGTTGGCGAGGTCCGCCACGGTCGGCAGGGCGCTCATGAAGCGGTCGTAGTAGCCCATCACGGTGCTGACCTGCGTCTGCTGCAGCATGATTTCCGAGACCCACACCCGGTAGGGCGTGATGTTCTGCTGCCAGGGCAGGTCATGGCGGCCGTGCGTGTCGAACCAGTCGAGCACGGCCGAATTGAAGCTTTGCGGGGTCACTTCTTGAACAGCCCTTTGAGTGCGTCTTTGAGTTCGGGACTGACCTTGTCGCCGAGCTTCTCTTCGAGTTTCTGGTTCAGCCGGTCCCCGGCCAAGCGTGCGGCGATCTTGCCGATGCCGTCCTTGTCCAGGCGGCAGGCCTTGGCGCCCAGTTCCAGCGGGCCGCGGCAGCGCAGCGGCCATTCGATGCCGACGTAGCGCTTGTTCACTTCGCAGGCAGGGTCGGGCATGTCGCTCTTGTCGCCTTCGATGGTGACGCCGACGCGGTAGTCCATGCCCAGTACGCGCAGGTCTATGTCGCCGTCGCCCTTGACGGTCAGGCCGGGGATGCTCGCCTTGAGGTCCGGGTTGCTGGCCACGCCATTCCTGAACACCAGGTTGCCCTGCAGTTCGCGGAACGGCGTGTCCTTGCCGCCGTGCTCGGCCGTCAGCGACTTGCGGTTGAGCGTGGCAATCCCCTGGCACAGCTGCTGCTCGAGGTTGGCGTTGAGCAGCACACCCTGAGTCAGCACGAAGCGCGCGGTGCCGTTGAGGTTGTCGATCCAGGCTTTCTGACTATTGCCTTGGGTGGCGATGTCGGCGTCCAGGTCCAGCAGGCCCTTGGCTGGCGGCTTCTGGCCCTGGGATTCGAGCAGGCGCTCCAGCGGCACGTCGGCGATGTGTTTCTTCGCCTTCAGCGTCGGCACGTCCTGGCGTACGTCGAGGGTGGCGGTGGCGTTGAACTTGCCGTCGTAGAGTTCGCCGCGCAGGTCGTCGAGGCTGAGCAGGCCGCCCTGGCCGCGCAGCTTGAGCACGGCGTTGTCGATGGGCAGCTTGTCCAGGGTCAACTGGCCGAGGTTCAGGCCGACGTCCAGGTCCAGCGCGCGCAGGCGGGCGATGGGCAGCAGCGGGGTGTCGCTCCAGGCCTGCTGGGTTGGCTGGTTCGGTAGTGGGGTGTCGCCCTTGATGGCGTTCTGAGCGGTGCTTTCGACTTCGGCCTTGCGCGCACTGTTGGTGGCGTCCTGGGCTTTCTTCACCTTGGCCGGCAGGTAGCGGTCGAGGTTCAGCTTGTCGCCGCTGAGCTGGGCACGGATAGCCTGTTTGCTGAAGTCGGCGATGCCGAGGTTGCCACTGAAGGCGCTGTCGTCCAGCTTCAGCTTGATGTCACCCAGGGTCAGGCTGTTGCGGGTGCCGCTGACGCGGGTCGCCAGCTCCAGCTTGGTCAGGGTGGTGGTGTCGGCCATTTCCGGCAGGGTCTGGCCAATGCCCGCGAGGAATTCACGCAGGTTGAACGGTGCCAGTGACAGTCCGCCGTCGACCTTGGGCTCTTTATCCAGTTCGCGGACCTTGAGCTCGCCGAGTGCGCGCAGTTGGTTGACGGTGACTTTCAGGCCGTTCCACTCGGCGACCTGGGCGGCCTGGTCGAGTACCAGTTGGCCCTGGGCGCTGTAGTTGGCGGTCTTGCCCTGGAACGGGTCGCCGGAGATTTCGCCAGAGAGCTTGGCGTCTTCGAGCTGATAGCGCTTGAGTGCGCGGTCGAAGCGCAGGTTGCCGGTCAGCTCACTGCGGACGCGGATCACCGGCTGGTTGCTGCCCAGGTAGGCGCTGAGCTTCAGCGGGATATTGCTGCCTTCGCGGATGGCGCCGGTGGTCAGCTCGATGCCCTCGACGCTGTAGTTCTTGCCGCTTTGCGCGTCGGCGTAGTCGATGCGGGCGTTTTTCACGCTGAGGCTGTCGATGTCCAGCTTCATTGCCTGGCGGGTTTCTTCGGCTGCCGGTTTGCCCGCCTCGCTCGGCGCAGGGGCTGGTTGCGCGGCGGGCGGCGTGCCGTTGGCTGGCTGGGCGGGCTTGCCGATGTTTTCCCAGTTGCCGACGCCGTTCTTGTCCTTGCCCAGGGTGAGAGTCAAGCCTTCGACGCGGATGTCGCTCATCTGCACTTCCTTGCGCAGCAGTGGCAACACGCGCACGGACATGGCCAGCAACTGCGTATCGGCAAACGGCTTGTCTGGCGTCTGCAGGCTCGCCACGCTGGTGTCGTGCAGCTCAAGGCCGAGCCACGGGAACAGGCTCCAGCCGATGTCGCCCTTGAGGTTCAGCTCGAGGTTGGCCTTGTCCCGGGCGAGCTGGCGGATCTCGTCCTTATAGTCGTTCGGGTCGAAGAAGTGGGTCAGCACGAAGCCGGCGGCGACGATGAGCAGCAGCAGGACCAGGGCAATGATGCCGATGATTTTGCCGAACGCTTTCATGGACGGGTCCTTGTTCAAGCGGCGAGTGGAGTAGCGGGAAAGTATACCAATGACACAGCGACGCCCCAGCCCGGAAAGGCAGGCGCAGGTATTGCGGGGTTTGAGTGGGGACTTGGCGCGCGGTTCCCGGCGATGGCGCGATCAGGCCGGCTGCAGTGTCAGGCCGAGATGCCCGGCAAAATTCGCAGCCTCGGCCTGATCGCTCGGGGCGATCAGTTGAAGTGCGGCGCCCTGCAGGACGGCGAGGCGTTGCGCTTCCTCCAGCAGTCGCCGGGCCACGCCGCGGTGGCGGGTGACACGGCGCACGCACAGGCGGGAAAGCCGCCAGGTGTCGCCATCGCGTTCGATCCAGGCGGCGGCCAGCAGGCGGTCGTTGAAGCGTCCGGTATACAGCCGCCCCTCGGAAAGCCCGTGCTCAACCAACTTCCCGGGCGTGGGGAAAGGCGCCAGCAGCCAGTCGGGGGCGTCAGCATAGATCTTCAGCAGGTCCTGGCGGTCCTGGTCGCTGGGCTGGGTCAGGTGCTGGACGACGACGGGCATGGGCAATCCTCGGATTCGAGCCGCGCAGTGTAGGGCCATCGGCCAGCGCCGACCACCGCCCATAGCCGCGCAGCGCCCGGCACGCCTATAATGCCGCCCCTTCTTATAATTACGTGCAGTGTTAGCTGTGGAGCTGGTGATGGCCGAACGCAAGGCATCCGTCGCGCGCGACACCCTGGAGACCCAGATCAAGGTTTCCATCGACCTGGATGGAACGGGCAAGGCCCGCTTCGATACCGGGGTTCCCTTCCTCGAGCACATGATGGACCAGATCGCCCGCCACGGCCTGATCGACCTGGACATCGAGTGCAAGGGCGACCTGCATATCGACGACCACCATACCGTCGAAGACATCGGTATCACCCTCGGCCAGGCTTTCGCCAAGGCCATCGGCGACAAGAAAGGCATCCGTCGCTACGGTCATGCCTACGTGCCGCTGGACGAGGCGCTGTCGCGCGTGGTCATCGATTTCTCCGGCCGTCCCGGCCTGCAGATGCATGTGCCGTTCACCCGCGCCAGCGTCGGTGGCTTCGATGTCGACCTGTTCATGGAGTTCTTCCAGGGCTTCGTCAACCACGCCAACGTGACCCTGCACATCGACAACCTGCGCGGGCACAACACCCACCACCAGATCGAAACGGTGTTCAAGGCCTTCGGCCGCGCGCTGCGCATGGCCATTGAGCTGGACGAGCGCATGGCCGGCCAGATGCCGTCCACCAAAGGGTGTCTGTAATGCAGACCGTTGCCGTCATCGACTACGGCATGGGCAACCTGCACTCGGTGTCCAAGGCACTGGAGCGCGTGGGTGCCGGGCGTGTGCTGGTGACCAGCGACGCCAACGTGATCCGCGAGGCGGATCGCGTGGTGTTCCCCGGCGTCGGCGCGATCCGCGACTGCATGGCCGAGATCAAGCGCCTGGGCTTCGACAGCCTGGTGCGTGAAGTCAGCCAGGACCGTCCGTTCCTCGGCATTTGCGTCGGCATGCAGGCGCTGCTGGAACGCAGCGAGGAGAACGACGGTGTCGACTGCATCGGCCTGTTCCCCGGCCAGGTACGCTTCTTCGGCAAGGACCTGCACGAAGACGGCGAGCACCTGAAAGTGCCGCACATGGGCTGGAACGAAGTGGCGCAGAGCGTGGATCACCCGCTGTGGCACGACATCCCGGACCGCGCGCGCTTCTACTTCGTGCACAGCTACTACATCCAGGCCGGTAACCCGCGCCAGGTGGTCGGTCGCGGCCATTACGGCGTCGATTTCGCCGCCGCGCTGGCCGATGGCTCGCGCTTCGCCGTGCAGTTCCACCCGGAGAAGAGCCATACCCATGGCCTGCAGCTGCTGCAGAACTTCGCCGCCTGGGACGGGCGCTGGTAAGCCATGGCCCGCCAGAAGGACAAGCCGGCGATCCTCGAACTCGACGGCGCCCAGCGCCAGAGTGCGGCGCGGGCGGTCCAGCGCTTCCTCGAAGATCGCTTCGAGCTGGACGTCGGCTCCTTCGAGGCCGAAGAGGCGCTGGACTTCTTCCTGCGCGAGTTCGGCCCGCTGTTCTACAACAAGGCGATCTTCGACGTGCAATCTCACCTGAAAGACCGGTTCGAGAGCATCGAAAGCGACTTGTGGGCGCTCGAGAAGAGCTGACCCGACCCCATTCATCTTTGGATTCGAGCAGGTTCAACCCATGCTGATCATCCCCGCAATCGATCTGAAAGACGGCGCCTGCGTGCGCCTGCGCCAGGGCCTGATGGAAGACGCCACCGTCTTCTCCGACGACCCGGTGTCCATGGCCGCCAAGTGGGTGGAGGGCGGTTGCCGCCGTCTGCACCTGGTGGACCTGAACGGCGCCTTCGAAGGCAAGCCGGTCAACGGTGAAGTGGTCACTGCCATCGCCAAGCGCTACCCGAACCTGCCGATCCAGATCGGCGGCGGCATTCGCTCGCTGGAAACCATCGAGCACTACGTCCGCGCCGGCGTCAGCTACGTGATTATCGGCACCAAGGCGGTGAAGCAGCCGGAATTCGTCGGCGAAGCCTGCCGCGCCTTCCCCGGCAAGGTGATCGTTGGCCTCGACGCCAAAGACGGCTTCGTCGCCACCGATGGCTGGGCCGAGGTGAGCGAAGTGCAGGTCATCGACCTGGCCAAGCGCTTCGAAGCCGACGGCGTCTCCGCCATCGTCTACACCGACATCTCCAAGGACGGCATGATGCAGGGCTGCAACGTCGAAGCCACCGCCGCCCTGGCCAACGCCACGCGCATCCCGGTGATCGCTTCGGGCGGCATCCACAACCTGGGTGACATTCAGAAGCTGCTGGACGCTCGTACGCCGGGCATCGTCGGCGCCATCACTGGCCGCGCGATCTACGAAGGCACCCTGGACGTTGCCGAGGCCCAGGCGCTGTGCGACAGCTTCAAAGGCTGATCTGAACGCAGGCCGGGTGTGCCGCGAGGCGGCTTAACCCGGCGATGAGGACCTGGGGTGATTGGGCAGCATGGGTATCGCTGCGCTCCACCCATCCTACGAGAGCAACGCTATGGCACTGGCTAAACGCATCATCCCCTGCCTCGACGTGGACAACGGCCGCGTGGTGAAGGGCGTCAAGTTCGAGAACATCCGCGACGCCGGCGACCCGGTGGAAATCGCCCGCCGTTACGACGAGCAGGGCGCGGACGAGATCACCTTCCTCGACATCACCGCCAGCGTCGATGGCCGCGACACCACCCTGCATACCGTCGAGCGCATGGCCAGCCAGGTGTTCATCCCGCTGACCGTGGGCGGCGGCGTCAGGACGGTGCAGGACATCCGCAACCTGCTCAACGCCGGTGCGGACAAGGTCTCGATCAACACCGCCGCGGTGTTCACCCCGGAATTCGTCGGCGAAGCCGCTGCGCGCTTCGGCTCCCAGTGCATCGTGGTCGCCATCGACGCCAAGAAGGTGTCGGCCCCTGGCGAGGCGCCGCGCTGGGAAATCTTCACCCACGGCGGCCGTAAGCCGACTGGGCTGGATGCGGTGGAATGGGCGAAGAAAATGGAAGGCCTGGGCGCCGGTGAAATCCTCCTGACCAGCATGGACCAGGACGGCGTGAAGAGCGGCTATGACCTGGGCGTGACCCGCGCCATCAGTGAGGCCGTGGGCGTTCCGGTGATCGCCTCCGGCGGCGTCGGCAACCTGGAGCACCTGGCCGCCGGCATCATCGAGGGCAAGGCCGACGCGGTCCTCGCGGCGAGCATCTTCCACTTCGGCGAGTACAGCGTGCCGGAGGCCAAGGCCTACCTGGCCAGCCGCGGTATCGTCGTGCGCTGATCCTTTCCGGGCCGGGGTTCTCCCGGCCCGTTGGCTCTGTCCCGAGCCCCCGCCGCTGCGGCCGGTAGCCGCATCCTCTCTCTGCGCACGAAGCTTGCTAGCCAAAGGTTCCGGTCAGGGTGCTGGCGCATCCATGTCTCATTGCCATATTCATAGGGTTTATTGACGTCAATTCTCCGAGTAAGCTCTGCGGCTTCTCAGAAACGTCATACGCAGGGAATATCTCGATGCTGAAGCGCATTCTGCTCGCATGGCTAAGCTGCGGCCTGCTTCTGGCCAGCGCGGCAAGGGCCGAAACGGATTCTTCGGATTACAGCATGGTGCTGCTCACCGAGAACTTCCCGCCCTACAACATGGCCATCAATGGCAAGAACTTCGCCCAGGAAGACAGCATCGACGGCATCGCCGTGGATATCGTCAAGGAAATGTTCAAGCGTGCCGGCGTTCAGTACAGCCTGACCCTGCGCTTCCCCTGGGACCGCATCTACAAGCTGGCGCTGGAGAAGCCTGGCTACGGCGTGTTCGTCACCGCGCGCCTGCCCGAACGCGAGAGCCAGTTCAAGTGGGTCGGCCCGATCGGCCCGGACGACTGGGTGCTGCTGGCCAAGGCTGACAGCAAGATCAGCCTGAACAACCTGGATGAAGCCAAGCAGTACCGCGTCGGTGCTTACAAGGGCGATGCCATGGCCCAGTACCTGACCGAGCACGGCTTCGAGCCGGTGCTGGCGCTGCGCGACCAGGAGAACGCCGGCAAGCTGCGTGACGACCAGATCGACCTGTGGGCGAGCGGTGACCCGGCGGGCCGCTACCTGGCCAAGCAGGTCGGCGTCACTGGACTGAAGACCGTGTTGCGCTTCAACAGCGACCAGTTGTTCCTCGCGCTGAATCGCGAGACTCCGGATGCCGTGGTGCAGAAGCTGCAGGCGGCGCTGGACAAGATGCGCGCCGAGGGCTTCGTCGACGACGTGCTCAACAGTTACCTGTAACACCCGAAGGCCGGCCACTCGCCGGCCTTCGTGTTTGGCGCCGACATCCCTCGGCGCCGGTTTTGCCACGGAAGGCAGACGAGCGAAGTATTCCGTCCCCCCTGCAGGGATGCCGCAAGCCCAATAACGATAACCAAGCGAGCGGTATGACCATGCTGAAAGTCCTGATCAAGACCCTGACCCTGGGTCTGTTGCTGGGGGCCGCCACGGCCCGCGCCGAGTTGCCCGCCGATTACAAGATGGTGCTGCTCACCGAGAACTTCCCGCCCTTCAACATGGCGGTGGACGACAAGAACTTCGCCCGCGACGACGGGATCGACGGCATCAGCGCCGATATCGTCCGCGAGATGTTCAAGCGCGCCGGCATCCAGTACAGCCTGAGCCTGCGCTTCCCCTGGGACCGCCTGTACAAGCTGGCCCTCGACAAGCCCGACTATGGGCTGTTCTCCACCACTTACACGCCCGAGCGGGTGCCGCTGTTCAAGTGGGTCGGGCCGATCGCCAAGACCAACTGGGTCCTGCTGGCGCCGCCGGGCAGCACGATCAAGGTCAAGGACCTGAAGGACGCCGCCAAGTACAAGCTCGGCGCCTACAAGAACGACGCGGTCAGCCAGAACCTGGAAAGCCAGGGCATCCCGGTGCTCAACGCGCTGCGCGACCAGGAAAACGTGAAGAAACTGACCAGTGGCGAGATCGATCTGTGGGCCACCACCGACCCGGTGGGCCGCTACCTGGCCAAGCAGGAGGGCGTGTCCGGCCTGCAGACGGTGCTGCGTTTCAACGAGGCCCAGCTGTACCTGGCGATCAACAAGGACACCCCGGACGAGGTGGTGACCAGGTTGCAGAAGGCGCTGGACGAGATGCGCGCGGATGGGTTCATCGAGCAGGCGACCAATAATTACCTGTAAGCCTGCAGTCCGGGCGCCCAAGCCTGACTCAGTTTTGTAGGAGCGAGCTTGCTCGCGAACCGCTCTCGGGAAATTCGATGCCGGGGCTGTTCGCGAGCAAGCTCGCTCCTACGAAAAAGCCCGCGTCTAGCGGTAGATTCCGTCCCGCCCATGCCCCGCCATGGCGCGGTTGCCGCGTTCGGCGATCATCAGGGCCGGTTTCACCAATTCGAATCCCTGGGCCTTCAAGGTCGGCAGCACGCGCTTGAGCACGGCCAGGGTCGCCGGCTTCGGGTGACCAATCATCACCACCGTGCCCTGCTTGCGTGCCAGCGCGAGGCCGCGTTGCATCTGCTCCATCACCGCCGCTTCGCTCGGGTCGTCGTCGAGGAACACATCCCGCGACAGGCTGGCGAGACCGATCTTCTGCGCTTCGGCGGCGGCCACAGTGGCGGCGCTGGTGCGACTGTCGAGCAGGAACAGGTGGCGCCGCTGCAGTTCCGCGGCGAGCCAGGCCATGGCCGGGCGGTCGGCGGTCATGCGGCTGCCTTCGTGGTTGTTCACACCCTGCACGTAGGGCACCTTCGCCAGTGCGGCGTCGAGGCGGCGCGCGCGTTCTTCCTGGGTCAGCTCCGGGCGCCAGGCATAGTCGCCGCCGGCCGGGTCCATGGGCATGTGCAGCATCACGGTGCGCCCGCGATGGTGCGCCTCGCGCGCCAGTTCGGCGGCGTGGGGAGTGTCGGGGATGATTGCCAGGGCGATGGCGGGGGAGATGTCGAGCACCTGGCGGTCGCGCGCCAGGTTCTGCCCGAGGTCGTCGATGACGATGCTGACCAGCGGCTTGAGGCTGCCCGGCCGCTGCGCAGCGGCTGCCGGCAGGCACAGCAGCGCGCCCAGGCACAGGCCGAACAGCAGCCGGGCCGGGCGCATCGGTCAGTTGTTGCCGCGGCTGACGCTGAGTCCTTTCAGCAGGCTGAGGGCTTGGCTGAGCTGGTAGTCGCCATCCTGCGGGTTATCCACTGGCGCCTTGCCGGAGGTCGTCGGGCGATCCTTGCCGCCATTGCCGTTGGCCAGGTGGCCTTGCAGGTCGGCTTCCTTGAATCCATCGAACTCACTCTTCTCGCGGGTCACCTTGGCACGTTCCACCTCGATGTCCGGGATGATGCCCTGGGCCTGGATGGAGCGGCCGTTGGGGGTGTAGTACAGCGCGGTGGTGAGTTTCAGGGCACGATCATTGTTCAGCGGCAGCACGGTCTGTACCGAGCCTTTGCCGAAGCTGTCGGTGCCCATGGTGATCGCGCGCTTCTGGTCCTGCAGGGCACCGGCAACGATCTCCGCCGCCGAGGCGCTGCCGCCGTTGATCAGCACCACCAGCGGGACGCCGTCGCTCGGGTCGGCCGGGTCGGCGGAGAAGCGCAGTTCGGAATTCGGGATGCGGCCCTTGGTGTAGACGATCAGGCCCTTGGTGAGGAAGGCGTCGGCCACTTCCACCGCGGACTGCAGCACGCCGCCAGGGTTGTTGCGCAGGTCCAGCACCAGGCCCTTGAGCTTGCCCTTGTTGTCGTTGCGCAGCTTGGACAGCGCCTTGACCGTCTCCTCGCCGGTGTTGACCTGGAACTGGGTGATGCGCAGGTAGCCATAGCCCGGTTCGAGCATCTGGCTCTTGACGCTCTTGACCTTGATGATGGCGCGCTTGAGGGTGACGTCGAACGGCTTGCCGCCGCCGCGCACGATGGTCAGGGTGATCGGCGAGCCGGCCTTGCCGCGCATGCTGTCCACCGCCTCGTTCATCGACTGGCCCTTGGTCGGCTTGCCGTCGATCTTGACGATCAGGTCGCCCGGCTGGATGCCGGCGTTGGCCGCTGGGGTGTCGTCGATCGGCGAGATCACCTTGACGAAGCCATCCTCGCTGCCGACCTCGATGCCCAGGCCGCCGAACTCGCCGCTGGTGCTTTCCTGCAGCTCGGCGAACTCTTCCGGACCGAGATAGGCCGAATGCGGGTCGAGGTTGCTGAGCATGCCCTTGATGGCATTCTCCAGCAGCGTCTTGTCATCCACGGGTTCGACGTAAGCCGCCTTCACCCGGTCCAGGACCTCGGCAAAGGTGCGCAGCTCATCGAGCGGCAGCGGAGCCTCCTTGCCGTTGGCCGCGGGGGATGCGGCCGGCGCGTCGGCGGCCTGGACCGCACCGACGCCGAGCAGCAAGGCCAGGGCCAGGGTAGTGAGACGGAAAGCTTGCGACATGTTTGGCTCCTAATGCGTGTTCGCCGCCTATCCCTGCGTGCGACACCAGGTCGAAGGGTCCGCCGGGCGGCCCTGATGGCGAATGGCAAAATACACCGCCGGGGTACTCTGACCCCCGCTGGCTCCCACGGTTGCAATGGGGTCGCCCGCTTTGACGGTATCGCCGGCGTCCTTCAGAAGACTTTGATTATGCCCATAAAGGCTGAGGTAGCCACCACCGTGGTCGAGAATGACCAGCAGGCCGGAGCCACGCAGCCAGTCGGCGAATACCACGCGGCCGCCATGCACAGCCCGCACGGTGCTGCCGGCGGAAGCGCCGATGAGCACGCCATCCCAGGTGGCGCGGGGGTCGTCGCCGCGTGGGCTGCCGAAGCGAGCCAGCACCCGGCCATCCACCGGCCAGGGCAGCTTGCCCTTGGTGGCACTGAAGGCCCCGCCAAAACCTGAGCCACTGGACACCAGCGGGCCGCTGTAATCGGGGCGCTTGGAGGGGCTCTCGGGCTTCTCGCCGCGTGCGGCCAGCTCACGCTCGCGCTTGACCCGCTCACGCTCGGCGGCGAGGGCGCGCTGGCGCGCTTCCTCGGCTTCACGCGCCTGGCGGGCGAGAGTTTCCTCGATGGTCTTGAGGACCTTGTTCAGGTCTTCCTGGCTCTGCTCGCGATTCTTCAGCTTGCCGCTGCTGTCCTTCAGCTCGCTGTTGAGCTTGGCCAGGGTCTCCTGGCGCGCCTTGCGGGCGTCGGCCAGTTCCTGGCGGCGGGCTTCGAGGGCGGTCTGCTGGGCGACCTGCTCGTCCTTCTGCGAGGTGATTTCCTGCTCGACATTGCTCAACTGGCGGAGGGTCTCGTTGAAGGCCGAGAGCTGCTCCAGGCGCGCCTTGTTGATGTAGTCGTAGTAGGTGAGGGTGCGGCTGAACTTCTCGGGGTGCTCCTGGTTCAGCAGCAGCTTCAAGTATTCCTGACGGCCGCTCTGGTAGGCGGCACGGGCCTGAATGGCGATCAGGCGCTGCTGCTCAAGGCGCGCGCCCTGGAGTTTTTTTTTCTCCGAATCGAGGCGCTGCAGCTCTTCCTCGCTCTTCTTCATGTCGTCCTGGATCTGCTTGATCTGCTTTTCCAGGTCGCCCATCTGGGTCTCGGTGGATTTGAGCTGCTTCTGCACCCCGGACTTTTCGTCCTGGATGTTCTTCAGGTTTTTCTTCAGCTCGTTGATGTCTTTCTGGGTCTGCTCCAGCTGACGCTGGGCGTCGGCGCGTTCGTCGGCAACGGCCGCGAGCGGGCACAGGAGGCAGATCAGCAGCAGCGGGAGGAGGGCGCGAGGCATTGGGTGGCGGGCACCTGGATTCTGGACCGGGCTAGTATGCCCGTGGCGGGCGTTAAAAAAAACGCCCCAGGCCGCATGGCGTGGGGCGTTTGCTCTGACCGACGGGAGCTGGCTCACGTTCCCGTCGAATCGTCACCCTTAAAGCAGGGTGATGATCGACTTGCCGGTCATCTCTTTTGGCTGCTCCAGACCCATCAGATTCAGCAGGGTCGGGGCCACGTCAGCGAGCACGCCGCCTTCACGAATGGCCAGTTTGCGCTTGCCGACATAGACGAACGGCACCGGCTCGCAGGTGTGCGCGGTGTGCGCCTGGCCGGTCATGGCGTCTTCCATCTGCTCGACGTTGCCGTGGTCGGCAGTGATCAGGGCTTCGCCGTCGACCTTGTCCAGCGCCTCGACAATCCGACCGACGCAGGTATCCAGGCACTCGACGGCTTTCACCGCGGCATCGAACACGCCGGTGTGGCCGACCATGTCGCCGTTGGCGTAGTTGACGATGATCACGTCGAAGCGCTGGTTTTCGATGGCGTCGACGATCTTGTCGGTAACTTCCGGCGCGCTCATTTCCGGCTGCAGATCGTAGGTGGCGACCTTGGGCGACGGGATGAGGATGCGTTCTTCGCCTTCGAACGGCTCTTCGCGGCCGCCGGAGAAGAAGAAGGTCACATGGGCGTACTTCTCGGTTTCGGCGATGCGCAGCTGGGTCTTGCCGTTCTTGGCCAGGTACTCGCCCAGGACGTTGTTCAGGGATTCAGGCTTGAACGCGCTGGGCGCCGGGATGCTCGCTGCGTACTGGGTCAGCATCACGTACTCGGCCAGGTGCAGCTCGCGCTGGCGCGGGAATTCCTTGAAGCCCGGCTCGACGAAAGCGCGCGAAAGTTCGCGGGCGCGGTCGGCACGGAAGTTCATGAAGACCACGGCGTCGCCGTCTTCCACGCGTACTTGTGCGCCGATGCGGGTGGCTTTGACGAATTCGTCGCTCTCGCCGCGCTCATAGGCTGCGTTCAACGCGCCCACGGCAGTGTCGGCGGTGAATTCGGCGGTGCCGTCGGTGATCAGGTTGTAGGCGGCTTCGACGCGGTCCCAGCGGTTGTCGCGGTCCATGGCGAAATAGCGGCCAATGATGCTGGCGGTGCGGCCCTTGCCGATGCGGGCGAAGGCGTCGTCGAGCAGTTTCAGCGACGGCTCGGCGCTCCTGGGCGGGGTGTCGCGGCCGTCGAGGAAGGCGTGCAGGTAGATCTTCTGCGCGCCACGCTGCGCGGCCAGTTCGGCCATGGCGATCAGGTGATCCTGGTGGCTGTGCACGCCGCCATCGGAGAGCAGGCCGAGGATGTGCACGGCCTTGCCGGCGCCGGCGGCCTTGTCCACTGCGCCGGTCAGTACCGGGTTGTGGAAGAATTCGCCGTCGCGGATGGCCTTGGTCACGCGGGTGAAGTCCTGGTAGACGACACGGCCGGCGCCCAGGTTCATGTGGCCCACCTCGGAATTGCCCATCTGCCCGTCAGGCAGGCCGACGTCCATGCCCGAGCCGGAGATCAGGCCGTGCGGCTGGCTGGCCAGCAGGCGGTCCCAGTTGGGCTTCTTCGCGGCGTAGATGGCGTTGAATTCAGGGCTATCGCTATGGCCGAAGCCGTCCAGGATGATCAGGACCAGCGGTTTGCGCGTTGCAGTCATAGGTACGGCTCTTTCCGAGAATAGGGGTCAGAAAAGGACCGACATTTTACCGGTTGGTGCCGACAGACGCCATGATTCGCAGGGTACAGCCGTCAGATACGCGCGTGTATACTGGCCGGCATTTTTACGTCTGGATGTCCTGTGCCATGCCTTCATTTCTTCCTCGTTTGATCGAATTCGCCACCCACCATTACCTGCTGGTGGGGGCCCTGGTCATCCTGCTGGTGCTGCTGGCCCTGCACGAAATGCGCAAGGGCGGCCGCGCGCTGTCCACCCGCGAGCTGACCGCCATGGTCAACGCCGAGCAGGCTGTCGTGCTGGATATCCGCCCGGCCAAGGAGTTCACCGCCGGCCACATCGTCGGTGCACTGAACATCCCGGCGGACAAGCTGAACGCCCGCATGAGCGAGCTGGACAAGCACAAGGCCAAGACCCTCATCGTGGTCGACGGCATGGGCCAGCACGCGGGCACCTGGTGCAGCGTGCTGCAGAAGGCCGGTTACAACGCTGCCAAGCTCTCCGGTGGTATCGGCAGCTGGCGTGGTGACAACCTGCCCCTGGTGAAGTGAGATGTCGTCGACCTTGATCTACACCAGCGCGTGGTGCCCTTATTGCATCCGCGCCAAGGCCCTGCTGGACAAGAAGGGTGTCGCCTACGAGGAAATCACCGTGGACGGCAAGCCTGGCGTGCGCGCCGAGATGGCCAGCAAGGCGGGTCGCACTTCGGTGCCGCAGATCTGGATCGACGGAACCCACATCGGCGGCTGCGACGATCTTTACGCGCTGGAACGCGCGGGCAAGCTGGATACGCTGCTCTCGGCGTAATCCCTCATTCTGAAACGATGCACAAGAAGGTCCCGAAATGACTGAACAAGCCAGCAACGGCGCAGCCGAACAAGACAACAACCCGCAGTTCTCGCTGCAGCGCATCTACGTGCGCGACCTCTCCTTCGAGGCCCCCAAGGCTCCGGAAATCTTCCGTCAGGAGTGGCAGCCGAGCATCGCCATGGACCTCAACACCCGTCAGAAGCAGCTCGATGGCGACTTCTACGAAGTGGTCCTGACCGTTTCGGTGACCGTGAAGAACAACGAGGAAACCGCTTTCATCGTTGAAGTGCAGCAGGCCGGCATCTTCCTGATCAAGGGTCTGGACGCTTCCAGCATGAGCCACACCCTGGGCGCCTTCTGCCCGAACATCCTCTTCCCGTACGCCCGTGAAACCCTGGACAGCCTGGTTGTCCGTGGCTCCTTCCCGGCGCTGATGCTGTCCCCGGTGAACTTCGATGCGCTGTACGCGCAGGAACTCGCCCGCATGCAGGCATCCGGCGAGATCCCGGCCCAGTAATCACTGACGCCGAACGAGAAAGGCGCCTTCGGGCGCCTTTTTCTTTGTCTGGCGTTTGCTGCCGAGGTCGAGCCTGGGCGTAGGAGCGGACTCCGTCCGCGATGGCATCCGGCGTGATGCGAACCTGTCGCGGACAGAGTCCGCTCCTGCGCGACGTTCAAGTTTGGTGCGTGCGCACTAGCAGGGCGCAAGAGGCGGCGCGGTGGAGAGACCCTGGAATCCCCGGCGCAGACGCTGACGTGCGCTGCTTCGAACGGATTTGGATATCCATGGAGGCCTTTGGCTGCGGGGCTTTCAGCCAGTCATGGGGTGGATTCGAATCGAAGCTGGTGGCCCTTTGAACAATCTTGGCACGCCCTCTGCAATACCCCTGACAACAGCAATTTCAGGGGCCTCGGTACAGGCAGGCTGGGTAACCCCTCTTTTACAACTTGCGAGCGTGTCGCCCGAAGTGGTGGCCGTCGCAGCCGGTTCAGGGGTCCTGGTACAGGCAGGCCGGGTAAACCCCTCTTTTATGCCCGCGACCCTCCCACTCGGAGGGTTCGCTTCCCGCTTCGGGGCCCCGGACCAGGCAGGCCGGGAAAACCCCGCTTTTATTCGGGCCGCGTGCTGATGGTCAGCCGCCACCGGCCACCGACCTCGGCGCTGTCCCAGGTGCCCTGCAGGCGCCGGGTCGACAGCAGTGTCAGCAGAACCCCGCGCTCCCTTGGCTCCAGCTTCCAGCGCACCGGCGCATCGCCGATCCGCAACTGGCCTTGCTGGGCCTTGCCGCTGGCGTCGATCTGCACCGCCAGGGCGCCGTCCAGATGGCCGGCACGAACGCCGGGCTGCGCGTCCAGGGTGAGCACCAAGCCATCGGCAGAGGGCTCTACGGCAAGGATCTGCGGTGGCCCCGCGTGCGGCGGATTGACCAGGCGGCCGAGCATCAGGCCCAGCAGCAGGCCGAGCACACACAGCGATACCAGCACCTTCAGCCAGGGCCTGGGCCGCATTTGCTCCTTGGCGGAGGTAGAATGCCCGCCGTTCTCAGGCTCGGAGCGCTGCATGTTCCACGTAATCCTTTTTCAACCGGAAATCCCCCCCAACACCGGCAACATTATCAGGCTGTGCGCCAATGCGGGCTGCAGCCTGCACCTGATCGAGCCGCTGGGCTTCGAGCTGGACGACAAGCGCCTGCGCCGCGCCGGGCTGGATTACCACGAGTACGCCAGCGTGCGCCGCTACGCGAGCCTCGAGGAATGCCTGGAGCAACTCGGCCAGCCGCGTGTGTTCGCCTTCACCACCAAGGGTTCGCAGCCATTCCATGAAGTGGCCTACCAGCGCGGCGACGCCTTCCTGTTCGGCCCGGAAAGCCGGGGCCTGCCCGAGGAGGTGCGCGATGCCTTGCCGCCGGAGCATCGCGTGCGCCTGCCAATGCGCCCGGGCTGCCGAAGCCTGAACCTGTCCAACACCGTGGCCGTGACCGTTTACGAAGCCTGGCGTCAGCACGGCTTCACCCTGGATTGAGTGTTTTCTGATCGACCCGCGCAAACCCGCGCCAGGCGGGTGGCGCAGCAGCTTGCCCCAAGCTTATCCACAGGCGGGCACACAGTGGATGTGGGCAAGCTGGAATTTCCTGCACAGAAACCACGCAAACCCGCAGACCGTGCGTGCTCTGGGCTGTAGCACGTTCTTTCCCCGTTCCGTGCACAGGGTTATCCACAGGCTCTGGGGATGGATGTTGCGGGATTGTGACTGCTCGTGTTGAGTGTTGCTCTCGGCTCTGGGCCGTTTGGGTAGGAGCGAGCCTGCTCGCGAACCGTTCAACTCCACTACCGGCCGTCGAGTCCATTCGCGAGCAAGCTCGCTCCTACGAAGAGCCGTGAGCAAAAAAAGGGGCCTCTCGGCCCCTTTTTCGTGGAAGTACTTCAGTCCTCGCCGTCGTCGTCCGGGCCGTCGATTTTCATGCCCAGTTCCTTGATCTTGCGGGTCAGGGTGTTGCGCCCCCAGCCCAGCAGCACGGCGGCATCGCGGCGGCGGCCGGCGGTGTGCTTGAGCGCGGTCTCGATCATGATCCGCTCGAAAGCCGGCACGGCGGTATCCAGCAGGCTGGACTGCCCGCGCCCCAGCGCCTGGTCGGCCCAGTGGCGCAGGGCCTGTTCCCAGTTCGCGGCCGGTACGCTGTCCTGCGGCTGGGTCATCAGCTCCGGCGGCAGGTCGTCGATGTGGACCTCGCGGCCGGAAGCCATGACGGTGATCCAGCGGCAGGTGTTCTCCAGCTGGCGCACGTTGCCCGGCCAGCCGAGGTGCTTGAGGTAGTCCTCGGTTTCCGGCTTGAGCAGCTTGGGCTCCACGGCCAGCTCCTGCGCAGCGCGGGCGAGGAAGTGCCGGGCCAGCGCCGGGATGTCCTCACGTCGGTCGGCCAGGCGCGGGATATGCACGCGGATGACGTTCAGGCGGTGGAACAGGTCTTCACGGAACTTGCCCTCGCGCACCAGGTTTTCCAGGTTCTGGTGCGTCGCGGCAATGATCCGCACGTCCACCTTCACCGGAGTGTGGCCACCCACGCGGTAGAACTCGCCATCGGCCAGCACGCGCAGCAGGCGGGTCTGGGTGTCGGCCGGCATGTCGCCGATCTCGTCGAGGAACAGCGAGCCGCCATCGGCCTGCTCGAAGCGGCCGCGCCGCTGGTTGGCCGCGCCGGTGAAGGCGCCTTTCTCGTGGCCGAACAGCTCGGATTCCATCAGGTCCTTGGGAATCGCCGCCATGTTCAGCGCAATGAACGGCGAGGTCGCGCGCGGGCTGTGACGGTGCAGGGCGTGGGCGACCAGCTCCTTGCCGGTGCCCGACTCGCCATTGATCAACACGGTGATGTTGGAGTGTGAAAGGCGACCGATGGCGCGGAATACCTCCTGCATCGCCGGCGCTTCGCCGATGATTTCCGGGGTGCGCGTCTGGTTCGCTGGCGCTTCCAGGCCCTGCTGCTCCTGGGCGTGCTGGTTGGCGCGCTTGACCAGGGAGACGGCTTCGTCGACGTCGAACGGCTTGGGCAGGTACTCGAAAGCGCCGCCCTGGTACGACGCGACCGCGCTGTCGAGGTCCGAGTGCGCGGTCATGATGATCACCGGCAGGCGCGGGTGCACTTCGCGGATCTGTGCCAGCAGATCCAGGCCACTGGCGCCGGGCATGCGGATGTCGGAGATGATCACGTCCGGCTGTTGCCGGCCCAGGCGGCTCATCACGCTGTCGGCGCTGTCGAAGCTGACGGTGGTCATGCCTTCCTGCTGCAGGGCTTTTTCCAGTACCCAGCGGATGGAGCGGTCGTCGTCGACAATCCAGACGGTCTCTGATCGGCTCATGGTCAATGCACTCCTTGTTCCAGGGGCAGGAACAGACTGAACACGGTGTGGCCGGGATGGCTCTCGCATTCGATCAAGCCCTGGTGCTGGCTGATGATGTTCTGGGTAATGGCCAGGCCGAGCCCGGTACCGTCGGCGCGGCCGCTGACCATGGGGTAGAAGATGGTGTCCTGCAGTTCGGCCGGGATGCCCGGGCCGTTGTCGATGATCTCCACCTTGCACACCAGGCGATGGCGCGTGTGGCCGATGGTGAACTGACGCAGGGTGCGGGTGCGCAGGGTGATGCGGCCGAGCTTGAGTTCGTTCTGCGCGGTGATTGCCTGCATGGCGTTGCGCACGATGTTCAGCACCGCCTGGATCATCTGTTCGCGATCGATCAGCAGGTCGGGGATGCTCGGGTCGTAGTCGCGCACCAGCGGGATGCTGCCCTGGGTTTCGGCGTCCACCAGGCTACAGACGCGCTCCAGCACCTCGTGGACGTTGGTCACCGAGAGCTGCGGCAGCTTGTTGGAGCCGAGCATGCGGTCCACCAGATTCCGCAGACGGTCTGCTTCCTCGATGATGACGTTGGTGTAGTCCTTGAGCGATTCGTCCGGCAGCTCGCGCGCAAGCAACTGCGCCGCACCGCGAATGCCGCCCAGCGGATTCTTGATCTCGTGGGCCAGGCCGCGCACCAGCAGCTTGGTGGTTTCCTGCTTGGACAGTTGCGCCTCTTCCTTGGTGATCCGCAGCAGCCGGTCGCGCGGGTGGACCTCCAGCAACAGCAGGGTGTCGCGGCGGTCGAGGATCGGCGTCACCGCGTAGTCCACGGTAATGGTCTGGCCGGTCAGCGAGGTCAGGGTCGCTTCGCGCTTGGTGAAGGGGTGTGCCTCTTCCACCGCCTGGCGCAGCGACTGCAGCGCCTCGGGCGATTCGGTGAACAGCTCGCTGATGAATTGCCCGTGGCTGCGCTGGCCACTGACCGCCAGGAGCATTTCCGCCGCCGGGTTCATGTACTCCAGGCGCAGCTCGGCATTGAGCAGGATCACCGCCGTGGTGAGGTTGTCGAGCAACAGGCGGAGCTGGGTTTCTGTAGGCATGGCGTAGGAGATGTCCCAAGACTGTGCGGGAAAATGCAAAAAACAAACCAGGCCCTGAAAAGACGCGTATTCCGGCCTGTTGCGCTGAATTGCGGTGCGCAAGCGGCCGATCCGGTCAAAGGAAGTGACCCGAAATGGGGAGAGTATAGAAAGTGGTGCAGGCGAATGCACCGATATGGTGCATTTGTGCCGAGCTGCACGCCGCGTCAGCGGCTGGCGGCGCTGAGCGGGTGGGAGGTGTCCAGGTCGGAGGCTTCGGCCACCGAGACGCGGAACATGTGGAAGGGCTGGTTGGGCGTCTGCTCGATGGTGCGGCCGAGGGTGTCGATGATTTCCACCGACAGCTGATGGGTGCCGCGCTCGACATTGTTCAGCGGGAACACCGGGCTGCGGCCCGGCTCGCCCATCGGCTTGCCGTCCAGCAGCAGGCGGTAGAGGTGACCGGGCAGCAGGGCGGGGTCGCTGGTGGCGGAGACGATCAGCGCACCGTCATTGGCCCGCACGGTGGCATCGGGCTCCGGCACGATGATGCGCAGCAACTGGTAGGCCGGTGGGCCGGAGGGCGCCGCCGGCATGTACAGCGGCGGCGGCATGATCAACTGGCCTTTGCCATTGGGTAGGGCATTGGGCATCGCGTTGGGCGGCGCCAGGTTCAGCTTCTGCGCGTTGCCGCGCGGTGGCTGGTCGGTGAAGACGCGATTGCCTTCCTTGTCGATGTAGGTATAGACCTCGGCGCTGGCCGACAGGCAGCACAGCGCCGACAACAGGAGTATCAGCAGTTGCCGCATTGTCAGCCGCCCGTCCTGGGCTGGACCTTGGGCCGCTGCGGGCTGTGGGTGCTGATGCGCTGCAGGGTGAAGCCTACCGGGGTACTGGCCTGGATCACGCGGCTACCCTGCAGGACCTGAACGGCCAGGGTATGGTCGCCACGGTCGATATTCTGCAGGCCGATGCTGGTGCTGCTGGTTGGCGCGCCATAGGGCTGCCCGTCGAGCACCAGTTGCAATTGGTGCTCCGGTGCCAGTGCGGGCTGCACCACGACGTTCACGCTGAAGGTGCCATTGTTCTCACGCAGCGCTTCGTCATCCGGCAGGTTGCTCAGCGCGAGAATGGCATAGGCCCTGGTGGCCTGGTTCTCGCTGCCGCTGTCGGCGGGGGAGGTGACGGGCGCCTGCGGGCCGACGGTATTGGTCGGTGGCAGCTCCACCGGTTTGGCGTCGACATGGGTGGGTGGCTGGTTGGTGAACACCGTCTTGCCGTTGGCGTCGGTGTACTTGTAGATCTGCGCGCTGGCTGGCAATGCGGCGGCGAGCAGCAGGGCGGTGAGGATCAGGCGCATGAAGAATCTCCGGAGGGTCTAGCCAAGCGTTGCATTGCCGACGGCAGCTGGCAAGTTGCCTATTGTCTTTCAGCAGGGCTCCGCGCGTTGTGCGCTGCTGCTCGTGAGCGGACCTTTCCTGTGCGGCTTGGGTCCGAGCCTGGGGGCGTCGTCTGTATGATGCGGGCGAGTGTCATTTTCCATCGTTGTGGGGTGTGCCTGTGATTCTGATTCGTTACCTGCTTCGTCAATGGCTGCTGCTGTGCTGTCTGGGTCTCGGCTTGGCCGTCGCCGGGCCCGCGCTGGCGGCGCTTCCCGGGCCGCTGGCCGGGGTGACGGGCAGTGGCGATGCCAAGGTCAGCGACGCCCAGCTGGAGCAGTCGCTGAATCAGGTGATCATGACCCTGGAGAACGATCAGCAGCGCGCCGACCTGCTGAAGAAGCTCAAACAGCTGCGCGATGCCACCCAGAAGAGCTCGGACGAGCAGGGCGGTGTGCTCGGCCTGATCGGCGAGACCCTGGGCAGCCTGGAGAAACAGTTCGAGGGCGCCAACAGCCCGCTGGTGCGTTGGTCCGAGCTGTTCCAGGGCGCCGGCTACGAGCTGGACGCGCGCACTCCCTCGCTGGCGGAATGGCCGGGGATGATCCTCGACTTCGCCCTGGTGATCCTCGTCTGGGCCTGTGTCGCCATCGGCCTGCGCTGGGTCGCCGGGCGTATGCGCAAGCGCTTCGGCCTCGAAGGCGAACTACCGCAACATCCCAAGACCCGCGACCTGATGCTGTTCGCCCTGCGCAAGCTCGGCCCCTGGCTGGTCGCCTTCCTGATCACCGTCTACCTCTCGGTGGTCTTGCCCAGCTCACTGGGCAAGCTGGTGGCGATGGTGATCGCCTACACCCTGGTGTGCGGTACATTGTTCTCCGCGCTGTGCGTGATCTCCCTCTCGCTGCTCAGCGGGCCGCACCGCATGCGCGCCCTGGACATCCTGCGCCGCCGTGCCTTCCGTCCACTCTGGCTGATCGGCAGCCTGGCGGCGTTGGGCGAGGCACTGCACGACCCGCGTGTCATCGAGAGCCTGGGGCACAACATCGCGCTGTTCGTCGGCTCGGTGGCCAACATCTGCGCGGGGCTGCTCACCGCTTTGTTCGTCCTGCAGTTCCGCCGGCCCATCGGCCACCTGATCCGCAACCAGCCGCTGGAGCGCCGCCTCAAACGCCGGGGCTTGAACGAGTTGGTCGAGCTGATCGGCTCGATCTGGTTCCTGCCGGTGCTGGTGCTGGTCGGCATCTCGCTGTTCGCCACTGTCGTCACCGCCGGCGACAGCAGTTACGCCCTGCGTCGTGCGCTGGTCTGCGCCGCCGTGGCGGTGGTGGCAATGACCGCCAACGGCCTGATCCGTCGTGCCCATCTGCGTTCGGCGCGGCGCGGAGCGCGTCGTCATGCACCTTATATCGAGCAGTTGCAGAGCTTCGGCTACACCTTGCTGCACCTCGCCAGCCTGCTGTTCTTCCTCGAAGTCGGCCTGCGCGTCTGGGGTATGTCGCTGATTGGCTTCGCCGAGGGCGACGGCTCGCAGATCAGCCTCAAGCTGTTCAGCTTCGGCACCACCCTGCTGGTTGCCTGGCTGGTCTGGATCCTCACCGACACCGCGGTGCAGCACAGCCTCGGCCTGGGCGGCAAGAAGAGCGCCAACACCCGCGCGCTGACGATGCTGCCGCTGATCCGCAACGTGCTGTTCGTCACCATTGCGGTGATCGCGCTGATCGTCGCCCTGGCCAACATGGGCATGAACGTCACGCCCTTGCTGGCCGGTGCCGGTGTCATCGGTCTGGCCATCGGCTTCGGTGCGCAATCGCTGGTGGCGGACCTGATTACCGGCCTGTTCATCATCATCGAGGACTCGCTGTCCATCGACGACTACGTCGACGTTGGCGGCCACCTCGGCACGGTCGAGGGCCTGACCATCCGCACCGTGCGCCTGCGCGACCTGGACGGTGTGGTGCACACCATCCCGTTCAGCGAGATCAAGAGCATCAAGAACTACTCGCGGCAGTTCGGCTACGCCATGTTCCGCTGGCCGGTGCCGGCGAGCATGCCGATCGATGACGCGCTGGCGCTGATCAAGGAAGTCTCCGGCGAGCTGCGCGGCGACCGCACCATCAATCGCGCCATCTGGTCGCCGCTGGAAATCCAGGGTGTCGAGAGCTTCGACGCCGGCCAGGCGATCCTGCGCTTCCGCTTCAAGACCGCGCCGATCCGTCAGTGGGAAGTGCAACGTGCGTTCAACCTGCGCCTGCGGCAGAAGCTCGACAAGGCCGGGCTGGAACTCGCCATGCCGCGCCTCAACGTGCAGCTCTCGCGCATGCGCAAATCGCGTCGTGAGGACGATGAAGAGCACGCAGCGCCGGTGGACGGCGGGATCTGATCCCGCTTCGCCTGACGGACCTTCGTAGGAGCGAGCAATCCTGAGCCTACCGGTAGGCGCGGGCCATGCCCGTGATCGCGCGCATGGCCCGCGCCCACAAAATTAGCTGCCACATCGCTTTGCCTGCGCCCATAAAAAAGGCCTCCCGAAGGAGGCCTTAATACTGCCGCTATTTATAGGTATTCGTGGATCAGACGCTGTAGTACAGGTCGTATTCCAGCGGGTGCACGAAGGTGCGCACCTTGATTTCTTCTTCCGACTTCAGCTCGATGTAGGCATCGATGAAATCGTCGGTGAACACGCCGCCCTTGGTCAGGAACGCGCGGCCCTTGTCGAGTTCTTCCAGCGCCTCTTTCAGGCTGCCACAAACCTGCGGGATTTCCTTCGCCTCTTCCGGCGGCAGGTCGTACAGGTTCTTGTCCGCAGCATCGCCGGGGTGAATCTTGTTCTGGATGCCGTCCAGGCCAGCCATCAGCAGTGCGGCGAAGCACAGGTAGGGGTTGGCAGCCGGGTCCGGGAAGCGAGCTTCGATACGGCGGGCTTTCGGGCTGGAGACGTACGGAATACGGATCGAGGCGGAACGGTTGCGGGCCGAGTAGGCCAGCATGACCGGGGCTTCGAAGCCCGGAACCAGACGCTTGTAGGAGTTGGTGGCCGGGTTGGTGAAGCCGTTCAGGGCCTTGCCGTGCTTGATGATGCCGCCGATGAAGTACAGGGCGGTGTCGGACAGGCCGGCATAACCTTCGCCAGAGAAGGTGTTCTTGCCATCCTTGGAGATGGACATGTGTACGTGCATGCCCGAGCCGTTGTCGCCGTAAAGCGGCTTCGGCATGAAGGTCACGGTCTTGCCATAGGCGTCGGCAACGTTGTGGATGCAGTACTTCAGGGTCTGAACTTCGTCAGCCTTGGCAACCAGGGTGTTGAACTTCACGCCGATTTCGTTCTGGCCGGCAGTCGCCACTTCGTGGTGGTGAACTTCGATGACCAGGCCCATCTCTTCCATGGCGTTGCACATGGCGGTACGGATTTCGTGGTCGTGGTCGACTGGCGGTACCGGGAAGTAGCCGCCTTTGACGCCCGGACGGTGACCTTTGTTGCCGGTCTCGATGTCGGCGTCGGTGTTCCAGGAAGCCTGCTCGGAGAAGATCTTGAACATCGAGCCAGAGATGTCGGACTTGAACTTCACTTCGTCGAAGATGAAGAACTCCGGCTCCGGGCCGACGAATACGGTGTCACCGATACCGGTGGACTTCAGGTATTCCTCGGCGCGCTTGGCGATGTTGCGCGGGTCGCGCTCGTAGCCTTGCATGGTGCTCGGCTCGATGATGTCGCAAACCAGGATCAGGGTCGGCTCTTCGGTGAACGGGTCGAGCACGGCGGTGCTGTCGTCCGGGAGCAGGATCATGTCGGAGGCTTCGATGCCCTTCCAGCCTTCGATGGAGGAGCCATCGAACATCTTGCCGGCTTCGAAGAACTCGTCGTCCAGCGCGTCGCGGGCGGGCATGGTGACGTGCTGCTGCTTGCCTTTGGTATCGGTGAAGCGCAGGTCAACCCACTTCACGTCATGATCTTTGATCAGTTGTTGCGACTTGTACGACATGCTGTCCTCCAGGAGGGATTAGAGCTGGGAGCTTTCTGTGCCCCAGTAACGGGTGATGCCGGCCGGCATAGTCGGCCAGGGCAACCTGCCTCACAAGAGAGCAAGTTGCGTGCCAGTGCCCGTATTCGGGCAGAGGCCCTGATTTCAGGGGCTGTAGTGGCTGCTACAGGGAATTGCACGAAAATCGTGCACTGTTTCGGTGCTTCATCGTGGTGCATGAGTCCATTTTGGTGCGCCAAAAAGAAAGTCTCCGATTTCTGCTCAAGTCTTGAGCAATTTCGGATATAATTCCGCCCCTTTTTTTCAGTCCCATGGCAGTCGCCCGATTCGCATGAAACTCATCGTCAAGGTCTTCCAGGAAATCACCATCAAGAGCCGGCCGGTGCGCAAGCGCTTCATCCGCCAGCTGGCGAAGAATATTCGCACGGTGCTCCGCGACCTCGACCCTGAGCTGCTGGTCGAAGGCGAATGGGACAACCTCGAGGTCGAGACCCAGGTCACCGACCCGAAAGTCCTGCGCGAGATGATCGAGCGGCTGACCTGCACGCCGGGCATCGGCCACTTCCTCGAAGTGCACGAGTACCCGCTGGGCGATTTCGACGACATCCTCGAGAAGTGCAAGACCCACTTCGGCGACAAGCTGCCGGGCAAGGTCTTCTCCATGCGCTGCAAGCGCGCCGGCAAGCACCCCTTCACCTCCATCGACGTGGAACGCTACGTCGGCGGCGGCCTGCGCCAGCATTGCGGCGCGGCAGGCGTTTCGCTGAAGAACCCGGAAGTGCAGGTGCGCGTGGAAATCCGCTACGACCGCCTCTATGTAATCCATGCCCAGCATGATGGCCTTGGCGGTTACCCGCTGGGGGCGCTGGAGCAGGTGCTGGTGCTGATGTCCGGCGGCTTCGACTCCACCGTGGCGGCCTACCAGATGATGCGCCGCGGCATGATCAGCCACTTCGTGTTCTTCAACCTCGGCGGCCGTGCCCACGAACTGGGCGTGATGGAAGTCGCGCACTACCTGTGGAAGAAGTACGGCAGTTCCCAGCGCGTGCTGTTTGTCAGCGTGCCCTTCGAGGAAGTGGTCGGCGAGATTCTCACCAAGGTCGACGACAGCTACATGGGCGTGACCCTGAAGCGCATGATGCTGCGTGCCGCCAGCCGCGTGGCCGAGCGCCTGGAGATCGATGCGCTGGTGACCGGCGAGGCGATTTCCCAGGTTTCCAGCCAGACCCTGCCGAACCTCTCGGTCATCGACCGGGTGACCGATACCCTGGTCCTGCGCCCGCTGATCGTCAGCCACAAGCAGGACATCATCGACACCGCGACGAAGATCGGCACCGCCGAGTTTGCCAAGCACATGCCAGAATACTGCGGCGTGATCTCGGTGAACCCGACCACCCAGGCCAAGCCGCACCGTGTCGACCACGAAGAAACCAAGTTCGACATGGCCGTGCTCGACCGCGCCCTGGAGCGTTCCACCCAGATGACCGTCGATCGCGTGATCGACGAACTGGGCCAGGACCTGTCGGTGGAGATGGTCGACGAAGTGCTGGCCGGGCAGATCGTGGTGGACATTCGCCACCCGGATGCCCAGGAAGATGAACCGCTGGCCATCGAAGGCATCGAAGTCCTGGCCATGCCGTTCTACGCGATCAACAGCAAATTCAAGGAACTGGACCCCAACCGCCAGTACCTTCTGTATTGCGACAAAGGCGTGATGAGTCGCCTGCACGCCCACCACCTGGTCAACGAAGGGCACACCAATGTGCGTGTTTACCGTCCGCAATAAAGGCGCAGACCAGCGCCGCCAGCCCGGACTGTTCGGCGGCAGTATCCGCCACCGACCTCCCGACACATTCGGTGCGTAGGCTCACGCCCAGACCTTTTGCACCGCCGCGCCCAGGCCCGGCTCCGCTGCCGAAAAGGCAGCCGAAGATTCACTATCGAGACTGACACTGTGATCGAAAAACTGCGCAACATCGCCATCATCGCCCACGTCGACCATGGCAAAACCACCCTCGTAGACAAGCTCCTGCGCCTGTCCGGCACCCTCGACCGCAAAGAAGCGGAAAACGAGCGCGTGATGGACTCCAACGACCAGGAAAAAGAGCGTGGCATCACCATCCTGGCGAAGAACACCGCCTTGAAGTGGAACGACTACAGCATCAACATCGTCGACACCCCCGGCCACGCCGACTTCGGCGGTGAGGTTGAGCGCGTGATGTCGATGGTCGACTCCGTGCTGCTGGTGGTCGACGCCCAGGACGGCCCCATGCCGCAAACCCGCTTCGTGACCCAGAAGGCGTTCAAGGCCGGCCTGCGTCCGATCGTCGTGGTGAACAAGATCGACCGTCCGGGCGCGCGTCCTGACTGGGTTATCGACCAGATTTTCGACCTGTTCGACAACCTCGGCGCCACCGACGAGCAACTCGACTTCCCGATCGTCTACGCCAGCGCCCTGAACGGCATCGCCGGCATGGACCACGAGAAGATGGACGACAACATGGACGCGCTGTTCCAGGCGATCATCGACCACGTTCCGGCTCCGGATGTCGACGTCAACGGCCCGTTCCAGATGCAGATCTCGCAGCTGGACTACAACAGCTTCCTCGGCGTGATCGGCATCGGCCGTATCGCTCGCGGCAAGGTCAAGGCCAACACCCAGGTCGTCGCCATCAGCGACGACGGCAGCAAGCGCAACGGCCGCATCCTGAAGATCATGGGCCACTCGGGTCTGCAGCGCATTGAAGTTGCCGACGCCGAAGCTGGCGACATCGTCTGCGTCTCGGGCATGGACGAGCTGTTCATCTCCGACACCCTGTGCGACCCGCAGAACGTCGAAGCCCGCCCGCCGCTGACCGTTGACCAGCCGACCGTGAGCATGACCTTCCAGGTCAACGACTCGCCGTTCGCCGGTAAAGAAGGCAAGTTCGTCACCAGCCGCAACATCAAGGAGCGTCTGGACAAGGAACTGCTGCACAACGTGGCCCTGCGCGTCGAGCAAGGCGACAGCCCGGAGAAGTTCAAGGTTTCCGGCCGTGGCGAACTGCACCTCTCGGTATTGATCGAAACCATGCGCCGTGAAGGCTTCGAGATGGCCGTCGGCCGTCCGGAAGTGGTGATCATCGAGAAGGACGGCGACAAGCAGGAGCCTTACGAGAACGTCACCATCGACATCGAAGAGCAGCACCAGGGCTCGGTGATGGAACAGATGGGCCTGCGCAAGGGCGATCTGACCAACATGATCCCTGACGGCAAGGGCCGCGTGCGCCTGGAATACACCATCCCGGCGCGTGGCCTGATCGGCTTCCGTAACAACTTCCTGACCCTGACCTCGGGCACCGGCATCCTGACCTCGACCTTCAGCCACTACGGCCCGATCAAGGCTGGCGAGGTGACCAACCGTCAGAACGGCGTACTGGTCTCCATGGCCACCGGTACCGCGCTGACCTACTCGCTGGAAACCCTGCAAAGCCGCGGCAAACTGTTCCTCGGCCCAGGCGACGAGATCTACGAAGGCCAGCTGGCCGGCATCAACAGCCGCGACAACGACCTGGTGATCAACCCCACCAAAGGCAAGAAGCTCGACAACATGCGCGCTTCGGGCAAAGACGAAGTCATCGCCCTGGTTCCGCCGATCCGCTTCACCCTGGAGCAGGCGCTGGAATTCATCGCCGATGACGAGCTGGTGGAAGTGACGCCGAAGTCGATCCGTCTGCGCAAGAAGCTGCTCGACGAGAACGACCGCAAGCGCTACGAGCGCAGCAAGGTCTAACTCGACCAGCCGCACGAAAAAGCCGGGCTTATGCCCGGCTTTTTTTTGCCTGTGGCAAGGTGCTGGGCGGGGGCTGACCGTAGGGCGCACAACGCGCCAGCGTTATCCGCCGTCAGTTGCCCGGCGGATAACCCGTTCCGGGTGATGCGCCCTACGAAAAGCGAGCGGATCACCCGGAGGCCTCAGGGCTAGGCGGGTTCGCGAGCAAGCTCGCTCCTGCGAAAAGCTGGCAAATGCCTGGCCTTTTTTCCGCCGAGTGGGTCCGGCTGCCTGTAGGAGCGAGCTTGCTCGCGAACGGACCACCCGACAGCGCCGGCGCTGGACGGGATGGCACGCGGCAACAAATCGAAGCGCATCACGTGGCTGGAGAGGGGGATTGCGGCGTCTGATCCTGTGAAGCTGAGAGATAGTGGACGCAGGCCAGGGAGTCGGGCCGATATACTCAGCTTTCCGGACGTTACCGTCCGGTTCGGGATGGATTCGCACAGAACTTCAAGGACTCGAAAGCATGCAATGGATTTTCATGCTGGTCGGCCTGGTCATCGGCGCCGCTGCGGGCGAGTCGATCACCGGGGCGGTGTTGGGCGCGGCCTTCGGGCTGGCGCTGGGGCAGACCCTTGCGCTGCAAAACCTGAAGCGGGAGAACGCCAGCCTTCGCAGTGAGCTGAAGGTGTTCGGCAAGCGCTTCGACCAGGGCACCAAAGCCCTGTACGAGCGACTGTTGCAAGTGGAGCGCCGCGCCGCCGAGCCGGCGCCGCCGGCAAGCGCCGAGTACGTCGCGCCGCCGATGCCGGTGACGCCAGTCGATGCAGCGCCACCAGAAGATGAAGCATCGGCCAGCGAACCCGCGGCCACCGAGCTGGACTGGAACATCGAGCTACCTGCCGACCAGCCCGTGACGGCTCCCGCCGCTGCTGCACGAGCGGAAGCGCCCATCGAGTGGTCGGACCTGGTGCTGGAGCCAATGGAAAGGCCAGCGGCCCAGGCTCGCGTCGAAGCGCCCGAGATTCAGCCGCAGGTCGCTCCCGCCGCGCCCCCCGTACCGCCGTCACCACCGATGCCTTCGCTGTTCGAGCGTGCTTTCGGCGCCGCCCGCGACTGGCTGCTGGGTGGCAACACCGTGCTGCGCGTCGGTGTGGTGCTGCTGTTCCTTGGTCTGGCCTTCCTGCTGCGCTACGCCACCGAGGGCATGACCATGCCGCCGCAGGGGCCGTACCTCGGCACCGCCGCTGCCGCGCTGGCGCTGCTCGGGCTCGGCTGGTGGCTGCGCCAGCGACGCCCGGCCTATGCGCTGATCCTCCAGGGCACCGGCGTCGCGGTGCTCTACCTGACGGTGTTCGCCAGCATCAAGCTGTACCCGGCGATGAACCATGGCGAAGTGCTGATCGACCCGAAGGCCGGCTTCGTGCTGCTGGTGGCAGTCACCCTGTTCTCGGCGATCCTCGCCATCCTGCAGGACGCCCTGGGGCTTGCCGCTGCCGCGGCACTGGGCGGTTTCGCCGCGCCGATCCTGGCGTCCACCGGCGGTGGCAGCCACGTCGCGCTGTTCAGCTATTTCGCCCTGCTCAACGCCGGCATCTTCGCCATCGCCTGGTTCAAGGCCTGGCGGCTGCTCAACCTGATCGGCTTCTTCGGCACCTTCGGCATCGGCCTCGCCTGGGGGCTGCGGTCCTACAGGCCGGAGCTGTTCGAGACGACCGAGCCGTTCCTGATCCTGTTCTTCCTCACCTACGTCGCCATCGGTTTGCTGTTCGCCCGCCGTCGTCTGCGCGAGGCTGCGGGGGCGCCGGAAGATGATTCCCGCGAGGCGCTGCTGCGCTGGTCGGCGCGGCAGACCGACTACGTCGACGGCACCGTGTTGTTCGGCACGCCGTTGGTGGGCTTCGGCCTGCAGTACGCGGTCATCCAGCACCTGGAGTTCGGCGCGGCCTTCAGCGCGCTGGCGCTGGGCCTGTTCTACATGGTCCTCGCCCGCCTGCTGGCCGGGCGCACCGCCGGCCGCGCGCTGTTGCTGGTGGAAACCTGCCTGGCGCTGGGCGTGGTGTTCGGCACCCTGGCGATTCCGCTGGGCCTGGATGTGCGCTGGACCTCCGCCGCCTGGGCAGTGGAAGGCGCCGGCATCTTCTGGCTCGGCTTGCGCCAACAGCGGCCGCTGGCGCGGGCTTTCGCGCTGCTGCTGCAAGGCGGGGCGGCGTGGGTATTTGTCACTGGGTTGGGCTGGTCGCCGTGGATCAGGAACCCGCTGCTCGATGGCGCGCCGCTCGGTGCGCTGATGCTGGGGGCGGCGCTACTGTTCAGCTTCTGGAACCTGCGCAATGCCGGTCCGCAGGCACTGCGCAGTTGGGAACCGCGTGCGTGCCCGATTCTGGCGGCCCTGGGTTTGGCGTTCCTCTACCTGATCGCACCGCTGTGCCTGGGCATCGATGGCACCGCCACGGTCTGGGCGCTGGCAGGAGTTGCCACGGTATTTATCGGGCTGCGCCTGCGCTCGCGAACCTTCCTCGCCTGCGCCTTTGCGGTGCAATTGCTGGGTGGCGCCGTGTTCCTCCTGGGGCTGAACGGGGCAGAGGAGAGCGGTAGCGTCCTGGGTTCCGGCTGGCGCGGGCTGGTGACCGCCTCGCTGATCGGCCTGGCGCTGATCGCCGGCATGCTGATCGCCGCGCGCGATTCCCTGGTGCGCGACGACCGCCGGCTGATGCTCGGCCTGAGTGTGGTCCTGTTGCTCGGCCTGGCCTTTATCAACCTCGCGGTGCTGTTCGTGCTGCCGTGGCAGACCGCCGCCGCCGTCTGGGCCGGCAGCGGCCTGCTGATCCTCTGGCTGAGCCTGCAATTGCAGCAGCGCGCAGCCTTCGTCTTCGGGCTGGTGCTGCAAGTGATCGGCGCGGGCGCCTTCCTCTTCGGCGGCGCGGCGCTGTTCGGCGACCTGCCCAGCGAAGGACTGAAGCCGCTGGCGCACATGGGCTTCTGGACTCCGGCGGTGCTGGCACTGGCCGCGCTGGTAGGCGCCTGGCGTCTGCAGCGGGCCAGCGAGCGCGAGCGCAACCTGGCGCTGGGCGGCCTGGGCCTGGAGCAGTTGTCGCAACTGCTGCTGGTGTGGGGCGCCGGCTGGTGGGCGCTGACCGCGCTGTGGGAGATCGCCCGCTTTGTGCCCAGCGAGATGCGTGAACACGTGGCGCTGCTGGTGGCGGCGGTCAGCGTCGGCCTCTGGTCGCTGCTGGCCCGACGCGAGCAATGGCGCGCGCTGGCGTTGCTGTGCCTGGCGTTGGTGCCGGTGTCGCTGGTGGCCCTGGCCAGTGCCTGGAACCTGCAGTACCACCCGCTGGCAGAGCTGGGCTGGCTCGGTTGGCTGGCGGTGTTCGTGGTGCATTTCCTGGTGCTGCGCCGCCTCGATGAACTGCTGCCGCGCGTCGCCGCGCAGGCAGCCCACGTACTGGGTTGCTGGTTGATACTCGGCGTGCTGGCGCTGGAGCTGCGCTACCTGTTCTTCGCCCTGGCCGAGCACTACAACGCCTGGCGCTGGCTGGGCTGGGCGCTGGTGCCGAGCCTGTTCCTGATCCTCATGGGCGGCGTCGCGCGCCTGCCGTGGCCGGTGGCGGCCTTCGAGCGCGAGTACCGCGCCATTGCCGCAGCGCCCGTGGCCCTGGCGCTGCTGGGCTGGTTCTGGCTGGTCAACCTGTTCAGCAATGGCGCGGCCGACCCGCTGCCCTACCTGCCGCTGGTGAACCCGCTGGAACTGGGCATGCTCATCGTGCTGGCAGCGATCTTCCAGTGGACGCGCCTGGGGCTTCCGCAACTGGGCGTGGCCGAGTCGACCCTGCGCCTGCCGGTGCAGGCGGTGCTGGGCGCTTCGCTGTTCGCCCTGCTGACCATGGCCGTGTGCCGCACCGCGCACCATTGGGGCGGCGTGCCGTTCGAGTTCGACTCCCTGAGCCAGTCCATGCTGGTGCAGGCCGGTCTGTCCATCGTCTGGGCGCTGATTGCCCTGGGGCTGATGATCGCCGGGCACCTGCGCGGCCGCCGCGACTTCTGGCTGGTCGGCGCGGTGCTGCTGGCCGTGGTCGTGCTCAAGCTGTTCCTGGTCGACCGCGCCAGCGGTGGCAGCCTGGAACGCATAGTTTCCTTCATCGGCGTCGGTGTACTGATGCTGATCGTCGGCTACTTCGCGCCGCTGCCGCCGCGTCGGCCGGTACCCGAAGAGCAACCGCAACAGGAGCAACCCTCCGCATGAAGCTCAATACCCTCGTCCTGCTTGCGGGTGCCTGCCTGCTGGGCAACCAGGCCAGTGCCGCGCCCACTCCGGCGGACTTCGCCAGCCGCGTGCCGCTGGAGGTGTCCGGCAACGGCCCGTGGTATCGCGTGCAATTGCCCATCGAGGTGCTGTTCGCCGCCCGCCAGGGCGACCTGCGCGACGTGCGCATCTTCAATGCCGAGGGTGAGGCTTTGCCCTACAGCCTGCGCACCAGTGCTGCCAGCGCGAAGCAGGTGCGCAGCGAAGTGCAGGCACGCATCTTCCCGCTGCGCGGCGCCTCCGGCAGCGCGGCAGGCGACAACCTGAAGATCGTCCGCAGCACCACCGGCACCATCCTCGAAATCACCCCCAACGCGCCGGCCCAGGACAAGACCCAGGTACTGCGCGGCTGGCTGCTGGAAACCGGTTCCGGCGACCTGCCGCTGGACCGCCTGCAGCTTGATTGGACGGCCGACGGCGACGGCTTCCAGCGCCTGCGCATCGAAGCCAGCGACGATCTGAAGCACTGGCGCTCCCTCGGCGAAGGACAACTGGCGCGGCTGGACTTCAACGGCCAGCGCATCGAACAGAACGACATCGCGCTGCCCGGTGAGACGGCGCGCTACCTGCGCCTGTGGTGGGAGTCGCCGGAGCAGGCCGCGCAGTTGGTCGGCGCCACGCTCAGCGGTAGCCGCAGCAGCACCGGCCCGGTGCCGATGCTCTGGTCCGAGCCGCTGGTGGCGAAGGCCGACAACAATGGTGATTTCAGCTGGAGCCTGCCGCTGGCGCTGCCGGTGGAACGCGTGCGGATCCCGCTGCAACAGGACAACACCCTGGCCCCGGTGGTGATCTCCGGCCGCCACGACGGCAACGTGCAATGGACGCCACTGGCGCGTGGCGTGCTGTATCGCCTGCCGGGGCAGGGCGGCGAAATCACCCAGGAAGAGCTGGAGCTGCCCGGCGGCACCCTGAGCCAGCTGCGTCTGCAAGTGGACTCCCGCGGCGGTGGCCTCGGCGGTTCGACGGCGCACCTGAGTGTGGGCGTGCGTGCGACCGAGTTGGTGTTCCTTGCCCGTGGCGGCGCACCGTATGAGCTTGCCATCGGCAACGGCTCGATCAGCGATGGCAGCCTGCCGTTGACTACCCTGGTGCCCGGCTACGAGCCCAAGCGCCTGGCGAGCCTGGGCGAGGCGCGGCTCAAGGGCGCTCTGCAGGTGCCGGCGACACAACTGCCGGCCGATGCGGCGAAAGCCGATACCCAGTGGAAACGCTACGGCTTGTGGGGGCTGCTGCTGGCGGGCGTCGGCCTGCTCGCGCTGATGGCGCTGAGCCTGCTGCGGAGTAACCGCCAGGCGAGCTGATCGACGCGGATCGCCGCAAGATAGGGGTGTCGCCTGTATAAATTCTGATACTGTCTTGGTTGTTCTGATTGCCAATAACAACAAAGCATGGAGTAGCAGAATGATCAGAAAGGCGCTCACCCCGCTGGCGGCTGCGTGTGCGTTGGCCATTGCCGCGCAGGCCTCCGCAGCCCCTTCGCCGTATTCCACCCTGGTCGTCTTCGGCGACAGCCTGAGCGATTCCGGACAGTTCGCCGATGCCGGCGGCCCGGCCGGCGCCAGCACCCGCTTCACCAACCGCGTCGGCCCGACCTACCTGGACGGCAGCGGCGAGATCTTCGGCCCCACCGCACCGATGATCCTGGGCGGCAAGCTGGGTATCAGTGGCACCGACCTGAACCCCTCGACCTCGCTGGTCCCCGGCACCGTGGACGGCAACAACTGGGCCGTTGGCGGCTACCGCACCGACCAGATCTACGATTCGATCACCGCTGCCGGCGGCTCGGTGGTCACCGCCGGCTCCGACAGCCGCACCCGTGACGGCTACCTGGTGAACAACCGCGCCGACCCGAATGCGCTCTATTACCTCACCGGCGGCGGCAACGACTTCCTCCAGCTGCGCATCACCGATGACCCCACCGCCCGCGCGGCTGCCGGCCGCCTGGTGGACAGCGTCGATGCGCTGCACAACGCAGGCGCGCGTTACATCATGGTCTGGCTGCTGCCCGACCTCGGCCAGACCCCGGCCACCAACGGCACTGCGCTGGAATCCTTCGGCACCCAACTGTCGGGCATCTTCAACGAGGAGTTGGCCGCCCAGTTGGCGGCGAGCAACGCCAACGTCATCCCGCTGAACATCCCGGCGATGTTCAAGGAAGTGCTGGCGAGTCCGGGCGCCTACGGCCTGGCCGCCGACCAGAACCTGGTCGGCACCTGCTTCAGCGGTAACAACTGCCCCGAGAACCCGGTCTACGGCCGCCACGGCACCAGCCCCGATCCGACCAAGCTGATCTTCAACGACGGCGTGCACCCGACCATCGCCGGCCAGCGCCTGATCTCCGATTACGCCTACTCGGTGCTTTCCGCGCCGTGGGAAGCGACCATGCTGCCGGAGATGGCCCTGGGTACTTACAGCGCCTACCAGGACCAGCTGCGCAGCCAATGGCTGGCGGACTGGGAAAACTGGCAGGCCACTGGCCAGTGGCGTGGCTTCGTGACGGGCGGCGCGCAGCACCTGAACTATGACGACCAGGACAGCGCGGCCGACGGCGACGGCAATGGCGCGAACCTGACCCTGGGCACCAGCTACCGCCTCGATGATGCCTGGCGTGTCGGCGGCTCGCTGGGCTTCTACCGGCAGAAACTGGAGCTGGGCTCCGACGACTCCGACTACAAGCTCAACAGCTACCTGGGCAGCCTGTTCGTGCAGTTCCAGCAGAACCGCTGGTGGGCCGATGCCGCGGTGACCGGCGGCAAGCTCGACTTTGAGGACGCCAACCGCAAGTTCTCCATCATCAACCACGAGGTCGAGGAGAAGGCCGACACCGACGGCAGCCTGCTGGCCTTCAGCGGCCGCATCGGTTACGACATCGCCCAGGGTGGCGAGAACTGGCACCTGTCGCCCTTCGTCAGCGCTGACTGGGCTCGGGTGAAAGTGGATAGCTATGAAGAGGACAGCGGGCGCTCCACCGCGCTGGCCTTCGAGGAGCAGAACCGCTATTCCCGCCGCCTCGGCGTCGGCCTGCAGGGCAAGCTGGACCTGTCGCAGGAAACCCAGCTGTTCGGCGAGGTCGCCGTGGAGCGTGAGTACGCAGACGACACCCAGAACGTCGGAATGAACTTCACCAGCCTGCCGGACATTGGCTTCAGCCTGCAGGGCTACACCCCGCAGAGCCATCAGCAGCGCGCCACCATCGGCTTCGCCCAGAAGCTGACCCCGGAGCTGTCGTTGCGCGGCGGCTACAGCGCGCACCGCAGCAGCGACGACCTGGCCCAGGGCGTGAACCTGGCGCTGAGCCTGGACTTCTGACCGTCTGAACGGGGAGGGAAGTGCCGGCGCTCGCCGGGCTTCCCGCTCCCCGGTCCCTTCGCTCGCTCTCTCCACCACGCGCAGTCGAATTCGACGCAGCCAGGCGTCTGGACGCGGCTGAAGGTCGCGGCGTCTGTCGCCGCCGGGGAACTGCCCGCACCCGGCGGGCTCCAAGCATTCGGCGAGCCTCTGCGCAAGGAGGCGTCGCGCTCGTTTCCACGCTAGAATGCGCCCTGATTTTTTCCATCTTCTCCCCTGGAGTCTTCCATGTCCCGCGTTACCCTGAGCCGCTATCTGATCGAGCAGACCCGCAGCCACAACACCCCGGCCGACCTGCGTCACCTCGTGGAAGTGGTGGCCCGCGCGTGCAAGGAAATCAGCCACGCCGTGTCCAAGGGTGCGCTGGGTGGCGTACTCGGCAGCATGGAAACCGAGAACGTGCAGGGCGAGGTGCAGAAGAAGCTGGACGTGCTGTCCAACGAAATCCTCCTGGAAGCCAACGAGTGGGCCGGTAACCTGGCCGGCATGGCCTCCGAGGAAATGGACCACCCCTACCAGATTCCGGGCAAGTACCCCAAAGGCGCCTACCTGCTGGTCTTCGACCCGCTGGACGGCTCCTCCAACATCGACGTCAACGTCTCCGTCGGCACCATCTTCTCCGTGTTGCGCTGCCCGCACGAATACCTGAGCCAGAACGACAGCCTGCGCGAGGAAGCCTTCCTCCAGCCGGGCACCACCCAGGTCGCCGCCGGCTATGCCATCTACGGCCCGCAGACCATGCTGATCCTGACCCTGGGCAACGGCGTGAAAGGCTTCACCCTGGACCGCGAGCTGGGCAGCTTCGTGATGACCCACGACGACATCACCGTGCCCACCAGCACCGCCGAGTTCGCCATCAACATGTCCAACCAGCGCCACTGGGAAGCCCCGGTGAAGCGCTACGTCGACGAACTGCTGGCCGGCAAGGAAGGCCCGCTGGGCAAGAACTACAACATGCGCTGGATCGCCTCCATGGTGGCCGACGTACACCGCATCCTGACCCGTGGTGGCGTGTTCATGTACCCGCGTGACTCCCGCGAGCCGGAGAAGCCCGGCAAGCTGCGCCTGATGTACGAAGCCAACCCGATGTCGTTCATCATCGAGCAGGCCGGCGGCGCTGCCACCAACGGCCGTCAGCGCATCCTCGACATCCAGCCCGACAGCCTGCACCAGCGCGTTGCGGTGTTCCTCGGCTCGAAGGAAGAAGTCGAGCGCGCCACCGCCTACCACCAGGAAGGCTGATGACTACCGCGCCCTGGCAGACCCTGCTCGACTGGTGGTTCGGCACTGCGCTGGATGCCAATGAAGTCGCCGCCCAGCGCAACGCACTGTGGTTCGGCAAGAGCGGCTGCCAGGACGTGGACTCGGACAACCGTTTCGGCGGCCTGGTGCGCCAGGCCCTGGACGGTGGTCTGCAGGAGTGGGAGCGCGAGCCGCAGAGCTGGCTGGCGCTGATCCTGCTGCTGGACCAGCTGCCGCGGATGATCTTCCGCGATACCCCGCGCGCCTATGCCGGTGACGCCCGTGCCCAGCAACTGGTGCGCCAGGGCCTCGCCGCTGGTTTTGACCGTCAGCTGCCGCGCATCGAGCGGGTATTCGTCTATATCGTGCTGGAACACGCCGAGGACCTGGCCAGCCAGAACGAGGCGGTGCGCCTGTACGAAGCATTGCAGGCTGAATCCAGCGACAGCGAGAAAGTTCTGTTCGCCGGCTACCTCGCCTACGCGCGCAAGCACCAGGTGGTGATCGAGCGCTTCGGCCGCTTCCCCCACCGCAACGCTATCCTCGGCCGCCAATCCTCGGCTGAAGAAACGCAGTTCCTCACGGAACCTGGCTCACGTTTCTGACTCCAACCCGGCGGCCGAACCGGTCGCCCTGTGCCAAGCTTGTTGGCCTGCCCCCCAAACAATGGAGTTGTCGATGTCCTTCCGCCGCCTCGCGCTCGTCGCGTTCTGTGTCGCCCTGGCCGCTTGCAGCAAAGTGAACCAGGAAAACTATTCGAAGATCAAAACCGGCATGACCAAGGCCGAGGTGGAAAGCCTGCTCGGCAAACCCGCCGAATGCTCCGGCGCACTGGGCGTTTCCAGTTGCACCTGGGGTGACGACAAGGCCTTCATCAGCATCCAGTACGCTGGCGACAAAGTGCTGCTGTTCTCCGCCCAGGGCCTGAAGTAACCCGCCCGGCAGGTGAGGAGCGAATACGTCGATACGTCAGTCGATCCGCGACCTGGCCTGCCTGGCGGCACCTTTCTCCGTCTTGCCGGGCAACGACGAGGTATCGACGACGACCAGACCGCGCGGGTGGGCAACCCCATTGGCGACGACCGCTGGCTGCTCTCGCGCAAACCCGTGGTGCCGGACACGACCCGCACGCGACTGCTGGCGCTGGCCCACGAGTGGGGTTGCCAGACCGAAGACCTGATCTGGCGGGCGGCGGAAACCTCTACCGCGCCCTGACAAAAAACGCCCCGAGGGGCGTTTTTTCATGGGGCATGTTCGAGTGCTTTTCGTAGGAGCGAGCTTGCTCGCGAACCGCATAGCTCCGTGCCGTGCAGGTTCGCGAGCAAGCTCGCTCCTACAAGGTCCTGTCAGCCCAGCAGCTCGCGGAGCACGCCGGCGAATTCGCGGGCGCTTTGTTCTTCCAGCGCATGCCGGCCACCGCGCACACGCCATTGCCCGGCCACCATCACGTCGCGTACCTGGCGATCGCCGCCGGCGAACAGCCAGCGGTTGAGGATGGCATCGCCACGGGCGGTCTGCAGGTAAGGGTCGCTGCCGTCGAGCACCAGCAGGTCGGCGCGCTTGCCGACCGCGAGTTCGCCAGTGGGCTGGCCGAGGGCCTGGGAACCACCAGCGAGGGCGGCATCGAACAGGGTGCGGCCGACCATCGGCTGGTCCTGGCCATAAAGGCGGTTGCGGCGCTGGTCGCGCAGGCGCTGGCCGTATTCCAGCCAGCGCAGTTCCTCGACCACGCTGAGCGACACATGGCTGTCCGAGCCGATGCCGAAGCGGCCGTGCTGGGCGAGGTAATCCACGGCCGGGAAGAGGCCGTCGCCCAGGTTCGCCTCGGTGGTCAGGCAGAGGCCGGCCACCGCGCCGCTGCGGGCCATGGCGGTCACTTCGTCGGCTTGCGCATGGGTGGCGTGGACCAGGCACCAGCGCTCGTCCACCGCGACGTTCTCGTACAGCCACTGCAGCGGGCGCCGGCCGCTCCAGGCCAGGCAGTCGTCGACTTCCTTCTGCTGCTCGGCGATGTGGATGTGCACCGGGCAACCGCTGGCATCAGCGCCCAGCACTTCGGCAATCTGCTGCGGCGTCACTGCGCGCAGGGAGTGGAAGCACAGGCCGAGGCTCTGCTGCGGCTGCGTTGCCAGGTGCGCGCGCAGGCCGTCGATCAGCTTCAGGTACTGCTCGGTACTGTTGATGAAGCGGCGCTGGCCTTCGCTGGGCGCCTGGCCACCGAAGCCTGCGTGGGAATAGAGCACCGGCAGCAGGGTCAGGCCGATACCGGCATCCGTCGCCGCCTGGCTGACGCGCAGGGCCAGCTCGGCCGGGTTGGCGTAGGGCTGGCCGTTGACGTCGTGGTGCACGTAGTGGAATTCGGCGACGCCGGTATAACCGGCCTTGAGCATCTCGATGTACAGCTGGCGGGCGATGATGCCGACCTGCTCGGGCGACAGGCGGCCGACCAGGCGATACATCAGGTCGCGCCAGGTCCAGAAGCTGTCCTTGGGGTTGCCGGCGACTTCCGCCAGGCCCGCCATGGCACGCTGGAAGGCGTGCGAATGCAGGTTCGGCATGCCCGCCAGCAGCGGCCCGGAAACCCGTTCGGCGCCCTCCGCGCTGGCGTCCGGGGTGATCGCGGTGAACAGGCCGTCGGCATCGATCTCGAAGCGGACATTGCGCGCCCAGCCGGAGGGCAGCAGGGCGGATTCGGCGAACAGGGCGGACATGCGCGGGGTCCTCGCGGGCTTCTTGGAATTTGTATATACATATACAGACGTTTCCCGGGGCCGTAAACTGCAAGACACCCGACGGTCGTCAGAGGACTTGTATGCACCGGTCGAATCCGGTACATGCCGGAGGCAGACTTCAGGCCTTCGCCCATCGTCGCCCAGACAAGGAGTTTCCCGTGCCCGCATCGCCCACGCCTACCTCGCCCACCGAGGGTTCGTCGCTCGCCGCGCAGATGGGGGAAATTCCCGCGCCGCTGTATGCCCGCGTCAAGCAGTTGATCATCCAGCAGATCCAGTCTGGCACCTGGCCGCCGCACCACCGCGTGCCCTCCGAGGCGGAGCTGGTCGACGAGCTGAGCGTCAGCCGCATGACCATCAACCGCGCGCTGCGCGAACTGACCGCTGACGGCCTGCTGGTGCGCATGCAGGGCGTGGGTACCTTCGTGGCGGAGCCCAAGGGCCAGTCGGCGCTGTTCCAGGTGCAGAACATCGCCGAGGAGATCACCGCCCGCGGCCACAAGCATCACTGCGTGGTGGTGCGCCTGGAAGAAGAGAACGCCAGCGCCGAGCGCGCGCTGGCGCTGGACGTGCGTGAAGGGCAGCGCATCTTCCACTCGATCCTCGTGCACTTCGAGAACGATATCCCGGTGCAGATCGAAGACCGCTATGTAAATGCCGCTGCCGCTCCGGAGTACCTGAAGCAGGACTTCACCGGGCAGACGCCGTTCGCCTACCTCACCCAGGTCGCGCCGCTGAGCGAGGGCGAGCACGTGGTCGAGGCGGTGCTGCCAAGCCCCGAGGAATGCAAGCTGCTGTCCATTGACCGCCACGAGCCTTGCCTGCTGATCCGCCGGCGCACCTGGTCGGGGCGCAATACCGTCACCAGCGCGCGCCTGCTCTATCCGGGCTCGCGCTACCGTCTGGAAGGACGTTTCAGTTCATGATCGATGTGAAGTTGCTGCGCGCCGCCGACTACCCGGCGATGCCCTGGAAGAACGGCGCGGGCACCACCCGCGAGATCGTCCGCGATGCCGGCGACGGCCTGGAAGGTTTCGGCTGGCGCGTGTCGATTGCCGACGTTGGCGCGCCGGGGCCGTTCTCCGCGTTCACCGGCTACCAGCGGGTCATCAGCGTGCTGGAAGGCGAGGGCATGCGGCTGAAGGTGGCTGGCTCCGACTCCCGCGACCTGCGTGCGCTCGATGCCTTCGCCTTCGATGGCGCAAGCGCAGTGGAGTGCACGCTGCTGGGCGGCGCAATCCGCGACTTCAATCTGATCTACTCGCCCGCTCGCTACCGGGCGCGGCTGCAGTGGTTGAAGCTGGATGGCTCGGCACACTTCTTCAGCAGCGCTTCGACGGTGCTGCTGTTCAGCGCCGGCGAGGGCATCCACGCCAGCCTGAGCGGCGCGGCCAGCGGTGTGCTGGGGCTGCATGACACGCTGATCGCCGAAGGCGACGGCGCGCTGCGCGAGTGGCGGCTGAAGGTCGCGGGCAGTGCGGATATCTGCGTGATCGAACTCGATGCACGCTGAACAGAAAAGGGCGCCGAAAGGCGCCCTTTCTTATTCGGGGGTGGTCGGGGGCGCTCTTCGTAGGATGGCGTGGAGCGAAGCGATACCCATCAATTAGCGCACGGCGATCCGCATGGGTATCGCTGCGCTTCACGCCGTCCAGTTCATTCGTGCGGGGGGCACCCGTAGGGCGGATAAGGCGGAACGCTTTATCCACCATCACGGCCGAGCGGCGGATAACGCCTTAGGCGTTATGCGCCCTACTTGGTTTCTTTCGGGTGAATCCGTGCTTTGGGCATCCCCTCACCCCACCCCCTCCCTCAGGGAGAGGGGGCAGACCGTGGCGGCTGATGCTGTGGTTTTCTTCTGCACCGAACGGTCCCCTCTCCCCTTGGGAGAGGGTTAGGGTGAGGGCTGTCCCGAGCGCAGATTTACCTGTGGCAGCAGGCTTCGTTCGCGTCACCGCGACATCAGGTGTAAAGCCGCGAATAGCCGATCCACCGGCTCATCAGACCATCCTCCACCCACGCCCGCGCCGCGGCGATGTCCGGGGCGAAGTAGCGGTCCTGTTCGTAGTGCGGTACCTGGCTGCGGATCAGCGTGCGCACTTCCTGCAGCTGCGGTGAGCTTTGCAGAGGCGCATGGAAGTCCACGCCCTGGGCGGCGGCGAGCAGCTCGATGGCGACCACGCCAGCGCTGTTGCCGGCCATGTCCTGCAGGCGGCGGGCGGCGAAGGTAGCCATGGAAACGTGGTCTTCCTGGTTGGCCGAGGTCGGCAGGCTGTCCACCGAGGCCGGGTGGGCCCAGGTCTTGTTCTCCGAGGCCAGGGCCGCCGAGGTGACCTGGGCGATCATGAAGCCGGAGTTCAAACCGCCTTCCTTGACCAGGAAGGCCGGCAGCCCGGACATCGCCGGGTCCACCAACTGGGCGATGCGCCGCTCGGACAGCGCGCCGATTTCGGCGATCACCAACGCCAGCACGTCGGCGGCCATGGCCACCGGTTCGGCGTGGAAGTTACCGCCGGACAGCACATCGCCGTCAGCGCTGAACACCAGCGGGTTGTCGGAAACCGCGTTGGCCTCGCGCAGGAAAACGCCGGCGGCGAAGCGCAGGTGATCCAGGCAGGCGCCCATCACTTGTGGCTGGCAGCGCAGCGAGTAGGGGTCCTGCACACGTTTGCAGTCGATGTGCGATTGGTTGATCGGGCTGTCGTGCAGCAGCTCGCGGTACAGCGCGGCGACCGCGATCTGCCCCGGCTGGCCGCGCACTGCCTGGATGCGCGCATCGAAGGGCACGAACGAGCCCTTCAGGGCCTCCACGCTCAGGCTGCCGGCGACCACTGCCGAGATGAACAGTCTCTCGGTGGCGAACAACCCGCGCAGGGCCAGTGCGGTGGACACCTGGGTGCCGTTGATCAGCGCCAGGCCTTCCTTCGGCCCCAGTACCAGCGGCTCGGCGCCGGCAATGGCGAGGCCCTCGGTGGCTTCGAGGATGCGTCCTTCATGGCGTACCTGGCCGACGCCCAGCAGGGTGGCGGACATATGCGCCAACGGAGCGAGATCGCCCGAGGCACCCACCGAGCCCTGCGACGGGATGCACGGGTAAACCCGCGCCCGGTACAGCTTGAGCAGCGTCTCGATCACCGGCAGACCGACGCCGGAGAAGCCGCGCGCCAGCGAGCCGATCTTCAACGCCATGATCAGCGCCACACTGGCGTCGTCCAGCAGCGGGCCGGTGCCGGTGCAGTGGGAGAGGATCAGGTTGCGCTGCAGGGTGGCGAGTTGGCCCTCGGCGATGGAGGTGCGCGCCAGCAGGCCGAAGCCGGTGTTGATGCCGTAGACGGTGCGCTGGTCGGCGATGATCTGGCTGACCGTCTGCGCGCTGCGCAGGATGGCCTCGCGACAATCCTCGGCGAGCTTCAGCTCGGGCTGAGACTGGTAGATGGCGCGCAGCTGGTCGAGGTCGAACTGGCCGGGCGTCAGGAGCAGGGTTTCGGACATGTCAGCATCCTGGTTCGGTGAAAGTGTTACCGTGGATCGTTCCTGTATATACAGGTATAGCAATCGCTGTGCCATGCGTGCCGGGGCGCGTGGTTCGGCATCTCACCTTGGTGTGCGGTGGTGCGTGAATGAAGTGAATGTCACCGCCGGTGGCATTTCCAGTCCGATGGTCGTGGGCAAATCGCGGATCGGCGGCTAAACCCAATGGGACACCAACGCGCCCGGAGACCGCCCATGTCCGCCCCACGTTGCCTGTTCGCGCTGCTGCTGGCCTTCGGCCTGTGCGCGCAGACTTTCGCCGCCTGCCCCTACCCGAAACCCGTCGTGTTCGCCGGGCTGAACTGGGAGAGCGGCATGTTCACCACCGAGGTGCTGCGCTTCATCCTGGAACAGGGCTACGGCTGCCAGACCGACGCCTTGCCGGGTAACACCGTGACCATGGAGAACGCGCTGAAGCAGAACGATATCCAGGTCACCGGCGAGCAGTGGGCCGGGCGCAGCACCGTGTGGCTGCAGGCGGAGAAGGCTGGCCAGGTGTTTTCCGTCGGCGAAACGGTGAAGGGTGCCAGCGAAGGGTGGTGGGTGCCCGATTACGTGGTGCATGGCGATGCCGCGCGCGGTATCAAGGCTTCCGCACCGGAGCTGAAATCGGTCAGCGATCTGCCGAAGTACAAGGCGCTGTTCAAGGACGACGAAGAGCCGGGCAAGGGCCGCTTCTACAACTGCCCCACCGGCTGGACCTGCGAGATCGTCAACACGCAGAAGCTCAAGGCCTACGGCCTGACGGACAGCTACGTGAACTTCCGCACCGGCGCCGGCCCCGCGCTGGATGCGGCGATCAGCTCGGCCATCGCCCAGGGCCGACCGGTGCTCTTCTATTACTGGGCGCCGACGCCGCTGCTGGGGCGCTTCAAGCTGGTGCAGCTGGAGGAGCCGCCGTTCAGCGAGGCGGCCTGGAAGACCCTGACCGACGCCAACGATCCCAACCCCAAGGGTTCGCGCTCGCTGCCGGCGAAGATCAGCATCGGCGTGTCCCGCGACTTCCACGACAAGGCGCCGGCGCTGGTGCAGGTGTTCGAGAAGGTCGAGCTGCCGCTGCCAATGTTCAACGCGCTGCTGGCGGACATGGCCGAGCACCACCGCGACGTGGCGGACGTGCGGGCGAAGTTCTTCCGAGAGCACCGGGAGCTGTGGTCGACGTGGGTGTCGGCAGAAGCGGCGACGAGGATCGATGCGGCGTTGAAGTAGCGCTTCTGATTGAGGTTCGCGAGCAGGCTCGCTCCTACAAAGAGCGCACCCTGCACACCTGTAGGAGCGAGCTTGCTCGCGAACAGTGCCGCTGCGGACTCCCATTTACTGCCCGAAAATAGCTTGTCTATACAACCTGTGTCCCTCGGTAGCGAGCGGTGTTACCGAACGCCACGAAACGGTGCAGCGAAGCCTTCTTCTGGTGCAGTTGTCTGAAAGGCGGCAGTTTTTGTCAGTCGATCACGACTCTCACTATTCATATTTTATTTCTTATAAATCAATCAGTTGATCGATGAGTATGGCGGGTGGAACATCCCGCCAACCAAGGTTGGCCTTTGCTTTGCTTATACTTGTACATACAAGCATAGACATGATGGTGGCGAGCCCCTCGGCACCTTCGAACGAACCGCCAGGCCGCCCCCATGGCCACCGATCCGAGCAAGTGAAGGAGCCTTCCGTGACCAAATTCCGCGACGTCGAAATCCGTGCCCCGCGCGGCACCCAACTGAACGCCAAGAGCTGGCTGACCGAAGCGCCGCTGCGCATGCTGATGAACAACCTCGACCCGGAAGTCGCCGAGAACCCCAAGGAGCTGGTGGTCTACGGCGGCATCGGCCGTGCCGCGCGCAACTGGGAGTGCTACGACAAGATCGTCGAGACCCTGAAAGAGCTGAATGAAGACGAGACCCTGCTGGTGCAGTCCGGCAAGCCGGTCGGCGTGTTCAAGACCCACACCAACGCCCCGCGCGTGCTGATCGCCAACTCCAACCTGGTGCCGCACTGGGCCAACTGGGAACACTTCAACGAACTGGATGCCAAGGGCCTGGCCATGTACGGCCAGATGACCGCCGGCTCGTGGATCTACATCGGCAGCCAGGGCATCGTCCAGGGCACCTACGAAACCTTCGTCGAGGCCGGCCGCCAGCACTACGACGGCAACCTCAAGGGCCGCTGGGTGCTCACCGCCGGCCTGGGCGGCATGGGCGGCGCCCAGCCGCTGGCCGCGACCCTGGCCGGTGCCTGCTCGCTGAACATCGAGTGCCAGCAGAGCCGCATCGACTTCCGCCTCGCCAGCCGCTATGTCGACGAGCAGGCCACTGACCTCGACGACGCCCTGGCGCGCATCGCCCGGTACACCGCCGAAGGCAAGGCCATCTCCATCGCCCTGCTGGGCAACGCTGCGGAAATCCTCCCGGAACTGCTCAAGCGTGGCGTGCGCCCGGACATGGTCACCGACCAGACTTCCGCCCACGACCCACTCAACGGCTACCTGCCGGCTGGCTGGAGCTGGGAGCAGTACCGCGACCGCGCGCAGACCGAACCGGCTGCCGTGGTGAAAGCCGCCAAGCAGTCCATGGCCGTGCACGTCAAAGCCATGCTGGAGTTCCAGAAGCAGGGCGTGCCGACCTTCGACTACGGCAACAACATCCGCCAGATGGCCAAGGAAGAAGGCGTGTCCAACGCTTTCGACTTCCCCGGTTTCGTCCCGGCCTACATCCGCCCGCTGTTCTGCCGTGGCGTCGGTCCGTTCCGCTGGGCCGCGCTGTCGGGCGACGCCGAGGACATCTACAAGACCGACGCCAAGGTGAAGGAGCTGATCGCCGACGACGCCCACTTGCACCGCTGGCTGGACATGGCCCGCGAGCGCATCAGCTTCCAGGGCCTGCCGGCGCGCATCTGCTGGGTCGGCCTGGGCCAGCGCGCCAAGCTCGGCCTGGCGTTCAACGAAATGGTCCGCAGTGGTGAGCTGAAGGCGCCGATCGTGATCGGCCGCGACCACCTCGACTCCGGCTCGGTTTCCAGCCCCAACCGCGAGACCGAAGCCATGCAGGACGGCTCCGACGCCGTGTCCGACTGGCCGCTGCTCAACGCCCTGCTGAACACCGCCAGCGGCGCCACCTGGGTCTCGCTGCACCACGGCGGCGGCGTGGGCATGGGCTTCTCCCAGCACTCGGGCATGGTGATCGTCTGCGATGGTACCGACGAGGCCGCTGCGCGTATCGCCCGCGTACTGACCAACGACCCAGGCACCGGCGTGATGCGCCATGCCGACGCGGGTTATCAGATCGCTATTGATTGCGCCAAGGAGCAGGGCCTGAACCTGCCGATGATCACCGGCAAGTAAGGCGCGGCGAAAAACGTAGGGCGCATAACGCGCCAGCGTTATCCGCCGGAACAACGGCGCATAACCTGTTCCAGGTTATGCGTCCTACGTACCTGTAGCGCAGTAGCAAATCAGGACCATGGAAAGGGCCGCCGCACCGCTGGGTGCGGCGGCTCGGTCCTTAAAGAAGCAGTACATCGACAGACAATAAATCCCTTCGGGAGAACAATAACGATGTCCCAGGCCAGTGATAGCTCCAAACCCCTGATCGAAGTGCGTTCGATCAACTACATCCCCGAGGCCGAGCGCCACGGCAAGCTCTACAGCCAGTTCACCCTGTGGCTGGGTGCCAACCTGCAGATCACCGCCATCGTCACCGGCGCCCTGGCCGTGGTGCTGGGCGGTGATGTGTTCTGGTCGCTGATCGGCCTGCTCATCGGCCAACTGCTGGGCGGCGGCGTGATGGCGCTGCACGCGGCGCAAGGGCCGAAACTCGGCCTGCCGCAGATGATCTCCAGCCGCGTGCAGTTCGGCGTCTATGGCGCGGCCATCCCGATCGTGCTGGTGTGCCTGATGTACCTGGGCTTCACCGCCACCGGCACGGTGCTCTCCGGCCAGGCGCTGGGCCAGCTGTTCGGCGTCAGCGACAGCGTCGGCATCCTGATGTTCGCCAGCGTCATCGTGCTGGTGACCGTGCTCGGCTACCGGGTGATTCACGTCATCGGCCGTATCGCCAGCGTCATCGGGGTGATCGCCTTCGTCTACCTGTTCAGCCGCCTGGTCAGCCAGACCGACGTCGGCGCGCTGCTGGAAATCCGCCACTTCACCTGGAGCAGCTTCCTGCTCGCAGTATCCCTGGCCGCTTCCTGGCAGATCGCCTTCGGCCCCTACGTGGCCGACTACTCGCGCTACCTGCCGAGCAAGACTTCCCCGGTGAAGACCTTCCTCGCCGTGGGTGCGGGCTCGGTGATCGGCGCGCAGGTGGCGATGATCTTTGGCGTGTTCGCCGCGGCCGGGGCCAACGGGCAATTCGCCGGCCACGAAGTGGCCTACATCGTCGGCCTGAGCGGCAGTGGCGCCGTCGCCGCGCTGCTGTACTTCAGCATCGCCTTCGGCAAGATCACCATCTCGACGCTGAACTCCTACGGCAGCTTCATGTGCATCGCCACGGTGATCAGCGGCTTCCGCGGCCACCTGGAAGTGAGCCGCGTGCAGCGCCTGGTGTTCGTCCTGCTGATCGTCGGCGCCGCGACCCTGATCGCGCTGCTCGGCCAGCATTCGTTCCTCGGTGCATTCAAGTCCTTCATCCTCTTCCTGCTGGCCTTCTTCACTCCGTGGAGTGCGGTCAACCTGGTGGACTACTACTGCATCACCCGCGAGCACTACGACGTGCCGGCGCTGGCTGATCCGGACGGCCGCTACGGTCGCTGGAACATCCCCGGCATCAGCGTCTATGTGATCGGCGTGCTGGTGCAGCTGCCGTTCATTTCCACCAAGTTCTACACCGGCCCGCTGGTGGATGCCCTGGGCGGCGTGGATATCTCCTGGATCATCGGCCTCGTGGTCCCGGCCGTTCTCTATTACCTGGTCGCCCGCCGCGTTACGCGCGCAGTACCGGACCGGCTGATCCTGCCGGCCCGCACCTGAACAGACCGGCCCGGCCGCGCGGCCACAAGCACGCGCGGCCCTTGGACTGCCCAACCTCATTCACGTTTAGGAGCATCAGATGAACACCACCAAGAAGACGTTGCTGGGCCTGTTCCTGTCCGCCGGGTTGCTGGGCGGCACCGTGGCTTCGGCCCAGGCCGCCGGCTGGTGCGAGAGTGGCAAGCCGGTAAAGTTCGCCGGGCTGAACTGGGAGAGCGGCATGCTGCTCACCGACCTCATGCAGATCATCCTGAAGAACGGCTATGGCTGTGAAACCGACAGCCTGCCGGGCAACTCCATCACCATGGAGCAGGCGCTGGCGAACAACGACATCCAGATCTTCAGCGAAGAGTGGGTTGGCCGCAGCGACGCCTGGAACAAGGCCGCCGCCGCCAACAAGGTGGTCGGCGTGGGTGCGCCCATCGTTGGTGCGACCGAAGGCTGGTACGTGCCGCGCTTCGTGATCGAGGGCGACAAGGCCCGAGGCATCGAAGCCAGCGCGCCGAAACTCAAGACTATTCCTGATCTTGCGCAGTACCCCGAAGTCTTCCGCGACCAGGAAGAGCCGGGCAAGGGCCGCTTCTACAACTGCCCGGCCGGCTGGACCTGTGAGCTGGAAAACTCCGAGATGCTGAAGAAGTACGGCCTCGAGGACAAATACACCAACTTCCGCCCCGGCACCGGCCCGGCCCTGGATGCCGCCGTGCTGTCGAGCTACAAGCGCAAGGAGCCTATCCTCTTCTACTACTGGTCGCCGACGCCGCTGATGGGCCAGGCCGACCTGGTCAAGCTGGAGGAGCCGGGCGTGAACAAGGACGTGAAGATCCAGGTCGGCCTGTCCAAGGCCTTCCACGATCAGGCCCCGGAACTGGTGGCGGTGCTGGAGAAGGTCAACCTGCCCATCGACCTGCTGAACCAGAACCTGGCGAAGATGGCCAAGGAGAAACTCACCTCCGAGCAACTGGCCAAGGCCTTCCTCAAGGAGCACCCGGAAGTGTGGAGCACCTGGGTCAGCGAGGACGCTGCGAAGAAGGTCCAGGCCGCGCTCTGACGCTGCCGAACCCGCAAGGAGCCCCGGCTCCTTGCGGTGATGCCCACTCCTGACGAGTACGTGCCATGTTTCCCGAACGCTTCACCTTCTCCATCGCCGACTGGGTCAACGGTTGGGTCGATGCCCTGGTCACCAACTACGGCGACGTGTTCCGCCACATCTCCGACACCCTGCTGTGGGCCATCGTCAACCTGGAGAGCGTGCTGCGGGCCACTCCCTGGTGGCTGATGCTGGCCATCGTCGCCGGTATCGCCTGGCACGCCACCCGGCGCATCCTGCCGACCGTGGTGATCGTCGGGCTGCTGTTCCTGGTGGGCGCCGTGGGCCTGTGGGACAAGCTGATGCAGACCCTCGCGCTGATGATGGTCGCCACCCTCATCTCGGTGCTGATCGGCATCCCGCTGGGCATCCTCGCCGCGCGCAGCGACCGCTTCCGCGCCGTGCTGCTGCCCCTGCTGGACATCATGCAGACCATGCCCAGCTTCGTGTACCTGATCCCGGTGCTGATGCTGTTCGGCCTGGGCAAGGTGCCGGCGATCTTCGCCACCGTGATCTATGCCGCGCCGCCGCTGATCCGCCTCACCGACCTGGGGATTCGCCAGGTCGACCGCGAGGTGATGGAAGCCATCACCGCCTTCGGCGCCAACCGCCGCCAGCAATTGTTCGGGGTGCAGCTGCCGCTGGCGCTGCCGAGCATCATGGCCGGCATCAACCAGACCACCATGATGGCCCTGTCGATGGTGGTCATCGCCTCGATGATCGGCGCCCGTGGCCTGGGTGAGGACGTGCTGGTGGGCATCCAGACGCTCAACGTCGGCAAGGGCCTGGAGGCGGGCCTCGCCATCGTCATCCTCGCCGTGGTCATCGACCGCATCACCCAGGCTTACGGCCGCTCGCGCCACCATGAGGCCAGCAAATGAGCAAGATCCAGGTCAAGAACGTCTACAAGATCTTCGGTGCCCGCGCCGACAAGGCGCTGGAGATGATCCGCCAGGGCAAGAGCAAGGCCGAGGTGCTCGCCGCCACCGATTGCGTGGTCGGCGTCAACGACCTCTCGCTGTCCATCGAGGCCGGGGAAATCTTCGTCATCATGGGCCTCTCCGGCTCCGGCAAGTCGACCCTGGTGCGCCACTTCAACCGCCTGATCGACCCCACCAGCGGGCAGATCCTGGTGGATGGCGAAGACGTGCTCGCCTACGACGCCGCCGCGCTGGAGAACTTCCGCCGGCGCAAGATCAGCATGGTGTTCCAGAGCTTCGGCCTGCTGCCGCACAAGAGCGTGCTCGACAACGTCGCCTACGGCCTGAAGATCCGTGGCGAGAGCAAGGCGCTGTGCCAGGAGCGCGCGCTGCACTGGATCAATACCGTGGGCCTCAAGGGCTACGAGAAGTCCTACCCGCATCAGCTCTCCGGTGGCATGCGCCAGCGCGTCGGCCTGGCCCGCGCACTGGCCGCGGACACCGACATCATCCTCATGGACGAGGCCTTCAGCGCCCTCGACCCGCTGATCCGCGCGGACATGCAGGACCAGTTGCTGGAGCTGCAGAAAACCCTGCACAAGACCATCGTCTTCATCACCCACGACCTCGATGAAGCCGTGCGCATCGGCAACCGCATCGCCATCCTCAAGGACGGCCAGTTGATCCAGGTCGGCGCGCCCGCCGACATCCTGCACAAGCCCGCCGACGAGTACGTCGACCGCTTCGTCCAGCGTCGCGTCGCGGCGATCTGACGCCCCATCGGTGCCATCGGACGGGGGAGGGTGCTCCCTTGTCCGCTGATCTCAAGGAGTAGTTCTGCATGTCGTCCCCCTCCATCGTCACCTTCGGCAACGGCCCGCTGCGCTGGCAGGATCTCGTTGCAGTGGCGCGCCACGGCGCTTCACTGCAACTGGCGCCAGCCGCCTGGGCGCGTATCGAAAACGCCCATGGCATCGTCGAGCGCATCGTCAGCCGGGGTGAGCGGGCCTATGGCATCAGCACCGGCCTGGGTGCGCTGTGCAACGTGGTGCTGCAGGGCGAGCAACTGGCGCAGCTCTCGCGCAACACCCTGCTCAGTCACGCTTGCGGCGTGGGCGAGCCGCTGAAGGACGAACAGACCCGCGCGATCATCGCCGCCGCCATCGTCAACTACAGCCATGGCAAATCCGGCCTGCACCGCCGCGTGGTGGAAGCGCTGCTGGCGCTGCTCAATCACGGCATTACCCCGCGCGTTCCATCGCAAGGTTCGGTCGGCTACCTGACCCACACGGCCCACGTCGGCGTGGCGCTGCTGGGCATCGGCGAGGTGAGCTATCGCGGCGAGGTCGTTCCCGCTGCCCGCGCCCTGGCCGACGAAGGCCTGGAACCGGTGCAGCTGGGCGCCAAGGACGGGCTCTGCCTGGTCAACGGCACGCCGTGCATGACCGGCCTGAGCTGCCTTGCCCTCGACGAGGCGACCCGCCTCGCGCAGTGGGCCGACGTGATCGGCGCCATGAGCTTCGAGGCCCTGCGCGGTCAGATCGACGCGTTCGACGCCGAGATCATCGCGCTCAAGCCGCACCCGGGCATGCAGAAGGTCGGCGCCAACCTGCGCGCGCTGCTCGAAGGTAGCGAAGTCGTCGCCAGCAGCAAGGGCATCCGCACCCAGGACGCCCTGAGCATTCGCTCCATGCCGCAGATTCACGGCGCCTGCCGCGACCAGCTGGAACACGCAGCGAAACAGATCGAGACCGAGCTCAATTCCGCCACCGACAACCCGCTGGTGCTGGGCACCCCGGACGACTACCGCGTGGTGTCCCAGGCCAACCCCCACGGCGAATCCGTGGCCATGGCCGCCGACCTGCTGGCGATCGCCGTGGCCGAACTGGGCGGGGTTTCCGAGCGCCGCCTGGACCGCCTGGTGAACCCGCTGGTCAGCGGCCTGCCGGCCTTCCTGGTGAGCCAGCCGGGCGTCAACTCGGGAATGATGATCGCCCAGTACGTCGCCGCCTCCCTGGCCGGCGAGAACCGCCAGCTGGCGCAACCCGCCGTGCTGGATAACTTCGTCACCTCCGGCCTGCAGGAAGACCACCTGAGCCTGGGCACCAGTGCCGCGCTCAAGCTCGGCCGCGCCCTGGACAACAGCCGGCGCATCCTCGCCATCGAATACCTGCTGGCCGCCCAGGCCTTCGAATTCCTCAAGCCGCAGCGCTTCGGCAGCGGCACCGACTGCGCCTGGAGCCTGCTGCGCGAGCAGGTGCCGGCCTATGACAGCGACCGCTGGCTGGCGCCGGACATCGCCCGCGCGGCCGAGCTGCTGGCCAACCCGGCGGCGCTGCACAGCGTCGGCGCGAGCATCGGGAGATTGCAATGAAACACCTCTGGCAGCACTGCCACGCGGCGACCCTGAAAGACGGGCGCTACTCGATCATCGAGGACGCCGCGATCATCACCGAAGGCGAGCGCATCGCCTGGATCGGCCCGCGCGCCGAACTGCCCGAGCGCCCGGTGCAGAGCACCGACCTGGGCGGCGCCTGGGTCACGCCCGGCTTCATCGACTGCCATACCCACCTGGTATTCGGCGGCGACCGCAGCGGCGAATTCGAGCAGCGCCTGAATGGCGTGAGCTACGCCGAGATCGCCGCAGCTGGCGGCGGCATCGCCAGCACCGTGCGCGCCACCCGCGAGGCCAGCGAGGACGAACTGCTGGCCAGCGCGATCAAGCGTGCCCGCCCGCTGCTGGCCGATGGTGTGACGGTGCTGGAAGTGAAGTCCGGCTACGGCCTGGACCTGGACAGCGAGCGGCGCATGCTGCGCGTGGCCCGCCGCCTGGAGCAGGAGCTGCCGGTGACGGTGCGCACCACCTGCCTGTCTGCCCACGCCTTGCCACCCGAATACGCCGGCCGCGCCGACGAGTACATCGAGCAGGTCTGCAATCACATTCTCCCGGCGCTGGCCGAAGAGGGGCTGGTGGACGCCGTGGACGCCTTCTGCGAGCACCTGGCGTTCTCCCCGGCGCAGGTCGAGCGAGTATTCCAGGCTGCCGAGCGCTTGGGCCTGCCGGTGAAACTGCACGCCGAACAACTGTCCTCGCTGCATGGCTCCAGCCTTGCCGCACGTTATGGCGCGCTGTCCGCCGATCACCTGGAATTCATGGACGAGAGCGACGCCATCGCCATGGCCGAGGCCGGCACCGTCGCCGTGCTGCTGCCGGGAGCCTTCTTCGTCCTGCGCGAAACCCAATTGCCGCCGATGGATGCCCTGCGCAAGCACGGCGTGCACATCGCCATCGCCAGCGACCTCAACCCCGGCACCTCGCCAGCGTTGTCCCTGCGCCTGATGCTGAACATGGCCTGCACCGCCTTCCGCCTGACTCCGGAAGAAGCACTGGCCGGCGTCACCCTCAACGCCGCGCGGGCGCTGGGCATGGCCGACAGCCACGGCAGCCTGGAAGCGGGCAAGGTCGCCGACTTCATCGCCTGGGACATCCAGCGCCCCGCCGAACTCGCCTACTGGCTCGGCGGCGACCTGCCCAAGCGCGTCATTCGTCACGGCGAAGAGCTGTGAATCTGCTCTTAGTAGCAGCGAGCTTGCTCGCGAACAGCCCCGCTGCGGAGTCCGGTTCGCGAGCAATAACGATGGCGTCCCCCTCGCTCCTACACGCAATGCGTACATCTCGCCCGTATTGGAGATAGCCCTTCATGGACAAGGTTCTCGAATTCAAACGCGGCCGCGTGCCCCTGCTGATCAGCATGCCGCACCCCGGCATCCGCCTGACCCCAGCGGTGGAAAACGGCCTGGTGGACGAGGCCCGCGAACTGGCCGACACCGACTGGCACATCCCGCAGCTCTACGCCTTCGCCGAGGAACTGGGCGCCAGCACCCTGGCCGCCGGCTACTCGCGCTACGTCATCGACCTCAATCGCCCGGCCGACGACAAACCGCTGTACAGCACCGCCACCACCGGCCTCTACCCGGACACCCTGTTCGACGGCCGCCCGCTATTCAAGGGCGGCCAGACGCCTTCGCCCGAAGAGCGCGCGCGTTACCTCGCCGAAATCTGGACGCCCTACCATCGCACCCTGGCCGACGAGCTGGCGCGCCTGAAGGCCGAGTTCGGCTACGCACTGCTGTGGGATGCCCACTCCATCGCCTCGGTGATCCCGCACCTGTTCGACGGCAAGCTGCCGGACCTCAACATCGGCACCAACAGCGGCGCGAGCTGCGATGCAGAGCTGGCCGAGCGATTGGTCGCGGTGTGCGCCGATGCCCCGGCCTACCGGCACATCCTCAACGGCCGCTTCAAGGGTGGGCATATCACTCGTCAATACGGCCAGCCGCAGGACAACGTGCACGCGGTGCAACTGGAACTCGCGCAGTGCAACTACATGGATGAACAGGCGCCCTTCGGCTACCGCGAAGACCTCGCCGCGCCGACCGCCCAGGTACTCCGGCGCATGCTGGAAACCTTCATCGCCTGGGGCCGCGAGCGCTACGGCCGCTGAGTTTTACGCAGCTTCCTGCCGCGCCGGGATTGTCGGCGCGGCGCCGCCGGACCACGCATCCCGGCGGCGCTTCCCTGGTGTGGCAGGGGGCTGTCTTTTATTCGAAGCGGTGCTGCGCCAGCTGATTCTCAGCGTGCCGCACCAGCATCTCCAGCAGCAGCGCCTGGGTGTGCGGCGGCGTTTCGTCGGCGCGGGTCAGGGCGTAGAGCGTGACCTTCACAACGGGTGTCAGGGTGCGCTGCACTGTCAGGCGTTCGTCGGCGCCCAGCGCGGTGAAGGGGTCGACCAGTGCCAAGCCCGTTCCTGCCTCCACCAGCGTGCGCGCCAGCGCATAGGTCTGCACCGCGATGCGCACGCGCGGTGGCGGTTCGACGTTGGCCAGATGGCTTTCCAGGCGGGCGGACAGCGGGTCGGAAGTGGACAGCCCGATCATCGGTTCGCCGGCCAGTTCGTCCAGCGTCAGCGGCTGCCCCAAACGCTCCGCCGGCCAGTGGCCGCGCGGTGCCAGGGCGACCAGCGGGCCGCTGGCGATGGGCTGCGAGCGCAGGCCGGGGTGGTCGGTCTGTTGCAGGGTCAGGGCGAGGTCGAGTTCGCGCATCAGCAGGTTCTGCACCAGTTCGCGGGAGTGCTGGGTGGCCAGCTCGCAACTGCTCTGCGGGTAGCGGTCGGTCCATTCGCGGATCACTGGCGGTAGCAGCGACAGCGCCATGGCCGGTGTGGCGCCCACGCGCAGGCGATTCTCCGGCTGGCCGCGCAGGCTCTGCGCGAGGCGGCGCACGCCCTGCAGGCTTTCGCTGACCTTGGCCACTTCGCGCTCCAGTTCCAGCGCCTCGGGCGTCGCCTGCAACTTTCCGCGCACGCGCAGGAAGAGTGGGAAGCCCAGTTGCTGCTCGGCGTGCTGCAACACCTTGGTCACCGCCGGCTGCGAGACGTGTAGCAGTTGCGCGGCGCCGCTGACCGAGCCGGTCTCGCGGATGGCCTGGAACACTTCGATATGGCGCAGGCGCATGGGCGTCTTCCCTTGTGTGAGTGACCTGCGCGTATAACGCAAGGTTATGGGTTGCCCATGTTTATTCATTGTTCGCCGTCTGTCACCCGGGCCTAAGGTCGAGGCCAGGATTGGATTGGCAGTGAGACGGCAATGGCACAGCGGGTTTGCATCATCGGCGCGGGCGTGGTCGGGCTGGCCACGGCGCAGGCGCTGGTCCTCGAAGGCTTCGAGGTGACCGTACTGGAAGCGCGGGATCGGGCCGGGCTGGAAACCAGCTTCGCCAACGGCGGCCAACTGTCGTACCGCTACGTGGCGCCGCTGGCCGATGCCGGCGTGCCGCAGCAGGCGCTGGGCTGGCTGCTGCGTGGGGACTCGCCGCTGCGCCTGCGCCCGCGCCTGGACTTGGCGCAGTGGCGCTGGCTGCTGGAGTTCACTGCCGCTTGCCGGCGCTCGGTGAACCAGGCCAATGCCAAACACCTGCTGCGTCTCGCGCTGTTCAGCCAGGCTACGCTGGCGCAGTGGCGCGAAGACGGGCTGGACGGTTTCGACTGGCGGCGCAACGGCAAGCTGGTGGCCTTCCGCGATGAAGGCAGCTTCCGCAGCGCGCGGCAGAACCTGTCCGATCCCTCCGAGCAGTTTGTGCTCTCGGCGCAGCAGTGCCGCGAGCTGGACCCGGCGCTGGAGCGCGCGCCCTTCGTCGGTGGCATCCACACGCCGGACGAGGAGGTCGCCGACTGCTTCCTGTTCTGCCAGCGGCTGGCCGAGCGGCTTGAGGCGTCCGGTCGTTGCCGCATCGTCTACGGCCATCCGGCGTCCCGGCTGATCCTGCGCAACGGCGCCGTGGCGGGCGTGGAGGCGGGTGTGGAAAGCTTCGAGGCCGATCACGTCGTGCTCGCCGCCGGCTACCGCAGCGCCGCGCTGCTGCCGGGTGGGCCGCGCTTGCCGCTGTATCCGCTGAAGGGCTACAGCCTGACCGCGCCGATCCGCAGCGGCGACCACGCGCCGGACGTGAGCCTCACCGACTACGACCGCAAGGTGGTCTATGCGCGCATTGGCGAGCAACTGCGCATCGCCGCCATGGTCGACATCGTCGGCTTCGACCCGCGCCTGGAGCCCAAGCGGCTGGCGCTGATCCGCCAGCAGGCGGCGGACACCCTGCCCGATGCCTGCGACTACGGCGCGGCCATCGAATGGGCCGGCATGCGCCCGGCCACGCCCACCGGCGTGCCGCTGGTGGGTGCCTGCGGGCCGCGCGGGCTTTGGCTCAACCTCGGCCACGGCGCGCTGGGCTTCACCCTGGCCTGCGGCAGCGCGCAACTGATCGCCGCGCAGATTGCCGGGCGCCGGCCGGCTATCGACACCAGCGGCCTGACGCCCGAGCGGCTGGCTGGCTGATTCCATCGGATTTAGGAGACTCACCATGCAACTCACACGCATCGCCACCAACGACCGCCTCTCCGGCGCTATGGTCTTCGGCTCGCTGGTGTTCCTCTCTGGGCAGGTGCCCGGTCAGGCCACCGATATCCAGGGCCAGACCCGCGAAGTGCTGGCGAAGATCGACTCATTGCTGGCCGAAGCCGGCACCGACAAGGCGAACATCCTCAGCGCGACCATTTACCTGAAGGACATCGCGGCCGACTTCGAGGCCATGAACGGTGTCTGGTCCGCCTGGCTGCCCGAAGGCTGCGCACCGACACGTACCACGGTGCAGGCGCTGCTGGCGCGACCTTCAGTGCTGGTGGAAATCACGGTGATCGCCGCGCGGCCCTGAACCTCAATCCGACTGACAACAACAAGAGAGGCACGCAATCCATGAAACGACTTGCACTGGGAATGCTGGCGGCGTCCAGCCTGGTCTGCGCGCTGGCGCAGGCGAACGAAGCGCTGGACGGCACGCTGAAGAAAGTCGCCGATCGCGGCACGATAACCCTGGGTTATCGCGACGCCTCGGTGCCGTTTTCCTACCTGGGCGACAACAGCGGCCAGCCCATGGGCTACTCGGTGGACCTGGCCGGCAAGGTGGTCGAGCGCATCCGGCAGAAGCTCGACAAGCCTGACCTGGCGGTGAAGTACAACCTGGTGACCTCGCAGACGCGTATCCCACTGGTGCAGAACGGCACCGTCGATCTGGAGTGCGGTTCCACCGGCGTCACTGCCGAGCGCCTGAAGCAGGTCGCCTTCTCCTACGGTTTCATCTACGTGAAGGGGCAGTTGCTCACCGCCAAGGACAGCGGCATCCAGGGGTTCGACGATCTCAAGGGCAAGAATGTGGTGACCACCGCCGGCACCACCAACGAGCGCTACCTCAAGGCCTACAACGCCGAGCACAAGCTGGGCATGAACGTGGTCAGCGCCAAGGACCACGGCGAAGCTTTCCTCATGCTGCAGTCCGGCCGCGCGGTGGCCTTCTATATGGATGACGCGCTGCTCTACGGCGAGAAGGCCAAGGCTCGCGATCCGCACCAGTGGGTAGTGGTGGGCGAGCCGCAGTCGCGGGAAATCTACGCCTGCATGGTGCGCAGGGACGATCCGCAGTTCCTCGCCCTGGTCAACCAGACCCTGGCCGAGCTGTATTCGTCTGGCGAGATCAAGGGCATCTACCAGCGCTGGTTCGAGCAGCCGATCCCGCCGAAGAACCTCAACCTGGAATTCCCCATGACCGCCGAGCTGCAGGCGATCATCGCCAAGCCCACCAGCGAGCCGGTGCAGTAACGCCGCTAGCGTTGCAGGCCGAGGTGGCGGATCAGTGGCTGCGCCTCGGCCAGGCGTTCCCAGACGTCGTCGAGCAATTCGGCGGGGTAGTAGGAGGGCAGGCGCGGCAGCTCCTGGCGTGGCACCCAGGCGACCTCGCGGATGTCGAATTCGTCGCCGCCCATGCCGCGCAGGTTGTCCAGGCTGACCCGGCCGTCCCAGGCATCTACGCGGTAGAACAGTTCCATGTGGAAGCGCCCGGCCACCGGCTCGGCGAACTCGCGCACGTAGACCAGCGGGCCAACTTCCACCGCCAGCCCGGTTTCCTCCCGGCACTCGCGGCGCACCGTGTCGCGGGTGGAGTCGTCCTTGTCCGACTCGAAGCCGCCGCCCGGCGGAATCCAGTACACGTCGCCGGCCACCTCGTGGCGCACCAGCAGGATTTCGTCGTTGCGCAGCAGCAGGCCGGCGGCGCGGATTCGGTGTTGCAGGGGGGAAGTCATTGCCAGTCGAGCCTCGCCAGTTTCCAGTCTGAGCCGTCGCGCCACCATTCCAGCTTCACGGCGTAATGCCCGGCGCTGTCGGGGATGAGGTTCTCGGCGCCGGTGAGGGCCACCTGCGCGTCGGTGTGGCCGCGATTGGCGTAGGTCGGGTCGATCCGGCTCTCGCTGCTGAGCAGGATCACCTTGACCTGCTGGTGGCGCAGAAACATCAGCGTCATGGTGCGCTTGGCCCAGTTGCGGTCGAACTCGCCGTTGGCGCGGAAATCGCCGGCCAGCTGATCGATCACGGCCCCGCTATTCTTGGCTTCGAGGTTGTCCTGCAATTGTTTGACGGCGGCGTCCTGTTGCGTGCGCGGGTCGTCCCGGCCGCAACCGCTCAGGGCGAACAGCAGCAGGAACAGAGAAAGAAACAACTTCCGTGGCATGGCTCACTAACTCCCTTATGGGTTTTTCGCTGGCCCGAGTATCATGCCCGACACCGTGGGGGCCGAAGACTTTCGATGGAAGTCGTGCTGCGGCAACGCGACTTTCTATAAGTAGGCGACAGGCCCTAGGATGGTTACTGGTCCGGAGCGACCGTACGCACTGATCCAGGAGCGAGCCATGCAAACTTTGTATCCGGAACTCAAGCCCTACGCCCGCCATGAACTGGCCGTCGAGGAGCCGCACGTCATCTATGTGGATGAGAGTGGCACACCCGACGGATTGCCGGTTCTGTTCATCCATGGCGGCCCGGGCTCCGGTTGCGATGCCATGTCGCGGCGCTTCTTCGACCCCAACCTGTATCGCATCGTCACCTTCGACCAGCGCGGCTGTGGCCGCTCCACGCCTTACGCCAGCCTGGAGAACAACACCACCTGGCACCTGGTGCAGGACATCGAGCGCATCCGCGAGCACCTGGGCATCGACAAGTGGGTGCTGTTCGGCGGCTCCTGGGGCTCGACCCTGTCGCTGGCCTACGCCCAGACCCATCCCGAGCGTGTGCTGGCGCTGATCGTGCGTGGCATTTTCCTCTGCCGCCCGCAGGAAATCCGCTGGTTCTACCAGGAGGGCGCGAGCCGCCTGTTCCCCGATTACTGGGAGGACTACCTGGCGCCGATTCCGGCCGACGAACATGACGACCTGCTGCACGCCTTCCATCGCCGTCTGACCGGCCCGGATCAGATCGCCCAGATGCACGCCGCGCGCGCCTGGTCCACGTGGGAGGGGCGCACCGCCACGCTGCGGCCGAATCCGGCGGTGGTGGAACGCTTCGCCGACCCGCACCGCTCGCTGTCCATCGCCCGCATCGAGAACCACTACTTCGTCAACGACGGCTTCCTGGAACCCAACCAGTTGCTGCGTGACATGCACAAGATCGCCCACCTGCCGGGCGTGATCGTCCACGGCCGCTACGACGTGGTCTGCCCGCTGGATAACGCCTGGGCGCTGCACAAGGCCTGGCCCAACAGCGAGCTGCAGATCGTCCGCGAGGCCGGTCACGTGGCGGCTGAACCGGGTATCACCGATGCGCTGGTGCGCGCCACCAACGAGATCGGCCGGCGCCTGCTGAACCTGCCGCCGGAGGCTGAATGAAGGGTCTGATCCAGCGGGTGCGTGGCGCCCGCGTCGAGGTCGAGGGCGAGATCGTCGGCGCCATCGACCATGGCCTGCTGGCCCTGGTGGGCGTCGAGCCCCAGGATGATGAAGAATCGGTCAATCGTTTGCTGCACAAGCTGCTTAACTATCGAGTGTTTGGCGACGATGACGGTAAAATGAACCTTTCATTGAGCGATGTCGGCGGCGGCCTGCTGCTGGTGTCGCAGTTCACCCTGGCCGCGGATACCCGCAAGGGGCTGCGGCCGAGCTTTTCCAGCGCGGCGCCACCTGAAAAGGGCGCCGCGTTGTTCGATCTACTCGTGGAGCAGGCGCGAGAGCGTCATCCGCTGGTTGCCACTGGCCGTTTTGGCGCCAACATGCAGGTCCACCTGGTCAATGACGGTCCGGTGACCTTTCTACTGGAGGCTTGAACGCGCGGCAGCTTGTCATATCGCCGTGGGATGATGGTTAGGGCTTATGCATCTAGAACAATGCGCCTCCGGGAGCCGGAAGTACCCGCGGAAAAAATCGGGGAATCATTCAGGCTCACCGGGGTCGGAATTCAATCGCCGGCAAATTGGCATCGCCTTTGCTGGCTTTAATCGTTTTGTGTTCACGGACGAGGGGGACTCGTGATTTTCCGTTCCGTTCAACAATCGCTTTCGCGCCAAATCCTTCGCGGACTGGTCGGCTCCGCCCTGTTGGCGTTGAGCGCTACCCATGCCTGGGCCTTCAATCTCGACGACGTTGGCGAAAAGGCCAAGGCGCTGGCTGCTGAGAAGTACAGCGCACCGACGAGCAACCTGCCATCGGAATTCAGCGAAATGAAGTTCGCTGACTACCAGCAGATCCGCTTCCGCAACGAGAAGGCCTATTGGGCCGACGAGAAGACCCCCTTCAAGATCAGCTTCTATCACCAGGGCATGCACTTCGACACCCCGGTGAAGATCAACGAAGTCACGGCGACCGACGTCAAGGAAATCAAGTACGATCCCTCCCGTTTCGATTTTGGTTCGCTGAAATTCGACGAGAATGCCACCAAAGATCTGGGCTACGCCGGCTTCCGCCTGCTGTACCCGATCAACTCTGCCGACAAGCAGGACGAGATCGCTACCTTCCTGGGCGCGAGCTACTTCCGCATCATCGGCAAGGATCAGTGGTGGGGCCTGTCCGCCCGTGGCCTGGCGCTCGACACCGCGTTGCCGTCGGGGGAGGAATTCCCGCGCTTCCGCGAGTTCTGGATCGAGAAGCCCAAGCCCAAGGACAAGCACCTGGTGATCTTCGCGCTGCTGGATTCGCCCCGTGCGACTGGCGCGTACCGCTTCACCATCCGTCCGGGCAACGACACGGTGGTCGATGTGAAGGCTCGCGTGTTCCTGCGCGACAAGGTCACCAAGCTGGGCCTGGCGCCGCTGACCAGCATGTTCCTGTTCGGCTCCAATCAGCCTTCCGCGGAACACAACTTCCGTCCGGAACTGCATGACTCCACCGGCCTGCAGATCCATGCTGGCAACGACGAGTGGATCTGGCGTCCGCTGAACAACCCGAAACACCTGTCCGTCAGCGCCTACAGCGTCGAGAACCCGAAAGGCTTCGGCCTGCTGCAGCGTGGCCGCGAGTTCTCCCGCTACGAGGATCTGGACGACCGCTACGACCTGCGCCCGTCCGCCTGGGTCGAGCCGCAAGGTGACTGGGGCAAGGGCACCATCGAACTGGTGGAGATCCCGACTCCGGACGAGACCAACGACAACATCGTTGCTTTCTGGAACCCCGAGAAGCGCCCGGAAGCCGGCGAGCCGCTGGACTTCGCCTACCGCATGCGCTGGACCAAGGACGAGCAGGCCCTGCACGATCCGAAGAACGCCTGGGTCATGCAGACCCTGCGCTCGGTCGGTGACGTGAAGCAGAAGAACCTGATCCGTCAGCCTGACGGCAGCGTTGCCCTGGTCGTCGACTTCGTTGGCCCGACCCTGAAGGCGCTGGCTGGCGATGCCCCGGTGAGCACCCAGGTAAGCACCGACGACAACGCCGAGGTCAAGGAAAACAGCCTGCGCTACAACGCAGTGACCCAGGGATGGCGTCTGACTCTGCGGGTCAAGGTCAAGGATCCGAAGAAGCCGACGGAAATGCGTGCTGCGCTGGTTAACGGCGGCCAGACCATTTCCGAAACCTGGAGCTACCAGCTGCCTGCCGATGAATAACTCCACCACTACCACCGCGCCGGTGGCCGACTATCTCGCGCACCTGCCGCTTTCGGCGCAGGAGCGTGAGCGGTTGGCCCAGGCCGGTTCCTTCAGCGAGCTGCACGAGCAGCTCGCTGGCGATACCCAGGGTGAAGATGCTGCACTGGCCTCGGTCGGTGCGCGTCTGCGCCATGGCTACGGCCAGGACCTCGACGACGCCCAGATGCTGGGCATGGACGACAACGGCCGCACCTACCTCCGGGCCGCGCCACCGATCCAGCGCACCAAGGTGATTCCCGAGCCCTGGCGCACCAACCCGATCATGCGCGGCTGGCGTCGCCTCACCGGGCGCAGCAACCCGTCCAAGCCTGCCCGCGACCTGCCCAAGGCACGCTGGCAGCGGGTCGGTTCGTTGCGCCGGTTTATCCTGGTCCTGCTCATGCTCGGCCAGACCAGCGTCGCCACCTTCTACATGAAAGGCATCCTGCCCTATCAGGGATGGGCCTTCGTCGACCTGGAAGAGATCAACCGCCAGACCTGGCTGCAGACGTTGGAACAGGTGGTGCCGTACGTCATCCAGTTCGGTGTGTTGGCGCTGTTCGCCATCCTCTTCTGCTGGGTCTCGGCTGGTTTCTGGACCGCCCTGATGGGCTTCTGGGAGCTGCTTACCGGGCGTGACCGCTACCGCATCTCCGGGAGCAGCGCGGGTAGCGAGCCGATCGCCGCTGACGCGCGCACTGCCATCGTCATGCCGATCTGCAACGAGGACGTCCCGCGCGTCTTCGCCGGCCTGCGGGCGACCTACGAGTCGGTGGCGGCCAGCGGCGAGCTGGATCGTTTCGACTTCTTCGTGCTCAGCGACACCAACCAGCCCGACATCGCCATGGCCGAAGAAAAGGCCTGGATCGAGCTGTGCAAGGACGCCCTGGGCTTTGGTCGCATCTTCTACCGCCGCCGTCGGCGCCGGGTGAAGCGCAAGAGCGGCAACATCGACGACTTCTGCCGTCGCTGGGGCGGTCAGTACAAGTACATGGTCGTCATGGACGCCGACAGCGTGATGAGCGGGGACTGCCTGACCAAGCTGGTGCGTCTGATGGAGGCCAACCCCGAGGCTGGCATCATCCAGACCGCGCCCAAGGCGTCGGGCATGGACACCCTCTATGCACGCATGCAGCAGTTCGCCACGCGCGTCTACGGCCCGCTGTTCACCGCCGGCCTGCACTTCTGGCAACTGGGCGAATCCCACTACTGGGGCCACAACGCGATCATCCGGGTGAAACCCTTTATCGAGCACTGCGCCCTGGCGCCGCTGCCGGGCAAGGGCTCCTTTGCCGGTGCGATCCTCTCCCACGACTTCGTCGAAGCCGCGCTGATGCGTCGCGCCGGCTGGGGTGTGTGGATCGCCTACGACCTGGAAGGCAGCTACGAGGAATTGCCGCCCAACCTGCTGGACGAGCTCAAGCGCGACCGCCGCTGGTGCCACGGTAACCTGATGAACTTCCGCCTGTTCCTGGTCAAGGGCATGCACCCGGTGCACCGCGCGGTGTTCCTCACTGGCGTGATGTCCTACCTGTCGGCGCCGCTGTGGTTCTTCTTCCTGGTGCTGTCCACCGCGCTACTGGCGGTGCACCAACTGATGGAGCCGCAGTACTTCCTGGAGCCGCGCCAGCTGTTCCCGATCTGGCCGCAGTGGCACCCGGAGAAGGCCATCGCGTTGTTCTCCACCACCCTGACCCTGCTGTTCCTGCCCAAGCTGCTCAGCGTCATGCTGATCTGGGCCAAGGGCGCCAAGGGTTACGGCGGTGTGATCAAGGTGACGATGAGCATGCTGCTGGAGATGTTCTTCTCCGTGCTGCTCGCCCCGGTGCGCATGCTCTTCCACACCCGCTTCGTGTTGGCCGCGTTCCTCGGCTGGGAAGCCCAGTGGAAGTCGCCGCAACGTGACGACGATGACACCCCGTGGAGCGAGGCGATTCGTCGCCACGGCCTGCAAACCCTGTTGGGCCTGTGCTGGGCGCTGCTGGTGGCGTGGCTGAATCCGCGCTTCCTGTGGTGGCTGTCGCCCATCGTCGGCGCGCTGATGCTGTCGATCCCGGTCTCGGTGATCAGTAGCCGGGTCAAGCTGGGCCTGGCTTCGCGCGACGAGAAGCTGTTCCTTATCCCTGAGGAATACGACACCCCGCGCGAACTGCGAGCCACCGACGAGTACACCTACCAGAACCGCTGGCAGGCGCTGAAGGATGGCTTCGTCCGCTCCGCCGTGGACCCGGTGCTGAACGCCCTGGCCTGCGCCATGGGCACTGCCCGCCACGGCCAGTCCGCCGCCATCGAAGCCACGCGCACTGCGCTGGTCGAGAAAGCGCTGGAGGCCGGCCCCGAGCAGCTCGACGGCAATCGCCGACTGGCGCTGCTGAGCGATCCGGTGGCGCTGTCGCGCCTGCACCTGGCGCTGTGGCAGAACGACAAGGAGCAGTGGATCGGTCCTTGGCGTCACTCGCTGCAGGCCGATGCCCATGCCCCGGCCGTGCCCCTGGCTCCCGTGGCGGAACAGGGCGCCATGGCGCTGCCCGCCGCGCAATCCTGACCGCGAGTCGCCCTCATCCTGCTCCTATCGAGAGCAGGGTGGGGGCGACTCGCCGGTTTCCCCTGTTTTCCCCGCGCACCGCTGCTGGTACCCTTCGCCAGCTATCCAGAAAAGATTGAGATATCCGGCGCATGGGGTACGCTTCGCACCCTTTGCGCGTGCGGCCTGCCGTGGCGCGCCCGGTTCGATCGCTGGAAAAAACAACAAGTTCTTTCACTTGCTTGGGAGTATGGGGATGAAAAAGTACCTGGCATCGCTGGTGATGGGCGTCTGCGCCCTGGTCAGCGTGAGCGCGGCTCAGGCCGGCGCCATCGATGAAGCGGCCAAGCGCGGCACCCTGCGCGTGGGCATGGACCCGACCTACATGCCGTTCGAGATGACCAACAAGCGCGGTCAGATCGTCGGCTTCGAAGTGGACCTGCTCAAGGCCATGGCCAAGGCCATGAACGTCAAGCTGGAGCTGGTTTCCACCGCCTATGACGGCATCATCCCGGCCCTGCTCACCGACAAGTTCGACATGATCGGCTCGGGCATGACCCTGACCCAGGAACGCAACCTGCGCCTGAACTTCACCGATCCCTTCATCGTGGTCGGCCAGACCCTGCTGATCCGCAAGGACCTGGAAGGCACCATCAAGTCCTACAAGGACCTGAACGATGCGAAGTACCGCATCACTTCCAAGATCGGCACCACCGGCGAGTTCGTCGCCAAGAAGCAGCTGTCCAAGGCCCAGTACCACGGCTTCGACAACGAGCCCGAAGCGGTCATGGACGTGGTCAACGGCAAGGCCGACGCCTTCATCTACGACTCGCCCTACAACGTGGTGGCCGTCAGCAAGTTCGGCGCTGGCAAGCTGGTCTACCTGGACCAGCCGTTCACCTACGAACCGCTGGCCTTCGGTCTGAAGAAGGGCGACTACGACTCGATCAACTTCATCAACAACTTCCTCAAGCAGATCCACGAAGACGGTACCTACGATCGTCTGCACGACAAGTGGTTCAAGAGCACCGACTGGCTCAAGGACATGGAATAATCCACGTCTGACGCTGGCTGACCCGACGCGCAGGCCCTGAGCCTGCGCGTTCGCATTTTCACGGTAGAGATTCGTGGCTAGAACGAAACGCGCAACCTGGCCCTGGCACGGGCTGACCGGACTGATCCTGTTGTTGATCGGCCTGGCCCTCTGGTACTCCACCTCGCTGATTTCCTACGAGTGGCGCTGGAACCGCGTCCCGCAGTACTTCGCCTACCAGGCTGAAGAGCCACTGCGCGCGGACAGCATCTCGCGGGTGGAGAAGGTCGAGGATCAAGGCGGTAACGCCCGCGTCACGTTGGTGGACGAGGAGGGCAAGCAGCAGGTGCTGACCGTTGCGGCCGACAGCCTGCAGTTCTCCGAGAACGACGATGTCGCCGAGGGAGATGTGGTCGGCGTGACCCGCCACTGGGCTGCCGGCCCGCTGGCCTGGGGGCTGTGGACCACCGTGTGGATCTCCTTCGTTTCCGGTGCGTTCGGCCTGTTCATCGGCCTGTTCACCGGCCTTTGCCGCCTGTCGAAGAATCCGACCCTGCACGACCTTTCGACCCTCTACGTCGAGCTGGTGCGCGGCACGCCGCTGCTGGTGCAGATCTTCATCTTCTACTTCTTCATCGGCACCGTGCTGAACCTGTCCCGCGAGTTTGCCGGCGTGGCCGCTCTGGCGTTGTTCACCGGCGCCTATGTGGCCGAGATCGTCCGTGCCGGCGTGCAGTCCATCGCCCGTGGCCAGGACGAAGCCGCGCGCTCGCTCGGCCTGAACGCCGCGCAGTCGATGCGCCACGTGATCCTGCCGCAAGCCTTCAAGCGCGTGCTGCCGCCGCTGGCCGGGCAGTTCATCAGCCTGGTCAAGGACACTTCGCTGGTTTCGGTGATTGCCATCACCGAACTGACCAAGAGCGGCCGCGAGGCGATCACCACCTCGTTCTCCACCTTCGAGATCTGGTTCTGCGTCGCCGCCCTCTACCTGGTGATCAACCTGCCGCTGTCGCATATTGCGGGGCGCCTGGAGCGGAGGCTCGGCCAAAGTGATTGAAGTCCGTAACCTGACCAAGGTCTTCGACACACGCGGGCAAGTTGTGCGCGCGGTGGATGACGTCACGACCGGCGTAGCCAAGGGCGAAGTGGTGGTGGTGATCGGGCCGTCGGGCTCGGGCAAGTCCACCTTCCTGCGCTGCCTGAACGGCCTGGAAGAGTTCGATACCGGCTCGGTGAGCATCGACGGCCTCGACCTCGCCAACCCGAAGACCGATGTCAACGCCTACCGCCGCGAAGTCGGCATGGTGTTCCAGCACTTCAACCTGTTCCCGCACATGACCGTGCTGGAGAACCTCTGCTTGGCGCAGAAAGTCGTGCGCAAGCGCGGCAAGGCCGAGCGCGAGGCCAAGGCCCGTGCGCTGCTGGAGAAAGTCGGTATCGGCCAGAAGGCCAACGAATACCCGTCGCGCCTCTCCGGTGGGCAACAGCAGCGCGTAGCGATTGCGCGCGCCCTGTGCATGGACCCGAAGGTGATGCTCTTCGACGAACCCACCTCGGCGCTCGACCCGGAAATGGTCGGCGAGGTGCTGGACGTGATGAAGACCCTGGCCGTGGAAGGCATGACCATGGTCTGCGTGACCCACGAAATGGGCTTCGCCCGCGAAGTGGCGGACCGCGTGCTGTTCTTCGATCACGGCAAGCTGCTGGAGGACGCCGCCCCGGCGGAGTTCTTCGCCCAGCCCAAGGATGCGCGCGCGCAGAGCTTCCTGCGGCAGGTGCTGTGAGTTCTTCGCCTTGCTGAAAAGCCGCCCTCGGGCGGCTTTTTTGTGCCTGCTCGGTGGCAGGGATCGGCTGTTGTAGGAATGAGCTTGCTCGCGAACAAGCCCCGCTGCGGACTCTGTTCGCGAGCAAGCTCGCCCGTACGAAAAGCGATTCCGGCGACAAATTCCAGGCAAAAAGAAACCGCCCCGGAGGGCGGTTTCTTCTACAGCATCACTCGCGGTTGCGGGTCAGCAGCGCGGGACGCTCGGTCTTGCGGCGCGGTTCCAGCTCTTCCAACTGCTCCGGAGTCGGGAAGCGGTCGGTGCGGACCAGGTCGCGCTTGTTGATCACCACCGGCTGGCGGGTCGGCTTGGCGGCGCCGTACTCGCTCGGCTCACGCAGCGGAGCGTCGTTCATGCGGGACGCCGGAGCCTTGCCGCCGCGCTTGCGCTGGCCATTGGCGCCCTGGCCTTGACCCTGACTGCGACCGCCGCTACTCGGCTTTCTGGCGGTCTTGCCCTGGCCTTGGCCCTGACTTTGCCCTTGCCCACGAGGCTGGCCGCTGCCGCCTTGGCCACCTTGGGCGCCTTGGCTGCGAGGGCGCTGTTGACCCTGGCCTTGATTCTGGCCTTGCCCTTGAGCTTGACCGCCACGACGGCGCTGGCCGCGTTGCTGATCCTTGTCCGGGAACGGGCTGACGTAATCGGCGCGGTTGCCGAAGTTGTCGAAATCGTCGTCGAGGAAGACTTCCGGATCGCGATTGCCATCGCTTCTCTGTGCGCGAGCCTGCTTGGGCTGTTGCTGACGATCCTGGCCCTGCTGGTCTTGCTGGCGGGGCTGACGAGGCTGGCGCGGTTGAGCATTGGCGCTCGGCTGGGCGTCACTCGCCTGGCCTTCGCCCTTGTTCTTGCCACGACCGCCACGGCGGCGGCGCTTGCCGGCGGGCTTGTCGCCCTGGGCAGCTTCGCCTTCAGCGCCGGGAGCAGTGTTCTGCTGCACTTCGGCCTGCGGCTGCTGGGGCTTGTCCTTGTTGCGGTCCTTGCGCTCGCCGCGCTTGGCCTTGTCCTTGCGCGGCTGGCGCTGGGGAGCTTCCTTCGGCTCGGGCTGCTGGACTTCCGGCAGCACGGTGTCGGGGTCGAAGCCCAGCATGTCGCCATCGGGGATGCGCTGCTTGGTCAGGCGCTCGATGGCCTTGAGCAGTTTGTCCTCGTCCGGCGCCACCAACGAGATGGCTTCACCGGTGCGACCGGCGCGGCCGGTACGGCCGATGCGGTGAACGTAATCTTCCTCGACGTTGGGCAGCTCGTAGTTGACCACGTGGGGCAACTGGTCGATGTCCAGGCCGCGAGCGGCGATGTCGGTGGCGACCAGGATGCGCACGTCGTTGGCCTTGAAGTCGGCCAGGGCCTTGGTGCGCGCGTTCTGGCTCTTGTTGCCGTGGATCGCGGCCGCCGGCAGGCCGTGCTTGCTCAGGTACTCGGCGAGACGGTTGGCGCCGTGCTTGGTGCGGGTGAACACCAGTACCTGTTCCCAGGCACCCATGGTCACCAGATGCGCCAGCAAGGCGCGCTTCTGCACGGACGGAATGCGGAACACACGCTGCTCGATACGCTCGACGGTGGTGTTCGGCGGGGTGACCTCGATGCGCTCCGGGTTGTGCAGGAGCTTGTTGGTGAGGTCGATGATGTCTTTGGAGAAGGTTGCCGAGAACAGCAGGTTCTGGCGCTTGGCCGGAAGCCTCGCGAGGACCTTCTTCACGTCATGGATGAAGCCCATGTCGAGCATGCGGTCGGCTTCGTCGAGGACGAGGATTTCCACGCGGGACAGGTCGACGCTGCCCTGACCGATCAGGTCAAGCAGGCGGCCGGGGCAGGCGACCAGGACGTCGACGCCCTTGGACATGGCCTGGACCTGCGGATTCATGCCGACGCCGCCGAAGATGCAGGCGCTCTTGAGGGGAAGGTCGCGGGCGTAGACCTTGAAGCTGTCGTGCACCTGGGCAGCCAGCTCGCGGGTCGGGGTCAGTACCAGTACACGGGTCTGGCGCGGGCCGTGGCGGTGTTCGCGGTCCGGGTGGCCTTCGGGGAACAGGCGTTCGAGTACCGGGAGGGCGAAGCCGCCGGTTTTGCCGGTGCCGGTCTGGGCGGCAACCATGAGGTCGCGGCCTTGCAGTACGGCGGGAATGGCGCGTTCCTGGACGGGAGTGGGGCGCGCATAGCCGGCGGCTTCAACGGCGCCAGCCAGGGCCTCGGAGAGACCGAGGGAAGTAAAGGACATGCAGGGTTCCTGTAGGCCGGCGACCTGCCGGCTCAAGGGCGCGTGATTTCAAGCTCGGGGCGAGCGCTCAGCCGGAGGCTGGATGCACCCCGTCCACGATACGCCGGCGTTGCGCTGGCCGGGATCGCGGACGGTAAGCCCGGAGCAATGATCCTCAGCGGGGGAGCTTGAGGTTGTTCCAGAGCGCCAGGCTGGGTTCAGCCTGGTTCAGGGTGTAGAAATGCAGACCGGGTGCGCCGCCTTCGAGGAGGCGTTCGCACATGTCGGTGATGACCTGCTCACCAAAGGCCTGGATGCTGGCGATATCGTCGCCGTAGGCTTCCAGTTGCTTGCGAATCCAACGGGGGATTTCCGCGCCACAGGCGTCGGAGAAGCGGGCCAGCTTGGTGTAGTTGGTGATCGGCATGATACCCGGTACGACCGGGATGCTGACACCCAGTTTCTCCGCACGCTCGACAAAATGGAAGTAGCTGTCGGCGTTGAAGAAGTATTGTGTGATGGCAGAGTCGGCGCCGGCTTTGACCTTGCGCACGAAATTCGCCAAATCATCCTCGAAATTACGGGCCTGCGGGTGAACTTCCGGATAAGCGGCAACTTCGATGTGGAAGTGATCGCCGGTTTCGGCGCGGATGAATTCCACCAGTTCGTTGGCGAAACGCAGTTCACCGCTGGCCATGCCCATGCCCGAAGGCAGGTCGCCACGCAGGGCGACGATGCGGCGGATGCCGGCGTCCTTGTAGTGGGCCAGGAGGGCCGAGAGCTCGGCCTTGGTGTCGCCGACACAGGACAGGTGCGGTGCGGTGGGCACCTGCACGTCGCCGTCCAGCTGCAGCACGGTGGTCAGGGTGCGGTCGCGGGTGGAGCCGCCGGCACCGTAGGTGCAGGAGAAGAAGTCGGGCTTTTTCGCGGCCAGCTGGCGTGCGGTGGCCAGCAGTTTTTCATGGCCGGCTTCGGTCTTGGCGGGGAAGAACTCGAAGCTGAAACGGCGTTCTTTCTGACTCATGGTCGTTCCTTCGGCGCCGCGTCATCGCGTGGCTGCCGGCATGTGCCGTCGACTTCAGAAGTAACGGCGGTAGTGGTCTATCTTCGTGCGCAGTCGCTCGGCGCTGGGCTCATGCACATGGCCGAGAACGGCCAGGATGCGCTGCGACTGCCCATGGTATTGGGCAATCTTGCTCCGCGCCCAGGTCGAGGGTGGCGGCTGCAGGTTGGTGATCCGGTCGCACAGCTTGACGATCGCATACTGCGGCGCGCCGGCCGCCAGCCTTTCGAGGTAGATGTCGAACGGCAATTTCTCGCCATTCACCACCTTGCTCAGGCGCTGGGCGCCTTCGGCGACGAACTCGCCGAAACGCGTCTGCAGTTCCTCGAAGGGCACCGGGGTGTCTTCGAGCACGTCGTGCAGCAGGGCGATCTGGACGGTTTCCGCCAGGCGCTGGATGGGCGCTTCGCGGTCGGCCGCCATCACTTCGTTGGCCACCATCGCCAGGTGGACCGCATAGGGCAGCGTCGAGGCGGTCAGCGTCTGCCCGGCGTGAGCGCCGGCGGCGAAGAGCCAGGCCTGGTTGTAGCTGTCCTGCAGGTCCATGCATGTCTTCCGGATGGCGCTGGATGGCAAAAGGGGCAGACGATTGCTCGTCTGCCCCCTGGCACATCAGTAGCGGTAGGTGTCCGGCTTGAACGGGCCTGCCACGGTCACGCCGATGTACTCGGCCTGTTTCGGGGTCAGCTGGGTGACGACTCCACCGAAGCCTTTCACCATTTCCAGGGCCACTTCTTCGTCGAGCTTCTTGGGCAGCACTTCGACGGTCAGGCGCTCGGCTTTCTTCTCGGCAGAAAGGTCAGCGTACTTCTGCTCGAACAGGAAGATCTGCGCCAGCACCTGGTTGGCGAAGGAGCCGTCCATGATGCGGCTCGGGTGGCCGGTGGCGTTGCCCAGGTTCACCAGGCGGCCTTCGGCCAGCAGGATCAGGTAGTCGTCGTTGGCTGGATCGAAGTCGCCGGCGCCGGTGCGGTGGATCTTGTGCACCTGCGGCTTGACCTCTTCCCAGGCCCAGGTCTTGCGCATGAAGGCGGTGTCGATCTCGTTGTCGAAGTGACCGATGTTGCACACCACGGCGCGCTTCTTCAGCGCTTTCAGCATGCCGGCGTCGCAGACGTTGACGTTGCCGGTGGTGGTGACGATCAGGTCGATCTTGCCCAGCAGAGCGGCGTCAACGCTGGCTTCGGTGCCGTCGTTCAGGCCGTTCTTGTACGGGGAAACCAGCTCGAAGCCGTCCATGCAGGCTTGCATGGCGCAGATCGGGTCGATTTCGGAAACCTTCACGATCATGCCTTCCTGACGCAGCGACTGCGCGGAGCCCTTGCCCACGTCGCCGTAGCCGATCACCAGGGCCTGCTTGCCCGACAGCAGGTGGTCGGTGCCGCGCTTGATGGCGTCGTTCAGGCTGTGACGGCAGCCGTACTTGTTGTCGTTCTTGCTCTTGGTGACCGCGTCGTTGACGTTGATCGCCGGGACTTTCAGGGTGCCGGCCTTGAGCATGTCGAGCAGGCGGTGCACACCGGTGGTGGTCTCTTCGGTAACGCCGTGGATGCGCTCGAGCATCTGCGGGTATTTCTTGTGCAGGATTTCGGTCAGGTCACCGCCGTCGTCCAGCACCATGTTGGCGTCCCACGGCTGGCCATCCTTGAGGATGGTCTGCTCGATGCACCACTCGTACTCCTGCTCGGTCTCGCCTTTCCAGGCGAATACCGGGATGCCGGCGGCGGCGATGGCAGCGGCGGCCTGATCCTGGGTGGAGAAGATGTTGCAGGACGACCAGCGCACTTCGGCGCCCAGCGCGGTGAGGGTCTCGATCAGCACGCCGGTCTGGATGGTCATGTGGATGCAGCCGAGGATCTTCGCGCCTTTCAGCGGCTGGCTGGCGGCGTACTTGCGGCGCAGGCCCATCAGAGCCGGCATTTCGGACTCGGCGATGATCAGCTCGCGGCGGCCCCAGGCGGCCAGGGAAATGTCGGCGACTTTGAAGTCGGTGAAACCGGCAGGCGTCATGACAGCGCTCATGCGTAACTCTCCATTCGTTGTCTGCGAATGGGCGCCGTTGATGCGTTTGGCGATCGGCGGTTGCCGACCGTGACGCGCCCCATCCGAGCCTGACAAGCCGAAGCGAATCGACCTGCTGCAGCGCCCCTCGGACAGGTGGCGGGAACGACTCAGGCAGTGCCGGCCGTTATTGAAGCTTGCGGATTATAGCCATGGCGCATGACAAGCCAAAGGCTTTTGGTCGCGATCCGGATTGGATCGCGCCTCGGTTCCCCGCCGCGCCCGCGCCAGGGGCCGTGAAAACCCTGGCGCGGGCGTCGTTCGGGGATCGTTGGGGCCCGCGGAAGCAGGCGCCGATTGTCAGTCGTAGGGCGCATAAAGCGGCACGCTTTATTCGCCGATCCTGGCTTTTGGACCGACGGACGGCGGATAACGCCTGAGGCGTTATTCGCCCTACGGAGGCTTTAGATCACGCCGCTGTCGCGCAGCTTGCCGATGGCGGCCGGGTCCAGGCCGAGCACGCCCTCGAGGATTTCCTGAGTGTGCTGGCCGAGGGTCGGCGGGGCGTTGCGGTACTCGACGGGGGTCTCGGACAGGCGGATCGGGCTGGCCACCTGCGGCACGCTGCCGGCCAGCGGGTGTGGCAGGTCCACGCGCAGGCCGCGGGCGATCACCTGCGGGTCGGCGAACACCTGCGCCAGGTCGTTGATCGGGCCGCACGGCACGCTGGCCTGTTCCAGCAAGGCGATCCACTCGGCGGTGGTGCGCATCACAGTGGATTGACGGATCAGCGGGATCAGCACCTCGCGGTGCGCCACGCGCGCCTGGTTGGTGGCGAAGCGCTCGTCGGTGGCCCATTCCGGGTGGCCCGCCAGTTCGGCGAACTTGCGGAACTGCCCATCGTTGCCAACGGTGAGGATGAGGTCGCCATCGGCGGTGGGGAAGTCCTGGTACGGCACGATGTTCGGGTGCGCGTTGCCCAGGCGACGCGGCGGGTTGCCGGTGGTCAGGTAGTTCAGGGTCTGGTTGGCCAGGCAGGCGACCTGCACGTCCAGCAGCGCCATGTCGATGTGCTGGCCGATGCCGCTGACGTCACGGTGGGCGAGGGCAGCGAGGATCGCGGTGGACGAGTACAGGCCGGTGAGGATGTCGGTCAGCGCGACACCGACCTTCACCGGGCCGGCGCCTTCCTCGGCGTCGGAGCGGCCGGTCAGGCTCATCAGGCCGCCGAGGCCCTGGATCATGAAGTCGTAGCCGGCACGCTTGGCGTAGGGGCCGAACTGGCCGAAGCCGGTGATCGAGCAATAGATCAGCTTCGGGTTCAGCGCTTTCAGTGAGTCGTAGTCCAGGCCGTAGGCTTTCAGCCCGCCGACCTTGAAGTTCTCCAGCACGATGTCGGCGTTTGCCGCCAGTTCGCGCACCAGGCGCTGGCCTTCGGGCTGGGTGAAATCGATGGTCAGGGATTTCTTGTTGCGGTTCGCCGACAGGTAATACGCCGCTTCGCTGGTGTCGCGGCCGTCTGCATCCTTCAGGAACGGCGGGCCCCAGGCTCGGGTGTCGTCGCCGCTGCCGGGGCGCTCGATCTTGATCACTTCCGCGCCGAGGTCGGCGAGGATCTGCCCGGCCCAGGGGCCGGCGAGAACGCGGGAGAGGTCGAGGACACGGATGTGCGAAAGGGCGCCGGACATGCAATCACCTGCAGCGTGAATAGGGGCGGGGAGGGCGCAGTGCGGGGACTCCACGGTCCTCCCCGGGGCCTCTCGGGCGAGAGGTAAAACGTGCGCCGGCTCGACTCTTGATGAGCTCGGGCCGGCGCGAGGCGCTTAGAAGAACGCCTGGATACCGGTCTGGGCGCGGCCGAGGATCAGCGCGTGGACGTCGTGGGTACCTTCATAGGTGTTCACCACTTCCAGGTTGACCAGGTGGCGGGCAACGCCGAACTCGTCGGAGATGCCGTTGCCGCCGAGCATGTCGCGGGCCAGGCGGGCAATGTCCAGCGCCTTGCCGCAGCTGTTGCGCTTCATGATCGAGGTGATTTCGACGGCGGCGGTGCCTTCGTCCTTCATCCGGCCCAGGCGCAGGCAGCCCTGCAGGGCGAGGGTGATGTCGGTCTGCATGTCGGCCAGTTTCTTCTGGATCAGCTGGTTGGCGGCCAGCGGGCGGCCGAACTGCTTGCGGTCCAGGGTGTACTGGCGAGCGGTGTGCCAGCAGGCTTCGGCGGCACCCAGGGCGCCCCAGGAGATGCCGTAGCGGGCGGAGTTCAGGCAGGTGAACGGACCACGCAGGCCGCGCACTTCCGGGAAGGCGTTCTCTTCCGGGCAGAACACGTTGTTCATCACGATTTCGCCGGTGATCGAGGCGCGCAGGCCGACCTTGCCGTGGATCGCCGGGGCGGACAGGCCTTCCCAGCCTTTTTCCAGGACGAAGCCGCGGATCTGGCCTTCGTCGTCCTTGGCCCAGACCACGAAGACGTCGGCGATCGGGCTGTTGGTGATCCACATCTTGGCGCCGGTCAGGCGGTAGCCGCCGTCGACTTTCTTGGCGCGGGTGATCATCGAGCCCGGGTCGGAACCGTGGTCCGGCTCGGTCAGGCCGAAGCAGCCGATGTATTCGCCGCTGGCCAGTTTCGGCAGGTATTTCTGCTTGGTGGCTTCGTTGCCGAATTCGTTGATCGGCACCATCACCAGGGAAGACTGCACGCTCATCATCGAGCGGTAGCCGGAGTCGATGCGCTCGACTTCACGGGCGATCAGGCCGTAGCACACGTAGTTCAGGCCGCTGCCGCCGTATTGTTCGGGGATGGTCGCGCCGAGCAGGCCGGTTTCGCCCATCTCGCGGAAGATCGCCGGGTCGGTCTGCTCATGGCGGAAGGCTTCCAGCACGCGCGGGGCCAGCTTGTCCTGGGCGAACTGATAGGCGCTGTCGCGCACCATGCGCTCTTCTTCGGTGAGTTGCTGATCCAGCAGCAGCGGATCTTCCCAGTTGAAGCTTGCTTTGGTCGCCATGGAGAAACCTCGAACGCAGACGGTGAATGACCCGCACAAGTCTAGGCGGGCTCGGTGTGGGCCATCCTAGTCAGCCGTCGGGAAGCCGGGCAACCGACTAATTCGCATGCTGTTGTGCTATTTTGTCACTCCGTAAATACAGGATTGCAGCGACTATTCGCGATAACGCCTCTGTTCAAGGTGTTTGCAGCGAGTCTCGCGCATCGCGATATTCCGAAGAGGCATTCGATGCGACGCAAAATCCCGACCACCGCGGCGCTGGTCGCCTTCGAATCCGCCGCCCGCCACGAGAGTTTCACCAAGGCCGCCGACGAGCTGTCGCTGACCCAGAGCGCGATCTGCCGGCAGATCGCCACGCTGGAGGAGTTCCTCGGTGTCGAGCTGTTCCGCCGTTCACGGCGTGGGGTGAAGCTGACCGAGGCGGGGCTCAACTACAGCCGCCGCGTCGCCCAGCGCCTGGACGCCGTGGAGCGCGACACCCTGGCGGTGATGGGCCAGCAGGGTGGCGGCACGCTGGAACTGGCCGTGGTGCCGACCTTTGCCACCCAGTGGCTGCTGCCGCGGCTGAAGGACTTCAAGCGCCTGCACCCGGAAGTCACGGTCAACCTGACCAACCGCACCCGGCCCTTCCTGTTTGCTGACACCGAGTTCGATGCTGCGCTGTATTTCGGTGACGGTGTTTGGTCCGGTACGGTGGCCAACTTCCTCATGCACGAGAACCCGGTGCCGGTGTGCAGCCCCGAGCTGCTGGGCGGGCGCAGCGAGCTCTCGGCCGCCGAGATATCCGCGCTGCCACTGATGCAGCAGACCACCCGGCCCTACGCCTGGCGCCAGTGGTTCGGCTCGCTGGGCATGAGCGTGGCGCACGACATGAGCGGCACCCGCTACGAACTGTTCTCCATGCTCGCCCAGGCCGCGATGCACGGCATGGGAATGGCGCTGATCCCGCCGATGTTGATCCAGCAGGAGCTGGCCGACGGCAGGCTGATCGTGCCGATGCAACATGCCTATTTGAGCGAAAATGCCTATTACCTGATGATTCCCGAGCGCAAGGTGGAGTCGGCGACCTTGGGCGCGTTCCGCGACTGGCTGGTCGACGAGGCCGCGCAATACCGCGCCGAAGCCGGGCTCGGCTGAGCCATGGCAAGGTGCCTGAGGCGGGGCTGATCCAGACTTGCATAGCCGGCGGGGCTTTCCCCGTCATCGCGCTCACGAGGCGCAACCTCCCAAGAAGGAGCTTCCATGAATTTCCATACCCGCAAATGGGTCAAGCCTGAAGACCTCAACCCGAACGGCACCCTGTTCGGCGGCAGTCTTCTGAAGTGGATCGACGAAGAAGCGGCGATCTACGCCATCGTCCAACTGGGCAACCAGCGCGTGGTCACCAAGTTCATCTCGGAGATCAACTTCGTCAGTTCCGCGCGCCAGGGCGACATCATCGAGCTGGGCATCACCGCCACCGAGTTCGGCCGCACCTCGATCACCCTGAGCTGCGAAGTGCGCAACAAGATCACCCGCAAGAGCATTCTCACGGTCGACCGGATGGTCTTCGTCAATATCGGCCCGGACGGCCAGCCGGCACCCCATGGCCGCACCGAGATTCTCTATATCAAGGACCAGTTCAAGGACGACGCCATTCCGCAGCCCTGATGGCTGACTTGCCAAGGTGATTGCCTGCGGGCCCGGAGCCAAGCCGATCCCCGGCGAAAACCTTTGCATTTGCGTCGATTGAGTGTGAGCCTTTGCCCGCCCACGGCGGGCATGGGCCGACGCTGCTCCCCGCCGATCTTGCAGATTGACTGCATCAGAACAATGACCGGGGAGAGACCATGCACACCACCTTCGCATCCGCGCTGCGCCAACTGGCCGTGGCTACCTGCGCCAGCCTGTTGCTGGCCGGCGCCGCGCACGCCGCACCGCTCAAGGCTGACATCAAGCCTGAGGCAGGCACCTTCAAGATGGGCATGCAGCCCTGGCTGGGCTACGGCCAGTGGTACGTGGCTGAGCAGGCCGGTGCCTTCAAGGCCAACGGCCTGGAGCAGGTCGAACTGGTCAACTTCACCGAAGACAAGGACATGAACGCCGCCCTGGCCAGCGGCCAGATCGATGGCGGCAACCTCGCCACCCACACCGCCATGGCCATGGTCGCCGCCGGCCTGCCGGTGAAGATCGTCCTGCTGCTGGACCAGAGCACCAGCGCCGATGCACTGATCGTCGATCCGTCGATCAAGACCCTGACCGACCTCAAGGGCAAGCAGGTCGCCTACGAAGAAGGCACCACCAGCGACATCCTTTTGCACAGTGCCCTGCGCAAGGCCGGCCTGACCATCGCCGACGTGCAGCCGGTGCCGATGCCCGCCGCCAGCGCCGGTAGCGCACTGATCGCCGGGCAGGTTCCGGCCGCGGTGACCTACGAGCCGTACCTGTCCGCCGCCAAGCAGCAGAACCCCAAGGTCAACCTGCTGTACAAGGGCTCGGATGATCCGGGCATCATCAGCGACGTGTTCGTGGTCCGTGATGAAGTGCTGAAGGAGCGTCCCGGCCAGGTGCTGGCGCTGATCAAGAGCTGGGAAGCCGGCCTCAAGCACTACAACGAGAAGGGTGCCGAAGGCCGCGCGGCCATCGCCAAGGGCGTGGGCGCCGACGAGTCCGAGCTGACCAGCGCCTTCGACGGCGTGCACTTCTACTCGGTGAAAGAGAACAAGGCTGAGCTGAAAGGCAGCTTCCAGAAAGGCTCCTTCGAGCACATCCAGAAGGCTGCCAGCGAAGCCGGCATCCTGCAGCAGCCGGTCACTCCGGCGCAGGCCATCGACGCGCGTTTCGTCGAAGCCCTCTGATGCCCCTCTGAAGTGCCACGCGCGCCGGCCCCGAGCCGGCGCGCGTCTTTGACCGTTCGACGAGTCCTGCATGAAAGCCCGCAAATCCAACCCGCTGTTCACCATCGGCAAGCCGATTGCGCAGCGCCATTTTCTGCTTATCGGCGGCGCCGTGTTCGTCCTGCTGGCGCTGCTCTGGTGGCTGGCCGGCGCCAGCGGCACGGTGCCGAAAATCTTCCTGCCGGCACCCGGCGATGTCTGGGCGCGCATGCTCAAGCTGGCGGCCGACGGCACCCTGTGGTCGGACCTTAAAGTCAGCGTGTACCGCATCGCCGTCGCCTTCCTGGTGTCCTCGGCGATGTCCATCGTGATCGGCGTGTTTGCCGGCTGCTACGGCTTCTGGAAGGCCGCCACCGAGCCGCTGGTGGACTTCGTGCGCTACATGCCGGTGGTCGCCTTCGTCCCGCTGACGATCCTCTGGGCCGGCACCAGCGACTTCCAGAAATTCCTCATCATCTGGATCGGCACCTTCTTCCAGCAGGTGCTGATGGTGATGGATGCCATCAAGCGCGTGCCGGCGGACTTCGTCGGCCTCGGTCGCACCCTCGGCATGCCGGACCGCCACATTCTGCTGAAGATCGTTCTGCCCAGCGCGCTGCCGGGCATCTGGGATGCATTGAGGATCAGCCTCGGCTGGGCCTGGACCTGGCTGGTGCTGGCCGAGCTGGTGGCCGCGACCTCGGGCCTGGGCTATCGCATCACCGTGTCCCAGCGCTTCTTCCAGACCGACACCATCATCGGCTACATCCTTCTGCTCGGCTTCCTCGGCCTGATCACCGACCAGGCCATGCGCGCCGGCGAGAAGGTCCTGTTCCGCTACAACCGGAGACGCAGCTGATGGCGACCCTGGAAATTTCCGGCCTGAACAAGAGCTTCGCGGTCGGCAAGGAACGCCGCGAGGTGCTGCGCCATATCGACCTGACCCTGGCGGACAACGAGTTCGTTTCCATCGTCGGCACTTCGGGTTGCGGCAAGAGCACGCTGCTGTCCATCGCCGCCGGCCTGGAAGAATTCGACAGCGGCAGCGTGAAGGTCGATGGCGTGCCGATCGCAGGGCCCGGTCTGGACCGTGGCGTGGTGTTCCAGTCCTACACCCTGTTGCCCTGGCTCACCGCGCGGCAGAACGTCGAGTTCGCCCTCAAGGCGGCTGGCATGTCCCGCGCGCAGTGCCGCGAGATTGCCGACGAACACCTGGAGCTGGTGAAGCTGACGAAGTTCGCCGAGGCCTATCCGAATGAGCTTTCCGGTGGCATGAAGCAGCGCGTGGCGATTGCCCGTGCGTTGTCCTACCGGCCGAAGATCCTGCTGATGGACGAGCCCTTCGGCGCGCTGGACGCCATGACCCGCCACCAGATGCAGGAGCTGCTCACGCGCATCTGGGAAACCCACCGGCTGACGGTGATGTTCGTTACCCACGACGTGGAAGAGGCGGTGTACTTGTCCGACCGTATCGTGGTGATGGGGCTGGGGCCGGGGCGGATCAAGACGACCTTCGACGTGAAGCTCGGCCGCCCGCGCCACGAGGACATGGCCGCCAGCGCCGAGTTCATCGACCTGCAGCGCCAGGTACTGCGCTCGATCCGCGAAGAAGAGCAGGGCGTCGCCGCCCTGTAATTCTGCTCATCGGTGTTACCAGCGGCCGGAGGCTCCACCGCCGCCGCTGGAGCCACCGCCGCCACGGAAACCGCCGCCCCCACCGCCACCTCCGCGCCCGCCACGGCCGATCGAGCTGATGATCGTCATGAGCAGTTGCAGCACGCCCATGGTCAGCCACATCGGTGGCAGGAAGAAGAGGTACAGCACCAGGGGAATCGAGAAGGCGCCGATCATCTGTTGTTGCAGTGCGATGGGGTTGGTTTCGGCGGCCAGCAGCACGCCTGCGGCAATACCGCCGACCAGCCCACTGCACAGCAGGTAGCGGCCCATGCTGCGCTGGCGCATCCACGACACCGGCAGCAGCATGCCCAGCAGGGGCACACCGACCAGCAGGCCGAGCAGCGCCACCAGGCGCGCGGGTGGAATCTCTTCGGCGGCGCTGGCGTTGCGGTTGGAGTAGGCGTCGCTGTAGTTCTCGGCCGGGCCCGTCTGCGGCAGCTGATCCGCTGCGTTCTCGTCGGGTTCGGCGGGGGCCGCCGCTGGCGGTTCTACCAGCGCTACCAGGCTGTCCACGCCGGCCTGGATGCCACCGGCGAAGTCACCAGTCTTGAAGTGCGGGACTATGGTGTCGCGGATGATGCGCCCGGCCTGCACGTCGGTGATGGTGCCTTCCAGGCCGTAACCGACCTCGATGCGCAGCGCGCGGTCATTCTTGGCAACCACCAGCAGCACACCGTCATCCACGCCCTTGCGGCCCAGTTTCCACTGTTCGAAGGCTCGTACCGCGTAGTCCTCGATGCTGTCCTCGCCGGTAGTGGGGATCAGCAGCACGGCGATCTGCGCGCCCTTGCGCTGCTCCAGACCGGCGAGCTGGCTTTCCAGCTGCGCGCGCTGGCTCGCGTCGAGGGTCTGGGTGAGGTCGGTGACGCGGGCGCTGAGCGGCGGGATGGCGACCGGCGCGGCTTGCAGCACGGCCGCCCAGCACAGCAGCAGGGCGGCCAGCAGCCAGCGCGGCAGGGTCATTGCGCGGGCTGCGCCGGCGCGTTGCCGAAGTCCACTTTAGGCGCGGTGGAGATGGCGGCTTCGTTTTCCACGCTGAAGTTGGCCTTGGGCTTGTAGCCGAAGATCTTCGCGGTGATCACCTGCGGGAACTGGCGAATCATCACGTTGTACTCCTGCACGGCCTTCACATAGCGGCCGCGGGCGACGGTGATGCGGTTCTCGGTGCCTTCGAGCTGGGTCAGCAGGTCCTTGAACAGGCCGTCCGCCTTGAGCTGCGGGTAGTTCTCGGAAACCACCATCAGGCGCGACAGCGCCGAGCTGAGCTGGCCCTGGGCCTGCTGGAAGCGCTTGAGCGCCTCCGGGTCGTCCAGTTGATCTGCATTGATGGTTGTGCTGCCGACCTTGGCGCGTGCCTCGGTCACCTGGGTCAGGACGGAGGCCTCATGGGCGGCGTAGCCCTTCACGGTGCTGACCAGATTGGGGACCAGGTCGGCGCGGCGCTGGTACTGGTTGAGCACTTCCGACCAGGCGGCCTTCACCTGTTCGTCGCCGGCCTGCATGGCGTTATAGCCGCAGCCGGAGAGCAGGGTGACGAGGATGTAGCCGGTGAGAAACTTGATCAAACGTGGCATGGCGGGCGCTCGTGCTGGCGAAAAGGCCCAGTCTAGGTCAGTTCCGGCTGACAGGTCAGATGGAAATGTCCGAAACAGCCGGTGCTTGCCGGTAACGGGGTGGCTCAGGGTAGAATCGTTCTGGTCTATACCAGGAGTTCGTTTCCGTGCTCGCCACTACCCTGGTGCTGCTGGCCGCCCTGCTGCACGCCACCTGGAACACCCTCGTCAAATTCAGCAATGACCGTCTGCTGGTGGTCGCCTGCATGGACATGGTCGGCCTCGCTGCCGGGCTGGCCTTGCTGCCCTGGATCGAGATTCCCCCTGCCGAAGTCTGGCCCTGGCTGCTGGCCGCCGTGTCATTGCAACTGGTCTACCGGGTGCTGCTGATCCAGGCCTACAAGGTCGGCGACCTGGGGCTGGTCTACCCGCTGATGCGCGGGCTGTCGCCGCTGGTGGTGCTGGCGCTGACGCTGTACTTCGGTGGCGAACACCTGACCGACAAACAGATTCTCGGCATCCTGCTGATCCCGGTCGGCATGCTGTTCCTGCTCAAGGGCGGCGGCGGCTCGAAACTGCCATGGATCGCCTATCCCACCGTACTGCTGATGGGCCTGTGCATCGGCAGTTACACCTGGACCGATGGCAACGCGCTGAAGCTCTGGCCCAAGCCTCTGGACTACCTGGTCTGGCTGTCGCTGCTGTCCGGCCTGCCGTTCCCGCTGGTGGCGCTGGTCGGGCGAACCCGCGCCTTCGCCAAGTTCTGGATCAGCGACTGGAAACTGGGCCTGAGCGTCGGCTTCTGCGTGCTGCTCAGCTATGGGCTGGTGCTCTGGGCCATGCAGCTGGGCTCCATCGCCGAGGCCGCCGCGCTGCGCGAAACCAGTGTGCTGCTGGTGGTGCTGTTCGGCATGCGCTTCCTCAAGGAGCCTTTTGGCCTGCCGCGCCTGGCCGCGTGCAGCCTGGTACTGGCGGGCATGCTGGTGATGAAGCTCTGAGGATTGGCCCCGGCTACAGGCCGAGCCGCCAAGCTGGTCAAGGACGTGGCGCGTGGCCATGACCTAAGCTGCGCGCTTTCCCCTCGACGAGAGTTTCGCCATGCCCATTGCCTTCTGGTGCGTCCTGATCGCGATCTTCCTGCCCTACGTCGGCACCAGCCTCGCCAAGTTTACCGGCGGCGGCTTCGGCCCCCGGCAGAACCACGACCCACGCACCTTCCTCGCCACCCTGGAGGGCTACCGCAAACGCGCTAATGCCTTCCAGATGAACAGCTTCGAGGTCACCCCGGCCTTCGCCGCGGCGGTAATCATCGCCTACGTGGTGAACAACGCCGAGCCCGCCACCATTGACCGCCTGGCCATCGCCTGGGTCACCAGCCGCCTGCTCTACCTGATCTTCTACGTGGCCGACCTGGCGCTGCTGCGGTCGCTGGTGTGGTTCCTCGGCATGGGCCTGATCATCGCCATCTTCGTCGTCTCGGCCTGACCGGAAGGGCCTGAACGACGGCTGAACGAAAGGTGCGCGGCTGCGGCGGATGGCCGCAGCTGATTGTGTGTGGTCTGGAACATTCGGGGATCGGGGCGGATAATCCGGCGCTTCCGTGTCTAGCCGTCCTACAAGAGTCCCCCATGAAGTTGAAGACCCTGCTCGTACTGTTGCTTGCCGGCACGGCGCTCGCCGGCTGCCATCGCCAGGACCCCAACTCGCCGGAGTACAAGCGCCAGGCGGTGTTCAAGGAGATGCTCAAGACCAGCGAGGACATGGGTGGCATGCTGCGCGGGCGCATCCCCTTCGATGGCGAGAAGTTCCGCGCGAACTCGACCAAGCTGGGCGAGCTGGCTGACAAGCCCTGGCAGTATTTCCCGACCACCCAGCCGCCGGCTGATCAGGTGGACAGCGACGACACCCGCGCCAAGGCGGAAATCTGGCAGCGCCAGCTGGAATTCCAGGCCGACGCCAAGACCTTCGAGCAGGCCGTCCGCGCCCTGGGCGAGAACACCCGCAACGTCGCGCCGACGTCTGAAGGCGTGCGCAAGGACTTTGCCGCGGTGGAAGACGCCTGCGAAGCCTGCCACAAGAAATTCCGCGCGCTCTGACACGGCCTCCTGCGCCGCTGCTTTTCGTAGGAGCGAGCTTGCTCGCGATCAAGCTACCCGCCTGAGCGTCCCGGCTGCCTCTGCTGTCCTGTAGAAGCTCGACGCGAAACGCTTCGCGAGCAAGCTCGCTTCTACAGACAGCAGTGCCCCGCGAAGCACGGCTTTACTCCTCCAGCTCGCGCTTGGCCTGCTCCAGCTCGGCGCGGGCCTCGGCCAGCTTGTCCTTGCGCTTCTCGATCTTCTCGGAATCGCCCTTGTTCATCGCCTTGCGCAGGTCCTTCTCGCGCTGTGCGACTTCCTTCTCGGCCTCCAGCACGTTCTGCTTGCGCTCCTGCGAGAGGCTGGCATCGGTGCAGTAGGTCTTCACCTTCTCCAGTGCGGTCTGCAGGCCGGCAACACGGCTGCCGTTGCCCTGGGCCTTGGCCTGTTCAAGCTGGGTTTCGAGTGCCGCGCGCTTGGCGGCGCAGCCGGTCAGCGGTTGCTGGGCAGCCTCGGCGGCGAGCAGCGGGCTGACGCAGCCGAGGGCGAGAACGGCGGCCATCAGAGCAGAGCTTCGGAACATTTTCGGAGTCCTTGGTTACCAAACACTATGACGTTGGAGTCAACGGCTAGAGTTTGCCATGGGCGGGAGCATGGGGGGCTGCCCCAGAACAATGGCCCCAGGAACAGGCCAGGGCTCGCAAGGCCCGCCGGACGGGCAAGGAGGTGATGGATGCGACTAGCGATACGGATCGTGCAGACACTCATCGCACTGCTGGTGTTGGCACTGCTGGTGGGCGGCTGGTGGTACGTGCCCGGTGAGCTGAAGCGGCAACCGGTGCTGACGGGCAGCAGCGAGGATGCCTCGGTGCGCCAGGGAGAACGACGGCGCAGTTATGTGCTTTACGTACCGCAGAAAGTGGCTGAGCGCCCGGCGCTGCTGGTGGTGCTGCACAGCTCGCAGAGCAACGGCGAGCACATGCGCAGCGATAGCGGTTACCGCTTCGATGCCCTGGCCGACCGCGACGGCTTTCTGGTGCTCTACCCTGACGGTTTCGAAGGCCACTGGAATGACTGCCGGCGGGCTGCGTCCTATAGCGCACGTCGGTTGAACATCGATGACGTCGGCTTCCTCTCGGGCATGATCGAACGCCTGCAACGCGAACGCGGCGTCAACCCCGCACAGGTGTTCGTCACCGGTTACTCCAATGGTGGGCAGATGGCCCTGCGCATGGCTGCCGAAGCGCCGGACAAGGTCGCTGGTATCGCCGCCGTGGCGGCCAGCCTGCCCAGTGCCGACAACGATGCCTGTCGTTCCGCCGGACAGCCCAAGGCCGCGCTGTTGATGAACGGTACGCGTGACCCGATCAATCCTTATGCCGGAGGCCGGGTCACGCTGTTCGGTTTCGGGGATCGCGGTAACGTGCTCTCTGCCGAGGATTCCGCCCTCGCGCTGGCGCAGCGCAATGGCCAGGGTGGCGAGCCGAGCGTGGACAGGCTGACCCAGCCGGGCCCGGTGTGGACGCAGCGGCAGCGTTGGGCCGCGAATGGCGGGCCGCCAGTGGAGCTGGTGACGGTCTTCGGCGGTGGGCACCTGCTGTCGCAGTCGCTCTACCGGCCGCCGCGGATGCTCGGTCGGGGCGATCCGCAGCTGGACGCACCGGCTGAAATCTGGCGTTTCTTCAGCGACCTGTCGCCTAACGAACTGGTGCGTTAGAGGTCGATCACCCGGCAGGGATCGAAACCGCTGTCTTCGCCAGGATAGGCGCCGGGGTTGGCGACGATCCGCGCCTTGCCGAGGCGGTAGTCCAGGCACTCGTGCACATGCCCGTGAATCCACAGGTCGCAGCGCTCGGCCAGGTCTTCGAGGTTCGAAGCGAAGGCCGGCGACAGGGCGTCGCCGACATAGGGCGAGGGGATCGAGCGGGCGCTGGGTGCATGGTGCGTCACCACCACCGTGGGGCCGGCAAAGGGCTGGGCCAGTTCACCCTCCAGCCATTCGCAGCTGGCGCCGCACAGTTCGCGGCTCATTTCCGGTGTGAAGGGCTGGGTGAAGTAGTCCACGGTGCTGAATTCGGGCATCAGCAACTGCGCCTGCTCGCAGGCCAGTACCGAGGCGCGCTCGCCGTAAAGTTGAAAGTCCGTCCACAGCGTGGTGCCGAGGAAGCGAACGCCGCCGAGGACCACCGCGTCCTTCTCGAGGAAGTGGATATCCAGCGCCTGGGCGAGGTTGCGCATGGCCTGGGTCAGCTCGGGCAGGTCGGAATGGTAGAACTCGTGGTTGCCGGCGACGTAGATGATCTCGCTGTCGGGGAATGCCTCGCGCGCCCAGTGCAGACCTTGCAGGTGCTCGTGAATGTCTCCGGCCAGCACGACGATGTCCGCCGCGGCCTGCGGCAGTTCGCGGCGGCCATTGGGAAAGTGTTCGTGGTGGAGGTCGGACAGCACTCGCAGGCGCATGGCATTTCACTGGTCTGTAGGAGTATGCCGAGGATAACGAAGGACGATACGTTTGACATGAGTCATGGCATTGCCGATGCCTACCTAAAGACCTTTCGAAATTAAGGGATGATTCAGAAGGTTCCTTCAGCTTCCCGTCTGGGCCGCTGCTTTTGGCGCCCCAAGGAGGACTCATGAAACTCATCTGGATCGTACTGCTGGCCGTGGCGGCCACCTTTGGCCTGGCGCTGTTCGTCGATCCGCCGGCAACCCTGGATATCTGGGTTCTGCGCAAACAGGCCATCCTCTTCACCGGCGTCGCATCCTTCGCGCTGATGTCACTGATCATGCTGCTGGCGGTGCGCCCGGTGTGGCTGGAGAAGCCGCTGGACGGCCTCGACCGCATGTACCGCGCGCACAAGTGGGCGGGCATCCTGGCCATCGTGCTGGGCCTGCTGCACTACTTGATGGAGCTGGGCGGGCCGCTGCTCGCCGAGTTCATCACCAAGCCAGCCAAGGGCCCGCGGGTGGAAACCTTCCTCGACGTGTTCCGCGGTTCGGCCAAGGACCTGGGCGAGTGGTCGGCCTGGCTGCTGGGGGCGATGCTGGTCATCACCCTGTGGCAACGCTTCCCCTACCACCTGTGGCGCTACGTCCATAAAACCCTCGCGGTGGTCTACCTGGTGCTCGCCTTCCACGGCGTGGTGCTGGCGCCGGCCGGTTACTGGACGCAGCCGATCGGCTGGCTGGTGGCGCTCTGCGCGGCCGTAGGCAGCCTGTGCGCGCTCTGGTCGTTGGCTGGGCAGATCGGTCGCCGGCGTACTCATCAAGGCGTCGTGGTGGCAGTCGAGCGCCCCGGCGAGCGCATGCTGGAAGTCACCTGCAAGCTGCAGGGTCGTTGGCAGCACCGTGCCGGGCAGTTCGCCTTCCTGACCTGCGATCGCCTGGAAGGCCAGCATCCCTTCACCCTTTCCAGTGGCGACCGTGGCGACGGCGAGGTGCGCTTCAGCATCAAGGCGCTGGGGGATTACACCCAACGCCTTCAGGACAGCCTGAAGGTCGGTGATCCGGTGAAGGTGGAAGGGCCCTACGGCCGCTTTGACTTCCGCCGTGACAAGGGCGAACGGCAGGTCTGGATCGCCGGCGGTATCGGTATCACCCCTTTCCTGGCGTGGCTCGAATCATTGCAGGGGCGGCCGGAAGACAGCCCGGAAGTGACGCTGCTGTACTGCGTGCGCTCACCTTCGGACGCCATCTACGCCGGGCGTCTGCGCGAGCTGTGCGCGAAGCTGCCGCGCATCGATCTGCGCGTGCATTACAGCGAGAGCGAAGGCTATCTGCAGGCGTCTGACCTGGGTCTGCAACCCGGTGCGCAGGGGCGTTGGCCGAGTGTCTGGTTCTGCGGCCCGCAGGCGCTGGCCGAGCTGCTGCGGCGCGATCTGCGCCGCCAGGGCATGCCGGACAACCGCTTCCACCAGGAAGCGTTCCAGATGCGCTGAGGCGCTCAGAAGCCGGCGATGCCGAGGTCGTGCAACCGCTCGCGCAGCTGCACGACTTCCGGCGCCTTGAAGAAGGCTTCCAATTGCTTTGCGCGGACCTTGCCGACGCCCGGTTGCTCCTGCCATTGCGATGCGCTGCGGGCGGCCAGGGAGGCCCAGTCTTCTCCCGCTGGATGAGCGTTGGGAGAGGGCGCGCCGAGCGCGCGTAGCCAGACAGTGAACGGACGTTGGCGAGCGACCTGGAACTGCTGGTAGAGACTGGCGGCGCTGCGCTCGCCCAGGCCGGGTACCTGGCTCAGTTGCTCCGGGGGCAGCATCATCCAGTCGAGCAGCCCCGCCAGCAGGCCGGTTTCGTGCAGGCGCCGCCAGGTGCCCGGGCCGACGCCGGAAAGCCCCAGGCCACGCTTGCCGCCCAGCCAATCGAGGCGGGCGAGAAACTGTTCCTCGCAGCCCTCGGTAGGCTGCCAGCAGGAGAGGGCGTTGAACTGCTCGTCCGTGGGTACCGCCATTTCGGGGCGAATCGGCGAGCGCCAGACCACGCCGTCCAGGCGCGGGATGGTCAGCCCGGCAAGGGCAATGGCGACCTGATCACCGGGCCGGATATCGAGGCTGCGCCAGCGCTTGAGCGAGCCGGCGCCGACGCGCTGGATGGTTCGCCCGTCCAGTTCCACGGGTGCCAGATGCAACACCGGCGTCACCCGCCCGCTGCGGCCGACCTTGAACTCCACGCGCCGCACCTCGGCCAATACCTGTTGATGCGGGTACTTCCAGGCCACTGCCCAGCCCGGTGCCTGTGCGCTCCAGGCCTTGCCCGGTGGTCGGCGGCCCTGGCGGATGACGATGCCGTCGCTGGCAAACGGCAGCGGCTGGCGATACCAGCGTTCGCGCCAGGCTTCGATTTCACTCGGCCCTGCCACCGCCTCGGTCAGCTCGGCGCTGTCGTCGAAACCCAGCTGGCGCAGGCGTGCCAGGCGCTCGGGCATCTCCAGCGGGCCGTCCGGCAGCTCCCAGACGAACAGGCCGATCTGCGCGCCCTCGTCGCTGAGCTCCTTGCGCGCCATCAGCCCGGCGACCTTGCCGCGTGCGCCCGCACCGCCGTTCAGCGCCTGTACATGCTGCGGCAGACGCCAGTACAGCTCGCCTTGCAGTACCAGGTCACCGCCCGCGCCGGGCAACTCCTTGGGGATTGCTGCAATCCGCTGCGCATTGGCAGTCCAGTCCTGGCCACTGGTGCCGTCGCCACGGCTGATCGCCTGGGTGAGCCGGCCGTTGCGGTAGATCAGCGTGACCGCTACGCCGTCGACTTTGGGCTGCACCCAGAGATCACTGCGGTTCGCCAGCCAGGTACGCACGGCCGAGGCATCGGGAAGCTTGTCCAGCCCGGTGTGGACGAAGGGATGGCGGACTTCCCCGGCGCTGCTGGCCAGCGGCGCCTCGGGGGCGGCAAGGGTTTGCGGGAAGCACGCCTGCCACTGCTGTAGGCGTTCGCGAGCCTGGTCGTAGAGTTCATCGGCGACGGGAGACTGCCCGTCACGGTGATAGGCGTCGTCCCAGCGGCCCAGTTGCGTCCGCAGCGCGCCAGTCTCTTCGGCGGCTTGTTCGGGCGTCCAGTCAGGGCAGCCGTGCGCCAGGGCCGGCAGGCAAAGCAACAAGGCGAGAGTCAGGCGGGGCATGGCGGGCATCCGTGCGGCGGAGAACCCCAAGGCTAGAAGTCCTCGGTGGCGGCCTGGGCCCGGAAGCTCGTGGATTCTTCGGTACGTTTTGTCGGACGGCGGAAACGCAAAAGCCTGGCATCGCGAGGTAGTTTCCTTATCGCTTGGGCTGTTTGGCGAGCAAGCGCGCTCCTACAGGTAGACGTCAGTGACGCTGTTTGTAGGAGCGAGCTTGCTCGCGAAGGGGCGCCCCAGAAACGAAAAAGCCCCGCCAAGGCGGGGCTTTTCCTGCAGCCGGGTCTTACAGACCGGCTGCGTCACGCAGGGCGGCAGCCTTGTCGGTGCGCTCCCAGGTGAAGGCGGTGAAGGTATCGTCACCGTAGGTCATTTCGAACGGGCTGCGACCGAAGTGGCCGTAGGCTGCGGTCGGCTGGTACATCGGGTGCAGCAGGTCGAGCATCTTGGTGATTGCGTACGGACGCAGGTCGAAGTGCTCGCGGACCAGCTGGACGATCTTTTCATCGCTGATCTTGCCGGTGCCGAAGGTGTTGATCGAGATGGAGGTCGGCTGGGCCACGCCGATGGCGTAGGACACCTGGATCTCGCAACGCTCGGCCAGGCCGGCGGCGACGATGTTCTTGGCCACGTAGCGGCCGGCGTAGGCAGCGGAACGGTCGACCTTGGACGGGTCCTTGCCGGAGAACGCGCCGCCGCCGTGACGGGCCATGCCGCCGTAGGAGTCGACGATGATCTTGCGGCCGGTCAGGCCGCAGTCGCCCACCGGGCCGCCGATCACGAAGTTGCCGGTCGGGTTGATGTGGAACTGGGTGTCCTTGTGCAGCAGCTCGGCCGGCAGCACCTGCTTGATGATCAGCTCCATCACGCCTTCGCGCAGGTCCTTGTTGCTGACTTCCGGGTTGTGCTGGGTGGACAGGACGATGGCGTCGATGCCGACGACCTTGCCGCCTTCGTAGCGGCAGGTGACCTGGGACTTGGCGTCCGGGCGCAGCCACGGCAGCAGGCCGGATTTGCGGGCCTCGGCCTGACGCTCCACCAGACGGTGGGAGAAGCAGATCGGCGCGGGCATCAGCACGTCGGTTTCGTTGCTGGCGTAGCCGAACATCAGGCCCTGGTCGCCGGCGCCCTGGTCTTCCGGCTTGGCGCGGTCGACGCCCTGGTTGATGTCCACCGACTGCTTGCCGATGATGTTCAGTACGCCGCAGGTGGCGCCGTCGAAGCCGACGTCGGAGCTGTTGTAGCCGATGTCGATAATGACCTTGCGCACCAGGTCTTCGAGGTCGACCCAGGCGGAAGTGGTGACTTCACCGGCGATGATTGCGACACCGGTCTTCACCAGGGTTTCGCAGGCCACGCGGGCGTATTTGTCCTTGGCGATGATGGCGTCGAGCACCGCATCGGAAATCTGGTCCGCGATCTTGTCCGGATGGCCTTCGGAGACGGATTCGGAGGTGAAAACTGAGTATTCGCTCATCTAACGGTTCCCATTCAATTACCGGTGGGTGAGGACGCTTCGCGAATCCGGCTTGGCGAAGTGCCGTACCTGGATCTGAAAGCCATTACGTAAACCGATGTACACACTTTCGCCGGACGCGAGCCCGGCGGCGTCGGCCCAGAGGGCCAGGTCTTCCTGTTCGAACCCCAGCCAGAGATCACCACAGGCCTCGCGTGCCCAGCTCTGGTCGTGGCTGCAGAGTTCGGTCACCAGCAGGCTGCCACCGGGCTTCACCAGGTGCGCCAGCTGCTTCACGGCCTCCGCGGGTGCGGCGAAGTGGTGCAGCACCATGTTCAGCACCACGCAGTCCGCCGCGTCGTCGACATCCTGCAGGGCGTCGCCCAGCCGCAGCCGGACGTTGTTCAAACCTTCGCTGGCGCAACGTTGCCGCGCCATCTCGAGCATGGTCTGGCTGTTGTCCAGCGCGGTGACCTGACCGAAGCGCCGGGCCAGTTCGGGGAGGAATCCGCCGTCACCGGGGCCGACTTCCAGCGCCGTGGCGCCGGGGGCGAAGCTCAGTGCATCGAGCAGCGCCAGCACGCTTTCGCGGTATTGCGGCAGTCCTGCGATCAGGTCCTGGGTCGCCTGGAACTTCTCCGCGCTGCGGGCGAAGTAGTCGCGACTGACGGTGGCACGCTGGGCGTGCACGCCATCGATGCGGGCGCTGACGTCGTCGGCCAGTGCCAGTTCGTCCACTTCTTCGAGCAGTGCCCCGTGCAGCGTGCCACCCAGGCTTTCGCCCTGGGGCAGCGCGCGGCGATAGAAGATCGCATTGCCTTCGCGGCGGGTCGCGACCAGCCCGGCCTGGGCCAGCACCTTCAGGTGGTGGCTCATGCCCGACTGGCGGACGCCGAAGATATGCGCCAGCTCCAGCACGCCGAACGAATCGTTGGCCAGCACCCGCAGGACGTTCAGCCGCAGCGGATCGCCGCCGGCCTTGCACAGGGCAGCCAACTGGTCGCAATCGTCGTGGCGGATTTCGGGCAGGCGCAGACTCATAGGTCGCGCAGTCTAGTCGTGGCTCCCGGGGTGGGCAATAGCTGTATCAAAAAGTTTTGATATTGACGGATGAGTGGTTTTTGACCCGTTGGATAGCTCATGGGCGTGCCTTGCATCAGGCATCTGCCGATCTGTCATTGCCCCGCAGGGGGTGGCTGGGCGAAAATACCGGCCTTTTTTCATTCCCTTCGATCTTTCGAAGCAGCCCCCGCAGGAGATTCAGCGATGCCCAGCCGTCGTGAGCGAGCCAACGCCATCCGCGCACTGAGCATGGATGCCGTGCAGAAAGCCAACAGCGGCCATCCCGGCGCCCCCATGGGCATGGCGGATATCGCCGAAGTGCTGTGGCGCGACTACCTCAAGCACAACCCGAGCAACCCGCAGTGGGCTGACCGTGACCGCTTCGTGCTGTCCAACGGCCACGGCTCGATGCTGATCTACTCGCTGCTGCACCTCACCGGTTACGACGTCACCGTCGACGACCTGAAGAGCTTCCGCCAGATGGGTTCGCGCACTCCGGGTCACCCGGAATACGGCTACACCGCCGGCGTCGAGACCACCACCGGCCCGCTGGGCCAGGGCATCGCCAACGCCGTGGGCATGGCGCTGGCCGAGAAAGTGCTGGCCGCACAGTTCAACCGCGACGGCCACAGCATCGTCGACCACTACACCTACGCCTTCCTGGGCGACGGCTGCATGATGGAGGGCATCTCCCATGAAGTCGCCTCGCTGGCCGGCACCCTGCGCCTGAACAAGCTGGTCGCCTTCTACGACGACAACGGCATCTCCATCGATGGCGAAGTCCACGGCTGGTTCACCGACGACACTCCCAAGCGCTTCGAAGCCTACGGCTGGCAGGTGATCCGCAACGTCGACGGACATGACGCCGACGAGATCAAGACCGCCATCGACACCGCCCGCAAGAGCGACGCACCGACCCTGATCTGCTGCAAGACCATCATCGGCTTCGGCTCGCCGAACAAGCAGGGCAAGGAAGAAAGCCACGGCGCCGCCCTGGGCGTCGACGAAGTGGCTGCCACCCGCGCCGCGCTGGGCTGGAACCACGCTCCGTTCGAAGTGCCCGCAGATATCTACGCCGAGTGGAGCGCCAAGGACACCGGCGCCACCCGCGAAGCCGAGTGGAACAAGCGTTTCGCCGCCTACCAGGCCGCGCACCCGGAACTGGCCGCCGAGTTCGAGCGCCGCGTTGCCGGTGAGCTGCCGGCCGACTTCGCCGAGAAGGCCGCGGCCTACGTCGCCGACGTCGCCCTGAAGGGCGAGACCATTGCCAGCCGCAAGGCCAGCCAGAACGCCCTGAACGCCTTCGGTCCGCTGCTGCCGGAGCTGCTGGGCGGCTCCGCCGACCTAGCCGGTTCCAACCTGACCCTGTGGAAGGGCTGCAAGGGCGTGAGCGCCGACGACGCCAACGGCAACTACCTGTTCTACGGCGTGCGCGAGTTCGGCATGAGCGCCATCATGAACGGCGTGGCCCTGCACGGCGGCTTCATCCCGTACGGCGCGACCTTCCTGATCTTCATGGAATACGCCCGCAACGCAGTGCGCATGTCCGCCCTGATGAAGCAGCGCGTGCTCTACGTGTTCACCCACGACTCCATCGGTCTGGGCGAAGACGGCCCTACTCACCAGCCGATCGAGCAGATTGCCAGCCTGCGCATGACGCCAAACCTGGACACCTGGCGCCCGGCCGATGCCGTGGAATCCGCAGTGGCCTGGAAATACGCCATCGAGCGTAACGATGGCCCGTCCGCGCTGATCTTTAGCCGCCAGAACCTGCCGCACCAGCCGCGCGATGCCGCCCAGCTGGCCGACGTGGCCCGTGGCGCCTACGTGCTGAAGGACTGCGACGGCGAGCCGGAACTGATCCTGATCGCCACCGGCTCCGAAGTCGGCCTGGCCGTCCAGGCGTTCGACAAGCTCAGCGCCGAAGGCCGCAAGGTGCGCGTGGTCTCCATGCCCTGCACCAGCGTCTTCGAGCAACAGGACGCCGGCTACAAGCAGGCCGTGCTGCCGGTTCAGGTGGCGGCGCGCATTGCCATCGAAGCTGCCCACGCTGACTACTGGTACAAGTACGTCGGTCTGGAAGGTCGCGTTATCGGCATGACCACCTTCGGTGAGTCGGCCCCGGCCCCGGCGCTGTTCGAGCACTTCGGCTTCACCGTCGAGAACGTGCTGGAAATCGCCGCCGAGCTGCTCGAAGCCTGACGAGCGCCTGAACCTGCCGGGGCGCGCCACGCCCCGGCAGCGATCACCAAGGGATAACAATGTCCAAGCGCCCTTACCGAGTTGCCCTCAACGGCTACGGCCGTATCGGCCGCTGCGTGTTCCGTGCCCTGCACGAACGCGGCGCCAAGGCTGATTTCTCCATCGTTGCGCTGAACGACCTGGCGGACCTGGCCAGCCTGGAATACCTGACCCGCTTCGACTCCACCCACGGTCGCTTCCCCGGCGAGGTGAGCGTGGCCGACGGCTGCCTGCATGTGGGTGGCGACTGCGTGAAGGTGTTCCGCGAAGCCGAGCCCGAGGCCATCGACTGGCGCGGCCTGGACATCGACCTGGTGCTGGAATGCTCCGGGGTCTACAACACCCGCGCCGACGGTGAGCGTTTCCTCGGTGCCGGCGCACCACGGGTGCTGTTCTCCCAGCCGATGGCCAGCGAGGCGGACATCGACGCCACCGTGGTCTTCGGCATCAACCAGCAGGGACTCTCCGGCGCTGAGGCGCTGGTCTCCAACGCATCCTGCACCACCAACTGCAGCGTGCCGCTGCTCAAGTTGCTGAACGAGGCGGTGGGCATCGAGTACGTCTCGATCACCACCATCCACTCGGCGATGAACGACCAGCCGGTGATCGACGCCTACCACCACGAAGACCTGCGCCGCACGCGCTCGGCCTTCCAGTCGGTGATTCCGGTGTCCACGGGGCTGGCGCGTGGCATCGAACGCCTGCTGCCGGAACTCGCCGGGCGAATCCAGGCCAAAGCCATTCGGGTGCCGACGGTGAACGTCTCGGCCCTGGACATCACCCTGCAGGTCTCCCGCGATACGTCCGCCGAGGAGATCAACCGCGTGCTGCGCCAGGCCGCCACCGAAGGCCCGCTGAAAGGCCTGCTGGCGTACACCGAGCTGCCCCACGCCAGCTGCGATTTCAATCACGACCCGCACTCGGCCATCGTCGATGGCAGCCAGACCCGCGTTTCCGGCCCCCGCCTGGTGAACGTGCTGGCCTGGTTCGACAACGAGTGGGGGTTCGCCAACCGCATGCTCGACACCGCAGGGCACTTCCTGCGGGTCGCCGCTACCGAACGTTAATCAAACAGCCCCAACAGGACTGACTGTCATGACCGTGTTGAAGATGACCGACCTCGACCTCCAAGGTAAGCGCGTGCTGATCCGCGAAGACCTCAACGTTCCGGTGAAGGACGGTGTGGTCAAGAGCGACGCGCGCATCCTGGCCTCGCTGCCGACCATCAAGCTGGCCCTGGAGAAGGGCGCGGCGGTGATGGTCTGCTCGCACCTGGGCCGCCCGACCGAAGGCGAATTCTCCGCCGAGAACAGCCTGCAGCCGGTCGCCGACTACCTGTCCAAGGCCCTGGGCCGCGCGGTGCCGCTGGTCAAGGACTACCTGGGTGGCGTCGAAGTGAAGCCGGGTGAAGTCGTGCTGTTCGAGAACGTGCGCTTCAACAAGGGCGAGAAGAAGAACGTCGACGAGTTGGCCCAGCAATACGCCGCCCTGTGCGACGTGTTCGTCATGGACGCATTCGGCACCGCCCACCGCGCCGAGGGTTCCACCCACGGCGTAGCCAAGTTCGCCAAGGTAGCCGCGGCCGGCCCGCTGCTGGCCGCCGAGCTGGAAGCCCTGGGCAAGGCCCTGGGCAACCCGGCGCGCCCGATGGCGGCCATCGTCGCCGGCTCCAAGGTGTCCACCAAGCTCGACGTGCTCAACAGCCTGGCGCTGATCTGCGACCAGCTGATCGTCGGCGGTGGCATTGCCAATACCTTCCTCGCCGCGGCGGGCTACAAGGTTGGCAAGTCGCTGTACGAAGCCGACCTAGTTGACACCGCCAAGGCCATCGCCGCCAAGGTCAGCGTGCCGCTGCCGGTGGACGTGGTCGTCGCCAAGGAGTTCGCCGAAACCGCCGTCGCCACCGTCAAGGACATCGCTGACGTGGCCGACGACGACATGATCCTGGACATCGGCCCGAAGACCGCCGCCCAGTTCGCCGAGCTGCTGAAGACCTCCAAGACCATCCTGTGGAACGGTCCGGTCGGCGTGTTCGAGTTCGACCAGTTCGGCGAAGGCACCAAAACCCTGGCCAAAGCTATCGCCGAAGGCTCCGCCTTCAGCATCGCTGGCGGTGGCGACACCCTGGCGGCCATCGACAAGTATGGTATCGGTGAGCAGATCTCCTACATTTCCACCGGTGGTGGTGCCTTCCTCGAGTTCGTCGAGGGCAAGGTCCTGCCTGCCGTGGAAGTGCTGGAGCAGCGCGCCAAGGCCTGATTCAGGCGGCACTGCCGGGTGACAGTAATGCAAACCTCTGCGGCATCCTCGGGTCACAAGCCTTGTACGGATGCCAAGGAGAAAGGTCATGCGAGCTGTCACCCCTGTGCTGTCGTTTTGCCTCGTGCTGATGGGCTGTGCCGGAAGCGGTGGAGCCCCCAGTACCTGTGAAGTGATGAGCCCGCCTTCGGTCATGGTGCCTTCGGACCAGAGTCGCGAGCGGGTGGAAAGCCAGAGCAGCGGCGATCCAATGCCTGACCAGAAGCCGGTAAACTGTCCCTGAGGCGGCGCTCTGGCGGTCAGGATCACGATCTGACGGTGTCGCTTGTGCCCGAGCGCGGGCGGCACTGGCGTTCCCTTGATGGGACGGGCAATCTGGCGCATTGGATAGCCGGCGGCGTGTCCGTCCGAAGGAGAATCGCCCGATGCTGCGTTATATCGTCCCGGCCCTGGCCCTTTTGCTGGTAGCGGGGTGCTCCAGCCATTCGTCCGATGGCAACACCCGTTCGAGCAGTGGCTGGAATCACTGGGTCTGCGACAGTAAGGCAGAGGTGCGGTGGCGTTACGTCGACCCCAGCAAGTCGGTGGTCGACCTGAAGCTGGGTGAGGACGACGTAGTGCATCACCTGGAAGAGGAACCCGGCGGCTCCGGCGCTTTCTATAGCGACGGGCTGATCGGTTTGAGCATCAAAGGCGACCAGGGCCTGGTCTACTGGGTCGAGAGCAACGACCTGATCGGCCGTGGTTGCAAGGCGCCCTGAGCGCCGGCTGTCCGGCCCGCGCCGGAAGGCTTGAACACGGCCTGCCCCTGCGGCAGGCTTCCAAACATGTATTTACGGGCTCGTGTAAACGGGCCTGACTTCTGGGAGAAGCGAAAACCATGGCACTCATCAGCATGCGCCAAATGCTGGATCACGCCGCCGAGTTCGGCTACGGCGTTCCGGCTTTCAACGTCAACAACCTCGAGCAGATGCGCGCCATCATGGAAGCGGCCGACAAGACCGATTCCCCGGTGATCGTGCAGGCCTCCGCCGGTGCCCGCAAATACGCCGGTGCGCCCTTCCTGCGCCACCTGATCCTCGCGGCCATCGAAGAATTCCCGCACATCCCGGTGTGCATGCACCAGGACCACGGCACCAGCCCTGATGTCTGCCAGCGCTCGATCCAGCTGGGCTTCTCCTCCGTCATGATGGACGGCTCGCTGAGGGAAGACGGCAAGACCCCGGCCGACTACGACTACAACGTCCGCGTCACCCAGCAGACCGTTGCCTTCGCTCACGCCTGCGGCGTATCCGTGGAAGGTGAACTGGGTTGCCTGGGCTCCCTGGAAACCGGCATGGCCGGCGAAGAAGACGGCGTTGGCGCCGAAGGCGTGCTGGATCACAGCCAACTGCTGACCGACCCGGAAGAAGCCGCCGACTTCGTCAAGAAGACCCAGGTCGACGCCCTGGCCATCGCCATCGGCACCAGCCACGGTGCCTACAAGTTCACCAAGCCGCCGACCGGTGACGTGCTCTCCATTGAGCGCATCAAGGAAATCCACAAGCGCATCCCCAACACCCACCTGGTGATGCACGGCTCCTCCTCGGTGCCGCAAGAGTGGCTGAAGGTGATCAACGAGTTCGGCGGCGACATCAAGGAAACCTACGGTGTGCCGGTCGAGGAAATCGTCGAAGGCATCAAGCACGGCGTGCGCAAGGTCAACATCGACACCGACCTGCGTCTGGCCTCCACCGGTGCCATCCGCCGCATGATGGCCGAGCAGCCGAGCGAGTTCGACCCGCGCAAGTTCTTCGCCAAGACCATCGTTGCCATGCGTGATATCTGCATCGCCCGCTACGAAGCCTTCGGCACCGCCGGTCATGCCTCCAAGATCAAACCGATCTCCCTGGAAGACATGTTCCAGCGTTACGCCAAGGGTGAGCTGGCAGCGAAGATCAACTGATCCCGCTCCGGCTTTGTCCCTGAAGAGCCCCGCCTTGCGGGGCTCTTTCGTATCCGCCAGAAGGAAATCGCCGATGCCGCGTGCCTTGTTCCCCTTGTTGTTGCTGATGCTGCTGGCCGGCTGTTCGCTGCACCCGGCGCAGCCCTCGGCACCGCCGCCCAAGCCGCCGGCAGACCTGCCGGCGGATGCGCAGAACTGCCTGACCCATCAGGAGTGCACGCTGAAGACTTCGCGCACCCTGCTGTTCGTCTTCGACTATGCCGAGGCGGGCGCGGCGCTGGTGGAGAACGAGAACCGCGTACTGAGTACGCCGGAGAAGGCGCCGAAGAAGGGCTGGCCGGCGATTCGCATCCAACTGGCCGATCCGGACGGCGGCCGCTTCGAGTTCTCCAGCGAATGCCGGCAGAAGCGCTGTCGTATCAAGGAATCGCGCCTGCTCAGCTGCTACCGTAGTTACCTTGATGGAAAGACCACTCTCGACGGCAAGGCCTGCCGGTTCCGCTGAGCGCTGGTGCTCGGGCCGGGCGGGCTCTGGAGGCACGATGACGGATGTACATGGCAGTGCGCAGGAAGGTTTCTCCCGTGAAGCGAAGGCCTACGCCCACGGACGCCCGGACTATCCCGACGAGCTGTTGGGCTGGCTCGGTGAGGAGCTGGGCATAGGCGCCGGCAAGGAAGTGGTCGACCTCGGTGCGGGTACCGGGAAGTTCACCTCCCTGTTGCTGCGCACCGGTGCGCAAGTCACCGCCATCGAGCCGGTGGCGGCGATGCGCGAACAACTCAGTACGTCGCTGCCTGCCGTGAAGGTGCTCAATGGAACGGCCCAGGCAATGCCGCTGGTGACGGCAAGCGTCGATGGGTTGACCTGTGCCCAGGCTTTCCACTGGTTCGCCGATGAGCGGGCGCTGGATGAAATCCATCGCGTCCTGCGGCCAGGCGGCCACCTTGGGCTGGTCTGGAACGTGCGCGACGAGCGGGTCGACTGGGTCGCCCAGGTAACTCGCATCCTCGAGCGCTATGAGGGCAGCACGCCGCGCTTCCATACCGGGCAGTGGCGCCGTGCTTTTGCCGGGTCGCGCTTCGAGGATCTGCGACTGCGCGAGTTCAGCTACCAGCACATCGGTCCGCCAGAGCAGGTGATTGTCGCGCGGACGCTTTCGGTGAGCTTCATCGCGGCCCTGCCCGACGAGCAGAAGCAGCGCGTCGCCGAACAACTGCGCGAGCTGATCGCCACGCACCCGGCGCTGAAAGGGCGCAGCGAGATCGCCTTCCCTTATCGCACCGAGGCCTACAGCACTCGCGCGCTGGCCTGATCGGGGAATGCGGTAGACTGGCGGCCGCTTCCCCGCCAGTCGTTCCCCATGCAGCAGCCGCTTCGCTATCTCCAGGCCTACCCGCCACAGCTCCAGGATCAGGTGCGCCAGCTCATCGAGCAGAACCGCCTCGGCCAGTACCTGGAGCGCCGCTATCCCGCTCGCCACGATGTGCAGAGCGACAAGGCGCTGTACGGCTACGCCATGGACCTCAAGCAGCAGTTCATGCGCACCGCGCCGGCGGTGGACAAGGTGCTCTACGACAACAAGCTGGATGTGGTGCAGCGGGCGCTGGGGCTGAACACGGCGATCTCGCGCGTACAGGGCGGCAAGCTCAAGGCGAAGAAGGAAATCCGTGTCGCCTCGCTGTTCAAGGACGCCGCACCCGAGTTTCTGCAGATGATCGTCGTCCACGAACTGGCGCACTTGAAGGAGCGCGACCACAGCAAGGCGTTCTACCAGCTCTGCGAGCACATGCTGCCTGGCTACCATCAGCTGGAGTTCGACCTGCGCGTCTACCTGACCTGGCGTGACCTGCTTCAGTAGTAAAGACGCCCCAGGTAGAACAGCCCCAGGCACCAGGGCAGCAGCAAGGCGAGGCCCAGGTAGCGCAGCGCTGCGCGCGGACCGTGTTCTCCCTGGTTCAGCCAATTGATCCCCGCCAGTGCCAGTGCGTAGACCGTCAGGCCGGCCAGCAACTGCTGGTATTGCTCCAGGGTCGGCGATACCGGGCCGAGGTGGGTGTGGGTGAGGTGCCAGGCGCAGAGAATGATCGCCGGCAAGAGCAGCGCCAGGGCCGCCAGGGTTCGTCCCGCCAGGCGCAACAGGTAGGCAATCAGCAGGCCTGCCAGGCCAGTACTGGCTAGCAGTACGGCAAACAATTGGTCGAGATAAACGAGGTCGGGAGCTGGCTCGAGCGAGCGCGGCTGCGCGAGCAGGCGCAGCAGCGGTGCGCCGAGCAGGAGGGCGATCAGGCAGAACAGCCAGCCGAGCAGGGGGCGCTGCATCCGAAACTCCTGACGAAGTTGCTGCGGGAAGCCCCTGACGCGCCGGATGGGGTCGGTCGTCTGGGGTTGTTCGCCGCCGCAAAGATCAGATTAATCAATGATTTGGCTAAATGCCATGATTTTGTCGGGAATGATTCCCGAAAAAAGAAGGCCCCTCATCGGAGGGGCCTTTCTTCAGAACAGGTCTATCGGCGCTTCTTCGTCCGCGGGCATGCCACTGCCGGGAGCGCTGCCGGGCGCCAGTTCGTTCATCGAGGGCGGTGTGTCCTCATTCTTGAACAGTTCGAAGTACGCGCCAGGCGTGCCCGGAGGCGCCGCGCGGCCGGTAACCGGATCGATGCGCAGGCTGATCAGTCCGGGCGGCTCGGGCAGCAGGTGCGACGGCTTGTCCTTGAGCGCCGCACCCATGTAGCGCATCCAGATCGGCAAGGCGACGTTACCGCCATACTCGGCACGACCGAGGCTTTCCGGCTGGTCGAAGCCGACCCACACGGTGGTCATGAAGTCGGCGTTGAAGCCAGAGAACCAGGCGTCCTTCGATTCGTTGGTGGTGCCGGTCTTGCCTGCCAGGTCGTCGCGTTTGAGCGCCAGCGCGCGGCGGCCGGTGCCGCGCTTGATCACGTCCTGCAGCATGCTGGTCATGATGTACGCGGTGCGGGCGTCGATGACGCGTTCGGCAGCGGCTGGCTCGATGGATGTCTTCGCCTGGCCTGGATCGTCGTTACCAAAGGCATCGGTGCTGGCCGGCTGGGCTTGCGCCTGGGCAGACGGGTCGAGTTTCTCCTCGTCGTGAGGCACGCTCGGCGGGTTGGCCTGGTAAAGCACCTGCCCGTCGCGGCTTTCGATGCGCTGGACGATGTAGGGCGAGACCTTGAAGCCGCCGTTGGCGAAGACGGTCCAGGCGCTGGCGATGTCTATGGGGGTGAGCGTCGCGGTGCCCAGGGCCATCGACAGGTTTGGCGGCAGGTCGTCCTTGTTCAGGCCGAACTTGCTGATGCAGTTGCGCGCACGGTCGACGCCCAGCGCCTGCAGGATGCGGATCGATACCATGTTGCGCGACTTGTAGAGCGCTTCGCGCATGGGGATCGGACCAAGGAAGGTGTTGGTGTCGTTCTTCGGCCGCCAGACCTTGTCCAGGTACTCGTCGTAGAACACCACCGGGGCATCGTTGATCAACGAAGCAGCGGTGAAACCGTTGTCCAGTGCGCAGCTGTAGATGAATGGCTTGAAGCTGGAGCCTGGTTGGCGACGGGCCTGGGTGGCGCGGTTGTAGTTGCTCTGCTCGAAGGAGAAGCCGCCGACCAGCGCCATGATCGCGCCGTCCTGCGGGTTCAGCGATACCAGGGCGCTCTGTGCGGCCGGCACCTGGGTCAGTCGCAGCGAGCCATCGTTCTTGCGCTGTACGCGGATCACGTCGCCGGCCTGCACCACGTCGCTCGGCTGACTGGGCATGCGGCCCATGCTGTTGTTGCTCAGGTAGGGGCGGGCCCATTTCATGCCGTCCCAGCTCAGCGCTTCTTCCTTGCCGTCGCGGGTCATGACCATGGCGCCGCTCTTCTCGACCTGGATGACGATGGCAGGCTCCAGGCCGCCGAGCGGGCGCTGCTGGGCAATGGCCTGGCGCCAGGCTTCACGGGTCTTGCCTGGCAGGCGGGTTTCCGGGCCGCGGTAGCCATGTCGCTGGTCGTATTCCTGCAGGCCTTCGCGCAGGGCGGTGTTGGCGTCGTCCTGCAGGTCGCTGCGCACGGTGGTGTAGACGCGATAGCCTTCGGTGTAGGCATCACCGCCGAAGCGACCGACCAACTCGGCGCGCGCCATCTCGGCAATGTAGGGGGCTGTCAGCTCCGGCGTCTGGACGTGGTAGGACGCGCCCACCGGTTCCTTGACCGCCGCTTCGTAGCGTGGCTGGTCGATGAAGCCCAGCTTGAGCATGCGCTCGAGAATCCAGTTGCGACGCTCCAGGCTGCGCGCGGCATTGGCCAGCGGGTTGTAGCGCGACGGCGCCTTGGGCAGACCGGCGATCATCGCCATCTGCGCCAGGCTCAAGTCTTTGATGGATTTGCCGTAATAGACCTGGGCAGCGGCTTCTACGCCATAGGCGCGGTTGCCCAGGTAGATCTTGTTGACGTAGAGCTCGAGGATCTCGTCCTTGGTGAGCGAGCGCTCTATCTGCAGGGCGAGCAATATCTCGTTGATCTTGCGGGAGAAGCTGCGCTCGTTGGTGAGGAAGTAGTTCTTCGCCACCTGCATGGTGATCGTGCTGCCGCCGGTCTGGATGTGCCCGGTTTTCAATAATTGCGCGGCAGCACGCATCAGGCTTTTGACGTCCACGCCATAATGGTTGGCGAAATTGTCATCTTCAGCCGATAACAGCGCGTGAGTGAAATCCGGGGGGATTTCAGCAAATCGAATCGGCGTTCGGCGCATCTCGCCAAACTCTGCTATCAATTTGTTATCAGCACTGTACACGCGCAGCGGCATCTGCAATCGCACGTTGCGCAAGGCCTCCACGGAAGGGAGGTTCGGGCTGAGGTACAGATAGGCGCCGCTGAAACTGAGCAGCACTCCACAAATAATGGTGACGCAAGTCCACCACAGAAACTTCAGCAGGCGCATCGGAAGGTCTTGGATTTCCAGAGAAAAGAAAGAGTTAAGCGGATGGCGCGGTAAAAAGGGAAAAGCTGATCACATTATAAGCAGTTTTTTTGCTGGTGAGCCATTTGCGAAGCTGTCAAGTCTGGTATCTAATGTGGAAAAACATAAATCGTCCGTAAGTCTCGGATGCTGATAGGAAATCAGTCGTGCTAGGGCTCTTCAATAAGAAAGCGAACACGCTGCTTGGGATAGACATCAGTTCGACTTCGGTCAAACTTCTCGAATTGAGCCGCTCTGGAGGCCGCTACAAGGTAGAGGCCTACGCTGTCGAGCCGCTCCCGCCCAATGCAGTGGTAGAAAAGAACATCGCTGAGCTGGAGGGTGTCGGCCAGGCGTTGTCACGTGTGGTCGCCAAGGCGCGGACCGCTGTGAAGACGTCTGCGGTCGCGGTTGCCGGCTCGGCGGTCATCACCAAAACCATCGAGATGGACGGCGGACTCTCTGACGATGAGCTGGAAAATCAGCTCAAGATCGAGGCCGACCAGTACATCCCCTATCCCCTCGAAGAGGTCGCGATCGACTTCGAGGTGCAGGGCACGTCCGCACGCAACGCGGAGCGCGTCGATGTTCTTCTCGCCGCATGTCGGAAGGAGAACGTCGAGGTACGCGAAGCTGCGCTGGCGCTCGCGGGCCTGACGGCCAAGGTCGTCGACGTCGAAGCCTACGCGCTGGAGCGAGCATTTAGTCTGCTGGGAGACCAGTTGGGCGGCAATGCCGACGAGCTCACAGTTGCGGTGGTCGATATCGGCGCCACCATGACCACGCTCAGCGTTCTGCACCATGGCCGCACCATCTATACGCGCGAACAGCTCTTCGGCGGGCGTCAGCTGACCGAGGAAATCCAGCGTCGCTATGGTCTGTCGGTCGAGGAAGCTGGGCTTGCCAAGAAGCAGGGCGGTCTTCCGGATGACTACGACAGCGAAGTATTGCAACCGTTCAAGGATGCCGTGGTTCAACAGGTCTCCCGCTCGCTGCAGTTCTTCTTCGCGGCCGGTCAGTTCAACGATGTGGATTACATCCTGCTGGCCGGTGGCACTGCGTCCATTCCCGACCTGGATCGTCTGATTCAGCAGAAGATCGGTACTCCGACCCTGGTGGCCAACCCGTTCGCCGATATGGTGCTCAGCGGCAAGGTCAACGCCGGTGCGCTGGCCAGTGATGCGCCTGCGCTGATGATTGCCTGCGGTCTGGCGATGAGGAGTTTCGACTGATGGCACGCATCAACCTATTGCCGTGGCGGGAGCAGCTGCGCGAGGAACGCAAGCAGCGTTTCCTGGTGATCCTGGGGGCTGTCCTGCTTGCCTCCGGGGCAGTGATCTTCCTGGGCGATCAGTACTTCAATTCGGCCATCGAGAATCAGAACGCACGTAACGATTTCCTGCGCAAGGAAATCGCCGTGCTGGATGCGCGCATCAAGGAGATCAGCGAGCTGAAGACGCGCCGCCAGCAACTGTTGGAACGGATGAAGATCATTCAGGACCTGCAGGGCAACCGTCCGATCATCGGCCGGGTGTTCGATCAACTGGTCCGTACCTTGCCTGACGGCGTGTACTTCACTGGCCTGAAGATGTCCGGAAAGTCCATTGCCATTGCAGGGGCAGCCGAATCCAACAACCGCGTATCCAACCTCATGCGTAACCTGGACTCGTCGGAGTGGCTGACCGCTCCGAACCTGACCGAGGTGAAGGCGATTACCCAGGGCGCCCTGGACCAGGCAAATGTCTTCCAGTTGACGGTGCAGCAGACCCAGCCCGGCAGCGAGGAGCAGGACAAGAAGAGTACCGCGCAAGGAGCCAAGAAATGAGTCTGGCCAGTTCTCTGGAGAGCTTGCGCAAGATTGATATCAACGATCTTGACCTCAACAACCTGGGTTCCTGGCCGGCAGCGGTCAAGTTCATCGCCTGTGTGCTGGTGATGGCTGTGGTGCTGGCGCTCGGATACAACTTCCATCTGAAAGAGCTGCAGGATCAACTCGACCGCAATCGCGAGGAAGAGCAGACCCTCAAGCAGCAGTTCTCGACCAAGGCGTTCCAGGCGGCGAACCTGGATGCCTACAAGGTGCAGATGAAGGAGATGGAAGAATCCTTCGGTGCCTTGCTGCGTCAGCTCCCGAGCGATACCGAAGTGCCGGGGCTGCTGGAGGACATCACTCGCACCGGCCTGGGTAGTGGTCTCGAATTCGAAGAGATCAAGCTGCTGCCGGAAGTCACCCAGCAGTTCTACATCGAGCTGCCGATTCAGATCAGCGTCGTAGGCGGCTACCACGACTTGGCGACCTTTGTCAGTGGCGTCGCCAGCCTGCCGCGGATCGTGACCCTGCATGATTTCGAGATCAAGCCCGCCAGCCCGGATAGCACGTCCAAGCTGCGCATGAGCATCCTGGCAAAAACCTACCGGTACAACGACAAGGGCGTGAAGGTGACTGCCCCGACTGCGGGAGCGAAGAAATGAGGGGGCGCCTGATCATCTGCAGTTTCCTGCTCCTGACGTTGAATGGTTGTGGCTCGGGCGGTGATTTTTCTGACCTGCAGGCCTATCTGGACGAAGTTCGAGCTCGCCCGAAAGGCGCTATCGAGCCGCTGCCGAAGTTCCAGACCTATGAAGCGTTCACCTACAGCGCCTCGTCCCTGCGTAGCCCTTTCCAGCCGCCGGTGAAGATCGACCTGGCGGTCAAGCAGAAGGGCAACAAGGTCATCAAGCCTGACGATACGCGGGTCAAGCAGTTCCTCGAGGGCTTCAACATCGAAACCTTCGAAATGGTCGGTACCCTGGCCAAGGACAGTCAGGTGTTTGCTCTCGTGAAAGGTGCAGGAGGGGTGCACCGGGTGCGAGTGGGTGACTACCTTGGGCGCAACGACGGCAAGATCGTTGCGATCAGCGAAGCCAAGATCGACGTGATTGAAATCGTTCCTGATGGTGAGGGTGGCTGGCTGGAGCGTCCGCGCAGCCTGACTCTCAAGGAACGCTCCTAAGGGCGGGGATGAATATGGACAATAAACAGCAGTCTGCACGACGGATTCAGACGATGAATAGAAAGCTTTCCCGCCTGAGCATTTCCTTGCTCGCGGCCGTATTCGCGCCGGCCTTGCTGGCTGCCAACCTGCAGAGCGTCGATGTGGCGGCTCTGCCGGGCGACCGTGTGGAGCTCAAGCTGGGCTTTGATGAGCCGGTGGCTGCCCCGCGCGGCTACACCATCGAGCAGCCGGCGCGCATCGCGCTGGACCTGCCGGGTGTGCAGAACAAACTGGGTAGCAAGAACCGTGAGCTGGGTGTGGGCAATGCTCGCAGCCTGACCGTGGTCGAGGCGAAGGACCGTACCCGCCTTATCGTCAACCTGAACAGCCTGGTGCCTTACACCACCCGCGCGGAAGGTTCGAATCTGTACGTCGTGGTCGGTGCCAGCGGTGCGCCGTCGAGTTCCTATGCTTCCGCTGCGCCTACTTCCGCCGCGGCTGCCAAGCCAGCTCAGCCCAAGCCGTACGTTCCGGCGGGCAAGGCGATTCGCAACATCGATTTCCAGCGTGGCGATCAGGGTGAAGGCAATGTCGTGATCGATCTGTCCGATCCGACGGTCAGCCCCGATATCCAGGAGCAGGGCGGCAAGATTCGCCTGGACTTCCCGCGCACCCAACTGCCGGACAATCTGCGCGTTCGCCTGGATGTGAAGGACTTCGCCACTCCAGTGCAGTTCGTCAACGCATCCACTGCCGGCGACAAGGCCAGTATTTCCATCGAGCCGACCGGCCTGTTTGACTACCTTGTCTACCAGACCGATAACCGCATGACCGTCAGCATCAAGCCGCTGACCCAGGATGATGCGGAGAAACGCAAGAAAGATACTTTCGCCTATACCGGCGAGAAGCTGTCGCTGAACTTCCAGGACATCGATGTGCGCTCGGTGCTGCAGTTGATCGCCGACTTCACCGATCTGAACCTGGTGGCTTCGGACACCGTTCAGGGCAACATCACCCTGCGCCTGCAGAACGTGCCGTGGGATCAGGCGCTGGATCTGGTGCTCAAGACCAAGGGCCTGGACAAGCGCAAGGTGGGCAATGTGCTGCTGGTCGCGCCGGCTGATGAAATTGCGGCCCGCGAGCGTCAGGAGCTGGAAGCGCAGAAGCAGATTTCCGAACTGGCCCCCCTGCGTCGGGAACTGATCCAGGTGAACTACGCCAAGGCATCGGATATCGCCAAGTTGTTCCAGTCGGTCACAGGCGTCGGCGGCGCTCCGGGAGCGGCTTCTGCCGGCACCGACAATCGTGGCTCGATCACTGTGGACGATCGCACCAATGCCATCATTGCCTACCAGACTCAGGATCGACTGGATGAGCTGCGTCGTATCGTGGCGCAACTGGACATCCCGGTTCGCCAGGTCATGATCGAGGCTCGTATCGTCGAAGCCAACGTCGACTACACCAAGGAGCTGGGGGTGAACTGGAGTGGCTCGCTGTCCGGCCACGGCAACTTCGATGTTTCCGGCGGCACCAACAGTGTCGGCAACACGTTCGTCGATCTGGGAACCTCGAATGTTACGCCGACATCCGGCATCAGCATTGGCTTCACCACCAACAACACCATTCTGGATCTGCAACTCAACGCCATGGAGAAAACCGGTAACGGTGAGGTGGTCTCCCAGCCGAAGGTCGTCACTTCCGACAAGGAAACCGCGAAGATCCTGAAAGGCTCGGAGATTCCGTACCAGGAAGCCAGCTCCAGCGGCGCGACCTCGGTGTCGTTCAAGGAAGCGGCACTGTCTCTGGAGGTGACTCCGCAGATCACCCCGGACAACCGCATCATCATGGAAGTGAAGGTCAACAAGGACGAGCCGGACTACGCCAACGCGCTGAACGGTGTCCCGCCGATCAAGAAGAACGAGGTGAATGCCAAGGTGCTGGTCAACGATGGCGAGACCATCGTGATCGGTGGTGTGTTCTCCAACACTCAGACCAAGTCCACGGCCAAGGTGCCGTTCCTGGGCGATGTGCCGATGATCGGCCGCCTGTTCAAGAACGACTATGTAACCGACAGCAAGAACGAGCTGCTGGTTTTCCTTACCCCGCGGATCATGAATAATCAGGCCATTGCAGTCGGCCGTTGATCAATGTCGTGTCCAATTTGATTCTGGTAGGCCCGATGGGAGCTGGTAAAAGCACCATCGGGCGTCTTCTCGCCAAAGAGCTTCACCTCGTCTTTAAAGATTCGGATAAAGAGATCGAGCAGCGCTGCGGAGCCAACATCCCCTGGATATTCGATGTCGAGGGCGAGGCGGGCTTCCGCGAGCGTGAGCAAGCGATGCTCGCCGAGTTGTGCGATGAGGGTGGCATGGTCATCGCTACCGGTGGCGGCGCGGTCATGCGCGACGCCAATCGCCTCATCCTCAAGAGTGGCGGCAAGGTGATCTACCTGCATGCCTCGGTCGAGCAGCAGATTTCCCGCACGGCGCGCGACAAGAATCGCCCGTTGCTGCAGAAGCCCAACCCGGACCAGATCCTTCGCGATCTCATGCAAATGCGCGATCCGCTTTATCGCGAAATTGCCGACGTGATCATCGAAACCGACGAGCGGCCTCCGCGCCTGGTCGTTCTGGAGATTCTGGAACGCCTGCGTGAGTTGGAGCGCCATTAACGGCGCTGCAATCTGCGGTATCCTAGTCCCCTTTATTGCCTGGGGGTTTCATGCGCACACTCAACGTCGATCTGGCCGATCGCAGCTACCCGATCTATATCGGCGAGGGGCTGCTGGACGATCCGCGCTACTTCGAGCCGCACATCCGTGGCCGCCAGGTAGCCATCGTCACCAACGAAACCATCGCGCCGCTGTATCTGGATCGACTGCAGAAGACCCTGTCCGGCTACAAGATCACTACGGTCGTGCTGCCCGACGGCGAAGCCTACAAGCAGTGGGAAACCCTGCAACTGATCTTCGATGGTCTGCTCAGTGCGCGCCATGATCGCAAGACGACCCTCATCGCTCTGGGGGGCGGCGTTATCGGTGACATGACCGGTTTCGCCGCCGCCTGCTATCAGCGCGGCGTCGACTTCATCCAGGTGCCGACCACCCTGCTCTCCCAGGTCGACTCTTCGGTCGGCGGCAAGACCGGCATCAACCACCCGCTGGGCAAGAACATGGTTGGGGCCTTCTATCAGCCCCAGGCCGTGGTCATCGACACCGCAACCCTGAAGACCCTGCCGCCCCGCGAGCTGTCGGCGGGCCTGGCGGAAGTGATCAAATACGGTTTCATCTGTGACGAGCCTTTCCTCACTTGGCTGGAAGCCCACATGGATGACCTGCTGGTGCTCGAGCCGGTTGCGCTGACCGAGGCCATCGAGCGCTCCTGCGCCGCCAAGGCCCGCGTGGTCGGCGCCGACGAGAAGGAAACCGGTGTCCGCGCGACGCTGAATCTGGGCCACACCTTCGGCCACGCCATCGAGACTCACATGGGTTATGGCGTCTGGCTGCATGGCGAAGCCGTGGGGGCGGGAACCGTGATGGCACTTGAGATGTCGCATCGGTTGGGATGGCTGACAAAGGCCGAACTCGATCGCGGTATCCGGCTGCTCGCTGCGGCGAAGCTGCCGGTGGTCCCGCCACAGGAAATGAATGCCGAGCATTTTCTCGAGCACATGGCCGTCGACAAGAAAGTGCTCGATGGCCGTTTGCGTCTGGTCTTGCTCCAAGGGCTGGGGGGCGCGGTCGTAACCGCCGAATTCCCTCGTGAGGTTTTGGAAGAAACACTGCGCGCTGACTACCAGGCACTGGTCGGTCAGGCAGGAAAACATTGAGGTCCCATGTCCAGTTTGCATGCTGATGAGGCCTTCCTGGCCCACTACCAGTTCAGTCACGACCCGTTTGCACCACGGGTTCCCGGCTTCAAGTTCTTCCCGGCACAGCGCAAGCCCGTCCTCGGGCAACTGCACCACCTGGCGCGCTACAGCCACCTGCTGCTGGCCGTTACCGGCCCGCTGGGCAGCGGCAAGACGCTGCTGCGCCAGGCCCTGGTGGCCAGTACCAACAAGGACGCTGTGTCCAGCGTGGTGATTTCCGGTCGCTCGGTGACCGACGAAGCCACCCTGCTGCGCCAGCTCGCGCAGGGCTTGGGCATTACTCAGACCAGCATCGAGGCGATTCTCGCCAAGGTCGCCCAGTTGGCGATCACTGGGCAGGACGTGTACTTGTTGGTGGATGACGCCGAGCAGCTGCGCGACGATGCTCTCGAAGTGCTCCTGCTGCTGGCCGCTGGCAACTCCGAAGCGCGCCTGCACGTCTTCCTCTTCGGCGAACCCGAGCTGCTGTCGCGTCTGGAGGTGCTCTCCGAGGGCGAGGAGCGTTTCCACGCCATCGAGCTGCAGCCCTATAGCGAGGAAGAGACCCGCGAGTACCTCGCGCAGCGCCTGGAAGGTGCGGGGCAGGGGATCGAACTGATCTCCGCCGACCTGCTGGCCGACATCCACGAACAGTCCGGCGGCTGGCCGGGCACCATCAACCAGACCGCCCGCGACGCGATGATCGAGGCCATGCTGGCCGATCGCAGCGGCGAGCGCAAAGCGGCTGGTGCTGGCTTCAAACTGCCGAAGAAGCACCTGGCCATCCTTGGCGTGGTCGCCATCGGTGTCATCGCTGCCTGGTTCATGCAGGGCAAGACCAGCAAGCCGGAGACCGCGAGCAACAGCGCCGCGCAAACCTCGTCGCAACTGCCGCTGGGCGGCACCGCGGCGCAACCCAATGCTCAAGCGCAGCCCGATGCCCAGGGTAGCGGCCCGTCGGTAGAGTTCGCTGGCTCCAACCAGCCGCTGCCACTTCCGCTGGTGGGCGAAAGCCAGCCGGTGATCCGTGAGCCCATGGCCCAGGCTGGCGGTCAGGAGGATGCCGACGAAGGCGGCATGCCTTCCGCAGCCATCCCGCCGACCGTGACCACCACCGCGCCGCCGGTGACTCCGCTGGCCAACAACGGTCCGAAACCGCTGAATCCTGTGCCGTCGGCTCCGGTACAACAGCAGGCTGCCGCTCAGCCGGTTCCGGCCCCGACCCCGGCACCGCGTCCGGAGCCGGTCAAGCCTGCCGCGACTGCACCGGCCAAGCCCGTCCAGGCTGCCAAGCCGGTAGCGACCAAGCCCGCCACCACCGTTGCCAGCGCCAAGCCGGCGACTGCCGCCAGCAAGCCCGCTGCGGCCACCGGCAGTGCTGGCGGCAGCAGCTGGTACCAGTCCCAGGCGGGTTCGCGCTATTCCGTGCAGGTCCTGGGCACCGGTTCGGAAGCCAGCGCCAAGGCCTTCATCAGCCAGCAGGGTGGCGGCGACTACCGTTACTTCCGCAAGAACCTGCAGGGCAAGCCGTTCTACGTGGTGACCTACGGCAACTTCGCCGACCGCACCTCCGCGCAGGCGGCGATCAAGAAGCTCCCGGCGAAGATCCAGGCGTCCAAGCCCTGGGCTCGCCCCTTCTCCAGCATCCAGCAGGACATCGCCGGGGCGCGCTGAAAGGTCGCACTGTCGCAATACTGAACAAGCCGAGCCCCATTCCCGTGGGGCTCGGCTTTTTTGTTGGGTTGTTTCTTTTGTCGAATTCTTATAGAAATGCGACATCGGGTGTCGGTAGTGCGTCAAAAAAAAGCAGTGACGGCGCTTTCCCCGTGTGTACAATGACCTCCCTTTGCCTATCGGAAACTTGCCGCTTGAGCGAGTAGACAGGCGAAGTGCTTGAAGAGGGTCTGCTGACGTTTCGTCATGGCCAGGGCCGGAACCGCCGCCACGTTGGGTAAGACGTGGCAACTGACGCGGGTCGGTCATTCCAGGTGAACCAGGGGCTGAGCGGCGCTGCACGATAGAGGCGGCCCGTGCCTTTGGGGTGCGCGGAAAACGAGCCAGCAAGGCGAAACAGGGCGATGGTGAAACGTCAGCAGACCCTGGAAATTAAAAAGTTTTGCCGGTGAGAGTTCCCTATGAAAGCAGGTCTGTACCATCCTGAGACGTTCAAGGATAACTGCGGATTCGGTCTGATCGCCCATATGACGGGCGAGGCAAGCCACGAACTTCTGCAAACCGCCATCGAAGCACTGACCTGCATGACCCACCGAGGTGGGATCAACGCGGACGGGAAAACCGGGGACGGCTGTGGGCTGCTGATCCAGAAGCCCGACCAGTTCCTGCGCGCCGTGGCCAAGGAATCCTTCAGCGCCGAACTGCCCGCCCAGTACGCCGTGGGCATGGTCTTCTTCAACCAGGATCCGGTGAAAGCCGAAGCCGCTCGCGCGAACATGAACCGCGAGATCGAGCGCGCCGGCCTGAAACTGGTCGGCTGGCGCAAAGTGCCGATCGATACCAGCGTCCTGGGTCGCCTGGCGCTGGAGCGCCTGCCGCAGATCGAGCAGGTGTTCATCGGCGGCGAAGGCCTCTCCGACCAGGACTTCGCGGTCAAGCTGTTCAGCTCCCGTCGCCGTTCCTCCGTGGCCAACGCCGAGGACGCCGACCACTACATCTGCAGCTTCTCGCACAAGACCATCATCTATAAGGGCCTGATGATGCCGGCGGACCTCGCCGCCTTCTATCCGGACCTCTCCGACGAGCGCCTGAAGACCGCGATCTGCGTCTTCCACCAGCGTTTCTCGACCAACACCCTGCCGAAATGGCCGCTGGCCCAGCCGTTCCGCCTGCTGGCGCACAACGGTGAGATCAACACCATCACCGGCAACCGCAACTGGGCCCAGGCCCGTCGCGCCAAGTTCGCCAACGAGTGGATGCCCGACCTGGACGAACTCGGCCCGCTGGTCAACCGCGTGGGTTCGGACTCCTCCAGCATGGACAACATGCTCGAGCTGATGGTCACCGGCGGCATGGACATGTTCCGTGGCCTGCGCATGATCATTCCGCCGGCCTGGCAGAACGTCGAGACCATGGACGCCGACCTGCGCGCGTTCTACGAATTCAACTCGCTGCACATGGAGCCGTGGGACGGCCCCGCCGGCGTCGTGCTGACCGACGGCCGCTATGCCGTCTGCCTGCTCGACCGCAACGGCCTGCGCCCCTCGCGTTGGGTCACCACCAAGAACGGCTACATCACCCTCGCCTCGGAAATCGGCGTGTGGGATTACAAGCCCGAGGATGTCATCGCCAAGGGCCGTGTCGGCCCGGGCCAGATCCTTGCGGTGGACACCGAGACCGGCCAACTGCTGCAGACCGACGACATCGACAACCGTCTGAAGTCGCGTCACCCCTACAAGCAGTGGCTGCGCCAGAGCGCGCTGCGTATCCAGGCCACCCTGGAAGATGATCAGGGTGTGGCGAGCTACGACGGCGACCAGCTCAAGCAGTACATGAAGATGTTCCAGGTCACCTTCGAGGAGCGTGACCAGGTACTGCGTCCGCTGGCCGAACAGGGCCAGGAAGCGGTCGGCTCGATGGGCGACGACACCCCGATGGCGGTGCTCTCCAAGCGCGTCCGCTCGCCTTACGACTACTTCCGCCAGGTCTTCGCCCAGGTGACCAACCCGCCGATCGACCCGCTGCGCGAGGCGATCGTGATGTCCCTGGAAACCTGCCTGGGGATCGAGCAGAACATCTTCGAAGAGTCCCCGCACCACGCCAACCAGGCGATCCTGACCACCCCGGTGATCTCCCCGGCGAAGTGGCGGACCCTGATGAACCTGGAGCGTCCGGGCTTCGACCTGCACCACATCGAGCTGAACTACGACGAGTCCGTCGGCCTCGAAGCGGCCGTGCGCAACATCGCCGACCAGGCCGAGGAAGCCGTGCGCGCCGGCAAGGTGCTGCTGGTACTGTCCGACCGCCAGATCGCCCCCGGCAAGCTGCCGGTGCATGCGGCCCTGGCTGTTGGCGCCGTGCACCACCGCCTGGTGCAGACCGGCCTGCGTTGCGACTCCAACATCCTGGTGGAAACTGCCACGGCCCGTGACCCGCACCACTTCGCGGTGCTGGTGGGCTTCGGTGCGTCCGCGGTCTACCCGTACCTCGCCTACGAAGTGCTGGCCGACCTGATCCGCACCGGCGAAGTGCTGGGCGACCTCTACGAGGTGTTCAAGTACTACCGTAAAGGCATCTCCAAGGGGATGCTGAAGATCCTCTCGAAGATGGGCATCTCCACCATCGCCTCCTACCGTGGCGCCCAGCTGTTCGAAGCCATCGGCCTGGCCGACGAAGTCACCGGCCTGTGCTTCCCGGGTACCCCGAGCCGCATCCAGGGTGCGCGCTTCCTCGACCTCGAGAACGAGCAGAAGCTGCTGGCCGGCGAAGCCTGGAACAGCCGCAAGGCGATCCAGCAGGGCGGCCTGCTGAAGTTCGTCTACGGCGGCGAGTACCACGCTTACAACCCGGACGTGGTGAACACCCTGCAGGCTGCTGTGCAGCAGGGTGACTACGCCCGGTTCAAGGAATACACCGCGCTGGTGGACAGCCGTCCGGTGTCGATGCTGCGCGACCTGCTCAAGGTGAAGACCGCCGAGCAGCCGCTGAGCCTGGATGACATCGAGCCGCTGGAATCCATCTTCAAGCGCTTCGACGCCGCCGGTATTTCCCTCGGCGCGCTGTCGCCGGAGGCTCACGAGGCCCTGGCCGAAGCCATGAACCGCCTGGGCGGCCGCTCCAACTCCGGTGAGGGTGGCGAAGACCCGGCGCGCTACGGCACGCTGAAGAGCTCGAAGATCAAGCAGGTGGCCACCGGCCGCTTTGGCGTGACCCCGGAATACCTGGTCAACGCCGAAGTCCTGCAGATCAAGGTGGCCCAGGGCGCCAAGCCCGGCGAGGGCGGCCAGCTGCCCGGCGGCAAGGTCAACGGCCTGATCGCCCGCTTGCGCTACGCAGTCCCCGGCGTCACCCTGATTTCGCCGCCGCCGCACCACGACATCTACTCCATCGAAGACCTCGCCCAGCTGATCTTCGACCTCAAGCAGGTCAACCCGCAGGCGCTGGTGTCGGTGAAGCTGGTGTCCGAGCCGGGCGTCGGCACCATCGCCGCCGGCGTGGCCAAGGCCTATGCCGACCTGATCACCATCTCCGGTTACGACGGCGGTACCGGCGCCTCGCCGATCACCTCGATCAAGTACGCGGGTTCGCCGTGGGAGCTGGGCCTCGCCGAGGCGCATCAGACCCTGCGCGGCAACGACCTGCGCGGCAAGGTCCGGGTGCAGACCGACGGCGGCCTGAAAACCGGCCTGGACGTCATCAAGGCGGCCATCCTCGGCGCCGAGAGCTTCGGCTTCGGCACCGCGCCGATGATTGCCCTGGGCTGCAAGTACCTGCGCATCTGCCACCTGAACAACTGCGCCACCGGCGTCGCCACCCAGAACGACAAGCTGCGCAAGGACCACTTCATCGGCACCGTGGACATGGTGGTGAACTTCTTCACCTTCATCGCCAGCGAAACCCGTGAGTGGCTCGCCAAGCTCGGCGTGCGCAGCCTGGAAGAACTGATCGGCCGTACCGACCTGCTGGAAATCCTGCCGGGCGAGACGCCCAAGCAGGGCAATCTCGACCTCACGCCGCTGCTGGGCAGCGACCTGATCCCGGCTGAGAAGCCGCAGTTCTGCGAAGTCGAGAAGAACCCGCCGTTCGACAAAGGCCTGCTGGCTGAGAAGATGGTCGAGCTGTCGCGCTCCGCCATCCAGGGCGCCAAGGGCGGCGACTACGAACTGGACATCTGCAACTGCGACCGTTCCATCGGCGCGCGGATTTCCGGCGAGATCGCCAAGGTCCACGGCAACCAGGGCATGGCCAAGTCGCCGATCACCTTCCGCTTCAAGGGCACTGCGGGCCAGAGCTTCGGCGTGTGGAACGCCGGCGGCCTGCACCTGTACCTGGAAGGCGACGCCAACGACTACGTCGGCAAGGGCATGACCGGTGGCAAGCTGGTCGTCACCCCGCCCAAGGGCAGCCCGTTCAAGTCGCAGGAATCGGCCATCGTTGGCAACACCTGCCTGTACGGCGCCACCGGCGGCAAGCTGTTCGCCGCTGGCACCGCTGGCGAGCGTTTCGGTGTGCGTAACTCCGGCGCCCACGCCGTGGTTGAAGGCACCGGTGACCACTGCTGCGAATACATGACCGGTGGCTTCATCTGCGTGCTGGGCAAGACTGGCTACAACTTCGGCTCCGGCATGACCGGGGGCTTCGCCTATGTCCTGGACATGGACAACACCTTCGTCGACCGCGTGAACCACGAGCTGGTGGAAATCCAGCGCATCAGTGGCGAAGCGATGGAAGCCCAGCGCAGCCACCTGCGCAAGGTCCTGGTCGAGTACGTAGAAGAAACGGCGAGCGAGTGGGGCGCGAACGTCCTGGAAAACCTGGACGACTACCTGCGTCGGTTCTGGCTGGTGAAACCCAAGGCCGCAAGCCTGGGCTCGCTGCTGTCCAGCACCCGTGCCAACCCGCAATAAGCGCCTGAAGTTGTTGATGAGGTCACGAAATGTCTGAACGTATGAATTCTGATCGCCTGAACAATGACTTCCAGTTCATCGAAGTCGGGCGCAAGGATCCGAAGAAGAAATTGCTGCGCCAGCGCAAGCGCGAGTTCGTGGAAATCTACGACTTGTTCAAGCCGGCGCAAGCTGCTGACCAGGCACATCGCTGCCTGGGCTGCGGCAACCCGTACTGCGAGTGGAAGTGCCCGGTGCACAACTTCATCCCCAACTGGTTGAAGCTGGTCTCCGAAGGCAACATCCTCGCCGCCGCCGAGCTGTCTCATCAGACCAACACCCTGCCGGAAGTCTGCGGCCGGGTGTGCCCGCAGGACCGCCTTTGCGAAGGCGCCTGCACCCTGAACGACGGCTTCGGCGCGGTCACCATCGGCTCGGTGGAGAAGTACATCACCGACACCGCATTCGCCATGGGCTGGCGCCCGGACATGTCCAAGGTCAAGCCCACTGGCAAGCGCGTTGCCGTGATCGGCGCGGGCCCGGCCGGCCTGGGCTGCGCCGACGTGCTGGTGCGCAACGGCGTGACCCCGGTGGTGTTCGACAAGAACCCGGAAATCGGCGGCCTGCTGACCTTCGGCATCCCCGAATTCAAGCTGGAGAAGCAGGTGCTCTCGCGCCGCCGCGAAGTCTTCACCGGCATGGGTATCGAGTTCCGCCTGAACACCGAGATCGGCAAGGACGTCACCATGGAGCAGTTGCTCGATGAGTACGATGCCGTGTTCATGGGCATGGGCACCTACACCTACATGAAAGGCGGCTTCCCCGGCGAGGACCTGCCCGGCGTGCACGATGCGCTGGACTTCCTGATCGCCAACGTGAACCGCAACCTGGGCTTCGAGAAGTCGCCGGAAGACTTCGTCGACATGAAGGGCAAGCGCGTCGTGGTGCTGGGCGGTGGCGACACCGCGATGGACTGCAACCGCACCTCGATCCGCCAGGCAGCCAAGAGCGTGACCTGCGCCTACCGTCGCGACGAAGAGAACATGCCCGGCTCGCGCAAAGAGGTGAAGAACGCCAAGGAAGAAGGCGTGAAATTCCTCTTCAACCGCCAGCCCATCGCCATCGTCGGCGAGGACAAGGTGGAAGGCGTGAAAGTGGTCGAGACCCGTCTTGGCGAGCCGGACGCCCGCGGCCGTCGCAGCCCCGAGCCGATCCCGGGCTCCGAAGAGATCATCCCGGCCGAAGCCGTGCTGATCGCCTTCGGCTTCCGCCCGAGCCCGGCGCCGTGGTTCGACCTGCACCAGGTGGAAATCGACAGCCAGGGACGCGTCATCGCCCCGGCCGCTTCGCAGTTCAAGCACCAGACCAGCAACCCGAAGATCTTCGCCGGTGGCGACATGGTCCGTGGTTCCGACCTGGTGGTGACGGCGATCTTCGAAGGCCGTACGGCCGCCGAAGGTATCCTCGACTACCTGGGCGTCTAAGCCGGACCTGTAGGAGCGAGCTTGCTCGCGAACCCTGTCCCCGCAACGGGCTTTGTTCGCGAGCAAGCTCGCTCCTACACGGCAAATGCCAGTGCGGCAGAATGCCGCGACGGACAAAAGGCACGGCACCCGCCGTGCCTTTTCTTTTGGGCTTTGCGAAAATACCCGCACTTTTTTGCCGGATGCCGTTATGACTGCCTTGAAGAACGATCGCTTCCTTCGCGCCCTGCTCAAGCAGCCCGTCGATGTCACCCCCGTCTGGATGATGCGCCAGGCCGGCCGCTACTTGCCGGAGTACCGCGCCACCCGCGCCAAGGCCGGTGACTTCATGAGCCTGTGCATGAACCCGCAGATGGCCTGCGAAGTGACCCTGCAGCCGCTGGATCGTTACCCGCAGCTGGACGCGGCGATCCTCTTCTCCGACATCCTCACCATCCCCGACGCCATGGGCCAGGGCCTGTACTTCGAGACCGGCGAAGGTCCGCGTTTCAAGAAGGTCGTGAGCAGCCTGGCCGACATCGAAGCCCTGCCGATTCCCGATCCGGAGAAAGACCTGGGCTACGTGATGGACGCCGTGCGCACCATCCGTCGCGAGCTGAACGGCCGCGTACCGCTGATCGGCTTCTCCGGCAGCCCCTGGACTCTGGCTACCTACATGGTCGAAGGCGGCTCCAGCCGCGACTTCCGCAAGTCCAAGGCGATGCTCTACGAGAACCCGCAGGCCATGCACGCCTTGCTGGACAAGCTGGCGCAGTCGGTCACCAGCTACCTCAACGGCCAGATCCTGGCGGGCGCGCAGGCGGTGCAGATCTTCGATTCCTGGGGTGGCAGCCTGTCGGCGGCCGCCTATCAGGAGTTCTCCCTGGCCTACATGCAGAAGATCGTCGACGGCCTGATCCGTGAACACGACGGTCGCCGTGTGCCGGTGATCCTCTTCACCAAGGGCGGCGGCCTGTGGCTGGAATCCATGGCCAACACCGGTGCCGAAGCCCTCGGCCTGGACTGGACCTGTGACATCGGCAGCGCCCGCGCGCGCGTCGGCGACAAGGTCGCCCTGCAGGGCAACATGGACCCGGCGGTACTCTACGCCAAGCCCGAAGCCATCCGTGCCGAAGTCGCACGCATCCTTGGCGCCTTCGGCAACGGCAACGGCCACGTGTTCAACCTCGGCCACGGCGTCACCCCGGAAGTCGACCCGGCGCATGCCGGTGCCTTCTTCGAGGCGGTGCACGAGCTGTCGGCGCAGTATCACTGAGCCTGACGCGTAACTGAAAAAGCCCCGCATCTGCGGGGCTTTTTCGTGATGGGGTGGCGGGGTTCGCGAGCAAGCTCGCTCCTACAAAGAGCGCACGGCTACCTGTAGGAGCGAGCTTGCTCGCGAACCGTCCCTGCGCAGCCCCTACGGGCTCCTTCGAGCGCCGATACGGGCGTAGGAGCGCACTCCGTCCGCGATCGTCCAGAACGGCACAATGTTTCACGATGCAATGAAAAAAGCCCCGCTCCAGAGCGGGGCTTTTCGTTCCTCATGGAGCCTCAGGCCCCATCAGGGTGCATCACGCAGCGTCGCCCACCAGGCCGGCGGCATGCTGCGACTTGCGGCGGTTGGACACCAGCAGGCCGGAGCAGACGACCACGATGGTCAGCAGTGCGGTAGCGACCACTTCGATGCGGTGATCCGGACGGATCAGCATGATGATCAGCGCGGCGCTGATGAACAGGATCACCGCCCAGGTCAGCCAGGGGAAGAACCACATCTTCAGGGTCAGTTGGTGGCCCTGGGCGAGCAGCTTCTTGCGCATGCGCAGCTGGGAGATGGCGATCACCAGGTACACCAGCAGGGCGATGGCGCCGGAGCTGGCCAGCAGGAAGTTGAACACTTCAGCCGGGGCCAGGTAGTTGGCGAAGGTGCAGAGGAAGGCCATGGCGGTGGACAGCAGTACGGCGTACACCGGGGTGCGGCTGACGCTGGTCACCTGGGCGATCTTCGGCGCGTCGCCGCGCTTGCTCAGCGAGTACATCATGCGCGAGGCGGTATAGAGCGCCGAGTTCAGGCAGCTGGTGACCGAGACGAGGACGATGATGTCGACGATCAGCTTGGCGTACGGGATGTGCAGGTGTTCCAGCACGGTCTGGTAGGAGCCCATGCTCACCAGGCGCGGGTCGTTCCACGGCACCAGGCAAACCACGATCAGGATCGACAGTAGATAGAACAGCGCGATACGCCAGATCACCGAGTTGGTAGCGCGGGTGATCTGCTGCTCCGGGTCCTTGGACTCGGTGGCGGCGATGGTGACGATTTCCGAACCCATGAAGGAGAACATGGTGGTCAGCAGCGCGGCGAGCACGGCACCCCAGCCCTTGGGCAGGAAGCCTTCACTGGTCAGGTGGCTGATGCCGGACACTTCGCTGTTGGGCGAGAAGCCGAAGATGGCCGCGCAACCCAGCAGGATGAAGGCGACGATCGAGCAGACCTTGATCAGCGCCAGCCAGAACTCGAACTCACCGTAGTTCTTCACGCTGAACAGGTTGGTCACGGTCAGCGCGGAGGTGATCACGAACGCCAGCACCCAGATCGGCGCGCCGGGGAACCAGGCGTGGATGATGGCCGCGGCAGCGTTGGCCTCCAGCGGGATCACCAGGACCCAGAACCACCAGTACAGCCAGCCGATGGTGAAGCCGGCCCAGTGACCGATGGAGCGGTCGGCATAGGTGGAGAAGGAGCCGCTGTCCGGTTGCGCGACGGCCATTTCGGCCAGCATGCGCATGACCAGCACCACCAGCAGACCGGCGATGAGGTAGGACACCAGAACGGCCGGACCGGCCTCGGCAATGGCGTGCCCCGAGCCGACGAACAGGCCTGCGCCAATGGCGCCGGCAATCGAAAGCATCGTGACGTGACGATTTTTCAGGCCCTGGGAGAGCCCGGAGGTTGGGGTGCTGCTCATGCTTTACCTACAACTACGGAGGGAATTGCGTACTGCGGGAGTCGAGGTCCGTTTCAGGATTCCAACAAGTCGTTCAATATTCTGTACGCAAGGATCGCGCCATATTCTGTTACGACTTAAGTTGTAGGTTGGGATGATTCGCTACATGGCCCGTCATAAAGGCATCGCTATAAACGACATATCATGTCTTTGTACGACCGTTCCATGTCGTTTATAGGTATGTGTAGCGTCGTTTGTGTAGAAACTACCCATGCTTGCCGAGTGCGGGAAGGTCGCGCGGTAACACTGGCAGGCGTGCCAGGTGCAGGGCCACCAGCAGGCCGATGCCCAGCAGGCTGGCGATGAACAGGCCGACGCCGTTCCAGCCGTACTGGTGCCAGAACAGGCCGCCAGCGGTGCCGGCGACGCTGGAACCGGTGTAGTAGCTGAACAGGTACAGCGCCGACGCCTGGCCCTTGGCCTTGAGGGCGCGGCGGCCGATCCAGCTGCTGGCCACCGAGTGCGCGCCGAAGAAGCCGAAGGTGAACACCAGCAGGCCGACCAGTACCAGCGCCAGCGGCTGCAGCAGGGTGATCAGCACGCCGCCGAGCATCAGCGCGATCATCGCCCAGAGCACCTTGCGCCGGCCCAGCTTGTCGGCCAGTGAACCGACCCACGCCGAGCTGTAGATGCCCGACAGGTAGACCAGCGAGAGCACGCCGACGATGGCCTGGCTCAGGTGGTACGGCTCTGCCAGCAGGCGATAGCCGATGTAGTTGAACAGGGTGACGAAGGCGCCCATCAGCAGGAAGGCCTCGAGGAACAGCCAGGGCAGGCCGGCATCGCGGAAGTGCCCGGTGAAGCCCTCGATGAGTCGGCGCGGCTTGAGCGGTGCGGGGCGGAAGTTCTTCGATTCGGGGAGGATGCGCCAGAACAGTACTGCAGCGGCCAGGGCGAGCACGCCCAGGGTGGCCAGCGCCACGTGCCAGTTCACGTAGTCCACCAGCACGCCGCTGATCAGCCGGCCGCTCATGCCGCCGATGGCGTTGCCGCCGATGTAGAGCCCCATGGACAGCCCGATGTGCTGCGGATGAATCTCCTCGGAGAGGTAGGTCATGCCCACCGCCGCCAGGCCGCTCAGCGACAGGCCGAGCAGTGCGCGCATCAGCAGCACGCCGTGCCAGGTTGGCATCACCGAACTGCCGAGCGTGAACAGGGCGGCGAAGACCAGCGAGGCGACCATGATCGACTTGCGCCCGATGGCGTCGGAAATCGGCCCGATCACGAGCAGGCCGAAGGCCATGGTGATGGTGGAGATCGACAGCACCAGGCTGCTCTGCGCGGCGGTCAGGCTGAAGGCCTGAGACAGCACCGGCATCATCGGCTGCACGCAATAGAGCAGGGCGAAGGTGGCGAAGCCGCCGGAGAACAGCGCCAGCGAGGTGCGCATGAATTCCGGGGTGCCTTTCTCGATGTAGGTTTCGATTTCTTCGACGGCGCGCACCACGTCGCCGTTGGCTTCAAGCGCGCTCTCGCGCAGATCAGGCAGCACCTCAGCCGGCTCGTTAGCGGCGGATGGCTCTTGTACGACAGCCGGCTCGGCCGCCATGGACGGTTCTTCCCGCAAAGCCCGCAGGGCAGGTTGACTCACGACACACCTCAGGTAGATGACAGCAGAGGGCCTGGAATGGCGGCAAAGGCCCGCGCGGCCAGGCAGGGAGCAGGTTGGTAGTCGTTATTGGGCTTGTGTGGAAAGGATAAGGAGCGGGCTTTATTATTTCCAATATATTAATCGACACATTTGAGTCGTTTTACGAATCGTTGGCGGGTGCCACCGTTTGTACCCGGGTGGTGTGGAATCGATCGCGGACGGAGTCCGCTCCTACCCAGCCGGGAATTGCGGCGCTTTAGCGGGAGAAATGATGGAACTGCGACACCTGCGTTATTTCATTGCCGTGGCGGAAGAGCTGCACTTCGGCCGCGCCGCCGAGCAACTGGGGATTTCCCAGCCGCCGCTGAGCCAGCAGATCCAGGCGCTGGAGGAAGAGATCGGCGCGCGTCTGCTGGAGCGCACCAATCGTCGCGTGGCGCTGACCGAAGCGGGGCGGCTGTTTCTCGACGAGGCGCGCCAGGTACTCCAGCAGGTGGACCGCGCCGTGCTGCTGGCGCGGCGCGCACACCAGGGCGAGATCGGCGAGCTCAAGGTCGGCTTCACTGCGTCGGCGCCTTTCACTTCCAGCATCCCGCGCGCGATTCTGGCGTTCCGCCAGGCCTACCCGGATGTGCACCTGGACCTGCAGGAACTGAGCAGCGGGCAGGCGGTGCAGGCGCTGCTGGAAGAGCGTGTGCAGGTCGGCCTGATCCGCCCGATCCCGCTGCCGGAAACCCTGGAAGCCGTGGAGCTGTTCAGCGAACCGCTGGTGGCGGTGCTGCGCGCCGATCACCCGCTGGCGCAGGCCAGCCAGGAGGGCCTGGAGTTCGCCGCGCTGGCCGAGGAGCCCTTCGTGTTCTTCCCGCGCAGCTATGGCACCGGCCTCTATAGCCAGCTGATGGCACTGTCGCGGCAAGCCGGTTTCAGCCCGCGCATCGCCCAGGAGGCGGGCGAGGCGATGACCATCATCGGCCTGGTGGCGGCGGGGTTGGGGGTGTCGATGCTGCCGGCGTCATTCCGTCGTACACGGGTGGACGGTGTGGTCTATCGCACGCTGATCGATCCGGGCGCCACCAGCTCGGTGTGGCTGGTGCGCCGGCGCAACGAGACGTCGCGCCTGGCGCAGTCGTTCTTCGACCTGGTGACCCACGAAGTCCAGGCTGGCAGGGCCGGCTGAGGGCGCGTCGCGTAGGGCGAATAAAGCGGAACGCTTTATCCGCCGTTACCCGCCCTACGGCAGGGCAGCACGAGCGGGTTACTTCAGCGTGCCCCCGGCGTCGACTTCGTCGATGAGCGGGATCAGCGCGTCGGCGTGATGCCCAGGTTCTGCTGGATCTTCTCGTTGAGGAGGGTGACCCAGTTGTTGTAGTTGCGGTGGATCTGTCCGTCCTTCTCGTCCAGGCCGCTGCTGCTGCGCAGCTTGATGGAGTACTGCTGGCTGGTATAGGGAATGCTGATCTCGGCGTGGTGGCGCTCGCGCACGGTGATCTCGGCGTAGATCACGCTGCCGTTGTCCTGCTGCAGGGTCCACTTCTGCTCCGCCAGCGCCTGGTGGATCGCCTGCTGCACCTGGGCGGCGGTGCGCTGGCTGCTCGGCGGCAGGCTCTGGTCGATGTTCTGCACGGCCCTGCCGGTGCAGCCGATGACCAGCACGGTAGCCACGCAGAGGATGATGCTACGGATCAGACGGGACATGGATTGCTCTCCTTGCAGTGTCGGTAGTCGGGGCCGTTGGCAGGCGTCTCAGCGCCAGCGCTTGAAAATCAGCGAGGTGTTGATGCCGCCAAAAGCGAAGTTGTTGTTCATCACGTACTCGTGGCTCATCGCGCGCGGCTCGCCCCGCAGATAGTCGAGCTCGCCGCAGCGCGGGTCGATCTCGTCCAGGTTGAGGGTGTGCACGTAGCGGTCGCTGTTCATCATCTCGATGCTGAACCAGGACTCCAGCGCGCCGCACGCTCCCAGAGTGTGGCCCAGGAAACTCTTCTGCGAGCTGATCGGCATGCGCTTTCCGAACAGTTCGCTGGTGGCCAGGGTCTCGGCGATATCGCCCTGCTCGGTGGCGGTGCCGTGGCCGTTCACGTAGCCGATGGCGTCGATACTCAGGCCGGCATCTTCCAGCGCCAGCTCCATGGCGCGGCGCATGGTCACCTGCTCGGGGCGGGTGGTGTGCTGGCCGTCGGCGTTGCTGCCGAAGCCGACGATCTCGGCATGGATGCGCGCACCACGGGCGAGGGCGTGGTCCAGGTCCTCCAGGACCAGCATGCCGGCGCCTTCGCCGATCACCAGGCCGTCGCGGCCGCTGTCATAGGGGCGTGGGGTCTTGTGCGGGGTGTCGTTCTTCAGGCTGGTGGCGTAGAGCGCGTCGAACACCATGGCTTCGGTCGGGCACAGCTCTTCGGCGCCACCGGCGAGCATCAGCGGCAAGCGGCCGAAGCGGATCGCCTCGTAGGCGTAGCCGATGCCCTGGCTGCCACTGGTGCAGGCGCTGGAAGTCGGGATCACCCGGCCCTTGAGGCCGAAGAAGATGCTGATATTCGCCGCCGTGGTGTGCGGCATCATGCGCACATAGGAGTTGGCGTTGAGGCCGTCGGCCACCGAGTTCAGCAGCATGTTACCGAACGCCTTGATCTCGTCGGTGCTGCCGGTGGAGGAACCGCAGGCGACGCCCATGCGGCCGTCGCGGATCGATTCGTCATCCAGCAGACCGGCGTCGGCCAGCGCGCGCTCGGCGGCGCCCACCGACAGGCGCGAGACGCGGCCCATGCTGCGCAGCTGCTTGCGGGTCCAGTGCCTGGGCACCACGAAGTCCAGCACTGGGCCGGCCAGGCGGGTGTTCAGTTCGGTGAAGCGGTCCCACTCGTCCATGCGGCGGATGCCGCTCTGGTTGGCGCTGAAGTTCGCCTCGATGCTCGCCCAGTCCGAACCCAGCGAAGTGATGCCGGACATGCCGGTAACGACCACACGCTTCATCAGCACAGCCCTCCGTTGACCGCCAGCACCTGGCGGGTGATGTAGCCGGCCTCGGCCGACATCAGGAAGTTCACCGCGCTGGCCACTTCCTCGGGCGTGCCCATGCGCTGGGCGGGGATCATCTTGAGGATTTCCTCCACCGGCACCTGCTCGTCGAGCATGGCGGTGTCGATCAGCCCCGGCGCCACGCAGTTCACCGTGATCCTGCGCTTGCCCAGCTCGATGGCCAGCGCCTTGGCGGCGCCGATCACGCCGGCCTTGGAGGCGCTGTAATTGACTTGGCCGCGGTTGCCGATCAGCCCGGACACCGAGGTGATGCAGACGATGCGTCCCGGCTGGCGACGGCGGATCATCGGCATGATTACCGGGTGCAGGACGTTGTAGAAGCCGTCGAGGTTGGTGCGCAGCACCTGGTCCCAGTCTTCTTCGGTGAGCGCCGGGAAGGCGCCGTCGCGGGTCAGGCCGGCGTTGCACACCACGCCGTAGTAGGCGCCGTGGGTTTCCACGTCGGCTTCGAGGATGCTGCGCGCGGCTTCGCGCTCGGCCACGTCGAATTGCAGCACGCGGGCGGTGCGGCCCAGCGCCTGGATTTCGGCCTGCACGGCATCGGCCTCGGCGCGGCCGCTGCGGCAATGCAGCACCAGGTCGAAGCCGGCCTGGGCCAGGCGCAGGGCGATGGCGCGGCCGATGCCGCGGCTGGAGCCGGTTACGAGGATGGAATCAGTCATACGCTTGGCTCTTTCGGCTCTCGCTCTGCAAGAGCGGGTTCTTGTAGGTAGCTGGCGGGTTCTGGCGGGCGGAACACGGTCAGGCGCGCCAGCGCCTTGATCCCAGGCCCGTCCAGATGGCACTCGAAAACGCCCATGCCATTGTCGTCCTGCAGGGTGCGAATGGCATGGAGGGTCAGCACGCTGCCGGCGGGGAAGCTCGCCACGTCGCACTGGTACTGGCGGGTGCCGAGCAGGAAGCCCAGTTCCACCGGCTCGCCGCGCGAGCGTGCCTGGCAACCGGCGTAGGCGGCGACGCTCTGCGCCATCAGCTCCACGCCGACCCAGGCCGGCAGGCTGCCGTCGGCCTCGTTGAACAGGCCGCCCGGGCGCACCGTCAGGCGCGTGCGAATGTCCTCGTCGCCGAAGTCGAGCACTTCGTCGAGGAGGATCATGTCGCCCGCGTGGGGCAGCAGCGAGGCGATCGGCCAGTCGATCATCGGGTCACTCCAGAATCTTCGCTCATCTCGCCCAGGATCAGGCTGATGTTGTTGCCGCCGAAGGCGAACGAGTTGCTCATCAGGTAGCGCGGGCCTTCGTTTGGCAGGCGCGGGGCGTCGTCGCCCACCAGTTGCAGCGCCGGCAGTTGCGGGTCGGCCATGCCGTCCCAGCGCTGCGGCGGCAAGCGATTATGCGGGTTGTGCTCGCTCAGCAGCAGCCAGCAGAACGCCGCTTCCAGTGCGCCGGCGGCGCCGAGGGTATGCCCGGACAGCGGTTTGGTCGAGGAGCAGGGCACGCCGGCGGGGAATTCCGCGCTGACGGCGAGGCTTTCCATGGCGTCGTTGTGCGCGGTCGCGGTGCCGTGCAGGTTCAGGTAGGCAATTTGCGCGGCGTCGAGCTTCGCGTCGGCCAGCGCCTTGCGCATCGCCTCGCGGGCACCACGGCCCTCGGGCTCGGGCGCGGAAATGTGGTGCGCATCGGAGCTGGCGCCAGCGCCGAGCAGGGCCACGCGGGCGGGCTCGCGGGTCATCAGGAACAGCGCGGCACCTTCGCCGATGTTGATGCCTCGACGGTTGGCGGAGAACGGCTTGCACCGTTCATCCGACACCGCCTCCAGCGCACTGAAGCCGTTGAGCGTCAACTCGCACAGGCTGTCCACGCCGCCGCACAACACCGCGTCGCACAGCCCCAGGTTCAGCAACCGGCGCGCGCTCTGCAGGGCGCGGCCACTGGAGGTGCAGGCGGTGGAAATGACGTAGGCGGGGCCGGCCAGCTCGTAGTGCTCGGCGAGGAAGGCCGCGGGGTTGCACAGTTCCTGGTGCGAATAGTGGAAGCCTTCGGGCAACTGGCCGTGCAGGTGATGATGGCGAATGCCCTGGGCGGATTCGTGAATACCCGAGGTGCTGGTGCCCAGCACCACCGCCACGCGCGCGGCGCCGTAGCGCTGGATGGCCGTGCGGATGGCCGGGACGATCTGCGTGGCGGCGGCCAGCAGCAGGCGGTTGTTGCGGGTGTCGTGGCGCTGCTCGGGAATGTTCGCCAGACGCGCCTTCACCGTGCCCACCGGCAGGCTCCTGCCCGGCACCCAGCCCGATTGCACCTGCATGCCGGCGGACTCGCTCGCCAGTAGCGCGGCGGCCACTTCGCGGCGGTCGTTGCCCAGCGCGCAGATCAGGCCCAGTTCGTTCAGATAGGTCGCGGTCATGGAGCGGTTTCCAGGGGCGTCACCCGGTAACGGAGGTCGGCGGATTCCACAGTGAAATCCTGCGCCGAACGGTAAGTGATCTTCCAGCGTGGCTGCAGCTCACGCGTGGCGCCAGCCATCCGGAAGTCCGTGGGCGGGTAGCGCTGGGCGAGTTCACCTTCGGGCGTGAGGGCGAACAGCAGCACGGCGAACAAGTCGCGCGCTTCCGGGTTGGGCGGCAGCAGGCCGTCGTTGTTCCATTCTCCGTCATGCAGCAGCTGGCGCGACAGCGGGATGCCCAGTGGGTCGATCAGCGACCAGCGCAGCGTTGCGCCTTCGCGTTGAATCACCAGCAGCCAGTCCTGGCTGGTCGTTTTGCCGGCCGCGCCTTGTTCGCGCTGGATATGCAGCTGCAGCGGCGTCGCCAGCGTCGGCAACGCGGACGGCAGCGGCGCATGCTGGGCGCAACCGGCCAGCAGCAGAACAAAGGCGAGGCTCAGCCAGCGGAGCATGTTCAGCGACTCTCCAGCGGCTTGCGCACCACGGCGTTGACCAGGGTTTCCTCGCGCTCACCGAAGGGTTTCGGCTGGCGGATGCCCCAGCGCTCCAGCAGGCCGAAGTCCCTGGAACGGCTCCACCACAGGTAGGGGTAGGAGACGTTCTGCTCGGCGAACTCGAAGCCCTGCTCGCGGAGCATCTGCAGGTACTGCGGCGCACTCTTCTGCACATGCATCGGGTGGCGGAAGAACCAGCGGATTACCCAGGTATTGATGTACGCCTGGGTGGATTCGGCGAACAGCAGCAGGCCGCCCGGCTTGAGCACGCGCCAGAACTCGGCCAGCGCGCGTTCCTGCTCCATCAGGTGGTGGAAGGTCTGGTGGCAGAACAGGATGTCGACGCTGGCCGAGGGCAGCATCAGGTCAGCGCAGTCGGCGCAGCTCAGTTCCACCTCGATGTTCTCCCGCGCTGCTTCCATGGCCGAGCAGTCGAGGCTGTGCGGGTCGGCGTCGAGGCCGATCATTCGTCCGGGCTGGAACGCCTCGCGCAGCAGGCGGAACGAACGGCCCTGGCCGCAGCCGGCGTCGAGCAATACCGGGTTGGCCGGAATGTCCCAGCTGACCAGACGCTTGAGGTCGTTGATCGCCACGCGCAACACATGGTGCTGCCAGGTGTGGCTTTGCAGGAACCAGAACCCGAAGCGGGTTTCTTCGACATAGGTGGAGGCGGGGCGGGTCATGACAGTCCTTGTCCTTTTAGCTGGCGCAGATTTCGGAAAGCACCCGCAGGCGGCGCTGCGGTTCGGCGACGAAGGGATTGCGTGTGTCCCAGGCGTAGCCGGCGAGGATCGAGCTGATCATCCGGCGGATTTCCGGGGTGGCCTTCTCGTAGAAGATCACGTCCTGGAAGCTGCCGTCGTACCAGCCCTCGACATAGGCGCGGAAGGTGTCCACGCCGCGCTTGAGCGGCTGGGCGAAGTCGCCTTCCCAGTCCACCGTCTCGCCCTTGAGCTGCCGGTCGAGCAGGTTGGCGGCCATACTGGAGGAGCGCATGGCGATGGTGACGCCGGAGGAGAATACCGGGTCGAGGAATTCCGCTGCGTTGCCCAGCAGGGCGAAGCCCGGCCCGGCCAGACGCTTGACGTTCGCCGAGTAGCCGCCGAGGGTGCGCGCCGGGGTGTCCCACACGGCGTTCTTCAGCAGCGGGCGCAGGTTCGGCGCAGCATCGTAGAAATCCTTCAGGCAGGCGTCCAGGTCATCCAGCTTGCCTTCGAAGTGACGGTCCTCGGCGACCACGCCGACCGAGGTGCGGCCATCGCTGAAGGGGATGGTCCAGTACCAGATGCCGCGCTCTTGCGGGTGGATGCTGATGAGGATCTTCTCGCGGTCGAATTCCGGCGCGTCGATACGGTCCTCGATATGCGTGAACACCGCGCGGCGTACCGGGAAACCGGAGGGCGCTTCGAGGTCGAGCAGGCGCGGCAGCACGCGGCCATAGCCGCTGGCGTCGAGGACGAAGGCGCATTCCACTTCGTACTCGCTGCCGTCCAGGCGGCGCACCCGCAGGCGCGGGCAGGTGCCGGCGAAGTCGGCGGCGACGATCTCCTCCTCGTAGCGGATTTCCACGCCCTGCAGTTCAGCCTGATCGGCCAGCAACTGGTCGAAGCGCGCGCGCTGGACCTGGAAGGTGCTGCCCTTGCCCTCGGTGAACTTGTCGCGGAAATCGAACGCGGTGTAGCGCTCGCCCCAGCCGAAGGCCGCGCCGTGCTTGACCTGGAATCCGGCGGCCAGGACCGCGTCGAGCATCCCGGCTTCCTCGACGAAGTCCAGGCAGTGCGACAGCAGGCTCTCGCCGATGGAGAAGCGCGGGAAGCGCTGGCGCTCCAGCACCAGCACGTCATGGCCCTTGCGCTTGAGCAGGGCGGCGGCGATGGCGCCGGACGGGCCGGCGCCGATCACGACGACGGTGCGTTGTTGCAGATCAGGGGCGGACATCTGAGGGGCTCCTTGCCGGGGCGTGATCCAGGGATTCAGTCGCGGTGCGCGCACGGCGTACGCCGCAGAGGGCGGGCAGCAGGGTGGCGAACAGGCTCATCAGCAGCAGGCTGAAATACAGCAGCGAGTCGATGTGGCCCTGCTGGAACAGCAGGTTGAGGAAGACGATTTCGGTCAACCCGCGAATGTTCAGCAGCAGGCTTTCCTTCCACAAATCACCCCGGCTTGCGCCCGGCAGCGCCCAGCGCAGGCCGAGCCAGCTACCCGCCAGCTTGCTGACCACAGGCAGCACCAGCAGCGCGCCGAGGTACAGCCAGGAGTACCCGGCAAGCGCGTGGTGGAAGTCGATCTGCAGGATGCCGAAGGCCAGCACCAGCGGCACCAGCAGATAGTTCTGCAAGGCCAGCGCTGCCCGTGGCGACACCGGCAAGAGGAACGGCTGGCGCACCGCGGCCTGGGCCATCAACCAGGTGATGGCGAACACCAGGGTATTCAGGTGCCAGTGCTGGAAGGCGATCATCAGGCCGAAGAACGGCAGGCTGAAGGCCAGCGCATGGCGTACGCGAAGCAGGCGCAGCAGCAGCGGCACGCTGCCGGCCAGCAGCGGCCAGACCAGCTGGATCGGATCGCTGCTGCCCTCGGCCAGGCCGAACAGGCTCCAGCACCACAGGTCCATCAGCACCGCCGCGTGCATCAGGCGGCGGGTGGACTCTTCGGGGTAGTCGATGTTGCGCAGGAACAGGTAGAGCACCGGGATCGCGGTGATCGAGAACAGCAGGCCGATGCCCAGCACGCTCATGCCTTCGCGCACGCCCAGCAGCCACCAGGCGCTGGCCATGCCGCAGGCCAGCGGCACGGCGAAACTGGGCAGGGCGATCTTCAGACTCTGGCGGCTGACATCGAGGTCGATCACATCGCTGAGGATGTGCCCCAGCAGCAGCGCGAAGCCGATGTCATAGAGCGGCCGCAGCCACGGCGCGCTGACCAGCGTGCGCACCTCGAAGCCCTGGCTTTGCAGCGCGACGAACAGCAGCGGCAGCAGCAGGCCCGCCACCAGCAACTGGCTGACGATGGGCAGCAGGCGCAGGCGTTTGCCGCCGATCACTGCGAGGGCGAACAGCGGCGGCATGGCCAGCCAGAACAGCATCGTCAGCATGCCGGTGCTCCTTCTCGGCTGCTTGCGCCAGCCCAGGGGCAGAACAGGAAGCAGAACGCCAGGCCCAGCCCCACGGCCAGGCCGAAGTTGCTGATCACCGGCGTGCTGGAGAGGGCCAACAGGCCGAACGACAGCCAGGTGGTGATGGCCGCCAGCAGCACGCCGACCAGGCTCACCGCCACACCGCCGACGCGCTCGCGCATGAGGATGGTGTAATCCACGCCGATGGCGGTCACCAGTAGCAGGCCGAACAGGCTGAACAGGGTCAGTGGCTGCCCCAGCCAGCCGAGGCTGGCGAGGCTGCACAATGCCGCCAGCAGCGGCAGCAGGACGATGCGCAGGGCGCCGTGCGGGCCGAAGGGTTTCAACAGCAGGGCGAAGATCAGTACGCAGGAGAGCAGCTTGAGTTCGGTGGCGCTGACCTGGGTGGCGGCGAACAGGCGGTTCAGCTCGCCGAGACGATCCACCAACTGCACGCCTTGCAGCCCCTTGGCCTGTTCGGCCAGCACGCCGGCATCGGACAGGCCCTGCAAACTCACCAGCCCGGCCACGCCACCGTCGATGGTGCCCAGCCACAGCGGCCGCCACGGCTCGCCCAGCGGGCCTTGCAGCGCCTGGTCGAGGGTTTGTGGCGGGAGCTTTTCCAGCTGATCCAGCTCGGCTTGCAGCGCGGCTTGCGGAATGCCCAGGTCGATCAGCGCCTGCCAGTGTTGCGGCAGTTGGCGCAGCGCCTCGCGGGCCTGTTGTTGCTGCTGTGGGGTGGCGAGCAACTGGTTGAGCGCCAGATAGCCCTTGAGCTGGCCGGAGGCGACCAGCGTGTCCAGCCGCGCGGCCAGTTCCGCCTGGCGTTGCAGCAGCTGGGTTTCATCGGCAGCGCGGACCAGGAAGAACTGGCTGGTGGGCTGGTAGCCGGTGATGCGCGCGGCGGCCTGGGCCTCGCTGAGCAGTTGCGGCTTGGCGCCCAGCCACTGGCGCAGGTCGTTCTTCACCTGCAACTGCCATAGCCCGCCGGCGCAGAACAGCGCGACCACCGCGAGCAGTGGCCAGCTTCCCGTGCGTTTGAGCAGCGCCTGGCGCAGCCCGATCAAGCGTTCGCCCAACGCGAGCAGCAAGGGTTGCGGGGCGATGGCATCGCCACGCAGCAGCAGCGGCAGCAGGCCGATCACGCACAGGTAGGCGGCGAGCAAGCCGGCCACCGAGAAGGTCGCCACCTGGGTCAGCGCCGGGAAGGGCGTGCAGGCCAGCGCGAGGTAGCCGATCAGGTTGGTGGCGAGGCTGAGGAACAGACCGCGCTGGCTGAGTTTCAGCGCGTGCCAAGGCTGCCAATGAGTGGCAGTCCAGGCCTTGGACAGGTAGTGCAGCGGGTAGTCCGAGGCCACGCCGATCAGGCTGGCGCCGAGCACCAGGGTAAGCAGGTTGATCTTGCCGAACAGCGCGATGCACGCGGTGGCGCCGGCGAGCACGCCGACCAGCACCGGCACGAAGGCCAGCAATGCGCGCACGCGGCGGAAGGCGAGCAGCAGCAGAAGCAGGGTGCCCAGTGCGGCACCGCCGCCGACCCAGGTCATCTCGCGGCTGGCCTGGCTCTGCCCGTCAGCGGCATAGAGCAGGCCGCTGGCGGCGACTATCTGCCCGCCATCGGCAGCCAGTTGCTGGCGCGCCTCGGCAACCTGTGCGGCCACGGCGCGGGGCAGGTTCATGTCGAAGGCGTCGGCGCGGGTGCGCGCGCGCAGCAGCACCCAGTGGCGGCCATCGTCTTCGGCGACCAGCGCGCCGCTGCCGATGTCCAGCTGCACCTTGGCCGTCAGCGGTTGGTGGTGCTGGATGCGCAGGGCCAGGCCGAACCAGTCCTGGTCGTTGGGCAGCAGGCCGAAGCCGGAGAAGGGGTCGAAGAGTTGTTCTACGCGCTGCTGGATGAAGGCGGCCGGCTGTTCGGCGAGTTGTCGGCGGTCGTCGGCATTGAGCAGCGCGAGGCGGCCTGCGCGCAGTTGTTCGCGCAGGGCCGGCAGGTCGGCCTGCACGCCCCACTGCACTTTTTCATAGAGGCCGCTGGCCTGCCAGCGCTCGGCCAGTTCGCGGGCGTGGGCGATGGCGGTGTCGCGCTCGGGGTAGCCGACCAGTACCAGCAGCTCGCGGTTGAGCGGTTCCTGCATGCGCTGCTCGGCCTGCCTTTGCAGGGCGTCACGGCTGCCACCGGGCACCAGCTCCAGCAGGTCGGTGCTCAGCGGCGCGGCGCCGCGCCATTGCCAGGCAGCGAGGGCGAGCAGCGCCAGCAGCCCGGCGATCACCAGGCGCGGCAGCCACAGCGGCCGCTCAGCGGGCAAAGTCACTGCGCTCCGCATCGGTCAAGCTGTCGCCGGGCTGGCTGCTGGTCATGCGCAGCACGGTGCGGTCGCCCTGGGCTTCGTGCAGTTCGATACGCTGCACCAGTTCGCCGCCGGCAATCTCGATGCTGTCGAAGATCTGCTTGAGCAGCACGGCGCGTGGCGTCAGGGTGAGCTGCCAGTCGTTCGCCTCGCCGCTCAGGGCGAGGTCGAAGTCGCGTTGCAGGCCGCTGCTGTCACCTTCCAGCACGGCGAGGAACAGGCGGTTCTGCTGCGCGCTGGCGCTGCGTTGCGGCAGTTGCTGCCAGCCGTTGGCGTCGCGCCGGGCGATGCCCTGGTCATCGATGCGGTAATCCTGCTTGAGTGGCGCTTGCAGCAGCCAGAGCAGCCCGTGCTGCTTGGCGAGGACGAAGTGGCCCTTGCTCACCAGCGGTTGCGGCAGCGAGCGCAGGTGCTTCTCCTGGATGAACTCGCCGCGCACCACCGCCGGCTTGCCGAGCTGCGCGGCCAGTTGCGGCAGGTCGAAGGCGTGGGCCAGAGGGATGCTCTCGATGAAAAGAGTCAGCAGACCGCAGACGAGCAGGGCGCGGTTCAGCATGCTTCGGCCTCCAGGGCGCGCTGCACGGCGTCGATGAACACGGCGGGCGAGGCCATCTGCATCTCGCGGCTGGCGATCTCCACGGCGACCTGGGTGCTGCTGGCGCGGGTCAGGCGCTCGCCGGTTTCGGCGTCGCTGATCAGGTAGTTGATCTTCAGGCGGTTCTCCCACTCCACCAGGTCGGCGCGCACGCTGATGCGCTGGCCGAAGCGCGCGCCGCGCACGTAGCGCAGTTGCAGGTCGATCACCGGCCAGGCGTAGCCAGCCTCGCGCATCTGCGAATAGTTGTGGTCGAGTTTGTCGAGCAGGGCGCAGCGCGCGACTTCCAGGTATTTGACGTAGTGCCCGTGCCAGACCACTTCCATCATGTCCACATCGAAGAACGGCACGAGGATTTCCACCTCGGCCTGCAGCACTCCGGCCTTACGCATAGAGCCCCCAATGGCGCGCGCGGATGCGCTCCAGGCACAGGCGCAGCTCGCCTTCCAGCGCGCGGTCCTCGATCAGCGGCGGGAAGTCCCGGCCGAGCTGCTCGTGCATGCCGCCCAGCGGCGCCGGCAGTGGGCGCGCACCGGCTTCGCCGCAACGCAGCCAGACGCCCTGTTGCGCGGCCAGCAGGGCGGCAGCGGCGACCTGTTCGGTCAAATCCAGGCTGCGCAGGGCATCGCGCGCGGCGATGGTGCCCATGCTCACCTTGTCCTGGTTGTGGCACTCGGTGGAGCGCGAGAACACGCTCGCCGGCATGCTGTTTTTCAGCGCCTCGGCGGTCCAGGCGCTGGCGCCGATCTGCACGGCCTTGAAGCCGTGGTTGATCATCGCGCGATCGGCCGGCGCGCCGGACAGGTTGCTCGGCAGGCCATGGTTGTAGCGGGTGTCCACCAGCAGCGCGAGCTGCCGGTCGAGCAGGTCGGCGACGTTGGCCACGAGGTTCTTCAGGCTGTCCATGGCGAAGGCGATGTGCCCGCCGTAGAAGTGCCCGCCATGGAGCACACGCTCGTCCTCGGCGTCGATGATCGGGTTGTCGTTGGCGCTGTTCAGTTCGATCTCGATGAACTGCCGCAGCAGGCCCAGGCTGTCGGCCAGCACCCCCAGCACGTGAGGTGCGCAGCGCAGCGAGTAGCGGTCCTGCAGACGGTGCAGCGGCGGTGTCGGTGCGTCGATGGCGAGGTCCTGACGAATCCACGCGGCGACCTGCATCTGCCCCGGATGCGGCTTGGCGGCGAACAGACGCGCGTCGAAGTGTTCCGGGTTGCCTTGCAGGGCGATGACGTTCAGTGCGGTGATGCGGGTGGCCAGCTTGAGCAGGTAGTCGGCGCGCGAGTACGCGAGGCAGGCCAGCCCGGTCATCACCGCCGTGCCGTTCATCAACGCCAGTGCCTCCTTGGGCCGCAGCACCAGCGGCTGCCAGCCCAGCTCGGCGTGGACCTCGGCGGCGCTGCGACGCTCGCCGCGCCACAGCACTTCACGCTCGCCGGCGAGGGTCGCGGCGACGTAGGACAGCGGCGTGAGGTCGCCGCTGGCGCCCACCGAGCCCTCTTCGGGGATCAGCGGCAGGATGTCGTGTGCGAGGAAGGCATGCAGGCGCTCCAGCAGTTCCAGGCGCACGCCGGAAACCCCGTGGCTCAACGAGCGCAGGCGCGCGGCGAGCACGGCGCGCACGGCGGCCGGCTCCAGCAGCTTGCCCAGGCCGCAGCCATGGAAGGTGAACAGGTGCTGCGGCAGGGCCTCGACGTGCTCCAGCGGCACGGCCACCACGCAGGAGTCGCCGTAGCCGGTGGTGACGCCGTAGATCACGCCTTCCTTGTCCAGCAGGGTGTCGAGGAACTGCGCGCCACGGGCGATCCGCGCGCGGAACTCGGCGTCATCGTCCAGGCGGCTTTCAACGCGGCGCTCGGCGAGGGCGACGATCTGTTCGATGCTCAGGTGGCCTTGGCCGAAAACCGGCGTTTCAGTGGCTGTCGTCATGGGCTTTCCAGAACGGGTAGAAGTTGAACCACTGCTGCGGCGCGCGCAGGCAGTAGTGTTCCAGGCGTTGGGCGTAGCGCTGGGTCCAGTGTTTCAGGACCTCGGCGCGGTTGCTGCGGCGCCACTGGATGCGCTCGGCGAAGGGCTCCAGGTGCACGCGGTAGTGCCCTTCTTCCTTCAGGCAGAACATCAGGTTGGCTGGGCATTGCAGCAGCCCGGCGAGCAACCAGGGCCCCTGCGGGAAGGCGGCCGGCGCACCGAGGAAGTCGACCTCGACGTTGCGCCCGCCGTGCAGCGGAATGCGGTCGCCGGCGATCGCCAGCCATTCGCCGGCGTCCAGGCGCTGGGAGAGCTGCAGCATGATCGCCGGGTCCAGCTCGCTCACCTGGATCAGCCGCAGGTGGCTGGCGCCGGATTCGCCCAGCAGCTGGTTGAACTGCTCGGCGTGGCGGGTGTGCACCAGCACGTTCATCCGCACCTTTTCGCCCAGCTCGGCCAGCGCGCGGCAGACTTCGAGGTTGCCCAGGTGCGCGCCCACCAGCAGTTGGCCACGGCCGCTGCGCAGTTGCGCGCGCAGGTTGTGCGGGTCGTTCAGTTCGATACTGGAGACATCCAGGCGACCGGCCCAGACGTCGAGCTTGTCGAGGATGGCGTCGGCAAAAGCCATGAACTGACCGAACACGCGGCCGGTGCTCGGGCTCAGCGAAGCGTCGCCGCTGTGTTGCGCCAGGCGCTGCTGGTACTCGCGGATGGCACCGCGCGCACGGGCGCCGAAGAGGAAGAAGTACAGCACGATCAGGTGCAGCAGCGGCGACAGCAGGCGCCGGCCGAAGGTGCGTGCCGCCCAGGCGGTGAAGCGCATCAGCAGCAGGCTGCCGCGCTCGCGCTGTTGCGCCCAGTGCTGCGCGCTCACGCGGCGCTCCGCAGGCGGCGCCAGAGGATCGCCGGGGAGCGCCAGAGCATGCCGAAGAACAGCCGGGCGTGCATGGAGGAGATCAGCGCGTTGTCGTGGAACAGGCGGAAGTGCGAGAGGCCGTCCAGCGGGTAATGCACCTTCGTCGGCAGCCACTGCATCGGCTGGTTGCGCCAGGCCAGGCGGACGAGGATTTCCGGGTCGAAGTCCATGCGCTTGCCCAGCGTGGTGCTGTCGATCAGCTTCAGCGTGGCGGTGAGCGGGTAGACGCGGAAGCCGCACATGCCGTCGCGGATCGACAGCGACAGGCTGTTGATCCACACCCAGACGTGGGTCAGGTAGCGCGCATAGAGACGGCCCTTGGGCACGCTCTCGTCGTACTGCGGGTAGCCGCAGACCAGCGCCTCGGGGTGCTCGCGGGATGTGCCGAGGAAGCGCTGTACATCGCCCAGGTCATGCTGGCCGTCGGCGTCCACCTGCAGCGCATGGCTGAAGCCCAGGCGCGCGGCCTCGCGCAGGCCGGCCATCACCGCGCCGCCCTTGCCCTGGTTCACCGGCAGGCGCACCAGGTACGTGTCGCGGCCTGCGGCGAGCTGGTCCATCACCGCCGCGCACTCGCGGCTGGAGGCGTCGTCGACCAGTACGCAGGGCAGCCCGGCGGCGAGCAGTTCGGCGACCACCTGGGGCAGCGCGTGCTCGTGGTTGTACACCGGGATGACCGCGCAGGGGCGCGTGTTCATGTGTCTGTTCCGAGGAGGATACGCCCGGAGGAGCAGGCCGCCCCGCCACGGGTGAAGGCGAAGTACAGCTTGCCGCGCGCGGCGTCCCAGCGCAGAGCCAACTGGCAGGTATCGCCCGGTCGCAGCAACTGCTGGAACTTCAGCACTTCCATGCCGCCGAAGCGCGGCGGCAGGTCGAATACCTGGCGGCCCAGCTGCTGTGCCCACTGCACCTGCACCACGCCCGGCAGCACGGGGGCCTTGGGGAAATGGCCGGGGAAGCAGGCGAGGTCCGGGGGGATTTCCAGCTGGAAGTGCTGTTCGCCTTCCGTCTCGCGGCGCGCCAGGACTTCGGGGGCGAGGCTGCGTGGCGCGTGCAGCAACTCGTCCACCAGGCTTTGCGCCAGCTTGCCCTGGGCGTTGCCCGGCAGGCGCCGTAGCAGGCGCCAGCGGCGCGGCAGGGCGAGGGCTTCGCAGTGGTCGGCGAGGTGTTCGCGCAGACGCTGGGTCAGCGCGCGGCGGCCGCCGTTGCGCAGCTCATGCAGGCCGGCGTCGCTCAGGGCGACCAGCGCGCCGAGGCTGGCGCGATTCTCCTGGACCACGCCCAGGCGCGCTTCGCTGACGAAGGGGTGCTTGGCCAGCGCCGCTTCCAGTTGCGGCAGGGAAATGCGTTTTTCTTCCAGTTTGACGATGCGGTCCAGCCGGCCGAGCAGCTCGAAGCGGCCGTCGGCGCACAGGCGCGCGGCGTCGGCGGTCTGCTCGGTTTCGCCGGGCGGCAGGTAGGTCGATTCGATGCGCAGCGCGCCGTGCTCGTCCTGGCTCAGGCTCACGCCGTCGAATGGCTGCCAGAGCTGGCCGCCCTGACGCCAGGCGATGCCGCCGGTCTCGGAGCTGCCGTAGATTTCCGTGGGGGCCTGGCCGAGGCGTTCGTGCAGCCGTTCGCCGGCTTCGGCCGGCAGCGGGCCGCCGGAGGAGAACACCCGCACCACCGGGCGCAGCGCCGGCCAGTCGAGGTTGTCGCCCATGCGCTTGAGCAGCGCCGGGCTGCCGACCCAGGCGAAGCGCGGCTGGTCGAGGCTCAGGCGTTGCAGGTCTTCGGGGAAGGCAATCTGCCGACGGAGGAAGGCGCGCCCGGCGGACAGCGGCCAGAGCACGCGGAACAGCAGGCCGTAGATGTGCTGCGCGGCGACACTGCCGAGGATGCGCGCCTCGCCCAGTTCGGCGCCCCAGAGGTTCTCCAGCACCTGCACTTCGTTGCTCAGTTGGCGCAGCGACTTGCCGATCAGCTTGGGTTCGCCAGTGGAGCCGGAGGTGCTGAGCACCAGGCGGCAGGCGTCGAGGTCCAGCTCTTCAGGTGCAAGAGGAGCCGCAGGCAGCGGCGGGCCGCTCAGGTCGGCCAGCAGCAGGTCGCCGGGCTGGTCGCCGATCCAGGCGTCGATCTGCGAGGCCAGGCGCTCGCGGCTGTGGGTGAGGTTGTCCGCCGGTAGCACGGCTTCGGCGCCCGCCAGCCAGGCGGCGTAGAGGGCGATGGCCAGTTCGGCGGCGTCTTCCAGGTGGATCGCCACGCGCTGGGCGTTGCGCTGGCGCAAGGCGCCGGCAACGGTACAGGCGCGCTGCACGAAGTCGTCGGCGAGCAGCATTGGTTCCAGCGCCAGCGGACGCCCGGCGGGCAACTCCAGCAGCAGCCGGGCGAGGGCGATCGGTTTCATCCTTGACCTCTGACCCGTTGCCGCACCAGCCACTCGACGGCGAACAGCACGCCCATCAGCAGGTAGGAAATCAGGCCGTTGTACAGCGTCCACCAGGCCAGCGGCGCCCATAGCGTAAGGGCCGCGGCGATCAGGCCGTTACCGAGAAAAAACAGCACCCAGACCTGGGTGACCCGGCGTGTATAGCGCACTGCGTGGGGCGGTAGCTCCGGCTCGCGCAGGCGCGCCAGGCGTTCCACCAGCGGCGGGCCGAATTTCAGGCTGAGGGCGAACAGGCAGAGCAGGCCCGCGCTGATCAGCACCGGGTACCAGCGCAGCAGATGCGGTTCGTCGGACAGCCACAGCACGATGCAGAACGCCACGGCGGCCAGCGCCATCCAGCGTTGGCCGGGGCGTTGCCCGCTGCCCAGGCTGCGGGCGAACCACAAGCCGCCCAGCAGCAACGCGAAGAACTTCGGCGACAGGTGATCGATGCCGAAGTAGATCGCGAACGGGTAGAGCAACCCGGCCAGCAGGAGGCCGAGCCCGACCAGGCGGGTCATGGGTTGGCCAGGCGATAGACCGCTTCGACCACATCACCGACGGTGCGCACCGACTTGAATTCCTCGGCGGCGATTTTCTTGCCGGTGTGGCGCTTGAGGTGGTCGATCAGGTCGACGGCGTCGATGCTGTCGATTTCCAGGTCTTCGTACAGGTTGGCGTCGAGGCTGATCTGCTCCGGCTCCAGCTCGAACAGTTCGACCAGGGCGTCGCGCAGGGTGTTGAAGATGTCCTCACGGGTTTGCATGGTCGGCGTTCTCAGGCGGCTTTCTGGGCGGTCACGAAGGCCGCCAGGCTCGCCACGTTGGCGAAGTGCTGGCGGGTGTCCTTGGCATCGGCGTCGATCTTGATGCCGTAGCGTTTCTGGATGGCCAGGCCCAGTTCCAGGGCGTCCACCGAATCCAGGCCGAGGCCGTCGCCGAACAGCGCGTCCTGCGCGCCAATGTCATCAGGGCCGATATCTTCGAGCCCGAGGGCGTCGATGATCAGCTGTTTAATCTCCAGTTGCAGATCGCTCATCTCTTGCGAGCTCCTTGGTGAAATGCTGGTGCAGAAAGGCATTGAGCCGGCGTGAGGCCGCCGGGGCGGGGCCCTGGCTGGCGAAATGGCGTGGATCGATGTCCTCGCCCACGCGCAGGCGGAAATGCACGCGGCGGGCGGGAATGCTGTACCAGGGCTCGGCCTTGGTCAGGGTGGTCGGGGTGACGGTGATGGTCACCGGGGTGATCGCGCTGGCGCCGCGCAGGGCAATGGACGCCGCGCCGCGATGGAATTCGGGGGTCTTGCCCGGCGTGGTGCGGGTGCCCTCGGGGAAGACGATCAGGGTCTGGCCCTGCTGCAACGCGTCCACGGCCTCATCGAACATGTCCATGCTGCCGTTGTTGCTGATGTACTGCGCCGCCGTCACCGGGCCGCGGGTGAAGGGGTTGGCGAACAGGCTCTGCTTGACCACGCAGTTGGCGTCGCGGATCAGGCCGATGAGGAAGACCACGTCGATCAGCGAGGGGTGGTTGGCGATCACCATTTGTCCCGGTCGGCCCAGGCGCTCGATGCCCTCTACCTCATAGGTGAGCACGCCGCTGCGCTGCATGATCTGCACGAACAGCCAGAACAGCCGGCTCACCGTCTGGCGTGCGCGGGTGCGGCGGCGCAGGGCATCGCCGGGCAGCAGGGCCAGCAGCGGGAACACCAGCACGCGCAGCAGCAGGCCGCCGATACCGAACAGGGCGAAGCACAGGCCGGTGGCGAACAGGCGCCACAGCCAAGCGTCGGCGCGCTTGCTCAGTGGTTGCGTTGCCAGGTCCATAGACGCTTCTTCCAGGGGTGATGGATCAGGCTGGTGGGCTCGACGAGCGCGCGCACCAGGTTCAGGGCGTTGGGGTATTGCGGCGCGTCCAGCTGTGCGCGGTTTTCCGCAAGACTCAGGCTCCAATCGCTGCCGCGCGTCAGGCGCAGGGCCACGGCGTAGGAGAAGGGCACATCGTCGATCCACGACGCATAGAGTTCGGGCGGCGTCTCTTCGGCCACCACCAGCAGGACTTCCGGCGCGCCTTCGGCGAGCAGTGTGGCGGCTTCCAGCAAGCCGTGCTCCAGGCCGTCGCGTTCGCCGGCGATTGCCGACATTTCACTGCTGTCCTGTCGCAGGATCGACCATAGGCCAATCACCGCGTTGTGCACGGAGAGGCTGAACTGGGTCGGGGACAATGGTTGTTCGACGGCCAGTTCGCGCAGCAGTTCCAGGCTGCGGCCGGTTTCGCCGTGGCGGGAGACGAAGATCAGAGGCATCGGCGGCCGCCCGTCGGCCAGTGGCCAGGCGACACTGAACACCATACGCGCCAGGGGGCTGAGGCGACGGCGTTGCATGGCGGGAAGGAAGGCGACATCCGGCTGGGCGTCGGCGTCAGGCGAGCGCGCTTCGCTGGCCCAGCCCTGCCAGTCGGCGATCGTGGGCAGGCCCGGCGCCCAGGCACTCCACTGGTCGATATCGAATTGAATCACGCTGCGAGCTCTTGTGGGCCCTTGGGGGCGTTCCTGTCGGCTAATGGGTCTTCCCTGGTCCACCAAGAGCTTCGTCGACACGTGCCATGGCGCAATGCCGGCATTATCCCGGTCACGCTGATGTCAAGCAAACTATTGCTTACAAAGGCTTAGGAAGGTTCTCAATTTACCGTCGTGTCTGTTACGGCGCTCGAATGAATCGGTTGTAGCCGCCGAGCGGTATCCCGAATGAAGGGCGAAGTGTGCTCGCCCTTGTCATGGGCTTTGCATAGAATCCCGAGGTCTTGAATGGTTCCTGGAGGGATGGCTCATGCGGCGCGTGGTGTTCAATCAGAAGGGCGGAGTCGGCAAGTCGAGCATCGCCTGCAACCTGGCGGCGGTGAGCGCGGCGGAGGGCTACCGCACGTTGCTGGTGGACCTGGACGCCCAGGCCAACTCCACCCACTACCTCACCGGCCTGACCGGCGAGGACCTGCCGGTGGGCATCGCCGACTTCTTCAAGCAGACCCTGTCGTCCGGGCCTTTCAGTCGCAAGGGCAAGGTGGACATCTACGAGACGCCCTTCGACAACCTGCACATCGTCACCGCCAGCCCTGAGCTGGCGGACCTGCAGCCCAAGCTCGAGCAGAAGCACAAGATCAACAAGCTGCGCAAACTGCTGGACGAGCTCTCCGAAGACTACGACCGGATCTACCTGGATACGCCGCCGGCGCTGAACTTCTACACGGTTTCCGCGCTGATCGCCGCCGATCGCTGCCTGATCCCCTTTGACTGCGACAGTTTCTCGCGCCAGGCACTGTACGGCCTGCTGCAGGAGATCGAAGAATTGAAGGAAGACCACAACGAGGACCTGGAAGTCGAAGGCATCGTGGTCAACCAGTTCCAGCCGCGCGCGACCCTGCCGCAGCAACTGCTCGACGAACTGGTGGAAGAGGAGCTGCCGGTACTGCCGGTGTACCTGATGAGCTCGGTGAAGATGCGCGAGTCGCACCAGGCCTGCACCCCGCTGATCTTCCTGGAGCCCCGGCACAAGCTGACCCAGCAGTTCGTCGAACTGCACAACCTGCTGGAAGCCTGAGCGGTTACTGGCTGATCAGCACATCGCAGGGCGGCCGGCGCAGGAAATAGCGCGTCGAGCTGCCCAGCATGGCCTGTTCGATGGCGCCGCGGCTGCGGCTGCCGAGCACCAGCAGGTTGGGTGTCCACTCCCGCAATGCCGTCTCCAGTGCCTGCTGGGGCGTGCCCTGCTGCACCGCGCAGAGTAACTGCGGCCCGCTGGCCGGTACCTGCGCACGTTCATCCTGCAGCGCCTGGCGCAACAGTTCGCGCTGGGTTTCCAGGTGGCTGTCGGCGCGGTCGGCCTTCTTGCCGGGTTGGTAAGCATTGAGCGCCAGCAACTCGGCATCGGCGGCCAGCAGACGGTAGCCGGCGCGCCAGGCCTGGCAGGAGCAGTGCGACAGGTCCAGACCGACGAGGGCTCTGGTGTAAGGCGTGGCGGACTCTTCCACGGCCAGCAGGATCGGTGCGCGGCAATGCCGGGCGATACGCTCCAGGGTGGTGCCGTCGAAGCGTTCCAGCAATTGCTGGTGGTGCGCGCCGATCACCAGCAGGTCAGCGTTCAGTTCCTGAACCGTCTCGGTCACGGTATTCGCCGCGCGACCCTGGCGGATCACCAGCTGGTAGTCGGTGATGTCATTGGCGCGTGCGGCGTCGCGTAGGGCCACTTCGGCGGCTTCGCGCACCGTGGCCATCATGCGGTCGGGAAAGTATTCCTCGATGACGTGCAGCAGTGTGACGCTGGCGCCATGTTGGCGGGCCAGTTGGGCCGTGCGGCGCACGGCGGTATCCGCCTCGACGCTGAGGTCGTGGGCGACGAGCAGGTTCCTGTACATGGCGGGCTTCCTTTGTGGCGCTTCTACTGTCGCGCCACGTAGGAAATTTCACCTTGATACAGGGCAATGGCCCGTCTTCAGCGGCTGCGCAGCTGATAGATGGCGTGGCTTTCGGCGACGACGTTGCCTTCTTCGTCCTTCAGTTGCAGGTCCAGCACGAATTCCGACTTGCCGTTGTGGGTCGCTTCCTCGCCGATGCGCTGGATGTCTTCCTCGCTGAGCCGCGCATCCACGATCACGTCGCTGGCAGCGGGGCGGAGGAAGCGCAGGCCGGCTTCCTTGACGATGGGGTAGAAGCGCCGCGCGTCGAAGCTGGTCAGCATCAGCACGCCACCGGGCAGCTCGGCCACGGTGAACAGTGCGCCGGCGTACATGTTGCGGAGGTGGTTCTCATTGCCCTTGAGCGGCATGCGCAGGCGCACATGGCCGGGCTCCAGCACCTCGGCCTTGAGGCCGGTGCGTTTGACGAAGGCAATGTGCTCTTCGGTGAGTTGGCGGATGAATTCCAGGTTATGTCGCATGGGCGCGCTCCGATTCGCCGACGGGTGTGCTCCCAAGCCTAGCCGCACCGCGCGGCCTGGCAATGACCGCGCGGATTGACCGAAACGCTCGCCCTCAGATGCCCTGGCGGGACAGCCAGTCGAGCAACTGCGGCAGCGGCATCGCACCGCTCTGGCGCGCCACTTCCTGGCCGTTGCGCAGCAGGATCAGGCTGGGGATGGAACGAATCCCCAGGCGCGTGGAGAGGTTCGGGTTGGCGTCGCTGTCCAGCTTGGCCAGGCGCACCTTGCCCGACAGCCGCGCGGCGGCCTGCTCGAACACCGGCGCAAATCCCTTGCACGGCCCGCACCAGTCGGCCCACACGTCCACCAGCAACGGCAAGTCGCCCTTGGCCTGGGCGGCGAAGCCGGTCTCATCGAGGTCGAACGGTGTAGCCAGCACGATCGGCGACTGGCAGCGCCCGCAACTGGGCGAATCGGCGAGCCGCGCGGCGGGCACGCGGTTCAGGCCGTTGCAGTTGGGGCAGGGGATGATCAGGGAATCGGACATGACAGGGCTCCTCGGGCTATGGGGAGCTAGGTGGTGGCGATCCGGAGATTATCAACTGTGCCCTGCGACGAAGGTCAGTTACGGTGGGCCTGCATGTACTGCCGCAGAAGCTGGTTGATCCGTGTCTGGTAGCCCGCGCCCTGGCTCTTGAACCACTCCAGTACGTCCGAGTCCAGGCGGATGGTGACGGCCTGCTTGGCCGGCACATGGAGCTCGGCGTTCTTGAAGAAGTCCTCGCCCAGCTCAGGGATATCGCTGGTGTCGATGTCCTTGTCCTTCAGTTTGCTCAGGCGTTCGAAATCAGTTTTCGATGGTTTGGACATAGTGTCTGGCCTCCCGTCTGGTGGCTTTTCGGGCGGAGATGATGCGGATGACATCCCCTTCTCGTTCGGTGCTCACGACCACTCCTATCAGCGACCTGATCCTGCCGAGGCTGATCCAGCGTTCCTCGGCGTAGTCCTCGCGATCATCGCGTTGCGCGAGGTAGGGCTGCTGGAACAGCTCCATCACGTCGTTGAAGTCGATCCCGTGCTTGCGGATGTTGGCCTGGTTCTTGGCTTCGTCCCACTCGAATAGCATGGTGCTCTCCGTATTGACGTTTGTACATACAAAAAGTTTTGACGGTCGTGTCGCATGATGAGTGGTGCGGCTCCTGATGCTGGAGCTCTCGGCTTCCGCCGAGGGCTTGGCCAGGCAGGTTCTAGCGTTGTGCGTCGCGTTGCTCACGGTCCGCCTGGTAAAGCGAATGAGCATCGGAGGCCAGCAGCAGGAGGGATCGGCTGATTTGCAGGACGTTGCGCAGCGGCTGGGCGTCGAGGGTGGAGAGCGAGAGGATGCCGAGCAGGTCGATGACGGCGCTCAGGCGGTCTTCGGCGGCGTTGTAGAGTTCGTCGGCGGGGGCGTCGGTGCGTAGGTAGAGAGTGGCGTTGCGGGGATGGGCGTGGTGTTGTGAGTCGGTTCCCAGCGGTAGGAAGCGGCCTGTTTCCGGGTGTGCGGGTGTTTTACCATCGGTGATAGCCATGGTCAGTTCCTTAGTCAGCTGATTGTGGTTAGCGGGCCTTCGGTGTTGGTAGCACCGGGGGCTCGCGTCTTTTGATCCGCGCCGTTCGGCAGTTCTGGATCACAATCTTCCTTTGCGTTGAACATGCAGGAAAATTCCTGCAACGTGCTGTTTATGCGCTGGAAGATGTCGTCATTCTACGGATTCGAGACGAGCGAGAACCCGGCAGGAAGGGGAATCCACCGCGTCTGGCAGGAGCTTGCGAAAAGTCGGGTGAGGGCGGGGTAGGGCGGCGTGAAAGAGATGTAGTCCCGCCTGACGCTGGCGTCAGGCGGGTTCGCGAGCTCGCTCCTACGAAAAGCCCAGCGCTGAGCGCTGGAGGCCGCCGGCGGGTTATATGCGGAAGTGGCTGACCAATGTCTGCAACTGCCCGCCCAAACGAGCCAGTTCGACACTGGAGGCGGCGACTTCCTGGTTGGCGGAGGCGGTCTGTTCGGAGACGTCGCGGACGTTGACCACGCTGCGGCTGATTTCCTCGGCCACGGCGCTCTGCTCTTCGGCGGCGGTGGCGATCTGCTGGTTCATCGCCTGGATGTTGGAGACGGTGCGGGTGATCTCGCCGAGGGAATCGCCGGCCTGGCGGCTCAGGGCGACGCTGCTGGCGGTGAGTTCGCGGCTGCCGAGCATGACGCTGGAGACCTGGCGGGTGCCGCTCTGCAGGCCGGCGACCAGGGCTTCGATCTCTTCGGTGGACTGCTGGGTGCGCTGGGCCAGGCCGCGTACTTCGTCGGCGACCACGGCGAATCCGCGCCCGGCCTCGCCCGCGCGGGCGGCTTCGATGGCGGCGTTGAGGGCCAGCAGGTTGGTCTGCTCGGCCACCGACTTGATCACGTCCATGACCTTGCCGATCTTCTCGCTTTCCTGTTCCAGGCGCTGCATGGCTTCGGCGGAGCGTTCGACTTCCTCGGCCAGGCGCTCGATCTGCTCCACGGCCTTGTTCACCACGCGGTCGCCGTCCTGGGCCTGGTGGTCGGCGGCGGAGGCCGCCTGGGAGGCCTGCTCGGCGTTACGCGCGACTTCCTGCACGGTGGCGGACATCTCGTGCATGGCGGTGGCGACCTGGTCGGTCTCGACCTTCTGGGTGTTGGCGCCGGCGCTGGTCTGCTCGGTGACGGCGGAGAGTTCCTCGGCCGCGCTGGCAATCTGCGTGACGCCATCGCGGATGCCACCGATCAGCTCGCGCAGGCTCTGGCTCATGCGCTGCATGCTCTGCTGCAGGCGACCCAGTTCGTCGCGACGGCTGACCTGCAGAGTCTGCGACAGGTCGCCGGCGGCGATGCGGTCGACCACGGCCATGGTCTCGTGCAGCGGGCGGGTGATCTGGCGGGTGATGACCAGCGCGGCGATGCCGCCGAGCACCAGCGCGAGCAGGGTGAACAGGGTCTGCAGGCTGCGGGCGCGGGCGCTTTCGATGTCGCGGCGGTCAAGCTGCAATTGGTAGAGATTTTCGCTGACCTTGACGATGTCCTGGCCCTGGGTGGTCATTTCCTTGCGGGCCTGGACGATGGCGGCCATGTTCTGGCGCAGCGCGACCACGGCGTCGCGGTAGGTGCGCAGGGCGCTGCCGAGCTGCTGGACGTACTGCGCTTGGGCGACGCCGAGCACGTTTTCCAGCGCCGGCAAGCCGGCGATGCTTTGGTCGAGGCCGCGGGTCACACCGTCGCCGTTGCTGGTGAGGGCCGTGGCGAGGTAGTCGCGTACATCGTAACGGGCTTGCAGCAGGTCCTCGTGGGTGCCGGTGATGGCCTGGAAGCGGGCGGCGCGCTCTTCGTCGGCCGGGGCCTTGAGGATGTCTTCCTGGATCTTCGCGGTCAGTTCGGCGGCACGGGCGGCGTTGTCCTGCAGCACGCGGCGGGTGTTGCCGGCGCTCTGGTAGCCGGCGCGCATGGCGGCCAGGGACTTTTCATAATCAGCGATGATGCCGCCCAGTTGGTCGAGCATGCGCACGTTGTCGGGGCTGACGAAGGAGGCGCGGAGTTTCTGCTGCTGCGCCTTGAAGTCGGCCAGGCTGCGCATGACGCTGGCGGCTTCCTGCTCGGCGCCGTCGGCGATCATGTATTGCAGGCGAGTGATGCGCAGCTTGGTGAGGCGCGAGTTCAGCTCGGTGATGTCGCTCATCCAGTTGCTGCGGTCGATCAGCGAGCCCAGGCCGACCCAACTGACGATGGCGAGGATGGCGGTGAAGGCGAGGACCAGGCCGAAGCCCAGGGCCAACTTGAGGTTGACGCTCAAGTTGGAAATCCAGCGGTTCATTGACGATCTCCAGGAAAGGTTGTGTGAAGTCAGGCCGTTCGGAGATTGTTCTTGTTGGGGGCCAGGCGGGCGTACCGCGCTCAGTCGCTATCGGCCGCGTTTGGCAGATCCGTATGGTTGGGGCGAAAAAAACCGCCGGCCTGCTGCACAGCGGGCCGGCGGTTCGGTCGGGGAAAGCTTGAGGTGACGTCAGGCCTTGGCCGCGTCCAGCGCCTGGGCGAGGTCGGCGAGGATGTCGTCGATGTGCTCGATGCCGATGGACAGGCGCACCATGTCGCGCGGCACGCCGGCCTTCTCCAGTTCTTCGTCGTTGAGCTGGCGGTGGGTGGTGGAGGCCGGGTGGCAGGCCAGGGACTTGGCGTCGCCGATGTTCACCAGGCGTACCACCAGCTTGAGCGCGTCGATGAAACGCGCGCCGGCTTCCTGCCCGCCCTTGATGCCGAAGGAGAGGATCGATGCGGGTTTGCCGCCCATGTAGCGCAGCGCCAGTTCCTGCTCGGGGTGGTCGGCCAGGCCTGCGTATTTCACCCAGCTGACTTGCGGGTGGTCTTGCAGGTACTGGGCGACTTTCACCGCGTTCTCGCAGTGGCGCTCCATGCGCAGCGCCAGGGTTTCCAGGCCCTGCAGGATGAGGAAGGCGTTGAACGGTGAGAGCGCAGCGCCAGTGTTGCGCAGCGGCACGACGCGGCAGCGACCGATGAAGGCGGCGGGGCCGAAGGCTTCGGTGTAGGTGACGCCGTGGTAGGACGCATCCGGGGTGTTGAGCAGCGGGAAGCGCTCTTTGTTGTCGGCCCAGGGGAATTTGCCGGAGTCGACGACGATGCCGCCGATGCTGGTGCCGTGGCCGCCGATGTACTTGGTCAGCGAGTGCACGACGACGTCCGCGCCGTGCTCGAACGGGCGGCAGAGGATCGGCGTGGCGACGGTGTTGTCGACGATCAGCGGCACGCCGTGGCGGTGCGCGGCGTCGGCCAGGGCTTGCAGATCGACGATGTTGCCCGCCGGGTTGCCGATGGATTCGCAGAATACTGCCTTGGTGCGGTCGTCGATCAGCGCTTCGAGGGCGGCGATGTCGTCGTGGGCGGCGAAGCGTGTCTGGATGCCGAAGCGCGGCAGGGTGTGGGCGAACAGGTTGTAGGTGCCGCCGTAGAGCTTGGCCACCGAGACGATGTTGTCGCCGGCTTCGGCGACGGTCTGGATGGCGTAGGTGATGGCAGCCATGCCGGAAGCCACGGCCAGCGCCGCGACGCCGCCTTCCAGTGCGGCCACGCGCTCCTCCAGCACCGCGTTGGTGGGGTTCATGATGCGCGTGTAGATGTTGCCGGCGACCTTCAGGTCGAACAGGTCGGCACCGTGCTGGGTGTCGTCGAAGGCGTAGGAGCTGGTCTGGTAGATCGGCACGGCCACGGCCTTGGTGGTCGGGTCGGGGCTGTAGCCGGCATGGATGGCCAGGGTTTCCGGTTTCATTGTTCGAGCGTCCTTGTGGCAGAAAGCCCCGAGGATGCGAGCGGTGCCGCCCCCGGTCAATGACCGGGAGCAACTCCGCCGAAGCGCCGCTAGATCGCTTTTCGCTGAGCTTATAACTGGCTCAGGACGAGCAACTGATCTCCAGATGCCGGCCCCAGTCCGGCGGGCGGCGGGTGAAGGCTTCGGCGCCGGGCTGTTCCTCGAAGGGCTTGCTGAGCACTTCATGCAGGCGGCGCACCACGCTGAAGTCGCCCTGTTCGGCGGCCGTGATGGCTTCCTGGGCCAGATAGTTGCGCAGCATGTAGAGCGGGTTGACCGCGTGCATGCGCGTGCGGCGTTCGTCCTGGCCACCGCCTTCGCGTTCGGCACGGGCCTGGTAGTCGGCGGCCCAGGCGTCGAAACCGGCGAGGTCGACGAAGTCTTCGCGGACCACCGCCAGCGCCTGCTCGGGTGCCTGTTCGCCGAGGCGACGGAAGAACAGCGAGTAGTCCACCGCGCCCTTCTGCATGGTCTGCAGCAGGCGCTGCACCAACTCCAGGTCGCCGTCTTCGGCGGTGGTGAGACCGAGGCGGCGGCGCATCAGGTCCAGGTAGCTGGCCTGGTAGAGCGGCAGGAACAGGTCGAGGGAGGCGCGCAGGTCGTCCACTTCGACGAAGGGCGTCAGCGCCTGGCCCAGTGCGGCGAGGTTCCAGTGGGCGATGGGCACCTGGTTGCTGAAGGAGTAGCGGCCGCTGTCGTCGGAGTGGTTGCAGATGTGGTTGGCGTCGAAGTCGTCGAGGAAGGCGTAGGGGCCGTAGTCGAAGGTGATGCCGAGGATCGACATGTTGTCGGTGTTCATCACGCCGTGGCAGAAGCCGTAGGCCTGCCAGTAAGCAATCATCTCGGCGTTGCGCTCGACCACTTCGCGGAAGAACGCCAGGTAGGGCTTCTCGTCGTCCAGGCACTGCGGGAAGTACGACTGGAGGACGAACGCGCCGAGGGTGCGCAGTTGGTCTTCCTGCTGGGTGTAGTAGAAGTATTCGAAGTGGCCGAAGCGCACGTGGCTGGGCGCCAGGCGCAGCAGCATGGCGCCGGTTTCCTTCGACTCGCGCCACACCGTGGTGCTGGACCCGGTGACGCACAGCGCGCGGCTGCTGGGGATGCCGAGAGCGGCGAGGTATTCGCTGGCGAGGAATTCGCGGATCGACGAGCGCAGCACCGCGCGGCCATCGCCCATGCGCGAGTAGGGCGTCTGCCCGGCGCCCTTGAGGTGAAGGTCCCAGTGCTCGCCGGCCTCGTTGACCACTTCGCCCAGCAGCAGGCCGCGGCCATCGCCCAGGCGCGGGTTGTAGGAGCCGAACTGGTGCCCGGAGTAGACCATCGCGCGCGGGTCGGCTTCTTCCCAGAGCTTGTGCCCGGCGAAGATTTCCGCGAACAGCGGGTTATCCGTCTCGCTCGGGTCGAGGTCGAGCAGGGCCATGGCGGCGGGGCTGGCGACGACCAGGCGCGGGTCGGCGATGGGATCGGGCAGGACCTGAGTGGAAAACACATCGCCCAGGCGGGCGAAGCGGTTATCGAAGGTCAGTTCGTCGAGCTTTTTCACACGCATCTCCGGGACAAGTCCGAGCATTGTGCTCGGACTTGTCCGAAGGCGTCCACCCTCAGGCCTTGTCGCCGTTGGGCTTGTCGGTGGCCTGGGGACCGCTGATCTTCACCGGTGTGGCGGCGGGCTGCTGCTGGCCGACGATGACCTGGGCCTCCTGGCCCTGGAAGTTTTTCAGGAACACGTCGACCTGGTTGAAGGCCATGTCGATGCCGGCCTCGCGGAAGGCCAGGGCGATGCGCGTGAGGGTCTCGTCCACCGCCGGGTTGCGGTCGCCCAGCTCGCGTACGTGGAAGCGCAGCTCGTAGTCGAAGGTGCTGGCGCTGATGGTGGTGAAGTACAGCACCGGCTCCGGGTCGCGCAGGATGCGGGTATTGGCGTGGGCGGCATCGAGCATGATCTTGCGCGCCAGCGCCAGGTCGCTTTCGTAGGCCAGGCCGATCTTGATGGTGACGCGCGTGACGGTGTCGCTCAGCGACCAGTTCACCAGCTGGCCGGTGATGAAGGTCTGGTTGGGGACGATGATTTCCTTGCGGTCGAAGTCGGTGATGGTGGTGGCGCGGATGCGGATTCGGCTGACGGTGCCGGACAGCGTGCCGATGGTCACCACGTCGCCGATCCGTACCGGGCGCTCGAAGAGGATGATCAGGCCGGAGACGAAGTTGGAGAAGATCGCCTGCAGGCCGAAGCCCAGGCCCACCGACAGTGCGGCCACCAGCCATTGCAGCTTGTCCCAGCTGACCCCGAGGGTGGACAGCGCACTGACGAAGCCGATGCCGCTGATGGTGTAGGACAGCAGGGTGGTGATGGCGTAGGCGCTGCCCTGGGCCAGGGTCAGGCGCTGTAGCACCAGCACTTCCAGCAGGCCGGGCAGGTTGCGCGCCAGGGCGACAGTCACGGCGGCGATCACCAGCGCCATGATGAAGTCGCTGAGGCTGATCGGTGTGGTGGACGCGGCGTCGCCGGTACCGCTGGCGTACTGGTAGAGGGTCACGTTGTCGAGGTAGGAGACGACGCTGATCAGGTCGGCCCAGACCCAGTACAGGGTGACCACGAAGCCGATCAGCAGGCCCAGGCGGATCAGGCGTATGGACTGGTCGTTGATCTGCTCGATGCCCAGGGTCGGTTCCTCGACTACCTCGGGGCCTTCGATGCCTTCCTTGGCGGAGTTCTGCCGCTTCGACAGCGCGCGCTGGTAGGCCAGACGGCGAGCAGCGACGCCCATGCCGCGAACGAAGGTGGCTTCCACCACCATCCAGAACATCAGCAGGAACAGGCTGTCGATCAAGCGGTCGGTGAGCTTGAGCGCGGTGTAGTAGTAGCCGAAGCCGACGGCGAGGAACAGCGCCACCGGCAGGGCGGTGAAGCTCAGGCCGACGATCATCTTGATCATCGACGGGCGTTCGCTGGAAGGGCTGCTGAACAGCAGTTGGGCGAGCAGCCAGGTCATGGCGGCGTAACCGAACAGGACCACGGCGATGCCGATCACGTCATCGGCCAGCGAGGCCGGTTGGTGCTCGGCGACGGTGACCACGGCGACCAGTGACATCACCACCAGACCCAGTCGACGCATCAGCTTGCCGAGGAACTGCACCTGCGGCTGGCTCCAGTGGAAGTGTCGTTCGGCGATACCGCCAGGGCGCAGGATGCGGTGCGCGGTGTAGAACACCAGCCAGACCTGCGCCATCTCCAGCAGCGCGCTACCCAGGGTGGCGTTCTGGCCTCGGGCGTCGAGCAGCAGGGCGAGGCCGGCGACGGCCAATGTCAATGTGCCCGGCAACGCCAGCAGCACGGCGAGCAACAGGGCCAGCGGGGTATGCGCCTGGCTGTCGCGCTTGAAGTGGCCGATATCGTCGTTCAGCGATTCCAGCTTGTCGTAGAGAAACCGGCGCTTCCACAGCAGGGCGGCGACCAGCAGGAGCAGCGGCAGGAACAGGAAGGGCCGGTCGATCAGGCCCTCGCCCAGTTCCTTCACACCCGAGCCCCAGGGTACTTCAGCCAGCTGGTGGTGCAGCAGGGCTGGGGTCATCTTGAACCAGGACAGGTCCAGCGGGCGGTTGCTGGGAATCCAGAACATCTGCTCGTCGAGGGTGGCGCGCAGGCTGTCGCTGGTTTCCTTGAGCTGCTTCTGGTTCAGCTGCAGGGTGATGGCTTCGTTGAGCAGCGCATTCAGTTCGTGGTTGAGGCGCTCCATCAGCTCCAGGCGGGTGCTGACCAGCTCGGAGAGGTCATGGCGCAGTTGCGGGGTGATGCTCTCCTGCGGCTGCTGGGCCAATTGATTGTCGATGTAGACCTGGGTGTTGTTGATCTCGTCGCGCTTCTGGTTCAGCTCGAACTGGTACAGGCGCAGGTCGGCGATCTCGTCGGCGAGGTCCTGGTCGGTCTTGATCACCGGCAGTGACTGCTTCTGCTGGTAGAGGATCTTGGCCAGCAGCAGGCTGCCGCGCAGGACGTTGATTTGCTCGTCGAGGGCTTGTTCACCCTGAGTCAGGGTGTCCAGCTGCTGCTTGGCTTCGAGGTTGCGCCGGGTCAGGGTGTTGAGGCGGTCGGTGGTGCGCAGCAGGTAGTCGGAAAGCTTGAGGTTGGCAGCACTCTGCTGGCTCAGCAGGCTGTCGGTGCCGGCGGCCTGGCTGCTGTCCTTGGACAGCTCGGCAACGGTTTTCTCGGACTGTTCGCGGCGCTTGTCGCTGATCATCGCCTGCAGCTCGAGGGTTTCGCGCTCCTCGCGGCCGATTCGCTCGGCGAGCAGGTCGCGCTGGCTGGAGGCGAGGTCCAGCAGCAGGTTGTTGCCGGCCAGTTGCTGGCGTAGCAACTGGTTCTGCGCAGTGAGCGCTGCCTGTTCGGCGAGCAGTTCATTACGGTGCTCGGTGGTCAGCGGCTTGCTGCCCTCCTTGCCGGCCTTGAGCGCGGTGCCGATATCCAGCAGGCGCGACTGGTTCTTGCTCAGGTCGGCCTGGGCGCGCTCGGGGCGGGTCTGCGCGGTGAGGATCTCGCTTTTGGCGTCGATCATCTCCTTCTGCCAGGCGGCCAGCTGGGTGGATTGCTCGTTGAGGAGCATTTCCAGCTGGGTGGTGTTATAGCCGCCATAGCGTTGGGCGGCAGGCTTGTCGCTGCTGGCCTTGAGGCGATTGAGTGCCCTCTGGTTCTCGCTGATCAGCTTGGGCGCATCGGCCAGCCGGCCCTTGAGCTCGTCTCGCTGCTTCTCGCTGTCGGCCTTGGCGGCCAGCAGCTTGAGGGTGTTCTCCAGACTGGCCTTGAGCAGCTTGGCCTCGGCCTCGGCGAGCTTGCGCTCGGCCAGGCCGTCGAGGCTCTGCTGCACCTGTTCGGCGCTGGGTGGGTTGTTGTCGGCGGCCAGCGCGGGCAGGCCGGTGAGCGAGCCACCCAGGAGGACGGCGGTCAGGAGGGTACGCAGCAGGAATGACATGGTCGCGTTCAGCGGCTCGTGCGAAAAAAGTGGAGTGAGGGTAGTGCTGGCTGGCCGGCACCCGCAAGCGGGTACCGGTGGGCGGTCAGAGGAAGAGCCCCGGACCGGGACGACCTTCCGGGAATTTGACCCCGACCTTGCGGATCTTGTTCCCGTCCAGGGCGGCGACGGTCCAGGTCAGGCCGTTCCATTCCACCTGGTCGCCGATGATCGCCTGGCCGCCGATTTCGTGGGCGATGAAGCGGCCCAGGGTCTGCTCTCCGTCCACGCCTTCGAGCTTCAGGCCATAGAGCGAGGCCACGGCGGAGAGCTGGGCGTCGCCTTCGAGGACGAAGTCGCCGAAGAAGCGCGCGCTCAGGCCGCGGTCCGGTGCCTGGCTGAACAGCTTGCCCAGCGGCGAGAGGTCATGCTCGTGGCCGATCACGCAGAGGATGTCGTCGGCCTCGAGGATGGTACTGCCGGACGGGTGCAGCAGCTGGGTGCCACGGAACAGCGCGGCGATGCGGGTGCCCTCGGGCATCTTCAGCTCGCGCAGGGCGGCGCCGATGCACCATTTTTCCTTGCTCAGGTGGTAGACGAACAGCTCCCACTCGCTGGTCGGGTGCACCTCCAGGCCGGCGCGGGAGATCGGCGCCGGGTCTGGCGGCACTACCACGCGCAGCAGCTTGGCGGCCCAGGGCAGGCTGGTGCCCTGCACCAGCAGCGAGACCAGCACGATGAAGAAGGCCACGTTGAAGAACAGCTGGGCGTTGGGCAGGCCAGCCATCAGCGGGAACACCGCGAGAATGATCGGCACCGCGCCGCGCAGGCCGACCCAGGCGATGAAGGCCTTCTCGCGGCCATGGAAGGCGCGGAACGGGAACAGCCCGACCAGCACCGACAGCGGGCGGGCGAAGAGGATCATCCACAGCGCAAGGCCCAGGGCCGGCAGGGCAATGGGCCAGAGATCGTGGGGCGTGACCAGCAGGCCCAGCACCAGGAACATGCCGATCTGCGCCAGCCAGGCCATGCCGTCGAGCATGTGCATGATGCCGTGGCGCGAGCGGATCGGCTGGTTGCCCAGCACCAGGCCGCACAAATAGATGGCAAGAATGCCGCTGCCGTGCACCGCGTTGGCCAGGGCGAAGATCAGCAGGCCGCCGCTGATCGCCAGCAGCGGATAGAGGCCGTTGGCCAGGTGGATGCGGTTGATCACCTGCAGTAGCAGCCAGCCGCCAGCGAGGCCGAGCACCGAACCGATGCCGAACTCGCGCAGGAAGTGCCAGAGGAAGCTCCAGGACAGGCCGCTCTCACCATGGGCGAGCATGTCGATCAGGGTGACGGTGAGGAACACCGCCATCGGGTCGTTGCTGCCCGATTCGATTTCCAGGGTAGCGGTTACCCGCTCGTTCAGGCCCTTGCCGCCCAGCAGCGAGAACACTGCCGCGGCATCGGTGGAGCCGACGATGGCGCCAATCAGCAGGCCCTCCATCCAGCTCAGCTTGAACAGCCAGGCAGCGGCGATGCCGGTAAGCCCGGCGGTGATCAGCACCCCGGCGGTGGCCAGCGACAGCGCGGGCCAGAGGGCCACGCGGAAACTCGACACCCGCGTGCGCAAGCCGCCATCGAGCAGGATCACTGCCAGCGCCAGGTTGCCCACCAGGTAGGCCATGGGGTAGTTGGAGAAGCCGATACCGCCGGGGCCGTCGGTGCCGGCGATCATGCCGACCGCGAGGAAGATGACCAGGATCGGGATGCCCAGGCGCGAGGACAGCGAGCTGACCAGGATGCTCAGGCCGATCAGCACCGCAGCGATCAGGAAATAGCTGTTGATGGCCACGGCATCCAAGGTGTCGACCTCCTGGCGGATAGGGGAGTGGCGACGCTACTCAAGGATCAGGATGCAGGCCGCATGCCAATCGATTCTAACCTGCGGATTTACAAGGCTGTCAAAGGTTTGTTGAGGACCGTTGGGCGGCACTTTTCGGCCAGGCGGCGCGATCCAGCCCAACGGGTACCAGTTCCCATGTGGAGAGCTCGGTGGGCGCCCAGGTGATGGCTTCCTCCAGAGGCGGCCTGACGGCCTCCAGGCAGGCCTTGCGGTCATGCTGCAGGGTGGCGCGAGCCTTGCTCACCTCGCCAGCGATATCGGCTTCACCGCTGATGGCGCGGATCTGCGTATGCCAGAGGTGGCGGGCCGAGCTGCCGGCGACGCCGCAACTGCCCAGCGGGTCGTAGTAGGACGAGCCGAACTGCGCGTAGCCGGCATTGACCAGGGCATTGAAGTAGCGACTCTGCGCGACGATCGACTTGCGGTCGTCGCCGCGCAGTACCTCGAGGCCGTTGGCCATGGCCTTGTCGATGTTCTGCAGGTAGTCGTCGGCGTGCTGGAAGGCTTCCACGCTGGGGGCAGTGAAGATGGGCGCGGCGCTCAGGGGGGGGGCCACGCTGCGTTGCGAGGCCTCCTTGGGCAGGGCATCGGCCGGGCCGGTGTTGAACAGCGCGACCATGCAGCCCAGCGCCACCGTGACGGCAAGCAGGGGGAGCAGGTGCAGGCAGCGGCGTGAGATGGAAGCGAGGAGGGAGGTTTGAATGGCCATGGTCGTGACGAGCGAAAAGTTGCGCGGGCGCCATTCAACGGCAAATACCCCAGGTGTCGCTGTCAGCGTGGTCAGCTGTGGTTGTCAGAATTTTCCTTCAAATCATTCGTCGATCTGACGCAGCCCTTCCATGGAGGGCCGGCCGTGGGTTCGTGACTTTATCGCCGACATAAAAAAGCCCCGGACGTGACCGGGGCGCAAGGAACATGCGGGGGCCTAGAACCAGGCGTCCTGCATGGTGGAACAGGTGTCGTCGCGGCCTTCGAGCAGCGCCAGGTCGTGGTGGCAGGACGGCACTTCCCAGGTCAGGAAGTAGCGCGCGGCCTGCAGCTTGCCGCGGTAGAAGTCGATGTCGGCAGCGTCACCGGACGCCAGGCCTTCCTCGGCGCGAATGGCCTGCTCCAGCCAGCGCCAGCCGATCACGGCGTGGCCGAAGACTTTCAGGTAGAGGGCCGAGTTGGCCAGGCCCTGGGCCACGCGGCCCTGCATCAGATCGCCAAGCAGGCTCAGGGTGGTGGTCGAGAGGCGCGCCATCAGCTGTTCCAGCGGCTCGCGCAGTTTGTCCAGTGACGGGTGCGCGCTGGCGCGCTGGCAGCACTGGCTGATCAGGCGGGTCAGTTGCTTGAGGCCAGCGCCGTTGTTCTGCGCCAGCTTGCGGCCGAGCAGGTCCAGCGACTGGATGCCGTGGGTGCCTTCGTGGATCGGGTTCAGGCGGTTGTCGCGGTAGTACTGCTCCACCGGATACTCGCGGGTGTAGCCGTGGCCGCCGAGGATCTGGATCGCCAGTTCGTTGGCCTTCAGGCAGAACTCCGAGGGCCAGGATTTGACGATCGGGGTGAGCAGGTCGAGCAGCTCGTGGGCCTGCTGGCGTTCTTCTTCGGTCGCCAGTGTCTCGCAGTCGTCCACCAGGCGCGCGGCGTACAGGCCGAGGTCGAAGGCGCCTTCGACGTAGGCCTTCTGGGTCAGCAGCATGCGCCGCACGTCGGTGTGCTCGATGATCGACACTGGTGCGGAGGTCGGGTCCTTGGCATCCACCGGGCGGCCCTGCGGGCGTTCACGGGCGTACTCCAGGGAGTACAGGTAGCCGGCGTAACCGAGCATGATGGCGCCCATGCCGACGCCAATGCGCGCCTCATTCATCATCTGGAACATGTAGGCCAGGCCCTGGTGCGGCTTGCCGACCAGATAGCCGACGCAATCGCCGTTATCGCCGAAATTCAGGGCGGTGGAGGTGGTGCCGCGCCAGCCCATCTTGTGGAACAGGCCGGCCAGGGTCACGTCGTTGCGCGCGCCGAGGGAGCCATCGTCGTTGACCAGGAACTTGGGCACGATGAACAGGCTGATGCCCTTCACGCCGGCCGGGGCGTCCGGCAGCTTGGCCAGCACCATGTGCACGATGTTGTCCGACAGCGGGTGGTCGCCGCCGGAGATGAAGATCTTGTTGCCCTTGATCCGGTAGCTGCCATCGGCGGCCGGTTCCGCGCGGGTGCGGATATCGGCGAGGGATGAGCCGGCGTGGGGCTCGGTGAGCGCCATGGTGCCGAACCAGCGGCCTTCGATCATCGGCTGGAGGAACAGGCGTTTCTGTTCTTCACTGCCGAAGGTTTCGATCAGGTGGCTGGAGCCCATGCTCAGCATCGGATAGGAAGAGGTGGCGATGTTGGCCGACTGGAAGTGCGCGAAGCAGGCGCGCGCCAGCAGGTGTGGCAGCTGCATGCCACCTTGCTCGAAGCTGCGCGAGGCGTTCTGGAAGCCGGCCTGGTTGAAGGCATCCACTGCCGGCTTCACTTCCGGGATGAGCACCGCGCCGCCGTCGACGTACTGCGGTTCGTTCTCGTCGTTCTTGCGGTTGTGCGGGGCGAACAGCTCCTCGGCGATGCCGCGGGCGGTGCCCAGGGCGGCGTCGAAGGTCTCGCGGTTGTGCTCGGCGAAGCGTTCGCGCTGGGTCAGGGCCTGCGCATCGAGTACTTCGTAGAGTTCGAAAGCGAGGTTGCGGGAGCTGAGCAGGGTCTCGGACATGGATCGACCTCCGTGGGAATCGCCGCAGTCTAGTCCGGTGAATGAAGCGCGCACAGAATCATCCATGCGCGTGATAAAGGCCTAAAACACCCGAGGAGCCGGCCGGCGACGTCGGGCTCGCACCACACCCGCCCCAGGACCTAAACTGCGCGCCTAGAGGAGTCCGCCATCCATGAACTACCGCCACGCCTACCACGCCGGCAACCACGCCGACGTGCTGAAACACATCGTCCTCGCGCGCATCTTCGCGCTGATGGCGCGCAAGGACACGCCCTTCGCCTACCTCGACAGCCATTCCGGCATAGGCCTGTACGACCTGCTGGGCGACGAAGCCAGCCGCACCGGCGAGTGGGAGTCGGGCATCGGTCGCCTGTATGAGCGTGATGACCTGCCGGAGCTGCTGCAGGACTACCTGGGCGTCGTGAGCGCGCTGAATCCCGGTGGTGGCCTGGAGTTCTACCCCGGCTCGCCCGAACTGGCGCGGCGGCTGACCCGTCCGCAGGATCGGGTGATGCTCAACGAGCTGCATCCGGAAGACGGTCGCCTGCTCAAGGCCAACATGGCGGGCGAGCGGCGCATCTCGGTGCACCAGGGGGACGGCTGGCTGCTGCCGCGTGCCTTCCTGCCCGTTGCCGAGAAACGCGGCGTGCTGCTGATCGACCCGCCCTTCGAGCAGCCCGACGACCTGGAGCGTTGCGTGACCGCGCTGGACGAGGCCATCGGCCGCATGCGCCAGACCGTGGTTGCCATCTGGTACCCGATCAAGGACCGCCGTCAGCTCAAGCGTTTCTACCAACGCCTGGAGAAGAGCTCGGCTCCGAAGCTATTGCGGGTCGAGCTGTGCGTGCATGCGGCCGATACGGCTGACCGCCTGAACGGCTCCGGGCTGGTCATCGCCAACGCCCCCTGGCCGCTGGACGAAGAGCTGCGCGGCCTGTTGCCGTGGCTGGCCCAGACGCTGGCGCAGAGTGAAGGCAGCAGCCAGGTGGACTGGCTGATCGCCGAGGGATGAGGGGCGATCAGTCTTTTCGCTCCTGAAAAGACGACTTTGCCTGTTTTCGTCCTTCCCTTTTGCTTCCTATGGTGTTTTCCCTGGCCGGCTTCCCGGCGAGGTCACCGGATGGAGGTAATCGCGTGAAGAGAATTCTGTTGCCGATGCTGGTCGCTGGCTTCCTACCGCTGACGGCATCGGCCGAGAGTGCCCTGGAGGGTAGCTGGCGTATCGATTGGCCGTTGGCCTTCCCTGATCTGCTGGACAAGTTCGAGGTGAGTGACGGCTACTACGATTGCCAGACCTGTGCACCGCCCATTCGGGTCAAGGCGGATGGCAAGGACCATCCGGTCAAGGGGTACAAGGGGTTCGACAGCATCTCCGTGCAAGTGAAGAACGATTACCAGGTTCGCATACAGAAGAAGAAGGCGGGCAAGGCATTCGAGTCGTTGATCATGTCGGTTTCCAGCGATGGAAAGCTGCTGCGCTACAACAGCTATTCGGGAAGCAACCAGTCGATTGTCGAAGGTTCCGAGCGGACGCGTCTGGGGGAGCCGATCAAGGGCGAGCATGCCGTTTCCGGTGTCTGGGTTGCCCAGGGCATGGAACAGTCCGCAGCGGATTCGACTTTCCATTATCGAATCGACAATGGGCAACTGAGTGTGACGATGGACAACGGTGAGTCCTACACCGCTCCACTGGACGGCAGCTTCGTTCCCTACAGCGGCAGCCAGGAGATCGATCGGGTCTCGGTGCGGCAATTGGCAGAGCGTGTCCTGAACATTCAGCTCTATAAAGGCGAGACCTTTGTGCAAGCCATGCAGGTCAGTGCGACCGAGGATGGGCAGGCCCTGTCGATCCACTTCGTGATGCCGGACATGGCCATGACCGGGAATCTGATCGCCCGCAAGATTACGCTTGCGACCAAGGGCTAGCCGGATTGCTGGCCCCACCGCCCGCCAGCGCGAACGGTGGGGCCGCAGTCACGCCGGCAGGCAGACGCCCGTGCCGCCCAGGCCGCAGTAGCCGTTGGGGTTCTTCGCCAGGTACTGCTGGTGATAGGCCTCGGCATAGTAGAGCGGTGGCACTTCGCGGATTTCCGTGGTGATCTCGCCGTAGCCCTTGGCGCTGAGCTCCTTCTGGAAGGCGGCGCGGCTGGCCTCGATGGCGGCTTTCTGCGCCGGGTCGAACCAGTAGATCACCGAGCGGTACTGGGTGCCGGTGTCGTTGCCCTGGCGCATACCCTGGGTCGGGTCGTGGGATTCCCAGAACACCTTGAGCAGCGCCTCGATGCTGGTTTCGCGCGGGTCGTACACCACCAGCACCACTTCGCTGTGGCCGGTCAGGCCGGAGCAGACTTCGTCGTAGGTCGGGTTCGGCGTGAAGCCGCCGGCGTAACCCACGGCGGTGACCCACACGCCCGGCTGCTGCCAGAAGCGCCGCTCGGCGCCCCAGAAACAACCCAGGCCGACGACGATCTGTTGCAGGCCGGCGGGGTAGGGCGCCAGCAGAGGGCGACCATTGACGTAATGCGCTTCGGGCACCGGCATCGGGCTTTCGCGCCCCGGCAGGGCCTGGGCGGAGCTGGGCAGTTCCAGCTTGTGGGCAAGTAGTTGCGAGCGCAGGGTCATGGCATTCGTCTCCTCTGAACAGGGGCGGCAATAGACTCGGGTACTCGCCGAAGATTACAGCGTTTTGCCTTCGTTGCGGGGATGGGGACGGCAGGGCGGCTCAGTGCGGGCGGCAGGGGTAGCGTTGCAGGCTGGCGGAGAGGTCGTGGCTGGGGATGGGCTTGTCGAACAGGTAGCCCTGGCCGATGTCGCAGCGGTTGCGCCGCAGGAAGGCCAACTGGGCGGCGGTCTCGACGCCTTCGGCGACCACCTGCAACTTGAGGTTGTGGGCCATGGCGATCACCGCCGAGGTGATTTCCATGTCGTCCTGGTTGTCCGGGATGTCCTTGATGAAGCTGCGATCGATCTTGATCACGTCGATGGGGAATTTCTTCAGGTAGCTCAGCGACGAGTAGCCGGTGCCGAAGTCGTCCATGGCCAGGGTCAGGCCGAGGTGCTTCAGGCGCTCCAGTTGCTGGCGGGTGTCGTCGGTGGCGTCCAGCAGCAGGCTTTCGGTGAGTTCCAGTTCCAGCTGCGAGGCCGGGATGCTTTCCTCATGGAGGATCGCCGCGATGGAGCCGACCAGGTCCGGGTCGCTGAACTGCTTGGGCGACAGGTTGATCGCCATGTGCAGGTCGCCCAGGCCCTTGGCGGCCAGCTCGCGAACCTGGCGGCAGGCCTGGCGGATCACCCATTTGCCGATGGGGATGATCAGCCCGGTTTCCTCGGCGACGCTGATGAACTGGTCCGGGCGGATCATGCCCTTCTCCGGGTGCTGCCAGCGCAGCAGCGCTTCCAGCCCGAGCAAGGCGCCGCTGCGCAGGCACAGCTTGGGCTGGTAGTGCACCGCCAGTTCGTCCTGCACCAGCGCGCGGCGCAGGTTGCTCTCGACGAACAGCTTGTAGCTGGCTTCGGCGGTCATCGCCTCGGTGAAGGTCTGCACCTGGTGCTTGCCGTTGGCCTTGGCCTTGTGCAGCGCCAGGCCCGCGTGTTTCATCAGGGTCTGCGGGTCCTGCCCGTGCTGCGGTGCGTAGGCGATGCCGACGGAGCCGGTGATGCTGATCAGCTGGTTGTCGACGAACAGTGGCTTGTCCAGGACGTCGAGGATCTGCGCGGCGACCTTTTCGCCGCGGCCGGCCACCGACTCTTCCAGCAGCACGGCGAATTCGTTGCTGGCGAAGCGCGCCAGGGTGGCACTGTCGCTCAGGCTGCTGCGCAGGCGGCGGGCGAGGTTGGACAGCAGCTTGTCGCCGGTCTGGTGGCCAAGGCTGTCGTTGATCCGCTTGAAGTTGTCGATGTCCACCAGCAGCAGGCTCAGCGAGTGTTCGCTGCCCACCTGCAGGCGTTCTTCCAGGGCATTGATGAAGAAGTGCCGGTTGGCCAGGCCGGTGAGGTTGTCGCGGTAGGCGAGCTTCTCGATGTGCTGCTGGGCCAGCTTGCTCTGGGTGATGTCTTCGTAGATGCCGATGTAGTGGGTCAGTTCGCCCTTGTCGTCGTAGACCTTGGATAGCGACAACTGGCCCCAGTAAGGTTCGAGATTCTTGCGCCGGCTGCGGAACTCGCCCTGCCAACTGTTCTGCGTGACCAGTGTGGAGCGCGCGTCGAACAGCAACTCGCTGAGGTTGGCCAGCGCCGGCAGCTCCGGCAGGCGGCGGCCACGGACTTCGTCGGCGCCGTACTGGGTGATCGCGGTGAAGCTCGGGTTGACGTATTCCACCAGGCCGTCGCGGTCGATCAGCAGGAAGGCGCTGGCGCTCTGCTCGACGGCGCGCTGGAACAGGTGCAGGGCGCTGGAGACATTGCGCCGCTCGTGGTTCATCAGCACCTGGGCGTACTGGTCGGCCAGCTCGCCGGCAAAGGCGATCTCGTCGCTCTGCCACATGCGCACTTCGCCGACGTGTTCCAAGCAGAGCACGCCGACCACTTCGCCGCCGACGCGAATGGTGGCGTCGAGCATGGCGCTGATGCCCTGCGGGCGCAGGTAGCGCTTGGCCAGTTCCTCGGTGCGCGGGTCCTGCTGGGCGTTGTGGGCGTCGATGGCGCGACCGCTGTGGACCGCGTCGAGGTAGTTGGGGAAGTGGCTGGCGTCGATGTCCTGGGGCTTTTCGTACTGGTCGGTGTCGCGGCAGTAAATGGTCACCGCTTCCAGGCGTTGGTCGGTGTGCAGGCGCCAGATGCCGGCGCGGGCCACGTCGTAGGCCTCGCAGGCGGCCTGGGCGATCAGTTGGGCGGCTTCGAGCAGCGGGTCGCTGGACAGGTAGCGGTGCCGCGCCAGGCGCACGATGAGGTTCTGCTGGGTGCGCGAGCGCACCAGGTGTTGCAGGTGTTCGTCCTGGGAGCGCTGGTACATCTCCAGGGACATCTTCAGGCGGATGTTCTGGGCTTCCAGGTCGAGCAGGCGCGGGTCCAGCTCGGTTTCGTGCTCATCCGCCTCGGTCTGCAGCAGGTAGCCGTGGAGCAACTGGCGGCCGTGCTGCTGGAAACTTTCGCCGACCTCCAGCACGTTCAGCGTGCCACGCGGCGAGTGGAGCAGGTAGCGCACCCGGTAGCGGCCGTCCTTGAGCAGTTGCTGCTGCACCTGCTCATGCAGGCGATGGCGCGCTTCGGGCTCCATCAGGCTGGCGTAGGGGGCGTCGAGGATGCCGCAGAGGTCCTGGGCCGGCACGCCGATCTGACGCTCGCAGCCGGGATCGAGGAACAGCAGGGTCCAGCTGGGTTCGTTCAGGCGCTCGAAGCGCAGCATCCCGAGCCTCGAAGGGGCGGGAAGCGGCGTGACAACCTCGGCCGCCTGACGGCTGGCGGCATCGGGATGACTCTTCATGCGCGGGAGATTTCCAGGGTGCTGGACGAGGGACATGGCCCCGCCCGACTTCTATGGGCGTTGGCAAGATTTGCATGAGGCACGGGGCCATGACAAGCCAAGACTGTATCGGCCGTCACAGAGCTAAGTTGAGGCGGTGCCGGGAGCGGGGCGTGACCGCCGGTCCGGACAAAAAGAAGCCCCGCTATCCGGCAGGGCTGGAGAGTACGAGCGTGGCGTGCTCGTCGAGAGGAAGGGCAGGCGGGGCCTGCCCTCTTACAACACTTGGAATCGGCCTACGGTCTGCTGCGCGTCGGCGGAGCTGCGTTGGAAACTGAAGCGGACTGCTCATTTGCCTTGGCAAACTCCGCGTCTCCTTCAGTTTCCGCCTTGCTCCACTCTAGCTCGCGAGCCCGTAGACCATTTCCTTCACAGCAGCAGGGTGCGGATATCCCCCAGCAGGTCGGACAGGCGCTTGGTGTAGCGCGCGGCAGCCGCCCCGTTGATCACGCGGTGATCGTAGGACAGCGACAGCGGCAGCATCAGGCGCGGCTGGAAGGCCTTGCCGTCCCAGACTGGCTGCATGGTTGCCTTGCTGACACCCAGGATCGCCACTTCCGGCGCGTTGACGATCGGCGTGAAGCCGGTGCCGCCAATGTGGCCGAGGCTGGAGATGGTGAAGCAGGCGCCCTGCATGGCGTCGGCGGAGAGCTTCTTGGTGCGCGCTTTCTCGGCCAGTTCGGCGGCTTCGGCGGCGAGCTGCAGGAGGCTCTTCTGGTCGACGTTCTTGATCACCGGGACCAGCAGACCGTCCGGCGTGTCCACGGCGAAGCCGATGTTCACGTACTTCTTGCGGATCAGCGCCTTGCCGCTGGGGGCGAGGGAGCTGTTGAAGTCCGGCATTTCCTTGAGCAGGTGAGCACAGGCCTTGAGCAGGATCGGCAGCACGGTCAGCTTGACGCCGGCCTTCTCCGCGACGGCTTTCTGGGCCACGCGGAAGGCTTCCATCTCGGTGATGTCGGCCGAGTCGAACTGGGTCACGTGCGGCACGTTCAGCCAGCTGCGATGCAGGTTGGCGGCGCCGACCTGCATCAGGCGGGTCATCGCCACTTCTTCCACTTCGCCGAACTTGCTGAAGTCGACTTCCGGGATCGGCGGGATACCCGCGCCACCGCTGGCGCCAGCCGGCGCGCCGGATTTGACGCGTTGCAGTTGCTCTTTGACGAACAGCTGCACGTCTTCCTTGAGGATGCGGCCTTTGGGGCCGGTGCCTTTGACTTCGTTCAGCTCGACGCCGAACTCGCGGGCGACCATGCGCACTGCGGGGCCTGCGTGGACCTTGGCGCCGTCACGGCTGGGCGCGCCCACCGGAGCGGATTCCGGAGCCTTGGCAGCGGCAGCCGGTGCGGGAGCGGCGGCAGGCGCCGCAGCGGCCGGAGCCGGAGCAGCAGCCGGAGCTTCTGCGGCGGCCGGGGCAGCAGCGCCTGCAACCTTGAGCTTGAGGATCAGGTCGCCGGTGCCGACTTCGTCACCGACCTTGATCGACACGCTTTCCACTACGCCGGCAACCGGCGAGGGGATTTCCATGCTGGCCTTGTCCGACTCCAGGGTGATCAGCGACTGGTCGGCTTCGACCGTGTCGCCAGCTTTCACCATGACTTCGATGACGTTGGCCTTGCCGGCCGAGCCGATGTCCGGGACGTGGATGTCCTGGACGCTGGCGGCAGCAGCGGGTGCGGCAGCCGGAGCCGGGGCAGCGGCCGGAGCCTCTGCCTTCGGAGCTTCAGCGGCGGGTGCCTGCGCTTCGGCCTTGGGCGCTTCAGCGGCGGCCGAACCCCCTTCGACTTCCAGCTCGAGGATCTCGTCGCCTTCCTTCAGGGTGTCGCCCACCTTGACCTTCAGGCTCTTCACCACGCCGGCTTTGGGCGAGGGAATTTCCATGCTGGCCTTGTCGGATTCCAGGGTCAGCAGGCTCTGGTCGGCCTCGACGGTGTCGCCGACCTTGACCAGCAGTTCGATCACTTCACCCTGACCATTGCCGATGTCGGGTACACGAATCAGTTCGCTCATCGTGCCTCTCCTCAGCAGTCCAGCGGGTTACGTTTTTCGGGGTTGATGCCGAACTTGGCGATGGCTTCGGCCACCACTTTGGGTTCGATATCACCGCGATCGGCCAGGGCTTCCAGCGCGGCCAGAACCACCCAGTGACGGTCCACTTCGAAGAAGTCGCGCAGCTTGCGGCGGCTGTCGCTGCGGCCGAAGCCGTCGGTGCCCAGCACCTTGTACTCCTTGCTTGGAACCCACTGGCGGATCTGCTCGGCGTAGAGCTTCATGTAGTCGGTGGAGGCGATCACCGGGCCCTTGCGGCCGGCGAGGCACTCTTCGACGTAGCTCTGCTTGGGCTTCTGGCCCGGGTGCAGGCGGTTCCAGCGCTCGATGGCCAGACCGTCGCGGCGCAGTTCGTTGAAGCTCGGAACGGACCAGACGTCAGCGCCCACACCGAAGTCTTCGCGGAGGATCTTCGCGGCGGCTTCGACTTCACGCAGGATGGTGCCCGAGCCCAGCAGCTGCACATGATGCGCGGCGGCCTTCTTGTCCTCATCGAGCAGGTACATGCCCTTGATGATGCCTTCCTCGGCGCCCTTGGGCATGGCCGGCTGGACGTAGTTCTCGTTCATCACGGTGATGTAATAGAAGATGTCCTGCTGCTCTTCGATCATCTGGCGCGAGCCTTCGCGGATGATCACCGCCAGCTCGTAGGCGTAGGTCGGATCGTAGGTGCGGCAGTTCGGGATGGTCGACGCCAGGATATGGCTGTGACCATCTTCGTGCTGCAGGCCTTCACCGTTCAGGGTGGTACGGCCGGCGGTGCCGCCGATCAGGAAGCCGTGCGCGCGGCTGTCGCCAGCGGCCCAGGCCAGGTCGCCGATACGCTGGAAGCCGAACATCGAATAGAAGATGTAGAACGGCAGCATCGGCTGGTTGTGCGTGGAGTACGAGGTGCCCGCGGCAATCCAGCTGGACATGGCGCCGGCTTCGTTGATGCCTTCCTCGAGGATCTGACCTTTCTTGTCCTCGCGGTAGAACATCACCTGGTCCTTATCCACCGGCTCGTACAGCTGGCCGACGGAGGAGTAGATGCCCAACTGGCGGAACATGCCTTCCATACCGAAGGTACGGGCTTCGTCCGGCACGATCGGGACGATGCGCGGGCCGAGTTCCTTGTCCTTGACCAGCTGCGAGATGATCCGCACGAAGGCCATGGTGGTGGAGATTTCGCGGTCGCCCGAGCCGTCGAGCATGGCCTTGAGGGTTTCCAGCGGGGGAACCGGCACCTGGAAGCTCTTGGCGCGGCGAACCGGCATTACGCCGCCCAGCGCGGCACGCCGGGAAGCCAGGTACTTGGCTTCGGCGCTGCCTTCATCGGGGCGGTAGAACGGCAGGTTTTCCAGGTCGACATCCTTGATCGGGATGTCGAACTTGTCGCGGAACGACTTCAGGGACTCGACGTCGACCTTCTTGACGTTGTGCGCGATGTTCTTCGCTTCGCCGGAACCGGTGCCATAGCCCTTGATGGTCTTGGCCAGGATGACGGTGGGCTGGCCCTTGTGGTTGACCGCCTGGTGGTAGGCCGCATAGACCTTGTAGGGGTCGTGGCCGCCACGGTTGAGTTTCCAGACTTCCTCGTCGGAGAGGTCCTTGACCATCTCCAGCAGCTCGGGACGCGCACCGAAGAAGTGCTCACGCACGTAGGCGCCGTCTTTGGCCTTGTAGTTCTGGTACTCGCCGTCGATGACCTCGTCCATGCGCTGCTGCAGCAGGCCGGCGATGTCCTTGGCGAACAGCGGGTCCCAGAAGCGACCCCAGACCACCTTGTTGACGTTCCACTCGGCGCCACGGAATACGCCTTCGAGTTCCTGGATGATCTTGCCGTTGCCGCGAACCGGGCCGTCGAGGCGTTGCAGGTTGCAGTTGATGACGAAGATCAGGTTGTCCAGCTTCTCGCGGCCGGCCAGCGAGATTGCGCCCAGGGATTCGGGCTCGTCGCACTCGCCGTCACCCATGAAGCACCAGACCTTCTGCTTGCCGGCGGGGATGAAGCCGCGGCTTTCCAGGTACTTCATGAAGCGCGCCTGGTAGATCGCCTGGATCGGGCCCAGGCCCATGGAGACGGTCGGGAACTGCCAGAAGTCCGGCATCAGCCAGGGGTGCGGGTAGGAGGACAGGCCGTTGCCGTCCACTTCCTGGCGGAAGTTGTTCAGTTGGTCTTCGCTGATGCGGCCTTCGAGGAAGGCGCGGGCGTAGACGCCGGGGGAGGCGTGGCCCTGGAAGAACACCAGGTCGCCGCCGTGTTCGTCGGTCGGGGCCTGGAAGAAGTAGTTGAAGCCAACGTCGTACAGCGTTGCCGAGGACGCGAAGGAGGAGATGTGGCCGCCCAGGTCCGGGTCGCTCTTGTTGGCCTTCATCACCATCGCCAGGGCGTTCCAGCGCACCAGGGAGCGGATGCGGCGTTCCATGAACAGGTCGCCGGGCATGCGGGCTTCGTGGGTAACCGGGATGCTGTTGCGGTACGGCGTGGTGATGGCGTAAGGCAGTTGGGTGCCGGACCGGCTGGCCAGCTCGCCCATGCGGGTCATCAGGTAATGGGCGCGGTCTTCACCTTCATGGTCCAGGACCGATTCCAGGGCGTCCAGCCATTCCTGGGTTTCGACGGGATCGAGGTCTTGCATGGCTTGCTCCAGGGCGGAAAGGCTTCCAGAATCGGAGGCCAGTAGATCGTTGCCGATAGCGGCGTCAACCTCGTGGGCGACGCGGCGAATTCTTGTGAAGTATTCCGGGGGTACGCCCGGCGGGTTGTAGTTTTACTACAAATTGCCGACGGATACATCCCTCCCCCTGAAAAAGTTAGTAGTAAAACTACAGGGGCGCGAAAAGACAGGAATGCCGGCGCCTCGCCGACCACTCAGGATAGACCATGAGCCTGCCGTCCCTGGCCGCTTTGCCGGCTACCCTCAAGCCCCTCGCCGAGCGGGCTGAGCAGAATTTCCGCACTGCCATCGCCGCGTTCTCCCTCGAGCAGATCGCCAGTTTCGACAGCTGGTCCGATGAGCGGCATGCCGACTTCACCCGCGTGGCCGCCGGCAGCGATTTCGTTGCCGAGCAGGTTCAGCGTGATCCTGCCTTTCTATTGGAGCTGGCCGCGACCGGTGAGCTCGAACGTGGCCTGTTGCCCGGTGAGATGGGTGCGCAGCTGGATGCGTGGCTGGTCGATTGCGCCGACGAGGACGAGCTGGGTCGCCGCCTGCGCCGCTTCCGCCGGCGCCAGCAGGTACGCATCATCTGGCGCGACCTGACCCGCCGCAGCGACCTGGCCGGTACCTGCCGCGACCTGTCGGACCTCGCCGACGTCAGCATCGATCAGTCCCTGGCCTGGCTCTACCAGCGCCACTGCCAGCAGTTCGGCGTGCCCATCGGCAATCGCTCGGGCCTGCCGCAGAAAATGATCGTGTTGGGCATGGGGAAGCTGGGGGCGGGCGAGCTGAACCTGTCCTCCGACATCGACCTGATCTTCGGTTACCCCGAGGGCGGCGAAACCCAGGGCGCCAAGCGTGCGCTGGATAACCAGGAGTTCTTCACCCGCCTGGGGCAGAAGCTGATCAAGTCGCTGGACGCCATCACCGTCGACGGCTTTGCCTTCCGCGTCGACATGCGCCTGCGCCCCTACGGTTCCAGCGGCCCGCTGGTGCACAGCTTCGCCGCGCTGGAGCAGTACTACCAGGACCAGGGTCGCGACTGGGAACGCTATGCGATGATCAAGGCGCGGGTGGTCGGTGGCGACCAGGAGGCCGGCCAGCGCCTGCTGGAGCTGCTGCGCCCGTTCGTTTACCGCCGCTACCTGGACTTCTCCGCTATCGAGGCGCTGCGCACCATGAAGCAGCTGATCCAGCAGGAAGTCCGGCGCAAGGGCATGAGCGAGAACATCAAGTTGGGTGCCGGTGGCATCCGCGAGGTGGAGTTCATCGCCCAGGCCTTCCAGTTGATCCACGGTGGCCGTGACCTCAGCCTGCAGCAGCGGCCGCTGCTGCGCGTGCTGGCGATCCTCGAAGGGCAGGGCTACCTGCCGCCGCAGGTGGTCGCCGAGCTGCGCGAGGGTTACGAATTCCTGCGCTACGCCGAGCACGCCTTGCAGGCGATTGCCGACCGGCAGACGCAGATGCTGCCGGAGGACGAGCTCGAGCGAATCCGCGTTGCCTTCATCATGGGCTTTGCCAACTGGTCGGCCTTCCACCAGGCCACCAATCAATGGCGCGAACGCATCGACTGGCATTTCCGCCAGGTCATCGCCGACCCGGACGAAGATGAAGAAGGCCAGGTGGATACCACCATTGGCGGCGAGTGGATTCCGCTGTGGGAAGAGGCGGTGGACGAGGAGTCCGCCTGCCGGCAGTTCGCCGACACCGGGTTCGCCCAGCCGGCAGCGGCCTGGAAACGCCTGACCGACCTGCGCAATGGCCCGCAGGTGCGCGCCATGCAGCGCCTGGGCCGCGAGCGGCTGGATGTCTTCATGCCGCGACTGCTGAACATGATCGCCGAGCGCGGTCCGGCGGACGTGCTGCTGGAGCGTGTGTTGCCGCTGATCGAGGCGGTGGCGCGGCGCTCGGCTTATCTCGTGTTGCTGACCGAAAACCCTGGCGCGCTGGAGCGTCTGCTGACCCTCTGTGCGGCCAGCCCGATGGTGGCCGAGCAGATCGCCCGCTTCCCGATTCTGCTCGACGAGCTATTGAATGAAGGACGGCTGTTCCGTCCGCCGCAGGCCGCCGAGCTGGGCGCCGAGCTGCGTGAGCGGCTGATGCGGATCCCCGAGGACGACCTTGAGCAGCAGATGGAAACCCTGCGCCACTTCAAGCTGGCCCACGGCCTGCGTGTGGTGGCCTCGGAAATCGCCGGCACGCTTCCGCTGATGAAAGTCAGCGACTACCTGACCTGGCTGGCCGAAGCGATCCTCGAGCAGGTGCTCACTCTGACCTGGGATCAGCTGGTGCAGCGCCACGGCCGGCCGACCCGCGTGGACGGCACGCCTTGCGATCCGGACTTCATCATCGTCGGCTATGGCAAGTCCGGCGGCCTGGAGCTGGGCCATGGCTCGGACCTGGACCTGGTGTTCATCCACGACGGCGACCCGCAGAGCGAGACCGACGGCGCCAAGCCCATCGACGGGGCGCAGTTCTATACGCGCCTGGGGCAGAAGATCATCCACTTCCTCACCGCGCAGACCCCCTCAGGCATGCTCTACGAAGTGGACATGCGCCTGCGCCCGAGCGGCGCTTCCGGCCTGCTGGTCAGCTCGCTGCGCGCCTTCGAGGCCTACCAGTTGGGCGAGGCCTGGACCTGGGAGCATCAGGCGCTGGTGCGCGCCCGTGTGCTGGCAGGCTGCAAACGGGTCGCCGTGGCGTTCGAGGCGATCCGTGCAAAAGTGCTCGGCCAGCAGCGCGACCTGGCCGAGCTGCGCAAGGAAGTCAGCGAGATGCGCGCGAAGATGCGCGACAACCTCGGCACCCCGAGCACGGCCGCCGGCACCGCGCCGAATGCCTTCGAGGCCGCGGCCCCGTTCGATCTCAAGCAGGATGCCGGTGGTATCGTCGATATCGAATTTATGGTGCAATACGCGGCCCTGGCCTGGTCGTGGCAGCACCCGGAGCTGGTGGAGTTCACCGACAACATCCGCATTCTGGAAGCGCTGGAGCGGGTCGGGTTGATGTCCGGCGAGGATGTCCTGAAGCTGCAGGACGCCTACAAGGCCTACCGGGCGGCGGCGCACCGATTGTCCCTGCAGAAGCAGCCGGGCGTGGTGAGCGGCGATCACTTCCATGCGGAAAGACGCATGGTGATGCAGATGTGGAAGGCCTTCGAGCTGACCTGATTCGCTGCGATTTCCCATGAAATAGCCAGCATCCGGCGGGATAATGATCGCCGGAGCGGGCAGGCTGTCGGTTGCTCGCGTGGCTGTATGGGTATCAGGAGCAGGGCGCGTGATGCCATTGCGCCAGGTCACAGGGAGTGACGAAAACCGCCCGGCTGAAAGAACGGCTGGGCTAGACTGCCGGCATTCGATGCTCGGCACCCGACCGTGAGGGCACGCGCCACGCGGCTGGATGAATGGAGTACGGGGAGGCGAGAGCCTCCCCGGTCGTTTCTGGAAAAGGCATGAGAATTCTGATCGTAGGCCCCTCCTGGGTGGGCGACATGGTGATGGCGCAGACACTCTTCCAGTGTCTGAAGCAGCAGCATCCGGACTGCGTGATCGACGTGCTGGCGCCCGACTGGAGCCGGCCGATCCTCGAACGCATGCCCGAAGTGCGCCAGGCCTTGAGCTTCCCGCTCGGCCACGGCGTGCTGGACATCGCTTCGCGCCGGCGCATCGGCAAGACCCTCAAGGGCCAGTACGACCAGGCGATCCTCCTGCCCAACTCGCTCAAGTCGGCGCTGGTGCCGTATTTCGCCGGCATCCCCAGGCGCACCGGCTGGAAGGGCGAGATGCGCTACGGCCTGCTCAACGACATCCGCGCGCTGGATAAAGAGCGCTACCCGCTGATGATCGAGCGCTTCATGGCCCTGGCCTACGAGCCGGGCGCCGAGCTGCCGCAACCGTATCCACAGCCGCGCCTGGCCATCGACCCGCAGAGCCGCGAGGCCGCGCTGGCCAAGTTCGGCCTGAGCCTGGATCGCCCGGTGCTGGCGCTGTGCCCCGGCGCCGAGTTCGGCGAGGCCAAGCGCTGGCCCGCCGAGTACTACGCCAAGGTCGCCGAGATGAAGATTCGCGCCGGCTGGCAGGTGTGGATCTTCGGCTCGAAGAACGACCACCCCGGTGGCGAAGACATTCGCATGCGCCTGATTCCCGGCCTGCGCGAGGAGTCGGTGAACCTGGCTGGCGAAACGGCGCTGTCCGAGGCGATCGACCTGATGTCCTGCGCGAGTGCCGTGGTCACCAACGACTCCGGCCTGATGCATGTGGCCGCCGCGTTGAACCGCCCGCTGGTGGCGGTCTACGGCTCCACTTCGCCGCAGTTCACCCCGCCGCTGGCCGACCAGGTGGAAATCGTCCGCCTCGGCCTGGAATGCAGCCCCTGCTTCGATCGCGTGTGCCGCTTCGGTCACTACAACTGCCTGCGCGAGCTGAAGCCGCGCCCGGTAATCGAGGCGCTGGACCGACTGGTCGCCGACCCGGTGGATGTGGAAAGCGCTGAATGAGGGTTCTGTTGATCAAGACTTCGTCCCTGGGCGATGTCATCCACACCCTGCCGGCGTTGACCGACGCCGCCCGCGCCATTCCCGGCATCCAGTTCGACTGGGTGGTGGAGGAGGGCTTTGCCGAGATTCCCGCCTGGCATCCGGCCGTGGCCCAGGTGATCCCGGTGGCGATCCGTCGCTGGCGCAAGAACCTCTGGCAGACCCTCAGGAGTGGCGAATGGAGCCGCTTCAAACGCCGCCTGAAGGAAGTCGACTACGACCTGGTGATCGATGCCCAGGGCCTGCTCAAGAGCGCCTGGCTGACCCGCTACGCGCGCCGTCGCACGCCGGTTGCCGGGCTGGACAAGGCGTCTGCCCGCGAGCCGGCCGCCAGCCGCTTCTATAACCGTACCTACCCGGTCGCCTGGGGCCAGCACGCCGTCGAGCGCGTGCGCCAGCTGTTCGCCCAGGCGCTGGACTACCCGCTGCCCGCCGGCACCGGCGATTACGGCCTGGACCGCAATCGTCTGCTGGACGCGGTGGAGACCGAGCCGTACCTGGTGTTCCTGCACGGCACCACCTGGGTGACCAAGCATTGGCCCGAGGTTTACTGGCGTGAGCTGGCCCAGCGCATGGGCGAGCGTGGCTGGCAAGTCCGCCTGCCGTGGGGCAACGATGCCGAGCGGCAACGCGCCGAACGGCTCGCCGAAGGCTTGGAAAACGCCTCGGTGCTCCCCAAGTTAAGTCTCGCCGGCATGGCCAAGGTACTGGCCGGCGCTTCCGCCTGCGTGGCGGTCGACACCGGGCTCGGCCACCTGGCCGCCGCCCTGGACGTGCCGACGCTGTCGCTGTTCGGCCCGACCAACCCCGGTCTGACCGGCGCCTACGGGCGCTCGCAGGTGCACCTGGCCAGCGACTGGCCCTCGTGTGCGCCCTGCCTGCAGAAGACCTGCACCTACCAGCCGACGGCCGAAGACAAGCGCCAGTTCGACCTGCGGCATGAACAGCCTCTGTGCTTCACGCGCCTGAATCCCCAGCGCGTGGCGAACCAGCTGGAGGCACTGCTGCTGGCCCCGGAGACGCTTCGATGACCCTGGCTTTCGTCCTTTACAAGTACTTCCCGTTCGGCGGGCTGCAGCGCGATTTCATGCGCATCGCCCTGGAATGCCAGCATCGCGGCCACTCCATCCGCGTCTACACGCCGATCTGGGAAGGCGAAGTGCCGCCCGGCTTCGACGTGCGCGTGGCGCCGGTGAAGTCGCTGTTCAACCATCGCCGCAACGAAAAATTCAGTGCCTGGCTGGCCGCGGACCTCGCGCGCTCGCCGGTGGACCGGGTGATCGGCTTCAACAAGATGCCGGGCCTGGATGTGTATTACGCCGCCGATGGCTGCTTCGAGGACAAGGCGCAGAATTTGCGCAACTCCTTCTACCGTCGCTGGGGCCGCTACAAGCACTTCGCCGACTATGAGCGCGCGGTGTTCGCGCCGGAGTCGAAGACCGAGATCCTGATGATCTCCGAAGTGCAGCAGCCGCTGTTCATCAAGCACTACCGCACCCCCGAGGCGCGCTTCCACCTGCTGCCGCCGGGCATTGCCCAGGACCGTCGCGCGCCGGCCAATGCCGCCGACATCCGCGCCGAGTTCCGCCGCGAGTTCAAGCTCGCCGACGATGACCGGCTGCTGGTGCAGATCGGCTCCGGCTTCAAGACCAAGGGCCTGGACCGCAGCCTCAAGGCGTTGGCCGCTCTGCCGCGTTCGCTGCGCAAGCGCACCCGGCTGATCGCCATCGGCCAGGACGATCCCAAACCCTTCCTGCTGCAAGTGAAGGCGCTGGGCCTGTCGGACAACGTGCAGATTCTCAAGGGGCGCAGCGATATCCCGCGCTTCCTGTTGGGCGCCGATCTGCTGATCCACCCGGCGTACAACGAGAACACCGGTACCGTGCTGCTGGAGGCGCTGGTGGCCGGGCTGCCGGTGCTGGTCACCGATGTCTGCGGCTACGCCCACTACATCGACGAGGCGAAGGCGGGGCGCGTGGTGCCGTCGCCCTTCGAGCAGGAACGCTTGAACGCCATGTTGCAGGAAATGCTGGAAGACAATGCCGCGCGCTCGGAGTGGTCGCGCAATGGCCTGGCCTTCGCCGACAGCGCCGATCTCTACAGCATGCCGCAGCACGCCGCCGACCTGATCCTGCGGGAGCGCGTATGAAAGCTTTTGCTCTGGCAGGAGCGAGCTTGCTCGCGAACCGCCCCATGCTCGGTGCCAATCCGTTCGCGAGCAAGCTCGCTCCTACAGGCAGGGCTGTGCCGTGAAGCTGGATTTGAAAGAGCCGTTCAAGCGCCTGTGGGCCGGCAAGGACCCGTTCGCCGAAGTCGAGCGCCTGCAAGGCAAGGTCTACCGCGAGCTGGAAGGCCGTCGCACGCTGCGTACCGAAGTTGAAGGTCGCGGTTACTTCGTGAAGATCCACCGCGGTATCGGCTGGGGTGAGATCGTCAAGAACCTGTTCAGCGCCAAGCTCCCGGTGCTCGGCGCCGGTCAGGAGCAACGCGCTCTGGAACGCTTGCACCAGGCCGGTGTGGCGACCATGACCTCGGTGGCCTACGGCGAGCGTGGCGGAAATCCAGCCACGCAGCACTCCTTCATCATCACCGAGGAGCTGGCGCCGACCACCGACCTGGAAGTCCTCTCGCTGGACTGGCTGCAGACGCCGCCCGAACCGCGGCTGAAGCGCGCGCTGATCGCCGAAGTGGCGAAGATGGTCGGCACCATGCACCGCGCCGGGGTCAATCACCGCGACTGCTACATCTGCCATTTCCTGCTGCACACCGACCGGCCGATCAGCGCCGACGCCCTGCGCCTGTCGGTGATCGACCTGCACCGCGCCCAGACCCGCGCCGCCACGCCGCGCCGCTGGCGCAACAAGGACCTGGCGGCGCTGTACTTCTCCGCACTGGACATCGGCCTGACACGCCGTGACAAATTGCGCTTCCTGCGCGGTTACTTCCAGCGCCCGCTACGTGACATCCTCCGCGAGGAAGCCGCGCTGCTGGCGTGGATGGAGCGCAAGGCGGCCAAGCTCTACGACCGAAAGCAACGATATGGAGACCTGCTCTGATGGCCGGCTGGGTACTTGAAGCCGACTACCAGCACCTCGCCGCCGATTTCGGCAGCCTGGATGCCGTGTTTGCCCTCGAAGGCGAGCGCATCACCAAGGATGCGATGTCCGATGTCGTGCGCGTGGAGCGCGACGGCGTGCGCTACTACGTCAAGCGCTACCGCAAGCCGGGCAAGGGCTTTCGTCGCTACCTGCCGCGCCCGCGGGTCAAGGCCGAGTGGCAGAACCTCAAACAGTTCGCCAAGTGGGGCATACCCACCGCGCAGGTGGTGGCTTACGGCCTGGAACGGGTCAACGGCGGCTTCTCCCGTGGCGCGATCATTACCCGCGAGCTGGTCGGCACCGAGGACCTGCATGCCTTGGCCAAGCAGAATGATCCGCGTCTGAAGGATCGCGCCTGGGTCGAGCACGTCATGCGCCAACTGGCCGGCTACACGCGGACCATGCATGACCACCACTTCACCCACAACGACCTGAAGTGGCGCAACATCCTGGTGGATGGCGAGGGCAAGGTGTACTTCATCGACTGCCCGATCGGCGATTTCTGGATCGGCTTCATGCTGCGCTACCGCATCACCAAGGACCTGGCGACCCTCGACAAGGTCGCCAAGCACCACCTTTCCCATACGCAGCGCCTGGCGTTCTACCTGCTGTATCGGCGCCGCGAGCGATTGAACGCGTCGGACAAGAAGCGTGTCCGGCAGATCGTCCATTTCTTCGAGGGACGCGAGTGAAGGATTTCATTGCTGAGGGCGACCAGGCCCTGCTGGAAAGCAACGCCCTGGCCGACTTCGACGCCCTGTGGGACCTGCAGCTGGTGGCTGTGGACGAGCCCAACACCGAGCGCGGCGGCTGGAGCAGCGTGTACCGCCTGGAGCTGGACGGCACGGCCTACTACCTCAAGCGCCAGAGCAACCACCTGACCCGCAGCCTGAAGCACCCGCTCGGCGAGCCGACCTTCAGCCGCGAGTTCCGCAATATCCAGCGCTACCACCAGCTCGGCATTCCTTCGATGCAGGCGGCCTTCTTCGGTGCGCGGCAGGTCGGCGGTGAGCGCCGGGCGATCCTGATGACCCGTGCCCTGGATGGCTGGCGTGACCTCGACAGCCTGTTGCAGGGCTGGTCGAGCCTGCCCGCCGAGCGTCGCCAGGCCATCCTGCGCGCCTGCGGCATGCTCGCTCGCCGGCTGCATGAGGCCGGGCAGATGCACGGCTGCTTCTACCCCAAGCACATCTTCCTGCGCGAAACCGACGACGCCTTCGAGGCGACCCTGATCGACCTGGAGAAAACCCGCCCACTGTGGTTCGGCCAGCGCGACCGCGTGCGCGATCTCGAACCGTTGTTGCGCCGCGCGCCGGACTGGAACGAGACCGACGTGCGCAACCTGCTGGCGGCCTACCTGGGCACCGCGTCCGGTGGCCCGGAGGTCGACGACTGGTACCGCCGCCTGGGCGCGCGCCGCAAGAAGAAGGAAAACCGCGCATGAGGCTGTCCACCCTGCGCGATGCCGGCCGTGCTCCGGCGCTGCCCCTGCGCATCGAGCTGGAAGATGGCGCCGGCCCGGCCGAACTGCGCCTGGACAGCCTGCTGCGCGTCCTGCCCGGCCAGCGCTACGTCGCGGCGGCCAATTGGCGCGGCCGCCCGGTGCTGGCCAAGCTGCTGGTCGGCGGCCGTGCGGCGAAGCAGTTCCAGCGTGAACTCGACGGTGTGCGATTACTCGCCGAGCAGGGGCTGACCACGCCGCAGTTGCTGGCTGACGGCCTGAAGGACGGCGAGGGTGGCTGGCTGCTCTTCGAATTCCTCGATAACGCCGAGAGCCTCTGGGATGCCTGGCGCGCCGTGGAAGGCGAGCCGCTGCTGTCCGACCACCAGACCGCCGTCATCGCCGAGGCGCTGACCGCCATCGCCCAGATGCATGCCAAAGGTTTGTGGCAGGAGGACCTGCACCTGGACAACCTGCTGCGCCACGCCGGCCAGCTGTACCTCATCGACGGCGCCGGCATCCGCGCGGAAACCCCAGGCCGGCCGCTGTCGCGCAAGCACGTGCTGGAAAACCTCGGGGTGTTTTTCGCCCAGCTGCCGGCCAGCCTCGATCCGTATTTGGAAGAATTGCTGATCCACTACCTGCTGGCCAACGGTGAGCACGCCCTGCCGCTGGAAGCCTTGCAGAAGGAAATCGCCAGGATTCGGCGCTGGCGCGTCGGCGACCTGATGAAGAAGATCGCCCGCGACTGCAGCCTGTTCAGCGTGTTCAAGGGGCCGTTCGGCCTGCGCGCGGTGCGCCGCGAGGAAGAGGAGGGCCTGCAGCCGCTGCTGGCCGATCCCGACGCCTTCATCGCCAAAGGGCATATCTACAAGACCGGCGGCGCTGCGACTGTCGCCCGCGTGGAGCTGAATGGCCGGCCTCTGGTGGTCAAGCGCTACAACATCAAGAACCTGCTGCACTGGTTCAAGCGCTTCTGGCGCCCCACTCGTGCCTGGGCGTCCTGGCGCGAGGGCAATCGCCTGGACTTCCTCGGCATCGCCACGCCCAAGCCGCTGGCGGTGATCGAGCGGCGCTGGCTGTGGCTGCGCGGCCCGGCCTTCCTGATTACCGATTACCTGGCGGGTCAGGATATAATCGCCCGTTTCAAACCCTACCTGGACCAACAGGAGGGGGGCGGCCTGCCGCCGGAATCGGACCTTGTGGCCCTGGACAGTCTGTTCGCGGCGCTGGTGCGCGAGCGCATCAGCCATGGCGACCTGAAAGGGCACAATCTGTTCTGGCAGGAGCAGGGCGAAGGCGGGCAGTGGTCGTTGATCGACCTCGATGCCATGCAGCGCCACTCGCGAGAAGCGAGCTTCGCCCGCGCCTATGCCCGCGACCGTGCGCGCTTCCTGCGCAACTGGCCAGAGGGCAGCGCATTGCACCGGCTGCTCGACGAACGTTTACCGCGGGTGCCTTGCACCCGCCCAGATGAAAGAGGCTAGACCCTGTGGCATTGACCATCCTCGGCCTGTCCGGCGCCGTAAGCCATGACCCTTCCGCCGCCCTGTACATCGACGGCAAGCTGGTCGCGGCCGTCGAAGAAGAGCGCTTCGTCCGCGACAAGCACGCGAAGAACCGCATGCCCTACGAGTCGGCCAAGTTCTGCCTGGAGCAGGCCGGGATCAAGCCGTCGGACGTTGACGTGGTGGCCATTCCCTTCGCCCCCATCAGCATCTTCGACAAGGCTCGCTGGCACTACGCCAAGCGCTACGCCTACGCGCCGGACCGCGCGCTGGACGCCATCCTGCTCGGCAACCGCCGCTACAAGCGCTACTACAAGCGCATCGAGTGGTGCCTGCAGCAACTGGGCTTCGACCTGAAGAAGACCAAGATCCAACCGGTCGAGCACCACCTGGCCCACGCTTCCAGCGCCTACCACTGCTCGGGCTTCAAGGAGAAGACGGCGATCCTCGGGATCGACGGCAAGGGCGAGTACGCCACCACCTTCTTCGGCTACGGCGAGAACGGCAAGATCCACAAGATCAAGGAATTCTACGATCCGGATTCCCTGGGCGGCCTGTACGGCGCGCTGACCGAGTACCTGGGCTTCGACATGCTCGATGGCGAGTTCAAGGTCATGGGCATGGCGCCTTATGGCGACGCCAGCAAGTACGATTTCTCCCGCCTGGCGAAGTTCGAGAACGGCGAGCTGATCATCAACACCGAGTACGCCAACGTCATCGGCTTCCGTCGCTACAAGGAAAAGGGCAAGGGTTACTACTTCTCGCCCAAGCTGATCGAGTGGCTCGGTCCGAAGCGTGAAGGCGACATCGCCGACGATCCCTACATCCACTACGCCGCCAGCATCCAGGCTCTGTTCGAGAAGCTGTCGCTGGAGATGATGGATTACTACCTGGGCGACATCATCCGCGAGACCGGCAAGATCGCCTTCGCCGGCGGCTGCGCGCTGAACGTCAAGCTCAACCAGAAGATCATCGCCCGTCCCGAGGTCAAGGAGCTGTACGTGCAGCCCGCGGCCAGCGACGCCGGCACCGCGGTTGGCGCGGCGGCCTACGTCTCCTGGGAGCGTGGCGTGCCGGTCGAGAAGATGGAACACGTCTACCTCGGCCCGGAATACAGCAACGAAGACGTCATCGCCGCTTGTGCTCGCCACGAGGCCAAGCCGCAATGGCGCAAGATCGACAACGTGCCCGAGCACATTGCCAAGGTGCTGGTCGAAGGCAACCCGGTGGCCTGGTTCCAGGGTCGCCTCGAATTCGGTCCGCGCGCGCTGGGTGGCCGTTCGATCATCGGCTGCCCGAGCATCGCCGGCGTCGCCGACCGCATCAACGCGCAGATCAAGTTCCGCGAGCGCTGGAGGCCCTTCTGCCCGTCGATGCTGGATACCGTCGGCCCGCAGATGTTCAAGATCGACCATCCGGCACCGTTCATGACCTTCACCTTCGAAGTCAACGAAGAGTGGAAGACCCGTGTGCCGGAAGTCGTCCATGAAGACGGCACCTCGCGCGCCCAGGTCCTCAAGCGCGAGTTCAATCCGCGCTACTACGACATGATGAAGGAGCTGGAGAAGCTTACCGGCAACGGTGTGGCGCTCAATACCTCGCTGAACCGCCGTGGTGAGCCGATGGTCTGCTCGCCCACCGACGCGCTGAACATGTTCTACGGCTCGGACCTGCAATACCTGATCATGCAGGACATCCTGGTGGTCAAGGATGGCGTACAGGCCCATGACTCGCTCAGCTGAACCGCGCGTCCTGCAGTTCTGCCATGGCTATGACGGGCCGTTCCTCGACTGTGCCCGTCAGTACGCCAGCCTGTTCGCCGGCACCGGCTACCGGGTGACCACGGTGTTCCTCACCGGGGCGCCTGACCCCGAGGTGGTGGCCGGTTGCGCCAGCGACGAGGTGCTGTTCCTCGACTACAGCTCGCGGGACATCCGCGGGCTGAAGCTCAAGGCGATCCGCGACCTGCGCGAGATCGCCCGCTCCCGGGATTTCCGCTTCTGCATCGCGCACCGCTTCAAGCCGACCTGGATCGCCATGCTCGGCACCAAGCTGCCGATCATCGGCGTGCACCACGGCTTCGGTGATTTCCAGCGCCTGGGGCGCAAGCTGTTCGCGCGTTTCTTCGCCGAGCGCCTGAGCCTGCTGGGCGTTTCCAACGCGGTGCGCGACGAAATCCGCGCCTGCCTGCCGGCCTGGCCGCAGGAGCGCATCGAGACGCTGTACAACCGGGTCGACGTCGACGCCCTCAATGCCCAGCAGGTCGAGCGCTATCCGGCTCGCCAGCACCTGGGGCTGTCGGACAACGCCTGGGTGGTTGGCAACGTCGGCCGCCTGCATCCGGACAAGGACCAGGCCACCCTGCTGCGCGGCTTCGCCCGTGCGCTGCCGCGCCTGCCGCACAACAGCCTGCTGGCGATCCTCGGCAAGGGGCGTCTGGAGGAAGATCTCAAGGATCTGGCGCGTGAACTGGGCATCGCCGACCGTGTGCTGTTCCTCGGCCAGGTCCCGGACGCCAAACGCTACTTCAAGGCGTTCGATGTGTTCGCCCTGACCTCCGACCACGAGCCTTTCGGCATGGTCCTGCTGGAGGCGATGGTCGCCGGTGTGCCGCTGATCTCGACCGCAGGCGGCGGCGCCGGGGAAATCGTCGAGGGGCTGGGGATTCTCTTCCCGCTGGGCGACGATGCCGCGCTGGCTGAGGGCCTGAGGCACCTGTCGGTGCTGGATCGCGAGCAGCGAGTGATGTGCGCGCAGCAGATGGAGCAGCGCCTGCAGACGCGCTTCTCCGATGAGGCGGTGCGCCGGGAGTTCTGGGGTTTGCCGATGGTCAAGGTTATTACCGGCGGGCGCTGACTCGTTTCCACATCACGCTCGAGGAACGAATACGTGAGCGACTCCAAGACTTTCCTGCTGGATTGCACACTGCGCGACGGCGGTTACTACAACAACTGGGATTTCGATACCGAGCTGGTCCAGGACTACCTGCAGTCCATGGCGACTGCCGGCATCGATTACGTCGAGCTGGGCCTTCGTGGCTTTGCACGTCACGGCTTTCGCGGTGGTTATGCCTACAGCAGTGATGCGTTCCTGAGCAGCCTGCCGCTGCTTCCGGGCGTCTGCTATGGCGTCATGGTGAATGCCAGCGAGCTGGTCCAGCACGCCGATGGTGCGCTGGCCGCTGCCAGGCTGCTGTTTTCCCCGGCGGCAGACTCTCCGGTCGGGCTGGTGCGCATCGCCAGCCATGCTCATGAATTCGAGGCTGTCCTTCCCGCCTGCGGGTGGCTCAGGCAGCAAGGTTACAAGGTCGGGATCAACCTGATGCAGATCGCCGAGCAGCCGGACGACACCATCGTCCGGCTGGCGGCAGCCGCCCAGCGGTTCGGGTTGGACGTCCTGTATTTCGCCGACAGCATGGGCAGCCTGTCGCCGGAAGATGTGCGCCGAATCATTGACCTGCTGCGCCAGGTATGGAAGGGCTCGCTTGGTATCCACGCCCACGACAACCGGGCCCTGGCCCACGCCAACACACTGGCGGCCATTTCTGCTGGTGCCACCTGGGTAGATGGCACGGTGCTGGGCATGGGCCGCGGACCGGGCAATGCGCGTATCGAATATTTGGCGATGCAGCGCGGCAACGGGAATCTCTCGCCGCTGTTGCAACTGGTCTCGCAGCGCTTCCAGCCGATGCAGCAGCTCTATGGCTGGGGGAGCAATCCCTACTATTACCTGGCCGGCATGCACGGCATCCATCCGACCTACGTTCAGGAGATGCTTGCCGACTCCCGCTACGGCAACTCGGACCTGCTGGTGGCTATCCAGGCGTTGCGCGCCAGCGGTGGCAAGAAATACAACCCCGATACACTGGAAGCTGCACGCCACTTCTACCACGGCGCGCCCCATGGCGAATGGGCGCCGCAAGAGTTGCTCGATGAGCGCGAAGTCTTGCTGCTGGGCAGTGGCGACGGGGTGGCACGACATCGGGTAGCCATCGAACAGTACATTCGCAAGGCCCGGCCGGTGGTGCTGGCCCTGAACACCCAGACGGACATCGACCCGGAGCTGATCGATCTGCGTGCGGCATGCCACCCCTTGCGCCTGATGGCGGACGGTGCCGAGCATCTGCGATTGCCGCAGCCGCTGATCACCCCGGCTGGCATGTTGCCCGCAGATGTACGCGCTTCTCTCGACGGCAAGACACTCCTGGACTTCGGCTTGTCGATCGACAAGCAGGGCTTTGGTTTCCATTCGCGGCACTGTACATTGCCGACGTCTCTGGTGGCCGCCTATGCACTGGCCGTGGCTGCCAGTGGCAAGGCCCGACGGGTACTGCTGGCGGGCTTTGACGGTTATCCGGGGGAAGACCCGCGCAACGCCGAGGTTAACGACGTGCTGGAGCTGTATCAGGCTCAGTGTTCTGCACCGGAACTGCTCGCCGTGACGCCGACCCGCTATCAGATTCCCTGTTCTTCCATTTATGCACTCTGAGTCGCCCATGGCCGCTACGCCCGACTACGCCGTTATCATCCCCGCCCGTTACCAATCCAGCCGCCTGCCGGGCAAGCCCCTGGTGCAACTGAACGGCGTGCCGATGATAGTGCGGACCTACAGGCAGTGCCTGAAGGCCTGTCCCGCCGAACGAGTCCATGTGGCCACTGATGACGACCGTATTCGCGAGGTGTGCGAGCAGCACGGCATCTCTGTGCTGATGACGTCCTCGCAATGCCTGACCGGCACCGACCGCCTGGCTGAGTGCGCTCAGCAACTGGGCGCGGACATCTTCATCAATGTCCAGGGTGACGAGCCGGTGTTCAATCCCGATGACTTGCGTCGGATGATCGAGGCGTGCAGCCAGTGGCCGGGCGAAGTGCTCAATGGCTACTGCGCCATCGCGGAAGAAGCGCAATTTCGCAGCACCAGCACGCCCAAGGTCGTCCTGCGTCCGGACGGCCGTCTGCTGTACATGTCGCGCGCGACCATCCCGGGCACCAAGAGCGACGAGTTCGTCCGTGGCTGGCGCCAGGTCTGCCTGTATGCCTTCCCGCGAGAGTCCCTGGCGGCGTTCGCGGCTTGCGACAGCAAGACACCGCTGGAAAGTCTCGAGGACATCGAGATCCTGCGGTTCCTCGAGCTGGGCTGGGAAGTGAGGATGCTGGAGCTGTCCCAGGACTCCATTGCCGTGGACAATCCCGAGGATGTCGCCGCGGCCGAAGCGGCTATCCTGGCGCGGAGCCTCTGATGCTGCGCCCGCTCGCTGACTACCGCTGTCTGGCATTCGATTGCGATGGCGTCGTTCTCGACTCCAACGCGGTGAAGACCCAGGCATTCCATCAGGTTGCCCTGCCGTTCGGAGTGCCCGCCGCGCAGGCATTCGTCGACTATCACCAGGCCAATGGCGGCATTTCCCGCTATCGCAAGTTCGAGTATTTCCTGCAGCAGATCGTCAGGGTGGATGACCTGCAGGAACATTTGCCGATGCTCCTTGATCAGTACGCCAGCGCCGTGCGCCAGGGGTTGCTAGCGTGCGCCGTCGCTCCCGGCCTGCAACAATTGCGCGAGCTGCTGCCGCACAGCCGCTGGATGATCGTCTCCGGCGGCGATGAAGCCGAGCTGCGTGACGTGTTCGCAACCAGAGGGCTGGATGCACTCTTCGACGGTGGGATCTTTGGCAGCCCGACAGCGAAAGACAGCATCCTGGCCCGTGAGCAGGCCTCCGGCAATCTTGCGGGCCCCGCGTTGTTCCTGGGTGACAGCCGCTTCGATCATCAGTGCGCCGATGCCGCCGGACTTGATTTCGTCTTTCTCCAGGGCTGGAGTGAGTTCCACGATGCGCCGAGCTATTTCGTCGACAAGCCGGTCACCCAATACCGTGACATCCAGGCCCTGCTCGAGGCTGAAAAAGCACGATGAGCGCCGTGGCCCTGGAAATCGCAAGCACCGGAGCGCGTGGCCTGCGCCTGCCTGATGGGCAGTACCGGCCACTGCCTTCCTGGGAGCCGCTGCGCAATAGTTGCAGTGGCCCGGTGTTCATCATCGCGTCCGGGCCTTCGGTGGCGGAGTTTCCGCTGCAGCGCTACGCCGGCGTGCCGATGATCGCCATGAACGGCTCCATTGCCTGTTTCGAGACTGCCGGCCTGAGCCCGCTGTTCTACCTGTGCGATGACGCTGGCGTGGCGGAAAAAAAAAGCGCGGCGCTGGCCACTGGTATTCGCCTGTCCCGCTGGTCCGCACTGAGCCTGGAGTCGATGCAGCGCCTGTACCGGAAGGAGCCGCAGGCGCTGGAGGCCGAGAGCCTGCTGCTGATGGAGCGCGTCAATCGTTGGGTCGGTGTGCCGCAGCGCTCCGACCGTGCCTTCGCCTGGTCGGTCCGACGGGACCCGGACTTCGTCATGCGCTGGTCGCTGCTGAGTCAGACCGCCAACCGCATCGGCTTCAGCCGTAACTATGCGCGGGGTTACTTCAATGCCCGCACCATCGCGTATGCCGCCATCCAGCTTGCATATTTCCTCGGGTTCGACAAAGTATTCCTGGTCGGCGTCGACATGAATTCATCGCTGGGTCAGTTCTACGACCCGGTGGGCACTCAGGTCAAAAGCCGACTGGACAGTGATTTCGGCGGCCATATCCTGCCGCACTTCGACATCCTTGCCCGACGGGTTATCGACTCGGAGTTCCAGGTTTTCAATCTTTCCCGCGATAGCCGGTTGCCAGGCGAGATGATCCCGAAAATCGGCCTCGCTCAGATCGACGGCCTGATTGGCTCGGCGGCATCGCAACCATTGGCTCCTGAGGTGGGCAAGTCGGTATGAAAGTTCTGTTCCTGGTCCAGAAAGAACAACGTGCCATCCTCGATCGCCTGTATGACGGCATTGCCGAGCACTGCGACTGCGATCTGCGTTGGCTGAGCAGCGACGAGCAGGCCAATCTGCGCCGCTACTTCCGTGAGCACGTGGATGTCGCGAAGTACGACCGTATCCTGTTCTTCCTGCGCTTCAAGAAGGAAATGCGCCAGGCGTCCTTCATTCGCAGCGTGCCCAATCTGGTCATCCTCGAGCACGATGCCTACCAGAACTACATTGCGTGCAAGTACACCGGGAAGTTCAGTGCGCACTATCGCCGCCTACCTTGGGTCAGGGTGATCAGCTCGGGTTTCATGGTCAGCGAGCGACTGCGCCAGGAAGGCTTCGATGCGGTCTTCGTGCCCAAGGGTTACGATCAGGATCTGCTACATGACCTGGGCAGGGAGCGGGATATCGAACTGGCCTTCGTCGGCAGCACCGGCAGCGTGGCCTACAGCGGCCGCAAGGCACTGTTGGATGAGCTGGGGCAGTTGGAGAACCTGCTGGTCACCAAGACCAACTCGGGCGAGGACTACCTGAATACGCTCAACCGCATCCGCTTCTTCGTCAGCGCGGACGTTGGCATGGGCGAGTACATGATCAAGAATTTCGAAGCCATGGCCTGTGGCTGCGTGCTGCTGGCATACGACCAGGGAGAGGCGGAGAACCGCGCACTGGGCCTGCAGGACATGCACAACGTGGTGCTGTATCGCGACGTGGCCCAACTGCGCAGCAAGCTACAGTTGCTGCGCGAGGACCCGCAACGCGCGGCACGCATCGCGGAGGCTGGGCGGGCGCTGGCGACGCAAGGTTTTGGCTTCAGCCAGATCGGTGCGCGGATAGTCCAGGCCATGGCGTCCCCGCTGCGTGAGCGAGCGCAGCCCGGTATGCTGGAACGCTGGCGCTGGGCACTGGGGATTTGAGCGGTGGCCAATTTCTGCCGGTTAATGAGGTGTCTGTGGAATACCCGCTGATTTCCGTGCTGGTGCCTTGCTACAACCGCGAGCTTTATATCGAAGAGACACTGCTGAGCATTCTCCGCCAGGACTACCCGAACTTCGAATTGATCGTGGTGGATGATGGCTCCGGGGATCGCAGTGTCGAGAAGATCCAGGCACTGCAGCAAGAGCATGGCTTTCAGTTCTATCGCCAGACCAACCAGGGCGTCAGTGCCGCACTCAACACGGCCCTGAGTCACGCTCGTGGCGTGCTGGTGGCGACGCCGGACTCCGATGACATCATGATGCCGGGGCGCTTGACGCTGCAGGCGAACTACCTGCGCGAGCATCCCGAGGTCGGATGCCTGGGCGGGCGCGCCATCTATATCGATGCCGCTGGCAAGCACCTGAAGGGTGGGCCAGGCGAGGCCGTACGCCGCTATAGCTTCGACGAACTGTTGGGGCAGGCCGTTGCCATCGGTGCGACGGTGGTGATGTATCGGCGCGAGGCCATGGACCAGGTCGGCGGCTACGATCCGCAGATTCGCATCCAGGATTTCCAGATGACCCTGAAAATCGCTCATCAGGGATACGGTGTCGAAGTCCTGCCCGAGGTGGTTAGCGGCTACCGTCGCCATGAGGGTAATCTGTCGAGGACTGCGTTCAAGAGCCAGCTCGATTACGACTGCATGACGATCGCCCCCTACCGCGACCATCCTGCCTACGCTGCCGCTCTCACTTGTATTTACAACAAGGCGCTCAAGCAGTCCGTCGTCTGTGACAAGGGCTACGCCTGGTCGCTGTTGCTGCATCTTCCGCCGTGGCGCTGGAATCGCGTTACCTTGCGGCGGATTCGCCATTTGCTGTTCAAGTTTGGCCAGGAATAAGAAGTTTTCCGATGAAGGATTTGATTACCCATGCCTGGAGCGCCTGGTGTCCGCGTTTGACGCCGACCGGCGCGAGCCAGGGCAGAGGGAGCCGGATTGCCGAGGCGATGCTGGGTGTCGGCGTGCTGTGGAGCATCGCTGGTGTGATGCTGACGCCGACGATGAAGTTCTACTTCCAGATGATCGCGCTGCTCGTCTATCTGCCGTCGCTGTGGTTGTGCATCGCCCGCCGCCAGGAGCTCGGCCACCTGCTGCGGTCCCACAAGGAAATATGGCTCCTGCTGGCGTTGTTTGCCTGGGCGGTCCTCTCGCTGCTCTGGTCCACGGGGGGAAAGCCGCTGGGCCAGCTCAAGAGCGCTTCGCTGTTCATGCTGTTCGTCTTCGGCTGGGTACTCTGGGCGCGCGCGGACGAGCGTCGGTTGCGCCTGGCGATGCTTTCGTTGGCGTTGGTGGTCGGGCTTTATAGCCTGGCGGCCCTGGTGTTCGAGCCGGTATTCGGGGCGGGACGTCTGAGCGGGTTCGGTGGTTTTCTCGACAACCCCAATGCGGCGGCCTATTCCATCGCCTTCGTCGCGGTCATGTGCGTGCCGTTGCTGCCGCGTCGTGGCTGGCGGCAATTGCCCTGGGTGATCCTGCTGGCAGCCTCTCTGGTCTATGTCGCGCTGTGCGGTAGCCGTGGGGCCTTGCTGGCGCTGATGGTCACGGCAATCTTCAGTCTCAGCCTGGTGCCGGGGCGGATCGCCAAGTTGCTGCCATTACTCTTGTTGGTGGGCGGCGCGGCGCTGGTTATCGCCGAGCCCGGGCTGATGGCGCGGGGCGATGCCGAGCGTTTCGAGTTGCTGCGCAATGCCTGGCCGCAAATCCAGCAGCACTTCTGGCTTGGCGTGGGGTTGGGAGCCGATTATTCGGTGACCAGCGGGACTTCCGTTTATGAAAATGGTGCCCACAATTTCCCGGTGCATACCGCCATCCAGTACGGCGTGCCGGCGCTGCTGGCTTTCCTGGTGTTGTGGGGCATGATCGGCTATCACGCCTGGCGCTGCCGCGCACGGGCGCTGGGGCTGTCGGTGATGCTGCTGTGGGTGTTCTCCAGCGTCGCCTTGCAATTCGACGTCTTCAGCCTGTGGGAGCGCACGCGCGCCATGTGGCTGATGCCCTGGGTGGTGATTCTGCTGGGGCTGAGTCTGGAGCGCTGGCCGCAGGTGCGGCCGGCGGTCATGGAGCCGAGCTGAGGAACCGTTGCAGGTCGGCCAGCGGCCAGCGTACCCGGCTGCGAGCGAGGTAGGCCTGCGACAGGCTGTCGGTGTTGCCCGCCAGCAGCCACTGGCGATCACCGGTGTAGCGCAGCATATGGATGAAGTTGCGTTTGCGCTGCGCGAGATTGAGCGCCCGGCGCTGCTTCTTCATGTCGGCGAGGTCGATCAGGCCCAGCGTGCCTTCAGGGGTCTTCACCACGTTGCCCAGGTGCAACGAGCGGAAGTACACGCCTTGATCGTGCAGCTCAGCGATCAGCGTGCCCAGTTGGGCTGCCAGTTGGGCGTCAGCCTCACCGGCAGCAATCACCTGGCGCAGCGTGTCGCCCGGCAGGGGCTGGTAGTGCACTGCGTCGCGGGCGATTTCCGGAATGCGGTAGACCGCGATGATCTGCGGGCAGGGGACTGCCAGGCGCTGCAGCGTCTCGGTGTTGTCGGCAAAGCGCTGCGCGTAGGGATACAGCGCCGCCGAAGAGATCAGCCGCTTGCGCCGGAACAGCTTCAGGAAGTTGCCATCGGCCAGGCGCAGGACCTTGTCGCCATGCTTGTCGGCTTCCAGCACCTGGGCGCCGGCGCGCAGCGCTTCGTAGGCGGAGAGGGCGAGGTCTTGCATAACGGGTCCCTGAATCGATAGCCGGCTATAGTAGCCCAGCCGCCGGGCAAACGAGAGCGCTGTGTTATAATCGCCGACCTTTTAAGCGTGCGATTCCTACATGTCCGGTAAAGAACCCCAGGCTCCTTCGAGCCTGAAGATCTACTTCCGACTGCTGTCCTATGTGCGTCCGTACATCGGTATGTTCCTGATCAGCATCGTCGGCTTCCTGATCTTCGCCGCGACCCAGCCGATGCTGGCGGGCATCCTCAAGTACTTCGTCGACGGCCTGGCGCATCCGGATGCCAAGCTGTTCCCCAACGCGCCCTGGGCCTGGTTGCGCGACCTTTCGCTACTCTACGCGGTACCACTGCTGGTCGTGCTGATTGCCGTCTGGCAGGGTGTTGGCTCCTTCCTTGGCAACTACTTCATCGCCAAGGTATCCCTGGGTCTGGTGCAGGACCTGCGCATTGCGCTGTTCAATAACCTGCTTACCCTGCCCAACCGCTATTTCGACCGCCACAACTCCGGGCACCTGATCTCGCGTATCACCTTCAACGTGACCATGGTCACCGGCGCGGCCACCGACGCCATCAAGGTGGTGATCCGTGAAGGCATGACCGTGGTCTTCCTGTTCCTCTCCCTGCTGTGGATGAACTGGAAGTTGACCCTGGTGATGCTGGCGATCCTGCCGATCATCGCCATGATGGTGACCACCGCCAGCCGCAAGTTCCGCAAGCAGAGCAAGAAGATCCAGGTGGCCATGGGCGACGTGACCCACGTGTCCTCCGAGACCATCCAGGGCTACCGTGTGGTCCGCAGCTTCGGTGGCGAGCCTTACGAGCGTGAGCGCTTTCGTCACGTGACCAACGAGAACACCAGCAAGAACCTGCGGATGAACAAAACCTCGGCGATCTACACGCCGATGCTGCAACTGGTGATCTACAGCGCCATGGCTGTCCTGCTGTACCTCGTGCTGCTGCTGCGTGGCGAAGCCACCGTTGGTGATCTGGTGGCGTACATCTCCATGGCTGGCCTGCTGCCCAAACCGATCCGTCAGCTGTCCGAAGTCAGTTCGACCATCCAGAAGGGCGTGGCCGGCGCGGAGAGCATCTTCGAGCAGCTCGACGAGCAACCTGAAGTGGACAACGGCACCGTCGAGCGCGATCGCGTGCAGGGTCGCCTCGAAGTGAAGAACCTCAGCTTCACCTACCCGGGCACCGAGAAGAAGGTGCTCAACGACCTGAACTTCAGCGTCGAGCCGGGCCAGATGGTGGCGCTGGTCGGCCGCTCCGGCAGCGGCAAGTCGACCCTGGCCAACCTGATCCCGCGCTTCTACGACCACAGCGACGGGCAAATCCTGCTCGATGGCACGGACGTCGAAGACTACAAGCTGACCAACCTGCGCCGGCACATCGCGCTGGTGACCCAGCAGGTCAACCTGTTCAACGACAGCGTGCTCAACAACATTGCCTACGGCGACCTCGCCAGCAAGCCGCGCGAGGCGGTGGAGAAGGCTGCCGAAGACGCCTTTGCCCGTGAATTCATCGACCGCCTCCCCGAGGGCTTCGACACCGAAGTCGGCGAGAACGGCGTGATGCTTTCCGGCGGCCAGCGCCAGCGCCTGGCGATTGCCCGCGCGCTGCTCAAGGACGCCCCGGTGCTGATCCTCGACGAGGCCACCTCGGCGCTGGATACCGAATCCGAGCGGCACATTCAGGCGGCTCTGGAAAAGGTCATGGAAGGTCGTACTACCCTGGTCATCGCTCACCGCCTGAGCACCATCGAGGCGGCGGACCTGATCCTGGTGATGGACCAGGGCCACATCGTCGAGCGCGGCACCCACGATCAACTGATCGCCCAGAACGGCTACTACGCGCGCCTGCACGCACGTCAGTTCGCCGACGATCCGGTCGACGGCAACGAGCTGGCTGTCGAGCAGCCGGTATGACGCGGCACCTGACATGCTGAACCGTCTGCGAGTCTTCCGCGAACGCGGCTGGGCGCCCATCGCGGCGGCCGACTATGCCGCTGCCTGGCAGCGCTTCGGCGGCAGCGTCGCCACCCACCCCGAAGTGGTCGAGCGTCTCGCCAGCCTGGCCGGCATTCCGGTGCGCTACCTGGGCTGGTTCGAAGGCGATGAACTGCGCGCCGCCGTGCCGACCTGGGGGCGCAACCTGGCGCTGTCCAAGGACGTGCTCAAGCGCGAGGGCAAGAAGGCGCTGTTCGACCTGGGCAACGCCGAGATCATCCTGCCCATCGCCGAAGGCGCCCGCATCGAGCTGCGCCATCAGGTGCGCTACCTCTCCGAGCTCAATCGCGAGCAGGTCAGCGACGCCCGCGAGCAGCCCGAGCAACTGGCAATGAACCGCGCCCCGGCCGACTTCTCGAAGAAGTTCCGCTACAACCAGCGCCGCGAGCAGCGCCTGCTGGAAGAGGCAGGCGGCGTGCTGCAGCCCATGAGTGAGTTGAGCCCCGAAGAGCAGGCGCGTATCTATGCCGACCTGTTCCAGCGCCGCTGGGAGTTCGAGGTGCCGGGCAAGGCACGGCTGGCCGAAGTCTTCAGCCTGATGCGCGACTTCATGCGCGGCTCGCTGGTGCGCCTGGACGGCGAGCCGGTGGCGATCCAGATTCTCTATCGGGTCGAAGCGCCGAAGTGGGTCAGCGTCGAATACATCAACGGCGGCGTGGCTCCGGAGAACCGCGAGTTCAGCCCCGGCAGCGTACTCAGCTTCGTCAATACCCAGGAGGCCTGGGCCGACGCCGAGGCACTGGGCAAGCCGCTGCGCTATTCCTTCGGCCGTGCCGACCGCGAGTACAAGGACCGCTGGTGCCACCGCGTGCCGGTGTTCCAGGTCTGAGGCGGGAACGCCGACGTCGGGCACGACCGTAGGATGGCGTGGAGCGAAGCGATACCCATCACAGGGCTGGCCGGTAACGCTGATGGGTATCGCAAGCTCCACCCATCCTACGAAGAGCAAGCCGCCGAGCCTATCGGTAACAGTAGGATTACGGAGAATCACCATGAGCGCCCGCAAGCAGCACCTGCTCAAACAGCACCGCCGCAAGAAGCGCGTGGTCCTGCTCGTCGCCCTGCTGGCGCTGATCCTGCTGGGCATCTTCGCGCCCTGGTGGAGCGTGCCGCTGGCCGTGTTGCTGGGATGGGTTGCCCACGAAGCCTGGTTCGCCGATCACCTGTTCTATTCCCCGCGCGACGACTACCGCTACGACTTCCCCGAGGGCTCCATCGCCCTGCCGGTGTCCCTCGGCCCGCACGGCCTGCACGTCGCCACCGATGCGCTGCCGCAGGGCGAAGAAACCCTGGTGCTGGAGATCGAGGTCAAGACCTCGCTGCTCGGCCGCTGGCTCGACCCGCAAGTGCTGATCGAGGGCGTCGAACCTGACCGCCAGGACTTCGAACGCGGCGTCAGCGGCAAACGCTACATCAACCTCTCCGGGCAGGGCGAAGCGCTGCGCGCTGGTCACCTGCGCATCCGCAGTCGTCATTGCCGGCTGGCGCAGCAGGGCGTGCTGCACGCCTTCCACAACCCGGACTACGCCCAGCAGCGCCTACTGATCATCGCGCCCCACGCCGATGACGCCGAGCTGGCTGCCTTCGGCCAGTACAGTCGTTGCCCGGAGGCCTGGATCGTCACCCTGACCCAGGGTGAGATCGAGGCCGAGCACTACCAGCGCCTGGGCCTGGACAAGGCCGCCGCCGCGCGCCTGAAAGGCCGTCTGCGCACCTGGGACAGCATCGCCGCGCCGTTGTGGGGCGGTGTGCCCGCCGAGCGTTGCGTGCAACTGGGTTACTACTGCCTGCAACTGCCGGCCATGGCCGCCGAGCCGAGCCAGGCGTTCGGCTCGCGGGACTCCGGCGATACCGACATCCGCAGCGTGCGCGGCTTCAATCCACTGGCGTTGCCCGGCGACAGCGACGGCGTACCGACCTGGCTCAACCTGGTGGCTGACCTTACCGCGCTGATCGAACACATCCGCCCGGAAGTGATCCTCACCGCGCACCCGGAACTGGACCCCCACGCCGACCACGTGCATGCCACCCGAGCGACGCTGGAGGCGATTTCGCGCAGCAGCTGGAAGCCGCAGACCCTGCTGCTCTACGCCAACCACCTGCACGACAACGACCGCTGGCCCATGGGCCCGTCCGACGGCGGTATCGCCCTGCCGCCTTGTATCGAGGCATTGCCGGCCGACCCGCTGTGGAGCCCGGTGCTGGATGCCGCGACCCGCGTCGACAAGGCCCAGGCCCTGGCCCTGCAGCACGACCTGCAGACCCCGCTCACCGGCAAGAAGCGCCTGCGCCGGCTGATCCAGCGCGTGCTCGCCGGGCGTCAGTGGCCAGTTACCGGCGACGACGAGTTCTTCCGCAAGGCAGTGCGCCGCCACGAGCTGTTCTGGGTCCGCAAAGTCCCGTAGAGATCACCGTGACCGCCCGGTGCTCGGCGCAAGTCGCACTGGGCGGCTATGGTATTATCCGCGGCGATTTCGACCTGCGGAGTTCCCATGAAATTGACCATGCCCCGATTCGATCAGGCCCCCGTACTGGTAGTAGGCGACGTGATGCTCGACCGCTACTGGCACGGCGCGACCTCGCGCATCTCGCCCGAGGCCCCGGTGCCCGTGGTGCGGGTCGAGCAGCATGAGGATCGTCCCGGTGGCGCCGCCAACGTCGCGCTGAACCTCGCCGCCCTCGGCGCCCCGGCCTTCCTGGTCGGCGTCACCGGCGTCGATGAGGCCGCCGACAGCCTGAGCGACAGCCTGCAGGCGGTGGGTGTGACCACCCGCTTCCAGCGCATCGCCGGCCAGCCGACCATCGTCAAGCTGCGGGTCATGAGCCGTCACCAGCAACTGCTGCGCGTGGACTTCGAGGAAGCCTTCCGTACCGACGCCGTGGCCCTGTCCACCGATGTCGAGGCGCTGCTGGACCAGGTTCGTGTGCTGGTGCTCTCCGACTACGGCAAGGGCGCGCTGAAGAACCACCAGCAGCTGATCCAGGCGGCTCGCCAGCGCGACATCCCGGTGCTGGCCGACCCCAAGGGCAAGGACTTCGCCATCTACCGTGGCGCCAGCCTGATCACCCCGAACCTCTCCGAATTCGAAGCCATCGTCGGTCGCTGCACCGACGAAGCCGACCTGGTCGCCAAGGGCCAGCAACTGATGACCGAGCTGGAGCTCGGCGCGCTGCTGGTCACCCGTGGCGAACACGGCATGACCCTGCTGCGCCCCGGCCACAGTGCCCTGCACCTGCCGGCCCGCGCCCGCGAAGTGTTCGACGTCACCGGCGCTGGCGACACGGTGATTTCCACCCTGGCCGGCGCCATCGCCGCTGGCGAGGACCTGCCGCAGGCCGTGGCGCTGGCCAACCTGGCTGCCGGCATCGTCGTCGGCAAGCTCGGCACCGCTGCCATCAGCGCCCCGGAACTGCGCCGCGCCGTGCAGCGCGAGCAGGGCTCCGAGCGTGGCGTACTGAGCCTCGACCAGCTGCTGCTGGCCATCGAGGACGCCCGCGCCCACGGCGAGAAGATCGTCTTTACCAACGGCTGCTTCGACATCCTCCACGCCGGCCACGTGACCTACCTGGAGCAGGCGCGCGCCCAGGGTGATCGGCTGATCGTCGGGGTCAACGACGATGGCTCGGTGACCCGCCTGAAAGGCCCGGGTCGTCCGATCAACAGCGTTGACCGGCGCATGGCCGTGCTCGCCGGCCTCGGCGCGGTGGATTGGGTTGTCAGCTTCGCCGAAGACACTCCCGAGCGCCTGCTCACCGAAGTCCGCCCGGACGTGCTGGTGAAGGGCGGCGACTACGGTGTCGAGCAGGTAGTCGGCGCGGATATCGTCAAGGCCTACGGCGGCGAAGTCCGTGTGCTGGGCCTGGTGGAAAACAGCTCCACCACCGCCATCGTCGAGAAGATCCGCCACCAGGGCTGATCTCCGTCGGGCTCTTTGTAGGAGCGAGCTTGCTCGCGAATCGCCAAACGACAGAGTGGCCGATTGGCTCTGTTCGCGAGCAATAACGATGGCGTCCCCCTCGCTCCTACAGGTCTCCTCACTGACCGCGTTGCCAGTACCTGGCGGCAAAGCGGTCATGGTCCCTGCGGCATTGTGAAGCGCATGATCGGGGCATCCACCCTCCGCGGAGCGAGATGCCATGACCACCGACGTGCAGGGCCGCGCCCTGGCCGTGCTGAACCGTGTCGCCCAGGCCGACTGGCCGGACCGACTCAAGCTGCGCAAGCCTTTTGAAAGACTCCTCTACAGCGGCAGCCGCACCGGCTTCCGGCTGGCCAGCGAGCGCGCCGCCAAGCAGCCCAAGACCCCGCGCAAGGTCGACCCGGACGGGCTGTTCGACCTGTCCCTGTCCGACGAGCAGCAGATGCTCGTGGAGATGCTCGAAGGCTTCGCCGTCGAAGTGCTGCGCCCGGCCGCCCATGAGGCCGACGCCAAGGCCAGCCTGAGCCTTGAGTTGCTGGCCCAGGCGCAGGAGCTGGGCCTGACCCACTATGGCGTCAGCGAAGTGCACGGCGGCATGGCCGGCGAGCGCACCGTGGTGACCAACGCGCTGATCGCCGAAGCTCTCGCCCGTGGCGACCTGAGCCTGGCCGCTGCGCTGCTGGTGCCGCTGTCGGCGGCCAACTGCATTCGCCGCTGGGCCTCGCCGCAACAACAGGCGCGCTGGCTGCCGGCCTTCGTCAGCGAAGAGGCGGCGCCGCTGATCGCCATCGCGGTGAACGAGCCGCAACTGCTGGCCGACCCGCTGCGCCTGTCCACCAAGGCGCGTAAGCGCGGTTCGAGCTACACGCTGACCGGCGAAAAGTGCCTGGTCGTGCGTGGCGTGGATGCGCAGAAGCTGATCGTCGCGGCCGATGCCGGCGACGGCCCGGCGCTGTTCCTCATCGACACCCGCGCCAGGGGGGTAGAGGTGCGCGCCGAACCGGCCATGGGCCTGAAGGCCACCGGCACCGCGCGGGTTCGCCTCAAGGGCGTGAAGGTTCCGGCCGAACAGCGGTTGGCGGCGGAGCGCTTTGACTACCAGGCCTTCCTCTATCACACCGCGCTGGCCTGGTGCGCGCTGGCCGTGGGTACCGGGCAGGCCGCGCTGGACTATGTGATCACCTACTGCAACGAGCGCGAGGCCTTCGGCGAACCGATCAGCCATCGCCAGGGCGTGGCCTTCATGATCGCGGACATCGCCATCGAACTGGACGCCATGCGCCTGATGGTCTGGCGCGCCTGCGCGCTGGCCGAGCGTGGCCAGGCGTTCCACCGCGAGGCTTATCTGGCGAAGCTGCTCTGCGCCGAGAAGGCGATGAAGATCGGCACCGATGCGGTGCAACTGCTCGGCGGCCACGGTTTCACCCAGGAACACCCGGCCGAGCGCTGGTACCGCGACCTGCGCGCCGTCAGCCTGATGGCTGGCGGCCTGCACCTGTAAGGAGCTTTGCATGTACCTCGAGACGCCGAAGAAATTCCGCACCTTGCAGAACCAGGCCCGCCAAGTGGCGGAGAACTACCTGCGACCGATTTCGCGCAAGTACGACAAGGCTGAGCACGCCTACCCCAAGGAACTGGACCTGCTGGCCGCGCTGCTGGACGGCATGAACGCCGGCTCGCCGGATGCCGTGGGCGCCACCTCGGCCAGCAAGCGCAAGGCCGGCGCGGAGGAGGGGGTGAAGAACGGTGGCAACCTCTCTGCCTGCCTGGGTGTGATGGAGATGTGCTGGGGCGACACCGGCCTGCTGCTGGCCATGCCGCGCCAGGGCCTGGGCAACGCTGCCATCGCTGCGGTGGCCAACGAGGAGCAGCTCAAGCGCTTCTCCGGCACCTGGGCGGCCATGGCCATCACCGAGCCGGGTTGCGGCTCGGACTCGGCGGCGATCCGCACCACGGCCACCCGCGAGGGTGATCACTACCTGCTCAATGGCGAGAAGATCTTCGTCACCTCCGGCGCCCGCGCCGACGCGGTGGTGGTCTGGGCGACCCTGGACAAGGGGCTGGGCCGCGCGGCGATCAAATCCTTCGTGGTGGAGAAGGGTACGCCGGGGATGACCGTCACCCGCCTGGAGAAGAAGCTCGGCATCAAGGCGTCGGACACCGCGTCCATCAGCTTCAGCGACTGCCGCGTGCCGGCCGCCAACCTGCTGGGCAATGCCGAGATCGACGTGCAGAAAGGCTTTGCCGGGGTGATGGAAACCTTCGACAACACCCGCCCGCTGGTGGCTGCCATGGCCATCGGCGTGGCCAAGGCCTCGCTGGACCGCACCCGCGAGCTGCTGAAGAAGGCCGGCTGCCGCTTCGACTATTGCCAGCCGCTGCTCAGCGCCAGCCATGCCGAGGCGACGCTGTATCGCCTGGAAGCCGAATGGGAAGCGGCGCGCCTGCTGACCCTGAAGGCGGCGTGGATGGCTGACAACCGCCTGCCGAATTCCAAAGAGGCTTCCATTGCCAAGGCCAAGGCCGGGCGGGTGGCCAACGAGGTGACGCTGAAATGCGTCGAGTTGGCCGGCGCGCTGGGATACGGGGAAGAGGAGCTGCTGGAGAAGTGGGCGCGGGATTCGAAGATCCTCGACATCTTCGAAGGCACCCAGCAGATCCAGTTGCTGATCGTGGCGCGGCGGCTGCTGGGCAAGAGTTCCAGCCAGCTCAAGTAAGACAGAGCGCTTTTTTGTAGGAGCGAGCTTGCTCGCGAACCGCCCTGCACCAGCGTGGCCGGTTGATCGGGTTCGCGAGCAAGCTCGCTCCTACAGGTGAGTGCGGCCGCCAGGCCGTTTCACGCTGGCGGAATCAGGCCGTGCGCCGCCCGCTGCCGGCATTGCCGGCGGCGGGCGGCCACTGCTCCATCCATTCGCGGAAGCGGATGCGTTCCTCGCGCACGAGCCAGCCATCCTGCTCGGCAAAACTCTCCGACAGCCACAGACCACGGGTGCTGGCCTTGCACAGCTCGCCCTTGCTCAGGGTGAAGAGTTCGCCAGTCGGCTGGCCATGCTCCAGCGGCAGCAGATAGATGTCCGGGCGACGGCGGTCCAGCCGCGCCACCAGCGGGCCGCTTTCGAGCTTCTCGTCGACATGGAACAGGCTGACCTCGCGGGCATCCTTGGGCAGCTCCAGGCGCAAGTCATAGACCAGCTGTAGCGAGGCGGTCGGCAGGTGCACGTAGGCCTGCGGGCGCTCCAATAAACGCAACGCACCGGCCTGCACCGGGCGCGCGGCGCCGGACAGCGGGGTCAGGGAGAAGTGGCTGCTCTCGCGGTAGCGCAGGATGCCCTCGTAGGGCGTCGGCAGCCAGGTGTCGCCGAAGCGCCCGCCGAGCCAGCCGTCGGCGGTTTCCACCAGGCATTCCTCGGCGACTTCCTGGATCGCGGTGAGCAGCGGCAGGTTCAGTTCGTGGGCCGGCACGTAGCCGGAAATCAGCTTGAGCACCGTGTCGCCACGGTCCAGGCGACGTTGGCGCACCAGGATCCAGTGGTCGCGGCCCTGGTAGTTCAGGGTCAGGCGCACCGAAACGCCAAGGTTGGCCAGTTCGGTGGTGAAACGTTCGGTCTCGTTGATCTCGATGGGGCGGCGCTTTTCCAGGACCTGGGCGAAGTTCAGGGGCTTGCCGAGGGTCTGGTAGGCGAGACCTTTCGGGCTGGCATCCACCAGCAGCGGCAGGGTCTTGAAGGCGGTCGGGTCCTTGCGGGCGAGCGTACGGGGCATGTGGGCTTCCTTTTCTTGCAGGGCCTGCTCTTGCAGGGCCTGGTCGTACAAGGCGCCGGGTTGCGCTGGCGCGTCCTTACCTGGGTAAGCGACGCCGACGCGAACGCTGACTGTCCTGGAAGACAGTCCGGCCGATCGTTCATTACGGGGTCGCTACAACCTGGACAGCCTGACACCGCTCCTGGTGTCATCGAAAATCGAAAGGATTTCCGGATTTTTCCCTGAAAGGCTTGGTGATTCCGAAGCTTTTGCGCGTGAATCACCGGCTGGCGACAGTTTCTGTGCCCCCGGTTTTTCCCGAGGGAGTTGGAGCATGGCACAGGAATAGGTAATCCACATGACCGCCGATCAGTGGTCGAGCACCTCGGCGGCGATCGCCACGTTGTGCGCGAGGTGCAACGGATTGATGGTGCCGACGATGGCGCTGGCGACGCCGGGATGGCCCAGCACCAGCTCGAAGCTGGCGCGTACCGGGTCGACGCCGGGGGCGAGCGTGGCGTGGCCGCTGGCCAGGGCCTTCTTGATCAGGATGCCACGGCCATGGGCCTGGGCATGGTCGATCACCGGCTTTTCCGCCTGCTCGTTGAGGTTGTAGGTGACCATCGCGCAGTCGCCGCGCTCCAGGGCCAGCAGGCCGCCGTCGGCGGTCTTGCCGGAGAAGCCGAAGCCGCGGATCAGCCCTTCCTCCTTCAGGCGCTCCAGGGTCGCGTAGACCTCGGTGCCGCGCAGGATGTCCAGGTCATTGCCGTCCGAATGCACCAGCACCAGGTCGATGTAGTCGGTCTCCAGCCGCTGCAGGCTGCGTTCCACCGAACGACGCGTGTGGACAGCGCTGAAGTCGAACAGCGACTGGCCGCCGACGAACTCCTCGCCGGTCTTGCTGACGATCACCCACTGGTCGCGCTGGCCGCGCAGCAGCGGGCCGAGGCGTTCCTCGCTGCGGCCATAGGCTGGCGCGGTGTCGATCAGGTTGATGCCCAGGTCGCGGGCCAGTGCGATCAGATCGGCGGCCTCACGGTCATCGGGGATGCGGAAGCCTTCAGGGTACTTCACGCCCTGATCGCGGCCGAGCTTCACGGTGCCCAGGCCCAGTGGCGAGACGTTCAGGCCAGTGCTGCCCAGCGGGCGGTGCAGGTGATGCAGGGTCTTCATCCGAGCAGTTCCTCCCACACCGGGCGGGCCATGGCCGGGCGCGGCAGGTCCGGCAGGGCGGCATTGGCTTGTGGGCGAATGCCGCTCTTCTCCAGGGATTCCAGTACGCGGTCGGCGAAGTTCGGCGCCAGCGCCAGCTTGGTCGGCCAGCCGACCAGCAGGGCGCCCTCTTCGGCGAGGAAGGCGCTGTCCGGGCGCAGCAGGTTGTTCTGCGAGGGCTCGGCGCGGTCCACGCGCAGGGTGGCCCAGCGTGCGGCGGAGAGGTCGATCCAGGGCACCAGCTTGTGCAGCTCGCGCTGCGCCTCGGCGATCTGCTCGGCTTCGTTGCGCGCCACGCCGCCGGCTTCGGCAATGTCGCCGCCCAGGTACCAGACCCAGTCGCCGTTGCTCAGCGGGTGAGTGGTGACGGTGACGCGGGGTTTCGGCCCGCCGCCGAGGCAGTGGGCGTACAGCGGTTTCAGGGTCGGCGCGGTGACCAGCACCATGTGCAGCGGGCGGCGCTGCATCTCCGGGCGTTCCAGGCCCAGTTCGCGCAGCAGCGCCTCGTTGCCGGCACCGGCGCTGAGCACCACACGCTGGGCGCGGATCTCGCGGCCGTCCACGCGCAGGCCAACCAGCTTGTCAGCATCGCGCAGGGCTTCGATGCGTTCGCCGGCCAGCAGGCTGTCACCGGCCAGTTCGGCCAGGCGCGCGATCAGGCTGGGCACGTCCAGCACCAGCTCGGTGAGGCGGTAGGCTTTGCCTTTGAAGGCCTTGTCCTGCAACGCCGGCGGCAGGTCGTTGCCTTTCACCTGGGCGACGCGGCTGCGCACTGCCTTGCTGGCGAAGAAACTGGTGAGGTTGCCGGCCAGACCGCCGGGCGACCACAGGTAATGCGCGTCGGAGAGCACACGCGTGCCGCGCAGGTCCACCTCGCCGGTGCCGGCCAGGCAGTCGCGCCACAGCGCGGGCATGTCGGCGATGGCTTCCGAGGCGCCGGTCAGCGCACCGTGCAGGGCGTACTTGGTGCCGCCATGGATGATCCCCTGTGAACGCATGCTCTGCACGCCGCCCAGCGCGGTGTTCTCTACCAGCACAGTAGAAAAGCCGGCGCGGCGCAGGCGGGCATTGAGCCAGAGACCGGCGATGCCGCCGCCGACGATGAGGATGTCGGTGCTCAGGGATTCGGACATGAAAGCGCCTCGAAGGGAAAAACGAAGCGCGCAGTATAACGCTTGAGGGCGACGGCAAACGCCCGTTGCCTCAGGCTGCCTTTGTAGGAGCGAGCTTGCTCGCGAACGCCTCGCGCGGCGGCTGGTTCGCGAGCAAGCTCGCTCCTACAGAATGCTGACGGCGCCGCATCAGTGGCCGGCGTTGCCGGAGAACAGCTGGATCACCACCACGCCGCTGACGATCAGGCCCATGCCGAACAGGGCGGCGGTATCGAGCTTCTGCTGGTAGAGCACCATGGCCGCGATGCTGACCAGCACGATGCCCAGGCCCGCCCAGATGGCGTAGGCGATACCCACTGGGATGCTGCGCACCACCAGGGTGAGCATCCAGAAGGAAATGGCATAGCCGACGATCACCAGCACCAGCGGCAGGGGCGTGGACAAGCCCTTCACCGACTTCAGCGAAGCGGTGGCGATGACTTCGGCGACGATGGCGATAGCAAGATAGAGATAGCCGGGCATGGTGGGTGCTCCCCGGAACGACACGCCGCTCGGTATGAGCGACACGCAGCTGACGTTCGATTCTGCCGGGCATTCTAGTCCGCTGGATGATGGGATAAAGTCATTACCTATCTGTTTGTGAGATAGGTTTGGAGTGGGGCCATGCAGTGGAACCTGGACCAGTTGCGACTCTTCGTCAGCGTCGCCGATCAATCTTCCTTTTCGGCGGCGGCGCGGCAGCTCCAGCGCGTGCAGTCGGCGGTGAGTTCCTCCATCGCGCTGCTGGAGAGCGACCTGGGCGTGACCCTGTTCGAGCGCAGCAGCGGCCGCCAGCCGGTGCTGACCGGCGAGGGCAGGGCGCTGCTGGATGAAGCCCGCGAAGTACTGCGTCAGTGCGAGCGCCTGGAAAGCCGCGCGCTGGCGCTGGTGCGTGGCACCGAGCCGTTGCTGCGCCTTGCACAGGACGAGGCGATGCCTTACCAGCCGGTGCTCTCCGGGCTGCAGGCGTTGGCGCAGGAATTCCCCACCCTGGAGGTGCAACTGGCCAGCGGCGCCCAGGGCGACGTGGCGCGCAAGCTGCTGGAACGGCGCGCCGACCTTGGCCTGCTGTTCCACCACGAGGGCATGCCGGAAGCGCTGGAGCGGCAGCGCCTGGGCACCATCGAAATGGTCACTGTGTGCGGCGCCGGGCACGAGTTGGCGAAGCTGGACTACGCCGACCGGCGCGAGCTGGCGCGGCATCGCCAGTTGCTCATGGCCCCGCAGGACAGCCACTACCCCGGCGGCGAGCAGATCAGCCCGCTGGTCTGGCGCGCCGACAGCTTCTACGCCATGGCCGAACTGTTGATGCGCGACCTGGGCTGGGCCTGGCTGCCGACCCACGTGGCGCAGTACCCGGCTTACCAGCCGCTGCTGGTGGAACTGGCCAGCGACTGGACGCCGCCGCCGCTGGTTGTGGAGCTGGTCTGGCGCCGCGACGAGCCGCTGGGGCCGGCGGCGCAGTGGTTGGGCGAGTGCTTTGCCGAACATCTCGCTTCGCCGGTGTGACATCGCCAGATCCCGCGCCGATCTGCTCTTCGTAAGAGCGAGCTTGCTCGCGAACAGGATTTCCCGGCTGCTGCAGCGTCAAGCGGTTCGCGAGCAAGCTCGCTCCTACCAGGAACGGTGTCCATGCAGGATTGGGCGGCCGCCGAGCCCGCTAATTTGCTACTCTCCGCCGCCATGAACCGGACCCTCTATACCCTGCTGTTCCACCTGGGCCTGCCGCTGGTCGCGCTGCGCCTGTTCCTGCGTTCGCGCAAGGCGCCGGCCTACGCTCAGCGCGTCGGCGAGCGCTTCGCCCTCGGTCTGCCGGCGCTCAAGCCCGGCGGTATCTGGGTGCACGCAGTGTCGGTGGGCGAGAGCATCGCCGCCGCGCCGATGATCCGCGCGCTGATGCAGCGCTACCCCGGTCTGCCGATCACCGTTACCTGCATGACGCCCACCGGCTCCGAGCGCATCCGCGCGCTGTTCGGTGACCAGGTGCAGCACTGCTACCTGCCGTACGACCTGCCCTGGGCGGCGGCGCGCTTCCTCGACCGGGCGCGGCCGGTGCTGGGCGTGATCATGGAAACCGAGCTGTGGCCTAACCACATCCACCAGTGCGCCAAGCGCGGCATTCCGGTGGCGCTGGCCAATGCGCGGTTGTCCGAACGCTCGGCGCGCGGTTATGCGCGCTTCGCCGGGCTGACCCGGCCGATGCTGGAAGAGATGAGCTGGATCGCCGTGCAGACCGAGGCCGAAGCCGAGCGCTTCCGCCAGCTTGGCGCGCGTGCGGACTGCGTGAGCGTGACCGGTTCGATCAAGTTCGACCTGACCATCGACCCCGAGCTGCTGGCGCGTGCCCATGAGCTGCGCAGCCAGTGGCAGGCGCAACAGCGGCCGATCTGGATCGCCGCCAGCACCCATGCTGGGGAAGACGAGATTGTTCTGGCGGCTCATCGGCAACTGCTGGAGAAACACCGGGACGCGCTGCTGATCCTGGTGCCGCGCCACCCGGAACGCTTCAACCCGATGTACGAGCTGTGCACCCGTGAGGGCTTGCGCACCCAGCGTCGCTCCCTCGGTGAGTTGGTGACGGCGCACACCCAGGTGCTGCTGGGCGACACCATGGGCGAGCTGCTGTTCCTCTATGCGCTGGCCGATGTCGCCTTTGTCGGCGGCAGTCTGGTGCCCAATGGCGGGCACAACCTGCTGGAGCCGGCGGCGCTGGGCAAGCCGGTGCTGTCCGGCCCGCACCTGTTCAACTTCCTGGAAATTGCTGGGCAATTGCGCGAGGTCGGTGCGCTGCGCGAAGTGGCTGATGCACCTTCGCTGGCTGTCGCCGTGGCGGCCCTGTGGGACGAGCCCGCTGCTTCCGAGCGCATGGCCGAAGCTGGGTTGGGAGTGATGAAGGCCAATCAGGGGGCACTGGTGCGTTTGCTGGATGGGCTGGGGCGGTTGATCAAGGGCTGATCGTGCTTCGGATCGGGGGATTTTCCCTCTCCCTAACCCTCTCCCTGAAGGGAGAGGGGACTGATCTGGCGCGCTGTGAAAATTCTGAGCCAGCCGGCTGACTCGGCGTCATCCTACAACGCCGAACGGCTCCCTCTCCCTTCAGGGAGAGGGCCTCCTTCCGCGCCCCAAATCCCAAGGTGCCTGTAGGAGCGAGCTTGCTCGCGAACCCGCTTGACGCCGAAGTCACCGAAGAGCGTTCGCGAGCAAGCTCGCTCCTACAAAAGCTGCTCAGAAAGTCGGCGGCGTAATCACCCAGAGCACCACGGCATCCACCTCTCCGGGGTTGCCGTAGCGGTGCGGCTCCTGGCTGGAATAGCTGAAGCTGTCGCCTTCGTTGAGCACGAAATGACGCTCACCCACCCAGAGCTCGAAGGTGCCGCTGAGCAGGTAGCCGGCTTCCTCTCCGTCATGGCTGTAGCTCTGCTGGCTGTAGGTGCCCGGCGGGAAGCGCGAGTGGAGGATTTCCAGCTGGCGGCTGGGCTGCGGGCTGAGCAGTTCGTCGACGATGCCATCTTCGTAATGCACGCTGGTGCGGGCGTTGCGCCGCACCACGTAACCGGCGTCGGCCGGGTCGACCTGCACTTCGCTGGCGAAGAACCACTGAATGGTCACGCCCAGGCTGCGCGCGATGTTGAACAGCGCCGGGATCGACGGGTAGGCCAGGTTGCGTTCCAGCTGGCTGATGTAGCCGGCGGTGAGCCCGCTCTGCTCGGCCAGCTCCGCCAGCGTCATGCCGCGCCGCTTGCGCAGGCCGCGGATGCGGGTGCCGAGGAATTGCGCTTCGGCGTTGGCGGGGGCTTCCTGCGGGGCTTTGCGGCTCATGCGGCGGTGGTCCTGGCGATTGGCGTCGTGGGGCATTCTAAACAATGCGCCGGGTCCTTTGTTTCTTCATTGGGAGCCATGGGTCGTCCCAGGTTCTGCTCGTCGTAGGATGGTGTGGAGCGCAGCGATACCCATGCTGACGCTGCTCGGGCATTGATGGGTATCGCTGCGCTCCACGCCATCCTACTCAGGAGCAAGCCGGGAAAATCGGAGCGCCCCCATTCAACCGCGCCTCAGATCGCCCAGCCCGCCTTGAGCCCTTCGTAGATCGCTTCCTCTGCCGTGCGCGGCGCCAGGCAGTCGCCGATGCGGCGGACTTCGGCCAGGTCGGCGATCTCGTCGGCCAGTTCGTCCACCGGCTGATGGCCCTGGCAGAGCACCAGAGTGTCGATGTTTTCCACCAGCATCGGCTCGCCGCTGGCGGTGTGCTGGAGGTAGACGGTGCTGTCGTCGACGCCGTACAGGCGGGCGTACGGGGTGATGGTGATGCCCAGGCGGTGCAGCTCGCCGGCCAGGTGGTCGCGCACGTAGAGCGGCAGACTTTCGCCGACGTGGGTGCCGTTCACCGCCAGGTGTACCTGGTGGCCGTCGCGTACCAGGCGCTCGGCGATGCCGGGGGCAATCCAGTCGGCGCGCCAGTCGGTGACCAGCACCGAACGGCCCAGCTTCACTTCGCCGCGCAGTACCTGCCAGGCGTCCACCACCTGCAGTTCGCCGGCTTCCTCGTAAGGCGGGCGATAGGGTTTGGCGCCGGTGGCGACGATCACCACGTCGGGGCGTTCCTGCTCGACCAGCGCGCGGTCGACGCGGGTGTTGCGGCGCACTTCGACGCCAGCCAGTTGCATCTCGCGTTGCAGGTTGGTGGAGGCGCCGCCGAACTCCGCGCGGCGCGGCAGCAACTGGGCCAGGTTGACCTGTCCGCCGAGCTGGGCGCTGGCTTCGCAAAGGGTGACCTCATGGCCGCGCTGGGCGGCGACGGCGGCGGCCTTCATGCCCGCCGGCCCGCCGCCGACCACCAGCACTCGCTTGCGCTGGGTGGCCATCTTGCGTTCGGCATAGATCAGTTCGCGGCCGGTTTCCGGGTGCTGGATGCAGGAGATCGGGTAGCCGCGGTGGAAGTGGCCGATGCACGCCTGGTTGCAGGCGATGCAGGCGCGCACGTCCTCGACGTGGCCGCTTTCGGTCTTGCTCGGCATCTGCGGGTCGCAGATCAGCGCGCGGGTCATGCCGCACACGTCGGCCTGGCCGCGGGCGACGATCAGCTCGGCTTCCTGCGGCTGGTTGATGCGCCCGGTGACGAACAGCGGGATGTCCAGGTTGCGCTTGAAGGTGCCGGCCTCGTTGGCCAGGTAGGCCGCTTCGATGGCCATCGGCGGGACGATGTGGATGGCCCCGCCCAGCGAGGCGGAGGTGCCGGCGACGATGTGGACGTAGTCCAGCGAGTTCTGCAGGCCTTTCACGCCCTGCAGTGATTCGTCTTCGGTGAGGCCTTCCGGGTCGCGCTCATCGGCGGAGATGCGCAGGCCGATGATGAAGTTTTCATCGGTGGCGGCGCGCACTGCGGCGATCACTTCGCGGGTGAAGCGCAGGCGCGCATCGATGTCGCCGTTGTAGCCGTCGCTGCGGCGGTTCACTCGTGGGTTGAGGAACTGCGCCGGCAGGTAGCCGTGGCTGGCGACCACTTCCACGCCGTCGATGCCGGCGGCATGCAGGCGGCGCGCGGCGTCGGCGTAGCCCTGGACGATCTCGTCGATCATCGCCTGGCTCAGCTCGCGCGGCATCACCCGGAAGCGTTCGTTGGGCGAGGCGGAAGGCGCGTAGGCCACGGCCAGCAGGCCGTCGCTGGATTCCATGATCTCGCGCCCGGGGTGGAAGACCTGGGACAGCACCACAGTGCCCTCGGCATGGCAGGCCTCGGCGATGCGCCGGTAGCCGGGGATGCACTCGTCATCGGTGGCCATCAGTACGTGGGAGGTGTAGCGGGCGCTGTCATGCACGCCGGCAACCTGCAGCACGATCAGGCCGACGCCGCCCTTGGCGCGGGCGGTGTGGTAGGCCACCAACTGGTCGTTGACCAGGTTGTCGGTGGGCATCGAGGTGTCGTGCCCGGTGGACATGATGCGGTTCTTCAGCGCCTTGCCGCGGATACTCAGCGGGCTGAACAGGTGGGGAAACTGGCTCATCGGGCAACTCCGGATTCTTGTTGTGGTGCAGCCTGGATCTTGGGATGCGGCCGCGTCGGGCGGCCGGGGCGGACTCAAGCGTTGCGCGCCTGCCAGTCCACCGGATAGAGCGCGTAGAACACGCAGGCTTTCTCGCCTTCGTAGGCCAGCGGCGTGCGTTCGGGGACCCAGATCACGTCGCCCGGTTTGGCGTCGATCACCTGGTCGGCCAGGCGCAGGCGGAAGTTGCCTTCCAGCACCACGATCAGCTCGTCGTAGAGCACCGTCCATTCGATGGAAACGCCGTCGAAGCGGGCGAGGCCAGCGCCCATGGTCTCGCTGTCCGTCGGGCCGATCAGCCGGCAGATGGCGGCACGTTCGATGTCTTGCCCACTGTAGGGCTGGAATTGCAGGGCGGATTGCTGGAAGTGACGGACCTGGGGCACGGCGGCTTCTCCTGAAACGGGCAATGTTGTCTAGGCAAGTGCGTTTAAGTTGTTGTTATAAAAATTTACCGCCAGTAAAAAATCAACTTGTTTTTTTAAAAGTGACTGGGTAGTTTCAGTTCCGCCCCGGACGCCTCCGGGGTCACCGCGACGTGCTCCACAACAACTACAAGAGGAGAGGCGCATGAACCGTTCCGTACGGTCCCCCCTCGCCTGGCGGGTTCACCCGCTGGCAATCGATTCATCTCTGCCCTGTCTTTCTTGCACCGTGGTTCCGGCGCGCCCGTCCTGCGTGCGTGCGGCCATTCCGGCCGCGCCCGCTGCCACCTACGACCGGGGGTATGCTCGATGACTGTCCACCGCAACAACTTCCACAAGCGCTCCTTCCTCAAGTCCGCCGTCTCACCGCTGCTGGTCGCCCTCGGGCTGTGCTGCGGCGCCGCCCAGGCCGCCGAGAACATGGTGGTGGTCGGTTACGGCGGCGCTGGCCAGAAGGCGCAGGACGCGGCCTTCTTCCAGCCTTTCAGCAAGCAGTCCGGGGTCGGCGTGACCCAGAGCGAATACAACGGCGAGATGGCGCGGATCAAGGTGATGGCCGATACCGGCCACGCCGACTGGGACGTGGTGCAGATCGAGGGCCCGGACCTGGCTCGTGGCTGCGACGAAGGCCTGTTCGTGCCGCTGGACTGGCAGCAGATCGGTGGCAAGGACCAGCTGATCGCCAATGCCGCCAAGGACTGCGGCTCAGCCGCCCTGGTGTGGGGCGTGGCTATCGCCTATGACGCCGACAAGCTCAAGCCGGCGCCGCAGTCCTGGACGGATTTCTGGGACGTGAAGAAATTCCCTGGCAAGCGCGGCCTGCGCAAACGCGCGATCTACAACCTGGAATTCGCCCTGATGGCCGACGGCGTGAAGCCGGCGGACGTCTACAAGGAACTGGGCACCAAGGCTGGCGTCGACCGCGCCTTCGCCAAGCTCAACCAGATCAAGCCCTACGTGCAGTGGTGGGAAGCCGGCGCGCAACCGGCGCAGTGGCTGGCCGCCGGTGACGTGGTGATGACCACCACCTACACCGGGCGCATCGCCGATGCCTACAAGGGCGGACGCAACCTGCAGCTGGTCTGGCCGGGCAGCCTGTACGGCATGGATTACTGGGCGATCATCAAGGGCTCGCAGCACGTCGATGAGGCGAAGCGCTTCATCGCCTTCGCCAACCAGCCCGATGCCCAGGTCGACTACGTGAAACACATTGCGTATGGTCCGACCAACATTCAGGCCGCCGAACGCCTGCCGGCCGACCTCGCCGGCTGGGTGCCGACCTCCACGCAGAATCTGCCCCAGGGCCTGGCGATGGACGATGAGTTCTGGGTCGACCACGGCGAGGAGCTGGAAGAGCGCTTCAACGCCTGGGCCGCCCAATGATCCAGATGCCGGGGCTTTTGCCCCGGCATCTTTTGCCTTGAGGAGAAGTGCACCATGACGTCGCTGCAGGCGCCCAGTCGCGCCACTTGTTCGCCCGAGGAATGGAAGCTGCGCGAGGAGCTGGCGGCCTGCTACCGGCTGATCGCGCACTACCGCATGACCGACCTGATCTTCACCCACATCTCGGTGCGCATTCCCGGTCCCGAACACCATTTCCTGATCAACCCCTACGGCCTGATGTTCGACGAGATCACCGCCTCCAGCCTGGTGAAGATCGACCTCAGCGGCCATGCCGTGGGGCCGTCGCCGTACAAGGTCAACCCGGCCGGCTTCGTGATCCACAGCGCCATTCACGGCGCCCGCGAAGATGCTCAGTGCGTGCTGCATACCCACACCCGCGCGGGTTGTGCGGTGGCGGCGCAGGCCTGCGGGTTGCTGCCGCTGAACCAGATCTCCCTGGAGTTCTACGGACGGCTCGGCTACCACGACTACGAAGGCATCGCCCTGTCGATGGACGAGCAGGAGCGCCTGGTGCGCGACCTGGGCGACCACTTCGGCCTGCTGCTGCGCAACCACGGTCTGCTGACCGTGGGCCAGACGGTGCAGCAGGCGTTCCTGCGCATGTACTACCTGGAGAAGGCCTGCGACATCCAGCTGGCGGCCCAGGCGGGTGGCGAGCTGGTGATTCCGCCGGACGAGGTTTGCCGGCATACCGAGCAGCAATTCAACGCCCCGGCGCGCCCGCTGGCGGAAGGGGAACTGAGCGACCCGGATGGTTATGACCTGGCGTGGTCGGCTTTGCTGAGGATGCTGGATCGGGTGTCGCCGGGTTACCGTGATTGAGCCACGGGTGAGGTTTCGGCGTTGACGTTGAGCGATCGCGGACGGAGTCCGCTCCTACGCCCAGCCTGAACGTAGGAGCGGACTTCGTCCGCGATTGGATTCGCTTTACGCCGAGCCCTCGGCATGAGCAAGGTCGGGACTGGCGGATAACCTGTTCCAGGTTATGCGCCCTACGTCGCCATGCTGCTGAGTGGTTTCTGGCGTTGCGTTGAGCGATCGCGGACGGAGTCCGCTCCTACGCCTGACCTGAACGTAGGAGCGGACTCTGTCCGCGATTGGGTTCGCTTTACGCCGGGCCACCAGCGTGACCAAAGAAAAAGCCCCGCAATCGCGGGGCTTTTTCATGGGGCTGGATCAGTACTTGGCGCCAGCCTTGAGCTGCGCTTCGGCGGCCTTGGCCAGGTCCGGCGGCAGGAAGTCCTTGTCCGGGTTGTAGTCCGGCTTCAGGTAGGCGCCCAGTGCCTCCAGGTCGCTCGGCGCGAGGGTGCCGGCGGTCTGCTTGAGGCTCAGGTTGTCGAGGATGTAGTCGTAGCGGGTGTTGTTGTAATCACGCACCGAGTTGTACAGCGAGCGCTGGGCGTCCAGTACGTCGACGATGTTGCGGGTACCGACCTGGTAACCGATCTCGGTAGCTTCCAGCGAGCTCTGGTTGGAGATGATCGCCTGGCGACGCGCCTTCACCTGCTCCACGTCGGTGTTCACCGCGCGGTGCTGGTTGCGGGCGTCCTGGACCACCTGGCGGCGCTCGCTTTCACGCAGCTGCTCGCTCTGGTTCAGGCGCTGGTAGGCCTCGCGGACCTGGGAGCTGGTCAGGCCACCGCTGTAGATCGGCACGTTCAGTTGCACGCCGATGCTGGTCTGGTCGACGTATTTGCCGTAGTGCGGGTCGCCCGGTATGCCGGAGTTGGCGAAGCCCAGGGCGTCGTTGTCGCCCTTCTGGTACTGGGCCACGGCGTCGACGGTCGGCAGGTGGCCGGCCTTGCGCTGGCGCAGGGTCTCTTCGGCGGCGTCGACCGCGTAGTTGCTGGCCTGCAGGCGCAGGTTCTGCTGCACCGAGGTGTCTACCCAGGCCTTGGCGTCGTTGGGGACGGGCGCCACGACCGGCAGCGAGTGGAGGATGCCCTCGATCGAGCTGTACTCGCGGTTGGTCAGGGTCACCAGGGCCTGGAAGGCGTCATCCACCTGCTGCTCGGCCACCAGGCGGTTGGCCCGCGCGGTGTCGTAGCTGGCCTGGGATTCGAGCACATCGGTCTTGTCGGACAGGCCGACGTCGAAGCGTTCGTTGGACTGGTCGAGCTGGCGCTTGAACGCCGCTTCCTCGGCCTTGCTGGCGGCCAGGTTGTCCTGGGCGCGGAGCACGCCGAAGTAGTTCTGCGCGGTCTGCAGGATCAGTTGCTGCTGGGTCGCGGAGAATTCCAGCTGGGCCTGTTCGGTGGTGTTTTCCGCCGCCTTGAGCTGGAACCAGCGGTCGGCTCGGAACAGCGGCTGGCTCAGGGTCGCCTGTACCAGCTGGGTGTTGCGGTTCAGCGTGGCGCTGGGGGTGTCCAGCGACGTGCGCGTGTTGCCTGTGCTGGCGCCGGCGTTGATCTGCGGCAGCAGGCCGGAGCGCGCCTGGGGCACGGCTTCCTTGCGCGCCATATAGTCGGCCTGGGCGGCGGCGAGGTCGGCGTTATTGTCGACGGCATCTTTATAGACGCTGATCAGGTCCGTCTTGGTGGGCAGAGAGGGTGCGGCCGGAGCGGGCTGTGCAGCCCAGGCAAAGCCTGTCGTTGCGGCTACAGCGACAGCCAGAGAGAGTCTGCGCAGCATTCGTTCATCCTGGAAAGTGATGCGAGGTGAGGCAAGGCTACGGTTGCCGCCGGTGGCGGTCAAGGCGCGTTCGTACGAGCCTTCCGAGGCTGGAGTGTAGTTGCGTGTAGGCAATTGCGCGTTTCGGCCGGGCGGCGTTGGCTTATCCCCGCGCACTTGATTAGACTGCGGGCGTTCTTGTCGGGGTGCCCCATCGTGAGGGGCTGAGATCGGATAATTCCGGATCCCGTTGAACCTGATCGGGTTAGCACCCGCGTAGGGAACAAGAAGTACGCATCCCGCGGCGCATTCCGCCCCGGCCCCAGCCCTTCTCGGGATGCGCTCCTTCGCTGCAGCAAGCAGCTCCTCTCGTCCCAGGTTCTCCCCGGCAATCAACCCCAGGAGAGCCAGGATGAGCACCCAGAAAAACAACGTCACCCGCCTTGAACAGCTGGACCGCCAGTCGACCCAGCCCTTTCCGAATTCGAAGAAGGTCTACCTGACCGGCTCGCGCCCGGACATCCGCGTCCCCGTGCGGGAAATCTCGCTCGCCGACACCCCGACCGCCTTCGGTGGCGAGAAGAACGCCCCGGTGATGGTCTACGACACTTCCGGCCCCTACACCGACCCGGACGTCCACATTGACCTGCGCAAGGGCCTGCCGGACGTGCGTTCGCGCTGGATCGACGAGCGTGGCGACACTGAAATCCTTCCCGGCCTGACCTCCGAGTTCGGCCAGTCGCGCCTGGCCGACGCCAGCCTCGATGCCCTGCGCTTCGCCCACGTGCGCACCCCGCGCCGCGCCAAGGCCGGCGGCAACGTTACGCAGATGCACTACGCGCGCCAGGGCATCATCACGCCAGAGATGGAATACATCGCCATCCGCGAGAACATGAAACTGCAGGAGGCCCGCGCCGCCGGCCTGCTCGACGCGCAGCATCCGGGCCAGAGCTTCGGCGCCAGTATCCAGAAGGAAATCACCGCCGAGTTCGTTCGTGACGAAGTGGCCCGCGGCCGCGCGATCATCCCGGCGAACATCAACCACACCGAACTGGAACCGATGATCATCGGCCGCAACTTCCTGGTGAAGGTCAACGGCAACATCGGCAACAGCGCGCTGGGTTCTTCCATCGAGGAAGAGGTGGAGAAGCTCACCTGGGGCATCCGCTGGGGCGCCGACACGGTGATGGACCTGTCCACCGGCAAGCACATCCACGAGACCCGCGAGTGGATTCTGCGCAACAGCCCGGTACCCATCGGCACCGTGCCGATCTACCAGGCGCTGGAGAAGGTCAATGGCGTCGCCGAGGACCTGACCTGGGAAATCTTCCGCGACACCCTGATCGAACAGGCCGAGCAGGGCGTGGACTACTTCACCATCCACGCCGGCGTGCTGCTGCGTTACGTACCGCTGACCGCCAAGCGCGTCACTGGGATCGTCTCCCGTGGCGGCTCGATCATGGCCAAGTGGTGCCTGGCGCATCACCAGGAGAATTTCCTCTACACGCACTTCGAAGACATCTGCGAAATCATGAAGGCCTACGACGTCAGCTTCTCGCTGGGCGATGGCCTGCGTCCGGGCTCGGTGGCCGACGCCAACGACGCCGCACAGTTCGGCGAGCTGGAGACCCTCGGCGAGCTGACCCGGATCGCCTGGAAGCATGACGTCCAGGTGCTGATCGAGGGCCCCGGCCACGTGCCGATGCACCTGATCAAGGAGAACATGGACAAGCAGCTGGAGTGCTGCGACGAAGCGCCGTTCTACACCCTCGGCCCGCTGACCACCGACATCGCGCCGGGCTACGACCACATCACCTCCGGTATCGGCGCGGCGATGATCGGCTGGTTCGGCTGCGCCATGCTCTGCTACGTCACGCCCAAGGAGCACCTGGGCCTGCCGAACAAGGATGACGTGAAGACCGGCATCATCACCTACAAGATCGCCGCGCATGCCGCCGACCTCGCCAAGGGCCACCCCGGCGCGCAGATCCGCGACAACGCGCTGTCCAAGGCCCGCTTCGAGTTCCGCTGGGAAGACCAGTTCAACCTCGGCCTGGACCCGGACACCGCCCGTGCCTTCCACGACGAGACCCTGCCCAAGGATTCGGCCAAGGTCGCGCATTTCTGCTCCATGTGCGGGCCGAAGTTCTGCTCCATGAAGATCACCCAGGAAGTCCGCGACTACGCCAAGGTGAACGGCCTGACCGACGAGCAGAAGGCCATCGAGGCCGGCTTCCAGGAACAGGCCGCGCGCTTCAAGGACGAAGGTTCGGTGATCTACAAACAGGTGTAAGCCAGCGCCTGCCCTTATCGCTAGGGTGGGCAAACCTGTAGGAGCGAGCTTGCTCGCGAACCGCCCGGCAGCCGAGTCGCCGGATGGCACGGTTCGCGAGCAAGCTCGCTCCTACGAAAAACAAAAAAATCCAATCCAACCTTCGAGCCCTGCACGCATCGTGACCACTACCGCCATCGACTATTCACCGACTTCCGCCGTGGGCAGCGCCCAGCGCGTGCTCGGTCTGCGCGACCTGTTCTCCCTCTGGTTCTCCCTGGGCATCGGCCTGATGGTGCTGCAGACCGGCGCACTGCTCGCGCCGGGCCTGGGCCTGGCCGGTGCGCTGGGCGCGATCCTGCTCGGCACCCTGGTCGGCGTGCTGCTGTTGGCCAGCGCCGGGGTGATCGGCACCGATACCGGCTTGTCCGCCATGGCCTCGCTCAAGCTCAGCCTGGGCAGCCACGGCGCCGCGCTGCCCGCGCTGCTGAACCTGATGCAGCTGATCGGCTGGGGCGCCTTCGAGATCATCGTCATGCGCGATGCCGCCAGCGTGCTGGCGGCCCGTGCCTTGGGTGACGGCGGCGCGTGGACCAGCCCGGCCCTCTGGACCCTGGTATTCGGCGCGCTGGCGACCCTGCTGGCGGTCGCCGGCCCGCTGGCGTTCGTGCGCCGCGTGTTGCGCCGCTGGGGCATCTGGCTGCTGCTCGCCGCGTGCGTCTGGCTGACCTTCGACCTGTTCCAGCGTGCCGACCTGGCTGCGCTCTGGGCCAAGGCTGGTGACGGCTCGCTGTCCTTCGCCGTGGGCTTCGACATTGCCATCGCCATGCCGCTCTCCTGGCTGCCGCTGATTGCCGACTACTCGCGCTTCGGCAAGCGCGCCGGGCATACCTTCACCGGTGCGGCGCTGGGCTTCTTCATCGGCTGCTTCTGGCTGATGGGGCTGGGCGTGGCCTACACCCTGGCGTTCGCCCAGGGCAGCGACGCCAATGCGCTGCTACTGGCGCTGGCCGGCGCCGGCATGGGCATCCCGCTGCTGCTGATCCTGCTCGACGAGTCGGAGAAGGCCTTCGCCGATATCCACTCGGCGGCGGTGTCCAGCGGCATTCTGCTGCCGCTCAAGGTCGAACTACTGGCCCTGGCCATCGGCGTGATCTGCACCCTGATCGCCTGGTTCGCGCCGCTGGCGCAGTACCAGAACTTCCTGCTGCTGATCGGCTCGGTGTTCGCGCCGTTGTTCGGCGTGGTGCTGATCGACCACTTCGTGCTTCGCCGCCGCGCGCCGGCCGCGATTCCCCATGGCCTGCGCTGGGGTTCGCTGCTGGCCTGGGCTGGTGGTGTGGTGGTCTATCACCTGCTGGCGAACTACCAGCCGGACCTGGGCGCGACCCTGCCGGCGCTGGCGGTGGCCGGTGTGCTGCAACTGCTGCTGGGGCGGGTTGGCACGAAGGTGCCGGCTTCTGCGTGATGCGGTTCGCGAGCAAGCTCGCTCCTACAAAAGCCGTTGCATCGGCGCCGAGCCTGTAGGAGCGAGCTTGCTCGCGAACACGCCCAATGCCGGCCTTGTCGGCAGATCGCGGATGAGTCCGTTCCTGCGCACGTGCTGAAACGTGGCGTAGGAGCGGACTCCGTCCGCGATTGGCTACCGGCCGCTGTGAACCTTATCTACTGCGCCCCACGCCCCGGGAAGTAATAGGTTTTCACGATGCCATTCAGGCGCGGATAGGGAATCTTCAGCTCGGGGTGCCCGACCGAGTGCGGGGCGATGCGGTCGATGTCGTACTTGAGCGTCAGCGCGCCGTAGGTCAGGGCGAAATGCGGGGTCGGCTGGAACGGCCAGTCCCTGGAGAAGTTCGGGTCCTGTTCGTCCAGCTTGTTCTGCAGGATCCACGCCTGGTGCGCCATGCGCGCCACCTTCCAGAAGTTGTCCTCCTGGCCGGGCAGAAGAATGTCCTGCAGGGCGAGCACCTTGTGGATCCGTCGATCATAATTGATGAACGCGCGGCCGGGCTGGCCGTACTCGCCGCCGGTGAAGCGATAGCTGGACAGCTCGATGATCACCAGACCGTCATGCTGCTCGCGGATCTTCGCTTGCAGGTAGGAGCTCCAGCCAGGCTGGGCCGAATCCAGGAAGCGTTTCTCGTACAGTTCCAGGTTGGCCGGCGCGGCGCCTTCGCCCTCGCGGGCCAGTTGCAGCAGTTGGGCGTTGATCGCTTCGTTGAGCGCCGGCTCGTCGTCGAATTGGACGGTGTCGAGGTTGAACAGTGGGCATTGTTCGCCCTGGCAACCCGGCTTGGGGTGCTCGAAAGCGATGTGTTGCGCGGCCAGCGGTTCGTCGAGCGCGGGCTTGAACAGGCCCTGGCATGCCCCCAGTAACAGGCTGATGCCGCACAGGGCTGCTAGTTTCAGAAGTCGCATGGGATTCCTTGTCGTTGACGTTCGCCGGCAATGGAGTGGTTCGACCGCCATCGGCGCTGCCGGTTCGGCGGTGGATTATGAACCACTTTGCGAACCCCGGCTGCGTGCGGCGGTCACAGCCATTCTGGCCGTCCGACTGCCCGCGAAAGAGGCTGCGTCGCTCTCGGCGGCGCGATAGGATGGCGCGAAGTTCAACGCACTGTCAGTAGGAACGGGAGTAGGAACGGGATGTCGGAAACGTTCAAGCCAGGCCCCCAGGACATCGAGATCCAGAAGCGCGAGCAGTGCTTCAAGGGCTTCTACAAGGTCGACCGCCTGCACCTGCGGCACCGCCAGTTCGCGGGTGGCATGGGCCCGGTGCTCAAGCGCGAGTTGTTCGTGCGCCACGATGCCGTGTGCGTGCTGCCCTACGATCCGCAACGCGATGAAGTGGTGCTGATCGAGCAGTTCCGCGTCGGCGCCATGGACGCCGGGGTCAATCCCTGGCTGATGGAGCTGGTCGCCGGGCTGATCGACAAGGACGAGGAGCCCGAAGAGGTCGCCCGCCGCGAAGCGGTGGAAGAAGCTGGCTTGACCCTCGGTGCGCTCTGGCCGATCGCCCAGTACCTGCCGTCGCCCGGCGGCAGCAACGAGCTGGTGCACCTGTTCGTCGGCCGCTGCGACAGCAGCAACGCCTCGGGCATCCACGGGCTGGAGGAGGAGGGCGAGGACATCCGCGTCCACGTCATGCCGTTCGAGGAAGCACTGCAGGCCGTGCGTGACGGCCGTATCAACAACGCGGCGAGCATGCTCGCCCTGCAATGGCTGGCGCTCAACCGCGCCGAGGTAAGGGGGCTATGGGTGTGAATCTGCTGCGCGAGCGCTATCGCGTCGACCTGGCGGGTCTGCAGGCGACCTGCGAGGCGAACTACTTGCGCCTGATGCGCCTGTTGCCGGAAATGCGCGAAGCCCAGGTCTCGCGCCGCGTGGCGCTCAGCGAAGGCGAGCGGCTGCTCGGCGTGCTGGCGCTGGACGTGCTCGAAGCCTGCCCGTACACCACGGTTCTGCAAGTGCGCCAGGAGCTGGGGCTGCCCTGGCTGCCCGCGCCCAAGTTGGAAGTGCGGGTGTACCACGACGCGCGCATGGCCGAAGTGGTTGGCGCTGAGCAGGCGCGCCGCCTGCTGGCGATCTACCCCTACCCGAACCAGGCGATGCACCAGCCGGACGAGAAGAACCAGCTCAACCAGTTCCTCGGCGAATGGCTGAGTCATTGCCTGTCCTGCGGCCATGAGCTGGAGCCGGTGCTGCAACGCTGAAATCGCAGTGATGGCGATGTGGCATAGTGGCGCCATGATATCCTGCCCGCCCATCGCCGACTCGTGTCCCTAACTGTGATCTGTGACGCTTTCCCGGTTTGCTCAGGGGGGCGCCTGTCACCATACTTCGTCACGAATTCCCGCACGCCCGCCTCACAGGAGAAGGCGCATTGCCCCAGCCCACCGCTTCAGATTCCGTCCTGGTCGTCCAGCTTTCCGACAGCCACCTGTTCGCGCAAGAGAACGGCCGGCTGCTGGGCATGGACACCGCCGACAGCCTGACTCAGGTCGTGCGCCTGGTCGGCGAGGAGCAACCGGTGATCGACCTGGTGCTGGCCACGGGTGATCTCTCCCAGGATGGCTCGGTCGAGTCCTACCAGCGCTTCCGCGCGATTACCGCGCCGATCGCTGCCGCGACCCGCTGGTTCCCCGGCAATCACGACGAAATGGAGCCGATGCGCGAAGCCGCCGCCGGCACCGATCTGCTCGATCCGGTGATCGACCTGGGCGCCTGGCGAGTGATCCTGCTGGATTCCACCATCCCCGGCGCGGTGCCGGGGCAGGTGACCGATGAACAGGCCGCGTTGCTCGAGCGCGCCATCCAGGCCGCGCCGGACAAGCACCTGCTGATCAGCTTCCATCACCACCCGGTGCCCATCGGCAGCCAGTGGATGGACCGCATCGGCATCTACAACCCGGAAAAGCTCTTCGCCGTGCTGGACCGCTACCCGAACGTGCGCTGCCTGCTCTGGGGGCATGTGCACCAGGAAATCGACAAGATGCGCGGCGACGTGCGCCTGCTGGCCTCGCCGTCCACCTGCGTGCAGTTCACTCCGGGCAGCGAAGACTTCAGCGTCGACAGCCCTGCGCCGGGCTACCGCTGGTTGCGCCTGCTGTCGGACGGGGGCGTGGAGACCGGTGTGTCGCGGGTGACCGACATCGCGTTCGAGATCGACTACAGCGTCAAGGGTTATTGAACCGTCGCCAGGAGCAGCTTGCGACGCTGCCCCACTTGCGGCATGCCACTTGCAGCTTGTAGCCTCCCGGCCCATGACCGCATTCCTCTATATCCACGGATTCAACAGTTCGCCCGGCTCGCAGAAGGCGCGCCAGTTCACGGCCGCCATGGAGCGCCTGGATCTGGCCGAGCATGTGCGCGTGCCCGCACTGCACCACCATCCGCGCAAGGCCATGGCGCAACTGGAATCCGCCGTCGCCGAACTGGGCCAGCCGCTGCTGATCGGCAGCTCCCTGGGCGGCTACTACGCGACTTGTCTTGCCGAGCGCCATGGCCTCAAGGCCGTGCTGATCAACCCGGCCGTGGCGCCGCACCGGCTGTTCGACGGTCAGCTCGGCCCGCAGACCAACTACTACAGCGGCGAGACCTGGGAACTGACCCTGGACCACGTCGCCGCGCTGGCGGAGCTGGAAGTCCCGGCGCCGACCGACGGCTCGCGCTACCAGGTGTGGCTGCAGACCGCCGACGAAACCCTCGACTACCGCGCCGCCGAGCGCTACTACCGGGCTGCTGCGCTGCGCATCGAGTCCGGCGGCGACCACAGCTTCCAGCGCTTCGTCAGCCATCTGCCGGCACTCCTGGCCTTTGCCGGCGTGCCGTCCAGCCAGTGGCGCGACGTCGACTTTGCCGCCTTTGAAGCCATCACCTCTTCGACTGATTAAGCAGGAACCCCATGGCCCAGCAGAACGCCTATAACGCAGACGCCATCGAGGTTCTCTCCGGCCTCGATCCGGTGCGCAAGCGCCCGGGCATGTACACCGACACCTCGCGGCCCAACCACCTGGCCCAGGAAGTCATCGACAACAGCGTCGACGAAGCCCTCGCCGGGCACGCCAAGAGCGTGCAGGTGATCCTCCACGAGGACAACTCGCTGGAAGTGATCGACGACGGCCGCGGCATGCCGGTGGATATCCACCCCGAAGAGGGCGTGCCCGGTGTCGAGCTGATCCTCACCAAGCTGCATGCCGGCGGCAAGTTCTCCAACAAGAACTACCAGTTCTCCGGCGGCCTGCACGGCGTCGGTATCTCGGTAGTGAACGCGCTGTCGACCCTGGTCGAGGTACGGGTCAAGCGTGACGGCAACGAATACCGCATGACCTTCGCCGACGGCTTCAAGTCCAGCGACCTGGAAGTGGTCGGCACCGTCGGCAAGCGCAACACCGGCACCAGCGTGCACTTCTGGCCGGACGCCAAGTACTTCGACTCGCACAAGTTCTCCGTCAGCCGCCTCAAGCATGTGCTCAAGGCCAAGGCCGTGCTCTGCCCGGGCCTGCTGGTGAGCTTCGAGGACAAGTCCAGCGGCGAGCGCATCGAATGGCACTTCGAGGACGGCCTGCGTTCCTACCTGGTCGACTCGGTCTCGGAAAACCTGCGCCTGCCTGACGAGCCGTTCTGCGGCACGCTGGCCGGCAACAAGGAAGCGGTGGACTGGGCCCTGCTGTGGCTGCCCGAGGGGGGCGAATCGCTGCAGGAAAGCTACGTCAACCTGATTCCCACCGCCCAGGGCGGCACCCACGTCAACGGCCTGCGCCAGGGCCTGCTGGACGCGATGCGCGAGTTCTGCGAATTCCGCAACCTGCTGCCGCGCGGCGTGAAGCTGGCCCCGGAAGACGTCTGGGAACGTATCGCCTTCGTCCTCTCGATGAAGATGCAGGAGCCGCAGTTCTCCGGCCAGACCAAGGAGCGCCTGTCCTCTCGCGAGGCTGCCGCGTTCGTCTCCGGCGTGGTCAAGGATGCCTTCAGCCTGTGGCTCAATGCGCACCCCGAGCTGGGCCTGCAACTGGCCGAGCTGGCCATCAGCAACGCCGGCCGTCGCCTCAAGGCGGGCAAGAAGGTCGAGCGCAAGAAAATTACCCAGGGCCCGGCGCTGCCCGGCAAGCTGGCCGATTGCGCCGGCCAGGACCCGATGCGCGCCGAGCTGTTCCTGGTGGAAGGTGACTCCGCCGGTGGTTCGGCCAAGCAGGCGCGCGACAAGGAGTTCCAGGCGATCCTGCCGCTGCGCGGGAAGATCCTCAACACCTGGGAAGTCGATGGCGGCGAAGTACTGGCGAGCCAGGAAGTGCACAACATCGCCGTGGCCATCGGCGTCGATCCAGGCTCGGCCGATCTTGGCGAACTGCGCTACGGCAAGGTCTGCATCCTCGCCGACGCCGACTCCGACGGCCTGCACATCGCCACGCTGATCTGCGCCTTGTTCGTCCGTCATTTTCGCCCGCTGGTGGATGCCGGCCACGTCTACGTCGCGATGCCGCCGCTCTACCGCATCGACCTGGGCAAGGAAATTTTCTACGCCCTGGATGACGGTGAGCGTGATGGCATCCTTGATCGCCTGGTTGCCGAAAAGCGCCGCGGCAAGCCGCAGGTCACCCGATTCAAGGGCCTGGGCGAGATGAACCCGCCGCAGCTGCGCGAAACCACCATGGACCCCAATACCCGTCGTCTGGTGCAGCTCACCCTGGAAGACGCCGAGGGCACCCTGGAGATGATGGATATGCTGCTGGCCAAGAAGCGCGCTGGCGACCGCAAGTCCTGGCTGGAAACCAAGGGTAACCTCGCGGAGGTGCTGGCCTGATGCGTTGGCTGCTGGCCTGCTCCTGGCTGTTGGCTGGTCTGGCGATGGCCGCCCAGCCCGCGGTCGAATCGCCGAAGACGGCTGCCCCGTTGGCCGCTCCCAGTGCGCCGGCTTCGTTGCTGTTCGTCGCCGAGCACCCGGTGGAAGGCATGCCCCGCGGCAACCTTTCAGGGCTAGCGCTGTGCGGCAGCGAGATGTGGACGATATCCGACCGCGACGACGACCGTATTTACCGCCTGCTGATCGATGAGCAACCGGGCAAGGCCTGGCAGGCCACCGCCGAACCCTTCGTGGTACCGGGCACGCCGGAAAGCGGCCTGTCCTGGGGCACCCGCGCGCGGGTCAGCATCGGTGGGTTATTGCGCGGTGGCGCCATGGATTTCGAGGGCATCAGCTGCGACCAGGCGGGCAACCGTTATGTGGTCAGCGAAGGCTATGCGGCCGTGCTGCTGCTGCCCGCTGTCGGCGAGCCGAGCTGGCTGCCGCTACCGCAGAGCCTGATGCGCCAGGCGCGTGCCAGCGGCCTGCTGATGGAATTCAATGCGCTCTATGAAGGCATCGCCGTCAGCGCCGATGGCAAGCAGATGTGGCTGGCCGCCGAGCGTCAGCGCCGCGGCCTGCTCAAGGTGCATAACGAGAACGGCACCTGGAAGTGCGATGGCAACTGCGTGATGCTCAGCGAAGGCGGCACTGCGCTGCCGCCGCCGGAGCTGGGGGCTGAGCGTGCGCTGCCGATCGATTTCTCCGACCTCGTGGTCTACAAGGACAAGCTGTTCACCCTGGAGCGCCTGGCACACCAGATCTGCCGCCGCGATGCGAAAACCGGTGTGCAGGAGCTCTGCTGGTCCTTCGCCGCCGGCGCGCTGGCCCCGGAGCGGCGCTACGACCTGCCTTATGGCGTGGCCGAAGCGCTGATCCTCGACGATCAGGGCGCCTGGATCGGCCTGGACAACGGTGAGCATGCCCGCGCCGATGGCGATGGGCGCCCCTACGTGCTGCGCTTCGCGGCGCCGGCCGGTGGCTGGCTCGGTGGCAAATGAACGACGCGGTGCCGGGCAAGCGGATCGGCAAGATCATGATGTTCCTCGCCTGGGGCGCGGGCATCCTGCTTGCTACCCGCTATTTCGGCGCTTGGGAAACCCGCCAGCACAACCCCAACCCGCAGCCGCAATCGACCCGTGGCGACGGCTATGTGGAAGTGCGGCTGATCGGCAATCGCGCCGGTCACTACGTGATGGACGGCAGGATCAGTGGCGAGACGGTGACCTTCATGCTCGACACCGGTGCCACCCAGGTAGCCCTCCCGCAGCGTCTGGCCGACCGGCTCGGCCTGCCGCGCGGGCTGCCCGTCACCCTGGACACCGCCAACGGCCGCAGCCAGGGCTGGCGCACACGCCTGCCCAGCCTGCAGCTTGGCGACATCCGCCTGACCGATGTGCCGGCGCTGATCGCGCCGGGCATGGAAGGCGACGAGGTGCTGCTTGGCATGAGCGCCTTGAGACAACTCGATTTCACCCAGCAGGACGGCACCCTGGTGCTGCGCCAGCGATCTACACCGTGAGGCACGCATGAGCGAAACCCTCGATCTGAGTCTGGAGGGCGTGGAGCGCCGGTCACTGGCCGACTTCACCGAACAGGCTTACCTGAACTATTCCATGTACGTGATCATGGACCGTGCCCTGCCGCATATCGGCGACGGCCTGAAGCCGGTGCAGCGGCGCATCATCTACGCGATGAGCGAGCTGGGCCTGGACGCGGACTCCAAGCACAAGAAGTCGGCGCGTACCGTCGGTGACGTGCTGGGTAAATACCATCCCCACGGTGACTCGGCGTGCTACGAAGCCATGGTGCTGATGGCCCAGCCGTTCTCCTACCGCTATCCGCTGGTGGACGGCCAGGGCAACTGGGGTGCGCCGGACGATCCCAAGTCCTTCGCCGCCATGCGTTACACCGAGGCCCGTCTGTCGCGCTATGCCGAGACCCTGCTCTCCGAGCTGGGCCAGGGTACTGCGGACTGGGTGCCGAACTTCGACGGCACCCTGGACGAGCCGGCCGTACTGCCGGCGCGGCTGCCCAACCTCCTGTTGAATGGCACCACCGGTATCGCCGTGGGCATGGCCACCGACATTCCGCCGCACAACCTGCGCGAAGTGGTGGCCGCCTGTATCCGTCTGCTGGATGAGCCCAGCGCCACTGTCGCCGACCTGATCGAGCATGTGCAGGGGCCGGATTTCCCCACCGAGGCGGAAATCATCACCCCGCGCGCCGACCTGCAGAAGATCTACGAAACCGGCCGTGGCTCGGTGCGCATGCGCGCCGTGTACCGTGTCGAGGACGGCGACATCGTGGTTACCGCACTGCCGCACCAGGTCTCCGGGGCCAAGGTGCTGGAGCAGATCGCCGGCCAGATGCAGGCCAAGAAGCTGCCGATGGTGGCTGACCTGCGCGACGAGTCTGACCACGAGAACCCGACCCGCATCGTCATCATCCCGCGCTCCAACCGCGTGGATGCCGAAGAGCTGATGACCCACCTGTTCGCCACCACCGACCTGGAAAGTTCGTACCGGGTGAACATGAACGTTATCGGCCTGGACGGCAAACCCCAGGTCAAGGACCTGCGCCAGGTGCTCAGCGAGTGGCTGACCTACCGCACCGACACCGTGCGCCGCCGCCTGCAGTTCCGCCTGGACAAGGTCGAGAAGCGCCTGCATCTGTTGGACGGTTTGCTGGTGGCTTTCCTCAATCTCGACGAAGTCATCCATATCATCCGCACCGAGGACCAGCCCAAGCCGGTCCTGATGCAGCGTTTCGAGCTCTCCGAGCTGCAGGCCGACTACATCCTCGACACCCGCCTGCGTCAGCTGGCGCGCCTGGAAGAGATGAAGATCCGTGGCGAGCAGGACGAGCTGGCCAAGGAGCGCACCAAGCTGCTGGCCATCCTTGGCTCCAATGCCAAGCTGCGCAAACTGGTGCGTGACGAGTTGATCGCCGACGCCGAAACCTACGGCGACAACCGCCGTTCACCCATCGTCGCCCGCGCCGAAGCCCGCGCCCTGTCGGAAACCGAGCTGATGCCGACCGAGCCGGTGACCGTGGTGCTCTCCGAGAAGGGCTGGGTGCGTTGCGCGAAGGGCCACGACATCGATGCCACCGGGCTGTCGTACAAGGCCGGTGACGGCTTCAAGGTGGCCGCGCCGGGCCGCTCGAACCAGTACGCGGTGTTTATCGACTCCACCGGGCGCAGCTACTCGCTGGCGGCCCACAGCTTGCCATCCGCCCGTGGCCAGGGCGAACCGCTGACCGGCCGCCTGACGCCGCCGCCCGGCGCATCCTTCGATCGTGTGCTGCTGCCCGAAGACAGTGCGCTGTATGTGCTGGCCTCCGACGCCGGCTACGGCTTCGTCGCCAGGGGCGAGGACATGCAGGCCAAGAACAAGGCCGGCAAGGCGCTGCTCAGCCTGCCCAATGGTGCGCAGGTCATGGCGCCGCGCCCGGTCGCTGACCTCGAACAGGACTGGATTGCGGCCGTCACCACCGAAGGCCGCCTCCTGCTGTTCAAGGTTTCCGACCTGCCGCAGCTGGCCAAGGGCAAGGGCAACAAGATCATCAGCGTGCCGGGCGAGCGCGTGGCGAGTCGCGAGGAGTACCTCACCGACCTCGCCGTGCTTCCGGCGGGCGCAACCCTGGTGCTGCAAGCGGGCAAGCGGACGCTCTCCCTCAAGGGGGACGACCTGGAGCACTACAAGGGTGAAAGGGGGCGTCGAGGCAACAAACTGCCGCGCGGTTTCCAGCGGGTGGACGCCTTGCTGGTAGAATCGCTGTCTCAGGATTGAAACGCGGCTCGATACATTCTGCCTCTGGAGCTGAGGCGCCGGTTAAGGGATGATACGTCCCTTTGGCTACTGGCGCCTCGGCGCGTTGCCTGAAGTTATGTTGAATTTGTTGGATGTAGCGCCGAAATTCGGCGAATGACGGTGAACCGGATGAGCGCTCTGCGCGCCTTGGCCTTTCTTTCCCTCGCCAGCCTCCTTGGGCTGGCGGGTTGTGCAGTCAATCGACCGACCCAGTTGTACCAGCTGGACGCGGGTGCGGTTCCTGTGCCGACCCGTGACAACGGTGCCGCTGTATTGCTCGGGCCGGTGTCCCTGGCCGATTACCTGAAGCGCGAGACCATGGTCCAGCGTCAGGCCGACGGTATCCTCAATCTGTCGACCGACGCCCGCTGGGCCGGTAGCCTGGAAACCAACGTCAGCCAGCAACTGATGCGTCTGCTCTCGGGCGAGCTGGACAGCACCCGACTGGCGCTGTTCCCGGAAAAGCCCGGCTTCACCCCGCAGGTGCAGGTCATGCTGACCATTAGCCGCCTGGACTCCGGCCCCAAGGAGCCGGCGGTACTGGAGGCGCGCTGGCGCCTGCTCGACCAGAAGGGTGAGTTGCGCGACAGCCGCGTCTTCCGTGAGGAAGAGGCGCACTCGGGCAGCGTGCAGGATCAGGTGCGCGCCCAGGGTGACCTGCTGCGCAAGCTGTCCGTGCAGTTGGCCCGTGACGTGCGTCCGGTTGCCTCGGCGGTCGCCGAGCAGCAGGCGGCACCGTCGCGCAAGCCGGCGGTGGCAAACACCGAGCAGACGGCCAAGCCGAAGGAGGAGGGGCCGAAGATCCCGCTGGTGGTGCCGATCCGCACCGACGTCGAGGTCTATCGCTTCTGAGTCGACTTTCGTCGACCACAGCACTCGCGGCCCGCACAGCATTGCTTTGCGGGCCGTTTGGCTTCTGCCGTGGCCGGTTTTGACATCTTCTTGACGGCTCTCGTGTTATCTACGGGCGCTTGTGCAGGCTATTGGCGCCCGGACGTTTCCGCGCGAAGCCTGTGAGAGATTACCCGTGTCGTCATTCCCCCCAACCTCCGGTGTTCAGGCGGACACCGCCCTGAGTCGTCAGACGCTTTGCGTGATGCTGGCTGCACTGGTGCTGTTCCTGCTCGGCGTGCAGGGTGATGCCTTCGTTGGCTTCGACTCGCGCTTCGTGCTGTTCGCCCGCGAAATGCTGCGCCATGGGCCCACCTGGTTCCCGACCACCTACGGCGCCCCTTATCCGGACTATCCCGCTACCGCGACCTTCCTGACCTACCTGCTGTCGCTGCCGCTGGGCCGGGTCACCGAGTTCACCGCCTGGCTGCCCACCGCGCTGGCCGGGGCGATCTGCACCGGTGTGGTCTACCGCCTGGTGGCGCCGTTCTCCCGTTCCTGGGCGCTGATCAGCGTGGCGATGCTGCTGCTCACCGCCACCTTCGTCAGCGAGACGCGGGCGGTGTCCCTCGACCTGATGGTTGCGGCCGTGGGGCTTCTGGCCTTCTACGTGGCGTTCCACGCCGAGCGTCACGGCGTGCCCGGATTGCTGCTGCGCCTGTTGCCACTGCTCCTTGTCGGCTTTGCGCTGCGAGGCCCGTTGGGGGTGGTGGTGCCGGCAGGCATGGTGTGCAGTCAGTTGCTGCTGGATCGCCGCTGGAAGCCGCTGCTCGCCTTCTCCGCGAGCGCACTGGCGCTGTTGGTTCTCTGCGTTTTCCTGTTGGTCGCCCTGGCGCGCTCCGCAGGCGGTGATGCCTTCGTGCAGGATGTCCTGCAGATGCAGGTGATCGGTCGCCTGGACGGCTCCGCCGGCTCCAGCGATTCGTTGTATTACTTCCGCAGCTCGCTGGGCAACTACGCGCTGGCCTTCCCGTTGGCGCTGCCGGCGCTCGCACTGATCTGGCAGCAGCGCCGCGAGCCGGCGTTCCGCCTGGTGGCCGGCTGCACCCTGGCGGCGCTGGTGGTCATGGCTGGTCTGTCGGTACCGCAGGCGAAGAAGGCCCGCTACATCATCGCGCTGGCGCCGCTGGCGGCTATCGTCGCGGGGTATCCGTTCATGGTGGCGGGCAGCCGGCTCGCGCAGGCACTGCGCGGACTGTTGCGCGTGCTGTGGATAGCCTTGCCGGTTCTGCTGCTGGCCGGGCTGTGGTTGGCCTGGAAGCGTTACCCGCAGGAGCTTGCCGCGCTGGGCTGGCGCTTGCCGGCGTGTATCGTGGTGCTCGCCGCGCTGCTGGCTTTCGGCGCGCTGCGCTGGCGGCGCCCGGCGACACTGGCCCTGGGGGCGGCGCTGGCATTGTGGGCGAGCTACATCCTGGTCTTCGAACCGGTGGAGCACCGACTGTACGACAGCCAGGCATTCTCCCTCGAAGTGGCTCGCCAGCTCGATGCGCAGCCCGCGCCCCTGGTGCTCTATGGCATGGCGCCCGATGCGCGGGCGATCAAGCTGATGGTCAACCTCGACCGCGATCTGCAGCCGCTGTTCCTCGATCACCCCGAGCAATTGGCCGCTCAGCAAGGGCCGTTCTACCTGATGCTCGAGGCTCGCGATGCCGAGCGTATCGCCGCGTCCTTGCCTGCGCACTCGCAGCAACTGCTCGAGGGCTCGTTCGACAAGGACTCTTACCGCCTGCTGCGCCTTCCTGGAGCGGGCTCTTCGCCGTGATGAAAGCACTGACCTCCCTGCTGGCATGCTGTCTGTTGCTGGTCGGCTGCAACGATTCCGATACCCAGGACGTTGTCGAGCGGGATCAGGCGTTCTTCCGCCAGCACCCGCTGCCACCTCTGGAGATCGTCTCGGGTGGCGGCAGCTTCGTGCTGCCGTTGCTGCCTGACACCCAGTTCTATGCGGAAAACAACCACCGCAAGCGCCACCTGTTCCGCAGCGAGCAGCGTTTCCCCGACTTGCCGTATCAGCCCGCGCTGGCGTTCTTCGCCCAGACCTTCTGGTTGGCCAAGTACGCCGAGGTTCTGCAGGTTCCGCTGGTCGTGCATCTGGGGGATGTGGTGGAGAACGCCGGCGTCGCTACCCAGTGGCAGACCGCCAGCGGTGCCATGCGTACGTTGGAAGAGCGGGGTGTGCCCTACAGCATCGCCACGGGCGAGCGTGACGTACACGAGGAAGCGAGCTCGGACGACCGCCGCTCCTTCCTCGATCGCTTCAAGGATCACTTCGGGCCGGAGCGTGCGGCGTGGCAGAGCACTTACGTCGGTAGCGATCCCAAGGGCCTGAGCCAGGTGCACCTGTTCCAGCGTTATGGCCAGACGTTCTTGCTGCTGGCGCTGGACTGGAATCCTTCGCAGGCCACTCTGGCCTGGGCGCAGAGCGTCATCGACGAGCATCCCCGCGTGCCGGTCATTCTCGCTTCGCATAGCATCCTGCGGCGAAACGCCGGCGGTGCGGCGGAACTTTCCCGCGAGGACAACGCCAGTGGAGCGCTGCTCTGGGATCGGCTCATTCGCCGTAACGACCAGATATTCCTCACCCTGAACGCCCATGCCGATGGTGCCGCGCATGTGCGGATGCTCAACGACCTGGGGCACAGCGTGGACATGGTGATGGTCGACTACCAGCACCAGTATCTGGGGGGCAACGGCCTGTTGCAGTTGCTGGAGCTGGACCTGCGACGCAACCATCTTGGAGCGCTGTCTCTGTCGCCCTGGGTGATGTGGAAGCGTCAGGTCTATCCGCAGGCCTACAAGCCTTGTGCGTCACCGCAGGCGCTGCGTGACTGCGACCAGTTGATGCCGGCAGACTCGCCCGGCTGGGACAATCAGTTCCAGGTCGAGCTGGATTACCAGGCGCGATTCAGCGGCTTCCACGGCTATAGCGCACAGCTGCCGCTACAGAGTTCTCAGGCACCGCTGCTGGAGCAGCTCCAGGCGCAACTCGGCAAGCGCTGAGTCAGGCGTTGCGACGAGTCAGTCGTTGCGAAAAAGCTGGCGGCGCAGGCCAATACCGGCCAGCGCCACGGCCAGGCAGGGCACCCAGATCCAGCGTGCTTCGGAGATCAGCACTTCGAGCCCGCGCGCGCTGAAGAATCGCGACAGGCCGATGGGTGACACTTCGATGGGGTGAAGCGGCAGGAAGTAGCGCTGCTCGCTCCAGGGCCAGAACCAGGCGACCCCCAGCCCCCCGTCGGTCATGGCATCCAGTGCACTGTGGGAGGCGGTCGCCAGGCTGATCCACAGCCCTGCCTTCAACGGGCCGCTGCCCAGCAGGCGGCAGCTCAGGGCCCCCAAAACACCCATGCAGGCCGCAAACAGCAGTGAATGGCTGAATCCGCGATGGCCGAAGGCGTCGTGGTAGGCAATGCCCAGCTTGAAGGCGACCACGTCAAGGTCGGGCAGGCAGGCGGCGAGCATGCCGGCCAGCAGCAGGCGCGGCGGGATGAAGCGCGAGCCGAGCGCAAGACCGGCGGCCAGCACCGGCAGTGGGTGGGTGATCAGGGTGGTCATGGAATCCTTTCCACGAGGGGCCAGGCGGCCCCACCTCTCTTTCTATTGGGGGTCAGGTGGTGCGCAGGGCGCGCATGCGCGAGAGCTGGCGCTCGAGCATGGAAGGGTAAGGCTCTTTCAGCCATTCCACGCAGCAGGCGTTTTCTGGGCTGGCGATAGGACGGATGCGCGCGCGCTCACGGACTTTTTCATCGTCGCCGATGGATTTTTCCACCAGCAACAAGTTGCGGCTGTGCTGGCTGAGTGCCAGGGCGTCCTGGGCGGCTGTGTCCTGCAACAGCTCGGTCTGTTCCAGGTCGGCGACATCTTCGCCCAGTACCAGGCCCAGTTGCAGTTGCAGGGTAATGCCGCTATCGGCCACTTCGATCTGCAGCGCATGGCCCAGCGCGCGCATCAGCTCGCCACAGCACAGGGCGTTGGTGAGGAATTCCTCGTCCTGGTCGCGGCTGTGGAAAAGGATCAGGCTGCCGCCATCGTTGAGGGTGAACAGCGTGCCCTTGTACAGGCGCGCGGCTTGCTCCAGGCAGTCGCGATAGCGTTGCAGCAGGTCGACCAGGCGGGCGCGTGGCAGGCGGCGCAATTGCTCCTGGGCCCCCAGCTGCACGGCCAGTACGGCGCTGGTGCCGGCGGAGAGAGGTTCCGGTTCGGCTTCGGGCTCCTCCTCGACGCCGATTTCGTCGTCCGCTTCCTCCTCCACGACGGCCTCGAACTCTTCCTCGGGGAAGTCGTCGTCGGCAGCGGCCTTGCGGTGCGCGGCAGTTGCGAGCAGTTCGTCGTCGGAGAAAATGTTCTCATCGAACTCGTGTTCGTCAGTGGCACCGGCTTTTTCCAGCGTAGGCTCCTTCCCGGCCGTCTTGGCGGAGGCCTTCGGGCGTGGCGCAGGAGTGCTGACTACCGGCTCGGGAGCGGGCGGCTTCTCGGGCGCCAGGCGCGCCTGCAACTGGCGGGCGAGGTCGCCGATCTCGTTCTGCAGGCCGGCGCCCGGAGCGCTGTCGTCCGGGTCGCGCAGCCAGACGCGAAGTTGTAACAGCGGTGTGGAAATCTGCCGGCCCAGACGCAGGCCGAAGGTCAGGGTGAGCAGCAGCAGGATCAGGCTGATCAGCCCCATGCTCTGCAGGCTGACAGTCATCGGCTGCTCGAACTGGTGCATGTCGAGGCTGATACGCAGGTGGCCGGCGATCACTTCCTGGAAGGTGATGGGCGTGGAGTACAGGCCCTCGGTGTCGCCCAGCAGGCCCTGCTTGGGCCGCGTGCCGGACTCGGCAAGGATGCGGTTGTCCACGCTGTAGATCGCCGCGTGGGCAACCAGCGGATTCTTGGTCAGGTTGTTGAGCAGCACATTGAGGCTGAGGATGTCGTTGGACACCAGCAGCTCCGTGGCGGACTGAGCCGTCTGTGTGGTCAGGCTCTGCCCAAGGGCGTCGGCCTGTTGCTGCATGGCCTGCTTGAACTGCAAACCCATCACGCAGGCGTAGATCACCAGGGCCGCAGCCACCAGCAACAGGCCGTGGATGGCGATCCGCAGAGCGATCGGCACGCGCCGCTGGCGCAGGGCGTGGAAGAGCAGCAGGAAGAAATTGTCGGGCTTGACGGAGGTGGGCCGGGTCACAGCGGGCTCGGTCTTCTTTAGGGCAGATGCGGAGCAGTATAACGGGGCCCTTCTGAGGGGCAAAGCGCCGCAGGCCCTGTCAATACGACCGAAGCCGGAATGCCCCTGGGAAGTGGCCGTGAATCCGATCGACGGTGCCGCCCTCCGGGCGGGCGAGCGGAGCATCCGCAGGCCCGGAAAGCAGGTAGAATGGCTGCCTTTTTTCCATGGCGGAGACAGCGCCTTGCGCGAGATCGTCCTGATCAACATCACCGGGGAAGACCGCCCCGGCCTTACCGCTGCCATTACCGGCGTCCTGGCGCAGGGTGGCGTGAACATCCTCGATATCGGCCAGGCGGTGATCCACGACACCCTGTCCTTCGGCATCCTGGTGGAAATCCCGGATAACGAGCGGGCCTCGTCGGTGCTCAAGGACGTGCTGTTCACGGCCTACAAGCTCGACCAGCAGGTGCGCTTCACGCCGGTTTCCGAAGAGGATTACCGCCAGTGGGTCGGTGGCCAGGGCAAGCCGCGCCAGATCGTTACCCTGCTGACTCGTCGGGTAACCGCCGAGCAACTGCAGCGGGTCAGCTCGATCACCGCCAAGTATGGCCTGAACATCGACCAGATCGATCGCCTGTCCGGGCGCATGCCACTGGACATGCCGGCTGACGAGGGCAAGGGCTGCATCGAGTTTTCCGTGCGTGGCGAGCCGGAAGACCCCGTCGCACTGCGTGCCGAGTTCCTCAGCGTGGCCCAGGAACTGAACGTCGACATCGCCTTCCAGCAAGACTCGGTGTTCCGCCGCAACCGTCGCCTGGCGGTGTTCGACATGGACTCGACGCTGATCGAGGCCGAAGTGATCGACGAACTGGCCAAGGCCGCTGGCGTCGGCGAGCAGGTTTCCGAGATCACCGAACGCGCCATGCGTGGCGAGCTGGACTTCCGCGCCAGCTTCAAGGAGCGCCTGGCGCTGCTGCAGGGGCTGTCCGAGGACGTGCTGGAAGAGATCGGCGCTTCGCTGCGCCTGACTGAAGGCGCCGAAACGCTGTTCGCCGAGCTCAAGCGCCTGGGTTACAAGACCGCCATTCTTTCCGGCGGCTTCAGTTACTTCGCCAAGCAGTTGCAGGCCAAGCTGGGTATCGACTACGTGTTCGCCAACGAACTGCAAATCGTCGATGGAAAGCTGACCGGCGTAGCCATCGAGCCGATCGTTGATGCCCAGCGCAAGGCCGACCTGCTGCGCGAGCTGGCAGCGAAGGAAGGCTTGCAGCTTGAGCAGACGATTGCCGTGGGCGACGGTGCCAACGACCTGCCGATGCTCGGCCTGGCGGGCCTGGGCGTGGCGTTCCGCGCCAAACCGCTGGTCAAGCAGTCGGCCAAGCAGGCGATCTCCACCTTGGGCCTGGACGGCATCCTGTACCTGCTCGGCTTCCGTGACCGCGAAGGTGCCTGACCAGCGCTGATTCGTTGCCGCAAGGAAAAAGCCGCCCAAGGGCTAATGCCAGTCAGTTAAGGAAAAACGCCGCTTTTTCGTGAAGAGAAAGCGGCGTTTTTTGTGGCCTTTGGGGTAGCAGGAGGCTTCGGGTAACCTGAAACCAAGGCTTAACTGATCGGCATTAGCCCAGGGGTGGTTTTTTTGTTTTCGCAGGCTCTGGAGGGTTCGGCGTGAAGCGAACCCGATCGCGGACAGAGTCCGCTCCTACCCTCGGCCTGGGCGTAGGAGCGGACTCTGTCCGCGATCGATTCCCCCAATGCCGGAGCTCCGCCGTGGCTACTCGTCTGAGGCGAAGTCGTAGTCCATCGCCTGGCTCGGCCCCTGCAGGTAGCGGCCCTGGATGTAGTTGGCGCCGGCCTGCCACAGGGTGGCGAGAGCCGTGGCGCTTTCCACCATGGGGACGATGGTCAGCTTGGCCTGGGCATGCAGGCTGGCCATCAGGGTTTTCAGGTTCTCCTGGTTCTCCGCGGTGTTCAAATCCTGCACGTAGGAACCGTCGACCTTCACGAAGTCGACGTTCATGTGCTTAAGGGTATTGAACGGATTCAGCGCGCAGCCGAACTGGCACAGCGCAATCTGGCAATGCAGATCGGCCAGGCCCTGGCTCAGAATCTTGGCCTGGCGCAGGTAGGCGATGGCGTCCGGTTCGTTGATCTGCACGATCAGCGCATCGGCCGGCAGGCGGGAGGCCTTCAAGGCCACGCTGAGCCAGGACAGCAGTTCCGGGTCCTGCAGGCTGGGTCCGGAGAGATGCACGAAGAGCTTGGTCTCATGGCCCTTGGCGCGGTGCTCGGAAAGCAGCTTGATGGAGTTGAGCAGCACCCAGCGGTCGATCTTTTCAGCCAGGCCGCTGGCCTTGGCCGCATTGAGGAAGTCCGCCGGCGGTATCTCTTCGCCCTGCGGGTTGAGCAGGCGCAGGAGGACTTCGTAGTGTTCGTGGGTATCGCCACGCAGGCTGATGATCGGCTGGAACAGCAGGCGGAAACTGTTCTGCTCCAGGGCCTGGCGGATGATCGCAACGATGTCGCCACGGTGGGCGGCGGCGGCGAGCTCATCGGCCGGGTTGAAGACTTTCAGGCCGTTGCCATCCTTTTGCGCGATTGCATCGGCGCCGCGGTGGGCGCGTTCGATGACTTCCTGGGTGCGGGTGGTCTTCTCGTCCAGCCCGGCGGTGCCGATGGACAGGGTGACCTGCGCGGTGCGGCCATGAATATCGAACAGGTGGCTTTCGATCTTCTTCAGCAGAGCGGAGAAGCGCGGCGCGGATTGCTCCGGGGTTTCGCCCGGCAGCAACACGGCGAACACGTCGTCGCTCAGGCGTGCCAACTGGGCCTGCTCGGGGAACTGTCCACGCAGCAGATTACCCAGGTCCGCCAGCAGCAGGTCGATGCTGGCGACGCCGAGAGTGAGCTGCAGGGTCTGGGCGCGGTCGAGTTGCATGTAGGCAAAGGTCGCCGACTGGCCGGCGGTCACCGCGCGCTCCACGGCGCTGTCCATCAGGTCGAGGAAGTGGGCGCGGTTGTACAGGCCGGTGACCAGGTCCTGGCTGCTGACTTCGCGGAGTTTTTCCTCGAGCTGGGCATTATCGGATTCGGCGCGGATCACCACCTGGATGCATGGCTCGCCATCGTAGGTGGCCGGCGAGAAGGTCATGCGCGCGGCGAAGGCCTGGCCGTCGCTGCGGATACCGCTGCAGGCGAGGTCGGCGTTGTCTTCAGTGCTTTCCCTGATTTTGGGGTAGCCCTTGAGGAAATCCTTGAAGGTTGCCTGGTCGCAGCCGGCGATCAGGTCGATCATCGGCATGCCTTCCAGCTCTTCGGCGTCTTCGTAGCCGAACAGGCCGACATAGGCGCGGTTGGCGTAGATGTGCATGCCGTCGTGGACGTAGGTGATGGCGTCCACCGAGCTGTCCAGCAGCAATTGGCAGCGCTTCTCTGCTTCGCGCAGGGCGACTTCAGCTGAGCGGCGAGCGCGACGTTCCTCGAGGTTCGCCAGCTCGCGGTTGGCCACCAGGATCAGGCGCTCGTCCTCGCCTTGCGGCAGGGCATCCTGCGCGCCAAGAGCGAGAGCCTCGGTGACGGCATCGGAATCGTTGCCGCTGACCAGCTGGATGAAGGGAATATCCTTGGCCTGGCGGCGGATGGCGCCCAGCGCTTCGCTGGGGTCCAGCGCCTCGGCGTCGGGTGCGGCGATCAGCAGATCCCAGCCCTGGGGCAGGATCTCCGTCAAGTCTTCGCTGGAGGTAATGCGGTGGACGCGGGTCGCACGACCCGCGTTGCGGAACAGGCTGACCAGGCGCTCGGCTTCGTTCTGCGAGTCTTCGAGGATCAGCAGGCGGATGGTTTTCTTTTCATTGGCCATGGGGAAGGCTGCTTATACCGCGCTGGACGGCAGCAAATAGGCGACGAATGGGAATTCACTGGAATCTACAGAGACTTCCACAGTGAGTCAAAGTCTTCCTCCCCACCAGCGCCGCGAGCATTCGCTGCTGTGATGGGTTTATCGCTCGGTAGCCCGGCAGCGTCCTGTGCCTGGTATTCGAACTGGGTGAAGCTGGCGGTGGCGGTGACCTTGCGGGTCAGGGTGGCGCGGCGTTCGTCCCCGTGCAGGTTGAGCTGCACGCGATTGCCCTCCTGGAAGGGCAGGCGCGGGGTAATGACGGTGGCCGGGCGGGAGATCGCGGCGATCTCCGGCAGCAGCAGGGCACGCAGGTACTGGCTGCCCTGTTCGGTCTTGCGCAGCAGTTGCAGGCCGCAGGGTTGGGCGAGCGGGGCGATCAGTTCGATACCCATTTGCGTGCCGCCGCCACGGACCTGGCGGATCCAGCGCACGACGGCGACGCTCCAGCTGTGCTCAGGGGTGTCCTGGATGCCGAGCAATTCGCCGGCCTGCAACTGGCTGGGGATTTCCTTCGGCCAGGTCAGGCAGTAACCGCCCGGGCTGTGGTTGACGATGGGCAGGGTGAATACCGGGTAGTCGTCGCGCTGGGTTTCCGGCGCCGCGCCGAGAAGAGAGTCATCGGCGGTGCGTGGCGAGGTGTATTCGATTTCCTCCAGCGGCATGCCGGGTTGCCAGTCGTTGACCTTCTGCGCGTCGAAGGCGCCGGACCAGGCGTCTTTCACGTCAGCCTTGAAGGTCGGTGCCTGCTCCTGCACCTGGATCTTCAGCAGGTCATTGAAGCCTCTGCGGCCGGCGAGGAAGTAGTGCAAGGCGCTCATGCCGATGCACAGGGTCAGTTGGCCCTGGCCGGGGGTGCGGTGGAAGGTACGCTCGGCAATGTCACCCCAGGCCGCGGCAAGGTGCTGCAGCAAATCGATGCTGACGCCCTCGGGTACTTTCAGGCGGGCCTGCGCACGGTTTTCCGGCGGCAGCAGCAGGTATTCGCGGATCACGTCCACCAGTGGCTGTGGGTCGATGCCGAGGGCGCCAGCGAGGTCGCTGTCCTTGAACAGGGTGCGGTAGCGCGGTGGACCATCGACCTGCGGCACCACCACGAACAGCGTGGAGGGCGCATCGGCGGGCTGCACTTTCACCTGCGCGGCCCAGCTTTCGAGGACTTCCGCGACGCGGGCGATGTTGTTCTGGCGCATCTGGTTGCAGCGTGCAGAGCCGAGCATCAACGCCACCAGGTAGGCGTGCTCGATGGACAGGCTCTGGGACTGACGCGCCAAGGCATCGCGCACGGGGGTGTGCTGCAGGCCGTGCTGGCGGGCCAGTTGGTAGAGCTGGTGGAGTTCCAGCCAGAGGTTTTCCGGTACCGGGCAGTACAGCTGCGAGGCCCGCGCCAGTGGGCCGCAGAGGCTGCGGATGGCGCGCTGGAGGGCAGCGGTCATGACCTGGGCGCGCTCGCGGGTGAAGCGCGAGGCTTCGCGCACGACGATCAGCTTGTAGCCGATGGCCAGGTGGTTCTGCAGTGCCTGGCAGAGGTTGGCGACCTTGCGCGGACGCTCGTCCAGGACGATGGACTGGTTGAGGAAGTGGCGTTCCAGGTTATGGCAGACGAAGTGGACTTCCGGGCGGAACAGTTCCAGCAACTGCAGGCGCGTCTCGACCGGCAGCTTGAGCTGGTTGAGTTCGATGAGCCCCTGGTAGAGCTGACGGGCAGTCTCTCCGAGGTTGGCCTTGGGCAGATGATCCAGCCAGCTTTTCAGCTCGCGCGCATTGGCGGTGCAGAAGCTCAGGCTCTCGTGCGTCGGGGTGGGGACACGTAGAAACTGCTGGGGACTGTTGTCCATGGTTCGAATGGGTTCTCCACAATCTGGCTCGTTGTACGAACCAGTTGGTCATGGCCGTAAGCTTTTTCCGAACTCTAGCAGCATCCGCTGCCCGCCGCAGCCCATCGCCCGGCTAGTGCGCGGACAGGTCACGGCAGCGGTGTTTCACCGGTTATCTGGCGTTGCAGGGCGATCTTGGCCGACTCCTGCGCGCTCACGCGGACCCAGCCATCGCCCTGGGCCACTACGGCGTGGGCGGCCCAGTCGAGCAGGTCCTGGCGCCGGCAGACGCCGGTGTTGCCCTTGCCGGCACCGCTGACCACCTTGTAGACCACCTGGTCCTGGCGCCCGCGCTTGTCCGGGTGGTCGTCGATCACCTGGCGCACGGCCCAGGCATCGCCGCTCAGGGCGTTGCTGTAGCTGGCGCCGAGCAGGACGTCGTCGGGCGTCAGGCGCTGAGCCTTGGCGTGTTCCTGGGCCAGCTGGAGGATTTTCAGCAGGTCGTCGAACTGTACGTCGATGTAGGAATCCATCTTGCGCAGCGCGTGGTAGAGGTCTTCGGGCGAAGGCCCCGCGGGCAGCTTCGGCGTGGCCGGCAGCCGCGCCAGGGGCGCGGGGTAACGGCGCCAGGCGAACAGCCCATTGAAGGCCACGGCCACCGCGAGGATCAGCACCACGTTGAGCAGCACCGGGCTGAGCGCGTAGTGGAAACCCAGGGCTGTGATCGCCGGCCCCCCGGAAACTGCCGCCAGCGCGGTAGCGCCGCCCGGAGGATGGATGCAGCGCGCGTAGTGCATGACCAGGATTGCCGCGCCGACAGCGAGGGCGGGGGTAAAGGGCTGGTCCGGAAAGAGTCTCTGGCAGATCACCCCGACTATCGCCGAGAGCACCTGGCCGCCGAGTACCGCCCAGGGTTGCGAGAGCGCACCGTGGGGTACAGCGAACAGCAGCACGGCGCTGGCGCCCATGGAGGCGACGACCCAGATGGCGGCTTCGCCAGGCAGGACCCAGTGGGTGACGGCATAGATAGCGGCGATGCCGCACAGCGCTCCGATAGCGGAGAGCCATTTTTCAAGATGGCTGGTGGCGTTGGCCCGCCAGCCCATCAGATGCAGGAAACGATTCATGGCAGGGAACTAGCACGATGAGGCAAAAAACAGTGGCGGGCAGCTCGTTGGCCGCCCGCCTTATGGACAGTGGGCCTTAGCCCTGGCGCGCGCCACCCAGGCGCTCGCCCATGCGCACGGCGCTGGTGGCGGTGAGGTTTTCCGCCCAGCTCACCTGCTCGGGTCCGAACAGCACGATGGCGGTGGAGCCCAGCTTGAAGCGGCCCAGCTCGGCGCCTTTCTCCAGGTGGATCGGCGCACGGGCGGCTTCGTCATAGGAGAACGACTTCAGCTCACGCTTGGGCGGCGTGACCAGGCCGGCCCACACGGTTTCGATGGAGGCGACGATCATCGCCCCCACCAGCACCACGGCCATCGGCCCGCGCTCGGTGTCGAAGAGGCACACCACGCGCTCGTTGCGGGCGAACAGCTCGGGCACCTGCTCGGCGGTCAGCTGGTTCACCGAGAACAGTCGGCCCGGCACGTAGACCATCTCGCGCAGGGTGCCGGCTAGCGGCATGTGCACGCGGTGGTAGTCCTTGGGCGACAGGTAGACGGTGGCGAACTCGCCGCCCATGAAGGGGGCGGCGCGCTCGGCGTCGCCGCCCAGCAGTTCCATCAGGCTGTAGCTGTGGCCCTTGGCCTGGAACACGCGGCCGTGCTCGATCGGGCCGAGCTGGCTGATGGCGCCGTCGGCGGGGCAGAGTACCGCGCCGGCAGTTTCGTCCAGCGGGCGCGCGCCGTCTTTCAGGGCGCGGGTGAAGAACGCGTTGAAGTGCTCGTAGGCGGCCAGGTCTTCGACCTGGGCTTCACGCATGTCGACCCGATAGCGGCGGGCGAACCAGGGGATCAGGCGGTCCTTGAACCAGGGCGCACGGCACTCCGCGGCGCAGCCGATCAGGCGCGACAGCAGGTGATGCGGCAGCAGGTACTGGCTGAGGATGAACAGACGATCTTTGAACGACATTCCTTAAACCTCTACGGGGGTGTCGGGATGGTTGCCCCATTCCGACCAGGAGCCGGCGTAGCCCTTGACCCGCGGATAGCCGAGGGCCTTGGCCACCAGATAGGTGAAGCCGGAACGGTGGTGAGTCTGGCAGTGGGTGATCACTTCCTTGTCCGGGGTGATGCCCAGGTCCTTGAGGATCTGCGGCATATCGGTACGGATGCGCAGGGCGCGGGCCGGGTCCATGCCGGCGGTCCATTCGAAATTGACGGCGCCGGGCACATGGCCGGCCTTGGCGGCGAGCACTTTCTGGCCGCTGTACTCGCTGGGGTTGCGCGCGTCCCAGACGGCCAGGTCGGCGGCGCCCAGGCGGCTCTGCAGGTATTCGCGAGTGGCGGTGGGCTCGTCGTGCAGGGTCAGCGGCAGCGGGCCGCCGACCGGCGCGGGGATTTCCTGGCTCAGCGGCAGGTCGTCGGCGAGCCAGGCATGCAGGCCGCCGTCGACATAGTGGTAACGGTGGTGGCCGATAACATCCAGCAGCCAGATGAAGCGGCCGGCCCAGCCGCCGCCTTCGTCGTCGTAGACCACGTAGACGGCATCGGGGTTGTGGCCCAGTTCGCCGAACAGCGCTTGCAGGTCGGCCTTGGCCGGCAGCAGGCCGGGCGCCGGGCCGCCCAGTTGGGTGCGCGCGGGGGCAACGAAGCGGGCACCAGGGATGTGGCCTTGCGCGTAGCGCGCGGCGCTGGTCAGGTCGACCAGGATCAGCTCGGGGGCGTCGAGACGGCTGGCGAGGTCAGCCGGTTCGATCACCAGGGGCAGGGCGGAGAAGGCGGACATGTCGGAGTCTCCCGGCGGGAACGGTGGGGGGAGGCAACGTGAGCAGGCGCCCTGGGCTACCCCGTGAGGGCGGTTAGTTTAAAGGGGACGCGGCGGGGCGCAAACCTTTCCCGGATCAGCCGCCCCGTGCCATCTGCTTCACCGCGTGTTCGACGCACTGTGCGGTGCGGCCGAAGGCCTGGGCGTGCAGGTCCGCCAGCGGCTGCCCGTTGCGGTCTGAAATGATCAGCATGATCACCCGCGCGCCGTTGCCCAGCGAGCGCAGCAGCAGGTGTTCGCTGGGGATCAGCGCCTTCAGCGAACCGGGAATCAGCGCCGAGAATTCGGCCATGTTGGCCGGGCTCAGGCGCAATTGCCCGGGTTGTTGCAGGAGTTTGCGCAGCAGCGGGCTGGCGCTGACTTCCAGCTTGAAGTCGGCGATTTCGCTGCTCAGACCGAAGTGCCGGCGGGCCTGCAGCCAGCCCCCGGTCTTGTCGGCCAGCAGGATCAGTCCGCGTTGCAGCCCGCAGGCTTGCAGGGCGGCGGTGGTGCAGTCGAGCAGTTGCACGGCATTGCCGAATGGGCTGGGCGTCTGCATCAGGCGCGTGCAGTGCTGGCGCCATTCGGCCAGGGTGTCTGGCGCTCTGGCCGGTTCCGCGGCCTTCGGGCCGTTGAGCCAGCGACGTGCCTCCCAGGGCCAGAGCAGCGCCTGGGCCGGGTGCCAGAGTTGCGGGCGGGCGTGGCGCCGGGCGCTCTGTGCGGCGAGGCCGTGGACGGTCTGCTGCAGTTCCTCCAGCGGCATCTGCAGATAGAGGCTGGTCAGGCGCTGCCAGCGCAGCATGTGCACACCGCCCCAGGATTGGTGGGCGGCCATCGCCAGGCTGTTGGCGAGGAGGATGGTGTTGGCCGGCCGGGTCAGCCAGCGTTGCAGTTCCGGGTCGGCATCCAGGCGTTGCTGCTGGCCGAGCGGGTCGTGCGCGGTGTGGGCGACGTGCAGGGCGCGCACCAGCAGACGCTTGTCGTCACTGAGCAGGGCATAGCCCTGGCCGACCCAGTCCGGCAGGCGCCAGCGCTCGGCCAGCTCGCGGCAAAGCGGCAGCAGGCGGGTGCCGAGCAACTCTTCCTCGACTTCGCTGCTGCAGCGACCCAGGCCATAGACCTGGCGCTGCCAGTTCTCCAGCAGTTCCGGTTTGGCGGTGGCCAGCGCCCACAGCGGCGCCAGGGTGAACAGGCTGCCCCAGTGGATTTCCTGCCAGAGTCGCGCCAGGCGGTTGGCGAACAGGCCACTGGCCTGCTGCATGGCGTGGCGGCTGATCAGCAGCAACTGGCTCAGAGCGCGGGGCATCTGCGCCTCGGGCACCGCCGGCAAGCTGTCGAGCAATTGGCTGGCGCGGGCCAGGCCCAGGCGGTTAAGGGCGACTTCCAGGCTTTCCGCCGGGTTGTCCCGTGCGCTCTGCGCGCGGTTGGCCTCGCGCAGGATGGCGAAGGCCAGGGTCGGTGCGTCCTGCAGCAGGTCGGCGATGTCGCGGATCGAGCGGCGACTGTCGTTCAGCGCCCGGCGAATGTCATCGCGCTGCTCCAGGGGGACGGGCAACGGCAGCACTTCCAGCTGGGCAAGCCAGGCCTTGAGACGCTCGGGATGAAGCACTTGGTTAGACATGCGGGAGGCGCCGAACTGGTTTTTAGTGTTTTCGGCCTATAGTCTTGCCCGAAATTTCCGATAACAACAGGGAGGCGGGAAACATGCCTCCCTTTCTGTTCACCGTTTCAGTCCGGTCCCCATGGCAAAAATCATCGGCATCATCGTCATTCTGGGCAGCGTCCTCGGCGGCTACATGCTCTCCGGCGGCAAGATCGCGGCCATCATCCAGCCGTTCGAAGTGCTGATCATCGTCGGCGCGGCGCTGGGGGCTTTCCTCCAGGCCAACCCTGGCAGCACCTTCATGACCGTGCTGAAGAAGGCGCCGAAGATGTTCGGCAACCGCTTCACCCACACCTTCTACCTGGAAGTGCTGGGGATGCTCTACGAAGTGCTCAACAAGAGTCGTCGCGAAGGCATGATGGCCATCGAGGCCGACGTCGAGGACCCGACCGCCAGCCCGATCTTCAGCAAGTACCCGGCGGTGCTCAAGGACGAACGCATGACCGCGTACGTCTGCGACTACCTGCGCATCATGTCCTCCGGCAACATGGCGCCCCACGAGCTGGAGGGCCTGTTCGACATGGAGCTGGGCAGCCTCAAGGAAGATCTGGAGCACCCGGCCCATGCCGTGACCCGCGTGGCCGACGCCCTGCCGGGCTTCGGTATCGTCGCCGCGGTATTGGGCATCGTGATCACCATGGCCTTGCTCGGCCAGGGCAGCCAGGCGGAGATCGGCCACCACGTCGCCGCGGCCCTGGTGGGGACCTTCCTCGGTATTCTCGCCGCCTACGGTTTCGTCGGCCCGTTGGCCAACGCCCTGGAGCATGACGCCAAGGAAGAGCTGAACCTCTACGAATCGATCAAGGCCTGCCTGGTCGCATCCGCCTCCGGCATGCCGCCGTCGCTGGCCGTCGAATTCGGCCGCAAGGTGCTGCTGCCGGCGCATCGCCCGAGCTTCAGCGAGCTGGAGCAGGCCGTTCGCGGTCGCTGATAGGTCGTCTGACGCATGGATAACAACCAGCCGATCATCGTCAAACGCATCAAGCGCTATGCCGCCGGCCACCATGGCGGTAGCTGGAAGATCGCCTTTGCCGACTTCGCTACCGCCATGATGGCGTTCTTTCTCGTGCTCTGGCTGCTGTCCTCGGCCACGCCGGAGCAGAAGAAGGCCATTTCCGGCTACTTCCAGGACCCCATTGGTTTCACCGAGAGCGCCAGCCCCTACGTCATCGACCTGGGCGGCACGCCGACGCCGGCGCCGGACAAGACCCTGAACCCACAGATCCAGGCCCAGCCGGACGCCGATGAGACGCGGATCAACCCGGACGAGAACGCCAAGGTCAATGAGCAGCAGGCGGAAAGCATCGCCGAGCAGGTCGAAAAGGAACGTCTGGAACTGCTGCTGCAGGAGTTGCAGAACAAGGTCGACGAGAACCCGACCCTGAAGCGCTTCAAGGACCAGATCCTCTTTGAGATCACCCAGGATGGCCTGCGCATCCAGATCGTCGACTCGGATAACCGGCCGATGTTCGACCTGGGCAGTGCGCGCCTGCAGTCGTACTTCGAAGACATCCTGTTGGCACTGGCCGAGACCATCAAACAGGTGCCGAACAAGATCAGCATCAGCGGCCACACCGACGCCAAGCCTTACGCGGGCAACGGCGAGTTCGGCAACTGGGAGCTCTCGGCCAACCGCGCCAACGCCGCGCGCCGCGCGCTGGAAGCGGGTGGCTACCCGGAAGACCAGATCGCCCGCGTGGTCGGCTACGCCTCTTCGGCGCTGTTCGATCGCGATAAGCCGCTGAACCCGGTGAACCGTCGCATCGACATCATCGTCCTGACCAAGAAGGCCCAGCGCGCCATCGAGGGGCAGGATGGCGGGGTGGAAAAACCTGCCGACGGGACCGCTCCGGCAACTCCGGGCGCTGCCGCGCCGGCTGCGCCCAATGGTGCGCCTGCCCAGCCAGCGGCCGGGCAGGGCGACCCGCTGCCGCCGGACCAGCTCAAGCAGAAGCTCAACCTGTTCGACGACGGCGGCACGCTGAAACTCGATGAGCTGAACAAGCAGCAGTGAGAAACCAGAAGGCCAGCTGAGAAGCTGGCCTTCTTCGTTGCGGCTGTCGCGTTATGGGGCGGTGAGACAGGCTCTTCGTAGGAGAGAGCTTGCTCGCGAACGGCTCCGCAGGGGAGTTGTTCGCGAGCAAGCTCGCTCCTACAGGTATCCGCCGATCAGTACTCGTCTGCCGGCAGGCTGGAGAGGATGTGTCGGTAGCTGGCCATCCGCTGCGGCGAAATGCGCCCGTCTTCCAGCGCCTTGAGCAGCGCGCAGCCCGGCTCACGGTCGTGCTTGCAGTCGCGGAAGCGGCAGTGGCCGAGCAGATCATGGAATTCGATGAAGCCTGCTTCCACGTCGTCACGGCTGACATGGCCGAGGCCGAATTCGCGGATGCCGGGGGAGTCGATCAGGTCGCCGCCGGCGGGGAAATGGAACAGCCGTGCGGTGGTGGTGGTGTGGGTGCCCTTGCCGGTGACTTCCGAGAGGTCGCCAACACGGGTGTCGACGCCTGGAAGCAGCGCGTTCACCAGAGAAGACTTGCCCACGCCGGACTGGCCGACAAACACGCTGACGTGCTCGTTCAGCGCGGCGCGCAGGGCGTCCAGCGCCAGGCCGTTGGCGGCCGAGACTTCCAGCAGCGGGTAGCCCAGCTCGCGGTAGGTGCCCAGCAGCGAGTCGAGGAAGGGGGCGTTCTCCTCGTCGATCAGGTCGGCCTTGTTCAGCAGCAGCAGCGGCTTGATACCAGCGTGCTCGGCGGCCACCAGGTAACGGTCGATCAGGTTGGCGTGGGGCTCGGGGCGCGGCGCGAAGACAATGACGATGCGGTCGACGTTGGCCGCCACCGGCTTGAGCACGCCGCGCATGTCCGGGCGGCGCAGCTCGGAAGTTCGCGGCAACTGCGCGACGATCACCCCGATGCCCTGGTTGCCGGGGCGCCAGACCACCTGGTCGCCCGTCACCAGGGGTGGCAGGTTGGCGCGCAGGTGGCAACGGAACACCTGGCCGGCGTGGTCGCCGTCCTGGGCTTCGACTTCTACCTGCACACCGAAGTGGGCGATCACCTGGCCGGTCTGTTCCGCGCCCAGGTCGCCGCCTTCCAGATCTTCCAGCGCACGCGACTCGCGCTTGGCCGCGCGGGCGGCCCGCTCTTCCTGGACTTTTTCGATGCGCCAGCTTTGCCGGCGGGTGAGGTGACGCTTGGCCATAGGGTATCCACAGGGAAAATCGCGCCGCAGTTTAGCATGCAGCGGCGTGCTTCCCGCTAAACTAGAGGGCTGAGCTGAGGAGCCCCATCATGCAGAACCCGCAGAACCTGATCTGGATCGACCTGGAAATGACCGGGCTGGACCCGGACAAGGACGTCATCATCGAGATGGCAACCATCGTCACCGACAGTGAGCTGAACATCCTCGAGGAAGGCCCGGTGATCGCCGTGCACCAGAGCGAGGCGCTGCTCGCCGGCATGGACGAGTGGAACACCCGCCAGCACGGCCAGTCCGGCCTGACCCAGCGTGTGCGCGAAAGCACCATCTCGGCGGCCGAGGCTGAAGCGGCGACCATCGCCTTCCTGGAAAAGTGGGTGCCCAAGCGCAGCTCGCCGATCTGTGGCAACAGCATCTGCCAGGACCGCCGCTTCCTCTACCGGCACATGCCCAAGCTGGAAGGCTATTTCCACTACCGCAACCTGGACGTCTCCACCCTCAAGGAACTGGCCGCACGCTGGGCCCCGGCGGTGCGTGACGGCTTCAAGAAGGGCAACACCCACCTGGCGCTGGACGACATCCGCGAGTCCATCGCCGAGCTGCGCTATTACCGCGAGCATTTCATCAAGGTCTGACCGGCGTGATTCTGCTCTTGTAGGAGCGAGCTTGCTCGCGAACAACCTCCGCTGCGGGGCTGCTCGCGAGCAAGCTCGCTCCTACGAAAAGCCTTCGCGTCAAACGTTGTGCCGGCCCAGCGCCCACTGCACATGCTCGCGCACCAGTTCCGACGGGAACTCGCGCCGCGCGCGCAGCGCCTCGATCACCGGGATGGTCGACGGCGCATTGCCCAGCCCTACCGCCAGGTTGCGCAGCCAGCGCTCGTAACCCGCCCGCCGCAACGGCGAGCCCTCGGTGCGGCTGAGGAATTCTTCTTCCGTCCACAGGAACAGCTCCGCCAGCGCAGCGTTGTCCAGGCTGTGGCGTGGCCGGAAGTCGCCCTGGTCGGTGGCGCGGGCGAAGCGGTTCCACGGGCAGACCATCTGGCAGTCGTCGCAGCCGAACACGCGGTTGCCGATCAGCGGGCGCAGGTCTTCGGGTATCGGGCCCTTCAGCTCGATGGTCAGGTAGGAAATGCAGCGCCGCGCATCCAGCACATAGGGCGCGACGAAGGCGGCGGTGGGGCAGATGTCGATGCAGGCCGAGCAGCGCCCGCAGTGCTCGGTGCCGTGGGGGGCATCCACCGGCAGCGGCAGGTCGGTGAACAGCTCGCCGAGGAAGAAGTAGCTGCCGGCCTTGCGGTTGAGTACCAGGGTGTTCTTGCCGATCCAGCCCAGGCCCGACTGCTCGGCGATGGCCTTTTCCAGCACCGGCGCGCTGTCGACGAAGGCGCGGAAGCCGAACGGTCCGACCTGTTGCTGGATGCGCTCGGCCAGCTGTTGCAGGCGCTTGCGGATCAGCTTGTGGTAGTCGCGGCCCAGGGCGTAGCGCGAGACGTAGGCTTTCTCGGCATCCCCCAGTACCTGCGCCATGCGCGTGTCGCCGGGCAGGTAGTCCATGCGCAGGGAGACCACCCGCAGGGTGCCGGGCACCAGTTCGTCCGGCCGCCAGCGCTTGCTGCCGTGGGCGCCCATGTAATCCATCTCGCCGTGGTAGCCCGCCTCCAGCCAGCGTTGCAGGTGCTCGCCGTGGGCCTCCAGGTCGAGCCCGCTGATGCCGACTTGCTGGAAGCCGAGTTCGCGCCCCCAGTCCTTGATGGAGCGGGCGAGGTCGGCGTAGTCGAGTGTCGAATCGTGCATGGAAGGCGAGAAAGCGAAGTTGGGGTGCGTATAATTCTGCCAGACCTTGCCGGCGTCGGCCCGCCCGAACGCCAAGGCGACACAATCTGCCGCCCGGAACCGCGATGACTGCCGACGCCCACGACGCCCTGCCCCTGAACCTCTACAGCGCCCAGCAAGTGCGCGACCTCGACGCGCGCCTGATCGCCGCCGGCACGCCCGGCTTCGAGCTGATGCGCCGCGCCGCCCATGCTGCCTGGCGCGCTCTGCGCCGCCGCTGGCCGGACGCGGGCGAAATCACTGTGCTGGCCGGCCACGGCAACAACGCCGGCGACGGCTATCTGATTGCCGCTCTGGCCCTGCGCGCAGGCTGGCGCGTGCGCGTGCTGGCGGTCGGGGATGCGTCGCGTCTTTCCGGCGATGCCGCTTCGGCCCATGGCGAAGCGCGCTCGGCCGGCGTGGATATCGAGGCCTGGAGCGAGCGCGCCGAACTGCGCGGCGTGCTGGTGGATGCCCTGTTGGGCACCGGCCTTGGCGGCGAAGTGCGCGAGCCCTATGCCTCGGCCATCGCGGCGATCAATGCCGGCGGCCTGCCGATACTGGCGGTGGACATTCCCTCCGGCCTCAGCGCCGATACCGGGCAGGTGCTGGGCTGCGCAGTGAAGGCTGACCTGACCGTGACTTTCATCGGTCTCAAGCTCGGGCTGTTTACCGCCAGTGGCCCGGACCAGTGCGGCGAGCTGACGTTCGACGGGCTGGACGCCGATCCTGCTCTGATTGCCGATGAATGCCTGGCTTACCGGCTCGCTCCGGCGTCGCTGGTCCGTCTGGCGGCACGCCCGAAGGCTGCGCACAAGGGCCAGTTCGGCCATGCGCTGGTGATCGGTGGCGACTCCGGGATGGGAGGCGCTGTGCTGCTGGCGGCGGAAAGCGCGCTGCGTTGTGGCGCCGGGCTGGTCTCCCTGGCGACTCGCGCCGCTCACGTGCCGGCCGCTCTGGCGCGCCGCCCCGAACTGATGGCGCGCGGCGTCTCCTCTTCCGCGGAGCTGCTGCGTCTGGCCGAGCGTGCCGATGTGCTGGTGGTCGGCCCCGGTGTTGGTCGTGAAGCCTGGGGGCGGGTGCTGGTCAGCGCTGCGGCGAGCCTGGAGCGCCGGCAGGTGTGGGATGCCGATGCGCTCAATCTGCTGGCCGAGGGTCGGGTGTCGCGCCCGTCCGGCGACTGGGTGATCACTCCCCATCCCGCCGAAGCGGCGCGGCTGCTGGGTGTTTCCACCGTCGAGGTCCAGGCGGACCGGCCCAAGGCTGCACGCGCGCTGGCGCAGCGCTACCAGGCGGTGGTGGTGCTCAAGGGCGTCGGTAGTCTGATCGCGTCCCCGGACGGCCCGCTGGCGCTGTGCAGTCACGGCCATCCGGCCATGGCGGGCGCTGGGTTGGGGGACGTGCTGTCCGGCGTCATTGGCGCCCTGCTGGCGCAGGGCCTGCCCGCTTTCGATGCCGCCTGTCTGGCCGTCTGGCTGCATGCGCGCGCCGGTGAATCGCTCGGCGCGCAAGGTCGCGGTCTGGCGGCCACCGATCTGATTCCTGCCGTTCGTCAGTTGCTCGAGGAGCTGTCTCCATGCCTGAACTGAATCTGTTCGCCGAGGGCGAAGAGGCCATGTATGACCTGGGCCGTCGCATCGCCGAAGCGACCGGTGGGCGCGGGGTGATTTATCTGCACGGAGACCTGGGGGCGGGCAAGACCACGCTGTCACGCGGCATCCTGCGGGGATTGGGCCATGGCGGAGCGGTAAAAAGTCCGACCTTCACCCTGGTCGAGCCTTACGAAATCGGCGATATCCGCGCCTTCCACTTCGACCTTTATCGCCTCGCCGACCCGGAGGAGCTGGAGTTCCTTGGCATTCGCGACTACTTCGAGGGCGACGCTCTGTGCCTGATCGAGTGGGCGGAGCGCGGCAAAGGCATTTTGCCAAAGGCCGACATGGACATTACCATTGTTCCGCATGCGGGCGGACGCATGCTGCGCCTCGACCTGCACGGAACACGGGGCGAAGCCTGGTGTGCCGCCCTGGCCACGGGAGCATAGAAAAAGATGGGTTGGGGGTTGCGCCTTCGGGCGTTGTTTATCGGGGTGTCCGTTCTGCTGGCATTCTTTGCCGGCGAGGTTTCTGCCGCCACGCAAATCAAGAGCGTGCGCATCTGGCGCGCGCCGGACAACACGCGCCTGGTGTTCGATCTGTCCGGCCCGGTGCAGCACAGTCTGTTCACCCTGAGTGCGCCTAACCGCATCGTCGTCGATATCAACGGCGCGCAGATGTCCGCGGCCCTCGACAAGCTCAAGCTCGGCAATACTCCGATCACTGCGATGCGCTCTGCCCAGCGCACGCCTACCGACCTGCGTCTGGTGCTGGACCTGAAGAATCAGGTCACGCCCAAAAGCTTCGTGCTGCCGCCGAACCAGCAGTACGGTAACCGCCTGGTCGTCGACCTGTATGACCAGGGCGCCGATATCGCCCCGGACGTCCCCGCGACCCCGACGCCCGACGTACCGGCCACGCCGGTCAGCCCCGCGCAGTCGGTTGCCAAGATTCCTGCGCCCAGTAGCGGTGGCAAGCGCGACATCGTGATCGCCATCGACGCCGGCCACGGCGGTGAAGACCCTGGCGCCCTTGGCCCGAATGGCCTGCACGAGAAAAACATCACCCTGTCGATCGCCCGCGAACTGCAGCGGCAGATCAACCAGATGAAAGGCTTCCGCGCCGAACTGACGCGGACCGGTGACTACTTCATCCCGCTGCGCAACCGCACCGTGATCGCCCGCAAGAAAGGCGCCGACCTGTTCGTCTCCATCCACGCCGACGCCGCGCCCAGCCGCAGCGCCTTTGGTGCCTCGGTGTTCGCCCTGTCCGACCGTGGCGCCACCTCCGAGACCGCGCGTTGGCTGGCTGACACGGAAAACCGCTCCGACCTCATCGGCGGTGACGGCGGCGTCAACCTCGACGACAAGGACAAGATGCTCGCTGGCGTGCTGCTCGACCTGTCGATGACCGCCACCATGTCCTCCAGCCTGGATGTCGGCCACAAGGTGCTGACCAGTGTCGGCCGCGTCACCCCGCTGCACAAACGCCGCGTGGAACAGGCCGGCTTCATGGTGCTGAAGTCTCCGGATATTCCCTCGATCCTGGTGGAGACCGGCTTCATTTCCAACCCGAACGAATCGGCCAAGCTCGCCAGCGGCTCGCACCAGCAAGCGCTGGCGCGCTCTATCGCTGGCGGTGTGCGCCAGTACTTCGTGCAGACTCCGCCGCCGGGCACCTACATCGCCTCGCTGCGTGATGGCGGCCAGTTGGCCTCCGGTCCGCGTGAGCACGTAGTGCGTGCCGGCGAGAGCCTGGGCATGATCGCCAGCCGCTACGACGTCAGCACCGCCTCGATCCGCAGCGCCAACCGTCTGAAGACCGACACCCTGAAGGTTGGTCAGGTGCTGAATATTCCGGGCACCGCCCTGGCGTCGCAGCAATGAGCGAGGCGCGCCGAATCCAGCTGCTGACCCCGCGGCTGGCGAACCAGATTGCTGCGGGCGAGGTGGTCGAGCGACCGGCCTCGGTCATCAAGGAGCTGCTGGAAAATTGCCTGGATGCCGGTGCCAAGCGCATCGACATTGAAGTCGAGCAGGGCGGTGTGAAGCTGCTGCGCGTACGTGACGACGGTGGTGGCATACCCGCCGAAGATCTGCCGTTGGCCCTGGCGCGCCACGCCACCAGCAAGATCCGCGAGCTGGAGGACCTGGAGAGGGTGATGAGCCTGGGCTTCCGTGGCGAAGCGCTGGCCTCGATCAGTTCCGTCTCGCGCCTGACCCTGACTTCCCGTACCGCTGACGCCGATCAGGCCTGGCAGGTCGAGGTCGAAGGTCGCGACATGGAGTCCACGGTGAAGCCGGCGGCCCATCCGGTGGGCACCAGCATCGAAGTGCGCGACCTGTTCTTCAACACCCCGGCGCGGCGCAAGTTCCTGCGCGCCGAGAAGACCGAATTCGATCACCTGCAGGAAGTCATCAAGCGTCTGGCCCTGGCGCGTTTCGACGTGGCTTTCCACCTGCGCCACAACGGCAAGACCATTCTCTCGCTGCATGAAGCCAAGGACGAGGCCTCCCGTGCCCGTCGCGTGGGTGCCGTGTGCAGTGCCGGCTTCCTCGAGCAGGCCATGCCCATCGAAGTGGAGCGTAACGGTCTGCACCTGTGGGGCTGGGTCGGCCTGCCGACTTTCTCTCGCAGCCAGCCGGACCTGCAGTACTTCTACGTGAATGGCCGCATGGTGCGCGACAAGCTGGTCGCCCACGCGGTACGCCAGGCCTACCGCGACGTGCTCTACAACGGCCGCCATCCGACCTTCGTGCTGTTCTTCGAGGTCGACCCGTCGGTGGTGGACGTCAACGTCCACCCGACCAAGCATGAAGTGCGTTTCCGCGACAGCCGCATGGTCCACGACTTCCTCTACGGCACCCTGCACCGGGCGCTGGCGGAAGTGCGCCCTGACGACCAGCTGGCGCCGCCGGGAGCCACCACCCTGACCGTGGCGCGCCCTACCGGTGCGGAGGCGGGTGAGTTTGGCCCGCAGGGTGAGATGCGCCTGTCCGAAACCGTGCTGGAGGCCCCGGCCGCCGCGCGTGCCTGGCAGCCGAGTTCGTCTTCCGGGGGCTCCAGTGGTGGCGGCGGTGGCTACAGCTATCAGCCGACGCGCCCGGAGCTGCCGCCTATTCAGGAAGCCCAGGGCGCCTATAAGGCCTACTTCGCGCCGCTGCCCGGCCAGATGCCCCAGGCGCTGCCGGAAAGCAGCCAGGACGTGCCGCCGTTGGGTTATGCCCTGGCGCAGCTAAAGGGTATCTACATCCTCTCGGAGAACGCCCATGGCCTGGTGCTGGTGGACATGCACGCCGCCCACGAACGCATCATGTACGAGCGCCTGAAGACCGCCATGGCCAGCGAAGGCCTGCGCGGCCAGCCGCTGCTGGTACCCGAATCCATCGCTGTCATCGAGCGTGAGGCGGACTGCGCGGAGGAGCACGGGAGTTGGTTCTCCAAGCTCGGCTTCGAGCTGCAGCGACTCGGCCCGGAAACCCTGGCGATCCGCCAGATTCCCGCGCTGCTCAAGCAGGCCGAGGCGACCCAGCTGGTGCGCGACGTGCTCGCCGACCTGCTGGAGTACGGCACCAGTGACCGCATCCAGGCACACCTCAACGAACTGCTCGGCACCATGGCCTGTCACGGCGCCGTGCGCGCCAACCGCCGCCTGACCCTGCCGGAAATGAACGGCCTGCTGCGTGACATGGAAGTGACCGAGCGCAGCGGCCAGTGCAACCACGGTCGGCCGACCTGGACCCAGCTGGGGCTCGATGAGCTGGACAAGCTGTTCCTGCGCGGACGTTGATTTTTCGTAAGCTTGCGTTCAGGAAAGTGCAGTAAACTGCGCGCCAATCGATTCAGCAGTTCGCAATAACCAGCAGTACGTAATAACGAGCCCCCGATGTCCCTGCCTCCCGCAATTTTCCTCATGGGCCCCACCGCCGCCGGCAAGACCGACCTGGCGCTGGAGCTGGCGCGCCTGCTGCCCGTGGAGCTGATCAGCGTGGATTCGGCGCTGATCTATCGCGGCATGGACATCGGTACCGCCAAGCCGTCCCGTGACGTGCTGGAGGAGTTTCCGCACCGCCTGATCGACATTCGCGACCCCAGTGAGGCCTATTCGGCGGCGGAATTCCGCGCCGATGCCCTGGCAGCTATGGCCGAGATCACTGCGGCCGGACGTATCCCGCTGCTGGTTGGTGGCACCATGTTGTATTTCAAGGCATTGCTGGAAGGCCTGGCCGACATGCCTGGCGCCGACCCTGATTTGCGCGCCGAACTGGAAGCCTGGGCCGCCGCTGAAGGCTGGGGCGCCTTGCACCAGGAGCTGGCCCGCGTCGATCCGGAGTCGGCCGCGCGCATCCACCCGAATGATCCCCAGCGCCTTGTTCGAGCCCTTGAGGTGTATCGCGCAAGCGGTATGTCCATGACTGCACACCGCCTGCGCCAGGCGAGTGAAAATGCGGGTTTCGGCGCGCAAGGCGGTGGGCAATTACCGTATACTGTGGCCCATCTGGCGATCGCGCCTCTGCAGCGCCAGGTGTTGCACGCGCGTATCGCGCAACGTTTTGACCAGATGCTGGAACAGGGCTTCATCGCCGAGGTCGAACGCCTTCGGGCAAGGAGTGACTTGCACGTGGGGCTGCCGTCCATAAGAGCGGTGGGTTACCGACAGGTATGGGAATACCTCGAGGGCAAACTGTCCTACGCTGAGATGGTGGAGCGCGGCGTCATCGCCACGCGGCAGTTGGCCAAGCGCCAGTTCACCTGGCTCCGCAGCTGGAGCGATCTACACTGGTTGGACAGTCAGGCAGGCGACAATTTGCCGCGTGCCTTGAAATACTTTGAGGCGGTCTCCATATAAGCTCGAGACCTTAATTCCGGCCGTCTATCCTTGGGGTTCAGGACGGCGTTAAGCCAAATTCGACTACTAATCAAATCAGTTATTTACCCTTACAAGGAGTGCGGCATATGTCAAAAGGGCATTCGCTACAAGACCCTTACCTCAATACCCTGCGCAAAGAACGCGTTCCGGTTTCCATCTACCTGGTCAACGGCATCAAGCTGCAGGGTCAGATCGAATCCTTCGACCAGTTTGTCATCCTGCTGAAGAACACTGTCAGCCAGATGGTCTACAAGCACGCAATTTCCACCGTGGTTCCCAGCCGCCCCGTGCGCCTGCCCACAGCGGACCAACCGGCCGAGCCGGGCAACGTTTGACGGGAGTCCGCCTTGTTCTTTGAGCGCCCAGGTGGTGGGGAGCGGGCCATTCTGGTCCATCTGGAAGGTCAGGACCCCGAGGCGCGCGAAGACCCGCAGGAATTCCAGGAGCTGGCCAGTTCGGCAGGCGCGGAGTCGGTTGCTTTCGTTAGCATTTCGCGCCATCAGCCCTCAGCCAAGTACCTGATCGGCAGCGGCAAGGTCGAAGAGTTGCACGACCTCGTCCACGCCGAGAAGGTCGAGCTGATCATCTTCAATCACACCCTCACGCCGAGCCAGGAGCGCAACCTCGAGCGAGCGCTCGAATGTCGCGTGCTCGATCGTACGGGTTTGATTCTCGACATCTTCGCCCAGCGCGCCCGCACCCATGAGGGCAAGCTGCAGGTGGAACTCGCCCAGCTCGAACACATGAGCACGCGCCTGGTGCGCGGCTGGACTCACCTTGAACGCCAGAAGGGCGGTATCGGCCTGCGTGGCCCGGGTGAAACCCAGCTGGAAACCGACCGTCGTCTGCTGCGTGGGCGTATCCGCCAGATCAAGTCACGCCTGGAGAAGGTTCGTAGCCAGCGCGAGCAGGCTCGCCGTGGCCGTCGCCGTGCGGAAATTCCGGCGGTGTCCCTGGTGGGCTACACCAACGCCGGCAAGTCCACGCTGTTCAACGCGCTGACCACCTCCGAGGTCTACGCTGCCGATCAGTTGTTCGCCACCCTCGATCCGACCCTGCGCCGTCTGAAGCTGGATGACGTCGGGCCGATCGTGCTGGCCGACACTGTGGGTTTCATTCGTCACCTTCCGCACAAGCTGGTGGAGGCGTTTCGGGCTACCTTGGAAGAGTCCAGCAACTCCGATCTGCTGCTGCACGTAATCGACTCTCACGAGCCGGACCGCGATGCGCAGATCGAGCAGGTACTGGCGGTACTTCAGGAAATCGGCGCGCACGAGTTGCCGATGCTCGAGGTGTACAACAAGATCGATCTGCTCCCGGACATGCAGCCGATGATCCAGCGCGACGAGCTGGGTAGACCGGTCCGCGTCTGGCTGTCGGCGCGTGAGTCGCGCGGGCTGGAGTTGCTGGAGCAGGCAGTTGCCGAGTTGCTGGGGGAGGACATGTTCGTGGGAACGCTCTGCCTGCCGCAGCGCCTGGGGCGACTCCGGGCTCAGTTCTTCGAGCTGGGTGCGGTACAGTCCGAAGGGCACGACGAACAAGGGCGCGCCGTATTGCAGGTTCGCCTGCCGCGTGTCGAGTTGAACCGCTTGGTGAGCCGCGAAGGCTGGCAGCCGGCGGAGTTCATTGCGCAACACACTTTGCAATAAAGCCCGGCACACTGCTTTTGGCAGGGCAAGGGGCATTCGGTAGCATAGGTGGGCGCGCCGCAGGCGCGTTTTCGCGTTATCAGATGGAGAGCGCTATGGCTTGGAATGAGCCGGGTGACAACTCGAACAAGAACGACCAGGACCCTTGGGGTGGACGCCGTGGTGGCGGCCGCCAGGGCCCTCCTGATCTGGATGAAGCCTTCCGCAAGCTGCAAGACAGCCTGAACGGAATTTTCGGTAAACCCAAGCGCGGCAGTGGGTCGGGCGGTGGTGGCAGTGGTCGAGGCGGTAGTCTTGGCCTGTTCGGCATTGGCCTGGCGATTCTCGTCGTGCTGTGGTTGTACAACGCCATCTACGTCGTGGACGAGCAGGAGCAGGCAGTGATCCTGCGCTTCGGTGAGTACCACGAGACCGTAGGGCCTGGCCTGAACATCTACTTCCCACCGATCGACAAGAAGTTCCAGGAGAACGTCACCCGCGAGCGTGCCTACAGCAAGCAGGGTCAGATGCTCACCGAGGACGAGAACATCGTCGAGGTTCCGTTGACCGTGCAATACAAGGTCAGCAACCTGAAGGACTTCGTGCTCAACGTCGACCAGCCGGAAGTAAGCCTGCAGCACGCCACCGAAAGCGCCCTGCGCCACGTGGCTGGCTCGACCACCATGGACAAGATCCTCACCGAGGGCCGTGAACAGATGGCCACCGAGGTGCGGGAGCGTCTGCAGCGTTTCCTTGATACCTACAAGACCGGTATCACGGTGACCCAGGTGAACATCCAGAGTGCCGCCGCGCCGCGTGAAGTACAGGAAGCGTTCGACGACGTGATCCGTGCCCGCGAGGATGAGCAGCGTGAGAAGAACCAGGCCGAAGCCTACGCCAATGGTGTGGTGCCAGAGGCTCGTGGCCAGGCCCAGCGCATCATCGAGGAAGCCAACGGCTATCGCGATGAAGTCGTCGCTCGCGCCCAGGGTGAGTCGGACCGCTTCACCAAGCTGGCTGGCGAGTACCACAAGTCGCCGGACGTCACGCGTCAACGTCTGTACCTGGACACCATGCAGGATGTCCTGAGTCAGACCAGCAAGGTGCTGGTCACTGGCAAGCAGGGGCAGAACAATCTGATCTACCTGCCGCTGGACAAGATGATGGATGGCCGCGGTTCGGCAACTCCGAGCAGTACGCCGAGCGCGAGCAGCAGCGCGCCGGATATTGGTTCGCGGGTAGCCAACGACCTGCAGCAGCGTGACACGCGTACCCGGGAGAGCCGCTGATGAGTAACAAGTCCCTGATCGCCCTCATCGCGGGTGTGGTGGTTGCTGTTGCCGTCTGGAGCAGCGTCTACGTGGTGCAACAGACCGAGCGTGCCGTCATGCTGCGCTTTGGTCGCGTGGTCGAGCCGGACGTGAAGCCCGGCCTGCACTTCAAGATTCCGTACGTCAACACGGTGCGCAAGTTCGACGGCCGCCTGCTGACCCTGGACTCGCCGACCCAGCGCTTCCTCACGCTGGAGAAGAAAGCGGTAATGGTCGACGCCTACGCCAAGTGGCGCGTCTCCGATGCCGAGCGCTTCTACACCGCGACATCCGGCATGAAGCAGATCGCCGACGAGCGTCTGTCCCGTCGCCTGGAAGCCGGTCTGCGTGACCAGTTCGGTAAGCGCACCCTGCACGAGGTGGTGTCCGGTGAGCGTGATGCGCTGATGGGCGATATCACCGCTTCGCTGAACCGCATGGCGCAGAAGGAGCTGGGTATCGAGGTGGTCGACGTTCGCGTCAAGGCCATTGACCTGCCCAAGGAAGTGAACCGCAGCGTGTTCGAGCGCATGAGCACCGAGCGTGAGCGTGAAGCTCGCGAGCACCGCGCCAAGGGCCGCGAACTGGCCGAGGGTATCCGCGCGGATGCCGATCGTCAGCGTCGCGTGCTGCTGGCGGAGGCTTATCGTGAGTCGGAAGAGACCCGCGGTGACGGCGATGCGAAGGCGGCGGCGATCTACGCCAAGGCCTACACTGCCGATCCGGAGTTCTATGCCTTCACCCGGAGCCTCAAGGCCTATCGCGAGAGCTTCGCGGACAAGAAGGACGTGTTGGTGCTAGACCCCAACAACGAGTTCTTCCGCTACCTGGAAAAAGCTAAACCCTGAGTCAATCTCCGGCGGGCGGCAGCGCCCGCCGGAGAAATCGTGTTATCATGGGGCAGCCGGGAAATCCCGGCTTTTTTGCGTCTGCGAGAATCACGTGCAGGAACCCAGTGGCAGGAATTCGGCAAAGCGCCCTGTCTGTCGTTGGTGCTGGAAGGCATCCTTCCGTTCCTGACTCCGCGCGGTTGGCGTAACGCCGTGAGCGGGCTCGGTCGCCTGGGCGATCGTGGCCTGAGACTCATCGGGCTGGGCAGTATGCTGCTCGGCACCGTCCTTCTTTACTGCATTCATTGAAGTGCCGCCCGGCTTAAAAGGGGAGAGGCGACATGGCAACGGTAGATCGCTGGCTACTGCCAGATGGGATCGAAGAAGTGCTGCCACCGGAGGCGGCGCGCGTTGAAGCAGCCCGCCGTCAGGTGCTGGACCTGTTCCAGCGCTGGGGTTACGAGTTCGTCGTCACCCCGCATATCGAATACCTGGAATCCCTGCTGACCGGTGCCGGCCAGGATCTGGACCTGCGTACCTTCAAGGTCACCGATCCGGCTTCCGGCCGTCTGATGGGTTTTCGCGCGGACATCACGCCGCAAGTGGCGCGCATGGACGCCCACAGCCTGCGGCGCGATGGCCCGAACCGCCTGTGCTATGCCGGCAGCGTGCTGCATGCCCGCCCGCGTGCACTGGCCACTTCGCGCAGCCCGATCCAGCTGGGTGCCGAGCTCTACGGCAATACCGGCTCGGCCGGCGACGTCGAGGTCATCAGTTTGCTGCTCGACATGCTCGAGATGGCCCAGGTGCCGGATATCCACATGGACCTCGGTCATGTCGGCATTTACCGTGGTCTGGCCCAGGCTGCCGGGCTGTCCGGCGAAGTCGAGCAACTGCTGTTCGACGCCCTGCAGCGCAAGGCCGTGGACGAAGTGGCAGCGCTGACCGAGGGGTTGCCGACCGAGCTCGCCGGCATGCTCCGCGCGCTCGCCGAGCTGTGCGGCAGTCGCGAAGTGCTGGAGCAGGCGCGTGAAGTGCTTGCTGGCGCTCCGGCCAACGTCCAGGCGGCGCTGGCCGATTTGACCGCCATCGCCGACTCGCTGGCTGCGCGTTTCCCGCAGCTGCCGCTGTACTTCGATCTTGGCGAGTTGCGTGGCTATCACTATCACACGGGCGTGGTGTTTGCCGCGTTCGTGCCTGGGGTTGGTGAGTCCATCGCCCAGGGTGGCCGTTACGATGACATCGGTGCCGACTTCGGCCGTGCTCGTCCGGCCACCGGTTTTTCTACCGACCTCAAGACCCTGGTCACTCTCGGCCGCGCCCAGCTCGAAGAGCCGCGCACCGGAGTCTGGGCGCCGGCCGATGGGGCTGGCTTGTGGCAGGCGGTGCAGCAGTTGCGCCGCCAGGGTGTGCGCGTGGTTCAGGCGCTGCCCGGGCAGGATGCGGCTTCGGCTAACGAAGCGGGCTGCGACCAGCAGTTGCTGGTTCGCGATGGCAATTGGCAGGTGGTCGCGCTCTGAGGCGCGCCACTACGAGTTTCTGCCGGCCGCGGCCGGCACCGAACATCCACGATGGGGACAAGTTTATGGGTAAGAATGTCGTAGTCCTGGGCACCCAGTGGGGTGATGAGGGCAAAGGCAAGATCGTCGACCTGCTGACCGACCAGGCTGCTGCCGTGGTGCGTTACCAGGGCGGCCACAATGCCGGTCATACCCTGGTGGTCGCTGGCGAGAAGACCGTACTGCACCTGATTCCGTCGGGCATCCTGCGCGAAGGTGTGCAGTGCCTGATCGGCAACGGCGTGGTGCTGGCGCCCGACGCGCTGATGCGTGAAATCGCCAAGCTGGAAGAGAAGGGCGTACCGGTGCGCGAGCGCCTGCGCATCAGCCCGTCCTGCCCGCTGATCCTGTCCTTCCATGTGGCCCTGGACCAGGCTCGCGAGAAGGCCCGTGGCGACGCGAAGATCGGCACGACCGGTCGCGGCATTGGCCCGGCTTATGAAGACAAAGTGGCCCGTCGTGGCCTGCGCGTCGGCGACCTGTTCCACCGCGAGCGTTTCGCCGCCAAGCTGGGTGAGGTTCTGGACTACCACAACTTCGTCCTGCAGCACTATTACAAGGAGCCGGCCGTCGACTTCCAGAAGACACTGGACGAGTGCATGGCCTACGCCGAAGAGCTGAAGCCGCTGATGGCTGACGTGACCTCGACCCTGCACGACCTGCGCCGTGCCGGCGGGAACATCATGTTCGAAGGCGCCCAGGGCTCGCTGCTGGACATCGACCACGGTACCTACCCGTTCGTTACCAGCTCCAACACCACTGCTGGCGGCACTGCTACCGGTTCAGGTTTCGGTCCGCTGTACCTGGATTACATTCTGGGTATTACCAAGGCCTACACCACTCGCGTGGGTTCCGGTCCGTTCCCGACCGAACTGTTCGATGACATCGGCGCGCGCCTGGCCAAGGTCGGTCACGAGTTCGGTGCCACCACCGGCCGTGCCCGTCGTTGCGGTTGGTTCGATGCCGTCATCCTGCGTCGCGCCATCGAGATCAACAGCCTGTCCGGCCTGTGCCTGACCAAGCTGGACGTCCTCGACGGTCTGGAAGTCGTGCGGATCTGCACCGGTTACAAGAACGCCGAAGGCGAGCTGCTGACCGACGCCCCGACCGATGCTGACAGCTACATTGGCCTGCAGCCGATCTACGAAGACCTGCCGGGCTGGAGCGAATCCACCGTCGGTGTGCAGAACCTGGAAGGTCTGCCGGCCAATGCGCGCGCTTACATCAAGCGCATTGAGGAGCTGGTCGGTGCGCCCATCGACATCATCTCCACTGGCCCGGACCGCGCCGAGACGATCGTGCTGCGCCATCCGTTCGGCTGATTCGAAGCTGTACGCTGCAACGGGCCGCTCATGCGGCCCGTTGTCGTTTCTGGGGTAAATGTTCCGGGAGGCCGGAGGGGGGGCTGATGAGGTGGCGCGCGCCGAGGATGGGCTGATGGCGAAAGTCGGGCTGCAGATCAGCCTGGGATTATGTGCGGCTTGAGAGGAGGTGGGGCTGAATGACGGAAAGCCAAAAACGAAAAAGCCGAGCAGTGCTCGGCTTTTTCGTTTGAAGATGGTGCCCAGGAGAAGACTCGAACTTCCACGGTGTTGCCACCGCTAGGACCTGAACCTAGTGCGTCTACCAATTCCGCCACCTGGGCATGCTTTTCAGCATGGGGTGCGATGATCGCTCATCGACTTGCGGTGATGCAACCCTTGGTTGCATCTGACGGTCTATTGTTCGGTTATCAGGGTTCCGAACCCGCCTGATAAAGCCTGTCGTCGACTGACTTTATCCTTGAATAAGTGGTGCCCAGGAGAAGACTCGAACTTCCACGGTGTTGCCACCGCTAGGACCTGAACCTAGTGCGTCTACCAATTCCGCCACCTGGGCACTGGAGTCGATGATTGCTCATCGTTTCCGTGTTACAACGTCTGTCTGACGCTGTGGGCGCGAACTATACGGAGCCCCTTTTAGCTTGTAAACCCCTGATGCGATAAAAAATTTATTCTTGCCCGAAGCTGACCCGCAGGCGGATTTCGCGCTTCAATAAGCAGATGGCGAACCATACCCCTATATATAAGGTGACCGCACTTTAATGGCCGATTGGCAAAACCTCGATCCCGAGGCCGCCCGCGAGGCGGAAAAATACGACAACCCTATTCCCAGCCGTGAGCTCATCCTGGCGCATCTCGCCGAGCGCGGCGCCCCCGCGACGCGAGCCCAACTGCTGGAAGAGCTCGGCCTCTCCGGCGAAGAGCCGGAAGAAGCGCTGCGCCGCCGACTGCGCGCCATGGAGCGCGACGGCCAGCTCATCTATACCCGCCGTGGCGCCTACGCGCCGGTGGACAAGCTCGACCTGATCCTCGGTCGCATTGCCGGCCACCGCGACGGCTTCGGCTTCCTGATTCCCGATGACGGTAGCGACGACCTGTTCCTCAGCCCGACGCAGATGCGCCTGGTGTTCGATGGCGACCGTGCCCTGGCGCGCGTGTCCGGCTTCGACCGCCGCGGTCGCCGTGAAGGAGCGGTGGTGGAAGTGGTCGAGCGCGCCCACGAGACCATCGTCGGCCGTTACTTCGACGAGAGCGGCATCGGCACGGTTGTCGCCGACAACCCGAAGATCCAGCAGGAAGTGCTGATCCCGCCGGGCAAGGCCGGCAAGGCCAAGCACAATCAATTCGTCCAGGTGCGCATCGACGTCTGGCCGAGCGTGCATCGCCAGGCCCAGGGCGAGGTGGTGGAAGTGCTCGGCGACTACATGGCGCCGGGCATGGAAATCGAAGTCGCCCTGCGCAGCTATGACATTCCCCACACCTGGCCCGAGGCGGTGGAGAAGGAAGCGGCCAAGCTCAAGCCCGAGGTGCTGGATAAAGACAAAGAGAAGCGCGTCGACCTGCGCGCCCTGTCTTTCGTCACCATCGATGGCGAGGATGCCCGTGACTTCGACGACGCGGTCTATGCCGAAAAGCGTAAGGGTGGCGGCTGGAAGCTGTTCGTCGCCATCGCCGACGTCTCTCATTATGTGAAGGTTGGTTCGGCTCTGGATGAAGAGGCAGCCAAGCGCGGCAACTCGGTGTACTTCCCCGAGCGGGTGATCCCGATGCTGCCGGAGATTCTCTCCAACGGCCTGTGCTCCCTCAATCCGCTGGTCGATCGCCTGGCCATGGTCTGCGAGATGAATCTCTCCAAGGCCGGTAAGCTGACCGACTATCAGTTCTATGAGGCGGTCATCCACTCCCATGCGCGCCTGACCTACACCAAGGTCAGCCAGTACCTGGAAACCCCGGACAGCCCCGAAGGCCTGCGCCTGAAGGAACAGCTGCCGAAGGTGGTGCCGCACCTCAATACTCTCTACGACCTGTACAAGGTGCTGGTCGGCGCGCGTCACGTGCGCGGAGCGATCGATTTCGAGACCCAGGAAACCCGCATCGTCTTCGGCGCGGACCGCAAGATCTCGGAGATCCGCCCGACCCAGCGCAACGACGCGCACAAGCTGATCGAGGAATGCATGCTGGCGGCCAACGTCGCTACCGCCAAGTTCCTCGAGAAGCACGCCATCCCCGCGCTGTACCGCGTCCACGACGGCCCGCCGCAGGAGAAATTGAACAACCTGCGCCAGTTCCTCGGTGAGCTGGGCCTGACCCTTTACCGCGGTAAAGGCGACCCGACGCCGGCGGACTACCAGAAGCTGCTGGAATCCATCCAGGGTCGCCCGGACCTGCAACTGATCCAGACCGTGATGCTGCGCTCCCTGAGCCAGGCGGTGTACAGCCCGGACAATGCCGGCCACTTCGGCCTGAACTACGAGGCCTACACCCACTTCACCTCGCCGATCCGCCGCTACCCGGACCTGCTGACCCATCGCGCCATTCGCAGCCTGATCCGCTCCAAGGCGGCCTCCGAGCATGTGCAGCGCGTCGGCGCCACCAGCATGCCCAAGGCGCGCATCTATCCGTACGACGAGGCGCGCCTGGCGCAGTTGGGCGAGCAGTGCTCGATGACCGAGCGCCGTGCGGATGAAGCGACCCGCGATGTCACCAACTGGCTGAAGTGCGAGTTCATGCGCGAGCGCGTGGGCGAGACCTTCCCGGGTGTGATCACGGCGGTAACCGGCTTCGGCATCTTCGTCGAGCTGAGTGATATCTACGTCGAAGGCCTGGTGCATGTCACCGCGCTGCCTGGCGACTACTACCACTTCGATGCCGTGCATCACCGCCTGAGTGGTGAGCGTACCGGCCGAAGCTTCCGCCTCGGCGATACCGTTGAGGTCGTCGTGGCGCGCGTCGACTTGGATGAGCGCAAGATCGACTTCGAGCTGTCCGACAACGTGCTCAGCGCACCTATCGGCCGCAAGAAGCGTGGCGAGAAGGCTGAGCCGGCCAAAGGCAAGGCGTCAGGCAAGGTCGCCAAGGGCAAGGCTCTCAAGGGGGCGGCGGCGAAAGAAACCCCGGCCCGGGCTCCTCGCGCTGTTGCGGACGATCCGTACCTTGCTCCTGATGTCGCCGTGCAGCCGCGCAAGCGCAGGGTTGGTGTGGTCCAGGCGTTGCCATCGGTGGCCCCGGAGATGCTCGCCAAGGCCGAGGAAATGCTTGGCAATACCGATGTGCGCAAGAGTCGTGAAGTGAAGAAAGCGCTGCTCGACGAAGCCAAGGTCGGCGGCCACAAACCGGCAGCTGGCAGCGGCAAGGGCGCGCCTGCGGCAGGCAAGCCGCGCAATCCCTCGAAACAGAAAGCCCGCTCCGGCAAGTCGAGCAAGCACCGCAAGGGTTCCGCCGCGCCCAAGGTCGGCGCGACTGGCGGCGCTCCGGCCAGCAGCAAGCGTAAGGCGAAGAAATGAGTCAGTGGGAAAAGGTCTACGGGGTTCATGCCGTAGAAGCGCTGCTGCGCCATCACCCGAAGCGGGTCAAGCAGCTGTGGCTGGCCGAAGGTCGGCATGATCCACGCGTCCAGGCGCTGGTCGAGCTGGCGGGTCAGGTGCGCGTTCCTGTGGGGACGCGCGACCGCAAGGAGCTGGACGAGTGGGCCGAAGGCGTGCACCAGGGCGTGGTCGCTGAGGTCAGCCCGAGCCAGGTGTGGGGCGAGAACATGCTGGAGGAGCTGCTGGAGCGCTCCACTGGCCCGGCGCTTTTGCTGGCGCTGGACGGCGTGACCGACCCGCACAACCTCGGCGCCTGCCTGCGCACCGCCGATGCGGCGGGCGCGCTGGCGGTCATCGTGCCGAAGGACAAGTCCGCCACCCTCAACGCCACTGTTCGCAAAGTCGCCTGCGGCGCCGCCGAGGTGATCCCGCTGGTCGCCGTGACCAATCTCGCGCGCACCCTGGAGAAGCTCCAGCAGCGTGGCTTGTGGATCGTCGGTACGGCCGGTGAGGCGACCCAGATGCTCTACGAGCTCGACCTCACCGGGCCGACCGTGCTGGTGATGGGCGCCGAGGGCAAGGGCATGCGCCGCCTGACGCGCGAGCATTGCGACTACCTGGCCAAGCTGCCGATGCAGGGCAGCGTCAGCAGCCTGAACGTCTCGGTGGCCACCGGCGTATGCCTGTTCGAGATCGTCCGCCAACGCCAGCCCAAGGCTGGCGCCTGACAACGCTTTTGTAGGAGCGAGCTTGCTCGCGAACCGGACCGGCACGGTGTCGATCCCGTTCGCGAGCAAGCTCGCTCCTAACAGGAGCTCTCGCTCCAGCTGTACAAATAATCGTCAATTGCCTTGCGCCGCCTTCCCCCCTTCTCTAGAATGTCGGCCCTTGTCGTCCGGGCAGGCGTTCGCGCGTACTGGTTTCAGACGGCAAGGAAAAAATCATTCACTCCTTGTCTGACCGCTTAGTCGGCAGGCTGCAATCCGTAAGGAGCATTTATGCGTCATTACGAAATCGTGTTCCTGGTTCACCCGGACCAGAGCGAACAAGTCGGTGGCATGGTCGAGCGTTACACCAAGGCCATCGAAGAAGACGGCGGCAAAGTCCACCGTCTGGAAGACTGGGGCCGTCGTCAGCTGGCTTACGCCATCAACAACGTGCACAAGGCTCACTACGTTCTGATGAACGTCGAGTGCACCGCCAAGGCCCTGGCAGAAATGGAAGACAACTTCCGTTACAACGACGCCGTGATCCGTAACATGGTCATCCGTCGCGACGAAGCCGTTACCGGCCAGTCCGAAATGCTGAAGGCCGAAGAGAGCCGCAACGAGCGCCGTGAGCGCCGTGAGCGTCCCGAATCGAACGAGGGCGAGTCCGCTGACGGCGATGATAGCCGCGACAGCGCTGACGAGTAATCCCGGACCAGTATTGAGGAGCCACACACATGGCACGTTTCTTCCGTCGTCGTAAGTTCTGCCGTTTCACCGCTGAAGGCGTGAAAGAGATCGATTACAAGGATCTCAACACCCTGAAGGCCTACGTTTCCGAAACCGGCAAGATCGTTCCGAGCCGTATCACCGGCACCAAGGCCAAGTACCAGCGTCAGCTGGCGACCGCTATCAAGCGCGCCCGCTACCTGGCCCTGCTTCCCTACACCGACAGCCACGGCCGTTGATCGGGCAGTCGACTGGAATTGATGGATAGATCGCATGCGCGCATTGGCTGAATTTGTCATGCGAGGCCGCATGCAGGCGATCCTGGTGGTCGTCGCAGCCGCGGTACTGCAGCCGTTGTTCTGGCTCGGTGCCGCAGCAGGCAGTCTGGTGCTGTTGCGCCGTGGTCCCAGCGATGCCTTTGGCATCCTGGCCTGGGCGCTGCTTCCGGCACTGGCCTGGTGGTACCTGGGTGACCCCAGCGTGAGTCTGGTTCTGGTGGGTAGTGCCGTGCTGGCGCAGGTTCTGCGCAGCAAGGTGTCCTGGAACCAGGTGATGCTGGCGAGCGTTGTGCTCGGTGCGGTGTTCGTGCTGCTGCTCAGCACGGTGTCGGCCGGGTTGATTGAGGGTCTTGCCGATGCATTTGGCAAGGCACTGCCGCAGGTTCTGGCCGAAGCCAAGCTTTCGCCGGAACAGATGGCCGCCCTGCAGGCGGAGATGGTTCCGACCATCACCGGCCTGATGGCAGCCTCGCTGCAGACAATCAGCCTGTTGTGCCTGATGCTGGCGCGTTATTGGCAAGCAGTACTGTTCAACCCGGAAGGGTTTGGCCGCGAGTTCCGCGCACTGCGTTTGTCGCCGGGCACGGCTGTAGCGCTGCTGGTCGGCGTTGTGGCTCTGCCCTTCGCAGGTCCCGCAGCCACCATGCTGGCGCCGCTGTGCATGATCCCGCTGCTGTTTGCCGGGATCGCACTGGGGCACGGCCTGGCTGCGCTGAAGAAGCTTCCGGGCTTCTGGCTGGCACCGCTGTACCTGCTGGTATTCGTACTGGGCAATGTGATCTGTCTTGTCGCCGTCGTCGACAGTCTGTTTGATTTTCGCGGTCGTCTGGCGAAGCGCCAGAAAGCTGCGAACGGTGAAGGTTAAAAGTTAAGAGGTAAGACTCAAATGGAAGTCATCCTGCTGGAAAAGATCGCCAAACTGGGCAACCTGGGCGATAAGCTGAACGTAAAGGGCGGTTACGCTCGTAACTACCTGCTGCCGCAGGGCAAAGCCACCGCTGCCACCGCTGCCAACGTCGCTGCTTTCGAAGAGCGCCGTGCAGAGCTGGAAAAAGCCGCTGCTGATAAAAAAGCCGTTGCTGAAGCTCGTGCTGCCCAACTGGCCGAACTGATCGTGACCATCGGCGCGCACGCTGGCGACGAAGGCAAGCTGTTCGGTTCGATCGGCACCCGCGACATCGCCGACGCCGTTTCGGCTGCCGGCTACCCGCTGGAAAAGAGCGAAGTTCGCCTGCCCGACGGCGCCCTGCGCGCTGTAGGCGAATACAACATCGAAGTGCAACTGCACATGGATGTTGATGCAACCCTGCATGTGGTTGTAGTCGCCGAGTAAGCGATCCGTCGCTAGGACGTTTCGCACGGCTTGCCTGGGCGAAGCTGTCCGCTAACAATGGGCACGGCACCGAATCTCGGTCCGTGCCCTTTGTTTTTTCCGCCGTTTCACTCAATACGAAGAGCCCATGAACGACATCACCGTCCCCGAGCAATACGACCTGCAGACCGCTTCCCTCAAGGTGCCACCGCACTCGATCGAAGCTGAACAGGCCGTGCTGGGTGGCTTGATGCTCGACAACAATGCATGGGAGCGCGTCTCCGACGCCGTGTCCGATGGCGACTTCTACCGCCATGACCATCGCCTGATCTTCCGCGCCGTCTACAAGCTCGCCGAAGGCAACCAGCCGATCGACGTGGTCACGCTCTCCGAGTTGCTCGAGCGTGAGGGCCAACTGCCCCAGGTGGGCGGCCTTGCCTACCTCGCGGAGCTGGCGAAGAACACCCCTTCGGTGGCGAACATCAAGGCCTACGCGAACATCATTCGCGAGCGCTCCACGCTGCGGCAGCTGATCGGCATCAGCAGCGATATCGCCGACAGCGCCTTCAACCCGGAAGGGCGCAGCGCCAACGAAGTACTCGACGACGCCGAGCGCAAGATCTTCGAGATCGCCGAAGCGCGTCCCAAGACCGGTGGTCCGGTGGGCATCGGTGAGATCCTGGTGAAGACCATCGATCGCATCGACCACCTGTTCAATAGTGATGAAGCCTTCACCGGTATCTCCACCGGCTTCACCGACCTCGACGAGAAGACCAGCGGCCTGCAACCGGCGGATCTGGTGATCGTCGCCGGCCGTCCGTCCATGGGCAAGACCACCTTCGCCATGAACCTGGTGGAGAACGCCCTGATGCGCAGCGACAAGGCGATCCTGGTGTACTCGCTGGAGATGCCCTCCGACTCCATCGTGATGCGTATGCTCGCCTCGCTGGGTCGCATCGACCAGACCAAGGTGCGTTCGGGCAAGCTGGATGATGAGGATTGGCCGCGCCTGACCTCGGCGGTGAACCTGCTCAGCGACCGCAAGCTGTTCATCGACGACACCGCCGGCATCTCGCCCTCGGAAATGCGTGCACGGACCCGCCGTCTGGCCCGCGAGCACGGCGAAGTCGGCCTGATCATGGTCGACTACCTGCAACTGATGCAGATTCCCGGCTCTTCCGGTGACAACCGGACCAACGAGATTTCCGAGATTTCCCGCTCGCTCAAGGCGCTGGCGAAGGAGTTCAACTGCCCGGTGGTGGCACTCTCCCAGCTCAACCGCTCGCTGGAACAACGCCCCAACAAGCGCCCGGTGAACTCCGACCTGCGTGAATCCGGAGCGATCGAGCAGGACGCCGACGTGATCATGTTCGTCTACCGCGACGAGGTGTATCACCCGGAGACCGAGTTCAAGGGCGTCGCCGAGATCATCATCGGCAAGCAGCGTAACGGCCCCATCGGCACGGTACGCGTGGCCTTCCTCGGCCGTTACAGCCGCTTCGAGAACCTCGCTCCCGGCATGTACAACTTCGACGACGAATAACGATGCCGCATTTCGCGTGACCGACGGGCGCCTTAAGATAGGCGCCCGTTTTCATTGCAGAGGCCGCCATGCGCCCGCTCGTCGCCCACGTCGATCTAGCCGCCATTCGCCACAATTACGCTGTCGCCAAGCGCTGCGCGCCCGGGCGCGAGGCTTTCGCGGTGGTCAAGGCAAATGCCTACGGGCATGGCGCGCGCGAAGTGGTGAGCTGCCTGCATGACGAGGCCGACGGCTTTGCGGTGGCCTGTCTGGAAGAGGCCGCCGAGGTGCGCGCCCTGCACGCCGGAGCGCGCATCCTGTTGCTGGAAGGCTGCTTCGAGCCGGCGGAGTACCTGATCGCCGCCCAGCTGCGTCTGGATGTGGCGGTGCAAGGGCCAGAGCAGGCCCAGGCGCTACTCGCCGTGCAACTGCCCTGCGCGCTCAACGTGTGGCTGAAGCTGGATACCGGCATGCACCGCCTGGGGTTCTCGCCCGAGGCGCTGCGCGACTGGCATCCGCGCCTGCGTCAGGCGTCACAAGTGGCCGAGCTGAACCTGATGAGCCACTTCGCCAATGCCGACCTGCGCGGCGATGAGCTGACTGAAGACCAGGTGGCCTGTTTCCTCAGTGTGCTGGACCTGGATTTCGACCTGCGCTCGCTGGCCAACTCCGCCGCCGTGCTGACCATTCCCGCCGCGCACATGGACTGGGTTCGCCCTGGCATCATGCTCTACGGCGCCACGCCCTTCGCCGACATCGGCGCCGCTGAGCTGGGCCTGCGTCCGGCCATGAGCCTGGAAGCGCAACTGATCGCGGTGCGCGAGGTAGCGGTGGGCGAGAGCGTCGGTTACGGCGCGACCTGGGTGGCTGAGAGGCCGTCGCGCATCGGCACGGTGAGCTGCGGTTATGCCGATGGCTACCCACGCCACGCACCGAGCGGTACGCCGGTGCTGGTGGAGGGTAAGCGGGTGGCGCTGGCCGGGCGGGTGTCGATGGACATGCTGGCTGTTGACCTGACGGATCTGCCCAATGCCGCCGTGGGCGACCGCGTCGAGCTGTGGGGCGCCAACCTGCCGGTGGACGAGGTGGCCGCCTGCGCCGGGACCATCGGCTACGAGTTGCTGACCAAGGTTACCGCCCGCGTGCCGCGCCGCTATCGCAACTGATCAGGCGCGGTCTTCGCTTTCCAGCCATTCGTTTTCCAGCCAAAGCTCGCTGGTCTCGCCAGCCCCTTCGCTGGCCAGGGCGTAGCTCGCGCGGCCGTTGCCCTTCACTTCGTAGAGCGCCTGGTCGGCGGCCTTGTAGAGCTTGCTGAACTGCATTGCGTGGCTGGGATAGATAGCCACGCCGATGCTCGGCGTGATGCGTAGCTCCAGGGTTTCGAACTTCACCGGGCGCGACAGCTCGTGGAGGATGCGGCAGGCGATCTCCTTGGCGTGGCTTTCGGCGTCGGGACCGGCGATCAGCGCCGCGAATTCGTCGCCGCCCAGGCGCGCCACGCAATCGCTGCCGCGCACGCATTGGCGCAGGCGATTGCCGACGTTCTGCAGCAGGAAGTCGCCAGCGTCGTGGCCGTGGCTGTCGTTGATCGGCTTGAAGTGGTCGAGGTCGATCAGCATCAGTGCCAGGGTTTCGCCATTCTGCTGGGCGTTGGCCAGGGCGTGTTCGGCGTGCTCCACCAGATAGCGCCGGTTGGGCAGGCCGGTCAGGGGGTCATAGTGCGCGGCGTGTTGCAGTTGCACTTCGCGTTCGCGCAGCAACTGGTTGCTTTGGGTCAGCTCGGCGGTGCGCTCGGCCACCGCCGTCGCGAGGTCGTGCTGGGCGCTCTGCATCAGGGTCAGGCGCGCGCTCTTCTCGCGGTCCGCCTGTTCCAGGGCCTGCGCGCGCTCGCGCTTGAGGCCCTGGATACGCGAAGTCAGGGCGAAGGAGAACAGCACCGACTCCAGCGCCACAGCGATGGGGAAGATGTAGGAGGTCAGCGGCGACGGCTGCACCACGCCGGTGGCGCGCATCACCGAGACGCTCACGCTGGTCAGCACTAGGCCGAAGCCGAGCAGGTAGAGGAAGGCCGGGAACGAACCCTGGCGCCAGCGCACTACGGCGCCGCCCAGGGCTGCCGGCACGCCGATCAGGGTGATCGCCACCAGCATCCAGCCGGCGACACCGCGGAACTGCAGGGCGCCGAGAAGGATGGTCAGCCCATACAGCATGCAGTTCAGGTTCAGCAGCCAGTGCGACCAGCGCACGTGGCGGCGGGTTTGCAGCAGGGTGATGGTGAAGCGGTGCACGCACAGGCCCCAGAGCGAGGGCAGGGTGATACGGTCCAGCCACCAGGGCACCGGCTGATTCGGCCAGAAGTACTCGAAGCCGTGGCCGGTCATGCTCAGGCTGAACAGCAGCGCGCTGGCGGTGGTCAGCACGTACCAGAAGTATGCCGGGTCGCGCAGGGTCAGCAGGATGAACAGGTTGTACAGCAGCAGCGCGCCGATCAGGCCGTAGATCACTCCGAGGAACAGGTTGGTATCGGCGCGGTGTTCCTGCAGGTCGTCCAGTGACCAGATGCGCAGGGGAAACGAGTTGCCGGCCGGGTCGTAGACGCGTGCATAGACGCGCAGCGGGCCGGTACCGTCAGGCAGATGGAAGACCGGGCGGCGGTAGCTGCGGTCTCGGCCCTCGGCGAAGGGCACAGCCTCACCGGAGGCTATCTCGCGGTAGTGTCCCCGTTCGTCGGGGAGGTACAGGCGCAGGTCTTTCAGATTGACCGCATCCACCTCCAGCCACCAGCCGCCTGGCGGGGTAGCGTGACGCTCCAGGTCCAGGCGCAGCCACCAGCCGTTGGGGCTCTGGCCAACGCTGGTGCGGCCGTTGGCCGGCACGAAGTCGTGGCTGGCCTGCACGGCTTCCAGCGACAGCGGGCCGTCACGTTCCTGCAGCAGTTCGAGGTGATCGTTGAGCCAGGCGCCGCTGGCCTTGTCGTCCAGTTCGAAGGCTAGCGCCGTGTGGCAGAACAGCAGGGTAAGCAACAGCACGAAGGCGCGACGCACGACAGGCACTCCCTGGCCTGGGCGGGATGGCCAGGCGTACGGCGGATAGTGGCTGAAGTATAGCCATATGATGGCATTGGATATCTACCGGATGCCGGTTAAATCGCTGGCTAAATCCCAGTTAAATCTGAGCTCGTTGGTCGGATTTGTACGTTTTTTGTGCTATATTCCGCGCCCGCGTTTTTCCGCGATACCTACTTAGAGATACCCGGTGCCCGTGATGCAAGCCGCCAAGCCGTTGTTCGACTATCCCAAGTTCTGGGCCGAGTGTTTCGGCCCGGCGCCGTTCCTGCCCATGAGCAAGGAAGAGATGGATCAGCTGGGCTGGGATTCCTGCGACATCATCATCGTCACCGGGGATGCCTACGTCGACCATCCGTCGTTCGGCATGGCCATCATCGGCCGCCTGCTGGAAGCCCAGGGCTTCCGCGTGGGCATCATCGCCCAGCCGGACTGGCGCTCGAAAGACGACTTCATGAAGCTCGGCCAGCCGAATCTGTTCTTCGGCGTGGCGGCAGGCAACATGGACTCGATGATCAACCGCTACACCGCGGACAAGAAGATTCGCAGCGATGACGCCTACACCGCCGGTGGCCTGGCTGGTCGTCGCCCGGATCGCGCCAGCCTGGTCTATAGCCAGCGCTGCAAGGAAGCCTTCAGCGACACCCCGGTGATCCTCGGCGGCATCGAGGCCTCGCTGCGCCGCATTGCCCACTACGACTACTGGCAGGACAAGGTGCGCCGCTCCATCCTGATGGATGCCACGGCCGATATCCTGCTATATGGCAACGCCGAGCGCGCCGTGGTGGAGATCGCCCAGCGCCTGGCCGCCGGCGAGCAGGTCGAGCAGATCACCGATGTGCGCGGCACCGCCTTCGTGCGGCGCGACACTCCCGAAGGCTGGTTCGAGGTGGACTCCACCCGTATCGACCGCCCGGGCAAGGTCGACAAGATCATCAACCCGTACGTGAACACCCAGGACACCGCCGCCTGTGCCATCGAGCAGGAGAAGGGCGAGCAGGAAGACCCGAACGAAGCCAAGGTCGTGCAACTGCTGGCACACCCGCGCCTGGAGCGCGATCGCACGGTGATCCGCCTGCCGTCGTTCGAGAAGGTGCGCAGCGACGCGGTCCTCTATGCCCACGCCAACCGCGTGCTGCACCTGGAGACCAACCCCGGCAACGCTCGCGCCCTGGTGCAGAAGCACGGCGAAGTGGACGTGTGGTTCAACCCGCCGCCCATCCCGATGACCACCGAGGAAATGGACTACGTGTTCGGCATGCCCTATGCGCGCGTGCCGCACCCGGAGTACGGCAAGGAGAAGATCCCGGCCTACGAGATGATCCGTTTCTCGGTGAACATCATGCGTGGCTGTTTCGGCGGCTGTACCTTCTGCTCGATTACCGAGCACGAGGGGCGGATCATCCAGAACCGCTCGCACGAATCGATCCTCGCCGAGATCGAGGCGATGAGGAAGGTGCCGGGCTTCACCGGCGTGGTCTCCGACCTCGGCGGGCCGACCGCCAACATGTACCGCATTGCCTGCAAGAGCCCGGAGATCGAGCAGCACTGCCGCAAGCCGTCCTGCGTGTGGCCGGGCATCTGTGAGAACCTCAACACCGACCATTCCTCGCTCATCGAGCTGTACCGCAAGGCGCGTGCGTTGCCGGGGGTGAAGAAGATCCTGATCGCCTCGGGCCTGCGCTACGACCTGGCCGTGCAGTCGCCGGAGTACGTCAAGGAACTGGTGACGCACCACGTCGGCGGCTACCTGAAGATCGCCCCGGAGCACACCGAGGAAGGCCCGCTGTCGAAGATGATGAAGCCGGGCATCGGCACCTACGACGTGTTCAAGCGGATGTTCGAGAAGTTCTCCAAGGAGGCGGGCAAGGAGCAGTACCTGATCCCGTACTTCATCGCGGCGCACCCGGGCACCACCGACGAGGACATGATGAACCTCGCCCTGTGGCTCAAGCGCAACGGCTTCCGCGCCGACCAGGTGCAGGCGTTCTATCCCTCGCCGATGGCCAGCGCCACGGCCATGTACCACTCGGGCAAGAACCCGCTGCGCAAGGTCACCTACAAGAGCGACGGCGTGACCATCGTCAAGAGCGACCAGCAGCGCCGCCTGCACAAGGCCTTCCTGCGTTACCACGACCCGAAGGGCTGGCCGATGCTGCGTGAGGCGCTGGAGCGCATGGGCCGCGCGGACCTGATCGGCAACGGCAAGCATCATCTGATCCCGACCTATCAGCCGCAGACCGACGAGTACCAGAGCGCGCGCCGCAAGAACTCCACCCCGGCCGGCAGCAAGAAGACCGGCAAGCCGCTGCTGACCCAGCACACCGGCCTGCCGCCGCGCGCCAGCAATGGCTCCAAGCCGTGGAACAAGGCCGAGGAAGGCAAGGCCACCGGCCACGCCAAGGGCAAGAAGCGCACCACCAAGCGTCAGCCGAACATCCCGCGCTAAGCCTCTCTCAGGCGCTGTAGAGAAAGGCGTGCCCGCTAAGCGGTCACGCCTTTTGCTTTGAAGAACGCCACGTAAGCCTTGTCGACCTTCAGGATGTGGTGGATCAGCCAGGATTTGAGCAGCTCCAGCGCTTCGACCGAGACGACCTCGTCAGCCTCGTGGCGGTACAGCAGGTCGATGATCTGTCGGTTGAAACGATCATGCTCGGCCCGGTGCGCCTCTTCCTCGGGGTAGCCCAGACGCTGGAACAGCACCTCCTCGACGATGAAGTGATTCATCGTGTACTCCACCAGTTGCTCCAGCAGCTCGCCGATGGGCTGGTCCTCGCCATCCGGGCCGTTGAGGCTGTCGTACAGCGCGTTGGTGAGGTCGACCAGCCAGCGGTGCTGTTCGTCGATCCGCTCGATTCCAATGACGAACTCGTCGTTCCAGGGCATGAAGCTCATCCGTGCACTCCTTGGGTTGGAAGCGCAGATCATCCCGATCCGCCATCACGGAGCAGTGACGCCAATCAATCAAAGTGCGAAGTGTCTGAAGGGCTGGCGTGGCGCGGGATGTAGGAGTATTCTCGGTTTTAGTTGGTACGATAGTTCCATATCATAAGAACAAGACCGGAGCCCGCCATGCGTCTCGCTACCCTTTCCCTTCTCGCGTTCTCTGTTGCCCTGGCCGCTTGCGGCGAAGGTGACAAGCCCACCGCCGCCGTCAGCACTGATTTCCAGAAGGACTTGCAGGCCCGCCTGATCAAGGCCAAGGCCGGCGATGTCATCGACATTCCCGCCGGCACCTACCACCTGGACCGCAGCCTGAGCCTGAAGGTGGATGGCGTGACCATTCGTGGCGCCGGGATGGACAAGACCATCCTCAGCTTCAAGAACCAGAAGGCCGGCGCCGAAGGGCTGTTCGTCGACGCCTCCGACTTCACCCTGGAGAGCCTCGCCATCGAGGACACCAAGGGCGACGGCCTGAAGGTCATCGGCGGCAAGAACATCGTCATCCGCAACATCCGCACCGAGTGGACCAACGGCGCCTCCACCGAAAACGGCGGCTACGGCATCTACCCGGTACAGACCGAGAACACCCTGCTCGAAGGCAACGTCGCCATCGGCGCCTCGGACTCGGGTATCTACGTCGGCCAGTCGCGCAACGTGGTGGTGCGCAACAACCGCGCCGAACGCAACGTCGCCGGCATCGAGATCGAGAACACCATCGGCGCCGACGTCTACAACAACGTCGCCACCGACAACACCGGCGGCATCCTCGTCTTCAACATGCCCAACCTGCAGCAGCCGGGGCGCGGCACCCGCGTCTTCGACAACGACGTGCAGGGCAACAACCACGAGAACTTCGGCCACAAGGGCACCCCGGTCGCCAGCGTGCCGGCCGGCTCGGGTGTGGTGGTGAACTCCAACGACGACGTGGAGATCTTCAACAACAAGATCGGCAACCACAAAACCGCCAACGTCATCATCAGCAGCTACTTCAGCACCAACTATTCGGAGAAGGCCACCCAGCCGAACTTCGACCCTTACCCCGAGGGCATCTTCATCCACGGCAACACCTTCGGCCCCGGCGGCGACAGCCCCGACCACCTGGAGCTGAAGGCGCTGAAAGTCGCCCAGTTCGGCCTCAACGGGCGCCTGCCGGACATCCTCTGGGACGGCTACTTCAACGAGAAGAAACTGGTCGACGGCAAGCTGCCCGAAGCCCTGGCCATCTGCATCGACAATGGCAATGCCGGCATCGTCAACGTCGACGGCCCCCACGGCTACAAGAACATCAGTACCGACATCAGCTCGCACCAGTGCAAGCTCAAACCACTGCCGAAGATCGAACAGGCCGGCCTGGGTGACAAGGGCAACAAGGCATGATGAAACCCGCTTCGTTCCTGTTGTCGCTCGCCCTGGCCGCTGCACTGGCCGGGTGCGGGCAGGAGAGCAAGCCGCGTTATCAGCCCGAAGGCGACGACTACCCGGAAAAGCTCAGCGGCTGGGGCATGCTGCACCTGGCGGGCGGCCACCTGACGCCGGCCGCCGAGGTGCTGCCCTACGACCTGAACACCTCGCTGTTCACCGACTACGCGCACAAGCTGCGCACCGTGTGGATGCCCGAAGGCCAGTCCGCGCAATACGCCGAGGATCGCTTTGACTACCCCGTCGGCAGCGTGCTGACCAAGACCTTCTATTACCCCAAGGACGCCCAGGGCAATCTGCTGCAGAACAGCCAGGACGACCGCGACCCCAAGGCCGGGCTCGACATGGCCAAGGTCCACCTGGTGGAAACCCGCGTGCTGGTGCGGCAGAAGGACGGCTGGGCGGCGCTGCCTTACGTATGGAATGCTGACCAGAGCGAAGCGACGCTGGAGGTCGCCGGCGACAGCCCGGCACTGGAGCTCACCGCCGAGGACGGCAAGAAGACCGCCTTCACCTACATGGTGCCGGACGCCAACCAGTGCTCCGAATGCCACGCCGAGCAGAAGGGCGGCGGCATCGCCCCGCTGGGCCCCAAGGCACGGCACCTGAACAAGGATTTCGCCTACGCGGCAGGCAGCGAGAACCAACTGCAGCACTGGCAGGCGCGTGGCTTCCTCAAGGGCCTGCCGGAACTGGCGCAGGTGCCGCAGAACGCGCTGTGGGGGCATCCGCGCGCCGGTGAAAGCCTGGAGAAACAGGCACGCAGCTACCTGGACGCCAACTGCTCGCACTGCCACAACCCCAAGGGCGCGGCGCGCACCTCGGGCCTGTACCTCGACCCGCACACGCCGGTGTCCATTGCCTACGGCTTGTGCAAGCCGCCAGTTGCAGCGGGCGGCGGCACCGGCGGGCGGCTGGAAGACATCCACCCCGGCAGCCCGGAGAAATCCGTACTCAGCTATCGCGTTGCCAGCGACAAACCCGGCGACATGATGCCCGAGCTGGGCCGTGCGCTGGTGCACCGCGAGGGCCTGGAACTGCTCAACCGCTGGATCGCCTCGTTGCCCGGGGGCTGCTAGTGGAATAGCGCCCGGGGCCCGCCAGGGCTCTGGGCTGCGCGCTGCGATGAGCAAACGGCTGGGGCCGTGCTAGCTTTCATCAGGTCCCTTTCTCTCGCAGGTGCGCTTCCATGGAAGATACGAACATCATCAATGTGGGTACGGAGAAGATCAACGCACTGTGGGCGACGGTTTCGCAGTACGCGCTCGCCTTCGGTGTGAAGATCATCGTCGCCATTCTCTTCTGGGTCCTCGGCCGCTGGCTGATCGGCTTCGCCGTCGGCCTGGTGGAAAAGGCCCTGGCCCGGCAGAGCGTCGACCCGACGGTACTGCGCTACGTCGGCTCCTTCATCACCGTCACCCTGAACATCCTCCTGGTCGTCGGCATCCTCGGCTACTTTGGCGTACAGACCACCAGCCTCGCTGCCCTGATCGCCGCCATCGGCCTGGCCATCGGCATGGCCTGGTCCGGCCTGCTGGCCAACCTCGCGGCCGGTGGCTTCATCATCGTGCTGCGGCCGTTCAAGGTCGGTGACTTCGTCAGCGCCGGTGGCGTGGTCGGCACCGTGAAGGAGATCGGCCTGTTCGCCACCGCCATCAACACCCCGGACAACGTCCTGACCCTGGTGGGCAACAACAAGATCTTCAGCGACACCATCCAGAACTTCACCCACAACCCCTACCGCCGCGTGGAGCTCAAGGCGCAGCTCTCCGGTGCCGCTGACTACGCGGCTGCCGTGGCGGTACTCAAGCAGCGCATCGCGGCGATCCCCAACGTACTGAGCGACCCTCCGGTGGACGTGGAAATCCTCGAGTTCAACCTGGTCGGCCCGGTGCTCGCGGTGCGTCCGTACTGCCACAACGACAACTACTGGCAGGTCTACTTCGACACCAACCGCACCATCAAGGAAGCCCTGGGCACCGACTTCCCGGCACCGATGCCGGCGCAGACGGTGATCGTGCAGCAGTCTAACGGCTGAGGCCTACGCGCTCATGCAAAGGCCACCGCGAGGTGGCCTTTTCTTTTCCCAGCGAGAATCACGGCGCGAACAACCACGCCGGGACCGATGGCGCGCCGGCACGGATGAGTGGCGCGGTACTTCGGACGCTTTCCTAGCTGCACGCCTGATCCTCTCCGGCTGGCGGACTTTTCCCTTCGATCTCCCAGCAAATGTCTGGCTGACTGCCCCGCGCTGCACCTTGCACCCTTGAGGCTCACTCCTCAGCGGCGAGGCGATCAACATGACTGGCGGCAAGCGCAGCGAAGGATTCACCCTGGTTGAAGTGCTGGTCTCGGTACTCATCCTCGGCATCGGGCTGCTGGGGTTGGCGGGGTTGCAGAATGTCGGCATCGCCGCCAGCTACAGCGCGCTGCAACGCTCCCAGGCCTCCTGGCTGGCTGCTGAGATGGCCGACCTGCTGCGTGCCAACCCCGAAGCAGCACGCGCTGGCGCCTATGACACGAGCTTTGCCGAGGTGTCCGGTGGCTGCCCGAAGGCGGGTGGTTTGACGCGTGCGCAGCTCGACCTGGAGCAATGGCTCGCCAGCGTGTGCGAGGTACTGGGCGGAACGGGCAGCGGTTCGGTGCAGGTCGTCCGTCACGGTGATTTGACTAGCGCGACTATTGCCGTGCGTTGGAGTGAGCGTCGTGCTCGCGATCGGTTGGCGACAGCTGGCGATGCCTGGGAAACCTTCACTTATCGGGCAGGGCTCTGAGATGCGCCAGCGAGGTTTGTCGCTGGTCGAACTGCTGGTCTCCATGGCGCTGGGTCTATTGCTTCTGGCGGGCGTCATCCAGGTCGTGCTCGGCAGCAAGCGCAGCTATCAGGCCGGTATCGCCCTGGCCGAACTGCAGGAGAACGGCCGCTTCGCCCTGGAGGCCATGGCGCAAGACCTGCGCAATGCCGGTTTCACCGGTGCGTGCGCCGACGGGCTGGTCAATGTCAGTGGTGACGGGGGCGCGCAGTACGCCGTGGAGAAATCCGCGATTGAGGGATATGGCTCGGGAATGCCGGCGGCGGCCTGGGTCCCTTCCGGGCGTCTGGCCAACACCGATGCGGTGTTGCTGCGCTACGCCGCCGACCCGGTTCTGGAGGCGCGGACGATCACCGGTAACCGGTTGCTCCTCGCGTCAGCGGGGGCAGTCGCCGGGGCCTTCTATGTGCTCAGCGATCAGCAGTCCTGCCTGCTGCTGCGCAATGCCGGGAATGCATCGAGCCTGGTGGCGGGTCGTTCGCTGGGGCACCTGCTGGCGCCGGCTACGCGGGTTTATCCCTACCGCTACGTCATCTACTGGGTCGGTCGGGGTGTGGATGGGACGCCGGGACTGTTCATCACCGACAACAGCGAAACCACGGGTGTGGCGCAGACCAGCGAGCTGGTGAATGGCGTGGCCGGCATGAGCCTGCGCTATGGCGTGGCGGGAGCGGGAGGCGAGTGGGTGGCGGCCTACAAGACGGCGCGGGAAATGAGCTCCGGTGATTGGCGTCGAGTGCGCACAGTGCGCCTCAGCCTGCTTTTGCAGAGTCAGTCGCGAGAGGTTGATGAGGCACCTGGAACGCTGGAGTTCGGCGGCCGGACCCTGGCGCCGAATGCGGAGCGAAGGCTGCGCCTGGTGATGGGCAGCACCGCGGCGCTGCGCAATCCGCTGCCATGAAGGGGAGTTCGTCGATGCGTGGGCAAGCCGAACGTGGGGCGGTGCTGCTGGTTTCCCTGGTCATGCTGGTGCTGCTGACCCTTATTGGCTTGGCGGGTATGCGCATGGTGCAACTGGAAGAGCGCATGGCCGGCAACCTGCGTGACCGGCAGATGGCTTTTCAGGCAGCAGAAGCGGCGCTGCGCGCAGGGGAAGCGACTGCACTGGCGCGCTATCGGCGTGACGGCCCCATGGCTTCTGTCGACGCTGCCGAAGGAGTGGCCAGCGGCTTTTCCGATAGCGCCGCGCAGCCGGTTTACCGGCTGCGGTTCCTGCGATGGCTGCTCAGCGAGGGGGTGGAAGTCGGCAAGGGCGGGGCGGCCAATGGCGTGGCCATCGAGGTGCGCGCCACGGGCTACGGCGTACGTCGCCAGCCCTCGGGAGAGCCGGTTTCCAGCGTTCGGCTGAGCAGCATCTATTTCATCCGTTAGCGGGCTGCAAGGAGGTGGCGATGAGGCTCGGAAGACTCTGTGCCCTGATGGTGAGCATCACCCTGGCGAGCCCGTTGCTGGCCGCTCCGGTCAGCCAGATTCCGCTGCAGGTCGCCAGCGGTGCTCCGGGCAATCTCCTGCTGTTGCCGTCCATGGCCCATCCGGCGATAGCGACGGCGGCCAATCCGAGCCCTGTGTATGTTCCCGGCGAGCAGTACTTCGGCTACTTCGATCCGGGCAAGTGCTACGTCTACCGCGATGGTGAGGCGGAGTCGGGCCGGTATTTCCAGCCGGTCGGTCCGGCCCTGGCCCATACCTGCCGGCAGGCATGGAGCGGCAACTTCCTCAACTGGGCCACAGCGCAAGCCATCGATGTCTATCGCGCGGTGCTGAGCGGCGGTGACCGCTTGATCGACAGCGCCGGGCTGACGGTGCTGCAGAAAGGTCGGAACCTGGAGCGAGACGGTGCTTTTCCTGATCGTGCTTTGCCGCTGGATATTGTGGCGGGTGCCACGCCTTTCTCCGGCGCAACGCTGCATCTGCGCATAGCGGGGCAGGAACGCGGCCTGCTGCTGAGCCGCAGCCCTGACTTTCCCGGCGAGCCGCAGGAGCTCCTGCCCGGTGCGCTGTTGCTGCCGGCGACGACTTATCGGCTGTCAGTGCGTGTGCAGGTTTGTGCTACCGGCCAACTGGAGCGCAACTGTCAGCGCTATGGCGAGCACTACAAGCCCGAGGGGCTGTTGCAGCAGTACGCTGTTCGCCTGCGCTTCAGCGTCTTCGGCCGGTCTGATCGCGAAGCGGGAGTGATGCTGCGCGCGCCACAGAAGTTCGTCGGTCCGTGGCTCGACGATGGGCGGGATAACCCGCTGAAAGAATGGTCGGCGCAGACCGGCATGTTCATCGACCGGTCAGCTGGAGTGATCGCCACTCTCAACCGCTTTGACGAGTCCCCGTTACTGCCATTCGATGACGTGGGCGAGCTGCTCCATGCCGCCACGCGCTATCTGCGCCGTCAGGGCGACCGTGCGGACCCGCTCATCTACGCCTGCCAGCGCAACGCCATGCTCGGGATTGGTGGCGCGGGCGATGGCGAGGCGGGTGCGAGTCTGCTGCGCCTCGGTGATTCCGAACTGGACCAGGCGGCGCAGCGAGTGACGGCCATGGAGGCGGGAACAGGTTCCGCTGCCTCGCTCGCGTTGGCGGGGCTGGCCTATGACGCCCATGTGCGCGACCTGCGCCCGGACCTGCCCGGCCGGCAAAGCGCATCCACCTACTGGCTGGCCTCTTCCCAAGAGATAGTCGGCCGTGGCAACGCCCTCTGGCTGGCGACCCAGTACGGCGGCTTCACGGTCCCGCGCAATTACGCCTTCGCACGCACATCACCGCTGCCGGGCAATTGGTGGGAGGGGGCGGATGGCTGGCCGGCGAATCTGCTGCGGCTCAGCGAGCCCGACAAGTTGCGTGATGAGCTGAAGCAGGCCTTCGCCCGCGTGGCTGACGAGGGGCCGAAGAGCATCGGCAATTTCAGCGCAGGCCCGCAGCCTGGCGAGTGGTTCAGTACCCTGCTGGAGGGGCGGCGTTGGAGCGGCGATCTACAACGGTGGCGTGAGGGCGAGCAGCAACCGCAGTGGTCGGCTGCACAGCGGTTGGATGAGCTGAGCGAAACGCAACTGGCCGGGCGAAACATTCTCACTGTGCGACCTCCCACGGCCGGGGCGGACGGGGCGCTGGTCGCCCGCGAAGGCATGCCCTTCGCCTGGAGCGCCTTGAACGAAGAACAACGCCGCAGGCTGGGCGCCGAGGAGGGCGCATCGTTGGTGGACTACCTGCGCGGTTCGCGCCTGCTGGAGCGTCGCGAGCCGGGCAGCGTGCTGCCGTTTCGCCTGCGAGCCAGTCGGCTGGGCGATATCGTCGGATCACGGCCCGTTCACTCCTGGCACGACCCGCAGCCCTACGCTGAGCTGCCCGAGCCGTTGGGCAGCCGCTACCGGGAGTTTCTCGCCAGCGCGCTGTACCAGCAGCGCGCGCCACTGGTGGCGGTGGGTGCCAATGACGGCATGCTGCATGGCTTCGATGCGCGCGATGGGAGGGAGTTGTTCGCCTACGTGCCAGCGGTGGTACTGAGTCACCTGCGCGAGCTGGCTGACCCCGGCTACACCCACCGCTACTACGTCGATGGATCGCCTGTCGTAGGCAACGCCTGGCTCGGCGAACAATGGCGAACCTTGCTGGTGGGCAGCACGGGAGCTGGCGGCAATAGCGTATTTGCCCTGGATGTGAGCGATCCGGAGCGGGTGCATCCCGGAAGCGTGCTTTGGGAGTTCAGCCATCCCGACCTCGGTTACACGCTGGGGCGGCCAACGCTCATGGCCCTGGGCTCGGGGAAGTTCGTGGTGGTGGTTTCCTCGGGCGCCAGGGACCCGGAACGCCTGGGCGGGGATATCTGGTTGCTCGATGCCGCGGATGGTCATCTGCTCAAGCGCGTTCATCTGCCCGAGGCTGGCGACCTGGGGCCTGTGACGGCGATCAGCAGCTTGGGTGGTGTTACCGCCAACCGCCTCTATGTGGGCGACAGTCTCGGGCATCTCTGGCGTGTGGACCTGACGGGCGAGGAGGGTGGCGACTCGGCCATTCCGCTGTCGCTCTCGGGCAAGCCGCTGTTTCGCGTGTTGGCGCAGGATGGAAGCCCCCAGGCGATCACCGCTCCGGTGGCGGCCGCACTGGACCGCAGCGGTGAGGTGCGCGTGCTGTTTGGCAGTGGCCGTTTCTACCGCGCGGGTGACAACGAACCCTCGGCAAAGGCCGAGAGCCTGTACGGCGTGCTCGATGGTGGGGACACCCTCGCCGGCCGTGACAGCCTCCGCCCGATGTCCGCCAACGCCGCACCGGACGGGGTGCGCGGCTGGTATCTGGACCTGCCGGCGAATGGCTGGCGGGTGGTGGAACAAGCGCAGATTCGTGAGGGCAAGCTGGTGCTGTTCAACCTGATCGCGCCGGGGGAAGACCCCTGCAGCGATCCGCTGGTTCACGGTTCGGTCGTGCTGGATCTGGGCAGCGGCGAGCGGCTGGCGGGCGGCCTGCCGAGCAGTGACATGACGGGTGCCGACACATCGCGGCAGCCCAGCGGAGTGCTGCTGCAGCCCGACCCGGAGGGTGATCTGCGGATGTTGTCCGTGGATCGCGACGGTCGCCCGCAGAGCCGCCAGGTCGAGCTGCCCCGCGACAGTGGCCGCAAGGCCTGGTGGGAGTCTCGTTGAGATGAAAGCGATGAACGAACAAGCGGGCGGCTTCACGCTGGTGGAGCTGCTGGTCTGCCTGACCCTGATCGGCATCCTGCTGGGCATCGCCCTGCCGGCGTATCAAGAGCATCTCCAGCGGGTGCGTCGGGTGGACGCGCAGAGGTCCCTGATGGAGCTGGCGCAGTCACTGGAGCGCTTCTACACCAGCCGTGGCACCTATGCCGGTGCGCCGCTGCCGTTCGACCAGTCGCCTGCGGGGGCGGGGCAGGCGTTCTATCACCTGGGCTTCGCCCAGGGGCCGGACGAGGCGGGCTATGTCCTGCAGGCCGAGCCGGTCGGGGCCATGGCGCGCGATACTTGTGGGGTGCTGACGCTGGCCAGCAGCGGGCTCCGTGGTGCGGCTACGGAGCGCTGCTGGTAGGCGTCTGTCAGGTCGGCGTGCGGTCCACCCACTTGGGCGCGGCCAGGGGCTTCCAGGCGGCCAGGGCGCTGACAAGTTCGGCGGGTGAGGCGGCGCGCTGCAGCATGTCGCGGTGCGGCTGGCGCACGAAGCGTTCCTGCACCAGATGGTCGAGGAAGGTCAGCAGCGGGTCAAAGAAGCCGTTCACTTCCAGTAGGCCCAGCGGCTTGGCGTGGTAGCCGAGCTGGCCCCAGGTCCAGACCTCGAACAGTTCTTCGAGCGTGCCCAGCCCGCCCGGCAGGGCGATGAAGGCGTCGCTCAGCTCGGCCATGCGCGCTTTGCGCGCGTGCATGCCGTCGACCACTTCCAGGCGCGTCAGGCCGCTGTGGCCGACTTCGGCGTCTTTCAGGCTTTGCGGGATGATGCCGATGACTTCGCCGCCGGCAGCCAGCGCGGCGTTGGCGACGATGCCCATCAAACCGACGGCGCCGCCGCCATAGATCAGTTGGATACCGTTTTCGGCGAGGTAGCGGCCGAGGGCTTCGGCGGCTTCCTGGTAGATCGGAGTGGCGCCGGGGCTGGCGCCGCAGAATACGCAGATGGAACGCAAGGTCATGGATCACTCCTCGTTTTGCAGGCCGTCAGGGTAGCGGCAGCCGGAAGCATCACCAAGTCCGAAAATACCTATTCCAGCTCGGCCAAGCGGCAGGCCCCGGCCCCGGCGCTAGCGCCCAGGGCGTAGCAGGCGAGCAGGTTCTGTAACAGCAGACTTTGTAACACCGGGAGACGGCGCATGGGGCAAACTCCAGTTGGGCCGGGGGATGGCGTCTATGCTAGGCGGGGTGCGCTGATCTGCCTCGTTGATCCTGCCGATCGACCTGATAGACAGTCTGTGGTTTTGGCCCATGGTGATCGGCCAGGTGGCCTTTGATGTAGATCAGGGGAACCCGTACCCCTTTCGGGCAGTCTTCCCCTTCAGGATTCTCCGCCCAACCTGCCTAGGAGGCATGTCATGTTCCGTAAACTCGCCGCTGTATCCCTGCTTGGCCTGTTCAGTGCCCCGCTGCTGGCCGCCGAATGCTCCGTGGACATCCAGGGCAACGACCAGATGCAGTTCAGCACCAACGCCATCACCGTCGACAAGAGCTGCAAGACCTTCACCGTGAACCTGTCCCACCCGGGCAGCCTGCCGAAGAACGTCATGGGCCATAACTGGGTGCTGACCGCCGCTGCTGACATGCAGGGCGTGGTGACCGATGGCATGGCCGCCGGTCTGGACAAGAACTACGTGAAGGACGGCGACACCCGCGTGATCGCCCACACCAAGATCATCGGTTCCGGCGAGAAGGACTCGGTGACTTTCGATGTTTCCAAGCTGAAGGCTGGCGATGAATATGCCTTCTTCTGCTCCTTCCCGGGCCACTCGGCCATGATGAAGGGCACCCTGGCGGTGAAGTGATCCGGCTTTCGTTCGAAAGCGTGTGATCCGAAAAGCCCGACTTTTAGGTCGGGCTTTTCATTTCACGCTTTTTGTTTCATGGAACCGAGGTAGGGTGTGGGCGTGGTTGAAATTGCAACGAGGGACTCATGTACCACGGTGAACGCTTCAACGCCTGGACTCACCTGATTGGCGCCGTGCTGGCGCTGGTGGGCGGCATCTGGCTGCTGGTGGCAACCAGCCTGGTGGGCGAGCCACTGCGTATCGTCAGCGTGGCGGTGTATGGCACGACGTTGACGATGCTGTACAGCATCTCGACGCTCTACCACAGCGTGCAGGGAAGGGCGAAGGTCATCCTGCGCAAGCTCGACCACCTGTCGATCTACCTGCTGATCGCCGGGAGCTACACGCCCTTCTGCCTGGTGACGCTCAAGGGGCCGTGGGGCTGGACGCTGTTCGGCATCGTCTGGTCGATGGCGGTGATCGGCATGCTGCAGGAGATCAAGCCGCGCTCCGAGGCGCGGGTGCTGTCGATCATCATCTACGCGGTGATGGGCTGGATCGTGCTGATCGCGGTCGGCCCGCTGTACCGCGCGCTGGGCGGCGCGGGTTTCGCGTGGCTGGTGGGCGGTGGCGCCTTCTACACCATCGGCATCATCTTCTTCGCCTACGACAGCCGCTTCCGCCACTGGCACGGCATCTGGCACCTGTTCGCGATCGCCGGCAGCCTGCTGCACTTCATCGCCATCTGGCGCTACGTCATTCCCCAGCACTGAACCCTTGCGCTCGTTGGCGCGGGTTTTCCTCCGCGCCAACGGCTGCCGTTCGCTTACGGCGCGGTGGGCAGTGCGCGCTTGTGGCGAGTCTTCTCGAAGGTGCGGACGATGATGTCGAAGGCTTCCTGGCCAACGTCCTGGCCGTGCAGGAAGGCATCGATTTCCTTGTAGGTCACTCCGTGGGAGTGCTCGTCCGGCTTGCCGGGTGCGAGGTCTTCGAGGTCGGCGGTCGGCACTTTTTCCACCAGATGTTCCGGCGCGCCGAGGCTGCGGGCGATGCTGCGCACCTGGTTCTTCACCAGACCGGTGAGCGGGGCGAGGTCGCAGGCGCCGTCGCCGAACTTGGTGAAGAAGCCCATCACCGCCTCGGCGGCGTGGTCGGTGCCGACGACCAGGCCGGCGCGGGCGTTGGCGATGGTGTATTGGGCGACCATGCGGATGCGCGCCTTGGTATTGCCCAGGGCGAAGTCACGGGTCGCCGGGGCCAGGCCTTCCAGCGCTTGGGTTTCGGCGGCCAGCGCCTGTACCGAGGGGCCAATATTTACGGTGTGGCGCTCGTCGGGGGCGATGACGTCCACCGAGTCCTGGGCGTCCTGCTCGTCGCCCTGCACGTTGTACGGCAGGCGCACGGCGAGGAAGCGGTAATCCTGGTTGCCGGTCTCGGCGCGCAGGCCTTCCACGGCGCGCTGGCAGAGCATGCCGGCGGTGAGCGAGTCGACGCCGCCGCTGATGCCCAGCACAAGGGTCTTCATCCCCGAACCCTTCAGGCAGTCCTGGATGAAGCGCACGCGACGCTGGATCTCGGCCTGCAGCTCGGCATCGGACTGGAAGGGCGGCTGCACGTTGAGTTCTCTGGCGATGGCGGCCTGTCTGTCTTTCATCTCGGGGCTCCTGTCGAAGTCGAAAAAGGGTTACACCGGCACCTTGAATACATGGCGCAGGTAGGTGACGAAGTTCTCGTCGCGGCATTGGGTCTTGCCCGGGGTATCGGAAATCTTCGCCACGGGATGGCCGTTGCAGGCCGTCATCTTGATCACGATGTTCATCGGTTCCACGCCGGGAATGTCGCAGGTCAGGTTGGTGCCGATACCGAAGCTGACGTTGATCTTGCCACGCAATGCGCGGAAGAGCTGCAACGCTTTGGGCAGGTCGAGGCCGTCGGAGAACACCAGGGTCTTGGTCATCGGATCGATCCCCAGGCGGCGGTAGTGGGCGATGGCCTTCTCGGCCCAGACCAGCGGGTCGCCCGAATCGTGGCGCAGGCCATCGAAGAGCTTGGCGAAGTACAGGTCGAAGTCGCTGAGGAAGGCGTCCATGGTAATGCAGTCGGTCAGCGCAATGCCCAGTTGGCCCCGGTACTCACGCACCCAGCAGTCCAGCGCGGCAATCTGACTGTCGATCAGCCTTGGGCCGAGCTGCTGGTGCGCCATCAGCCATTCGTGGGCCATGGTGCCGATGGGCTTGACGTCGAACTCGCGGGCCAGGTGCACGTTGCTGGTGCCGACGAAGCGGCCGGGGAAGTCGCGCTTGAGGATGTGCACGACCTCTTCCTGTGTGCGGTAGGAGAAGCGCCGACGGGTGCCGAAGTCGGCGACCTGGAAGTCCTTAAGCTCCTCTTCGCTGGCGTTGCCGGCGAGCCAGTCGAGCTTGCGGTAGAGCTGCTCGCCAACCTGCTCCAGCACCACCTCGCGGTAGCGATAGCGGTTGCGCACCTCGCTGACGATGGCCAGCAGCGGCACCTCGAAGAGGATCACATGCAGCCACGGCCCGCGCAGGCGGATGGCCAACTGGCCGTCCTCGATGCTGGTGTGCACGTAGCGCAGGTTGAAGCGGAACAGGCTGAGGAAGCGGATGAAGTCCGGCTTGATGAACGGGATACGTTCGAGGAAGGCCAGTTGGTCCGGGGTGGCTTCCAGCTCGGCCAGGCGCTCGATCTGGTAGCGAATTTCCGCCAGGTACGGGCGCAGGTCCTCGGCGTTGCGGCAGCGGAATTCCCATTCCACTTCGGCATTGGGGTAGTTGTGCAGCACCGCCTGCATCATCGTCAGCTTGTAGAAGTCGGTGTCCAGCAGGTTCTGCACGATGCGCTCGGCAAACACGCTCTCGGCCATGATCAGTTCTCCCTGATGCCCGTGAGGGCTTCGTCCAGTTCTTTCTCTTCCGCACAGAGGATGACCCCGGCGCTGCGCATCTCGGCGCAGGCGACCTTCGCGGTTTCCTCCGCGATGGCGCGGCAGGCCGGCAGGTACAGCAGCACCTCGAAGCCGGCGCGGCGCAGTTGCAGGGCGGTGGTCTTCACGCAGTAGTCCAGCGCCAGGCCGCCCACCAGTACATGGCTGACCGCGTTCTGCCGCAGGTATTCGATCACCCCGGTGCTGCGGCGTTCCGCCAGGTCGTGGTAGCACGCGCCATAGGGGTGCAGGTCCGGCTCCACGCCCTTCCAGATGAAGAAGTCGTAGTCCATCGGCTTGGGCAGCTCGTCCAGCAGCTCGAAGCCCGGCGTGCCCGGTACGCAGTGGCTGACCCAGGTGAGGTCGGCATTGGGCAGGGCAAGCGGTTGCAGCATGTGTGCCGGCTCGCTCACCACCCATGGGGCTTGCGGGCTGTGGGCGTCCTTGCTGCCCAGGCGCAGGCTGGCGCGTTCGGCCATCCGGTTGAGGGCGCCGCCGATGGCGTCCCCGCCGGGGACCGGCAGTTCGTTGGGGCAGAGCGGGGTGAAGCCTTTCTGGGCGTCTACATCGAAGCTGGCGATCAGGTTCATGGAAGCCTCCGCTTGACCTTTAGTGGCCTGTCGTGACCACATAATTCACGACGTGAAATAAGTCGTCAAGCAGAAAGATTGAAAATCATCGGAGGTGGAAGATGCTTTCTGTACATGGTGAAATAAGTCACAGGGCTTCTTCCGGAAGAGGAAGCATGGGAGGAGCATCGATGAGTACCGCTGAAGTGCTGGCCACCGTGGATATCGTGGCCCTGCGCCTGAACCCCGAGCGCGGGCTGGAGCTGCTGCTGATCCGCCGCGGCCAGGCGCCGTTCGAAGGCCAGTGGGCGCTACCCGGCGTGCTGATCAACGGCCGCTGCGCCGATCATGGCCTGGACGATGCCGCCTTGCGTGCATTGCGCGAGAAAGCTCGGGTGAAGCCGGCATACATGGAGCAGGTGGCGACCGTGGGCAATGCGGTGCGTGACCCGCGTGGCTGGTCGTTGAGTGTGTTCTACCTCGTGCTGGTAGCGCCGGATACCGAACTGGCCGCCGACGACCTGGATTTCGTGCCGCTGGATGCCGTGCGCGGCGAGCGCTTCGCCTTGCCCTTCGACCACACCCAGCTGGTACAGCAGGCCTGCGAGCGGCTGGCGGGAAAGTCGGTGTACAGCGCTTTGCCACTGCACCTGCTACCGGAGCGCTTCACCGTGGCCGAGGCGCTGAAGGCCTTCGAGTGGTCGATCGGCGAGGAAATCCAGCACTCCAGCCTGCGCGGACGCCTGGAGCGGATGAAGGCGGCGGGCTGGGTGGCAGACACCGGCGAGCGCCACCAGCCTCCGATGGGCCGGCCGCAGCATGTGCTGCGTTTTACGCCGCAGGGGGATGGGGCGTTTGTGTTTGATCGGAGTTTGTTGGTCTGAAATTCCGGCGCGCGGGCTTCCCCTCACCCCAACCCTCTCCCAGAGGGAGAGGGAGCTGTTCGTACCGGCTGATGCTGTGGTGCTCGCCTGCACCCAAACTGTCCCCTCACCCTCAGGAGCGGGGCGCGCAGCCAGGGCTAGGGTGAGGGGCTCTTGGCGAACGCGGAAACTCACCCCTCCAACCGCTCCCCAATCCACTCCACGAACGCCCTGACCTTGGGCACCGCCGCCGCATGCTCGGGGTACGCCAGGTAGTAGCCGCTGCGGCTCTGCAGGCCGTGCTCCCAGGCGATCACCAGCTTGCCCTCGCTCAGCTCTTCTTCCACCAGAAAGCGCGGCAACAGCGCCACGCCACAGCCGGCTTGCGCTGCGCGGATGCACATGTAGAAGGTGTCGAAGCGCGGGCCGTGGTAGCTGTGTTCGCTGTGCTGGCCGAGGCTGAGGAACCACTCGTGCCAGGCTTCCTGGCGCGTGGCGTTCTGCAGCAGGACCAGGTCCGCCAGTTGGGTCGGGTCGCTCAGCGGCTGCGCCGGCAGGATCGCGGGTGAGCACACCGGCACCATCTCCTCGCCGAACAGCGCCACGCATTCCGCGCCGGGCAGGGTGCTGGCGCCGAAGAAGAACGCGATGTCGCAGCGTGATTGCAGCAGGTCGCCGGGCTCCAGTTCCTGGCGCAGGTCCAGGTGGATGTTCGGGTGGCGATGACGCCAGCCGTTGAGGCGCGGGATCAGCCAGCGCGCGCCGAAGGTCGGCGGCGTCGCCACGCGTAGCACTTCGGTCTCGCCGCCGTAGGACAGCAGGTAGTGCGTGGACATCTCCACCTGCGTGAGGATCTTGCGCACCTCCACCAGGTACAGGTCGCCCGCCGGGGTCAGTTGCAGGCGCCGGCGCACGCGGCGGAACAGCAGGTGCTGGAGCATTTCCTCCAGCTGCGCCACCTGCTTGCTGACCGCGCTCTGGGTCAGGTTCAGCTCTTCGGAGGCTCGGGTGAAACTCAGGTGCCGCGCCACCGCTTCGAAGCATTGCAGGGCGGTCATGGACGGCAGGTGGCGTTTGCTCAGCATGGCGGGCAGTTCATGAATTTACGGAATGATGTGCATAGGAAACGTCGTTTGTTGTGCCTCGGCAAGCCGTTTATTACTGCTGGCATTCCAACTGGTTCTGAACCTATTCAGGAGTCCGCATGATTTCCGCACTGCTCGAATCCCTCGGCGTCGATGCCCGCCTGGTCACTGCTGGCGATCAGGTCATCCACTCTCCCATCGACGGCAGCCGCCTGGGCGCGGTGCGCCTGGAAAGCGCCGCCGAGGTGGAGCAGAAGATTGGCCGCGCCGCGCACGCTTTCGAGGCCTGGCGCAAGGTGCCGGCGCCGCGTCGTGGCGAACTGGTGCGGCTGTTCGGCGAGGAACTGCGGGCGAGCAAGACGGCACTGGGCGAGCTGGTGTCCTGGGAGGCCGGCAAGATCACCCAGGAAGGCCAGGGCGAAGTGCAGGAGATGATCGATATCTGCGACTTCGCCGTCGGCCTGTCGCGCCAGCTCTACGGCCTGACCATCGCCTCCGAGCGCCCCGGCCACCACATGCGCGAGACGTGGCACCCGCTGGGCGTGGTCGGCGTGATCAGTGCCTTCAACTTCCCAGTCGCCGTGTGGTCGTGGAACACCGCGCTGGCGCTGGTCTGCGGCAACTCGGTGGTGTGGAAGCCGTCGGAGAAAACCCCGCTCACCGCACTGGCCTGCCAGGCGTTGTTCGAGCGTGCGCTGAAGAAATTCGGCGATGCGCCTGATTACCTCAGCCAGGTGGTAATCGGCGATCGCCGCGCTGGCGAAGCGCTGGTGGACGACGTGCGCGTCGCCCTGGTCAGCGCCACCGGCAGTACCCGCATGGGCCGCGAAGTCGGCCCGCGCGTGGCGGCCCGATTCGGTCGCAGCATTCTTGAGCTGGGCGGCAACAACGCGATGGTCCTGGCGCCCAGCGCCGACCTCGACATGGCCGTGCGCGCCGTACTGTTCAGCGCCGTCGGCACCGCCGGGCAGCGCTGCACTACCCTGCGCCGGCTGATCGCCCACGAGTCGGTGAAGGACGAGTTCGTCAGCCGCCTGAAGACGGCTTACGCCAAGGTGCGTATCGGCCATCCGCTGGAAGGCAACCTGGTCGGCCCGCTGATCGATGAGCGCAGCTTCCTCGCCATGCAGGGCGCGCTGGAGCAGGCGCGCGGTGAGGGCGGCGTGGTGTTCGGCGGCGAGCGCCAACTGGCGGATCAATTCCCCGAGGCCTACTACGTTTCGCCGGCCATCGCAGAGATGCCCGAGCAGAGCGACGTGGTGCGCAGCGAGACTTTCGCGCCGATCCTCTACGTGGTGCCGTACCAGAACTTCGACGATGCGGTGGCGCTGAACAATGCTGTGCCGCAGGGGCTGTCGTCGTGCATCTTCACCACCGACCTGCGCGAGGCGGAAGCCTTCATCTCGGCGGTGGGCAGCGACTGCGGCATCGCCAACGTCAACATCGGCCCCAGCGGTGCGGAGATCGGCGGCGCCTTTGGTGGCGAGAAGGAAACCGGCGGCGGCCGCGAGTCCGGCTCCGACGCCTGGAAGGGCTACATGCGCCGGCAGACCAACACCGTGAACTACTCGCGGGAACTGCCGCTGGCGCAGGGCATAGTCTTCGATTGAGCGCGCGGAAATTGCTCTTCCTGTAGGAGCGAGCTTGCTCGCGAACAAGCTCCGCTGCGGACCCGTTCGCGAGCAGGCTCGCTCCTACGAAAAACACGCAGTACCGAGTCATTCACAAAGGTTCGCGTAGAAGGATCGCTGGATGTCGCTTCGCCAAGAGTGTCTGTGGGAACACCTGACTCCCGACCGCCCGGAAGCCCCGGAGCTGCGCGGGGATCGCAAGGTCGACGTGTGTGTCATCGGCGCGGGCTTCACTGGCCTGTCCGCCGCGCTGCATCTGCTGGAGCGCGACCAGAAGGTCTGCGTGCTGGAAGCCCACACCACCGGGCACGGTGGCTCGGGGCGCAACGTCGGACTGGTCAACGCCGGCCTGTGGATTCCCCCGGATGAGATCGAAGCGGGCATGGGCGCGGAAGTCGGGCAGCGGGTCAACCGCATGCTCGGCAACGCACCGTCGCTGGTGTTCTCGCTGATTGACCAGTACGCCATCGATTGCCAGGCGCGCCGCGAAGGCACGCTGCACATGGCGCACAACGCCCGTGGCCTGGCTGACTTGCGCAGCCGCTGCGAGCAATGGGGCCGCCGTGGTGCGCCGGTGGAGCTGCTCACCGGCACGGATTGCGAGCAGGCCAGCGGCACCGACAAGATTGCCGGCGCGTTGCTCGATCGGCGCGCCGGTACGCTCAACCCCATGGCCTACGTCAGCGGCCTGGCCCGCGCGGTGGTCGGCCTGGGCGGCGAGCTGTACCACCATTCCCCGGTGGTCGGCCTGGTGCGCGTGGGCAACGCGTGGAACGTGATCACCGCCGGTGGCGTGGTCACCGCCGACAAGGTGGTGATCGCCTCCAGCGCCTACACCGAAGGCGAGTGGACGCAACTGCGCCGCACCTTCTTCCCCGGTTACTACTACCAGGTCGCCTCGCGCCCGCTGGAGGGCGCGGAAGCTGCGCGCATCCTGCCGGGCGGGCAGGGCTCCTGGGACACCCGCCAGGTGCTCAGCAGCATCCGCCGCGATGCCGACGGCCGCCTGCTGCTCGGCAGCCTCGGCAAGGGCACCGGCAAGCCGGCGTGGTTCCTCAGGAGCTGGGCGGACCGCATCCAGCAGCACTACTTCCCGAAACTGGGCAAGGTGGACTGGGAGTTCACCTGGACCGGCTGCATCGACTTCACCCCCGACCACCTCATGCGCCTGTTCGAGCCGGCGCCGGGGCTGGTCGCCATGAGCGGCTACAACGGTCGTGGCGTCACCACCGGCACCGTGGTGGGCAAGGCCTTCGCCGACTTCCTGCTGGACGGTGACGCCAGCGCCCTGCCGATGCCGCTGCGGCCCATGGAGGAAATCTCCGCAGTGGGCCTACGCAGTTGTCTGTACGAAGCCGGCTTCTCCCTCTACCACGCCGGGCAATGCCTGCGGGTGGTGATCTGAGCCCGCGGCTGCGGCGGCGCAAGCCGCCGGGGTTGCCCGCCAACGCTCGCTGCACTTTGGTCTAGCCTCTTATGGTGCGTTACCCCGGCGGGTCTGCACCGCGGATGTGCAGTTCGGTGACAGCGATGGTTACGGTTGGGGTTGCGCCTGTGGTAGCTGGAAAAAGTCAGCCCACGGGATGGTCGGTTGCACCTTTTTGCTTGATTGGTTGCGCCTTCTGTTTTTGCTGGGTTGCACGTGTCTAGCGCTTGATGTCTGCCAGCTCTAGCTGTTTTCACTGTAGGACTTGGTTAATAACAAAAACGAATGGCACGCCGCTTGCTGTCGATTAATCGCTAAGTCGCTGAATGGCTACACGAGAAATCGCCAACAAGAAATACAACGCGCCATTACAAAAACCCTCAGGAGCAAAACTCCATGTCGCAGAAGATTTTCAGAAAAGGCTTTCTGGCTCTGGCGGTAACCACCGCGCTGGGCGTGTCTTCGGTTGTACAGGCTGATGTCGTTATCGGGGTCGCAGGACCGCATACCGGGGCCAACGCCTCGTTCGGCGAGCAGTACTGGCGTGGGGCGAGCCAGGCCGCGGAGGACATCAACGCCGCCGGCGGTATCAATGGCGAGAAGATCAAGCTGGTGAAGGCGGACGACGCCTGCGAGCCGAAGCAGGCCGTGGCCGTGGCCAACCGCCTGGTGGACCAGGACAAGGCGGTCGCCGTGGTCGGCCACTTCTGCTCCTCCTCCACCATCCCCGCCTCGGAGGTCTACGACGAGGCTGGCGTCATCGCCATCACGCCCGGTTCCACCAACCCGCAGGTCACCGAACGCGGCCTTTCCGGCATGTTCCGCATGTGCGGTCGTGACGACCAGCAGGGCGTGGTCGCCGGCGATTACATCGTCGACGTGCTGAAGGCCAAGAAGGTCGCGGTGATCCACGACAAGGACACCTACGGCCAGGGCCTGGCGGACGCCACCCGTGCGCAGCTGAACAAGCGCGGCGTGAAGGAAGTGCTGTACGAAGGCCTGACCCGTGGCGAGAAGGACTTCAACGCCCTGGTCACCAAGATCCGCGCCTCCGGCGCCGAGGTCGTCTACTTCGGCGGCCTGCACCCGGAAGCCGGCCCGCTGGTGCGGCAGATGCGTGAACAGGGCGTGACCGCCAAGTTCATGTCCGACGACGGCATCGTCACCGACGAACTGGTCACCACCGCCGGCGGCCCGCAGTACGTCAAGGGCGTGCTGATGACCTTCGGCGCCGACCCGCGCCTGATCCCGGACGGCAAGGCCGTAGTGGAGAAGTTCCGCGCCAACGGCTTCGAGCCCGAGGGCTACACCCTCTACGCCTACTCCTCGGTACAGGCCCTGGCCGCCGCCTTCAACGGCGCGGGCAAGACCGACCCGGCCAAGGCCAGCGCCTGGCTGAAGGCCAACCCGGTGCAGACCGTGATGGGCAAGAAGGAGTGGGACAAGAAGGGCGACCTGAAAGTCTCCGACTACGTGGTCTACGAGTGGGATGACAAGGGCAAGTACCACCAGCTCGACGCGTTCAAGAAGTAACCGCCTGACCGGGCCGGCGCCGCTACCCGCGGCGCCGGCTTTCCCGCAGGTCGACGAAACGCGCGTAGCTGGTCACGAGCCGGTGATTGCGCGAGCCGTCCGCCTTTCCTGCCCTGCTTGCGCGAGTACTCAATCGTGGACGGTATCTTCCTCCAGCAAATGATCAACGGGCTGACCCTGGGCTCGGTCTACGGCCTGATCGCCATCGGCTACACGATGGTCTACGGCATCATCGGCATGATCAACTTCGCCCACGGCGAGGTGTACATGATCTCCGCCTACCTCTCGGCCGTCGGCCTCGCGCTGCTCGCCTTCTTCGGCCTGCAGTCGTTCCCGCTGCTGATCCTCGGCACCCTGGTCTTCACCATCTTCGTCACTGGCGTGTACGGCTGGGTGATCGAGCGCATCGCCTACAAGCCGCTGCGCAACTCCACGCGCCTGGCCCCGCTGATCTCCGCCATCGGCATGTCGCTGATCCTGCAGAACTACGTGCAACTGGCCCAGGGCCCTCGCCAGCAAGGCGTGCCGACCCTGCTCGACGGCGCTTTCAAGTTCCACATCGGCGAAGGCTTCGTGCAGCTGACCTACACCAAGGTGTTCATCCTCATCGCCGCCTTCGTCGGCATGGCGGTGCTGACCTACGTGATCCAGTACACCAAGCTCGGGCGCATGTGCCGCGCCACCCAGCAGGACCGCAAGATGGCCTCGATCCTGGGGATCAACACCGACCGGGTGATCTCCTACGTGTTCATCATCGGCGCCGCCATGGCCGCGCTGGCGGGCGTGCTGATCACCATGAACTACGGCACCTTCGACTTCTACGCCGGCTTCATCATCGGCATCAAGGCGTTCACCGCCGCGGTGCTCGGTGGCATCGGCTCGCTGCCCGGCGCCATGCTCGGCGGGCTGATCCTGGGCGTGGCCGAGGCGCAGTTCTCGGGCATGGTCAACACCGACTTCAAGGACGTGTTCGCCTTCGGCCTGCTGGTGACCATCCTGATCTTCCGGCCGCAAGGGCTCCTGGGGCGTCCCCAGGTTTCGAAGGTGTAAGCATGATGTCCGCGACCCAGATTTCAGCGGCGCCCAAGACGGCGCGCATCGATATCAAGAAGAGCCTCGTCGACACCGTGCTCGCCGGCCTGATCGCCGTGATCGTCTTCGGCCCCATCGTCGGTATCGTGCTCGATGGCTACAGCTTCAAGGTCGAACCGGTCCGTCTGGCCTGGATGGTCGGCGCGGTGATGCTTGGCCGGCTGCTGCTCAGCCTGTTCCTGCAGACCCCGGCCGGCTCCCGCGTGATGGACCGTTTCGAGACCTCGGACTCGGGCATCAGCGTGCTGCCGCCGGGCTACAAGACGCGCCTGCGCTGGATAGTCCCGCTGGTGATCCTCGCTGCGGTGATCTTCCCGTTCTTCGCCAGCAAGTACCTGCTCACCGTGATCATCCTCGGGCTGATCTACGTGCTGCTGGGCCTGGGGCTGAACATCGTGGTCGGCCTCGCCGGGCTGCTCGACCTCGGCTACGTGGCGTTCTACGCCATTGGCGCTTACGGCCTCGCGCTGGGTTACCAGTACCTCGGCCTGGGCTTCTGGACGGTGCTGCCGCTGGCCGCCATCGTCGCCGCTCTGGCGGGGGCGCTACTGGGTTTCCCGGTGCTGCGGATGCATGGTGACTACCTGGCCATCGTGACCCTGGGCTTCGGCGAAATCATCCGCCTGATCCTCAACAACTGGCTGTCCTTCACCGGTGGCCCGAACGGCATGCCGGTGCCGGCGCCGACCTTCTTCGGCCTCGAGTTCGGTCGTCGGGCAAAGGAGGGCGGCACGCCGATCCATGAGTTCCTCGGCATCGATTACAACCAGAACTTCAAGTTCCTGTTCATCTACGTGGTGCTGTTCCTCGTCGTCATGCTGGTGCTCTACATCAAGCACCGGCTGACCCGCATGCCGGTCGGCCGCGCCTGGGAAGCGCTGCGCGAGGACGAGATCGCCTGCCGCGCCATGGGCCTGAACCATGTGCTGGTGAAGCTCTCGGCGTTCATGCTCGGCGCCTCCACCGCGGGTCTGGCCGGCGTGTTCTTCGCCACTTACCAGGGCTTCGTCAACCCGTCGTCGTTCACCTTCTTCGAGTCGGCGCTGATCCTCGCCATCGTGGTGCTGGGCGGCATGGGCTCGACGGTGGGCGTGGTGATCGCCGCCTTCGTCCTCACCGTGGCGCCGGAACTGCTGCGCAGCTTCGCCGACTACCGCGTGCTGCTGTTCGGCATCCTCATGGTGCTGATGATGATCTGGCGGCCGCGCGGGCTGATCCGTATCAGCCGCTCGGGCTTTGCCGTGCGCAAGGGGGTGGCGCCATGAGCGAGCCAGGCATCGATACCTCTCGCGACAAGATCCTCAGCGTCGAGCACCTGATGATGCACTTCGGCGGCATCAAGGCGCTCAATGACGTCAACCTCGACGTGGAGCGCGGCTCGATCACCGCGCTGATCGGTCCCAACGGCGCCGGCAAGACCACGGTGTTCAACTGCCTCACCGGCTTCTACAAGGCCACCGGCGGCAACATCCTGCTCAACACCCAGGGCGGCACCACCGACGTGATCAAGGTGCTCGGCCAGCCGTTCCAGGGCAGCGACTTCGTCAACCCGGCGCAGTTCGGCAACCGCGTCTTCTACAAGATGTTCGGCGGCACTCACCTGGTGAACCGCGCGGGGCTCGCGCGCACTTTCCAGAACATCCGGCTGTTCCGCGAGATGTCGGTGGTGGAGAACCTGCTGGTCGCCCAGCACATGTTCGTCAACCGCAACCTCATCGCCGGCGTGCTCAACACCCCCAGCTACCGCCGCGCGGAAAGCGAGGCGCTGGACCACGCCTTCTACTGGCTGGAAGTGGTGGACCTGGTGGACTGCGCCAACCGCCTGGCCGGCGAGATGTCCTACGGGCAGCAGCGCCGCCTGGAGATCGCCCGCGCCATGTGCACCCGGCCTGAGTTGATCTGCCTCGACGAACCCGCCGCCGGCCTCAACCCGGCCGAAACCCAGGCGCTGGCGCGCATCGTCCGCTACCTGCGCGACCACCACGGCATCACCGTCCTGCTGATCGAGCACGACATGGGCATGGTGATGAACATCTCCGACCACATTATCGTGCTCGACCACGGCGTGGTGATTGCCCGTGGCGCGCCGGACGAGATCCGCCACAACGAGACAGTGATTGCCGCCTATCTCGGCGCAGACGAAGAGGAGCTGGCATGACGGCGCCGATGTTGGAATTCCGTGAAGTCGATGTGTTCTACGGGCCGATCCAGGCGCTGAAGAAAGTCTCGCTGACCGTCAACGAAGGGGAGACCGTGGCGCTGATCGGCGCCAACGGTGCGGGCAAGTCGACGCTGCTGATGTCGATCTTCGGCCAGCCTCGCGCGGCCAGCGGCGCGATCCTCTACAAGGGCCAGGACATCCGCCACAAGTCCGCGCACTACGTGGCCTCCAACGGCATCGCGCAGTCACCGGAAGGGCGCCGGGTGTTCCCCGACATGAGCGTGGAGGAGAACCTGCTGATGGGCACCATTCCCGTCGGCATGGCGCACGCCGAGGAAGACATGCAGCGCATGTTCGACCTGTTCCCGCGCCTGCAGGAGCGGCGCAACCAGCGCGCGATGACCATGTCCGGCGGCGAGCAGCAGATGCTCGCCATCGCCCGCGCACTGATGAGCCGGCCCAAGCTGCTGTTGCTCGACGAGCCGTCGCTGGGGCTGGCGCCCATTGTGGTCAAGCAGATCTTCCAGACCCTGCGCGAGCTGGCGCAGAGCGGGATGACGCTGTTCCTCGTGGAGCAGAACGCCAACCACGCGCTGAAGCTGTCCGACCGGGGGTACGTGATGGTCAACGGCGAGATCCGCCTGAGCGGCACCGGGGCGGAACTGCTGGGTAACCAGGAGGTTCGTAACGCGTATCTGGGCGGGCACTGACGCCATCACCTTTCGTAGGAGCGGACTCCGTCCGCGATGCTTCCCGGCGCGCCTGAGATCATCGCGGACGGAGTCCGCTCCTACGGTTATCCATCGATTTCCTGAAGAGGAGTTTCCATGCAAGACCTCCGCTTCCTCACCAACGCTGACGTCGCAGAACGCCTGAGTTATCCCCAGCTGATCGAAGCCCTGCGCATCGGCCTTGCCGGCGCGTGCGAAGCCCCGGTGCGCAGCTGCCATGAACTGCAGGGCAACGCCTCGCTGCTGACCATGCCGGTGTGGCGGCCGGGGCAGGATATCGGCGTCAAGCTGGTCACCGTGTTCCCCGGCAATGGCGCGAAGAACCTGCCGGCGGTGGCCGCGTTGTTCTGCCTGTTCGACGGCGAAACCGGGCGCCCGCTGGCGATGCTCGAAGCCTCGGAAATGACCGCCCGGCGCACCGCCTGCACCTCCGCGCTGGCCGCCGATTACCTGGTGCGCCGCGATGCGCGCCGGCTGCTGGTGGTCGGCAGCGGCACCCTGGCGCCGCACATGGTTCGCGCCCACTGCTCGGTGCGCGAGTACGAGGACATCGCCGTCTGGGGCCGCCACGAAGACAAGGCGAATGCACTGGTGAAACAGCTGCAGGACGAAGGCTATCCCGTCCACGCCAGTGTCGATCTGCGCGGCAGCGTCGCAGCGGCGGACTGCATCAGTTGCGTCACCACCTCCCGCGAGCCCATCGTCCACGGTGCCTGGCTACGCTCGGGTTGCCACCTCGACCTGGTCGGCGCCTTCCTACCCAGCATGCGCGAGACCGACAACGAAGCCGTGCGCCGCGCGCGCATCGTCGTCGATACCCGCGAAGGTGCACTGGAGGAGGCAGGCGACCTGCTGATTCCCCTGGGCGAGGGTGTGATCGATGAGAGCGCCATTCATTGCCAGCTGTCCGACCTTCTGCACGGTCGTGGCGCACGCAAGGACGACAGCGAGATCACCCTGTTCAAATCCGTGGGTTATGCACTGGAAGACCTGATCGCGGCGCGCCTGCTGCTTTCCGTGAATTAATCCAAGGAATCTGTGGGCGGGCCTGTGGATAACGTCTGGGAGAACCTCGCCAGGCCCCATGGCCGCAGGCGCCGTCGAGGGCGGTCGATTTCTGTTCGATCACCCCGCAACCCCTGTATGGATGGACAGTTACGGCGTCGCGAAAAAGTTCCGCAGTTCCGATAGTTGTCCCCGCCAGCCGTTGAAAGAGTTGTGGATAACCTTGGGAAGAACTTCTCCAGCGTAGTGGTGGCGCGGCCTGCGGCGGGGCGCTCGAAAATCGACCAGGAGGAAACCCGGGTTCCGCTTGCCCACAGAATCCGTGGAGCAGCCTGTGGACAAGGTGGGTGCAACTCGCGCCAGGCCCGTAGCCATGGGGCTTTCAAGCAGCTGTTCGGGTTTTATCCAGCACGGCTGTAACGCAACGCGGCGGGTTCGGGCTGTTATGCTCGACCGACCGACAAGAACACGCGCGGCACGATTTCCCGGCATGCACCGGCGACGGCGGCGCCCCGTTAGAGGACCTCTGCAATGACCACTCCCACCCTGTTCATTACCGGCGCCACCTCCGGCTTCGGCGAAGCCTGTGCGCGGCGTTTCGCCCGTGATGGCTGGTCGCTGGTGATCACCGGCCGCCGCGAGGAGCGGCTCAACGCACTGGCCCAGGAGCTTTCCGCGCAGACCGAGGTGCTGCCGCTGGTGCTCGACGTGCGTGACCGTGTGGCGATGGCCGCTGCGGTGGACAGCCTGCCGGAGAAGTTCGCCAAGCTGCGTGGCCTGATCAACAACGCCGGCCTCGCCCTGGGCGCCGACCCGGCGCAGAACTGCGAGCTGGATGACTGGGACACCATGGTGGACACCAACATCAAGGGCCTGATGTACGCCACCCGCCTGCTGCTGCCGCGCCTGATCGCCCATGGCCCTGGTGCGAGCATCCTCAACCTGGGTTCGGTGGCCGGTCGCTGGCCCTATCCGGGCGGCCACGTCTACGGCGCGACCAAGGCCTTCGTCGAGCAGTTCTCGCTGAACCTGCGCTGCGACCTGCAAGGCACGGGTGTGCGCGTCACCAATCTGGAGCCGGGCATGTGCGAGAGCGAGTTCTCTCTGGTGCGCTTCGGCGGTGACCAGGCGAAGTACGACAAGACCTACGCTGGCGCCGAGCCGATCCAGTCCGTGGACATCGCCGAAACCATCCACTGGATCATGAACCAGCCGCCGCACATCAACATCAATACCCTCGAACTCATGCCGGTGAGCCAGGCGTGGGCAGGGTTTGCGGTGCATCGCAAGGGCTGATCCCCAAGCAGAAGGTCTTGGTGTTGTAGGAGCGAGCTTGCTCGCGANNCGAACCCGCCCCGCCGCGAGGCTGTTCGCGAGCAAGCTCGCTCCTACAGGGTCCGGAATTTTTGCGATGTGGCGTAGGAGCTGACGAATTCCGCTTCTACGTTCAGCTCGCCAGCAGCCAGGCGCCTGCACCCGCCGAAGCCAGGCCAGCGAATCGCACCAGCGGCGCGGCGGCCTGCGGCAACAGGCGAACGATTCCGTAACCCGCCGCATGCAGTGCGGCAGTCGCGCCGACGAAGCCGGCGGCGTAAAGCCACGGGCTGCTCAGGTCCGGCAGTTCCAGCCCATGGGCCACGCCATGGGCAAGGGCGAATAGCGCGGTGGCGCCCATCGCCAGGAACAGCGGCGGACGCACCGCCAGGGCGACGCACAGGCCCAGCGCCAGCACGGACGCGGCGATGCCGGTCTCCATGAACGGCAGCTCCAACCCCTCGAAGCCCAGCAGCCCGCCGATCAGCATGGTCACGACGAAGGTGCAGGGCAGCGCCAGCCGCGCGGCGCCTTTCTGCTGCGCCGCCCAGAGGCCGACGGCGAGCATCGCCAGCAGGTGGTCGAGGCCGGTGACGGGGTGGGCGATGCCGGCGATCAGGCCGTGGTCGCCGTGGCCCGGATGGGCGAAGGCCACCGCCGGGGTGAGGAACAGTGCCAGGCTGTAGAAGGCTTTGCGCAGCTGCATGGAAAACTCCCTGTTTCTTTTCGTGAAGCTTCTTGTGGTGGGGCGGCCGCCGCCCGCGGTCGGGTAGAAGGCATCAGGCTGCGTTCAGCAGGCCCTGGCGTTCGATGAAGGCGATGATCTCGGCCAGGCCCTGGCCGGTTTTCTGGTTGCTGAAGACGAAGGGCTTGTCGCCGCGCATGCGCGAGGCGTCCTGATCCATCACTTCCAGCGAGGCGCCCACCAGCGGGGCGAGGTCGATCTTGTTGATCACCAGCAGGTCGGACTTGCAGATGCCCGGTCCGCCCTTGCGTGGGATCTTGTCGCCGGCGGACACGTCGATCACGTAGAGGGTCAGGTCCGACAGCTCGGGGCTGAAGGTGGCCGAGAGGTTGTCGCCGCCGGACTCCACCAGGATCAGGTCGAGGCCGGGGAAGCGGCGGTTGAGCTGGTCCACGGCCTCGAGGTTGATCGAGGCGTCCTCGCGGATCGCCGTGTGCGGGCAGCCGCCGGTTTCCACGCCGATGATCCGCTCCGGCTCCAGCGCCTCGTTGCGCACCAGGAACTGTGCGTCCTCCTGGGTGTAGATGTCGTTGGTGACCACGGCGATGTTGTAGCGCTGGCGCAGGGCGCGGCACAGCGCCAGGGTCAGGGCGGTCTTGCCGGAGCCCACCGGGCCGCCGATGCCGACGCGAAGAGGTTGAGCGTTCATGGGGCAGTTCTCCTAGGAGCGGAACAGACGGCTGTATTGGGTTTCGTGAGTCATGCAGGCCAGCGCGAGACCGATAGGCGCGCCGCCGTGGGGGGCGTTTTCGAGCGCGGCCCGGCAGGCGGCGTCGAGGTCGGGGAGCAATTGCGAGGTGAGCTTCTGCGCGGCCATCTGGCCCAGCGGCAGGGTCTTCATCAGCACCGCCAGCTGGTTCTCCAGCCAGCTCCACAGCCAGGCGCCCAGGGCCTGCTCCGGGGAGAGCGCCCAGGCGCGGGCGGCCAGCGCCCAGGCGGCGGCGAAGGAGGGCTCGGCTTGCCCGGCCAGCCACTGGCGCGCGGGGGCGTCCAGTTCGGGCAGCGCTTCGAGCAACTGGCCGAGGGAGAAGCCCATCTGCCGGTTCTCCTGACCCAGTTCGCGGGTCTCGCGGCTGGCGCGATGGCGTTCGGCGGCATCGTGCAGGGCTTCCCAATCAGCACCTTGCGCAGCGCGCAGCAGCTCGGCCAGCAGCGGGCCCTCGAAGCGTGCGAGGTTCAGGTGCAACTGGTCGGCGAGCCAGGTGCGGGCGCCGTCGGCATCCTTCACCTGGCCCTGGTCGATGGCGCTTTCCAGTCCCTGGGAGTAGCTGTAGCCGCCGATGGGCAGCTGTGGGCTGGCCAGGCGCAGCAGGGCCCAGAGGCTTGATGGGCTGTTCATTGGCTCCGATCTTCCACGGAGCGCAGGATTGCGCCCTCTCCCTTCGGAGCGGGGCGCGCAGCCAGGGTTGGGGAGAGGGCGTTGACCCAGCGCGCGATGCTCACAACCGCACCCCGAACTGGTGCAGCTTCGGCGCGTAATTGAAGGCTTCGTCGCCATGGTGCGAGTGGTGATGCCCGCCGCCATAGGCGCCGTGCTCCGGCTGGAACGGCGCTTCGATGGCTTCCACTGTGGCGCCGAGCTGGTCGAGCATGGCCTTGAGCACGTAGTCGTCGAGCAGGCGCAGCCAGCCTTCGCCGACCTGCAGGGCGACGTGGCGGTTGCCCAGGTGATAGGCGGCGCGGTTCAGTTCGCGGGCATTGGTGCAGGTGACGTGGAGGAGCTTCTCCGGCGCGGCGCAGACGCGCACCACGCGGCCATCGTTGGCCAGCAGGTACTCGCCATCGGTCAGCGGCGACTGGCCGCGTTCGAGGAACAGGCCGACGTCTTCACCATCACGGGTGAAGCAGCGCAGGCGGCTCTTGCTACGCGCTTCGTAGTTCAGGCGCAGCTCGGCGTCCCAGTGTTCGCGGGGTTCGATTCGTTGGTGGATGACCAGCATGGCAGCGTCCGGCAGTAGCAATGGCGGTGCTACAGCAAGGGGCTTGCCAGTGCGGGGCCGCGTCAGTGCCGGCGCGGGCTGGAGCGGTTGTCTGAACGGTCAGCAATGGTGCGTGCGCGCAACGATGGTGCGCACGATTACGGTGCGCACCAAGGCGGGGCGAAGTTGAATCGTAGGAGCGGACTTTGTCCGCGATGGGGTGGCATGGCACCGAATGTTCGGTCGGAGCGGGGGCGAATCGATCGCGGACAGAGTCCGCTCCTACGTCAGCCTGCATACACGCGGCTCAGTGCGTAGGGCGCATAAACCGGAACGGGTTATCCGCCATTTCGGCGCATAACGCCTGGGGCGTTATGCGCCCTACGTTTCGTGGGAAGTCGTCAGGGCCGCGAGCCGATCCCGCTCCAGTGCTTGGCGCCGATCATGATGAAGCGCAACTGCTGGGTGACCTTGGCCTCGGGCGAGAGGTGGGTCGGCAGCGTATCGGCTGGTGCGTCGATCAGTTCGGGCAGGGTGGCGAACACTGTCTTCACCACCAGGTCGGCGATCACGTCCAGGTCCTGGATGTTGAGATGCGGCAGCTTGTTGAGCAGCGCAAGGTCGGCGGCGAGGTCGTCGGTGATGCGCTGGCGCAGCGCGCCCACGGCCTGGCGGATCGGGTGCGAGCCGCCGTATTGCTCGCGGGCGAGGAAGAGGAACTGGGTGCGGTTGGCGGTGACGGCATCGAGGAAGATGCGCACCGAGGCCTCGATCACGCCGCCCAGCTCGAACTCGTTGCGGCGCACCACGCGCAGGGTCTGGCGGAAGGTCTCGTCGACGTCGGCGACCAGCGCCAGGCCCAGTTGGTCCATGTCGGTGAAGTGCCGGTAGAAGCCCGCCGGGACGATGCCGGCGGTCTTCGCCACTTCGCGCAGGCTCAGGCTGCCGAAGCCACGGCCGCTGTCCATCAGGCTTCGCGCGGCATCCATCAGGGCCAGGCGAGTCTGTTGTTTCTGTTCGGCGCGGGGAGTGGACATACGGCGATGCGATCCAGGGCGAAGGCAAGGGCAAAGGCGCAGGCACTCTAACAAATGCCGGTCGGCACCGGGGAAGTTCCGAAGCAATACAGTGAACACATGTTGACTGAAAAGTCTTGCTCGTGAGATTTTAAGTGAACACGTGTTTACTGTTTGGTGTTCGTCCATGTCTCTGCTTCCCTTTGCCGGCCTGCGCTTCCTCTCGCCGCTGTTGTCACCGCTTCGCGCCCTGGTGCGCGGCCAGTGGCTGCGCGAGTCGGATGTCGATGCCGTGCTGCGTGCCTGCAACCGTGGCTGGTCGCTGCGGCGCGTGTTCGCGCGGGTCGAGGCGCGGCAGTGGGTGGCGGACGACATGCTCGAACTGCGCCTGCGCCCCAATGCGCACTGGCGTGGCGCGCGGCCCGGCCAGCACCTGCAACTGTTCGTCGAGCGCGACGGCGTGCGCCATAGCCGCAGCTACAGCCTGACTCGCATTGCCGAGGATGGCTGCCTGGAGTTCGCCGTGAAGCTGCAGCCGGGCGGGCGAATTTCCTCCTTCCTGCTGCAGCAACTGTGCGTCGGCGAAGTGCTGGAGCTGGGCCAGCCCGACGGCGACCTGAGCTGGCCGACTGACGACCAGGGCGTACTGCTGCTCGCCGCCGGCAGTGGCCTGACGCCCTTGCTCGGCCTGCTGCGCGAGGCGCTGGCGCGCGGCTACAGCGGCCCGGTGACGCTGCTGCATTACGTCCGCGAGCGCGGCCAGAAGGCTTTCGTCGTCGGCCTCGAAGCGCTGGCGCGGCAATACCCGAATCTCGAACTGCGCTGGGCGCTGAGCGGTGATGCGGCGCTGGATGGTGAGTTGTCCGGGCGCTTCCAGCTCGATCATGTGGCCGACCTGGATGGCCGCCACGTGCTGGCCTGTGGTCCCGGTGGCTTCGTCGAAACCGTGCGCCAGGCGCTGGGCGCGAGCAGCCGCAGCCTGCAGGTGGAAAGCTTCAGTCCGCCAGCCTGGGACGGCAGCGCGCCGGCCACAACGGTGAACCTCAGCTTCGCCCGCAGCGCGCTGCAGGTGACGGGCGATAGCCGCCGCAGCCTGCTGGAGCAGGCCGAATCCCATGGCCTGCGCCCGGTGCACGGTTGTCGCCAGGGCGTTTGCACCCGTTGCACTTGCACGCTGGTCAGTGGCTGCGTGCGCGACCTGCGCAGCGGCGAGCTGTTCAGCGAGCCGGGCCAGCCCATCCGCATCTGCGTCAGCGCGCCCCAGGGCGACCTGACCGTCGATCTCTGATCTTCAGGAGAATGTCCATGCGCGAAGATCGCGACCTCAGCGCCGCCGAACTGGCGGCCTTCGGTGCCGAACTGGACGCTCTGCGCCAGCGCACCCTGCATGACCTGGGCGAGAAAGACGCCCGCTACATCCGCCGTATCCGCGCGGCGGTGCGCTTCTGCTGCTGGAGCGGCCGCGTGCTGCTGATGGCCGGCTGGTTCCCGCCGACCTGGCTGCTGGGCACCTTCCTGCTTGGGCTGGGCAAGATCCTGGAGAACATGGAGCTGGGCCATAACGTCATGCATGGCCAGTACGACTGGATGAACGACCCGGAATTCTCCGGGCGCAGCTACGAGTGGGACATCGTCGGCCCCGCGGACTTCTGGCGGCACACGCACAACCATGTGCACCACACCTACACCAACGTGCTGGGCATGGACGATGACGTGGGCTATGGCGTGGTGCGGCTGTTCCCCGAGCAGAAGTGGAAGCCCTTCTACCGCTGGCAGCCGTTGTGGGTGACGATCCAGGCGCTGCTGTTCCAGTACGCGGTGGCCGTGCAGCACCTGCGCCTGGACAAGTACCTGAAGGGCCGGATGAGCAAGGAAGAACTGCGCCCGCTGCTGCGCCAGTTCAACGCCAAGGTCGGGCGCCAGTGGCTGAAGGACTACCTGGTGTTCCCGCTGCTCGGCCTGTTCACCGGTGCATTCGGCGCGGTACTGCTGGGCAACGTCATCGCCAACCTGATGCGCAACCTGTGGACCTTTACCGTGATCTTCTGCGGCCACTTCACCGAGAAGGCGGCGGTATTCCCGCCCGAGGTGGTGCAGGGCGAGACGCGCGGCCACTGGTACCTGCGCCAGCTGCGCGGGTCGAGCAACCTGGAAGGTGGCCCGCTGTTCCACATCCTCACCGGCAACCTCAGCCACCAGATCGAGCACCACCTCTATCCGGACCTGCCGGCGCGCCGCTATGCGCAACTGTCGAAGGACGTGCAGGCGATTGCCACGCGCTACGGCCAGACCTACAACAGCGGCCGCCTGTCGGCGCAGTTCGCCACGGTGCTCAAGCGCATCTGGATCCATCGCCGGCCGACACAGCCGGCGATCGCCTGAGGCGAATCAGGCGCGGCGGGTCATCGGCGAGGCGATCTCCTCACGCAGGGCGCGCAGCTCGGCGGCGTCCTGGTTGAGGTGGTGGATGGACTTGAGCAGCTTCTGTCGGAGCAGGTCATCCTGGACCTGTTCGACCGCCCGCATGACTTCCAGGGCCGTGGCTTCGTTGTTGGCGGCGACGGCATCAAGGGTCTTTCGCAGGCTGCGGGTTGCGTGGTTCATGTGGGTGTTCTCCTGAAAACTGCACGCACCCTACGACCCGAGTATTTCCAATAAATTTCAACAAGTTGCTTTCCGATCGGCGGTCATGATGTCGCACCAGTGGCGCATCGATTCAGGAAAGCATGCAAAGCGCCAGCAGTGGCACCAGGTTGAACAACAGCACGCCGATCTTGTAGACGGCCATGCCGCCGTAATGAATCGCGTCGAACTGCTCAACCGACAGGGCGAACCAGCGCGAATGCAGGCGGTAGACGAAGCCGTGGGCGAGGGTGAAGGCGGCGAACCAGACCAGCAGGACGACGTAGTTGATCAGCGTGCAGTAGAGCAGGAAGGGTTTCAGCTCGGGCAGCATGACAATTCTCCGGTCACATACTGCATTGGAGGCGCCGACGGGCCTCGGGTTTCATCGATTTGCCGGCGGGCGCGCGTCCGATAGCCGGCGCGCGGGCCGACGGCCATAATGCGCACCTGCCGCAAACCATGTGATCTTTGCCGCGCGACCGCTGTCCGATGTGCGGACGGCTAACCTTGCCGTAACACCCTCCTTCCTCATCTGCCTGCCGGACTCGCCATGTTCAGCCCGCTCGTCACGTTTCCCGCGCTCTATACCGCCACGCTGCTGATGCTCGCCGGCTCCGGCCTGTTCACCACCTACATGGGCCTGCGCCTGACCCAGGAAGGCGTCAGCGACCTCTGGGTCGGCGGCCTGATGGCGGCGTACTACTTCGGCCTGGTCTGCGGCGGCAAGTTCGGCCACAAGCTGATCGCCGGCTTCGGCCACATCCGCTCCTACGTGGCCTGTGCCGGCATGGCGACGGTGATCGTGCTGATCCACGCGCTGGTCTCGCAGCTGGAGGTCTGGGTGGTACTGCGCTTCGTGATGGGCGCGGTGATGATGAACCAGTACATGGTGATCGAGAGCTGGCTCAACGAGCAGGCCGAAGGGCACCAGCGCGGCAAGGTGTTCGCCGGCTACATGGTGGCGGTGGATGCCGGCCTGGTGGTCGGCCAGGGCCTGCTGGCGCTGAGCCCGGCGCTGGATTACAAGCCGCTGCTGCTGGTTGCCATCTGCTTCTCGTCCTGCCTGATCCCGCTGGCACTGACCCGTCGCGTCCACCCGGCCAAGCTGGTGGCGGCGCCGCTGGAGATCGGCTTCTTCTGGAAGCGCGTGCCGCAGTCGCTGGGCACCATCTTCGTCGCTGGCCTGATGGTCGGTGCGTTCTACGGCCTGGCCCCGGTGTACGCGGCGCGCAATGGCCTGGACACCGCGCAGTCGAGCCTCTTCGTCGGTATGTGCATCGTCGCCGGCTTCTGCGCGCAGTGGCCGCTGGGCTGGTTGTCGGACCGGGTGAATCGCAGTTGGCTGATCCGTGGCAACGCGTTGCTGCTGTGCATTGCCGCCGTGCCGATGTGGGGTTTCATCGAACTGCCGTACACGCTGTTGCTGCTGAACGGTTTCGTTACCGGCATGTTGCTGTTCACCCTGTACCCGCTGTCGGTGGCGCTGGCCAATGACCACGTCGAGCAATCGCGCCGCGTGGCGCTGTCGGCGATGCTGCTGACCACCTACGGTGTCGGCGCCTGTATCGGCCCGCTGTTCGCCGGCGCGATGATGCGCCACTTCGGCCCGGGCATGTTCTACGTGCTGGTGTCGGCCTATGCGCTGATCCTGATCTTCTGGGTGCAACCCAAGCGCGTTACCGGCGTGCACCGCGTCGACGAGGCGCCGTTGCATCACGTGGCGATGCCCGACACCGTCAGCCCGATGGCCGCGGCGCTCGACCCGCGTGTGGACGAAGTACCGGAAGAACTGGTGGTGGAAGCGCCGGCGACCATCGGCCGCTCCGATGGCGAGCCCGATCAAGGCGAGCCCAGGAGTTAAGCGCGATCAGCTTCCCGCAGACATGAGAAAGCCCGGCAAATGCCGGGCTTTTCTTTCGCCTGAGCGGCGTATTTCGCTTGGATCAGGAAATACGCTTCAGGTGGGCATCGAACACGGTGTCACCACCGGACTCGGCGACCATGTTGCTGTGCAGCTTGTCGATGGTGTGCTCGGAGCCGTTCTCGGCTACGCGGACGTCTTCCATCTGCTTGTGCAGGCGGTCGATGGTGCGCTCGGAACCGTTGTCGGCAACGCGGGCGTCACCCATTTGCTTGTGCAGACGGTCGATGGTGCGCTCGGAGCCGTTGTCGGCGACGCGGGCGTCACCCATCTGCTTGTGCAGGCGGTCGATGGTGCGGTCGGAGCCATTTTCGGCAACACGGGCTTCAGCGCTCTTCTGCTGCAGTTGATGTTCGTGCTGCTGGGTGGCGCGCGGGCCGTTGTTGAGGATGGCCGGTGCGGCGAAGGCGGCGCTGGCGGTCATCAGGGAAGTGAGTGCAAGGCTGAGGGCGATCTGGCGTTTCATGTTGTGTGGCTCCGAAAGGGGGGCGGTTTGTTTTGGCTGCGGGTCTATTTTCCCTTCGGATAAATCGATTTAAAAACGATGCTGGGTAATACAGAGCATCAGTGTTGTCGATTATTTAGCCGGCTAATGTCTACTATCGCCGTCAATGATGTAACGACGAAAACCGCTCTAGGGCGGCCGTTCAAGGCGTGTTTCAGGAGGTTTCAGGCAAGACGCCGTTACAAATCACGGCTGGCCTGTTATCGATGGCGGGGTTTTGCGGATTTCCGGCGATAAGAAAGCCCGGCGGGGCCGGGCTTTTCTCTCACCTTGCGGTGTACTGCCTTGCGCGTTACGCCTTCAGGTGGGCGTCGAAGACGGTGTCGCCACCGGACTCGGCGACCCTGTTGCTGAGCGAGTGCAGCTGGTCGACGGTGTGCTCGGAACCGTTCTCGGCCACGTTCATCTCTTCGTGCAGACGGTCGATGCTCTTGCTTGAACCGTTTTCAGCCACGCCCAGTTGCTTGTGCAGGCGGTCGACAGTCTGGCTGGAGCCGTTTTCGGCAACGCTCATCTCGCTGTGCAGGCGGTCGATGGTCTTGCTCGAACCGTTTTCAGCCACGCCCAGTTGCTTGTGCAGGCGGTCGACAGTCTGGCTGGAGCCATTTTCGGCAACGCTCATCTCGCTGTGCAGGCGGTCGATGGTTTTGCTCGAACCGTTCTCGGCCACGTTCATTTTCTGAATCAGGCGATCAACCGATTGGCTGGAGCCGTTCTCGGCGATACGGGCCTTGGCGGCGTCCAGTTGTTTGCGCTGTTGATCCAGGGTGCGTTCGGCGCCGTCCTGGACCAGCACCTGATTCTGGCTGGCGTTGATGACCGGGGAATCCTGCAGGGAGCCGGCGAAAGTGGCATTGGCAGCAAGTACGGAGAGGGCAAAGCCAAGTACGAGGGTGCGTTTCATGATGCGGCTCCAGAAAGAGTGGGGAGTTCGTTGGACACGGACTCAGTATCTGTTCTGGATTATCGATTGAAAAACGATGCTGGGAGATAGTCGCTATCGATGCCGATGATTGTTGAATAGTTCTTTTAAAATCATATATTTATTTATGTAAATTGACTTCTATCAATGCCTTCGATGAGCGTTATCGGCGTGATTGGTAGTATCTTATTAATCGATATGTTTGTGGCTCAAGTGCGGCGCGGAGGCTCTGGGGCGAGGTTTAACGCATAGCGGCAGAGGCTGGGGACGCGATGTCCGGCCGGGGCCGGGTATCGAGGAAGGCCATGGGGAGGGAGGACTCCAGGTCCTGGAGCCTGTCGGCCATGACACCGGCGTGGTGCAGATTGCGGGAGCCATCACCCACTATGCTGGTCCAACTCATCAGGCCAAGGGAGAATGCCGGCCCGGCATGCTCAGGCGGCCGATGAATACCGGCAGCGGCGTGGGGACGTCGCTGCTGCCACCGACGCGGCCAGCAGGGAGTTCAGGTATGACGCGCGGGAAAAGAATCTGCCTCTGGAGCTTTACCGGTTTCATCGTGGTGATCGCCGCAGTGGTGGTGTTCATCGCCACCTTCGACTGGAACCGGGTGAAGCCGACGATCAACGAAAAGGTCTCGGCCGAACTGGGGCGCCCCTTCGCCATCAACGGCGACTTGCAAGTGTTCTGGCGTACCGAGCCCGAGGAAGGCGGCTGGCGCGCCTATGTGCCGTGGCCGCACTTCAGCGCCGCCGATATCACCCTGGGCAACCCCGAGTGGGCGGCCGGCAAGACGCGCTCGCCACTCTCAAGCAGGAACCTGTTCGCGAGCCTGGAGAAGGTCGAGTTCCGCCTCGCGCCGCTGCCGCTGCTGTGGCAGACCGTGAACATCCCGCAGATCGTCCTCACCCGCCCCAGCGCCGATTTGCTGCGACTCGCGGATGGGCGTGCGACCTGGACCTTCGAGCTGCCTAAGAAGGAGGAAGACCCCGGCGCCCCGCCCGAGCAGTCGTCATGGAAGCTGGATATCGGCGAGATCGGCTTCGACAAGGGCAGCGTCACCCTCAATGACCAGCGCCTGAAGACCCGCCTGGAGCTGCTGGTGGACCCGCTCGGCAAGCCGGTGCCCTTCGGCCAACTGGCGGGCAAGGCGCTGGCCGGTGGCGACAAGGCCGAGACCCAGGACTACGTGTTCGGCTGGAAGCTCAAGGGCCAGTACAAGGGCCTGCCGCTCAATGGCTCGGGCAAGGTCGGTGGCATGCTCGCCCTGCAGGACGCCGCCAAGCCCTTCCCGGTGCAGGCCGACGTTTCCGCCGGCAGCACTCGCGCGAGCATCGTCGGTACGCTGACCGACCCGCTGAACCTCGGCGCGCTGGACCTGCGCCTGAAGCTGGCCGGCACCAGCATGGCCAATCTCTTCCCGCTCACTGGCGTCACCCTGCCCGATACCCCGGCCTACGAGACCGATGGCCGCCTCAAGGCCGAGCTGCACGATCCGGCGGGCGCGCAGTTCCACTACGAGAACTTCAACGGCAAGGTCGGTGACAGCGATCTGCATGGCGACCTGGTCTTCGTCAATCGCCAGCCGCGCCCCAAACTCTCCGGCAAGCTGCGCTCGGAGCAGCTGCGCATGGCCGACCTCGGCCCGCTGATCGGCGCCGACTCCAACCAGGAGAAGCAGGCGCGTGGCCAGAGCACCCGTCAGCCGGCAGACAAGGTGCTGCCGGTGGAGACGTTCCGCACCGACCGCTGGCGCGCAATGGACGCCGACGTGGAGTTCACCGGCAAGCGCATCGTGCACAGCGACAAGCTGCCGATCAGTGACCTCTATACCCACCTGGTGCTCAGCGACGGCCTGCTGACGCTGGAGCCGCTGCGCTTCGGCGTGGCGGGCGGCACGCTGGAGTCGCACATCCGCCTGGATGGCGGCAAGACGCCGCTGCAGAGCAAGGTCCAAATGCAGGCTCGCCGCTTCAAGCTCAAGGAGCTGTTCCCCAGCTTCGCGCCGATGCAGTCCAGCTTCGGTGAATTGAACGGTGACGCGGCCATCACCGGCACCGGCAATTCGGTGGCGACCATACTGGCTGGCGCCAACGGCGAGATGAAGCTGCTGATCAACGACGGCCGCATCAGCCGCAGCCTGATGGAGATCGCCGGGCTCAACGTGGGCAACTATGTAGTGAACAAGCTGTTCGGCGATGACGAGGTGAAGATCAACTGCGCTGCCGCCGATGTGGGCATCGCCAACGGTCTGGCCAAGCCGCGGGTGTTCGCCTTCGATACCGAGAACGCGATCATCACGGTGGACGGCACGGCCAACTTCGCCACCGAGCAGCTGGACCTGGACATCACTCCGCAGAGCAAGGGCGTGCGCATCTTCTCCCTGCGCTCGCCGCTCTATGTGCAGGGCACCTTCAAGAATCCCAAGGCTGGTGTGCATGTGCTGCCGCTGGCGGCGCGCGGTGCGGGGATGGTCGCTCTCGGCGTGGCAGTGGCCCCGGCGGCGGCGCTGCTGGCGCTGATCGCCCCGAGCAAGCAGGACGATAACCAGTGTGCCGCCCTGTTGGAGCAGATGAAGCAGCCGTCGAAGGCGCCGGTGCCGGGCAAGCGCAAGTAAAAGGTGGGTGAGTCTGTAGGAGATTCTATGTCTACCCCAGCGCCGGTCTCGCCGACGGGCCTCCAACGTAGGATGTGGTGGAGCGCAGCGATACCCATGCTGTCGGTGCACGGAATCGATGGGTATCGCTTCGCTCCACGCCATCCTACGACGTGTTTCTCCTGACGCTTGTGTGAAAGGCGACACCCTTCAATCAAACGCCGCAATCGCCTCCAGCTCGTGTAGTGCGTAAGGCGGATAACGCCTTAGGCGTTATGCGCCCTACCGGCTGATCAATAGATCGGCACGTACAGATCGGTTTCCGACGCCGGGTCCTGCGGGCCGAGGAAGCGCTCGGTGTAGCGCTCCAGGTCCACGCCTTTCTTCGGCTCCAGACCATACCGGGCCAGCAGGCTGGAATAGATGGCCTGGAAGCTGTCGGCGATGGCGGTGACCGGGCCGATGTGGGTGAACACCGCGTACTTCTGCGCGGGCACCTCGAAACTCAGCATGCCTTCGGGCACGGCAGCGCCGGCATCCACCGGCAGGCCGGCGATGTAGTGGAACTCACCGGCTGGCAGCTGCGTGCAGACGCCATAGGCGGTCTTGTCCTTGGCGCTGGCTGCGATTTCCTGCTCGCGCGGCAGGAAGCGCTGCCACAGTTGGCCGATGCTGTCGCCCGGCGCGCTGCCGCGGTAGTCCATGCCCACCACGTGGAAGGCGGGCAGTTCGATGATGCGGTATTTCATGGTCGGCTCCTGAGGTGGCTGCTGGGATGATAGACCGCTCGCGCCCGCCGGGATCAACCCCGGCGCAGGCCGGTGGCGTGGCGCCGAATGAGAAAGCCCCCGCCGGCGGGCGAGGGCTTTGTCGTCACGACTGGAGGGCCGTCACGGCTGCTCGTCGCGCTCGTGGCGATCCAGCTCGGAACAGGTCATGAAGCCCGAGCCGTCGACCTTGCCGCTGCTGTCGAAGCTCACGTAGAAGGGCTGTTGCTGCCCGTCCTTGCTGAGGATGTAACTGTTGCAGCTGCCCGGCTTCATCAGGCGCTTCTGGGTCGACGACGGCGTGCCGCCGATCTTCAGGACTTCTTCCTGGCTCATCCCCTTCTCGACGTTGCGCACCAGTGGCTGGTCGCGGAAGGTGATGTAGTTGACCGGGTTCTGCACCTTGGTGGAAGCGCAGCCCGCCACCGAGGCCAGTACCAAGAGTGCCAGCAGTGATCGCTTGTACATGGTGTTCTCCTTGGTTGAGCAACTCACTCGCTCAAGTTTGGGCCACCCGAGCGCGTCGACGTTCAAGAAATCGGTGTGTTGTGATGGCTGCCGCGGTTACTCGTTGGCCTTCAGCGCATCATCCAGGCGCTGTTGGCCCTGCACGTTGGCCGCGTCGACCTGCTGCTTGATCTGTTGCATCTGTTGCTGCGCCTGTTGTGCCTGCTGGGCTTGCAGGTTGGCGGTGGTGGCCGCGGTGGCGGCGGTTTCGCCCAGGCCGCAGGCGGAAAGCGCCGCGCAGAGGAGTAGCAGGCTGCTCAGTTGGAAGGGGCGCATGGCGGGCTCCGGACGAAAGGGGATACCGCCACACTAGCGCATGGCGGCCTCTTCGTCAGTGAGCGGTCGCTCAGCCGTAGCGCTTCATCGCTTCGATGGCCAGGCCGCTGCCGATGCCGCCGAAGCGGTCGCCGTCGACGTGGCGGGCGTTGGGCAGCATGGCCGCCACGCTCTGGCGCAGCGCCGGCACGCCGGAGGAGCCACCGGTGAAGAACACACTGTCGACCCGCGACGGATCCACGTCAGCGGAGTTCAGCAGCTCGCTGATGCTGCCGCGCACGCGCTCGAGCAGCGGGCCGATGGCGCCCTCGAACAGCTCGCGGCTCAGCTCGGCGACCAGGCCCGGCTGGACGCGCGTCAGGTCGATGTCGCGGCGCTCGCTGTCGGACAGCTCGATCTTGCTCGCTTCCACCTGCATCGCCAGCCAGTGGCCGGCGCGCTGCTCGATGAGCTTGAACAGGCGATCGATGCCGGTGGCGTCGACGATGTCGTAGCGCATGTTCTGCAGCGCCAGCTGGGACTTCTGCGCGTACACCGCGTTGATGGTGTGCCAGGTGGCGAGGTTGAGGTGGTAGCTGGTCGGCATGAAGGCGTCGCTCTTCATCTTGCTTCCGTAGCCGAACAGCGGCATCACGCCCTGGATGCTCAGCTGCTTGTCGAAGTCGGTACCGCCGATATGCACGCCGCCAGTGGCGAGGATGTCGCCCTGGCGGTCGGCCACTTCGCGGCGCTCGGGTGACAGGCGCACCAGCGAGAAGTCCGAGGTACCGCCGCCGATGTCGACGATCAGCACCAGCTCTTCACGCTGGATGCCGCGTTCGTAGTCGAAGGCTGCGGCGAGGGGCTCGTACTGGAAGGAGACGTCCTTGAAGCCGAGCTTGTGCGCCACGGCTACCAGGGTGTCCTGGGCTTCCTGGTCGGCCTTGGGGTCGTCGTCGACGAAGAACACCGGGCGGCCCAGCACCACGGAATCGAACTCGCGCTCGGCGACACCTTCGGCACGCTTCTTCAGCTCGCCGATGAACAGGCCGAGCAGGTCCTTGAACGGCATGGCGCTGCCCAGCACGGTGGTTTCGCTCTTCAGCAGCGAGGAGCCCAGCAGGCTTTTCAGCGAGCGCATCAGGCGGCCTTCGTAGCCTTCCAGGTATTCGTGCAGGGCCAGGCGGCCGTACACCGGACGGCGTTCCTCGACGTTGAAGAAGATCACCGAGGGCAGGGTGATCTTGTCGTCTTCCAGGGCGATCAGCGGTTCGGCGTCCGGGCGCCACCAGCCGACGGTGGAGTTGGAGGTGCCGAAGTCGATGCCCAGGGCGCGGGCCGCAGTGGTCGGGAACATGGTGCGCAGTGTCCGGAGAAAAAACGGCCGCGCAGTGTACGCGAGCGCTTTGGGAAAATCAGGGTATCCGTCGGGAAGCGATGGTGGCAAAGAGGGCTTGGGGAGTAGCTTGTAGTTTTGCTACATTGTGTTCCTGTAGTTTTCCTACAAGAGTTTCCTACTATCTGATTTCCGTTTTCCCACCCCGTATAAGCAGTTGGATCCCGCCATGCACAGAGCCTCCTTCCACGAATTGCGCAAGGATTTCCGCGCCTTACTGAATTCTTCAGCCTGCTATCACACCGCGTCGGTGTTCGATCCCATGTCGGCGCGCATTGCCGGCGATCTGGGCTTCGAAGTGGGTATCCTGGGCGGTTCTGTAGCTTCACTACAAGTTTTGGCGGCACCAGATTTCGCGCTGATCACCCTGAGCGAATTCGTCGAGCAGGCCACCCGCATCGGCCGCGTCGCCCGTCTGCCGGTGATCGCCGACGCCGACCACGGCTACGGCAATGCGCTGAATACCATGCGCACCATCGTCGAGCTGGAGCGTGCCGGCGTGGCCGCGCTGACCATCGAGGACACCCTGCTGCCGGCGCAGTTCGGCCGCAAGTCCACCGACCTGATCCCGGTCGAGGAAGGCGTCGGCAAGATCCGCGCGGCGCTGGAAGCGCGCATCGACGCGGAAATGGCGATCATCGCCCGCACCAACGCCGAAGTGCTGGAAGTGGACGACGTGATCCGCCGCACCCTGGCTTACCAGGCCGCCGGCGCCGACGGTATCTGCATGGTCGGCATCCGCGACTTCGACCACCTGGAAGTCATCTCGCGCCACCTGTCCGTGCCGCTGATGCTGGTGTCCTATGGCAACCCCGAACTGCGCGACGACGTGCGCCTGGCCGAGCTGGGCGTACGCATCGTGGTTGATGGTCATGCCGCTTACTTCGCCGCGATCAAGGCCACCTATGACTGCCTGCGCGAGCAGCGCGGCGTGCATGCTTCCGACCTGACCGCTTCGGAGCTGGCGAAGAAGTACACGCTGCCCGAGGAGTATCAGATCTGGGCGCGCGAATACATGGAAGTCAAAGAGTAGGACCGCCTGTTCTGTTCTGTCCTGTGCCGCTCAGCTATGCGGCAGATGTGCCAGCAGGTATTCGACCTGGGCATTGAACAGAGTGCCTTCGGGTTTCTCCGCCTTGCGCAGGTAGCTCCAGCGCGAGAGCAGGGAGTCCCGGCTGGCGCCGGCGGGTAGCGCCGCCAGGCGTTCGCCGGTCAGCGTCGCATCCCCCCGTTTTCCTTCCCCAGCAAGCGCCCACTGGCTCGCCGTGCCTCCAGCCGCGCCAGGACGCACTCGTCGCCTCCCGCGCCATCGCCCTTGCAATCGCCGCCAGGGCCCTGCATATCTTCAGGACAAGCGAATCATTCACGGGAGGTCGCCATGGCCAGCGGCTGGGCAAACGATGGGGCGGTTCAGGAACAGATCGACAGCACCATCGAGGACGCTATCGCTCGGGCGCGCAACCAGATGCCCAAGGGCGAGAGCCTGATCCATTGCGAGGAGTGTGACGCAGCGATTCCCGAAGCGCGGCGCAAGGCCATTCCCGGCGTGCGTCTGTGCGTGAACTGCCAGACCGAGCATGACAAGGAGCAGGCGGCCTATGCGGGCTACAACCGGCGTGGCAGCAAGGACAGCCAGCTGCGCTGAAGCGCTTGCACCTGACCTGAAAACGGCGCCCTGGGGCGCCGTTTTCGATTGTGCTTTCTGTGCGGGTCGAGCTGCGGGCATAGCCAGCGGCGCGGTGCAGGAGCCGGGCCTTGTGCGCCGCTCCAGAAAGCACGGTGGGCCTTACTTGTTCAGCTTGATCACGTCACCGGAAACGGTGGTGGTGTAGCCGTTCAGGACCCAGGCCCAGAACCATTTTTCCTGTACCTGGGTGTTGACCAGTGCATCACCGCCCTTGGCCTTGATCGCGGCATTCTGCGCGCGGACGAAGCGGTTGTTCTGCTGGATCGGGATGAAGCCCAGCAGCATGATCCCGGTGGCCTTGCCTTCGCTGTGACCGATCACGGTGTACTGCTCGGGGCTGTAGGTCTGGGTCTTCATCGGGGTGCCGGTGCAGCCGGCGATGATGGCAGTGGCCAGCAGGGTGGCGGCGATACGGGTGAACTTCACATGACTCTCCTGAGATACAACCCCCGGGACCCTTTCCCAGGGGGAGCGCAGGGTAGCCATCATTGCGCCACAACGGAAGCTGGCAATGCGTCGCGCCTCGGAGTGGGCGCTCTTCAGGTCAGGCGTTCTTCAGAAGAGGAAATAGCGCTGCGCCATCGGCAGCACGTCCGCCGGTTCGCACCACAGCAATTGCCCATCCGCGCGCACCTGGTAGTTCTGCGCATCGACTTCGATGTGCGGCAGGTAGGCGTTGTGGATCAGGTCGGTCTTCTGCACGTTGCGGCACCCCTTTACCACGCCGATGGCCTTGCGCAGGCCCAGTTCGTGGTGCACGCCAAGGTCGAACGCGGCCTGGCTGAGGAAGGTCAGGCAGGTGGCATGGCGGCTGCCACCGTAGCTTGCGAACATCGGCCGGTAGTGCACCGGCTGCGGCGTCGGGATCGACGCGTTGGCGTCGCCCATCAGGCTCGCGGCAATGGCGCCGCCCTTGAGGATCAGGCTTGGCTTCACGCCGAAGAAGGCCGGGCGCCAGAGCACCAGGTCGGCCAGTTTTCCCACTTCGATGCTGCCCACTTCATGGGCTACGCCGTGGGTGATCGCCGGGTTGATGGTGTACTTGGCGATGTAGCGCTTGGCGCGGAAGTTGTCGTTGCGCGCGCCGTCTCCGTCCAGCGCGCCGCGCTGCTTCTTCATCTTGTCGGCGGTCTGCCAGGTGCGCGTGATGACTTCGCCGACGCGGCCCATGGCCTGGCTGTCGGAGCTGATCATGCTGAAGGCGCCGAGGTCATGAAGGATGTCCTCGGCGGCGATGGTTTCGCGGCGGATGCGCGACTCGGCGAAGGCGACGTCTTCGGCGATGCTCGGGTCCAGGTGGTGGCAGACCATGAGCATGTCCAGGTGCTCGTCGATGGTGTTGCGGGTGAACGGCCGGGCCGGGTTGGTCGAGCTGGGCAGCACGTTGGCGAAGCCGCAGGCCTTGATGATGTCCGGCGCGTGGCCGCCACCGGCGCCCTCGGTGTGGTAGGTGTGGATGGTGCGGCCCTTGAACGCGGCCAGGGTGGTTTCGACGAAGCCGGATTCGTTGAGGGTGTCGGTGTGGATCGCCACCTGCACATCGAGGCGGTCGGCCACCGACAGGCAGTTGTCGATGGCTGCCGGAGTCGTGCCCCAGTCCTCGTGCAGCTTCAGGCCGATGGCGCCGGCGCGCACCTGTTCTTCCAGTGGCAGCGGCAGGCTGGCGTTGCCCTTGCCGGTGAAGCCGATGTTCATCGGGAAGGCATCGGCGGCCTGGAGCATGCGCGCCATGTGCCACGGGCCGGAGGTGCAGGTGGTGGCGTTGGTGCCGGTGGCCGGCCCGGTGCCGCCACCGATCATGGTGGTCACCCCGCTCATCAGTGCTTCTTCGATCTGCTGTGGGCAGATGAAATGGATGTGCGTGTCGATGCCGCCGGCGGTGAGGATCATGCCTTCGCCGGCGATCACTTCGGTGCTGGCGCCCAGGGCGATGGTCACGCCGGGCTGGATGTCCGGGTTGCCGGCCTTGCCGATGGCGGCGATGCGCCCGTGCTTGAGGCCGACGTCGGCCTTGACGATGCCCCAGTGGTCGAGGATCAGCGCGTTGGTGATCACCGTGTCGACGACCTGCGCGGCGCACCGCTGGCTCTGGCCCATGCCGTCGCGGATGACCTTGCCGCCGCCGAATTTCACTTCTTCGCCGTAGGTGGTGAAATCCTTCTCCACCTCGATCCACAGGTCGGTATCGGCCAGGCGCACGCGGTCGCCGACGGTGGGGCCGAACATGTCGGCGTAGGCTTGTCTGCTGATTTTCATCCAGCGCTCCTTGGCTGTTTTCCTGCGGGCGCTCAGAGGCTGCCCATCACCCGCCCGGCAAATCCATACACCTTGCGCTCGCCGGCCAACTCCACCAGCTCCACCTCGCGGCTCTGCCCCGGCTCGAAGCGCACGGCGGTGCCCGCCGGGATGTTCAGGCGCATGCCGCGCGCCGCGTCGCGGTCGAACAGCAGCGCGTCGTTGGTCTCGTAGAAGTGGTAGTGCGAGCCGACCTGGATTGGCCGGTCGCCGCTGTTGGCCACCGTCAGGCCGTGCGTGCGGCGGCCGGCGTTGAGTTCGATCTCGCCGGGCTGGATGTCGTATTCGCCAGGGATCATGGGGAGCTCCGTGGGTCGAGGATCAGTTGCATGAAGGTCAGGTCGAGCCAGCGGCCGAACTTCTGGCCCACCTGCGGCAGCTGCCCGCTGGTGACGAAGCCCAGGCGCTCGTGCAGGCGAATCGACGCGGTGTTGCCGCTCTCAATGGCCGCGACCATCACGTGCAGGCCCTGGGCGCGGGCGCGCTCGATCAGTGCTTGCATCAGCAGCGGGCCGAGGCCTTTGCCGCGCTGGTCGGCACGCACGTAGACCGAGTGTTCGACCGTCTCGCGGAAGCCGTCGAAGGCGCGCCACGGGCCGTAGCTGGCGTAGCCCACCACTTCGCCGCCGTCTTCGGCCACCAGTACCGGGAAGCCTTGCTGCGCGCGCATTTCCAGCCAGGCGCGGCGGTTCTCCAGGTCGATGGCGACCTCGTTCCAGATGGCGGTGGTGTTGAGCACGGCGTCGTTGTAGATGTCGCGCAGACTGCCGAGGTCGGCTGGGCTGGCGTCGCGGATGAGCATGTCGGTTCCTTCTTTCGTAGGGCGCATAAAGCGGAACGCCTTATCCGCCGAATGGAGCATCAGGCGATGGGCTGGTGCACGGTGACCAGCTTGGTGCCGTCCGGGAAGGTGGCTTCCACCTGGATCTCCGGGATCATTTCCGGCACGCCTTCCATCACCTGTTCGCGGGTCAGCAGCGTGGTGCCGTAGTGCATCAGGTTGGCAACCGTCTGGCCATCCCGCGCGCCTTCGAGCAGCGCGGCGGAGATCAGCGCCACGGCCTCCGGGTAGTTGAGTTTCACCCCGCGGGCGAGGCGGCGCTCGGCGAGCAGGCCGGCGGTGAAGATCAGCAGCTTGTCTTTTTCGCGGGGCGTCAGGTCCATCTCAAGTGCTCCAGATTCGCGGCGGGACGGCCTCGCGGCCGAGCAGCGCGGGCCGCAGCCGGCGCCAGAGTTCGATGAGCCAGGCGCGGGCGTGCAGCGCCTCATGGGTGAGGCAGCGGGCGACCACCAGGCCGGGCAGTTGGGTGAGGTTGCCGCGCCCCTGGCAGGGGAGGGCGCGGCAGGCTTCGATCAGCTCCGCGTCAATCTGCCCGCTGGCGATCAGCGTCGCCATCACCGGGTGGCCGGCGAGGCCGATGGGCGAGTCGAGCAGGCGGTCGTTGCCCGTCACGCGCTGGCGCTCGTGCCACAGGCGCTGGCCTTCGCGGCGGATGTCCAGGGCGGCGGCGAAGTGGCCGTCGTCGAAGCGCTCGCCGCTGGCCGGGCGGCCGAGGGCGACGATGTCCCAGTAGAACAGCCGGGCATCCGCTTCGAGGTCGATGCGGGTCGTCAGCTCGGCCTGCGCGCCGGCGTAGACGATGGTTTCCTGCGGCAGCCATTCCAGCGTGGCGCCGGGGCCGACGCGGATGTCCAACTGCTGCTTCGCCGGACAGCCGGCGCGGTACCACTTGGCGGCGCCGGGGCTGGTGAGCTGCGCCCAGCTGTCCGGGCCGGCGTGGATATCAAGGTTCAGGGTGTCGCCACCGGCGATGCCGCCGGGCGGGTGCACGACGATGTGCTGGCAGACTTGCGGCCCCTCTGCGTACAGGTGCTTCTGCACCCGCAGCGGCCCGAGATGACGCCGGGTGACCGGCCGCGTGCTATCGCCGACGCGCGCGTAGGCCAGCTCCAGCTCGGCGTGCCAGGCGGGGTGGAAGAGGGTGGCCGGTGCGTTCATGGGCAGCTGCGAAACCAGGGATGCTCAGGACAGAGCAATCAGCGTGCCGGGATGCGCCAGGATAGTGCGTGGTGCCGGTCAGCCGTGCCGCAAGACAGATGTTGTGCGGGTTCAGCGAAGGGCAGGGCGATTGTCCAATCGGTCAGGTATGGGCGCGGTTGCGGTGCATTACCGCTGCGCACGCACTCAAACGGTGCGTAGGAGCGGACTCCGTCCGCGATTGATACGCCCCAGCGCGGGGCTGGGCCGATCGCGGATAAATCCGCTCCTACAGGATCAAGAGCCCCTCGCCCTGGCTGCGCGCCCCGCTCCTCAAGCGGGAGAGGGTTGGGGTGAGGGATGCTCTGGCACAAATATCCCAGGTGAGGGCAGTCGTTGCGGCGAGAGCCGAGCCTCAGCCCAGCTGCTTGCGCATGTACACACGGCGGAAACCGTTCTCCAGCCGGCGCGCGTATTCCTGGTAGCCATTCCTTGCGTACAGCTCGATGTTCTCCACCATGCGTTCGTTGGTGTAGAGGTACAGCGACGGGTAGCCCAGCTGCACGGCGGCTTCCTCGGCATGCACCAGCAACTCGCGGCCGATGCCTTGCCCTGCGCACTCGGGCAGCACGGCGATGTTGTCGAGCAGGAAGCCCTCGTCGGTCTCGCGCATCACCAGCAGGCCGACCGGCGCGCCGCCCTGCTCGGCAATCAGCACGCGGTCCTCGGCGATCACCGCGTGGTAGTCGTCGAGCATCGGTCCCGGCTTGCGGCCCAGCTTGGGAATCCACTGGGCATAGGCCGCCGCCACGCAGACCGCGGCGAATCCGGCGTCGTCGTTGACGGCGGGGCGCAGGGTGATCGGCATGGCAGGCTCCAGGAAAAACGAATACGGGGCCTGGCAGCTTGCCACTCGCCGCCGCCGTCCGCCAGTGACAGGTCGTCTCACGCTTGGGCCGTGGTTCGCGAGCAAGCTCGCTCCTACAGGGCTGACTCCGGTGCGCTCTTCGTAGGAGCGAGCTTGCTCGCGAACCCGCCGACAGGCGGCCTCAGATCGCCACCAAACCCCGTACGCCGTCGTTTTCCATGTCGGCGCCACGGCCCTGCTGGACGATCTCGCCGCGAGACATCACCAGGTACTGGTCGGCCAGTTCAGCGGCAAAGTCGTAGAACTGCTCCACCAGCAGGATCGCCATGTCGCCGCGCTCGGCGAGCTTGCGGATCACCGCGCCGATCTCCTTGATCACCGAAGGCTGGATGCCTTCGGTGGGCTCGTCGAGGATCAGCAGGCGTGGCCGGCTGGCCAGCGCGCGGCCGATGGCGAGCTGTTGCTGCTGCCCGCCGGAGAGGTCGCCACCGCGGCGCTGCTTCATCTCCCTGAGCACCGGGAAGAGCTCGTAGATGAACTCGGGCACGGCCTTGGCCTCGCTGGCCTTGAACCGCGACAGGCCCATCAGCAGGTTTTCCTCCACCGTCAGGCGCGCAAAGATTTCCCGCCCCTGGGGCACGTAGGCGATGCCGGCGTGCACGCGCTGGTGCGGCTTGAAACCGCTGATGGACTTGCCCTCCCAGCTGACCTTGCCGTCCTTGGCCGGCACCAGGCCCATCAGGCAGCGCAGCAGGGTGGTCTTGCCCACGCCGTTGCGCCCGAGCAGGCAGGTGACCTCGCCGATCTTCGCGTCGAACGACAGGCCACGCAGGATGTGGCTGCCGCCGTAGTACTGGTGCAGTTTGTCGACTTGCAGCATGGGCGTTTCCCTTGTGGAGAGTCTTGATGTTTCGTGTACGGCGGTGGTGCTCCGAGAGCTGTTGGGTATCGCTTCGCTCCACGCCAACCTACGTCGCACCTCCCGGCGAAATGCGTCCGCAGGATGGGTGGCGCGCAGCGATACCCCTGCTGCGGAGTGAGCGTCAGCGCCCCAGGTAAACCTCGATCACCTGCTCGTTCGCCTGCACTTCCTCCAGCGAACCCTCGGCCAGCACATGCCCCTGGTGCAGCACGCTGACGTGGTCGGCGATGCTGCCGACGAAGCCCATGTCGTGCTCCACCACCATCAGCGAATGCGGGCCGGCGAGGGATTTGAACAGCTCGGCGGTGAACTCGGTTTCGGCGTCGGTCATACCCGCCACCGGCTCGTCGAGCAGCAACAGGGGCGGCTCCTGCACCAGCAGCATGCCGATCTCCAGGAACTGCTTCTGCCCGTGGGACAACAGCCCGGCGGGGCGGTTGCGCGATTCGCGCAGGCGGATGGTGGTGAGCACTACCTCGATGCGGTCTTTCTGTTCGCCGGAGAGCTTCGCCCGAAGGCTGGCCCACACCGACTTGTCGGTCTTCTGCGCGAGCTCCAGGTTCTCGAACACCGACAGCGCCTCGAACACGGTGGGCTTCTGGAACTTGCGGCCGATGCCGGCCTGGGCGATCTCCACCTCGCTCATGCGGGTGAGGTCGAGGGTTTCGCCGAAGTAGGCCTTGCCGGTGTCCGGGCGGGTCTTGCCGGTGATCACGTCCATCAGCGTGGTCTTGCCCGCGCCGTTGGGGCCGATGATGCAGCGCAGCTCGCCGACGCCGATGTACAGCGTGAGGTCGCGCAGGGCGCGGAAGCCGTCGAAGCTGACGTTGATGTCTTCCAGGGTGAGGATGGTGCCGTGGCGCACGTCCAGCTGCCCGCTGGCGCTCGAACCGATGCCGATGGCATCGCGGCTGGCGCCAGGGTCGCGGTTGGGGTCGTAGGCCGGTTCCAGCATCAGGTGGGGGACCGCTCTCATTGTTCTTTCTCCCGCTTGATCAGGCCGAGGATGCCGCGCGGCAGGTACAGGGTGACGACGATGAACAGCGCGCCGAGGAAGAACAGCCAGTACTCGGGGAAGGCCACGGTGAACCAGCTCTTCGCGCCGTTCACCACGCCCGCGCCAAGCAGCGGGCCGATCAGCGTGCCGCGCCCGCCGAGGGCGACCCAGACGGCAGCCTCGATGGAGTTGGTCGGCGACATTTCGCTGGGATTGATGATGCCCACCAGCGGCACGAACAACGCGCCGGCGAGGCCGCAGAGCACCGCGCTCAGGGTCCAGACGAAGAGCTTGTAGCCGCGCGGGTCGTAGCCGCAGAACATCAGGCGGTTCTCCGCGTCGCGCAGGGCGGTGAGCACCCGGCCGAACTTGCTGCGCGCCAGGGCGAAGCCGATGGCCAGGCTTGCCGCCAGCAGCAGGACGATGGCGATGAACAACGCCGCGCGGGTGCCCGGCGCAGTGATCGGGAAGCCGAGGATGCTGCGGAAGTTGGTGAAGCCGTTGTTGCCGCCAAAACCTGTCTCGTTGCGGAAGAACAGCAGCATGCCGGCGAAGGTCAGTGCCTGGGTCATGATCGAGAAATACACGCCCTTGATCCGCGAGCGGAAGGCGAAGAAGCCGAACACCAGCGCCAGCAGGCCGGGCGCCAGCACCACCAGGCACAGCGCCCAGAGGAAGTGCTGGGTGCCGGCCCAGTACCAGGGCAGCTCGGTCCAGGAGAGGAAGGTCATGAACGCCGGCAACTGGTCGCCGGACGCCTCGCGCATCAGGTACATGCCCATGGCATAGCCGCCGAGGGCGAAGAACAGCCCGTGGCCCAGCGACAGCAGGCCGGCGTAGCCCCACACCAGGTCCAGCGCCAGGGCAACGATGGCGTAGCAGAGGATCTTGCCGGTGAGCGTCAGCCCGTAGGCGGACAGGTGCAGCGCGTGGCTCTCCGGCAGCAGGTGCAGCAGCGGCAGGATCAGCAATGCGATGAGTGCTGCGCCGACGAGGCCGGCGGTGAGTTTCGGGCCGGCCTTCTGCGCGGCCGTCACGGTGAGTGGCTGGTTCATCGGCGAGTTACCTGTAGGAGCGAGCTTGCTCGCGAACGGAGTTCCCGGCGGCGTCGGAGCTGAGCAGGTTCGCGAGCAAGGGCTGAGGCGCCCCCCTCGGTCCTACGAAAAGCGGTCGGATCGAAGCGGGGCGTTTTCATCAATCGATGACCCTCCCTTTCAGAGCGAAGAGCCCCTGCGGACGTTTCTGGATGAACAGGATGATCAGCGCAAGGATCAGGATCTTGCCCAGCACCGCGCCGATCTGCGGTTCGAGGATCTTGTTCGCCACGCCCAGGCCGAAGGCGGCGAACACGCTGCCGGCGAGCTGGCCGACCCCGCCGAGCACCACCACCAGGAAGGAGTCGATGATGTAGCTCTGGCCCAGGTCCGGGCCGACGTTGCCGACCTGCGACAGCGCCACCCCGCCGAGGCCGGCGATGCCCGAGCCGAGGCCGAAGGCGAGCATGTCCACGCGGCCGGTGGGCACGCCGCAGCAGGCAGCCATGTTGCGGTTCTGGGTAACGGCGCGGACGTTCAGGCCCAGCCGTGTACGGTTGAGCAGCAGCCAGGTGAGGGCCAGCACGAACAGCGCGAAGCCGATGATGACGATGCGGTTCCACGGCAGCACGAGGTTGGGCAGTACCTGGATGCCGCCGGACAGCCACGCCGGGTTGGCCACCTCGACGTTCTGCGCGCCGAACAGCACGCGCACCAGTTGGATCAGCACCAGGCTGATGCCCCAGGTGGCGAGCAGGGTTTCCAGCGGGCGGCCGTAGAGGTGGCGAATCACCGTGCGCTCCAGCGCCATGCCGATGCACGCGGTGACCAGGAAGGCCACCGGCAGCGCCAGCAGCGGGTATAGCTCCAGCAGGCCGGGAGCGAAGTGCTGGCAGAGCGACTGCACCCCATAGGTGGAGTAGGCGCCGAGCATCAGCATCTCGCCGTGGGCCATGTTGATCACCCCGAGCAGGCCGTAGGTGATCGCCAGCCCGAGGGCCGCCAGCAGCAGGATCGAACCGAGCGACAGGCCGCTGAAGGCCTGGCCGAACAGGTCGCCGATCAGCAGTCGGCGCTTCACCTGGCCGAGGCTGGTGGCGGCGGCGGTGCGTACCGAGTCGTCGGGCTCGACGGCGGGGTCGAGCAGGTTTTCCAGGCGGGTGCGCGCCTGCGGATCGCCGGATTCGCCCAGCAGGCGTACGGCTGACAGACGCACGGCGGGAGCCGGGTCGGCCAGTTGCAGATTGGCCAGGGCCAGCTGCAGGGCGGTTTTGACGCCGTCGTCGGATTCCTCGTTGAGGCGGTATTCGAGCAGCGTGCGCTGCGCCGGGCGGGCACTTTTCTGCAACTGGCGAGCGGCTTCCAGGCGCACTTCGGCGCTGTCGGCGACCAACTGGTGGCTGGCCATGGCGGTGTTCACCAGGCCGCGCAGACGGTTGTTCAGGCGCAGTTTTTCGGGCTCGCCGACCGACGCGGCGCCGCCGTCGGCAGGGTGGTATTGCCGGTCATCACCGAGGAGGAAGGCACGGCCCTGAGCATCGATGGCAAGACGGCCGGACTGGATGGCTTCCAGCAAGGGCAGGCGGTCGGCATCGGGCGCGGCGGCCCATTGTTCGAGCAGCTTGGCGCGGGCGTCGTTGTCGGCGCTGGCGAACTCCTGCGCGTAGCCGGCGAAGGCGAGCTGCGGCAGCAGCAGGGCCAGCGCGAGGGCGCAGAGGCGGAGCAGGGTGAGCAAGGCAGTGGGCATGGGTGTTTTCCCTGAGAGGCGGGTGTGGGCGGATGCCCCCTCTCCCCAGCCCTCCCCCTGAAGGGAGAGGGAGCTGTCCGTGCCGGCTGATGTCGTGGTTTCAACCTGCGCCATACGGTCCCCTCTCCCTTAAGGGAGAGGGTTAGGGAGAGGGGCTCTGGGCCCGCTCCGGATCAGTTACTGCGCACCGCGTAATCCGGCTTCTTGTCGTTGCCCGGAATGAACGGGCTCCACGGCTGGGCGCGGATCGGCTCGGCGGTCTTCCAGACCACGTTGAACTGCCCGTTGTCCTCGATCTCGCCGATCATCACCGGCTTGTGCAGGTGGTGGTTGCTCTTGTCCATGGTCAGGGTGAAGCCCGACGGCGCCTTGAAGGTCTGCCCGCCCATGGCCTCGCGGACCTTGTCGACGTCGGTGCTGCCGGCCTTCTGCACGGCCTGCGCCCACATGTGGAGGCCGACGTAGGTGGCCTCCATCGGGTCGTTGGTCACGGCGGTGCTGTAGTTGGGCAGGTTCTTGGCCTTGGCGTAGGCCTTCCAGTCAGCGACGAACTTGCTGTTCTCCGGGTTCTTCACCGACTCGAAGTAGTTCCACGCGGCGAGGTTGCCCACCAGCGGCTTGGTGTCGATGCCGCGCAGTTCCTCCTCGCCCACGGAGAAGGCCACCACCGGCACTTCGGTGGCTTCCAGGCCCTGGTTGGCCAGCTCCTTGTAGAAGGGCACGTTGGAGTCGCCGTTGACGGTGGAGATCACCGCGGTCTTGCCGCCAGCGGAGAACTTCTTGATGTCGGCGACGATGGTCTGGTAATCGCTGTGGCCGAACGGCGTGTAGACCTCCTCAATGTCCTTGTCGGCCACACCCTTGCTGTGCAGGAAGGCGCGCAGGATCTTGTTGGTGGTGCGCGGGTAGACGTAGTCGGTGCCCAGCAGGAAGAAGCGCTTGGCGGCGCCGCCGTCTTCGCTCATCAGGTATTCCACCGCCGGGATGGCCTGCTGGTTCGGCGCGGCGCCGGTGTAGAAGACGTTGGGCGACATTTCCTCGCCCTCGTACTGCACCGGGTAGAACAGCAGGCCATTGAGCTCCTCGAACACCGGCAGCACGGATTTGCGCGACACGCTGGTCCAGCAGCCGAAGACCACCGCGACCTTGTCCTGGGTCAGCAGCTGGCGCGCCTTCTCGGCGAACAGCGGCCAGTTGGAGGCCGGGTCGACCACCACCGCTTCGAGCTGCTTGCCATTCACCCCGCCCTTGGCGTTGATCTCGTCGATGGTCATCAGCGCCATGTCCTTGAGCGATGTCTCGGAGATCGCCATGGTGCCGGACAGCGAATGCAGGATGCCGACCTTGATGGTCTCGGCGGCCTGGGAGCTGAACGGGAACAGACCGGTGAGCAGCAGGGCGCTCATGGCCAGTGTACTTTTCAACAGCGGACGACGTTTCATCGCGGCAGCCTCCTTGGCTATCCAGGGGCGGGGAGTTGCCGGTGTCGGCAGCTTCCCCGAAATGGGGGCGACCCATGAACGGGTCGAAGCTGCCATCGCAGCATCCGTGCCAAGCAGGCAAAAGCCTTGGTGCAGATGGGCTGCACGCGATTTTCTGTCGTAATGGTGAGGTTTTTCAGTGCGCAGCTTTGGTGCGCCGAACGCCCTTTGGTGCGCGGCGCTCCCCAAAGGGGCGCGTCACTGCGGGAGGAAGTAGCCGCGCACGCCGGTCATGATGATCTGCGCGGCAAGGGCGCAGACGAACAGGCCCATGAGCCGGCTGACGATCTGCAGGCCCTGATCGCCGAGGATCTTTTCGATCTTGTCGGAGAGGTAAAGCGTGACGCCCACCGTCAGGCAGGCGAGGAAGATCGCCGCCAGGGCCAGCAACTTGTGCTCCCAGTCCTGGTTCACGCCCATCACCAGCAGCGCACCGATGGTGCCGGGGCCGACGGTGATGGGGATGGTCAGCGGGACGATGGTGACGTCCTGCTGCACGTTGTCCGCCTGCACTGCCGAGCGCCCCTGCGCCATGCTCAGTGCGGAGATGAACAATACGCTGCCGGCACCGATGCGGAAGGCGTCGGCGGTGATGCCGAACAGGGTGAAGATGTAGCGCCCGAACAGGTACAGCAGCACGCTGGCGATCAGCGCCGCCAGGGCTACGCGCCAGGCCATGCGCTTGCGGTCGCGGGGCGCAAAGCCACGGTTGAGACTGATGAAACAGGACAAGACGAAGAAGGGGCTGTAGAGCACCAGCATCTTCAGGTACACGCTGAACATCACTTGCATGGGAACGACTCGTCCGGATTGAGAGGGCGCGGCTGGGCAAAGCATAGCGGGTGGGGCCGCGGGCGGCACTAAGGCGCGGCAACGCGAGTTTGTTCTATCAGGTTAGGTAGGAGCGGATTCATCCGCGATCGGTTTCCGGCTGCTCCGAGCGCGGGGGTTGAACATCGCGGACAGAGTCCGCTCCTGCGCTCAGTGGTGCATTACATCTGTAGGAGCGAGCTTGCTCGCGAACGATCCCCGCTGCGGAGTCTGGTTCGCGAGCAAGCTCGCTCCTACGAAGAGCAGAAAATCAGGAAGGCAGCGCATCGCTCTGCTGGCGCAGGCGGCGATCCCGCTCGCCGACCCAGTAGGCCACCAGCTCGCGCAGTTGCGACAGCTCCACCGGCTTGGCCATGTGGCCGTCCATGCCGACCAGCCGCGCGCGCTCCTTGTGCTCGCTGAGGATGTGCGCGGTGAGCGCCACCACCGGGGTGTGCGGGCGGTGTTCACTGGCTTCCCAGGCGCGCAGGCGCTCGGTGGCGGAGAAGCCGTCGAGCACCGGCATCTCGCAATCCATCAACACCAGGTCGTACTGGGTGGCCTTCATTGCGGCGAGCGCCTCCTCGCCGTTGCTGGCGGTATCGGGCTGCAGATTGAGCTTGCTCAGCATGCCGCGGATGACCTTGGTGGAGATGCTGTTGTCCTCGGCGACGAGGATGCGGAAGTCGCTGGGCGGCACGTTGGACACCGGCTCGCTGGCCGCCGACAGGTAGTTGCTGACGCCGCTCGGGCCACGTCGCGACAGCTCCTCGGCGAGGGTCGCCTTGAGCGTATAGCCGGCCACCGGCTTGGCGAGGATGCGCTTGATCCCGGCGTTGCGCGCGATGATCTTGCTCGGCGCGTTGCTGATGCCGGTCAGCATGATCAGCAGGATGTCGTGGTTGAGGTTCGGGTCTTCCTGGATCTTGGTGGCCAGCTGCATGCCGGTCATGCCGGGCATGTCCTGGTCCAGCAGGACCACGTCGAAGTACTCGCGCAGGTGCGCCTTGGTGCGCAGCTGTGCCAGTGCTTCCTTGCCCGAGGACACCGCGCTGACGTTCATGCCCCAGGCGCTGCATTGCTGCACCACCACCTTGCGGCAGGTCTGGTTGTCGTCCACCACCAGCAGGCGCGCACCCTGCAGCGGGCTGTCGAGGTCGGCGCCGGCCTGGTCGACCTGCTGCGGGTCGAGCGGCAGGCTGAGCCACAACAGGTTGCCCGAATCGCTGCCGCTGTCGCCGCTTTCAATTCCGAACTCGCCGGACATCAGGCGGACCAGCTGGCGCGCAATGATCAGGCCGAGGCGGCTGCTGATGCGGGTGGCGGAGAGGAAATCGCGGCTGTGCAGTTCGGCAGTGAGCAGGGCCTGGCGGTCGGTGCTGTCCAGCGGGCGGCCGCTGTCCTGCACGGCGATGCGCAGGCGCGGGCTATCGGGCGGGCCATCGAGGGCGACAACGAGGAGGATTTCACCCTCGTCGGTCTGCTTGAAGGCGTTGTCCAGCAGGCTTAGCACGGCCTGGCGCAGGCGCGTCGGGTCGCCGCTGATGATCCGTGGTACCTGTGGCTGGGTGAAGCTGATCAGCTCGACCTTCTGTTGCTCGGCCTTGGCGCGGAAGATCGCCAGGCAGTCTTCGATCAGTGCGCCGAGGTCGAACTGCACCTCGTCCAGCTCGATCTGCCCGGACTCCAGCTTGGAGATGTCGAGGATCTCGTTGATCAGCGAGAGCAGTTCGTTGCCCGCGCTGTGGATGGTCTGTACGTAGTCGCGCTGCTTGGCCGAGAGCGGGGTGCCGAGCAGCAGCTCGGTCATGCCCAGCACACCGTTCATGGGGGTGCGGATCTCGTGGCTGATCTTCGCCAGGAAGTCGCCCTTGGCTTTCAGCTCGGCGACGTTGGCGGCGCGCTGGCGGCTGGCGGCGAAGTGGTCGTTCTGGATTTTCCGCTGGCGCTCGGCCAGGGCCAGGCTGAGCAGGAAGCCGACCACCGCGGAGAGGCCCAGCAGGCCACTGCCCAGCCATTCCGCACGGGTAACCACGTAGCCCAGCAGCGACGGCAGGCACAGGCACCAGATCAGCACGAAGAGGCCCATGCCGACGGCGAACAGGCGTGCCGGCTGGTAAGCGTGGACCCAGTAGTAGACCGCCACGCCGAGCATGCCCAGGGTCACCAGGGTGACCAGCGCGTACACCAGGCTGCTGACGCTCACGGCGAACAGCAGGTTGAGCGCGATGCCCAGCACTACCAGCGCGGCGGTGCCGCCCAGCAGCAGGCGCTTGAGCGGCAGGCGCGGGGTGAGATTGCCGAAGAAACTGGCGGTATAGCCCAGCCCGCAGAGCAGTGTCAGCACCAGGCAGGCCTGCGCGGCCATTGGCTGTAGCGACTGGCTGCTGCCGTACCAGGGGCTGAGCAGGCCGAACAGGTTCAGGCAGGCCAGCAGCAAACTGGCATGCACGCCGGCCAGCCACAGGCCGCTGGCCACGCGGGTATAGGCGAAACGCACGAGGTTGTAGAGCAGCAGCATGGCCAGGCAGCCGATCAGCACGCCGAAGTGCAGCGGGCGCTGGTCGTTGCTTGGCTGGCCAGCCGCCTCGATGGTGATGTTCGGCCGCAGCGGCTGCGCCGAGGCGAGGCGCAGGTAAAGGTCCAGCGGCTCGGTGGCGGTGCGCAACGGGATCACCAGGTCGCTGCTGAGCAGAGGCCGCTGCACCGGGGCGAGGTTGCCGGCGCTCTTCTGCTCGAGCACCTTCTGCCCGTCGAGGATGAACATCTCGAGGCTGTCCAGGCTCGGCGCGAACAGGCGCAACTGCTGGGGCTCGTCGTTGGCGGGCAGGCGGTAGTGCAGCCAGGTCGCGCCGGGGCCGGCGGGGGCGTGCAGGTCGCTGATCTCGAGGGGGCTGAAGAGGGTGCGGTAGCGCGGGGAAATCACGTCCTGCAGTTGCAGGCGGGCATCAGTGTCGTGCAGCTGGGACCAGCCGGCATCCTGGCTTGCCGCATAGATCGGAAGACAGACCAGAGCGGCCAGCAGCAAGCTGACGAGGAGTCCTGTGGCAGTCCAGAGCCGACGCACGGCGAAGTCCCTTCGGTAGTGAGTGGGCGGATTATAGCCAAGTGTGCTGAAGGCCGTAATCCATCCGGGCACGCGGGGACCGGTGTGGCGGAGGCGTCCGACAGGGAACGCCTCCGCCCGTCGGATCAGCCCTCGCCGCGCTCGCGGGCGATGGCGCGATAGCCGATGTCCTTGCGGTAGAAACTGCCGTTCCAGCGGATCTTCTCGGCCAGACGATAAGCCTGTTGCTGGGCAGAGGATACGGTCGGGCCGATGGCGGTGGCGCACAGCACTCGGCCGCCGGCGGTGACGATCTGGCCGTCCTTCAGCGCGGTGCCGGCGTGGAACACCTTGCCGTCGAGCTTGGCCGCTTCGTCGAGACCTTCGATGACATCACCCTTGGCGTAGTCGCCCGGATAGCCGCCAGCGGCGATCACCACGCCCACGGTCGGACGCGGGTCCCAGGTGGCTTCGACCTTGTCCAGCGCCTTGGCCAGGGCGGCCTCGACCAGCAGCACCAGGGACGATTCCAGGCGGACCATGATCGGCTGGGTTTCCGGGTCGCCGAAGCGGCAGTTGAACTCGATGACCTTGGGCTTGCCGCTCTTGTCGATCATCAGGCCGGCGTAGAGGAAGCCGGTGTAGACGTTGCCTTCCTCGGCCATGCCGCGCACGGTCGGGTAGATGACTTCGTCCATCACGCGCTGGTGCACGTCAGCGGTCACGACCGGGGCAGGGGAGTACGCGCCCATGCCGCCGGTGTTCGGGCCGGTATCGGCATCGCCGACACGCTTGTGGTCCTGGCTGGTGGCCATGGGCAGTACGTTCTTGCCGTCGACCATGACGATGAAGCTGGCTTCCTCGCCGTCGAGGAACTCCTCGATCACCACGCGCGAACCGGCGTCACCGAAGGCGTTGCCGGCAAGCATGTCGCGCACCGCGTCTTCGGCTTCGGCCAGGGTCATGGCGACGATCACGCCCTTGCCCGCGGCCAGGCCGTCGGCCTTGATGACGATGGGCGCACCTTTCTCTTTCAGGTAGGCCAGCGCCGGCTCGACTTCGGTGAAGTTCTGGTAGTCGGCGGTGGGGATCTGGTGGCGCGCGAGGAAGTCCTTGGTGAAGGCCTTGGAGCCTTCCAGCTGGGCGGCGCCGGCGGTGGGGCCGAAGATGTCCAGGCCACGGGCGCGGAACAGGTCGACCACGCCTTTGACCAGCGGAGCCTCGGGGCCGACGATGGTCAGCTGCACGTTCTTCGCGGCGAAATCGGCCAGCTCTTCCAGGGCCAGCACGTCGATGGCGACGTTCTCGCACTTGGCTTCGGTGGCGGTGCCGGCGTTGCCCGGCGCGACGAAGACCTTCTGTACGCGCGAATCCTGCGCGACCTTCCAGGCCAGCGCGTGCTCGCGACCGCCGCTACCGATGATGAGTACGTTCATTGGAGTTCTCCTGAACAGTTCCGGACCTGCCGGATTCCCGGGTATCGCTTCGCTCCACCCAGGCTACGAATTCTCACGATCGAATCGCGCTTTTCACGACCGATCTCAAGGGGCGCGAGCGGGCCTGCAGATGCAAGGCGCCCGGTCCTTCACCCAGCGGAGTTGCCTTCTGGCAATGAGCATGGGGGAAGGGCCGGGCAACGCCGCAGATGCGGGTCCGAGCGCGTCCTTACCGCTTAGTGCCTAAAGTGGCGCATGCCGGTGAACACCATTGCAATGCCGGCTTCGTCGGCCGCGGCGATCACTTCGTTATCACGCATCGAACCACCCGGCTGGATCACGGCGGTGATACCGGCCTTGGCAGCATTGTCGATGCCGTCGCGGAACGGGAAGAAGGCGTCGGAAGCCATGACCGCACCCTTCACTTCCAGGCCGGCATGCTCGGCCTTGATGGCGGCGATGCGGGCGGAGTTCACGCGGCTCATCTGGCCGGCGCCGACACCCACGGTCTGCCGCGCCTTGGCGTAGACGATGGCGTTGGATTTGACGAACTTGGCGACTTTCCAGGCGAAGATCAGGTCGTGGATTTCCTGCTCGCTCGGGGCGCGCTGGGTAACGATCTTCAGGTCATCGGCGGTGATCATGCCGATGTCGCGGCTCTGTACCAGCAGGCCGCCGTTGACGCGTTTGAAGTCCCAGCCGGCAGGCCGCTCGGCCGGCCACTCGCCGCACTCCAGCAGACGCACGTTGGCCTTGGCCGCGACCACGGCACGGGCGGCTTCGGAGACTTTCGGGGCGATGATGACTTCGACGAACTGGCGCTCGACGATGGCCTGGGCGGTCTCGCCGTCCAGTTCGCGGTTGAAGGCGATGATGCCGCCGAAGGCCGACTCGGTGTCGGTGGCGTAGGCCAGGTCATAGGCCTTGCGGATGCCGCCTTCGTTCTCCGGGACCACGGCCACGCCGCACGGGTTGGCGTGCTTGACGATGACGCAGGCCGGCTTGACGAAGCTCTTCACGCATTCCAGCGCGGCGTCGGTGTCGGCCACGTTGTTGAACGACAGCTCCTTGCCCTGCAGCTGGATGGCGGTGGAGACGCTGGCCTCGCCGCCCTCGACGTAGAACGCCGCGCTCTGGTGCGGGTTCTCGCCGTAGCGCATGTCCTGGGCCTTGATGAACTGGCTGTTGAAAGTGCGCGGGAACTGCAGGCGGTTCTCGGTGGACAGGGTCTCGGCATCCTGGTCGATGGTGCCCAGGTAGTTGGCGATCATGCCGTCGTAGGCGGAGGTGTGCTCGAACGCCTTGAGAGCCAGGTTGAAGCGCTGGGCGTAGGTCAGGCCGCCGTCCTTCAGGGCCGCGATGACGCCCTGGTAGTCGGTGGAGTTGACCACGATGGCGACGTCCTTGTGGTTCTTCGCAGCGGAACGGACCATGGTCGGGCCGCCGATGTCGATGTTCTCGATGGCGTCCGGCAGGCTGCAGCCGGGCTTGGCCACGGTGGCGGCGAAGGGGTACAGGTTGACCGCGACCAGGTCGATCGGCTTGATGCCGTGCTCTTGCATCACCGCGCCGTCGATGTCGCGACGGCCGAGGATGCCGCCGTGGACTTTCGGGTGCAGGGTCTTCACGCGGCCGTCCATCATCTCCGGGAAGCCGGTGTAGTCGGCCACTTCCACAGCGGCGATGGCGTTGTCCTTGAGCAGCTTGTAGGTGCCGCCGGTGGAAAGGATCTCCACGCCAAGGGCTACCAGCTCACGGGCAAAATCGACGACGCCGGTCTTGTCGGAAACGCTGATCAGCGCACGGCGGACGGGCAGGCGGGTGGTTTGGTCGGTCATAACGGCTTCCACAAAGGCTTCGGGCTTTTCGCGTGTCAGGCGCGAGCCCGGCTGACCTTGCGGTCGCGGGCCTGCGCCTGTCACCTGTCAGAGAAGATCGTACTGCTTGAGTTTCTTGCGCAGGGTCCCGCGGTTCAGCCCCAGCAGTTCGGAGGCTTTGGTCTGGTTACCCTTCACGTGGTTCATGACGGTTTCCAGCAGCGGTGCTTCGACTTCGCAAAGCACCATGTTGTACACGTCCGTGACCGGCTGCCCTTCGAGATGGGCGAAATAGTTATGCAGTGCCTTTTCCACGCTGTCGCGGAGGGTCTGCCCCTCCTGCGTCGGAGTGGTCAGGTGCTGTTTAAGGTTGGCGTTGTCGCTCACGGGTGTCATTCCACTCACTAATGTCTCGGTCATCGTTGTCATGCGGCCACCCCATCTCCGTTATTGTGGCGCTCGGCGAAGAACTGCCTGACGCTGGCGCTTTGTGCATCCGTGTCCTGCAAACGATTGAACTGGGAACGGAACTCCGCCGCTCCCGGTAGGGTTGCGAGGTACCAGCCCACATGCTTGCGGGCAATTCGCACACCCATTTCCTCCCCATAAAACGCATGCAATGCAGCGAGGTGTTCGAGCAGGATGCTCTGCACCTCGTGCAGACTCGGCGCCGGCATCAGCTCGCCGGTGCTCAGGTAATGATCGATTTCGCGGAAGATCCAGGGATTGCCCTGGGCGGCGCGGCCGATCAGCAGGGCATCCACGCCCGTCTGCTCGAAAACCTGCCGTGCCTTGCGCGGTGAATCGATATCACCATTGGCAAAGACCGGAATCGAAACCGCCTGCTTGATCGCCGCGATGGTTTCGTACTCCGCCTCGCCGGTGTAGAGGTCGGCACGGGTCCTGCCGTGCACCGCCAGCGCCCGGATGCCCGACTGCTCGGCGATCCGCGCCACCGTCACACCGTTCTTGTTCGACCGGTCCCAACCGGTGCGAATCTTCAGGGTGACGGGAACCTCTACCGCCGCGACCACCGCTTCGAGGATGTCGGCCACCAGCCGTTCATCCTTCATCAGCGCGGAACCCGCGGCCTTGTTGCAAACCTTCTTTGCCGGACAGCCCATGTTGATGTCGATGATCTGGGCGCCAAGCTCCACATTGCAGCGTGCGGCTTCCGCGAGCATTTGCGGGTCGCCGCCGGCGATCTGCACCGAACGCGGCTGATCCTCGTGGTCGTGCTGCAGGCGCAGGCGCGACTTGCGGCTGTTCCACAGGCGGACGTCACTGGTGACCATCTCCGAGACCACCATGCCGGCGCCGAGGCGACGACACAGCTGGCGGAACGGACGATCGGTGACGCCGGCCATCGGGGCCAGGATCAGTCTGTTGGGCAGTGTGTAGGAGCCGATGCGTACCACCGACTGGTTTTCCATGGTCAATGGGGCGGGAACACCGATGCGCCGCGCGTTACGAGAGTCGCGGTTGCGTTTCGGGGCCTGCCACCGGTGCTAGCAAAAAAGGGAGGGCATGATACCCGCTCTCGATGACCGGATAAAGGCGATTTTGGATAAATTCTGAACAGCTTCGGGCTTAGCACCCAAGGTAGGAAGACGAGCGGAACTGGCGCATTCAGGCGCTTTGAGCTACACGCCGGATCATTCCGGCGAGTGGAAGCTCAGGCTGTAGTTCACCGCTTTCGGGCCGGGGTCGAGGATGTCCAAGGAGATGTGGATCGGCGTTTGCGGCGGCATCTCACTCTGCCCGGCGAGCTCGCCCGAGAGGTACTCGCTGGGCTTGAAGCGGCGGCTGGCGATCAGTTGGCCGTTGAGGTCGGCGAAGCGCATTTCCAGCAATGGGAAGGGCTGGGAGAAGTTGGCACGGTTGTAGATGATCGCATCGACCACCAGCGCGCCGCTGAAGTCCGGGTGGCTGCGCACCACCAGGTTGCTGCTGCGGATCTGCTCCACATCCACCTTGGACGGCAGGGTGCAGCCCAGCTCCGGGCAGGCCTGGGCGAACCAGGGGCGGTACTGGTCCTGGCGGGCCAGTTCATCGAAGTGATAGGCGATGTACTGCCCGGCAAGGCCGGCCAGGGCGAGCAGTACCAGCAGCAACCAGAGCAGGCGCAGGCCCCAGCGGCGCTTGGGCTTTTGCCAGTCCAGCTGCAGCGGTTCGTCGCTCAGGTCATGCAGGCCATCGTTGCGCAGGCCCGGATCGGCGCGGCGGCTGTCGCCGCGCGGGTCGGCCAGCGGCGGCTCCTCGTCCTGCTCATCGTTAGCGTCAGGCTCGTCGTCACGGCGGGCGCTGAAGGCCGGCAGATCGTCCTCGTCCGACTCGACACGCAGAGGGGGCGAGTCGAAGCGGGGTTCGTGCTCGGGCTCTTCCTCGGGCTCTTCCGGCTCAGGTGCCTGCTCGGCCACCAGGCGTGCGCTGGCGGGCGACTGTTCTGGCTCGTCGGTGGGCAGTTGGCCGAGATTGGGTTCCTGGCGGGAGGCGCGGTGGGTGCCGTTTCGCTCCTCTTCCAGCAGGGCTTCGGCCCAGCGTTCGTCGTGCGGGTCGCGCTTTTCTTCCTGGCGGGCCAGCAGGGCTTCGCTGGGGCGCGGCGCGCGCTCGATGCTGAGGAATTCCTGGGACAGTTCGAACTCATCGAGCTTGGCCAGTTCCTCGTCGAGGTTGAGGCTGTCCAGGTCGAGATCGTCGTGGATCCACAGCGTCTCGTCCTTTTTTGCCGCAGGTTTGGCCGGTTCGCTGGGCGCCGTTGCCGCCGGGGCGGTGGTGGTGACGGCCGCGATAGCCGGGATGGACTCGGCAGCCGGCTTCGCTTCCACCTTGGGCTCGGTAGTGGCCGGTGTTTCCGCCACGTCGCTGGAGTGCCGTGCGGCGTGCGGCGCCAGCGGCCAGCCAAGGGTGGCGGTGCCGGGGGCGCTGGGAGCGGCGGGCTTTTCCGGCGCGAAGGTGCTGTAGGTCGGCGCAGCAATGGGCGTCGCTGCGACCGGCTCCGGGGCTTTCGCGGGGGCAGGCTGTGCAGCCGGCTCCGGCGCAAGGCTCGGCTTGGGCGCTTCGACAGGCGGTGTGGCAACGACAGCCGGTTCCGGAACCAGGGTCGGCTCGCCGACCATGTTCTGCGGCGCGCTGAACACCTTCAGGCAGGTCCCGCAGCGCACAGCACCGCTGGCCGCGCCCAGTTGCGCCGAGTTGACGCGGAAACGGGTCTGGCAATGGGGGCACTGTGTGATGAAGCTTTCGCTCATGCGGCGGTCCGGCGGAAAAATCTGGCGGTTAGTCTAACTCAAGCCCCGTACGGCGGGCACTCAGCGGCGGCGGCCGCTGATGCGGATCCAGCCATCGCGTTCGGCGGTCGGGTCGAGGTCGAAGGCGTTTGCATAGGCGGCGCGCACTTCCTCGGCCTGCTCGGCAAGGATGCCCGAAAGGGCCAGCAGGCCACCGGATTTCACCAGCCCGGTGAGCTGCTCTGCCAATGTGACCAGCGGACCGGCCAGAATGTTCGCCACCAGGACGTCCGCCTGCGCCTTGGGCAGATCAGCGGGCAGGTAGACGGGGAATTTCGCCGGGTCGATACCGTTGCGCGAGGCGTTGTCGCGCGAGGCTTCCAGGGCCTGCGGGTCGATGTCGGTGCCGACTGCCTGCTCGGCGCCCAGCAGTAGCGCGGCGATGGCGAGGATGCCCGAGCCGCAGCCGAAATCCAGCACCTGCTGGCCGGTCAGTTCCTGGCCGTCGAGCCATTCCAGGCACAGTGCGGTGGTCGGGTGGGTGCCGGTGCCGAAGGCCAGGCCCGGATCGAGCAGCAGGTTCACCGCTTCCGGTTCCGGGGCGTCGTGCCAGCTCGGGACGATCCACAGGCGGCGGCCGAAACGCATCGGCTTGAAGTTGTCCATCCAGCTGCGTTCCCAGTCCTGGTCCTCGATGCGCTCGATCTGGTGCTCCGGCAGCTCGCCGCCAGTGAGCAGGGACAGGTGGGCAATCAGCGCCGTCTCGTCGGTATCGGCCTCGAACAGCGCGAGCAGGTGGGTGTGGCTCCACAGTGGGGTGGTGCCCAGGTCCGGCTCGAAGATCGGCTGGTCTTCGGCGTCCATGAAGGTCACGGAAACGGCGCCGACTTCCAGCAGCGCATCTTCATAGGTTTCCGCCTGATCCGGGGTGATGGCGAGTCGGACTTGGAGCCAGGGCATGGGGCGGTACCTCGATCGTGCTGGGATGCTACTGGAATAGACAGCGGGCCGCCTGGGCGGCCCGCAGATAAAGGCGGCAAGCTTACTGCACGGCACCTTGCCATGCCAGCGTGCAGGGGCCGCAAAGCACAAGGGCCGCCCGGAGGCAGCCCTTGTGATGGAGCGAGGCGGAGCAGGTTTTCAACAAGCGCTTAGTGCTTGTCCATGCCCAGCTTCTTCTCCAGGTAGTGGATGTTCACGCCACCTTTGCAGAACTCCGTGTCGCGAACCAGCGTCTTGTGCAGCTCGGTGTTGGTCTTGATGCCATCGACGATCAGCTCGTCCAGCGCGTTGCGCATGCGCGCCATGGCTTCATCGCGGTCCTTGCCGTAGGTGATGACCTTGCCGATCAGCGAGTCGTAGTTCGGCGGTACGGCGTAGCCGCTGTACAGGTGCGAATCCACACGCACGCCGTTGCCGCCCGGTGCGTGGAAGTGCTTCACCCGGCCAGGGCTGGGCATGAAGGTCTTCGGGTCTTCGGCGTTGATCCGGCATTCCAGCGCATGGCCACGGATGACCACGTCTTCCTGCTTGATCGACAGCTTGTTGCCCGAGGCGATGCTGAGCATCTCCTTGACGATATCGATGCCGGTGACCATCTCCGACACCGGATGCTCCACCTGCACGCGGGTGTTCATCTCGATGAAGTAGAAGCGGCCGTTCTCGTAGAGGAACTCGAAGGTGCCGGCGCCACGGTAGCCGATTTCCACACAGGCCTGGACACAGCGGGCCAGCACTTCGGCGCGGGCCTTCTCGTCGATGCCCGGGGCTGGAGCTTCTTCCAGCACCTTCTGGTGACGACGCTGCAGGGAGCAGTCGCGGTCGCCCAGGTGGATGGCGTTGCCCTGGCCGTCGGAGAGGATCTGAACTTCCACGTGACGCGGGTTGGTCAGGAACTTCTCCAGGTAGACCATCGAGTTGCCGAAGGCCGCGCCCGCTTCGGTGCGGGTCAGCTTGGCGGACTTGATCAGGTCTTCCTCTTTGTGCACCACGCGCATGCCGCGACCACCACCGCCACCGGCGGCCTTGATGATCACCGGGTAACCCACTTCGCGAGCGATCGCCAGTGCGGTTTCCTCGTCCTCGGGCAGCGGGCCGTCGGAGCCCGGTACGGTCGGTACGCCGGACTTCTTCATGGCGTCCTTGGCGGACACCTTGTCACCCATCAGGCGGATGACGTCGGCACTCGGGCCGATGAAGGTGAAGCCCGAGCGTTCGACCTGCTCGGCGAAGTCGGCGTTCTCGGCGAGGAAGCCGTAGCCGGGGTGGATACCCACGGCGCCGGTGACCTCGGCCGCGGCGATGATCGCCGGGATGTGCAGGTAGGACTGCGCAGCCGGGGCCGGACCGATGCAGACCGCTTCGTCGGCCAGCGACAGGTGCATCAGCTCACGGTCGGCGGTCGAGTGCACGGCCACCGTCTTGATGCCCAGCTCCTTGCACGCGCGCAGGATGCGCAGCGCGATTTCGCCGCGGTTGGCGATCAGTACTTTTTCCAACATCGCAGGTTCCCCGCGCTTTAAACGATGGTGAACAGGGGCTGGTCGAACTCGACCGGCTGGCCGTTCTCCACAAGGATCTGACCGATCACGCCACTGGTCTCGGCCTCGATGTGGTTCATCATCTTCATGGCTTCGACGATGCACAGGATGTCGCCTTTCTTCACGCTCTGGCCGACTTCGACGAAGTTGGCGGAGGTCGGCGAGGCAGCGCGGTAGAAGGTGCCAACCATCGGCGAGCGCACGGCGCCGGCAAGGTTCTGGGCAGCCGGGGCGGCTTCGGCGGCAGGAGCGGCGGCAGCGGCAACCGGAGCGGCGGCCGGCGCCGGAGCGTAGGCAGGGGCAGCGGCGTAGATCGGCTGGGCCGGAGTCTTGCTGTGACGGCTGATGCGTACGGACTCTTCGCCCTCTTTGATCTCCAGCTCGTCGATACCGGATTCTTCGAGCAGCTCGATCAGTTTCTTGACTTTACGGATGTCCATCAGTGTTCGCTCTCCCAGGTGAGGTCACGGGCGTTCAAGTTGTTCAAGGGCGGATTCCAGGGCCAGGCGATAGCCTGTGGCTCCCAGACCGCAGATCACCCCTACCGCCACGTCGGAGAAGTAGGAGTGATGCCGGAAAGGTTCACGTTTGTGCACGTTGGAGAGGTGCACTTCGATGAATGGGATGCTCACTGCGAGCAATGCGTCACGTAGCGCGACACTTGTATGCGTGAAAGCGGCCGGATTGATCAGGATGAAATCCACGCCTTCGCTGCGTGCGGCGTGGATCCGGTCGATCAGTTCGTACTCGGCGTTGCTCTGCAGGTGCATCAGGTGGTGGCCGGCCTCACGGGCGCGGCGCTCCAGGTCCTGGTTGATCTGCTCAAGGGTGACGGAGCCGTACTTGTCGGGCTCGCGGGTGCCCAGCAGGTTGAGGTTGGGCCCGTGCAGTACCAGTAAGGTCGCCATCTGGATGCGGTAGTCCTTGTTCTTGGCGGAAAAAGAGTGGGCGGGACTATGCCGGAAAGCCGGCGTGACTGTCCAGTCATGCCGGTTTTGCCGTAGATGTCAGCATGTTGCCAGCCGATTACGGCAAAACCGTTGCAGTCAAACTGTGATCAGGAGCGCGTTCCCGCCTGTTTCAGGTGGTCGGCGAGGGTGGCGGCGTCGGTTTCGCCGATGATGCGCAGGTCGCTCCATTCGTCGCCTTTTGCCGAGAAGAACAGCAACGCGGGCGGGCCGAACAGGTTGTAGCGGTCGAGCAGGGCGCGCTGTTCTTCGGTGCTGGCGGTCATGTCGAAGCGCAACAGGACGAAGCCCGGCAGCTGCGACTGGACTTCCGGCGCCGGCAGCACCTGGCGCTCGATGATCTTGCAGCTGATGCACCAGTCGGCGTACCAGTCCAGCAGCACCGGGCGACCGGCGGCCTGGGCGCTGGCCAGCGCGGCATTGAGCTGCGCCGGGGTCGTGATGTTCTGCCAGTCGCCGGGAGTGGAGCTGGGCGGGCCGGCATGGACGCTGACGCCGCTGCGGCCCAGCGGGTGCAGCGGGTCGGATTCGCCGCGCAGGGCGCCGGTCCAGGCGGCCACCGCGTAGACCAGCAGCATCAGGCCAAGCAGTTGGCCGAGGCGTTGCAGCGGCTTCTTCGGCCCCAGTTCAAGGGTGCCGATGGCCAGGGCGACGCCGCCCGCCAGGGTGCCCCAGAGGGTCAGCGCCACGGGGCCTGCGACCAGGCGTTCGAGCATCCAGATGGCTACGGCCAGCAGCATCACGCCGAAGACATTGCGCACGCCGTTCATCCAGGCGCCGCTCTTGGGCAGCAGCGCGCCGCCACCGACGGCGAAGATCACCAGCGGCGTGCCCATGCCCAGGCCCAGGGAGAACAGCAGCATGCCGCCACCCGCCGCATCGCCGGTGCTGCTGATGTAGAGCAGCAGGCCGGCCAGCGGGGCGGTGACGCAGGGCGACACCAGCAGGCTGGAGAGCACGCCCAGGGTGGCCGCGCCGGCAATGGAGCCGCCGCGGGTGTTGTTGGCCAGGTTGTCCAGGCGCTCGCGGACGAAGCCCGGCAGGCGCAACTCGAACGCGCCGAACATGGCGATGGCGAAGACCACGAAGAAGGCTGCGAAGGGGATCAGCACCCAGGGAGATTGCAGCATCGCCTGCAGGTTGAGCTTGGCGCCGAACAGGCCCATCAGGGTGCCGAGCACCGCGTAGCAGGCCGCCATCGGCAGCACGTAGGCCAGCGACAGCGCCAGGCCGCGCATGCCGCCCGGGCGGCCGCGCAGCACCACTCCGGAGAGGATCGGCAGCATCGGCAGCACGCAGGGGGTGAAGGTCAGCGCCAGGCCCAGCAGGAAGAAGATCACCAGCGCGCGGCCGAGTTTCTTGATCTTGCCCGGCTCGTGGTCGCCCAGCAGGCTGGCCAGCGGATTGCTCGAGCCGACGGCGGCCTTGGCGACGGACGGTGCAGGGCCGCTGACGACGCTGGCGGCCTGGCCGTCGGCGATCTGCAGGCGGGTGGTTTCCGGCGCGTAGCACAGGCCCTTGTCGGCGCAGCCCTGGTAGCTGACGACCAGGGTGAAGGGCTTGTGCTGCGGGTTCACCAGCGGCACGTCGATGTCGGTGATGGCGTAATAGACCACCGTGTCGCCGAAGTAGTCGTCGTGGTGCTGTTTGCCCGGCGGCAGCTTCACTTCGCCGACGCTCACGCCACTGTCGGCGGGTTCGACCTTGAAGCTGAAGCGGTGCTGGTAGAGGTAGTAGCCGTCGGCATTGATGAAGCGCAGCTTCACCTGTTGGCTGTCGCTGTCCTCGACACTGACGCGGAAGGCCTCGGCCACCGGCAGGAAGTTGCCCTTGGCCGGCTGGGCGACAGTGAGGCTGCCCTTCTCGGCGGGTTTGTCGAACAGGCCGGCGGAAGCGGGCAGGGCGACCAGGAGCAGGAGCAGGGTGAGCAGGCGGCGCATGGACATCTCGCGGACTACGTAATGGGCGGGCATATGGGTGGCGGGCATGATAGCGGAAAGCTTCCGGTGCGGCCCGAGGCGTTGCCGGATGAGCTGTCACAAGAAGTGATCGCGGCTGTGGGACTGCGCCTACAAGTCTCGGTTCCCGTGGCGCCGCCGCGTCAATCGGCCGCGTGCTGACCAAAAGCTGCCAGCAGATCGCTGACGAAGGCCTGCTCGGCGTCGCCGGGGTGGCGGCCACGGTGGCGGGTCAGGCTGAAGGCCACGTCGAAGCCCAACTCGTCGGGCAGCAGTTCACGCAACTGGCCGCGCTCGACCCACGGCTGGGCGACGTGTCTGGGCAGGTAGCCGATGTGCGCGCCGGAGAGGATGAACGCCAGGCTGCCGTCCACCTGCTCGCAGCGAGCGCTGCTGCGGCTGGTTTGCAGCGGCTCGTCGGCGGCGATGAAGCGGTAGGGGTGCAGCACCTGGTCGGCATCGGCCAGGGAGTCGCGGCTCGGCTGCTTTTCGCTGAAGGCGGGATGCCCGATGCCGCAGTACAGACCCTGGGGTTCGCTGAACAGCTCGACATGCTCGAGCGCTGCCTGGGTGCCGGCGAAGTAACCGACCGCCAGGTGCAGGCGATCCTGCAGCAGCAGGCGTTCCAGCTCGGCGGGCGCGGCGGTGATCAATTCCAGGCTGACTGCCTCGTTGCGCTGGCGGAAGCGCCGGATCGCTCCGGACAGCTGCGCGAGCACTTCCACATCCAGCCCCTCGGAAAGCCCGATGCGTACCTCGCCCAGCAGCTTGTCGGCCACGCCGCGTGCCTCGTCACGGAAGCCCTCGATGGCAACGAACAGCCGCCGGGTTGATTGCAGCAGGTGCTCGCCCTTGGGCGTCAGGCGGAAGCCGCCCTTGCCGCGCTCGCACAGGCGATAGCCCAGGCGCGTCTCCAGCTTGGCCATCTGGATGCTGATGCTCGGCTGGCTCAGGCCCAGCTCGCCCTGCGCGGCGCTGAAGCCGCCGCACTCCACAACGGTGACGAACAGCCGCAGCAGCTGCAGGTCGAGGTCGCGCAATTGGCTGAGCATGGTCGTCTCCAAACATTGCCGTAGTGAAATGCCAAAGTAATTAACTTTGTATTTTTACAAAGTAAAGCCCGCTCCATGCTCGCCGCATAACGACAACAACCCTGAGGCGATGATCATGCGTGCGTTCTTCCAGGCTTCTCTGGCGGCTCTGGCCGTGACCCTGGCCATGCCCCTGCAGGCGCAGGAGCGGGTGCTCAACCTCTACAACTGGGCCGATTACGTCGGCGCCGATGCCCTGCAGCGCTTCCAGAAGGAAACCGGCATCCGCGTCAAATACGACACCTTCGACAGCGCCGAGGTGCTCGACAGCAAGCTGATGACCGGCGCCAGCGGCTACGACGTCGTGTTCCCCGCCAGCAGCGGCCTGGCCCGCGCCATCCAGGCCAAGGCCGTGCAGCCGGTGGACGACGCGCAGCTGAAGAATTTTGCCAACCTCGACCCGGAGCTGCTGGCCAAGCTCGCCGCCATCGACCCCGGCAATCGCTTCGGCGTGCCCTACACCTGGGGCACCGTGGGCCTGGCGATCAACAAGGACGAGGTGCTCAAACGCATTCCCGACGCACCGCTGGATAGCCTCGACCTGCTGTTCAAGCCCGAGTACGCCAGCCGCCTGGCCGACTGCGGAATCTCGCTGATCGACTCGCCGCAGGAAGTCATCAGCGTGGCGCTGAATTACCTGGGCAAGTCGCCCTACAGCACCGAGGCGGCCGACCTGGCCCAGGTCCGCGAGCTGTTGGCGAAGCTGCAACCCAACGTGCGCTACATCGCCAGCGGCAAGCACATCAACGACCTGGCGAACGGCACGCTGTGCGTCGCCCTGACCTACACCGGCGATGCTCTGATGGGCGCCGCGCAAGCGAAGCAGGCGAACAAGCCGTTCGAGGTGATCTACCGGATACCCAAGGAAGGCACGCTGATCTGGTTCGACACCATGGCCATCCCGGCGGACGCGCCGCACCCACAGGAGGCCCGCGTGTTCATCGACTTCATGCTGCGCCCGGACTCCATCGCCGAGCTGACCAACACCCTGTACTTCGCCAACGCCAACCTGAAGGCCACGCCGCTGCTGTCTGCCGAGGTCGCCGGTGATCCGGACATCTACCCACCTGCCGCCATGCGCCAGAAGCTGTTTGGCGAGCAATTGCTGACCCTCAAGCAGCAGCGCGAACGCACCCGGCTGTGGTCGGCGTTTCGTACCCGTAGCTGACGAATGCGCTGGCTTTCGTAGGGCGGATAACCTGTTCCAGGTGATGCGCCCTACGGAACCGGACACTCCACCTGTTCACCGTGATCACCCGATAACCACGACGAGGACCCCATGGACATTGCCCAGGACAACGACCAGGCCATCACCCGCGACAGCCTGTATGGCACCGCTGCCGAATCCACCTACGCCGGCATCACCAGTTTCATGCGCCGCCGCTACAGCCGCGACCTGCGCGGTGTCGACCTGGTGGTCAGCGGCGTGCCCTTCGACACAGCCACCACCAACCGCCCCGGCAGCCGCTTCGGGCCGCGCGCGATCCGCGCCGCCTCGGTGCAGATGGCCTGGGCCCGGCACTTCCCCTGGGAATTCGACCCCTTCGACCACCTGGCGGTGGTCGATTACGGCGACTGTTCCTTCGACCACGGCGTGCCGCAGGAAACCCCGGAAGTCATCGAGGCCCACGCAGCGCGCATCCTCGATGCCGGTTGCGCGCTGCTGACCCTGGGCGGCGACCACTTCATCAGCTACCCGCTGCTCAAGGCCCATGCGAAGAAGCACGGCCCGCTGTCGCTGATCCACTTCGACGCCCACAGCGACACTTGGCCGGACGAGGATTGCCAGCGCATCGACCACGGCACCATGTTCTACCACGCCGCCCGCGAGGGGCTGGTCGACCCGTCGCGCTCGGTGCAGATCGGCCTGCGCACCACCAACGACGACGTCATGGGCTTCCAGGTATTGGACGCCCGCGAGGTGCACCGCCATACGCCGCAGGCCATCGCCGAGCGCATCCGCGCGCGGGTCGGCGAAAACCCGGTGTACCTGACCTTCGACATCGACTGCCTCGACCCGGCGTTCGCTCCGGGCACCGGCACGCCGGTCTGTGGCGGGTTGAGCTCGCACCAGGCGCTGGAAATCCTCCGCGCGTTGCGTGGCATCAACCTGGTGGGGATGGACGTGGTGGAAGTCGCGCCGCCCTACGACAGCGCCGAGATCACCGCCCTGGCCGGCGCGACCCTGGCGATGGAGATGGTTTGCCTGTACGCGGCGCGGCACAAGCTGGGCGAACGCTGATGGGTTGACCCAGCAGAGACGCGCCATGCCGGCGATCGTGCGCATGGCGCGTTTCTACGGGGCGCACCAATCCCGACATCTATCCCCCGAGGGATATATACACCCCGAAAGCCCCATTGCTAGCGTGACCACCAACAAGAACAAAGTGGGAGCGCGCGGTGATGGAGAGCGGTCAGGACTTCGATATCGAATTCCGTAACGTGGTCAAGCGCTACGGCAGCGTGCCGGCGGTCAACGGGCTGAGCTTCCGGGTGAAGCGCGGCGCCTTCCATTCCTTCCTCGGCAGCTCCGGCTGCGGCAAGACCACCACCCTGCGGATGATCGCCGGCTTCGAGCAGCCCAGCGAGGGCGAAGTGCTGCTGGCCGGCCAGGCGGTGGCCGGGGTGCCGGCGCACCAGCGCGCGGTGAACATGGTGTTCCAGCACTACGCGCTGTTCCCGCACCTGACGGTGGCCGAGAATATTGCCTACGGCCTGCGCTACCGCACGCCGCGCCCGGACCGCGCGCAGCAGCGCCGCATGGCCGACGAGGCACTGGAGATGGTCCGTCTTTCCGGCTTTGGCACGCGCAAGCCCCACGAGCTTTCCGGCGGCCAGCAGCAACGCGTGGCACTGGCCCGCGCGCTGGTGAACAAGCCCACCGTGCTGCTGCTCGACGAGCCGCTCGCCGCACTCGACCGCAAGCTGCGCAAGGAGATGCAGTCGGAGCTGCTGCGCTTGCAGCGCGAGGTCGGCATCACCTTCGTGCTGGTCACCCACGACCAGGAAGAAGCGCTGTCGATGAGCGACAGCATCAGCATCATGAAGGACGGCCTGATCATCCAGACCGCCACCCCCGAGGCGCTCTACGAGACCCCGGCGAGCCGCTACGTGGCCGACTTCATCGGCGAATCCAACCTGTTCTCCGGCACCGTGCGCCGCCTCGATTCCGGCCGAGTGGTGCTGGGCACCCCGGCCGGGCTGGAACTGAGCAGCCCGCCGACGCCCACCGGCCCCGCGCTGACGCCCCAGGCCGAAGGCTGCATCGCGGTGCGCCCGGAGCTGGTCGGCATCGCCGCCGCCGATTCGGACCTGCAGCGCGAGGTGCGCCTGAAGGGCCGCGTCGAAGACCGCATCTACCTGGGCAACCTCACCGAATACCGCGTGCGCACCGACGCCTTCGGCATCGTCTGCGTGCGCGTGCCGCGCAAGGCCGGCGGCGAAGCGGAAGCCTTCGAGCATGGCGCGCCGGTGCAGGTCGGCTGGAACCAGGCCAGCGGCCTGGCCATGGCCCTGTGAGTTCGACGATCCAACCCTAACGACAACAATCAGCAGACAGGCGGGGAGTGACGATGGACAAGAAGAGCTTCATCAAGACGATGCGCAGCTGGGAAAACGGCTCCATCACGCGGCGCGACTTTCTCGGCAGGACCGGCCTCGGGCTGGCCATGGCCGTGGTCGCCGCCAACACCCCCGGACTGCTGAGCGGCAAGGCCTACGCCGCCGAAGGCAGCAACATCGGCGATCGCCTGGCCCTGGCCACCTGGCCGAACTACCACAGCCAGGAGAACTTCGACGCCTTCGCCAAGGCCACCGGCGCGCGGGTACAGATGAACGTGTTCGGCTCCAACGAGGAGATGCTCGCCAAGCTGCAGGCCGGCGGCAGTGGCTGGGACGTCTTCGTGCCGACCAACTACACCATCAGCACCTACGTGCAGCTCGGGCTGATCGAGCCGCTGGACCTTTCGCGCATTCCCAACTTCGACCCCAAGGCCTTCGAGGAACGCTTCATGGCCCAGGGCACGGTGGACGGCAAGGTCTACGCGGTGCCGAAGAACTGGGGCACCACCGGCATCGTCTATGACGCCAGCCGCGTGAAGGGCAGCCCGGATTCCTGGAAGCAGTTCTGGGACCTGACCCTGACCAGCGCCTCGGGCCGCACCATCGTCCACGACTACCAGCTCACCGCCATCGGCAACGCGCTCAAGTACTACGGCTACAGCTTCAACTCGCTGGACCCGAAGGAACTGGCCGAGGCCGAGAAGCTGCTGATCCAGGCCAAGCCGCACCTGTTTGCGATCAACTCCGACATCCAGCCCTCGCTGCGCAACGGCGACGCCTGGATGGCCATGGCCTGGACCGGCGACGCCTCGCAGCTGCACCGCGACAACCCGGACATGACCTTCGTGCTGGGCAAGGAAGGCGGCGAGATCTGGAGCGACTTCTTCGCCATTCCCAAGAGCGCCGAGCATCGCGATGCCGCCTACGCGTTCATCAACTACCTGCTCGACCCGCAGCACAACAAGCTGGAGGTGCTCTCCCACGGCTACCCGAGCGGGGACAAGCGCGTCGATGCGCTGCTCTCCAAGGAGATGCTCGACGACCCGATCATGTACCCGGCGGCCGAGCGTCTGGCGCCGCTGGAGTTCGGCGCCGCGGCGACCCTCACCAGCCCGGCGCGCGCCGAACTGATGGCGCGGTTCAAGGCCGCCTGAGGACGATGCCCCGACTGTAGGAGCGAGCTTGCTCGCGAACCCGCCCAGCTTCCGAGCTGCCGGGGAGTTCGTTCGCGAGCAAGCTAGCTCCTACAAGGGGGCCGCGTAACACCATGCGTAGGGAATCGAACATGAACATCGCTGTCAGCGCCCCGTTGCCGCAGACCCAGGCGACGCCCAGCACCTCGCGCGCGAAAAGCCTCGGCCGGCGCGTCACGCTCCTGCTGCTCCTGCCGTCCACCCTGTGGTTCCTGCTGCTGCTCCTGATGCCGCTGGTGATCATCCTGGTCTTCAGCTTCGGCGAGCGCAGCGCCGTGGGTGGCTACGGCGGCGGGCTGACGCTGGAGAACTACCTGAACCTCGGTTCCCGCGCCCAGGCCTTCTGGAACACCCTGACCCTGGCGCCGCTGGGCACCCTGGCCTGCCTGCTGGCAGCCTACCCGCTGGCCTACTTCCTCGCAGTGAAGGTGCAACGCAACAAGTCGTTGCTGCTCACGCTGGTGATCGTGCCGTTCTGGACCAGCTTCCTGATCCGCACCTACGCCTGGATATTCCTGCTCAGCGGGCGCGGCATCCCGGCGCTGCTGGAGACCTTCGGCATTGCCGACGTGCGCCTGATCAACACGCCCTACGCGGTGCTGATCGGCATCGTCTACGGCTACCTGCCGCTGATGGTGTTCCCCATCTACGTGACCCTGGAGAAGCTCGACAAGCGCCTGCTGGAAGCCTCCGGCGACCTCGGCGCGAGCGCCTTCGAAACCTTCCGCCGGATCACCCTGCCGCTGTCCGCGCCGGGCGTGATCACCGGGGTGATGCTGGTGTTCATCCTGCTCATGGGTGAGTTCCTGATCCCGGCGATCCTCGGCGGCGGCAAGGTGTTCTTCGTCGGCAACGCGTTGGTCGACCTGTTCCTGCAATCGCGCAACTGGGCCTTCGGCAGCGCGGTGGCGATGACCCTGGTGGCGATGATGCTGGTGATCATCGGCGTGTATCTGAAACTCGTGGCCCGCTACGGCGGCTCGCGCAACGACGGGGTGCTCTGACATGTGGCTGCGCAGTTACTCCACCTCGGTCTACCTGTTCCTCTACGCGCCCATCGCGCTGATCATGCTCTTCGCCTTCAACGCCGGGCGCAGCGGGCTGAGCTTCCAGTGCTGCTCGGTGCAGTGGTTCGGCCGCGCCTTCGGCAACCCCTTCATCATGGAAGCCCTGGGCAACAGCGCGCTGATCGCTCTCTGCTCGGCGCTGATCGCCACCCTGTTCGGCACCCTTGCGGTGTTCGGCCTGCAGCGGGTCGGCAAGCGCGTGCGCCTGCTGTTCGACGCCCTGACCTACTGCGCGATCATCGTGCCGGGGATCGTCATCGGCATCGCCACGCTGATCGCCTTCATCACCCTGTTCGACGTGCTCAACCCGTTGCTGGCGCTGCTGGACATCGGCCTGCCGAAACTCAACATGGGCTTCGGCACCGTGGTGGCGGCGCACTCGCTGTTTACCATGGCGCTGGTGATGGTGATCGTCCGCACCCGCGTCGAGGCGATGGACAAGTCGCTGCTGGAAGCCTCCGCCGACCTCTACGCGCCGCCGCTGGATACCTTCTGGCGGGTAACCCTGCCGCAGATCGCCCCGGCGATCCTGGCCGGCTTCCTGCTGGCGTTCACCTTCAGCTTCGACGATTTCATCATCGCCTTCTTCGTCGCCGGCTCCGAGACCACGTTGCCGATCTACATCTTCTCGTCGATCCGCCGCGGCATCACGCCAGAGATCAACGCCATCTCCACGGTGATCATCTGCGCCTCGCTGGCGCTGCTGTTCACCTCCCGCTACCTGCAGAACCGCCGCACCGGCGTTCAGGCCGCCTGAGGGCCGACTTCAAGGAGACGCGAAGATGCGTGACCAGCTCTACATCAACGGGCAGTGGGTCAGGCCGGACCTGGGCGGCCGTTTCACCAGCTTCGACCCGGCCACCGGCCAGCCCCTGGGCGAAGTGCCGGCGGCCACCGAGGAAGACGTCGACCACGCCGTGCGCGCGGCGCGTACCGCGTTCAATCGCGGCTGGGGGCAGAGCCGCGGCAGCGAGCGCGCCGAATGGCTGGAGGCGCTGGCCGGCGAGCTGGAACGCAACCAGGATTCACTGGCTGAACTGGAAGTGCGCGACAACGGCAAGCCTCTGCCCGAAGCGCAGTGGGACGTGGCCGACGCCATCGGCTGCTTCTGCTACTACGCCGAGCTGGCGCGGGAACTGGACCAGCGCCAGGACCAGTTGCTGGCGCTGCCCGACGAGCGCTTTCGCTGCCGTATCCGCCAGGAGCCGGTGGGCGTGGCGGGGCAGATCATTCCGTGGAACTACCCGCTGCTGATGGCCGCTTGGAAGGTCGCGCCGGCTTTGGCAGCGGGCGCCACCTGCGTGCTCAAGCCGTCTGAACTGACGCCGCTGAGCGCACTCGAACTGGCCGCTGCGGCGGATGCCGTGGGCCTGCCGGCAGGCGTGCTCAACGTGCTGCCGGGCCTCGGCGCGGAGGCCGGCGGGCCGCTGAGTCAGCATCCGGGGGTGGACAAGCTGGCCTTCACCGGCAGCGTGCCGACCGGCTCGCGGATCATGTCGGCGGCAGCCCAGGACATCAAGAACGTCAGCCTGGAGCTGGGTGGCAAGTCGGCCTTCATCGTCTTCGACGACAGCGACGTCGAGGCGGCGGTGGAGTGGATCCTGTTCGGTATCTTCTGGAACCAGGGCCAGGTCTGCAGCGCCACCTCGCGCCTGCTGGTGCAGGAGGGCATCGCGCCGCGCCTGATCGAGCGGCTGGTGGAGGCGACCCGCGCCATCAGCATCGGTAACGGCCTGCAGCCGGGCGTGTTGCTTGGCCCGCTGGTCAGCCAGGGGCAGCACGAGAAGGTGCTCGGCTTTGTCGAGAAGGGCCGCGCCGGCGGCGCCCGGCTGCTTACCGGCGGCAAGCGGCCGGCGGGCCTGGACGAAGGCTGGTTCATCGAGCCGGCGATCTTCGATGAGCCGGCCGAGGACGCGCTGATCTGGCGCGAGGAAATCTTCGGCCCGGTGCTCTGCGTGAAGCGTTTCAAGACCGAAGCCGAGGCCCTGCGCCTGGCCAACGACAGCCGCTTTGGCCTGGCCGGCGCGGTGATGTCGGGCGACCTGCAGCGCGCCGCGCGGGTGGCCGATGGGCTGCGCGCGGGGATCGTCTGGGTCAACTGCTCGCAGCCGACCTTCACCCAGGCGCCCTGGGGCGGCATGAAACACAGCGGCATCGGCCGCGAGCTGGGTGTGTGGGGGCTGGAAAACTACCTGGAGGTGAAGCAGGTGACCGAGTACCTCTCGGATCAGCCTTGGGGGTGGTACCTGAAGTAGTCGCTCCTACAAGTCAGACTCGTAGGGCGCATAACGCGCCAGCGTTATCCGCCGTCGTGGCAACGGCGGATGCCATGTCAGTCCCCTCTCCCGCTTGCGGGAGAGGGTTAGGGGCCCTTGAGCCTGTAGGAGCGAACCCTGTCCGCGATGCTTCCCTGGCCGGCCTCACGGCCGGATTGCGGATGAACCCGCCCGTACATCGTGCGCGAGCGCCTCAGTCGAGGTTATGCCCGATCCGCCAGAGCACGCCGCTGGGGTCGTGCAGGGTGAAGTCGCGCATCTTCCACGGCTGGTCTTCCGGTACGCCAAGGCGCACGCCATAACGCTCGGCGAGGCCAGAGTCGCGCACCTTCGCGTACCAGGCGTCGGCGTCCTCCACCAGCAAGTGCAGCATCAGGTTCTCGGCGAATTCCTTGACGTAGTAGTTCTGCAGCAGGAAGGCGCAGTGGTCGCCGTGGTGGAAGTAGGCGAGCTCTTCTGAGTTCCACGGCGAGTGGAAGCCCAGGTCCTGGTAGAACTGCCGGGAGAGCGCGAAATCGCGGGCGGGGACGAAGACTTTCAGTTCAACGCTGGCAGTGCTCATGGGCAACCTTCCTGGTTAATGCGTGAGCAGGCTGTCACGACGGCAAGGGATCGGGCCGCCACTGGCGGGCGGCTGGCCGCGAGTCTAGCTCAGAGCTTGCGCTGCATGTAACGGTGGCTGGAAACCCCCGGCAAGGTCGACAGGCGTTCCTTCTGCACGCTGAAGCCGAGGCGTTCGTAGAGTGCCTGGGCCTTGGGGTTGGCCACCGAGACATCCAGCGCGGCCATGGGCAGGCTGCCGCTGCGGCCGATCTGCAGGAAGTGGTCGATCAGCTGGCTGCCGAGGCCTTCGCCACGCAGATCCGGGGTGACGCCCAGGTGCGCGAGGTACAGGGTCTTGCGCGGCGGTGGGCAGATGATCCGTTCCAGTTGCAGGCCGCGGCGGATCACTCCCGCCGAGCCCAGTCCGAAGTAACCGAGAATCTGTCGCGTGGCCGCGAGCATGTAGCCCAGGGTCACTTCGCCGCCGAACACCGTGCCGGCTGCCACCACCTGGCCGTCCTGTTCGCCGACCCAGTGCTGGCGCCAGCCGAACTGCCCGCCACCCTGGACGAAGGCATAGCGCAGGAAGTCCTGGGCGCTGTTGCGGCCGGGGCGGGCGAAGGCGTAGTCGAAGGCGTCGGGGCCGGAGCTGTAGATCAGCGGGATGGCGGCATCGACATCATCGGGACGGGCGCGGCGGAAGGTCAGCGGCATGCAGGCGACTCCTGGGTGGGAGTCGAGAATCTAGCACCATGGTTCCAGTTTTGGCAGCGCTCAGCCTTGCGATTCGAGCCACTGCAATGTGCCGAGCCCGGCGGCGCGACCGCTGGCGAAGCAGGCGGTGAGCAGGTAGCCGCCGGTGGGCGCTTCCCAGTCGAGCATCTCGCCGGCGCAGAACACGCCCGGCAAGGCGTTGAGCATCAGACTGTCGTCCAGCGCCTCGAAGGTCACGCCACCGGCGCTACTGATGGCTTCATCCAGCGGACGGGTGCGCACCACGCTCAGCGGCAACGCCTTGATCAACTGGGCGAGGCGCTGCGGATTGGCGTAGTCGGCGGCTGTGGACAACTCGCGCAACAGCCCGGCGCGCACGCCGTCCAGGCCGAGTCGGCCACGCAGGTGGTTGGCCATGGACTTGGAACCGCGCGGCTGGGCGACGGCCTTGGCGACCTGCTCCAGGCTGCGGTTGGGCAGCAGGTCGAGGTGCACCGTGGCGCTGCCGGTCTGCTCGATGCGTTCGCGGATACCGGCGGACAGTGCATAGACCAGGCTGCCTTCGATACCGCCAGCGGTGACCACGAATTCGCCCTGGCGCGGCGTATCGCCTTCCAGTGAAAGCGCCACCGGCTTGACCGGCGCACCAGCGAACTTGTCGCGGAAGAATTCGCTCCAGCCCGCGACCTCGAAGCCGCAGTTGGCCGGGCGTAGTGGCGAGATATCCACCGTACGCTCGGCGAGCAGCGGCACCCAGGCGCCGTCCGAGCCCAGACGCTGCCAACTGCCGCCGCCGAGGGCCAGCACGGTCGCGTCGGGGGTGACGCTGCGCTGGCCTTCCGGCCCCTCGATCAGCAGCGCGCCATTGGCATCCCAGCCCAGCCAGCGGTGACGGGTGTGGATAACCACGCCGTCCTCGCGCAGGCGCTTGAGCCAGGCCCGCAACAGCGGCGCGGCCTTCATGTCGGTAGGGAAGACCCGGCCCGAGGTGCCGACGAAGGTGTCGATGCCCAGGCCGTGAATCCACGCGCACAGCGCCTGGTTGTCGAAGGCGTCGAGCAGCGGCGCCAGGGTTTGCGAGCGCTTCCCATAGCGGGAGAGGAACGGCTCGCGCGCCTCGGAGTGGGTGATATTCATGCCGCCGACGCCAGCCAGCAGGAACTTGCGCCCGACCGAGGGCATGGCGTCGAACAACTCCACCTGCACGCCGGCGCTGGCCAGGACTTCGGCCGCCATCAGGCCGGCAGGACCACCGCCGATGACAACGGCAGTGCGGGAGGCGATGGGGCGGGAATCGGTCATGCGAAGGCCAGACGAGGATAAGCGGGGAGGGCGCAATTCTAGCGCAGCGATGCTTTGCGCCGGTTGTTCATTTTTTGCCCAGCTCTCGCGGGGCCTGCGGGGGCGGGCGTGACGAGTGCTTTTCCGCAGCTTATCCACAGGCGGCTCCACCGTTGTCGGGGAAAAGACGCGGTGCTGTCCTTGGGGCGTCCGGCAACGCCGAGGCTCGCGAGTGATGTCTGAAAAAGAGGGGGTTACGAGAATTCCTACAGGGGATCGAGATTGCGCCGATGTTGGCGCTTTTGTGAATCCATCAGCATGCGGGCCTCTTGCAACCTTGGTCCGACTGTCAATGAAAGTTCGTGATTACCTTCGCTCTCATGAGGCCCACCTGTGGGTGGAGGGCAGCGACACCCGCGTGCGGGTGAATGGCCTCGACATTGTCATCAGGAGTCTCCCCAACGAGGAGATCCGCGCCTTGCTCAACGAGGCGGTGGCTCACATGGTGGTGCGCCTGAACAAGAACCTGCAGGGCTCCAAGCAGAAGTTCGAACAGCGCGTACTGGAGCTGCTGTCGATACAGATCGCGTTGCACAACCTGTACGTGTTCACCAACTGGAGCCGCCTGCTGCCGCGCTACCTGAAGTACGCAGGGCCGCTGCGCGCTCAGGAGTTGTTGCAGCACCATGTGCCGGAGCAGGTGATGCGTTTCTGCGAGAAGCACTATGCGGCGGAGTGCCGGCCCCGCGCCGCCGCGCTGCTCGGGTTCTCCGACCACGAATTGACGCGCTGGGAACAACAGCGACTGGTCTCGCGGATGGACACCAACAATTCGCGCTACCGCACCAACTGAAGCTCCGTCGCCACCCGCGCCGCGCTGTGGTGCAGGATGCCGTGGCGCCGGGCCAGCGCGTGGCGATCCTTGTCGTAGCCGCCGCCGATCACACCGACCACCGGAATATCACTGGACAGGCAGCGGCGGATGACGTGTTCGTCGCGCGCCGCCAGTCCCGCATCGGTGAGTTGCAGATAGCCCAGGGCATCGTCCTGGTGCACGTCCACGCCGGCGTCGTAGAGCACGATGTCCGGCTGGTACAGCGGCAGCAGGTAGTCCAGCGCTTCCCGCACCACCTTCAGGTACTCCGCGTCGCTCAGGTGCAGCGGCAGGGGAATATCCCAGTCGCTCTGCGCCTTGCGCGCGGGGAAGTTCTTCTCGCAATGCAGTGACACCGTCACCGCGTCCGGCACGTTCTCCAGGATGCGCGCGGTGCCGTCGCCCTGGTGCACGTCGCAGTCGAAGATCAGCACGCGGTTGGCCTTGCCGCTTTCCAGCAGGTAGAGGCTGATCACCGCCAGGTCGTTGAAGATGCAGAAGCCCGAGGCATGGTCGTGGTGTGCGTGGTGCGTACCGCCCGCCAGATGGCAGGCCAATCCATGCTGTAACGCAAGCTCAGCACTCAGTACCGATCCGCCCACCGCACGTACCGTGCGCCGCGCCAGCGCTTCGCTCCAGGGCAGGCCGAGGCGGCGCAGCTCCTCGCGGCTCATCTCGCCGCTGCAGTAGCGTTCGATGTAGTCCCGGTCGTGGGCCAGGGCGAGGACGTCCTGCGGGCAGAGTTCCGGGCGCAGCAATTGCGCGTCTTCCACCAGGGCGCTGTCCACCAGGTGGTCGCGCAGCAGGCGGAACTTTTCCATGGGGAAGCGGTGGTTGTCCGGAAAGGGCGGACTGTAGTCGTCGTGGTAGACCAGGGGCAGCGGCATGGCGTCGGCGGGTCGGGAATGTGCTCACAGGGTACGTCGGCGCAGCGCGCAGACGAAAGGGCCGGCATCGCGCCGGCCCTTTTACGTATCAGCCTTGGTTGGAGAGGGCTGCGTCGTTTCGCGCGCTGCGACTGGTGAGCATCGACACCGACCACAGCACGAAGCCGCCGACGGCCAGCAGGCTGCCGACCCAGCCCGGCGAGGTCCAGCCATAGCCGGCCGCCAGGGCCAGGCCGCCGAGATACGGGCCCAGCGCGTTGGCGAAGTTGAACGCCGAGTGGTTCAGCGCTGCGGCGAGGCCCTGGGCGTCTTCGGCGACGTCCATCAGGCGGGTTTGCAGCACGGTGCCCAGCGCGCCGCCGAAGCCGACGAAGAACACGCAGATCGAAATGGCCCAGATATTCCCCGCGGTGAACGGGAAGATCGCCAGCACCACCGCGCTCCACACCAGCAGGCCGCCGGCGGTGGGCATCACGGCGCGGTCGGCGAGTACCGGGATGAACAGGTTGCCCAGGGTCATGCCGATGCCGAATACCGCCAGGATCAGCGGCACGACGCTCGGCGAGACGTGGGTGACCGCGCCGAGTATGTCGGCCAGGTAGGTGTACACCGCGAACAGCCCGCCAAAGCCGATGGCGCCGATGCCCAGGGTCAGCCAGACCTGTCCGCGTTTGAGCGCACCCAGCTCGCGCAATGGGCTGGAGTCCGGCTCGGCGGGCGAGTAAGGCGCCAGCAGACGCACGCAGAGCATGGTCAGCACGCCCAGTGCGGCCACCAGCGCGAAGCTCCAGCGCCAGCCCACGGCCTGGCTGAGCCAGTTGGCCGCCGGCACGCCGATGATGGTGGCGACGGTGAGGCCGAGGAACATCCGCCCGACCGCCACGGTGCGCCGGTGCGGCGGCACGATGGAGGCGGCGACCAGTGCGGCGATGCCGAAGTAGGCGCCGTGGGGCAGGCCGCTGATGAAGCGGAACAGCAGCATCCAGTGGTAGGTCGGCGCCAGGGCGCTGAGGCCGTTGCCGACGGCGAACAGTGCCATCAGCAGCACCAGCAGGGTGCGCCGTGGCAGGCGCGCGCCGAGCACCGCCAGCAGCGGCGCGCCGACGACCACGCCGAGGGCGTAGGCGCTGATCACGTGGCCGGCGGTGGGCGCATCGATGCCCAGCGCCGGGGCGAAATAGGGCAGCAGGCTCATGGTGGCGAATTCGGTGGTGCCGATGGCGAAGCCGCCGACAGCCAATGCGAAAAGCACCAGGGCCGTACTGCGATGCAGTCCGGTGGTGGAGGTCGTCATGGGGGTTCCTTGGTCTTTTTCGAGGTGCGCCAGGGCGGCGCGGCTGTCTGCGTGAGCACGGTCAAGGCAGTGACCGACAGCGAAGGTAGGAGAAAAATACCAGATGAAGGCCTTCCCTGCTGAATCGATTGCGCCTCGTCTGACGGATTGCGTCCTACAGGCCCGTCGCCGGGTATCATGGTGACCTTATGCTCAGCCGCGATGACGCCCATGGATTTTCCCAGCCTGACCACCGAGCGCCTGCTCCTGCGACCGTGGCGCCACGACGACCTGGCGCCCTTCGCCGCGCTGAATGCCGACGCCCAGGTGATGCGCCATTTCCCCGCCTGCATGAGCCGTGAGGACAGCGACCTGCTGGCCGCGCGCATTCTCGGGCACTTCGATGAGCACGGCTTCGGCCAGTGGATAGTCGAGCGTCGCGAGGATGGCGCCTGCATTGGCGTGCTCGGCTTGCAGCACGTCTCCTTCGACGCGCCGTTCACCCCGGCGGTGGAAATCGGCTGGCGCTTCAATACGGCCTACTGGCGGCAGGGCTATGCGCTGGAGGCGGCTCGCGCAGCACTGGCATTCGCCTTCGAGCAGTTGCAGCTGGAAGAAGTGGTCGCCTTCACCGTGCCGGCCAACCTGCCGTCGCAGGGGTTGATGCAGCGCCTGGGCATGCAACGTGACGAGGCCGGCGACTTCGAACATCCACGCCTGCCGCAAGGCCATCCGCTGCGCCAGCATGTGCTCTACCGGATTCGTCGCCCATGAAGCCGATCGAAGGCGTCCGCGCCTATCACGACCTGAGCAGCCATCGCCCGGAGCGCTTCGCCCCCGGCCCCGGCCAGCTCGACTGGGCGACCCAGCCGGCCGCCTTCCGCCGCTATGCCGGGGCGCGCTGCATCGAGCTGCTGCACCGATCGCAGGAAGAGTCGCCGGGTTATGACGAGGTGTTCGCCGGCCCCCTCGGTGCGCCCGCTCCGCTGAACCTCGCCAGCGTCTCGCAACTGCTCTACGACAGCCTGGCGCTGTCGGCCTGGAAGGATGCCGGCGGCAGCCGCTGGGCGCTGCGGGTCAATCCTTCCAGCGGCAACCTGCACCCGACCGAGGCCTACCTGCTGCTGCCCTCCGGGGCTGTGGATAACGCCGCGCTGCTGGCGCACTACAGCGCCGACGAACATGTGCTGGAGGTGCGTGCCGAGCTGCCCGCGCCGCTGGCCGAACAACTGAACGACGCCTTGCCCGCCGGCGGTTTCCTGCTGACGCTGGCGAGCATTCCCTGGCGCGAGGCCTGGAAGTACGGCGAGCGCGCCTATCGCTACTGCAATCACGACCTCGGCCATGCGCTGGCCTGCCTGAGCATTGCCGCGGCGATCCAGGGTTGGGAGATGCGCCTGCTGCGCGGTGTGGCCGAGGCGCAATTGGATAGCCTGATCGGCCTCGACCGCGACGGCTTCAGCGAGCACGAGTTCGCCGACGCGCTGCTGTGGATCGGCCCGGCACAGCCCGACGAGTTCCCGTTGCCCGGCGCGCTGCTCAAGAGCCTCGCCGAGTTGCCGCTGATCGGCACGCCCAATCGCCTGTCGCGGGACTCCCGCCACTGGCCGGAGCTGGAGCGTGTGCACCCGTTATGCCGCGCGCCCGCACTGCCGGCTCGCGACTGGTCCGCGTCGAGAGCCGAGCCCGCTGTGGATAACCCCGGCCTGCCGTTGCGCCCGATCCTGCATCGCCGGCGTAGCGCGCAGTCCATGGACGGCCGCAGCGGCATTCACGCCGAGTTGCTGTATGCCTGGCTGCGCCGCCTGATGCCTGAGCGTTCGCCCGTGCCCTTCGCCTGCACCGGCGAGCTGTCGCGCATCGACCTGCTACTGTTCGTCCATCGCGTCCAGGGCCTGGAGCCGGGCTTGTACTGGCTGGGCCGCAGTGGTCGCGAGGCGGGCGGGCTGCGCGAGGATTACCTGTGGCAACCGGTAGAGGAGAGCGGCGTGCCGCTGTACCGCCTGTTGTCCGGTGATGCGCGCGGGCTGTCGGCGTTCCTCTCCTGCGGGCAGGACATCGCCAGCGACGGTTGCGTCGCTTTCGCCATGCTGGCCGATCTCGACGCTGCGCTTGCCGAGGGTGCCTGGACCTACCCGCGCCTGTACTGGGAGGCTGGGCAGGTCGGCCAGTTGCTTTACCTGGAAGCCGAGGCGGCCGGCCTCTCGGGCACCGGCATCGGCTGCTATTTCGATCCGGCGCTGGACGAATTGCTCGGCGGTGGTTCGGACTGCCCGGTCAGCCTCTATCATTTCACCATCGGCCGCGCAGTCTGGGACGAACGCCTCAGCAGCCTTCCCGCCTACAGCGCGCCGCGCCGACTCCCACTTCAGCAAGACCGCAATTGAGGAAACAAAGCGCATGACCCAGATCCTGGACAACCTGGTGGCTCTGCTGAGCCTGGAACAGATCGAAGAGAACCTGTTCCGTGGCTCGAGCCAGGACCTCGGGTTCCGCCAGCTCTACGGCGGGCAAGTGCTCGGCCAGGCGCTGTCGGCGGCCAGCCAGACCGTGGAGCCGGAGCGCCATGTGCACTCCATGCACGGCTACTTCCTGCGCCCGGGCGACGCCAGCAAGCCGGTCGTCTATCAGGTCGATCGCGTGCGCGACGGCGGCACCTTCAGCACCCGCCGCGTCACCGCGATCCAGAAGGGCCAGCCGATCTTCGCCCTGAGCACCTCGTTCCAGACCGACGAGGGCGGTTTCGAGCACCAGATCGCCATGCCCGACGTGGTCGGCCCGGAGAACCTGCCGACCGATCAGGACCTGAAGAAGCGCAGTGCTGCGCAGTTCCCCGAGCGCATCCGCGACAAGCTGCTGTATCCCAAGCCCATCGAAATCCGCCCGGTGACCGAGAACGACCCGTACGACCCCGAGGTCGGCGAGCCGATCAAGTACCTCTGGCTGCGCGCCGACGGCAAGCTGCCGGACATCCCGGCGCTGCACAAATACATCCTCGCCTACGCCTCGGACTTCGGCTTCCTCACCACCTCGCTGCTGCCCCACGGGCGCTCGGTGTGGCAGAAGGACATGCAGGTCGCCACCATCGACCATTCCGTGTGGTTCCACCGCGACCTGCGCGCGGACGAGTGGCTGCTCTACGCCATCGACAGCCCCTGGGCCGGCAATGGCCGTGGCTTCGTGCGTGGCAGCATCTTCAACCGGGACGGCCAGCTGGTCGCCTCCTCGACCCAGGAAGGCCTGATCCGCCGCCGCGAGGACTGGGCATGACGCTGGAAGGCATCCGCCACTGGGTGTTCGACATGGACGGCACCCTGACCCTGGCGGTGCATGACTTCCCGGCGATCAAGCGCGCCCTGGGGATTCCCCAGGAGCACGACATCCTCAGCCACCTGGCGGCGCTGCCGGAAGCCGAGGCGGCGGCCAAGCATGCCTGGCTGCTGGAGCACGAGCGCGAGCTGGCGGTGGCCTCCACTGCTGCTCCCGGCGCAGTCGAACTGGTGCGTGCGCTGCACGGCGCCGGCTACCGCCTCGGCATCCTCACCCGCAATGCCCATGAGCTGGCGCTGATCACGCTGGCCGCGATTGGCATCGGTGATTGCTTCCTGACCGAGGATGTTCTCGGCCGTGGCGAGGCCGAGCCCAAGCCCAGCCCGGACGGCCTGCTACGCCTGGCCGCGCGCTGGGACGTGGCGCCGCAGCGGATGCTGATGGTCGGTGACTACCGCTTCGACCTCGACTGCGCCCGCGCCGCCGGGGCGCACAGTGCTCTGGTCAATCTGCCGGAGAATCCATGGCCGGAGCTGACCGACTGGCACGCGCGGGACTGCGCGGAGTTGGGGCGGATGGCGGGTGTTCTGGGCTGAGCCCGCCGTTGAGCGGGTTCGCGAGCAAGCTCGCTCCTACAGGCTGGGCCAGTGCGCTCTTCGTAGGAGGCGAGCTTGCTCGCGAACAGGTCCTGACACCGATGTTCCCTGCAGGAGCGCCCCATGGGTGCGATCGAGGGCATGGCCCACTACCGCCTCCGGGAGCCTCGACCGTAGGATGGCGTGGAGCCTAGGCGATACCCATGCTGTCGGTGCAGGGATCGATGGGTATCGCTTCGCTCCACGCCATCCTACGAAGAGCCATTCGGCTCGGGCCTGACTTACAGCTCCGGCGTCCAGGTCACCGCCAGCAGCGCGGTGCGGCCAGGTTCCTGGTAGGGGCGGGCTTCGCCCATGAAGTCCATCGGGCTGGTCGGGCGCAGGTAGTCGCCCAGGGTGTAGTCGCGGTCCAGGGCGTTATCGAGCTTCAGGTCGAAGCGAATCTCATCGCTGGCCAGCCAGCTGGTGCGCAGGTCGAGTACGCCGTAGCCGGACAGCTCGCGCGTGTTGGCGGCGTCGTCGTAGCGCTGGCTGACTGCACGCCAGGTGCCGCCGACGCCGATGGCGCCGAACTGGCGGTCGAGGTCCAGGCTCAGGGTGCGGCGTGCGCGGTACGGCAGGGTGTGGCCGGTGTCGCGGTCGCGCGGGTCGATCAGGCTCAGGCCGAGCGCGGCCTGCCAGCCCAGCACGTCGCGGGCGACGCTGGCCTCGAAGCCATTGATGCGCGCCTTGTTGATGTTCTCCGGCTGATTGCTGTTGCTGTCCCAGGCAATCATGTCGTCGATCTCGGTGCGGTACAGCGAGGCTTCCAGGTGCGTGCCTTCGATGTCCCCGCGCCATTGCAGCTCGTAGGTCTTCGAGGTCTCGGCCTTGAGGTCCGGGTTGCTTGCGCCGGGGTAGTAGAGGTCGCTGAAGGTCGGCGCGCGGAAGCCTTCGCCGTAGCTGGCGATCCAGGTCTGGCTGTCGCCCACCGGCAGGCTGAAGGCGGCGTTCCAGCTGTTCTGGCTGCCGTACGCCTGGTTGTTGTCGTGGCGGATGCCCAGCTCGGTGCCGAAGTTGTCGCCCTTGAAGCTGTGCTGGGCGAAGAAGGCGCGGTTGCTGCGCTGGTCTTCGGCGAAGGCGGTGCTGCCGTCGACCTTGTCTTCGTACCAGTCGGCGCCCAGGGCCAACTGGTTGGCGTCGTCCAGTTGCAGGCGGTTGATCCAGCTCGCCGAGTGGCGGGTGGTTTCCAGCGTGCCGTTGTTCCAGCTGTCGGCAGCGCCCACGGCCTTGTTGCGGTCGAAGCTGCGGCCCAGCTCCAGGCGGCTGTTCCACATCTGGGTGAGCTGGCCGTCGAGGAAGGCGCTGTAGCTGCTGACGCGGAATTCGTCCTGGGGCGTACCCGGCTCGAAGTTGTAGGCGTCGTCGTATTCGTTCTTGCCGCGCTGGTCGTTGAGGTTCAGGCCGGCCTTCCAGTCCTCGCTGAAGCGATGGTCCAGGTTCAGGTGCACGGCCTTGTTGCGCTGGGCGTCGTGGTCGCTGTCGGCGCCGACGTTGTCGCTGGTGCGATCCCAGCCCTGGCTTTCGTCCAGGCTGCCGCCGAGGTTGTAGCGGGTCTGCTCGTCGCCACCGGAGAGGCTCAGGCTGCGTTCGAAGGTGCCGTGGCTGCCAGCGGCCAGACGCACTTCCGGGTGCAGGCCGGCTTCGCCGCGGCGGGTGAAGATCTGGATGACCCCGCCGATGGCGTCGGCGCCGTACAGCGCGGAGCGCGGGCCGCGAGTTACTTCGACACGCTCGATGCTGTCGATGCTCAGGTAGTCCAGTCGGGCGATGCCGCTGCTGGCCGAGGCGACACGCTGGCCATCGACCAGCACCAGGGTCTGCGCGGTGCCGGTGCCGCGCACGGAGTAGGAGACCACGCCACCGGAGCTGCCCATCTGCACGCCGGGCACGCGGGCGAGCAGGGCGGGCACGCTGCGCACTTGCAGGCGTTCGATGTCGGCGCGGGTGAACACGCTGTTGGCCGAGGTAGCTTCGGCACGCGGCTGGGCCTGGCGGGCGGAGGTGATCACCTGGTCGGAGAGCGTGTAGATATCGCCAGTGGCGAAGGCCATGCCGGGCAGCAGGCTGGTGGCCAGGGCGAGTCGGGTCAGTTTCATGGAACGTCCTCAAAAGCGGTCGGATGACTTTCGAGGAGGGCGTGGCAAGGGCGGCAGGCCGCACTTGACGGTGCGGCCCTCCGCAACACCTGTCGGGGCGTGTCGAGGGCGGTCTCCGGGCTGCCGACGTCACATCGCCGCCTTCCCGCTAAATGCAGTGGCGGATGGCGATGCTGCGCTCCGTGAGGAGTGCGTCGGTTACCGTTGCGGGGGCAGCGCAGGTCTTTCACCTGCTTCCCGTTACCTCGAACGAAAACGGGCGCACCTTAGTCGGTGCGCCCGTCACTGGCAATACTCCCGGCGAGGGAGACGCCGATCGGTCTCAGCGCTTGCCGAGTGCCTCCAGGCGCGCTTTCACCGAGGCCTCGATGCCGGCGGCGTCTAGCCCGCACTCCGCGAGCATCTGCGCCGGCTTGGCGTGCTCGACGTAGTAGTCCGGCAGGCCCAGGTGCAGGATCGGCTGCTGGAGATTCTCGCGAGCGAGGAATTCGCTGACGGCGGCGCCGGCGCCACCCATCACCGAGTTCTCTTCGAGGGTCACCAGCAGTTCGTGGCTGGCGGCCAGCTGGCGCACCAGTTCCTCGTCCAGCGGCTTGACGAAGCGCATGTCGGCGACGGTTGCGTCGAACTGCTCGGCGACTTTCAGCGCTTCGGCCAGTTGCACGCCGAACACCAGGAAGGCGACCTTGCCGGCCTTGCCTTCGCGGCGCAGCACGCCCTTGCCGATTTCTACCGGTTCCAGCGTTGCCTCGATGGGCGCGTTGGGGCCGGTGCCGCGCGGGTAGCGCACCGCCGCCGGGCCTTCGAAGTGATGGCCGGTGGTGAGCAGCTTGCGCAGTTCGTTCTCGTCGCTGGGGGTCATCACCAGCATGCCGGGGATGCAGCGCAGGTAGGAGAGGTCGAAGCTGCCGGCGTGGGTCGGGCCGTCTTCGCCCACCAGGCCGGCGCGGTCGATGGCGAACAGCACGTCGAGGTTCTGCACCGCGACGTCATGGATCAGTTGGTCGTAACCGCGCTGCAGGAAGGTGGAGTAGATCGCCACCACCGGCTTGGCGCCGTCGCAGGCCATGCCGGCCGCCAGGGTCACGGCGTGCTGCTCGGCGATGGCAACGTCGAAGTAGCGGTCCGGGAATCTGTCGGCGAAGGCGACGAGGTCGGAGCCTTCCTTCATCGCCGGGGTGATGCCGACCAGGCGCGGGTCACTCGCGGCCATGTCGCACAACCATTGGCCGAACACGCTGGAGTATTTCGGCCCGCCGGCCGGTTTCGGCACGGCGTGGGCGGGGGCGCCCTCGGGCTCCAGCTTGGTGATGGCGTGGTAGCCGATCGGGTCGATCTCGGCCGGGCCGAAGCCCTTGCCCTTCTTGGTCACCACATGCAGGAACTGCGGACCCTTGAGGTCGCGCATGTTGCGCAGAGTGGCGATCAGGGTCGGCAGGTCATGGCCGTCGATGGGGCCGATGTAGTTCCAGCCCAGCTCCTCGAAGAGCGTGCCGGGGACCAGCATGCCCTTGGCGTATTCCTCGGTGCGGCGGGCGATTTCCCAGGCGCCGGGCAGGCGCGAGAGCACCTTCTTGCTGCCTTCGCGCATGCTGCTGTAGGTGCGGCTGGAGAGGATCTTGGCCAGGTAGTTGGACAGGCCGCCGACGTTGTTGGAGATCGACATGTCGTTGTCGTTGAGGATCACCAGCATGTCGGCCTTGACCTCCGACGCGTGGTTGAGCGCCTCGAAGGCCATGCCGGCGGTCAGTGCGCCGTCGCCGATCACCGCCACCGATTTGCGCCCCGAGCCCTGCATGCGCGCGGCGATGGCCATGCCGAGGGCAGCGCTGATGGAGGTGCTGGAATGACCGACGCCGAAGGTGTCGTACTCGCTTTCCGAACGACGCGGGAAGGCGGCGAGGCCGTCCTTCTGGCGCAGGCTGCCCATGCGCTCGCGGCGACCGGTGAGGATCTTGTGCGGGTAGGCCTGATGGCCCACGTCCCACACCAGGCGGTCGTCCGGGGTGTCGAAGACGTAGTGCAGGGCGACCGTCAGCTCGATCACGCCCAGGCCTGCGCCGAAGTGCCCGCCAGTCTGGCCGACGCTGTACAGCAGGTACTGGCGCAGCTCGTCAGCGAGGGTCAGCAGCTCCGCTTCGCCCAGCCGACGCAGCTCTACCGGCGTGCTGGCGCGGTCGAGCAGGGGCGTGGCGGGGCGCGCGCGGGGAATCTCGTGAAACGTCGTGGGCATCAGGCTGATCGTTATGAGAAGGCAAAGATGCGGAAGTTTACCTGATGCGCTGAAATGGCCCAAGCAACGTGGGGCCAATCCTTCGGACGAGCGGATGGTCGGGCGGTAAGCATCGCTGTGTGGCCTGTGCGGTGGGCCACGACGGTGGCTGGCCAGCGGGGCTGAATAGGCCGGCTGGCAGTGGCGGAGTGTCGCGGCGGTGGAAAAAAGCCCCGGTATCCCATCGGGGATATTCCTGATGGGGGACGGGGCGAGATGGGGATCAGTCAGCCGGCGACGGCCGAAGGGCCGCCGCCGGGCTTGTGGCTTAAACCACGTGGGCGTTGAAGGTGTTCAGCTCTTCCAGCATGGTTGGACGCGCGTCGAACGCGGCGCTGGAGTGGGCGAACTGGCCTTCGTGGGTGTTCTGCTGAGCGCCCCACTGCAGTTGGCCGGCGTCCATTTCCAGCACGTTGCCCAGTTGCGGCAGGGATGCGTTGCTTTGCGGCTGCTCCGTTGCACCGCTCTTGAGCGTCAACTGGAGTTCGCCGTGGCTGTCGCCAGCGAGCCAGCTATCGCTTTGCTGGGCGTTGAGCACGAGCGGCTCCTGCTGCTGAGCCATGTGCCCGTCTTCGTAGGTAATGCGGAAGGGCTCGACCTGGGGGCCGTTGCCGACATGGATGTCGTAGCTGCCGTAGCTGAGCGGGAGCTTCGAGGTGAAGCTCCAGGTGCCATCGGCGTCTACCACGGCCATGCCCAGCTTGATCACTTCACCCGTGGGTTTGCCGTTTATGCCGACACCGATGGCGGTCAGCGCCAGTGCTTCGCCCGGGTTGCCGAGACCGTGGAAAGTGGGAGCGGAGTCATCGGTGGTGGCATGGTTACCCAGCTCGCCGGTCACCGGGCCAACGTTGTCGATGGCACCGGTGATGACGGCATTGATCATGCCCGGGTGCGGTTCCGGCTGCGGCTCGGGCTGTGGCTCAGGTTGCGGCTGCGGTTCTGGCTGCGGTACTGCGCCGGTGTTGTCGATCACCAGACGGAACGCATCACCCTGGCCGACCTGGAAGTCGTAGGTACCGTTGACCAGCGGATAGGCAGTGCTGAAGTGCCAGCTGCCATCGGCCTGAACCGTGGCCTGACCGAGGCCGAGCGTGGCGTTCGCCGGGATGCCATCCACGGCGACGGCGACGGCATTGATCATGACCAGTTCGCCGGGGGTGCCGGTACCGTGGAAGGTCGGACGGATATCGTCGGTGGTGGCGCCATTGGCCAGTTCACCCTGTACCGGACCGACATGGTCGACGGCGCCAGTGATGGCGGCCTTGCTCGGCACGGGTTCCGGCTGCGGCTCTGGTTGCGGTTGCGGTTGCGGTTGCGGTTCCGGTTCCGGTTGTGGCTGCGGCTCTGGCTGAGGCTCCGGTTGCGGTACGGCGCCGGTGTTGTCGATCACCAGACGGAAGGCTTCACTCCCGGTGCCCTGGCCGGCATGGAAGTCGTAGGTGCCGTTGGCGAGTGGGTAAGACGAGGTGAACTGCCAGGTACCATCGGCCTGCACCAGGGCCTGGCCGAGGTCGAGGGCGGCGTTCGCCGGGATGCCATTCACGTCGACAGCCACGGCACTGATCATGATCAGTTCGCCTGGAGTGCCGGTGCCATGGAAGGCCGGACGGATATCGTCGGTGGTAGCACCGTTGCTCAGTTCGCCTTGAACCGGACCGTAGTGGTCAACGACACCAGTGATGGCTGGCTCCAGATGGAGCGGGGCATCCCCACTGGTGTAATTCAGGGCAAATGAGGCGTACGAGTTCGTGCCTTCGACCTGGAACAGATACTGACCTTCCTGTGCCAGCGGCGGAACGCTGAACTGCCAGGAACCATCCGCCTGAACCTGGGCATCACCCAGAACAGTCTGGCCGATGAAGGAGCCATTTTCGCTCAATTGCACCGCTAATACATGCAGTACCGTGCCGGGCTGAGCCGTACCGAACAAGGTTGGGCTGGCGTCGTGGGTCGTCGCACCCTGGGGCAGGTTGGTGATGCTTGCCCCGCTGTCGTCGATGGCGCCCAGAACGACGGTATCCACAGGGTTCTGCTGCGGAGCCGGCGGCATCGACGGGTTGTCGATGACCAGACGGAAGGCCTCGCTCTCGCGGTTGCCCAATTCGCCGAGATGGATCTCGTAGATGCCGTTGGGAATAGTGGCTGGCGAGGTGAAGTGCCAGGTGCCGTCGGGCTGGACCAGTGCTTTACCCAGATCGATGACCACGTGGTTGGGGGTGCCATCGGCGTAGTAGCCGACGGCCGTCAGCTTGACCTGCTCGTTGGGGGTTCCGGTGCCGTGGAATCCTGGGCGGGTGTCATCGGTGGTAGCGCCGTTGGCCAGTTCACCCTGTACCGGGCCGACCTTGTCGGTGGCGCCGGTGATGGTCGCCTTGACCATGGCCGTTGGTACGGTAGTGGTATACAGCGTCTGAGCCCCCCAAGCCGTTGCACCGAAGTTTGCGGCGGCGGACTGCGAGTTCCATTGCGTTGTCATGGGTTGCGCGGGATAGAGATTATCGTCTTGCTGATTTGAATAACCTTTGTTTCGGATATTTCCTAGTTTCTTTTCCATATCTATACGCTCGAAATAATTTTGGGAACGGGAGTTGAAACAGGCCTGTTGGCCTTTTTGTTTGCGTCAATGCTAAGGGGTGGACTGGACTTGCAGTGGTCCTGCCGGCGTGCGGAAAAGATGATTCTGGAGATGTTGAAAGAGTTGTTATTTTTGGCGGGAAAGTTTGGGGTGGCTTGGAACTTTGCTGTGGGAAAATTAGATATATGAGGGTGAGCTTTTACTTGTTGTGGCGGTCTTTTTTCGGATTGAACTCTGTGGTTTTGGTGTTGTTCAGTTCTGGCTGAGCCAGATGTGAAGAGGGAATGTTTCAGGATATTTCTTTGGCTATGCCGATTTCGTCGTCGACCAGGCGGATCGCAAGCAAGCCGCGACCGTCACGAAGCGTCAAAGTAGTGGGAGCCTGGGGGATGCGCTGCTGCTGCGCCCGATGCTTTTCCTGATCTGCCTGCCAAGGAGTGACCTGTGACCCAACTGACTCTGGATGAATTGCGCGAACTGTCGGTGGCGATCCTGCGCCACAACGGCTTCAGCGAGCCCCATGTGCAGGCGGTGACCGATACCGTGCTGGCCGGCGAGCGCGATGGCTGCACGTCCCATGGCGTGTGGCGGCTGCTCGGCTGCATCCATACGGTGCGTGCCGGCAAAGTGGTGCCCGATGCTGTGCCGGAATTGTCGGAACCAGCTCCGGCGCTGGTGCGCGTGGACGCGAAGGGCGGCTTCTCGCAATGCGCTTTTGACCTCGGCCTGCCGAAACTGGTGGAGAAAACGTGCAGCCAGGGCCTGGCTGCGTTGGCGATCAACCATTGCGTGCACTTCTCGGCCCTGTGGGTGGAGATCGAGCGGATCACCGCCCAGGGCCTGGTCGCGCTGGCGGTCACCCCGGCCCAGGCCTATGTGGCGCCAGCGGGCGGGACGCGGCCGTTGTTCGGCACCAACCCCATTGCTTTCGGCTGGCCGCGTGGGGACAACGATCCCTATGTGTTCGACTTCGCCACCACGGTGGTGGCGCGCGGGGAAATCCAGTTGCATGAGCGCGAGGGCAAGGCGATTCCGCTGGGTTGGGGCATCGATGCCCAGGGCAACCCGAGTACTGACCCCAGCGCCGTGCTCGATGGCGCCATGCTGACCTTTGGCGGGCACAAGGGCTCGGCGCTGGCGACCATGGTCGAGCTGATCGCCGGGCCTTTGATCGGTGACCTGACCAGCGCTGAAGCCTCGGTGTTCGATGAGGGGACCAAGTCCTCGCCGTACCATGGCGAGTTGCTGATCGCCTTCGATCCTGCACGCTTCCTCGGTGCGGACGCTCCGCAGCACCTGGCGCGGGCGGAGAAACTGTTCGAGTCCATCGTCGACATGGGCGCGCGGTTGCCGTCCCAGCGGCGTTTCGCGGCGCGTAAACGCAGCCTGGCAGAGGGTGTGGAGATCAGCGATTCGCTGTATGCCGATTTGCGCAAGTTGCTGGAGTAGCGCTGCCTTCTTGTAGGAGCGAGGAGGACGCCATCGTTATTGCTCGCGAACCCTGCCCTCGCAGCGGAGGTTGGTTCGCGAGCAAGCTCGCTCCTACGAAGAGCACGGCTCGGCGGATGACGCTGGCGCGTTATGCGCCCTACGAAGAGCAAACGCTGTGCATAAAAAAGCCCCGGCGCAAGGCCGGGGCTGAGCATCGGCGCGGGACTGGCCGACAGTTCACTCCCGCGTCGACGAACCCTCAGCGGGAGACGGAATCCCGCGTCGTCTCGCCATCCACCAACCGCGCGATGCCCAGCGGGTTGGCGTCCTTCAGCGCGTCGGGCAGCAGCGCGTCGGGGTAGTTCTGGTAGCACACCGGGCGCAGGAAGCGGTCGATGGCCAGGCTGCCCACCGAGGTGCCGCGCGCGTCGGAGGTCGCTGGATACGGGCCACCGTGGACCATCGCGTCGCAGACTTCCACGCCGGTCGGGTAGCCGTTGATCAGCAGGCGCCCGGCCTTGCGTTCCAGTATCGGTACCAGCGCCGCGAAGCGCGACAGGTCCTCTGGCTCGGCGATCAGCGTGGCGCTGAGCTGGCCGTGCAGGCCGTCCAGCGCGCGGCGCAGTTCGGCTTCATCGGCCACTTCGACGACGATGGTGGTCGGGCCGAAGACTTCTTCCTGCAGCAATTCCTCACCCTTCACCAGCAGCTCGGCCTTGGCCTGGAACAGCTGCGGCAGTGCCTGTTTGCCCTCCTGCGGCTGGCCGGCAAGGTGGCGCACGGCAGGGTGGCTGAGCAGGCGGGCGATGCCCTTCTCGTAGCTCCTCAAGGTGCCGGCGTTGAGCATGGTCTGCGCCGGGCGCTGGCCGATTTCGCTGATCAGGCTGGCGACGAACAGGCTGAACGCCGGCGAGGCAATGCCGATCACCAGGCCGGGGTTGGTGCAGAACTGGCCGCAGCCTTGTACCACCGAGTCCGCCAGCTCGCGGGCGATCTTCTCGCCGCGTGCCTGCAGCGCGGCGGGCAGCACGAGAACCGGGTTGATGCTGCTCATCTCGGCGAACACCGGGATCGGCTGCGGGCGCGCGGCGGCCAGGTCACACAGCGCGCGGCCGCCCTTGAGCGAGCCGGTGAAACCAACCGCCTGGATCGCCGGGTGCTTGACCAGCGGCTCGCCGACGCCGGCGCCGTAGATCATGTTGAACACGCCGGCCGGCATGCCGGTGGCCTCGGCGGCGCGGGTGATGGCCTCGCCGACGTATTCGGCGGTGGCCATGTGGCCGCTGTGGGCCTTCACCACCACCGGGCAGCCGGCAGCCAGCGCGGCGGCGGTATCGCCACCGGCGGTGGAGAAGGCCAGCGGGAAGTTGCTGGCGCCGAACACGGCCACTGGGCCGACGCCGGTGCGGTACTGGCGCAGGTCCGGGCGTGGCAGCGGCTGGCGCTCGGGTAGGGCGCGGTCGATACGCGCGCCGAGGAAGTCGCCACGGCGCAGGACCTTGGCGAACAGGCGCATCTGATTAGCGGTGCGGCCACGCTCGCCCTGGATGCGCGCGGCGGGCAGCGCGGTCTCGCGGCAGACGGTGGCGATGAAGTCGTCGCCGAGGCTTTCGAGTTCGCTGGCGATGGCGTCGAGGAACTGTGCGCGGCGTTCCGGCGACAGTGCGTTGTAGGCCGGGAAGGCGGCTTCGGCGGCGCGGGCGGCGGCGTCGACTTCGGTTTCGGTGGCCTGGAGGAAGTCGCGCGGCAGGGCTTCGCCGGTGCTGGCGTCGAGGCTCTGCAGGCGGATGCTGCCGGTGCCGACGCGGCGGCCGGCGATGAAGTTCTGGGCGGTCATGGGATGGGTTCCGTCGTCTCCGGTGGGATTTGTGCGGGGGCGAGAGCCCCTCTCCCTAACCCTCTCCCTTCAGGGAGAGGGCGGGGGAGAGGGTTGCCCCAGGCACTCGATACAACTCGACTCAGAGCCCCACATCCGGCAGTTTCGGCCGGTTCGCCAGCGCCTTGGCCATGATGGTCTGCACATGCTCGCGGTCAGCCCCTTGCAGCGCCAGGCGCGGCGGACGGGTAAGCGCGGTGCCGCGGCCGGCGATCTCTTCGCAGAGCTTGATGCACTGCACCAGGTCCGGGCGGGCGTCGAGGTGGAGGATCGGCATCAGCCATTCGTAGATCGGCATGGCTTCCTCGAAGCGGCCGGCCTTGCACAGGCGGAAGATGGTTTCGCCTTCCTGCGGGAAGACGTTGGACATGCCGGAAATCCAGCCTTCGGCGCCCACTGCGATGCTCTCCAGCACCACATCGTCGAGGCCGGCGAAGAGGATGAAGCGGTTGCCCACTTCATTGCGCACGTCGATGAAGCGGCGGGTGTCGCCGGAGCTGTCCTTGAAGCAGACGATGTTCTCGCAGTCGGCCAGGGAGATGAGGATGTCCGGGGTGACGTCGTTCTTGTAGATCGGCGGGTTGTTGTAAACCATCACCGGCAGGTCGGTGCTGGTGGCCACGCTGCGGAAGTGCGCGGCGGTCTCGTGGGGCTTGGAGGAGTAGACCAGCGCCGGCATCACCATGATGCCGTCGACGCCGACCTTCTGCACCGCCTTGGCCACCTGGGAGGCGCCATGGCTGGTGAACTCGGCGATGCCGCAGATCACCGGCACGCGGCCGTTGGAGGCATCCTTGGCGACTTCGGTGACGGCCATCTTCTCCTCGATCGACAGCGAGGTGTTCTCGCCCACGCTGCCGCACACCACCAGGCCCGAGACGCCGTCGCGTACCAGGTTGGAAATCACCTTGTGGGTGGCTTCCAGGTTGACCGAGTAATCGTCGTTGAATTGAGTGGTCACCGCGGGGAACACGCCACTCCAATTGACCTTCTTGCTCATGTTTGTCTCCAATTGTCGTATTTCGTATACGAAACGTCTGAAGGAAATCCCGCAGCATTTCGTCGTCGGGTGCCGCTACGCGGCGAATCAGGGTGGAAAGGGGGAAATCAGTAGCCGTTCGGCCAGGTGTCCGAGAGCCGGTAGCCTTCGGGCCATGGATCGCTCGGGTCGAGCAGGTGCTGGTGGGTGCCGGTGATCCAGGCACGACCGGAGATGCACGGGTGGATCGCCGGTTTGCCGCCGACGCTGGTGAGGCCGTCGATGCGGCAGTGGAACTTGGAATCGATGATCGAATGGCCGACGAAGCGCTCGCCGTCCTTCAGCTGGCCCTTGGCATGCAGCACCGCCATGCGCGCCGAGCAGCCGGTGCCGCAGGGCGAGCGGTCGATCTTGCCGGGGCGGATGACCACCGCGTTGCGGCCGTGCAGCACGCCGTCGACGCGTTCCACCGGAGCGGTCAGCTGGCAGAAGGAGATGTGCGCCCAGTCGTGGTTTTCCGGGTGCTTGAAGCCCAGCTGCTGGTTCGCCGCCTGGGTGATCTTCATACCCGTGGCGACCAGCTCGGCGGCCTCCGAGGCGTGCAGGGTGAAGCCCAGCGCGTGGGCGTCGGCCAGCACGAAGCTGTCGCCGCCGTAGGCGGTATCCACCTGCAGCGAGCCCAGGCCTTCCACTTCGATCCAGGCGTCGAGCTGGTCGGCAAAGGAGGGCAGGTTGCGCACTTCCACGCGCTGCACCTTGCCGTCCTTGCAGTCGGCCAGCACTTCGATCAGCCCGCCGGGGGCTTCCAGCGTCAGGCGGGTCTGCGGTTCCTGCATCGGCAGGATGCCGCTGTCGAGCAGCACGGTGCTGACGCACAGCGAGTTGGAGCCGGACATGGGCGGCACGTCGGCCGGCTCCATGATGATCCAGCCCATCTGCGCGCGCGGGTCCTTCGGCGGCACCAGCAGGTTGACATGGCGGAACACGCCGCCGCGCGGTTCGTTGAGGACGAAGTTGCGCAGCGTGTTGTCGCTGGCGATGAAGCGCGACTGCGCCCACACGGTATCGCCCGGCGGCGGGGCGACGCCGCCGACGATGACGTCGCCGACCTCGCCTTCGGCATGGCAGCTGACCACGTGGATGATCTTGCTTGAACGCATTGCTGTCTCCTGGTTCCGTGCCGCCGGCCTTCCCTCACCCCAGCCCTCTCCCAGAGGGAGAGGGGGCAGGTCGTGCCGGCTGACGCTGTGGTTTCATCCTTCACCGAACGGTCCCCTCTCCCGCTTGCGGGAGAGGGCTAGGGTGAGGGGCTCTTATCAGTTCACCGACCTCAGGAACTCCGCCGTCTCCGCCCGCTGCGGGTTGCCGATCACCTGGTCGGGCGTGCCGATCTCGTGCACCAGCCCTTCGCGGAAGAACGCCACGCGGTCGGACACGTCACGGGCGAAGCGGATTTCGTGGGTCACCAGGACCATGGTCATGCCCTCTTCGGCGAGCAGTCGCATGGTGTCGAGCACCTCGCCCACCAGTTGCGGGTCGAGCGCCGAGGTGGCTTCGTCGAACAGCATGTAGTCCGGCGACATGGCCAGCGCGCGGGCAATCGCCATGCGCTGCTGCTGCCCGCCGGAGAGCTTCTGCGGGAACACCTTGAGCTTGTCGCCCAGGCCCACGTGCTTGAGCTGCTTCACCGCCATCGCCTCGGCGGCGTCCTTGGACAGGCCGAGCACCTTGCGTGGGGCGAGCATGACGTTCTCCAGCACGGTGAGGTGCGGGAAGGCGTTCCACTGCTGGAAGACGATGCCGATCTTCTGCCGCAGCTTGTTCAGGTCGGTGGTCTTGGAATGCACCTCGATGCCGTCGACGCGGATCTTGCCGCGCTGGATCGGCTCCAGACCGTTGATGCACATCAGCAGGGTGGACTTGCCCGAACCCGAGCCGCCGATGATCGAGACCACTTCGCCTTTCTTCACGGTCAGGCTCACGCCCTTGACCACTTCCAGATCGCCGTAGGCTTTGTGCACGTTGTCGATTTCAATCATTTTCCTGCCACCTTTTTTCCAGCCGGGCACCAAGGCGCGCCACGACCCAACTCATGAGGTAATAGATGACCCCGGCGACGCACAGCACCAGCAGGGGTTCCTGGATGCGCGTCACGATGGTCTGCGAGGCGCGGAGCAGTTCGACGATGCCGATCCACATGACCAGCGCGGTGTCCTTCATCACCCCCAGCACCAGGTTCAGCCAGCCGGGGAAGGCCACTCGCGCGGCCAGCGGCAGCACGATGTAACGCAGGTCCTGCCAGTAGGAGAGGCCCAGCGAGCGGCTGGCGCGGCGGATGTTCGGCCCGACGGCAAGGATGCCGCTGCGGATGATCTCGGTGCAGAACGCTGCCGCGTACACACCCAGCACCAGACAGCCGACGGTGAAGGCGCTCCAGTTCAGGCCGACGATGCTTTTCAGCGAGTTGAACAGCACGAACTGGATCAGCAGCGGCACGCTGCGGAAGATGTCGAGGAACCAGCCGACCGGCATCGTGGCGCGCGGCAGGGCGGCACGCAGCCAGCCCAGCACGACGCCGGCGAGGGTGCCGATGAGCATGGCGCCGACGGTCAGCTTGACGGTGACCCAGGCCCCTTGCAGCAGGAACATCAGGTCGTTGACGGTGAAGCTCGTGGAAAACATGCGTGCTTCTCCTAGTAGCGGAACAGTCGCCAGCTCAACAGGCGGGCGACCGCCACGATGACCTTGGCGATGATGTAATAGAGCACCGCGGCCAGGGCGAAGTACTCGAAGGTGCGGAAGGTGCGCACGTTGAAGTCCTGGGTCACGCCGGTGAGGTCGTTGTTCAGGCCCACCACCACGCCCAGCGAAGTCATCAGCACCGCCCAGACCATCTGGTTCGTCAGCGGGTAATAGACGATGCGCAGCAGCTGCGGAACGATGATCATCCGGTACGCCTGGAAGGCGCTCATGCCCAGCGAGCGCGCGGCGCGCATCTGGGTGTCCGGCACGGCCTTGAGGCCGCCGCGGAAGTTCTCCGCCAGGTAGCCGGCGTTGTTGAAGGTGATCCCCGCCAGCAGCGCTACCCAGGAGCTGACGTGCAGGCCGAAGGAGCCCAGGCCGAAGTACAGGATGTAGATCTGGAACAGCGACGGGGTGTTGCGTGCGATGGATACCCAGGTGTCGGCGAAGCCTTTGAGCAGCGGGTTCTTCATCTGCCGCATGACTGTAAGCAGCAGGGCAATGAGCACGCCCAGGACCATCGACAGGGCGGCTGTTTCCAGGGTCACCCAGGCGCCGCCGAGCATGTCCGGCAGGGCCTTGAACGCAGAACGCCAGTGGAAGCTGTAGTTGAACATCAGCGTACCCCCTCGCTCAGCCAGCGCGGCACACCGCCGTCAGCGCGAGCGCTGCAGGCTGCCTCGACGCAGGCGGCCAGGCTGCCGAAATGCACCTGGCGCCCGGCCAGGCCCGGACCGTAGTGGGCGTACTTCGCCGAGTTGGTCATCAGCGTGGTGCACTGTGGCGGGATCACCGGCTCGCCGATCATGCACCAGCAGGTGTCGTTGAGCAGTTGCGCGCCGAAGTCTTCCAGCACCTTCACGTCACCGGCGGCGCGGGCCTTTTCCTGCACGGCGCGGCCGAGGGCGACGACCAGCGCGACGCCCGGATGCTTGCGGCGCCCGGCGACCAGTTTGGCCAGGGCCGCGCATTCGCTGGCGGAGAAGTGCGGGTTGCCCAGCGAGACCAACTGCACGGTCGGCTCGCTGGCGTGGTCCAGTTCGCGCCACGATGCGACCAGGTCCGCCGGGGTGATTCGCAGGTGTTGCAGAGGTGCCTTGCCGCCCAGGGGGGTAGCCACGTCCGGTGCTTCCGGGGTGACACCGGCGATGTGGAACATCGGCGCAGCGGAGGTGGTGGCGAAGGCTGCGCCGAAGGCTTTCAGGGCGTCGCTGTCTGGGGCCAGCGGCAGCAGGCCGTCGACCACCGGGATGCGCGAGCCGCACAGCTCGCCGATGTGGTAGCCGAGCAGCGGGAAGATCGATTCGTCGTGTTCGGCCGGCAGTTCGACATCGATCCGCAGCGTGGCCAGCCGGCCTTCGTCGCGGTGGCTGCCGACGTTCGGCGCGCGGCCGGTGAGGGCGATGCAGATGTCGAGGTAGTCCGGGTATTTCAGGGTGCGCGCGCCGAGCACGCTGTTGGCGTACACCACGGCGTTGGACTCGGCCCAGACCACCTGTTCGCCGAGGCTCGGCTTGCTGTCCAGCAGGTAGGGCGCGCAGGTGTAACTCATCTGCGCACCCATCTCCATGTAGGCATCGCCCAGCGCGGCGGCGGGTTCGCCGAAGGCCTTGTCGACCCCCAGTTCGCGCCAGCGACGGTGGTCCACGGAGATGGAATTGAGGGTGGTCGGCACCTTCACCTGGCCGCCCCAGTCCGCCAGCTGGCGGGCGAAGCGCAGACTCGCGGGGCCGGTATAGATGCAACCGTCGATGTGCGCCTGGGCGACATCGAGCAGGTCTTTCGCGCCTTGCAGCGCGGCCATGCGCAGGACGATCTGCATGGCGGCCTGGGCGGCCTTGCCGTGCTTGCCGTCGAGCAGTGCATGGTCGCCGGCATTGAGTGCCAGGCCTTCCGGCAGCGGGCCGGCATCGCTGGCCATCACGCCCTGCCAGCCATCGGCAGGGCGTTCGGCCGTGAGTGTGACCTGACCGTCTTCGATGCGGGCCCAGCCGCCCGCGGACAACTGCTCGAAACCTTCTTGCCCCAGGCACAGCACCGGAATGGAGCGGCCGAACAACGCCTGTGCCACCAGCACGCCGAGGGTGAGGATTTCGTCCGGCTCGGCCAGCAGCAGGGCTGCCGGCGCGTGGCCGTTGAGCAGAATCTCCAGCATCACGCTGCTGCCGGTGCAGGAGCCGCGTCCGCTGGGAATCGCCAGCACCCGGCCGGGCAGGAAGCTGCCCGAAAGCGGATGGTGGCGGTCGATGACCTCGCCGCTGAAGGGCTCGACGCCACCCCAGAAGCTCAGCCCGGTGTCGGCATGGAGTAGCGCCCCTTCGGCGCTACCCCCCATCAGGACCCGCCCGGTAAGGCTGGCGTCCCGCACCCGTGAAGCCTGCATCGAAGACATGTCGCGCCCGCCGTCAGTAGTACACGTTGGGAACGGTGAGATCGACCGGGGTGCCGCCGACCCACTTCTCGTACAGCTCGGCGTAGCGGCCGGTGCGGACCTGCTGGTTGACGAAGAGGTTGAGGTAGTGGATCAGGCCGTACTCGTTGCGTGCGGCAGCCAGCGACACGTAGTCGATCACGTAGGGCGCGTTACCGACGACCTTCAGGCCCTTGTACTTGCCGGACTTGAGGGTGGAGGCGGCGACGGTGTTGGTGACCACGGTGGCGTCGATGTGGCCCTGGGCGACCGCGAGGATGGTGTCGTTCTGGCTCTGGTAGGCGCGGAAGGAGCCCTTGCCGCCCCATTTCTTCACGTCTTTTTCCAGGGCGATGGCTTCATAGGTGCCGCTGGTGTTGCCCACCGGGCGGTCCTTGATGTCTTCGTACTTGGTGATGCCGGTGTCGTCGCGGGTCAGCACCACCATCTGGAAGGCGAAGTAGGGGATGGTCATGGCGACCGTCTTGGCGCGCTCCAGGGTGTCGGAGGTGGAAGCGACGATCACGTCGGCACGGCCGGACACCAGCGCGGGGATACGATCGGGGAACGGCGTCTCGACGACTTCGGCGGTCACGCCCAGCACCTTCGCCAGGTCATTGCAGTAGTCCACGTCGAAGCCGACCGGGTTGTTCTGCGCATCGCGCGAACCCATGGGGGGGAAGTCCAGGGTCACGGCGCAACGCAGCTTGCCGGATTCGATGATGTCGTCGAGCTTGTCGGCCTGGGCCTGGCCGGCGAGAAACACAGCGGTGAGGGCTAGAGCAATTCGGGTGAATTTCATGAGGGCCTCTCTGAGTCAGTGTTGTGCAGCAGTTTTTGTATTATGGATTTCGTATACGATATTTCTTAGAGCAAGGCATGTGCCAAAACCACCTGGGTGTGACCCATGGGTCGCAGAGCTCGGTGTTTAGGGGATTGGTGGCTGGGAGCCTTCCGAATTAACTGTAGGCGGCTTCTGGACGCTGTTACGAAATGAAGCAGGAAGGTGTTCCGCTGCCCCTTATGGGAGCACTTGGCTGGGCCGCGCTTTCCTGTAGGAGCGTAGGAGCGAATTTATCCGCGATGCACTTGCGTGGCGGATACCGATCGCGGACGGAGTCCGCTCCTACGCCAGGTCGACATCCGCAGCAGGCCAACCTGTAGGCATGTCAGCCCCGTAGGGCGCATAAAGCGGCACGCTTTATCCGCCATCTCCGCGACGGGTCTGACGGCGGATAACGCCGTAGGCGTTATCCGCCCTAAGGGTGCTTCGTTATCAGTGGGGTGCGGACTGCGACTCGCGATACTGCGTCGGCGACAGCCCGGTGAGCGCGCGGAACTGCCGGCTGAAGGCGCTGTGGTCGGTGTAGCCGCAGCGCAGGGCGATCTCGGTGATCGGCAGGTCTTCACCCAGCAGGCGGGTGGCGGCGCCCAGGCGCGCCTTGTGGATCATCTGCCGTGGGGTGAGCTGGAAGATGCGCTTGCAGTGGCGCTCCAGCTGGGCGACGGACAGCCCGGCCAGCTCGGTGAGCTCGCCGAGGTTGATCGGCTTGTCGAAGTGCTCGCGGATATAGGCGTCCACCGCCGCCAGGCGCTGGTACGCCGGGTGCGTGGATTGCGCCGCCTGCAGGTCGCTGGAAATCCCCGCCATGCCGATCACCGCGCCGGCCGCATCGCGCAGCGCCAGCTTGTGGGTCAGGCACCAGCCGGGCAGACGGCCGGGGTAGAGGTGAAGCTCCAGCTGGTCGCTGAGCTGGCCGCCGGTTTCCAGCACGCGGCGGTCCTGCTCGGTGTAGACCGGGCCGAAGCGTGAGGGGAAGACTTCCTCGGCGGTGCGTCCGAGCAGCTCGCTGGCGTCCTGCACGCCGCAGCGCCGCGCCAGGGTCTGGTTGACCAGCACGTAGCGCGCCGCGGTGTCCTTGATGAAGAACACTACGCCGGGCATGGCATCGAGCAGCGGGGCTATCTGCTGGAAAGTCTGCAGCAGGCTGTCCAGGTCGCGGGCGCCCTGGGGGATCAGGTCGTGCATCGGGAAGCGGGTCGGCTGTCGGAACATGGCGGAAGGTTCGGTGCAAAGTGGCGGGGTGGCGGGGCGCTGTCAACTCATAGAGCGGATAGCGCCTTTGGCGTTATCCGCCGTCACCCGGTGTTCGGCAGAGGAGACGGCGGATAAAGCGTGCCGCTTTATGCGCCCTACGAGGGCGGTGCGTGAGGCGGACGTAGGGCGCATAACGCCTCAAGCGTTATCCGCCATCCTTCAGTCTTCGGCGAGCTGCAACAGGGTTTCCACCCGCGCCGGGCTGAAGGGCGGGCGCGGGGCCGGCGGTTGCCAGCCGAACAGCTGTTTCGCCGCCGCACCGCACACACGGCCCTGGCAGGCGCCCATGCCGCAACGGCTGGCGAGCTTGGCGGCGGTCCAGTCGGGTTTGCCGGCGAGCACCGAGTAGGGCACGTCTTCGCAGCGACAGACGAGGGTGTCCGGCTGGGCCAACTGGTTCAGGCGCGGGTCGAGGGCGAAGTCGCGCTTCAGAGCAGCGGCGAAGCCCTGCCAGCGCTGGCGCTGCGACCAGAAATCACGGGCGCGGTCGTGCTCACCCACTGCGGCGTGGCCAGCGATGCGGCCTTCCACCAGGGCTTTCTCCGAGCCGCCGAAGCCGGTGCATTCACCCGCCGCGTAGACGCCTTCGCAGGTGGTCGCCTGCCAGGCATCGACGCGGATCGCGCCATCGTCCAGTGCGCACCCCAGCGCCTGGCCGAGCTGCACGTTGGGGATCAGACCAAAGCCGCAGGCCAGCCGGTCGCAGGCGATTTCCTTCAGCTTGCCACCCTGGCGGATTCGTACGCCCTCCAGGTGATCGTTACCCAGGGCGGCGACCACATGGCTGTCGGCGCGGTAGCCCGGGTCGTACAGGCCGAAGGACTGCAACAGCTTGTTCGGCCAGCACGGTAGCTTCAGGGCGAAACGCGTGATTGCCGGCCAGGACGCCTGCTCGGCAATCCGCAGAATCTTCGCGCCATTGGCTCGGGCGGTGGCAGCGCTGGCGAGCAGCAGCGGGCCGCTACCGGCGATCACCACGCGCTGGCCATCGACCGGCATGCCGCCTTTGACCAGCGCCTGCAAACCGCCCGCGCCGGTAACACCGGGCAGCGTCCAGCCGGGGAAGGGCAGCAGCAGTTCGCGGGCGCCGGTGCAGAGGATCAGTTTGCGATAGTCCAGCCGCCAGCCGTGCTCGAAGTCTTCCAGCAACAGGCCGCGCTCGCCGGCCAGCGCGACCACGCGGGTGCCGTTGTGAATCTTGATATTGGCGCAGGCGGCAACCTGCTCGCGCAGTTCGAGGGCGGCACGCGGCAGGTGGGCATTCGGGCCGTCGCGCCAGATTTGCCCGCCGGGCAGCGGGTTGTCGTCGAGGATGACGATGCTGGCGCCGCTCGGCGCGGCGGCGAGGGCGGCGGACAGCCCGGCCGGGCCGGCGCCGAGGATGACGATATCGGCCGCAGCGTTCATGGGCGGGTCTCCACCTGCATGCCGTCACGGCACAGGGTCTGGCAGGCCAGGCGACGCTGGCCGTCGATGCTCACGCGGCATTCCTGGCAGACGCCCATGCCGCACAGTGGCGCGCGACGCTGGCCGCTGACCGAGGTGCGCGTGGTGCCGTCGCCGCCCAGGGCGAGCGCGGCGGCGACCGTGGTGCCGGCGGCGACGCTCAGCGGGCGGCCGTCGAGGATCAGCTCAGGCATGGGCTTTGGCTCCGAGGAAGCGGCGCGGGGAATAGGGTTCGGCCGGCAGCGGCAGCGGCTCATCGCACAGCTGCGCGGCGAGCAGGTCGGCGGTGCCCGGCGCGGTGGTCACACCCAGGCCCTCATGGCCGACGGCGAGCCACAGGCCGGGGCGCTGCGGGTGTTCGCCCACCAGTGGCATGCCGTCGGGGCTGGCGGCGCGGAAGCCGGCCCAGCTGCGGATCACGTTGAGGTTGGCCAGGCCGGGCATGTAGTCCACGGCGCGGCGCAGCATCTTCGCCAGCATCCAGCCTTCCACCTGTGGGTCGGTGGTGCCGAACTGCCGCGAGGCGCCGATGAACAGCTGGCCGGTGGGGCGCGGCTGGATGTTGCAGGCCACCGACGGGCCGCTGGCGTTGTGCGCGCTGGTCACGTAGCCCAGCTCGACCAGGGTGCGGCGCACCTTGCCGGGGTACCGGTCGGTGATCAGCAGATGGCCCTTCTTCGGCTCGATGGGCAGGCCAGGGCACAGCTCGCCGGCCTGGATGCCGTTGGCCAGCACCACGGCCTTGGCGCTGAGCCACTGGCCGTTGTCCAGGCGCACGCGGGGTTCGTCGATTTCCACCACCTTGGCCTGAAGCTGGCGAATCGGCTTCAGCGCCGATTCCAGCAGCCAGGCGGCGGCGCGCGGCGCGTAGAGAATGCCGTCGCCGGTGATCTCCAGCCCGCCGTGCAGGTCACTGCGCAGCTCGGGTTCCTCGCGCAGCAACTCGACATTGTTCAACAGCTTTGCGGCGATACCGTGCTCGCGCAGCACGGCGAACTTGCGCTCGGCTTCGGCCATCTCTTCGTCGTTGGCCGCCAGCCACATCGTGCCGTTGCTGCGGTAGGCGCACTCGGCGGGCATGTCGTGGCCCCATTCGCGCCAGCGTTGCAGCGAGTAATTGCTCAAGGCCAGTTCGGCGGCGTTGTCGTCGAGCACCAGCAGGTGGCCCATGCCGACGGCGGTGGCGCCGGGCAGGCGCGCGTCCAGCACCAGTACGTCCAGCCCGCGGCGGGCGAGGGCGTGGGCGCAGGCGGCGCCGACTATGCCGGCGCCGATGACGATGATGTCCGCGTCGCTCACGGGCGGATGCCCCAGGCGAAGGGATCGTCCTCTTCCAGCAGCAAGGTGGCCTCGGCGCTGATGTTGGCGCGGCCACGGATGGTCGGGATGATGCGCCCTTCGGCCGGCTCGCCGGCCCACTCGAAGCGGCCCTCGAACTGGCTGCCGATCACGCTGGCCTGGTGCCAGGCGTCGCCAGCGGCGAGCTTGCCGTCAGCGGCCAGGCACGCCAGCTTGGCGCTGGTGCCGGTGCCGCAGGGCGAGCGATCGTAGGCCTTGCCGGGGCAGAGCACGTAGTTGCGGCTGTCCGCTTCGGGATCGTCGGCGAACAGTTCGATGTGGTCGATCAGCCCGCCGTCTTCGCCACGGATGCCCTGGTCTTCCAGCGCCTTCTGCACGGCGACGGTGTAGGCGGTCAGCTCATCGAGGTTGTCGCCGGCGACGCGCAGGCCGTGATCGGCCATCAGGAAGAACCAGTTGCCGCCCCAGGCGATGTCGCCGTGCACCAGGCCGTGGCCGGGCACTTCCACCGGCACCTGTTTGCGGTAACGGTAGGAGGGGACGTTGCGCACGCTCACCGAGCGGTCGTCATGAAGGGTGGCTTCGACGGTGCCCACTGGCGTTTCGATCTTGTGCGTGCCGGCGCCGATGCGACCCAGGTGCGCCAGCGAGACCACCAGGCCGATGGTGCCGTGGCCGCACATGCCCAGGTAGCCGGTGTTGTTGAAGAAGATCACCCCGGCGCAGGCGCTCGGGTCCACCGGCTCGCAGAGCAGCGCGCCGACCAGCACGTCGCTGCCGCGCGGCTCCAGCACGGTCGCGGCACGCCAGCTGTCGTGCTCGCTGGCCAGCAGCGCGCGGCGCTCGGCCATGCTGCCCTTGCCCAGATCGGGAAAGCCTTCGAGCACCAGGCGCGTGGGTTCGCCGCCGGTGTGGGAATCGAGAACCTGGATGCGTTTCATGCTGCCCCCTGGGGTGTCTTGTGGTTGACCCTAGGGTGGCGCGGAGCGGGGAATGGGGCTTGAGGGTTTTCCGCCGGGCCGATGATGAAATCGGCACAGCGACGCTGGTCGATCAGCTCGGCGTGGGACGGTTCGGCAGGTGTTCGTAGAGCGTGCGGCAGACGCCGTTGATGTGTTCTTCCAGCAGTTGCGCGGCGCGGTCGGCGTCGCCGGCGCGGCAGGCTTCGAGGATGTCGTGGTGCTCGTGGTCGGCGCGTTCCTTGCCGTCGGACATGCTCATCTGCAGGCGCAGGTAGCGTTCGACCTTGTCATGGATCGAGCGGATCAGCCCGACCAGGTACGGCCGCTGCGCCGGCTCGTAGAGGCAGGCGTGCAGTGCCCAGTTCAATTCGGCCCAGCGGCCGATGTCATCCTCGCCGACGAACTCGGCACAGATGCTCTCGGCGCGGGCAAAGGTTTGGGCGCCCATGTTCGGAATCGCCAGGCGCAGCGCCTGAACCTCGAGGACCACGCGCACCTCGAACATCTGCGCCAGTTCCGGTTCGGAAATCTTCGTTACCAGCGCACCCTTGTTGCGCTGGAACTCCACCAGGCCCTCGGCCTCCAGGCGCTTGAGCGCCTCGCGCACGGGGATCTTGCTGACGTTGAAGATCTGCGCGATGTCGTCCTGGCGAATCGGCTCGTGCTCCGCCAGCTGGCCGGAAATGATCGCCTCGCGCAGGTGCTTGGCGATGGTCTCCGAAGCGGAGGGGACGATACCCAGATTGGGAGCGTTGCGTAGCGGCACGATGCAGTCCGGTCAGTTGGCTGGTGTCGGATATGGTATACGAAATCCCTGTAATGCAGTGAAGCACCGGCAAGCGGTCATCGCAATGGGCGACTCACGTGATTTGCACACGCAACGCGCGTGCCGAGGAATCAGTGGCGGCGTTCGACGATATAGCGGGCCAGGGCGCGCAGCGGCTCGGCGTTGTCGCCGAAGCCTTCCAGCGCGGCCAGTGCCTGGTCGCGCAGGGCCAGGGCGTAGGCCTTGGCGGCGTCGAGGCCGAGCAGGGCGGGGTAGGTCGGTTTGTCGTGGGCCTGGTCCTTGCCCTGGGTCTTGCCGAGGGTGGCGGTGTCGCTTTCCACGTCGAGGATGTCGTCCTGCACCTGGAACGCCAGGCCCACGGCCTCGGCGTAGCGGCGCAGGGCCTCCAGCGCAGCGCTGTCGGCGCGGCCGCTGGCCAGGGCGCCGAGCTGCACGCTGGCTTCGATCAGCGCGCCGGTCTTGTGCCGGTGCATGGTTTCCAGCGCCGCCTGGTCGATCTTGCGGCCCACGGATTCCAGGTCGATAGCCTGCCCGCCGACCATGCCGGCAGAACCGGCCGCGCGGGTCAGGGCCAGCAGCATGTCCAGACGGGTCTGGGTATCCTGTGGATTGAGCTGGGCGTTACCGATCACCTCGAACGCCAGCGCCTGCAGGCCGTCGCCGGCGAGGATCGCACAGGCTTCGTCGAAGGCGATGTGGGTGGTCGGCTGGCCACGGCGCAGTGCGTCGTCGTCCATCGCCGGCAGGTCATCGTGCACCAGGGAATAGGCGTGGATCAGCTCTACCGCGCAGGCCGCGCCATCGGCACGCCCGGCCTCGCCACCCAAGGCTTCGCAGGCCGCGTAGGCGAGCAGCGGGCGTACGCGCTTGCCACCGTTGACCACGCTGTAGCGCATGGCGGCATAGAGACGGGTGAGTTCTTCACGGGGAGCGACGAAGAGTTTTTCCAGCGCAGCATCGACACGCGCCGTACAGCGCGCCTGGTACGCGGCGATCATGCGTCTTCGCCTTCCGGATCGAAGGGCGCTTCGCTCAGTTCGCCGTCGCGTTCCAGCAGGATCTGCACCTTCTGCTCCGCCTGGGTCAGTGCTCCCTGGCATTCACGGGTCAGGCGGATGCCCTGCTCGAAGGCCCCCAGCGAGTCCTCCAGCGACAACTCGCCGCTTTCCAGGCGCTCCACCAGCGTTTGCAGCTCGGCGAGGGACTGTTCGAAGTCGAGGGAAGCTTTCTTGCGGGCCATGCGGACATCTCGGCGGGGGTATTCGGAAACCTCGGGACACTAGCAGAGACGGGCATTGCGGGCAAATCTTCGGTCACGCTGCAGGCACCTGTGCCAGTGCCGCCGACAGCACTTCCGGGCGGGCTGCCCTAGTAGCCGCTGTCCCGGACGCCCTGGTGTTCCGCCACCAGCTTGAGCATGCGCAGCGACTCGAATGGCGCATCCACCACGAACTGGTTCGCCAGCCAGGACGGCACGCTGCCGCCGGGTTCGCCGCGCATCTCGTAGGTGACTTCGGTTAGCTTCGGGCCCTTGGGGACCATCTGCCAGGTGCCGGACACGCTGGGCACGCGGATGCGGTCCTTCACCGGCGGGATGTAGTTCGGCGCCGCCTGCAGGTGGCGGACCATGCCGCCGTCGGGGGTTTCCTCGGTGCTCACCTTCAGCACCAGGTCGCGCGGTGCGGCGGGCCAGGGCAGTTTGGTGTCGAGGTAGACCCAGATGGCTTCGTCGCTGTACTTGAGCAGGCGCATCTGCGCGCAGGCATAGAGCCAGGCGCAGGAGACGCGCAGGTTCTCCTGCAGGTGGCCGAGCGTGGCGACGTCGGCCTTTACCAGTGTCACGCCTCGGAAGCTCTTGTAGCGCGAGCCGGGCACCTGGCTCAGGTAGACCTTCACGCCATCTTCGTCCTTGGCGAGCTTCCAGTCGGCCGCTTGCGCATGGGCAAGCGCAGGCGCTGTCAGCAGCAGGGCGAGCAGGAGCGATGACGAGTGCTTCATGACGGCGAGACCGGCGGGGGACTAGCTCCGATCTTATGCCTGGCCCGTGACAACGGCGCATTGGCCGGCGAGCGGTCTGGCGGGGGATTGTGCCGGCTGCGCGGGGGTGAATCGCAGGCATTAAAAAAGCCGGCTTGTGGCCGGCTTTCAGGGGGTGGTCCAACCTTACTTCTGGTAGGGCGGGCCGCCTTGATTCTGTGGCAACGCAGCGGGCTGCGTGCGGGGGCGAAGATAGTAGCAAGGTCGGGACGAAAAGCCTAATCCCAGTCATAAAAAAGCCCCGCTCGGGCGGGGCTCTTCACGGCGCGGGCAGCCCGCGCCAGCATCACTTGGCCTGGTAGGCGGCGACGGCTTTGTTGATGTAGTCGTGAGCCTGTGCGGTATCGCCCCAGCCTTCGACTTTCACCCACTTGCCCTTCTCGAGATCCTTGTAGTTCTCGAAGAAGTGCTTGATCTGCTCCAGCAGCAGGGCCGGCAGGTCGGTGTATTCCTTCACGTCCTGGTACAGCACGCTCAGCTTGTCGTGCGGCACGGCGATCAGCTTGGCGTCGCCGCCGGCTTCGTCGCTCATGTTCAGCACGCCGACCGGACGGGCGCGGATCACCGAACCCGGAGCGACCGGGTAGGGGGTCACGACCAGCACGTCGAGGGGGTCACCGTCGTCGGCCAGGGTGTTCGGGATGAAGCCGTAGTTGGCCGGGTAGAACATGGGGGTGGCCATGAAACGGTCGACGAACAGGCAGTCGGTGTCCTTGTCGATTTCGTACTTGATCGGCGCGTGGTTGGCCGGGATCTCGATGGCGACGTAAATGTCGTTCGGCAGGTCTTTGCCAGCCGGGATGCTGCTGTAGCTCATGGACGACTCCAGATAGTGGTCGGGCCGAAAAAGTGCGGCGGATTATAGGCAGATTGCCGTGTCCAAGCCACAGACATCGCCTAGTGCGCCGGAGTTTCCTGATATTCGGGGTGCTCGGTCTGCAGCCGGTGCAGGCGCGAGAGCGGATCTTGCCGGTAGAACAGCGAAAGCTGTTCATAGACTTTGGGATAGGCCGCCTGAAGGAGGTCGGGGGCGGTAAAGAAGTACTCGCTGGTAACGGCGAAGAATTCCGCCGGATTCTCGGCCGCGTACGGGTCGATGGCGGTGTGCGCCTGCGGGTCGTGGTCGAGTTGGCGGTTCAGGTCGTCGTAGGCGGCCTGCATGGCGCTGGCCCAGTCGGTGACGCGCATGTCGCGGTGCAGCGGCGGCAGGCCGTTGGCGTCGCCGTTGAGCATGTCGAGCTTGTGCGCCAGCTCGTGGATCACCAGGTTGTAGGCGTCCCAGCCGCCACCGCTTTCCACGCCGGGCCAGGCGAGGATCACCGGGCCTTGCAGGGACGTTTCACCGGCGCGCTCGTCGTCGAATTCATGCATGACGCCCGCCGGGTCGCGGTGCTTCTGCGGGCTGACGAAGTCGTCGGGGTACAGCACCAGCTCGTGGAAGCCGCCGTACCAGTTCAGGTCGGGCAGGTGCAGCAGTGGCAGCTCGGCCTGGGCGGCCAGCAGCAGGCGGCGCTGGTCGTCCAGTTCGATGCCCGGCAGCGGCGAGAGGCGCTTGTCGCGCAGGAACAGCAGCGCCCGTTCGCCGAGCCGGCACAGATCCTCTTCGCTCAGGCCGTCGAGGATCGGCAGATGCTGACGCACCTGCGCCCACAGCTGTGCGTCGAGCGGGTGACGGGCTAGGAAGCGCCGGCGGCGCCAGGCGCTGAACGACCACATGGGCGGATCAATGCTCGCCGGGCTGGGCCTTGGCGGAGGGGCGCATCTTGTGGCGGATGAAGCCGATCAGCATGGGCACCAGCGAGAAGGCGATGATGGCGACGATCATCACCGAGAGATTCTGTTTGATGAACGGCACGTTGCCGAAGAAGAAGCCCAGGGTGACCAGGCCGCCAACCCAGGCGATGCTGCCGGCGACGCTGAAGAACAGGAAGCGTACGTAGGGCATGTAGGCCATGCCGGCGACGAAGGGCGCGAAGGTCCGCACGATGGGCAGGAAACGCGCCAGGGTCACGGTCTTGCCGCCATGACGCTCGTAGAAGGAGTGGGTCTGGTCCAGGTAGTCGCGGCGGAAGACCTTTGAGTCCGGGTTGCTGAACAGGCGCTTGCCCAGTGTTCGGCCGATCACGTAGTTGGTGCTGTCGCCGGTGATGGCCGCGACCAGCAGCAGGCCGCCGAGCAGCCAGGGGTCCATGCCGCCAGCGGCGCAGATGGCGCCGGCAATGAACAGCAGGGAGTCGCCCGGCAGGAAGGGGGTCACCACCAGGCCGGTCTCGCAGAAAATCACCAGGAAGAGGATGGCGTAGATCCAGGTGCCATAGTTGGCCACCGCCATCGACAGGTAGGTGTCGAGGTGGAGAATCAGATCGATCGGGTTGAATTCCATGAGAAGCCTGTGTGACAACAAGGTGAACGGCCGGGCCGCCCATTATAAGGCGCGGCCGGGCTGCCGGGGGCGCGCTCCGTCGAATCCTGCGACGAAGGTCCGCGGGAGGATATTACAGCTTCTGCGTGAAAATCCTGTCGCTGCGAGCGCGGCAACTCCTTGTGACAAATACCCCGGGCAGTCCCGGATAGGGCGTTTCAGAGCAGGCTGGCCTGCCAGCTCAGCAGGTCCGGTGTCGTCCTGGACGTCAAGGCGGCCCCGTGCGGATCGCTGGTCGCCGGCAACTGTTCGGCCAAGGGATGCGCGGCGACTTCGCGGGTGTTCATCGCGCTTTCCAGGTGTGCCTCGGCTATCAGTTGCTGAAGACGGCCACTGCGGCGCAGGGTACGCAGGCCGCGGTCGAGGCTGGCGGCCAGGGCCTGGCCTTCGGCGCGCTTCTTCGGCACCAGCACGTAGAGCGGCTTGACCTCCAGCGGCGGCTCGACGAACTCCAGCTGTTCGCGCAGGGCCGGGGCGTTCTGGCTGAGCAGCTGGTAGCCGGTGTAGCGATCCACCACGGCCAGGTCGATGCGCCCGCGCAGGAGTTTTTCCAGGTTCTGCCAGTCGCTGCTGACCACGTCCTTGTTGAGGAAGTCGGCGGCGTCGAAGGCGCTCTGGTTGACGTAGCCCCGCACTACGCCGATGCGGTAGGGACGCAGGCTGTCGAGGTTGTGTGGGTCGATCGGCAGCGCCCGGTCGCGGCGGCGGAAGAAGCCGAGCTGGGAATCCAGCAGCGGCATCGAGGTGTAGAAGTCTTCCCGCCGCTCGGCCGAGAGGTACGCCGGCATCAGGGCGTCGAAGCGGCCTTCGCGGGTTTCGTTGAGCGCCCGTTGCCAGGGCAGGAATACCAGCTCGGCCTTGTCGCCGTTGAGTGCCAGGGCTTCGTTGAGGATGCGGCTGGCCAGCCCGTTACCCGGCAGGTCGCTACCGACGTACGGCGCCCACTCCAGGGTGGCGACACGCAGGGTCTGGGCCTGGGCGGTGGCGCCCAGGAGTGCGAGGCAGAGGCAGGCTGTACGCAGAACGAGCAGGGAATGACGCATGGGATCCCTTCGTGCGGAGGCCGCGGCAATTGCGCTGAGGGCACTCTAGTGCGCCTGGCACGCCGATGCCAGCGGGCGGGGCGCACCTTGAATCAGATCGTCAGTTGAGGTCGTCGCTGATCGGCAGGATGTAGTTCTTGAACTCGCTGTCCTCGTGGAAGCCGATGGACTCGTAGACCTTCTGCGCCACTTCGTTATTGACGCTGGTGGATACGCGCATGCGTACGGCCTGGGTTTCGCGGGCCATCTGCCGGGCGGTCTGCAGCAGGTGGTCGGCCACCAACTGGCGGCGCGCCTCTTCGGCGACATAGATGTCGTTGAGGATCCACACGCGCTTGAGCGACAGCGAGGAGAAGCTCGGGTACAGCTGGCAGAAGCCCATCAGCTTGCTGTCGTCGTCATCCGGCAGGGCCAGGTAGATCACCGATTCCTTGCGGCGCAGGCGCTTCTCGAGGAATTTCCGCGAGGACTCGGGGTAGGGGAGCATGCCGTAGAACTCGCGGTATTTGACGAACAGCGGCGCGAGCAGATCGAGGTGGTCGAGCGTGGCTTGCACGATGCGCATAAGCGGGCCTCGGCGGGAGGTGAATGGGCGGGTAGGGCAATGCAGGGGCTATGCCAGCGAATAGCCATTGGTCCGATGCTGCACCAGAAATTGTGGAAAGCGCAATCCAAGCGAGCGTTTGATCTGGTGTGGTTGGCAGATGGGGCTGCCCTGTCCGTAGGAGTGAGGGGCGCCTGGATCTTGCTCGCGAAGTTTTGCGGGGTGGTGACAGGGCGTGGATGCGCTGGCGGTAATTAATATCTGTAGGAGCGAGCTTGCTCGCGAGCCGCTTCAGCGATGGAGTCGCCGGTAAACCTGTTCGCGAGCAAGCTCGCTCCTACAAAAAAGCGTCTGAGCTGGCGTTCAGGTCAGCAGGAAATTCGCCCCCGGCCCGATGCCTTCCAGTGTTGGCAGTTCCGCCTCGTCCTTCAGGTTCACCCCCGATAGCTGCCGGCGGCAGGCTTCGCGCATCAGGTAGAGCAGGCGGTGCGTGGCGAGGCCGTAGCTGAGGCCCTCCAGGCGCACGTTGGAGATGCAGTTGCGGTAGGCGTCGTTCAGGCCGACCTTCGGCGCCCAGGTGAAGTACAGGCCCAGGCTGTCCGGTGAGGACAGGCCGGGGCGCTCGCCGATCAGGATCACCACCATCTTTGCCCGCAGCAGCTGGGCCACTTCGTCGGCCACGGCGACCCGGCCCTGTTGCACCAGCGCGACCGGCGACAGGCTCCAGCCTTCGTTGCGCGCCTGTTCTTCCATGCGTTCGAGCAAGGGCAGGCTGTGGCGCTGCACGGCCAGCGAGGAGAGACCGTCGGCAATCACCACGGCGAGATCGTAACCCTGGGGATGGCGGTCAGCATGGCGGCGCAGGATATTCGCCGATTCCTCGTTCAACTGGCGGCCCAGATCAGGGCGTTGCAGGTAGGTGTCACGGTCGGCGGCGGCGCTGTGCAGTAGCAGCGTATCGCGGCCGCGCTCGGCCAGTTGCGTGGCGAGGCCGTCGCGGTCGAAGGGCAGGTGCACGGCGTCGCGCGCCTGGGCGTGGGCGAACTGGAAGTCCAGTTGCGCGCCGGTCGGCAGGCTGGTGCCGGCGCGGCCCAGGGCGATGCGCGCAGAGGTCAGCCGGCGCAGTTCCTGCCAGGGGTTGGGGGTGAAGCTGTCGCTCATCGAAAACTCCTCCACTCAGGACAGTTGCGCGAGCGCGTGGCGGAAGGCTCCGGGAAGCTGGCTGGCCATGTGCACGCGGCCGTCCTGCTGGCGGAGGATATCCATGCGCTCCAGCCACGCTTCGAATTCCGGTGCCGGTCGCAGGCCCAGGGTTTGGCGTACGTAGAGCGCGTCGTGGAAGGAGGTGGTCTGGTAGTTGAGCATCACGTCGTCGGAGCCGGGGATGCCCATGATGAAGTTGATGCCGGCCACGCCCAGCAGGGTCAGGAGCATGTCCATGTCGTCCTGGTCGGCTTCGGCGTGGTTGGTGTAGCAGATGTCGCAGCCCATGGGCACGCCGAGCAGCTTGGCGCAGAAGTGATCTTCCAGGCCGGCACGGATGATCTGCTTGCCGTTGTACAGGTACTCCGGGCCGATGAAGCCGACCACGGTGTTCACCAGGAACGGCTTGAAGTGCCGCGCTACCGCGTAGGCGCGGGTCTCGCAGGTCTGCTGGTCGACGCCGTGGTGGGCGTTGGCCGACAGCGCGCTGCCCTGGCCGGTTTCGAAGTACATGAGGTTGTCGCCCAGCGTGCCGCGCTCCTGCGACAGCCCGGCCTCGTAGCCTTCCTTCAAGATCGACAGGCTCACGCCGAAGCTGGCGTTGGCCGCTTCGGTGCCGGCGATGGACTGGAACACCAGGTCCAGCGGCGCGCCGCGGTTGATCGCCTCGATGGAGCTGGTGACGTGGGTGAGCACGCAGGACTGGGTGGGAATCTCGTAACGCTGGATGATGGCGTCGAGCATCTCCAGCAGGGTGCAGATCGACTGCAGGCTGTCGGTGGCCGGGTTGATGCCGAGCATGGCGTCGCCGTTGCCGTAGAGCAGGCCGTCGAGCACGCTGGCGGCGATGCCGGCCGGGTCGTCCGTCGGGTGGTTGGGTTGCAGCCGCGTGGACATCCGCCCGCGCAGCCCCAGGGTGTTGCGGAAGCGGGTGACCACGCGAATCTTCTGCGCGACCAGCACCAGGTCCTGCACGCGCATGATCTTCGACACTGCCGCCGCCATCTCCGGCGTCAGCCCCGGTGCCAGCGCGCGCAGGCTGGTTTCGTCGGCCGTTTCGCCAAGCAGCCAGTCGCGCAGACCACCCACCGTGAGGTGGCTGACCGGCGCGAAGGCCTGGTGATCGTGGGTGTCGATGATCAGCCGGGTGACCTCGTCGCTCTCGTAGGGAATCAGCGCCTCGTCGAGGAAGTGCTTGAGCGGGATGTCGGCCAGTGCCATCTGCGCGGCGACGCGCTCGGCATCACTGCCGGCGGCGACCCCGGCGAGGCGGTCGCCGGAGCGCGCCGGGCTGGCCTTGGCCATCACTTCGCGCAGGCTGTCGAAGCGCCAGGTCTGGCCACCGACGCTGTGGACGAATCCGGACATGACGCTACTCCTCAACCCTGGCTGGCGAACGAGGCGTCGGTGCCGCGATTGAGGCTGATGACGATGCTGCAGCAGGAGCAGCCGCCGATCATCAGCACCAGGAACACCGAGGCAATGACGCTATTGAACCATAGCATCGCGGCCAGGCAGACCAGCGCCAGCACCAGCGCGATGGCCGGCACCACCGGGTAGCCCGGCGCGCGGAAGCTGCGCTCCAGGTCCGGCTCGCTGCGGCGCAGCTTGAACAGGCTGAGCATGCTCATGATGTACATGACGATGGCGCCGAACACGCTCATGGTGATCATCGCCGCGGTCAGGGTCATGCCCTGCAGGCTGATCAGGCCGTCGCTGAAGATCGCCGCGATGCCCACGGCGCCGCCGGCGAGGATGGCGCGGTGCGGGGTCTGGAAGCGCGAGAGTTTCGCCAGGCTGCGCGGCAGGAAGCCGGCGCGGGCGAGGGCGAAGAACTGCCGCGAGTAGCCCAGGATGATGCCGTGGAAGCTCGCCACCAGGCCGAACAGACCGATCCACACCAGCATGTGCATCCAGGTGGAGTTGTTGCCGACGACCGCCTTCATCGCCTGCGGCAGCGGGTCGTTGATGTTCGACAGGGCACGCCAGTCGCCGACGCCGCCAGCGAAGATCATCACGCCGATGGCCAGGGTCACCAGGGTCAGGATGCCGGCGATGTAGGCGCGCGGGATGGTGCGTTTCGGGTCTTTCGCCTCTTCGGCAGCCATGGCCGCGCCCTCGATGGCGAGGAAGAACCAGATGGCGAACGGGATCGCGGCGAAGATGCCGGCCATGGCGGTGGAGCCGAACACGTCCGAGCCGGCCCAGCCGTTGAGCACGAAGTTGCTGAAGCTGAAGCCCGGCGCGACCACGCCCATGAACACCAGCAGCTCGGCCACCGCCAGCACGGTCACCACCAGTTCGAAGGTGGCGGCGATGCTCACGCCGAGGATGTTCAGGGTCATGAAGATGAAGTAGGCGCCGGTGGCCGCCCACTTCGGATCGAGGCCGGGGAACTGCACGTTGAGGTAGGCGCCGATGGCCATGGCGATGGCTGGCGGGGCGAAGACGAATTCGATCAGGGTAGCGATGCCGGCGATCATCCCGCCGGTCTTGCCGAAGGCCCGCAGGCTGTAGGCGAAGGGCCCGCCGGCGTGGGGGATGGCGGTGGTCAGTTCGGTGTAGCTGAAGATGAAGCAGGTGTACATCACCGCGACGATCAGCGTGGTGACGAGGAAGCCCAGGGTGCCGGCGGCGGCCCAGCCGTAGCTCCAGCCGAAGTACTCGCCGGAGATCACCAGGCCCACGGCGAGCCCCCAGAGGTGCAGGGTGCCAAGCGTCGGTTTGAGTTGTGATGCGCTCATTGTTGTTATTCCTCTTTCGGGGCAGCCCGCGAGGGCGTGGACGAATTCCTGAGCCTCGATGGTAGGGGTGCACTGCCGCGCAAGACTTGACCGCTGGAACCGGCTTTCGCCGCGCAGGGTCAACTGGCTGTTACCCAACGCCCCACCGCGCGCGTGGTGCCCGTTTCTGGTGCCGGAAATCGCTTGTCTGCCCCTTGCTGTGGCAGCTGCAGGCCAGGCGTGGCGCTGCGTCTGGCTGTTTGGGCGGGCTATGGGCGAGGCACGGGATTTGCTTTGTTTATTCATCCCGTTTTTCCGGGAACGACGTGCCTTGGGTGCTCCATAACAAGATCGGTAACCGACATGAGCCAGCCTCTGTTTTCCCCGTCCGGCCTGAACCTTCCACTGGCCAGTAACATCGGCGTGCTGTCCGCTGCCGCCAGCGGCCTGGGTCGCTTCATTGGCGACCAGGGCGGCGACATCGACCGCGTTTTCGGCCGCGCCGGGATCGACCCGGAGCGCCTGCTGCATCCGACCCTGAGCCTGGCGCTGACCAACTACTGCCAGGTGCTGGAGGAGGCTGCGCGACAGTCGGGCTGCGACAACTTCGGGCTGCGCTACGGTGAGCAGTTCCGCCCCCGCGAGCTGGGCCTGCTGGGCTACGTCGGGCTGTGTTCGGAGACGCTGGAAGACGCGCTGAAGAACTTCGCCAGTGCCTTCCCCTATCACCAGCACGACACCCTGATCCGCCTGGTGGATTGCGGCGAGTGCTACCGCTTCGACTACCAGGTGCGCCACGGCGCGATCCTCGACCGTCGCCAGGACGCCGAGCTGACCCTGGGGATGGCGCTGAACCTGATGCGCCACGCGCTCGGCCCGGAATGGGCGCCGCGCGCGGTGAGCTTTGAGCACGGGCGGCCGGAAGGCTGGCAGGAGCATGGCCGGGTATTCGACGCGCCGGTGCTGTTCCAGCGCGGCTGCAATTCGATGCTGATTCCCAAGCGCGACCTCTACGGCCGGCAGATGCCCGACCACGACGCCAACCTGCTGTTCCTGGTGCAGGACGTGATCCGTCGCCTGGGCGAGCAGGGCGGCGCGCCGAACCTGGTGGAGGACGCCGGCACGCAGATTCGCCTGGCTCTGTGTGAGGGCGAGCCGTCGCTGGAGGTCATTGCCGAGCAGCTGGAACTCACCACCGCCGGCCTGCAGCGGCGCCTGCGCGAGGCCGGGTTGAGCTTCAGCCAACTGGTGGAAAACACCCGCCGCGAACTGGCGCTGCATTACCTGCGTCAGCCGCAGCGGCCGATCTCCGAGCTGGCGCCGCTGCTGGGGTACTCCGAGACCAGCGCGTTCTCCCGTGCGTTCCGCCGCTGGTTCGGCGTGAGCCCACGACAGTGGCGGAGCGACGCCAGCTGAGGCTCTTCTGTAGGAGCGAGCTTGCTCGCGAACGGATTTCCCGGCAGCTCAGAGGCTGGGCGGGTTCGCGAGCAAGCTCGCTCCTACAGGTTCGCGCCCTGCTTGAAGCATGCGTAGGAGCGGACTCCGTCCGCGATGGCATCCGGCGCGCCGCGAACCTATCGCGGACGGAGTCCGCTCCTACGGCAAGGCAGCCCGTCGATACCTTTCCCCCAGGCATAAAAAAGCGCGGCCCGTGGGCCGCGCAAGGATCGATGTGAGGAGTGCCCGGCGCGCGCCGGGCGGGTGAATCAGCAGTAACTCAGAAGAAGCCCAGCGGGTTGATGTCGTAGCTCACCAGCAGGTTCTTGGTCTGCTGGTAGTGATCGAGCATCATCTTGTGGGTCTCGCGGCCCACGCCGGATTTCTTGTAGCCACCGAAGGCGGCATGCGCCGGGTACAGGTGGTAGCAGTTGGTCCACACGCGGCCAGCCTTGATGCCGCGGCCCATGCGGTAGGCGCGGTTGATGTCGCGGGTCCAGAGGCCAGCGCCCAGGCCGTACTCGGTGTCGTTGGCGATCGCCAGCGCCTCGGCTTCATCCTTGAAGGTGGTGACGCCCACCACCGGCCCAAAGATTTCTTCCTGGAACACGCGCATCTTGTTGTTGCCCTTGAGCAGGGTCGGCTGGATGTAATAGCCGGTGGAGAGGTTGCCTTCGAGCTTCTCGACCGAGCCGCCGACCAGGATCTGCGCGCCTTCCTGCTGGGCGATGTCGAGGTAGGAGAGGATCTTCTCGTACTGCTGCTGCGAGGCCTGGGCGCCGACCATGGTGTCGGTGTCCAGCGGGTCGCCGCGCTTGATGGCCTTCACCTTCTTCATCACCACGTCCATGAACTGCGGGTAGATGGACTCCTGCACCAGCGCGCGGGACGGGCAGGTGCACACCTCGCCCTGGTTGAAGAAGGCCAGCACCAGGCCCTCGGCGGCCTTCTCGATGAAGGTCGGCTCGGCCTGCATGATGTCTTCGAAGTAGATGTTCGGGCTCTTGCCACCCAGTTCAACGGTGGACGGAATGATGTTCTCGGCGGCGCACTTGAGGATGTGCGAGCCCACCGGAGTGGAGCCGGTGAAGGCGATCTTGGCGATGCGCTTGCTGGTGGCCAGCGCTTCGCCGGCTTCCTTGCCGAAGCCCTGGACGACGTTGAGCACGCCCTTGGGCAGCAGGTCGCCGATCACTTCCATCAGCACGCAGATGCCCAGCGGGGTCTGCTCGGCCGGCTTGAGCACCACGCAGTTGCCGGCGGCCAGGGCCGGCGCGAGTTTCCACGCGGCCATCAGCAGCGGGAAGTTCCACGGGATGATCTGCCCGACCACGCCCAGCGGCTCGTGGATGTGGTAGGCAACGGTGTTCTCATTGATCTCGGCGGCGCTGCCTTCCTGCGCGCGGATGCAGCCGGCGAAGTAGCGGAAGTGGTCGGCGGCCAGCGGGATGTCGGCGTTGAGGGTTTCGCGGATCGGCTTGCCGTTGTCCCAGGTCTCGGTGACGGCCAGCAGTTCCAGGTTCTGTTCGATGCGGTCGGCGATCTTCAGCAGCACCAGCGAGCGGTCCTGCACCGAGGTGCGGCCCCAGGCATCGGCGGCGGCGTGGGCGGCGTCCAGTGCCTTGTCGATGTCTTCGGCGGTGGAGCGGGGAAATTCGGCGATGGGCTGGCCATTCACCGGCGAGGTATTGGTGAAGTACTGACCCTTCACCGGCGCGACGAATTCGCCGCCGATGTAGTTGCCGTAGCGCGCCTTGAACGAAACGATGGCGCCTTCGCTACCGGGATGGGCATAACGCATGGTCGGATCTCCTGGGTCTTGTGCTTGTTGGGGAGGACGTTGAACAAGCGTAGAGCAAGGGACGGGCCATGCCAGCGAAAGGCACGCCGGGCATGGGCTGGAGGGGTTGCTGGCGCTGCCCCGCAAAGCACGCTGTTACGCCCCTGGCACAGCGCCTCGGGACACTTTGTCCCGTTTCCGTGACAGTTGTGACCTGACGGTCGGGCGGCCGTTGCATTGGTCCGGCGCGTGGGGGATGCTGTCCTGCGTTCCCGCGCTTTCTGTAGGAAGAGAAAGGTCCTACAAGGCTTGCGTGGGAACCCGGGGCTGCCTCCCCGACCCCATAGCGGAGAACAACAAGAATGCGCGCCAACGATTTGAGCCGCCACGCCCGCCAGGTCATGACCGTGGCCGAGGGCAAGGCCCCTGCCGGAGCCCCCGGCGCGGACCCTTCTATCGCCCGCTCCTGGATGCGCTGCCTGGATCAGTACCACCTCGACCCGGCGCAACCCATGGCGCCGGCGGTGCTGGAGCACGCGCGCATGCTCGAAGTCCGCGAGCGCCACCGCCAGGTGCTGGAAATCGCCAGCGACGAGATGAACAGCCTGCACCAGCAACTCTCCGGGGCTGGCCATGCGGTGCTGCTCACCGACTCGCGCGGGATCATCCTCAACTGCGTCAGCGAAGCCGCCGAGCGGCGCACCTTCGAGCAGGCCGGGCTGTGGCTCGGCGCCGACTGGAGCGAGGCGCGCGAAGGCACCAACGGCATCGGCACCTGCCTGGTGGAGCGCCAGGCGCTGACCATCCACCAGGACGAACATTTCCGTAGCCGCCACACCGGGCTGACCTGCTCGGCCAGCCCGGTGTTCGACCCGCAGGGCGAACTGCTGGCGGTGCTCGATGTTTCTTCCGCACGCCGCGACGTGTCGCGGCAAAGCCAGTTCCACACCATGGCGCTGGTCAACCTGTCGGCCAAGGCCATCGAGAGCTGCTACTTCCTGCGCCATTTCGAGGATCAGTGGCTGCTGCGCTTCCATCTGCAGCCGGATGGCCTCGGATTGTTCAGTGAGGGCATGCTGGCCTTTGGTGGCGACGGGCGCATCCGCGCGGCGAATCAAAGCGCCATCAACCTGCTCGGCAGCCGCCGGGACAGCCTGATCGGCCGCTCGCTGGAGCAGTTCTTCGATTGCCGGCTGGACGACCTGTTCAGCCGCGCTGACCCGCATCCCAATGCCAGCTGGCCGCTGCGCACCCATGCCGGGCGCACCCTCTATGCGCTGCTGCGCGGCAAACGGCCCATCGCCGCCGCGCCGGTGCTGCCGCGTGCGCCGCTGGCGAAGGGGCTGTGCATCGACGACCCGCAACTGGCCCATGATTTCCGCCGTGCGCTGAAGGTGTATGCCCACGACGTTCCGCTGTTGCTGCAAGGTGAGACCGGTACCGGCAAGGAAGCTTTTGCCCGCGCCGTGCATCTGGGCGGCGAGCGCGCTGGCAAAACCTTCGTCGCGCTGAACTGCGCGGCGATTCCCGAGACCCTGATCGAGAGCGAGCTGTTCGGCTATCGCGGCGGCAGCTTCACCGGCGCGCGCAAGGAAGGCATGCGCGGCAAACTGCAACAGGCCGACGGCGGCACGCTGTTCCTCGATGAAATCGGCGACATGCCGCTGGCCCTTCAGACCCGCCTGCTGCGCGTGCTGGAAGAGCGCCAGGTGGTGCCTATCGGCGGTGAGCCGCAGGATGTGGACATCCGCCTGATCAGCGCCAGCCACCGTGATCTGGAAGCGCTGGTCGCGGCCGGGCAATTCCGTGAAGACCTCTACTACCGACTCAATGGCCTGGTCGTTGCGCTGCCGCCGTTGCGCGAGCGCGAAGACCGTGGCGAGTTGCTCGATCACCTGCTAGCCGAGGAGCGCAAGGGCCGCAGCGTGCGACTGGACGACGACGTGCGCCGGCACCTGCTGGACTTCCCCTGGCCGGGCAACGTGCGCCAGCTGCGCAACGTGCTGCGCACGCTCTGTGCGCTGTGCGAAGGCGGGCGCATCCAGATGGCCGACCTGCCACCGGACCTGCGCCGCACGCCGGCTGCCGCTGCCTCTCCCGTCGCAATGGGCGAGGAGGGCGGCGACACTCTCGGCGCTGCCGAACGCAACGCCCTGCTGGAGGTGCTCGAAGCGCATCACTGGCATGTCAGCCGGGTCGCGCAGCAGTTGGGCATCAGCCGCAATACGCTGTACCGCAAGCTCAATCGCCACGGATTGAGCCGGAAGCAGCTTTCGTAGGATGGCGTGGAGCGAAGCGATACCCATCAATGCCGGGCGTCGGATCAGCATGGGTATCGCTTCGTGTTCTGCCGGGAGACATAGGTAACGGTTGTCGGGGGACATGGGTAACGGTTTCCTATCAT
>NZ_PEKX01000019.1 GCF_002796985.1 Pseudomonas sp. | reverse complement strand
GTTACCTATGTCTCCCGACACCTGTTACCCATGTGTCCCGGCAGAACACTTGCGATACCCATCACTCACTGTCGGCGAAGTTGATGGGTATCGCTCCACGCCATCCTACGAAGAGCGAAGCGAGTTATTCCTTGTAGTAAACCACCTGGTTGCTGGTTGCCAGCAGCGCGCCGGACTGGCTCCACAGCTGGGCATTCTGGTCGAAGAAGCCGTTGCGGAATTCCTGGGCACGGGCGTCGCCCAGCAGGTAGCCCACGCCGACTTCGGCCATCTGCGCGGCGTCGGTGTGGAAGTAGGTGGTGATCGACACGGTGCCGGCCGGCACCGGGGTGGCGCGGCGCAGCCAGATGCGCGGGTAGAAGATGTCGCTCAGCGCCGCCAGGGACAGGAAGTCCAGCGGGCGGTCCTGGGCGTCGCGCAGCCACAGCTGGCTGCGGCTGGTTTCGCCGCTGCCGTCCCACTTGGTTGGGAAGGCGCCGGAAACCGGGCGCATCTCATACTGTTTGGGCCAGGCCACGCCTTTGGCGGTGGGGCTCATCGGCTCGAAGTCGCTGGGTGGGGCGAGGTCGGGGAAAGGCAGGTCGGTCAGGCTCCAGGTCTCGCGGCGCAGCGCGGTGACCAGGGTGGCGGTGGTGGTGACCTGCTGCTCGCCGGATTCATCGGCCTGGGTCAGTTGCAGCAGCCAGTGCTGGGTGGAGCGGTTGGTGCGCACCGGGATGGCTTCGACCTGGAAGGCGCCGGCCACGACCGCTGCGGCGTAGTTCACCGTCAGCGACAGTGGGCTGCCAAGCAGCTGCGGGTGGCGCAGTGCGCCTTGCAGCAGGACCGCGGCGGTGATGCCGCCGAAGGGGCCGACCATGTTCCAGTAGTCCTGGCTGGTGTGGCCCTCGTAGAGGTTGGGCTGGCCAGCCACGGGCTGCAGGGCCACGGCGCGGTCGAACGGGTGCAGGGCGGTATCGGTCATGACTCTCTCGGCGCTTTTTGTTCTGGGGAGAGGGTCTTGTAGGGGAAAGCGCCGCTCTGGGTCAAGGACACCAGACGGTCAGGGCGTGACCTCGAACCTGAGCGTACCGATCACCTGCCCGGCCTCCGTGAGCACCTGCACCTGCCAGTGGCCGCTGGGGTCGCTGGGGAAGTTCTGCTTGTGCGTCCAGGCGCGGTAGCCGGCCTCGCGGCCGCCCTTGATGTCGAGGGCGATGCGGTCGACTTCCTGGCCGTTCAGGCGCCAGGCGTGGTAGATGCGCTCGTTCAGCCCGCGCGGGGCGTTGATCGCGGTGTAGGCGTAGAGGCCCTGGGATTTGATCTGCGCGACGCTGACCGTCTCCAGGCTGTCGCCGGGGGTGCGCTGGGCGTTGTCGAAGCTCTCGGTCACTGCCATCTCGGTCATCCACAGGGTCGACGGCGGCACCCAGGCGCGGGCGAACCAGCCCACTGCGCCGATGGACAGGGTCAGGCCGACGAGGGCGAACCAGCGCCACCATTTGTGGATCTTCACCGTCACCGCCAGGCTCGGGAAGGACAGCAGCACGGCGATGCCCAGCGCCGCCTGGTAGCTCTGCGGGGTGCTCAGCTGGAGGATGATCGGCAGCGCGGTGAGCAGCACCGCGAACAGCGTCAGGGTGTGGTAACCGAGGAAGGTCCAGCGCCGCACCGACAGCCACTTGTAGTAGATCGGGTCGGTGATCGCCATCAGTCCGGCCAGCGTCAGTACGCCGGTGAACAGGGCCTGGCCGCTGTTCCAGGTGGTGGTGACGAAGAAGAACGGCAGGCAGAAGAACAGGCTTTCCTGATGGATCAGCTGGGTCGCGTAGCGCAGCAGGCCCGGCGGCACTTCCCAGCCGAAACGGCGCTTGAAGCGGTCGGTGAGCAGGTTTTCCAGCATCAGCCAGATCCAGCTGACCAGCATGACGATGGCCATGGCGCGGGCGAAGCCGGCGCGGTGGCGGTCCACCATGATGAAACTGAAGACGCCGGAGCAGAAACCGAACAGGGCGATGACGCGCGGATACTTCTGCAGCAGGCCGAGGACGAGAGTGATGAGGCGCTGCACGCGCTCTTTCCAGATGGGCATGGGGCGGGGCGGCATTACAAAAAGGGGGCGCGATTGTAACCCCGGATGTCAGGTTGGGGGTGTGGGGAGTGACGGGAGGGCTCGGTATTGGGGCTTTTTCCTCACCCCAGCTCTCTCCCGGGGGGAGAGGGGGCCGTTTGCAGCGGTGGGTCGTTTATGGAGTCAGCCAGGGGAGCGCTGGGCTTTCAGAGCCTGCCGAACAGTCCCCTCTCCCTTCGGAGCGGGGCGCGCAGCCAGGGTTAGGGAGAGGGTGAAACCACCGCGCCGAAGTTTGTTCGCGAGCAAGCTCGCTCCTACGAAAAGCGAAAAGCGAAAAGCGGGCTCAATGCATCCCGCTCAACTCCTCCCGCGCAAAGTCGACGAACAGCTGCGCTGGCTTGGTCAGCTGGGCGCGCTTGAGCCAGGCGGCGACCAGGCCGGAGGTGCTGACCTCCTCGGCGACGTCCACGGTGACCACCTTCTTGCCGTCGTAGGTGCACTCGGAATGCGGGCGGGTGACCAGCAGGGAGAAGCCGAAGCCCTGGCCGACCATGCCGCGCACCATCTCGATCGACGGCGAGCTGAAGGCAATGTGCGGATTCAGGCCCAGTTCCTCGAAGATGCGCACGAAGTAGGTGCGGCTGGGCTGCACGTCCAGCAGGATCATCGGCTCCAGCACCAGGTCGCGCAGCGAGACCTTGTCCTGCTTGGCGAAGCGGTGGTTTTCCGGCAGCAGCGCGTAGGGGCGCTGGGCGGGCATCAGCGGGTCGGTGGAAATGGTCGCGTCGAGGTCGTGCTCGTAGAGCAGCGCCAGGTCGAAGCGGCCGGCGGTGAGGCCCTGCACCAGTTCCTGCTGCTCGCCGTCGCTGATGCGGATTTCCACGCCGGGGTAGCGCTCGCGGAAGCCCGAGATCAGGCGCGGCAGGTAGAGCGGGGCGACCGTTTCGAAGCAGCCGATGTCGATCTGCCCGGCCACCACGTCGTTGTCGGCCAGGGCGTTCTGCTCGAACTCGTGGGCCATGCGCAGCAGTTCCTGCGCCTTGCGGTAGAAGCGCGCGCCACTGGGGGTGAGCGACACGCCCTGGGCGTGGTGGCGGATGAACAGCTGCACGCCGAAGCTCTCTTCCAGCCCCTTGATCGCTGTGGAAATGGATGGCTGCGCGATGTACAGCTTGCGCGACGCCTCGGCCACGCTGCCGCATTCCACGGTGGTCACGAAATACTTCAATTGCCGCAAGGTATAGGAAGCCACTGCACGCCTCGTTGATGCTTTTTTATACAAGATACCGCGTTGGGCCGGCCGGCGGGGGCGGCCCATGGCGAAGATTTTCCTCGCCGACGAGCACATTTTTCATGGCCTTGGCCGCCTGCTGCGACCCTCCGGGCGCGGGCATACTCCAGCGCAGCCCGTGAAAACGCCCTGCAAATCCCGTACACGCAGCCTGGAGTAAAGCTCATGCGCATGGCCCTTTGGCAGACCTGCGGCCTCCCCGGCAATGTCGCCGGCAACCTCGACCAACTGGAGCGCCAGGCCGGCGCCGCGGCCGCTGCCGGCGTGCAGCTGTTGCTCTGCCCCGAGCTGTGGCTGGGCGGCTACAACGTCCCGCAGCGCATGAACGAGCTGGCCGAAGCCGCGGACGGCTCCTCTGCCCGGCGCATCGGCGAGCTGGCGCAGCGCTTCGGGCTGGCCATCGCCTACGGCTACGCCGAGCGCCATCCGCAGGGCGGCAAGCCGTACAACTCGGTGCAGGTGATCGGCCCGTGCGGCAGCGCTCTGGGCCACTACCGCAAGGCGCACCTGTTCGGTGCCATGGAGCGGGAAGTGTTCAGCGCCGGCGACGTGCTGGAAGCCCCGTTCGACTATGCCGGCTGGCGCATCGGCCTGCTGATCTGCTTCGACGTGGAATACCCCGAGGCGGTGCGTACCCACGCCTTGAACGGCGCCGGGCTGATCCTCATCCCCACCGCGCTGACCCCGGAATACGGCGCGGTGCCGGGGGTGATAGTTCCGGCGCGGGCGGTGGAGAACCAGCTGTTCGTCGCCTACTGCAACCACTGCGGCGTGGAGGACGGGCTGGCCTTCCTCGGCGGCTCCTGCATCGTCGCGCCGGACGGCGAGCGCCTGGCTGCCGCCGGGCCCGCGGAGAGTCTGCTGATCGTCGATCTCGACCCACAGCAACGCGCTCGCCAGGCCGAGACTTTCCCCTACCTGCCGTGCCGTCGGCCTGAGCTGTATGGGGCACTGACCCGCTGAGTGCGGGCCCTGCAGCGGTGCGCGGGTTCGCACCGTGGTGGTGCGTGACGCATCGGGCTGGTGCGGGCCTGCCCAGCTTTTTCATATACCCCGAAGACAAATTTAATAATTTTCCTTGGCAAGGCCTTGGGCGACCATCCAATCCACATTCGAACAACAACGTCCCTCGAGGGCGAGCGAAGCAGGAGTGCCCTGGTGTACGAGCTCAACGATTGGCGGCAGCGTGCTGCCCGGCAGACCTTCATCGATAGCGCGCTGATTGGCGGCCGCCGTGTCAGTGCACAGGATGGCGCCACTTTCGCCGCTCTCGACCCGGCGACCAATCGCCTGCTGGCCAATGTCGCCGCCTGTGGCGCGGCCGAAATCGACGCCGCCGTACGGGTCGCCCGCCAGGCCTTCGAGACCGGCCCCTGGGCGCGCATGGCGCCGCGTGAGCGCAAGGCCGTGCTGCAGAAGCTCGCCGAGCTGATGATGGCCAACCGCGACGAACTGGCCCTGCTCGACACCCTGAACATGGGCAAGCCGGTGATGGACGCCTGGAACATCGACGTGCCCGGCGCCGCTGGCGTGTTCTCCTGGTACGCCGAAAGCCTCGACAAGCTTTATGACCAGGTCGCACCGACCGCGCAGAACGCCCTGGCCACCATCACCCGCACGCCGCTCGGCGTGATCGGCGCCGTAGTGCCGTGGAACTTCCCCCTCGACATGGCCGCCTGGAAGCTGGCGCCCGCGCTGGCCGCCGGCAACTCCGTGGTGCTCAAGCCCGCCGAGCAGTCGCCGTTCTCCGCCCTGCGCCTGGCCGAGCTGGCGCTGGAAGCCGGCATCCCCGAAGGCGTGCTGAACGTCGTGCCGGGCCTGGGTGAAACCGCCGGCAAGGCGCTGGGCCTGCACCCGGACGTGGACGCCCTGGTGTTCACCGGCTCGACCCAGGTCGGCAAGTACTTCATGCAGTATTCCGCGCAGTCCAACCTCAAGCAGGTGTGGCTGGAGTGCGGCGGCAAGAGCCCGAACCTGGTGTTCGCCGACTGCCGCGACCTCGACCTCGCCGCCGAGAAGGCCGCCTTTGGCATCTTCTTCAACCAGGGCGAAGTCTGCTCGGCCAACTCGCGCCTGCTGGTGGAGCGTTCGATCCACGACGAATTCGTCGAACGCCTGATCGCCAAGGCCCGCGACTGGACGCCGGGTGACCCGCTGGACCCGGCCAGCCGTGCCGGCGCCATCGTCGACAACAAGCAGACCGCTGGCGTCATGAGCTGCATCGATCGCGCCCAGAGCGACGGCGCCACGCTCGCCTGTGGTGGTCGCCAACTGAGTTTCAACGGGTCGGACAACTTCATCGAGCCGACCATTTTCACCGGCGTGCGCCCGGAGCAATCCCTGGCCCGCGACGAAGTGTTCGGCCCGGTGCTTGCAGTCATCCCCTTCGACAGCGAAGAGGAAGCCGTGCGCCTGGCCAACGACAGCATCTACGGCCTCGCCGCTTCCCTGTGGAGCGACGACCTGCACCGCGCCCACCGCGTGGCGCGCAAGCTGAACGCCGGCACCGTGTCGGTGAACACCGTGGACGCGCTGGACCCGGCGATTCCCTTCGGTGGCGGCAAGCAGTCCGGCTTCGGCCGCGACCTGTCGCTGCACTCGTTCGATAAATACACGCAGCTCAAGACCACCTGGTTCCAGCTGCGCGACTAACTGCAAGACAGGCTGCCGGGTTCGTGCCCGGCGCCTGAGCAACGCCCCAATTGCTAACCGAACCGTTCGAGACGGCCGGTGAGACTGCCCAGGTAAGTCCGTCGCCCTCGATCCCCTGAAGACCCCTCAGGCCGGCTGCCGGAGCACCGCCGAGGGATAGAGGAGAAAGTCGATGACCGACAAGACTCGCGCGCCACGTGATACCCGCGACTACCAGAAAGCGGACGCGGCCCACCACATCCATGCCTTCCTCGACCAGAAGGCGCTGAACGCCGAAGGCCCGCGCGTGATGGTGCGCGGCGAGGGCCTGCACCTCTGGGACAATGACGGCAACCGCTACCTGGACGGCATGTCCGGCCTGTGGTGCACCAACCTGGGCTACGGCCGCAAGGACCTGACCGCCGCCGCCACCGCCCAGCTGGACGAGCTGCCGTACTACAACATGTTCTTCCACACCACCCATCCGGCGGTAATCGAACTCTCCGAAACGCTCTTCAGCCTGCTGCCCGACCACTACAGCCACGCGATCTACACCAACTCCGGCTCCGAGGCCAACGAGGTGCTGATCCGCACCGTGCGCCGCTTCTGGCAGATCGAAGGCAAGCCGCAGAAGAAGATCATGATCGGCCGCTGGAACGGCTACCACGGCTCCACCCTGGCGGCCACCGCGCTGGGCGGCATGAAGTTCATGCACGAGATGGGCGGCCTGATCCCGGATATCGCGCACATCGACGAGCCTTACTGGTTCGCCGCCGGCGGCGAGCTGACCCCGGCCGAGTTCGGCCGTCGCTGCGCGCTGCAGCTGGAAGAGAAGATTCTCGAACTGGGCGCGGAGAACGTCGCAGGCTTCATCGCCGAGCCGTTCCAGGGCGCCGGCGGCATGATCTTCCCGCCGGAAAGCTACTGGCCGGAAATCCAGCGCATCTGCCGTCAGTACGACGTGCTGCTGTGTGCCGACGAAGTGATCGGCGGCTTCGGCCGTACCGGCGAGTGGTTCGCCCACCAGCACTTCGGCTTCCAGCCGGACACCCTGTCCATCGCCAAGGGCCTGACTTCCGGCTACATCCCCATGGGCGGCCTGGTGCTGAGCAAGCGTATCGCCCAGGCGCTGGTGGAAGAGGGCGGTGTGTTCGCCCACGGCCTGACCTACTCCGGCCACCCGGTGGCGGCAGCGGTGGCGGTGGCCAACCTGCGCGCGCTGCGTGACGAGGGTTGGGTCAATGCGGTGAAGAACGACACCGGCCCGTACCTGCAACAGTGCCTGCGCGAAGTCTTTGGCAACCACCCGCTGGTGGGCGAGATTCAGGGCAGCGGTCTGGTTGCCGCGTTGCAGTTCGTCGAAGACAAGGCGACCCGCAAGCGCTTCGACAACGAGAACGACATCGCCTGGCGCTGCCGCACCATCGGCTTCGAGGAAGGCCTGATCATCCGTTCCACCCTCGGCCGCATGATCATGGCCCCGGCGCTGGTTGCCGGCCGTGCCGAGATCGACGAGCTGGTCGACAAGACGCGCCGGGCGGTGGATCGCACGGCCCAGGAAATCGGCGTGCTGTAACAGCCCGCGCTTCCGCTTTTTTGTAGGAGCGAGCTTGCTCGCGAATAGAGTTCCGGGGAGCGCCGGTGTTTGCGGGCTCCCCTCTCCCTAGGCACCGTTCGCGAGCAAGCTCGCTCCTACGAATAGCCGAAATGCCCAACAACAACGCCGCGAGCGCGAAGACGCCCGCGCGATGGAACCCTTTTGCCCGGCTTCTGGCCGGGGGTACTGCCCAGCAACACAACAACGCCAATCCGGCTGTGGGAGTCGTTCCATGAAAGTGTCCTTGCTCACGCGCATCTCCATCACCTGTGCCCTTGCCGCCGCTGTCGGCAGCGTTAACGCCCAAGCTTCAACCGGGCCCCAAAGCATCACCGTCATCTCCTTCGGCGGCGCCACCAAGGCGGCCCAGGAGCAGGCCTACTTCAAGCCCTTCGAGGCCAGCGGCGCCGGCAAGATCGTCGCCGGCGAATACAACGGCGAGATGGCCAAGGTGAAAGCCATGGTCGATGTCGGCAAGGTCACCTGGGACGTGGTCGAGGTGGAAAGCCCGGAGCTGCTACGCGGCTGCGAGGAAGGCCTGTTCGAGCGCATCGACCCGGCGGCCATCGGCGACGAGAAGAACTTCGTCCCCGGCACCCTCAGCGAGTGCGGCGTGGCCACCTACGTCTGGTCCATGGTCATGGCCTACAACGGCGCCAAGGTCGCCAAGGCTCCGCAGTCCTGGGCCGACTTCTGGAACACCGCCGAATACCCGGGCAAGCGCGGCCTGCGCAAGGGCGCCAAGTACACCCTGGAAATTGCCCTGCTGGCCGACGGCGTGAAGCAGGAAGATATCTACAAGGTGCTCGGCACCAAGGAAGGCGTCGATCGCGCCTTCGCCAAGCTCGACCAGCTCAAGAGCAACATCCAGTGGTGGGAAGCCGGCGCGCAGCCGCCGCAGTGGCTGGCTGCCGGTGACGTGGTGATGAGCGCTGCCTACAACGGCCGCATCGCCGCCGCGCAGAAGGAAGGCGTGAAGCTGGGCATCGTCTGGCCGGGCAGCCTGTATGACCCGGAATACTGGGCCGTGGTGAAGGGCACGCCGAACAAGGCGCTGGCCGAGAAATTCATCGCCTTCGCCAGCCAGCCGCAAACCCAGAAGACCTTCTCCGAGAACATCCCCTACGGCCCGGTGCACAAGGGCACGCTGGACCTGCTGCCGGCGGACGTGCGTGACGCATTGCCCACCGCGCCGGCCAACCTCGAAGGCGCGCGTTCGGTGGATGCGGCCTTCTGGGTCGACCACGGTGAAGAGCTGGAACAGCGCTTCAACGCCTGGGCCGCCCGCTGATTTTCCCTTGATCCTTTTCTGATCCCTGCCCGGCGCTCGCGCCGGGCCTGCCTTGCCAACGACGCGTGAGAAACACAATGACAACGACGCAAAACCAGGCGACGACGCTGGAGCTGAGCACCATCCAGCCCATCGCCGCACATGAACGACACGGCCGCGCCCGCGACCTCTTCACCATCTGGTTCGGCAGCAACATCATGCTGCTGACCGTGGTTACCGGCGCCCTGGCGGTCACCGTGTTCAAGCTGCCGTTCTTCGCCGCTGTGGCGGCGCTGGTGCTTGGCAACCTGGTGGGCGGCGTGTTCATGGCCCTGCACTCGGCCCAGGGCCCGCAGCTGGGCGTGCCGCAGATGGTGCAGACCCGTGGCCAGTTCGGCTCCTTCGGATCCTTGCTGGTGGTCGCCCTGGTGGTGATCATGTACCTGGGCTTCTTCGCCTCCAACCTGGTGCTCGGCGGCCAGGCGCTGCACGCTCGCTTCGAGGTGATCGGCACCAACACCGGCATCCTGCTGGTGGGCGCGATCAGCGTGATCGCCACGGTGTTCGGCTACCGCCTGATCCACGGCTACACCCGCGTGATGTCCTGGCTGTCCGGCGCAGTGCTGCTGGTCAGCTTCGTCTGGCTGGTATTCGTCCACGGCCTGCCGGCGGACCTGTTGCAGCGCAACGAGAACAACATCCCCGGCTTCCTCGGCGCGCTGTCCATCGCCGCCCTCTGGCAGCTGGCCTACGCACCGTACGTGTCCGACTACTCGCGCTACATGCCGCAGGGCACCGGTTCGCGCACCGCATTCTGGTCGAGCTACTGGGGCTGCTGCCTGGGTTCGATCCTGCCGATGCTGCTGGGCGTGCTGGTCGGCCTGTCGGTGGGCGAGGGCGACGTCATCGCCGGCCTGATCGAGATGACCGGCGGCTTCAGCGCCATCATGGTCGCGGTGTTCTCCATCGGCATCGCCGCTACCAACTCGATGAACCTGTACTGCGGCACCCTGTCGGCCATCACCGTCGGCCAGACGCTGATTCCCGCCTGGTCGGCCAAGGCCGGCTGGCGCGCGGTGATCGCCCTGGCGCTGTTCGGCGGCTCGCTGACCATCGCCCTGCTCGGCCAGGACAACTTCATGGCCAACTACACCAACTTCATCCTGCTGCTGCTCTACGTGCTGGTGCCCTGGAGCGCGATCAACCTGGTCGACTACTACCTGATCGCCCACGGCGAGTACGACGTGCTGTCGTTCTTCCGGCGTGACGGCGGCATCTACGGCACCTTCAACTGGACCGCGGTGAACTGCTACATCCTCGGCATCCTGGTGCAGGTGCCGTTCATGTCCACCGCGCTCTACACCGGCGCCGCCGCGCAGGCCATGAACGGTGCGGACATCTCCTGGGTCGTCGGCCTGGGCGTGGTCTCGCCGGTCTACTGGCTGTTCAGCCGCAAGCGCCAGCGCGCCCTGAAGGCAGCCCGCGCATGAGCCGCCGTACCGGGTTCTTCTTCGACGAGCGCTGCTTCTGGCACGCGACCGGGCTGCATGCGCTGATCCTTCCCGTCGGTGGCTGGCTGCAGCCGCCGGTGGGCGGCGGCCATGCCGAGTCGCCCGAGAGCAAGCGCCGGCTGAAAAGCCTGATGGACGTCTCCGGCCTGAGCGCCCAACTGCACCTGTCCAGCGCGCCGCTGGCCAGCGAGGAAGACCTGCTGCGGGTACACCCGGCGAGCTACCTGGAGCGCTTCAAGGCCTACAGCGAAGTCGGCCACGGCGACATGGGCGAGGAAACCATGGTCAGCCATGGCACCTACGACATCGCCCGGCAGTCCGCCGGCCTGACCATCGCCGCGGTGGACGCGGTGCTGCGCGGCGAGCTGGACAACGCCTACGCGCTGTCCCGTCCGCCGGGCCACCACTGCTTGCCGGATCGCGGCATGGGCTTCTGCTACCTGGCGAACATCGCCGTGGCGGTGGAGACGGCCAAGGCGCGCCATGGCATCCAGCGCGTGGCGGTGCTGGACTGGGACGTGCACCACGGCAACGGCACCGAGGCGATCTTCTACGGCCGTGACGATGTACTGACCCTGTCGATCCACCAGGCCGACTGCTACCCCACCGGCACCGGCGCGGTGGACGACATCGGCGAGGGCGCGGGCAAGGGCTACAACCTCAACGTGCCGCTCTATCCGGGCAGCGGTGACGATGCCTACCGCGCGGCCATGGAAACGATCATCGTGCCGGCGCTGGAACGCTTCCAGCCCGAACTGATCGTGGTCGCCAGCGGCTTCGACGCCAACGGCGTGGACCCGCTGGCGCGCATGCTCGCCCACAGCGAGACGTTCCGCTTCATGACCGCCTCCGTGCGCGACGCTGCCGAGCGCCTGTGCAATGGCCGGTTGGTGGTGGTGCACGAAGGCGGTTACGCGGAAGCCTATGTGCCGTTCTGCGGCCACGCGGTGATCGAGGAAATGGCCGGCGTGCGCACCGAAGTGGTCGATCCCTTCCTGCCGATGCTCGAAGGCCAGCAACCCGACGCGGACTTCCGCGCCTTCCAGCGCCAGGCGCTGGAGCGGATGGCAGGCAAACTGCTCGGCTGAGGACGTCGACCTGACGGCGGATAACCGCGAGCGGTTATTCGCCCTACGTTTCGGCCAGGGGCGGGCGTTCGCGTAGTGCGCATAACGCCCCAAGCGTTATCCGCCGCTTGGTCGGGTTATGGCCAAAGCGGCTAGAGTGGGGATTCCATCCAAAACAACGGATAGCGTCCCCATGAAGTTGCTGCTCTTGCTCCTGCCAGCCAGCCTGCTGGCGTTCTCCACTGCCGCCCAGGCCGCCGCCGACTGCGCCGACGCCCAGACCCAGGCGGATATCAATGCCTGCATCGGGTCCGCTTACAAAGCCAGCGACAAGCGCCTCAACGACCTCTACGGGCAGTATCGCCAGCGCCTGGATGCCGGGCAGAAGAAGGCCCTGACCGCTGCGCAGAAGGCCTGGCTGAACTACCGCGACCTCAGTTGCCAGTTCGAGACCTCCAGCGTTGGAGGCGGCTCGGGCTTCCAGATGGCTTACAGCAATTGCCTGGAGACCATGACCGACAACCGCATCAAGGAACTGCAGACGCTGTCCGACTGCCAGGCAGGCGATTTCAACTGTCCCGCGCCCAAGCCCTGATCCTTGTAAGAGCAACTGTTTTTCTCCGGATAGCTCCGTGTTTGCGCTTTCCCCTCACCCCAGCCCTCTCCCAGAGGGAGAGGGAGCAGATCGTGCCGGCTGACGCTGTGGTTTCCTCCTGCACCGCACAGTCCCCTCTCCCCCCGGGAGAGGGTTAGGGTGAGGGCCGATCCGAGCGCAGGAATTTCTGGTGGTAGCGAGCCGCCTTTTTGGAAAAGCATCGAGGGCGCGCTCCTGCAGGGTGAGCCTGTGCCAGTCGATCGGGCACAAAAAAAGGGAGCCTTGCGGCTCCCTGGAGAGACGGCCGCGCGGGGGAGCGCGGCCGGGAGCGGGTGCGCCGTCAGGCGGCGCGGAACAGGCTGTGCGGGTCGATGACGAATTTCTTCGGCACGCCGGCATCGAATTCGCCATAGCCCTTGGGCGCGTCGTCCAGGGTGATGACTTCCACCCCGACGATATCGGCGATCTTGATGCGGTCCCACATGATCGCCTGCATCAGCTGGCGGTTGTACTTCATCACCGGGGTCTGGCCGGTGTGGAAGCTGTGCGACTTGGCCCAGCCCAGGCCGAAGCGGATGCTCAGCGCGCCATGCTTGGCGGCGTCGTCTACCGCGCCCGGGTCCTCGGTCACATAGAGGCCGGGAATGCCGATCTTGCCGGCCACCCGCACCACGCCCATCAGCGAGTTCAGCACGGTGGCCGGAGCCTCGTGCTGCGAGCCCGAATGACCATGGCCGCGAGCCTCGAAGCCCACCGCGTCGACCGCGCAGTCCACCTCCGGCTCACCCAGCAGATCAGCGATCTGCTCGTGCAGCGGAGTGTCCTTGGACAGGTCGGCGATCTCGAAGCCCTGGGCCTTGGCGTGGGCCAGTCGAGTCGGATTGACGTCACCGATAATCACCACGGCGGCGCCCAGCAGGCGGGCCGAAGCGGCGGCGGCAAGGCCGACCGGACCGGCACCGGCGATGTAGACGGTGCTGCCCGGACCGACGCCGGCCGTCACCGCGCCGTGGTAGCCGGTGGGGAGGATGTCGGAGAGGCAGGTCAGGTCGCGGATCTTCTCCATCGCCGCGTCGCGGTTGGGCAGGCGCAGCAGGTTGAAGTCGGCGTAGGGCACCAGCACGTATTCGGCCTGGCCGCCGACCCAGCCGCCCATGTCGACGTAGCCGTAGGCGCCGCCGGCGCGAGCCGGGTTGACCGTCAGGCAGACGCCGGTGTGCTGCTCCTTGCAGGTGCGGCAGTGGCCGCAGGCGACGTTGAACGGCACCGAGACCAGGTCGCCGATCTTCATGGTTTCCACGCCACGGCCGATCTCCACCACCTCGCCGGTGATCTCGTGGCCGAGCACCAGGCCTGCCGGCGCGGTGGTACGGCCACGCACCATGTGCTGGTCGGAGCCGCAGATGTTGGTGGACACCACGCGCAGGATCACCCCGTGGTCGATCTGCTTGCCCTGCGGGTCCTGCATCTTCGGATAGGGGATGTTCTGCACTTCGACCTTGCCCGGGCCGAGATAAACCACACCACGATTGCCAGACATACGCATTCCTCATTGTGTTTGTGGGTACAAAGGCGGGCCTTGCGGCGCGCGGTTTTGCACTGGGATGTCGTGTGTTGCGCGACAGGGCCGGTACGTACTGCTGGCAGCCGGCGGGTCTGTCGGTGTTGCTCGGTGCTTGGGAGCTGGGCGCTTTCAAAAGCCCCTCTCCCTAACCCTCTCCCGCAAGCGGGAGAGGGTATATCCGTGCGTGGCGGGAGCGCCGTTTCAGCCGGCGACTCCGCACTGCTCTTGCCCCCTCTCCTTTCGGAGCGGGGCGCGTAGCCAGAGCTGGGGAGAGGGCGCTCTAGAGCGAGCGCCGCAATCCAGGTGAAACGTAGAAACGTAGGGCGGATGAGCTCCATCCATCCGCCGCTCGGGTCGGCATGGCGGATAACGCCTGTGGCGTTATGCGCCCTACAGGAGCGGTGCCGCTACAGCACCACGGTCCTGTTGGCATTCAGGAACACGCGCTTCTCGATGTGATAGCCCACGGCCTTGGCCAGGGTCAGGCACTCCACGTCGCGGCCCTTGGCGATCAGGTCCTCGGGGTAGTGGGAGTGGTCCACGGGCTCGACGCCCTGGGCGATGATCGGGCCCTCGTCGAGGTCGTTGTTGATGTAGTGGGCGGTGGCGCCGACCAGCTTCACGCCCTTCTGGTAGGCCTGGTGGTAGGGCTTGGCGCCCTTGAAACCGGGCAGCAGCGAGTGGTGGATGTTGATCGCCCAGCCGTCCAGGCGGCGGCACAGCTCGGGGGAGAGCACCTGCATGTAGCGGGCGAGGATCACCAGCTCGGCGCCGGATTCCTCGATCACCTGCCAGACCTTCGCCTCCTGCGCGCCCTTGTCGTTGGGGTCGAGGGCGAAGTGGTGGTAGGGGATGCCGTGCCAGCGCGCCAGCGGTTCCAGGTCCGGGTGGTTGGAGACCACCGCCACCACGTCCATCGGCAGCTGGCCGATGCGCTGGCGGTAGAGCAGGTCGTTCAGGCAGTGGTCGGCCTTGGAGACCATGATCACCACCTTGCTGCGGTAGCCCGGCGGGGTCAGTTCGACATTCATCTGGAAGGGCGCGACGCGGTCGGCGAGGCCGGCGCGGAAGGCCGCTTCGTCGAAGCCGTCGCCGGCGCGGAATTCGATGCGGATGAAGAAGCGCTGCGCCAGGCGGTCGTCGAAGGAGTGGTGCTCGGTGACGTAGCAGCGCTGCTCGAACAGGTAGCGCGTGACCACGTCCACCGTGCCCAGCAGGCTCGGGCTGTCGGCGGTGAGGATCCAGGTTTCGGGGGTGCGGCTCATGGTCTGGCTCCGAAATTTCCTCTCCTTGGAGAGGTTGGGGTGGGCTAACCCTCACCCCGGCCCTCTCCCAGAGGGAGAGGGGGACAAGGCACCGCTTACGCGGCTACTTGCAGGCCGTACTCGGCGCAGGAGTCCTGCAGCCACAGCCAGAAGTAGTCGGAGAAGCTGCGGCGCACCACCAGCTCCCAGGTGTGCTCGCCGGTATGGCGGATCACCAGTTGGGACTTGGCGAAATTCGTGCCCACCGCCTTGCCCACCGGGAAGTTGCTCGGGTGCACGTCGTAGCCGGTGGACTTCATCAGCACTTCGCGGACCTTGGCGCCTTCGAGTTCCAGCAGGGTCTGGCCGCCGCTGACGTTGATCACCGAGTAGTGCAGCTCTTCGCCCAGCGCCTCGCGCAGGCGCTGCTCGATGGCGAATTCCTCGCCGCCGGGGACGATCAGCAGCCACTCGTCCGGGCCAAGCCACTGCAGCGAGGTGCCGCCGTTGGCCACCAGGGTCAGGGCTACCGGCAGCTCCAGGCCCAGGGCCTTGTGCACGCCGCCGGCGAAGGCCGGGTCGTGGGCGTCGCCGCGCAGGGTCAGGTGGCCGAGGAATTTCTTCTCGCGCAGGGTCACGCCGGCGTTGGCCACCTTGCGCGCGGCGAGCTTGTCCAGCTCGGCGTGGTGCAGGGGCGATTCGGCCTGGATGCCGTCTTCGGGGCGTTGCTGGTAGAGATTGGCTTTGCTCATGTTCTGTTCACCTTGGGGACGCTCTGCCCTTGTTATCCCTCACCCCAACCCTGGCTGCGCTCCCCGCTCCTGAGGGAGAAGGGGCCGAGCTGAGTGTGCTGTGAGTGTCGTACTCGCCGGCGGCTCCGAACTGTCCTCTCTCCCTGTGGGAGAGGGTGAGGGCAGCCGGCGGCTCCGAATCAATCCACGTTCTGCCGTTCGCCTTTCGGGTCGTAGAACACCGAGCTGCAGATTTCCGCCTCGATCACGCGGCCGTCCGGCAGCGGGGCGTAGACCTTCTCGCCCAGGCGCTTGAGGCCGCCCTTCACCACCGCCAGGGCAAAGCTGTAGCCCAGGCTGCTGCTCAGGTAGCTGGAGGTGACGTGGCCGACCATGGTCGCCGGCACCGTGTGCTGCGGGGTGAACAGCAGTTGCGCGCCCTCGGGCAGCAGGTCCATCGGGTTGGTGGGCTTGAGGCCTACCAGCTGCTTGCGGTCTTCGCGCTGGCAGTCGGCGCGGTTCATGCCGCGCCAGCCGATCCAGGAGAAGGGCTTGGTGCGACCCACCGCCCAACCCATGTTCAGGTCGTCCGGGGTGACCGAGGCGTCGGTGTCCTGGCCGACGATGATGAAGCCCTTCTCGGCGCGCAGGACGTGCATGGTCTCGGTGCCGTACGGCGTCAGGTTGTACTGGGCGCCGGCGGCGACGATGGCCTCCAGCACACCCATGGCGTAGTTGGCCTGGATGTTCACCTCGTACGACAGCTCGCCGGTGAAGGAGATGCGGAACACCCGCGCCGGTACGCCGGCGACCTTGCCTTCCTTCCAGGTCATGAAGGGGAAGGCGTCCTTGTCCAGGTCGATGTCGGTGACCTCGGCCAGCAGCTTGCGGCTGTTGGGGCCGGACAGGGTGAGGGTGGCCCAGTGGTCGGTGACCGAGGTGAAGTACACCTTCAGTTCCGGCCATTCGGTCTGGTGGTACAGCTCCAGCCACTCCATGACGCGCGCCGCGCCGCCGGTGGTGGTGGTCATGACGAAGTGGTTGTCCGCCAGGCACGCGGTGACGCCATCGTCAAAGACCATGCCGTCTTCCTTGCACATCAGGCCGTAGCGGGCCTTGCCCACGTCCAGCTTGGTCCAGGCGTTGGTGTAGATGCGGTTGAGGAACTCGCGGGCGTCCGGGCCCTGGATGTCGATCTTGCCCAGGGTCGAGGCGTCCAGCAGGCCGACCGACTCACGCACGGCGCGGCACTCGCGGGCCACGGCGGCGTGCAGGTCTTCGCCGCGCTTGGGGAAGTACCAGGGGCGCTTCCACTGGCCGACGTCCTCGAACTCGGCGCCGTTCTTCACGTGCCAGGCGTGCAGGGCGGTGAAGCGCACCGGCTCGAACAGGTGGCCGCAGTGACGACCGGCAACCGCGCCGAAGGTCACCGGGGTGTAGTTCGGGCGGAACATGGTGGTGCCGGTGTCGGCGATGCTCTTGCCCTGGGCGCGGGCGGCGATGGCCAGGCCGTTGATGTTGCCCAGCTTGCCCTGGTCGGTGCCGAAGCCCAGCGCGGTGTAGCGCTTGACGTGCTCGATGGACTCGAAGCCCTCGCGGCAGGCCAGTTCGATGGCGGCGGCGGTGACGTCGTTCTGGGTGTCGACGAACTGCTTGGGCGCGCGCGCCGTGGATTTCTCGTGGGGCACCTGGAACAGCGCGAGGGTGGCGTCCTCGGCGCGCTCGGCGACCACCGGCAGCTCGCCATCGACAGACTTGAAGCCGCCGTCGACAGCGGCCTGGCTGCCGGCCTGGTAGCCGTCGGCCAGGACATCGGCGAGGCGGAACACGCCGTTCACCGCGCCGGCACAACTGCGCTTCTGGAAGGCCAGGCCGGGCACGAAGGCGAGGACGTCTTCACGCCATTCCGGCTTGCCACCCAGGTGCGAAGCCAGGTGCACCACCGGGCTGTAGCCGCCGGAGCTGCCGATGAGGTCGCAGTCCAGCCACTCGCCGGGTGCATTGACCTTGTGGCGGAAGGTGTCGATGGAGGCGACCTTCGCACCGGTCACGCGCTTGCTGCCGCGTGCCTCGATCACTGCGCTGCCGGTGATGACCCGCATGCCGCGCTTGCGCGCCTCCTCGACCCACTCGCCGCGCGGATTGGGGCGGGCGTCGGCGATGGCGACCACCTGCAGACCGGCTTCCTGCCAGTCCAGGGCGACGCGGTAGGCGTAGTCGTTGTTGGTGGACAGCACCAGTTTCTTGCCCGGTGCCACGCCGTAGCGGCGTACGTAGGTGGAAACGGCGCCGGCCAGCATGTTGCCCGGCACGTCGTTGTTGCCATAGACCAGCGGGCGTTCGTGGGCGCCGGCGGCGAGCACCACGCGGTTGGCGCGCACCCGGTGCACGCGTTGGCGCACCTGGCCCAGCGGGGCGGTCTCGCCCAGGTGATCGGTGCGGCGTTCGTGAATGGTGAGGAAGTTGTGGTCGTGGTAGCCGTTGACCGTGGAGCGCGGCAGCAGGATCACGTCCGGGTTGCCTTCCAGCTCGGCGATGGCCTTGGCCACCCACTCCTCGGCGGGCTTGCCGTCGAGGGTCTCACGGGTGTCGAGCAGGCTGCCGCCGAACTCTTCCTGTTCGTCGGCGAGGATCACCCGCGCACCGCTGCGCGAGGCGGCCAGGGCGGCGGCGAGGCCGGCGGGGCCGGCGCCAACGATCAGCACGTCGGCGTGGTGGTTCATCCAGTCGTAGCTGTCCGGGTCCACTTCGGTGGGTGCGCGGCCAAGGCCGGCGGCCTTGCGGATGTACTTCTCGTAGGTCAGCCACATGGACTGCGGATACATGAAGGTCTTGTAGTAGAAGCCGGGCGGCATCAGCTTGCCGCCGACCTTGCCGAAGATCCCCATGAGGTCGTTCTGCACGTTCGGCCAGCCGTTGGTGGCGGTCGCTACCAGGCCGTTGTAGAGCGCCTGCTGGGTGGCGCGCACGTTGGGCACCTGGGTGGATTCGCGCGAGCCGATCTGCAGGATGGCGTTGGGCTCTTCGGCGCCGGCGGCGACGATGCCGCGCGGGCGTGAGTACTTGAAGCTGCGGCCGAGGATGTCGACGCCGTTGGCCAGCAGGGCAGCGGCCAGGGTGTCACCGGCAAAGCCCTGGTAGCTCTGGCCGTTGAAGCTGAAGGTCAGCGGCTTGTTGCGGTCGATGCGACCACCACGGGACAGGCGATTGATCTGGCTCATGTCAGGCCTTCTCCACGGCGGGCTGAACGGCGGGCTTCTTCTCGAAATCAGCGGCGGTGATGCTGGGTTTTTCGCCGATCTTGTAGGTTTCAAGAATTTCGTAGGTCACCGTGTGGCGGGTGACGTTGAAGTACTGGCGGCAGCCGGCGGCGTGCACCCAAAGCTCGTGGTGGATGCCGCGCGGGTTATCGCGGAAGAACATGTACTCGCCCCATTCGGCGTCGGTGCAGGCGGACGGATCGAGCGGGCGCGGAATGTGCGCCTGGCCTTTGGCGTGGAATTCCTCTTCGGAACGCAGCTCGCCGCAATGGGGGCAGAAGATATTCAGCATGGTTGGAGCCTCCCGAGTTTCCTTCCGAGTGACGTGGGGTGGTGGCGCTTCGCCGAACCACCCTCACCCGCCCTTCGGGCACCCTCTCCCAGAGGGAGAGGGTCATCAGTTGTCGCCCTACGGGCGAATGTTCAATGAGCGACGGCCGCGGCGCCGTGTTCGTCGATCAGCGCGCCGGTGTGGAAGCGTTCGATGGAGAAGGGCGCGGCCAGCGGATGCGGCTCGCCCTTGGCGAGGGTGGCGGCGAAGACGTTGCCCGAGCCGGGTGTGGCCTTGAAGCCGCCGGTGCCCCAGCCGCAGTTGAAGAACAGGTTCTTCACCGGGGTCTTGCCGATGATCGGGCAGGCGTCCGGGGTGGTGTCGACGATGCCGCCCCACTGGCGGTTCATGCGCACGCGTGAGAGCACCGGGAACATCTCGACGATGGCCTGCAGGGTGTGCTCGATGACCGGGTAGGAGCCGCGCTGGCCGTAGCCGTTGTAGCCGTCGATGCCGGCGCCGATGACCAGGTCGCCCTTGTCCGACTGGCTGATGTAGCCGTGCACGGCGTTGGACATGATCACGCTATCGATGATGGGTTTCAGCGGTTCGGAAACCAGCGCCTGCAGCGGGTGCGATTCGATCGGCAGACGGAAGCCGGCGAGCATCGCCATGTGCCCGGAGTTGCCGGCGGTGACCACGCCGACGCGCTTGGCACCGATGAAGCCGCGGTTGGTCTCGACGCCGATGACGGCGCCGTCCTGCTTGCGGAAGCCGATCACCTCGGTCTGCTGGATCAGGTCCACACCCAGGGCGTCGGCCGCACGGGCGAAGCCCCAGGCCACGGCATCGTGACGGGCCACGCCGCCGCGACGCTGCACGGTGGAGCCCATGACCGGGTAGCGGGCGCTCTTGGTGCAGTTCAGGTAGGGAATCTCTTCGGCCACCTGCTGTGCATTGAGCAGTTCGCCGTCCACGCCGTTGAGGCGGTTGGCGCTCACGCGGCGTTCGCCGTCACGCATGTCTTGCAGGGTATGGCAGAGGTTGTAGACCCCGCGCTGGGAGAACATGACGTTGTAGTTCAGGTCCTGGGACAGGCCTTCCCACAGCTTCATGGCGTGTTCGTAGAGCAGCGCCGACTCGTCCCACAGGTAGTTGGAACGCACGATGGTGGTGTTGCGCGCGGTGTTGCCGCCACCCAGCCAGCCCTTCTCGATCACCGCGATGTTGGTGATGCCGTGTTCCTTGGCCAGGTAGTAGGCCGTGGCCAGGCCGTGCCCGCCGCCGCCGACGATGACCACGTCATACACCGGCTTGGGCGTGGGCGTACGCCACATGCGCTGCCAGTTCTCGTGGTGGCTCAGGGAATGCTTGAACAGGCCGAAGCCGGAGTAGCGTTGCATGGGGTGCTCCTGAAATCTCTAGTCGCCGTGCCGCCCCTGTAGGAGCGAGCTTGCTCGCGAATGGCCTCGCGGCGGGGCTGGTTCGCGAGCAAGCTCGCTCCTACAAAAGAGCTGCCAGTCTCAACGGTAGACCGGGAAGTCCGCGCACAGGCCCGCCACCTGGGTGGCCACCTTGGCCTCCACGTCGGCGTCGCCCAGGTGGTCCAGCACGTCGCTGATCCAGCCGGCCAGCTCGCGGCACTGTTCTTCCTTCAGCCCGCGGGTGGTCACCGCCGGGGTGCCGATGCGGATGCCGGAGGTGACGAACGGGCTCTGCGGGTCGTTCGGCACGGCGTTCTTGTTCACCGTGATGCCGACGCGGCCGAGGGCGGCGTCTGCTTCCTTGCCGGTCAGGCCCTGCTTCACCAGGCTGATCAGCATCAGGTGATTGTCGGTGCCGCCGGAAACCACGTCATAGCCACGCTCGATGAACACCTTGGCCATGGCCTGGGCGTTCTTGATCACTTGCGCCTGGTAATCCTTGAAGCCGGGCTCCAGCGCCTCCTTGAAGCACACCGCCTTGGCGGCGATCACGTGCATCAGCGGGCCGCCCTGGGCGCCGGGGAAGACGGCGGAGTTGAGTTTCTTCTCGATCTCTTCGTTGGAGCGCGCCAGGATCAGGCCGCCGCGCGGGCCGCGCAGGGTCTTGTGGGTGGTGGTGGTGACCACGTCGGCGTAGGGCAGCGGGTTCGGGTACAGGCCAGCGGCAACCAGGCCGGCGACGTGGGCCATGTCGACGAACAGCAGCGCCCCGACCTTGTCGGCGATGGCGCGGAAGCGCGGGAAGTCGAGGGTCTTGGAGTAGGCGGAGAAGCCGGCGACGATCATCTTCGGCTGGTGCTCCACGGCCAGGCGCTCGACCTCGTCGTAGTCGATCAGCCCGGTGTCGGTGTTCAGGCCGTACTGCACGGCGTTGTACAGCTTGCCCGAGGACGACACCTTGGCGCCGTGGGTCAGGTGGCCGCCATGGGCCAGGCTCATGCCCAGGATAGTGTCGCCGGCATTGATCAGCGCCAGGTACACAGCGGAGTTGGCCGAGGAGCCCGAGTGCGGCTGGACGTTGGCGTAGGCGGCACCGAACAGCTGCTTGGCGCGATCGATGGCCAACTGTTCGACCTTATCCACATGCTCGCAGCCACCGTAGTAACGCTTGCCCGGATAACCTTCGGCGTACTTGTTGGTCAGCCCGCTGCCCTGAGCCTGCATGACGCGCTTGCTGGTGTAGTTCTCCGAAGCGATCAGCTCGAGGTGGTCCTCCTGGCGCGCTTCCTCGGCATCCATCGCCGCGAGCAGTTCGTCGTCATAACCCTGGATCTGGTCTTGCTTGCTGAACATCGCTGGTCTCCCTGCGGCGCGGTGGGGCGCCATGGCCGGTGCGGGGCGCAACTGGCCCCCCTTGGAAGCGATGGTATGACTGGCCCTGTCGGTCCAGATGCCTGCGCACGTCGCGGGGAGGTGCGTTTGCGACATGCCGCCAACGGCGCAGAAGCGAACGGGTGCGTGGAATGGCCCGCGATGGCTGGTCAGAATGCGACATGCCTGGGCCAGGACCGCACGGCGTACGGAGCAGCCGATACGACGAAGCCCCCGGCTGGCGGCTTTGCAAACCCGTGCAATGAAGCTGCCGATAGGAACCGCCCGGCCAAGGGACTAAACTGCGCCCCTCACGAAATGCGAGGACGCCATGAACCGTTCCCTGACTCTGCTTTCCGCCCTGCTGCTCACCGCGACGCTGCAGGGCTGTGGTGACGACAGCAAGCCCGCCAAGGCCGAAGCGCCCGAAGCTGCGAGCGCCGCTGCCGCCGCGACCCCGGCTGGTGACAGCTGCACCGGCCATGTGCTGGAGAAGTCCCTGCCGCCGGCCAAGGCCATCTACGGCTACCCCTACCTGTCCCGCGAGTGCGGCTACGACGACGCCACCATCGTCTATGGCAAGGCCGACGGCAGCCTGCATCTGGTCGTGACCCTGACCGACACCGGCCTGCCGGCGCCCGGCGCAGACCAGCAGGGTGAGGCCGCCAAGCAGTACCTGGCCGCCCAGGCCAAGCTGCGCGACACCACCGCGAAGAACGTCTCGCTGCTTAACCAGGCGCGCCAGGCCGCGCTGCAGAACGGCACCGCCGCGCAGTTCGGCGGCGAGCAGTACCTGCCGCTGATCGACAGCACCCGCATGGGCGACCCGCTGGCCATCAGCGTGCCGGGCCCGGACGACAAGGCCGGCGAATCGAGCCTGACCGGCCTGATCAAGGGCCGTTACGTGCTCAACATGGTCTCGCCGGACAAGCCCAACGGCGGCACTGCCCAGTCCCTGCGCGAGCTGTTCGTGCCCCTCTCCGAGCAGATGGCGCTGACCAAGCTGCCCTGATCGAACGAGAGAGTTCTGACAGGGAATACTCCCACTCTCTGATCCTCCACCTCGCCTCGTTCTGAGGAAAATTCCCGGCGTCGAAATTTCCCAATCGCCAGGAAGAGGTGGAGGACCATGACATTCAAGACGAGAGGCCTGCCGCTATTTCTGGCGGTCCTGCTGTCGCTGTCCGCGCAGGCTACGCAGATGCCCGTGCAACCGGTGCATGAGGTCAAGGCCTACAGCGGCGCCGATGGCGTCAAGGTATGGGTGGAACAGATCGGGCCGCGCCGGGCCAACATGTATCTGGTGCGCATCGGCGGCGTCGATCATGCCTGGAACATGCGGATCCACCGGATGGACGGGCTGAGCCTACTGGATGAGTCGCTGTTCAAGCTGCATTCCCGGCAGGAGGAGCCGGTTGCCCTGGTGCTGCGTGGCGAGTGTGGCGAGGTGATGCTCCCCGGCGAGCGCAGTGGCCGCAAGGTCTGCTACGACCAGGGGCTGTCCGAGACCCAGGACGCCCGGCAGTTCGTGACGGCCTACGTGAACCAGCGCAGGTAAGACTGGCGGGTGCACGAGGGGCGGGGATTTCGCTACGCTGCTGACTGACTTTATGCGCAGTGCCGAGGCAGCCCCATGACCGACAACACCCAACAGTTCGCCAGCGACAACTATTCCGGCATCTGCCCCGAAGCCTGGGCGGCGATGGCCGAGGCCAACCGTGGCCACGAACGCGCCTATGGCGACGACCAGTGGACCGCCCGCGCCTCCGACTACTTCCGCGAGCTGTTCGAGACCGATTGCGAAGTCTTCTTCGCCTTCAACGGCACCGCGGCCAACTCCCTGGCCCTGGCGGCGCTGTGCCAGAGCTACCACAGCGTGATCTGCGCCGAGACCGCCCACGTCGAGACCGACGAGTGCGGTGCGCCGGAGTTCTTCTCCAACGGCTCCAAGCTGCTGCTGGCGCGCACCGACGCTCAGGGCAAGCTGACCCCGGAGGCGATCCGCGAGATCGCCCTGAAGCGCCAGGACATCCACTACCCGAAGGCGCGCGTGGTCACCATCACCCAGGCCACCGAGGTCGGCACCGTCTACCGCCCGGACGAGCTGCAGGCGCTCAGCACCACCTGCCGCGAGCTGGGCCTGCACCTGCACATGGACGGCGCGCGCTTCTCCAACGCCTGCGCCTTCCTTGGCGCCACCCCGGCCGAGCTGACCTGGAAGGCCGGCGTCGAGGTGCTCTGCTTCGGCGGCACCAAGAACGGCATGGCGGTGGGCGAGGCCATCCTGTTCTTCAACCGCGAACTGGCCGAAGGCTTCGACTATCGCTGCAAGCAGGCCGGCCAGCTGGCCTCGAAGATGCGCTTCCTCGCCGCGCCCTGGGTGGGCGTGCTGCAGGACGACGCCTGGATGCATTACGCCAGCCACGCCAACCGCTGTGCACAACTGCTGGCCGAACGCGTCGCCGACGTGCCGGGCGTGCAGCTGATGTTCCCGGTGGAAGCCAACGGCGTGTTCCTGCAGATGTCCGAACCCGCGCTGGAGGCCCTGCGCCAGCTGGGCTGGCGCTTCTACACCTTCATCGGTGCCGGTGGCGCGCGCTTCATGTGTTCGTGGGATACCGAGATCGAGCGCGTCGAGGCTTTAGCGGCGGACATCCGCAAAGTCATGGGGGCAAGGTAAAGAGCGCCTGAGTTGTCTCCAGGCGCTGGGGACGGTTGCTCGCGCAACCTGTCCCCAACCTGTGGATGAATGTCTGCAGGCCACGGTTGGCGTGGCTTGTGTCGGTCTACTCAAACTTTGATCGATAGTTGCAGGAGCGGGCCACGCCCGCGATCGCGCGCAGGGCGCGCTCCACAAGATCAAGGGCCCCTCACCCTAACCCTCTCCCGCAAGCGGGAGAGGGGACCGTACGGTGCAGGATGAAGCGATGGCGTCAGTCGGCACGATCTGCCCCCTCTCCCTCCGGGAGAGGGTTGGGGTGAGGGGAGGGGGGAGGCACAGACTCCCCTGAGGGAAATAGACGCTCCTGCGGGCATCAGATACGCACCGCCGTCCCGCTCACGCTGACCATCAGCATGCTGCCGTTCTGCCCCACCACTTCGTAATCCAGGTCGATGCCGACCACGGCGTTGGCGCCCAGCTCCTGCGCGCGCTCTTGCAACTCCTCGAAGGCGATCTCACGCGCCCTGCCCAGCTCCTTCTCGTACGCACCGGAGCGCCCGCCGATGATGTCGCGCAGGCCGGCGAACAGGTCGCGGAACACGTTCGCGCCGAGGATCGCCTCGCCAACCACGATGCCGCGGTATTCCTGGATGGTCTTGCCCTCGATGGTGGGCGTGGTAGTCAGGATCATGGGACGGGCTCCTCTGCTGGGGATATCCAGCATAGACCCGCACCCCGCCGAAGGCCGCGCCGGCTGTGTTTCAGCATTTGGCGGAAATCCGGGGGAAACCTTGTGATAAAGCTGTGGATAAAGGGGTGGAAAATAACCGCGGCGTGGCGCTTTCATGCACTGCCTGAAATCTCCGTTAATTTTCACCATAGCCCCGTCGTTCATGGCTTGCAGGTGTGAATGAGGGCGCGCGGGAGATCTCCACAGCTGCTGTGGAGGCAAGCTTGTCCAACCTGTGGAAAACCTGTTTGCCGGTGCCTGCGAGGCCGATGTTCCGTGGCTCCGCCGGAGTTGATCGTTTTCTGATCAACTCAGTTCTTTCAATCACTTGCAGCCCTGTGTATCGATTCCGGCGGGATTTCTGTGTACGACCTTTCCACCGCTATCCCCGGTTTGTGTTGACGCCCTTGTGCGCCTCCTGTGGAAAACACTTCCAGCGCCATGCCTGGCGGGGCTTCCACAGGCTTGCTCAAAGATTGACCAGTGATGGATGCAAGCGACTGATCCACGGCCACTTTTCCCCAACGGCGCAGGCTGCGGGAAACTTTCCACAATCCCTGTGGGGCGAATCTCGCAGAAGGTGTGGACAACCTGTACCCAGATCGCTGCAGGCCACGCGGGGCGCGCCCTCGTCTGCTTAGTACGTTTTTTGATCAAATGGCGAAAGTCGCGCCGTTACTGGCTTTCAGAGGATTTTCCGCTGGGTTTTCCACAATGGCTGTGCAGCGTTCTGCCAGGAACTTGTGGGCGGGTTGTGGATGGATCGCTGCGAGCCCCACTGCCACTGGCTCGCGCCGGTCTGGTCAATTTTTGTCCAGGGGCGAAGGGACGGCTGCCTATAATCCATGAACGGTGGGCAGAGACCCTGGGGGCGGGAGATTCAGCATGTCCAGTTACTCGGTGGAACAGATCCGCACCGTGGCCCTGGTCGGCCACGGTGACAGCGGCAAGACCCTGCTTGCCGAAGCGCTGCTGCAGCACAGCGGCGCCATCGCCAGCATGGGCTCGCTGGAGCGCGGCGACACCCTGTGCGACTCCGACCCGCTGGAGCGCGAGTACCACCACTCGCTGGCCGCCGCCCTGGTGCATTTCGAGCACGAGGGCGCGCACGTCCGCCTGGTCGACACCCCCGGCTATCCCGACTTCATCGGCCACGCGCTGCCGGCGCTGGCGGCGGTGGAAACCGCGCTGGTGGTGGTGAACGCGCAGAACGGCATCGAGCTGAGCACCCGGCGCATGATGGACTGGGCCGGCGAGCGCGGGCTGTGCCGGATGCTGGTGGTGAACAAGATTGACGCCGAACGCGTCGATCTGCCGGCTTTGCTGGCGGGTTTGCGCGAGTCGTTCGGCAAGGAGGTATTACCGCTCAATCTGCCCGCCGACGGCGGTGCGCGAGTGGTGGATTGTTTCTTCAATCCCGACGGCGAGGCCGACTTTTCCTCGGTGGCCGAGGCGCACCAGGCGCTGGTGGACCAGGTGGTGGAGGTCGACGAGGCGTTGATGGCGCATTACCTGGAGGAGGGCGAGGTGGCGCCCGAGGCGCTGCACGAACCCTTCGAACGCGCCCTGCGCGAAGGTCATCTGATTCCGCTGTGTTTCGTCTCTGCGCGCACGGGCGCCGGTGTGCCGGAGCTGGCAGACATTCTCGCGCGCCTCGCGCCCAACCCCACCGAGGGCAACCCGCCGCTGTTCCTGCGCACTGACGACAAAGGCGTCGAGCACCCGGTGAAATCCAGCCCCGACCCGGCCGCCCACGTGCTCGCCCATGTGTTCAAGGTGGTGATCGACCCCTTTGTCGGCCGCCTCGCCGTGTTCCGCGTGCATCAGGGCACGATCCGCCGGGAGATGCAGCTGTTCGCCGGCGATGGGCGCAAACCGTTCAAGGTCGGCCATCTGCTACGCCTGCAGGGCAAGAAGCACGAGGAGGCGCCGTGGCTGATTCCCGGTGACTTCGGCGCGCTGAGCAAGGTCGACGAGCTGGAGTACGGCGTGGTCCTGCACGACTCCCACGAAGAGGACCACATTCACCTCAAGCCGCTGGAATTCCCCACGCCCATGCAGGGCCTGGCCATCGAGGCGAGCCGGCGCGGCGACGAGCAGCGCCTGGCGGAAATCCTCCAGCGCCTGCAGGCCGAAGACCCCTGTGTGCGCCTGGACTACAACGCCGCCACCCAGGAAACCGTGCTGCGCGGCATGGGCGAGATGCACCTGCGCTACCTGCTGGAGCGCATGGCCGGGCAATACAAGGTCGAAGTGCAGACCCGCGCGCCCAGCGTGCCCTACCGCGAGACGGCAACTCGCAGCGCCGAGGGCCACAGCCGGCACAAGAAGCAGACCGGCGGCGCCGGGCAGTTCGGCGAAGTATTCCTGCGCATCGATCCGTTGCCGCGCGGCGAGGGCTTCGCTTTCGTCGATGCGATCAAGGGCGGGGTGATTCCCGGCAACTTCATCCCCTCGGTGGAGAAGGGCGTGCGCTCGGCCCTGTCGGCCGGGCCGCTGGCCGGCTTCCCGGTGGAGGACGTGAAGGTAACCGTCTATGACGGCAAGAGCCATTCGGTGGACTCCAAGGACATCGCCTTCCAGGCCGCCGGGCGCAAGGCCATGCTCGATGCGCTGCGCAATGCCGGTGGCATCGTGCTGGAGCCGGTGATGCAGATCGAGGTGACCACGCCGGACGGCCATCTGGGTGACATCACCGCCGACCTCACCGGCCGCCGTGGCCAGGTGCTGGGTACCGAGTCACTGTCGGCCAGCGTCGCGCTGGTGCGCGGGCAGGTGCCGCTGGCGGAGCTGGACGGCTATGCCAACCGGCTGAAATCCATCACCGCCGGCCAGGGGCTCTACAGCCTGTCGGCCAGCCATTACAGCGCGGTGCCGCAGGACGTGCAGCAGCGCCTGTCCAGCGGCTACAAGGCGACCCCGGAAGAAGACTGAGCGAATGTGGATATTCGTCGCAGCCGGTTGCTGGAAAGGCCCGTGGCTGTGCGCTTGCGTGCGTCCTGGCGGGTATCTGGCGGAAAACCTGGAAGCCACGTGGCATGCGGGTTGCAGGCGGGATCGAGGCGGCCAGGCGGTTCGGCCAGAGGTGTCTCCGAGCTTGCCTCGGGGCACCTCCAGCCTGTGGATAACTCAGTGGGTAACATGTGTGGCGGGTGGGGGCAGGCTGTGATCAGTATTCGATGACCACGTCGCCCTTGGGCACGCTGCAGCAGGACAGGATGTAGCCTTCGGCGACGTCTTCGTCGGTGATCCCGCCGTTGTGCTCCATCTCCACCTCGCCAGAGCGCTTCATCACCTTGCAGGTGCCGCAGATACCCATGCCGCAGGCCTTGGGAATGTGCAGGCCGAGCTGGGCGGCGGCGGCGTGGACGGTCTCGCCCGGCGCCACGCGGATGCTCTTGCCGGTCTCGCAGAACTCGACCAGGTTCTGCTCGGCCAGGGGCACGGCGGGCGCCTCGGCAGCTTCGGCGGCCAGTTCCTTCACGTCGGCGCGGACTTCCGGCGGGGTCGGGCCGAAGGCCTCCTCGTGGTAGCGCGCCATGTCGTAGCCCTCGGCTTCGAGCAGGTGCTTGACCGCGTGCATGTAGGGCGTCGGGCCGCAGCAGAACACCTCGCGCTCGAGGAAGTCCGGCGCCATCAGCTGCAGCATCGCCTTGGTCAGGAAGCCCCGGTAGCCGGCCCAGGACTGGCCCATCTCGTACTTCTCGCAGATCAGGTGCAGCTTGAAGTTGTTGATCCGCGAGTTCATGTGCTCCAGCTCGCGGTGATAAATGATGTCCTTGGGCGTGCGCGCGCTGTGCACGAAGACCATGTCGACGTTGCCGTTGGTATCGAAGAACCAGCGCGACATGGACATCACCGGGGTGATGCCGACACCGCCGGAGAGAAACAGCACCTTCTCGGCCGGGAAGTCGATGGCGTTGAAGTTGCCCACCGGCCCGTGCACCGGGACCTGGTCGCCTTCCTTGAGGTTGTCGTGCAGCCAGTTCGAGACCTTGCCGCCGGGCACGCGCTTGATGGTGATGGAGAAGCTGTAGGGCACCGAGGGCGAGCTGGAGATGGTGTAGGAACGCATGATCGGCTGGCCGTCGATCTCCAGCTCCAGGGTGACGAACTGCCCCGGCTTGAAGAAGAACATGATCGGCGCGTCAGCCATGAAGCAGAAGGTGCGCACATCCCAGGTTTCCTGGATGGCCTTGACGCAGCGCACCAGGTGGCGCCCGTTGGCCCAGGTCTGGGTGTTCACCGGATTGAGGAAGGTGTTCGTCGACATGCTGTCTCTCCGCGCACGCGGGCCGTGCTGGGCCTGATGGGGCAGCGCCGGGGGCCGCTTGCCTACGTCTTTTGAGCGTAGAGAACACGGGGCCTTTCGGCATGCCTGATGGGGCGGATTGTGTGCACGAGGATGGCCGCTGCATTTACCTGCCAGCGACATTTGCATGCTTATCGCGACCTGCCGCCTGGGACGTGCTGTTGCGCGTCGGGAAATGATCTGGCCGTGTCGCCCATGGATAAGGGTAATCCCGGGGTGCGGCCCCACACTCAGCTCCATGCCGAGCAACTCCCAAGGTTGAGCGCGACGGCGGGAAACGGCGCACTCGGCGCGCCTGGCACCTGCCGCAACCAAGCCCTGCGTGGCAAACCGTATCAGCCACTTATTTCCGCCGGCAGCCCGACCGGGCTGCGGCATGAGGACCGAGCAATGGACGTCACCACTACCCTGAGTCTGGGCGACCCGCTGGAACCGGCCCGCAAGGCCACCGCCGAGATGCTGCGCAGCCGCGACCACAGCTTCTCGCTGCCGCAGCCCTTCTACAGCGACGAGCGCCTGTTCCAGCTGGACATGCAGGAGATCTTCCACAAGGAGTGGCTGATCGCCGGCATGACCTGCGAGATCCCCGCCAAGGGCAACTTCCTCACCCTGCAGATCGGCGACAACCCGGTGATCGTCCTGCGCGGCGCGGAAGGCAAGATCCACGCCTTCCACAACGTCTGCCGCCACCGCGGCTCGCGCCTGTGCGTCAGCGACAAGGGCAAGGTTGCCAAGCTGGTCTGCCCCTACCACCAGTGGACCTACGAGCTGGACGGCCGCCTGCTGTTCGCCGGCACCGAGATGGGCGCCGACTTCGACATGAAGGACTACAGCCTGAAACCGGTGAACGTGAAGACCGCCGGCGGCTACATCTTCATCTCGCTGTCGGAGAACCCGCCGGCTATCGATGACTTCCTGCGTACGCTCGAGCACTACATGGAGCCGTACGACATGGAGAACACCAAGGTTGCGGTGCAGACCACGCTGCTGGAAAAGGCCAACTGGAAGCTGGTGCTGGAGAACAACCGCGAGTGCTACCACTGCAACGGTTCGCACCCGGAGCTGCTGAACACCCTGCTGGAGTGGGACGACGTCACCGACCCGCGCGCCAGCCAGGCGTTCAAGGACCAGGTCGCCGCCTGCACCACCGCCTGGGAAGCCGAGAAGATTCCTTATGCCCACGAAAGCTTCGGCCTGCGCAACCGCATCGTGCGCATGCCGCTGCTGCAGGGCACCGTGTCCATGACCATGGACGGCAAGCAGGGCAGCAAGAAGCTCATGGGCCGCATCCAGAACCCGGACCTGGGCTCGATGCGCATCCTGCACCTGCCGCACTCGTGGAACCACTGCATGGGCGACCACCTGATCGTCTTCACCGTATGGCCGATCAGTGCGCAGGAAACCCGTGTCACCACCAAGTGGCTGGTGCACAAGGACGCGGTGGAAGGCGTCGACTACGACGTGGCGCGCCTGCGCGAAGTCTGGGACGCCACCAACGACCAGGATCGTCGCCTGGCCGAGGAGAACCAGCGCGGTATCAACTCCACTGCCTACCAGCCGGGACCGTATTCCAAGACCTACGAGTTCGGGGTGATCAACTTCCTCGACTGGTACAGCGAGCGGATGCTCAACAACCTGGGCGAGGAATCCGCCCACGCCCGCCTGGTCGTCGAGCAGTAAGTCCCAGCCATCCAGCGCCCCCGTCTTCCGGGGCGTTGTCGTTACGCGCTGTCGTTACTGAGGAAGCCACGTGGACGCCATGCTCTTCTACAGCAGCTCCGCCTTCGTCACCGGCCTGGTGGCGTGGAACCTCTTTGCCTGCTGGCGCAAGCGCTGACGCCTGCCGCGGGGCTTGCTCATTGTAGGAGCGAGCCTGCTCGCGAACATCTCCCAGGCAGGCTCGGTGCTGCCGCCGTACTTCCCCCTCCCTAACCCTCTCCCTTCGCAGCGGGGCGCGCAGCCAGGGCTGGGGAGAGGGCACTTCCCACCCGCGCGGCGCCCCGCAACGAAGCGCCTTCGCGAGCAAGCTCGCTCCTACAAGTCAGCGCCAATCCTCGCTTCCAGCCCCGACATTCCCCCGCACGACGCAAACGCTGTCGCCCATGTCGCCGGCTTGACGCTTTCGGGTCGACCCTGGTCGTTTTCGAGCCGGGTCGCCTCGGGGTGCAGGGATATCCTGCCTGCAAAGCGTCGGGGAAAAACCCGCCGCGCCAAGCCTGACAAGCCTTGCCTGACCAGCCGGCCCTGATAAGAGAGACGCCAAGATGAGCCCAGCCGAACTTCACGCCGACAGCATCGTCATCGATGGCCTGATCATCGCCAAATGGAACCGCGAGCTGTTCGAAGACATGCGCAAGGGCGGCCTGACCGCCGCGAACTGCACCGTGTCGGTATGGGAAGGATTCCAGGCGACGGTGAACAACATCGTTTCCAGCAGCAAGCTGATCCGCGACAACAGCGACCTGGTGCTGCAGGTGCGGACCACCGCCGACATCCGCAAGGCCAAGGAACAGGGCAAGACCGGCATCCTCTTCGGCTTCCAGAACGCCCATGCGTTCGAGGACCAACTGGGCTATGTCGAGGTGTTCAAGCAGCTGGGCGTGGGCATCGTGCAGATGTGCTACAACACCCAGAACCTCGTCGGCACCGGCTGCTACGAGCGCGACGGCGGCCTCTCCGGCTTCGGCCGCGAGATCGTCGCGGAGATGAACCGCGTCGGCATCATGTGCGATCTGTCCCACGTCGGCTCCAAGACCTCCGAGGAAGTCATCCTCGAGTCGAAGAAGCCCGTCACCTATTCCCACTGCCTGCCGTCGGGCCTGAAAGAGCACCCGCGCAACAAGTCCGACGCCGAGCTGAAGTTCATCGCCGACCACGGCGGCTTCGTTGGCGTGACCATGTTCGCGCCGTTCCTCGCCAAGGGCATCGACTCGACCATCGACGACTACGCCGAAGCCATCGAATACGTGATGAACCTGGTCGGCGAGGACGCCATCGGCATTGGCACCGACTTCACCCAGGGCCACGGCCAGGACTTCTTCGAGTGGCTGACCCACGACAAGGGTTACGCCCGCCGCCTCACCAGCTTCGGCAAGATCGTCAACCCGCTGGGCATCCGCACCGTGGGCGAGTTCCCCAACCTCACCGAGACCCTGCTCAAGCGCGGCATGCCCGAGCGCGTGGTGCGCAAGGTCATGGGCGAGAACTGGGTGCGCGTCCTCGGCGACGTCTGGGGCGAGTAAGCCGCTTTTCCCCCTCTCCCTCCGGGAGAGGGCCGGGGTGAGGGCTGTCGCGCTCACCCGTAGAACCCCTTACCCCAACCCTCTCCCCAAGGGAGAGGGAGCCAAAAGAATTGGAGCGAAACCTCATGGCCAAACACGCCCCCGAACTGCCCATCGAAGTCGACAGCGAAACCGGCGTCTGGACCTCCGACGCCCTGCCGATGCTCTACGTACCGCGGCACTTCTTCGTCAACAACCACATGGGCATCGAGGAAGAGCTGGGCGCCGAGCGCTACGCGCAAATCCTCTACAAGGCCGGCTACAAGTCCGCCTGGCACTGGTGCGAGAAGGAGGCCGAGTGCCATGGCCTGGTTGGCGTGGAAGTCTTCGAGCACTACATGAAGCGCCTGTCCCAGCGCGGCTGGGGGCTGTTCCAGATCGAGCAGATCGACCTCGACAAGGGCACCGCCCAGGTACGCCTGAAGCACTCGGCCTTCGTCTACGTCTACGGCAAGGTCAACCGCAAGGTCGACTACATGTTCACCGGCTGGTTCGCCGGTGCCATGGACCAGATTCTCCAGGCGCGCGGCAGCGATATCCGCACCGTGGCCGAGCAGGTCTACAGCGGCGCCGAGGACGGCCACGACGACGGCCTGTTCGTCGTCAAACCGCTCTGACCTTCCTCGTGTAGGAGCGAGCTTGCTCGCGAACCAGCGGCCCGCAGGGCCGCCAGACAACAAGAAACCTCTGATCCCGTGAGGATGCCGCAATGGCTTTCGAGGCAATGTTCCAGCCGATCCAGATCGGCAAGCTGACCATCCGCAACCGCGTGCTCTCCACCGCCCACGCCGAGGTCTACGCCACCGATGGCGGCATGACCACCGAGCGCTACGTGAAGTACTACGAGGAGAAGGCCAAGGGCGGCATAGGCCTGGCCATCTGCGGCGGTTCCTCCGTGGTCGCCATCGACAGCCCGCAGGAATGGTGGAGCTCGGTGAACCTCTCCACCGACCGCATCATCCCGCACTTCCAGAACCTCGCCGACGCCATGCACAAGCATGGCGCCAAGATCATGATCCAGATTACCCACATGGGCCGCCGCTCGCGGTGGGACGGCTTCAACTGGCCGACCCTGATGTCGCCCTCGGGCATCCGCGAGCCCGTGCACCGCGCCACCTGCAAGACCATCGAGCCGGAAGAGATCTGGCGGGTGATCGGCAACTACGCCCAGGCAGCACGCCGGGCGAAGGAAGGTGGCCTGGACGGAGTCGAGCTGTCTGCCGTGCACCAGCACATGATCGACCAGTTCTGGAGCCCGCGCGTCAACAAGCGTACCGACGAGTGGGGCGGCACCTTCGAAGGCCGCATGAAGTTTGGCCTGGAAGTGCTCAAGGCCGTGCGCCAGGAAGTCGGTGACGACTTCTGCGTCGGCATGCGTATCTGCGGTGACGAGTTCCACCCGGACGGCCTCACCCACGACGACATGAAGCAGATCGCCAAGTACTACAGCGACACCGGCATGATCGACTTCATCGGCGTGGTCGGCTCGGGCTGCGACACCCACAACACCCTGGCCAACGTCATCCCGAACATGACCTACCCGCCGGAGCCCTTCCTGCACCTGGCCGCCGGCATCAAGGAAGTGGTCAACGTGCCGGTGCTGCACGCGCAGAACATCAAGGACCCGAACCAGGCCACGCGCATCCTCGAAGGCGGCTACGTGGACATGGTCGGCATGACCCGTGCGCACATCGCCGACCCGCACCTGATCGCCAAGATCAAGATGGGCCAGATCGACCAGATCAAGCAGTGCGTCGGCGCCAACTACTGCATCGACCGCCAGTACCAGGGCCTGGACGTGCTGTGCATCCAGAACGCCGCCACGTCCCGTGAATACATGGGCGTGCCGCACATCATCGAGAAGACCACCGGCGTGAAGCGCAAGGTCGTGGTCGTCGGTGGCGGCCCGGCCGGCATGGAGGCGGCGCGCGTCGCCGCCGAGCGTGGTCACGACGTCACCCTGTTCGAGAAGAAGGAGCAGCTCGGCGGGCAGATCACCACGGCCTCGAAGGCCCCGCAGCGCGACCAGATCGCCGGCATCACCCGCTGGTACCAGTTGGAGCTGGCGCGGCTGAATGTCGACCTGCGCCTGGGCACCGGCGCGGACGCCGACACCATCCTGGACCTGCGCCCCGACGTCGTGGTGCTGGCCAACGGCGGCCATCCGTTCCTCGAACAGAACGAACACTGGGGCGCCGCCGACGGGCTGGTGGTCAGCAGCTGGGACGTGCTCGACGGCACGGTGGCGCCGGGCAAGAACGTACTGGTCTACGACACCATCTGCGAATTCAGCGGCATGTCGGTGGCGGACTTCCTCGCCGACAAGGGCGCCCAGGTGGAAATCGTCACCGACGACATCAAGCCCGGCGTGGCCATCGGCGGCACCACCTTCCCGACCTACTACCGCAGCATGTACCCCAAGGAAGTGATCATGACCGGCGACCTGATGCTGGAGAAGGTCTACCGCGAGGGCGACAAGCTGGTGGCGAGGCTTACGAACGAATACACCGGCGCAGAGGAAGAAAGGGTGGTCGACCAGATCGTCGTGGAGAACGGCGTGCGCCCGGACGAGAGCCTCTACTACGCGCTCAAGCAGGGCTCGCGCAACAAGGGCCAGATCGACGTCGAGGCGCTGTTCGCGATCAAGCCGCAGCCGTGCCTTTCTGCTCTCGATGACAAGAGCGGGGGCGACGGCTACCTGCTGTTCCGCATCGGCGACTGCGTGGCCCAGCGCAACACCCACGCCGCGATCTATGACGCGCTGCGTCTGTGCAAGGACTTCTGACGCCCCCGTAGGATGGGTGGAGCCTGCGATACCCATCGATTGTCGAGGCAGCATGGGTATCGCTGCGCTCCACCCATCCTACGAGTCCTTTCAGCGTTAGCCCGGTCCCGTAGGGAGACCAAAAACAATGCTCAACACCATCCTCCCCATCCTGCTCTTCAGCGCCCTCGGCCTCGCCATGCTGGGCGCCGTGAAGCGTTTTTCGATGTGGCGCCGTGGCCGGCCCGCCCAGGTCGACTGGATCGGCGGCCTGCTGAAGATGCCGCGCCGCTACCTCGTCGACCTGCACCACGTGGTCGAGCGCGACAAGTACATGTCCAAGACCCACGTGGCCACCGCCGGCGGCTTCGTTGCCGCCGCACTGCTGGCCATCCTCGTGCACGGTTTCGGCCTGCACAGCCGCATTCTCGGCTTCGCCCTGCTGGCCGCCACCGCGCTGATGTTCTGCGGCGCGCTGTTCGTCGCCAAGCGCCGCCTCGACCCGCCGTCGCGGCTGTCGAAAGGCCCGTGGATGCGCCTGCCGAAAAGCCTGCTGATGTTCTCGGCGAGCTTCTTCATCGCCACCCTGCCGGTGGCGGGCATCCTGCCGGAAGGCATGCTTTCTACGGGAATAGCCGGTTGGTTCCTTGCGGCCCTCCTCGCCGTCGGCGTGGCCTGGGGCGTGTCCGAGCTGTTCTTCGGCATGACCTGGGGCGGCCCGATGAAGCATGCCTTCGCTGGCGCCCTGCACCTCGCCTGGCATCGCCGTTCCGAGCGCTTCGGTGGCGGCCGCTCTACCGGTCTCAAGCCGCTGGACCTGGAAGACCCCATGGCGCCGCTGGGCGTCGAGAAACCCACCGACTTCACCTGGAACCAACTGCTCGGCTTCGACGCCTGCGTGCAGTGCGGCAAGTGCGAGGCCATGTGCCCGGCCTTCGCCGCCGGCCAGCCGCTGAACCCGAAGAAGCTCATCCAGGACATGGTCATCGGCCTGGCTGGCGGCAGCGACGCCCACTTCGCCGGCAGCCCTTACCCATCCCTTGACGGCAGGGGCAAGCCACTGGGCGAACACAGCGGCGGCCCGCACCAGCCGATCGTGGCGCTGGACGGCAAGGCGCTGGTGGATGCCGAGACCCTGTGGTCCTGCACCACCTGCCGTGCCTGCGTCGAGGAGTGCCCGATGATGATCGAGCACGTCGACGCCATCGTCGACATGCGCCGCCACCTGACCCTGGAAAAGGGCGCGACCCCGAACAAGGGCGCTGAGGTGCTGGAGAACCTCATCGCCACCGACAACCCCGGCGGCTTCGCCCCCGGCGGACGGCTGAACTGGGCGGCGGACCTGAACCTGCCGCTGCTGGCCGACAAGCAGCAGGCCGACGTGCTGTTCTGGGTCGGCGACGGTGCCTTCGACATGCGCAACCAGCGCACCCTGCGCGCCTTCGTGAAAGTCATGCGCGCGGCGAACGTCGACTTCGCCGTGCTCGGCCTGGAAGAGCGCGACAGCGGCGATGTGGCCCGCCGCCTGGGTGACGAAGCCACCTTCCAGACCCTGGCCAAGCGCAACATCGCCACCCTGGCCAAGTACCGCTTCAAGCGCATCGTCAGTTGCGACCCGCACAGCTTCCACGTGCTGAAGAACGAGTACGGCGCGCTGGGCGGCAACTACCAGGTGCTGCATCACACCACCTTCATCGATGAACTGGTGCGGGGCGGCTCGCTGAATCTTGGCCAGAGCAAGGCCGCCAGCGTGACCTACCACGACCCGTGCTACCTCGGCCGCTACAACGGCGAGTACGAAGCCCCACGCGCTGTGCTCAAGGCCATCGGCATCGAAGTCAGGGAAATGGAACGCTCCGGCTTCCGCTCGCGCTGCTGCGGCGGTGGTGGCGGCGCGCCGATCACCGACATCCCCGGCAAGCAGCGGATTCCCGACATGCGCATGGCCGACATCAAGGAGACCGGCGCCGAGCTGGTGGCCGTGGGCTGCCCGCAGTGCACCGCAATGCTCGAAGGCGTGGTCGCGCCGCGCCCGGAGATCAAGGACATCGCCGAACTGGTTGCCGAGGTCCTCATCGAGGCCACCGAAGTGCCGGCAAAAAAGCCTTCGCTGGCTCGCCGTGAAGAAGCGGTGGAGGTGCACTGATGGATACCCGCCCCTGCGGAATTGAACCTGTAGGAGCGAGCTTGCTCGCGAACCGCCCAAACTTCGGTGCTCATCCGTTCGCGAGCAATAACGAGGGCGTCCCCCTCGCTCCTACGAAAAGCACCTTTGCGCTGGAGGCCCAGCCATGAGCGACATCATCCGCCGCGACCCGCGCGCCGAGTGGATCGCCCGCAACCGCCTGCATCCGCTGCACGCGGCCATGCAATCGGCCCAGGGCGGCGAGAGCCGCTGGATGGGCCCCAACGGCGTGGTGCGCAAGAACCCCCACGCCGTCGGCTTCATCGGCCCCAACGGCATCAAGCGCATCGACCGCTCCGGTGGCCAGCAGGGCACTGGCGGCAAGCGCAGCAGCGCGCCGGAAGTGGTGCAGCTGCCACTGGTGATTCTTGAAGAACCCGCGTTCCTGATTGCCGTGGTGCCGGATATGGTCGGCGGCCGCCTTTCCAGCCACGACCGCGACCTGCTGGGCCTGGCCCGCAAGCTCGCAGGCAGCGACGGCGCGGTGCTTGCCGTGGTGTTCGGCGAGCACAAGGAAAGCAGCTTCGATACCGCTGGCGTCGACCGCCTGCTGCAGATCGAAGGCAACGAGTACGACGGCTACGCACCGGAACAAAGGGTGCTGGCGCTGCGCTCGGCCCACAGCCAGTTCGCCCCGCGCCACTGGTTGCTGCCCGACAGCCGCAGCGGTGGCGGCGAGCTGGGCCGCCGCTTGGCCGCGAGCCTCGGCGAACGCCCGGCGACCCGCGTCTGGCAGGCCGAAGGCGAGCGCTGCGTCGGTCGCGCTGGCGCCGGCCAGCAGGACCTGCACCGCGTGCTGCCGCGCCTGATCCTCGCCGCCGCCGAGTGCGCCGAGCCGGTCAGCGAGACCCGCCACGAAGCCCGCGCGGTGGAGCTGGAGTCCAGCGTCGCGCGCAATCTCCCGCGCATCGAGGACCTCGGCCCGGTGGCCGTCGACCCGGCGCAGATTCCCATGGCCGAGGCGGAGTTCATCCTCTCCGGCGGCAATGGTGTGAAGGACTGGGACCTGTTCCACCGCGCCGCCGTTGCCCTCGGCGCCACCGAAGGTGCTTCCCGCGTGGCGGTGGACGACGGCCACATGCCGCGTGCCCGCCAGGTCGGCGCCACCGGCACCTGGGTCACGGCACGGGTTTACCTTGCCGTCGGCATTTCCGGGGCGATCCAGCACCTGCAGGGCATCGGCTCCTGCGACAAGGTGGTGGCGATCAACATGGACCCGGGCTGCGATATGATCAAACGCGCCGACCTCTCGGTGATCGGCGATTCCACGGCGATCCTCAAGGCGCTGATGGCACTGGCCGAAGCCCATCGCAATGGAGCGGCGCGCGATGCGGCCTGAACCTGGAATGCTCTTCGTAGGAGCGAGCTTGCTCGCGAACCTGCCAAGCCAAAAGCTTCGCGAGCAAGCTCGCTCCTGCACCAGTTTCGTAGAGCGCATAAAGCCGAAGGCTTTATCCGCCGCCGTAGCCCCATCGGCGGATAACGCTGCGCGTTATTCGCCCTACGCCAGCTTGCAAGCCCGAGGTGGCTTATGAATGACCTGAACATCGTCGCCCTGGTGTCCATCGGCGCCCATCCGGCCTCCGGCCGTGCGCGCCGCGCTGACCAGGATGCCCGTGCGGTCGAGCTGGGCATGAGCCTCGCCGGCAAGCGCCTGCGCGTGGTGCATGCCGGCGACGCCGGGGAAGAAGCGCTGCGCGGTTATCTCGGCATGGGCCTGGACGAACTGGCGGTGCTGGAGCAGCCCGCAGGCGCCGACGCGCTCCCGGCGCTGGCGGCCTACCTCGGCGACAGCGATGCGCAACTGGTCCTCACCGGCACCCAGGCGGAAACCGGCGAAGGCTCCGGCATGTTGCCCTTCCTGCTGGCCGAGCGCCTGGGCTGGCCGCTGGTGGTCGGCCTGGCGGAAGTGGAGAAGGTGGAAGGCGGCAGCGCCCTGGTGCTGCAGGCCTTGCCCCGTGGCCAGCGCCGCCGGCTGAAGGTGCGTCTGCCCTTCGTCGCCAGCGTCGATACTGCCGCGCCGGTGGCTCGCCAGAGCGCCTTTGGCCCGGCCCGCCGTGGTTATCTGGAAGCCCACGAGGTGGAAGTGGTGGACGACCCGCTGCTCGCCGACGGCAACCTGCAACCGGCCCGCTCGCGGCCCAAGCGGCTGAAGGTGATCAAGGCGAAGACCGGCGCCGAGCGCATGAAGGCCGCCACCGCCAAGGCTTCCGGCGGCACCGGGCAGGTGCTCAAGGACGTCACGCCCGAAGCGGGGGCCGAAGCCATCTTCAAACTGCTGCGCGAAGAGGGCGTGATTCGCCTGTGATCGCGCCGAACAGCTCTTCGTAGGAGCGAGCTTGCTCGCGAACATCTCCGCTGCGGAGCGGGTTCGCGAGCAATAACGATGGCGTCCCCCTCGCTCCTACAGGATCTCTCTAACCTCGGCGCGAGAGCCGAGACTTGGTCGAGAACCTTGCCGGCGATTTTTTGGTCCAAAACTCACTGGCGGCTGGAAATCATTGAATTAACACGAGAATAATTCCGTAAGCTATTGAATTGACAGCATACGGCTTGTCAGAAGATTGCCGTTTCCGCTGGCCCCGCCGCGCCCCTTTCTTTATCCTCCGCACCCTTTGAAAGGCTTTGCGGAGGCTCCCATGCTTGATTCCACCCTCGAACAACTTGAACAGCTGGTCGCCGAACTGCTGCAGCAGAACGAAGTGCTGGTGCAGGACAACGCCGCTGTGCGTGAAGAGCTGCTCAAGGCTCGTGAGGAAAACGACAGCCTGCAGCTGTCCCTGATGGAACAGGAAGAGAAGCACAACGCGACTGCCACCCGCCTGCAGGCGCTGATCAGCCGCGTCAGCGACAGCCGCGCCAGCGCATGAGTGGTGACGGCGTCCGCGTCCTGCGCATCCTCGGGCGCGAGTACAGCGTCCGGGCGCCGGCCGGTGAAGAGCGCCGGTTGCAGGACGCGGCCGCGCTATTGCAGGCGGAGATCAGCGCCAGCAAGAAGAAATTCCCCTACGTCACCAGCAATGAACTGATGGTGCTCTCCGCGCTCAACCTCTGTGCCCGCCAGCTTGGCGCGCAGGACGAGGAGTGCGACGAGGCGGACGCCGCCCAGCGCATCGCCGCCCTCAACCGGCGGATTCTCGATCACCTGCAACGGCAGGACTGATCCCCGCGCGTCGCTTCGTGCGAATCATGCCAATCGCGGACGGAGTCCGCTCCTGCGCAACCTGAAGCTGCGTAGGAGTAGCCTCCGATAATCCTGTGTCTGCGCTTCCCCCTCACCCCAGCCCTCTCCCTCAGGGAGAGGGGGCAGGCCGTGCCGGCTGACGCCATGGTTTCATCCTGCACCGAACGGTCCCCTCTCCCCCTGGGAGAGGGTTAGGGTGAGGGCTGACCCGAGCTCAGAGCTATCCATCCACGATGCTCTTCGCCCCACCCAAATCACAGGCAAAAAAAAGGGGACACCGGGGTAAGCGGTGTCCCTTTGAAAGGAGAGTGGGCCAAGAGGCCCCTCAACCGGTGAGACGTGGCGCTTCGGGCAAGTCCGCCGCGCCGGGCATAAAAGAAGGGAGTGGTGGTAACCAATCCCTGAAAGGTGAGGAAGGAGTACTCCCCCTCAACCGGTGAGACGTGCCCGGCTCGCGCCGGGCGGGTGATCAGGCGCGCAGCGGAATCAGGCGCGGGGCGATCATGTTTTCCGGCTTGAGGATGTCGGCCAGGGTGGCCTCGTCCAGCAGCTGTTCCTCGCGAACCAGTTCCAGTACGCCGCGGCCGGTTTCCAGCGCGATCTTGGCGATGCGGGTGGAGTTCTCGTAGCCGATGTACGGGTTCAACGCGGTCACCAGGCCGATGCTGTGCTCCACCAGCTGGTGGCAGCGCTCGACGTTGGCGGTGATGCCGGTGATGCAATGCTCGCGCAGCATGTCCATGGCGCGCTGGAGCAGGCGGATCGAGTCGAGCACCTTGTAGGCGATCAGCGGCTCCATCACGTTCAGCTGCAGCTGGCCGCCTTCGGCCGCGATGGTCAGCGCCAGGTCGTTGCCCATGATTTCGAAGGCGCACATGTTCACCGCCTCCGGGATCACCGGGTTGACCTTGCCCGGCATGATCGAGCTGCCCGGCTGGCGAGCCGGCAGGTTGATCTCGTTGATGCCGGTACGCGGACCGCTGGAGAGCAGGCGCAGGTCGTTGCAGATCTTCGACAGCTTGACCGCGGTGCGCTTGAGCATGCCGGAGAACAGCACGAAGGCGCCCATGTCGGAGGTGGCTTCGATCAGGTCGGCGGCCGGGACGACCGGCTGGCCGCTGATTTCAGCCAGGCGCTCGACGGCCAGCTTCTGGTAGCCGGGGTCGGCGTTGATGCCGGTGCCGATGGCGGTACCGCCGAGGTTCACTTCGGTCAGCAGCTCCGGCGCCAGGCGACGCAGGCGGTCGAGGTCTTCGCCCAGGGTGGTGGCGAAAGCACGGAATTCCTGGCCGAGGGTCATCGGCACCGCGTCCTGCAGCTGGGTACGACCCATCTTCAGTACGCTGGCAAACTCGACGCTCTTGGCGGCGAAGGCCTGGATCAGGCTGTCGAGGCTGGCCAGCAGGGTGTCGTGGCCGAGCAGCAGGCCCACGCGGATGGCGGTCGGATAGGCGTCGTTGGTCGACTGCGCCATGTTCACATCGTTGTTCGGGTGCAGGTACTTGTACTCACCCTTGGCGTGGCCCATGGCTTCGAGTGCGATGTTCGCGATGACTTCGTTCGCGTTCATGTTGGTCGAGGTGCCGGCACCGCCCTGGATCATGTCGACTACGAACTGGTCGTGGAAGTCGCCACGGATCAGGCGGGCACAGGCTTCGCTGATGGCGGCGTGCTTCTCTGTCGACAGGTGGCCGAGCTTGTGGTTGGCATCGGCTGCCGCCTGCTTGACCATCGCCAGGCCGACGACCAGTTTCGGGTAGTGCGACAGTGGCACGCCCGAGAGGCGGAAGTTGTTCACAGCGCGCAGGGTCTGAATGCCGAAGTAGGCGTCAGAAGGTACTTCGAGGGTGCCGAGGAGGTCTTTCTCGATGCGGAACGATGCAACAGGGGACATGACAGGGGTTGTCTCAAAGGAACACGGCCAGCGCCGCGATGCCCGGTAGACTAGGGTTTTCGCCTTTCGTCGGCCAATGCTGTTAAAGGCTGCCTCATGCACGAACGGCATAATGTACCCTGTGACGAATTGATGACGGCGAGCGTATGCCTGTGTTACGCGCGCCCGGCTCCTGACCAATCGATCAGCGCGTGAAAGCGTTGGAGTTGACGTGAACCTCGAGACCAAATGGCTGGAAGACTTCAGCACCCTGGCCACCACCCGCAGTTTTTCCCAGGCCGCTGAAAAGCGCTTCGTTACCCAGCCCGCGTTCAGCCGGCGCATCCGCAGCCTGGAAGATGCTCTCGGGCTGATCCTGGTGAACCGCCAGCGCACGCCCATCGAGCTGACCGAGGCCGGGCAGTTGTTCCTGGTTACCGCCCGCGCCGTGGTCGAACAGCTCGGCCAGGTGGTGCGCCACCTGCACCACCTGGAAGGCGGGCAGGGTGAGGTGCTGCAGTTCGCCGCCGCGCACTCCCTGGCGCTGGGCTTCTTCCCGCCGTGGATCGCCCGCCTGCGCTCCGAAGGCCTGAACATCGCCAGCCGCCTGGTGGCGACCAACGTCGGTGAGGCGGTGCACCTGCTGCGCGAAGGTGGCTGTGACCTGATGATGGCCTTCTATGACCCGGATGCCGCGTTGCAGATGGACCCGGAAGTCTTCCCTTCGCTGCACCTGGGGCGCACCGAGATGCTGCCGGTGTGTGCGGTGAACTCCGCTGGCGTGCCGCTCTACGACCTGGACAGCGGCCAGAGTGTGCCCCTGCTGGCCTACAGTGCCGGCGCATTCCTCGGCCGTGGGGTCAACCTGCTGCTGCGCCAGCGCAACCTGCGCTACACCACCGTCTATGAGACGGCGATGGCCGACAGCCTGAAGAGCATGGCGCTGCAGGGCATGGGGGTGGCCTGGGTGCCGCGGTTGAGCATGGAGTCCGAGCTGGCGCGCGGCGAGCTGGCGCTGTGCGGCGGCCCGCATTGGATCGTCCCGCAGGAAATCCGCCTGTACCGCTGCGCGCTGGTGCGCAAGGCGCAGATCCGCCTGCTCTGGCGCAAGCTGGAAGGCGGCCTGGGGCTGGACGAGACCCCCTGATCAGCAGGAAACGGCGGCAGCGCGAGAGCTTGACCGCCGCGAAGGACCGCGGTGGATGCGCACAGATGCCGGAGGAGCGCTTTTGTAGGATGGGTGGAGCGAGCGATACCCATGCTGTCTGCGTCGCGATCGATGGGTATCGCTGCGCTCCACGCCATCCTACGTCGTGCGTGGAGCGCGGAGAGCTTACATCTCGACCACGATCCGCCCTTCGATCTGCCCGGCGCGCATGCGGTCGAAGATGCTGTTGATGTCGTCCAGCTTGCCGGCGGCGACGGTGGCCGTTACCAGGCCTTCGCCAGCGAAGTCCAGGGCTTCCTGCAGGTCGGCGCGGGTGCCGACGATGGAGCCGGTGATGTGCAGACCCTTGAGCACCACGTCGAAGATCGGTGTGGGGAAGTCACCCGGCGGCAGGCCGACCAACGATACAGTGCCGCCACGGCGGGCCATGCCGATGCCCTGGCCGAAGGCGCTGTTGGACACCGCCGTGACCAGCACGCCGTGGGCGCCACCAATATCGCGCTGCACCACCTCGACCGGGTCTTCCTTCTTCGCGTTGACGGTCAGGCTGGCGCCCAGACGCTTGGCCAGTTCCAGCTTGGCGTCATCCACGTCCACTGCCACCACATGCAGGCCCATGGCCTTGGCGTACTGCACGGCCACGTGACCGAGGCCGCCGATACCCGAGATCGCTACCCACTGGCCGGGACGTGCGCCGGTTTCCTTCAGGCCCTTGTAGACGGTAACGCCCGCGCAGAGGATCGGCGCGATCTCGAGGAAGCTGACGCCCTTGGGCAGGATGCCGACGTAGTTCGGGTCGGCCAGCACGTACTCGGCGTAACCGCCGTTCACCGAGTAGCCGGTGTTCTGCTGGCTCTCGCACAGGGTTTCCCAGCCGGTCAGGCAGTGTTCGCAGCAGCCGCAGGCGGTGTACAGCCAGGGCACGCCGACGCGATCGCCTTCCTTCACACGGGTGACGCCGGCGCCGACCGCGGCGACGAAGCCGACGCCTTCATGGCCGGGGATGAACGGCAGGCTCGGCTTCACCGGCCAGTCGCCCTCGGCGGCGTGCAGGTCGGTGTGGCAGACACCGGAGGCTTCGATCTTCACCAGAATCTGCCCGGGGCCGGGCAGCGGGACTTTGACTTCCTCGATCCGCAGTGGCTCGCCAAAGGCGTGGACGACAGCAGCTTTCATGGTCGTGGGCAGGGTCGTGGACATTGCGCTCGCTCCTTGAAGGGTGAGGGACCTGCCCCATCCGGGCAGGATCGTCAGACGAGTCTGAGCCCATGAGCCTAGGTCATCTTGAGCTGAGGCAAGCTTTTCCGAAGTCGCTGAAGGGCATTTCAATCGGGTAATGACGAAATCGGGACCAACGGTCATGCCCAGTGCACTGCGCCACATCCTTTGCGGTATACTGCGCCGCCTTCAAGCCGGCACTGCCCGCCGGTTTGGCCACGTACAAGCCACGCCCTCACGGAGTCGTGGCTTGTTGGTTTCTGACGCGCCCAAGAGCGCACTTGAGAGAGGCACGACGATGAGCGCACTGGTTGGCGTGATCATGGGCTCCAAATCCGACTGGAGCACCCTGAGCCACACCGCAGACATGCTGGACAAGCTCGGCATTCCGTATGAAGTGAAGGTGGTTTCTGCCCACCGGACTCCGGACCTGCTGTTCCAGTACGCCGAAGAGGCCGATGGCCGTGGCATCGAAGTGATCATCGCCGGCGCTGGCGGTGCCGCCCACCTGCCGGGCATGTGCGCCGCCAAGACCCACCTGCCGGTCCTTGGCGTGCCGGTGCAGTCCTCCATGCTCTCGGGCGTCGACTCGCTGCTGTCCATCGTGCAGATGCCGGCGGGCGTCCCGGTGGCCACCCTGGCCATCGGCAAGGCCGGCGCGACCAACGCAGCCCTGCTCTCCGCCAGCATCCTGGGCGCCAAGTACCCCAAATACCACGAGGCGCTGAAGCAGTTCCGCGCCACCCAGACCGAGACGGTGCTGGACAATCCCGATCCGCGCGAGGCCTGAGTACGACCATGAAGATCGGTGTCATCGGTGGCGGCCAGCTGGGCCGCATGCTGTCCCTGGCGGGCACTCCGCTGGGCATGAACTTCGCCTTCCTCGACCCGGCGCCGGACGCCTGCGCGCAAGCCCTGGGCGAGCACATCCGCGCTGACTACAGCGACCAGGACCACCTGCGCCAGCTGGCCGATGAAGTCGACCTGGTGACCTTCGAGTTCGAGAGCGTGCCGGCCGAGACCGTGGCCTTCCTCTCGCAGTTCGTGCCGGTCTACCCGAACGCCGAGTCGCTGCGCATTGCCCGCGACCGCTGGTTCGAGAAGTCCATGTTCAAGGACCTGGGGATTCCGACCCCGGCCTTCGCCGACGTGCAGTCCCAGGCCGACCTCGATGCCGCGGTGGCCAGCATCGGCCTGCCGGCGGTGATGAAGACTCGCACCCTGGGCTACGACGGCAAGGGCCAGAAGGTCCTGCGCAAGGCCGAGGACGTCAGCGGCGCCTTCGCCGAACTGGGCAGTGTGCCCTGCATCCTCGAAGGCTTCGTGCCCTTCACCGGCGAAGTCTCGCTGGTGGCAGTGCGCGCCCGCGACGGCGAAACGCGCTTCTACCCGCTGGTGCACAACACCCACGAGAACGGCATCCTGCGCCTCTCCGTGGCGAGCACCGAGCACCCGCTGCAGGCGCTGGCCGAAGACTATGTCGGCCGCGTGCTGGACAAGCTGGAATACGTCGGTGTGATGGCTTTCGAGTTCTTCGAGGTCGACGGCGGCCTGAAGGCCAACGAGATCGCCCCGCGCGTGCATAACTCCGGTCACTGGACCATCGAAGGTTCCCAGTGCAGCCAGTTCGAGAACCACGTGCGGGCCATCGCCGGCCTGCCGCTGGGCTCGACCGCCAAAGTGGGCGAGAGCGCCATGCTCAACTTCATCGGCGAAGTGCCGCCGGTGGCCGAGGTGCTGAACATCGCCGATTGCCACCTGCACCACTACGGCAAGGCCTTCAAGGCCGGGCGCAAGGTTGGCCACGCCACTCTGCGCAGCACCGACCTGCCGACCCTGAAGGCGCGCATCGCCGAGGTCGAGGCGCTGATCGCCAAGGTCTGACGGCCCGTCGGTCCGAGTGACAAGAGAAAGCCGCGTCAATCACTGACGCGGCTTTTTTCATGGGCGAGCGGCGGACTGCTGTAAGGCTCGCGAAACACTCGGGGTCGCTCTGGCGCGCGGGGGAACACGGAACGCCAGGCTTTCCTACACTGTCCCATGACAGGCGCGCACCCACCGCGCTCAACCCACAAGGAGGGACTGTCATGGGATTAATCGGAACCATCGTCATCGGCCTGATCGTTGGACTCATCGCGCGCTTCATCAAGCCGGGCGATGACAGCATGGGCTGGATCATGACCATCCTGATCGGTATCGGCGGCTCGCTGTTGGCCACCTATGGCGGCCAGGCGCTGGGCATCTACGCTGCCGGCCAGGCGGCGGGCTTCATCGGCGCGGTGATCGGCGCCGTGGTATTGCTGGTCATTTACGGTCTGATCAAGAAGAATTGACGGTGATTTCCGCCCCTCTCCCGCCATGGGGGAGGGCGCAGGAAGCTCTTGCCGCCTGTGCCCGACCGGGCCTTTCGAGTCCACGATGCGCCGACCATTGCTCGCCTGCTGCCTGATACTGCTGACTTCCCTGGCGTCCGCCGCCGAACTCCCCGAAGCCGACTGGCTGTCCCTGATGCCGCCCAGCGACCGCAAGGCGCTGGAAGACATGCCGGAGATCACCCACAGTGGCCCCGAAGCCAACGGCACCTTCACTGACAAGGGCGGGCTGAAGCAGACCGACAAGAAGCTGCCGCAGGTGATGTATTCCACGAAAACCGTGGCCGCGCTGAACGGCAAGGCGTTGCGCCTGGGCGGCTATCCGGTGCCGCTGGAGAACGACGCCAAGGGCCGGGTCACCGAATTCTTCCTGGTGCCTTACCCGGGCGCCTGTATCCACGTGCCGCCGCCTCCGCCGAACCAGATCGTGCTGGTGCGCTACCCCAAGGGCATCCAGATCGACGACATCTACAACCCGATCTGGGTCAGCGGCACGCTGAAGGTGGAGAAGGTCAGCAATGACCTGGCCGACGCGGCCTACGCCATCGACCACGCCAAGGTGCGGCCGGTGGAGGAGAGCGATCTTTAATCACCGCGTCTCGAACCCTGCGTAGGAGCGGACTCCGTCCGCGATGCTATCCGGCGCGATGCGGGGCCGATCGCGGACGGAGTCCGCTCCTACGATACCTCTTGCCGCCGAGCGATTACTTGCTCAGCGGCTCACCCCAGATTTCCATGCTCATGGTCTCGCTGCTTCCCGGCGCCACGCTCAGGGCGTCGTCCATTACCCGCGCGGTCTCGATGCAGAGCATATCGGTCCAGGCATCGTCGGGCATTTGCGACAGGCGTGCGGCCTTGTCGATCCAGGGGTTCCAGACCACCGCCGAGCGCGAGCCGCTGGCTTTGACATGGATGCCGCGTTGCCACTGCGGGTCGTGAATCACCAGGGGTTTTTCCACGTCCAGGTAGACGCGGTCGGTCTCGCCGGTGAAGCGGACCAGCCCGTGCTGCTGGCGTTCTTCCCAGTTCTCCATGGCGTCCAGGTAGCGGTTGCCCTGCAGGCCTTCGATGCTCACCTGGCGGCAGTCGCTGACGGCGAAGTAGGTGTGCAGCGCCTGGGTCAGCGGCAGCGGCTTGTCGCCCAGGTTGTGGGTGGTCATCTCCAGGGTCAGGTGTTCGCCGAAGCGCATCACCAGCTCCAGCCGCGCCGAGTGCGCCCAGCCGGGCAGGCCCTGGCTGGCGTCATAGCTGAAGTGCACCGAGAGCTGGCCCAGCTCGTCGGCGATATCGTCCAGTTGCCAGTCGAGGGCGCGCACCAGACCGTGGGCCGGCGGCTTGTCGCCCTGGTAGGCGGTGCGGATGTCCACCGGGTTGAGGTCCAGGTTGCCGAACCAGGGCCAGCACACTGGCACGCCGCCGCGCACGGACTGGCCGTGGCGGTACTCGGCGGTCTCACTCAGCCACACCAGTGGCGGCTGTTCGTGGGGCTGGTAACTGAGCAGTTGCGCACCCTGCTGGGCGATCAGGGCTTCACCATGGGCGGTGTGGATACGCCAGCAGGACAGTTGATCGATCTGTACCTGCTCGACGCGGGGAGTCTGGATGTCGCTGCTCATGGGGGTCTCCGGGACTGCGCTGCGAAAGTTTCAGTATCACCGATCCTTCGCACAGCGGGCAGTTCCCGGAGAGTGAAAAGATCAGCGCAGGCGCAGGTCTGCCAGCTGCGTCCGCTGCCGCCCTTCGCCGTCGAAATTCGAGGCACCCAGCCAGGCCTCGAAGGCCTGCTGGCAGCGTGGCCATTCGCTGTCGATGATGGAGAACCACGCGGTGTCGCGGTTGCGGTCCTTGACCACCGTGGCCTGGCGGAAAGTGCCCTCGAAGACGAAGCCCAGGCGCACGGCAGCGCGCATGGAGCGGGCGTTGAGCGCGTTGCACTTCCACTCCAGACGGCGGTAGCCCATCTTGAACGCCCAGCGCGCCAGTAGGTAGACCGCCTCGGTGGAGGCCGGCGAGCGCTGCATCACGCGGCCGTAGGCGATGTGGCCGATCTCGATGCTGCCGTCCTTGGGGAATATCCGCAGGTAGCTGAGCAGGCCGACGGCGCGGCCGCTCGCGCGGTCGATCACGGCGAAGAACAGCGGGTCGTTGCTCGCTGCGTTGCCCGCCAGCCAGGCGTCGAAAGGCGCGCGCTCGGGGAAGGGGCCGTAGGGCAGGTAGTCCCACAGCACCGGATCGGAGTCCGGGCCTTGCAGCGCTTGCCACAGGTCATCGCCGTGGAGGGCGACGTCCAGCGGCGCCAGGTTGATGGTGCGGCCGGTCAGGGTGCGGCGTTCGGGGCTGGCGGCGGGACGCCAGTTCAGCAGGGGTTGGTCGTTCATGGGCGCTCCGGCTCAGAGAGTCTTGCGGTACTGGACGAACCCGGAGCGGTCGGCGATCCGGTCGTAGAGGAACATGGCGTCGGTGTTGCTCTCGTGGGTCAGCCAGTGCACCCGTGAGGCGCCGTTGGCGCGAGCGTCGGAGTAGACGTGCTCGATCAGCTGCGCACCGATGCCGCCGCCGCGCTGGCCTTCGGCGACGTACAGGTCCTGCAGGTAGACGTAGTCGCCCTGGGTCCAGCAGGAACGGTGGTAGATGAAGTGGACCATGCCGATGGCCACGCCATCGCGCCAGGCGAGGGCGGCGTGCATCGGCTCGGCCGCATCCAGGAAGCGCTGCCAGGTAACGGCCGTGGTGGCCTCGTCAATGGTGGTCTTGTAGAAGCGCTGGTAGCCCTGCCAGAGCGGCAGCCAGGCGGCGTGATCATCGGCGGTAATCGGGCGGATCTCGACGGCGGAAGACATGCTGGGGACCTTGTGTGCGTTGGAGTGTCTCCAGCCTAGGCTGGGAATTGGTTCTGCTAAAGAGCCATTCATGGTGAAATAAAAGGAACCATTGCCGTCGTCCTGGAAGTTGCCTGCATGAGCGTCCCGTTGCCCTTCAACCCTTCGGGCATTCGCCTTGATCCCGCCCGACCGCTGGGTCTGCAGCTGTTCCAGGCACTGCGCGAGCGCATCCTCGACGGCCGCCTCGCCGCCCGTTCGCGGCTCCCGGCCAGCCGCGATCTGGCTGCCTCATTGAGCGTTTCGCGCAACACCGTGGTGCGCGCCTACGAGCAGCTCTACGCCGAGGGCTACATTGAAGGCCGCACGGGCGATGGCACCTACGTGGCGGAGCGTGTTCAGCCCTCCGTCGATGCAGTGCGTAGCGAGGTACGCAGCGCGGATGCGCCTTCCCTGGAGCGCCTCGCGAGGCACCACCTGCCGTTGCCGCCCACGGGCGCGCCAAGGGCGTTCAGGGTTGGCGTACCGGCCTTCGACCTCTTCCCTTTCGACACCTGGGCGCGGCTGCAGGCGCGCTTCTGGCGCGATCCGCCGCTGGATTGCCTGGGCTATGGCGACCCGGCTGGCGAGCAGCGTCTGCGCGAACTGGTCGCCGCCTACCTGCGCACTACCCGAGGCCTGCACTGCGACGCCGGGCAGATCATCATTACCAGCGGCGCCCAGCAGGGCATCACGCTGTGCGCCCAGGTGCTGCTCGCCGAGGGTGACGGTGCGGCCATCGAGAACCCCGGCTACCGCGCCGCCGGCCACGCGTTCGCCACGGCGGGTGCGCGCCTGCACGGCGTGCCGGTGGATGCCGATGGCCTGTGCACGGCGCAGCTGGAGCAGTTGCCGGATTGCCGGCTGGTCTACGTCACGCCCTCGCATCAATACCCCACCGGCGTGACCCTGTCGCTGGCGCGCCGCCTGGAGCTGCTGGAGTGGGCCGAGCGCAGCGGCGGCTGGATAGTCGAGGACGACTACGACGGCGAGTACCGCTACAGCGGAACCCCGCTGATGCCGCTGGCGGCGCTGGATCGGCATGACCGCGTGCTCTACGTCGGCACTTTCTGCAAGATCGCCTTCCCCGCGCTGCGCCTGGGCTACCTGGTTGTCCCGCCGGCGCTGGCGCAGGCATTCTCCCGTCGCCGCGCGCTGGATGTGCGCCACTCGGAGGTCGGCACCCAGCGGGTGATGGCCGACTTCATCGCCGAAGGGCATTTCCAGCGTCATGTGCGCCGCATGCGCCGCGCCGCGCGCAGCCGTCGCGACGCGCTGCTGCGCGGCTGGCCGGAGGTGGCCGGGTGCGCTCCGATGCCGGTGGTCGAAGCGGGATTGCATCTGTGCGTGCGGGTCGATAGCCGCGAACGCGAGCTGGAACTGGTGCAGCGCGCAGCAGCGGTTGGCGTGGAGCTGAACGCCCTGAGCGATTACTGGCTGCCTGAATCTGCGGAGCCAGCGGATGAGCGAGCCGGATTGGTACTGGGCTTCGCCGCGGTGCCGGAGGTGCGGATCGCCGAGGCGCTCAAGGCCTTGCGCAAGGCTTGGAAATGAAGAGCCCCTCTCCCTTCAGGGAAAGGGTTAGGGAGAGGGAAAAGCACTCAGCCCCGACCGCAGAGGCGGGCCGAGCTCTCTACCGCTTGTAACCCCCAGCTATTTCCTTAGCTGCCTTACGAAGTTGGCGACCGGCACTGCGCACCCTAGAATATCGCCCCTCTCGAAAACACCCCGGAGCCGTCATGAGCCTAGCCCTGTCCACCGTCCCTGAGCGCAGGTCCACCGCGCCCTGGGTCGCCTTCCTCCTGCTGCTGGCGGGTGCGCTGTTCCTCGCCCAGGTGGTGAGCGGCCGGCAGGCCCTGCTGTTCCTGGTCGGAGGCGCGCTGGGGCTGACGCTCTACCACGCGGCCTTCGGCTTCACTTCCGCCTGGCGCGTGTTCATCCGTGAGCGCCGTGGCGCTGGCCTGCGCGCACAGATGGTGATGCTGGCGCTGGCGGTGCTGCTGTTCTTCCCGGGGCTGGCCGCCGGCACCTTGTTCGGCGAACCGGTGAAGGGGCTGGTGTCGCCGGCCGGTACGTCGGTCATCGTCGGCGCCTTCATCTTCGGCATCGGCATGCAGCTGGGCGGCGGCTGCGCCTCCGGCACGCTGTTCACTGTGGGTGGCGGCAATGCGCGGATGCTGGTGACGCTGCTGTTCTTCATCGTCGGCTCAGTGGTCGCCACCCAGCATATTGGCTGGTGGTTCGCCCTGCCGTCGCTGCCGCCCACCTCCATTGTGCAGTCGCTCGGCCTGTTCCCGGCACTGGCGCTGAGCCTGGCGCTGTTCGCTGCCATCGCTGCCGTCAGCGTGGTGCTGGAGCGACGCCGTCACGGCGTGCTGGAACTGATCGCCAGCAATGGTGAGAAGGGCATCGGCCGGTTGTTCCGTGGGCCCTGGCCGCTGGTGTGGGGCGCGGTGGCGCTGGCGCTGCTGAACTTCGCCACCCTGGCGCTGGCCGGGCGTCCGTGGGGCGTTACCTCAGCGTTTGCGCTGTGGGGCGCCAAGGCTTTCGAGGGACTGGGGATCGCTGTGCATGACTGGACCTTCTGGCAGGCCGAAGCCAACGCCAAGGCGCTGGCCGCACCTGTCTGGCAGGACGTCACCAGCGTCATGGACTTCGGCATCATGATCGGTGCGCTGCTGGCCGCCGGGCTCGCCGGCCGCTTCGCACCGAGCCTGAAGATTCCCGCGCGCTCGCTGATCGCAGCGGTGATCGGCGGCCTGCTGCTCGGCTACGGTGCGCGTCTGGCTTATGGCTGCAATATTGGCGCGTACTTCAGCGGCATCGCTTCCGGCAGCCTGCACGGCTGGCTGTGGCTGGTGGCGGCATTCTTCGGCAACGCGGTGGGCGTGCGCCTGCGCCCGATCTTCTTCCCCGCCGAGCGCGTGGAAGCGCGCCTGACTGGCTGCTGAGTCAGGCTGGGCGGAGCATTTCGCGCTCTGCCCAGTAGGTCTGCCGGTGGCCGCGGGCCTGATAGTCCCGCGCCAGGGCTTCGGCCTCGGCGCGGGTCAGTTGGCGGCGCATGACGAAGCGGTTGCCGTTGTCGTCCAGGCGCAGCAGGCACCAGTCCCGCTCATCAGGCATTGAAGGTGGAAGTCTTGCGCAGGCGCAGCGCGAGCAGGATCAGCAGGACGCCGAAGAACACCGAGTAGGCGCCGATCACCCAGGCCACGGCAATCGCCCCGGCACCGGGATTGGCGATCATCAGCACGCCGAACAGCACCGACACCGCGCCCGAAAGCCCCAGCCACCACTCGTTCTGCAGCGCCTTGCGCAGGCGGATCGCGGCGATGATCTGCAACACCCCCATCACCAGCGCCCAGCCGGCGATCAGCATCAGCAGGCCCAACGCGGTCAGCTGCGGCCAGAAGAAGGCGACCAGCCCGGCCGCTATCCCCAGCAATCCCACCAGCACCAGCGGCCACAACGGTCGGCCGGATTCGCGCATCTGTGCGGCGGCGATCAGGGTGAACAGGCCGTCGACAAAGGCGTAGGCGCCGAAGAACAGCACCATCACGGTGAGCACGATGCCCGGCCAGACCATGGCCAGGATGCCGAACAGCACGGCCGCGACGCCGCGCAGGGCGATCCATTTCCAGTGGCGGCCCAGGGCCTGCCAGAGCGGGTGTTGCGACATAGGGGCGATCCTCGTGAGGGGTATGGCTGAAACCATAGTCCTACCCACACGGCGGCGCTTGAGCCAGATCATGCTGCTCTTCGTAGGAGCGAGCTTGCTCGCGAACGACATGGCACCGTGCCTTGCAGGTTCGCGAGCAAGCTCGCTCCTACGAGAAGCGCAAAAAGAAAGCCCGGCACGGGCCGGGCTGTGGAAGGCCCGTCGCAACGGGCAGGTGCCGTCAGGCGACGTCACCGGGGAGAGCGGCTGCGACACATCCGGCGCGGATTCTGCGATCCTTGCCGGTTGGAATGCGGCACAGCGATGAACGGTGCGGGCTCCGCCATGCGGGCGCCACGGAGGTGTTGATGCAGTGCAGCATATTCTTAGTTGATTGAGCGTTCAATAAAAAACGAATAGACTGGCCCACATTATCGCCGGACGGCACAGGCACGCCCGGCGAAGAGGAGATTGAACAATGCCCAAGGTCGGTATGCAGCCGATTCGCCGCTCCCAACTGATCCACGCGACCCTCGAGGCGGTGGACCAGGTGGGCATGAGCGACGCCAGCATCGCCCTGATCGCCCGCCTCGCGGGGGTCTCCAACGGCATCATCAGCCACTACTTCCGGGACAAGAACGGGCTGCTGGAAGCGACGATGCGACATTTGATGTCGGCCTTGAGCAAGGCCGTCGCCGAGCGCCGCGCTACCTTGCGCAACGACGAACCGCGCTCGCACCTGCGGGCCATCATCGCCGGCAACTTCGACAGCTCGCAGGTCAACGGCCCGGCCATGAAGACCTGGCTGGCGTTCTGGGCGACCAGCATGCACCAGCCGGCGCTGCGCCGACTGCAGCGGATCAACGACCACCGGCTGTATTCGAACCTGTGCAGCCAGTTCCGCCGCGAACTGCCGCTGGCCCAGGCCCGCAGCGCCGCTCGCGGATTGGCCGCGCTGATCGACGGCCTCTGGCTGCGGGGCGCGCTCTCGGGCGACGCCTTCGACACCGAGCAGGCGTTGGCGATTGCCAACGACTACCTCGACCAACAACTGGCCAAGCGTCCCGGATAGCGGGCGCAGCCTTGCGCTGACACCGACAAGAGAGGACCACCGCACCATGGCTCGATTCGAAGTACAGAAGCTCTACATTGGCGGTCGCTACGTGGAAGCCACCAGCGGCGCCACCTTCGAGACCATCAATCCGGCCAACGGTGAAGTTCTCGCCCAGGTACAACGCGCCTCGAAGGATGACGTCGAGCGTGCCGTGCAGGCAGCGGTGGAAGGGCAGAAAGTCTGGGCGGCGATGACCGCCATGCAGCGCTCGCGCATCCTGCGCCGCGCCGTGGACATCCTCCGCGAGCGCAACGACGAACTCGCCGAACTGGAAACCCTCGACACCGGCAAGCCGCTGGCCGAGACCCGCTTCGTCGACATCGTCACCGGCGCCGACGTGCTCGAATACTACGCCGGCCTGGTGCCGGCCATCGAGGGCGAGCAGATCCCGCTGCGCGACACCAGCTTCGTCTACACCCGTCGCGAGCCGCTCGGCGTGGTCGCCGGCATCGGCGCCTGGAACTACCCGATCCAGATCGCCCTGTGGAAATCCGCCCCGGCCCTGGCCGCCGGCAACGCGATGATCTTCAAGCCCAGCGAAGTGACGCCGCTGTCCGTACTCAAGCTCGCCGAGATCTACACCGAGGCCGGCCTGCCCGATGGCGTATTCAATGTGCTCACCGGCAGCGGCCGCGAAGTCGGCCAGTGGCTGACCGAGCACCCGCTGATCGAGAAGATCTCCTTCACCGGTGGCACCGCCACCGGCAAGAAGGTCATGGCCAGCGCTTCGGGCTCCTCGCTCAAGGAAGTCACCATGGAGCTGGGCGGCAAGTCGCCGCTGATCATCTTCGAGGACGCGCACCTCGACCGCGCCGCCGACATCGCCGTCATGGCCAACTTCTTCAGCTCCGGCCAGGTGTGCACCAACGGCACCCGCGTGTTCATCCCGCGCAACCTGCAGGCGCGCTTCGAAGCCAAGGTGCTGGAGCGTGTGAAGCGCATCCGCCTGGGCAACCCGCAGGACGAAAACACCAACTTCGGCCCGCTGGTGAGCTTCCCGCATATGGAGAGCGTTCTCTCCTATATAGAGTCCGGCAAGGAACAGAAGGCCCGCCTGCTGTGCGGTGGCGAGCGCGTCACCCAGGGTGAGTTCGGCAAGGGTGCGTACGTCGCACCGACCGTCTTCACCGACTGCCGTGACGACATGACCATCGTCCGCGAGGAAATCTTCGGGCCGGTCATGAGCATCCTCGTCTACGACACCGAAGACGAGGCCATCCGCCGCGCCAACGACACCGAGTACGGCCTCGCCGCCGGCGTCGTGACCCAGGACCTGGCCCGCGCGCACCGGGCGATCCACCGCCTGGAGGCGGGCATCTGCTGGATCAACACCTGGGGCGAGTCGCCGGCCGAGATGCCGGTTGGCGGATACAAGCAATCGGGTGTCGGTCGTGAGAACGGCCTGACCACCCTGGCTCACTACACTCGCATCAAATCCGTACAGGTAGAGCTGGGCGACTACACCTCGGTGTTCTGACCGCCGCGATCGAGCCATGAAAGGCCGGTCGCAGGCATGACTCCCTGACCACCGGCCATCCCGAACACGCAGACACCGGCGCGCACGCGTCGCGGGCGGTGTCGTGCCTGAAAAAGAGGAAGGCCTGCATGTCCCAGGAATACGACTACATCATCATTGGCGCGGGTTCCGCCGGTAACGTACTGGCTGCCCGCCTGACCGAGGACGCCGAGGTCAGCGTCCTGCTGCTCGAAGCCGGCGGCCCGGACTACCGCGCCGACTTCCGCACGCAGATGCCCGCGGCGCTGGCTTACCCGCTGCAGGGCCGCCGCTACAACTGGGCGTACCTGACCGACCCGGAACCGCACATGAACAACCGTCGCATGGAGTGCGGGCGCGGCAAGGGCCTGGGCGGTTCCTCGCTGATCAACGGCATGTGCTACATCCGTGGCAACGCCATGGACTTCGACGGCTGGGCGCAGGAGAAGGGCCTGGAAGACTGGACCTACCTCGACTGCCTGCCGTACTTCCGCAAGGCCGAGACCCGCGACATCGGCGCCAACGACTTCCACGGTGGCAGCGGCCCGGTCAGCGTCACCACGCCCAAGGCCGGCAACAACCCGCTGTTCCATGCCATGGTCGAGGCCGGCGTGCAGGCGGGTTATCCGCGCACCGACGACCTCAACGGCTACCAGCAGGAAGGCTTCGGTCCGATGGACCGCACCGTCACCCCGCAGGGCCGGCGCGCCAGCACCGCCCGCGGCTACCTCGACCAGGCCCGCGAGCGGCCGAACCTGGCCATCGTCACCCACGCGCTGACCGACCGCATCCTGTTCAGCGGCAAGCGCGCCATCGGCGTGACCTACCTGCATGGCGATGACAATGCGCTGAAGGAAGTGCGCGCACGCCGCGAAGTACTGGTGTGCTCTGGCGCCATCGCTTCTCCGCAACTGCTGCAGCGCTCCGGCGTCGGCCCGTCCGCCCTGCTGCGCGACCTGGGCATCGAGGTCGTGCATGACCTGCCCGGCGTCGGCCAGAACCTCCAGGACCACCTGGAGATGTACCTGCAGTACGCCTGCAAGCAGCCGGTGTCGCTGTACCCGGCGCTGCAATGGTGGAACCAGCCACAGATCGGCGCGGAGTGGATGTTCCTCGGCACCGGCCTGGGCGCGAGTAATCAGTTCGAGGCGGGCGGTTTCATTCGCAGCCGCCCGGAGTTCGAGTGGCCGAACATCCAGTACCACTTCCTGCCGGTCGCCATTAACTACAACGGCAGCAACGCGGTGAGTGAGCATGGCTTCCAGGCTCACGTCGGCTCGATGCGCTCTCCCAGTCGGGGGCGGATCAACGTCACTTCACGCGATCCGCGCAAGCACCCGAGCATTCTGTTCAACTACATGTCCTGCGAGCAGGACTGGCAGGAGTTTCGTGACGCCATCCGGATCACCCGCGAAATCATGAACCAGCCGGCGCTCGATCCCTATCGCGGCCGCGAGATCAGCCCGGGCCTGGACAAGCAGAGCGACGCCGACCTCGACGCCTTCGTCCGCGAGCATGCGGAAACGGCTTTCCACCCGTCGTGCTCCTGCAAGATGGGCGATGACGACATGGCGGTGGTCGATGGCGAAGGCCGCGTGCACGGCATGGAGGGGCTGCGGGTGATCGACGCCTCGATCATGCCGCTGATCATCACCGGCAACCTCAACGCCACCACCATCATGATGGCCGAGAAGCTGGCCGATAAGGTGCGCGGTCGCCCGGCACTGCCGCGCAGCACCGCGGACTACTTCAAGGCTGAAGGTGCACCGGTGCGCGGAAAACCGCAGCGCTGATTCTGAAACGCAGAAACGAAAACGCCGGCGAGAATGCCGGCGTTTTCAGTTTTCAGCCACGACGCGGAGGAACCGTGCGGGTACGCCCGCTACCGTCGATGGCAACGAAGACGAACACGGCCTCGGTGACCTTGCGCCATTCGCTCGACAGCGGGTCGTCGCTCCACACTTCGACCAGCATGCGGATCGAGCTGCGGCCGACTTCCAGGGTCTGCGTATAGAAGGAGAGCTGCGCGCCGACAGCGACCGGGACCAGGAAAGCCATGCGGTCGATGGCTACCGTAGCCACGCGGCCTCCGGCAATGCGGCTGGACATGGCGGTTCCGGCGAGATCCATCTGCGCCACCAGCCAGCCACCGAAGATGTCGCCGAAGCCGTTGCTCTCGCGCGGCAGGGCGGTGATCTGCAGGGCCAAGTCGCCCTGCGGGATGGGATCTTCTTGTTCAAGCTCGATCATAGGTAAGGGCCTCTTGCCCCCGGCATACTCATGGTGAGGTTATCGAAAAACTCTCCCAAGACACCTGCCGGCGCAAGGCCTTGGGACAGCTTTTGATCGGCCCACCTGCATTATATAGAGGGAGAACCGGCGCGACGACCGCTGGAATTCGAGAATTTCCAGCGGGTGCGGCCGCTGTGTCGCTTCCGCGCAATTTGCTATGGTGCGGCACCTGCGGCTGCCGGTCGCAGCCTCCTTGCCTGCAGAGATAACAAGCACCATGCCTTCTGTGAACGCTCCTGCCGCGCCTGCGTCACGTCCGTTGACCCGCAGCGACTACAAGACTCTTTCGTTGTCCGCCCTGGGCGGCGCCCTTGAGTTCTACGACTTCATCATCTTCGTGTTCTTCGCCACCGTGGTCGGCAAGCTGTTCTTCCCCGCCGACATGCCCGACTGGCTGCGTCAGCTGCAGACCTTCGGGCTGTTCGCCGCCGGCTACCTGGCCCGTCCGCTGGGTGGTGTGGTGATGGCCCACTTCGGCGATCTGCTGGGCCGCAAGAAGATGTTCACCCTGAGCATCTTCCTGATGGCCGTTCCCACGCTGATCATGGGCCTGTTGCCTACCTATGCGCAGATCGGCATCTGGGCGCCGTTGGCCCTCCTGCTGCTACGCGTCATCCAGGGCGCGGCCATCGGTGGTGAGGTGCCTGGTGCCTGGGTGTTCGTCGCCGAGCACGTCCCGCATCGCCATGTGGGCTATGCCTGCGGCACGCTCACCTCGGGTCTGACCGCTGGCATCCTCATCGGTTCGCTGGTGGCGACGCTGATCAACAGCGTTTACAGCGCCGAGGAAGTCCTGGGCTATGCCTGGCGTATCCCCTTCCTGCTGGGCGGCATCTTCGGCCTGTTCTCCGTCTACCTGCGCCGCTGGCTGCACGAGACCCCGGTGTTCGCCGAACTGCAGCTGCGCAAGCAACTGGCCGAAGAAGTGCCGCTGGGCGTAGTGGTACGTGAGCATCGCCCGGCGATCGTGCTGTCCATGCTGCTGACCTGGGTGCTCTCCGCCGGCATCGTGGTGGTGATCCTGATGACACCGTCGGTGCTGCAGACCGTTTACGGCTTCGACGCCGCCATTTCGCTGAAAGCCAACAGTGTGGCCATCGTCTGCCTGAGCATCGGCTGCATCCTGTCCGGCCGCCTCGCCGACCGCTTCGGCGCGGGTCGCACCTTTATAGTGGGCAGCGTCCTGCTGGGCGTCGTGTCCTGGACCTTCTACACCAGCCTGAAGGCACACCCTGACTGGCTGTTCCCGCTGTATGCGGTCACTGGCCTGTGTGTCGGCGTCATTGGCGCGGTGCCTTACGTGATGGTCAACGCCTTCCCGGCGGTGGTGCGCTTCACCGGGCTGTCCTTCTCCTACAACCTGGCCTACGCCATCTTCGGCGGCCTGACACCGATGGTGGTGGCTCTCCTTATGAAGGAAGACCCGCTGGGCCCGGCGTACTACGTGGTTGCCCTGTGCGTGGTTGGCCTGCTGGTGGGTGCTTACCTGCTGCGCCAGGAACGCCGACTGGTAGGGCAGGGAATGGCGGTAAACTGATCACCCAGACAGCTTTTTGCAGAAAGTTTAAATTAGTCGTTGACGGCTGATTTAAACTCCCTATAATGCGCACCACTCCCAGCGACGAAGCGCTGAAAGAACTTGAAAATCAAGTACTTACAGATGCTCGAGGTTGGGAGTGGTGATCAGGCAGGTGATGCACTTGCCGCTCTTCATTAGCTGCTCCGGCAGCGAGCTGAAAAGAAGGTCACCGAGGTGCTTGACAGTGGGTTTGATCGCTGTAGAATGCGCCTCCCGCTGATGAGAAGGTTCGCCTTCGCTGAAGCCCAAGCGA
>NZ_PEKX01000018.1 GCF_002796985.1 Pseudomonas sp. | reverse complement strand
GCACCTCCTAATGGGTCGTATTATGAGGCACGGAGGTGTCTACGAAACTAGGGTCGATTCAATTCAAGCGGCTAGTCCATGCTCATAGGTGACCGCAGCTTCCACTGCTGCGGGCTTTATCTCGTATAGTGCCGCGACGCGTCGGATGTTCTCGCCTTCCGCCAAATAGGCTTGGTAGATGGACGACGTATCGATTCCTACTGAGTTTAGTGTCGGCTTTCCAAAGTTTATCTGCGGATCAAGCACCACAGCCTTGCTCCGTTTTACCGGATACCAGCGCTGGGCCTTGCCCTCCTCGGCATAGTCGATGCCTTCGTAAAGTGACGGGCCAATCACCTGCTTGAATACCAACTGGCGCTTTGCCAAATCCAGGATCGTCTCATCGCCTGTCTCATCCAGGACGGTCGCAAAAATGCTCCTCCCGTCTGTCTGGAATCTCCTACAGGTGAAGGGGTAGGCTTGATGGAATAGCTCACGCGCTTGGCGGGATGCAGCCCTAATCGCCTGAAGGCTTACGCCATGCCGGCGGAAGGCATGAACAAAACGGATTTCCAGCAGGTCATGGAAACCAAGCAGTCTCTCCTCAGTAAAACTAAGCTCTGGCGCCCAGAGGCCAGGCAGCTCTACACCATCCGACTTGTATCCAAACATCCATCTGCGAATGTCTTTAGCTGGTATCCCGGTGTAAAGCGACGCTTCGTAAGGTGTGTAGATCCCCACCCCTATGAGGCGGCTTGGTGATTCTGAATGCTTCATTGCCCCCTCCTTTATTCCTAGATTCTCTAGGTTAATTTTGCTTTCCATGCAGTAGCTTAGGCAACGCTTATCAGACGATGGGCCAGGTCCTACTGCCCCATGATCCTCCGGTACTCCTGCTGGTACTGCTCGTAGGGGATGGATTTCCGAGAGAGTTCGTCCAGCTGCTGCTGTTGCCATTGGGCTTTGCTGAGGGAGCCTTCGGAAGGTGCCGCAGTGGAGCTCACCTGCGTAACCCGCTCGGGCGACGGCACACCGAGATCACCTATGCACTGGTACTTGATCACGACCTGCCCGGCTACACAATTGCCCCAACCGTCGCGCTGATTACAATTGGTGGTTTTCCCACCGAAAGCTTCCGCCTCGCGGTAGCCCCAAACGGTGCACTTTTGTTGCGCGATAGACTGTGCCTGGCTCGGGTTGACGAGCGGTTGCTCAAACTGAGCAAAATCGTAAGCCATGTCCACGGTTCCATCGGCACGGCTTCCGCCGGTTGCGTAGAAGTCTTTCTTAACGGCACAGCCGGTGGTGAATGCCACAGCAAGCATAAGAGCGGCGAGAGGGATGGAAGCGGTACGCATTGCGACCTCCTTGTCTTGTGATGACATCATATTGCCACGCTCCGGGGATGCTTGCATCGACCACGGTTTCAGTCCACCCCGATGGCGGGGTGAATGAGCATCTGTAAGCGGTCGCCCAGGCGCGCTGGATAATCTGAACGACCTGACGAAGTGGGGTGAATTCGAACAGCTCGCCGAGCTCATCCAGACTATGATCCTCAACTTGCACGCGCCCGGACCTGGCGGTGCGCGGTAGTTCCTGAGGGTCCCGCGCCACAATTGCGATCAGCCCAAAAACGTGGCGCGCAACTTCTATGATGAAGGCGCGAAGATCGCCGCGCGCCTGGATCGGAGCGAGGCATGAAGGATCAAGCGCGACCGAATTGGCCGGAAGGAACTCACGAGTATCGCGAGGGATGCTCTGCAAGAAGGCGCAACAAGACCCGCGAAAGCTGCCCATATGGCAGTTGCCAGCTCGAAATCAGAAGCAGATGGCTTGCAGGCTGGCACGATACCGACATGGGTACTATTTCTCACGGCGACCGCACTATCCGGCCTTCATGAATCTCCTGGGCGAACACTGCAAGGGTGTCAGCATCTTGCTCAAGCTGGCTGGCCATCGCGCGCAACTCGCTAGACATCTCAGGAAGAGCGGCAGCAAGACCTACCAACCGATCAGCAACCGAAGCGTTGTTGAATGACGAGGTCCGCAGCGCTTTTAGCAGCTGGACCTCTGCGCCATTCAATCCAGCACCTGGATGAATCCGTCCTGCGTGCGTCCTGCCAATGTCCTGAGCTTCTCGGCATCGTCCTTCAGCAGCGTGATCACGTCAGCAATGTTCGCCGCGTAGCCGGCCGGCAGCTCTTGCATCGCCTGGTCGAGAACCATCGCAATCGACTCGCTGCGAAACGCCAGCTCAGCGAATGTCACACGTAACTGTTGGGTCGAGTAATCCAGAGACATGTCAGGTTCCTTTTGCATAGTGTTGGTCGCACCAGTGAGTTGCCATTTCGATGCCCTGCCGACGCGCATCGGAAAAGCACCTCCATGGCCCTGTAGCTGAACAGACGATTTGGCCTGAAACCGTTACCAGTACTTCGCGTGGCACCAGATTGCCAGGAGCGTCCCATTCAAACTCAATGAACATCTTCGCCCCATTCGGGTGGACGTAGCTGATCGGACCAGGCCTATCCATAATTAGGAACATGTCACCACCCTCGGCCGCCCCGAATCCAATTATCAGCAATAGACCAGGCACGCGAGCATTTCCAGCTATTCGCCTTTGAGAGGATCCTGCGTGACGGTAAAGCTGATGCGCTGCAGGGACTCTAGCAAGCACATCGCGACTTCAGCGCTGAAGCTAAATCGGGCGACAGCCTCTTCTGTCACGCCAGGGACCTCCATGCAGCGCGCGTCGAGACATACCCTGTTGTTCACCAGCTTGACCTGCAGCGGCGGCTGAATAAAGAACTCGATCACCGGTTCTCCTCGATGGAGGGCCGCTCGTAGCTCCCGCATGTCCTTTGGAAGAAATTGACCGCTCATCAAGGTCTCCAAGCATCACCGAAACATCAACATTTCTGAGGCTAGCCCAGGCTCAGAGGATCACCGAATTCGAATTAGCACCATGCTGCGTAATTGCATCGCACTTGACCGCCCAATTGCATTGCCGCTGACCACCGTTTGCATCCGACTTGACCAGTCACGCCGAAGAGGCGACAGGCAGAAAACGGCCAGAAGCGGCCGCTCAAGTTCAACAAGGCTTGTGTATTACATATGGAAATCCGTATATTCGATTTTCCATATGCAAGATAAAGCCATGATCACTCCACCCGAAGTCTTCAAGAGCCTGGCCGACGAGACCCGTGTTCGCGCCACCCTGCTCATCGCCAGCCTGGGCGAGCTCTGCGTCTGCGAGCTGATGTGCGCGCTGGACGACAGCCAGCCAAAGATCAGCCGTCACCTGGCGCAACTGCGCAGCAGCGGCTTGCTGCTGGATCGCCGCCAGGGCCAGTGGGTGTATTACCGCCTCAACCCCGAACTGCCTGCCTGGGTGCGCGAGATGCTGCAGGTCACCCTGCAGGCCAACGCGCAATGGCTGGCCGACAACACCCTCCGCCTGCAGAACATGAACGGCCGCCCCGTCCGTGACGCTGCCTGCTGCTGATCTTTTCCAAGCGAGTCCTCCATGCTGGTCGCTATAGCTGTCTTCGTTTTCACCCTCGTCCTGGTCATCTGGCAGCCCAAGGGGCTCGGCGTTGGCTGGAGCGCCGCGCTCGGCGCAATCATCGCCCTGGCCGCTGGCGCAGTTTCGCTGCACGACATCCCGACCGTGTGGGCCATCGTCTGGAACGCAACCGCCACTTTCATCGCCGTCATCATCATCAGCCTGCTGCTGGATGAGGCCGGCTTCTTCGAATGGGCCGCATTGCACGTGGCGCGCTGGGCGAACGGCAGCGGCAACCGCCTGTTCGTTTTCTGCATACTGCTCGGCGCTGCTGTCTCGGCGCTGTTCGCCAATGATGGCGCGGCGCTGATCCTTACGCCCATCGTCATGTCGATGCTGCTCGCGCTGCGCTTCTCCCCCGCTGCGACCCTGGCCTTCGTCATGGCTGCCGGCTTCATCGCCGATACCGCGAGCCTGCCGCTGGTGGTCTCCAACCTGGTGAACATCGTCTCGGCCGATTACTTCGGCCTTGGCTTTGCCGAATACGCCTCGGTGATGGTGCCGGTGAACCTCGCCAGCGTCGCCGCCACCCTGCTGGTGCTGTTCCTGTTCTTCCGTCGCGACATCCCGAGACAGTACGCAGTCGATGCGCTGAAGGAGCCGAAGGCGGCGATCCACGACCGCGCCACCTTCATCGTCGGCTGGTGGACGCTGCTGGTGTTGCTGGTCGGCCTGTTCGCCCTGGAGCCGCTGGGCATCCCGGCCAGCGCCGTCGCTGCTGTCTGCGCGGCCATCCTGTTTGCCGTTGCCGCGCGCGGGCACCGCATCTCCACCCGCCGCGTACTGCGCGAAGCGCCCTGGCAGGTGGTGATCTTCTCCCTCGGCATGTACCTAGTGGTCTACGGCCTGAAGAACGCCGGCCTCACGGACTTCCTCACCCACCTGCTCGATCGCCTGGCCGAACAGGGCTTGTGGAGCGCCGCCATCGGTACCGGCCTGCTCTCGGCGCTGCTGTCGTCGGTGATGAACAACATGCCCAGCGTGCTGGTCGGCGCGCTGTCGATCCAGGGCAGCGACGCGGAAGGCCTGGTGCGCGAGGCGATGATCTACGCCAACGTGATCGGCTGCGACCTCGGCCCGAAGATCACCCCCATCGGCAGCCTCGCCACGCTGCTCTGGTTGCATGTGCTGGAGCACAAGGGCATGCGTATCACCTGGGGTTACTACTTCAAGGTCGGCATCCTGCTGACCCTGCCCGTCCTGCTGATCACCCTCTCGGCGCTGGCGCTGCGCCTGAGCCTCTGACGTCCGCGTTGAGCGGAGGAGACCTCCATGCGAGTCCTGTTCATGTGCACGGCCAACAGCTGCCGCAGCATCCTCTCCGAAGCGCTGTTCAACCACCTGGCGCCGGAAGGCTTCGAGGCGGTCAGCTCCGGCAGTTTCCCCAAGGGGCAGGTGCTGCCGCGCAGCCTCACCACCCTGCAGCAGGCCGGTATCTCCATCGAGGGGCTGAGCAGCAAAGGCAACGACGCCTTCGAAGGCAATCCGCCGGACATCGTCATCACCGTCTGCGACAAAGCCGCCGGCGAAGCCTGCCCGGTGTACTTCGGCCCGGCGCTGAAGTCCCACTGGGGGCTGGAAGACCCATCGGAAGTTGCAGATGACGAAGCTTCCATCGACGCCGCCTTCCGCGCCACGCTGGCCCGCATCGAGCTGCGCAGCCGTGCCTTCTTCGTCCTTCCCTTCGACACCCTCGGCCGCGACGAACTCAAGCGCGAGCTGGATCGCATCGGCGCGCTCTGAGCAGGAGGAACCATGTCCGAGCAACTGCCCAACCTCGACCTTTCGCTGTTCGACCTGCCGCCTGCGGCAGTCCGCACCAGTGAGCACCAGCCGCGCATCCTGCTGCTGTACGGATCGACCCGCGAACGCTCCTTCAGCCGCCTGTTGGTGGAGGAAGCCGCGCGCCTGCTACAGCACTTCGGCGCCGAGACGCGCATCTTCAATCCTTCGGGCCTGCCGCTACCTGACGACGTACCGGTGGAACATCCCAAGGTGCAGGAGCTGCGGGAACTGGTGCAGTGGTCGGAAGGCCAGGTCTGGTGCTCGCCGGAGCGCCACGGTGCCATGTCCGCCGTGTTCAAGGCGCAGATCGACTGGATTCCCCTGGCGCTCGGCGCCGTGCGCCCCACCCAGGGCAAGACGCTGGCGGTGATGCAGGTCTGCGGCGGCTCGCAGTCGTTCAACGCCGTCAACCAATTACGCGTGCTCGGCCGCTGGATGCGCATGTTCACCATCCCCAACCAATCGTCGGTACCCAAGACCTACCTGGAGTTCGATGACGCCGGCCGTATGAAGCCTTCGGCGTACTACGATCGGGTGGTGGACGTCATGGAAGAACTGGTGAAGTTCACCCTGCTGCTGCGTGACCGCCAGGAGTTCCTGGTGGATCGCTATTCAGAGCGCAAGGAAAGTGCCGAGCAGCTTTCCGCCCGCGTGAATCAGCGCTCGATCTGAGGTCGCCATGACAATCGAAATCAGAGAAGCCCGCCCCGAGGACGCCGCGGCGATCCAGGCCATCTACGCTCCGGTCGTGACCGGCACGGCGATCTCCTTCGAGGAAGTACCGCCGACCGTCGAGGAGATGCGGCAACGCATCGTCACGACGCTGAGGACCTACCCGTACCTTGTCGCGGAGCGCGATGGGCGCCTGGTTGGCTACGCCTACGCCAGCCAACACAGGGCGCGCGCAGCGTACCGCTGGGCAGTGGATGTCACCGTCTACATAGCGGACGGCGAGCGTCGCTCCGGGGTGGGCCGCAGCCTCTACAGCGAGCTGCTACCCATACTCGCCAGGCAGGGATTCAACGCAGCCTATGCCGGCATTGCGCTGCCCAACGCTGCAAGCGTCGGTTTGCATGAGCGCTTGGGATTCCGACACATCGGCACTTTCCCTCAGGTCGGTTTCAAGCTAGGCCAGTGGCATGACGTGGGTTACTGGCGCCTGGAGCTGGGTACACCGATCAGCTCGCCCGCAGACCCTCTCGGCTATCCGGAGATTGCCGGCTGAACGTCCGCTATGGGTCGATTGCAGCCGGTCGTGACTCAGTGTGACAGGTTAAGCCGCATGCAAGCGGTGGTCAGCACGAATGCAAATGCTTGGTCAGGAGGAATGCAATCGGGTGGTCAAGTCAGTGCAATTACACACCATGCCATCCAATGTACTCGCCGCGCTCTACTAATAGCAGGACCTGTTATCGATCAGATCCACCGGCAAAAGGACACGACATCTGCCAAGGCCTCAATCCAAACGTGACGCAACTTCGGTGGCAGTCGCGTTGTAGTACACCATCAGCGAGCGCGGGTCACGATGCCCAGTCATCCGCGCCAGGTCCAGGACGTCGAGTTTCCTGGCAAGCCTGGTAGTCGCCTCGTGCCTGGTGTCGTGGAAGGTCAGGCCGTCGATCTTCACTCGATCACGAACCCTTCGAAACATGACGTCCGCCGACTTGGACGACAGGGTGAAAAGGTCCTGGCGGTCACCGGCGGCATCGGCCATAACCTTCAGCAGCTCAACCGCTCGCGAGCTCAGCGGCACCTTGCGGGCGTCGCCGTTCTTGGTGTGGGTCAATTCCACATATCGGGCCCGAAGATGCACCCGGGCGGGAGATAGGCCGAGAATCTCACCCTGCCGCATGGCGGTCTCCAGCGCGATAAGGAAGGCATAGGCCAGCTCCTGCAGCTTACCGGTAGGCGCCTCGCCCTCGACATACCCAAGACCGTCGAGGAGCTTCTTTTCCTCGGCAGCCGATATCCTCCGGTCCCTGGGCGGTCTGTTCTTCGGTCGTTTCACCTCGCGCACTGGGTTCGACTTGATCCATCGCCATTCGCGCCGCGCCTGTTCGAACACGCTGGACAGCAGCGTCATCTCCCGGCGCACGGTTGAGGTGGCCACCGACTTCAATCGCAGGTCGCGCCAGGCGGCGATCTGCTCGGCGCCGACGTCTACGATCCGCTCGCCGACGAACTCCAGCTCATTGATCAGCTTGTCAAGGCGGATCTCCTCCCAGCGTTGGCCGACCTTGCTGGGCGATACCTCCTCCTTGTATTTCTCCAGCGCCTCCTTCAGAGTCGAGTTCGATGCCCCTTTGGGGCTCCCAACTCCAGCCAGAATCTCAGCCTCTCGCTGAGTCGCCCAGGCCACTGCCTCGGCCTTCGTGGAGAAGGTGCCTGAGTCCCGTACTCCCTTCTTGGCCACCTCGACGCGCCATCCACCACTCCGCTTCCTGTACGTTGCCACCACTCACCCGCCTTGGCGTAAATTTGGCGTAAACGGTAGCACGAAATTACGCCAAGCCTATGCAAGATGACGGATTAGCTTTGGCGTAAACCCTTATGGATCATGACCTTAAAGCAAAACAATAGAGGTTTATGAAACCCACATGTGGCAATGAGAGTCCCTCCCGGGGCACCACCACATGGTTTCTGGATTTCCCAGGAAATCCAGAAACCCACAAAAAACCGGCCTTAGGGCCGGTTTTTTGTTGCCTGCGATTTGCCCTGCCGGGTTTTGGCAGTGCCCCCTCACCGCCTCAGGAACAGCTACCTGTGGCGGTCTTGCTGACATAGGCGCGTCCCGTGGCGCTGACATTCACCACGCGCTCCTGGGCACCCGCGCTGGGAGCGGAACGGCAGACGGTGATGCTCGCCTGGGTGTTACCCACGCCGGTCGGCTGGAAGTCGATCTTGGTCACGCTCGAGGAAACCTTGAAGCCTGTCGGCGCAGCGGGGTGTTTATCGAGCACGGTGGAGCCGGAAATGATGATCCAACCCTGATCCCAACCACCTGAACCGCAGCTGCTGCCGTCGCTGGACACGCACATACTGGTCACAGCGTTGCGCTTGATCGCTTCGCTACGCCCCATTGCCACGCCCGCCACCAGATCGTTGGCGCTGGCCTTGAGCTTGCTGGCCAGCGTGGCATCGCTGAGCGACGGTACGGCAATGCCGACCAGGATCGCCAGCACCGCCAGGGTCACCATCAGTTCCAGCAGGGTAAAGCCGCTGGCCAGGCCTCGGGAAATCGCTTTCATGGTCAGCCCCTATCGCTCGATATCCCAGAACACCCAGGATTTCGGCCGAGTACCCGATGCCGGCGGAACCGCTTCGCAGCCCTGCAGCGAGGAGTCAGTGGCGCATGGACCACCGCCGATGATGAAGGGTTTCTGCGTTCCGTCATCAAGCTCCACAACGCCCGCCACGGGTGACGGCGGCAGGCCGCCACCGGCGATCACCTGGAAGCGATCACCGTTTCCCGAGGCATTCAGGTAGTTGATGTTGTAGTTGCGCGCCGTCCCGAGACCGACGCAACTGGTGAGGCTCGCCACTTGTGGTGCGTGGGTACTGAAGATGATGGTGTCGAACAGCAGCAAGGCCGAGGTCACCACCTGTTCAGTCGGTGCCAGCGCGAGGTACCAGCCTCTCGGATAGTTGGCGAGGTCGGCATCGCTAGGAGTTCCCGAGCCGGTGATAGCCAGCAGTGAAGCGTTGCAGATTACGTTGGCGGCGCACGCGGCATTCTGGGAGGTCAGCCAGGTCGAATCGCTCGGTTTGTCCCGTAGGGTGTAGAAGCGGTTCGAGACAGTGGCGGCGGAGGTATAACTGAGCAGCGGCTTCTCACGGTCCCCCGAGCCGAGAATGATGATGTATTCGCCGTTGCTGGCGGCGACCTCGGGGCCGTACAGGAACTTGCGGTTCGCCGTGCAACTGGCAGCCGCGTCGCAGCCCAGCGCGGCGATCTTGGTGATGGTCCAGTCCGCCGGTGCGGTATCGCCGATGGGCGTGGCGGCGTCGAGCCCGGAAATCCGGTAGACATTGCCACCCAGGTCGGCCGCATAGCCGAAGACAGCCTGGCCGGCGCTGTTGGTGACGATGGTCACATCGCCTACGACGCCGCGGTCGGTGGTGAAGATCTTCAGCGCGGTGCCCGTATCGGCATCCAGCATATAGATGCGGCGGCCCTTGGAAGACGAAGTGCAGGTGTTCGGGTCAGCGTCCTCGCAGTTGTCATAGCCACCACCCATGGCCAGGATGGTCGAATTGCCGCCGCCATGGCCAGCCGCCTTGAGGGTCGTCGGCGTCGCCCAGGTCTGCCCGATATCGCTCAGGTCGGTGGAACAGCCGGTGTCGTTGGTCAGGTTCGGGCAACCGATCTTCCATTTCAGGCTGGGGCTGTTCAGCGTGGTTACATCGAAGGCATACAGCGCCCGCCCTCCGCGACGCATGGCGGCGTAGATCCAGGTACTGGTGCCCTGACGAACCGTGGTGATCGAGCCATCCATGCCGTAGGCCTTGGGCTGCGGCGTCGGCGACCCCGTGGTATGGCCGGGGAAGGCAATGGTGACGCTGTTGTCGCGCAGGCGCTTGATGTTGGGGTAGAACTCCGGCGGCATGAACGACCAGATTTCGTTGCCGGCCGGCACCGAGCCAATGGCAGCGGTACGGTTGCCGTTGATCGCCCGCAGCAACCCGTCATTGCCGCCGTAATAGACGACCACCTGCGGCGCCCCTGCAGTGCCATAGTTGATCGCCGCCGGCCGCGAGTGAACCACGTCGCCATGCACCGTGGAGCGGACTTCGGTCAGGTTGGCGTTGGTGTTCTCGTCCTGGTTGTCGGCACCCCGTGCCCAGTTGATCAAGGTATCGCGCTCGGTGGTGTTCGCCGTGCCCAGCAGGCCGATGGCCGTCCCATTGGCGGTGTCAAAGTTGGTCAGCGCGGTGCAACCGGAAGCGCTGCAGGTCTTCACGGTGCGCGTGCCGCCCTGGCGCAGGCGATAGGCCTGGGCGCCCTTCTCGACGATGTTGCCGTCGGGATAGTTGGAAGCATCCGCCCCCGTTACCGTCAGGCAGCCGCCCTGCGGCTTGAATGCCCAGTAGTTGTCCGTCGTGCTCGGCGTCCAGAAGCTGCGTGCGCATTCGGTGATGAAGCCGGTACTGCTGTTGATGGCGCTGCGGTCGTCGGCATCCACCGTCTTCAACGCACCACCGACCATGCCCAGCTTGTACTGCTTGAGGTTGCCGGGCCAGCGCGGGAAGGAGTCGGTGTCCGGCCGGAACATGCCGACGAACACCTGGTTCAGGTAAGTGCTCTGGGTATTGACGCTGACCGGCAGGGTCACCGAGGCGAACACACTGTTGGTCGCCTGGATTTCGGAGAAGATGGCGTTCAGCGCGTCGGCGATCTGGCTGCCGCTGGAGGTCACATCGAAATACTTGCCGCTGCTGACGTTGGCCATGCTCTTGAGCAAGGCGGTCCAGCCAGGCCCCTGCCCTTGGGTATCCTTGTTGATATCCACGGTGTAGGTGGTGATGGCCAGACGGCTCTTCTTCATGAAGCGCGCCCACTCGTCGGCCACATTGTCCTGCGAGCCACTGGGGGAGATCGGGATGGCGGTGGTACTGCCGCCTGCCGCGCTCAACGCGTCAGTGGCCTGTTTGATGTCGTTGGTGTTGTCCTGCGCCGCACCGTTGCTGATATAGATGATGAAGTTCTTCGCGCAGCCGGCAACGATAGGGGTTACGTAGGGCGAGCCATCCTTCGATGGCAACGCATTGCCCGCCAGGGCGTAGATGGCCTTGGAGGACGCGGTACCCGAGACGTTACCGACGTAGTCGGTCTTTACCTTCTTGTTGCCCGAATTGGGCGCGCTGGCCGAGTAATAGAGCCAGGCCTCCTCCATCGCCTTGCTGATCTTGCCGCCGTTGGACTTGTCGTCCCCCACGTCCAGGCTGTTCACCAGCGCCTGGTACTTGGACTTGTTCGCCGTGTCGAACAAGCGGATGGCAGCCCGGACATAGGCGCCGTCGTCGCCCTTGTCGCCACCGCCAGTCTCGGTGAACATCATCAGGCCGACGCGGAACTTGTTTGCGGTCAGCCCATTGATCACCGATACCAGCGCGGCCTTTTCATTGTCGAAGGGCGTGTTCCAGTTGGCGGTGTTGTCGAGGACGATCAGCACGTTCGGCGCATCCGTCGAGTTCGGCGGCGTGCCGATGAACAGATCGATGTCCTCGGCAAAAGCCGTGATCGATGGGAGACATAGAACGCAGAATGCGAGCATCTGCCGAAGGATCGTGAGACTGCCCTGAGTGTTCATCTTCATGCTCCGCACACGGTCTGCTTCTGCGTATCGGTGAGCTGCACACGCACACCCGAGCGCACCTTCACTGCCGCTCCGGTCACGGCATCGGTCACTGTCGCATGCAGTTCCCAGACGGTGTTCCAGTCCTGGCTGCACATGTTCTGCGTCTGCTGGCCACAGAGCGAAGACCCGGCACTCTGTTTCGCGCTCAGGCAGATCGGGGCCGCCATCGACACCTGATAATCAGTGGTACCGTCGTTGTTGATGTCGACATCCAACTGCTCCGCCGTCGGCGCAGTGGTGAACGCTGACCCCAGCACCCGTTCGATGCCGATGTTGGCGGAAGCGATGGCCTCGTTGCGGAACTGCATATTGCCCACCGCCTTCAGGTTGGTGCCGCTCAGGTTGTAAGCGCTACCCACCATCAGCATCAGCATCAGCAACATCACCAGGGTGATCACCAGGGTCGCCCCCTGCTGGCTTCCCTTGCTGCGGTATGTCTTCATGGCGTTTGCCTCCGCCGGGATACGTTCACCAGCGTGGCGCTGGAAGTGAACAGGTGCCGTTTGTAGCCATCGGTAAAAGGCCCCAGCGTGGTGGAGCCCAGTGCGTAGGTCATTGCGGAGCTGTATCCCGGCGTCGCCGAGCGGGTGCGAGCCAGGATGAAGAGGCGGGCGCCCACCACATTGATCAGCTCATCCTTCGTGCAGGAGCCGGCCCCGCAATGGATGAAACTGTCCGGCGAGCCGTCGCCGCGATTGGTCGGAGAAGTCCTGGTGCCGTCCGCCCAGTGCACGCCAAGGCGGTAGTCCACCAGGTCCCCCGAATCACTCACACTGTCGATACCCAGTTCAACGCGAAACGCCTCGATCCCCTCGATCAGAGGTACCGGCGGTTGCAGGGCGTTAACCGGGCTGGCACCGCCGGAGCTGTCGAAAGAGGAGCGCACCAGGGTAGGAATGCCATCACCCGCCGTTACCGCGTAGTCGCGCACGTAGTACAGGTCCATGACGAACTTGCGGCGCTCGGCAAGGGTCGTGCAATCGCGGTTGTGCAGGACGAAGCCGGACGTCCCGAACTCATAGGGCGTGGCCACTTCGCCGTCGCAGAAAGAAGCCTGGAAGTACACCTTGCCGGCGGACAACGCATCGCAGTTGCCGACCCCGGGTGAACAGGTTTCCACGTGCCGGACCACCAGCACGTCGGAGTTGCTCGCCAGATCGCTGACCACCGCAGAGCAACCGGCCGGCACAGCGGAATAACTCTGCACGACGATCCCCAGTGCGTTGGTCCGGTCCTGCAGCGTCCAGCTGGCAAAATCGGCACACACCGGCGGCAGCGCGTCCGGCACATCCATCGGGTCATCGTCGGAGGAGAGATCGTCGAACTGGGGCACGTAACCGTTCCAGAACCCCGCGTGGGCAAGGTCTTCCTGGATTAGCCCGACGGCAAAGCGGCCGTTCTCGATCAACGCATTGGTCTTGGCCATGTCGTCGTTGGTGCGACTCAGGTTCAGGTAGAGCGACAGGACACCCGCCATGATGATCAAGCCGATGGTGACAGCGACCATCAGCTCCACCAGGGTGAACCCATACTGCGGCTTTGTGCGGCTCATAGCGTCGCCACCCGCACGACCGTGGTCACTACGCGACGACAAAGATCATTGCTGCAACCCATGCTGCCGTCATAGCTCCCGCTGGCGCACGCGACACTGGAGGGTGGCGCCGAAATCGGGCTCATGCCCTGCCAGGCGACTGTGATCATGTATTGATTGCTACCCAGCGACTGGATGCAGCCCCGGCCGCCCAGCATGGCGCCGGCCTTGACGTTACCCCCCCCTATCTCCGCCGCTCCCTGCAGGCTGTTGCACCAGTCGGCGAGATCTTCCTGCTGGCGAGTGCCGCTCGAAGTCGAGCAGATCATGCCCGAGCCAACCGACGAGCTGGCTCCGGTGACATAGCTGGAGGCGTTGGGGGCATTGGCCGTCATCCGGCTGGAGATGTCGTTGAGCAGCAGCAGCGCCTGGGCGCGCTGGTAGGACTCCATGTCCGACAGCTGCATGCGCATCTGCAGCTTGGCCAGGCCGAGCAATCCAAGGGAAATGATCAGGATGCTGATCAGCAACTCAATCAGGGTCACACCGCGTTGCCGGGAGGTCATCATGTCGATCACCACTTGGCCGACGGCGTCCTGCTGCCGTCGCTGCTCAGAGTCAGGTTGCCGTCGCTGGCCTGGGCGCCGCTCGGGGTAAAGGTAATGGTGAAGGTCGGCGGCGTGCCGCTGCCCACAGTGATGTCGTAGCTGTAGTTGCCCGACACCTCGCCGGGCAACGCGTAGCCGCCGCTTTCCAGTACCGACTTGCTGGCGTACGCGCGATTGGCCAGCAGGAGCTGCTGCTGGCGATTGGCGATATCCATCATTTGTGCCTGGGCCGCCGAACGCTTGCCCCGGATGACGTACTGCTGATAGCTGGGGTAAGCAATAGCAGCAAGGATTGCAACTATCGCCGCGACCACCATCAATTCGATCAGGGTAAATCCACGGGAACTAGAAGGCATTATCCAGACTCTCTTTGACGGGGCCTTTTTCAAAGACTCTATTAGTTAAATGGCGAATCGCCACCCCGCCGACCCGGTAATTCAATACCAGTCGTCGCATGCGGCTTCGATATATATAAAAATAGCTAGCGGAAGCGCTGCCAAATTCAGCGCGCCAAAATACCAGCACACCAGAAAACACGGGGCATTAGAGCGAAATCTAACATGACCATCAAGGATCATTCCTGATGCTTTCAGTACCAAACTTGACACACCCTCAAACTAATTCGATAGCAACTACCGAACAACCGTACCAACTATAAAATTCGCATGAATAAATTGTGAAAAAAATGTCATCGCCACCCCATGATTAACACTAAAGTTTGTAATTACTTGCATGCACACAATTAGAAAACCCGAACCCCGGCGATAAATAAGGCGAACACCTGAAACCCAGAAAGTTACTCCCCCACTATTAATTAGCTAACTACCGAGTCAACTCATTCAAGTGCAGGCCCCAGGTTTGGGCGCGGAAAATCGCTTTGCTTAACAAGGAAATCTCGCCACCCTCCCGCCCCGGCCAGGAGGGATGCTCGAAAAGCAGGCTTCAACGCTCGCCCTTCCGCTCCTGCAAGCCCTGGACGAACGTTGCCAGCGGCATGGGCCTGTCGAAGAGATACCCTTGCAGCACCTCCACGCCACGCCTGGCCAGGTAATCCCGCTGCTCAGCGGTTTCCACTCCCTCGGCGATGATCATCAGGTCCAGCTTGCCGCACAGTTCGACGATGCTGTCGAGGATGTGGGAGGACAGCGCATCCACACCGATCATCGCCACGAAGCTCTTGTCGATCTTCAGCGCGTCCACCTTGAAGCGATGCAGATAGGCCAGGCTGGAATTACCGGTGCCGAAGTCATCGATGGCCAGGTAGACGCCCAGGCCGTGCAGATTGTCGAAAAGCTCGTCGGTCAACGCGCTGGAGACAATCAGCTCGCGCTCGGTCAGCTCCAGGGTCAGCTCGGGACGATGGGGCAGGAAGCGCGCCTGGAAGTCCCGGCAGTCATCGAACAGGCCCGGCTGCGTGCAGTGCCGAGCACTGATGTTGAAGCTCAGGTGAAAGCCGTCGCACAACAGTTTCCCGTGAGGCGCCAAGCCATCGGCGACCTGACGCATCAGCTCGCGGGTCATCGGCACGATCAGCCCCGAGCGTTCGGCCATGGGAATGAACAGGTCAGGGCCGACCATGCCCTCCCGAGGATGAATCCAGCGCATCAGGACTTCCGCGCCTACCCAGCGGCCATCGCGGGCGTCCACCAGCGGTTGCAGGTAGGGCACGAACTCCCCGGCCAGCAAGGCACGCTCCAGCTCCAGGCTCGGCTTGGCCGAGCGCCCCCACAACCAGTAACAGGCGATACCCGAAACGCCGCCGAGCATCAGCATCAGCGCTACCAGCGGCAGCGCTTCCTTGCGGATATGCTGCCACTGGGCTCCCCTGGGGAAGCCACCTATGACCCGGTAGGGGAAGCGCTCGGACGCCTGCTCGACATGCCCGAGCGGCAATTGCGCCGGCTCGCCGTCGAACACACGGCCCTCCTCGTCCATCCATTGCCGGCCGACCTGCAATTGCAGGTCGCTGAGCTGATCGACCAGTTGCAGGGTATTGCTCAGATAACGGCCATCCACGGTAGCGAGGGCGGCATTGCTCCCTTCCACCCGACGCAGGATCAGCAAGGCAGAGCTCGGCGTCACTGAATTGCCCGCCATCATTCGCAACTGCCCATTCACATACTGGCCTGGGTCCAGACGTTCCTCGAACTCGCCGAACAGCGACGTGCAATAGATGTCGTCATTGCGAGTCAGGTTGACCGATCGGACGAACGGCACCACGGCAACCTGTTCCCTCAGCACCTGGGTCGCGTCATCGCAGGATTCATCAGCGTGCAGCAGGGCCGCCCGAGCGGCCCCCGTGGCGTTGCCCAGCATCACATCGAACAGTCGCACCGCCTCGTTCGAAGCGGCGCGCGCCTCCACGGACAGGGTCCGCAGGCTCTGCCAGTAGATGATGAAGCTGCCCAACAGCAACGGCAGCAGTGCCATGGAAAGGGAGAAGACCAGTCGGGGCAGCAGCCTGCGCCGAGAGTAGTTGCGTAGCGGCATCCTTGATCCTTGCTCGACAGCGCCACGACCTGCGACGCATTGCCACTCCCCCACGGGCAGTGACGTGCCTTGAGCTTAGAACAGCCTCCGCCGCCGGGCGGCGCACGGCGGAATCCGTATAATCCCCGCCCCATACCTCCTGATCGCCACAGAAGACCCCCATGTCCAAGCCGCAGCAGCTCCAGCCCGTGGGAGACTTCCCACCCGCCACGCTCCTCCGTCGCTTTGCCGCGATGTTCTACGACTTCCTGCTCTGCGTGGCCTTGCTGATGGTGGTCACGCTGATCTACCAGCAAGGCTTCCTGCGCCTGATCTATGGCAGCGAAAAGCTCCGGCTACTGGCCGACCAGGGCGAGCTGACCGGCGACCCACTGCTGTCGAGCCTGCTGTTCATCAGCGTGTTTGCCTTCTTCGCCAAGTTCTGGACCCATAGCGGCCAGACCCTGGGCATGCAAGTCTGGGGGGTTCGCGTACAGAACGCCAATGGCACGCGGATTACCCTGATGCAGGCGCTGCTGCGCTTCGTTATCGCCATCGCGTCGTGGGGCTGCGCCGGCCTGGGCTTCCTCTGGATGCTCTGGGACAAGGACAAACGCACCTGGCAGGACCGCTACTCGGAAAGCGTGGTGATCCAGATTCCCAAGGCAGTGCGAAAGGCGGCACAAGGCCGCTGATCCACGGGCACAAAAAAGCCGGCGATTGCCGGCTTTTCTGCTTTGGGTAGGAGCGGGCTTGCTCGCGAGCAAAACCCACTCGGTGCCAGGAGGTTCGCAAGCAAGCTCGCGCCTACGCAGGCACGTCAGCCAGCCCTGCGTAACAACAAGGTACCGAGGAAGGCGCAGATCGCCGCCGGTACCAGTACCGCCAGTAGCGGCGGGAAGTTGAACACCTGGCTGGACGGACCGAGCAGGTCCTGGGCGATGCGGAAGGTGAAGCCCACCAGCACGCCGGTGAACACGCGCTGGCCGAGGGTCACGCTGCGCAGCGGGCCGAAGATGAACGAGATCGCCATCAGCACCAGGGCGGCCGTGACCAGCGGTTGCAGGATCTTGGTCCAGAACGCCAGCCAGTAGCGGTTGGAGTTCAGACCCTGGTCCTGCAGGTAATGGATGTAGCTCCACAGGCCGGTGATCGACAGCGCTTCCGGCTCCATCACCACGGTATTGAGCAGTTGCGGGCTGAGCTGGATGTTCCAGGTCTCGCTCGGCTGGTTCACCACCTCGCTGCGCTTCTGCGCAGCATGCAGCACGGTGGTGGTCACGTCCTGCAGTTGCCACTGGTTGTTCTCGAAGACGGCCTGCCGAGCGAAACTCGCGGCCTGCAGACGACGGTTGTCATCGAAGGTGTAGCGGGTCACACCCAGCAGTACGCCGTCCGGGCGCACCACGTTGATGTGGATGAACTCATGGCCCTGGCGGTGCCACAGCCCCGACTTGGAGCTTTGCGAGCCATTGCCGCTCTGGGCCAGGGCCCGGCCACTCTGGGCAGCAGTTTCGGTGTAGGGGATCACGTACTCGCCGACCAGGATGCCGGCGAACATCAGCACCAGCATCGGCTTCATCACCGCCCAGACGATGCGCTGCAGCGAAACGCCGGCGGCACGCATGATGGTCAGCTCACTGTTGCTGGCCAGGGTGCCCAGGCCCACCAGGCAACCGATCAGCGCCGCCATCGGCAGCATGTCGTAAGCCCGGCTCGGTGCGGTGAACAGCACGAACTTGAGGGCTTCGGTCAGGGTGTAGCTGTCGTCGATCTGCCCCAGTTGGTCAACGAAGGCGAACAGCTCGGCCAGGCCGAGGATCACCCCGAGCACGGCGAGGATGGAAACGAAGACGGTCGTGCCGATGTAACTATCCAGCTTACGCATGCTTCAGCTCTCCGCCCGACTTCGCTCGCTTGGCGGCCAGCTTCAGACGCAGCGGCTCCCAGTACAACAGCAGCAGGCCGATGGCGAGGAAGATCCCGTGGATCCACCACAGGCCCAGCGCCATGGGAATCTTGCCCTTGTCGAGCATGCCGCGCCCGGCGATCAGCAGCGCCAGGTACGCCATGTACAACAGCACCGCCGGCAACAGCTTGAGGAAGCGGCCCTGGCGCGGGTTCACGCGCGACAGCGGCACCGCCAGCACGGTCACCACGAACACCAGCAGCGGAATGGACAGGCGCCACTGCAGCTCGGACTTCATGCGCGGGTCGTCACTGCCCAGCAGCTCGGAGGTGGGGATGGCGTCACGGTCGTCGATCTCGCTGCTCACTTCCGGCTTGGGCAGCAACACGCCGTAGGTGTCGTACTTGATTTCGCGGTAGTCGGCCTGGCCCGGGGTGCCGTCGTAGCGGTAGCCGTCCTTGAGGATCAGGTAACGGCTGCCGTCGGCATGGATTTCCTGCACGCCCGTGGTGCCGACCAGCACCGAAGTGCCGCCGTCCTTGCCATTGCGCGGGCGGTTCTTGTCCGAGATGAACACCCCGCCCAGCTCGGTCCGTTCGTTGGCCAGGGTTTCGGTATAGGTCACCCGCGAGCCGTCGCGCATCGACTGGAAGCGCCCCGGAGCCAGGGTATCGAACTCGGTCATGGCGTCCTGCTTGTTCAGCAGCAGCTGCATCTGGGTGATGCCCTGGGGCGCCAGCCACAGGCTCAGCCAGGCCACCAGCAGGGCGATGAACAGCGCCGGCGCCAGGGTGATGGCCAGCAGGCGCTGCTGGCTCATGCCGGTGGCGGTGAGCACGGTCATCTCGCTGTCCAGGTACAGGCGGCCATAGGCCAGCAGGATGCCGAGGAACAGGCCCAGCGGCAGGATCAGTTGCAGGAAGCCCGGCAGGCGCACGCCCATGATCATGAACAGCGACCCCGGATCGAGCAGGCCTTGGGCCGCCTGCGCCAGGTACTTGATGAAGCGGCCGCTCATGATGATGACCAGCAGCACGGCGCTCACCGCGCTCATGGTGATCAGCACTTCACGGGACAGGTAACGGAAGACAATCAAACCGGACACTCCAGGGTTGTCACGCTCAGGCGGCTGCGCTCAAACTAGCCGCCGTGAAGCATTGCCGGGTGCGCGCGGACGCGACCCAGCGCAAATAGCCGGCATTATCCTGCGATTCGCCAGGCCTGTCACTGCGCAGTCCACCTTCATTCGCAGACCATTCTGCTCTTTGTCCCGGGGACACTCAGCCATGGAATTCCTTGTAAAAAGCGTACGTCCGGAAACTCTCAAGACCGCCACCCTGGTCATCGCGGTAGGCGAAGGCCGCAAGCTCGGCGCTACCGCCAAGGCCGTCGACGAAGCCACCGGCGGTGCCATCGCCAACCTGCTCAAGCGCGGCGATCTGGCAGGCAAGGTGGGCCAGACCCTACTGCTGCAAGATTTACCCAACCTTAAGGCCGAGCGCGTCCTGCTCGTCGGCGCCGGCAAAGATCGCGAACTCTCTGACCGCGCCTACCGCAAACTGGTTTCCGCCGTCCTCGGCAATCTGAAGAGCCTGGGTGGCGCCGACGCCGTCCTGGCCCTGGGCGACCTCGCCGTGAAAGGCCGCAACGCCCATGGCAAAGCCCGTCTGCAGGTGGAAACCCTGGCCGACGGCACCTACGTCTTCGACCGTTTCAAGAGCCAGAAGGCCGACGCGCCGAAGCTGAAGAAAATCACCCTGCTCGCCGACAAGGCCGACGCCGCCACCGTCGAGCAGGGCGCCAGGGAAGCCCAGGCCATCGCCAACGGCATGGCCCTGACCCGCGACCTGGGCAACCTGCCGCCGAACCTCTGCCACCCGACCTTCCTCGGCGAGCAGGCCAAGGCGCTGGGCAAGGAATACAAGGGCCTCAAGGTCGAAGTCCTCGACGAGAAGAAACTGCGCGAACTGGGCATGGGTTCCTTCCTCGCGGTCGCCCAGGGCAGCGACCAGCCACCGCGCCTGATCGTGCTGCAGTACAACGGCGCGAAGAAGAAGGACGAAGCCCCGCACGTACTGGTCGGCAAGGGCATCACCTTCGACACCGGCGGCATCAGCCTGAAGCCCGGCCTGGGCATGGACGAGATGAAGTTCGACATGTGCGGCGCCGCCTCCGTGTTCGGCACCTTCCGCGCCGTGCTGGAGCTGCAACTGCCGATCAACCTGGTGGGCGTGATGGCCTGCGCCGAAAACATGCCCAGCGGCGGCGCCACCCGTCCGGGCGACATCGTCACCACCATGAGCGGCCAGACCGTCGAAATCCTCAACACCGACGCCGAAGGCCGCCTGGTGCTGTGCGACGCGCTGACCTACGTCGAACGCTTCAAGCCGCAGTCGGTGGTCGACATCGCCACCCTCACCGGCGCCTGCATCGTCGCCCTGGGCTCCAACACCTCAGGCCTGATGGGCAACAACGACGCGCTGGTCAAGCAACTGCTCAAGGCCGGTGAAGTCGCCGACGACCGCGCCTGGCAACTGCCGCTGTTCGACGAGTACCAGGAACAGCTCGACAGCCCGTTCGCCGACATCGCCAACATCGGCGGACCGAAGGCCGGCACCATCACCGCCGGCTGCTTCCTGTCGCGCTTCGCCAAGAAGTTCCACTGGGCGCACCTGGACATCGCCGGCACCGCCTGGATCAGCGGCGGCAAGGACAAGGGCGCCACGGGCCGCCCGGTGCCGCTGCTGACCCAGTATCTGCTGGACCGCGCCAAGTAATGGCACAGTGCAATCTGCCGAAGGGATCGAACGCATGACCCGGGTCGACTTCTACGTCATCCCCAGCGCCGATCCCGACGCACGCCTGAGCATCGCCTGCCGCCTGGCCGAAAAGGCCTGGCGGCAAGGCATGCGCATCTTCGTGCTGTGCAGCGACGAGGCCCAGCGCGACGCGCTGGACGCTCGGCTGTGGAACTTCCGGGGCGAAACCTTCATCCCACACAATGCGGTGGAAGAAGACGCCGACTCGCCGATCGTACTCGCCCTCGGCGAGCCGCCGGAAAGCCACCGGGACCTGCTGATCAACCTGACCCTGGCCATCCCCGCCTTCGTCGACCGCTTCAACCGGGTCGCCGAACTGGTGATCGAGGAGCCGGCGATTCGTCAGGCCGCGCGGGAGAATTTCCGTCGCTACCGCGAGCAGGGCTATCCTTTGCAGGACCATCGCCTGCCGCGCCCTTGAGAGCGTCTCCGTCAAGACCATGGACAACCGCAATCCCCCGCACGACCCCGACCACCTGCTGGAAGACCTGAAGAAGATCCAGGACCTGCTGGACGAGTCGGGCGCCGAGCCGCCGCTGCTCACCGAATCCTTCGAGCCGGACAACATCCCGCTGCTCTCCGACGTCGTCACGCCCGCGCCCCAGGCGCCGGAGCCGCCCGTCGTCCAGCCGGCCGAACCGAACGCCGCTTCCGAGGCCAACGAACTCAACCGCCTCGACCTGGAACTGCGCGCCGCGGCGCAGTTGATCCTGCAGGACGTCCTCGACGACTTCGCCCCGCAGATCGAAGCCGAACTGCAGCGCCGCCTGGAAGCGCGGATGCAGCGTCTGCTGGCTCAGCGCAAGGGTTGACGGCCCACACCTACCAGATCATCCCACCATCCACACGGCCTCGCGCCCATCGCGGACGGAGTCCGTTCCTACGCACCATTTACCTGTAGGAGCGAGCTTGCTCGCGAACCGGGCTTCGCAGCGGGGGGTTGTTCGCGAGCAAGCTCGCTCCTACGAAGAGCCCACCTATCCATCCCCGACTTTGGCTTTGGAAAAGACTTCCAGAGAAACATCCGCACACTCCGGAATGCCCCTTTCAGGAGGCCTCGTTGAAGTGGAGCTTCAGGGGTTGAGCGGCATGGATGCCGCGAGAGCCGCGATGGGCCAGGGATGGCCCTTCGTGGGGGGACGCCTAGTTCGGGCCCCTGAAACTTCGCTTCAACGAGGGCATTTTTCGCCTAAGCGAAAAACCGGATGGAGGGGCAAGCCTTCTTGGTTACTTCTTCGGCGCTTGGAAGAAGTGACTCGCCGAGGGGCGAAACAAGAAGCTCGAGCGCACGCCAAAGCGGCGTAGGAACACCTAAGCCCACGCCCACAGCATCCCGTTAGGTGCCAGCCCAAGCAATCGCGCCAGGGCACGCGCCGGCCCTGCCGACGGATCGCGGGCACGGCCCGCTCCTACAGTCGAAGATCGGTCTGCTGCTACACCGATAAGCCCCCGGTGGCCTGAGCCCCCCGCCTCCCGCTATACTCAGCGGTTTTCCGTCTAGCCTTACAGGGTCCCGCCGCGCTCATGGACAAGACCTACCAGCCCCACGCCATCGAATCCCACTGGTACCCCCTGTGGGAGAAAGAGAACTACTTCGCCCCGCAAGGTTCCGGCGAGCCGTACACCATCATGATCCCGCCGCCGAACGTCACCGGCAGCCTGCACATGGGCCACGGCTTCAACAACGCCATCATGGACGCGCTGATCCGCTACCGCCGCATGCAGGGCCGCAACACCCTGTGGCAGCCGGGCACCGACCACGCCGGCATCGCCACCCAGATGGTGGTGGAGCGCCAGCTGGCCGCCCAGGGTATCGCCCGTCATGACCTCGGCCGCGAGAAGTTCCTGGAGAAGGTCTGGGAATGGAAGGACCAGTCCGGCGGCACCATCACCCGCCAGATTCGCCGCCTGGGTTCCTCCGTGGACTGGTCGCGCGAGCGCTTCACCATGGACGAAGGCCTGTCCAACGCCGTGAAGGAAGCCTTCGTGCGCCTGCACGAGGACGGCCTGATCTACCGCGGCAAGCGTCTGGTCAACTGGGACACCAAATTCCACACCGCCATTTCCGACCTCGAAGTGGAGAACCACGACGAGAAGGGCCACCTCTGGCACCTGCGCTACCCGCTGGCCGACGGCAACAAGACCGCCGACGGCAAGGACCACCTGGTCGTCGCCACCACCCGTCCGGAAACCGTGCTGGGTGACAGCGCCGTCGCCGTGCACCCGGAAGACGAGCGCTACGCCGCCCTGATCGGCACCTTCATCGACCTGCCGCTGGTAGGCCGACGCATCCCGATCATCGCCGACGACTACGTCGACCGCGAGTTCGGCACGGGCTGCGTGAAGATCACCCCGGCCCACGACTTCAACGACTATGAAGTCGGCAAGCGCCACGACCTGCCGCTGATCAACATCTTCGACAAGGATGCCGCCATCCTCGCCGTCGCCCAGGTGTTCAAGCTCGACGGCAGCGTCAACACCGAGCTGGACGCCAGCCTGCCGGCCGCCTATGCCGGTCTCGACCGCTTCGTCGCGCGCAAGCAGATCGTTGCCGACTTCGAGGCCGCTGGCCTGCTGGAGAAGATCGACGACCACGCGCTGAAAGTGCCCAAGGGCGACCGCTCCGGCACCGTCATCGAGCCCTGGTTGACCGACCAGTGGTACGTCTCCACCAAGCCGCTGGCGGAACCGGCCATCGCCGCCGTGGAAGACGGCAGCATCCAGTTCGTGCCCAAACAGTACGAGAACATGTACTTCAGCTGGATGCGCGACATCCAGGACTGGTGCATCAGCCGTCAGCTGTGGTGGGGCCACCGCATCCCTGCCTGGTACGACGACGCCGGCAACGTCTACGTCGGCCGCAACGAGGCCGAAGTGCGCGCCAAGCACAACCTGGGCGACGCCAACCTGCGCCAGGACGAAGACGTCCTCGACACCTGGTTCAGCTCGGGCCTGTGGACCTTCTCCACCCTCGGCTGGCCGGAACAGACCGACTACCTGAAGACCTTCCACCCCACCGACGTGCTGGTGACCGGCTTCGACATCATCTTCTTCTGGGTTGCGCGCATGATCATGCTGACCATGCACCTGATCAAGAATGGCGATGGCAGCGCGCAGATCCCGTTCAAGACCGTCTACGTCCACGGTCTGGTGCGCGATGGCCAGGGCCAGAAGATGTCCAAGTCCAAGGGTAACGTGCTCGACCCGCTGGACATCGTCGACGGCATCACCCTCGACGAGCTGCTGGAAAAACGCACCAGCGGCATGATGCAGCCCAAGCTCGCCGAGAAGATCGCCAAGCAGACCAGGGCCGAGTTCCCCGAAGGCATCGCCAGCTACGGCACCGACGCCCTGCGCTTCACCTTCTGCTCGCTGGCTTCCACCGGTCGCGACGTCAAGTTCGACATGGGTCGCGTCGAGGGCTACCGCAACTTCTGCAACAAGCTGTGGAACGCCGCCAACTTCGTCATCGAGAACACCGATGGCAAGGACACCGGCGTGAATGGCGAGCCGGTCGAGCTGTCCTCGGTGGACCGCTGGATCATCTCCGCCCTGCAGCGCACCGAGATCGAAGTCGCGCGCCAGCTGGACGCCTTCCGCTTCGACCTGGCCACCCAGGCTCTCTACGAGTTCATCTGGGACGAGTACTGCGCCTGGTACCTGGAGCTGGTCAAGCCGGTGCTGTGGGACGAGAACGCACCGGTCGAACGCCAGCGCGGCACCCGTCGCACCCTGGCGCGCGTGCTGGAAACCGCACTGCGCCTGGCACACCCGTTCATGCCGTTCATCACCGAGGAAATCTGGCAGCGCATCAAGGCGTCTGCCGGCAAGAGCGGTGACACCCTGATGCTGCAACCCTGGCCGATCGCCGACGAGGCGAAGATCGACGCCGCCGCCGAAGGCGACATCGAGTGGGTCAAGGCACTGATGCTGGGCATCCGCCAGATCCGTGGCGAGATGAACATCTCCATGGCCAAGCGCATCGACCTGGTGCTGAACAACGCATCGCCCGAAGATCACCGCCGTCTGACCGACAACGAGCCGCTGCTGATGAAGCTGGCCAAGCTCGAAACCATCCGCGTGCTGGACGAAGGCGAAGAGCCGCCGATGTCCGCCACCGCGCTGGTCGGCGATCTGCAGGTGCTGGTGCCGATGGCCGGCCTGATCGACAAGGCTGCCGAGATGGCGCGCCTGGACAAGGAAATCCAGCGCCTGGAAGGCGAAGTCAAACGCGTGGGCGGCAAGCTGTCCAACGAAGGCTTCGTCGCCAAGGCCCCGCCGGAAGTGATCGAGAAGGAACGCGCCAAGCTCGCCGAAGCCGAGCAGGCCGTGACCAACCTGATCCAGCAGCGCGAGAAGATCGCCAGCCTGTAAGCCCCACCACAAGGCCCGCCAATGCGGGCCTTGTGCTTTTCGCAGCTCTCTGTAGGAGCGAGCTTGCTCGCGAATCGCCCAGCTCCAGGCCTGTTCGCGAGCAAGCTCGCTCCTACAACAGGCCGATGAGCCCGGGCGCGCGGCTACCCAGGCCGGCTAAGGGAACATCAGTACACCGCCCCCACCGGGTACACGTAGGCATTCACGTCATGGAACGGCGTGCGCTCGAAGAACCATTGCAGGCGCGCCTGGGCGTCCTTGGCGAAGGCCTTGTCGTCCTTGAGCTTCTTCTCGAACTCGGCCTTGAGCTTCGGGTCCTCGGCGAGCATCTTGCGCGCCATCGGCTCCATCACGTACTCCTCCGGCTCCTCGGCGACCACCAGGGTCGAGTTGAAGAAGCCCCAGGACCAGAACGAGTCCGGGCTTTCTGCCGTCAGCAGGTTGACCGCCAGCACGCCCAGCGACTGGTCGGTGTCGATCACCACCGAACCCGCCGGGTAGGTCTGCAGACGCTGGAACGGTTTGCCCACACCGCTGACCAGCAGATGCCCCTCGTAGCCGGGAATCTCGTTGCTGGCGGCGCGATCCGGCTCGAAGCCACCGGCCAGCTTGATGTCATCCATGCGGTACAGGGTCACTTCCATGGGCGTGGCCTTGTCCAGGGTCTTCATCTGGATGCCGTGGGCCTTCAGGCGCGCAATCACCTCGCTCCATTGCACCGGCACCACGTACTGTTTCGGCCGCTTCACCACCAGGTCCGGCAGCGAGTTGTCGGTGATCGGCACGTTCAGTTGCTTGGGCTTGTTGCTCCAGACGATGCTCTTCTTGCCGGTGATGGGCGACACCTCGTAGCGGTAATCGCCCACGGTGAACGGCGTGTGCTGCGGGTCGCCCGGCTTCCAGGTGAGGATCACCTCTTTCTGCGCCGCCAGCCGTTCGCGGTCCTTGCCAATCGCCTGCTTCAGCGAGTCGGCGTTGTCGCCGATCACCTGGAACATCGCCTTGAGCATCACGTAGTTGCCCAGCACCTGGGTTTCGTACGGGTGCAGCGCGTGCTGCTCGATGAGGATCGACGGCACGTTGCGGATGTCGCCGTATTGATTCGAGAAGCGCGCCAGGTCGGTGCGGTACGGGTAGTAACCCTGGGTCGGGTCCTGGTTGTCGTTGAAGCTGATGCACTCGTGGACCACGTGCCCGTCGCCCTCCAGCTCCTTGTACACCGGGCCGCGCATCACCTTGTCCATCCACTCGCTGGAGGCTGGCGACCAGCCGTTGCCGTTGTGGCAGTAAGAGCTGTCGTAGGGGTACATGGCGCCGTCGGTGGAGTGGGTGTCGGCGAAGAAGCTCAGGTCGTACTGGTTGAACACCGAGGCGACGTTGCGGATTTCCGCGCTGTCGAGCTTGGTGAAGTCGCGGTTGAGGTTGTAGTTCAGGCCGTTCACCCGCCAGCCAGTGACGTCCGGGCCGTTCTGGTTGATCCGCCCGTAGGGGCTGCGGCGCAGATCGCCGTCGATGTTCACGGTGGGGATGAAGAGGATGTTGACCTTGTCCAGCAGCCCGGCCAGCGGCTTGTCACCGGTGGTCATGTCGCGCAGCAGCATGAACATGGCGTCCTTGCCGTTGGCCTCGCCGGGGTGGATTTCGGCCTCGACGAAGATCGTCGGCTTGCCGGACTTGTTCAGCCCCGCTGCCGACTTGTCCGCCTCGCGACTGGCGGTCACCAGCAGCATCGGCTCGCCGGTGGCGCTGTTCTCCGGCAGGTCGCTCAGGGTGATGGCGCCGCCGGAGGCATCGGCCAGTTTCTGCAGCCAGGCGCGGGTCTGGTGGTAATCGGAGGTCTGCTTGAAGTCGGTGGACTCGGCCAGGGTGATCAGCGGGTTGTCGGCCTTGGCGATGTACTTCGTGCTGGTGAGCTTCTGCTCGAACATCGCCGGGAGGATGCGGGTCTTGGCGGCGGCGCTGTAGCCGCTGTCGTCGATATACCCCGGCGCCGAAGGCAGGGCGGCGTACAGGGGCAGGCTGGAAGTGGCGAAGAGGCTGGCGAGCAGCGCTCGGGACGAGAGGTGGTACATGGGAGGTTCTCCTGTTGCAGCAATATCGTCCTGCGGACGCGTCCGCGCCCGTGCATCAACCATAGCCAAACATGGGGAAATGCCAGCGCGGTTCGTCGTCGCGCCCGCTCTGGCATGCGCCTCCCTCAAGCGCCGTTCATTCCCCGGAGGAATGACCTTGCGAAGAATGCTCGCTTGGATCACCGCGCCGGTTCGCCGAAGATCAGCGCACAGCTGCGCCCTGCTCCCCAGCCAAGGAACCCCAAGCCCATGTCCGATACTCCGGCCCGCAACGGCGGCCAGATCCTCGTCGATGCCCTGCTGCACCACGCGGTGGACACCGTCTACTGCATCCCCGGCGAAAGCTACCTGCCGGTGCTCGATGCCCTGCACGATGCCAGCGGCATCCAGACCATCGTCACCCGCCACGAAGGCGCTGCCTCGAACATGGCCGATGCCTACGGCAAGCTCACCGGCCGCCCCGGCATCTGCTTCGTTACCCGCGGGCCGGGCGCGACCCACGCGGCCAACGGCGTACACACGGCAATGCAGGACTCCACGCCGATGATCCTCTTCATCGGCCAGGTGGAAAGCGCCTTCAAGGGCCGCGAAGCCTTCCAGGAAGTGGACTACCGGCAGATGTTCGGCGGCCTGGCCAAGTGGGCCACCGAGGTCGACGACATCCGCCGCCTCCCCGAGATCATCGCCCGCGCCTTCCGGGTCGCCCAGTCCGGGCGACCCGGCCCGGTGGTGATCGGGCTGCCGGAGGAAGTGCTGTTCGGCTCCGCGCAGGTCGCCGACGTAGCACCAACGCCGATCACTCGCCCGGCCCCCAGCGACAACGCCCTGGCAGAACTGCGCGAACGCCTGAGCCAGGCCCGGCGCCCACTGCTGATCGTCGGCGGCACCGGCTGGACACGGCAGGCGTGCGAGCAGGTTCGCGCCTTCGCCCGCGCCAATCGCCTGCCGCTGGTGGCCTCGTTTCGCCGCCAGGACCTGATCGACAACCGCGACGAGCAGTACGCCGGCCAGTTGGGCTTCGGTGCCTCACCCAAGCTGACCGCGCGCGTACAGGAAGCCGACTTGCTGATCGTGCTCGGCTCGCGCCTGAGCGAAACGCCGACGGCCGGCTACACCTTGATCCAGAGCCCGCGCCCGACGCAAAGCATGGTCCACGTCTACCCCGACGCCAGCGAGCTGGGCCGCGTGTACCAGGCCGACCAGAGCATCCAGGCCGGCATGCCGGAGATCGCCGCCGCCCTGGCCGCCCTCCCCCCCATCGTCGATGCGCCCTGGGCGGAGTGGGCTGCGGCTGCCCGTGCCGACTACCTGAGCTACATCACTCCGCCGCAGTACGCCGAACCACCGCAGGGCGTGGACCTCGCACAAGTGGTCGAATACCTCAACGAAACGCTGCCGGACGACGCGGTGATCAGCAATGGCGCCGGCAACTACGCCGTCTGGGTGCACCGTTTCTACCGCTATCGCTCGCCGCGCAGCCAGCTCGCGCCCACCAATGGCGCCATGGGTTACGGCTTCCCCGCCGCCATCGCCGCCAAGCTGCGCGACCCGCAGCGCAGCGTGGTGTGCTTCGCCGGCGACGGCTGCTTCATGATGTATCCGCAGGAGCTGGCCACCGCCGTGCAGTACGGCGCAGCGCTGACCGTCATCGTGGTCAACAACGGCATGCTCGGCACCATCCGCATGCACCAGGAGCGCGAATACCCCGGCCGCATCAGCGCCACGCAGCTGCGCAACCCCAACTTCGTCGCCCTCGCCCACGCCTTCGGTGCCCACGGTGAACTGGTCGAACGCACGGAAGATTTCGCCGCCGCCTTCGAGCGCGCCCAGGCCAGCGGCCGGCCGGCGCTGATCGAACTGCGCACCGACCCGCAGCAGATCACCCCGGTCGCACGGCTGCCCTGAGGACTTCTCGCTTCACACGCAGGCCGGCAAGCTTCGCTAAGCTGCACCGGGTCAAGGCATTGCGCCCGCGCCAGCGGGCACAATAGCGCCGGAATTTCGCTAGGGAAGCGCATGAGTCTGCCACTGATCTGGGTCCTCGCCCTGCTCGCCACCGCCGTCGGGCTGTTCGTCATCAACCGTCCGCGCATGGACGTGGTCGCCCTGCTGGTGATGGTCGCGCTGCCGCTGTCAGGGGTGCTCAGCGTGCAGGAATCGCTGGCCGGCTTCGCCGACCCCAACGTCATCCTGATCGCCGCGCTGTTCGTCATTGGCGAGGGCCTGGTGCGCACCGGCGTGGCCTACCGCATCGGCGAATGGCTGACGCGCCGCGCCGGCGCCAGCGAGACACGCCTGCTGGTCCTGCTGATGCTCGCGGTGGCCGGGCTCGGCTCGGTGATGAGCTCCACCGGCGTGGTCGCCATCTTCATTCCCGTGGTGCTGAGCATCGCCGCGCGCCTGCACGTGGCGCCGCGCCGGCTGATGATGCCGCTGAGCTTCGCCGGGTTGATCAGCGGCATGCTCACCCTGGTCGCCACCGCGCCCAACGTGGTGATCCACAGCGAACTGGTGCGCGAAGGCTCGAAAGGCTTCGGCTTCTTCAGCTTCACGCCGTTCGGCCTGGTCGTGCTGGTGCTCGGTATCGGCTACATGCTGGTGGCGCGCCGCTGGCTGGGTGATGACGATAGCGACGCCGGGCAGAGCGTCAAACGCCGCACCCTCGGCGACCTGATCCGCGACTACCAGCTCGCCGGCCGCGAACGCCGCCTGCGCATCCGTCCTGACTCGCAACTGGTGGGCATGAGCCTGGGCGACATCGAGCTGCGCGCCCGCGCCGGCACCAACGTGGTGGCCATCGAACGCATGGTGCACTTCCGCCTGAAGATCCTCAGCCCCAGCGCCAACGTCGTGCTGCACGCTGGCGACGTGCTGCTGGTGGACATCTACGGCGACCGCAGCGACCTGCTGGGCATGTACCACGAATTCGGCCTGGAGCCGCTGAGCCTGCAAGGCGATTACTTTACCGAGCGCGCCCACGAGGTGGGCATGGCCGAAGTCACCCTGCCACCGGAATCCACGCTGCTGGGCAAAAGCGTGCTGGACCTGGAGTTCCGCAGCCAGTTCGGCCTCAACGTGGTCGGCCTGCGGCGCAACCGCGAGGCGCTGGTGGAAGGCCTGCTGGAGGCCAAGCTGAAGGTCGGCGACACCCTGCTGGTGATCGGTGGCTGGAAGGAAATCCGCCAGTTGCAGGCACGTGGTCGCGACTTCCTGGTGCTCAGCCTGCCGGCCGAGGTGGACGAGGCCGCCCCTGCCGCCAGCCAGGCGCCCCACGCGCTGTTCAGCCTGGCGGTGATGGTGATCCTGATGGTCAGCGGGCTGGTGCCCAACGTCATGGCGGCGCTGATCGCCTGCCTGCTGATGGGCGCGTTCCGCTGCATCGACATGGACAGCGCCTACCGCTCTATCCACTGGCAGAGCCTGCTGCTGATCGTCGGCATGCTGCCCTTCGCCCTGGCACTGCAGAAGACCGGAGGCATCACCCTGGCGGTCAACGGCCTGGTCGGCGCTCTGGGTGGCGCGGGGCCCTACGCCATCCTCGCCAGCCTGTTCGTGCTCACGGCGATCATCGGCCTGTTTATCTCCAACACCGCCACCGCCGTGCTCATGGCGCCGGTCGCCATCGCCACGGCCAAGGCTCTGGGCGCCTCCCCCGAGGCTTTCGCGATGATCGTCGCACTGGCTGCGTCGGCCGCCTTCATGACGCCGATTTCCTCCCCGGTGAATACCCTGGTGCTGGGGCCCGGGCGCTATCGCTTCGCCGATTTCGTCAAGGTTGGCGTACCCTTCACGATTCTGGTGATGATCGTCAGCGTCGTGCTGGTACCCTGGCTGCTGCCGCTGTAGCCGTCCACCACAAGATCAACAAGGAAGCGTCTCGATGGAAGTGAGCAAGACCAAAAGCAGTTTCTACCGCCGCCTCTATGTGGCCTGGCTGATCGACAGCGGCACCGCCACTAGCGTCCCGGCGCTGATGGAAGCCACCGGCATGCCCCGGCGCACCGCCCAGGACACCCTCGCCGCGCTGGCCGACCTGGACATCGACTGCGCCTTCGAGCAGCACGACGGCGAGCGCAACAACGCCGGCCACTACCGCATCCGCGACTGGGGTGCCATCGATCCGCGCTGGATCGCCGCGCACCTTTCGCGGATCAAGGACATCCTGCAGTACCCCTGAGCCTTTCCGCATGTTTGCCGTCCCGCCTACCCTCTGGCGCTTTCGCCGACTGATCCTGCTGCTCGCCTTCGCCGGCGGGCTCGCCCTGCTCTACCGCGCCAGCGGCCTGCACGAGGAATTCAGCCTCGACACGCTGCGCAACGAGCTGACCGGCAACCGCCTGGGCGGCCTGCTGCTGTTTGCCGGCCTGTTCGCCCTGGGCAACCTGCTGCACATCCCCGGCCTGCTGTTCCTCGCCGCCGCCGTGCTGGCCCTGGGCAAGCTGTGGGGCGGGCTGATCACCTACTGTGCGGCGGTGTTCTCCTGCGGCTTCACCTTCCTGATCGTGCGCGCTGTCGGCGGCAACGGCCTGCGCCTGCTGAACAACCGGCTGACCCGCGCGGTGTTCAGCCACCTCGACCAACGCCCGGCGAGCAGCGTGTTCCTGCTGCGTCACGCCTTCATCACCTCGCCAACGCTGAACTACAGCCTGGCCCTCTCGGGTATCGGTTTCTGGCCGTACATGCTCGGCACCCTGCTCGGCCTGCCGATCCCGCTGCTGCTCTGCTGCCTGCTGTTCGAGCGCCTGGGTAACGTGCTGCTCGGCTGAAGCGCGCAACTGTGGGAAAATCGCCCACCGCTTCCCTGCCCTGCGCGCCCTCATGTCGAATCTCTCGAAACCACCAAAGCCGTCGAAACGCCCCGCCCTGCCCGCGAAATCCGCCCAGCCCCTACGCGACCCCGCCACCAAGCGGCCGAACCTGCTGCACCCGCGCAACCGGCACCAGGGGCATTACGACTTTCCGGCGCTGATCGGGGGATGCCCGGAGCTGGGCCGCTTCGTCATCACCAACCCCTACGGCAAGCCCAGCATCGACTTCGCCAACCCCGAGGCGGTGCGCGTGTTCAACCGCGCGCTACTGAAGGCACAGTACGGCATCGGCCAGTGGGACATCCCCGCTGGCTTCCTCTGCCCGCCGATCCCCGGCCGGGCGGACTACGTGCACTACCTCGCCGACCTGCTCGCCGAGGAGAACGGCGGCAGCGTGCCGCGCGGGCCTGAGGTGCGCATGCTGGATATCGGCGTCGGCGCCAACTGCATCTACCCGTTGATCGGCCACCAGGACTACGGCTGGCGCTTCCTCGGTTCGGACATCGAACCGGCCGCCCTGGCCTCCGCACACGCCATCGTCAACGGCAATCCGGGCCTGAGCAATGCCATCGAACTGCGTCAGCAACACGACCCGAAACACATCTTCCGCGGCCTGCTCGGTGCCGATGAGCGCTTCGACGCGACCCTGTGCAACCCGCCTTTCCACTCCTCGCCGGAAGAGGCCAGCAGCGGCAGCCGGCGCAAGTGGAAGAACCTGGGCAAACTCGACCCGTCGCGCCAGCTGCCCAAGCTGAACTTCGGCGGGCAGAGCAACGAGCTGTGGTGCGAAGGCGGCGAGATCGCCTTCCTGCGCAAACTGGCGGCGGAAAGCGCCGAGGTCGGCCAGCAGGTGCGCTGGTTCAGCTCGCTGGTATCCAAGGCCGGGAACCTCGACGACTTCCGTCGCGCCCTGAAGAAGGCCGGCGCCATCAGCATCCGCACCGTGGACATGGCGCAGGGACAGAAGCAGAGCCGCTTCGTCGCCTGGACCTTCCTCGAACCGGAACACCGCCGCTACTGAATCAAACCGCAACCACCCCCGCGCACAACGGCTCGGCGGATCACCGCAAGCGGTTATTCGCCCTACGTCCCCGAACCGAAGCACCCCGAGCACGACCGTAGGGCGCATAACGCGGCACGCGTTATCCGCCGCCACCCCGGGCTCAAGTCTCGGCCACGAGTGCCTGCGCGCGCTCCCGGCCCAGCAGCAGGAACACCAGCCCGGCGACCACGAATGTCACGCCCGCCAGCAGCTCCAGCACCCGGCTGAACACCGCGACGTAATCGCTGCGTAGTTGCTCGGGCGTCAGTTGCGGCAACTGCTCGACCACCGCCGCCAGGTTGCCGATGGCCAACTGGTTGGCGCCCATCAGGCGCTCTGCCGTGGGCAATCCCAGCGGCTCCAACTGTGCCCCGATCAGGGTGGCCAGCAATGCGCCGACCACGGCGATGGCCACCGCGTCGGCGGACACTCGCACCGTGTTGAAGATGCCGGTGGCCATGCCGGCGCGTTCGCGCTCGACCACGCTCACCGCCAGGCCGTCCATCAGCCCCCACGGCAGACCGATACCGATGCCGATCATCAGCAATGGCATATCTGGCGCGACACCGCCCGCCAGGTTGCGCGCCAGCCAGAGCAAGCCACCCGCGACGATCAGCAGGCCAATGGCCGAGAGGCTGCCAGCACTGAAGTGCTTCGCCAGCAACGCCGCCAGGAAGGGCACCACCAGCAGCGGCGCCGACAGCGCCAGCATGGTCCAGCCGGCTTGCAACGCGCCCTGCCCCTCGATGCCGATGAAGCGCCCCGGCAGCAGCACGATCAGCACCACGTAGGCGAATGCCGGCGACGCGCCCAGCAGCTGCACGCCGACGAAGCGCCATTGGCTGAACAGTGACAGGTCCAGCAACGGTCGCTCCACCCGGCGCTCAACCGCAACGAACACCACCAGCAACACGCCGCTCAGCACCAGCGTCGCGATCACGGAGAAGCTAGCCCAGCCCCGCTCCGGGGCCAGCAGCAGGCCGTAGGTGAACAGGCTCAGCGCGGCGGTGAAGCTCAAGGCGCCCGGCCAGTCCAGGCCACGCGCCTGCGGGTCGCGGGTCTCGCGGCAGCAGCGCACGACCACCGGCACCGAGGCCAGCGCGCACACCGCCGGCACCAGGAATACCCAGCGCCAGCCCGGACCGTCGGTGAGCCAACCGGCCAGCAGCGGGCCGAACGCCAGGCCAACACCAAAGGTCGTTCCCAGCAGGCTGAACACCCGCGTGCGGATCGGCCCGTCGAACTCCTGTGCCAGCGCTGCCATGGCGGCGGCGAAGGCCGCCGAGCCACCCGCGCCCTGCAGCAGACGCAACACATCGATGGCCACCACCGAACCGGCCAGCGGAATCGCCAGGGTGGTCACGCAGAACAGCGCCAGGCCGACCAGCCAGACTCGCTTGCGCCCATACACGTCCGCCAGACTGCCGGCCGCCATCATCGCCGCGCCGTAGGCCAGCACGTAGCCGTTGACGATCCAGTTCAGCGCCACCGCCGAGCCGCCCAGCTCATGGGCAATGGCCGGCAGCACCACGGCCGGGCCGGTGAAGCACAGGGGTATCAGCACCGCCGTCAGGCTGGCAGCCAGCAACAGCAGCCAGCGCGAGGCCTCGGGGCGGTTTTCAGGAATGTCGTGGGAAGGGGTCATGGTGGGTCCGCAATAGTCCGAAGAAGACCCGCCGAAAGCTAACCAACCCGGCATTACGGAAAAACAGGCTAGGATTCCGAACATAACGGACACAGAAGTCCGCAATCATTCTCCCCTCGCGCGGCACAATGGCCGCCCGCTCTCATGGACACCCACACATGGACAGCCTCAATGGCCTTCGCGTGTTCCTTCAGGTCGCCGAGACCCTGAGCTTCGCCCAGGCCGCACGCCTGCTCGGCCTGTCTGCCTCGGCGGTGGGCAAGAGCATCGCGCGTCTGGAGGAACGCCTGGGTGTGCGCCTGTTCCACCGCAGCACGCGCAGCCTGAGCCTGTCCAACGAGGGCCAGCTGTTCCTCGAACGCTGCCGGCGCATCCTTGACGAGCTGGAGGCGGCGGAGCAGGAACTGGCGCTGTCGACCCAGCAGGCTCGTGGCCGACTGAAGATCAGCATGCCGCTGGTGGCCGGGCTACTGCCGCAGGTGCTACCGGAATTCCTCCGCTGCTACCCGCGCATCCAGCTGGACATCGACTTCACCGACCGCCTGGTGGACGTCATCGAGGAAGGTTTCGACCTGGTGGTCCGCGGCGGCGAGCTACGCGACTCGCGACTCAAGGCGCGCAAGCTGGGCGACTTCAGCCTGCTGCTGGTGGCCTCGCCCGGCTACCTGCGCCAGTACGGTACGCCCCGACGACCGGCAGACCTCAACCAGCACCTGTGCCTGCACTACCGCTACCCGAGCAGCGGGCTGGTGCAGCGCTGGCCGCTCAAGCTCGCCCCCGGCGAAGCGGAGCCACGCCTGGACGGCGGGCTGATCTGCAACACCGCCGACATGCTGATCAACGTCGCCAGCCAGGGCATGGGCATCGCCTGCCTGCCCGACTTCGCGGTACGCAGCGCACTGAACGAAGGCCGGCTGGTGCAGGTGCTGGCCGAACACACGGTGCACCAGGGCAGCTTCCACGCGCTATGGCCGGCGGGCCGGCGCATGCCACTGAAGCTGCGGGTATTCCTCGACTTCCTCGGCGACCGCCTGTTCGTCAGCCGCTAATCAACTTCAGCGGATGAACTGCTGGCTGATCTCGCGGAAGACTTCCGTACCGGCGCGCTCCAACCATTCAAAGGCGACCATCTCCCGCGAGACGATCACCGCCCCGGCCTGACGCATCCGCTCCAGCGCCAGCGCCTTGTCCTGCGGGCGACGCGAGCCGACGCCCTCCGCCACCACGAATACCTCGCGGCCCTCCGCCAACAGGCCCAGCACCGTCTGCAGCACGCAGACATGCGCCTCGGTGCCGCACACCACGAACTGCCGGCGTTCACCGCCGGGCATCTGCAGCAGGCCGGCGTCGGCAACGGCGGAGAAGGCAATCTTCTCCAGCACCTCGCCTTCGGCCAGCTCATCACGCAGCGCCGGCAGCGTCGAGCCGAGGCCCTTCGGGTACTGCTCGGTGGCCAGCACCGGCACACTCAGCCGCCGCGCGATCGCCAGCAACCAAGCGCTGTGCTCCAGCACTGCCTCGTTGTCGTGAATGGCCGGGAACAGGCGTTCCTGGATGTCGATGACCAGCAGGGTCGAGGCCTGGGCGCGCAGCAGCATCGGGGTGTCCTCCTTGCGTTCGTAACCGGGAATTCGAACCCGAGTTGTGGTCCTCCGGCAGCACCCTGTCAACCGCCATCGCACCATCGGCCACTTGGCAGGCGGCGCGCCAGCACGCACCCTATGCGGCGCCAGAACAACACAACAACGAGCCTGGGAGACAGGGAACATGGGCAAGAACATCAGCATCGCCGCGCGTGACGGCAGTGGCAGCTTCAGCGGTTACCTCGCGGTACCAGCCAGCGGGCACGGCCCCGGCGTAGTGATCGGCCAGGAGATCTTCGGCGTCAACGCCAACATGCGCAGCATCGTCGACAGCTATGCAGAGGAAGGTTACGTCGCCCTGGTGCCCGACCTGTTCTGGCGCCTGCAACCAAACCTGGAGCTGGGCTACAGCGAGGCCGAGTTCGGCCAGGCCATCGGCCTGTTCCAGCGCTTCGACGTGGACAAGGGCGTGGACGACATCGCTGCCGCCATGGACGCCCTGCGCGCCCTGCCGGAAGTTGCGGATCGCGGCATCGGCTACGTCGGCTTCTGCCTGGGCGGCAAGCTCGCCTACCTCACCGCCGCGCGCACCGACGCCGCCTGCTCGGTGGGCTACTACGGCATGGGCATCGAACAGATGCTCGACGAGGCGCAGAACATTCAGGGCCGACTGGTACTGCATTTCGCCGAGCAGGATGTGTACTGCGACGCCAACGCCCGCGCGGCCATCGGTGAAGTCCTCGGCAAGCTGCCGAAAGCGGAGATCTACAGCTACCCCGGCGTCGACCACGCCTTCGCTCGCCCCAACGGCATGCACTTCGACAAGCCTGCCGCGCTGATGGCCCACGAGCGCAGCATCGGCGCGCTCAAGCGTGAGATCGGCCCGGACTTCGACCTCTCCAGGCTGTGGGAGGACCACATCCACCACGAATTCGCCGCCCGCGACGTGCCTGCCACCATGGCGACCATGGTCGCCCAGCCCTACGTCAACCACATTCCCACCCTGACTGGCGGCGTCGGCCAGGACGAACTGGCGCGCTTCTACCGCAACCACTTCGTCCACGGCAATCCGCCGGACATGAAGCTGGTGCCGATCTCCCGCACCGTCGGCGCGCTGCAGGTGGTGGACGAATTCGTCATGTGCTTCACCCACTCCACCGAGATCGACTGGATGCTCCCCGGCGTGCCGCCCACCGGCAAGTACGTGGAGATCCCCATGCTCGGCGTGATCCGCTTCCGTGGCGACAAGCTGTGCCATGAACACATCTACTGGGACCAGGCCAGCGTGCTGGTGCAGATCGGCCTGCTCGACCCGACCGGCTTGCCGGTGGCCGGCGTGGAGACGGCGAAGAAGCTGCTCGACGAGAGCCTGGTCTCCAACACCCTGATGAGCAAATGGAAGGACAGCGAAGGCCGCTGATCCCCCTCGAAGAACCCAAGGAGCACCCGATGTACCCCATAGGGAAATGGACCTGCGCCGCGCTGCTGGCCCTTGCCGCCGGCAACGCTGGCGCAGCGGAACGCGCCGCACAGCCTTGCGACGACGCCACCCTGCAAACCCTGGCCGGGCTGCTCGGCCAGCAGGGCTGGCAGGCGCCCGGGCCTGACGCCGCCACGCCGGTGGTGGCCGCCGCCTGCAAGCCCTGGCCGGACGATCCGAAGCTCGAAGTGGTAGCCGTCGCCTACAGCACAGCAGGCGACAAGACTGAACCCGGCGAGCGCAACCTGAACCTGCTGGTCGGCCAGCTCGACACGGCAAGCGGCAAGCTGGTAACGCGCATCGACGACAGCATCGGCGAGGACGCCATGGTGGAAATCGACAGCTCCAGCCTGTGGCTCGACACCGCGCGCTATCGCCTGGCGCCCGACGTACGTGGCTTCGGCCTGATCGTCGGCAGCGTGGCGCGCGGCGCGAGCTGCCCGGACGCCTGGTCCTACGACGACTTCAGCCTCTACGCGCCGCAGGGCGACAAGCTCAAGGAAGTGTTCCGCACCTACCTGCGGCAGTGGACGACGCTGGAGGGCCAGACCTGCAGCAACGAGCGCACGGTGATAGAGCGCTCGCAGCTCACCCTGTCGATGGGCACCGCCAGCCATCACGGCTTCGCGGACCTGATCGTCTCAGCGAAGGTGCAGCGCGAGCACGAAGGCGACGTTGTCGGCGCACCGAAGACCGTACGCACCACGATCAGCTACGACGGCTCACGCTATCCATTCGAGGAATTCTCCACCTTCTGGCAAAGCAAACCCTGAGCGTAGGAGCAACTGTCTTCCTCTGGATAGTCCGTGCCTGTGCTTCCCCCCTCACCCCAGCCCTGGCACGAAATTTCAGGTAGGAGCGGAATCCGTCCGCGATTGACATCCGGCGCGCCCCGACTTCCGCGCTCCGATAGCAGAATGAAAAACGCCGCGCCCCAGGCTGGGACACGGCGTTACGGAGTGCTGCCAATACCGGGATCAGTGCCCGGTATTGTCCCCACGACGGCTGGTCTCGAAGAGGAACCAGGTGCGCTGCTCGGTCTCGTCGATCCAGTTCTCGATCAGGCTTGCCGTCGCAATGTCATGGTACTCATCACACAGATCGTGCACTTCACGCATGTAGGAGGTCAGCGTTTTGTTGTCCTCCTGCAGCTCGGCCAGCATGTCCAGCGGCTGCACGAACTCGGCATCGTTGTCGAGGATGCGCTTGAGGCGCGAGATGTGGCCGATGGAGCGGATGGTGTTGCCGCCGATCTTGCGGTTGCGCTCGGCGATGGCGTCCGTCATCGCGAAGATCTCGGTGGCATGGTCGTCCAGCAGCAGGTGGTAGTCGCGGAAGTGCGGCCCGCTCACATGCCAGTGGAAGTTCTTGGTTTTCAGATAGAGCGCGAAGACATCCGCCAGCAGGCGATTGAGCGCCGCCGAGAGATCGCGGGTGCCGAGCTTGCTCAGGTCCGAGGGCGTGGCCAGCGCAGGCGCACGACGCGGAACTGCCTTGGCCGTTGCGGGCTTGGCGGCAGCGGTCTTGGCAGCAGCGGGTTTGCTGGCAGCAGGCTTGGCGGCCGCTTTGGCTGCGGCGGGTTTAGCGGCAGGTTTGGCGGCCGCTTTCGCAGCCGGCTTCGTGGCGGGCTTGGCGGCGGGTTTGGCCGCTGCCGGTTTCTTCGGAGCCGATGCGGATTTCTTCATCACAAATCACCTCTACGAAAGATCACGTGGTTGCCGACTCGGGCAAGATACGGCTGAGTTACGCGGTCTTGAGCCTATCTCGCCTGACGTCGATTGCAAGTTGACCGCAGTGCCGCGCTCGCGTTCCGGCTGATGTGGATCAATCGTGGATCGACTTGCGGAAGTACACCACGCGCTCGGTTTCAACGAAGCCCAAAGCACGGTGCAGTGCGTGACTGACTGAGTTGTCGAGCGCCGCGTCAGAGGCGAAATCCGCGCAGCCGCGAGCGATACCCCAGGACTGCACCGCGCTGACCAGAGCCCGCGCTACGCCTTGCCGGCGGGAGTCCTCGCGCACATGGATGCCTTCGAGAAACAGCACCGGCGACCCTTGCGTGCCATTCACGTAATCACTGCGTACCGAGGCCTCCGCCAGCCCGAGCGCCCGGCCCTGTTCGTCGCGGGCAAGCCAGGCACCGAAGCGTTGCGACTGCTCAAGAATGTCGCGCGCCTCTACAAAGAATTCCTCCGCGTGATCGCCCGGCCAGAGTTGCAGGCGCAGGTCAATCCAGTCGGCCAGATCACTCGCTTCGCAGTGCCGTACCTGCATGTCCATCAGGCCTTCTCCGAGTTGACGCGCTCCGGACTGAAACGGAACCGGGAATCGAGCTGGCTGTAACCCATGCCAACGCCCTTGTGCACCTTGAGCTGCACCGGAATGCGCTCCTTCAGCGCTTCGACGTGGCTGATCACGCCGATGGTCTTGCCCGTGGCGTTGAGACTGTCGAGAGCATCCAGTGCGACCTCCAGGGTCTCGCCATCGAGGGTGCCGAAACCTTCGTCGAGGAACAGCGAATCGATGCTGGTCTTGTGGCTCACCAGGTCGGACAACGCCAACGCCAGCGCCAGGCTGACCAGGAAGCTCTCGCCGCCGGACAGCGTCTTGCAGTCACGCGCGGTGTCGCCCTGCCAGGTATCCACCACTTCCAGTTCCAGTTCACCGTCGCTGCGCCGCGCCAGTTGGTAGCGGCCGTGCAGGCGCTGCAACTGACGGTTGGCGAGGTGCACCAGGTGATCGAGGGTCAGGCCCTGGGCGAAGCGTCGGTAGCGTGCGCCGTCGGAAGCGCCGATCAGGCTGTTGAGGCGCTGCCAGAGGTCGTGCTCCTCCTCCTGCCGGGCGATTTCGGCAAACAGGCTCTGCTGGCTGGCGCGACGGTTGTCGTCGCCCTGCAACTGGGCGCGAATCTCGCCCTGGCGCTGGCCGAGCTCGCGCAGCTGCGCGGCGAGTGCCTGCAACTGCTGGTCGAGCTCCTCCAGCGGTTGCTCGCCGTGGGGTTCGGCCTGCAAGCGCTCGACATCCCGCGTCGCAGCCGCGCGCAGGGTAACGGCCTCGGTGATGGCCGTTTCCAGACGCTGGCGCAGTTGGCCGAGTTCGCTGCGCTGGGTATCGTCGAGCAGCGCGGCGAGATAGCTCGTCTCGTCGGCGAAGGGGCTCGCCGACAACGCCTGCTGCCAGCTCGCCAGATGCTCCGCGAGGCGCGCCCGCTCCTGCTCCAGGCGTTCCACCAGCGACTGCTCGCGGCCCTGCAGGGCATCGGCCTGGCGCTGCGCGGCAGCCAGTTGCTCTTCAACCTGTATCAATGCCGGTTGTGGTTCGCGCTGGAGCGCCAGCGGCTCCCGTGGCTCGAAGCTGGCCGCCTGCCAACGTTGCTGCCATTGCCCGACGACTTGCTGCGCCGCGCGGGCAGCCTGTTCGGCGTCACGCTCGGCAACGGCCAGTTCCTGGCCGCGCTGCTGGTCCTGTTGCCACTGCTGCCACTCCAGCGTGCGTTCAGTGAGCCACTGCTCGCCGTCCTCCGGTACCTCGTAGCCCAGCTCGCCCAGTGCGCAGGCCAGCGTCTGCTCCTGCTGTTGCAGGTCCGCGCGCTGGATCGCAAGCTGTTGCGCACGCTCCTCCTGGCGCTGGCGTTCGTGGGTCTGCTGCTGGTCGAACAGTGCCAGTTGCTGCACGGCTTCGGCGTGATCGCGTTCAGCGCGCTGGCGTTGCTGCTGCGCCTGTTGGAGCCGAACACGGAGTTCTTCCAGCGCCTTCAATTGTTGCTGCAAGGCAACCAGCGAAGTTTCCTGGCGCTCGCGCTCGGCGCTGAGCTGCTGGTCATCCGCCAGCGCCAGCCCCTGCGATTCACACTGTTGCTGCCAAGCCTGCTGATGCTGCGCCAATGCGGCCTGGGCTTCGTCCAGCTGACGCTGCCCCTGCTGCAATTGCGCATCCAGTTCGGCCAGCTCGCCACGCAGGGCGATGCCCTGGCCTTCCAGCTCGGCCAGTTGCTGGCGCGCCTGCTCCAGCGCCGCCTGCGTGGAGGACACGTCCAGCTCCTGGTAAGCCGCAACTGCCGGGTGTTCCGGCGAGCCACACAACGGGCACGCCTCGCCGGGCTGTAACTGCGCGCGCAGGTGCTCCAGCTGGTGAATGCGCTGCTCCTGCTGGAGGAGTTTTTCCTTGTCGGCAACCTGTTGCTTGGTCGCCTGATAACGCTCGCGCAGCGCGACGATGGCCGTGTCGCGCTCGGCTTTTTTCTGGCGCAGCGCATCCAGTTCGGGCTGCCAGCGTGCCAGCTGCGCAGCAGCCTGGGTGCGGGCCTGGGCCAGTTGCTCCAGACGGTCGAGCCCACGGCTTTGCTGTTGTGCCTGCTGCAGACGCTCACGCAGCCCGCTTTCGGTCGCGCCGCCCAGCAAGGCATCGAGCTGCTGCTGATGCTGGCGCTCCTGCGCGCCGGCCGAGTCGAACTGCTGCTGCATGACGGTGACGTTGCCCTGCAGCGTCTGGCGCTGCGCGGTCGCTGCCTGCAGTGCCTGGTCGGCTGCATGCGCCTGCTGCTGCAAATCAGCAATGGCCTGGGCCAGGCGCGAGCGCTGGGTGAATTGCGCGCGCCAACCGCCGAGCAACTCACCCAGCTTGGCGCGCTGCGGATGCTGCGCCAGGCGAGCCTGCAGCTCCTGGCGTTGTTCGCTGACAGCCTTGTAGTCGCCCTCGCGTGCAGCCTGTGCCTGCTGCGCGTATTGGCTGGCGGCCCACAGAGCCTGGGCGACTGCCTCACGGTTGGACGCCTGCTGTGTGCGGTTGTCCTCCAGCGCCGCGCGGCCCTGTTCGGCGCTCTCGTGGCTGCTGCGCCAGGCCTGGTGCAACGGTTGCAATCGCGCAGCGGGCTCGCTGTCGGCCAAACGCTGCAGACCAGGTTGCGCCTGCTCCAGCGCCTGGCGCGCGCTGCTTTCCTTCAAGACAGCCTGCTCGACCTGCTGCTGCGCGCGGGTCAGGTCTTCGCGCCAGCGGCGTTGTGCCTGAACGGCCGCGTGCTGAGCTTGCAAGGCGGTTTCCTGCACGGCGGCGTCGCGGCCCTGCTGTTCCAGTTCGCCACGCTGTTCGGCGCTGAGCAATTCAAAGCCATCCGCACGTGCACGCAACTGGTCCAGCGCCCCGCGCACTTCACGGGTGCGCTCGAATACACGCTGGGAAATCAACCCGTAGATTTCCGTGCCGGTGAGTTCTTCCAGCAGCTCCGCGCGCTGGTTGGCGTTGGCTTCGAGGAAGGCGGCGAAACCGCCCTGGGCCAGCAGCATGGATTTGGTGAAGCGCTCGAAGTCGAGCCCCGTGAGCGTCTCGGTCTGCTTGAGCTTGTCGTTGATCTTGTCGGTGAGAATCTGCCCTTCGCCGGTGGCGCGGTCGATGCTCACCAGTTCCACCTTCGGTGCCTGCAACGCACCTTCGGCCTTGTCACGGGCGCGGCGCTGGCTCCAGAAGGCGCGGTAAGGCTGGCCCTTCACCTCGAATTCCACTTCGGCGAGGCAGTCGGCGGTATGGCGGGTCATCAGCTCGTTGCCGCTCTGCGACAGCACGCTCATGCGCGGTGTGCGGTGGTACAGCGCGAGGCAGATGGCATCGAGCAACGTGGTCTTGCCCGCCCCGGTCGGCCCGGTGATGGCGAACAGGCCGTTGCCGGCGAAGGGCTCGGCGGTGAAGTCGATCTTCCATTCGCCCTTGAGCGAGTTGAGGTTCTTCAGGCGCAGGCTGAGGATTCTCATGGGCGCTCCTCCTCCAAGTCGGCGACAACCTGGCGGTAGAGCCCGGTCAGGCGCTCGCGCAGCGGTGCCTCCAGGTCCTCGGCGTCCAGCCGCTGACGGAACACGTCTTCGGGGCTGAGTTCGTCGAGGGTTTCCTTGTTCTCGCTGAACAGCGCCGCCTGCGCGGTGCCGCGCTCGCGGCGGGTGCGCAGGACGATCACCGGCAGCTCCTCGCAGAGCTTCTCGACGCGCAGCTGGATGTCGCTCAGGTAGTCATCGGTATGCACCATCACTTCCAGCCAGACCGGCTGCTCCGCGCTGCCTTCGCCGGCGGCGCGGGCCAGTTCGGCGGGCAGCTCGGCAAGGCTGCCGGATACCGACTTCAGCGGCTGAAAACACGGCACCGGCAGCGCGGTGACGCTGCGCAGGCCACTGTCATCCAGGTCCACCAGCAGCACTTCCTTGCCCTGGGTCGCCTCGTCGAAGCTCAGCGCGATGGGCGAGCCGCTGTAGCGGATGTGCTCCAGCCCGCCAACCTTCTGTGGCCGGTGGATATGGCCGAGGGCGATGTAGTCCGCCGCCGGGAAAGCGCTGGTGGGGAAGGCTTCCAGGGTACCGACGTAGATTTCCCGCACCGATTCGCTGGCGCTGGCGCCGACGGTGGTGAGGTGGCCGGTGGCGATGATTGGCAGATGCCGGCCAAGGATTTCGCGCTGTGCCTCGGCACGCTCGAACAGTTCGCGGTAGTGCGCCTGGATCGCCTGCTGCAAGGCCAGCTGCTTGTCCTGCGCGCTCTGCCCGGCCTGGCTGGTGAGCACATCGCGCGGACGGATGAAGGGGATCGCGCAGAGGATGGCGCCGGGCTGGCCATCGCGTTGCGGCAGCACCAGCAACTGGCGGTCGAGGTCCGTGCCGACGGCGGCGATCACCTGTGTATCCAGGCAGGCCAGCAGGTCGCGAGACTCCTCCAGCATCGCCACCGAGTCATGGTTGCCGCCCAGCACCACCAGGCGCGCGCCGGTGTCGCGCAGCTCGACGATGAAGCGGTTGTACTGCTCGCGGGCATAGCTGGGCGGCGCACCGGTATCGAACACGTCGCCGGCGATGATCACCGCGTCCACGGCCTGCTCGCGCACCTGTTCGACCAGCCAGGCGCAGAACGCCTGGTGCTCGGCCTCGCGGCTCTTGCCCATGAAATGCTGGCCCAGGTGCCAGTCGGAGGTGTGGAGAATGCGCATGCCGTGAAGTCCGCAGCCGTGTTTCGAGGCTTGCGATGATAGCGGTTTGCGCCAGCGCTTTCAGTCGGCGACGAAGCGCCCGTGGCTGACCAACTGATGGCGCTCTTTGCGGCCGACGTGCTGGTGCTTGGCACGCTGGTAGATATCGACGAAGGCTGCGCGATCCAGCCGTGGATACTGCACCAGTGCAGCTTCCACCAGTTGATCGAAGCGCACTTCATCAATGTATTGCTGCGCCCGGTAGTAGTAGAGAAAACCGAACTGGAAACCGAGCACGGCGGCAAAATGCGGCAGCGGGCCGATGTAACAGTTCTCCAGGTCGATGACCTTGGGCTGCTGGCCGCTGGTGTGGACCATGACGTTGCCCAGCCACAGGTCCAGGTGGGCGATCTGCCGGGTGTGCAGTTGACCGATGAGGTCGAGGGCTTGCGTCAGCAATTGCACGGCAGACAGCCGGCCCTGCTCCAGAGCCTGCAGGCCATCGACATAACCGTCGAGAAACTCGGTGAGCAGGAACAACTCGTTGATCAGCCCATAGCGCCGCTTGCGATAGCCGAATCCATGCACGGCCGGAACCGGGGCATTGCGGGCGCTGGCTTCAGCCGTGTTGAGCAGCTCCGCGACCATCCAGTCGAATCCCGCCTGCCGGCGCTGGCGGCCAAGTAGCAAGCGGACCTTGCGGCGAAGCCCGTCGACCCGGTTGACCTTGACGAAAGACAGCGCGCCATTTCCCTGAACGCAGCCGACGATGCGCCGTGCTTCATCGCGCTGGCGAATCAACTCGGCAATCCCGGCCAGCGTGCTCGGGGATGCAGTGGCGCCGGCATGCAGCGTCAAGTCACCGTCCCTGAGGGTGTGGGGAAACCGCTTCCGTTGTGGTCTGAAAAGCATGACACCGATACGTCTGAGACATCATTTTGATGGCACGCATTTAACGAAAATTTCACATTTATTACACGCAAAATTTTCTCCGCGATCGTCCCTGGTGAACCCCTGCAAAACCTCCCGGTCGATGATGAACCGCTAAGGTTTCTGGAAAGGCACTTCGAGGGAACGCCATGCAACGTCTGCTCAACATGCTCAAGGATCTGGCCATCCTGGTGCGCGCCAACCTCTGGCTGGTGCCGGTACTGGCCGTGCTGGTCGCCGCGGTTTTCTACTTCGTCGCCCCACCACCGCCAATGAGCGCTACCCTCGCCACCGGCGCGCCGAGTGGCGGCTACGCGGTGTTCGGTCAGCGGTTGAAGGAGGAGCTGGCCAAGCAGGGCTTCGACCTGCGGCTGGTGCGTACCGCGGGCTCCAGGGACAACCTCGGCAAGCTGCTGGACGGCAATAGCGGCGTGGACCTGGCCCTGGTGCAGAGCGGCCAGGAGCAGCAACTGGAACCCAAGCAACGCGCACAACTGCAGACCCTCGGTGCAGTGTTCCAGGAGCCGCTGTGGCTGTTCCAGCGCCGCGAGGCGAAGATCGACCGCCTGGCCGACCTGCTCGCCCTGCGCGTGGCCATCGGCAGCGCGGGTAGCGGCACCGAAGCGGTGACCGAGGCCATCCTCAAGGCCAACGAGATTCCCACCGAGCCCCTGCCCGCCGGCTGGCAGGCGCACGGCGGCAACGCGGTGGCCAATCAGTTACTGGCCGGTGAGCTGGACGCCGCCTTCTTCGTCGGCCCGGCAGAAAACCCGCTGGTGCAGCGCCTGGCCGCCAGCCCCGAGCTCAAGCTCACCGGTTTTCGCCGCGCACACGCCTACGAGGCGCGAATTCCCTTCCTCAAGCGTGTGGACGTCAGCGAGGGCCTGCTGAACCTGGCGCAGAACGTCCCGGACCAGGACCTCGCCACGCTCTCGCCGGTTGCCACCCTGGTGGTCAACGGCGACTTCCACCCGGCGCTCACTCCGCTGATCCTCGAAGCTGCGCGCGCCGTGATGAAGAGCGGCACCCTGCTGGATGCGGCCGGCGCCTTCCCCAGCGCCGAGCCACGCACCCTGGCCCTGCAGGAAGACGCCGAGCGCTACTACAAGAGCGGCCCGCCGCTGCTGCAACGCTTCCTGCCGTTCCGCATTGCCTCGCTGGCGGACCGCTACATCATCCTGCTGATCCCCTTCATCGCCATCCTCATCCCGCTGCTCAAGTCCATCGGCCCGCTGTACCGCTGGCGCATCCGTGCGCGCATCTACCGCTGGTACCGCTACCTGCGCGAGATCGACCGGCGCCTGGACGAACGCACCGGCAGCGCCGAGCTGAGCAGCGAGATCGAACGCCTGGAACAACTGGAGGCCGAGCTGGCCAAGGTCGAGGTGCCGCTGTCCTACTACAACGAGCTGTACGAACTGCACCTGCACCTGAACTACGTGATCCGCCGCCTGCGCCAGCTGCGCCGCAATCGCCGCGAGCGCGACGAGGGGCGGGTGCCGGTGGATTAGGCCGACGTCAGAATCGGAAGACACTGCAGCCGATGGACACATGCAGCACCTGTAGTAGGTTGTAGTATCTTGTAGTGCAAACCACTGCACCCCAAGCCACTAAACCCCAAGCCACTAAACCTGAGGTGCTCGATGCCCGTCATGTCCCTGCGCCTGTCGGACGACCAGTCCGAAACGCTCGCCAAACTGGCCGAGGCTACCGGCCGCAGCAAGAACTTCCTCGCCACCCAGGCTCTGGAGGAATACCTGACGCGCGAGTCCTGGCAAATCGGCGAGATACAGCAAGCGATAGCCGAGGCGGATGCCGGTGACTTCGCCAGCGATGCCGAGGTGAAGGCCATCCTCAACAAATGGGCGCACGATGCGGATTGAGTGGCTGCGCACTGCCCTGCGCAACCTCGACGCCGAAGCCGACTACATCGCCCAGGACAACCCAGCGGCGGCGCGTGCCTTCGTCAGCGCCGTGCTGGCCGACGTCGAACTGCTGGCCACTAACCCTGCCTCCGGCCGGGAAGGCCGTGTTCCTGGCACCCGCGAATGGGTGATGAGCAGCCATCCCTACCTGATTCCCTACCGTATCCGCGCAGGCCGGCTGCAGGTCCTGCGCATCTTCCATACCCGTCGTCTGCCACCGGTGCGCTGGTAAGCGCCGCGCATCCCGGCGCCGGGTCGGGTAAACTCTGGCGTTTTCCAATCCGCCCGCCCCGCCGCCGCTTCGATGCGTGCGGCGCCGCCGGCACTGAACATCCGGGTCCGCCATGCCGATTCGTCACGCCATCGTCCACCTGATCGACAAGAAGCCCGACGGCAACCCCGCGACGCTGCACGCGCGCGAAGCCGAACTGGGCGACTCCCAGGCCATCGAGAACCTGATGGCCGACCTCAACGAGAGCTACAACGCCAAGCCGAACAAGGCCTGGGGCCTGTTTCAGGGCGAGTCCGGCGCCTACCCGTTCAGCGGCTGGCTGAGCGAATACCTGGACAGCGGCAAGGACTTCGTCGCCTTCTCCGTGCAGGCGGTGGAGCACCTGAAGACGCTGATGGAAGAGTCCAACCTGTCCACCGGCGGCCACGTGCTGTTCTGCCATTACCAGCAGGGCATGACCGACTACCTGTCCATCGCCCTGCTGCACCACAGCGAAGGCGTGGCGGTGACCGACGCGCTGGAAGTCACCCCCTCGCGCCACCTGGACCTGGGCCAGTTGCACATGGCCGCGCGGATCAACATCTCCGAGTGGCGCAACAACAAGACGTCCAAGCAGTACATCTCGTTCATCAAGGGCAAGGGCGGCAAGAAAGTCTCGGACTATTTCCGCGACTTCATCGGCTGCACCGAGGGCGTCGACGGCCCGAGCGAGACCCGCACCCTGCTCAAGGCCTTCAGCGACTTCGTGGAAAGCGAAGACCTGCCCGAAGAGCAGGCCCGCGAGAAGACCGACGTGCTGGTGGACTACGCCACCAGCCAGTCGAAGATCGGTGAACCGATGGCCCTGGACGCGCTCTCCGAGCTGATGGACGACCAGGCTCCCCGCGCCTTCTACGACTACATCCGCAACAAGGACTACGGCCTGTCGCCGGAGATCCCGGCGGACAAGCGCACCCTCAACCAGTTCCGCCGCTTCACCGGCCGTGCCGAGGGGCTGTCGATCAGCTTCGAGGCGCACCTGCTGGGCAGCAAGGTGGAGTACGACGAGGCACGCGACATGCTGATCATCCGCGGCCTGCCGACCCAACTGCAGGACCAGCTCAAGCGCCGCAAGGACTGAGGTCCGTGCGTTGACGACAAAGCCCATCTCGCGATGGGCTTTTTTGTGCCTGACGATTTGCCGCTGGGCGGTTCGCGAGCAAGCTCGCTCCTACAGGCAGCCGGTCTGCGCAGCGCGCTTTTCGTAGGAGCGAGCTTGCTCGCGAACCCGCATCGCAGAGGACTCAACAGGCCCAGTCGATCTTCATGTCGCGGAAATCCCGCTGGGGTTGCCCGTGTCGATGCCGCCAGTCCGCCCGCGCGACATCTTGTAGCCCAGCCAGTTAGCAAAAGCTTCCGACAAAGCGCCCCACAGCCCCCGCCGTGCGGCTGCTAGAGTCAAATCAGGCGCCTCTGCTCGACGGTGGCCGCCATGCCCGCCCGCCCGTTCCACATCGCCGCTGCAGTCCCGCTCTCCGGGCATCCCCGGATGCACTGCTCGTGCTTCGCGCTGCTGTTGCTGCTGTGCATTCGCCTTGTCTCTGCCGACCCCGTGGCGCCCATCCTCTCGCCCACTGTCGCGAGATTCGTGCTGGCCAACGCCGAGTTCAGCGTGATGCACGAGATGGGGCATGTCCTGATCGCCGAGTACGACCTGCCGGTACTCGGCCGCGAGGAAGATGCGGCGGACCAGATCGGCTTCATCCTGCTTTTCCGTCTCTATTCCAGGCTGCCGCGCGATGAGGTGGACGCGCGCCTGCTGGACATCGCCGACTACTGGCGGCTGGAATGGCAGACACCCAAGCCGCCGCCGGACCAGGTGCTGGCCTGGGACAGCCACCCGCTGGACGAGCAGCGCTACTACAACATCGCCTGCCTGCTCTACGGTAGCGACATGGCGCGGCTGGACTGGCTGCCACCGCTCACCGGCCTGCCCTATGAGCGGGCGGTCTACTGCGATCAGGAATTCCATCAGGCCAGCAAGGCGTTCGAATGGATCAGGCACACGCGGCGTACGTCCTCGATCCAGCACCACGCGGCCTGGCACCTGACCTGGGAGACGCCGTCGGTGAGCCGCGACGAGACCGAGCCGCTGATCGCCCTGCTGCGCGACGGCGATCACCTGCAACTGATGATCAACGAGGTTTTCCGCCTGTTCCGCCCACCTCGCCCGCTGAACGTCCGGCTGATCAGCTGCGGCGCGCCGGACGCCTGGTACAACAGCAACAGCGGGGAAATGGCGCTCTGCTACGAGCGCCTGCAGCACTTCCGCGAAATGGCCGAGAACCTGCCGCGCCTGCGTACGCCGGTGACGCGGCAGTGCCCAGGACCGGCCGGGCTCAGGCCGGGCGGATGCTGAAACCGATGCGCGGGAAGTGCACGTGGACGCTGCCGGCGCGTGGGTCTTCGCGGCGCAGGACCAGGCTCTCCCGTCCGGCGTGCAGCAACTCGCCTTCCACCGGGTCGCAGCCGTAGTCGGTGGCGGCGATCACCACGCGCTGGCCGGCCCGGAAGCCGTTGGGGTCGACGAAGGTTTCCTCCGGCAGCGCGGCCGGCTGGCTGTCGCGGGCCACGGCAATGGCTTCCTCGGCGCTCATCTCGCTGGCGGCGCCGTGGCCGAAGCCCAGTACGCGGCCGAGCCACGCGGCAACCGAGGGGTAGTCGTCCACCAGCGGCGCGGTGACCGGCGTGCCCTTGAGGAACCACAGGCAGTGGGCCAGGGAGAAATCGGCGATGGAAGGTTCGCCGAACAGGAAGTCGCCTTCCTCACGGGCCAGTTGCTCCTCGACGCGGGCCATGAAGGCCGGCCACTGGTGCTTGGCCTGCTCGGCCGGCAGCTTGCTGGCGGTGCCGCCGCTGAACAACTGGCTGCGGTCGGCGACGAAGGCCTGGAGGAACTGCGGCGGTAGCTTGCCGAAACGCATGGCGATGGATTCGGGTTGGAACACCAGGGCGACGGCATGCTGGAAGATCACCGAGTCGGCCCACAGGGCGAAGCTGGCCGAAGTGAATTCATGGCCTTCGGGGAACAGCGCCGGCACGGCCTTTTCCTGCTCCAGGCGACGGGCGATCAGCGCCGTGTCGCAGTAGATGTCGGCACCAACCTGCAGCACCGGGGTCTTGCGGTAGCCGCCGGTGAGTGCCATGAGGTCCGGCTTGGGCATCAGCGGCGGGATGGTCACCGAGCGCCAGGACAACTGTTTGAAGCCCAGCATCAGACGCGCCTTTTCGGCGAAGGGCGAAGTCGGGTAGTGGTGCAGGATCAGCTCGGACATGGGTGGCTCCAGCGGTCGGAAGGTGGTCCGGCAGCTTAACCCCTGCGGCGCGCGCGTCCTACCTCATCCCCCGGATGGCACGACATCCACGGCGCTGATGGTGAAGGGGCTGGCCAGCACCAGGCGCTCCTTGGCCTTCTTGGTCAGCGCCTTGATCGCTCGCTCGCGGCGCAGGGCGTCGCCCTTGCCGGGGCAGGCCTCGACGTAGACCAGCGCCTGGGCCGGGCTGGAATGGAAGAAGCGCGCGCCCTTGCCGGTGCGATGGGTTTCGAAGCGCCGCTGGGCATCATCGCTGATGCCGCAGTAGAGCGCGCCGTTCTCGGCACGCACCAGGTAGACGAACCAGGGCTTGGGCTCGGCGGCCGTCACGACGCCCAGACTCTGGCCTGCATGCGCTCACAGTAGGCGACCAGGCGCTCGTAGCTGCGCGCCATGTCGTTGAGCGGGGTTTCCAGGGTGCTGAGGATAAGGTTGGCCAGCACGCCATATGTCGCGGCATCGGCACTGCAAGGCTGGGCGCCACCGAAGTACGGCAGGTCGCCGAGCATGCCGTCGAGGGCCTCGAGGTCGTCGCGGGCGAAGCTCAGCAGCTCCTCGCGGCTGTGCCGCAGCAGGCCGCGGCCCTTGAGGTCGCCACGGATCTTGCGCTGCAGCATCGCGCCCATCACCGGCCGCAGTGGCGCGGGCACGCTACGCAACATCACGTCCTTCACCTGGCGGAAGCCCTGCTCGTCGAGCCAGCGGAAGTACACCAGCAGCGGCACCAGGTGCTCGTCGCACAGACGGGTGATCGACACCGCCCAGCCACGGCCACGGGCGTCGAGGCCAGCGTCAAGGTCGAACTCGTAGTACTGCTGCAGGGTACGCATGATGATCGCCGTGTCGGCGATAGCTTTGCCGTCCAGCGTAATGAACGGCAGCTTGCCCTTGGGCCCCTTGCGCGGGTCCATCACATGCTTGATCTGGTACTCCAGCCCGGCGAGGCGCAGGAAGGTCTCCAGCTTCAGGCAGAAAGGGCTGACGTTGGGTACGTTGAAGGCGGGCGGGAACTGGAAAAGTGTGATCATGGCGGCGTCCGGCTCTCAGTCGCCTGTCATTTAAGCCTATCCCGCCGCCACGGGCGAGCCCGAAAGCCCGCGATCAGGCCTTCCCCACCCGTTGTGCGCGGTATGCCGCAAGGCCTTTGGCCGCCTGCGCACGAATCGCCGCCTGCACTGGCGGCGCCCAGCCGAGCAGGGTTCCCTTGATGCCGAGGGCCTGGCGCGACCATTTCCACAGGTCGAAGCGGTCGACGTGCTGACAGATCAATCCGTCTCGGAAATGGAAATGTGCCTGGATGTGATTGATCACTTTCCGACCAGTCTGGGTGAAGGTGTAGGACGCCACCCAGCGCGCTGAGCCGCTCGAATCGCCGGCCTCGACGCCCTCGTAGGTGAGCGAGAAGTCCTGGGCGCGTGCCGTGAGCATGCGCCACATGTCGCCAGCCTCGGCGCCGCGCAGGTCGGTGAACACCGGGTCGCTGAACTGCACGTCGGCGCTGTAGCAGGCAGCCATGGCCTCGCCGTCGCGGCGCTGGAAGGCCTGGTAGAAACGTTCGATCAACTGGGCGTTGGCGTGGGCCATGGCGGGCTCGTGTCGGGAGGGATGTGCGCAGTATCGGGGCGGGTTCGACTGGACACGATTGGCAATATCGACAACATTATGATCAATAGCGCCAATTGTGCTGCCAGAGAAAAGCGAGACGCCATGTTCAGGATAGCCCTGCTCGTCTGCCCGCAAACCCTGTGTTCCAGCCTTGGCCTGGCCATGGACAGTTTCCACCTGGCCAACCGCCTGGCCGGCGAGCGACGCTTCGAGGTACTGCGGGTCAGCGCCGACGGCAAGCCGGTGGAGTTGTCCTTCGGCCGCGTGGCGGTGGAAGGCGGCCTCGATCTCGCCGCGCGCTGCGACCTGCTGCTGATTCCCGCCACCGGTGCGGATATCGCCAGCACCGTCGCTGCCAATCAGCCGCTGCTCGCCTGGTTGCGCCGCGCGCCCGCCAGCGTGCAACTGGGCAGCCTGTGCAGCAGCGCTTTCCTGCTGGCGGAGGCCGGCGTGCTGGACAACCGCCGCGCCACCACGCACTGGGCGCTGGAAGCGACGTTCCGCGAACGTTATCCCCAGGTGCGGCTGGACATCGACGCCTTGTGCACCGACGACAACGGTCGCCTCTGCTCCGGCGGTGCCCAGGCGGGTCTGGACCTGTGCCTGTACCTGATCGAGCGCCATGCCGGCGCCGCTCTGGCACGACGCGCGGCGGCGACCCTGGTGTTCGAGCACGGCCGTGGCCGCCAGCGGCGCTTCACCCCGCTGCTGCCCGACCCGCTACCCGCCGGCTCACCGCTGGAGCCGCTGCTGGCCTGGCTGGAGGACAACTACGCGCAGCCCTTTGACCTCACCACCCTGGCGCAGCGCGTGCACTGTTCCACGCGCACGCTGTTGCGGCGCTTCCGCGAGCAGGTGGGGATGTCGCCGAACGATTACGTGCAACGCCTGCGCATTGCCTCGGCGCAGGAGGCGCTGGGTGATCCGGGGCGTTCGCTGGAGCGCATCGCCAGCGACGTCGGCTATGCGGACCGGGCAAGCTTCGCGCGGCTGTTCAAGCAGGTGTGCGGGGAGACGCCGGGGGCTTTCCGGCAGAGGCTGATGGGGCGGCAGGCTTGACGTTTTTCTGTAGGAGCGAGCTTGCTCGCGAACCCGCCTAACTTGGAAGTCGCCGGAGAACACCGTTCGCGAGCAAGCTCGCTCCTACGAAGAGCCGTCGATCGACGGCTGGGTGGAAATGGGTATCGATGGGTATCGCTTCGTTCCACACCATCCTACGTAAAAGAAGACCGCGAATCCGGGTCGGTCAGTTGAACCACTCCATCGCCGTGCGCCACACGCAGACACCGACGAAGTAGGCCGAAGCCACGAACCACAGACCGAGCAGCCAGGGCTGGTCCAGCGGATGCTGGAGGATCAGCAGCGCGCTGCTGAGCATCCAGATAAAGGTCACGGCGATGTTCAGCGGCATGAACTGGCGCACTCGGAACGGGTGCAGGAACTTCATGCGGGTCAGGGTCAGCGCGGCCAGCACCAGTACAGTGACGAAGCTCACCCAGGGGTGCAGGTCGAGCACGAAGAAGTACACCGCCACCACGTTCCAGGCGGCCGGGAAGCCGACGAAGTAGTTGTCCTTGCTCTTCATGTTGACGTTGCAGAAGCAGAACAGCGAGGACACCAGGATCACCCCCACCGCCAGCAGTTCGGTGTGCACCGGCAGCGGAATGTAGCGGTAGATGAAGATCGCGGGGATGAAGACGTAGGTGAGGTAATCGATCACCAGATCGAGGGTGGAGCCATCGAAGTGCGGCAGCACCGCCTTGACGTCGAACTTGCGCGCCAGGGTGCCGTCCAGGCCATCCACCAGCAGCGCCGCACCCAGCCACAGCAGGCAGGCTTGGGGCTTGTTGTCGACCAGCGCAAGCAGCGCCAGCAGCGCGAGGATGACACCGCTGGAGGTCACCGCGTGGGCGCCCCAGGCCTTGGCTTTGCTGAGGTTCAATGGCGATAGGATCAGGTTCACGTCGGCTCTCTTCCTTTGGACGGCGGATGCAGGGGAGCTACTTCAAACGGTAGCCCATCCCTGACAAACCACTGCACATGGGAACACCGACCAGACGACCGAGTTCAGCCGCTTTTTCGCGATGTGCACCGTGTTGCGGTGGAATCGGCAGCATACGCCGTAGGGGCCTGGGCTCGCCATCGGGGGGGACGAGCGTGACGGGGCTGACCTGATAACGCGAGGAAAGGCGCGAGTTCGTTGTAGGAGCGAGGTGGACGCCCAGTTCTTGCTCGCGAACCGCCCAGCACCGAAGTGGCCGGGAAGCCTGTTCGCGAGCAAACTCGCTCCTACAAATACATCAGTGCAGGATCTGGCTGAGGAACAGCTTGGTGCGGTCCGACTGCGGGTTGTCGAAGAACTGGTCCGGCGGCGCCTGCTCGACGATCTCACCCTTGTCCATGAAGATCACCCGGTTCGCCACGGTGCGCGCGAAGCCCATCTCGTGGGTCACGCAGAGCATGGTCATGCCGCTCTGCGCCAGGCCGATCATGGTGTCGAGCACTTCCTTGACCATTTCCGGGTCGAGCGCCGAGGTGGGTTCGTCGAACAGCATGATCTTCGGCTTCATGCACAGCGCACGGGCGATCGCCACGCGCTGCTGCTGGCCGCCGGAGAGCTGGCCGGGGAACTTGTTGGCCTGCTCCGGGATGCGCACGCGCTCCAGGTAGTGCATGGCGACTTCCTCGGCCTGGCGCTTGGGCAGCTTGCGCACCCACATGGGCGCCAGGATGCAGTTCTGCAGCACGGTCAGGTGCGGGAACAGGTTGAAGTGCTGGAACACCATGCCGACTTCGCTGCGGATCGCCTCGATCTGCTTGAGGTCGTTGGTCAACTCGGTGCCGTCGACCACGATGCTGCCCTGCTGGTGTTCCTCCAGGCGGTTGATGCAGCGGATGGTGGTTGACTTGCCCGAACCGGATGGCCCGCAGAGCACGATGCGCTCGCCCTGCTTGACCTCCAGGTTGATGTCCTTGAGCACGTGGAACTGGCCGTACCACTTGTTCACGCCCTTCATGGTGATCATCACATGATCGCCGACGGCCGGCTGCGCGGTCTTTTGGGTGGCTTCAGACATGACGATTCACTCCTAACGCTTATGGCCAGTGTCCAGCTTGTGCTCCAGGTGCATGGAGTAGCGGGACATGCTGAAACAGAAAATCCAGTAGACGACCGCGGCAAACACATAGCCTTCAGTGGCCATGCCCAGCCAGGCCGGGTCCGCGGTGGCGCGCTTGATGCTATTCAGGAAGTCGAACAGGCCGATGATGATCACCAGGCTCGTGTCCTTGAACAGCGCGATGAAGGTGTTGACGATGCCGGGGATCACCAGCTTGAGCGCCTGCGGCAGGATCACCAGGCCCATGGTCCGCCAGTAGCCCAGGCCCATGGCGGCCGCGGCCTCGTACTGCCCCTTGGGTATGGCCTGCATGCCGCCACGCACCACCTCGGCGATGTAGGCGGCCTCGAACAGCACCACCATCACCATGGCCCGCAGCAGTTTGTCCAGGTTCATCCCCTCGGGCAGGAACAGCGGCAGCATCACCGAAGACATGAACAGCACGGTGATCAGCGGCACACCGCGCCAGAACTCGATGGTGGTGACGCAGATGACCTTGATCGCCGGCATCTTCGAACGCCGTCCGAGCGCCAGCAGGATGCCCAGCGGCATCGCCCCGCAGATGCCCACCGCAGCGATCACCACGGTGAGCATCAGGCCGCCCCAGGCACTGGTGGGCACGCTTGCCAGGCCGAGGAAGCCGCCGTGCAGCAGCCAGTAGGCCACGATCGGCAATGCCACGAGGAAGCCCAGGCCGTACTTCACCTTGTACGCGAAGCGCTTGAGGAACAGCGGCGCTGCGCCGAAGACCACGAACAGCACGGTGAGGTCGACGCGCCAGCGCAGTTCTTCGGGGTAGAAGCCGTACATGAACTGGCCGAAGCGCGAGCCGATGAACACCCAGCAGGCGCCCTCGCGGGAGCAGTCGGCGCGGGTGGTGCCGGTCCAGTCGGCCTTGATGATCGCCCACTCCAGCAGCGGCGGCAGGATCAGGTAGACCAGGTAGATACCAACCAGCGTCAGCAGGGTGTTGAACCAGCTGGAGAACAGGTTGGCGCGCAGCCAGGCGAGCACGCCCACGCTCATCGCCGGTGGCGGCAGGTCGGGCTTGAAGGTATGAGTTGTCATGGCGTTTCCCCTACCTCTCGACCAGCGCGATGTGCTTGTTGTACCAGTTCATCAGCAGCGAAATGCTGATGCTGATGGCCAGGTACACGCTCATGGTGATGGCCATGGTCTCGATGGCCTGGCCGGTCTGGTTGAGCACCGTGCCAGCGAACAGCGAGACCATGTCCGGGTAGCCGATGGCGGCCGCCAGCGAGGAGTTCTTCGCCAGGTTCAGGTATTGGCTGGTCAGCGGCGGAATGATCACCCGCAGCGCCTGCGGGATGATCACCAGGCGCAGCGTCTGCCCCGGGCGCAGGCCGAGCGAGCCAGCCGCCTCGGTCTGACCATGGCTGACCGCCTGGATGCCGGCGCGCACCGTCTCGCCGATGAAGGCGGCGGTGTAGACCGACAGCGCGAGGACGATGGACACCAGCTCCGGGATCACCACCCAGCCGCCACGGAAGTTGAAGCCCTGCAGCACCGGCATATCCCAGTGGAACGGTGCGCCGGCCACCAGCGACACCAAGCCCGGCAACAGGACCAGCAGCGCCAGGCCACTGACGAACACCGGGAAGGATTTGCCCGTGGCATGCCGGCGGGCCTTGGCCCACTTCCAGATCACCGCCCAGCCGACCAGGGCCAGGACCACCGCGACGATGAACGGACCGAGGCCATCGGCGGCAATCGGTGCGGGCATCTGCAGGCCGCGGTTGTTGATGAAGAACAGGTCGCCGAAGCTGATGCTCTGCCGCGGATTGGGCAGCGGGCCGAGCACGGCGAAGTACCAGAAAAAGATCTGCAGCAACGGCGGGATGTTGCGGAAAGTCTCGATGTACAGGGTCGCCAGCTTGCGGATCAGCCAGTTGGGCGACAACCGCGCCACACCGAGGATGAAGCCCAGGACGGTGGCGAAGACGATACCAATCACGGTGACCAGCAGCGTATTCAGCAGGCCGACCATGAACACCCGCGCGTAGGTGTCGCTTTCGCTGTAATCGATCAGGTGTTGAGAGATGCCGAAGCCGGCGCTGTGGTCGAGGAAGCCGAAACCGGACTGGATGCCGCGATGGGCGAGGTTGGTCTGGGTGTTGTCGAAGAGGAACCAGCCCACCGCCACCACGACGATGACGGCGATGACCTGGAATGCCCAGCCGCGCACGACGGGATCGTTGAGCGATACCCCTCGCGGGCGCTGGGCCTTGATGGAATTCTGCATGTAAGCCCTCTCGGAAGGCCGCCGGGCGACCACGGGGCTACGCCCGCGACTGCCCGGAAGGCTTCACGTCGTTCGAAACAGTCCGGCGCCCCGCTTCCGGGCGCCGGATTGGGTCAGGTCAGCGCACCGGCGGTGCGTACTGCAGACCACCCTTGTTCCACTGGGCATTGAGGCCGCGCTTGATCTTCAGGTCGCTGCCGTCGCCGACGTTGCGGTCGAAGATCTCGCCGTAGTTACCCACTTGCTTGACGATCTGTACCGCCCAGTCCTTGGGCAGCTTGAGGTCCTTGCCGTAGTCGCCCTCGGCGCCGAGCAGACGCGCGACGTCCGGGTTCTTGGTGCTCTTGGCCTGTTCCTCGACGTTCTTCGAGTTGATGCCCAGCTCCTCGGCGTTGAGCATCGCGAAGAGCGTCCAGCGCGCGATGTCGAACCACTCCTCGTCACCCTGGCGCACGGCCGGGCCGAGGGGCTCCTTGGAGATCACTTCGGGCAGCACCACGTACTCGTCCGGCGCGGCCAGCTTGATGCGCTGGGCGTAGAGCTGCGACTGGTCGGAGGTCAGCACGTCGCAACGGCCGGACTCCAGCGACTTGGCGCTCTCGTCGGAGGTGTCGTAGGTGATGGGGGTGTACTTGAGGTTGTTGGAGCGGAAGTAGTCGGACAGGTTGAGCTCGGTGGTGGTGCCCGCCTGGATGCAGACGGTGGCGCCGTCGAGCTCCTTGGCGCTGGAGACGCCGAGCTTCTTGTTCACCAGGAAGCCCTGGCCGTCGTAGTAGGTCACGCCGACGAAATTCAGGCCCATGGCGCTGTCGCGCGAACTGGTCCAGGTGGTGTTGCGCGAGAGAATGTCGATCTCGCCGGACTGCAGCGCGGTGAAACGCTCCTTGGCGGTCAGCGGGCTGTACTTGACCTTGCTCGCGTCGCCGAACACGGCCGCCGCCACGGCGCGGCAGACGTCCACGTCGATGCCCTTGTACTGGCCCTTGGCGTCGGCATACGAGAAGCCGGGAAGACCGTCACTGATACCGCACTGCACGTAGCCTTTCTTCTTCACAGCATCCAGGGTGGCGCCGGCATGGGCGAGCCCGCTGATGCCGAACACGGCGGCGGTGGTCAGCACTGCCAGGGTGGATTTCACCATCTTCATCGATCTTCTCCGTTGCTTTTTTAGTGTTTTGGAGTCCCGGTTCCACCGCCGTACCCTCGTGAGGCACAAGCAAGACATCTAACGGGATGGAGACCTGAAGGTGAGTCTAGACGGCCTGCGAAAATTCCTTCGCCAAGCCACGAACACACCTGCGAGCGCGCAGGTTTTGCACGCTGGAACGGGTATCAAGGGATCATTGCGAGTGAAGGCGAAGGTCCGTCGCGCCGCCTGTTGACCGCAGCCGACGCGACGAACCCTGAAGCAGCCCAAGGCCTGCGCGGCGCCACTTCCGGTACAGCTTTCCGGATGGGGTCGGTAGAGTGTTACCGGAAGTGGGGCCGCATGACCTGCCAGTAGCGATAGCAAGGCTCGTACCAGCCTAGGAACGTTCGTGCAAATTCGTGCAGTCAAGTCCCACAAGTTATGGCCAGGCGACATCTTCTTGCATGCCCCGCCTACCCGATTCCTCCCGCAGCGCCCCTTCCTAGAGCGCCCGCCCCATCCTGGAGCCAGCATGACCCAGCCCTTGATCATCGAACCCTCCCAGAGCGCCGACTCCTGCGTCATTTGGTTGCACGGCCTGGGGGCCGACCGTTACGACTTCGAGCCGGTAGCACAGATGCTGCAACGCAGCTTCCAGTCGACACGCTTCATCCTCCCGCAGGCGCCGACCCGCCCGGTCACCGTGTTCAACGGCATGCCCGCGCCCAGCTGGTACGACATCCTCGCCATGGCGCCGGCCCGCGCCATCGACGAAGCCCAGCTGGAAGCCTCGGCCGACAGCGTGATCGCGCTGATCCAGGGCCAGCTCGATCAGGGCATCGCCGCCAAGCGCATCATCCTCGCCGGCTTCTCCCAGGGCGGCGCCGTGGTGCTGCACACCGGCTATCTGCGCTGGAACGGCGAACTGGGCGGGGTCATGGCCCTCTCCACCTATGGCCCGACATTCAGCGAAGGCATAAGCCTGCCCGCTACCAAAAGACAACTGTCCGCACTCTGCCTGCATGGCAGTTTCGATGACGTAGTGACGCCGGCCATGGGCCGCGCCGCCTACGACTTCCTGCAGGCCAACGAGGTGCCCACCCAGTGGCGCACCTACCCGATGAGCCACGAAGTGAGCAACGAGGAACTCGGCGATATCGGCGCCTGGCTGCGGGAGCGCCTGTAACCCCCTGATCCTGCCTGGAGGCCATTCGTCGCGTGGTCAAAGACGAGACACGGCACCTCACCCCGGCGCCACGCGTCGAGGTGACCGCCGATGACCGTCACGGGCAGAAAGCGCGTCTGTTCGTCGGCGGCCTCGACCTAGACTCGCGCACTGTGCTGGCCTAGCCCCTGCGTGGTTACGCCGTGCATGTGGAGCGGGTGGAAAGCCGATGAAACACCGGCCGACCGCCGGTCGGCCGGGCTTGGGAGCGAATTGCCAGTAGTCAAATCTGACTAATACTGATGGCTCAATGTGCGAAGAGGACTACAGGGAGAGTCAGTCGTGCACATCATCAGTCATCGCCAGTCCGCCACTGCGCCATGAAAGCCGCGCAGTGGAAAGAAGACATCCGCCAACTCCAGCACCTGCGCCTGTTCCAGAACGTGGCCGCGGCCAACCTGCAGCTGTTGCTCAAGGATTTCCGCGCCTGCGAGCTGGACCGCGGGGAAATCCTGCTGTCGCCTTTCAACCGCAACCACTTCCTTTATATGGTTCTCTCCGGGCACCTGACGGTGTACCTCGGCTCGCTGGACAATCAGCCAGTGAGCACCCTGCATCCAGGTGATTGCGCCGGCGAGATCAGCTTCATCGACAGCGATCATCCCTCCGCCTACGTCGTCGCCAACGAGCCGACCACCGTATTGCGCCTGCACCGTGAGGCGCTGATCGGGCTGTTCGAACATTCGCCCCAGATCATGCAGAACCTCCTCTCGGTACTCTGCGAGCGGGTGCGCCAGGGCAACCGGATCATTCTCGACACCGAGCAGAACGCCAACATCGACACCCTCACCGGGCTGTTCAACCGGCGTTGGCTGGAGCACATCTACGACCGTGAGAGCACGCGCTGCGCCTTCAACGAACAGCCCATGTGCATGCTCATGCTCGATGTCGACCACTTCAAGAACTACAACGACGAGCACGGCCACCTGGCCGGCGACTACGCGCTCTGTCTGGTCGCCCACACCCTGCGCAGCCAGCTGCGGCCCAAGGACAGCATGGCGCGCTTCGGTGGCGAGGAGTTCGTCATCCTCCTGCCGGAAATCGCCATCGAGGAAGCCCGGCGCATCGGCAACCGCCTGCGCCAGAGCCTGGAACAGGTCGCCTCCTTCTATTCCCCGGTGGGCGTGTTGCCCGGCGTCACCGTATCCCTCGGCCTGGCCGAGATGGACCTTCAGGAAAACCTGCCGAGCCTGATCCTGCGCGCCGATGGCGCCCTCTACCAGGCCAAGCAGAAGGGCCGCAACTGCCTCTGCGGCTGAGCCCGAGGCGCGGCCCCACTACTCTGGCCCCGCCCTTCTGTTAGATTGCGCCCCAGCCAAGCTCCGACAAGAGCATCCATAACAACAAAGCCGGGAAGCTGACATGCGCAAACTACTGATCATCCTGATCGTCCTGCTGGCCGTTGGCCTGGGGATCTTCTTCAACCTGCCGGGCTACCTGGACCGACAGATGAACACCGTGGCCAGCAAGCCGCCCTACCCCGCCTCCCCCGAGGCCCAGGCGCTGCACCAGACCCTGTTCATCGCCGACCTGCACGACGACGCCCTGCTCTGGGACCGCAACCTGCTCGACCGCCACGACCACGGCCACACCGACCTGCCGCGCCTGCTCGAAGGCCACGTCGGCCTGCAGGTGTTCTCCACCGTCACCAAGACCCCGCGCGGCCTCAATTACGAAAGCAACAGTGCCGACAGCGACAACATCACCCCACTGGTGATCGCCCAGCGCTGGCCGGCGCGCACCTGGAACAGCCTGCTCGAACGCGCGCTCTACCAGGCCGAACTGCTGGACAAGGCCGCCGCCGACAGCCACGGCAAGCTGACCCTGATCCGCAGCCGCGACGACTTCAGCCGCTACCTCGGCGCCTGGCAGAAGGACCCGAAACAGCTCGCTGGCGTGCTCGCCACCGAAGGCCTGCACCCGCTGGAAGGCAAGCTGGAAAATATCGACCGCCTGTATGACGCGGGCTTCCGCATCATGGGCCTGACCCACTTCTTCGATAACGAAGTCGGCGGCTCCGCCCACGGCCTGAAGAAAGGCGGCCTGACCGAGTTCGGCCGCGAAGTCGTCCCGCGCCTGGAAGACAAGAAGATGTTGATCGACCTGGCCCACGCCTCGCGCCCGCTGATCGACGACGTGCTGGCCATCGCCAAGCGCCCGGTGATCGTCTCCCACACCGGCGTCGCCGGCACCTGCCCCGGCCCGCGCAACCTGACCGACGCCCACCTGCGTGGCATCGCCAGAACCGGCGGAGTGATCGGCATCGGCTACTGGGACGGCGCGGTGTGCGAGACGTCCGTCGACGCCATCGTCAAAGCCATGCGCTACGCCGCCGACAAAGTGGGAGTCGAGCACATCGCGCTGGGTTCCGACTTCGACGGCGCGGTGAATGCGCCCTTCGACACCACCGGCCTGGCACAACTGACCCAGGGCCTGGCCAGGGCCGGTTTCAGCAACGACGACATCGCCGCGATCATGGGCGGCAACGTGCGCCGGCTGCTGCTGGAGAACCTTCCGTAAGCCAAGTCAAGCCCTTGGATGCCCGTGGCACTTCGCCCTGCGGGCATCTTGCATTACACTGGCGGCCGTTCATTCCTTAACCAGTACGAGATCACCGTGCTCAAAGCACTCAAGAAAATCTTCAGCAAGGGTGATGGCGAGCAACCCGTCACCACGCCGGCAGCCCCCGCTCCCGCTGCCTCCGAGCCCGCCCAGAGCGGCGAGAAGCGCCCGCGCAAACCGCGCAATCCGCGCCCCCAGGGCGATTCCGCCGATGCTGCCGAGAAGCCGGCACGCGGCCCGAAAAGCGACAAACCCCGCGCCGAGCGTTCCGAAAAAGGCGAACGCGGCGAAAAACGCGACCACGCCGCCAAGGCCGAGCATTCCCCGAAAACCGAGAACGCCGACAAGCCCCGCGAGCCGAGGGCCGACAGACCGCGCCGCGAGCGCAAGCCGCGCACGCCGGTGGTCGACAACTGGAAGCTGGAGGACTTCGCGGTCGAGCCTGCCGAAGGCAAGACGCGCTTCCACGACTTCAACCTCGACCCGCGTCTGATGCACGCCATCCATGACCTGGGCTTCCCCTACTGCACGCCGATCCAGGCGCAGGTACTGGGCTTCACCCTGCGCGGCCAGGACGCCATCGGCCGCGCCCAGACCGGCACCGGCAAGACCGCCGCGTTCCTCATCTCGATCATCACCCAGCTGCTGCAGACCCCGCCGCCGAAAGAGCGCTACATGGGCGAGCCGCGTGCACTGATCATCGCGCCGACCCGCGAGCTGGTGGTGCAGATCGCCAACGACGCCCTCGGCCTGGCCAAGTACACCGGCCTGAACGTGATGAGCTTCGTCGGCGGCATGGACTTCGACAAGCAGCTCAAGACCCTGGAATCGCGCTTCTGCGACATCCTGGTCGCCACCCCGGGCCGCCTGCTGGACTTCAACCAGCGCGGCGAGGTGCACCTGGACATGGTCGAGGTGATGGTGCTGGACGAAGCCGACCGCATGCTCGACATGGGCTTCATCCCGCAGGTCCGTCAGATCATCCGCCAGACCCCGCACAAGGGCGAGCGCCAGACCCTGCTGTTCTCCGCCACCTTCACCGACGACGTGATGAACCTGGCCAAGCAGTGGACCGTCGACCCCGCCATCGTCGAGATCGAGCCGGAGAACGTCGCCAGCGATACCGTCGAGCAGCACGTCTACGCCGTGGCTGGCAGCGACAAGTACAAGCTGCTGTACAACCTGATCTCGCAGAACGACTGGACTCGCGTGATGGTCTTTGCCAACCGCAAGGACGAGGTTCGCCGCATCGAGGAACGCCTGACCAAGGACGGCATCAGCGCCGCCCAGATGTCCGGTGACGTACCGCAGCACAAGCGCATCAAGGTTCTCGAAGGCTTCCGTGAAGGCAAGATTCGCGTACTGGTCGCCACCGACGTCGCCGGTCGCGGCATCCACGTCGACGGCATCAGCCACGTGATCAACTTCACCCTGCCCGAAGATCCGGACGACTACGTGCACCGCATCGGCCGTACCGGCCGCGCCGGCAGCACCGGCACCTCCATCAGCTTCGCTGGCGAGGACGATGCCTTCGCCCTGCCGCCGATCGAAGAGCTGCTGGGCCGCAAGATCAACTGCGAAATGCCGCCCACCGAGTTGCTCAAGCCGGTACCGCGCAAGCACTGATCGCCCGCTGCACTGACCTTCCGCACCCAAACAAGGCGAAGCCACCCGGCTTCGCCTTTTTTGTTCCCATCGGCGTTACGTCCAGTGACGCATTCCCCTTCCTGGCGCCTCTCGTTTCTCCCGCCGGACCCGCCGGGACGACCGTACGCCATCCCCCCGCAAACAATGGCAACGCGCCACCACCCGCGCGCCAGGCCCACCTCGGCCACTTCTGCTCAGATTTATTTACAGACGTAAAAAAATTCGCACGCTTCTTGCAAAGCACGCGAGAACAATTCCAAGAACTCGTCGGAATCCTCCCATGCCCTTGCGCGCCAAACTTGCTCTGAGTTTCCTCTCGGTCGGCCTGATCCCCGTACTGGTGATGGCCATCGTGGTCTATCTCCAGGCCAGCCGGGCCCTCGAAGAACAAAGCCTGAATGCCCTCGAAGCGGTCGCCAGCATCAAGCAGCGGCAACTGATGGACGCCTGGAAGGCGCGCAACGACCAACTCAGCAGCCTCGCCACCAACCTGGGCAGCAACTACGCGGGCCTGGATAGCGCTTCGCTGGTGACGACCGCCAATTACGACCGCCCGGTGTTCGAGAACTTCATCAAGACCTTCGGCTACCGCGAACTGCGCCTGGTGGCCGGCGACGGCACCGTGGTCTTCAGCCTCGGCCGTGGCGTCGACTACCAGCAGAACATGGGTACCCCGCAGTGGCGCGACAGCGCCTTCGGCAAGTTCGTCCGCACCGCGCTGGACAGCGGCAAGGCCAGCATCAGCGACCTGGAGCAAGCGCCCAACGACCAGCAGCCAGTGCAATGGCTGGCCGCGCCGATCAAGGACAACGGCAAGCTGCAGTTGCTGCTGGTGCTGGAGCTGCCGCTCGCGGCGATCAACGAAGTGATGCAGAACCGCCAGGGCCTGGGCGATAACGGCGAAACCTACCTGGTCGGTGGCGACAGCAGCCTGCGCTCGGATTCGGTGCGTTTCGCCGATCACCACGTACGCCGCGACAAGGAAACCCCCACCGCCCTGCCCGGCCAGGCCATCGAGAAAGCCCTGGCTGGCGAGCAAGGTCGGCTCTCGGAGATCGGCCTGAGCAACGAGCCCGCGCTGAAATCCTTCGTCCCGCTGAACCTCGACGGCCTGCATTGGGCGCTGGTGGCGGAAATGGACCAGGCCCAGGCCTTCGCCCCGGTGCGCAAGCTGATGTGGCAGATCCTCGTGCTCGGCCTGCTGACCCTGGTGGGCGTGGCCGTCGGCACCTGGCTGGTCAGCCGCAGCGTGATGCGCCCACTGGGCGGCGAACCGGCCAGCATGGCCGCACTGGCCCAGCGCCTGGCCAACGGCGAGCTGCGCCTGAGCGACGATGCCAACGCCAGCAGCGGCCTGATGCAGGCCCTGCGTGAAATGACCACGGCCTGGCGCCAGGTGGTCGAGCGTCTGCGCCAGGCCAGCGAGGCTGTGGGTGATGCCAGCGGCGACATCCTCGACGCCGCCGGCCGCACCAGCAGCCACCTGGACCAGCAGCAGGAAGCGCTGGAAATGGTGGTCAGCGCCGTCGATCAGATGGCCGCCACCGTGCAGGAAATCGCCGGCAGCGCCAGCCGTAGCGCCGACGGCAGTGCCGCCGCGCGGCAAGCCTTCGTCGCCATGCAGGGCACCCTGCAACACATGATCGGCCGCCAGGACCAACTGCTGGTCGGCCTGCGTCAGGCCGATGGCGTGGTGCAGACCCTGGCCGGTGAGAGCCAGCAGATCGGCTCGGTGCTCGACGTGATCCGCTCCATCGCCGAGCAGACCAATCTGCTCGCCCTCAACGCCGCCATCGAAGCCGCGCGCGCCGGTGAAGCGGGGCGCGGCTTCGCCGTGGTCGCCGATGAAGTGCGCAGTCTCGCCCAGCGCACCCGCAGCGCCACCGACGAGATCGTCGCCATCGTCGGCAGCCTGGGCGATTCATCCGTGCAAGCGCAGTCGAGCATGAGCGGCGCCAGCGAACAGGCACATACCCTGGAGCAGGACACCCAGGCCGTACTGGACGCACTCGGCGCGCTGGACGACTCGCTGCAGGGCGTGCACGCCATGGCCTTCCAGATCGCCGCCGCCGCCGAACAGCAGGCCGCCACGACCCAGGAAGTGAACCAGCACATGCACCGCCTGAGCGACATGACCGTGGAAAACCGCAAGACCGCCGCGCACACCCGCGACTGCGGCGAGCACCTGCGCCGCGTGGCCGGTAGCCAGGAAGAGCTGGTGGCGCAGTTCAAGCTGTAATGCCGCCCCACACAGGTTGAGCGCTTTTTGTAGGAGCGAGCTTGCTCGCGAACCACACGACACCGGAACCACCGGCAGAATGCGTTCGCGAGCAAGCTCGCTCCTACGAAGAGCCCCGCCCGACCACACGCCCTTGCCGATCAAGACAATCGAGTCCAGAATGGAAAAATAAATCCATATCCGGAGTCTCGCCATGTCCGCCGCCACGCCTTTCACCCTTAACCAGGCCGACGCCGAACGCCTGCTGGAACAGGTCGACGTGCTCCAGGCGATGCGCGAGATGTTCGTCGAACTGGCCGCCGGCAGCGCCGTGCAGCCCGCGCAGCAGCTGGTGGAATTCCCCAACGGCGGTGGCGACTTCATCAACTACCTGGGCGTGCTGGCCTCACAGAAGGTCTACGGCGTGAAGACCTCGCCCTATATCGTGCGCCAGCCCAAGTCGCTGGTCACCGCCTGGAGCCTGCTGATGTCCATGGACAGCGGCCAGCCGCTGCTGCTCTGCGACGCCGGCAGCCTGACCACCGCGCGCACTGCCGCCACCACCGCTCTGGCCGTGCAGGAACTGGCCCGCCCGGACGCCAAGCGACTGGCCATCGTCGGCAGCGGTCCGGTCGCCCGCGCGCACCTGCGCTACGTGGCCGGCCTGCGTGACTGGCAGAGCATCCGCGTCTATTCGCCGAACCTGAATGCCGGTGTACTGGCCCAGTTCGGCGCCATCGATTCGCGCGCCGAACCCGCCGCCAGTCTCGAAGCCGCCGTGGTCGACGCCGACGTGGTGCTGCTGTGCACCTCCTCCGGCACCCCGGTGCTCGATCCGGCGATACTCGGCAAACCCGCGCTGATCACCTCCATCAGCACCAACGTCGCCCGCGCCCACGAAGTGCCGCCGCAGTCGCTGGCGCAGATGGATGTGTACTGCGACTACCGCGCCACCACGCCCGCCTCCGCCGGTGAAATGCGTCTGGCCCGCGACGAGCACGGCTGGGACGGCACCCTGCGTGGCGACCTGCCGGAACTGGTCAGCGGCCAGGCCGCCAGGCCGGACTACCAGCGCCACGCCTTCTTCCGCTCCATCGGCCTGGGCCTGGAAGACGTCGCCCTGGCCAATGCGCTCTACCATCTGCAACGCCAGAACGCCTGAGCCGGAGACGAACATGATCGAAGTCGATTTCCTCATCATCGGCGGCGGCATCGCCGGCGCTTCCACCGGCTACTTCCTCTCCCGCCACGGCAAGGTCGCCGTGCTGGAGCGCGAGTCCCACGCCGGCTACCACTCCACTGGCCGTTCGGCGGCGCTCTACACCGTCGCCTATGGCACGCCGCAGGTGCGCGCGCTGACCGCCGCCAGCCGAGCCTTCTTCGACAACCCGCCGGAGGGCTTCGTCGAGCACCCGATCCTCACCCCGCGTGGCGAGATGACCGTGGACTTCGAAGGCAACCCGGAAGAACTCCAGCGCCAGTTCGACAGCGCCCGCGACAGCGTGCCGGAGATGCGCCTGCTCGATGCGGATGAAGCCTGCGCCATCGTCCCGGTGCTGCGCCGCGAGAAAGTCCACGGCGCGATGCTCGACCCCAGCGCCGCCGACATCGACACCGACGGCCTGCTGCAGGGCTACCTGCGCGGCATCCGGCGCAACGGCGGCAGCGTGCAACTGGACAGCGAAGCGCTGGAAATCAAGCGTATCGACGGTTCCTGGGAAGTGCGCTGCGCGCAGCAGACCTACCGTGCGCAGGTTTTGGTCAACGCCGCCGGCAGTTGGTCCGACAAGATCGCCGAACTCGCGGGCGCCGCTCCCCTGGGCCTCACCCCCAAGCGCCGCGCGGCCTTCCTGTTCAGCCCGCCGGAGGGCGTGGATAGCCACGCCTGGCCGGTGCTGGTGAGCCTGGACGAATCCTTCTACTTCAAGCCCGACGCCGGCATGCTGCTCGGCTCGCCGGCCAACGCCGATCCGGTGGAGCCCCACGACGTACAACCCGAAGAGCTGGACATCGCCCTGGGCATCTACCAGATCGAGGAGCACACCACCCTCAGCATCCGCCGCCCGAGCCACACCTGGGCCGGCCTGCGCTCGTTCTTCGCCGACGGCGACCTGGTGTCCGGCTACGACCCGGCCACGCCCGGCCTGTACTGGGTCGCGGGCCAGGGCGGCTATGGCATCCAGACCTCGGCAGCGATGGGCGAGACCAGCGCCGCGTTGATCCGCCGCGAGGCCCTGCCCGAGCACCTGACCCGCCATGGCCTGACTGCCGAGATGCTCTCGCCGGCACGCCTGCTGGCCCCGTGAGCCACAGGCCGTGACAGCCCGCGGGCGCTTGCGGCACACTCGCCAGCGCCCGCGCCATCGCACACCCCATCGCACCGGGAGCCTTGCCCATGACCGCCGCTGATCCGCTGGACAACTACAAGGCCATCGCCGACGCCATCGCCGCGCTGTTCTTCCCCCACGCCGAAGTCGTCATCCATGACCTGCGCAACCAGCGCGTGGCCTATCTGGCGAACAACATCTCCAAGCGCGAGATCGGCGATGACTCGGCCCTGGAAGACATGCTCGAAGGCGGCCACGACGAACGCAACATCGGCCCCTACGAGAAGCTCAACTGGGACGGCCAGAAGATCCGCTCCATCAGCAGCGTACTGCGCGACGCCAAGGGTGAGCCGCTGGCGGTACTGTGCATCAACCTCAACATCACCCTGTTCGAAACCGCCAAGGCGGCGCTCGACCTGTTCCTCTCCTCCAGCAAGGTCGTGCCGCAGCCCGATGCGCTGTTCCGTGATGACTGGCAGGAGCGCATCAACACCTTCCTGCATGCCTGGCTGCAACAGCGCCAGCTGAGCCTCTCCACCCTCAGCCGCGACCACAAGCGCGAGCTGGTGCTGGCGCTGCATGCCGAGGGCGCGTTCAAGGGCAAGAGCGCGGCCAACTATGTGGCCAATGTGCTGAACATGGGCCGGGCGACCGTGTACAAGCACCTGAAGGAGTTGAAGGAGGAGGTTTGAGCAGCTTCCCTCTAACCTGTAGGAGCGGGCCATTGGCGCCCAGGAGTCGCGAGCAAGCTTGCTCCTACGAAACCCCCCACTCCCCGGCATATGACTGGCTCTGGCTCTTAAAAGGCTTCCAGAGAAATATCCGTGCACTCCGACTGCCCCGTTCAGGAGGCCTCGTTGAAGCGGAGTTTCAGGGGTTGAGCGACATGGATGTCGCGAGAGCTGCGATGGGCCAGGGATGGCCCTTCGCAGCGTGCCCCTGAAACTGCGCTTCAACGAGGGAATTTTTCGCCTAAGCGAAAAACCGGATGTCCGGGGCAAGCCTTCTTGGTTACTTCTTTGGCGTTTGAAAGAAGTAACTCGCCCGAGGGGGCGAAACCAGAAGTCCGCGCGCACGCCGAAGCGGCGCAAAAACTACCAAACCAACGCAGCAGACCTGCAACATCAGGGCAAAGGAGTACGTCGGCCCTTCCGACGGATCGCGGGCATGGCCCACTCCTGCAGGGAAACGCCGGCGCAACGAAAAAGGCCGCCCGAAGGCGGCCTTTTGCTGCGACTCGACGGAAGATCAATCGCCGTAGATATCGCTCTTGAAGTACTTGCCCTCGATGGCCTTGTACTTGCCATTGGCCCGCAGCGCATCGATGGCGGCGTTGAGCTGGCCGACCAGTTCGGTGTTGCCCTTGCGCACCGCGATACCGGCGCCTTCGCCGAAGTATTTCGGGTCCTTGAACTCCGGCCCGATGAAGGCGAAGCCCTTGCCGCGCGGGGTTTCCAGGAAGCCGATTTCCAGCGGAATGGAGTCGGCGAAGGTGCCATCCAGGCGGCCCGCCAGCAGGTCCAGGTAGATCTCGTCCTGGCTGGTGTAGCGCACTACGTTGGCGCCGGCCTTGCCCAGTACCTCGGTGGCGAAGCGGTCGGCGGTGGAGCCGCGCTGCACGCCGATGTTCTTGCCCTTGAGCTGGCTGAACTGTTCATCCAGCTGCGAACCTTCCTTCATCACCAGGCGGCCCGGCGTGAAGTAGTACTTGTGGGTGAAGTCCACCGAGTGCTTGCGCTCTTCGGTGATGGTGATGGAGGACAGCGCGGCGTCGATCTTGCGCACCTTCAGCGAGGGGATCAGGCCGTCGTATTCCTGCTCGACCCACTGGCACTTGCGCTTCATCTCTTCGCACAGCGCGTTGCCGATGTCGTAGTCGAAGCCGGCGATGCCGCCTTCCGGGGTCTTGTAGGCGAAGGGTGGGTAGGCCGCTTCGATGCCGATGCGCAGCGGCTTGTCGTCGGCGTGGGAGAAGGTGGCGAAGGCGGCCAGCATCAGGCCGCCCAGCAGGGCTTTGCGATTCATCGATGAACTCCGTTGTGTGGTCGCCGGGGTAGCACCGGCCATGGCAATGAGTATCGGCAGCGATCTTGGGTATGAACGACTCGTCCAGGGGCGCGACAGCGAAGGTCGCAGCGGCATTGCCTTGCCCTCACCCAGGCGAACACCTTTTTGTTGTTCTGATCCGTCCACGCGCGGGCGCGCGTAAACTTAAAATCCAATCTGGACTAAAAAGTACACAACGTCAATCGCCCTGCGACCGTGCGGCACACTCCCCTTTGCGCGCCTCCCGCTACTCCCTCGGAGGAATGTCGCGAAACGGCCACCAGCCTTAGTCTGGAGGCGTTCTGAAGCGATCCGAGGAGGATTCGAAACGACTCTTTCGCATGATTTACCGTAGCTTCCACGGTTATACATTTGGCAGATGCCCGAAGCCCCCGCGATACGCTCATGTCGCAGGGGCTTTTCTTTTGTCTGGCAAAAAGCGTTGCTTGAAGGACTGGCGCAAGGGCCGCCCTCACCCCAACCCTCTCTCAAGGGGAGAGGGGGCTGTTCGGCGTGGAGGGTGGGTTTGGCGATAACCGGAAATTAAGGCAGGCAAGGCAAAGGGCGGGCGCGAGGCCCGCCGAGGGAGGACTTTTCTCGCTGGGCGGCTCAGCCGCCGCTGAGGTTCATGAAGCGCAGCACCTGGACGTCGCCGACGGTGAACTCGTGGCGCGCCGGTTTGCGCTGAATGGCGCCGCGCAGGGCTTCGAGAATCGGTTCGTCGTGCACCGGATGGCGACGCAGCAGGCCCCGCAGGTCCAGAGAGTTTTCGTGGCCCAGGCACAGCAGCAGGCGGCCTTCGGCGGTCAGGCGCAGGCGATTGCAGGTGGCGCAGAAGTTGTGCGAATGCGGCGAGATGAAGCCGATGCGCGTGCCCGGATGCTGTGCCAGGCGAGCGTAGCGTGCCGGGCCGCCGCTGTGTTCGGCGCTGTCCAGCAACTCGTGACGCTCGGCAATCAGCGCGCGGACTTCGTCGCTGGAGCAGAAACTCTCTTCGCGCTCGCGGCCGACCTGGCCCAGCGGCATTTCCTCGATGAAGCTGATGTCCAGACCGTGGGCGATGGCGTAGTCCACCAGGGCCGGCACCTCATCGGCGTTGCGGCCTTTCATCACCACGCAGTTCAGCTTGATGTGCTCGAAGCCAGCTTCCTGCGCGGCGTCGATGCCACGTAGCACCTGATACAGGCGCCCGGTACGGGTGATCGCGGCGAAGCGTTGCGCATCGAGGGTGTCGAGGCTGATGTTCAGACGGGTCAGCCCGGCGGCGCGCAGGTCGCCGGCCAGCCGGGTGAGCTGCGAGCCATTGCTGGTCATGCACAGCTCGCGCAGGCCGGGTAGCGCCGCGAGGCGTTCGCAGAGGTGGACGATGCCGGGGCGCACCAGCGGCTCGCCGCCGGTGAGGCGCAGCTTCTTCACACCGCGCTCGACGAAGAGGCGCGCTACCCGCTCGATCTCTTCCAGGGTGAGCACCTGTTGGCGCGGCAGGAAACGCATGTTCTCCGACATGCAGTAGACGCAGCGGAAGTCGCAGCGGTCGGTTACGGACAGGCGCAGGTAGTCGATCTTGCGGCCTTGGCCGTCGATCCATTCGGGCATGCTGTTTCACTCCGGCCAGCCTCACCCGCGTTCACACGGGAAAGGCCGATATTCATGGCCGTTTCCGAAGCCCCTCCCCCCTGGGGAGGGAGGTCAGGAGAGAGGGGCCCGGAACCGGTTTACTGCACCAGCGGGCTCTCGGCGCCGTCGAAGACGAATCCGTCGATCTGCGCTTCACCGGCCAGCACGCTGATGTACTGGCTGACCGCGCGCTGCAGCACCTGGGCGCGCAGGTAGGCGGCGATGCGCGGACGCGCTTCGGTGAAGTCCAGCGGCTCGCCGCCATCACGCTCGATCAGCTCGACGACGTGCAGGCCGTAGCGGCTTTCCAACGGATGGCCGAGCAGGCCGGGTTGCTGTTGCAGCAGGCGTTTCTCGAACTCGGGGACGGTCTGCCCCGGTTCGATCCAGCCCAGATCACCGCCGTCATCCTTCGACGGGCAGTCGGAGAAGCGCATGGCCTTCTCGGCCAGGCGCTCGGGGTGTTCACGCAGTTCGGCCAGCAGTTCCTCAGCCTGTTCGCGGGCCTTGGCGCGGCCTTCCAGGTCGTCCGGCGCGCAGCCCAGCAGTACGTGGCGCAGGCGCATGCGCCAAGGCGCGGTGAGGCGGGTCGGATTGGCTTCGTACCATTGGCGGCAACTGGCTTCGTCAGCTTCGGGAACGCCGACTTCACGGTCGATCAGGGCGCGGATGCGCGCCTCTTCCGGGGCTTCGCCCTCTTCCGCGTCGGCCGCAAGGCCCAGTGCATCGGCGCGCTGTACCAGCAGCTGGCGCACGACCAGCGCTCGGCAGGCGGAGTAAAGGGCCTGGGCGTGGCTGGAAGCGGGGTGGTATTGCAGCTCGCGGGCCAGTTCATCCTCGGCAATGGCGACACCGTTGACGGCGATCTGCGGCAGGTCGACGTGTTCGACCTTGGCTTCATAGTGGGAGCAACTCATTTCATTTACCTCCGTAACCCTCTCCCCGGCCCTCTCCCTGAAGGGAGAGGCGGAAGAGCGTGGAGCGAATAGCGCACCTGCGCTATCCGCCGCTTCATCACGCTGCGCGACGCTTGGTACGGACCACCTGGTAGCGGCGGCCGAAGTACCACACCGGGGCGCTGACGATGTGCACCAGACGGGTGAAGGGGAACAGCACGAACAGGGTCAGGCCCAGGGTCACGTGCAGCTTGTAGACCAGCGATACCGGAGCGATGGCTTCGGCGGCGGCCAGCGGCTGGAAGGTGACGATGGACTGCGCCCAGTCGGCCAGCATGACCATCACCGAACCATCCAGGTGATGGGTGGAGGCGACGATGGTGGACAGGCCGAGGATCAGCTGGACGTAGAGCACCAGCAGGATCATCAGGTCCGAGGCGTTGCCGGTGGCGCGGACACGGTCGTTGGTCAGGCGGCGCAGGATCAGCCCGGTCAGGCCGATGAAGCACAGCACGCCGAAGAAGCCACCGGAGACCATTGCCAGCAGTTGCTTCTGCTCGGTGCTGATCAGGTGCTCGTAGACCGCATGCGGGGTCAGCAGGCCGACGAAGTGGCCGGCGAGGATGAACAGCACCCCGACATGGAACAGGTTGCTGTAAACGCGCATGCCCTTCTTGCTCAGCATCTGGCTGGAGCCGGCTTTCCAGGTGTATTGCGAGAGGTCGAAGCGCGCCCAGCTGCCGATCAGGCAGATGGCCAGCGCGACGTAGGGGTAGACCCCGAAGGCTAGAAGATCGAGGGACATGTTCAGACTCCTTCTCTGGCCGCCCGGTACTGCACTTGCGGCACCGGCTGGGCGACCCACTGCATGGGTTGTTCTACGGCGGAGGAAACCCGCCGGGCGCTGGTGGACGGGCAACCGACGGCGGGCTCGGTGAAGCTCACCGGAGTTTCCTCCCAGGCCTTGTCGATGGCTTCCAGGCTGTCGTCGCGCACTTCCTGCTCGCGGTCGCGCTTGAGCGCGCCGAGGTCAGGTTGTTCGCCGGACAACTCCAGCAGGCTGTGGAAGACCGCCGCATAGTTGCTGTTGCGCTCTTCCAGACGCAGCGCGATCAGCGCCAGGATGTGCGCAACTTCGGCCAGGCCGACCCGCGCTGACTCGGCGTCCTGCAGGGCAAGGAACTCCAGGTACAGCGGCAGGTAGTCGGGCAGCTCGTTGACGTCGATGACCAGGCCCGCCTGGGTGTAGCGGTCCATCAGGTCGACCATCGCCTGGCCACGGTCACGGCTTTCGCCGTGAACGTGTTCGAAGAGCAGCAGCGAGACCGAGCGACCGCGCTCGAACAGCCCGTCGTAACGGGCCTGCACGTCGAGGATGTCGCCCTTGCACAGTTCGTTGAGCAGCGCGGCGAGGCCGTCGCGCTGCTGTTCCGGCAGGTCGCAGGTGCGGACCAGGGCGTGCAGCGCCAGGCTTTCCTCGCGCAGTTCGACGCGCGGATAGTCCAGCAGCAGGGCGCTGAGCTTGAGCAGTTGGCTATGAGTGTCCATATCGATCACTCCTGTATCTGCACGGTCTGGATGACGTTGCGCTTGTCCACGGCCTTGCCGCCGAACAGGTTGACGCCGGAGTTGCTGGAGCAACCGTTGCCGAAGCTGAAGCCACAACCCGAACGCTCGGCGAAGGCATCCGACAGCGCCTCTTCACGATGCGCCGTGGGGATGACGAAGCGGTCTTCGTAGTTGGCGATCGCCAGGTAGCGGTACATCTCTTCCACCTGGTTCACGGTCAGGCCGACCTTCTTCAGCACGTCCAGGTCCTGCTTGCCTTCGACGTGCTCGGAACGCTTGTAGGCGCGCATGGCCAGCAGGCGCTTGAGGGCCAGCAGCACCGGCGCGGTATCGCCAGCGGTCAGCAGGTTGGCCAGGTACTGCACCGGGATGCGCAGGGACTCGACATCCGGGATCACCCCGTCGTTGCCGATGTGGCCTTCGGAGGCGGCGTTCTGGATCGGCGACAGCGGCGGCACGTACCACACCATCGGCAGCGTGCGGTATTCCGGGTGCAGCGGCAGGGCCAGCTTCCAGTCCATCGCCAGCTTGTAGACCGGCGACTTCTGCGCGGACTCGATGACGCTGTCCGGTACGCCGTCCTTGCGAGCCTGCTCGATCACTTTCGGGTCGAACGGGTCGAGGAAGATCTCCAGCTGCTTCTGGTACAGGTCGCGCTCGTTCTCGCAGGTAGCCACTTCGTGGATGCGGTCGGCGTCATACAGCAGCACGCCGAGGTAGCGGATGCGGCCTACGCAGGTTTCCGAGCAGACGGTCGGCTGGCCGGCCTCGATGCGTGGGTAGCAGAAGATGCACTTCTCGGATTTGCCGCTCTTCCAGTTGAAGTAGATCTTCTTGTACGGGCAGCCACTGATGCACATGCGCCAGCCGCGGCACTTGTCCTGGTCGATCAGGACGATGCCGTCTTCCTCGCGCTTGTAGATCGCGCCACTCGGGCACGAAGCCACGCACGCCGGGTTCAGGCAGTGCTCGCACAGGCGCGGCAGGTACATCATGAAGGTGTTTTCGTACTCACCGTAGATGTCCGCCTGGATCTGGTCGAAGTTCTTGTCCTTGCGGCGCTTGGCGAACTCGGTGCCGAGGATTTCTTCCCAGTTGGGGCCCCACTCGATCTTCTCCATGCGCTTGCCGGAGACCAGCGAGCGTGGGCGGGCGACCGGCTGGTGCTTGGCCTTGGGCGCGGTGTGCAGGTGCTGGTAGTCGAAGTCGAAGGGCTCGTAGTAGTCATCGATTTCCGGCAGGTCGGGGTTGGCGAAGATGTTCGCCAGCACGCGGAACTTGCCGCCGATGCGCGGGACGATGGAGCCGTCGGCGCTACGCTTCCAGCCGCCCTTCCACTTCTCCTGGTTTTCCCACTCTTTCGGGTAACCGATGCCGGGCTTGGTTTCGACGTTGTTGAACCAGGCGTACTCGACGCCTTCGCGGCTGGTCCAGACGTTCTTGCAGGTGATGGAGCAGGTGTGGCAACCGATGCACTTGTCGAGGTTCAGCACCATGCCGACTTGCGAACGAATTTTCATGGCAGTAATCCTCAAATGTCCTGGGGCAGCGGTTGCGGCAGAGCGTCACCGCCCAGTCCGCCGTGCTCCGGCTCGTCGAGCCAGTCGACCTTGTTCATCTTGCGCACCACGACGAACTCGTCGCGGTTGCAGCCGACGGTGCCGTAGTAGTTGAAGCCCCACGCCTGCTGGGCGTAGCCGCCGATCATGTGCGTAGGCTTGAGCACCACGCGGGTCACCGAGTTGTGGTGGCCGCCGCGGGTGCCGGTGGTCTCGCTGCCCGGCAGGTTCACGATGCGTTCCTGGGCGTGGTACATCATCACCATGCCGTCCTTCACACGCTGGCTGACCACGGCGCGGCAGGTCGCGGCGCCGTTGGCGTTGAAGACCTCGACCCAATCGTTGTCCTCGATGCCGACACGCTTGGCGTCGTTCTCGCTCATCCAGATGATCGGGCCACCGCGCGACAGGGTGAGCATCAGCAGGTTGTCGGTGTAGGTGGAGTGGATGCCCCATTTCTGGTGCGGGGTGATCCAGTTCAGGGTGATCTCGGCGTGGCCGTTGGGCTTCTTGTTGAACAGCTTGTCGGTGCTGCGGGTGTTGACCGGCGGCCGGTAGCTGACGAAGCCCTCGCCGAAGGCCTGCATCCAGGGGTGATCCTGGTAGAACTGCTGGCGGCCGGTGATGGTGCGCCACGGGATCATCTCGTGGACGTTGGTGTAGCCGGCGTTGTAGCTCACATGCTCGTCTTCCAGGCCCGACCAGGTGGGGCTGGAGATGATCTTGCGCGGCTGCGCCTGGACATCGCGGAAGCGGATCTTCTCTTCTTCCTTGGGCAGCGCCAGGTGGGCATGCTCGCGGCCGGTGAAGACCGACAGCGCTTCCCAGGCCTTCACGGCGACCTGGCCGTTGGTTTCCGGCGCCAGGGCGAGGATCACCTCGGCGGCGTCGATGGCGCTTTCGATGCGCGGACGGCCTTCGCTGATGCCGCTCTCGGTGACCTTGTGGTTCAGCTCGCCAAGCAGCTTGATTTCCTTGTCGGTGTTCCAGCCGATGCCCTTGCCGCCGTTGCCGAGCTTGTCCAGCAGCGGGCCGAGGGAGGTGAACTTCTTGTAGGTGTTGGGGTAGTCACGCTCGACCACGTGCAGGGTCGGCATGGTGCGGCCGGGAACCGGTTCGCACTCGCCCTTCTTCCAGTCGCTGCCGCCGAAGGGCTGCGCGAGTTCGTTGGCGGTGTCGTGCAACAGCGGCACGGTGACCAGGTCCTTCTCCACGCCCAGGTGGCCGACGGAGACCTCGGAGAACTTCTTGGCGATCGCCTTGTAGATCTCCCAGTCGCTCTTGGCTTCCCAGGCCGGGTCGGTGGCGGCCGACAGCGGGTGGATGAAGGGGTGCATGTCGGAGGTGTTGAGGTCGTCCTTCTCGTACCAGGTCGCGGTCGGCAGGACGATGTCCGAGTACATGCAGGTGGAGGACATGCGGAAGTCCAGGGTGGTGACCAGGTCCAGCTTGCCTTCGGCGCCTTCGTCGACCCAGTCCACTTCGCCCGGGCAGGGACCGCCGTCCTTGCCAAGGTCAGCGTTCATCACGCCGTTCTTCGCGCCCAGCAGGTACTTGAGCATGTACTCGTGGCCCTTGCCCGAGGAGCCGAGCAGGTTGGAGCGCCAGATGAACATGTTGCGCGGGAAGTTCTGCGGATCATCCGGAGATTCGCTGGCCACCCGCAGGTTGCCGGCCTTGAGCTCGCGCACCACGTAATCCTGCACCGGGATGCCAGCGCGCTCGGCGTCGGCGGCGATGTGCAGCGGGTTGCGGTTGAGCTGCGGGGCGGACGGCAGCCAACCCATGCGTTCGGCGCGGATGTTGTAGTCCAGCGCGTGCTCGGGGAACTGCTTGGTGTCGGCCAGCGGCGAGAGGACTTCGTGCATCGAAATCTTCTCGTGGCGCCATTGCGAGCTGTGCAGATAGAAGAAGCTGGTGCCGTTCATCTGGCGTGGCGGACGGCTCCAGTCGGTGCCGAAGGCCAGCGGAACCCAGCCGGTCTGCGGGCGGAGTTTTTCCTGGCCGACGTAGTGCGCCCAGCCGCCACCGCTCTGGCCGATACAGCCGCACATCATCAGCATGTTGATGACCGCGCGGTAGTTCATGTCCATGTGGTACCAGTGGTTCATCGCGGCGCCGATGATGACCATGGCCTTGCCGTGGGTCTTGTCGGCGCTGTCGGCGAACTCGCGGGCCACCTGGATCGCGCGGGCAGCCGGGACGCCGGTGATGCGCGCCTGCCAGGCCGGGGTGTAGGGCACGTCGGCGTCGGTGTAGGAAGCGGCGACGTTGGCGCCACCCAGGCCGCGGTCGACGCTGTAGTTGGCCATCTGCAGGTCATACACGGTGGCGACGCGCAGGGTCTTGCCGTCGGCGCCGGTAAATTCACGGAACGGTACGCGGCGCACCAGCACCTCGTCGTTGTCCACGCCCTTGAAGTGCGGGTGCTCCTGGCCTCCGAAGTACGGGAAGCCGACGTCGCAGGCGTTTGCCGCGCCATCGATCAGGGTCAGGGCCAGGCGGGTATTACGCTTCTCGCCGCCTTCGGTCTCCTCGATGTTCCACTTGCCCGACTCGCCCCAGCGGTAGCCGATGGCGCCGGTGGGCGATACCAGTTCGCCGGAGATTTCGTCCAGGCCGATGGTCTTCCACTCGGGGTTGTTGTCCTGGCCCAGGTTGTTGGCGAGGTCCGCCGCACGCAGGTAACGGGTCGGCTTGAGCACGCCCTCGGTGTGCGGTTCCAGCAGCACCAGCATCGGCATGTCGGTGTACTGACGGCAGTAGTCGACGAAGTAGGCGCTGGGCTTCTCGAGGTGGAATTCCTTGAGGATCACGTGACCAAAAGCCATGCCCAGCGCGGCGTCGGTGCCTTGCTTGGGGTTGAGCCAGAGGTCGGTGAGCTTGGCCACTTCCGAGTAGTCCGGGGTGACGGCCACGGTCTTGGTGCCCTTGTAGCGGACTTCGGTGAAGAAGTGCGCGTCGGGGGTACGGGTCTGCGGGACGTTGGAACCCCAGGCGATGATGTAGCTGGAGTTGTACCAGTCGGCCGATTCCGGCACGTCGGTCTGTTCGCCCCATATTTGTGGGGACGCGGGAGGAAGGTCGCAGTACCAGTCGTAGAAGGACAGGCACACGCCGCCGATCAGCGACAGGTAACGGGCGCCAGCGGCGTAGCTGACCATGGACATGGCCGGGATCGGCGAGAAGCCGACCACGCGGTCCGGGCCGTAGACCTTGGCGGTGTAGACGTTGGCGGCGGCGATGATCTCGGTGACTTCATTCCAGCTGGAGCGGATGAAGCCGCCCAGGCCGCGCTCGCTCTTGTAACTCTTGGCCTTGGCCGAGTCCTCGACGATGCTGGCCCAGGCGTCCACCGGGTCGTTGTGCGCGGCGCGCGCTTCACGCCAGAGCTTGAGCAGCGGCTTGCGCACCTTGGGATACTTCAGGCGGTTGGCGCTGTACATGTACCAGGAGTAGCTGGCGCCACGGGGGCAGCCGCGCGGTTCGTGGTTGGGCAGGTCCGGACGGGTACGCGGGTAGTCGGTCTGCTGGGTTTCCCAGGTGATCAGGCCGTTCTTCACGTAGATCTTCCAGGAGCACGATCCTGTGCAGTTCACCCCGTGGGTGGAGCGCACGATCTTGTCGTGCTGCCAGCGCTGCCGGTAACTGTTTTCCCAGGCACGGCTCTCGTTGGAGACTTCGCCATGGCCATCGGCGAATTCACCCTGCTTCTTCTTGAAGAATTGCAGGCGGTCGAGCAAGTAACTCATCTATATCTCCTCACCCAGTCTCTGCCGGGCGTTCAAACGCTAATCAAGCTCGCGGAACGGGTTTGCGGCGGGCGCACAACGCGCCCGCCACGCTAATCAGCAGGGGCTCTCGGCCCCCTTGCGGGCGTACCACCACCAGGTGGCGACGATGCAGCTCAGGTAGTACGCAACGAAGACGTAGAGCGCGCCCTCGGCACTGCCGGTCATGTCCAGCGAGGTGCCGAAAGCCTTGGGAATGAAGAAGCCGCCGAAGGCGCCGATGGCAGCGGAGAAACCGATCACCGCGGCCGACTCCATGCTGGCGTTCCTGGTCGCCTGGGCCTCGCTGAAGCCGCCTTTTTTCAGGCGCTCGGCCCACTCGTTGCGGAAGATCACCGGGATCATCCGGAAGGTGCTGCCGTTGCCGATGCCGGCGAAGAAGAACAGGCCGATGAAGGAGCCGAGGAAGCCGAAGAAGCTGCCGGCGTTACCGGCGCTGGGCAGGAAGCTGATCACCGCGAATACGCCGGCGATCATCGCCGCGTAGTTCCACAGGGTGATGCGCGCGCCACCGAACTTGTCCGCCAGCCAGCCACCCAGCGGGCGGCTCAGGGCGCCAACCAGCGGGCCGAGGAAGGCGTACTGCAGCGGGTTGATGTCCGGGAACTGGGTCTTGCTGAGCATGGCGAAGCCGGCGGAGAAGCCGATGAACGAGCCGAAGGTGGCCACGTACAGCCAGCACATCAGCCAGTTGTGCTTGCGCTTGAAGATCACCGACTGCTCGCGGAACGAAGCCTTGCAATCGGCGATGTCGTTCATGCCGAACCAGGCGGCGATGGCCACCACGGCAATGAAGGGCACCCAGATCCAGCCGGCGTTCTGCAGGAACAGGCGGCCGCCGTCCGACAGCTGCTGCGGCTCGCCACCGAAGGCGCCGAACAGGCCACCGGCCACGGCCAGCGGTACGGCGAACTGCATCACCGAGACACCCAGGTTGCCCAGGCCGGCGTTCAGACCCAGGGCAGTACCCTGCTGGTTCTTGGGGTAGAAGAAGCTGATGTTGGACATGCTGGAGGCGAAGTTGCCGCCGCCGAAACCGCACAGCAGGGCGATGGTCGCGAACACCCAGTACGGGGTGGTCGGGTCCTGCACGGCGAAGCCCAGCCAGAGGCAGGGGATCAGCAGGGAGGCGGTGGACAGTGCGGTCCAGCGACGACCACCGACCATCGGCACCATGAAGGAGTAGAACACCCGCAGGGTGGCGCCGGAGATCGACGGCAGCGCGGCGAGCATGAACAACTGGTCGTTGCTGAAGCTGAAACCGGCGGCGTTCAGGCGCACGGTGACGGTGCTCCAGATCATCCAGACGGCGAAGGCCAGCAACAGCGCAGGGATCGAGATCCACAGGTTGCGCGCAGCGATACGCTTGCCGCTCTGCGCCCAGAACTCGGAGTCCTCGGGGCGCCAGTCGATCAGCAGCGGACCGCTGGCGGCTTTGAGTTGGGAATTGATCATGCCCATGACGGCACTACCTCAAGTTTGACGAAGAAGGGATAGGGGTAGCGTCGACGTCGGCCGACCCGGCCTGGCCATCGAGGCGTTGCTGCTGTTTGATCGCGTAGTGCATCCAGACCATGCAGACCACGGTCAGGCCGAACAGCAACATGAAGCAGGAGGAGCGCACGCCGATGTGGTCGGCGGCGTAGCCGAACAGGATGGGCAGGCAGAAGCCGCCAAGGCCGCCGATGACCCCGACCATCCCGCCGACAGTGCCCATGTTCTGCGGGTAGTAGTCGTGGATGATCCGGTACACGCTGGCCTTGCCGAAGCCCTGGGAAATGCCGACGACGAACACCAGGAAGGTGAACAGCCAGACGTTCAGGCCGATGCCGAGGCTGACGTCACCCTTGATGCCGTGGATGGTCATGGTGGTCGGCGGGTACGAGAGGAAGAACAGGCAGACCAGGCAGACCCAGAACACGCCCCAGTTCACGGCGCGGGCGCCGTAGTTGTCGCTGAACCAGCCGCCCAGGGCGCGGATCAGGCCCGACGGCAGGGTGAACAGCATGGTGATGAAGGAAGCAGTGCGCAGGTCCAGGCCGTACTCGGCGATGTAGTACTTGGGCAGCCACAGAGCCAGGGCAACGAAGCCGCCGAAGACGAAGAAGTAGTACAGGCCGAAGCGCCACACGCGCAGCTCGCCCAGCGGCGCCAGCTGCTTGGCCAGGGTCGGGCGCGGACGGCTCGGGTCGGCGTCGCCACCCTTGGTGTGGGCCGGGTCGGTCCAGGTGCAGAACCAGAACAGCACGGCGGTAACCAGCATGGCCACCGAGTAGATCTGCGGAACCATGCGCCAGCCGAAGGCGACCACGATCATCGGTGCCACCAGATTGGTGATTGCCGCACCCGCGTTGCCGGCGCCGAAGATGCCCATGGCGGTGCCCTGACGGTCCTTCTCGAACCATGAGGAGGTGTAGGCGATGCCCACGGCGAAGGAGCCACCGGCCAGGCCGACGAACAGGCCCAGCACCAGGTAATGCCAGTAGAGGGTCGCGAAGGCCAGGCCGTAGATCGGGATGGCCACCAGCAGCATGTGGATGAAGAACACGATGCGTCCGCCGAAGCGGTCGGTGATCAGCCCCAGCGGCAGGCGCACCAGCGAACCGGTGAGAATCGGCAGCGCCACCATCAGGCCGAACTGCGCCTCGGACAGGCCCAACTCTTCCTTGATGCGAATACCGATGATCGAAAACATCGTCCAGACCGCGAAGTTCACGGCGAACGCCAGTGTGCTCATGCCAAGCACGGAGTACTGTTTCTGACGGTGGGACAACATGGCTAAGCTCACTTCCTGACAGCCTTTGCCCGCACGTTAGATAAGGACTAGCTGCCTTCTCTTGATCGCCATCAATGAGCCAAACGACGATTCATGAGCAGATGCGCGCCGCTACCTCCTTGTAGGTATCACCGAAATGAATGCGTAAATCATTGTTTTTAAAGGCATTTCTTATGAATACGGCGCACACTGCCGACCCCTCAGGCAACGACCGACTCTTTGTGGGTAGTTCCCCTGCCGGACGCCCTTCCCTGCGCAAATCCATCGTCGTGCGCTTCGGCTGCTACCTCACCCTACTGGTATCGCTGGCACTGGCGGGTATGTTCAGCGCCCTGCTGTTCGCCGACTATTCACATCAGGACGCCGCGGTGATCAACCAGGCCGGCTCGCTGCGCATGCTCACCTACCGCCTGGCGCTGGACCCCTCGCCGATCAACCGCCAGGCCCTGCAAGCGACGCTGGCCGCGCGCCTGGACAACGACGAGATCACCCGTCTGCTGCGCCGCTCCGACGCCGACGCACTGATCCGCCAGCAGCACGACCAGTTGCGCGAGGAGCTGCAGAACCTCGACCTCTCCCAAGCGCCGGCCCTGACCACCCTGGACACCTTCGTGGGGCACATCGACGGCTTCGTCGGCACCCTGCAACGCAACGCCGAGTACCGCTCGCAGATGCTCAGTACGGTGCAGGGCCTGTGCCTGTTCCTCAGCCTGCTGCTGGTGTTCATCAGCCTCTACGACCTGAGCTTTCACGTGGTCGGGCCACTGCGCGAACTCACCACCACGGCGCGACGTCTGGGCCAGGGTGACCTCGATGCGCGGATCAGCAGCAGTGGCGAGGACGAACTGAGCCAGCTGGGCGAGCGCTTCAACCAGATGGCCGAGGAACTGCAAGCCAGCTACCGCGAACTGGAAGCGCGAGTGGAAGACAAGACCCGCGACCTCTCCAACAGCCACCAGCGCCTGGAGCTGCTCTATGACAGTGCCCGCCGCCTGGGCCAGGACCCGTACGACGAGCGCTCGCTGCAGCCGCTGCTGAACCAGCTCGAACGCGTGCTGCAGGCCGGCAAGGTGACCCTGTGCCTGAACAAGGACGGCGTCGAACGCGCCTACTCCTCGCTGACCACCGACGGCATCACCGGCAGCTTCTGCCTGCAGGGCAATTGTGGCGAATGCCGTGCCCAGGCCGACCACTGCAACAATCCCATTCGCGGCATCAACCCGCTGCTGATGCAGCCGCTGTCCATCGGCGAGCACCGCTTCGGCGAGCTGTTCATCCAGACTCCCGACGGCCACCTGGAAGACTGGCAGCAGCAGTTCGTCGAAGGCTTCTGCGACAACATCGCGCGGACCTTCGCGCTGTCCCTGCAGCAGGAACAGGAGAACCGTCTGGCGCTGTTCGCCGAGCGCAGTACCATCGCCCGCGAGTTGCACGACTCGCTCGCCCAGTCGCTGTCCTACCTGAAGATCCAGGTCAGCCGCCTGGCCACGCTGCTCAAGCGCGACGCGCCAGCCGAGAAGATCGACGAAACCCTGGACGAGCTGCGCGAAGGCCTCAACAGCGCCTATCGCCAGTTGCGCGAGCTGCTCACTACCTTCCGCCTGAGCCTGGAGCAGTCCAGCCTGGAAGCGGCGCTGGTGAAGACCGTGGAAGAGTTCGGCGAGCGTGGCGACCTGTCCGTCGAGCTGGACAATCGCCTGGCGCACATCCCGCTCAACCCCAACGAAGAAATCCACATCCTGCAGATCGTCCGCGAGGCGTTGTCCAACGTCGTGCGCCATGCCCAGGCGCACCACGCGAAAGTGACCCTCTTCGAGGACGCCGAGGACCAGGTATGCATCACCGTGGATGATGATGGAGTCGGCTTTGACCCAGCGCAGAGCCGCAATGGGCACTATGGGCTTAGTATCATGCGGGAGCGCAGTCAGACCCTCGAAGCCACCTTCAGCATCGCCCCGCGCGAGCCCAAAGGCACCCGCGTCAGCGTGCGCTTCACCCACAAACCCCTGTCGCAGTACCCGGAGACCCACCCATGACGGCCACCCCCACCGATGACCGCGCACGCATCCTGCTCGTCGATGACCACCCGATGATGCGCAAGGGCGTGGTCCAGTTGCTGGAGTTCGAAGAGGACCTCGAAGTCGTGGGCGAAGCCGGCAGCGGCGAGGAAGCGCTGCGCATGGCCGCAGAGCTGGAGCCGGACATGATCCTGCTCGACCTCAACATGAAGGGCATGACCGGCCTCGACACCCTGCGCGCCATGCGCGAGAACGGCGAGGTCGCGCGCATCGTGGTGTTCACCGTCTCCGATGACCGCAACGACGTGATCAACGTGCTGCGTGCCGGTGCCGATGGTTATCTGCTCAAGGACATGGAGCCCGAGCGCCTGCTCGAGCACATCCGCCAGGCCGCCACCGGCCAGCTCACCATCAGCCCGCAACTGACCCAGGTACTGGCCCAGGCCCTGCGTGGCGATGACCGGCCCAAAGGCATCGACGAACTTACCGACCGTGAGCGGCAGATCCTCCGCCAGCTCGCCCACGGCTACAGCAACAAGATGATCGCGCGCAAACTCGATATCACCGAAGGCACCGTGAAGGTCCACGTCAAGCGTGTGCTGCACAAGCTGGGCTTTCGCTCGCGCGTCGAGGCAGCGGTCTGGGCGGTGGAGAACCATCTGGTCTAACCACTCGCACCGAGCGTGGCCATACCTGTAGGAGCGGGCTTGCTCGCGAACAACCCCCGCGGCGGATCTTGTTCGCGAGCAAGCTCGCTCCTACATGGAGTTTCTACCTCCCTGGTAGTAGTCCACCCGCCAAGTTGATTCAGATCATGTCGCGACAAGGCGTCGCGGCGGGACACTGCGGGACTCACCCTGGAGGTCCCCATGCCGCCCTCATCGCACCTGCCCCTCGTCTATTCCTGCTCCGGCTGCTCCAACCTTGCGCAGTTGGCCAACGACCTTGCACTGCGCCTGGACCGTGACGGCTTGGCGGAAATGTCCTGTATCGCGGGGGTGGGCGGCGACGTGCCAGCGCTGGTGAAGAAAGCCTGCTCGGGCCGGCCGATCATTGCCGTGGATGGCTGCCACCTGCACTGCGTGCAAAGCTGCCTGGCGCGCCACGGGGTGAAGGCCGAGCACGAGATCACCCTCACCGAATACGGCCTGAAGAAACGCTACGGCGAAGACGCGCCGGTCCAGGACTTCGAGATGCTCTACGAGGAACTGCAGTTCCTCGTACGCACCCCGGCCTGAGGCTTTGCCGCCCCCGGCGAGGCACAAAAGGTCAGCCGGCGGGCTCTGACGTAGGATGGGTGGAGCTTGCGATACCCATGCTGTCCTGGCACCGACAATCGATGGGTATCGCTTCGCTCCACGCCATCCTGCGGGGAGCGGATCAGGCGTTTTCCTGCACCACCCGGCTGGCACGGCGCATGGCGCTCCACAGCCAGGCGGGCAGGCTGTCCGGATCGAGGCTGTCGATCAGGTTCTTCACCGCCAGGCCCAGTTCGGTATCGCCTTCGATCACCAGGCGACGACGGAAGAACAGCGTGTCCGGGTCTTCCTGCCGGCCCGCCAGCAGCAGGAAGTCGCGCCAGCTGCCACGAATGGTCACGCTGGGTGAGCAGGCATCGGCGAAACGCAGGCCATCACGGCCGCGCGTCAGGCTCCAGCCCAACCCCAGATCGCTCACTTCCAGGCGCAGCCAGTGGCCCTCGAGCATGTCGAAGGAGCCGTCCGCCAACTGTTCGGCGAACAGCCGGTTGGCGGCGCGTTGCAGCACCGCGCGCTGCAGTCCCGAAGGGACGCGCGCGGCCAGTGGCAGGAGTCGGTCGGCGGCGCGCAAGGCGCCGGTTTCGAGTGTCAGCACAGGTTCACCTCATCACTGCGCAGCATGCCGGGACGGCCATGCCAGTAACCATTGCAGCCTTCCACCGCCAGCGGCGGCGTGGCGCCCTTGCGCACCCGGTCGAAGGCCTGCACGACCTCCACCATCCCCTCGGCGCGAGGGCTCAGGCGCAGCAGATCGGCCCCGCAATCACGCAGCGAGGCGTAGTCCGCCAGCAGGTTGCTGGCCTCGCCGGACATGGTCTGGATACCGTTGAGGGTGAACAGCGGCATGCCTTCCTGGCTGAGCATCGACATGCCCTCCGGGTAGTTCAGACAGCAGAACTGGCAGTCATCCTTGGGCCGGTTCTCCGCCCGCGCGGTGAAGCAGCGCGCCGAATAGGCCAGCGGCAGATGGCCGTAGGCGAATACCTCGGTCTGCACATCGTTGAGGCCCAGTTCGCGGGCCTGCTCGATCACCGCGTGGATCTGCTCGCCGGAGCATTCCACCGGCGGTACCCAGCGGCGTAACCCGGCAGCATGCAGCTCGGCCAGCGTGTGGCCGTTGTAGACGTTGAGCGCCGGCCCGCCGACGAACTCGACGCCCAGGGTACTGAGAATCTGCACCGCGCCCATGTCGCTGGCCTCGACCTGCAACTCGCCGTTGGCGCAGAGGCGGCGCAACGACGACAGCTCGGAGGCCGCCTCGATCAGCGCAAGGCCCGAGATGAGTATCTGCGCCCCACTCTGCTGCTGCAGCTCGCGGCCCAGCCCCAGCCAGTCGTCCAGCGCCAGCGCGCGGCGTTTGGAGCAGACGGTTTCGCCGATATAGATGGCGTCCAGCGGCTGTTCGGCCATCTGCGCGTAAAAATCCAGGAGTGTCCGGCGGTCCCAGTAGAACAGCACCGGTCCCAGGCTGAGTTTCATCACGATGTCCTCACTGCCAGGAGCGATGGTAGGCGCCCAGGGTCGTCTGGTGGCCTTCGGAAAGCTTGTCCAGGGCGTCCTGCCACTGCGTCAGCGCGCGGTAGTTCTCCGGTGCGCGTTGCCACGCATCCAGCGCCTGGCGCCAGACACGGGTGACCTGCTCGACATAGGCCGGGCTGCGTTGCCGGCCCTCGATCTTCACTGCCGCCACGCCGATTTCCGCCAATTGCGGGATCAGGTCGATGGTGTTCAGGCTGGTGGGCTCCTCCAGCGCGTGGAAGCGCTCGCCGTTGACCACGAAGCGGCCCTTGCACAAGGTCGGGTAGCCCGCCGGCTCATCCGGCGCATAGCGATCGATCAACACGTCGTTGAGGCGCGAGGTCAGGCCCTCGGGCTCCTCGCTCCAGCGCACCGCCTTGGCCGGCGAGCAGACGCCGCACAGGTTGGGCGACTCGCCGGTAACGTAGGACGACAGGTGGCAACGTCCCTCGGCCATGATGCACAGGCTGCCGAAGGCGAAGACTTCGATGGGCACCGGGCTATTGGCCGCCACCTGGCGTACCTGCGCCATCGACAGCACGCGCGGCAATACCGCACGGCGGATACCGTAGCGCTCGTGATAGAACGCCAGCGCCGCGACATTGGTGGCCGAGCCTTGCACCGAGAGATGCAGCGCGAGGTTCGGGTGGCGCTTGGCGGCATAGCCAAGCACCGCGCAGTCGGCAGCGATCAGCGCGTCCACGCCCAGGTCTGCGGCGTGGTCCACGGCGCGCTGCCAGCGCGCCCAACCGGCGGCGCCGGGGTAGGTGTTGACCGCCACGTACATCTGCTTGCCGGCGCTGTGGATAAGCTCCACGCCCTGGCGCAATTGGCGGTCATCGAGGTTGAGGCCGGCAAAATGCCGGGCGTTGGTGTCGTCGCGAAAACCGACGTAGATGGCGTCAGCGCCTTCGCGCAGCGCCGATTTCAAGGCGGGCAGACTTCCCGCCGGGCAGACCAGTTGCATGCTTCCCCCGGGCAGTGCGGAGGCCGCCGGCCCCCGCCGGCAGCCGGGAACGGCGTCAGGCGCCGAGTTCGCTGAAAGACAGGAATGGCAGCGGCTCGCCAGCACGCAGGATGCGCCCGGCCTCCACCACCGCCAGGCCATCGGCCCAGCTCGCCGCGCGCAGCATGGCCGAGCCCTGCTGCGGATGCAGGCAGATACGCGCCACGCCACTGTCATCCAGTTCCAGACGCGCACGCAGGTACTGGCGGCGCGAGTTGGCAGTCAACCAATCGAAGCCCGCCGGCAGTGTCACCGGCAGCGTATCGACTGCGCTGCGTCCCTGGGCGCGCCAGAGGAACGGCCGAGCCACCACCAGGGCAGTGACCAGCGCGGCAGCCGGGTTGCCCGGCAGGCCGATCCACGGCTTGCCGGCGATGCTGCCGAACGCCAGCGGCTTGCCCGGCTGCATCTTCAGCTTCCACAGATGCAGTTCGCCCAGCTCGCGGATCGCCTGCTTGAGGTAATCGCGGTCGCCCACCGACACGCCGCCGCTGGTGATCAGCACGTCCCATTCGGACGCGGCGAGGCTCAGCGCATCGCGACTGGCCGCCAGGGTATCGGCGAGCACACCGTAGTCGTGCACTTCGATGCCCCAGCCGCGCAGCAGTGCGCCGACGCTGAAGCGGTTGGCGTTGTAGATCTGCCCCGGCGCCAGTGACTCGCCGGGTTCGCGCAATTCGTCACCGCTGCTCAGCAGGCAGACACGCAGCGGGCGGTAGACGCCAACGCGGTCCAGACCAACGCTGGCCAGCAGGCCAAGGTCCTGGGCGCGCAGTTTCTGGCCAGTGCTGAGCAGGGCATCGCCCTCGCAGAGCTCTTCGCCACGTCGGCGCACGTGGCTGCCATGCGCGACCACGGGCACCTGCAGCCAGTCTCCATCGACCTCGCAGTCTTCCTGGGCGATCACGCTGTCCGCCCCCGGCGGCAGCGGCGCACCGGTGAAAATGCGCATGGCCTCGCCCGGTTGCAGCTCGACCTGGGCGGCATCACCGGCGGCGATGTAGCCGGCGATCTTCAGCCGTGCACCGGCAGGGCCCATGTCGGCACTGCGCAGGGCGTAGCCGTCCATCGCGCTGTTGTCCCACAGGGGCAGATCGATGGGCGAGTGAATGTCTTCGGCCAGGATGCGGCCCAGGGCGTCCTCCAGGTCGACACGCACGGTCGGCGGCGCCATTGGCACGAAATCCATCAGCGCGGCAATGGCCTCGTCCACCGGGCGCAGGCCGGAGCCGGAACAGCCGCAGGCGCTCATGAGCGCGTACCGCAGGCCAGTACCGGGCGCTCGGGCAGGCGCTTGAGATGAGGGACGAAATTGCACGGCTTGGTGCGGCTGTCCAACTGCTCCACGAGGATTTTTTCCCAGGCGGTCAGGCAGGCGCCGGTGGAACCGGGCAGACAGCAGATCAGGGTGCCGTTGGTGATGCCGGCGATGGCGCGGGACTGGACGGTGGAGGTGCCGATTTCCTCGCGGGAAATCTGCCGGAACAGCTCGCCGAAGCCATCCACGGTGCGTTCCAGCAACGGGGCGACGGCTTGCGGGGTGTTATCGCGGGCGGTGAAGCCGGTGCCACCGGTGATCAGGCCGACCTGGACCTTGGGGTCGGCAATCCAGGCCGAGACCACGGCGCGGATCTGGTAGATGTCGTCGATCACCAACCGGCGCTCGGCCAGGGCATGACCGGCGCGTTGCAGCGAGGTCACCAGGGCCTGGCCGGAGGTGTCGTTGTGCAGGCTGCGGGTATCGCTGACGGTGAGGACAGCGATCTCCAGCGGCAGAAATTCCGGGGTGCTGAGATGGCTCATGGGGCTCTCCGATAAGGAGCAAAAAAGGGCTGGCGCCAGCCTGCGCCCGTTCGCGGGGGGCGCCCATTCCCCCTAGGAGGTACTGCCCCGGCGCTTGCGGGGCAGTACCTCCGGTCAGCGCGCTACAGGTGTTTGATCTTCTCCAGCTCCTCAGCGCTGTAGTTCTGCTCGGTGGATTTGGTCAGGTCGGTGAGGATGCTGGCGCGCAGCACACCCGCCTGGTCCAGAGCCCAGAGCGCGGTGCCGTTGCTGAAGCGCTCGGCGGCGGCGCGGGCCGTTTCGCCATCCTTCTGCGCGAGAGCCTTGAGCATCTCGTCCTCGGCCGGCTGCGCAGCGCGCAGGCTGCCTTCCAGGCGATCACGCCAGCCGTGCAGCAGGGGCATGTACTGCTTGTCGTTGGCGTGGGCCAGGGAAGTCAGGCTGCGGAAGGTCCACCAGGCGGAGCGCTCGTCAAAGTCGTCGCTGCCCTGCTGGAACGCCCGTGGCGTGCTGCGCAGGCTCTCCAGGTAATACGGCAGCAACAGGCCGTCGCGCACGTTGCCCAGGGACTGCCAGGACAGTACCTGCAACCCCTTGGGCATCTGCGGACGGACCTGCAGGATGTGCGCCTCGACGTTGCGCTCCATCGCGATGGGCCGCTGCTTCTGGTCACCCGCCGGCTTCTTGCCGTCCAGTGGGGTACCGGCGTAACTGTCGATGCGCAGGATGGCCGCCACCTGCTCGACGCTGATGGGCTTCTCGGGCTTGGTATAGAAGGGATACTGCGGCTGGCGGATGTCCTGCTTGCGCGCGGACTCCAACTTGCTCTGCACCAGCCATTCGCGGTCGACGTTGTAGGCATCGCCGACGATGCCGAAGGCCTTGGCGAAGTTGAATTTCGCCGGGTCGACCTTGTCCAGCAGCTGGTGTTTCTCGGCGAACTCGGCAATGCCGGGGCTGCTCAGGACACTGGCCTTGTCGTTGAGGTTGGCGTCGTGCACGCGCATGCCGTTGGCCATCACCACGTAGCCGTCATCCGGCACGCGCACGGCGATCCAGTGGTGCCCGGAGCCGATCTCGAACAGCCAGGCTTCCTGGTCGTCGGCGATCTGGATGCCGTTGGTTTCCCCGGCACCCAGTGTCTCGACGTACTTGCCCAGCAGCTCCACGCCTTCACGCGCGGTCTTCGCCTGGGGCAGGATCAGGTCCGGCAGGATGGCTTCGATCACCCCGCCCTCGTCGGCCACCAGCGGGTCGGCCTTGGCAGCCTTTTCATTGGGCTCGGTACTGTTGGTGGCGGAGAGGATCACCCCCGCCTCGTTGGCGCCGAACTCGCTCCAGGGGCCTAGCGCGCCGCGCTGGTCGCCGTTCCAGTCACGCATGGCGGTGTAGCGCATCCCGGCCTTGGGTGCGGGGACGCTGACGCCGTTGTCGAAGCTGAGCTTGTCGCCGTCCTTGTACTGCTGCGGCGGCACCACGACAAAGCGCTTGGCGTGGTTGTTGTAGGTGTAGTCCTCCAGTCGCGCGACCAGCACGGAGCCGTCGGCGGTGGCCTTGCGCCCGGCGATGATGGTGGTGCAGGCCAGCGCGCTCTGGCAGAAACCGCCGACCAGCAGAGCGGCGGCAAGGGCCTTGAGCGCGAAGTTGGGCTTGTTCATGGGAAGTCTCCTCGGCTTGCGATCCGTCGTGCAGCCAAAGCCGGCACGGCGCTGGAGCCAGGAGATGTACTACGAAGTGCGGGACGTTTCCTTGGCGTGGAGCAACGACACCTCCCTGGCATCGTCCATGAGCATAGACAAGCTTCGAACCTGCGCACCTTGGCGGGCGCAGGCGCGATGAATGGACTCAGCCCTTCCAGCGCTCAGCAGCAGCCTGATCGCTGCAGCGGCCCTCGACCCAGCGCGGGCCGTCGGTGGTGTCTTCCTTCTTCCAGAATGGCGCGCGGGTTTTCAGGTAGTCCATGACGAAGTTGCAGGCGTCGAATGCCGCCTGGCGGTGGGCGCTCGCGGCGCCGACGAAGACGATGGGCTCGCCCGGCTCCAGGCGGCCGATACGGTGGAGGATCTCCAGGCGCAGCAGCGGCCAGCGCTGGTTGGCCTCGACCTCGATCTTCGCCAGTGCCTTCTCGGTCATGCCGGCGTAGTGCTCGAGGAACATGCCGCCCACTTCGCGGCCGTCGTTGAAATCACGCACATAGCCGACGAAGCCGACCACTGCGCCGACGCCGACGTTGGCCGCGTGCATCGCGTTGAGTTCGGCGCCCGGATCGAACGCCGCCGGCTGGACGCGAATGGTCATGGGCTCAGCCTCCGGTGACGGTAGGGAAGAACGCCACCTCGTCGCCGTCGGCGAGGGGCTCGTCCAGGGAGCAAAGCTCCTGGTTGCGCGCGCACATCAGGTTCTGTTCGCCGAGCACCTCCCAAACGCCGCCGCGTTCCAGCAGCAGGCGCCGCAGGTCATCGAGGCAGGCCAGGGACTCGCTCCAGTTCAGCTGTTCGCCGTCCAGGCCGAGGGCTTCGCGGTAGCGGGCGAAGTACTGCACGCGGATCATGGGGTGTCTCCCGCTACGCTTTCTGTAGCAACGTAATGCCCGCTCTTGCCGCCGAGCTTCTCCAGCACGCGCACGCTTTCGATGGTCATGCCGCGGTCGACGGCCTTGCACATGTCATAGATGGTCAGCGCGGCGACGCTGGCGGCGGTCAGCGCTTCCATTTCCACACCGGTCTGCCCGGCCAGCTTGCAGCGGGCGACGATATGCACGGTGTCTTCACCCTCGGCGACCAGCTCGACCTTGACGCTGGTGAGCAGCAGCGGGTGGCACAGCGGAATCAGGTCATGGGTCTTCTTCGCCGCCTGGATACCGGCGATGCGTGCCACGGCGAACACGTCGCCCTTGGGGTGGCCGCCGTCCTGGATCAGTTGCAGGGTGGCCGGGAGCATGCGCACCCGGGCTTCGGCCACGGCCTCACGGGACGTCACGGCTTTTTCGGTGACATCGACCATGTTGGCGCGGCCCTGGGAATCGAGATGGGTCAGCACGGCTGGGAACTCTCCGGTCAATCAGGGGAACAGTGTACCCCCGGTGCGCGCGGCCGGCGGATCGCCAAACGGCGCGTTGGGGGGAGGATTGTATACAGAAAGAGGTATGAGCGGTGGCGTCGGCATCTGGGTGAGTTCGCGAGCAAGCTCGCTCCTACGAAAAGCCAGCCAGCAGCACCGATGGCCACCTCGGACGCAGAACCTGTAGGAGCGAGCTTGCTCGCGAACGGCGCATCCGGCTGACCGCTCGGCTGCAGGTTCTGCCCAACAGTCCCCACCACCGCTTGCGGGGGAGGGTTAGGGGGGAAACGGAGTTGGCTCCAACGCCGAGGTATGGCTGCCCCCCGCCACCCTCTCCCCAGCCCTCTCCCTGAAGGGAGAGGGGGTTGTCTGGAGTGGGTGGGAGTATCGGCAGAGATCGATTGCCGCGTTTCGGTTACATATGCGCTTCGGCGAACTCCGCCAGCACCGAGCGCGGTACCCCTTGCAGGGTCACGTGCACGCCGTGGGGGAAGTCCTTGAAGCGTTCGGTCAGGTAGGTCAGGCCGGAACTGGTGGCCGACAGGTAGGGGGTGTCGATCTGTGCCAGGTTCCCCAGGCAGATCACCTTCGAGCCGTTGCCCGCACGGGTGATGATGGTCTTCATCTGGTGCGGGGTGAGGTTCTGGCACTCGTCGATCAGGATCAGGCTTTGCTGGAAGCTGCGACCGCGGATGTAGTTCAGCGATTTGAACTGCAGCGGTACCTTGCTGAGGATGTAATCGACGCTGCCGTGGGTGCACTCATCGTCAGAATGCAGCGCCTCGAGGTTGTCGGTGATCGCGCCGAGCCAGGGCTCCATCTTCTCGGCCTCGGTGCCGGGCAGGAAGCCGATGTCCTCGTCCAGGCCCTGCACGCTGCGAGTGGCAATGATGCGCTTGTAGCGTTTGGTGACCATGGTCTGCTCGATGGCGGCAGCCAGGGCGAGGATGGTCTTGCCCGAGCCGGCGGCACCGGACAGGTTGACCAGGTGGATGTCCGGATCGAGCAGCGCGTAGAGCGCCAGCGACTGATACACATCGCGCGGGCGCAGGCCCCAGGCCTCCTGGTGCAGCAGCGGCTCCTGGTGCAGGTCGAGGATGGTCAGCTCGTCCTGGTCGATGCCCTTGATCCAGCCGACGAAGCCCTGCTCATCGACGATGAACTCGTTGATGTGCACCGCCGGCAGGTTGTCGGTGAGCTGTACCCGGTGCCAGGTGCGACCGCGGTCCTGGCGGGTCTCCACCTTGCTGACGCGGTCCCAGAACGATCCGCTCAGCGAGTGGTAACCCCGCGAGAGCATATTGATATCGTCGACCAGTTGGTCGGTGTGGTAGTCCTCGGCAAAAACCCCGCAGGCACGCGCCTTCAGGCGCATGTTGATGTCCTTGGTGACCAGCACCACACGCTTGCTGCTATGGCGACTCTTCAGCTCCACCAGCTGGTTGATGATCTTGTTGTCGTTGAGGTGCTCGGGCAGCCAGGTGATCGGCTCGGCACGCTTGCTCATGAGGATCGACAGGCTGCCACAGGGGCCGCTCTTGCCGCGCTGGATGGGCACGCCATCCTCTACTTGCTCCGGTGAGGCTTCGCCCAGTACCGAATCGATCAGGCGGATCGCCTGGCGGCATTCCGCGGCCACGGTGTGCTTGCCGGTCTTGAGCTTGTCCAGTTCCTCCAGCACCGTCATCGGGATCGCGACGTGGTGCTCCTGGAAATTCAGCAAGGCGTTGGGATCGTGGATCAGGACGTTGGTGTCGAGGACGTACAAGGTGGGCTGGGTGGGGCGGGAGCGTCCGTGGTCATCCATACGCGGGTCACCTCTTGTAGGAGCGTTACGACGGAATGCCTTTACAGCGCTCCGCCGTGCGGTGAGCCACCGGCTCTCGGGGCCCTGGGATCGACAGGGGGCGAGAGCATTGCAAGCAAGGGACTGGCCGGGCCGGGGCCGCCACCTGTCTGCAGGGTTCGGCGGTCTACACCTCAAGAAATACAGGAAAAAACATGACGATAAAAAGTCTTTTTCCTTCTCAGGAAAGTTTTTTTCGTCGTACGACGAAATACCTTGGCGAGGTCTCCGGACAGCGCTAGTTTTAGGAGTCCTACCTCCCGTAATGCCCTCCTCTTTTTTCGTCAGATCAGTCCCTTAGCCCGCCGCAGCTCCCGCCCTGCCGCCCCTGCAGGCGCCGCTGGCAGCACGCCGCGCCACGCTAATCGTCCCCATAGGTGGAGCCAACGCCCGCGACTCCTTACAATCGCCGCTCGCTTGTAGGAGACCGCACGATGCTGATGGTGATTTCCCCCGCCAAGACCCTGGACTACGACACCGCTCCGGTGACGCAGCGCTTCACCCTGCCCGAGCACCTGGACGATGCCCAGGAGCTGATCGGCATCCTGCGCGAACTGGCCCCGGCGCAGATCGCCGAGCTGATGCACCTGTCGGACAAGCTGGCGGGCCTGAACGCCGCACGCTTCGGCAGCTGGCACCCGGAATTCACCCAGGCCAACGCCAAGCAGGCGCTGCTGGCCTTCAAGGGCGACGTCTACACCGGCATGCAGGCCGAGGACTTCAGCGAAGACGACTTCGATTTCGCCCAACGCCATCTGCGCATGCTCTCCGGTCTGTACGGCGTGCTACGCCCGCTGGACCTGATGCAGCCATACCGTCTGGAAATGGGTACCAAGCTGGCCAATGCCCGAGGCAAGGATCTCTACGCCTTCTGGGGCGAGCGCATCAGCGCCTGGCTGAACCAGTCCCTGGCCGAACAGGGCGACGACGTGCTGCTGAACCTGGCCTCCAACGAGTACTTCGGCGCGGTGAAGCGCAAGGCCCTGAACGCTCGGGTGATCGACACCGAGTTCAAGGACCAGAAGAACGGCCAGTACAAGATCATCAGCTTCTACGCCAAGAAGGCTCGCGGGATGATGGCGCGCTACGTGATCAAGGAGCGCCTGACCAACCCGGAAGGCCTGAAGGACTTCAACTACGCGGGCTACGCCTACAGCGCCGAGCACTCCAAGGCGGACCAACTGGTGTTCCTGCGCGACCACGCCGAAGACTGATCCAGCCCGCCAGTTGCACCGAACGGGAGCCCTGATTGGCAGTCAGGGCTCCCGTTTTTGTTTCCCCTCTACCCGAGGGATCGTGCCCTTTGTAGGAGCGAGCTTGTTCGCGAACAGGCCCCGCTGCGGCGACGGGTTCGCGAGCAAGCTCGCTCCTACATGAAGCGCGGCTGGCCGCGTTGATTCCAACTGGCCTGTAAGCCATTGACCATACGAGCGCCCGATCATCGGTGGCAGTTCTGTGCGTTTTCTGTCCAAAACACCCCCTCATGGCCACACACCCAGCAAGGTCTAAATGACCGTTCGTCTGCTTCAGGATTAATCGTGAGAATTTCTTTCGGCCGTCCGCACCGGTCGGAAGGATGGAAATCGTCCTGATTCGCTCCCTGCCTTGTAATCCATTGGCCATTAACAGCCTTTGGCCATGACATGCATTTCACGATTGCACTTTGCAAGAGAGAAAGCTGAACGGCGGCTGAACGAATGTATTGGCGACGATACGGGGTCGTTTTTAACGAAAAATTCACTGGAACTTTCCCCGACCATGCAGTTTGCATGGAGCAACAACCGTCATACATGGCCATTAATTCAGCACCAATTGATATCAATTGGATATTTCACATTCTTTCAGGGGTGAGATGAGCGGAAGGAACTAACCGCATTTCGGATAAATCCTATTTGCGCAACGACCATCGTTGGCCGCGCAAAAATGCCCCGATGGATATTGGCGTTTTAGTTCAAAGGTTATTTCGATCAGCTCTTATCGATTCAACCCAGAACCACAACCCAATGAAATAACTGAACTTTTCAGATGACGAGGCAATCATCTAACCAGACTGGAGCACGCCAGGCGGAAACTGCACCAACGTTGCAATCCGTCTGAAACATAACAGGGCAAACACTTTAAGTTTGCACCAAGACCGTGCTCGAAAGTTTAGCACTCGATTCCCATGCCTGCCTGGAAGGAAGTACGGAGAACACTTCAACAGTGAACTCCGGGGATTCACTCAACCTGAATAAATCGCCCTATCGGGCAACTTTAAACAGTTCGACCATTGAAGAGGTGAATGCGATGCGTATCAGCATCTTTGGTCTTGGGTATGTTGGCGCAGTATGTGCCGGCTGCCTGTCCGCACGAGGCCATGAAGTCATTGGGGTGGACGTGTCCACCACCAAGATCGATCTGATCAACAACGGGAAGTCGCCCATCGTCGAGCCGGGTCTGGAGCCGCTGCTGCAACAGGGCATCCGCAGCGGTCGCCTGTCGGGCACCACCGACTTCAAGAAGGCCGTACTGGATACCGACGTGTCGTTCATCTGCGTCGGCACCCCGAGCAAGAAGAACGGCGACCTCGACCTGGGCTACATCGAGTCCGTCTGCCGCGAGATCGGCTACGCCATCCGCGAGAAGAAGGAACGCCACACCGTGGTCGTGCGCAGCACCGTGCTGCCGGGCACCGTGAACAACGTGGTGATCCCGATCATCGAAGATTGCTCGGGCAAGAAGGCCGGCGCCGACTTCGGCGTGGGTACTAATCCAGAGTTCCTGCGCGAATCCACCGCGATCAAGGACTACGACTTCCCGCCCATGACCGTCATCGGTGAGCTGGACGCCCAGACCGGCGACCTGCTGGAAGAGATCTACCGCGAGCTGGACGCGCCGATCATCCGCAAGACCATCGAGGTCGCCGAGATGATCAAGTACACCTGCAACGTCTGGCACGCCGCCAAGGTCACCTTCGCCAACGAGATCGGCAACATCGCCAAGGCCGTCGGCGTCGATGGCCGCGAGGTGATGGACGTGATCTGCCAGGACCGCAAGCTGAACCTGTCGCGCTACTACATGAAGCCCGGCTTCGCCTTCGGCGGCTCCTGCCTGCCCAAGGACGTACGCGCCCTCACCTACCGCGCCAGCCAGCTGGACATCGAGCACCCGATGCTCGGCTCGATCATGCGCAGCAACCAGCACCAGGTGCAGAAGGCCTTCGACATCATCGCCGCCCACGGCAGCCGCAAGGTCGGCCTGCTCGGCCTGTCGTTCAAGTCCGGCACCGATGACCTGCGTGAAAGCCCGCTGGTGGAACTGGCCGAGATGCTCATCGGCAAGGGCTACGAGCTGCAGATCTTCGACCGCAACGTCGAGTACGCCCGCGTCCATGGCGCGAACAAGGAGTACATCGAATCGAAGATCCCGCACGTCTCCTCGCTGCTGGTCTCGGACCTCGACGCCGTCGTGAAGTCCTCCGACGTGCTGGTGCTGGGCAACGGTGACGAGCTGTTCGTCGACGTGGTGAACCAGGCGCCCGAAGGCAAGAAGGTCGTCGACCTGATCGGCTTCATGCCCAGCGTCACAGACGACCGCGCCGAAGGCATCTGCTGGTAACGCGCCGCTCTTCGTAGGAGCGAGCCTGCTCGCGAATGCTCTCCGCCGCACCTCGGTGCCAGGCGGGTTCGCGAGCAAGCTCGCTCCTACAAGAGCCCCACGCCCCAAGAAGCGACAGACGGATTTCGACGATGGAAACCTACAAACGAGTGATCGGTGAAGCCACGGGCTGGCTGGTCTTCCTCAGCCTGCTGATGCTGCTGGCACTGCTGGTGCCGCCGACGGTATTCGACGCCGAATCCAAGGACTTCCTGCTGCTGATCGGCGCGGTCGGCATCTGGCGCTATTCCATGGGTGGCCTGCACTTCCTGCGCGGCATGCTGTTCCTCTACGTGGTCTACCCGCACTACCGCCGCCGCATGCGCAAGCTCGGCGAGGCGGCCGACCCGTCCCATGTGTACCTGATGGTCACCAGTTTCCGTATCGATGCGCTGACCACCTCGATGGTCTATCGCTCGGTCATCGAAGAAGCCATTGCCTGCGGCTACCCCACCACCGTGGTGTGCTCCATCGTCGAGATGTCCGACGAGGTGCTGATCAAGCAGCAGTGGCAGAAGCTCAACCCGCCGGAGCACGTCGATCTCGACTTCGTGCGCATCCCCGGCACCGGCAAGCGCGACGGCCTCGCCCATGGTTTCCGCGCCATCTCCCGGCACCTGCCGGACGAACACTCGGTGGTCGCGGTGATCGATGGCGATACCGTGCTCGAGCCGGGCGTGGTGAAGAAGACCGTGCCCTGGTTCAAGCTCTTCCCCAACGTCGGCGGCCTGACCACCAACGAGTTCTGCGAAGTACGCGGCAGCTACGTGATGAGCGAGTGGCACAAGCTGCGTTTCGCCCAGCGCCACATCAACATGTGCTCCATGGCCCTGTCCAAGCGCGTGCTGACCATGACCGGGCGCATGTCGGTGTTCCGCGCCGCCGTGGTCACCGACCCGGACTTCATCACCGACGTCGAAAGCGACCACCTGGACCACTGGCGCCTGGGCCGCTTCCAGTTCCTCACCGGTGACGACAAGTCCAGCTGGTACAGCCTGATGCGCCTGGGCTACGACACCTTCTACGTACCGGACGCGGCGATCAACACGGTCGAGCACCCGCCGGAGAAGAGCTTCATCAAGGCCAGCCGCAAGCTGATGTTCCGCTGGTACGGCAACAACCTGCGGCAGAACTCCCGCGCCCTCGCCCTGGGCCCGCAGCGCCTGGGCTGGTTCACCAGCGTGGTGCTGTTCGACCAGCGCCTGTCGATGTGGACCTGCCTGCTCGGCCTGGTCGCCGCGATCATCGCCAGCATCAAGTACAGCATCGCCTTCCTGCTCATCTACCTGCTGTGGATCGGCATCACCCGCTTTGTGCTGACCCTGCTGCTGTCGCTGTCGGGCCACCACATCGGGCCGGCCTATCCCGCGATCCTCTATTACAACCAGATCGTCGGTGCCCTGGTGAAGATCTACGTGTTCTTCCGCCTCGACCAGCAGTCCTGGACGCGCCAGAACACCAAGCTCGACCGCGGCCTGGCCAGCTTCCAGCGCTGGTTCAACACCTGGTCCTCGCGAGCGATGACCTTTTCCGCGGCCAGCGTTTTCGTCGCCGTACTGCTGACCATCGTCTGAAGACTCTCTTTAGCCACGACTCCCTATTAGCTACGAACAGGACTCGACCTCATGAATACCGCCGTCAACGTCAATGTCGTGCATGAATCCGAAGCCCAGCGCCAGCACGCACGGGTCAAGCTGCCCGCCCGCATCCGCTATATCGGATCGCACCGCGAGGGCGTCGACGCCCGTCTGCTGGACCTGTCCGCCGGTGGCTTCGCCTTCACCACGCCCAGCAACAGCACCCCGGTGCAGGTCGGCGATCTGCACAAGGGCAAGCTGTTGTTCCAGATCGACAGCATCAGCTTCTCCCTGGAAGTGGAATTCCAGGTGCGCTCGTACGACCGTGATAGCGCCCGCGTCGGCTGCGAGTTCCAGCACCTGAAGCCGCGCGAGATCGCCGCCCTGCGCTACCTGATCACCTCCTACCTGGCCGGTGAAGTGGTCAGCGTCGGCGACATGCTCAACACCCTGCAACGCGAGAACTTCACCAAGGCCCGCAAGCACGGCGCAGGCTCCGGCGGCATGGGCTTCTTCGGGCGCTTCCGCGCGGTCACCGTGAGCACCGCGATCTTCGTGGTCGGCGTCGGCGCCTTCGCGGTGATCCTCAACCAGATCTACAACCTGTACTTCGTCACCCATGCCGACTCGGGCGTGGTCAGCGTGGCCAACCAGCAGATCACCATGCCCCGCGAAGGCACCGTGGAAAGCCTGGTGGAGCCCGGCGCCGAAGTCGCCAAGGGTGCGCCGATCGCCTCCTTCTCCGCCAACCTGCTGGACCTGCTCAAGGGCAACCTGACCGAAGAGCAGCTCAACCCGAGCAACATCGAGAAGCTCTTCGGCCACCAGATGAAGGGCACCCTGACCAGCCCGTGCGACTGCCGCGTGGTCGAGCAGCGCGTCGCCAACGGCCAGTTCGCCAACAAGGGCGACGTGATCTTCACCCTGACCCCGCGTGACAGCACCGCCACCGTCGAAGCGCGCTTCCCCTACCGCAACGCCGCCGAGCTTTCCCCCGGCACCCACGTGAACTTCCAGGTCGCCGGCGACAGCGAAGTACGCGGCGGCCGCATCCTGCGCACCGCGCCGGTGGACGGTGACCTGTCCTCGGAAATCCGTGTGCAGATCACCCCCGACCAGCCGCTCGACAGCCAGCTGGCTGGCCGCCCGACTGAAGTCAGCATCGGCGGCCTGCCGGGCCGCACCCTGCTGAACAAGGCAATGGCCCTGGCCACCGCCCGCTAAGAGGACTGCCCGCATGAATCGACCTGTCCCTGGACTTGCCCCACACCTGGTCCGACACCTTGGATTGGCACTGGCCATCGCCGCAGCCGCCGGCTGCGCCGGCCTGCCCGACCAGCGTCTGGCCCAGGAAGCCCTGGAGCGCGGCGATATCGCCACCGCCCAGGCCAACTTCCAGGCCCTGGCCACCATGGGTTATGCCGACGCACAGGTCGGACTGGCGGACATGCAGACCGCCACCGGCGACCCCGCCGAACAGGCCCGCGCCGAGAAGCTCTACCGCGAAGCGGCCGAGAGCTCCCCGCGTGCCCGTGCCCGCCTGGGCAAATGGCTGGCGGCCAAGCCCGGCGGCACCGACGCCGAGCACCGCGAAGCCGAGCAACTGCTGAGCCGCGCCTTCAACGAAGGCGAGGACAGCGCGCTGGTGCCGCTGATCGTCCTCTACCTGCAATACCCGCAGGCCTGGCCGAACGTGAACCCGCAGCAGCGCATCGACCAGTGGCGCGCCCAGGGCCTGCCGCAGGCGGACCTGGCGCAGATCATCCTGTACCGCACCCAGGGCACCTACGACCAGCACCTGGGCGAAGTCGAGCAGGTCTGCCAGCGCTGGCTGAACCGCATGGACGTGTGCTGGATGGAACTGGCCACCGTGTACCAGAAGCAGGGCAACGCGGATAAGCAGAAGGCCCACATCGAAGCGCTCAAGGCAGGCTGGAAGGCCGGCCGCGTGCCGTCCGAGCGCGTCGAATCGGTAGCCGGCGTACTGGCCGACCCGAACATCGGCACCGCCGACCCGCAGGCCGCGCAGGCACTGCTCAACGAGATCGCACCGACCTACCCGGCCGCCTGGGTCAGCCTGGCCAAGCTGCAGTACGACAACCCCGACCTGGGCGACCTCGACCAGATGCTGGAGTACCTGAAAAAGGCCCAGGACGCCGCCCAGCCGCGCGCCGAGCTGCTGCTCGGGCGCCTCTACTACGACGGCAAGTGGGCCCCGCAGGAGCCACAGAAAGCCGAGCAGCACCTGCTCAAGGCCGCCGCCACCGAGCCCCAGGCGCACTACTACCTGGGCCAGATCTATCGCCGTGGCTTCCTCGGCCAGGTCTACCCGCAGAAGGCGGTCGACCACCTGCTGATCGCCGCGCGCGCAGGGCAGGCCAGCGCCGACATGGCCCTCGCCCAACTCTATTCGCAAGGCCGTGGCGTGCGCCCGAACCTGGTCAACGCCTACGTCTTCGGCCAGCTCGCCCAGCGCCAGCAGGTGCCCACCGCCAGCGACCTGATGGCGCAGCTCGAACCGCAGATCCAGCCGGCCGACCGCAGTGCGGCCCAGCAACTGCTCAAGCGCGAAGAACAGGCTCGGGGCGCCAACTGGCAAGCCACCGTCAGCCTTCTGCAGAACAACCAGGAACAAGAAAACCTATGAAGCGCACCGACTCGATGACCACCCCGCTGTTTGCTCTCGTCGATGGAGTTCAGCCGCGCGCCCTGGCTACCGCTGTCCGCCGCGCCCGTCTGTTCCCCATCATGTTCGGTGCCGGCCTGAGCCTCGCCGGCACCCTGTTCGGCAGCCTCGCCCACGCGGCGGAAGAGCCGCCGAAGAATTTCGGCCTCGACATCAAGGTGACCGCCGAATCCGAAGATGACCGCGACCTGGGCACCGCCCACGGCGGCGACCTCAACGGTATCGGCCTCGACGTTCGTCCCTGGGCCTTCGGCCAGTGGGGCGACTGGAGCGCGTATGTGATGGGCCAGGCGGTCGCCGCCACTGACACCATCCAGACCGACACCCTGCAGAACGACGACGTCAACAACACCAGCAGCGGCCGCAGCGACAACAAGCGCGAACCCGACGATGCCTACCTCGCCCTGCGCGAGTTCTGGGTGGACTACGCCGGCCTCACCCAGTACCCCGGCGAGCACCTGCGCTTCGGTCGCCAGCGTCTGCGCGAAGACAGCGGCATGTGGCAGGACACCAACATCGAAGCCCTGAACTGGACCTTCGACACCACCCTCCTGCGTGCCCACGTCGGCGCCGCACAGCGCTTCTCCGACTACCGCACCGACATCACCGACCTGGCACCGGACGACAAGGACCGCACCCACGTCTTCGGCGATATCTCCACGCAGTGGATGCCCCAGCACTGGGTGGGTCTGCGCCTGCACCACTCCGACGACAGCGGCAGCCTGCCGGACCCGGGCGACACCGTCGACTCGCTGGACAAGCGTTCCACCGGCGACCTCACCTGGGTCGGCATCGAGGCCAACGGCGACGGCTACAACTGGCGCTCGCAAATGCCCATCAACTACTGGGCCAGCGCCACCTGGCTGACCGGCAACCGCGACGGCCTGACCACAGTCCCGGTGGACGGCGAGCGCGTCGCTACCGGCAAGCAGAGTGGCGACGTGGATGCCTACGGCGCCGACCTGGGCCTGCGCTGGAACATCGACGAGCAATGGCGCGTCGGCGGCGCCTACGCCCGAGGCAGCGGTGGCGGCAAGAACGGCGAAGACCAGTTCGAACAGACGGGCCTGGAGAGCAACCGCTCCAACTTCACCGGCACCCGTGCCCGCGCACACCGCTTCGGCGAAGCGTTCCGCGGCGAACTATCGAACCTTGAAGCCGCCACCCTGTTCGGCTCCTGGCAGCTACGCGACGACTACGACGCCAGCGTCATCTACAACAAGTTCCGCCGCGTGGACGGTGACGCGGACATCGGCAACAGCGGCATCAGCGCACCGATGGTCAACGACTCCAAGGACGTCGGCCAGGAAGTCGACCTGGTCGTCACCAAGTACTTCAAGCAGGGCCTGCTGCCGGCCTCCATGAGCCAGGCGATCGACGAGCCGTCGGCGCTGATCCGCTTCCGCGGCGGCGTGTTCAAGCCCGGCGACGCCTACGGCAGCCACGTCGACTCGACCATGCACCACGCCTTCGTCGATGTGATCTGGCACTTCTGAGGACTGTAGCGATGACCCTCCACCCGATTCCCAAGCTCGCCGCACGCCGCACTCGCTGCGTGGCCGGGTATCCGGTGGGGGCCCGCGCGCAAGGAGACACGGCCATGAACCGCCACCCGATACACGCCCTGCCGCTGACCGCCCTGCTGCTCGGCGGCCTGCTCAGCGCCAGCGCACCGGCCTGGGCGGCGCAGCCCGCGGCCAAGGCCGAAGCCAGCAGCGCCCATGCGAAGAAGGCCGACGGCAAGACCGCCGAGGGCGAAAAGGCCCCGGCAGAACAACCGGGCAACGAGCCGGGCCATACCCAGACGCTGAAGGAGTCCGGCAACTACACCGTGACCGCCGCTCCCAGCGAGCCGTTGCACCTGGAGCCGCCCAAGCTGCCCGACCTCTCCGGCTACACCGCCGAGGCGGTGGAGAAGAAGATCGAGCGCAACAAGCGCGGCAAGGCGCAGGTCCAGCGCATGGTCCAGCAGCAGCCGCTGAAGGAATTCACCGGCGGCAAGAACCGTCTCGCCGAGTGGGTGAAGCGCCAGCGCCAGATGCCCCAGGCGATCTTCATCGACGGTGGCTACGTCAACCTCGCGGAGCTGGCCGGCAAGCTGCCCAAGACCGCGCTGGAGCAGGTCGAGCCGGGCGTGTTCATTGCCCGCCTGCCCATCGTCGTCAGCCAGGGCGCAACCCTGGAGATCGACGGCAAGGTCAAGGAACTGCGCCTGTCCCAGGACCGTGGTTCGTTCCTGGTCAACGACGGCAAGCTGTTCGTGCGTGACACCAAGGTCACCGCCTGGAACGAAGCGAAGAAAGAACCGGCCTGGTACAAGACCCCCAACGAATTCCGCCCCTTCCTGATCTCCTGGGGCGGCGCCGAGGCGTACCTGGTGAACAGCCACTTCACCAGCTTCGGCTACAACGCCTCCAAGGCCTACGGCATCTCCATCTCGCAGTACAGCCCGGGCATGGACAAGACCATGAAGCGCCCGCGCCCCAAAGGCTGGGTGATCGGCTCGACCTTCGAGGACGCCTGGTACGGCTTCTACTGCTACGAGGCCGACGACCTGGTGGTGCGCGGCAACACCTACAAGAACAACATCGTCTACGGCATCGACCCGCATGACCGCTCGCACCGCCTGATCATCGCCGAGAACACCGTCCACGGGACGAAGAAGAAGCACGGCATCATCGTCTCCCGCGAGGTCAACGACAGTTGGGTCTTCAACAACAAGACCTACGACAACCACCTCTCCGGGATCGTCCTCGACCGTAATTCCGAGCGCAACCTGGTGGCCTACAACGAGGTGTACCGCAACCACTCCGACGGCATCACGCTCTACGAGTCGGGCGACAACCTCCTCTACGGCAACCAGGTGCTGGCCAACCGGCGCCACGGCATCCGCATCCGCAACAGCGTGAACATCCGCCTCTACGAGAACCTCGCGGCCGGCAACCAGCTGATGGGCGTGTACGGCCACATCAAGGACCTCTCCGACACCGACCGCAACATCGACCTCGACCCCTTCGACACCAAGGTTTCGCTGATCGTGGTCGGCGGCAAGCTGGCCGGCAACGGCTCAGGCCCGCTGTCTGTGGATTCGCCGCTGTCGCTGGAGCTCTACAAGGTGGCCATGCTCGGCCCGACCAAATCCTCCGGCATCTCCTTCAACGGCGTGCTCGGCGAGAAGCAGGACCAGATCCTGGACCTGCTGGTACGCCAGCAACGCGCGGTGCTGATCGACCCCGTCGAAAGCCAGGCCGAACTGCAAAACTGAGGACCCGACAATCATGAAGAACCTGACCATCAACCTACTGCGCCTGTCGGGCCTCACCGCCGCCCTGCTGCTCGCCCACCAGGCCAGCGCCGCCGACGCGCCGAGCTATTCCGCGCAGCCGGCCGCCGGGCTGTGCCCCACCGCCGCCAACGAGGCGGCGTACAACACCAAGTACCTGGGCTTCTTCACCCATCTGGTGCCGGCCCAGGGCGACTGGCTGTTCCGCACCACCTACGACCTGCGCACCGACTTCGGTACCAGCGCCGAAGGCTGGCGCGAGCTCAAGCAACTGCGCGATGAACTCAAGCGCAAGGGCATCGACCTGGTCGTGGTCTACCAGCCCACCCGTGGCCTGGTGAACCGCGAAAAGCTCAACCCGCAGGAGAAGGCCAGCTTCAACTACGAGCTGGCCAAGCAGAACTACCAGGCCGCCATCGCCCAGTTCCGCAAGGCCGGCATCTACACCCCGGACTTCTCGCCGCTGTTCGACGAGAAGGACGAGCACCCCTACTACTTCAAGGGCGACCACCACTGGACGCCGTACGGCGCCATGCGCAGCGCGAAGATCGTGGCGCAGACGCTGAAGGAAATCCCCGCCTACAACGACATTCCCAAGAAGGAATTCGAGAGCAAGCGTGTGGGCCTGCTGTCCAAGCTGGGCACCTTCCACAAGGCCGCCGCGCAACTGTGCGGCAGCAGCTACGCGCCGCAGTACGTCGACCGCTTCGAGACCGAGCCGGTGGGCGATTCGGGCGGCGGCGACCTGTTCGGTGAAGGCGGCGACGCCCAGGTCGCGCTGGTGGGCACTTCCAACAGCGGCCCGGCCTACAACTTCGCTGGCTTCCTCGAAGAATTCGGCAAGGTCGATGTGCTCAACAACGCGGTGTCCGGCGGCGGCTTCGACAGCTCCCTGCTGGCCTACATGACCAGCAAGGAATTCCACGACAAGCCGCCGAAGATCCTCATCTGGGAATTCGCCACCCACTACGACATGGCGCAGAAGAGTTTCTACCGCCAGGCCATGCCGCTGGTGGACAACGGCTGCGCCGACGGCAAGCCGGCCATCAGCCGCAAGGTCAAGCTGCACGCGGGCAGCAACGAGGTGTTGCTCAACAGCGGCGCCCTGCCGATCCGCTCGGGCAGCTACACCGCCGACGTCACCTACTCCGACCCCGGCGTGCACGAGCTCAAGAACACCATCTGGTACATGAACGGTCGTCGCGAGCAGTTGAAGATCGAGCAGTCCAAGGCCGTGGATACCGGCGGACGCTACGTCTTCGAACTGCGCAACGACGAAGACTGGTCGAACCAGCAGTTCCTCTCCCTGGAGATCGAGGCGCCGGACGACATGCCGGCGGGCCTGGAAGTCGAGGCCAAGCTCTGTCAGACGCCCAAAGCCAAGTCGGCCGATGTGGCCGCCAACTGAAGCGAGGGATGAACACCATGCCCAGCCTACGCAAGATCAAGACCCCCGTGGTCGCCCGCATCGGCCTGACCATCGCCGTGCTCGGCGCTCTGTTCGGTGGCGAGAGCACTACCTACGCCGCCGACCTGATGCCGCCACCGGGCTACTTCTCCGCCGTCGGCGACAAGGGCAGCAAGAAGGATGCGGACCGCTGCCCTACCCCGCCGACGCCGTACACCGGCAGCCTGCAGTTCACCAGCAAGTACGAAGGCTCGGATTCGGCACGCTCGACGCTCAATACCGACGCCGAAAAGCGGTTCCGCAGCCAGATCAAGGACATCACCGACATGGAGCGCGGCGCCAGCAAGCTCATCACCCAGTACATGCGCAGCGGCAACAAGGGCGACCTGGACTGCGCGATGAGCTGGTTGGATTCGTGGGCCAAAGCCGGCGCACTGGAGAGCAGCGACTACAACCACACCGGCAAGTCCATGCGCAAATGGGCGCTGGGCAGCCTGTCGTCCTCCTACATGCGCCTGAAGTTCTCCAGCAGCCGCCCGCTGGCGGCCTACGGCGAGCAGTCGAAGGAGATCGAGAACTGGTTCAGCACCCTGGGCAGCCAGGTGGTGCGTGACTGGAGCGACCTGCCGCTGAAGAAGATCAACAACCACTCCTACTGGGCCGCCTGGTCGGTGATGTCCACCGCCGTGGTGACCAACCGCCGCGACCTGTTCGACTGGTCGGTGCAGGAATTCAAGGTCGCCGCCAACCAGGTGGACAACGACGGCTACCTGCCCAACGAACTCAAGCGCCGCCAGCGCGCGCTGTCGTACCACAACTACTCGCTGCCGCCACTGGCCATGATCGCCGCCTTCGCCCAGGTGAACGGCGTCGACCTGCGCCAGGAAAACAACGGTGCCCTGCAACGCCTGGCCAACCGCGTGATGCAAGGCGTGGACGACCAGGACGCCTTCGACGAGAAAACCGGCAACGACCAGGACATGACCGACCTGAAGGAGGACAGCAAGTTCGCCTGGCTGGAACCCTACTGCGCGCTCTACAGCTGCGCACCGAAAACCCAGGACTGGAAGAAGAAGATGGAGCCGTTCAACAGCTTCCGCCTGGGGGGTGAAGTGACCAAGGTTTTCAACCGTCAGGGGGCGGGGAGCTGAAGCAGCGCCCGTCTCCGTAGCGAACTGCCGTAGGGCGCATAACCCGGAACGGGTTATCCGCCGGAAGGTCTGGCACGAAACCACGGCGGATAACGCTTCGCGTTATTCGCCCTACCCGAGCAGGGAGTTCGCAGTGGGCCACGAAGCCCCTCACCCTAACCCTCTCCCAGAGGGAGAGGGGACCGTCCGAGCACTTGGGCACTACAGCGTCAGCCGGCTAGCACGAAAACAGCAGCCAGCACGGATACCCCCTCTCCCTTTGGGAGAGGGCTGGGGTGAGGGAAAGCCCTCGCGCCGAAGCAACGGCAACACCACCCGACCCACGCAAAATAGACGCGGGCGGGCGCAACGAATTAAGCAACACCAGGGGAGGAATTGGCGGGTTGCCCCGGCCTTTCCTCAGGGCGTCGAGAAGACGCCGGAAGGGCTGGAGCGACCTACGGTTTGAAGCTCCAGAGAGAGACGGACAATGGTCTTTTCGTCCAACGTGTTCCTGTTCCTGTTTTTGCCGATCTTCCTCGGCCTGTACTACCTGAGCGGGAACCGCTACCGAAATCTTCTGCTGCTGGTGGCCAGCTACATCTTCTACGCCTGGTGGCGGGTGGACTTCCTCCTGCTGTTCGCCGGCGTCACCCTGTTCAACTACTGGATAGGCCTGCGCATCGGCGCTGCCGGCGTGCGCACCAAGGCCGCACAGCGCTGGCTGATCCTCGGCGTGGTGATCGACCTCTGCGTGCTGGGCTACTTCAAGTACGCCAACTTCGGCGTCGACAGCCTCAACGAGATCATCACCTCGATGGGCCTGCAGCCCTTCGTGCTGACCCACATCCTGCTGCCGATCGGCATCAGCTTCTACACCTTCGAATCGATCAGCTACATCATCGACGTGTACCGCGGCGACACGCCGGCCACGCACAACCTGATCGACTTCGCGGCGTTCGTGGCGATCTTCCCGCACCTGATCGCCGGCCCCGTGCTGCGCTTCAAGGACCTGGTCGACCAGTTCAACCACCGCACCCACACCGTCGACAAGTTCGCCGAAGGCTGCACCCGCTTCATGCAGGGCTTCGTCAAGAAGGTGTTCATCGCCGACACCCTGGCGGCGGTGGCCGACCACTGCTTCGCCCTGCAGGACCCGACCACCGGCGACGCCTGGCTCGGTGCGCTGGCGTACACCGCGCAGCTGTACTTCGACTTCTCCGGCTACAGCGACATGGCCATCGGCCTGGGCCTGATGATGGGCTTCCGCTTCATGGAGAACTTCAACCAGCCCTACATCAGCCAGTCCATCACCGAGTTCTGGCGGCGCTGGCACATCAGCCTGTCCACCTGGCTGCGCGACTACCTGTACATCAGCCTGGGCGGTAACCGCGGCAGCACCTTCCAGACCTACCGCAACCTGATCCTGACCATGCTGCTGGGCGGCCTGTGGCACGGCGCCAATGTCACCTACATCATCTGGGGCGCCTGGCACGGCGTGTGGCTGGCCATCGAGCGCGCCCTGGGCGTGAACGCCGCGCCGCGCGCGCTCAATCCGCTGAAGTGGGCGTTCACTTTCCTGCTGGTGATCGTCGGCTGGGTGATCTTCCGCGCCGAAAACCTGCATGTGGCCTGGCGCATGTATGCCGCCATGTTCAGCTTCGGCGACTGGAGCCTCTCCGAACTCAACCGCGCCAGCCTCACCGGCCTGCAGGTCGGCACCCTGGTCATCGCCTACCTCGTGCTCGCCTACTTCGGCATCCGCCAGTTCCGTGACCAGCCGCTCCAGGCCAAGGCGCCCAAGGCTGCCGCGAAGACCGAAGAAGTCGACGCCGACGGCCCGGCCAGCGCCCAACCGCGCACCCCGGCCATGGCCCAGCAGGACCCGGCAGCCATCGCCTATTCGCCCAGCGGCGCCGCCGTCTACCAGCCGCACTGGATGACCCAGCTGCCGGTCCTGGCCACCCGCGTCGCCCTGCTCCTGCTGTTCGCCGCCTCGGTGCTCAAGCTCTCGGCGCAGAGCTACTCGCCGTTCCTCTACTTCCAGTTCTGAGCGAGGCAACCATGTCAGTAGAAACCAAGAGCATCGCCAAACCCCTCCAGTACGCCTACATCGCGGCCTTCGGCGGAATACTGCTGGGCCTTGCCGGCTGGTCGCTGAAGGCCTTCCCCAGCTTCGCCGCCGCCGAAGGCACCACCGTGCTCAACGGCAAGCTGGCCCACGCTTTCGAAGGCCACTACGACGAGCAATTCCCCATCAAGCGCCTGGGCACCAACCTCTGGGCCGCGCTGGATTACACCGTCTTCGACGAAGGCCGCCCCGGCGTGGTGATCGGCAAGGACGGCTGGCTGTTCACCGATGAAGAGTTCAAGCCCGCCCCCACCCAGCAGCAACTGGATGACAACTGGGCGCTGGTGCGCGGCGTGCAGCAGGAGCTGGAGCGCCGCGGCGTGAAGCTGGTGCTGGCGATCATCCCGGCCAAGACCCGCCTCTACCCCGAGTACGTCGGCAAGGAGCAACCCGCCGCCCTGCACGCCTCGCTGTATGCCGACTTCCTGCATCGCGCCCGCCAGGCCGGCATGGCCGCGCCCGAGCTGCTGGAGACGATGGAAAAGGCCAAGGACAACGGCCAGGTGTTCCTGCGCACCGACACCCACTGGACCCCGCTGGGCGCCGAAGCCGTGGCACAGCGCCTGGGCGAAAGCATCCGCGCCGGGCAAGGCGCCGACCTGCCGACCCAGGCCTTCGTCACCGAACCCGGCAAGAGCGGCGCGCACAAGGGCGACCTGCTGACCTTCCTGCCGCTGGACCCGCTGTTCACCAACCTGCTGCCCGAAGAAGACCAGCTGCAACAGCGCCAGACCCACCCGGCCGAGGACGCCGCAGACGCACCCGACGGCGGCGGCGACCTGTTCGGCGACAGCGCCCAGCCCCGCGTCGCCCTGGTCGGCACCAGCTACAGCGCCAACGCGCGCTGGAACTTCGCCGGCGCCCTCAAGCAGGCGCTCTCGGCGGATGTCATCAACTACGCCAAGGAGGGCAAGGGCCCCCTGGAACCGATGCTCGAACTCCTGCAGGACGAAGGCTTCAAGCAGAAGCCCGCGCAACTGCTGGTCTGGGAATTCCCCGAACGCTACCTGCCGATGCACAGCGACCTGAGCCAGTTCAACCCGGACTGGGTGGCGCAATTGCGGGCCGCGGGCAGCCGCGACGAGCGCCTGGCTTCCAACCAGGCCGCAGCGCACTGATCCAACGAACCCACGGCGCACCGAGCGCTGAAAGGGGCACCACACGTGCCCACAAGAGAGAGAAGACGGAGGTACACCCCATGAACCGCATGACCTTTAACCGAATGAGCATTCGCACCCTGAAGTCGTCCGCCCTGGCACTGGCCCTGGGCGCCGCATCCTTCGGCGCCTTCGCTGGTGGTGAAGGCGCGCTGTACGGCCCGCAGGCCCCCAAGGGCTCCACCTTCGTACGGGCCTATAACGCCGGCAGCGGCGAGCTGTCCGTCAGCGTCGGCAACGCCACCCTGAACGACATTTCCCCGATGGGCTCCAGCGACTTCAAGTTCCTCCCGCCGGGCAACTACACCGCCAAGGTCGGCTCCCAGAGCCTGCCGGTGAAACTCGACCCGGACGCCTACTACACCCTCGTCAGCCAGCCCGGCGGCCAGCCGCGCCTGGTGCCCGAGCCGCCGTTCAAGAACAAGCAGAAGGCCCTGGTGCGCGTACAGAACCTCAGCGGCAAGGCCCTCACCCTGAAGACCGCCGACGGCAAGACCGACGTCGTCGCCAACGTCGCCCCGCAGAGCCACGGCGACCGCGAGATCAACCCGGTGAAAGTGAACCTGGCGCTGTTCGACGGCGCGAAGAAGGTCAGCGACCTCAAGCCCGTCACCCTCGAACGCGGCGAAGTGGTCTGCCTCTATGTCACCGGCGACAGCGGCAAGCTGAACCCGGTGTGGGTCAAGCGGCCGGTGAAGGCGGACTGATCCATGCGCCGGCGGATGCTGCACTGCCACTCCCATCCGGAGTGCGGACGAGGCGCCACACCTCCCGCCGGCACGAACTGCCTGCCCTTCCCTCGGGAAGGGTCCTGGGGCGCACCGGCAACTGACGCGCCCCGCTCCACCCAGAACAACAAGACCGGCCCAGCACCGGCAGAAGAACCCGTGCGCCGCAACGACGGCCCGCACAGGAGAGGTCACCCAAACCGCACGCCGGCCCGCATGACGTGGTCCGGCAGACAGAACGCAAACGCTTTAGGAGAAACCCGATGATCCCAGTAATCCTTTCCGGTGGTAGCGGCTCGCGACTCTGGCCTCTTTCGCGCAAACAGTATCCCAAGCAATTCCTCGCCCTGACCGGCGACCACACCCTGTTCCAGCAGACCCTGGAGCGCCTGGTGTTCGAAGGCATGGAGCCGCCGGTCGTGGTGAGCAACCAGGAACACCGCTTCATCGTTCAAGAGCAGCTCGAAGCGCTGAGCCTGAAAACCCAGTCGATCCTCCTCGAACCCTTCGGCCGCAACACCGCGCCCGCGGTCGCCATCGCCGCCATGAAGCTCATGGCCGAAGGCCGTGACGAACTGCTGCTGATCCTCCCGGCTGACCACGTCATCGAAGACCAGCGCGCCTTCCAGCGTGCCCTGGCACTGGCCACCAACGCCGCCGAAAAAGGCGAGATGGTGCTTTTCGGCGTACCTGCCGACCGCCCGGAAACCGGCTACGGCTACATCAAGTCCGGCGATGAGCGCGGCCTGCCGGACGGCGTGATCCGCGTCGAGCGCTTCATCGAGAAGCCCGACGAAGCCCGCGCCCAGCAGTTCGTCGAAGACGGCGGCTACTTCTGGAACAGCGGCATGTTCCTGTTCCGCGCCAGCCGCTTCCTCGAAGAACTGAAGAAGCACGACGCCGACATCTACGACACCTGCCTATTGGCCCTGGAGCGCAGCCAGCACGACGGCGACCTGATCAACATCGACGCCGCCACCTTCGAGTGCTGCCCGGACAACTCCATCGACTACGCCGTGATGGAAAAGACCCGCCGCGCCTGCGTGGTCCCACTGGCCGCTGGCTGGAACGACGTCGGCAGCTGGTCGTCGATCTGGGAAGTCCACGACAAGGACGCCAACGGCAACGTCACCATGGGCGACGTGGTGGTCCACGACAGCCATAACTGCCTGGTGCACGGCAACGGCAAGCTGGTCTCCGTGGTCGGCCTGGAAGACATCGTGGTGGTCGAGACCAAGGACGCCATGATGATCGCCCACAAGGACCGCGTGCAGGACGTCAAGAAGGTGGTCAACCAGCTCGACGCCGCCGGCCGCAGCGAAACCCAGAACCACTGCCAGGTCTACCGCCCGTGGGGCTCCTACGACTCGGTGGACATGGGCGGGCGCTTCCAGGTCAAGCACATCACCGTCAAACCCGGCGCGCGCCTGTCGCTGCAGATGCACCACCACCGTGCCGAGCACTGGATCGTCGTCTCCGGCACCGCCCAGGTGACCTGTGACGACAACACCTTCCTGCTCACCGAGAACCAGTCCACCTACATCCCGATCGCCTCGGTCCACCGCCTGGCCAACCCAGGCAAGATCCCGCTGGAAATCATCGAAGTGCAATCGGGCAGCTACCTGGGCGAAGACGACATCGAGCGTCTGGAGGACGTCTACGGCCGCACCACCGAGAACGTGGAGCTGCGCGCCGTCGCACGCTGAGTCCACGCCCGAAGACCTGGCGCTTCCCCCATCGGCGCCAATGCCCCCGCACCTTCCGGTGCGGGGGCTTTTTTATGTGCGCTTGCCGAGGTATCTGCGTAGGGCGCATAACCCGGAACGGGTTATCCGCCGAATTGGCGGATAACGCCTGCGGCGTTATGCGCCCTACGCGCTGTCGGCGCGCCGCAATCGATGGGTATCGCTGCGCTCCACGCCATCCTACGTTCGTGCTCCGCCGTGGTTTCGGTGCGGGCGGTGCCCCAAAGGAGGCAAAGGTCTCGCCCCTGCCATCCGGCTTTTCGCTTCGCGAAAAGTACCCTCGGTTCCTCGGAGTTCCAGGGGCCCGCGTTGACGGGCCATCCCTGGCCCGGCAACGCTCTCGCGACATCCATGTCGCTCGGCCCCTGAAACTCCGATCACCGTCGGCCTCCTGAAAGGGGCACTTCGGCCCGCGTGGATGTTTCGCTGGAAGACTTGTAAGGGCCAAAGCCAGAGCTGTGGCGTTGAGGGCTTTCGTAGGATGGGTGGAGCTTGCGATACCCATGCTGCCCCGCGCACGGCAATCGATGGGTATCGCTGCGCTCCACGCCATCCTACGGCGAGGTTTTCCTGTTGCCGCCGTGCAAGTGTGTGGATTCGCGGACAAGGTCCGCTCCTATGAGGAATCCCGTGCCAGGCGGTTCGCGAGCAAGCTCGCTCCTACGAAAAGCCAAACACCCAATCCGTTCCAGGACGTAGGGCGGATAACCCGGAACGGGTTATCCGCCGATGCCATGACGGCGGATAACGCTAACGCGTTGTCCGCCCTACGCCCCTTGAACTTCCAGAGAAACGTCCGCGCACTCCGACTGCCCCGTTCAGGAGGCCTCGTTGAATTGGAGTTTCAGGGGTTGAGCGACATGGATGTCGCGAGAGCGCTGTCGGGCCAGGGATGGCCCGTCAGCGCGTGCCCCTGAAACTTCACTTCAACGAGGGTATTTTTCGCCTAAGCGAAAAACCGGATGTCCGGGGCAAGCCTTCTTGGTTACTTCTTTGGCGTTTGAAAGAAGTAACTCGCCCGAGGGGGCGAAACACAAAGCACGAGCGCACACCGAAGCGGCGCCGGAACACCCAAGGCAAGGCAGCACAACCCGAACAATGAACTGAAGATAGACGTCAGCCCTGCCGACGGATCGCGGGCATGGCCCGCTCCTACAGGGGCGCAATACGTACGGCGGATAACCCGGAACGGGTTATCCGCCGATACCTCGACGGCTGGGCAAGCTCGCTCCTACAGGGAACCAACCCCGCGCCACATCAACCCTCCCCGCCTCACCTCCTGCTAAGGTAATGCTCGATACCCTGCGCGGAGCGCTCCATGCTGTACGGCATCCTGCTGATCGTCACCTGGATCATCCTGCTGATCCGCTACCCCTCCCGAGCCCTGCCGATTTCCGGCGCCGGCCTGGTCGGGCTGGCCTCGGTGATCACCGTCGCCATCTGGCAAGACAACAGTGAATCCCGCCAACTGCAGCACCTGGAACTGCGCATCGCCTATCAGCCCGAGCAATGCCCGCCCGGCCGCCCGCTGGCAGTCAGCCTGAAGAACGGCGCCAACCGCCCCCTCCTGGAACTGCGCTGGAAGGTCGCCGCCTACCGCCCCGGCGACACCACCGACCTTGCCGAAAACCTCTACGAAGCCCCGCGCTACCGTGGCCCAGGCGCGTTGCTCGCCGGTGACAGCTGGAGCGACTGCCTGCCGCTGCCACCGCTGCGCCCCGGCTACCGCGCCAGCACCCTGGAATTCCGCGCCGAGCGGGTGAGCGGCCGCTTCGGCAACTGATTCACCTGCCTCGCACAATCCGGTACGGTAGTCCCGCCCACAGACAAGGACCGCCAGACCATGCCCCAACCCGTCGCCCTCATCACCGGTTGCTCCAGCGGCATCGGCCGCGCCCTCGCCGACGCCTTCCAGGCCGCCGGCTACCAGGTCTGGGCCACCGCCCGCCGCGATGAAGACGTCGCCGCCCTCGGCCAGGCGGGTTTCCGTGGCGTGCTGCTGGACGTCAACGACGAGCCCGCCGTCGAGCGCCTCGCCGAGCTGCTGCAACACGAAGCCGGTGGCCTCGACGTGCTGATCAACAACGCCGGCTACGGCGCCATGGGTCCGCTGCTGGACGGCGGCAGCCAGGCGATCCGCAAGCAGTTCGAAACCAACGTGTTCGCCGTGGTCGGCGTCACCCGCGCGCTGTTCCCGGCGCTGCGGGCGCGGCGCGGGCTGGTGGTGAACATCGGCAGCGTGTCCGGCGTGCTGGTCACGCCCTTCGCCGGCGCCTACTGCGCGTCCAAGGCTGCCGTACACGCACTGAACGACGCGCTGCGTCTGGAGCTGGCTCCCTTCGGCATCGAGGTCATGGAAGTGCAGCCCGGCGCCATTGCCTCCAACTTCGGCGCCAACGCCAGCCGCGAAATGGCCGCGGTGGTCAGCGAGGACTCCGCCTGGTGGCCGTTGCGCAAATTCATCCAGGCGCGCGCCGCTGCCTCCCAGGACAAACCCACTCCGGCCAGCGACTTCGCCCGCGAGCTGCTGGCCGCCGCGCAGAAGTCCCCGCGCCCGCGCCTGGTGCGCATCGGCAACGGTAGCCGCGCCCTGCCGCTGCTCTCGCGCTGGTTGCCCACCGGCTTGCTGGACAAGGTGCTGAAGAAACGCTTCGGCCTCGACGGTTCGCTGTGAAACATTTCCTCTTTCGCGTCTTCCGTATACTCCTGCCGTTTCTGCTGCTGCAGCTGTTTGTAGCGGTAGCGGTCGCGGCTTACCTGGGCGAGCTCAGTGCAGCGACCGTGTGCGAAACCGCGATCTATGTCGGCTTTGCCTGTTGTGCAATCGCAGCGCTGATGCTCAAGGGCGCCAACGATAGCGGCGAACTGCTCCGCAATCGTGAAGTGATGCACGCAGCAGCGACCTCGCAGCGACTCTGGCATGGCCTGATGGCAGATCTCGCCGATGGCCGCGCCTTCGCCATCGCGCTTATGGCCAGCGGCGCACTCCTGTTCGCCGGTGCCTACCTACTGAAGGGATTCTGATGACGCACCAAGTCCGCTACCTCGCCCTCGCCGGCATCCTCGCCGCCTTCTTCCTCAATGTAGTAGCGCGCGGGTTGTTGCGGGTCGGCGGTGTGCCGGCAACGTTGCTGGTGGCAGCCGTGATCGCCGCCGCCATGGCCTTCTGGTTCGCCCGCCGGCACAAGCGCCTGGCGGAAACCGGCGAGCGCTGGCGGCTGACCGCACTGTACGGCGGTGGGCTGGCCGTGCTTTACGCCATCCTGGTCGGCATGGCCGCGTGGAAGAACACGCCGAGCCCGGCGGCCCTGCTGATCTACGCACTGAACTACCTGTGCTATCCGCTGTGCGTCTGGTGGTTCTTCCGCCCCAGCGTGCTAACCCGTTTCCTGCCTGGCGGGCAACGCTGAGCGGTTCACGTTTTCTTCACCTGCTTTTCATCAGACCTCGACTCCTGCGCGCCTATCGTGGCGCGGTACTTTGAGGAGTCGCCATGTCCCTGCCCCGCATCCTTCGTGGCGCCATCGCCGCCACCCTGCTGACCTTCGGCCCGCTCGCCCTCGCCGCTGGCGAAACCCCGGCCGACTGGGCCAAGCCGGTGGACAAGTCGTTCAACCTCTACCAGATGTCGCCGACGCTCTACCGCAGCGCCCTCCCCGGCAATGCCGACCTGCCCGAGCTGCAGCGCCTGCAGGTGAAGACCGTGGTGAGCTTCATCAAGGACGACGACCGCGCCTGGATCGGCCAGCAGCCCATCGAGGCCGTCAGCTTCCCGACCCATGCCGACCGTGTCGACGATGCCGATGTGCTCAAGGTCCTGCGCCTCCTGCAAGACGCCGAGCAGAACGGCCCGGTACTGATGCACTGCAAGCATGGGCGTGACCGCACCGGCCTGTTCGCGGCGATGTACCGCACGGTGATCCAGGGCTGGAGCAAGGACGACGCGCTCAAGGAAATGACCCAGGGCGGCTTCGGCACCGAAGACGACATGACCGACGCCATCGCCTACGTGCAGAAGGCCGACATCGGCAAGTTGCAGGTGGCCCTGGCCAGCGGCGAGTGCAGCACCTCAGCCTTCGCCGGCTGCCAGCTCAAGGGTTGGCTGGCCGCTACCTTCGGCGAAGAACGCGCGCCGCACCCGGCGCACTGATCGGCGGGCTGTCACACCCAAACGCCGAGAGTGCGCTAACGTGGGCGCACTCCCAGCGTTTCACAGGCACGCCATGACCACCTCCCGCTTCAGCGCCGTCACCCATACCCGCTACATCGACCACGCCGGCCTGGATGCCTTCTGCACCGACTACGACGGCTTCCTGCTCGACCTCTGGGGCGTGCTGATCGACGGCGTCGAGGTGTTCCCCGGCGCCCTCGACTGGCTTGCCCGCCGCGCCGCCGAAGGCAAGCCGGTGTGGTTCCTGAGCAACGCCTCGCGCAGCGTCCCGGAGATGGCCGACACCCTGGTGCGCCTGGGCGTCGCCCGCGAGCTGTTCGCCGGCATCACCACCTCCGGCCAGTTGGCCATCGATGCCTTCACCCATGAGCGCGAGTTCCAGCGCGGCGGTATCTACACCGTCGGTGTCGGCGATGCACTGACCACCTGGCCGGCGGAGATTCGCGAGCGCTTCTGCGACGACATCCACGCCGCATCGATGATCCTCGGCGTCGGCAGCTTCCCGCAGGATGAACTGGAAGAGCGCTTCGCCCCGCTACGCGGTGCCACCGACAAACCCTTTCTGTGCGCCAACCCGGACCGCGTGGTGGTCTCCGGCGGCAAGACGGTGTTCGGTGCAGGCCGCCTGGCCGAAGCCTTCGCCGAGGAAGGCGGCCGCGTGCACTGGTACGGCAAGCCCGACCCGTCGGCCTTCCGCATCGCCCAGCGGCAGTTGGAGGCGCGCGGCGCCAAGCACATCCTGTTCGTCGGCGACTCACTGGTGACCGACGTCCCCGGCGCGCTGGCCGCGCGCATCGACACGCTGTGGCTGGCCGCCACCGGCATCCACCGCCAAGCGCTGGGCGTGCCGTTCAACGGTGAGCTGGACGCAGAGAAGACCAACGCGCTGCTCGACGGCTATCCGGTTCGCCCGCACTTTGCCGCGCCGGGGCTGGTCTGACGGCCTGCCCCGGCGCAGCGGGAAGTCATTCGATTGCCGAATGGGGCAGTGCGGCGTCCTTGGGCTTGGCACCAAGGCGCGCGAGCCCATTGAGCAGCACCACCTCACCCGCCAGCAGGATGCCGCCACCGACCAGGATCAGCCCGCTGATTTCCAGCGGTGGCTCGGCCAGATGGGTCGCCAGGGCGACGGTGAGGAAGACGAAGGCGCTGTGGTTGATGAACAGCGGCGCGAACAGACCACCGCAGAAAATGATGTAGACACCGACGAACAGGACGATGGCGGTCGCCAGGATCGGGTCCATCAGCGGCTTGAGCAGGCCGATGGCGACGACGATGCCCCAGGCCAGCCAGACGCCGGTCACCGCCCCGCAGAGAATGCCGGGTATGCGCTTGACGTCCTTGTTGAAGACGCTGAACAGGATGGCGCAGAAGAATGGCGCCCAGATGGCCTTGAAGCCGAGCATCACCCCGACGATCGCGACACCGACCACCCAGGTCACCAGTACCCCGGCATCGAAGAATACCCTGGGACGGACTTGTGGCGTTTGCTGACTCATGGCGCTATCCCTCTTTTGCGTTGTTATTGTGTGATGTTCAACAGCGGTAACGAGCTGCACAGCGTGGCAGCCCGGTCCAGCCTAGTGACCCGGGCTGAGCCGGCAATCGCTCGAACGAACTACTCGGTCACCGTTTGGACATCCCGATAGGCCATCGACGACACCGGGCAGGTTCTTCGCACCTTTGCCCGACCCCACCGGTCTGAAGCAGCACAGCCCTCGGAAGCGCTCGCATGCAACTGCTAGACCTGCTGCAATGGCCAGCGATGCTGGTCACCGTCCTCGCCGCCTGGCTGGTCGGCTCGCGAAACCGCAAACGCCGCGAGATAGGTTTCTGGATGTTTCTCGCCAGCAATGCGCTATGGATTGCCTGGGGCCTGCCGGCCAAAGCCTACGCACTGGTGCTGCTGCAGGTCTGCCTGGCGGCGATGAACATTCGCGGCAGCTACAAGAACCGCCCACCCAGTGACGGCTGACGAGTTGCCGCGAAGTCTCCGATAAGGCCTTGGGAAATCGTCCGCTATTCGCCGGCCGGCACGATTGCTCGAATGCCGAACCGCACTTCAGGCATGGCACCGATGGCATCCCCACTGAAACTTCTGCAAGGCCTCCTTCCACTCAGCCGCAAAGGGGCGTTGCGCGACGCGCTGGCTGGCGTCTCGCTGGCGGCGATGGATATTCCCCAGTTGCTCGGCTACGCACGCATCGCCGGAATGCCGGCGGTTACCGGGCTGTACACCGCGCTGCTGCCACTGATTGCGTTCGCCTTCTTCGGTGCCTCGCGGCATCTGGTGGTCGCCGCAGACTCGGCTACTGCGACCATCTTCTCCAGCCGCCTGTCCGGCATGGCGAGCCTTGGCAGCCCGGAGTACATCGCCCTCGCCGGAACCGTGGCGCTGCTGACGGCCGCGCTGCTGCTGGTCGCGCGCCTGTTGCGGCTGGGCTTTCTCGCCGACTTTCTGTCGCGCACAGCGCTGACCGGCTTCCTCGCTGGCGTCGGCGTGCAGGTGGCGCTGGCCATGAGCGGCGACCTGCTCGGCCTGACCGTCGACGCCTCGACCTCGATGGGCAAGCTGCTGTTCGTACTCGGCCACCTGCCGCAGGTCCACGCACCGACCGCCGCCCTGGCGCTGTCGCTGCTGCTGGTGCTGTTCGCCGCCAAGCGCTGGGCGCCGCGGCTGCCGATCCCGCTGCTGGTGCTGGTCGGCTGCATTGCCGCCAGTGCGCTGTTCGACTTCGCCGGCCGGGGCATCCAGGTACTCGGCCCGGTGGCCGGCGGCTTGCCCTCGCTGACGCTGCCCCGGCTCGGCTGGAAGGACATCCTCGAGCTGCTGCCGATCGCCGGCGCCTGCTTCGTCATGATCATCGCCCAGAGCTCGGCGGCCAGCCGGGTCTACGCCGACCGCCACCACGAACATGACGACCAGAACGCCAACATCCTCGGGCTGTCCGCGGCCAACGCGGCGGCGGCCTTCAGCGGCGCCTTCGTGGTCAACGGCAGCCCGACCCAGACAGCCATGGCCGAGCAAGCCGGCTCGCGCAGCCAGGTCGCCCAGTTGAGCTTTGCCGTGGTGGTGGCGCTGGTGCTGCTGTTCCTCTGCCAGTGGTTGCAGTACCTGCCGCACTGCGTGCTGGCCGCCGTGGTGTTCGCCATCGCCGTCGGGCTGGTGGACGTGAAGACCCTGCGCGCCATGCGCCTGGAAAGCCCGGTGGAATTCCGCATGGCGCTGGCCACCGCTGCCACCGTGCTGCTGGTGGGCGTGGAGCAGGGCATCCTGCTGGCCATCGCGCTGTCGATGCTGCACCACGTACGCCACAGCTACCGCCCGCACTCGCTGATGCTGGAGCCAGCCGCCAACGGCCGTTGGCTACCGGTGGACGTGCAGCCGGGCCGGGAGACCGCGCCAGGGCTGATCGTCTACCGCTTCGGCGCCGACCTTTTCTATGCCAACGACACCTTCTTCGCCAGCCAGGTCGCGCAACTGGTCGCTCAGGCCCCTGAAGGGTTGCGCTGGTTCATCGTCGATGCCGGCGCCATCACCAGCCTGGATTACTCGGCGGCGCGCACCCTGCTGGACCTGTACCGCAACCTCTCGCAACAGGGCGTGCAACTGGTGTTCGGGCGGGTCAACAGCTACCTGCGCGCGGACATGGCGCGGCATGGCATCGACAAGGTCGTCGAGGCGCGCTATCTGCTGCCGACGCTGCATGAGGCGTTGGCGGTGGCGGGGGTGGAGCCTCACCGTCTAACGACCGCCGCTCCGGAATGAAGCATGTAGGGCGCATAACGCCATAGGCGTTATGCGCCCTACACAGGCTGAAGCAACGTCGATGCCCCAGGAAGAAAACGGGAGCCGAAGCTCCCGTTGTCATTCACCCGATCAGATCACTGCGCCGCCGCAGCCGCGCCGTCGGAGCGCTCCGCGTTGCGGCTCTGCGGGTTGACGATTACGGTGGCGGTGATGCCCGCTGCCAGCAGCACGCCGTCCGGCACTTCGTCGATGTGGATGCGCACCGGCACGCGCTGGGCCAGGCGCACCCAGTTGAAGGTCGGGTTGACGTCGGCCACCAGCTCGCGACTTTCCGGGTTGTCGCGGTCGTAGATGGCGCGGGCGATGCTCTCGACGTGGCCCTTCAGGCGCTCGCCGCTCATCAGTTGCAGCTCGGCCGGGTCGCCGACGCGGATGTGCGGCAGCTTGGTCTCTTCGAAGTAGCCGTAGACCCAGTAGGAGTTCTCGTCGACCACGGCCATCTTCGCCTCGCCGACGCGGGCGTAGTCGCCACGGTGCACGTTGAGGTTGGTCACGTAGCCGTCCACCGAGGCGCGCACCTGGGTGCGCTCCAGGTTCAGCTTGGCGGCGTCCAGCGCGGCCAGGGCCTGCTGGTAATCGGCCTCGGAGGCGGCGGCGGTGTTGCTGGCATCGTCCAGGCTCTCGCGCGAGACGACTTCCTCGTCCATCGCCCGGCGACGCTTGGCGTTGAGCTGGCGCATCTGCAGGGTGGCCTTGCGCGAGGCGACCAGGGCTTCGGCCTGCTTCACGGCAATCTGGTAGTGGTCCGGGTCGATCTGCATCAGCAGGTCGCCCTTCTTCACCTGCTGGTTGTCGCGCACCGGCACGTCGACCACCACGCCGGAGACGTCGGCGGCGACATTGATGATGTCGGCGCGCACCCGGCCGTCGCGGGTCCAGGGCGTATCCATGTAGTTCACCCAGAGGGCGCGGCCGATCAACGCGGCGACCGCCAGGATGATCAGGGTCGCCAGCAGGCTGATGATGGATTTGAGAGTCATGGGTGCACGCTCGTTACTTATAGATAGTGAGAGACAGGCCGCCGAACAGGCAGGCAAACAGGCACACGCGGAACAGCGCCGGGTGCCAGGTGAAGCGGTACAGGCCGATGGACGCGAAGATGCGGTCCAGCCCCCAGCAGAGCACGGCGGCGACCAGGAACATCAGGGTCAGGGTCGGCATGTAGACCCCGTGGAACGCGATCTCGCGGGGCAGGTCAGGCAACATGGGTCGATCTTCCAGAAGGGGTTTCGCCATCGCGCAGCGGCGACTGCGGGTCGAGCAGGCTGCTGCGGATGAAGTGCAGGTAGCTGAGCACGCGGCGCAGCGGCGAGCTTTCGAAGTCCGGGGCGCGCGGTTCGTCGGTGCTTTTCACGCAGTCGATGGCCTGCTCCACGGCGGCCAGGGCGCGCTCGCGGTTGGCCTGCCCCGGTTTGACGAACAGGCGTATCAGCGCGCGGCCCATGGCGCGGATCGACTGCCGCCAGGGCGACGTCTGCGCGTAGCAGGGCTCGTTCGGCAAGTTCTCCTGCTCGACTCGCAGTTCGATGATCGAATGGCCGATCTCCAGCACCACGAAGGTCCAGCGCAGCAGCCGGCGCTGCATCTGCGGGCTGCGCGCGGCCACGCCGTAGGCCTGATTGAGCAGGTCGCGGGTGCCGCTCTCGAAGGACGAGACGAGGCCGTCGAGCTTGCCGCTGATGGCTTCCACCACGCGCAGGCGCAAATCCTTCTCCAGGCGGCGCCAAAGCCAGGCGCTGGTCGGCGGCATGATCACCGCGGCGACCACGGCGGCCAGGCTCTGCGACAGCACCAGGGCGATGTATTCGTTGAGCATGCGGCCCGGATCGTAGACGGTGAGGTTCGCCGGGATTGCGCCGAAGCTGAAGAACACCAGCAGGCCCAGGCCGTAGCCGGCGTACCTGGGCTTGATCGAGAAGAACGCACCGAGCGCGAACACCGGCGCCAGGGCGAAGGCCAGCAGGGCGAAGCCGTCCAGGTGCGGGAACACGAAGAAGGTTTCGGAGAAACCGAGAATGGCCGCGCAGAAGGTGCCCACGGCCATCTGCATGGCCATCTTCGCCGGGTCGGGAGCGGCCGACACCAGCGCAGCGACGGCAGCGGCGTTGAGTACGAAGGTGCTGCCGCTGGGCCAGGCGGTCTCGATCCAGAAGAGGCCGAACACCAGCACCATCAACGCGGTGCGCCCGCCGGCCACCAGCGAGGCGACCAGGTTGGCCTTGGGCGAGAAGCCGTGCTTCCAGTTCTCCCGCTCGTGCTTGTGCGCGGCCAGGGAGGCGTGGGTCAGGGCGTAGTTGTAGAGGTCATCGGCCAGGCGGTAGAGCAGTTCGCCGGCGGTGTTGTAATCCAGCAGTGCGGGCGACTCGTCCTGCTCGGCGAGCAGTTGTGCACGGCCGGAACGGATGCGTTGCATCATCCGCGAGCGGTGGCTTTCCAGCTGCGTGGCGAGGTGTTCGGCGTCGCGGTCGGTGACCGACTGGCCGCGCCATGGGCCGAGCACCTGGGCCAGCTCGTCCAGGCACGGTTGCAGTGCGCGCAGCACGGCCTCGGCCTCCTGCGCGCGCAGCCGCGAGAGCAACTGATAGAGCGCATGGTAACGAGTGGTGAGGACCATGAACTCGTTGTTCAGGCGCGACAGGCGGCCGGAGCGCAGGCGCATGTGCGGGTCTTCGAAGCGGGTAACGCTGCGCAGCGCTTCCAGGCCCACGGCCTGGGAGGCGAAAGCCACGTTGGCCGCCTCGAATTTGGGCCGTTCGCCGCCGCCGAGGTTGTCCAGGACAAAGCCGGCAAAGGCGCCGAAACGCTGGTACAGCGCGCTACGCATGGCGGTACTGGAGGTCTGCGGGAACAGCGTGGCGCTGACCACCATGGAGCAGAGGATGCCGAGGCTGATCTCCAGCACGCGCCAGATGGCCGACATGAACGCGGCTTCCGGGTGCAGGGTGGCGGGCAGGCCGATCAGCGTGGCGGTGTAGCCGGCGAGCACGCAGGCATACGAACGGAAGTCGCGGTAGCGCGCGGCACCCACGGTGCACAGGCCGATCCACAGTGCCGAGACCAGCAGGAACAGCTCGCGCTGCTGGGCGAAAATGGCGATCAGCGCGACCATCACGGTCAGCCCGACCACGCTGCCGAGAATCCGGTAGAAGCTCTTGGCGAACACCTGGCCGCTCTGCGGCTGCATGACGATGAACACGGTGATGGTCGCCGTGCTCGGCTGCGGCAGTTCCAGGCGCATCGCCAGCCACAGGGTCAGCAGCGCGGCGAGCAGCACCTTGGCGATATAGATCCAGGTGACGCCGTCACTGCGACCCCATTCCAGCAGCGCGCGACGCAGGGCGTCCAGCGGCGCCAGCTGGCGGGTGGCGGTGCTGCCGTTGAAGGAATCGCCCGCCATCTCAGCGCCCGCTGGCCGCGCGGACGTCGACGGTCTCGGGGACCATCTTCGCCTCTTTCGGGCCTTCCTGCTTGTCCATCAGCCCGCCGCCCAGGGCGACGACGAGGCCGGCATGGGTGGCCAGGCGTGCGGCGCGAACCTGCTGCTCCACCAGCTGCTGCTGGAACAGGCGGGTCTGCGCGTTGAGCACGTTGAGGTAGTCGGTCAGGCCGCCACGGTAAGCCTTGGCGGCGATGTCGTAGGTGCGCTGGGCCGAGGCCACGGACTTGGCGGCGAAGCCTTCCTGCAACTGCATGGAATGCATGCGGATCAACTGGTCGGAGATGCCTTTGAGGGCGTTGATCAGCGTCTGGTTGTACTGCGCCACGGCGGCGTCGTAGCCGGCGGACTCCTGGCTCAGCTGCGAGCGGCGGCGACCGCCGTCGAAGATCGGCAGGGAGATGGCCGGGCCGACGCCGTAGGTGAATTTCTCCGCGTTGAGGAATTCCAGCACGCCGCCACCAACGGCGCTGTAGCCGATGCTCGCGACCAGGTCGACGTTGGGGTAGAACTCGGCGCGGGCGACGTCCACGCCCTTGGCCTGGGCGGCGACCTTCCAGCGGCTGGCGACGACGTCCGGGCGGTGGCCGAGCAGTTCCATCGGCAGTTTGCTCGGCAGGCCCGGGCCTGCGGCAAGCTTCAGGCTCGGGCGCTGGATCGAGGTGCCGGCGCCGGGGCCTTTACCGGCCAGGGCGGCGATCTGGTTGCGGGTGAGCTGGATTTCCTCGTCCACCGCTTCGATCTTGCGTTCGGTTTCCGGCAGCGGGACCTCCGCCTGGCTGACTTCGAAATGCGTGCCGATGCCGCCGTCGAGGCGACGCTGGGCCAGGGCCAGGATGCCCTGCTGCTGCGCCAGCATGGCCTTGCCGATGTCCAGCTTGGCGTACTGCAGCGACAGCTGGATGTAGGCACGGACGATGTTGCTCTCCAGCTCCAGCTGGGCCATGCGCGCCTCGGCGGCGGTCATCTTGGCGATGTTGACGTAGCGCTCGGTGTTGCTGCGCTCGCGGCCCCAGAGGTCCAGCGAGTAGCTGAACCCCAGCGCGGCGTTGTTGTTGAAGGTGGTGCTGTCGGCCAGGTCGCCCGGCCCATAGAAGTAGTCGGTCGGCCAGCGGTGGCGGGTCAGCGAGGCGTCCACGCCGATCTGCGGCGACTCGGCGGACTCGGCAATGCCGGCCATGGCCATGGCCATGCGCACTCGCGCCTCGGCCTGGGCCAGGGTCGGGCTGCCCTCCAGCGCGGTCTGCACCCAGGCATTCAACTGCGGATCACCATAGGCGCGCCACCACTGCTCGGCCGGCCAGCCCGCTTCCTGGTTGGCGTGCGCGATGGCGGCGTCGGTGGCCAGCTCGGTGTCGCCCACCCGCTGTTCCTGCGGGGCGATGCCATGGGTGCTGATACATCCGGCGATTGTTGAAAAAATGACAAAGGAGCCGACGAACGTCAGTCCTTTCACGAGGTGACGCGACACGGTGGAGGTCCTGGAAGTGGTCTAGCTTTTCAGCGTGGGGCTTTTAAGCGTGGAGGTGCCGGCAAAGCCACTGGCGGCGATTGAATTCTAGGGATGGGGAAGGGAACGGATAAGCCGGCTGATTTGTGATTGTTTATTACCGATAATGAAACAATGTGTGTCTTCATCCATGTGACAATAGGCCGCCCCCGCTCTGCTCCGCGCATTGCCCCCCATCAAGGACATGCCGCCGGCGACGACTTATCGCTTCATTGGCGTCGCCACCCGGGACAGACGCCCCACTGACGAGGCCTCAATGGACACACTGCAGACCATGCGTGCGTTCGCCTGTGTCGCGGAAACCGGCAGTTTCACCGCCGCCGCGCAACAGTTGAACACCACCACCGCCTACGTATCCCGCGCGGTCGCCAATCTCGAATCGCACCTGCGCACCCGCCTGCTCAACCGCACCACCCGGCGCATCGCCCTCACCGAGGCCGGTCAGCGCTACCTGCTGCGCTGCGAACAGATCCTCGCCTACGTCGAGGAAGCCGAAGCCGAGGCCAGCGACGCCCACGCCCGCCCCGCCGGCCGCCTGCGCGTGCACTCGATGACCGGCATCGGCCAGCACTACGTGATCCGCGCCATCGCCAACTACCGCCAACTGCACCCGGAGGTCACTTTCGAGCTGACCATGGCCAACCGCGTGCCGGACCTGCTCGACGAAGGTTTCGACGTGGCCATCGTGGTCGCCTCGGAACTACCCGACTCGGGCCTGGTGTCCCAGCGCATCGGCGAGACCTACAGCATCCTTTGCGCCTCGCCCGACTACCTGGCCCGGCGCGGCACGCCGAAAACGCCGACGGAGCTGCTGGAGCACGACTGCCTGCGCCTGATCAGCCCAGTGTTGCCACTGGACAAGTGGCTGTTCGACGGCCCCAACGGCCAGGAAATGATCACCCTCGGGCCTTCGCCCTTCCAGGTGAACGTCGGCGACGCCATGACCGAAGCCATCGGTTCGGGCATGGGCATCAGCGCCCTGCCCGTGTATTCGGCCATCGACGGCCTGCGCGATGGTTCGCTGGTCCGCGTGCTGCCGCACTACAAGTTGCAGATCCTCAACGTCTACGCGCTGTACCCTTCGCGCCAGTACCTGGATGCGAAGATCAAGACCTGGGTCGCGTACCTGCGCGAAAACCTCCCCGGCGTGCTCCAGGCCGATGGCGCCGGCCTCGCCGATGTGGGACCCTGACGGACCTTTTCGCCGTGTTTCGCGGGCAAGCTCACTGTGTAACTCCCTACCCCGGTGTTCAGTGAGCTTGCCCGTGAACCCACCCTCCTCCCCCCGAAATCCCCCGAACCTGTAGGAGCGAGCTTGCTCGCGAACAGGCTCCCCGGCGACTTCGGCGCCAAGCGGTTCGCGAGCAAGCTCGCTCCTACAAGCACCACAGCGGTCGATAATCGCCCGGCGCGCACGCCAGCCTTGCGCCGCTCTAGCTCGGCAGTGATAGGGTTAAGCCCCCTCCGCCTCCCTGCCGTCCGAGAGCCATGAAAAAGAACGTCTTCGTCTTCAGCCGCCTTGCCCCGGAACACCTCGACCGCCTGCGCAGCCAGTTCAACGTCACCGTGCTCGACCCCAAGCTGGGCGATGTCGACGCGCAATTGGCCGCCGCTCTGCCGACCACCCACGGCATGATCGGCGTCGGCCGCCCGCTGGGCGAGAAGCAACTGGCCCAGGCCGCACAACTGGAGGTCATTTCCAGCGTCTCGGTGGGCTACGACAACTACGACCTGAACTACCTGAACCAGCGCGGCATCCCGCTGACCAACACCCCCGACGTGCTCACCGAGACCACCGCCGACCTCGGCTTCGCCCTGATCATGGCCGCCGCCCGGCGCACCGCCGAGCTGGACGCCTGGACCAAGGCCGGGCAATGGAAGCGCACCGTGGATGCCCAGCACTTCGGCGTCGACGTGCATGGCAAGAAGCTCGGCATCCTCGGCCTCGGCCGCATCGGCGCGGCCATCGCCCGCCGAGGTCGTTTCGGCTTCAACATGGACATCCTCTACCACGGCAACAGCCGCAAGCCCGAGCTGGAGCAGGAACTCGGCGCGCGCTTCTGCGGCTTCGAGGAGTTGCTCGGCGAGGCGGATTTCGTCTGCGTGGTGGTGCCGCTGGCGGAGAAGACCCGAAAGCTGATCGGCAAGCGCGAGCTGGAGCTGATGAAACCCACCGGCATTCTGGTCAACATCGCCCGTGGTCAGGTGATCGATGAGGCCGCACTGGTAGAAGCACTGCAGGAGAAACGCATTCTCGCTGCCGGCCTGGACGTCTACGAGAAGGAACCGCTGGCCGAATCGCCGCTGTTCGCCCTGCCCAACGCCGTGACCCTGCCGCACATCGGCTCGGCCACCCATGAAACCCGCCAGGCCATGGCCGAGTGCGCGCTGGACAACTTCGAAGCCGCCCTGCGTGGCGAGCGGCCGAAGAACCTGGTCAATCCGCCGGTGTGGAAGGGCTGATCCCCACCACTCATCCGGCTGCCGCGTCGCGCCGCACAGCGCACCTATCCTTATTACGCCTGCCCGGCCGGGCAGGCGTCCCTTGAGGAGCAGCCTATGAGCGAATTGCCCACCATCGTCCTGGTCCACGGCTTCTGGGGTGGCGCCGCGCACTGGAGCAAGGTCATCGTCGAGCTGACGCGGCTGGGCCACACCGGCCTGCACGCAGTGGAGCTGCCACTGACCTCGCTGGCCAACGACGTCGAACGCACGACGAAAATGATCGCGCAGCAGAAGGGCCCCGTCCTGCTGGTCGGCCATTCCTACGGCGGCGCGGTGATCAGCCAGGCCGGCAGCCATCCACAGGTCGCCGGGCTGGTCTATATCGCGGCCTTCGCCCCGGATGCCGGGGAAAGCCCCGGCGACATCACTCAGGAGCACCTGCCCGAAGCCGCGCCCAATCTGGAACCCGACAGCGACGGTTACCTGTGGATAAAGGCCGACAAGTTCCACGAAAGCTTCTGCCAGGACCTGAGCGCCGACGAGGCACTGGTGATGACGGTGACCCAGAAGGCGCCGCTGGCCAGCACCTTCGGCGACACGGTCAGCAGCCCGGCGTGGAAGAACAGACCGTCGTGGTACCAACTGTCCAGCGCGGACCGGATGATCGCGCCCGCCAACCAGCAGCGCATGGCCGCGCGGATGAACCCGCGGAAGGTGGTGACGCTGGATTGCAGCCATGCCTCGCTGGCATCGCGGGCCGGTGAAGTGTCTGCACTGATCGACGAGGCCGCCCGATCGCTCTGATCGGGCCTCAAACGCAAAAGGCTGGAGACTCTCCAGCCGTTCGCGCTGCTCACGCCCGTGCCGGTTGCGGCGTCATCTTCGACTTCGGCTTGCGGAACACCAGTACGTTGCCCGCCATCACCAGCGCCAGGCCGGCCAGCGCCGGCAGCGTCCATTGATAGCCCTCGGCATAGGCCGAGACGTTAAGCGCCACCACCGGGAACAGCACGGTGCAGTAGGCCGCGCGCTCCGGCCCCATGCGCCCGACCAGCGTCAGGTAGGCGGTGAAACCGATCACCGAGCCGGGAATCGCCAGGTACAGCAGCGACCAGACGTACTGCGCACTGCTGTCGAAGGTCAGCGGCACGCCCCGCACCAGGCAGATCACCAGCAGGATCAGCGATCCGTAAAGCATGCCCCAGGCGTTGGTCGACAGCGGCCGCAGCCCAGCTTTCTGTTGCAGGCTGGAGAGCAGGTTGCCCGCCGAGAAACACAGCGTGCCCAGCAGCGCCAATCCCAGCCCGTAGAAGGTTTCCGGCGTCGCCTGGTGCCCGGACAGCTCCGGCCAGAACAGCAAAGCCAGCCCCGCCAGACCGAACGCCCCGCCGCCCAGCACATTGGGAGCGATGCGCTGGCCGAAGAAAACTCGCGAGTTCAGCGCGTTCCACAGCGTCGCGGTGGAGAACACCACGGCGACCAGTCCGCTGGGGATCCATTGGCTGGCGGTGTAGAAGCACAGGAAGTTCACGCAGAACAGGCACAAACCCTGGGCAAAGCAGATCGCCTGGCCGCGCCGGCCCAGCGGCTGCAAACGCCGCGAAACCAGCAGCAATGCGAACAGCACCAGCGCCGCCAGGCTGAAGCGGTAGGCGATGGACAGCGGAATGGCGACCACGCCGACCTGCAGCTTGATGGCGATCCAGGTGGTGCCCCAGATGAGCACAGTGAGCAGGTAGAGCGAGAGGTTCATGGCGATCTCCGGATTACACGCCAATCAGTCTCCTGCCCTGCCCCGCCGGCGGCTTGCAGATTCTTGCGCTTATTGCGACAACCGGGCTGGCAAGGCGCGCCCGCGCGGGTAGAGTGGAGGCAATTGAGGAACACCCATGTCAGCCATTTCGCAGCTCGAAGTCTTCCAGTCGATGAATGCCTCGCCCAATGCCCGCCTGGAGCGTTGCGCGGAGCTGGGCGACGGGCTGTCCGCGGCGATCTGGCGCAACAGCCACGACGCCCGCGACTACCACGCCCCCAGCCACCACACGCTGTCCTGCTACCTGAACGATGGCACCGGCACCTTCCGCCGTGGCGCGCCCGGCACCACCGGCGCGCCGGACAAGCTCTGCGTGATGCCGGCAGGCTCCGAATCGGCCTGGATCGTCAACGGCGACATCCGCCTGGCGCACCTCTACATCGACCAGGAACAGTTCGCCCTGGGCTGCATCCGCCTGCTGGACCGCGAGCCACGGGAATTGCAGCTGCACGAACGGACCTTCCTCGACGACCCGCAACAGGCCGCACGCTTCCGCCAGCTGGTGAAGCTGGACTGGCACGAGCCGGGCGAGCGCATCCGCACCAGCACGCTGGCCCATGACCTGATCGATCATCTGCTGCTGAACCAGGTGGGCCTGCGCGAAGGGCTCCGCCTGAAAGGTGGTTTGGCTCCGGCAATGCGTCGACGAGTGGCCGACTACATCGAGCAGCGCCTGGACCAGCCCCTATCACTGGGCGAGTTGGCGATGCAGACGGCGCTGTCGGAATACCACTTCGCGCGGATGTTCCGCGAAAGCTTCGGCATGCCGCCGCACCAGTACGTACTGGCCCGCCGCGTGGCCCTGGCGCAACGCCTATTGCGTGACACCCGCCAGCCGCTCAGTCAGGTTGCGCTGGCCTGCGGCTTCTCCAGCGCCAGCCACTTCGCCAACCGTTTCCGTTCGGTGGTCGGCGGCACGCCGGGGGAATATCGGCAGGCGTTCGAGGAATAGGGATTGAACCGCGTACCTGCCGGTACACGGTTCGCGAGCATGGCCCACTCCTGAAGTTTTCCCGCGGAAATTCCGCGCACGCAGAAGCAACTCAGAAACACCCAGGCCAGCTACATCGATGGCAAGCCCCGCACCAAAACAACGACGAAGCACGAACGTAGGATGGCGTGGAGCGCAGCGATACCCATCGATTCCAGCGCACACACAGCATGGGTATCGCAAACTCCACCCATCCTACAAAGCAGTTTTCCTTTAGCCGCAGCAGACTGCGGTTCGCTCCTACAAGGGTGTCAGCCGAGTACGGCGAGCACGCCGCCGATCACCGGCATCGCCGCCGCCGTCGGCAACGCCCAGCGCGGCCGCCAGGCCAGCAGCAGGACCAGCACGGCACCGCCGATCATCAGCAGGCACGCCCAATAGACGATGCCCAGTTCGATGCCCACGCGGTGGATCGAATAGGCCAGCGCCAGCGCACCATCGACCAGCGCCACGAGCCGCAACAGTCGCACACGGGACTCGGACGGCGCGTTGCCGAACAGGTCGCGGTGATGACGCGAAAGCGACAGGCAGACCGCCGCCAGCGCCAGCAGGTTGAGGCCGAATACCAGCAGCATCAGGCGTACTCCTCGTTACGGACCCGACGTGCGCGAGCGGGCTCGGCACGTTTCTGCCCCAGACGCCAGCCGAGGAAGGCGCAGAGCCCGCCGATCAGCAGCAGGCCCAGGTCGATGCCGACCATCAGCCAGTCGCCATTGGCGAGGTGAGTCGTCACGCGGCCCGGCTCGGGGCCGAACAGGCTCAGCACCGGCAGCAGCAACGCCAGCGCCGCCAGAGCGGCGAACTGCTCGCGGGCCATGGCGCGGCTGCCGCGACGCCACAAGGCGTGAGCCAGAGCCAGCAACCAGATCACCACGAAGGCGGTGGCTTCCCAACGGGTTCGTTGGAGCAACTCGGCGGGCAGCAGGCGCGAAGCCGCCAGCAGGCCGAGCGAGGCAATCGGCAAACCGCCACAGACCGCGCCATTGAGTGTGCGCACCAGCGCCACACCACGATGGCCGCGTGCTTCACGTTTGCTGACCCAGACCTGCAGGCCGCCGAACACCATTACGCAGCCCACCAGGCCGAGAACGAAATACATCACCCGCAGCAGGTCGTTGCCGAACTGCGCCATGTGCAGGCCAGTCAGCCAGGCGTAGGTCTTGTAGCCGGGTTTGTAGGGCTTCTGCACATGCAGCAGCGCGCCGGTGCCGGAGTCGAAGGACACGGTGCGCTGGTCGTTGACCATGCTCTTGTCCACCGCCCGGCGCACCTGCACCATCGCCGCCGCATCGTTGGGATGCTCGATGTTGATCCAGCCCACCTGGCCCTCGCCACCCCAGGCCTCGCGGGCCTTGAGAATCATGTTGTCGATGGACTTCGGCGCCTTGGCCGGCTTCCCCAGCTCCTCGCGATCGAAGGCGCCCTGCACGTCATGGAAGAAGTGCTCCATGTCGTTCTGGTAGGCGACCTTGATGCCGGCGGTCATATAGAAGGTGATGAAAATCGCCAGGCCCGTGTAGGCCATCAGCAGGTGGAACGGCAGCCCGAGCACACCCAGCACGTTGTGTGCATCCAGCCAGGCGCGTTGCTTGGCCGCCTTCGGGCGCAGGGTGAAGAAGTCCTTGAAGATGCGCCGATGGACGATCACCCCACTGACCAGCGCCACCAGCATGAACACCCCGGCCACACCGACCACATAGAGGCCGAGCATGCCGCCGTGCAGTTCGTAGTGCAGCTCCAGGAAGAAGTTGCCACCGACGGTCCTGGGCAGCACCTCGCCACTCTGGGCATCCACCAGGAAGGACTGGAACTCGCTGAAGTCTGCCGGCTCCCAACCCGCCGTCCAGTAAGGCATGCGCTCGGTGGGCGGGTGCATCCAGTAGCCGTGGGCCTTGGGCGCGCGCTCGACGATCAGCTCGCGCACCTGGTCGGCACTCACGTTCACCTGCTCCAGCTTGTGCAACTGCGGAGTCATCCAGCGGGTGAGCTCCCTGTCGAACACCGCAACAGTGCCGGAGAACAGCACGACAAAGAGAATCCAGCTGACCAGCAGCCCGCTCCAGGTGTGCAGGCCGGACATCGATTGACGCAGGCTCATGGGCGCACTCCGTAAGTGGCCGGCAGGAAGGCCGCCACACCCAGCACAACACTCAGTGCTACCGGCAACCAGACGGCGCGCCACGGGCTCTTCGCGCCGAAGGCATAAATGATCGCCGCGACCCAGACGATGAAGCAGGCAAGGCTCGACAGCGAGACGCGGTCCGGCCGCGACATCGGCAGGTAGACGCTGAGGAAAGCGGTGGCGGTGTAGGCCAGGGCATAGCCCCCCACCACAGCACTGAGAATACGGGCGGTGACGGCACCGGCTTGGGCTGTGCTCATGCGTCGGCTCTCGGATGGAGCGGTCGCGGGGAAACGCACATCGGACAGAATCCTGCGAGGCGGCCCAGGCGATGCCCAGGCGCGCGATTGAAAAGCGTAATTATATGATATTGGTTCTCAATTAAAAGAACTCAGCAGCGCCGTTTGTGAGTATCTGTGTCGGAAATCCGCTGTACGGCATAGGTCGCGGACACGTCCATCGCACGCAGCAGGCTGTTCATCATCATGTCAGCCTCGGCCGTGAGACGCGGTGGCGGCTGCTCCTGGAGGATGCGAGAGGCGCCGGGGGCCAGTTCGACAGCGGCCACCACCGAGCCCTTGCCGAACAGGTAGTCGTAGATCAGCAGGTAGTCCGTCCCCGGCAAGTCCTTGTGCTCCGCGACCCGCCGCAGCACGTTGATCGCACCGACTATCCAGTCCCGGCTTTCGGTGAACTCCAGCACGCCCAGGCTCCAGGTCTGAGTGCTGTCGTCGTAATGATTCCAGGCCGGCGAGCGCTGGTGCCGGCTCCAACCCGCTACCCAGCCCGCCGCAGTCGTGCCCTGCCCCAGCTCGCAAAGTTCGCTCCACGTCAGACCACCGCGTCGCAGGGGATTACTGTCCAGCCACTTTTCCAGATCCACGAAACACGCGGCGGAACTGGCTTCCTGATAGAGGAACGCTTCAAGCCTCGGGCGGCTGATGGTGACCTTCAGGTACAACTGGCACGGCTCGGCCATAGGATTTCCCCCTTATGCTGGTCCAACGATTCACCTCGGATCGCGCGCCGCGACCCGAGTTGCTGAATCGATAATCCTAGAGGTTCGCCCTGTTAGCGGTTCGCCCTACCTTTTCGACCGTGAGGTGGTATTTCTCGGATTGCGTTGTACAACCGTTCAACTTTCCGCAGGCTTTTCGGCCGCTTCAAGGCTTATTGCTCACCCCGCCCTCACCTTCTGCCAGTGCCAGGAGAGGGAAGTACACAGAATTCGCGTGAAGAAAAAGAACGCTCGACCGGCTCTGAGCGCTATTTCTGTCAGCGCCCGCGTGCTTGCCCCATGGCCCGCTCCAGCCCTTGGAACACGCGCGGCGACAGGCACTGGGCGACGTTGAAGCGCAGGTAGCCGGTGGCGCTCTGGCTCAAGCTGAACACGTTGCCCGGCGCCAGCACCAGGTTGTCCGCCAACGCCGCGCGGGACACCTCGGCGGCGTCCAGCCCGCCCGGCAGCTTGGCCCAGACGAAGAGGCCGCCACGCGGCTCCAGCCAGGGCTGGATATCCAGCGCACGCAGGCGCAGCAGCGTCTCGCCCATGGCGTCGGCGAGTCGCCCGCGCAGGCTGTCCAGGTGACGACGGTAGCTGCCCTTGCGCAGCAGTTCGTAGAGCATCTCGGCGCTGAACGGGCTGTTGCCGAAACTGGTGGCCAGCTTCAGGTCCACCAACCGTTCGCACCATTGCGGCTGGGTGGCGATGTAGCCGCAGCGCACCGAGGCCGACAGAGTCTTGGAGAAGCTGCCGACCTGGATCACCCGCTCCAGCCCGTCGAAGGCCGACAGTCGCGGTGCGCTCTCGTGCTCGAAGTCGCCAAAAATGTCGTCTTCGACGATCAGCAGGTCATGGGCCTCGGCCAGCTTCAACAGGCGGTGGGCAACCAGCGGCGAGAGCACCGCGCCGGTGGGGTTATGGAAGGCCGAGTTGGTGATGTACAGGCGCGGTCGGTGCTGCTCCAGCAGACTCGCCATGGCCACGATGTCCGGCCCGGTAGGCGTGTAGGGCACGCCGACGACCTGCACGCGGTGCGCACGCAGCAGCGCCTGGAAGTTGAAGTAACCGGGGTCGTCCACCAGCACGCAGTCGCCCGGTTCCAGCAGGAAGCGGCAGACCAGGTCGATGGCCTGGGTGCCATTGTCGGTGAGCACCACCTGCTGCGGGCCGACTGGCACGCCGTAGTCCGCCAGCCGCCGCGCCAGCTGTTCACGCAACCCGGAATGACCGTACGGGCGGCCATACTCCAGCAGCCCCGACTGCGGTTCGCGGGCGATCTGCCGCAAGGCACGGCGCAGTTCATCCTCTGGCAGCCAGGACGGCGGTAGCCAGCCGCAGCCCGGCTTGAGCGAAGTGTCCGCGGCTTCCAGCGACTGCCGGGATATCCACAGCGGATCGATGCTGCGGTCCAGCGCTGGGCCGACGTCCGCCAGCGACAGCGGCGGCGCATGGCCGGCGACGTAGAAACCGGAGCCCCGGCGGGCGGCGATCACGCCATCGGCAGCCAGCCGGTCATAGGCTTCCACGACAGTGGTCTTGGACACCTCCAGCTGTTCGGCCAACTGGCGAATCGATGGCAGCCGTTCACCCGGCACCAGCGCCCGCGCGGCCAGGCGCTCGCGTACGTGGTGCATGACCGAATCGACCCGCGTGCTCTTTGGCCTGCCCATATTGCCCTCGACTGCTCCGGGATAATTTGTACCGGGATAATTTACGGACAGTTTGTGCAAATTGTACCTTTCTGTCACTGGCCGCCCGGCAGCTCCGCGCGCATCCTCGAAGCTCGCTCCCCTGCTGGATGCCCCACCATGAACAACACCCACACTCTCGCCACGAACAGCAACGTCGGCGGCTGGCTCAGCGGCTTCCTCGGCGTCGTCATCTTCAGCGGTTCACTGCCAGCGACACGGGTGGCGGTGGCCGACTTCGACCCGACGTTCCTCACCCTCGCCCGCGCCAGCATCGCCGGCCTGCTGGCAGCGGCGATCCTCCTGCTGCTGCGGCAGAAGCTGCCGGCGCGCCAGGACCTGATCCCGCTGCTGGTGGTCGCCGGCGGTGTGGTGGTGGGCTTCCCGCTGCTCACCGCGCTGGCGCTCCAGCACGTCAACTCCGCCCACGCCATCGTTTTCGTCGGCCTGCTGCCACTGGCCACTGCGCTGTTCGGCGTGGTCCGTGCCGGCGAACAGCCGCGCCCGGCATTCTGGATCTGTTCAGGCCTGGGCAGCGCCGTGGTGGCCGGCTTCGCCCTGTCGCAAAGCGGCGCAGGCAATTTCACCGGCGACCTGCTGATGCTCGCGGCCGTCACCGTCTGCGGCCTGGGCTACGCCGAGGGCGGCCGCATCGCACGCCACCTGGGCAGTTGGCAGGTGATCTGCTGGGTGCTGGTGCTGTCCCTGCCGCTGATGCTGCCGCTGGCCTGGTATACCCAGCCGGAGACCTTCAGTGGCGCCAGTTGGCCGGCCTGGCTGAGCCTGGGCTACGTGTCGCTGTTCAGCATGCTGATCGGCTTCTTCTTCTGGTACCACGGCCTGGCCACCGGCGGCATCGCCGCGGTCGGCCAGTTGCAACTGCTGCAGCCGTTCTTCGGCCTGGCGCTGGCCGGCCTGCTGCTGCACGAGCAGATCAGCCCGTTGATGGCCGGCGCCACCGTCGCTGTGGTTTTGTGCGTCGCCGGGGCAAAACGCTTCGCCCGCTGACCGCCGGCTTCCTTCCGCGTCCCGCCCGAAAAGAATCGCGGTATCATCGGGCGTTTGCGTACTCGGCTGGACTGCCGGAAGGACACTCGGATGAAGCCACCCACCGAATCTCCACTGCCTGCCGTGGAGCGCGACGAACTCGCGCCACGGCCACGGCTGACCCTGGGCAGCCATGTGCACAGCGGCTTCGACCTGCGCAGCGGGCGCATGCAGAACATTTCCCGGCACCGCGCCGCCCTGGCGTTCCTGTATGGCGAGATGCCGGTCTCGGGCAGCGTCACCCCGCGCGCGGGCCGCGAGATCCGGGTGTTCCGCGATGACCAGATCGTCCGTGTCAGCCGCGAACTGGAACAGGAGCACGGCTGGCGCCTGGATCTGCGCGAGCTCGGCTTCAAGCCGGCAATGCGGCGCAGCGATGCGCTGGAGGACAGCGCCGGGGAAATGTTCGAGCTACCCGACGACAGCGCCTGGCAGGACTTCATGCGCGAGGGCCTGCCCCGGCTGCGCGAGCAAGGCTGGGAAATCGACATCCGCCCCGAATTCGTCTTCGACCTCACGCCGGTGGAAAACTGGTACGCCGAGATCGAGGAAACCGACGACCGCCAGTGGTTCGACCTGGAGCTGGGCATCGAGGTGGAAGGCCGGCGCATCAGCCTGCTGCCGGCGCTGATCGAGCTGATCCGGCGCATGCCGGCGCTGCTCGACCCGGTCGCCCTCGCCCGCCACCCCGACGACGAACAACTGGTGCTGCGCCTGGATGCCGGGCGCAACCCGATCCACACCTGGCAGACCGCCTCGGACCGACCGCTGCGCGTGTCGCTGCCATTCGGCAAGCTCAAGCCGCTGCTGGGCACGCTCTCCGAGTTCTACATCGGCGAGCAGTTGCCGGTGCGCCGCTTGCGCATGGGCGCGCCGGACGCCGCGCGCCTGACTGAGCTGGAAGAGCTGCCGCTGACCTGGCAGGGCGGCGAACAGTTGCGCGAGATCGCCCACCGCCTGCGCGACTACCGCGCCCAGCCGGCGCAGATTCCCACTGGGCTCAACGCCGAGCTGCGCGCCTATCAGCATGAAGGCCTGAGCTGGATGCAGACCCTGCGCGAAGTCGGTGCCAGCGGCATCCTCGCCGACGACATGGGCCTGGGCAAGACGCTGCAATCCCTTGCCCATGTGCTGCTGGAAAAACAGGCCGGTCGCCTGACCAGTCCGGCGCTGGTGATCATGCCCACCAGCCTGATCCCCAACTGGCTGGACGAAGCCGAACGCTTCACCCCCGAGCTGCGCGTGCTCGCACTCCATGGCACGGGCCGGCGCAAGGCGTTCGCGAAGATCACCGAGCACGACCTGATCCTCACCACCTACGCCCTGCTGCCGCGCGATGCCGAGAAGCTCGGCCAGCACGAGTATCACCTGCTGATCCTCGACGAGGCGCAGAACATCAAGAACGCCACCACCAAGGCGGCCCAGGCCGCGCGGCATCTGCGCGCGCGCCATCGGCTGTGCCTGACCGGCACGCCACTGGAGAATCACCTGGGTGAGCTGTGGTCGCTGTTCCACTTCCTGCTGCCGGGTTGGCTGGGCGATGCACGGCAGTTTGCCGTGGATTACCGCACGCCCATCGAACGCCACGGCGACCAGGGCCGGCTGGCGCACCTGGCCGCGCGCATCCGCCCGTTTCTGCTACGTCGCACCAAGGAGCAGGTGGCCTCGGAGTTGCCGCCCAAGAGCGAGTTCATCCAGCACATCGAACTCAGCGAAGCGCAGCGCGACCTCTACGAAACCGTGCGCCTGGCGCTGGACCGCAAGGTGCGCGACGAGATCGCCCGTCGTGGCCTGGCCCGTAGCCGCATCATCATCCTCGAGGCGCTGCTCAAGCTGCGCCAGGTCTGCTGCGACATCCGCCTGGTGAACAAGGAAGCGCCGCCGCCCACCGGCAAATCGGCGCGCGCGGTCACCTCGGGCAAGCTGGTCTATCTGCTGGACATGCTCGAAGAACTGCTCGCCGAAGGTCGTCGCGTGCTGGTGTTCTCGCAGTTCACCTCGATGCTCGCGCTGATCGGCGAGGCCCTGGCCGAGCGCAACCTGGAGTATGCCCTGCTGACCGGCGACACTCGCGACCGCCGCGCGCCGGTGAAGGATTTCCAGGAAGGCCGCGTGCCGCTGTTCCTGATCAGCCTGAAGGCCGGCGGTGTAGGGCTCAACCTGACCGCCGCCGACACCGTGATCCATTACGACCCCTGGTGGAACCCGGCCGCCGAGAACCAGGCCAGCGACCGCGCCTACCGCATCGGCCAGGACAAGCCGGTGTTCGTCTACAAGCTGATCGCCCGTGGCACGGTGGAGGAAAAGATCCAGCTGCTGCAGCGAGACAAGGCCGCCCTGGCCGCCGGCATCCTCGAAGGCTCCGCCACCGACTGGCAGTTGGACGACGCGGATATCGATGCGCTGTTCGCGCCGTTGCCCAAGGCGGTCTGAACCTCCGCGTTCCCCTGTAGGAGCAAGCCTGCTCGCGATCGCCCGTATGGCGCGCTCCTACAGTGAAGAATCTCCTGACAGCACGAAGGGGAAGTCCACTACATCACTGTTCCCCGATCTATAGGAATCTACTCCCACGCCGCCGCAACGAGCCCGGCCCCGGCAGAGGCAGACGCCCCGGGTGAACCAGAGCTCTTGCCGGCGTATGCAAGTCGACCCAATGACCCCGCTCGTCCCCTTACGAGTCGGGGTCATTGTCTTTGCGTCGATGCCTCAGCGCATTCCCCAGCCATGGCGCAGCGCGGAACGGGTGGTGAGAGGTGAGCGCGCCGGGTCTGCCTGCCAATGCCGCTGACCGCAGCGGTGACCAGCGCGACCTTGCCTTGCACTGCATTCATCAGGAGCTCCCGGAGAAGTTGCAGCTCTCACGTTGGCCGGCTCAATCGTGGGTCAACTCGATACTGCCGTCGCGTTGCTGCCGATAGATCGTATAAGGCAGCGCTAGCGTATCGGTGACGCCGGAAAGTGCCATGTCCAGTACAGCCAGAATCGGCATCCCGAATTTATTGTTGGATGGCGTGGGCGGTGGCTTGTAGCCGGCTTCATCGGAGCTTGCGGGAGGCTCTCCGTAGAATTGACAGATGTCCCAGACCACGCCGCCATAGACACGAGGAATGGCCTGGCAATAAGTCCCTTTCAGCCTCAAGTCGCTGGCATCTGCGACGTTGCCACTACGCAAGGTGTGGTAGGTGCCGCAACCACTGAGCAGGCCCGCCAAAAGCAGCGGCCAGACCTTGTGAATCTTCATGTCGAAATTCCCTCTCAACCATCCTGTTTACCAGCCCTTGAGCTGATCCCAGCGCCAGTTGCGGTACTGGTAGATCAGTGTACCCAGCAATCCATAGGCCGCCGCCATGGCGAAAAGGATAAGAATCCGGTCAGCCACGGCGGAAAGTGGCAGGTTCATCTGGTTCATCTCCACCACCGCGCGGATCGCCCAGGTGGACGGTATCGCGTCGGCCAGCAGTTGCACCCACTGCGGCATGGCCTGGGGTGGCCAGGTGAAACCGGCCATGTAGAACAGCGGCAGGGTGATGAAGGTCATGGTCAGGTAGACCGCTTCCTCCGACGGTAGCAGCTCGGCGATGAATTCGCTCATGGCGATCACCGCCAGCAGGAAGGGCAGCACCAGCCCCATCAGCATGAAGAACGAGGCCGTCTGCCGGTAGCCCATGATCCACGGCCAGATCACGTAGAACAGCATCGCCAGCACCGTCCAGATCAGCAGTTGCGCGGCGTAACGGCCGAAGCGCGTGGAGGTTGGCTGGCGCAGAGAGCGCGGGGTGCCGCCACGCAGGTTGAGGTTCACCCGTGTGCAGGACAGCAAAAGACTGTGCTGCAGGATCAGTGTCACCAGCCCCGGCAGGACGATGGCGGCGAAGCTGGTGCCGGGGTTGAACAGGTCGGTGAGCTGCCCCACGGCCGGTTGCAGCAGCACGTTCGCCTGCACCTCGGAGAAGCCGCCGCGCATCAGTCGCTCGCGGTTGTAGCGCAGAGACAGCTCGCTGTAGGTGGCACCGATGTCCTGCTGGATCTGCCCGTTGGCCATGCGGTTGGTGGCGTCGCCGAAGATCGGCACGGTCACCGGCTCGCCACGCAGCACGCGCTTCTCGAAGTCCAGCGGGATCACCACGATGGCGAACAGCTTGCGCCAGGCCAGGTCATGCTGCGCCTCGGGCAACTGGTCGTAGCCGAGTGTGGCGATCTTCGGCGTCGCATCCAGTTGGCGTATCAGCTCGCGGGATACCGAACTGTGGTCCATGTCGATCACGGCCACCGGCAGGTCGTCCATGGTGCGGTGGGCGTAGGGCAAGGTGGTGAGCGCCACGGACAGCACCATCAGCAGCCACAGCGGCTTGCCGAGCATGTTGCCCAGGGATTCACGGAAGACCGTCCAGAAATTCTCCACGGCAGCTCCTTACGCCGGGCTCAGGTCGAGGCGCCGGCGCAGGCGCATCTTGGCGATCATGTAGGCAATCAGCGGGTAGAGCAGCAGCTTGCAGCAGGTGTAGAGCCCGGACTCGGCCGGCGCCTTGCGCAGGAACTGGTCGAACAGGCCGTGCAGCGTATGGGTCAGCGGCTCGGCTTCGGCGATGATCCGGGCGATCTGCGGCATCGCCAGTTCCGGCAGCAGCACGCCGGAATAGGTCTGCGCTACGCCGATCAGCAGGCCGATCAGCGAATAGGCGCTGAAGCGGTCGGCGGTAAAGATGAACAGCATCAGCCCGACGCTCTGCGCCGCCGCCACGTAGCACACGGTGATCGCCAGCATCCACCAGGTGTTGCCGTTGATGCGCGCACCATTGAGCTCCACCAGCAGGAACAGCTCGACCATCAGCAGGGTGCTGAACAGCAGCGTGTAAGGCGCCAGCTTGCCGAGAAGACGCACACCCAGGGCCTGGGCGCGCAGGATGTGCGGTGAGGAGGCGCGTAGCTCCGGCGCCTCGCGGGCGAGTACATGCACGGTGGCAACGATGACGAACAATTGCAGCAGATGGACGATGGCGGCGAACTGCTGGAAGTAGATGTAGTTGCCGCTGGCGTTGAACAGGCTCTCATAGGCCACGCTGATGCTCGCCAGCGCTGGCACGGCGCGGTCCATGCCAGTGGCCAGGCGCGGGCGCAGCTCGGCGTTGACCGAACTCATCAGGCCGCTGAAATCCTGGGTCGAGTAGAAGCCGGCGGAATAGAACAGCGAGTTGTAGTACAGCTCGGCGACGGGTTGGCGGCCGGACAACGCGTCCGCCTCGAAGTCCCGCGGGATGTAGAGCAGCGCGTAGTCATCGGCCATGCGCAGGCGGCGCAGGCCTTCCTGCAAGCCATCACCGAGCACTTCGACCTTGGCGTGAGAGCCGGCGTCCAGTTCACGGACGATGCGCCTCGACAGGCTGCTGTGGTCGGCATCGACCACCGCCACCGGCATGTCCAGCAGCGTTCCCGCCCGGTACACACCGCTGATCACCACGAACAGCAGCAGCGGCCAGAGCCAGCCGAGCCAGTGGATGGTCCAGCTGCGCAGCGCGACCCGCGTTTCGCTGCCGAAGGCCTGGGCGAAACGCAGCAGGTTGCGTCTTACTGCTGCCACTGCCACAGCGCGCTCATGCCGGGACGCAGGCCCTGCACCGGCTGGTCCGGATACAGGCGCACCTCGAAGGTCTTCAGGTCAAAGTCGCCGGTAGCACGGGTGGCGCGTTTGGTGGCGAAATCGCCCAGCGGCGCGATGTAGCTGACCCTGGCCTTCACCTCCGCCCCCTTGAGGGCCGGCACCTGGATGGCCACTTCGTCCCCCTTCTTCACGTCGGCAAGAATGTCTTCACGCAGGTTGAACACGAAGTAACTGTCGGACAGCCGCACCAGCGTCAGTAGCGGGCTGTAGGCATTCACCAGTTCGCCCTGCTCCGCCGGGATCGGCCCGACTTCGCCATCCACCGGCGCCACCACGTTCAGCTCATCGGTCTGCGCCTGCAATTCGAGGATCTGCGCATCCGCCCGGCGTACTGCCGCTTCCAGCGCGCGGCGGCGTTCTTCGCGGTCGCCCTGGTTGCCCTGGTCGAGATTGGCCTGGGCCTCGGCGACGCGGTTGCGCGCCACATCGCGGCCGCGCCGCGAAAGGTCCAGCTGCGCCTGAGAAACGAAGCCGCGACCGGCCAGTTCCTCGTTGCGCTGGTACTCCAGGTCCGCGTTGCGCAGCTCCGCCTGGGCCTGAGACAGGCTGGCCTGCAGGGCACGCAGGGTTTCCTCGCGGGTGCCATGGAGAGATTCGTCGAGGTTGGCCTGCACCTGGTTGCGCGCGGCGCGCAGGGAGTCGAGCTGGGCCTGCAGCTCGGGGCTGCTGAGGGAGATCAGCACCTGGCCCTGCTTCACGTCGTCGCCGCGGCGCACATGCAGCACTTCGACCCGGCCCTTGGCCTTGGAGGCGACGATGACGTTGGTGGCATCCACCTCACCCTGCAGCAACAGCGGCTGGGTGTGCAGGCGCAGGTACAGGGTGACGGCGATGATCACCAGAATCAGCAGGGGGGCGAACAGCTTCCATCCCTTCATGGGGTCGTCTTCTCAGGCGGCGGATGCACCGATGGTAGTGCATCCGCCAGCCAAGCGGCGGCCCTGGATCGAAGCTGTGGAGCGGTCAGCGTTCGTCGTCGCTGATCAGATCACGCTCGCCGCCGCGCTGTGGCGAACTCGGCGAGGGGAAGCGCGAAGAGGCATAACGCACCACCAGGATCGCCAGAGCCAGCAGCAACAGCGCCACCGAGACCAGGATGATGCCGTCGTCGGGCACATGGTTGTGCTGGATATCGGCGATCATCAGGCGGGTCAGCGCGGTCATCGCCACGTAGATCAGGAAGCGCACCGGCATGTGGTTGGTCTTGAAGTAGATACCGACCATGGCGCCCAGTTCGAGGTAGATGAACAACAGCAGGATGTCGTCGATGCTCGCGTGGCCCTTGCCGACCATCTCGCCGAAGGCCACTGCCGCCGACCAGAACACCGTGCCGCCGATGGCGAACAGCGCCAGGTAATGGAAACCCTCCACCAGCAGGTTGCCCAGGGATTCGGCACAGTTGTGCATCCGCTCGCTCAGGCGCTCGGCCCAGTTCTGTTTCATTCGTCGGTTCTCCGCAATACAAGGCTTGGTTGGCGTGAAGCCTGCAAGTGCTACGCCATTGATCTTGGGCAGTCATGACACAAACGGGCTGCGCGAATATGACTGCGAACTTTTTCGGCAGGCCCCGAGTCCATTCAGGGCACGCCACAAAACAGGCAGGAACGAGTGATGGAAAGTCCCTTTCAGAAGCTGACCGACGCCTTCCAGGAACAGTACCGCGTCAACTTCAGCCTTGAACGGCCCGACGGCAGCATCGTCCTTACCCTCTCCACCGAGGCAGGCGTGGCCGCGCGCCGGCTGATCCGCAGCGCCCAGCTGCAGGACCCGGAACAGCTGCAACGCTTCATCCAGAGCATCCGCTTCGGTATCGCCATCGAGCAAGGCGGCACGGCGCCGCAGCTACTGGCTGCCATGACGCGCGGCGAAAACGGCCTGCCGATCGCGTCCTGACACTTCAATCCGCAAGAGTTTCTTCCTACCGAGCCATCTGACTGACGATTCCTTGCGCCAGTCACGCGGCCTCGCGCGCGCGCCAACAGGGCGCGCGCACCGCTTTGGGCCGACACCGATAATGGCCCGAGACAGGCACGCCCTTCCCTCGCGTCTACGCTGCTGGCAAGGATTCGCACAGCAGCAGTAGCATTGCGCAATCACTTTACTGTATAAATACACAGTGATTTCGAACTCCCCAATCAAAGAGAAGGCTCAGAGGTGATGAATGGCCGTCGAAGTGGTGTACCGCAGCAGCCGCGATCCGGAGCGCCTGTTCATGGATAAGGCAGAAGCCGACCGGCACGACAAGATGCTGGAGCTGGCGGAGTCGCTGGCTGACGTGCTGCAGAAGGCGGTGCCTTCGCTCAAGGAGGATCAACTCGAGGAGATCGGCATCTTCATGGCCAAGAACCGCGACGCCTTCGCCCGCGCCTTCAAGAACCAGCCCGATGCGCTGAACGAGATCTTCAGCGAGGCGGCGGCTGAGGAATAAGCCATCACGCGCGGGGCTGCATTGCAGGAGCAACGGTGTGCTTCTGGATAGTCCGAGCGATTGCATCCCCTCACCCCAACCCTCTCCCTCAGGAGCGGGGCGCGCAGTCAGGGTTGGGGGGAGTGCAGACTCTGGCGCGAAACTTCAGGTAGGAACGCACTTTGCCTACGATTGGCCATGTGCCGGGCGGTTCGCGAGCAAGAACCAGGCGTCCCCTTCGCTCCTGCAGCACCGCCTCTCAGTGCCCCGAATATTCCCCATAGAGAATCCTTTCCGCCAGCTTGTCAGCAACCCGCGCCGGAGACAGGTGATCGGCCTGGGCGTGGGCGTAAACCTCGGTCAGGCGCTCGGCGATGCGCGACAGGTGCGCGGTGATGGTCGGCAGCGACTCCCCCTGATGCTGCAAGGCGACGTAGACCAGTCCGCCGGAATTGATCACATAGTCCGGCGCATAGAGGATGCCCCGCCCTTCCAGTTCGTCCGCAACCTCCGGATGGGCCAGCTGGTTATTGGCCGCTCCCGCCACGGCGGCGCAGCGCAGGTGGCCGACTACCTGTGACGTCAACACACCGCCCAACCCGCAGGGCGCGAGGATGTCGCATGGCGTGGTGAGCAGCGCCTCGTTGGGCACCGGTCGGGCGCCCAATTGCTCGACAGCCAGTTGCACCTTGCCCGCATCGATATCGCTGACCAGCAACTCCGCACCCGCTGCCGACAGATGCTCGGCCAGTGCATAGCCTACGTTGCCCAACCCCTGGATCGCCACGCGCAGGCCATCGAGATCGTCGCTGCCCAGGCGCGCCTGGGCGCTGGCGCGGATACCGGCAAAAACGCCCAGCGCGGTATGCGGCGAAGGATCGCCGCCGCTGGTGGTGCTGGTGACATGCCGGGTGAATTGGGCGATGCAGTCCATGTCGGCACTGGAGGTGCCGCTATCCACCGCCGTGATGTAGGCCCCGCCGAGGGAATCGATCACACGACCAAAGGCTTCGAAGAGCTCGCCGCGATTGCTGACATGTGCCGGGCGCAGGATCACCGCCTTGCCGCCGCCCTGGCGCAGGCCGGCCAGCGCGGCCTTGTAGCTCATGCCCTGGGCCAGCCGCGCGGCATCGCGCAGCGCGGCGTCGTGGCTGGGGTACGGCAGGTAGCGGCAACCACCCAACGCCGGCCCCAGCCGCGAATTGTGGATGGCGATGATGGCCTTGAGTCCCGTGGCCGGGTCCTGAGCGAGATGCAGCGACTCGAGCCGGGTGGCTTCCATCATGTCGAACATGGCGGCGCTCCCTTGCTATGGGGGGACGGCTGTCCGAAAGCGGACCCTTTCAGTATAGGCAGTGCCTGTCACCTCACCTTCACGGGCGACGACCGAGCCACTGGACGAGAGACCGACGCTCCGGGTAAAACCGCAGGGTCAGCCGGAGAACACCATGGACCCGCGTCAAGCCTGCCTTGCCTGTCTTGCCCAGGACCCTCCCGCCCTGTTCGAGGCGGCCCTGTGGATCGCCGCCGAGCACGAACCGCAGCTGCCGCCGGAACAGGCGCAGCGGTTGTTCGACTCACTCGCGCACCAGGTCGCGGTGGCGTTGCCGCTGGGCATCGGCGATGCCGAACGTGCGCAGTTCCTGCTGCGCCGGTTGAGCGAGCTGGGCTTCGCCGAGGACGACGAGTACCCGCTGCACCCGCGCGCGGCCTTGCTTTCGCAGGTATTGCAACGTCGCCATGGCCAACCGCTGTCGCTGGCACTGATCGCCCTGGAGATGGCGCGGCGCAATGACATTACCCTGGTCGGCGTGAACTTCCCCGGACGCTTCCTGCTGCGCGTGCCCGGCGCCGACCATCTGCTCGACCCCGCCACCGGCCGTCGCCTGTATACCCGCGACTGCCGTGACCTGCTGGCGCGCCAAATGGGCACGAACATCGAGCTGTCGGCCGAACACCTGCGCACAGCCAGCGCCGCCGAGATGCTCCAGCGCCTGTCGCGCAACCTGCGCCAATTGCACCTGACCACCGGGGAGCCGCTGGCCGCCCTGAAGGATGCCCAGCGCGTACTGGAATTAGGCCCGCCCAGCGCCAGCGACCACCTCGCTCGCGCCGACCTCTATCACACGCTGGATTGCCCGCAGGCGGAGCGCTACGACCTGGAACGGGCCATGCTGCTCAGCGATGACGCCGCCGAACAGATGCGCCTGGCCCAGCGGCTGAGCGAGATCAGCGTGCCGCCCAAGGCGCTGCACTAAGGCTGCAGTCGAGCCTCAGACCTTCAGCAGGCCCAGTTCCTTCGCCCGCGCCACGGCCTGGGTGCGCCGTTCCACGCCGAGCTTGCCGTTGATCCGGCGGGCGTGGGTTTTCACCGTGTGCAGGGAGATGTACAGCCGCTCACCGATTTCCAGGTTCGAGCAGCCCCGGGCTATCAGCTCCAGCACCGAGAGTTCGCGCAGGCTCAGCAGGTTGTGCGGGGCCATCTCGCCGGCGCTGGGGCGCAGGCCGAACAGGCCGGGCTGCCGACGCTGGGTATCGCGCAGGGTGGAAAGCAGGCCGAATCGCTGGGCCAGGGCGACGCCTTCGTCCAGCGCGCTGCGTGCTTCGTCCAGGCTGCCGGCGATGAAATGCGCTTCCGCCAGCGCCAGCCAGACATCGCAGGCCAGGGTGTTGCGGCCCTGGCGCAGCAAGTCCGGGAGCATCGCCAGCAGACGCCGCAGAGCGGCGTCGACATCGCCGTCGTAGAGTTCGGCCAGCGCCAGGTGGTGCTCGACCCGCAGAATCTGGTCCGGCGCCGCTGCCGGCGGGCTGAGGTGGTCGGCGCGGTAGCGCGAGGCGACCCGCTGCAGGACTTCCCGCGCCGGCCCCGCCCGGTTCTGCCGCAGGTTCAACGCGCCGCTGGCCAGCAGCAGCGGGCCGCGATAGATAGGTTCCGGAACATGCTGCAGCTGCATCAATCGCTCGACTTCCAGCAGGCGACTGAAAGCGCCGTCGGTGTCGCCATCCAGCGCGTCCAGCCAGGCCATGCCGGTGAAGCCGTAGATCGAGCTGGGATCGTGGCTGCGGCGGGTTTCGTTGAGGCCGGCGATGAACAGCTCGCGGGCTTCCTCATCACGCCCCTGGCGCAGGCACAGCCAGCCACGGCGCAGGGCGACGCGTCCGGCCATGGCGTTGCAGGTGATGCTCATCTCGTCGAGGTATTCCTGCACCCGTGCCAGCAACGCATCGGCGCGTTGCAGTTCGCCGCGCTGTTCCAGCCACTGCGCGCGGTCCAGTTCCAGCAGCGCTTCGAAGGTGGTGCTGCCTTGCAGCCGAGCGCGCCGCAGCGCTTCACGGTTGATCAGCCGGGCCTCGGCCAGGCGCCCTTCGGCCTGGGCCTGCTGGGTCAGGGCGGAGAGGCAAATCAGGGTCTGTGACCAGGCCTCCTCCGGCAGGTGCTGTAAGGCTTCGCGCAACTGCTCGCGTGAGCCGGGCAGCCCGCGCGCATGGATAAGCATGCCGTTGAGCCCCTGCCACTGGGCGACCAGCGCGCGCTGGCGGTGTTCGCCAGGCATCGGCAGGAAGCGGTCGAAGCCGGTCAGCAAGGCCTCCACGTCGTCCAGGCGGCCGACAAAGAGCAGGGTCCAGGCGTTGAGGATGAGCAGGCGCGGAGTGCTGCACAGCAGCTCCTCAGGCAGAGATTCGCGCAGTTGCAGCACACGTTCGACGTTGCGGCCGTGCAGCAGCTGCTCCTCGGTCAGACGCTGCAGCAGGCTGGCGGAAACATCCGGCTGCTCGGCATACAGGGAGTGCTCGAAGGCCGAATGGATTTCCCCGCACTGGGTGAACCACTGGCAGGCGCGCCGGTGCAGGGTCGCCGCCGGCCAGCGCGACAGGCTGGCCAACGCCCGGGCAATCATGGGCGCCACCTGGAACCAGTGCAGGGTATTGTCCACCGGTTCGATCAGCGCGCCCCAGGCCTGCAGGCCGTCCAGCCCGAGGCCGGGCTCGTCGAACAGGTAGTCGCACAGTTCGCGGTTGAAGCGGGCGATCTGCGCCAGGCCGCAAAGGGTTTCCGCCAGCTCCGCCGGCAGGCTCGCGAGGACTTCGCGTTGCAGGTAGTCCTGCAGCAGGCCGTTGCCGGTCTCGGCCATCTGCGTGGCGCAGGGCGCAAGGGAGTCGTTGCCCAGGCTGAGCAGGCGCAGGCGGACGCCGGCAAACCAGCCCTGAGTGGCATCCTGCAATGCCTGGCGCTGGGCCTGGGGCCATTCCAGGCCGGCGGTCTGCAAGTAGGCGTCCAGCTCGCACTGGGTCAGCGCCAGCGTACTGGCGCCCAGCTCGAGCAATTCACCTTCGAGCAGCAGGCGGGTGAGGTTGCAGGCCGGGCGACGGCGGCTGGCCAGCCACCAGCCGATCTGCGGCGAGGCCACGGCGAGCAGGCGGTCGAAACAGTCATCCAGAGCGGGATCGGGCGCGCGTGGATAGTCGTCGAGCATCAGCCAGACCGGCTCGCTGGCGTTTTCCAGCCAGGCCGCCAGGGCCGTCTCACCGGACCAGGGCACACCGAGCGCCTCGCCCAGGCGTTCGCAGAACTGCTCGGGCGCAAGCGCCCGGCCACCCAGGCCCAGCCAGACCACCCGAGTACCCATCGGTGCGAGGCGTGCACACTCGCTCATCAGCACCGTCTTGCCACAACCAGGCGGCGCCACCAGCAGACGCAGGCGGCATTCGGTGGCGCTCAGGCTGGCATGCAGCCGTTCGCGAGGCAGGTGTTGGCGGGGCAGGCGAGGCAGCGCCGCACCGTGCTCTGTAAGACTGGGCAGGGCGATTGTCGACATGGGCTTCTTCCGGCCATTTGCAGGCCAGACTATGCCGCTGGGCGGAGCGGGCAAAGGACCATCAACCAGATTCATGGTGCGGTATAGCGCAGGTCGCCTCCAGGCCCGGAGTAGAGGCTGCGCACCGTGCCGACGGCGAAAAAAAGAAACCCGGCATCCACATGGGATGCCGGGGCCAAGGAGCGGGGTATTACTTAGCGGACGCCGGTGTTGCGCAGCGCTGCCGGGGTGAAGTCGGCCATGCTGGCCTTCTGGCCGAACTGGTAGCCGCGCTTCTCTTCGTTGTTCAGGCCGAAGGTCACGTAGCGGCCGGCGAGGATGTCATACAGCGATTCGGCGGCGTAGCCGGTGGCGAGCTCGGTGTAGAAGGTCATCTCGTGGCCTTCGCCGACGCGCCACAGCTGGCCGCGACCGTCATACAGCTCGGACACGGCGATCTGCCAGCTGTCCTCGTCGAGATAGAAGTGGCGCTGGCCATAGATATTGCGCTCGCCGGACTTCAGGGTGCCCACCACTTCCCACACGCGGTGCAGTTCGTAACGGGTCAGGTCCTGGTTGATGTGGCCCGGCTTGACGATGTCGTCGTACTTGAGGGTCGGCGAGTTCAGGCGGTAGCTGTTGTACGGGATGTACATCTCGCGCTTGCCCGCCAGTTTCCAGTCGTAACGGTCCGGTGCTCCGGAGAACATGTCGTAGTTGTCCGAGGTGCGCAGGCCGTCCGAGGCGGTGCCCGGACCGTCGTACGCCACCTGCGGAGCACGGCGCACGCGGCGCTGGCCGGCGTTGTAGATCCACGCCAGGCGCGGCTCCTTCACCTGGTCCAGGGTCTCGTGCACCAGCAGGACGTTACCGGCCAGGCGCGCCGGGGCCGTTACCTGCTGCTTGAAGTAGGTGAGGATGTTGCCGGTCTTGCCGACATCCTGGTCCCCCATGTTCTGCGGCACCGCGATCGATTCCTCGAAGCGGATCGGCGTGTAGCTGCCGTTGGTCTGCGGCACGACCTGCACCACCGAGCGGGAGATGTTGCCGCCGTGGTAACGGGTCAGGTGGTTCCACAGCGCCTGCACACCGTTCTGGGGCAGCGGGAAGGCGTAGTAGCGGCTCTTCTCGAAGTTCTCCAGGCCGTTGCCGTCGTTGATCGGCTGGACGAACTCGGCGCTGCGCTTGATGGCGGCGTAGATGTCGTCGGGCAGCGCGAAGGTGCGGTGGGTCTTGTACACCGGGATCTTGTAGGTATCCGGGTAACGCTTGAACATCGCCAACTGGCCGGCGGAGAGCTTGTCCTTGTACTGGTCGGCATTCTGCGCGGTGATGGTGAACAGCGGTTTCTCGTCAGCGAACGGGTCGGAGAGGAAGCCCTTGGCGTCCAGCTTGCCGGCGGTGCGGGAGATGCCGCCGGTCCAGGCCGGGATGCTGCCGTCGGCGTTGCCTTCCTTCTGCGAGCCCATGGGCGTCAGGCTGCTGCCCAGCTTGGCCACTTCGTCGGCGGACACCGCCGCCATCACGCCGCAGGACAGCAGGCTCAGGGCCAGCGCGCCGCATTGGAGGATTCTTGTCGTTCTCATGTCGATTCCTTGAGCAGGCAGGTCAGAAGTTCACGCCGAAGCTGAGTGCAACGAAGTCACGGTCGACGATGGTGTTGTAATCGCCGCCAAAGAAGTTCGTGTAGTTCAGGCTCGCGGTGTAGGTGTTCTGGTAGTCCGCATCGATGCCGACGCTGGCGGCCTTGCTGCCTTCGTTGAAGACCGGGCCGTAGCCGTGCACGTCCTGGGACCAGGCCAGGTTCGGCTTGAGGTTCACCCCGGCGAAGACGTTGTTGTAGTCCCAGATGGCGCGGGCGCGGTAACCCCAGGAGGACGAGGTGTAGAAGCCGCCACTGCCGTATTCGTTGCGGGCCGTGGCGTTCTCCGGCACCCCGTAGACCGAGTCGCGGCCATAGCGCTCGCCGACTTCGTCGGTCATGCCGCCGACGTAGGTCATGCCGATTTCGCCCACCAGGGTCAGGCGGTCTGCGCCCATGGTCTGGTCGAAGAAGTGGGTGAAGGTGGTCTGTGCCTGGGTCACTTCCTTGCGCACGTAGCCGTGGCTGATCTGGTTGGCCTGGGCCAGCGCACCGGCTGCGCCGCCGCTGGTGAATCCGCCAACCACGGTGGTGGCCAGCAGCGGAGTCATGTCGGTGGTGTTGAGCTGCAGCGGCATGTTCGGCCGGTAGCTGATCTCGCCGTTCCATGCGGTGCCGGTGGGCAGGGTGGTGGCGAAGCTCAGGCCGTACAGGCGGATGTCTTCCGGGTACTCCAGGAAGTAACTGCCACGCCCCAGCAGCAGCGGTTGGGCAAGCGCCGCACCACCGGGAACAGTGAGTGCACGCAGGACGTTGCCGATGTCGGCGGTACCGGCGTTCTTCATGCTCACGATGGGTGTGCGGCTGTGGTAGTTCATGGCGTACAGCCCGTACTCCACATCCGAACCCAGCCAGCGCAGGGCCAGGCCCCACTGGCCGGAGTCGCGGGCATCGCGGTCGGCGGCACGCGGCACCATCAGGCCCTCGGGGGTAACGGTCACGCCCAGGGAGTTGAGCAGCGCCTTGGTCGCCGGCGCATTCAGCGAATTGACCGTGGCCGGATCGAGGATGTTGTAGTTGGTATTGCAGCCGTCGGCGGCGACGTCGGTGGTGGAGAAGAAGGTGCCGCAGTTGTCCAGCACCGTCTGGTCCCATTCGAGCTGGTAGAAGCCTTCCACGGACAGCGCGTCGGTGACGCTCTGCGACAGGTAGAGCATGTTTACCGGGATCAGGCCTTCCTTGATTTCCGAACCGGGACGGCGGAAGGCGGAGACGTCGATGGGGTTGACGGTATTGATGCTGTTGCCGATGAAGGTGCTTTCACCCCAGCTCACCACCTGCTTGCCCAGGCGCACGGTGCCTGGCATGTCGGCGACGGAATAGTTGTAGTAGCCGAAAGCGTCCAGCAGCTGCGCCCCGGAAGACTTGGCGCCTTCCTTGCGGCCGCTGTCGGACAGCTCCTTGAAGGCCACGCTCTCGTCCTTCAGGCGGAAGTCATACCAGTACTTGCCACGGGTGAAGACGCCGAAGTCCCCGTACTTCAGCTCCAGGTCGTGGATGCCCTTGAAGATCTTCGAGAAGGTGTGGCCCTTGCGGAAGTTCTGCCGGCCATCGTCGTTGGTCTGGGTCATGCCGTGGCCACCGTTGGCGGCCCCGATCAGATCCTCTTTCGGACTCTGGGTACTCCAGCTGGCCCCCACGGACAGGCTGGAATCGAACTGTCCTTCGATCTCCCCGATGTTGAAATTGATTGCCTGTGCCTGGGTGGCGCATCCCAGGGCGACAGCAGCGGCGAGAAGTTGCGGTTGGAAGAATCCGCGCCTTGTTTTTGTTGTCATGCGGCTCTCCTGACGGTGTCTAGGTGGCACCACCCTACTGAGCGACCTGACGGGGAGTAAGCGCTCCAAGGTGGTATTTGGCGTGTCGCCCGAAAGAGTGAATCCCCCCTCTGGCACGGGCCATTGCGCGCGACATTGGCGTAGGCGATGACGGATCATCGAAATGGTGGATGGTGCACAGTGCCTGTAAGTGCTTTGCCACTACCCGAGAGGCTCGCTCTGGGGCATTCTTAGCCCCCTATGCAAGCCATCGACCAACACCCCACCGACAGCCACCTCACCGAGCAGACCCGCGAGGTGGTGCTGCGCTACCACCAGTGCTGGAAGCACCGCGACCTCGAAGCGGTGCTCGCGCTGTATCACCCGCAGGTGCAGTACAACGACTTCTTCCAGAACCGCACCCTGGGCTACACCGACCTGCGCGACTACGTGCAGAGCACCATGCCCAGCCGCCCGGAAGAGTTCCTCGACCACATCGACCGCATCCGCGTGGACGGCGACACCGCGTTCATCCAGTACCGCATCGCGGTGACCCTGAGCGGCCGGCTGGCGACCTTCCACTCCAGCGAAGCCATCACCGTGCGCGACGGCCTGATCTGGCGCATCAACGAATACGCCTCGGTGGTGCGCGAAGGCGGCGAAAGCCGCCCACAGGCCACGGACCCGCGCCCGGCCACCAGCCGCCTGGGCCTTTCGCCACGCCAGCTCAGCCAGTTGGCCAGCGACCTGGAGGACTACTTCAGCAGGAGCCAGCCGTACCTGGCAGCGGACCTGGACCTGACCCAGGTAGCCACCGCCACCGGCTACACGCGCAACCAGATTTCCTACCTGCTCAACCAGGTGATGGGGCTGAGCTTCTACCAGTACGTCAACCAGACGCGCCTGAGCCACCTGCTCAGCCAGCTGCATCCGCCGCTGCCTTCGCGCATCGATGAGCTGGCCTTCTCCGCCGGCTTCAACTCGCTCTCGGCCTTCTACCGCTGCTTCCGCCAGCAGACCGGCCAGTCCCCCCGCGAGTACCTGAAGCGCCTGCGCGAGGAGCAGGAAGAGGCCTGACCCGCCCTTGCCGGCGGGTACGCGAGCAATCCTCGCGTACCCGCGCGCACGACAGAAACCCGCGCCAAATCTAGGCTTGCCGACATTCCCCCTTCTTCCTTTTGGAGTCGTCTATGTCGGCATGGCGTCATATCAGTCTGTGGATGAACCAGCTGGACGATGATCTCGTCCCGCGGCCGTCCCTGCAGGGCACCCTGGACGTCGATGTGGCCATCGCCGGCGCCGGTTACACCGGCCTGTGGACCGCCTATTACCTGAAGCTGCGCGCACCGCAGCTGAAGATCGCCATCGTCGAGGCCGAGACTGCCGGCTTCGGCGCCTCGGGCCGCAATGGCGGCTGGCTGATGGGCAATATGCTCGGCGAAGACCGCCTGCTCGCCGGCCTGTCGCCCGAGCAACGCCGCGCCTCCTATGACCTGCTGCACGACATCCCCGACGAAGTGGCCCGCGTGCTCGACCGCGAAGGCATCGATTGCGACTACCGCAAGGCCGGCGTGCTCTACACCGCCGCGCGCTACCCGGAGCAGGAAACCCGCCTGCGCGAGTACCTCGCCCACCTGCACGCCGAAGGCCTGACCGAAGACGACTACCGCTGGCTGAGCAAGAGCGAGCTGGCCGAACAACTGCGCATTCCCAGCGCGCTGGGCGCCATCCACACCCCACACTGCGCCACCATCGACCCGGCCAAGCTGGTGCGTGGCCTGGCCCGCGCCGTGGAGCGCCAGGGCACGCCGATTTTCGAAAAGAGCCGCGTCACCCACTGGGCGCCCGGCCTGCTGTGCACCGACCAGGGCGAGCTGAAGGCTAACTGGGTGGTGCCGGCCATCGAAGGCTACGCCGCCGACCTGCCGCCGCTGGGCAACTACCAGTTACCGGTACAGAGCCTGCTGGTGGCCACCGAGCCGCTGCCGGAGTCGGTGTGGGCGGAAATCGGCCTGGACAAGGGCCAGGCCTTCAGCGAATTCAGCCGCCAGGTCACCTACGGCCAGCGCACCCCGGACAACCGCCTGGCCTTCGGCGCCCGTGGCGGCTATCGCTTCGGCGGCAAGCTGCGCAACGATTTCAGCCTGACCGAAGATGAAGTCGGCCTGCGCCGCTACCTGTTCGGCGAACTGTTCCCGCAATTGAAAGACGTGCGCATCACCCACACCTGGGGCGGCAACCTCGGCATGTCGCGGCGTTTCCACCCGCACATGCTGATCGACCGTCGCAATGGCATCGCCCTCGCTGGCGGCTACGGCGGCGAAGGCGTCGGCGCCACCAACCTGGGCGGCCGCACCCTGGCCGACCTGATTCTCGGCCAGGACACGCCGCTCACCCGCCAGCCCTGGGTCATCAACGACCGCAGCGTGCAGGACGGCCTGCGCGGCTGGGAACCCGAGCCCTGCCGCTGGCTCGGCTACAACGCCATCATCCGCAGCTTCGTGCACGAGGACGATGTGCTGGCCAACCCCCATAGCGCGCCCTGGCGTCGCCGGCTGGCCGAGAAAGTCGCCGCCAGCATGGAAAACCTGATGACCTGGAAGGTCGGCTAAGCCGCCGACCGGCTTGCGAACAGCCAGCTCCCGAACAGTCAGCCCCGAATAGAAAGCCCACTGGAGTCCCCGTATGAAACTGACCCACCTGAAGAACACCCTGCACGCTGAACTCGGTGAAGCCAACCCGGTGGCCGTGCCCCTGGGCGAGCCGATCTCCGAGACCCGCGTGGAATCCATCGAGCGCACCGACCGCGTGGAAACCGGCATCTGGGAATGCACCCCGGGCCGCTGGCGCCGCCAGATCGTCGAGCAGGAGTTCTGCCACTTCATCTCCGGCCGCGGCACCTTCACCCCGGACGGCGGCGAGACGATCGCCTTCCAGGCCGGCGACGCCTTCCTGCTGCCGCAGAACAGCCTGGGCATCTGGGACATCCAGGAAACCGTGCGCAAGACCTACGTGATCATCGAGCGCGATTGATCTGTCTGTAGGTGTGATGGGTTAGCCCGGTGCTCGGGCTTTTCCCTCTCCCTGGCCCTGGCTGCGCGCCCCGCTCCGAAGGGAGAGGGAGAGCAGTCCGTACAGGTGGATCGGCGGTGTCTAACCTGTAGGAGCGAGCTTGCTCGCGAACCGGATTCACCGGCGACATCGATGCTGGGCGGGTTCGCGAGCAAGCTCGCTCCTACACACCGAATCAGAACTCCCCGTGCCGCCCGTCCCCACCGGCAAAGCGCTTCGCCCCCTCCACCGTCTCGCCGCTTTCGATCACCGTCATCCCGCCCTGGAATTCGTTGGCCAGCGCCACGTCGAACGACAGGTTCCACTGCGCGAACACACTGTCACGGTCGGCCAGCATGCAACGCTGCGGGAACTCGGCGATCTCCCGCGCCAGCTCCTCGGCTGACTCCAGCGCCTGCCCACTGGGCACCACGCGGTTGGCCAGGCCCATGGCGAAAGCTTCCTGTGCCCCCACCGGGCGGCCGGTGAGGATCAGGTCCAGCGCCCGGCCCTGGCCGACGATGCGCGGCAAACGCACGGTGCCACCATCGATCAGCGGCACGCCGAAGCGTCGGCAGAACACCCCGCACACTGCGTCCTCGGCCATCACCCGCAGATCCGCCAGCAGCGCCAACTCCAGGCCGCCAGCCACGGCATAGCCCTCGATGGCGGCGATCAGTGGTTTGGACAGCTGCATGCGGCTCGGCCCCATGGGCGCGTCGCCTTCCATTTCCAGGCGATTGCGGCGCTCGCCATCTTCGGCCACCGCCGCCAGATCAGCGCCCGCGCAGAAGGTCCCGCCAGCACCGGTGAGCACCGCGACGCGGGCCTCCTCGTCCTGCTCGAAGTCACGCAGGGCGTCGGCCAGCGCCTGGGCGGTGGGCAGGTCCACGGCGTTACGCACCGCAGGGCGGGCGATGACCAGGGTGGTCACCGGGCCGTTCTTCTGGATTATCACGCTCATGGCGAACTCCTCAGACACCGAAGCAGAAAAGCAAAGGGCCGGCTTCAAGCCGGCCCTTTCACCTTACTGCGTTCGCCGCCGTGGAACAGCCCCGCTGGCCGTTCCGCCGGTCAGGCTGGCCGGATCAACCGGCGTATTTCTGCAGGTTAGCCATCATCTCGCGCAGCGCTTCGACGTTGTCCTTGGGGTGCGCAGCGTTCTCGAAGTCGCAGATCTGCGCGAAATTGGCCGCCACATCCTCGACGTCGAAGCCCTTGTGCGGGTCGAAGCCCACGCCCAGGCTGCGCTCCCAGCGCACCTTGCCGATCCAGCCGCCGCCCACTTCGAACAGGCCGGAGGTTTCCTGGCAGGCTTCGCTACCCAGGTACACCACCAGCGGGCTGACCAGCTCGGGCTTGAGCGCCTCGAACACCTGTGGCGGGATCAGGCCTTCGGTCATGCGGGTGCCGCCGGTGGGGGCGATGGCGTTGACGAAGATGTTGTTCTTGCGGCCCTCGATGGCCAGGTTGCGGGTCAGGCCGTAGAGGCCCAGCTTGGCCATGCCGTAGTTGCTCTGGCCGAAGTTGCCGTAGATGCCGGAGGTGGACGAGGTGAAGATCACCCGGCCGTAGCCCTGCTCGCGCATGAACGGCCAGGCGGCGCGGGTCACCTTGTAGGCGCCTTCGACGTGGACCTTGTAGACCAGGTCCCAGTCGGAGTCTTCCATCTTGTGGAAGGTCTTGTCGCGCAGGATGCCGGCGTTGTTCACCACCACGTCGATGCGGCCGAATTCTTCCACGGCCTGGCGGACGATTTTCTCGCCGTCGGTGACCGAGTCGTGGTTGGCGATGGCAGTGCCGCCGGCTTCGCGGATCTCCGCGACCACACGGTCGGCAGCCGAGGCGTTGGCGCCTTCGCCATGGGTGCTGCCGCCCAGGTCGTTCACCACCACCTTGGCGCCGTGCTTGGCAAACAGCAGGGCGTGGGCGCGGCCGATACCGCCACCGGCTCCGGTAACGATCACGACTTTTCCGTCGAAACGCAGGGCATCACTCATGATTGGGGCTCCAGGCAGGATGGTTTTTCCCGGAGTGTCCGGCAGTCACGATCCGGTCACAACCAAGACGACCGTGGCTGAATGGTGCCCGATAAGGCCGGGGGATGATCCGTCAGCGCATCGGCAGGTTCAGCTCCGAGCGCGGGCCGAGCTTGAACAGCCACCAGTCGTACTCGCTCCAGAACAGCAGCAGGCCCAGAGCCGGCAGCAGTGCCAGCGCGCCCAGGGCGGCGGGCACCCAGTCGTGGGTCAGCCAGGCGTAATAGCCACCCGCGGCGCAGATGCCGACCAGCACCAGCAGCAGCGGCACCGCCACGAAGATGAAATCCCGGCGCAGGTGCAGCAGGCCCCGGTACAGCAGCGAACCTTGCGGCTGGCGAACGGGGATGATGGATCTGAGTGGCATGGCAGCGGCCTCCGGCTGGACAAAGCCGGGGAAGCTACCGCTGCCGCTCAGGGACGATCTATCAGTCAGTTCCGAATCTACAGAAGGATCGCTCCGTACCTATGGAACCCGTTCCTGACGGAACGCCAGATAGTGCTGTAGCACCGGTTCCGGTGCCTCGACTTGCGGGTAATGGCCGATGCCAGGTAGCTCGACGGTGTCCGGCTGCGGGATCAGCTCCCGATAACGAACCACCATGTGCGCGCCGGAAATCGGGTCTTCCGGCCCGTCGATCAGCCGCAGCGGCACCGCCGTGCGCTGCATCGCGCCGACCCAGCGCTCGCGGTGCTGGCGACGGTCGAGGATGTAATGGATCAGCCGGTGCATGACGCGCGGCCCGTCGTTGTGGCAGATCAACTCCCAGAAGGTGTCCAGCTCCGCGGCGGATGGCTGGGTATCGGGGCCGAACACCTTGGCGAAGTTCTGCGCCAGGCGCTTGCGATCGAACAGCCGGCCGAACAACGCCCCGAACGGGCCCAGCAGGAGCTTCTGCGAGAGCACCGCGCGGTGGGTCTCGGGGAACAGCCCGCCATTGAGAAAGACCAGCGACGCCAGGTCGAAACCGCCCTCCTCGTGCCGTGCCAGCAGCTCCTGACCGACGCTGTTGCCATAGTCGTGCACCAGCAGGTGAACTGGCTCGCGCACGCCCAGGTGCTCCAGCAGCGCCTGTTGCAGGTCGGCCTGTTCGAGGATGCGATAGTCATGGCCCTTGGGTTTGGCGGAGTCGCCGAAGCCAAGCATGTCGCAGGCGATCAGCCGGTAGCGCTCGGCCAGCGGCTGCCAGAGGTAGTGCCAGTCCCAGGAGGCGGTGGGGAATCCGTGAACCAGCAGCAGCGGAGCGCCGCTGCCGGCGCTCCAGTAGCGAATGGCATGCCCTCGGAAAGTGAAGTCGCTGCCCTGCGCGCGCCAGTCGCGCAGGGCGATGCCGGCCAGCGCCATCAACCGCGGTAGCCGGGGTTCTGCAGGTCCAGCTTGCGCAGCAGCGCCGGCCACGCCAGCGCGCCGCCCATACCCTGCTTGCTCTTGGTCACGGCTGCGGCCATGGCGCGGGCGCCATCGAGGATCTGCTGCGGAATCAAGATCAGCTCGGCGCCGCCGCCCTGGGCCAGCACCTGAATCTCGCAGGCGCGCTGCAGGGTGAACATCATCAGGAAGGTGTCGGCGATGCTTCCCGAGCAGGTCAGCAGGCCGTGGTTGGGCAGGATCATGAAGTTGGCCTCGCCCAGGTCCGCCTGCAGGCGCGCCTTCTCGTCATGGTTCAACGCTACGCCCTCGTAGCCGTGGTACGCGAGGCTGGAGAGGACGAACAGCGACTGCTGGGAAATCGGCAGCAGGCCCTGTTTCTGCGCGGACACGGCTATGCCGGCTGCGGTGTGGGTGTGCAGCACGCACTCGACGTCGTGGCGCACCTCGTGGATGGCGCTGTGGATGGTGTAGCCCGCCGGGTTGATGTCGTAGGGGCTGTCCATCAGTTTCTTGCCCGACAGGTCCACCTTCACCAGGCTCGACGCGGTGATCTCGTGGAACATCATGCCGAAGGGGTTGATCAGGAAGTCCTCGGTGCCGGGGACCTTGGCCGAGATGTGGGTGAAGATCAGGTCGTCCCAGCCTTGCAGGGCAATCAGCCGGTAGCAGGCGGCGAGGTCGACGCGGGTCTGCCATTCGGCGGCGGAAACCTGGTCCTTGACGTTCACGGTGGGCATCGGGTGAGCGGCGTGCATGGTCGGTAGCCTCTTCGTTGTTGTTGTTCGATGGCGCAGTCTAGTCAGCGTGGCGACGCAGCGACTGTCACGGAACTGACAGTTGCCTCTGTCAGCGTCTGGCGAATGTTCCGCCATAAGCGCGGGCCGACCATTCGCCTTGCGCGGCGCTTTTCCTTACCTATAGTGGGCTCAGTTGCCTACAGCCGCACCGCTTGCCGCCGCTGCCGCAGCAAATCCCTCTAAAAGCGCCATCCAGACCCTCCGAACCCCCACCGGCAGGTCAGGACTGGCGGAAGCGTGCCCGATTTACTTCCCTGCCCCGGCGCCCTTCCCGGCGTCTCCGAGCCACCTGGAAACATTTCGCAATATCTTTCGTAATACTATTGAGCAGTACCTGGGAGTCGGGAGGAGACTCCAGTTCGGCCTACGAGGCAGCCGACGTGAAACGAACCGCCATAATGCAGCCCTACTTCTTTCCGTATCTGGGCTACTTCAGCCTGATCAAGCACACCGACCTGTTCGTCCTGTTCGACACCGTGCAGTACATCCACCACGGCTGGATCGAACGCAACCGCATCCTCAAGCAGCAGGACGGCTGGCTGTACATCCGCGTGCCGCGGATCAAGCATCACCGCGAGACGCTGATCAAGGACGTGCGCCTGGACAACCGCCAGGACTGGCGGCGCAGCCTGTTCTCGCAGCTCGACGTGTACCGCAAGGTTGCGCCCTATTACCGCGACGTGCGGGAGATGATCGCCGCTTCGCTGGACCATCCGTTCGAGGACATCGTCTCGCTGAACAAGACCACCCTGGAGGCCACCTGCGCCTACCTGGGCTTCCCAAGAACGATGCCGGTGCTTTCGCACATGGAGCTGCCGATGGAGCGGCCGACCGCGCCGGACGAATGGGCACTGAATATCTGCAAGGCACTGGGCGGCGTGGAGGAGTATTGGAACCCGCCGGGCGGGCAGAGCTTCTTCGATCGGGGCAAGTACGAGGCGGCCGGGCTGACGCTGCGCTTCCAGGAGCCAAAGCTCGTGCCCTACGAACAGAAGCGCCCGAGCTTCGAGGCGGGTTTGTCGATCATCGACGTGATGATGTTCAACTCCCCCGCCGACACCTCGCGCATGCTCGATGCGTATGACCTGAGCTGATCGCCCCTACAGGCACCACGCCAGAACCGGCGCCATCAGCAGATTGAACAGCCCGGTCAGGACCATCAGCAGGCCAGCCGCCGAACCCTCCTCACCGCCGAACTCGTAGGCCCGACTAGTGCCCGCACCGTGGGCACCAACGCCCAGCAGCGCGCCACGGGCCAGGGCAGAGCGCAGGTGCAGCATCTTCATCAGTACGCCGCCGATCAGCGCGCCGAACACCCCGGTGATCATCACGAAGGCCGCCGTCAGCGCCGGCACGCCGCCCAGGTCGTGGGACATTTCCATGGCGAACGGCGTGGTGATCGAACGCGGGATCAGCGACAGGGTCACCTGGCCGTCCAGCGCCAGCGCATGGGCCAGCGCCCAGGAACTGCCGATGGCCATGGTCGAACCCGCCAGCATGCCGGTCAGCAATGCCGGCCAGTGGCGGGCCAGCAAGGCGCGCTGCTGCCAGATCGGAATGGCGAAGGCCACGGTGGCCGGGCCGAGCAGCGCCACCAGCCAGCTGGTATCACGGGCATAGTCGGCGTAGCGGGCCTGCATGGGAATCGCCAGGGCGAACAGCAGCACCGGCACGAACACGATGGGCGACAGCCAATACTGCTGGAAGCGGCGGTAGAGGGTACGGCTGAGCAAATACCCGCCAAGGGTGACGGCCAACCAGAACAGGGCTTGCTTATCGAGGCTCATGGCGCGATCTCCAGCGGCACATCCATTCCACTGCCAGGGCGGTGGATAGCATCACCATCACGGTGCTGGCCGTGATCACCAGCAGAATCTTCCAGCCCTCGCTGCGCAGCAGCGGGCCATAGTCCAGCAGGCTCATCAGGGCGGGGATGAAGAACAGCAGCATCTCCGCAAGCAGCAGGCCGGCGCCGCCCTGCAGCAGGGTCGGGCGGATCACTCCGCAGGCGAACAGCGCCAGCAGCAGCGCCAGCCCGATCACCCCGCCCGGCAACGGCAGGCCAGTGAGCGTGGCGATCCAGCCGCCGACCCACCAGAAGGCGGCGAGAAAAGCGAGTTCGAAAATCAGGCGGGCGGCGCGGCGAAACATGGCGGCGATCTCGATGCGTTGGGCGGGTGAAGAAATCGGTGGGGAATGGCGCAAAGCCTACGCCCGCGCCTATCATCCCCAAAGCGAATAGATCGAATCGGAGCCATTCCAGAATGGAATTCAAACAACTGCGCACCTTCGCCGAAGTCGTGCGCCACGGTAGTTTCACCCAGGCGGCGGTACACCTGAACGCCAGCCAGTCGGCGGTGAGCAAGCAGGTCGCGCAGCTGGAGCAGAGCCTGCGCGTGCAACTGCTGGAGCGCAGCGGCCCGCACATCCGCCTGACCGCCGCCGGCGAAGTGGTGCTGCGCCGCGCCGAAGACATGCTGCGCCTGCGCCGCGAGCTGCACACCGAGCTGGACGACCTCACCCAGCTGCACCGCGGCGAATTGCGCCTGGGCCTGCCGCTGCTGGGTGCCGACGCGCTGTTCGCCGGGCGCTTCGCGGAGTACCGACGGCGCTACCCGAACATCGACGTGCACCTGATCGAAGGCGGCAGCAAGACCATGGAAGAGATGGTCTACAGCGGCGAACTGGAGCTGGGCGGCGGCCTCACCCCGGATGCCCCCGGCTTCGACTGGCAACCCTTCTGCAACGAACCGCTGGATGTGCTGCTGCCCGCTGCGCACCCGCTGGCCGGGCGCGAAAGCCTGGAGCTGACGGAGCTGTCCGACACCCCTTTCCTGCTCTACCAGCAGAGCTTCACCCTCAACGACCGCCTGCAGCGCGCCTGCCGCGAGGCCGGCTTCGAGCCGAAGGAAGGCGGCCGCAGCGGCCAGGCGGACTTCCTCGGCGCGCTGGTCGCTGCCGGACAGGGTGCAGTGCTATTGCCGCGCGTGGTGGCGCTGGCGCTGGAGCGACCGGGGTTGGTCCGGGTGCTGCTGAGCCAGCCGGACCTGCGCTGGGACATCAGCTTCATCTGGCGGCGCGATGCCTACCTGTCGAATGCGGCGAAAGCGTGGCTGGCGTTGATGGTCGAGATGCCGTTGCATCCCGAATGAGGCAAGTTCGCGAGCAAGCTCGCTCCTACGAAAAACCACGCGCCGCTTCGATGCTAATCCGGCGTGCTCCAGTAGGGCGCATAACGCGCCAGCGTTATCCGCCGCGAGGCAACCGGCGGATAACCCGTTCCGGGTTATCCGCCCTACGGTTTGCGGAAAGCCACATGTGCGATGTGCTTCAGAGCAGTTCAGGAAACTCCGCGACCAGTCGCTGCCAATCCCGCTGCGCCTGACTGTCATCCGCCAGCAGCTTGAAACCGGCGAACTCGAAGGCCGGCGACACGCTGCAACCCACCAGCACGTAATCCCCCAGGCAACGCGCGGCCTGCCAGGCGTGGGTGGGTACGGCCCGTTGCGGCAGGCTGCCTTCGCCCACCGCACCAAGGATTTCGCGGCGCACGACAGCGTCCGGCCGCTCGGCGATCAGCAGCTCCAGCGAGCTGCCTTCATGGAAGTGCCAGAGTTCATCGGCATCCACACAATGCCAGCGACTGACGATGCCCGCCGGCAGCAGAAAGAGGATGGCCGATGATTGCGACCGGCCATCGGCGCCCACCCGGCTCGACTCGAACACCCGGCGATAGAAGCCACCCTCGGGGTGCGGGGCGAGTTGCAGCGTGTCGATCAAGTAGCGGGCGCGGGGATGCATCAGGCCTTCAGCGCGGCAATGAACTCGGCCAGCCAGGGCTCGGAGTCAGTCTCCTGGTCCACCGTCTCGCTGCCGTCCAGGCGCAGCATCGGCACCACTTCCTGCACGCCCAGTTCGACGAACAGCTCGCGCACCTGCTCGCCGCCGCCACAGTAGGTATCGCCGTAGCTGGAGTCGCCCAGCGCCAGTACGCCGCCAGGGCGGCCGCGCCACTCGGCGGGCAGGCGGTCGCGGATGGCGTGGAAGATCGGCTGGAAGCTGTCCGGCAGCTCGCCCATACCGGTGGTGGCGGTCACCACCAGGAAGGCTTCGGGAGCGAACTCGACCATGGCGTCCAGGGTGGCACGCGGGTCGTACCAGGCTTCGAAGCCGGCGGCTTCGAGCAGGCGCTTGGCGTGACGCGCGACTTCTTCGGCGGTGCCGTAGACCGAACCGGACAGAATGGCGACTTTCATGTTCACTCCCACGAAGGCAAGACAAGGCCGCCCATTATGCCCCATCCGTGCCGCACCGCGCCGGGGCTGGTATAGTTTTGCCCTACCCGGCCGCTAGGACATTGTCCGCCGCGGCGCTTCCCCAGTGGATTTTCGCGAGGCGCGCATGGGCCAGACCCCAGCCCCCATCCTGATCACCGGCGCCAGCCAGCGCATCGGCCTGCACTGCGCGAAACGCCTGCTGCTCGAAGGCCAGCCGGTCATCGTCACCTACCGCCAGGAAAAACCCGGCATCGCCGAACTGCGCGAACTGGGTGCCATCTGCCTGCACGCCGAACTGGCCGATGAGGCCGGCATCCTCGCCTTCATCGATGAGCTGAATTCCCACACCAAGCGCCTGCGCGCGATCATCCACAACGCTTCGGCGTGGATCGGCGACAAGCCCGGCGAAGAAGCCCAGGCCTTCGAATCGCTGTTCCGCCTGCACATGCTCGCGCCCTACCTGATCAACCTGCGCTGCGCGCCGCTGCTCGAGCGCGACGCCGTCGAACGCGGCGCCCCGGCGGACATCATTCACCTCTCCGACGACGTCGCCCGCAAGGGCAGCGCCAACCGCATCGCCTACTGCGCCAGCAAGGCCGGCCTGGACAACCTCACCCTGTCCTTCGCCGCCAGCCTCGCCCCGCGCATCAAGGTCAACGGCATCGCGCCGGCACTGATCCTGTTCAACGAAGGCGACGACGACGCCTACCGCGCCCGCACCCTGGCGAAATCCGCCATGGGCATCGAGCCGGGCCCGGACGTGATCTACCAGAGCGTGCGCTACCTGCTCGACAGCCCCTACGTGACCGGCACTACCCTCACCGTCAACGGCGGCCGGCACCTCAAATGACCCGCCCCGCGCGGGCCAGAGGAACTCCCACCATGATCGAAGACCTGTCTCAGCACTACCGTGAGATTCTCCTGGGCCTGGGCGAAGACCCAACCCGCGAAGGCCTGCTGGACACGCCCAAGCGCGCGGCCAAGGCCATGCAGTACCTCTGCCACGGCTATGGACAGACGCTGGACGAGATCGTCAACGGCGCACTGTTCGCCTCGGACAATGACGAAATGGTCATCGTCAAGGACATCGAACTCTACTCGCTGTGTGAACATCACCTGCTGCCCTTCATCGGCAAGGCCCATGTGGCGTACATTCCCACCGGCAAGGTGCTGGGCCTGTCGAAGGTGGCGCGCATCGTCGACATGTTCGCGCGCCGCCTGCAGATCCAGGAAAGCCTGACCCGGCAGATTGCCGAGGCAGTCCAGCAGGTCACCAGCGCCGCCGGCGTAGCGGTGGTGATCGAGGCGCAGCACATGTGCATGATGATGCGCGGGGTAGAGAAGCAGAACTCGGTGATGAACACCTCGGTGATGCTCGGCGCCTTCCGCGCGTCCACCAATACCCGCCAGGAATTCCTGCAACTGATCGGACGGAGCAAGTGAAATGACGCAATTGCAGCCGGGCATGGCGCGAATCCGGGTCAAGGACCTGCGCGTGCGCACCTACATCGGCATCAAGGAAGAGGAAATCCTCAACAAGCAGGATGTGCTGATCAACCTCACCATCCTCTATCCCGCCGCCGACGCGGTGCAGGTCAACGACATCGACCACGCGCTGAACTACCGCACCATCACCAAGGCAATCATCGCCCACGTCGAGGAGAACCGTTTCGCCCTGCTGGAGCGCCTGACCCAGGAGCTGCTCGACCTGGTCATGGCCAACCCGGCCGTGCACTACGCCGAGGTGGAAGTGGACAAGCCCCACGCCCTGCGCTTCGCCGAATCGGTGTCGATCGCCCTGGCGGCCGAGCGCTGAACCTCGCAGAACCAGCTGCACGCCCGTGCCAGTCGGCCAACGGGCGTTGCTGGCAGATCGCCCGCCTCTTAGAATCTCGCCAGCCCCGCCATGCGCCTCTGATGCGCCCTTGTTGAGAGACCTGCCATGACCGAGCCGATGAACCTGACCGACGAGCAGCGCACCGCACTGGAAGCCGCTGCGTTCCGCACCCTGGTGCAGCACCTGCGTACCCGCAAGGACGTGCAGAACATCGATCTGATGAATCTTGCCGGGTTCTGCCGCAATTGCCTGTCCAAATGGTACAAGGCGGCGGCGGACGATATGGGCCTGGCTGTCAGCCCGGAACAGGCCCGCGAAGATATCTACGGCATGCCTTACGCCGAATGGAAGGCCAAGTACCAGACGGAAGCCTCGCCCGAGCAACAGGCGGCCTTCGATAACGCGAAGAAACACTAAGAGTTTGCCTTGATGACCCTCACAGATTTCCGCTCGCGCCTGCGCAGCGAACAGCACCTGTTCACCGACACCCTGGCCTACATCGCCGAGCACTACAGCTATACCCCCAGCGCCTTCAGCAACGGCAGCGTGGAAAATCCCGCCGGGCAGAACGAAGGTTCCTGCAAGACCCTGGGGTTCGCCATCCTCGAAGGCCTGAGCCAGGAAGAGTCGCTGCTGGCGTTCGGCGAGCACTACCGCGCCGTGCGCGAGAACCCCGAAGGCACCGACCACGCCAATATCCGTGCGCTGCAGAGCACCGGTCTGGCCGGCGTCAACTTCGAGCGCCAGCCGCTGTCGCGTCGCGGCTGAGGTTCGTGCTCGATGAAAAAGCCCCGCTGATGCGGGGCTTTTTCTTGGGTGTGCCGGACTCCACGCTGATTTTGCGGCTTTGAATCGTTGACACCCATAGGGCGAATAACCCGGAACGGGTTATCCGCCCTACAGGTCAGCACCGTCGTCTGCGATGGCCTCAGGCTTCCGGCCGATCCAGCCGGCCTATCACCGGCAAATCATCGAACGGCACCCACAACCGCCCATGCCACTCCAGCACGCCCAGATGCTGATCGGCCCAGCTCAGTTGGCGCTCCCTCGGCAGCAAAACCGGATGCTCTGCGCTGCGCAGCGCCGGCACCACCTGACGATTGAGCCAGTGACGAATGCTGCGATTCTCCGGATGGAAGTGGAAGATCAGCGCGGCATAGGCACCGGACTCGCTGACCAGCAGGGACTGTTCGTAGTCGCCACAGCTGTCGCGTATCCAGCAGCTCTGCAGCTGATCGGCATCGAGGCTGTTGTGCAGGCGCTCGTCCAGCGGGCGGTTGATCAGCCGCCCCAGGTCGCTCACGCAGAACCAGGGCTCGTCGTCGAGCAGGAAGGCGCGCAACTGGCGGCGGTGGCGGATGAAGGTGGTGGGGATGAGAATTTCGTTATCCATGGCGGACCTCCGTGGGGAGGAGGACTGACTTGATAGCCGCAGAGATATTTCGAAGCATGGAAAGTCTCCAAGTAACTGTTCATTTTCACCCCCTGTTCAGTAGGGGTGGTCGGGTACCTGAACACCGCACTTGGAACGGCCCGCAGCTTTTCCCTTTCAGGTCTTGTATGACTGCGCGTTACCCGGCCATAGCAAAGCTACGGACCAGCAAAGACCGCAAAATCTGTCGGGAGCGGCGCGCCGCCAAGTTCAGTGTGTTCAGCACCGGACGCAACGTTACTGAGTGGACCTAACCGCTGTTTAGCCCTCCCGAGACCGTTCGGGATGATACGGAAATGTCACACGCAAGATTGCGGTACCAGTTCATAGGAACGCGCGTCTGACACAGGCAAAAGCCCAACGACGCAACTCCCAGTATCTGTAGGAGCGAGCTTGCTCGCGAACCGCCCCCTGCCACTACCCCCGGCAAACACCTTCGTAGGATGGCGTGGAGCGCAGCGATACCCATCGATTCCGATGCACCGACAGCATGGGTATCGCAAGCTCCACCCGCCCTACATTCGTGGCTCTGCATGGCCTCGGCGCAGGCGGAAATCCCGAACGAAGGCCAGATGGGGCACGCCACAACCTGTAGGAGCGCGCCACGCGCGCGAACCGCCGGCGTCCGGCAGAAAACACCAGACTCCGGACAGAAAAAGGCCCCGCAAGCGGGGCCCCTTCCTGCACGCGGCTCTTCGGGCCGTTACAGGGAATCCAGATAACGCTCCACATCCAGCGCGGCCATGCAGCCGGCGCCAGCGGAGGTGATGGCCTGGCGGTAGACGTGGTCAGCCACGTCGCCGGCAGCGAACACGCCGGGAATGTTGGTCGCGGTGGCATTGCCCTCGCGGCCGCCATTGACCACCAGATAGCCGTCCTTCAGCGCCAGCTGGCCTTCGAACAGCGCGGTATTGGGCGTGTGGCCGATGGCGACGAACAGGCCGTCCACCGCAAGCTCCGAGGCTTCACCATCGTTGTGGCGCAGGCGCACACCGGTGACGCCCATGTCGTCGCCCAGCACTTCTTCCACCTGGGCATTCACCCGCAGCTCGATCTTGCCCTCGGCGACGCGCGCACGCAGCTTGTCCTGCAGGATCTTCTCGGCGCGGAAGCTGTCGCGGCGGTGGACCAGGGTCACCTTGCTGGCGATGTTGGCCAGGTACAGGGCCTCTTCCACGGCGGTGTTTCCACCGCCGACCACCGCCACTTCGCGGTTGCGGTAGAAGAAACCGTCGCAGGTGGCGCAGGCGGACACGCCCTTGCCCATGAATGTCTCTTCGGAAGGCAGGCCCAGGTAACGCGCGCTGGCGCCGGTGGCGATGATCAGCGCGTCAGCGCTGTAGGTGCCGCTGTCGCCCTTGAGCACGAAAGGCTTGCCGGCCAGGTCCACGCCATGGATATGGTCGAAGACGATGTCGGTCTCGAAGCGCTCGGCATGTTCCTGCATGCGTTGCATCAACGCAGGGCCGGTGAGGCCATGGGGGTCACCCGGCCAGTTGTCGACTTCGGTGGTGGTGGTCAGTTGGCCGCCGGCCTGCATCCCGGTGATCAAGAGCGGCTTGAGGTTGGCGCGGGCGGCGTAGACCGCGGCGCTGTAACCCGCAGGGCCAGAACCCAGAATGATGACGCGCGCGTGACGATCGGACATGACAGCCTCCAGTGCTTGGTAAAAGCGTCGGGCAAAAGAAAAGGGAGCTGCCAAAGCACCAGGGGGAAGGTTGGGAGGGCGGCAGCTCCACTGAAAGGTTTCTTGCGCGGACCACATGGCCCGGAGACCGTGGGCAATGCGGCGTGACCTGAGTCACGTTTCACATTGTCCTGCAGATCGCCGGGAAACCCTTGAGATAAGTCAGGGATTTCCGCAGTCGCCCTCGGCTCCTTGAGATAAGTCAGGGAGTGTCGGGTTGACCCTCGAACTCGTTCGATACCAGATGGCGCGCAGCTTACCGCCGCCGCCGCGCCCTGCTGAAATGCCCAATATCAATCCCCTCCATAGGCTGCCCCTATGCAGAGGGCGCCCACTGCCTGGATGGCTAGACTCAAGAAACCAAAGGTCACCCGTACCACCATGAACCTTCGTGCCCGCCTGCTATGGCTGTGCCTGCCCCTGTTCGTTGCGAGCCTCGCCGGGGTCTGGCTGCTGTCGGACTTGATCCTGCTTGACCGCTTCGACCGCGGGGATCGCCAGCGCCTGGCCGACGAGGTGCGCATCGTCCACAACCGCGTTGCCTACGAAAAACAGCGCAACCTCGATATCGTCCACAGCTACGCCTGGTGGGACGCCAGCTACCAGTTCATGCGCCTGCCGCAGGCGCGCTTCGTCGAAGACAACCTCGATCAGGACCTGCTGGGCATCCTCGGCTTCGACTATGTCCTCTACGTGGACCGCAGCGGGCACATCGTCGCCCAGCAGTGGAAGCTCGACGAACTTTCCCAGCGCTTCCCCGGCCAGCAAGTGCCGGACGCCGATCAGTTGCGCCAGGGCATCCTGCGTACCGCGATAGAACTGGGCGCGCTGAAGGTCGATGGCGACCCGCGCCACAGCCTGGACCAGTTGCTGCAGATCGAAGGCGTGCCCCAGTTGCTGCTCAGCTATCCCATCAGCAACACCTCTGGTACCGCCGAACCGGCTGGCGTGGTTCTAGCCGGCGTGCTGCTCGACAGCGCGCGCATGTCCAACCTGCAGACCCAGATGGGCGCGAGCCTGCGCCTGGTGCAGGACCCGGTGCTGGACAAGGACTGGCGCACCCTGAACATCCCCACCGGCCGCGGTGCCACCTTACTCAGCCCACGGCGCCTGCTGGACGAGAACAGCCAGCAGATGTCGCTGCTCTACCTCGACTCACGGGGCAAACCTCAGCTGCGCCTGGAACTGACCAGCCCCAGGCCGCTTTATCAGCAGGGGCAGCAGTCCGTGCGACTGTTCCTCTACCTGACCCTGGCCCTGCTCGGCGGCGCCACCCTGCTCGCCTATGTGGCCCTGGAATTCCGCATCATCCGCCGTGTCACCACCATGAACCGCGAAGTCGCGGTCATCGGCCAGGACGACACGCCCTCGCGCCTGAGCCAACAAGGGGCGGACGAACTCGGCCAACTGGCCAGCGAGATGAACTCCATGCTCGACCGCCTGGAGCAGAGCGAAGCGCGCGACCAGGCCATTCTCGACGCGATCCGCGACGGCTACTTCGAGATGGACCCCAACGGCATCATCCGCACGGTCAACCCGGCGCTGTGCAGGATGCTCGGCTACAGCGCCGAACAGCTGAGCGGCCAGCACTTCAGCCTCCTGCTGCAGGACGAAGACCTGCTCCGCGCCCGGGGCCTCTCTCAGCAGGTCCGTGACGACGAACAGGAGACCACCTTCTCCGCGCCCTTCAAGCGCCGCGACGGCCGGCTGGTCAGTTGCGAAACGCGGCTCTCGGCGATCCACGATACCCAGGGCGAGTTCCAGGGCTTCCGCGGCATCCTGCGCGACATCAGCGACCAGGTGGCCTACCAGAAGCAACTGATCGACCTGGCCTACCGCGACACCCTCACCGGCCTGGGCAACCGCAAGGCCTTCAACGAGCAGCTACCGCGAGCCATCGCGCACTGTAACCGGGTTGCGCTGCTGTATATCGACCTGGACCGCTTCAAGCAGGTCAATGACCACTTCGGCCACGCCACCGGTGACGCCCTCCTCCGTACCGTTGGCGAGCGCATGCGCGGCAGCCTGCGCCAACCGGACCAGGCCTTCCGCCTGGGCGGCGACGAGTTCGCCGTGCTGCTGGAAAACGCCGAACCCGAACAGGCCGAAGCACTCGGCACGCGCCTGCTGGCGGTGCTCGGCGCCGACTATCACCTGGGTGGCCAGGTCATCGACTTCGTCACCCCCAGCATCGGTATCGCCTTCTACCCTCAGGATGCCGGCGACGCCGACGCCCTCACCCGCGCCGCCGACATCGCCATGTACCAGGCCAAGCAGGAACGCAACCGCTGCTATCGCTTTACGACCGTCTGAGGCACACCGGTTGAACTCACACACCCGGCAAAACAGACGGCTCGCCGGCCGTTCACCGGGTCTGCTAAGGTCGCCTACGGTTCAACCCTGGAGATGCCAATGTCCACCCTGAGCGGCCCGCAATACCTCAGCGAAGGCCTGAAACTGATGATGCGCCCCGGCCTGCGGCTGTTCGTCCTGCTGCCCCTGAGCATCAACATCCTGTTGTTCGTCGGTCTGATCGGCTTCGCCATCAACCAGTTCAGCCACTGGGTAGACTGGCTGATGCCGAGCCTGCCGGACTGGCTGGACTTCCTGCAGTTCATCCTCTGGCCGCTGTTCGTCGTGCTGGTGCTGCTGATCGTGTTCTTCACCTTCACCATGCTCGCCAACATCATTGCCGCGCCGTTCAACGGCTTCCTTGCGGAAAAGGTCGAAGTGGTGGTGCGCGGCACCGACGATTTCCCCGAATTCAGCTGGAGCGAGCTGATGGCCATGGTCCCGCGCACCATCGGCCGCGAACTGCGCAAGCTCGGCTACTTCCTGCCGCGCGCCATCGCGCTGTTCATCCTCAGCCTGATTCCCGGCCTGAACCTGATCGCCGCACCGCTGTGGCTGATTTTCGGCGTGTGGATGATGGCCGTGCAGTACATCGACTACCCGGCGGACAACCACAAGCTGGGCTGGAACGAGATGCTCGCCTGGCTGCGCAGCAAGCGCTGGGCCTGCATGGGCTTTGGCGGGATCACCTATCTCGCGCTGCTGATCCCGGTGGTCAACCTGGTCGCCATGCCCGCCGCCGTGGCGGGCGCGGTGCTGTTCTGGGTACGTGAAGGTGGTGACAAGGCGCTGGTGAAGTAATTACCTGCGCCGTACGAAACTTCTTGTTTGATCGGAGAGTGCTGACCGCTGTCGGGGAAAAACCTCCAATGGTGTTTTCCCCTGACGCGGTGACTCCCATGCGCTCACTCCTGCCGCTTCTGCTCGCCCTTCCGCTCAGTACCGTCCTGGCGGACGACTACGACGGCCGTTTCCGCAGCACCGTACCGCCGCAGCCGGCTGCGCCAAAGGAACTACCGAGCGAGCCGGCCTTCCGCATCACTCCGGACAGTGCGCTGATGCGCCCGCAGAACGAGCGAAAGCTCGACAGTGGCAACCCCCTGCTCGACTCCGACGAGCGCCGGGAGCGCGACAACTGCTGGCGCATCAACCAGCGTATACGCGACCAGGGCAAGTTCCCCTCCTTCGGCTGCGACTGAGCCGCTGTCACCTATCGATCATCGCACTGTCATCGGCGCGCCACCGCGCGCCGCGACACTGCGAGCATGACCTCGACTCCCCTGCGCATCGCGCTGATCAGCGAAACCTTTCCGCCGGAAATCAACGGCGTTGCCAATACCCTGGGCCGTCTGTCCGCGGGGCTGTTGCGTCTGGGGCACCAGATCCAGGTGGTGCGGCCGCGCCAGCAGGGTGACGAAGGCAGCCACAGTGACAGTGCGCTGGTACTGACCCGCGGTTGGCCACTACCGGGCTACCCCGGCCTGCAATGGGGCCAGTCGTGCCTGCACAAGCTGCTGCGCCACTGGAAACGCGCCCGCCCCGACGTGCTCTACATCGCCACCGAAGGCCCGCTCGGCCTCGCCGCCCTGCGCGCTGCCCGGCGGCTGCGGATTCCGGTGATCAGCGGCTTCCACACCAACTTCCAGCAGTACAGCGCGCACTACGGCTTCGGCCCGCTGATGCGCCTGGTGACGCTGTACCTGCGCTGGTTCCACAACCGCACCCAGCAGACCCTGGTGCCCAGCGCCAGCCAGTCGGTGGAGCTGCAACGGCGCGGCTTCGAGCGCCTGGCGCAGCTCTCGCGCGGCGTCGACAGCCAGTTGTTCAACCCGGCCCGACGCGACGAAGCGTTGCGCCGCGAATGGGGCCTGGGCCAGCGGGACATCGCGGTGCTGCACGTCGGTCGACTGGCGGCGGAGAAGAACCTGTCGCTGCTGGGCAGCAGCTTCCGTGCGCTGTGCGCGGCGCACCCACAGCTCAAGTTGCGCCTGGTGATAGTCGGTGATGGCCCGCAGCGCGCGCGTCTGCAGAAGGAGCTGCCCGAAGCGCAGTTCTGCGGCCTGCAGCGCGGCGAGGAACTGGCCCGGCATTACGCCAGCGGCGACCTGTTCCTGTTCCCCAGCCTGTCGGAAACCTTCGGCAACGTGGTGCTGGAAGCGCTGGCCTCAGGGCTGGCGGTGGTGGCTTTCGACCAGGCAGCGGCTGGCCAGCACATTCGCCACGGACACAACGGCGTGCTCGGCGTGCCGGGCGAAGAGCAGAGCTTCTTCGAAGCGGCGAGCTGGTTGCTGGGCGACCCGGAGCGGTTGCGCCGGGTGCGCCTCAACGCACGCCACCACGCCATCCATCAGGCGTGGGACACGGTGGTCGAGCGCTTCGAAGGCTACCTGCAGGAAGCCTGCCGCGCGGCCCTGCCGGGGAAGAACCCCGGCGACCTCGGCCAGCCTGAAGTACACAAGTAGCAGTCAGGCGAAGGGCTTGGGCTCGGCCGCAAAGGACAGGCTCATGGCGCCCGCCCCGAGGTTGATACCGCCAGTGGGGCTGAGCATCGCCAGGTGCACCGCCACACCCTTGGCCTGGCAGGCCGCTTCCAGGGCGGCAAAACCGGGCAGGTCACGCAGGGCGGAAGGATCGCCGGCATAACTCAGGCACATCTGTGGCGCCAGCAACTCGCCCGACTCGACCCGCGCACGGGCGAAGTTGAGCAAGCGTTCGGCGGATTTCTCGTAGTTCGGCGACACCGAAACCGGCTTGTCCTCGCCTTGCACCAGGCTCAGCACCGGCTTCATGTCGAGCATCGAGCCCAGGCCGAGGAAAGCACCGCGCAGGCGGTCGCCGATGCTGCTGCGGTCGCCCTTCTGGAAGCCTCGGCGGCGGATGTGCCCCAGGTCGCTGGCGACCAGGAAGGTGTTCATCTGCTGGCTGAGCTGCTCCAGGCGGGTACGCACGGCGTTGGGATGCTGGTCTTCCGCGAGCAAACGCACGCCTTCGGCGGCCAGCACGGCGAGGCCGGCGAATACCGTCTGGCTATCGATCACCCGCAGCGCGAACGGCCCGGCGATGCCGGCGGCGGTGCGGCGCTCCTTGTAGCTCTGCAACAGGCTGAAGGAAGCCTGGGTGGCATGCTCGAAGATCGGGCTGCGCTGGCTGGTCACGGTCAGGCAGATCACATAGTCGAAATCGGTGACCAACTGCTCCAGGAACCAGTCATGGGTCTGCGCCGGCGTCAGCGGTTCGCTGCCGTCCTCGGGGCCGACCTTGGGCAGGTCCTGGGAATAGAACTTGAGGGTAGTGTCGGGATTGCGATCATCGACGATGCGGCGCTCGCCCACGCGGATACCGATGGGCAGCACGCGAATGTTGTTGGCAGCAAGGAATTCCGGGGGAAGGTCACAGGTTGCATCGACCACCAAGCCGATCCGCATGTCTTACTCCTACGGCCGTATCCCGGCCTATTGTTGTGTGAACGCGTTCATACTTTGCCCGTTTCGGACTGGGAAGTCAGCATACGGAAAGGTGGGTCTCGGAAAAGATTTGTAAACGCCTAGGACGGTGCTTTCAGACCATTCAGGTGATCAATACTCCGCCATAAACGGAACGCCATTTGCAGGAGCGAGCTTGCTCGCGAGCATCGTCCGCAGCGGGGCCGGTTCGTGAGCAAGCTCGCTCCTACAAAGAGCCGGCGGGCGTCGGACTCACCTGTGGGAAAACGTAGGGCGCATAACCTGGAACAGGTTATCCGCCGGTAGGGGAATGGCGGATAACGCTGGCGCGTTATGCGCCCTACCCAAGTGATCAGCCCGGTGCGGGCGGATAGCGCGTGGGTGGGGGAAGTCTCCTACGGTCTGACGGGCAGAAGCGAAGCTTGTCCCTCCACCCCCGACAGGTTCCTACCCTAACGCCATACAAGAGCTGGCCCCGCGCAGGCGTTGACCTGTAGGAGCGAGCTTGCTCGCGAACAGGGGCCGCGCAGAGCTGTGCGGGTTCGCGAGCAAGCTCGCTCCTACGAAGAGCAAAAAAGCCCCTGGCACCGATGGCGCCAGGGGCTTTTCACATCCGCTGGCGAATCAGGCCAGCGACATCAGCGCATCCCGGCTGAACGGTTTGATGTCGGCCAGGCGACCGTCACGCACTTTCAGCGCCCAGTCCGGGTCGACCAGCAGGGCGCGGCCGACGGCCACCAGGTCGAACTCTTCCTTGTTCAGGCGCTCCAGCAGCCCGTCGATGCCCGACGGTTGGGCGACTTCCTCGGTGTTGCCGAAGAAGGCCAGGAACTCGCTGCCATCCAGGCCGACGTTACCGACGGTGATGGTCGGCTTGCCGGTGAGCTGGCGGGTCCAGCCTGCCAGGTTGAGGTCGGAGCCCTCGAATTCCGCAATCCAGAAGCGGCGGGTCGAGCAGTGGAAGATATCCACACCGGCATCCGACAGCGGCTTGAGGAAGGCTTCCAGTTCTTCAGGGGTCTGCACCAGGCGGGCGCTGTAGTCCTGCTGCTTCCACTGGGAGAAGCGGAAGATGATCGGGTAGTCGGGGCCCACGGCCGCACGCACGGCCTGGATCAGCTCGATGGCGAAGCGCGAACGGTTGGCCAGGCTGCCGCCGTATTCGTCGGTACGCTTGTTGCTGCCGTCCCAGAAGAACTGGTCGATCAGGTAGCCGTGGGCACCGTGGATTTCCACGCCGTCCATGCCGATGGACTTGGCGTCGACGGCGGCCTGGGCGAAGGCGGCGATGACTTCCTGGATGTCTTCCCTGGTCATCTCATGGACCAGCACGGTGCCGTCCTTTTCCTTGCCGCTGGGGCCATAGCCCGGAACGCTGGCGTCCGGCTCGGTGCCCAGGCGGCGCACGGCGCCGACGTGCCACAGCTGCGGGACGATCTTGCCGCCTTCGGCGTGCACGGCGTCGACAACCTGCTTCCAGCCCGCCAGGGCGTCTTCACCGTAGAAGCGCGGTACGTTCGGGTAGCCGTTGGCGGCCTTGTGGTTGACCGTGGTGCCTTCGGTGACGATCAGGCCGACGCCGGCAGCAGCGCGGCGACGGTAGTACTCGACCACCTGGGCGTGGGGCACGCCGCCCGGCGTGAAGTTGCGGGTCATCGGCGCCATCACGATGCGCGTGGGCAGTTCCAGGCCGCCCAGGCGGAAGGGCGAGAACAGGGTGTCTACGGATGCGGTCATTGAAGTCTCCAGGACGACCAGGCGACCGGTCGTCTCGCTTTTCTATGAAGGTTGGGGATGACTCAGGCAGATCAGGCCTGAAGCAGGTGCTCCAGGCGTTCGATAAAGCGTTCCACGGGCTTGAGCGAGGCGCTGACTTTCATCCGCGCCAGCACGCCCTGCCAGGCGTTGCCGATGAACTCGGCGAGGGATTCGACATTCTCCGCCGCCGGCAACTCACCGACACGCTGGGCATCGGCCAGGCAGTCGCGCAGGGTGTCGATGGACTGCTGGAGGATGCCGTCCACCCGCTCGGCGATAGGCGGCGACAGCTCGGCCATCTCGAAGCTCAGGCTGCCGATGAAGCAGTGGTATTCGAGCTTCTCCTGGCGGGCAAAGTGCGCCAGCAGTTCGCGGTAGTAGGTGAGGATGCGCGCACGCGGGCCCAGCGCCGGGTTGCCCAGCGCCTCGGCGTAACGGGCCAGGCGCGGGGCATAGAGGTGCTCCAGCGCCTGCAGGGCGAAGTCTTCCTTGCTCTCGAAGTAGTGATAGAAGGAGCCCTTGGGGATGCCGGCGGCCTGGACGATGTCCTGCACGCCGGTGCCGTGGTAGCCGCTGCGGGTCATCGCCAGGGAGCCCTTGGCGAGGATCAGGTCGCGTTTGTCGAGTCGAATGCTGTTCATGGGCGCAAGAATATGACCGGTCGTCTCGCTCTTGCCAGCACCATTGATCGCAGTGATTTTCCCTCAGAAGTGGCTCAGCGAATCGCCGGGTTCTCCAGCAGCTCCGCCACGCCTTCCTGCAGCAGTTCGCGCAGGCGTTCCACCAGCGCTTCCGGCTCGGCCTCGCTGCGGTGCAGGCACAGGCCCAGCGGCGCCATCGCTGGCAGCCCGGCGCGCTCGGCGTCCAGCCGTTCGACGCTGGCCGGCAGGCCGATCGGCGTGCGCAGGCCGACGCCCAGCCCCGCGCCGACCGCCGCCCAGATGCCGGACAACCCGGCGCTGGTGAACGCCACGCGCCAGGCGATACCGGCCCGATCCAGCGCCTCGGTCGCCGCGCTGCGTAGCAGGCACGGCGCCTCCAGCATCACCAGCGGCAATGGCTCCGCGCCAGGAAACGGGCGTGCGTCCGGCGCGCCGATCCAGCATTGCGCCACCGCGCCGATGCGCTCCATGTGCGGCGTGCGCTCACCGGTTTCCCAGGCCAGCGCCAGGTCCAGCTCGCCATTGCGCACCCCTTCGATGAGCGGCTGATTGCGCGCCGTGCGAACTTCGATGCGCACCTTGGGGTGCGCGCGGGCAAAGCGCGCCAGCACAGCAGGCAGCAGGGTTTCGCCGAAGTCTTCCTGCAGGCCGAGGCGCACCCGGCCTTCCAGCGAGCCGCCGCGCAAGGCGCCCGCCGCTTCGTCATTCAATTCCAACAGCCGGCGCGCGTAAGCCAGCAGCGTCTCGCCCGCCTCGGTCAGCGCCATGCCGCGCCCTTCGCGGCGCAATACCGGCGTGCCGGCCTGCTCCTCCAGCTTCTTCAACTGCGCACTGACGGCGGAGGTGGAGCGACCCAGGCGATCCGCCGCGCGGGCGAAGCTGCCCAGTTCGATGCCGGTGACGAAGGTGCGCAGCACGTCCAGGTCGAAGTTGATACGAGCCATGGCGACAATCCTGATTAATCGAACTATCGGTCAAATATTTCCCGATTTTCCGAATTAACTTGCCGGGCTAGCCTGAGCTCGTCAAGCCACAGAAGAGGACCGGCAGCATGCCCACTCCACCGCAAGTCACCCCAACCTTGCGAAGCCAGGCGCCAAAGTTGGCACAGATCACCGAGCAGGTTCTGTTCGGCGATATCTGGCAGCGCCCGCAACTGAGTCCGCGCGAGCGTAGCCTGGCGACGGTCGCATCACTGGTGGTGCTCGGGCGCCTGGAGCAGCTGCCGTTTCATCTTCAGTTGGCCCGCGACAACGGCCTGACCCGCGAGGAGCTGGTCGAACTGATCACCCATCTGGCTTTCTATGGCGGCTGGCCGACGGCCGCCTCCGCTCTCCACTGTCTCGAAGAGGAATGACGCCATGCCTACCGTCCGCATCTCCCTGCGCAAGGGCAAGCAACCCGAGTATCTGCGCGAACTCGCCGACACCGTGTACGACGCCATGCACGAGGCCTTCAACGTGCCGGAGGGCGATCAGTTCGTGATGATCCATCAGCATGAGGCGGAAGAATTCGTCTTCAACCGCCACTACCTGGGCGGCCCGCGCAGCGACGACTTCGTGCTGATCGCCATCACCATCGGCCGCCCGCGGGACTCGCAGACCAGGCAGGCGTTCTACCGCCGGCTGAACGCTCTGCTGGGCGAGCGCCTGGGACTAGCCAGTGAGGATGTGATGGTGCAGATCACCACCAGCGAGGCGGACGACTGGTCCTTCGGCGGCGGGCGCATGGGCGTGCTGACGCGGCCCGATGCGCTCAGTGCCAGCTGACCCGCTGCTCCAGCGGGAAACGCAGGCGCGAGTTGTAGACGCCGTTGTCGGCAGCCCGCCCCACCGCCAGCAGCATGATCGGCACCGCGCGGCGGGGGATCTGCAGCACCCTGCGCAATCGCACCTCGTCGAAGCCTTCCATGGGGCAAGTGGCGTAGCCGTGGCTCTGCAGGGCGAGCATCAGGTTCTGCGCCGCCAGCGCGGTTGACTTCACCGCCCACAGGCGCATTTCGGCATGGCTGTTGGGCTGGCGCATCAGCGCACGACGGCGGCCGACAACTGCATAGAGGGCACGCTTGAACAGCCCACGCAGGCCGAACGCCCCCTGGTTGTACTGGAGCAGGGCGGTGCGCTGGTAGAAGTCGCGCACCTTCTCCGGCACTTGCGGCTCGGGCCACTGATCGAGGACCGCCGCGCAGGACTCGCGCCAGGTATCCGGCCGCGCCAGCACGGCGATCAGCACCGGCGCGGTGCGCGCCGCGTTCTGCCCCAGGCACACCGGCGCCAGTCGGCGACGCAACTCGGCATCGCAGATCACCTGGAAGCTCCACGGCTGCAGGTTGCAGGCATTGGGTGCCAGCACGGCCTGCTCCAGGCAGTCGCGCAGCACAGCGTCCGGCACCGGTTCATCGAGGAAACGACGCACCGCGCGGCGCTGTTCGATCAGGGCGCGCAAGGCATCGGGCGTGGCGGGCAGGCAGGCGGACTCGGCGGCGAAACGGCTCATGGCAGGCTCCGGAACAGGTCGCCCGATTAAGCCGTCACGCGGTGCGCGGAACAAGACGAAGGGGAGAAATGCCGGCGGGATTGGCGCATGCGCCCTCTCCCGCCGGTGAGGATCAGGCGCCGAGCGCCTTTTCGATCGCCTGGACCAGCGCCGGATCATCCGGCGTGGTGCGCGGGCTGAAGCGAGCCAGCACGCGGCCATCCGGGCCGAGGAGGAACTTCTCGAAGTTCCAGGTGATGTCGCCGGGGAACTCGGCGCCCTCGCCCGCCAACAGGCGGTACAGCGGATGACGTTCGGAGCCGTTGACTTCCAGCTTGCCCGACATGGGGAAGCTGACCCCGTAGTTCAGTGAGCAGAACGACTGGATCTCGGCTTCGCTGCCAGGCTCCTGCCCGGCAAACTGGTTGCACGGCAGGCCCAGTACCACGAACCCTTGATCCTTGTATTGCTGGTAGAGATGTTCCAGAGCCGCGTACTGCGGAGTCAGGCCGCATTTCGAGGCGACGTTGACCACCAGCACGACCTTGCCCTTGAGCGGGGCCAGCGGCAAATCCTGGCCGTCGAGACCCTGCAGCGTCAGATCGTGAAAAGCGCTCATTGCTTGCTCCTTGAAGAAGTAGGCACGAAGTGCCCGCGCGGGCAGCGGACAATTCGTCCGTGATGCCGCGCAATCCCAGTCGATGCGGGAAAAATGCCCTGGCCTTGTTGCAGTGAATCAGACCGCATGAGAAAGGCGCCCGAAGGCGCCTTTCCCGTTTGAGCGTAGCAGCTCAATGATGGCTTCACCCGGTCGGTGGCCGACCGGGTAACCGCTATCAGTGGTGGTGACCACCTTCGCCATGGACGTGGCCATGGGCGACTTCTTCGGCGGAAGCGTCGCGGATGTCGACCACTTTCACCTTGAAGTTCAGGCGCTGACCGGCCAGCGGGTGGTTGCCGTCGACGATCACGTCATCGCCTTCGATGTCGCGAATGGTGACGATCTGCATGCCGCCGTCCGGAGCGGAAGCATGGAACTGCATGCCGACTTCCAGCTCGTCCACGCCTTCGAACATTTCGCGGGTCAGGGTGGCGACCAGCTCGGCGCTGTACTCGCCGTAGGCATCGGCCGGCTCGACGGTCACGTCCAGCTCGTCACCGACCTGCTTGCCTTCCAGGGCCTTTTCCAGGCCGCCGATGATGTTGTGGGCACCGTGCAGGTAGACCAGCGGAGCGCCGCCGGCGGAGCTGTCGATGACCTCACCCGCGTCGTTGGTCAGGGTATAGTCGATGGAAACCGCCTTGTTGGCCGCGATCTGCATGGTTCGAAACCTATCCGATATAGAAGTTGAGCGCGTCAGTTTACGCGGCGACGCCCCTGAATGCGACCCGAAGACGGACGGACGGGATCACACGGGCCCGCCGCGCCTGCTTGACTTTCATCAGGACGAAGACGGCCACTGGGTGGCAGTCTTGTCCTGCGGCCATACCCAGCACCTGCGCCACCAGCCGCCCTGGCAGTCGCGGCCCTGGGTGCTGGACCCGCAGCAGCGCAAGGCGCAGATCGGCCGCGAGTTCCCCTGCGGCTGGTGCGCCAAGCAAACCGACAGCAACAAGGAGTAGGCATGCCGGCTCGCAATATCCTGGTGATCAACTGCGGTAGTTCGTCGATCAAGTTCGCTCTGGTTCGAGAGGGGCGCGACGATTTCATCCTCCACGGCCTGGCCGAACGCCTCGGTTCGAATGGCGCCAGCCTGCGCTGGCAGGGCGAAACCGACGCCCAGCCGCAGACCCTGGAGCTGCCCGGCGGCGACCACAAGGCCGCCCTCGCCCGCCTGCTGCCGCTGGTGGCCCAGGCCGCGCAGGGTGAGCTGCACGCCATCGGCCACCGCGTGGTGCACGGCGGCGAGCGCTTCACCCAGGCCTCGCGCCTGACCGATGAAGTGCTCAGCGCGATTCGCGAAACCTCGCCCCTGGCGCCGCTGCACAACCCGGCCAACCTGGTGGGTATCGACGCCGCCATGGCGCTGTACCCGGACCTGCCGCACATCGCCGTGTTCGACACCGCCTTCCACCAGAGCCTGCCCGAGCGCGCCTTCCGCTACGCCATCCCCGAGCCGCTGTACCGCGAGCAGCACGTACGCCGCTACGGCTTCCACGGCACCAGCCACCGCTATGTCAGCCACCAGGCCGCCGAAATGAGCGGGCTGGCGGTGGGCGACAGCTACTGGCTGTCCGCGCACCTGGGCAACGGCAGCTCCACCTGCGCCATCGCCAACGGCCAGAGTCGCGACACCAGCATGGGTCTGACCCCGCTGGAGGGCCTGATGATGGGCACCCGCAGCGGCGACGTCGATCCGAACCTGCACAGCCACCTGGCGCGCACCCTGGGCTGGAGCCTGGAAAAGATCGACCACATGCTCAACCACGACAGCGGCCTGCTCGGCCTGTCGGGGTTGTCCAACGACATGCGCACCCTGGAGCACGCCCGCGAGCAGGGCCACGCCAATGCGGCGCTGGCCATCGAAGTATTCTGTTACCGATTGGCCAAATCGCTGGCCTCGCTGACCTGTGCGCTGCCGCGCCTGGACGGCATCATCTTCACCGGCGGCATCGGCGAGAACTCCGCGCTGGTACGCAACCTCACGGTGAAGCACCTGCATGTGCTCAACCTCGAACTCGATGGCGAAGCCAACGCCCGCTGCGTGCGCGGTGTCGGCGGCCCGATCCACCTGCCCGGCCACCCCCGCGTGCTGGTGATCCCCACCAACGAGGAGAAGCAGATCGCACTCGACACCCTGGCGGTCCTCGACTGAAGATTCAACGGTTGCGCCCCACAAGGGCGCAGACCACTCCCGCACGGCTTAAGGAGCCCGGATGCACACCTTCTTCCTCGCACCGACCGGATTCGGTGTCGGCCTGACGTCCACCAGCCTGGGCCTGATCCGCGCCCTGCAACGCGCCGGCCTGAAAGTCGGCTTCTTCAAGCCCATCGCCCAGCCCCACGCCGGCGACGATGGCCCGGAGCGCTCCAGCGAGCTGGTCGCGCGCACCCACGGCCTCAACGCGCCCACCCCGCTGTCACTGTCCAAGGTCGAGCGCATGCTCGGCGACGGCCTGCTCGACGAGCTGCTCGAAGATATCGTCGGCATGTACAACAGCGTGGCCGTGGACAAGGACGTGATGATCGTCGAGGGCATGGTGCCGACCAAGCACGCCAGCTATGCCGCGCGCATCAACGCGCACCTGGCGCGCAGCGTGGACGCCGAGGTGATCCTGGTTTCCGCGCCGGACAACGAGACGGAGAGCGAACTGTCCGACCGCATCGAGATCCTTGCCCAGCTGTTTGGCGGCCCGCGCGACCCGCACCTGGCCGGCCTGATCGTGAACAAGGTGCGTGGCGGCGAGCACGAGGACATGCCGCGTGACGCCGAAGAAGCCGCACGGCTGTTCGGCCAACGCCTGAAGGAACATTCCCCGCTGCTGCGTGACGGCGACGTGCGCCTGCTCGGCTGCATTCCCTGGCAGGACGAGATGAATGCCCCGCGCACCCGCGACGTGGCCGACCTGCTCAATGCCAGCGTGCTCAACGCCGGCGACTACGAACAACGCCGTGTGCAGAAGATCATCCTCTGCGCGCCCTCGGCACCGAACACCGTGCACCTGCTCAAGCCCGGCGTGCTGGTGGTGGTGCCGGGCGACCGCGACGACATCATCCTTGCCGCCTGCCTCGCCGCCATGAACGGCGTGCCGCTGGCCGGGCTGCTGCTGTGCTCGGGCCTGACCCCGGACGCGCGGATCATGGAGCTGTGCCGCAGTGCGCTGCAGAGCGGCCTGCCGGTGCTGACGGTGAAGACCGGCTCGTTCGACACCGCCGGCGACCTGTCGCGGATGAACAAGGAAATCCCGGTGGACGACCGCGAGCGCGCCGAGCGCGTCACCGAGTTCGTCGCCGAACACATTGACTTCGAGTGGCTCAAGGACCGCTGCGGCGCGCCCCACGAGCTGCGCCTGTCGCCACCGGTGTTCCGCTACCAGCTGACCCAGCGCGCCAACCGCGCCGGCAAGCGCATCGTCCTGCCCGAAGGCAGCGAGCCGCGCACCGTGCAGGCCGCCGCCATCTGCCACGCCCGCGGCATCGCCCGCTGCGTGCTGCTGGCCAAGCCCGATGACGTACAGGCCGTGGCGCAGATGCTGGGCATCGTGCTGCCCGAAGACCTGGAGATCGTCGACCCGGACCTGGTGCGCAGCCGCTACGTCGAACCCATGGTCGAACTGCGCAAGGGCAAGAGCCTGAACGCGCCGATGGCCGAGCAGCAACTGGAAGACAACGTGGTGCTGGGCACCGTGATGCTCGCCCTGGACGAAGTGGACGGCCTGGTTTCCGGCGCCATCCACACCACCGCCAACACCATCCGCCCCGCCCTGCAACTGATCAAGACCGCGCCCGGCTACAACCTGGTGTCCTCGGTGTTCTTCATGCTGCTGCCCGACCAGGTGGTGGTCTACGGCGACTGCGCGGTGAATCCCGATCCTTCGGCCAGTGACCTGGCGGAGATCGCCCTGCAGAGTGCCGCCTCCGCGCAGGCCTTCGGTATCACCCCGCGGGTGGCGATGATCAGCTACTCCACCGGCGACTCCGGAACCGGCGCAGATGTCGAGAAAGTACGCGAAGCTACGCGCATCGCGCAGGAAAAACGCCCCGATCTGTTGATTGACGGCCCCTTGCAGTATGATGCCGCCGCCATCGGCAGCGTGGGTCGCCTGAAGGCCCCGCAAAGCCAGGTGGCCGGACGCGCCAACGTATTCGTGTTCCCTGATCTGAACACCGGGAACACCACCTACAAGGCGGTCCAGCGCAGCGCCGACTGCGTCAGCATCGGGCCGATGCTGCAGGGCCTGCGCAAACCGGTGAACGACCTGTCGCGCGGCGCGCTGGTGGACGACATCGTCTACACCATCGCACTGACGGCGATCCAGGCGGACAGCGGCAAGGACGGCTGATAACCCAAGGCACGAGGGATGTGCCCACGAACGCATCACGCGCCCGGCTGACCGGGCGCCTACGTACAAGGACCATTCCTCGATGTTGAGTTTCCTTCCGCACACGCTGCGCGGCATCCTCGCCACCCTGATCCTGGTGGTGAGCACCCTGTGCTGGTGCATCCCGCTGCTGGGCATGTCGATCATCAAGCTACTGCTGCCGTTCAGCGCCGCCCAGTTGGCGCTCAGCAAGATCATGAGCGTGATCGCCGAAAGCTGGATCACCTGCAACAAGGGCTGGATGAACCTGGTGGGCAAGACCCGCTGGAACGTGGAGGGCCTGCAGGGCCTGCACTACGACCACTCCTACCTGGTGACCAGCAACCACCAGAGCTGGGTAGACATCCTCGTCCTGCAGTACCAGCTCAACCGCCGCATTCCGCTGCTGCGCTTCTTCCTCAAGCAGGAGCTGATCTGGGTCCCGGTGATCGGCCTGTGCTGGTGGGCGCTCGATTTCCCCTTCATGAAGCGCTACACCAAGGCGTACCTGGCCAAGCACCCGGAAAAGAAAGGCAAGGACCTGGAAACCACCCGCAAGGCGTGCGCCAAGTTCAGCCGCATTCCGGTGTCCATCTTCAACTTCCTCGAAGGCACCCGCTTCACCCCGGCCAAGCACGACGAGCAGCAGTCCCCCTTCCCGCATCTGCTCAAGCCCAAGGCAGGCGGCATCGCCTTCGTCCTCGACGCGATGGGCGAGCAGCTGCGCACCCTGGTGAATGTCACCATTCATTACCCCGATGGCCGCCCGACCTTCTGGTGCCTGCTGTCCGGCCGCCTGCGTTCGGTGGTGGTGCGCTTCGAGGAGCTAGAAATCCCCCGCCAGTTCATCGGCAAGAGTTACGACCAGGACGAGGGCTACCGCGCCGAGTTCCAGCTGTGGGTGAACCAGCTGTGGGAGCGCAAGGACCAGTTGCTGGCCCAGTTGCACCGCGAATTCCCTGCCGCCAAGGCCTGACCTTTTTGTAGGAGCGAGCTTGCTCGCGAACCGCATGGCACCGAGCGGCGCCGGTTCGCGAGCAAGCTCGCTCCTACAGTTTCAGCCAAGCGCCCCACGAGGTGCAGCAACGAAAAAGCCCGCCAATCGGCGGGCTTTTTCATGGGCGCTGCTTACTGCTGGTACTGCTGTGTCTGCGCGTTCGGCAGGGCTTTCAGGTTCACTTCCACGCGGCGATTCTGCGCGCGGCCGTTGGCATCGGCGTTGGAGGCAACCGGCTGGTCCGGGCCCATGCCACGGGTGCTCACGCGGGAGCCGTCGACGCCCTGGGAGGTCAGGTAACCCGCCACCGACTGCGCACGGCGCTGGGACAGGTCCATGTTGTGCTGGCGGCTGCCGGTGCTGTCGGTATAGCCGACGATCTCGATGCTGTTCTGGTTGAACTCCTTGAAGGAGTTGGCCAGGTTGTTCAGCGGGGTGTAGAAGGACGGCGCGATGTTCGCCGAATCGGTGGCGAAGGTGATGTTACCCGGCATGATCAGCTTGATGTCATCGCCCTGGCGCTCGACCTGCACACCGGTGCCCTGCATCTGCTGGCGCAGCTTGGCTTCCTGCTTGTCGGCGTAGTAACCGTAGCCGGCGGCGGCGGCACCAATGGCGGCGGCGCCGATCATCGCGCCCTTGCCACGGTTGTCGTGGTTGATCGCGGCACCGGCGACGGCGCCGGCCAGTGCACCCAGCGCGCCGTACTTGGCGGTCTTGCTCATGCCACCCTCGGCCGGCGGGGCCTGGGTGTTGGGGTCATAGGGGTTCTGGGAGGCGCAACCGGCCATGAGGGCAAAGGCGGTGGCAGCCGCAACCATGGACAGACTACGTGCGGTGAACATGTCGGATGACTCCTCGAAATAGCGAAACACCCATTAGCGGGCGGCAGGTTAGAGCGTAGGTCGTGCAAATAATTCCGTAACAACCTTAAGCGCGGATGAAGGGATTTTCCCGCATCTCGTCACCCAGGCAGGTGTCCGGGCCGTGGCCCGTGACCACGGTCGCCTCTTCGTCCAGCGAGTACAGGCGATCGCGGATCGAACGTTCGATGGTGGCGTAGTCGCCGCCCCACAAGTCGGTGCGGCCGATGCTGCGGCGAAACAGCGTGTCACCGGCGATCAGCAGCTTGTCCCTGGGGAACCAGAAGCTCATCGAGCCCGGCGTGTGTCCCGGCGTGTGCAGCGCCACGCCGCAGCCGCAGGCCAGTTCCTCGTCGTCGGCCAGCCACTGGTCCGGCGAGGGTACCGGAGTATAAGGGACGCCGAACATGCGGCACTGCATCTCCAAGTTATCCCAGAGGAACTGGTCGTCCTTGTGCAGGTGCAGGGTCGCGCCGGTCTTCTCCTTCATCTGCCCGGAAGCGAGGAAGTGGTCCAGGTGCGCGTGGGTGTGGATGATGCTGACCACCTTCAGCCCCAACGCATCGAGGCGCTGCAGGATGAGCTCGTGGTCGCCGCCCGGATCGACGACGATGGCCTTCTTCGTCAGCGGGTCGCCGATAATGGTGCAGTTGCACTGCAAGGGGCCGACGGGGAAGGTTTCGCGGATCAGGGCAGGCTGTTCGCTCATCGAAGACTCGCTCGGTTACGGAAGAACACGGCGAACATTTTCGCCGATTCCGCCCTGCCCTGGCGAGTCGGCTCAATCCTCGTGACGGTAGTCCGTGGGCAGCTTGCCGGTCCACTTGCGGAACGCCCGGCGGAAGTTCGACGGGTCGTTGAAGCCCAGCAGCAGCGCGATTTCGTAGAGCGGCAGGTGGGTCGTGGTGAGGTATTGCAGGGCCAGACGCTTGCGCACGTCGTCGAGCACTTCCTGGTAGGTGGTACCCAGGTTCGAAAGATGTCGACGTAGGCTGCGGCCGCTGGTGTGCAGGTCGGCGGCCACGCTCTCCAGGTCGGGGAACTCGCCGGGGCGCGCCAGCAGCAGGCGGCGGATGCGGGTCAGCAGGCCTTCCTGCACGTCCAGCGTGGCCAGCAGCGCCTCGCACTGCTGCTCGCACATCTGCACCGTGGCCGGGTTGGCCAGCGCCATGGGCCGTGCCAGGTACTCGCTGGGCAGGCCGATGAAGTGGAACGGCTGATCGAATAGCACCTCGCCGCCAAACACCTCGGCATAGCGCTCGGCATAGACGGGCTCGTCGTAGGCAAAGCCGACACTGACACCCTGCAAGGGCTCGCCCACCAGGAAGCGGGCGATGGTGTGCAGGCTGGTCATCAGGCCTTCGGCGGCGAAGCGACTGGTGGGGCCGAGGGGAATCGACTCGCTGGCACGCAGGTAGGACACGCCATCGTCTTCGACCATTTCCAGGTCATAGGCCAGGCCGAGCACGCGGTAATACTTCAGGGCGAAGGCGATGGCGCGTCCGAGGTTGGCGCTGGACAGCACCGCATAGCCGAGGATGCCGTGGGTGGAGACGTTCAGCCGCTGCCCCAGCAGCAGGCCGAAGGCCGGCTCGTTGCAATGCAGCAGAGCAGTGCTGGAGAGCTGATGGAAGTCGATGAAGGACAGGCGGCCATTGGGGCTCTGCAGCACCTCGGGGCGCACGCGGGCCAACTCGAACAGGCGCGTGCGGGGCACGCCCAGCTCTTCGGCGAGATCGAGGAGCGCCTGCGCATAGGCGACGGGCACCAGTTCGGCGGTGAAGTTGAGCGGCTGTTTCATCGTTTTTCTTATGGTGACCGCTGGCCGGATATGACCGGAAAGTTGGCAGACAATAACCTTGTGACGCTTTCCCTACAAGCCCAGAGTAATGACCATGGACAACCACAACAATGGAGCCGCCATGGCCAGCACCACCCCCGCAGGACTGGAGATCAAGCCCCGGCACATGGACTTTGATCTGCCCGATCCGCTGCCGCGTCACTGGCACGGCGGAGACGCCTTCAAGTCCCATCTGTTCGATGCCATGTCGGTGCTCTTCCCCGACGGCGAACGCTTCTTCATCGACTCGGTGCGGCAGTTCCGCGACCAGATCAGCGACCCGGTGCTCAAGGAGCAGATCCGTGGCTTCATCGGCCAGGAAGGTCACCACAGCCGTGAGCACCTGACCTACAGCCAGCGCCTGCGCGACCAGGGCTACGATGTCACCGCCATCGAAAAACGCGCCCAGGCGCGCATCCGCTTCACCCAGAAGAAATTCCCGGCCAAGCGCCAGCTGGCAGCGACCGCCGCGCTGGAGCACATCACCGCGATCATGGCCAACGGTCTGCTGACCGACCCGCGCACCATGCAAGGCGCCGACCCGGTGATGCAGCGCCTGTGGCGCTGGCACGCGCTGGAGGAGACCGAGCACAAGGCCGTAGCCTTCGACGTTTACAACCAGGTCTGCGGTAACCGCAAGCTGTTGCGCCGGGCGATGCGTATGTCGACCTTCTTCTTCGTCCTGGATACCTTCCGTGGGCTGGTGCACATGCTCAAGGTGGACGGCCTGCTGTGGAACTGGCGGGTCTGGCGCGACGGTCTCAAGTGGACCTGGGGCAAGCACGGCGTATTCCGCCCGCTGCTGCGCGAGTACCTGGACTTCTTCAAGTCCGACTTCCACCCCTGGCAGCACAACAACCTCGATGTGCTGTACGAGGTGCGCAAGGAGTACGACGCGCAGCCGCTGGCACACGCCGGCTGACCCCTCCTCTGCTCGGAACACCGCCCCGCCCTGTCGGGGCGGTTTCGTTTCCGAGCGAAGCCCCATGTAGGAGCGAGCTTGCTCGCGAACCGCTCGGGCACCTTGGTTTCAGGCCCAGCAAAGAGCTTCGCGAGCAAGCTCGCTCCTACGAAAAACGTTTCGGCAGAACGAGAAAGCCCGGCACATTGGCCGGGCTTTTCATCGAGCGATCAAGATTCAGGCATGCAGGAAACGCAGCGCATCCGCCGCCGATTCCTCGGGGATTTCTTCCATCGGGATATGCCCCACGCCTGGATAGACCTTCACCTCGATCCCTGGCACGTCGCGCTGCCACATCGGCACATGGCGCGGCGAGATCCAGCGGTCGCGCTCGCCCCACATCAGCATCGTCGGCACTTTCAAGGCGGCGACGCGATTCGGGGTGGTGGGCAGTTCCTCGCGGTTGGCCTTCACCAGCACGCGGAAGATGTCGATCATCGCGCGGCGGTTACCCGGTCGACGGCTGATGTCGTAGTAGCGGTCGATCACCCCCGGCTTGATCTTGCGCGCATCGCCGTAGACTTCCTTGATGCCCTGCGCCACCAGCGCACGCGGCATCCACATCGGCATCATGATGCCGGCGCCGGGCAGCACCGCACTGGCGATCATCAGCGGGACTTTCTGCATGTAGTAGCCGGCCGGGTCGATCAGGATCAGCCGCTCGACGCGGTGGGCATTGGCCAGCGCGTAGTTCCAGGCGATATAGCCGCCCAGGGAGTTACCGGCGATGGACACGTGCTTGAGGTCGAGGCGATCGAGGAACATACCGAACGCCCTCACCAGGCGCTCGCCGTCGTACTCGCGGTCCTGGCCGCCGCCGGTGAGGCCGAAGCCGGGCACGTCGAGGCGGATGATGCGGAAGTGCCGGGACAGCTCGGTGACCCAGCCGTCCCAGGTGTGCAGCGAAGCCATCACGCCGTGAACGAGTACCAGCACCGGCTTGTCCGGGCTGCCTTCGTCGCGGTAATGGACATCGAAGCCGTCGACGTGAATGAACTTCGAGCCGGACTCGGCCGAAGCGTAGCGTGCCTTCAGCGCGGCCAATGGCAGGGGGCCGAAGCCATAGCGGGCCAGGCCCTCGGCCAACGGCGGTTGCAGAGACAGGGTGGCGGTCATGGACGAGTGACTCCCGTGCTTGTTGTTCTCGAACAGTGATCACACCACAGCGCCTGCGCCGACGCGCCCAACCTAGGTAGTGTCGAGGCTCGCCACGGGATGACGCCGGCGTTACACCTCGCTAACCTAGCCCGACCCGCCCTCGTGCAAGGAAAGCCCGTTCGTGCCGATCCTCATTCGCCGTTCGCTGTGGCCGCTGGCCGCGCTGTTGCTGCTCCTGTGCCGCCCTGCCCTGTCCGCCGACCTGTATTACCTGGGCCAGAAGATTCCCGACATCCAGCGCACCTGGACCAGCGCCGACTATCAGGTGCTGATCGACGCGCTGAAGAAGATCGACGAGACCCAGGTCAACGGCCTGCCCCGGCGCAGCGGCGAGTTCACCGGGCCGATCTATCAGCGCATGGTCAGCGAGGAGAACTTCCGCCCGCAGCTGAACATCTACGCCCCGCTGGAGCTGCGGCAGAACGAGGCGCGCGAGGTGCTGTTCAAGCTCAAGGAGCTGATGCGCCTGTACTTCAACTTCCGCGCCGCCAAGCAGCCGTATGGCGCCGAGGCGCTGGGCCTGATGAGTTACTCGCTGCGCGAACAGGCGATCCTGTTCAACCTGACGGTGGAATTCTGGATGACCCTGGCGCAGAGCGAGCAGCGCAACCCGGTGCGCCTGCAGGGCATGCAGGAAGCCAAGGCCGCCGCCTCGATGCTCACCAGCAGCGCGCTGGACTACCTCGGCCTCACCGCCCAGTTCGACCGCCAGGACCTGGTGCTCTACAGCGCCGAACTGGCCAAGCAGTTGCCCGAGCTCTTCATCCACCTGCCGCCGGAAGTGCGCGTGCAACTGTTGATGCGCGTGGATGAACTGGCGCAGAAACATGCCTACCCGGAAGTGCGCGAGAACATGCGCGACCTGTTGCCGGTGCTGCAGGCGATCCAGGCGGATGTGCAGCAGCAACTGGCCGCTCCGGCGAAGGGGCAACCGGCGCCCAAGGGACTGGATTTGAGTGCGCCGGCGGAGGTGGAGAAGAAGAAGGGGATGTGAGGCTGGTGCCAGCGGATCGCTATTCAGATAGATGAAGATCAGCCCAGCATCGGAGCCTACGGCTCGGCCCCCTCACCCCAGCCCTCTCCCAGAGGGAGAGGGGGCCGTCCGCCCCGGCTGATGCCTTGGCCACTCCCTGCTCCGATCAGTCCCCTCTCCCATTGGGAGAGGGTTAGGGTGAGGGGAAGCCCAGGCAGAGGAATCGCCCCTAACGCAACAACCCCAGCTCCTTCGCCCGCGCCACCGCCTGGGTGCGGCGCTCCACGCCGAGCTTGTCATTGATGTGGCGGGCGTGGCTCTTCACGGTGTGCAGGGAGATGAACAGGCGCTCGCTGATTTCCTGGTTGGAGCAGCCCTGGGCGATCAGCTCCAGCACCGCCAGCTCGCGCCCGCTGAGGCAGTCGGTGAGCGCCGCCCCACGTTCCGGTAACGCCGGCAAACGTTCGCGCAAGGCCTCGATGGCCGGCGAAGTAGCCCGCACAGCCAGTTGTTCGCGCAACCATTCCGGATGCTGCAACAGCACTTCATGCAGAGGAACCAGCAGCCCGACGGCCAGGCCACTCAGGCACTCGCCCAGCTCGAAGGAGGCCTCACGCTCGCGACCCTCCTGCAGCAGCAGGGCGACCAGTTGGCCCTGGGCAAAGCGCGCCTGCAACTGCGCCCCACCTTGCAGGGCGCCGCTGGCCACAGCGCGCAACCGGGCCTCGGCCTCGGCCATGCGGCCTTCGCGCCGCTCCAGCTGGGACTGCAGCATCTCCACGTTGCGCGGCAGCTGCGGCGAACATTCCGGCGGGGTAGCCGGCTCGTCGCCGGTGTAGGTGTCACGCAGGCGCTCCAGCCAGACAGTGGCCAGCTCGACCTGGCCCTGGCCGAGCCAGAGTTCGCATTTGATCAGGGTGATAGCCGACAGGTAGTAGACCGGCGGCACGTCCCACACATGCATCATCCGCTCGACCTCGGCGAGGTGGGCGAAAGCGCGAGCGTAGTTGCCCAGCCGCCCTTCCAGGCTGGCCAGCACGCAGAAACCGATCACCAGGCTGATGTCGCGGCAGGCGCGGGCTTCCTCGATGCCGGCCTTGAGGCATTTGCGCGCCTCGTCCGGCTGCAGCGCCAGGCTGCGCAGGTAGCCCTGGTAGAGCATCAGCCGGCCACGCACGGCGTAACGACGCTGGGATGACAGGCTGGACAGCCGCGCCACCCCTTGCCGCACCTCGTCTTCGGCGCGCAGCACTTCGCCACGCGCTTGCAGAACGCGGGCGCGGTCGTAATGCACCATGGCTTCGAACAGCGGGTTGCCGAAGCGTTGCGCCAACTCCAGCGCCTCTCGGTTCAAGCTACGAGCTCGCCACAGGTCGTCGCGCACAATGGCCAGGTTGCTCAGGGTCGACAGGCACAGCAGGCGCGGGCCGAAGCGCTCCGGGCCAAGGCCGTGCATGGCTTCCTCGCAGTGCCGCTCGGCCGCGTCGATCTCGCCGCGGCCGCGGGCGATCACACCCTCCAGGGCCTGCCATTGGGCGAGCAGGTCACGCTGGGTAGTGGCATCGGCGGCGGGCAGGAAGCGCGACAGCTGCGCGGCCAGTTCCTCGGCCGCATCCAGCTGGCAGGCCAGCGCCAGCGCCCAGCTGTACAGCACGATCAGGCGCGGTGTGCTGGCCAGCAGGCTGTCGGGCAGGTCCATCTTCCAGCGCAGCAGCGTGGCGACGTTCTGCTCGGCCAGCAGTTGTTCCTCGGAAAGACTTTGCACCAGGCTCGCCGCCACTTCCGGGTGGCCGGCGCGCAGGGCCTGCTCCACCGCGTCATCGAACAGGCCCTGGGCACTGAACCAGCGGCAGGCGCGCAGGTGCAGCGCCGCCGCCGAAGGCCCGGAGCCTGGCAGCGGGCGCGCCAGCAGCAGGTCGGAAAACAGGTGGTGATAGCGGAACCACTGGCCCTGCTCGTCCAGCGGCACGAGGAACACCTGATGCTGCTGCAGGTGGCGCAGGATGGAGGCGCTGTCGTGCGCGTCACGCAGCGCATCGCAGAGTTCGGCGGAGAAGCGTTCGAAGCGCGCAGTCTGGGCCAGGAATATCTGGACCTCCGGAGACTGCTTGTCGATCACCTCTTCCAGGAGATAGTCGCGGATCAGCTCCTCGGCGCCATGCACCGACAGGTCCGGCACGTTGGCCGCCAGTTCGTCGCCATGGGCCAGCAACCACAGGCGCAGCCCGGCGATCCAACCTTCGCTGCGCTCGACCAGGTTGTCCAGGGCGTTGTCGTCCAGTTGCGCGCCGTTGGCCGAGACCAGCTGCGCGGTTTCCTCGACGGTCAGGCGCAGGTCCTGCTCGGTGAATTCCAATAGCTGCCGCGACAGGCGCAGGCGCGCGAGGTGCCAGTCCGGACGCTGGCGGCTGGTGACCAGCACGACCAGGCCAGCGGGCTGGTGATTGAGGAGGAACTGCAGGCAGCGGTCGAGCACCGCGCCCTGGGCCAGGTGGTAGTCGTCGAGCACCAGCAGCAGCGGGCGTTCGGCGGACAAGCTGTCCACCAGCTCATCGAGCAGGTCGTCGAGCCAGGCTTCGAAGGCGAAGGGCTGGTGGCGCTGGCGCATCTTCAGCAGGGCCAGGGCTTCATCACCGAGCGTGGGGAAATGCAGGCGCAAGCCATCGAGCAGGCGTTCAAGGAAACGCCCCGGATCGCTGTCCCTGGCACTGAGCCCCAGCCACAGACTGCGCCAGTGGCCTTCCAGGGTCTGGCAGAACTCGATGGCGAGGGAACTCTTGCCGAACCCCGCCGGCGCAGACACCAGGATCAGCCGTCCCTCCAGCCCTGCTGCCATCCGCTCGCACAAGCGCGAACGGGCGACATGGCCATGCGGCAGCGGCGGCCGGAAGAACCGGTTGCCCGCAGTGGGGGGAATATCGGTCAGTCTTGGCAGAGTCGAGAAGTCGGTCATTGGCCTGGCTCTTGCTCTAGCTCTTATCGCTATGTCGACGGGGATCACACTGTGGACGGAGCCTAGCCCCTCGCGGGCGGGATTTGAAGCCGATTTTGTTACCTTTGCTCACAAGATGACTGGAAGGCATCCGACATTCCGACCTCCATTCATCTGACAGATGATTCCCCATAAAAAAACCGGCCCGAAGGCCGGTCTTTTCTCACCGCGGAACCACCCGTGGGGATCGGGGGATCAGCGCACGCCTTCCTGGCGAAGCGCTGCCGGGGTGAAGTCGCTTTCCGAAGCACTGTAGTTGAAGTCGTAGGCGGATTTCTCCTCGTTCTTCAGACCCAGCACCAGGTAGCGGCCGGACAGCAGGTCATACAGGGTTTCCGCGGTGTACCACGGTACCTGGTAGTTGTAGTAGTACTGGTTGAAGGCCTCGGCCACGCGCCACAGGGTGCCACGACCGTCGTAGTGGTCGATTTCCACGGCCTGCCAGGTGTCCTCGTCGATGAAGAAGTCACGCTTGGCGTAGATGTGGCGCTCGCCCGGTTTCAGGGTGGCGGTCACATGCCACACGCGGTGCAGCTCGTAGCGGCTCAGGTCCTGGTTCAGGTGGCCGGGCTTGATGATGTCCGCATACTTGAGCTTCGGATCATCCATCTTGTAGTTGTTGTACGGGATGTACAGCTCCTGCTTGCCCACCAGTTTCCAGTCGTAGCGGTCCGGCGCACCGTTGTACATGTCCAGGTTGTCGGAGGTACGCAGGCCGTCGGCGGCGGTACCCGGGCCATCGTAGGACACCTGCGGGGCGCGGCGTACGCGGCGCTGACCGGCGTTGTAGAGCCACGCCAGGCGCGGTTCCTTCACCTGGTCGAGGGTCTCGTGCACCAGCAGCACGTTACCGGCCAGGCGTGCCGGGGCGGTGACGCGTTGCTTGAAGTAGAACAGCACGTTGCTCGGCTTGCTGGCGTCGTAGTCCTTCAGGTCGGTACGGAAGACGAACTCGTCCTGGAAGTACACCAGCGAGTAGGAACCGTTGACCTGCGGGGTGGCCTGAGTCACCAGACGGCGCACATGGCCGCCGCGGTAGCGGGTGATGTGGTTCCAGATGACTTCCAGGCCGTCCTTCGGAATCGGGAAGGGGTTGGCCACCTGGAAGTTCTCCAGGCCGTTGCCGCCCTGCAGCAGCTTGGTGCTGGTGGCGTTCTTCTTGGTCGCCTCCAGCACGTTATCCGGCACGGTGGCGGTGCGGTGCGTGGTGTACACCGGCATCTTGTAGGTGTCGGGGTAGCGCTTGAACATCGCCTGCTGGCCGGGGGTCAGCTTGGCCTTGTACTGGTCCATGTTCTGCGCGGTGATGGTGAACAGCGGCTTCTCGCTGGCGAACGGGTCGCTGAGGAAGCCCTTGCTGTCAGCAGTGCCGGCATTCTTGGGCAGGCCACCGGTCCAGGCCGGAATGGTACCGTCGGCGTTGCCGGCCTTTTCCGCGCCCATCGGGGTCAGGGTGGAGCCGAGCTTGGCCGCTTCGTCGGCAGAGACGGCCGCCATCACCTGGGAGGCGATGAGGCTGAGCGCCAGGGCGCCCGTGTGCAGCAGGATCTTTGTTGTTCTCATTCGTTTATTGTCCTCGTTGAGTCTTTGCCCACCGCGTTGGCCACTCCTGCAGGGATGCCCCTGAATGAATGGATCGCGGGTCTTGTCTGCTGCCCCGCGCGGCCGGGCTACCCGGCCGCGTGGATGGCCCGCCGCGGGAGCGGGCCGGTTACCGGTTGAACGGCCGGCTTAGAAAGTCACCCCGAAGCTCAAGCTGACGAAGTCGCGGTCATCGACGGTGGTGTACTTGCCGTCGAAGTAGTTGGTGTAGGCAAGGCTGGCGGTGTAGGTGTTCAGGTAATCGGCATCGACCCCCAGGCTGACTGCCTTGCGGCCTTCCTCGAAGTTGCCGCCAGGGCCGGGGGAGTAGCCGTCCACGTCGTGGGACCAGGCCACGTTGGGCTTGAGGTTCACCCCGGCGAACACGTCGTTGTAGTCCCAGATCGCGCGGGCGCGGTAGCCCCACGAGTCGGCGGTGGTGAAGCCCTCGCTTTCGCAGTTGCGGCTGACGTTGTTGGCGTTGGCGGTGCCCAGGGTGGAGATGTTGAGCGCCTCGCAAGTCGGGCGGCCGTTAAGGCTGCCGTTCAGCGGGCCGGGGCCGAAGACCGGGTCACGGCCGTAGCGCGCCTTGTTCTGGCTTTCCAGGCCGCCGACGTGGGTCCAGCCCACTTCGCCCACCAGGGTCAGACGCTCGGCGCCCATGACCTGATCGAAGAAGTGGGTGAAGGTGGTCTGCAGCTGGGTGACTTCCTTGCGGCGGTAGCCATGCAGGTCCTCGCCGGCGTTGCCGTTGAGCACCGAGGCGTTGTTGTAGACATGGTTGCCGCCGATGGAGACCGGGTCCAGGCCGGAATACAGGATGTCGGTGGTGTTCAGCTGTACCGGAGCGTTCGGCCGGTAGCTGATCTCGCCCTGCCAGGCAGTGCCGGTGGGCAGCGTGGTGGAGAAGCTCAGGCCATACAGGCGGATGTCTTCGGGGTACTCGATGAAGTAGCTGGAGTTGCCCGCCATCGCCGCCGCGCCGGCCTGGGCCGCCAGAGACGGGCTGATCGCCGCGATGTTGGTGATCAACTGGTTGATCTGGGTGACCTTGGAGGCGTCGGCGCCACGGCCGCTGAAGATCGGCAGGCGGCTGTGATAGTTCATGTAGTAGCCGCCGAACTCGGTGTTCAGGCTGTCGGCGAAGTACTTCAGGGAGAAGCCGTACTGGCCGCTGTCGCGGGCGTCACGGTCCGGACCGCGCCGCACCACGATGCCTTCATCCCACGGCGACGGCGTCAGGGCCAGGCTCGGGCCAAGCAGGGAGTTCAGGGTGTTGATCGAGCCCTGGTTGTTGGTCAGCACCGCCAGGTTCTGGGTGCAGCCGTCAGCCACTACGTCGGGCTGGGAGAAGAAGGTGCCGCAGTTGTCGACTGCGGTCTGGTCCCATTCGAGCTGGTAAAAGCCTTCGGCGGAGAGGTTCTCGGTGAGGTTCTGCGACAGATAGAACATGTTCACCGGCACCAGCGCTTCCTTGATCTCGGAGCCCGGGCGGCGGAAGGCGGTCACGTCGAACGGGTTGATCACGCTGATACCGTTCTGGATGAAGGTGCTCTCGCCCCAGTTCACCACCTGCTTGCCCAGGCGCACGGTGCCCGGCAGATCGGCGATGTTGTAGTTGTGGTAGATGAAGGCGTCGAGAATTTCACCACCGGAGGCCTGGGCGGCTTCCTTGCGATTGTGATCGCTGAGCGGTTTGAACTCGGTGTTCTCGTCCTTCTGTTCGAAGTCGTACCAGTACTTGCCGCGCACGAAGACGCCGGTGTCGCCGTACTTGAGTTCGAGGTCGTGGATGCCCTTGAAGATCTTCGAGAAGGTCTTGCCGGCCTTGTAGTTCAGGTGGCCATCGTCGGAGGTCTGGGACAGGCCCTTGCCGCCGTTGTTCACGCCGATGAGATTGCTGTTCGGATTCTCGGTCGACCAGCTGGCCCCCACGGACAGCGTCGAGTCGAACGAACCTTCGATTTCCCCGATGTTGAAGCTGACAGCGGAAGCGGGAGCCGCCAGTGAAGAAGCCAGGCTGACGGCCAGCGGTAACCGCGCCAGGCGCCAGATATGTTGCATGGTTTTCATCGACGCTACTCCATGTGTTTTTTGTTATGAGTAGTGGCGACTATATCCAGCGTCCTAAGGTGCTAGATCGCTCGAAAGTGTGATTTGTCTTACAAAGGCCCTGACTAGACGCTTGCGCAGGCCCTGAGCCGGCGTCACCACTGGGCTGCGCCGTGCCAAGCGCTTGCTTGGCACGGCGCCCGAAAACCGTGACTGGCCGGTCGTCGGTCACACCGTGGAGAGGAAGGCGCTGCCGGCCTCCTGCCATTGGGCGATGTCTACCCGGATACGCTTCTTGTCGAGCTTGCCGACGCTGGTCTTGGGAACTTCAGTAACAACGGCGATCTGCGAGGGAATCGCCCACTTGTTGATGTTGCCCTGCTCGACGAAAGGCTTGAGGTGCTCGCGCAGCCCCTTGGCGTCCAGCGCCAGGCCATCGCGCAGCACCAGCAGGGCGAACGGCCGTTCGCCCCACTGCGGATCGGGCACGCCGACCACCGCCACCTCGCGCACCGCCGGGTGGCGGCTGATGAGGTCTTCCAGCTCCAGCGACGACAGCCACTCGCCGCCAGTCTTGATCACGTCCTTGATACGGTCGCGGATGTCGATGAAACCCATGCCGTCCAGGGTCGCCACGTCGCCGGTGTGCATCCAGCCGCCCGCCCAGAGCTCCTCGCCCTTTTCCGGCTCACGGAAGTAGCCCTGGGTCAGCCAGGGCGCGCGCAGCACCAGTTCGCCCTGGGACTCACCGTCCGCCGGGTGGAACTGGCCGTGTTCGTCCATGATCGCCGCCTCCACCAGCGGCACCGGCACGCCAGCCTTGATGCGGTAGGTAGTGCGCTCGTCCTCGCTGCCGGCGCGCAGCTCCTGGTTGAGGTAGCCACAGGAAATCAGCGGGCAGGTCTCGGACATGCCATAGGCGGCGGTGAGCTGGATGCCGCGCGCCTTGGCGGCGTCATACAGCGCATGGTTCAGCGCACTGCCGCCGATGATGATCTTCAGCCCGCCGAAGTCGTGGTCCTTGGCGCCGGCGGCGTTGAGCATCATCTGCAGAATGGTCGGCACGCAGTGGGAGAAGGTCACCTTCTCCTCGCGGATCAGCTTGCACAGCAGCTCCGGCTCGTAACGGCCGGGATACACCTGCTTGACCCCGAGCATGGTCGCCACGTACGGCACACCCCAGGCGTGGACGTGGAACATCGGGGTGATCGGCATGTAGACGTCGTCGGTGCCCATCAGGCGGATGCTGTCCAGGCTGCCGATGGTCGCGGCCATGGCCAGGGTGTGCAGCACCAATTGGCGGTGGGTGAAGTACACACCCTTGGGGTTACCGGTGGTGCCGGTGGTGTAGAAGGTGGTCGCCACCGAATTCTCGTCGAAGTCGGGAAAGGCGTAGCGCGGGCTGGCGGCGGCCAGCAGAGTCTCGTACTCGCCGACGCAGTTGGGCAGTGTGCAACTCTTGTCCGCCCCGTCGGTGATCAGCAGGGTCTTTTCCACCGTGGTCAATTGCCCGGCGATGCCCTGGTAAAGCGCGGCGAACTCGCTGTTGACCAGCACGAAGCGGTCGTCCGCGTGGTTCATGGTGTAGAGGATCTGGTCCGGCGAGAGGCGGATATTGATGGTGTGCAGCACCGCGCCGATCATCGGGATGGCGAACATGCACTCCAGGTAGCGGTGGCTGTCCCAGTCCATCACCGCCACGGTGTCACCGGCCTTCACGCCGGCCTCGGTGAGCACGTTGGCCAGCCGCGCGACGCGCTCGTTGAAGGTGGCATAGCTGTAACGCACGCTGTCGCGGTAGACGATCTCCCTGCCCTTTTCGTAACGGCTGCCTGACAGCAGCAGGCTCTTGATCAACAACGGGTACTGGTAGGCGTTCTGCGCGGCAGGGATGACACGGGTCTTCAGCATGGGGTACGCACTCTCAAGGCTGGATTTCGAGTTGAGTCTCATCAGGATGGGACCGACTCTAGAGGCCTCCGAGTGTCCATTCATCAGTCAAAAGAGTGATTTGCCGATGACTCTTTGGCCTTATCCAGTCACGCGGTAGAATCCTGACGCCCGGTCGTTCACGACCGATACCCGATAGCGCATCACAACAAGAGCGAAGAGGTTAGTTTCATGTCCGAGATCGTCATCGTCAGCGGCGCCCGTACTCCCATGGGCGGCTTCCAGGGCAGCCTGTCCGGCGTTCCCGCCGTGGAGCTGGGCGCCGTCGCCATCCGCGAAGCCATTGCCCGTGCCGGTATCCAGCCCGAGGACGTGCAGGAAGTGATCATGGGCAACGTGCTGCCCGCCGGCCTGAAACAGGGCCCGGCCCGCCAGGCGGCGCTGAACGCCGGCCTGCCCGCCGCCACCGGCTGCACCACCATCAACAAGCTCTGCGGCTCGGGCATGAAGGCCGTGATGCTGGCCCATGACCTGCTCAAGGCCGGCAGCAACAGCGTGATGGTCGCCGGCGGCATGGAAAGCATGTCCAACGCTCCCTACGTGATCGAGAAAGCCCGCACCGGCCTGCGCATGGGCCACGGCGAGATCAAGGACCACATGTTCCTCGACGGCCTGGAAGACGCCCGCACCGGCCGCCTGATGGGCTCCTTCGCCCAGGAAACCGCCGACCAGTACGGCGTCACCCGCGAGGAGATGGACGCCTACGCCATCGAGTCGCTCAAGCGCGCCCAGGCCGCCATCAAGGACGGTTCGCTGGCCTCGGAAATCGTCCCGGTCACCGTCACCACCCGCAAGGGCGAGACCGTGGTGAAGGACGACGAGCAGCCGCTCACCGCCAACCTGGACAAGATCCCCGGCCTGCGCCCGGCCTTCCGCAAGGACGGCACCATCACCGCGGCCAACGCCAGCTCCATCTCCGACGGCGCCTCCGCGCTGGTCCTGATGACCGCTGAAGAAGCCGCCCGCCGTGGCCTGAAGCCGCTGGCGAAGATCGTCGCCCACGCCACCCAGAGCCAGGATCCGGCCGAGTTCACCCTGGCCCCGATCGGCGCCATGACCAACCTGTTCAAGAAAGCGGGCTGGAGCAAGGACGACGTCGATCTGTTCGAGATCAACGAAGCCTTCGCCATGGTCACCATGCTCGCCATGCGCGAACACGGCCTGGACCACGCCAAGGTCAACGTCTACGGCGGCGCCTGCGCCCAGGGCCACCCGGTCGGCTCCACCGGCTCGCGGATCATCGTCACCCTGATCAACGCCCTGCAACGCAAGGGCGGCAAGCGCGGCGTAGCCTCGCTGTGCATCGGCGGCGGCGAAGCCACTGCGGTAGCGATCGAACTGGTCTGATCCTCGACCCGTTCAGGAAAAGGGGCGCCTCGGGGCGCCCCTTTTTGCTTTGGGCCGAATGCGCCGGTTCGTCACCTGAAAGCCCGGAAAATTCCCTACGTCACTTCCGAACCTGGGGGGCAAGGCCCGTACGCCAGGCTCTCTAGCATGGGCTCTCTCTTCTTTTGAGAGCGTCTTCCCATGCCCCACGACTTCAACGATGACGAGCCTGCTCGTCGTCGCTTCCTGAAAAGCACCCTCACCCTCATCCCCGCCGTGACCCTGCTGGGCGGCGCCAGCCTGATCGTCGACAGCGCCGCCGCCGAGGCTACTCCCGGCGCGGCGAGCAATCCCCAGCCTGCCGGCGGCGGCAGCTACGTACCGCTGTACTTCACCGAGGTGGAATGGCTGTTCCTGCTGGCGGCCTGCGACCGTTTGATTCCCAGCGACGACAACGGCCCCGGTGCGGTTGCCGAAGGCGTGCCGGAGTTCATCGACCGGCAGATGGAAACCCTCTACGGCCACGGCGGCCTCTGGTACCTGAAGGGCCCCGCGCTGCCGGCAGCGCCGGAACTGGGCTTCCAGAGCCTGCTGGCGCCCCGCGACATCTATCGCAAGGGCATCGCTGCTCTCAACGCTCACTGCCAGCAGCAGTTCTCCGGCAAGCACTTCCACGAACTCGAAGCGGCCCAGCAGGAAACCCTGTTCGGCCAGCTGGAGAAAGGCGAACTGGCGCTGGGCGACGACTGCCCCGGCCCGATGTTCTTCCAGCAACTGCTGCAGAACACCCGCGAAGGCTGGCTCAGCGACCCCATCCATGGCGGCAACAAGACCATGGCGTCGTGGAGGCTGATCGGCTTCCCCGGCGCCCGCGCCGACTTCACCGACTGGGCCTCGCGCCCCAACGTCCCCTACCCCCAAGGCCCGGTGAACATCGCCGGGCGCAGGAGCTGAGCCCATGAGCGCACTGAAGATGGCACCCGTCGACGCCGTGGTCATCGGGATGGGCTGGACCGGCTCGATCATGTCCCGCGAACTCACCGAAGCCGGCCTCAAGGTGGTCGCGCTGGAGCGCGGGGAAATGCGCAACACGGCCCCCGACTTCGCCTACCCGCGCATGGCCGACGAACTGACCTACGGTATCCGCTACAAGCTGTTCCAGAACCTCGCGAAAGAGTCCCTCACCATCCGCCACACTCCCGGCGACCAGGCCGTGCCCTATCGCCGGCTGGGCGCCTTCCTGCCCGGCAACGGCGTGGGCGGCGCCGGCGTGCACTGGAACGGCCAGCACTGGCGCATGCAGCCCTATGACCTGCAGTTGCGCAGCAACACCCTGGAGCGCCACGGCGCCAATGCCATTCCCGAAGGCATGACGATCCAGGACTGGGGGATCACCTACGACGAACTCGAGCCCTGGTTCGATCACTTCGAGAAGGTCTGCGGCACCGCCGGCCAGGCCGGTAACCTGCGCGGCCAGAAGATCGCCGGCGGCAACCCGTTCGAGGCGCCACGGCAGAATCCCTACCCCACTGCGCCGATGAAGACGCTGTATGCCGGCGAACTGCTGACCCAGGCCGGCAAGGAGCTGGGCCTGAGCGCCTTCTCCTGCCCCGCGTCCAACTGCACCGAGCCCTACACCAACCCCTACGGCGTGCAGATGGGCCCCTGCAACTACTGCGGCTACTGCGAGCGCTTCGGCTGCTTCAACTACTCCAAGGCCTCGCCGCAATCGACCATTCTCCCGGTGCTGCTCTCCCAGCCGAATTTCGAGCTGCGCACCCAGTCCAAGGTCATCCGCATCAACACCGACTCCATTGGGCGCAAGGCCACCGGCGTCACCTACATCGACGCCCAGGGTCGTGAGGTCGAGCAACCGGCGGACCTGGTGATCCTCAGCGCCTTCCAGTTACACAACGTGCGCCTGCTGCTGCTCTCGAAGATCGGCAAGCCCTACGACCCCATCAGCGGCACCGGTGTGGTCGGCAAGAACTACGCCTACCAGACCAACTCCGCGGTGAACCTGTTCTTCGATCAGGACAAGCACTTCAACCCCTTCGTCGGCGCCGGCTCCGGCTTCACCTGCCTGGACGACTTCAACAACGAGGCCTTCTTCAGCCAGCCCAACGGCTTCGTCGGCGGCGCTTACCTGTCCTCCTCCACCAGCGGCGGGCGGCCGATCCAGCAGATGGTCCTGCCGGACACCGCACCGGCCTGGGGCAGCGGCTGGAAGCAGGCGATCAAGGACAACTACAACCACAACATGGGCCTGCATGCCGAAGGCTCGAGCATGGCCTACCGCGACTGCTACCTCGACCTGGACCCCCGCTACACCGACGAACACGGCCTGCCGATGCTGCGCATGACCTTCGACTGGAAGCAGAACGACATTCTGCAGGCGCAGTTCATGGTCCAGCGCATGGAGGAAATCGCCCGCGTGCTCAACCCCAGGCATAGCATCGCCAGCGGCCCCAAGCCGGGGTCGCGGTTCGACTGGCGCGTCTACCAGAGCACCCATACCACCGGTGGCGCGATCATGGGCGAGCACGCCGGGCAGAGCGTGGTGAACAAGTACCTGCAGAGCTGGGACGTGCCGAACCTGTTCGTCCTGGGCGCCAGCGCCTTCCCGCAGAACATGGCCTACAACCCCACCGGCATCGTCGGCGCGCTGGCTTACTGGGCGGCCAACGCCATCCGCCAGCACTACCTGAAGAACCCCGGCCCGCTGGTATCCGCCTGAGGAGAGACGCCATGAAATCCGTACTGCTTTCGCTGGCCCTCCTGCTGGCCATGGAATCGGCCCAGGCCGACGCTGCCGAAGACCTCGACGCCGCCATCGCGCGCGGCCGCTATCTTTCCCAACTGGGCGACTGCGCGGCCTGCCATACCGTCAACCCGAAGCGTCCCTTCGCCGGCGGCCTGGCGCTGCAATCGCCACTGGGCGCGATGTACTCCACCAACATCACCCCCGATAGTCGCAACGGCATCGGCAGCTACTCGCTGGAACAGTTCGGCGATGCCCTGCGCAAGGGCATCGCCGCTGACGGGCGGCACCTCTACCCGGCGATGCCCTATCCCTCCTTCTCACGGCTGACTGACCAGGACGTCAGCGACCTCTACGCCTACTTCAAGCACGGCGTACTGGCCGACCCCACCGAGAACCGCGCCGCGGCGATTTCCTGGCCACTGAACATGCGCTGGCCGCTGGGTATCTGGAACGCCCTGTTCACCGAGGCCAAACCCTACCAGCCAGTGGCCGCCCAGACCGCCGAGTGGAATCGTGGCGCCTACCTGGTACAGGGCCTGGGTCATTGCGGCACCTGCCATACGCCGCGTGGCATCGCCTTCCAGGAAAAGGCCCTGGACCAGACCGGAGCGGACTACCTCAGCGGCGCCAAGCTGGCCGGCTGGTACGCCGCCGACCTCGCCGGCGTCACCGACAGCAGCCTGCAGGGCTGGTCCGAAGCCGATCTGGTGGAGTTCCTCAAGGCCGGGCGCAATCCCCATACCGCTGCCTTCGGGCCGATGGGCGAAGCGGTGGCGCACAGCACCCAGCACTTCGACGATGCAGACCTCAAGGCCGTGGCGGTCTACCTGAAGTCGCTCTCCGTCGGGCGCGAGGTCGCCAGCGTGGGCAACGACACCACCACTGCGAACCTGGTCGAAGGCAAACCGACGAGCGTCGGCGAGGAGCTTTACCTGGACAACTGCGCCGCCTGCCACCGCAGCGATGGTCGTGGCTACCGGAGCACCTTCCCGCGCCTGGCGGGCAACTCGGCGGTGGTAGGCGCCAGCCCCGACTCGCTGATCCGCATTATCCTCGACGGCTCCAGCATGCCGATCACCCAGCGCGCGCCCACGGGACTGAGCATGCCGGCGTTCGGTTGGCGGCTGAGCGATGGCCAGGTGGCGGAACTGACCAGCTTCCTGCGCTCCGCCTGGGGTTACCGGGCTGCGCCGGTAAGCGCCGATGCGGTGGCGCGCATCCGGGCCTTGAAGTAAGCCATCCTGGGCGCCGCAAGGCGCCCTCTTTCCGCCGGATCAGCGCAGTTCGGTAAAGGCCAGCTTGATCCCCAGCCCCACCAGCACCACGCCCATCATCCGATCGAACCAGTGGCCCATGCGGGCGAAACCGGCCCGCACGCGTTGCTGGCTGAACAGCAACGCCACCAGGCAGAACCAGGCAGCAGTGGCACAAGCCAGGTACACGCCGTAGCCGGCCTGCACCAGCAAAGGCGTATGCGGGTTGATCACCACGGTGAACAGCGAGAGGAAGAACAGCGTGGCCTTGGGGTTCAGGCCATTGGTGATGAAACCGGCGACATAGGCGCCGCGCGCGCTGCGAGCGACCGGTGCGGCAACGGACTCGGCCGCCGCCGGGTCGGCCGGGCGCGCCCGCAACGCCTTGATGCCGATGTACAGCAGATAGGCCGCCGCCAGCCATTTCAGCGCATTGAACAGCACGATGGACTGCGACACGATCAGGCCGATGCCCAGCAGCGAGTAGGTCACGTGCAGGAAGATCGCACTGCCCACGCCCAAAGCCGTCCAGGTACCAGCACGACGACCGTGGGCCACGCTCTCGCGCACCACCACGGCGAAATCCGGGCCGGGGCTGGCCACCGCCAGCAGGTGAATGAACGCCACCGTGAGAAATTCCGCCCAGTACATCGCGCCTCCGAACCTTGGTCGAGAAAGCCCTAGGTTCTATACGAATCGCCAGGGGCTCGACAAGCGACGGGCGCCACAGGGTGGAGGATCGGCAACAACGCCAGCGGGCAAGCCTGCCAGGGCGAAGGGAACTCGGCGAACGGGGTGATGCCGTCGAGCAGTTCCATGCCGCTGCGGATCAGGCGCTTGCCGGCCTCCCAATCCTCGTTGGCCAAGGCATGACCGAGGCTCACCGAGATCAGGTACTGCTCCCAGCAATCGAACGCCGCGCGGGCTTGCCGGGCCATGTGACGCAGGGCATTCCACAGATGGTCCTCGTCGAGCAGCCCGGCGCTGTATGCCAGCCGCGCACCAAAGGCCGCACGCTCCAGGTCATAGGCCAGCAGCGTACGACACTCGTCGATCGACTCCGGATCGTGCCCGGCCTTGAGCAACGCCCGGCGGGCCTGGTCGAAGCGCACACGGCGCACCACCGGCCCAGCGGCCTGCTCGGGATCGCCGGCAGCACCGCCAAACCGCTCCAGCATCGCGTCCAACTTCCCTCGGCTACCGTCATTGAGCAGCCAGTCCAGGCGCTGGACGACCTGATCACGGTCGGTTGCGCGCCAGTGTTCGGCCAGCCAGAGCCGATTCAGCTCGTGCTCATGGGGGGCGAGCGCCAGCGTATCCGCACGTGCGCCACCACTGGTGGCGATCAGCGCCCCGAAGGCGAGCAAGGTTTGCCGGGAGGGAAGGCCCGTCATCTCGATGACGTGCTCCCACTGCAGGACTACCTCGGCCACGCGGATGCCGGCCAGCGGATACTTCTGCCACAGGCCCGCCGAGGCTTCGGCGCCCTTCCCACTGCCGACAAGCTCCTTGAAGGCGCGGATGGCCAGCGCAGTCTGCTGCCCATCGCGCAGCAGGGTGGCCTGCCCGAGCACGAAGGAAGCTGCGTAGGCCTGCCAGTCGGCGAAGGTGCGGATCGCCGCCTCGGCAACCCAGGCCAGGGCCAGCCAGGCCTCGGCTTCAGTGAGATATCCACAGGCATGGCAGCGTCTGGCCAGCCAGGCGATGCATTCATACTCGTGGGCCGCCATGGACAGCTCGCCAGGCAACACCAGGCCAGCCTTGAGCCAGGCCTGTTTGGCCCGTTGCCAGCGCAGCCGTTGCTCGCCATCGAAGGCGCTGGATTCGTTGCGCTGCAGGCGCTTGAAATCGCCGTCGAGCTGTTGCCCGTGGGCTTCGAGCAGCATGCCCTGCAGGGTGCTGCGGGCCGTGCGGGCGTCGCGGATACCCCAGCACTCGGCCAACTCGTCCACCAGCGGCGTAGCGCCTTCTGAAGGCTCACGGAGCAGCGAGCTCGACACCGGCCCATTACCGGCCGCCATCAGCAAGCCGAAGCACAGCAAGGGCTCCGGGCCAGCCGAGACGACCGACCTGCGTCGCCGTGCCCGCGGGCCGTGAATGCGCACGTCGCCACGCAACCCCACGCGCATGCCAAGCGCCCGGATGGCCGTGAGGCCGGAGAGAATCCAACCGATCATCGCAAGTCACCTCAAGGTTTTCGATGAGGGCACTCTACGAAGCCGGCTCGGCACGGCAGATGAGGGAAACCCGAAACGTCTGTCAGACTTTTCACGCAAACATCTACCATCAGTGCAGGCATCCCAGGCCGAGTGCTCGCGGGAAGCCAGGGTTGTCCACGGCGACGGTTCTGCCGAGAATCCCCTTCATTCCGCCCTTCCGCCCAAGGTGTCATCGCCCATGAATCCTGCTCGCGCCGTCTTCCTCGACCATGCCTCCCTCGACCTCGGTGACCTCGACCTCACGCCGCTGCGCGCGCCGTTTGGCGAACTGGTCCTGCACGGGCGCAGCGATACGCAGCAGGTCGCCGAGCGACTGCAGGGCGCACAGGTGGCAATCAGCAACAAGGTGCGCATCGGCGCCGAGGTGTTCGAACAGTGCCCGGATCTCAAGCTGATCCTGGTGGCCGCCACCGGCACCAACAATGTCGACCTCGACGCCGCGCGCCAGCACGGCGTGACCGTAAGCAACTGCCAGGGCTACGGCACCCCGTCGGTGGCCCAGCACACGCTGATGCTGCTGCTTGCCCTGGCCACCCGACTGCCGGATTACCAGGCGGCAATCCGCGCCGGGCGCTGGCAGCAGGCGCCGCAGTTCTGCCTGCTGGACTTCCCCATCGTCGAGCTGGAGGGCAAGACCCTCGGCCTGCTCGGCCACGGCGAACTGGGCGGCGCGGTGGCGAAGCTCGCCGAAGCCTTCGGCATGCGTGTGCTGCTCGGCGCCCTGCCCGGCCGCCCCGCCCGCGCCGACCGCCTGGCGCTGGATGAACTGCTGCCGCAAGTGGATGCCCTGACCCTGCACTGCCCACTGACCGACGCCACGCGCCACCTGATCGGCCAGCGCCAACTGGACCTGATGAAACCCGGCGCCTTCCTGATCAACACCGCTCGCGGTGGGCTGGTCGACGAGCAGGCGCTGGCCGACACCCTGCGCCGCGGTCACTTGGGTGGCGCAGCCTTCGACGTGCTCAGCGTCGAGCCGCCCAAGGACGGCAACCCGCTGTTGGCCGGCGACATCCCGCGCTTCATCCTTACCCCGCACAGCGCCTGGGGCAGCCGCGAGGCCCGGCAGCGCATCGTCGGCCAGTTGAGCGAGAACGCCGCCGGTTTCTTCGCCGGCGAGCCGCGCCGGGTGGTGGCGCCATGAGCCTGCATCTGGTTTGCGGCGACGGTGCCGCCGATGCCCTGCGCCGGGCGGTGGAAGCGGGCGTACTGACCGAGAAGAAAATCCGCGTGATGCCCGACGACCTGGCCGTCGGCCCGTTGGACGATGTGGACAACCCGCCCTGCCGGCAACGTGCCGCGTTCTGGCATGAGTTGGGCGGTGAGGCCCTGCGCGACCGGGAAATCGCCATCGAGATGGCCACCGAGGTGAACTGGCTGCACGGTCCGGATGTCAGCACCGTCACCCTCTGGCATGGCGACAGCGCCAGCGAGCAACTGCTGCTGCGGCGCGTCTGCGCCCTGCTGCCGGCCAACGTCGCCTTGCGCAGCGTCGGCGCCGGCAGTGGCCAATGCCGCTGCGAGGACCGCCACGCCATCGCCATGCTCAAACCCGTCGAACTGGCCAATGCCCTGGCCGCCAGCCACGAGCTGGACGCCGCCGAGCGCCAGCGTCTGGGCGAAGACTGGCAGCGCGCGCTGGCCGACAACGCCGAACTGCGCCTGTGGCTGGACGGTCAACTGAGCGGAACCGGCTACACGCACATCGACCACATCCTGCTGGACAGCGTCAGCACGTCCTGGCGCCCAGTGCAGTCGGTGATCGGCCCGACCATGGCCTATGTCGACGGCCTGTTCGTCAGCGACCTGCTGGCCGCCTGGCGCCTGCGCGAACAAGTCGCGGCCGGGGTGCTGGAACTGCGTGGCGACGACTTCTGGAAGAACGCCGAGGTGCGGCTCGCCTAGGCTCGGCCACGGCAGCCCTGCTAAACTCGCGCCCTTTTTTGTCAGGAGGCCGCATGTCCAACGCCCCCACCAGTGAAGTGCTGCTGCGCCAGATCGAGCGCTTCCAGGGCCGCGTCCTGCTCGCCGGCCTGCCCGCCGACGCCCTGCTCGGCGACCTCCCGCAGGCCCAGGGCTGGAGCTGGCACGCAGGCATTGCCCGCCAGCTCGAAGCCCGCTATCCCGGCCGCTGCCAGTTCGGCGTCACACCACCCGAGGGCAGCTTCGACGCCGCCGTGCTGTTCCTGCCCAAGTCCCGCGAACTGACCGATTACCTGCTCGCCGCGCTGGCCAGCTGCGTACCGGGCGGCGAGCTGTACCTGGTCGGCGAGAAACGCGCTGGCGTCGAACGCGCCAGCAAGCAGCTCGGTGAGTTCGGTCGCGCCAGCAAGCTGGACAGCGCCCGCCACTGCCAGCTGTGGCACACGCACATCGACGGCGCGCCGGCTGTGCCCGACCTGCATGCCCTCGCGCAACACTATGAACTGCCGCTGGCCGACGGCCCGCTGCAGGTCATCACCCTGCCCGGCGTATTCAGCCATGGCCGCCTGGACCGTGGCAGCGCGCTGCTGCTGGAACACCTGGACAAGCTGCCAACCGGCCACGTGCTGGACTTCGGCTGCGGCGCCGGCGTACTCGGTGCCACCCTCAAGCGCCGTTATCCACTGAGCCGCCTGACCCTGCTGGACGTCGATGCCTTCGCCGTCGAGAGCAGCCGTCTGACCCTGGCCGCCAATGGCCTCGAAGGCGAAGTGATCGCCGGCGACGGCATCGATGCCGCGCCGGAAGACCTCGCCGCCATCGTCAGTAACCCGCCCTTCCACCAGGGCGTGCACACCAGCTACGCCGCCACCGAACACCTGCTGCGCGAGTCGGCCCGCCATCTGGCGTCCGGCGGCGAGCTGCGCCTGGTGGCCAACAGCTTCCTGAAGTACCCGCCGCTGATCGAACAGCACCTGGGCCCCTGTCGCACTCTGGCCGAGGCCGACGGCTTCCGAATCTACAGCGCCCGGCGCTGATCCAAGGCTCGCACTACACTCCACGCAGCCCGCTGGATCGGCGCATCGCCGCTCGCCCTGAAATATCGAGGACACCCGTGAACCGAAGAATTAGAGATGACGTCGAACTGACTTTCGCCATGGGGCCGAAGGAGAAGCCGCAGCATCTGAAGCGCTCCCTCAAGCCGCGTCACCTGAACATGATCGCCATCGGCGGCTCCATCGGCACCGGCCTGTTCGTCGCCTCCGGCAGCACCATCGCCACCGCAGGCCCCGGCGGCGCGCTGCTGGCCTATGCGCTGATCGGGTTGATGGTGTTCTTCCTCATGACCAGCCTCGGCGAGCTGGCGGCGTACATCCCCGATTCCGGCTCGTTCTGCACTTATGGCAGCCGTTTCATCGACGATGGCTTCGGTTTCGCCATGGGATGGAACTACTGGTACAACTGGGCGGTGACCATCGCCGCCGAGCTGGTGGCGGCGCAGCTGGTGATGAAGTTCTGGTTCCCGGAAGTCTCCGGCATGTACTGGAGCGCCGGCTTCCTCGGCATCATGTTCATGCTCAACTTCTTCTCGGTGAAGGGTTTTGGCGAGAGCGAATTCTGGTTCGCGCTGATCAAGGTGGTGGCCGTGGTGATCTTCATCGGCATCGGCCTGGCCAGCATCATCGGCATCATGCACGGCATCGACAGCCCCGGTTTCAGCAATTTCACCACCGGTGACGCGCCCTTCGTCGGCGGCCTGCAGGCGATGATCGGGGTGGCGATGATCGCCGGCTTCTCGTTCCAGGGCACCGAGTTGATCGGCGTCGCCGCGGGCGAGTCGGAGAACCCGCAGAAGTCCATTCCCATCGCCATCCGCCAGGTGTTCTGGCGAATCCTGATGTTCTACATCCTGTCGATCTTCGTCATCGGCATGCTGATCCCCTACACCGATCCGAACCTGCTCAAGACCGACAGCAGCGACATCAGCACCTCGCCCTTTACCCTGCTGTTCGAGCGCGCGGGCCTGGCCGCCGCGGCTGGCGTGATGAACGCGGTGATCCTCTCGGCGATCCTCTCGGCCGGCAATTCGGGCATGTACGCGTCCACCCGGATGCTCTACACCATGGCCACCCAGGGCAAGGCGCCGCGTCTGTTCACCCAGGTGTCCGAGAGCGGCGTGCCACGCTACGCCCTCTACGCCACCACGCTGATCGGCGCGCTGTGCTTCCTCACCAGCTTCATCGGCGACAAGACCGTCTACACCTGGCTGCTCAACGCCTCGGGCATGTGCGGCTTCATCGTCTGGCTGGGCATCGCCGTGTCGCACTACCGCTTCCGAAAGGGCTTCGTCCTGCAGGGCGGCAACCTCAGCGACCTGCCCTACCGTGCCAAGTGGTTCCCCTTCGGCCCGCTGTTCGCCTTCGTCCTCTGCCTGGTCATCACCCTGGGGCAGAACTACCAGGCCTTCGTCGGCGAGCAGGTGGACTGGGCCGGGCTGGTCGCCACCTACATCACCATCCCGCTGTTCCTGGTGATCTGGCTGGGCTACCGCTTCAAGAACGGCACCCGCTTCATCCGCTACGAGGACATGGACATTCGCCCCACGCGCGATTGATCCGACGCGCAGGCTTGCCCAACCTCCGGGACTTGGGCAGAATGCGCCCCGTCCTAGGGGAGTAGTCTCCCGCGAGCGCCCTGCTCGCCCGGTACGCGTCAACACACTTGGTCCGCAGACCATGGCGCGTACGATCCAGGCCTGCAGCGTTCAGGCCGGGGTTTGACAAGACCTATGACACGAGCAACCTGACCCGGGGCGGGCAGGTGGCGCGTGTCATGGTGATTAGTCGACCCGCCCCTTAGGAAATCCGATGGAATCCCTCTTCGTCCCCACCCTGATCGTTGCCCTCGCGGAAATCGGCGACAAGACGCAACTGCTCGCCCTCGTCCTGGCCGCGCGCTTCCGCAAGCCCTGGCCGATCATCGCCGGGATCATCGCCGCCACCCTGGCCAACCACTTCGCCGCTGGCGCCGTCGGCAGCTGGGTCGCCAGCTTCTTCTCCGAAGCCACCCTGAGCTGGGTGCTGGCCGTGTGCTTCCTGGCCGTCGCCGGCTGGACCCTGATTCCGGACAAGCTGGATGACGACGAAGAAGGCTCGCTGAAGAAATTCGGCCCGTTCCTCACCACCCTGATCGCTTTCTTCCTTGCCGAAATGGGTGACAAGACCCAGGTCGCGACCGTCATGCTGGCCGCGCAGTACCCGCATTTCTGGCTGGTGGTCATCGGCACCACCCTGGGCATGCTGATCGCCAACGTACCGGTGGTACTGGCCGGCAACTTCGCCGCCGAACGCCTGCCGCTGAACCTGATCCGCCGCCTGGCCGCCGCCGCCTTTGCCGTCCTCGGCCTGGCTGCGATCTGGCACGCACTGAAACTCTCCGGAGTGCTCTGACCGGCCACTTTTCGTCGGGAGGCTGGCGCGCCGGCCAATGCCTGTGTGTCGCCCGCGATACACAGTGGCGTTTCCGCCTCCCACGACAAAGGATGTCGCCATGCCGGAAAAAGACCTGAAGAAAGTCGCCCGCCACCACATTGACCTGGCCTGGAACAAGGGACACCTGGCGCTGGTCGAGCAACTGCACAGCCCGGACTTCATCTACAAGAGCGCCTTCACCGCCCAGCCGCTGGACAACGCCGGCTACCGGGCGCTGGTGGAGGAGATCCGCAGTGGCATGGAAGACCTGGAAGTGGCGGTGGAGGAATGCATCCGCGAGGGCAACAAGGTCTTCACCTGGAGCACGCTGATGGGCAGCATCGCCCGCCCGGTGCTGGGTTATCCGGTCAGCGACCGCATCGTCAGTATCTCGGCCATGGGCTTCTGGGTGTTCAACAGCCAGCACCAGGTGCAGGAGTTGTGCACGCTGTTCGACATGGAAAGCTTCCGCGCACAGATGGGCCTGCCCAACCGGCCCCTTGCCGAGAAGGCGTTGCCCTGACTCCGCACCTATGAACGAGAAAGCCCGGCATCCGCCGGGCTTTTTTATCCGCTACCACCTTACGCACAACGACATACAGCTCTTGTAGGAGCGAGCTTGCTCGCGAACCCGCACAGCTCCGCGCGGCCCCTGTTCGCGAGCTTGCTCGCTCCTACAAGGGCACACCGAGATCAGAGGTAGTCGTTGGCGTGGAACCAGGAAATGGCCCGCTCCAGCGTATCCTGCAACGGCACATGCGATTCGAAGCCCAGCTCCTCACGCGCCTTGCGGCCGTCGAGGAACTGCCCGCCAGCCATGACCTCGATGGCGGTGTCGTCCAGCAGCGGCATCTTGCCGGTCAGGCGGTAGCGCCAGCGGCCCAGGGTCGCCAGCGCGCGGGCACGGTGCAGCGGCATGGGCGTCGGCGACGGCTTGCCCAGCAAACGGGCGATAGTGGAGGTCAGCTCCGCCATCTCGATGTTGTGCCCGGTGAGCAGGTATCGCTCGCCTACCCGCCCGCGCTCCAGGGCCTTGAGCAAACCTCGCCCGGCCTCGGAAGCATCGATGACGTTCCGCCGGCCCGGCACGTAATGCAGCATCTCGTCCCGGCCGATGGCGGTGATCAGGCGCCCGGTGGTCGGGCCGATGTCCAACTCGCCCAGCACCATGCCGGGAATCCCGATGACCACCGGCAACCCGCCACGGGCCTGCTCGCGGGCCTGTTCGTCCAGCGCCCATTTGCACATCACGTAGGCGCTCTTGCCGGTGGGCAACCCCTCGTAGAACAACCCTTCGTGCCCCGGCAGCCCCTGCGGGTGCAGGGGCATGGCAAAGGCCGAGCCGACGTAGAGGATGCGCGGCACTTTCGCCTGCAGGCAGGCGGCATAGAAATGGTTGGTCAGGTCCAGCGCGCTGGCGACTTCCTCCTGCCAGCGACGCGGACGCACCGGGTAATAACCGGCACTGAAGATCACCGCGTCCAGCCCGCTCAGCGCGCGGGCCATACCCTGGTGATCGAAGAGTTCGGCTACCCGGCACTCAGGCTCGAGGTAGGCCAGGCGCTGGATCTGCGACGAGGGTCGGTGGATCAGCACCAACTGGTGGCCGGCCGCCTTGATCGCGCGGGCGGCATGGTGGCCCAGGAGCCCGGTGGCTCCGAGTACAGCGATTTTCACGGGTGCTCCCTGTTCACTGGATCGGGCTGCGCAACCTTACGCCGCCCTTGGCCGTTCGAGAGAATCACGAACCACTGTTCAACGGTTTTTTGCCTGCTCGTAGAGCGGCATGACCTTCGGGATGGCAGCCTGCAGGTTGGCCATCCGCGTACTGTCCGCCGGGTGAGTGCTGAGGATTTCCGGCGGAGCTTCACCGTTCGACGCCTGTCCCATCTTCTGCCACAGGGTCATCGCGGCGTTGGGGTTATAACCGGCTCGCGCCGCCAATTCCAGGCCTATCAGGTCAGCCTCGTTCTCGTTCTGCCGGCTGTTGGGCAGGGTCAGGCTGTATTCGACCACCTGGTGGGCGAGGTCCACGCTATTCTGCCCCAGCCCCAGCAATGCGCCACCGATGCCCAAGCCCATCTGCTCGGCATAGGCGCGGGACATGGCCTCGCGGCCGTGCTCGCGCAGGGCGTGGGCGATCTCGTGGCCCATCACCGCGGCCAGTTCGTCGTCGCTCAGCTTCAGCTTATCGATCAGCCCGGTGTAGACGATGATCTTGCCGCCGGGGCCGCAGTTGGCGTTGAGCTCGTCGCTCTGGATCACGTTGACTTCCCACTGCCACGACGGCGCGTCCGGGCGGAAGGCGCCGGTCTGCGGAATCAGCCGGGCGGCGATGGCCTTCACACGCTTGGCATCGTTGCTGCTGGCATCCAGCTTGCCGGCCTTGGAGGCTTCTCCCAGGGTCTGCTGGTAGGACTGCGCGTACATCTGATCGACCTGCGCGCTGGACAGCATGCTGAACATGGTCTGCTTGCGCTCGACGCCGACGACGCCGCCGCTGGTGGTGTTCACCTGCTGGCAGGCGGTCAGCATCAGCACGGCGGCCAGGCCGGCGATACGGAAAACTCTGGGCATGTTGCTCTCCCGAAACAATGCAATCTCCCACGGACAGCGCGCATGGTAGGCCCACCTCCGATGCCCGGCAACTGGCAGGAAACAACCGGCGCAGCAGTGACTTAGGAGTCCGGATGGCTCATCCGAAGGTGCCATGGGGCGCGTGTCGTGGCGTACAAGGTGCGCGGCATGGCGCCTGCGATCCACACCCGCGAGAAAGCCACAGCGGGCGCCGACATTTGCCCTGCGAACAGGGCAGTCGAAACGCTCGTTGCGGCCGGGTAATTTCACTTTGACATCACATGCTAGACCTCCCGGTCAGCGCCGACAATCCTGCGACAAGTGGCGAACAGCCGCGTTACAAGCCATTACAACGGCCGCCTAAGGAAAGTCCCCGGTCCTGCCGATACAGATAGACACGCAGACCTCTGGCGCATTCCGGGTACCCGCATGAAATTCAAGTCGATCCAGTTTTCCGTGGTGGCGCTGGCCGGGGCCAGCGTTCTGGCGGTGGTGGCCGCGCTGGTGCTGTACGCACTGTTCGCTGGCGCGCGGACCCAGGCACTGGTGCAGGAACGCACCCAGGCGCTACTCGAACAGGTGATCAATGAGCGCCTGGTGGCCCTCGCTCGCGGGCAGGTCAGCCAGATCCAGCGCGAACTGGAATACCCGCTCACCGTTGCCCGCGGCCTGGCCAACACCAACGCCCTGCTCGATGAGACCGACGCCAATGGCCAGCCGTTGCTGGGCATCGGCCGCGCCGGCATGTCCAACCTGCTGCGCCAGACCGTGGCACAGAACCCCAAGCTGCTCGACGCCTTCGCCGGCTGGGAACCCAATGCCTTCGCCGGCAACGACAGTCAGTACTCCGGCCTGCCCGGCTACGACGCCAGCGGCCGCTTCATGCCCTGGTGGTACCGCAAGGACGGCGGCCTGACCGTCGAAGCCATGGGCGACACCCTGGAAAGCCAGAAGATGCAGCCCACCGGCGTACGCGAAGGCGAGTACTACCTGTGCCCGAAAGAAAAGCACCAGCCCTGCATCATCGACCCGGCGCCCTACGAGATGGGCGGCAAGATGGTGCTGATGTCCTCGTTCAACGTCCCGATCATGGTCAAGGGCCAGTTCAAGGGCACCGTTGGCGTGGACCTGTCGCTGGACTTCATCCAGGACCTGCTCAAGACCGCCGACAGCCAGTTGTATGACGGCGCCGGCGAGATGGCGCTGATCTCCACCAACGGCCGCCTGGTCGCCTACACCAAGGACCCGGCCAAGCTCGGCGAATCCGTCAGCAGCGTGCTGGACGCCAATGAAGTGGCCAATCTGGCCAAGCTCACCCTCGACCAGCCGCTGACCTCGGTGGACCAGGAGCACGGCCACATCGAGCTGTTCCTGCCCTTCACCATCGCCGATTCCGGCGCGCGCTGGACCCTGATGCTGCAACTGCCGCAGGAAGCGGTGCTGGGCGACCTGAGCAAACTGCAAAGCGACCTGAAATCCCAGCGCGACAGCGACACCCTGGGCATGGCCCTGGTGGGCCTGTTGATCGCTGGCATCGGGCTGGCCGTGATCTGGCTGGTCGGCCACGGCATTGCCCGCCCGCTGCGCCAGTTGGTCGGCATGCTCGACGACATCGCCCAGGGCGAAGGCGACCTGACTCGTCGCCTGTCCAGCGACCGGGGCGACGAACTGGGCTCCATCGCCAAGGGCTTCAACACCTTCCTCGGCAAACTGCAGGGCATGATCGGCCAGGTGGTGACCTCGGTGCAGCACGTCAGTGATTCCTCCGAACACACCGCCGACATTGCCATCCGCACCAATCAGGGCGTGCAGAAGCAGCTGGCGGAAATAGAACTGGTGGCCACCGCCGTCCACGAGATGACCGCCACCGCCCAGGACGTGGCGCGCAATGCCACCCACGCGGCCGAAGCGGCCAACCATGCCGACCAGGCCGCGCACCACGGCAAGCGCATCGTCGAGAGCAGTTCCACGGCGATCCAGGCGCTGGCCAGCGAGATCGGCCGCGCGGTAGGCGTGGTGCAATCGCTGGCTCGCGACAGCGAGAACATCAACGCGATCCTGGTGGCCATCCGCGGCATCGCCGAGCAGACCAACCTGCTGGCGCTCAACGCCGCCATCGAGGCCGCCCGTGCCGGTGAACAGGGCCGGGGCTTTGCGGTGGTCGCCGACGAAGTGCGCAACCTGGCGCAGAAGACCCAGCAGGCCACCCAGGAAATCCAGACGATGATCCAGCAGTTGCAGCATGGCACCCGCGAAGTGGTGCAGGTGATGCAGCAAAGCCAGGACAAGACCGAGGACAGCGTGCGCCATGCTGGTGAAGCGGCCCAGGCGCTGGAGTCGATCACCCAGGCGGTGTCGGTGATCAACGACATGAACACCCAGATCGCCAGCGCCGCCGAGGAGCAGAGCGCGGTGGCCGAGGACATCAACCGCAACGTCGCCAACATCGGCATGGTGGCCAACCAGGTCGCTGGTGGCGCCGACGAGGCGTCCCAGGCCAGCGCCGAACTGACCAAGCTGGCCGAGCAGCAGCGTCGGCTGGTGAATCAGTTCAAGGTGTAAAGCTTGCAGACTCGCACAACGGTCTCAATCGGCCCCGTGACGCCATAAGTGTCGTAGGAGCAACTGTCTTCTTCTGAAAGTCCGTGCCTGGGATTTCCCTCTCCCTAACCCTCTCCCTTCAGGGAGAGGGCGAGGTCTGGCACGGGGTTTCAGGTAGGAGCGGACTCCGTCCGCGATGGTCCCCAGCTCGCGCGGAAGCATCGCGGATGAATCCGCTCCTACGGGAAAGGCACTGCACTGCACCCTCAGGCCGGCGTCAGGCACTCCGGCCCGTTACAGGTGGGGTCGTTGACGAAGTTCGCCAGCACCTGCTCGCGCAATCTCGCCAGGGGTAATTGCAGCAACTCACGCAGGCGCGCCGGGTCCGTCTCGTTCGACAGCCACTGTGCCTGCTCCTGGGCATCGAGAATCAGCGGCCGGCGTAGGTCGCCCGCCGCCTGGGTCAGCATCGCCACGCTGTAGTAGGTGTGGCCTTCCACTGGGTACGCCTCCCACACCCCCGCGAAGCAGATCAGCCCGCCGCCGGAAATCCAGTGCGGCCGCTTGCGCATGCCGCGCCATTCGTAGAAGCCGTTGGCCGGCAGCAGGCAGCGGCGCTGGGCGAAGGCGTCGCGGAACATTGGCTGTTCGACGATGGTTTCGGTACGGGCGTGGGCCGGAGTGCGCGACAGGTCCTTCAGCCAGGCCGGCGTCAGGCCCCAGCGAGCGAGGTCAGCGCGGCGCGCGCCGTTCTCCTCGCGCAGGATCAGCACACGGGCGCCAGGTGCGACGTTCCACTGCGGCTGCAGGTCTGCCGGGAAGCCGGTGTTGTCGGCAAGCTCGCGGTTCCAGCGGAACAGGGCGTAGCGGCTGGTCATGGGGACTCGTTGGGGGGCGTGTTGGAGAGAGTCAGCAAAGCAGGACGCCAGGGCCACCTTCGTGATCGTCGACGGCGCCCGGCAGCGGTTGCGCGGCATTGTACGCGGCGATCAGCTCCCGCGCCCGCCCGGCCACCTCATCCTCCACCCACAGGTGCAACAATCCCATGCCCGGCAGTTCGCCAATGCCGCCGACCAGGTGGCGCCCGCCCAGGTGCGACGAAATGCCCTCGTTGGCCAGCATGCCGCCCAACAGCTCGGCTTCGATCAGGTCGGCGGGTGCGTAGATTCGCTGCATCAATCGTCCTCGCGCAGGGCTTCCAGGGTCCAGTCCACGCCGTCGGTGTGGAGCTGAAACAGGATCGGCCGGCAACACACCGGGCAATCTTCATAGTAGCTCTGGTCGCCGCCGGAGAGGTCGAGCGAGGCCTCGGCCGGCTCGCCGCAATAGGGGCAGGAATAGGCCTGACTTTCGAGCATCACTGGTTCCTCCGTGACTTCCGTTTATAATCGCGCGGTCTTTTTGGGTGCCCGCCTGGCCGGTGAGTCGGCGGCATACCCTTGCGGACCGTCTACTTCGCGGCCCGACCCGTGATACCCCCAGAATTCATAGAGAGCATGATGGGCGAGTTCGAAGCCATCCGACCGTACAACGACGCCGAAGTCCCGGCTGTCCTGCAGCGCCTGCTGAGCGATGACGCCTTCCTCGGCGCGCTGGCGCGTTACCGTTTCCCGCGACTGTCCGGCCCGTTCGGCTGGCTGCTCAGACCTCTTATAGCCCATCGGCTGGCCCGCGAAGTCACGGGCATTCGCAGCGTCGGCGAACTGCAGGACAAGGTCGAGCCCTACGTTGACCGGACCATCGAGCACGCCACTGACGGCGTCACCTACTCGGGCGTCGAGCGCCTGAAGCCCGGTCGTGCCTACCTGTTCATCGCCAACCACCGCGACATCGTGGTCGACCCGGCCTTCTGCAACTACGCGATCTTCCACGCCAAGCTGCCGACGCCGCGCATCGCCATCGGTGACAACCTGCTGCAGAAGCCCTTCGTCAGCGACCTGATGCGCCTGAACAAGAGCTTCATCGTGCACCGCTCGATCAGCGGCCGCCGCGAGAAGCTGGCGGCGTACCAGAACCTTTCGGCCTACATCAATCACTCGATCTGCCAGGACGTCCAGTCGATCTGGATCGCCCAGGCCGAAGGCCGCGCCAAGGATGGAGACGACCGCACCGATTCGGCGATCCTCAAGATGTTCCACATGAGCCGCAAGCACGAGCCGTTTGCCGAGGTGATCCGCGAGCTGCACCTGATTCCGGTCTCGATCAGCTACGAGTACGACCCCTGCGACGCCGCCAAGGCCCGCGAGTTGTACACCCGCGCCACCACGGGCGAGTACACGAAGGCGCCGGGCGAGGACGACCGCAGCATCGTGCAGGGCATCACCGGCTACAAGGGTCGGGTGCACATCAATTTCGGCGAGGAGATCACCGGCGACTTCGCCGACGCCAAGCAGCTCGCCGCCGAGCTGGACCGGCAGATCCTCGGTAACTACCGGTTGTTCCCGGTGCACTACCTCGCCTACGAGGCTTCCGAGCTGCGCGATGCCGCGCTGAACGTGCCGCGCGCCGAGAGCCTGTTCAAGGCCGAAGAACTGCAGCGCGCGCGCACCGAATGGGAGCGCCGCCTGGGCGAATGCCCCGCGGAGCAGCGCGGCCACCTGATACTGCAATACGCCAACCCGGTGCTGAACCAGTACCGGCTCAAGCAGCAGGCATGAAAAAGGCGCCCTCGGGCGCCTTTTTCGTTTCTCGGCTACGGCTCAGAGCTGAGTGCTGTACCAGCTCACCGTCACCGCCAGCGCCATGCAGGCGAAACCGAAACGGTAGAAGAAGCGGTTCATCCGCGCGGTCGGCTCGACGCTGTCCAGCGGCACCGGCTCGACTTCGCTCTCGGCGACCAGGCGCGCCAGGGCGAGGCGTTCGCGGCGACGGGTGGCCAGCAGCAGCCAGCCTCCAGCCAGGGCGAAGAACAGGGCCAGGTCATTCACGATACGACCGGGATGGGCCTGGAAAAGACTCCAGAGCGCCTGCAGCGACATCACAACCTCCGCTTCAGAACTGCACGCCATCAACTTCGAAGCAAAGCGGGGTCAGTCTGGACGAACGGGCATGGCCCGTCATGGATGAGAAACAATCGACCGGCATTTTATCCGCTGGCCCGCCATCGCAGCCAGCGCGCAACGCTTATTTACGACGAGCGTAAGAATGATCGAGAAACGGTCTAAGACCTCTCCTGCGCCCTGGCACGTTGCTGGCTTGAACGAATTCTGCCAATCCGGTCTTTCGCCAAGGAGATTCGCCATGCTCGACATCGTCCCCCACGAAAACGCCTACTTGATCGAACACCTGGAAGAAATCGAAGCCGTGGTCGTCGAACTCTCGTTCAACGTCCAGGACGACCACTGGCTGGTCTACACCCAGGCCTGCGGCCACGAGCACCTGGACCTGCCGGAAACCCACGAGCGCATGCGTTCGTTCGAGGTCGACCCGTACCGCCAGGCGGCCTGATCACCCGGTCAGCGCCCATGAAAAAGCCCGCCTTCCGGCGGGCTTTTTCATATCCCTACGCGTCGATCAGCGCTGGTTCAGCGTCTGGCCGATGGTCGGGTCCTTGAATACGCGGGTCAGCGCATCGCTGAGCACTTCGCTCACCAGCTTGGTATTGGTCGCCTGGTTGGGCGCCATGCCGAAACGCTGGTTGGTGGAAGCGCCGTAGCGGCCGCTGTAGCGACGCGTGCCGCTCTGCACGTCGGCGCGGAAGGTCGCGCCGATGTCGGCCTCGGTGACATACATGCCTTCCTTGGGCGACTGGTACTTCAGCTCGGCCAGGGTCAGGGTCAGTTGCGGCGCGTTATAGGCGTTGGCCGACGGGGTGAAGCCCAGCAGGCGCACGGCGGTTTCAGCCTGTAGTTGCAGCTTGGGGATCACGTCCTCGCTGCGCACGGTCAATTGGCTGGTTTCCGAATACAGGCCGCCACGGGTCCCCAGCGCGGTGCTCGGACGACCGTCGACGACTTTCACCACCACCGGTTGGCCTTGGCCAACGGCAGCGACCGGCCCCTTGAATTCGGGGGTCGGGTTGAGTTGTTGCGGGCTGAGCGCGCAGCCGGTCAAGGTCAGGCTGGCGGCAGCGATAAAGCCGAGCAACAGGCGAGGCAGCATGCTCATCTCTCCATGGGGTAAGCGATGGCCGGCAGTATACCGGCGGGCAGCGCGGTCAGATAGCGCTTGGCCATTGGACGCGGAACCCGTTCTCAGGGTTCCCTGAGCGCGCGTCGATCAGCCGCCTTGACCCGCCTCCGAGCGAGACGCACCGGGTCGGGAGGAAAAGGTAAATCAAGAGGTACCTCCTAGGAAAAAAGTCTAAGGTGCAGGGCTTTTTTTCTGTTTCGCCGTTATAATCGCCCCCCGATTATAAGGACGCCTCCTGGTCGGGCCCCGCACGATGCCGACACACCGTGTCTCGCCTCTGCCACCCCTCAAAGAGAGTCGCCACTCGCCTCGGTCACTGGCCGTCGCGCTTAGTACGTTCGTTGCGCAGAACTTGGCATGGATGCAGCCGCCCCCTCCGCACGGAGGCCGGACCGGCCCGCGACGACGATCCCCTTTGAGCTTCACGTCTCCAAAAGAGCGTGATCGAAGGTTTTTCACTACTTCACGAGAGTGTGGCGAGCAATGAAGAGTTTTGCGTTGGTAGCACCATTGACGTCTGACCCCGCAGCACTGAATCGCTTTTTCGGCACCGGAAGCCGCGCATAAGCGCCACTTTTGGATGCACTTGCGGATGAACTGTCTGTCCGTGGATTGCCGAGAAGGTGCACATTTCTCCTCCTCCGATCCCGGCCCGAGACATTCGCGAAAGGTCACTGCGACCTGAGAAGAATTCGGACTGGCGGCTTTCCCGCATCGAGCGCGAAGCCCCTGTCACAACTGGCTGCTGATAGTTTCTGGAGACGCGTTAATGGCGCAGAACGATTACGAATCGATGGACGTGCTGCTGGTCGGCGCCGGCATCATGAGCGCAACCCTGGCTGTCCTGCTCAAGGAGGTCGATCCGGGCGTCAAGCTCGAGATCGTCGAACTGCAGGAATCCGGAGCCATCGAGAGTTCCAATCCGTGGAACAACGCCGGCACCGGTCACGCCGGCCTCTGCGAGCTGAACTACACCCCGCAGGCGGCCGATGGCTCGATCGACATCAAGAAAGCGGTGAACATCAACGCCCAGTTCGAGGTGTCCAAGCAGTTCTGGGCCTACCTCACCGGGAAGGACGCTTTCGGCGCGCCGCGCAACTTCATCAACCCTGTTCCGCACATGAGCTTCGTGCGTGGCAAGGACATTCCGTTCCTGAAGAAGCGCCATGAGATGCTCAGCCAGCATCACGCCTTCACTTCGATGGAATACACCGAGGACCGCGCGAAGATCGCCGACTGGGCCCCGCTGACCATTCCCGGCCGTCCGGCCGACGAGCAGGTCGCCATGACCCGCGTGGAAAGCGGCACCGACGTCAACTTCGGCGCCCTGACCAACCAACTGCTGGGCTACCTCTCCAGCCGCGAAGGCAGCGAAGTTCGCTACTTCCAGAAAGTGGTGGGCCTGGCGCGCAGCGGCGACGGTTGGCTGGTAGACATCAAGAACACCCAGACCGGCGATGCGCGCAAGATCAAGGCGAAGTTCGTCTTCCTCGGCGCCGGCGGCGGCGCGCTGCCGCTGCTGCAGATGTCCGGCATCCCGGAAAGCAAAGGCTTCGGCGGCTTCCCGGTGAGCGGCCAGTGGCTGCGTTGCGACAACCCCGAAGTGGTCAAGCACCACCAGGCCAAGGTCTACAGCCAGGCCGAAGTGGGCGCCCCGCCGATGTCCGTGCCGCACCTGGACACCCGCGTCGTAGAAGGCAAGACCTCCCTGCTGTTCGGCCCCTACGCCGGCTTCTCCACCAAGTTCCTGCGCCACGGTTCGTTCCTCGACCTGCCGCTCTCGGTGCGCACCAGCAACCTGCTGCCGATGCTCGCCGTGGCCCGCGACAACATGGACCTCACCCGCTACCTGGTGAAGGAAGTCATGCAGTCCATGGACCAGCGCATCGAAGCCCTGCGCAAGTTCTACCCGGAACTGAACCCGGCCGACTGGCGCCTCGAAACCGCCGGCCAGCGCGTGCAGATCATCAAGAAGGACCCGAAGAAAGGCGGCATCCTGCAGTTTGGCACCGAACTGGTGGCATCCCAGGATGGCAGCATCGCCGCCCTGCTCGGCGCATCGCCCGGCGCTTCGGTGACCGTCTCGATCATGCTGGGCCTGCTGGAGCGCTGCTTCCCCGAGCGTTACCAGTCGGCTGAGTGGACGGCGCGGCTCAAGGAAATCTTCCCGGCCCGCGAGAAGCAGCTGGAAACCGACGCCGCGGTCTACCGCGAAATCAACCAGATGACCGCCGACCGCCTGCAGATCGTCGCTGCGTCCTGAGTGCTGCACTCATGAAAAAGCCCGCCATCCGGCGGGCTTTTTCGTTTTCGCTGTCCCGTTTTCGTTTTAGCAGCAGGCTCAGTGGCAGCTGACCATCCAACCGACGCCGAAACGGTCGGTGAGCATGCCAAAGCGCTGCGCCCAGAAGGTTTTCTCCAGCGGCATCTCGACTCGCCCCTCCTCCGCCAGGGCGGCGAACGCCTGCTCCGCCGCCACCACGCTGCGCAACGTCAGGTGCAACGAAAAACCATTGAAAGCGGCGTTGTGCTCGCCACGCCCATCGGACAGGAAGACTTCCGTTTCGCCGATCTGCAGGCTGGCGTGCATCACCTTGTCCAGCCAGCCATCGGGTACCGGCGAAGGGCCGGGTGCCTCTTCGTAGCGCATCAACGCCCCCAGTTGAGCACCCACTGCGTGTTGGTAGAAGGCAATGGCCTCATCGGCACGACCATGGAAAAACAGATAGGGCTGTACTTGCACGGCTTCGTCCTCGCCTTGTCGTTATCGTTCTGAGGGAAAGTCTAGGCGGGGATTTGGTGAGGTGTCCGGCGAGTCTGTTCGTAGGATCGGTGGAGCGCAGCGATACCCATGCGATCTGCGGCTCGGAAGTGATGGGTATCGCTGCGCTCCACGCCATCCTGCTTCGAGTTCCCCTACCGAATTCGCGAACGAAAAAGCCCGCGCAAGGCGGGCTTTTCAGCGCATCGACAGGATCAGCCGCGAGCGGCCTTGATCACTTCGATGTAGGGCTCGGCCTGGCGCTGGTCCTGGATCAGGGCGATGAAGTCCTGGCCCCGAGCATCCTTGGCGGACAGGTCGTAGCCAGCCTCGACGAAGAAGCTGACGAAGCGCTCGAAGTCGTCGACACGCAGGCCGCGGTAGGCCTTGACCAGCTTGTGCAGGGACGACGGGGTGTCGTCGGCCGGTTCCACGTCGAGGAACAGCTTGATGGCGTCGTCGTTGATCTCTTCGCCAATCACCTGCTTCTTGTCTTTACGCATCGCTCGCTTCTCTCTACGGCTGTCTCGGGGATCGCGGCCGGCAACGGCTCAGGCCGGGCACCACGGGTCGGGCAGTTTAACCCTGCGCCGGGCGCGGCTCAACGCGCACGCACCGCGCCGGTATGCAAGTCAGCCCAGATATGGCCGTTGCCGTAGGTGAGGAACTGCACGTAAACGGTGCCGTTGCGCAGCAGGTCGAGCAGCTGTGGATAAGCCGCCTGCGGGTAATACAGGCTGAGCACGCGGGTCTTCTCGTCGTAGGCCGGCTTCTTCAGGCTCTTGCCCTCGGCGTCGAAGCTGATCACCACCTGGCTGATCTGCGCACCTTTGTTCAGCGGCTTGCCCTTGAGACGCAACAACGACGGCGTGGTAATCGGGATCGGCTGCTGGTTGGACTGCCGCTGGTTGCCCAGCACCACGCTGTATTCGGTGACCTGCAGCAGTTGCTGCTGCTCCGGCTCGCCCTGGCGCAGGCCGGCGTCGTCCGGTGGCAGGAACTGGCTGTGCATCGGCGCGGCAACGGCCATCCCGGACAGACCAAGAGGAAGGCAGAACAACAGCGCCAGCACGGCGCCCGGCATGCGAACGGACATCATCACCTCCGCGGGACAGGGCCGGGCACTCTAGCACGGGCCCGAAGCGACACGACAGGCGCAGATGGCAAGCCCGGCGATACATTGATAGCCTTCAAAGCAACAGTCTTCATACATCGCATCTAACGAATCGAAAGCCGCCATGCTGCACAACGTCTCCGACCTCGACCTGCGCCTGCTGCGCATCTTCGCCTGCGTGGTGCGCTGTGGCGGATTCTCCGCCGCGCAAGGCGAGTTGGGCATGGGCCAGTCGACCATCAGCACGCATATCGCCAGCCTGGAGACGCGCCTGGGCTACCGCCTGTGCGAACGCGGCAAGAGTGGTTTCCGCCTGACCGAGAAAGGCGAGCGGGTGCTGGATTACGCGCAGAGCCTGTTCGCCGCGCTGGGCGACTTTCGCGATCAGGTGCAGTCCCTGGCTGGGCGCCTCGTCGGCGAACTGCATCTGGGCCTGGCCGACAACATCGCCACCCTTCCCGACGCACGCATCCACCAGACTTTGGCGCGCTTCAACCGCCGCGACCAGGACGTGCGCCTGCATTTCCTCATCGAATCCTCCAGCGAACTGGAGCGCCTGGTGCTCGGCGGCCGCCTGCACCTGGCCATCGCCTGCTTCAGCCGGCGCCTGCCGAACCTGCGCTACGAGCCGCTGTACCACGAGCGAGTAGCCGTGTTCTGCGGGCGCGAGCATCCGTTGTTCGACAAGCCAGTGAAGGACGCCGGAGAACTGGAAAGCTGCGACTGGATTCAGCACGGCTATGCAGTGGCCGACGTACAGCTCCCAGCCGACCCACAACGCAGCACGGCCTTCGCCCAGCACATGGAAGCGGTGCTCCACGCCGTGCGCGCGGGCACTCACCTGGGCTATTTGCCAACCCACTACGCCGAACGCTGGGTCGAACAGGGCGAGATGCGCGCGCTGCTGCCGGACAGCCTCGGCTACGGCATCACCCACAGCCTGGTGGTGCGCGACGAGCCGGGGCACAACGAAGCACTCCAGGCGCTGGTCGAGGACCTGCGCCTGGAGCATGGGGTGTCGCCGATCAGCGCGGCGCGGTGATGTGCTTGATGTCGAAGAACGCCGACAGGCCCCACGGCCCCAGCTCGCGGCCGATGCCGCTGCGCTTGCCGCCACCCCAGGAAGTCTGCGGGAACACCACTTGCGGCGAGTTCAGCCAGACGTTGCCAGCCTCCAGGTTCTCGGCAACGCGCTGGGCGCGGTCCAGGTCGGCGCTGCACACGGTGGCGGCCAGGGCGAAATCGCTGTCGTTGGCCTGACCCAGGGCGTCCGCTTCATCGGCGAAGGTGCGCACACAGAGCACCGGGCCGAAGATTTCCTCGCGCCACAGGCGGCTGCTCGCCGGAACGTCGGTGTACACGGTCGGCTGGATGAACCAGCCCTCGGCCGCTTCACCGCCGGTCAGGCAGGCCAGGCCTTCGTCGCGGGCCACCGCGAAGTAGTCAAGCACCTTGCGGTACTGCGCTTCGCTGGTCATCGGGCCCATGTCGGTCTCGCCGAGCAGCGAATCGCCGACGCGCAGGCCTTCCACCGCAACCTTCAGCTTCGCCAGCAGCGGCTGGGCGATAGATTCCTGCACCAGCAGCCGCGAGGTAGCGGAGCACATCTGTCCAGCGTTCCAGTAGACGCCGGCGATGATCCACTGCACAGCTTCGTCCAGGTCGCAGTCCTCGAACACCAGGATCGGCGACTTGCCGCCCAGCTCCAGGCCCACCGGCAGGGTGCGCGCGGCAGCGGCTTCCATGACCTTGCGCCCGACGAGGTTGCTGCCGGTGAAGGACAGCTTGGCGATACCCGGATGGCTGCACAGCGCGGCGCCAGCATCAGCCAGGCCCGGCACCAGGTTCAGCACGCCGGCCGGCAGGCCGATGGCGTCGGCGATCTCGCCCAGCACCAGTTCGATCAGCGGGGTGATCTCCGAGGGCTTGAGCACCACGGTGCAGCCCGCCGCCAAGGCCGGCGCGACTTTCCAGGCGCTGGTCACCAGCGGGAAGTTCCACGGCACGATCAGACCGACCACACCGATGGGCTCGAAGCGGGTCTGCGAGCGGTAGCCGGCGTCCGGCAGGGCCACCTCGGCGTTCTGCCGGGCATCCAGTTGATCGGCCAGTTCGGCGTAGTAGGCGAAGGTGGCGATGGCGTCGCCGATATCGATTTCCGCTTCCAGGCGCGGCTTGCCGCTGGCCTGCATCTGCAGGGTGATCAGCGCTTCGCTGCGGGCTTCGAGCTGCTCGGCGAAGGCGCGCAGGTAACCGGCGCGCTGGGCGGCGCTGGTCAGCTTCCAGTCGGCGAAGGCGCGCTGGGCGGCAGCGACGGCGCGCTCCACGTCGGCTGAACCGGCGCAGGCGACTTCCGGCAGAGCTTCGCGGGTGGCGGGAGCGATCGGGCGCAGGACGGCGCCGCTGTCGGCGGGCTGCCATTGGCCATCGATATACAGGAGACGGGACATGCGAACCTCAGGCGATTGTCTGGTGAGGGTCGCAGGATAGATGGGGCATGCATCGCTAAAAATGCGAGTCAGCACATGCATGCATTGATCGATATCGATGCATGCCCTGGCGTAGGAGCGGACTCCGTCCGCGATCGGTTAACCGCCGCTCCGTTGGGCTACAGCGTTGGGCGAAGCTATCGCGGACAGAGTCCGCTCCTACGCGCGTGCAGAATTCAGAGTGGGAATTGAGAACGCATCCAGGCCAGGTACTCGGCCGCGCCCGGTTCGCCCTCGCGCGGCGCCCATTGCCCGCGCTCGTCCTCGCCCAGCGGTACGAAGGGGCCGGCCTTGGCCTCGAACATGATGCTGTCCGGCTCCAGCGCCACCATGGCGTGGAAGGTTCCCGGCGGCAGGTCCGCGCCGACGCATTCACCGCCCGCACGCAGAACGCGGGTAGTCAGCAGTTCACCAGCGTCGGAGAAAATCAGCAGGCCCAGCGCGCCCTTCACCACCAGCAGGCTTTCGGCCTTGTCCGGGTGGCGATGGCAATGCGGTGGAATGTAGCTGTCGGGCTGCAGCGCATTGAGCAGGCGATGGCAAGGCTCGGTCTGCTCATGGAAGTTGTGGTTCTGCCGGCGCCGGGGGCTGGCCGCGGCACGGGCCGCGACCTCGTCGAACAACACACTGTCGAGAAAACGCGGCCCGCTCATCGTCAGAGGCCTTTGACGGCGAAGATGCCAGCGGCGTTGCGCCAGTAGCCCTTGTAGTCCATGCCGTAGCCGAAGATGTAGCGGTCGATGCAGGACAGGCCCACGTAGTCGGCCTTCAGGTCCGGACGGGCCTTGCGGTCGTGGTCCTTGTCGATCAGCACGGCAGTGTGCACGCGCTTGGCGCCAGCGTGCTTGCAGAAGTCGAGGATCGCCGAGAGGGTGTGCCCTTCGTCGAGGATGTCGTCGATGATCAGCACTTCGCGGTCGATGAAGGAGATTTCCGGCTTGGCCTTCCAGAACAGCTCGCCACCGGTGGTCTCGTTGCGGTAACGGGTCGCATGCAGGTAGGAGGCTTCCAGCGGGAAATTCAGCAGCGGGAGCAGCTTGCCGGAGAAGATCAGGCCGCCGTTCATCACACAGAACACCACCGGGTTGGTCTCGGCCAGCGAGCCGTTGATGGCCTCGGCCACACGGGCAATGGCGGCCTCTACCTCGGCGTTGGTGTACAGGCAGTCGGCTTCGGCCATGACTTGGCGGATGTGCGCGAGATCGACGGACATGGGGGTTCTCCCGTGAAAAAGTGCGCAAAGGTACCTATCGGCGTGCCATGGAGCAAGGGTCAGCGGACGAATGTCGCCGACAATCGTGGCCCAAGATAGCTAGGATGCATTACGCTACCGCAATTTTTTTGCCAGCCCGTCCGGAGAACCCGTCCATGCCCGTACTCGAGATTCGCCATCCCCTGATCCGCCACAAGATCGGTCTGATGCGCCGTCACGATATCAGTACCAAGAATTTCCGCGAGCTGGCCCAGGAAGTGGGCTCCCTGCTGACCTATGAGGCGACCAAGGACCTGCCGCTGGAGAACTACGAGATCGAAGGCTGGGCCGGCCCCGTGCAGGTGGAAAAGATCGCCGGCAAGAAGATCACCGTGGTGCCGATCCTGCGCGCCGGCATCGGCATGCTCGAAGGCGTGCTCAGCCTGATTCCGGGCGCCAAGGTCAGTGCCGTGGGCGTGGCGCGCAACGAGGAAACCCTCGAAGCGCACACCTACCTGGAAAAGCTCGCGCCGGACATCGCCGAGCGCCGCTCGCTGATCATCGACCCGATGCTGGCTACCGGCGGCTCCATGGTCGCCACCATCAACCTGCTCAAGAAAGCCGGCAGCAAGGACATCCGCGCCATGGTGCTGGTGGCCGCTCCCGAAGGGATCAAGGCGGTCAACGATGCGCATCCGGACGTGCTCATCTATACCGCTTCCATCGACCAGTGCCTGAACGAGAACGGCTACATCATGCCGGGCCTGGGCGATGCCGGTGACAAGATCTTCGGCACCAAGCAGAAGGAAACCTGATTCATGGCCGATGAATTCAACGAACCCCTGTGGCGCCAGATCATCTCTGGCGCGCAGATGCTCTTCGTGGCTTTCGGCGCCCTGGTGCTGATGCCGCTGATCACCGGCCTGGACCCGAACGTCGCGCTCTTCACCGCCGGCTTCGGCACCCTGATGTTCCAGATCGTCACCGGCCGCCAGGTCCCGGTGTTCCTGGCGTCGAGCTTCGCCTTCATCACCCCGATCATCCTCGCCAAGGGCCAGTTCGGCCTGGCGGCGACCATGGGCGGCGTGGTGGCAGCGGGCTTCGTCTACACCTTCCTGGGCCTGGCGGTGAAGGTCAAAGGCACCGGTTTCATCGATCGCCTGCTACCGCCGGTGGTGATCGGCCCGGTGATCATTTCCATCGGCCTGGCCATGGCGCCGATCGCCGCCAACATGGCCATGGGCAAGGGCGGTGACGGCGCCGAGCTGATTCCCTACAAGACCGCCATGTTCATTTCCATGCCGGCGCTGTTGACCACGCTGATCGTCGCGGTATTCGGCAAGGGCATGCTGCGTCTGGTTCCGATCATCGCCGGCGTGCTGGTGGGCTACGGCCTGGCCTTCGCCTTCGGCGTGGTCGATGTCGCCAAGATCGTCGCTGCGCCCTGGCTGGAGCTGCCGAAGTTCACCGCACCGGAATTCAACTGGCAGGCCATCCTGTTCATCGTTCCGGTGGCGCTGGCCCCGGCCATCGAGCACATCGGCGGGGTTATCGCCGTGGGTGGCGTGACCGGCAAGAACTACCTGAAGACCCCCGGCCTGCACCGCACCCTGCTCGGCGACGGCATCGCCACTTCCGCCGCCGGCATGTTCGGCGGCCCGCCGAACACCACCTACGCGGAAGTGACCGGCGCGGTGATGCTGACCAAGAACTACAACCCGAAGATCATGACCTGGGCGGCGATCTTCGCCATCAGCCTGGCCTTCGTCGGCAAGTTCGGCGCCATCCTGCAGAGCATCCCGGTGCCGGTCATGGGCGGCATCCTCTGCCTGCTGTTCGGCACCATCGCCTCGGTGGGCATGAACACCCTGATCCGCCACAAGGTGGACCTGTCCCAGGCGCGCAACCTGTGCATCGTCTCGGTCACCCTGGTGTTCGGCATCGGCGGCGTGCTGATCGGCACCGGCACCGGCCCGGACGACTTCGGCCTGAAGGGCATCGCCCTGTGCGCCATCGTCGCCATCCTGCTCAACCTGATCCTTCCGGGCGAGGAAGGCTGGGAGAACAAGGCGCTGGAGCAAGGCGCCGACGACTCCCCGGCCGAGAAGCCCGCCGAGTGAAGTTGGGGCGCCGTCTCGCGGCGGCGCCCTGCCCACGCAAAGTCAGGCGAACGCTACCTGCCGAACAGGGTCCACTCCGCATGACAGCTCGATCCCGACAGGAGGCGCGCTCTATCCGCTTCGCCTCGATGACTCCGCTGCTCCTTGCGCAGGTACGCCCGTGAGCCGTGCCGCGTGGCTGTTGCTCGGTCTGATCGGCGCCTCGCTGATCCCCCTGGCCCTCGGCGGCCGAGAGATGCTCGACCACGTCCTGGCCTTCCCGCTCGACAAGCTGCTGATCATGTTCGGCATGATCTGCCTGTGCTGGCTGATCAACGCGCAGAAGCTGCGGGTGCTGCTCAACGGCCGTGCCGGCGAGATCGGCAAGGTGCGCTCGGTGGGCATCATCATGGCCTCGGAGTTCGCCTTCTACGCCACCCCCGGCGGCACAGGCGGCCCGCTGACGCTGATGGCCCTGCTTGCGCGCCACGGCATGCGCCCGGCGCACAGCAGCGCGATCTTTGCCGTGGACCAGTTGAGCGACCTGCTGTTCTTCCTCTGCGCACTGGCGGCGGTGCTGGTGTGGGCGCTGTCGCACAGCGTCAGCCCGAACCTGGAAACGTCGTTGATCACCAGCGGCGTACTAGTGGGCGGCATCTTCTTCGGGGTGCTGCTGCTGGCGCGCTTCCAGCGCCGGGTAATCAAGGCCAACGGCCGCCTGTTCCAGCGCCTGGGGATGAAGCCGCGCACGCGCCTGCACTGGGCGCGCAAATGCCTGCACTTCCGCGACACCCTGGTGAGCTGCCTGCGCCAGCCCAAGCGCCGGCTGCTGCTGATCTTCTTCTTCACCTGCTGCCACTGGGTGCTGCGCTTCTCGGTGCTCTACATCACCCTCAAGGCGCTGGGCGTAGACCTGCACTGGGCCTGGGCCTTCCTGATCCAGCTGCTGTCGCTGGCGGCAGGCCTGGCCACACTGCTACCGGGTGGAGCGGGTGGTACGGAGCTGACCAGCGCCGCGCTGCTCGCCCCGCTGGTGGGCAAATCCACAGCGGCCGCGGCCATCCTGATCTGGCGCGTGGTGACCTACTACTTCTACCTGGTGATGGGCGCGCCGGTGTTCGCCCTGATGGCGGGCCGGCCGTTGCTGCGCAAGCTGATGGGGCTGCGGGAAAGCGCCTGAGGATCAGTCGCTGGCAGGCTTGTCGTCTTCGGAGGGCGTCTTGGGCTTGAGCGAATCCCAGAGCTCGGCGGCGCCGGGAAACTCGGTGCCATCCTCTTCGCTCAACGCTTCGGGGTCGTAACGACTGGTGCAGCCTTCGCCCAGTGTGGGCGGCGGGGTGGCGGTGCCGGGGTTCTTCGGGTCACTCATGTTGACCATCTCCGTTGAGCGCAGCGCCCGCCGTCAGAGGACGGCGGAGCATGCGGAGTACCCAGTTTGGAACGAGACCGGGTGGATCAGTCGAATACCACGGTCTTGTTGTCGTGCACCAGCACGCGGTCTTCCAGGTGGTAGCGCAGGCCGCGGGCCAGCACCAGCTTCTCCACGTCCTTGCCCAGACGCACCAGGTCTTCGATGTTGTCGCGGTGGCTGATGCGCACCACGTCCTGCTCGATGATCGGGCCGGCGTCCAGTTCTTCGGTCACATAGTGGCAGGTCGCACCGATCAGCTTCACACCGCGCAGCGAAGCCTGGTGGTACGGCTTGGCGCCGATGAACGAGGGCAGGAAGCTGTGGTGGATGTTGATCACCTGGTGGCGATACTTCTGGCACAGGTCCGGCGGGATGATCTGCATGTAACGCGCCAGTACCACGTTATCGGCCTTGTGCTCGTCGATCAGGCGCGAGACCTGCTCGAAGGCAGGCTGCTTGTTCTTCGGGTCCACCGGGACATGGAAGTACGGAATGCCGTGCCACTCCACCATGCTGCGCAGGTCATCGTGGTTGGCGATCACGCAGGGGATCTCGCAATCCAGCTCGCCACTGTGCCAGCGGTGCAGCAGGTCGGCCAGGCAGTGCGACTCGCGACTGGCCATCAGTACGACGCGCTTCTTCACCGAAGAATCAGTGACCCGCCATTCCATGGAGAACTCGCGGGCGATCGGCGCGAAGGCCTGGCGGAAACCGTCGATGTCGAATGGCAGGGAGTCGGCACGAATCTCATGCCGCATGAAGAACCAGCCGTTGTCGTTGTCGGAATGGTGACTGGCCTCGGTGATCCAGCCATTGTATGTGGCCAGGAAATTACTCACCTTGGCGACGATGCCGACCCCGTCGGGGCAGGCGATCACCAATCGAAAAGTGCGCATGGGTGTACTCCAGATACATCGCGAAGGCCGCCATTCTAGCGGCTCAAGGGGAAAAGTTCAGCCATTGCCGCGGGGCGCCGACGAGAGTCAGTTCGGTGCATTGCGAGTGCATCGATTAATTATCCGTGAATGAATTAGTTAAATACGTCGACAATTACCGACAAAACTTTTCCCAAGCATTTACTTGAACAACTTCGCTGACTATTATGTCTGCTACAAACTATCCGCCACCGCTGGACACAGAACAAGGTACCCAACATGTCGCTGATCAACGAGTACCGCGCTACCGAAGAAGCCATCAAGGAACTTCAGGAGCGCCTGAAATCCCTGGAGCAGGACGACAAGCTGAAGAAAGAGCTTGAGTTCGAAGAGAAACTTCGTGCGCTGATGGCCAGCTATGGCAAGTCCCTGCGTGATGTCATCGCCCTGCTCGATCCGGACGCGAAGCTGAGCAAATCGCCGCGCGCCGCAAAGACCACCGTGATCAAGCGCGCACGCAAGGTCAAGCAATACAAGAATCCGCACAATGGCGAAGTCATCGAAACCAAGGGCGGCAACCACAAGACCCTCAAGGAGTGGAAAGCCAAGTGGGGCGCCGAAGCCGTGGAAGGCTGGGCCACACTGCTGGGCTAAGCCTTGTGGGCATAAAAAACGCCAGCCTTGCGCTGGCGTTTTTTATGCCTTCAGGAAAGCGCGCGGCGCTACAGGCTATAGCGTGTGCGCAACACCTGCGCATACTTCTCCCACTCTTGCAGCACCAGACGGCCGGCCGGTGAGGCATTGACCAGCTGCTCGCCCATTGCCGCGGCAAAGTTATCCAGAGTATTCGGCGCCCCCCACTCGGCCTGACTCAGGCGGGCACGGCAGAAGTCCTGCCATTGTTGCTGTTCCGTGGCACTCAAAGTTTCCGGGAAATTGCGCGCCCGATAACGGAAGAGAAGTTCGGGAAGTCGTGCATCGTCGAATGGCCATTGTTCTTTCGCCAACCGCGCGGGATCGGCCCGGCGTACCTGTTCGCACAATCGGCGATCACGGTCACCGATAAATCCGTCATACAACTGCTGCTCGGGATCTTCACTGCCTGCGAAACTTTCTTCGGCATACAAGGGCGCGAGTTTGTCCTGCCAGATCGCTTTCGCCTCGGTCAGTGTACGGGCCGCCGCCCGGCAGGCGTCGAGATCCAGGCCGACGCGCTCGCAATCCTGCGGCCGCAATACGGACAGTGGCGCCACGACCGGACATTTGTTGATATGCAGCAGCTTCAGCGGCACCGGCAATTCACCGTCGGCCAGTTCGTCACGGCGCGTGTAGAGACGTTTGCGCAGGGTTTCCGCATCCAGCTCCAGCAGCGGAGAAACATCCACGCCCAGGTCGCAGACGATCAGCGCATTGCGGTTGCGCGGATGCCAGCCCAGCGGCAGCACCACGGACAGATAGTGTCGCGCCGCGGAGAACATGCCGGAGATATGCACCATCGGCTGCAGCATACGCACCTGGTCCAGCACGCCCTGCTTGCCGCGCAGGCGATAAAGGTAGTCGTAGAGCTTGGGTTGGCGATCGCGCACCAGCCGCGCCAGGGCGATGGTGGCGCGCACGTCGGACAGCGCATCGTGCGCCTGACCGTGGTCGATGCCGTTGGCCGCGGTGAGACGTTCCAGCTTGAGGCTGACGACGCCATCCTGCTCGGGCCAGACGATGCCTTCCGGGCGCAGGGCGTATGCGGTGCGCACCATGTCGATGAGGTCCCAGCGGCTATTGCCGCCCTGCCACTCCCGAGCGTAGGGATCGAAGAAGTTGCGGTAGAGGCTGTAACGCGTCACCTCGTCATCGAAACGCAGGGTGTTGTAGCCGGCCGCGCAGGTTCCTGGCTGCGCCAGTTCAGCGTGCAGGCGGGTCATGAATTCGGCCTCGCCCAGGCCGCGCTCCTCGAGGCGATCGGGAGTGATGCCAGTGACCAGGCAGGCAGCCGGGTGCGGGAGGATGTCGTCGCTGGGCCGGCAATAGAGGTTCAGCGATTCGCCTATCTCATTGAGGTTCTCGTCCGTGCGAATGCCGGCGACCTGTAGCGGACGGTCGCGGCGCGGGTCGATGCCGGTGGTTTCGTAGTCGTACCAGAAGATGCTGGCGTTCATCGTTTTTCCTTGCCTGCAAGCGAGTGCGTCGCAGTCTAACAGTGCGACCCACCACACTTCCAAAACGCCTCGCTGGCACCTAGCCAGCCCCCGCCTTTATGATGGGCATCGCAAGGACACTCACTGGAAAGGACTTTCCTCATGCAAGACATTGCCGCACAAAATCCCTACAGCGCCCCGCTGAGCAACCTCGAGCCGGGCGCTGCGCAAGGCTCCGTACCTTCCATCGCTGACGCCCTGACCCGCGGCTACAACTTCCGCCTCGGCGACCTGCTGGGCGAATCCTGGCGCCGCACCAAAGGCGCGAAGGGTCTGATCATCGGCGGCTTCGTGGTCTTCTATGCGGCGATCTTCGCCCTCGTCAACCTGCTCAGCCTGTTCCTCACCGTGGTCGGTGTCGCCGGGATCGCCGGCATGGGCCTGCTCGGTGACAGCGAAGCCGCCGGCGGCATGGCGGTCGGCGCGCTGGTCGCGTTCTTCATCGGCTCCATCGTCCTGAGTTTCATCGCGACCGCCGTTTGCTACCCGCTGCTGGCGGGCGTGAACATGCTCGGCATCCGCCGCGCTGCCGACCAGCCGCTGCGCTTCAACGAAGTTTTCAGCCACTTCGGCCGTACCTTCCAGGTGGTGGTCTGCGTGCTGCTGAGCACCATCATGATCTTCATCGGCTACTTCCTCTTCGTGCTGCCGGGCATCTACCTGAGCATCGCCTACATGCTCGCCATCCCGCTGGTGGTCGAGCGTGGCCTGTCGCCCTGGGCAGCCATGGAAGTCTCGCGCAAGGCCATCACTCAGCACTGGTTCAAGGTCTTCGGCCTGCTGCTGGTATTCGGCCTGCTGTTCATGCTCAGCACCCTGACCCTGGGCATCGCGCTGATCTGGGTGTTGCCGTGGCTGATCGTCGCCATCGGTGTGCTCTACCGCACCATCTTCGGCGTATTGCCGCCGGCCAAGTGATCAAATCGGCCTGAGCCTGCCAGCGCGGTTGCCTCGCCGCACCGCGCTGGCTAGCATCTGGCTCTCAGCCTTCGACAGCGGTTTCCCTTGAGCCCAGCAGACCTTTATTCCAACGCGTCTCCCCACGCCCCCGTCCTGGACACCTACTACCACGTAGAGACTCCAGAGGGCATCGACCTGCTGCTGCGTCCCGCCGGTGTCGTTCCTCGGGCCCTCGCCTACCTGATCGACCTGGGCATTCGCGTGCTGCTGATGGTGGCGCTGTTCATGCTGCTGGCGTTCCTCGGCGAACTGGGCACCGGTCTTGGGCTGATTCTCACCTTCATCATGACCTGGTGGTACATGGTGCTCTTCGAAGTGCTCAACCAGGGTCGCTCGCCCGGCAAGCAGGTGATGGGCCTGCGTGTGGTGCACGATGACGGCACGCCGGTTGGCTGGTCTGCCTCGCTGCTGCGCAACCTGCTGCGCTTCGTCGACATCCTGCCGTTTGCCTATACGCTCGGGCTGCTCAGTTGCCTGTCCAACTCCGCTTTCAAGCGCCTGGGCGATCTCGCCGCGGGCACCCTGGTAATCTACCGCGACCCGCCGCCAAGCCGCCCGCAGGTACCGGAGACCACGCCTGAACTCGCCCCCTGGCCCCTGAACCTGGAAGAGCAGCGCGCCCTGATGAGCTTCGCCGAACGCGGCACACAGCTTTCCGCCGCACGCCGTGAAGAGCTGGCCGCCATCCTCGCGCAACCGCTGGCCGTTGCGCCCGAGCAGGCGGAGGCGCGCCTGAACCGCATCGCCAGCGGCTTGCTCGGCAACGGGGCGGGCCATCCATGAAGCAGGCATTCTTCGAACAGCGTCATCAGGGCGCCTGGAAACGTTTCGCCAAACGCCTGGAGCAACTCGAAAGTGGCAAGCGCCAGGAATCCACCGAGAAGCCCGAAGCATTCGCCGCCGACTACCGGCGCATCTGCCAGCAACTCGCCCTGGCCCAGGAGCGCGGCTACAGCAGCCACCTGATCGACCAACTGCAGCAGCTCGCCATGCGCGGGCACCAGCAGTTCTACCGCCACCGCAGCCACCTTGGCGCACGTATCCTCGGCTTCCTGGTCGCCGGTTTCCCGCGCCTGGTGCGCGAGGAATGGCGCTGCATCGCCATCGCCAGCCTGCTGTTCTACGGCAGCCTGTTGCTGATGGGCGTGCTGGTCTACCACTTCCCCGACCTGGTCTACAGCGTCATGGCGCCGGAGCGGGTGTCCGAGATGGAGTCGATGTACTCGCCGGACACCTCGCGCCTGGGCCCGATGAGCACGCGCGATGCCGGGGATGACTGGCAGATGTTCGGCCACTACATCATGAACAACATCGGCATCGCCTTTCAGACCTTCGCCAGCGGCCTGTTGTTCTGCGTCGGCAGCCTGTTCTTCCTGCTGTTCAACGGGGTGGTGATCGGCACGGTGGCCGGGCACCTGACCCAGGTCGGCTACATCGAGACCTTCTGGTCCTTCGTCATCGGTCACGGCGCCTTCGAGCTGACCGCCATCACCTTCTCCGGTGGCGCCGGTCTCAAGCTTGGCTGGGCATTGCTTGCCCCCGGCCGCCTGAGCCGCCTGGAAGCCCTGCGCCAGGCCGCCGCCCGCGCCGTGAAACTGATCGGCGGGGTGATCCTGATGCTGCTGATCGCCGCCTTCGTCGAGGGCTACTGGTCCTCCGTCACGCAGTTCTCGGCGACGGTGAAGTACATCGTCGGCGCCTGCCTGTGGTTGCTGGTGGGCAGCTATTTCCTCTTTGCCGGACGGGAACGTCATGCGCCTGACTGACGCCAGCGTTGCCATCCGCCCGCGCAGCGCCTGGGAGGCGCTGGACCTCGGCATCCTGCTGGCACGCCGTCACGCCGGCCTGCTGATGGCCAGCTGGGCGATCGTCACCCTGCCAGTATTCGTGCTGCTGTCCGTGCTGCTGTGGAACTACTCGAGCTGGGCCGTGCTGATCTTCTGGTGGCTCAAACCCGCGTTCGAACGCCTGCCGCTGTACATCCTGTCGCGCTCGCTGTTCGGCGATACACCGACGCTGAAGGAGGCGCTCAAAGCCTTCCCCGGCCTGCTCAAGTCGCAACTCTTGCCCAGCCTGTTGTGGCGCCGCCTGAGCCCGACGCGCAGCTTCGACCTACCAGTCCTGCAACTCGAAGGCCTCAACGGCCAGGCACGCAGCCAGCGCCTGGTAGTACTCGGTCAACGCAATGCTGGCGGCGCCACCTGGCTGACCATCGTCGGCATGCATTTCGAGCTGGCGCTGTGGCTGGGCCTGACCGTGCTGATGTACCTGATGCTGCCGCAGCAGTGGGTGGACGACTGGAAATGGCAGTCGCTGATCAGCGTGGCGCAGGGCGACTGGGCGTGGCTCGAGCACGTCAGCAACCTGATCTACGCGCTGCTGCTGATTGTCTGGGAGCCGGTGTACGTCGCCTGTGGCTTCACGCTTTACCTCAATCGCCGCACCGAGCTCGAAGCCTGGGACATCGAACTGGTGTTCCGCCGCCTGCGCCAGCGCCTGATCGGCAGCGCCTATGCCCTGCTGCTGATCGTGGCGGGCGCCTTCGCACTGCTGCCGAGCAACGACGCACTGGCTGCCGGTCCGGAAACCGGCAGCAAGGCCAACCAGAGTTGCCCGCTGCCCGACCAGAACCCCGACGGCCCGCAGGGCGCGCGGCTGACCCAGCAGAAACTCAACAGCGAAAACTCGCGCAGCGCAGCGGAAAAGATCCTCACCGCGCCCCCCTTCAAGAACAGCGAGAAGGTCACCAACTGGCGCCTGCACGAAGACAAGAAAGAACAGAAACCCGCAGACCCGGACGAGGCCAAGCGGCTGAAGAGCTTCTTCGAGGCGCTGGGCAACTGGAAGGCCTTCAAGTTCGCCGCGCAAGGCATCGAAGTGCTGCTCTGGGGGATTCTGTTCACCGTCATCGCCCTGGTCATCTGGCGCTATCGCCAATGGCTGCGGCTGTTCGTCGGGCGCATCGGCCTGCCACAGAAGCCGCGCCGCGAAGCGCCCAGCGTGCTGTTCGGGTTGGAGTTGGCGCCGGAAACCCTGCCCAGCGACGTCGCCAGCGAAGCCGAGCGCCTGTGGGACGAGCAGCCACGCGCCGCACTCGGCCTGCTCTACCGCGCCCTGCTCAGCCGCCTGTTGCACGACTTCCGCGTGCCGCTGCGCGAGTCGACCACCGAAGGCGAAGTCCTGGTGCGCGTGGCGGACCTCAACGACCCGCCGCTGGACAACTTCGCCCGCAGCCTGACCCAGCAGTGGCAGGCTCTCGCCTACGGTCATCGCGCCCCCCCGGCCGGGCTCAAGCAGCAGTTGTGTGACGAATGGCGCCACCTGTTCGGCCGAGAGGTGCAGCCATGAAGCGCCGCAATCTCGCCCTGCTGGTGCTGCTCGTTCTGCTGGTGCTCGGCGGCCTTGGTTACTACCTCTACCGCCACCTCGAGCCCTACACCGAGACCATCGAGCATGGCCCGTCGCCCGAGGTTCGCGCCAACCCCTACCTTGCCGCCGAAGTCTACCTGCGCGGTCGCGGTATCCGCGTCACCACCGCGCGCGGCATGGAAGTGCTGGAGCAACTGCCGAGCAAAGGCCAGACCCTGATCCTGCTGGGCACCCGTGAGAACATCACGCCGTCCCAGACTGCCCGCCTGCTCGATTGGGCCAATCGCGGCGGGCACCTCATCGTCACCGCCGAAAGCCTGTGGGACGAGGACGAGGGCAAGAGTGGCGACCTGCTGCTGGACCAGTTGGGCGTGCAGCAATTCCTCACCGCCGACCTGAAGGACAAGGACGAGAAATCCGCCCCGACCGACGAGAAGCCTGCGGATGCGTCCACAGACCAGACGCAGGACGACGCCGCCAAACCGGAAGTGGAAGAAGAACATCCGGACCAGCCCTCCAGCGCCCACGACAACGAGGCGGAGGAAACGGACCCGTACCCGAACCTGACCAAGCTCTACCTGGAGAACGAGAAGGCGCCGGCCTACTTCGATTTCGACACCGACTACCATCTGCTCGACTCGAAGAACCTCGCCTACGCCTGGGCCAACAGCAGCGATTCCACCCACTTGCTGCAACTGCAGCAAGGCCAGGGGCTGATCACCGTCCTCACCGACAACTGGATCTGGCAGAACGGCCAGCTCGACGACTACGACAACGCCTGGCTGCTCTGGTACCTGACCCAGGACAGCGCCGTCACCCTGGTCTACCGCGCCGACGGCACCAGCCTCATGACTCTGCTGATGCGCCATTTCCCGCAGGCACTGCTGGCCGCTGTCCTGCTGCTGGCACTGGTGCTCTGGCGCAACGGCCTGCGCCAGGGACCGCTGCAACCCAACCCGGACCGCAGCCGCCGACAGCTGGAAGAACACCTGCGCGCCGGCGCCGACTTCATCCTCCGCCAGCGCGGCCAACTCGCCCTGCTGCAAGGGCTGCAACGTGACGTCATGCGCCGGGCGCGACAGCGCCAGCCCGGCTTCGACCGCCTGCCGGTCGCCGAACAATGGCAAGCTCTGGGCCGCATGACGCGCATGTCGGTCAGTGCCATCAGCCAGGCCATGCGCCCCTATCCGCAACAGCGCATGGCCGTCGCCGAATTCACCCGCCAGGTCGCGCACCTGCAAAGCCTCAGGAATGCCCTATGAGTGACCAACCTGAACAGCCCGGCACCACCGCCAGCACCGCTCCCAATGCCGCCGCCCAGCGCCAGCGCGCCAGCCAGCTGGCCCAGGCGCTGCGCCACGAACTGCAGAAGGCCCTGATTGGCCAGCAGGAGGTGATCGACGACGTGCTCACCGCCCTGCTCGCTGGCGGCCACGTGCTCATCGAAGGCGTTCCCGGCCTGGGCAAGACCCTGCTGGTACGCGCCCTCGCCCGCTGCTTCGACGGTGGTTTCGCGCGCATCCAGTTCACCCCCGACCTGATGCCCAGCGACGTCACCGGCCACGCCGTCTACGACCTCGCCACCGAGCAGTTCAAGCTGCGCAAGGGCCCGGTGTTCACCCACTTGTTGCTGGCTGACGAAATCAACCGCGCGCCGGCCAAGACCCAGGCCGCGCTGCTGGAAGTGATGCAGGAACGCCAGGTCACCCTCGAAGGCCGCGCCCTGCCGGTACCGCAGCCATTCATGGTGCTGGCGACGCAGAACCCCATCGAGCAGGAAGGCACCTACCCGCTGCCCGAAGCCGAGCTCGACCGTTTCATGCTCAAGCTGCGCATCGACTATCCGCTGGAGGCCGAGGAGCAGACCCTGGTGCGCCAGGTCACCCGCTCGGCGCGCAGCGACATGCTCGACGTGGCGCCGATGCGCGCCCTGCTCAAGGACAAGGACGTGCTGGCCCTGCAGAAGATCGCCGCCGACCTGCCCATCGATGACCAGGTGCTCGACTACGCCGTGCGCATCGCCCGTACCACCCGCAACTGGCCAGGGCTGGCATTGGGCGCCGGGCCGCGTGCGTCCATCGCCCTGGTGCGCTGCGCCCGCGCCCGCACCTTGCTGCGCAGCGGCGACTTTGTCGTCCCGGATGACGTGAAAGGCTGCGCCCTGGCCGTCCTGCGCCACCGCGTACGCCTGTCCCCGGAGCTGGAAATCGAAGGCCTGTCAGTAGACCAGGTGTTGCAACAGTTGCTCGACCAGGTACCGGCGCCGCGCATATGAAGCCATCGCGCACGCTCCTCGTGCTGCTCGGCATCCTGCTGGCAATCGCCATCGCCCTGGGTGCAGCCGAGGCACTGGACTCGGGCTCGGCATTGCTCGGTCGTCTCTGGTGGGGCGCGCTCTGCGCGCTGATCCTGCTGGCGCTGGCCGATGCGCTGTGGCTGCGCCGCACGCCCTCGCCCGAGTTGCGCCGCCAGCTCAGCGGCAACCTGCCGCTGGGCCGCTGGAGCGAAGTGCGTCTGCAATTCCATCACCGTTATGCCCAGCCACAACGCATCACGGTGTTCGACCACCTGCCCGCCGGCATGGCATTCGAGTACCTGCCGCAGACCGTTGAGCTGCATCCCGGCGAACAGACCGAACTGGGCTACCGCGTGCGGCCACTGTCCCGTGGGCACTTCGTCTTCGAGCGCTGCGAGGTCGAACTGTCCAGCCCGCTGCGCCTGTGGAAGGGCCGACGCTACCTGGAGCAACGCGACGAGACCCGCGTCTACCCGGACTTCGCCCGCCTCCATGGCGCCGAACTGATGGCCGTCGACCACTGGCTCAACCGCATCGGCGTGCGCTCCGGGCAGCGTCGCGGCCTCGGCCTGGACTTCCACCAGCTCCGCGAATTTCGCGACGGCGATACCCTGCGGCAGATCGACTGGAAGGCCACCGCGCGCAAACGCACCCCCATTGCCCGCGAATACCAGGACGAGCGCGACCAGCAGATTCTCTTCCTGCTCGACTGTGGCCGGCGCATGCGCAGCCACGACGGCGATCTCTCGCACTTCGATCATTCGCTGAACGCCAGCCTTTTGCTGGCCTACGTCGCCCTGCGCCAGGGCGACGCGGTGGGTCTGATGACCTTCGCCAGCGACCAGCCGCGACACCTGCCGCCGGCCAAGGGCAGCGCCCAGCTCACCGCCCTGCTCAACAGTGTCTACGACCTGCGCAGCAGCCAGCGCCCGGCAGACTACCCCGCCGCCGTGCAGGCCGTGCTGACGCGCCAGCGCCGCCGCGCGCTGGTGGTGATAGTGACCAACCTGCGCGACGAGGATGACGAGGAACTGGTGGCCGCGGTGAAACGCCTGGGGCGCCAACACCGCGTGCTGGTGGCGAGCCTGCGCGAGGAAGTGCTGGATCGCCTGCGCCAGGCGCCGGTGGAAGGTTTCGAGGAGGCTTTGGCCTATTGCGGCGCGGTGGATTACCTGAACGCCCGCGCCGGGCTGCACGAGAAGCTGGCAGCCCATGGCGTGCCGGTGCTCGACACGCGGCCGAGCCAGCTGGGGCCGGAACTGATCAGCCGCTACCTGGGCTGGAAAAAGGCTGGCGCGCTGTAACCTGACGCCACAACCGGACGCCAACTCCCTGGCGTCCCACACCGTACAGATCGGTCAGCGCGTCCTGCGCTTCAGACCGACTCCACCTGCCGGCGAAAACTGAAATAACGGCGCAGCGCGTCGACCAGTTCGACGTACTCCATCGGCGGCGCCGCCAGGCTGAAGCCCGAATCGTAATGGCCCGGATTGACGTCTTCGCGGCACCACTGGCAGGTGGCGGCAAATTCGATCAATTGCAGTTTGCCGTCCTGCCCGGGAATCTTCAGGCGCATTTCAAAGCGGCCACCCACCAGCATTGGCAACTGGCTGATCAGGAGCAGCCCGTCCAGCGACACGTTTCCCAGGTAACCCATCGGTTTGTCGGTGATGCTGTTGAACACCTTCAGGTAATAGGGCAGCTGATGGCGCTCGATATGTCGTTGATGACGCATAATGGCGTTTCGCTATGAGATATCGTCCAGTATGACGATGCTGCCCATGCAGGGCCAGTCCTAACGACAACCTTCCGCCAGCCGAGCGCTAAGCGCCTGACGAGCGGCGTCGATCTGTGCATCGCTGTAGTAAGTTCTTTCGCCTGCGCTGTCCTGCGTGAAATAGCGCCCACCCTGGCTGAGCGACTCCAGTTCCTGGCGCCACTGCGCACACTGCTGATTCAGCTGGGCCTGCTGCTGCGCCGCGCGGTTCTGGTCGGAAGAACTTTCGTCACGGCGCGCGTCGTAGAAGCGGCGAGTACGTTCCTCCCGCTCGCGGGTCGCCGCGTCGCGCTCGACGACCTGCGGCTTGACCTCGACGCGTTGCGCCCCAGGCGGTGGTGTTTCGCTGAAGTGCACCTTTCCCTGAGCGTCGGTCCAGCGGTAGATATCCGCCGAAGCAAGCAGGGGGAAACACCAGGCACAAAGCCACAGGGCGCGCATTCGTACCTCCTCCGTGAAGTCACCCAACAGATTAGCCAGCTATGGGCGCCACTCAAGTCAGCCTGCGACCACCGGTCAGCGAGTGGCCGGTTCGATCCGCAGGTCGTTGGGCAGCCGGCCGTTGAGCCGCAGCGTTTCCAGCCGGGCCTTGGCGCGGTAAGCATACTCGCTGGTGGGGTAGCGGGCGATGATGAAGTGGTAAGTCTGTGCGGCGTCGACATAGAACTTCTCACGCTCCAGGCACTGCCCGCGCAGCATGGAAATTTCCGGCTGGATCCACGGCCGCGCGCGGGCCTTGCGCTCGGTCTCCGAGAGCTCCAGTTGCACCCGTGGGCAATCGCCGCTCTTGTAGGCGCGGTAGGCGTTGTTCAGGTGATAGTTCATCGACCAACTGGTGCAGCCGGTAACACTCAGCGCCAGCAGCGCGAGGAAAAGGGTTCGCATGGGCATATCCTCCGTTGGGAAGTGTATCGGCCCGTCTTGGCCGGACTGTAGCCCACCACTAGACTCACTTGGACTTCGCCCTGGCGCAAAGGAGCTGCCATGCGTTTCGTCCCCCCCCTCTCAACTGCCATGTCGATTGCCCTGCCGTTCGCCGTGCTACTGCCCTGGCTGGCCGCCTGCGCGCCGACCACTCCGCTGTTCGTCGCGCAGATCACCACCGGTGAAGTGGCCGAGTACAAGCAGCTCAAGAACAAGCGCATGACCGCCGCCGTGGAAGAGGAAGGCGACCTGCTCACCTACAGCGCCCAGGCTATTCGCGATGGCAAGAGCGCGGACGCCGAGCACCTCTACCTCACCGGCTACGACAACACCCGCTACGGCCCGGAGGTGCGCGCCATCGCGCTGTACCAGATCGGCCTGATCTACATGAGCCGCTACAACGACCAGCGCGACGATGCCAAGGCGCTGGACTACTTCCAGCGCATCGACCGCGAATTCCCCGGCACCCAGGCCGCACAGCACGCCGACGCCCGCCAGTTGATCATCCGCCAGCGCGCCAAGGACCCGGTGCAGAAGACCGCCAAGCAGTTGCTGGCCGACTGGCAGCCGCAGTACAACCTCGACCTGAACAAGCCGACCCTCGACCCCGACATGACCCTGCTGTCGCGCCGCGCCGTGCTCAAGGACCGCGTCGACGAGGCCGCGCAGCTCTACCTGCTGGGCGCCAACGATCCGGCCATCCCGGCGGACATTCGCGAGAAGGCGCTGTACCAGCTGGGACTGATGTACATGGCGCAGGACAACCCGCACCCTGACCGTGAAAAGGCCATTGCCTACCTGCGCCGCCAGCTCGCCGAATTCCCCAACGGCGAACTGGCCGACAAGGGCGCCCGGCATCTGGACCGCGCGCTGAACCAGACCTCGCCACGCAGCTGACGACAAAGCCCGCGGGCCGCTGAGCCACGTCAAGACACGTGGCCGGCGCCAGTGTCTACGCTTGCTCTGCAATGAGCGCAGAGCAAGCGAGGACTCCGCCATGAAGCTGCAGCACCTGCTCGTCATCATCGACCCGACCCGCGAGGACCAGCCCGCCCTCACCCGCGCCCGCTGGATCGCCCAGCGCTGCGGCGCACGCCTGGAACTGTTGGCCTGCGTGTACAACGCGGCGCTGGACAACGCCCTGCTGCTGGAGCGCGGCGATCTGGATGTTGCCCAACAGAACCTGCTGGACGAGCGCCTGGGCTGGCTGCAACAGCTGGCCGAGCCGCTTCGCGAAACCGGCCTCGACGTGCACTGCCAGGTGCGCTGGGGCAAGCCCCTGCACCACCAGGTCGTCCTCCACTGCGAGCAGACCACGCCCGACCTGGTACTCAAGTCCGCACACCACCACAACCTGCTCAAGCGCCTGTTCCTCACCAACCACGACTGGCAACTGATCCGCCACTGCCCGCAGCCGCTGTGGCTGGTGCAGCACGGCGAATGGGCCGGGAAGAACCTGTGTGCCGCCGTCGACCCGCTGCATGCCGGCGATGCCCCGGCCGCGCTGGATCATCGACTGATCAAGGTGGCCCGTGAACTGGAACAGCGCCTGCAACTGGACGCCCATTACCTGCACGCCTACATGGCCCTGCCGCACACCCTGGCCTTCAACGCGGAGCTGCTGGCCGACTACGATAACTATGTGCTGCGCACCGAGGCTCACCACCGCGAAGCCTTCGACGCCCTGCTCGCGCACTACCCGCAGATCGACCGCCAGCGCACGCTGCTGGGCCAGGGTTTCGCCGAGGAAGTGATCCCGACCTACGTGAAGGAGCACGCCATCGACCTGCTGCTGATGGGTGCCGTCGCCCGCGGGCAGCTCGACAATGTACTGATCGGCCAGACCGCCGAGCGGGTCTTCGAGGAAGTCGAATGCGATCTGCTGGTAATCAGACCTCGCACCTGAGAGAGCCACCTGAAAGAGTCACCTGAAGAGAGTAAGATGGCGCCCTGGCCGCTCCGGACCCGCTCCGACGGCGGCCTGACCGCTGCTTTCCCCTAGGAGTCCCGCATGTCCCTTCGCCGCACCAAGATCGTCGCCACCCTCGGCCCAGCCAGCAATTCCCCCGAAGTCCTGGAACAGCTGATCCTCGCCGGGATCGACGTCGCCCGCCTGAACTTCTCCCACGGCACTCCCGACGAACACCGCGCTCGCGCCCAACTGGTGCGTGACATCGCTGCCAAGCACGGTCGCTTCGTGGCGCTGCTGGGCGACCTGCAGGGCCCGAAGATCCGCATCGCCAAGTTCGCCAACAAGCGTATCGAACTGGCAGTCGGCGACACCTTCCGCTTCTCCACCAGCCACCCGCGCACCGAAGGCAACCAGCAGGTCGTGGGCATCGACTACCCGGACCTGGTCAAGGATTGCGGCATCGGTGACGAACTGCTGCTGGACGACGGCCGCGTGGTCATGGCGGTCAAGGAAGTGAAGGCGGACGAACTGGTCTGCGAAGTACTGATCGGCGGCCCGCTGTCCGACCACAAGGGCATCAACCGCCGTGGCGGCGGCCTCACCGCGCCGGCCCTGACCGAGAAGGACAAGGCCGACATCAAGCTGGCCGCGAGCATGGACCTGGACTACGTCGCCGTGTCCTTCCCGCGTGACGCCAAGGACATGGAATACGCCCGCCGCCTGCTCACCGAAGCCGGCGGTACCGCCTGGCTGGTGGCCAAGATCGAACGCGCCGAAGCCGTGGCCGACGACGAAGCCCTGGACGGCCTGATCCGCGCCAGTGACGCGGTGATGGTGGCCCGTGGCGACCTCGGCGTGGAAATCGGCGACGCCGAGCTGGTGGGCATCCAGAAGAAAATCATTCTGCACGCGCGCCGCTACAACAAGGCGGTGATCACCGCGACCCAGATGATGGAGTCGATGATCCAGAACCCGATGCCGACCCGCGCGGAAGTCTCCGACGTGGCCAACGCCGTGCTCGACTACACCGACGCCGTGATGCTCTCGGCCGAATCCGCCGCGGGCGAGTACCCGGTGGAAGCGGTCAAGGCCATGGCGCGCATCTGCGCCGGCGCCGAAAAGCACCCGACCACCAAGAAGTCCAGCCACCGTATCGGCCAGACCTTCGAGCGCTGCGACGAGAGCATCGCCCTGGCGGCCATGTACACCGCCAACCACTTCCCGGGCATCAAGGCGATCATCTGCCTGACCGAAAGCGGCTACACCCCGCTGATCATGTCGCGCATCCGCTCCTCGGTACCGATCTTCGCCTACTCCCCGCACCGCGAGACCCAGGCCCGCGTGGCGCTGTTCCGTGGCGTGGAGACCATCCCCTTCGACCCGGCCGCCCTGCCGCCGGAGCGTGTCAGCCAGGAAGCCGTCGACGCACTGCTGCAGCGCGGCGTGGTGACCAAGGGTGACTGGGTGATCCTGACCAAGGGCGACAGCTACACCACCCAGGGCGGCACCAACACCATGAAGGTGCTGCACGTGGGCGACCTGCTGGTCTGATCCTGCTGCAAGTGAAAGTGAAAAGGCCGCCCTCGGGCGGCCTTTTCATTTCTGGCGCAGAGTGAGGCTGTATCGGTAGGAGCGAGCTTGCTCGCGAACCATGCTCCGGCAGCACCGATGTCAAGCGGTTCGCGAGCAAGCTCGCTCCTACGAAGAGCCCTTCGCCGGATTCCGCGGGCAGCTCAATTCTTGCTCAATCCGCCTCAAGCCGCGTGGTGTCTGGCCCGCAGCGGTTGCACCAGAGCTTATCCACAGCACCTTCCACACCTTATGTGGGCAACCTGCGGGGTATCGTTCAAATACCGATCAATCCCCTGCAGGCCACGGCTGGCGTGGGGTAGCCGGGTTGCCCCAGAGCTTATCCACAGCGCGTTCCACAGATTGTGTGGGCAACCCGGCCATCCCACGGCGGATAACGCTGGCGCGTTATTCGCCCTACCAGAGTGACCGAGGGCACGACGTAGGATGGCGTGGAGCGCAGCGATACCCATCAACGCACGCGCACCGGACAGCATGGGTATCGCTGCGCTCCACCCATCCGACATAAGCGGGGTGTGCGTCAGGCGTGCAGGTGGTTTTCCTGCCTGTGGGGCGTACAACCGCTCGCGGTTATACGCCGTGAGCGAGCCGCTCAGAGGAACTTGGAGAAATCCGGCTGGCGGCGCTGGGTGAAGGCACTCAACGCCTCGTGGGCTTCGGGCGAATGCAGACGTTGCACGAAGTGCTGGCCCTCCTCCGCCACCACGCGGCGCAGTTCCTCGATAAAGGGCGCTTTCAGCAGGCGCTTGCTCAGGGCAACTGCCGCCGGCGGCAGTTGCAGGAAGGCCTGGCAGACTTCGCGGGCGCGCTCCAGCGCAGCCACGCCATCCTCCAGCGCCTCGTTGGCGATGCCGTAGGCCACGGCTTGTTCGCCGGTGAAGCCTTCACCGCGCAGCAGCAGACTGGAAGCCTTTACCGGGCCAATCAGACGCGGCACCAGGAAGCTGGAACCGAACTCCGGGCACAGGCCCAGGTTGACGAAGGGCATCTTGAGCTTGGCGCCCTTGGCGATGAACACCTGGTCGCAGTGCAGCAGCAGCGTGGTGCCGATGCCCACGGCCGGGCCGGCGACGGCGGCGACTACCGGCTTGGTGAACTCCATCAGCGCGCGCATGAAGCGGAACACGGCGCTGTCCGGGCCGCTCGGCGGTTCCTGGAGGAAATCGACGATATCGTTGCCGCTGGTGAAGCACTCGGCGTTGCCAGTGATCAGCACCACACGCACCGAACGATCCTCCTGCGCCGCTTCCAGGGCATCGGCGAGCCCCGCATACATGCTGCGGGTCAGCGCGTTCATCTTGTCCGGACGGTTCAGGCGCAGGGTCAGCAGGCCCTCTTCGCGCTCGACGAGAATCTGTTCGCTCATGGCAATTCCTTGTTCTTATTGAAGGGAGAGGACCGCTTCAGAGCCTTTTCAACACCTCGCGAGCTAGAGCAGAACAAGGCGGAACCAGGCTGAAAAAGCGGAGCTTACATCGTGTAAATGAGCATTTTTCTGCCTGGTTCCAACGCAGTTATGCCGACGCGCAGCAGGTGTTGAACTGGCTCTCAGGCGTGGGGCAGGTACAAGTCGGCCAGCGTCTGACCACGGGGCACGCCGCAGAGATAAAGGCGGTGAGCGAAAGCATCGACGCTGGCGGGATGGCCGCAGAGTAAGGCGAGGGTTCGCCGGGAAACAAGCCGGAGTTGCGCCAAAACCTCGGCCGACTCGGCCGTGGTCATCAGCGCCACGTCCAGCTCCGGATGGCTGGCGGCCAGGGATTGCAGGGGCTCGGCCAGGTAATGGCCGGCGCAGTCATGGGCCTGGTGAATAACGCGGATGGGCCCCGCATGATGCTGCCGCAGTGCTTCGCGCAGCACGCCCCAGAGCGGCGCCAGGCCGGTGCCGGAAGCCATCAGCAGCAGCGGCCGCTCCTGCCATTCCGGGTCGTAGTGCAGCGCGCCGCCGCGCAGTTCGCCCAGGCGCAAGCCGTCGCCGACCTTCAGGCCACGGGCGAAATCGGCGAAGGCACCGCGCTCGCGGCAATCGATGTGGAATTCGAGCCAGGGGTCGAGCCCCGGTACGCTGGCCAGGGAGTAGGGCCGCGCGACGCCTTCGGCGCTCCAGAGAATCAGGTGCTGACCGGCGCTGTAGCGCAGCGGGCGTTGCGGGGTGAGGCGCAGGCGCAGCACGTCCGGCGCCAGCCAGTCCAGTTCAGTCACCGTGGCGGGCAGGCCATCGCGCTGCGGGTCGAAGGCTTCCACCGTAATGTCGTCGATGACCCGGCACTGACAGGACAGTCGCCAGCCCGCTTCGCGCCGCGCGCTATCCAGCGCATCGGGCAAGGCATCCAGCACCTCGCCACGAGTGCAGCGCACCAGGCAGGCGTGGCAGCTGCCGGCACGGCAACTGTAGGGCACGGCAATGCCGGCCCCGCGCAGGGCATCGAGCAGGTTGACTCCGGGGCTCACCGAAAAGCGTTGCGATCCGGCCTGTATCTCAGGCACGCGTCCACTCCCATGCGGCATCGCAGCGGTTGCGTCCGCTGCGTTTCGCACGGTAGAGCGCCTGGTCAGCCCGTTGCAAGGCCTCGTCGAGATCGTCGTTGGCACCGAGCAGGGTCATGCCCGCCGACAGGCTCAGGTTCTCGATGTTCACCCCTACCGGCTCCGCTGCTGCATAGGCCATCCGCAGGCGTTCGCAGCAGGTGCTCAGGCGATCGGCATCGGCGTTGGGCAGCAGCAGGACGAACTCCTCGCCGCCGTAACGCGCCAGCACGTCGCCCTCCCGCAGGCAGGCCCGCGCCACTGCGGCGAAGGTCTGTAGCACACGGTCGCCGGCGGCATGGCCATGGACATCGTTGATGCGCTTGAAGTGGTCCAGGTCGATCAGCGCCAGGCCGTGGCGCTGGCCGTCACGCATGTCTTCCAGCGCGCGGCCGGCCAGGCGGATGAAGTGCCGGCGGTTGAACAGCCCGGTGAGCTCGTCGGTGGCCACCAGGTCTTCGAGCTGGCGCATCATGCCGCGCAGGGTGTCCTGGTGTGCCTGCAGGGCATAGCGACGCTGGCGCATGCGTTGACGCAGCGACTGCACGTAGCCGGCGAACAGGCTCAGCCAGGTCAGCACGATGAACAGCACCAGCATTTGCAGTACGGCTTGCGCCGGCAGTTGCAGGCGCTGCTGAAAAGCTTCGTGGAGATTGAGCCCGGCGAAGGCGATGAAGGCCAGCGCGGCGCACCGCGCGAAGACCCTGGGCTGCAACTGGAACACGCCAAACAGCAGGATCAGCACGTAGAGCACCATCAGCGTGCCGCGCGCGGTATCGACATTGGCCAGGAACAGGGTGTGCCAGACCAGAGCCACCAACACCTGAGGCTCGGTCATGCTCGGGTCGGTGAAGCGCTGGTTGCGCCCGGTGAGGAACAGCCAGGCAAACACCAACTGGCTGCCGGCGACCAGCAAGGTGCAGGTCACGGCGAAGCTCACGGGTGCACGATAGAACTCGCCAAATACCGCCAACCACAACAATAGAAGCGCCAGGGCATAGGTCCCGAGGGCCATGCCGAATCGCCTGATGAGTAGTTTTTGTAAGGCGTGCTGCTTCAGAGGTGGTTTCAGCGTGCTCATGGGGCTCCGTCCCGTAATGGCACCTAGCCTTCAATCTACTATCAAAGCGCCGCAGTGCCTAGCCGATCGGAATGTGGGCGGCCCTTCTGAAGAGCAGAGGTCGCCTGGGACCAAGGTCGGATCACTGGCGGGTGCGCGGCGAGCGGCCGCGGCGGTATACTACGGCGCCTTTTTTCGCCGCAGCCGTGTCGGCGAAACCCTGATGTAACAGGCGCCAAGCCTGTCTTACCCTGCCTGAAGAGGACCGTGCTCCATGGCCGTGATCAAGCAAGACGACCTGATCCAGAGCGTCGCCGATGCCCTGCAGTTCATCTCCTACTACCACCCGGTTGATTTCATCCAGGCCATGCATGAGGCCTACCTGCGCGAAGAATCGCCGGCTGCCCGGGACTCGATGGCGCAGATCCTCATCAACTCGCGCATGTGCGCCACCGGCCACCGCCCGATCTGCCAGGACACCGGTATCGTCACCGTGTTCGTCCGCGTCGGCATGGAAGTGAGCTGGGCCGGCGCCACCATGAGCGTCGACGACATGATCAACGAAGGCGTACGTCGCGCCTACAACCTGCCGGAGAACGTCCTGCGCGCCTCCATCCTGGCCGATCCGGCCGGTGCGCGTAAGAACACCAAGGACAACACCCCGGCGGTGATCCACTACTCCATCGTCCCGGGCAACACCGTGGAAGTGGACGTAGCGGCCAAGGGCGGCGGCTCCGAGAACAAGTCGAAGATGGCCATGCTCAACCCGTCCGACTCCATCGTCGACTGGGTGCTGAAGACCGTTCCGACCATGGGCGCCGGCTGGTGCCCGCCGGGCATGCTCGGCATCGGCATCGGCGGTACCGCCGAGAAAGCCGCAGTGATGGCGAAGGAAGTCCTGATGGACGAGATCGACATCCACGAACTGAAGGCCCGCGGCCCGCAGAACAAGATCGAGGAAATGCGCCTCGAACTGTTCGAGAAGGTCAACCAGCTGGGCATCGGCGCCCAGGGCCTGGGCGGCCTGACCACCGTGCTCGACGTGAAGATCATGGACTACCCGACCCACGCCGCCTCGCTGCCGGTCTGCATGATCCCCAACTGCGCTGCCACCCGCCACGCGCACTTCGTGCTCGACGGCTCGGGCCCGGCCGAACTGGAAGCACCGTCGCTGGACGCCTACCCGGAAATCGTCTGGGAAGCCGGCCCGTCCGCACGCCGCGTCAACCTCGACAGCATCACCCCGGAAGAAGTGCAGAGCTGGAAGCCGGGCGAGACCATCCTGCTCAACGGCAAGATGCTCACCGGCCGCGACGCCGCGCACAAGCGCATGGTCGACATGCTGAACAAGGGCGAAGAGCTGCCGGTGGACCTCAAGGGCCGCTTCATCTACTACGTCGGCCCGGTCGATCCGGTCGGTGACGAAGTGGTTGGCCCGGCTGGCCCGACCACCGCGACCCGCATGGACAAGTTCACCCGCCAGATCCTCGAGACCACCGGTCTGCTGGGCATGATCGGCAAGTCCGAGCGCGGCCCCATCGCCATCGAGGCAATCAAGGACAACAAGGCCGTCTACCTGATGGCCGTGGGCGGCGCCGCCTACCTGGTCGCCCAGGCGATCAAGAAGTCCAAGGTCCTGGCCTTCGCCGAATTGGGCATGGAAGCGATCTACGAGTTCGACGTGAAGGACATGCCGGTGACCGTAGCGGTCGACACCAATGGCGAATCGGTGCACATCACCGGCCCCGCCATCTGGCAGAAGAAGATCGCCGAGAGCCTGGCGGTGGAAGTGCAGTAAACCTGCGCAACTGCTCCACGAAAAAGCCCGGCCATGTGCCGGGCTTTTTCTTGTCCGCAATCTCTGCCGAAGCTTCCGTAGGGCGCATAACGCCTACAGCGTTATCCGCCCTACCAAGCTGCGACTCCCACCGAAACCATTTGTAGGAGCGAGCTTGCTCGCGAACAGCCCAGCGCTGGAGCTACGGGGTAACTCGGTTCGCGAGCAAGCTCGCTCCTACGAAAAGCATTCCGTCACCACGCTTTTCACAGGAGCGGGCCATGCCCGCGATCGCGCATGGCGCGCTCCTGCACGGGAAGCTCGGTGCATTGCTCAGGCGCTGCGTGGTACCCGGCTCAGTTCGACGACGTTGTCGCGACGCTGGGCAAGGAAGCGCGTACAGCTCACCCGCAGGAAGGAAGCGAAGTTCACCACTTCCCCGCGGTAGTCCATCACTTCGTCGTAGAGCTTGGCGATCAGCTGGTTGGTGCTCATGCCGTCCACCTCGGCGATCTCACGCAGGATGTCCCAGAACTGGTTCTCCAGGCGCAGCGTGGTGACCACGCCACGGATACGCAGCGAGCGTGAGCGCGACTCATAGAGAATCGGATCGGCCTTTACATAGAGTTCGCACATGGACGGCTGCTCCAGCTTCGAGGATGGGCCAGTTTAAATGTCGGGCCAGTTTACAGGCTGATCCTGGTGCCCAGCACCTCGAGGAACTTCGCCAGCCAGGCGGGATGCGCCGGCCAGGCCGGGGCGGTGACCAGGTTGTCGTCGACGTGAGCGGCGTCCACCGGGATGTCTACATATTCGCCACCGGCCAGCGTCACTTCCGGGCCGCAGGCCGGATAGGCGCTGCACGCGCGGCCCTTGAGCACGCCGGCAGCGGCCAGCAGCTGGGCGCCGTGGCAGACGGCGGCGATGGGTTTGTTCGCGGCGTCGAAGGCTTTCACCAGTTCGATCACCTTGGCGTTCAGGCGCAGGTATTCCGGGGCGCGGCCGCCGGGGACCAGCAGCGCGTCGTAGTCTTCGGCGCGCACAGCGGCGAAGTCGGCGTTGAGGGCGAAGTTGTGCCCCGGCTTCTCGCTGTAGGTCTGGTCACCTTCGAAATCGTGGATGGCGGTACGGATGCTCTGGCCGGCGGTCTTGTCCGGGCAGACCGCATGGACGGTGTGCCCGACCATCAGCAGTGCCTGGAACGGCACCATGGTTTCGTAGTCTTCGGCGTAATCGCCGACCAGCATCAGGATCTTCTTCGCGGCCATCTGGGGCATCCTCCCGGCAGGTCCCGACCATGGTGGCCGGGCATGCGGGAGAGCTTAGTCAGTCGCGCAGGCAGCGGGTAATACGCCGCTACTACACCCCTGCGACTACACCCTTACTGCACCGCCGCGCGCTGGGCAGACTTCGCGCCTGAGCGCTGCTCGGCGACCTGGCGGGCGTCTTCGAGGATCAGGTCGGCGCCCTTCTCGGCCACCATCATCACCGCCGCATTGGTATTGCCGGAGGTGACGTTGGGGAAGATCGACGCATCGACCACGCGCAGCCCGGCAATGCCGTGCACACGCAGGCGCTTGTCCACCACCGAAGTCTGCGGGTCGCTGCCCATGGCGCAGCTGCCGCACAGGTGGTAGATCGAGCCGCAGTTCTCGCGGAAGTACTGCAGCATCTGCTCGTCGGACCGGGTCGCCGGGCCCGGCAGCACTTCTTCGACGGTGATCTTCTTCAGCGCCGGGGCGTTCATGATCTTGCGGATCAGGTGGCTACCCTGGATCGCCTCGTCGATGTCCTTCTGCGTGCTCAGGTAGTTCGGGTCGATCAGTGCGGCGTCGGCCGGGTTCTTCGAGGCGATGCGGATTTCGCCGCGGCTGGTCGGCCGGCACGGGTTGAAGCAGAGCAGGAAGCCGGAGTACGGCTCGGGCTTGAGGCTGGCCTTGTTGCTCTTGGGAATCTGGTACGACAGCGGGTTGAAGTACAGCTGCAGGTTGGGGTGTTCCAGCTTGTCGTCGCTGCGGAAGAAGCCGCCGCTCTGGTTCACGCTCATCGACAGCGGGCCCTTGCGGGTCAGCAGGTACTGCAGGCCGAGCCGGGCCTGGCCGAACAGCGAGCCGAAGTCGTCGTTCAGGGTGCGGATATTGGCCTTGTAGTAGTAGCTGACGCAGAGGTGGTCCTGCAGGTTCTTGCCCACCGCCGGCAGTTGGTGCACCTGGGGAATCTTGTGCTGGTCGAGCAACCCGCGGTCGGCCACGCCGGAGAGTTGCAGCAGCTTGGGCGAATCCACCGCGCCGGCAGCGAGGATCACCTCGCGCTTGGCATGGAACTCGCGCTGCACGCCGCTCTGCTTCACGCTCACACCGATAGCGCGCTTGTGCTCGTCGAACAACACGCGCTCCACCAGTGCGTTGCGCTCGATGCTCAGGTTGGCGCGGTTCTGCGCCGGGTACAGGTAGGCGAAGCTGCTGGAGCAGCGCTGGCCGTTCTTGGTGTTGACGTCGTAGAGGCCGGCGCCTTCGAAGTCCTTGCCGTTGAAGTCATCGCTCAGCGGGTAGCCCAGCTCCTGGCAGCCCTTGAGGAAGCTATCGCAGATGGGGTGGGTGTGACCCTTCATCGGGGTGATCTGGATCGGGCCGTTGCCGCCGTGGTACTCGGTGTTGCCCAGCGGGTGCGTTTCCAGCTTGCGGAAGTACGGCAGTACGTCCTTGAACGACCAACCATCATTGCCATCGGCCGCCCAATCGTTGAAGTCATGGGCCTGGCCGCGCACGTAGATCATCGCGTTGATCGAACCCGAACCACCCTGCACCTTGCCGCGCGGCGCGTAGAGTTCGCGGTTGGCGAGCTGCTTCTGCGGCTGGCTGTAGTACATCCAGTTGAAGGTCGGGTTGTAGTAGAGCTTGGCGAAGCCCACCGGGATCTTGAACCAGGGCGAGCTGTCCTTGCCGCCGGCCTCCAGCAGCAGGACGCTGTGTTCGCCCGATTGGCTCAGGCGGGCGGCGAGGATGCAGCCGGCGGAACCGGCGCCGACGATGATGTAGTCGTATTTCATGGAATGCGTACCGCAGTATTGGGTAGAACCCCGCCCCGCTCTTTCTTTGAGGGAAAGGCCAGGGGCGGGTCCGGCATCAGCCTTTGGCTGGTGCGTTGTCTTTCACGTCGACGGGGTCCGGCCCCATCTGCAGGTGCAGGCGCTCGCCGGTGTACGGGCTGTGAGCCCGCACCACGTCCATGTTCAGCTCGACGCCCAGCCCAGGCTCGCTGGACGGGATGATGTAGCCGTCTTCCCACTGCAATGGCTTCTTGAGGATTTGCGCATGGAAGCCGTCCCAGGTGCCGATGCTTTCCTGGATCAGGAAGTTCGGCGTGCACGCCGCCAGCTGGAAGCTCGCCGCCGCGCCGATGGGGCCGTTGTAGAGGTGCGGGGCGATCTGCGCGTAGAAGGCTTCGGCCATGGAGGCGATCTTCTTGCCTTCAAGCAGGCCGCCGCAGCGCCCGACGTTCATCTGCAGGATCGACGCGCCGCCGGCCTGCAGCAGTTTGAAGAATTCGTACTTGGTGGTCAGGCGCTCGCCGGTGGCGATCGGGATGCTGGTCTTGCCGGCGACCTGGCCCATGGCGTCTTCCTGGCCCGGCGGGATCGGCTCTTCGAACCACAGCGGGTCGTACTTTTCCAGGCGCCTGGCCAGGCGGATGGCCGAGGACGGCACCATCTGCCCGTGGGTGCCGAACAGCAGGTCGCATTGGTTGCCTACCGCTTCGCGGATCTTGCGGCAGAAGGTCTCGCAACGCTCCAGCACTTCCAGGGAAAGCTGGTGGCCGGAGAAGGCGGTGTAGGGGCCGGCCGGGTCGAACTTCACGGCGGTGAAGCCGAGCTTCATGTTGTCGATGGCGCACTCGGCGGCCAGGTCCGGGTCGGAGTAGTCGTACTCGCCCTGGGCGTTCTTCGGGTACAGGTAGGTGTAGGAGCGCAGGCGTTCGTGGACCTTGCCGCCAAGCAACTCGTAGACCGGCTTGTTCGCCGCCTTGCCGATGATGTCCCAGCAGGCCATTTCCAGGCCGCTGACGATGCCCATCATGGTCAGGTCGGGGCGCTGGGTGAAGCCGCTGGAATACGCGCGGCGGAAGAAGCGCTCGATGTGGTGCGGGTCCCGGTTCTCCAGGTAGCGGCCGAACACGTCTTCGATGGCCGGGACCATGACCCTGGGATGGAAGCTGGCGGCGTAGATCTCGCCGACGCCTTCGATGCCGCAATCGGTCTTCAGCTTGACGAACAGCCAGTACATACCGCCGACGTGGGGCGGCGGAACGGCGACCACGTGGGTTTCGAGGGAGACGATCTTCATGCTTGTTTCGCTCGCTTCTGGATGCGCTTGTTCAGGATCAGGGTGGCGACCACGCCCAGCAGGCCGATCACCACGACGTAGGAGAAATAGATCTGGTAGCCGAGGAAGCCAGGGAAGCGGTCGGTGATGTAGCCGTTGAGCAGCGGCAGGTAGGCGTCGGGCGCATAGCCCAGCACCGAGATGATGCCGATGGCCAGGCCGGTGACGCGCAGCGGGATGCGGCAGTCGTCCAGTACCGCCCAGTACAGGCCGCGAATGGCGTAGGTCATCAGGCCGATGAAGATCACCAGGAAGATCAGCACGCCGAGCACATGCAGGCTCGGCAGCACGATCAGGCCGATCATGCCCAGCGCCGCCAGCAACATCGTCCAGGTCAGCACGCCTGCCTTGGAGAAGCGGTCGCCCAGCCAGCCACCGCCGATGCCGCCCACCGGGCGCATCCACAGCTTGACGGTGGTGATCACCCCGGCGGCGGTGGCGGAGAGGCCGAAGCCGCCTTCCTGCAGGTAGGCCGAGAAGCTGTAGGTGGCCCAGAAGAAGTGGTAGCCGCAGAACACGATGGCGGTAACCAGCCACAGCTCGGGGATGCGCAGCAGGGTGCGGAAGTCGTCCAGCAGGTTGCCCTTCTCGGCGCGGGCCTGCTTGCCGTTCTTCTGCGGGTCACGCACCAGCATCAGAGCGGCGCCCAGCACAATGCAGAAGATCGCGTACATATGGATGACCAGTTGCAGACCCTGGGCGTTCTTCTCGCCACGGGTCTCGGTGACGTAGGCGAACAGCGCGATGGCGATGGTCGCCAGCAGCGCCTCGACCAGCCCGCGTCCGCCGTCGAGCACGCCGAAGAAGCGGCCTTGCTCGTCTTCGCCGGCGAGCATTTTCACCCGCTTGATCAGCGCGGCCCAGAAGGTCAGGCCGGTGGTGATGCCGAAGCCGCAGAAGATCACCAGCAGCGTATCGAAGCCCGGCAGCATGGCGTACCACAGGCCCAGGGCGCCGGTGCCGATCAGCGAGAAGCTGATCAAAAAGCGCGGCGACAGGCGGTCGGCCAGCCAGCCGCTGGGCAGGTAACTGAGCAGGAACGCGGTGCCGAGGATCGAGTAGAGGTAACCCAGTTCGCTGTTGGTGATCGCCAGCGCCTCGAGCATGGTGCTCTGGTACACCTGGCGCAGGTACAGCATGGGATAGATCGCCCCCGCCGCGAGCACGAGCAGGGCGAGCTGGATGTAACGGGTGAGGTTGGCGTTAGTGGGCGCGGCCATGGGCATGGCTTCTGCACTTATTGTTTTTTTCATCATGCATCTCGCAGCCGGCTCGGTCGCCGGCAACTGGTCGGAACAGCAGTGGGGATGACGCGGCCCAGGCAGAGGGCCGCGTGCGGTTTGATCAGCGAATCAGAACTTGAGGACCACGAGGCGCGTCTGGGTGAACTCCAGCATCCCGTGCTTGCCGTCGTCGCCGCCCAGGCCCGAGCGCTTCCAGCCGGCGTGGTAGCCCTGGTAGGGGTCGGCGGGGGTGCGATTGATGTAGATCTCGCCGGCTTCGATGTGGTTGGCGACTTTCATGGCGTTGCGGTAGTTCTCGGTGAACAGCACCGAGGCCAGGCCGAACTGGTGGTCGTTGGCCATGGCCAGCGCGTCGTCGAGGGTCTCGTAGGCCAGCACCGGCAGCACCGGGCCGAAGATTTCCTCCTGGACGATTTCCATGTCCTGGCGGCAGCCGCTGAGCAGGGTCGCCGGGTAGAAGTGGCCGGCGCCCTCGGGCAGCACGCCGCCGCACTCCAGCACGGCGCCCTCGGCCAGCGCGCGCTGGACCTTGGCGTGCACATCGGCACGGGCACGACCGTATTGCAGCGGGCCCATCAGGCTGGGGTCTTCGGCACGGTTACCGATGCGCACAGCGGCCATCTTCTCGCGCAGCAGGGCGAGGAAACGGTCATGCACGCTAGCCTGCACGTAAACGCGCTCGATGGCCGTGCACAGCTGGCCGCAGTGGGTGGTCTTGGAGGCGACGATGGCGGCGGCGGTCTTCTCCAGATCGGCGTCCGCCTCGATGATCGCCGGGGTCTTGCCGCCCAGTTCCAGGGACGGCTTGGCGATATTGGCCTTGCAGTAATCGAGCACGATGCGCCCGGCGCCGACGCTGCCGGTCAGGGTGATCAGGCCGATCTGCGGCTGCTGGCAGAGCACCGCGGCGACGTCGTGGTGCATGGTCAGCACGTTCAGCACGCCGGCCGGCAATCCGGCTTCCTCGGCGCAACGGGCGATTTCGAAAGCAGAGGTCGGAGTGTTGTTGCTCGGGCGCACCACCACGGTATTGCCGGTGATCAGCGCCGGCGCGACCTTGCGCAGGAAGGTGTAGACCGGGTAGTTGAACGGGATCAGCGCCGCGACCACGCCGATCGGCTCGCGCTGCAGCAGGATGGTTTCGTCGGTGGAATCGCTGGGAATCACCTCGCCTTCGATGCGACGCGCCCATTCGGCGTGGTAGCGGGTGATCTGCCCGGCGTAGAAGGCTTCGCTGCTGGCGTCGGCCAGGCTCTTGCCGGACTCGGCGGCCAGGGCGGCGCCGATGCGCTCGGCGTTGCGTTCCAGGGCTTCAGCGAAACGGCGCAGGTGCTCGCCACGCTCGATGGCCGGCAGGCGGGCCCAACTACGCTGGGCGCGGGCGGCGGCTTCGACGGCGTTGCGCACATCGACTTCGGTCGCGGCCGGCACCTGGGCGACCTGCTGCTCGGTCGCCGGATCGAACACGGCGATGTGGGCGGAGGAGGCGTCGGCGAAGCGGCCGTCGATGAAGTGTCGATCTGTACGCATGGTCATGTCCTGTCGTTCAAGCAAGGCTTCGGGCCGGTGGCGGCGCCAGGTAACGACAAGGTGCAGGCTGACTCGTGCAGGCGACGGGCACGGTGACGCGGCGCAGGCATGGGGTGACTCTTGTCGTTATCGGTTGGCCGAAGTTTCGACAGGCGCCCGGTACCCGACAAGCGATTAATAGAACGCAGTAACATGCCAAAAACGCAGGTTATCAGACATGGGAAAGCGGCGATTTCCCAGTGGAAATCGCCGCTTCGTTCTTCAGGAAAGACTGATGACCGAGCCCGATCCCGCCAGGTTGCGCTCGGCCATCCACACCTCTTGCTGCAACCACTCCTGGAAGCGTTGCACATGAGGCGGCAGCTCCTGCTCGGGGCGGCTGACCCACCAGTAGGACTGGTGCCCCTGCACCTCGACGTCAAGCATCTGCACCAACTGCCCCGCCGCCAGTTCACGAGCAACCATCTGTCGGTCGGCAATGGTGATGCCCAGCCCGTCGATAGCCGCGCGGATGGCCATGTCCAGCAGGTCGAACTCGTAGCCGCCCTGCAGATCGACGCCCTGAACCTTCGCTGCGTCCAGCCAGTGTCGCCAGGTCAGGAAACGCTGGTCGTCGCGGGCCAGCACATGCAGCAAAGTCATGCTGCGCAGGTCGATGTCCTGCTCCTCGCGCTGCGCCAGCAGGCTGGGCGAGCACACGGCGATGTGCCGCTCGTGCATCAGCAGCGAGCTGTCCAGGCCATCCCACTCACCGTTGCCGAAACGAATGGCGCAGTCCAGCGTGCTGCTCTGCGCGAGACTGTCCTGCAGGTTGGTGGTCAGGCTGACTTCCAGATCGGGGTGTACCTCACGCAAGCGCGACAAGCGCGGCAAGAGCCAGCGCAGGGCAAAGGTGGGCGGCGCGTTGACCCGCAGGCGGTTGAGGTGATGGCGCTGCTGGATGCCACGCACCGTCAGCTCGATGCGGTCGAACGACAGTTGCAACGCCCGTAGCAGGACGCGCCCGGCCTCGGTCAGTTCCAGATGGTGATGGCGGCGCACCAGCAGGCTCTCGCCCAGCTGTTCCTCCAGCTGGCGCACCTGGCGGCTGACCGCGCTCTGGGTCACGTTGAGCAGCTCGGCGGCACGGGTAAAGCTCCCCGTGCTTCCAGCCACTTCAAAGGCTTTCAGCGCATTGAGCGCCGGAATCTTGCGTTTCACCCACCCTTCCCTGCCCCGCGGCCTTTGCCGCGCGGGCCTTGTCAGCGCGATATCAGAAGTAATAGCCGACATTCGCGTACAGCTGATTCTCCCAGTGGCTGGTGCCACCTTCGGCCAGGCTCTGGGTGTAGTTGCTGCCGCCGATGTACGGATCGTTACGACCGTTGAGCCATTCCACGGCGATGTACACCGCCTTCACCGAGAAGGAGGTGCCGAGGATGAAGCGCTGGGAAGTCTTGAAGTCGTCGGCGGATTTGTCGAAGGCGCTGTAGTTGCCATAGACCTTCACGCCACTGACCCAACCATCGAGGAAGTTTCCCGGAATGCTGTAGCTCAGGTCGCCGACATACAGGTTACCGCGACTGGCAACGTTGAACGTACCGTCGTACCCACCGAATGTGACTACCTCGTCGCTCCCCGGATTCCTCGGCGACATCTGCTGGCGAGCGGCTTGCAGTTGCACGCCCCAAGGGCCGTTCTGGCCTGCGTAGTGAATGGCGTAGGCGTTGCGGCGGCCGTTATCGTTGGTGTCCTGGTTCTCCAGGCGTGAGGTCAGCGCGGAGACACCCACTTCGGACTTCCAGTCACCCAGTTGCAGCGAACGGGCCAGACGGCCAACCAGGATTTGCCGTTCCTTGTTGCGGTTGCCGTCAGCCACGTAGCCATCGGCGTCGGTGACCACGGTGGAATAGGTGGTGCCGTTGCTGGTGCCATTGCCGGCCCAAGCCGGACGAGCATAGGCGCCCAACTGGATGTTCCAGTCGCCTTGCTGCTGGATGTACTTCACCCCCACGTCGTTGACGTCTTCCAGGCCAACGACGTTGCCCAGGGTCTCGTAGAAGGTGCTGCCGAACAGCGGCTGCAGGCCGAAGGGAATCTGGTTCAGGCCGACCTGGATCTGCTTGTCCGGATCGAAGCGGTAGCCGATCCAGGCGTACTCGGCGAAATTCACGTCGCCGAAGTGCTCGGTGTACTGATAGGGATAAGCCTTGCCGTACCAGCGGTAGCGCGCGGCACCGATCCAGGTATCGGAGGTGTAGGTGACCCGCAGCATCGCGGTGTCGATGCCGAACTTCTCGATATCACGGTCCGGGTCATGGTCGAAACGGGTACGAACGGCGCCGCCGATATCCAGGTTGTCCGTCACCGGCACAGCGATGGCGGGGGAGCTCAGGGCGAAGAGAACAGGAAGCAGGAACGGCAGGTGGAGTCTGGCCACGTTGAAGGTGCCTCGGCAGGTTTCTTGTCGTTATGAGATGCGCTGACGCCCGGCCCTGGCCGGTCCGTGAGCGCGGCCGAAACTAGCCGTTGGTGAATCCGTACGACAAACGACTAAATCGCAATCCAAACCCGAGAAAAACGCATATTCCTTCAGGCGTGCGAGGGCTAGAATCGGCGAAAAAATTCGCGCCCCAAGGCGCTTTCCGGATGGCCCCGCCATGCGCAACCTGCCGCCCTTGACCATGCTCCGCGTCTTCGAAGAAGTGGCCCGCCATCGCAGTTTCAATCGCGCGGCCGAAGCACTGAACGTCACCCAGGGAGCCGTCAGCCGGCAGATCAAGCAACTGGAGGAATACCTCGGAATCAGCCTTTTCCTACGCACGCCGCGCGGCCTGACCCTGACCGAAGCCGGCAGCGCCCTCGCCCCGCACCTGGGTGAAGCCTTCGACCAGATGGAGCGCGCCCTGCAAGCCGTCCGTGTGCCTAACCTGCGCCAGCGCCTGCGCATCCTCGCGCCCCCCACCTGGGGCACCCGCTGGCTATCGCCGCGTCTGCGCACCTTCCTGCAGCGCTATCCGGACATCAGCCTGAGCGTTACCAGCCACCAGGATGGCGAAAACGCTGGCGAGCTGGACTGCCGCATTCGCTTCGGCCTGCAGCAGGCCGCGAACTGCCATAGCGAACTGCTGGTGATGGAACGCCACATCGCCGTGGCCAGCCCGGACTTGTTCGATACCGGGCAGCCTCCGGAACTCAACGCCCACCCGCTGCTGCACATCCTCCACGAAGGACGACGCCTGAAGGTCTGGGAAAACTGGCTGGAGGCGATGGGCCGAACGGGCGTCGACGCCAGCAGCGGCATCGAGTTCAGCACGCTGGACCAGGTGATCCACACCACGCTGGCCGGCGGCGGCCTGGCGGTGATCGACCGGCAGATGATCGAGCGGGAACTGCTCAGCGGCAGCCTGCTACCCATCACCCCGGTGGAAGTGATCGGTCCCTATGGCTACTGGCTGGATATCGCCAGCGACAAGCTGGGTCTGTCGAAGGTCCAGCGATTCCAGGACTGGCTGAACCAGACGAGCAATCCCTGAATACGAAGGGGCGGATATCTTTTCCAAGACAGCCGCCCCTTCGCTTTTACCCTTCGCGTCAGCGTCAGCCCTGTGGTTTTGGGCGGAACATCAGCGGAGCGTCCTGTCCGAACGCCCCTCCGACCGCCAGGTAAAGCGCATTGAAGGTATTGAGCGCCGCCAACCGGTCGTTCACTTCCTGCAACTGCCCGTCGAAGAGCTTCTCCTCGGCCGTGGTGACATCGAGGTAGCTCGAATAGCCCCCTTCGTACAGACGCCGCGCCTGGCCGGCATAAGTCTTCAAGGCGACGACCTGCTGCTGCACCGCCGCCAATTGCTGCGCCGACTCACGGGAGTCAACCAGGGCATTGTTCACGTCGGCGACCGCTGACTGCACCGCCTTCTGATAAGCCAGCACCGACTGCCGGTACTCGGATTTCGCCGACAGCACCTGGCCGGAGAGCGCACCGGCATCGAAGGCCGCCTGGTTGATCCCGAGCGCCAGGTTCCAGATCTTCGACGCGCTGTCGAACAGCTGGCCACTCTCGCCGCGGCTGAAGCCGACCATGGCGGACAGGTTCAGGCTCGGCAGATACAACGCTTCGGTCGCCCCGACCATGGCATTGCTCGCCACCACGGCCTGTTCGGCCTGCAGCAGGTCGGGCCGGCGTGACAGCAAGGTGGCCGGCAAGGTTTGCGGAACCGCCGGAGCGCGCAAAGCCGACAGTCGTTCGCTACGGACGATGGGCCCCGGCATGCGCCCCAGCAGCAAGGAGAGCGAGTTTTCCGCCGAGGCGATCTTCGTCCGCAGTGGTGGAATGGCGGCCTGGGTCGCCCAGTAGTCGTTCTGCGCCTGACTAAGCTCGATCTGGCGGATCACTCCCCGGTCATAGCGCTTCTGGAAGATCGCCAGGGCATCCTTGCGCGCCTGCGCCGTCTGTTCCGCGATGGCCAGTTGCTCGTCCAGCGCCAGCAGGTTGAGATAGCCCTCGCTGATAGAACTGGCCAGGCTCAGCGCCACCCCGCGCTGGGCATACTGCGCGCCGAGCAATTGCGCGTCAGCCGCCTCGCTCCGCCGGCGCAATTTGCCCCAGAGGTCGATTTCCCAGCTGGCATTCAACCCCGTCTGGTATTGGTCACTGACACCGTCAAAACCGGCGAGCGGCGTATCGACGAACTGGTCGCTGCGCGCGCGCGCGGCCTTGCCGCCCAATCCGAACTGGGGGAACAGACCCGCCCGCACGGTGCGCAACTGGCCACGGAACTGATCGATGCGCTCGGTGGCGCGTTGCAGATCGAGGTTGTTCTTCAGCCCCTCGCCCACCAGCGCGGATAGCGTGGGAGAACCGAACTGCCCCCACCAGGGTCCGCCGACCTGCTCGGAAGCATTGTTCAGATGAGCCCGGTAGGCCAACGGCATGGCGACCTCCGGGCGTTGGTAGTCAGGGCCGATCATGCAACCGGTAAGGCCGGCCACAGCCCATGCCAACAGCAGCTTTCTGGCAGTCATCACTGTGCCTCCCCGGTGGCTTGGCTATCGACAATCGTGCTCGTAGCAGTTCCCGCTTTCGCTTTTTCCCGCTTCTCACTGGCTCGCTCAACCAGGAAGGAGAACAGCGGCACGAACAACAGCGCCAGCGTGGTCGCCGCCACCATGCCACCGATGATGCCGGTACCGATGGAGTGACGGGAGTTGGCGCCGGCGCCCGTGGCGATGGCCAGCGGTATGGCACCGAAGATGAAGGCCAGGGACGTCATGATGATTGGCCGCAGGCGCAGTTCAGCCGCCTTGAGCACCGCGTCCATCGGTGACAACCCGGCCTGGCGCTGGAGGATGACGAACTCGACAATCAGGATCGCGTTCTTCGCCGCCAAGCCCACCAGGGTCACCAGGCCGATCTGGAAGTACACGTCGTTGGGAATGCCCCGCGCCCAGATCGCCACCAGCGCACCGAAGATACCGAAGGGTACCGCGCTGAGCACGGTCAGCGGCAGCGACCAGGATTCGTACTGCGCCGCCAGGATCAGGAAGACCATGATGATGCCGAAGACGAACACGATGACCGTGGTGTTGCCCGCCTTGTTCTCCTCGAACGCCTCACCGCTCCAGGCATAGCTGTAGCCGGCGGGCAGCACTTGCTCGGCCAGTTCCTGCATGGCCTTGATCGCGTCACCGGAGCTGTAGCCAGCACCCGGGTTGCCCGTGATCTTGGCGGCGGGGAAGTTGTTGAAGCGGGTCACCAGGCTCGGGCCGGAGGTGAACTCGGTCGTCACCAGGGCCGACAGCGGAATCATCTTGCCGTCCTTCTGCTTGACGTAGAGGTAGCCCAGGTCCGTCGGTGTGCTGCGGTATTGCGGCGCGCCCTGCAGGATCACCTGCCAGACTCGGCTGCCCAGCACGTACTGGCTGACATAGGCCGAACCGAACTGGGTCTGCAACGCGCCATAGACGTCGGCCATCGGTACACCGAGGGTTTCCGCCTTGGCGTTGTCCACCGAGATGCGCATCTGTCGTGTCGAGGCCTGGAAGGTACTGATCAGGCCGGACAGTTCAGGGCGTTTGGCGGCTGCGCCGATAAGCTTCCAGGTCGCTGCCTGCAGCTCCTGGGCATTGCCGTTGCCACGGCTTTCCACCCAGAACTCGAAGCCACCCTGGGTGCCGAGGCCGGGGATCGACGGTGGGTTGATGGGGATGATCCGTGCCTGGGGAATGACCGCCAGCTGGGGGTATAGCGCCTTGATCACACCTTCGGCCGACAAAGCAGGGTCCTTGCGGCCATCCGCCGGCTTGAGGTTGATGAACACGGTGCCCATGTTGGTCTGGTTCTGGCCGTCGATGAAGCTGTAGCCCGACACTGCGGAGGCGTCCTGCACCGCGGGATGCTTGCGGAACAGCGCGGCGACCTGTTCGGTGGTGGCTTCGGTACGGTCCAGGCTCGCCGAGTCAGGCATCATCACCGCGACCAGCAGGTAACCCTGGTCTTCCTCGGGCACGAAGCTGGTGGGAATGCGCGAGAACAGCGAAGCGATGCCCAGTAGCATCGCCGCAAACAGCACCAGGGCCACCAGCATCCGCCGCACGATCACCGACACCAGGCTCACGTAGCCCTTGGTCATCTTGTCGAAAGCCTGGTTGAACCACTGGAAGCCCTTCCAGCGGGCATGCTGGCCGGGTTTGAGGATCAGCGAAGCCAGGGCCGGCGACAGGCTCAGGGCGACGAAGCCGGAAATCACCACCGAGCAGGCAATGGTCAGGGCGAACTGGCGGTACAGCAGGCCGGTGGTGCCGCTGACGAAGGCCACGGGAATGAACACCGCGCACAGCACCAGCACGATGGCCACCACCGGGCCGGTCACCTCCTCCATTGCCCGCACGGTGGCATCGCGGGCACTGAGGTGGAGTTCCTCCATGTTCCGCTCGACGTTCTCCACCACCACGATGGCGTCGTCCACCACGATGCCGATGGCCAGCACCAGCGCGAACAAGGTCAGCAGGTTGATGGAGAAGCCCAGCGCCAGCAGCGCACCGAAGGTGCCGATCACCGCGACGAACACGGCGGCCACCGGGATCAGGGTGCTGCGCACGCTCTGCAGGAAGATGAACACCACCAGCACCACCAGGGCGATGGCGATCAGCAGCGTCACCACCACTTCATGAATCGAGGAGCGGACGAACTCGGTGGTATCCAGGGAGACGGCGTAGGCAATGCCCTTGGGGAAAGTCGTGGACATGTCCGCCAGTGCGGCGCGCACGTTGGTCGACACTTCCAGGGCGTTGGAACCGGCCTGCTGGTAGACCGCGATCAGGGTCGTGGTCTTGCCGTTGATGGCTGAGCGCATGGTGTACTGGTTGAGGCCGATCTCCGCACTGGCAACGTCGCGCAGGCGCACGAGCGCGGTGCCATTGGCATCGGCGCGCAGGATGATGTCCTCGAATTCCTGGGCAGTCTTCATGCGCCCCGGCGTCACCAGCGGGTAGGTCAGTTCCATCTGCCCCTGGGACGGCGCCTGACCGATGTTGCCGGCGCCGAACTGCTGGTTCTGCTGGCTGACTGCGTTCTGCACGTCGGACGAGGTGATCCCCAGCTCCGCCATGCGGTCCGGCTTGAGCCAGATGCGCAACGCCAGGTCGGCGTCGCCCATGATCTGCGCCTGGTTCGCGCCCTGGATGCGTTTGATCGCATCGAGCACATAGAGGTTGGCGTAGTTGCCCACGTACTGCTGGTCGAAGCTGTCATCGGGCGAGTAGATCGCCAGCAGCATGAGGAAGCTGGAGGAACGCTTCTGCACGTTCACGCCGTTCTGCTGCACCGATTGCGGCAGCTGCGCCAGCGCCTGGCTGACGCGGTTCTGCACCTGGACCTGGGCGATGTCCGGGTCGGTGCCGATGTCGAAATACACGTTCAGGGTCATCTGCCCGGTGGGCGAGCTGACCGACTGCATGTACAGCATGTTGTCGACGCCGTTGACCTGCGTCTCGATGGGCGCCGCCACGGTCGAGGCAATGGTCTGGGAGTCGGCGCCCGGATAGGTCGCCGTCACCGTGATCTGGATGGGCGTGATGTCTGGGTACTGGGCCACCGGCAGGGCGAAGATGGACACGCCGCCGGCGATAATGATGATCAGCGACAGCACCATCGCGAAGATGGGACGCTCGATGCAGAAACGAGAGAACATGGACGTAGCCTCACTCTGCCTTCGGGGTCGCGGGATCGAAGCTGCCGGTCGGCGCCGGGCCCGTGATTTTCAAGGGTGCGCCAGGCGCCAGTTTCGCTGCGCCGTCGACCACCACCTGCTCGCCACCCTTGAGGCCCTTTTCGATCCGCCAGAAGACACCGGAGGGTTCGGCCACCTGCACCGGGCGCTCCTCGGCCTTGCCGTTGGCGACGACATACAGGAAGTCGCCTTTGGGTCCGTGCATGACGGCTCGCTGGGGGACCTGGATCGCGTTGGCGTAGCTGGCGCCCTTGAGGGTGATGCGCACGAACTGCCCTGGCCGCAGCGCGCCATCGGGGTTGGCGAAGTCCGCGCGGACCAGGAAGGTGCCGGTCTGCTGATTGAAGGTCGATGACGCGAAGGTGACCGTGCCGGTGGCCGGATAGTGCGAACCGTCAGCCATCAGCAGGTCGGCCTCCAGACGGCCGTCGGCAGGCATGACCAGTCGACCGCTGTCGCGCTGCTCGCGAATGGCGAGGAACTGCTGTTCGCTCACGCTCATGACGACCCGCATCGGGTCGACGGTGGAGACGGTGGTCAGCAGGCTGTTGCTGGCGTTGACATAAGTGCCGTCGTTGACCCGGGCATAGTCGCTGATGCCAGCCACCGGAGCGCGCACGTAGGTGTAGGAGAGATTCAGTTCCTGGGTGTTGACCTGGGCCTGAGCCGCCTGCATCGAAGCTTCCGCCGCCTTCGCCGCACCGATGGCGTCATCGCGATCCTTGGGGCTCAGCGCGTTTTCCGCGGCCAGTGGCAGCACGCGGTCGAGGTTGGCCTTGGCGCGATCGTAGCGCGCCTTCTGCGCAGCATATTCGGCCCGTGCCGAATCGAGTTGCGCCTGGAACGGTGCGTGGTCGATCTCGAACAGCACCTGCCCGGCCTTCACTACGCTGCCTTCGGTGTAACTGCGCCGAAGCAGGTAACCATTGACCCGGGCGTAGATTTCTACCGCTTGCGGGCTTTGTGTCTGACCGACGAAGGTCATGCTGGCCGGCAGGCTGGCCGGCGTCGCCACCACGGTGGTAACGCCGGCGGGAGCGGCTCCGGCGGCAGCCTTTTCCCCCCCGCCGCAAGCAGTGAGGAACATGGTCACAAGCAACACTGCGCTAGGGCAGCCCAGATGAGTCAGGCGCATAGTCAATCCACAACGAATCGCCCGGAGGCGAAGAAACAGGAGAGAGGAATCCCCGCTGTGCGGGAATTCCTCGGTGACGTCAGTTGGCGGACTTGGTGGACTTGGCGGAATCAGCCACACCCGCTTGGGCCGTCGGTTGCGCGGTCACGATCTGCAGGGTGTCCTGGTAGGTCACCACCAGCATCTGGCCGTTCTTCAACTCGCCCATCCGGTCGCGCAGCTTCGTATCGTCGACCTTGACGACCTTGGTCGCGCCATCGGGACCTTCGAAGGTCAGCTCATGCTTCCTGAGGTTGATGCCGACGATCTTCAGTTGCACACGCGCCATGCGGAACGCATCGCCACCCGGATGCGGGTTGGTCGGCGTGGCCATGGCCGCCCCGTCGATCTCGAGGCCGCCCGGCGCCTGACTCTCCACACGGGTATCAAGATCAAAGGCGGCGGAATGGGTAACCAGTGCGGCGATGAAGTCGCCCGCCTTGAGATGCCCCAGATCCTGCGCGGCATCGGTCAGTTGGACGGTCACCGGCTTGCCGGCGGCGTCTTCGACCACGATGCGACGGTCCTTGGCATCGACGGAGAGAACCTTGGTCACTACCTCATCGGAGACGACTGCGGTACCCAGCGGGATATCGGCGGCCATTGCTGAGCCGGCGATCGCCAACGCGAGGGCGCCAGCCAGGGGCAGGGACTTGAGGATTGGCATGTTTGAACGCTCCTTGATCAGATTTTTGCAACAGAGGAAAAGCGAGAGAGGGAGTCACATATGACGGCGAAGACGAACCGCACGGGTGGCGCCCTCCCGAGGCGGAAGCCGCTACATTAATCGGCATCCCAGCCGCTGAAATCGGGGAAAAAACGATCAGGAAGCGTCGTCAGTCTGTTGCGCCATTTCCCACAAAGACCCAAGGAGAAAACTGAGGACCTGGCGTGCATACCAGTCTTTCTGGAGAGGAACGAAAACGGGCGCACCGGTTTCCCGGTGCGCCCGTTGGCTGGCAATTTTCGAGTTCAGGCCAGCCGAGCAGGCTTGCTGGCAACCTGCAAGCCGTCGTCCTCCGCTTCCCCTCGACCGCAGTCGGTAAGGGTCAGGTACTTGGTTTCCGGCGCCCAGGCGATGGAGATGATCGCGCCCAGCAGCAGGATGCCGGCGAGGATCGCCATGGTCGGGTTGAGCCCGATGCCTGCCACGCTGACCGGCAGCAGGAAGGTGCTGAGCGCTGAGCCCAGGCGGCTCGCCGCGGTGGCAAGGCCGATACCGCCGGCGCGGACTTCAGTCGGGAAGCTCTCCGCCGGGTAGACACCCACCAGGTTGCTCACCGCCGACAGCACCAGGGTGAACAGGCCGAAGCACGCCACCATCAGCCAGGCCAGGCTGCCGGGCAGCAGCACCAGCAGGAACAACGAAGCGGCGAGGATCAGGAAGGAGTTGATGAGGAAACCGCGACGGCTGAATTTAACGGTGCACCAGATGCCCAGCAGCGCCCCGACGATCAGCAGCGCGTTGAGCATCATCTCGGTGCCAAAGCCTTCGGCTAGCCCCATCTTCTGCAGGATCGACGGCAGGAAGGTGTAGATGGCGAAGTACGGCATGACGATGCAGATGAAGAACAGACAGTTGAATGCCGTGCGCTTGCGGTACTCGCGGCTGAACAGCGCCTTGTAGCCGGCGTGCTTACGGTTGATGACTTCCTCGTCGATCTCCACGTTGGCGCCCAGGTGTTTGTGCACGATGGCGCGGGCTTCCTCGATGCGGCCCTTGTAGACCAGCCAGCGCGGCGATTCCGGCGTACCGATGCGGGCGATCAGGATCATCGCGGCGGGGATCGCCGAGGACGCCAGCATCCAGCGCCACGCATCGTCGCCCAGCGGCAACATGGCGGTGCCAACGAAGGTGGCGGCGACGTAGCCGAAGGTCCAGATCACGCTGAACGAGCCCAGCAGCACGCCGCGATGCTTGCGTGGGGCGAACTCGGCGAGCATGGCGTGGCCGACACTGAAGTCGCCACCCAGGCCGATGCCGATCAGCACCCGGCAGAGGAACAATTGCATCGCCGACTCGACATAGAACTGCATCACCGAGGCAGCCGTGATCAGCACGAAGCTGATGAGGAAGATTTTCTGCCGCCCGAGGTGATCGGAAATCCAGCCGAAGAACAGGCTGCCGAGGAACAGGCCGAGCAGCGCCGAACTGCCGATCAGGCCTTGCCAGAAGGGTGTCAGCGCCATCTGCGGGTTGATCAGGGTGAAGGCGATACCGATGAGGCCGAGGATGTAGCCATCGGTGAAGTGAGCGCCGAAGGTGAGGCCGGCGATCTTGATGTGGAACCTGCCGATGGGCAGGTCATCGATTTTGACTGGTTGACCCGACATGATCGTCTCCGATTTTTTGTTATTGGAAACACCGCGAGTGGGAGCCGCCGCGCCCTTGGCGGCGCGACGGATACGGAACAACTACGGGATGGGGCGTCAGGTGGACAGGCCGCCCATGAGCAGGTACTTGATCTCCACGTAGTCCTCGATGCCGTACCGGGAGCCTTCGCGGCCCAGGCCCGACTCCTTGATGCCGCCAAAGGGCGCCACCTCGGTGGAGATGATTCCTTCGTTGATGCCGACCATGCCCGCTTCCAGGCCCTCGGCCATGCGCCAGACGCGGCCGATGTCGCGGCTGTAGAAATAGGCAGAAAGGCCGTAGGGCGTATCGTTCGCCAGATTCAGGACTTCAGACTCGTCGCGGAAGCGGAAACAGGCGGCTACCGGGCCAAAGGTTTCCTCGCTGGCGATCAGCATTTTCGGACTTGCGTCGGCTAGCACGGTCGGCTCGTAGAAGGTTCCGCCCAATGCGTGGCGACGGCCGCCGCAGAGCAACTTGGCACCCTTCTCCAGGGCATCGCCGACGTGCTGCTCGACCTTGGCCAGCGCGGCTTCGTTGATCAACGGCCCCTGCTCCGTTTCGCCTTCCAGCGCGTTGCCCACGCGCATGGCGCGCACAGCTTCGGTGAGGCGCGAAACGAATGCGTCGTACACCCCGTCCTGGATATAGAAGCGGTTCACGCACACGCAGGTCTGCCCGGTGTTGCGGAACTTCGAGGCCATGGCGCCGCGTACGGCGGCGTCGATATCGGCATCGTCGAAGACAATGAACGGTGCATTGCCGCCCAGTTCCAGCGAGACTTTTTTCAGGGTATCGGCGGCCTGGCGCATCAGCAGCTTGCCGGTACGGGTCGAGCCAGTGAACGACAGCTTGCGCACCACGCCCGAAGCCTGCAGCGCGCCGCCGATGGCCGGCGCGTCGCCGGAAACGATGTTGAACACGCCGGCCGGAATACCCGCCTCTTCCGCCAGCACCGCGAGGGCGAAGGCCGACAAAGGCGTCTCTTCCGAAGGTTTGAGAATCATCGTGCAGCCGGCGGCCAGTGCCGGACCGACCTTGCGGGTGACCATCGCCAGCGGAAAGTTCCACGGGGTGATCGCCGCCACCACACCAATGGCCTGTTTGATCACCACGATGCGTGCATCGCCCTTGTGCGAGGGGATCACGTCGCCATAGACGCGCTTGGCTTCCTCGGCGAACCACTCGAGGAAGCTCGCTGCGTAGGCCACCTCGCCCTTGGCCTCGGCCAGCGGTTTGCCCTGTTCGGTGCTGAGCAGGCGCGCGAGGTCGTCCTGACGTTGCAGCATCAACTCGCCCCAGCGGCGGATGCGTGCGCTGCGCTCCTTGGCGGTCAGTGCGCGCCAGGTCGGCAACGCACGTTCGGCGGCGGTGATGGCAGCGTTGGTTTCTTCGGCTCCGCCACGGGCTACCTCGACGATCAGCGCACCAGTGGCCGGATTGCGAACGGAATAGGTCGCACCACCCGCAACCCATTTTCCATCGATGTAGTGGCCGGATTTCAGCAGCGTGCTCATGCCACCGCCTCCGTCAGCGCGAAGGCTTCGCGCATGGGCCGCGCAACACGCAGGATGCGCTTGCCGGCGGTGTAGTCATTGATCACGTCGCAAGGCGTGTAGTTGCGCTCCAGCTCAAAGATTTCCTCGTCGTCCAGGCGCGTATCCAGCGCGGCCAGGGCGCTATCGAATTGCGCGGTGGTATCGGCGCCGACCAGCATGCAGTCCACGCCGGAATGCTGCAGCACCCAGGCCTGGGCAATCTGTGCGTTGGACACACCGCGGCGCTGGGCCACCCGCTGTACCGAACGGGCAATCTCGAAGGAGGCCTCGTCGGCGTACATCTGCTGGGTGAAGAAGTCGGTCTGGTTGCGCGTGGAGTTCGCATCGCCGGTCAGCAGGCCGCGCGCCAGCGGGCTGAACACCGAGACGCCGAGGCCCTGGTCGCGGCAGAAGGGGATCATCTCGCGCTCTTCCTCGCGGTAGGCGCAGTTCAGTTGAAGCTGCATGTTGATCGGCTTGACCCAGCCATTGCGCTCGCAGGCCATGAGGATCTTCGCCAACTGCCCGGTGAGCATGGTGGACACGCCGATGTAGCGGGCCTTGCCGGCGCGGACGATATCGTTCATCGCGCCCATCACCTCTTCCACCGGGGTGTTCACGTCGTAGAAGTGCAGCATGTAGAGGTCGACGTAATCCATGCCCATGCGCTTCAGCGAGGCGTCGATGCCATCCAGGATGTGCTTGCGCGAATGGCCGCTGGCGTTGATGCCGGGGCGGGTGCCGTAGCCGACCTTGGTGGTGATCACCACGTCCTCGCGGCGCACCAGGCGCTTGAGGATGCGGCAGACCACTTCCTCGCCGACACCGGCCGAATAGAAGTCGGCGAGGTCGATGAAGTTCACCCCGGCGTCCAGCGCATGCTTGACGATCGGCTCGCTCTTGCTCTCATCGAAGATCCACGGTTTCCAGTCCGGGGTGCCCATGTTCATGGTGCCCAGGCACAGCTTGGAGACCTGCAGGCCGGAGTGGCCGAGACGGATGTATTCCATGCTGCTGACCTCAGGCCTTGGGGGTGTAGAAAGGATTGGCGATGGCGTTGACCACGTCGGCCAACTGCGCGCGCTCGGGCTTGCAGCTCAGCGCCGCGCGGATCGAGGTGCGGCAGGCGTTGTAGTTGTTGCGGTAGACGGCATCCAGGTCATCGCAGGCCGGGTTGACCCAGTTAGCGGTGACGATGGCCCACTCGTCCTCGGCTTCGGCCGGCAGGGTGCCGTCCAGCAGCGCCTCGGTGACAGCCTTGGCGATCCCCGCCTGGGACGCGCCCCAGGTGGCGCTGGCGTGCAGGTCACCATTGATCTCGGCCTTGTTCACGTAAAGGGTCATCGGCTTGACCGGGATGTTCGGCTGGGCGATCACCATGAACGGGCAGTGCCCCTGGCTGGGCGAGGCCTGGCTGCTTGCGAACGCCTGCCCCGCCGGACCGCTGCGCGGCCCCAGCAGAATGTTGATGTGCGCGGCGTTGACGCCGGGGCCTTCAAAACCTTCACCGATGTACAGGTCGAGCTTTTTCATGGAGTACCTCATGGAACCGTGGGGTGCAGGAAAGCCCGGACACACTTGCGTGGCCCGTGGCAAAACCGGCGGAAGGCGCCGGGAAGAATCGGAAGGGATCAGGAATCGACAGGTGAATCGGACGGGTGCGCGAGGGCACCGGGCAGGCCGGAATGCGGAGGACGGATCGAGGGGGGGGAGAGCAGGAAGGTGATCATGTCGCGTCGCTCTTTGTTGTTGTCGATGAGCTGGTGCGACGATTTTTAGCACCGGGCGAGAGCGGCCCGGTAGCCATAAAAACTCAAGGAGCTATGAGTTCATCTCACAACTCCGCCAGCACCGATCCGCGGGCGGCAGCGAGTTCGGCGGACAACAAAAAGCCGGCGACGGACAGCGTCCGTCGCCGGCTGGTTCACTCGCGGATCAGCAGCCCTTGAGGCAGGCGATACGGTAGAACCCGTCCTCTACTTCGACACCATGGGTGTCGTGGGCGAAGCCCGGAAAGCGCCTATCGAACGCCTCCAGCGCCTTCAGGTAGCCCAGTACCGGGCCGTCGCTGGCACCAGCGTTTTCGCCCGGCATCAGCAACGGGATGCCCGGCGGGTACGGCACCACACCGGTCGCCACGGTACGGCCGCTCATTTCCTCCAGGGTCAACTGCTCGATGTTGTTCTTCACCAGTTGCTCGTAGGCCGCGCAAGGAGTCAGCTTCGGCTCCGGCAGCAGGGAGAAGGCCTGGGCCATCAGCGTGGTGGTTTCCAGCTCGGCCATGGCTTCGAACATCCGGTCGCAGAGGTCCTTGAGGCCCATCGGGGCGTAGCGCTCCGGCCAGCTGGCGACCAGTTGCGGCAGCGCGCGCGCCAACGGAAGGTTCGCATCGTAGTCACGCTTGAAGCCCAGCAGCGCGTTCACCAGCGTGCCCCACTTGCCCTTGGTGACGCCGATGGAGAAGAGGAACAACAAGGTGAAGTCGGTGGTCTTCTCCACCACTATGCCCTGCTGTGCCAGGTAGGCAGTGAGGATCACCGCGGGAATACCGACCGGCATCAGTCCACCGCTGGGCGAGACACCGGGCGTTACCACCGAGACCTTGATCGGATCGAGCATGCAGTAGCCGTCCTCGATCTCACCGAAGCCGTGCCATTGCGCTCCCGGCGCCAGGGTCCAGCACTGCGGATCGCGGACCAGCAGCTCCTCGTCGGCCTCGAAGAACGGCACCTTGCGCCCCGACTTCGGGTCGCGCACCTCATCGGGTTGCCAGGCGTCGAAGAACCAGTCGCCCTGCTCGGCGAAGTCATTGTTCAGGCGCGCCAGCAAGCGGCGGAAGGCCACCGCCTCGCGGATCGAATCGGTGGTCAGGGCCTCGCCGCCCTGCCCGTCCATCATCGCCGCCGACACATCGTTGGAAGCGATGATCGCGTACTGCGGCGAGGTGGACGCCTGCATCATGAAGGACTCGTTGAAGCGCGCGTGCTCCACCGGGTTGCGCCCGTCGCGCACGTGAATGAACGAGGCCTGGGACAAGGCCGCCAGCAGCTTGTGAGTGGACTGCGTAGCGAACACCGTGGGGCGATCCGCCGTGTGCTCGGCCGGGTCACCGTGCATGGCATGGCGCTGGCGGTAGATGGGGTTGAAGCGCGCGTAGCCATACCAGGCTTCATCGAAATGCAGGCGATCGACGCTCTGCCCCAGCAGCTCCTCAACCCGCGCGACGTTGTAGCAAAGGCCGTCGTAGGTGGAGTTGGTGATGATCGCGTGGCGCGGCGTGGGGTCGATCCCCGAATGCGCCAGCGCGTTGTCGGCGATATGCCGCTTCACTGCCACGGCGGTCAGCCGCTCGGGCAGGATCGGGCCGATCAGCCCCAGGTGGTTGCGCGACGGCACCAGGTAGGTGGGGATCGCCCCGGACATGGTCATCGCGTGCTCCGCCGACTTGTGGCAGTTGCGATCACACAGGGCGATCTGATCACGGGTCACGCTGGCCATCAGGATGACCCGGTTGGAGGTCGAGGAGCCGTTGGTGACGTGGTAGCTGCGGTGCGCGCCGAACACCCGTGCGGCATAACGTTCGCTCTCACCGATGGGGCCGCTGTGGTCGAGCAGCGAACCCAGGTCGCCGACGGAGATCGACAGGTCCGAGCGCAGCAGCTCCTCGCCGAAGAAATCGAAGAAGGCGCGCCCGGCCGGCGACTTGAGGAAGCCAGTGCCGCCGGTGTGACCCGGCGTGTGCCAGGAGTATTCGTAGACGCGGGAGAACTTCATCAAGGCCTTGAACATCGGTGGCAACACCGCGTCCCGATAGCGCTCGACAGCCGCGATGACCCGGCCGCCGATGAAGTCGGTGGTGTCTTCCAGCAACCAGATGAAGTCGTCGGACTGGCGCAGCGCCTGCAGATCGATGGACGCCGCATTGCCGCGCGAAGCCAGGAGGAACGCCGGCAACTGCGCATGCCGTCGACGCAAGGTATCGAGCACCGGCAACGCGCCGCCAGGCAACTCCCAGTTCAGCAGCACACACTGCAACGCCGGATTCGAATCGATGACGGCACAGGCGTCGTCAGCAGTCGCGGCAAACAGCACCGTCACGCCGCGGCGCTCGAGATCCTGAACCAGCGCTCGTGCGGCTCGTCCAGCAGAAGTGGCCTGTTCCAGCGCCTCATGGACCATCAGGACCACGACATCCAGCGTATTTTTGGTAACGGACTCAGACATGAGAACTCCTTGAATCAGCTTGCGGCTCTAGAGCTACAAGCCAGACAGGCGCCTGCCGCGCCTTCAGCGCCATTGGAGAAGGCGTGTGCAGGCGAGGGATCAATTGAGGGATTGAGCGGTGGCGGCAGATGCAGCCGGGGTAGCCGTTGCGGTGGTCGCGGTGACCATCGGTTGCGGTACCCGCGGGCGCAGGTTGAGGTTGTCGTGGCGGCCGACCGAGACCCAGAACATCGCCACCAGCGCGATGATGGTCAGCGCCAGGGTGCCAAAGCGGATCCAGCCCGGCGAAACACCGCCCGGATGGACACCGGTTTCCTCGACGGTGCGCATGCTGTTGATCGACAGCTCGTAGAAGATGATCGTGGAGACCACGAAGATCAGCGACCAGCGGGTCTGCTCGCCATCGGAACCGACCATTGCCCAGAGGCTGTAGATGGCCGCGATGACGCCGACGAAGGTGTAGAAGCCATACTGCCGCGCCGGCATCTTCTTGTAGCCCAACACCTTGATGGCGACTGCCGAGTAGATGTACGGCAACAGCGTCATGATCACCGCGATGGAAGCGATCTTGCCGAACTGCTCGCTGGCGGTGGGCGACATGGTCGCCAGCACCTGGATGCTCATGATCGCCGCGACGATGGCCAGGCCTGCCGAGGGCACGCCCTTGGCGTTGACCTTGGCGAAGATCTTGCCGAACAGGCCGTCGTCCGCCGCCGCCTTGGCCGTCTGCCCGACCAGCAAGGTCCAGCCGGCCAGCGAACCGAGGCAGCCGATCGCCGCGCAAAGCGCCACGATGTTCGCGGCGGTATCACCCAAGGCGAGACGTGCGGCATCGGCGAACGGTGCACTGGAAGCGAGCAGGTCCTTGTTCGGGATCATGCCCATGATCGCGGTGGAGCTGAGCACATAACAGACCGCCGCGATGAGCACGCCGCCCACGGTCGCGATCGGCACGTTGCGCGCCGGGTCACGCACCACGCCCGCCGACACCGAGGCGCTTTCCACGCCGATGAACGCCCACAGCGTGTAGTTCAGCGTCGAGCCCACCGCCTCGAAGCCGCTCTTGCCGGACACGTTCCAGCCAGCCTCGTAGATATCGCCGCTGAACCAGAACCAGCCCAGCAACGCCATGCCGATGATCGGGAACAGGGCGAAGACCGTGGTGAACGATTGCAGCTTGCCGACCACCGATGGGCCGAGGATGTTGGCGTAGGTGAAGAACCAGATCACCGCGATCTGCGCCATCGCGGACACCAGCGGGTCCTTCAGGCTGGGGAAGAAGTGCGACAGGTAGCCCAGGCCGGCAACCGCCAATCCGACGTTGCCCACCATGTTGGCCAACCAGTAGATCAGGTTGGTCTGGTAGCCCATGTAATTGCCGAACGACTTCTTGGTGTAGGCATAAGGCCCACCCGCTGCCGGGTCGATCGACGAGAGCTTGGCGAAGACCAGGGCCAGCGACACCGCGCCGACGATGGTGATGAACCATCCGTAAAGGGCAATGCCACCGGTGGTGGCCAGGTTGGCCGGCAACATGAATACACCTGACCCCATCATGTTGCCGGCCACCATCAGGGTGGCCGCCACCACCCCGATCTTGTTGCTGTCGGCTTGTTCCATAGCGTGACTCCCTGAAATGTGGAGTCACGATTTATGTGCTGCCATCAGCGAGGCCGAAATCGCCCGGATTCCCAAAGCCAGGGCTGAAAATTCCTTAGGAAGCTGGCGACGAAAACTCCTATTCCCGCGCTTGCCGGCCAGCGCACAGCCCCTCTGGGGAGCGCATCACAGCCTGCTTATCCAACTAGGGCGAAACCACTTCTCCACTGGCGGCGACCCGCACTGACTCCTGCACCTGCCGGGTGGCCGGAATCTCCCGCGAGCCCAGCTCCTTGCCCACCAGTTGCAGCGGGCCGGCGCCCTGCCCGGCGGTGTGCTCGTACTTGGGCGGCGTGTGGGTCTCGTCGTAGCGCAGGTAGTAGACCTCGCCGGCGCGGGCTTCCAGGGTGAAGCCGGCGATCAGGGTGAAGTCCAGGCTGCCGCCGGCGAATAAGGTCCAGAAGCTGCCCAGCAGCGGGCGACGCATCTGTAACGGATAACTGCCGGGGGCGAAGCTCAGGGCGAGGTAGCCGTTGCTCGGCAGGCTGCCGATCAGCTCGTTGTTGATGAACAGCCCCGGTGCTTCCAGCTCCTCGTCGGACCACTGGTTCTGCGGCCGGTAGAGGTACACCGTGGCCTGCTGCGAGTCCGCCGGGAGCGCAGCGAACGGCGGCCCGTCCACCGCGCCGAAGAAGGCGCCGGGAGAACTGCAGCCGGCCAGCATCAGGAGAAAGGCGCACAGGGCCAGTCGGAGCATGGAGAGTCCCTCTTATGGTTATCCCCGGAGCATAACCACGGCGCCTTGCCTTGCCACCCGTCGAAAGTCCGGGTCGACGGCGTCGCAGTTACAGGCGCCCTCCACCCCACTCATCCTTTCCTGTTTGACACTGATCCATTGCGCGAGAAGTATTGATTAGTACTACCTGGTATTACCTATCGATAAGAGGTACGAACATGGCCACTTCGGTCAAACTCGACGAGGGAATGCTCGCCCGCATCCGCGAACTGGCGGAGCTGCGCCAGCGCTCGCCGCACTGGATCATTCGTGAAGCCATCGGCCAGTATGTGGTGCGCGAAGAGCAGCGCGAAAAGCTGAAGAAGGACACCGAGCAGGCCTGGGAGGAATTCCAGGCGACCGGCCAGCACGTTACCGCCGAGGCGGTGGAAAACTGGCTGAACAGCTGGGGGAATGAAGACGAACAAGCCGCGCCTGAATGCAAGTGATCTACGCACCCGCTGCGATTCGGGATCTCGAACGCCTGCGCCGCTTTCTGCGGGAAACCAATCCCAGTGCAGCCCAGCGTGCCGGCCGGATCATCCTCGAAACCACCCAGGCCTTGGGAGCGCATCCGCAGATGGGGCGGCTGATCGATGACCTGCCCGTGAACTATCGCGAATGGCCCATCGACTTCGGCGACAGTGGCTACCTCGCCCGCTACCGCATCGCGGGCGAATCTCTGGTGATCCTCGCCATCCGCCACCAGCGCGAAGGCGGATTCTGAGTTCTGCTTATCAGGTCAGCTCCTTGAGCCAGAACACCATGGGCTTGGCGGTTGCCTGTTGCTCGCCGCCGATATCGCACCAACGGTATTCGGCCTGCAGGCCAGGCTGCGGAGTGAAACCGCGCTGCAACCAGAAGGCATCCGGGTCACGATAACTGGCGGGCCTGGCGGGATGGTCCCGCGGCCGGCGCAGCGCGCAGAAGGCGCACCAGTCGAAGCGGTTCAGGCCACGCGCGAAGCGTTCGCGCTCGGCAAAGAAGCGCAAGTCGAGGTCGACGCTGCGGTACTCCGGCAACACCACCGATTCGCCGAAATAGAATATCCGCTCGGGGTTCCAGCCCTGCTCCAGAAAGGGCCGCTGGAATGCTTCTGCCTCGTCCTGCAATGGCAGGCCGGTCGCAGCACCGACCACCTTGCCCCCATCGAACAACAGCACGCCAAGGCTCCAGGCCGAGCGCACATAGGCGTCGAGGTATCCGGCTTCGTAGTCCGGGTTGCCGTCGAAGAGGTAGGGATACTCGCGAAACACCTCAATGCGCAGGCGCACCAGGTCATCGATGACGGGGCGGATGGCTTCGCCGCTGAGCAGGTGGATGTCCAGGGGCATGCGTGTTGTCGTCCGTGAAAGGCCACACCAGCAAGGTGATGGCAATGCAGAAAAACTAGCAGGGTCTGCGAAACACGCCGAAGCCTTGGCCGCGATAGAAGCGTATCCCGACAGGCCGGTTCGTAGGGCGGATAATGGCCCTACGGAGCAGGGGCGATTCGCGAGCAAGCTCGCTCCTACGAAGAGCGCAGCGGCGCTGAACTGGCGGGACGAAGGGGACGCCACCGTTATTGCTCGCGAACAGCACAGGCAAAGAGCTAAGTCTCCGTCGCCACCTGCCGCCTCGGCGGTGCGGGCAACAGGTGCCGCACCAGCCATTTGCGCACCGGCACCACGCAGCGCTCCTGCACCAGCACGCAGCTGGTGACCATGAACAGCAGGAACAGCGGGTACAGCCACAAGGACAGCTGTTGATGGGTAGCCGACTCGACACAGAAAGCCCAGTCCGCCAGGCAATCCCCCGGCGCGCGGATCAGCTTCTCGGTACGCGAGAACAGGGTGAACAACGGCACATGCAACGCGAACAGCGATAGCGAGGCCGCCCCCAGCCTTGGCGACCAGTGGCGGATGAAACTGCTCTGCGGGTCGCGCGGCAATGCGCTCATGAACACCAGCATCAGCTGTGCCGGCAACAGCAGACCGTTGTGCAGCAGGAAGTACCAGAACTTGGCACCGTGGGTGTAGAGGTAATCGGCGACAAGGAAATTCGCCAGCACGAAGGCGCCCATCGTTATCAGCATCCCACGTCCCGGCAGGCGAGCGGCGTCCTTGTACTCGCGGAACAGCCCATAGACGAGGATGCCGCTGAGGAACTCCGGCAAGCGCAGCAGCGGATTGCGGTGCAGCAGGCCGGTCCAGGGCATGCCGTACTGCTCGCTGGCGATCACCAGCACCGGTGGGATCAGATAGAGCCCCCACAGCGCCAGCAACCAGCGCCACTTGTGCTGCAGGCGCGCCAGGCGTGGTGCGACGAAGGGGAAGCAGAGGTAGAAGAAGAACAGCGTCGACAGCGACCAGAGCGGCGCGTTGAAGGTCAGGTAGTACGGATTCCAGGCCTGCAGCATGCTGAGCTGGAGGATGCTGTTGAACAACAGCTCGCGGTCGCTCATCCAGTGGTGGAACAGCTCCGGCTGCAGGCGGCCGATGGCCTCGTTGGTGTCGTAGATGACAAAGCGCGGCGTCGCCTGGTCCAGGTCCGGGCCGATGCCCAGTCCGCTCACCACCAGCAACACGGCGATGGTCAGCAGGATCGAGAAGATATGCAGCGGGTAGAGGTTGGACAGGCGCTTGGTGAGGAAGCTGCGCGGGCTTTCGCGCAGTTGCCCGCCGGTGACGTAGACGTGGCAGAGCAGGAAGCCGGAGAGCACGAAGAAGGTGCTGGTGGCGAAGAAGCCGAGGGCGGTGAGGTCATCCAGGCCGGCGAACTTCTGCTCCGCCGGATAGCTGTGCAGGGTGTGGTAGATCACCACGTACAGGCCCATCAGGAAGCGCAGCCACTCCAGCCCGATGAAACGCTCCTTTGCAACTTTCTCCACACCGCTCTCCTACTCGACAGACAACCCTGAGACGTCATCGGCGGCGGTCGAGGAAGTTCACCACCAGTCGGTCCAGCGAGCCCCACAGGCGTTCGCGCAGGCGTTTCCACCAGGGGCGCGCGCGCCAGAAGCCCAGGTCGATCTCGCGACTCTGCGCGAAGTCGGCGGCCAGGCAGTCGGCCACCGCCGCCGTGAATGGCGGATCGAACGCTTCTACATTGGCCTCCAGATTGAACCGAAGGTTCCAATGATCGAAATTGCAGGAGCCGACACTGACCCAGTCATCGACCAGTACCATCTTCAGATGAAGGAAACGCGGCTGGTACTCGAAGATCTTCACCCCGGCGCGCAGCAAGCCTGGGTAATAGCGCTGGCCCGCATAGCGCACGGGGGCATGGTCGGTGAGGCGGCCGGTAAGCAACAGACGCACGTCGACACCGCGTTGAGCTGCCTTGCGCAGCGCGCGGCGGACCTTCCAGCTCGGCAGGAAATACGGCGTCGCCAGCCAGACCCGCTGGCGCGCGCCACGCAGCGAACGGACCAGCGCCTGGAGAATGTCGCGGTGCTGGCCAGCGTCGGCGTACGCGACCCGCGCCAGGCCTTCGCCGTCGCTGGGGATGGGCGGCAGGCGAGTCAGCAGGACTTCCTCGCGCGGCTTCCACGCCCGTACGCCCAGGCAGGCACTCCATTGCCGTTCGAACAGGCGCTGCCAGTCGGCAACGATGGGGCCGGTCATTTCCACCATCACTTCGTGCCAGTCACTGCGATTCTCCCGCGCGGACCAGAATTCATCCGTGGCGCCGGTGCCACCGACATAGGCGATGCGCTCGTCCACCAGCAACAGCTTGCGGTGGTCGCGGTACAGGTTGCGCAGGCCGGCTTTCCAGTTCAGCGGGTTGTACTGGCGCAGCTCGCCGCCCGCCTCCAGCAGTTGGCGCGTCCAGGCGCTGGAGAGTTTCAGGCTGCCGAAGGCGTCGAACAGGCAGCGCACCTTCACGCCGCGCCCAAGGGCGGCCAGCAGGTGGTCCAGCAGCGCCTCGGCACAGCTGCCGCTTTCCACCAGGTAGAGTTCCAGTTCGATCTGCCGCTGTGCACTGTCGATGGCGGCGAACATGCTCGGGAAGAAGCGCTCGCCATCGCAGAGCAGGGCGAAACGGTTGCCCGTCCGCCAGGGGAAGATCGGCCCGCTCACCGCGAGGCGAAGATCAGCACGGCGCCCACCGGCACCGACAGGCCGATGCTTTTCAGCCCAGCCAGTTTGCGCAGTTGCGCCACGCCCGGTGCGAGGCCGAAGTCGGCGGCGTTGATCACCAGCGGCGAGAGGGTCACCACCTGGAAGCGGTGCTCGTCCAGGCGGGTGATCAGCACCTCGGTGCGGTAATCCTTCGCCTGGCCATTGAGCTCCAGGCGCAGCGGCAGGCGCATCTCCAGTTGCACGCCGTTGGCCAGGTCGGTGATGGGGCGCAGGTCGATACGCGAAGTGACGCGCGCCTCGGGGAATTTCTCGGTGTCGAACAACTTGTCGCGCAGGCGTTCGTCGCGCAGCGGGATGCCGCTGCTCACCGAGTCCATCTCGATCCGCAGCTCCACCTGCCCCTGCTCCTCCACCTTGCCGTGCATCACCAGGAAGCGGTTCACCTCGGCGATATCGGCGTTCTTGGTGGTGACGAAGGTCAGCCGCGAGGACTCGTAGTCGAGGTACCAGGCAGCCTGGGCGGAAGCGGCGAAGCAGGCCGCGAAGAGGAAAGCGAACAGCGAGCGCATGAAATCCCTTACATGAAAAACGGATGGATCAACGGGCAACGATAGCGGCCCGCCGTCGGCTTGCAAACCGGCCAGCGGTTGGGCAGGCGGCGGCGCCAATGGTTCAGTCCGCCAGCAGCGCAGGAATCCCGGACACCAACGCATCGATGGCGCAACGGATCTTCGACGGCATGTAACGGGTCTTCGGCCACACCGCGTGAATGTCCAACGGCGGCAACCTGCAGCGCCCCTTCACCACCACTAGCTCGCCACGCTTCACGTGCCGCGCCAGCAGCCAGGTCGGCAGGCGTGCCAGGCCGAAGCCGGCCACGGCGGCGGCGGTGATGGCCTGCAGGTCGTCCATGCTCAGTTGCGGGTCCATCTCGATACGTCTGGCGTAGCCGTCGTCGTCGCGCATGTCCCAGGGCGAGGTGACGCCCGCGACGGAATAGCTGATGGAGGCGTGGCCGAGGAGATCGTCGAGGTGGTCCGGCATGCCATGCTCGGCGATATACGACGGCGCCGCGCCAATGCCGGTGTACTGCACGCCCAGCTTGCGTGCGGCGAGTGTGGCGCTGTCGCTCAGCGGGCCGATGCGCACGGCCAGGTCGATGCCCTCTTCCACCAGATCGACCCGGCGGTCGGTGAACGACAGGTCGATTTTCAGCGACGGATACTGCCGGGCCAGCGCCAGCATCAGCGGCGCCACGCAGAGGTGGCCGAAGGAGATCGGTACGCTGACCCGCAACCGCCCGCGCGGCTCCAATCGCCCGCCCTCCAGCGCGGTGTGCGCGGCGTCCAGTTCGGCCAGCGCCCGCACGCAGCTGTCGTAGAACACCTGGCCGTCATCGGTGAGGTTCTGGCTGCGCGTGGTGCGTTGCAGCAGGCGTACGCCCAGGCGCGCCTCCAGCCGGGCGATGGCCTTGCCCACCGCCGAACGCGTGAGGTTCAGGCGCTCCGCCGCGAGCGCGAAGCTGCCGGCATCCACCACCTGGACGAAGGTGGCAATGCCATCGAGTCGGTCATCCATCGCCCTGCCCTTTTGAATCCGGAAAAGACCCAATGATGGGACGAAATGGCGCCAATGGGGAAGCCTGTTCTTTTCGACAATGATGGTTCGCCCTACGGAGCCCACTCCCATGACTGCCCAGCCCAACCCCCGAAACCTCATCGCCCTGGCGGCGGTGTGCCTGTCCTCGATGATGTTCGGCCTGGAAATCTCCAGCGTGCCGGCCAGCCTGCCGGCCCTTGAGCGCGTGCTGCACGGGGATTTCCAGGACCTGCAATGGGTGATGAACGCCTACACCATCGCCGTCACCAGCGTGCTGATGGCCGCCGGCACCCTGGCCGACCGCTTCGGCCGCAAACGCCTGTTCGTCATCAGCCTGGCGATGTTCGGTCTGACCTCGCTGCTCTGCGGGCTGGCGAGCGACATGCCGACCATGATCGCCGGGCGTTTCCTGCAGGGCGCCGCCGGCGGGGTCATGCTGATCTGCCAGGTGGCAGTGCTCACCAGTCAGTTCAGCGACCCGAGCGAGCGCGTGCGCGCCTTCGCCGCCTGGGGCGTGATCTTCGGCATCGGCCTGGGCTTCGGTCCGATCATTGGCAGCGCCATCGTCGCCCTGGCCAGTTGGCAATGGGTGTTCCTGGCGCACGGGCCGCTCGCCCTGCTCACCTTGGCGCTGGCGCAGTACGGCGCCGTGGAGTCGCGCGATCCTGACGCCGAACGACTCGACCTCGGAGGCATGCTGACGTTGTCGCTGGCGGTGCTCGGCAGCGTGTTCTACATCACCCAGGGCGCGGACATGGGTTTTGCCAGCCCGGCGGCGCTGGCGATCCTGCTGCTCAGCTTCGCCTGCCTGATCGCCTTCGTCCTGATCGAGCGCCGCGTCGCCCACCCAATGTTCGACTTCTCGGTGCTGCGCATCCGCGCCTTCTCCGGCGCGATGTTCGCCTCGGCGAGGATGAACGTGAGCTTCTGGCCGCTGATGATCTACCTGCCGGTCTACTACCACGGCGCGCTCGGCTACGACGATGTGAAGGCCGGCTGGTCGCTGCTCGCCTACACCCTGCCGACGCTGGTGGTGCCGCCGATTGCCGAACGCCTGGCGCAACGTTTCCAGCCGGGCTGGGTGATCCCTGGCGGAATGTTCGTGATCGGCGCCGGCTTCTTCCTGATGCTCTGGGGCAGCGCCGCGGATCACGCCAGCTGGCTGACCCTGCTGCCCGGCTGCGTGCTGGCCGGCATCGGCCTGGGCCTGACCAACACCACGGTGACCAACACCTCCACCGCCGCCGTGCCCGCCACCCGCGCCGGCATGGCCTCGGGCATCGACATGAGCGCGCGGATGATTTCCCTGGCGATCAACATTGCGGTGATGGGGCTGATCCTGCTGTCCGGCGTCGCGGCCGCGCTACATGGCGTAGAGGGTGGCGAGAAGCTGCAACTGGCGGCCAGCATCGCCAGCGGCCGGTTGGGCACGGACGATCCGGAGGGCGCCCGTGCGGCACTGGTGCAGGGCTTCGGCTGGGTGCTCGGCTACGGCGGGATCAGCGCCTGGCTGTTCGCGGTCGGCAGCTTCCTGACCTTCGGTGCGCATCGGGCGGCGCGGCCTAGACTGGAGGCTGTCCAATCCTGAATGAGAGGAGAGTCGCCATGAAAACCATCCTGCTGCTCACCTTCGTGCTCATCGGCGCTTCCAGTTGCAGCGTGGGCTCGGGCTTTCGCTTCCAGCCCGACGTGCCGGCGATTGCGGTGAGGGCTTGAGGCCGGCTGTTTTTTGCGGTTGACGCTGTGCCGTGCGGTTCGCGAGCAAGCTCGCTCCTACGAAGAGCCCACACGGCTCTGGCTCTGGCTATTTGAAGGCTTCCAGAGAAATATCCGCGCCCTCCGAACTGCCCCGTTCAGGAGGCCTCGTTGAAGCGGAGTTTCAGGGGTTGAGCGACATGGATGTCGCGAGAGCGGCGATGGGCCAGGGATGGCCCTTCGACGCGTGCCCCTGAAACTTCGCTTCAACGAGGGAATTTTTCGCCTAAGCGAAAAACCGGATGTCCGGGGCAAGACCTTTGCCTTCTTTGGGGCGTTTGCCAAAGAAGGTCGCCCGAGGGGGCGAAACACGAAGTCCGCGCGTACGCCGAGGCGGCGCAGGAACACCAAGGCCAACGCAGCAGACCTGCAAGACCAGAGCAAAGGAAAGCGCCGGCCCTGCCAACGGATCGCGGGCACGGCCTGCTCCTACAGATCGAAGGTGTCCATCAAGGCGCCTGCTTGATCACCTGGCTGAACCCCAGCACCGCGAACACCGGCACTTCGGGGGTGATGGAGGGAACGTTGGCGAGTGCCTTGAGCGGCTCCAGCTTCTCTTCAAGGTCGAAGTCGATCAGCTTGAGCACCAGCGGCTCCAGGGTCGTCACTTCGATGCGGGTCTCGCTGGGGCGGATGACCAGCACCTCGGCCTTGAGCCGGCGCTGCTGGCCGTGCAGGTCGAGGTTGAAGTCGATGGTTTCCTGCCGCGACTGGCCGACCTGCAGGTCCTGGTAACGGCTCAGGTCCAGCTGGCTGCTGATGATCGCCTCGGGGAAGCGCTCGATCTCGAAGAAGGTATTGCGCATGCGCTCGTCGCGCAGCGCCAGGCCGCTGTCGATGGACTCCAGCGGCACCACCACGCGCACCGCGCCCTGATCGTCGATCTGCCCGGAGAGGCGCTCGAAGCGCTGCACCTCCGCCATCTTGCCGCGCTTGACCGAAACGAAGCTGATCCGCGAGGTGTCGCCGTCCAGTTGCCATTCGGCCAGCGCCAGGGGGCTGGCCAGCACCAGCAAGGCGCACACGGCGCCGGTTACAAAAGAATGCATTGCTCCTCCGAAGCGGGTCGCCCCGCTCCGTGGAGCGCGCCCGTCAGTGGCTGCCCGATTCGGGCAAATCGTCCGCCTGGGGCATCAGTTGGCATCCCTCGCGCGCACCGAGCCAGGCAGCTGTCTGCGTACTGCCCAGGCCACGGGCGGTCACCCGCTTGCGCGCTTCGTCGTCGAGGAAGGCGCTGGTCGGCACGTACTGCTTCGTATAGGCCCGGCAATAGTCCGCCGAGTTCCCCATAACGTAACGGCAGGAGCAGTACTCCTTGGCCGTGTAGGCGCCGATGATGCCGGGGAAGGCGGCGAGATGGATGCGGTTCTGCCAGATCACGGCGGCCAGCGCGATGAGCAGCAGGGCGAGAACGCTGAGGATCGGATGGCGGCGGATCATGGCTGCACCTCCCCGTGGGCGAAGGCCGCCCGGGCAAGCTTGAGGAAGGCGTCGTGCTGGTAGCTGCCGTCACGGTCATCGGCGTAGCGGACGATCACCAGTTTCTGCTCGGGGATCACATACAGCGCCTGGCCCCAGTGGCCGAGGGCGGCGAAAGTGTCCTCAGGCGCATTCGGCCAGGGTGCTGGCGCGCCAGCCACCGGACGGTTGAGCCACCACTGTCCGCCGGGCACCGCTTCGCCGGGTTTTTCCTTGTTGGGCTGGTAGTCGGGGAATGGCGCGAGGACGAATTTCATCCAGTCCTGCGGCAGCAGTTGGCGATCCTTCCAGCGCCCGCCGCGCTCCATCAGCAGGCCGATGCGCGCCAGGTCGCGGGCGGTCATGTAGGCGTAGGAGGAACCGACGAAGGTGCCGCTGGCATCACGCTCCCAGACCGCGGACTGGATACCCAGCGGCTCGAACAGCGCGGTCCAGGGGTAGTTCGCGTAGTCCTTGCCGACCATCTGCTTGAGCGTGGCTGACAGCACGTTGCTGTCGCCGCTGGAGTAGCGGAAGCGCTTGCCCGGTTCGGCGTCGGCGGGGAAACCGGCGGTGAACTTGGCCATGTCGTCGCGGCCACGGGTGTAGAGCATCGCCACCACCGAGGAGCGCACCGGCGCGTATTCGTACTCTTCCTGCCAGGCCAGGCCCGAGGCCCAGTGCAGCAGGTCGCGCATCTTGATGTCCGGGTGGTCGGCGAAGGCCGGGTAATGCTGGGCGACCGGGTCGTCGAGCTGGAACTTGCCCGCGCCGAAGGCCACGCCGAGGACGCTGGCCATCACGCTCTTGCTCATCGACCAGGCCAGGTGCGGCGTCTCGGCACGGGTCGGGCCGGCGTAGCGCTCGTAGATCAGCTGGCCATCGCGGATAACCACCACGGCGTCGGTGCGCACGCCCTTGCGGGTAGCGTCGTCGCGGGTGGGGAAGGCGTAGTTTTCGAAGTCCTGCACGGCGCTGCTGCTGGGCGTCGCACCGTGAGGCCAGTCGGCCTCGGGCCAGGTTTCGGCGCCGTGGGCGTGGCCACTGAGCAGGCAGGTGGCCAGGGCCAGCGCGCGCAGCGCTGGACGGAAGGGAGCGAAGGGCATCGGCGGGCCTCTTGTTATCAGGTCGGCCCGCACCCTAACACGCTGAAGATGACGGATTAAGCGCCGATCGTGCCGTAATCAAGGACGATTGGCGCAATCGGTCAGCGCGGTACTTATCAGCAGAGCTTGTCAGCAGGAACGTGTCAGCGAGGAACCTGATAATCGTCGGGGCCCATGAGGTCCATGCCGCACTGCAGGTCGCTGATCCAGTCGAGGAACGCCGTGATCATCGGCTTGCCGACGAAGGGCCGGCCGTGCTGCGGGACGATCATCTCGATGTCCAGGCCGCGAACCATGTTGGCCCACAGCCGGCCAACCTTGTTCGAGGCCATGTAGCGGCGGTGGAAGCCTTCCATGTGCGGCACGTGGGCGGCGAAGTCCTGCACCGGGCTGGCGTCGTCCACCAGGGAGGCGCCCATGTCGCCGGAGAAGAGAATCTTGCTGATCGGGTCGTAGACCTGGAAGTTGCCCACCGAATGCAGGAAGTGCGCGGGGATCATCTTCAGTTGGCAGCGGCCCAGTTGCACCGATTCGCCACGGTCCGGCAGCGGGATCACCCGGTCATAGGTGGAGATGCCGTGGCTGATCGCCAGGTAGCTGGCCGTGAGGTGCGGCAGGAAGCGCGCCCAGAGCTTGGAGCAGATGACCTTGGCGCGGGTGTGCAGCAGCCACTTGTCCAGCGCAGCGATGATGTCCGGGTCCTGGTGCGAAGCGAAGATGTAGTCCAGGTCCTGCAGCGGGAACAGCTTGGAGAGTTCCAGCGACAGCGGGGTGTAGGTCAGGTCGCCGCCCGGATCGAGGAGCAGGCGTTTCTCGTGGTCGACGATGAGGAACTGGTTGGATTGCACACCGTCGCCGCTGACCAGATCGTCGAAACACAGGCATTGGTGCTTACCGTCGTCGAACAGCACGATGGGTTCGCGTCGCATGAGCGGGATTTCCTAAAGCAGTGGGAGGGAAAACAGTGGGTAGCCGTGCGGAAATTTCTAGGTATCTCAGAAATTTCCGTAAGGCTAACGCCCCCTCCCAGAGCCCTCACTGACGTGGGTCAAGGCCTATTGCCACCCTCGCTTTCTCCAGGCGTTTAGCCCGCGCGGAGCCGGCGATGGCGAGCACGCCCTTGTCCCGTTTCCACACTGCCGACAGCTCCGCATCACTGGCGGCGAACGCAGCATCCAGGGCGGCCGCGAGGCCCTCGAACTGGCTGAATACGCCAGCCAGCAACAGGTGGGTTTCCGGCTGCGAAGCAGGCTGCCGGCTGACCTCGGCGCAACCGGCGAGTACGCCGGTCAGGCGCAGGCTCAGCTCCGCCGGCCACTGGCGTTCCACGGCCAGGCCGTAGAGCCAGGCGCAGACCGCCGCCAGCACATGGGTGTCTTCCAGGGTGCGGAAGGGTTTGCTGTAGGCCTCCCAGCCATCGCCGGGCAGGCGCTCGCAATGGGCGCCGTCGAGCAGCAGGCGGGCATGGGGGATATCGGGCATCAGCGGCAGGGCCGGCAGCGCTTCCAGCTTCGCGCCGGGAGCCCCGGCCTGCACCACGGTCATGGCAATGCGCGGCGGCTCGCCCTCCTCCTCGTCGCGCGCGGCGACCAGCCACCAGGCGGCGCTGTCGGCGGCGGTGGCGAAGTCCTTGCGGCCGTGCAGCACCAGGCCTTCGAGGCGGGTCTGCAGGTCGGCGGGGCGCACGCTCTTCTTCTCGGTCACGCACAACGCGCCGAGGCTGCGCGGGGCGGCGGGCCAAAGGGCACGCAAAGCCGCCTGGTAACCGGCGAGAAAGGCCAGCCCCGGCGAGCTCGCCAGACGGCCACCGAGCACGGCCAGTTCGAAGCTGCCGGCGCACCCTGCGCGAGTGAGCAACTCGGCATACCAGTCGTCCAGGGCCAGGCCGGGCGGTAAGCGGTCCTGCGGACCTATCAGGCATTTCCAGGGCATCGCGGCGCTCCTTCCTTCGAGGTCGTCGTTCTTGTCATACAAGCATCACCGCACCGTCATGGGCGTGACACCGGTCATTCCTAGCCTGAGCTTGCACAACAAAGCCGACCGGCCGCAACCCGCATGGCCGGTTCACGGAGGCACTCGCATGAGTCAGATCGCCCTCTCCTGTGATACCCCGGCGCAGCGCCGCCTCAAGGCCGTGCGTCTGCGCGGCGCCCGCGCCCTGCGCGAAGCCCAGGCCCTGCGTTACCGCGTGTTCAGCAGCGAGTTCGATGCCCAGCTCAAGGGCGCGGACCAGGGGCTGGACATGGACGACTACGACCGCCACTGCGCCCACATCGGCGTGCGTGACCTCAACACCGGCGCACTGGTGGCCACTACCCGCCTGCTCGACCACCGCGCCGCCCAGCGCCTGGGCCGCTACTACAGCGAAGAAGAGTTCGCCCTCGACGGCCTGGATGACCTGCAAGGCCCGGTGCTGGAAATCGGCCGCACCTGCGTCGACCCGGCCTACCGCAACGGTGGCACCATCGCCGTGCTCTGGAGCGAACTGGCCGAAGTGCTCAACGAAGGCGGCTACCGCTATCTCATGGGCTGCGCCAGCATCCCCATGCGCGACGGCGGCATCCAGGCCCGCGCCGTGATGCAGCGTCTGCGCGACCGCTATCTGTGCCAGGCAAACCTGCGCGCCGAGCCAAAGACCCCGCTGCCGCAGCTGGACGTGCCGGACAACCTCACCGCCGAGCTGCCGCCGCTGCTCAAGGCCTACATGCGCCTGGGCGCGAAAATCTGCGGCGAGCCCTGCTGGGACCCGGACTTCGGCGTTGCCGACGTGTTCATCCTGCTCAAGCGCGATGAGCTCTGCCCGCGCTACGCCCGCCACTTCAAGGCTGCCGTCTGATGCGCAGCCTGCGCGCCTGGCTGCGCGTCGCCCGCCTGCTGCTGGTGCTGACGCTGGGCCTGGCGCTGGCCAGCTTCGTCAGCCTGCTGGAACGCCTGCCTGGCGGTGATCGGATGCCCCTGCGCCAACGCCTGACCAGTTGGTACCTGGCACGCTTGTCCGGCGCCCTGCCCTTCGACGTGAAGGTACGTGGCGAACTTCCCGGCCAGCCGATGCTGTGGGTCTCCAATCATGTGTCCTGGGTCGATATCCCGCTGCTGGGTGCGCTGCTGCCGCTGACCTTCCTGTCCAAGGCGGAAGTGCGCCAATGGCCGGTGGCCGGCTGGCTGGCGGAGAAAGCGGGCACCCTGTTCATCCGTCGCGGATCGGGCGATGCGCAAATGATCAACGCACAACTGGCCACGCACCTGTCGCGCGGGCGCTCGCTGCTGGTCTTTCCCGAAGGCACCACCACCGACGGCCAGGGCCTGCGCACCTTCCACGGCCGCCTGATGGCCAGCGCCATCGAAGCCGGCGTGCCGGTGCAGCCGGTAGCGCTGCGCTACCGCCGCAACGGCCAGGCTTGCGAGCTGGCGCCGTTCATTGGTGACGACGATCTGGTCAGCCACTTGAAGCGCCTGTTCGATAACGACCGGGGCGTGGTGGAGATTCACTTGCTACCGGCGCTGTCCAGCGCCCACCAGGACCGCAACCTGCTGGCGAAGCAGGCGCACGCCGCGATCCACGCAGTGGTGAGTGACGTTCAGGAAGAGGCGGCCATCGCGGCCTGAGAGTTGCCGGCAAGGCAGCAAAGAAAACGAAGTTGGTTTGGAGCCCGCCGTAACCTACGGCCGGCGGGTTCCCACTCTGGCGAAACAGCTTTCAAACTACGCCGGACGGCACCCTCGAGTCGCCCGACGCAGCCTGAAAACAGTCTCCAGGCGCCGGAGGTTCAAGCCTCCGGCGGCACGACCAGGATGTCACAATCCAGCTCGCGCAGAGCGTAGTCGGCGACACTGCCGATCAGGGCACGCTTGATCCCACCCATACCCCGAGTACCCATGACCAGCAGATCGGGCCGATGCTTGTCGACCATCCGCTGCAACACGTTGCCCGGCAGCCCGACGGCCACCAGTTGCTCATCGATGCGTTCTTCCAGGTGCTGGTCGTGGAGGAACTTCTTCAGCTCTTCCACCGCCTGGCGCGATTCGGTGCCGACGAATTCGTCGATGCGCTCCTCGCTCACCCCGGAGTACTGCATCATGCCCTTGGCCAGCGGGCTGAAGGCGTAGACGCCACGGCGCACGGCGCCATCCAGCAGGCCTAGTTCATCGGCCACTTCCACCGCGTGGGCGGAGGCCGGCGAGGTATCCAGGGCAATCAGCAGGTCGCGGTATTGCCCGCCGGCCGGCTGGTTGACCACCAGCACCGGCAGTTGCCCGGCGCGCAATACTCGCTCGACCGTGGTGCCGATGAAGATGTCGCGCAGCACGCTCTTGCGGTGTGCGCCCATCACCAGCAGCTCGCAGTTCTGGCTCTTGGCGGCGGCGAGAATCTGCTGATTCGGATCGCCGCGCTCCACCAGCAGTTTCGGGCAGGTACCGCCCAGTTCGGTGAGTTCCACCAGCCGCGCTTCGAGCATCATGCGCACCTGGGTGACTTCCTGTTCGACCAGCGCCGCAGGCTGGTCTTCATCGACCACGTAGAGCACGGTCCAGGGACAGGCGTAGCGCTTGGCGAGCGCTGCCGCACGGTGCAAAGCCTTTTCGGAACGGCCGGACAGATCCGTTGCGACCATTAACGACTTCATCATGCTGCTCCTCTCGTCGTCCTTCAGATGTGTCTATTGCACACGCTATGGGCCGCCGGGCGGTTGACGCATATCAAGTCAGCCCGGACCGTCCATCGAATTCGGCAGGTTTCTGACGAAGGCCTGCAATTCGGGATAGAACTCGCGGAAATCGCTGCTCAGCGGCTCGTAGAGACGATCCAGTTCATCCCAGGCGCCGTCCAGCAGGGACGGCCGCGACAGGCGCCGGGACATCCCGACCATCACGTCCTGCAGCACTTCGAACTGTCGATAGCTGCCCAGCCAGTCCTGCGCAGCCATGCGCGGTGCAATGCGTGCCAGACGCTCCGGCAGGCCGGGCGTGCGGCCCAGTACACCGTAGACCCGTTGGGTGAAGTGCTCCAGCGGCTCGCCGGAGAAACGCCCCCAGTCGCGGGCCAGGCAATGGTCGAAGAACACGTCGAGAAGCACGCCGGCCATGCGCCGACGCTCGCTGGGGAAGCGCGTCTTGGCACTGTGTATCAAGGCGTGACTGTCGGTGAAGGCGTCGATGCGCCGGTGCAGGCGGATGCCCGCCTCGATCTCGGCGGGCCACTGGCCGGCGAGCGGCCCTTTGACGAAGTCGCCATAGAGGCTGCCAAGCAGTTGGGCGGGCCGGTCGCCGCCCAAGTGGAGGTGCGCGAGATAGTTCATGCAGGTGAGCTTAGCGCGGAACCGTGGCCAACCGATAAACGCAATGCCTGGTCGAAGCGTAGGAGCGGATTCATCCGCGATAGGTCCGCATCGCGCCGGATACCGATCGCGGACGAAGTCCGCTCCTACGGGCGCCCAGCCTATTATCACAGGTGTTGATCATCACTATCGCGCCAAACGAATTCATATCGCCTTTGACCGATATATAGTTCGTCCCAACGCGATATAGCGATGTGCCCCATGACTGAACAACCCACTCTCGATCCTGGCATCGACCTCGACGAAATCTTCAAGGCCTTGGCCCACCCGGTGCGGCGCGACATCCTGCACTGGCTCAAGGACCCGGAGAAGTTTTTCGTCGAGCAGGAGCACCAATCCTTCGAGATCGGCGTCTGCGCCGGCAAGTTCGACCAGCGCACCGGTCTGTCGCAATCCACCGTTTCCGCGCATCTGGCCACCCTCCAGCGCGCGGGCCTGGTGACCAGTCGAAAAGTCGGCCAGTGGAACTTCTTCAAACGCAATGAAGAGACCATCCAGGCCTTTGTTCGCCACCTGAGCGAAGCGCTGTAACCGGCTACTGCCAGCCAAGACATTCCCACTCTCCAGGAGCAGGCACATGCCCACTTCGCTTCTCGTCCTCGCTTTGTCCGCGTTTGCCATCGGCACCACGGAATTCGTGATCATGGGCCTGTTGCCCGAGGTCGCCGGCGACTTGTCCGTGACCATTCCCGCCGCCGGCTGGCTGGTCAGCGGCTACGCCTTCAGTGTCGCCATCGGCGCGCCGATCATGGCCCTGCTCACCGCCCGCCTGCCGCGCAAGACCGCGTTGCTGATGCTCATGGGCATCTTCATCCTCGGCAACCTGCTCTGCGCGGTGGCCGCCAACTACGGCCTGCTGATGCTGGCGCGGATCATCACCGCCCTGTGTCACGGCGCCTTCTTCGGCATCGGCTCGGTGGTCGCCGCCAGCCTGGTGCCGGCCAACCGCAAGGCTTCCGCCGTGGCCCTGATGTTCACCGGCCTGACCCTGGCCAACGTGCTCGGCGTGCCGGCCGGCACCGCGCTGGGGCAGATAGCCGGCTGGCGTTCGCCCTTCTGGGCAGTGACGCTGATCGGCGTGGCAGCGCTGATTGGCCTGTGGCGTGTACTGCCTAAGAAGCACGATGAAGAAGCGGTGGACATGCGCAAGGAAGTTGCCGCGCTGCGCAACGGCCCACTGTGGCTGGCGCTGGGCACCACCGTGCTGTTCTCGGCCGCTGTCTTCGCGCTGTTCACTTATGTCGCGCCGCTGCTGGGTGAAGTCACCCAGGTTTCGCCGCACGGCATCACCTGGAGCCTGGTGCTGATCGGCCTTGGCCTGACCCTGGGCAACATCCTCGGCGGCCGTCTTGCCGACTGGCGCCTGGGCACCACCTTAGCCTGCGTGTTCGCCAGCATGGCGGTGGTTTCCACTGCATTGAGCTGGACCAGCGCCTCGCTGATCCCGGCCGAAATCACCCTGTTCATCTGGGCCACTGCCGCCTTCGCCGCAGTGCCCGCGCTGCAGGTCAACGTGGTGCGCGTCGGCGGAGCCGCGCCGAACCTCGTCGCCACCTTGAACATCGGCGCCTTCAACGTCGGCAACGCCATCGGCGCCTGGGTCGGCGGCAGCGTCATCAGCCACGGCCTGGGCCTGACCCGCGTGCCCCTGGCTGGCGCCGTGCTCTCCGTCCTCGCGCTGATCGCGGTGATGATCGCCTTCAGCGGCAAGCCCAACCAGACCCAACCCGTCCTCGACTGATCCTCCACCCTCACGCCCCGGAGTAACGCAATGACCACGCTTTTCGACCCCATCGTCATCGGTGACCTGGAACTGCCCAACCGCATCGTCATGGCCCCGCTGACCCGCTGCCGCGCCGACGAAGGCCGCGTGCCCAACGCGCTGATGGCCGAGTACTACACCCAGCGCGCCGACGCCGGCCTGATCCTCAGCGAGGCCACCTCGGTGACCCCGATGGGCGTGGGCTACCCGGACACCCCCGGCATCTGGTCCGACGACCAGGTGCGCGGCTGGAGCAACATCACCAAGGCCGTGCACGCCAACGGCGGGCGCATCATGCTGCAGCTGTGGCACGTGGGCCGTATCTCCGACCCGCTGTACCTGAACGGTGAAACCCCGGTAGCACCGAGCGCCCTCAAGCCGGCCGGCCACGTCAGCCTGGTGCGCCCGATCAAGGAATTCGTTACCCCGCGCGCCCTGGAAACCGAAGAGATCGCCGACATCGTCGAGGCCTACCGCACCGGTGCCGAGAACGCCAAGGCCGCCGGTTTCGATGGCGTGGAAGTCCACGGCGCCAACGGCTACCTGCTCGACCAGTTCCTGCAGAGCAGCACCAACCAGCGCACCGATCAGTACGGCGGCTCGGTCGAGAACCGAGCGCGCCTGCTGCTGGAAGTCACCGATGCCGTGATCGGCGTCTGGGGCGCCGGCCGCGTCGGCGTGCACCTGGCCCCGCGCATGGACTCCCACGACATGGGCGATGCCGATCCGCTGGCCACCTTCGGCTATGTAGCCCGCGAGCTGGGCAAGCGCGGCGTGGCGTTCATCTGCACCCGCGAGAAGGCCGGCGACGACAGCATCGGCCCGAAACTGAAGGAAATCTTCGGTGGCGTGTACATCGCCAACGAGCGCTTCACCAAGGACACCGCCAACGAATGGCTGGAAAGCGGCAAGGCTGACGCGGTGGCCTTCGGCATCCCGTTCATCGCCAACCCGGACCTGGTGACCCGCCTGGCAAAAGGCGCCGCCTGGAACGAGCCGCACCCGGAAACCTTCTACGGCAAGGGCCCGGTCGGCTACCTGGACTACCCGCGCCTGTAAGGGCTGGTTCCGGCACCAATAAAAAGGGCGCCTTCATTCGAAGGCGCCCTTTTTTGTTTTCCAGAAACGCTACAGCTTAGCTGTAGGAGCGAGCTTGCTCGCGAACCGCATGGCACCGGCGCTCGGCCTGTTCGCGAGCAAGCTCGCTCCTACGAAAAGCCACCGGGCTCGGTATCGAGGCAGCTGTAGGGCGAATAACGCCTCGGGCGTTATCCGCCCAGTTGCTGGACGTAGGATGGCGTGGAGCGCCGCGATACCCATCAATCCGTGGCACCGACCGCATGGCTATCGCTTAGGCTCCACCCATCCTACGTTTCGATCTCAGTTGGTAATCCAGCGCAAGGGCGTGGCGTCGTTGCGGCCGGCCAACCGATACCCCGTCGTCGCACACCGCGTCGCCTCCGCACAGCCCTTGCAACTCCCGCAGGCCGCCGGTTCCGGCGCGATCTTTTCCACCACACCCATCGCCAGCAGCCGCTCCAGCAATGCTTCGAGCAGAGCCTTGGAGGCGCCGAGGCGCTGGGCGAGGGTCGGCACATCCGCCTCGCCCATCTCGCCGAGCAGGTTGCGCACTGCGATTGCCGTGGCCATCAGTGGCAGCTCCCCGCCGGGGCCGCGCGCAGCTCACGCTCGCCATCCAGCTCCAGGCCGCGCCGGCCGACCCAGCGCAGGACGAGGAACACCGCCAGGTTGAAGGCCAGCACGATGCCGATAACGGTCGCGCTGTATTGCGGGTGCTCGGCGAAGCTGAATACCTGATAGCAGAGGGTCGCCAGCGAATAGGCCACGTTGAGGCCCCAGAACACCGCGAAGGTCATCCAGCCACGGCCGCTCTCGCGGGTCAGTGCGCCAAGGGTGGCCACGCACGGCACGTAGAGCAGCACGAAGATCAGGTAGCTGTAGGCGGCCAGCGGGCTGCCGAACTTGGCGGCGAAGGTGCCCATGGAGCCCTCCTCCATCTCGCCGTCGGCCATGCTCGCGGCCACCGGGTTGGCCAGCACGCTGAGGCTGAAGGAGTCGCGCAGACCATCCAGCGTATCCGCCCCGGCCTGTTTCAACTGGCCCCAGAGGTCGTAGGCATCGGCATCGAAAGCTTCCCCCTGGATGTGTTCGGCGGTGTACAGGGTGTTCAGGGTGCCGACCACCACTTCCTTGGCCAACGCGCCGGTGACCAGGCCGACCGTGGCCTGCCAGTTGTCCGGGTGCACGCCCATGGGCGCCAGCAGCGGCGTGACCTTGTGGCTGAGGCTGGACAGCGCCGAGTCGGCGATGTCGCCCTGCACCGGGCGGCCGTCGAGGGTGACGCTGTTGAGGCCGCCAATCACCAGGCTGACCAGGATGATCACGGTGCCGGCGCGAACCACGAAGGCACGCAGGCGCATCCAGGTTTGCAACAGCAGGCTGCGCAGGTGCGGCACGTGGTACAGCGGCAGCTCCATGACGAAGGGTGAAGCCTCGCCGCGCATGAGCGTGTGCTTGAGCAGCAGGCCGGTGAGCACCGCGACGACGATGCCCAGCAGGTACAGCGAGAAGATCGCCAGTGCGCCGTTCTGGCCGAAGAAGGCCGCAGCGAACACAGCGAAGATCGCCAGCCGCGCACCGCAGGACATGAACGGCGCCATCATCGAAGTCATCAGGCGTTCGCGCGGGTTGTCCAGGGTGCGGGTGCCCATGATCGACGGCACGTTGCAGCCGAAGCCGACGATCAGCGGCACGAAGGATTTGCCCGGCAGGCCGAGGGCCTGCATCAGGCGATCCATGACGAAGGCCGCGCGGGCCATGTAGCCGGAGTCTTCGAGCAGGGCGAGGAACAGGTACATCAGGCCGATCTGCGGGATCAGCGGCAGCACCGCGTTGATGCCGCCTCCCAGGCCTTGGGCCAGCAGCGCGGTGAGCCAGTCCGGCGCGCCGCTGCGGGCGCCCAGCCACTGGATGCCGTCGATGAACAGCGCCGAGGAGCCCTGGTCGAAGATCGGTTGCAGCGCACCACCGAGGGTGATGGCGAAGAAGAACATCAGGTACATCACCAGCAGGAACACCGGGATGCCCAGCCAGCGGTTCAGGGCGATGTGGTCGAGCAGTTGGGTCAGCCGGTGCGGCGTCGCCTCGCGGTGGTTGCTGGCGCGCTCGCAGAGCTCGCCGATCAGCCGGTAGCGTGCGTCCACCAGCAGCAGTTCCGGGTCTTCGCCGCAGGCGCAGCGAATGGCGTCGCGCGCGGCCAGCAGGCGTGCAGGGTCGAGCTGGAGCTGGCGGGCACTGTGCAGGTCGCCTTCCAGCGCCAGCAGGGCCATCCACGCATGGGCGGGCGGCGCGTCGTTCGGCAGCAGCTGAGTGACGGCATTCCTGAGTGCGGCTGGATAGGGTACGTGCAGCGGCGGCTGGGCCGTCAGGCCATCGATGGCGTCTTTCAGCTCGTCGATGCCTTCGCCACGGGTCGACACCAGCGCCACCACCGGGCAGCCCAGCTCCCGCGCCAGCGCCTCGCGGTCGATGTTCAGGCCCTGGGTGCGGGCGATGTCGAGCATGTTCAGCGCCACCACGCAGGGCAGGCCCATCTCGCGCAGCTGCACGGTGAGGTAGAGGTTGCGTTCCAGGTTGGTGGCGTCCACCACGTTGACCAGCACATCCACCTCGCCATCGACGATGCAGCGCCGGGCGATTTGCTCGTCCAGCGAGGCCTGGGTCGACAGCGTGGTCAGCGAGTAGGTGCCGGGCAGGTCCACCAGGCGCACGCTGTGGCGGGCGGTGCGGAAGCTGCCCTCCTTGCGCTCCACGGTGACGCCGGCCCAGTTGCCGACGCGCTGGCGTGAACCGGTGAGCTGGTTGAACAGGGTGGTCTTGCCCGCGTTGGGGTTGCCGATCAGACCGATGCGCAGTTCGTCCATGGCGGCTCAGTCCTGCACTTCAAGCTGGAGGAAAGCCAGGTCGCGGCGGCGCAGTACCAGGCTGCACTGACGGGTATCCACCTGCACCGGGTCACCCAGCGGCGCTACGCGGCGTATCTTCAGCTCGGCGCCCGGCAAGAGCCCCATGGAAAACAGCCGCTGGCGGAAGGCGGCGCCGATCCCGGGCCGGTAACCGGCGATGCGGTACCGGCGTTGCGCTTGAAGATCGAGCATGGGGAGGCCTCCGGGCGATTGGGCAATCTGGAGAGAATCTAAATGACTCTCATTTGTTGCCAATTATTCGCCCCGAAACCTGAACTGAAACTGATTCAAGACAAGAATTGCCTTCACTACCCCCAAAGAGGGATGGCAACAAAAAGCCCCCGGACCTTTCGGTGCGGGGGATTTTTGTGTCCAACAGATCAGCGGGTGCTGATCTGTTGCTGGAGGTTCTGCATCTGCTGCTGCAGGGTGTTGATGTTGCGCATCACCTGGATGCGGAACACGTCGAACTCCTTGGTATCGCTGCTGGCCTGGCCCTGGCGGCCGTCGACTTCGGCACGCAACAGCATCAGGTCGTCCTGGATGCTCTTGATCGCCTGGCTCGGATTGCCCTGCTTCTTCAGGTTGGCGATCTCGGTATTCAGCCCTTGGATCTGCTGGTTGGCGGCAGCGAGGTCAGCCTGCACGTTCTTGAACTTGGCCTGTTCTTCGGAGATGGCCTTGAGCTTGCTGTCGAGCTGGGCGACCAACTGCGCGGCGGCGTCCTGCTGGGCCTTGAGGTCTGCGCCGATCTGCGCCAGGCGCTTGCCCTGGGCGCCGTCGAACTCCGACAGGGAAGTCTGTTGCGCCTTGGCCTGTTCGGCCAGTCGACCCTGCAGCTGCTTGACCTGCAGCTTGAGCGCCTCGCGGTCGGTGGTGCCGTTGGATTCATTGGCGACGAACTTGCCGCGAATGTCGTCGAGGCGGCCGGCGGCTTCCTCACTGATCTTGGCGAAGCTTTCCTGAGTGGCGATCAGTTGCTGCTCCATCAGCATCAGTTGCTGGTGGCTCCACCAGCCCACACCCGCCAGGGCGATGGCCATGGCCGCCACCAGCGCCCACAGCGCGCCGGTACCGCCGCCACGCTTCACCGGCTGGGGCTGCGGGCGGCCGTTGGGCTCGACCACACGGCGCGGGTGATGCCCGAACTCGTCGCGGTCGGCGGCGTCGGTGGAAAGGTGGGGCACATCATCGAATTCGTCGAACGTGTCATTACGCATGGAATGAACCTGTGGGGATAAAGCGGCGTGTTGCCTGCGCAGGGCGCAGTATATCCGTTCGCATGACTCTTAGAGAGCAGCCTGGGAGCAGCGTGCCATCACAGGGCGTCACGCACCTCGTCGGCGCATAGAAGACCTGCCAGGACGCACGCAGTTCCCCTGGCGGCCCGCCAATAGTGGCTTTGCGATATCGTGGCACGCCCCTTGCTCCCGCTTCAGATACTTGGCGCCGCTCTGGCGCCCTTCGCGGGGAGGAAGTCGGGTGATCGAACTCAACAAGGCCATCCTGGATTGCATGCGTGAACTGCGCCGCCGTCTGCGTGAAGAACAGGCGCTGGAAATCCAGTACCAGCAGAGCGACGCCATCGAGCGGATGCTGCGTGCTTGTGTCGATTCCGCACGGGAAGAAACGCGCCAGCTGGGCGAACGCCTGAGCGAGTTGAGCGGCGTGAAGCTGCCCCGCGTGGTGCAGGAGCCGAGCTTCCTGCCGCTGCAGGGCGGCGGTGACCCGCAGTACTCCGGCCCGCTGCGGGGCGGGGCCCGTACCTCACGCTGATGTGGCTCTTGTAGGAGCGAGCTTGCTCGCGAACCGCATGGCACTGAAGCTCGGGCTGTTCGCGAGCAAGCTCGCTCCTGCGAAGAGCCGTCACGCCCCGCGCAACCGCCACCAGTCGCAGAACTCGTCCAGAGCATCCCACAGGCTGTTCTGCGGGTCGTAATCGAGGTACTGGCGAGCGCGGGAGATGTCCAGGGAGAAGTCCTTGGCCATCACCGCCATGCCCAGGCGGTGCAAGGTCGGTTCCGGGCGGCCGGGCAGGATCTTGCACACGCCCTCATTGAGCAACGCCAGGTTGTAGGCCAGCCCGTACGGCATGTGCCGCTCAACTGGCTGCATGTCCAGCCGTCGCAGCACGTAGTTCACCACGTCCCACAGCGGCAGCGGCTGGCCGTTGCTGATGTTGTAGGCCTGGCCGAGCGCCTCGTCGCCGGCCATCAGGCTGGCGAACAGCGCATCGTTGAGGTTCTGGATGCTGGTGAAGTCCACCTTGTTCAGGCCCTGCCCGATGATGCGCAGGCGGCCCTTGCGGTGCGCGGCGATCATTCGCGGGAAGATGCTGGTGTCGCCGGCGCCGGTGACGAAACGCGGGCGCAGCGCCAGCACTTCCAGGCCAAATTCCTGGGCGCCGAGGGCGACCAGCTCGGACTGGTACTTGGTCGAGCCGTAGTGGTTGGCGAAGCGCTTGGGCACCTGCTGCTCGGTAATGCCGACGTGGGACTGGCCATCGAAGTAGATCGACGGCGACGACAGGTGCACCAGCCGGCGCACCTTCTGTTTCAGGCAGGCCTCGACGATGGCCTCGGTCATCGTCACGTTGGCCTGATGGAAGTACTCCTGGCTGCCCCACACGCCCACCGCGCCAGCGCAATGCACCACGGCATCGACGCCGCTGCACAGGGCGCGAACCAGCGCCGAGTCCGACAGGTCGCCGGCCATGAACTCGGCCCCGCGCGCCACCAGCGGCTGCAACGCCTCCTCGCGGCGTCCGTTCACCCGAACCGCCAGCCCCTGCTCCAGGGCAAAACGGGCAAAGCGCCCACCAATGAACCCGCTGGCTCCGGTGACCAGAATCTTCATGCACGCCACTCCCGTTCTTATAGTCCGGCGACTCTAGCAGGCGCCGAACGCTACCACTCTGGCCTTGCACGCCAGAAACGAATCCTTGCAGACCGCCGTGTCACGCCAGGGTTGCACGACTTGCGATCGGCGACATGAAGCGAGTGGTTGCGACTACCCTTGAGGCACGCTGTTTTCCCTCTATAAAAAGCAAGACGAGGCAACACCATGAGCAAGCCCCACTGGATGATCTACGGCGCCAACGGCTACACCGGCCGGCTGGTGGCCGAGCAGGCGCAGCGTGAAGGCCTGAAGCCGATCCTCGGCGGCCGCAACCCTGCCAACCTGCACGCACTGGGCAGCACGCTGGGGCTGGAATGCCGGGTGTTCGACCTGAACGACAGCGCCGCCGCCCTGGCTGCGCTGGAAGACGTCGCCGTGGTTGCCAACTGCGCAGGGCCCTTTTCCGCCACCGCCGCACCGATGATCGAGGCGTGCATCGCCAGCGGCGCGCATTACGTGGATATCACCGGGGAGATTGCCGTCTTCGAGTACGCCCACAGCCTGGACGAAGTGGCGCGCACGGCCGGCGTGGTGCTCTGCCCCGGCGTCGGCTTCGACGTGATCCCCACCGACTGCGTCGCCGCCTGCCTGAAGGAAGCCATGCCCGATGCCGCGCACCTGGCGCTGGGCTTCGACAGCGGCAGCGGCTTGTCGCCGGGCACCGCCAAGACCACCGTGGAAGGCCTCAAGCTCGGCGGCAAGGTACGCGAAGCCGGGCGCCTGCGCGACGTACCGCTGGGCTACAAGCGTCGCGACATCGACTTCGGCCGCGGCCTCAAGCACGCGGTGACCATCCCCTGGGGCGACGTGGCGACAGCCTATTATTCCACCGGCATCGGCGATATCGAGGTCTACCTGCCGGTGCCACCCGCCGCCGCCCTCGGCATGCGGGTGATGGACAGCCTGCGTCCGCTGCTGGGCCGCGACCGCGTGCAGGACTGGCTCAAGCAGCAGGTGGACAAGCGCGTCCACGGCCCCGACGAACTGGCCCGCGGCAAGCTGCGCACCTGGGTCTGGGGCGAGGTACGCAACGCCCGTGGCGAGCGCCGCACAGCGCGACTGGAAACCGCCAACGGCTACGACGTGACTCTCCACGGCGTGCTCTTCGCGGTACGTCACCTGCTGGCCAACCCGAACACAGTCGGCTACTTCACCCCATCAAAACTGTTCGGCACGCGCTGCATCGAGCAGTTGCCGGGCAGCGGCAGCATCGTCATTCGCGGCTGATCGGCACCAGCAGGCCCGGCGCCTTCGCCAACAGGTGCCGGGTCAGCGCGGCGAGCAATTCGCCGCCGTTGCGCCAGTGATGCCAGTAGAGCGGTACGTCGATTACCCGCCCCGGCAGCATGTCCACCAGCTCACCGCGCTCCAGCTCGCCACGCACCTGTTGCTCAGGCACCAGGCCCCAGCCGAGGCCGCCACTGGTCATGCGCACGAAGCCTTCGGAAGAAGGGCACAGGTGGTAGCTGAAGTGGCCGTCGACGCCCAGGTCCTTGAGGTAACGGTGCTGCAACTGATCGTCCGGGCCGTAGACGATGGCCGGCGCGCGCACCAGCCCGGCGGGCGTCACGCCCCTGGGGAAGTGCCGGGCGATGAACTCCGGGCTGGCCAGCCCGCGATAGCGCATGGCCCCCAGCGGTTCGCAGCGCCCACCGGCCACCGGACGCGGACTGGCGCAGACGCAGCCGGCCACCTCGCCCGCGCGCATGCGCTTGAGGCCGACTTCCTGATCCTCCACCACCAGATCCAGCAACACATGGCGTTCGCCGCAGAAATCGCCGACCACCTCGGCCCACCAGGTCGCCAGGCTGTCGGCGTTCAGCGCCAGGCGCAGGCGCTCGGGTGCCGCGCCGTCGTCCAGCGCCGGCACCCATTGCTGCAAGTCGCCCTCCAGCAAGCGCACCTGCTGTACATGGTTGAGCAGGCGCTGGCCGAGATCGGTGGGTTGCGGCCGCGCGGCGCGCACCAGAACCGGCTGGCCGACCCGTGCTTCGAGCAGCTTGATGCGCTGCGAAATGGCCGACTGCGACAGCCCCAGCACCTGGGCGCCGCGCTCGAAACCACCCTGCTCCACCACGGCAGCCAGGGCGGCAAGCAGCTTGTAGTCGAACATGATCAGTTTCCCTAATGAGATATCAGCAGTATTGGTTTTTCTTATACAGGCCAAAGCCGGACAATCGCCAGCATTCCCACTTTCTTCACGGATTCCACCATGGCTGGCGAAACCTCCCTGACCGCGCTGCTGCGCGACATGACCCCGGTACTCAACGACGGTGAGTATGTGTTCTGCACCCTGCCCGACGGCCAGCTCCCGGCCGGCCTGCAGCCGCTGGGCAGCTTCCGTGAAAGCGAGGGGCTGACGCTGATCCTGCCGCGCAGCGAAGCCGAACAGGCGGGGCTGGCCTTCGACTACGTCGCCGCCTGGCTGACCCTGGAAGTGCACTCGGCACTGCAGGCAGTCGGCCTCACCGCTGCCGTGGCCGGCGCCCTGGCCAAGGCCGGGATCAGCTGCAACGTGATCGCCGCCTGGTACCACGATCACCTGTTCGTCGCCCAGGCCGACGGCCCGCGGGCGCTAGGCGTGCTGCATGCCCTCGCGCTCAATCCGCCCGCCTTCAATAAAGAGGAGGCCTGAACCATGTGGCAGAGCTATCTCAACGGCGTGCTGGTCGCCGCCGGCCTGATCATCGCCATCGGCGCGCAGAACGCCTTCGTTCTCGCCCAGAGCCTGCGCCGCGAACATCACCTGTCGGTGGCCGCGCTGTGCGTGCTGTGCGACGCCATCCTGGTCAGCGCCGGAGTGTTCGGCCTGGCGAAGATCCTCGCCGAGAACCCGACGCTGCTGGCTATCGCCCGCTGGGGCGGTGTGACCTTCCTGGTCTGGTATGGCCTCAAGGCGCTGCGGCGTGCAGTCGCACCCGAGGCCATGGCCGATGCGCAGGAAACCGGCCCGCGCTCGCGGCGCACCGTACTGATGGCGGCCCTGGCGGTGACCCTGCTCAACCCCCACGTCTACCTCGATACGGTGCTGCTGATCGGCTCCCTCGGCGCCCAGCAGGCAGTGCCCGGCGCCTACGCCATGGGGGCGGCGAGTGCCTCGCTGCTGTGGTTCTTCACCCTCGCCCTCGGTGCCGCGTGGCTCGCGCCCTGGCTGTCACGGCCGGCCACCTGGCGCCTGGTCGACCTGATGGTCGCCGTGATGATGCTCGGCATGGCCGCCCAACTGGTATTCGCCGGCTGACTCCAAGCACGCCGGGTAAATGATTCCGAACGACGTTCCGTCATCCCGGTCTGTGCATAATGAGCGTCGCGCTCCGACGCAAGCCGCTGCGCAGGGCCTTTGCCCTTACAGTTGCTGCGTGGATATGCCGCAGGTCGGGTGCTATGATCGGCCCCTCGCGGCGCCGGCGGGCTCTGAGCCTTCCGGACGCAACTGGCGCGCTGCCCGTCCCCGAAAGGGACACCCTGCAGCTACGCCCGGATGCCGCGACAAACATCGAACCGGCCCCGTGTACCGGTCGCGCGCCCGTCGCGCTTGCCCAGACTGAGTGAGATAGGAGAAACACCATGGCTTTCGAATTGCCGCCGCTGCCTTACGCGAAGAATGCCCTTGAGCCGCACATTTCCGCGGAAACCCTGGAATTCCACCACGACAAGCACCACAACACCTACGTCGTGAACCTGAACAACCTGGTTCCGGGTACCGAATTCGAAGGCAAGAGCCTGGAAGACATCGTCAAGACCTCTTCCGGTGGCATCTTCAACAACGCCGCCCAGGTGTGGAACCACACCTTCTACTGGAACTGCCTGAGCCCCAACGGCGGTGGCCAGCCCACCGGCGCCCTGGCTGACGCCATCAACGCGGCCTTCGGTTCCTTCGACAAGTTCAAGGAAGAGTTCAGCAAGACCTCCATCGGCACCTTCGGCTCCGGCTGGGGCTGGCTGGTGAAGAAAGCTGACGGCTCCCTGGCCCTGGCCAGCACCATCGGCGCCGGCTGCCCGCTGACCAGCGGCGACACCCCGCTGCTGACCTGCGACGTCTGGGAACACGCCTACTACATCGACTACCGCAACCTGCGTCCGAAGTACGTCGAGGCGTTCTGGAACCTGGTCAACTGGGACTTCGTGGCCGAGCAGTTCGCTGCTTGATCGCCCCCGCTTGATACGAAAAACCCGGCCCTGCGCCGGGTTTTTTCGTAATGGGCGCGTAACACCTTCGTGTCAGCTAACCTGAAAGGCCGGTACCATCACGAAACACAACGATGGCCCTTTGACGCCATTGCGCCAATTGCCAATACTCAGCCCCAGTCGTTCGCCCCTGGCGAGAAACAAGGAAAGACCTTGAAACTGGATCCTCGGCACAGCCTCTCCCTCAAGCTGCTGCGAATGGTATTACTCGCGGCCCTCGTGGTCGGGGTGGTACTCAGCTGTGCCCAGATCGTCTATGACGCCCACAAAGCCCGCCAGAACGTACACAACGACGCCCAGCGGATCCTGGCGATGGTCCGTGACCCGTCTACCCAGGCCGTCTACAGCCTCGACCGGGACATGGCGATGCAGGTCCTCGAAGGCCTGTTCCAGCACGAAGCCGTACGCTACGCCGCCATCGGCCACCCTGACGAACCCATGCTGGCGGAAAAATCCCGCCCGCTGCTGGACTCCAATACCCGCTGGCTGACCGACCCGATCCTCGGCGCCGAGCAGAACTACTCCATTCGCCTCGCCGGCCGTGGTGGCTCCAACGAATACTACGGCGACCTGAAGATCACCCTCGATACCGCGCCCTACGGCAACGATTTCGTCACTACCTCGGTGATCATCTTCATCTCCGGCATCCTCCGCGCCATGGCCCTGAGCCTGGTGCTGTTCATGGTCTACCACTGGCTGCTGACCAAACCGCTGTCGAAGATCATCGAGCACCTGGCCTCGATCAACCCGGACCGCCCCAGCCAGCACAAGCTGCCGATGCCCGACGGCCACGAGAAGGACGAACTGGGTTTATGGGTGACCACTGCCAACCAGTTGCTGGCCTCCATCGAGCGCAACGGCCATTTGCGCCGGGAGGCCGAAGACAGCCTGCTGCGCATCTCCCAGTACGACTTCCTCACCGGCCTGCCCAACCGCAAGCTGCTGCAGCAGCGCCTGGACCAGATACTCGAAGACGCCTCGCGCCTGCAACGCCGCGTCGCCGTGCTCTGCCTGGGCCTGGATGACTTCAAGGGCATCAACGAGCAATACAGCTACCAGTTCGGCGACCAGTTGCTGATCGCCCTCGCCGACCGCCTGCGCACCCGCAGCGCGCATCTCGGCGCCCTGGCGCGGCTGGGCGGCGACCAGTTCGCCCTGGTCCAGGCCGACATCGAGCAGCCCTACGAGGCGGCCGAACTGGCCCAGCAGATCCTCGACGACCTGGAGGCACCCTTCGAGCTGGACCAGCACCTGGTGCACCTGCGCGCCACCATCGGCATCACCCTGTTCCCCGAGGACGGCGAGACCACCGAGAAGCTGCTGCAGAAAGCCGAGCAGACCATGACCCTGGCCAAGAGCCGCTCGCGCAACCGCTACCAGTTCTACATCGCCAGCGTCGACAGCGAGATGCGCCGCCGCCGCGAACTGGAAAAGGACCTGCGCGAGGCCTTGGCGCGCAACGAGTTGCACCTCGTGTTTCAGCCGCAGGTGGATTACCGCGATCACCGCGTGGTCGGCGTCGAGGCGCTGCTGCGCTGGCAGCACCCGACCCAGGGCTGGGTCGCGCCGGACCTGTTCATCCCGCTGGCGGAGCAGAACGGCAGCATCTTCAGCATCGGCGAGTGGGTGCTCGACCAGTCCTGCCGCCAACTGCGCGAATGGCACGACCAGGGCTTCGATGACCTGCGCCTGGCCGTCAACCTGTCCACCGTGCAACTGCGCCACAACGCCCTGCCGCGGGTGGTCAGCAACCTGTTGCAGATGCACCGCCTGCCGCCGCGCTCGCTGGAGCTGGAAGTCACCGAGACCGGCCTGATGGAAGACATCTCCACCGCCGCCCAGCACCTGCTCAGCCTGCGTCGCGCCGGCGCCCTGATCGCCATCGACGACTTCGGCACCGGCTACTCCTCGCTGAGTTACCTGAAGAGCCTGCCGCTGGACAAGATCAAGATCGACAAGAGCTTCGTCCAGGACCTGCTGCTGGACGACGACGACGCCACCATCGTTCGCGCCATCATCCAGCTGGGCAAGAGCCTGGGGATGCAGGTGATCGCCGAGGGCGTGGAGACGGTCGAGCAGGAGGCCTACATCATCGCCCAGGGCTGCCACGAAGGTCAGGGCTACCTCTACAGCAAACCGCTGCCGGCGCGCGAACTGACCCTGTACCTCAAGCAGGCGCGGCGCCTGGCCGAAGCGGCCGGCGGCAATCCCAACGGGTCCGTCGAGCGTCATTGATGCTTCACGGCGGATAACGGACGAGGTGTTATTCGCCCTCCCCCACGCCGAATCCCCCTGTAGGAGCGAGCTTGCTTGCGAACAGCCCGAGCGCTGGTGCCAAGCGGTTCGCGAGCAAGCTCGCTCCTACGAAAAGCCAAATCTCCTGGCTCCTGCTGGCGACTTGCTGGCCCCGTGATCAAACGGCGCCACCGATCTCTCTTTTCAAAAATGCAAATCTTTCGCATTATGTTGCAGATTTTCTTGCGCAGTCCTTTTTCGTGCGCCTCTTCTCCCTGCAAAGGAACCCGTCATGACTCGTATGCCCTGGGCCACTGCCAGCCTGCTCGCCATCGCCATCTCCCTCGCCGGCTGCGGCGATGACAAGAAAGCCGAAGCCCCCGCCGCCACTCCGGCTGCCAGCACCCAGAGCACTGCCCCGGCGGCCGCCAAGGTCGACGAGGCCGCGGTCAAGGCCGTGGTGAAGAACTACCTGGACATCGCCGAAGCCACCTACGGCGACGCCCTGACCACCGCCAAGGCGCTGCAGGCCGCCGTCGACGCGCTGATCGCCAAGCCCAGCGAAGCCACCCTGAAGGCCGCCCGCGAAGCCTGGATCGCTTCCCGCCCGTCCTACTCGCAGAGCGAAGCCTTCCGCTTCGGCAACTCGATCATCGATGACTGGGAAGGCGCAATTAACGCCTGGCCGCTGGACGAAGGCCTGATCGACTACGTCGCCAAGGACTACCAGCACGCCGAAGGCAATGCCGGCGCCAGCGCCAACATCATCGCCAACACCGAGATCCAGGTCGGCGAAGACAAGATCGACGTCAAGGAAATCACCGGCGAGAAGCTCAAGGGCCTGAACGAACTGGGCGGCTCCGAAGCCAACGTCGCTACCGGCTACCACGCCATCGAATTCCTCCTGTGGGGCCAGGACCTGAACGGCACCAAGCCGGGCGCGGGCGATCGCAAGTACACCGACTACGCCCAGGGCAAGGACTGCACCAACGGCCATTGCGACCGTCGCGGCGCCTACCTGAAAGCCGCCACCGACCTGCTGGTGGCTGACCTGGAAGAAATGCACGGCAACTTCAAGGCCGGCGTCGCCGACAACTACCGCGCCAAGGTCGAGGCCGACACCGCCGACAACAACCTGCGCAAGATGTTCTTCGGCATGGGCTCGCTGTCCCTCGGCGAACTGGCCGGTGAGCGCATGAAGGTCGCGCTGGAAGCCAACTCCACCGAAGACGAGCACGACTGCTTCAGCGACAACACCCACAACACCCTGTTCTTCAACGCCAAGAGCATTCGCAACATCTACACCGGCGAATACAAGCGTACCGACGGCAGCGTCGTGAAGGGCCCGAGCCTGTCCGACCTGGTCGCCAAGGCTGATGCCCAGGCCGACACCGACCTCAAGGCCGACCTGGCGAACACTGAAGCCAAGATGCAGGTCATCGTCGACCGTGCCGAGAAGGACGGTGTGCACTTCGACCAGATGATCGCCCCGGAAGACAAGGACGATCAGCAGAAGATCCGCGACGCCATCGCTTCGCTGGTCAAGCAGACCGGCGCCATCGAGAAGGCCGCCACCGCGGTTGGCGTACAGGACCTGAAGCCGGACACCGCCGATCACCAGTTCTGATACGCGCGACCTGAAGGTACTGCGGCTCCAAGCCGCAGCACCTTGAGAGGCACAGCAAAGCCCCGCACTGCGGGGCTTTGTCATTTCAGAACGGCAAACGATGTCGTTCGCAAATACAAATTTTTCATATTTGCATTTGACTCCCCTGATACCATGGCGCGCTGCCATACACCGCTTTCGGAACCCGTCGATGCTGCCCCGCCGTACCGCCCTGCGCCTCGTGCCGCTGCTGTCTGCCCTCGCCCTTGCCGCGTGCAAGCCGGAGACCTCCCAGCACGCCGTGGCCGAGCCTGGCGAAGTACTGTCCGGCGGCGCCACCACGGTCAGGCAGAACGACCGCAACGCCTACTCCATGCCGTCGGGCAACCTCACGCCGAGCCGCCGCCTGGACTTCAGCGTGGGCAACAGCTTCTTCCGCAACCCCTGGGTGATCGCGCCGAGCACCACCACCGCGCGTGACGGCCTCGGTCCGCTGTTCAACACCAACGCCTGCCAGAACTGCCACATCAAGGACGGCCGCGGCCATCCGCCGGAGCTGAACGACGTCAACGCCGTGTCGATGCTGGTGCGCCTGTCGATCCCCGCCGGCCCCGAGGATGCACGCACGCTCAAGCGCCTGGGCGTGGTGCCCGAACCGGTGTACGGCGGCCAGTTCCAGGATTCGGCCATCCCCGGCGTGGCGCCCGAAGGCAAGGTGCGAGTGGACTACGAGCCGGTAAAGGTCACCTTCAAGGACGGCACCGTGGTCGAGCTGCGCAAGCCCAAGCTGCGCATCAGCGACCTGGGCTACGGCCCGATGCACCCGGACACGCTGTTCTCCGCACGCATCGCCCCGCCGATGATCGGCCTCGGCCTGCTGGAATCCATCAGCGAAGCGGACATCCTCGCTAACGCCGAACTCCAGGCCAAAGGCGGCGACGGCATTCATGGCCGCCCGAACCAGGTCTGGGACGACGCGAAGCAGGCAACCGTCCTCGGCCGCTTCGGCTGGAAGGCCGGGCAACCCAACGTCGCCCAGCAGAACGCCCACGCCTTCTCCGGCGACATGGGCCTGACCAGCGACCTGCTGCCCAGCGACGACTGCACCAAAACCCAGGTCGACTGCCTGAAAGCCATCGACGGCGGCAAGCCGGAAGTCAGCCAGCACATCTTCAACCAGGTCGCCTTCTACGCCCGCAACCTCGCCGTACCGGCGCGGCGCAAGGTCGACGACCCGCAGGTACTCACCGGCAAAGGCCTGTTCTTCGACACCGGCTGCGCCAGCTGCCACACGCCCAAATTCACCACCGCCGCCAATGCCGCCGAGCCCGAGCTGGCCAACCAGCTCATCCGCCCGTACAGCGACCTGCTGCTGCATGACATGGGCGAGGGACTAGCGGACAATCGCCCGGAATTTCTCGCCAGCGGCCGCGACTGGCGCACGGCGCCGCTGTGGGGCATCGGCCTGACCGAGACGGTCAACGGCCACACCCAGTTCCTGCATGACGGCCGCGCCCGCAACCTGCTCGAAGCCGTGCTCTGGCATGGCGGCGAAGCCGAAGCGGCCAGGCAACGCGTACTGAATTTCGACGCCGGGCAGCGCGATGCCCTGCTGGCGTTCCTGAACTCACTCTAAGGAGCCGAGCCCACCATGTTCCGCCCCCGACTGCTGATCACCAGCCTCGCCATCGCCCTGGGCGCCTGCTCGCCCACCGACCCGCAGGCCACCACCAGCGCCACCCTGGCCCAGCAGGTGATCCTGCCGACCTACAGCCGCTGGGTCGACGCCGACCGCGCGCTGGCCGCCAGCGCCCTGGCCTACTGCCAGGGCAAGGAAGACCTGACCAAGGCGCGCGCCGACTTCATGGCCGCGCAGAAGGCCTGGGCCGAGCTGCAGCCGCTGCTGGTCGGCCCGCTGGCCGAAGGCAACCGCTCCTGGCAGGTACAGTTCTGGCCGGACAAGAAGAACCTGGTGGCGCGTCAGGTCGAGCAACTGCTGGGCAGCGGCAACGCGATTTCCCCGGCGACCCTGGATAAGTCCAGCGTCGTGGTGCAGGGCCTGACCGCCTACGAATACATCCTCTACGACGCCAGGATCGACCTGGCCAACGCCGAGACCAAGGCGCGCTACTGCCCGCTGCTGGAAGCCATTGGCAGCCACCAGCAGGCCCTGGCGGAGAACATCCTGGCGCAGTGGAAGCAGGACGGCGGCATGCTCGCCCAGCTCTCCAAGTTCCCCAACGAGCGCTACGCCGATGCCCACGAGGCCATCGCCGAGCTGCTGCGCGTGCAGGTCACCGCACTGGACATGCTGAAGAAGAAACTCGGCACCCCGCTGGGCCGCCAGAGCAAGGGCATCCCGCAGCCGTTCCAGGCCGAAGGCTGGCGCAGCGACGCCTCCCTGGCGAGCCTGGACTCCAGCCTGACCGGCGCCCAGGCGCTGTGGAACGGCACTGACAACAAGGGCCTGCGCGCCCTGCTGCCGGCCGAACAGAAAGAGCTGGCCGGCAAGATCGACGCGGCCTACGCCGACGTCCACGGCAAGCTGAAAGCCATCAACCAGCCGCTCAGCGACCTGCTCAAGGACGAAGCCGGCATCAAGCAACTGAACGAGCTGTACGACAGCCTCAACGTCGTCCACCGCCTGCACGAGAGCGACCTGGCGAAGGCCCTCGGTGTACAGCTGGGCTTCAACGCCAACGACGGCGATTGATCGAGAGCGAACGAGGTGAACGCCATGTTGCGACGTCACGTGATCGGCCTGGGCAGCCTGCTGCTCGGCGCCCTGACCTTCGGCGGCTGGACGCTGTCACGCAAGGGCAAGGAGCCTCTGGTGCTGTCCGCCCGTGACGACGCGGATGGCAAGCACTACGCCGTGGGCTATCGGCTGGACGGCAGTTGCGCCTTCGCCACCGAAGTCGGCCTGCGCTGCCACGACGTGGTGCAGCACCCCAGCCTGCCGCTGGCGCTGTTCGTCGCCCGGCGTCCGGGCCGGCACAGCTACCTCATCGACCTGAACGACGGCCGTCTGCTGCAGACCCTCGACTCGCAGACCGACCGCCACTTCTACGGCCACGGCGTGTGGCACAAGGACGGCGAGTGGCTCTACGCCACCGAGAACGACGCCACCGATCCGGGCCGCGGCCTGCTCGGCGTGTACCGTTTCGACGGAGAGCGCCTGAGCCACACCGGCGAGGTTTCCACCCACGGCCTCGGCCCGCACCAGGTGTCCTGGATGCCCGACGGCGAGACCCTGGTGGTGGCCAACGGCGGCATCCGCACCGAAGCCGAAAGTCGCGTGGAGATGAACCTCGACGCCATGGAGCCGAGCCTGGTGCTCATGCGCCGCGACGGTTCGCTGATCTCCAAGGAAACCCTGCCGCAGCAGATGAACAGCGTGCGCCACCTGGCCATCGCTGCGGACGGCACCATCGTCGCCGGCCAGCAGTACATGGGCGATGCCCACGACCGTGCCGACCTGCTCGCCATCAAGCGCCCCGGCCAGCCGTTCCAGGCCTTCCCGCTGGCTGACGAGCAACGTCAGGCGATGACCCAGTACACCGCCAGCGTCGCCGTGCACAACGACCTGCGCCTGGTCGCCCTGACCGCTCCGCGCGGCAATCGCTTCTTCATCTGGGACCTGGACACCGGCGCCGTGCGCCTCGACGCGCCGCTGCCCGACTGCGCCGGCGTCGGCGCGGTGAAGGACGGCTTCGTCGTCACCTCCGGCCAGGGCCGCTGCCGCGTCTATGACTGCCGCGGCGAGCGCATCGCCGGCACCCCGCTGGACCTGCCCGCGGCCTTCTGGGACAACCACCTGCACCTGGCCTGAACGACTTGCCGGGAAATCACCTGCTGGCGTAGGAGCAGACTCCGTCCGCGATGTTCGACCACCACGCTCGGAGCGGCCGGTAAATCGATCGCGGATGAATCCGCTCCTACCCGGAAAGCCTTCTGCACAGCGCGCCCCTCCCCCCAGCCCTCTCCCTGAAGGGAGAGGGAAATTCCAGGCACGGACTTTCAGAGAAAGACAGTTGCCCCTGCCCGACCGGGGACCGGCATGGAGGAACGTCCTGCTGCACCGATCCAGCGCACATCTGCCGCAAACAACCTTACTTTTCGTGCGAAACCTCTTGTAATCGCAGCCCTTTGACTATCCACCGTTTCAGGCATAAGGTGCGCAATTCCGCCCCGCAACGGGGCGTCCCCCGTATCGGCTTCAGAGCCTGATCGACATCTGCGCGAACGGAAGGCCGTCCAGTGAATAGTGGGCGAGCGATCGCGCCCGATAGCTGCCAGGCACGTACCAAGGAACAGGAAGATGTTGCGCCGCATGCTGATCATGCTGGGCGTAGTTGCCGTCATCGTTGCGGTGCTCGCCGGCTCGAAATACCTCTCCATCACCCAACAGATCGCCATGTTCTCGGCACCGCGCCCGCCGGTGAGCGTGAACGCCACCCAGGCCGAGGAACGCGACTGGCAGAGCCGACTGGCAGCCATCGGCACCCTGCGCGCGATCCAGGGCGTGACCCTGACCGCCGAAGTGTCCGGCACCGTCAGCGCGGTGCAGTTCGTTTCCGGCGAGAAGATCAAGGTCGGCCAACCCGTCGTTCAGCTCGAATCCGACGTCGAACAGGCCACCCTGCGCACGGCCGAGGCGGACCTCGGCCTGGCCCAGGTCGAGTACGAGCGCGGCAAGAGCCTGGTGGGCCGCCAGGCCATCTCCAAGAGCGAGTACGACCGCCTCGCCGCCCAGCTGAATCGCTCCACCGCCACCGTCGCGCAGCTGAAAGCGAGCCTGGACAAGAAGCGCATCCTCGCGCCCTTCTCCGGCACCATCGGCATCCGCCAGGTGGACGTCGGCGACTACGTTTCCCCGGGCACCGAGATCGTCACCCTGCAGGACCTTTCCACCCTGCAGGTGGACTTCTTCCTGCCCGAACAGGACTTCCCGCTGCTCAAGCGCGGGCAGAAAGTCGTGGTGCGCGTGGCGGCCTATCCGGGCCAGAGCTTCGACGCGCAGATCGACGCCATCAGCCCGCGCGTGGACAACCAGACACGCAACCTGCTGGTCCGCGCCAGCATGGCCAACCCCGACGGCAAGCTGCTGCCGGGCATGTTCGCCAACCTGGAAGTGCAACTGCCAGACAGCGCGCCGCGCGTCGTCGTCCCGGAAACCGCCGTGGCCTTCACCCTGTATGGCAATTCGGTTTACGTGGTGGTGCCGCACAAGCCTAAAGAAGGCGAAAAGGCGGAAGACACCAAGGCCGACGACAAGGCTCCGAAGCTGGAAGTCGAACGCCGCTTCGTGAAGACCGGCGAGCGCCGCGAAGGCAGCGTGGTGATTCTCGAGGGCCTGAAGGCCGGCGAGCAGGTGGTGACCTCCGGCCAGCTCAAGCTGGACAACGGCACCGCCGTCGCCATCGTCCCGGACAAGCCCTAATCGCACAGGCGGCGCGGCGCTGATTCAGCGCCCGCCCACAGGCCCTGCCGCACAGCGGCCGGCGCCCGAAACAAAGGATTGAGCCTATGTTCACCGATCCCTTTATCCGTCGCCCGGTGCTGGCGACCGTGGTCAGCCTGCTGATCGTCCTGCTCGGCATGCAGGCCTTCAGCAAGCTGGTGATCCGCGAATATCCGCAGATGGAAAACGCGCTGATCACCGTCACCACCTTCTATGCCGGCGCCAACGCCGAAACCATCCAGGGCTACATCACCCAGCCGCTGCAGCAGAGCCTCGCCAGCGCCGAAGGCATCGACTACATGACCTCGGTGAGCCGGCAGAACTACTCGGTGATCTCGATCTATGCGCACATCGGCGCCAACTCCGATCGCCTGGTGACCGAGCTGCTGTCGAAGATCGGCGAGGTGAAGACCCAGCTGCCGCCCGACGCGGAAGACCCGGTGCTGGACAAGGAGGCCGCCGACGCCTCGGCGCTGATGTACATCAGCTTCTTCAGCGAGCAGATGAACAACCCGCAGATCACCGACTACCTGTCGCGGGTGATCCAGCCCAAGCTCGCCACCCTGCCGGGCATCTCCGAAGCCGAGATCCTCGGCAACCAGGTGTTCGCCATGCGCCTGTGGCTGGACCCGGTGAAGATGGCCGCCTACGGCATCACCGCCGGTGATGTGGCCAGCGCCGTGCGCGAGTACAACTACCTGTCCGCCGCCGGCGAGGTGAAGGGCGAGTTGGTGGTCACCTCGGTGAACGCCTCCACCGACCTGAAATCCCCCGAGGCCTTCGCCGCCATTCCGCTGAAGACCGTCGGCGACCGCCGCGTGCTGATGGGTGACGTGGCGCGCATCGAACTGGGCGCGGCGAGCTACGACGCGGTCAGCTCGTTCAACGGCATCCCCTCGGTGTACATCGGCATCAAGGGCACGCCCAGCTCCAACCCGCTGGACGTGATCAAGGAAGTCCGCGCCAAGATGCCGGAGCTGGAAGAGCAGCTGCCACCGGGCCTGCAGGTCTCCATCGCCTACGACGCCACGCGCTTCATCCAGGCCTCCATCGACGAGGTGGTGAAGACCCTGGGCGAGGCGATCCTGATCGTCATCGTGGTGGTGTTCCTGTTCCTCGGCGCGTTCCGCTCGGTGATCATCCCGGTGGTGACCATCCCGCTGTCGATGATCGGCGTGCTGTTCTTCATGCAGATGATGGGCTACTCGATCAACCTGCTGACCCTGCTGGCGATGGTGCTCGCCATCGGCCTGGTGGTGGACGATGCCATCGTGGTGGTGGAGAACATCCACCGGCACATCGAGGAGGGCAAGTCGCCGTACCAGGGCGCCATCGAGGGCGCGCGGGAAATCGCTGTGCCGGTGGTGACCATGACCATCACCCTGGCCGCCGTGTACGCCCCCATCGGCTTCCTCAGCGGCCTCACTGGCGCGCTGTTCAAGGAGTTCGCCTTCACCCTGGCCGGCGCGGTGATCATCTCGGGCATCGTCGCCCTGACCCTGTCGCCGATGATGTGCTCGCGCCTGCTGCGCCACGACGAAAACCCCAGCGGCCTGGCCCATCGCCTGGACCTGATCTTCGAAGGCCTCAAGCAGCGCTACCAGCGCGCCCTGCACGGCACGCTGAACAGCCGCCCGGTGGTGATCGTCTTCGCCCTGCTGGTGCTGGCGATCATCCCGCTGCTGATGATGTTCACCCACAAGGAACTGGCGCCGGAGGAAGACCAGGGCATCGTCTTCATCATGGCCAACGCGCCGCAGACCGCGAACCTCGACTACCTGTCGAAGTACACCGCCGAGTTCGAGGGCATCTTCCGCAAGTTCCCCGAGTATTATTCCGCGTTCCAGATCAACGGCTACAACGGCGTGCAGACCGGCATCGGCGGCATGCTGCTCAAGCCCTGGGACGAACGCGAGCGCAGCCAGATGGAACTGCTGCAGGCGGTGCAGGGCGAGCTGGACAAGATCCCCGGCCTGCAGATCTTCGGCTTCAACCTGCCGTCGCTGCCAGGCACCGGCGAGGGCCTGCCGTTCCAGTTCGTGATCAACACCGCCAGCGACTACCAGTCGCTGCTGCAGGTGGCCGAGCGGGTGAAGAAGCGCGCGGAAGAGTCGGGCAAGTTCGCCTTCCTCGACCTCGACCTGGCCTTCGACAAGCCCGAACTGGTGGTCGACATCGACCGCGCCAAGGCCGCGCAGATGGGTGTCACCATGCAGGACCTGGGCGTGTCGCTGGGCGCACTGCTGGGTGAAGGCGAGATCAACCGCTTCACCATCGACGGGCGCAGCTACAAGGTGATCGCCCAGGTCGAGCGCGCCTACCGCGACAACCCGAGCTGGCTGAACAACTACTACGTGAAGAGCCAGAGCGGCCAGCTGATCTCGCTGTCGACCCTGGTGACCTTCCACGAGCGCGCCCGCCCGCGCCAGCTCAACCAGTTCCAGCAGCTCAACTCGGCGATCATCTCCGGCGTGCCGATGGTCAGCATGGGCGAGGCCATCGACACCGTGCGCGGCATCGCCGAGCAGGAATCGCCGCGCGGCTTCTCCTTCGACTACGCCGGCGCCTCGCGGCAGTTCGTGCAGGAAGGCAGCGCGCTGATGATCACCTTCGCCCTGGCGCTGGCGGTGATCTTCCTGGTGCTGGCCGCGCAGTTCGAGAGCTTCCGCGACCCGCTGGTGATCATGGTCACGGTGCCGCTGTCGATCTGCGGTGCACTGATCCCGTTGTTCCTCGGCCTGTCGAGCCTGAACATCTACACCCAGGTGGGGCTGGTGACGCTGATCGGCCTGATCAGCAAGCACGGCATCCTCATCGTCGAGTTCGCCAACCAGCTGCGCGAAGAGCGCGGGCTGGCGGTGCGCGAGGCGGTGGAGGAAGCCGCGGCCATTCGCCTGCGCCCGGTGCTGATGACCACCGCTGCCATGGTGCTCGGCGTGATCCCGCTGCTGCTCGCCACCGGCGCCGGCGCGGTGAGCCGTTTCGACATCGGCATCGTGATCGCCACCGGCATGAGCGTGGGCACGCTGTTCACCCTGTTCGTGCTGCCCTGCGTGTACACGCTGCTGGCCAAGCCGGACAAGAAGCCCGACGAAGCCACCGCGCCAGCGCCGGCGCACTGAACGAAAAGCCCCGCAGATGCGGGGCTTTTTTATCGTTCGGAGACAGCGCTCCTCCTACAGGAGAACTCCGCTGCGACGCTTCCGTGTAGGAGCAAGCTTGCTCGCGAACCGCTTCATGCCATGGGAATCCTGTCAGGCTGGGTTCGCGAGCAAGGACTGGGCGTCCCCTCGGCCCTACAAAGAGCTCACGCCGGCTGGCGCTGCATCGCACCGCTGTCGCTCTCGCCTTTGAGGCTCCAGCTCTTCAGGTGCTCCAGGCTCGCGCGGTAGGGCTTGAGGCCGTTGGCCAGCAGCAGCGCGCCAGCGACAAGGGCTATCACGCTGACGATCAGCAGCGAGTAGCGCAGCGCCATGTCGTCGGCGAACACGTAGTCGGTTACCAGGGCGATGGCAGTCGGGCCGATACCCAGGCCCAGCAGCGTGACCACGAACAGGTAGATGGCCGAAGCCTGGCCGCGCATGGAGTTGGGCATGATTTCCTGGATCGCCGCCGGGGCGACGCCAAAGGGCATGCTGAGGAAGAACACGATCGGCGCCATCATCGCCGCCGCCGCGTTGCCGCTGTCCAGCAGCGGATAGACCAGGCTCAGCGGGATCGCCAGGCAGGCCGCCAGCAGGCCCACACGCATGTTCGCATCGGTGCGCCCGCGCTTGGCCCAGTAGTCGGCCAGACGGCCGCCGCAGACGATGCCCAGGCAGCCGAACACGGCAACGATGCTGCCGTACACCACGCCCACGTGGCCGGCGTCCCAGCCGTAGGTGCGGACGAAGAAGGTCGGCACCCAGGCGCCGCTGCCGTAGCTGGCGAAGGAGATGCAGGCGAAACCGAAGTTGTGGCAGAGCACGGTCTTGCGGTTGGCGCGCAGGTAGGCGCCCACTTCGCTCATTGGCACCACTACGCCGGCGCCCACGCCACGGCGGGTCGGCTCCTTCACCGCGAGCATCAGCAGGGTGAAGAGCACACCGGCCGCGCCAAGAATCAGGAAGATCAATTGCCAGGGGCGCACTTCACCGAAGATCGGCAGGTGCACGTCACCCTGGGCGGAAGCGAACTTGATCACCAGCCCGCCGAGCAGGAAGGCCAGGCCCGAACCCAGGTAGATGCCCATGGAGTAGACGCTGATGGCGGTGGCGCGGCGCTGGGCCGGGAAGCTGTCGGCGATCAGCGAATAGGCCGCCGGCGACAACGCCGCCTCGCCCACACCGACACCAACGCGGAACAGCAGGAACTGCCAGTACTGGCGGGCCAGGCCGCAGGCGGCGGTCATGGCGCTCCAGATCAGCACGCCGACGGTGATCAGCCCACGGCGGCTGCGGCTGTCGGCCATGCGCCCGAGGGGGATGCCGCACAGCGTGTAGAACAACGCGAAGGACAGGCCCATCAGCAGGCTCATCTGCGTGTCGCTGATCTCCAGGTCGCGACGGATGGGACCGACCAGCAGGTTGAGAATCTGTCGATCGATGAAGGACAGCACGTAGGCGACCATGAGGATCGCGACCGTGGACCAGGCCACGGCACTGGAGGGGTAGCCGTTATTGTTGTTGTTCATGCCGGGCTCCTGATACGCCGCCAATCGCGGCGAAGGCGAAGGGGAGACCCGCAGAGTAGGCATTGCGAACGCGTCGCGCGCGCACTATCAAATCTCTGAATGCGCGCGTCGGCCGTTGGCTGATGAATGGGTGGTCAGGGATTGGACGCAGGGTTTCGCCGTCTCCCCCTGTAGGAGCGAGCTTGCTCGCGAACCCGCCCAGCGCTGGAGCCGCCTGCGAGCTTGTTCGCGAGCAAGAACTGGGCGTCCCCCTCGGTCCTACGAAGAGCAGATCTTCCCTGTAGGGCGCATAAAGCGGAACGCTTTATCCTCCATGGCGGATAACGCCCAAGGCGTTATGCGCCCTACATCACTGCGCTCAGATTGCGGCAGGCAACCGCTCGCAAAGCTTCGCCAATGCCCGCGCCCACAACTCCTGGTCGTTCAGGCAGGGCACCAGCACCAGCTCTTCACCACCTGCCGCGCGGAACTGTTCCTGGCCGCGCTGGCCGATCTCTTCCAGCGTCTCGATGCAGTCGGCGACGAAGGCCGGGCACATCACCAGCAGGCGCTTCACGCCCTGCTTGCCGAGCTTGTCCAGCTGCGCCTCGGTATAGGGTTCGATCCACTTGTTGCGACCCAGGCGCGATTGGAAGGACACCGACCAGCGTCCGTCTTCCAGCCCGGCGCCAGCGGCGAAGTCCTCCGCCGTGCGCAGGCACTGGCTGCGGTAACAGACAGCCATGACCTCCTCGTGCACACCCCGGCTGGAGCTGGCGGTGAGGTCGTGGTCCTTGTCCTTCACCAACTTGCGGATGTGCGACTCGGGCAGGCCGTGGAAGCTCAGCAGCAGGTGGTCGTAGGGTTGTTGCAGATACGGCTTCACGCTGTCCACCAGCGCCTGACGGTATTCGGGTTCCGCGTAGAACGGCGGCAGCACCTTCAGCTCCAGCTTGAGGTTGTGCTCGCGCATCACCCGGCGGGCTTCCTCGATAGCGGTGGTGGTGGTGCTGTCGGCGAACTGCGGATAGAGCGGCGCAAAGGTCACCTGGGTGATGCCCTGCTGGCTCAGGCGCAGCAGCGCGCCCTCGATGGACGGTTCGCCATAACGCATGCCCAGCTCCACCGGACCATGCGGCCAGAACGGCCGGACCGCCTCCTGCAAACGACGGCTGAGCACGACCAGCGGCGAGCCCTCATCCCACCAGATCGACGCGTAGGCGTGGGCGGACTCCTCCGGGCGCTTGCGCAGCACCAGCGACACCAGCAGCCGGCGGATCGGCCACGGCAGGTCGATCACGTAAGGGTCCATGAGGAACTGATCGAGGTAGCGGCGCACGTCCTCGACCTGGGTGGAGGCCGGTGATCCCAGGTTGACCAGCAGGAGGGCGTTTTGGGTCATGCAGTGTCCTTAAACCGGTACGGTAGGAGGTCGTCGTGCGGGCTGCGCAGTTTACACGCAGCCCGCGCCATCAAGAGTCGCTCAAGGCTGTTTCAAGCCTGTCACCGATGTCGCAGGGCATCGGCGACCAGGGTGTTCAGCGAGCTTCGCGCAACACGTCGGCCAGCGCGTCCTTGAACTGAGGGAAGCGGAAGACGAAGCCGGCATCCAGCAGGCGTTGCGGCACGATGCGCTGGCCGCCCAGCAGCAGGGTGGACATCTCGCCCAGCAGCAGGCGCAGGGCAAAGCCCGGCACCGGCATCAGCGTCGGCCGGTGCAGCGCCTGGCCCAGTTCCTGGGTGAAGTCGCGGTTGCGCACCGGCTGCGGCGCGCACGCATTGTAAGGGCCGCTTGCGTCGGCCTTGCGCAAAAGAAAATCGATCAGGGCGATCTGGTCTTCGATATGGATCCACGACATCCACTGGCGCCCATCGCCCAGTCGCCCGCCGGCGCCCAGGCGGAACGGCGGCAGCAAGCGCTTGAGGAATCCCCCTTCGGGCGCCAGCACCAGCCCGGTACGCACCAGCACCACGCGGATGCCCAGGGCTTCGGCCTCGCGGGCGATCTGCTCCCAGGCCAGGCACAGTTCGCTGGCGAAGTCCTCGCCGGCTGCCGCGCTGTTCTCCTCCAGCGGACGCTCGCCGGCGTCGCCATACCAGCCGACCGCCGAGCCGTTGATCAGTACCGCCGGGCGCTGGCTGCGGCCTTCCAGCCAGCTCACCAGGCGCTCGGTCAGGCGTACCCGGCTGTCCCACAACAGGGCCTTGCGCCGGGCGCTCCAGGGTTTATCGGCGATGGGCTCGCCGGCCAGGTTGACCACCGCATCCAGCGGGCCGTCACCATAGGCCTCGAAGTCGGCGATACCGCGCACCGCCTCGCCGCACAGCGAAGCGACGCGCTGCGGCTGACGACTCAGCACCGTGAGCTGATGCCCCTCGGCGCCCCACTGGCGACAGAGGCGGCGGCCGATCAGGCCGGTGCCGCCGGTCAAGAGAATGTGCATGGCGAACTCCTTGTTGGGTTGTTCCACCTTCCATCAGTCTGGACGAGAGGGAAGCGATTGCATTGACACTCCCTCCGCGGCGAGGTCTACGCTGTATGTGCCGGACCTTGAGCCGGGTTCATCTCTGAATGAACCGATACGGCGCCGAAGGTTCCGATGATCGGACTCCTATCGTTGACGAGCGCAGATAGCTGAAACTCACCCAAACGCAGTCACGCAGAGTGTACAGATAGTTTCATTTGTACAAGAACCTTCTGCTCGTTACGCTGAAAGATACAGACGACGAGGCATGTCATGAGCGCCCCCATTGCCATCATTGGCACCGGTATCGCCGGACTCTCTGCCGCCCACGCGCTGCAGGACGCCGGACAGGACGTCCAGCTGTTCGACAAGGGCCACGGCAGCGGCGGCCGGATGGCCAGCAAGCGCAGCGAAGCCGGTGCCCTGGACCTCGGTGCGCAGTATTTCACCGCCCGCGACCGACGCTTCCTCGACGCCGTGCAGAAATGGCGCGAGCACGGCTGGGTCGCCGAATGGGACCCGGCCCTCTACCAGTACCGCGACGGTGAGCTGAGCCCCTCCCCCGACGAGCAACCGCGCTGGGTCGGCACCCCGCGCATGAGCGCGATCACCCGCGCGTTACTGCAGGACCAGGTCGTCACCTTTACCTGCCGCATCACCGAAGTGTTCCGCGGTGAGGAACACTGGCACCTGCAGGACTCCGAGGGCCAGACCCACGGCCCGTTCAGCCGCGTGCTGGTGGCCACGCCCGCACCCCAGGCCGCCGCTCTGCTGGCCAGCGCGCCGAAACTGGCCGCCGCCGCCGCGAGCATCCCGATGGAGCCGAGCTGGGCCGTCGCCCTGGCCTTCCGCGAACCACTGGACACTCCCGTGCAAGGCTGCTTCGTGCACGAAGGTCCGCTGTCGTGGCTGGCCAGCAATCACTCCAAGCCGGGCCGCGACGAACAGCTCGACACCTGGGTGCTGCACGCCGCCAGCGGCTGGAGCAAGCAGCACATCGACCTGCCCAAGGAGAGCGTGATCGAGCACCTGCGCGGCGCCTTCGCCGAGCTGATCGGCTGCGCCGTCCACGCCCCCGACTTCGCCCTCGCCCACCGCTGGCTCTACGCCCGGCCCATGGAAGCCCACCAGTTCGGCGCCCTCGCCGATGCCGACCTGGGTATCTACGCCTGCGGCGACTGGTGCCTCTCCGGCCGTGTCGAGGGCGCCTGGCTGAGCGGCCTGGAAGCCGCCCGACGCCTGCTCGAACACCTCTGACCAGCCTCTGACCTTCTCCACTCAGAGAAGGTCGGAGCGCCCCAACTTCAGCCGCCCCCTTGTACAAGGCTTTGCACTTGTACAAGCCTGCGCCTATCCTTGCCGATAGTTGTACAAATAAATTTACCTGTACAAGAAATCGGTCGACACCATGTCCAACACCACACCTCGCCCCAAGCTCGGCATCAGCGCCTGCCTGCTGGGCGAGCCGGTGCGCTACAACGGCGGGCACAAGGCCTCGCACCTGTGCCTGGACGTCCTCAGTCACCACTTTGACTTCACTCCGGTGTGCCCGGAAGTCGCCATCGGCCTCGGCGTTCCGCGGCCGACCCTGCGTCTGGTCGGCGATCGCAACGAGCCCAGGGCGCTGATCCAGCGCGACGGTGGCCGCGACGTCAGCGAGGCCCTGCTCGACTTTGGCCGCCAGCAGGCCGCGCTGCTGCGGGACATCTGCGGCTACATCTTCATGCAGCAGTCGCCCTCCTGCGGCCTGCAGCGGGTGAAGCTCTATCGCTTCGATGGCCAGTTGCGTCCGCCGGGTGTACGCGGGCTGTATGCGCAAGCCTTCTGCGCCGAGCGCCCGGAACTGCCGGTGGAAGAAGAAGGCCGGCTCAACGACCCGGTGATCCGCGAGAACTTCCTCACCCGCGTGTTCGCCTTCGCCGCCTGGCAGCGGCTTTGCGAGGAAGGCCTGACACGCCACGCGGTGATCGGCTTCCACTCCCGCTACAAGTATCAGCTGATGGCGCACAACCCGCGCCAGTACAGCGCCCTCGGCCAGCGCCTGGCGAAGATCGCCGACCAGCCGCTGGAAGACTTCGCCCCGGCGTACTTCCGCGACTTCATGCAGGCGCTGGGTACCTGCGCCACCCGTGGCACCCACAGCAACGTGCTGCAGCACCTGGCCGGCTACCTCAAACACGACCTGCCCTCCACCGAGAAGGCCGAGATGCAGCATCTGATCGACCAGTATCGCGAGGGCGTGATCCCGCTGGTGGTGCCGCTGACCCTGCTCAAGCACCACTTCCGCCGGCACCCGCACCCCTACATCGATGCCCAGGCCTACCTGCAACCACACCCCGAAGACCTGAGCCTGCGCAATGCCATCTGACGTAGCCATCAGACGTACTGAAAGGATGCCCATGAATCCCGACCACCCTCACCGCGAAACGGACGACGATTACCGCCAAGCCCTGGCCGAAGGTTGGCTGCCGATCCGCGAAGTGTCCCGGCGCACCGGCGTCAACCCGGTCACCCTGCGCGCCTGGGAGCGCCGCTACGGCCTGGTCGTGCCGCAACGCACGCCCAAGGGCCACCGCCTCTACTCCGAAGCGCAGATCGCGCGCATCCAGGCCATCCTCACCTGGCTCGGCCGGGGCGTGGCGGTGAGCAAGATCCGCGCTCTGCTCGACGAAGACGCGCCGCCACCACTGGAAACCACCGCCTCGCCCTGGGGCGACCTGCGCCAGCACTGCATCGCCGCCATCGGCCGGATCAACGAACGCCAGCTGGACGAGCTGTTCAACGGCGCGCTGGCGATCTACCCCGCGCAAACCCTCTGCGAACAGCTGATGCTGCCCCTGCTGGAGGAACTGGAGCGGCGCTGGCAGGGCCAGTTCGGCGCGCAGCTGGAGCGGGTGTTCTTCCACACCTGGCTGCGCACCAAGTTCGGTACCCGCCTCTACCATCACAACCGCCAGCAGCGCGGCGCTCCACTGCTTCTGGTGAACCAGTCCGGCCTGCCGCTGGAGCCGGGCCTGTGGCTTACCGCCTGGCTGGCCAGCAGCGCCGGTTGCCCGCTGGAAATCTTCGACTGGCCCTTGCCGCCCGGTGAACTGGCACTGGCGGTGGAGCGCCTGCAACCGCGCGCCGTGCTGCTCTACTCCAGCCGCACGCTGAACCTGTTGCAGCTGCCCCGGCTGCTGGCCGGCGTCGATTGCCCACGCCTGCTGGCCGGGCCCGCCACCGCCATCCACCCCGATGCGCTGCAGGAACTGGCCATCGCCGAACCGCCGCTGCACCTGGCCAGCGACCCGGTCGCCGCGTTCGAACGGCTGCGCGAACTGCACCTGCTCAACGGGGAGGCCGCATGAAACGCCAACTCGTCTGGCTGCGCAGCGACCTGCGTCTGCGTGATAACAGCGCCCTGCACGCCGCCGCCGAACGTGGCCCGGTGATCGTCTGCTACCTGCTCAGCCCCGGCCAGTGGCAGCGCCACGACGACGCGCCGTGCAAGGTCGACTTCTGGCTGCGCAACCTGCGTGAGCTGCGCGCCAGCCTCGACAAGCTGCACGTCCCACTGCTGATCCGCACGACGGACCTCTGGGACCAAGCCCCCGACGTCATCGCCCAACTCTGCCGCGAGCTGGACATCGAGACGGTGCACGTCAATGAGGAGTACGGCGTCAACGAGTCCGCCCGCGACGCCGCCGTGGAGAAAGCGCTGGAGCGCGACGGCATCCGCCTGCGCAGCCACCTCGACCAGTTGTTCTTTACGCCCGGCACGATTCTTACCAAGGGCGGCACCTACTTCCAGGTCTACAGCCAATTCCGCAAGGTCTGCTACGAACGCCTGAACCTCGGCGTGCCTCGCTTGCTGCCGGCGCCCCGCGCACAGCAGAAGCTGGATATCACCAGCGACGTGGTGCCGGAGCGGGTGGAAGGCTTCGAGACACCGACAGCCGAACTGCGCGAGGAATGGCCCGCAGGCGAAGCGGCGGCGCACGAGCGCATGGAGTTGTTCACCGACGAAATCCTCAAGACCTACCAGGACACCCGCGACCTCCCCGCGCGCGACGGCACCAGCCGCCTCTCGCCCTACCTGGCCGCCGGTGTGCTGTCGCCGCGGCAGTGCCTGCACGCGGCGCTGGCGAACAACCACGGCGAGTTCGAAACCGGCAACAGTGGCGCGGTCAGCTGGATCAACGAGCTGCTCTGGCGCGAGTTCTACAAACACATCCTGGTCGGTTTCCCGCGCGTCAGCCGGCACCGAGCCTTCCGCGAAGACACCGAGAAGCTCAAGTGGCGCTACGACCAGAAGGATCTGGAAGACTGGCAGCAGGGCCGCACCGGCTTCCCGATCATCGACGCCGCCATGCGCCAGTTGCTCGCCACCGGCTGGATGCATAACCGTCTGCGCATGGTGGTGGCGATGTTCCTCACCAAGAACCTGCTGATCGACTGGCGCGAGGGCGAACGCTGGTTCATGCGCCACCTGATCGACGGCGACCTGGCGGCGAACAACGGCGGCTGGCAGTGGAGCGCTTCCACCGGCACCGACGCGGTGCCCTATTTCCGCCTCTTCAATCCGATCTCGCAGTCCGAGCGCTTCGATCCGGATGGCCGCTTCATCCATCGCTGGCTGCCGGAGCTGGCCGGGCTGCAGGGCCGGGCGATGCATGATCCGTCGAAGCTCGGGCTGTTCGGCGCGGAGCGTTATCCACAACCGATGTGCGATCTCTCGGCCACGCGGGAACGGGCGCTGGAAGCGTTCAAGAACCTCTCCGCCGCCCGCTGAGGTCAGCTCTTCGTAGGATGGGTGGAGCTTGCGATACCCATCATGATCGGTGCCCGCTGGATTGATGGGTATCGCTTCGCTCCACACCATCCTACGACGAAGTCATCCTGTAGGAATGAGCCAAACCCGCAGGCACAAAAAAGCCGGGCCCAGGGCCCGGCTTTTTTGTCAGCGCTCTGTTACAGCGGATGCGTGTAATAGAGGCTGTAGGATTCGATACCGTCGTTCGGCTGGCTGATGCCGGCGTTGGAGTAGTGCATGGCGCGCAGACCCAGCGCCTGGCCTTCACCGAAGCGCAGGCCGACGCCCAGGCGATCCTCGAAGTTGAAGGCGCCACCCAGGTTCTGGTCGCTGACACGAGAACCGCTGAACAGGGCAACACCGATGCCGGCCTCGACGAAAGGTTTGACTGTCTCGCCAGAGAACTCGTAGACGAACACCGGGCTGAAGGACAGCGAGTGGCGGCCGCTGGCTTCATCACCACCTTCCCAGTAGGTGTAGCCCGCGTCCCAGTATCCGGTCAGGCGTCCGGTGGAGCTTTCCCACCAGCTCTTGTCCCAGTCGAAGCCCAGGCCCAGACGGTAGGTCATGGTGTTCTGCCCGGTGAAACCGACGGCGCCGGTCAAGCCAGCGGCCTGTGCGGAGACAAGATGCCCCAGAGTCAAAGCTGCCACAGCGGCAAGCGAGAGCAGTTTCTTCATCGAAACGTCCTTTATTAGAAAGCTGAATGAAAAATCCCCGCGAATAGCTGGCGATTATAAGGCCATTTGTCAGCATCTGCTGACAGAGCAAAATAGAGAGCCATTTTTCTCAGCCAGGGAAGAAACTGACGGGCTCTTCAGTGCCCCAGAGCACCGGCAAAACCCGCTCAAGTCCTTCGACTGCCCCACTGGTCCAGAGCTCAGTTTTCTTTGCAGCCCCCTCGCCCAGCATCCCGCGCGCCTGTAACAGGCGCTCAAGCTGACGGGCCACGGCGGCACCGGTATCGATCAGCGAAACGTCCGCCGGCACCAGTTCACGCAGCAGCGGGCGCAGGAAAGGGTAATGGGTACAGCCCAGGATCAGCGTGTCGCATCCCTCGGCCAGCAGCGGTGCCACGTAACCTCTCAGCAGCTCACGGGTCTGCGGCCCGTTCAGGTCGCCCAGTTCGATGCGCTCCACCAGCCCCGGGCAAGGCTGGGTGATGACCCGTACATCGCTGGCGAAGCGATCCAGCAAGGCGGCGAAACGCGCGCTCTTCAGCGTGCCAGTGGTGGCGAGCACACCGACCACGCCGCTGCGCGTCGCTTCCGCCGCCGGCTTCACGGCTGGCTCCATGGCGACGATGGGCAGCTGGGGATAAAGCTCGCGCAGGTCGGCAGCGGCGGCGGCGGTGGCCGTGTTGCAGGCCAGCACCAGCGCCTTGGCGCCACGGGTCAGGAGGAACTCGGCGATGGCGCGGCAACGCGCACGGATGTACTCGGGGGTTTTCTCGCCGTAGGGCACATGGCCGCAGTCGGCAAGGTAGATCAGGGATTCATGGGGAAGCCGCGCCCGGATTTCGTGGAGGACGCTGAGGCCACCCACACCGGAATCGAACACGCCGATCGGCGCGGCATCAGCCATGCTTGGCTCCGCACACGGCGCACTGCGGATCGCGCTTGACCCGCAGCTCGCGGAAGCGCGTGCCGAGGGCGTCGATCAGCAGCAGGCGGCCCACCAGCGGATCGCCGAAACCGGCCAGCAGCTTCAGTGCTTCCAGTGCCTGCAGGCTGCCCACCAGCCCCACCAGCGGGCCGACCACGCCGGCCTCGCTACAGGTCAGTTCGGCTTCGCTGCCGTGGCCATAGAGGCAGTGGTAGCAGGGGCTCTCCTCGCGGCGCGGGTCGAACACCGAGAGCTGCCCTTCCAGGCGTATGGCAGCGCCGCTCACCAGCGGTTTCTTCGCGGCGACGCAGGCGGCGTTCACCGCTTCGCGGGTGCCGAAGTTGTCGCAGCAGTCCAGCACCAGGTCCACCGCAGCCACGGTGGCGTCGAGGGAATCGGCGTCCAGCGCCTGGCGATGGGCGACCAGCTTCACGTCCGGATTCAGCGCGGTCAGGCGGGCGATGGCGGAGTCCACCTTGCCCACGCCGACGCTGTCGGTGCCGTGGATGATCTGCCGTTGCAGGTTGGTCAGGTCGACCGTGTCGAAGTCCGCCAGGTGCAGCTCGCCGACGCCGGCAGCGGCCAGGTACAGCGCCACCGGGGCGCCCAGGCCGCCGAGGCCGACGATCAGCACGCGGCTGTCCTTCAGACGCAGCTGGCCGTCGACGTCGATCTGCGGCAGGAGGATCTGCCGGCTGTAACGCAGCAGTTCGTTGTCGGTCAGCATGTCCATTGTCCCAGGCTGATGCGCTCATGGCCGCCCAGGTCGCGGCGACTTTCCACCGCGCTGAAACCACGGCCCAGCAGCAGGTCGCGCACGGCGGCGGGTTGATCGAAGCCATGTTCGATCATCAGCCAGCCGCCCTTCTCCAGATGGTTAGGCGCCTGTTCGATGATCAGGCGGATGTCGTCCAGCCCGTCGGGCCCGGAGACCAGCGCGCTCGACGGTTCAAAGCGCACATCACCCTGCTGGAGGTGCGGGTCGGTGCTGGGGATGTAGGGCGGATTGCTGACGATCAGCAAGAAGCGCTCGCCCTCTACCGCGGAGAACCAGTGGCTGGCGCGGAAGGCGACGTTGGCCAGGCGCAGACGCTCGCGGTTGCGTTCGGCCAGTGCCACAGCCTCGGGAATGCGGTCGACGCCCAGCACCTGCCAGCTCAGGCGTTCGCACGCCAGCGCGAGGGCGATGGCGCCGGTGCCGGTGCCCAGGTCGAGCACGCGCGAGGGCGAGGCCGGCAGCAGCGCCAGCGCCGTCTCCACCAGCAGCTCGGTATCCGGGCGCGGGATCAGGGTGTGCGATGCCACTTCCAGGTCCAGGCTCCAGAAGCCCTGGCGGCCCAGGATATAGGCCACCGGCTCGCCGGCCACCCGGCGGGCCAGGAAACTGTCGAACAGATCGTTGGCCTCGCGGCTGACCACGCGCTCGGGCCAGGTGCGCAGGAAGCTGCGCGGCTTGCCCAACGCGGCGGCGAGCAGCAACTCGGCATCCAGGCGCGCGCTGGGCGAGTCCGGCAGTTGCGCTTCGTTGAGCAGGGTCATGATGGTTGCCATGGTCTGTCGTTCTCTCAGTCGCCCGCTCTTTCAATCACCCGCACGATCAATCACCCAGTGCGGCCAGCTGGTCGGCCTGGAACTCTTGCAGCAGCGGTTCGATGACCTGCTCCACTGCGCCCTCCATCACCTCGCCCAGGGAGTACAGGGTGAGGTTGATGCGGTGGTCGGTCACCCGGCCCTGGGGGAAATTGTAGGTGCGGATACGCTCGGAGCGGTCGCCCGAGCCGACCAGCAGCTTGCGCGTGCTGGCGATCGCATGCTGGGCGGCGGCCTGCTGTTGGTCGTTGAGCTTGGCCGCCAGCCAGGCCATGGCCTTGGCGCGGTTCTTGTGCTGCGAGCGCTCTTCCTGGCACTCGACGACGATGCCCGACGGAATGTGGGTGATGCGCACCGCCGAATCGGTCTTGTTCACGTGCTGACCACCGGCGCCGGAGGAGCGGTAGGTGTCCACGCGCAGATCCGCTGGGTTGATCTCGATGGCCGCCTGCTCGTCCGGCTCGGGCAGTACCGCCACGGTGCAGGCCGAGGTGTGGATGCGGCCCTGGGACTCGGTGGCCGGCACGCGCTGCACACGGTGGGCGCCGGACTCGAACTTGAGCTTGGCGTAGACGCTCTCGCCCTCGACGCGGGCGATCACCTCTTTATATCCGCCGTGCTCACCCTCGTTCTCCGACATGATTTCCACACGCCAGCCCTGCTTCTCGGCGTAGCGCGAGTACATGCGGAACAGGTCGCCGGAGAAGATCGCAGCTTCGTCGCCGCCGGTGCCGGCGCGGATTTCCAGGAAGACGTTGCGACCGTCGTTGGGGTCCTTGGGTAGCAGCATGCGCTGCAGGCGATCCTCCAGGCCGACCAGCGCGGTCTTGGCCTCAGCCACCTCTTCCTCGGCCATCTCGCGCAGGTCCGGGTCGTTGTCCTTGAGCAGCGCCTGGGCGCCCTCCAGGTCGGACTGCACTTTGCGGAATTCGCGGAAGGCAAGGATGACCGGCTCCACTTCCGCGTATTCACGAGAGTAGGCGCGGAACCTGGTCTGGTCGCTGATCACTTCGGCGTCGCCCAGCAGAGCAGTGAGCTCTTCATAACGGTCGCTGAGGATATCCAGCTTTTTCAGGAGGGAAGCTTTCATCGCTTGTCAGTGCCCTCCTCGAGGGCGAACAGTTCCTGCGCGACGGCCAGCGCATCGATGCGGCCCTCGGCGGAGAGTTTCTTCATCTGTACGCTGGGGGCGTGCAGCAATTTGTTGGTCAGGCCGCGGCTGAGCTGGGCGATGACTTCCATCGGATCGGCGCCGTTGGCCAGCAGGCGCTGGGCCTTCTGGGTTTCCTCGTCGCGCAGGCGCTCGGCCTGCTGGCGGTAGGCGCGCAGCACGTCGACAGCCGCCAGCTCGCGCAGGCGCAGCATGAACTCGTGCACGCCATCGCCGACCAGCTCCTCGGCGGCCTGGGCGGCGCCCTGGCGGCTCTTGAGATTCTCGGCGACCACTTCGTGGAGGTCGTCGACGCTATAGAGGTAAACATCTTCCAGTTCGCCGACTTCCGGCTCGATGTCGCGCGGCACGGCGATGTCGACCATGAACATCGGCTTGTGCCGGCGCTGCTTCAACGCCCGCTCCACCGCGCCCTTGCCGAGGATCGGCAGCTGGCTGGCGGTGGAGCTGATGACGATGTCGCTGTTGACCAGTTCGTCCGGCATGTCCGCCAGCAGGATGGCGCGGGCGCCGAACTGCTCGGCCAGCAGGCTGGCGCGCTCCAGGGTGCGGTTGGCGACCACGATGCGCTTCACGCCCTGCTCATGCAGGTGGCGAGCGACCAGGGTGATCGTCTCGCCGGCGCCGACCAACAGCGCCTGGCTGCGGCTCAGGTCACTGAAAATCTGCCGGGCCAGGCTCACCGCGGCGAACGCCACGGACACCGGGTTCTCGCCAATGGCGGTATCGGTGCGTACGGTCTTCGCGGTGCTGAACGTGGCCTGGAACAGTCGGCCGAGCATCGGCCCGACGGTGCCGGCCTCGCGGGCGACGGCGTAGGCGGACTTCATCTGGCCGAGAATCTGCGGCTCGCCCAACACCATGGAGTCGAGCCCCGCGGCGACGCGCATCATATGGCGCACCGCGTCGTCGTCCTGGTGCACGTAGGCGCAGGCACGCAAGTCGTCGATGTTCAGATTGTGGTAATCGGCCAGCCAGGCCAGCACGTCACCGGCGTCCGGATGCTCGATCTCCAGGTAAAGTTCGCTGCGGTTGCAGGTGGAGAGGATCGCGGCTTCGCGGCTGGAAGTCAGCCTGCACAGCAGCTGCAGGGCCTCGACCATCTGCTCGGGAGTAAAGGCCACGCGCTCGCGCACGGCGATGGACGCGGTCTTGTGGTTGATGCCGAGGGCAATGAAGGCCATGCAGAGTCGCTGAGCTGATCGGAAAGCCCGCAATTGTCCTACTTAGGCTGGTGAAGGACAACCACCCGCGACGGATCGCACACTGCAAATCGTATACAGGCCCGCAAGCGGTGCTTGCCCATGGGATTGGCACTTTCCTTATGTCATGATGGTCCCATTTCGCAGGTCAGGCCCTCGTCCTTCCTCTATGAACAAGTCTCTTGCGCTGCTGACTGCTCTGCTGCTGCTCGGCGGCTGCCAGTCTCTTACCCAGAAAAACACCGACAGTGCTTCCGCCCAGAAGGACAAGGCCGCTGCTGCGCAGAAGGACCAGAAGTACGGCTCGTTCAGCGAAGACACGATGTTCTCGCTGCTCACCGCCGAACTCGCCGGCCAGCGCAACCGCTTCGACATCGCCCTCGCCAACTATGTGGAACAGGCCCGCGAAACCCGCGACCCCGGCGTTGCCGAACGCGCCTTCCGCATCGCCGAGTACCTGGGCGCCGACCAGGAAGCCCTGGACACCTCACTGATCTGGGCCAAGGCCGCGCCGGACAACCTCGATGCCCAGCGCGCCGCTGCCATCCAGCTGGCGCGCACCGGTCAGTACGACGAATCCATGGTGTACATGGAGAAAGTCCTCAACGGCCAGGGTGACACCCACTTCGACTTCCTCGCGCTGTCCGCCGCCGAGACCGATCCGGATACCCGCACCGGCCTGCTGCAAAGCTTCGACCGCTTGCTGAAGAAGTACCCCGACAACGGCCAGTTGCTGTTCGGCAAGGCGCTGCTGCTGCAACAGGACGGCCGCCCGCAGGAAGCCCTGCACCTGCTGGAGGACAACTCCGCCAGCAAGCATGACGTTGCCCCGCTGCTGCTGCGCGCCCGCCTGCTGCAGAGCATGAAGCGCAGCGACGAAGCGCTGCCGCTGCTCAAGGCCGGCATCAAGGAACATCCGGACGACAAGCGCGTCCACCTCGCCTACGCCCGCCTGCTGGTGGAACAGAACCGCCTGGACGACGCCAAGGCCGAGTTCTCCGCGCTGGTCGAGCAATTCCCCGACGACGACGACCTGCGCTTCTCCCTGGCGCTGGTCTGCCTCGAAGCCCAGGCCTGGGACGAGGCCAAGGTCTACCTGCAGGAACTGGTCGAGCGCGACAGCCACGTCGACTCCGCCCACTTCAACCTGGGCCGCCTGACCGAGGAGCAGAAGGACCCGGAAACCGCGCTCAAGGAATACGCTCTGGTCGGCCCGGGCAACGACTTCCTCCCCGCCCAACTGCGTTCGACCGAAATCCTGCTGGACCAGAAGCGCTTCGACGAAGCCTCGCGCCGCCTCGCCGAAACCCGCGACCGCCAGCCGGACTACGCCATCCAGCTGTACCTGATCGAAGCCGAAGGCCTGTCCAACCGCGACCAGGTGGACCGCGCCTGGAGCGTCATCCAGCAAGGCCTCAAGCAGTTCCCGGACGACCTCAATCTGCTCTACACCCGCTCCATGCTCGCCGAGAAGCGCAACGACCTGGCGCAGATGGAGCAGGACCTGCGGCTGATCATCCAGCGCGAGCCGGACAACGCCATGGCGCTCAACGCGCTGGGCTACACCCTGGCCGACCGCACCACCCGCTACAGCGAAGCTCGCGACCTGATCCAGAAGGCCCACTCGCTGAACCCGGACGACCCTGCAATCCTCGACAGCCTGGGCTGGGTGAATTACCGCCTGGGCAACCTCAGCGAAGCGGAAACCTACCTGCGCAAGGCGCTGGAACGCTTCCCCGACCACGAAGTGGCCGCACACCTGGGCGAAGTGCTCTGGGCCCAGGGCAAGCAGAGCGAGGCCCGTAAAGTCTGGGCCACCGCACTGCAAAGCCAGCCCGACAGCGCCGTCCTGCGCGACACCATGCTGCGCCTGACCGGCTCCGGAACCCTCTGATTCATGCGTTTACGTCACCTGATCGGCGCCGCCGCGCTTGCCCTGCTCGCCGGCTGCTCCAGCTTCGGCACCCACGAAGCCCTGGAAGGCCAGGGCAATGCCACCGCCTGGAACACCCACAAGGCGCACATCGCCACCCTCGACGGCTGGCAGATTGACGGCAAGGTCGGCATCCGCGCACCCAAGGACTCTGGCAGCGGCACCCTGTTCTGGCTACAGCGCCAGGACTACTACGACATTCGCCTGTCCGGCCCGCTGGGCCGCGGTGCTGCGCGCCTGACCGGACGTGAAGGCGCAGTGACCCTCGAAGTCGCCGGCCAGGGCCGCTACCAGGCCGCCTCCCCCGAAGAACTGCTGGAACAACAGATGGGCTGGCGCCTGCCGGTTTCCCACCTGCTCTGGTGGATCCGCGGCCTGCCCGCACCGGACAGCAAGAGCCGCCTGACTCTGGACGCCGACAGCCGCCTGGCCAAGCTCCAGCAGGACGGCTGGGACGTGGAATACACCCGCTACAGCGAGCAGGATGGCTACTGGCTTCCCGAGCGCTTGAAGCTGCATGGCCAGGACCTCGACGTCACCCTGGTGGTGAAAACCTGGCAGCCGCGTCAATTGGGCATCGGCCAGCCGAACAAAGCGGACCAGCAGTGACATGCAGGATCGCCTGACCCTGCCGGCACCGGCCAAGCTCAACCTGTTCCTGCACATCACTGGCCGCCGCGCCGACGGCTATCACGAGTTGCAGACCCTGTTCCAGTTCCTCGACCACGGCGACGAACTGCAGTTCGCCCTGCGCGAGGACGGTGAAATCCGCCTGAACACCGAGATCGAAGGCGTTCCCCACGACAGCAACCTGATCGTCAAAGCCGCGCGCCGACTACAGGAACAATCAGGCTGCGCGCTGGGCGCCGACATCTGGCTGGACAAGCGCCTGCCCATGGGCGGCGGCATCGGCGGCGGCAGTTCCGATGCCGCCACCACCCTGCTCGCACTCAATCAGCTGTGGAAACTCGACTGGGACGAAGATCGCCTCGCCAGCCTCGGCCTGACACTGGGCGCCGACGTCCCGGTGTTCGTGCGCGGCCGCGCGGCATTTGCCGAAGGCGTCGGCGAGCAGCTCACACCAGTGGAGCTCGACGAACCCTGGTTCCTCGTCGTGGCGCCGCAAGTCTTTGTCTCCACAGCAGAAGTTTTCTCCGATCCCGAGTTGACACGGGATACTCCGCCCATTAAAGTTCGCAGCCTTCTCGGGGTGGACGGTCATAACGACTGCCAGCCGGTCGTCGAGAAGCGTTACCCAGATGTACGTAACGCACTGATCCAGCTAGGTAAATTTACCCAAGCGAGATTGACCGGCACCGGAGCTTGTGTGTTTGGGAGCTTCCCAAACAAGGGCGATGCTGATAAAGTTCGCCGCCAACTTCCGGCTACTCTGCCAAGTTTTGTTGCCCAAGGCCGTAACATCTCGATGTTGCACCGCAAGCTGCAAAGCCTGGACTGAGAAGAAAGCAATGTAATCGGTTGTACGATACAGGGGCGTCGCCAAGCGGTAAGGCAGCAGGTTTTGATCCTGCCATGCGTTGGTTCGAATCCAGCCGCCCCTGCCATTAACCCACAGGGTTTCACGTACAGCATCAACGAACACATTGCTCCGCAAGTTGTAAGCTACAGGGGCGTCGCCAAGCGGTAAGGCAGCAGGTTTTGATCCTGCCATGCGTTGGTTCGAATCCAGCCGCCCCTGCCATTTTCTTCTGGCTCAACCGGGCCTACCCTCAAGCCGACACAGGTACCGCAGCGTGTCCAAAATGATGGTTTTCACGGGGAACGCCAACCCCGATCTGGCACGCCGTGTTGTACGGCAGCTGCACATCCCCCTCGGTGACGTTTCTGTCGGTAAATTCTCCGACGGCGAAATCAGTGTCGAAATCAATGAAAATGTCCGTGGTAAGGACGTCTTCCTGATTCAGCCGACCTGCGCACCGACCAACGACAACCTGATGGAACTGGTAGTGATGGCCGATGCCTTCCGCCGCTCCTCGGCGACTCGTATCACGGCAGTCATCCCCTACTTCGGTTACGCCCGCCAGGATCGCCGTCCGCGTTCCGCTCGCGTGGCCATCAGCGCCAAAGTCGTTGCCGACATGCTGACCGTCGTAGGCGTCAACCGCGTTCTTACCGTTGACCTGCACGCCGACCAGATCCAAGGCTTCTTCGATATCCCCGTCGACAACATCTACGGCTCGCCCGTACTGGTCGACGACATCGAAGACCAGCGCTTCGAGAACCTGATGATCGTCTCCCCGGACATCGGTGGCGTGGTGCGTGCTCGCGCCGTCGCCAAGTCCCTGGGCGTCGACCTGGCCATCATCGACAAACGTCGTCCGAAGGCCAACCAGTCCGAAGTCATGCACATCATCGGTGATGTCGAAGGCCGTACCTGCGTACTGGTCGACGACATGGTCGATACCGCCGGCACCCTCGGCCACGCTGCAAAAGCTCTGAAAGAGCACGGCGCCGCCAAGGTCATCGCCTACTGCACCCACCCGGTGCTGTCGGGCCGCGCCATCGAGAACATCGAAAATTCCGTACTGGACGAGCTGGTAGTGACCAACACCATCCCGCTGTCCGCTGCTGCGCAAGCCTGTGGCCGTATCCGCCAACTGGACATCGCTCCGGTTGTCGCTGAAGCCATGCGTCGCATCAGCAATGAAGAATCGATCAGCGCCATGTTCCGCTAAGGCGGAACAGCCCTGACGTAAAGCGCCTCATCACTTCGATGGGGCATTAACAAAATCGCCCGAACGCTGGTCGCAAGCGTCCGGGCGATCTTGTCATTTTGGAGATAGTGAAATGGTTGATTTTGTACTCAATGCTCAAGAGCGTTCCGACCTGGGGAAAGGTGCGAGCCGCCGCCTGCGTCGTAACGACGGCCTGCTTCCGGCTGTGATCTACGGTGGCGAAAAAGCCCCGCAATCCATCACCCTGGAACTGCGCGAAGTTTCCAAGCTGCTGGAAAACGAGGCTGCCTTCAGCCACGTGATCAGCCTGAACGTCGGTTCCGCCAAGGAAACCGTACTGATCAAGGCCCTGCAGCGTCACCCATCCAAGGGTTTCGTCATGCACGCCGACTTCCTGCGCGTCGTGGCCGACCACAAGCTGACCGCTCACGTTCCCCTGCACTTCCTGAACGAAGCGACCGCTGTTGGCGTCAAGACCGGTGGTGGCGAAATCTCCCACGTGATCGCCGAAGTCGAAGTTTCCTGCCTGCCGAAAGACCTGCCGGAATTCATCGAAGTCGACCTCGCCCAAGTAGCCCTGGGTCAGATCGTTCACCTGTCCGACCTGAAACTGCCGAAAGGCGTAGAGCTGGTGCAACTGGCCCACGGTAACGACCTGGCCGTCGCCAACATCCACGCTTCCCGCGTAGTGAAAGAAGAAGGTGAAGGCGAAGCTGCTGCCGAGTAATCGCGCGCACCATTGCCTTTAAGGAAGGGGCCTCCGTCGTGACTGCCGTACAACTGATCGTTGGCCTGGGAAATCCAGGCCCTGAATACGACCAGACCCGGCATAACGCGGGGGCCCTTTTCGTTGAGCGACTGGCGGACGCGCAACGCGCGAACCTGTCCCTCGACAAGAAATACTTCGGCCTGGTTGGCAAGTTCAGCCACAAGGGCCGCGACGTTCGTCTGCTCATCCCCACCACCTATATGAACCGCAGCGGCCAGGCCGTGGCGGCGCTCGCCGGATTCTTCCGCATTCCGGTCGAAGCCATCCTGGTGGCCCACGACGAACTCGACATGCCTCCCGGTGTCGCCAAGCTCAAGAAGGGCGGCGGACACGGCGGGCACAACGGGCTGCGCGACATCATCGCCCAACTCGGCAATCAGAACGGTTTCCATCGCCTGCGGCTTGGCATCGGCCATCCGGGGCACAGCAGCCTGGTCTCCGGCTTCGTCCTCGGCCGCGCCCCGCGCTCCGAGCAGGAACTGCTCGACACCAGCATCGACTCCGCTCTCGGCGTGCTGCCGGAAATGCTCGACGGGGAATGGACCCGCGCGATGCAGAAGCTGCACAGCCAGAAGGCCTGATCACACCTCTATTTCCGCCACCTGGCGCGAGGGACCTAACATGGGATTCAACTGCGGCATCGTCGGCCTGCCCAACGTCGGCAAGTCCACCCTGTTCAACGCCCTGACCAAATCCGGCATCGCGGCGGAAAATTTCCCCTTCTGCACCATCGAGCCGAACAGCGGCATCGTGCCGATGCCCGACGCCCGCCTCGATGCGCTGGCCGAGATCGTCAAGCCCGAGCGCGTGTTGCCGACCACCATGGAGTTCGTCGACATCGCCGGCCTCGTAGCCGGCGCCTCGAAGGGTGAAGGCCTGGGTAACAAATTCCTCGCCAACATCCGCGAGACCGACGCCATCGCCCACGTCGTGCGCTGCTTCGAAGACGAGAACGTCATCCACGTCTCCAACAGCGTCGACCCCAAGCGCGACATCGAGATCATCGACCTCGAACTGATCTTCGCCGACCTCGACAGCTGCGAGAAGCAACTGCAGAAGGTCGCGCGCAACGCCAAGGGCGGCGACAAGGACGCCCTGGTGCAGAAAGCCCTGCTGGAAAAGCTCATCCCCCATTTCAGCGAAGGCAAACCCGCCCGCTCGCTGATGAAGAACATGGGCGATGACGAGAAGCGCGTCGTACGTAGCTTCCACCTGCTGACCAGCAAGCCGGTCATGTACATCGCCAACGTCGCCGAAGACGGCTTCGAGAACAACCCGCACCTGGACATCGTTCGCGCCATCGCCGAAGAAGAAGGCGCCATGGTCGTACCGGTGTGCAACAAGATCGAAGCCGAAATCGCCGAACTTGACGATGGCGAAGAGAAGGACATGTTCCTCGAATCCCTCGGCCTCGAAGAGCCGGGCCTGAACCGAGTGATCCGCGCCGGCTACGAGCTGCTGCACCTGCAAACCTACTTCACCGCCGGTGTAAAGGAGGTCCGCGCCTGGACCGTCCGCGTCGGCGCCACCGCCCCGCAGGCCGCCGCCGTGATCCACACCGACTTCGAAAAAGGCTTCATCCGCGCCGAAGTCGTCGCCTACGACGACTTCATCCAGTTCAAGGGCGAACAGGGTGCGAAAGAAGCCGGCAAATGGCGCCTGGAAGGCAAGGACTACATCGTCAAGGATGGCGACGTCATGCACTTCCGCTTCAACGTCTAACTCGAAGCCGTTACGTCATTGATTTAGAACCCCGCAGTTGCGGGGTTTTTCATTTCTAAATTTCACATGCGACCTTCTCAGTAGCAAGCAAAACTGCTCAAAACCCAGGCTCTAGAGCTAAGAGCACCACCAAAGAAACGAGCGAGCCCCCCCTGAATTCTCTCAGTTAAACAACAGGGAATGATGTAAGTACAGCTTGAGAAAGTGGCATTGTGGAGAGCAGCAGAGATAGCTTTCCAAGCGAGAAATAGTCCTGCGATACGCCTGGATCAGCCATTTCTACAAGCGGGACGGCCGGCGGCACCGAGCTTGAGTTTACGTAGCACCTGGCATGCACGAGAGAGTCCGCGATGGCAGCGTCGGTACAGCCAACTCAGGATCACCCAGGCCCTCCGAAAGTCCTTGCCGGAAAATTAGCGGCATTGGAAAATCCGGTATTAAGCGGGGGCCTTCCATAGCGACGCCAAGAAGACTTGGCACCTCTTCTGGTAAAGCCCTTAATAGCGAGCGGAAACAATTAGCCGACGAGACCCGACCACATGCAAAAAAATGCTCTCTCACACAGCCTTGCTTGGCTGGACATGATCCGGCTAATCTCAATCCTTCTCGTTATATACGGGCACTTCGCAAGTGTAGGAGGTTTTGCGCCAGAAATTCCGGGGATCATATCCCCCGAAGTCACTCTACCCCTGATGAATGGCCCACAGATCGCCTTTCTCAATTTCGACATCTTCCTGATCAATACGTTCTCCACGCAGTCAGCCATTATTGGTGTTGCCCTATTTTTTATGGTTACGGGCTATCTAATGCCAGCCATGATGGATCGGTATTCTCGGAAAAACTTCCTGATCAATAGGTTCTTCCGAATATTCCCTTTATTGATAGCATCCACTTTGATAGTCGGCGCTTATCTGTGGCTAACGCAGGGCATCAAGTATGGATTCCCCAGCTACCTTGCTAGTTGGACACTGACTTACTCAGTCCTCGCCCTCCCTCCTGTCATGGGAGTTTTATGGACACTGGTCGTAGAGGTAGCATTCTATTTGATCGCTGCTCTGACAGGCAGGTTCACTGCATCAAAATTGATACTTCTTCAGGCAGTGCTTCTCGCATGCGTCATTGTCAGTGCCAACTACAGCGGCTACTACACTGGGCTCCTAGGAAAAAATTCACTCTTCATTTTATTCATCACCATCGGAGTCGGCTTTTTCCTAGCGAAAAAGGAAGATACTGCCATAAAAAGGCTATCACTCATTTTCAACACCACAGTGATATCTTATCTTGGCTTTCAGTTCTACAAGCAAAGCATCGGGAGCTCGGGAACATATGAAAATATCGGCACACATCTTCTGGCTGTTGGTATTTTCTCCTTATTCATGCTCCTCGGAAAATCTGGAGCACTTTCTCGAACTCCCAAGTTTGTTAGCTGGCTGGCCGACTTGGTTTACCCAATGTACTTATTCCACACTGCGCTAGGACTCGCCACCATGGCGCTCGTGCGAAGTTACTCAAACAATTATATATTGATGCTCACCGCCGCCTTGGCTGTCACAACCCTTACGGCCTGGATTACACACATTGCCATCGAAAAACCCATGATAGTGTTTGGGCGCCGATTTACCTCATCAAAGGCCCGCGGAGAAACCAAAGAGGCAGTCACCGCCCTTGCATCGTGATGGAAGTCGCCGTACCGCTTTTCAGTATTACTGATGGCTATACCTTGTATGCGAATAGGGCAGAGCGAATGATGGTTGGCAACCTTCTGCCTGGTTCTGCTATGCACTACTTATCGCCCGAGTACTTACCAGCCCCGAAAAGCCGCGACCACCCGCCGGGCTTTTTCATGGACGCCCTGCCCCGCCGCTCATCGCGAAAAGCCCGCGGAACCGGCTAAACGATTGATAGATCAGAACAATATTCAAGAAAAGGGGTTGACACCCCCCCTTGATCTGCGGAAAATGCGCGCCACTCGGCTACATAGCTCAGTCGGTTAGAGCGCAGCATTCATAATGCTGATGTCCCAGGTTCAAGTCCCGGTGTAGCCACCATACAAAACAAAGGGTTAGCGAAAGCTAGCCCTTTGTGCTTTCTGGGGTAGTGACTACGAAGTGACTACACCCTGTCTACCTCCCAAATCTGTTGCTCCCCTAGCTCCCGATCTCTAGCCTTGTCATACCCCAGATATGGATGGAGACAGGCATGGACGAGCCAGCTATCGACTTAACCCCCCTTCAAAACGACATCGCTCGAAAAGTCGGCATTTGCATCATTCGATTGCAGCAGTACGAGCAGGGAGTGAAGCGACTCATCTCTACCCAGGAGATTGGGGGCTCCGCCACAACCATACGGGACAATCTCGCCAAGCGAAGAAGAGAGTTTGCCGACAAGACCCTTGGCCAAGTCAAAAACACACTCGTCAGCGGCTTTTTAAACAATGCACAAGACGACGACGAAGCGGACAACTGGGGAGTGGACGCAACAGAACCTCTGTTCCGAATGACGTTCCATGCACCGCTATCCGGGCAAGAGCTCCAAGATACTAAAGATCGCTTAGATAGCTTCGTGGCGCTCCGCAATGAGCTCGTGCATCACTTCACAGAGCGCTTCAATCTTCAGAGCTACGAAGATTGCCAGAATGCGTTGCGCTACCTAGACACAACTCATGCCGCAATTGACAAGCAACATCAGGAGCTTCGCGGATGGGTAGAGACAGCTAATCGGGCAACAAAAGCGATAAGAGAGCTAATGCAAGCTCCAGGTTTCGATGATCTTCTCGTTTTCGGGATTGTTGACGGCCAACCTCATGACTGGCCCAAAACGGTAGTCGTTCAGTACCTGAAAAAGATCGAACAAGATTTCGCTGTTGATGGCTGGACCTGTCTAGCTGAGGCAATTAAGACATTCCAGGAAAATTGGCCAGAGCATACCCCAAAGAAATATGGATGTAGCAGCTGGCGGCATCTCATTCATGAATCGCGCCTATTCGAACTTCAGAGACGCAGGGAGCATGGATCCGAGACAGGTCAGATCTGGTTCCGCAGCAAACCTGAATAAGAAATATCCCCAAAGCCCGCTACAGTCCCCATGGGTTAGTCAGCGGGACGCCAAAGCTCTCAAAGTGACGAACGTTCCTAGTGGCGATCTGCACTCCGTGAAGCCGGGCAATTGCAGCGATCTGCCCATCAGCCATATCGGCGATCTTTCCCTTGGCCTCACTCTCTGCCGCCAGCTCTGCGTAGTGCACCGCCGCATCCGCATCGAAGGGCAGGATCCTGCCGGCAAAGTCCTCTTCGAACATGGCAATGGCCAGATCCTGCAGAGCTTGCCTGCGCTTCCCCTTCGGCATCCTGGCAATGCCATAAAGGATCTCGGCCACCGTGATCGAGCAGATCAGCAGATCCTGAGCAGGTTGAGCATCGATCCAGGCAACCACCGCAGGATCCGGCTTGGCTCTCATGAGCTCCGACAGGACATTGGTGTCGAGCAGAATCATTCGTCGAAGTCCGCAGCCCGAGCCTTAGTATTGCGAGCAGGCAGCTCGATATCAGCCCCGCCAACCGACGCAAAGCGAGCATGAATTCGGCTTCCCAGGCCACCCCGTTTCTCTTCCCGAGAAAGCGCCTGGGCTAGGATCACTCGGACTTCCTCTTCCATCGAGCGGCCATGGTTCGCGGCTACCACTCGGAGCTTCGCCTTGAGGTCTTCGTCTAGGTTTCTAATCGTGATGCTGGCCATGGCATCCTCCAAAGCAATCAATGAAATCATTGATAGCATACGAGGATGCCCCAAGTTGTGCGAGGGGAAACAGATGCAAGGCCTAGGTCCCGCCCTTACACTCCCGCACAGCGAAGGTGATCTCTTCACCAACCTTAGTCGCCATCAGCACTCGATCACCATCTAGAAACGCGACGCGTTGTCCTTTTTCTAAAGCGCATGGTGCCTTTTCGTAGGTCTCGAATGAATCGACCCTAGTTTCGTAGACACCTCCGTGCCTCATAATACGACCCATTAGGAGGTGCCA
>NZ_PEKX01000017.1 GCF_002796985.1 Pseudomonas sp. | reverse complement strand
TAGAGTTTGAGAAGCGACATTTACTGAGCCTGGAAAGTGTCTAGGGAATCCGGGGCGATTCACTGGCAGCATCGCGAAGCCCCAGATTGAGTTTGAATCTCAGTCAGTCATAACGCTGTAGCGCCGAGTATGATCAGGCTCCCGAACTTCAGTTCAGAGAGCATAAGGTCCTGATTCGACAATCCCCTATCCCCTTTAGGCTTCCACGCTCGTATTTGGACCACCTTCATCTTGCCCTTTGCAGATCACCCTGACTCGGTGCCGTGTGTCCGCCGGCCAACACATGTCGCTGCTGGTGCGGGACCAGAATGTCGCTGCTGACTGTGCTCGTTCCGTTGTTCCACGCCCAGCAGCCTCGTTGCTTACGAGTCCAGCCTTATCACGCTGCTCACAACTCAGGCACTCGCCAAGAGGATCGATGCGAGCTTTGTTGCCGCCGCCAAAGCCCTCTCAGGTCGTTTCGAAAGTCACACCGTCCAGGTTTGTTCTCTGAATGGCTAACCAGGCGGTCTCTAGTCACAGGTTCAGTGCCCTGCCCTCCACTGCCCTGCTAACCGATCATTATTGAGACGCTGATAATTGAATGCACGATCAGGTACTTGGGGGCATTGAAGGCACTGATGCTCCGGCAATGCCAGAGCAAATGGGGTAGACCTCGGTTCTGCATCAGCGCCGGCCTTCCAGCCGGCGCTTCCCTGGGGCAACTTCTAATCATTAGTTGAGTCTTTGAATGACTTCGTCCGGGTAGTAGGCGATCTGCAAGGTACGGCGCTGCCCCATCAGCTGGCCTTCGCCGTACCAGGTGATGTTGTCCTGGCGCAGGCTCATGCCATCGTTGCTGTACTCGTATTCGCCGCCGTTGGAGGTGCCGAAGGCGAAGCGTTCGTTATCCAGACGCTTCAGGTCGAAACGGGTGCCGGCCAGGGGCATCTGCTGCTTGACGCGCTTGAGGAAGGCCGGAGCCAGTTCGGAGAACAGCTCGCGTGTACGCGCCTGGTACTGAGCATCGGTAAGCCCTGGGGTCTGCTGCAACTTCTCGGTGATCAGCGTGAAGTACTCGGCATCGGTGCGGGCCAGGGCCATGCGCACAGCCATGACTTCGCTCAAGCGCGCCTGGTCGACCTGCATTTTCCCATCGGCGCCCTTCTGTGCTGCGATGAACTGCGCGCCATCGACCTGGATGAGCGGCGCCGTGGCCAGGTAAGCCGCGCAGGCGATTTCCTGGCCGCTGTGGTTACCGCTGACCAGCAGCGCCGTGACACCGCCCTTTTTCGTCAGGCTTGCGTTCGTCTCACCACTGGCGCTGACGAACCGGTCGACCTCCGACTGCTTCATCTCCCCGCGAGCCAGGCCGCAGATGTGCTGCATGACGGCCGGATTGCGCTTGCCATCCACCAGGGGCGACATGCTGAAGATCGCGTTGCGGATCACCGGCAGCGCGGGGTATTCCAGGGTGCGCAGCGGTTGTACTGGAGGCTTGGCAGCCGCACTGGCGGTGGTCTGGTCGGCGTCCTTGCAGCCGGCCAGAAGGCAGATTGGCAGAAGCATCACAGTCAGCCATTTGCTGGAAGTGGTCATGGCTCATTCCTCGCTCTTGATGGGTTGCGCCACGGCGGCGGTGATTTCGACGATGACTCGGCGGTTGGCTGCCAGGCACTGGCTCAGTTGGTCGCGCGGAGCGTCCGGGCAATCGGTGATTGGCTGCGCTGCGCCAACCCCATGAACCTGCATCAGCCCAGCGGGCACGCCGGCCCCGACGAGGTAGTCGCGCACGGCTTCGGCGCGGCGCAGCGACAGATCGAGGTTGTAGGCACGGGAGCCCAGCCGGTCGGTGTGCCCGGTGATGGAGATCGCATTCGGATGCTGGCCCTGGAGCTGGCTGGCCAGCCGCTGCAGGCTGGCCTGGCCGGCGGCACTCAACTGTGCGCGGTCGAAGGCGAAGGCAGTGTCGGCGGACAGGGTGATGCTCCGCACCGGCTGCGGCGCAGGTGCCACGGCTGGCTTGAGCTGGTCCTGGCAGTCAGCCGGGGAATACAGGAAGCTCTGGGCCTGCATGTCCTTGTCGAACAGCACCTTGTACTGGCAGACCAGGTCGGCCTGGGCCGGGCGGCGGAAGCGCAGGATGTAGTCCCACTCGCGCACACCGAACAGGCCCTCCTGGAAGTGCGGCGTACCGAGCAGTTCATACAGCTGGACCTTGCCCATGCCCGGCTGAACCTTGGCCAGGTTTTCCAGGTTCACGTAGCTGCCCTGCGGGCGGTAGGAGTCGCTGATCGACGGGAACTGCGGAGCGGCGCTGTGGCCCTGCTCGTCGACCGAGCTGTGAGTGCCGCAGGCAGCCAGCAGCAGGCTGGCGCAGGCGATGACGAGAGTCCGTACGGCGAAAGGTTTGAAAGCGTTCATCTTGATCTCCTCGAAGGGGCCCGGCCGGAGCCGGGCCTGGATGGAAAAACTCACCACTGGTAACCCACACCGACGGAGACGCCGGTATCACCCTGACTGGTCGTGCTGCCCTGCAGCTTGGTGACCCACTTGCCGTTGTCGGAGATCTTCGAGACACCGACCGCCAGCGCACCCTGGCCGCGGTAGTTGCCCAGACCCACGGCGGCCATGCTGGCCCCCGGCGAGTACGGCTGCGGCAGGGTCGCCATGGCCATGGCGCCGGCGATGCCCGCACTGAGGATGTCATCCTGTTTCTTCAGGTCGTGGCGCAGCGCGTTGTAGCGGGAGTCGGTGTAGTCGTAGAACTGGTTGGAGATGTCACCCATGCTCTTCTGCAGTTGGCCGACGTTGACGGCATCGGTGGTTGCGGTGCCGGCGGCAACGTTGGTGATCTGCCGCTCCTGTCCGGCACTGCCCACCGACACGCTGTTCTCGCGGTCGGCCACCGAGCCGGCGCCCAGGGCCACGGAGTTGGTCGCTTGGGCATCGGCACCGTTACCCAGGGCCGTGGCATTGCGGCCACCGGCACGCGAGCGAGTACCGATTGCTGCACTGTTGTCGCCGGTGGCCTCGGCGCCCGCGCCGCCGGCCAGCGAGTCGGCTCCGCTCGGGCGAGGCTTGGGCAGGTGGCTGCTGTTGTTCACCTGGAACATGCCGTCGGTGCCGTTCTGCAGGTTGCTGATGTTCACCCCGGCCTGAGTCACGCGGGCATCGACGTTGCTGATGTTGCCGTTGATGGTGTCGCCCTGCTGGCGCAGCTGCGACACGTTGACGGCATCGGTATCGGCCTCGCCGGCCTTGACGTTGACGATCTGCCGCTCGTTGCCGGCGCTGCCGACCGAGACACTGCCTTCGCGATCAGCCACCGAGCCTGCACCCAATGCCACGCTGTCGTTGGCCTGGGCGTTGGCACCTGCACCAATGGCCGAGCTGCGCTCGCCGCTGGCGGAGGCGCCGTCGCCCATGGCCACCGAGGAAGTGCCACTGGCGCTGGCACCATTGCCCATTGCCGTGGCAGCCGTACCGCTGGCACTGGCGTCGCTGCCGATGGCGCTGGCCTTGTCCGCGCTGGCGTTGGCGCCGTCACCCATTGCCAGCGACGATGCGCCGGAAGCCTGGGCAGCCGGGCCGACCGCGATGGAGTCGCTGCCGCTGGCGACCGAGTCGTCTTTCTCCGAGGTGGTGTGGAAGTACTTGGTACGGCCCAGGCTGATGTTGTTGATCTGGGTGGTCACTTCGTACAGTTGCGAGCCGTTGATGGCATCGGTCGAATCCGTGCTGATGTCACCCGCGGCCACGTTGGTGATCTTGTTCGGACCACGGCCGCCGTGATTGGCGTTATAGGCACCGTTGCCACCGTTGGCGGTCGGGTCCCAGAGCAGTGAGTCCTGGGCCAACTGATCGGTACGATCAGACACGCCCTTGAGCTGCGACACGTTCACCGCATCGGTTTCATCCGCACCTGCCGCGACGTTGGTCACCCGGCGTTCCGCACCGGCAGCACCGACCGAGACTTCGCCGCTGGCGACGCCGGCGACCCGCGCACCGTTGGGTGCAAAGGCCGGATGGCTGAGGTCCGCCGTGGTGGTGCTGTTGGCGCCCAGTGCCACGCTGTTGTCGGCCGTGGCAGTGGCGTTGCGACCCAGAGCCAGGGCGCTGTCGCCGGTGGCTTGTGCCTGGTAGCCCACCGCCGTGGAACCCTGCCCCTTGGCGTAGGCATCGTCCACCGGCAGGCCGTTGTCATTGGTGCGCACATAGCGGATGCCGCGACCGTTCTCCTGGACGTTGGCTTCGCTGTCATCGCCGAAGACATTGGTGACGCGGTTGTCGACGTTGGCGACCTGTTGATTGGTCTGGTTGAGCTGCGAGCCGTTGATGGCGTCGGTGGAAGTCGCGTTCACGTCGCCGTCGGCCACCTGGGTGATCTTGTTCGGGCCGGTGCCGTTATGGTCGGCGCTGAAGGCACCCTGCCCGCCGTTGGCACTCGGGTCCCACAACAGAGCGTCCTGGGCCAGCTTCTCGGTGCGGTCGGAGACGCCCTTGAGTTGCGAGACGTTCACCGCGTCGGTTTCATCCGCACCCGCCGCGACATTGGTCACCCGGCGTTCGGCACCGGCAGTGCCGATCGAGACTTCGCCAGTGGCGACGCCGGCCACTGGCGCACCGTAGGGTGTATAGGCCGGACGACTGAGGTCCGCCGTGGTGGTGCTGTTTGCGCCCAGCGCCACGCTGTTATCAGCCGTGGCACTGGCGTTGCGGCCCAGAGCCAGGGCGCTGTCGCCGGTGGCTTGTGCCTGGTAGCCCACCGCCGTGGAGCCCTGCCCCTTCGCGTAGGCATCCTCCAGCGGCAGGCCGTTGTCATTGGTACGCACATAGCGGATGCCGCGACCGTTCTGCTCGATGTTGGCCTCGCTGTCATCGCCGAAGACATTGGTGACGCGGTTGTCAACGTTACTGACCCGGTTGTCGACATTGCTGACCCGGTTGTCGATATTGCTGACTTGCTGGTTGGTCTCGTTGAGCTGCGACATGTTCACCGCGTCGCTATCACCTTCACCGCGGGCCACGTTGGTAATACGGGTGCCGCCAGTCTTGCTGGTGCTGTTGTAGGTGTCGCCACCCAGGGTCACGCTGTTATGGGTGCTGTTGTCGTACATCACCGCATCGGCGGTGGCACTGCCGACCGCGCCCTTGAGCTGGGCCACGTTGACCGCATCGCTGTCTTGCGCACCGGCGGCCACGCCAGTGATCTGGCGGAATTTGCCGGTAGCGGCATCCCCCACGGCGACAGCGCCCAGGGTGCTGCCGGTGACGGCAATGGCATCGGCCTGGGCCTGGGTTGCGCCACCGGGCACATAGCCGGCCACACCGGCCGCCGTTCCAGCCACCGAGCCTGCGCCCAGGGCTACCCCCTCCTGAGCCAGTGCCTGGGCGCCAGTCCCCAGGGCCAGGGCGTTCTGCTGGCTGGCGAGCGCGTTGTTGCCGATGGCGACTGAATCTGCTGCGCTGGCGCGGGTCCCGGTCGGGTTGCCCAATGCGTCGGTGCCGACATTGCCGATCGCCAGGGAGTTGGTGCCATCGATCTTGTTGTTCAGGCCGATGCGCCCGCCGTTGACGAACAGTTCATCGCCCAGGGTCAGCGAGTTGGTGCCGGCTGCCTGGCTGCCCGTGCCGTAGAAGAGCACACGGCCAGTCTGGGTGGATTTGTCGCCGGATTTGCAGTTGCTGTTGTTGCCGTCGTACTTCCAGCCCATGTCACCGGTGACACCGGTGTCGTGGACGAAGACGCAACCTGAATCGGTGCTGTCGTTGACGTACAGACCGGGATTGCCGGCGATGCCTTTCTCGTAGTTCGAGCCGTCAGCCGCCAGCGCGTCACCGAAGTAGAGGCCACCCAGGGTACCGAGCCCGAGGACAGCCAGCGCGCGGCCACCTTTGCCCGAGTGCCGGGCGAATTCGCAGGCGACGCACCAGCACTGCTGGGATTTGGACCAGACCAGACGATAAATCCTGTTCATGAGAAAACTCCTTCCAGGGGGTTGCCCTGGCGTGGGTAGGGGGAATTCAGCGGGAAGACAGTTGCAGGGCGCGGCTGGACTGGATCAGCAGCGGGCGCTCCATGGCCGAAGGGCGGGACTGGTCGAGGGCGCGCTGGTAGAGGGCGCGCTGGTAGAGGCGCAGCGCGCCGGCATGGTCCTGACGGACGTAGTCCAGGTAGGCACCGGCGAACAATCCGGCCTCGGTGCGCAGGTCACGCTTGACCGCTTCGGGGGCCTGCAGCGCATCGATCTCGGCGAACACTGCCGAGCTGTCGGTCTTGCCCTGGTAGAGGGCAACCAGTGCGCGCTGCTGCGGGGTAACGGCCTTGACGCTACGGGCGAGCTTCTGCACCCGCGCCTTGGCGGCGTCCGGCTTGAGCCCGGCGTCACTGGCGCCGCGAGCGCCCAGCCACAGCCCCCAGAGGCCGGCGTAGGCCTTTACCTGCGGATTCGACGAGTGCTTCTGAAGGTCGGCGAAGGCATTGCGGGCCAGGTCGAAGCGCGCCAGGGCCGTGAGGTTCACCGCCGAAGGCACGGCGATGACAGCGCTCTGGTCGCTGCCCTTGAGGGCGTCGTAGAACTGCCGGGCACGCATGTGGCGGCCGTTGGCATCTTCGAGGAAGGCCTGCTCCGCCAGGGCACGGGTGCCGCCCTGCCCTTCGGCCGCGGCTTCGCGAAGCAGGGCCTGGGCGGCGCCGAGGTCGCCTTCGAGCAGTTGCTGGTGGGCCAGCAGCACCATCGGCTGGGCAGGCTGCTTCGCTGCGCCGACCGGGTCGGCAAGGGCCACGCCACTGCCGATCAAAAGGGCAATGGCGAGCATGGACAGTGCGCCGGGGCGGCGCGGGCAGGACAGTTTGGAGGTGAGGTTCATGGCGGCAACTCCGCAAGTAGACGAGTTGCGCACATGCTAGGGAGAGGGCCGTCCGAGCGAACTCAGAGTCCTTCAGGCGGCGATATCAGAGTTCTTCGATAGTTAACCGACACTGGCCAGCAATAGCTCCAGTTCGAGCACCACCAGCAGCTCGTTTTCCGTGCGTTCATAGCGCAGCCGGCCTTCCAGATGCTCGGCCAGGCGTTCGGCATGATGACGGTCGATGACGCTCTCCGGCGCGGGTTGTCCGGACACTTCCAGGCTGACGCCGATGCGCCCTGCTCCGCGCATCGTCACACTGAGCCGGAGCGTGAGCGGAATACGGGCGTCGGCATGGAACAGCGCCAGTACGCTGGTCATCCACTCCGAGAAAGCCTGCGCATCCAGCCAGACCCGATCGACTCCCAGGCTCGGCATGCCGAACAGGCTTGCGGTATGTCCTGCCAGGCTGCGGCTGATCAACGGGTGCAGCTCGCAGGCGACCGGTGCGCTGGCCACCTGGCCGTCCTCCAGGTCACAGATCCGCCGCAAGCGCTCCAGCCGCGCGCTCAGGTTGGCCAGGCCCGGCGTGGCCGGATGCAGCCCCATGTCGTCCAGCCGCCCGGCCAGTTCCGTCAGCGAAGCCGTATAGAGCTCGGTGCGCTGGCGCAGGCGACTTTCGACCAGCAACGCGCGGTCACGCAGCTCGATCAGGTGCTCCTCGCTGGAAGTGATGTCCTGCAAGCCGCCCAGCACGCCGGTGGGCCGGCCGGAGGCATCGCGGTACGGCACCATCCAGTAATGCAGGACCCGGGGCTCACCGAAGATTTCCACGCGCATCGTGACCGCCACCGGGATGCCGTCGTTGACCAGCCGGCGGTAGGACTCGGGCAGCGTCTGGCGCAAGGCCGGGGGAAACCAGCGCGCATCGGTGAGCCCCGAATGCAGTGCTTCGTCCGCCGTGATGCGGAAGTAATCGAGGAAGCGCTGGTTGCAGAACAGCAACCGGCCTTCGATGTTGCGCACCAGCATCGGCGTAGGAGCCGCGTCCACCAGACCGCGCAGAACGCCCAGTTCCAGAGGCAACTCTTCGCTGGAGACCGCACCGGCAGCAGGTTCCTGCTCGGTCAGCAGACCGTTTCGCCGGGCGATCTCGGCCAGTTCGACGTTGGAGCCTACATGGAGCTTTTCGAGCAGATGCCCCTTGTAGGTGCTGACGGTCTTGAAGCTGATGCGCAGTTGCTCGGCAATCCGTACGTTCGGGTGGCCCTCGGCGATCAACTGCAGCACCGCCAGCTCCCGCGGCGTCAGGCTGGCCAGTTCATTGCCGCTGCCCGGCTGCATGTGTTCGCGGGCGAAGTGCGCGCGCCCGGCCAGCACGTCGAGTATCGCCTTGCGCAGCCCGGCCAGGTCCTCGTCCTTGCTGACGAAGCCACTGGCCCCGGCCTGGAAGCACAGCGGGGCGAAATGCGCGGGGTTCTGCCGGCTGTACACCAGCAGCTTCTGCGCGGGATCCCGCGCGCGCAGCCGGCGCAACAGGTCGAGCCCACCGGCGCCGGGGAGCGCCATTTCCAGGATGACCAGTTGCGGTTGCGCCGCGCGGGCAATGCCAAGCCCCGTCGGAACGTCGTCGGCCTCCTCAAGCACCACATGCCCCATGCTTTCCAGCAGATCGCGCAGCGCGCTGCGTACGATCGGCGTCGGGTCCACCAGCAATACGGTTGCCATGTCGCCTCCCTTTGCCTGTTCCTTCCTGGCGCAGCAAGCATAGGCGAGCGCGCGCGCATGCACCCGCAGGGCGGCCAATCGCGCCTGCGGGAGGGCCACCCCGTCGTGCCCTCCCCTCTAAAAGGGAGGGGCCGCGCCATCGTCCTAGGGGGACCGTTCGGGCTGCGTTTCGCGCTTCACTTCGTCGATTCAATACTTCCCAGGGCCGCCGGCCCGTCGAAGCCAACTGCTGACGAGGTGTCCATGACCGCCCCCCTGCTGAACGAGCGCGAACTCGACTTCCTGCTTTATGAATTCCTCGACACCCGTGCCCTGCTCCAGCGCCCGCGCTATGCCGACCTGGACCTCGACGTGCTGCGCGCCACCCTCGACACGGCACGTTCCCTGGCCAGTGAGTGCTTCGCCCCGCACAACCACAAGGGCGACGCCGAAGAGCCGACCTTCGACGGCGAGCGGGTCCATCTGATCCCGGAAACCAGGGAAGCCTGGGAGGCCTTCGCCGAGGCCGGCTTCCTCGCTGCCCACCACGACGCCGAAGATGGCGGGCTGCAACTCCCCGAGGTGCTGCTGCGCGCCTGCATGGCCTACTTCAACGCGGCCAACATCAGCACCACGGCCTACGCCTTCCTCACCATCGGCGCCGCCAACCTGGTCAGCAGCTTCGCCGAAGGCGCCCTGCGCCAGCGTTACCTGCCGGCCATGCTCAACGGCCAGTGCAGCGGCACCATGGCGCTCACCGAACCGGGCCAGGGCTCGGCGCTGGGTGACCTGCGCACCAGCGCGCGGCCGGCGGCAGATGGCAGTTACCGTGTGTTCGGGCAGAAGATGTTCATCTCCGGCGGCGACCACGAACTGTGCGACAACATCGTCCACATGGTCCTGGCGCGCATCGAAGGCGCGCCGGCCGGTGCCAAGGGGATTTCGCTGTTCCTGGTGCCCAAGTTCCTGGTCAACCCGGACGGCAGCCAGGGCGAGCGCAACGACGTCGCCCTGGCCGGGCTGCTGCACAAGATGGGTTACCGCAACACCACCTCCACCGTGCTCAACTTCGGCGAGCAGGACGGCGCCGTAGGCTACCTGGTCGGTGAGGCCGGCCAGGGGCTGGCCTACATGTTCCAGATGATGAACGAGGCGCGCATCGGCGTCGGCCTGGGCGCGGCCAGCCTGGCCTATGAGAGCTATCGCCACGCACTGGCTTACGCTCGCGAGCGCCCGCAGGGGCGGACGCCGGGCAACAAGAACCCCGTGCAGCCGCAGGTGCGCATCGTCGAGCACGCCGATGTGCGGCGCATGCTGTTGCAGCAGAAGGTCTACGCCGAGGGCAGCCTTGCGCTGTGCCTGTACGCCAGCAGCCTGGTGGAAGACGCGCACACCGCGCCGGATGCACAGGCGCGCGGCGAGGCCGCCGAGCTGCTCGACCTGCTGACCCCCATGGTCAAGTCCTGGCCGTCGCGCTACGGCCTGATCGCCTCGGATATCGGTATCCAGATACTCGGCGGCGCCGGCTATACCCGCGAGTACCCGCTGGAGCAGCTCTACCGCGACAACCGCCTCAACCCCATCCACGAAGGCACCGAAGGCATCCAGGCCATCGATCTGCTGGCGCGCAAGCTCGGTCCGCGCGGTGGCGACGGCTATGAACTGTTCCTGAAGCAGGCCCGCGCCACCGTCGAGCAGGCCGCCAGCGATGCGCACTGTGCTCGTCTGGCGGATCAGTTGAGCGATGCGCTGCGACGGCTGGAGGAAGTCACCGCAGCCCTTCAGGCGCAGGTGACCGAGGACGCCGACCACGGGCTCGCCAACGCCAGCGTCTACCTCGACCTGTTCGGCCGCGTCACGGTCGGCTGGCTGTGGCTGCGCATGGCGCTGCTCGCGGGTCGCGCGCTGGACAACGGCGCGGCCGCTGAACAAGCCGATTTCTACCGCGGCAAGCTGCACGCCGCCGATTACTTCATGACCTGGGAACTGGCACCGCTGGCGGCACAGGCCGACCTGCTGCGCTCCGGCAACCGACTCAACCTGGACATGCAGGACGCCTGGTTCTGACTGCCTTTCCCCCCAAGCCCGCTCTACCGACAGGAAACCTCATGAACCCATTGGTCCATTACCGCGTCGAGGACGGCCTCGCCCTCCTCGGCCTCGCCCGCGCCCCCGTCAATGCCCTGGGCCAACCTTTGCGCGCCGCCATCCTCGAAGCCTGCGAAGCGGCCGCCGCCGACACATCGGTGCGCGCGATCATCGTGCACGGTGAGGCCGGCCTGTTCAGCGCCGGCGCCGACATCAGCGAATTCGGCAGCCCGACAGCCTTTGCCGCACCGTCGCTACCCGACCTGCTGACCCGCCTGACGCGCCTGCCCAAGCCACTGATCGCCGCCATCGCCGGCTCCGCCCTGGGCGGCGGCCTGGAGCTGGCGCTGGCCTGCGGCTACCGCATCGCCGACGCCAGCGCACGCCTCGGCCTGCCGGAAATCAACCTCGGCCTGCTCCCCGGCGCTGGCGGTACGCAGCGCCTGCCACGGCTGATCGGCGTCGAGGCCGCGCTGGACCTGATGATTGCCGGCCAACCGCTCGGCGCACACCGGGCGCTGGAGCTGGGCCTGCTGGATCGGCTCGCCGCGGCTGACCAGCCTCTGCTCGACGCCGCCCAGGCATTCGCCCGCGAATTGCTGGAGCGACCAGCCCCGGCGCAGCCGCCCGCGCGCTACCCGGCCCCGGCCGACGCCCTGGCAGAGCAGTTCTTCGATGACTACCGCAGCGCCAACGAACCCCGCTGGAAGAATCGCCAGGCGCCGCGCCTGATTCTCGCCGCCGTGGAGGCCGCCTGCGTACTGCCCCTGGTCGCCGGCCTGGAGCGCGAGCAGGTGCTGTTCCGCCAGGCCGAAAGCTCCGCGCAATCGGTCGCCCTGCGCCACCTGTTCTTTGCCGAGCGCGAAGCCGGGCGCATTCCCGGCATCGAGCCGGGCATCGCCCTGCGGCCAATCGCCAGGGTCGCGGTGATCGGCGCCGGCACCATGGGTGGCGGTATTGCCATGAACTTCGCCAATGCCGGGATTCCGGTCGTCCTGCTGGAGCAGCAGGCCGAGGCACTGGAACGTGGCCTGGCGAATATCCGCAAGAACTACGAGATCAGCATCCGGCGCGGCAAGCTGAGCGAACCTGAGCTGGAGCAGCGCATGCGCCTGCTGCACGGCACGTTGAACTACGCCGATATCGCCGACGCCGATCTGGTGATCGAGGCGGTGTTCGAGAAGCTGGAAGTCAAGCAGCAGGTATTCCGCACCCTCGACGAGGTGTGCAAGCCCGGCGCGATCCTCGCCACCAACACCTCCAGCCTCGACGTCGACGCTATCGCCACGGTGACCTCGCGGCCGCAGGACGTCATCGGCCTGCACTTCTTCAGCCCGGCCAACGTCATGCGTCTGCTGGAAGTGGTGCGCGGCGCGGCCACCGCGCCGGACGTGCTGGCCACTACCCTCAAGCTGGCCAAGCGCATCGGCAAGGTCGCGGTGGTATCGCGGGTGTGCTTCGGCTTCATCGGAAACCGCATGCTCGAGCCCTATAACCGCGAAGCCCATCGCCTGGTGCTGGAAGGCGCCACCCCGGCACGAGTGGACGGCGTACTGACCGACCTCGGCCTGAACATGGGCGTGCTGTCCATGACCGACCTGGCGGGCGTCGACGTGAACTTCCTGGTGCGCGACGCCAATCGCGCCGCTTTCGCCCATGACCCGAGCTACTACCGGGTCGGCGACGCGCTCCACGCCCTGGGCCGCCATGGACAGAAGACCGGGCGCGGTTTCTACCTCTATGAGGGCCGCCAACGCCATGACGACCCGGAGGTGCTCGCTATTGCCGAGCGCCTGGCCGGCGAGTTGCACGTCGAGCGTCGATCGCTCGGCGACCGGGAAATCCACGATCGCTGCCTGTTCATGTTGATCAACGAAGGCATCCAGCTGCTCGACGAAGGCATCGCCCTGCGCGCCGGTGACATCGACCTGGTGTGGACCCACGGCTACGGCTTCCCGGCCTGGCTCGGCGGGCCCATGCACTACGCCGAAAACCTTGGCCTGGACAAGGTGCTGGCCGGCATCCGCGAGTACCGCGACGCCCTCGGCGAGTACGGTCGGATGTGGTTCCAGCCCGCCCCGCTGCTGGAGCGGCTGGTCGCTGCCGGCCACTCGCGCATCGAGAAAATCTGAAGCCCTGGCCGTCCCGCCGGGCGGCCCCAGCCCCGAGAAACGAAGATGAAAGAAGCTGTCATCCTCTCCACCGCCCGTACGCCCATCGCCAAGGCGTTCCGTGGCGCCTTCAACGCCACCCCCTCCCCCACCATGACCTCCTTCGCCATCCGCGCGGCTGTCCAGCGTTCCGGCATCGAGGCGGCGGAGATCGAAGACCTGGTGCTGGGCACCGGCATGCCCGCCGGCACCGCCGGTTGGAACCTGGGCCGCATGAGCGTGCTGGCTTCCGGGCTGCCGCTGTCGGTCAGCGGCCAGACCCTCGATCGCCAGTGCGCTTCCGGGTTGATGGCCATCGCCACCGCGGCCAAGCAGATCATGGTAGACGGCATGCAGGTCACCGTGGGTGCCGGCCAGGAGCACATTTCCCTGGTGCAGAACCGCCATATGGACTGGGTCGGCGAACACCACGACCGCCAGGTGCTCAAGCACGAACCCAACGCCTACATGCCGATGCTCAACACGGCCGAGTTCGTTGCCCTGCGCTATGGCATCGACCGCGAGGCCCAGGACGCCTATGCCCTGCAATCGCAGCAGCGGACCGCAGCAGCCCAGGCTGCCGGGCTGTTCGCCGAGGAAATCGTCCCGGTCAGCGTGACCCGGCAAGTGCTCGACAAGGCGACCGGCGCCGTCAGCGAGGAGCGGGTCGACCTGGCGCTGGACGAAGGCAATCGCCCGCAGACCCGACTGGAAGACCTCGCCAACCTCAAACCCGTCCTCAAGGACGGCAGCATTACCGCCGGCAATGCCAGCCAGCTCTCCGACGGCGCCAGTGCCTGCGTGCTGATGGACGCGCGCCTGGCTGAACAGCGCAACCTGCAGCCGCTGGGCGCCTATCGCGGCATCGCCGTGGCAGGCCTCGCCCCCGAGGAAATGGGTATCGGCCCGGTGCTCGCGGTACCCAGGCTGCTGCGGCAGCACGGCCTCAAGGTCGACGATATCGGGCTGTGGGAACTCAACGAAGCTTTCGCCTGCCAGGTGCTCTACTGCCGCGACAAGCTAGGCATCGACAACGACAGGCTGAACGTCAACGGCGGCGCCATTGCCATCGGCCACCCCTACGGCATGAGCGGCGCGCGCATGGTCGGCCACGCCCTGCTGGAAGGCAAACGTCGCGGTGTGAAGTACGTGGTGGTGACCATGTGCGTCGGCGGCGGCATGGGTGCCGCTGGCCTGTTCGAGGTGTACTGATGAGCAGCGATCCGTTCTCCCTCGCCGGCAGGACCGTCCTGGTCACCGGCGCCTCCAGTGGCATCGGCGCGCACCTGGCGCGGGTCGCCAGCCGTGCCGGCGCCCGCGTGGTGCTCGCCGCCCGGCGGGTCGAGCGCCTGGAGCAAGTCGCCGCCGAGATCCGCCGCGACGGCGGCACGGCCCTGGCAGTGCCGCTCGACGTCACCTGCCGGGTAAGCGTCGAAGCCGCTTTCCAGGCGGCCGAGGAAACCTTTGGCCCGGTCGACGTGGTGCTCAACAACGCCGGCATCGGCAGCGGTCAGCGCGCCTTGGACATCACCGAGGAAGACTGGCGCCGGATGCTCGCCACCAACCTCGACGGCGTCTGGCGCGTGGCCCAGTGTGCCGCTCAGCGCATGGTGCGCGCCGGCGTACCGGGCAGCATCGTCAACATCGCCTCGATGCTCGGTCTGCGCGTGGGCACCGGCTACAGCCACTACTGCGCGGCCAAGGCCGGCGTGGTGCAGTTGACCAAATCGCTGGCCCTGGAACTGGCGCGCCAGAGGATTCGCGTCAATGCCCTTGCGCCGGGCTACTTCAAGACCGAGATGAACGACGCCTACTTCGACAGCGAGAAGGGCCAGGCCTACATCCGCGATGCCGTGCCACTGCGCCGCCTCGGCCAGTTGCACGAGCTCGAAGGCCCCTTCCTGCTGCTGGCCAGCGACGCGGGTGCCTACATGACCGGCGAGGTGATCGCGGTGGATGGCGGGCAACTGGTGGGCTCGCTCTAGGGCGATGGAAACGACAAACGGGGCCCATTGGGCCCCGTTTTATTTTGCTCGACGCCCTCAGCGCAGCGGTGTTGCCTCGGGAAACTTCCAGCTGCCGTCAAGGATCGCCGCCTGCGGCTGATACAGGCGCACCATGTAGTTCCACCCCGGCATGATCGGCAGGCAGTTCGCCTGCTCGGCGTCACAGCCGCCGAAACGCACCTCGACCGACCCATCGGCACCCCGCTTGGCGGTGAGGCTGTTGAGCGTGTAGGCGCTCAGCGGATTGGTCTGGAAGTAGCCGGCCGCGTTGTACACGCTGACCGACCAGAAGGCATCCACCGGCACCTGGCCGATCTTCAGCCGGTACACCTGGTTGCCGTCGTTTTGCGACGGCGTCCGGTTCAGGTACAGCGCATCGCGCTCCGGATTGCCGCCCCAGGCGGAGGCGCTGCCGATCAGATGGCGCACCGGATCGACGTTCCCGGGCGTGCCGAACATGCCGCGGGAATCTCCTACCGTCTCGGCCAGGCCCAGCAAGGCCGAACGCACCTTGTCCTGGCTGGCCGGGTCCCAGGCTGGCTGCTCGAAACTCCCCGGACCACCCGGCTGGCTGACCTTGATCTGCTGCTGCAGAGCATGGGCGGCCTGCAGGTCGCTCGCGTCGTTCGGATCGACCAGGGTGCGCACGCCGATCAGCACATAGCGCGTGCCGATCTGCTGGCGGTCGAATCGATAGGTCCCGGCGCCATAGGACACGCCCGGCGTGTACTGTTCCTCACTGATGGCGATCAGCGAGAAGTAACGCTTGCCGGCATCGGGCAGGCTGATACTCACCGGCCCTGCGTCGAGGTCAAAGACCGCCGAGGAATACAGGGTGTCGCGGTTGGGCCGGACGATGAACTGGCTGGTGACCGGCACCAGCTCGGGGTTGTGCACGAACTTGCCGAAGCCGCCGCGGGCGACGGTCCGGGTGAAGAAGCGCGTCGATTCGGCGTGCGCGAAGTTGTCCACGGTCACCTCCTGCGCGGCGGAGGCCTCCACCAGCAGCGGCATGGCGAGGGCGAACGACAGGGAAACCGATAGCAGCTTTTTCATGGAAGGCTCCTTCAGGGTTGGCTGGCCAGGGTGGCGTTGACCTGCAGCGGCGGCTTGCTCCAGTGGCCGTCGAGGGCTTCAGGCTTGGGCCAGAACAGGCGCATGGCGACCACGAAGGGCCCCTGGGGCGCCGGCAGCCAGTTGCTCTCCAGGGCCTTGCCCGGCGAGTCGTGCTGGATGTACAGGGTCAGGCCACCATCGGCGTCGCGTTTGAGCTGCGGCAGCATCGGCGAATTGATCAGGTAGCGGTTCAGCGGATTGTCCACCAGCAGGCGCGACGGCAACTGGTACAGGGTCAGCGACCAGAAGGCCCGCACCGGCGGCAACTGCCCTGGCGCGAAGCGCAGTACGTAGGCGCGGGAGCCATCCAGGCGCTGGCCGTGGGCGTCCTGGTAGTACACCGGGTAGATCGCCTCTTCCTTGGAGTTGCCGTAGATGCCGGCCATCGCCGCGCGCATGCGATACAGGTAGTTGTTCTTCAGCGATGCGCGGTCACCGGTGAGATCGCCGCTGGTCAATTTGCCGGCACCGGCCAGCGCCTGCAGCTTGTCCTGCTCCTTCCAGGCATCGGCGATGCCGTCGCTGATGGCCTGGCGGACTTCCGGGCTGTAGCTGGCGGGATCGAAATGCCGGCCGGCGCCGATGTCCAGCCGCGCGAAGCGCTCCATCAGTTCACGCTCGGAGGGATGGGTCGGGCAGAAGCCGAGGATGAAGTTGAGCTGCTTGAAGAAGTCCAGCGAGCCGCGCTCCTGTTCCACTGTCAGCGGCTTGATGAAATCCACCGCTGGGGCGGCGGCCGGCGCCGGCTGGCCGAGGTAGGCCGACAGCGGGCGAACGCGGAAACCAGCCTGCACCTTGCGCACCGCATCGATGTCCTGCGGGCCGAACAGTTGCGTGCGATAGAAGACGAAGGCGAACTCGGTTTCCGAGCGCAACACCTGCTTGATGCCCTTGGGCACCGGGCCCTTCCAGTCCGGCCCGGCGAGCAGGTAGTCGCCGGCGCCGTTGCCGGTGGTGCGGCTGCCGACATAGGCGAAGTTGTGGGTGTAGGCGTCGATGAATTGCGCCGCGTAGTAACGGCCCGGCTCCACCGCCGGCATGCTCAGTACCAGCGGCTCGGTGCGCAGGTCGGCGCCCAATTGCGAATAGGGTGTGTCCGAATTCGGCGTCTGGATCGCGGTGTCCTGCGGGGTGAACACCCGCGCTTCGCTATGCACCTGGTTCCAGGCGCCCTTGTATTGGTCGCCCTCGTGGTCGACGAAGAAAGCGTGCTGGATGCGGTAGTGATCGACCAGGGGAAAGCCGTAGACATAGGCGTCCCTGGCGATCGTCCTGGCTTCGGCCGGTGTCAGCTCGGCAGCCTGGGCCACTGTGAACGTCGTGAGCAGAGCAGCCGAAAGCAGGAGCGAGGATTTCTTGTTGTTGTACACGTAAGCCTCCATTTTCGCCCGGCCATTGCCGGGCCCGGTTAGAAGATCGGACGGTTTCACTTCAGCGGCGTTTGGCACGCCGGGCGTCGCCATAGGGCCTCCATTCGCTGACCCGGCGGGCCGCATCGCCATCGGGGCGGTAGGCATGGCAGGTGCCGATGACCCAGTGGTGCGGCATCTCGAAGGCGGGGTCATGGGCTGCGCGCTCGCGCAGACGCTTCTGCACCAGGGGGGCGAGCGTCTGGATGGCGGTGGTGGCCATCGGGCCGAGCAGGTCCGTCAGGTGCGTGCAGCCGCTTACCCCGCCGACGCGCTCGGCAACCTTCTTCCTGAAGCCGGGGCCGATGCGCACTCCGGCCAGAGCCTGGTAGGCGGACGTGATCTGCCCGCACACGGGCGTTGGGGCCTGCTCGGTGAAAGCCTCGACGCTCCGGATCACCAGTTGCCGGTCCAGCACCATCAGCAGGCGCATGCGATGCAGCGTGCCGCCAGCGACGATGGTGCCGTAGGGAAAATCGGTGTCCTGGCCCTTGGTGTCGAGCAGGCGTCCTTCGATCTCGAACAGCCCGTCCTCGCGTTCATAGCCGATGCACTCCACCTGGCGGGTATGCAGCAATCGGCGCGCCGGTTTGCTCTCTTGCATGACCAGATCCCTCCTCGGAAAAAGCCAAGGGGCTCCGGAGAGCCCCTCGCATTCACACGGTGCCCAGACCGCCGCCGCAGACCAGCACCTGCCCCGAGACGTAGTTCGACTCGGGAATGCAGAACAGGTAGACGGCATCGGCCGCCTCGTCCGGGGTGCCGGGGCGGCCCAGCGGAATCAGGCTCTTCGAGGCCTCGACGGTCGCCGGGCTGATGCCGACCTTGATCTGTCGGCCCTCGATCTCGATGTAGTTCGGGTCACCCTCCACGGGCTGGGTCTGGCGCGTCTCGATATGGCCGAAGGCGACGGCGTTGACGTTGACCTTGTAGCGCCCCCACTCCTTGGACAACGCCTTGGTCATGCCCAATACGCCAGCCTTGGCCGTGGAGTAGTTGATCTGGCCCGGGTTGCCGGCGGCGGACACCGAGGAGATGTTGACCACCTTGCGGTTGACCACCCTGCCCTCCGCGGCCTCCTGTTTGGCCAGCGCGCTGATGATCGGCTGTGCGGCACGCAGGATGCGGAACGGCGCGGTGATGTGGCAGTCGAGGATGGCGTACCACTGCTCGTCGGTCATCTTCTGGACCACGTTGTCCCAGGTGTAACCGGCGTTGTTGACGATGATGTCGAGGGTGCCGTAGCTGTCCATCGCGGTCTTGATGAAGCGCTCGGCGAAATCCACGGCGGTGACACTGCCGACGCAGGCGACGGCTTCGCCACCGGCGGCGCGGATTTCGGCGACCACTTCCTCGGCGGGAGCTGAATCGAGGTCATTGACTACTACGCGGGCGCCCTCGCGGGCCAGTTTCAGGGCGACGCTGCGGCCGATGCCACGGCCGGACCCGGTGACCAGAGCCACCTTGCCTTCAAGTTTCTTCATGCTTGCTTACCTTGTTCTTGTGGGGTTCAGGCCAGCGCAACCACGGCTTCGCCGGTCAGGCGCGGCTCGCCGTACTGGTTGGCGCACAACAGTTGGATGCGAACGAGCTTCTCGTCCTCGACTTCGAACTTCTCGACGATGCGGCCGCTCAGGTGCGGAATGTGGCCGAGCTGGGTGATGCCGACGAAGCGCACCGACAGCGCACGGATTCGCGGCTGCGGCACCCAGGCGCTCAGCAGGCGGCCAAGGTAGGCAGCCGACAGCATGCCGTGGGCGAACACGTCCGGTTGCCGCGACTTGCGAGCGAAATCGAGATCGATGTGCACCTGGTTGTGGTCGCCGGAGGCCCCGGCGTACAGCGCCAGGGTGGTGCGATTGATCGGCGCCAGGGTGAGCGTCGGCAACTCGTCGCCAACCTGCACCTCGCGAAATTGCGGAATGCTCATGCTCGGCTCCTCAGCGCTGCACGGTGGACGAGCGGACATCGGCGATGTGCTCGCCGCGCTGGTTGGTCACACGGGTTTCGCAGACCACGAACTGCAGGGCGCCGCCCTTCTTCTCGTACACGTCGACAACCCGAGCGTCGAAGGTCAGCACATCGCCGGCGAAGGCCATGCGGTGATAATCGAAGGACTGCTCCGCATGCAGGATGCGGCCGAGGTCGAAACCCATGATGCCTTCGATGATGCGGTCGGTATCGCGCCCTTCCCGCTCCAGGCAGAACAGGAAGGTCGGCGGCATCGGCAGCGACGGATAGCCCGCCGCCTGGGCCACGGCCTCGTCGGTGTAGACGGGGTCGGTCTCGCCGATGGCTTTGGCGAAGAAACGCAGTTGGCCCTTTTCCAGCTCGGCGCTGGTCACGCCGAGCGAACGACCGATCAGGCTTTTGTCTGCCACTTCACGGCTCTCCAGTCAAAGAGGTGGAAGCGCACGCCCGGGTGGACGCGCGCAGGCGCATCAGCCGCGACCGAACAGGGTCACGATGCCGGCGCCGCCCAGGCCCAGGTTGTGCTGCAGGGCATGCTGCAGGCCTTCGACCTGGCGCGCCCCGGCGTTGCCGCGCAACTGGTTGGTCAGCTCGTAGCACTGCGCCAGGCCCGTGGCACCCAGCGGGTGGCCCTTGGAGAGCAGGCCGCCGGACGGGTTGGTGACCACGCGGCCGCCGTAGGTGTTATCGCCGTCGAGAACGAACTTCTCGCCCTCGCCTTCGGCGCAGAAGCCCAGGCCTTCATAGGTCAGCAGCTCGTTCTGGGCGAAGCAGTCGTGCAGTTCGCAGACGCGGATTTCCTCGGGGCCGACGCCGGCCTTCTCATAGACCTCGGTGGCGGCCTGGCGGGTCATGCCCACACCCACGGCGCTGATCATCGAGGGCGGCTCGAAGGCTTCCGGCTGGTCGGTGACCAGGGCCTGCGCGAGGATGGTCACGTCGGTGCGCAAGCCGTGCTTCTTCGCGAAACGCTCGGAGACGATGATCGCCGCGGCGCCGCCACAGGTCGGCGGGCACGCCATCAGGCGAGTCATCACGCCGGGGAAGATCACCTGGTCGGCCATCACGTCCTCGACGCTGATGACCTTCTTGAAGACCGCCAGCGGGTTGTTGGCGGCATGACGGCTGGCCTTGGCGCGAATCGCGGCGAAGGTTTCCATCTTCGTGCCGTACTTCTCCATGTGCTCCTTGCCGGCGCCGCCGAAGAAGCGCAAGGCATTGGGCATGCCGACGCCCTCGGGGAAGACGATATCGGCCACGGCATTGCCCTTGCCGATGGTCGCCGGACGGTCGGTCCAGTGATCCTTCAGCGCGCCGGGCTGCATCTGCTCGAAACCGAAGGCCAGGGCGCAGTCCACCGCACCGCTTTCCACGGCCTGGCGCGCCAGCCAGAGCGCGGTGGAGCCGCTGCCGCAGTTGTTGTTGACGTTGACCACCGGGATACCACTCAGGCCGACTTCGTAGAGCGCCGACTGGCCGCTGGTGGAGTCGCCATAGACGTAGCCGGCGTAGGCCTGCTGCACCAGGCGGTAATCGATGCCGGCATCCTGCAGGGCCAGGCGCACGGCCTGAGCGCCCATCTCGATGTAGCTGGCGCTGGCGCCGGGCTTGGCGAACTGAATCATGCCGACGCCGGCAACGTAGGTTTTCTGCGACATCACTATCTCCAGACTCATGGGGCGGAAGGCGACCGGCGCCGCGTGCGACGAACCGGACAAGCTGGAGTCGATGGTTGCCGAGGGGCCGTCCAGCGACATCCCCTCCCCCCTGGAGGCCACCCCCCTCCCGTCGAGGGGGACGGGCCGCCGCAGGAGCGTGCTCCGGCATACCCCCCCTTATGGGAGGGGGCACGATCGTCCGCCGAGGGGAGGAGGTGGTAGTGCGGCAGGTACAGGATGAGCCTGCCGTCAGAACACGGCGCAACCCGCAGACGCCGGGACCACGACAGCCCGCCGACCTCTCCGTCATTGGCTCGTGCACTGTCCGTCCCGGCGCCGGACTGACCTCGAAGGTCATCCCGAATGTCGAGGAACCCTGTATTGGAGCAGCGCATGACAATAAGAAAAACCGCAGTCTTCCAACCCCACCTGCTTGCCGCCGCCATCGCCCTGGGCATGGCGTCCCAGGCCGGTGCCGTCGATTTCAACATCGGCGAAATCGAAGGCAAGTTCGACTCGTCGCTATCCATCGGCGGCAGTTGGTCCACTACCGGGGCCAACCCCAACTTCATTTCCAACTTCAACTCCCAGGGCGCCAAAGGCAAGTCCGCCTCGCGTACCGCCGACGATGGCCGCTTGAACTTCCGCTCCGGCGAAAACTTCTCGACCATCTTCAAGGGGCTGCATGACCTGGAACTGCGCTACGGGGACAGCGGCGCCTTCCTCCGAGGCAAATACTGGTACGACTTCGAACAGGCCGACGGCAGCCAGCACTTCTACGACATCGACGACGCCGGCCGCGACCAGGCAGCGCGCACCAAGGGCGGCCAGTTTCTCGATGCGTTCGTCTACCACAACTACAACCTGGGCGACCTGCCGGGCAACGTGCGCGTGGGCAAGCAGGTGGTGAACTGGGGCGAGAGCACCTTCATCCAGAACGGCATCAGCGCGATCAACCCGGTGGACGTTGCGGCGCTGCGCCGCCCCGGCTCCGAGGTCAAGGAAGCGCTGGTACCGGTGAACATGTTCTACCTGTCCCAGGGCCTGACCGAAAACCTCACCGCCGAGGGCTTCTACCAGATCGAGTGGGACCACACGGTGGTCGACAACTGCGGCACCTTCTTCGGTGCCGACGGTGTCGCCGCCGGCTGCTACGACCGCCTGGTGGTGACCGGCGACGACCTCGCCCCCGGCGTTGCCCACAACACCGGCGGCCCGGCCACCCTGGTGCGCGGCGGCACCGACGATGCCTACATCCCGCGCAGCAAGGACCGCGATGCCCGCGACGGCGGCCAGTACGGCCTGGCCCTGCGCTGGTTCGTCCCGGAGCTGAACGACACCGAGTTCGCCGCCTACGCGATGAACTACCACAGCCGCTCGCCCTACCTGAGCCTGACCACCGCGAAAACCCTGACTAACCAGTTGGCGGCGATCCGTAGTGCGCGCTACTTCATCGACTACCCCGAGGACATCCGCCTTTACGGCCTGAGCTTCGCCACCAACCTGCATGGCGTTTCGCTGGGCGGCGAACTGAGCTTCCGGCCGAACATGCCGCTGCAGATCAACACCGCCGACCTCAACCTGGCGGCGCTGGGCAGCGCCACCTCACCGGTCTACGTCAGCGGTCAGCAGAGCCTGCACGCCGGCGCCGACATCCCCGGCTACAAGCGCATGCCAGTGACCCAGGCGCAGCTGACCGCGACCAAGCTGTTCAACCAGGTACTGGCCGCCGAGCGTCTGACCGTCGTCGGCGAGGTGGGTTACAACCACATCGGCGGCGTTGGCGATGCCGATGGCACGGACATCCGCTTCGGCCGCAACCCGGTGTTCGGCGCCGGCCAGCTGAACAACCAGGCGGTCTGCGTCGGCTCCGCCAAGGGCACGCCGAACGCCAGCAACCCTCAGCAGGAATGCAACGACAACGGCTTCTACACCAGCAGCTCGTGGGGTTACCGCGTCCGCGCGCAGCTGGACTACCCCAACGTCTTCGCCGGTATCAACCTGTCGCCGAACCTCGCCTGGTCGCAGGACGTCAGCGGCTACGGGCCGAACTTCGAAGAGGGCCAGAAGGCCGTCAGCGTCGGTCTCAACGCCGACTACCAGAGCACCTACACGGCCAGCCTGGCCTACACCGACTACTTCGGCGGCCACTTCAATACCCAGACCGACCGCGACTTCGTCGCACTCAGCTTCGGCGTGAACTTCTAAGGCAGGTAACCAAGCATGAAGAACACCATCCTGATGAAAACCGGCGCCCTGGCGCTGACCCTGCTCGCCTCCAGCGTGATGGCCGCCGTCTCGCCGCAGGAAGCCGAACAACTGGGGAGCAGCCTGACTCCGCTCGGTGCGCAGAAGGCCGGCAACGCCGACGGCAGCATCCCGGCCTGGACGGGCGGCCTGAAGGCCGATGCCGCGCCGGTACAGAACAGCTTCCTGGGCGACCCCTTCGCCAACGAAAAGCCGCAGTTCGTCATCACCGCGGCCAACGCCGAGCAGTACAAGGACAAGCTGACCCCTGGCCAGCTTGCACTGCTCAAGCGCTACCCCGACAGCTATCGCATCCCGGTATACCCCAGCCACCGCACCTTCTCGGCCCCGCAGCGCATCTACGACGCGGCGAAGACAAGCGCGCAGACCACCCAGCTGATCAACGACGGCAACGGCCTGAGCAACTTCACCTCGCACTACTACGCCTTCCCGATACCCAAGAGCGGTGTAGAGGTCGTCTGGAACCACGAGACGCGCTACCGTGGCACCAATTACCTGCGCTACAGCGCCCAGGCGGTGCCGCAAGCCAAGGGCGACTACGTACAGGTCGGGTTCCGCGAAACCATGGGCATGCCGCAATACCTGGCCGACAGCGATCCGGCGCAAACGGCCAACATCCTGTTCCTCTACAAGCAGGAAATCATCGCTCCGGCGCGCCTGACCGGTACCGTCAACCTGGCCTATGAAACCATCGACCAGCTCAAGGACCCGCGCCAGGCCTGGACCTACAACGCCGGCCAGCGCCGCGTGCGACGCGCCCCGGAAATCGCCTACGACGGTCCGGGCACGGCCGCCGACGGCATGCGCACCACCGACAACACCGACCTCTACAACGGCTCGCCGGACCGCTACACCTGGAAGCTGATCGGCAAGAAGGAGATGTACATCCCGTACAACAACTACCGGCTGTGGTCGCCCTCGGTGAAGTACGCCGACATCATCAAGCCCGGCCACATCAACCAGGACCTGACCCGCTACGAACTGCACCGCGTGTGGGAAGTGGAAGGCACGCTCAAACCCGGCGAACGCCATATCTACGCCAAGCGCCACATGTATTTCGACGAGGACAGCTGGGCACTGGTGGAGGTCGATCACTATGACAGCCGTGGCCAGCTCTGGCGCGTTGCCGAGGGGCATCTGGTCAGCGATTACCAGCAGGGTATCGCCAGCTACGCCGCGCAGACGCTCTACGATCTGATCGCCGGCCGCTACGTGGTACTTGGGATGATCAACGAATCCAAGCACGGCACCCTGTACGACCAGAAGTTCTCCATCAATGACTTCAAGCCAGCCGCCCTGCGTAACGCCGGTATCCGCTGACCCTTCCTCGCGCCAACGCAAACGCCCCGCTTTTCAGCGGGGCGTTTGCGTTTGGGAAGGGGAAGCTTCAGTGAGGACGGCATGCACCATGCGCGCGATGAGTACAGCGGTGCCCGGTTTGGCGAGATACTCCGGGTGCGCCAGCGCCACCGCCCGTGGCAGGGTCAGCAGGGTCTGGTAGACCAGGAAATGTGCAGTTTCGCGATCGGTGACGTGGATTTCATCGGCGAAGCGATTGAACAGCGCCGGCGTGGCGCCGGCGGACCAGGACTGCCGGGCTTCCACCAGGTCCAGGCGGACCAGCTCATCGTAGCGTGTGGAGCGTTGGCTGAATTCCGGGTCGAGACAGGCCTTGCGATGGTGTACCGCGAGGCCGAAGCGCAACACCATGACGATGCCGTCGAACAGCGTCGCGTGGGCAGGCAGCGCCATGATCTCGTTCAGCAACTCCTGGCTGACTTCCGTGCGGTAGTCCTCGAAGATCGCCGCGATCAATGAGTCCATGGCGGGAAAATATTCGTAGATCGAGCTGATCGCCACGCCTGAAACGTCCGCCAGTCGTGAGGCGGTCAGCGCATCGCGCCCACCGTCCTCCAGCAACTGCCGACCTGCCTGCTTGAGGGCGGCCACCAGTGCAATCGAACGGGCCTGTTTCGGCTCCTTGCGAGGGCCGGGCGGCATGGCCACCGGCACGCTCATTTCCTCCGGCACACTGCTCTGCTGGGGGGGTGATTTGCTCATTGGCGAGCTCCTTCACAGCAATGAGCTGTCAGTGTAAAGCGGGCACGGCGCAACGCCCACCCCGTCGGATCGACGGGGTGGGCGGAGCACTCACACAGCCAGACTGGCGAGCTCTTCGCGGATCGGCGCGGGGATGCGCGCGGCGCGCTGGCTCTGCCGATCGACATAGACATACACCACCTCCCCGGTGGCGCTTGCCTGCTCGTCGTCCTCACGAAACACACCCAGCTCGTAGCGCGCACTGCTGTTGCCCAGGTGCGCGATGCGCAGGCCGACCGTGACCCGCTCGGGGAAAGTGATGGATGCGTGGTAGGTGCAGTTGGAGGCGGCAATCAACCCGATGACCGGGCTGCAGCCGATATCCAGGGTGCCGCTTTCGACCAGGAATTGGCTGATGGCCGAATCAAAGAACGAGTAATAGACCACGTTGTGCACGTGCCCGTATGAGTCGTGATCACCCCAGCGGGTGGTGACGGGATAGAAGCAGCTGAAGTCTTCCCGCCGCAGCCGTACCGCGCGGGTGCTCACAGCACCTCCTGGTACAGGGCGCGAATATCCTCCAGGCGAACCTCGCGTGGATTGTTACCCAATAACCGTACCTGCTTCAGTGCATCCTGGGCCAAGGCGTCCAGGTCAGACTCGACGATGCCCACCTCGCGCAGGCGAGTCGGCAGCTTCAAGCGCCCTGGCAACTGGGCGAAATGCTCGGCCAACGCCAGCGCCTTGCTCCGCGCATCCCCGCTCAGGCCCGGCAGCACGATGTCCGCCAGCTCGGCATACAACGGCGCCGCCACATCGAGGTTGAACCGCAGTACGGCCGCCAACACCAGTGAATTGGACAGTCCATGCGGCACGTGGAAGCGCGCGCCCAGTGGGTAGGCCAGGGCGTGTACCGCCGCCACCGGGGCATTGGCGAAGGCCATACCCGCCAGGCAGGCGCCGAGCAACATGTCTTCGCGCGCCTGCATGTCGGAGCCATCGTCGCAGGCCCTGTCCAGGCTGCCCGACAGCAAACGCAGCGCTTCGCGAGCCAGGCAATCGGAGATTGGATTCTTGCGTAGGCGCGTGGTGTAGGCCTCAATGGCATGCACCATGGCGTCGATGCCAGTGGCGGCGGTCACATGCGCCGGCAGCCCCACCGTCAGGTCCGCATCGAGCACCGCCAGGTCGGGCAACAGCAACGGCGAGATCACCACATTCTTCTCGCCGCTGGCGGTGGTCACCACCGACACCGCGGTCACCTCCGACCCGGTGCCCGCCGTGGTGGGCACCAGCACCAGTGGCAGACGCGGGCCGCGCGCCACGTCGATGCCATACACGCTGCTCAGCGACTCATCGCTGCATGCCAGCAGGGCCGCCAGCTTCGCAGCATCCAGCGAGCTGCCGCCACCAAAGCCGATCACGCAATCGGCGGAGCAATCCAGCGCCGCGTCCACCGCCGCCTGGATCACCGACTCCGGCGGGTCTGCCTGGACTTCGGCGAAAACCTGCAAGGCCACACCGGTGCGTTCGAAGTCCTCGATGACCGGCTGCAGCAGGCCGGTGCCGAGCACGCCGGGGTCGGTCACCAGCAGGACCGAGCGGCAATTCATGTTGCGCACCCGCTCCGCCAGGCGCGCGGCGGCGCCCCGCTCGACGAGGATGGACGGGGTGGTAATGAAAGTCAGCGTACGCATCAGGACTCCCTTCAGGCGAGTGTCAAATGGACGGAACCCCGGCCTGAAAGGCGTCTGCGCAACTCAGGCGGCTCCTCTATCACCGCCAGCTTAGGGCGCGCAAATAGGCGCGCGAGCCCCCTCCGGTAGAGGGGGCGCACGTCACACGGTACGTGCCGGCACGTGTCGACCGGCAAATCCAGAATGTCCGTTTTCAGTCGCCCGAGAAACATCATTTTAATCATTAATTTCAATGAGTTATGAGCACTGGTCGCGCGCGGAATCCGGAACGTCCGCCGCCTGGTCAGTCCTTATACTGACTCCACGGATCAGTGTGGATTGCCTGTGCTCCCGCTGCCGCCCGATCCGGCGCCCGGCGCCGGCCTTCCCCCCGGAGTAGCGAGCTCACCGATGCCTGCATCGACAGAAGAACAAGTAAAGCTATTGCTCAATGACCCCGTCGCCCTCGCCGGGCACTCCTGCCAGACCTGGAGCCACCTGCCTCGCGGCGAAATGGATGCCCTGCAACTCACCGCGCTGCAGCAGCGCTTCGGCGAATTGCGCGACAACGTGCCCACGCTGAAGAAGCTCGCCGACGCCCAGGCGGTAGAACGCGTCGAACAATTCGACGATGTGGTGCCGCTGCTGTTCGAGCACACCGTCTTCAAGTCCTACCCGCCGTCACTGCTGGAAAAGAACAACTTTACCGCCATCAACAAATGGCTGGCCAAGCTGGTGACGTCCGACATGGGCGAGGCTATCGCGGCAGTGGACGTCAGCGCCTGTCAGGGCCTGGACGACTGGTTCGAAACCATGGACGCGGCGCTGCCGCAACTGTGCATCAGTCACACCTCGGGCACCTCGGGCACCCTCTCCTTCCTGCCCAACAGCAGCCGCGAATACGAGAAAGCCGTTTCCGTGCGAAGGATGTTCGCCTGGAAGCAGGAAGGTCCCGACTCGCCGCATCCGGACATGCACACCGCCTACCCCTATTACCGCAAAGGCTACCTCAGCCACCTGCGCGGCAACGTCGCGCTGATGAAGCTGCTGCTGCCCAGCGAGTCGAACTTCCACGCTGCCTATCCGGAAACCCTCTCCAGCGACGTGCTGCACCTGGGCGCCAAGCTGCGCGCCGCACAGTCCAAGGGCACCCTCGACCGCCTGGTGATCAGCCCGGCGCTGCTGGCGAAGAAGAAATCCTTCGACCAGTTGCAGGCGCAGATGCCTCAGCACCTGGCGGCGTTCTTCGACCGCATGGCCAGCGAACTGAAGGGCAAGCGGGTCTATATCGGCGGCACCTGGAACCTCCTCCACGGCATGGCCAAGGCCGGTCTGGAGCGAGGCCTGGAGGGCGTGTTCCACCCTGACTCCTATATCGCCACCACCGGCGGTGCGAAAGGCGTAATCCAGCCTGAAGGCTGGCGCGACGATGTGCTGCGCTTCACCGGTGCCCAGCGCATCAACGAGTCCTACGCCATGTCCGAAGTGGTCAGTGGCTCGCATCTGCGCTGCGAAGAGGGCCATTACCACTTCGCGCCCACGGTGATCCCCTTCCTGCTCGATCCGCAAACCAGCAAGCCGCTGCCGCGTACCGGCCAAGTCACCGGCCGCGCCGCCTTCTATGACCTGGGCGCCGACGTGCACTGGGGAGGCTTCATCACCGGCGACGAAATCACCGTCGAATGGGACCAGCCCTGCGCCTGCGGGCGTCCGAGCCGTTACGTGGTGGGCGCGATCCAGCGCTACAGCGAGAAGAACGGCGGCGACGACAAGATCACCTGCGCCGCGTCGGAAAACGCGCACCGCGAGGCGATGGACTTCCTGAATACCTTCGAGGGCTGAACAACATGAGCAAACCCATCGCGCCGATGATCATTCGTGGCGAGGTCATCACCGACAACCTGATCGAAGTGGGTGGCCGCGGCGGCGATCTGAGCTTCCTCACGCCTGACGCCCACCAGTACGTCGACAAGTTGCCGCTGGGCAACCCGGCGAAACTGGCCGATCTCTACGAGCTGAGCTTCGAGGACATCCTCGACTACGCCAGCGCCCTGGCCGAACGCCTGGATTTCGCCAGCAACCCGTTCCTGCAGGAAGCCTGCGAGCTGTCCTACCAGACCGCGCCCGTCACCCCGACCATGCTCAAGGCCGCGTACATGAGCCTACGCCAGTACCTCGACCGCGACTTCATCGTCGAGATGGTCGAAAGCACCGTCGGCGTGAAGTACCTCGAAGGCTGGGTCAAGCAGCAACTGCGTGACGGCACCGAACTGGAAACCCGCTGCTTCGGTGCACGCACCCTGCACATCGTCGCCGGCAACGCGGCGCCGCTGTCGCTGGTGACCATCCTGCGCAACATGGTCCTGCGCAGCGATGCGATCATCAAGGCGCCGTCCAACGACCCGTTCACCGCCCTGGCCATCGCCCGCACGATGGTCGAGATGGCGCCGGACCACCCGCTGACCCGGCACCTTTCGGTCGCCTACTGGAAAGGCGGCGACCAGGCCCTGGAGCAGCGCCTCTACCAGCCGCAGAACATCGAGAAGGTCGTCGCCTGGGGCGGTTACGCTGCGCTCAAGCACGTCACCCAGTACATCCAGCCAGGCCTGGAACTGATCTCGCTGGACCCCAAACGCAGCGCCAGCGTCATCGGCGCCGACACATTCGCCAGCGAAGCCAGCCAGCGAGAGGCGGCCGTGCGGCTGGCTACCGACATCGGCGCGCTGAACCAGAAGGGCTGCGTCTGCGCCCGCGTGATCTACGTGCAGAGCGGCACCGACGAAGCCGGCCTTGAGCGCCTGAACCGTTTCGGTCGCTATGTCTACGACGCCATGCTGGCGCTCCCCAATACCCTGAGCACCGCGCCCAAGCGTTACGACCAGGGCCTGAAGGCCCACATTGACGCGCTGCGCCTGGATGACGACTGGTACAAGGTGATCGGCGGCCAGGATGGCGAAGGCGCAATCATCTGCTCGCAGATCCCCGAGGCGGTGCCCTTCTCCACTCTGCTTGACGACCGCACCGCCAACCTGGTGCCGGTGGACGAGCTGGACGAAGTGATGGACGCGGTGGATGCCTACACCCAGACCGTCGGTGTCTACCCCGAGTCGGTCAAGGACCAGTTGAAGAACGTACTGCCGCTGTATGGCGCCCAGCGCATCGTTTCGCTGGGCTATGCGGCGGCGATGAAATGGCAGGCGCCGCAGGATGCCATCGAGCCGATGCGACGCATGGGCAAGTGGATCTCCAATCAGATCGCTTCGCCGGAAACCACCCCCGCGCCCTGGCTGCGCCCTTCCCTCTAACCCCGCTGCACGCCCGGAGTGCCGGGCGCGCCCTTTCCTTTCGCAGGTATCCCCATGACTCGAACCCTGACCTACGCCGCCGCAGCGGCCCATGCACCACTGAGCCCGATGCACGTGGAGCGTCGCGCCCTGCGCGAGGACGACGTGCAGATCGCCATCGCCTACTGTGGTGTCTGCCATTCCGACCTGCATTACGTCCACAACGACTGGAACAGCAGTGTGTTCCCTTGCGTTCCCGGCCACGAGATCATCGGCCACGTCACCGCCATCGGCTCCGCTGTCGACCGCTACCAGGTGGGTGACGCGGTGGCCGTGGGCTGCATGGTCGACAGTTGCCAACACTGCAAGCCCTGCGCCGAAGGTCAGGAGCAGCTCTGCGTGACCCTGCCCACGCCAACCTACAACGGCAAGGACCGGGTCAGCGGCGACATCACCTATGGCGGCTACGCACAGTCCATCGTGGTGCGCGAGAAGTTTGTCCTGCGCGTGCCGACCGGCCTGGACCTCAAGCATGCCGCGCCGCTGCTGTGCGCCGGCATCACCGTCTGGCAACCGCTGCGCAAGCACCAGGTCAAGGCCGGTACGCGCCTGGCCGTCATCGGCCTGGGCGGTCTCGGCCACATGGCGGTCAAGCTGGCCAAGGCGCTGGGCGCCGAGGTCACGGTGATCACCACCTCCGCCAGCAAGGCCGATGACGCCCGCGCCCTGGGTGCCAGCCACGTGCTGCTGTCCAAGGAGCCCGCGGCCATGCAGGCAGCGGCGAGCAGCTTCGACCTCATCCTCGACACCATCCCCACCCGGCACAACGTCAACCCGTACCTGATGCTCCTGGCACGCGGCGGCACCCTGGTGCTGATCGGCGCACTGGAACCGCTGGAGCCGATCCACGGCGCCCTGCTGATGATCAACGACCGCTCCATCGCCGGCTCGCTGATGGGCGGCCTGCCTGCCACCCAGGAGCTGCTCAACTTCTGCGCCGAGCACCAGGTGCTGCCCGAGTGCGAGATGATCGCCATGCAGGACATCAACGGCGCCTTCGAGCGGATGCAGAACAATGACGTGAAGTACCGTTTCGTCATCGACATGGCCACGCTGAAGGACGCCTGACAGCGAACTCGCGAACCAGCGCCCGGTGCCCTGCACCGGGCGTTATCGTTTGTCACCAGGTCACCAGGTCACCAGCGCTGCCGCTCCCGCCGGCGCGCAGTTGAAACCGGCTCGAACCGATCGAAGCAAAAAGGCCACCCGTAGGTGGCCTTTGGCAGCGCCCTCGATCAGGGCGTGGCGATATTGAAGTTCGGCGAGAAGTTGTCCATCAGGCCCATCAGCTCGCCCAGCTTGCTCGGGTCGCCCTCGACCTTGGCCAGGCCCTGCTTGAGCGCGGCGGGGAAATCCAGCTCCTTCAGGCTGATACGGTCCAGGGTTGCCTTGTCGATGCTCAGGGAGGCGTCCGGATGCGCATGACGGCTGTCCTGCCGATAGGTCAGCACGCCGTTGCGCAGGGTCAGGGCAAAGGTCTGCTTGCGGTCGCTGAAGGTCCAGTTCACCTGCATGTCGTGGCCCTGGGCGCGCTCGGCATTCAACCGTACCGCCAGGTAGTCGAAGAACATGGCCGGCTCCAGTGCCCTCACCAGGTCGGCGGCGGGTTTGCGCAAGGTCGCTTCGACCACGCCTTTGCGCAGTTCGACGGCGGCGGACAAGTACATGTTCCGCCACAGCGAGCTTTCCGCCTGGTAGCCCAGTTGCTCCAGCGCGTCGGCCTGGGCGTCGCGTGCCGCGCGGTTGTCCGGCTGGGCGAAGACCAGGTGGTTGCCCAGCTCCACTGCCCAGCGATAGTCGCCCTTGTCCATCGCCGCGCGCATCAGCTCCAGCGCATGCTCCGCGCCCCCCAGCGCCTCGACGTAACGCGTGCCAGCCTCCTGCGGCGACAACGGGTCCAGGTTGGCCGGATTGCCGTCGTAGAAGCCCATGTAACGCTGGTATACCGCCCGCGAGTTGAAACTGAGCGAACCGTAGTAACCGCGGTTGTACCACTTGCGGTCCAGGTCCCCGGGAAGCTTCTGCATCACCGCGGAAATCTCGCTGGGCGTCAGGCCCTGGTTGAGCAGGTGCAGGGTGTGGTCGTTGAGGTAGCTGTACATGTCGCGCTGATCTGCCAGTTGCGTGCGAATGCGCTCGCCGCCCCAGGTGGGCCAGTTGTGCTGGGCGAACATCACTTCGGCACGGTCGCCGTAGCGCACCAGGCTGGCATCCAGGTACTGGCTCCAGGCCTTGGCGTCGCGCACCAGCGCGCCGCGCGGGGTAAGGATGTTGTGCTGGGTATGGGTGGCGTTCTCGGCCATGCACAGCGCGCGCATCTGCGGCAGGTAGAGGTTCATCTCCGCCGGCGCCTCGCTGCCGGGAGTGAGCTGGAACTCGATGTCGATGCCATCGATGCGCACCTGCTGGTAAGGCTTGTCGACCAGCACGGTCGGTGCGATCAGACCGACGCTGCCGCCGCTGACGCCGCCCTTGCCTATGCCGGTGTCGACCTGGCCCTTTTCACCGCGTGGCACCACAGCGCCGGACTGGTACTGCGCACGGCGGAACATGGCGGTGCCGGCAAACACGTTTTCACTGGCCGCCTCCTCCATGAAGCCGCTGGGCGCATACACCTGCACTTTGCCGGACTTGACGTCCGCCTCGTCGATCACCCCGCGCACGCCCCCGAAATGGTCGATATGACTATGGGTGTAGATCACCGTCGTCACCGGTTTGCGCGGACGCTTGCGGTAATACAGGTCCAGCGCGGCGCGGGCGGTCTCGCTGGTCATCAGCGGATCGATGACCAGCAGGCCCTTGTCGCCCTCGATGATGGTCATGTTCGCCAGGTCCAGGCCGCGTACCTGGTAGATCCGCTCGGCCACCTGGAACAACCCGGCGTTGGCATTGAGCTGGGCCATCCGCCAGAGGCTCGGATTGACCGTATCCGGCGCCGTATCGGCACTGAGGAAGTCATACTGGCGAGTGTCCCAGACGACCTTGCCGTTGGCATCGGTAATTGATCCGGAGAATGCCGCCACCAGTCCCCTGGTGGCATCCGCGTAGTCCTGACGGTCATTGAATGGCAAGGCCTTCAGCACTGCTGCGTTGCTCGCCTGGGTCGCCGCGCTGGCCGGTTTGGCCAGGGCCAGGGAGCTCTGTTCCTGGGCGCGGGCCACGCCCAGGCTGGCACCGACCACGGCGACCGCCAGTGCACTCCGGCACCAGATGCCGGCACGGGGGAAAAGGTTCGACTTCATCTTTGTTGTTCTCCAATCAGCAGATCAGCGGCCTTCTCGCCGATCATCATCGCCGGGGCATTGGTATTGCCGCCGATCAGGGTAGGCATGATCGATACGTCCACCACCCGCAGGCCCTGTACGCCACGTACACGCAGTTGCGGGTCGACCACAGAGGCCTCATCCGAGCCCATGCGACAGGTGCCGACCGGGTGGAAAGCGGTTTCCGCGTGCTCGCGGATCATCTGCTTCACCGCCTCGTCATCGCTGCCATCGAACTTCAGGTGCGCATGGAAATGCGCGTGGCCACCCAGCGCCGCCAACGGCTTCTGATCGAGGATGCGCTTGACGATGCGCGCTCCGGCCAGCAGGGTTTCCAGGTCACGCGGGTCGCCCAGCAGGTTGGGATCGATCTGTGGCGCCACCCGCGCATCGGCGCTGGCCAGGCGAACCTGCCCGCGACTGTGTGGCCGCAACACGCAGACATGGCAGTTGTAGCCGTGTCTGGTGAGTTTCTGCGGGTCGCCCAGGGCGGTGCCGAAATGCAACTGCAAGTCCGGATCGACCAGGTCAGCGCGACTTTTCAGAAAGGCGCCGGTCTCGACGATGATCGACGCGAACATGCCATAACGCTCACGCTGGTAGCGCCGCCATTCGCGCAGCAAGCGCAGGCCACCGGGCAGACTGGCGGCATAGAGGTCGGTGCTGAACAGCCGGTGATGCAGCTTGAGGTCGACGTGCTCCTGCAGGTTCTGGCCGACCGAAGGCGCCTCCCGGACCATCTCGATACCGTGCTCGGCGAGCTGATCCGCCGGACCGACGCCAGAAACCATCAGCAATTGCGGCGAAGCGAAGGACCCAGCGCTGAGGATGATCTCCCTGCGAGCCCGCAGCACTTCGCGCTGGCCATTGCGGATGACTTCCACCGCGACCGCGTGCTTGTCCTCGAAGACAATGCGCAACACCTGCGTCTCGGTCAGCACCTCAAGGTTTTCGCGCCCTCCATTGAGCGCGCCGCTACCACCGTGCAGGTAGGCGCGCGCTGCATTCCAGCGCTCTCCATCGCGTTGGGTGCGCTGGTAGAAGCCGACACCTTCCTGGGTACTGCCGTTGAAGTCGTGGTTGTACGGGTGTCCCGCCGCCAGCGCCGCTTCGATGAAGCGGCGATCAAAGGGGTTGGTGCTGCGGGTGTCGGCGACCTTCAGCGGACCGCGTCCGCCGTGCAGGTCGTTGTCGGCGTGACCGGCCAGGCGGGCGTTGGCTTCCGAGCGCTTGAAGTACGGCAGCACTTCCCGCCAGCTCCAGCCATCGCAGCCCTGCTCGGCCCATTGGTCGTAGTCGCTGGGCACGCCACGGATATAGATCATCCCGTTGATCGACGAGGTCCCCCCCAGGCCACGACCGCGCGGCTGGTAATTCTGCCGGCCGTTGAGGCCGGGCTGGGGCACGCTGTTGAAGCCATAGTTGAATGGGCCGGCCTTGGGTACGGTCGCGGCGAAACCGATGGGGATGCTGATTACCCGCTTCTGGTCGTGGCCGCCGGCTTCGAGCAGCGCGATGCTGCCCACCCGAGCGTCGGCCAGGCGGCCAGCCAGGGCGCAACCGGCCGAGCCTGCGCCGACGATGATGTAATCGTAAGTCATGCTGTGATCCACAAATGCAGCTCAAGGGAGCGCAGGCGCGAACGCCTGCAGGGATTGGAGGCAGGCTTCGCCGACTCAGGCGGAGCGGAACACAGCCTTGGCGTGGCTGAAGCGGCGGAAACCGTCGATGCCGTGGTAGGCCCCCATCCCGCTGGCGCCAACCCCACCGAAGGGCAGGCTCTCCAGGCTGGCGTGCTGGGCAATGCCGTTCACCGTCACCCCGCCGGAACAGGTACGGCTGAGCACCTGCTGCTCTTCGCCGGCGTCCTGACCGAAGTAGTACAGCGCCAGTGGACGCGGCCGAGCGTTGATGTAGGCCAGTACCTCATCCATCTCGCGGTAGGTCTTCACCGGCAGCAGCGGGCCGAAGATTTCCTCCTGCATCACCCCCAGCTCATCCGGCGGATCGATCAGCAGGGTCGGGCACATCTTGTAGAAGGGTTGTCCGGCGAAGTCTTCCTGCGCAGGATTCAGCTCGATCACCTCGACGCCAGCGGCGCGCGCTTGGTCGATGTAGCCATGCAGACGCTGGAAATGGCGCTGGTTAATGATCGAGGTCACCTCGGGGTTGTCGCGCAGGCTGGGGAAGCGCGCGGCGATGGCCGCCCGAGCCGTGGCGACGAACGCCTGCAGCGATTCCTCCGGAACGAACAGGTAGTCGGGCGCCACGCAGATCTGCCCGGAGTTGATCATCTTGGCTACCGCGACCATGGCCGCGGCGCTGGCGAGATCGGCCGAGCGCGAAAGGATCACTGGTGATTTCCCGCCCAGCTCCAGGGTCACTGGCACCAGATTGTCCGCCGCCGCGCGCATGACCTCGCGGCCAATGCTGCCGGCGCCGGTGAACAGCAGGTGATCGAAGGGCTGGGCGCAGAATGCGCGGGCGACCTCGGCACCGCCAGTGATCACCGCCACCTCATCCTCTGCATAGGCCGAGCGCAGCAGGCGCGCCAGCAAACCACTGGTGCAGGGGGTGAGTTCCGAGGGCTTGAGCATCACCCTGTTACCGGCGGCCAGGGCACCGGCAAGGCCGTTGAACAACATGTTCACCGGCCCGTTCCACGGTGTCACCACGCCGACCACGCCCAGCGGCTGGTACTGCACCCAGGCGCTGCCCTGCGGGCTGGGCCGCGACTCGCTGCGCATCCAGCGTTCGAGGTCGGCCTGGGTCTGGCGGATATTGGCCAGTGGGTACTGGATCTCCACACCGTGGGTGAAGGTGGGACTGCGCACGCCGAAGTCACGGTTGAGTGCCTCGGTCAGCTCGCCTGCATGCACCAGCAGCAATTGCGCAGCGCGCTCCAGGCGCTCGATGCGCTGTTCGGCGGTGGGCGCGGGGTCGGCGAGGAAGGCCGCGCGTTGCCGATCGAGGATGGCGCGGATACCGCTCACGTCGTATAGGTCAAGGGAGTTCATGGGCAACGTCTCATCTTGTTCTTGTAGGTCGCCTCCAGGGCGCTGCCAGCAGGCTAAGGCAGAAGTTGATATACTTCTATTGCATATGTTGAATGCCTTTCTTGCACTGGACTCATACCATGAACCTGCGTCAGCTCGAACACCTGGTGGCACTCGCCGATGAAGGCTCCTTCGTCAAGGCGGCAGCCCGCGTGCATCTCACCCAGTCCGCGCTGACCCGCAGCATCCAGAGCCTGGAAGAGACCCTGGGCATACCGCTGTGCGACCGGCAACCGCGCGGTATCACGCTGACGCCGGGAGGTCGGTTGGTGCTGGAGCGCGCGCGCAAGGCGCTGTTCGAACTGCGCGGACTGGAGCGCGACGTGCGCCTGTTCAATAACTACGAGTTGGGCGACCTGCACTTCGGCATCGGCCCTTTCCCCGCTGCGACGCTGCTCGGCGACGCCCTGGCGCAATTGAGCCAGGCGCATCCGGGGTTGCGCATCCAGGCGGCCGTGGAGGATTGGCGCACCCTGCTGCAACGCCTGCGCAACGAGTCACTGGACTTCGTGGTCTCGACGCGCCAGGCCATGCCGGAATCGGCGGAACTCGATACCCTGCTGTTGCCGGCGATGCCCTGTGGCTGGTTCGCCCGCCCTGCGCACCCGATCTTCCGCGAGCGCCGTTTGAAGGTCGCCTTGCTGCGCGACCTGGCGGTGGCCTGCGTGCCGATCCCCGACGATGCGCGTGAAGCCCTGCGCAAGGTCATGCGCTACGGGGCGGCGGATAGCGTGAACTTCAGCGTGCAGTGCAACAGTTTCGAAGTGCTGCGCAGCCTCGCGCAACGCGCCGATGTGATCCTTTGTGCGCCGCTGAGCTCAGTGCGCGAGCAATTGCACGATGGCCGCCTGCAGCAGATCGTCTTCGAGGACTCGGTGGGCTTCTCCACCCAGTTCGCTATCGTTCACCTGGCGCACCGGACCCTGACGCCGATCGCGCAGAAAGCCATCGACACCTTGATCGAGTGCAACCGCGTGGCGATGGAGAACACGGCGCCCTCCCTCGACCCGGCAGAATAACGCCCTACCCTCGCCACGGGAGTGGCGAAGGCAGGTGCGGTGTCTCAGCGCGCCAGGGCTACCAGGTTTGCGCGCAGGTGCTCGGCGCACCAGGCTTCGTGGCGCTCGGCGCTGCCCAGCAGCAGGTCGGCCACTACCGCACGCTTGAAGTAATGGCCGACGCTGCACTCTTCGGTGGTGCCAATACCGCCATGCAACTGGATGGCCTGGCCGCAGACGAACCTGGCGGCCCGTCCGACCAGTGCCTTGGCCTGCGAGGCGCGCAGTCGCAGGTCATGGTCTGCCGGATTCTCCAGCGCATCGAGCAGCACGAACAGCGACGAACGTGCCAGCTCCAGTTGCGCCGCCATGTCCGCCATGCGGTGTTGCAGCACCTGGAAGCTGCCGATGGGCACGCCGAACTGCTGGCGCACCTTGAGGTAGTCGGCAGTGATCTCGATGGCACGCTCCATGCCCCCTACCAGCTCCGCGCAAAGGCTGGCGATGCCATGGGCCAGGCCCTGGCGCAAGGCATCCAGTCCGGCGCCGGGCTGGCCCAGCAAGGCCGTGTCGTCGACGGCTACCCGCTCTAGCGTCAGCTCGGCGGCCTGGCTGCCGTCGTGCAACGGCAAGGTGCGGAGCTGCAGGCCCGGGCTGTCGGCCGCCACCAGGAACAGCGAACAACCCTCGCGGGTCTGCGCGGAGACGATGAACGCGCTCGCCTGCGGGCCACCCAGCACCAGCGTCTTGCGGCCGCTCAGGCGATAACCGCCTGCCACCGGTTCGGCGCGTGCCAACTGGCCCTCGGGCAGGCCGCGGGTCTGCTCCTCGGCATAGGCCAGGGCCAGACGCTGCGAACCGTCCGCCAGGCCCGGCAGCCAGTCGGCCTGCTGCAAGGAAGTCGCGGCGGCGATGAACGTCTGGGCCGCCAGCACGGCGCAGCCGCTGAAAGGCTGCAGGACCAGGCCGCGACCCAGTTCCTGGGCGATCAGCAGGTTATCGATGCCGGAGCCGCCCAGGCCACCGTGCAGTTCGGGCAGCGCGGCACAGAGCCAGCCCTGCTCGGCGAAGGTATCCCAGTAGTGGCCGTCATCGACGCCGGCGCGGAGCAGCGCGCTGCGCGTCTCGAAGCCGTACTCCCGGTCGACGAAGCGCCGCACGCTGTCCTGCAGCATCTGCTGCTCGGAAGAAAGAGTGAAATTCATGGTCGCAAGGCTCGTTCAGAGTTGGAAAAGCAGCTTGGCAATGATGCCGCGCTGCACTTCGCTGGTGCCGCCGTAGAGGGTCGAGGCGCGCCGGAACAGCATTTCCATGGCAATGCCACGGGCCAGCTCCTCGCGCGGCAGTCGCTCGGCCGTGGTGTCCATCGCCTCCGGCGTCGGATAGGCGATGGCACCGTAATCACCCAGGACCTCCACCATGAACTCGGTGACGCGCTGCTGCAGTTCGGTGCCACTCACCTTGAGCACCGAGCCCAGGGCATGGGCCGCCGGGCCGTGGTCGCCGGCCTGCTCCATCGCCGCGACACGCTTGACCAGCATGGCGACGGCGTCGAGCTCCGCCTCGAAGCGCACCAGTTGCAGGACGATGCCCGGCTGTTCGAGCAGGCGCTCGGCGCCGGCCGGCAGCTCACGGAGCAGTGCGCGCAACTGCTGCTGGTAGCGCCGCAGGATCGGCAGATCGGCGGCGGTGGCGTGCTCGTTGTTGAGCAGGAATTTGGTGATCTTCCAGCCATCGCCCTCGGCGCCGATGCGGTTGTGCACCGGTACCCTGACGTTGTCGAAGAAGGTCTCGTTGAGGTGGTGGCAGCCATCGATGCTGTGGATCGGCCGCACGGTGATGCCGGGCGTCTTCATGTCCACCAGCAGGAAGCTGATACCGGCCTGCTTGCGTGCGCTGGCGTCAGTGCGCACCAGCAGGAAGATCCAGTCGGCCTGATGGGCATAGCTGGTCCAGATCTTCTGGCCATTGACTACGTAGTGGTCACCATCGAGTTCGGCACGGGTGCGCAGCGAGGCCAGGTCCGAACCCGAACCCGGCTCGGAGAAGCCCTGGCACCAGAGCCGGGTGGCCTGGAAGATGCCCGGCAGGTGCTCGGCCTTTTGCCCATCGGAGGCGAAATGGTTGATCACCGGGCCGAGCAGCTTGTGGGCGAAGCCGTCGAGGGTCGGCGCGCCGGCGGCCACGCACTCCTCGTCGAATGCCAGTCGCTGCAGCACGCTCCAGCCGGTACCGCCGTGCTCCTTCGGCCAGTAGGGGGCGCCCCAGCCCCGGGCGTCGAGAATGCGCTGCCAGCGCACCAGGTCCGGCAAGGCCGAACGGATGCTGCAGCTGGGCTTGCCGGCCAGGTCCGCCGGCAGGTTGTCGCGCAGGAAGTCGCGGACTTCCTGGCGAAAGATGTCGAGGCCGGCGTCGGGTTGGAAATCCATGGCGGCCTCCTCAGTTGCGGTACAGGGTGACGACGCAGGCGCCGCCAATGCCAACGTTGTGCTGCAGGGCCACGCGCGCGCCCTCGAGCTGGCGCTGCTCGGCAGTGCCGCGCAACTGCTGGGTCAGCTCGTAGCACTGCGCCAGGCCGGTCGCGCCGATCGGGTGACCCTTGGACAGCAGGCCGCCGGACGGGTTGACCACGTAGCGGCCGCCATAGGTGTTGTCGCCGTCGTCGATGAACTGCGCGGCGCCGCCTTCGGGACAGAGGCCCAGGCCTTCGTAGGTGATCAGCTCGTTATGCGCGAAGCAGTCGTGCAGCTCCACCACGTCGACATCCTCGGCGCCGATCCCGGCGGCCTCGTAGACCTGGCGCGAAGCGTCCAGGGCCATGCCATAGCCGGCGGCGTAGCGCAGGTCTTCCTCGAAGCTGCGCGAATCATCGGTGGCCATCGCCTGGGCGGCGATCCAGACCCGCGCGTCCAGGCCGTGGCGACGAGCGTAGTCTTCGCTGCAGAGCACCGCGGCAGCGGCGCCGCAGGTCGGCGGGCAAGCCATCAGGCGAGTCATCACACCCGGCCAGAGCAGTTGGTCATTGAGTACGTCATCCGCGCTGACTTCCTTGCGGAATACCGCCAGGGGGTTGCGCGCGGCGTGCTGGCTGGCCTTGGCGCGGATCTTCGCGAAACTTTCGAGGGGGGTGCCGAAGCGTTGCATGTGGGCCAGACCGGCGCCGCCGAAGATACGCAGCGCGGTGGGCAGCTCGGCGACGCCGACCAGGGCATCGCAACGCTCGATGAAGGGATCGGCAGCGTTGGGCCGGTCGTTGTACTGGCTGGCCAGTGCGCCCGGCGTCATCTGCTCGAAACCCAGCACCAGGGCGATGTCGATGGCGCCGCTCTGGATCGCCTGGCGGGCCAGGAACAGCGCGGTGGAGCCACTGGAGCAGTTGTTGTTGACGTTGATCAGCGGGATGCCGCTCAACCCGACCGGATAGAGCGCCCGCTGGCCGCAGCAGGAATCACCGTAGATGTAACCAACGTAGGCCTGCTGGATGGCTGGGTACTGGACTCCGGCGTCCTGCAGCGCCTGGCGCGCCGCCTGCGCGCCCATCAGGTCGTAACTCAGGCTGGCGCCCGGTTTGGTGAAAGGGATCATGCCGACCCCGGCGACCACCACTTTGCGCGTCATTGCTTCTTCTCCCGTTGAGGCTCCAGGGTGCGGAGCAGGCTCTTGTACCGGCATGGTAGGGAGGAACACCGAGGGTGCTGAATCCCCTCGCGTGGGGGGGGCGGCAGACAGGTTCTGGAGGGGACCGCCGCCCACGGAGGGGGCGGCGTAGAGCGGTGGGTGGGACTACTCGAAGATCACCTTGCGACGGCTTGCGCACCACGGGTCGAAGCGCCCCTGGTAGCGCTCCTCGATCAGGTTGCGGCGTATCTTCAGGGTGGGCGTGAGCAGACCGTTCTCGATGGTCCAGGGCTCACTGACCACCACCAGGCAATCGAGCCGCTCATGGGCTTCGAGCTGCCCGTTGAGCTCGCCCAGGAAGGTCTCCAGCTCGTCCTCCAGGGCCGCGCGCTGTTGCGGATCTGCCAGCGACTGGCGCGTTTCCAAGGACACGTTGAGCAAGGCTATCGGCTGTGCCAGCCCCGACCCGGCGACGCAGGCCCCCTCGACGTGGCCATTGTTGCCCAGGCGGGCCTCGATCGGCACCGGCGCCACATACTTGCCCTTGGCCGTTTTGAACAGCTCCTTGACCCGCCCGGTGATGCGCAGCCGCCCCTGCTCATCCACTTCGCCCCGGTCGCCGGTGTGGAAGAAACCGTCCTCGCCGTAGCAGTCGCGGGTCAGATCCGGTTGCCGGTAATAGCCCAGCATCTGCCCCGGACTCTTCACCAGAACTTCGCCATCCCCGGCGATACGGCATTCGACGCCGGGAATGGTGGCACCGACATAGCCGACGCGCACTTGCCCCGGCACGCTGAAATGCGAGCAGCCGAAGTTCTCCGACATGCCATAGCCCTCCAGCAACTCGAGCCCCAGCTGGCGGTACCACTCCAGCACCGCGACCGGCAGCGGCGCCGAGCCGGACAGCGCGGTGTGCACCTGGTCCAGGCCAAGGGCGCCGAGTATCTGCTGGCGCATCGCCGCGGCCTGCTGCGGATCGGCCAGCGCCGCCTGCTGCGCGGCGAGCGGTATGCGCTCGCAGATGCCGTGGTAGAACTTGCCCCACAAGCGCGGCATCGACAGGAAGATGGTCGGCCGCGCACGGCGCAGGTCCGCGGCGAAGGTCTCCAGGCTTTCATTGAAGAACACCTGGCAGCCGTGATAGAGCGACAGCGTCTCGACCACCGCGCGTTCGGCGGTGTGCGCCAGCGGCAGGTAGGACAGCAGGCGGTCGCTGGAGCTGGCGCCGCGACCGCCGGCGTACATGACCGTGGAGGCTTCGCAGCCCCGGCACATGCTGTCGAAGCTGTGCATTACGCCCTTGGGCTGCCCGGTGCTGCCAGAGGTGTAGATGAGGGTGGCGAGGTCCGCCCGGCGTGGCTGCGCCACCGCCTGCAACGGCGCCCAGGCGTCGATCAGCGCTTGCCAGTGCTGCCCGGCCGCCACGGCTGACAACGGCAGTTCGACTACCGATAGGCCGCGCGGCACGGCGCCTTGCACTTTCTCCCAGCCGGCGTTGCCGCCGTCCAGATGATCGAGGAACAGCAGGCGCACCTGGGCGTGCTCCAGCACATAGGCCACGGTGTCGCGACTGGCCGAGGCATACAGCGGTACGCTGACGTGCCCGGCCATCCAGATGGCCAGGTCGGCCATGATCCAGTGCGCGCTGTTCCTGCCCAGGATGCCGATGTTCGACTGCGCCGGCAGGTCCAGCGAGAGCAGGTAGCTGGCCATGCGCCGGGCCTGATCCCCCACCTCACGCCAGCTATAGGTGTCGACCTGCCCCTGCCCGTACGGCTGGGTCAGGTAGAGGCTGTCGGGCATGCGACTTTCCCAATGGAGGAAGCGCTGCAGCAATGTCGGTTCTTGTTGTTGGTCGTTCATTGCGAGTCCTACGACATGCGGGCGCCATCGCGCCCACGGATGGTTGTTCTACTCGACTCAGTCCCGGCGATACAGCGCGACGACAGCGGCGCCGTCCAGGCTCTGGCTGTGTTGCAGGGCATGCCGCGCCTGCGGCACCTGACGGTCCCCGGCGACGCCGCGCAGTTGCCATACCAGTTCGGCGCATTGTGCCAGCCCGCTGGCTCCCAGTGCATGCCCCCGGCCCAGCAGGCCGCCGGATGGGTTCACCACGCGATTGCCGCCATAGGTATTGTCGCCGTCCTCGATGAGCTTTTCGGCGTCGCCTTCGCGGCAGAATCCCAGCGCCTCATAGAGCAGTATCTCGCCGATGCTGGTGGCATCGTGCAGTTCGCACAGGTCCACTTCCTCCGGGCCTATGCCGGCCTCTTCGTAGACCTGGCGGGCAGCGGCGACGCTGGCGTCATAGCCGGTGGCCCACAGCGCGCTTTCGCCGGCCAGGCCGCTGCACTGCGCCTGGGCGAGAATCTGCACCGCAGACGCCAGGCCGTGCTTGCGCGCGAAGGCATCGGAGCACAGCACGACGGCCGCGGCGCCCATCGCCGGACGGCAGCATTGCGACGCACCGAGAACCTCGAACAGCGGCGCTTCCGCCAGGACCTCTTCCAGGCGCAAGGGCTCGCGGAACAGTGCCAGCGGATTCTGCGCGGCATGCTCGCGGGCCTTCACCGCGATCATCGCCAGGCTTTCGCGGCGTACGGCGTGCCGCGCCAGGTATTCGCTCGCCGCGCGGGCGAACAGCGCATTGCCGCGCTCGACCTCGGACTGCCCGGCGCTACCGCCCGCCTCTGTGCCCAACGCCAGCACGCAGTCCGCCACGCCCAGTGCGATGGCCTGGCGCGCCAGGTGCAGGGCGCTGGCACCGCTCGCCCCACCGTTCTCGATGTTGAAGATGGGAATGCCGGTCAGCCCCAGCGGCGCGCAGGCAGCCTGCCCGGCACACGGCCGGCCGTCGGCGCTGGCGCAATAGACCGCCTCGACACGGGCGTAGTCGATCCCGCCGTCGGCGAGCGCCAGGCGCACCGCCTCACTGGCCGGCACCGCCGCGGCGCGAGGATCGGACGGCAGGAAGAATGGGCGCAAGCCCACGCCAATCACGTTGACCCGACGATTCATCTGTTGGCCTCTCCTGAGACAGTCGTTACCGCCCCTGCGGCAACTGGCGGCAGACGAAGGGCGCCAGCGGCGCCCTTCCCTGCATTCACTCCGGTACCTTCTCGAACAGCTCGACCGCACCGTTCTTCAGCACCATCACGTCCCGCTCCACGGCGCGCATCTCGACGATGATGCGGGTCGGCGATTCGCGCCACATGCGGGTCTCCAGTGTGTCGCCCGGCATCACGATGGACGCGAAGCGCGCGCGGACACTCTTGAACAGGCGCGAGTCGTTGCCGCAGAACGCCTTGATCACATGGCGCCCCAGGTAGCCGAAGGTGCACAGGCCATGCAGGAACGGCTTCTCGTAGCCGGCCTTGGCCGCGTAGTCCGGGTCCACATGCATCGGGTTCCAGTCGCCGCACAGGCGGTACAGCAGGGCCTGGTTGACGTCGGTCTGGTCGGCCAGCACGGCGTCCGGCTCGCGTGCCGGCGGCACGTTGACTTCTTCGCTGGGCACACGCTGCAGGCCGGCGCCGGGAACCCCCGGATAGAAGCCGGTCACCTCGTTGTAGAACAACGGAGTGCCGTGCTCATCGGTGGTCTCGATGGCGAGCACGCTGACCGAGCTCTTGCCCTTGTCGATGGCGGCCTTCAGACGCATGGTGTGCTTGAGTTTGGCGGCCGGCGGCAGCGGACGGTACATCTCGGTGTACTGCTCGCCATGCAGGCCCTTGCCGAACGGCAGGTTCAGCCCTTCGAGCTGCGGCTCGCCGGACTTGACCGCGCGCAGGAACACTTCGGTGGCCGGCAGTACGGCCATGGTCGGCAGCACGCGGAAGTTCTCGCCGACGAACTCGTTGACGTAGAGCAGTTCGGTGCGATCCAGCGGATCTTTCGCAGCGCCGACGGCCAGGGCATACAGCGCGGCATCGTTCTGGTCGTACTCGGTCTCCAGGTGGGACACCGCCTTGCCGGCCACTTCCATGTCGACGTACTGGTTGCCGCCCTTGGTAACGGTCGACTCCATGCGCTCGAACAGCTCCTTGAAGCCTTCGCCGCCGTCGGCGTGGTGCACGGCATGCTCGTCGAAGCGGGTAATGCGCTCCCAGTTGTCACGCACCAGCTCCGGGCTCAGGGTGTCGGTGTGCAGGAAGCGGCCCTGGGAACGTTCCCAGCGGTACTTGGCGTGGAAGCCGCCGCCGACTTCGAACAGGCCGCCGCTGTCCTGGCAGTCCGCGTGGCACAGCCAGCCAACCAGGGGCGCAACGTCTTCGACGCGCAGCTTGGCGTGCATGTCCTCGGTGAAGATGCCGCTGGCGATGACCATGCGCGAGGCGGCGATCGGGGCGATGGTGTTGACGCGGATGTTCTTGCTCGCACCCTCGATGGCCAGCGAATTGGCGAAGCCGATCAGGCCTGACTTGGCGGTGGAATAGTTGCACTGGCCGAAGTTGCCGAAGATGCCAGCGCCCGAGGCGGTCATGACGATGCGGCCGTAGCCCTTGTCGCGCATGATCGGCCAGACCGCGTGGGTCAGGCGGAAGGCGCCCTTCACATGCACGTCCTGGATCAGGTCCCACTGCTCCTCGGTCATCTTGTGGAAAGAGGTATCGCGCAGCACGCCGGCGTTGTTGATCAGGATGTCAACGGTGCCGAAATTTTCCAGCGCGGTGGCGACGATCTTCTCGCCCTCGGTGACCGAGTGGTAGTCGGCCACGGCCTCGCCGCCCAGTGCGCGGATTTCCGCCACCACGGCGTCGGCCGCGGCGGACGAGCTGCCCAGGCCGGCGGTGGTGACGCCCAGGTCGTTGACCACCACCTTGGCGCCGCGGGAGCCCAGCAGCAGCGCGTGGGCACGACCGAGGCCGTTACCGGCGCCGGTGACGATGGCAACTTTGCCGTCGAAACTCAGTTCTTGTGACACGTTCGTTCTCCTCGGGGTTTGTTCTTGTCGGGTGACGGCGACCGCTCGGGCCGCCGCGAAGTCATCAGAGGGTGCGGGCAACCAGCTCGCGCATGATTTCGTTGGCGCCGCCGGCAATGCGCAGCACCCGGTGGTCGAGGTAGTGGCGGGCCACCGGGTACTCGAGCATGTAGCCGTTGCCGCCGTGCAGTTGCAGGCACTGGTCGACGACCCGGGTGTACAGCTCTGAGCACCATAATTTGGCCGAGGCCGCGGCGTCGGGAGTCAGGCGGTGCTCCAGGCACAATTCCATGCAGCGGTCGACGTAGACCTGGCCGAGGCTGAGCTCGGCGTGCAATTCGGCCAGGCGGAAGCGGGTGTTCTGGAAATCGAAGATCGGCTGGCCGAACACGGTTCGCCCACGGGTGTAGTCGAGCGTCTGTTCGAGCACCGCGCTGGCGCCGGCGATACTGCTGACGGCGATGGACAGGCGCTCCCAGGCCAGTTCCTTCATCAGGTGGACGAAGCCCTGCCCCGGCGCGCCGCCGAGTACGTTCTGCCGTGGCACGCGGACGTCCTCGAAGAACAGCATGGTGGTGTCCTGGGCATGCAGGCCGACCTTGCGCAGCGGCTTCGATTTGCTGAAGCCCGGGCGACCGTTCTCCACCAGGATCAGCGAGATGTCCTGGGCACCCTTGCCGCTGTCGCCGGTCTTGCACACCACCACCACCAGGTCGCAGAGGGTGCCGTTGGAGATGAAGGTCTTGGCGCCGTTGATGACGTACTCGTCACCGTCGAGCACCGCGCGGGTCTTCACCGCCTGCAAGTCGGAACCGGTGTTGGGCTCGGTCATCGCCACCGCGGCGATCACGGTGCCCGCCGCCAGGCCAGGTAGCCACTGCTGCTTCTGGGCCTCGCTGCCGAAGTTGACCAGGTAGCCGGCGACGATGTCGTGCACGCCAAAGCCAATCAAGCCGGAGGCCAGGCCGGCGCGGTTGATCTCCTCGGCGGTGATCATCGAGAAGCGCCGATCCAGGCCCAGGCCGCCATAGGCCTCGGGCGTGGTGGCGTTGAGCATGCCCAGCTCGCCGGCACGCTCCCAGATGGCACGCGGCACGCAATGCGAGGCTTCCCACTGTTCCAGGTTCGGTGCGCACTCCTCGGCGAGGAAGCGCCGCACGGTGTCGCGGAAGGCCTCGTGCTCCGAATCGAACAGGGTGCGCGGGATCAACGGGGTCATAGGGACTCCTTGCAGCGGGGTCAGAGGGTGCGCGCGACCAGTTCGCGCATGATGTCGTTGGCGCCGCCGTAGATGCGGTTGACGCGGCTGTCGAGGTAGTGGCGGGCCACCGGGTACTCGAGCATGTAGCCGTTGCCGCCGTGCAGTTGCAGGCACTGGTCGACGACCTTCGAGTACAGCTCGGTGCACCACAGCTTGGCGGCGGCCGCGGCTTCGCTGGAAAGGCGGTGCTCAAGGCACAGCTCCATACAGCGGTCGACGTACGCCTCGCCCACGCCGATCTCGGTCTTGAGCTCGGCCAGGCGGAACCGCGAGTTCTGGAAGTCGATGATCGGCTTGCCGAACACCGTGCGGCCGCGGGTGTAGTCGATGGTCTGCTCCAGCACTGCCTGACTGGCGGCGATGCCGAGGATGGCGATGCTCAGGCGCTCCCAGGCCAGTTCCTGCATGAGCTGGATGAAGCCCTGGCCAGGCACGCCGCCCAGAATGTTGTCCTTCGGTACGCGCACGTCCTCGAAGAACAGCATGGTGGTGTCCTGGGCATGCAGGCCGACCTTGCGCAGCGGCTTGGACTTGGTCACGCCGGGGCGATCGGCCTCGACCAGGACCAGCGACAGGTCGCGGGAGCCCTTGCCGGTGTCGCCGGTGCGCGCCACCACCACGATGATGTCGCTGTTGGTGCCGTTGGAGATGAAGGTCTTGGCGCCGTTGATGACGTACTCGTCGCCATCGAGCACCGCGCGGGTTTTCACCGCCTGCAGGTCGGAGCCGGTATTGGGCTCGGTCATGGCCACCGCGCTGATCACCTCGCCGCTGGCCATCTTCGGCAACCACTGCTGCTTCTGCTCTTCGGTGCCGAAGTTGATGAAGTAGCCGGCGACGATGTCGTGGACGTTGAAGCCGTTCAGGCCGGAGGTGCCTGCGCGGGCCACCTCCTCCACGGCGATCATCGAGAAGCGCCGATCCAGGCCCAGGCCACCATAGGCCTCGGGCGTGGTGGCGTTGAGCATGCCCAGCTCGCCGGCGCGGCGCCAGATTTCACGCGGGACGCAATGCTGCTCCTCCCAGTGTTCATGGTTCGGCACGCACTCGTCGGCCAGGAAGCGGCGGACGGTGTTGCGGAACTCTTCGTGCTCATGCTCGAACAACGTGCGGGGGATCATGCGGGGTCTCCTCGGTGCCGGTTCAGGGCCGCGGAAGCGCGGCAGGCTTGAGGCGACGATAGGCGCAACACCGGGGGCCTTGTACCCCCTCCTCCACCCTCGGATGGAGGGGGGCTCCGGGCCGTGATGCACGATTCCAGAGCCTGGCCCGCCCTTTTGCAGGGTGGCGAGATCGAACGAGGGATATGGCCGAGGGGGAACCGCGCGGCTCCCCCTCGGCCCAGGTCATCCGCTCAGCGGATGAGGCCGTGCTTGCGAGCCCAGGACAGGGCGTCGTAGCGACTCGACACGCCGAGCTTGGCGAAGACGTTCTTCAGGTTCCACTTCACCGTTTCCAGGGAAATGTTCAGCGCCAGGGCAATGCGCTTGTTCGACATCGCCTGGCTGACCAGCTGCATGATCGCCAGTTCGCGCGGCGACAGGGTGGCGTGATCGGTGACCTCGCCACGGCGGAAGCGCGCCAGCAGCTCGTCCAGGTAGGCCGTCAGGTCGCTCTGGGCCACCAGGCGGCTACGGTGTGCGCTGAGCAGCTTGAATATCCCGCTGCCCTCATCGACGAAGGTCCGCACCAGACCGCTGCGCATCCCCAGTTGCAGGGCTTCGACCAGGAACGCCTCGGCGGCCACCTGCTGCCGCTGGGCACTGCAGCCCAGGGCCGAGAGCAGCAGCGCCGTCACCTTGAACTGCCCGCGCGCCATGCTCTGGGCATAGTCGCGCACGATCTGCAGCTCCTCCTGGACCACCGCATGGTCGCCGGCAGCCAGGGCCATGCGCGCCCGCGACAAGCGCACCATGATCGGAATCTCGCTCTGGAACCCCCTGGCGTCCTGGTACACCGCCTGCAGCGGGGCGATCCGCGCCAGGCAGGTCGACGCGCCCTCCTCATCGCCCTCGGCCAGTCGAATGCGCACTTGCTCGGCCAGACAATGGACGACGCCACGGTCCAGGCCGAGGCTGCGGAAATGCCGTTCCTGGCGCTCCAGGAACGCCAGCGCGGCCGCCGCCGACTCCTGCAACAGGTCCAGACGGGCCCGGCAGATGGTGGCGCGCAACATGGTATCGGGCATCGACCACTGCAGCAGGCCGACGCGATTGGCCAGAACCTCGCGCGCCTCATCGATGCGGTCCAGCTCGCAATAGATCACCGCCAGCGTGGCGGCGCACAGGTACGCGCTCGACGAATGGTGGCCATGGGCGGTCACCGCGCGGCTGAACAGGTCCTGACCGATTCGCAGGGCGTCGTCCATGCGCCCCTCGAGGAGGTAGCAGTGCGTCCTGGCCCCCTCCACCACCAGCGCCATTTCGTCATCGCGGTCGGCCGCCGCGATCGGGTTCTCATCCATGCAGCGCAGCGCATCGGCATGCCTGCCGGCCGCCGAATAGGCGATGGCCAGCATGGCCGACGGGCCGTAACGCACCACCGAATAAGCGTCGTTGCTGTGCCCGGCGCCCTCCAGCAGCTCGATGATGGGCTCGGAGCAGTCCCGCTGGATGGCGATGGCCGCCTGGACCATGCGCAAGTGCTGGAGCACGTCGCCGTCCTGGGTAGCGCCGCTGCGCTGGTACTCCTCCAGCCACGCCTCGGCCTTCGCCGGTCGCGCGGTCAGGACGTAGGCCAGGCAGCCACGGAAGAACAACCGCGGGTGGCGGAACAGGGTTTCCTGGGGAAGCCGGTCGAGCAGGCGCAGCAACGGCCCGACCTGGTCGAGCCCCCAACTGGTCGGCGCCGAACGCTCGACGACCTCGGCGGCAAAGTCCAGGTCGCCGCCCTGGGTCGCGTGGCGCAGCGCCTCGGCCAGCAGTTTGCGCTCGGCGAACCAGCGAGCCGCGCGCAGGTGCAGCTCGTTTACCAGGGTCGAATCGCGGCGCTCCAGGCGTGCGGCGAGAAAGTCGCCGAACAGCGGATGGAAGCGATACCAGGGCTGGCGGTCGTCGCCGACGATACGGAAGATCAGCAGGTTCTCGTCCTCGAGTCGCTGCAGAAGCTCGCCCGCATTCGAGCAACCGCTCAACTGCGCGGCCAGGGCGGCGTTGAAGCGGCGGCACAGGCTGACGCATTCCATGAACCGGGCCAGTTCGGCCGGCAGGTGCGCCATCACATCCTCGGCCAGGTAGGTCTGCAGGTCGTCGGACTTCCAGCCCAGGTCGCGCAGCGTGCGCCGCGCTTCCGGGCGTCCGCGCAGCAACAGCACGATGAGCTGCAGGCTGGCAGGCCAGCCGCTGGTCAGCTCATAAATCAGGTGAACCTCCTCGGCATTGAGCTTCAACGCCGCGAGATGCGCCTCCAGAAACGCCCGGGTTTCGGCCAGGTCGAACGGCAGGCCGGCGCAGTCCACTTCCAGCACCTGATCCAGCAGACGCAGCCGGCTCAGGCTCAGCGGCGGCTCCGCGCGGCAGGCGATGACGAAGTGCAGGTTCTCCGGGCAATGATCGAGCAGTTTCTGCACCAGCCGGTGCGAGCGCGAATCGCTGACCAGGTGGTAATCGTCCAGCACCAGGTACAGCTGTTTGCGCAGATTGGCCGCGCCTTCGACGATGGCGGCCACCAGGCCATCGAGCGACTCGCCGCTGGCCCCCTCCAGGGGAATGTCGTTCTCGATGTCGATGCCCAGCTGCTGCAGGGCCGCCCGCAGGTAGGTGAAAAACGAGGCCAGGTGCCGGTCTTCGCTGCTGAGGCTCAGCCAGGCCACCTCGGCGCGCGCCTTGAGCATGGTCTGCCGCCACTGCACCAGCAGCGTCGTCTTGCCGAAGCCGGGACTGCCGACGATCACGCCGACCGAGCAGTGCTCCATCCGCTGCAGTTGCTCCAGCAGGCGCTGGCGTGGAATCGAGTTGGGGCTGACGCGCGGCGGCGCCAGCTTGGTGGAAACGAGCAATTTGTCGGGGTGCATTATTATTCTTGGCCCTCTGGTTATCCCCGCCGTCAGCGGGTAGCCGAGGCGGCCGGACGAAGTGGAGGCGGCCCGCGTGGGACGGCCTCCAGCGTGCCAGGGAGCCATATTGCCCCCCCTTCCCGCAAAGCGCACCCCCCTCTCTTAGGGGAGAGACGCCGATACCCCGCCCGCGCTATCGCGCAGCGCCGCGTCGCCCGTGGCTGCGCTTGGCATCGGCGATGTTTTCCCCCCATTTGGGGCGGGTCATGCCATCCGACGTCCACGGCATAGTGCAGTTGTCAGCGCCACTCCTGGATTCGGAGCCACCCATGCAAGAAGTCGTAACGATCAACGCCAGCGCTCACGGCCAAGCCACGGGTATCCCGAACGCCGTGCCATCCTGCCGGTGCGGGTCGTCCCGCCAGCAACAGGATTATGCCTGCGGTAGCTCGTCGGCGTCGGCGTCGGCGTCGGCTTCGTCCCGTTACCGCTACCCGATGCTCGCTTGCCTGCTGTTGCTGATGAGCCTGGGCTGCTGGTTCTAGGTCGCGCCCGAGCAACCATCCCCCCTCCGGGCGGTCGTGCGGGCAAACTGCCAGCACGACCGCCTTGCCGGCCTCAGAATTGCTCGTCGGCCATTGCCAGGGGGCTGTCCCCGCCGTGAACCAGCGCATGGGCCAGGGACCCGGTGCGCGGCAGCAGGTGTTCGGCATAGAAACGCGCCGTGTGCAACTTGGCCTGGTAGAAGCCGATCTCGCTGCTGCCGGCTGCCAACTGGCGCTGGGCGACCAATGCGGAGCGCGCCAGCTGCCAGCCACCGGCCACCAGGCCTAGAAGCTCGAGGAAGGGCACCGCGCCCACCGACACCTGGCGCATCTGCCCATCGAAGTTGACGACGATATGCTCCACCGCCTGCTGCAGGGCACCGATGGCTTCGCCCAGGCGGCTGGCGATGGCCGCGAGCTCCGGGCTATCGGCGAGCAGCAGCGACAGCTCGACGTCACGCATGCGCTCCACCAGCCGGGCGATGGCCTGGCCGCCGTCGCGGGCGATCTTGCGGCCGATCAGGTCGCCGGCCTGGATGCCGGTGGTGCCTTCGTAGATGGTGGTGATGCGCGCATCGCGCAGGTGCTGGGCGGCGCCGGTTTCCTCGATGAAGCCCATGCCGCCGTGGATCTGCACGCCGAGGGAGGCGATGTCCACCGCGTTCTCGGTGCACCAGGCCTTGACCACCGGGATCATCAGGTCGACGAAGGCCTGCTCCTGCCGGCGCTGTTCGCCGTCGGCGCCTCGCTCGGCGCAATCCATGGCGGTCGCCACCTCGCAGGCCAGGGCGCGCATCGCCTCGCCCCGCGACTTCATCGACAGCAGCATGCGGCGTACGTCCGGATGGCGAATGATCGCCACCTTGTCGCGGCTGCCGGTACCGGCTTCGGTACCCTGGATGCGTTCGCGGGCATAGCCGACGGCACGCTGGTAAGCACGCTCGGCCAGGCCGACGCCCTCGATGCCGACCGAGTAGCGCGCCGCGTTCATCATGATGAACATGTATTCCAGGCCACGGTTCTCCTCACCGACCAGCCAGCCGACGGCCCCCTCGTTGTCGCCAAAGGCCAGCACCGCGGTGGGGCTGCCATGAATCCCGAGCTTGTGTTCGAGGGACACGCAACGCACATCGTTGCGCGCGCCCAGGCTGCCGTCGGGCTGCACCAGGAACTTCGGCACGACGAACAGCGAGATGCCCTTGACCCCTTCGGGCGCGCCGGGGACGCGGGCCAGCACCAGGTGCACGATGTTCTCGGTGAGGTCGTGTTCGCCGTAGGTAATGAAGATCTTTTGCCCATGAACACGGTAGGTGCCGTCACCCGCAGGTTCCGCGCGGCTGCGCACGGCGGCCAGGTCCGAGCCCGCCTGCGGCTCGGTCAGGTTCATGGTGCCGGTCCAGTGGCCGCTGATCATCTGCGGCAGGTAGGTTTGCTTGAGATGATCCGAGCCACGCAGCTCGATGGCCTCGATGGCGCCTCGGGTCAGCATGGGGCACAGCCCGAAGGAGACGTTGGCGGCGTTCCACATCTCCTCCACCAACGCCGAGACCAGGCGCGGCAGCCCCTGTCCTCCGAACTGCGGATCGCAGGACAAGGCATTCCAGCCGCTGGCGACGAACTGCTCGTACGCATCGCGCCAACCCTCGGCGGTGCGCACCTCGCCCTCGTTCCAGCGCGCGCCCTGGCGATCGCCAACACTGTTCAGCGGCGACAGCACGCCTTCGGCGAAGCGCCCGGCCTCGGCAAGGATGGCTTCGGCGAGGTCCAGGCCCAGGTCTTCCTGTCCCGGCAACTGGCGAACCCGCTCCAGGAAGCCGAGTTCATCGAGCACGAACCGCATGTCACGCAGGGGGGCGTTGTATTCACTCATCACATTGCTCTCTTGGTACTCAATAGACGAAGAAGCCCCGGCCGCTCTTGCGACCGAGCAGACCCGCGGCGACCATTTCCTTCAACAGCGGCGCGGGGCGGTACTTGGGATCGGAAAAACCGTCGTGGAGCACCTGCATGATGGCCAGGGTGGTGTCCAGGCCGATCATGTCGGCCAGGGCCAGCGGTCCGATGGGATGGTTGCAGCCCAGGCGCATGCCGGTGTCGATGTCGGCGGCGCTGGCTACTCCCTCCTGCAGTACGAAGATCGCCTCGTTGATCATCGGGACGAGAATCCGGTTGACTGCAAAGCCCGAGGCGTTGCGCACGCTGATCGGGCTCTTGCCCAGGAGCTTGGCCAGCGCCAGGGCGGCGTCATGCGTGGCGTCGGAGGTCTGCAGGCCGCGGATGATCTCCAGCAGGGCCATGACCGGAACGGGATTGAAGAAGTGCAGGCCGATGAAACGCTCGGGCGAGCGCACGCAGGCGGAGAGTTCGGTGATGGAGATCGACGAGGTATTGGTGGCGATGATCGCGTCCGTCGAGATCAGTTCGTCCACCTGGCGCAGGATGCGTCGCTTGAGCTCCAGTTGCTCGGTGGCCGCCTCGATCACCAGGTCCGCGCCGGCCAGGCTGGCATAGTCGGTGCTCGTCTGAATCCGGGCCAGGGCCTGGTCCTTATCGGCGGCGCTCAGCTTGTCCTTGCTGACCAGGCGATCAAGGCTGGCGGCGATATTCGCCATGCCACGCGCCAGCGCGGCCTCGGTGATGTCGATCAGGGTCACGGGCAGCCCCGCGCAGGCACAGGCCTGTGCGATACCGTGTCCCATGGTGCCGGCGCCGATGACGCCAATCCGTTCGAAGTTCATGTGCGGGTTCCCCGGTCTGTCAGTGTTCGATGGCCAGCGCGACGCCCCGGCCGGCGGCGATGGCGGCCTGGCGCGCCGGGTTTTGCCCGGGACCAGCGGTACGGGTTGCGGCGACTATGACGACTTCTTGCATGGCGACTCCGAATTCAAGGGGCAGTGCGGTGAGGCTGCACTATGCCCTGGCTCCCGGACGGAAGAACCCGCCCGGAATTGGGGGGACCATGAACCACCGCCGCGCCAACCAGGCCCCATGTTCCGGACGGTCCGGCCGGTCTGGCGCAGCGCCTCGACCAGGGAGATGGGGCGCGCCTGACGCTTTGCCTGTTGCTGCCGGCACTGGCGCCATGTGCTCCCGCCCGCCGACGAACTGCTGCAACGCCCCGCAGCGCACGCATCGTGGCCTCCCCCTGCTGGAACCCGGCAGGGCGCGAGGATCATGGCCCTGCCGGCAAGTCTTGCGCGCCGCTACCCGTGAGGGGACGAAACACTGGCACCCAATGGCAAATCACTGGCGTCACCGGCCAATCTGCGCGCTCGCCGCTCAGGCATGTTGTCACCAGGCATGACGACAATGATCGAGGATGAAACGATGGGTGATAACGACAAGAACGGCGTCAGTCGCCGCGGCTTCCTGCGCAATGCGGGGGTGGTCGGCGCAGCGGGCGCGGCGCTGGCGGTGGGAGCGATCGATGCGGCGAGTGCCAGCGAGCGCAAGGAAGTCGCCGGGCGCACGGGCCTGGACTACGACGTGATCGTGATCGGCGGCGGCTTCGCCGGGGTGACGGCGGCCCGGGACAGCATGAAGAACGGCTACCGGACCTTGCTCCTGGAGGCCCGCAACCGCCTTGGCGGGCGCACCTTCAGCAGCGAGTTCGCCGGCCACAAGGTCGAGCTCGGCGGCACCTGGATCCACTGGACGCAGCCCTTCGTCTGGGCCGAGACGCAGCGCTACGGGCTCAAGCTCAAGGAGACCCCGGAGCCCTTCCAACGGGAAGAAGAGCACGTGCGCCTGGTGCTCAACGGCAAGAGCGTGGAACTGGAGCAGAAGGACCTCATCGCCGCCATGCAGGCCCTGCAAGCCTTCTTCGCCGACGCACCGAAACTCTGGGAGCGCCCCTACGACGCCCACCACAACTGGAAGGATCTCATCGCCGCGGACCCCGTGAGCGTTACCCAGCGTCTCGATCAGCTCAAGCTCACACCGTTGCAGCGCAGCTTTGTCGACGCGTACATGTCGGGAATCGGCCATAACGTCTGCGACCAGGTTTCCTACGTGGAGATGGCGCGCTGGTGGTCGCTGCCGGGCTGGAACATGACCGCCCTGGTCGACTCGTGCGGCCGCTACTCGTTCAAGGACGGCACCGTCAGCCTGATCAACGCGATGATCGACGACAGTAAGCCCGAAGTGCGCCTCTCCACCCCGGTGACCAAGGTCGAGGACAAGGGCGATCGCGTGCTGGTGACCACCCAGAAGGGCGACACCCTCACCGCCGGCGCGGTGATAGTGGCCGTGCCCATGAACGTGCTGCCACGCATCGATTTCACTCCGGCGCTGGACCCGGCGCTGGTCGAGGCCGCCAAGGAGAAACACAGCGGCAGCGGCGTAAAAGTCTATGTGAAGACCAAAGGCAAGCTGGAAGGCAAGATCACCGGGGTGGCCGATTCGGCACATCCGTTGAACCTGACGGCGGTGTACACCAAGGCCGAGGACCACACCATCTTCGTCTGCTTCGGCAACGATCCGCAGAAACTCGACATCCAGGACCGCGAGGCCGTGCAGAAAGCCTTCGGCAACCTGATCCCCGATCTGGAAGTGGAAGAGTGCTACGGCTATGAGTGGACGCTCGACCCGTTCGCCAAGGGGACGTATTGCAACTACAAGCCGAAATGGTTCGGCAAGTACTACGACCACTTCCAGAAGGATCGCGGCCGCGTGCTGTTCGGCCAGGGCGACCACGGCGAAGGTTGGCGCGGCTTCATCGATGGCGCGATTGGCGCCGGTGGCAAGGCGGCGCTGCGCACCAAGACGCTGCTTGGCTGACGGCCGATTCGCGGCTCAGGCCTGGCTCTGCTGGCGGAACTCGCGCGGGGTCAGGCCTGTCCAGCGGCGGAAGGCTCGGGTGAAGGAGCTGGCCTCGTTGTAACCCAACTGGTGGGCTATCTCGGTAAGGCTGCGCACGGTGCCGCTCACCAACTCGATGGCCCGTGCGTGGCGGATATCCTCGACCACATCGGCGAACTCCAGCTCCAGCTCCCGCAGGCGCCGCTGCAGCGTGCGCTTGCTCATGCAGAGCTCGCTCGCCACCTCATCCAGTCCGATGTTGCCGCTGCTCAGGTTGGCCAGGATGACCAGGCTGAGGCGGCTGCTCAGGTCGATGTCGGCCAGGCGCTTGCGGCGCTCCTCCTCCAGGCCCGGCAGTAGCGCCTGGTACAGGCGTGGATCGGCGCTCACCAGCGGCTCGTCGAGCATTTCGCCTGGCCAGACCAGCAGGTTGCCCGGCTGGCCGAAGCGCAGGGGGCACTGGAACACCTCGTGGTGCAAGCTGATGTCGGCCGGCTGCGGATGGGCGAAATCCGCGCGCAGCAAAGCGTACTTGCCGAGAGTCATCTCGCGCAGCCGCACGCACAGGCCGCCCAGCGCCAGTTCGGCATCCTGGCGCCGGTGGATGATGCCGGGGTCGGACAGGCGGTAACTGATTTCCAGGCGCCCGCCGCGCAGGCACCAGCTCAGTTCGTTGGCCTGGGCGTGCACCACCAGGTAGCGACTGGCGCAGTCCAGCATGGTGCGCACATCCGGCGCCGCGCGCAGGGCGTGGCCGAATCCGCCGAGCAGGCTGCCGGTAACCGGCACGCCCAGCTGGCCGATGCCCATGCGCAAGCCGAGGCACGGTTCGCTTCGCTGCGCGACCAGTTCCAGCAAGGCGTTGTACTGGCTCAACGGAATCTTTGCCGTGGGGTCGTCGAGCACCTCCTCGCCCAGGCCGACCTCGGCGAGGTACGGGCGGAAGATAGCTTCGTACTGCTGAAGTATCGACTCGGCGTAGACCGTGTATTTCAGACGGGACATCGAAGCACATCTCCTGGGCACGGTTGACTACGGATGATCGTTCCGGTGGCACCTCGGAACACCCGGCCCACTTGCGGACGCGAACCGTAACAAAGCCTCGAAAACTCACGCAAGTTCAGGCCAACAAGGTGTCGATCACCGCCGGCGATTTGGCACGCGAAGACAACTCCTTGGCGCTGTCGGGAGATTCGCCAAACCCCGCCTCCACTAACGTTTACAGCTAGGCTGCCCCGTACCTTGGCCCGCGGGGCTGCAAGACTGGAGAATGCGATGCGAATCCGACTGTCCTGCCTGGCGCTGCTGGGTACCTTGCTGATGATACCCCTGGCACAGGCCGAAGAGCCGCCGCCGAACATCGTGGTGATTCTCTTCGATAATCTCGCCTATGGCGAACTCGGCGTCTACGGCGGCGGGGTCCTGCGCGGCGCCGAGACCCCGACCATCGACCAATTGGCCGCCGAAGGCATCCGCCTGACCAACTTCAACGTCGAGGCGCAGTGCACGCCGTCGCGCTCGGCCCTGCTGACCGGACGCTTCCCGATCCGCTCCGGCACTTACCGGGTGCCCAGCGGCGGCGCTCCGGACGGTCTGACCCTGTGGGAAGTGACCCTCGCCGAGTTGCTCTCCGAGCGCCATTACGCCACTGGCATCTGGGGCAAATGGCACCTGGGCAGCAGCGAGGCGCGCTTCCCGACCAACCAGGGTTTCGACGAGTTCTACGGCGTCCCGCGCACCTACGACGAGGCCATGTGGTCCAATGCCGACGCCGCCGAAGGCCTGCAACCGGGTATCGGCAGCAAACAGGGCTGGGACGAGCAACGGGTGCCGGCGCAGTACATCTACGAGGCACAGCGTGGTCAGACACCGCGCAAGGTGAAGAAGCTCGACCTGGACAGCCGGCGGACCCTGGACGAAGAGATCGCCAAGCGCGCCAGCGCCTTCATCCAGCGCAACGCGGCCGCCGGCAAGCCATTCTTCGCCTACGTCCCCTTCTCCCTGGTGCACATGCCGACGCAGCCGAATCCGGCCTTCGTCGGCAAGACCGGCAACGGCTCCTGGGCCGACGCCCTGGCCGAGGTCGATTACCGCGCCGGACAGATCCTCGACGCGCTGAAGACCGCCGGGGTCGAACGCAACACCCTGGTGATCCTCGCCAGCGACAACGGCGGCGAGGCCGAGGCCCCCTGGCAGGGAGCCAACGGGCCCTGGCGCGGCACCTACTTCACCGCCATGGAGGCCAGCCTGCGCGCGCCCTTCATCATGCGCTGGCCGGGGCATGTGCCGGCGGGGAAAGTGAGCAATGAGATCGTTCACATCGTCGACCTCTACACCACCCTCGCCCATGCCGGCGGGACCAGCACGCCCAGCGATCGCCCGGTGGACGGCGTCGACCAGATGCCCTTCCTCACCGGCCAGCAGCCGAAGTCGAACCGCGAGGGCTTTCCGGCCTACGTCAGCGATCGCCTGTCGGCGGTCAAGTGGCATGACTGGAAGCTGCATTTCTACTTGCAGGACAACATGTTCGACCCGCCGCAGCAATTGCCGATACCGCGCCTGTACAACCTGCTGACCGACCTGCGCGAAGAACACAATGTGGTGATCGAGAACACCTGGGTCGCGCACCCGATGATGCGCCTGGTCGCCGACTTCAAGGCGAGCCTGAAGCGCTACCCGCCCATCGAAGCCGGCACGCCCGACCCCTACCTCCCGCCTCAGTGATTCCCCTGCCCGGCCTCGCGCCGGGCGTCCCCGATTGGCATCGAAAGACAAGTCTCTGGCGTTGCCCAACGATTCACCCCTGCCTGGCGAATGTCACCGTTCGGTCCTGTCAAAGCCAACCGGGGACACCACCATGCATCACCTGATTCGCCCACTGGCCGGCGCCGCCGCGCTGCTCGTCAGCCTCGCCGGCCAGGCCGCCGAATGCGACGCCGACGCCGGCCAGAAAGTCTTCCAGACCAAGTGCAGCGCCTGCCATGCCCTGGACGCCGACCACGTCGGCCCACATCTCTCCGGCGTGGTCGGCCGGCCCATCGGCTCGGTGAAGGGTTTCACCTACTCCGCCGACCTGGCCGGGGCGAAAGGTAGTCACTGGACCGTCGAACAGCTCGACCGCTGGCTTCAAGCCCCCGCGCAGATGTTCCCCGACACGGCAATGGCCTTCGGCGGCCTGCGCAATGTCGGGGAACGCCAGGCCGTGCTCTGTTACCTGCAGAAGAACGGCTGACCCCGCGCCTGCACCGCAGGCCTCCGCTCTGGCGGGTACGCCAACACCCGCCGACACGTTGCACAGCCAAAACAAGGAAAATAAACCCGTGCATATCACCCCCCTCAAACGTTGCCTTCTGGCAGCGGCGGTTTCGGCCGCGACGGCTCCGGCAGTTGCAGTCACCTTCGACATCGGCGAGGTCCACGGCCAGTTCGATTCGGCCCTGTCGATCGGCGCCAGCTGGCAAACCCAAAGCTCCTCCCAAAGCCTGATCGACACCACCAACGGCGGCCATGGTTTCTCCTCTTCCGGCGACGATGGCCGCCTGAACTTCAAGAAGGGCGAAACCTTCTCGAAGATTTTCAAAGGCGTGCACGATCTTGAGCTGCGCTACCAGGACACCAGCGTTTTCGTGCGTGGCAAGTACTGGTACGACTTCGAGCTGAAGGACGAGAATCGCCCCTTCAAGCAGATCAGCGACGATGGCCGGGAGATGTCGGCCCGCTCCTCCGGCGCCGAATTCCTCGACGCCTTCATCTCGCAGAAGTACGAGATCGCCGAGCATCCCGGCAATGTTCGCCTCGGCCAGCAGGTCGTGAGCTGGGGTGAGAGCCTGTTCATCGGCAACTCGATCAACTCGATCAACCCCCTGGACGTCGCCGCCCTGCGCCGCCCCGGCGCGGAGCTCAAGGAAGGCCTGATCCCGGTCAACATGCTCTACGTGTCCCAGGGGCTGAGCGAAAGCCTGAGCCTGGAGGCCTTCTACCAACTGCAGTGGAAACCCTACGCCCTCGACAACTGCGGCACCTTCTTCGGCGCGGACCCGATCGCCAAGGGGTGCAACCGCAACCTCAATGGCGGCCTGGCGGGCGTTCGCCCGCTCCAGCCAATCGCCGCCAATGCCGGACTGGGCTTCGACATCACCGACCCGGAGGGTGTGGTGGTGGGGCGCGAGAAGAACAACGACCCGCGCGACAGCGGCCAGTACGGCCTTGCCCTGCGCTGGCTCGGCGACGGCGCCGAATACGGTGCCTACTACATCAACTACCACTCCCGCTCGCCGAAATTCAGTCTTCGCACCGCCAGCGGTGTGACCAATTTCATCCAGAACGATCCGGGCTACGCGAACCTGGAGGCCAGTGATCCGGATGCCGCCTTCGCCCTGGGCCTGGCCACCGGCGCAGGCAACACCCGCTACTTCCTCGACTACCCGGAAGACATCCACCTCTACGGCCTCAGCTTCGCCACCACATTGCCCACGGGGACCGCCTGGAGCGGCGAGCTCAGCTACCGCCCCAACATGCCGGTGTCGATCAACACCGCCGACCTGTTCGGCGGCGCACTGAACCCGACCTTCCGTGCCCTCACCGGCAGCAACGCCGAACCCACCGTGCAGGCCGAAGAAGGCCAGGTCCTGCAGGGCTGGAAACGCAAGGAAGTGACGCAGGTACAGACCACCTTTCTGCACCTGTTCGACCCGCTGCTGGGCGCTGACTCTCTGAGTGTCGCCGCCGAATTCGGGCTGACCCACGTGGGTGGCCTGGAGTCGCTGGATAAGCAGCGCTACGGCCGCGACTCGGTGTTCGGCGACATCTCCCAGGGCGGACGCCACGGCTACTACACCGCCAACTCCTGGGGGTATCGCGCCTTCACCACGCTCAAGTACAGCGACGTGTTCGCCGGCGTGAACCTGGCTCCCAACCTGTTCTGGTCCCATGACGTCGACGGCTACGGGCCGGTCTTCAACGAAGGCGCCAAGTCCGTGGGTCTCGGCCTCGACGCCGACTACCGCAACACCTACACCGCCAGCCTCAGTTACACCAACAACTTCGGCGGCGATTTCAACACCGACATCGACCGCGACTTCGTCTCGCTCAGCTTCGGCGTGAACTTCTAGACCCTTTCAGGAAAACAATCATGCAAACGATCATTCACAAGGGTTTCATCCTGGCACTGAGCCTACTGGCCAGCCAGGTAATGGCGGCTGTCCCGGCGGACGAAGCGGCCAGGCTGGGCACCACGCTGACGCCCCTGGGGGCCGAGAAGGAAGGCAACGCCGCCGGCAGCATCCCGGCCTGGACCGGCGGCCTGCCCAAGGACGCCGCCCCGGTGCAGGCCAACGGCTTCCTCGGCGACCCCTTCGCCAGCGAAAAGCCGCTGTTCGTCATCACCAGTGCCAACGCCGAGCAGTACAAGGCCAACCTGACCGCGGGCCAGATGGCCCTGTTCAAGCGCTACCCGCAGACTTACCGGATCCCGGTGTACCCCACCCACCGCTCGGCCAGCGTTCCGCCGGCAGTCATGGAGGCGGCAAAACAGAGCGCGCTGAACGTGCAGCCGATCAACGGCGGTGATGGTCTGAGCAACTTCAGCGGCAGCGGCTACTACGCTTTCCCGATTCCGAAGAACGGTGTCGAGGTGGTGTGGAACCACATTACGCGTTACGTGGGCGGCAACTACAAACGCAGCTACATCCAGGCCACCCCCCAGGTCGACGGCGCCTATACGCCGGTACGCTTCGAGGAGGAGCAGGTCTATCCGAAGCAGATCAGCGACCTGCCCGCCGAGCGCCAGGACAACCTGCTGTATTTCGTCAAACAGCGCGTCACCGCACCGGCACGCCTGGCCGGCACCGTGGTGCTGGCCCACGAGACCCTGGACCAGATCAAGGAACCGCGCCTGGCCTGGGTCTACAACGCCGGCCAGCGTCGCGTACGGCGTGCCCCGCAGGTCGCCTACGATGGCCCAGGCACTGCCGCCGACGGCTTGCGTACCGCCGATAACCTGGACATGTTCAACGGCGCCCCCGACCGTTACGAATGGCAGCTGGTGGGCAAGAAGGAGCTGTACATCCCCTACAACAGCTACCGCCTAGAATCCACCGCGCTGAAGTACGACGACATCATCAAGGCTGGCCACATCAACCCGGACCACACCCGCTACGAGTTGCATCGCGTCTGGGAGGTCGTCGCAACCCTCAAGCCGGGCCAGCGGCACGTCTACGCCAAGCGCCACATGTACATCGACGAGGACACCTGGCAGATCGCCGAGGTCGACCACTACGACGGCCGCGGTCAACTCTGGCGAGTAGGCGAAGGACACGCGCTGTACCGCTATGACCAGCAGGCCAGTTACCTGGCAGCCGAGACGCTGTACGACCTGTTCTCCGGCCGCTACATCGTTCTGGGCCTGCGCAATGAGGAGCCACGGAGCACCCAGTACGGCTTCAGCGCGAAAACCTTCGACTTCACCCCGGCGGCCTTGCGCACCGACGGCGTGCGCTGAACCAGCGACATGCAGTAGACACCGGCGGTGCTCCCCGCTGGTGCCCCGGCAGGGCTCCATGCATGCCTTCCCTCGCCGCCCTTCGGGCGGCTTTTTTATTGAGCGTCGCGCGGAGCATGCCCAGCCAAGCGGGCAATGGTCTATTCGGAGCGGGTGATTCTCCTCAACTTGAGCGGCTCTGGTTGTTATCTGCGGCCTCAGCGAAGGGTTTCATTCCACGGCCGAGCTTCTATACGCAACGTACCGGTCACGCCGGGGCGCACGGCTTGTGCAATGGGAATGTCAAAACCGATGCCGCTTCCGCCAGCCAGTGGCCTGCTGTTGGCGGTGACTCCCGGCTTGCCTGGATTGGTCTCCTGGAAGCCGTACTTCAGGCTCCAGCCCACGGGGGATGCCGGGTCACGTATGGCCTCGACCAGTATCTGCTTCTGCAGGATGTAACTGCCCTCGTAGTGCCGCTTGAGAAAGAGCACGCCGTCCACTTCGTAATCCGGCACGAGGATGCGTAGTTCAAAGGCGAAGCTCACGGATTTCGAGACTTTCACGCTCTTGTCCGGGTCGAGGAAGACCGAAAAGAGATGTGGGCTCTGGCTCCGGTCCGGCGGTCTCACTGCGCCCGGCGCGCCTGGGAACAATTGCTCGTAGGTGCGGAAGATCGCCGAGTTCTCGCGCACTTCACGCCGGGTGACCTGCCACTGGCTGCCGCGGACGCTCACCGCGACTTCGAACTGGTAGGACGCCCTCACCTCGCGACCTTCCTTCATCTGTTTATCGACTTCGACCGGCAGGGTGATGTCGTCGATATCCAGCACGCCATCGAAGCGCAATTTGCCGAACAGGAAACGGGTGAGGTTCTGGAAACCCTCCTCCGAGTTGACGATGCCGTAGTACCCCGAGTGGCTGCGGTGAACGAACGCCCTCGGCGAGGTGACATCCTGGCCATCTGCGCCCAGGCCATGGGTCGTGGCGTTCTCGATGCGCACCAGGCCGTCGCTCTCATCACCCGCCGCCCAGGCCGATGCGCCGGCCAGCACCCGGTAGTCCTTGGGGTTGGTGCCCACCAGGTTGAAGATCCGCTCGGCCGGAAATCCGCGCACCTGTGAAACATCTTCCGTGCCCGCCGGCAGGGCCAGGTACTGGGCCATGCGCTCGCGGTTGAAGTTGTTGACGTCGCCGAAGGTCAGCCAGCCGGGCACATTGCGCACGATGCGCATGTCGATACCGTTGTGCGGCGTGGCGTAGGTGAACAGCTTGTCGACGGCATCCCGGGCCTCCTGCGAGCCCAGGCTGGCATTCTGCAGGAAGGCACGGCAGACCAGGCCGCCCATGGAGTGCGAGACCAGATGGACGCGGAAGTTCTGCGCGGTGACGCCATTGGCAATGTTCTCGGGGTTCACCAGGACCTTGCGCTTGAGGGTCAGGATCAGGTCGTTCAGGCCCTGGGCAAAGTGCGTGATCGGTGGCGTATCGCCCGAGCCGAACACCTCCGAGGCTGCGTCGTAATAGCGGTGGATGACCACGCAGCGATAGGGAACCGCTTCATTGCCGGCGCCGAGCTTGTCGAGCCCGTCGAAATACAGATCGTCGTACTGGTACTCGCCCATGAGGCGCACCAGCGGCGATTCGAAGTAGAAACGCTGCGTTTCGCCCGTCCAGATCCTGCGCGCACGGGCGGAGCCGATATTGAAACCCATGTAGGGGTCGGAGACGGTGTCCTCGATTTCGCCGGAAGTCGCAGCAAAACCGCGTACGTAGATAATCGGGTGGAAGGGATGGAGGGGCGAAGCAGGCATGGTGGCGCTCTCCTGGCTGGCAGTGGTTGGGCGTGGACCCAGACTCCGTGACGAGGAGCAACCTCCCGCTTGCTTTCGCAAAGCCACACCTGCTCGTCGGCGCTGACCTGTAGGGTTAGTCGAGGGTGATGCGGGCGTCTACCGAACGCGGTGAACGGACGACGAATTGCACCCGACGGCCGTTCGCCGACTGCCCTGGCGCAACCATCTGCGTGCCAGGGCCCGGCGCTGTTTCCCGGCCGCCCGGTCGGAAAACTCGGCCGGCTTGTATGCCAGACGCAGCTATCCTCATGATGGAGCCCGCCCATCCGGGGCGGACGCTGCCAAGGGAGGCTTCTTGAATCGGACTCAACTGCTCATTGCATCCTGCCTGTCGCTGCCATCACTTCTGGCCCATGCCGGTGATGCGGGAACGTTCCTGCACGGCCGCGTCTACGAATTACGCCGCGAGGCCTCCTCGCCCATCTGTGTCGAATGGCCTGCCGGATGGCGTATGGGGCCAGGGCGGCGATTACGTTCCCGATGGCGATCACTTGAGCGCAGACGGCAACGTACTGATCACCTCGGCCGTCTACAAGCCCACAGGCGCCCGGGTTTCATACACGTTCTACAAGAGCCGGCAGTCCTGCCAGGCCGAGTTGTCCGCGCAGCCGGTCGACACCGCCAAAGCCGTTCCGGCAGGCGCCGATGGCCAGGGGAGCTACGTCGACAAGTTGCAGCGCGATTTCGGCGCCCGGCTGTATTTCAGCTCCGCCGAGGCCGAAGCCCTGGTGAAGAAGATCAACATCGACTGCAAGGCGCCCGACGGCCGCTACCTGCCACTCTACAACGCGCTGCTGGCTCGTCTGGATGAGGCCAGCACGCCCGACGCCTGGATGGAAACCAGCGTGGTCCAAAGCGGCAAGAAGCTGCGGGTGTTCGACAGCGTGCGCCTGAAAAGCGGCAAGGAACTCACGCCGCAGTTAACCCTGGAAGTCAACGAATGGGGCGGTTACGAAGCCCACGGTGTCCGCGCGCAGGCGCTGTCGAACGCCTGCTTTGGCTCCTACGGTCCCATCTGGAAACTCTAGCTTCGCGCGTTGCCCTCGTAAGTATTTGAATCTGCTGGCGTTGTATTTCGCGACGGGTCTTCCGCGCTTAAGCTCGCCGGCCGGCAAAAAGCCACGGATCACCCATACTCCATTTCACGTTGCCCCCAGCGACTGCCCTCGCGGAGAAAGCGCCTCCGCGAGGCGAATGCGTGAGCGGCGCGGCACCCGTCCCTGTTCTCTTGCCTTCAGGAAGCCAGGCAGGCCCGGGGTGCCGGTGGCAGCCGGGAAGCCCCCGCGTTCGCTAACGCCGGGAAGTATCGACAGGGCAATGAGCCCGCAAGGAACCACAAGAGGGCTGATGAATGCCAAATGACGGGAGCCTGCTGCAGGCGACGGTAATTTTCCTGCTGACGGTCGTCATACTCGTCCCCCTGGCACAACGCCTGAAGCTGGGCGCCGTGCCGGGCTATCTATTGGCCGGCATCCTGATCGGCCCGTCCGTGCTGGGCCTGGTCAGTCATCCGGAAAACGTCAGCCGCCTTTCTGAAATGGGCGTGGTGATGCTGCTGTTCATCATCGGCCTGGAGCTTTCCCCACGCCGCCTGTGGATGATGCGCCGCTCACTGTTCGGGGTGGGTTCGCTGCAAGTCGGGCTGACCGCACTCATTCTGGGCCTGATCGCCTACCTGCTATTCGGCCAGTCGCCGGGCGCAGCCGTGGTACTGGGCGTGGGCCTGGCGCTCTCCTCTACCGCCTTCGGCTTGCAGGTGCTGGCCGAACGCAAGGACCTGGGCAAGCCCCACGGCCGGCTGGCAGTGGCCATCCTGCTGTTCCAGGACATCGCCGCCATTCCGCTGATCGCCGTGGTGCCCTTGCTGGCGGGCAGTGGCGACCCTTCCAACGAGGGCATACGCCCCTTGCTGACCGTCGCTGTCGGCATCGGCGTGGTCATCGTCGGCGGGCGTTATCTGTTGCGCCCGGTGTTCACCTGGGCTGTCGGCTCGGGGTTGCGCGAACTGTCTACCGCCACCGCGCTGCTGGTGGTCCTGGGTACCGCGTGGGTGATGGAGCATGTAGGCGTATCCATGGCGCTAGGCGCGTTTCTGGCCGGCATGCTGATGGCCGAGTCGCCGTTCCGCCACGAGCTGGAGTCGCAGATCGAGCCGCTCAAGGGTTTGCTGCTCGGGTTGTTCTTCGTTGGTGTGGGCATGACGGCCGACCTCAGCCTGCTGCTCGAAGCCCCGCTTCTGGTGCTGGGGCTGACCGTCCTGCTGGTGGGGATCAAGCTGCCGCTGCTGTTCGGCCTGGGGCGTTTCTCGGGTGGTTTGAATCGCGCCGAGGCGATCTGCCTGGGCGTGGTACTGGCCTCCGGTGGCGAGTTCGCCTTCGTGGTCTTCCAGCTCGCCCTCGACCACCGGTTGCTGGACCAGCGAGTCCACGACCTGCTGGTGCTGGCCATCACCTTGTCGATGGCGGTGGTGCCGCTGGTGATGATGGCGCTGGCCCGCCAACTGCGTGGCGACAGCACGCCCACGGTCGTACCCGAGGAGCCACCCGAAGTGGATGACCAACCCAAGGTAGTGATCGCCGGTATGGGCCGCATGGGGCGAGTCGTTGCCAACCTGCTGCACGCCCAGGGCGTGCCGGTGGTGGCGCTGGATACCTCGATGGATGCCCTGGTCCGCCAGCGCAAGGATGGCCGCGTGCCCATCTATTACGGCGACCCGACGCGCCCGGAAATCCTCCACGCCGCCAAGGTCGGCGAGGCCGAGCTGGTGATCGTCGCCACCGATGACCCGCAGATCAACCTGAACACCGTGGACGCCCTCGCGCGCCTCTATCCGCAGACGCGGGTAATCGCCCGCGCGCTCGACCGCCAGCAGGCCCTGCAGTTGCTCGACCGCGGCGCCAACCCGGTCCGTGAAACCTTCCATTCCAGCCTTGAGATGGGCCGCCGCGCCTTCATCGAGCTGGGCGTGAGCGAGGAACAGGCCGCTGCCTGGGTACGCCGCTATCAGCAGCAGGAAGTGCAGTCGCTGCTGGACCTGCACCGGCAGGGCCGTGACGACGAGCCGAACGGCCGTTTCAACGATGCCGGCGACACCCTCGCCGGCGTCAGCCCATCCATCCAGGAACCGCCCACCGAACAGCCCACCCCTAGCGCCCAGCCGGGCAATGATCGCCCGACCTGACACGGCCGATCCGGAGGAAACCATGCAACCAGGCTTCAAGCTCGACGGCGCCCTGTCCCAGGGCATGCTCGACATTCTCATCAAGGCGGGGGTGATTGCCGCCCTGGTACTCTTCTCGTTCGAGGTGTTCCGGCCGTTCCTGGAGCTGATGCTCTGGTCGGTCATCCTCGCCGTGACCCTTTATCCGGTGCTGCGCTGGGTCAAGGCGCGCACCGGGCTGAAGGATGGCCACGCGGCGACGCTGATCGTGCTCGTCATCCTGCTGGTCCTGATAGCACCGATCTACCTGATGGCGACGTCCATCGCCGACTCCGTCGACAGCGTCGGCGCTGTGCTCAAGAGCGGCACCTTGAGCGTACCGGCGCCCGCGCCCTCGGTGGCCGAATGGCCGCTGATCGGCCCGCGCGTCTATGACTACTGGCTGGCCGCCTCCAACAGTCTGAGCGACGTACTGCGCGGCCTGATGCCCAACATCAAGGACGCCGGGCGTATGCTGCTGGGCGCCGCCGCCAGCGCCGGCGGCGCATTCCTGCTGTTCATCGGCGCGATCATCATCTCCGGCATCATCATGGCCTTTGGCGACATGGGCACCATCGCCGCGCAGCGCATCGCCATGCGGATTTCCGGAGCCGAACGCGGCCTGCATATCTCCGCACTGTGCACCTCTACCATCCGCGCGGTTGCCGTCGGCGTGATCGGCATCGCCTTCATCCAGATGCTGCTGATCGGCATCGGCTTCGTGCTCAAGGGCGTGCCGGGCGCGGGGATTCTGGCGCTGATCGTCCTCGTGCTGGGGATCGCCCAGGCCCCGGCGAGCCTGGTCACCCTGCCGGTGATCATCTATGTGCTGAGCACCGAGGGCTTCACCGGCACGACCATCGTGTTCGCCATCTACATCTTCGTCGCCGGCCTCGTCGACAACGTACTCAAGCCGCTGCTGCTGGGGCGCGGCGTCGATGTGCCGATGCCGGTGGTGCTGATCGGCGCCCTGGGCGGCATGGTGGTCAAGGGCATCATCGGCCTGTTCATCGGTCCGGTGATCCTCGCGGTGACCTACAAGCTGTTCTGGCAATGGGTCGACCAGCAGGTGCCGAAGCTGGACAGCCCCGCCAAACCGTCCGAACAGGGTTAGCCATGCCAAAGCGCGTCGGCCGCTGCACCCTTGCCCTTGCCGCCCTGCTGGGCGGATGCACCCAGGTCGGCCCGGACTTCCAGCGGCCGCAGACCCCGTGGCTGAACGACTGGAGCACGCCGCTGCTGGACCAGGCTGGCCACAGGGAGGCTGCGCCGGACTTCAGCCGCTGGTGGGCCGTGTTCGCCGACCCGACCCTGGACGCGCTGATCGCCGAGGCCGACGCACACAACACCAGCCTGCGCGTAGCCGGCCTGCGCATCGCCGAAGCGCGTGCGCAACTGGCGATCGCCGAGACCGGGCGCTACCCGCAGTTGCAGCAGATCAGTGCGGACAGCCTCTACCTCAAGCAGAACCAGCACGGCGCCGCCAGTGCGCGAGACTCGGTGTTCTGGCAATCCAGCGCCGGTTTCGACATCGGTTGGGAGATCGACTTCTGGGGCCGCTTCAGCCGCGCCATCGAGTCCGCTGATGCCGTGTACTTCGCCTCCGAAGCCAACTATGCCGATGCCCTGGTGCTACTGCGCGCGCAGGTCGCCGACACCTACTTCGGCCTGCGCACTGCCGAGGCGCGCCTGGACATCGCCCGCGAAAACGCCAAGCGCCAGGAGCGCAGCCTGCAGATTACCGAGCGGCTGTTCCGCCACGGCGAGAACGACGAATTGGACTGGCAGCAGGCACGCACCCAATACCTGGCGACCCTGGCGACCATCCCCGAGTTCGAGAACCAGGTGAACGCCCTGCGCAACATCCTCTGCGCCCTCCTCGGCCGGCCGCCGGGCGAGATGCCGGAGCTGCTTGCACGACACGGCCAGTTACCGATGCCCGATGGCGCAATCCTCCAGGATGTGCCGGCCAGCCTGCTGCAGCGCCGCCCGGACATCCGCGCCGCCGAGCAGGCGGTAGCGGCGCAGTCGGCGCTGGTGGGTGTCGCCGAGGCCGACCTGTACCCGTCGTTGAGCCTGATCGGCAGTCTCGGCTGGAGCTTCGTCTCGGCCAGCAACCTGCCCGACAGCTTCAACCTCGCCGCCGGCCCGAGCCTGATCTGGAACCCCTTTGACTACGGTCGGCGCAAGAACGCCGTGCGCGTGGAAGACGCGCGCCTGCAGCAACTGATCGAGCTGTATCAGCAGGATGTGCGCAACGCCGCGCGGGAAGCCGACGATGCCGCCAGTGGGCTGGTGCGCTCGCTGCAGAGCGCCGGCATCCGCGAGCAGGCCTCGCAGGCGGCGCAGCGCTCGCTGAGCCTGGCCAGCTCGCAGTACCGCGAAGGATTCGCCGACTTCCAGCGCGTACTCGACGCCCAGCAACTGCTGCTGCAACAGCAGGACGGCTACCTGGTCAGCCGCGGCAATGCGGTCAGCAGCCTGGTGGCGCTGTACAAGGCCCTCGGCGGTGGCTGGGACGACCAGCGCACACCCGTCGACTCCGCCACCCGGCAACAGATGCAACAACGTACCGACTGGGGCGACCTGCTCGACGAGCCCGCCCCAACCGCCAAGGAACAAGGAAGCCCGAAATGAGCGACGCCCCCGCTACGCCGCCGGCACCACCCACCCTCCCGGCCCCGGGTAAATCCGCGCCGGATCGCGGCATGCGCGTGGTCTTGCTGCTGATCGTCGTCAGCCTGGCCTGGTACCTGCTCGCCGACCGTTTCACGCCCTACACCCAACAGGCGCGGCTGCAGGCCTACGTGGTGCCGGTGAGCGCCGAGGTGGCCGGCTCGGTGAAGCGCGTGGCGGTGGGCAACAACCAGGAAGTGCGCAAGGGCGACGTGCTCTTCGAATTGGACCAGGAGCAATACCGCATCGCCTTGCAGCGCGCCGAGGCGGACCTGGACACGGTGCGCCGGCAGATCGGCGCGAGCACCGCCGGCATCGACTCCGCCCAGGCCTCGCTGGCAGCGGCACAGGCCAACGAACGCAAGGCCCGGCAGGACGCCGAGCGCCTGCAACGGCTCTATCAGGAAGACCCCGGCACCGTCTCCGTGCGCCGCCTGGAAAACGCCCAGGCCACCCGCGAACAGGCGGCCAGCCAGGTGGCGGCGGCCCGCGCCGAGGTCGAACGCGCCCGCGAGCAGCAAGGCGGCCAGGATGAAGACAACGCCCAGTTGCGCAGCGCCACGGCCAACGTTGCCAAGGCTCGCCTGGATCTCGCCCGAACCACCGTGCGCGCTGATTCCGACGGGCTGATCACTGACCTGCGCACCGACGTTGGCCACTACGTTGGCCCCGGCAGCCCGGTGATGACGCTGATCGCCATCCACGACCTGTGGATCAGCGCCGACATGACCGAAAACAACCTCGGCCACCTGCGCAACGGCACACCGGTGCTGGTGGTACTCGACTCACTGCCCGGCGAGCTGCTCAAGGGGCGCATCCGCAGCATCGGTTACGGCGTCAGCGTCGGCCAGAGCACCCCGCCCGGCTCACTGCCGACGGTGCAGAACAGCCGCGAATGGCTGCGTTCGGCGCAGCGCTTCCCGGTGATAGTCGAGCTGGATCGCGACCAGTTGGAAAGTGCCGCCGGCCTGCGCGTGGGCGGCCAGGCCGAGGTCATGGCGCTGCCCAGCGAAGGCAACCCGCTGAACCTGCTCGGCCGCGTGTTCATGTGGCTGATGAGCTGGCTCTCGTATGCCTATTGAGCTGTCCCCCGTCGAGTTGCGCCGGCGGCGCGCGCTGCGCCTGGCCTGGGGCGTCGCCCTGTGCCTGGCAGCCAGTTACGGCATCGGCCTGCCGATCCCCTTTCTTGCACCGGTACTTGCCGTGCTCCTGCTGGCGATGCGCGCCCAGGCCCTGCCGCTGAAAGCGGCTCCAGCGCTGGCGGTGCTGGTGCTGCTGAGCTGCGGCATCGGCCTGCTGCTGATCCCCTTGCTGCGCCATGCGCCACTCAGCGGCGTGCTGCTGGTGGGCGTCGGCCTGTACGGCGTATTCCGCTATACCCTGCGCGGCGGCAACGGCCTGCTGGCGAACCTGCTGGTGATCGGCCTGACCATGATCGCGGCGGCGGGCACCAGCGATTTCACCCTCGCACTGTCGGTGGTCGAAGCCTTGGCGAAGGGCATGCTGCTGGCCGTACTGAGCACCGCCGTGGCCCATGCGCTGTTCCCGGAGCCGGCCAATGCACCCTCGCCTCCCGCGCCGCCGCTGCCCAGCGAGCAGGACGCCGCCTGGATCGCCCTGCGCGCCGTGCTGATCGTGATGCCGGCCTTCCTGCTGGCGATGATCGCGCCGGACCGTTTCATGCCGCTGATCATGAAGTCGGTGAGCCTCGGGCAACAGGCCGGAGAGACCCGTGCGCGCCATGCCAGCCGCGAGCTGATCGGCTCCACCCTGCTGGCCGGTTTGCTGGCGATCCTGGTCTGGAGCGCCCTGAGCCTGTTCGTGCACCTGTGGATGTTCTTCCTCTGGGTGCTGCTGTTCACCCTCTGGCAAGGGCGTCGCCTGTATGCCGCGGTGGCCACGCGCAAGAGCCCGGCGTACTGGGTGAGCTGCCTGACCACGATGTTGATCCTGCTCGGCCAGTCGGTGCAGGACAGCGCCGGCGGCCAGGACGTCTACCGCGCCTTCGCCATCCGCATGGCGTTATTCCTCGCGGTGTCGCTGTACGCCAGCGGCATGCTCATCTGGATCGACGGCCGCCGCGCGCGGGCCCGTACGGCCTAGGGTTCCCAGTCCACCCCGGAATCCGCCAGGTAGGCATCCACGGCGGCGCCCAGGGTCGGGTGGAAGGCCGATTCGCCCAGGCCCTCGAACAGCTCGAACTGCTTCATCTTGTCCTTCACCGGGTCCTTCATTTCGGCGAATTGCAGCTCGACGCCGCGCTGCTCCAGCACCTTGTCCAGTTCGGCGAGCATGTCGGCGGAAGTGATGTCGATGCTGGTCACCGGGCTCGCCGCGATCACCAGGCGCTGCACCGGCGTAGGCGATTCATCCAGCGCCGCCAGCACCTGGTTCTGGAACTGTTCGGCGTTGGCGAAGAACAGCGGCGCATCCCAGCGCAGAAGCACCAGGCCGGGGATGCGCCGGGCATTCGGATAACGCGTTACGTCGTGATAGCCGCGCACCCCGCCGACCCGGCCAAGCACGGCGTGGTGCGGCCGCCAGCCGTCCCAGAGGAACTCGATCACCGAGATCGCCACGGCGATGCAGATGCCCGGAATGGCGCCGAACACCGCCACGCCGACGAAGCAACTGATGGACAGCCAGAACTCCCACTGTTGCAGACGGAAGATGCGTTTGAGGCCGGCGAACTCGAACAGCCCCAGCGCCGCGGCGATCACCACGGCGGCCAGCGCGCTGTTAGGCAGGTGCTGCATCAGGTTGGGCGCCACCAGCAACAACAGGGTCACCGCCAGCGCGCCGATGATGCCGGTGAGCTGGGTCTTCGAGCCGGCCGCCTCGGCCACCGGCGTGCGCGAGGAACTGCTGCTGATGGGGATGCCCTGGAACAGCCCGGATGCGAGGTTCGCCACGCCCAGCCCGAACATCTCCTGGTTGGGGTTCACCGGGGTCTTCAGCCGCGCCGCGTAGGTGCGCGACAGCACACTGGTATCGGCGAAGGACACCAGCGCCACCGCGACACCGCCGAGCACCACTTCCACCAGGTCGATATCCGTTACCCAGGGGAAGGCGAACGACGGCAACCCCTGCGGCAACTGGCCCAACACCTTGACGCCGTGGCTGCTCAGATCGAACAGACTCACCGCCAGCGTCGCCAGGATCACCGCGATGAGGATGCCCGGCAGGCGCTTGTAGGGCTTGAGCAGGAGGATCAGCACCAGACTGCCCGCCCCCACGGCGAAACTCATCCAGTTGGCACGCCCTTCCAGCAACGCCTGGCCCAGAGACCCGAGATCGCGCAGCGGCCCCTGGCTGTCGACGGAGAGGCCGAACAGCTTGGGCAACTGGCTGATCAGCACCGTCAGTGCAATGCCATTCATGTAGCCGTAGCGGATCGGCTTGGACAGCAGCTCGGTAATGAAACCCAGGCGCAGCAGGCCGGCGACCATGCACACCGCGCCGGACACCAGCGCCATCAGGCTGGCGATGGCGATGGCCCGCTGCGGATCGCTCGCCGCGTACTGCACCACCACCGCGAGGATGGGCGCGGCCAGCGCCGAATCCGGGCCGAGCACCAGAATCCGGCTGGGCCCGAACAGTGCGTAGGCCAGCAGCGGGATGATGGTCGCGTACAGCCCGTAGATGCCCGGCACGCCGGAAGCCTCGGCGTAGGCGATGCCCACCGGCACCAGCATGGTGGTCAGCACCAGGCCGGCGGCCAGGTCCTTGGGCAGCCAGCTCACCTGGTAATTGCGCAGGGTGACCAGACCGGGCAGCCAGCGCTGCCAGTCGAATCCGGAACGGGGGCGCGGCGAGGTATCGGACATCGGGAAATGGCTCCAGACGGGTACGGCGAAAGGCCGCGCGAAACGGCAGGCCTTTCGACATGCAGCGTAGATCAGCGCTCGCGCGGCCGGCGACGACCGCGCCCTGACAGATTTTCCGTCGGGGGCGAATTCGCACCTAAACTTCCCCGCAACCGCCAGTGGAGAAGTGTGCCGATATGAGCAGTTTGTTCGACGCTATCCTACTTGGGCTGCTCGCGTTGCTGCCCCTGATCAATCCGCCGACCACGGTGGCCCTGTTCCTCGCCCTGTCGCAGGGTTTCAGCCACGAGGAAAAGAACCAGCAGGCGCTGCTGACCGCCTGCTACGTGTTCATCATCATGACGCTCACCTACTACATCGGCGAGTTCATCATGGGGGTATTCAGCATCTCGATTCCGGGCCTGCGTGTCGCCGGGGGCGGCATCCTCTGCATCATCGGCGGACGCATGCTGTTTCCCGCGCCCATGCCCTCCCCTGACGCCCGTGAAGACATGCCCGAGCGCACCAGTTTCGCCTTCATCCCGCTGGCCATGCCCAGCACGGCCGGGCCCGGCACCATCGCGATGATCATCAGCTCCTCAGCCAGCATCAAGCACAGCACCAGCTTCCCGTCGTGGGTGCTGCTGGTCGCCCCGCCGCTGATCTTCCTGTGCACAGCGCTGATCCTCTGGGGCTGCCTGCGCGCCTCGGACCTGATCATGAAGGCCACGGGGAAATCCGGCATCGACGCCATCTCGCGGCTGATGGGCTTCCTGCTGGTGTGCATGGGCGTGCAGTTCGCCATCAACGGTCTGGTGGAGGTCGCGCAGGGGCTCATCAATGCCAACGCGCAGTTGCTCCAGCGGCCGTGACTCTGCTTCTGAAACCCCGTGCAGGGGTTTCCCTTGTCTATTAATCCTCTCCCTGAGGGAGAGGAAACTGGAGCGGAGCGAAGAGTCACCAATGCCCCGCCCGAACCCCCTCGTCCTGCGGAGCGGGGCGCGCAGCAGTAGAAATAGAAAGCCCCGACAGGCAACCACCGCCTTGCTCAACTCGTCCCGACCCGATGAAAGGCCGCCACAGCCCTTGCGGCCAAGCCCCCATCACGCCATCCTTGCCACTGTATGTAAAACCAGTGCCCGCCCTATTCCTCAAAAATGCACGCGCCGCTCGAGCCCAGCCTCTACTACCTGACCAACTTCCACCGCGCCCTCGACTGGATCGACGAACGCTACGCCGACCTGCTCGACGCCGAGGAAGCCCGGTTCATTGCCGATTTCCGCGCGCTGCCGCTCGCCTCGCGGGCGCTGCTGGTGCGGCTGGTGATGCGCAAGGGGCCGCACTTTCGCGCCGGCAAGCTGAGCTACGCGGAGATCGGTGACATCCCTGCCGCTGCCGCGCCACTGCTGGAGCTGGGCTGGCTCGACGACGCCTACCCGCTCGCGCTGGCAGAGCTGCTGCCGCTGCTGCTCAAGGACGAACTGCTCGCGCGCTTCCGCGATGACCTGCCACGCGGCTCGCTGAAGAAAGCCGAGCTCTACGAACATCTGCATGCCTACCACGAGCAGGTACAGCCCTTCGCCGGCTGGTACCCGGACCTCGACCACCTCTACACCCTGATGGCAACGCCGCTGTGCGACCGCCTGCGCCTGCTTTTCTTCGGCAACCTGCAGCAGGGCTGGTCCGAGTTCGTCCTGGCTGACCTCGGCATCTTCCGTTACGAAACCGTCCCCTTCACTGCCGATTCCCGCGCCTTCCGCAGCCGCGACGACCTGGAAGCCTACATCCACCTGTGGAACGGTGCGGTCCGCTTCGAAACCGGCGAGCCCATCGGCGAGCTGCTGGCCGAACTGGGCGACTTCCACAGCGACAACGCCTACCTGCAAACCCGCCACGGCCGCCTGCTGTACCGCATGGCCTACCAGCTGGAGCGCGAAGGTGAGCTGGACGCCGCGCTGGCGTTGTACCAGCGCACTGCGGCCGGGGGGTCGCGGCAGCGGCAGGTTCGCGTGCTGGAGCGTCTGCAACGCTTCGAGGAAGCCCACGCGCTGGTGCAAGCCGCGCTGGCCGCGCCGGAAAGCGACGGCGAGCTGCAACTGGTCGAGCGCGCGCTGACCCGGCTGGTCCGCCAGCTCGGCCTGCCGAAGGAAAAAGCCGCCAAGGCCGCGCTGCCGCTGCGCATCGACCTGGAGCTGCCGCGCCCGGACGTCAACGTCGAGTTCGCCGTGCAGGCCGTACTCCACGAGGACGAAGCGCCAGTGCACTACGTAGAGAACGCGCTGATCTGCAGCCTGTTCGGCCTGCTCTGCTGGGACGTGATCTTCGCCCCGCTGCCCGGCGCCTTCTTCCACCCCTTCCAGGCGGGGCCGAGCGACCTCAACCGCAGCGACTTCGTCAGCCGCCGCGCGGAAGCCTTCGCCGCACGCCTGGCCTTGCTGGACAGCGACGCGTATCGGCCGGCGATCCGCGAAACCTGGGCCGCCAAATCCGGCATCCTCTCGCCCTTCGTGCACTGGGAGGTGCTCGACGAAAGCCTGCTGGAGCAGGCGTTGCACTGCCTGCCGGCGGCGCACCTGAAACTGTGGTTCGAGCGCCTGCTGGCCGACCCGAAGGCCAACCGCGCCGGCATGCCCGATCTGATCCAGTTCTGGCCCGCCGAGGCGCGCTACCGGATGATCGAGGTGAAGGGCCCCGGCGACCGCCTGCAGGACAACCAGAAGCGCTGGCTGGCCTTTTGCGCCGAGCACGGCATGCCGGTGGAGGTCTGCTACGTGCGCTGGCAGGGCGAGGCGGACGAGTGCGAATGAGCTACGCCATCGCCGTGCGCGCGCTGTGCGAATTCACCGCCAAGGAAGGTGACCTCGACTTGCGCTTCACCCCCGCGCCCACCGCCCAGGAAGGCATGGCCGGGCACGCCACGGTGGTCTCCCGCCGGGGGCTGGGCTACATCGCCGAACTTCCGCTGCGTGGCGAATATCCGGGGCTGGTGGTCAGCGGCCGCGCCGACGGTTACGACCCGAACGCCAACTTGCTGGAAGAGGTGAAGACCCATCGCGGCGACGTCGCACGCATCCCGCAGAACCACCGGTTGCTGCACTGGGCGCAGGTGAAGGTGTACGGCTGGCTGCTGTGCCAGACGCTGGAGATCGATGCTATCGATCTCGCCGTCGTCTACTTCAACGTCATCACCCAGAAGGAAACCGAGTTCCGCGAGCGCTTCGCCGCTGACGAGCTGCGCGCCTTCTTCGAGCTGCAATGCCAGCGCTTCGTGCAGTGGGCCGAGCAGGAAAGCGCTCACCGCGTCGAGCGCGACCAGGGACTGGAAGCGCTGCGCTTCCCCTACGCCGACTTCCGCCAGGGCCAGCGCACGCTTGCCGAGTCGGTCTACCGCGCCGCCCGCGACGGCCAGACGCTGATGGCGCAGGCCACCACCGGCATCGGCAAGACCCTCGGCACGCTGTTCCCGCAGCTCAAGGCCTTCCCCGGCCAGCAGCTGGACCGATTGTTCTTCCTCACCGCCAAGACCCCCGGCCGGCGCCTCGCGCTCGACGCCCTGGCGACCCTGCGCCAGCAGGAGGCCGCCCAGCCGCTGCGGGTGCTGGAGCACGTCGCCCGCGACAAGGCCTGCGAGCATCCGGACAAGGCCTGCCACGGCGAATCCTGCCCGCTGGCCAAGGGGTTCTACGACCGCCTGCCCGCCGCCCGCGAGGCCGCGCTCAAGCAGTGCTGGCTGACCCAGGAAGCGGTTCGCAAGGTGGCGCTGGAGCACCAGGTCTGCCCGTACTACCTGAGCCAGGAGCTGTGCCGCTGGTCCGACGTGGTGGTGGGCGACTACAACTATTACTTCGACATGACCGCCCTGCTCTATGGCCTTACCGTGCTCAATGACTGGAAGGTCACCCTGCTGGTGGACGAGGCGCACAACCTCATCGAGCGCGGCCGCGGCATGTACAGCGCCGAGCTCGACCAGGACGAGTTCAACGCCCTGCGCAAGGTCGCCCCGGCCAAGCTGAAAAGCGCGCTGGAGCGCGTCGGCCGGCACTGGAACCAGCTGCACCAGGACCAGGACGTTGACTACCAGATCTACCCGACCATCCCCGACCTGTTCATCGCCGCGCTACAGAAAGCCGTCAGCGCCATCACCGACCACCTCACCGACCAGCCCACCGGCAACGAGGCCGAGCTGCTGCGCTTCTACCTCGACGCCATGCTGTTCTGCCGGCTGGCCGAGGCCTACGGGCCGCACTCGCTGTTCGACATCACTCGCCACGATGTCAGCGCGCGGCGCGTACTCTCGACCCTGTGCCTGCGCAACGTGGTGCCGGCGCCCTTCCTCGCCGACCGCTTCAAGGTGGCCCACAGCACCACACTGTTCTCCGCCACGCTGACGCCGGCGCACTACTACGCCGACCTGCTCGGCCTGCCCGAAGACACCGGCTGGCGCGAAGTGGAGTCGCCTTTCCACGCCGAACAGCTGGAAGTCCATGCGCTGAGCAATCTCTCCACCCGCTACCAGCACCGCGAGGCCAGCCTCACGCCGATCAGCACCCTGATGGCCCGGCAGTTCCGCGCGCGCCCCGGCAACTACCTGGCCTTTTTCAGCAGCTACGCCTACCTGCAGCAGGCGCTGGAGCGTTTCACCGCCGAGCACCCGGACATCCCGCACTGGGCACAGTCGCGCAGCATGAACGAACTGGAGCGCCAGGCCTTCCTCGACCGCTTCACCACCGGCTCGCGCGGCATTGGCTTCGCTGTACTCGGTGGCGCTTTCGGCGAGGGCATCGACCTGCCGGGCGAGCGCCTGATCGGCGCCTTCATCGCCACGCTGGGGCTGCCGCAGGTGAACGAGGTCAACGAGGAGATCAAGCAGCGCATGCAGGGAATGTTCGGCGACGGCTACGACTACACCTACCTGTTCCCCGGCTTGCAGAAGGTCGTCCAGGCAGCCGGCCGGGTAATCCGCACGCCCACGGATTCGGGGGTGATCTACCTGCTCGATGACCGTTTCAACCAGCCGGCAGTGCGGCGGTTGCTGCCGGGGTGGTGGAAACCGGAGCGGCTGAGGTTCATTGCCGACCCGCCGCGATTCAAGGCGCCACAGGGGGATTTGTTGCTGTAACCCTGAGCGCGGCCCCCTGCACCGCGATTAGCCTTTGTGCCTTTGTGCCTTTGTGCCTTTGTGAGATGCGGTGCCGTGCGGTACGCGCGCGGGCATGGCCCGCTACAAAGCGCATCCCGAGCGCGCCAGCCGGCACGATCAGAGCTTCCGACCACCCAACAGGAAGTGTGACAGCGCCGGAATCAGGATCAGCGCCCCGAGCATGTTCCAGAGGAACATGAAGGTCAGCAGGATCCCCATGTCCGCCTGGAACTTGATCGGCGACCAGGCCCAGGTGATGACGCCCGCCGCCAGGGTCACGCCAACCAGCGCGACCACCTTGCCGGTGAAGGCCACGGCCTGCTGGTAGGCCACCGACAACGGCAGCCCGGCCCGTTGCATCTGTAGCTGCACGCTGAGCAGGTACAACGCGTAGTCCACGCCGATCCCCACGCCCAGGGCGATCACCGGCAGCGTGGCAACCTTCACGCCGATGCCCATCATCACCATCAGCGCTTCGCAGAGGATCGAGGTGAGCACCAGCGGCAGCAGCGCCACCAGGGTCGCACGCCAGCTGCGGAACGTGATCAGGCAGAAGATGCCGACCGCCGCGTAGACGTAGAACAGCATGCGGTGGTTGGCCTCGCGTACCACGCGGTTGGTCGCTGCCTCGATCCCGGCACTGCCGGCGGCCAGCAGGAACTGGCGGTCCGGCGTGCTGTTGGCGCGGGCGAAGTTCTCGGCGATGCCGGCCACTTCGTCGAGGGTCTGCGCCTTGTGGTCCTTGAGAAAGGCGATCACCGGCATCAGCGAGCATTCGGTGTTGAACAGCTCCGGGGTGTTCACCGAGGCCTGCTGGGCGGCGTAGTTGAGCACGTCCTGGTTGCGTTGCAGGCTGGCGAACTTGGGGTTGCCCTCGTAGGTGCCGGCGGTGATCTGCCGGACCGCGTTGACCAGCGAGGTGGTGGCCTGTACGCCCTCGTGCTGTTGCAGCGCCCAGCCCAGGCGGTCGGCGAGAACCAGCGTGCGGTAGTTCAGGCAGCCTTCCGGCGCGGTCTTCACCATCACCGCGAAGAGGTCGCTGGAAAGCGCGTAGTGGCTGGTGATGTAGGCGTTGTCACGGTTGTAGCGCGAGTCCGCGCGCAGCTCCGGGGCGCCGGCGTCGAGGTCGCCGATCTGCAGGTGCTGGCTGACCAGCAGCCCGCCAGCGCCCATCAGCGCGGCGACAATCAGCGCGATGCTCGCCCAGCGCCGCTCGGTGAAGTGATCCAGCAGCGCCCAGAGCTTGCCGAGACCCTGCTGGCGGTCCACCTGGCGATCCTCGCGCAGGGCACGCGCGGCGGCCTTCTGGCTGACGCCGACGTAGGACAGCGCGACCGGCATCATCAGCAGCGAAGTGAAGATCAGCACCGCCACGCCGATGCTGGCGGCGATGGCCAGGTCCTGGATCACCGGGATGTCGATCAGCATCAGCACGGCGAAGCCCACCGCGTCTGACAGCAGCGCGGTGACGCCGGCCAGGAACAGGCGGCGGAAGGTGTTGCGCGCGGCCACCAGCTTGTGGGTGCCACGGCCGATGTCCTGCATGATGCCGTTCATCTTCTGCGTGGCGTGGGACACGCCGATGGCGAAGATCAGGAACGGCACGAGGATCGAGTACGGGTCCAGCGCGTAGCCCAGCCAGGCCACCAGGCCGAGCTGCCAGACCACCGCCAGCAGCGAGCAGCCGATCACCAGCAGGCTGCTGCGCAGGCAGCGGGTGTAGAAAAAGATGATGACGAAGGCGGTGACCACCGCCAGGCCGAAGAACAGCATCACCCGCACCAGGCCGTCGATCAGGTCGCCCACCAGCTTGGCGAAGCCGATCACGTGCAGGCGCACCGGGCCCTTGCCCTCCTCGCCGGCGGCGAAGGCACGGGCGTCGCCCAGGTACTCGTACTTCAGGCGCAGGTCGTCGAGGGCGCGGGAGAATTCGCGGTAGTCGATGCCCTTGCCGGTGGCCGAATCACGGTCCAGCAGCGGCACCACCAGCATGCTGGAACGGAAGTCGTTGCCCACCAGGCTGCCGACGATGCCGGCGCGGGCGATGTTCTGGCGCAACTGGCCGATGGCCTCGGGCTTGCCGTCGTAGCCATCGGGCATGACCGGGCCGCCCTGGAAGCCTTCCTCGGTGACCTCGGTCCAGCGTACTGCCGGTGACCACAGCGACTTCATCCAGGCACGGTCGACGCCATGACTGAGGAACAGCTGGTCGCTGATCTGCCGCAGGCTGTCGATGTAGGCCGGGTCGAAGATGTCGCCGTTGGGGTTCTCCACCACCACCCGCACCGAGTTGCCCAGGCCGCGCAAGGCGGCACGGTTGTCCAGGTAGTTGCGGATGTAGGGATCGCCGTGGGGGATCATCTTCTCGAAGGCCGGGCGCATCTCCAGACGGGTCACGGCCATGTAGCCCAGCACCACGGTGACCAGGGCGATCAAGGCGATGAACAGCGCGCGGTGGTTGAACACCAGGCGCTCCAGCAGGTTGCCGCTGTGGGTGTCAAAGTCCCGCAGTTCGCGGACTACAGGCATCTCGCCTTGCTTCAGGTCGACCATGAGGCTGTCTCTCTATCTCTTGTTCTTATGGCTCTTGTACGGGCGAAACACCGGCGCGCTCAGCGCACCGGCATCGCGTTCTCGCGGACGCCGCGGGCACCGACCAGCAGCAGCCGGCCAGGGCCGGCCACAGCGCCGCTGACGGGCAGGCGTTCGGTCAGTTCCAACGGTTTGAAGCTGGCGCCACGGTCGTCGCTGACCAGGCCCTGGCCAGCCTGGCTGAACAGGTACAGCCGGCCGTTGGCATCGAAGCTGGCAGCGGTCAGGCTCGCCGGCAGGCCGGTGTCCACCGCGCTCCAGCTTTTGCCGCCGTCGAGGCTGCGGATCGCATGGCCGCGCAGACCGTAGGCGAACACCAGGCCCGGCTGCGCGACGACGCCGAAGAAGCTGCCGGCATAGGGCGACTGCAGGGCGACGAAGCGCTCCTGTTGACGCTCTTGTTGACGCTCTTGTTGACGCTCTTGTTGACGGTCCAGGCGCAGCAACAGGCCCTGCTCGCCGACGATGAACAGGTCATCGCCGCTGGCCGCCATGGCGGTCAGGTGCAGCGCCTGCGGATTGTCGATGCGGTGGTTCCAGGGTTCCCAGGTGCGCCCACCGTCAAGGGTGTGCAGGATCAGGTTGAAGGCGCCGATGACGAAACCTTCCTGGGCATCGCGGAACCACAGGTCGAGGAACGGCTTGTCGGCGCCCTCTTCCTGCATCCGCCGCGCCTGGTCGAGCCAGGTGGCGTTATCCGGCTGCGGGTGGGAGGTGTAGTAGTCGAGCATCAACTGGCCGATCTGCCGGCCGTCGAGCTGGCGCTGCCAGTGCAAGCCGCCGTCGGCGCTGTGCAGGACCACGCCGTCATGGCCTACCGCCCAGCCGTCCTGTGGCGTGGGGAAGCGCACGGCGGTCAGGTCGGAGCTGACCGGCACCTCGGCCTGGCGCCAACTGATGCCGCCGTCATCGGAGTAAAGAATGTGGCCGTGCTGGCCGACGCTCACCAGGCGCTTGTCGACGCGGGTGACGGCCAGCAGCGGTGCATGGCTGGGGTCGGCGCTGTGGGGGGCCGGCAGGTCGAGCACGTCGACGAACTCTGCGGCCGTTTCGCCGGCTTGAGCGCCGCCCGCCAGCAGCAAGGCGCCCAGGAGCATCAGGCGCTTGAAGGGGATCTGCATGGTGCTTTCCTCACAACTCTCTTCGCATCTTTTCCTGCGGCTTTCGCTGCAGGAGCCGCGGCGGCCCCGCTTTGCAACAGGCCGGGCCACCGCGTCCCTGGTCAGCGAATGCCGCTACCGGCCAGCGCCTCGGGGGACCACTGGGTCTTGGCCAGCGGGTCGATGTAGCTGATGCCGCCGTACGGGCCGACCACGCCGTTGATGTTGTACGAGCCGGCGGTCAGGTCGTAGATCATGAACGGGGTGGCATCGGGGATGCGCTTGTCGTAGCTCTGGCTGAGGAAGGCGAAGGAGCCGCGATACAGCTGGCCGCGGGCGTCGTACTGGTCGGAGGCCAGGGCCACCCAGCTGTCTTCGTCGAGGTAGAAGCGACGCTTGGCGTAGATGTGCCGCGCGCCGGACTTCAGCGTGCCTTCGACGACCCATACGCGGTGCTTCTCCCAGCGTACGTAGTCGGGCGAAAGGTGGTTGGGGGTGACCACCGGCTTGATGTCGTTGACGTAGGTGAGGCGGTAGGTGTTGTAGGGCACGACCATTTCCTGCTTGCCCACCAGCTTCCAGTCGTAGCGGTCCAGCGCACCGTTGAAGACGAACACGTCGTCATAGGTGCCGGCGCCGGCCATGCCGGGGTTCGGGGTGTCGTAGGCCAGGTTCGGCGCGAGCTTCACACGGCGCTGGCCGGGCAGGTATTGCCAGGCGCGGCGCGGCTGCTGCAGCGGGTTGGCGGCGTCCTTGAGCATCATCGCCTCGCCGGCGCGGCGGGCCGGGCCGCTGTAGTACAGCTTCATCTGGTAGTAGACCTCGGAGCCCTTCACCGGCTGGGTGAGGTCTTCGTACACCGGGTAGTTGATGAAGGCCTGGCCGGTGGTGGCGAGGTTGGCGCTGCCGGAAGAGTCGACGTTCCAGGAGTCGTACTTGGCCTTGATGTTCACCCCCTGGTAGCGCAGCAGGAAGTTCCACATGGCTTCGGCGCCGGTCTTCGGGATCGGGAACGGCACGCCCGGCAGCGCGTTGTCGATAGCCGTGCCACCCTCCAGGGATTGCGCGGTGACGGCGTTCTTCCGGCTGTTCTCCAGCACGGTTTCCGGCAACGCGACACTGCGATGGGTCGGGTAGACATCGACACGGAAAGTCGGATAACGCTTGGCCAGTTCGACGGTGGTAGCGGACAGCTCGTTCTTGTACTGGTCGACGTTCTTGCCGTCGATCACCAGCACCGGCTTCTCACCGGCGAAGGGGTCCGGGCGCATGCTGTCGCCGGCCTTGAAGCTGGCCGGGGCGGTGGTCAGGCCGCCAGCGTAGGCGGGAATCGAACCGTCGCTGCTGGCGCCTTTCTCGGCGCCGACCAGGGTCAGGGTGCTGCCGAGCTGGGCGGCGTCCTGCGGGGAAACCGCGGCCTGGGCCAGACCGCAGAGGGTCAGGCCGAGGGCGGTGGCGATCAGGGTGGGCTTGAAGTTCATGCTGTGTTTCTCCTGCCTCGAAGACGAAGCCTGGGGTGAAATCAGAAGGTGGCCTTCAGGGAAGCGGTAACCATGCCGCGGTCCTTCAGCAGGGGCGCGAGGCCGCCTTGCGAGGTGATCTGGCCGGGGATGCACTGGTACTGGCCGTTGGCGCCGGGGGTGTTGTTGTCGCGGCCGCTCTCGCAGGTATCGAAGGGGCCGAAGGCGTCGACGTATTTGAGGTCCACGCGGTACTTCTGGTGGAAGTCCGCGGCCACGCCGACGGAGTAGCTGCCGGCGTCTTCGTTGCCGCCCAGCTGAACCGCCGAGTTGCCGTGCAGGCCGACGTTGTAGGCCATGGGCATGGACAGATCGACGCCGGGGAACGCCTGGTACCAGGTCGGGGTGAAGTTGGCGGACATGGCGTAGGCGTTGGTGGTGACCTTGTCGACGCCGTGGTAGCTGGAATCGCCCTTGAAGGTCTGCTGGCCTTCGGTGACGTCCACCAGATGGGTCAGGGTGCCTTCCACCGCCAGGGACGAGGCGTCCCACAGCGGGGTGGCGCCGAATGTCACCAGGCCGTTGAGCACGACATGGAAGGTCTTGCCACGGGCCAGGCCGGTGTCGCCGTCATCGGGCACTTCGCCGATCAGGTTGGCGCCGTTGATGGCGCCGCGCTTGGCCGCCGCATAGAGCGTCGAGTTGACCGTGGTGAAGTTGCTCGCCAGCGGCATGTTCTCGCGGTAGTTCAGGTCCAGGCCGACGCTCACCCCGCCGATTTCCTTGGACAGGCTGATGCCGTAGATGTCGATGTCGTCGGCATACGCGGTGATGTAGTTCATGCCCTGCAAGCCGGCCAGGCCGGGCTTGTGCATGTTCGGCGCATCCACCAGAACGGCCGGCAGGGTGTCGGAGGTGTTGCGGTAGTAGAAGCCCAGGGTGCCGTCGAGCCATTCCGGGCTCCACTTGGCCATCAGGCCGAAGTCGCCGGTGTTGTCGGGCTCGCGGTCATGGCCGCGCGGCGCGCCGTAGTAGGCGTTGAGCGCGGGCAGCGGCAGCCAGAAGACGTTGCCGCCGTCGTTGAGCATGTCGTAGGGGCCCATGTAGGTGCCGCCTTCGGGGAAGCGCGAGTTCTCGAACTCGAGGAAGTACTGCGCAGCCAGGGTCAGCTCGGGGTTGACCGTCAGCGAGGCGGACAGCTGGTTGCGCGGCATGAACAGCTCTTTGGCCTCGGTGCCGGGCACGTTGTACAGCTTGCCCAGGTCCAGGGCCGACTGGCCGTAGTTGATGCCGTTGGCGGCGCTGAACAGGGTCTCGCCCCAGTAGATGGTGTGACGGCCGAGCTTGCCGCTGAGCTGCATGTCGTCGCCGACCTGATGGCTGGCGAAGACGAAGGCGTCGAGCAGCTCGCCGGACGGGCCGTTGTAGTAGCGGTCGGCGAAGTTGCTCAGGCCGTGGGTGGCCGGCTGCGCGCCACGCGGGGCGATCACCGTGCCGTTGCGGCTGACCAGGTGGCCGGCGTTGCCCTTCTGGCCGGGGAACGGGTTGTCGGAGCCGACATCATCGTAGGCATGGTCATACCAGCCGGCGGCGCTGAGGCGGAAGCCCATGCTGTCGCGGTAGACGAAATCCAGTTCGCTGAGCAGGTCGAAGCGCTGGGTGACCGGGGTGCCGGAGGAGAAATTGCGGTCACCGTCGTTGGTGTTGGCAGTGCCGGCGATCTTGCTGTTGGGCGACTCGACCCGCTGCCCGTAGCTGAGCTTGACGGTGTTGTCGAAGCGGATCGAAAAGTCCGGGTTGCCGGTGTCCAGCTCGAAGGCCTGCGTTGGCTGGCCGGCCATCGCGGCGAGGACTGCGGTCGCCAGCAGGCAGCGCTTCAGGGGGCGGTGTGGATTGCTCTGATGATGCATTCGTTTGCTCCGTTTCTTGTTGTGGTCGGGACGCTTTATGGGCCCGTCCCGCGGCCCCTTTCTCCGGCGCCAAGGCGCAGAAGGGCCCACCCCGGCGCGAACGCCAGGACCGGGGGTTGCTCTTTAATCAGTTGCCGGTTGAATCCGTTGCCGGGTGACTCAGTTGTCCAGCATCTGGATCAGCGCTTCGGCCTCAGGCCAGTCGCCATATCCGGAGGCCGGGTTGAGATGGCCGACCCGGCCCAGTTCCACCAGGCTGGCGCGCCAGTGGCGGGCCATGCGCTGGACGGCCTCGGGGCTCGCCAGCGGGTCGTTGTCGCTGCAGGCCACCAGGGTGGGGAACGGCAGCGGCTGCAGCGGCAGCGGCGACCAGCCCATCTCGGCGAGAACCTCGGGCTTGGGGTAATGCGCCGGCCAGTCGCCGTCGAGATCCGGCGGGGTGGCCAGCAGCGCGCCCTTGATCGGCCGGCTGTAGCGTGCGGCCCAGTGAGCGACCATCAGCACACCGGCACTGTGGGCGACCAGGATCACCTCGCCGTCGATGCTTTCCAGCTCACGCTGGATGGCTTCGATGCGGGCGTTCAGGTCCAGCTTGTTCTCGGTCAGCGGCGGTACGCTGCGCACATTGGGCAGGCGCTGCTCAAGCAGGGTCTGCCAGTGCTCGGCGACGTGGTCGCGCAAGCCGGGGACCATGAGGACGGTGGTGGAAGTCTTGTTGTTGCTCACCGGTTCACCTTTGGGTGATTTCGAACTTGTTGGACAGACAGTAGAGATGCACCGGTGAAGGTGCTTTGCATTGAGCGTCAGGCACTTCGCATTTGATGACAGGCCTCTGCCCGCCTGACATCCCGCCATCACGCCACAGGCCGGGCACCACGGGACGTACGGTGCATTCCAGAGCGCTGGAAGCACTGGCCGAAGCGTGAACTTTCGTACACGATTGGTTACAGCTGCCGATAGAATCTGACGTCATCGACCCAGCCAGCGTGCACTCTGGTCGTCGGGCGTCCACGGGCCCCGCCGGCATGGAGCAACCACAAGAACAAGAAGGCGATCGGCATGACCCCAATGGTTCGCATTGCGGCCCTTACCAACTACCTGGAAGTGGCCCGACACCTGGGCCTCAACCCGCAGCAGCAACTGAGCGCGGTGGGCCTTTCCCAGTCCATGCTCGACCACCCGGAGCAGCGCATCCCCGTTGCCGCGGCGGTGACCCTGCTGGAGGACTCGGCGCGCATCAGCGGCTGCGAGACCTTCGGCCTGCGCATGGCCGAATCGCGCCAGCTCGCCGATTTCGGCGTGATCAGCCTGCTGCTGTCGCACCAGGCCACGCTGCGCGAGGCCATCGACACGATCATTTGCTACCGGCACCTGCTCAACGAATCCCTGGCCTTGTACATCGACCAGGAAGGCAAGATGGCGATCCTGCGCGAGGAACTCCTCACCGTGCCGCCGATGCCGATGCGCCAGGGCCTGGAGCTGGCCCTGGGCACGCTCTACCGGCTTTGCGCCGCCCTCCTCGGCCCGCACTGGCGGCCGATCAGCGTGAACTTCAGCCATGACGCCCCGGCCGACATGCAGGTGCACCGCCGGCTGTTCGGTTGCAAGATCGAGTTCGGCAGCGAATTCAACGGCATCGTCATCCCCGCCGCCGACCTGGACGCCGCCAACCCCATGGCCGACCCGGCCATGGCCCGCCACGCGCGCAGCTTCGTCGACTCCCTGCCTGGCGCCACCGACGGCAGCACGCTGAATGAAGTGCGCAAGTCCATCTACCTGCTGCTGCCCATGGGCCGCGCGACCATCGAGCAGATCGCCCAGTCGCTGGGGCTGAACGTACGCACCCTGCAACGGCGGCTGGAAGACAACGGGGTGACCTTCTCCGACCTGATCAACGAGGTCCGCCGCGAACTGGTGCTGCGCTATATGGAGAACCCGCGCTATTCGCTGGGGCGCATCGCCGACCTGCTGGGGTATTCGATGCCCAGCTCGTTCACCCGCTGGTTCGCGGTGCAGTACGGCATGTCGCCGGCGGCCTGGCGCAAGGAGCATCTGGGGCGGGAGATGGAGTGAGTTTTTCCGGGGGAATGGTGCCGTTCGCGAGCAACAACGATGGCGTCCCCCTCGCTCCTACAACGGCAAGCCCCGCTCTGGCTTTGGATTTTGAAGGCTTCCAGAGAGACATCCGCACGCGTCGAATGCCCCGTTCAGGAGGCCTCGTTGAAGCGCAGTTTCAGGGGTTGAGCGACATGGATGTCGCGAGAGCGCTGTCGGGCCAGGGATGGCCCGTCAGTGCGGGCCCCTGAAACTGCGCTTCAACGAGGGTATTTTTCGCCTAAGCGAAAAACCGGATGTCCGGGGCAAGACCTTTGCCTACTTTGGGGCGTTTGCCAAAGTAGGTCGCCCGAGGGGGCGAAACCCAATACATCCGAACACACAAATGCGGCGCTAAACACAAGAACTCAAAACATCTCGCTTGGGTGTTTTTGCGCCGCTTCGGCATGCGCAGGGATATCTGATTTCGCCTCTCGGCGAGTCCCTTTTGTCAAACGCCACAAAAGGAACCAAAAAGTCTCGCCCCTACATCCGGCTTTTCGCTTCGCGAAAAGTACCCTCGGTTCTTCGGAGTTTCAGGGGCCCGCGTTGACGGGCCATCCCTGGCCCGACAACGCTCTCGCGACATCCATGTCGCTCAACCCCTGAAACTCCGATCACCCTCGGCCTCCTGAAAGGGGCACTCCGGAGCGTGCGGATGTTTCGCTGGAAGACCTATAAGAGCCAAAGCAAGGACCAAAGCGGAAGCGCCGATCCGCGCGTAGGAGCGGACTCCGTCCGCGATCGACTTCCGCCACGCCCGAATCAACCGGCGAAGCGCAACATCCCCAGCACCAGCACCGCCAGGAATGCCGTTTCCCCCAGCATCAGCAGGATCGGCTTGATCCCCACTGTCGCCAGCGCCTTGAGCTGAGTCTTCATGCCCAGCGCCGCGATGGCGATCACCAGGCACCACTGCGAAAGCTTGCCACCCGCCTCCACCACCACCGTCGGCAGGTAGCCAGTGCTGTTCACCGCCGCCAGCAGCACGAAGCCCACGGCGAACCACGGCAGCAACGGTGGGCGCTGTTCTCCCGGCTCGACACCGCGAGCGCGGGTGATCATCGCCGCGCAGAGGATCACCGGCAGCAGCATCGCCACGCGCATCAGCTTGACCACCGTGGCGCTGTCGCCGACTTCCTTGGAAATGCTGTAGCCGGCACCGACCACCTGGGCCACGTCGTGGATGGTGCCGCCAAGGAAGATGCCTGCCTGCAAAGGCGGCAGGCCCAGCGACTTGACGATCATCGGGTAGAGGATCATCGCCAGGGTCGACAGCGCCGACACCCCCAGCACGGTGAACAGCGTGGCCTTCTCCTTCTGCGTGTGCGCCGGCAATGCCGCCGCCAGGGCCAGCGCCGCCGAAGCGCCACAGATGGCCGTGGCACCCCCGGTGAGCAAGCCGAAGAGGAAGTTGAAGCCCATGGCACGGGCCGCCGCGATGGAGACCAGGATGGTCACCGTCACCAGCACCACCACCATGATCACCGGCTGCCAGCCGAGCTCGGCGATCTGCCCGAAGGTGATGCGGATGCCCAGCAAAGCCACGCCCAGGCGCAGAATCTCGCGGGCGGTGAATTCGATGCCGGCCTTGCACACACTGTCGCCGGAGAGGAAGTTCATCGCCAGCCCGAGCAGCAGCGCGAAGAGCATCACCGGCGCGCCATAGTGCTCGGAAAGGAAGGTCGCGGCCGCCGCCACCATGGCGCTGACCAGCAGGCCCGGCAGCAGGCTTCGGCTGCGCGAACCGAGGGCGGAGATCGTCAGCGTGCTCAAGCTGGCACCTCCTGCTTGGCCATCACCACATAACACTCGTTGGCGCGCCATTGGATCTCATAGCGCTGCAGGCCGAAGCCCTTGATACCCGCCGGGCAGCCAGTCGCAAGGTCGAAGCGCAGGCCGTGGGCCGGGCATTGCAGCCAGCGGCCATCCAGGCGGCCGCTGAACAGCGAGGCGCCGGCATGCGGGCAGCGATCGTCGATGGCATGCAGCTCGCCGTCGACATCGAACAGCAGGATGATGCCTTTCTCGTGGTGGACCAGGCTGCGGCCGCCGGGCGCTGGCAGGCGTTCGGCGGGAATATGGATCGAACAGTTCATGCCGAAATCGCCTCCGGGACCTGTCGTTCCAACGCTCGGTACAGGGCCGCCAGCAGTTGTTCCGGGCTCTGCCCGCCAAGGGCAAAGGCGCGGCCTTCGAGAAGGAACATCGGCACGCTGGAATCGGCCAGGGCCACGCGACGGCCGATGAACTGCCGGGCGCCGTCGGCCAGGGCTTCGTCGAAGTCCGCCACGTTGAAATCACAGGCACGCAGCAGGCGGCACAGGGTGTCGCGCTGGCCGATGTCCTGGCCCAGCTGGAAGTGCGCGCGGAAGATCATTTCCAGCAGCTGTTCCTTCTGGCTATCGCTACCGATGTGCACCGCGCGCTGGAACACCCGGTGCGCGTAGGTGGTGTTGGGCATGGTGAGGATGCGTTCGAGGTCGAGATCGACCTTCGCGCCCTCCGCCGCCCGGCGTACTTCACCCATGCGTGCCCGCACGGCGCGCTTGCCACCCAGGCGACGCTGGTAGAACTCGGCGAAAGGTTCACCTTCCATGGAGATCTGCGGCAGCAGCTGCAGGCCGAGCCAGTTCACCCGCACCTGCAACTCGGGGCGCTGGCGCGCCAGCAGGCGCAGGGCAAGGTCGAGGTTGCGCTTGCCGATCAGGCACCAGGGGCAGATGAAGTCGAAGGTCATGTCGACGCTCAAATTAAGAGACGGAGTCGGCATCAGGCGCTCTCCTCTTCGCCGCGCAGGCGGCGGATATCACTGTGGTAATGGCGTCGGGCGTAGAGGAACACCAGCGCGGCGAGAATGCTCAGCAACGGCACCAGCTGGAAGGCACGGTCCAGGCCGATGTGGTCGGCCAGCACGCCGGTGAGCAGCGGGCCGGGGGCCAGGCCCAGCAGGTTGTTGGCCAGGGTCAGGGTGGCGAAGGCGGTGCCGTGCACGGCCGGCGCGGTGAGGTTGGCCACCATGGCACCGGACGGCCCGGAAGTGCCGGCGGCGACCAGCATGCCCAGGGCGAGCAGGCTCAGCTGCGCGGTGCCCGGCGGCAGGTGGAAGGCCACCGACAGCAGCAGACAGCTGGCCAGGCAGAAGCCGATGGCGAGAATGATCTTGCGCGGCGGATTGGAACGGCCCAGGCGATCGCAGAGGATGCCGCAGAGCACCATGCCGGTGCCGCCGACCAGCACGATTACCGCCGAGATCATCCCGGCCTTGCCGGTGTCCAGGTGGTAATAGCGGTTCAGATAGCTGGGAATCCAGACCATCACGGCAGCAGCGACGAACAGTTGCAGGCCGCTGCCCAGGTAGGCGGCGATCACCGAACGGCTGCCAAACAGGCTGCGCAGCGAGCGCCCCCCTGCTCCACGCGGCGCTTCGGCGGCGGCCACCGGGGCGATGCGTTTCTCGCTCACCACCAGCGGATAGAGCAGCGCCAGCAGCAGGCCGAACAGCGCCATGCCGGCGAAAGCCCAGCGCCAACCCAGGTGCGCGGCAAGCACACCGCCCAGGCCCATGCCGAGCACCGAGCCGAACATGCCGCCGGCCATGAAGGCGCCGGTCAGGGTGGCGCGCAGGTGCGCCGGGAATACCGAGATGACCACGGCGATACCGACGCTGCCGTAAGCGGCCTCGCCGACACCGACGAAGAAGCGCGCGGCGAACATCTGCGGGAAGGTCTGCGCCACGGCGCAGCCCAGGGTCGCCAGGCTCCACAGCATGGCCATCAGCGCCAGGCTGCGTACGCGGCCCCAGCGGTCGGCGAGCAGTGACAGGGGGAAGGTCAGCAGGCCGACCATCACCGCGACAATGCCGCTGAGCAGGCCGAGCTGCGCATCGCTCAGGGCCCATTCGACCTTGAGCAGCGGGAAGACGGCGTTGAGCACCTGGCGCGACATGTAATCGGAGATCAGCAGGCCGAAGGTCAGGGCGAATACCACCCAGGCATAGCGGCGCGGCACGCTGGGCACGGTGGCAGGGATGTCGCCCAGGGCGACGGAGTGGATGGCCATTGCGCTAGCTCTCCAGGTGGGTCAGTGGATTCTTGTTGTTCTTGGATAAAAGCCGGGGTGCGGTACTGGCAGACCGCACCCCGGAGCCTGTCACGCGCGAAGCGGGACGGACTTCTGGCCCGGCTGGCGATTGGGCGCCATGCCGTTCATGCGCAGGGTTTCCTCGACGCTGTCGTACTGCACGCCGATCTTGTAGATGGCGCGCGCTTCCTTGCCGCTGGCGACTTCGCGGCCCAGTTCATGGGCGACGCGGACGCACTGCTGGATCTGCTCGACCGAAGTCATGCGCTGGCCGTGCTGGCCGATGATGGTGTCCTCGATGCCGCAACGCGGGTGCAGCCCCATGGCCAGTGCCATCATGTTGAACGGCAGGACGTTCTTCAGCAGCGACTCGGCGGTGACGGTGGCGCCGTCGGGTGCGCGGTGCACGAAGTTCATGAAGTTGAACGGGTTGGGGCCGTCGAAACCGCCGCCGATGCCGATCCAGGTCAGGTTCAGCGGGCCCTTGTAGACGCCCTTGCGCACCAGGCGCTCGAGGGTTTCCAGGGCGTGCATGCCGGTGAGCTGGAAGTGCGGCTGGATGCCGGCATCCTGCAGGCGCTTGAGGTGCTCCTCGACCCAGGCCGGGCCAGCCGGCACGGTCATTTCGCTGTAGGCCGCCTGGTAGAGCGGGTTCTCCAGGGAAGTCCCTTTCAGGTACTCCGGGTAGAGCAGCTCCATGATGTTCATCTGGGTGGTGTTGATCGCCACCGTCACCTGGTCGGGCTTGGGGGTCAGCTCGGCGAGCATGTGGCGGGTGTCGTCGGACAGCCACTTGGCGGCTTCGCCGTCACTTTCCGGGGCGAAGGAAATCGAGCCGCCGACCTGGATGATCATGTCCGGTACGGCTTCGCGCACACCGGCGATCAGCTCGTTGAACTTGGACAGGCGCTTGGAGCCCTTGCCATCCAGCTCACGCACGTGCAGGTGGAGCACGGTGGCGCCGGCTTCGTAGCAGTCAACGGCCTTCTGGACCTGCTCGTCCATGGTCACCGGGATGTCTTCGGGGAAATCCTCGGGCATCCATTCCGGGCCGTAGGGAGCGGTGGTGATGACCACCTTGTCCTGGTTCTCGGGGTGCAGCGAATCGTCGAAAAATTGCATGTCGGTCTCCGTAAATTGTTCTTGTAAGACTCTGTGTTGCAGGCGTCAGAACGGCTTGTCGCCGATGATTCCGGCGCGTTCCATGCGGCGCACGCAGGGCGGGTAATCCATTACCGCGTAGTGCTGGGTACAGCGGTTGTCCCAGATCGCCACATCGTTCTTCTTCCAGCGCCAGCGCACCTGGAACTCGGGGATGTACACCTGGCTCACCAGGTAACGCAGCAGGTCGGCCGCGCCGGGGTTGGCGTCCTGGCCGAAGCGCACGTTCTGCGGCGTGTGGTAGTTGCTGAAGTGGGTGGTGAAGGCGTTGACGAACAACACCTTCTCGCCGGTTTCCGGGTGGGTACGCACCACCGGGTGCTCGGCGTCGGGGTACATCGCCTTGAGCGCCAGGCGCTTCTCGATCGGCATGGCCGCCCCGAAGCTGGCCTCGATGCTGTGGCGCGCGCGCAGCTTGGCGATACGCTCCTTGATCTCGGCCGGGAGCATGTCGTAAGCCAGCGCCATGTTCGCCCACATGGTGTCGCCGCCCACCGGCGGGCACTCCACGCAGCGCAGGACGCAGCCCAGGGGCGGCACCTCGCGCCAGGTGGCGTCTGTGTGCCAGGCGTTCTCGTAGCGGTCGTTGGGCAGGTCCGGGGTCTTGTAGATGCGCACCAGGCCCGGATGCTCCGGGTCGCTGCCGGCCACCGGATGGTCTTCCAGCTCGCCGAAGCGACGCGCGAAGGCGACGTGCTCGGCACGGGTGATGTCCTGGTCACGCAGGAACAGCACCTTGTGCTTGAGCAGCAGCTCGCGCAGCTCGGCGAACAGGCCTTCATCGCGAGAGGCATCGCCCAGGTTCACCCCGGATATTTCGGCGCCGATGCTGCAGGTCAGACGTTCTACGTGCATGGCGGCGCCCTCAGATGACGAAGATCGACGAGCCGGTGGTCTTGCGCGATTCGAGATCGCGGTGGGCCTGCACGGCATCTTCCAGCGCATAGTGCTGGTTGATCTCGATGCGGATGTCGCCGTTGCCCACATGGGTGAACAGCTCATCCAGCAGCGCCGCCTTCTCCGCCGGGTCTGCGATGTAGTCGGCCAGGGCCGGGCGAGTGAGGAAGATCGAGCCTTTCATCGCCAGCAGCACCGGGTCGAACGGCGGGATCGGGCCCGACGCGGTACCGACGCAGACCATCAGGCCCCGGCGCTTGAGCGAATCCAGGGAGGTCATGAAGGTGTCCTTGCCGACGCTGTCGAAGACCACGTCAACACCACGGCCGTCGGTCAGCTCACGCACGCGCTCGGCGACGCCTTCCCGGCTGTAGTTGATGACGTGCTCGCAGCCATGGGCGAAGGCGATCTCGGCCTTGGCATCGCTGGACACGGTGCCGATCACACGCAGGCCGAGGAGCTTGGCCCACTGCGCGACGATCAGCCCGACACCACCGGCAGCGGCGTGCAGCAGGATGCTCTGGCCCGGCTTGAAGTCGTGGATGCGACGCAGCAGGTAGGCCGAAGTCAGGCCGCGCATGGTCATGGCGGCGGCGGTCTCGAAGGCGATGTTCTCCGGCAGGCGGATCAGCGGCGCCGCCGGCACCAGGCGCTCGGTGCTGTAGGCGCCAAGGGTGTTGATGAAGCCGGTGTAGGTGACGCGATCACCGGGCACCACGTTGCTCACGCCCTCGCCCACCGCGACCACCACGCCAGCGGCCTCCACGCCCATGCCGCTGGGCAGCGGGACGGCGTAGGTGCCATTGCGGAAGTAGGTGTCAGCGTAATTCAGGCCCACCGCCACATGGCGGATGCGCACTTGCCCCGGGCCGGGCTCGCCGACCTCCACGTCCTCGTAACGCAGGACTTCGGGTCCCCCTGTTTCATAGAAACGAACGGCTTTGGCCATGCCGGAATCTCCAGTTGTCTTGTTGTCGTGGGCGCCCCATTTGGAGCGGGCAAACGCCCTTTGAGCGGACAATAGGCAGAGGCCGGACGGGAGGCTTCACATGGTGCGACAGGGGCTTTTCATTTCATGACAGGCCGCCAGGGACGCGGCGAGGGGATGCCTACAAAAAGGCAAGGCGGCTGCGGCCGGGCGGCCGCAGCGCGGGGATGGATCAGTGGAACGGGAAGATGTAGTTCATCCAGGCCGCCATGCGCAGGAGGATCTTGCGCATGATCGCCACATGGTGGAAATGCTCGCTGTAGATCGCCGCCTGGCCATAGGCACCACCGGGCATCAGCGAGGCGTAGGGGGCGAACTTCGGGTCGGTGATCTCGATGATCACCGGCACCCGCCCCGGCGGCGGCGAACCGCTGTAGCTGAGCAGCGTGCCGGACGGCTGCACCTGGCCTTCGCCGATCACCGCGATGGTCTGCTTGACCTTGCCGGTGAACACTTCACCCGGGATGCCGTCGAAGGCCACTTCGGCCTCGTCGCCTTCGGTCAGGCGCAACTGGCTGTTCTGCCGCATCCAGGCGGTGAAGTACGGCCCCTCTTCCGGCACGAAGACCATGGACGGGCGCAGCGGCAGCCGCGTCGCCATCATCCCGGGGCGCAACGACACGTGGGTGACGAAGCCACGCGACGGAGCGCGCACCACGGTGTTGTCCAACTCGAACTGGGCCAGGCCCAGTTGCGCGGTGAGGTCATCCACGCGGGCGCTGGTCAGATCGACGTCGCGCTTGTTGCCGACGTTGCGCAGGGCCAGTTCGCGGGCTCGCGACTGGTCGGCGCGCGCCGACACCAATTGCGCCTGGATCGATTGCAGCTTCAGCTCGAACGGCTTGGGATCGATGCGGAACAGCACCGCGCCCTTCTCGATCACCTCGTTGCCCTTCACCGGCACTTCCACCACTTGCCCGGTAACCACCGGGATCACCGGCGTGGTGACGAAATAGCTGCGCGCCACCTCGGAGTACGGGTGGTTGTAGTTCATGGTGAAGATCAGTGCGCCGATGATGATCACGCCACCGAGCACGGCGGTGGGCACCGTCCACTTGTTCAGTGGAATGCGGAAGATTTTGAAGATCGCGATGCAGATGGCGGCGTAGGTGAGGATCAGCAACAGGTCCATGGATCAGCCCTCCCCGCCGGATTGAGTGGTTGTCGGCACGGCAGGCGTGGCCTTGCGGCCTTCCAGCACGTCCAGGCGCTGGCGCAGTTCGGCCAGTTGCCGTTCGAGGTAATCGGCTTCTTCAGCCGGTGTCCTGCCGTGGTGAAAGCCCCAGCCGCGGTCATCGCGGTACAACATGGCCCAGATCCAGAGGAACGGCCACAGTGCATGCAGCGTGAACAGACTTACCCAGCCAGCCGCGTGGATCGCGTCCTGATGGGGATGGTTGCGGTGTACCGCAATCTCATAAGGGATGTCGTGCAGCACGATGATCCCGTAGAACAGCACCAATCCGACGAAGATCAGTACCCCCAGCGCAAAATAGTCGAGCATCCCGCCCTCCTTGTTCCCCCGAGCCCAACGCCGGGGCGAGTCGGCTCAGTATGGTTGATCCATGGCAAGCTGCACTATCGCCGAAGCGCGCGATTGGCGCGGTTCCGAGCGTTTGCCAGGGAGCCCGCGTACCTCTCCGGGCGGAGCCCATTCGTCCGGCGGGTCGGCTGGCATGGGGTTTTTCGGGTTCACTGGAAGAAGGCACTGGCGGAGGATTCGACCATGCGAAGGACCACCATCCTGCTACTGATCGGCGCATTGGCCGTGCTGCTCGGCGGATCGTCCTGCGGCGGCCACCCCGATCGCCACGATGCTCCGCCCCCACCGCCGATGAATGACGGACAGATGGGCTACGGCCGGATTCCGCAGCAGCAGATGCAACCGCAGGTGCAGTCCATTCCGCGACGCTGAACAGCAGTTCGCCGGCAAGGATCATTCCGGACAGGTTCGCCAGCCATAACGATGGCGCCCCCTCGCCCTTGCAGGTGCCGGCGCTGCGCGCTCTCGCGCAGGAGCGAGCTTGCTCGCGAACCGACCTCAGCTCCGGCGCCGCCGGGAGCCTATCGCGGACGGAGTCCGCTCCTACCTGGAAACTCTGCGCGGGCCCCAACCCTCTCCCCCGCCCTCTCCCTTCGGAGCGGGCGCGCAGCCAGGGTTAGGGAGAGGGAAACTCCAGGCACGGACTTTCAGAAGAAGACAGTTGCTCCTACGCAGGCCTGGGCCTCATCAGAATCACCCGCGCCACCACCAGCGCCAGCACACCGACGACGGCGAAGGCAACGATGGTCGCCACGCCGCCTTCGCGCTGCAGAAAGTCAGTCAATGCCGCCAGGCCCGTGGCGAGGAACAGCAGCACCAGGCCAAACCACTGCATCCGCTGGGCGCGCAGGTGCCAGGAGCTACGGTGCGCGGCCAGAATGTTGTCGTTGTCGCTCATGGCGGCATCTCCGTTCGGGATGTCTCTCCACGCTAACAGGCAATGCCCGTAGCAGCATCGCAACTGACGAAGGGCAGGCTCTGCGACGCGGGGTAGCGGCCTGCCGCACGGTCCTGCAGCGAATAACTGTCTATCCTTCACCGGGCTGTCACGAAACAGGGATGGGGCAATGCCGAAGAAGCTGGTGCTGGTAGCGCTCGTTGCGCTGCTGTTGGGGGGCGGACTGTGGTGGACCTTGCAGTCCCGCGAGAGCGATGACAAACGCCTGGTGCTCTACGGCAACGTGGACATCCGCCAGGTGTCACTGGCCTTCACCGGCAGCGAGCGCATCGCGAAGATGAACGTCGAGGAAGGCGACGTGGTGAAGGCCGGCGACGTATTGGCCAGCCTCGACACCCGCACCCTGCGCCTGCAGGTCGACAAGGCCCGCGCGCAGATCGCCGCGCAGGAGCAGAACCTGCTGCGCCTGAAGAACGGCTCGCGCCCCGAGGACATCGACCGCGCCAAGGCCCAGGACAAGGCCGCGCGCGCCCAGCTCGACCTCGCCAATACCCAGCTGCGCCGGTTGCAGAACATCCGCGCCAACAGCCCCGGCGGCCGCGCCGTGAGCCAGCAGGACATCGACAGCGCCACCTCGCAGCAGAAGGTCGCCCAGGCCGAACTGGAAGACCGGCAGAAATCCCTGCGCCTGGCGCAGATCGGCCCGCGGGTGGAAGACATCGCCCAGGCCGAGGCCCAGCTCGCCGCCGCCCGCGCCGACCTGGCGCTGCTGCAGCACAACCTCGACGAAGCCGACCTCAAGGCACCGCAGAACGCCACCGTGCGCTCGCGCCTGCTGGAGCCCGGCGACATGGCCTCGCCGCAGCGCCCGGTGTACTCCCTGGCGCTGACCGACCCGAAATGGATTCGTGCCTATGTCAGCGAAACCAACCTGGGCCGCATCAAGCCCGGCCTGAAGGCCCAGGTGTTCACCGACAGCCATCCGGACCAGGCCATCGACGGCCACGTCGGCTTCATTTCCTCGGTCGCCGAATTCACGCCCAAGTCGGTGCAGACCGAAGAGCTGCGCACCAGCCTCGTCTACGAAGTGCGGGTGCTGGTAGCTGACCCTGACAACCGCCTGCGTCTGGGCATGCCGGCCACGGTGCGCTTCGCCGACGAGCCGCACTGATGGCGCCGATTCAGGGAAACCACAACGACGGCCCAGTCATCCGCGCCGAAAGCCTGGCCAAGCAGTTCCTGGTGAAAGAGTCGGGCAAGACAGTACAGGCGCTGAAAGACATCAGCCTGGACATCCCGCGCGGCCAGCTCACCGCCCTGGTCGGCCCGGACGGTGCCGGCAAGACCACCTTCCTGCGCCTGGTCGCCGGGCTGCTGCAGGCCGATGCCGGCACGCTCACGGTGCTGGACGTGGACGTCCACGCCCACCCGCAGCAGGTGCAGGACCGCATCAGCTACATGCCGCAGCGCTTTGGCCTCTACGAGGACCTGAGCGTGCAGGAAAACCTCGACCTCTACGCCGACCTCCACGGCGTGCCGCACCAGCAGCGTGTCGAACGCTACCAGCGCCTGCTGGAGATGACCGACCTGGCGCGCTTCACCGAGCGCCCGGCAGGCAAGCTCTCCGGCGGCATGAAACAGAAGCTGGGCCTGGCCTGCACCCTGGTGCGCTCGCCGGACCTGCTGCTGCTCGACGAGCCCACCGTGGGCGTCGACCCGCTATCGCGCCGCGAGCTGTGGGAGATCATCCAGCAACTGATCGAGCAGGAGCAGCTCAGCGTGCTGGTCTCCACCTCCTACATGGACGAGGCCGAGCGCTGCGCCGAAGTCTTCCTGCTGCACCAGGGCCAATTGATGGCCAAGGGCAACCCGGCGTCGATCCGCGAGCATGCCGACAACCTCTGTTTCATCGCCACCCCGCCCGCCGACGAACCTGCCCGCACCCTGCAGGCGCGGCTGCTGGACGACCACCAGAACGTCGTCGACGCGGTGCCGCAGTCCGGCGAGGTGCGCTTCATCCGCCAGCCGGACGCCGACCAGGGCAAGCTCGACCAGATGCTCGACGGCGCGCCGGTACGCCAGGTGGACGCGCGCCTGGAAGACGGTTTCATGTTCCTCCTGCGCGCCCGCAGTGACGCCGAGGCGGTGGACATGGAATCCCTGAAAGCCGGTACGCACCGTCATGAAGACGGCAGCGAAGCGGTGATCGAAGTGAAGGACCTGGTGCGCAAGTTCGGCGACTTTACCGCCGTGGCCAGCACCAGCTTCAGCGTGCGCCGAGGGGAGATCTTCGGTCTGCTCGGGCCCAACGGCGCTGGCAAGACCACCACCTTCCGCATGCTCTGCGGGCTGCTGCCGGCCACCAGCGGCACGCTGCAGGTGGCCGGGGTCAACCTGCGCCACGCGCGGGCCCAGGCGCGGCGCAAGGTCGGCTACGTGTCGCAGAAGTTCTCCCTGTACGGCAACCTCTCGGTGGCCGAGAACCTGCGTTTCTTCGGCGGCGCCTATGGCCTTGGCGGCAAGCGCCTGAGCCAGCGGATGGACGCGGTGTCCCGGCAGTTCGACCTCAGCGGCCAGGAAGACTCGCCCAGCGGCCAACTGCCCGGCGGCTTCAAGCAACGCCTGGCGATGGCGGTCGGCCTGCTCCACGAGCCGGAAATCCTCTTCCTCGACGAGCCCACCAGCGGCGCCGACCCCCTCGCCCGCCGGGGTTTCTGGCAGCGCATCACCGCACTGGCGGCAGGCGGCACCACCATCATCATCACCACCCACTTCATGGAAGAAGCCGAGTACTGCGACCGCATCGTCATCCAGGACGCCGGCAAGCTGCTGGCCATGGGCACCCCACGGGAAGTCCGCGAACAGGCCGGCGGCAAGGGCAGCACGCTGAACATGGAGCAGGCTTTTATCGAAATAGTGGAGAGCAACCGCCAACACGCCAAGGCTGGCGCGGCATGAGCGCCGGCGGCTTCTGGCGACGCCTCGCCTCGCTCACCCGCAAGGAAGTGCGGCAGCTGGTGCGCGACCGCAGCAACCTGCTGATCGGTATCGGCCTGCCCATCGCGCTGATCCTGATCTTCGGTTACGGCCTGTCGCTGGACGTGAAGCGCGCCATCGTCGCCATCGTCCTCGACGACCCCTCCCCCGTGGCCCGCGACGTGGCCGCCGGGATCAGCCGCACCGAGTACCTGGAACCCCATCTCGTGCGCTCCTTCGCCGAGGCCGAGGCTCTGATGAAGGCCCGCGAAGTAGACGCGGTGGTGCAGTTCCCGTCCGACTTCACCCGCCGCCTGAACGACGGCAACGCGCAAATCCAGGTGCTGGTGCAGGGCTCCGACGCCACCCGCGCCGCCAGCGTCGCCACCTACGTCAGCAGTGCCCTGGCGGGCTATGGCGAGAAGCAGGCCGACCGCAGCGCCGGCAGCGCGACCCAATCCACGGACCAGCGCGGCGCGGTCACCATCGTCCAGCGCATGTGGTTCAACGCCGCCAACACCAGCACCTGGTACCTGGTGCCAGGGCTGATCGTGCTGATCATGACCCTGGTCGGCGCCTTCCTCACCGCCCTGGTGATGGCCCGCGAATGGGAGCGCGGCACGCTGGAGGCGCTGTTCGTCACGCCGGTGCGGCCAGTGGAAATCCTCCTGGCGAAGATCATCCCCTGCTTCGGCATCGGCATGATCGGCCTGGCGCTTTGCCTGCTCGCCGCGCGATTCCTGTTCGACGTGCCGCTCTACGGTTCCTTCATCGTGCTTGTGATCGCCTCCATGCTCTACATGCTGGTGGCGCTGGGCATCGGCCTGCTGATCTCGGCGGTGACCAAGAACCAGTTCCTCGCCAGCCAGATCGCCCTGCTCGCCAGCTTCCTGCCGGCGATGATGCTCTCGGGCTTCATCTTCGACCTGCGCAACGTGCCCACCGCGATCCGCGTGATCGGCAACCTGCTGCCGGCGACCTACTTCATGGAGCTGGTGAAATCCCTGTTCCTGGCCGGCGACTTCTGGCCGATGATCCTCAAGAACTGCGCCATCCTCGCCGCCTACGCCGTCGCCCTTCTGGGCCTGGCGCGGATGGTGACGCGCAAGCGGCTGGACTGACTCGCATGGAATTTCTCTGGCGCATCCTCAACCTGTGGCGCAAGGAACTGCTGGTGATCCTCAAGGACCCGGCCAACCGCATCGTGCTGGTGGCGCCGGTGCTGATGCAGAGCGTGCTGTTCGGCTACGCGGTGACCTTCGACCTCAACGACGCGCCCTACGCCATTCTCGACCTCAGCCACAGCGAATCCTCCACCCGCCTCGCCTCGCGCCTGGACGGCAGCGGCATCTTCCACCGGGTGGCGACGCTGACCCGCGTCGAGGAAATCCAGACGGTGATCGACGAGCAGAAAGCGCTGCTGGTGATCCATATCCCATCGGACTTCCAGACCCGCCTGGCGCAGGGCGACCCGGCGCCGATCCAGGTCATCCTCGATGGGCGCAACTCCAATACCGCCGGGTCCGCCGCTGCGGGCCTTGCCGTGGTGGTGGACGAATTCAACCGTGAGCAGGGCCTGGCCGCGGCGCCGATCAGCGTGGTCAGCCGCTCCTGGTACAACCCCAACCTGGAAACCCGCTGGCCGCTGATCCCGGCGCTGATCGCCACCCTGAGCATGATGCAGACGCTGATGCTCACCGCGCTCTCGGTGGCCCGCGAGCGCGAACAGGGCACCTTCGACCAGTTACTGGTGACGCCCTACACGCCGCTGGAAATCATGCTCGGCAAGGCCATCCCGCCGACCCTGATCGGCCTGGCGCAGGCAACCCTGGTGCTGCTGATGGCGCTGTTCTGGTTCGACATCCCCATGGCCGGCTCGCTGCTCAACCTCTATGGCGGGCTGGCGGTATTCACCGTGGCCTGTGTCGGGCTGGGCATGTCGATCAGCGCGGTGTCGCTGAACATGCAGCAGGCGATGCTCTACACCTTTGTGCTGATCATGCCGCTGACGCTGCTCTCCGGCCTTGCCACGCCGGTACGCAACATGCCTGAGTTCCTGCAGGTGGTGACCTACGCCAACCCGCTGCGCTTCGGCATCGACCTGATCCAGCGCGTCTACCTCGAAGGCGCGACCCTCGCCGATGTCTGGCTCAACCTGATTCCCATGCTGGTGGTGTCCGCCATCACCCTGCCGCTGGCTTCGTGGCTGTTCCGCCACCGGCTTGCGTAGTCGATCACTGGAGATGGCCAAGCGATGCAATACCCTGCCCCGGAACCTCACTTCAGAAGCAGCAACCCATGAGCGAAACCAGCCAGTTCATTGTCTTCGCGGTCACCCAGCTCGCCCTGCCGTTCGGGCTGGGCTACCTGTATTGCCGCCGCAAGGGCATCCCGACCGACACCTGGCGGGCCGGCGGCATCTACCTGATCGCGCTTTCGCTGGCGATGCTGGTCTTCATCGGCCTGCTTGGCCTGCCCACCCACGTAAAGAACGTCGGCATGGTCAGCAACCGCTCCATGGGCCTGCTACTGGGGGTCGTCGGCATCGCCGCAGGCCTGCTGCTTGGCTACTTCGCAAGACGTTTCGAGGGCTCGTCCGATGACTAGCGCCCAGCGAATCTGAAAAGGTGCAATTCTGAAAAGGTGCCATCGATGAACCGCACGTCTCGCCTCGTCTCCCTCGCCCTGCTCGGCGCCGGCCTCGCCGGCTGCGCCGTCGGCCCCGACTATGAAGCGCCACAAACCCAGGCGCCGGCCAGCTGGCAGGCCGCGCATTCCGGCGATACGCAGTTGCACCCGGCCGAGGGCAGCACACGCCTTGGCGAAGACTGGTGGACACTGTTCAACGACCCGGTGCTGAACAACCTGCAACGCCGCGCGGACAAGGCCAGCCCCGACCTCAACAGCGCCGTGCTGCGCTTCGCCCAGAGCCGTATGCAGCGGCAGATGGTGGCGGCCCAGCGCGGCGTGGATGTCAACGCCTCCGGCGGCGTAACCCGCCAGCGCATGAGCGAGAACGGCGCCAACGCGCTGATGATCCAGCGCATCGCCCCGGGCGCCAGCAGCGACGAGATCAGCAAGGTGCTGGCCCAACCTTTCACCCTCTACCAGGCCGGTTTCGACGCCTCCTGGGAGCCCGACCTGTGGGGCCGCGTGAGCCGCTCCATCGAGGCCGCCGACGCCAGCGTGGCGGCGCAGCAGGCGATGCTCGAGGAAACCCGCCTGGGCGTCTCGGCCGAACTGGCCCGCGCCTACTTCGAGCTGCGCGGCGTGCAGCAGCAGATCGCCGTGGCCAACCAGGACATCGTCGCCACCGAAGAATCCCTGCAACTGATCCAGGTGCGCGCCGACGGCGGGCTGGTGGACGACTTCGACGTCGAGCGCCAGCGCGGCCAGCTCGCCGACCTGCGCTCCAGCCTGCCGCAACTGCACGCCAGCGAGAGCGCTGCAATCAACCAGATTGGCGTGCTGATCGGCGCCGAGCCCGGCAGCCTGCGCGACGACCTGAAGCCCGTCGTCCAAGCCGCGCCGCAGACGCCCGACCTCAGCCTCGGCCTGCCCTCGGAAGTCGCCCGCCGCCGCCCGGACATCCGCGCCGCCGAAGCCCAGTTGCACGCTGCCACCGCCAACATCGGCGTGGCCGTGGCCGACCTCTACCCATCCATCCGCCTGGGCGCGAGCTTCGGCTACGAATCGGCGGACGACGGCAAATTCAGCGACTGGGGCAGCCGCACCTGGAATGTCGGCCCGAGCCTGTCGCTGCCGATCTTCGACAATGGCCGGCGGCGCTCGCAGATCAACCTGCGCAAGCTGGAAGAGCAGGAAGCCGCCGTGTCCTACCAACAGACCGTGCTCAAGGCCTGGCAGGAGGTGGACGACGCGCTGAGCCACTACGGCGCCGAGCGCCAACGCAACCAGCGCCTGCAGGAAAAGCTGCACAGCAGCGACGTCGCCTACGGCATGGCCAAGGCGCGCTATGCCGGCGGTATGACCGACTTCCTGGTGGAGCTGGACGCCCAGCGCGCCTACCTGCAGTCGCGCCGCGACGTGGTCGACAGCGATACCCAGTTGCGCCTGACGCTGATCGCCCTGTGCAAGGCGCTCGGCGGCGGCACGCCGGCGCCGGAGGCCAGCGCCAGCCGCTGAGACTCACTGCGCCTGCGCGGTGACCTTGCCGTCGCGCAGGTCCTTGGCGACCCGCCGCTGCATCTCGTAGGCCGGCGCCTCCACGGCATCGAAGTCCTCGGAATAGCGCGTGGCGAAGCCCTGCACGCCCCACTCCTGGTACTGCTTCACGTGCCACAGTTCGTGGGCCCAGAGGGCGACGTCCTTCTGTGCATCGACCTCGCGGCGGAAGACGATTACGTCCACCAGGGTGACGGCCTCGGTGTCGGGGTTCTGCATGATCGTCTGGGCAGCGTTCAGCTCGTCCAGCGCGCCGGTGGAATAGCGCGCCGTCATCAGCACCTCATCGGAGAAATAAGGCTGCAGCTGCGCGCGAATCTCCAGCGGGATCGGCTCGGTGCCGCCCTGCTCCGCCTGGTCGCGGGACTGCTGCAACCACACGCCCAGCGCCTGGGCGGCCATCTTGCGGGTATCGGTAAGCACCGGGCCGAGTACCGCGCCCAGGTCAGGCAGGCACAGGCAGGTATCCAGGCAGACCTGGCGTTGCCCCGGCGGGCAGGTTGCGGCGCCGGCATCGACGGACATGGCCAACCCGGCGAGCAGCGCCAGAGCGCGCAAGAGACGAGTCGGAAAAGGGGACGACATGAAAAGGCTCCGCTACGGCGTGGAGAAAGACATGGTGCTCAGACAATGGCGCGGCGCGATCATGCCATGCCGCCAGCAAAAAAAGAGCGCTGGCGCGACGTATGAAACTTCTGATAGCTTCTGAACCATGAATGCCGCCCACCGCACCTTCCAGCCGATTATTACCACCATCGCTCCGATGGTGGGTTAGCGCATTCCGCGAACAACCAAACCCGCCTCCCGGCGGGTTTTTTAATGCCCGCCGTCCGAGGCTCCCGATCGAGGAGACACTGATGGACCAGGCACCTTCCCCTACTCTTCCCGCGGCACCGCATCCCCTGCAAGCGCTTATCCAGGCCGCCGACGAAGCCATCGGCCGCGAGGACTTCGACGCGCTGCTCGCGTTCTACACCGACGACGCACTCCTGGTGGTCAAGCCCGGCCTGCTGGCGCGCGGCAAGGCGCAGATCCGCCAGGCCTTCGTCGCCATCGCCGAGCACTTCGGGCACAACCTGCGGGTACGCCAGGGCCGCCTGGAAATCCTCGAAACCGGCGACACCGCGCTCGTCGTCGCACAGACCCTGCTCGACACCCGCCACGGCAAGCTGAGCCGCCGCGCCACCTACGTGTTCCGCCGCGAAGCCGACGGCGCCTGGCGCTGCGCCGTGGACAACTCCTACGGCACCGACCTGCTGGAGGCCACGACATGAGTACCGGCACATTGCACCTGCTGTGCGGCAAGGCGGCGTCGGGCAAGTCCCGCCTCGCCCGCGAACTGGCGCAGGCGCCGGGCACCGTGATGCTGGCCGAGGAGCAATGGCTGGCCGAGCTGTTCCCCTGGGGCATCAGCAACCCTGACGACTACCAGCTCTACGCCCGCCGCGTGCGCAAGGTCATGGGCCCGCACGTGGTCGGCCTGCTGCGCGCCGGCACCAGCGTAGTGCTGGATATCCCCGCCAACACCCTGGCCGACCGCCGCTGGCTGATCGACCTGGCGCAACAGGCCGGCGCGGCGCATTGCCTGCATTTCCTCGATGTCGACCCGGCCACCTGCCGCAGCCGCCTGCTGGCGCGTCACGCCATCGCCCCACTGGCAGCGCCGCTGGACCCAGCCGGCTACGAGGCGCTCAACCGCTACTTCGTCGCCCCAGGCCCGGAAGAAAAGCTCCAGGTGCAGCGCCATGGAGCCTGAACGCGTAGAATCGCCGCCCCGATTCGCACCAATCGCCTGATCAGAAAGCCCCGAAGCATGAACACCGAAGCCATCGCCACCCTGCGTGAGCAACTGCTCACCGCCCTGAACCCCGCCCCCACGGAAACCCGCCGCCTGTTCCATGGCCGCGGCCGGCGCTGGCCAGGGCTGGAGCACCTGACTGCCGATTGGCTGGAAGGCGTGCTGCTGTTGTCGCTGTTCCGCGAGCCGGCCGAGGACGAACTGAGCGCGCTGCGGGCGATGCTGGTGGAGCTGGCGCAAGGCGACATCTGGCGCGCAACGGGCGCGCGCAGCCTGATGCTGCAGCACCGTTACACCCTGGAAAGCACCATGGAAGTACTCTGCGGCGAAGCCTTCGACGGCTGGCAGATCAGCGAACACGGCCTGCGCTACCAGCTGGACCTGGGCCGCAAGCAGAACAACGGCCTGTTCCTCGACATGCGCTACGGCCGCCAGTGGGTGCAGACCCACTCCGCCGGCCTGCGCGTGCTTAACCTGTTCGCCTACACCTGCGGCTTCTCCGTGGCGGCGATGGCCGGCGGTGCGCAGAAGGTGGTCAACCTCGACATGGCCCGCGCCGCGCTCAGCCGTGGCCGCGACAACCACCGTCTGAACGGCCACGACCTGTCGAAGGTGAGCTTCCTCGACCACGACCTGTTCAAGTCCTGGGGCAAGGTGAAGAAATCCGGCCCGTACGACCTGATCATCATCGACCCGCCGAGCTTCCAGAAAGGCAGCTTCGTCCTCGACAAGGACTACGCCCGCGTCCTCCGGCGCCTGCCGGAACTGCTGGATGGCGCCGGCACCGTACTGGCCTGCGTGAACGACCCTGCCGTCGGGGTGGACTTCCTCCTCCAGGGCATGGCTGCCGAGGCGTCGCAATTGCGCTTCGTCGAGCGCCTGGAGAACCCGCCGGAATTTGCCGATATCGAAGCAGACAGCGGCCTCAAGGCGCTGGTATTCCGCCTGGATTGATCGGAGCGGGTCGCGTCGCCAGGGCGAGGGAGCAGGCCCCGGCGCGCAACTTCAGGCAGGAGTGGGGCTCAGAGTGAACCTTGAAGCTCCGGTACGACTTCGAACAGATCGCCCACCAGGCCGTAGTCGGCGACCTGGAAGATCGGCGCCTCTTCGTCCTTGTTGATCGCCACGATCACTTTCGAATCCTTCATGCCCGCCAGGTGCTGGATGGCGCCGGAGATGCCGACGGCCACGTACAGCTGCGGAGCAACGATCTTGCCGGTCTGGCCGACCTGCATGTCGTTCGGCACGAAGCCGGCGTCCACGGCAGCGCGGGAAGCGCCGACAGCAGCGCCCAGCTTGTCGGCCAGGGAATAAAGGATGCTGAAGTTGTCGCCATTGCCCATGCCACGGCCGCCGGAAACGACG
>NZ_PEKX01000029.1 GCF_002796985.1 Pseudomonas sp. | reverse complement strand
TCAAGCTCCTATCCCAAGACCCCTGGTCAGCAAAGCTGGCCGGGGGTTTTGCTTTTGCGCGCGAGAAGCTTGAGCCATTGCTGCGTAGGCAATTCGGGCATGCCTCTATATGATGCGTGCCTGACTGTTGCGGGGGTGATATGCAGACCTTGCTGAAATTGTTGAGCGATGGCCGCTTTCATTCCGGAGAGGAGCTGGGTGCACTCCTTGGAGTAAGTCGCAGCGCCGTCTGGAAGCGCCTTGAAGGCTTTGAGCGTGACTACGGGATAGTCGTGCAGCGAGTGCGCGGCCGTGGCTACCGCCTCGAAGAGCCTCTGAGCATCATCTCGCCCAGGTCCGATTCGGGCTTGTGGCCTCTCGATGTCTTGTTTTCCGTTGACTCTACCAATGCCGAAGTTCTACGGCGTCTCTCTGCCGGAGCCGCTGCGCCGTTCGCCATCTTGGGTGAGCGCCAGACTGCTGGGCGAGGGAGGCGAGGGCGGCAATGGGAAAGTCCCTTCGGGGCCAATATTTATTACACCCTGGGTATCGCTGTGCGCGGCGGTGCTCAGGAGCTAGAAGGGTTGAGCCTGGTAGTTGGTCTTGCGGTAGCGAAGGCCATCCAGGCGCAGGGTGTAACGGATGTCGGCTTGAAGTGGCCTAATGACGTTCTAGTCGGTGGTAAGAAGATTGCCGGTATCCTGTTGGAGTTGACGGGTGATCCTGCTGACATCTGTAGCGTTGCCATTGGCATCGGAATCAATGTGAACATGCGCAAGGCGGACGCCATCGATCAGCCGTGGACCTCGGTACGAGAAGCGTTGAGCGGGCTGGTCGACCGCAATGAGCTGCTGCAGGCGCTGGAGTCACAACTCGCGCACGCGCTTTCCCGTCATCGCGAGCGCGGTTTTTCCGCGAGCCGCGAAGAGTGGGAATCCCTTCATCTATGGCAGGGGCGGCAAGTCGCGCTGTCCACTGTCGCCAATAATATCGTTGGGCGCGCCCTGGGCATCGACGAGAGAGGCGCGCTACGCCTCCTGGTGGATGGTAAGGAGCAGAGCTACAGCGGAGGCGAGCTGAGTCTGAGGTTGTCGGATGATTCTTGAGTTGGATTGCGGAAACAGCCTGATCAAGTGGCGGGTGGTCAGAAAGCACGACCTGGTGACTGTCGCTGGGGGAGTGGCTGATTCCGATCAGGCGCTGCTTGCGCAATTGCAGGCGAGCGAAGTGGTCGATATCCGCTACTGCCGCATGGTCAGCGTGCGCAGTGAACAGGAAACCGAAGCGCTTCGTGTTGGCCTGGAGAGCGCATTTCCCATTGCGGTGCAGTTAGCTGCGCCAGCGCCCGAACTCGGCGGTGTGCTGAATGGCTACCGTGAGTACCAGCGGCTGGGAATGGATCGCTGGCTCGCACTGGTGGCTGGTCATCGCCTGGCCGGTCGTGGTTGCCTAGTCCTCGATCTCGGCACTGCGGTCACTTCCGATCTGGTCGATGCCGCCGGCCGACACTTGGGTGGCTATATAGCTCCTGGTATGCCCCTGATGCGCAGCCAGCTGCGCACGCACACCCGGCGCATTCGCTATGACGACGAGGCGGCTGATGAGGCGCTGCAGAATCTGCTGCCAGGTCAGGAAACTTCTGAGGCGGTGGAGCGTGGTTGCGTGCTGATGCTGCGCGGGTTCGTGCGGGAGCAGGTCGAGCTGGCGAACAAGCTGTTGGGTGGCGACTGTGCTGTCTATCTAACCGGAGGCGATGCCGAGCTGGTCAAGGATGAGTCTGTGCGTGCGGTCGTGCTTCCTGATCTGGTATTTCTCGGCCTGGCACTTGCCTGTCCGATCGAGTGAGTCTGATCGATGCGTTGGTTCTTCCTTTTTCTGCTCGCCTTAAACGTCTTCTATTACGTCTGGCATCAACAGCAGGCCCCTCTTCGTCCCAAAGAGGTCACACCGCTCAGCCTGTTCCACAGTGAACAGAAGAATATTCGCCTGCTTAGCGAGTCAGCCGAAAAACCACAGCGTCGCCAGATGGAGGAGCGGCCAGTAACTGCTCTCACCTCCACTTGCGTGTACCTGGGTAGCTTCTCTGCCGAGGATCGTACTCAGCAGCTTGTCCAGCGCTTGTTGAGCCTGGATGTTCAGGCTTCAGTGCAGACTGTGGATGCAGCCGCCGGAGTGGACTACTGGGTTTATCTACCGCCCCTGGCGTCGCGTCAGGCATCGCTCTGGCAATTGAGAGAGTTGCAGGCCCGCAAGATTGATAGCTACATCATTACCGAAGGGGATCTGACTGATGGTATCTCTCTCGGAATATTCCAGCGTAAGGATTCCGCAGACAGTGTCGTCGAGCGCCTGAAGGGGGCTGGCTACGATGCTCTCGTGCGTGAGCTGGCTCGCTCGCAGCATGATTATTGGGCGGAGGTGTCGCCGGAAAGCGGGCGTCTGGTGGATGACTCTCTGGTGCGCCAGCTGGCCCCGGATTTTCCTGATCTGCAAAAACAAATAATGCCGTGTAAAAGCGTTGCAAGCCCTCAATAGTTTGAATAGAATGGCGCCCGCTTCACAGGGGTGACCTGAAACAGGGAACACCAGAAGCTGTTGTTGACGAGCTAAGCTCAAGTTTTTTAAAGAAAAACAGTTGACAACGCGGTGGCAGGCTGTAGAATGCCGCCTCACTCGGAGGGGTTCCCGAGCGGCCAAAGGGATCAGACTGTAAATCTGACGTCTCAGACTTCGAAGGTTCGAATCCTTCCCCCTCCACCAGTTTCAAGCGTGAGCCGCAAGCTCCGCGGGTATAGTTCAGTGGTAGAACCTCAGCCTTCCAAGCTGATGATGCGGGTTCGATTCCCGCTACCCGCTCCAAGTTTACGGTTTATGTCTTGCTCATGTAGCTCAGCTGGTAGAGCACACCCTTGGTAAGGGTGAGGTCAGCGGTTCAAATCCGCTCATGAGCTCCATCTCGCAAAGGCAGATATGAAAATATCTGCCTTTGTTTTAATGGTGACGTGACTTTCTCAATTCCTTACGGGAGGCGGTCAAGATGGCTAAAGAAAAGTTTGAGCGTAACAAGCCGCACGTAAACGTCGGCACCATCGGTCACGTTGACCACGGCAAAACCACTCTGACCGCTGCTCTGACCAAG
>NZ_PEKX01000016.1 GCF_002796985.1 Pseudomonas sp. | reverse complement strand
ACCGCTAAAGCAATCCAATAACCAGCTCTTCATCACCCGCTGCGTTTTTACACGGTCTGGGCCAGAAGCGGACGCTCACTTCCCCAGACAATTGACCAGTAGAAGGTCCTGTTCCGTCATCGAGCGCTGCGGCCCAAAATACTGAGAGATGGTCCTGTAACCATGGGAGTCGTCATAGAACCCAGCAGATTGCAGGGCCTCATGTGTGTGCCAGTCATAGACCGGCCCCTGAGTGCTGACGATATGGCAGAGCATTGCGTAAACCTGGCGCCAGGCCTTGTACTTCGACAGGGTTATACCGGTCTGCTGCTTGAGGCGCCACCTGCTGACTCGCCAAAGATGGTGATGTTGTCAGGGTCGCCACCGAAAGCGGCGGCATTGCGCTTCACCCATTCGATGGCAGCGATCTGGTCGCGCAGGCCGTTGTTGCCGCTACCCGCGTATTTCTTGTCCAGGGCACCCAGTTCCATGAACCCGAACAGCCCAACGCGGTAGTTGATGGTCGCCACCACCACGTCATGGCTGGCCAGCCTGCTTCCGTCGTAGAAGTCCGAAGATCCATTGCCCACCACAAAAGCGCCGCCCGGAATGAAGATCATGATGGGGCGTTTCTTGTGATCAACCGCCGGCGTCCAAACGTTCAGATGCAGGCAGTCCTCGCTTTCGTAGATTTCGCTCTGCTTGCCATCGGCCCCAGTGATGGCGCGCCCGGCAAAGGGGTATTGCTCCAGCGGGTCCTTCACCTGAGGGCAGGTGGAGCGGTATTTCGACGCTTCCAGTACGCCGTCCCACTGTCCTGCCGGCTGCGGCGGCTGGAAGCGCAGTTCCCCGACCGGAGCCTGCGCATAGGGAATCCCCTTGAAGGCGACAACCGTCCCTTCCGCGGCGCCCCTTACCTCGCCGCTTTCGGTGCGCGTACAAACGGCGCACGGTTCCTCGGCCCGCAGCACATGGCTGATCCCCGCGCAGGCCATGAGCGCACTAATGACCGCGATTCTTCTTGTTTTCACAGATGACTCCGCTCTTCTTGTTAGAAGCCCGGAGGATGTGACGCATCTTGAAACAAGTATTGTACGAGACGGTTGCCGGAGTGGCAGACGACCTCCAAGCATCGAGCGGAGTCGTGTCCGCTATGGGTCGGTAGCGGCCTTTGACCAGAAGCAGCAATCGCCCAGAAGCAGGCGCTCGACACACACTAGCGTGCTGCACAAGTGCGATCGAGAGAGCGGACCTACACGTTCAGGAACATCCAATGATTTTGTCTTCAAGAGTGACGTGACTGGATAACTATTTCATAGGGAAATCCTCGTGCGTCTCCTGCTTGAACTTTCCGATCAGGTCTTGCAGCACCAACCTATTCTTCTGCCATCTATCCCGCGCGCCTTCCAAAGTTTTCTTAACATTTAGAGGATCATCAGAGAGGCTCATATCTTTCATTGCGGCCGCATAGTTAATCATAAGATTCTCATAATGACTAACCCCGGCGATCCCTAAAGCCACCGCATCGACGTGCAGCTTTGAAACCTGCTCATGAATCAACTTTGCACTTTCTATTTTTTTCTTTTTACCTACGCTATTATCAAATTCGCTAGTCATTTCTTCAATATTCACGCTTTGACTTATATGCTCTCCCATCTTCCCCTTGCCCAGAGCGTTACTAACAGGAGTGCCCGATACTGTATGAGTCACCACCGGCTTGATTGGAGTGCTCATACTATTCGCACCGGATAGTTGGGAGTGCTTACTGAGAGCCTGCATATGAACTGCTATTTTCTCATTCTGTGTACTGGACGCTTTTGAATGATGCGGCATCATTGCCAGGGACTTGCTTGTCCCATCTGCATAAAATGCTGCCCGATGCTGATCAATGACAATCATATTATTTGAAAGGTTCTCAGTGGCAAGTCCGGGAAACAAGTTGAGCGGCTCAAGGAATATGACTTTATCGAGCGCATATGAACTACCACTCTCTGACCAGTGAGGTATCACTTCAACCTTGTCAACCTTACCATCCCTCGTCCAGATATCTTGTACATTCGCGTATGCAGCCACTCCATAGACAACCAGACAATACGTGAAAAACTTGCGCTCCCAGGATTTCGCATCAGAGGCATTAGCGCGCTCAAGAAATTTTTCTAGATCCGTCCTTCGAACCTTATGCCTTGAATGAATCGCTGCTGCCAACATTCCGTCGATCTTAACTTCCTCTGCAATGCGCATAGCAGTTACTTCAGCGAGATAGTTCCTGAATGCCTCGGACATCATGGCCATACTTATTCCCTTGAATAGTGAGTACCAACGCTCCCCTATTCATCGATCAGATTGCGGGAGCACCGATAAGCCAAGGAGCGTGCTGGCTCCAACTTCCAAATCCTCAGCGCAGCACACCGAGCATGACCCAAACCCGGCGGGCCTCGGGGTCGGCGTGCACCAATTCGTCCATTAGCGCGCTCAGCGGCATGCCGCCCCACTCCACCGCCCGGCGAATGATGTAGGGCACCGGGCTGTGGGGTTCGGTGCGTGCCAGATATTCGGCAATGGCGGTGAGCTGTCGGTAGGCCTCTTCGCGGTTCTGCGGAGCGCAGCCAGTGGGAAGCGGGCAGGAGGAGGCCATAGCAGTCGAATCCGGCTCGGCGGGCGTTTCCGTTGCAGTGACGGGTGCGAATTCTTGCGGAGCCATGGCCTTACATCCCTGAATGACGTTGCTGAACGCGTCGATGGACGCGGCGAGTTGCTGCAGGCTCGGTGCGGCATCGCCGAGCTGGAGGTCACACCAGGCATCCAGGCGTCGCAGGTGGCCTGCCGCGCAGTCCAGCCCGGCCAGTGTCGCCGCCCAACCATTCACCGCGCAGCTACGGATCGATTCGTTCAGCCGTTTCTGCTCCTGTCGCGCGCTCTCTGCCGCCACCTTGTCGACCTTGTTGTCGCTGACCTGCACCTGCCGTCGCTGCAGCTCCTGCCAGCCGTGCAGTGTGGTTTGCGGCCAGCCGCTGCACAGCGGGACGCGGGTGAGCAGGAGTTCGTTGTAGCGCCGCGCCACCCAGGCAAGCGGTGCAGCGCGCCACTCCTGGTCGCCATCTGTGGCCTGCGGGTGCAGTTGTTCGGGAAATGCAATGCAAAGATCGGCCAGCAGCCTCAGTGCTGCGGCGAGACCTGCTGGGCCGTGGGTGACGATCCAGGCCTCACCTAGATAACCTGCGATGGTCAGGTCTTTGCTTCGCTGCCTCAGTACCTCTTCGGCCAGTGCAGTCAGGGCCAGCCAATCAGCACGCTTAGGCTCAGCTTTCCAAACGCCAGCCGGCAGCTCGGTATCCTCCTCTCGCCGCAGCTCACGCAGGCGATCCATCACCGGATCATGACGCAGCGACTCGCCGCACGGCGACTCGCCCGGCAGAGGTTGCAGGAGCGCCTGCAGCGCCTCGTCTGAAATCATGGCAACTCCTGAGCGCCGGCAAGGTTCGCCACGCCGATACCGCTGAAGGGCGTGCGCGGCGCGCGTACAGGTAAGGGCTGGACGGACAAAGGCTGTTTGGCGTCCTGGGTCATCAGCGAGATGCGCAGGAACATCCGCGCCTCCGGTTCGCGGCTGTTCGGTGCGCGCACCGGCACCTGCAACGCGAGGGGGAAATCGGTGTAGTCGGCGCTGGGCTGGCGCTGCAGGATCAGGTGCGAGCGCAGCAGGCGCATCAGCGCCCAGGGGCCGCTGTATTCCCAGCCCACCTCCAGGTCCGCCACCGCCATGCTCGCCTGCCGTGGGTCGATGTCCGGCCGCTGCGGGCTGTCCTTGGCCCAGCGCAGCAGCAATTTCATCGGCTCGCCGACGTTCCAGTGCAGGCGCTGGCTGTCGCCACCGGGGAAGGTCAGCGGGCGGTCCGCCGCGTAGAGCGTCCAGGCGATCACCTGGTCGGCGCCGCGCTCGGCCTCGCGGTCGGTGCGCCAGCGCACATCCAGGTCGACCCCCTGCGCCCCGCCCTTGTCGCGCTGGAACAACGGGCCCATCCAGGCCCTGGCCAGTTGCAGGCGCTGGAGGAAATCCGCCGCGGCCGCGCGGTCGCTCGACTGGCTGAGCTTGAGGCCTTCCTGGGCCCGTTGCAGGTTCTGATCGAGCAGTTCGACCAGATGCTGCACCCGCGCAGGATCAGCGTCCTCGGCTTGCAGGCTGTAGGCGAAGGGGAAACGATTGGCCAGGTACTGATTGAAGTAGTCGGCAATGGCAGACCAGGCGAGGGCGGCCTCCTTCTGCTGCAACTCCAGGCAGCGCTGCTGCGCCTGGCTGTGCAGGCTGCGGGTGAAGCGCGCCACGTCACCCTGCCCGGGCACCAGCGCGGAGGTACTGAGAATCTTGCCGCAGCTGGCGGCGTCCATTTCGACGAAGTCGCGGCTCACCAGTTGGTCCAGCAGCATCGGCGAGCTGGTCGGGTTCTGCGCCTTGTACTTGACCAGCTCATCACTGAGGTCGACGAAGCGCCGCACCTTGTCCTGGTCGGCGAAGCCGAGGTTGCCGCGGTCGCGTAGCCAGGTCAGCGCGGGCGCATGCTCCTCGCTCAGGGCGAGCATGGTCTCGAATTGCTGGCCGAGGCTGCGCTTGAGGTCCTGGGTGTCGCTGGAGCGGTACAACTGCAGGCCGAAGTTGCGCGTGCCGTCCCAGCCGGAAAGCTCCGCGCGCGCGCGAAACAGCGGCAGCGCATCGATCGACTTCAGCACCTCGTCGACATCGGCCAGCGCGCCACGAGTCAGGTGGATGTCCAGGGCGTTGGCCAGGTCGTTGCGCTGCAGAGTTTCCAGAGCCTGGCGGACCTGCTCCGCCGGCTCCAGCGGGACGTCGAAGGTACTTTTCCAGGGCGCCCCGCTGACGGGAACGGATTGCGTCAGGCTGCTCCACATGGCGCTGGCCGCGGCGGCGGCAGTGCTCTCGGCAAGGGCGTCGCGGTACTCGGCGGGGATGCGCGCCTGCTCCTGCTCGCTGTACTTGCGATAGCTGTCGTAGTAGGCCAGCGCCGCGTTGAGCGCGTGGGCGTCGAGATTGCCCAGCCGGCGCGGATCGCTCTCCTGCGTGGGCTGGCGCAGGGCGGTGCCGGTGAAGTCCTGGCGCAGCAGTGAGTCGATGGTGCTGCCCAGCGCCACCACATGTTCCTGCAACGTCAGGGTGCCACCGGGCTGCAGTTGCAGCAGGTTGTCGCGGGAGCCGGCGGCGGAAATCCACTGGTCATGGAAGGCACGCTGCAGCTTGCTGGCCTGACTGGTCACCTTCGCTTCCGCCGAAGGCCCGAGCAGGTAGGACTGGCGCACATCGTCGAGCAGCGCGCGAAAGCCCGGCACGATCTCCTGGGCATTGCCGTGGCTCCAGGCGGCGTTGGTCAGGGCCACCATGTTGCGCAGCGCGTCGATCTGCGCGGCGGTCTCCTCCAGCTCCTCGAGGCTATTGCCCTGCCGTGCCCTGAGTTCGTTCAGGTGCAGGCGCAGGAAGCCGGCCGGCCGCACGAAGTTGTCGGCGAGGAAGAACTGATCGAGCCAGAGGCTCATCAGGTCGTCGAAGTTGCGTGCCAACTGCCCCTCGCGTGGGCCGGGGTCGACCGGCGCCGGGGCATCGGCAATGCCCTGGCCGAGTACCGTTTGCAGGTGGCTGGCATTGCGCAGGGCGCCGGGTTCGAGGGTCAGGCCGTAAGCCTGTTCACCCAGTTTGGCGAGGCTTTCCAGGGCATTCTTCGAGGTGCCGGCGCGCAACTCGGTGTACCAGCGGTTGCGCTGTTCGAAAGCCAGTACGCCACTGGCGAGGTCGCGGGCAGCAACGAAGTTCGGCCACTGCTCCGGGCTGTCGCTCTGCACGTTGGCGCGGCGCTCGCTACTACGGATGGCGCGCAGCCGGACCAGCTCGGCGGCCTGCATTTGCTGCAAGGGCACCAGCACTTCGCGGCGTGTCAGGTCGCGAAGCAGTTCGTCCATCTGGCTGTCGAAACCGGAGAACCAGGAGCTCGGATACACCAGCGAGCTGTAGTGCCAGCGTGGTGCGCCCTGCAGCAGCGCCCAGTAAGCCTGCAGGCGGCGCCGGCCGGATTCCTCCGGCGATGCGACGGCCGTGCCGACTTCGCCCTGCCCGCGCTGCATGGCCTGGATGTGCTGACCCAGCAGCTGCGCCTCGCGGGAATCCTCATGCCAGACCCAGAGCATGCCCAGCAGCCAGCAAATGCCGACGGCACCGGCCAGCGCTCCCAGCAGTCGCTGCGAGCGTTGGCGCAGACGCAGGACTCGCGGCACGGCCTGGGCCAGCCCGCGCTCGGCGAGCAGGCGCGATTGCCAGAGATGCTGGGTGAACAGCAACTGCGCGGGTGCCTCCTCCCGCGCCGAGAGCGCCCAGTCGTCACCACTGGGAGCCATGCGGTACGCGCCGCTGAAGTACAGGCCACGCAAGCGCGGCGCCTCACCCAGCGCGTTGCCCTGGAAGACCGGCTCCAACCGCTGGCGCAAACCTTCCCGCAGGCTCTCCAGCGCCTGCGGGAAGCGATACAGCTCCTCGCTCAATTGCCCCTTGAGCACGCCCGCTTCGAGGATCGCCGCCTGCAACGCTTGCAATACCTGATCGAAGCCGCGCTCCAGGTGCTCGCCCTGCCAGGCCGCATCCGCCTGCAAGGGCGAGGCCCAGCCGAGCGGTCGCTCGCGAACCTCGGCGGGCAGGGCGGCGTGCAGTTCCGCGAAGCCATCGAGCTCTTCCAGCCCGGTCACCACGACATAGACCGGCAGGCTCAGCCCCAGCCGCTGCAACAGGTCGTTGAAGCGCCGGCGCAACTGGACGCTCTCCTGCGCCAGGCTGGCCGGATCCAGCAGGCGCTCCACCGGCACGGCCCAGATCACCCCGTCCAACGGGCGCCGCGGGCGCATCCGCAGCAACAGGCCGAGCAAGCGGCGCCAGGGTTGCAGCAACGACGGCGCGGCTTCTTCGGGCAGGAACAGGGCCTGTGGGACCGCCAGCACGGCGCCGTCCTGGTCGGCCCACCAGCGGCCGAACCAGGCCGGGCGGCTCACCGGCGCAAGGCTCCAGTCAGCGGCCAGGCGTTCGCCCAGCAGCGGGTCGCCCAGCAGGAGGTACCAGGGCACGTCGTAGCGATCGGCCACGCCGTGGTCCTGCTCCATCTGCCGCACGGTCAGGTAGAAGGCGCGCACCGCCTCACCGCCCTTGCTGCGCAGCCAGAGGAATGCCGCCACCGCCAGCGCCGCGACCAGTAGCAACAGCAGCGCCAGCACCAGCCAGCCGCTCAAGCCACCTGCTCCGGGAAAGCGGCCAGGCAGGCCAGGTCGAGCAAAGGCGTCAGCTCGCCGCGAACGTCGCTCCACAGCCAATGGCCGAGGACGATGAGCAGCAGGGCGCCGGCCGCGACCATCAACGCCAGACGCAGGCCGTCGGGCAAGGCACGCCGCAGCGGCAGGCGCAGGGGCGCGGCACTGGCCGGGCGCGCCAGGGTTTCCAGCAACGCCGGCACCTCGGCGTCACGCTGCCAGGCATGGGCGAACAATGCGTGCCGCCACTTCTCGTGCAGCGCTTCGCCCTTCGGGCCGCGCAGCTTTCCGTGGAAGCCCAGCAGCAGGCATTGCAGGTAGACATTGGCGAGGTCACGGCTGCCCGGTGCGCGCGTTTCGAGCAGGCGGTGGATGGCCTGGGGAACCCGTTCCCCAGCATTGCGCGTGCCGTAGAGACGCGACTCCAGAGGCCGCTCCTGCCACACGGACTGGCCGCTCCAGGGATCGAACAGCAGGCTTTCATCGAGCAGCGCGACAAAGGCGTAGACCATGCCCTTGACCTGTTCGCCAGCCGCATCGCCGACGCTGGCGTTGGCGCCGCGCCACAGACGCCGCACCACCACCTGGGCCTCGTCGGCGACCCGTTCGATGGCCACACTGTCCTCGCTGGTGGACTCGCGCAGGCCTTCCCAGCGCCTGCGCCACTCCAGCCAGGCCGCCTGGAAAGCACCACTGAGCGGCGCTTCGCCGAACGACGGCGGATAAATTGGCAGATTCCCTTCGGCCATGTTCGCCTCCCTGCCTCAGGCGCCGTCCACGATGAACAGCACGATCTGCCACGGACTGCCGCCGGTGCCTTGGGCTGCCCGCAGACACAGGTGCTGGGCGGGGTCGAACCAGTCGCCCTCGGCCTGCACGACGAACAGGTGGGTATCCTCGCCCACGCTGTAGGCGATCTGTTCGGCGCGGCTCATCGGCAGATGCTCCAGGCCCGACATACGTTGCCGGCCGAGGATCGCCAGGCTCGCCTCGGAAGCGACGATGCAGCGCGACAGCCACTCGTGGGCTTGCTCCTCGCCGCAGGCCGGCGGCATGCGCAGGCCGATGACCAGCCGCTGGACCGGCGAGTACAGGTCTGGCAAGGCCAGGCTGAAGTCGTTGCCGGCGCGCTCGAAAGCCAGGCTGCGGTAGCCGGCGCGCACCCGCCCGAGGGTGACTTCCAGCCACTCGATCAGCGGGTTGAAGGTCCGCAGCAGCTCGTTGAAATCGAAGGTCGGGAAGGCCGGCACGCCGCCCAGCGGGTCGAGCACGCTCCAGCTGCCGGCCATGCCGCAGAGCAGGCCATGCAGTTGCGCCGGACTCGCTGCTCCACTGTAGAGCGCCGCCTCCAGCTCGGGCAGGCGCGCCCAGAGCGCCGCCAGTTGGCGGCGAATTTCCTGGCTGTCCTCGGTGTTCTCCGCCTGCTGCGCCTGGCGCAAGCGGCCGGCGAGGAACACGCACTTCTCCCGCGCATGGGCGCACAGCGCCACCAGCGCCTGCCCCAACGGCGAAGCCGGCGCGATTCGCGGAGTGGGCGCCACGTAGGGCAGGCAGACGAAGCCGCCGGCATCCTTACCGATGCGCATCAGCGGCAGACACACCGAATCGGCGCGCTGCGCCTCGGTCACCAGTCGCGGCGCCGGGCGCCAGACAACGATGGGTTCGGGATTCTCGCCGCTGGCCAGGTCCGGCACCGCTGGCCCGCTGGTGGATTGCAGGCGCCCCTTGAGCGGCAGTACCTGTCCGCCACGGGCCAGTGGGCTGAGGGCAAGGTAGAGGGTAATGCTGGCATCGAGGGAGGCGGCGATGGCGGCCGTGGCGTCGAAGACCAGGGTCTCACCCTGGCCCAGGCTGACCGGCAAGCCATCGGGCAGGATCGCCTCCAGCGCGAGGAGGCGCACCACGCCGGTGCTCAGGGCGGAAGGGTCCAGCTCCAGATGTTCGAGCCCCCAGAACCAGGGGTTCGCCGCGTGGGCCAGGCGCGCGGACAACACTTCAGCGCGCAGGCCCTGGAGCTGGAAGTGCTGGGGAAGCAGTTGCATCCCTTCGTGCCAACAAACTGCGTCAGGCAGAACTCTCACACCACTTCCCCTTCGACGTCCTGGATTGTCATGGGCCCATCCCGCAGGACGGTGGCTCAGTGCTCCTCGGCACTCAGCAGGCGCATCTCCCTGCTATCGAAACGCAGCCATACGTTGGGCTGCTGATCCAGGCGAATGCGATGGGCGCCGGGAGTGTTATAGCCGGCAAAGACCAAAAGTCCAGCAGCCGGCTTGCCGGCCAGGGGAAAGTCCTGGGCCTCCATGAACTGCCCCGGCACCAGCTCCAGGCTCCACACGGAGAGCTGCTTCTGATGGTCACGGCGGTACTGTTCACGGTCGCTGAACCACTGTTTGGCGCTCATCGCCGAGAGCAGCTTGAGCAGGTCCGCGTCCTGTACCGCGACGAAGTCCACGGCGATGGGCGAATCGCCGTTGGCCTTGCTCGCGACATCCAAAGTCAGGCGGTCGACGTCGACCTTCGGGCCAAACCAGGAACAGCCTCCGAGAACTACCAGGAGCACAGCACAGAGGCAGGCTTTCGTCGACTTCATGAAACGTCCTTGTGAAATGTCTGTCAGAGATTATTTTCGGATTTGCGTTTTTAGCAACCTGATCTAGCGTGCTTGGTTAGCTCGTGGACAAACGAGCCCATCTGGGATCGCCAAGGACAGGCCTGAATCACATCTCCCCTTCCTGCCGCGTGGTCCAGCCAAGGAGCGCGACGACAGCGAACCCGCTGCGGCGTGCCCGCCTCCTCAGCAGTGGAGTTCGCCAGCATGGCAGAAAGCACGCAGCACAAACTGGACCGGGTACGCCCTCCCCGGGTCCAGATCACCTATGACGTGGAAATCGGCAACGCCGTCGAGAAAAAGGAGCTGCCGCTGGTCGTAGGTATCCTCGCCGACCTCTCGGGCAAACCCGTCACGCCCCTGCCCAAGCTCGGCGAACGCCGCTTCACCGAGATCGACCGCGACAACTTCAACGCCGTGCTGTCGTCCATTGGCCCGCGTGTGGCAGTGCAGGTCGACAACACCCTGAGCAATGACGGCAGCCGGCTCAACGTCGAGCTGAACTTCAAGCACATCGACGACTTCGACCCGGTGAGCATCGTCAATCAGGTGGTGCCGCTACGCCGCCTGTTCGAAGCCCGCCAGCGCCTGCGCGACCTGCTCACCAAGCTCGACGGCAACGATGAGCTGGACCAGCTACTGCAGGACGTGGTGAGCAACACCGAAGGCCTGCAGGAAATCCGCGCGACCCACCCGGTGAGCGCCGAGGCCGGCGCCGCCGACGACACCGCCCAGGCCGCCGCCGAAGGCGACGAGCCCGCCGAACCGCAAGCCTGATCCGCCGCCAGGAGAGCATAGCAATGGCCAAACCCAGCTCCGCCGCGGCGCAAAGCGCCGAAGGCAGTACCCAGACCCTCGACCTGCTCGACCGCATCATCGCCGACGGCCGCATGGCCCACGATGACAGCCAGCAGGAATACGCCCGCGACATGCTCGCGGAGTTCGCCACCCAGGTCCTCGACGAAGGCATGACCGTCAGCAAGGACACCGTGGCCATGATCAACGATCGCATCGGCCGCATCGACGAACTGATCAGCGCCCAGCTCAATCAGATCCTGCACCACCCCGAGGTGCAGCAGCTCGAATCCTCCTGGCGCGGCCTGCACCAGCTGGTGCAGAACAGCGAGACCGGCACGCGCCTCAAGTTGCGCCTGCTCAACGTCAGCCAGCAGGACCTGCAGAACGACCTGGAGAAGGCCGTCGAGTTCGACCAGAGCGCGCTGTTCAAGAAGATCTACGAAGAGGAATACGGCACCTTCGGCGGGCACCCGTTCAGCCTGCTGGTGGGCGACTATTCCTTCGGCCGTCACCCGCAGGACATCGCCCTGCTGGAAAAACTCTCCAACGTCGCCGCCGCGGCCCACGCGCCCTTCATCGGCGCGGCCAGCCCGCGCCTGTTCGACATGGGCAGCTTCACCGAGCTGGCGGTGCCGCGTGACCTGAGCAAGGTCTTCGAGAGCCTGGAGCTGATCAAGTGGCGTTCCTTCCGCGAAAGCGAGGATTCGCGCTACGTCTCCCTGGCCCTGCCACGCTACCTCGTGCGCCTGCCCTACGGCCCGGAAACCCTGCCGGTGGAGGGCATGAACTTCATCGAGGACGTGGACGGCACCGACCACGCCAAGTACCTCTGGGGCAACGCCGCGTGGGTCATGGCCCAGCGCATCACCGATGCCTTCAGCAAGTACGGCTGGTGCGCGGCGATCCGTGGCAGCGAAGGCGGCGGCGCCGTCGAGGGCCTGCCGGCGCATACCTTCCGCACCCATGCCGGCGACCTGTCGCTCAAGTGCCCGACCGAAGTGGCAATCACCGATCGCCGCGAGAAGGAACTCAACGACCTGGGCTTCATCGCCCTGTGCCACAAGAAGAATACCGACCTCGCGGTGTTCTTCGGCGGCCAGTCCACCAACAAGCCACGCCTGTACAACACCAACGAGGCCAACGCCAACGCGCGGCTCTCGGCGATGCTGCCGTATGTGCTGGCGGCCTCGCGCTTCGCCCACTACCTGAAGGTGATCATGCGCGACAAGGTGGGCAGCTTCATGACCCGCGACAATGTGCAGACCTACCTCAACAACTGGATCGCCGACTACGTGCTGATCAACGACAACGCCCCGCAGGAGATCAAGGCGCAGTACCCGCTGCGCGAAGCCCGCGTGGATGTCAGCGAGGTCGCCGGCAAGCCCGGCGTCTACCGCGCCACGGTGTTCCTGCGGCCGCACTTCCAGCTGGAGGAGCTGACCGCCTCGATCCGCCTGGTAGCCAGCCTGCCGCCACCGGTCGCCGCCTGAGCCCAGGGGCCGCCCCGCGCGGGCGGCCCCGCGCGGGCGGCCCCTTCACCTGACATCCCCCCTTTCATGCAGCGGAGTTTTCCACCATGGATGCAATACTTCTCGACCTGGGCGACGACATCAAGGGCGACAGCCTGCTGTCCGGCTACGAAAACAAGATCGAAATCATGTCGTACAGCCACAACGTCGCCATGCAGGTGACCAACGATGTCAGCAACTCGGAGCGCACCTCCGGCAAGCCACACATCGGCGAGTTCACCCTGACCAAGTTCGTCGACACCTCCACCCCGACGCTCAACGAATACTGCTGCGCCGGCAAGGCCATCCCCACCGCCACGGTCACCATCGGCCGCAACGCCGCCGAGGGCGACGGCAAGATCATGCCCTTCATCACCTACACCCTGAACAACGTGGTGCTCTCCAACGTCAGCGTCAGCGGTGGCGCCGGTGGCAAGCCGGTGGAAACCCTGTCGCTGAACTTCACCAAGATCAAATGGGAGCTCACCGCGCAGAAAGACGACGGCAGCAAGGAGGGCACCGCCGCCTCGACCTGGGACCTGGCCGCCAACAAGCTCGCCAGCTAAGGACGCCGGGCCTTGCACGGCATCGCTCGGCCACCGCTGCTGGACCGCCTCTCCGACACCGGAGAGACGGAGCCGGCCTTCGACCAGCGCGCCCTGGCTGCCTCGGTGGCGCAGGAGCTGTCACGCCTGCTCAACAGCCGCAGCCCAGCCGGCAACGGCGTCGGCATCCTCGCCTACGGCATCGCCGACTGGACGGCCCTGCAGGCCCGCCGCGAAACCGACCGCCAGCACCTGGCGCGGGAGATCCGCCGCGCAGTGAGCCGATTCGAGCCACGCCTGGGGCTGAGCGAAGTCGTGGTCGACGCCGATCCCCTGCACCCACAGCGCCTGCGCGTGCGCCTGCTCGGCAGCCTGCGCCAGGACGCCGGCCGCACGCCTCTGCTGTTCGAACTCATCCCCGTTGGCGGAACACTGGAAGTACGCCATGAGCGACTCGATTGATGCCGAACTGCTGGATTACTACCAGCGCGAACTGACCTGGCTGCGCCACGCCGGCGCGGGCTTTGCCGCGCGTTACCCCAAGGTTGCGCGACGCCTGGAACTGGGCCCCGGTGAGTGCGGCGATCCCCACGTCGAACGTTTGCTGGAGGGCTTCGCGCTGCTCGCCGCGCGCCTGCAGCGACGCCTGGACGACGACTACGCACAGTTCAGCGACGCCCTGCTGGAACAGCTCTATCCGCTGGCCCTGCGCCCCCAGCCCTCCTGCGCTGTGGTGCGCTTCGAGCCCGACCCGGCCAAGGGCAAGCTGAGCGCCGGCTTCCACCTGCCGCGCGGCACGCCGCTGTTCGTCAGCGTGCCGGGCCAGGAGCGCATCGAACTGCCCGAGGAACTGCGCGGACAGACCTTGCACTGGCGCACCACCGATGAGGTCACCCTCTGGCCGCTGCGCATCGAGGAAGTCGTGCTGCTCGGTGCCGAGGAGGCCCAGGCCGCCACCGGCACCGCCGGCGTGCGCGGGGCCTTGCGCCTGGACCTGCGCTGCCTGGACAAGGACGGCTGGGCCGCCCTGGAGGTCGATAGCCTGCGCATCCACCTGAGCGCCAACCCCGTCACCAACGCGGCGCTGTCCGACCTGCTTGGCGCCCACGCCTGCGGCCTGATCGCCAAGACCGAAGGGGCGCCGTCGCAACACCTGGAAGGCCTGCCGCAGCGGGTCGGCTTCGCCGCCGAACAGGCCCTGCTGCCCGAGGATGAGCGCGTCCATCCCGGCTTGCGCCTGCTGGCCGAGTACTTTGCCTTCCCCGACAAATTTGCTTTCTTCGACCTGCCGCTGCACGGCCTGCGCGCCAGCGGCGAGCAGCTCCATCTCTACGTCCTCTTCGACCGCCCCGCACCCGCCCGCCTGACCCTGCAGGCCAGCGACCTGGCGCTGGGCTGCGTACCGGCGATCAACCTGTTCCCGCGGACCTCCGAGCCGCTGCGACCGGACGGCACGCGCAGCGAGTACCGGCTGGTCGCCGATGCCCATCGCGAGAACTCGGTGGAGATCCACAGCATCCGCTCCCTGCGCGCGAGTACCCCGCAGGGCGTGGTCGAGGTCGCACCCTACCACGGCGTCCAGCACCGCCCCGGCGCGCTCGGTCTTTACTGGCATGCACGGCGGGTCGAAGGCATGACGCCCAGCCGACGCGGCAGCGACCTGCTGCTGACCCTGGTGGACGCCGGCCTGCAACCGCAGCAGGAGAGCCCGCAGTACAGCCTCAGCGCCGAAGTGCTGTGCACCAACCGCGGCCTTGCCGAGTACCTGCCGGCCGGCACCGAACTGGCTTTCGAGCGCCCCGGCCCGGTGGCCCGCGCCAGCCTGCTGCGCGCGCCGAGCCGGCAATGCCAGCCAGCGCTGGACGGCCCGTCGCGCTGGCAACTGGTCTCGCAGCTCACGCTCAACCACCTGTCGCTGGTGGAAGGCCCGCAAGCCCTCGACGCCCTGCGGGAAATCCTCGCGCTGCACGACTTCAGCGAAGACAAGCTCGCCGCCCGACAAATCGACGGACTCGTGCGACTGGACTGCGCGCGCGTGGTCGACCATGTCGGCAGCGATGCCTGGCGCGGTTGGCGCAATGGGCTGGAGGTGCGCGTGCACCTGGAGCGCCAGGCCTTCGTCGGCGCCAGCGCGGTGCTGTTCGGCGCCGTGCTCGCACAGTTCTTCTCGCTCTACGCCAACGCCAACCGCTTCGTGCGCACGGTGCTGGTGCAATCGGACCAGGAGATTTGCCGATGGCAACCCCAGGCCGGCCAACCCCTCTCTCTCTGAGCCGGCGCCTGCGCGCCGAGCCGCACCGCTTCGAGTGGCTGCAAGCCCTGCTGCTGCTTGAACACGAGCAGCCCCAGGCCACACCGCTGGGCCACGGCAGCCGGCCAGAGGCCGAGGCGCTGCGCCTGCGCGGCCCGCTGACGCCGGTGTTCGCTCCCAGCCAGATCGACGCCCTGGAAGACGAAGACGGCCGACCGCTGCTGAGCACTTCCATCTTCGGCCTGGGCGGCGCCGATGGCGCCCTGCCCTACGCCTACCAGGAGTGGCTGCAGCAACGCGCACGGCAGAAGGACCATGCGCCCGCCGAATTCCTCGACCTGTTCCAGCATCGCCTGCTCAGCCTGCTCTACCGGGTGTTGCGCAAGCACCGGCTGGCCGTGGGCTTCCAGGCACCGGCCGCCGCGCCCCTGCGGCGCCCACTGCGGGCCCTGGTGGGGCTGCTGCCGACGGGCCTGCACGAACGCGGCGCGCTGCCCGACGCCAGCGTGCTCGCCCGCAGCGCGCAGTTCTCCGGCCAGCGCCGCTCGCTGGTTGGCTTCGCCGCCATGCTCCGCGAACAGTTCGGCATCCCCACCCAGTGCGAAGCCTACGCCGGCGCCTGGCGGGAGATTCCCCAGGCAAGGCGCAGCGTGCTCAAGCGCGGCGGAACCAACCTTGGGCTGGGCCGCGACGCCATCGCCGGCACCCGCGTCTGGGACGAGCACGCCGGATTCCACCTGCGCCTCGGCCCGCTGGACGAAGCCACGGCCCGGCACTTCCTCCCGGACGGTATCGCCTATCCGCTACTGGCCCATCTCTGCGCGCTGTACTTCGGCCCCGACCTCGACTGCCGACTACGCCTGCTGGTGCGCGCCAGCGGACCGCTGACGCTGGGACGCGGCAACGCCCCGCGGCTGAACTGGAACACCGGCCTGCTCCGCAGCGGCGGCGCCGTACAACCCATCGACCTGACCCTGCGCCACGTGGAGATGCCCTGATGGACCTCGCCAGCCTGATCGGCCGCCTCAACCCCGAATCCCGTCGTGCGCTGGAGCGCGCCGCTCAGCGCTGCCTGCAACGCACACACCACTATGTCGAGATCGAACACCTGCTGCTGGAACTGCTGGACATTGATGGCGGCGACCTTGCCCGGCTGCTGCCGCGTTTCGGCCTGGAGCGCGACCAACTGGTCGGCGAGATCAACACCGCGCTGGAGCTATTCCGCATCGGCAGCACGCGCACCCCGGCACTCTCGCCGCAGACCATCGGCCTGCTGGAAGATGCGGTGGTACAGGCCAGCGTGCTTGGCCAGCCGGCAATCCGTTCCGGGGTGCTGCTGCTCGCCCTGCTTGACCGCGAGGAGCGCCGTGCGCTGCTGCTCAACAGCGCCTCGTCGCTGCTGCGCATTCCCCACGAGACGCTGCGGGAAAAGCTCCTGGAGTGGACCGAAGGCTCCCGCGAACAGCCGCCTGGCACCCGCGCTCCGGCCAAGGCGACGCCCGCCAGCGCACCGGCCCAGGACAGCGTGCTCGACCAGTACACCCAGGACCTCACCGCCGATGCCCACGCCGGGCGCATCGACCCCATCGTCGGACGCGACGGCGAGATCCGTCAGTGCGTGGACATCCTCCTGCGCCGCCGGCAGAACAACCCGATCCTGGTTGGCGCCCCCGGCGTCGGCAAGACCGCCGTGGTCGAGGGCCTGGCGCTGCGCATCGCTGCCGGGGAGGTACCGCCATCCCTGCAAGGCGTGGTGCTGCGCGTGCTCGACCTCGGCCTGCTGCAGGCGGGCGCCGGGGTCAAAGGCGAGTTCGAGCAGCGTCTGAAGGGCGTGATCGATGCGGTGCGAAGCAGCGAACAGCCGATCATCCTGTTCATCGACGAAGCCCACACCCTGATCGGTGCCGGCGGTGCGGAGGGCGGCAGCGACGCCGCCAACCTGCTCAAACCGGCGCTGGCCCGTGGCGAGCTGCGCACCCTGGCCGCCACCACCTGGCTGGAATACAAGAAGTACTTCGAGAAGGACCCGGCACTGGCACGACGCTTCCAGCTGGTGCAGGTGGAAGAGCCCGACGAGGCCACCGCCGTGGACATGCTGCGCGGCGTCGCCGCCAAGCTCGAACAGCACCACGGCGTGCAGGTGCTGGACGTGGCCATCCAGGATGCAGTGAAGCTTTCGCACCGCTACATCTCCGGCCGCCAGTTACCGGACAAGGCCATCAGCGTGCTGGATACCGCCTGCGCCCGTGTCGCCCTGGCCCAGCACGACGTGCCGCCAGCCCTGGAGAACCTGCGCCACCGCGAATTGGCGGTAGAGGAAGAGCTGCAACGCCTGCGCCGCGAGCAGGCCACCGGCCTGGACCACAGCACGCGCATCACCAGCCTGGAACAGGAATCGGTGGGCAACCTGTCGGCCATCCGCGCCCTGGAAAAACGCTGGGGCGAGGAGCGCGAGGCGGTCCGCGAACTGCTGCAATCGCGGCGCGAACTGCTGACCCTGAGCGAGAGTGCCGACGCCGCCAAACCCGACAAAGAGCTCGACGGCCGCATCGATCACCTGGCCGCCGAACTGGCACGCCTGGAAGCCGGCCTCGACGCCATCCGCGAAGACGATCCGCTGGTACCCGAACAGGTCGACTCGAAGACCGTGGCCGCGGTAATCGCCGGCTGGACCGGCATCCCGGTGGGCAAGATGCTCGCCGACGAGGCCCACGCCATCCGCACCCTGGCCCAGCGCATGGGCCAACGGGTGATGGGCCAGGAAGCGGCGCTGGGCACCATCGCCCAGCGCATCCAGGCCTACCGCGCCGGCCTCACCGACCCGGCCAAACCGGTGGGCGTGTTCCTCCTGCTCGGCCCCACCGGCGTGGGCAAGACCGAGACCGCCTACGCCCTGGCGGACGCCCTCTACGGCGGCGAGCGCAATCTCATCAGCATCAACCTTTCCGAGTACCAGGAAGCCCACACCGTCAGCCAGCTCAAGGGCGCACCGCCCGGCTACGTCGGCTACGGCACCGGCGGCGTACTCACCGAAGCCGTGCGCCGCCGGCCCTACTCGGTGGTGCTGCTGGACGAAATCGAAAAGGCCCACCCCGACGTGCTGGAAGCCTTCTACAACGTCTTCGACAAGGGCGTGATGGAGGACGGCACCGGCCTGGTGGTGGACTTCAAGAACACCGTGATCCTCGCCACCAGCAACGTCGGCGCGGAACTGCTGCTGGACACACCGGCCGAACAGCTCACAGGCGATGCCTTCAACGACCAGCTGCGCAAGGTGCTGCTGCAAGCCTTCCGTGCCGCCTTCCTCGCGCGCATGACCGTGGTGCCCTATCGGCCGCTGGAGGAAGCGACCCTGGAAGGCATCGTCATCGCCAAGCTGGAAAAGCTACGCGAACGCTACAAGGCGGCGACCGGCAAGCAGTTCGATTTCGATCCGATAATCGTGAAAGCGGTACTCGCCAAGTGCAGCTCGGCGGGGGCACGGGATATCGAAAACGTATTGATGGCGGAAGTAACTGGGAAGTTGGCGGAGTGGGCGCTGGAGTGAGTCCAGCAATAGAGCGGATATCGACAAGGAAAGCGGGCAGCATGCCTAACTACATAGTATTTCACAGCGAAAGCAGCACTCTTAAACTAGCGCCCGAAAAGCCGGAAGAATACATATCGATAGTGTTTTCTCTATTTGGGCGACTACTTCCAGTCTGGATGCACCCTGACGTAGAAGATCACTTTAAAACCACCCTTGTAACCAGCATAAAGGCACGACACGAGATACTTATAAGGGACGTTGACTTTGTAGCCAGCAGACTCCTGTCTCTCTATGACGGCTGCAAGGTTCTTTTTATTGCCCTTGGCGCCAGCCCAAAAATGGTGAAATGGATGCTCAAGGCTAAAGGCGCGCAGGTCATAACGGTCAACGCCAGCGCTATTAAAGTGACCAGCCATCGAACTGAGCAATTCGATGAGTACTTGAGATCTAAACTACAGAGACATCAGGACAAAACGCATCTAGTCATAATGGATTTTGCCGACAGCGCGCAAAGTCTCTATCGAATAAAATACGACATAAAGACCGTGACCGGCTATAAATTCATTGTCGAAAGTGTAGCAATAGGTCACTCCGATCAACTCGAAAAGCACTGCAACAGAAATTACAAGGCAAGCCTTGCGCACATTTTCAAGAAAGAAATCCCTACTCTTGATAATGAACTTTTCACTCAGAACACCAAGAGAACTCTCGGCCGAAACAAGGTCAAGAATCCATACGAAAACTGGTCATGGAGAAACAGGCTAATTGATAAAACGCACAAAGAATACAGGGCGCACAAGTCTGCTCACAAAAGCCTGTTTCTCCTGCCGATGCTGAACATGACCACCGATCAGCTTCTCGAACTGCAGATGGACTATCTGAACTCCCTCCCTCCGGCTACCGACGATGGTGATGATGACTTCTCGGAATACAGCTATGGCTCAGTTGATTTAGGCGAATTCATGCCTTACGAAAGTGATCATGAGGGTCACGAAACCGGCAGCCACTAAAGCTCCTGAAATCCTCACGTGAAAGTGCACAGGTTGATTTTCATTGAATCAAGTCAGGTCAAACGGGCCTGCTAGCGAGATCATCAATGCCCCGTCCCACCGATACCACCACCAGTCTTTCCCTCACGGCGTCGGCGCTAACGGACCTCTACCCGCAGACCCTTTCCGGCCAGGAGGCGCTAAACAATCTCGCCCAGTTGAACCTGCTTGGTTACAGCAGTAGCCCGCTCGCACTACCTGACTCCGTAGCCAGCCACGTCACCACCACCCTGCACTTCGACAACCAGCAGCGTCCCCTAGACGTCCTGATCGGCAAAATCCACCAGCTCCCCGCCGACGCCACCGCCGACCGCTATCAACTGATTCTGCGTCCCTGGCTCTGGTGGCTGACCCTGGCCAGCAACAACCGCGTATTCCAGAACCTCACCACCAGCGACATCGTCACGACCATCTTCAAGGCCCACGGTTTCACTGACTTCATGCTGTCGCTGACCGGCAGCTACGAACCCCGCGAATACTGCGTGCAGTACGGCGAAAGCGATTTCGCCTTCGTCTCGCGGCTGCTGGAAGAGGAAGGCATCTTCTGGTTCCTCACCCACGAAGAGGGCAAGCACACGCTGGTGCTGGCCGACAGCAACGATGCCTTCCCGCCCATTCCCAATGGACCGAAGGTGCCGTACCTGGGGCAGGAGATCGGCGTGCGCGAGCTGCACGGCATCCGTTCAGCGCAGTACTGCCTGCAGGCGGTGGCCGGGACCTACAGCGCCACCGACTACGAGTTCACCACGCCCACCACCTCGCTCTATTCCCAGGCGCAGGCCGATGCCGGGCCGCGCGCGCAGTACGAACACCCCGGCGGCTATACCGCCAAGGCCCGCGGCGATGCGCTGACCAAGCAGCGTGTGGACGGCCTTCGCAGCCAGGAAAAGCGCCTGATTGGCGAGAGCGACTGCCGCTGGCTGGTGCCGGGGCACTGGTTCACCCTCACCGGGCATGACGACGCGAGCCTGAACATCGACTGGGTGCTGACCTCGGTGACCCACGAGGCTGATCACGAGCATTACCGTAATCGCTTCGAGGCCATCCCCAAGGCCACCGCCTACCGCCCTCCCCGCACCACACCCAAGCCGCGCATGCACACCCAGACGGCCAAAGTGGTAGGCAAGGCCGGCGAGGAAATCTGGACCGACGAGTATGGCCGCATCAAGATCCAGTTCCCCTGGGACCTGCAGGGCCAGAACGACGAAGCCTCGTCCTGCTGGGTGCGCGTGGTACTGCCGTGGAGCGGCAAGGGTTTCGGCATGCAGTTCATCCCGCGCATCGGCCAGGAGGTGATCGTCACCTTCATCGATGGCGACTCGGACCGCCCGCTGGTCACCGGCTGCGTCTACAACGGCGACAACGCCCTGCCCTACGCGCTGCCGGACAACCAGACACAGTCCGGCATCAAGACCAGCTCGTCGAAGGGTGGTGGCGGCTACAACGAGCTGCGCTTCGAGGACAAGAAGGATGCCGAGGAAGTCTTCCTGCAGGCACAGAAGGACCTGAAGGTGAACGTGCTCAACGACAGCACCGCCACCATCGGCCACGACGAAACGCTCACGGTGCAGAACGCCCGCACCCGCACGGTGAAGGAAGGCGACGAGACCGTCACCCTGGAGAAGGGCAAGCGCAGCGTGACCATCCAGTCCGGCAGCGACACGCTGGACGTGAAGGATACCCGTACGGTCAAGGTCGGTGCCGACCAGACCCACAGCACCGGCGGCAACTACAGCCACCAGGTCAGCGGCAACTTCGAACTGACGGTGGACGGCAACCTGACCATCAAGGTCAGTGGCACCCTCACCCTGCAGAGCGGCGGCAGCCTGACGCTCAAGACCGACGCCGATCTCGCCGCCCAGGCCGGCATCTCGTTGACCAGCAAGGCCGGCACTTCCCTGACCAACCAGGCCGGCACCTCGCTCACCAACAAGGCCGGCACCACCCTGACCAACGATGCTGGCGTCAGCCTTACCAACAAGGCCGCCGCCGAACAGACGGTCGACGGTGGCGGCATGCTGACCCTCAAGGGCGGCCTGGTGAAGGTCAACTGAGGACAACGACATGGCCAACAGCGGAGCCCTCGACCTCAAGCGTGGCGACAGCACCCTGCAGGGCCGCCTGCAGGACGGCGGGCTGGAAGGCCCGCTGCGCATCAGCGAGCGCGGCCGCCCGCAGGCCAGCCTGGACTACCGCGGCGGCGAACTGCACGGCACCAGCACGCTCTACCACCCCAACGGCCAGGTCAGTGCGCAGTTGCCCTACGTACGAGGGCGTCTGCAGGGTGAAGCGCGTTTCTTCGCCGCTGAAGGCTGGCTGCAGCGCAAGGTGAGTTACCGCGACGGCCTGATGCACGGCGAGGCCTGCAGCTATCTCACCGATGGCACGCTCACCGAGCAGGCCTTCTACCGCGAGGGTGTACAGGAGGGCCCGTTCCGGCGTTTCCACGGCAACGGCCAGTTGGCGCAGGAGACCCGCTTTGCGAAAGGCGCGTCGCTGGATCAGCCAAGGTCCTATGCCGAGGATGGCCGCCCGCTGGACCACAACGGCAAGCCGATCTCGCGGCTGCGCTGGTGGCTGGGCAGTCGTGGCGAGGCCAGCGAGGCCTGAACCGATTCAGGGAATCAGCATCTGCACCTGGCCGGGAAACACCACTTTGATCGCCCCACCCCAGGTGCACATCAACGTGCCGTTGGCGTCCAGCGCCGGCATGCCGCCCAGCAGCACCGTGGGCGGTCCGCCGGGTATCCACGGAGCGGCGGTGGCCGGAATGCATGGCATGGGTGTCAGAACGCCGAGTGCGGCTGCGGTAGCGGCGGCTACCGTCGGATTGGATGGGCTGGTGCACATGCCGAAGGGCAGGATATTCAGCAGGGGTATGTGGTCCTGCAGGTTGGCTGCTGGCGTGCCGCAGGTGAGGACACGATTAACTGGCAGTACGTTGAGCACCGACGGAGCGACGCCGAAACTGCATTGCAGCGTTGCACCGCTGCAGACCTGGGGACAACCCATGAGTCACCTCGCCTACCTTCGCCTGGCAAGCCTTCCTTCATGTCGCAATTGACGATGAGTGGGTGAAATATAGCGTTTCCAAACGCCAACGCTTGCGACAGGTAGATTAGTGTGGTCAAGGTTGACTGGCGCTATTGCATGACTGCAGCTATCGGCCCAGACCGTGTAAAAACGCAGCGGGTGATGGATTGTTGGTTTTGGGATTGTTTTAGCGGCGCCCAGAGGCCCTATGGGCTTCTGGCGTGTCGACCCGAGTCATTCAACTGATTTGGGCAAGTGCGGTTTTACGATGCTGTGAAACGAGTTCAGCGGGCCATCCATGGCGGTTTCAGGCCTTCATCGCGGCCATCAGCGCACTGCTGCCCAGCAGACTCAGCATGCGTTTGAAGTTGTAGGCGAGCACATGCAGGCTCATTTCCGTGCTTACCCGTTCGAGCGTTCGGGTGAGGAAATGGGTGGCGCCCATCCAGGCCTTCAGCGTGCCAAATGGATGCTCCACCGTCTGGCGGCGGATGCGCATCATCTCCGGCAACTGATCCAAGCGGGACTGCATTTCCTCGAGCACCGATTCATGCTCCCAGCGGCTCACGCGCCGCTGTGGGCTCGGTGTGCAGCGCTCCTTCAACGCACAACCTTGGCAATGCGAGCTCCAGTAGCGGTGCAGCTTCAGCCCTTTCTCGACGCTTGAGAAGCGCCAAATCAGGCTTTGCCCTGCCGGGCAGAGGTATCCGCTAACTGTGGGCAGGCGGAAGCAAGGTGGCGTCTGAGAGCCTCTGGTGCCTTGGCGCATAGCACTGCGAGATCTGGCAGCTGTCCTGCCTGTGAAGGCCAATCCAAAACCAGCACTGTCACCCCGAGATTGGTTCCGGTGCGGGTCAGCTCTTCGTTATCTGTAATGCTGATCTGTCTTGTTGCCACCAGAATCCAGAGGTCGATACAGCGGTGACTTGATGCAGTCTCAAAAACCTTCGCTTTGAGGGCATCCAGGCTAAGCGAGGTGCCCGCTTTGTATCGCTTGGCCTCCATCGCAACTTCGAAGAGATTTACCCCCTGACTACGAACATCAGATCCGCCCTGTGGGCCGGATTTGGCAACGCCGAAGCTTAAGCCGGTCAGCTCAACCAGCAGGTCGCGAATTAACCCCTCAAAGCCTTTCGGTCCGGAGGGATCGAGCGTTTGAAGCGTGCCGGAGAGAAGAGCTACAGCCTGATTGAAGTCCATTTCACTCTCGAATGTAGGGCGTCAGTCCTATCAAGCTACCAAATTAAAGTTCACCGGGGGATCTGCCGTTACCAAGGTGCTGGATGCTGCTGTATCCAGCAGAGGCACCTTGGATGTCTCTCTGAACGTCATTAGACTTGCTAAGCACTACTTTTCGACAGTCGATCCTCGTCGCCAGGGGGCTCGCTGTTGCTATTATGTGAACAGCGAAAGCATCAAGATTCGCCGTGATGCGCTCGCGAGCAGGCCTCAGATCTTACTTAGCAGCTCCAGACGTTTGCCCCAGCTCTCTGGCCAAAGGAATCGGCAACGCCATTTAGCCTTCAGTGCCTAGCGAGCAGAATGCAGTTCATCCACTCGTGATGGGTGGCGGGGAAGAAGATTTTTCCGGAGCAACGAGTAATCGCGGTGTAGAGCAACGCCAATTTTTGCGACATCTCTTGTTTGCTCCGCAAGTTATCGAAGTAATAAATGTCCTCGGATATCGCCACCCTGGGAAGCTCAAAGTTCTTCGAGGAGGCAACCGTGACTATCAGGTGCCGACTCGGCGTGCCTCGACCGAGCTCGTCGAGCTCAGCGCCGTTGTATAGGCCTGATACCCCAAACTTGGTGCCGACCTTCTCCAACCAGTCCTCGACCCGCAAGAAGGCATGGTTCCATGCCATTCTGGTGCGCAGCTCACTCCAAGATCGGAACCCTGCCAGCTTGAAATGCTGCGGCATCGCCAGCCCGCTATAGAGACCGAGACAATCCTCCAGAAAAGTCCCCAGATCCACGCTGTAGGCCACCGCTGCGCCCTTGCCCTGGTACCGATTCCGGATTAGCCAGTCAAATACACCCCATTCATCTGCCACAAGAATGGCTGAAGGCTCCGGCGGAAACTGCTCTGCCCGGTACTCAGCAATCACCGTTTCCTTCTCGGCATTACCGATAAAAGGTTCGACCCGCGCCCCTGGGAAAGCGTCAATTAGAGGATTCAGGTAGTTAACGAGCTGTGGACCGGCACGAAGCGATAGCGTCATCTCGCGGTGTCGGATCTTGGCCGCATGGGAAACATAGCGGCCTTGAAGGTTCTGGAACTGATCCCCCAAGGTAATAACTACCTGCGGCGAGCGATCGAGTATTTCAACGAGCGGACTGATCAAGTCATGCCCCTCGTCGATCACCACCACCTGATACGAATCCGGGATATTGAGGCCCATTAGGGCAATCTGCTTCAGCCGGTGCCAACCGGTTACACGGATGGCCAAGTCCTGGCGATCGAGATCAATCATTGCCGACCAGAGCTGCTTGGCAAGCGCCACCAGCAATTGCTGCTGTGCCAAGGAGAGTGACGCCTGCAGCGCGTTTGGCAGATGCTGGGCGGAAATTTCCGTGTCATTCGACAGACAGAACTTATTGATCGCCGGACACAGCGCGCGAACGATCTGCGGACCACTTAAATTGCCCACGGAAGAAATATTCAGCCGCTCCGCCACGCTTTCGTCCGAGAAGCGGCGGTTGGCGGCCAGCCTGATCTTCTCCTCCAGCCGCGGATTGCCACGAGCCAGGATGAGGCTTGAGAGCTTGGCAAAGGTCAGTGCATGGATCTGGTGAGAGAATTGTTTTTTGACCGGCCAAAGCTTGCTCTCAACGTCAGCCAGAAACAGGCATCGTCTGTCGTGAAGGATGCTGACTACTTCCCTCAGAACGAACGTCTTTCCCGCCCCGGCATACGCCTGAGTCTCGATGGAATCTCCAGGGTTCGCGCGGATAGTTTCGACTAATCGGTATTGCGGATCACTCAATCGGACAGTCTGCCCATCAGACCGAAGGTGGTCACGATTGACGGTGCTAGAGGCTCGAGCATAGGTCCTGGCGAAGTCGAAATTCCACGATCCATCACCATGGACGTACTGGCGCAGCGTCACCGCTTTCTGATCGATAAGGCCGATGCCTAAGGAGGATGCAGCCAACAGACCAGCGGCGAAAGCATCTCGGTTGTAGGACTCGGCTAGCACTGAGGCTAAAAGATCAGATGGGTGCGCTAACAGCCTGGCAAAAATGCGCTCCATCTCCAACGGAGACTGCGGTCGTTCCGTCAGCTTCGGGACCTGGAGCAGGTAGAGAATCGCCGCCATTTCGTAGCGGCATGGTTGTTCCGAGTCTAGCGACACTCCGCTGACTAAAGCTTTGCCAAGCTCCTCACTCAGAGGCAGATACCAGACGGGGCGCATTATCACCAGACGTGGGGTCGTTCAACGAACTGTCTTAGTACAAGAGGATGGGGCTAGGGTCAACACAACGGACCGTTGTGATGGTCTGTCATGGGAGCCTGGCTATTAAGCCCTGCGAATCCCTGCGCTGACGTTAGCCCCGTGTTAGCCCGCTCCAAAAAATAAAAAGGCCCGCATCGCTGCGGGCCTTTATTTTTCTGGTGCCGGTAAGAGGAATCGAACCCCCGACCTTCTCATTACGAATGAGCTGCTCTACCGACTGAGCTACACCGGCGGCGGCAGTAAGCTAGCACCCATCGCATGTATTATCAATTAAGACTCATTCAAGCGATGCTCTGCCTACCTGCACGCCTAAAACCAACTCAGTTCTTGACGTAGCCAGCGGTCACGCAAGTGCCACTGTAGTTCCAAACCAAGCGATCGACATCAACGGTCGGGGTCAGAACGCAGGTTTCGGTGTCCAGGATACCTTTATAGGCGTTCGGTGTAGCGGTGATCACGCCGTTGGCAACAGTCAGGGAGTTGAATGCCTTGGCGGTGGTAGCAGCGGGGACAGCCGGTACACCGCCAGCACCAGCATCACAAGTAGCCAGTTTAGCTGCAGCATCAGCACCGTCAGCCGAAGAGAAGCACTCATCAACAGCCAGCTTGAAGGGAGCCATTGCAGCGGTAACTTCGGTATAAGCCGCTTTCTTCATGTAGTTCTGGTAGGCCGGCAGAGCAATGGCGGCCAGGATGCCGATGATCGCAACCACGATCATCAGTTCGATCAGAGTAAAGCCTTTTTGAGCTTTCATAGTTCACTCCAGGGTTTTAGAAGAGGTCGTAGGACCTGGCTTAGGTGAAAGCAGGTTCCATGCCAAATTACGCAAGACCTCGCTCCGCGGCGAATGTACGAATCAAACGAAGGAATTCGTACGATTTTTCGCAGCAAGTGACAAATTTCGGCACTCGCAACAACCCGGTTTGGCTCCACCGACCATCTACGATATAAGGCATGCAATACATCATTCGGCCACCTCTGTATGAACGATCAAGTCGTGCTCTCCGGTCTCGCCCGCCAACTGGTGCACTCCGAACTGCTGGACGAGAAGAGCGCCCAGCAGGCGCAACTGCAGGCGCAACGGAACAAGTTGTCACTGGTCACCTATCTTGTGCAGAACAAGCTGGTAAAGAGCCGGCCGCTGACGGAACTGGCAGCGGACCAGTTCGGCGTCGCCTACTGTGACCTCTCCGGCATTGATCGTGATGCGATTCCGAAGGAACTGGTCAGCGAAAAGCTGATTCGCCAGCATCGAGTGATCCCCTTATGGCGGCGCGGCAACAAGCTGTTCGTAGGCTTGTCCGACCCAACCAATCACCAGGCGATCACCGACGTCCAGTTCAGCACCGGCCTGACCACCGAAGCGATCCTGGTCGAAGATGACAAGCTCGGCGAGATGATCGAGAAGATCTTCGAGAGCGTCACCGGCGGCCTGGACGACCTCGGCGATGTGGACCTCGAGGCGCTCGACATCGAGAGTGGCAATGCCGAGCCCAAGGACGATGGTGCCGGCGAAGCCGCAGACGATGCACCGGTAGTGCGTTTCGTCAACAAGATGCTGCTGGACGCCATTCGCGGCGGCTCTTCCGACTTGCACTTCGAGCCCTACGAGAAGATCTACCGCGTACGTTTCCGCACCGACGGGATGCTGCATGAGACGGCTAAACCGCCCATTCAGCTCGCCAGCCGCATTTCCGCGCGACTGAAGGTCATGGCCGGCCTGGATATCTCCGAGCGTCGAAAACCGCAGGACGGCCGCATCAAGATGCGCGTGTCCAAGACCAAATCTATCGACTTCCGCGTCAACACCCTGCCCACGCTGTGGGGTGAAAAAATCGTGATGCGGATTCTGGATTCGTCCAGCGCTCAGATGGGGATCGACGCCCTCGGCTATGAGGAAGCGCAGAAGCAGCTGTACCTGGATGCTCTGAAACAGCCCCAGGGCATGATCCTGGTGACCGGCCCCACTGGCTCGGGCAAAACGGTGTCGCTTTATACCGGCATCAACATTCTCAATACCCCGGACATCAACATCTCAACGGCAGAAGACCCGGTAGAGATCAACCTGGAAGGCATCAACCAGGTCAACGTCAACCCTCGCCAGGGCATGGACTTCGCCCAGGCGCTGCGCGCCTTCCTGCGTCAGGACCCGGACGTAATCATGGTCGGCGAAATCCGCGACCTGGAAACCGCCGAAATCGCCATCAAGGCCGCGCAGACCGGCCACATGGTGATGTCGACCCTGCACACCAACAGCGCCGCAGAAACCCTGACCCGCCTGCTGAACATGGGGGTTGCCTCTTTTAACCTGGCAACTTCCACCAACCTCATCATTGCCCAGCGTCTGGCGCGTAAACTCTGCCCACATTGCAAGAAGGAACACGACGTTCCGCAGGAAGCCCTGCTCCACGAAGGCTTCCCGGCAGACAAGATCGGGACGTTCAAGCTCTATTCACCTGTCGGGTGCGACAATTGCAAGGGCGGATACAAGGGACGCTTGGGTATTTATGAAGTGGTTAAAATCACGCCAGCCCTGCAGCGGATTATCATGGAGGAAGGCAACTCCATTCAGATCGCCGAACAGGCCCGCAAAGAAGGCTTCAACGATCTGCGCACTTCGGGGCTGATGAAGGCCATGCAAGGCATTACCAGCCTCGAAGAAGTCAACCGCGTGACCAAGGATTAATCCATGGCGGAAAAAGCATTGAAGAGCAGCACCTTCGTCTGGGAAGGGACTGATCGAAAGGGCGGGAAGGTCAAAGGGGAACTTGCGGGGGTCAATACTGCATTGGTGAAGGCGCAGTTGCGCAAGCAAGGCATCAATCCAATCAAGGTCCGCAAGAAGAGCATTTCGATCCTGAGCGCGGGCAAGAAAATCAAGCCCATGGATATCGCCCTCTTCACGCGCCAGATGGCGACGATGATGGGCTCCGGCGTTCCCCTGCTTCAGTCCTTCGACATCATTGGCGAGGGCTTCGACAATCCGAACATGCGCAAGCTGGTCGATGAAATCAAGCAGGAAGTCGCGTCCGGTAACAGTCTGGCCAACTCGCTACGCAAAAAGCCTCAGTATTTCGATGACCTCTATTGCAACCTGGTCGACGCAGGTGAGCAGTCCGGTGCGCTGGAAACGCTTCTTGATCGGGTAGCCACCTACAAAGAAAAGACTGAATCACTCAAGGCCAAGATCAAGAAAGCGATGACCTATCCCATCGCGGTCGTGGTCGTCGCTATCATTGTTTCGTCGATTCTGCTGATTAAAGTAGTACCCCAATTCCAATCGGTATTCGAAGGATTTGGAGCAGAGCTTCCGGCATTCACTCGCTTTGTCATTTCCATCTCCGAAGCGCTGCAGGAATGGTGGTTCATCGTATTGATTGCATTGTTCGCCGCTGTCTACGTCCTTCGCGAAGCCCATCGGCGTTCCGAAAAGTTCAGAGACATGGTTGATCGCTCGATATTGAAGCTACCAGTGGTCGGAGACATCCTCTACAAGTCGGCTGTCGCACGTTATGCCCGCACCCTGTCCACCACTTTTGCTGCTGGCGTACCGCTGGTGGAGGCTCTGGACTCTGTTTCCGGCGCTACAGGCAACGTGGTTTTCCGAAATGCGGTTAACAGGATCAAGCAGGACGTCTCATCGGGCACGCAGCTCAACTTCTCTATGCGCACCACTGGCGTATTTCCCAGCATGGCCATCCAAATGGCGGCTATTGGTGAAGAGTCTGGCTCTCTGGACTCAATGCTGGACAAAGTTGCAAGCTACTACGAGGAGGAAGTCGACAACGCCGTCGATAACCTGACCACCCTGATGGAACCGATGATCATGGCCGTCCTCGGGGTGTTGGTCGGCGGTTTGATCATCGCCATGTACCTGCCGATATTCCAGTTGGGCCAAGTAGTTTAAAGATGCCCTTACTCGACTTCCTGGCCAGCACCCCGCTGGCCTTTGTTTTATTCGTGGCGGTGCTGGGCCTGCTGGTCGGCAGCTTCCTCAACGTGGTGATCCATCGCCTGCCACGGATGATGGAGCGCGACTGGCAACAACAGGCCCGGGAAACCCTGGGTTTGCCGGAGAGCGAAAAACGCCCGACCTACAACCTGATCCTGCCCAACTCCCAGTGCCCGCACTGCGCCCACGAGATCAAGCCCTGGGAGAACATCCCGGTAGTCAGCTGGCTGGCGTTGGGCGGCAAGTGTTCGTCGTGCAAGGCGCCGATCAGCAAGCGCTACCCGCTGGTGGAGCTGGCCTGCGGCGTGCTGTCGGCTTTCATCGCCTGGCATTACGGTTTCGGCTGGCAGGCCGGCGCGATGCTGCTGCTGACCTGGGGCCTGCTGGCGATGAGCATGATCGACGTCGATCACCAACTGCTGCCGGACGCCCTGGTGCTGCCGTTGCTCTGGCTGGGGCTGATCGTCAATCACTTCGGGCTGTTCACCAGCCTGGGCGATGCGCTCTGGGGCGCGGTATTCGGCTACCTCAGCCTGTGGTCGGTGTACTGGCTGTTCAAGCTGATCACCGGCAAGGAAGGCATGGGCTACGGCGACTTCAAGCTGCTGGCGATGCTCGGCGCCTGGGGCGGCTGGCAGGTGCTGCCGCTGACCATCCTGCTGTCGTCGCTGGTCGGCGCGGTGCTGGGCGTGATCATGCTGCGCCTGCGCAATGCCGAAACCAGTACGCCTATCCCCTTCGGCCCCTATCTGGCCATCGCCGGCTGGATTGCGCTGCTCTGGGGTGATCAAATAACCGCGACCTATCTGCAGTTCGCCGGTTTCCGCTAGCCTTCTCCCGCGCCGAGCCCCCTCGGCGCCTGCGACGGCCACCGGGCCGGCTGAAGGAGAACGATGAAACCCTGGATTCTGGGCCTCACCGGCGGCATTGGTAGCGGCAAGAGCGCCGCCGCCGAGCATTTCGCCTCGCTGGGCATACACATGGTCGACGCCGACCACGCCGCGCGTTGGGTAGTCGAACCCGGCCGCCCTGCCCTGGCGAAAATCGTCGAGCGCTTCGGCGACGCCATGCTGCTGCCGGCCGGCCAACTGAACCGCGCCGCGCTGCGCGAGCGCATCTTCAAGGCCGAAGACGAACGCCGCTGGCTGGAGCAACTGCTGCACCCGCTGATCGGCCAGGAGATCGCCAGCAACCTGGCGCAAGCGCAATCGCCCTACGCCATCCTGGTCTCGCCGCTGTTGGTGGAGTCCGGGCAATACCGCATGACTCAGCGCGTGCTGGTGGTGGATACCCCCGAACACCTGCAACTGGAGCGCACCATGCGCCGGGACCAGGTGTCCGAAGAACAGGTCCGTTCGATTCTCAAGGCCCAGGCCTTGCGCGACGACCGACTCAAGCACGCGGACGACGTGCTGCTCAACGATGGCGACCTCGGCCACCTGCACCAGCAGGTCGAGCGTCTGCATCAGTTTTATCTCGGCCTGCGTGGAGGACAACCATGAGCCAACCCCTGAGCGTGGAATGCCCCACCTGTGGCGCCCCCGTGGAGTGGAGCGCCAAGAGCGAGTTCCGCCCCTTCTGTTCGCACCGCTGCAAGCTGATCGACCTCGGCGCCTGGGCGGCGGAAGATCACGCCATCCCCGGCGATAACCTGGAAGACGAGCTGTTTTCCGGCGATCTGGAGAATCCGCGCGGGCATTGAAGCAGAAAAAGAAACCGCCCCAATGGGCGGTTTTTTTGTGCTCGGCATAGCCGTTCAGTGTAGGAGCGAGCTTGCTCGCGAACCGTCCGAGCACCAGGTTTCCCAGCCGAAAAGAGCGTTCGCGAGCAAGCTCGCTCCTACAGGACAGCAAGCCTCCCTGTGCGTTCAGGGACGCATGAAGGTGTAGTCCCGTTCCTCGTCCAGGTTGTCGGCGAGGAAGTGCAGTTCATGGCCCAGGTCCTCCTGCGTACGGACCTGTGAGTTGGCCTGCACCACCGCGCTCAGTAGCGCGCGCACGGCCAGTTGCGGGTCCTGCCCGGCCGCTTCGGCTTCGATCAGCAGCTCATGAAGGCGCTGCTCGGCCCAGCTGTGAATGCTCATCGGCAATCTCCTTGCGAATGGGGGGCCAAGCTTCCCTGATCGTAGGAGGTTTCCGAACTGACCTGAGTCAAGCCACGGGAGCCATGGGCCTAGCAGATGGCCGAACATCAGCGCGACTCATCGTCATCCTTCCAGGGCGCCTGCAGGTAGCGCGTGCGGTTGAAGGTTTCCAGCCAGTCCGGGTGGAAGACCACCAACCCGGTGACGATGGTGCCGTTGATGAAGGCCTCGGGGAACATGACCAGCCAGAGGTAGCCGATGAAGTCCTCGATCCACGGTGGCATAGGGAACAGCCCGTCCATCCACAGCAGCCCGAGACCCAGCAGCAGGCTGCAGACCGCCGCCAATGCCGCCGGGAAGAAGCCCGAGCAGAAGATGTAGACGAACAGGTTCCGTGGCTGCCGGCGCTCGACGAAGATCGCCGCCAGCTCGGTGATCAACACCGGGATCAGGATCAGCAAAATGCCGTTGACGCCAATGGCCGCCCAATCCTGGCGGCCGATGGCGCACAGGCCGAGCTGCGCGACGAGGCCGACGATGATCGCCAGCGGCCAGTCCAGCAGCAGGGTCACGGCGGTCATGCCGATGAAGTGGAACGACACCCCGGAAGCGAAATCCCGGCGCACCAGCCAGAGCAGGAACAGCCCGAGCATGGTGCCGAACACCAGGTGCTGACGGCGGAAGTCGCTGACCAGCTCCAGCCAGGGCGCGCGCCAGATGGCCCAGGCGACGATGGGCAGGTAGATGGCCCAGCCGATCTCCAGGGTTTCTGCGGACAATAGCTGCGCGGCGATCACGGTGCGCCCCGCTCCAACGCTTGGCGCAGGGCGTCGGCCGAGTCGAACTGACGGGTAGCGACGACCTTGCCCTGCTCCAGTTGCAGCCAGGTCACCGCATCGGCCTGGGCCGGGAAGCGATTGGCCACGCGCGGCTCGCGGTCGAGCAGCACGCGGTAGGAGTAGTCGCGCATGGCGGGGATGGCGAACATCTTCGAAATCGCAGCGGGCATGCGGCTGACGTCCGCGACGAAGGCAGCGTTACGGGCTTCGAGATAACCTTCAGGCCGATCTGCCAGGGCGGCCTTGACCAGCTTCGAGCCTGCCATGTCGTGGGCGACCAGTAACACCTTCAGGTTGGCCGTGGCGGTGTAGGGTTTGTCGAACTGGTCCAGCAGCGTCCAACCGGTAGCCGGCGATTCCTGCGCCACCGCCACACTCGCCAGCACCATCAGTAGCAACCCGCCCAACAGTCGTCTCACGCTTCCCCCTTGCCCACCACACCCAAAGATTGGCAACAGTCTACACCGCCATCGGTGCCCGCCTGCTCGAGCCAGCAACTATGCTTGAGGCATGAACGAGTCCGACTATCTGCGCCTGCTGACGCGCCAGGCGGAACAAGCCAACGACTTCCTCTCCAACGCCCGTAAATGGGAGCGGGAATGCTGGGCCTGCCAGCGCCTGCTGCAGGCGCTGAAGGTGCCGTACCGCCAGGAAGACTTCGTTGCACCGACGGGGCAGCCACCGGATGTGCTGTTTCGAGACGCCACCTTCGAGGTGTTCTTCGTCCTCGACCAGGGCCGTCGGCTCAATGAAGAATGGAAAGAGGAACTGCTGCGTCGGCGCATGGCCCAGAGCCTCAACCAGCTGATCCGTCGCGAGCAGCGGCCGCGGCGAATTCCCTGTGCAGAGTTGCAGGCGCGCCTGGCACCGACGCTACGCAAGAAGGCGCACAACTACACCGAACGCGGCATCGACCCGCGCGAACTGGACCTGCTCGCCTTCGTCAGCCTCAAGCGCGAGACGCCGGACTTCAACACCCCTTTCCCGCCGCCCACCGAGTACCTGCGCCAGGGTTGGCGCTCGCTGTCGGTGGTCGGGCCGACCTACGCCCGCGTGCTGTTCGCCCACAGCGATGCGCCGGACTTCCTGCGCGGCAACCTCGGCCGCACCGTGCTGTTCGACATGGGCGTCGGCCTGTAAATAGGCGCCGCTGCAATGCTGCATTGAACGGCGGTGCATTGAGAGGCCGCCCAAGCCCTACTAGAATGCTCGACATTATAAACGGAGGCCGCCCATGCCCAGTCGCTTGAGCCCCGAAGACCAGCAGAAGGTCGATCAGTACCTCAGCTCCCCCGTCCACCAGGTCCGGCGCGCGCCGTTCAAGCCCTGGCTGATGATGGGCGGATTGCTCGCGGTGGTCATCGCCCTGGGTTTGCTGAGCCGCCTCCTGGCCTACCTTGCGTGAGCGCCGTGCCGCCACGGGCCGATACAGGATTCCTTAAGCTATGAGAATGCATCATGTCCCATCGTATCGTGATCGTCGGCGGCGGCGCCGGCGGGCTAGAGCTCGCGACCCGTCTCGGCCGCACCCTGGGTAAAAAGGATCGTGCGCGCATCACGCTCGTCGACGCCAACCTCACCCACATCTGGAAACCCCTGCTGCACGAAGTCGCCGCCGGCTCGCTCAACTCCTCCGAGGATGAGCTGAACTACGTCGCCCAGGCGAAATGGAACCACTTCGAGTTTCAGCTCGGCCGCCTTTCCGGCCTGGACCGCGCGAACAAGCGCATCCAGCTCGCCGCCACGCTCGATGAGCAGGGCGAGGAGCTGGTGCCGGCGCGCGGGCTGGACTACGACACCCTGGTCCTGGCCATCGGCAGCACCACCAATGATTTCGGCACCCAGGGCGCTGCGGATCACTGCATCTTCCTGGACACCCGCGAGCAGGCCGAGCGCTTCCACAAGCAGTTGCTGACCCACTACCTGCGTGCCCACGCCGGGCAGGACAAGGACGACCAGATCAGCGTCGCCATCGTCGGCGCCGGCGCCACCGGGGTCGAGCTGTCCGCCGAATTGCACCATGCCGCGCAGGAGCTGGCGGCCTATGGCCTGACCGGCATCCAGCCGCAGAACATGCGCATCACCCTGATCGAGGCCGGCCCGCGCGTGCTGCCGGCGCTGCCCGAACGCATCAGCCGCCCGGTACACCAGACCCTGGAAAAACTCGGCGTGCGCGTGCTCACCGGCTCGGCGGTGCAGGAAGTGACCGCCGAAGGCCTGCGCACGGCGGTGGGCGAGTTCATTCCGGCGAGCCTGAAGGTCTGGGCGGCGGGCATCCGCGCGCCGAGCCTGCTCAAGGACATGGATGGGCTGGAGAGCAACCGCATCAACCAGTTGGTGGTTCGCTCGACCCTGCAGACCACCCGCGATGACAACGTCTTCGCCTTCGGCGACTGCGCCGCCTGCCCGATGGGCGATGGCAGCGAACGCAACGTGCCGCCGCGCGCCCAGGCCGCCCACCAGCAGGCTTCGTTGCTGGCCAAGGCCATCGTTGCGCGCCTGGATGGCAAGCCGCTGCCGGAGTACCGCTACACCGACTACGGCTCGCTGATCTCGCTGTCGCGCTTCAGCGCGGTGGGCAACCTGATGGGTAACCTGATGGGCAGCGTGAAGCTGGAAGGCTGGCTGGCGCGGATGTTCTACGTGTCGCTGTACCGCATGCACCAGATGGCGCTCTACGGGCCGTTCCGCACCGCATTGCTGATGATCTCGGACCGCATCGGGCGCAGCACGGAGCCACGCTTGAAGCTGCATTGATCGGATAGCGAGCGCGGACGGAGTCTGCTCCTACGCCCGAGGCAAGCACCACGCCTCACCTGTAGGAGCGAGCTTGCTCGCGAACCGCCCTGGCACCGGAGCAGCCGGAAAGCTCCGTTCGCGAGCAAGCTCGCTCCTACCTACAGCTGCATCGCCAGGCAGTACTAGGCACAAAAAAGCCGCCCCGAAGGGCGGCTGTTTCGTTGCAGCCGAGCAGCCTTACAGCACCGCCAGCATCGACTGGGCCGGGAGGGCCTGGAAGTCGATGGACATCATCAGGCTCAGCACGCTGATCGCGATGATGGAGAAGGCGAACAACTGGCGGGCCCAGCGGCGATCATCTTCGGCACTGAAGCCTTTCACCGCGATGAACAGCCACCAGGCACTGACGGCCAGCGCCACCACCAGGTAACCGTAGCCGGCAAAGCCGGTCACGGTCAGCAGCAGGGTCGCAAGACCAAAGGCCAACACGTAGTAGAGGATCTGCTTCTTGGTCGCTTCGATGCCCCGCTCCACCGGCAGCACGGGAATCCCGGCGGCGCGGTAGTCGTTGAGGCGGAAGATCGCGATGGCGTAGCTGTGCGGCATCTGCCAGAGGCAGAAGATCAGCAGCAGCACCGCCGCGCCCATGTCGAAGTGACCGCTGGCGGCGCAGTAGCCCACCACCGGCGGCATGGCTCCGGAGAGACTGCCGACCAGCGTGCCGTAGACCGAGCTGCGCTTGAGCCAGAGGCTGTAGAGCACGACGTAGACGAAGAAGCCGAAGGCGGCGAGCAAAGTCGCCTGCACGTTGGTCTTCCACATCAGCAGGCCGAAGCCCGCCACGCCCAGGACCACGCCGTGGGCCAGGGCGGCCCGCAGCGAGATCTGCCCGGTCACGGTGACACGGCTACGGGTACGCTCCATGAAGCGATCGATGTCGCGGTCGATGCAGTTGTTGAACACACAACCACTGGCAACGACCAGGGACAGGCCGATCACGGTGGCCAGCAGCAGCATCGGGTCAACGCTGCCGCGAGCGGCGAGGAAGTATCCCCCCGCCACCGCGATCAGGTTGCCGAAGATGATGCCTGGCTTGGCGACCAGCAGATAACGCTTGAGTTTCACGGCATCGGCCCTCAGGGCATCGGCATCATCAGGGTGTCTGCGGTGTAGATGATCCACAGCGACAGACCGACCACCAGCAGGATGATGATGGCGGTGAAGATGAATGCCATGACGTTCCAGCGACCTTCCGAGGAGAAGTTCATGTGCAGGAAGCAGATCAGGTGCACGACGACCTGTACCAGGCCCAGGATCACCATGGTCAGCAGGGTGGCGTGACGCGAGAAGCCGCCGTCGATGACCATGTAGAACGGGATCGCGGTGAGGATCACCGAGAGCACGAAGCCGATGGCGTACGAGCCCAGGCTGCCGTGACCGGCGCCGTGGCCGTCGTGGCCGGCACCGTGGGAGTCGTGATGATGTGCAGCAGCGGTCATTACAGAGCCCCCATCAGGTAGACGACGGTGAAGACGCAGATCCAGACGATGTCCAGGAAGTGCCAGAACAGGCTCAGGCACATCATGCGGGTGTTGTTCTGCGCGGTCAGGCCACGGGTGCCGATCTGAGCCATCAGCACCAGCATCCACAGCAGGCCAGCCGATACGTGCAGACCGTGCATGCCGACCAGGGTGAAGAAGGACGACAGGAAGGCGCTGCGGCTCGGGCCGAAGCCTTCGACGATCAGGTGATGGAACTCGTTGATCTCCATGCCGATGAACGCGGCGCCGCAGAGGAAGGTCACGCCCAGCCAGGCGATGGCCTTGCCCTTGGCCCCCTTGTGCGCGGCCAGCATGGCCAGGCCGTAGGTGCAGGAGGAGATCAGCAGGATCGCGGTTTCGATCGCCACGTAGGGCAGCTCGAAGATGTCCTTGCCGCTCGGGCCACCGGCGGTGTGGTTGACCAGCACGGCGTAGGTGGCGAAGACGCTGGCGAACAGGATGCAGTCGGTCATCAGGTACAGCCAGAAGCCGAAGACCGTCATGCCGCCGCTGTCGTGGGCGTGCTCGTCATGGTGAGCGTGGTCCTGCGCCGCTTGGTGCGCATCGACCACGTGTTGGTTCAGTACTGCCGTCGACATGGTTTATACCTGCGCAGTGGCGAGTTTCTGGAAGTTGGCGTTTTCGATGCGCTCGATCTCATCCGGCTGGACGTAGTAGTCCAGGTCGGTGACGTAGCTGCGCACGATGACCGAAGCGATCATGCCGACGAAGCCAACGCCCACCAGCCACCAGATGTGCCAGATGGCGGCGAAGCCGAAGAGGAAGGCGAACACGGCGATGGAGAAGCCAGCGGCGGTGTTCTTCGGCATGTGGATCGGCGCGTAGGCCGGCAGCTTGCGGTACGCGGTACCGGTCTGCTTCATGTCGTGGAACGCGTCGATGTCGTTGACCTTCGGCAGTTCGGCGAAGTTGTAGTACGGCGGCGGCGAGGAAGTGGACCACTCCAGGGTACGGCCGCCCCACGGGTCGCCGGTCAGGTCGGCCAGCTTCTCGCGGTTCTTGATCGAGACGAACAGCTGGATCAGCTGGCAGGCGATACCGAAGAAGATCAGCACGGCGCCGCAGAAAGCCACCACCATGTACGGCTGCCACATCGGGTTTTCATAGTGGTTCAGGCGACGGGTCATGCCCATGAAGCCGAGGACGTACAGCGGCATGAAGGCCATGTAGAAGCCGACCAGCCAGCACCAGAAGGAACGCTTGCCCCACTTCTCGTCCAGCTTGAAGCCGAAGGCTTTCGGGAACCAGAAGACGAAGCCGGCCAGGTAGCCGAACACCGCGCCACCGATGATGGTGTTGTGGAAGTGGGCGATCAGGAACAGGCTGTTGTGCAGCAGGTAGTCAGCACCCGGAATGGCCAGCAGAACGCCGGTCATGCCACCGATGGTGAAGGTGATGATGAAGCCCAGGGTCCACAGGATCGGGGTATCGAAGCGCAGGCGGCCACGGTAGATGGTGAACAGCCAGTTGAACAGCTTCACCCCGGTGGGGATGGAGATCAGCATGGTCGCCACGCCGAAGAAGCCGTTGACGTCGCCGCCCGAGCCCATGGTGAAGAAGTGGTGCAGCCACACGGTGAAGCCGAGGAAGGTGATCGCGGCGCTCGCCCACACCATCGAGGTGTAGCCGAACATGCGCTTGCCGGCGAAGGTCGCGGTGACTTCGGAGAAGATACCGAAAGCCGGCAGGATCAGGATGTACACCTCAGGATGGCCCCAGGCCCAGAAGAGGTTGATGTACATCATGGCGTTGCCGCCCAGCTCGTTGGTGAAGAAGTGCATGTCGAAGTAGCGGTCCAGCGACAGCAGGCCCAGGGCCGCGGTCAGGATCGGGAACGACGCAACGATCAGGATGTTGGCGAAGGTGCAGGTCCAGGTGAAGATCGGCATCTGCATCAGCTTCATGCCGGGGGTACGCATCTTGAACACGGTCACCAGGAAGTTGATACCCGTGAGCAAGGTACCCATACCCGATATCTGTAGCGCCCAGATGTAGTAGTCCACACCCACGCCCGGGCTGTAGGCCAGCTCGGACAGCGGCGGGTAGGCGACCCAACCGGTACGGGCGAATTCACCCAGGCCCAGCGAGACGTTCACCAGCATGGCGCTGACGACCAGCAGCCAGAAGCTCAGGGAGTTCAGGAAGGGGAACGCCACGTCGCGCGCGCCGATCTGCAGCGGCACGGCCAGGTTCATCAGGCCGGTCATGAAGGGCATGGCCATGAAGATGATCATGATCACGCCGTGAGCAGTGAAGATCTGGTCGTAGTGTTCCGGCGGCAGGTAGCCGTGGTTGGCGCCTTCAGCCAGCGCGAGCTGGCCGCGCATCATGATGGCGTCGGCGAAGCCGCGCAGCAGCATGACCAGGGCGACGATGATGTACATCACGCCGATTTTCTTGTGGTCGATGGACGTCAGCCACTCGGTCCACAGGTAGGTCCACTTGCGGTAGTAGGTGATCGCGCCGAACACACCGAGGCCCAACAGGGCGACGATGGCCAGCGTGATGACGATGATCGGCTCGTGATACGGCACGGCCGACAGTGTCAGTTTCCCGAACATCTGCGCTTACTCCTGGCTCGGATTCATTTGCATGCCAGGCATGCCTTGCATGTTGCTCATGTCGTGGCCCGCCATGGCGGCCTCGTCATGCGCTTCGCCGTGCTCGCCCTTCTCAGCCTGTTCTTTGGCTTCGTGGGCTTTCGCCATCGCGTGGCCGGCGTGTTCCCACTTGTTCAGCACGTGGGAGAACAGCTCGGGGCTGACGGTGGCGAAGTAGGTCGCCGGGACGTTCTCGGTCGGTTTCACCAGCTCCGGGTACTGATCCAGGTTCAGGGTCTGCGGCGAGGCCTTGACCTTCGCGACCCAATCCTGGAAGCCCTGCTCGGAGGTGGAGATGGCCTTGAACTTCATGCCCGAGAAACCGCCGCCGCTGTAGTTCGCGGAGATACCGTCGAACACGCCTTCTTCGTTGGCGATCAGGTGCAGCTTGGTCATCATTCCGGCCATGGAGTAGATCTGGCTACCCAGCTGCGGGATGAAGAACGAGTTCATCACCGAATCCGAGGTGATCTGGAAGTTCACCGGGGTGTCTTTCGGGAAGGCGATTTCGTTGACGGTGGCGATACCCTGTTCCGGGTAGATGAACAGCCACTTCCAGTCCAGCGAGATGGCCTGGATGGTCACCGGCTTGACCTCGGAGTCCAGCGGACGGTACGGGTCCAGCTTGTGGGTGCTCTCCCAGGTGATCCAGCCGAGCACGGCGATGATCAGGCAGGGAACCAGCCAGACCACCAGCTCGATCTTGGTCGAGTGAGACCAGTCCGGCAGGTAGGTGGCCTTGGTGTTCGAAGCCCGGTATTTCCAGGCGAACCCGAGGGTCATCAGGATGACCGGCACCACCACGATCAGCATCAGCAGGGTTGCCGTGATGATCAGGGACTTCTCGTCGGCGCCGACCTGCCCTTTCGGGTCGAACAGCACCATGTTGCAACCACCGAGCATCAGCATCGGCAGCCACGCGAGTCTCTTCAAAATTCCTGTGTACTGCTCTTTTTTCATCTTGCGGCCTTAGTGGATGAAAATCGCTTCACCGCCCACGAGTCCTCGCCATGCACGGCTCGACGACTCGTTACCCGCGACTTTTCCAAGCCGCCTGCCAGGGCTGTCATGGATTCACGAACGCGGCCGCACGGATTCCAGGCAAAGGGAGGTCGCCCGGTCTTCGCGATGCGAAACCGATTTCGTCAGCTGATTCGTTCCGTGTTATTCAGCGTGTGGCGTCTGGACTGGCGGTTCGTGAGAACGCGCGCGTCGCACACCGGATGCACGAGCGGATTGCCCGACTCGTCGTATGACAGGAGCCCACCGATGGCAGCCCCCTATTGTTATGCCGCTGCACCGGAGGGTGAGCACTGGCCTTGATCTACGTCAGTGCGACTCAGCGATTTGGGGGTAGGAAATGGACGGCGGGTATTACAAAGCATTTCAGAAACCCCTTTCAAGGCCCATTCCGCCCATTTTTAACAAGATATTTTCTCAGTCAGAGAGATAGTCCGCGCCTGAATCGTTTACAAAACGATCAATTCACAGGGAATTTGCAGGGATATTCCGCGCCTGCCAGGGCTTGCACGTGCGTGCCAGCGGAATGTGTCAGAACCATGAATGACGGGGCTTTCAGCGGACCATGTGGAATGCCGGGGGAAGCGACAACGCTTTCGGCAAAGACCTTGCCATGACGGCAATCAAGAACCGCTCTGAAAGGCGTGAAAACACCCCGCGCACCCTGCGACACATCGACGCACAGCGACTTTAGCAAGGGGCAAAGTCATTCAAATTGTGACGATCGCGCAAGGCGATCGGGGGACACTCCTCGGCATGCTCGCCTCGATGAAAGGACGAGTGAAGCCTTCATGACCACCGAAGCGGCATGCCGGGAGGATAGGGATGAACCCGATGGGGCGGTCGCTAAGTTGACCGCGGGTGATCAGCGGATAGCCGCGTCGCTGCCCGGTGCCAGCCAGGACAGCAGGCCGCTGGTTTCCGCGCGGATGCGCAGGTCGGAAGCCTTGGCGCTGTAGTAGGTATCGGCCGCTGCCATCTGCTGCGAGTAGTAGTCGTTCTCGGCGATCAGCACGTCCAGCAGGGTACGCTTGCCCAGGTGGTACCACTGGTCATAGAACATCTTGCGTACCCGGTCGGACTCCGCCAGCAGTTCCTTGTAGTCGCCCACACGGGACGCCGACAGATCGCGCTGCTCCGCCAGGTTGCGGATGCGGTACTCCGACTCGCGGCGAGTCGCTTCCATCTTCTGCTCCGCCGCGTCAGCCCGCGCATAGGCCGCACGTTGCGCCGCCGACGCCGAACCGCCGGAGAATGCGGTCCACTCCACCGCCAGGCCAGTCGACCAGGGCTCCTTGTTATCGAGCATATTGTTGCCGGTACTGCGGCCGACGACCCAGTTCAGCTTCGGCATGCGCGAGGACTTCACCGACTCGGCACTGGCCAACGCCGCCTCTTTCTCCCAGCGTGCCTGGCGCAGAGCGGGCTGATCGCCCATGAGTTGCAGCGCCTGGTCCAGCGGGATGGGCGCCCAGTCCCACTTCGCATTGGCCGGGACGGTCACATCCTCCCCGACCAGCTTCGCCAGGGTCGTCTTCTGCTCCTGCAGTTTGGACTGCACCAGGTCGCGAGCGGTTTCCGCCTGCAGCAGTCGCGCACGGGCCTGTACCACTTCGCTGCGGCGACCGGGGTCGACCTCGGCGATCTGCCCGAGCATGTTCACCAGTTCGCGCATGCGCGCCACATAGCGGTCGCTGATATCCAGCGCTTCCTGCTGGTGAGCCAGCTCCACCACGCCCGAGGCGGTGTTGTAGGCGACCGTTACTTCGGTCTGGCCCTTGGCCTCTTCCTGGGCATTCGCGGTTTTGCTGCGGCTGTCGATGGTGTGGCTGATCGCGCCGAAGTCATACACCGGCGTGGTCATCTGCACTGTGGTGGTACCGTCGTTACCGTAGTCACTCTTGCCACTTTGCAGCGTCTTGGAGCTGGCACTGATCTGTACCTGCGGCCAGCGAGCCCCCTTGGCCTGGTCCACGTCACCCTTGGCAGCCTGCCAGCCGGCATCGGCCTGCTTCATTTCCGGGCTGATGCGCAGCGCGGTGTTCACCAGCTCGCGGATATAGGCCAGCGAGGACTCCGACGTCCCCAGGCTCGAAGCCGAAGCCCCGGCCGTCAGCTCTGTCGGCAGGCTCAGGTCCAGCTTGGGCGCAGGCTTGGCCGGCTGTGCCTGAGTCGCGGGAGTGGCATTGACCATGGCAGCCACCGAACTCGGTGCGGCCTGCAGGGTCGCTGCCGGCTGCGCCTGGGCCACCGGAGCCGCTTTGGCTACCGGCGCCGAGGAGGCTGCCGGGGCAGAAGTCGAAGCTACCAGCTCGCCTTGCAGCGCCCCACCGGTCAGCGATGCGGCAGAGGCCTGCTTGGGCTTGGAGTAAAAGCTCAGCGCGCCGCCCAGGTCATCGGCTTCGGCCAGGGAGCCCAGGGAGGCCATTGCCAGCACCAGGGCCGAGTGGCAGAAGCGCCAACGTTTGTGGTGAAGCTTGGATGAGGAAGATTTGCAGTTTTTCATTTCAATTATCTCTCGCGGAAGGCCTCACGCGCTTTCAGCGCGGGCTTGAGTAAGTAATCCAGGATGGTTTTTTCCCCGGTACGGATCTCCGCCGTGGCGGTCATGCCGGGAATGATCGGAAAGTGCTTGTCGCCCTTGGTCAGCTCGGCTTCGTCGGTGCGGACCAGTACGCGGTAGAACGAGGTGTCCGGACGGCCGGCACGGGCCATCTCGTCGTCCTTGATGGTGTCGGGGCTGATGAGCTCGACCTTGCCTTTCAGGCCGCCATAGATGGCGAAGTCATAAGCGGAAATCTTCACCGTGGCGGGCAGGCCGGGGCGCAGGAAGGCCACGTCGGCCGGGCGGATCTTCGCCTCCACCAGCAGCTGATCTTCCAGCGGGACGATCTCCATGATGTCCTGCCCCTGCTGGATCACCCCGCCGATGGTGTTGACTCGCACGTTCTTCACGATGCCCTTGAGCGGCGCGGTGATCGTCGTGCGCTTCATCACGTCTTCGCGGCCGGCAGCGTTTTCCAGCGACTGCGCCAGTTCACTCTCGACGCGGGTCAGTTCGGCGTTGGCGTCGGCGCGGTACTTGTTGCGGCGCTCGCTGATCTGCAGGTTGAATTCGTTGGCCTGGCGACGCATGCGCAGGATCTCGACATCCGAGATCAGGCCCTGCTTGGCCAGGCGCTCGGATACGGTCAGCTCACCCTGGGCCAGCGACAGGCTCTTCTGCAATCCACTGATGCCTTCGTCCAGCGCATGCTTGCGAGCGTTGTAGGCCTCGGTCTCGGCCTCGACGATCGACGGCACAGCCTTCACGTCGTCCGGGAACACCAGCGGCTTGCCATAAGCCTCCGAACGCAGGCGCACCAGTTGTCCCTTGAGCGCCAGAGCCTTGGACTGCGCTTCGCGGTAACTGGCGCCGGCGCGGGTCGGGTCGATCTTCAGCAGGACCTGGCCGGCCTCCACCACATCGCCTTCCTTGACGTTCATCTGCTCGAGAATGCCGCCTTCCAGACTCTGGATAACCTGTTCGCGGCTGGAGGGGATCACCTTGCCTTCGCCCTTGGTGATCTCTTCCACTCGGGCGAAGTAGGCCCAGACGATGAGGCCGGCGAACACCGCTGCGATCAGCAGCAGCACCACTGTGCTCGCCGTGGTCTTCTGGGCGATCAGCGCAGCCTGCAGGTCCGAGACATAAGCGATGTCGTTGTCGCGCAGGCGCGCCACTTCCTTCGCGTAGGGCGTGACATTGGTCGCCAGCGCCTTCGAGGGCTCGACGACGGCGGGAACCGTCGCCTGCGGGTTGGGGGTATCAGTCATGATCTGCTCACCGGGTAGTGGCCGGCGCCTTGCTCGGCGCGGGGGAGTTGTTGGCCTGAAGGGCTCGCAGCACTTCGTCCTTCGGACCGTCGGCAACGATCTGCCCGGCGTCCACGACGATCAGGCGGTCGATCTGCTCAAGCACCGAGAAACGGTGGGTCACCACCACGACCGTCCGGCCCTGGGTGGCGGACTCCAGGCGCTGCAGGAACTGGCGCTCGGTCTGCATGTCCATCCCGCTGGTGGGCTCGTCCAGCAGCAGTACCTGGGGATGCAGCAACAGCGTGCGGGCCAGGGCGACCAGCTGACGCTGCCCACCGGACAGCGCCTGGCCCATCTCACCTACCGGGCGGTCGAAGCCCAGCGGATGGCCGGCGACGACCGCATCCAGGCCGGTCAGGCGCACCACATGCAGCAATTCCTCACTGGTCGCCGACGGGTTGCCGATCATCAGGTTCTCGCGCAGCGAGCCGAAGAACAGCCGGGCGTCCTGGCCAACGAAGCCCACCGTGGAGCTCCAGTCCGCCGGGTCGATCTGCTCGGCGTCGATGCCATTGATCAGCAACTGGCCTTCCACCGGCTGGTACAGGCGGGCCATGACGCGCAGCAGGGTCGACTTGCCGCTGCCGATGCTGCCGACAATGGCCACGCGCTCGCCGTGCTTGATGTTCAGGGTGATGTTGTTCAGCACCGTGGGGCGCGGCTGCATCGGCGGCGCCGGGTAGGAGAACTTCAGCTTGCGCAGCGACAGCGTCGCGTTCTTCGGGGCATCCAGGTAACGGCGGCTGTTGTCGCGCACCGTGGGGATTTCCATCAGTTGGTTCAGCGAGTGCAGGGCCGTCTTCGCCTGCTGGTAGCGAACCGCCAGGCCGACCGAGCTGGCCAGGGGTGCCAGTGCCCGGCCGCTGAGCAGCACCATGCCGACCAGCGCGCCCTGGGTCAGGTCGCCATCGCCGATCCGGTACACGCCCCAGAGCACGGTGATCACCGTGGTCAGCTGGGTGATCAGCGAGACCGAGTTGGCGGCCATGTTCGACAGCGACTTGGTCTTGATCCCGGAGGCAGCCAGTTGCGCGCTGAAGTCTTCCCAGCGACGCAGCATGCTGCCTTCGGCGCGGACTGCCTTCAGCGTTTCGACGCCTTCGATGGCTTCGATCAGCAGGCCGTGCTTCTGCGACGCTTCGCGAAGGTTCTCCTTCATGAGTTTCGACAGCGGCCACTGGATGTAAGCGCACAGCCCCAGCAGGACGATCATCGCCCCCAACGGAACCAGCGCGAGCGATCCACCGATCACGAACAGCACGAAGACGAACAGCAGGCAGAACGGCAAGTCCGCCAGCGTCGCCAGCGAGGCCGAAGTGATGAAGTCACGCACCGACTCGAACTCGCGGAACTGGTTGGCGAACGAGCCCGCCGACGCCGGCTTGTGCTCCAGCCGGACCTCCATCAACTGGCGGAACAGCTTCGCCCCCAGGATCAGGTCGGCCTTCTTGCCGGCGTTGTCGAGCAGATAGGCGCGGACCTGTCGCGAGGTGAACTCGAAACCGATCGCCAGCACCACCCCGGCCGCCAGCGACCACAGGGTGACGTAGGCCTGGTTCGGTACGACCCGGTCGTACACGTTCATGATGAAGAAGGTGCTCGCCAGCGCCAGGATGTTGATCAGGAAGGTCGACAGCGCCGCGCTGTAGTAGAAGCGGCGATAGTTCCAGAGGGTGGAGAACAGCCAGTGGCCCTTGCCTTCGTCCCTGGGGATCTCGGTGCGTGCATCGGGAGTCGCCTTCGGGCGAGCCAGCAGCGCATAGCCCAGGTAGTTCTCCTGCAGCTCCGCCGCGCTCATGGTGATAGTGCCGCCGCCAGCTTCGGGCACCACCAGCTCGAACTCCTCGCCACGGCGGGCCACCAGGATGCGCGCCTCGCCATTGCGGAACAGCAGCATCAGCGGGAACAGGTAGGACGACAACTCGGCGGGACGACGCTTGACCCAACCAGCGCCGATGCCGGCCTGTTCGAGCATGCGGGTTACCAGGCTGGGACGCAGCTTCTGGTCGCGCGGCAGGCCGGCATAGAGCGACTCGAGTGTCGCTGGCCGCTCGAAGTGGGCGCATAGCCAGCGCACCCCTGCCAGCAGGCTGTCACTTTGGGAAGAAACGCCCAGATCGACTTCAGGAGTCGCGGGCGCGGAAGAGGGTTTCATGAGCACACCTTCATGGGGAGGGAGAAGCTGTGCGCATGTTAGAAATGCGCCATTCCGCGCGGCATCAGAAAAGCCTGATTGGCTTGACGTACCTTTCCTTCACCGAATTAGCCGCATTGCACGGCAGTGGGAAGGTCGCCACGGGAGGCAAAGAAAATCGCCAGGACCGCGCGTTACAAGCGCGACCCTGGCGATAAGAGGTGGGAACAGCGGGTGGTGTCGACCTTATTGGTCGTTCTGCTGGCCCTGGATGACCAGTTCTACGCGACGGTTCGGTGCGTTGCAGGCGATGTTCGCGGCATTGCGCGTACGGCCGCACTGCACCACCGGCTCGGCGCTGCCATGGCCACTGGCGTGTACCAGCTGGCTCTGGATGCCCTGCTCCAGCAGGACCTTGCGCACGGTTTCGGCGCGCTGTTGCGACAGGCGCTGGTTGCTCCGGGCGTTGCCGATCGGGTCGGCGTGGCCGACGACCGCAATGCCGGTGACGTGCTCGCTCTTGCTCTTGATGTCTGCCACTGCCTGGCGCAGTTGGCTACGGCCTTCAGCGGTCAGGTCCTTGTAGCCACCCTTGCCGAAGGGGAACAGCACGTCGCTGCGCAGGGTCAGCTTGGTCTCGGTCTGGCAGGGCACCACGGAGGTGGCGCGGCTGATCACGTGGATCTGCCGGCGCATGCCCTGCAGGCTCTGTTCGGCGTCACGCCCGGTATGCACGATGGGGGTGCTCTGGTTCTGGCCGACCGGGGCTTCCAGGACGTAGGTCTGGCCGCCGTCGAGCTTGGCGTAGCTCTGCGGGTTGCGCTTGCCGGTGTACAGCGGCGCATCGCCGATGTAGGACTCCACCGAGTGTTCGCCCGCGGGGGTGCAGAACACGGTGTAGCCGCCGGGCATCAGGGCGCTTTGCAGTTGGCCGTCGATGTAGACGTGGGCCGCGTCCTTGCCGCCGTCCTTGCCACGGAACATGACGATCTGGGCTTGCTGCTTGACGACGGATTCGACCTTTTCATAGGTCTCGGCGTAGATGTCGCGGTCGCCGGGGGCGGCCAGGCTCAGCGGGGCGTGGAAGCTGGTCAGGACGGCCAGGGCCGCGAGGGCCAGGGGCCATTGGCGCTTGGCTTTTGCCTTGGCCTTTGCGTAAGTGATCGAAGTCATTTGAAGAGTCTCTGGTGAGCTCCGCCGCGAGCGGCGGAGCGAGCAATAAGGTTCGGAGCGGGAGGCGGGATGGGTTCCCGCCTCCCTTTCCAGGGGCTGCGTTAGACGATGGAGGCGGTGACGGCCTGCTTGATCAGGACTTCGGCATCCAGGTTGCTGTAGTTGTAGACCTGGTAGGTCGCGCCATCGATGGAGGTGGTGCCGGCAGCCTGCCAGACCCCCGGCGCGGTGCCGTGGTCGTGCAGGTTGGCCAGTTGCACCTTGTCGCCGGCATCGCCATCGACCATCACCTGAACCTTGCCGTCCTTGCGGAACAGATCGGTTTCCCCCAGGTTCAGCACGTCGTTGAGGGAGATCTTCAACGTGTTGTTGCCGGTGCCGGTGATGTCGAACTTCTCGATGCTGCTGATCTTCGCCAGGTCGTTGTCGCCGGTGAGCTTGGTCAGGTCCAGGACCTGGTTCGCGCCGGTGAGCTTGAGCGTATCCAGGCCGGAACTGCCGTGGATGTGCGCCGAGTCCTGGGCGAAGTAGGCAACCGGGTCGACGACCATGGAGATGACGTCGTTGTCCGTCGACAGATTCGTGACCTCCGAGGAGATACCGGTGATGTAAGTCCCGCCTGCCTCACCGGTAAGCTCGATACGGCCAATGCTGTTCCCGTCCGCATGGTAGGTGAACGACTGCATGTCAGCCGTCCCGGTTGGGTTGGTCATGTTGATCGTATCCAGCAGCGTGCCGCTCGAACTGTAGATCTTGAGGATCGCCGTGTTGCCCATCTCGATACCGGTAGCGGAAACGTTGATCTCCGATCGAGCCGAGTCGAAGGTCACCACTGCGGTCTTGCCGTTCTCCAGGAACATCGAGCCTTGACCCGCGTTCACCCAGGTGCCTGAGGCCGTCTTCCATGCCGTTCCGCTGATAGTGAAGGCACCACTATCACTGTGGTATCCGGCCAGGCTGGCCCCGCCCTTGAAGGTGCCGCCGGCAAAGCTTTGCCCGTAGTTCACCGTGATCACGTTAACGGAGCTATCGTCGAAGTATGTCTCCCAGCCATGGTCGACCACCATCTGACCAGTGGGCACATCCGGCGACAAGAGACTGGTGAAGTTACTGATCGCCATACCGGCATAGTCGCTATAGATCGTCACCTTGCCGATGCTGATCCCCTCCGGAGCCTCGTAGTTGAATTGCTCCCAGCTAGTCTTCGAACTGGCACTATTGGTGCACAAACGATCGAAGATCTTATTGCCGTTGGTATCGAAGACCACCAACCAGGACCCATTACCGGCGGTGTTTTCCACCAACATCATGTCGTAGGAGATGTATTTCACCGGCTGGTCGAAGGTAAAAGTCGCCGACGAGCTCGACATGTCACCGTAGTTTTTTCCGATGTACAGATGGGGAACGGAAAGCGAGTCCGCATCTTTCTCAACCACCACACTGCCCGTGGTCGTCATGGTGTAGTGGCCATCGGCACTGTAGAAGCCACCGCTCTTGCCCACTTCGTTGGCGAAGGTATCGATGTAGCCTGGATCGTGGTGGATCTGGTTGAAGTTGAGCTTGCTCATCACTACACCGCCGGTCGCGCCGTCGCTGTAGACCATCACCTTGCCAATATCGGTCCCGACCGGTGCGATGTAGTTGTACAGCGCTGACTTGGTTGTGCCACCGGAGCCGTCAGCATTCACCGTCGTATCTGACAGGATATTGCCTTGGGCGTCATAGACCACGACACGAGAGCCAGTTGCATCAAGCCCACTGATTTGGACGTTGAAGCTCGAAACCGGCGTGTTGAAGTTGATCTCGCCATACTTCGAAGTGTCGCCCCCGATGACTACACCGGCATTGGTGGTGCTATCCCCGCCATATTGACTGAGCGCGCCATTGGTAGTGATAGTGAAACCGCCACCCTGATAGACAGTACTGCCATTCATCGTCGTAATCGTGCGCAGCAGGCTGTCCTGCGCCGGCGTAATCCAACCTTCCCCATGTACCTGCATCGCTGCACTTGGGGAACTGATCTGCCCTTCCAGGGTAACGATCTGCGCGGTGACGGCGAAGTCGAACTTGCCGCCCTGCTGAACAGTCTGCTGAGCCGGCACGGTCACCGTCAGTTTGCCTGCGGAGATGTCGTCCGCGGTCAGCACCTGGTCATAGGTGGTGTCGCCCCAGATGATGTGCAGGGTATCGCCGGCCTTGGCATTGGTGCCTGCCAGGGAGACCTTCACGTCCGCACCATCGGCCGCCTTGGCCGTGGTGTAGGTGCCGTCCGCATCCGGAATATCCGTGATGGTCGGTGCTCCGCCCTGGTTGCCCAGGAGGCTCACGTCCTGGCTGGCCACATCGGTCTGCGGAGCGCCGCTGCCGTCCACCACACGCGCCTGGATGGTCCAGTTGCCGGTGTGCGCAGTGGTATCCACAGCCGTCCAGTTCAGGCCGCTGGTCGAAGCGGTGACCCAGGTCTTGCCGCCGTCGAAGGACACCTGCACTTTCTCGCCGCTGACCAGGGTCTGGTCGAGCTTGCCGTACACACCACGCCCGGCACTGCCATCGGCGGTGATGAAGTCGGTGGAGTGGGCGACATCGATCGCCGAGTCCTTGCTCATGCTGGTGATGGACACGTTGTTGAGCGCCACGTTGTAGCTGTGCTCAGCGGTGATGGTGCCAGCGTTACCGGCCGCATCGTGCGCTACCAGGATCGCGTCGATCTCGTGGCTGCTGTTGTCCACCAGCTTGCTGCCGGGCACGGCCACGCTCCAGGTGCCGTCGGCTTTGACGTCGGCGCTGTAGGTGGTGCCGTCGAGCTTGAAGGTCACCTTGTCACCGGCGGTGAATTCGCCGGTCACCTTGCCGCTGACGGTGACATTGCCTTTGGACTCCGCGCTATTCACGGTGTTGTCGCTGGTGACGTTGTCGATGGTCAGCTTGGTCGAGTTCGAATCCGGGTCCGAGTAGTCGGTGGTGATGATGAACGGGTCGGACTTGGCGCTGGTGTTGCCTGCCTTGTCGGTGGCGTCGACGGTGAACTTCTGCTCGCCTTCGTTCAGCGGAGTGGTCGGGGTGTAGCTCCACTTGCCGTCCTGGTCGGCGGTGGTGCTGCCCAGTTTGGCGCCGTTGTCATAGATGACCACGATGGAGCCGGCTTCGGCCTTGCCGGCCAGGGTCGGGGTAGAGTCGTCGGTCACGCCGCCATTGGCGATCGGGCCCTGGATGCTGCCCACGTCGTCGGTGATCGAGTCGATGGTCGGCTTGTTCGGGGCAGTGGTGTCGACGATGAAGTCGAACGTCGCCGGGGTGCTGACCACGCCGGCCTTGTCGGTGGCGATGGCCTGGATGCTGTGCGCGCCGTCGGCCAGATCGGACTTGGGCGTGAAGCTCCAGTTGCCCTTGGAGTCGGCGGTGGTGCTGCCCAGTTCGACGCTGCCGTCGAAGATCTTGACGGTGCTGCCGGCCTTGGAAGTGCCCTGGATTTCCGGACGTTTGTCGTCGGTGGAGCCACCGGAGGTGATGTCGCCGGTGATGCTGCCCACGTCATCGATCACGTGGGTGATGGCTACGCCTACACCGCTGGTGTCGACGATCACGTCCAGCTTGTCGCCCTGGCCGCTGCTGTTGCCGGCCTTGTCGAGCACTTCGGTGGTGAAGTCATGCTTGCCGTCGTCCAGCCCGGTGGTGGGTCTGAACTCCCATTTGCCGTCGGCATCGACGTCGGCTTCGCCAAGCTTCGTGCCGTTGTCATAGATGATGACCTTGCCATTGGGCTCGGCATCACCGCTGAAGGTCGGGCGGTTGTCGTCAGTGGTGTCGCCGTCGTGCAGCGGGCCGGTCACGTTGCCGACGTTGTCGGTGACGACCAGGTCGGTGACGTTGGACGGTTTACTGGTGTCGATGCTGAAGTCCCACTTGCCGGTCGGTTCACTGACCACGCCCACGCTGTTGGTGGCGGTGGCATAGACGTCATGCTTGCCGTCAGCCATGGCGGTTTCCGGGGTGATGGTCCAGCTGCCCGAGGTGTCGGCGGTGGTGCTGCCGATCAGGACGTCGTTGTTGTCGTACAGGCGAACGACGCTGCCAGCCGGCGCGGTACCCGCGATGGTGGGTTTGTTGTCGTCGGTGACGTCACCCTTCTGCAGGAAGCCGGTGTACGGGCCAACGTCGTCGAGCACGCTGACGATGACCGGCGCCTGGGGCACGGAGGTGTCCAGGGTGATGCTGTACTTGTCGGTCGGCGCGGTGGCGTTGCCAGCCGGGTCGGACTCGACGGCGGTCAGGTCGTTGAGACCCGAGACCAGCGGCAGTTCCGGGGTCATCGACCACTTGCCGTCTTCGCCCACGACCGCGCTGCCGATCACATGGTTACCGGTGCTGTCCTTGGTGTAGACGGTGACGAGGTCGCCGGCGGTACCGGTACCGTGAATGTCCGGACGCTGGTCATCGGTGATACCACCATTGACGATGTTGCCGGTAATGGTGCCGGCATGATCTTCCACGCCGGTGATGGCCAGTTTGCTGGCATCCGGTGCGGTGTAGTCGGTGATGACGGTGAAGACATCGGACTTCGGACTGGTGTTGCCGGCCTTGTCGGTCGCATCGACGGTGAAGTCGTGCGTGCCTTCGCTGATCGGGGTGGTCGGGGTGTAGCTCCACTCGCCGTCGGCATCCGCGACCACGGAGCCCAGTTTCTGGCCGTTGTCGTAGATGACCACGGTGGAGCCCGCCTCGGCCTGGCCGGCCAGGGTCGGGGTGGAGTCGTCGGTCACGCCGCCGTTGGCGATCGGGCCCTGGATGCTGCCCACGTCGTCGGTCACCGAGTCGATGCTCGGCTTGGTCGGCGCGGTGGTGTCGACACTGAAGTGGAACGTCGACGGATCACTGACGTTGCCGGCCTTGTCGGTGGCGATGGCGGAGACGTCGTGCGGGCCTTCAACCAGGTCCTTGGACGGGGTGAAGGTCCAGTTGCCCTTGCCGTCGGCGGTGGTGCTGCCCAGTTCGACGCTGCCGTCGAAGATCTTGACGATGCTGCCCGGCTTGCTGGTGCCCTGGATTTCCGGACGCTTGTCGTCGGTCACGCCGTTGGGTGCGATGTCGCCGGTGATGCTGCCCACGTCATCGATCACGTGGGTGATCACTACGCCCAGACCGCTGGTGTCGACGATCACGTGCAGCGGGTCGTTCTGGCCGCTGCTGTTGCCGGCTTCGTCCAGTACTTCGGTGGTGAAGGCGTGGTCGCCATCCTTCAGCGGGGTAGTCGGTTCGAAGGACCACTGACCATCGGCATCGACGTCGGCTTCGCCAATCTTGTTGCCGTTGTCATAGATGATGACCTTGCCGTTGGGTTCAGCGTCGCCGCTGAAGGTCGGGCGGTTGTCGTCGGTGGTGTCGCCGTCGTGCAGCGGGCCGGTCTTGGCACCAACGTCGTCAGTGACGACCAGGTTGGTGACGTTGTCCGGAGCGCTGGTGTCGACGATGAAGTCCCACTTGCCGGTTTGCGGGCTGACCACACCAGTGTCGTTGGTGGCGGTGGCATAGACGTCATGCTTGCCGTCGGCCAGGGCGGTTGCCGGGGTGATGCTCCAGTTGCCGTCGGCATCGGCGGTGGTGCTGCCGATCAGGACGTTGTTGCCGTCGTACAGCTTGACGGTGCTGCCGGCCTCGGCGGTGCCGTTGATGGTCGGCTTGTTGTCGTCGGTGACGTCGCCCTTCTGCAGGAAGCCGGTGTACGGGCCAACGTCGTCGAGGACGTTGACGATCACGGGCACGCCAGGCTCGACCGGGTCGAAGGTAAAGCTGTAGGGGTCGCTGGGTTTGGTGGAGTTGCCGGCGGCGTCGGTTTCCACGGCGGTCAGGTCGTTCAGACCGACGTTCAGCGGAGTTTCCGGGGTCAGCGACCAGGTGCCATCTTCGCCCACGGTGGTGGAGCCGATCGGGTGGTTGCCGGCGATCGGGTCGTTGGCGTAGACGGTGATGGTGTCACCGGCGGTGCCTTCGCCACTGATGACCGGACGGGAGTCGTCGGTCTTGCCGCCATTGGGGATGTTGCCGGTCACTTCACCGATGCTGTCGAGCACGCCGGTGATGGTCGGCATGTCCGGAGCGGTGTAGTCGGTGACGATGTCGAACGGATCGGACTTGGCGCTGGTGTTGCCGGCCTTGTCGGTGGCGTCGACGATGAACTCGTGAGCGCCTTCGCTCAGCGGAGTGGTCGGGGTGTAGCTCCAGTCACCGTCCTTGTCGGCGGTCACGCTGCCGAGCTTCTCGCCGTTGTCGTACACGGTCACGATCGAGCCCGCTTCGGCCTTGCCGGAGATTGTCGGGGTCGAATCGTCGGTGACGCCACCGTCCGCGATCGGGCCCTGGATGGCGCCCACGTCGTCGTAGACCTGGTCAATGCTCGGCTTGTTCGGCGCAGTAGTGTCGATGCTGAAGTCGAACTTCGCCGGCTCGCTGACGTTGCCGGACTTGTCGGTGGCGGTAGCGCGGATTTCGTGCGCGCCTTCGGCCAGATCGGCGGTGGGGGTGAAGCTCCAGTTGCCTTTGGCGTCCACGGTGGTGGTGCCCAGCTCTACTTCGCCGTCGTAGACGGTGATGGTGCTGCCGGACTTGCCGGTACCCTGGATTTCCGGGCGCACGTCGTCGGTCACGCCATGGGGCGCGATGTCGCCGGTGATGCTGCCCACGTCGTCGATCACGTGGGTGATGGAGATGACCACATCACGGGTGTCCACGATCACGTGCAGCGGGTCGTTCTGGCCGCTGTTGTTGCCGGCTTCATCGACCACTTCGGTGGTGAAGGCGTGCTCGCCGTCGGCCAGCGGTTCGGTCGGGGTGAACGACCAGGTGCCGTCGTCAGCGACGTCGGCTTCACCGATCTTCTCGCCGTTATCGAAGATGATGACCTTGCTGCCCGGTTCGGCATCGCCGCTGAAGTCCGGACGGTTGTCGTCGGTGGTGTCGCCATCGTGCAGCGGACCGGTCACGGCGCCGACGTCATCGGACACGACCAGGTCGGTGACATTGGCCGGAGCGCTGGTGTCGACGCTGAACGGCCACAGGCCGGTCGGCTCGCTGACCACGCCCACCGGGTTGGTGGCGGTGGCATAGACCTCGTGCTGGCCGTCGGCCAGGGCGGTTGCCGGGGTGATGCTCCAGTGGCCGTTGCCATCGGCGATGGCGCTGCCGATCAGGACATTGCTGCCGTCGTACAGCTTGACGGTGCTGCCAGCCTCGGCGCTGCCGTTGAAGGTCGGCTTGTTGTCGTCGGTGACGTCGCCCTTCTGCAGGTAGCCCTGGTACGGACCGACGTCGTCGTAGACGCTTTCGATGGTCGGCGCGTTCGGCGCGGACATGTCCAGGGTGATGTCGTACGGCTGGCTGGTGGTGGCGTTGCCGGCCACGTCGGTTTCAACGGCGGTCAGCTCGTTCAGCCCGACGTTGATCGGCAGTTCCGGAGTCAGCGACCACTTGCCGTCCTCGCCCACGACAGTGCTGCCGATCGGGTGATTGCCGGTGGTGTCCTTGGTGTAGACGGTGACGAGGTCGCCGGCCGTGCCGGTGCCGCTGATGGTCGGGTGCGAGTCGTCGGTGGTGCCGCCGTTCTCGATGTTGCCGGTGATCAGGCCCACGTCGTCCAGCACACCGGTGATGGCCAGCTTGTCGGCGTCCGGAGGAGTGGTGTCGATGACCACGTTGACGGTGGTCGGCTCGCTCTGGTTGCCCGCCGGGTCGGTGGCGATGACGGTGATGTCGTTGCTGCCTTCGGGCAGCGGCTGGGTCGGGGTAACGTGCCAGTTGCCTTCGTCGTCCGCCTTGGTATTGATCACTTCGCCAGTCGGGAAGGTGACAGTTACGTCAGCGCCCGGCTCGGTCTGGCCGTCGATGGTCGGCTTGGTGTCGTTGGTGATGTTGTCGCCCTTGGTGCCCGAATCGGACGCAGGGTCGAGCCAGGCATCCGGGGCATCCGGGGCCTGGGTGTCGATGACCACGGAGATGACCGTAGGCTCGCTCTGGTTGCCTGCCGGGTCGGTGGCGATGATGGTGATGTCGTTGTTGCCTTCGGGCAGCGGCTGGGTCGGCGTGACGTGCCAGTCGCCATTGGCATCAGCGGTGGTGGTGGCAACTTCGCCAGTCGGGAAGGTCACGGTGACCTCGGCGCCCGGCTCGGTCTTGCCGTCGATGGTCGGCTTGGTGTCGTTGGTGATGTCATCACCCTTGATGCCCGAGTCGGAGTCCGGGTCCAGGTGCGCTTCCGGCGCGGTCGGCGGGGTGGTATCGATCACCACGGAAATGACCGTGGGCTCGCTCTGGTTGCCTGCCGGGTCGGTGGCGATGACGGTAATGTCGTTGTTGCCTTCGGGCAGCGGCTGGGTCGGGGTGACGGACCAGTCGCCGTTCTCGTCGGCCTTGGTGTGGATCTCTTCGCCGTTGGGGAAGGTGACGGTGACGTCGGCACCCGGCTCGGTCTTGCCGTCGATGGTCGGCTTGGTGTCGCTGGTGATGTCATCGCCCTTGATGCCGGTGTCGGAAGCCGGGTCCAGATGAACCTCGGGAGCGGTCGGGGCGATGGTGTCGATGATCACCGGAACGATGATCTCGGTCTGGTTACCGGCAGGGTCCTGCTCGATCACCTTGATGTCGTTGTTGCCTTCGGGCAGCGGTTGGGTCGGCTGCGGGGCCACCCAGGTGCCGTCATCGGCGACGATGGTTTCAACGGTTTCGCCGGTGGGGAAGACGATGATGATCTTGTCGCCCGGCTCGCCGTTACCGTGGATGGTCGGCGTGCTGTCGTTGCTGTAGGTTTCACCACCGTCAGTCTTGGCGCCTTCGATCTCGGCGGTCGGTGCGACCGGCGGAGTGGTATCGACGGTGATGTCGACGACATCGACCGGAGCGCTGGGCTTCTGGCCGGGGACTTCCTGGGTGATGTCGATGCTGTGCGCGCCGTCGGCGAGCTCAGGGGTGAACGACCAGGTGCCGTCCGGCTGCACAGTGGTGGAGCCGATTTCCTGGCCATTGTCGAAGACATGGATGATCGCGCCGGGAACGCCGTTACCGGAAATCGCCGGGTGCGAATCGTCGGTGATATCGCCGTTGTGCAGTTGGCCCTGGATCGGACCGACGTCGTCCATCGCCTTGATGTTGGTCGGGGCCGGGCTGGTCGATTTCCCGTGGTGGTGATCATCATTCTGATTGTGGTGAATGATAGCCGCGGCAGCGGCACCAATGCCGGCTAGGCCGAGCAGCCACGGCCACAGGACGAAGCCTGCTGCGTCATCGAAAGTGGACGCCAGATAAGGGGCGCCGTCTGCCAGGGCGTCGCCACCCAGCGCAATGGGAGCGGACTCGCCATCGGCCAGCAGCAGTTGGCCACCGAAGCCTTCGCCGTCGGTGCGGACGTAGGCGTACAGCTGGCCGTCTTCAGCAACGCCGTAGAGCTGGCTGTCCATGCCGTCGGCAAAGAAGTCCTGGATGGTCAGGTCGGGCTTTTCACTGCCCTCGAACTGAACCAGCAGGTCCTTGCCAACGCGTTTGACGGTAACGTTTTCAGGTGCAACGTCGTTGTTTTCAACTTGAAGAAGGTACTTGGTACCCGCTTGTGCCTTGATCTTTCCACCAGCCTTGACCGCAACCTTCTTGGCTGCGTTCTCGGTGACGGCTACCAGACCGATATTTTCAATTGCCATTTCAAACCCACCTCGGGAGGGACACGTTTTCGAGGTGAGGAGATTAATTTTCCGCAGCAACCAAGAAGATCAGAACACTCTGACAAGACGGCCGGGTTTTCTGATCGAGACTACAAAGTACCGAACGGAGCGGAAAAAGCGGGATGCAAGCCAGCTCAGCATGAGGGCGAAAAGTCCTGCGCGAGCGCCAGCTAGAGCAGCGCTTACACTGTCAGAGCCCTCACTGGAGCACCACAGCGCATGAGAAAATCGCGTTCGACTCAACGCCGTGCAAGATGAAAGCTTCGTCTGTCAGGCAAGTCGGTGTCCCCAATGGCCGAGCAAGCGTTGCCATTGGGGACACCGCGGTATTCGGCAGGGGGAATCAACGGAAACAAAAAAGCCCACCGTTAAGGTGGGCTTTTCAGTGAAGAGAACTTTGCGTTCACTTCTGACACTTGCTGATGCAGTGTCTTCGATATGGTGGGTCGTGTAGGATTCGAACCTACGACCAATTGGTTAAAAGCCAACTGCTCTACCGACTGAGCTAACGACCCAAAAGTGGTCGGGGTAGGGGGATTCGAACTCCCGACATCTTGCTCCCAAAGCAAGCGCGCTACCGGACTGCGCTATACCCCGTTTGAAAGTTGGCTCCGCGACCTGGACTCGAACCAGGGACCCAATGATTAACAGTCATTTGCTCTACCGACTGAGCTATCGCGGAACGACAAGCCTTTCAATCTCCTCTACTTTCTTCCGGCTTCACCGGATTCCCGTATCAGAGGCGCGCCATTTTACGTATATCGAAACGTCTGTCAACACTCTGATCCAAAAAGTTTTTCTCTGCTTTGCAGGGTGCCGGGCGGGTTGCTATATCTGCATGGAAAAACACGAGTGATCCACCACGGGTGTAAACGGAACGATCACGCACAGGATGGCCATGAGCAACAAGGACACCCCACCACCCTCCCCAGTCGCCAGCCGGGTGATCCAGCCCCGTTTCGGCGAACTGGTGCAGGGCTGCCGCCAGTTGGCGATGAATCACCTCGCCGAGCTCCTGGGGCACGTCTTCGCCCAGGTGGATGACACGCTCTTCGAATGCGCCGAGAAAGCCGAGAACAACCAGGTCCAGGCTCTGTTCTTCGACGCCATGCGTGAGGTCCGCCGTGAAAGGCCGAACCTGGAGCGCTTCTACCACCAGCGGATCGCCCAGGGCCTGAGCGACTTCCTCGAAGGCAAGCTACCGCGGCCCGAGTCTCTGGACGAGCTGGACGTGGATCAGCTGACCCTGGTCGGCAACGATGAATATGAAGAGACGCTGCTGGTCACCAACATGGTCAACCAGGTCCGGGCCCACTGCGCACAATTGCTGTTTGCCCTGGATCAGCGCCTGGCGCTGCTCAACAACGGCAGCAAGCTGGGCGAGGATCGTAATCCTTTCGGCCCGCACGCCATCGCCCAGGCCTTCCGCGACACCCTGGCCCGCAGCGTTTTCCCGCTGCGGATCAAGACCATCCTTTATGTGCTTTTCGATCAGCAGGTCATGCAGCACCTGCAGCCTCTATATAAACAGCTGAACAAGCGGCTGGCCGACGGCGGCATCCTGCCGAACCTGAAATACCGCCCGCAGGGCCAGCGCCCGGCGCCAGCGCCCCAGCCGGCTGCCGCGGAGAAAGCCTCCGTAGCGACGGACGGAGGAGACTACGCCCCCCCGCCCCACACCGCAGGCGACTTGCCGGATATGCCGCCAGGCGACCGCAATGCCCTGTTCGGCGGCCTTGCCGTGCTGCTCGCCGAACATCGACGTCGCGGTGACAACGCCACGCTGTTCGGCAATACCCAGAGCATCGTCAGCTTTGGCCCGGCAACCGCCTCCACGACGTACAGCGCCAACGAACTGCTAGAGGCATTGAACCGGCTGCAGCGCGAGTCGGCCCACGAACTGGCCCATCGGCTGCGCCAGCCGCAACCGGTCGATGCGTTGAAAGCCGGCCTGCAGCGCCAGCTAGAGGCCGGCAGCGCGCAGCCGCACAATACCCGGCTGAATGACCAGGAAGCCGACGTGATCGACCTGGTCGGCATGGTTTTCGACTTCATCCTCGACGATGAAAACCTGCCAGACAGTTGCAAGACCACTCTCTCCCACCTGCACACGCCGTTCCTCAAGGTGGCGCTGCTGGACAAGCAACTGTTCACTCAGCACCACCACCCGGCACGCAAGCTGCTGAATGCCATGGCCCAGGCCGGTGTGCTGTATGGCGGCGAGGGAGAAGAGCGCGCGCTGCTGGCGAAGCTGCACTGGATAGTCGAACGGGTGATCCAGGATTTCGTCGGCGACCTGTCGCTGTTCGACACGTTGCTGGGCGATTTCAACGAGTACGTCGCCAACCTGCGGCAAAAGGTGGAGTTGCGCGAACGCCGCGCCATGGAAGCCACCCGCGGCCGCGACCGCCTGCTGGCCGCGCGGGAGCAGGCGCTGGAGGCCATAACCAAGGTGACCCAGGACCGTGAACTGCCGGAACTGGTGCGTAACTTCCTGGAAATGAGCTGGTGCGACGCTCTCACCTTCATCGTCCTGCGCAGCGGCGAGCACAGCGACGAATGGAAGCGTGCCTGCGAAGTCGGCGAGCAATTGGCCTGGAGCGTGACCCCGCTGGACGCCGCCGGTGCCGAACACCTGCAATCGATCCGCCTTGCTCTGCTGGAAGAACTGCGCAAAGGGCTGGAAGTACTGGGCGGCTACCACGAGGATGGCATCCGCCGGCTGCTACAGGACCTGGTCGCCTGTCAGCACGCGATCCAGGCACAACAGCCGCAGATCGCTGCACAGCTCAACCAGAAGCTTCCGGAAAGCCCGCTGGGTGCCATGCTCGGCGCCGAAGGCCACACGTTGGTCAAACCCAGCGGCGAGGCGTTGTCCGAGCGCGTGCGGGTATTGATGAAGGAGCTGAACCACCTGGAGTTCGGCACCTGGTTTGAATTCAGCGACACCACGCCGGCACGCCGGCTCAAGCTCTCGTGGTTCAGCCCGACCACGCGTAACTACATGTTCGTCGACCACACCGGGCAGCGGGTGGCGGTCAAACCGATAGTGCAGTTGGCCCAGGAGATGGAAGCGGGCAAGGTCCGCCTGGTACCGACGGAACAGACCGCCCCGCTGATGGATCGTGCGCTGAATGCGATCTACCGGGTCCTGCAACGCTTTACTTCCGGGCGCGGCCCGGCACAGACCTGAAGGAGCAGTCGATGGGAGAACGTCGCCAGCACAGCCGGCAGCAGACCGGGCTGACCGTGGAAGTCTTCGACCGCCACTCCGGGCGCAGCCTGGGCCGGCTTGCCGACCTGTCCGCCGAGGGTTTCATGCTCTGCGGCGTGGACGTGCCGGAAGCCGACTCGGTATGGGATTGCCGGCTTGTGCCCGCTCCGCCACTGGACGAGATTGGTGAAGTTCACCTCGGCGCGGACTGCCTGTGGAGCCGCGCGGGCAATGATGGCCAGTTGGGCTGGGCGGGCTTCCATATCATCGATATCGCCGAGGATCAGGCCGAACTGATCGAGCAACTGCTGGTCATGCTGGGCGGCAACCAACAGCCTGGCTGACACTTCTTTGCGTAGGAGCGAGCTTGCCCGCGAACAATCTCCGCTGTGGGGCTGGTTCGCGAGCAAGCTCGCTCCTACAAAGAACATGAAAAAGCCCGCCGATTGGCGGGCTTTTTCGTGGAGCACGGATCAGGAGAAGACGATTTCGTCGTTCTCCACCTTGGCGTGAATCTTCGCGCCGGGGTTGAACTTGCCAGCGAGGATCAGTTGCGCCAGCGGGTTCTCGATCCAGCGCTGGATAGCGCGCTTGAGCGGCCGCGCACCATACACCGGGTCGAAACCAACGGCGATCAGCTTGTCCATGGCCTCCTCGCTCAGTTCCAGGCCCAGCTCGCGCTCGGCCAGGCGCTTGCGCAGGCGGCCCATCTGGATCAGGGCGATGCCGGCGATCTGCTCGCGGGCCAGTGGTTCGAAGACCACCACTTCGTCGATCCGGTTGATGAATTCCGGACGGAAGTGCGCGTTCACCGCATCCATGACCGCCGCATGCTGGGCTTCGCGGTCGCCGACCAGCTCCTGGATCTGCGCCGAACCGAGGTTCGAGGTCATCACCACCACGGTGTTGCGGAAGTCCACGGTGCGGCCATGGCTGTCGGTCAGACGACCGTCTTCCAGCACTTGCAACAGCACGTTGAAGACGTCCGGGTGGGCTTTCTCAACTTCATCCAGCAGCACCACGGAGTACGGCTTGCGACGTACAGCCTCGGTCAGATAACCGCCTTCTTCATAACCGACGTAGCCCGGAGGCGCGCCGATCAGGCGAGCCACGGAGTGTTTTTCCATGAACTCGGACATGTCGATGCGCACCAGCGCTTCCTCGGTGTCGAAGAGGAACTCGGCCAGCGCCTTGCACAGCTCGGTCTTGCCCACCCCGGTTGGGCCGAGGAACAGGAACGAGCCGCTGGGCCGGTTCGGATCGGACAGACCGGCGCGGGAACGGCGCACGGCATTGGAAACCGCTACCACGGCTTCGTTCTGGCCGATGACACGCTTGTGCAGGTCATCTTCCATGCGCAGGAGTTTTTCACGCTCGCCTTCGAGCATCTTGGACACGGGGATGCCGGTCCATTTGGCGACAACCTCGGCGATTTCCTCGTCGGTCACCTTGTTGCGCAGCAGCTGCTTCTCGGTCTGGCCGTGCTGGTCGACCATCTGCAGGCTGCGCTCCAGGTCCGGGATGGTCTGGTACTGGATGCGCGCCATGGTTTCCAGGTCGCCCTTGCGCCGCGCGGTTTCCATCTCCTGCTTGGCCTGCTCGATCTTCTGCTGGATCTGCGCGGAACCCTGGACTTCGGCTTTCTCCGATTTCCAGATTTCCTCGAGATCGGCGTACTCGCGCTGGAGCTTGGCGATGTCTTCTTCCAGCTTGGCGAGGCGCTTCTTGGTCGCCTCGTCGTCTTCCTTCTTCAGCGCCTCACGCTCGATCTTCAGCTGAATCAGGCGACGCTCCAGGCGATCCAGCGCTTCCGGCTTGGAGTCGATCTCCATGCGGATGCGGCTGGCCGCTTCGTCGATCAGATCGATAGCCTTGTCCGGCAGCTGGCGATCAGTGATGTAACGGTGGCTGAGCTTGGCCGCGGCAATGATCGCGCCGTCGGTGATAGTCACACCGTGGTGCACCTCGTAGCGCTCTTTCAGGCCACGCAGGATGGCGATGGTGTCCTCCTCGCTCGGCTCATCGACCAGGACCTTCTGGAAGCGGCGTTCCAGAGCGGCGTCCTTCTCGATGTACTGGCGGTACTCGTCCAGCGTGGTGGCACCCACACAGTGCAGCTCACCACGGGCCAGGGCCGGCTTGAGCATGTTGCCAGCGTCCATGGCGCCCTCGGCCTTGCCGGCGCCAACCATGGTGTGCAGTTCGTCGATGAACAGGATGACCCGACCTTCCTGCTTGGACAGCTCGTTGAGCACGGCCTTCAGGCGCTCCTCGAACTCACCACGGAACTTGGCGCCGGCGATCAGCGAGCCCATGTCCAGTGCCAGCAGGCGTTTGTCCTTCAGACCGTCAGGCACTTCGCCGTTGACGATGCGCTGCGCCAGGCCTTCGACGATAGCGGTCTTGCCGACGCCGGGCTCGCCGATCAGCACGGGGTTGTTCTTGGTGCGGCGCTGCAGGACCTGGATGGTGCGGCGGATTTCGTCATCACGGCCGATCACCGGGTCGAGCTTGCCGTCCTCGGCGCGCTTGGTCATGTCGACGGTGTACTTGTCCAGCGCCTGACGGGATTCTTCGGCGTTGGGATCATTCACCGCTTCACCGCCGCGCAGGTTGGTCACGGCGTTTTCCAGGGCCTTCCTGGTGACGCCCTGGCTGGTCAGCAGCTTGCCGAGCTTGGTGCTGTCGTCCATGGCGGCGAGCAATACCAGCTCGCTGGAGATGAACTGGTCGCCTTTCTGCTGGGCCAGGCGGTCGGCCTGATTGAGCAGGCGCGCCAGATCCTGCGACAGGTTCACATCGCCGGTGGGGTTCTGGATCTTCGGCAGCGTGTCCATCTCTTTATTAAGAGCGGCGCGCAGCGCGGGGATATCAAAGCCGACCTGCATCAGCAGGGGCTTGATCGAGCCGCCCTGCTGATCGATGAGCGCAGACAGCAGGTGCACCGGCTCGATGGCTGGGTGGTCATGTCCAACGGCCAGGGACTGGGCATCGGAGAGTGCAAGCTGGAGCTTGCTGGTCAAACGGTCGATTCGCATGAGGGTCGTCCTTCCTTTCTATGGCGGGCCGGAGCGATGAGTGCCCCTGATCACGACTAACCCGCCGGGATGCCAGATAGATAAGGACGATTTTGGTCGGTTCAAGCCATTTGGCCATGACACCCGTCAGATGATGCTATCGAAATGATCGTAGGAGCGGACTCCGTCCGCGCTGATCGGGGCGGGCCACAGACACAATCTGTAGATGGATTCACCTGTAGGAGCGAGCTTGCTCGCGAACCTCTCCCGGCACCGTGGCATCAAGCGGTTCGCGAGCAAGCTCGCTCCTGCATGAAGCAGAGCGCGTTCAGGCCAGCCAGATCAGGCTGGCCAGGCGGCCCGTACGGGAGCTGCGGCGGTAGGAGTAGAAGCGCTCGGTGTCGGTGAAGGTGCAGAAGTCACCGCCGTAGACGGCAGTCACGCCTTTCGCTGCGAGACGGATGCGCGCCAGCTCATAGATGTCGGCCATGAACTTGCCGGCGTTGGCGCTTGGCACAAAGGCGCGCGCTGCTTCGGCATGGTCCGCCAGGAAGGCTTCGCGCACTTCCGAGCCGACTTCGAAGGCCTGCGGGCCAATGGACGGGCCGAGCCAGACCAGCAACTCCGCCGGTGCGACGCCCATGGCATCCACGGTCGCCTCCAGCACACCACCCGCCAGCCCGCGCCAACCGGCATGAGCAGCGCCGACGCGGGTACCCGTACGGTCGCAGAACAGTGCCGGCAGGCAATCGGCAGTCATGATGGTGCAGGCAATGCCGGGCGTGGCGCTCCAGCTCGCGTCCGCCGTGGCAACCACGGACGGATCGGCCTCGAGCACGTCGATGCCATGCACCTGGCTCAACCAGGCCGGCTGGCAGCCCAGCTCGGCGGTCAGCCGGCGGCGGTTCTCGGCCACGGCAGCCGGCTCGTCACCGACGTGGTCGCCGAGGTTGAAACTGGCAAAAGGCTCGGCGCTGACGCCGCCGGCACGAGTGGTCACGCAGCAGCGGACATTCGCCGGAGCCGGCCAGTCGGGCGTCAGCCAAAGGTTCATACGAAGGACTCGTTGTCCTGCCGCAACAGGCTCAGCAGCCAGGTAAAGTCATCGGGCAGCGGCGATTCCCATTTCATGCGCACGTTGGTGGCTGGGTGATCCAGCTCCAGGAAGCGCGCATGCAGGGCCTGGCGCGGGAAATCACGCAGGGACTCGATCAGGGTCGGGCTCGCCCCTGGCGGAATGCGGAATCGCCCGCCGTAGGTCGGGTCGCCCACCAGCGGATGGCCGATGTGCGTCATATGGACGCGGATCTGGTGGGTGCGGCCGGTTTCCAGCTTCACGCGGGTGTGGGTGTGTGCGCGGAAGCGCTCCAGCACGCGGTAATGGCTGATGGCGACCTTGCCGGTCTCGATCACCGCCATCTTCTGGCGCTGCACGCCATGGCGGCCGATAGGCGCGTCGACGGTGCCGCCAGCGAGGATCACCCCGGTGACGATCGCCTCGTAAATCCGGCTGACCGAGCGCGCCTGCAACTGCGCGACCAGATTGGTATGGGCCTCCAGCGTCTTGGCGACCACCATCAGGCCGGTGGTGTCCTTGTCCAGGCGATGCACGATGCCGGCTCGCGGCACGTTCGCCAGGTGCGGCACACGGTGCAGCAGCGCGTTGAGCAAGGTGCCGTCCTGGTGGCCTGCGGCAGGGTGAACCACCAGACCGGTCGGTTTGTCGATGACCAGGATGTGCTCGTCTTCATAGACGATGTCCAGCTCGATGTCCTGGGCCACCCATTCACCCTGGGCCTCCAGCTCGACGTCCAGCTCCAGGCGCGAGCCGGCGTGGACGATGTCGCGCGGGCGCAGCACGGCGCCGTCGACCTTGAGACGGCCGTCCTTGATCCAGCCAGCCAGGCGGGAGCGGGAGTGGTCGGAGAAGAGCTGGGCGGCGACCTGGTCAAGACGCTGACCGCCAAGGTCGAACGGCACTTGCGCCGCAAGTTGGATGATATCGGACATGACTCGACACGAAGGGCGCGCGGCCTTTTGGTTCGGCGGCGCGCTGTGGTTAAATACGGGGCCTTTGTCCCAGGGGTATCCCTGGGGCGCCAATCATAACAGACGGTTGCGGCCGCGACAGCCGACCGTCCAGGGACGCAAGCCGCCATGCAAGTGAAACACCTGCTGCTGATCGCCACCCTCGCCTTCGTCACCGCTTGCTCTTCCAAGGGTGACAAGGTGGATGAGAACCTGAGCGAAAGCCAGCTGTACCAGCAGGCACAGGAAGACCTCGGCAACAAGAGCTATACCAATGCCGTCGCCAAGCTGAAGGCGCTGGAGTCGCGCTATCCGTTCGGCCGTTACGCCGAGCAGGCCCAGTTGGAACTGATCTACGCCAACTACAAGAACATGGAGCCCGAAGCCGCCCGTGCCTCTGCCGAGCGCTTCATCCGCCTGCACCCGCAGCACCCGAACGTCGACTACGCCTACTACCTGAAGGGCCTGGCCTCCTTCGACCAGGACCGCGGCCTGCTGGCTCGCTTCCTGCCGCTGGACATGACCAAGCGTGACCCGGGCGCCGCCCGCGACTCCTTCAACGAGTTCGCCCAACTGGTCAGCCGCTACCCGAACAGCCGCTACGCCCCGGACGCCAAGGCGCGCATGATCTACCTGCGCAACCTGCTGGCGGCTTATGAAGTACACGTCGGCCACTACTACCTGAAGCGCCAGGCCTACGTCGCCGCCGCCAACCGCGGCCGCTATGTGGTCGAGAACTTCCAGGAAACCCCGGCCGTCGGCGATGGCCTGGCGATCATGGTCGAGGCCTATCAGCGTCTGGGCCTGAACGACCTGGCCGATTCCAGCCTGGAAACCCTGAAGGCGAACTACCCGGACAACCCCAGCCTCAAGGATGGCCAGTTCGTTCCGCGTGAAGACGAAGCCGACAACCGCTCCTGGCTGGCCAAGGCCACCCTGGGCCTGATCGAAACCAACGATGCCCCGCCGCACATGGAAACCCAGGCATCCAAGGACGTGATCAGGCAGTACGAAGATGCCGAGCAGCAGATCCCGGCGGAACTCAAGCCCGAGAACCAGAGCGACGTGCAGGAAGAACAGCACGAGGCCGAAGGCAACGCCGGCAGCAGCGACCGCTCCTGGTTCAGCTACATGACCTTCGGCGTCTTCGACTGATACCGACGGGTTCGACGAAACCGGTTCGACAAAAAAAGGGAGGCTTCGGCCTCCCTTTTTCATACGGGAAGGCCATAGGCGCAATTTGTCGCGCACGCACAGGTTCACTGTGCGGCACCGCGCAGCTTGGATAAACTGCCGCTCTTTGAGTACAAGGGATTGCCATGACCCGTCTGCTGTTCTGGATCGCCCTCTTCATTCTGGCCTGGTGGTTGTGGCGCAAGGCTACCCGCCCGGCACGCACGTCGAAAAAGCCCAGGGGCGACGATCAGGCCGTACCGATGGTCCGTTGCAGCCAATGCGGAGTGCACTTGCCGCAGAGCCATGCCCTGCAGGACGAGCGCCACTGGTACTGCAGCCGCGCGCACCTCGAACAGGATCGCGCCGACCGTGATCGCTGAAGGCATCTCCCTCACGGGCCAGGGCCTGCGGGTCCTGCGCCTGTACCACCTGTATCGCCTGACCATCGGACTGGTGCTGGTGCTGCTGATCTCCAGCAGCCTCGACGATGATCTCCTCAAGCTGGCCCACCCCGAACTGTTCCACATCGGCTGCTGGGTCTACCTGGTCATCAACATCCTGATCGCGGTGCTGATGCCCACCCCGCGCCATCTGCTGCCGCTGTTCATCCTGGCGGCGCTGGACGTCATCCTGCTCAGCGCCCTCTTCTATACCGCTGGCGGCATTCCCAGCGGGATCGGCAACCTGATGGTGGTCGCGGTGGCGATCGCCAATATCCTGTTGCGCGGCCGCATCGGCCTGCTGATTGCCGCCATCGCGGCCATCGGCCTGATCTACCTGACCTTCTACCTGAGCCTCAGCCAACCCACGGCTATGAACCACTACGTGCAGGCCGGCGGCCTCGGCGCGCTGAGCTTCGCCTCGGCCCTGCTGATCCAGGCCCTGGCCCGGCGCCAGCAGATCGTCGAAAGCATCGCCGAGCAGCGCGCCACCACGGTAGCCAACCTCGAAGAGCTCAACGCACTGATCCTGCAGCGCATGCGCACCGGCATCTTGGTGCTGGGCGACCGCCACCGGGTACTGCTGGCCAACCAGAGCGCCACCACCCTACTGGGCGGTCATGACCTGCCCGGCCATTCGCTGGCCGAGTACAGCCCGCAATTGGTCTCCAGCCTGCAGCAGTGGCAGCAGAATCCCGCCCTGCGCCCACCCAGCCTGCAGCCCGTGGAGTCAGGCCTTACGGTTCAGCCAAGCTTCATCCCACTGCGCCGGGGCAACGAACAGCACATCCTGATGTTCCTCGAGGACATCTCGCAGATCGCCCAGCAGGCGCAGCAGCTCAAGCTCGCCGCCCTTGGCCGCCTGACCGCTGGTATCGCCCACGAAATCCGCAACCCGCTGGGGGCGATCAGCCATGCGGCGCAACTGTTGCTGGAGTCGGAGGAACTGGACAAGCCCGACCGGCGCCTGACGCAGATCATCCAGGACCAGTCGCGGCGCATGAACCTGGTCATCGAGAACGTCCTCCAATTATCCCGTCGGCGCCAGGCCGAGCCCCAATTACTCGACCTGAAGTACTGGCTGCACCGCTATGCAGGCGAAATGCGCGAGAGTCTGCGCGAGGGCCAGCAGATCCACGTAGAAACCGGCCAGGGAACCGTGCAGACCCGCATGGACCCGCATCAGTTGACGCAGGTACTGACCAACCTCGTGCAGAATGGGTTACGGTACAGCACCCAGAAGAACGGCACGGGCCAGGTCTGGCTACGACTGTTCCGCGACAGCGAGACCGACCTGCCGGTGCTGGAAGTGCTCGATGACGGGCCCGGCATCACTGCCGAACAGCGGGGCAAACTGTTCGAACCGTTCTTCACCACTGAAAGCAAGGGCACGGGCCTGGGCTTGTACATCTCCCGCGAGCTGTGCGAAAGCAACCAGGCTCGTCTGGATTACAAGACGCGCGACGAAGGCGGCAGCTGCTTCCGCATCACCTTCGCCCACCCGCGCAAACAAAGCTAAGAAGACGCAAAGAGCATGAGCCGTCAAAAAGCCCTGATCGTCGATGACGAACCCGATATCCGTGAACTGCTGGAAATCACCCTCGGCCGCATGAAGCTGGATACCCGCAGCGCCCGCAACGTCAAGGAAGCCCGCGAATTCCTGGCCCGCGAGCCCTTCGACTTCTGCCTCACGGACATGCGCCTGCCCGATGGCACCGGCCTCGACCTGGTGCAGTACATCCAACAGCGCCATCCACAGATGCCGGTGGCCATGATTACCGCCTTCGGCAGCTTGGACACCGCGGTTCAGGCGCTCAAGGCTGGAGCCTTCGACTTCCTGACCAAACCGGTGGACCTCGCCCGCCTGCGCGAGCTGGTGAACTCCGCCCTGCGCCTGCGCTCCCCGGAAGCCGAAGAGGCGCCGGTGGACAACCGCCTGCTCGGCGACTCGCCCCCCATGCGCACCCTGCGCAACCAGGTGGCCAAGCTCGCCCGCAGCCAGGCGCCGGTATACATCAGTGGTGAATCCGGTAGCGGCAAGGAACTGGTCGCCCGACTGATCCACGAACAGGGCCCGCGCGAGACGCAGACCTTCGTCCCGGTCAACTGCGGCGCCATTCCTTCCGAGTTGATGGAAAGCGAGTTCTTCGGCCACAAGAAAGGCAGCTTCACCGGCGCCGTGGAAGACAAGCTCGGTCTGTTCCAGGCGGCCAACGGCGGCACGCTGTTCCTCGACGAAGTCGCCGACCTGCCACTGCCCATGCAGGTCAAGCTGCTGCGTGTCATCCAGGAAAAGGCCGTACGCGCCGTAGGCGGTCAGCAGGAAGTCGCCGTGGACGTGCGCGTGCTCTGCGCGACCCACAAGGATCTCGCCGCCGAAGTCGCCGCCGGCCGCTTCCGCCAGGATCTCTACTACCGCCTGAACGTCATCGAACTGCGGGTTCCGCCGCTGCGGGAACGCCGCGAAGATATTCCACTGCTGACCGACCGCGTGCTCAAGCGCCTGGCAGGGGACAATGGCCTGGCGGCAGCCGCCCTGAGCAGCGAGGCGCTGGAGAGACTCAAGAGCTACCGTTTCCCCGGCAACGTGCGGGAACTGGAGAACATGCTCGAGCGCGCCTACACGCTCTGCGAGAACGACGTCATCCAGCCCCACGACCTGCGGCTTGCCGAGGCCAGCGGCCCGGACAGCAGTGGCGAAGCCAACCTCGCGCAGATCGACAACCTCGAGGACTATCTCGAGGACCTGGAGCGCAAGCTGATCATGCAGGCTCTGGAAGAAACCCGCTGGAACCGCACCGCGGCAGCACAGCGCCTGGGCCTGACCTTCCGCTCCATGCGCTACCGGCTGAAGAAGCTGGGGATCGACTGATCCCCGTTGCGACTCAGACGATGGGCGTCGCGACCAGACGCCCTTGCGGCGCATACGGGGCCGCCTCGATGATCGGCTGACGCTTGAGCATCAAGTCCGCCAGCAACTGGCAGGACGCCGGCGCCAACACCAGCCCGTTGCGGTAGTGCCCGGTGTTCAGCCACAGCCCCCGATGGCCGGGCACCTCGCCAATGAAGGGAATACCTTGCGGCGAGCCGGGTCGCAGCCCTGCCCAATGGTTCACTGGCTCCATGCCCGCCAGCGCGGGAATCAATTCCTCCGCCGAGGCCCGCAGGCTGCTAAGCGCCTCGTTCGACGGCGTCTTGTCGAAACCGGCGTGCTCCAGCGTGCTGCCTATCAGGATGTGCCCATCGCGGCGCGGGATCGCGTAGCGCCCTTTCGCCAGCACCATGCTGGAAAGAAAGTCCGGAGCGCAGCGGTAAAGGATCATCTGTCCTTTCACCGGCTCAACCGGCAACTCCAACCCCAGCGTCGCCAGCAACCGACCGCTCCAGGCGCCAGCCGCCAGCACCACCGAATCGGCAGTGAAATCGCCCTGGGTGGTACGCACACCCTTCACGCATTCGTCGTCCTGCAGGAAGCCGGTCACCTCGACCTGCTCGTGCACCCTCACATTCGGCAGCCGCACCAATGCCTCGCGTAGCGACTTGGCCAGGCGCGGGTTGCGCACATTGGCCACACCCGACATGTACACGGCGCGCTCGAAGCCCGGCCCCAGGACCGGCACGGCCTCATGCACGGCGCCCATGGCCACTTCCGAGAGCGGGCGACCGTGGGCCCCAGCCCAGGCCAGGGCCTCGGCCTGGTCATCCAGGTCCAGCCAGTAAAGCCCGGTGACGTACACTTCCGGATCGAGGCCGGTGTCGGCCAGCAAGCGATCACCCAGTTGCGGATAGAAGTCCTGCGACCAGTGGGCCAGGTTGGCAACCGCCGCGCTATAACGCCACGGATAGAGCGGGGAGACGATACCGCCTCCGGCCCAGGACGCCTCGCGCCCGGTCTCGCCGCGCTCCAGCAGCACCACCTCGGCGCCCGCCTGCCCCAAAGTCCAGGCAGTCAGCATCCCGACTACCCCACCGCCCACCACGATCAAGTCCGGCATACCACGCCCCACATCACAGGAAAATCAACGGCCCATTGCCGGCTGCACACTATACCGGGCACGAGCCGACGACGGAGCAAGACAGAAGTCGCTGCGGCATCGGACCGCTCCTACAACCTCCATCCAACTCGACGGCGGGCGAATCGTGACAGGCGGCCAATACTTTCCCCGCCATGAACTGTTCAGGAGCAGGCCGTGCCCAGAGATCCAGGATTCACCCTCGTCGAACTACTCTTCGCCCTCGGGATCCTCGCCATTGCGCTGTCGATCGCAGCTCCTTCATTCACCGAACTGCTCAGCAACCAGCGCGCACGCACGGCCACACACGAATTACGCCAAGCCCTCGACTTCGCGCGGGAAAGCGCCGTGCACAGCGGACAACCGATCAGCATGACGGCGACCGATTCCGACTGGGCCAAGGGCTGGGAGATTTTCGTCGATACCGTCAATCGCGGTACGCGTGACCCGCAACAGTCTCCCCTCGCCGTGCACGACCCGCTGAGCTCCATTAGCATCCGTACCGACAGCACTTCACGCCGCTACATCCACTTCACCTCACGCGGCAACACCATCCAACCTAACGGCGCTTTTCATTCGGGGACGCTGACTGTCTGTGGCGAAGCCGGCACCAGCTATCGCGTGGTGGTCAACAAGGCGGGACGCATTCGCAGTGAGTCTGGGACTACTGAGTCCTACTGCCCGAACTAGACCCAGTCACACTCCTACTGCGAAGAGGTTCACAGCTGTCGACGGCACATGACCGAACATCGCGCGATCCGTATCGGTCATCATTCAAAAAGGGACATTTCCTACACTAATTGACAGCATTGCTCACAATAGAACGTGAGGACATGCGCACATGTCGCGCCACAAGAGTAAATCTGGATTCAGCTTGATCGAACTGCTGGTGGTCATAACGATCATTGCCATTCTTGCAAGCATTGGTGTACCAAGTTTTCGCACGCTGATACTCGACAATAGGCTCACTAGTACGACCAATGCGCTGCTGGGCGCGCTCCAGCTTGCGCGCAGCGAAGCGGTGATGCAGCGCACCGACATCAGTGTCTGTGGCTCCAATTCCGATGCGAGTGCGTGCTCGGCAGACACAAACTGGAGCCAGGGCGCCTTGGTCAAGCGCGGCGCTACCATTGTCAAAGTCATCCCGCCGGTCAGCACTGCGGTGACCATAACCGGCTCCGCCCCCCAGATTACCTACTCCGCGGATGGCACCACGACTGCTGCCACTATCGCCATCGCCGACTCGCGCCCTGCTTCGCGCCAGATTTCTATCAACGCCATCGGCCAAGCCTGCAGCGGGGGCGCATGCCCATGAAGAACAACCACAAGGAGCAAGGCTTCACTCTTATTGAAGTGCTGATTGCCTTGGTTGTACTGGCAGTCGGGCTGTTGGGCATGGCCACACTAATGACCACCAGCGTGCAATCCAGTCAGGGGGCCTATCGTCGGAGCCAAGCCAGCCTCATGGTTTACGATTTGGTGGAGCGCATGCGCGTCAACCACAGCCAAGCCATCAGCAGTAACGATTACACGCTGGCCAGTGGCGCCGCCGACAGCACGGCGCCTTCCTGCAACACTGCAGGTTGCACCCCCCAGCAACAGGCTCAGATGGACCTCTTCCAGTGGCGCGGCGCCCTGAAGACAGCACTGCCCGACGCCACCGCTACCGTGGGACGAGTAGCTCCCAACAAGTACACGATTACTGTCAACTGGTCCGAATCAGGCTCTAACGTCACAAACTCGTCCAGCCAGACCATCACTCCGTCATTCAGCCTGAGGATCGACCTGTGAAGCGACAATCCGGTCTTTCTCTCATTGAGCTGATGGTAGCGATAACGATCAGCTCGATCCTGTTACTCGGCGTGTTGCAGCTGTTCAGCGACACCAGTCAAACCGACAAGACCAACAGCGCACTGGCACAAGTGCAGGAAAGCGGACGCATCGCGCTTGAAGTGATTGGCGCCGATGCCCGCCGCACTGGGTATCAGGGATGCAGCTCGCCCTCCAACACCCTGACCGTCGGCAGCCTGACCTTTCCTTCTGCGGCTCTGGCCAAAGCGACCAATGGCATCACTTTCCGCTATGCCACTGCGAGTGATACCGGCACTACTTTCGGCGGCAACAAAACGTGCAGCGATGCCACGCTCTATCTGTACAACGTGACCTACTCCACCTGCGCAGCCAATGGCGTTTCGCGTATCTGCAAATCGCTCAACGGCGGCAATGCCACGCCAATCCTCGCTAACGCAGCCATCACCGCCGTGCAGGTAGGCGTAGAGGATGCCGGCCTGTTGAGCTGGAAGGACAGCAGCGCGGCAACTCAGGCGCAACTCAATTCCGCCAAGGCGGTACGACTGACGCTGACCATCAGTGATGGTCGCAATGAAGTTTCGCGCACGTTCACCGGCACCTTTGAATTCAGGAATCGCCTCTGATGAACTCTCGGACCTCGCAAAGTGGCGTAGCTCTGCTCGTCAGCCTGGTGCTCCTGCTTCTGCTCACCATCATTGCAATTGCTGCGGCCTCGCGCTCGACGCTGCAGGAGCGGATGGCAGCCAACAGCCAACAGCAAAACGTCGCCTTCCAGGCATCAGAAAGCGGAATTCAGGGCTGGATCGACAATTATCTGAGCAGCCCTCGAATCCAATCGATCACCGTGACCCCGGGCTCTAGCACTGACTGGGCCGGAAATGTCAAGTACAGCGCAACGGCCGCCGTGCCGGGGACCTGCGTCTCCGTGGTCCCGGCTTACTCACTCAATGGCGCCGACGGCAGCGCTTCGTTCCAGTACGCCTGCTTCAACATCGAGAGCACGGGTAAGTCCTGTGCCGACACCGCCTGTACCGACGCCAACAACCCTGCGCGCGCCAAGCACCTGCAGGGCTACTTGGTACGTTACTGAACAACAACCAGGACTCACCATGTACAAGAAAAACCATCTCCGCCCACTCCTGGTTTCCTCGTTGCTGTTCGGCACGCTGTTCCAGGGCGGCGCCAGCTACGCCGACGACACCGAGATTTTCTTCGGTGGCTCTGCCATCGACCAGGGCATTCGCCCGAATGTCCTGTTCATCCTCGACGACTCTGGCTCCATGGCCTACTGCCTGGATCGTGACAGCTCCCGTTGTAACGGCGGCCCGACCCGTATGCCGACGATGAAGGACACCTTCGCAACACTGCTCAACGGCACCACCGGGGTCAATGTGGGGGTCATGGACCTGAACCAGACCTCGAACAACTCGCGAATCCTCTCGCCAGTGCAATACATCGAGCAATCAATCAACACCAAGATGCCGACCCCGTCGCTGGCCAGCGGCACCGACGACGTGACACGGCAAACCACCGGCACGACGGCTAACCAGTTGAGCGATGACTCTCTCGTCATGGGCTACGTCCGCAACTCCGCCCCCAACACGTCCAGCATCACCCGCTCGCTCAGCGTCGATTCGACCTATTCGAACAACAACTCGTCCTACTACCTCCAGGGTAATTACACTTGTTCGGTAAAGGCAGCTGCTTCAAGCAGCGTTTGCTCAGGTCCCACTACTACGCTGAACGCACAAAGTGGTTCGGGGAAACTGCGCTATGACGGGCTGTTTCTATTCCGCAACCTGAACATCCCCGCTGGCGTCACCATTACCGATGCCAAACTCTATGTCACCACCACCACCGATACAGCGAGCAGGACCTTCAATATTTCGGCAGTCAATGCCAAGACTCCCGGAGCGTTCAACGACAGCACCCTGATCGATTCCAGTCTGTTTACCGCTGCGATCTCCAAAAACAGCGTCAAAGTCGGCACAACACTCGATCACTCCCTTGATGTCACCGACTTGCTGAGGTCGCTAAAGGACGGAGCTCCGGCGAATAATCCGGTCTCCGACGTGGCGCTACGGCTGCGCTCGACCAACAACAACAACTTCACTTACAACGTCGGCGACACCAACAGCTCGCCCAAACTGGTCGTGACCTACTCCGGCAGCGAAGACAACAGCCGTACCACCGGCCTGCGTTTCCAGACCGTCGCCATTCCCCAGGGTGCAAACATCACCTCGGCGCGCATCGACTTCGTACCGGCAGGCTCCGACGACCGCTCGGTGACCTTCGACGTTACCGCCCAGAACGCAAGCAACGCCGCGACCTTTACCGCCACGGAAGACTTCACCGCACGCACAAAAACCACTGCCGCATCCTGGGCAGCGCCGGAATGGCGCACGCAAAACCCACCACTCTATGTGCAGGGTCCCGACGTAAGAGCGCAAGTCCAGGCAGTCGTCAGTAACTCTGCCTGGTGCGGCAACAACGCCATGGCCTTCTTCCTGACTCCGACCTCCGGCAATGGCAGTCGCGTGGCCTATTCCTACGATGACGGCAGCAGTCTGCAACCAGTACTCAAGATCACCTACACCGGCGGCGACACCGGCTGCCTGAACCCTATTCTCGACGTGTCCATGCTCGACGCCAAGGATGACGGCCGTCAGTACTACCTACCAACGACCAGTTGGTTCGGCTCGGACAATCCCAACAAAGTCAGCATTACGGAAACGTCAGTACCGCTGGAGACCACGGCCAACCGCGTGAGCTACAGCATCATTGGTGCGCGCTTCCAGAAAGTCCCGGTCAGGGCAGGCGCCACGGTCATGGAAGCGGGAATTACCGTGACCCCCAACTCAGCCTCGGGCACTACCGGCACGGTCAACGTGAGCTTCGAACTCAGTGCCAACTCCGCAGCTTTCAGCGCCGCTGACAACAACCTGGGGGCCCGCAGAAAAACCACTGGTACCAGTTGTACCTTCACCAGTGCGGGCTCCGGCATCCCAGTCACCTGCAAGGTTGCCGGACTGGCAACCAATCTGCAGAGCATTTTTGCCACCGCCAACAACTGGGCCGATGGCAACGCCTTAAGCGTCTTCCTGACCCAGCCCAGCACAAGCAATCTTACCCTGCGCACCTATGAGAACAGTCCGGCCGATGCCATCAAACTGAACCTCAAACTGCAGACCGGCGGCCTGGGCAGCAACAGCTATACCATCCGCAACTACACCAACGATCTGGTGCAGAACATGACCGCCGATGGTGGCACTCCGCTGGTACCTGCGCTTTACGAGGCGGCAGGGTATCTCACCCAACTGCCCAACAAGCACAACAACAACTTTACCAGCCCCATTTCCAGCGCCTGCCAGTCAACTTTCATGGTGCTGTTGACGGACGGTCAGGCCAACGGCAATACCACCACCGCCACTCGCGGAATCGCGGGCATGACCGGCACCTCGTGCGGCAACTCGAACGACGATGAGCTGTGTGGACGCGAACTCACGCACTGGCTGGCCAACACCGACCAGACCGACTTCGATGGCACCAACTACGTCACCACCCACACTATCGGCTTCGCCTTGCAGGCCAACCAGCAAGCGCAGACCTTCCTCGACGACCTTGCACGTAACGGTGGGGGCAAGAGCTACACAGCCAACAACGCCAGCGACCTGGCAAAAGCCTTCAACGCGATTCTCCAGGAGGCACTGGCAACCAACACCACGTTCGTCAACTCCAGCGCTCCGGTGAACAGCTTCAACCGCCAGGACAACAAGGATCAACTGTACTTTGCCCTGTTCCGTCCATCAGCGACCGACCGCTGGCCCGGCAATCTGAAGCGTTATCGCCTGAGTACCGCGAACGGCGTTGCAACCATCGTCGACGCCGACGGCGCTGCCGCCATCGATCCGAATACTGGCTTCTTCAGGGATAACTCCCAAAGCTACTGGCCTGACGCCCAAGCCGGGCGAGACGGCAATGACATCGCCAAAGGTGGCGCGGCACACCAACTGCTCCTCCCAGCAAACCGCAAGCTGTTCACCTATTACGGCGCTGTGCCCAGCGGTGGTGTGAACCTGAACGCCGATGCGTACAAACTGCTGACCAGCAACACCAATCTCACCGCCACCATGTTCGAGGTTGGCAACACGACCCTGAAAGATCAGGCCATCAACTATATTCGCGGCCTGGACAGCAACGGCACGACACCTCGTTACGCCCTGGGCGACATGATCCACTCTACGCCGCGCCTCTTCACATACGGCTGCAAGGGGTACAACAGTGCCGGCCAGTGCCTGACCACGTCGGGTGACGACAATGCCGATCAGTTCGCGATTGTTGGTTCCAACGAAGGCTTCGTGCAGCTCTTCGATACATCGAGCGGCGTGGAACAGTTCGGCTTCATGCCCGAAGCACTGCTGCCTAACGTCGATCTGTTACGCGCGGATGATCGCTCCACCTCGCAAAAACCACGTCGCTATGGCATGGATAACAGCGTGACGGTGTGGGTCAATGATGCAAACAATAACGGCGTTATCTATGGCGATCCGACCACACGCGCTACTACCGGTCTGAACGACGACGAGTTCGTTTATGCCTATGCATCCATGGGCCGCGGTGGTCGGAACATCTATGCGCTGAACATCACCGACAAGGCGAACCCCAAGCTCCTGTGGCAGATCAACGGCGGTTCGGGCAGCTTCACCAAGCTGGGCCAGACCTGGTCTGCACCGGTAAAAACCCGCATCAACGTCGGAGGGACACTGACCGACGTGCTGATCTTTGCCGGTGGCTATGACCCGAACCAAGACACGCTGAACAATGGAGACAGCGTCTATACCGCCGACACCCAGGGTAATGCGATCTATATCGTCAACGCCCGTACAGGCGCGCTGCTTTGGTCGGCCAGCAACTCCACCGGACATACAGTCAACCTTACGAAGATGCGCTACAGCATGCCCAGTTCGGTGCGCGTTATCGACATCCAGAAAGACTCCAGCGGAGCGTTGGTCAGTGATTCGGAGCACCTGGCCGACCAGTTCTTCGTGGGAGATATGGGCGGTCAGGTATGGCGCTTCTACATCAATAATGGCGAAAGTGGCGCCAGCCTGATCACCCCCGCAGGCACCTCCAACGATGGTGTGTTTGCCAGCATTGGTGGCACCTCCGCTGCTGCGGCACGACGCTTCTATCAGGAGCCGGACGTTGCCCTGCTCAACGTAAATGGCACCCCGGCCCTGAGCGTCAATATCGGCAGTGGCTACCGTGGACACCCCCTGAACCAGGTGATTCAGGATCGCTTCTATGCGTTCCGCAGCCCTGTACTGGTCAAGCCTGCCACGGGCACCAGCGAAGGCACCCTGGCCGAAGGCGGCCTGTACAACGCCACCGAGAACCTGGTGCAAGGCACGGACGCTACTGCCAAGCAGGCAGCAGCCGACGCCTTCGCTTCCACCTCTGGGGGCTGGTACATCGCGCTGAAAGCCAGTGGCGAGAAAGTCTTGTCACGCGCCCTCACCGCGGGCGGACAGCTGTACTTCAACACCTATGAACCCAGCTCGTCGAATGTTCTCTGCAAGGCATCGGTCGGTCGCAACCGCGCTTATGCCGTGCGATTACTGGATGCCACGCCAGTGTCGGTACCGGTTGGCGGCAGCGGCACTTATGCTGATCGATATACCAACAGTAACAGCGAAGGCATTTCGGGCGATCCGCAGCTCTATTGCACCGGCAACGATTGTTACGTCCTCCCGGACCCATCCATTGCGCCCATCAAGGTCCCGACGCCGCCATTGGGCAAGACCTACTGGATGGACACCAACAATCCTTGATGCATGGCGGACGAGAGCGCCCGCCATTGAAGGAAGTACGTAATGAAACAAGAAACCGGCTTCACCCTGCTCGAACTCATGATCGCAGTCATCGTTGTCGGTATTCTCTCGGCCATCGCCCTGCCTAGCTACCAGAGCTACGTTCGCCGCGCGGCCTGTGAGGATGCCAAAGGTGTTCTAGTAGGCGCTGGCAATGTAATGGAACGCTTCCGAGCGCAGAACAATACCTACTCCGGTGCAAATCTGGGCAGCTACGCAGCCAGCCCGGTCGATGGTTCCAGCAAGGAGACCAACATTGCTGTCACTACTGCTGATGCGACAAGCTTTACACTGACTGCCACACCGACCACCGGGGGGCACTTGAAGAGCAAGGGCACCTTAACCCTCTCCTCCACTGGTGCTCGTGGGGGCACTGGAGCACTGGCCGGCACTTGGGGCACTTGTAGGGGTATCTGAAACGAAAAAGGTCGGCATGCGCCGACCTTTTTCGTAATCGCCAAATCTACAACGCCTTCACCCGCAGCTCCTTGGGCATCGAGAAGGTAATATTCTCTTCCCGCCCATCCAGCTCCACTTCAGGCTCAGCGCCCCAGTCACGCAGCTGCTCGATCACACCACGCACCAGCACTTCAGGGGCGGAGGCGCCGGCGGTGATGCCGATGCGCTGCACGCCATCGAACCATTCCTTCTTCAGGTCCTCGGCGCCGTCGATGAGGTAACCGGGGGTACCCATGCGCTCGGCCAACTCACGCAGGCGGTTGGAGTTGGAACTGTTCGGGCTACCGACTACCAGCACCAGGTCGCACTGATCGGCCAGTTCCTTCACCGCATCCTGGCGATTCTGGGTGGCGTAGCAGATGTCGTTCTTGCGCGGGCCCTGGATGTGCGGGAACTTCGCGCGCAGGGCGTCGATCACCTTGGAGGTGTCGTCCATCGACAGAGTGGTCTGGGTGACGAAGTGCAGCGCCTCGGGATTACGTACTTCCAGCGCGGCGACGTCGGCCTCGTCTTCCACCAGGTAGATGGCGCCGCCATTGGAGTCATCGTACTGGCCCATGGTGCCTTCCACTTCCGGGTGGCCTTCGTGACCGATCAGGATGCATTCGTGGCCGTCGCGACTGTAGCGCACGACTTCCATGTGCACCTTGGTGACCAGTGGGCAGGTGGCGTCGAAGACCTTCAGGCCGCGGTTCTCGGCTTCCTTGCGCACAGCCTGGGAAACGCCGTGGGCACTGAAGATGACGATGGTGTCGTCCGGCACCTGGTCGAGTTCCTCGACGAATACGGCGCCGCGGTTGCGCAGGTTCTCCACCACGAACTTGTTGTGCACCACTTCATGGCGCACGTAGATCGGCGGGCCGAAGACGTCGAGGGCGCGGTTGACGATCTCGATCGCCCGGTCGACGCCGGCACAAAAGCCGCGGGGATTGGCGAGTTTGATTTGCATGGTGGCCTCGGGTGCTACGCAAGCCGGCCCACGAGGGGCCGGTAGGAATACTTCGCCTGAAGCGCAACGGTCCGCCAGCGACGGGCCGCGCAGTCGGTCAGGCTGATTGTACGTCGATGATATCGACTTCGAAGGTCAGCGTTTTGCCGGCCAGCGGATGGTTGAAATCGATGGTGACGTGTTGCTCGTCGAACGCTTTCACGACGCCCGGCAGCTCGGTCTTGGCGGCATCGTTGAAGATCACCAGCAGACCCTCGGCCAGCTCCATGTCCTGGAACTGGTCACGCGGCATTACCTGCACGTTGGCCGGGTTCGGCTGGCCGAAGCCCAGCTCCGGCTCGATGCTCAGGGTGCGCTTGTCGCCGGCCTTGAGGCCGAACAGCGCCTGCTCGAAGCCCGGCAACAGGTTACCGTCACCGACCTTGAAGGTGGCCGGTTGCTTGTCGAAGGTGCTGTCGACGACGTTGCCGTCTTCCAGTTTCAGGGCGAAATGCAGGGTGACCTGGGAATCCGCACCGATGCGCTGAAGGGTTTCAGAAGTCTCAGTCATTGGCGGTCTCTCCGGTATTCTTCGATTTGAACATGTCCAGCGCCAGCATGATGGCGCCGACGGTGATGGCGCTGTCGGCCAGGTTGAAGGCCGGGAAGCGCCAGCGGTCCTGCCAGTGCACGAGGATGAAGTCCACCACGTGCCCCAGGACCATGCGGTCGTACAGGTTGCCCAGCGCGCCACCCAACACCAGGGCCAGGGCGATGGCCAGCCAGGTCTCGCCGCTCTTCAGGCGCTTGAGCCAGACCACCAGCACGATGCTGACCACGATGGCGATCAGGGCGAACAGCCAGCGCTGCCAGCCCGAGCTGTCGGCCAGGAAACTGAACGCAGCGCCAGTGTTGTACGCCAGAGTCCAGCTGAACAGGTCGGGAATGACCACGATCTGCTGGTACAGGGTCAGTTCAGCCTGGAAGAAGGCCTTGGTGACCTGATCCAGGACGAACACTACCACGGTGATCCACAGCCAGGGCAGGCGGCCGAAGCGATCAGCGTTAGGCATAGTGACGCACCTCGCCTGCACCTTCGATGTTTTCAACGCAGCGATCACACAGCTCCGGATGCGCGGCGTGGCTACCCACATCGGCGCGGAAGTGCCAGCAACGGCCGCACTTGGCATGGGCGGACTTGACCACCTTCAGCTTCAGGCCCGGCAGTTCGCTGTCGACCGCGTCGGCCGGTGCATCGGCCAGCGGCGCGACGGCGGCGGCGGAGGTGATCAGCACGAAGCGCAGCTCGTTGCCCAGCTTCTCCAGGCGCTTGGCCAGGGAGTCTTCGGCATAGAGGGTGATCTCGGCCTGCAGGTTGCCGCCGATGGTCTTGGCGCTGCGCAGGTTTTCCAGCTCCTTGTTCACGGCAGCCTTGGCGGCCATGACTTCGTCCCAGTAGGCGCGATCCAGCTCGGCATCGGCCGGCAGCTCGGAGAGGCCGTCGTACCAGGTGCTGAGCATCACCGACTCTGCGCGCTCGCCCGGCATGAAGCTCCAGATCTCTTCGGCGGTGAAGGCCATGATCGGCGCGATCCAGCGCACCAGGGCCTCGGCGATGTGGAACAGCGCGGTCTGGCAGGAACGGCGGGCGACGCTGTTTGCCTGGGTGGTGTACTGGCGGTCCTTGATGATGTCCAGATAGAAGCCGCCCAGCTCCTGCACGCAGAAGTTGTGCACCTTGGAGTAGACGTTCCAGAAGCGGTAGTCGCGGTAGGCCTCTTCCAGCTCACGCTGCAGCTGCAGCGCGCGGTCGATGGCCCAGCGGTCCAGGGCCAGCAACTGGTCGTTGGGCAGCAGGTCCTTGGCCGGGTCGAAGCCGGACAGGTTGGACAGCAGGAAGCGCGTGGTATTGCGGATACGCCGGTAGGCGTCGGCGCTGCGCTGGAGGATCTGCTGGGAAACGGCGATCTCGCCGGAGTAATCGGTGGACGCTACCCACAGGCGCAGGATGTCGGCGCCCATGCTGTCGATCACGGTCTGCGGCACCACGGTGTTGCCCAGGGACTTGGACATCTTGCGGCCGGACTCGTCCACGGTGAAGCCGTGGGTCAGCAACTGGCGGTACGGCGCGTGGCCGTCGATGGCGCAGCCGGTCAGCAGCGAGGAATGGAACCAGCCGCGGTGCTGGTCGGAGCCTTCCAGGTAGAGGTCGGCGGCCGGACCGCTGGGATGGCCCAGCTCGGCGTGGGAGCCACGCAGCACGTGCCAGTGGGTGGTGCCGGAGTCGAACCAGACATCCAGGGTGTCGTTGATCTTGTCGTACTGCGCGGCTTCATCGCCCAGCAGTTCGGCGGCGTCGAGCTTGAACCAGGCCTCGATGCCTTCCTTCTCGACGCGCTGGGCGACGGCTTCCATCAGCTCGACGGTGCGCGGGTGCAGCTCGCCGGTGGCCTTGTGCAGGAAGAACGGGATCGGTACGCCCCAGTTGCGTTGACGCGAGATGCACCAGTCCGGACGGCCGGCGATCATGCCGTGCAGGCGCGCCTGGCCCCAGGTGGGCACGAATTCGGTCTGGGTGATGGCTTCCAGCGCGCGCTCGCGCAGGGTGGCACCGGTCTGCGGCTGCTTGTCCATGCCGACGAACCACTGCGCGGTGGCGCGGTAGATCAGCGGGGTCTTGTGGCGCCAGCAGTGCATGTAGCTGTGGCTGATGCTGGCGTGCTTGAGCAGCGCGCCGACTTCATCGAGCTTGGCGACGATATTCGGGTTGGCCTTCCAGATGAACTGGCCGCCAAAGAACGGCAGGTCCGAGACGTAGACGCCATTACTCTGCACGGGGCTGAGGATGTCGTCGTTGCTCATGCCGTACTGCTTGCAGGTACGGAAGTCGTCCTCGCCGTAGGCTGGGGCGGAGTGAACCACGCCGGTGCCGGCGCCCAGCTCGACGTACTCGGCCAGGTAGACCGGCGAGAAGCGCTCGTAGAACGGGTGGCGGAAGCGGATCAGGTCCAGCGACTCGCCCTGGGCGGTGGCGATGACCTTGCCTTCCAGGCCGTAGCGCGCAAGGCTCGACTCGACCAGCTCCTCGGCCAGCACCAGCAGGCGCTCGCCGGTGTCGACCAGCGCATAGGTGAATTCGGGGTGGACGTTCAGCGCCTGGTTGGCCGGGATGGTCCAGGGGGTAGTGGTCCAGATGACGATGGCAGTGGGCTTGGGCAGGCTGGCCAGGCCGAAGGCGGCGGCCAGCTTGTCGGCATCCTCCACCGGGAAGGCGACGTCGATGGCGTCGGACTTCTTGTCGGCGTACTCGACTTCCGCCTCGGCCAGGGCCGAACCGCAGTCGAAGCACCAGTTCACCGGCTTCAGACCCTTGAACACGAAGCCCTGCTTGACCATCTCGGCGAGCGCGCGGATTTCGCCGGCCTCGTTGGAGAAGTTCATGGTCTTGTAGGGGTTGTCCCACTCGCCCAGCACGCCCAGACGGATGAAATCGGCCTTCTGCCCTTCGATCTGCTCGGCGGCGTATTCGCGGCACAGTTCGCGGGTCTTGTCCGCCGGCAGGTTCTTGCCGTGGGTAGTCTCGACCTTGTGCTCGATCGGCAGGCCATGGCAGTCCCAGCCCGGCACATAGGGGGCGTCGTAACCGGCCAGGGTCTTGGAGCGGACGATGATGTCCTTGAGGATCTTGTTGACCGCGTGACCGATGTGGATGCTGCCGTTGGCGTAGGGCGGGCCATCGTGCAGGATGAATTTCGGGCGACCTTCGCCAATCTTCCGCAGCTGCTGGTACAGGCCAATGTCGTTCCACAGCTTCAGGGTCTGCGGCTCGCGCTGAGGCAGGCCGGCTTTCATCGGGAAGTCGGTTTCGGGAAGGTTCAGAGTGGCTTTGTAATCGGTCATCTCAGGGCCTGTTCAGGATCTTCAATCAAGCGGTTGGCCCAGCCAGTAGGCTCGGGCGGCGGCGATGTCGGCGAGGATGGCCGCCTTGAGTGCCTCGAGCGAGGCGAAACGCTGCTCATCACGCAGCTTCTGGTGGAAAGTGATGTCCAGATGCTGGCCGTAAAGATCGCCAGCGAAATCCAGCAGATGCACTTCCAGGTGGGGCCGGCCGTCGCCATTCACAGAAGGCCGGGTGCCGATGTTGGCAACCCCGTTTTGGCGCTGGCCAGCGACCAGGGTACTGACCAGGTAGACACCGTTGAGCGGCGCCTTGCGGCGCTTGAGCTGGATGTTCGCGGTGGGCGAGCCCAGCGTGCGCCCCAGCTTCTGCCCGTGCAGCACACGGCCACTCAGGCTATACGGACGACCCAGCAGGCGCTCGACCATCAGCAGGTCGCCGTCGGCCAGGTCCTTGCGGATACGCGAGCTACTCACGCGCATGCCGTCGACTTCCACAGTGGTCGCGGCTTCGACGGTGAAACCCTGCTCCGCGCTGGCGTTGACCAGGAAGGCGAAGTCGCCGGAACGGTCGCAGCCAAAGCGGAAATCGTCGCCCACTTCCAGATGGCGGACGCAAAGGCCTTCCACCAGCACCTGGCGGACGAACTCGGCGGCCGACAGCTCGCGCAGGCGGCGATTGAAGGCCAGGCAGAGAACGAAGTCGACGCCATACTGGCGCAGCAGTTCGAGTTTCTCGCGCAGGCGACTCAGGCGCACCGGTGCAGCATCGGGAGCGAAGTACTCGCGCGGCTGCGGCTCGAAGATCACCACGCAGCTGGGCACACCCAGCTCCAGCGAACGCTCGCGCAGACGCCCCAGGATCGCCTGGTGGCCGAGATGGACGCCGTCGAAGTTACCGATGGTGGCGACACAGCCCCCGGACAGGGGCCGCAGGTTGTGAAGGCCTCGAAGCAGCTGCATAGCGCGCGTATTGCTCAGAAAGTGGTCGATTATACCTGCACCCGTTGCCGTGCGACAGGCAAAATGCCGTCGCCGCAAACGGATGCAATGCTTTGCCCGGCGAAGGTTACAGCACCGCGCGGCGGGAGAAGTCCCGCAGGCGGAAGCCGAGGATCGCCAGCATACCGAAATAGGCAACCACGCCGCCGCCTACCAGCGCGCCCAGGCGCACCAGGCGAATCGGCATGCCGCCCTCATTCCAGGCTGGCATGAAGTGCATCATGCCGATCAGCACGGCGCACATCACCAGTACAGAGACGACTAATTTGCCGATGAACTTGCCCCAGCCTGGCTGTGGCTCGAATAGCTGGTGCTTGCGCAACTGCCAGTAGAGAAGACTGGCGTTCAGGCAGGCGGCAACGCTGATCGCCAGGGCAAGACCTGCGTGCTTGAGCGGGCCAATGAACACCAGGTTCATCAACTGGGTGGACACCAGGGTGAACAACGCGATCTTCACCGGCGTCTTGATGTTCTGCCGGGCATAGAAACCCGGCGCCAGCACCTTCACCAGGATGATGCCGAGCAGACCGACCGCATAGGCGATCAGCGCACGCTGAGTCATCAGGGCGTCATGGGCGCTGAACTTGCCGTACTGGAACAGCGCGACGGTCAGCGGCTCGGCGATCACCGCCAAGGCCAGGGAGCACGGCAGCACCAGCAGGAAACACAGGCGCAGCCCCCAGTCCATCAACCGCGAATACTCGTGGCGGTCGTCACTGGCGTAGGTCTTGGCCAGCGATGGCAACAGGATGGTGCCCAGCGCCACACCCAGCACGCCGGACGGCAGCTCCATCAGGCGGTCCGCGTAGTACATCCAGGACACGGAGCCGGCGACCAGGAAGGAGGCGAAGATGGTGTTGATGATCAGGGAAATCTGGCTGACCGAGACGCCGAGGATCGCCGGCCCCATCTGCTTGAGCACGCGCCAGACGCCGGAATCCCGCAGGTTGATGCGCGGCAGCACGAGCATGCCGATCTTCTTCAGGTGCGGCAGCTGGTAGAGCATCTGCGCCAGGCCGCCGGCCAGCACCGCCCAGCCGAGCGCCATGATCGGCGGGTCGAAGTACGGCGTGAGGAACAATGCGAAGAGGATCATGCTGACGTTCAGCAGGGTCGGCACGAAGGCCGGCACCGAGAAGCGGTTCCAGGTATTGAGGATCGCCCCCGCGAGAGATGCCAGCGAGATCAGCAGGATATAAGGGAAGGTCACCCGCAGCAGGGAGCTGGTGAGTTCGAACTTCTCCGGTGAATCGACGAAGCCGGGCGCCGTCACCCAGATCACCCAGGGCGCAGCGAGCATGCCCAGCGCCGTGACCAGCGCCAGGATCAGGGTCAGCAGGCCGGACACATAGGCGATGAAGGTGCGGGTCGCCTCCTCACCCTGCTGGGTCTTGTACTCGGCCAGGATCGGCACGAAAGCCTGGGAGAACGCGCCTTCGGCGAAGATCCGGCGCAGCAGGTTGGGCAGTTTGAAGGCGACGAAGAAGGCGTCGGTGGCCATGCCAGCGCCGAACATGCGCGCGACTATCGTGTCGCGCACAAAGCCGAGCACCCGCGAGATCATGGTCATCGAGCTGACCGCGGCCAGCGACTTGAGTAGGTTCATAGCGTCCAGAACTGGTAGAATGGCCGCCCCTGCTGGGCACGGCACTGGCCAGAGCGATTGCTCGGCCGCCAGGCGAAGCGCAGCAGTGTAGGGCCGTGGGGCGAATAAATCACCCCATCCACCGGAGAGCGTGCGACTGTCGCACCACTCGTCGGAGGCCGCCCATACCCTTGACAAGGCCTTGATGCGACGGCATTATTCGCGGCCTTAATTTATTCGCAACATCCCTAGTTTTTTTCGAGGAGCTCGACGGTGGCCAACACACCTTCCGCCAAAAAACGCGCCAAACAGGCTGAGAAGCGTCGCAGCCACAACGCCAGCCTGCGTTCCATGGTTCGTACCTACATCAAGAACGTAGTCAAAGCAGTCGACGCCAAGGACCTGCCGAAGGCCCAGGCCGCTCTGGTTGCTGCCGTACCGGTCATCGACCGCATGGCTGACAAAGGCATCATCCACAAGAACAAGGCCGCCCGCCACAAGAGCCGCCTGAACGCCCACGTGAAGGCCCTGGCCACCGCGTAAGCGTTCCGTTCTTGAAAAACCGGCCTCAGGGCCGGTTTTTTATTGCCTGCGATTTGCCTAGCGCACCGTTATCCACAGGCCATCCTCTCCGCCGATGAGAAGCCTGCAGGCAAAAAGAAAGGGCGGTCACCCGCCCTTCTCTTTCTTACTTCTCAGGCCACGGCATGATCGGAATCGCCGTCACCGCATTCTGCGGACTACCCTCGATCACCCGATCGCTGTAGACCAGATAGACCAGCGCATTGCGCTTCTTGTCGAAGAAGCGCACCACCTGCATGGTCTTGAACACCAGCGAGGTGCGCTGCTGGAACACCACCTCGCCATCCTTGAGTTCACCCGCGAAGCGGATCGGCCCCACCTGGCGACAGGAGATCGACGCCTCGGCGCGATCTTCCGCCAAGCCCAAGCCACCCTTCACGCCGCCAGTCTTGGCGCGCGACAGGTAGCAACTGACACCCTGCACCTTCGGATCATCGAAAGCCTCGACGACGATCTTGTCGTTCGGCCCGACCCACTTGAACACGGTCGACACCTCGCCGACCACGTCGGCCCGGGCCAGCACCGGCAGCAGCATCAGCGCCGCCATCAATCCCTTGCGCATGGAGAACCCCCTCAGACGAGCACCAGGTTGTCGCGGTGCACCAATTCCGGGCCGTCAATGTAGCCGAGCAGGCCCTCGATGGAGTCGGTCGGCTGACCAATGATCTTCTGTGCTTCGAGCGTGCTGTAGTTGGCCAGGCCACGAGCGATTTCGCGCCCCCGCTGATCCACGCAAACCACCATCTCGCCGCGACGGAAGCTGCCCTGCACAGCCTTCACACCGACCGGCAACAGGCTCTTGTGGTCCTGGGCGACCGCCTTGACCGCGCCATCATCCAGCACCAGGGTGCCGCGCATCTGCAGATGACCAGCCAGCCACTGCTTGCGCGCTGCCTTGCGACTCTGCTCAGGAGTCAGCAGCGTACCGAGACGCTCACCAACACGCAGGCGATCCAGCACACGCTCGATGAGCCCACCGACGATCACCGTGTGCGCGCCGGAACGAGCCGCCAGGCGCGCCGCACGCAGCTTGGTCTGCATGCCGCCACGACCGAGCGCGCCGCCAGTACCGCCAGCCACCGCATCCAGCGCCGCATCATCGGCACGAGCCTCGAAAATCAACTGGGCATCGGGATTGTTGCGCGGGTCGGCGTCGAACATACCGTCGCGATCGGTAAGGATCACCAACAGGTCGGCCTCGACCAGGTTGGCCACCAGCGCCGCCAGCGTGTCGTTGTCGCCGAAACGAATCTCGTCGGTGACCACGGTGTCGTTCTCGTTGATCACCGGGATCACGCCAAGGTCGACCAGCGTGCGCAGGGTATTGCGCCCGTTCAGATAGCGCTTGCGATCGGACAGGTCGTCATGGGTCAGCAGCACCTGGGCAGTCTGCAGGCCGTGCACGCCGAAACTGGACTCCCAGGCCTGCACCAGCCCCATCTGCCCAACCGCGGCGGCCGCCTGCAGCTCGTGCATGTCACTAGGTCGGGAAACCCAACCCAGGCGACTCATGCCCGCCGCGACGGCGCCCGAAGACACCAGCACCAGCTCGACGCCCGCGCAATGCAGCGCAACCATCTGCTCGACCCATACCGCCATGGCGTCGCGATCCAGACCGCGACCATCGGCGGTCAGCAACGCACTGCCAATCTTGACTACCCAGCGCTTGGCGCCAGTGACCTTCTCACGCATACCCTCAACCTTAGAAGTCAGGCTTCACACGTTTCATCCGGGCCGGCGGGCGCCGTTCCGATCAAGGCACGTAGAAGATTTCCGGCCCATCGCCGTCGTCTTCGTCATCCTCGAAATCATCGTCATCCACATCGTCGGCATTCTTCAGACCCGCGCGACGCAGGGCACGAGCATCATCCAGCGCCTGCAGACGGGCGCGAGCCTCGTCTTCGATGCGCTGATCCAGGGCCGCCAGGGCTTCGCCGAAGGCTGGCTCTTCCTCAATGCGCAGGGTGCGCTCGTCGAGGTACTTCATGATGTCCTGGCTCAGCGCCTCGGTACCATTACGCTCCAGGGCGGAGATCACGTAGACCGGACCTTCCCAGCCCAGACGATCCACCACCGCCTGCTTGCGACGCTCCTGCTCCTCGGGCTCGAGGATCTGGTCCATCTTGTTCAGCACCAGCCAGCGATCACGCTCGGTCAGCGCCGGGCTGAATTTCTCCAGCTCATGCACGATGGTTTCGGCAGCATCGGCCGGGTCGCTTTCGTCCAGCGGCGCCATATCGACGATATGCAGCAACAGACGGGTACGCGCCAGGTGCTTGAGGAAGCGGATACCCAGGCCGGCACCTTCGGCAGCACCCTCGATCAGACCAGGGATGTCGGCAACCACGAAGCTCTTGAAGCGACCGACACTGACCACGCCCAGGTTCGGCACCAGGGTGGTGAAGGGATAATCGGCAACCTTCGGCTTGGCCGCGGAGACCGAGCGAATGAAGGTGCTCTTGCCGGCGTTCGGCAGGCCCAGCAGACCGACGTCCGCCAGCACTTTCAGCTCCAGCTTGAGATCACGCGCATCGCCGGGCTTGCCCGGAGTGGTCTGGCGCGGCGCACGGTTGGTGCTGGACTTGAAGCGGGTATTGCCCAGACCGTGCCAGCCACCCTGAGCCACCATGATGCGCTGACCGGCAGTGGTCAGGTCACCGATGATTTCCTGGGTATTGGCATCGATGATGGTGGTACCGACCGGCACGGGCAGAACGAGATCGTCACCCTTGGCACCAGTGCAATCCTTGCTGCCGCCGTTCTCGCCGCGCTGGGCGTCGAAACGACGGGTGTAGCGATAGTCCACCAGGGTATTCAGGTTCTCGTCGGCCTGGAGGAACACCGAGCCACCGTCGCCACCGTCACCGCCGTTGGGACCGCCTTTCTCGATGAACTTCTCGCGGCGGAAGCTCATGAGGCCGTTGCCGCCGTCACCGGCTTTCACGTGGATGGATACTTCGTCGACGAATTTCATTGCGAACGCCTCCCGCAGCACCTGCGGGTTGAAAATAAGAAAAGGAGCATAGGATACAGCCAAGTCCGCGCAAACGCCCGAACCGACAGCACCTCGCCTGGAAACGCCAGAAACAAAAAAGCCCCGTCGCGAGACAGGGCTTTTTCAGTGAAGGCTCGCTTAGGCAGCGACGACGCTTACATAGCGACGGCCAAAGGCGCCTTTCACTTCGAACTTGATCACGCCGTCGACTTTAGCGAACAGGGTGTGATCCTTGCCCATGCCAACGCCGTAGCCAGCGTGGAACTGGGTACCGCGCTGACGCACGATGATGTTGCCTGCTTTCACAGCCTGGCTACCGAACAGCTTCACGCCAAGGCGTTTGCTTTCTGAGTCGCGGCCGTTGCGGGTACTACCGCCAGCTTTTTTGTGTGCCATGAGTCAATTCTCCTAAACAGGAAACAGGCCTAAAAAGGAATTAGGCCTGGATGCCGGTGATTTTGATTTCAGTGAACCACTGGCGGTGGCCCTGACGCTTCATGTGGTGCTTGCGGCGGCGGAACTTGATGATGCGGATTTTATCGTGACGGCCGTGGGAAACCACTTCTGCAGTCACTTTCGCGCCTTCTACCACCGGCAGGCCGATCTTGACGTCGTCGCCGTTGGCAACCAGCAGGATACGATCCAGGTTGATCGCTTCGCCGGTGGCAACGTCGAGTTTTTCGACCTTGAGGAATTCGCCTTCGGTGACTTTGTATTGCTTGCCACCAGTAACAATTACTGCGTACATCTGGATGTCTCCGTTAGACCTGCTCACCCGACGCTTTATAGAAAGAGGAATCGGTCGGCATGGCTGCATGGGGCCGGAAAGGACGCCCGTGCAATTGCGTAAGGCAGGATATGCCAGGGAAGTTCGGGGCCGCGATTGTACGCAAAGCCCCAGTGCGGATCAAGCCCCACGGGGCCTTGCCTTGACAGCCCCAACCCCGCCACCTAGCATGCCGCGCAATCTACGAGGAGCGCTGTCTTTAATGCAACCCCAGGCTTTCTATCGCGTGGTGGCGGACGACTTCACCGCCGTCGACGGCATTATCCGTCGCCAACTCACTTCCCGCGTTCCCCTGGTGGAAAAGATCGGCGACTACATCATCTCCGCCGGCGGCAAGCGTCTTCGTCCGCTGCTGGTGCTCCTCTCGGGCAAGGCCCTGGGCTATTCGGGCGATGACCTGAAGCTGCTGGCAGCCACCATCGAGTTCCTGCACACCTCCACCCTGCTGCACGACGACGTGGTCGACGCCTCCGGCCTGCGCCGCGGCCGCGCCACCGCCAACGCCCAGTGGGGCAACGCGCCGAGCGTGCTGGTGGGCGACTTCCTTTATGCGCGCTCCTTCGAAATGATGGTCGAGCTGGGCTCCATGCCGGTCATGCGCATCATTTCCCAGGCCACCCGCGTGATCGCCGAAGGCGAAGTACTGCAGCTGTCCAAGGTCCGCGACGCCAGCACCACCGAAGAAACCTACATGGAAGTCATCCGCGGCAAGACCGCGATGCTCTTCGAAGCTTCTACCCACAGCGCTGCCGCACTGGCCAACGCCCAGCCGGAGCAATCCGAGGCGCTGCGCCTGTTCGGCGATGCCCTGGGCATCGCCTTCCAGCTGGTGGACGACCTGCTCGACTACCGCGGCGACGCCGCCAGCCTGGGCAAGAACGTCGGCGACGACCTCGCCGAAGGCAAGCCGACCCTGCCGCTGATCGCCACCATGCGCGACGGCACCCCGGAACAGGCCGCGCTGGTGCGCAAGGCCATCCAGCAGGGCGGCAGCCAGGATCTGGAAGGTATCCGTGCCGCCGTCGAAGCCGCTGGTGCGCTGGATTACACCGCCAACCTGGCCCGCGAATACGCCGCCCGCGCCATCGATTACCTCAAGGCGCTGCCGGACAACGAGTACCGCGCCGCACTGATCGAGCTGGCCGAGTTCGCCGTCGCCCGCACGCACTGATCCAGCGCTCCAGCAAAGCCCGCCCCGGTTCGCCGCGGCGGGTTTTTTGTTGCCTGTCTTTTGATCGGGAACAACAGATCATCGCCCATGCAAAAAAATTCCAATTCAGGCTTGCTATTGAGATAATAAGAATTATTCTCATTAAACGCTTTGCACGGAGGAACGCGCCATGACCTACATGATCGACGCCTGGCTGGATCGCCCGCACCCCTACCTGCGCATCCTGCATCGGGACACCGGGGAAGTCTGCGCAGTGCTGGAGCAAGAGGCCCTGGATGAACTGCGAGAACAGGGCGGCCTGGATCTGTCCGAGCTCAATACCAGCGAACCGCTGGTGCTCAAGGAACTGGTGCGCAACCTGTTCCTGTTCTGTTACGCCCGCGCGCTGCGCTAGAGGTATTCGTAGGAGCGAGCTTGCTCGCGAACCTCCAGACTTGGCGCAAGGCTGTTCGCGAGCAAGCTCGCTCCTACAAAAGCGGGTGCACCTGAAGGTTTACGCCGGCGCCGGATGCGCCGTCGGTGCTCCGCTGCCCGGGAGGCGGATGCACAAAGGGGCGCCTGAGCGCCCCTTTTCCTGCGCAGTCGCCAAGGATGGCACTGCGCAGCGAACCGTTGGAAATCAGAGGATTTCCAGCAGCTCGACGTCGAACACCAGCACGCTGTGCGGCGGGATGCTGCCGACAGCCTGGCCGCCGTAGGCCAGCTCGCTCGGCACATGCAGACGCCATTTGCTGCCAGCGTTCATCAGTTGCAGGGCCTCGACCCAGCCGGCGATCACGCCGCCCACCGGGAATTCAGCCGGCTGGCCGCGCTCGTAAGAGCTGTCGAAGACGGTGCCATCGACCAGGGTACCGTGGTAGTGGGTACGCACGGTGTCTTCGCGGGACGGCTTGGCGCCTTCGCCGCTGACCAGTACTTCATACTGCAGACCGGACGGCAGAACAGTCACGCCCTCACGCTTGGCATTTCCCACCAGGTACTCGCGACCAACACCGGCAGCGGCTTCGGCTTTGGCCTGGGCTTCGGCCTGCATGCGCTCGCGGATGACCTGGAAGCTGGCGGACAGGACTTCGTCCGGCACACGGCTTTCGGCGCCGGCGTAGGCGTCGGAGAGGCCGGCCAGAATGGCGTCGAGGGTCATGCCCGGAACCGGGTTCTCGCGCAGCTGGTCGCCCAGCTGGCGGCCGATACCGTAGCTGACGCGGGCTTCGTCGGTGGAAAGGTTGAGTTCGCTCATGGCGGCGCTCCGCTGGAGGTTCAAAAAAGGGCCGCCAGCCTAGCACAGATGCACCGCCGCCCCCACCGCACGAGCCGCGCGCAGCGGGATGGGCCAAGCGCCGCGCTACAGACTCAGTGCAACGGGATGGTCACGCCCGCGCCGATGTCGCGCTCATCGTCCATACCGCACATCTCGTCATGCACCACGGCATGCACCAGATGAAACGGGACATTGGGCAACGCCCGGAGCACTTCCCGCGCATGGGCGAGGGAGCGCACGCTGATGACGTGCCCGGCCTCGTCCTGGAGCGGGTAGAAGCGCGCGCCCATGCGTGCTTCCAGTACATAGATGTCGCCTTCCAGCGAGACCAGGTTGATCTCGTCGATGTCACCGGCGACCGAGCGGCTGGTCAGTTCCTGCAGATTCATATGCTGCACCTCCTGCGGATTGATCCACGCAAAAAGTCTTGTACAGCAGGCGCTCACCGCAAGCCGAAAACGCAACCGCCCGTCCGTTTTGCAACGGCCGGGCGGTGTGGATAACGCAGCGGAGCCTTAGTGGTCGTGGCGCGTGGCCTTGTCCAGGTAGCCCATGGCAAAGGCCGAGAGGACGAAGGTGAGGTGCATGATCACGTACCACATCAGCTTGTTGTCTTCGATGTTCTTGGCGTCCATGAAGATGCGCAGCAAGTGGATCGAGGAGATCGCCACGATGGACGCGGCCACCTTGTTCTTCAGCGAGGTGGCGTCCATCTTGCCCAGCCAGCTGAGTTTTTCCTTGCCTTCGTCGATGTCCAGCTGCGACACGAAGTTCTCGTAGCCGGAGAACATCACCATCACCAGCAGGCCACCGACCAGCGCCATGTCGATCAGCGACAGCAGCACCAGGATCAGGTCCGCCTCGGCGATGGAGAAGATGCTGGGCAGGATGTGAAAGATTTCCTGGAAGAATTTGATGGTCAGCGCCAACAGGGCCAGCGACAGGCCGATGTAGATCGGCGCCAGCAGCCAGCGGGCGGCGTACAGGGAGTTTTCGACGAATCGTTCCATGGTGCTCGCAGGAAAGGTCTCAGGAAAAGGGGCCGCCGCAGTATAGCGGATGGTTTTTGCGAGTTATCCCGGCTTTCTATGGATAAATATGTCTGTGGATAAATAGGTGGCCAGCCACGCTATGAAACCGTAGCGACCAGGCACCCCGCAGCCTTCAGCGAATTGTGCAGGGGCTGCGCAATCCCTCAGCCTTGAACGCTTCAACCCTCGGGGCGGAACTGGAAGTTGCCGACATGGCGCGATCGTTCGCCGTTCAGACGGCGCAACTCGCCCTGCAGGTGCAACTGCCAGATGGGAGGATCGTCTGCCACGATGTAGCCCTGCTGGGCCAGGCAGTCGGAGATCGCTTCGAGCACGCCTTCAGCCACGAAAGGCCCGCAGAAAGGGCCCTGCGCCTTGATGGCGGTAGGCTGCGCGCCGGACATGCCGGCGGCGCACAACAAGGTCCAGAGTCCATTCTCTCCGGCCAGCGGCCTGATCTCGCACTCGATGCGCGTGGTCAGCCCCAGACAGGGGCGGATAAGGCAGAGGTTACGCGGCATGGCGGCACCCTCGCGGTTGTCCTGGGATTGAGACTACACCCAGGTTCCGACACGCGAAAGCGCGGATTTATCCACTCATCTTGCAGACAACGGAGTGTAAAACGCGCGGACAGGAGCGCAGCCGAGGCGCCCCTGCCCTGCCGGCAATCAGTCGGCGTCCTTCTTCTTGCGGGCGCGCTCTTTCTCTACGGGAGCCTTTTCCGCCGGCACCTTATCCGCCTTCGGCTTGCTGGCGGGCTTGGCGGCGACGGGCTCCTTGGCCGACTTTTCCTTTTCCTCTTCGTCCATGCCCAGCTCGGAAATTTCCTTGAGGCGCTCGACGACACGGGCGTTGACGCTGCCCTTGGGGAAGTGGCCGTTGGCATTCGGCGCACCGGCTGGCTCGCCGACCAGCAGGCTCAGCGCCTCGTCGGCCTGGCGCACCGCATAGATGTGGAACTGACCGTTACGCACCGCCTGTAGCACGCGCTCGTCGAGCATCAGGGTAGCGACGTTGGCGCGCGGGATGATTACACCCTGCTCGCCGGTCAGGCCACGCGCTTCGCACAAACGGAAGAAGCCTTCGATCTTCTCGTTGACCCCACCGACCGCCTGCACTTCACCGAACTGGTTGATCGAGCCGGTGATGGCGAAGCACTGCCGCAGCGGCGTACGCGACAGGGCCGAGATCAATGTGCAGACCTCGCCCAGCGAGGCGCTGTCGCCGTCGACATAGCCGTAGGACTGCTCCAGGGCGATGCTCGCGGAAATCTCCAGGGGGAATTCCTGGGCGTAGCGGCTGCCGAGGTAGCCGGTGAGGATCATCACGCCCTTGGAGTGAATCGGCTGGCCGAGGTTGACCTCGCGCTCGATGTCGACGATGCCGCTGCCGCCTGGGTAGACCGTGGCGGAGATGCGCGCCGGCATGCCGAACGCGGAGTCGCCGACTTCCAGCACGGTCAGGCCGTTGCACTTGCCCACCGCGGCGCCGTCGCTGTCGATCAGGATGATGCCGGCAAGGATGTCGTCGAGGATCCGCGCCGACACGCGGCCAGTGCGGGTTTCCTTGGCTTTCAGGGCACGCTCGATGTGGCCGAGGTCGGTCACTTCCTGGCCGGCCAGCTGGCGGATGAAGTCCGCTTCGCTGACCAGCTGGAACAGATCGCCGATGCGCGCGGAGAGGCGGCCCTGGTGTTCGGCCAGGCGAGCGCTATAGGTCGCCAGGCGCGCCACGGCCTCGCGGCTGAGCGGCGCCAGGCCCTCTTCCGAAGTGCGGGTCTTGAGCAACTGGGCGAACTGTTCGAGGCTGTCCTCGGCGAGCGGGATGTCCTCGTCGAAGTCCACCAGCACGCGGAACATCTCCTGGAAGTCCGGGTCCAGGTCCTGCAGCGTGTAGTAGATCTGCCGCGACCCGATGATGATCACCTTGAGGTTCAGCGGGATCACCTGGGGCGTCAGGCTCATGGCGGTCAGGCGGCCGAGTTCGGCCAGTGGCGATTCCATCTTCAGCTGACGCGACTGCAGCGCGCGCTTCAGGGCGTCCCAGACGAAGGGCTCGCCGAGCAGCTTCTCCGCCTCCAGTACAAGGAAGCCGCCGTTGGCGCGGTGCAACGCACCAGGGCGCAGCTGGCGGTAGCTGGTGTAGAGCGCGCCCTGGTCGGAGGCGTATTCGATCCGGCCGAACAGATTGTCATAGGTCGGGTGCGATTCGAACACTACCGGCGCACCGCTGGTGGCGTGGTGACCGATCGCCTGGTTGGGCGCGTACTGCTCTTCCAGGCTCTGCTTGCGCTGCGGGTCGGTGCGCTCGGCGTCCACCAGTTGATCGACCACGGTCTTCAACAGGTTGAGCTGCATGGCCTGCAGGTACGTGCTGACCCCGGAATTGTTGTTGTACTTCTCCACCAGCGGCGCCAGCAGCGGCTGCAGCGCCAGGGTGATGGTTTCTTCGTTGAGCTGGCGTAGCTGATTGCTGGACTCGCGCTTCCACTGCGGCAGGCTGGAAAGCTCCTCGTTGAGGTGCTCCTCCAGGTCGGCGATATCGGCGTGGAAGCGCTCGCGCTCCTCTTCCGGCAACTGGGCGAACTCGGCTTCATCCAGTGCCTTGCCGTCCTTCATCGGGGTGAAGGCGATGTTGGCGCTGTCGCGGTACAGGGCGACTTCCTTCTCCAGCGCCAGGCGCTCGACGGTATCCAAGGCCTTGTCGTAGCGCTGGTTGAAGGCGCGATCGATGGCGCTCTTCTTCTGCTGGTACGCCGGGTTCTCGAACACCGAGGGGAAGGTCGAGAGCAGGTTGTCGATCAGGTGGTCGATGTCGGTGCCGAACTCGGCGCCGCTGCCCGGCGGCAGTTCGATCACCCGCGGCTCGCGCGAATCATCGAAATTATTGACGTAGACCCAGTCAGCCGGTGTCGGCAGGCGTTTGCCCTCGGCCTTCAGGTAGCGCTGCACGAAAGAGAAGCGTCCGGTACCGGGCTCACCCATGACGAACACGTTGTAACCCGGACGCGGCATCGCCACGCCGAACTGCAACGCCTCGACTGCGCGCTCCTGTCCAAGCACGCCCAGGAAAGGCTCCAGTTCTTCGGTGGTCTTGAAGGGAAACTGTTCGGGGGTGAAGGGGCGGGTCAGTTCATCGGGCGCCAGGCGCAGGCCGGCAGCAACGGAATCGGGCATTGGAGGTCCTTGCTTCGGGCGGCTCGAGGCCGCGGAGATTCGTCCGCATTCTCGCGCCGCCCGCGCGCCACTGGCAAGGCAGTATTGGTGACAGTTTCAGTCCACTTCACCGGCGCAGCGCAGGCAATGCTCGGCCGCCGGCAAGGCGCGCAGGCGACGCTCCTCGATGGTCTCGCCGCAGCGCGCGCATTCGCCATAGGTGCCATCGGCCAGGCGCAGGCGCGCCATGCCCACCAGGCGCATGCCTGCGTCCGCTTCGGCCAGCAGCGCGCGCAGCACGTCATCGTTCTGCCGCTGCTGGGCCTGTTCGGCAAAGTCCGGAGAATGGCTGCGACCGAGGTCGCGGCGGATGGCTTGGGCACGCTTGGAATACTCGGCCGCCAACTGGTCCAGCGCCGGACGTGGATCGAAATCGACCATGGCTACTTCCTCACAAGGGGAACTGATTCAAGTGTGGTCGGTTCCAAGACTTCCGCAGCTGATGCCGATCAACTGCCGGTTATCCAGGCCGTTCCCGCCGGCTCGGCCATACTGCCTGCGGCAGCGGTTGCCTTGACACCCGCAAGGCATTGGAGAAAAGCTCTGGCAGGCGCTGTTAGGCTGTCAGCGGCTGTTCAACGGTCCCCGACCTCAAAAAGAGAGAAAAACGATGAAAAGGATTCTGCTCGGTACCCTCCTCGCCACCGCCTCCCTCAGCGCCCTCGCCGATGCCCCCGGCAGCGACGGCTGCGGCTGGGGCAACATGCTGTTCAAGGGCCAGCGCGGCACCGCGACCCACGTCCTGGCCGCCACCACCAACGGCACCAGCGGCAACAACACCTTCGGCATGACCACCGGCACCAACGGCTGCCACACCAACGGCGCGCTGACCTATAGCGGCAAGCCGATGATCGTGCTCAGCAGCATGATGGACGAGCTGTCCGAAGACATGGCCAAGGGTGACGGCGAAGCGCTGACCACCTACGCCGTGGTACTGGGTGTGAAGCCCGAAGACCGCGCGCACTTCGCCCAGGTCACCCACGAGCACTTCGCGCAGATCTTCAACAAGTCCGACGTCACCGCCGAAGACGTCTATGCCAACACCCAGGCCGTCCTGAAGCAGGACAGCACCCTGGCCAAGTACGCCGAACAGGCCTGATGGCCCACGCGAGCCCGCCACCTCCCGGCGGGCTCCCCCTTCCCTTCCAGTAGCCCACTCGATGCTCAAACGCCTGTTGCCCTGGATGGCGCTGTGCGCCTGCACTCCACTGCTGGCCTCGCCCGCGACCGACCCACAACGCCTGCAATCACTGGCCAACGAACCCTACTGGCTGGCGCTGGGTCACTACGAACACGCCAAGCTCGGCGGCTGGCGCAGCTTCGTCGACGACCCGAAGTTCTTCCTCGCCAAAGACGGAGACCGCCATCCAGAATCCGAACTGGCCGCCACCGTGAAGGCCCTCTACGCCCCGGCCAGCCTCGGCGACAAGCACGCCCAGTGCGTCTACCCGGCGCGTACCCGCTGGCTGCGCCAGCAGTTGCAGCTCGATGACCTGCCGACGGTGGAGTGCAAGGAATTCACCACCTGGTACCAGGACATCAACCCGCACAGCGCCGTGCTGGTGTTCCCCGCCGCCTACCTGAACAGCCCGTCCTCGATGTTCGGCCACACCCTGCTGCGCATCGACCAGGCCGATGTCGACTCCGACAACACCGCCCTGCTCAGCTACGCGCTCAACTTCGGCGCCTTCATCGAGGGCATGGACAACAGCATCCTCTACGCCTGGAAGGGCCTGATGGGCGGCTACCCCGGCCTGTTCGCCCTGGTGCCCTACCGCGAGAAGCTTTCCGAATACAGCCGCCTGGAGAACCGCGACCTCTGGGAATACCGCCTGAACCTGACGCCGGAAGAGACCGCGCGCATGGTCGAACACGTCTGGGAGCTGAAGCAGATCCGCTTCAAGTACTTCTTCTTCGACGAGAACTGCTCGTTCCGCCTGCTGGAGCTGCTGGAGATCGCCCGCCCCGGCATCGAGCTCACCGACCTCTTCCCGCTCACCGCCATCCCCACCGACACGGTACGCGCGGTGAAGGACGCCGGGCTGATCGACCGGGTGGACTACCGCCCCTCCCGCGAGCGCGAACTGCTGGCCCGTGGCGAGCCACTGAGCCACGACGAGCAGGTGCTGGCGCGCCACATCGCCGATGACGACAGCCAGCTGCAGAGCCCCGAGTTCGCCGCCCTGCCCGCCGACCGCCAGGCACTGGTGCAGGACACCGCCTTCCGCCTGGTGCGCTACCGCGCCACCGGCCAGGAACGCGACCAGTCCACCGCCGCGCGCAGCTACAACCTGCTCAAGGCAATCAACCGCAACCCGCCGCCGCCACTGGACGTGGAACGCCCCGGCCAGCCGGAGAACGGCCACGAGTCGCGCACCTGGCAACTGGGCGCCGGCAGCCGCGACGGCGAGGCCTTCGCCCAGTACGGCCTGCGCATGGCCTATCACGACCTCGACGACAACGCCTACGGCTTCCCCCTCGGCGCACAGATCGAGATCGGCCAGCTCAAGCTGCGTCAGTACGAAGGCAACCGCTGGCAATTGCAGCAACTGGACCTGGTCACCATCCGCTCGATGACGCCACGCAACGAGCTGCTGCAGCCGCTGTCCTGGCAAGTCGCCGGTGGCTGGGAGCGGGTGATCGGCAAGCACAGCGACAACGACCACGACACCCTGGTCGGCCACCTCAATGGCGGCGCCGGCGGCAGCTGGAAGCTGACCGACGACTTGCAGGCCTACGCCCTGGGCACCGCGCGCATCGAGAACAACCAGGACTTCGCCGCCACCATCGCCCCGGCCATGGGCTTCGATACCGGCGTGCTGTGGAGCAACCCGCTGGGCAACCTCAGCCTCGAGGGCAAGGGCGACTACTTCCACAACGGCGAAGTGCGCCGCACGCTGAGCTTCGGCCAGCAGGTGGAACTGGGCCGCAACCTCGGCCTGCGCCTGTCGGCCCAGCGCGAGTTCAGCCATGAGGCCAGCCCGCGCAACGAAGTGATGCTGGAGCTGCGCTGGTACCACTACTGAGGCGCGCGGTGCCTCAGTCCCTCAACGACGTCCAATCCAGACCGAAGCGCGCCAGGTACTTGCGTAGGCGGTCGGCGTCGTTGGGGTTCTGCTTCTCCTGACGCGAGACGGCGAACAACTGGCGACCGGCGTCGGACAGGCTGCGCGCCTGCCGGCAGACGTCGATCACTGCTTGCCGTTGCAGGCGGTCGAACCGATCCGCGCAGAACAGCCCTTGCCCCCGTTCGCGCGAGTCGCAGTGGGTTCCTGCGATCAACCGGAAGTCACTGCCACTTCGCGCTCCGCTCCCTGCGGGAGGAAGCGCTTCTCCTCGGTGGAATTGATGCTTGTCCAGGCCCAGTTCGCCGATCTCGTCAGTGGTGATACGAGGGCTGCAAAGGACAGGTCTGCACAACGGCGATACGCTGTCGCACCTGTCGATTGAACAAGCGAATTCACGATGACCGGGCACCACCCGCTTCCGGCCGGATCGCCACGTCACAGAAGAGAGTCAAAGCATGAGCACCAAGACCTTCCAACTGCTGGAAGTCGCCAACGGCAAACCGATCAAGCTCTGGACGCAGGGTGTGCCAGTAGAGGACGAGGCGCGGCAGCAACTGCTGAACACCGCGAAGATGCCCTTCATCTTCAAGCACCTGGCCGTGATGCCGGACGTGCACCTGGGCAAAGGGTCGACCATCGGCAGCGTGATACCCACCCAGGGCGCCATTATTCCGGCCGCCGTGGGTGTGGATATCGGCTGCGGCATGATCGCCGCGCGCACCTCGCTGGTGGCCTCGGACCTGCCGGATAATCTGCACGGCCTGCGCACCGCCATCGAGAAGGCCGTGCCCCACGGCAAGACCTTCGGCCGCCGCGACCAGGGCGCCTGGGAGGACGTACCGGAGCACGCCGACCACGCGTGGCGCGCGCTGGCCGGCCGCTTCAAGGTGATCACCGACAAGTACCCGAAACTTACGAAGACCAACAACCGCCAGCACCTGGGAACCCTCGGCACCGGCAACCACTTCATCGAGGTCTGCCTCGACGAAGCCAACCGCGTCTGGTTCATGCTGCACAGCGGCTCGCGCGGTGTGGGTAACGCCATCGGCAACCTGTTCATCGAACTGGCCCAGGCCGATATGCGCCAGCACATCGCCAACTTGCCGGACCGTGACCTGGCCTACTTCGAGGAAGGCAGCCAGCACTTCGACGACTACGTGGAAGCGGTGGGCTGGGCCCAGGACTTCGCCCGACAGAACCGCGAGCTGATGATGCACTCGGTGATCGCCGCCGCGCGGCAGGTCATCCGCAAGCCGTTCGAGGCGAGCCTGGAAGCAGTGAACTGTCACCACAACTACGTGCAGAAGGAACGCCACTTCGGCGAAGAAATACTGGTGACGCGCAAGGGCGCGGTGTCCGCGCAGAAGGGCCAGCTCGGCATCATTCCGGGATCGATGGGCGCGAAGAGTTTCATCGTTCGCGGCCTGGGTAACGAAGAGGCGTTCTGCTCATGCAGCCACGGCGCCGGCCGGACCATGAGCCGCACCAAGGCCAAGAAGCTGTTCAGCGTCGAGGACCAGATTCGTGCCACCGCCCACGTCGAATGCCGCAAGGACGCCGACGTGATCGACGAGATCCCGATGGCCTACAAGGACATCGACGCCGTGATGGACGCCCAGCGCGAACTGGTGGAAGTACTGCATACCCTGCGTCAGGTGGTGTGCGTGAAGGGATAGTTTGAGGCGGGCCGCCTCGACGGCAGGACAAGGAAGCGAGAGATGAACAAGCACCTGACGCCCGCGCGCGCGGCGGCAGCAGCTTCACCACGCCGCTACTCAGCGATCACCTGTAATGCAACCGCGCGGTGATCGAAGCCTTCCTGCCGGTGCAGATCGGCTGCACGGCAGGGCCGGCAGCTGGCCAGCACATCCGCGTCACGCCGGCTTGACGCTTTCCTCACGAGCCGCCCAATAGAGTCGCGCCCTGTCACCTCGAGTGGCGCCATCTCTTCCGGCGCGTGTGCCCGCCTCACCGGCACACGGGAGTCTCCATGGCGCAGCGCGCCGCCCTCGTCCTGCTCTGCGCCGCGCTGCTCGCCGGCTGCGAAACCACCCACGAAACCCTCATCGCCCAGGGCTACCCGCCCGCCTATGCCGATGGCTATGACGACGGCTGCGGCAGCGGGCGCCAGGCCGCCGGAGCCATCACCGGCGAGTTCCGCAAGAACGTCTCGCGCTACCTGGACGAGGCGAAGTACGCGCTGGGCTGGAACGACGGTTTCCAGCAGTGCCAGGCCATGCGCGTGAGCCAGGAGCGCCAGCGGTACGAGGAACAGCGCAACAGCGACCGGGACCGCGACTGGGAACAGGAAAAGGACCGCGCGCTCAGCCACGCCCTGCGGGGAAACTGAGACTGCGGCAACATTCCGCAGACGGGGCGGACGCCCGCTTGATTTCGGTCAAGCCGGCGCCTCTCCCGCTGGCCTCTCCTTGACCTCAGAAGAAACCAAAGCCTGAGACAAGGAGACCCCATATGCAGTCCATCAAACTGGCCCTGAGCAGCCTGTTGCTCGCCATGACCACGGCAGCGGCCCACGCCGATACCGGCACGTTGCGCGACAACGCCAACAGTATCTTCAAGCCCATTCCTGAGCAGGCCAGCGACAAGCTCGACCCCAACCAGATCGAGCTGGGCCGGCAACTGTTCTTCGAGCCGCGCCTGTCCGCCAGCCACGTGATCAGCTGCAACACCTGCCACAACATCGGCACCGGTGGCGCCGACAACGTGCCGGCTTCCAGCGGCCACGCCTGGCAGAAGGGCGCGCGCAACTCGCCCACCGTGTTCAACGCGGTGTTCAACGTCGCGCAGTTCTGGGATGGCCGCGCCAAGGACCTGGAAGAACAGGCCAAGGGCCCCGTGCAGAACCCAGTGGAAATGCACAACACGCCGAAGAACGTCGAGGCCACGCTCAGGAGCATGCCGGAATATGTCGCAGCCTTCGAAAAGGCCTTCCCCGGTGACAAGCAGCCGACCAGCTTCGACAACATGGCCCGCGCGCTGCAGGCCTTCGAGTCGACTCTGATCACCCCGGACTCGCGCTTCGATCTCTACCTCAAGGGGGACGACAACGCCCTCGACGCGAAGGAGAAAAAGGGCCTGCAGACTTTCATGAGCTCAGGCTGCATCAGCTGCCACAACGGCGTGAACCTGGGCGGCCAGGCCTACTTCCCGTTCGGCCTGGTGAAGAAGCCTGACAGCAAGATCCTGCCCGTCGGTGACAAGGGGCGCTTCGAGGTAACCAAGACGCAGAACGACGAATACGTGTTCCGCGCCGCCCCGCTGCGCAACATCGCCCTCACCGCGCCGTACTTCCACAGCGGGAAGGTCTGGGACCTGGAGGAAGCAGTGGCGATCATGGGCACCGCGCAACTGGGCAAGCAGCTCAACGCCGAGGAAGTCGGCGACATCGTCGCCTTCCTCAAGACCGTCACCGGCAAGCAGCCGAAAGTGGAGTACCCGCTGCTGCCGCCGAGCACCGCGAGCACGCCAAAACCGGTGGATTGACGACGGACCTGTAGGAACGCGGGAGGCGCCTGGCTCTTGCTCGCGAAGAACAGAGCAGCGGAGTCTCGCCAGTTCGCGAGCAAGCTCGCTCCTACGAAAAACTCGCGCGGGCCAAAAAAAACGGGCCCATCGGGCCCGTTCTTCATGCAGGGAGTGTGGTCAGACCACGCCCTGGGCCAGCATCGCATCGGCGACTTTCACGAAGCCGGCGATGTTGGCGCCCTTCACGTAGTTGATCCGGCCATTCTCCTCGCCGTAGGCGACGCAGGCATGGTGGATGTTCTGCATGATGCCGTGCAGGCGCTGGTCGACTTCACCGGCGGTCCACAGCAGGCGCATGGCGTTCTGGCTCATCTCCAGGCCGCTGGTGGCGACGCCGCCGGCGTTGGAGGCCTTGCCCGGTGCGTAGAGGATGCCGGCTTCGAGGAAGATATCCACAGCCTCCAGGGTCGACGGCATGTTCGCGCCTTCAGCCACGCAGATGCAGCCGTTGGCCAGCAGGGTGCGCGCGTCGTTGGCGTCCAGCTCGTTCTGGGTGGCGCAGGGCAGCGCGATATCGCAGGCGAGCGACCACGGACGCTCGCCGGCAATGAAGCGCAGGCCGGGGCCGGTCATTTCGCTGAGACGGCCACGACGGACGTTCTTCAGCTCCATGACAGCTTCCCACTGCTCCAGGGTCAGGCCAGCCTCGATGAACAGGGTGCCTTCGGAATCAGACAGCGAGATCACCTTGCCGCCCAGTTCCATGACCTTCTGCGCGGCATACTGGGCCACGTTGCCGGAACCGGAGATGGCCACGCGCTGGCCGTCGAAGCCGCTCTCGCGCGCCTTGAGCATTTCCTGGGCGAAGTACACGCAGCCGTAGCCGGTGGCTTCCGGGCGGATCAGGCTGCCGCCGTAGGACATGCCCTTGCCGGTCAGCACCGAGGTGAACTCGTTGGACAGGCGCTTGTACTGGCCGAACAGGTAGCCGATCTCGCGGGCGCCCACGCCGATGTCGCCGGCCGGCACGTCGAGGTCCGCGCCGACGTGGCGGAACAGCTCGCTCATGAACGACTGGCAGAAGCGCATGACTTCGGCGTCGCTCTTGCCCTTGGGATCGAAGTCCGAACCGCCCTTGCCGCCGCCCATGGGCAGCGAGGTCAGGGAGTTCTTGAAGACCTGCTCGAAGGCCAGGAACTTCAGCACGCCCAGGTTCACCGAGGGGTGAAAGCGCAGGCCGCCCTTGTACGGGCCGATGGCGCTGCTCATCTGGATGCGGAAGCCGCGGTTGACCCGAACTCGTCCGGCATCATCCACCCACGGAACGCGGAACAGGATCGCGCGTTCAGGCTCGACGATGCGTTCGACGATGCCAGCCTGCAGGTAATGCGGGTTGGCTTCGAGGAAGGGCCAGAGGGAGCGCAGCACTTCTTCCACCGCCTGGTGGAATTCGGGCTGGTCGGGGTCGCGCCGCTTGAGGCGCTCGAGGAACGAGTCAACGGATTGCGTCATGTCTACACCGGTACTTTTCTGATTATGTGATGCTTTTTGCCGGCAGACTCTAACAATCCACGCCGCTCCCAGATAGTGCAGCGTGACGCTTTTATGAATCTTTATGGTGCAAAAATATAAATCCCACTTCTGCCGGACGGGCAGAAAAACAGATTTTTGTATACAAAATCAATAGGTAGTTGCACTCAACCACTTATCCCATCAGGACGATCCCGATGCTCGTACGCCCATTCGCGCTTCTCGCCGCCCTCACCTGCACCCTCGCCCTCCCCGCTCACGGAGCCATGAAACTCGGCAACTTCACCGAGTCCGGCGCGCTGGTGGTGGCGGATACATTCGACAGCGAAGTGATCCACAAGTCGACGTTCAGCACCGACGACCTGCAGCGCATGTCACGCCAACTGGAAGAGCAGCAACGCACGCTGCAGGACCAGGCGCGGCAAATCGACACATTGCAGCGCCAGCTGGAGGAACAGCGCCGTACCGTGGACGATCTCAAGCGCAGCCGCTGAGCTCGTCGCTAAACCGCGCGGAAACGAAAACGGGGCCCGAAGGCCCCGTTTTCATGCAGAAGTGGCTTACGCCAGCTTCTTGTAGCGCACGCGGTGCGGCTGCGAGGCAGCGTCGCCCAGGCGTTTTTTACGATCGGCTTCGAACTCGGTGTAGTTGCCTTCGAAGAAGACCACCTTGCCATCGTCCTCGTAGGAGAGGATGTGGGTCGCGATGCGGTCCAGGAACCAGCGATCGTGGGAAATCACGATGGCGGCGCCAGGGAAGTCCAGCAGCGCTTCTTCCAGCGCACGCAGGGTTTCCACGTCGAGGTCGTTGGACGGTTCGTCGAGCAGCAGCACGTTGCCGCCCTGCTTCAGGGTCAGGGCCAGGTGCAGACGGCCACGCTCACCACCGGAGAGGTCCTTGACGAACTTCTGCTGGTCGCCGCCCTTGAAGTTGAAGCGGCCGACGTAGCTGCGCGACGGGACTTCGTAGTTGCCGATCTTGATCTGCTCGAAGCCGTCGGACACCTGTTCCCAAACGGTCTTGTTACCTTCGAGGACTTCGCGGCTCTGGTCGACGCTGGCGATCTGCACGGTTTCGCCGATCTCGATGCTGCCCGAGTCCGGTTGTTCCTTGCCGGTGAGCATGCGGAACAGGGTGGATTTACCCGCGCCGTTGCCGCCGATCACGCCGACGATGGCACCCTTGGGGATGCTCATCGACAGATTGTCGATCAGCACGCGATCGCCATAACCCTTGGTGACGTTGTGCAGTTCGATGACCTTGTCACCCAGGCGCGGACCGGCCGGGATGTAGATCTCGTTGGTCTCGCTGCGCTTCTGGAATTCCTGCGATTGCAGTTCCTCGAAACGCTGCAGGCGGGCCTTGGACTTGGACTGGCGAGCCTTGGCGCCCTGGCGCACCCACTCCAGTTCCGCCTTCATGGCCTTGGCGTGGGAGGCTTCCTGCTTGGCTTCCTGGGCCAGGCGGTTGGCCTTGGATTCCAGCCAGCCGGAGTAGTTGCCCTCGAACGGGATGCCCTGGCCACGGTCCAGCTCGAGAATCCAGCCGGCGACGTTGTCGAGGAAGTAACGGTCGTGGGTGATCGCTACCACGGTGCCCGGGAAGTCGTGGAGGAAGTGTTCCAGCCAGGCGACCGAGTCGGCATCCAGGTGGTTGGTCGGTTCGTCCAGCAGCAGCATGTCCGGGGCCGACAGCAGCAGGCGGCACAAGGCCACACGGCGCTTCTCACCACCGGAGAGGTGCTCGATCTTCGCGTCCCACGGCGGCAGGCGCAGGGCGTCAGCGGCGACTTCCAGCTGGCGCTCGAGGTTGTGGCCGTCGGAGGCCTGGAGGATGGCCTCCAGCTTGGCCTGCTCGGCGGCCAGCGCGTCGAAGTCGGCGTCCGGCTCGGCGTAGGCGGCGTAGACCTCGTCCAGGCGAGCCTGGGCCTGCTTGATCTGGCCGACGGCCTCTTCGACGATCTCGCGCACGCTGGCCTGCGGGTCGAGCTTGGGCTCCTGCGGCAGGTAACCGACGTTGATGCCGGGCATCGGGCGGGCTTCGCCTTCGATCTCGGTGTCGATGCCGGCCATGATGCGCAGCAGGGTGGATTTACCCGCGCCGTTCAGGCCGAGCACGCCGATCTTGGCGCCGGGGAAGAACGACAGGGAGATGTTCTTGAGGATTTCACGCTTGGGCGGTACGACCTTGCCGACCCGGTGCATGGTATAGACGTATTGAGCCATGTGTACCTGACTTCTGGAATGAATGAGTGATCTGGGTGGCCGGAACGCACGACGGCAGGTTCCGGGACGCCGGCGCTCTTGGCCGGAGCGGCAGCGACAGCACGCTTGAGTGCCGGCTGCCTGCGGGCGCGAGCGGCCGATGAACGGCCCTTCGCGCGGGACTCTCTGCGGATGTACTTTACGCACCGCACGTTTCGCGGCACATCAGAACGCGCGCGTGCGGCAAAACTACCGGAATGGGGCAGGAAGGGCAAACGACGCTCGTCGGCGATACTGGCACTTCGCCGCCTTTCCGGGCATCCTAGCCTGCGCCGAATTCAGCCGTATCGCCCCAGGTCCTTAAGTCCTTGTCTAACTCCCCCCGTACTCCTCCGGACGCCCTGGCCAGGCCTGGCCGCGTGGCGACCCGAACCGCGCTGGTGTTGCTGGTGCTGTTCATGCTCGGCTTGCTGGGCTGGCAGCTGCACCAGGAGTTCCGCAGCCAGGAGCGCTTCGAGCGCGAGCGGGTGGTACTGCACGGCGAGCAAATGGCACAGCGGATCGCCCTGACCCTGGAACTCAAGGCGGTGGCGGCTCAGGCCCTGCTGCAGCAGGAACTCGATCGCGACCACCGCGACCTCCACGCCCCGCTGATCGCCAGCCTGAAACACCTCTACCCGTCCTTCCACAGCCTGGTGCGTCTGGATGCCAGCGGCCTGGTCATGCGCGACTCCGCCAGCGGGATCAAGGATGCGGCGTTCATCAAGGCCCTGCGCCAGCGCAGCGCGCAACAGAGCTATCACTACGCGTTCAGCGAAGACAACGGCGGCCTCTTCTATGTCTGGCTAAAGGCGACCGAGCCAGGCGAAGGCGATAGCGTCATCCGTCTCGACGAGAAGATTGCCCGGCGTGGCTGGGCCGCGCAGATCCGCCCCGAGTCGCCGGATTGGATCCTGGTCGACGACGTCCAGCGAAAGGTCCTCGGCCGCTCCAGCGGCTTGCGCCCCGGCCCGCTTTCCGCCGCCTCGCCGCTGGAACAGGCACAAAGCCTCGACGGCCTGACCATCCAGAACACCGACTGGCAACTGATCCCGCAGTTCGACGACCGGCAGATGCGCGCCACCCTGCTGCCACGCCTGGGCGGTGAACTGGCCCTGCTGCTGGTACTGGCGGGCATCGCCGGGGCCGCCCTGCTGCGCCTGCAACGCGAGCAGCAGAACCTGCGGGCGCTGACCGTCGAGTCGCAGCAGAGCCTGCGCCAGGCCGCGCAGGCCCTGGGCGCCATCGACGAGCGCGTGCTGGTGACCCGCGCCGACGGCCGCCTCGCCTACCTCAATCCGCAGGCGGAGCACCTGTTCGGCATCACCGCCGACAAGGCCGGCGAACACCACTTGCTGGAGCTGCTGCCAGGCCTGGGCGCGCTGCTCAACGGCGCCGACGCCTCGGCAGACAACGGCTCGGAGCTGGTACGCGTCAATCACACGGGTCAGCCACGCCTGTTCGCCGTCAGCCACCATTCGCTGGACGACAGCCCGCTAGCGTCGGAGCAGACCTGGGTGCTGCGCGGCAACCTGCCCCAGGGTGGGCAGGTCTGGGTGCTGCGCGATGTCACCGAGCAGCAGCAGGCGCTGCACATCCTCGAAGAGACCCGTCGGCGCTACCAGGACATCTTCGACGGCGTCGGCGTCGCCCTCTGCGTGCTCGACCTCTCCGCCCTGCGCCAGAGCCTGGTGGACCTGAACCTGCGCCGGCAGAGCGACCTGAGCGAATGGATCGCCTCGCAGCCCGAGCGCCTCCCCTGGTTGCTGCGCCAGGTGCGCATCAGCGAGATCAACAACGTCGCCAAGCGCCTGATGGGCATTGGCACTACCGAACAGGCCTGGCAGGTGCTCATCGGCAGCGCCGGCATGCGCCCGGACGGAGTGCGCAGCAAGGTCCTCGAAGCCGTGCTGCACGGCCACGGCATGGTCGAGATGGAAGCCTGCATCCACACCCGCCAGGGCGAGCAGCGCCACCTGTGGCTGCAATTGCGCGTGCCGGAGATGATCCAGGACTTCCACGCCGTCACCCTGAGCCTGTCGGACATCACCAGCCGCAAGCAGGTCGAGCTGTCGCTGATCGAGCGCGAGAAGTTCTGGTCCGACGCGGTGCGCGCGGTGCCCGACACCCTGTACATCCACGATATCGCCGCGCGCCGGGTGATCTTCAGCAACCACAACCTCGGCCACCAACTGGGCTACAGCAGCGATGAGCTGCGCGAGATGGGTGAGCGGTTCTGGGAGAAGGTGCTGCACCCGGACGACGCCGAGTACTACTGGCGCGTGCGTAACCTGCAGCAGGTGGTGGGCGACGGCCTGCTGCTGGACAGCCAGCTGCGCTGGCGTCACCGCGACGGCAACTGGCACTGGTTCGACATCCGCGAGCAGGCCTTCACCCGCGATGCGACCGGCCGCGTGGCGCGGCTGATCGGCGTGGCCAAGGACATCACCGACACCGTCGAGGCGCACAACTCGCTGCGCGAGAGCGGCCGCCGCTACCGTATGCTCGCCGAGAGCATCAGCGACGTGATCATCTCCACCGACGCCCAGGTCCAGCTCAACTACGTCAGCCCGTCGATCCAGCAGGTGCTCGGCTACAGCCCCGAGTGGGTGCTGGCCAACGGCTTCCAGCCGATAGCCGCCAACCCGGCACAGCTGGAGCGTCTGGACGAACTGCTCAACCGCGTGCAGGGCGCCATCGGCGAGCCCAAGCGCCTGGCCGAACTGCGCGAAAGCGCCGAACCGCAGCTATTCAGCCTCGACTGCCTGCATGCCGACGGCCACAAGATTCCGGTGGAGCTGCGAATCGCCCTGATGTGGGACGACCACGGCTGCTTCGAAGGCTTGCTCGGGGTCGCCCGCGACGTCAGCCAGCAGCGCCGCGCCGAGCGCGAGATGCGCATGGCGGCGACGGTGTTCGAGCACTCCACGGCGGCGATCATGGTCACCGATCCGGCCGGCTACATCGTGCAGATCAACGACTCCTTCAGCCGCCTCACCGGCTACTCCGCCGAGGAAGTGCTGGACCAGTTGCCGCGCCTGCTCACCGCCGACCGCCAGGAAGCCAACCAGCTCAAGCACGTGATGGAAAGCCTGCTCAGGAGCGGCAGCTGGGAAGGCGAGATCCTGCAGAAGCGCAAGAACGGCGAGCTGTACCCGAGCTGGGTCGGCATCACCGCGGTACACGACGAGGAAGGCGACCTGGTCAGCTTCGTCTGCTTCTTCAGCGACATCAGCGAGCGCAAGGCCAGCGAGCGACGCATCCACCGCCTGGCCTACTACGACGCCCTGACCCACCTGCCCAACCGCACGCTGTTCCAGGACCGCCTGCACACCGCGCTGCTGCAAGCCGAACGGCACCAGCAGTGGGTCGTGCTGATGTTCCTCGACCTCGACCGCTTCAAGCCGATCAACGACTCCCTCGGCCATGCCGCAGGCGACCGCATGCTCAAGGAAGTGGCCGAGCGCCTGAGCCTTTGCGTCAGCGACGACGACACGGTGGCACGCATGGGCGGCGACGAATTTACCCTGCTGCTGCCCGGCCAGAAGGACCGCGAGAGGGCGCTAAGGCAGGCGATCCAGGTCGCCGAACAGATTCTCGCAAGCCTCGCCCGCCCTTTCACCCTCGAGGGTCGGGAGTTCTTCGTCACCGCCAGTATCGGTGTGGCGCTTTCACCGCAGGACGGCGCCGAGCTCAGCCAATTGATGAAGAACGCCGACACGGCGATGTACCACGCCAAGGAAATGGGCAAGAACAACTTCCAGTTCTACCAGGCCGAAATGAACGCCCGCGCCCTGGAGCGCCTGGAGCTGGAAAGCGACCTGCGCCGCGCCATCGAGCTGCACGAATTCGTCCTGCACTACCAGCCGCAGTTCACCGGCGACGGCCGCCGCCTGACTGGCGCCGAGGCACTATTGCGCTGGCAGCATCCCAAACGCGGGCTGATCCCGCCGGCGGAGTTCATCCCGGTGCTGGAAGAGCTCGGCCTGGTCGCCCAGGTCGGCGACTGGCTGCTGGAACAGGCCTGCCTGCAGCTGCGTGCCTGGCACCGCGACAAAGTGCGGGTGCCGAAGATTTCCGTGAACCTCTCGGCCCGGCAGTTCGCCGACGGGCAACTGGGCGAGCGTATCGCCGGCATCCTCAAGGACACCGGTATCGCCCCGGCGTGCCTGGAGCTGGAGCTGACCGAAAGCATCCTGATGAGCGACGTGTCCCAGGCGATGCAGATACTTCAGGGGCTGAAACGCCTGGGTCTGGCGATCGCGGTGGACGACTTCGGCACCGGCTATTCCTCGCTCAACTACCTCAAGCAGTTCCCCATCGACGTGCTGAAGATCGACCGCAGCTTCGTCGACGGCCTGCCCCACGGCGAGCAGGATGCGCAGATCGCCCGCGCCATCATCGCCATGGCCCACAGCCTGAACCTGATGGTGATCGCCGAGGGCGTGGAGAGCCACGAGCAGCTGGAGTTCCTGCGCGAGCACGGCTGCGACGAGGTGCAGGGCTTCCTCTTCGGCCGCCCGGTGCCAGCCGACCAGTTCCCCGCGTTGTTCGCCAGCAATGCGCTGCTGCTCCTCGGCTGATGGCATGGCCGGCAACATCCGCGTGGTGTTCGGCTACACGTAGGAGCGGACTCCGTCCGCGATGTGCCACCGGCCGGCTCGGAGCAGCCGGGAACCGATCGCGGACGAAGTCCGCTCCTACGCCCATCCCACCATGGCCGCCAAATCGCTCCCAATTCTACTGATATCCGGCCTTGAACCCCGCTTGTCAGCCACATGACCGCCTTTCATGTGCCAGCACCAGCGCCTTGGGTTAGAATGCGCGCCTTTCCCCCAGCACCCGATCCTTAAGAGGACCGCCATGTTCAGCCGTGATTTGACCCTCGCCCGCTACGATGCCGATCTCTTCGCCGCGATGGAGCAAGAAGCCCAACGCCAGGAAGAGCACATCGAGCTCATCGCCTCCGAGAACTACACCAGCCCGGCGGTGATGGAAGCCCAGGGTTCGGTGCTGACCAACAAATACGCCGAAGGCTACCCGGGCAAGCGCTACTACGGTGGCTGCGAGTACGTCGACGTCGTCGAGCAGCTTGCGATTGACCGCGCCAAGCAACTGTTCGGCGCCGACTACGCCAACGTCCAGCCGCACGCCGGCTCCCAGGCCAACGCGGCCGTCTACCTGGCCCTGCTGTCGGCCGGCGACACCATCCTGGGCATGAGCCTGGCCCACGGCGGTCACCTGACCCACGGCGCCAGCGTTTCGTCCTCCGGCAAGCTGTACAACGCTGTTCAGTACGGCATCACCGACGCTGGCCTGATCGACTACGACGAAGTCGAGCGCCTGGCCATCGAGCACAAGCCGAAGATGATCGTTGCCGGCTTCTCCGCCTACTCCCAGGTGCTGGACTTCCCGCGCTTCCGCGCCATCGCCGACAAAGTGGGTGCCTACCTGTTCGTCGACATGGCCCACGTGGCCGGTCTGGTCGCCGCTGGCGTCTACCCGAACCCGGTGCCGTTCGCCGATGTGGTCACCACCACCACCCACAAGACCCTGCGCGGCCCGCGCGGCGGCCTGATCCTCGCTCGCAAGAACGAAGAGATCGAGAAGAAGCTGAACTCCGCTGTCTTCCCGGGTGCCCAGGGTGGCCCGCTGGAGCACGTGATCGCCGCCAAGGCCGTGTGCTTCAAGGAAGCCCTGCAGCCCGAGTTCAAGACCTACCAGCAGCAGGTTCTGAAAAACGCCCAGACCATGGCCAGCGTGTTCATCGAGCGCGGCTTCGACGTGGTGTCCGGCGGTACCCAGAACCACCTGTTCCTGCTGTCCCTGATCAAGCAGGACATCACCGGTAAGGACGCCGACGCTGCCCTGGGTCGCGCCTTCATCACCGTGAACAAGAACAGCGTGCCGAACGACCCGCGTTCCCCGTTCGTCACCTCCGGCCTGCGTATCGGCACCCCCGCCGTGACCACCCGCGGCTTCCAGGAAGCCGAGTGCCGCGAGCTGGCTGGCTGGATCTGCGACATCCTGACCAACATGGGCGACGAGTCCGTGGTGGACGGCGTGCGCGAGAAGGTCAAGGCCATCTGCGCCAAGTTCCCGGTCTACGGCGCCTAAGCCCAAGCCGCGAACCGCACCATGAAAAAGCCCGGCAGATGCCGGGCTTTTTCATGGGCGCCTCACTGAGAGGACAGGCAGAACCTGTAGGAGCGAGGGGGACACCATCGTTATTGCTCGCGAACGGATTCCAGTTGGGCTCCGGAGTTGCGCGGTTCGCGAGCAAGCTCGCTCCTACAAAAAACGTCTCTTCCATGAAGCACGATTTCGTAGGGCGCATAACGCGCCAGCGTTATCCGCCGCCGGGCCATCGGCGGATAACCGTTTCCAGGTGATCCGCCCTACGTCCTCACGCGCCTATTAAAGAAGCTACGGCTGCCCACCCGCCCCCTGCTCCGGCTGCACCGGCATATCACGCAGCTCGTTGATCCGACGCACCAGCGTCTGAGCCTCCTCCTGGCCGGCAAAGCCCTTGAGCATCACCTGCCCGTCGGTCACCACCCGCGTCACCTTGGGCAGCAGGCGCAGTTGCCCGTCGATGACCACCGCCAGGGCCTTGCCCTGCTCCTCCTGGGTCAGCTTCGCCAGGCGCTGGCTGGCTTCGGGCGTGAACAGCACGCGCACCGCCGGCGTGCCGTCGGCCACGCTGGCCAGCTCGGCCCGCTGCACGTCGCGCTGGGTCAGGGCGGGATGAGTGGTCACCAGCACCGCCTTGCCTTGCGGGTCAGCCAGGGTGCGCGTGCTGGCCGTGGGCTTTTCGGCCACGGCGTGGACATCGAACGTATGCTGCGGGGCCGACGGCGGCGCACCGGCACACGCCCCCAGCAAAGAGGCGCCCAACAATGAGGCGAAGAGGATCGGAATAGAGCGTTTCATCGACTGCGAATCAGACTGAATGGCCCGGTCGGGCCCAGGTTATAGCCAAGGTCATGAAGTGTCAGACCACCGCCAGCACACAAGTTGCACTCCCTTGGTCGGCGCCTGCGACTAAGCTTGCAGACGAACGGATGCTGGCGGTCCGGTCAGAAATTCTCCGGTTCAGGGCAAGCTGGTATCATGCGCGCCTTTTGCCGGTCACAAGAAAAGGCGCACGGCCCACCTGGGCATGCACCTTGCTTTTCCCGGCCAGAACGATAACGGCGCAAGAGCGTCACGGGGAGCCAAACATGCTGGAAAAGCTGTTCCAACTCAAGGCGCACAACACCAATGTGCGCACTGAGATCCTGGCGGGTATCACTACCTTCCTGACCATGGCCTACATCCTTTTCGTCAACCCGAGCATCCTCGGCGAAACGGGCATGGATAAAGGCGCGATCTTCGTTGCCACCTGCCTGGCCGCGGCCATCGGCTCGGCGGTGATGGGCCTGATCGCCAACTACCCGATCGCCCTGGCTCCCGGCATGGGCCTGAACGCCTTCTTCACCTACACCGTGGTCCTGCACATGGGCCACACCTGGCAGGTGGCGCTTGGCGCAGTGTTCCTCTCCGCGTGCATGTTCTTCATCATTTCGATCTTCCGCATCCGCGAGTGGATCATCAACAGCATCCCCCTGGCGCTACGTTCGGCAATCGCCGCCGGCATCGGCCTGTTCCTCGCGCTGATCGCGCTGAAGGAATCGGGCATCGTCGTCGCCAACCAGGCCACCCTGGTGGGCATGGGTGACCTGGCCAAGCCGGCACCGCTGCTGGCGATCCTCGGGTTCATCCTGATCGTCGCCCTGGAAGCCCGCCGCGTGACCGGCGCGGTGATGATCGGCATCCTGGTGGTGACCTTCATCTCCATCGCCATCGGCGTCTCCCAGTTCGGTGGCGTTGTGTCGATGCCGCCGTCGCTGGCACCGACCTTCCTCCAGCTGGATATCAAGGGCGCCCTGGACATCGGCCTGTTCAGCGTGATCTTCGCCTTCCTCTTCGTCGACCTGTTCGACAACTCCGGCACCCTGATCGGCGTAGCCAAGCGCGCCGGCCTGATGGGCAAGGACGGGCACATGCCGAAGATGGGCCGCGCCCTGATCGCCGACAGCTCCGCCGCCATGGTCGGCTCGCTGCTGGGCACCTCCACCACCACCAGCTACATCGAGTCGGCGGCGGGCGTTTCCGCCGGCGGCCGTACCGGCCTGACCGCCATCGTGGTCGCCTTGTTGTTCCTGCTGGCACTGTTCTTCGCCCCGCTGGCGGGCAACGTGCCGGCCTTCGCCACCGCGCCGGCGCTGTTCTTCGTCGCCGTGCTGATGGCCTCGGGCCTGGCCGAGATCGACTGGGACGACCTGACCGTCGCGGCCCCCGTGGTGGTGACCGCTCTGGCCATGCCGCTGACCTTCTCCATCGCCAACGGCATCGCCTTCGGCTTCATCACCTGGACCGCCTGCAAGCTGCTGGCCGGCCGCTTCCGCGAGCTGAACCCGGCGCTGGTGATCCTGTCGATCCTGTTCGTGATCAAGCTGGGCTGGTTCAACGCCTGATTTTCTCTTTCGCGGCATGGGTATCGCTGCGCCCCCCCTCCTACAAGCGACACCGAAGTAGGAGGGCGCGGAGCGCAGCGATACCCATCAACTGCCGCCGACCCACACGAGTTACCCGCCCCATGAGCAGTCCGCGCTTCGATCCCTCTCAATACGACACCCAACTGGCCGACAAGACCACGCGCCTGCGCGAACTGCTGGCGCCTTTCGCCGCGCCGGAACCTGCGGTGTTCGATTCGCCCCGCGAGCATTACCGCCTGCGCGCCGAGTTCCGCCTGTGGCGCGAGGGCGAGGCTCGCCACTACGCGATGTTCGAGCAGGGGGACAAGCACACGCCGATCCTGATCGAGGCATTCCCCATCGCCAGCCAGCGCATCAACGAACTCATGCCGCGCCTGAAGGCCGCCTGGGCCGAGCCGACGCTGGGCCACAAGCTGTTCCAGGTGGAGTTCCTCACCACCCTGGCGGGCGACGCAATGATCACCCTCTGCTACCACCGCCCGGTGGACGCGACCTGGCAGGCTGCCGCCGAAAAGCTGGCCGCCGAACTGGGCGTGAGCATCGTCGGTCGCTCCCGTGGCAAGCGTCTGGTAGTCGGCCGTGACTACGTGAACGAAGAGTTGACCGTCGCCGGCCGCACCTTCCGCTACCGCCAGCCGGAGGGCGCCTTCACCCAGCCCAACGGCGAGGTCTGCCAGAAGATGCTCAACTGGGCGTACGAAGCCCTGGGCCAGCGCGAAGACGACCTGCTGGAGCTGTACTGCGGCAACGGCAACTTCACCCTGCCGCTGGCCACCCGCGTGCGCAAGGTACTGGCCACCGAGATCAGCAAGACCTCGGTGAACGCCGCCCTGGCCAACCTGGCCGACAACGCCGTGGACAACGTGACCCTGGTGCGCCTCTCCGCCGAGGAACTGACCCAGGCGCTGAATGACGTGCGCCCGTTCCGCCGCCTGGCCGACGTCGACCTGAAGTCCTACGAGTTCGGCAGCGTGTTCGTCGACCCGCCGCGCGCCGGCATGGACCCGGACACCTGTGAGCTGACCCGGCGCTTCGACAACATCCTGTACATCTCCTGCAACCCGGAGACCCTGGCACAGAATATCGCCCAGCTGCACGACACCCACAAGGTCAGCCGCTGCGCCCTGTTCGACCAGTTCCCCTACACGCACCACATGGAAGCCGGTGTACTGCTGACCCGTCGCTGAGGCCTGGTCGCCCAATTGGCTGGCGCCCAACCAAGGGTTGGGCGGCGCGCCGCTGCAGGGCGGCTAACCTTGCGGGACAATGACCAGAGGCACGTCCATGTCCCGCCTGATCCTTCCCCTGCTCTGCCTGCTGCTGAGCGCTTGCGCCGGCAGCGATCCCGCCAATGTCAACGTCTCCCCCGCCGCCACCGGCCGGCAAAGCACCTTCTTCGTCCAGGCCGTGCGCGCACAGGGCCACCGCGAGGACCTGGAGGATCGCTTCGATCTCGCCGTGCGCCGCGCGCTGGAAGCCAAGGGCTATCGATTTCAGGAAGGTTCAGGAGAGCTTCGGGTGATCTACGCCGTCGGCCTGGATAGCCAGACCGGCATCGTCCAGCGCCCGGTGGTGACCAGCGCGGGTGTCATGACCCAGACGCAGATCACCGATCAGGAACAGGCGCGCCTGGCGCTGCAGATTCTCGACGAGACGACCGGACAGGTGCTCTATCAGGCGCAGGTAGCGCGCCAGTTGCACGATCCGAAGATCACCCAGCAGGCCGTGGACGAAGGCATCGCCCGCCTGCTCAGGGATTTCCCCGCGCACCAATGACCGGGACGGGGCAATGAGGATCAGCCGAAGTTCGACGGCGACTTGCGAACGAACTTGATGCTGTACTTGAAGTCGGCCTTGCGCGTGACGCTGATGGCGCGGCGGGTGACGGTATCGATGGTGATGTTCCAGTTGCCGGTGCTGGGCACCTTGATCTTGGCCGGGAAGCGGTCGAACGCGCCGCCGTGGTAAACGTGGCGACCGCCGTTCTTGAAGCTGCGGAAGGCAGCGTCAGTCATCAGGCGGATGTTGCAGGTCATGGAGCACTCGATGACGACCAGGTCGCCTTCGTTCAGGTGCTCCCGTTGATGTACGAACTTCATGCTGGCTCCGCCTTGCTTCTACCGCGAAATCAATACGATAGCACGACAGCGGGGCACCTTCGCCTGGCCTCGGCATTCCATGGCGCCCGCTCATCGGCAGTGCTACCGCGGCTTGAGCCGGTCGCCGCTGACGGCCACCTGCTGACCCACCTGGAATTCGGCGTTGGGCGAGCGCACGGTGCGCTCATAGCCCTGGGCGTCCCGCACGACATAGGAGTGCCCGCTGCTACCAGTGGCCTCCTGGGCTTCGGCGCCGCCGAAGGCACCCACGGCGGCACCGACCAACGCGCCAACCGGCCCGCCCAGCGCACCGCCCAGCAGCACGCCGGAGCCGGCACCGAAACCACCACCGACGGTATTGTCGGGCACCTCGGAAATGACTTCGTCCGCCAGGGCCGACGCACACAGCAGCATGCTGCACAACGCAATAACTTCACGCATGGGTTTCTCCATTGAATCTTGAAAGGGCCGCTAGACCATTTCAGGATTCGTGCCAGATAGAAACCCGATTAAATTCAATCACTTAATAAATAAAGAGGTTCAAATGACCGCAAGACAAGGCGGTCTGAATGACTTCATAAAAGGTACAAATAACCCGAACTCACAAGCCTTCGAAATCCGCCTTGCGCGCTTCCGGCTCTTCTTCCTCGCGCACCACTACCTGACGCTGGCGCTGGCGCGACTGCCGCTCCAACCAATAGAGGGCGAAGATCGCCAATGCCGAGATCACCCCGCGATAGACCACACCGGCCAGTTGCGCGTCCCACTCCATGCCGCCCTCGGTCCAGGCGATCAGCAGGCGCGACAGCGTCAGGGTCAACTGCACCAGGATCACCAGAATCAGCGCCGGGCGCACCAGCCGGCGACGGCGCAGGGCAAACACAAGGAACAGCGCGAGGGCGAATTGGTGGCCGCCGTAGAACACGCGGGCGTCGCTCACCGAGGACGGCTCCATCAGCAGCATCCCGCTGAGGTTGGCCATCTCATAAGGTCGAATCCAGTAGAGCAGTCCCAAGCCACCCCAGACCAGGGCCTGGAGGAGCAGGACGAGACGGGCGAAGAGCATCCGATTTCTCCTTGGCCATGCAGCCATTGCCGAGCGTCCACCCCTGCGACAGGGAGTCGCGGACGCACCACCGATCAGCTAAAGACCCCGCACGGCGCAGCAAGTTCGACGCCCGCGTCATATGGGGAAACAAACGGCGGGTGGGGGCTGGAGGGGCTCGGGAGTATGCTCGGTCGCGTCCGAACTTCTAAGGCTCCAACCATGCGCATCCTGTTTCTGCTCACCGCCCTTGTCGCCGGCGCCGCCCAGGCCGCCGAGCCGCTGACCATTGACGTGCACCGCGATGCCAACTGCAGCTGCTGCAAGGACTGGATCAAGCACCTGGAAAGCAACGGCTTCACCGTCAACGACCACGTCGAGGCGGACATGAGTGCCGTGAAGACCAAACTTGGCGTGCCATACAGCATGGGCTCGTGCCACACCGGCGTGATCGACGGCAAGTTCGTCGAAGGCCACGTGCCGGCGGCCGATGTGCTCAAGCTGCGCGAGCGCGCCGACCTGGTCGGCGCTGCCGTACCGGGCATGCCGACGGGCTCGCCGGGCATGGAGATGGGCGACCAGCACGACGCCTACCAGGTCGTCGGCCTGAACAAGGCCGGCCAGCGTGAAGTGCTGGCCGATTATCCCGCCCACTGACACGCGCACTGAGGCTTTCCCTCACCCCTGAGCGTTGGTGCGCCGGCGCGCGGGGCACTCTCCAGGTTCCCACGCGGCAACGCTCCGCGAGCAGGATGGGGTGGGGGACTCCAAAACGAAAAGGGCGGCCAGTTGGCCGCCCTCTTCGTTTATCCACGCCGTGTCACTCGGCCTTGGCCGGCAACAGGCCGTCGGCTCTAAACATCGCCTTGATCCCGCGCACGGCCTGGCGCAGGCGGTCGCGGTTCTCGATCAAGGCAAAGCGTACGTGGTCGTCGCCATAGTCGCCGAAGCCGATACCCGGCGACACCGAAACCTTGGCGTCCTTGAGCAGCTTCTTGGCGAACTCCAGCGAGCCCAGGTGCGCATAGGGTTCGGGAATCTTCGCCCAGATGTACATGGAGGCCTTGGGATTCTCCACCCTCCAGCCGGCTTCGTGCAGGCCCTTCACCAACACGTCGCGGCGCTTCTGGTACTGCTCGGCGATGTCGCGCACGCACTGCTGGTCGCCTTCCAGTGCGGCGATGGCCGCCACCTGCAGCGGGGTGAAGGTGCCGTAGTCGTGGTAGCTCTTGATCCGCGCCAGCGCCGAGACCAGCTCCGGGTTGCCGACCATGAAGCCGATGCGCCAGCCAGCCATGTTGTAGCTCTTGGACAGGGTGAAGAACTCCACCGCAATGTCCTTGGCGCCGGGCACCTGCATGATCGACGGGGCCTTCCAGCCATCGAAGGTGATGTCCGCGTACGCGAGGTCATGCACCACCAGCACGTCGTAACGCTTGGCGAGCTCCACCACGCGCTCGAAGAAGTCCAGCTCCACGCACTGCGCGGTGGGGTTGGAGGGGAAGCCGAGGATCATCATCTTCGGCTTGGGAATCGACTCGCGGATCGCCCGCTCCAGCTCGTTGAAGAAATCGATCCCTGGCACCAGCGGCACCGAGCGCACCTGGGCGCCGGCGATCACCGCGCCATAGATGTGGATCGGGTAGCTGGGGTTGGGCACCAGGATGGTGTCACCGTGGTCCAGGGTGGCCAGCATCAGGTGCGCCAGGCCTTCCTTGGAGCCGATGGTGACGATGGCTTCGGATTCCGGGTCGATCTCCACTTCGTAGCGGTCGCGGTACCAGTGCGAGATGGCGCGGCGCAGGCGCGGAATGCCACGGGACGTGGAGTAGCCGTGGGTGTCTTCGCGCTGGGCGACCTGGCAGAGTTTCTCGACGATGTGCGGCGGCGTGGCCCCGTCCGGGTTGCCCATGGACAGGTCGATGATGTCCTCGCCACGGCGGCGGGCGGCCATCTTCAGTTCGGCGGTGATGTTGAAGACGTAGGGGGGCAGGCGATCGATGCGCGCAAAGCGACGAGCTGAACGGGGTTCAGTCATGGTGTCCTCTGATGAACGTAGGCGCCCGGAACCGTCCGAGCGACGCCGGCCACTGCGGTGGCCTGGAAAGCGCGGCGCTGTGACCTGCGCTTTCTTGTCGGCGAACATATAGCTCGCTAGGCTGGCTGTCGAGTTTTTCTTTGCGCCGCTCAAGGGCGGCATCTGGAGGCCCATGTCCGCGCAACAGTACTGGCAGCTCGATGTCTTCGCCGACCAACCGCTCACCGGCAATGGCCTGGCGGTGTTCCCCGACGCCCGCGGCATTCCCGATCAGACCCTGTTGGCACTGACCCAGGAATTGCGCCAGTTCGAGTCGATCTTCCTGTTCCCTTCCGCTGAGCTGGATACTTATTCGGCGCGCATCTTCACCGTCGAGGAGGAACTGCCCTTCGCCGGCCATCCGGTGCTGGGCGCCGCCGCGCTGCTGCACCACCTGCACCAGCGCGGCGAGGAAGAACACTGGACGCTGGAGCTGCCGGCCAAGGCCGTGAAAGTTGCCACGCGTCGGCGTGGCACGGGTTTCCACGCCGAGATGAATCAGGGGATCGCCGACTTTGGCAGCGTGCTCGACGACGACGCACGCCGCTGGTTCGCCGAGGCCTTCTCGCTGAGCGCCAGCGACCTCGCCGACTACCCCGCCGCCGTGGTCAGCACCGGCCTGCCCTACCTGCTGCTGCCAGTGCGCAGCGAAGCGCTGGGCCGCGTGCGCCAGCGCACGGATCTGGCAGCCGAGCTGGCCAAACTCAACGCCGCCTTCGTTTTCGTGCTGGATGTGGATAATCGCGAGGGCCGCACCTGGGACGGCGCCGGGATCATCGAGGATGTCGCCACTGGCAGCGCCGCCGGCCCCGTCGCCGCCTACCTGGTGGAATTGGGCAAGGCGCGCCGCGGCGAGCTGTTCCACCTGGCCCAGGGCCGCTTTGCCGGGCGTCCCAGCCGACTGGATGTGCAGGTCGGCCAGGACGACGAAGTCCGCGTCGGCGGCGATGTGCAATTGCTCGCCCGCGCCGAGCTGCTGCACCGCTTCGCCTGACGACCGGGCTGGCGGCCAGCGCCACCCGAGACAACACTGAACCCACCTGTTCGATGGAGATGCCGCCATGCAATGGCGCAAAGGACGACGCAGCGACAATGTAGTGGATGCCCGCGATGACAGCGGCGGTGGTGGCATGGGCGGTGGCGGAGGCATGCGCATCGGCGGCCGCGGCCTGAGCCTGGGCGGCGTGGCCATCGTGGTGGTGATCGGCCTGCTCTCCGGGCAGGACCCGATGACCATCCTCGGCTCGCTGCTCGGCCAGATGGACGTCTCCCAGCAGCAGGCGCCGAGCCGCCCGGTGCAGGGCAAGCCGGCTACCGGCGCCGACCCGCAGGTGGACTTCGTCCGCTCGATCCTCGGCGATACAGAAGACACCTGGGGCGAGATCTTCGCCCGCAGCAACCAGCAATACGAGCAGCCCAAGCTGATCCTGTTCAACGGCGGAGTGAACTCGGCCTGCGGCTTCGCCTCCTCGGCGGTCGGCCCGTTCTACTGCCCGGGCGACCACCGCGTGTACCTCGACCTTGGCTTCTTCCGCGAGATGGAACAGAAGTTCGCCGCCGCCGGCGACTTCGCCCAGGCCTACGTGATCGCCCACGAAGTCGGGCACCACGTGCAGAACCTGCTGGGCATCTCCGCCAAGATCAACGCCGCCCGCCAGCGCGGCGCACGCATGGAGGGCGCCAACGGCCTGTCGGTACGCCAGGAACTTCAGGCCGACTGCTTTGCCGGGGTCTGGGCCAACCACGCCCAGCAGCGCCTGAACTGGCTGGAGCCGGGCGATGTGGAAGAGGCGCTGAACGCCGCCAACGCCATCGGCGACGACCACCTGCAGCGCCAGGCGCGCGGCACGGTGATGCCTGACTCCTTCACCCACGGCTCGTCCCAGCAGCGCGTGCGCTGGTTCAAGCTCGGTTTCGAAAGCGGCGCGCCGGGCAAGTGCGATACCTTCAAGGCGCAGACGCTGTAACGTCGTTATCGGGTTCGCGAGCAAGCTCGCTCCTACGAACAGCGCCCCAGCACCGGGTGTGACTGTGGGAGCGTGGGGGGCGCCTGGTTCTTGCTCGCGAACCGCCAGCTGCACTGTCCTACAGATAACGGCTGAGCAGGCCCAGGAAGTACACCGGGTCCACCGGCTTGACCAGGAAATCCAGCACGCTCAGCCGCAGCGACTCGATCACCTCACGTACGTCGGGCTGGCCTGAGAGGACGATGATCGGCAGGAAGGTGCCAACCTCGTTCAGTTCCCGGATCAGCGACAGCCCCGCGCCCTCCTGCTCCATGCAGAGGTCGATCACCAGCAGGTCGATGTCCGACTCGTCCCGGCGGATGCGCCGCAAGGCTTCAGCGGCACTGCCGGCGGTCAGGCAGTGGAAGTCCGCGCCCTCGATCAGCTCGCGCATCTCGGCCAGCACTGCCCGGTCATCATCGACGACCAACACCACCGGCTTGCGCGGCGCTCGCGCGGTGACTTCGCGCAGGGCTTCGAGCTCCTCCTCATCGAGGACGACAGGACTGATCATGAACACCACACCGCCAATAGAGGCCTGATGCCATTAGCGTAGATGGCAACTAGCCTTTATTCGCCGATGCCCGAATAAAAAAGGGCCGCAACGAGTGCGGCCCTGGAAATACGCCGGCAGGGCCAGCGTCGTGGGATATCAGCCAGCCTTGGCCAGGCCGGCCTGGCCAAGGCGCTCGGTAATCTCGCCGAGGATGGCCGGGTCGTCGATGGTGGAAGGCGGCACGTAGCTCTCGCCGTCGGCGATCTTGCGCAATACGGCGCGCAGGATCTTGCCCGAGCGCGTCTTCGGCAGCCGTTTGACCACCACCGCCCGCTGGAAGCAGGCCAGCGCGCCGATGCGCTCGCGCACCAGCGCCACCAGCTCGCGCTGCAGGTTGGCCTCGGTCGCCTGCGCGCCGTCCTTGAGCACCACCAGTCCCAGCGGCACATGGCCCTTGAGGTCATCCTGCACGGCAATCACCGCGCACTCGGCGACAGCCTCGTGCAACGCCAGCAACTCCTCCATCTCGCCGGTGGAAAGGCGGTGGCCGGAGACGTTAATCACGTCGTCGGTGCGACCCATGATGAAGACGAAGCCCTCCTCGTCGACATAGCCGCCGTCGCCGGTGTGGTAGTAGCCGGGATAGGTCTTCAGGTACGCCTGCAGGTAGCGCGGGTGGTCATTCCATAGCGTCTGCGCGCAGCCGGGCGGCAACGGCAGGGCGATGACGATGGAGCCCTGCTCGTTGGGGCCCAGCAGCCGGCCTTCGTCGTCCACCACCTGCACGTGATAGCCGGGCACCGCGCGGTTGGTGGAGCCAGCGCGCAGGTCGTGGTCGCCCAGGCCGGCACAGGGCGCGGTCACCGGCCAGCCGGTCTCGGTCTGCCACCAGTGGTCGTGCACCGGCTTGCCGGTAAGCTCCTCCAGCCAGTGCTGGGTACTGCTGTCGAGCTTCTCGCCGGCCAGGAACAGGTGCCGCAACGAGCTCAGGTCATGACGTTTGAGCTGTTCGCCTTGCGGGTCTTCCTTGCGGATCGCGCGGATCGCCGTCGGCGCGCAGAACAGGCTGTTGACCTTGTGCTCCTCGATCACCCGCCAGTAGCTGCCGGCGTCGGGCGTGCGCACCGGCTTGCCCTCGTAGAACACCGTGGTGCAGCCATTCATCAACGGACCGTAGACGATCAGCGAGTGCCCGACCACCCAGCCGACATCGGAAACGCCCCACCAGACATCCCCTGGCTGCAGGCCGAAGATGGTCGGCAGCGCGTAACTGAGCGCCACCGCGTGACCACCGTTGTCGCGCACGATGCCCTTGGGTTTACCGGTGGTGCCGGAGGTATACATGATGTACAGCGGGTCGCCGCTGGCCACCTCCACCGGGTCGACCGGTTGCGCGTGGGCCAGGCTCTCGCGCCAGTCCAGGTCGCGGCCGGCCTGCAGCTCGGCCATCGCCTGCGGGCGTTGCAGCACCAGCACGTGGGCCGGCTGGTGGCTGGCCAGCTCCAGGGCCTTGTCCACCAGCGGCTTGTATTCGATCACCCGCTCGAACTCCAGGCCGCAGGACGCGGTGAGCACCAGCTTGGGCTTGGCGTCATCGATACGCAGCGCCAGTTCGTGGGGCGCGAAGCCGCCGAAAACCACCGAGTGCACGGCGCCGAGCCGCGCGCAGGCCAGCATGGCCATGGCTGCCTGCGGCACCATCGGCATGTAGATGATCACCCCGTCACCCTTCTCCACGCCCAGCGCGCGCAGGACGCCGGCCAGCCGCGCGACTTCATCGCGCAGCTCCAGGTAGCTGAAGCGCTGCTGGATCTGGGTCACGGGGGAGTCGTAGATCAGCGCGGCCTGGTGGCCGCGGCCCAGTTCGATCTGCCGGTCGAGGGCCAGGTAGCAGGTGTTCAGGCGGCCATCGGCAAACCAGCGATGGCTGCCGTCAGGGAGGGCTTGCAGGATGTCCTGCGGGGCGTGGTACCAGGCCACGCGGCCGGCCTGCTCGGCCCAGAAGGCGGAAGGCTCCGCGATGGAGCGGTCGTGGGACTGCCGGTAACTCATCGTCTGTGCCTCTTATTGTTGTTATCGAGGTCGAACAACGAGTATGGACGGGGATCGCCACCCCACCATCAACCTTTGGTCGTAGTACCGGCAGGGCCGGTGCGCGATTGCTTTTCAGGATTTTTCAGCGAAGCGGGAGCGTTCTTCTCCACTGTCGCCTGGCGTGCTCTGGAACGGGGCCTGGGCGCCCCTCGGGAGCGAGGCCGCCGCGTGTCGGCGACCACAGGTCGCACCTACTACCGCCATAGGACAGGACTACACTGAGGGTCCCTTTTCACCTGACAGCGCAGGGGTGAGCACCGTGAACATCCTCGTCCGTCCGTCCAGTACCCGCAAAGACCAACCGTGGGAAGTCTGCCTCGACCAGCAGGCCGTGCGCTTCCGCAGCGAACTCGAGGCGCGCAGTTTCGTCGCTACTCTCGAAGCCCGCCTGAGGGCCCCGCACCAACTACCGGAACGGGTGCAGCGCGCCAGTTGATCAGGCCGCGCGTTCGCTGATCTGCCCGCTCAGCCAACCAAGTACCGCGGCGACCAGGCCGCAGACGGTGATGACCACCGCCATGGGCAGGGCCGAGCCGTCGTGCATGGCTCCGACCAGTGCGGAAGCGCCCGCCGCGACGGTGAACTGCAGGCTGCCCATCAGCGCCGACGCGCTCCCGGCATGCCGGCCCTGGCTGGCCATGGCGCAGGCCGCGGAGTTGGGCAGCAGGAAGCCCAGGCTGGCGATGGCGCCGAACAGCGGTACCAGCAGCGGCCACAGGTGCTCGGGCTTGGCCAGGGTAATCGCCAGCAGCGCAACGCCGCAGCCGAAGTACACCCACACTGCCCGACGCAGCCAGAACCCCGGCCCGCGATAGCGCAGCAGTCGCGTGTTGACTTGCGCCATCAGGATGAAGCCCGCCGCGTTGCTGCCGAAGATCCAGCCGTAGTGCTCGACCGGCACGCCGTAGAGTTTGATGAACACGAAGGGCGAGCCAGCGATGTAGGAGAACATCCCGGCGATGGCCACTCCGCCGGTGAGCGCGTAGGTGATGAAGGAGCGGTCGCGGAACAGCGCGCGGTACTGCTTCAGTGCGCCCCGCAGTGGCGGGCGCGGGCCAGCCGGGATGGTCTCCGGCAGCCACAGGGCAATCGCGCCACCGGCCAACGCGCTGAACACCGTCAGGGTATAGAAGATCGACTGCCAACCGGACAGGCTGAGCAGTAGCCCGCCGCCCAGCGGCGCGAGGATCGGCGCCAATCCCATCACCAGCATCAATTGCGAGAACGCCTTGGCAGCGGCGATCGGGTCGCACAGGTCCCGCACCACCGCCCGCGAGATGACCATCCCCGCGCAGCCACCGAGCGCCTGCACGAAGCGCGCGCCAATCAGCCATTCCAGGGTCGGCGCGAAAGCACAGGCCAGCGACGCCAGGGTGAAGATGCTCACCCCCAGCAGCAGCGGAATGCGCCGGCCAATGCGGTCGGCCAGCGGGCCATAGAGCAGTTGGCCGATGGCCAGGCCGGCGAAGTAGGCCGACAGGCTCAGTTGCACATGTTCGACATCGGTGCCGAAGGCCTGCGCCAGCGCCGGGAAGCTGGGCAGGTAGAAGTCGATGGCCATGGGCCCGAAGGCGCTCAGCGCGCCAAGGATCAGCAGGGTGCGGAGGTTCATGGATCACCTGGTCACACGCGCCCGCAAAAGGGCGGTTGAGACCGCGGGCAGGCTGGCGTGGATAACGGGTTGGCGCGCAAGAAGGCGCGGCGAAGCCATGCATTGTGGCGAGCGCCGGGAAATTAGCAAGCTCCCTAAGCAACTCCCGAAACAATGGGAGAAGTGGGTCCGGCCGCGCCGACCGGACCCGCTTTGACCTCAGGACTCGTGCGCGTGCTCTGCCTCGGGCTTGGCCTTGGCTTTGCGCCCGCTGACCTTGTCGGCCGCCGACTCCACCAGCATGTAGAACATCGGAATGAGGAAGGTCGCCAGCAGGGTCGCGGCGAGCATTCCGCCGATCACCCCGGTACCGATCGAGTGACGGCTCGCGGAGCCAGCGCCGGTACTGATGGCCAACGGCACGCAACCCAGGATGAAGGCCAGCGAGGTCATCACGATCGGACGGAAGCGCAGCTTGGCGGCTTCCAGCGCTGCTTCCACCGGGCCCATGCCCTGTTCTTCGCGGCACAGCACGGCGAACTCGATGATCAGGATGGCGTTCTTCGCCGCCAGACCGATCAGGGTCACCAGGCCGACCTGGAAGTACACGTCGTTATCCAGCCCGCGCAGCCAGATCGCCAAGATCGCGCCGAACACCGCGAAGGGCACTGCGGTGACCACCGCCAGCGGCAAGGTCCAGCGCTCGTACTGGGCCGCGAGGATGAGGAACACCAGGATCAGGCCGAAGATGAACGCGGTGCTGCCCGAGCCCTGGGTCGCCAGTTCCTGGTAGGCCGAGCCGATCCACGCCAGCGAGTAGTCCTCGCCCAGTACCTGGTCAGCCACTTCCTGCATCGCCGCCAATGCCTGGCCGGAGCTGTAGCCCGGCGCCGGGCCACCGAGCAGCTTGGCTGCCGGGAAGACGTTGAAGCGCGCGTAGGAGTCCGGGCCGAGGATGCGCTTGACCGACACCAGCGTGGTCAGCGGCACCAGATCGCCGGTGGACGAGCGCACGAAGACCTGGCTCAGGTCGTCCGGCTTGCGGCGGAACTCCGGCTCCGACTCCAGGGAGACCTGCCAGGTCCGCCCGTAGAGGGTGAAGTCGTTGACGTAGTAGCTGCCGAAAGTGGATTGCATGGCGGTGAATACATCATCGATGGCCACCCCCAGCGAGCGTGCCTTGGTGCGGTCCAGGTCGACGTAGTACTGCGGCACGTTGGCGTTGAAGGTGGTGTTGAGCCCCGCCAGTTCCGGGCGCTTGCCCGCGGCGGCGAGGAACTTCATGGTCACCTCTTCGAGCTGCGCGGAGGTGCCGCCACTGCGGTCCTGGATGTAGGCCTCGAAGCCGCCGGTGGTACTCATGCCGGTGATCGGCGGCGGGTTGAAGGACATCACCACGCCGTCTTTCTGGGCGCCGCCCATCTTCATGAACTCATGGGTCAGGTTGCGCGCATCCAGCTCGGGCGTGGTGCGTTCCTTCCAGTCCTTGAGCGTGACGAAGGACACCCCGGAGTTACTGCGGGTGCCGTAGGTGAGGATGTCGAAGCCGGCGAAGGTCACCACGTCGGCGACCGCCGGATGCTTCATCAGCTCCTGGGTCACATCGCCGGTCAGCTTCTCGGTGCGGCTCAGCGAGGCCGCCGGCGGCAGGACATAGGCGTTGAGTACATAGCCCTGGTCCTCGTCAGGCACCAGCGAGCCGGGCACCCGGCCGAACAGGATGATCAACAGGCCGATCATCCCGCCGAACAGCACCAGGCCCAGGGCCGCCCGCTTGAGGAAGAACTGCACACCCGCGCCGTAACCATTGGTGATGCGCTCGAAGGCGTTGTTGAACCAGCGGAACGGCGCCGCCGGCTCCTTGTGTCCGGGCTTGAGGATCAGCGCGCAGAGCGCTGGCGAGAGGGTCAGCGCGACGATGCCGGAAATCACCACCGACACCGCAATGGTGATCGCGAACTGCTTGTACATCTGGCCGGCCAGGCCACCGAGGAAGCCGACCGGGATGAACACCGCACAGAGCACCAGCACGATGGCGATGATCGGCCCGGTCACCTCCTCCATGGCCTTGATCGCGGCTTCCTTCGGGCCGAGTTTCTCGGTTCGCATCACCCGCTCGACGTTCTCCAGCACCACGATGGCGTCGTCCACCACGATGCCGATGGCCAGCACCATGCCGAACAGCGACAGCAGGTTGATGGAGAAGCCCATCAGGTACATGCCGGCGAAGGTGCCGACCAGCGACACCGGGATTGCCAGCACCGGGATCAGCGTGGCGCGGATGTTCTGCAGGAAGATGAAGACCACCACCATCACCAGGATCAGCGCCTCGACGAAGGTGTGGATCACTTCTTCGATGGAGACCTTCACGAAGGTCGTGGTGTCGTACGGGATCTTGTAGGTGATGCCCTGCGGGAAGCGCTTGGCCATGGCCTCCATGTGGTCACGCACGGCCTGGGCGGTGTCCAGCGCGTTCGCGCCCGGCTGCAGGTAGATGCCAAAGGCGGCGTTCTGCTGGCCGTTGAGCGAGGTGACCAAGGAATAGTCCTGCGCCCCCAACTCGACCCGCGCGACGTCCTTGAGCAACAGGCTGGCGCCGGTGGAGTCGCTGCGCAGGATGACGTTCTCGAACTCCTTGGGATCGGTGAAGCGGCCCTGCGCCGTGGCCATGTAGGTGAAATCCTGCGGCTCCTTCATCGGCTGCTGGCCGAAGCTGCCGGCGGCGAACTGCGAGTTCTGCTCACGGATCGCGTTGACCACGTCGGTGGGCGTCATGTTGTACTGCGCCAGCTTGTCCGGCCGCAGCCAGATGCGCATGGAGTAGTCCTTGGAGCCGAACTGGCTGACGTCGCCTACACCGGGGATCCGCTTGAGGTCGTCGATCACGTTGATCAGCGCGTAGTTGCTGATGAAGATCGGGTCGCGGGAGTTGTCCGGCGAGAACAGGGTCACCACCTGCAGGATGTCGGAGGATTTCTTCTCCACCTTCACGCCCTGCCGGCGTACTTCCTCGGGCAGCTTGGCGAGCGCCGCCTGCACCTTGTTGTTGACGTCGATGGTCGCCTGGTCGGGGTCGGTGCCTACCTCGAAGTACACGGTCAGGCTCATGGCGCCGCTGGCGTCGGAGTTGGACAGCTGGTAGATCATGCCCTCCACGCCGTTGATTTCCTGCTCCAGCGGAGCGGCCACGGTTTCGGCGATGACCTGGGAGCTGGCACCCGGATAGGACGCCGACACCGAGACTTCCGGTGGCACGATTTCCGGGTACTGGGCGATGGGTAGCGCACGCATGGACACGAGGCCGGCGAGCAGGATCACGATGGAAATCACCATCGCGAACACGGGACGTTCGATGAAGAAGCGCGAAATCACGATGGGCGCTCCTTAGGACTGAGCCTGGGCCTGGGCGGGTTGCGAGCTGCCCGCGGGCGACTCGCTGGCTTTCACTGGCTGGTCCGGACGGACCTTGAGGATGCCGTCGACGATCACATGGTCACCATCGTCCACGCCGGCATCAATGATCCAGCGCCCGTCCACGGTCTTGGAGGTGGTCACCTGGCGCACGCGGGCGAAGCTGTCCTTGTCCACCACGTAGACGAAGGTACCGCGCGGCCCCTGGGCCAGCGCGCGCTCGGGAAGGGTCACAGCGGCGCTCTGGGTGATGCCGGTGATCAGGATGCGCACGAACTGGCCGGGGATCAGCAGGTTGTGCGGGTTGGGCACCACGGCGCGGGCGTTGACCGTGCCGGTGCCGGTGTTGACGAAGCTGTCGGTGAAGTCGACGACGCCTTCGATGGGGTACTTGCTGCCGTCGCCAAAACGCAGCTCGGCGGTCAGCTTGCCGTCCTTGGGCAGGATGTAGCGGCCGCTCTTCACACCGTCGTTCATCTGCGTCGCCTGGGTGTCCGGATAGGCGAAGTTGACGTACACCGGGTCGAGCTGGGTGAGCTTGGTCAGCAGGCTGGAGTTCGGGTCGCTGGCCACCACCAGGCTACCTTCGGAGCGCACTTCCTTGCTCGCCATGCCGGAGATCGGCGCCGTCACCGTGGTGTAATTGAGGTCGATCTGCTTGGCCTGCACGTTGGCGCGGGCGGCCTCGACGTCGGCCTTGGCCTGTTCGAAATCGGAGGTGTAGCGGTCCAGCTCGCTTTCGCTGGCAAAGCCCTTGTTTTGCAACTCGCGGATACGCCGCAGGTCACGTTCGGTCTGCCGGTAGCGCGCCTGGGTCTGCGCCAGCGATCCCTTGGCCTGCCCCAACGCAGCCTGGTAGGGGCGCGGGTCGATGCGGAACAGCACCTGGCCTTCCTTCACCGGCCGGCCTTCCTCGTAAGTACGTCGCTGCAGGATGCCGCTGACCTGCGCACGAACTTCCACTTCGCGGTAGCCGGCGGTCCGCGCGGCATACTCGAAAGTCAGCGGAACCGGGGCGCTCTTGGCGATTTCGATGGTCACTGCCGGGGGAGGTGGCGCTGCCGAAGCGGGCTTGTCCTCTGCCTGGGCCCAGGTAGCGAACAAGACGGGCAACCCAACGACAGCAAGCGCGACGGGCAAACGGCGGGCAAACGGCATGTAACCTCTCCATGGAAATGACTGACGGCGGAACCCCGAGGGACGGCGACTGGGTGACGTTTACCTACACAAGTGTCTGTAAAGCACTGTTAGTGCAATAAAATCAGTAAACTGCCTGTCACCCAGTGATCCTAGCCTGTATACCACTAAGCGTCATGCGAAGAACTAAAGAAGATTCGGAACGAACTCGTCAGACCATTCTTGACTCGGCTGAAGGCCTTTTCTTTGCGAAAGGCGTCTCGAATACCAGCCTGGAAGAGATCGCTCGGGCCGCCGGCGTCACCCGCGGAGCGGTGTACTGGCACTTCCAGAACAAGGCGCACCTGTTCAACGACATGCTCAACCAGGTTCGCCTGCCACCCGAGCAACTGGCACAGCGGCTCTCCGGCTGTGACGGCCATGACCCGATCGAATCGCTGTTCCAGCTCAGCGTGGAAGTGGTCGAGAACCTCGCCCGCGACGAGCAGCGCCGGCGCATCCTCACCATCCTCCTGCAGCGGTGCGAGTTCACCGATGAACTGCGCGACGCCGAGGAGCGCCACAACCATTTCATCCGTCAATTCATCGAACTCTGCGAGCAACTGTTCAGCCGCGAGGATTGCCGCACACGGCTGATGCCCGGCGTTACACCCAAGGTGGCCTCGCGCGCAGTGCATGCGATGATTTTCGGCCTGCTCAGCGACTGGCTTCGCGACCCATGCCTGTTCGACCCGTTGCAGGAAACCCGCGGGCTGTTCGATGCAGTGTTCCGTGGCCTGGTACGCGACTGGCACGCAGCACAGGCGTAAGGGCCGGCAGGACGCCGGCCCGGAAGGGATGAAACCTCAGGCCGCCTCGGCCTCGTAGCCCTCCTCGCGAATCGCCGCGAGGATCGCGGGCTCCTCCAGCCGGCTGGCGACGCGGACTTCACCGGCGCCCAGGTCGACCTGCACGTCCGCCGCCGCGTCCAGCGCCTGTACCGCCTGGGTGATGGCCCGCACGCAGTGGCCGCAGCTCATGCCTTTGACATTGAAGGTGTGCATGGATCTCTCCTCTGATGGATTGAAGCGTTGGATGCAGTCTCGACCTTGCCACCGTGGCAAGGTCAAGCCTCTCGCGTTGCACTCGCCTTGCACTTGTCCTACGTCAGCCTCTCAGCCAAGCTGCGGAAATAGCTGACTCGTCGGAGAACGCCATGCGCCGTTCCCTTTTAATCGCCGCCGGCTTCGCCGTCGCCCTGCCCTTCGCCGGCCTGCCTTTGAGTGCCTGGGCCGATGGCATGCCCGAGGAGCCCTCGGCGCCGCCCGCGCCCACCTCCCCGGCCACGCCGCCGCCGAGCACGCCCGGCTCCTGGCCGGTGCCTGACGCCCAGCCGGTGGCCTACGCCGTGCTGATCGTCAGCCGCGAACGCGTGGACACCGGCACCGCCTGCGACATCGACCTCTATGTGCAGGACCAGAAGGTCTCGCGCCTGCAGCCCGAAGGCGAGATTGCCCTGAACCTGCCGCCTGGCGAAGTCTCCTTGCGCCTGCAGACCGCCAACTCCGGTCTCTGCCGCATCGGCATGGAGCCGCTGCGCGCGCAGTCGGTGCAATTGCGCGCCGGCGAGGTGCGCAAGTACCGCATCGCCAACAGCCAGAGCGGGCTGTACCTGATGCCCGTCTCCAGCGGCAGTTGATAGAAAGCCGGCAGCGGTTTCCCAGCCACGGTTCTGACCTGCGACAAGATGACAGCACACGAGGGTTGACCTTACCCTTGTGTCAAGGTTGATGCTGTCGGGGAACTTCAGGGAGACAGCCCCATGAGCAGCGCCAACCCCATCGAACTCGACCTGCCCGTTGCCGGGATGACCTGCGCCAGCTGCGCCGGCCGGGTCGAGCGCGCCCTGCGCAAAGTACCCGGCGTGCAGGACGCCAGCGTCAACCTCGCCAGCGAGCAGGCCCGCGTGCAGCTCGCCGCGCCCTCCAGCGGCGACACCCTGCCGGCGCTGGTCGCCGCCGTCGAACAGGCCGGCTACCAGGTCCCGGCCCACAGCCTGGAACTGAGCATCGAAGGCATGACCTGCGCCAGTTGTGTCGGCCGCGTCGAACGTGCCTTGAACAAGGTTCCCGGCGTGCGCTCGGCCAGCGTCAACCTGGCCAGCGAGCGCGCCCACGTCGAGCTGCTCGGCGCGGTGGGCGCCGCCACGCTGATCGCCGCCGTCGACAAGGCCGGCTACAAGGCGCGCCCCCTCGAACCCGACCAGCCCGCCGTGGACCCGGCCGTGGCCCGCCTGGCGCGCGAGCGCTGGTGGCTGGCCGCCGCCATTCTGCTGTCGCTACCGCTGGTGCTGCCAATGGTGGGCGACTGGTTCGGCCAGCACTGGATGCTGCCGGCCTGGGCGCAATTCGTTCTCGCCACGCCCGTGCAGTTCCTCATTGGTGCGCGCTTCTACGTCTCGTCCTACAAGGCCGTGCGCGCCCGCAGCGGCAACATGGACCTGCTGGTCGCCCTCGGCACCAGCGCCGGCTATGGCCTGAGCCTCTACCTCTGGTACGCCGCCGCCCCAGGGCAGATGCCGCACCTGTACTTCGAAGCCAGCGCCGTGGTCATCACCCTGATCCTGCTCGGCAAGTACCTGGAAAGCCGCGCCAAGCGCCAGACCGCTGCGGCCATCCGCGCCCTTGAGGCCCTGCGCCCCGAACGCGCCACCCGCGTGCGTGACGGTGTCGAAGAAGACGTCGCCATCGCCGAACTGCGCCTGGGTGACGAAGTGCTGGTGCGCCCCGGCGAGCGTTTCCCGGTGGACGGCGAAGTCCTCGCCGGGCAGAGCCATGCCGACGAAGCCCTGATTACGGGCGAGAGCCTGCCGGTGCCCAAGGATGTCGGCGACCCGGTCACTGGCGGCGCCATCAACGGCGAAGGCGTACTGCGCGTGAAGACCACCGCGCTGGGCGGCGAAACCGTACTGGCACGCATCATCCGCCTGGTGGAAGACGCCCAGGCAGCCAAGGCGCCGATCCAGAAGCTGGTGGACAAGGTCAGCAACGTATTCGTCCCGGTGGTGATCGGCATCGCCCTGGTCACCCTGGTCGGCTGGCTGCTCGCCGGCGCCGGCTGGGAGCACGCGCTGATCAACGCGGTGGCCGTGCTGGTCATCGCCTGCCCCTGCGCCCTCGGCCTCGCCACCCCGACCGCGATCATGGCCGGCACTGGCGTGGCGGCCAAGCACGGCATCCTGATCAAGGATGCCGAAGCCCTGGAAGTCGCCCACGCGGTCACCGCCGTGGCCTTCGACAAGACCGGCACCCTCACCTCCGGCCAGCCGCGCATCACCAACCTCGCGGCGAACGGCGACGAAGCCGAGGCCCTCGCCCTGGCCGGCGCCCTGCAACGCGGCAGCGAACACCCGCTGGCCCGCGCCGTGCTCGACGCCTGCGCCGAACGCAACCTGAACCCGTCCGCCGCCGACGCCACTCAGGCCCTCACCGGCCGGGGCATTCAGGGTCGCGTCGACGGCCACCTGCTGGCCCTGGGCAACCGCCGTATGCTCGACGAAGCCCAACTGCTGCCTGGCGCGCTAGCAGGTCAGGCCCAGCAATGGGAAGCCGAGGGCCGCACCCTGTCCTGGCTGATCGAGCGTGAACCGCAGGCCCGCGTACTGGCCTTGTTCGCCTTCGGCGACAGCCTCAAGGAAGGCGCGAAGACCACCATCGACGCCCTGCGCCAACGCGGCATCGCCAGCCACCTGATCACCGGCGACAACCGTGGCAGCGCCAAGGTCGTGGCCGACGCCCTGGGCCTGGACGACGTGCACGCCGAAGTGCTGCCCGGCGACAAGGCCGCCGTGGTCGGCGCGCTGCGCCAGCAAGGGAAAGTCGTGGCGATGGTCGGCGACGGCATCAACGACGCCCCGGCGCTGGCCGCGGCGGACGTGGGCATCGCCATGGGCGGCGGCACCGACGTGGCCATGCACGCCGCCGGCATCACCCTGATGCGCGGCGACCCACGGCTGGTGCCGGCGGCGCTGGATATCTCCCGGCGCACCTACGCGAAGATCCGCCAGAACCTGTTCTGGGCCTTCATCTATAACCTGGTGGGCATCCCGCTGGCCGCTTTCGGCCTGCTCAACCCCATGGTCGCCGGCGCGGCGATGGCCGCCTCCAGCGTCAGCGTGGTGAGCAACGCCCTGCTGCTCAAGCGCTGGAAACCGCAGGATCACGAGTAACGGTCATGCCCCGCTGCGGCGGGGCATTCATTCGAGAGGAATCGGCATGAACATCGGCGAAGCGGCGAAAAAGAGCGGCCTGACCGCGAAGATGATCCGCTACTACGAATCCATCGGCCTGCTCGCCCCCGCCGGCCGTAGCGCCAGTGGCTACCGCCACTACAGCGAACAGGACCTGCACACCCTGGCCTTCATCCGCCGCTCGCGGGACTTCGGCTTCTCGCTGGAGGAAGTCGGCCAACTGCTCGCCCTCTGGCAGGACCGCGCACGCGCCAGCGCCGACGTGAAGGCCCTGGCCGCCCGGCACATCGACGAGTTGAACCGCAAGATCGCCGAACTCAGCAGCCTGCGCGACACCCTGCAGGAACTGAGCGACCACTGCCAGGGCGACCACCGCCCGGACTGCCCGATCCTCAAGGACCTGGAATCGGGGAATTGCTGTCACTGAGGACTGTTCACACCGCGTTTGGCGACATGGCCGACATCTGGCTCTCGGGATCGCGCAACTGCACGCGCAAGTGGCGATCAAGGCGGAGCTGAGCAACCAGAGCATCGACCAGTGGGTGGTGGACCGCCTCGGCGAAGCGCTCTGACGCCGTAAGCTCTTCGTAGGAGCGAGCTTGCTCGCGAACAGCCCTGACTTCGGCTTCGGCCGGTGTTCGCGAGCAAGCTCGCTCCTACAGATTCCTATCAGCTCTGTGCGCCAGCGACGGCTCGGCGGCGCCAAAGGGAGGCAGGCAGCACCGTCACCGCCAGGCCAACGAAGACCAGCCCGCAGGCCATCCAGTCCTGGGACGTGAGGCTTTCACCGAGGAACAACCAGCCCGACAGAAGCCCGGAAACCGGCACGGCGAGGGCAAAGGGCGTGACCTGGCTGGCCGGGTAGCGGCGCAGCAGAAAACTCCACAGGCCGAAACCGACGGTGGTGGCGAGGAAAGCGATGTAGAACAGCGCGCCTGCGCCGCCCCAGCGGATATTCAGCACGGCGTGCTCGATGGCCTCCTGGCCTTCGAAGATCCACGACAGCACCAGAAGCGGAAGCGGCGGGATCAGGCTGACCCAGCTGATCAGGCGCAGCATGTCACTGGCGCCGGAGCGCTTGGTGGCGATGTTGGCGAAGGCCCAGGCCAGCGCGGCGGCGATCACCAGCCCGAAGGCCACCAGGCTGTCGCCCAGCGGGCGCTCCAGGCCGATCAGCAGCAGGCCGCCGGCAGCCAGCCCCAGGCCGATCAGCGCGCGCGGGCTCGGGCGCTCGCCGAGGAAGGCGGCGGCGATCAACACGGTGAAGAACACCTGACTCTGCAGCACCAGCGATGACAGGCCTGCCGGCATGCCGATGTGCATGCCAACGAACAGCAGACCGAACTTGACCACCCCCAGCAGCACGCCGATCTGCACGATGCGCCAGAACGGCGCCGGCAACGGGCCGCGCAGGAAGATCAGCGGCAGCGCCGCCAGGGCGAAGCGCAAGGCGCAGAACAGCAGCGGCGGAAAGTCATGCAGGCCGACTTTGATCACGACGAAGTTGACGCCCCAGATCAGCGTGACCAGCAGGGCGAGGAGAACGTGACGCACGGGCATGGTGGAGCGCTCGGGGTGGGATGCAGGAAAGCTAACAGTCCACGCCTGAAATGTATGGATACAGTTGCGGCCTTACAGTTTGTTCTGCGGCACGCACCGGCCCCCTGGTTCTCGCGGGAAGAACGCCGAGTAGGATGGCGTGGAGCGCAGCGATACCCATCAACTCCGGGAATCCGGCCGCATGGGTATCGCAAGCTCCACCCATCCTACGAAGAGCAGGCCGGGGATATCGGAGAAGGAACCTACAGGGGTTCGATGCGCAGCTTCGGCCAGCGTGCCGGCCAGTTCTTCGCAGCGATGCGTTCACGGTAGAGGTGCGGCTTGGTGCGGAAGTGCTCGGTTGGACGAACCTTCAGCCCCCAGAGATCGGCGATGCCCAACGGCGCCAGCAGCTCCAGGGACTCCCCAAAAAGCCGAACCGCCACGGCGGTGCAGACCTCCGGCCAGCGGCACATGGCGTCAGCGCAATCCCGATAGGGCGAATCACCGTTGCGCAAGTGCATCCGCGCCTGGTTGCGCACGGACCAGGGTGTGTCGGCGCAAACCTCCAACAACCGACGCTCCCAGGCATAGTCCGCCTCGGGCTCCAGGTTGTCGGCCGAGAAATACAGCACGTCGATATCGCTGAGCGGCGTGGGCTCGTCGTAGCCATGCAAGGCGTCCCACACCGCATTGCGCACGAAACCGGCGGCGATCCAGGCGCCTTCCGGTCCGTGGTCCCGCACCACGCGCAGCAAACGCAGGCGTTCGGGTTGCGCGGCGATCAGAGCGAGAAGCTCCGGCTCGCCGGGCAATTCGCTCAGGCCTGCTCCCACGGCGGGGGCGGCGGCTCGTCGCGTTGCTGCGGGGCATCCTGGGCCGCGCGCCCGGCTTCGCGGCGCTCCTGCTCGCGCATGGCATCGGCGATCTCGCGCAGCACGGAGTCCACGTCCGCCTCGTCTTCCGGATCATCGAAATGCCCGGTCAGCGGGGTGTCCGGGTGCAACTTGCCATCCTCGTACAGGGCCCACATTTCCTTGGCATAGTGGGTGTACTTGAGCTCCGGGGCGAAACGGCCGAAATAGGCAGCCATGTTGCCCACATCGCGCTCCAGCATGCGGAAGGCGTGGTTGTTGCCGGCGGCATCCACCGCCTGCGGCAGGTCGATGATCACCGGGCCGTCCGGGCCGACCAGCACGTTGAATTCCGACAGGTCGCCATGCACCAGGCCGGCGCAGAGCATCATGACGATCTGGCGAATGAGGAACTCGTGGAAGTCGCGGGCCAGTTCCGGCTCCATCACCACGTCGTTCAGGCGCGGCGCAGCGTCGCCGTCTTCGTCGCAGACCATCTCCATCAACAGCACGCCGTCGAGGAAGTCGTAAGGCTTGGGCACCCGCACGCCAGCATTGGCCAAGCGGAACAGCGCGGCCACCTCGGCATTCTGCCAGGCGTCTTCCTGCTCCTTGCGGCCGTACTTGGTGCCCTTGGCCATGGCGCGGGCCTGGCGGCTGTTGCGCACACTTCGGCCTTCCTGGTACTCGGCGGCCTGGCGGAAGCTGCGCTTGTTGGCCTCCTTGTAAACCTTGGCGCAACGCAGTTCTTCACCGCAGCGCACCACATACACTGCTGCTTCCTTGCCGCTCATCAGCGGGCGCAGCACTTCGTCGATCAGGCCGTCTTCAATCAACGGCTCTAGGCGTTTCGGGGTCTTCATCGGGCTTCCTGGCGTACCTCTCTACGGCTCTGCGCACCTTATACGGCAATCGCCGACAACCGCCCAGCCATCAGGGCTCGGGCGGCCTCAGTTCGATGCTCTCGGTCACTGCATCTTCCAGCCGCTGCAACTCCAGCCCAAGGGCCTCGTCGCTGTCGGCGTAGCGCTGGGCGATAGTGGCAAAGCCTTCGGCGACTTCGCTGAAGGCTTCCACCACGCGCGGATCGAACCGACTGCCGGCACCCGCCCGGATCTGCGCGGCGGCTTCATCCGGTGTCAGTGACGTGCGATAGGCATGACGGCTGGTCAGTTCATCGTAGCCGTCGATCAGCGAGAGCATCCGCGCACCCAGGGGAATGTGCTCGCCGGCAAGCCCCTCGGGGAAGCCGCGACCGTCCCAGTGCTCATGGTGACTGTAGGCGATTTCCTTGGCGAAACGCAGAAACTCCGCTGGAGAACCCAGCTTGCGCTCGGCCGCCGCCAGGGCATCGCGGCCGACGGTGGTATGGCTTTCGAGGATCAGCCGGTCCACCTCTTCCAGCTGGCCGGGGCTGTGCAGGATGCGGTCAGGCACGGCCACCTTGCCGATATCGTGCAGTTGCGCCGAACGCACCAGCAGCTCGATGTTCTCCACCGACAGCTCGTCAGCGAACTCGTTGTGCAGCGACAGCGCGCTGCCGAGCAGGCGCATGTAGTGCTCGATGCGCACCAGATGGTTGCTGTGGGGGTTGTCGCGCAGGTCGCAAAGGGTCGCCATGGCTTCCAGGGTGGCGTCCTGGATCGCCTGCAGTTCACGGGCGCGGCGACGCACTTCCAGCGCCAGGTACTCGCTCTTGTCGTGCAGGAAGTCGGCATTGGCCTTGAGGTTGAGGTGGGCGCGGATCCGCGCCAGGGTCACCGGCGGACTGATCGGCTTGGTCAGGTAGTCCACCGCCCCCAGGTCCAGCCCCTTCTGCTCGTCGGCGGCGGCCACCATGCCGGTGAGGAAGATCACCGGGATGTCGCGGGTCAGCGGGTCGGCCTTGAGCTGCCGGCAGACTTCAAAGCCGTCCATCTCCGGCATCATGATGTCGAGCAACACCAGGTCCGGACGCGGATCGCTCTGCATCAGCCGCAGCGCCTTCGCCCCGCTGGAGGCGACACGTACCTGATAACGGTCCATCAGCAGTTCGCTCATGAGCATCAGGTTGTCCGGCTGATCGTCCACCACCAGGATCAGTTCCTGCTCCGGCCGGTCCAGCATGCTATCCATTGCAACTCCTCGCATCGGTCAGATTCGTGATGTGCACCGGGTGATCCGACCACAGCGCTGTCCACGTGTTCATACCCCACCGTTCAATCGCGGCCTTTCATATACGAATGTCCCGCTCCCTCGCCAGATTCACCAGGCTCTCCAGGGCCCGCTCGAACTCGAAACGCCGAACGCTGGTGGCGATGCCCTCGTAGCCCTCATTGAAGACGCTGCGCAGCAAGCTTGCACGCTCGCCGAGCAACCGCCCGGCGCGCGGGTCGTCCGCCGCCAGCAGGTGCGCCAGGCGCCGGCAGACCTGCTCGACCTCGGCGTCATTGCCGCTTTCCAGCAGCGCCGGCGCGGCAGCCGCGGTCGGCAACAACGGCACCGGCAGCGGCGCGTGGCTGATGTTCTGCAGGCTCAGGCCGCCCGAGTCGTCCACCCGCCCCATGGGCAGCCGGCACCAGAACAGGCTGCCGTGGCCTGGCTCGCTTTCCACGCCGACACTGCCGCCCATCGCCTCGGCGAGCGTCCTGCAGATCGCCAGGCCCAGGCCGGAACCGCCGTAGCGGCGGGTGATGGAGCTGTCCGCCTGCTGGAACGACTCGAACAGGCGCTCCTGCTGCGGCTCGGAGATGCCGATGCCGGTGTCGCGGAAGGCAAAGTAGAGTTGCAGGCTGTCTTCATCCTCATCTTCCAGGCGAACGATCAGCACTACCTCGCCCCGCTCAGTGAACTTCAACGCGTTGTTGCCGTAGTTCATCAGGATCTGCCGCAGACGCAGCGAATCGCCGACCACCTGGACGGGAACACGAGGATCGATTTCGCAGCGCACCGCCAGGCCCTTGCCCGCCGCGCGGATGTTGAACAGGTCGAACAGCTCGCCGAGCAGGCGCTCGAGATCGAAGCCGACGTGCTCGAACTCCAGTTTGCCGGCCTCCACGCGGGACAGGTCGAGGATGTCGCTGATCAGCTCCAGCAGGTACTGGCCCGAGCCCTGGATCTTGCCCAGGTAGTCCACCTGCTGCGGGTCCAGGGTGGTTTCCTGGAGCAGGTGCGCCAGGCCGATGATGATGTTCAGCGGTGTGCGAATCTCGTGGCTCATGTTGGCGAGGAAGTCGCTCTTGAGCTGCGCCGCCTCCTCCGCCAGGTCGCGTGCTTCGGCCAGTGCCAGTTCGGTGGACTTGCGCGCGGTGACGTCACGACTGACACCCACCAGCCCGAGCAGTCGGCCCCGATCGTCATGGAAGGCACTGCGCAGGGTGTCGAACAGCACGCGCCGGCCATCGGGATAGACCACCCAGCCCTCGCTGGCGTACGGCTCGCTCTCGGTGAGCGCCTGACGGTCGCGCTCCTGGCGGCCGGCGCCGGCCGCGCGGCTGAACATCTGCTGGTCACTACGCCCGACGATGTCCTCCGGCGCTCGCCCCAGGCAGTCGGCGAACGCCTGGTTGACTCCCAGGTAGCGGCCCTGGGGGTCCTTGAACCAGATCGGGTCGGGGATCGAGTTGATCAGCGCCAGCAGGGTGCTGCGCTGACGCCGTTCCTCCGCCTCGGCGCGGGCGCGCTCGGCCACCTGGATCGACAGCCGGCGGTTCCACACCAGCACGAAGGTCAGCAGGGCAAGAAAGCCCACCACCCAGGGCCAGGCGATCTGCAGCAGGTGCATCCAGTCGAAGACATCCAGCGCCGGCAACCAGCGTGCCTGGATCGCCTCCTGCTCGTTGCGGGTGATGCTGCCCAACGCGCGGTCCAGTAGCGGCACCAGCGGCTCCAGCTCCTTGCGCGTGGCAAAACGCACCTGGCTGTTGCCCAGGCCGCTGTCGCCGCGCACCTCCAGGTTGGAAAGGCCGAGCTGTTCGATCAGGTAGGTAGTGCTGATGAGGTTGCCCACGTAGGCATCGGCGCGCCCGGTGGAAACGGCCTTGAGCGCGCTGGGCGTATCCTCCGCCAGCACGAAGTCGACTCCCGGTACAGCCTTGCTCAGCAGCTCATGGACGGCGTAGCCCTGCTCCACCGCGACCCGGCGGCCAGAGAGGTCGTCCAGCGTGCGGATGGTGCTGTCGCGCCGGGCAAAGATCAGGCTGCTAGTGGTGACGTAGGGCTGGGTGAAGCTCAGGAAACGCTGGCGCTCCTCGGTGGCCGCCATGGACGGCAGCAGGTCCACCTCGCCGGCTTTCACCGCCGCCAGTACCTCTTCCCAGGTGTTGTAGAGCACCGGCTGGACCTTCATGCCCAGGCGCTCGGACAACAGCTGCAGGTAGTCGGCGCTGATACCGTGGAACTGGTCGAACTCGTCGATCACCTCGAACGGCGGCCAGCCGGCGCGGAACAGGCCGACACGGATCGGTTCGTGGGCCGCGATGAAGGCTTGCTCCTGCTCGCTCAGCGCCAGGCTCGCGGCGCGGGCCTGGGCGCTCAGCGCGAGCAACAGCAGAAGGCAGCACAGGCAGAATCGGCGCAAGGGCATGGGGTCTTCTTCAGGGAATACCCAGCAAGCGTAGCCCCTGCCGCCGCGCTTCGAGTTTGAAAACGCGATGCGGATTGCTGCACTTCGTGTCGGGACGGAAAATCACCCCAACAGCCATCGTCCGGAGAACGGCCATGACGACCACCCGACTTGACCCCGAGCGCTGCTGGCAGGCGGTCTGCGAGCGCGATGCGCGCTACGAGGGGCGCTTCGTCTTCAGCGTGCGTTCCACGGGCATCTACTGCCGGCCGAACTGCCCGGCGCGCCGACCTTCACGGGGCAATGTGGCGTTCTACGCCGCCCCCGAAGCGGCCGAGGCCGCCGGCTTCCGCCCCTGCAAGCGCTGCTCGCCGCGCGGCCCGAGCCCACGCGAGCAGCTCGATGCGCTGGTCGCCGCGGCCTGCGAACTGCTCGATCAGGCAGAGAAACCGCTGACCCTGGAGGAGCTCGCCGGGCGCATCGGCCTGTCCGCCTCGCACCTCGCCCGCGCCTTCAAGGCGCGCACCGGCCTGACGCCACGGGCCTGGGCGGAGTCGCGCCGCGAGCAGCGCCTGGCCGCCGCCCTGCCGCAATCGCGCACGGTGCTCGACGCCGCGCTGGAGGCCGGCTACTCCGGCACCCGCGCCCTGTATGAAAGCGCCACGCCGCTGAGCCCCGCGCAACGCCGACAGAAAGGCGCCGGCGAGCGCCTGCGCTACGCCATCGCGCCCTGCCCGCTGGGGCTGATGCTGCTGGCCGCCAGCGACAAAGGCGTGTGCGCCCTGCTCTTCGCCGATGACCCCGGCGAACTGGAACGCCAGTTGGCCGACCGCTTCGCCGCCGCCGAACGCCGGCGCGACGACGCCGGCCTGGGCGACTGGCTACGCCAGGTGATCGTCCAACTGGAGGAGCCCGAGCAGGCTGCGCACCTGCCGCTGGACCTGCACGGCAGCGCCTTCCAGCTGCGCGTGTGGCGCGCTCTTACGCGCATCCCCAGCGGCGAGACTCGGCGCTACGGCGAGCTGGCCGAACAGCTCGGCACTCATCCGCGCGCCATCGCCCGCGCCTGCGCCAGCAACAATGTCGGCCTGCTGGTGCCCTGCCACCGCGTGGTCGGCGGCACGGGTGAAGGCGGCTATCGCTGGGGCCTGCCGCGCAAACGCGAGCTGCTACGGCGCGAGGAGCATGCCGCCGGTCAGGGAGCGAAGGTGGATTGACTTGGGTCACGCACGGCCCGCGGGGGCGCCGTGCTATGGTTTCGACCTTTTCCCGCCCCCCGGACCACCATGGATTTCTGGCCCCTGATCACCCGCCTCGGCGACAGCTCCCTGCTGGCGCCAGCCGCCGCGTTGGTCTTCTGCTGGCTGCTGTACCGCCGCGAAACCGCCAAGGCCGGGCTATGGCTGCTGCTGTTCGGATTCTCGACCGTGCTGGTGGTGGGTTCGAAGCTGGCCTTCATGGGCTGGGGAATCGGAATTCCGAACCTGAACTTCACCGGCATCTCCGGCCACAGCATGATGGCCGGTGCGGTGCTGCCGACGTTGGCCGCGCAGCTCTTCACCGCACGACGCGCCAGCCTCGCCGCCGCCACGCTGGCCGCGGTGATAGCGGTACTGGTGGGTCTCTCGCGGCTGGCGATCCAGGTGCATTCGCCGGCCGAGGTCTATGCCGGCCTCGTACTGGGGCTGGGCACCAGCGCGGCCTTCCTCGGTGCCACGCGAGCGCAGCTGCCGGCATTCCAGCCGGCCCTCCTGCTGCTCGTCGTCGCCCTGAGCCTGGGCCAGACGGTGACTGGCGTGCGCGCCCCGACGCACCAGTTGCTGGAACGCATCGCCGCGCACCTGGCCGACCGCGACCAGCCCTATCAGCGTGGCCAGTGGGCCGGTCAGCCGGACGTCTGAAGCCCGCCATTCGTTCGGTTTTCCGAACGAAGATTCCGCAAAAATCCGGATGACCGAACGCAATGCTGTCTCCGCAGTGTCATAAAAATAAATTTAATCGTTTAAATTCAACAAGTTATTTAAAATCATAAGCCTTGGCACGGAGCCTGCTCTACTCCACCTCGAACATGCGACCGGCCTGGAGTGAGCCTCGTCGGCGCAGGACTGAATAACAAACACAACCAGTCGAGGTAGTCTCCATGCGTTTCGCACCCCGTGCGTTGGGCGTCGCCATTGTCGCGGCCCTGCTCGCCACTCCCGTCGTCGCCGAAGAACTCACCGGTACCCTGAAGAAGATCAAGGACTCCGGCACCATCGTCCTCGGCCACCGTGACGCCTCCATCCCCTTCTCCTACCTCGGCAGCGATCCGCGCCAGCCCGAAGGTTATTCCCACGACCTGCAGATCAAGGTCGTCGAAGCCCTGAAGAAAGAGCTGAACGCTCCCGACCTGAAGGTCCGTTACAACCTGGTGACCTCCCAGACCCGCATCCCGCTGGTGCAGAACGGCACCGTGGACATCGAGTGCGGCTCCACCACCAACAACCTCGAACGCCAGAAGCAGGTCGACTTCTCCGTCGGCATCTTCGAGGTCGGCACCCGCCTGCTGACCAAGACCAGCTCGGGCATCAACGACTTCGCCGACCTCAAGGGCAAGAACGTGGTGACCACCGCCGGCACCACCTCCGAGCGCCTGCTCAAGCAGATGAACGCCGACCAGAAGATGGGCATGAACATCATCTCGGCCAAGGACCACGGCGAGTCCTTCCTGATGCTCGAATCCGGCCGCGCCGTGGCCTTCATGATGGACGACGCGCTGCTCTACGGCGAAATGGCCAAGGCCAAGAAGCCCGACGACTGGCATGTGGTCGGCAAGCCGCAGTCCTACGAGATCTACGCGTGCATGGTGCGCAAGGGCGATGCGCCGTTCAAGAAGGTGGTCGACAAGGCCATCTCCGACACCTTCGCCTCGGGTGAGATCAACAAGATCTACGACAAGTGGTTCATGCAACCCATCCCGCCGAAGAACCTGAACCTCAACTTCCCGATGAGTGATGAGCTCAAGAAGCTGATCGCCACGCCGACCGACAAGTCTGCCGAGCAGATGTAACGGTCGCGCGCGGCTGCGCCCACAAGGCGTAGCCGCGCGGGGATCGGGAGCGCAAGCCATGCGCTCCTGAGCCCACACCTCCTGATGACGATGCCGGAACACCCGCTACCCGCGGGTGGCGGGCGGCCTTGCGCCCGCGTCCGGCCCCGTACCGAACAAAGCAACCGTGCAAAGCAATCGAGGGGAAACCCGTCATGGATTACAACTGGGACTGGGGCGTGTTCTTCAAGTCCACCGGGATTGGCGACGAACGCTACCTGGACTGGTACATCACCGGCCTGGGCTGGACCATCGCCGTGTCGCTCGCGGCCTGGGTCATCGCCCTGGCACTCGGCTCGCTGCTGGGCGTGATGCGCACCCTGCCCAACCGCTGGCTGTCGGGCATCGCCACGGCCTACGTGGAGCTGTTCCGCAACGTGCCGCTGCTGGTGCAGCTGTTCCTCTGGTACTTCCTGGTACCGGACTACCTGCCGCAGCCGATCCAGGACTGGTTCAAGCTGGGCATCGCCCCGGAAACCTCGGCCTTCATCAGCGTCGTCGTGTGCCTGGGCCTGTTCACCGCCGCGCGGGTCTGCGAGCAGGTGCGCACCGGCATCCAGGCGCTGCCCAAGGGCCAGCTCGCCGCCGCCAGCGCCATGGGTTTCCGCCTGCCGTCGATCTACCGTCATGTGCTGCTGCCGCAGGCCTTCCGCATCATCATTCCGCCGCTGACCTCGGAATTCCTCAACGTCTTCAAGAACTCCTCGGTGGCATCCCTGATCGGCCTCATGGAGCTGTTGGCGCAGACCAAGCAGACCGCCGAATTCAGCGCCAACCTGTTCGAGGCCTTCACCCTCGCCACGGCGATCTACTTCACCCTGAACATGAGCCTGATGCTGTTCATGCGCTTCGTCGAGCGCAAGGCAGCGGTGCCGGGCCTGATCTCCGCGGGAGGTAAATGATGGACTTCAGTCAGATCGTCCCCGCCCTCCCCGGCCTCTGGGAAGGCATGCTCACCACCCTGCAACTGATGGTGCTGGGCGTGCTGGGCGGCGTGGTGCTGGGCACCATCCTCGCGCTGATGCGGCTGTCCAACAGCAAGCTGCTGTCGAACATCGCCGGCTTCTACGTGAACTACTTCCGCTCGATCCCGCTGCTGCTGGTGATCACCTGGTTCTACTTCGCGGTGCCGTTCATCCTGCGCTGGATCACCGGCCAGGACACCCCCGTGGGCGCGTTCACCTCGTGCCTGGTGGCCTTCATGATGTTCGAGGCGGCGTACTACTGCGAGATCGTCCGCGCCGGCATCCAGGCCATCCCCAAGGGCCAGCTCGGCGCGTCCTATGCGCTGGGCATGACCTACGGCCAGTCCATGCGCCTGATCATCCTGCCCCAGGCGTTCCGCAAGATGACCCCGCTGCTGCTGCAGCAGAGCATCATCCTGTTCCAGGACACTTCGCTGGTGTACTCGGTCGGCCTGATGGACTTCCTCAACGCCGCCCGCTCGCGTGGCGACATCATCGGCCAGCCCCATGAGTTCCTGATCTTTGCCGGTCTCGTCTACTTCGTCATCAGCTTCGCCGCGTCCTTCGGTGTGAAGCGCCTGCAGAAAAGGTTAACCGTATGATCTCCATCGATAACGTCAGCAAGTGGTACGGCGAGTTCCAGGTACTCACCGACTGCAACACCAAAGTCTCCAAGGGCGAAGTGGTGGTGGTCTGCGGGCCGTCCGGCTCGGGCAAGTCGACCCTGATCAAATGCGTCAACGCGCTGGAGCCTTTCCAGAAGGGCGACATCACCGTTGACGGCACCTCCATCGCCAATCCGAAAACCGACCTGCCGAAACTGCGCTCGCGGGTCGGCATGGTGTTCCAGCACTTCGAGCTGTTCCCGCACCTTTCCATCACCGAGAACCTCACCATCGCCCAGCGCAAGGTGCTGGGGCGGAGCAAGGAAGAGGCGATGGATAAGGGCCTGAAGCTGCTCGACCGCGTCGGCCTGAAAGAGCATGCGCACAAGCACCCCGGCCAGCTTTCCGGCGGCCAGCAGCAGCGCGTGGCCATCGCCCGCGCACTGGCCATGGACCCGATCGTCATGCTGTTCGACGAACCCACCTCGGCGCTCGACCCGGAGATGGTCAACGAGGTGCTCGACGTGATGGTCCAGCTCGCCCACGAAGGCATGACCATGATGTGCGTGACCCACGAGATGGGCTTTGCGCGCAAGGTCGCCGACCGGGTGATCTTCATGGACCGCGGGCAGATCGTCGAAGACTGCCCGAAAGAGGAGTTCTTCGGCGACATCAAGAACCGCGCCGAGCGCACCCAGCAGTTCCTCGCCAAGATCCTGCCGCACTGAGCCAGCTTTACCGTTCCACCTGAAAGCCCCGGTTCGCCGGGGCATTCAACCTCACCGCAAGCACAAGAATAAATAAGGAAGTTCCATGCGCGTGTTCCACTTCAGCAAGCTGCCCCTGGGCGTCGCGATCCTCGCGGCGAGTTCTTCGGTGTTCGCCGTCACCCTCGACGGCGGCGCGGTCGCCGCACCCGACCAGTACGGTGCGAAAGTCGCCGCCGAGATTCTCAAGAAAGGCGGCAACGCCGTCGACGCCGCGGTCGCCACCGCCTTCACCCTCGCGGTCACCTACCCCGAAGCCGGCAACATCGGCGGCGGCGGCTTCATGACCCTCTACGTCGACGGCAAGCCGTACTTCCTCGACTACCGCGAGATCGCCCCCAAGGCGGCGACCAAGACCATGTACCTGAACGACAAGGGCGAGGTGATCGAGAACCTCAGCCTGGTCGGCGCCAAGGCCGCCGGCGTGCCGGGTACCGTGATGGGCCTGTGGGAAGCGCACAAGCGCTTCGGCAAGCTGAAGTGGAGCGAACTGCTGACCCCTGCCATCGGCTACGCGCAAAGCGGCTTCCGGGTCGCCGACCAGCAGTACCAGTACCGCCAGGACGCCATCGCGCTGTTCAACGGCAAGACCAACTTCGGCGACTACTTCGGCACCATGAAGCCGGGCGAGACCTTCAAGCAGCCCGAACTGGCCAAGACCCTGGAGCGCATCGCCGACAAGGGCCCGGATGACTTTTACAAGGGCGAGACCGCCAAGCTGCTGATCGCGCAGATGAACGCGGACGGCGGCCTGATCACCGCGGACGACCTGAGCACGTACGCAGCCAAATGGCGCGAACCGATGCGCATCGACTGGCAGGGCAACACCCTCTACACCGCGCCGCTGCCCAGCTCCGGCGGCATCGCCCTGGCCCAGCTGATCGGCATCAAGGAACAGCGCGCCGCCGACTTCAAGGGCGTGGAGCTGAACTCCGCCAAGTACATCCACCTGCTCTCGGAAATCGAGAAGCGCGTGTTCGCCGACCGCGCCGACTACCTGGGTGACCCGCAGTTCTCCAAGGTGCCGGTGGCCCAGCTGACCGACCCGAAATACATCGCCAAGCGCGCGAAGGAAGTGAACCCGGACGCCATCTCGGCCACCGAGAAAGTCCGCCCCGGCCTGGAGCCGCACCAGACCACGCACTTCTCCATCGTCGACAAGGACGGCAACGCCGTCAGCAACACCTACACCCTCAACTGGGACTTCGGCAGCGGCGTGGTGGTCAAGGGCGCCGGCTTCCTGCTCAACGACGAGATGGACGACTTCAGCTCCAAGCCCGGCGTGGCCAACGCCTTCGGCGTAGTGGGCAGCGATGCCAACGCCATCGAGCCGGGCAAGCGCATGCTCTCCTCCATGAGCCCGAGCATCGTCACCCGCGATGGCCACGTCAGCCTGGTGCTGGGCACCCCCGGCGGCTCGCGGATCTTCACCTCGATCTTCCAGGTGCTGAACAACGTCTACGACTACAAGCTGCCTCTGGAGAAGGCCGTGGCCGCGCAGCGCGTGCATCACCAGCTGCTGCCCAAGGACACCATCTACTACGACGCATACGCGCCGCTCACCGGCAAGGTTGCCGACGAGCTCAAAGCCATGGGCTACACCCTGGAAGACCAGGGCTGGAACATGGGTGACATCCAGGCCATCCGTGTGAACGGCAAGGCTCTGGAAACCGCCTCCGATCCGCGCGGCCGCGGCGTCGGTCTGGTGGTCAAGCCCTAACCCGTCGGAAAGCGCACCGTGTGGTACCCGAGCCAGTCCATCGCCGCCCCCCGGCATTGGGCTGGCTCGGCCCCGGCGACTGTGCTGCAATGCGCTTCCAGCCCATTGCCGCCGCCGTTCACCGTGAAGCCACGCCTCGTGCGCAACTACCTGTTGCCCTTCCTGCTGCTCCTGCTCACCCTGGGCTTCGGCTACGGCGGCTACCTGATCAGCGAAGGCGCCGGCACCCGCAGCCTGATCGAGACCGGCGAACGCCAGTTGGAGCTGCACGCTCGTGGCGTGGAAAGCGAGATCAGCCGCTACACCTACCTGCCCAGCCTGCTGGAACTCGAAGGTAGCGTCAGCCGCCTGCTGGTGGACCCGACGCCGCAGCACCGCGACCGCGTCAACCATTACCTGGAAGGCCTCAACCGCCGCGCCGGTAGCCGCGCCGTGTACCTGCTGGACACCTCCGGCCGGGTGCTGGCCACCAGCAACTGGCAGGACGCCGACAGCTACCTGGGTGAAGACCTGTCCTTCCGCGCCTATTTCCAGGAAGCGGTGAATGGCCGCCCCGGCCGCTTCTACGGCATCGGCAGCACCACCGGCGAGCCCGGCTACTACCTCGCCCACGGGTTGGTGCACGGCGGCAAGATCGTCGGCGTGGCGGTGGTCAAGGTGCGCATGGAATCTCTCGAAGAACGCTGGGAGAAGGCGCGCCTGCAAGCCTTCGTCAGCGACGAGAACGGCATCATCATCCTTTCCAGCGACCCGACCCTGCGCCTGAAGGCCGTGCGCCCGCTCAGCGACCAGGACAAGGAACGCCTCGCCCGCAGCCTGCAGTACTACTGGTGGGCACTCAACGAATGGCAGCCGCTGTCACGCCATCCACTGGGCGAGGGCGTCGAGGAAATCAGCTTCCCGACGCCCGCTGGCGAAGGACGCGCCGACAGCCACAAGCCGCTCAGCTACCTGATGCAGACGCGCCAGCTCAGCGACACGCCGTGGAACTTCACCCTGCTCACCCCGCTGGCCGACCTGCGCCGCGAAGCGCTGATCCACGGCATGCTCGCCGCCCTGGGCTTCGCCCTGTTCGCCTTCCTGCTGATCGCCTGGAACGAGCGGCGCAAGGTCATCGCCACCCGCCTCGCCGCCCGTGAGGCACTGGAGCAGGCCAACAACGCCCTGGAGCGGCGCATCGCCGAGCGCACCGCCGACCTGCGTGCCAGCAACCAGCACCTGCGTGAACAGATCCGCGAACGCCGGCAGGCCGAAGACACCCTGCGCAAGGCCCAGGACCGCCTGGTGCAGGCCGGCAAGCTGGCGGTGATCGGACAGATGTCCACCAGCATCGCCCACGAACTCAACCAGCCGCTGGCCGCGCTGCGCACCCTGTCGAGCAACAGCGTGCGCTTCCTCGAACGCGGCCAGCTGGACGTCGCCAGCAGCAACCTCGAAGCCATCGCCGAAATGGTCGACCGCATGGGCCGCATCACCGCCAGCCTGCGCGCCTTTGCCCGGCGCGCCGACGACCACGGCCAGGCCACCCTGGGCAAGGCGGTGGACGCCGCCGTGATGGTGCTGCAGGGGCGCCTTGCCGAAGTCCCGGTGACCCTGCACCGCGACTTCGCCGACGCGCTGCTGGCCATCGACCAGACCCGCCTGGAGCAGATCCTGGTCAACCTGATCGCCAACGCCCTCGACGCCATGGGCCCGCAGGCCGACCGCCAACTGTGGCTGGAAGGCCGCAGCGAAGGCGACGGCCACTACCGCCTGGTGGTCCGCGACAACGGCCCCGGCATCCCGCAGGATGCGCGCCAGCACCTGTTCGAACCCTTCTTCACCACCAAGCCCGGCGAACTCGGCCTGGGCCTGGGCCTGACCCTTTCGGCCAGCCTCGCCACCGCCGCCGGCGGCAGCCTCGGCGTGGCCTACCCGGAGGCCGGCGGCACCGCCTTCGAGCTGCACCTGCCGCTGCTGCCCGCCATGGAGACACCCGCATGAGCGACCCATCCCTGCGCGTCCTGATCGTCGAGGACGACCCTCACGTGCGCCTCGGCTGCCAGCAGGCGCTGGCCCTGGAAGACATCGAGACCGACAGCGTGGGCAGTGCCGAAGAAGCGCTGAAAAAGGTCGGCGCCGACTTCCCCGGCATCGTCGTCAGCGACATCCGCATGCCCGGCATGGACGGCCTGCAACTGCTGGAGAAACTCAAGGAACGCGACCCCAGCCTGCCGGTGGTGCTGATCACCGGCCACGGCGACATCGCCATGGCGGTCAAGGCCATGCGCGACGGCGCCTACGACTTCATGGAGAAACCCTTCTCCCCCGAGAAGCTGGTGGACACCGCGCGCCGCGCGCTCGCCCAGCGCGCGCTGACCCGCGAAGTGGGCCAACTGCGCCGCCAGCTCGCCGGCAAGCAGGCCCTGGAGAGCCGACTGATCGGCCGCTCGCCGGCCATGCAGGCGCTGCGCGAACTGATCGCCAACGTCGCTGACACCTCGGCCAACGTGCTCATCGAAGGCGAGACCGGCACCGGCAAGGAACTGGTCGCTCGCTGCCTGCACGACTACAGCCGGCGCCAGCCCAAACCCTTCGTCGCGCTCAACTGCGGCGGCCTGCCGGAAAGCCTGATCGACAGCGAAATCTTCGGCCACGAGGCCCACGCCTTCACCGGCGCCGGCAAGCGGCGGATCGGCAAGATCGAGCACGCCAACGGCGGCAGCCTGTTCCTCGACGAGATCGAGAGCATGCCGCTGAACCTGCAGATCAAACTGCTGCGCGTACTACAGGAACAACAGCTGGAACGCCTGGGCTCCAACGAGCTGATCCGCGTGGACTGCCGGGTGATCGCCGCGACCAAGTCCGACCTCGCCGCCATGGGCCGCGCCGGCAGCTTCCGCAGCGACCTCTACTACCGCCTCAACGTCATCACCCTGAACCTGCCGCCGCTGCGCGAACGTCGCGAAGATATCCTGATGCTCTTCGAGCACTTCCTGCAGCAGTCCTCACTGCGCTTCGACCGCCCCGCGCCCACCATCGACAACGCCACCGCCGCCACCCTGATGGCCCACGACTGGCCGGGCAACGTGCGCGAACTGCGCAACGTCGCCGAACGCTTCGCCCTCGGCCTGCCGGTGCTGGCCGGCGGCAACCTCGGCGCGGACGCCGGCGAGCCGCGCTTCGCCGAAGCCGTGGAGGCCTTCGAGAAGAGCCTGCTGTCCACCGCCCTGGAACGCCACGCCGGCAACCTCAGCCAGGCCGCGCATGCACTGGGCATGGCCAAGACCACGCTGTTCGACAAGGTGAAGAAGTACGGCCTCAAGGGCGAGTGATCGGAGCAATTGGCTTTTCGTAGGACCGAGGGGGGCGCCTAGCCCTTGCTCGCGAACCCGTCTGATGCCGTGATGCCCGGCTGAAAGCGTTCGCGAGCAAGCTCGCTCCTACACGAAGAACGTCGCGTGACGCAGCGCCCCATTGATCCGGAGTGAAGTGTCCCCGACACTATCGCCCTTTGAACCGGCCGCACGAGCGGGAGCCACCATGTCCACCCAAGCCGAAACCCTCTGGAACCAGCTCTGCGCCGACGCCGGCGTCGACCCGCAGCAGCGCATGGCCGCACGCCAGGCCATCCTCGCCGACAGCCGCGCGCTGGACGCCACCGTCTACCGCCCGGACGACAACGATCCGGACGCCGAAGAACTCGACATGGGCGATGCCAAGGTGCAGTTCCTTGGCCCGTTCGAAGCCCCCGTCGAGTGGGACGCCGCCGAGCGCGAAGACTTCTTCGACGACGCCGACCCGGCGCTGTTCTTCAGCGTGCGCATCGAGTGCGAAGCGCAGCCGGGCACCTCAGGCTTCTTCGTCCCGGAAGTGGGTGACTACCTGGCGGTGATGGACGCCGGCAAAATCCAGATGTACTTCCTCCACGACTGGCGCGAAGACGAAGACGGCTGCACCTGCGTGCTGATCCGCGACGATATCCAGCTCTGATCGGGGCGTTTAGCGGAAGTGGCCTGCGTCCACGCGGGCCGTCGTGCCGTGCGGTTCGCGAGCAAGCTCGCTCCTACAGGAGCGGGCCGGCTCTCAACGGCGGACAACGCTGGCGCGTTATGCGCCCTACGGGGCTAACTCCGCCATTTCCCTTCGCGTAGGAGCGGACTTTGTCCGCGATGATTTCCGGCGCGATGCGGACCTATCGCGGACAAAGTCCGCTCCTACGCTCCGTGGCACAGCCTAGCTGCGCCGCACGCTTCCCGGTGAAACGCCAATAAAGCGCTTGAACGCCCGGCTGAATGCCGCCTCGGACTGGTAGCCCAGCCGCTCAGCCAGTTCGGCCACGGCGATCTCCCGCTCCTGCAGCCAGCTCAGCGCCACATGCATGCGCCAGCGGGTGACGTAGTGCATGGCCGGCATGCCAACCTTCTCGGCAAAGCGCGCAGCGAAGGCGGAGCGCGACATCGCCGCCGCATCAGCCAGGGAAGCCAGGCTCCAGTCCCCCGCCGGGTCACGGTGAATCAGGCTCAACACGCGGCCCAGCTGGCGATCCTGCAGGGCACCGAGCCAGCCGGTCTGGGCGGCCGGGTCCTGCTCGATCCAGGCGCGGATGGCCTGGATCACCAGGATGTCGGCCAGCCGGGTGATCACCGTTTCGCCGCCGGGACGCATGGCCCGCGCTTCGCTCTCCATCAGCCGCAACGTGCTCATCAGCCAGTCGCGCTGGCCGGGGTCGCGCACCTGCGCCTCCAGCACGCGCGGCAGCAGGCGCACCAATTGCAGCGCGGCGGGATGGTCGAAGCGCACCGCGCCGCAGATCATCGCCGTCCTCTCCCCTCCGCCACCCTGGCGCAACACTTCGTAGCGGTCGCTGGCGTAGGCGCGCGGCAGGTCGAACAACCCCGCCGCCGGCTGGCCCGGCGTGCTCACCAGGCGGTGGCCCTCACCGTGGGGCACCAGCACCAGGTCGCCCGGCGCCAACCGGCGCGGCTCGTCATCCTCGGCTTCCAGCCAGCATTCGCCGACGGTCAGCACATGGAACATCAGGCACTGCGGCATGGCCGGCAGGTCCAGCCCCCAGGGCGCGCTGAACTCGGAGCGGCAATAGAAGGTGCCGCTCATGCGCAGGAAATGCAGGGCCTCGCCCAGGGGATCGGTGGAAGCCCAGGCATCGGCCAGGTCCGGTATGACAGTAGGAGCGTTCATGGTCTTGAGACTGGTCCGGCAGTCCGACGGCGTCCAGCCCTTCTGGACGAATGAGCATGAAGCGGCGATTTCCAGGCATTAACCGTCCAGCACTTTGGCGGGAGACTGACCCCAGGCCAACGAACCCACGGCGGGCGCCGCGGGACGGCCAGCAGCGAGGACACCGCCATGATCACCGTAATGGGAGCCACCGGCCGCACCGGTTCGAGAATCTGCCAGACCCTGCTGGAGGCCGGCATGCCCGTCCGAGCTCTGGGCCGCAACGCCGAACGCCTGGCGCCGCTGGCTGCCGCCGGCGCGCAGATCGCCGTGGGCGAACCGCACGACGCCGCCTTCCTCACTGAAGCCTTCCGCGGAGCCGACGCGGTCTACACCCTGCTCGCCTACGGCCCGGACACCGAGGACTACCGCAATCAGCAAGCCGCCCAGGGCGAGGCGATCCTCGCCGCCATCCGTGCCAGCGGTGTGCGCCGGGTGGTGTTCCTCAGTAGCGTCGGCGCCGAGGTGACGGCCGGCACCGGGCCGATCATCAGCATGCACGACCAGGAGCAGCGCCTGCGCCAGCTGCCGCCGGAGGTGGATGTACTGATGCTGCGTTCCGGCGCGCTGTTCGAGAACCTCTATGGCGCGCTGGAGATCGTCCGCGCCTACGGCTGCTACAGCGACGCGGTGGCGCCGGATGTGCCGGTGCCGATGGTCGCCACCCAGGATGTCGCCGACGCTGCCAGCCGCGCGCTGCTGGCCGGTGACTGGCAGGGCGTGGTAACCCGCGAAGTGCTCGGCCAGCGCGATATCAGCTACGCCGAAGCGACTCGTCTGCTGGGAGTGGCCATCGGCCGAGCGGATCTGCCTTACGTGCCGGTGTCGCCGCAGGAATTGGCCGGCATGCTGCAGGAGGCCGGTTGTTCCGCCAGCGTCGCCGCCTGCTATGCGGAACTGGGCGAGGCGATCAGCAGCGGGCGGGTTCGGGCGCAGGAGGCGCGCTCGCCGGCCAATACCACGGCGACGCGCTTCGAGGACTTCGCCCAGGCCTGGGCCGAGGCCTATCGCGCCCTGCCGTAAGGCAAGACCATCGGTCCGTGCAACATAATTTCCTACAAGTTTCTCAGAGGCTTCTGATGAATTTGGCGCTGGTCCGCTGTCTAGAGTACTCGCCCATTTACCAACGGCCGGACCACCGCCATGAATCACACCCCCGACAGTCTCTGGGTCGATGTGGAGACCTGGTCTCCCTATCGCCCCCAACGCATTCTCCACGGCCGCATCAGCCGCGAGGACTACCTCGCCCTGCGCGACGGCGTGGCACCTTCCGAGGTACGCCTGGGCCACTGCCAGATTCGCCACAACCCGACCGGCCCGGTGCAGGACCTGTTCGTCAGCGGCACGCACATCCTTCGCGTCACCCCGGCCGAGCACGGGGCCTAAGGCTCTCAAGGGATAGTCGCACAGGCCATTCAGAGGAACCTGACAGAGGCGACTCCGGGTAGGCGCTAAGGTTCGCCACCTCTTCTCACCCTCCGTCGAGCGACGTGGCAATGAACGAACATCTCAAGGTCGAAGTCGTGGTTCGCGCGCACAACCGCGAATCCTCCGTGCTCCAGGGCTGGATCAGCCAGGGGGACTACTACGCGTTGTGCGATGGCGCGGCGCCTTTCGTGGTGCGCATGAATGACTGCCAGTCCGACGTAGGCGTGCTGGAGCGCCCGGAAGACATCTACGTGCGCAGCGCCTACATCCTCAGCATCGAGGTGCTGGACCGCCTGCCCACGCGTCAGTCGGCCATGCCACGGTACACGTAAGTCATCGGCCGTGGCCCCGGCAGGTAGTCCTGGATCAGTTCGCGCAGGTGGAAGCCGCCAGATTCGATCAGCGCCGGCATGTCGCGGTCCAGGTGGCAGCCACCGGCCAGTGGTTTCCACACCGGCGTCAACCGATGCTGCCAGGCGCGCACGCCAGCGTCCGGCGCCAGCCCGTGTTCGCAAAAGAGCAACTCGCCACCGGGCTTGAGTACCCGGCGCATTTCCTTCAGCGCCGCTACCGCATCGGGGATGCTGCACAGGGTGAAGGTGCAGACGATGCTGTCGAAGCTGCCGGCATCGGCACGAATCTGTCCCAACTCCAGCGCCACCATCTCCACCGGAATGCCAATCGCCTCGGCACGGCTGCGGGCGAGCTTCTGCATCTGCGCCGCCGGGTCGACGCCGACGATTGTCGACACTTTGGCCGGATCGTAGAACGACAGGTTCAGGCCGGTGCCCATGCCGATCTCCAGCACCCGCCCGCGCGCGCGGGGCACCAGCAGCGAACGCTGCTTCATCACATCGCCCATGCCGCAGGCGAAGTCGATCAGTCGGGGCAGTACGTAGCGATCATAGAGTTGCATGGGCGGTTCTTCCGTCGTTTCCCCCGATCCTAGCGGGCCTGCAGCGTGCCAGCACAGCGGCCGACGAGGGGATATCCGCCATTCTCGCGCACCATTCTCTCGCACAACGGCACCCAGCAAACCGCCCGCCTCGGCATAACCAGCGGTCCCCATTAGACGATTGTCGACAATTCATCAGATCCTGATTGACCCAGAGGGTTTCCGGGGGTAGCTTTCGCCGCACATCAAGAAGATTGTCGACACCATGAGCGATAGCCTGATTCTGCCCACCCCCGCCAGCGACGACGGCGAGACCCTGTCGGAACACGTGTTCCGCAAGATCCAGTCGGCCATCGTCCAGGGCGAGATCGCCCCCGGCAGCAAGATTTCCGAGCCGGAACTGGCGCGCACCTACGGCATCAGCCGCGGCCCGCTGCGCGAGGCAATCCACCGCCTGGAAGGCCAGAAGCTGCTGGTGCGCGTACCCCACGTCGGCGCTCGGGTCGTCTCGCTCAGCCACGAGGAGCTGCTGGAGCTCTACGAGATCCGCGAATCCCTCGAAGGCATGGCCTGCCGCCTGGCCGCCGAGCGCATGAGCCAGGCCGAGATCGACGAGCTGCGTCGGGTGCTCGAGACCCACGAGCGCGACGAGGCGTTCCAGGCCGGCCGTGGCTACTACCAGCAGGAAGGCGACTACGACTTCCACTACCGGATTATCCAGGGCAGCGGCAACCGCACCCTCACCCGCATGCTCTGCGGCGAGCTCTACCAGCTCGTGCGCATGTACCGCCTGCAGTTCTCGACGACGCCCAACCGCCCGCGCCAGGCCTTCGCCGAGCACCACCGGATTCTCGATGCCATCGCCGATCGTGACGGCGAACTGGCCGAGTTGCTGATGCGCCGTCACATCGGCGCCTCGAAACGCAATATGGAGCGTCACTACCTGGACGCCCAAGCCAAGACAGCCAACGAACGAGGTGAACAATGAGCAACAAGACCGCCGGCCAACGTTTCCGTGAAGCCCTTGCCGAAGAAAAGCCGCTGCAGGTGATCGGCGCGATCAACGCCAACCACGCGCTGCTGGCCAAGCGCGCCGGCTTCAAGGCCATCTACCTCTCCGGTGGCGGCGTGGCAGCGGGCTCCCTCGGCCTGCCGGACCTGGGCATCAACACCCTGGACGACGTGCTCACCGACGTTCGCCGCATCACCGACGTCTGCGACCTGCCGCTGCTGGTGGACATCGACACCGGCTTCGGCCCCAGCGCCTTCAACATCGAGCGCACCGTCAAGAACCTGATCAAGGCCGGCGCGGCCGCTGCCCACATCGAAGACCAGGTGGGCGCCAAGCGCTGCGGTCACCGTCCGGGCAAGGAAATCGTCTCCGTCGAGGAAATGGCTGACCGCGTGAAAGCCGCCGCCGACGCCAAGACCGACCCGAACTTCTTCCTCATCGCCCGCACCGACGCCATCCAGGCCGAAGGCGTGGACGCCGCCATCGAGCGCTGCCTGCGCTACGTCGAGGCCGGCGCCGATGCGATCTTCGCCGAAGCCGCCTACGACCTGCCGACCTACAAGCGCTTCGTCGATGCGCTGAACGTGCCGATCCTGGCCAACATCACCGAGTTCGGCGCCACCCCGCTGTTCACCCGCGACGAGCTGGCCTCGGTCGGCGTGGCTATCCAGCTCTACCCGCTGTCCGCCTTCCGCGCCGCCAACAAGGCCGCCGAAGCCGTGTACACCGCGATCCGCCAGGAAGGTCACCAGCAGAACGTGATCGAGCTGATGCAGACCCGTGCCGAGCTGTACGACCGCATCGGTTACCACGCCTTCGAGCAGAAGCTCGACGCGCTGTTCGCCGCCGGCAAGAAGTGAGCGCAAGACTGAACAATGAGTAAGGTGCATAACGCCTCAGGCGTTATCCACCATTGGCTGTGACGGCGGATAACGCCTTGCGTTATTCGCCCTACGCCAGGGCCGACCTCCCGCGCGGGAGCTGGCCCACCAGATTCGAACCGATATCCCGGCCCGCGCCGGGGACAAGAACAAGCAACCGGATTTGATGAGGAGACACGCGATGAGCGCTACCGCAGAAACCACCACCGGCTTCAAGCCGAAGAAGTCCGTGGCCCTGAGTGGCACCGCCGCTGGCAACACCGCCCTGTGCACCGTCGGCCGCACCGGCAACGACCTGCACTACCGTGGCTATGACGTCCTGGATTTCGCCAACCGCTGCGAGTTCGAGGAAATCGCCCACCTGCTGGTCCACGGCAAGCTGCCCAACGCCGCCGAACTGGCCGGCTACAAGGCCAAGCTGAAAGCCCTGCGCGGCCTGCCGGCTGGCGTGAAAGCCGCCCTGGAAACCCTGCCGCCTTCGGCCCACCCGATGGACGTGATGCGCACCGCCGTGTCCGTGTTCGGCTGCCTGTCGCCGGAAAAGGACGACCACAACCATCCGGGTGCCCGCGACATCGCCGACAAGCTGATGGCTTCGCTGGGCTCCGCGCTGCTCTACTGGTACCACTTCAGCCACAACGGCAAGCGCATCGACGTCGAGACCGACGACGACTCCATCGGCGGCCACTTCCTGCACCTGCTGCACGGTGAGAAGCCCCGCGAGTCGTGGGTGCGCGCCATGCACACCTCGCTCAACCTGTACGCCGAGCACGAGTTCAACGCCTCCACCTTCACCTCCCGCGTGATCGCCGGCACCGGCTCGGACATGTTCTCCTGCATCGCCGGCGCCATCGGCGCGCTGCGCGGCCCGAAACACGGCGGCGCCAACGAAGTGGCCTTCGAGATCCAGAAGCGCTACGACAACCCGAACGAAGCCGAGGCCGACATCCGCGCCCGCGTCGAGAAGAAGGAAGTCGTGATCGGCTTCGGCCACCCGGTCTACACCGTGTCCGACCCGCGCAACAAGGTGATCAAGGACGTGGCCCGCGAGCTGTCCGCCGAGCAGCAGAACAGCAAGATGTATGACATCGCCGAGCGCCTGGAAAGCGTGATGTGGGAAATCAAGAAGATGTTCCCCAACCTCGATTGGTTCAGCGCCGTGAGCTACCACATGATGGGCGTGCCCACCGCCATGTTCACCCCGCTGTTCGTCATCGCCCGTACCGCCGGCTGGTCCGCCCACGTCATCGAGCAACGCATCGACGGCAAGATCATCCGCCCGAGCGCCAACTACACAGGCCCTGAAGACCTGAAGTTCGTGCCGCTCAAGGACCGCCCCTAATTTCTGGACAGAATCATGACTAGCACCGTGAACAGCCAATTCCGCAAGCGCCTGCCCGGTACGGCGCTGGATTACTTCGACGCCCGCGAGGCAGTCGAGGCGATCCAGGCCGGCGCCTGGGCCAAGCTCCCCTACACCTCCCGCGTGCTGGCCGAACAGCTGGTGCGCCGCTGCGAGCCGGCGGACCTGACCGCTTCGCTGGAGCAACTGGTCTACCGCAAGCGCGACCTCGACTTCCCCTGGTACCCGGCGCGCGTGGTCTGCCACGACATCCTCGGCCAGACTGCGCTGGTCGACCTCGCCGGCCTGCGTGACGCCATCGCCGAACAAGGCGGCGACCCGTCCAAGGTCAACCCGGTGGTGCCGACCCAGCTGATCGTCGACCACTCGCTGGCCGTGGAAGCCGCCGGTTTCGACCCGGACGCCTTCGAGAAGAACCGCGCCATCGAAGACCGCCGCAACGAGGATCGCTTCCACTTCATCGACTGGACCAAGACCGCGTTCAAGAACGTCGACGTGATCCCGGCCGGCAACGGCATCATGCACCAGATCAACCTGGAGAAAATGAGCCCGGTGATCCAGGCGCGCGGCGGCATCGCGTTCCCCGACACCTGCGTCGGCACCGACTCGCACACCCCGCACGTGGATGCCCTGGGCGTGATCGCCATCGGTGTTGGCGGCCTCGAAGCCGAGACCGTGATGCTCGGCCACCCGTCGATGATGCGCCTGCCCGACATCGTCGGCGTCAAGCTCACCGGCAAGCGCAAGCCGGGCATCACCGCCACCGACATCGTCCTGGCGATCACCGAGTTCCTGCGCAAGGAGCGTGTGGTCGGCGCCTACGTCGAGTTCTTCGGCGAGGGCGCGGACAGCCTGACCATCGGCGACCGCGCGACCATCTCCAACATGTGCCCGGAATACGGCGCCACTGCCTCGATGTTCTACATCGACGGCCAGACCATCGACTACCTCAAGCTCACCGGCCGCGAGCCGGAGCAGGTAGCGCTGGTGGAGCACTACGCGAAGACCCTCGGCCTATGGAGCAGCGCTCTGGAAACCGCCGAGTACGAGCGCGTGCTGGAGTTCGACCTGGGCAGCGTCGTGCGCAACATGGCCGGCCCGTCCAACCCGCACCGTCGCCTGCCGACCTCGGCGCTGGCCGAGCGCGGCATCGCCGACGAAGCCAAGCTGGAGTCCGGCCGTGTCGAGGAAGCCGAAGGCCTGATGCCCGATGGCGCGGTGATCATCGCCGCCATCACCAGCTGCACCAATACCTCCAACCCGCGCAACGTGATTGCCGCCGGCCTGGTGGCGAAGAAGGCCAACGCGCTGGGCATGCTGCGCAAGCCGTGGGTGAAGACTTCCTTCGCGCCGGGTTCGAAAGTCGCCAAGCTGTACCTGGAAGAAGCCGGCCTGCTGAGCGAGCTGGAGAAGCTCGGCTTCGGCATCGTCGCCTATGCCTGCACCACCTGTAACGGCATGTCCGGCGCGCTGGACCCGGTGATCCAGAAAGAGATCATCGACCGCGACCTGTACGCCACCGCCGTGCTCTCGGGCAACCGCAACTTCGACGGCCGCATCCACCCGTACGCCAAGCAGGCCTTCCTCGCCTCGCCGCCGCTGGTGGTCGCCTACGCCATCGCCGGTACCGTGCGCTTCGACATCGAGCAGGACCCGCTGGGCACCGACAGCCAGGGCAATCCCGTCACCCTGAAGGACCTCTGGCCGTCCGACGAAGAGATCGACGCCATCGTCGCCGCCAGCGTCAAGCCCGAGCAGTTCAAGCAGGTCTACATCCCGATGTTCGACTTGGGCAGCGTGCAGGAAGCGGAAAGCCCGCTCTACGACTGGCGGCCGATGTCCACCTACATCCGCCGTCCGCCGTACTGGGAAGGCGCACTGGCCGGCGAGCGCACGCTCAAGGGCATGCTGCCGCTGGCGATCCTGCCGGACAACATCACCACCGACCACCTGTCGCCGTCCAATGCCATCCTGCTGGACAGCGCGGCCGGCGAATACCTCGCGAAAATGGGCCTGCCGGAGGAGGACTTCAACTCCTACGCCACCCACCGCGGCGACCACCTGACCGCCCAGCGCGCCACCTTCGCCAACCCGCAACTGGTCAACGAAATGGTCGTGGTGAATGGCGAAGTGAAGAAGGGCTCGCTGGCTCGCGTCGAGCCGGAAGGCAAGGTGATGCGCATGTGGGAAGCCATCGAAACCTACATGAACCGCAAGCAGAACCTGATCATCGTGGCCGGCGCCGACTACGGCCAGGGCTCGTCCCGCGACTGGGCGGCCAAGGGCGTTCGCCTGGCGGGCGTGGAAGTGATCGTCGCCGAAGGCTTCGAGCGTATCCACCGCACCAACCTGGTGGGCATGGGCGTACTGCCGGTGGAGTTCAAGCCGGGTACCACTCGCCTGACTCTGGGCCTGGACGGCACCGAGACCTACGACATCAAGGGCGACGTCTCGCCGCGCTGCGACCTGACCCTGGTGGTCAACCGCCGCAACGGCGAAGTGCTCGAAGTCCCGGTCACCTGCCGCCTGGACACCGCCGCCGAAGTGAAGGTGTACAACGCCGGCGGCGTGCTGCAGCGCTTCGCCAAGGACTTCCTCGAGTCGTCCGTGGCGTGATGTAACAGTCGGCCCGTCCAAGCGGCGGGCCGACACTATTCCTGTAGGAGCGAGCTTGCTCGCGAACGCCCCCGCGCGGGGTTTGGTTCGCGAGCAAGCTCGCTCCTACAAACAGCACTCAGGAACGTACCCCATGCCCCACGTACCCCAAGTGAAGATCCCCGCCACCTACATTCGCGGCGGCACCAGCAAGGGCGTGTTCTTCCGCCTGCAGGACCTCCCCGAGCGCTGCCAGGTGCCCGGTGAGGCCCGCGACAAGCTGTTCATGCGCGTGATCGGCAGCCCCGACCCGTACAGCGCGCACATCGACGGCATGGGCGGCGCGACCTCCAGCACCAGCAAGTGCGTGATCCTGTCGAAAAGCACCCAGCCCGACCACGACGTCGACTATCTCTACGGGCAGATTTCCATCGACAAGGCCTTCGTCGACTGGAGCGGCAACTGCGGCAACCTCTCCACCGCCGCTGGCTCCTTCGCCCTCCATGCCGGCCTGGTCGACCCGTCGCGCATCCCGGACAACGGCACCTGCGTGGTGCGTATCTGGCAGGCCAACATCGGCAAGACCATCATCGCCCACGTGCCGGTCACCAACGGTCAGGTCCAGGAAACCGGCGACTTCGAACTGGACGGCGTGACCTTCCCCGCCGCCGAGATCGTGCTGGAGTTCCTCGACCCGTCCGACGACGGTGAAGACGGCGGCACCATGTTCCCCACCGGCAACCTGGTGGACGACCTGGAAGTCCCCGGCATCGGCACCTTCAAGGCGACCATGATCACCGCCGGCATCCCGACCATCTTCGTCAACGCCCAGGACATCGGCTACACCGGCGCCGAGCTGCGCGAAGCGATCAATGGCGACCCCGAGCAACTGGCGCGCTTCGAGAAATTCCGCATTGCCGGCGCCCTGCGCATGGGCCTGATCAAGACCCCGGAAGAAGCCGCGACTCGCCAGCACACGCCGAAGATCGCCTTCGTCGCGCCGGCGAAGAACTACGTCACGTCCAGCGGCAAGGAAGTGCAGGCCGGCGACATCGACCTGCTGGTCCGCGCACTGTCCATGGGCAAACTGCACCACGCCATGATGGGCACCGCCGCCGTGGCCATCGGCACTGCCGCCGCCATCCCCGGCACCCTGGTGAACCTCGCTGCCGGCGGTGGCGAACGCAGCGCCGTACGCTTCGGCCACCCTTCCGGCACCCTGCGCGTGGGCGCCGAGGCCAGGCAGGTGAACGGCGAATGGACCGTAACCAAGGCCATCATGAGCCGCAGCTCGCGCATCCTCATGGAAGGCTGGGTGCGGGTGCCGGGCGATTCGTTCTGACGTCTGGTTTCACCCGCAAACAACAAGGCCCGCATTTGCGGGCCTTGTCATTCTTCATGGGCAGCTTTCCCTCACCCAACGCGCCAGTGCGTACCCTGTAGGAGCGAGCTTGCTCGCGCACGGAGTTAACCGGCGGTGACGGAGCTGGGCGGGTTCGCGAGCAAGCTCACTCCTACATGAAACGTCAGGCGACGAAGTCGCCCTGCAACTGCTCCAGCAGCACCTGGATGCGCGCCAGGCGCACGGTCGGGTCGTCCATCTCTAGCAGCACCTGCTTCTGGTCGCGCTCGAAGGGCAGCAGGTAGGCGAGCTGGCAGGCCAGCTCCTGTTGGCCGTTGACCTCGCCACCCATCTCCAACGCGGAGACCATCGGGTGCATCGACAGCGCTTCCAGCAGCGCGGCAAGGTCGTCGTGTTCCTTGGTCAGGGGCTGGTTCGGCTGCTCGTCCAGCCACTCCACCTCAGCGACAGTCAGCTGGTCCGGCTGCACATTGGCGGAGAGCACGCGGAAGCGTCGTCCGCCTTCGACACGAATGCCCAGCAGGCCGTTGGACTGTTGCTGCCAGTCGCGGATATGCGCCTCGCAACCGATCAGGCTGTAACGCTCCGGTGCATCGCCGACTTCCTCGCCCTCGACGATGGCCACCACGCCGAACCCGCCGCTCTGCTTCATGCAGCGGCCGATCATGTCCAGATAGCGCGCCTCGAAGATCTGCAGGTCGAGGCGGCAGCCGGGAAACAGCACAGTGTTGAGAGGGAAAAGCGGAAAACTCATGAACACTCCGTCGTATCGTCAGGCGATCAGCGCTACCGCCAACGGTAGCAGCACAGCGGTGGCGACGCCCATCAGGCTCATGGCCAGGGCAGCAAAGGCGCCGCATTCCTCGCCTTCCTGCAACGCGCGGGAAGTCCCCACGGCGTGGGCAGTCATGCCCAGCGCCATGCCCTGCGCGGCCGGGTGATGCACGCCGAAGCGGCGCAGCAGCTCCGGGCCGAGAATGGCGCCGAGCACGCCGGTGATCAGCACGAACACCGCCGCCAGCGCCGCCACGCCGCCGATCTGGTTGGCCACCAGCATGGCGATTGGCGAGGTCACCGACTTCGGCGCCAGGCTCATCAGTAGCTCGTGGTCGACGCCGAACAGCCAACCCAGGCCGATACCCAGCGCGGTGGCGAACAGGCCAGCCACGAGCAGGGTGATCAGCGTCGGCCAGAACAACTGGCGAATGCGTTTCAGGTTGAGGAACAGCGGCACCGCCAGCGCCACCGTCGACGGCCCGAGCAGAATGGTCAGCACCTTGGCGCTGTTGCTGTATTCGCTGTAGTCGATGCCGCAGGCCAGCAGCACCGCGATGACGATCAGCATCGACACCAACACCGGCTGCAGGAACACCCAGCGCGTGCGCTCGTAGGCGGCCAGGGCCAACTGGTAGGCGCCCAGGGTGACACCGACGCAGAACAGCGGATGGTGGATGACGGAGTTCAGCGCACCTTGCCAGTCGAACATCACGCGCCCTCCTTCTGCTTGCGCTGGCGGTCGATGAGCTTCTGCATCAACCAGCCGGCGAACACAAAGGACACCAGCAGCGACAGCGCCAGGGCGCCGGCGATGGCCCAGAAATCCGCAGCGATCTGCTTGGCATAGGCCATCACGCCCACGGCTGCCGGCACCAGCAGCAGCGGCAGGTAGCGCAGCAGCGAAGCAGCCGCCTCGTTCACCGGCTTGCTCACCTCGCCGTTCCAGACCAGGAAGGCGAACAGCAGCACCAGCCCAATGATGGGGCCGGGAATCATGTGCAGGATGAGAGCATTCAGGGCCGTGCCGAGCAGTTGGAACAGCACCAGCCAGGTCAGGCCGCGTAACAACATCAGGGAACATCTCCACGCAAGGAGGCGCCATTATGCCCGCCCGGCGCCTGCTATGGCTCGGCATTCGCCCAAAGCATGAATGCCCGACGCAGCTTGACCGGCCGCAGGCCCCATGCTGATCTGTTGGCGGAACTCTCACAGGCCGCATTAGAAGAACAACGATATCCCCGGAGGAAACATGGCATTCGTACCTGTAAGCGCACTGAAGGACTACATCGGCAAAGACCTGGGCCATTCGCAGTGGATCACCGTCGATCAACAGCGCATCAACCAGTTCGCCGAGTGCACCGAGGACCACCAGTTCATCCACGTCGACCCGGAGAAGGCGAAGCAGACGCCCTTCGGCGGCACCATCGCCCACGGCTTCCTGTCGCTGTCGCTGATCCCCAAGCTCTGCGAGGGCCTGCTGGTCCTGCCGGAGAACCCCAAGATGGTGGTCAACTACGGCCTGGACAGCGTGCGCTTCATCCAGCCGGTGCCGGTGGATTCGCGCGTACGCCTGCAGGTGACCATCACCGACATCACCGAGAAAAACCCCGGCCAGTGGCTGATCAAGGCCCGCTGCACCCTGGAGATCGAAGGCCTGCCCAAGCCGGCCTACATCGCCGAATCCCTGAGCCTGTGCTTCGTCTGACGGCTCTGGCACTACGCTGAGAAAAAAGCCCGCGTCCGCGGGCTTTTTTGCGTCACACTCCAACGGCGCCCCACCGCCGATTCGGAATCTCCATGCCACGCCACGTCCTGCCCCTGAGCCTCGTCCTGCTCCTCACCGCCTGCGGTGAAGGCGAACCATTGACGCCGCCGGACGCCCGCCTGCCCGACGGCGCGCGCTACCGTGGCGAGCTGCTCAACGGCCAGTTGCAGGGCCCGGGACGACTGGATTACAGCAACGGTGCCTGGTACGAAGGCGGCTTCGACAAAGGCCTGCAGAATGGCCAGGGCAAATGGAGCGGCAGCGACGGCTCGACCTACGAGGGCGAGTTCCACGACGGCCTGTTCGAGGGCCGCGGCCGACTGAAGTTCGTCGATGGCAGTGTCTACGAGGGTCAGTTCAAGCACGGCGAATTCGACGGCGAGGGCCGTCTTGCCCAAGGCGGCACCACCTACAGCGGCGGCTTCCGCAAAGGTCGCTACGAAGGCCTGGGCAGTCTTGAACTGGCTGACGGCACACGCCACCAGGGCACCTTCGCCAAGGGCGAGGCCAACGGCGAAGGCGCCCGCCAGGACGCCCTGGGCAACCAATACAGCGGGCAGTTCAAGAATGGCGTACTCGAGGGCAAGGGCACCTTCCGCGACGACGCTGGCGATCACTACAGCGGCGAGTTCCGCAACGACCAGTTCGAGGGAACCGGGCGCTTCCAGAACGCCGACGGCGACGTCTGGCGGGGCCGTTTCAAGGCCGGCGCGCTGAACGGCCCCGGTGAGTTCATCGGCGCGGACGGCAGCCGCTACCAGGGCGAGTTCCGCTTCTGGCGCTTCGACGGCAAGGGCACACTGAGCACGTCCGACGGCCAGATCTACAGCGGCAGCTTCGCCCGTGGCGAATACTCCGGCGAGGGCTCCCTCACCCGTCGCGACGGCAGCGTGCAGAAAGGCACCTGGAGCGCTGGCCAATTACGCCAGGACGCCGCCGGCAAGCTGCTGCCCAATCCGCTGGAAGTGGGCCTGCTGGAACAGGGCGCGATGCTCGACAAGGCACTGGCCGCCATCCCGCAGTCCACTCCGGCGATCGAACTCTATGGCGTCAGCCTGGGCGGCGACGGCAAGCAGAGCGTGTTCCTGCGCGAGGCGGACTACGTCGCCGACCTGCTCGGCGAGCGCTTTGGCGCGCGCGGCGTGGTGCGCCTGGTGAATCACCGCGACCACCTCGCCGACCGCCCCATGGCCACCCGCGAAACACTCGCCCGTACCTTGCGCACCATCGCCGAGCGCAGCGGCCCGGAAGACCTGGTGTTCATCTACCTCACCAGCCACGGCTCCCACGACCACCAACTGGTGCTGGACATGCCGGGCCTCAAGCTCAACGACCTGCCGGCCAGCGAATTGGCCAGCCTGCTCGCCCCGCTCAAGGACCGCTACAAGGTACTGGTGATTTCCGCCTGCTACAGCGGAGGCTTCATCCCTGTACTCAAGGACGACAAGACCCTGATCATGACCGCTGCGCGCAGCGACCGGGTATCCTTCGGCTGCTCCGAGGAAGCCGACTTTACCTACTTCGGCGATGCGCTGTTCGCCAAAGCCTTCCAGCAGACCGACGACCTCAAGCAGGCTTTCACACTGGCCAGCGCCACCGTGGCCAAGCGCGAGAAGGAGGAAGAGTTCGAGCCGTCACAGCCGCAACTCTGGGCGCCGGAAGCGGTCATTACACGCTGGCAGGCCCTGCGTGCACAGCAGACGCATACGGCACTGGCGCTGGGCAGCAACGATGTGCCGGCAAAACAACAGGGCGGCAACTAAGCTGGAAAGTGTGTCAAAGGGGAAACACAGATGTACTCGAAACCAACGAACATTCTGCTAGCTGGCGCCACCGGTTTGACCGGTGAGCATCTACTCGACCGCGTGCTCAACGAGCCCACGGTCAAGCGCGTCATCGCCCCGGCCCGAAGGAAGCTGGCGGAGCATCCACGTCTGGAAAACCCCATCGGGCCGTTGGCCGAACTCATCCCGCACCTGCTCCAGCCGGTGGACACGGTGTTCTGCTGCCTGGGCACCACGCTCAAGGAAGCCGGCTCCGAAGAGGCCTTCCGCAGCGTCGATTTCGACCTGCCGCTGGCCCTGGGCGAGCGCGGCCTGGCCCTGGGCGCACGGCACTACATCGTGGTCAGCGCACTGGGCGCGGACAGCAAGTCGTCGATTTTCTACAGCCGGACCAAGGGCGAACTGGAAGATGCCCTGCGCCAGCAAGGCTGGCAGCAACTGACCATCGCGCGGCCGTCGCTGCTGCTGGGCCAGCGCGAAGAAGTGCGCCTCGCCGAACTGCTCGCCGCGCCCTTCTCACGCATCCTGCCGGGCAAGCTGCACGGCATCGAAGCCATCGCCCTGGCCCGCGCGCTCTGGCGCCTGGCCCTGGAACCGGGCAAGGGCGTCCGCATCGTCGAATCGGACGAACTGCGCAAGCTGGGCAAGTAGTGTTTCGCCGGTGCAGGGCGTGCGTCCGTTCGCAGCCGTACGCTCCGGACCGTGCTCAACCGCTTTTCGTAGGAGCGAGCTTGCTCGCGAACCAGCCCAAGCTCCGGCGTGAACCCGGATTCGCGAGCAAGCTCGCTCCTACAGGATCCGACTCAGTTACCGCCCCACACCTGCAGGCCGATGCCCAGTTCCGCGGCAAGGGATAGCGGCAGCAACAAGGTATCGAGCAGCGCGCTGCCGGGCAGGTCGAGGCCGGGGTAGGCCGGCGCGTCGGTGCCGAAGTGATCCTTCGGGCAGCAGCCGCCATTGAGCGAATACCAGTCCAGCCGGGTACCGGCATAGATCAGCGGATCGCCGGGGCGGCTGTCGTTGAGGGTCTTCACGGTGGCGCAGCCGCCCAGTTGCAGCAGCAACAGGGCGGCGAGGAGCTTATTCGTCACTGACAAGATGGTGTTCGCCCCAGCGCGGCAGCATGTCCTGGGGAATGCCCAGTTGATTGAGGATCCGCGCGACGACGAAGTCGATCAGGTCATCGACCGTCTGCGGCTGGTGATAGAAGCCCGGTGCGGCCGGCAGAATCACCGCGCCCAGGTTGGACAGCTTGAGCATGTTCTCCAGGTGGATGCTGGAGAACGGCGCCTCGCGCGGCACCAGGATCAGTTGGCGGCGCTCTTTCAAGGCAACATCGGCGGCGCGTTCGATCAGGTTGTTGCAGGCGCCGGTGGCGATGGCCGACAGCGTCCCCGTCGAGCAGGGCACCACCACCATCGCACTCGGCGCACCGGAGCCGGAGGCCACCGGGGCCATCCAGTCTTCCTTGCCGTAGACGCGAATCTGCCCCGGCGCGGCGCCGGTGTATTCGCTGAGGAAAGCCTGCATCGCCTGCGGCTTGCTCGGCAGGGTCACGTCGGTCTCGGTGGCCACCACCAGTTGCGCGGCCTTGGAGATCAGGAAGTGCACCTCGCGGTCTTCCTGCACCAGGCAGTCGAGCAGGCGCAGGCCGTACTGGGCGCCCGAGGCGCCGGTCATGGCGAGGGTGACGCGTTCGGCTCCGGCCATGCTCAGCCCTCCAGCGCCTGGGCCAGCTTGCCGTGCAGGCCGCCAAAGCCGCCGTTGCTCATGACCACCACCTGGGTGCCCGGCGCGGCAATGGCTTTCACGCCGGCGATGATGGCTTCCAGCGAATCGCACACTTGCGTGGGCACGGTGGAGCTGGCGACGGTGGCGGCCAGGTCCCAGCCGAGATTCGGCGGCGCGTACCAGAACACGCTATCAGCCTGCACCACGGACTCCGGCAGACCGTCGCGGTGGGCGCCGAGCTTCATGGAGTTGGAGCGCGGCTCGACCACGGCGATCACCTGGGCATCGCCGACGCGCTTGCGCAGGCCGTCAAGGGTGGTGGCGATGGCAGTCGGGTGGTGGGCGAAGTCGTCGTAGATGGTTACGCCGTTGACCTCGGCGACCTTCTCCATGCGCCGCTTGACGCTCTTGAAGGCCGATAGCGCGGCGCAGCCCAGCTCCGGCACCACACCGACATGGCGGGCCGCCGCGAGGCAGGCCAGGGCGTTGGCGACGTTGTGCTGGCCGGTCAGTTCCCAGTCCACGGTGCCTTGCGGTTTGCCGTCGAACAGCACCTCAAAGTGCGAGCCGTCTTCGCTGAGCAGACGCGCCTGCCACTGGCCGCCTTCGCCGGTGGTTTGCACCGGGGTCCAGCAGCCCATGTCGATCACGCGCTTGAGCGCGGTTTCGGAAGTGGGGTGGATGACCAGGCCTTCGCCGGGAATAGTCCGCACCAGGTGGTGGAACTGCCGCTCGATGGCCGCAAGGTCGGGGAAGATGTCCGCATGGTCGAATTCCAGGTTGTTCAGGATCGCCGTGCGCGGGTGGTAGTGGACGAACTTGGAGCGCTTGTCGAAGAAGGCGCTGTCGTACTCGTCGGCCTCGACCACGAAGAACGGGGTGCCACCCAGGCGCGCGGAGACGCCGAAGTTCTGTGGCACGCCGCCGATCAGGAAGCCCGGGCTCATGCCGGCGTGTTCCAGCACCCAGGCCAGCATGCTGCTGGTGGTGGTCTTGCCGTGGGTGCCGGCGGCCGCCAGGACCCAGCGGCCCTGCAGCACGTGGTCGGCCAGCCACTGCGGGCCGGAGACGTAGGGCAGGCCCTTGTTCAGCACGTACTCCACTGCCGGGTTGCCGCGCGACAGCGCGTTGCCGACCACCACCAGATCCGGAGCCGGCTCCAGGTGGGCGGGATCGTAGCCCTGCATCAGTTCGATGCCCTGCGCTTGCAGCTGGGTGCTCATGGGCGGGTAGACGTTGGCGTCGGAGCCGGTCACGCGGTGGCCCAGTTCCTTGGCCAGGACGGCCAGCGACCCCATGAAGGTGCCGCAGATGCCGAGGATGTGGATATGCATGCAGACTCCTGCAATCAAGCCTTTCCAGGCGCTTCGAATGGGCGGCAGAGTAGCACAGCGCGCCCCCGCGCGGCCCGCCGCCGGGGCATCAGACGACGAGGTGGGGAGGCGGTTCCCGGTGGCTTGAGAATGTTGTCACGAGGGTGGAGCGCAGGATGGGTGGAGCGAAGTGTTCTGCCGGGACACATGGGTAACAGGTGTCGGGAGACATAGGTAACGCATTTAGGATC
>NZ_PEKX01000015.1 GCF_002796985.1 Pseudomonas sp. | reverse complement strand
TTTAACTTATGGGCGATGTATTCCGTTCATGAACGTCCTCGCCATAAGCACCACTGACCATGCGGCTCCGCGATAGCTTCCGATGTTCATAGCTCCACGTTCATGAGAAGCTCATGCAAAGAAGCCGCCCTCTGCACGCAACGATTCCGTTGGCTGAGCTGAAAGGACGCGGGGGATGAGGAGATGCAGGTTTGTACTGGTTAGGGCCATTTCAGTACTCATCCAAACAAGAGCTGCTTGATAGGCTCAAGGTCTTCGTGGCCACCGCACCGGTTGGCAGGGTTTCGCACAACATTGCCATCCAAAAGCTTCATCTACTCATTGCGCTACATCCAGACGCAGAGCGGAAGATTGGGTCAGGCATTGACCATTTCAAAGTCAAGCGGAATGTGTTAGGCGCAGGCCAGGGACTTTGGCTCGTTCGCAGCGACGGCACAGAAGAGTCGTTCTCCTACAAGCTCTGTATCAGCGGTGTACGCCAATCATCCTACGGGAAAGTCTGCGAGGCGCTTAGGTTCTCGGTTCGTTCACAGTTAATAGCGTTTCGAGAGACGCTGACGCTACCCGCTAAATGTGCGATCAGCGGCGAGGACATCGTGCATCGTAGTGATCTACATATAGATCACAAGACTCCGTTCTGGCGGCTGCTGCAGGCCTTCTCGGAGATTCATGGAATTGACCTATCCATGCTTGATACGGTCGGAAGCGGGGAGGCATTGGCCTTGGTTAATCGGGAGATTAGCGAGGCCTTTCAAGCATTCCACATGACCCATGCTGAACTCCAACCATCCAGCAAAACCGCGAATGCCCTGAAAGGGGGAAGGCTTTAGTTTCCTGGTGACCGCGAAGATGGCTTTTGCTGAGTAAGGCCAGTACAAACGCTTTCTCACCTAGCTTTGGTTTTTCAGCGTCTTGCCGTGTAGGAACACCTTTTGCGCGGAGGTAGGCCACGCCTCTCCGTGGGCTATAGCGCGTTCGTCGCATTCTGGGATGGCGCTGCGCTATCATTACTGCCTGCTGTACAGATACGTAGCGTTGGCTGTGGATTAAGCAATGATCATTGGGGCGGTTCTCCCGAGCAGCCTTTCAGTGGCACAGGAGAAAGGGATGTTTCGCCGTCTAACTCAATTTTATTTTTCGAAATGCGATCACGTCAGTTCTCTCCTAAATCATGCTATGGGTCAGTACAGACGTTACAGAAAAGCTAGCGCCAAAGCAGTGGCCGCTGCGCGTGAATATCTAGCTACAGCCAGCAATACAAATGTCTTTGAGCCATTGACTCCTGTCCTTTTGGATGTGGATCGCTCACAGCGCTACGAGAGCGAACTACTGAATGCACTGAGCAACGACCAAATTCGCAATATTGCGATTACTGGCGAGTACGGTGCCGGAAAGAGCAGTGTCATTCGCACATTTGTCGATCGTCATCCTGAACTCACCTATGCATTTGTATCGCTGGCCGCCTTCGGAAAGGACCTGAATAAGGATAGAGTGGGGAGCCTGACTGATTTTCCTGTCGCTCCCGCTGAATCCAGTCCAATCGCTACAGACCCAAAAGGTGCAGAGAAAAAAACCGATTCGGATATCTTGACCCGCATTGAGGAAACCATCGTTCAGCAACTGCTGTACGCGGTACCGTCAGAAGAATTACCGAAGAGTCGATTGAAGCGAATAATCCAAGCACCGTCGTCCATCATATGGGGGCGTACAGTTTTCTACGTTCTGATGATCGCAAGCGTACTGCGACTTTATGTCCCAACAATCGAGAAGCTACCGAAAGTCGACCCGGCGTGGTTGGTCGAATGGCTTCTATGGATCCCTGGGTTGGCGGCTGTTCTGGTATTGGGGTTTGGTGGCATCTACATATTGTTCTCGGTATTGAAGCTACTGTCCCTGTTTAGTATTGACGGCTTCACGATAAAGGGCGGAAAACTGGAAACAACGCACCACAGTTCCGTGTTACACAAAAATGTTGATGAAATCATCTACTGCTTTGAGCGTAGCACAATCGACATCGTGGTGATCGAGGATCTCGACAGGTTTGGTATTCATGACGTTTTCACGCGCCTGCGGGAAATAAATTTCATCATAAAACAATCTCCGCAAATTAAACGGCCGGTTTACTTCATCTATGCGCTTCGGGATGAGCTTTTTGCTGTGGGGGAGAAAACGAAATTTTTCGACCTGATAATTCCAGTAATCCCGGTAATCAACTCCGAGAACTCTCGCGAGAAAATGCTAAAGATGCTTCGTGAGCGACAGTTCAATGGCGCAGCGCTGGATGCTGAGCTTAATGAAACGCTGGTCGAAACCGTTTGTTACTTCATTGATGATATGCGGCTGATCAAAAATATTGTCAACGAATTTGACATATTCTCCAGCATTCTTAGTGGCGGCTCCGGCTTAAAGCTTGATCCAAACAAACTTTTTGCGATTATCGCGATTCGCAATCTGCATCCTGCGGAATACGCTGACTTGGTTAAAAGGCGCGGATCCATTTACGAGACTATTCATGGTTTCAATGAGTGGCGATTCCAGCAGTCCAAACAGGCTGAAGATGCCTGTCAGGCGCTACGAGAGATGCGGGGGGCGCGTGCGCAAGAAATCGCTGAAAGTGTGTCTGAGCTTCGCGCTTATGTTTGGCTTGAGCTTGTAAAGAAGTCTGGGCTTGCTGGTGCAACCCATGTCCATGTAAGGAATGGCGGCCAATTTACTTTAATTGATTTCATTAGTGATGATATTTTTATTTCGATATTTTCTCAAAGTACTCATTTAACAATGTTCATCAACGACAGGTACGGAAATGCTCAGCAGTCGTCAGCACCTATTGACTCAATGGAATTGCTGGAGTCAACGTCGTATCAAAAAAGGTATGGCCTGCTCCAGCGAACGCTAGTTGATATTGATAATGAAATGGCCGAACAGAGAGCCAAAGCAGAACAACTTACTCACCAAACCTTCCGTGCTGCTGCCAAAAAAAACTACGGAGATACTATTGCTCAAAAGCTGATCGGCTTGGACGTTGTCATTTACCTGATGCGCCATGGTTATTTCGATACTGATTACACAGACTACTTTGGTTATTTTTACGAAGGTTCCCTCACTTCTGAAGACAAAAACCTGATTTTGGAACTGAGACGTGGTGTCTCCGTGGACGTCGCAACTGTGATCAGCGCCCCGAATAAGGCCGTGGAAAAGCTTGATACAGATGATCTGAGTGATGGGAGGGGCATTATCGTCGCACTGATTGAGTACCTTTCTAGCTGTCCATACAATAATCCGGGCGTGAGTCATGAGCGCAGTAAGCTCGCGACTATTCTCAGGGCTGGGCTTGATGGACATCTGAACAGAATGGCACAAGCGGCCGAGATTTTGGTATCAACTGCGGCATCGTCGAGGTTTATTCAAGCTGTTTTTTCTTTAGAGCCCGGGTTGTTCCGAGCCTTGTTGACTGCTGAGCGATTCGAATCACCGGTATTGAGGCAGGTGCTGATTAGTGCACTATTCGATGGGCTAGAAGTTACCCAGATCAGAGAGCTTGATTCTATGCCGGGCAAGGAGATCTATGATGTCATTGCGAGTCTGGAAGATATCTCACGCTTGATGGCTGGACTCGAATCGGGAGGTAACGGTTGGCCTTGGTTGAGAGAGGTGCCGATGCGTTTCTCAGAGTTAAATGACAACATCACCCACGACGACATCAAGAAGCTGATCAAGTGGGGATGCGTTGAGATAAACCTAAAAATGTTGGCGCTGATTTGCCAAAAAAGCGAATTGACTCATCGAAACAAGGCTGAGAATGGCCTAAGCATCATCTCATTTCGGCGGCTGAAGGCACTGGAGATTGACGACCTGGATAACCTATTGCTTGAATCTCCAGAAGAGTTCACAAACACGCTTTTAGGCCAAGCCGGAACGCTGGATGAGTCCGCGGCCTCCTTTAATGAATTGGTAAATGCTGTTTTAAAAGAGTCAGATGACTCAGACACCGTGGCTCAGCTATTTGATCGAACGACATGCACCTTCGACCGACTTGAAGACACAACCCCATCGTTGTGGGCGAAAATTCTGCTGTCTGATCGGGTGACGATGAAGGCCGCTGCGGTTTGGGCATTCTTCCAGGGTATACTCGCACCTGCTTTGGAGGATAAAGGTTGCGAAGCCTCGGATATGGAGGCATTCGCAAGCTTTGTCCAGCGCCATGCACAGGAACTCCGGGGTGATCTCTGGGGTTCTTACACCTCAATGCATCCTGAGCTACAAAAATACCTACTCGGTGCGGCAGGGGTATCGAACGAAGCGATTGAATTAATCTTCGAGAATCTAGTCTTGAACGATCCAGATATCCTCCAGGGAGCGCAGTCAACGGAGCGCTGGGAGATGCTTGCGAGTGCGCCGTTTCTGTCATATAGCCATGAGATTCGAGATTTCATCAAGTCGTCCCATGCTCATCTGGAAGCTCCCTATCTCGTGGCACACTGGATACAAGCACGCGACCAAGTTGATCTATCCCAATTATCGATCGATATGGCGTTGCCACTCAGTCAAAGCGGCGCGCTTGAATTGAATGAAAAAATCCAAATGTGGGTAGCATTGCCGACTGAAGCCCTCCAGGCCAATAGTGTGGCTATCAAAGAGATCGCTAAAACCTGCAGCCTCGCAAATCGACACTCGACAAGTTTTCCTCAGGAATTTATCCCCGCACTTAAGAGTTTCGCATGTGACGAGAGGCTGACTTCAGCTGAGCGCTCTGAAATGCTGATCCAATGCTTACCATCGTGCAGTTGGGATGAATCAGCCTCCATGCTTGGTATGCTAGGTGATGAAGGCTTCACTAAGCTTTCACCGCATGTCAAAAAAATTGAGGTGCCATACACCGATCTCAACATAAGGCTGGTCAACGCACTTCGAACGAAGGGTTTCGTCCAGACTGTAACAGAGAAGGGAGATGTCATCAGCGCGACCACTAAACCTAAAGGCATGATTTAAATCCGGTTCCGTTAGACCATCATGGTTGGGATGGCGACGTTGAAATTGATGTAGCTAGTAACTTGCATAGGCACGATGCCGCTCGGCAGCTGAGGACAGAGAGTGGCCTTTGCCTAGCAGCAGATATTTATCGTCTGAAACAGCCAAGGAGCACGTGATGAGTCAACTGGTGTGTACCGATTGCCTCACCGAGGGTTATCTGCGGGATAAGGCCGCAGACAATGATGCTGGGGAATGCGATTACTGTGCCCGAGAGCTTCCAGTCATGGATATGGAAGAATTGGTTGAGCTTTGCGACGCGGCAATCGAAGCCTCGTTCCAACCTATCCAGCAGCCGGACTCAGTAATTCATCACGGCTACCCTCCAGTCGGCGAAAGTCTGTACGACGTGCTGGAGCGGATACTGGGTGCCAATCAGACACTTCTTTCGGATATCCATGAGCGGTTGCTCGATTCGTGGAGCTACCACGGTGCTGAGGACGACCCCTATTTTGTCGAAGAGACTGAAGCCTCGTCCGAATTAACGATGGGCTGGCGCAAAATGGAACACAGCCTGCAGTTTGAGTCGCGACTGGCAAATCCCATGGTCGGGAATATCCTGGCGATGGTTTTCGACGGCATTGAAGATTTGCGTTCGAAGGACAATCGATCAGCAATCGTCGAGGTGGGTCAGGGAAAGCAGATCACATCATTCCAGCGGGGGCGGGTGTTTCAGGACGACAAGACAATGGAGGAAGCCCTGAAGCACCCCGAAAAGCATCTGGGCCCGGTACCCAGAGGTAAGGGGGCCCCTGGTCGAATGAATGCCAAAGGGATCTCGGTTTTCTACGGTGCAACAGATGACCACACGGCAATTGCCGAAGTGCGTCCTCCCGTTGGCAGTATGGTTGTCACCGCACGTTTCGACGTCATTCGGCCTTTGCGGCTTCTCAACTTGCACGATCTGGCTTCAATGCGTCCGCACCGTGAGCTGAGCTATTTCGATCCAGTTCGCAAGAGCCTTTCTGAGCGCTGCGCTTTTCTCAAAGCCTTACAACGGCAGCTAACTATGCCGGTTATGCCTGATTGGGCAGAAAGCGGATACCTGATCACCCAAGCGATTGCCGACTACCTCGCAACTCATGATCAGCTGAATCTCGATGGGATCTTATTCCCTTCTGTGCAAGTGGCCCAGGATGCTTCGCCGGGCCAAAACGTGATTCTTTTCCATAAAGCCAGTGGGGTGGAGCGAGTCAAAGCTGCGGATGAGGCAGAGCATGTGAGCCTCTATGAGCCTGATGAGGATAGATGGATCTACTACCCCGAAATTTGGGAAGCTGAACCTAAATCCGATGATGAACACTCCCAGTATTTGCTTTTGGTGCCGCCCCCCGAACCAAGCCTGCGGCTAGCGCGAGATTGCATCGTGATTCACAAAATCCAAGGTGTGCGCTTTAGTACTGAGGCCGATCCCGTTCGTTATGTTCCTTGGTCGAAGGACAGGAAATACCATGGATTTAGATAGGGTGGCTGCCCGGTAATAGCAAAGCGGCGCCACATTGAGATACCGCACTCTCAGTGCATATCCACGGAGAGCCGCCTGAGGCATTCATGTTGGCGGGGCGTGCGGTACCCAAATTTTTTCGGCCGCACTACGTCGACACCTACGCGCGCAATTCGCCTGCTGTTGGAAGCAGTGCTCAGGCTACCTGACGGAGACTTGAAGCAACGCGTCGATGAATCGCGTAGCTCACACAGGTTTTTCATGGCATATAGCTAGCACATCCAGGGAGGGAAAGTGTCGGCCAGGCTGGCAACCCTCTGAATCAGGTGAGGGTAGCGCTTTGTTCCTTTCAGCTTTGAAAATCGAAAATTTCCGCCAGTTTGGCAATGGTGGCCATGCGTTGAACATCCAGTTCAACAAAGGCGTCACTGCTCTCGTTGGTGAAAATGATGCCGGTAAAACCGCCGTCATTGATGCGATCCGTTACGTTTTACAAACCCGGGATGCTGAATATATTCGCCTGCAGATTGAGGACTTCCACATTGCCAAAGATGGCACTCAAGCGGAAACCATCACCCTCAGATGCACCCTGGAAGGACTGAGCCTTGCGGAACTCGGTGCTTTCGCTGAGTACGTGACCTACAAAGACGGCGTGGGTCGGCTGTACGTTCACTGGTCTGCTCGCCGCGTCGTCGCATCCGCCTCAACCCGCAAATGGGTCGACATCTCGGTTCGTTCGGGTGAGAACGGAGATGGCCCGTCTTTGGACGTAGGTGTACGGCAACTACTGGCCACCGCATACCTGAAACCTCTGCGCGACGCGGAGAGGGAAATGTCCCCGGGCAGGAACTCCAGGCTTTCCCAAGTCCTGAGTAGTTTCCCTAATATTGATGCCGGCAGCTCCTTCGACCCTGCCTTACTCCCGGCTGACCTCGCTAGTGCTGAGGCTCTGAGTATTGCCGGTATGGGCGACTTTCTTCGCCACCTGGTGAACAGTCACAGCGCCATTGTCTCCGCTCAGAAAGAGATCAACGACACTTACCTGCGACCGCTATCACTCGCCGGCCAGCCCCTCACGAGCCGGATCGGTTTTGGCGAGGCTGGAACGGATCCCGCAAAGCTCAAACAGATATTGGAACGCCTAGAGTTGGGGCTACTGGATCACGCCACAGGTGAAGCCCGAGGCGCTTACGGGCTAGGCTCCAATAATGTGTTGTTCATGGCCTGCGAACTGTTGCTGCTCGGTAAAGAACCTGATGGGCTACCGCTGCTCCTCATCGAGGAGCCCGAAGCGCACCTGCACCCACAGCGCCAGCTCCAACTGATGGAGTTTCTTGAGGCCGCGGCCCAGCCATCCGCAGACTTAAGGCCCGTTCAAATCATCCTGACCACGCACAGCCCTAACCTGAGCTCGAAAATCCCCCTGCAGAACCTGGTATTGATGCAGAGGCAGCAGGCCTTCTCGCTAGCGGAAAACAAGACCTGCTTGGCAACTGATGATTATCGCTTCCTCAGTCGTTTCCTCGACGTGACCAAGGCGGGCCTTTTTTACGCAAAGGGTTTGCTTGTCGTAGAAGGCGATGCGGAAGCCATTCTGCTGCCTTCGCTTGCTCGGCGGTTAGGCCTGGACCTCACCAAACACGGCGTATCGATCATCAATGTGGGTGGTGTGGGGCTGCGGCGCTACTCAAAAATCCTGCAGCGCAAAGATAGGTCGGAGGGCGAGATCACCGTGCCTACGGCATGCATCACAGACATGGACGTGATGCCGGACTGCGCGCCCGAGATTCTGAGCCTGAAAGGAGTAAAAGGGGCCGTCTGGCCAGACAAAGCCGACCGGCGGTGGCGCGCCGTGAAAGACTTTGGCGCCACCTCGCCGGACATCGAAAGAGGCCTCAAAGAGCATCGCGACAAACGAGCCGAGAGTGATGGGCAATGTGTGCGCACGTTCGTTGCCGATCACTGGACGCTCGAATACGACGTGGCGTTCAAAGGGCTCTCAAAGGAAGTCCATCATGCCGCTTACCTGGCCATCAATGAAGACAAGATCGACGAAGGCAAGGAAACCAAGGCCAGCGTATTGAAGAAGGCGCAGACGGCCTTCGAAAAGATTCAGACCACCCATGCTACCGAAGAAGCCCGGTGCTCCGCGATCTACAAGCTTTTCAAAAGGGCATCCAAAGCGATCGCAGCCCAGCACCTGATCGACTTGATAGACCAGCGTTTCGATGACCGCTCCCTTGATGCCACTACGCTGCGGGGACTGCTGCCCGCCTACATTGTCCATGCGATTGAATATGCGACGCGGGGTGCAGCAATGACCAACACCAGCCCGGCTCACCCCACTATGGTACCCGCCGCACCGAATCCAGGATCTGCTGATTCGGTGGAAGAGGTCGCCAAATGACGCTCAGCCAACTGGTTGCCCCCATCACTGACGCCGATGTGGACTGGGTCATTGGGCTGATGGGGCTGGAAGAGTTGGACGAGCCCCGTCGTAATTTCTTGAAGTCCATGGATACCGTAGATGTGGCGGCATGCCCTGGTAGCGGAAAAACGACCCTAGTCGTCGCAAAGCTTGCCATCCTGGCCCGCCAGTGGAAGAGCCGCATGCAGGGGATCTGCGTGCTATCGCACACCAATGCAGCGCGAGAAGAAATCGAGAAGCGCCTCGGCGGCACCGAGGTGGGGCAACGGCTGCTGCGTTTCCCTCACTATATCGACACCATCCATGGCTTCACCGGCCGATTCTTGGCCTCGCCTTGGTTACGCTCGAAAGGGATTGCACTACAGGCCATTGACGATGAGGCAACCCATAAAGCACGCCGAAGGGAACTGACGTACCGCGAACATTTTGGTGCACAGGCCGCCTTCGAGAAAAAATTCAAAAGCCTTCACAGCTTGCGGATCCAGTCTGCCGAATTCGACCAGCCGCTCGGTAATGAAGACATTGGGTTTGCACCACATACGGCGACTTACAAGAGTGTGGTGAAATCACTTAGTGGCGCAGCCAAGGCCGGTTACTTCTGCTTCGACGAGGTGTTCGTTCTGGGCCACGCTTTACTCGATCAGGAGGAGGGCGTCGGCGCCGCACTACGTCTGCGCTTCCCATGTGTCCTGATCGATGAGATGCAGGACACTCAACCTGAACAGGCGGATGTGCTTCAGCGCGTTTTTCCCCACGATGATCCAGACGTCCGTGTCATTCGCGTCGGCGATCCCAATCAAGAAATCTTCGAGAAGAACAGGCCATTGCTGGATCCCTTCCCTGACCCAGAGCGTCAGTTGGAGATCGCCAGTAGCTTCCGCTTTGATCAGTCCATTGCATCGATCGCCAACCCTTTTGCGTATGCCCCTATTACAAATGGATTGATAGGACTTCGGGCTCCGCGTGATGCAGGCAGCGTCCCTAACACAATCATCGTCTTCCCCGACGAGGATGCGACCGGGGTGCTGGATGAATTTGGAAAGCTGGTGCTGAAACATCTGCCGACGGAATCCCGCAAGGCAGGTGTGTTCGCCGTCGGCGCCGTGCACCGGCTTGAGAACTACAAAGCGAACCAGTATCCGAAGGCTCTGGAGCATTACTGGCCATCCTACCGATCTGACACGACTAAGACGTCGTTCAATCCTCGCACGTACGCGGAAGGCGCCCACATTGCGCGTCGGTACGCGATGCGCGAATCCACAGCCTCTTCAGCCGTCGAGTTGTTGGCTTCATGCCTCGCCAACCTGGGCTCATTGGCGTTTCCTGGCAGCCAGGTGAAGCTGAGAGGCCGCTATCACGCCTCAGTGGAAGAGAAACTCAAAACCAAGCCAGACGCCTTCGCTCGGTACCGCGAGTGCCTCCAGCAGATTCTGTTCGTGCCGTCGGAGGTCACTGAGCAGGATTGGGTCAAGGTCATCTCTCCGAAGCTCTTGTTGCTAGCGGCCGCTCTTCATGATTCCGAGGCCGTGACAGCGGATCGCCAAAGCCACCAGTACCTTGCTTGGGAACCTGCTCCAACAGCCACTGAAGCCGGAGAAAGCGGAGGCTCCCTAATCAACACCTACCGATTCCAGGACGGTGCCGACGGCGTCGATATTCGGATGTCATCCATTCACTCGGAAAAAGGTAAAACCCACGCTGCGACGCTGATCCTTGAGACCTTTAGGAAAACCCACTTCATTCAGAAGCTCATGCCGTGGCTTGAAGGCCAAAAAGCCGCTGCCAAGAGACCACAGGACAGCGCCAAGAAAGACATGATGCTGATGTACGTTGGGATGACCCGGCCGACCCACATGCTGTGCTTGGCCATACGGCAGAGCTCCCTGGGGGAGGGGGCGGCAGGCGAGAAGCGGAGGATGGCACTCAAGGCTGCGGGGTGGTCGATTTTGGAACTGGCGGCTCAGGGATCCATGCAATAAACACTCCACGCGTTGGCGTACGTGCGACCTCAATACCTTCCGACATGAATCATCAAGAGCAAGGACGCAGCAGCAATGAAACCCGAGATGTCTGAGTTTTCCTACGGCTTCGCCTTCACCAACGAACTGATTACATTGCCCGGCTCTCACGTCGTAGCCGCCCCGGAATTCCCTTCGCTGCAGAAAGAGGGCAAGCCTGGTGGCGGTTACGACGTCAAGATTCCGTTCGGATCACCGCTCTTCCTCCAATTCAAGCTGAGCCATTACCTGGAGCGTACAAACTGCAAGGAATACACTTTGATGGGAGGCGCCTACTACCGTTGGCATCTTCATGCCTTACGGCACTCCGCCCAGCATGATTTGTTGCTGGAGCTTGAAAGTAAAGGCAACGAAGTCTATTACGTCGCCCCAGGTTTCCACCAAACAGCAGAACTGAACGCGCATTACCTGTCGAAGCAGATCGTCAATCGCTCGTTCGGTTTCCGCCCAGGTGATATCGGCGTCTTGCCCGATGAAGATGAGCACTACGTCGTGTTCAACAGCCTTCCCATGGCATACCGATGCTCAGACGAACCATCGCTAGTCAAAACTCAGCTGATGGCGGATCTCCTAGGAGTAGCTCAGGACCAACGTGCTACTCGGGATCTCAATGAAGCTGGGATTCGTCAAATTGGCCAGACAATCGTGGACGTGCTTCGTAAGAGCAGAACGCGTCGCTCACTCGTTGGCCACAAGTCGGTCAATCCGGATGAGGTAGCGCGGGCAATCGATGATCAGCCTACGTTGAGGACGCTTGCATTTATATCTCGCACAGTTCTGGACTCTGAGCTGCTCATCTTAAGGAACGAGCCAACGGTCAAGCGCATCAGCCGTAGGCGGGGGTGAGTGGGTTTTGGGGGCAGATTCGGTGGTGGCCCGCAAACGGTGCGTGCCGCAGTGGTGTTGCATCAGGAATCGGCCAAGGTGTTGCTGTTACACACCTCATCCCTCTGGTCTCAGCATTGATAGATGACGCGTCTGTCAATCCATTGACCGCTCATTTGCACGGCGTCATCGCCGTCGACGTATCGACGCCCACACTCAACGAGGAATTGGTAGCAATGCGAGTCGGCGCTTTGGAGCAGCACAAGCTCAGACAGCCCCTCCATGCGCCAACTATCGGTGTTGTTTAGGTAGCTTGGGGTGACAAGTTGCACGCTCTCGATCTTCATCGTCTCGCTTTGTAGGGCAAGCAACGCCTCTAATACGGGCACTTCTTGCACTATCAGCATGGTGCAGAGCGTCTGACCAGGGTGTCCTTCGAGCACCGAAACGTAGAACCAAGGGCTGTGGAGGCTATGCTCTACAATGCTCCATAGTCGGGCGTCCCCGCCATACAGCTCATCCAATGGGATTTCCGCCTGCTTGTGTGTTCTGAACATCTGGTCTGTTCCGCTAAAATGAACACTATAGATTGTAGTCCTAAAGTGTTCTGAAGGGCTTCATCGTTCCCTTTGCGAGGCGCGCAAATGGAACCGAAGCAGGCCTTTGGCCAAGCTCTCAAGGCGTTGAGGACGAGCAAGCATCTGACGCAGGAAGACTTCTCCCAAGTCAGCAGTCGTACCTACCTCAGCACTCTCGAACGGGGACTCAAAAGCCCAACGCTCGAGAAAGTAGGAAGCTTGGCGGCGGTGTTGGATGTGCATCCAATGACGCTTTTGGCGTACACGTACCTGCAGCTCGAGCGCAAGGTGGACCTAGAGGACCTGATAGCGAGGATTCGAAAGGATCTCGCTGATGCAGCCCTTGCATCAGGCCCTGAGGAACGGCATCACTGAGCACATTGCAGCGTTCTGAACCACCTCAGAGCGCATGCCCACAGGGGGTTCGCTATGGGTAAGTCGCTATTTGAAGAGATAGGCCTCGATAAAGTGGCAGAGATCATGGCCAAGGCAACCGCCGAATCAGCTAAGCGAACTGACGAGCTAGGCCTGCCACACGCCATCGAGGTGGACGGGGGGTGGATGTGGCAGTATCCCGATGGTCGACTTGTGCCATTCGACATCGAGCATGAAGCACATGGAGAGGATCCCGCTACGCCTTCCAAGTGCACTAAAAGCTAGCTATCTCTAGACAGCAGCTTCCGCCCCAAAGCCGACTGCGCAGTAAATTGCTAACGCTTGCGTAGTGGAGCAAAAATCTCCTCTACATCCAGCCCTCTTATTAGGCAGTTTTGCGAAATCACCGTCAGGGCCTCGTAAAGTCGATCTCGCTGCTTGATCAAGTCAGCATTCTCTGCCTGCAAATGGGCAATTCTCTCTTCGAAGCTTCTACGACCGCGCTCGCTATCAGGGTCTTTTCCGCTCTCCCTCAGTTGTACGAGGCGGGCGGACTCTATTCGCCTGCCACGCTCACCTACCAAGGTCGCTCTACTCGTCAGCCCCAGACGCCGTTGCACCTCCGTGCGTGAAATGGGGGCACGCTCCAAGCCAAGGCTGATCATTTGGACGAGGAGGGCATCAATCGCCTCATCTAAGGCGGCGCCTCTCAAGGACTGTCGTTGCACTATGCTGTCTCTACTCATCTGAAACTGAGCTGTGGCGCCTGTTGGCATCAGAAATCGTCATCGGCCGCCCCGCAGGAAATACCTGCTGAACACCAGCACTATGCCGTGAAAGGGCAGTCTGCAGATTGTTGAGTTTGTGCTCCTGATCCGCCAGCCACACGTCACTGCCGGCCTCGCCATCGCCACCTTCGCGCATGATAAGGATGGCAGAAGCTAGCCGCTCAGCTTGCTCCTGCAAGTTCTTCCTTTCGGATGGTGTGCCTATCAGATGCAGGTGCGAACAATCGTTCCAACATTGCAGATGTTTAGGGCAGGGCGCCTGGGAGAAATCATGGACGCAGCCGCCAAAGGGCGTGACATGTAGAGCTGTAGCATGCACCGTGAGAAAGGCCTCAGCCGTGGTCGTACCTTTGTCTTGTAGCAGCGCGTGGTAGCTATCGGTCAACGAGCCCTGGATTTGGCCCTTTCTAATGCCCGCGTGTAGAAAATCGATGCGTTCTTGGTAGCTGTTGAACGCCAGAAACTCTTGGTGGGCAGCGGTGGCTTCTTCGATACTGGTGTGCTGATAAAACTTGTTCTGATCGAGGCGCTTCCGACCCAGGGCCAACGCTTGTTGGACATCACTCATGCCGGTTAAGTGATAGATGGTGTTGCGCCAATGTCGGGGTTGGTGACTCGTTAGGCGAATCGGCGCCCCATCGGCTTCAACCAATGAGCGACGAGAAAAAATGGAGGGATATCTGGGGTCAGCGCCTAGCGCTCGGTTGATTTCCTCCAGGCTTACCCGCCGCGGGATCGCACGGAACACATTCGCGTCGCGCCCTCCGAAACGGAACTGACCATCAAAAGCGATGGCAAGTACCTCACTAGTCTTAAGTACGACTTTCGCTATGCCTTGAGTATTTTCCGTAAGTGCTGCATGGCCACCAAGCTTGGGGGCAATCAGGCGCTCAATTTCACCCGCCAAATACCTCCTGCCGACGGTTTTATTTTTCCGCCCCACCGATTCGTCGTACGGATGAATGCCATTTCTAGACAAATATAGGTAGAGGTTTCTTCCGTATCCTTGCTCGTTGCTAAATCCCAGCCACTTCATGACCTCTCGCTCAGATATCACTTCTTCGGGGGAATACTGCCAGATCCGTCCTGGATGCTGCTCTTGCCATACCGCAATTTCTCGTTGCTCAGTGGTTAAATTCTTCAATCGTTCAACAGCACGCCTAGCTAGCGGAACGTCACTTTCAGCGAGCCAATGAACTCGTGACTGAAACTGCTTTTCCGCAAAGTACCGAATCCCGCATTCAACAAGCGCCTTTCCATGAGTGTCTAATACCACTTCACCTTGTTCATCTCTAATTGGTCGCTCGACCCAGCAGTCATAGGGGATAATTGCAACCTCGTTACCCCGCTGTCCCGTCGCAATCAATAAATCTATCACTCGGAGCAAAATTTCCTCGTCCGAACTTAAGGGCTGATTTGTGCAATGCGCGTAAGCTTCCATGGCTTCGCGAGACGGTAACTTCTCATCAGACTCGCGTCGCTTTACCGCACGATCAGGGTCATGCAAGGAAATGTAATCATGACGGGATTTCTCGGGGCGAACGTCATGCTCAAAGTGAATGGCAATCTCAGTTATTTGCAGCTTATCAATCGTGTCAGCGATCACCTTAAGGTGCGAAATCGCATCGTATAAGTTCTTGTAACTACTCACGCGAAGAAAACCGACAACGCGATCAAAATCACCACGTGTCAATCGGGTCGGGTCTATTTCGCCGCGCTCGAACAGCGGGTTGTACAGTCGTCTGGTCGCGATGTTGTAGGCCGCCGCCATCGAAAACTTCAATCCCCGGGTACGTTGTAGGTGCACAACAATGGCCTTGCAGAAGTCCTGAAAAGCCGGGGGCAGGGGGGCTTTGGGTGGAACGGCATACCCAGACTTCTCGAGCGACTGCCGATGTGTTTCAAAAGTGATCGCTTGTGCTTTCCCGCGTTGGGGAAGCCAACTTCCTACTAACCACTGTGTTGACTCCCACGGCGTATTAATAGGCAACAACTGGAAAGCCGCCCGTTCCTGCCTTAAGAACACGTCAAGGTTCTGCTGCGCTCTAGACAGAGTCAAATTCAGACTCCCCTATATGCCCTTGGCAGCGTTCAATGGTGGCCGTTACAGCAAGGATAGTGGCCTGGTGCTGCGCCAGGGTGCGATTGTGTTGGGGTTCACCAGCTTGCTCGGCCACATCAATAAAGCGTTGCGCCTCCCGTTGCAGCGCTTCTTTCACCTGCTCGTGGCGGCCGTCCGCGAAAGGATGAAATTTTTTGCAGGTGTAACAGGCATAGACAGGGTTGTAGGGGCAATGCGTGTGAGTGGGAAGGGCACAGGCACCTATGTCGCCGATATATTGCATATCGACAACCCCACGAACTTCCCTTTCGGCCTCAGTATCGCGGCGCCGCACGATTTCACCCGTCAAGAGACTGCGCATGATGCGTTGGTAGGAGGGGCTTTTACCGAGCGCCTTCTCTTTGATGCGGGCAATATTAGGAGTCGCCGTGACATAGGCGCGCGCCGCGACAGTGCTGTTGTGGCCGAGCAACTCGGCGATCAACTCTGCCGGTGTTCCCTGATCTGCCAGACCTTGACCTAAGTGATGACGAAGTAACATAGAGACTTGATTCGGTCGTTCTATGCCAGCTTCGCGCAATTCGTTCTTGAGGTTAGTGCCGATACCAATTACCGATAGGCGCTTACCAGCAGGGCTGACAAACAACGCTTCGCAGGTGCTGCCAAAGCGGCGATTAAGCTCGGAGATATGGCTTTCAATCTTCTCCCCTAGGGGGCTGGTAATCTTGCGGGGGCGTCGCTCTGGACGACGCTGGCCGATCTTCTTGGCCATCGGTAGCCAGAGGGTGTAGTACGTATCAGGACCTGAAGTTCTAACCATTTCAAAGTCAGAAATATCTAATGCATGGAATTGAATTAAGCGCGGCGCCAACTCGAACCCTAAGTGAAGTAATATGTTGGACTGAAGATTTATCCATCCATCTCTTCCAGCCTCTCGCTCAATTCGCTTAAGCAGCCCAACTTCCTCATTAAGATCTAATCCAGTTTGCGAAAGGAAGATGCGAGAGTATTGATCTACGTGATCAGACTTAATTTCTTTAATTGCGAGATAAGTCCCTTGATTAAATCCTGCCAGCCCACGACTTAACGCCCAGCGATAGAATACTCGAAATCCAATCAGGGCATGTCGAGAGTCAGAAAGACGTGTAGCTGCAAGCACAACATCATTATGCTCCCAAGGAAAATCCTTCAAGATTCCACTCTTTGACATTCTTTTTATTAATCTAGAGAACATTTCTACAGTTCGCGGCGCATATTTCTCAAGAGAGTGAGCGATGAATCCTTTAAATATTTCCAGCAGACTTGAGTTGAGGTTAATCTCTTCCCAATTCACTTCTATAGGCAAACCTCCGTCGTACCATTTCCAAATAGTAGATTGGGTATTCACATATCGTGGCTGATCGTTGGTACGAGCTCGAATGGCTACCCGGGGAGGCCCTTGAAATACGTAAGCACTTGAAGGAGAGGGCGGGGACACTTGGTCCTGGTTGGCGGGCGTAGTCACTTGCACCTCCTTAGCCGTCAAGCCGTTTCCATGCTGCTGAAGTCCGTTGAGCGTTGTGTAGGTTGGCCGACTCCGCGAGATAACGGCTCGCATAACGACGTGGCATCACCGAGGCGTCTGACCAACCGCAAACCCGCCGGAGCTCATCCATCGCTCGATCCAGTTCGTAATCGCGCGTCTCAATTAGGTAGGCCAAGAACCGGTCAGCGAAGGTGTGACGAAAGTCGTGAGCCGAAAGTGTAGGCAGTAGCCCCGGGTGAGCCAGTTCAATGGTCAGAAACAGTCGATCAAGCACGTTGGCTAAGGCGCGGATTGATAGCGGGCGGCCACGGTCAGAAATGAACAGGTAGCGGGACGGCATCTTCATCGGCTTACCGTTACGGATAGGGCGCCGGCCGCACTGGATATACCGCTCGTAGACCTCATACAACTGAGAAGAGATACCTACTGTACGACTGTGTGTTTTCAGCGCCGGCTCTTCGGCACGTGGGTCATCTGGATCATGCTCGCGGTCATTGATGCTGACATAGGCGTGCTGGGAGCCGTGGTTGATATCTGTGGTGTAGAGCTTCAGGAGTTCTCCACGACGCATACCCGTTTCGAGCAACAGTTCGATCATCAGCCAATTGCGCAGCTGAACGCGCTCTGGAAAAGGATTCTCCGCACCGCCGGGGCGGATCAGCGCATGAATGATCCCGAGCTGCGAATCCGTCAGACTGCGGTAGCGAGTCTGCTGAGGAAGGACCTGAACGATGTGGCTGTCGAAGCGACGCTCGATAGCTTCCGCGACGTCAACGAAGGCAGCATTGATTAAGTGGTGAGCTCCAGTACTGACTGGAGTACGTGGTAGGTAGCGGGTTGCAGCCCATGCCAAGTAGCGCTTCAGCAAGCCCAGGTACTGGTCGCGGGTTCGCAGATCGATCTTGGGGAAGAGTGACGAATCCGCAGCACCAATTTTGGCGGAGATATTGTCGGCTCGCCGACCGCTCAGAAGCCAAACGACGTAGCCGTCCAGCAAAGCAAGGATCGACTCAAAGCGGCACTCCAGAATCGCCTCATCAACATCAAGGCTGCGGCTCTCCGCATAGATATAGAACGCTTGGATAGCTCGCAGGTGGGCTGCTGCGGTGTTATAGGCACGGTACTTGAGCTTGAACTGGACATAGAGAAACGGAACGAGCACCGGCAACGGCGCAGCAGCGCCATCCTGCACCAGCAGTGGCATTCGACTGCCTGCAGATAGGCGACACTGAATCAGCTTCATAGCAGGTCCCAATGAACAACTGAACATAGCCCGTTTGCAAGCATGGACGTGGAATGGGGGGCTGTCGAATCAAGAGCTTGCAAAGCTCATGAACATTATGAACATGGCTTACCGTTTAACATAAT
>NZ_PEKX01000014.1 GCF_002796985.1 Pseudomonas sp. | reverse complement strand
GTAGAGTTTGAGAAGCGACATTTACTGAGCCTGGAAAGTGTCTAGGGAATCCGGGGCGATTCAAGCTGCGCGTCAGAGACATAGCTCACGGCGATCATGTGTCGACGCGCGCGATGGTGATGCAGCAGAAGACCCAGCGACCGGTGCAGTTCGAAATCACTGCTCAGACGCGAGCATCGGTTGAAGCTTGGATCCGAACAGCTTGCCGTCGTAACGACGATTTCCTTTTTCCCAGTCGTGTTCGAATTTCAGCTCACATTTCCACGAGGCAGTACGCCCGCATTGTGAAAACCTGGATAACCACAATCGGCCTCGACCCCACACTCTACGGAACCCACACGCTTCGTAGGACCAAAGCATCGCTGATCTATCGCAGAACAAAGAACCTGAGAGCAGTGCAGTTGCTGCTCGGCCATACGAAGCTGGAGAGTACTGTTAGGTATTTGGGTATCGAGGTCGACGACGCTCTGGCAATGGCGGAACAAACTGAGGTTTGACCATGCATCCGCCTGGGTGCTGGCCGCCTGCGTAACGCTACCCCCGGCAATCAGCTGAAAGAGTCCGGCACCGTGAGCCGGTGCCGGCCATATGCCAAGCTGCAGCCAGACTCGCTACGGGAGGACTCTTTGTTCATATGCACCCAACTTACTGGAATGAATCTGGATCGGGTATCTTTTCCACCAAGTTCAATCCCATTAGGGAAACATCCCCGCAACTGCGACCATCAAAACCTCTAGCCAACATCTCAGAGAAGTCAAAAAAACAGAAAGACCAAATAAAAACTCATGAAAGACATAATATCGATGCTCATCCAGCAGACCATTCATCCGAATAATCAAAATTAATCTTAAAATCCCTGCAAACCTCCCCGCTCGCTGTATAATTTAATTCCTCTGCCGTGTTTAGCGGCTCCGTCTTGATGAATGACGCCCATCTCCTCGGCCACTTCACTCTGCAGCCATTCGCGTGGAGATCATCATGGCTATTCGTCAGAATGGAACCGTAAAATGGTTCAACGCAGTAAAAGGTTTTGGCTTCATTACCCCCGAGATGGGGCCGGACATATTCGTCCATTTTCGAGAAATCGACACTCCAGGCTTCAAGTCACTGGATGAAGGTCAGCGCGTGAGCTTCCTGGTGGGCGTTGGCCCTAAAGGTGACCAGGCCGAGCAGGTTAAAGTACTGTGAAATCCCCAGACCCCGCTAACTGCGGGGTCTCTCATTGGGCTCAAGCCATGCGATTCTCAGGAAAATAGCGGGGATTCGACATGAAAGAAAAGCGATTTGGGCAAAGCCTTAATATTGCAAGCAGTTGCCTGACACAGGCGATAAATGATCTTGTGGCAGAAGAAGTCAGTTCCGAATCCTCCACGAATAGGGAGAGTCTCGCCAGAATCAGACAACAACTTGAATGTGTCGCCGTGATCATGGACTCACTCAAGCGGGCCAATATCCAGTCAATCTCGAATATATTTCCAATCCGCTGATTAAGAATCATCTGGCCGGCTTCAATTTAACAAAAAGGCAGGGCACGGCCAGGCACAATCAATCAGAAGCTGGGAGCTTCGACTGGCGCGGCTTCATAATGATAATGATTAGGTATTTCCCGCCCAATGTCGAATGCTGCATGTCCTGCCAATTATCCTAGTCGAACCCCGGCGCGCTGCTCAGGCGATCCAGGTCGACGTCAAGCACGAAGCGCTTGTTCGCCGTATCCCGCCTCCATGTAACTGCAAACAGTTTTTCTCCCATCTCCAGGATTCCGCCGAATGACAGCCCGGCACAGGCAACTTGCCCACTTTGCGAATCCAGCACGATTTCCTTGAGGCCGCCAAGGCCTTCGTCCTCGGAGTTGCAGTTGTCACTCCCGATGAGCCTATCCGCGCCCGGCCGGGGCAGGAATGGTCATCGGCGACTATGCCGTTATGGCCCTAGTAAATACCGCAGGAATCCAGATCTTCAATGTTCACGCCCACCCTGAACGATGCGATGACAGGGTCGTACAAGGCGCCAGATCAGCATCCGCCACCGCAAGCTCCAGGCTGCGCGCAAATAGGAGTCCGGTCTGTGCGATAGGGAACTTTGCACCACCGGCAAAGGCCTGAAATTGTATGCTTGAATAGTCGCGATACGCCCCGTGAGGAGGCCGCCATGCGAGAGACTCCCTCCCCCGCGCAGAACCATTTACTGGCCGCACTCCCCCGCGAGGTTCAGGAACGCCTTTTCCCCCATCTGGAGCTGCAACGCCTGGATCTGGGCAAGGTGATCTACGAACCCGGTGATGCGATGCGTTACGTGTTCTTCCCCACCGACTCCATCATTTCGCTTTTGTACGTGATGGAAAGTGGTGCATCGGCCGAGATATCCGTGGTCGGTAATGAGGGGCTGGTCGGTATAGCCGTCTTCATGGGCGGCGAGAGCACCCCCAGCCGCGCTATCGTGCAAAGCGCCGGCAGCATTTACCGGCTCGCGGGGCAACGAATGAAGGACGAGTTCAGTCGCCACGGCGACATGCTCATGTTGTTGCTCCGCTATACCCAGGCATTGATCACTCAGATGGCCCAGACGGCAGTCTGCAACCGCCATCACTCCATCGACCAGCAACTCTGCCGCTGGCTGCTGCTGTCCCTCGATCGCCTGCCCGGCAACCAGCTGATCATGACCCAGGAGCTCATCGCCAACATGCTCGGTGTACGGCGAGAGGGCGTCACAGAAGCGGCCGGCAAACTGCAGAAGCAAGGTGTGATCGAGTACAGCCGGGGGCGGATCACAGTGCTGGACCGCCCGCGCCTGGAGGCATTGAGCTGCGAGTGTTACGCGGTGGTGAAGGCGGAAACCGACCGCTTGCTACCCTACGTCCCCCGTCGTCCAGGCCATGCGGCGGAGTGACACGAGTTTACAGGAACAGCTCGAGGCGATGCTCGCCAACCGCCAGCGGCACCTGCACCGGGCTTTCGCCGCAGACCAGTGAACGGCCATCCAGAAGCGCGCGCTGGATGCCGCGGCAGTGCTTCCCGGCCGAGGCCAGGACGATGCTGTAATGGCAACCATCCACCGTCACGCTGGCGTCGAACCCCGGCCAGTCCAGCGGAATACACGGATCGATCAGCAGACTTGCACCCTCGCGCCGGAGCCCCAGAATCCCTTCCACCCCCGCACGGTACATCCAGCCAGCGGAGCCGGTGTACCAGCTCCAGCCACCACGCCCGACATGGGGGGCAATGGAATAGACATCGGCGGCGACGACATAGGGTTCGATCCTATAGCACTCCACCTCTGCCGCGGTACGTGCATGGTTGATCGGGTTGAGCAGGGAGAACAGCCCGGCCGCCTTGTCGCCCTCACCTAGACGGGCAAACGCCAGGATGCTCCACATCGCCGCATGACTGTATTGCCCGCCGTTCTCGCGCAGGCCCGGCGGGTAGCCTTTGATGTAGCCGGGATCATGCGCTGATAGATCGAAGGGTGGAGTGAACAGCAAGGCCAACCCCTCATCCTGACGGATCAACCAGCGCTCCAGCGAGGCCATGGCAGTGGCTGCGCGCTCGGGATTCGCGCCGCCACAGAGCACCGCCCAAGACTGGGCGATGGAATCGATCCGGCATTCGTCGCTGGCCGCCGAACCGAGCCAGGTGCCGTCGTCGAAAGTCGCTCGGCGATACCACTGGCCATCCCAGCCATGCTCCTCCAAGGCCAGCTGCAGCGCCGCCGAATGTTTCCGCCAGCGCACGCACCGCACCTTATCACGCCCCTCGGCCAGCGCACCGAAGCGCTCCAGGGTATGCAACAGCAACCAGCCGAGCCACACACTTTCGCCCTGCCCGCCGACGCCCACACGGTTCATTCCGTCGTTCCAGTCTCCGCTCCCCATCAGTGGCAGGCCGTGGGCGCCGGCCATCTCCAGGCACTGGTCCAGGCCCCGAGCGCAGTGCTCGAACAGCGAGGCGCTCTCCTCTGCAAGCATCGGCTGGAAAAACGTATCGCTCTCGCCAGGATGCAGCTGTGGCCCGTCGAGGAAAGGCAGCATTTCGTCGAGCACCGCAAGGTCCGCGGATGACTCGATATAGCTGGCACAGGCATAGGCCAACCAGACCCGGTCATCGGAGATTCGCGTGCGCACTCCCTGCCCCGTCTGTTCAAGCCACCAGTGCTGCACATCGCCCTCGACGAACTGGCGCCCGGCGGCCCGCAGCAAGTGGTGGCGGGTCAGCTCTGGGCAGGCGAACGACAGCGCCAGACCATCCTGCAACTGATCACGGAAACCATAAGCACCGCTGGCCTGGTAGAACGCCGAACGGGAATGGATGCGGCACGCCAGCGTCTGGTAGAGCAACCAGCCGTTGAGCATGAGGTCCATGGCGCGATCAGGCGTGCGCACCTGGACTGTGCCCAGCCGCTGCTGCCAGTGCCGTGTCACATCGGCCAATACCGCATCGAGATCGATGCTGCGATATCGCTCCACGAGACCACGAACCTCTTCGTCCGATCCGGCTTGCCCCAGCAACGCCAGCACTTCCACGGACTCGCCGACACCCAGCTCGACGATGCATTGCAGGGCAGAGCAAGGATCGAAGCCAGCGCCAGTGGCGCCCGACAACGCCACGGTGCCGAGCAGCGCCCGAGGAGCCGACAGGCTACCGGTAGGGCCGATGAATTCGCCGCGATCGGCGGTCCAGCTGCTCTGCCGCCCGCCCAGGTCGGCGAAAGCCAGCCGCTCGGAATAAGCGATGCTCCAGGGGTTACGTGCCAGTAGCGCGCCGCTTTCGACATCCACCCCAGTCAGGATGAAAGGGGCGCAGGCTCCGCGCGCGGTACCCAGTACCCATTCCACGTAAGCCGTCACCGATAGCCGGCGCGGCCGGCCGGAGGTATTGCGCAGTGTGAGCCGCGATATCTTCAGCGGGTCATCCAGCGGCACGTACTGCAGCAGCTGCGCCTCGATACCGTGGGCCGTGTGGCTGAACCGGCTGTAGCCGAAACCATGGGCGGCGCGGTACAAGCCTGCGTCGCGGATCGGCCGGGCGGTAACGCCCCACAATGCCAGACTGTCTTCGTCGCGCAGGTAGAAAGCCTCACCTGCAGGATCGATGACCGGGTCGTTGGACCAGGGGCTGAGCTGATTGTCCCGGCTGTTGCCGGCCCAGGTGTAGCCGCTGCCTTCCGCCGAGACCTGGAAGCCGAACGCTGGATTGGCGATCACATTGATCCACGGCGCCGGGGTCGTGTGGCCATTGTTCAGAATGATGTGGTACTCGCGCCCGCCCAGCGCAAAGCCGCCCAGCCCGTTGAAAAACTCCAGCGGCTCATCACTGCTCGTTCCCTCGGTCGCGGGCAGCAGCGGTAAGGCCGCCGGTGCATTCCGGGCGGCAGACGGCCGCGGCTTGGCCGGCGGCAGACGCCCCAGGTGGGCAGCGATGGAGCCCCGGCGCGCCAGCAGGTTGACCCGCGCCACGGCGTTCAGCAGTTCCCGTGCCTCCACGGTCATCAGGTCGGCGCGCAAGGTGTACACGGCGCCGCGCGAGGCCTGGCCCTCGCTGCGTTGACGCGAGGGGCTGCTGCGTACGGCGGTTTCGATGGCGGTCTGCAGATCCTGGACATAGGACGAGGCTCGTTCGTTGACGATCACCAGGTCAACGTCCAGGCCCTTCATCCGCCAGTACTCGCGGGCGCGCAGGAGCTGCCGCAGCAGCGACAGATCGTCGATTTCGTCGATGCGCAACAGGACGATCGGCAAATCTCCGGAAATCGCCAGCGGCCAGAGCCCGGACTGGCGCCCTGCGCCGCGCCGGAGGGCTTCCTGCGGTGCCCTCCAGCGATAATCCGCATAGAGAATCGGCGCCGCCAGGCGCTGGAAATCGGCGGCCTCCTCGGCATCGATGCCCAGGTCGCGCAATTCCACCTGGGCCTGGGTCCAGGCCAGGGTCTTGGCGCGTTCGAAGGCGTTGCGTTCATGGTGTTTGTCGATCAGGTCAAGCAAGGCTTCCCGGGTACTGGCTACCAGTGTCCAGAATGCCACCCGTGCAACCTTGCCGGGCGCCACCCGCAGGCGCAGGCGGAGGGAGAAAATCGGATCGAGCACGCTGCCCTGGGAGTTGCCCAGGGCACGGTGGCCCAGAACGGCCTGCGCCTCCCGCAGGGTGCGGCCACGGCCGAGGAAGCGGGCGCGGTCGGACTCATACTGCGTCTCGCCGATCACCTCGCCCTCGACCACTGCGAAATGGGCCGCCCAGATCGACGGATCGTCCGGCGAGCGCAGGCGTCGCGTGGCGACCAGGGCGCCGAACTCGGCAAGGTATTCTGTCTGCACGAACATCCGCGAGAACACCGGATGCGCGCCATCGGCTGCCGGCGTTGCCAGCACCACTTCGGCATAGGAAGTCAGTTCGATTTCGCGTGCACGGCGACCATGGTTGGTCAGCGACACCCGCCGTACCTCGCCATCGTCCTCCCCGGACACCAGTACTTCCAGGCTGGTCAGCAGCGCGGCGTCGCGCTGGATGAACTCGGCGTGGTCCTCGTCGAACAGTACCTCGCCATTCTCAACCGGTTGTCCGCCAGGCTGCGCCGTGGCCGACCACAGTGCGCCACTCTGCAGGTCGCGCAGGAAGATGAAACTGCCCCAGTCGTCGCAGGTGGCATCCTCGCGCCAGCGCGTCACTGCGATATCTCCCCAGCGGCTGTAGCCGCCACCGCTGGCAGTCAGCATCAATGCGTAGCGACCGTTGGACAGCAGATGAGTGATCGGCGGCCCATCGAGCATCGCATCGATTCGGCGCAGCGTGGACGCATCGGCAATGGTGTCGCTGGGCGCTACCGTGACCTCCTCGGCGCGGGGATGCCCCAGCGCCACATCACGCGGGACGCGCTCCTGCAACAGCAGTTCGCTGGCCTGGATCATCGGCTCGCGATGCAGGCGGCAGCGCATGCGCCCGTGCTGCAGGGTATTGGCGATGGCGACGATGCTCATGCCCTGGTGGTGGGCCATGAAACTGCAGACGATGGCGACGCTTTCCCCGTCCTGCAGGCGTGAGCGGGTGAAGTCCAGAGCCTCGTAGAAGCCATAGCGGCCGAGCGCACCGACAGCCGTCAGGTGATCGAAATTGCGCTGCGCCCCTTGCGCATCGACCATGGTCGCCAGCGCCGTGGCATAGGGCGCGATGACAACGTTCTCGGACAATCCGCGTTTGAGACCAAGACCCGGCACGCCGAAGTTCGAATACTGGTAGGTGAATTCCAGATCGCGGGCGTTGTAGGCCGATTCGGAGATACCCCAGGGGATGCCCAGCGCGGCCCCGTAGGCCTGCTGCCGCGCCACGACAAGGCGGTTGGTCTGCTCCAGCAGGCTGCCGGCCGGCGCCCGCATGACCAGCGAGGGCATCAGGTACTCGAACATCGAGCCGGACCAGGAGATCAGCGCCGAGCCACCTGGCACCGGCGTGGCCGTGCGGCCCAGGCGGAACCAGTGGCGGGTCGGCAGATCGCCCTTGGCGATGGCGAACAGGCTGGCCAGGCGCGCCTCGGAGGCCAGCAGGTCGTAGCAACTGGGGTCCAGGCGATTGTCGTCCACGCAATAGCCGATGGACAGCAGCTTGCGCTCCTGGTTGAGCAGGAAACCGAAATCCATCTCCAGAGCCAGCCGGCGCGCCGTATCGGCCAGGGCCTGAAGGCGTCGGTCCAATGCCTTTTCATCGCCATGCCGTCGGTCTCGGCTGTGCTCGGCGAAGGCCCTGCGCAGTGCGTCGAACCAGAACGACAGGTCGCCGCCCTCCTCGCCAGCCGGCGCGAGGCCCGCGACGCAACGCACGGCCTTTTCCGCGCGGTGCCCGAGGGCGGGCAGCAAGGCGTCGAGCGACTGTGGGCCGGTGAGGGCCCGGTGAATCTCCCGCACGTCGTCCTTCACCTGTAGCAACGCAACATCTTCAGCCAGCGGCAGCGCTGCGACGGCTTGCCGTGCCAGGTGCAGGGTGTCGAGCAGGCCCTGGCGGGCTTCCTCCACCAGCGGGCTGGCGCGCCACTCCTCGCACGCGTTGGCCAGCACGATCAGGTGCCCAGCCAGGTTGCCGCTGTCCACCGAGGACAGGTACCTCGGTTCGAGGGCTCGCAGGTCGCGGGTTCCGTACCAGTTGAAGAAATGGCCGTGGCTGCGCGGCAGCTTCTCCAGCACCGCCAGGGTGCCTTCCAGGCGCTCCAGCGTCTGCAGGCCGCCGGCCCAGCCGAAATCGCGAGCGGCCACCGCGGACAGCAGGTAGAGGCCGATATTGGTAGGCGAGGTGCGGTGAGCCAGCACAGGCCTGGGCTGCTCCTGGAAGTTGTCCGGCGGCAGCAGATTGTCCGCCGGCGTGACGAAGGTCTCGAAGAAGCGCCAGGTTCGCCGTGCGCACAGGCGCAGTGCGGTTGCGTCATCCTCTTCCAGGCCTGAACGACGCGACGGCTGCGTGGGCCTGCTGCTGTAGAAGGCGAGCAGAGGCGCGCTCAACCAGAGCAGGGTCAATGGCAGGATCAGCAACCAGTTCGCCGGCTGCAATGCCAACCCGGTGATGCCGGCCGATGCGGCGAGGGCCGTCCCGCCGGCCATCTGCCGATAGCTGCCGAGCCAGCCAGGGCGCGGCTTGCGTGAGGACTGTGCGGCAGTGGTCCACTCCAGCAGGTTGCGCTGGCTGACGTACATCCGCCAAAGCGTGCGCAGGATGGCATCGACCATGCTCCAGGCATCGTTTGGCAGAAAGGCCAGCGACAGCAGGATCTGCAGCAACGCACGACGGAAGTCGGCGCCGAGCATGGCGAAGTGGCTGCGTAATCGAACACCGGAGCGCGCTGGCAGCAACGCGCAGTAGATCGGCAGTAACGGCGGGATCGCCTGGGTCAGAATGACCAACGTCGCGGCCAGCAGTGCCTGCGGCAATGGCAGCCACCAGCAGAGCAGCAGGCTGGCCAGGGCGAAGGGCACGACCAGCGACCGGCGCAGGTTGTCGAGCATCTTGCAGCGGCCGATCAATGGCATCGCCTGCGGCCCGCGCCAGTGGCCGAGCATCCACGGCAAAAGCTGCCAGTCGCCGCGGGTCCAGCGATGCATGCGCCTGCTCGCCACATCGAAGCGCGACGGCGACTCTTCGACGACCTCGACATCCGACGCCAGCCCTGCACGGGCGAAGATGCCTTCGAAGAGATCATGGCTGAGCAGTCGATTGTCCGCGACCCGGCCGACCATCGCGCGCTCGAAGGCATCGACGTCATAAATCCCCTTGCCGGTGAAGGAGCCTTCGCCGAACAGATCCTGATAAACGTCCGACACCGCCGCCGCGTAGGGGTCCATACCTGCCGGGCCGGAAAAGACGCGCTGGTACAACGAGCCCTCCCCGCCCATCGGCAGCGATGGCGTCACTCGCGGCTGGAGTACCGCGTGGCCGTTGATCACTCGCTGCTGCAGGGCATCGAAGCGCGGCTGGTTCAGCGGGTGGCCCATCTTGCCGATAAGGCGCAGGGCCGCCTCGCGGGGCAAGCGAGTATCAGCGTCGAGGGTGATGACCAAGCGTACCTCGCTCGGCACTCGCGGCGGCTCTCCGGCAATCGCCACGAAGCTGGTATCGGTGGCGCCGCGCAACAGCCGGTTCAGTTCATGCAACTTTCCGCGCTTGCGCTCCCAGCCCATCCAACAGCCCTCGGCAGGGTTGAAGCAGCGCCTGCGAAACAGCACGAAGAAGCGCTGGCCGCCGGGCCCCTGGCCGTAATGCCGATTCAGGCGGTCGATGGCGGCAGCCGCAGCATCTAGCAGCGGTGCATCACTGGGCAGGACCTCCTGTGTCGCGTCGACGCCATCGAGAATCAGCACGAAGGTCAGGTCACCGCCGATACCCGCCAGATGGTGGACCTCCAGCCGCTCGATCTGCTCCAGCAGATCGGCCTCGGTGGTCAGCAAGGTCGGCACAGCCACAACGGTGCGCAACGCCTGTGGCACGCCGGCCAGGAGTTCCAGCGCAGGCAGCGTTATCGCGCCAAAGCTCCAGGTCACCAAGCGGTTGATGAGTGCTGTGGCCACTTCGGTCACCGGAACGCAAAGGCAGGCCAGGAAGGCCAGCATCCAGCCCCAGGAGGGCGCAGACTGATTCAGCAGGTGGGATACGAATCCCAGCAGCACCAGGCTGAGCAGGCCGATGGCACCGATGTAGCCTCCCATGCCCAGGCGCACACTGAAGCGATTCAGGCGCAGGTGCAACGTCGGGCTGAAGCCGATGGCGCGCTCCAGCGTCGGGCGGCCTTCAGCAATCAGATGAAATCCGGGATCGAATTCACGGCGGGGGTCTTCACCTTCCGAATGGTCGGCCACAGCCTGACGGCAAGCCTCCAGGGCGTGATCGACCACCTGGAGCTCGTCCAGGCAAGAGCCGCGCGCCAACTGTTCGATGGCGCTGCGATAGAGGTTACGAGTGGGAAAGTCCATGGCAGCGAAGTTGCTGCCGTCGCGCAGCCGCGCGTCGACCAGACTGACGTTCTCGAACAGCTGTGCCCAGTCGATATCGGAGATCAGGCGCATGCTGGTGATCACATTGCGCACTGTGACATTGGAGGCGCCCAGGCGCTGCTGCGCATGCTGGACCGCCGCTTCGACGCTGACGCCCTGTTCGTGCAGGCGCTCTTCGAGCCAACCCAGTGTCGGTGTCGTGCGCGGGTCCTGGTCGCGCATGCGTTTGGCCAGTTGGGCGGAGAACACCTCGGAAAGCGGACCGGTCGAGCGCGCGGCGATATCCGCCTCCAGCGCCGAGCGAGCGTGCCCTGGCGAGAGCAGGCGCTCGGCCAGGGCATCGGCATCGGCACGGGCTATGCGGCCGGCGCTGATCTGCTCGGCCAGGCGCCGCAGGTTCTCGATCAGGACGATGCGCAGGGTGATCGCCACCGCCCACAGTTCGCCGATGGTCAGTGGCTGGACTCGCTGGTAGGCATGGATGAAGCGCTGCAGCAGCTCCACATCGAGGTGGCTGTCGGTGTGCGCCACGAAGGCCCAGGCCAGGCCGAAGACCCGCGGGTAGCCGGCGAACGGTCCATCGGCGAGCTTGGGCAACTGCCGGTAGTAGCCAGGCGGCAGGTCGTCGCGGACCTCACGGATCTGTTCTTCGACGATGTGGTAATTGTCCAGCAGCCACTCGGCAGCCGGTACCACACCATTGCCCCTTTCCAACTCGACAGCACTGGCCCGGTAGGCAGCCAGCAGGACACGGGCGTTGTCATCCAGGCGCACATGCAACGGCAGTACACGCCTTGGCGTATCCGTCACTTGTTGTGCCAGGGCCAGGCTCTGCGCGTGCTGTTCGAGCCGTTCGATGCCGAAGAGTTCTTCGCGAACCGGTACCAGACTGTCCCAAGGAGGCTTCGATCGGCCGCGGCGCAAGGCCCGGAAATGGAGCGACATCATGGCAAGGCTCCGGAAGTGCGGCGGAAACCTGGCAGGTCGACACGAGCGCCAGGGTGGCACGTACAGAGAAAGCCCCCTCTGTCGGTACCCGGCGGCTCCTGAAGAAGCTGCCCGTATCACCGCAAGCCGTGGGGCATGCCTGACTCCAACCTTCGCAGACCAGGACTACGACGTCGGTGCGGTTGCGCACTTAAGGGCCGCCTGAGGCTCGGCTCGGTGCCTGCCAGGCGCATTGATCATTCTGATCGCACTATTCCAATGAAGGGCAGGTCGTCTAATCAATGGCCTGTGTCATTGCCTCCCCCCACAGGAAACGCTGCTTCCGTTCCATGCATCGAATGCACGTCCAGCCCCCGAGCGCCGATACGTCTCAGGGCAATTCCCTAGTCCGCTGAAGAGGTGACTGTCATGGAATCGAACGACATCAATGCACGGTTCTACGAGGACTTGCGCCATCTGATCGCGCAATCGGCGTTCACGCCGGACAGTCCGCAGGATGTGATCGCCCGCTACATCCTCGCCCATGGCTTTGCCGCGCTCTCCGAGACCCAGTTGCAGCGATTCTGCACCGAGTTGCTACCCATGCTGGAGGAACTGGGAGTGGAAGCGCCGCATCAGATAGAGGCCATGTTGCCGAAGGAAACTGCGGCCACATCAGCCCGTACGGAAGACCAGGCGCCGAGCTTGCCCGGGGATATTGGTGGCAAGCCATGATGGGCGCCCGCACACCAGCAGAGCATCACATAGCCGAGCGCTCCCTGTCCCACGGGAGCTTTCAAGCATTGGCAACCTGGACTGGATGACAACGACATGGGCAGCATTTCACCGCACATCCTCCTGCTGGAGGACGAGCTGACCGTCCGCATTCTGATGACGCAGATCCTGGCCAATCTTCTCGACGCGCAGGTCACCGCCTTCTCCAGCGCCGAAGATGGAATCGAGTACCTGAAGCAGCCGGACACGCGGGTCGATCTGATCATCACCGACATTCAGATGGTCGGGCTGCTCGACGGCTACGACGTTGCCAGATTTTCTCTGCGGCACTGTCCCTCGGCGCCCGTCGTGATCACCTCGGGACTCAATAGGCCGGAGGGCAGAAAGCCGCCCGAGAACACGACGTTCCTGGCCAAGCCATGGGACCTCGCAACGTTCGAGGGCACTCTTCGTGCGCTCCTGGAACGAAGGACGCCAGGTGGTGAGGAGGAGCCCTGATTGCAATCGGCGGCTACTGACACTCGAAGTCCAGGCTCTCATCCTCGGTAACTCTGCGTGCCGGAACCTGTGATTCCTCTGCAGGCGGGGTGAAGACGAGGGCCAGCTCTCCCTGCAACGATTGACTGAGCGTTCTCAGCGCTTGCGCGCCTTGCAGGCAATGCTGGCCGATGCCCAGGAACGTAATCCCCTCTCCCTGCAGCAAGGACATGAGCTGAAGACTGATGGAGCCCATGGCGGACCGAGAGAGTGCGCATGAGTATCCCGGAAGCCAGGTGTCGAGCATTTTCCCGGCATCGATCAGTGACAATCTGTTCATGGGCTCTGGTGACCTCCATCGTAACCGGCAGCTGCACGATCAACGACGCGGCTTGCGCCGAACCACCGGCGTTTCTTTCGCCCTGATCTGGCGATTGGCCTGCGGCACAGGGTGTGTCGTCATGGACAGCTGACGCCATGCCCTCCTGCAGAGAATCACCGCATGCCGCCATTGGCGCCGCAGACCCGCCGCCACACTGCGTTTTCTGTAGTCATCCATCGATGGCGCATCACTGGTCATGAACATCTCCGGCGCGGCCGGGCTTCGTGCCCTTCTCCGGTCGATGGGTCGGATTTCCAGCAGAATCGACCTCCAGCGATTGCTGGAGTACCGCTTCCGCTCTGGTCTTCGGATGGGAGTAGTTATCTGAGCCCGGCAGACGCGGCGCTTCGTTGCGCCTGCCTTGCGGATGAGTCTTCCTCTTGGGATCAGCTGCCCCGCCATGGGGGCCTTGCTTGCCTATCTGGTTCATGGCCGCCTCGCCGCGCTTCCCACTCCTGCGCCATGCAGAGTGTGGAGGGAGCGACAATGACAACCTTTCACCAGGTTGTCGGTGCGGTAGCCCACTTGCGGTCGTCACCCAATAACGAGCACGGGTACGTGCGTTAACAGACGGACCGACGCCTCGGCTTCGCGGATGCTGGAAACTGGTTCGAAAGGTCGCATTCCAGGAGAGCAACCATGACCGACTACTGCCATCAGGTCTCAGGTGTGTTCACCCGACGATCACAGGCCGATTGCGCGAAACAGGACCTGTTGGGGTTAGGCATTCGTCTGGACCGAGTGCACATATTCGACAACCAGGAACTGGTGCCCTCCGGGCGCCTGCGCGCGAAGCGACGCGCCTTTAGGCAGGTCATCAAGGGCGTTGCCGTCGGGACGCTGTTCGGCCTGCTGGTCAGTGCGCTGTTCGCAATCGCGATGACGAATGCCGGTGCAGGCCTCTTCGGCGACTCGCCGCTACTCGAATTGCTGGGCTGGGGTGCTGTAGTGGGAGGGCTGGCGGGCGCGGCAATCAGCGCTTCGGCGAACGTCAGCCAGGACGACCATCCCTTCGGGTACACCCTCCTGCCAGGAAATGTCGTTCTGCTTGCCGAGACCCACTCGGCGCGCGAAACCCTGCGCGCCTTCGAAGTCATCGAAAGAGCGCCCGGAGTCGGTGCGCACATGGACATCAGCCTGGTCTGAGTTGGCACATGACGACGCAAAGACCGACTCCGGGCAGCTGACGGACAACAGCGTCAGGATTGCCGTCCGTGCGCCATCGCACGCTCGGTGGGGACTACTCCTCCGGGGGATCGACCGGAGAATTGTGCGGAGCCTGTGATGGGCCTTCAGCCGGATTAACCGATGGCGGCAGCGTCGGCTGTTTCTTGTCGCGATCTCGAAATGAATATCGCTCGGCGGGAGAGCCATATTCACCGCCCGGCAGTGTGGGCCTGACACCACCACCGGTTGGCGACGGGCTGTCCGGAACTGTTCCCGGTTGTTTTTTCATGGCGACCTCTGGTGAGCCGATCACCGCTGATCGCCAGGACGTACCGAAACGCCAGGCCAGCTCGGTGTTGACGGAATGCAACCATGGCAGGTCGCAACTCCTGGCGTCGGTACGCAAGCGCGCTTAGCCCCTCACAAAGACCGGCAGTGCTCACGGGGACCTTCCCAGCGGATTGCTCCAGTGGTCTAGCGCACAGACAGACGAACGCCTCAGGCGCAATCTTCAAATGAGCGTTGCGCTTGAATGCGGGAGGACACCATGAACCCCATCACCCTCTTCATCGTCATGGTTCTGACGGCCATCGGTGCCGTCCTCATCTACCTTGGCCACTCGGTTGTGGGCATCGTTGTGCTGGTGTGTGCATTGGTCGTCTCGCTGTCCCTCAAGATGGCCAACACCTGGCAGAAATTCGTCGTGTTGCGCGCAGGCAACCTGCAAGGCGTGCGCGGGCCCGGACTGTTCATGATCATTCCGGTCCTGGACAGCGTCGTCGCTGTGATCGACGAGCGAATCCAGACCACGGCGTTCAATGCCGAGCAGGCACTGACTCGCGATACAGTGCCGGTGAACGTCGACGCCATCATCTTCTGGCACGTGCACGACGCCCGCAAAGCGGCACTGGCTATCACCGACTACCGGCAGGCCATCGACCGGGTAGCACAGACCTCTCTGCGGGAAATGATCGGTTCGTCGATGCTGGCCGCGCTGCTATCCGATCGACGCAGCTCCGATCAGCAGTTGTGCCGCGAGATTGGTGAAAAGACCCAGGAATGGGGTGTCACCGTCGGCTCGGTGGAGATCCGCGACGTGGCCATCCCGGTGGCATTGCAGGACGCCATGTCACGCCAGGCGCAGGCCGAACGCGAGAAGCAGGCGCGAATCATCCTGGGCTCCGCAGAAGCGGAAATCGCCGGACGGTTTGTGGAAGCAGCCACGATCTATGCCGGTCAGCCTACGGCCCTGCAGTTGCGCGCAATGAACATCATCTACGAAACCACCAAGGAGCGCGGAACCACCATCCTCATTCCCAGCTCCATGGTCGACAGCATGAATCCGACCGTCGCCGTCGCAGCTGCGGTGGCCACCCAGGCCGGTACGATCCATGCCAGCGACGAACCTTCGCATGAGAGTCCGCGAGTCAATGTGCAGGCGAACATCGACAGACCATCAACGATGGGGCGCAGCACAGCAGGCGTGCACGCCAAACGGGTTGATGCAGCCGTTCCTTAGACAGGATTTGTCTGCTTCCGGCCCAGACTGTGTAAAAACGTGGCCAGTGCCCTTGCTATGCTGCCGGTGGGTTTCATAGCGG
>NZ_PEKX01000013.1 GCF_002796985.1 Pseudomonas sp. | reverse complement strand
TGATAGGAAACCGTTACCCATGTCCCCCGACAACCGTTACCTATGTCTCCCGGCAGAACACCTGCGATACCCATGCTGTATCGCAGGCACGGATCGATGGGTATCGCTGCGCTCCACCCATCCTACGCTGGCGTTCCCTTGTGCTTCGGTGTGGTTGTTTAGGTGCGCCTGAACCAGCGCATCAGCGCCGCGCTAATCGCCACGGTGCGCGAGCGCGACGGGCAGCCCGGCGTCGAGATCAACTGCGGCAGCAGGAAGCCCACTTCCGCCTCGTTCGGCCCGCAGAATCCCGGCGTGGCCGCTTCGACGACTTCCTCGTCCCAACGCGGGAAGCGTTCGCTCCCGCTCTCGAATGCAGTCAGTGCGTTCATGATCGATTCGCCTCCCTAGAGGTCCAGCACCAGCGGTTGCACGCCGCTGTCGTCCTGCGCCGGGATGGCGCAGCAGATCAGTACGCTGCCGGCTTCGGGCAGTTCCGCCGGCGGGTTGGGGTAATGCACCTGGCCGCTGACGACCTTCGTTTTGCAGGTGCCGCAGGAGCCGCCGCGGCAGCTGAAGTCGGGCGCAAGACCTCGGGCCTCGGCCAGTTCCAGCAGGCTGCCGCTCTCGGGCTTCCAGCGGGCCTCCTTGGCCGAGCCGGCGAAGTAAACCGGCACCGGTTCGGTGGCCGCAGGCGGCTGCACCAGCGTCGGTGTCTGGCCGTCACCCCGGCGCTTGAGCGTCGAGGGGCCGAAGGTTTCGGCGTGGATGCGCGTGTCGGCGATGTTCAACCCGCGCAGGCCGTCGTAGATCGCCTGGGTGAACTCGCCGGGGCCGCAGACGTAGAAGTCGTAATCGTCCAGCGGCAGCCGCGCCTTGATCGCCTCGATATCCAGACGGCCGACCTGTTCGAAGTCGCAGCCCAGTTCTGCGCTTTCCTCGGGGCGGCTGAGCGCGCGGTGGACCTGCAGTTGCGGCGCGCGCTGGCGCAACTCGGCGATCTCGCGCTGGAACGGTAACTGGCCCAGCGTCCGCGCGGACTGGAACAGATGCACGCGCCGCGCCGTGTCCGTCGACAGTTCGCGCAGCATCGATAGCAGCGGGGTAATGCCCACGCCCGCGCCGATCAACACCACCGGGCGCGCGCTGTCGGCCTTCAGGGTGAAGCTGCCCATGGGCGCGCGGACCTGCAGGTGATCGCCCACAGCAATCTGTTCATGCAGGTGCCGGGATGCCGGGCCCTGGGCCTTCACGCTGATGCGCAGTTCTCCGTCCGACGGCGCGCTGGAAAGGCTGTAGGTGCGGATCAGCGCCTGTTCGCCGGCCGTCAGGCGCACCGGCAAGTGCTGGCCCGGAGTGAAGCTCACGGCGGTGCCGGCTGGCGGTTGCAGGTAGAACGAGCGGATGTCCTCACTTTCCGGCTCGACGCGCAGTACCTGCCAGTCCTGCCACTGCTGGCGTTGCTCGCGCTCGTGCAGCTTGGCGTCGGCCTCGGCCCAGGTGCCGGTCATCAGGCTGGTGGGCGAGTACTCGCGGAAGTTCCAGCGCAGCGCCAGGGCGTTGCGGCGCAGCACCACCTGCTGTACGTCCAGGGTCCACAGGCGTTCGGCGCCTTCGAAGGCGGCCAGCAGCGGGCTGTCGAAGAGGATGTCGGTGCGGCCGTGGACCTGCAGCAGGTCGCCGCTCTCGAAGTCGACGAAGAGCAGCCCGGCCTGCGGGTTGGCCTGCAGGTTGCCGAGGGTGTTGAAGTGCAGGTTGCCGGCGTAGTCGGGGATGGTCAGGCGGTTGCCGGTGACCCGGACGAAGCCGGGGCGGCCGCCGCGATGGGAGACGTCCACCGAGCGGTCGCCGTCCTCGTGCTGCACGTAGCTGGCGACGAAGAAGGTATCGGCATTGCGGATGATCGTCGCCAGCTCCCCGTTCAGCGCGCCGAAGTCCTCGCGCGGGGCGCGCTGGCTGTAACGCTGCTCGTCGCGGCTCCACTCGCGCTTCTGGATGTACTGCGGGCAGTTGCCGAAGGACTGCTCGACGGCCACCGTCAGCAGGCCGCCGTCCACTTCGCGGAGGACGCCGTTCATGCGGTTGCGCCGGCGGGTGTGCAGCTCGATGCCCAGCAGGCCGATCGGCCGGCCGGCTTGCAGGCCGCTGGCGGCGGGGTCCTGGCTGTCGGGCACGCTGTCGAGCAGCAGGCTTTGCGGGTCGGGCGAGGTAACGAAGCCTTCCGCGCCTTCTAGCAGGGTCGCCCAGGGCCGGCCCTGGTCATCCACGGCGCCGGCGATGATGAAGGGCAGCTGGTGGTAGAACTCGCGGTGCTGGTCGGGCATGTAGTCGCGGATGACTTTCTGGCCGTGGACTTCCATGCGCTCGGCGACGCCGACGCGCTCCTGGATCGCCTTCTCGCCGGCATGCCAGGGGGAGGTACGGTGTTTGGGCAACTGGAACATGGCGGGCACCTCGCGACGAAATGGCTCCCGGGTCACCCCGGCAGCGACGGTTGTATCAGGCTTGCAGGCCGATGGCGGTGCGCTGCATCGGCACGAAGTGCGGCAGGGCCTCCACGCGGGCCAGCCAGGCGCGCAGGTTCGGGTAGTCCTGCAGGGAGACGTTGCCCTCCGGCGCATGGGAAATGTAGGAGTAGTTGGACACGTCGGCGATGGTCGCTTCGCTGCCGGCCAGGAAGGGTGTCTTGGCCAGTTCGCGTTCCATCACTTGGAACAGGGTGTGGGCGCGGGTGACGACTTCTCCGGGGTTGAAGGCGGCGCCGAACACGGTGATCAGCCGCGCGGCGGCGGGGCCGTAGGCAACCTGCCCTGCGGCCACCGACAGCCAGCGCTGCACGCGGGCGGCGCCCTGCGGGTCTTCCGGCAGCCAGCGGCCGTTGCCGTACTGCTTCGCCAGGTAGACCAGGATGGCGTTGGAGTCGCTGACGATGACGCCTTCGTCATCGATCACCGGCACCTGGCCAAAGGGGTTCAGCGCGAGGAAGTCCGGGTGCTTGTGTGCGCCCTTGGCGAGGTCCACCGAGATCAGTTCGGTGGGTAGTTGCAGCAGCGAGAGCATCAGCTCGACGCGATGGGCGTGGCCGGACAGCGGGTGGCGGTAGAGCCTGATGGTGTGCGACATGGCGGTGACTCCGTTGGCTTGATTGGGTGGGCAGCGCGAGTCGGTCCGTGACGGGTTGCTCGTGCTGATGGGTGAATGCTGCGCCCGCTGGCCGGCGCGCAGAATCACCAGGGCGGGCAATCCAGCGTTTCAGAATGCGGAAGAATCGGTCGGCGGCTGCGGATAGACCGCAACGGCGATGTTCGCGAGCAAGCTCGCTCCTACAAGGAAACCCCGGAGCTGGACTGTAGGAGCGAGCTTGCTCGCGAACCGCCCAGAACGCCGCGAGTTACCCGCGCAACGCCGGATGCGCGCGCAAGCGTGGCACCACGAAATCGAGGAAGGTACGCACCCGCGCCGCCGCGCGGCGGCCTTCGCGGTAGATCAGTTGCACCGGCAGCCCTGGCGCCGCGTAGTCCTGCAACACGACCTGCAGACGCCCACTGCTCATCTCGGCATGCGCCTCGTGGCTCATGCAGCGGGTCAGCCCGAGTCCCAGGCTGGCGGCGCGGATGGCCGCCTGGGTGGTGCTGCACATCAGACGCGGCGACAGGCGCACCGAACGCAGCGCGCCTTGGTGGCGGAAGCGCCATTCGCTGATCGCCCCCTGACTGCCGGAGACGATGATGCTATGCGCCTTGAGGTCTTCCGGCGCCTGCGGCACGCCCTGGCGCGCGAGGTAGTCGGGGGATGCGCAGATTACTGGCCGCACCGTGCCCACCGGCAGGGCGAAGCCGGAGGAGTCGGGCAGGGCGCCTATCACCAGGGCCACATCGATGCCGTCCTCCAGCAGACGCGGCAGATCCTCGCGGTGGCGGCTGACCAGGCGCACGTCGGGAAAGGCCGCCAGGTAATCCAGGGCGATGGGCGCGAAGAGGCGGTCGGCCATCAGTAGCGGCAGCGTCAGGTTCAGCTGCCCGGCCGGGTGCGCCTGCAAGCCGCCGAGCGAGCCTTCCGCCTCATCGATGCCCTGGAGAATCTGCCGGCAACTGGCGGCGAAGGCTGCGCCGCTGGCGCTCAATTCGATGCCGCGCGGGCCGCGCAGCAGCAGCTCGCAGTGCAGGCGGGCCTCCAGCGCGGCTACCAGACGCATCACCGTCGCGGTGGACAGCTCCAGCCGCCGTGCGCCCGCGGCAAGGCTGCCGGAGCGCGCCACGGCGTCGAACGCCTGCATTTCCCGGTAGCGGCTCACGGCTGCGAGGCTTGCAGAGCCGGGTCGGCGCGCAGGCGTTCCGCGCAATGCGTGACGAAGCTGCGTACCTTCGCCGGCAGCCGCGCGCTGTCCTGGTAGAGCAGGTGGATCGGCAGCGGCGCCGTGGCGAACTCCTCGAGGACGATCTCCAGCTCGCCACGCGCCACGGCCTCGGCGGCCTGGTACGACAGCACGCGGGTATAGCCCCAACCCAGCCGCGCCGCGTGGATCGCCGCGTTGTTCGAGCTGACCACAAAGCGCGACGGCGGGCGCAGGGTCAGCGGTCCGTCCGCGGTGACGAATTGCCAGTCGGTGAGCAGCACGCTGGTAGCGGCCATCACCACCGGTGCGTCGAGCAGGTCGTTGGGCTGTTGCGGGCGGCCGTGGCGGTCGAGGAAGGCGGGGGAGGCGCAGACCACCGGGCGGATTTCACCGACCTTCAGCGCGGTCAGGCTGCCCTCGGGCAATTGGCCGATGCGCACGGCGACGTCGATGCCCTCGTCGAGCAGGTTCACCACGCGGTCGACCAGCAGCGCATTGACCGTCACCTCGGCGTGGGCCTCCAGGTAGCTGGCGATCAGCGGGATCAGGTACAGCTCGCCGAACAGCACGGGGGCGGTCACCGTCAGGTTGCCGCGCGGCCGCAGGGCGCTGCCGGAGGCCAGCTCCTCGGCTTCTTCCAGCTCCTGCAGGATGCGCCGGCAGTCCTCGACGTAGCGCTGCCCGGCTTCGGTCAGGCGCACGCTGCGCGTACTGCGGGCCAGCAGCAGGGTGCCCAGGCGCTGCTCCAGCGCGGCGATGGCGCGGGTCACGCTGGGCGGCGACAGGCCCAGCTGCTTCGCACCCGCGGCAAAGCTGCCGGCTTCGGCCACGGCCAGCAGCACTGTCATTTCCTGAAACCTGTCCATGGATCACCGTAGTCGCCTTGAGCGGGTCGCCAGACTGTAGAGGGAAGCCGCGCCGGATTGAAGTGCCGGCGACTCGCGGGCGACATCGGCGTGCTTGCCAGCGCCGCGTGGGTTGACCGCCCCCCGATCGCTCCGGCACAAGCGCTGGAGGCGCCCGTCGCGAGGCTGCCATCGTCCAAGAGCCTTTCTTCATGACCAGCAAGACCACGGCCGCCGACTTGGCCGCTGCCAGCAACCCGCGCCTGGGCATCGCCCTGTGCCTGCTGTCGATGTTCATCTTTGCCTGCCAGGATGGCCTCACCAAGGTGCTGGTGCGCCACCTGCCGGTGAGCGAGCTGGTGATGGTGCGCTACTGGGTGTTCGTGCTGTTCGCGCTCATGGTCTGCCGCTCCCAGGGTGGCCTGCGCGCGGCCAGCCGCAGCGCCAATCCCTGGTTACAGGTAGTCCGCGCGCTGTTGGGCGTGGGTGAGATCGCCCTTTTCGGCATTGCCCTGCGCTACCTCGGGCTGGCCGAGACCCACGCGCTCTATGCGGTTTTCCCGCTGATGGCGCTGGGTTTGGCGCGGGTGTTCCTCGGCGAGCGACTGGTGGCTCGGCAATGGCTGGCGGCGGCGGTGGGTTTCGGCGGCACGCTGCTGATCCTGCGTCCCGGCGTGGGTGTGTTCGAGCCCGCGGCGCTGATCCCGCTGGCGGCGGCGCTGATCTTCGCCTTCTTCAACATCCTCTCGCGGCGCATCAGCCAGACCGATTCCTTCGCCACCACCACGCTGTACATGGCACTGGTCGGCGCCGTGGCGGTCACCTGCGTCGGCCTCCCGGCGTGGGTCACGCCGACGCCCCACGAGGCGGCGCTGCTGGCGATCCTCTCGGTCACCGGGGTGCTCGCCCAGTTGCTGCTGATCCAGGCGCTGAAGTACGCCCAGGCCTCGACGCTGCAGCCGTTCAACTACTCGCTGCTGGCTTTCGCCACGCTGATCGGCCTCATCGCCTTCGGCGAGTCGCCGACCGCCTGGACGATCTCTGGTGCGCTGCTGATCCTGCTGGCGGGGTTGTATTCGATCAAGCCGAGGGCTTAGCGCAAGGGCTGTTGCAAGCCGAATTGTCAAAGTCGGCGGATGCCTGCTTTGATAATCTGATCCTCCCATTTCGATGATGGCGCAGACCAATGATGCTCAACGAATCCCCCGAACCGCAGGCAGTCGACAGCCCGATCACCCGCAGCGCGATCTTCCTGGTCGCCACCCTGACGCCGGGCAAGGACTGGGGCCCGGTGCGCGCGCTCTGCGAGGACGCTGCCGCGCTGGTGCGTTCGGTCGGCAAGCGTGTGCCGACCGGCAACCTGTCCTGTGTCGTGGGTTTCGGCGCGGCGGCCTGGGATGCGCTGTTCGGCGCTCCGCGTCCGGCTTCCCTGCATGCCTTCCGTGAAATCGGCACGGGCGAGCGGGTTGCCGTTTCCACCCCCGGCGACTTGCTGCTGCACATCCGCGCTGAGCAGATGGACCTCTGTTTCGAGCTGGCCGCGCAACTGGTGGCGCGCCTGGGTGATGCGGTCACGGTGGTGGATGAAGTCCAGGGTTTCCGCTATTTCGACATGCGCAGCATCATTGGCTTCGTCGACGGCACCGAGAACCCGGCAGGCCGTGAAGTGCCGCACTTCACCCTGATTGGCGACGAGGATGCGGACTTCGCCGGCGGCAGCTACGTGCTGGTGCAGAAGTACCTGCATGACATGACCGGCTGGAATCAGCTGTCCACTGAAGCCCAGGAACGCATCATCGGCCGCACCAAGCTGGCCGATATCGAGCTGGGCGACGAGGTCAAGCCGAGCTGTTCGCACAGTTCGCTGACCACCCTGGAGAAGGACGGCCAGGAGGTGAAGATCCTCCGTGACAACATGCCGTTCGGCCGGCCCGGGGCAGGGGAGTTCGGCACCTATTTCATCGGCTATGCGCGCTCCCCGGCACCGATCGAGGAGATGCTGGAGAACATGTTCGTCGGCCGCCCGGCGGGCAATTACGATCGCCTGCTGGATTACAGCAAGGCGGTGACGGGCAGCCTGTTCTTCGTGCCTTCCGCCGAGCTTCTGGAAGCGTTGGCCGACAAGTCGCCCTGAGGGCGCCACCTTCGTGCGCTTCCAGTAGAGGCGGGCGTTGGCCGTCGTTTCCCTTGCTCAGTGAATCGTCGGGAAGCGCTCGCTCACCAGTGTCCGGGCCTGGTAGGCCATCTGGTCGAGCAGGCGGTCACGCTTCTTTTCCGCCTCGCTCATGGCCTTCCTGCCGTTCTGCTGCACCAGGTAGGTATGGATCTGCCGCACTTCCTTGGTTTGGTAGATCGGCGCCAGGTCCTGCACCGCCACCATGCCGTTGGAACGGTGGTCGCGGGTGTTCAGCAGCACGTGTGGGCCTTGCGCGGCGAGCACCTGGAACCCCAGTGATTCGAAGGTCGGCACCTTGCTGGCGGCGCACGCCAGTTCGGCGTGGGGCCGGTGACGAATCATCTCCTGCAGCAGGGCGCGGGCGATTCCGTGTCGACGGTGGCTGGCCTGGACGGCCAGGTAGGCCAGCGTGCAGGCCTCGGCATCGTCCGGGCTCGGCAGGTACAGGGCGAAACCCAGCACCTGGGAAGGGTCTTCGTCATCCAGGGCGAGGATCAGCCGCGCCGTGCTGTCCTGGGCGCTGTCCATGGCCTGCAGGTACAGGTGCACCTCGTAGCCGATCACGTACTGGTACAGCTGGAACAGTGGGTTGCTGGGCGTCAGCGGCACCGGGCTGACGTCGCTGAAATAGTCCACCACCATTTGCAGGACCTGGCTTTTCAGCGATTCGGGCGGCGGGGTGTCGAGATTTACCAGGGTGAACATCTGCAGCGGGCTCCGGGCGTGCCCGATCCGGGGGATCGGTGCGGGCGCCATTGTAACGCCCACGGGCTCCGAGCGTTCTGCGCCCCCGAAGAGGCGCTGGAAACGGTCGAAAGCAGCGGGCAATCAGCTCGAGGTCCGGCCATCCTCGGGCTGCTGTTTCGGCGCGCTCCGGGGCTTCGCAGCCTTGCCACCGGACAGCCGCGACACGCCGAAGAGCACCAGCGCCAGGCCGGCCAACTGGTAGATCGAGATCGCCTCGTTGAGCAGTGCCCACGAGGCGAAAACGGTCAGCACCGGCCCCAGGTTGCCGAAGGCGGCGGCGTGGGTGGCGCCCATGCGCTGGATGGCCAGCGCCATCCAGTAGATCGGCAGCACGGTGGAGATCAGCGCCATCAGCGAACCGTGCAGCCACACTGCGCCAGGCAACGTCGCCAGTTGCTGCACGTCGCCGCTCACGGCGTAGTGGACCAGCACCATGACCGATGAAGCGCCACCGGCCAGCCCGGCCAGGCGCATCGAGCCGACACGGCGCACCACGGCCGCCGTGCCCATGTAATACAGGGCGTAGGTGACGGCGCTGGCGAACACCCAGAGGGCGCCCAGCAGGATCTGCCCATTGCCGCCTTCCACCTTGATGTCGTGCACCAGGGCGATGCCCAGGCCCAGGTAGCACAGGCCCATCGCGGCCAGCGTGCGGGAGTCCGGTCGTTCACGGGTCACGCCCATCTGCAGGAGCAGCACCAGGGTGGGGTAGGTGAACAGGATCAAGCGCTCAAGGCCTGCGCTGATGTACTGCAGGCCGTAGAAGTCGAACAGGCTGGACAGGTAGTAGCCGAACAGCCCGAGCAACAGGATGCGCACCCCGTCGGCCAGCGAAAGGCGCGGCTGGTCCGGGCTCCTGCTCAGCCAGATCAGCCAGAGGAACAGCGGCAGCGCCAGCCCCATGCGAATGGCCAGCACTGTCAGCGCATCCACCGGCGCGGCGGCGTAGGAGAGCTTCACGAACACCGCCTTGAGGCTGAAACCGGTGGCGGACAACACGGCAAACAGCACGCCGTTGTGCAGGCTGCGCTGGTAGAGGGAGGTCAGGCTATTCATGGCGGTGCGGCTGCAAGGCAGGGAAAAGGCTTTATTCTAGAGATAAGGCTGTTTCGCTAGAATCGCTACTTCGCGAACAACACTTTCGTTTTTGGAGAACGCGACATGCATTTCGACCTTGCCGACCTGCGCCTCATCGCCGCCATCGCCAGCACTGGCAGCCTGAGCAAGGCGGCAGCCTCGGTGCCGGTGGCGGTCTCGGCTGCGAGCAATCGCCTGCGCCTGTTCGAGGAGCGCTGCGGGCTTTCGCTGTTCTCGCGGCGCAGCGACGGCATGACACTCACCCCGGCCGGACGGCTGGTACTGGAAGCCAGCCAGCGTGTGCTCAAAGAGGCGCGGCAGCTCAAGGACACCCTGCAGGAGCTGAACGGCGAGCGCCGCATCACCTTGCGCCTGGCGGCTTCCACCGTGGCCAACAGCACCTTCCTGCCCACCGCGCTGGGGCCGTTCCTGGCGGACTATCCGGAAGTCGACCTGCAACTGATCGAGCAGAACAGCAAGGACGTGCTGCGCGCCGTGCAGAATGGCGAGATCGACATCGGTGTGTACGACGGCAACCTGCCCACCGCGGGCCTGCTATCGCTGCCGTTTCGCCACGACAAGCTGGTGCTGCTGGTGCCGCAGGAGCACCCGTTGGCCAGCCAGCACCTGCCCAGCCTGCGCGATGCGCTGGGCTTCGCTTTCGTCTGCCTGCCCGCCGAGCGTGCGATGCAACGCTTCGTCGAGGCGATGGCGGTGCGCAATGCGCTGCCCCTGAAGGTGCGCGTGCGCGCACCGAGTTTCGACGCCATCGCCCAGTTGGTCGCCCAGCGGGTAGGGGTGGCCATGCTGCCCGAGGCCGCGGCAACGCGGCTCGCGCAGGAGCTGCCGGTGGTGGTGGTCGCGCTGGAGGACGCCTGGGCGACCCGCGAATTGCGCATCTGCGTGCCGAGCTGGGACGCCCTGACTTCCCACGCGCGGCAGTTGGTGACTTACCTGATGAATGAGGGCGCGACCGCTCGTTAGTGAGCGGCGCGGCGGCCGGCGAGCGCGAGGGCGGTAACGGGGAATGGCGGCGCATGCTCCGGCAAGGCGCCTGTTCTTTTGCGACACGCCCGCCGGAGCACCGCAGCGTCAGTAGCGGGAAAATCGCTCGCGGTACTCGGCGGGCGTCAACTGGGTCAGTTCCTTGAACATCCTGCGCAGGTTGGATTCGCTGCTGAAGCCCAGTTCGTGGCTGATCGACTTGATCGGCGCCGCGGTGAAGGTCAAGCGCTCGCCAACCTGGCCCAGCTTGATGCGTCTGGCGTAGGCGGCCACGGAGGTGCTGGTTTCGGAGCCGACTCTGCGCGCCAGGGTGCGCTCCGACAGGCCCAGTTCGCCAGCGAGCTTCTGGAGGGTGATCTGCTCGGCGGGCAACCGCTGGACCAGGGTGTGCAGACGCCGAAGCAAGTCACTGGGCTGCTCGATCAGGCTGATGGCCTGGAAGGCGTCATGCGCCTGGATCGGCCGAGGCAGCACCATCAGGCGGATCAGGTCGTGGAACTCCGTCTGGTTCAGGTTTCGTTCGAGCAGTGCCTGGGCAATCGGCAGGTAGCCATTGACGCCGCTGGCTGTCGCACTGTGCGCGGTGAAGATGCAGTGCCGCTCGGTTTGCCAGCGGATATCGGGGAAGCGCGTACGCAAGGTGTCGGCCAGCCACCAGGTCACCGTCGCGTCGTTGCCCGCCAGACGCCCGGCCGCAGCGACCAGGCTGACGCCGGTGCAATAGCTCCACAGGCTGCACTGCTTGTTCAGTCGCGCCAGTGCTCTGAGCAATGGCGCGTTGGCTTCGAGAGTGGCGGCCACCTGTTCAGCGGACTCGGCCCAGAATCCTGGAATCAGCAGGGCATCGATTTTCGCTTCGGCAAGCCCGAGGCTCGCGTTCAGCAGCATGCCGTGGGCGCATTCGACGGGACCACGCGCCAGGGCAACGTAGTGCGTTGCAAAGAGTGCCCGTCCGGTGCGCCGGTTGGCGGCGTGCAGCATATCGCCGAAGGCCAGCAGCCCGGCGGGCATGCAGCCAGGGAACAGCAGGAGGCCAACGCTCAGTGGTTTGGTCATGGCTTGAATTGAATCAAATGTGTCAAAGACTGCCATTATGGACGCATCTGCGCACAGGCACCATGAGGCTCTCACTGAACAGGGGCTCATGATGAAGATTCAGCAGATCCGCAACGCAACACTCATCCTCGAACTGGGTGCGCATCGCGTGCTAGTCGATCCGATGCTGGCCGGTAAAGGCACGCTGCCCTCACTGCGGCTGTTCGCCGGGCGGCAGCGCAACCCCACCGTCGAGTTGCCGGTGGTGGCCGAGTCCGCGCTGGCGTCAGTGACTCACTGCCTCATCACGCACTGCCAGAAAGGCCACTTCGACCACCTGGACCGGGCGGCAGAGCGCTGGTTGCGGGCACGCAACATACCGGTCATCTGTACCCCGTACGACGCCCCGTACCTGGCCCGTCGCAAGCTGAATGTGCAGCCTCTGGCCGAAGGGCACGAGGCGCCAGTGGCGTTCCTGAATGGCACGATCCGCACCGTGCCTTGCCAGCATGGCCGAGGCTGGGTGGGCAGCTTGATGGAGCACGGCAGCGGGTATCTGATCGAGCTGCCTGGGGAGCCCAGCCTGTACCTGGCAGGCGATACGGTGTTGACGCCGGCCATTCGCGATTTCGTCCGCCGCTGCCGTCCGCAGGTCAGCGTCGTGCCGGCCGGCGGGGCCAGCTTCGACCTGGGTGGGGACATCATCATGGGGCGCGACGAGGTACTGGAATTCACGGCGCTCAGCGAAGGCGTGGTGATTGCCAACCACCTGGAGGCCATCAACCACTGCCCGGTAACCCGCGATGAGTTACGCCAGGCGGCCAGTGCAAGGGGGATGCAGGAGCGTCTGCTGATTCCGGCGGACGGGCAGGCCCTGGAGTTTCACGCGGAGGATGTCAGGCATCTGCAATCCCGCTGGGGGTGAAAGGGCAGGGGGCGCACTCAACAGACGTTCTGTTCGAACAACCGTTGCCGGCCCCCTGTGCGCGCGTCAATGCAAGGCGCTGATCACGGCATTCAGGAAGGTCGACTCTTCACCGTAGGGGTTGCTGGCGATATAGCCCGATTCCGAGGCGTCGCAACAGGTCGGATCGGGCTTGTCCCAGACCGACCATTGGACGACGACCAGGTTCTCTTTCTGGTTGATCGCAATCATCTGGCCGAACACCCCGATCGCCGCGAACGTCCAGTCGGACACCGAACCCGGCAGCCCCTGAATGGCGGGGCGCCCCTGGATCGGCACCGCCCCGGCCGGGTTGGTGGTGTTTTGCAGCGGGGCGCCAATCTTGGCAAACAGCGGCGCTGGCTGGTGGACGCCATCCTCGTAGGCGGGGCTGAACCACCACATGTAGCCGTACTGGCCGTTATCCGTCACGCCAGGTTCGGCCGAGGCCAGAGTCCAGGTCGTGGCGTCCCGCACCCAGTTGTCCGGCAGCACGGCCGAGCCATTGGGCAGGCGTCCGTTGTTGAGGAAGAACAGCCCGAAGCGGCCGTAATCGCGCAGCGTCGCATTGAACCCGCCGCCACCGAAGGACACGCCGTTTGAGGTCCAGTAGTTGCCATCGGCCTCCATGCCGAAGGGTTGCCAGATCTTCTGTTCAAGGTATTTGGCCAGGCTTTTCCCGGTGGCCCGTTGCACCACCAGGCCGCTCAGGTAGGCCTCCCCGGTGCTGTAGTTGAAGACCTCACCCGGTGCGACAGGCTTGCCCGTTGCCGGGTCCACGCTGCGTTTCAACTGCTGCATGAGCTTGAGCATGCAGCCCGCGGTGTCGGCCTCGTCACGCTGGCAACCCAGCTGCGCCACGATGTCGGATTCCGGGTCCAGGTAGTTTTCGTCCCAACTCACGCCGGAGCTCATGCGCAGCATGTCGCGCAGGGAGACGCCTTCGTAGGCGGACCCCTTGAGCTCGGGGATGTACTGCTCGACGGTGTCGTCCAGGCTCTTGATTTGGCCATCCTTGATGGCGACGCCCATCAGCGTGGAGGCGACCGACTTGCCGACCGACTTGCTGTCCCAGACCGTGGCGGCGTTGACGCCCATTGCGTACTTCTCGAGGACGACGGCACCGTCCTTGATCACCAGCAGGCCGGTGGCCTTGCTGTGGGCCATGTAGTCGTCGACCGTGTTGTCACGCTTGGCGGTGCCATCGGCGCTGCTGCCGTATTGATAGGTGACTGCCTGCGCCCGAGCCTTCAGGGCCGCGCTTGCGGCGGGCAGGGCGAGCACATCGGTGCCGCGCCGGAAGGCCTCGGTGCCGTACAGGTTGGCGCTATGGCTGAACCCGGCGACCTTTTCCTCGGTCGTCCAGGAGAAAAGGTTCTTCGGGTCCGGCAGCGGCTGTTCGAGTGCCGCCGGAGTGGCTCCTTCGGTGCTGGCATAGGCACTGAGCGCACCGATTGCCGAAACTGACGCAACGAACAGCGTCGTGATGCCACGGGTTCTCACGTTCATAGCTTTCCTGTTTCCTTCACGGTTCTTGTTGTTGTCCGCTCAACCAGCGTCGTGGGAGCGCGAGGCGCCAGTTCAGCAAGAGAGCGGGGCGCCGCCAACCCTGCAAATGCACTGGGCAATCGATGTAGGCGCGCCAAAGTCAGCTGCGTAGAATCGGCCGATCATCCTGTCACCGGCTCGGGAAGGGCCCGCGACAACATGCAACTCGCAACGCTGTCCTCTCTGCTATTGGCATGGCACCGACTCTCCGCACAGTCGACGCTGGAGAGTTTCCGCAGCAGCGCCCTGGCGTTGCTGGAGGAGCACCTGCCCATCAGCGCCGCGTGGTGGGGAGTGGCGCACTTGCGAGGTGGCTCACCCCAGGTGCTGCAGAGCTATCTGCATCGACTCCCCGCCGGATTCGCCGATGACTGGCTCTGCAGCGCCGAGCTCGACGAGTTGGCGCACACCGTCATCGAGCATCCCGGCGTCACGGTGCGTTACAGCAGCTACGAGGCGCCGGAGGACTTCGACGCGAGCTACGGCATTGCGTCAGCCCTGTCGACGGCGATACCCGTGCGGGACACAGGGCTGGTGCATTTTCTATCGATCTACCGCGACGACTCGCTACCGCTGTTCACCGAAGACGACCGCGCGTTGGTCGAGTTGCTGATTCCCCATCTGTTCCTGGCCGAGGAGAAGCAGGCGCTGGCCACGTCGCCAAGCGAGCAGGCCAATGCCCGCCAGTTGACCGCAACCGTGAGCAAACAGGCTTGGCTGGAGCAGGCCACGCCCGCTTTCTGCCAGGTGCTGATGGCGGAGTTTCCCGAGTGGTTTGGCGGGCACTTGCCCAGTGCGCTGCTCGGTATGGTTCATCTCGGTGCAGGGGAGTGGCAGGGGCGCACGCTGGATGTCTCGGTCTCCCAGGGCGAGGACGGAAGCTGCCACCTGAGCCTGCAGCTGCGTGTCAGCCTGGGGCTGACACGCCGGGAGGAAATGGTGGCGCGCGCGTATGCGGCCGGTGGCTCACACAAGGAGATCGCCCGCGACCTCGGGCTCAAGCCGGCCACGGTCCGGGGCTACCTTCAGCAGTGCTATCTGAAGCTCAATGTCTCGAACAAGATCTCGCTGGGAGAGGCACTGCGCGGTGATGCCGGGTAGGCGTTCATCGCGCCGGCGAGGGCTGATTTTCCCTTGACGCTTGAACTTCTTTCCGACCTACCTGGATTGCCTTTTCGCAGTACAGCATGAAACGGAATTAGCAGAGCCCGACTTGGCGTGCGCCTGAAAACCATTGTTTGGCGTCAATATTTGGAATTGGGGATATTGCTGCAAATCAAGTCGCCGCACAGTCGCACTATCACGACAAAAACAAGAGAGTAATCTTCTTCTCATCAACATAGCCTGTCGCCCTTGGCAACCAAGTGGACAGACTCAGGCGACCTGACCACCTCCCTCCTGGCCCGGCCACCCATCAAAGTAACCAGCTTCTCATGTAAGGAGACTGACGATGAGAGCCTAGGACTTTCCGTGCCTGTTCGTCAACCTGGCAGTCATTCGCGACAACACCCGCGCAATGATCGAACTTTGTCGAGAACATGGCGTTGAACCTATTGGTGTAAATAAACTGAGTTGCGAAGCGGCGAATGTCGCCAAGGCGATGATCGAAGGCGGCGTCAAAACCATCGCTGACTCCAGAATTCAGAACCTGAAGAAGATTGCCAGTTTGCCGGTCGATAAACTATTGCTGCGCCTTCCGCAAATAAGCATGACGCACGAGATAGTTGCCTACGCCGATATTTCCCTGAACTCCGAGGAACATACCCTCCGTGCGCTTTCCGCCGCGGCGGTGGCCCAGCACAAGAAGCACCGGGTCATCCTCATGCACGACCTGGGCGACCTGCGCGAAGGCTGCATCGACCCGAGGGAAACCAAACGTCTGGCTCGCCTCGTCCACGAGGAGCTGCCGGGCCTTGTGCTGGAAGGGCTGGGCGCCAACCTCGCCTGCTACGGCGGGGTGGAGCCCAGTACCGAGAACCAGCAAGTGCTGGTCGACCTGGCCCGGGAAATCGAGGAAGAACTCAACATCCGCTTGCGCACCATCTCCGGTGCCAGCTCCTCCGCGTTGTTCCTGCTCATGAATGGTGGGCTGCCCGAAGGGGTGAACCAACTGCGCCTCGGCGCCTCGCTGATCATGGGCTTCGGCCTGAATGACGAGCCCATCCCCAATACCCGCCAGGATGCCGTGAAAATTGGCGTGGAAATCATCGAACTGAAAGACAAACCCTCCGTTCCGGAACACTCCACGGCACTGGATGCGATGGGTAGAAAACCTGTTTTCGAAAATCTCGGCGTACACCATCGTGCTCTTGGGGCGATTGGTGAACAGGATGTTTCCTTTTCTCAACTAAGACCGCTTGACCCAGGCGTAAAAGTCCTCGGAGCCAGTTCGGATCATCTGATACTGGATGCCACCCACTCCAAGTCGGGGTACCAGGTCGGAGATATTGTCTACTTCTCCCTTGGATACAGTGGCGTATTGCAATGCATGACCTCCGAATATGTCGGAAAGCAGTACGGCTACTTCTAACTGACACTTGGGAACACCTCCCGCTTTATATGGTTAAGGAGAAATTCCATGACCGTTGACACAAGTAAACCCATCTCGGCAGCCACGACTGCCCAGACCGAAGGCAAACTCAAACTTCCGGCCCTGACCGCACTGGTCGTCAGTGCGCTGGTCGCTGCCGGTGTATTTTCCCTACCGCAGAACATGGCAGCCAAGGCCGGTGCCGGCGCCATCCTGATCGGCTGGGGCATTACCTTTGTCGGCATGCTGATGCTCGCCTTCGTCTTCCAGACCCTGGCCAACCGCAAGAGCGAAGTGGAAGGCGGTGTCTATGGCTATGCCCGCGCCGGCTTCGGCGAGTACATGGGCTTCAACTCCGCCTGGGGCTACTGGATTTCCGCGTGGATCGGCAACGTGTCCTACTACGTGGTGATCTGCTCGGCGCTCGGCTCCTTCGGCGCTCTCGGCTTCTTTGGTGACGGCACCACGCTGTCTGCGCTGATCATCAGCTCGATCCTGCTCTGGGGCCTGCACTTCCTGATCTGCCGGGGCGTACAGACCGCCGCGCTGCTCAACCTGATCGGCACCGTCGCCAAGCTGGTTCCGCTGGTCATGTTTCTCGTGCTGGTCGCCGTCGCGTTCAAGGTCGAAACCTTCAAGATCGACTTCTGGGGCAACGCCACTCTCGGCTCGGTGATGGACCAGGTGAAAGGCATCATGCTGGTGACCACCTGGGTATTCATCGGTATCGAGGGCGCCTCGATGTATTCCGGGCGCGCCGCGAAAAAATCCGATGTCGGCAAGGCCACCATGATCGGCTTCTTCGTCTCCATCCTGCTGTTCGTCGCGGCTTCGGTACTGTCCCTGGGCGTGCTTTCGCAGCCGGAACTGGCGCAACTGAAGAACCCCTCCACGGCCGGTGTACTGGCCGCTGCCGTCGGCCCCTGGGGCGCCGCGCTGATGAACATCGGCCTCATCGTCTCCGTGGGTGCCGCGCTGCTGGCCTGGACCCTGCTGTCGGCCGAAACCGCCTATACCGCCGGTAAGGACGGCACCATGCCGAAGTTCCTCGGCAAGGAAAACGCCAGGAAGGCGCCGGTCAATGCCCTGTTGCTCACCAATGGCCTGACCCAGCTGTTCCTGATCATCGCCCACTTCGAGCAGGCCGGTTACCTTGCGCTGCTCCTGCTGGCCACCTCGATGATCCTGATTCCGTACTTCCTCAGCGGCCTGTATGCCCTCAAAGTGGCGCTGCAAAAGGACGGTTACGAAGCCGGTGAAGGCCGCGCGATTACCCGCGACATCGTCATCGGCGCCCTGGCCACTCTCTACGGCGCCTGGCTGGTCTATGCCGCCGGCCTGGAATACCTGCTGTTGTCGATGATCCTCTACGCGCTAGGCATCGCCTTCTACATCTGGGCGCGGAAAGAGAAGGGCGCACAGATCTTCAAACCCGTGGAAGTCGTCCTGGCGCTGTCAGTCGTGTGTGCCGGCGTCTATGCGACCTATCTGCTGTCGACCGGGGCACTGTCCCTCACCTGACCCACTCGCGGCCCAGGACAAAAAAGGCGAAACCAGGTGGCTTCGCCTTTTTTTCGTTCCAATCACACAGGCATGTGCGCTGTGGGGGCGGAAGCTGCCTCTCGTCAGGGGCTGCTATCGCCCAGGAGCGGACATTGAACACAGCGCAAACATGGCACCTGTGCTTCACTCGCCAACTTGTCAGCACTTCTCGCTGGTCGGTAGAGAAATGTCCAACTCAGCCCGAATCACCTTGCTGCTTCTCGCGTGCGCCATCGGAGGCTATTTCGCAATCCTCGGGGTCACGTTCACTTTTGCTGTCGAGCCGCAGACTTCACGGAGCGCCATTGCTGTCTGGATGGCGATGGCGGTCGTATTCAGCCTACCTGTTTGGCTTCCGGCGATTGTCCCGGCGCGTCTGAGCCGGCTGCATGTCTTCGTTCGGCGAACTTGCATGATCCTGCTGTGTTTCCCTACTCAGCTGTATGCGAGCACCGTCCTCCATCAACTCGTCCGTATTCATAGCCACCAGGAGAGCAACCCCACCGTTCTTGTTGAGGGGCTGTCTCTGACATCTGCCTGCTTAATGGCGATGGCGCTACTGGTAAAAAGTGATGCCTTGCGCTTGTTTGCGTGGTTGCGACAGCCAAAGCAAGCGCGCTGAGTGTTGTCGATGCGAGGGCCGTCCGCTTTGGGTCGGTAGCGGCCTCTCGTCAGAGGCAAAAATCGACCAGAAGCGGGCGGCCACCGCCGATCACCTCAAAGCTGAGCTTTACTCCATTCGCCCACTTGGAAATCACGCACCTAGATATCAGATGGACTTCCTCGAAGACTTCATACTCAGCTATCTGGCACACCGCATCGGTGTCCGCTTATTGCGCTTTCTGAGCGGTGGCCGGTTCAGGGGAGAAAGCGGCTTCGCCTGGGGCTGGGCAGTCGTGGTCGGCGGCTTGGTTCTATTCGCTCCATTCGTAGCGTTCATTACCTGGCTCATTTATCGCAGCGCCCATTGAGCGGGCGTCCGCTATGGGTCGTTAGCGGAAGTATGGGAACGTCAGTTCGACATGCGGCAACGCTCTATTTAAGCTGCCGCTCCCATTCAAGGATCGATGGCGAAATGTCTGAAGTTTTCCAAGGCAGCTGCTTGTGCAGAGCTGTCAGGTATGAAGTGGCAACGCCACCAAAGGCTGTCAGCCACTGCCATTGCGGCCAGTGTCGGAAAGGCCACGGTGCGGCGTTCGCCAGCTACGGTAGCGTGCCGCGCGGTGATCTACGGATCGTGGCCGGCAACGATGAGCTCAAGCCCTACTCATCGTCGGCAGGGGTCACACGCCAGTTCTGCGCCAACTGTGGTTCGTCCCTGTTCTGGTCAAAAAGCCAAGGGGATTTTTCCGATTGGGTTTCGATAGCCCTTGGCACGTTGGACACGGCCTTCATGCCGTCCAGGCAGAAGCATGTTCATGTCAGCAGCCAAGCTTCCTGGTTCGTGTTTCAAGACTCCTGGCCCAAGAGCACCTAACCGGTTCGACAGACAACCAACGCCCAGAAGCGGGCGGTCAGGTCGTTTCGTCGTTTGCATGGCTATCAATATCCAATCACGTCCTGAAATCCAAGGATTTCTGTGAGTGATTTTATCTTCCTGGATGGCGTTATGCAGATTTTTCTAAGCCACTTGGGGAAGTTGAAAGTTCGCACACATATTGCTGTCGCCATCTTTGATGCCGGTATCCCCTTGAGCCATCCTGATTCTGCGGCTGAGAAGTCCGCTCAGAGTCGGTAGCATCCAAAGGTTCCCCTTCGCTGGCAAGCCAACAAGCGCCAGTGCAAACCTAAAGCGTCGCAACACCCCGACAGCAGAATGGCAGTGCCCGACATGCCCCGCGCGTTTGCGATACGCAGGGGTGAAATTCCGCCAGCGGGCGGGCCAGCCGTTCCGGGGGGGCTCGGGATTCGCTCGATGCCGGGTAAGGCATACCTCTAGCGCACCCATCCAGCTTCCGTCTCTGGGCCTAGCCTGCATCATCGCCCCTCATCACCTGCACAAACTGCCTCGCCATTTCCCGCTTCCCGCGTGCGCACGCCAATGCCACGGTGGTGATGCAGCCCTTATCTTCCAGCGGCACGAACACCACCGACTCATGGGCCAAGGCGCGCATGCTCTCGGGCAATAGCGCCACGCCAAAACCGGCCTGGATCAATTGCAACTGAGTGGTCTTGCGCGACACCACTTGCGCAGCACGGGGAAAGAAGCCGGCCTGCATGCACAGCGCCGCGGACTGATAGCTCAGGCCGCCACGCTGGCCGTGGGGGATGGAGATGAAACGCTCTTCGCAAAGCTCGCCCAATTGCACGCTAGCCAGCTGCGCGCGCGGGTGTTGCGCCGCAACGGCGAGGTACAGGGGTTCCTCGAACAGCGGGTGAATATCCACGCCATCGTGTTGGCGCAGCACCGGCAAACGCAGCAAGCCGATATCGAGATTGCCTTCGGCGATGTCCTGCAGTTGGGCTTCGGAAGACTGCTGGGCGATTTCAAGGGAAACATCGGCGTTGTCGTTCAAATAGGCACCGATGCGCTCCAGCAACAGGCCGGTAATGGGCACGGTGCTGGAGTGGTTGAGGCGCAGGCTGCCGCGCAGGCCCTGGCCAACTTCCCGGGTCAGGCGCTCGGCTTTGTCGAGATCGGCCAGCAGCTTGCGGGCGCGGTCGTAAAAGGCTTGGCCACCGGGCGTCAGCCTTGGTTGGCGCGCGGTGCGCTCGAACAGCGGCGTGCCCAGGTGCTGCTCCAGCTCCTTGATCTGCCGGCTGAGGGCGGACTGGGCGATAAACAGATGCTCGGCGGCGGCGGTAAAGCTCCCGTACTCGACAATGTCGACGAAGTAACGCAACTGGCGAATGGAGGTCATGGTGCAATCTCTTTTTGAGATGGCTGCTGGCAATTTTGCATATTAGTCGGCATGGCTTCGTCTTGGCTAACCTGTGCCCCTACCTTCACGACGGGTTTCCCCATGCTGGCTTCGGTTCTTGCGTTGCTGCCTTTCTCCACCATCGATTGGCTGGTCATCGGGCTGGGTATCGCCGCGGCCTATGTGGTGTTTGGCATTGCCGGTTTCGGCACGGCGCTGGTAGCCGGGCCGGTGCTGATTCACTTCATGCCGCTGTCGCGGATCATCCCGCTTTTGGTATTGCTGGATTTCATCGCCGCCTTTGGCAACTGGCTGCCCGCGCGCAAGGCGGTCGCGCGAAACGAACTGCTGCGACTGCTGCCGTGCATGGCCGTGGGCTGCACCGCGGGCGTGGTGTTTTTGCTGCAGCTGAAGTCCGCTGTGTTGCTGTTGTTGATGGGGCTGTTCGTGAGCAGCTATGCGCTCTATAGCCTGGCGGTGAAAGCACGGCCCGAGCAATTGAATGCCTGGTGGGCGCTGCCGGCGGGCACGCTGGGCGGATTGTTCGGTGCCTTGTTTGGCAGCGGAGGGTTTCTCTATGCGCTGTACCTGAATGCGCGGCTGGCCTCCAGCGAACAGGCCCGCGCCACCCAGAGCGCGCTGATCAGTTGCAGTACGGTGGTGCGGCTGGGGCTGTTCCTGTTGGCCGGGGTGTATGCCGACAGCGCTTTGCTGATGCTTGCGCTGGCGTTGTTGCCGGTGATGGGGGTTGGCCTTTGGGCGGGGCGACGGCTGATGCGGCGGCTGTCCCGCGAGGCTTTCATACGGTTGGTGACCTGGTTGGTGTTGGCCAGCGGATTGACGTTGATTGGCCGCTATTTCAGCTTGTAGCGGCACCGAGGAACCAGAGGCGCCGTGATCACTCCAAGGGCTTGCGCGCGGTCGTCATAGGCGCTGATCGCGGCACGGTTTTCAGCCAGCCATCGGGAAATCAGCGACGATTTATCCTGATTCAGGTGCTCCGAAGGGCTGCATCGAATAACCTTGTGCCTCGCCATCAACCTCGAAGCTGTGAATTGAACAATGGGTTTTGAACAACTAGCTGAGCTACGTGACCGCCTGCGGGCTGAAAAAGAGCAGGTAAAGACCGATAGCGCGGTGCGCCCCAAGCGGAAATCCCCGCCACAGGCGAAGCCTCGTGAGCAGGACCCCGCGGTGGAAGCAATCTGGCGATTGCAGAAGCACTTTCCAATGGCCTTCCCGGTCAATCCGGCCCCCAAGGTTCCGCTCAAGGAGGGCATTTTCAAGGATGCCGAGCTGCACCTGGAGCTGCTTGGCGTCACCAGCGAACAGCTCAAGCTGGGCATCGCTACCTGGTGCCGGGGCGCTCGATACTGGGCCTGCATGGTGGAGAATGCGCCGCGCCTGGACTTGAACGGTCAAGCGGTGGGCACCGTGACGGCAGCCCAGGCGCAGTATGCGAAGCAGCAAGCGGCGCGGCAGCGCAGCCAGGACCGACGAAATCGTTCGAAGGCCAAAGCCAGCGCTCCAGCGGCACCTGCCGCCGATCCGGCGGTGGAGCAGACCGCGGACTGAACCCAGTACGCGCAGCATCTTGTCGCCCACTACGCAAAACGCTGGCAAGGCGCGTGGGCGACAGGGTGCCCGCGCGCTCGATGTGCCGGCTGGACGTCGGGCGGCTGACAGCTGATCGCTGCCCGATACGACGGTCCGCTTCGGAGCGGAAGCGGACCGTACCTTCCCGTTGCAGCCTCCTGCGGGATAAAGCGCCCTGGTAAACGCCAAGCAGTCCTCGCTTGACCGGCGCAAACCTTCCCCATAACCTCGCCCGGCCCCTGTGAAAGCGACAGGGGAACGGGTTTGGCGACCTGTCTCAACCAATCACGCGACCTGCGCTGACAGGCCCTGCACCGTATTTTTGCGGGTGCAGTGTTTTGCTATGGCGGGCCGTGCAGGGAGACCTTCGGGTCTGCCGGATGATGGTTGCCGGTTCGCCAACCCTGCACGGTTTCGCCTCCCAATCTGTTTGGCGACGGATGAGGAGGCTCCCATACACAACCATCTGGGTCAGCTTCCATGGACGACATCTACGTTCCCACTGTTTTTCACCGCTACAACCGCTCCCTGCGCGGCGTGCTGATCGACAACCAGCCCTGGTTGGTCGCCCGCGAGCTGGGCTATCTGATTCGCGAGCGGGTCGACGCCTATGTCCTGCGAATGGATGAAGATCTTTTCCGCGAAGCGCGCCTGGTGACGGGCAGCGGGGAGGAAGACGTGCTGCTGGTCAGTGACTATGGCGCTTTCTACGTGCTGAACCGTTTTCGTGACCCTGAGCATCGGGCGTTGCGCCAATGGCTTACGGGCCATGTGCTGCCGGTTCTCAGGGATCAGGGGCGGGCGGCTGTGGGCCTACCCAAGCGTCTGCAGGCCAAGGGGGAAGGGCGGCCGGTGGCGGTGCTGGATTGGCAGGGCGAATATTGGGTACCAATGGCGGACGTGCCGAAACTGATGCGCGAAGAGCGGCGCGGCAGATGGTGGCGCAGGGAGTAAGGGAGGGTCTTGGGGGCGCCAGGCGCTTCGGTCTGCGGGCCCGCAGTCGGCTGCCCGTGGTGTTCCTCGTGCTGGCCGGCTGGTTAACTGGCCGGACGTGCGAAGAACAAGAGCGAGGAACAGGACGTGATCTTTCTTTACAACGCCGAACCCGAACACGCGGACAAATGGCGAGCCCTGCTGGCCGCCCAGATACCCGACCTTGAATTTGTCGAAGGCTTCGAGGCGGTCGACCCGGCGCGTGTCACCTACCTGCTGACCTGGAAGGCGGTTGCCGATTTAGAGCGCTACACCGGCCTGCGCGTGCTGTTCGCGGCGGGCGCCGGGGTGGATCAGTTCGATCTGGCGAAGATCCCCGAATCGGTGGCGCTGGTGCGCATGGTCGACGAGTCCCTGGCGGACATCATGGCCGAGTTCGTGGTGATGTCGGCACTGGCGCTGCACCGCGAAATGCCGGCCTACCGCGCCGCCCAGGCGGCGCAGGTATGGGAGCCACTGAGCATCCTCCCGGCTGCCACCAGCCGGGTCGGCGTGATGGGCCTCGGCCAACTGGGCCAGGCCTGCCTCGCGCAGCTGCGTCACCTGAAGTTCCAGCTGCTGGGTTGGAACCGCTCCGCGCGGCAGATCGACGGGGTGAAGACCTACACCGGCCCCGAGGAGCTGCCGAGCTTCCTGGCGCAGTGCGACATCCTGGTCAACCTGCTGCCGCTGACCGACAGCACGCGCGGCCTCCTCAACCGCGAAACGCTGGCGCAACTGCCCAGGGGCGCCGGGCTGATCAACGTCGGCCGCGGCGAGCATGTGGTGGAGGCTGATCTGGTCGCAGCGCTGGACGCGGGGCAGGTCGGCGCGGCGATTCTCGATGTGTTCCAGCACGAACCGCTGCCCGAGGGCCATCCGTTGTGGTCGCGCCCACAGGTGTGGGTCACCCCGCACATCGCCAGCACCATGCAGGTGGAAGGCGGTGCGGCGGTGGTGGCGCAGAACATCCTGCGCGACCTGGATGGCCGCGAGCTGCTGCACACCGTGGATCGCCAGGCCGGTTATTGAGGCTGCATAACAGCCGGCGTGCTGGGTGGCGCCGGCTAGCTTGCCGGGCAGCGGGTTGCGCTACAGTGCGCCACCGCTTTCCACTGAGAAGGAGTTCCTTCGATGCTGCCCCAGGCTTTCGCCTACAAATGCTGGTCGGACCGCAGGGTGCTGGATGCCGTCGCTCTGATCGACCCCGAGAAGTTTCCCGATGAGTACGCCTTCGCTCTTCAGCAGCTCAACCACCTGGCGATAGTCGAGGACCTGTTCCGCGCGCGGTTGAACGGCGAGGCCGACCCGCACCCGGCGACCAACACCCAGGCGGTGCCCGGTTACGACGAGTTGCGCGAGCGCCTGCTGAGGTCTGGCCAGTGGTACGTCGAACAGCTCGCCGTGCTGACGCCGGAGTGCGCGCAGGAAGTCATCCGCTTCCGCTTCACTGACGGGCGCAGCGGCAGCCTGACCCGCGAGGAAATGTTCTTCCACGTCCTCAATCACGCCACCTACCACCGAGGCTCCATTGCCCGCGCGCTGGACCAGGCCGGCGTGGCGCACCCGGCCGATACCTACACGGTATTCGTGCACGCCACCCAGCCGGAGCGCCGCGAGGGCTGACGAGCCGGCAGGCCATCTCGTCGATGCTGAACCACGGTGACTGCCGCGAGCCGCGTTGTACGATCCATCATTCCTGCCCGCGCACGAACGGCCGGGCGAAGGGCCTGCCGCCGGCGCGGGGCCGGCGGCAGGAGGGTTACGCTTTCTTCTTCGTCGAGGGCAGCAGGATGGTCAGGCAGCCCAGCAGCGGCAGGAACGAACACAGCTTGTAGACGTATTCGATGCCGTGGATATCGGCCAGGTGGCCGAGGAACGCCGCGCCGATGCCGCCGAAGCCGAACATCAGGCCGAAGAACACCCCGGCGATCATGCCGACGTTGCCCGGCACCAGCTCCTGGGCGTAGACCACGATGGCGGAGAAGGCCGAAGCGAGGATGAAGCCGATGATCAGGCTGAGCACGCTGGTCCAGAACAGGTCGACGTAGGGCAGCGCCAGGGTGAAGGGCGTGACGCCGAGGATGGAGAACCAGATCACCGCCTTGCGGCCGATGCGGTCGCCCACCGGGCCGCCGAAGAAGGTGCCGGCCGCTACCGCGCCGAGGAAGCCGAACAGGTAGAGCTGCGAGCTGGCCACCGAGAGGTCGAACTTCTCGATCAGGTAGAAGGTGTAGTAGCTGGTGAAGCTGGCCATGTAGAAGTACTTGGAGAACACCAGCAGCGCCAGCACCACCAGGGAAGCGGTGACCCGGCCCTTGGACAGGCCATGGGTGGCCACGCCGCCGGCTTTCAGCTTGAACAGGTTGAGGTGGCTGCGGTACCAGCGGCTCAGGCCCCAGAGCACACCGACGAGGAACACCGCGAACAGGCCGAAGAAGGCCACGTTGCCCTGGCCGTAGGGAATGATGATGGCTGCCGCCAGCAGCGGGCCGAAGGCGCTGCCGGCGTTGCCGCCGACCTGGAAGGTGGACTGCGCCAGGCCGAAGCGCCCGCCCGAGGCCAGGCGCGCGATGCGCGAGGTTTCCGGGTGGAAGGTCGAGGAGCCGATGCCCACCAGTGCCGAGGCCAGCAGGATTGCCGGGAAGCTGCCGACGAAGGCCAGCATGAGGATACCGACCAGCGTGCAGACGCTGCCCAGCGGCGCCAGCCAGGGCTTGGGATGGCGATCGGTGTGGTAGCCGACCCAGGGCTGCAGCAGCGAGGCGGTGAGCTGGAAGGTCAGGGTGATCAGGCCGACCTGGGTGAAGCTCAGGCCGTAGTTGGCCTTGAGCAGCGGGTAGATCGACGGCAGCACGGCCTGGATCAGGTCGTTGACCAGGTGGGCGAGGGCGCAGGCGCCGATCACGCGCATGACCAGGGGGCTGGCCTGGCTGGCCACGGACGGCGTGGCCAGGGGGGAGGCGGTGGTAGACATGGGACTCCGGGGCAGCAAGGTAGGGCGCGCGGGCAGGGCGCGCCGGGTTCTTCGTGTTGGGTGGCCTATGCTAGGCGTGGCGCAGACGGCTGTCTCACGCAATCCGGACGAGGAATATCGCGAAACGGCCAAATCGGCGGGGGCGGGCCATAGCCGCGGTCGGTTGACAGGACCTGTGGCTGGGATGGCAAGGTCAAAAGCCGCATGAGCCGGAAAGTCGAGTCTGGCCCACCACCCTCTCCCCAGCTCCAATCCATCAAGGAGGCACGAGCATGGACAAGATCACCGGCGGCTGCCTGTGCGGCAGTGTGCGTATCGAGGCCTCTGGCCAGCCTTACCGGGTCGGCATCTGCCATTGCCTGGATTGCCGCAAGCACCACGGCGCGCTGTTCCACTGCTCGGCGATCTTCCCTGAGAGCGCCGTACACATCGACGGCGAAACCCGCGAGTACGCCGGGCGCTACTTTTGCCCGCGCTGCGGTTCCTCGGTGTACGGCCGCAGCGGCGACGAAGTGGAGGTGAACCTCGGTTCGCTGGACGCCCCCGACCAGTTTCAGCCCACCTACGAACTGTGGACCTGCCGCCGTGAGGCTTGGCTGCCGGCGTTCCCTGCGAAGCACCGTTACCCGCGCGACCGCGAGTCTTCCGGGCGCCGCGAAGACTAGCCGCACGGACAGAAAACGCAGCCCACGGACAGATCGCGCGCCCATTTGCGCAGGGCGCGCCACTGTCACATTCGGGTCCCCGAGCGCCACCGATAGTAGCCCCGCCAACAAGCTCAAAGAGGCTACATCGTGTTTCATCGAGTCTTCTATTCACTGTCCCTGCTCAGCCTGTCCATCGCCTGTGCCCACGCGGCCGAAACCTACACCCTGGACACCCCGCGGCTGGCCGGCATCGACAACTTCCGCGACATCGCCGGCACCACCACCGCGTATTTCACCAGTACAGCGGGCACCACCAGCGACGGCGTGATGCGCTCCGGGGTGTTCTATCGCTCCAACGCGCTGACCCCGAAAGGTTCGGACCTGGCGACGCTCAACAGCCTGGGCATCAGCGACGTCTATGACCTGCGCACCAGCAGCGAGATCGCCGGCACGCCGGACACCCTGCCGGCTGGGGCGACCTACCACAACATCGACATCATCGGCAGCACCACTTCCGGCGCCAACGTCACCAACATCTCCTTCACCAGTGCCGCCCAGGCCGTGGCGATGATGGAGCAGACCAACCGTGCCTTCGTCAGCGACGCCGGCATGCGCAGCCAGTTCACCGAGCTGTTCAATGAACTGGCCGGAGCCGACGGCGCGGCACTGTTCCACTGCACCGCCGGCAAGGACCGCACTGGCTGGACCGCCGCCGTGCTGCTGAGCATCGCCGGGGTCGACAGCCAGACCATCATGGACAACTACCTGGCCACCAACGACTACACCGCAGCACGGGTCAAGGCGACCCTGGCGATGCTGCCGGCGAGCATGGCGGCCATCTACGAGCCGCTGCTGGGCGTGCAGGCCAGCTTCCTGCAGGCGGGCCTGGACGAAGTCACCGCGCAGTACGGCAGCATGGACAACTACCTCAAGGAAGGCCTCGGCCTGTCCCAGGAAACCCTCTACGTGCTGCGCGGCAAGATGGTCTACTACAGCACCCTGCCGGGCGTCGCAGGCCTCTCCGGCAACGCCGCCGCCGGCGCACAGTTGCTGACCCAGTTGCAGAACAGCAGCCTCTCCGGCGACTACACCGCGTACAACTACTACCTGCAATCGGCCATCGACGCCGGAACCCTCGGCGGCGTCGAGTCCACCGTCGGTGGCCAGGTGCATGCCGATGCGGCCAGCTACCTGCTGCGCCAGGCTGCACTGATCGACCGCGCCGCGGCACCCTACGCCAGCGGCGTCGACCTGAAGACCGGGCAGACCCGCCTGTGGAGCACGGCGCTGGCCGGCTACCAGGGCAACTCCGCCACCTCGAATGCGCAGAGCAGCAACGAGCATACCCAGGGCATGCTGATCGGCGTGACCCAGCGTTTCTCCGAGCAGCTCAGCGGCAACGCCGGCTTCGGCTACAGCAAAGGCAGCGTTGGTGGTGCCGGTGGCGACGTGGACACTGACCTGACCTTCCTGCGTGGCGGTGCGCGCTTCGCCCTCGATGGCCTGGAACAAGGCCTGTTCGTCGACGCCAACCTCAGTTACGGCTGGCTCGACTACGACAGCAAGCGCGATATCGGCGGTGGCCTGGGCAAGGCCAAGGGTGACACCAGCGGCAGCCTCAGCGGCGCCAGCCTTGCGCTGGGCTATCGCACCGCCGTCTCCACTGTGACCCTGGAGCCGAGCGTTGGCCTGCGCTACAGCCATCTCGACCTGGACGGCTTCCAGGAGAAGGGCAGCGAGCTGGCGCTGGATGTCGACGATGTCAGCGAGAACCGCCGCAGTGCCTACGCCAACCTCAAGGCATCCTTCGCCCCGGCGGCGCTCGGCAGCGGCTGGCAGATGGTGCCGGGCCTGGAAGTGGGCTACGACCACGCGCTGGGTGACTACAAGGTCGACAGCGAAGGCCACCTGCTGGGCCTGGATATTTCCCAGCAGGCCGCCTTCGACAACCGCGACCAGTTCAGCGGCGCGTTCAGCCTGACCGCCAGCCAGGGCGAGTTCAGCGTCGGCGCCGAAGTGGGCGCGCTGGGCGGCAGCGGTAGCCACGGCGCCAGTGGCAGCCTGAAGGCCAGCTACCAGTTCTGATCGGCACCGTGCTGCAAGAGCGGCCCGTCGCGGAATTTGCGGTGGGTCGTTTGCATGCAACGAGTAGGGCGCGTGGATGGAGATATTCGCGAGCAAGCTCGCTCCTACGAAGAGCCAGACACCCTGTAGGAGCGAGCTTGCTCGCGAACCGAAGCCGGTCGAATCATTACCGGCGAGCGAGTAGGGCGCATAACGCCAACGGCGTTATCCGCCATGGCGGTTGGCGGATAACCCGTTCCGGGTTATGCGCCCTACGCAGCTGATCGGCACCGTTTGCATGCAACGAGTAGGCGCGTGGATGGAGATATTCGCGAGCAAGCTCGTTCCTACGAAGAGCCAGACACCCTGTAGGAGCGAGCTTGCTCGCGAACCGGAGCCGGTCGAATCATTACCGGCGAGCGGGCAGGGCGCGTAACGCCAACGGTGCTATTCGCCATGGCGGTTGGCGCATAACCCGTTCCGGGTTATGCGCCCTACGCAGCTGATCGGCACCGTTTGCATGCAACGAGTAGGCGCGTGGATGGAGATATTCGCGAGCAAGCTCGCTCCTACGAAGAGCCAGACACCCTGTAGGCGCGAGCTTGCTCGCGAACCGAAGCCGGTCGAATCATTACCGGCGAGCGAATAGGGCGCATAACGCCAACGGCGCTATTCGCCATGGCGGTTGGCGGATAACCCGTTCCGGGTTATGCGCCCTACGCAGCTGATCGGCACCGTTTGCATGCAACGAGTAGGCGCGTGGATGAAGATATTCGCGAGCAAGCTCGCTCCTACGAAGAGCTAGACACCCTGTAGGAGCGAGCTTGCTCGCGAACCGGAGCCGGTCGAATCATTACCGGCGAGCGAATAGGGCGCATAACGCCAACGGTGCTATCCGCCCTACGCGGTCACCGGCAAGTTCCGGCGCAGGTCGGCCGGGCTCATGCCATAGGCGTTCTGGAAGTACTGGCAGAAGCGCCCGACGTTGCTGAAGCCCAGGGCCAGGGAGATCTCGCTGACCGACTGCGCGCCATCCTGCCGCAGCGCGTCATAGGCACGTTGCAGACGCACTTCGCGCTGGTAGGCAACGATGGAACTGCCGACGAAGCGGCGGAAACCGTCCTGCAAGGCGCGCAGGCTGACATGGGTCAGTTCGGCCAGGTCACTGCCGCTGACCATCACATCGGGCTGCTCCTGAATGGAGTGCTGGATGAAGTCCATGGCCAGCTTCACATGGCGCGGAGCGATCTGCGGGGCAGGGCGCTTGAGCGCGTCACTGTAGTTGTGCGGCCAGATTTCCAGCACCGAATCCACCAGCATTTCCTGCAGGCGCGCCGGCATCAGCGCGCTGGAATTGATCAGCAGGTCGAACTCGTTGCCGGTGGCCAGGGCGACGATCGCCTTGATGCCCTGGAAGGCCTCGTTACTCAGGTCCACGCGCGACTGGAAGCGCACTTTATGGCTGATCGGTCGGCCCAGCAGTGTCGCCAGGCGCTTGGCGAACAGCGAGCGGCGTACCGACAAGCCGTGGTGCGCGTGGCCGTCGATGAAGCCCACCGAGCTTACCGAGGCCTTCTCCATGGCCAGACCGACGCTGGGAAGGCCGACGCTGTCGCTGGACTGGTTGAAGACGATGCGCCCGGCACTGGGGAAGATGAAGGTGATCTCGTCGTCCAGGTCCGGCATTGCGCTCAGCAGGTCGCCGTGAAAGCTCAGGCGGCGAAAGCTCACGCCCTCGTAGCGGCCATAGACCCCACCGATGGCGATGGGCTTTTCGGGGCGCGGCAGCCCCGAGTAGAGGTTGCCGAACATCCTCGTGTAGAGGTCGCCGAAATCGTCGGCGGTCATGTTTTCCGAGCGGATCAGGAACTGCTTGCGGGAGGTGCTGGTGTCTACCGTCATGGTCCGTCTGCTGGCAGCGCCGGGGGCGAGTGGTGGGCGAGCACGTTAGCCGGCGTGGATGACAACTGCGTGTCGATGGCCGCGATGGCGGATAACCCGTTCCGGGTTATGCGCCCTACGGGGCCATTCGTGGGGGCAGGAGTAGGGCGCATAACGCTCCCAGCGTTATCCGCCCTACGGGGGCCATGCGCGTGCTCAGTCGGGCAGGCCGGCCTTGCGGAAGCCTTCGACGAAATGTTCGCGCACCGCCCCATCGCGCAGGGGCTCGGTCGCCACCCAATGGCGGATGGTGAAGTGGGGATTGGTGACCAGGAAGAACTCGGTTTCCGCGCGCGCCTCATCCAGCCGGCCCAACTGGGCCAGGCTGGCGGCGAGGAAGCGCCGCGAGCTGCTGCGGTAGGTCTCGTCGCGGCGCAGGGTCTGGACGGCGCCGAGGTAGTCGCGCGCCGCGTACTGCGCCTGGCCGAGGGTCAGGTAGTACCAGCCGGCGGGGAAGGGGTTGAGGCGAAAGGCCCGGCGGATGTGCTCCAGGCCCTCGTCGATGCGCCCGGCCAGTACCGTGACGTCGGACAGCGCCGTCCAGGCGTCGGCATCGTTGGGGTCCAGTTCGAGCGCACGCTGGAACTGCGCGTCAGCTTCCGCATACTGGCGCTCGTAGGTCAGCAGGTAGGCCAGGCTCCAGCGGCAGCCGGCATCGTTGGGGTCGATGGCCACGGCCTCGCGCGCCTGCGCCAGGGCGGTTTCGCGTTCGAGCGGGGTCGGGCCGCCGCTGTGTATCCAGCCCATCCAGTGGTTCATCGCCAGCCAGCGGCGCGCCTCGGCGTACTGCGGGTCGAGGGCGATGGCGCGGCTCAGCATCAGGTGCGCTTCGCGCGCGGCGAGCGGTGAATCGTCCATCAGTTGGCGGGCGCGCACGCACAGTTCGTAGGCTTGCAGATTCCGCGGCCGATTGCGCGGCAGCGGCGTGCGCAGGTGGCCGAGCAGGGCCTGGATGATCTGCCCGGTGAGCTGGTCCTGCAGGTCGAAGAGGCCTTCAAGCCGGCTCTCGAAACGCTCGGCCCAGACGTGCTCGCCGGTGCTGGCGTCCACCAGTTGCGCATTGATCCGCACCCGCGCCTCGGCACGCCGGGCGCTGCCTTCGAGCAGGTAGCGCACGCCCAGCTCGCGGGCGATCTCGCGCACGTCCATGGCCTTGCCCTGGTAGGCAAAGGCCGAGGTGCGGGCGATGACGAACAGCCCGCCGACGCGGGACAGCTCGGTGGTCAGGTCTTCGCTCAGGCCGTCGGCGAAGAAAGCCTGCTGCGGGTCGTCGCTGAGATTGATGAAGGGCAGCACGGCTATCGAGGGTTCTTCCGGCAGCGCCGGTGGCATACGCGGCGTGTCCGCCAGTCGCTGTACGGCGCTGCTGAAGCGGTAGCCGACACGGGGCACGGTGGTGATCCACGAGCGGCCGTCCGGCGCGTCGCCGAGCACCTTGCGCAGTTGCGCGATCTGCACGGTGAGGTTGCCTTCCTCGACCACCAGGCCCGGCCAGGCGGCGTCCAGCAGTTCGGCCTTGGTGCAAATCTCGCCCGAGCGATCCAGCAGGGCTTGCAGCAGGTTCAGCGCGCGAAAGCCAACGGCGACAGGGGTGTCTTCGCGCTTGAGCGTGCCGGCAGGGCCGTCCAGCACGAAGGGGCCGAAAGCCAGACGGGATCGCTGCATGACGCCCCCTTTGCAAGTTTTTGCAAGTGTTTGGCGCCGCTTGAGGACGGCGCTACGCGTGACCGCCATGCTCGGCCCCATGAGGCACGAGTTGAATGGAGGTTGCCATGAACGATACTCCCCGCCTGCTGCTGTCGGAAGCTTCGCACCGGCCACTCAGCCTGCCGGCCTTGCTGGAACTGCTCGCGCTCTGGCAGGCGCGAAGCCGGGTTCGCGGCCAGCTCGCCAGCATGGCCAGGGCCAATCCGCACCTGATCGAGGACATCGGCCTGACACGCCGCCAGGTGGCGCTGGAGGTCGCCAAACCGTTCTGGCGGGCATGAGTGGTATTGCGAATTTCCTGAACGATCGTGCAAGTTTTTTCCTACAAGCTAGTGGCGGTCTGCTACCCTCGCGGCCAGTCGATCACGGGTGCGCCAGGGCGTCGCATGGTCGGTAAGGGCAAGCCTTGCCGCTGGCGTGCCGGCGCCTGGCTGCGCCCTGCATCGGTCATCACCCATAAGCTGGCGCTGTCATTGCAGCGCTGGGGCAGAGTAGGGTGCTGCCGCATCAGGAAAAATTCATATTTGATTAGGCTGACATCAGTCATCGCTGATGTTTGATCGTTAGAGCGCCAACCTCCCGCTGCCGAGGATTATCCGCATTGCACGCGCCGCCAATCTGTAGGAGCGAGCTTGCTCGCGAACAAGGCCGGCGCGCTGCCTGTGGGCAGCGGAATGAGCACGGCTTGTCCTGCCCGCCCATGAACCCATGTAAGGCGCCTGAAAGGTGTCCGTCGCCTCAACAGCAGGACATGGCACAGGCGATGAAAGCAGTGGTCAGCGTAGTGATCGTCAGCCCCACCAGGAAAAGCGTGTCGGCGAGGCGCTCCAGGCGGTGGTTGCGTTGCAGTTTACGGGTGCGCAGGCCGAAGTAGGCGGCCAGGGTGGTGGCCAGGTAGATCACTGTGTTCAGCGCGAGCATGTCCTGGCCGATCAGGTCGACGCGGTGCTGGCCGACGATGATGCGCAGGATGCCCACCACCGTCAGGCACACGCCGACCATGGCGCCGGAGGCGGCGAAGATGTGCACGCAGATATCGTCGTCCAGTTGCGCAGTGTGGCTCTTGTGGCTCATGGCGGGTCTCCCGTGCCGGACGCTGCGGTTCATCCGCTCGCCTTGCCGGCCTGAATGTGGCTGCCATGATAGGTAGGACACGGCGCTTGCTGTACTCGCTTTCCCGGTGGCCCCAGGTGACCCGAAAAACAGCGGAAAATCAGCCAGATAGTCGGCGCCTGCCACGGCAGGCGCGGGCGCTGGAGAAGATCGAACTCATATTGGAGGCGTCGCGGCGCATCCTCGAGCGTCATGGCCTGGAGGGTTTCACCACCAACCATGTGGCGGAACTGGCGGGGGTCAGCGTCGGCACGCTGTACCAGTACTTCCCCAACAAGGAACGCATCCTCGACGAACTGGCCCAGCGCGAACTGGTGGCGCTGGCGACAGGCATCATGGGCGCGCTCACCGGCCGCCCGCCGGAAACGCCCGGTGAACGCATTCGCGCGGTGATTCACGCTGCTGTCAGCGCCTACGGCGGGCGCACTGGCGCGCACAAGGCACTGATGCATTACCTGCTGACCCGTGGCGGCGGCAGCCCTTTGCCGGCCTTGCGCGGCAGCATCATGACCCACCTGGTCAGCCATGGCCTGGTCGACCACGACCAGCAATTGCGCAAACTCGACGAGGCAGAGGTGTTCGTCCTTGCCCACGCCGTCGGCGGTGTTCTGCGTGCCCTGCTGGAAGACCCAGAGGCTCTGGCACCGGGGCGGCGCGAAGGCATCGAGGAAGCGCTGGTGCAGTTGGTGCTGGGCTACTACCGGCGCTCCGCCGGGAATAAATAGTGGCAGAGTGCTCTGCAGATATTTCCTACAGGTCAGCGCTCACATAGACTCCGCGCTTCGTATCGAGGAGGGCGAGGGATGCGCAGGCAAGTGGCGTGGGGAATCTGGGGAATGCTGGCCTTGGCGGTCGGTGTGCAGGCGGCCGAACCGCTGACCGATCCGTTGTTGCCGGTCACCGAGGGTGGCCCGGGCGCGACGGTGGGCAGGGACGTGCGCGGCGTGCTCTATGCCCGCGGCCAGGCGATGCTGTCCAGCGAGCTGGCTGGGCGGATCCTCGAGATGCCGTTCGCCGAAGGCCAGGCCTTCAAGAAGGGCGATGTCCTGGTGCGCTTCGATTGCTCCGCCTACCAGGCCCAGTTGAATGCTGCCCAGGCGGGCGTACGGGCGGCGGCGGAAGAGCTGTCGCACAACCGCAAGCTCGCCTCGCTGAACTCCGTGGGACGTTATGAAGTGGCCCTGGCGGAGGCCAAGCAGGCCGAAGCGCAGGCGCAGGCTCAGGTCTATCAGGTGCAGGTGCGCCGCTGCGGCGTGCAGGCGCCCTACGATGGCCAGGTGGTGCAGCGCAAGGCACAGCCCTTTGAAAGTGTCGCCAGCGGCGCTCCGCTGCTGGAGATCGTCGACAACCGCAGCCTGGAAATCCGCCTGCTGGTGCCGTCGCGCTGGTTGTCGAAGCTCAAGCCGGGCGAGCATTTCAGTTTCACCCCGGACGAGACCGGCCAGCCGCTGCAGGTCGAGATCAAGCGCCTGGGCGCGCGCATCGACGAAGCCAGCCAGACGTTGCTGCTGATCGCCAGCGTGCCGCCCACCGCCGGCCTGGTCGCCGGCATGAGCGGTACCGCGCAGTTCGCGGAGAGCCCATGAACGCATCGGTCGGCGGCGCGGAGCGGGTCTTCGCCCTGTTCCTCGGCCTGGAGCGCCAGGCGCGCCAGGCCGCCAGCACCGAGCAGTTGGCCTTCGCCATGGTCAACGACGGCCAGGCGCTGTTCGGCTTCCATCATGCGGCGCTTCTGATCGCCGGCAAGGTGCGTGCGCTCACCGGCGTCAGCGTGGTCGAGCCGAATGCGCCGTTCGTGGCGTTCGTCGAGCGCGCCAGCGGGCAGTTGCAGGCCAAGGGTGCGCACACGGAGCCGGGCATGGTCGAGCCTGACGCGCTGGATGAGGCCTGCCGGAGTGACTGGCAGGCGCTGTCGGTTGCTCAGGCGTATTGGTTGCCGTTGAAGAATCGCGCCGGTGAGGTTTTTGGCGGGCTGTGGATCGCCCGGGGCCAGCGCTTCATCGAAGCCGAACAGGCCCTGCTGACCCAGTTGGGTGACACCTACGCCCATGCCTGGCTCGCCTTGCAGCCGGGCAAACCCTGGCGTTTGCGCTGGCCGAAGAAGAAGCTGCTGATGGTGGCTGGCGCGCTTTGCCTGTTGCTGCTGTTGCCGGTGCGCCAGTCGGTGCTGGCCCCGGCCGAGGTGGTACCAAAGGGTGGTCGGGTGGTCGCCGCGCCACTCGATGGGGTCATCACGGAATTCCTGGTCAAACCCAACCAGCCGGTGGTTGCCGGCGACCTGCTGGTGCGTTTCGAAGCCACCAGCCTCAAGGCTCAGGCGGATGTCGCCGAGCGTGCCCTCGGGGTTGCCGAGGCCGAACTGAAATCGAGCTCTCAGCGCGCCTTCACCGATGCCGAGTCGAGTGCGCGCATTGACCTGCTGGCCGCGCGTGTCGAACAGAAGCGCGCGGAACTGGACTACGCCCGGCAACTGCTGGCGCGCAGCGAGGTGCGCGCCGATCGCGCCGGCATCGCGGTGTTCGCCGACGCCGAGCGTTGGACGGGCCGCCCCGTGCAGACCGGCGAGCGGTTGATGCAGATCGCCGACCCGGCGCGAGCCGAACTGCGCATCGAACTGCCGGTCGGCGACGCCATTGCCCTGCAGCCTGGCGCCGACGCCGCGCTGTTCCTCGACAGCGATCCGCTGAACCGTTACGACGCCCGCCTCGAACGCTCCGCCTACGAAGCCCAGGCCACGGCAACGGGGCAACTGAGCTACCGCCTGGACGCCAACTTCCTCGATGCCGTGCCGCGCATCGGCCTGCGCGGTACGGCCAAGCTCTCGGGCGAGCGCGCTCCCCTGGCTTATTACCTGCTGCGCCGACCACTGGCGGCGTTGCGCCAGAGGCTCGGTTTCTGATGCTGCCAGCGCTGCGTCCCGACCTGAGCCTGTCCGCGGCCGCGCCGAACTTCGACGGCTCGCCGCAATGGACCCTGGCCGACTCCTTGCGCGGGCGCTATTTCAAGCTCGGCGCCGACGCTGTGCGGCTGTTGCAGCACTGGGCGCTGGGCGACCCGCAGCGGGTGCTGGCAGCGGCCAACGCCGAGCCTGGCGGGCGGCTGGGCGAGAGCGAGCTGGAAGAGATGCTGCGCTTTCTGCGCGGCCACGACCTGATCGCTGCCGTCGATGCCGAGCAGCGCGCCAGCTATGGATTCAAGGCCGCCTCGATGCGCCAGAGCCTGTGGCAGCGCGTACTGCACCAGTACCTGTTCTTCCGTGTGCCGTTATGGCGTCCGGATGTTTTCCTCAATCGCGCCTGGCCGGTACTGGCGCGCAATGGCGACTGGCTGTTGCGCTGGGGCTTGCCGGTGCTGCTGTGCCTGGGGTTGTTCCTGGTGGCTCGCGACTGGGATCGCTTCCTCTCGACCTTCCCGCACCTGTTCAGTTTCGGCGGGGCGCTGGCTTTCGGCGTTGCCTTGACCTTCGCCAAGCTCTGCCATGAGTTCGGCCATGCCTTCATGGCCAAACGCGCCGGCTGCCGGGTACAGAGCATGGGGCTGGCCTTCATGGTGCTGCTGCCGATGTTCTACACCGACGTCAGTGACGCCTGGCGCGTCAACGACCGGCGCTCGCGGCTGCTGATCGGTGCCGGAGGCGTACTCGCCGAGCTGGTACTGGCGGTGCTGGCACTGCTCGCCTGGTCGCTGTTGCCGGACGGGCCGGCGCGAACGTCGGCGTTCATGCTGGCCAGCGCTACCTGGATCACTACCTTGGCCATCAACCTCAACCCATTCATGCGCTTCGACGGCTACTTCCTGCTCAGTGACCTGTGGGGCGTGGAGAATCTGCAGGCGCGCGCCTTCGCGTTGTGCCGCTGGCGTCTGCGCGAGACGCTATTTGGCTATGGCGAGCCACGTCCGGAACCCTGGTCGCCGACCATGGCGCGGCGCCTGCTGGTGTGGGGCTATGGCTCCTGGCTGTGGCGGGCAGTGCTGTTCTTCGGCATCGCCCTGGCGGTGTACCACCTGTTCTTCAAGGTGCTGGGCATCTTCCTGATGCTGGTGGAGCTGGTCTGGTTCATCGGCCTGCCGATCTGGCGGGAGCTGCGCGAATGGTGGCAGCGCCGCGACCAGGCGGAGACCGGTAAAGTCCTGCTGACCGGGGGTGGCATGCTGCTGGTGCTGGCGCTGCTGATACTGCCCTGGAGCGACTCGGTGGACGTTCCGGCGCTGCTCGAATCCTCGCATACCAGTGCCTTGCACGCGCCGGTGGCGGCGCGCCTGAAGCAGCTGTACGTCAAGGACGGGCAGGCCGTGGCGCAGGGCGACCTGCTGCTGGAACTGGAGTCTCCGGACCTGGATTCGCGCCAGGCCATCGCCCGCCGCCAGATCGAGATCCTCCAGTTGCAGCTGCGCCGCCAGGCGGGGCGCAGCGAAACCGTGGCTGACGCCGGCATCCTCGAACAGCAACTGGCCGAGGCGGTGGCCGAGTTCCGTGGTTTCGCTGCCCAGCGCGAGCGTTTGCAACTGCGAGCACCACAAGCGGGTGTCGTGCGCGACGTGCTGCCTGATCTGTACCCGGGGCGCTGGCTCAAGCCCGCCGACCCGCTGGTGCGTATCGTCGAGCCCGGCTTGCGCCTGCGCGGCTACCTGGCCGAGGACGACCTCTGGCGAGTGGAGGCGGGTGCCGACGGCCGTTTCATTGCGGACGACCCGGCCCGTTCGGCTCTGCCGGTACGCCTGGACGACGTCGACGCCAATGGCGTGGCCTTCCTCGCACTGGAAGCGCTCAGTTCCGACCACCAGGGCCCGATCGCCGTTCGCCGGGATAGCCAGCAACGTGCCGAGCCGGTGCAGGCGCAATACGGCGTGCGCCTGACTCTGCTCGAACCCCCGGCGGAGTTCACTCAGCCCATCCGGGGTGTGGTGGTACTGAACGGGCGCGGGCAATCGATACTCGGTTACGCCTGGCGCCGGCTGGCGGCGCTGGGTGTGCGCGAGAGCGGGTTCTGAGTCGGCGCCATTCATCTTCCTCCCGGAACAAGGAGCTGTTCCATGACTGCCAGACCCTTACCAGCTTGTTCACGCCTGCCAATGCGCGTCGATCTGCCGGCCCTGCTGGCAGCGCTCGGCGAAGTGGAGAGCGAGGCTTGGCAGGCGCACTTCAACAGCGGCTACTACGAGGGTGACTGGAGTGGGGTCGCGCTGATTTCGGCAGCCGATGCACCGTTGCCCCTGGCGCCGGGCCTGGGTGCGCCTCGCGCCAGCACCTGGTGGCAAGCGCAGCCGGCCTGGCAGGAGCTGCTCGGCCAGTTCCACGGCGCCGTACGCAGTGCGCGCCTGCTGCGCCTGGGGCCGGGCGCGCGGATCCACGAGCATTGCGACCCTGACCTGGGGCGGCCGGATGGTGACCTGCGTCTTCACGTTCCGCTGCAAAGTGCCGAGTCCGTCGAATTTCTTCTCGATGGCCTGCAGGTGCCGATGCGGCCGGGCGAGTGCTGGTTTCTCGACTTGTCGCGCCCGCACCGGGTGGACAACCCCAGTGCCAGCGCGCGCATCCACCTGGTGCTGGACTGCGCCCCGGAGCCCTGGTTGCTGGCGCTGATCGAGGAGGGGCGGGTGGGGACTCCGGCGCTGCAGCCGGGCAGGGCGGTACGCGCTTTCGCGGCGTTCCGACAGCGAGTGGATCTCGACGCCAAGCTGGCAAATCACCTGCGCGCGTGTGCCGATACTCAAGACTTCATTCGCGAAGCGGTGCGTCTTGGCGAGACCCTGGGCTTGCGCTTCGCCGAGGCCGAAGTGCGCGCGGCGATGCGCCAGGGCCGCCAGGCCTGGACTGATCAATGGCGGGTGCACTGATGGACCGCGCAAGGATGGACCACGCACTGATGGGCCACGCACTGATGGAAGGTGCAATGACGGAAGGTGCAATGACCCGCGCGTCCCTGGACGGTTGGCTGCCCATCCGCGTCTGGCCGCGAGCGGGTGAGTGGCGGGTGGACTGGTGCTGGCTCGGCGAGCAGCCGCTGACCCGGCCGTTCTTCCGCGATGATGTCGAGCAGGCGCTGCGCCTTCCCTTCAATCAGGCGTTTCGCCGTGAGACGGGCCTTGCTGCATTGCTCGACTGGCAGCGAGTGAGCCCCGGCCTCGCGCCTGGCGCTCTGGTCTTCCATGCCTCGCGCTGCGGTTCGACGCTGCTGGCGCAGATGCTTGCCGGCCTGCCGCGTAACACCGTGCTCTCCGAGCCGTCGCCGTTGGACAGCCTGCTGCGTGCGCATTATCGCGACCTGAGCCTGGTCGCGCGGCAGGCGGAGTGGGTGAGTGCCTTGCTTTCCGCCTACGGCCAGCGGCGCCAGGATGGCGAGGGGCGTCTGCTGGTGAAGCTGGACGCCTGGAACGTCTTCGAGGCGCCACTGCTGCGTGAGTTGTATCCAGCCGTGCCGTTCGTGTTCCTCTACCGCGACCCGCTGGAAATCGTCGTATCGCAACTGGCCCAGCCTGGCATGCACCGGGTGCCGGGGCTGTTGGGGCCGTCGGGGCTGGACGAACGGTTGCCGGGAGCACAGGCCATGAGCCCGCTGGAATACACCTGTCGAATGGTCGGCCAGATTCTTCAGGGTGGCCTGGAGCTGTGCCAGCGGCAGGGCGGCATTGCGCTGAACTACAGCGAGCTGCCGGGGGCGCTGTGGGGGCGCTTGGCAACCCTGTTCGATGTGCGCGAGGCCGATGTCACGCGACTGCGCGAAGTCGCCGGGTTCGACGCCAAACAGCCGACCCTGAGCTTCAGCGCCGATACCCGGCGCAAGCGCGAGTCAGCCAGCGCGGAAGTGCGCGATGCCGTGCAGCGATGGGCCCAGGGCCCCTACGAAGCGCTGGAAGGCCTGCGCCAGACGATGTCAGTGGTCGATTGATGTGCTTATGTCCTACTTCCAGTAGGGAAAAGGATCACACATCTATCAGGAAATGCTGGCGATCCGCCTTCTGCTTCGGATAGGCTTCCGCCGTTCACCACTCGTAAAACAATTACAACAGATGTGGCCCCCGCCAAGGGGCGGTCGCAAGGATGCTCGACCTCATGCCAACTCTCGAGTTGCTGCAGCTTCGCCCCATCGTGGATGCCGACCAGACCTTCCTGCGTACGCTATACGCGACCACTCGTAACCACGAGGTGGCGCAGCTCGATTGGCCCCCAGCGGCTATCGACGCCTTCCTCTCCCAACAATTCGACACCCAGCACCGCTACTACCAGGCGCATTTCCCCGACGCGGAGTTCTGCGTGATCGAAGCGGACGGCCAGCCTATCGGCCGCGCCTACCTGTGCTGGAGCCCGGAGCACCTGCAGATCATCGACCTTGCCCTGTTGCCCGATTGCTGTGGCCGCGGCATAGGCGGCGGGCTGCTCGGTGAACTACTGGCGCGCGCCGATGCGCAAGGGCTCAGCGTTGGTCTGCATGTCGAGGACTACAACCCGGCGCAGCGCCTTTACCAGCGCCACGGCTTCGAGTGCGTCGGCGAGAACGGCATCTACCGCAAGTTGCGCCGTCCGCCGCGCGCTCCCCAGCCAACCCTCGCCGCGCCTATTGCCCAGGGCGCGCCGCTATGAGAACAGACGCCATGATTGCGATGCCCAGCCAGGACCAACTGACCCAGGCGCAAGGCTCCCATTTCACGCTGTGGATCGACGCCGAACAGACGCTGGATGTCGAGCTGCTGGAGGTGCTGCCGGGCGTGCCGATGTCCGCCAGGCATGAGTGCTTCTCGGCATTCTTCGGGCTACCTCTGGGTAGCGCGTTGCCGCAGGGCTCGTACCGGCTTGCGCCGTTGGATGAAGAAGGCTGGCTGCTGCTGATGACCCCCGGCCGGCCGGAAGCCGATGGCCGCCCGGTATTGCAGGCTGTCTTCCATATGGAAAAACCCGCCTAGCGGGCGTTGGACCCACGGCGGCCGCTGATACGGGCGCCACAATCAGCGAAAGGCAAGGGAGAGACAGTCAATGAGCGAACCGTTCCTGGGCGAGATCAAGATGTTCGGCGGCAACTTCGCCCCGAGGGGATATGCCTTCTGCTGGGGGCAGATCATGGGGATTGCGCAAAACGCTGCGCTGTTTTCCCTGCTCGGCACGACCTATGGCGGCAACGGCCAGAGCACTTTCGGCTTGCCTGATCTGCGTGGTCGCAGCCCGGTCGGCATCGGCCAGGGACCTGGGTTGGCCAATGTCGATCTGGGTGAGATCGCCGGTAGCCCCAACACGTCTCTCACGATCGCCAACCTGCCGGCGCATAACCTTACCGTTACGGGCACGGCTTCGGTTGCGGTGCCGGTGATCACCACCGAAGGCACCAGCATGTCGCCGTCCAACACCAGCGTCCTGGCGACCACTGTCGACAACGCCGCTGGCGCCGAAGTGAAGGTGTATGGCGCAGGGCCGGGCACCACCACCCTGGCGCCGTTCAATGCCAGCGTCAGCGGGTCCACCAATGTCGTGGGCAGCAACGTCCCCTTCGATATTCACAGCCCCTATCTGGGCGTCAATTTCATCATTGCGCTGGAAGGGGTTTTCCCGTCCCGAAACTGAGGAACGACAGCCGTTCCGGTCTTTCGAGCAGGCGCCGTTAGTGGCGTCTGTTTCGAAACGTAATTCACGCACTCACACATCGACTGGCCAGCAGCGCATCCCCCGACGCGTTCCGCCGTCCCAGCAGCAATCGGATCGAGGTCAACATGGCATTCTGGAAACGCAACACGACTGGCGGCAAATCATCCAGCCATGCGCACAGGGCCTCGCTCATCCAGGCGCTGGAGCCGCGAATGATGTTCGACGCCTCGGTAGCGGTGGTGGCCGACCAGGCGGCCCAGGCTGTCGAGGCCGCCGGGCAGCACGATGGCGTGGCGAAGGACACTTCCTCGGCGGCGGCAGCACCGGCAGCGACCGCGGCAACCGATACCCGCCGTGAGGTGGTGTTCGTCGACGGCAACGTCCAGGACTACAAGCAGCTCACCAGCCAGTTGCCCAAGGGCAGCGAAGTGGTGGTGCTGGACCCGTCGAAGAACGGCCTGCAGCAGATGGCCGACTACCTCAAGGGGCGCACCGACCTCGATGCGATCCACCTGATTTCCCACGGCGGCGAAGCCAGCGTGCAGGTCGGCTCCACGCGCCTGACGCTGGATAACGTCGACGCCATGAAGGCGCAACTGGAGCAGATTGGCGCTAGCCTCGGGGCCGACGGCGACCTGTTGATCTACGGCTGCGATGTCGCCAAGGGCGCCGATGGCTCGGCGCTGCTGAGCAAGCTGGCCGGCTACACCGATGCCGATGTGGCGGCCTCCAGCGACTGGAGCGGCGATGCCGGCAAAGGCGGCGACTGGGTGCTGGAAACCGCTACCGGCGCCATCGAGAGCCAGTCGGTACTGGCGGGCGTGAGCTATGACCACGTGCTCAATACCCTCAATGCCGGTGACATGGTGGTGTTGGGCTGGAACGCGCTGACCGACACCGTGACCCTGGCCACCCTGGTCGACATTCCTGCTGGCACGGTGATCAAGTTCACCGACAAGGGCTGGGACCAGGCCTCCGATGCCTTCACCAGCACCTCCACGGGTGACGGCACCATCACCTGGACCACCACCGGCACCATTGCTGCCGGTACGCGCCTTGCGCTGTTCTTCGGCGGCTCCGATCAGCCCAACACGCTGACCAACGTCACCACGGGCGCGGACCTCAGCGGGCAGATCACCGGCACGGCTTATACCGTCACCGATCCGATGAACCTGGCCGGCGATAGCCTGTTCATCTATCAGGACACGGACACCAATCCGTATTTCATTTTCGGCTTCAACAACTCTGGCGGCGTGGTCGACGCCAACGGCTGGAATACCTCCGTCGTCGCCACCCTGCGTGACTCGATGCTGCCGGACGGCACCAACAGCCAGAACGCACTCGCCAGTGGCGTCAATGCCGTCGGCATTCCCGGTGGCGGCGCAGCGGAACTGGACAACATCCAGTACACAGGCCCGATCACCGGCGCCGACCGCGCGACCTGGCTGGCGCGGGTGACCAATTCGGCGAACTGGGCCGGAGACAACACCGGCACCCTCGCGACGGCGGTCGGCAGCACCGTCAGCCTGAATGTCGTACCCGATCTGGTTTCCATCGCCTTCACCGACAACAACCTGAAAATTGGTGAGACTTCCACGGTCACCTTCATCTTCAACACGGCGGTCACCGGCTTCACCATCGGCGACCTGACGGTGCCCAACGGCTTCATCAGCGGGCTGGGCTCCTCTGATGGCGGCCTCAGCTGGACCGGTACCTTCACTCCGAACGCCAGCACCACCGATGCGAGCAATGTGATCAGCGTCAACCTGGGCGGGGTCACTGCGATCCAGGGCGGCCTGGCCGGCTCCGGGAGCCGCGACTCGGGCAACTTCGTCATCGACACCCTGGCGCCTTCGGTGAGCTCGGTGAGTTCGAGTACCGCCAACGGGGTCTACAGGGCGGGCGATACCATCTCCATTCAGGTGACGTTCAACGAGAATGTCCTGGTCACCGGTACCCCGCAGCTCAGCCTGGAAACCGGCACTACCGATCGGGTGGTCAACTACTCCTCCGGTTCGGGCAGCAACGTCCTGACCTTCACCTACACCGTGCAAGCCGGCGACACCAGCGCCGACCTTGACTACCTCGGCAGCGCCGCGCTGGCCATGAACGGCGGCAGCATTCGCGACAGCGCCGGCAATGACGCCACGCTGACCCTGGCCGCTCCGGGGGCCGCGGGGTCGCTGGGTGCCAACAAGGCCATCGTGATCGACTCGGCGCCGAGTCTGGGCAACCTCAATGGCGACAGCAGCGCCTGGGGCGGTATTGGCAACAACGTCACCCTCGACACGGGCAGTGACGCGTCGTTGAGCGACGTCGAGCTCAGTGCGCGCAACGGCGGCAATGGTGATTGGAACGGCGCCAGTCTCACGCTGCAGCGCCCAGGCACGGCTGTCGCTGCGGATATCTTCGGCTTCAATACCGTGGGCGCCTTGTTCACGGTCAGCGGCAACAATCTACAGGTGAGCGGGCAGACCTTCGCCACCTTCAGCAATAGCGGTGGCGTCCTGACCATCAGCTTCACCAGCAGCGGCACCGCGGCCACCACGGCGCTGGTGAACGATGTCGCGCGGCATATCACCTACCGCAACGACACGCCGGCCGGCGACGCCACGGTTCGCTTCAGCCTGAGTGACGGCACTTCCACCGTCACCGCGAACACCACCGTCAACAGCGACTTCATTTACGTCACCAACGCGGTCGACACGGCCACCATCGATGCAAGCAACGGCGTCAGCTTCAGCGAGGCGGTGGCCATCGCCGCGGCTGACAGCACCGGCAGCCAGACCATCGTCTTCACCAGTGCCCTGGCTGGGCAGACCATCACCCTGGCCGGCAACCTGAGCATCGGTGAGAGCCTGACCCTGCTCACCGATGCAGCCAATGGCCTGACCATCACCGGTAGCACCATCAATCTCGGTGGCGGAACCACCCTGACCGTGACCAACTTCAGCGGCTCCACCACCCTGGCCAGCGCCCTGGCTGGCACCGGCGCCTTGAGCAAGAGCGGTGGCGGTACGCTGGCCCTGGGCAGCACTGCCAACGAGGCGGGCATGCTCGGCGCGATCAGCGTGAAGGGCGGAACCCTGCAGATCGGCAGCGACGACAACCTGTCCTCGGGCGTCCTGACGCTGGATGGCGGCACCCTGAGCAACAACGGCGCCAGCTTCACCGTCGACAATGCCGTGGTACTGGGCAGCGCCGGTGGCTCCCTGGCCATCAGTGGTGGCACGGCGACCCTGAGCGGAGTGGTCTCCGGTGGCGGAGCCCTGAGCAAGACCGGCAGCGGCACCGTCATACTCTCGGGCAGCAACACCTATACCGGTGCCACCATGGTGGCCGCAGGCGTGTTGACCGTCAGCGGAGGCAATGCCATTGCCGATGTCTCCAACGTGACCGTGAGCGCTGGCGCCACCTTGTCACTGTCGGCGGCTGAAACCCTGGCCTCGCTGGCGGGAGCCGGCGCGGTGCAGTTGGGCAGCAGCACGCTGACTGTCGGCGGCGGCAACCAGAGCACGACGTTCAGCGGCTCGATCAGCGGAGGCGGCAGTCTGACCAAGATCGGCTCCGGCACCTTGATCCTCAGCGGCAGCAACAGCTATGCCGGCACTACGGCCGTGCAGGGCGGCACCCTGATGCTCAATGGCTCGATCAGTGGAAACACTTCGATCAGCGTGCAGAGCGGTGCAACGCTGGGCGGCACGGGTACGGCGACGATCAGCGGCGCCGTGGCGGTCGGCAACGGCGGCACGCTGTCCCCCGGCTATGGTGGCGCCGGTACCCTGACGATCAACGGCAACCTGATCATGAGTAGTGGTGCGGTCCTGCAGGCCGAGATCCACGGCAGCGCCCCGGGTACCGGCTATGACCAGGTGCTGGTCAATGGCCAGGTGATCATCGGCACCAATGCAGTCCTGGCGGTCAGCCAGGACTATGTTCCCGCGGTGGGCACCACCTATGCGCTGATCGTCAACGACGCCGCCGAAGCTATCAACGGCAGCTTCACCGGCCTTGCGGAGGGCAGTACTTTCCTCGCTGCCGGCAACGGCACCGAACTGACCGTCAGTTATGTGGGGGGCACCGGCAATGACTTCGTCCTGGCTGGGCCGCTCAGCGCGGCGCCCATACTGACCTCCTCGGCGGGCAGCGCGGCCTTCGTCGCCGGTGACAACATCGCCAGCACCCCGGTGGCGATCGACAGCGGCCTTCTCCTGGCGGACCCGGACAGCGCTACGCTGGCCAGCGCCACCGTGCGCATCACCGGCAACTTGCAGAGTGGCCAAGACATCCTGCAGTTCGTCAATGATGGCGCAACCATGGGCGACATCGTCGGCAGCTACGACCCCGCCCAAGGCATACTGACCCTGACTTCCGTGAGTGGTGCGAGCCTTGCCCAGTGGCAGGCGGCGCTGCGTTCCGTGCAGTACACCAATTCCGCGGTGACGCCGAACACGGCCAGCCGCACCATCAGCTTCCAGGTCAATGATGGCAGTGCCAGCAGCGCCATAGTCAGCCGCCAGGTGACCGTGACGGACACCGACCAGACGCCGATCGTTTCCACCAGCGGCGGCTCGGCCACCTTCACCGAAGGCAACGGTGGTGCCGGTGCCGCGGTGGTGGTGGATGGCGGCATCCTGATCAGCGACCTCGATAACGTGACGCTGGCCAATGCCGTGGTCCACATCGCTGGCAACTTCCATTCCGCCGAAGACTTGCTGAGCTTCACCAATGGCGGCGTGAACATGGGCAATATCACCGGCACCTACAACACCGCTACCGGCGTGTTGACCCTGACTTCGGCGGGCGGCACCGCCACTCTCGCGCAATGGCAGGCGGCGCTGCGCTCGGTGACGTACAGCAACAGCTCGGACAATCCCGATACCGCTGCCCGTACTATCAGCTTCGTGGTCAATGATGGAGCGGCCAGCAGTATCGCCGCGACCCGGAGGGTGGATGTCGTCGCGGTCAATGACGCGCCGGTCCTCGGCACCAGCGGTGGTGCCAGCAGCTATACCGAAGGCGGCAGCGGCACCCGCATCGATGTCGGCCTCACCGTCAGCGATGTCGACAACACGACCTTGACCAGCGCCACAGTGAGCATTGGCAACGGCTTCCACAGCGGGGAGGACGTCCTGGCATTCAACAACACCAACTCGCTCCTCTATGGAAACATCAGCAGCAGCTACAACAGCGCAACCGGCGTACTGACCCTGACCTCCTCGGGAGGCGTCGCGAGCCTGGGGCAATGGCAGGAGGCGCTGCGCGCGGTGATCTACCGCAACACCTCCGACAGCCCCAATAGCGCCAACCGCAGCATCAGCTTCGCGGTCAACGACGGCACCAGCGACAGCAATGCCGGCAGCAAGGTGCTGAGCGTGAGTGCGGTCAACGATGCCCCGGTCAACGCGGTGCCGGCCGGGCAGGACACCCTGCGTGACCAACCGCTGATCTTCAACAACGCTAACGGCAACCTCATCACGGTGAGCGATGTCGATGCCGGCAACAATATGCTGGAGGTGACCCTCACCGTCAGCCACGGCACGTTGACCCTGTTCGGCACCACCGGCCTGGTCTTCTCTACCGGTGACGGCAGCACGGACAGCAGCATGACCTTCACTGGCACTCGCAGCGATATCAATAGCGCGCTCAACGGGATGGTCTACCGGCCCGCTGCCGGCTACAGCGGCAACGACAGCCTGCAGATCACCACCAATGACCTGGGCAATACCGGCAGTGGCGGGGCACTGAGTGACACCGACAGCATCGCCATTTCCGTCATTGTCCCCAACCCGGTGGTGCAGGGTGTCACCTCCAGCACTCCGGACGGTACCTACAAGGTCGGTGATACGGTCACCGTGATCGTGACCTTCGACCAGAGTGTCACGGTCAGTGGCGGCACGCCGACGCTGCTGCTGGAAACCGGCGCCATCGATCGCCTGGCGACCTATGTCAGCGGTTCCGGCAGCAACTCGCTGACCTTCACCTACACCGTGCAGGCGGGTGACGTCAGCGCTGACCTCGACTTCAACTCCAGCGCCGCGCTAGCGCTCAACGGTGCGAGCATCCAGAACGCCACCACCGAGAATGCCGTGCTGACCCTGCCGACCCCCGGGAGCGCGAACTCCCTGGGGGCCAACAAGGCCATCGTCATCGATGGCCTTGCTCCCCTGGTCACTAGCGTTGGCGTTCCGGCCAACGGCACCTATGTGGCCGGGCAGGACCTGGACTTCACCGTCAACTTCAACGACAGCGTGCTCGTCACCGGGGCCCCTGGCCTGGCTCTGGATATTGGCGGGCAGACGGTCTACGCCACCTATGTATCCGGCTCCGGCAGCAACGCCCTGGTATTCCGCCTGAGCGTGCAGAATGGCCAACTGGACAGTGACGGCATCAGCGTCGGCGCCGGGTTGACTGGCGGCACCATCAGGGACAGCGCCGGCAACGACGCGCAAGTCGCCCTGAACAATGTCGGCTCGACCCTCGGCGTGCGCATCGACGCGCTGGCACCGAGCGTCGTCAGTGTCGACGTGCCAGCGGTCGGCAGCTACAAGGCCGGCAGCGTGCTCAGCTTCACGGTCAACACCAGCGAAGCGGTGCTGGTGAGCACCAACGGCGGCACGCCGCGCCTGGCGCTGGATCTGGGTGGGCGTACCGTCTATGCCGACTACGTTTCCGGCTCCGGCGGCAGCGCCCTGGTGTTCCAGTACCGGGTCCAGGCCGGCGACACGGATGCCGACGGTATCCAGGTCATCGGTCTGCAGGCCAATGGCAGCCTGTTGACGGACGCCGCGACCAACAGCGCGAACCTGACCCTGAATCAGGTTGGTGACACCGCTGGCGTGTCCGTCGACACCAGCGCCCCCACTGTTGCCTTCAGCGGCGGCCCAGCAGCCGGCAGTTACAAGGCCGGTAGCGTGCTGGACTTCCGCCTCGACGCCAGCGAGGCCTTGCAGCTCGACACCCGCAACGGCACGCCGCGCCTGGCGCTGGATATCGGCGGGCGCACCGCCTACGCCGATTTCGTCGGCAGCACGCCCGGCGGCGGCATGGCCTTCCGTTATACCGTACAGGCCGGCGACAACGATGCGGACGGCATCCAGATCGTCTCCCTGCAGGCCAATGGGGCGGTGATAGCGGATGCCGCCGGCAACCCGCTGAACACGGCCCTGACCACCGTGGGCGATACCTCCGATGTGCAGGTCGACACCACCGCGCCGACGGTGTCCTCGATCAGCCGCGTGGACGCCTCGCCCAGTAACGCCCAGGCATTGGCGTTCGACGTCAACTTCAGCGAGAAGGTCTCCGGCCTGGAGATCGCCGATTTCGCCCTGCAGGCGACCGGAAGCGCCCATGGCACCGTGCTTTCGGTCGTACAGATCGGCGAGCAGACCTGGCGCGTCACCGTCGGCCAGGTGGCCGGCGACGGCAATCTGACTCTCTCGATGAACGCCAGTACGGGAGTGCGCGATGGCGCGGCCAACACCCTGCAGAACGGCTTCGTCGGCGAAACCTACGTGCTGGACCACAGCAGCCCACAGGTCAGCGGCGTGACGCTGCCCGCCGATGGCCGCTACACACCGGGGCAGACCCTGAACTTCGGCGTCGATTTCAGCGAGGCCGTGGTGGTGGATACCCGTGGCGGCATCCCGCGCATCGCCATCACCCTGGACCAGGGCGGCACCGTGTATGCCGACTACGTGTCCGGCTCGGGAACCAGCCACCTGGTGTTTGCCTACACCGTGGGCAGCGGCCAGGCCGACAACAATGGCATCCAGCTGGGCGACAGCATCCTGGCCAATGGCGCAAATCTCACCGATGCGCTGGGCAATCTCGCCAACCTGGCATTGGGCAGCCTGCCGTCGACCCGTGGCCTGCTGGTGCAGGGCTCGCTGGGTGACGGCGATCCGCAGTACCGCACCGAGCAGGGCATTGTGCCGGTGGTGCCGGGCCTCGACAGCGGTATCACGGGGGGTACGCCAGTGCTGCAGTCAGTGCTGCCGGATGTCGGCCCTCCGATGCTCGGCCAGGCACCGCTGCTCGACAGCAGCAACCGTGGCACGGCGCAGTCGGGGCTGGGCAGCGTGTTCCGCGAGGGCCCGAGCCAGAGCCAGCTTGCGCTGATCTTCGCCAACCACGGCAACAGCGCCTTCGGCGACGGCAGCGGTCATGGCTTCCTCGGCTTCGGTGGCGGTGATGCCGGAGTCTTCGGCAACAGCACCCTCGGTGCGATTTTCAGCGCCGCCCGCGAGGGCGACGAGCAGGCGTTGTCGGCCTTCGGCCAGCGCCAGGCCGATATCAGCCAGGGGCTGCGAGGTGTGTTCGGTTCGGCCGGTCTCGGCCAGCAATTGCAGGAAATGAATCAGCGCGAGCAGCGCCAGGTCGCCGACCTGGCGCATGCCTTCGGCGAGCTCGGCCAGGTACGGCCGGCCAGTTGAAGGCAACCGGGCTGGACAACTTCA
>NZ_PEKX01000012.1 GCF_002796985.1 Pseudomonas sp. | reverse complement strand
GTGGAGTTTCTCCATGTGAGAGTAGGTCATCGTCAAGCTCCTATCCCAAGACCCCTGGTCAGCTTCGCTGGCCGGGGGTTTTGCTTATTAGTGTAAGCATCCCGAATTCGGATGAGCGCCAAGGCGAGCATCCAACCGAATTGCTTGACGACCATAGAGCATTGGAACCACCTGATCCCATCCCGAACTCAGTAGTGAAACGATGCATCGCCGATGGTAGTGTGGAGTTTCTCCATGTGAGAGTAGGTCATCGTCAAGCTTCTAATTCCAAAGCCCCTGATCAGCGAAAGCTGGTCGGGGGTTTTGTTTTGGGGCGGAAAAACGCCAGATGTGCAATGGGGGCCTCTGCGTGATGCGCCCTCTCCCTAGCCCTCTCTCTGAAGGGAGAGGGGGCTGTTCGGCATTGAGGCCTGCTCTGGCGTTAGCCGGAGGTCCGTAAAGGATGCGGTTCGCGAGCAAGCTCGCTCCTACAGAAGGGAGAGGGGTTTGGTCATGATGAGGGTGCGCTCCTCGCCGTGGAGTTGTTCTCGCAGTACGCGATAGCCCAGGCGCGCGTAGAAGCCTTCGGCGGTGAGGGAAGAGGGGACCAGTAGGGACTCTATACCGCGCCCCAGGGCAGCTTTCTCGATTCGAGCCATCAGAGCCTGGCCGATGCCTTTGCGCTGCTGCTGAGGCGCTACGAAGAGGCTGCGCACTGCATTGCCATCCAGGGCGCCTGTGCCGACGATCTCGTTCTCCAGCAAGGCGACGAAGACCAGGCGTTGCTCCAGCAGCTCGATCACCTGCTCCGGCGTGAAATGCGCCGCCACAGACTCGATGACGCTCGCCGGGTAGTCCTGGCCGTTGCTCTCCCTGACGGCCGCTACGATCACCTGGCTGATGGCCTTGGCGTCGTCGCTGTGTGCCTGCCTGATCTTCAATTCCATCTCTGCGCTCCCTGTTATCAGCCTACTCATCCTGACGGGATCTGCGGCGCGAGGGTAGGGGGGAATCGCAGGCAACAAAAAAGGCGCCCTGAGGCGCCTTTCCTGTTTTGATCATCGATCAGCCGTTGTGGCGTTTCAGGACCAGGGTGGCGTTGGTGCCGCCGAAGCCGAAGCTGTTGCTCATGACGGTGTCGATCTTCGCGTTCTCGCGGGTCTCGCGCAGGATCGGCATGTCAGCGACTTCCGGGTCCAGTTCGTCGATGTTTGCCGAGCCGGCGATGAAGTTGCCTTCCATCATCAGCAGGCAGTAGATCGCTTCGTGAACGCCAGCAGCGCCCAGGGAGTGGCCGGACAGGCTCTTGGTGGAACTGATGGCCGGGGCTTTGTCGCCGAACACTGCACGCACGCCACGGATTTCAGCGACGTCGCCGACCGGGGTGGAGGTGCCGTGGGTGTTCAGGTAGTCGATCGGGGTGTCCACGGTCGACAGGGCCTGCTGCATGCAGCGGATGGCGCCTTCGCCGCTCGGGGCAACCATGTCGTAGCCATCGGACGTCGCACCGTAGCCAACGATTTCGGCGTAGATCTTGGCGCCGCGCTTGAGAGCGTGCTCCAGCTCTTCGACCACGACCATGCCGCCGCCGCCGGCGATGACGAAACCGTCACGCTTGGCGTCGTAGGCGCGGGAGGCCTTTTCCGGGGTGTCGTTGTACTGGGTGGAGAGGGCGCCCATGGCGTCGAACAGGCAGCTCTGGCTCCAGTGTTCTTCCTCACCGCCGCCCGCGAAGACGACGTCCTGCTTGCCCAACTGGATCTGCTCCATGGCCTGGCCGATGCAATGCGCACTGGTGGCGCAGGCCGAGGAGATGGAGTAGTTCACGCCCTTGATCTGGAAGGGAGTGGCCAGGCACGCGGAAACGGTGCTGCCCATGGTGCGGGTGACGCGGTATGGGCCGATGCGCTTGACGCCCTTTTCGCGCAGGGTGTCGATGGCTTCCATCTGGTTCAGCGTGGAAGCACCGCCGGAGCCGGCGATCAGGCCGGTGCGCGGGTTGGAGATCTGCTCGGGGCTGAGGCCGGAGTCCTTGATCGCCTGTTCCATTGCCAGGTAGGCATAAGCGGCGGCGTCGCCCATGAAGCGGAAGACCTTGCGGTCGATCAGCTCTTCCAGGTTCAGGTTGACCGAACCGGACACGTGGCTGCGCAGGCCCATCTCGGCGTAGCTGGGGTTGTGGCGGATGCCAGCACGGCCTGCACGCAAGTTGGCGGAGACGGTGTCTTTGTCATTGCCCAGGCAGGAAACGATGCCCAGACCGGTGATCACGACGCGACGCATGCGGATACCCTTAGAAGCTGTCAGTGGAAGTGAACAGGCCGACGCGGAGGCCTTCGGCGCTGTAGATTTCGCGGCCATCGACGCTGACGGTGCCGTCGGCGATGGCCAGGATCAGCGAACGATTGATCGTACGCTTGATGTGAATGTTGTAGGTGACTTTCTTGGCGGTCGGCAGGACCTGGCCGAAGAACTTCACTTCGCCCGAACCCAGGGCGCGGCCGCGGCCGGGGTTGCCCTGCCAGCCGAGGTGGAAGCCCACCAGCTGCCACATGGCGTCGAGGCCCAGGCAGCCCGGCATGACGGGGTCGCCTTCGAAGTGGCAGGCGAAGAACCACAGGTCCGGGTTGATATCCAGCTCGGCGACCAGTTCGCCCTTGCCATACTTGCCGCCGACTTCACTGATGTGAGTGATGCGGTCGATCATCAGCATGTTCGGGGCGGGCAGTTGCGCATTACCCGGGCCGAAGAGCTCGCCGCGGCTGCAGCGCAGCAGGTCTTCTCGGGTGAAGGCGTTTTGTTTGGTCATGCGAGCTCCTCAAAAATCCTGGATAGCAGGCGTTGTTGGCTTCTGCCTGCGGCGCCGCGTTCCGTTGTTATTGTCACGGTGTCATGCGGCAGCCTAGTCATAGACTATTGCCTTTAAGTGAAAGTCACAGCAATCGGCGAACGCTTGTTCACTTTTCGCCAGCTGCCAGGTTTCCCTGTCGGGACGCAGGCCCCGGGCCGGTCCGCAGTTTGCGGGCAAGCGCTCCGCCGATCAACGACCTGAAGCAACCCAACGCTGCAGAATCCGCTGCAGCTCCGCGCGTTTGAACGGTTTGGCGAGGTAGTCGTTCATTCCTGCCTCAAGGCAGGCCTCGCGGTCGCCCTGCAGCGCGTTGGCGGTCAGGGCGATGATCGGTACCTGTTCGCCACCCGATTTTGCACGAATCTGCCGGGTGGCTTCGTAGCCATTGAGCACAGGCAGACGGCAGTCCATCAGGATCGCCGCATATTCGCCGCGCTCCGAGGTACGCACCGCCTGGGCGCCGTCACCCACCAGCGTGACGCGATAACCCAGGCTGCGCAACATAGCTTCTATGACCGTTTGATTCACCGGGTTGTCCTCCACCAGCAGTACGGACTGACCAGTGGCAAGTGCGTCGCCGCCGTTCGTCCCGTCGTCTGCGACACTTTGGCGCTCCCGGAAGGGCAGGGGAATCTCCAGGGTGAAGGTCGAACCGCAGCCTTCCTCGCTGACCGCACCGAGGGTACCGCCCATCCGTTCAGCCAGGGTGCGGGCGATGGACAGGCCCAGCCCGGTGCCGCCGTAGCGCCGCGAGGTGGACGAGTCGGCCTGCTGGAAGGCCTCGAACATGTGCTCCAGGCGCTCGTGGGAGATGCCAATGCCGCTGTCCTGCACCGAGCAACTGAGCCACAGCACTTCGTCGTCCAGCGCCTGCCAGGTGGCTTCCAGGCGCACGCCGCCTTCTTCGGTGAATTTCAGGGCATTACCCAGCAGGTTGACCAGGATCTGCCGGATGCGTGTCGGGTCGCCTTGCACCTCGAGATTGTCCAGGCCGTCCTGCACGCTCATTTCCAGTTCCAGCCCGCGCTGCTGGGCGCTGTGCTGGAAGACCTGGATGGAGCTCTGGATCAGTTCCAGCAGATTGAACGGGATGCGCTCCAGCTCAAGGGCGCCGCGCTCGACGCGGGAGAAGTCGAGGATATCGTTGATCACCTTGAGCAGGTGCTCGGTGGATTCGGTGGCGAGCGCGCTGTACTCGGCCTGCTCCTGGTTCAGTTCGGTGGTTTCCAGCAGTTGCAGCATGCCCAGCACGCCGTTCATCGGGGTGCGCAGCTCGTGGCTCATCATCGCCAGGAAGTCGGACTTGGCGCGGTTGGCTTCCTCGGCTTCCTCCCGTGCCGCCACCAACTGGGCGATGCTGCGTTCCTGCTCCAGGCTGGCTTGCTGCAGGCCGCGGGCGAGGTTGTTGATGTGCCGGGCCAGATCGCCGACTTCGCCGTCATCCGGTACCGGCAGCGTGGTGTGGTAGTCGCCGGTCTGGATCGCCTGCACGGCGCGGCCCATGGTTCGGATTGGCGCGGCCAGGCGACGGGCCAGGCGACGGGCCAGCAGGTACGTGAGGATCAACGCGAACAGCGCAAGCAGGCTGGCCTTGAGGAGGATTTCCTGCTGCCGCTCGCTGAAGGCGTCGCTGGCCATGCCCACGACCACACGGCCAAGGTAATCGCCGCTGGGCGCCGCGACGGTCGGCAGCATGTCGTTGGAACGGCCTAGTTCGCTGCCGTTCAGGGCAATGTTTTCGCGCTGGATGGCGGCGTGGAAGATTTCCACCTTGGAGCTGGCTTGTGCGGGATCGGCGGCGTGCTCGACATAGACGAGGATGTTGTCGCCACGGTCGCGCACTTCGATGAAGCGCACGTGGGCGGTGCTCAGGGTGGCCCGCAACAGGCTCTGTAACACCGGCAGGTTGCCGGAGATCACCCCGTACTCCGCCGCCGGGGCGAGCTGGTTGGCGATCAGCTGGCCGGTGTGGTTGGACTCCAGGCGCAGGTCCTGCAGACGCGAGTAGGTGAAGTACCCGGTCAGCAGCACGGTGAGCAGCAGCGCCGGGCCAAGGCTGATGGCCAGCATGCGCGTCTGGATGTTCCAGCTCTGGCGGGAGCTCATGGTTTTTCTCCTTCGGCCAGGCGTTGCGCGAGTTCCGCGTCGCCTTGCAGGTCGATGCCGAGCGAGCGCGCCACCTGGCGGTTGCTCTGCACCTTGAAGCGTTCGGGGTAGAGGCTGTCGGGCCATTGCTCTGCAGACTCGTCGAGCAGGCTATCGAGGGTCTCCAGCCAGTCGTCCTGGTCGCTGTAGGTGCTGGCCAGACTGCCAGCCTTGACGAAGGCGGCGGTGGGGCCGATCAGCGGCCGGTTCTCGGCGTAGGCGCTGAGGAGGATGCCCTTGATGGTCTGCGCGTTATAAAGCTGTTTGTCGTCCAGACCGAGCAGCAGGTCACTGCGACCGAGCAGTTCTCGCAATGGGCGGCTGTCTTCGGCGCGGGTCTGCAGCTCGCTGACCAACTCCACGCCGAGCCTTTGTGCGGCCTGGGTGAGTTCGTCCAGGAGGAATGCGCTGGTGGGGCCGAGCAGTACGCCGATGCGCTGCGGGCGCGGGCTGAGCTCCAGCGCCAGCTGTAATTGGCGGACCGGTGGCGGGTCGCTCCACAGCAGGCTGAGGTGCGGCGGCTTGTACTCACCCAACACTTGCCGGGCTTCGACGCGGCTGACCAACAGGGTCAGGGCCGGTGGTGCGTCGTCACTGGCGATACGCCAGTTCAGCGCGCCGCTGCCGAGCAGCAGCAGCCGGGTTTCGCCATCGAGGCTGGCGGCCGGCGGCAAATTCTCGGGGGACTCCAGCCGCACCTGGTCATTCGGCCGGCGTTGCGCCAGGGCCTGAGCGAAGTCTTGCAGCGCCGGGCTCTGCTCGGCGCTGACCAGCAGGATCTCGCGGGCCTGGGCCGGCAGCGCGCACAGGCAGGCCAGCCAGAGGATCAGGGCGCTGAGAAGGGTTCCGGGGCTCGTCCTTGAGCGGCGGGCAGGCATGCTAGAAGTCCACCTCGGCGCTGAAGTAGAGGCGGTGGCGGCTGTCGTAGCGGTTTTCCGGCCAGGTCAGCGGCTCGTCGTCCAGGCGCTGCTGCAGCACGCCGGCCAGCTCCAGCGCGGCGCGGCCCAGGGGAATGCGCTTGGCCACGCGCAGGTCGACGCGCTCGAAGCGGTGTTCGTTCAGCGCATCGTCACCATAGTAGAAGACCGAGCTCGACCAGCCGCGCCCCCAGTCGCGCATCCAGCCGGCGGAGCCGCTGTTGCGCGCGGTGAGGCGTTGGTCGTAGCGGCTGCTGGCATCGTAGTCGACATAGGCGTAGGTCAGGCGCACGCGGTCCTGCCGCGTCAGGCGCCAGTCGAGCTGGGTTTCGGCGCCGCTGAAGCGGATGTCGTTGTCGTTGCTTGGTTCGAAGTCGGAGACCTTCAAGGGATCGCTGATCAGCCCATTGATTTCGTCGTAGTAGGCTTTGATGTCGACCGCGAGCCCGAGTTCGTCGAACTGGCCGTTGTAGCCGATCTCCCGCGAGCGCATGCGCTCCTGGTCGAGGTTATCCGGGCCCTGGGCGCGGGCGAAGTAGTAGGCGCTGGACTGGCCGTAAGCAGGAGCCGAGAGATTGCGCACCCGGTAGCTCCAGTTCACGTTGTTCTCATACATGTCCGGCGAGCGCACCGCCTCGGAGTACACCGCGCGCAGACTGTGGCGCGGGGTGATCAGGTAGTTGAGGGCGATGCGCGGGCTGACCGAGCTGCCGGAGAGCTGGTCGTCCTCGATCATCGCGCCGCCCTGTAGCAGCCAGTGCGGCGTCAGGTGCCATTCCAGCTGGCCGAACAGGCGCCAGATATCGTTGTTCACCGTGCCGTCGAAGTAGGTTTCCGAAGTCGCCTGGTCGTGGCGGTAGCTCATGCCGCTGACCAGCCGTACGCCGTCGGCGAGGCTCAGGGTGTCCTGGATTTCCAGGTCGTAGCGGGTTTCGCGAATGTTCTGGTTCACCTGGCCGCAGACCGGCAGGTAAGCGCCGCCGGCCAACTGCCGCAGGACCTGCCCGGCCAGCGTCTGTTCCTGTGCCGTGCCACGAGGAATGCGCGGCAGCGAGTCAGCGAAGCTCTCCACGTACTTCGGATTCAGCGCCCACAACTGCGCGAGCTGGGGGCTGAAGGCGACCTGCGCCTCACACGCGCCAAAGTCCTGCAAACGCTCCCAATGCTCGGCGTAACCCTGCACGTACAAGCTGTGCTCGGGATTGATGTCGAAGGTCCAGCGCAGGGAGCCGGCGTAGTCGCGGGCGGTCAGGTCGGAATTGTCGTCGCCGGCGGCTATGTTGCCGAAGATCGGCTCGTAGTCGTACGGCCGCTGGTTAGTGCCTTCTTTCGCGGCGAGCTGCCAGTCCAGGCTGTTGCGCAGGTCGAGGCTGTGGTTGGCTGCCAGGTTGAAGCGGCTCAGGCGGCGGCCATCGCGGTAGTCGTGGCCGAACTGGTCGTGGTCGAAGCCGTCGTCCTCCTGGCCGGAGAGGGACAGGCGATAGTCGCCGGAGCGGTCGCGGATGCCCTGGCTGGCGTACCAATCGCGGATGCCGTTCTGCCCGGCGGTGTATTTCAGCCGCGTGCCCTGGCTGTCGGCCGGGTGGCGGGTGAGGATGTTGATCACGCCCATCAGCGCGTTGGCGCCGTAGCTCACCGCGTTCGGGCCGCGGAAGACCTCGATGCGGTCGACGTCCTCGATGGCCACCGGGATGTCGCTCCAGTCCACCGTGGCGAGGCCCGGGCGGTACACCGAGCGGCCGTCCACCAACACCTGTAGGCGACGCGCCTCGGTGACGTTGGTGCCGTGGTAGTTCACCGTCGGCTGGTTGCCCGACAGGTAGCCGACCATCATGCCTGGCACCAGACGCATCAATTCGGGAATGTCGCGGGCGCCGGACGCCTTGATCAGGTCGCGATCGAGCACTGTCATGCTGCCGGGGACTTCGGCGGGTGACTGTTTCAGCCGGGTCGCGGTCAGAACTTCAGGGACGTCCAGGCTGTCCACGAACAGATCGCCCGCCATGGCCTTGCTCGCCAGCAGCGCAGCGCACAGGGAAAGCGGCAGGGGAGCGCGAAAGGGACGATGCACGGAACGACCTTGTTCTCGGTTCTTATCGGTTCAGTCAGCTCGGTTCAGTCGATGTCTACGGCTGGACGTATTCTGCTAGTCGGATGTTAAACGAGGCAGCGCTGATTACCAGCCCGGCGATCCGGACTGGCCGGTCGCCGACGCGGCCTTATAATGCCCCAATTGCCGCCGCGGAGCGGCCACCAATGGAACAGACATGACACAGCAGCAACCGATCGCCGTCCTCGGTGGTGGCAGTTTCGGCACCGCCTTCGCCAACTTGCTGGCAGAAAACGGACAGCGCGTGCGCCAGTGGATGCGTGACGAGGAGCAGGCCGAGGCAATTCGCACCCGGCGTGAGAACCCGAACTATCTCAAAGGCGTGCCGATCCATGCCGGCGTCGAACCGACCACCGATCTGGCGGCGACCCTGGCCGAGTGCGAGATGATCTTCGTTGCGGTGCCCTCCAGCGCCCTGCGCAAGGTGCTCGACGGCCGCAGCGATGAGCTGGCTGGCAAGATGCTGGTCAGCCTGACCAAGGGCATCGAGGCGCAGAGCTTCAAGCTGATGAGCCAGGTGCTCGAAGAGATCGCGCCGAAATCCCGCATCGCGGTGATTTCCGGCCCGAACCTGGCGCGCGAGATTGCCGAGCATGAGCTGACTGCCACCGTGGTCGCCAGCGAGGACGAAGACCTCTGCACCCAGGTGCAGGATGCGCTGCACGGCCGCACCTTCCGCGTCTACGCCAGTGGCGACCGCTTCGGCGTCGAGCTGGGCGGCGCGCTGAAGAACGTCTACGCCATCATCGCCGGCATGGCCGCCGCGCTGGGCATGGGCGAGAACACCAAGGGCATGCTGATCACCCGCGCCCTGGCGGAAATGACCCGTTTCGCGGTCAAGCTGGGTGCCAACCCCATGACCTTCCTCGGCCTGGCCGGCGTGGGCGACCTGATCGTCACCTGTTCGTCACCCAAGAGCCGTAACTATCAGGTGGGCTTCGCCCTGGGCGAAGGCCTGAGCCTGGAAGACGCCGTGGCGCGCATGGGCGAGACTGCCGAGGGCGTGAACACCCTCAAGGTGCTCAAGGCCAAGGCCGACGAGCTGCAGGTCTACATGCCGCTGGTGGCCGGCCTCAACGCCATCCTGTTCGGCGGCCGCACGCTGGAGCAGGTCATCGGGGCGCTGATGAGCGGCGAGCCGAAGACCGACGTCGACTTCATTCCCACCACCGGTTTCTGAGGAGGTTTCGCCATGTCTGCTGAACGACAGTCCGCTGAACGTCAGGAAAAAGAATCCCTGGTCCTGCGCGTCGTCTGGATGCTGGTCTTCGCGCTGGTCTGGTTCGTCGCCGAGATGATCCTCGGCGCCGTGGTGATCATCCAGCTGATCTACCGCATCATCTACGGCGCGCCCAGCGGCAGCCTGATGGGCTTCGGCGACAGCCTGAGCCAGTACTTCGCGCAGATCGGCCGCTTCGGCACCTTCCAGACCGAAGAGAAGCCCTGGCCGTTCTCCGACTGGCCGACCGCCCACTTCCCGGAAGGCGAGGCCCCGCACGACGTGCCGCCGGCGCCGCATCCGGTGCGCGACGAAGAGCCCAAGCTTTGAAGCTCTGGCTGCTCCGTCATGGCGAAGCCGAGCCCCAGGCTCGCCGCGATTCTGAGCGCCGACTGACGGCCCACGGTGTCAAAGAGGTGCTGAAAAGCGCCGCCCAGCTCGCCGGCCAGCCGCTGGACGGCATCCTCGCCAGCCCCTACGTGCGCGCCCAGGAAACCGCCGAGCTGGTCCGCGAGGCGCTGGGTTTCGAGGGGGCGGTGGGCACTGCGCCCTGGCTGACTCCGGATGACGATCCGAAGGACGTGCTGCGCTTCCTCGACGGCCGCAACGAGCAGAACCTGCTGCTGGTCACCCACCAGCCGCTGGTGGGCGCGCTGGCCGGCCTGCTGGTGCACGGCAGCCGCAGCGACGCCGTGCCGTTCAGCACCGCCACCCTGGCGGAACTGGAAGGCGAGGTGCTGGTGGCGGGGCTGATGGAGCTGGTATCGCTGCACCATCCGCGGCATTCCTGAGTTCGCTGAAAAGGTCTCCGGCCGGTTTGTGCTGGGCGCTCCCTCTCCCCAACCCCCTCCCTGAAGGGAGAGGGGTTCTTTCGCCCAGCAGGGTAAATCGTGCCCGGATGTTTCCGCGCGAGCCCCGTCCCAGAGCGGCTCGGACCAATCCTTCGGCTAAATCCTACAAAAGTTCACACGACCAGTCTTGTCTGCCGCTGCGCTGCGTGGAATATTCAACCAAGCAAGTGCTTGGTTGATCCATCGCTGTACCCTTGAGCTACACCTCTGACAACAAGAACAAAGGAGGGGCACGTGGTTAAAGCAGTCCGATTACCACTCGACCTGTTCTATCAGCGCGAGAAGAGCCACCCAAACAAACGCTACCTGGTGCAGCCGCTCACCGGCGGCGAAGTGCAGACCCTGACCTGGGGCGAGGTGGGCGATCAGGCCCGCCGCGCTGCCGCCTGGCTGCGCAGCCTGGAACTGCCGGCAGGCAGCCGGGTAGCGATCATTTCGAAGAACTGCGCGCACTGGATAGTCGCCGACCTCGCCATCTGGATGGCCGGCCACATCTCGGTGCCGCTGTATCCCAACCTCACCGCCGACTCCGCGCGCCAGGTGATGACCCACTCCGAGTCGGTGGTGGCCTTCATCGGCAAGCTGGACGACTGGGCGTCGATGGCCGACGGCATTCCCGAGGGCGTGCCGACCGTGGCGCTGCCGCTGCATCCGCAAGGCCGCTTCGACCATCAGTGGAGTGACCTGCAGCAGCTTTCACCGATCCGCGATGACCCGCGCCCGGATGCCACCACCCTGGCGACGCTGGTCTACACCTCCGGCACCACCGGCACGCCCAAGGGGGTGATGCACACCTTCGGCAACTTCGCCTTCGCCGCCAGCCATGCCATCGACCTGTTCGGCGTCGGCGAGGAGGACCGTCTGCTGTCCTACCTGCCGCTTTGCCATGTGGCCGAACGCATGTTCGTGGAAATGGCCTCGCTGTATGCCGGGCAGACGGTGTTCTTCGCCGAGAGCCTGGAAACCTTCGTGGCCGACATGCGCCGCGCGCGGCCCACGGTGTTCTTCGGTGTGCCGCGCATCTGGACCAAGTTCCAGATGGGCGTCTATGCGCAGATGCCGGCGCAGAAGCTCGACCGCCTGCTGCGTTTGCCGATCATTGGTCGAATGGTCGGGCGCAAGGTGCTCGCCGGCCTAGGGCTGGACGCTGTGCGCTACGCGCTCTGCGGTGCCGCGCCCGTGCCAGAGGCATTGCTCGACTGGTACCGGCGTCTTGGCCTCGGCGTGCTGGAGGTCTACGGCATGTCGGAGAACTGTGGCTACTCCCATGTGTGCCGGCCCGGCGAGCAACGCAAGGGCTGGATCGGGCGCAACAGTCCCGGGGTGGAAGTGCGCATCAGTGACGAAGGCGAAGTGCAGGTCCGCAGCGGCGCGACCATGGTTGGCTACTACAAGGACCCGGAGCGCACTGCCGAGACCATCACCGAGGACGGCTTCCTGCGCACGGGCGACAAGGGCGAACAGGACGCCGAGGGGAACCTGCGCCTGACCGGGCGCATCAAGGAAATCTTCAAGACCGCCAAGGGCAAGTACGTCGCCCCGGCGCCCATCGAGAACCGCCTGGCCGTGCATTCGCGGATCGAGCAGATCTGCGTGGTCGGCGATGGCCTGATCGCCCCGCTGGGCCTGTGTGTGCTCTCCGAAGTCGGCCGCCACGAAGCCGCCAACGGCTCGCGCAGTCAGCTTGAGCAGAGCTTGCAGGAGCTGCTGACGGAGGTGAACGAGGCGCTGGACAAGCACGAGCGTCTGGCTGGGCTGGTGCTGGTCAAGGATGTCTGGACCGTGGACAACGGCTTCCTCACGCCCACCTTGAAGATCAAGCGCAACGTGGTGGAAGGTGCCTACGGGCCGCGCTTCAATGAATGGGCGGAGCGCCGCGAGGCGGTGCAGTGGCATGAATAAGACAAGGGGAATGGCATGACCTGGCGCACCACGCCCGATCTGGAGAAGCTCAACGCGAACCTGAAGAACACCATCGGTGAAGTGCTCGATATCCGCTTCGAGGCGTTCGACGACGACTCGCTGACCGCCAGCATGGTGGTGGATTCGCGCACCCACCAGCCCTACGGCCTGCTGCACGGTGGCGCCTCGGTGGTGCTGGCGGAGACCGTCGGCTCCACCGCCAGCTACCTGTGCCTGGACAACAGCCAGTACTACTGCGTGGGCCTGGAAGTGAACGCCAACCACCTGCGCGGCTTGCGCAGCGGGCGGGTGACGGCGGTGGCCAAGGCGGTGCACATCGGTCGCTCGACACACGTCTGGGAAATCCGCCTGCACGGGGATGACGGCAAGCCGAGCTGCATCTCGCGGCTGACCATGGCGGTGGTGCCGCTGGAGCGTTGAGCCGGCGACGGGCTCCGGGCAGGAAGCCACGCTCGAGATTTGCGCGGGGCTCGGCCAATCGCGGACGGAGTCCGCTCCTACGCTCCCTGGGAGTTGAGCGCGGGGTAGGAGCGGACTTCGTCCGCGATGTCTCCGCCCAACGCCAGACTCCGGAGCTGTCACCGAAGAACCTGCCGCTCGCAATTTTGTCCAAGACCCGCCGTTCCCGCGCCGGTAAAGTAGGCCCATGGAACGCATCGAACACCACAGCAGCGGCCTGCCCGGCGTCCGTTTCATCGACGCCGAATACCGCCGTTTTGCCTTTCCCCGGCACTTTCATCTCGACTACCACGTCGGGCTGATGGAGGGCGGCTACCAGCGCTATACCCATCGCGGTGAGCGTTTGCTGGCCGGGAATGGCGACATCCTGCTGATGAGCCCCGAGAGCATCCATGACGGTTCCAGCGAGGGTGAGGACGGTTATCGCATCCGCGTGCTGTCCATCGACCCGCAATGGCTGGACGATGCCTGTCGCGCTTTCAGCGATGGCCGCCAGGGCGCACCGCGCCTGACCGCCGCGCAGCTACGCGATCCGTTGCTGCAGGTCGAGCTGCAACGCGCCCACGCCCTGATGCTCGGTGGCGAGCGGTTGGCGCAGGAAGGCCAGCTCTGGCAGGCTCTCGCCGCCTTGCTGGAGCGCGCCTCCAGCCTGCGCATCCGCGAACCGGGGCAGGGCTTCGATGCACCGACCTGGGCGCGCCTCCGCGAGTGGCTGGAATCGCGCCTGGAAACCCCGCCGACCCTGGAAGAGATCGCCGAGTTCTGCGACCTCAGCCCCTGGCAGGTGCTGCGCCGCTTCCGCCACCAGTGCGGATTGCCGCCGCACCAGTGGCTCACCCAGCTGCGCCTGGAGCGCGCGCTGCCACGGGTGATCAAGGGCCAGCCGCTGTCGGAGATCGCCCTGAGCCTGGGCTTCTATGACCAGGCCCACTTCAGCCGCCTGTTCCGCCGTACCTACGGATTGCCGCCCGCGCGCTTGCGCCAGCGCTGACCCCCCACCTTCCTCGTTTCACTTTCCACTGGAGAATCCCGCCATGCAGGAGGTTCAGGTCTTGCTCATGCTCACCGCCGTGTTCGCCGTCGCCCTGGTCAGCCCCGGCCCGGACGTCGCGCTGGTGGTGCGCACCTCGCTGCACCAGGGCCGCCGCGCCGGCGTGCTCAGCGCCCTCGGGCTGGCCAGCGGTATCCTGGTCCACGGCACCCTGGTGCTGACTGGCGTGTCGCTGCTGCTCAGCCGCTCGCCGCTACTGTTCAGCGCGCTGCAACTGGTGGGCGCCGCCTACCTTGGCTGGCTTGGCATCGGCGCACTGCGCGCGTTGCGCAAGCCGGGCGGGGCAGGGCGGATCGACGGCGAGCTGCCGGCCTCGAAGCTCGGCCCCTGGCTGCGCGGGCTGGCGACCAACCTGTTCAATCCCAAGGCGCTGGTGTTCTTCCTCGCGCTGCTGACCAGCCTGATCCCGGCGGACATGTCGGCGCCCGGCAAGGTCTCGGTGGCGGTGATGCTGTTTGTCGTCGGCTTCGCCTGGTTCAGCCTGCTCAGTGTCGTCCTCACCCGGCCCTTGTGGCAGAAACGCCTGCTGCGTGCCGTTCCTGCAATCGACGGCGCGTGCGGGGTGGTGTTCCTGCTGGTGGCGGGCGGCATCCTGTTCAGCGTGGTGAATCACGCGACGCATTGGGTCTAACGGCTGACGGCGGATAAGGCGTGCCGCGTTATGCGCTCTACGACGGCGCTCCCGTAGGGCGAATAACCGTTCACGGTTATCCGCCGAAGTTGCTCAGCACGAAGCGCCGATCAGGGCAAATCCGCCGGAGCGCCATGGACTTTGGCCGGAGTGCCGTCATTCGCGGGAGTGTGGGTCATTGCCGCACCCTCGATGCTGGCGGAAAATTCAGGCAGTCATTTCCCTGAGTTCACCCAGCATGTCGCAAACGGTCTTCTTCGCCCACGCCAACGGTTTTCCCTCGGGCACCTACGGCAAGTTGTTCGATGCCCTGGAGCCGGATTACCGGGTCCATCGGCTGGACATGCACGGCCACGACCCGCGCTTCCCGGTGAATGCCAACTGGGAAAACCTGGTGGAAGAGCTGCTGCATCACCTCGAAGCGCTGGACGAGCCCGTGTGGGGAGTCGGCCACTCCCTTGGCGGCGTGCTGCATTACCACGCGGCGCTGCGCAAACCCGAGTTGTACCGTGGCGTGGTGATGCTCGACTCGCCCTTGTTGACGCTGGCCGACCAACTGGTGATCCGCGTCGCCAAGCGCTTGGGCTTCATCGACCGACTGACGCCTGCTGGCCGTACCCTTGGCCGCCGCGAGGACTTCGAGGACTTCGCCGAGGCGCTGGAGTACTTCGCCGGCAAGCCGCTGTTCAAGCGCTTCGACCGCGACTGCCTGGAGGCCTATGTGCGCCACGGCCTGGCTCCGTCCGCCGCGCAGGGCCTGCGCCTGAAGTTCGACCCGGCCACGGAAATCTCCATCTACCGCAACGTGCCGCATACCAGCCCCGGCCGCGCCAAACAGCTGGCCGTGCCGCTGACCATGGTGCGCGGCCGCCACAGCCGCGTAGTGCTGCCGCACCATGCGAGCCTGATCGGCCGCATCCCCATGGGCGAGAGCCTGTCGCTACCGGGCGGGCACATGTTCCCGTTGGAGCGCCCGCAGGACACTGCCGCTCTGCTCAAGACCGTCTTCGCCCGCTGGCAACAGCGCACCCACGTTTAAGGAATCACCATGACCGCCAAAGTCCAGGAAATCCGCCTGAACCTGCCGCATATCGAGCTGGCCGCGCACCTCTTCGGCCCGGAAGACGGCCGCCCGGTGATCGCCCTGCATGGCTGGCTGGACAACGCCATGAGCTTCGCCCGGCTGGCGCCCATGCTCGAAGGCGTGCGTATCCTCGCCCTGGACTTCGCCGGCCACGGCCACTCCGGCCACCGTGCGCCGGGGGCCAGCTACCTGCTGTGGGACTACGCGCTGGACGTGCTGATGGTGGCCGACCAGATGGGCTGGGAGCGCTTCTCGCTGCTCGGGCATTCCATGGGCGCCATCGTCTCGGTACTGCTGGCCGGCGCCATGCCCGAGCGCATCGAGCGCCTGGCGCTGATCGACGGCCTGGTGCCCTACACCGGCGAGGCGGACACTTCGCCGCAGAAGCTCGGCGAAGCCCTGCGCGCCCAACTGGCCCTGCCGAACAAGCGCAAGCCAGTCTACGAAGTCATCGATCGCGCCGTGGAAGCGCGCATGAAAGGCGTCGGTGCGGTGAGCCGCGAGGCGGCGGAGCTGCTGGCGTCCCGTGGCCTGGTGCCGGTGCCCGGTGGCTATACCTGGCGCACCGACGCACGCCTGACCCTGCCGTCGCCGCTGCGCCTGACCCGCGCCCATGCGCGACAATTCGTCCAGTCCGTGCAATGCCCGGCCAGCCTGGTGCTGGCGCAGCAAGGACTGTTGCTGGCCGAGCCGGCCACCCGCGAACTGCTGAAGGACAGACCCTTCGAGGTCCATGAGCTGCCCGGTCAGCACCACCTGCACCTGGATGACGAGGCGGGCGCCGAAGCTGTCGCAGCGTTCTTCCGACCCTTCCTGCAGGCCTGAGGGAAACACCCGGTAGCGCCCTGCGGCTTGACTAAAGCGGGGCCTGCCGCGAGGCTGCACGGATCGCTTCAGGGAGATTGTGCATGCTCGACATCCAGACCGCCGCGCGCCAGGGGCCGGAAAACCCTCACTTCGTCAGGACCGACGCGCACCGGATGTCACGGCTGCTTCGCACGCTGATCACCGGTGGCTTGCTCGGCTTCGCCAGCCTCGCCGCTGCCGCCGACCTGCCCGACAGCCATGACCTGGAGGTTCTCCCGCGCTTCCCGCGTTCGGAGATCGTCGACTTCAACCAGGCTGCCAGCCAGGAACGCATCTACCCGCAAGGCTCGATCAGCCGCATCAGCGGGCGCCTGCGCATGGAAGGGGAGGTGCGCGCCATCGGCGACCTGACCGCCGTGACCTATCGCCTGCCCGACGAGGACTCCAGCCAGAGCGCCTTCGCTGCGGCGCGCAAGGACCTGCTCAAGGCCGAGTCCACGCCGCTGTTCTGGTGCGAGAGCCGTGACTGCGGCTCCAGCAACCTGCTGGCCAATTCGGTGTTCGGCAATTCCAAACTGTTCGGCCCGGACGACCAGCAGGCCTACCTGCTGGTGCGCCTCGCCGCGCCCCACGAGAACAGCCTGCTGGCGGTCTACACCATCACCCGTGGCAACCGCCGTGCCTACCTGCATGCTGAACAACTGGATAGCGCCACCGCCCTCGGCGAACTGCTGCCCAGCCCGGCGACGCTGATGCGCCTGCTCAAGGCCAACGGTGAGCTGACCTTGAGCCACGTACCGCAGGAACCGGGCGGCGCCTGGCTGGACCTGCTGGTGCGCACCCTGCGCCTGGACACCGGCGTGCGCGTCGAGTTGGCCGGCCAGCACGCCAGCGACTGGCGAACTGCGCTGACCGCCCAGGGCGTGCGCGATGCACGCCTGGAACAGGGCAAGGATGATGGCGACGGCCTGCATCTGACCTGGCTGCGCTGATTCCCCTACGCCGATTCTCCTCCGCGAAGAGGGGAAACGCCCTACACTGGGGCTTTCGAGCCAACCGGGGTTTCCAATGTTCGCCAACGATCGCCTGTTGCTGCGCCTGCTGTTGCTTGGCCTGCTGGGTGCGAGTATCTGGGTGCTGCTGCCATTCTGGTCGGCGCTGTTCTGGGCCGCCGTGCTGGCCTTCGCCAGTTGGCCGCTGATGCGCCTGCTGACCCAGTTGCTGGGTGGCCGCCAGGCAGCGGCAGCCGGGCTGCTGACCATTGGCTGGATCGTATTGGTGGCGCTGCCCCTGGTTTGGCTGGGCTTCGGCCTGGTAGACCGGGTGCGCGAAGGCGTCGAGCTGGTGAAAAACCTGCAGGTGGCCGGCCTGCCGCCACCGCCGGAGTGGATGGCGGGGGTGCCGCTGATCGGTGACCGCCTGATCGGCTGGTGGTACCAGGCCGACCAGCAGGGCGTGGCGATGTTCTCCGCGCTCAAGCCGTACATGGGCGAAGTCGGCAACTGGGCGCTGGCGCGCAGTGCCAAGCTGGGCGCGGGCATCTTCGAACTGGTGCTGAGCCTGGTGCTGATCTTCTTCTTCTACCGCGACGGCCTGCGCCTGCAGGCCTTCGCCCACGGCGTGCTGGAGCGCCTGATCGGCTCCGCGGCGCAGCAGTACATGGACATCATCGCCGGCACCGTGCAGCGAGTGGTCAACGGCGTGATCGGCACTGCCGCCGCCCAGGCCGTGCTGGCCACCATCGGCTTCCTCATCGCCGGCGTCCCCGGCGCCTGGCTGCTCGGCCTGCTGACCTTCGTCTGCAGCCTGCTGATGGTGCCGCCGTTGGTGTGGGGCCCGGCGGTGATCTGGTTGTTCTACCAGGAGAGCTATGGCTACGCGGTGTTCATGGCGATCTGGGGCTTCTTCGTGATCAGCGGCGTGGACAACATCTTGAAGCCCTACCTGATCAGCCGCGGCGGCAACCTGCCGCTGGTGGTGGTGCTGCTGGGTGTGCTCGGCGGGTTGCTCAGCTTCGGCTTCATCGGCCTGTTCCTCGGCCCGGTGCTGCTGGCGGTGGTGTACAACCTGGTCAGCGCCTGGGTGGCCAGCTCGCACCAGCCTCCGCCGCCGCCGGTGGCTTGAGGTTCCTGCGTGGGACTGCCCTCACCCTAACCCTGGCTGGGGAGAGGGTGATCAAGCTCGCTCCGGTGTTCCCATGAGGCGCTGTTCGCGAGCAAGCTCGCTCCTACAGGGGCATTCCGAAGTAGGGTGAATAACCCGGAACGGGTTATCCGCCCTACGTGACGGGCCGGGCTCAGACGTGCTCGCTCTTCACCTGCACCAGCTTGTCCCGCCCGGCGCCCAGGCCGAACACGATCCCCGCCACCGTCACCACCACGAAGATAACCCCGGTCGCTGCCCAGCCTCCGGTGGCGTCGTGCACCACGCCGACCAGGAACGGCCCGCACGCGGCCAGGGTATAGCCCACGCCCTGGGCCATGCCGGAGAGGTTGGAGGCGACGTGGGCGTCCGGCGAGCGCAGCACGATCAGCGCCAGAGCGATGCTGAAGGTGCCGCCCTGGCCGAGGCCCAACACCACGGCCCAGCCCCAGATCCCCGAGAGCGGGGCGAACAACAGACCGAGCAGGCCAGCCAGGGTCAGGCTCATGACGATCACCACTGCAAGGCGCTGGTCCTTGCCGCGGGTAGCCAGCCAGGGCGCGGCCAGGGCGCTGAACAACTGCACCATCACCGAGCCGGAGAGCACCAGCCCGGCTTCCACTGCGCTCAGGCCACGGTCGATGAGGATCGACGGCACCCAGCCGAAGACGATGTAGGCCAGCGACGACTGCAGGCCCATGTACAGCGTCACCTGCCAGGCCAGTGGGTCGCGCCACAGGCCGGTCACCTTGTACACCGCGCGGTGGGCATGGTGGTTGTGGCGGGTCTGCGGCAGCCAAATCGCTGCGGCGACCACGGCCGGGATTGCCCAGAACGCCAGCGCCAGTTGCCAGCTGTCGTCCATCAGCTTGGCCAGCGGCACGGTGGAGCCGGCGGCGGTCGCGGCGCCCAGGCACAGGGCCATGGTGTAGACGCCGGTCATGGTCCCGGCGATGTGCGGGAAATCGCGCTTGACGATGCCCGGCAGCAACACGCCGATGATGCCGATGCTGGCGCCGGCCACCAGGCTGCCGAGGAACAGCCCGGCCACCGGGAACAGGCTGCGCAGGACGATGCCGCCGGCCAGGGTGAAGAGGATCAGCAGCACGGTGCGCTCGGCACCCAGCCGCCGAGCGAGCATCGGCGCCAGCGGCGCGAACAGGCCCAGGCAGAGCACCGGCAGGGTAGTCAGCAGGCCGGCAGCCGCCGCCGACAGACCGGTGCCGTCGCGTACGGTGTTGAGCAGCGGCGCGAGGCTGGAAAGTGCCGGGCGCAGGTTGATCGCCACCAGCACCAGGCCCAGCAGCAACAGCCAGGTGCGTTGCGGGCGTGGCGCAGCTGCTGGCGTGCTGTCGTCTTCGGCGTCGATCAGCAGTGCTTCGGGCGGGCAGGACAGCTTGTGCTCGGTGTCTTTCGGGTCGTTGGGCAAGGACATGGTGGGCATTCCAGGGCAGCAAGGCAGAAAGCGTTCGTAGAAAGAAATGGGCGTCAGATCAGCAGCGCACGGTTCGCTTTCGCGGCGGCTTCGGCGTCGCCACGGGCGATGGCTTCGAGCAGCTCGCGGTGCAGCTCGAAGCTTGGCTGCGGCCGACTCGGGTCGCCGATGGTGCGTTCCAGGCCGGCGCGAATCACCTGCGAGAAATAGCGGTACAGCTCGCTCAGCACCGGGTTGTGGGCGCTGTCCACGACGCGCTGGTGGAAGGCCAGATCGAGGTCGATGTAGGTGGCGAGATTGCCGCCGTGGTGAACGGCGGAAGCCTCCAGGGCTTCGTGCAGCGCGGTGAGGTCCGCCTCGGTACGCCGCTCGGCGGCCAGCCGGCTGGCTTCCACTTCGATGATGCCGCGCGCTTCCAGCGCCTGCTCCACCGAGCTGCGGGCCAGCACCAGCATGGCGTCCAGCGGGTTGGCGCAGGCGCGCACGTAGGTGCCATCGCCCTGGCGCACTTCCAGCACGCCGGAGAAGGTCAGCACGCGTACCGCTTCGCGCACGGTGTTGCGGCTGATACCGAGGGACTCGGCCAGTTCGGGCTCTGGCGGCAGGCGCTGGCCCAGTGGCCAGGTGCCGTCGGCGATGCGCTGGTGAATCTGCTCGAGGGCGATGTCCACCAACGAGCGTTTCTGGATGGGGCTTGGCATGGAAACATCCAATCATCGGATGAATTTGAAGAGGCCAAGCCTAGGACAGATTCGGGGCGACTGGCAATCCAGGAAGACCGCCGGAACGGGGGCGCTCCGGCGGCCGACCGAAATCAGACCGCGAGGTGGCCCCCGCTGCTCTGGCATTGCTTGAGCCGGTTGGCGACCAGCTTCTGGTAGGCCGCGCTGGTGCTGGAGTTGCCACTGGACGGGCCGACGGGTGTCGCCAGCGTGTCCGCTGTGTATCGATTTCGATACGTGCCCGCCGGGTGCCGCCCCTGAGCGGTTTTTTACGCCTTCTTTACGCCGCTCGGCGCGGTGGGGAATCGCTCCTTTACGCGTTCCTTGCGGAAAATTTCCGTCAGGCGGCAACGGCTGCCCAAGCGATGGAATCGCCCGCGTGAGGAGAAAGAAATCATGAGCGTGCTCGACGGTGTGTCCCTGGTCCTGGCCACGGGATTGTTCATCTACCTGCTGGTGGCGCTGCTGCGCGCCGACCGTTCCTAGGAGTGGCCATGAACAGCCATGACGTATTGCTGATCGTTGCCTTCCTGGCGCTGGTGCTGGTGCCGGCGCCGTTCCTCGGGCGCTTCTACTACAAGGTGATGGAGGGGCAGCGGACCTTCCTCAGCCCGCTGTTCCTGCCGGTGGAGCGGGCGATTTACCGCGCCTGCGGCATCCACCCCGAAGACGAGCAGGACTGGAAGCGCTACACCCTGGCCCTGCTGGCGTTCAACCTGGTCGGGCTGGTGCTGTTGTTCACCATCCTCATGCTGCAAGGGCTGCTGCCGCTCAACCCGCAGCACCTGCCGGGCCTGGAGTGGACGCTGGCGTTCAACACCGCGGTGAGTTTCGTCACCAACACCAACTGGCAGGCCTACAGCGGTGAAGCCTCGCTGAGCTACCTGAGCCAGATGCTCGGCCTGACCGTGCAGAACTTCGTCAGCGCCGCTGTCGGCCTGGCCGTGCTGGTGGCGCTGGCCCGTGGCATCTCGCGCAAGTCGACGCACAACCTCGGTAACTTCTGGGTCGACCTGACCCGCGCCACCCTTTACGGGCTGCTCCCGCTGTGCCTGCTGCTGGCGCTGCTGCTGGTCTGGCAGGGCGTGCCGCAGACCTTCCTCGACTACGCCCATGCGCTGACCGTGCAGGGCGCCGACCAGTCCATCCCGCTCGGCCCTGCCGCCAGCCAGATCGCCATCAAGCAGCTGGGCACCAATGGCGGCGGCTTCTTCGGCGTGAACTCGGCGCACCCGTTCGAGAACCCGACGATCTGGAGCAACCTGTTCGAGGTCGCCTCGATCATCCTGATCCCGGCCGCGCTGGTATTCACCTTCGGCCACTACGTGAAGGACCTGCGCCAGAGCCGCGCCATCCTCGGCTGCATGCTGGTGCTGTTCGCCCTCGGCCTGGGCGCCTCGCTGTGGGCCGAGTACCAGCCGAACCCGGCGCTCAGTGCGCTGCCGGTGGAGCAGGTCGCACCGCTGGAAGGCAAGGAAAGCCGCTTCGGCACCACCGCCAGCGTGCTCTGGTCGGTGACTACTACGGCTGCCTCCAACGGCTCGGTGAACGCCATGCATGACAGCCTCAGCCCGCTGTCGGGCATGGTTGCGATGCTCAACATGATGGTCGGCGAGGTGATCTTCGGCGGTGTTGGCGCGGGGCTCTACGGCATGCTGCTGTTCGTCCTGATTGCGGTGTTCCTCGCCGGGCTGATGGTCGGCCGCACCCCGGAATACCTCGGCAAGAAGCTCGAAGCCCGCGAAGTACGCCTGCTGGTGGCGACGCTGCTGGTGATGCCGGTCGGCGTGCTGGTGCTCGGCGCCATCGCCGCCAGCCTGCCGGGCCCGGCCTCGGCGGTGAGCAACCCCGGCGCCCACGGTTTCAGCCAACTGCTCTATGCCTACACCTCGGGTACCGCGAACAACGGTTCGGCGTTCGGCGGCTTCGGTGCCAACACGCCGTTCCACAACCTGATGATCGCCCTGGCCATGCTGATCGGCCGCTTCGGCTACATCCTCCCGGTGCTGGCGATTGCCGGCAGCCTGGCGGCGAAGAAGGCCACCCCGGTCGGCCCCAACAGTTTCCCGACCCACGGCCTGCTGTTCGTCAGCCTGCTGACCGCGACCATCCTGCTGGTGGGCGGCCTGAACTTCCTGCCGACGCTGGTGCTGGGCCCGGTGGCCGATCACCTGACGCTCGGTTTCTGAGGATATCGACATGAACGCACATACCCAGGAACTGGCGCCGAAGAAGGTCGCCGAGAAGCGCCCGACCACTGCGCTGTCCGCCCTGTGGAAACCGGCGCTGGTGCAGGCCTTCGTCAAGCTCGACCCGCGCCAGTTGCAACGCTCGCCGGTGATGCTGGTGGTGGCCCTGACCGCTGTGCTGACCACCGTGCTCTGCATGGTCGGTGGTGAGTCGGTGCCGACCTTCGTCGCCGTGCAGATCGCCGTGTGGCTGTGGTTCACCGTACTCTTCGCCAACTTCGCCGAGGCGCTTGCCGAGGGCCGTGGCAAGGCCCGCGCGGACAGCCTCAAGGCCGGCACCCAGGGCCTGCAGGCCCTGCGCCGGACCCCTAGCGGCAACTTCGAGAAAGTCGCCGCCAGCAGCCTGCGCAAGGGCGATGTGGTGCGCGTCGAAGCCGGCGAACTGATCCCCGGCGACGGCGAGGTGATCGAAGGCGTGGCGGCGGTCAACGAGGCCGCCATCACCGGCGAGTCCGCGCCGGTGATCCGCGAATCCGGCGGCGACCGCTCGGCCGTGACCGGCAATACCCGGCTGGTGTCCGACTGGCTGCTGGTGAAGATCACCGCCAACCCCGGCGAGTCGACCCTCGACCGGATGATCGCCCTGGTGGAAGGCGCCAAGCGCCAGAAGACCCCCAACGAAGTGGCGCTGGACATCCTGCTGATCGGCCTGACGCTGATCTTCCTGCTGGTGGTCGTGACCCTGAAGCCCTTCGCCCTGTTCGCCGGCGGCAACCTGCCGCTGGTGTTCCTGGTGGCGCTGCTGGTGACCCTGATCCCGACCACCATCGGCGGCCTGCTCTCGGCCATTGGTATCGCCGGCATGGACCGCCTGGTGCGCCTGAACGTCATCGCCAAGTCCGGCCGCGCCGTGGAAGCGGCGGGGGACGTGCATGTGCTGATGCTCGACAAGACCGGCACCATCACCTTCGGCAACCGCCGCTGCAGCGCGCTGCACACCGCGCCCGGCGTGCAATCGCTGGAATTGGCCGAGGGCGCGTTCCTCGCCTCGCTGGCCGATGACACGCCGGAGGGCAAGTCGATCATTGAGTTCCTGCGTGCGCAGATCGTCCTGCCGGAGCCGGACCGTGCGCGGGTGACGCCGATTGCCTTCAGCGCCGAGACGCGCCTGTCGGGCATCGACATGGATGGCCATGTCTACCGCAAGGGCGCGGTGGACGCCGCGCTGGCTTTCGTCGGCCTGGACCGCGCGCAGATGCCCGAGAGCCTGGCCAAGGAGATCGAACGCATCGCCCAGAGCGGCGGCACGCCGCTGCTGGTGGTGGCCGACGGCAAGCTGCTGGGCGCCATCCACTTGAAGGACGTGGTCAAGCCGGGCATCCGCGAGCGCTTCGCCGAACTGCGCCGCATGGGCATCCGCACCGTGATGGTGACCGGCGACAACCCGCTGACCGCCGCCGCCATTGCCGCCGAAGCGGGCGTGGACGACGTGATCGCCGAAGCCACGCCGGAGAAGAAGCTGGCGCGCATCCGCCAGGAGCAGGGCGAAGGGCGCATGGTCGCGATGTGCGGCGACGGCGCCAACGACGCCCCCGCACTGGCCCAGGCGGACGTCGGCATGGCCATGAACGACGGCACCCAGGCTGCCCGTGAGGCCGCCAACCTGGTGGACCTGGACAGCGACCCGACCAAGCTGCTGGACGTGGTACAGGTCGGCAAGGAACTGCTGGTGACCCGTGGCGCGCTGACCACCTTCTCGGTGGCCAACGACGTGGCCAAGTACTTCGCCATCCTCCCCGCGCTGTTCGCCGGCATTTACCCGCAGCTGGGCGTGCTCAACCTGATGCAGTTGGCCAGCCCGCAGAGCGCGATTCTCTCGGCCATCGTGTTCAACGCGCTGATCATCGTTGCGCTGATTCCCTTGGCCCTGCGCGGTGTGCGCGTGCAGGCCAGCGACGCTTCGCAACTGCTGCGGCGCAATCTGCTGATCTACGGCGTGGGCGGGCTGGTGGCGCCGTTCGTGGGGATCAAGGTGATCGACATGATCCTGGTCGCCATCGGCCTGGCCTGAGGTTGCTCTTCGTAGGACCGAGGGGGACGCCCAGTCCTTGCTCGCGAACCGCCCGAGCGCCGGAGCTGCTGGATGATTGTTCGCGAGCAAGCTCGCTCCTACAGGATCCGGCCAATCCCCGATCTCGCCGGACACGCCGAACTACTCCCTCTCCCTCTGGGAGAGGGCAGGGGTGAGGGCATTCCCTCGCTCCGAACCTGACAAGAGGAATACGAAAATGCTCAACCAACTCCGCCCCGCCATTGCCTCGCTGGTGCTGCTCAGCGCCGTCACCGGTGTCGCCTACCCACTGGCCGTTACCGGCATCGCCCAGGTCGCCTTCCACGACCAGGCCAATGGCAGCCTGGTCCGCGACGACCAGGGCAACGTGCGCGGCTCGGCACTGATCGCGCAGAAATTCGACGGCGCCCAGTGGTTCCACTCGCGGCCCTCGGCCGGCGATTTCGCCACCGTTTCCAGCAGCGCGAGCAACCTCGCGCCCGGTAACCCGGCGCTGGCCGAACGCATCGCCAAGGATGCCGCCGCCCAGCAGATCGGCGCCCAGCCGGTACCGCTGGCGCTGGTCACCACCTCCGGCAGCGGCCTCGACCCGCAATTGCCGCCCGCTGCCGCGCTGTACCAGGTACCACGCATCGCCCTGGAACGCGGCGTACCGGCAGCGAGCCTGGAGAAACTGGTGGAAGCGAACACCGAACGCCCGCTGATCGGCCCCGCCGTGGTCAACGTGCTGGCGCTGAACATGGCCCTGGCCAGCCTGCCTCGCTAGACTCCTGCGCCAGTACCGCACTGCCGCGGTATGGGTAAAAACGCAGGGCCGTCCATTGGCAGAGGACAGCTCCCTCTCCCTCTGGGAGAGGGCTGGGGTGAGGGGCTCTTGAACTCTCACTCCCCCCATGAAACGAGCGCCCAACGCGCTCCGAGGATAGCCCCATGACCGACCCCAACCGCGCCGACGCCCTGCTGGCCGACCTGCCCCCCACGGGCCGTGGCCGTCTCAAGGTATTCCTCGGCGCCGCGCCGGGCGTCGGCAAGACCTACGCCATGCTGCTGGCCGCCCAGAGCCAACTGCGCCAGGGTGTAAAACTGCGCGTGGGCATCGTCGAAACCCACGGCCGCGCGGAGACCGAAGCGCTGTTGGCCGGCCTGCCGCAGCAGGCGCTCAAGCGTTCCGAGTACCGGGGCATCCAACTGGTGGAAATGGACCTCGACGGCCTGCTCGCCGACCCGCCAACCCTGGCGCTGGTGGACGAACTGGCCCACAGCAATGCCCCCGGCAGCCGCCACGCCAAGCGCTGGCAGGACATCCAGGAACTGCTCTCGGCCGGCATCGACGTCTACACCACGGTCAACGTCCAGCACCTGGAAAGCCTCAACGACCAGGTGCGCGACATCACCGGCGTGCAGGTGCGCGAAACCGTGCCCGACTGGGTGCTACAGGAAGCCTACGAACTGCTGCTGATCGACCTGCCGCCGCGCGAACTGCTGGAGCGCCTGCGCGAGGGCAAGGTCTACGTGCCCGAGCAGGCCCGCGCCGCCATCGACGCCTTCTTCAGCCAGACCAACCTCACCGCGCTGCGCGAACTGGCCATGCAGACCGCCGCTGCGCGCGTGGACGACGACCTCGCCCACCGCTATCGCCAGCAAGGCGGCGATGCCCCGGCCGTGCGCGGGCGCCTGCTGGTAGGGGTGGACGGCGAACACAACGCCGAGCGCCTGGTGCGCCATGCCAGCCGCGTGGCCGAACGCCGGCATCTGCCGTGGTCGTTGGTGCATGTGGAGACTGGCGAGCCGCGCAGCGAATCGTCGCGTATGCAATTGCAGAGCGCCCAGCAACTGGCCGAGCGCCTGGGCGGTGACGTAGTCGAACTGCGCGGTGGCGAAGTGGCGCGCACCCTGGTCGAGCACGCCAAGGAACGCCGCGCCACGCTGCTGCTGGTCGGCCGCTCGCGGCAGCGCTGGTATCGCGTGCTGTTCGGCGGCGGGCTGGCGGCGCGCCTGCTGCGCCTGGGGGACGGCCTGGAAATCAGCGTACTCGACAGCGAAGCCGATCTCGCGCCGCCCAAGGTGCGCCCGCCATCCCCCTGGCCCTGGGGCAACTACCTGCTCGCCGCACTCGCCGCCGCCTGCGCCAGCGCATTGGCCTGGGGCGTGGCCAGCGTGCTGGAACTGCCGAACATCTCCCTGGTGTTCCTTGCCGCCGTGCTGTTGGTGGCGGTACGCAGCAGCCTCGGCCCGGCGCTGGCCTGCGCGGTGCTGTCGTTCCTGGCCTATGACTTCCTGTTCATCCCGCCGCATTTCTCCTTCGCCATCCAGCGCGAGGAAGACGTGCTGACGCTGCTGTTCTTCCTGCTCATGGCCGGCCTCACCGGCAACCTCGCGGCCCGTCAGCGCCGGCAGTTGCAGGCGCTTCGCGAGACGCAGGAAGAAACCAGCCAACTGCTCGATCTGTCGCGCAAACTCACCGCCGCCACCGACCGCCAGGCGGTGATGGCCGCCGCTGCGCAGCAGCTCGGCGGCTGGGAGGGACTGGACATCTGCCTGCTCGGCCGGGTCAATGGTGAGTGGAAGGCGGAGGGCGGTCTGAGTCGCGTGCTGGAAGATCAGGAGCGCGCTGCTGCCGACTGGGCCTGGCAGCACGATCAGCCCGCCGGCCTGGGCACCGGCACGCTGCCGGGTGGGCGCTGGTGGTGGTGGCCGCTGTCCGGCGAAGACGGCCCGCTGGCGCTGCTCGGCGTCAGCCCGCGCGATGCTCAGCCATTGCCTGGCTCGCGTCGCCGTCTGCTCGCGGCACTTGGCCAACCGCTGGCGCAGGCGCTGGCCCGCGCGCGTCTGGCGGAAGACCTCGAAGCCGCGCGCTTGCACGGCGAAACCGAACAACTGCGCAGCGCGCTGCTGGCGTCGGTCAGCCACGACCTGCGCACGCCGCTCACTTCCATGCGCGGTGCCATCGACAGTCTGCTGGCGCTGGGCGACGCGATCCCGCCGCCCGACCGTCGCGAACTGCTGGAGAGTACCCGCGACGAAGCCGAGCGCCTGGACCGCTACATCCAGAACCTGCTGGACATGACCCGCCTTGGTCACGGTGGGCTGAAGCTGTCGCGGGACTGGGTGTCGCCCGGCGACATCGTCGGCAGCGCGCTCAATCGCCTGCGCGCGGTGGTCGCCCCGTATCGGGTGGAAACCCACGTCGAGCCGGAACTGCCGCTGCTCTATGTGCATGCCGCGCTGATCGAACAGGCGCTGGTCAACGTGCTGGAAAACGCCGCACGCTTCTCGCCGCCGCAAGGTTGCCTGCGGGTGGCGGTGGAGCAGGGCGAGGAGGAGCTGCGCTTCCTGGTCAGTGACGAAGGGCCGGGCATTCCACCGGCGGAGCGCGAGAAGATCTTCGACATGTTCTACACCGCCGCCCGTGGTGATCGTGGCGGCCAGGGGACCGGTCTGGGACTGGCGATCTGCCAGGGCATGGTCGGCGCCCATGGCGGGCGAATCACCGTCGAGGACGGTATCGACGGGCGCGGCACCACGCTCATGCTGCACCTGCCGCTGCAGCAACAGCCGGACCTGGAGCAACTTGATGCTGCTGTCTGAAAGGCTCAAGCTGGACGCCCCCAGCCAGCCCGGACTGCCGATGAACGCCAGCGCCGCCACCATCCTGGTCGTCGATGACGAACCGCAGATCCGCAAGTTCCTTCGCATCAGCCTGAACGCCGGCGGCTACAAGGTGCTGGAAGCCGGCACCGGCGAGGAAGGTCTGGCCCAGGCCGCGCTGGGCCGCCCGGACCTGGTAGTGCTCGACCTCGGCCTGCCGGACAAGGACGGCCAGGACGTGCTTCGCGAACTTCGCGAGTGGTCACAGGTGCCGGTGCTGGTGCTCTCGGTGCGCGCCAGCGAGAGCGAGAAGGTGCTGGCGCTGGACAGCGGTGCCAACGACTACGTGACCAAGCCCTTCGGCATCCAGGAGTTCCTCGCGCGCATCCGTGTGCTGCTGCGCCAGGGGGCGAGCGGCGAGACGCAGGAGGCGGTGGTCGCGGTGGGGCCGCTGAGTGTGGATTTCTCCTATCGCCGGGTATTGCTCGATGGCGAGGAAGTCTCGCTGACCCGCAAGGAATACGCGGTGCTCTCGACCCTGGCGCGGCATGTCGGCCGCGTGGTCACCCAGCAGCAACTGCTCAAGGATATCTGGGGGCCGACTCACGCCGAAGACACCCATTACCTGCGCGTGGTGGTCGGTCACCTGCGGCAGAAGCTCGCCGATGACCCGGCGATGCCGCGTTTCATCGTCACCGAGGCGGGGGTTGGCTATCGGTTGCGCGAGGTCTGAACGCCTGGGGCCACTTCGTAGCACGTAGGGCGGATAACCCGGAACGGGTTATCCGCCCTACGAAACTGCTTCTGGGAGAGTTGGCCAGGGCGTCTCCTCCGCTCAACCCTGGCGGCGGGCCTCGTTTGGCGGGACGGTCGTGCAGGCTGACTGCATGGTGTCGCCCTATGCCGGACGGTCCCCTCTCCCTCTGGGAGAGGGCTAGGGTGAGGGCAGATCCCAGCGCAGGGGTATCAGGTAGGAGCGGACTCTGTCCGCGATGCTCTTGCCTCAGGTTGGGTGTTCATGCGCCGCTTCGGCGTGCGCGCGGACTTCGTGTTTCGCCCCTCGAGCGAGTCCCTTTTGGCAATCGCCCCAAAAGGAACCAAAAGGTCTTGCCCCGGACATCCGGTTTTTCGCTTGGGGCGAAAAATCCCCTCGTTGAAGCGCAGTTTCAGGGGCGCGAACTAGGCGTCCCCCTCGACGGGCCATCCCTGGCCCGACAGCGCTCTCGCGACATCCATGTCGCTCAACCCCTGAAACTCCGCTTCAACGAGGCCTCCTGAACGGGGCAGCCGGCGTGCGCGGATGTTTCTCTGGAAGTCTTCGCGAGCCAAAGCGTCGCGATGGCGCTCTTCGTAGGAGCGAGCTTGCTCGCGAACCGCCTGACACCGGCGTTCACCTGTAAGCGGGCCATGCTCGCCATCGCGCCCAGGGGGCGCTCCTACAAGGTGGCTCAACTCAATACGGATTCTCCGCCTCATACCGATCCAGCGTATCGCTGGCGATCTGCCGGCCGAGGGCGATGAGTTCGGGGGCCTTGTAGAACTCGAAGAAGCGGCAAACGCGCTTGGGCACGTTGATCAGGATGTCCGGCGGGTAGCCGGCGATCTTGTACTGCGCCAGCGACGTCTGCATCACCTCGAAGCTCTGATTGACCAACTCCAGCAGCGAGGCGGGGCTGCTGCTGTCGATCACGTGGCTGCCGGTGGCCGAGCGCGGTGAACCCTTGGCCTGCGGGGCGGCGGCGGGTTGCTGCATCTCCGGTTCGGCCGGCTCCTCGGAGGTAGCAGGTACCGGGTGGAGCAGGGCGTCGGCGATCAGTTCCGGTGGCGGCTCGACGTCGCCACGGCGCAAGAAGCTCAACTTGTTCGACAGCCCGGAGATCACCGAATCGAAGCGACCCTTGAGGGCCGGCGGCCGTTCGATCACCGGCAGCGAGTACTGGCGCTGGTTGGTGGCGTTGAGGTTGACCGCGACGATCAGGTCGGCATGGGTCGAGACCACCGGGACAATCGGCAGCGGGTTGAGCAGACCGCCGTCCACCAGCATGCGGGTGCCCTGCATGACCGGGGTGAACAAGCTGGGGATCGCCGCCGAGGCGCGCATGGCCTGGTGCAGGCAGCCTTCTTGGAACCAGATTTCCTGCTGGTTGGTCAGGTCGGTGGCCACGGCGGTGTAGGGGATCGGCAGTTGTTCGATGTCGATCTCGCCGAGAATTTCGTGGATCTTGCCGAATACCCGCTCGCCGCGAATGGCCCCGAGGCGAAAGCTGACGTCGAGCAGGCGCAGCACGTCGAGGTAGTCCAGGCTTTCCACCCAGTCGCGGTACTCGCCCAGTTTGCCGGCGGCGTAGATGCCGCCGATCACCGCGCCCATCGAGCAGCCGGCGATGCACACCACTTCATAGCCGCGCCGTTCGATCTCCTCGATCACTCCGATATGCGCATAACCGCGCGCGCCGCCGGAACCGAGTACCAGCGCGATCTGTTTTGACATGGGGCAACTCCGCGTGACGAACCTTGCGACGATACGCCGGGGGAGACGGTCGAGCCAAGCCAGCCTTTGCTAGAATCGCCGTTTGATTTCCTAGCCCGGAGCCTTCAGATGAGCGAACCGATCCGCCTGACCCAGTACAGCCACGGTGCCGGCTGTGGTTGCAAGATTTCCCCCAAGGTCCTGGAGGTCATCCTCGCCGGCAGCGGTGCGCAGAATCTCGACCCGAAGCTGTGGGTCGGCAACGCCTCGCGTGACGACGCCGCTGTCTATGCTATCGACGCCGAGCGCGGGGTAGTGTCCACCACCGACTTCTTCATGCCGATCGTCGACGATCCCTTCGACTTCGGCCGAATCGCCGCCACCAACGCCATTAGCGACATCTACGCCATGGGCGGCGACCCGCTGATGGCCATCGCCATCCTCGGCTGGCCGGTGAACGTGCTGGCGCCGGAGATCGCCCGTGAAGTGATCGCCGGCGGCCGCAAGGTTTGCGACGAAGCGGGCATCCCCTTGGCGGGCGGCCACTCCATTGACGCCCCCGAGCCGATCTTCGGCCTGGCCGTTACCGGGCTCGTCGAAAAGCGCTTCATGAAGCGCAACGACACCGCCACCGTCGGCTGCAAGCTGTACCTGACCAAGCCGCTGGGCATCGGCATCCTCACCACCGCCGAGAAGAAGGCCAAGCTGCGCGCCGAGGACGTGGGCGTCGCCCGCGACTGGATGTGCACCCTGAACAAGCCCGGCGCGCGCTTCGGCAAGCTCGACTGCGTGAAGGCGATGACCGATGTCACCGGTTTCGGCCTGCTCGGCCACCTGGTGGAAATGGCCGACGGCAGCGGGCTGACTGCGCGCATCCGCTATGACGCCGTACCGCGTCTGGCCAGCGTCGAGTACTACCTGGAAGCCGGTTGCGTACCCGGCGGCACCCTGCGCAACTTCGACAGTTACGGCGAGCGCATCGCGCCGCTGCCCGAGCTCCACAAGCTGCTGCTTTGCGACCCGCAGACCAGCGGCGGCCTGCTGGTGGCGGTGGAGCCGGAGGGCGAGGCGCAATTCCTCGCTGCTGCCAAAGAGCTTGGTCTGGAACTGGCGCCGATCGGCGAGCTGGTCGGCCGACAGCGTCACGCGGTCGAGGTGGCGTAATGCGTGACAACACCCGCCACTACCGCGAGCTGTTCCTCGGCGATGTGAAAATGATGGATGTGCGCGCCCCGGTCGAATTCGACAAGGGCGCGTTCCCCCATGTGGTGAACCTGCCGCTGATGAATGACCTCGAGCGGCAGAAGGTCGGCACCAGCTACAAGCAGCACGGCCAACAGGCGGCCATCGCGTTGGGCCACGAGCTGGTTTGCGGCGAGCTCAAGGCCGAGCGCATCGAGGCCTGGGCGAACTTCGCCAAGGCCAACCCCGAGGGTTACCTGTACTGCTTCCGTGGCGGGCTGCGCTCGCAGATCACCCAGCAGTGGCTGAAGACCGAAGCGGGCATCGACTACCCGCGCGTGGTCGGCGGCTACAAGGCGATGCGCGGCTTCCTCTTCGATACCACCCGTGCCGCCGTCGATGAATGCCAGTTCGTCCTGGTGGGCGGGCTGACCGGCACTGGCAAGACCGAGGTCATCGCCCAACTGGCCAACAGCCTGGACCTCGAAGGCCACGCCAACCATCGTGGCTCCGCCTTCGGCCGCCGCGCCACGCCGCAGCCGGCGCAGATCGATTTCGAGAACCGCCTGGCCATCGACATCCTGAAAAAGCGCCACGCCGGCCTGGAGCAGTTCGTGCTGGAGGACGAGGGGCGTATCGTCGGCAGCTGCTCGGTGCCGCTGGAGTTGTACCAGGGTATGCAGCACTACCCACTGGTGTGGCTGGAAGACAGCTTCGAGCAGCGCGTGGAACGCATTCTCAAGGACTACGTGGTGGACCTGTGCGCCGACCATGTGCAGGTGGTGGGCGAGGAGGGTGGCTTCGACGCCTTTGCGGCCTACCTGCGCAAGGCCTTGTCCGGCATCGTCAAGCGCCTGGGTGGCGAGCGTTACCAGCGCCTGTCGGCGATCATGGATGCAGCACTGGAGGAGCAGAAGCGCAGTGGCGCGGTCGACCTGCACCGGGGTTGGATCGAGGGTTTGCTGAGCGAGTACTACGACCCCATGTATGCCTTCCAGCGCGAGAGCAAGGGCGAGCGCGTGGAGTTCCGCGGGACGCAGGATGAGGTGGTGGAGTACCTGCGCTTTCGCGCGGAGCGTTGATTGAGTCCGCGGCGGCGGCTGGCCAATCGCGGACGGAGTCCGCTCCTACCCAAGGTCATGCAGATGCGTAGGAGCGGACTCCGTCCGCGATGTCTCCAAGCCGGCAGCGAATCAAGCCATCTCACACGCTCTTGCCGTCGTACTCCTTCACCGTCAGCCCCGTCAGCTCCACCCCCGGCAAACAGCGCACATTGATCGCCGCCATCGGCGTGCCGTCCGGGGCCGAGGCGAAGGCCAGGGGTGCGCACCCGCAGGTGGGGCAGAAACGGTGCTCGATGCGATGGGTGTTGAACGTATAGGTGCTCATCGCACTCTCAGGAGTCGTCAGCTTCAGCTTGCCGCGCGGCACGAACCACAGCAGCGAGCCCTTGCGCCGGCAGATCGAGCAGTTGCATGACACGACTTCACCGACATCCCCTTCCACTTCGAACGCGATCTGCCCGCAATGGCAGCTGCCCTGGTGCACCATGATCTTTCTCCTGTCGGGATACCCCGTGGGCAAACAGTGTAGTAGTCGCTTGAACGCCATCCGTCCGGTGGCATACTGCGGCGCCGTCCGGCAGGCCGCTGTGCCGCGATCTAAGCTGGATTCACCTCGAACATCTGCAGGAGTTTCGTCATGCCGCGCATTCCCCTGATCCTCGCTCTGCTGCTGGCTGTCGCCGGCTGCTCGGGCAAGACCGTCAACCGCGACAGCTGCGCCTCGCAACTCGACGCCGCCTGGCACGAGCTGGACCTGGCCAAGGCCGAAGGCTTTGCCGGCACCGTCAGCTACTCCAAGGCCCTTGGCCTGCTGACCGCCGCCAAGACCCAGCAGCAGGTCGAGGCGTATACCGGTTGCTCCGACAAGGCCAGCCGCGCGCGCTTCTACATCCAGGAATCCCGCGCCGGCCGCTGAGCCGTGTGTCGCCGGGCCGCCTGAAGCGGCCCGCGCCTTCCCACCGCATCGCTCACGCTTTATCTGGAAATGCCCATGCAACTCGACTTCACCCAACTGACCAAGTCCGAGGCCTACCGCTGGCTGGCCTCCACCGTCACGCCGCGGCCCATTGCCTGGGTCTCCACGCTGTCTGCGGAGGGTCAAAGCAACCTCGCGCCGTTCAGCTTCTTCCAGGTCATCAGCGATTCACCGCCGACCCTGCTGGTCAACACCAGCGTGCGTGAGGACGGCAGCGTCAAGGACACCCTGCGCAACGTGCGCGAGACCGGCGAGCTGGTGATCCACCTGGTCAGCGCCACCCAGGCCGAGCACATGAACGCCACCGCCGCCTGGCTGCCCCACGGCGCCAGCGAGATCGAGCACGCCGGCATCGCTACCGTGCCCAGCGACCGTGTGGCGCCGCCCCGCGTGGTTGGCGCACCGGTGGCCTTCGAGTGCCAGCTCGCGGAAATCATGCCGTACCCGGCAGAGAATCCTTCCAGCATGCTGATCTTCGCCCGCGTGCTGCTGGCGCACATCGACGAGTCGGTGATGCAGGACGAGCGCCACATCGACCCGGCGAAGCTGGACCTGGTGGGTCGCCTGGGCGGTACCCAGTACAGCTATACCCGCGATACCTTCAGCATGATTCGCCCGAAGTAAGGCGCCGCGCCTGGCGCTGCGGCGTCAGGCAAATTCCAGTTCCAGGCCGAGCTGCCAGTGGGTGCCGGTCATGCGCGCCACGTCCAGTCGTTCGCCGAGGGCGAAGAGTTCCGACAGCAATTGATCGCGGCGGGTGAGTTCCTGCGTGCTGCCGTGAATCAGGCTGATGATGCCGTGCACCAGCCGCCAGCCGGTCTGGGCGTCGAACCAACAGTCCAGCCACTCACCCTTGACCTCGTCGCAGGCCAGCGGGCAAACGAAACGACGGATCGGCAGGAGCCCGCGAGCCAGCAGCAACGGATCGAGGCGGCGCTGCTCGCGATACAACTCCGGCAGCAGGAGTTCATGGGCGAACCCGGCGAGCGGGCGTTGCAGGACCAGTTGGTAGTAGGCGTTCATCCGAGCACCTTGGATGGAAAGTCAGGTGTCGGAATCTGACCGGTCAGGCCGATAGTGCGCTGTCGGCGATTTCCCTTTCCGGGGCAGGAAACTCCTGTTCAGTGTTCTGGATACGACCTCTGCGTATCTCTCTGCAGCATCACCGTGCCATCACCGCCGCGCCCTCTATCCAGTGGGTGGCGGCGCTCCTAATGTTCCGCGCAAAAGCAACGATAACGATCAGGAGACCTTCAAGGATTTCCTGCAACGCCTTTGCGGATGGGGAGAGATGCCATGGTTGCCTTCGTGCAGCGTCGTCTGGCCGATATGGGCACGGCCCGCAAACTGGCCATCGGTTTCGGCCTGGTGCTGCTGCTCACCGTTCTGGTGGCGGTGATCGGCGTTACCTCGCTACGGGTGATTGCCCAGCGCTTCGATCTGCTCGGCGACATGTCGACCATCAACCGCGAACTGCTGGAGATGCGCCAGAGCGAGAAGGACTTCGTCATCGACGCCAGCGACGCCTCCGCCAAGCGCCTGCGCGATCATGCCGGCAACCTCGGTGAGGCGGTAGCGCGGCTCAAGGTGCAGCCGGACCAGGCCGCTGCCATGGCCCAGGTGGAGCAGGGCATCGCCGACTACCTGGCGGCGTTCGCCAGCTTCGAGAAGTCCAGCAAGAGCCGGCGCCTGTCGCTGGACGCCGCCACCTGGTCGGTGAGCGGCGCGTCCAACAGCCTGGACATCCTGCAGTCCAGCCTGGCCGATGACGGCGCGTACGAACTCAAGGATTCCCAGGGCCAGAAGGGCGAGGAACTGCTGCAGCAGGCCGCCCAGGTCAGCCAGCTCTACCGTCTGGTGCTGCAGGGCCTGAACGAGGCCCGCTCGCGCATGGACGCAGGCGGTGAAGAAAAGGCCGAGGGCGGCCGTATCAAGTCGGCCGCCGAGGCGCTGGAGTTGTCCGCCAAGCTTCAGGAAGCCATCACCGATCCAACCTACGTCTCGGTGCTCAAGGATGTCATCACCAACATCAACGCCTTCGTCGAGAAGCTCGACGAGTACACCGCCAGCCTGGAGCAGGAAAAACAGGTCCACGCACAGATGAACGACCGCGCGGCGCTGGTCATGCAGCAGGTCGACGATGCCTATGCTGCCCAGCGCGTGGCCATGCAGAGCCAGCTGCGCACCAACACTCTGCTGATCGTCGCTTCGGCGGCGCTGGCGCTGCTGGTGGGCGCGCTGGCTTCGCTGCTGATCACCTGGATGATCGTGCGGCCGCTGCGCCAGGTGATCGGCATCGCCCGCCGCATCGCCGAGGGCGACCTGAGCGTCAGCATCGACGTACAGCGCAAGGATGAAGTGGGGCAACTGATGGGTGCGGTGGGGAGCATGGCCGACAGCCTGCGCGGCATCGTCAGCCGGCTCAGCGATGGTGTGGGGCAGATCAGCGCTTCAGCGCAGGCACTGTCCACCGTCACCGAGCGCACCCAGCTCGGGGTGAACAGCCAGAAGGCCGAGACCGACCAGGTGGCCACGGCAATGAACCAGATGGCTGCCACCGTGCATGACGTCGCGCGCAATGCCGAGGAAGCTGCCAGCTCCGCCGAGCAGGCCGACGGCAAGGTCGCCAGTGGTCAGGATGTGGTGCGCCAGACGCTCGGCCGCATCGAGCAACTGGCCGATGCCGTGCGCGCAGCCACCCAGAGCATCGAACAGCTCGGCCGCGAGAGCCAGAGCATCGGCAGCGTGCTGGTGGTGATCAAGAACGTCGCCGAACAGACCAACCTGTTGGCACTCAATGCGGCCATCGAGGCGGCGCGGGCGGGAGAGCAGGGCCGGGGCTTTGCGGTGGTGGCGGACGAGGTGCGGGCGCTGGCGCGGCGGACTCAGCAGTCCACCGCCGAAATCGAGACGCTGATCGCTGCCCTGCAGAACGGCGCGAATACGTCGGTGCAGCGCATGCAGCGCAGTCACGCGCTGGTGGAGATGACCGTGGGCGATGCGGTGCAGACCGAGGCCGCGCTGGGCACCATCGCTTCGGCGGTCGCGGTGATCCACCAGATGAACCAACAGATCGCTGCGGCTTCCGAACAGCAGAGCGCGGTGGCCGAGGAGATCAGCCGCAGTGTCAGCAGCATCCGAGGCATCGCCGACGAATCGGCGCAGGCCATGGAGTCCACCGCGTCCTCCAGCGTCGAGCTGGCGCAGCTCAGCCGGGAATTACAGGGCCTGGTCGGGCAGTTCCGCCTGTGATTCGGCGGCCTTCGCCTCCTGCTCGCGCTTGCGTTGCTGGTGCCAGCGCCGGTAGGCGTTGACCCCCGCGCGCACCGAGCTGAACACCAGCGGCGGCTTCACCTCGCCCAGCGCGCCGGAGCGCTTGAGCATCGCCATCGCCTCGCCGGTCACCCGCGCCAGGGACAGGTGTACGCCCTGGGCGTCGAGGGTCTGCTGCACTTCGCGCAGCGTGGTCAGGCCGCTGATGTCGAGGTTGAGAATGCCCTCGGCATTGAGCAGCACCGCGCGCGCGTTTGGCGCCTCGGCTACCACTTCGAGGATGCGTTGTTTGAAGTAGTCGGCGTTGAAGAACAGGATCGGCGCGTCGAAGCGATAGATCACCAGCCCCGGCAGGGTACGTGCATTGGGATACTGCTCGATCTCCACCTGCCCATCGATGCCGTGCACCCAGCCCATCACCGCATCATGGGGGCGATAGGTGAGGTAGAGCAGGCGCAACAGGGCGAGCATGATGGCGACGAAAATCCCCGGCAGCACGCCGACACTGAGCACGCCAGCGGTGGTCAGCACGCACAGGCCGAACTCGAACCGGCTCAGCGCCCAGAAACCGCGCAGTGCGCGGAAGTCGATCAACCCCCAGCCGGCCATCAGCAACACCGCGCCCAGCGCCGGCATCGGCACCCAGCCCAGCGGCTTGCTGAACAGCAGCAGCACCAGGCCGATCACCAGCGCGGCGACCACGCCGACCAGTTGGCTCTTGCCGCCGACCATGTCGTTCACCGCCGTGCGCGAGTCGGCGCCGCTGATGACGAAACCCTGGGAAATCCCTGCGCCGATGTTGGCCATGCCCAGCGCCATGAACTCGTGGTTGGCATCGACGGCATAACCGTGGCGGGCGGCGAAGCTGCGCGCAGTGAGCATGGCGCTACAGAAACTGACGATGGTGATGCCCATGGCATCGCGGAACAGACTGCCCAGTTCCTCGTAACTGGTCTTCGGCCAGCTCAGTTGCGGCAGGCCCTGCGGTACTTCGCCGAGCAGCTTGATGCCGTACTGGTCGAGGCCGAACACGGCGGCGATCACCGAGGCAAACAGCACGCCCACCAGCGCGCCGGGAATCTTCGGGTAACGGCGTGGCAGCAGGATCATCAGCGCCAGCGTGCCGATGCCCAGCGCCAGGGTCGGCAGGTGCGTATCGGCGAGGTTGCGCACCAGGGCGATCAGGCCGCGGACGAAGCCGCTGGTTTCGCTGTGGTAACCGAGGATCTTGCCCAACTGGCCGGCGATCAGGCTCAGGCCGATGCCGTTGAGGTAGCCCACCAGTGTTGGCCGCGAGAGGAAGCTGGCGACGAAGCCGGCGCGGGCGAAACCGGCGGCGATGGACAGGGCGCCGACCAGTACGGCGACGAGCATCGACAATTGCAGCAGCCGCTCCGGGTTACCCGCCGCCAGCGGTGTGATGGCCGCCGCGACCATGGCCGCGGTGGCAGCGTCCGGCCCGACCATCAACTGCCGCGAGCTGCCGACGATGGCGTAGATCAGCATCGGCAGGATGCACGCGTAAAGCCCGACCTGGGGCGGGAAGCCGATGATCTGCGAGTAGGCGATGGCAGTGGGAATTTGCACCGCAGCCACCGACAGGCCGGCCTGCACGTCGCGTGGCAGCCAGTCGAAACGGTAGTGCAGCAGGCTGTCCAGACCGGGCAGCCAACGGGCGAGGGACATCGGGGGGATCTTCCTTGGAATCGACCAAGGGAAATCCTAGCTGGAAAGGCGGTTCAGAGCTTGTCGGAAATCATCGAGATAGAGCGCGGAAAGCGTGCAGGATGCGAAGTCTTGTCTGTAGGAGCGAGCTTGCTCGCGAACCGCCCAGCACCGCAATCGCCGGACAGAGCGTTCGCGAGCAAGCTCGCTCCTACATCAGAGCTGCCTGGGCCGTCAGACCTTGAGTACCAACTTGCCGAAGTTCTCGCCGCTGAACAGCTTGGCCAGGGTCTCGGGGAAGGTTTCCAGGCCTTCGACGATGTCCTCCTTGGACTTCAGCTTGCCTTCGGCGATCCAGGTCGCCATGTCCTTGAAGCCTTCCTGGAAGCGGTGGGCGTAGTCCATTACCACCATGCCTTCCATGCGCGCGCGGTTGACCAGCAGCGACAGATAGTTGGCCGGGCCGCGCACGGCTTCCTTGTTGTTGTACTGGCTGATCGCGCCGCAGATCACCACCCGCGCCTTGGGTGCCAGGCGGGCCAGCACGGCGTCGAGGATGTCGCCGCCGACGTTGTCGAAGAACACGTTCACGCCCTTGGGGCACTCGCGCTTGAGGCCGGCATGGAGGTCCTCGGCCTTGTAGTCGATGGCGCCATCGAAGCCCAGCTCGTCCACCAGGTAGCGGCACTTGTCGGCGCCACCAGCGATGCCGACCACGCGGCAGCCTTTGATCTTCGCGATCTGCCCGACCACGCTGCCCACCGCGCCAGCGGCGCCGGAGACGACCACGGTGTCACCGGCTTGCGGCAGGCCGACATCGAGGAAGCCGAAGTAGGCGGTCATGCCGGTCATGCCCAGCGCCGAGAGGTACAGCGGCAACGGCGCGCGCTGGCTGTCGACCTTGTAGAAGCCCTTGGGCTCGCCGAGGAAGTAGTCCTGTACGCCGAGGGCGCCGTTCACTTCGTCGCCGACTTTGAAATCCGGGTGTTGCGAGGCGATCACCTTGCCCACGCCGAGGGCGCGCATCACGTCGCCGATGGCCACGGGGGCGATGTAGGACTTGGCGTCGTTCATCCAGCCGCGCATGGCCGGGTCCAGCGAGAGGTACTGGTTCTGCACCAGGATCTGGCCGGGGCCAGGCTCGCCGACCGGGGTTTCCACGTAGGCGAAGGTGTCGCGGGTGGCGGCGCCGACCGGGCGCTGGGCGAGCTGGAACTGACGGTTGATCTGGGCGGGCATGGCAGTGGACTCAGTCAGGGGGAAAGCCTAGGTGATAGTCCGCGCGCGGCGTTGGGGCAAGTTCCGTCCGCCGGGGGAATGTCCGTCCATCGGTTCCAGTGATCCGGATTTGGCGGAATCATCATTGGTGTGGATGCAGCGATGTCGCCCCGCCTGATAGTGCTTCGCGCCCGCAACGTGCTGGCTAGACTGCGACGGTTATCCCCATTCGCTTCGCAACGCTTTCGAGGAATGCTCATGAGTCAGCTGCTTTCCGGCCAGGTCGCCCTGGTCACCGGCGCCGCCAACGGCATCGGCCGCGCCACCGCCCAGGCCTTCGCCCAGCAGGGCGTGAAGGTCGTGGTTTCCGACGTCGACGCCAAGGGCGGCGAAGGCACCGTCGAGCTGATCCGCGCGGCGGGTGGCGAGGCGACCTTCATCCGTTGCGACGTGACCCGCGACGCCGAGGTCAAGGCGCTGGTGGAAGGCACCGTGGCCGCCTACGGCCGCCTGGACTATGCCTTCAACAACGCCGGCATCGAGATCGAGAAGGGCAAGCTGGCCGACGGCGAGGAGAGCGAGTTCGACGCCATCATGGGCGTCAACGTGAAGGGCGTCTGGCTGTGCATGAAGCACCAGATTCCGGTGATGCTGGAGCAGGGCGGCGGCGCCATCGTCAACACCGCCTCGGTCGCCGGCCTGGGCGCCGCGCCGAAGATGAGCATCTACGCCGCCTCCAAGCACGCGGTGATCGGCCTGACCAAGTCCGCCGCCATCGAGTACGCGAAGAAGAAAATCCGCGTCAACGCGGTGTGCCCGGCGGTGATCGACACCGACATGTTCCGCCGCGCCTACGAGGCGGACCCGAAGAAGGCCGAGTTCGCCGCCGCCATGCACCCGGTGGGTCGCGTCGGCCGCGTCGAGGAAATTGCTTCCGCCGTGCTCTACCTGTGCAGCGACCACGCCGGCTTCACCACCGGCATCGCGCTGCCGGTGGATGGTGGGGCGACGGCGATCTGATTGTCTCAGGGGCGCCTGCGCTGGGGGCCCTCTCCCCAACCCTGGCTGCGCGCCCTGCGCCGATGGGGGGGAGGTAAATTCAGCGCCATCCATGGCGCACATGAGGCCGCAAGCTTGTTCGCGAATGGATTTCCCGGCCACTTTGGCGCTGGGCGGTTCGTCAGCAGGTTTGCTTGCAGTTGGCGATTGGCGCGGAGCGTGGTCATCGCCCGCCCATGATTGCAATGTAGTCCTGCGTCCACCGGCTGTAAGGCACGCACTGGCCCTGGTCACACTTGGCCTGGGGGGTCTTCCAGAAGGCGATGCGGTCGAACTGGTCGTAGCCGTTGGTGGCGCAACCCTGGGCGCCGAGCAGTTGGCTGCCGGTGCAACCATCGGGTGCGGCGGGCACCGAGCCGAACCAGGCGGCGACGTCGCCCTGCACCTTGGGTTCCAGGGACCAGTTCAGCCACTTGTAGGCGCATACCGGGTGCTTGGCGTCGACGTGCAGCATGGTGGTGTCGGCCCAACCGGTAACGCCTTCGGTGGGAATGGTCGAGGCGATCGGCTGCTTCTCGCCCTGCAGCGCGTTGACCTGGTAAGGCCAGGAGCCGGAAGCGGCGACGCCCTCGTTCTTGAAGTCACTCATCTGCACCGTCGCATCGTGCCAGTAGCGGTGGATCAGCTTCTGTTGTTCGCGCAGCAGCTTGAGGGCGGCGGCGTATTGTTCCTCGTTGAGCTCATACGGGTCCTGGATGCCCAGCGAGGGCTGAGTGGTCTTCAGATAGAGCGCCGCGTCGGCGATGTAGATCGGGCCGTCGTAGGCCTGCACGCGGCCCTTGTTGCTCTTGCCGTCGGGCAGCTTCTGCTCGCTGAACACCACGCTCCAGCTCTCCGGCGCCTTGGGGAAGACCTTGGTGTTGTACATCAGCACGTTCGGCCCCCACTGGTAGGGGGTGCCGTAGTGTTTGCCGTCCACGGTGTGCCAGGGCGCGTTCTGCAGGCGCTTGTCGACGTTCTTCCAGTTGGGCACCAGGGAGATGTTGATCGGCTGCACACGCTTGCCGTAGATCAGCCGCAACGAGGCGTCGCCCGAGGCGGTCACCAGGTCGTAGCCACCCTTGGCCATCAGGCTGACCATCTCGTCGGAGGTGGCGGCGGTCTTCACGTTGACCTTGCAGCCGCTGTCCTTCTCGAACTGACTGACCCAGTCGTAGTTCTTGTCGCTCTCGCCACGTTCGATGTAGCCGGGCCAGGCAATGATGTCGAGCGCGCCTTCGGGCTGGCCGAGCTGTTTGAGTTCTTCAGCCGCCTGCAACGAGGCGCTGGACAGCAGGCTGACGCCGGCGAAGGCCAGGGCCGCGGCTTTCACTGAAAGCAATGGCGCTGAAGACAATTTCACTGAGGACATGAATCGACTCCTGTTGTTTTGATTCTGGGAGCCGTGCGGCCGAACTGCGCCGAACGTCGGCACCTACGTTGATGGCAATGTGCTCACAGCGGGAGGGCACGCTCTAGCAGCGTAGTTCTGAGGTCTGGGGCTGACAAGAATGCGCCGCCCGCGTCCTCGGGCGGGGCAGGAGAGTCAGTTGCTGGCGCTCTTCGCCTTGCGCCCGGCCATGTGCTTCAGATACGCGACGATCTGATCCAGCTCCGGGTCGCTGATCACATCGGCGGCGAAGCCCTTCATCCGCGCCTCGGGCCAGTGCCGCAGGCTCTGCGGGTCGCGGATGTACTGCTTGAGGTAACCCTGTGCGAAGTACTCGGTGGGGTTGTGCGGCAGGTTCAGGTCCGGGCCGAACTGCGAGTCGCCCGCACCGTTCAGGCGGTGGCAGGCCAGGCAGTTCTTCTGGAACTGGGCGAAGCCGTTTTGCACCGCTTGCGGCGCATTCTTCGCCGGCAGCAGCGCCGGGAAGCGTTCGGCCAGCGGCTTCAGGTAACGGATGCTGGCGACCTGGAAGGGCCACTGCTCCGGGCCGATGCCGGCGGCTTTCGGATCGCTCCACACCAGGTAGAACGGTCCGGCGGAAGGCTTGCCTTCGGCCAGTGGCGGCCAGGGCTTGTTCGGCTCCTCGATGGCCAGCCAGGCGCGCGAGCCTTTCTCCGCCAGCAGCGGCGCGGCCGGCAGTTCGGCGGCGAAGCCGTCCAGCGCGACGGCCTGCAGGTGATCAGCCGGCTTCACACCTTGCAGCAGCGCCGCCAGCGGCACCGCGCGGTAATGCATGGTGCGGTTGTAGGAGACGTCCGCGGGGATTTCGATGTCCCGCGCCTGGGGGTTGGCCAGCAGTTGCTCGGTAGTGAGGTCGTGCTTGCCGTCGGGCAATTCCAGGGTGAGCGTGGCGGCGAACGTGGTGGGGCAGAGCAGGAGCAGCGTCAGCAGCAATGGGCGCATGGTCGCATCCGGGGCGCAGGAGTGGGCCGCGGAACATTAGCAGAGGCTGACGGGGTGATGCAGGGAGAGGTGGCTCCCGCGCTGCGTTGACCGTGGCTCGCGGATGGCGGCGCGCGGTGCGCAGCGGCGGGGGTGCCGGGTGCTGGCCCTAGCCGACCAGACGACTCAGATTGGGGATGATCAAAACTACGGTGGTTGCGAAGACGATCAGGCTTGCCTGACGCCATTTTCTCGATTGTTTGTCCATGATGTCCTTCCGCCTTTCTTGTTCTTGGCACGGCTCACTCACGGCCTGTTGATAGTGGAGCGCATGCCTTGGCTTCTGGTTTCTCGAGCCGAGCCGGCAAAACCCGGCAACGGCACTCTTCGCATCATCTGCCTGTTTGAGTCTAAGCCTAGTGCCGCGCGGGCTTAGACCATCTGGCAGCAAGTCCTGCAACTCCAGGCATATTCCATCTATATGACGGCACGGTGACAGCTCTGGTGCGCTGGCCGACCGTTCGTCCGCCTTCGTCGTTATCCCCTTTCCAGAGCCTTCGGCGCGCTCGCCGCCGGTCGCTGACTGAGCGTGGCGGTCAATTGCGCTGAGCGCTGCGGTCATTGCCCCCAGCCGCTACACCGCTAAGGTAGGCCGACACGCCACGCCTGCGTGACGACAACTCTAAGAGAGAACGCCATGACCGAAGCATTCATTTACGACGCGGTGCGTACTCCCCGCGGCAAGGGCAAGAAGGACGGCGCGCTGCACAGCGTCAAGCCGGTCAACCTGATGGCCGGTGTCCTGCGCGCGCTGCAGCAGCGCAACCAGCTCGATACCGCCCAGGTCGACGATATCGTCCTGGGCTGCGTGACCCCGGTGGGCGACCAGGGCTCGGATATCGCCAAGACCGCCGCGCTGGTGGCCGACTGGGACGAGCAGGTTGCCGGCATGCAGATCAACCGCTTCTGTGCCTCGGGCCTGGAAGCGGTCAACCTGGGCGCCATGAAGGTGCGCTCGGGCTTCGAGGACCTGGTGGTGGTCGGCGGCGTGGAGTCCATGTCCCGCGTGCCCATGGGCTCCGACGGCGGCGCCTGGGCGCTGGACCCGGAAACCAACCTGCACACCAGCTTCGTCCCCCAGGGTATCGGTGCCGACCTGATCGCCACCCTCGAAGGCTTCAGCCGTACCGACGTCGACGCCTTCGCCCTGCGTTCCCAGCAGAAGGCCGCCAAGGCCCGAGCCGAAGGGTTGTTCGCCAAGTCGCTGGTGCCGGTGACCGACCAGAACGGCATCGTCCTGCTCGACCATGACGAATTCATTCGTGCCGACTCCACCCTCGAAGGCCTCGGCGCGCTCAAGCCCAGCTTCGAGATGATGGGGCAGATGGGCTTCGACGCCAGCGCGCTGCGCAAGTACAGCTTCGTCGAGCGCATCGAGCATGTGCACACGCCGGGCAACAGCTCGGGCATCGTCGACGGCGCTACCGCCATGCTCATCGGCTCCGAGGCCAAGGGCCGCGAGCTGGGCCTGAAGGCCCGCGGGCGCATCGTCGCCACCGCGGTGACCAGCACCGACCCGACCATCATGCTCACCGGCCCCGCGCCGGCGACCCGCAAGGCACTGGCCAAGGCCGGGCTGAAGGCCGAGGACATCGACCTCTATGAAGTGAACGAAGCCTTCGCCTCGGTGGTGATGAAGTTCATGAAGGACATGGGCGTGCCGGAGAGCAAGGTCAACGTCAACGGCGGCTCCATCGCCATGGGCCACCCGCTGGGCGCCACCGGCTGCATGATCCTCGGCACCCTGCTGGATGAACTGGAGCGGCGCAACCTGCGCTACGGCCTGGCCACCCTCTGCGTGGGCGGCGGTATGGGCATAGCCACCATCATCGAACGAATCTGACTTTTCGTAGGAGCGAGGGGGACGCCTAGTCCTTGCTCGCGAACCCTCCAGAGCTTCGCGAGCAAGCTCGCTCCTACAGGTCTCCCACCCTGGGAAGAGAGCAAAAATGACTGACGCCATCCGTTATGAGAAAGGCCAGGACAACATCGTCGTCCTGACCATGGACATGCCCGGCCAGAGCGCCAACACCATGAACGGTGTGTACCGCGAGGCCATGGCCGCCACCGTGGCGCGCCTGGAAGCCGAGAAGGAGTCGATCGCCGGCGTGGTGATCACCTCCGCGAAGAAGACCTTCTTCGCCGGCGGCGACCTGAATGAACTGATCAAGGTGACCAAGGCCGACGCCCAGGCTTTCTACGAAGGCATCCTGGTCATCAAGGGCCAGCTGCGTCGCCTGGAAACCCTCGGCAAGCCGGTAGTCGCTGCCATCAACGGCGCGGCCCTGGGCGGCGGCTGGGAAATCTGCCTGGCCTGCCACCACCGTATCGCTCTGGACGAAAGCCACGTCCAGCTCGGCCTGCCGGAAGTCACCCTGGGCCTGCTGCCCGGCGGTGGCGGCGTGGTGCGCATGGTGCGCTTGCTCGGCCTGGAGAAGGCCCTGCCGTACCTGGCCGAAGGCAAGAAGGTACGCCCGGACCAGGCGCTCAAGGCCGGCCTGGTGCATCAGTTGGCCTCCAGCCGCGAAGAGCTGCTGGGCAAGGCCCGCGAGTGGATCGCCGCCAACCCGACCGCCAAGCAACCGTGGGACAGCGCCGGCTACAAGATCCCCGGCGGCACGCCGTCCAGCCCCGCCGTGGCGCAGATGCTGGCCATCGCCCCGTCGGTGCTGCGCGACAAGACCAAGGGCTGCTTCCCGGCGCCGGAGAAGATCATGTGCGCCGCCGTCGAAGGCGCGCAGGTGGACTTCGACACCGCGCAGCTGATCGAAGCGCGCTACTTCACCGAGCTGACCACCGGCCAGGTGGCGAAGAACATGATTGGCACCTTCTGGTTCCAGCTCAACGAGATCAACGCCGGCAAGTCCCGCCCGCAGGGCATCCCGCCGCAGCAGACGAAGAAGGTCGGCGTGGTCGGCGCCGGCATGATGGGCGCGGGCATCGCCTACGTCTCGGCCGCCGCCGGTATCGAGGTGGTGCTCAAGGACGTCTCCCTCGAAGCGGCTGAGAAGGGCAAGGCCTACTCCGCCGGTCTGCTGGACAAGAAGGTCGGGCGCGGGCAGATGAGCGCCGAGAAGCGCGACGCCTTCCTCGCACGGATCAAGGCGACCGCCAGCGATGCCGACTTCGAAGGTTGCGACCTGATCATCGAAGCGGTGTTCGAGGACCGTGGCCTGAAGGCCAAGGTCAGCGTTGCCGCCGAGTCCGCCGCGCTGCCCGAGGCGGTGATCGCCTCCAACACCTCGACCCTGCCGATTACCGGCCTGGCCGAAGCGGTGGCGCAGCCGCAGAAGTTCATCGGCCTGCACTTCTTCAGCCCGGTGGACAAGATGCCGCTGGTGGAGATTATCCGCGGCGAGAAGACCGACGACGTCACCCTGGCCCGCGCCTTCGACTACGTCCTGCAGATCAAGAAGACCCCGATCGTCGTCCACGACAGCCGTGGCTTCTTCACCTCCCGCGTGTTTGGCACCTTCACCAACGAAGGCCTGGCCATGCTCGGCGAGGGCGTGTCGGCGGCGATGATCGAGAACCAGGCGCGCCAGGCCGGCATGCCGGTGGGCCCGCTGGCGATCAGTGACGAAGTGTCGATGAGCCTGATGACCCACATCCGCGAGCAGACCCGCAAGGATCTGGAAGCCGAAGGCAAGCAGTTGCCCGGGCACCCGGCCTTCGCCGTGGTGGACCTGATGGTCAACGAGTACAAGCGCCCGGGCAAAGCCGCCGGCGCCGGCTTCTACGACTATCCCGCCAATGGCAAGAAGCACCTGTGGCCGGAACTGAAGCAGCGCTTCGAGAAGGCTGACGCGCAGATATCCGCCGAGGACGTGCGCGACCGCATTCTCTTTGTGCAGGCCATCGAGACGGTGCGCTGCGTGGAGGAGGGCGTGCTGCTGTCCACCGCCGACGCCAACATCGGCTCGATCTTCGGCATCGGCTTCGCGGCCTGGAGTGGCGGCGCGCTGCAGTTCATCAACCAGTACGGCCTGAAAGACTTCGTCGCCCGCGCCCAGTACCTGGCCGAGCAGTACGGCGAACGCTTCCTGCCACCGGCGCTGCTGTTGGAGAAGGCGGCGCGCAACGAGACGTTCTGAAGGGACTTCTGTAGGAGCGAGGGGGACGCCTAGTTCTTGCTCGCGAACAGCCCCGCTGCGGAGCCGGGTTCGCGAGCAAGCTCGCTCCTACCGAAGAATCGTCATCCTGGAAAACCGGCTCACATGGCCGGTTTTTTCTTGCCCGCACTGGCCGTAGGATGACGTCTTCTCACCTGCAAGGAATGCCCTCCGATGACGCCTCCCGCCTTGTTGATCATCGACCAGCAGAAAGGCATGCGTACCAGCCACGAGCCGCGCAACAACCCGCAGGCCGAGCAGCGTATCGGCGAACTGCTGGCCGCCTGGCGCCGGGCCGGCTGGCCGCTGGTGCATATCCGCCACATTTCGCGCACGCCGGGCTCGCCGTTCTGGCCCGGGCAGCCGGGAGCGGAATTCCAGGAGGCGCTGGCGCCGCTGGAGCATGAGCACGTGGTGGAGAAGAACGTCCCGGATGCCTTCATCCACAGCGGCCTGGAGCGCTGGCTGCGCGTGCGGGGCATCGGGGCGGTGGTGATCTGCGGCGTCAGCACCAACAACTCGGTGGAAGCCACGGCGCGCACGGCGGGCAATCTGGGCTTCGCTACGCAGGTGGTGGCGGACGCCTGCTTCGCCTTTGCCAAGCGTGATTTCAACGGCTTGCAGCGCAGCGCAGAGGAGGTTCACGCCATGTCGCTGGCCAACCTGCAGGGCGAGTATGCGCAGGTGCTGGACACGAATTTGCTCGTGCAAAGACTGTCCATCGGCTGAGTCCTTGCCAACCGGCCGTCACCCTTGTGCGCCGGTGCAATTGAAGGAAGTCGGCTTTTCCGGTATTTCCCCTGAAATTCCTACACAAGAATCGGCCTCGGCATCTTGTGTGGTGAAAAAATAGGGCGTAATTTTCACGCGCGTTTCATCAGTGTCAGGAAAACCATTCTTATCAGCCGCCAACCCCCCAGGAATCACCCCTGCATGTCGTTGCACATCTGCATTCTGGAAACCGACATCCTCCGCCCCGAACTCATCGATCAGTACAAGGGCTATGGCTGGATGTTCCAGCAACTGTTCGCCAAGCAACCCGTTCCGGCCGAGTTCAAGGTCTACAACGTGGTGGAAGGGCATTACCCGCCCGACGATGAGAAGTTCGACGCGTACCTGGTGACCGGCAGCAAGGCGGACTCCTTCGGCACTGATCCCTGGATCCAGACCCTCAAGGACTACGTGCTCAAGCTTTACGAGCGCGGTGACAAGCTGCTGGGCGTGTGCTTCGGCCACCAGTTGCTGGCGCTGGTGCTGGGTGGCAAGACCGAACGCGCCAGCCAGGGTTGGGGCGTGGGCATCCACGACTACCGTATCGAGGAGCAGCCGGAGTGGATGAGCCCGTCGCCGGGCGATGGCCTGACCCTGCTGGTCAGCCACCAGGATCAGGTCACCGAGCTGCCCCACGGCGCACGCCGTATCGCTTCCAGCGAGTTCTGCCCGAACGCCGCCTATGCCATCGGCGACCAGGTGCTGTGCTTCCAGGGCCACCCGGAGTTCCAGAGCGACTACTCGCAGGCGATTCTCGAGCTGCGCAAGCACATCTTCAGCGAGCTGGTGTTCCAGTCCGGCATCGACAGTCTTGCGCGCCCGCACCAGGGCACCGCCGTCGGTGAGTGGATGATGCGCTTCGTCCAGCACGGCCGCGACGAGAAGAAGAGCGCCGAGAAGAAAAGCGCAGCCTGATTCCTGCCGCGCTGACTGAAAACGCCGCTCAATCGAGCGGCGTTTTCGTTTGTACGACGGATTACTGCAGACGGCTTTTGTAGGATGGCGTGGAGCGTTCCGGGAACATCTGATGCTCCTGGTCAGAGCCAATCCGCCTGCTTGAAGCTGATGTACAACCCGACGCAACCCAGCACCAGCAACCCCATGATCAGGAAGTAGCCGTAGTGCCAGTGCAGCTCCGGGATGTATTCGAAGTTCATCCCGTAGATGCCGGCTACGGCGGTGGGGAAGGCGAGGATGGCCGCCCAGGCGGCGAACTTGCGCTGCACCACGCTCTGCCGTGAGGACTCCAGCGCCAGCCCGACCTCGATGGTCTGGCTGGCCACGTCACGCAGGGTAGTGAGGTCTTCCAGCAGGCGGTTCACGTGGATCGCCACATCGCGGAAGTACGGCCGCATCTGTTTGTCGATGAAGGGGAAGTCCAGGCGCTGCAGCTCCTGGCAGATCTCCACCATGGGCGCGGCATAATGCTTGAGCTTGAGCACCTCGCGGCGCAGGCCGTAGATCTTCTCGATCTGCTCCTGGGTCAGCGATTTGCGCAGCACCTGCTGTTCCACTACCTCGATTTCCTCGCGGATGGCCTCCACCACGGGTTCGTAATTGCTCATTACGAAATCCAGCAAGGCGTAGAGCACGAAGTCAGTGCCATGCGCCAACAGCAGCGGCCGTGCTTCGCAGCGTTGCCGGACCTGGGTGTAGGACTGGGAGAAACCGTGGCGCGCGCTGATGATGTAGCCAATACCGGCAAACAGATGGGTTTCGACGAACATCAGTCGGCTATCGGCGCGGATTGGTGAATAGATGACGATGAACAGCGCGTCGCCGAAGGTTTCCAGTTTCGGCCGGCTGTGCTTTTCCAGGGCGTCGGAAACGGCCAGTTCGTGGAGGTTGAACTGCCGTTGCAGGTTGAACATCTCCTCCGGCGTCGGCTCCTGCAGGCCGGTCCAGACGAAATGGTCGGGCTGGCAAGCCCACCGATAGCCGTCCTCCAGCGGGATGTCGGAGACCTTGCGGCCCTTGCTGTAGACGGCGGAAGCGATGACGCGGCCCATGGCGAAGCCCACCCTGCAGCTGGATCTGGTGTGGAGTCTGATGTTGCTGTGCAGGACTTCAGTGTTGGTCAGCCTGGCGCGGTGCGCCAGCGAAGCAGAATCAGGAATGGGGCGTCAGGGCGTCCTGGAGGCCATGCAGGGCGACGGGGACCGCCTGATTGAAGCGTTCGAAGAGCCCGCTGCGGTCGATGTTGTCCACTGGGGCCCGGCGCGCGCCGTCGAAGCCGGCAGTGAGGGCGGTGACCACCAGGATGACGATGGTATAGAGGCCCAGAGCGGCGAGGGCTCCGTTGCGAGCGTAGCGATGGGCTTGACGGTTCATGGCGGTAACTCGGGCTCGGGGAAGGGATGGCCCAGTGTCGCTTTGGTCATTTCGATTGAATAACGATGCTGATTGGTTCCCGGTATCAGGCAAATTGATAGATGTCGGCGTGGCGACCAGACGCAAAGTGGTGGGCGGCGGGACGTTTTCCGATGTTTCCGGGACTCTGGAGGGTTTCATGGCTGCTTGACCTTCGTCATGAAGGGGACGACGGCAATGTCACTGCGAGGCCCGGCATCGTGCCGGGCTTGTCGCTTCGAGCAGGGTTGCATGACGTCACCTGCTGCAGACGGCTGGCGGGGTGTAAAGGTTTCAGCCCTGCTTGGACGCGGCTTCGACGTTCACCTGGCTGGCGGACTGTTCGCTCTGCTGTTGCTGGATAGCGGCCTGGGTCATGTGAACCATGCGGTCCTGCATCAGCGGGGATTCTTCGGCGAAGCTGGCCTGGGCGGCGAAAGCGGTAGCAGCGGCCAGTACGCTGGCGGCGATGATGTTGAGTTTCATGATGAACACCTCCGGTTGGGTTTGTTTGGGTTCATCTATAGGTTAAAGCGTAATAATTTTTGAAAAATAGCAAACAGGCTTAATCAGTATTGCCCTTTAGGTAATAGTGGTGGCATGAAAAAGCCCGGCACCAGGCCGGGCTTTTTCATGCGGGAGCGATCAGGCCAGGTGGTTCCTGTCCAGTTCGATGGACTTGTCCAGGGTTTCCAGTAGCTGCTTGCGCACTTTCAGCTTGGTGTTGCGGTGGGCGGTCATGTTCAGCTTCTTCAGGTGCTGGGCAGCTTGCAGCGCGGCAGCCTGGAGCTGTTCGGCCGGGACCACTTTATCGAGGAAGCCGGCGTCCACGGCATCGTGGGGGTTGAACATCTCGGCGTTCACCACCGAGCGGGTGAAGGCAGAGCGGCGCAGGCGATCGCGGGCCAGTTCGATGCCGACGTGATGCATGGTCATGCCGATGGCGACTTCGTTCAGGCCGATCTGGAACGGGCCGTCGACGCCGATGCGGTAGTCCGCCGAGAGCAGGATGAACGCGCCTTTGGCGACCGCGTGGCCGGTACAGGCGACGATGACCGGGAAGGGGTGGGACAGCATGCGGCGCGCCAGGGTCGAGCCGGCGGCCACCAGGTTCACGGCGTTCTCCGGGCCGGAGGTCATCACCTTGAGGTCATAACCGCCGGAAAGAATGCCCGGCTGGCCGGTGACGATGACGATCGCACGGTCCTTCTCCGCCTGGTCCAGCGCCTGGTTGAAGGCTTCGATGACCGCCGGGGAGATGGCGTTAACCTTGCCGTTGTTCAGGGTCAGGGTGGCGATACCGTCTTCGAATTGGTAGCTGATCAGCTCACTCATGGCAGAGAGTCCTGGGTTGGAATCCATGGGTTGGGAGTGGCGTGAACATACTGACGCAGGCGCAGGGCGTAAAGCGTTTTGGCTGACTGGTGAGTCAGCCGCATGCCAGAAAAAACGGGCGATTTCTGTGCGCTGTGCACGCAATTTCCGACTGCGCTCGTGGAGAGGTCCCAGGTGTACTGTTAAGCTGCCAGTATCCCTGCGTCCCGCCGTCGCACAATCCAGGATGTGCCTTCCATGTCGAAGATTCTCAAGTGGTCTCTATTTGCCGTCGTTGCGATTGCCCTGATCATCAAGGCATCGCTCTGGCTATCCGTCCGCAGCGTGGTGAATGACGCCATTGCCCGCGTTTCGCCATTCATGGAAATCACCTACGGCGGCATCTCCTCGTCCTTCGACGGCCGGGTTGGTCTGCAGAACGTAGTGATCAGGGTTCCCATGGCCAATGACAGCCTGAAAGTCGCCCACGCCCAGCTGAAGTTCAACGGGCTGCGCGAACTGCTGAGCTTCAAGGAGCGCCTGGGTGACGGCAAACTCCCGGAGCAGATGGCGGTCGATCTGAAGGGCGTGGAACTGCAGATTCACGGGCCGTTCATGCAATCGCTTTATTCCCAACCGGCAGAGAAGAGTGCGTTCACCGCGTTGAGCGAAGTGGCCTGCGGTAACGTACGCAATATCGGTGTCGATGAGCTGCTGCAGATGGGCTATCGCACCCTCGAGTCGGACATCGAATTCTCCTATCGCATGCAGCCGGGTGCGCAGACGCTGACCTTCGATCTGCGCAGTGACACTCGCGACATGCTGGACATGCGCACCAGCATGACCCTGATGAACGTTTCCGAGCGTCCGGGCGACATGCGTGTGAATCCGCCGCGGGTTTCCCAGCTCGTCGTCGAAATGAGCGACAACCAGTACCAGCGCCGGGTCAGCGAGTTCTGCCGGGGCAAGCTCGGTGTGGACCAGAAGGCCTATACCGCCCTGTCGCTGGAAAAGTTCGACAAGGCCCTGCGCCAACAGCGCATCGCCCTCGACAAGCCGCTGCTCGAGGCCTACGGCCGTTACCTGGCCGACCCGCGCTCGCTGCGCATCGAGTTGACGCCTTCCGAGGGCATGACCTGGGATGGTCTGCAATTTTTCGAGCCCAAGGATGTGATCCAGATGCTCCATCCGGTCGTCCTAGTGAACCAGCAGTCGGTCACACCACTGGGGTTTGCCTGGGTCGATCCGCTGAAGAAAAAAATCACGCCGGAAAGCCAATATCAAATGGTTTCGGCCCAAGAAACGGTTGAGTCGCAGGCCAGAACGCAGCAATATGAGTTCGTTAGCGTTGAAAGCCTTGCCCAGTACACCGGCAAGCGCCTGCAGTTCATCACGTTCGATGGTGCCTATTACCAGGGTGTGCTGCACAAGGTGGAGAACGGCCGAGTCTATATCACCGTCCTTATCGGGACGGGTTCGGCAGAAATGTTCCTCCGCCTGAACAAGATCAATCAGGTGCGGGTCATGTTGTGAGGACCCCGGAAGGAGAGAGCAAGTGAGTGAGTCGTTGTCCATCCAGCATGATGAAACCAGCCACCAGTTCGTAACGACTGTTGATGGCCATCGTGCCTATCTGGCCTACATGGATCTGGGCAAGCAGACGCTCGACATCTACCGCACTTTCGTTCCGGACAGCCTGCGCGGCCGCGGCATCGCCGCCGCCCTTACCGAACACGCGCTGCAGTTCGCCGAGCGCAGGGGCTACAGCGTCATCCCGTCGTGCTCCTACGTCGAGCGCTACCTGGAGCGTCGCCAGCGCCACACCGATACCGCGCTCTGATCGTTGGATCACTGCCAATAAAAAGCCGGGCTGATGCCCGGCTTTTTATTGGCCATTTGTAGGAGCGAGCTTGCTCGCGAACCGCTTGACGCCTGCGTTGCCGGCTCTGGGTTCGCGAACAAGCTCGCTCCTACGGGATCCTCAACTCACGCGGCGATGGTGGGCACATGAAAAAGCCGGGCATAAGCCCGGTTTTTTCGTTCGTGCCTTGAGCGTCAGCCGCGCTGACGCTTGGGCAGGACGTCCTTGAGCTTGGCGTGCATGCTGCGCACGGCCTTCTCGGTGGTGTCCCAGTCGATGCAGGCGTCGGTGACCGACACGCCGTATTGCAGCTGGCACAGGTCCTTCGGGATCGGCTGAGCACCCCAGCCCAGGTGGCTTTCCACCATCAGGCCGACGATGGAGTTGTTGCCTTCGGCGATCTGGTTGGCGACGTTGTCCATCACCAGCGGCTGCAGGGCCGGGTCCTTGTTGGAGTTGGCGTGGCTGCAGTCGACCATCACGTTCAGCGGGATCTTCGCCTTGGTCAGTTCCTGTTCGCACAGGGCGACGCTGACCGAGTCATAGTTCGGCTTGCCGTTGCCGCCGCGCAGCACCACGTGGCCGTAGGCGTTGCCTTTGGTGGTGACGATGGAGACGCCACCTTCCTGGTTGATGCCCAGGAAACGGTGCGGGCTGGAAACCGACTGCAGGGCGTTGATCGCCACGGTCAGGCTGCCGTCGGTGCCGTTCTTGAAACCGACTGCCGAGGACAGGCCGGAAGCCATTTCGCGGTGGGTCTGGGATTCGGTGGTGCGCGCGCCGATGGCTGACCAACTGATCAGGTCCTGCAGGTACTGCGGGGAGATCGGGTCGAGTGCCTCGGTGGCGGTGGGCAGGCCCATCTCGGCGAGGTCGCGCAGCAGCTGGCGGCCGATGTGCAGGCCATCCTGGATCTTGAACGAGTCGTCCAGGTACGGGTCGTTGATCAGGCCCTTCCAGCCGACGGTGGTACGCGGCTTCTCGAAGTACACGCGCATCACCAGGAACAGGGTGTCGGAGACTTCCGCAGCCAGCACCTTCAGACGCTCGGCGTATTCGTGGGCGGCCTTGATGTCGTGGATCGAGCAGGGGCCGATCACCACGAACAGGCGGTGGTCCTTGCCGTCGAGGATGTCGCGGACGACCTGGCGGCCGTTGGCGACGGTGCGCAGGGCAGCACCGGTGAGGGGGATTTCGCGCTTGAGCTGCTCCGGCGTGATCAGTGTCTCGTTGGAGGCAACGTTAAGGTCGTCGATCTGTAAATCAGCCATCGTGGTACTCAATCAGGTCACGGGTGCCGGCCGCCAGAAATCCCCGTGCGATGGGGCGCAGGCATTGGTGTCGCTAAGGGGAACCCGAACCTTAACCGTTCCTGCGTGGCCTCGACAATGGGCCGACGCAGGAAAATGCCCGGATCACGGGCATTTGCGCCACTTTCTGCGGGGCGGCGATCAGACCGCGCAAAACAATGGGAAGTCCGCGGCGTTCTGCGCGATCCATTCCAGCGCAAGATCCTCGATCGGCTGATCGTTGCCCAGGGTCAGCATCTGCTGGCGGCGGTAGTGTTCGATCTGGCAGACCTGCTCAATCATCCGCGCGCGAAACAGGGTGTCTTCGTCGATGAAGGCGATGCCGACGCGGTAATCGCTGTTCTGCTTGCGGCTCCAGGCGACGATGCCTGGATAGCGTGCGGCGTCGCCCAGCAGGGGAATGTGCAGTTCGATGGACGTGCCGCGGCGAAATCCTCGCGGTGAGTTGCACGCCACACCGCCGAGGCTGATATTGTGCAACCGCTGGCGCGGCAGGAAGGTCTGCTTGCGGATGATCAGCTCGACCGGAAGGTCGCAAGGGTGACGCAGGAACTGACGCATGACGGAACGCTCCGACTGCAATCTTTATAGTGGCGGCACCTTGAGTATAGTGCCGGCCCTGGAGCTGACCGACCTGGATGCCGACCGCCGGCTGCTGGAGCTGCCGGGCGTATCGCTGCTGATTTTCACCGGTGCGGGCTGCTCCACCTGTCGCTGGGCGCGGCAGGTGCTGCCGGAGTTCGGCCTGCCGGTGGACCGCCTGTGCTGGATCGACGCCGGGCACAGCGGCGGCCTGGTGGAGCGCTACGAGGTCTTCCATCTGCCGTCCCTGTTCCTGGTGCGCGACGGCCATTTCCTGGGGGCCGTCCACGCGGCGCTGCGCCCCGAACCTCTGATCCAAGCCCTGCGCGCGGCTCTGTCGCGCCCTGCTGAGGAATTGCCTTGATGAATCTGCCAATCGGCATCATTGGAACCGGCGCCATTGGCGGTTTCTATGGCCTGATGCTGGCCCGCGCTGGCCACGACGTTCATTTCCTGCTGCGCAGCGAATACGCCGCCGTCGCGCAGAACGGCCTGCGCCTGAACAGCCAGGTACATGGTGCGCTGAGCCTGTCGCCGGTAAATGCCTACGACGACGTGGCGAAGATGCCGCCCTGCGACTGGTTGTTGGTGGGCGCCAAGACCACCAGCAACGCCGACCTTGCGCCGCTGATCATTCAGGCCGCTGCGCAGGGTGCCAAGGTCCTGCTGCTGCAGAACGGCCTTGCCGTGGAAGACGAGTTGCGTGCGCTGCTGCCCGAACATATCCACCTGCTGGGTGGGCTGTGCTTCATCTGTGTGCACCGCGCTGAACCGGGCGTGATCGAACACCAGGCCTTCGGTGGGGTGAACATCGGATATCACTCGGGCTCCGCGCAGGAGACCGAAGCAAGCCAGGCGATCGTGGAGGAGGGCGCCGCGCTGTTCCGCAGCGCCGGCCTGGACTCCAACGCCATGCCCAACCTGGAACAGGCGCGTTGGCAGAAGCTGGTCTGGAATATCCCTTACAACGGCCTCTCCGTGCTGCTCGACAGCGGCTCGCGGGCGATCATGGACAACCCCGACAGCCGCGTCCTGGTGGCCGAGTTGATGGAGGAAGTGATCGCTGGCGCCGCCGCTTGCGGGTACTCGCTGCCTCCGGGCATTGTCGGCGCAATGCTCAGCTCCACCGACGCCATGCCGGACTACCTGCCCAGCATGTACCATGATTTCGCCCAGCGCCGGCCACTGGAACTGGGGGCGATCTACGCCGCGCCGCTGGAAGCAGCGCGCAAGGCAGGACGTGAGTTGCCGAAGATCGAGGCGCTGTATCGCGCGCTGCGTTTCATCGACGCACGCAACCAGGCTCGCTGACGGATACCGGGGGAAGCATGGCAAAAGGGCTGGGCGACAAGCTGGTGGTGGCGATCTCCTCGCGGGCACTGTTCGACCTGCGGGAAAGCCATCAGGTCTATGAAAGCGAGGGTGTCGAAGCCTATCGCCAGTACCAGATCGACCGCGAGGACGAAGTCCTGCCGCCGGGCGATGCCTTTGCCCTGGTGCAGAAGCTGCTCGCCCTCAACGGCGGGACCGACAGTGCGCCGGTGGAAGTTGTCCTGGTCTCGCGCAATAGCGCCGACACCGGCCTGCGCGTGTTCAACTCCATCCAGCACTACGGCCTGGGCATTTCCCGCGCCGCCTTCGTCGGCGGCCGTAGCCCGTATCCCTACCTCAAGGCGTTCAACTGCCACCTGTTTCTCTCCACCCACATAGAGGACGTGCGCAACGCACTGGAAGCGGGCTTTGCCGCCGCGACCATTCTTTCCGGCGGCACCCGCCGGGAAGCCAGCGGCGAGCTGCGCTTCGCCTTCGATGGCGATGCAGTGCTGTTCTCCGACGACTCCGAGCGTGTCTACCAGCAAGGTGGGCTGGAAGCCTTCCAGACCCACGAGCGCGAGTCCGCCCGCGAACCGCTGGGCGGTGGGCCGTTCAAGCCCTTCCTGAAGGCGCTCAACCGCGTGCAGCAGGCCTTCCCGCAGGAGTCCTGCCCGATCCGCACGGCGCTGGTCACCGCGCGCTCGGCCCCGGCTCACGAGCGGGTGATTCGCACCCTGCGCGAGTGGGACATCCGCCTGGATGAGTCGCTGTTCCTGGGTGGCCTGGACAAAGCCGCCTTCCTCGAAGCCTTCGCCGCCGACGTGTTTTTCGACGATCAGCCGATGCACTGCGAGAGGGCGCGAGACGTGGTGGCGACCGGCCACGTCCCCCACGGCGTGAGTAACGAGAAGAAGGTCGCCGGATAGCCATCCGGCCGCGACAGTCGGCCTTCTCGGAGGGGCGCGCGTTCTCCTGCTACGCTGCTGGATAGGCCCCGCCGTGCTGGCAGTCGAGGAGGCCGCATGATCCGAACGATTCTTTACGCCACTGACCTCGGCCTTTACGCCCCCTACGTCCTTCTGCACGCACTTTCGCTGGCCCGTGCCTACGGTGCCGAGCTGTATGTCGTGCATGCGGTGGAGCCGCTGGGGCTGTTCGCCGAGTCCGTCCTGCAGACCTACCTGGACGAAGGCACGCTGAACGAGATGCGCACCAATGGCCTGACCAACGTCATGGGCAGCATCGAACAGCGCGTGATGGAGGGGTTTCGCGATGAGCTGGGGGAGGCGCGCCAGGACGCCGAGTTGATCCGCACTGTGCGGGTGGTGCAGGGAGACGCACCGATGGTGATCCTTGACGAGGCCAAGCGCCTGGACGTCGACATCATCGTCGCCGGCAGTCACAGCCATGGGGATGGCCAGAACACGCCGCTGGGGCGCACTGCCGCACGCCTGGTGCAGTTGGCCGAGGTGCCGGTCTATCTGGTACCGATGCTGCAGCACCGCTGAACGAATGTGACGATACGTCGGACAAGCCCGGATTCTCTGTGCGGCTTTAGACGAATGGCATGCAGGGCGAAAAAAAACGTCTAGTTTTATTCCTTAAACCATTAATATGGTTATAAAACGACAAGCCCCTGATCGCGGGTCGCGACATTCATTTCGAGGAAAGTCCATGAAGCTTCAGCAGCTGCGCTATATCTGGGAAGTCGCGCACCACGATTTGAACGTCTCGGCCACCGCCCAAAGCCTGTATACCTCCCAGCCCGGCATCAGCAAGCAGATCCGCCTGCTGGAAGATGAGTTGGGCGTCGAAGTCTTCGCCCGCAGCGGCAAGCACCTGACCCGCGTTACCCCAGCCGGCGAGCGCATCATCACCACCGCTGGCGAGATCCTGCGCAAGGTCGAGAGCATCAAGCAGATCGCCCAGGAGTTCTCCAACGAAAAGAAGGGCACGCTGTCCATCGCCACCACCCACACCCAGGCGCGTTATGCGCTGCCCGGCGTGATCAGCGGCTTCATCAAGCAATACCCGGACGTCTCGCTGCACATGCACCAGGGCACGCCGATGCAGATCGCCGAGATGGCCGCCGACGGCACCGTCGACTTCGCCATCGCCACCGAGGCGCTGGAGCTGTTCGGTGACCTGATCATGATGCCGTGCTACCGCTGGAACCGCTGCGTGATCGTGCCCCAGGGCCACCCGCTGACCAAGGTGCCGAAGCTGACCCTGGAGTTGCTCGCCGAGCAGCCCATCGTTACCTACGTGTTCGGTTTCACCGGTCGTTCCAAGCTCGACGAAGCCTTCAATCAGCGCGGCCTGGTGCCGAAAGTGGTGTTCACCGCCGCCGACGCCGACGTGATCAAGACCTACGTGCGCCTGGGCCTGGGTGTGGGCATCGTTGCGCACATGGCGGTCGACCCGAAGCTCGACAGCGACCTGGTGATGCTCGACGCCAGCCACCTGTTCGAGTCCAGCGTGACCAAGATCGGTTTCCGCCGTGGCACCTTCCTGCGCGGCTTCATGTGCGACTTCATCGAGAAGTTCGCCCCGCACCTGACTCGCGACCTGCTGGCCAAGGCCGTGCAGTGCCACAACAAGACCGAGCTGGACGAGCTGTTCGACGGCATCGAACTGCCGGTTTACTGATGCAAAGCGCCGCTTGATCGGCGCTGGTCTCAGAGGAAACGCCGCGATCCCAAAAGGGGACGCGGCGTTTTTGTTTGTCTGGAGGGCTGGGCCTTGAGGTGGCTCTTGGTAGGGCCGAGGGGGACGCCCAGTCCTTGTTCGCGAATTGCCCTGCATGGATGTGGCCGGTGATTCCGTTCGCGAGCAAGCTCGCTCCTACAAAAGGCGCCGCGCCTCAGTGGATGCGCCAGCGCAGCAACAGCAAGGCGGCGAGGGCCAGCGCTGCGCCGATAAGAAAGGTCCAGCTGGCGCCGTAGCTCTGCCACAACCAGCCGGCCAGCACGCTGGCGAGCAACATGGCGATGCCGCTGGCGAGGTTGAACATGCCAAAGGCGGTGCCCTTGAGATCGGCCGGGGTGGTGTCGGCGATCAGCGTCGCCAGCAACCCCTGGGTGAAGCCCATGTGCAGGCCCCAGAGTGCCACGCCGATGAGCATCAGCGGCGTGGAGTCGGCCCAGGCCAGCAGCAGGTCGGCTACCACCAGCAGGAGCATGCCGATGGCCAGCAGGCCGGTGCGGTCGGTGCGGTCCGACCACCAGCCCACCGGGTAGGCCGACAACATGAACAGCAGCGCCATCACCACCATCACCACCGGCGTCCAGGCCATCGGCAAGCCGATATCCTGGGCGCGCAGCACCAGGAAGGCCTCGCTGAAGCGGGCGAGAGTGAACACCGCGCCGATGCCGACCACCCACCAGTAACGCGCCGGGAAGCTGCGCAGTGCGTCGCGGTGGATGGGGGAGCGGAAGCGATGAGGGCCTTCGGCGTGCTCCGGTTCCTTGACGAAGAACACGATGGCTAGCACCGCAATACCGGCTGGAATGCAGGCGAACCAGAACACCAGCGGCAGGTTGTTGCCCAGCCAGAGCATCAGGGCAATGGCCAGCACGGGGCCGGCGAAAGCGCCGACGGTGTCCATGGACTGGCGCAAGCCAAAGCACGCACCGCGAATCGAGGGTGGCGAAACGTCGGCGATCAGCGCATCACGCGGCGCACCGCGAATACCTTTGCCAATGCGGTCGAGCAGGCGTGCGGCGAAGATGGTCTCGCCGGAAGTGGCCAGCGGGAACAGCGGCTTGGACAGCGCCGCCAGGCCGTAGCCGAACAGCACCAGGCCCTTGCGCCGGCCAAGGAAGTCGCTGATGGCGCCGGAGAACACCTTGACGATCAGCGCGGTAGCCTCGGCGATGCCCTCGATCAGGCCGACTGCAACCATGCTCAGCCCCAGGCTGCCGACCAGGAACAGCGGCAGCAGGCTGTGCAGCAGTTCGGAAGACACGTCCATGAACAGGCTGACGAAACCCAGCGCCCAGACTGTCCCAGGAATGCGCGGGCGTGTGCGGTCCGTGCCGTCGGCCATGGTGAAGCTTCCTTGTGCATCAGGAGAGGGGTGAACAGTCTGGCCGATCACCCATCAAGAAAGCGTCAAGGTCGACGTTTACAAGCGTGCGCTTATAGGCGGTCGAGATCGTCGCGCTGGGCCAGTTCGGCCAGGGCTTCGCGGGAGTCCAGCGGGAGTTCGCCACGGCCTTCGAGGACTTCGTGGAGGAAGCTCATGAACACCGTGTAGACCACCTCGCGGCCGTCATCGTGGCGGACGACGAAGAAGGGCGCGGTATCCACGCCGTATTGGGCGGCAACCAGCCAGCCGGTGCTGGCGGGGTTGCGCTCGTCGGCGACCAGGGTGCGGTCGATGCGATTGAGGTAGCCGCCCTTGACCAGGCGTTCGTGAACTTCGCGGCACTTGCGGCAGTCCTGGCCATCGGCCAGGACCTTCTTCACCAGGGTGATGCGCATGGAATCGGCTCCGCCGCAGGCATGCAGGCGTCCGATCCTGGGCTGCGGGCTGACTTGGGAATTTCCGTCAGCCGAGGGTAAGGCCTCAGGCCTTGCTGATCAAATTGCCGGCGTGCAGACCGCACTCTTTCTGCGTGGCTTCTTCCCACCACCAGCGACCTTCGCGCTCGTGCTGGTTCGGCAGCACCGGGCGGGTGCAAGGCTCGCAGCCGATACTGATGAAGCCGCGCTCGTGCAGGCTGTTGTAGGGGATTTCCAGCATGCGGATGTAGGCCCAGACGTCCTCGCTGCTCATGCTGGCCAGCGGGTTGAATTTGACCAGCGGTTTCTCCGGGGTAGAGAAGGCGCCGTCCAGTTCGACCACGGCGACCTGGCTGCGGGTGCCGGGGCTCTGGTCCTTGCGCTGGCCGGTGGCCCACGCGGTGACGGTAGACAGCTTGCGCTTGAGCGGCTCGATCTTGCGGATGCCACAGCATTCGCCGTGGCCGTCCTTGAAGAAACTGAACAGGCCCTTTTCCTTGACGAACGGCTCCAGCAGGCGCGGGTCCGGGGTCATCACTTCGATGGCGATGCCGTAGTGCTCACGGACCTGCTCGATGAAGCGGTAGGTCTCCGGGTGCAGGCGGCCGGTGTCCAGGCTGAACACCTTGACGTTCTTGTTGAGCTTCCAGGCCATGTCCACCAGCACCACGTCCTCGGCGCCGCTGAAGGAAATCCACAGCTCATCGCCGAAGTGCTCGAAGGCAAGCTTCAAGATGTCCTGCGGGGATTTGCTGGCATAGCTCGCGGCGATTTCCGCGATATCGAATGGGAGGCTCATCAGGCGGTATTCCTAGTTTTAATGGCGCAAGGCGCTCTGTGGGCGCGATGGTAGCAAAGAGGCGGATATGCCCCTAAATAACCATCAGGAAGGTAGACTGTGGTGTTTGGGTATAAGTGGCGCGTTGCGCCGCTGGGAGCGAGCGGCTAGAGTGCCGCCTCTCAAGTCAATCCTGCGGGGAAATCGTTCGTGGAAATCGCCTGTCTCGACCTGGAAGGGGTTCTGGTTCCGGAAATCTGGATCGCCTTCGCTGAAAAAACCGGTATCGATGCGCTCAAGGCGACGACTCGCGATATTCCGGATTACGACGTGCTGATGAAGCAGCGTCTGCGCATCCTCGATGAGCACGGCCTGAAGCTGTCCGACATCCAGGAAGTGATCGCCACCCTGAAGCCGCTGGAAGGCGCAGTGGAGTTCGTCGACTGGCTGCGCGAGCGCTTCCAGGTGGTGATTCTCTCCGACACCTTCTACGAATTCTCCCAGCCGCTGATGCGCCAGCTCGGTTTCCCGACCCTGCTGTGCCACAAGCTGATCACTGACGAGACCGATCGCGTGGTGGATTACCAACTGCGCCAGAAGGATCCGAAGCGTCAGTCGGTTATCGCCTTCAAGAGCCTGTACTACCGTGTGATCGCCGCTGGCGATTCCTACAACGACACCACCATGCTCTCCGAAGCCCACGCCGGCATCCTGTTCCACGCGCCGGAAAACGTGATTCGCGAGTTCCCGCAGTTCCCGGCCGTGCACACCTATGAGGACCTGAAAAAGGAGTTCCTCAAGGCGTCCAACCGCCCGCTCAGCCTGTAAGACTGGCTGTGATGAAAAAGCCCCGCATCAGCGGGGCTTTTTCTTTTGTGGTGGCTTTTTGTAGGAGCGAGGGGGACTCCATCGTTATTGCTCGCGAACCGCGCACGTCGACGTGGCCGGGAATCTGTTCGCGAGCAAGCTCGCTCCGACAGGGAAGCGCCAGGATTCAGAGGCTTTCCAGGGTCCGCAGGAGCACGTCCACCTTGGTCAGCGATTCCTCGTATTCATCCTCCCAGTTGGAATCGGCGACGATGCCGCCGCCGCCCCAGCAGCACGCCTGGCCGTCCTTCACCAGCACGGTGCGGATGGCGATGGAACTGTCCATTTCGCCACGTACGTCGAGGTAGAGCAGGCTGCCGCAGTAGATGCTGCGCTGGGTCGGTTCCAGCTCGTCGATGATCTGCAGGGCGCGAACCTTCGGTGCGCCGGTGATGGAGCCGCCGGGGAAGCTGCCTTCGAGCAGGTCCAGCGCGTCCTTTCCTTCCGCCAGTTCGCCACGCACGCTGCTGACCAGGTGGTGCACGTTGGGATAGGTCTCCACCGCGAACAGCTCGGGCACGCGCACGCTGCCGGGGCGGCAGCTACGGCCGAGGTCGTTGCGCAGCAGGTCGACGATCATCAGGTTCTCGGCACGGTCCTTCTCGCTGGCGAGCAGGGCTTTGGCATTCTGTTGGTCGGCCTCGGGCGTGTCGCCGCGCGGGCGGGTGCCCTTGATCGGGCGGGTTTCCACCTGCTTGCCGTGGAGCTGGATGAAACGCTCCGGCGACAGGCTGAGGACGGCGCCTTCAGGCAATGCCAGATAACCGGCAAAAGGCGTAGGACAGGCTTCGCGCAGTGCCCGGTAGGCCAGCCAGGGCGAGCCGTTGCAGGGTGCGCGGAAACGCTGGGTGTAGTTCACCTGGTAGCAGTCGCCGGCGAGGATGTAGCCGTGCACGCGCTCCAGCGCCTCGCGGTACTGCTCGCGGCTGAGGTCCGGGCGGAACGGGGCGGAGAGCCGGAAAGGTGCCAGCGCTTCATCAGTGCGAGCGCTATCGAACAGCGCGATAAGCCGGTGCCGTTCGCCTTGTGCCAGCGACGGGTGGAATACCAGCTGGCTGCGGCGCTCCTCGTGATCGGTCACCAGCGCCCAGGCGTACAGGCCCAGACGCGCATCCGGCAAGGCCAGGTCGTCGAGGTTCGGTTCGGGCAGGTATTCGATGCGTCGGCCAAAGTCATAGCCGAGATAACCGATCATTCCGCCGACGAATGGCAGTTGGCGATTGTCCGGGACTTTAGCCTCGCCCAGGCTCTGCAAGGCGGCTCTTGCGCGGGCAAAAAAGCTCTTGGCCGATTCGTCGGCGGTGGGCGCCAGTTCTGCCAATGGCCAGGCGCTCAGAAGGTCATAGCGTCCACGTGTGGCAATGGGTCGACCGGCGTCCAGGAGGACGGCACCGGGCGCTCGGTGGATCAGGGCGAAGCGTTCACCCGGGTCTTCCTGATAGGAAAGCGGGTGCAGGAAACAGTCAGGCATGGGTAACAGCGTGCAGGCAAATGAGGTGAACAGGTCGTCTGAAGCGTCGATCCTAGAGCTATTTCTTCAGTTTACGTCGGAAAGGCATTCTGATAAGAAGTGACGAATCCCACGCGGACATTGCTCCGTACCAACAACGATAATGACATAGGGATACAGGCCGTGGATGTAGTGCTCGAACCCGCAGCCGGCAGCCTTCTGCGCTCCAGATTAACACCCCCTCGGGTGCCTGCTGATTATTTGATTCGTCCTGAGGTCCAGAATGCCCTGGACCGTCATCCTTATGCCTCGATACTGCTTTTCTCGGCTCCAGCCGGTTTTGGCAAGACCACCGCGCTGGCGGCACTGGCTGGCAGGCGTGCCGGCGAAGGCCACAAGGTCGCCTGGCTTTCGCTGGAGAGTGACGACGACGACCCCGGCCGTTTCTGCCTGAAACTCATCCAGGCGCTGGCCAGCGCCGTGCCGGGTACTGGCGAGGATGCGTTGGGCTATGTGCACAACACCATGCGCGTGCCCGTGGTCGCGGTCATGGAAAGCTTGCTGATGGACCTTTCGCGCGACGAGTGCAAGGTCCTGCTGGTACTCGACGATCTGCATGAGCTCACCCATTCCGAGGTCTTCGCCGGCCTCAATCGGCTGGTGCAGTACGCACCACCTGGCCTCACCCTGGCCATCGGCAGCCGTTCACAGCCGCCGCTGAACCTCGCCACCTGGCGCGCTAAGGGGCTGTTGCTGGAAGTCGGCCAGGACGAGCTGCGCCTGTCCCGCGACGAAACCCGAGAGTACCTGGCCCGTGATGGCCTGCAGCTCGAAGATAGCTGCCTGCAGTCGCTGCACAACCAGACCGAAGGTTGGATGGCAGGGGTGCACCTGGTCAGCCTCTGGCTGCGCCAGCAGAGCGGTGCACCGGAAGACCTCAAGCTGCTCAGCAGCGACAAGGCGGCGGTGGGCGATTACCTGCTGCGCGCGGTGTTCGAGCGCCTGCCTGCCGACGTGCAGGAAGCACTGCTGTCCCTGGGGATTGCCAGTCGCCTGAACGGCGACCTGGCCAATACCCTGACCGGTCGCCAGGACGGTCAGGCACTGCTGGAGCACCTGGACAGCATGCAGCTGTTCCTCCTGCCGCTGGACCGCGACCGCCAGTGGTACCGCTTCCACCAGCTGTTTGCCGATTTCCTCCGGGCCCGCCTGCGCGAGCGCGACCCGGAGCGTTTCAAGCAACTGCACTTCAACGCCAGCCTGTGGTTCACCAACCACCACATGCCGACCCTGGCCATCGAGCACGCCTGCCTCGCAGAGGACCCGGAGATGCTCGCCGCACTGGTGGATGGCTGTGGTCTGGACCTGATCAACCGCGGCCAGCTCTACCTGATCTCGCGCTGGCGTAAGCAGGTGCCGAACGAGATCGCTGAGCGCTACCCGATCCTGGTGCTGAGCGACGTCTGGACTCGTGCCTCGGAGCTCAGTCTGCCCGAAGCCAATCGGATGATGGATGAGCTGCTGGCGCGCTGGGGCGATCCCAAGGGCAGCGGCCCGATGGGAAACCAGTACCTGTCGGCGCTGGCGGTGAAGGCCGTGCTGGCGCTGCAGAAGGACGACCTCGAGCAGTGCATCACCCTGGCACGCAAGGTGGAGAGCCAACTGGGGCAGAACTCGGCTTTCCTTGAAGGCGCCATCCTGCTGATTGCTGCCTTCGCCCAGGTCGTGCGTGGCCAGGCGGAGCAGGCGCGGCGGCTGATGGGCCTGGCGCAGCAGCGTAACCACTTCCTCGACGGTCGCTACCTGCACATGCAGCAGTGCACCATCGAGGTGGTGCTGGCGCTGGAACAGGGCCAGGTCAAGCAGGCGCAGATGCTCATCGAACGTGTGCGCGAGCAGGCCATGCCGCTGTTCGACAAACGCTCCCAGGCCCTTGCCCTGCCAGCCATCGCCGAGGCGCTGACCGCCTACTACCGTACCGACCTCGACGGCCTGGAAGAGCGCCTGCGCTGGGCGCTGGGGCGGGTCGACGTGGTCAACCCCATCGATCTGTACGCCCAGGGCATGCAGTGTCTGGCGCGTATCCAGCGCCTTCAGGGGCGCGGCAAGGAGGCGCTGGCCACCCTCGGGCTGATGCAGACCCTGGCCTCGCGCAACCAGTCCTGGCGCTTCTTTGCCATGGCTGTCGGCGAGGAGATCAACCTGATCCTCCAGGAAACCGCCACCGACCGCTGCAAGCGCGCCGAGCAGCGGCTCAAGGCGATCGACTGGGCCAAGCTCGCCAGTCACTACAAGCAGATGCCGTTCAACCCGGTGCTCTGGGTGCAGGGCATCAGCCGCGTGCGCCTGCTCCAGGCGCGCGGGCATTTCAGCGAAGCGCTGCATGAGATCACCCAGCTGCGCAGCATGCTGCAGCCGGGCTGGCATGGCTTGCAGCGCTTGCGCCTGGACCTGCTGGCGGCCCTGAGTTACCAGCGTCTGGGCTACCAGGAACGCTCCCACAGCCTGCTCGGCCAATGTCTGGTGGGTGCCGAGCGGGAAGGGGTACGGAGCATTTTCATCGAGGAAGGCGAGGGGATTCGCCAGCTGTTGCAGCAGTTGGAGTCCACCGAGCGACAACCGGCGCTGCAGGTTTTCATTCGCGGAATGTTGACCGTCTGGCCGGGGCAGGAAGCACGCAGGTCACCCGAGGTGCTCGAAGAAGGTCTGACCGACCGCGAGCGCGAGGTGGTATGCCTGGCGGCCCAGGGACTCTCCAACGAGGAGATTGGCCAGCAGCTCTCGCTGGCCCTGGGCACCGTCAAATGGCACCTGCACAACATCTACGAGAAGCTCAAGGTGCGCAATCGAACCCAAGCGATACGCCGTGCCCGCGAGCTGAGTCTGCTCTGACATGACGACCCTGACCGCTTTGCCGCAGCAACCCTTGCCGCTGCTGCGCACCAAGTTGTTCCCGCCGCGCGCCGACAGTGATTCGCTGCTGCCGCGCCGCGCCTTGATCGACCGACTGCACGCCAACCGCCAGCAGCGCGTGCTGATCCTCAGCGCGCCGGCCGGCTTCGGCAAGAGCACCATCCTCAGCCTGTTCCGCCAGCGCCTGTTGGCAAGCGGCGCACGGGTTGCCTGGATGTCCTGCGACGAGGGCGACAGCGAGCCGCAACGCCTGGTGCAGTACCTGGTGGCGAGCATCCGCAGCGTCGAGGCCGATTTCGGCACCAATACCTCGAATCTGTTGCAGTCGGATATGACACTGCCGCTGGAAGGCATCATCGATGCCTTCCTCTCCGATCTGCGCCGGCTCGAAGGGCCGCTCTACCTGCTGCTCGACGACTTCCACCAGATTCGCCACCCGGCGCTGGCACACGGCGCCCGCTACCTGATCGAACACCTGCCGGAAAACATCCGCCTGGTCACCAGCACCCGCTATCGTCCGCGCTTCCTGGTGGACGAGCCGGGCCTGGCGCCCTGGGCTTTCTGCCTGAGCGGCGACGACCTGCGCCTGACCCGCGAGGAAACCGACACCTTCCTCACCGGGCTCAAGGGCCTGGCCCTGAGCGACAGCGAACTCAAGCTGCTGCACAAGCGCACCGAAGGCTGGATCACCGCACTGCATCTCGCCGCCCTGGCGCTGGCGCGCAATCCGGATCGCGCGGCGCTGCTCAAGGGACTCTCCGGCACCGAGCGCGACCTCGCCGATTACCTCGCCGAAGACGTGCTGCGCAGCCTGCCTGAACCGTTGCAGCAGTTCCTCGACCAGACCTCGGTGCTCGACGAATTCTGCGCCGAGCTGTGCAATGCGCTGACCGGGCGCCGCGATGGCCTGGACATGCTGATGCGGCTGCAGAACGAACAGCTGTTCATCATCCCGCTGGACGACCAGCGCGAATGGTTCCGCTATCACCACCTGTTCGCCGAGTTCCTTCAGGGGCGCCTGGCGCGCAACTCCGACCCGACGCCATTGCTGCATGCTGCCGCGCGCTGGTGCGAAAGCCGCGACATGGCCGACCGGGCGATCAAGTACGCGCTGCGTGCCCGCGACTATGCCTTTGCCGCCGACCTACTGGAGCGTCAGGGCGCCAAGCTGATCGCCGGCAACCGTGTCTACGGCATTCTCGGCATGCTCGGCAGCATTCCCGCCGAGGTGATCCGCGAGCACCCGGTGTTCCAGATCTTCTACGCCTGGCAGTTGGCCTTCGAGCAGAAGTTCGCCGAGGCCGAGGCGCTGATCGAAGAACTCAGCGTCCGGCTGCTGCAAGGGCAGGGCAAGGTGCGCCACTTCGGCATGGCCGAGTTGCTCGGCGTGGCCCAGGTGCTCAAGGCGCTGGTGCTGCTCTACCAGGACAAGCTGGAAGCCTGCCTGAAGGTGGCGCGCCAGTGGCTGGCTCTGGTGCCGGGTAACCAGCCGGTGTTCCGCGCCAGCCTGTCGTGCATCCAGGCGGCGGCCTATGCGCTGCTGGGTGATTACGCCGAGGCGGCCAACGCCATCGGTGTCGCCCGCGAATGTCTGCGCATGGCCGACAGTGAGTACCTGCAGGTCGTCGTCAGCATGATCGAGGCGTTGATCTGCAAGGAACGCGGTGAGCTGGAACGCGGCCGGACCATCGCCGAGAGCGCGCGCAGCCGCGTGGAGCGGGTTTTCGGCCGGCGTAGCCGAGTTGGCGGGCCGTTGTCGCTGGCGTATGCCGACCTGCTGTATGAGCAGGATCGTCACGCGGCGATCCTCGCCGAACTGCCGCTGGCGACCACCTGGCGCGACGTGGCTACTCCGGTGGAACTGATCAGCCGTGGCCAACTGGTGATGGCCAAGGCGCGGTTCTTCGCCGGCGAGGCCGAACAAGGTCTGGCCCAGCTCGACGAATGGCTGGTTGGTTTGCAGTCGCCGGGCTATGAGCGGGTCCATGCGCTGGCGATGAGCTGCAAGGTGCAGTTGCTGCTGTGGATGCGCCGGCCCAATGAGGCCGAGCGCGTGTGCCTGCAGTTGGCGCGGCACCTCTCGGGGCTCAACGCCGAACGCTATGCCGACGCCCACGCGGCGCTGGTCATGGCGGAGGCGCGTCTGGCGCTTTCCGAGCGTCACGCCGAGCGTGCGCAGCAGCGTCTGGAATCGTGCCTGGCGGGCTTTACCTCGCCCTATCAGCGCGACCGACGGCTGCGTCTTTCGCTGTTACTTTCTGTGGCGTATTGGCAGAAAGGTAACAGCGAAAAAGCCTTCGCTCTGTTCGCTCCTACCTTGGAGGAAGCCTGGAACCTGGGTTACCGGCGCCTGTTCCAGGACGACGCACTGTGGCTGCTGCCGCTATGGGAGGCCTGGAAGGGTGCCGAACCCAAGCGTGCCTCGGCCTGGCAGGGGGTGGCGGAAATGCTCCGCGAACAGTGCCGCAGGCTGTCCGTAGATCCGGAAAGTTTCGATGAAAATCAAGATGTTAGCCATCGCGAACGGGAGATTCTGCGGCTCGTGGCGGCCGGCTTGTCGAACCGCGACATCGCCCAGGCGGTGCATCTGTCGGAGGCCACCATCAAGTGGCATCTGCACAACCTGTTCGCCAAGCTGGGTGTGCGTAGCCGGACCCAGGCGGTACTCAAGGGGAAGAGTCTGGGGCTGCTCAGCGAAGCTTGAGTCAGGTGGTGGGTTTTGCGCCATCCCTTGGATGGGCTGGCAGGTTCACGGCGGGCCAGTAGCTTGGAGATCAGGACGCGAAGCCTTGTGCTTCACGGATCCATGCCGGCGGCGCTTAAGGAAGAAGTCGCGGGTCTGGAAGACCGGCAGCAACCGGTCAATCTGCAGCGGGGCACGACGCCCCTTGCAGTGCCTGGGGCAATCCCACCTGAACACTGGAGACTTATAACAATGAAAATCAAGCAACTGGTTCTTGCAAGCGCAGTTCTGGCCACCCCGTTCCTGGCACATGCCGACATGAAATCCATGGATGACGCTGCACTGTCCGGGATCACTGGCCAGGATGGCATCAGCATCGCCGGTACCTTCAATGCCCAGATCGGCGCGATCACCTACACCGACGCCGATCCCAAGGGCGGCTCCCTGGTGCTGCAAGGCATTCACCTGCCGAGCGTGACCATCAGCGACGACGCTCCGATGACCATCGATGTCGTGACCAACGACGTCAAACCGCTGGGCGGCGGTACTGCTGTCGCTACCCAGCAGCTGTCGATCGGCCTGCCGACCGTGACCGGCGACGTCACCATCGACGCCGTCAAGGTTGGCAGCACCGGCGCCAGCATCGGTTCGCTGAGCGTCTCCAACCTGAACCTGGCCGGTTCCACCGTGCGGGTCTGGGGTCACTGATCCCGAAGGTTGAAGCGCAGTACCCCTTGCCGGCTTTCGCCGGCAAGGGTCTTCCAGGATTGACTTCCAATATTGAAGAGAGGGGTGGGATGTTCGAGATTCTGCTGGGAAGCCTGTTGGGCCTGTTCGGTTTTACCCAGGCCGTGGATACCAAGCCGCAACAGCAGGGCACAGTGAATATCTCGCAGCCGCTCACGCCCAACGGTCCCTTCCGCGAATCGGTCCAGCTTGAACCGATGAGTCAGGTGCAGTTCCGCAACGTCATCCGCCAGGCCTACGACTACAGCTGCGGTTCGGCGGCGCTGACCACGCTGCTGGATTACTACCTGGGGCGCAACCTGGAAGAGCGTCAGGTCATGGAAGGCCTGATCAAGTACGGCGAGGCCGACAAGATCGTCCAGCGCCGTGGCTTCTCGCTTCTGGACATGAAGCGCTACGCCGCAGCCCTTGGCTACAAGAGTGGCGGCTTCCGTGCCGAGTTCTCCGACCTGGACTCGCTCGAACACCCGGCGCTGGTGCCGATCCACTATGCCGGTTTCAAGCATTTCGTCGTGGTCCGCGATGTCTACAACGACCACGTATTCGTTGCCGATCCCGCCTTGGGCAACATCAGTTTCACCCGCGCCCGTTTCGAAGCGATCTGGGACCAGAACGTGCTCTTCGTCATCTACCCCAGCGGCCAGGAGCCCAAGAACGCCCTGGAGCTGCGCGAGGCCGACCTGCGCCTGGTGGACGACCGCACCGTCAGCCTGCTGGCGTTCCGCGAGTTCCCGGAGATGAGCAAGCTCACCCAGAACCAGATTGGCGAAGCCGCTACCAAGGGGGATGTCCAGTACATCCGGCGCAAGTGATTGTCCGATCGGCCCATACGAATAAGAACAAGACCAGGGGATAGCAACATGGATTTGAAGGGGTTTGCGTGCGTTGCCGCTCTGGCCTTGCTGGTAAATACCGGCGCACTGGCCGAAGAAGCGACAACCGACGACGCGCGTGACGCGCTGGCCAAGAAGGACACCGATGCCGACAGCGCCAAGGCGCTGGAGCAGGTGTTCCAGGCCGCCGAGAAGAGCTACACCCTGCTCAAGAAGGGTGAGCGTCAGCTGACCTACGGCTTCGACTACACCATGATGCGCGACACGCGCCTGCAAGCCGTGCGCAGCGGTGAGAACGTTTACAGCGTGCTGGCCCAGAGCGAGGCGCAACACACCTTCACCAACTCCTTCACCTTCGACTACGGCATCTGGGACAACCTGACCTTCAGCATGCGCTTGCCGTTCGTAGCCAAGTACGACACCGAGCGCGACATCCATGCCTACAGCCTGGGCGACGTCTCCGGAACCCTGCGCTGGCAGCCCTGGGCTACGCGCCGCGGCCGCCCGGTCACCACGCTTTACGCAACCCTCGGCCTGCCCACTGGCGACAGCCCGTACAAGGGCAACGTGCAGGACGACCTGTCCACCGGCAACGGCTTCTACAGCCTCGGTGCCGGGGCCAACATGTCCTACGTGATCGACCCGGTCGTGCTCTACGGCTCGCTGGGTTACACCTACAACATGAAGGTCGATGACATCCACCAGAACCAGTACGGCGAAGAGCTGGAGAAGGTGGCGCCGGGCGATACCGTCAACTTCGCCATGGGCATGGCCTACGCGCTGTCCTACGACGTCTCCCTGGCCACCTCCTACCAGATGGCCTACTCGTTCAAGAACAAGTACTACTTCAACGACCGCACGGTCGAGGCGCCCGAGCAGACCAGCGCGATCATGAACTTCTCGCTCGGCCTGCGAACATCGCCGGATTACATCGTCAACGTGAACGCCGGTTTCGGTCTGACCGAAGACTCGCCGGATGTACTGCTGGGGGTTTCCCTGCCCCTGGATATCCAAGGCCTCAAAGCCCAGTAACCGACGAGCGACTACCACATGACAATGCGCATTTCGCCCCTCGCGGTGGCGATGGCAGGGGTAGGGTTTGGCTGGGCGACGCTCGCCAACGCCCAACTGGCCAACGATCTGACCATCGGCAACCCCAAGGCCATGGCCATGGCCAACGCGGTCACGGCGGATTCCACGGGCATCGACGCGGTGCACTACAACCCCGCCGCCCTGACCAAGCTCAAGGGACGCCAGACTCAGCTCAAGCTGATCACCGGGGTGATGGACATCCGCGCCGGCTTCAAGGCTCCGCCGAACTACGGCTCCTCTGCTTTCGGCCTGGACGACGATCCGGTGGCCGGAGAGAACAGCCGCACCCTGACCCCGACCATGTACCTGCCGGGCCTCGGCGGCATGACCGATATGCCGTTGCTGGTGGCACCGCTGGCGGGCCTGTCGATCAACCCGCCGGGCTCCAAGTTCACCTTCGCCACCAACGTCTACGCGCCCCAGGCGCTGGGCTACTCGCGAGATTCGGACAGCGACCCGGCGCGCTTCGAAGGGCGCCGCGTGTCGCTGCAGCGCATCACCTACTTCTCGCCCTCGGTGGGGTACGAGGTCAACAACGACCTGTCGGTGGGGCTGAGCATCGGCTTCTCGCACCAGGCCATGGCGCTGGACACCGACTTTCGCAACCCCGGCCTGCTCACTGGCCTGCTGCAGACCCTGCACGACACCACCTGTGTGCCCGGCGCGCAGGAAATCGTCGAGCTGGTGTTCAACGTCTGCGGCGGGCGCATCGGCCCCTACGACTCGCTGGCCAACCTCAAGCTGGACATGCAGCAGAGCCTCTCGCCCAGTTACAACCTCGGCGTGCTCTGGGAGCCGTACGACTGGTTCGCCTGGGGTGCGACTTACCAGAGCGAGTCGCGCATGCACCTCAAGGGCAAATACCGCGTCGACTACACCAAGGACTGGCAGGGCTTCTGGTCCGGCATGCAGAGCTCGATCTTCGGCGCCTTCCTCAGCCCGCTGTTCCCCTACGGCAACGCGGAGGAGGAGCACGGCGTAGCGACGCTGAACATGGTCAACCCGGACAGCTTCTCCACCGGGATCAAGGTGCGCCCGTTCGACAAGTGGCAGTTCAACTTCGACCTGAAGTGGACCGACTACAGCGACTGGAACAACCTGGAAATCGAGTTCGACAAGGAGCTCGACCTGCTGCGCATCGCCAAGAACTTCGCCCCCAACGGCGCCACCGACCACAGCATCATCCTCGACCGTGGTTACCAGGACACCTGGAGCTATGCGATGGGCATGCAGTACGACGTCAACGACCGCCTGCAACTGCGCGCCGGCTACGAGTACCGGCCCTCGGCGATTCCCAAGGACAAGGCCGACGCCCTGGTGCCCATCGGTGACGCCGATCTCTACGGTCTCGGCCTGGGCTACCAGTGGGACAAGGACACGGTGATCGACCTGGGCTTCAACTACTTCATCTCCAAGCAGAGCATCAAGGCGGGCACCAGCTGCAACCTCAACTGCACCGGCATCGATAACCTGGTCTACAACCCCTATGCCGGCCTTGACGTCAGCACCACGGTGAAGGCCTACGTCTTCGCCATGACTTACCGCACCACCTTCTGAGGGCATGAACATGGGCAGGCTGACCCTCCTGATTTCCTGCATCGCCGCCGCCGGCCTCAGCGCATCGGCGCAGGCCGCCAGCGGCCGCTACCTGTCGTGGATCGACGACAGCGGCCGGGTGCACAACACCTTCGTCGACGCCAGTTACGCCAAGCAACAACGCCAGGCCGACCAGCGCATCGATCGGAGCGACCGCGCGCGGATGATCGACCTCAGCGCCACCCAGTGGCCGGGTAGCCGGCCAGCGGGGGAGAGCAAGCGTCGCTATTTCACCTGGGTCGATGCCCAGGGCAACCTGCAGAACAGCTTCTACGCCGCCGGCCAGGTAGCGCCGGGGCGTGCGGACTATGTGCTGCCCAATGGCGATCACTCTGCCGAGTACATCGACGCCGAATCCTATGAGGACCGTGGCTTCGTCCGCAGTGAGAATGGCAACCCGTACTTCACTTGGGTCGATGACAAGGGCCAGATCCGTAATTCGCCGATCACCGGCGAGCAGCGCGCGGAGACCTTCCGCCGGGGCGAGCAAGGGGGTAGCAATATCGCCTTCACCGAGGGCCGGCAGATCGACCTGAAAGGGCGCCCGAGCAACCTGCCGGGGCTCGACGGCATGGGCGAACAGACCGATGCGATGAAGGCGCTGCTCAAGGGCAGCGGCAAGACGCTGGACGATCTCTACGTCGACCTGCAACGGCGCTGCTGCGATCAGATGGGCGATGGCGACTTCACCGAGCTGACCTCGGACGAACCGCGCTACGAGGAACTGAACAAGTTCTCGCCGAGCTTCGATTTCCCCATGGGCAAGAGCTACTTCGTGGCGATGAAGCTGCCCAGTTCCCAGCGCGTCTACGGCCTGCGCGTGCGCAGCTTCGCCAACCACCAGGTGGTCTATCCGTCGCTGCTGTTCCTCGATGAGCAGAAACGTCCGACCCGGCTGGTGAGTGACGCGGTGTACAAGCTGAATCCGGAAACCTGGTACCGCTACGCCTTCATCGAAGGGACCATCCCGGTGCGCGCCAACCAGGGCGAACGTTACGTGCTGCTGCTCACCACCGACGAGGACCGCAGCCTGCAGACCCTCGACAACAAGCCCTACAAGCGCCCGCTGGAAAACCTGGCGGTCAACGAGGCGGGCATGAAGGTGCGCGAACATGGCGACCAGGGTGGCTTCGAGCTGGCGGTGGTGCGCTGATCCTATTGCACCGGGCTGCTCTTGCTCTTCGTAGAAGCGAGCTTGCTCGCGAACGGACTCTCCGGTGATGTCGAGGTGGGGGGCGGTTCGCGAGCAAGCTCGCTCCTACAGTGGGAATCCTCCACCCATGAAAAAGCCCGGCATTTGCCGGGCTTTTTCATGGGGCAGGGCGCCTCAGACTTCCTTCGGGTGCACGTGGCCAAACAACTGCTGGGAGAAGCGCACGCGCTCTTCCACGGTTTCCTTCACGCCCTTGGCTTCCATCTCGGCGATGTGTGCTTCGACGGCATGGGTGCGCAGGGTCAGGCCGCAGTCGTTGGCGATCTGGATGTTCAGGCCGGGGCGAGCGTTGAGCTCCAGGATCAGCGGGCCCTTGTCCTGGTCCAGCACCATGTCCACGCCGATGTAGCCCAGGCCACACAGTTCGTAGCAGCCAGCAGCGAGCTTCATGAAACCGTCCCAGTTGGGCAACTGCACGCCGTCCACCGCGTTGGTGGTGTCCGGGTGCTTGCTGATCTTGTTGTTCAGCCAGGTGCCGCGCAGGGTCAGGCCGGTGGCCAGGTCCACACCGACGCCGATGGCGCCCTGGTGCAGGTTGGCCTTGCCGTTGGACTGGCGGGTTGGCAGGCGCAGCATCGCCATCACCGGGTAGCCCATCAGCACGATGATGCGGATGTCCGGCACGCCTTCGTAGCTGATGCTCTTGAAGATCTGGTCCGGGGTGACCCGGTACTCGATCAGCGCGCGGTCGCGGTGGCCGCCCAGGGAGTACAGGCCGGTGAGGATGCTCGACAGTTGGTGCTCGATTTCCTCATGGCTGATGATCCGTCCGGAGACCGTCTTGTAGCGCTCCTCGAAGCGGTCGGCGATCACCAGGATGCCGTCGCCGCCGGCGCCCTGCGCCGGCTTGATGACGAAGTCGCTGCGCTCGCCGATGATCTCCGGCAGGCGTTCGATCTCCTTCTCGGTGGAGATGATCCCGTACATTTCCGGTACGTGGATACCCGCCTCGATGGCGCGCTGCTTGGTGATGATCTTGTCATCGACGATCGGGTACAGGTGCCGCTGGTTGTACTTGAGCACGTAGTCCGCGTTGCGTCGGTTGATGCCCATGATGCCTTTGGCTTCCAGGGCTTTCCATCGCTTGATCAGGCCGAACATGGCTTAGTCCTTGAGGAAGGCTTTGAAGCGGAACAGTTCGGTCAGGCGGTAGCCGCGGTAGCGACCCATCGCCAGCATGAACGACACCAGGATCAGCAGCACGGCCGGGAAGGTGAACACGAAGTACACCAGCTCCGGTACACGCATCAGGATGTGCGCCAGGGCGGCGGCGAACAGGGTGCCGATGGCAGCCTTCATGGCGTGGGCGGCGCCGCGCTCCTCCCAGGTGATCGACAGGCGTTCGATGCTCATGGTCAGGATCACCATCGGGAACAGGGCGACCGACAGGCCGCTCTCGAAGCCGAGCTTGTGGCTGAGCAGGCTGATGGCGGCGATCATCACGACCACGAAGGTCAGGACCACCGACAGGCGCGGCAGCATCTGCAACTTCAGGTGTTCCAGGTACGAGCGTAGCGACAGGCCCAGCGCGGTGATCACGGTGAACAGGCCGATACCCCACTGCAGGCCGGTCTCGCGGAAGGCCAGGGCGATCAGCACCGGGGTGAAGGTACCCAGGGTCTGCAGGCCGATCAGGTTGCGCAGCACCAGGATCACCAGCACGCCGAACGGGATCATGATCATGATCTGGAAGGTCTGCTGGGTGGACAGCGGCAGGCCGTACAGCGAGTACTCGAGGAAGGCCGCGTCGGTGTTCTCGTCCGACAGCTTGGCCAGGCGGATGGCGTTCATCTCGCTGCTGTTCAGGCTGAAGCTGACCTGGGCCTTCTTGCCACCTTCGATGGACAGCAGGCTCTCGTCACCCAGCCACCAGATCAGGCGGTCGTTGGGCAGGCCGCGTTCGCCGGTTTCCGGGTTGAAGTACAGCCATTCCTTGCCGTTGTAGCTGCGCAGCCAGAGTTCGGGCTGCTGCGGCTGGTTGGCGATCAGGCGGATGGTGTGCACGCGCTCCAGCGGTACGTGGGCCACCGCGAGCAGGGTTTCGACCACGTGGGAGCGCTTGTCCAGGCTGGTGTCGCCGGCCAGCAGCAGCTTCACGTTGTCATCGTTGAGGTTGTTGGCGCGCTTGATGGCTTCGCTGACGAAGGTCTCGACGTCCGCCGAATGCTGGCGGATGGGCGCGATCAGGGCTTCGGCGGCGATCTTGTCCGGGCCTTCCAGGGGCAGGCTGTCGCGGAAGATCGGGCCCTTTTCCTTGGCCTTTTCGGTGGCGCCGGCATAGCGCTTGGTCAGCACCAGGCGGTAGTAGAGCGTCTGCTGGCCGCTGGCGCGACGCGAGGACCAGGTCACCTTGCGGTTACCGTCGGAGCGGTTGATGCCCACGCCGTAGTTGTTCGAGACGAAGCTCTCGTTAAGGCTGACGTAACCCTGCGCCAGGGGGGGCACGAACATCTGCACCTTCACCGGAGTTTTCGGCGTGGCGACGAACTCGACCTTGGCGTCGATGTTCCACAGGTCGTCGGTCTCGGCCTCGGTCATGGGGATGCCGAGGACGAAGATCTGGTAGGCGGTGATCGCGACGCCCAGCGTCAGCAGGATGGCGATCAGGACCTTCAGATGCAGGGTAAGAGAGCGCATGGGATTACTCGGCAGGTTTCGCTACGGGTTGGCAGCCGGGCTTGCCGGCAGCGTATTTCAGGCTCGGGTCGACCAGGGCTCCGAAGCGCTTGAGCGCGTCGGAGCCGATCAGAAGCGGGTATTGGAAGGCGCTGCGGTCAGTAAGGTTCACTTCGATGGTGCGCAGGGCCTTGCCCATGCACAGCTGAAGCTCGATCACCGGTCGCGCGGTGTAGGCCTTGCCTTCGTCGGGGTTGTAGTCGCCGTGGCGGCGCTTGATCTTGCTGATGCGCGCCAGGGGCTTCTCGATCGGCTGGCTGTCGGCGGTGTCGGTGGCCAGGTAGAAACGCACCCAGGTCTCACCGTCACGCTTGAAGCGCTTGATGTCGCGGGCGCTGAGGGAAGCGGTCTTGGCGCCGGTGTCGAGCTTGGCGGCCAGTTCGATGCCCAGGTCGTTGATCTGCGCGTATTCGTTCAGGCCATAGACCGTCTTGCCGGCAGCGGCGCTGATGCCGGGGAGCAGGAAGATGCTCAGGAAGAGGAGCAGGGCAGTGGGCTTGAGTCGCATGGGCCTTGATGAGTGAGTGGCCGCAAAGCCTTGAAAATGAACGCCCCGGTCGTCACCCCTCTGGTCTTGGCCGGCATGCCAGCCGACGGGGCCTGGTGACGCCAGGCAATAGCGCGGCGAATTCTATCATGTGGTTTTTCGCTGGCGACAGTCGGTTGGTGTCTTGGCAGGGTATTTGTTGCAAGCGCATGACAGGCGTGTGCTCGCTCGCCAGGAATCGGGGCGAGCGACGGACGCCCTGGGCGCCGCCGGCCGCAAGGCGGCCGGCGGCGCGAGGGTCAGGGTTTCTCTTGCGGTACGCTGATCTCGGTCCAACTGCTGTCCGGGTCGAAGCGGCTCAGCTTCATGGCGATCTTGCCACTCTCCGGGCCGAGGTTCTTGGAGAAGATCTCGCCGTCATGGCTGATCATGAAACTCATGACGCCGGTGTCGCCGTACTTCACCGGCCAGGCGACCAGGGCGAAGCCGCGGGTCATCTTGCCGCCGATCAGGTAGTCATAGGCACCGCCTGGCGCCGAGGGGCCCTGGGCGGTGAGGATGCGATAGTGGTAGCCATGCCAGCCATCACCGGGGAGTTCGTCGCCGAACAGCGGGCCGAGCGGGCTCTCCTCGCCGCCTTCCTCTTCCGGCCAGTACAGGCCGTCGTGCTGGCCGTCGCTGCTGACGAACTTCTGCGCGTATTCCAATACTCCGTCACCGTTGTGATCGACTTCGGCAAAGTCCATCTGTGCATCGTGGTAAGCCTGCACGGCGTCAAGCGTCGCCTCTTCATTGCGACCTATGCGGCGGATGCGGATTTCTTCACCGCCAGCTTTGGCATTGAAGGCCCAGCCGTTCTTCTCGTGGACGATTGGCAGGGGCAGGGTCCAGGGATCGTTGCCGACCACCAGGTGGGCCAGGTGAGGGTTGTCCTTCTCGATCTGGTGCTTGTTCTTGTAGTGGGCGAGGAAGGCGTCTACTTCGGCGCGGTCTATGCCTTCGGTAGGGATATAGCTGTGCCAGTCCTTACCCAGCAGCGCGGCCAGGCGCTCGGGATCGGCCTTTTCGGTGCCCAGTGCGGCGATGAAGGCGTCGGCGGCTGCGTCAGGGGTAGGGAAGCTTTCCTGCGCCAGCAGACCGCAGGACAGGGTGCCCAGGAGGGCGAGCGCCAGCAGGCGCGATGCGATAGGCATGGCTCGTCTCCTAGCGGTGCCGGCCGCCGCCGGAAAGCGCGCGGGCAGGGCGTTGTACGGTGTGGCCGGCACGCGCCGCCTGCGGACGGCTGGCGACGGCTCGGCTGGCCTGGCCGCGGTTGGCGAGCTCGCGGGACTGCCTCGGGTTGTTGGCGCCGGCGAAGGCATTATTGCGCGGGGCCTGTGTGCGGGCGTGCTGCTGGCGCGCCTGTTGGCGGATCTGCTGGTTGTTCTGCACGCGTGGCCGCTGCTGCGTTTGGCTATTGCGGTTCTGCGCCATGTTCTGGGCACGCTGACGGTTGTCGGGAGTGCGGTTCAGTTCGCGGGTGGCGGCCTGCGCACGTTCACGAGCTTGGGCGTTGTCGCGAGCTTCGCGGTTGCCTTGCTGTGCGCGCTGGAGGGCCTGCGGATTGTCCCGCAGGTCGCGAGTCGCTGCCTGGGCACGCTCGCGGGCCTGCATGTTGTTCGCCGCCGGCGGGGCAATGCCTCGTTGGGTCAGGCTTTCCCTGGCCTGCGCGCGCTCCTGCGCGCGGTTCGAGTCGAAGCCGCGCATTGCTTCGCGCTGCTCGCCACCAGCGAGGCGGCGGTTGTACTGCGCGCGACTGGTGGCGTCGCGGTAGGGCACGCCATTGCGGTAGGTCGGGTTGTGCTGCCACTTGGTGCGGTTGCCGTTGATGTTCCGGTTGCTGTTGAACTCGCGGTTGACGTTGACGTTGCGATTGAAGTCGTTGTGGTGCTCCACGTCGACGTCGATCTCATGGTCATCCCAGTCGCAGTCGCCCCAGAGCGAACCGACGATAGCGACACCTGCGCCGAACGCCAAGCCGGTGGCCAGCGCGGTGGCAACAGGATATTCGGGCGGCGGCGGGTAGTAGGCCGGAGGGCTGGACGGGTACGCCCAAGTGCCATAGACCTGCGTGGGGTTATAGCTGGGGACGTAGACCACCTGCGGATCGGTCGGCTCGATGATGATCGTCTGCGCCGGTGCCGGTTGCTGCACCACAACGGTATCCCCGCCGGAAGCCGGTTGTGCCGGGGCGGGCTGGGCGGCAGGCTTGAGGGTGACGGTCTGCTGTTCGTTCGACTGCAGATTGCCGGCGGCCTGGGCCTGGCGGCGCAGGCGCTGGATCGAATCCATCACCGCCTCGGGCTGGGCCAGGAAGGCATCGCCGACGCGTTGCACCCAGACCGGGTCCTGCCCCAGCGTCGCCAGCACCAGGGGGAAGGCGACCAGGGACTGGACGCTTGGGTCCCACGGCTGGTCGGCGACCTGCTTCACCGCATCATCGCCCACCGCTTTGGGGTGAGCTTTTGACCAGGCCGCAGCATCGGCCACGTTGCCGGGGTAGGTGGTCGCCATCAGCACCTGCGCCAGCAGCGAGTCGGGATACAGCGCTAGCGGGGCGAGCATCTGGTCCAGCTCCTCGACGGTGAACACCGTCTGGGAGGGGGCCGTCGGTGCTGCCGCTGGGGCAGGCGTTGCCGGTGCCGGTGCCGGCGGGGGCGCTGGTGGTGGTGTGGGGGCGGCGGGCTGGCTGGCGGGTGAGGGGGCAGGCGTAGCGGCCTTGGCGCCGGGCTTGTCGCCCGAGTCGCAACCTGCCACCACCAACAAGGCAACCAGAATCAGGTACTGACATTCTCGCATGGCGCTCTCCTGTGCCGGGAATGCCCGATCCGTGAAAACTGCCACGGGTAAAACGCGGGTTCAGAGAATGATAGGCGTACTCGCGAGAGGCTGCAGAAAGTCGAACGGCCGGTATTGCCGACCGTCGGTTGGGGCGATTTGCCGAGCGGAAGCCGTTACTTTAGCCGGCGTTCCACACCCTTTTCGACGAGGATCTTCGCGGAAATTTCTTCCACGGAGAAATGGGTGGAGTTGATATAGGCGATGTTCTCGCGGCGGAACAGGTTCTCCACCTCGCGGACCTCGAACTCGCACTGGGCGAAGCTGGCGTAGCGGCTGTTGGGCTTGCGTTCATTGCGGATGGAAGTGAGCCGTTCGGGATCGATGGTCAGGCCGAACAGCTTGTGCTTGTAAGGCTTGAGCGCATTGGGCAGTTGCAGGCGCTCCATGTCTTCTTCAGTCAGCGGATAGTTCGCCGCGCGGATGCCGTACTGCAACGCCATATAAAGGCAGGTCGGGGTCTTGCCCGAGCGCGACACACCGACCAGGATCAGGTCGGCCTTGTCGTAATAATGGGTGCGGGCGCCGTCGTCGTTATCGAGGGCGAAGTTCACCGCATCGATCCGCTCCATGTAGTGCGGGTTGTGGCCGATGCTGTGGGATTTTCCGACGGAATACGATGAGTCTGAGGATAATTCTTGCTCGAGCGGGGACAAAAAGGTCGAGAAGATGTCAATCATGAAACCGTTGGATTGCGCCAGGACCGAGCGGATCTCACGATTGACGATGGTATCGAAGATGATCGGTCTCGCCCCGTCCGCCTCCGCAGCCCGGTTGATTTGCTGTACCATGACGCGCGCCTTTTCTTCGGTATCGATGTAAGGTCGCGTCAGTTTGGTGAAGTTGATGTTCTCGAACTGCGCCAGAAGGCTCTGGCCGAGGGTTTCGGCAGTGATGCCGGTGCCGTCGGAAATGAAAAATGCAGTTCGTTTCATGTGCGCTGCGGGCCTTATAGGTAGGATCGAATCCTGGTTATGATAGGCCCCGCGTTTGCAAGGCCCTTTGCCGGGGCATTCTCACCCATTTTTCCGGCTCCGGCCAGACAGGGTGGGGCCGCCCCGACGTGTATGACCTTTTCCAACACCTAGTGGAGAGATCACCTTGGTAGAGTACGTAGTTTCCCTCGATAAGCTCGGCGTCCACGATGTCGAACATGTGGGGGGCAAGAACGCATCCCTGGGCGAAATGATCAGTAACCTCGCCGGTGCCGGCGTTTCCGTACCGGGTGGCTTCGCCACTACCGCCCAGGCCTACCGTGACTTCCTCGAGCAGAGCGGCCTGAACGAGCGCATCCATGCGGCCCTCGACGCCCTCGATGTGGATGACGTCAACGCCCTGGCCAAGACCGGCGCGCAGATCCGCCAGTGGGTAATGGACGCCGAGTTCCCCACTCGCCTCGATGCCGAGATTCGCAAGGCCTTCGCCGAGATGGCCGGCAGCAACGACAACATGGCCGTGGCCGTGCGTTCCTCCGCCACCGCCGAAGACCTGCCGGACGCCTCCTTCGCCGGCCAGCAGGAGACCTTCCTGAACATCCGCGGCGTGGATAACGTGATCCGCGCGGCCAAGGAAGTCTTCGCCTCCCTCTTCAACGACCGTGCCATCGCCTACCGCGTGCACCAGGGCTTCGACCACAAACTGGTCGCCCTGTCCGCTGGCGTACAGCGCATGGTCCGCTCGGAAACCGGCACCGCCGGCGTGATGTTCACCCTGGACACCGAGTCCGGTTTCCGTGACGTGGTGTTCATCACTGGCGCCTACGGCCTCGGAGAGACCGTGGTGCAGGGCGCCGTGAACCCCGACGAGTTCTACGTGCACAAGCCGACCCTGGAAGCCGGCCGCCCGGCGATCCTGCGTCGCAACCTGGGCAGCAAGGCGATCAAGATGATCTACGGCGACGAAGCCAAGGCCGGCAAATCGGTCAAGGTGGTCGACGTGGAGAAGGCTGATCGTGCGCGCTTCGCCCTGTCCGACGCGGAAGTGACCGAGCTGGCCAAGCAGGCCCTGATCATCGAGAAGCACTACGAGCGTCCGATGGACATCGAGTGGGCCAAAGACGGTGACGACGGCAAGCTGTACATCGTGCAGGCCCGCCCGGAAACCGTGAAGAGCCGTTCCAGCGCCAATGTGATGGAACGCTACCTGCTCAAGGAAAAAGGCAAGGTCCTGGTTGAAGGTCGTGCGATCGGCCAGCGCATCGGCGCAGGCCCGGTGAAGGTGATTCGTGACGTTTCCGAGATGGACAAGGTTCAGCCGGGCGACGTACTGGTCTCCGACATGACCGACCCGGACTGGGAACCCGTGATGAAGCGCGCCAGCGCCATCGTCACCAACCGTGGCGGCCGAACCTGCCACGCCGCGATCATTGCCCGTGAACTGGGTATCCCGGCAGTCGTTGGCTGTGGCAACGCTACCGCGGCGCTCAAGGATGGCCAGCGCGTGACCGTATCCTGCGCCGAAGGCGACACCGGCCTGATCTACGAAGGCGAACTGGGCTTCGACATCCGTCAGAACTCGGTCGACGCCATGCCCGATCTTCCGTTCAAGATCATGATGAACGTCGGCAACCCGGACCGCGCCTTCGACTTCGCCCAGCTGCCGAACGAAGGTGTGGGCCTGGCCCGCCTGGAATTCATCATCAACCGCATGATCGGCGTGCACCCGAAGGCGCTGCTGAACTTCTCCAGCCTGCCGGCGGACATCAAGGAAAGCGTCGAGAAGCGCATCGCCGGTTATGACGATCCGGTCGGCTTCTACGTCGAGAAGCTGGTCGAGGGCGTCAGCACCCTGGCCGCCGCTTTCTGGCCGAAGAAGGTCATCGTGCGTCTGTCGGACTTCAAGTCCAACGAGTACGCCAACCTGATCGGCGGCAAGCTCTACGAGCCGGAAGAAGAGAACCCGATGCTCGGCTTCCGTGGCGCCTCGCGCTACATCAGCGAATCCTTCCGCGACTGCTTCGAGCTCGAATGCCGCGCGATGAAGAAGGTTCGCAACGAGATGGGCCTGACCAACGTCGAACTGATGGTGCCGTTCGTGCGGACCCTGGGCGAGGCCTCGCAAGTTGTCGACCTGCTGGCCACCAACGGTCTCAAGCGTGGCGAGAACGACCTGCGCGTCATCATGATGTGCGAGCTGCCGTCCAACGCCCTGCTGGCTGACGAGTTCCTCGAATTCTTCGATGGCTTCTCCATCGGCTCCAACGACCTGACCCAGCTGACCCTGGGCCTGGATCGTGACTCGGGCATCGTCGCGCACCTGTTCGACGAGCGTAACCCGGCGGTGAAGAAGCTGCTGTCCAACGCCATCCAGGCCTGTAACCGCGCCGGCAAGTACATCGGTATCTGCGGCCAGGGCCCGTCGGACCACCCGGACCTCGCCAAGTGGCTGATGGAGCAGGGCATCGAGAGCGTGTCGCTGAACCCCGACTCGGTCCTCGACACCTGGTTCTTCCTCGCCGAAGGCCAGTCCTGACGGTTCCTTCACCATCCTGAAGAGGGCGGGTGATTTCACCCGCCCTTTTTTATGCAAGCGATTCCATGCAAAGCAGCAGTCAACTTTTCCCCGTCGCACTCCTGAGTGCCGAACTGCGCGGTGACCTCACCGAGGACATCTACCGCCTCAAACCGAACAACAGCCCGGACTCCAGCGTCGAGCTGGCCGTTACCCGTCTGGGGCGGCCGGATGAGCGCCGGGGCGTGCCGGTGATCCTGCTGCACGGCAGTTTCTCCAACCGGCGCTTCTGGTACTCGCCCAAGGGACTCGGTCTGGGACCATACCTGGCACGCGCTGGCTTTGATGTGTGGATCGCGGAAATGCGCGGGCACGGCCTGTCACCGCGCAACCACGACTATGATCGCAACCGGGTGGCGGACTACGCCCGCTTCGACCTGCCGGCCATTGCCGAGTTCGTGGTCGAGCAGAGCTGTCAGGCGCCACACTGGGTCGGTCACTCGCTGGGTGGCATCGTTCTGGCGGCTGCGCTGGGTGGCGGCTACCTCGATGAGAACCGGGTCGCCAGCATTGCCTTGTGCGGCAGTCAGGTCAGTCGCACCTATTGGCCGCTGAAACTGCCGCCGATTGCCTGGGGCGGGCGATTCCTGCTCAAGCGCATGGGCGGGCTGTCCGGTTCGCGGCTCAAGCGCGGTCCGGAGGACGAGCCGCTGGGGCTCGCCCTGGAAACCCTGCATTGGTACAGCCTGTTCGGTCGCTTCGGCGAGAAGGACAACGATTGGTGGGGCGGTTTGCAGAAGGTTTCCCTACCGGTGCTGGCCATCGGCTCCGACGGAGATATCCAGGATCCGGCCTGGGCCTGCCGCAAGCTGCTGGAGCAGTTCGGCTCCGGCGTGCGGGAATACCTGCATCTGGGGCGGCGCCAGGGCTTCTCCGAGGATTTCGGTCACGTCGAGATGCTGGTCAGCAAGGGCGCCCAGCGCGAAGTCTGGCCATTGTTGCAGCATTGGCTGGAGCACGGCGCCTTGCCGGCAGGGCAGGGGGCTCTGGCGCAGGCTTGAGCTTGGCGCGGCAGGGAGTAGACTGTGACGCCATTGCGGCTTTCGGTCACATCCCGGCCTGAAGCCCTGGCGGATTTCATCAAGAGGAGCGTCTCCATGCATTACGTCACCCCCGATCTGTGCGATGCCTACCCGGAGCTGGTCCAGGTCGTCGAGCCGATGTTCAGCAACTTCGGCGGGCGGGACTCCTTCGGTGGCGAGATCGTCACTATCAAGTGCTTCGAGGACAACTCGCTGGTCAAGGAGCAGGTCGAGAAGGACGGCAAGGGCAAGGTGCTGGTGGTGGATGGTGGCGGCTCGCTGCGTCGCGCGCTGTTGGGTGACATGCTGGCCGAGAAGGCCGCCAAGAGCGGCTGGGAAGGCATCGTGGTGTACGGCTGCATCCGTGATGTCGACGTGATCGCGCAGACTGATCTGGGCGTGCAGGCGCTGGCCAGCCACCCGATGAAGACCGACAAGCGCGGCATTGGCGACCTGAACGTGGCCGTGACCTTCGGTGGCATCACCTTCCGCCCGGGCGAGTTCGTCTATGCCGACAACAACGGCATTATCGTGTCGCCTAAAGCGTTGAAAATGCCGGAATAATTCGAACCTTCCAGCTGAGGTTCGGGTCAATGCCGGAAGCGAAAGCTTCCGGCATTTTTCATGGGCCTTTCGACAGCGACCTTGAGCAAAGGAAATGGGCATGCAGCAGTACGAGAGCGGCACGGAGCGCGGACTGATCGACGGCTTCGTGCTGGATGGCCATGGCGGCGGTCGGCGGATCACCCGCAGCGAACTGCCGCTGCTGGATCTCAAGCCCGAGGAAAGCCTCTGGGTGCATTGGGATCGCGGCGTCCCCGAAGCTCAGTTGTGGCTGCGTGAATCCAGCGGGCTGAATGAGTTCGCCTGCGACCTGTTGCTGGAGGAGGCGACCCGGCCGCGCCTGGTGGATCTGGGAGGCGAGCGCTTGCTGCTGTTCCTGCGCGGGGTCAACCTGAACCCTGGCGCCGTGCCTGAGGACATGGTTTCGCTGCGCGTCTACGCCGAGTCGCAGCGCGTTATCTCCCTGCGCTTGCGTCCGCTCAAGGCCGTGGCTGACCTGCGCGCGGACCTGGATGCCGGGCGCGGCCCCAAGACGGCCTCGGAAGTGGTGCTGTACCTCGCCCACTACCTCACCGACCGTGTCGATACGTTGATCGGCAGCCTCGCCGACCAACTCGATGCCATGGAAGAGGCAATCGAAGAAGACGAGCGCAGTATCCCCGACCAGCACCAGCTACGAACCCTGCGACGACGCGCCGCAGGTCTGCGCCGCTACCTGGCGCCGCAGCGGGAAATCTACTCGCAGATGGTCAAGTTCAAACTGTCCTGGACAGTGGCCGACGACGCCGACTACTGGAACGAGCTGTACAACCGTCTGACCCGAAACCTGGAAGAGTTGGAGCTGGTGCGCGAGCGCATCAGCCTGATCCAGGAAGCCGAACATCGTCGAATTACCGAACGGATGAACCGCACCATGTACCTGCTTGGTATCATCACCGGCTTTTTCCTGCCCATGAGCTTCGTGACCGGGCTCCTGGGCATCAACGTCGGCGGTATTCCCGGTTCCGGTTCGTCCTACGGCTTCGCCGTGGCCTGCGTGGCAATTCTCGGGATTGTGGCTTTCCAGTGGTGGATCTTCCGCCGCCTGCGTTGGCTCTAGGTGTGACTTTTGAGGTAGTGGGGGCGTCAAGCACCTCACACAGGCGAGGTGCGCATGCACGACCCATTTGAAGAATCCCTGCGCGATCTGCTGCGAATGCCCCCGGAACAGCCGGGAGACGACTCGCGCCTGGATCGCGTCCTCAAGACCGCCAACCGCCAGGTGGGCGCAGGCGACCTGTTCAGCCTGATGGGGCACTGGTTCCAGGCCCTGTCCATTGGCGTGAGTCGTGGCGCCGCGCACCTTGCACCCGTCTCGCGCCACGCGCAGAATTCCGCCCCTTCCGCTGACAAGGCCGACTGAACATGCAATTCGACATCTGGACGCAAAGCCTGCTCACCGCCATGAACACCCTGTGGGGCAAGCTGGCCGGGTTCATTCCGAACCTGCTCGCCGCGCTGGTGATCGTGCTGCTCGGCTTCGTCGTTGCCAAACTGCTCGATGCACTGCTGTCCAAGCTGCTTGCCAAACTTGGCCTCGATCGCCTGATGGCCGGCACCGGCCTGACCAAACTGCTGTCGCGCGCCGGCATCCAGGTGCCGGTGTCGACCCTGATCGGCAAGATCGTCTACTGGTTCGTGTTGCTGGTGTTCCTCGTCTCGGCGGCGGAATCCCTAGGCCTGCAGCGCGTCTCGGCGACCCTGGACATGCTTGCGCTGTACTTGCCCAAGGTGTTCGGCGCGGCGCTGGTGCTGATCGTCGGCATCCTGCTCGCTCAATTGGCCAACAGCCTGGTGCGCGGCGCCGCCGACGGCGTTGGTCTGGAGTACTCCAACGGCCTGGGCCGCGTCGCCCAGTGGCTGGTCATCATCATCAGCATCTCGGTGGCGATCGGTCAGCTCGAGGTGAAGACCGACCTGCTGAACTACATCATCGCCATCGTGCTGATCACCATTGGTCTTGCCGCCGCTCTGGCGCTGGGGCTGGGCAGTCGCGAGGTGGCGGGACAGATCATCGCCGGGATTTACGTACGAGAGCTGTATCAGGTCGGACAACAGGTGAAAGTCGCGGATGTCGAAGGCATCATCGAGGAAATTGGTACCATCAAGACTATCCTGCTGACAGACGAGGGTGAGTTGGTGTCGATCGCCAACCGCATCCTGCTCGATCAGCGTGTAACCAGTCGCTGAAGATGATGACCGATTGCCGGCACGGCTTCCTGAAAGCCGCGCCGGACGCTGACTTGACCTGGCCCGACCCGACTTGAACAAGCCGCAATCACTGTCCTTGCGCTATGACCCGCGCCAGCTCACCGACGAGGAGCTGGTGGAGCGTTCTCACGAGGAGCTTTACCACGTGACACGGGCCTATGAAGAGCTGATGCGCCGCTACCAGCGCACGCTCTTCAACGTCTGTGCGCGCTATCTGGGCAATGACCGGGACGCCGATGATGTGTGTCAAGAGGTCATGCTCAAGGTGCTGTATGGTCTGAAGAACTTCGAGGGGAAATCGAAGTTCAAGACCTGGCTGTACAGCATCACTTACAACGAGTGCATTACCCAGTATCGGAAGGAGCGGCGCAAACGCAGATTGCTCGATGCGCTGAGTCTGGATCCCATCGAGGAGGCTTCTGAAGAGAAGGCCCCGAAAGTCGAAGAGCGAGGTGGGCTAGACCGCTGGCTAGTTCATGTCAATCCCATTGATCGGGAAATTCTCGTGCTTCGATTTGTTGCGGAACTGGAATTCCAGGAAATCGCCGACATCATGCATATGGGGCTCAGCGCCACGAAAATGCGCTACAAACGTGCACTCGATCGAATGAGAGAAAAGTTTTCGAATGTGACGGAATCTTAGTCCGGGAAATATTGTCTCTCTGTTTGGCGAGTTCTGATAAACTTGCCACCCAAGTTGTACAGCCTATGGTTAGGACAACTTATTGACCACCAAGATGGGGATTTAACGGATGAAACTGAAGAACACCTTAGGCGTCGTAGTTGGCTCGCTGATCGCCACTGCCGCTGTCAATGCGTTCGCTCAAGGCCAGGGCGCCGTCGAAGTCGAGGCTTTCGGCAAGCGCTACTTCACCGACAGCACCCGCAATATGAAGAACGCCGATCTGTACGGCGGCTCGGTTGGCTACTTCCTGACCGACGACGTCGAGCTGGCTCTGTCCTACGGTGAGTACCACGACGTTCGTGGCACCTACGAGACCGGCAACAAGAAGGTCCATGGCAACCTGAGCACTCTGGACGCCATCTACCACTTCGGCACTCCGGGTGCTGGCAACCTGCGTCCGTACGTTTCCGCCGGCGTTGGCCACCAGAGCCTGACCAACATCAACTCCGACAACGGTGGCCGTCAGAACCTGACCATGGCCATGGTCGGTACCGGTCTGAAGTACTACTTCACCGAGAACTTCTACGCCAAAGCCAGCCTCGACGGCCAGTACGGTCTGGAGAAGCGTGACAACGGTCACCAGGGCGAGTGGATGGCTGGCCTGGGTGTTGGTATGAACTTCGGTGGTGGCAAAGCCGCCCCGGCTCCGGAGCCGGTTGCTGAAGTCTGCTCCGACTCCGACAACGACGGCGTCTGCGACAACGTCGACAAGTGCCCGAACACCCCGGCCAACGTCACCGTTGACGCCAACGGCTGCCCGGCTGTTGCCGAAGTCGTTCGCGTTCAGCTGGACGTGAAGTTCGACTTCGACAAGTCCAAGGTTAAAGAGAACAGCTACGCTGACATCAAAAACCTGGCTGACTTCATGAAGCAGTACCCGTCCACCTCCACCACCGTTGAAGGCCACACCGACTCCGTCGGCACCGACGCCTACAACCAGAAGCTGTCCGAGCGTCGTGCTAACGCCGTTCGTGACGTACTGGTCAACGAGTACGGTGTTGAAGGCGGCCGTGTGAACGCTGTTGGTTACGGTGAGTCCCGTCCGGTTGCTGACAACGCAACCGCCGAAGGCCGCGCTGTTAACCGCCGCGTAGAAGCCGAAGTGGAAGCCCAAGCCAAGTAATTGGTCTGAGCTGACGAGAAAAACCCGGCCTAGGCCGGGTTTTTCTTTGCCTGCAGAAAAGTGGAGCTCAGGCGGTGCGGGCCAGGATTGCCTGCTGCGCGGCGGCTGCGACTTCGCCGATCACCAGGATCGCCGGGCTCTTCAGGGCGAAGCACTGGGCGTCCTCCAGCACGTCGCGCAGTTGGCTGCGGTACTCGCGCTGGGTCGGCAGAGAGGCGTTCTCGATCATCGCCACCGGCGTGCAGGCAGCCATGCCACCTTCGAGCAGGCCGTCGCGGATTTCCGCCAGTTTCGCCACACCCATGTAAACCACCAGTGTCGTCCCGCTTTCGGCCAGGCCGCGCCAATTCAGCGGGCTGTCGTCCTGGGTGTGTGCCGTCACCAGGGTCACGCCCCGGCTGACGCCGCGCAGGGTCACGGAGATTCCGCACTGGGTCGCTGCTGCCAGCCCGGCGGTGATGCCGTTGACCAGCTCGCAGTCGATGCCGCGCGCAGCGAGCCAGTCAGCTTCTTCGCCACCACGGCCGAAGATGCACGGATCGCCGCCTTTCAGGCGTGCCACGCGGCGCCCCTGGCGGGCGTAGCGCAGCATCAGACGGTGGATGAAATCCTGTGGGGTGGAGCGGCAGCCGCCGCGTTTGCCGACGGCAATCACCCGTGCGGATGGGCAGTGCTCCAGCACTGCGGGATTCACCAGGTCGTCGATCAGCACCACATCGGCCTGCGCCATGGCGCGGACGGCCTTCAGGGTCAGCAGCTCCGGATCGCCGGGGCCGGCACCGATCAGCCAGACTTTTCCACTCATGTCGTACTCCTCAGGCTGCCGTCTTCGCGGCTTGATTCAGGCGGTCGCCAGCAGTGGCTTCTGGGCCAGCAGGCGCTTGATTTCCGGTACACAGGAGCCGCAGGCGGTCCCGCACTTGAGCTCGCATTTGAGGCCTTCCAGGTCCAGGCCGTTGTCGATGCCAGACTGGATGCGGCTCTGGCTGACGTTCAGGCAGTTGCACAGGGTCTTGTCCGCCGCCGCGCTGACCTTCCCAGGTGCAGCGCTGAGCGGGGCGAGCAGCCAGCGGCGCAGTTCCTGGTCGGCGCGGCCTTCCTTCCACAGTTCGCGCAGCCAGGCGCGGGCGGCGGTTTCGCCGGCCAGGCGCAGCGAGACAATTCGCGATTGTTCGATACGTACACGTTTGCCGACGGTACGGCGCGGGTCGTCATAGGCCATGACCGGGCCGTCGCAGAGGTCGAGCAGGGCGTCGATGCGGGCCAACCAGTCCGCGCTGGGGGCCTCGTGGTGCGCGGCGCGGATCACCAGCGCCAGGCGCTCGCGGCCGGTGGGGCTGAAGCTGGCGTAGCGCAGGTCTTCGAACAGCGGGCGCAGGGCATCGAAGCGCTTCTGCACGTTGCCTTCCACCAGGGCAAAGAATTGCCAGGGCAGTTCGATCCGGCTGACTTCCACTGTGGCGTGCTTCAGCTCGGGCTGGCGCGACAGTGGGTCCACTGCCGGAAGGGTAAGTACATTGATGCCCAGTCCCTTGAGGAAGCGGTCGCCCCAGTGCATCGGCAGGAAGGCCTGGCCGGGGCGCAGGCGGTCGTCGGCCTGCACCGGCAGCACCAGTTCGCCACGGCGGCTATGCAGGCGGACCAACTGGCCTTCGCTGATGCGCCGGCGACGCAGTTCGTCCGGGTGCAGGCTGAGCACGGCTTCCTCCGCGTGGCCGAATAGTTGCGGCGCTGTACCGGTGCGAGTCATGCCATGCCATTGGTCGCGCAGTCGTCCGGTATTGAGGATCAACGGGTAGCGGGCGTCGCGTTTTTCCTTCGGCGCGCGGTAGGGCTCGGCGATCAGCCGGGCGCGTCCGTTGGCGGTGGGAAATTGCCCGTCGCCGTACAGGCGTTCGGTGCCCCGGACCGCGCCGGAATGGAATGGCCATTGCTGCGGGCCGCGAGTGTCCAGCAGCGGGTAGTCGATGCCACAGAGGTCAAGATCACGCTCGCGGGTCAGTAGCTTGTATTCGTCGAACAGCGCGGACGGCGAGTCGAAGTCGAACAGGCTGCTTTCGCCGGGGCGCAGGCGCTGCTCCAGGCGGCGGGCGAAATCGCAGACGATGCTCCAGTCCGCGCGCGCCTCGCCGATGGCGGGGATGGCCGGACGCACGTGGCTGATGCGGCGTTCGGAGTTGGTCACAGTGCCTTCCTTCTCGCCCCAGCTGGCGGCCGGCAGTAGCAGGTCGGCGTACTGGCAGGTCTCGCTGGTGGTGAAGGCTTCCTGGACGATGACGAAGGGGCAGGCAGCGAGGGCTTCGCGCACGCGGGTCTGGTCCGGCAGTGATTGTGCCGGGTTGGTGCAGGCGATCCACAACGCCTTGATGCGCCCGTCGCGCACGGCGTCGAAGAGCTCGATGGCGCTCAGGCCGGGGCGCTCCGGCAGTTGTTCGACGCCCCAGTAAGTCGCCACTTCGGCACGGTGTTCGGCGTTGGCAGCCTCGCGGTGGCCGGGCAGCAGGTTGCACAGGCTGCCGGTCTCGCGGCCGCCCATGGCGTTGGGCTGGCCGGTGAGGGAGAAGGGGCCGGCGCCGGGGCGGCCGATCTGCCCGGTGGCCAGGTGCAGGTTGATCAACGCGCTGTTCTTCGCGCTGCCGGCGCTGGACTGGTTCAGACCCATGCACCAGAGCGAGAGGAAGGACGGTGCCTGGCCGATCCACTGTGCGGCTCGCTGCAGGTCGTCGACGGCGATGCCGCAGATTTCTGCCACGGCCAGCGGGCCGTAGTCGTGCACCAGGGCTTTCAGCTCGTCCAGGCCCTCTGTGTGGGCGTCGATGAAGGCGCGGTCGGTCCAGCCTTCCCAGAGCAGGATGTGCAGGATGCCGTGGAACAGCGCGACGTCGGTGCCGGGCAGGATCGCCAGGTGCAGGTCGGCCGCCTCCGTGGTGTCAGTGACGCGCGGGTCGATGACGATCAGCTTCATCTCCGGGCGACGTGCGCGGGCCTCTTCCAGGCGGCGGAACAGCACAGGGTGGGCATAGGCCATGTTGCTGCCGGCGATCATCACACAGTCGGCCAGTTCGATGTCCTCGTAGCTGCAGGGCGGGGCGTCGGCGCCGAGGCTGCGCTTGTAGCCGACTACCGCCGAGGACATGCACAGGCGCGAATTGCTATCGATGTTGTTGGTGCCGACCAGGGCGCGGGCCAGCTTGTTGAAGGCGTAGTAGTCCTCGGTCAGCAATTGGCCGGAAACATAGAAGGCCAAGCTGTCCGGCCCATGCTCGCGGAGGGTTTCGGCGAAGACGCCAGTGGCATGTTCCAGCGCCGTGTCCCAGTCGGTGCGGGCGCGCGACAGGCCCTTGCCCAGGCGCAACTCAGGGAACTGCGCGCGGGCATCCGCATCGCCGGTGAGGTGCAGGGTCGAGCCCTTGCTGCACAGACGGCCGAAGTTGGCTGGATGCTGCGGGTCGCCCTGTACGCCGAGGATGCGCTCGTCGTCGTGCTCGATCAGTACGCCGCAGCCCACGCCGCAGTAACAGCAGGTGGATGCGGTGGTGCGACGGTTCGGGGTCATGGCGCGGCCTCGCTGTGAGTCAGGCTCTTGGAGAATCAGGCGCAGTGGGCCTGGTCCGGAACAGCGGCGCCACGCAGGGCCAGCAGCACGCGGCCGTCCTCGACCTTCACCTCGTGGCGATGGGCGCAGCCCTGGTCGGGGGCCACGGCTTCGCCGCTGGCCAGTTCGATCTGCCAGTTGTGCAGCGGGCAGGCCACGCGCTTGCCGTAGATCAGGCCCTGGGACAGCGGGCCGCCCTTGTGCGGGCAGCGGTCGTCGAGGGCGAAGACCTCGTCGCCTGCGGTGCGGAAGATCGCGATGTCGCCCTTGGGGCCGGCAATGACGCGCGAGCCCAGCGGGTTGATGTCGTCCAGGGCGCAGATGTCGAACCAGTTCATGGGGTGTCTCCGGCAATCAGGTAGGAAGGGCCCCGATGGCGGGGCCCGGCAAGCACTCAGGCGGGTTCCAGTTGCTGGAGGGGAATCCGTTCGAATTCCTTCTTCAGCGGCTGCTGGGCGATGCGCTCCTGCCACGGGTCCTGCTCCAGCGAGAGGGAGAACTGCAGGCGGGCATTCAGTGCCTTGCGGTTTTCCGCGTCTTCCAGCACGGCCTTCTTGATGCGCTCCAGGCCGACCCGTTGCAGGTAGTGCACGGTGCGTTCGAGGTAGAAGGCTTCTTCGCGGTAAAGCTGCAGGAAGGCACCGCTGTACTCGCGGACTTCGTCGGAGGTCTTGAGCTTGACGAAGAACTCCGCTACCTCGGTCTTGATCCCGCCGTTGCCGCCGATGTACAGCTCCCAGCCCGAATCCACGCCGATGATGCCGATGTCCTTGATCCCGGCCTCGGCGCAGTTGCGCGGGCAGCCGGAGACCGCCAGCTTGACCTTGTGCGGCGACCACATGTTGAACAGGTCGTGCTCGAGATCGATGCCCAGCTGAGTCGAGTTCTGCGTGCCGAAGCGGCAGAACTCGCTGCCGACGCAGGTCTTCACGGTGCGGATGGACTTGCCGTAGGCGTGGCCGGAGGGCATGTCCAGCTCCTTCCAGATGGCCGGCAGGTCGTCCTTCCTGATGCCCAGCAGGTCGATACGCTGGCCGCCGGTGACCTTGACCATCGGCACCTGGTACTTGTCGGCGACGTCGGCGATGCGCCGCAGTTCTGCGGCGTTGGTGACGCCACCCCACATGCGCGGGACCACCGAGTAGGTGCCGTCCTTCTGGATGTTGGCGTGGGCGCGTTCGTTGATCAGGCGCGACTGCGGGTCGTCCTTGGCTTCGCCCGGCCAGCTGGAGATCAGGTAGTAGTTCAGCGCTGGGCGGCAGGTGGCGCAGCCGTCCGGGGTGCGCCAGTCCATGAAGCGCATGGCGCTGCTCAGGGTGATCAGGTGATGGTCGCGGATCGCCTTGCGCACCTGGCCGTGGTTGAGGTCGCTGCAGCCGCAGATGGCTTTCTCGCTCTTGGGCTTGACGTCCGCCGCGCCGCCCACGGTGCTGATCAGGATCTGCTCCACCAGGCCGGCGCAGGAACCGCAGGAACTGGCAGCCTTGGTGTGCTTTTTCACCTCGTCGACGCTGAACAGGCCGTTCTCCTGGATCGCCTTGACGATGGTGCCTTTGCACACGCCGTTGCAGCCGCAGACTTCGGCGCTGTCGGGCATGTTCGCCGCGCTGTTCTGGCCCTGGTGGCCGACGTCGCCCACGCTGCTCTCGCCGAACATCAGGTGGTCGCGAATCTCGCCGACGTTATGGTTCTCGCGGATCTGCCGGAAGTACCAGCCTCCGTCGGCGGTATCGCCGTAAAGGCAGGCGCCGACCAGCACGTCGTCCTTGATCACCAGCTTCTTGTACACGCCACCGATGGGGTCGGAGAGGGTGATGGTCTCGGTGCCTTCACCGCCCATGAACTGGCCGGCGGAGAACAGGTCGATGCCGGTGACCTTGAGCTTGGTGGAGGTCACCGAGCCCTGGTAGCGGGCGAAGCCGAGCATGGCGAGATGGTTGGCGCAAACCTTGGCCTGCTCGAACAGCGGCGCCACCAGGCCGTAGGCGATGCCGCGGTGGCTGGCGCACTCGCCCAGGGCATAGATGCGCGGGTCATAGGTCTGCAGCGTGTCGTTGACCAGGATGCCGCGGTTGCAGGGCAGGCCGGTCTTCTCCGCCAGGTCGGTGTTGGGGCGGATGCCGGCGGCCATCACCACCAGATCGGCGGCGATCACTTCGCCGTCCTTGAAGCGGATGGCGCAGACACGGCCGCTGCCGTCGTCGATCAGTTCTTCGGTGTGGGTGTTCAGGCGGAAGTGGATGCCGCGCGACTCCAGCGCTTCCTGCAGCAATTTGCCGGCAGTACGGTCCAGTTGGCGCTCCAGCAGCCAGTCGGAGAGGTGCACTACGGTGACGTCCATGCCGCGCTGCTTGAGGCCGTTGGCCGCTTCCAGGCCGAGCAGGCCGCCGCCGATGACCACCGCGTGGCTGTGGGTGCCGGCGGTGTCGATCATGGTCTGGGTGTCGGCGATGTCGCGGTAGCCGATCACGCCCTGCAGGCGGCTGCCCGGCACCGGCAGGATGAAGGGGTTGGAGCCGGTGGCGATCAGCAGGCGGTCGTACTCCGCCTCGGTGCCATCTTCGGCGTACACCTTGCGGCGATGACGGTCGATGCGGCTGACCTTGCGGTTGAGCAGCAGGCGGATGCCGTTCTCGCTGTACCAGTTGAGGTCGTTGAGGACGATGTCTTCGAAAGCCTGCTCACCGGCCAGTACCGGGGAGAGCAGGATGCGGTTGTAGTTGGGGTGGGGCTCGGCGCCGAACACGGTGATGTCGTAGAGGTCCGGTGCGACCTTCAGCAGTTCTTCCAGGGTCCGCACACCGGCCATGCCGTTGCCGATCAGTACGAGCTTGAGCTTTTTCATGTCAGGGCTCCGTCACGCAATCGCGGAAAACAAAAAAGGCGTCCCGCCGGTTACCCAGCGAGGACGCCTTTGTCCAAGTCCCGATCGGTCGGGAAGTGCGAGCCTCTTCGTTGAGGGACGCGCTTTTGTAGATTGTTGCCAGGGGTAATGCAGGGGCTGTGCCAACTTTCTCGGCCCCCGGTTTTCGGGGCTTTCGGCTGGCCTGTTCTGCCGGTTGGCCTTTTTGCTGCACTGCGGTGATGCGTTCTGAACCGATCTGGTGCGCCTTCAGCCCCCGTGCAGCAGCCAGAGCAGCAGCCCCAGGTTGATCACCAGCGAGGCCAGGGCGACACCGCGCCAGACCCGCAGCGGCTCGCGCTCCAGCAGGGGGCGCGGGCGCGCCGGGGCCTGCCGCTCGCCTTGCTCCAGGATGAGCAGGCATTCTTCGGCGGTCTCGAAGCGCTGTTGCGGCTGGGCGCAAGTCAGTTTCGCCAGCCAGTCGTCGAGCCAGGCTGGAACGTCCGGACGGTAGCGGCTGGCCGGTGCGGCCGTGCCGAAGCGCGGATGCTGGAAGGCTTCGATCTCGCCGTAGGGGTAGTGCCCGCAGAGCAGGCGGTGGAGCGTGACGCCGGCCGCGTAAAGGTCCTGGCGGGCGTCCGGCGCCGCACCCTGGAAGGATTCCGGGGCGAGGTAGCTCGGCGTGCCGGGCAGGTCGTGCGGGTCTTCCTGTGACAAGCCGGGGCAATAGGCGAGGCCGAAGTCCAGCAGGCGCAGCTCGCCGTCTTCGGCCCAGTGCAGGTTTTCCGGCTTGATGTCGCGGTGCAGGATGTTGCGCCGGTGTAGCTGGCCCAGGCCGCGCAGCAGGCGCTGGGCGAGGTCCAGCCAGTCGGGCAGGTTCAGCGGGCCGTTGAGCTTCAGCTGCTCGTCCAGCGTCTGTCCCGGATACTCGCGCATCACGTAGTACAGGTGCTGGCGTTGCGGCAGGCTGTGCAGTTCGGGGAAGTAGCGGCCCTGCACGCGGCGCAGGAACCACTCTTCCAGCAGCAGCGCCTGGGCGGCCTCGGGGGAGTCGCGCAGCGCTGGCGGCAGGGTCTTGAGCAGCCAGGGACGATTCTGCCGGTCGCGCACGCGGTAGATCAGCGATTGGCGGGACTGGGCCAGCTTGCCCTCGACCTGCCAACCCTCGAATTCCTGCTCGTCTCGCAGGGCGGGCGGTGCGGGCCAATGGTCGAGCTGGGCGAGGGCGTCGCCGAGGCTCGCGGGCGGCAGTTCGTCCACCTGCAGGAGCAGGGCGCTGGCGTTGTCCTGGCTGCCGGCCAGGTGCGCGGCACTGACCAGTGCGTCGGCGCAGGCTTGCAGGCTTTGTGCGTCCTCCAGCAGGCGCTGGATGGCGCTGTCGCCGAGGGCGGCCCAGATGCCGTCGCTGACCAGCAGGAAGCTCTGCCCGGCTTCCAGTTCGCCGTCGCAGTAGTCCACTACCAGGTGCTGGTCGAGGCCCAGCGCGCGCTTGAGCACGTGCTGCATGCCAGGTTGCTCCCAGACGTGGTCCTGGGTCAGACATTCCAGTTGTCCGGCATGCCAGCGATAGAGGCGGCAATCGCCGACATGGGCGAGGGTGAAGCGCCTGCCCCGAAGGACCAGCGCAGTGAGGGTGGTGAGCAGCGGCTGGCCGCCGCCGTTGGCCTGCAGCCAGCGGTTCTGCGAGATCAGCAGGCGGTCGAGGGCCTGGGCGACGGCCCAGGTCTCGGGAGTGGCGTAGTAGTCGGCGGCCAGCGCCTGAAGGCTCAGGCGCGCGGCCAGGCCGCCGTCGGCGCAATGGCTGACGCCGTCGGCGATGGCGAACAGGTGCCCCTTGCTGGCGGCCAGCCCGGCGGGCGGGGTGACCACCCGCAGGGCATCCTGGTTCTCGTCGCGCGGGCCGGTGGCGCTGGCCTGGGCGAAGGACAACTGCAAGGTCATCGCCACCACCTGTAGGAGCGAGGGGGACGCCATCGTTGTTGCTCGCGAACTGATTTACAGGCGACTTCGGTGTCAAGCGGTTCGCGAGCAAGCTCGCTCCTACAAAGGCGCATCGTTCAGACTCGCGCTGCGGTGACGGCCGCGCTGCCCCAGGTGGTGCGCCAGCGGGCTTTCACCGCGTGCAGGCCGAACCAGGCCAGCACGCCGAGGCTGGCGAACAGCCAGAGGCCGATCTGGTAATCGCCGGTGGCTTGCTTGATTGCGCCCAGGCCCGCCGTCAGGCAGAAGCCGCCGATGCCGCCGGCCATGCCGATCAGGCCGGTCATCACGCCGATGGTCTGGCGGAAGCGCTGCGGCACCAGCTGGAACACCGCGCCGTTGCCCGCGCCGAGGCTGAGCATGGCGACCACGAAGAGGCTCAGTTCGGCGATCGCGCTGGGCAGGTGGAAGCCCACGGCGGCAATGCAGATCGAGGCGACGGTGTACATCACCAGCAGGCTGCGGATGCCGCCGATACGGTCGGCCAGGGCGCCGCCCAGCGGGCGCATCAGGCTGCCGGCGAACACACAGGCGGCGGTGTAGTAGCCGGCTGTCACCGGGTCCAGCCCGTACTGGTCATGGAAGTAGCCGGGCAGGGTGCTGGCCAGGCCGAGGAAGCCGCCGAAGGTCACGCTGTAGAAGAACATGAACCACCAGCTGTCGCGGTCACCCAGGGCTTTCAGATAATCACCCAGGGACTTGGCCGGTGGGCGCTCCGGGGCATTGCGGGCGAGCAGGGCGAACACCACCAGGGTGACCAGCAGCGGAACCAGTGCGAAGCCAAAGACGTTCTGCCAGCCGAAGGCGGCGGCGATGGCCGGCGCGAACAGTGCGGTGAGCACGGTGCCGGAGTTGCCGGCGCCGGCGATGCCCATGGCCTTGCCCTGGTGCTGCGGCGGATACCACTGTGAGGCCAGCGGCAGCGCCACGGCGAAGGAGGCGCCGGCCATGCCCAGCAGTACGCCGAGGATCATCGCCTGCTCCAGGCTGTGGATGCCCAACTGCCAGGCGCCGAACAGCGCGCAGATGACAATGATCTGGCCGAGGATGCCGGCCGCCTTGGGCGACCAGCGATCAGCCAGCAGGCCCATGAGGAAGCGCAGGATGGCGCCGGACAGAATTGGCGTGGCGACCATCAGCGCGCGCTGCTGGGTGGTCAGTTGCAGGTCGGTGGCGATCTGCACCGCCAGCGGGCCGAGGACGTACCAGACCATGAAGCTCAGGTCGAAATACAGGAAGGCGGCAAACAGGGTCGGCGCATGGCCGGATTTCCAGAAACTCGTGTTCATCGAACACCTCATCAGCAACGGTAGAGGAGCCCGGTCGCGCGCCACGTGGCAGCCGCCGGGATCGAGAAGGTCCTGTGCCCCTGCGCCGGGGCAAACGAAAAAGGCGTCGCTCCACCCACCGCAGTGCGCGGGTGTGGATGCGACGCCTTTGTCGAAGTTGGGTAATCGCCGTTGATTACCATCGCCTTGTGCAGAGCAAGGCGCGGGCCAACAGCGGAAAATCCATGCGGGTCAGCAGGTTAGTGGGCCTGCCGGGTCGTAGGCTGAGCCACAACGGGGCGCACGCGGCGATGGCGTGCTCCCCGTTGGGGCGATTCAGGGCGCTGGCGGGGACGGGAAGAGCACGACCGGTCCCTTGGGCGTACCGCCGGGCGGCACGTAATCGGGAGCTCTGTTTCCGGCTGCACCCAGATGGCGGACATAGCGATAGATTCCGCGCAGATCGGCTTCGTCCATGATCCGCAGGGTGTGGGAGGGCATTGGCGGACGGAAGTTGGCCTGGCGCGCTACCGCCAGCCACTGCTCCTCGTCATAGGCCTGCATGGCCAGGCGCAGGTTGCTGGCGTAGGTGGTGCCCCAGGGGCCGCTCCAGCCGAGCTGGTCGCCGGTGAGCCAGGTGCTTTCGGGGACCTTGTCCGGGGCGAGGATGTAGCCCGCGGTGTGGCAGTCGTTGCAACCGGCGACTTGCACCAGATAGCGGCCGCGCTGGACCGGATCGGCATCCGCCGCATGGGCGATGGAAAACAGGGAAAGGAAGGGCAGGCACAGACAGCTGGACAGCGCGCCCACCCGCAGGAAGGACGGCATGCTGGGATCTCCTCTGGAGGCTGACGGGTACGACTCCAGAGGTATAGCGCGCCGCCGCTTCGCTTGCCGCTCAGGCGACCCAGTTGACGTTGGCGAAGGTGTCGCGGAACGCCTCGGGAATAGGCACCACCTTGTTGGCCTTGTAGTCGAAGAACACGAAGCCGGACTTGGCCATCGCCACCAGGGTGTCGTCGGCCGGGCGGGTGATGCGGAAGATGATGTCGCCGCCGTACTTGTTGAAGTCCATGACGCCGACCTCGAACAGCAACTGGTCGCGGGCGTGGGCTTCGGCGCGGTAGGTGGTGGCGAGGTCGGTGACGATGATGCCGGTCTCGCGGATGCCGTAGTCGAACAGGAAGCGTGCGCGGGCCTCGGAGATCATCGAGATCATCGAGTCGTTGCCCAGATGGTTGGCGCCGTTGATATCGGTGACGCGGACGGTGAGCTTGGTGCTGTAGATGAACAGTTCTTCGGGGAATTCCAGTTTCAGGCGGGCCATGGGCGCTCTCGATGACAATGCGGCGGGCAGTGCGGTGGTTGGTGCGGGCGGAAGTGCATTCTACGCGCAGTCCGCCCGCGCCGCGCCTCATCAGGCCAGTGAATGGCGCTTCAGCGGTGGGCCATGTTCAGGTGAAAGACGGTTACCCGCGCGCCTTCACTGCTGCTGCCGTAGTTGTCATTGATGTAGGCGCCGGCCTTGAAGTAGAGCAGTTGCTTGGACCAGGTGGTGCTGAGGATCTTGCGGTAGTAGTTGGCGCGGCCGTCGGAGCTTTCCACGCGGATGGCCAGGTTGCCCACCGAGGTGACGCGCAGGCTGTAGTTGAAGCGCTGGTCCAGGGCGAGGCCGTCCAGCAGTGGCACGTTGATGCTGGCGCTGTCGTCGGGGTGATTGCGTACCAGGGCTTCCAGCCGGCCGCTGCCCTGGCTGGGAATGTAGTGGTACTGCAGCTTGATCAGGGGTTCGCCGTCGCCGGTGTACGGCGAGCGACTGTGAATCTGACCGATGATGATCTTGTTCTTCGACGGCACCTGCTGGACGCTCATGGTCACGCGCAGTTCGTTATCGCCCTGGTTGTAGTACCAGTTGGCGACTTCGCCATTGCGCGTGGTCTCGCGCAGTTCGCTGCGTGGATAGACGCTGTCGGAGGTGTGCGAGCCGGTCACGGGCACCCAGAACACCACCTGGCTGCCGCCGCGCTGGAAGTAGCGGCTTTCATAGCCTCGGGCGATCTGCTGGGTGGTGACTTCGGTGGGACGTGGGTCGGTGGGAACGCTGAGGTTCCAGGTGCTGAGGTCGATCATGGGCTTGCCCTTGCTGAGCCGCACAGGCGGCGAGGTCGGGTGGGCGCCGAGGTGCCTAGCCGGCGGCGGCCACTGCGATGCGCCATCGAACCCTGCCGATGACGCTCCTGGGGCCCGGCCAGGAGACCGGGCGGCCGCAGCATAGGGCGTTGCGGGCGAGGCGGGGGCCAGCTGGGCGGGTGGCGAAATGATCGCGCCTTGCCGCCGCTGGCAGTTGGCCGGCCTCACGCTTTCAGCATCGGCACCCCAACATCAGTGCCCCAACATCTCGTGCATCGCGATGATCTGTTCCGCCACCTGCGCGAGCTTCTGCTGGCGGCCCATGGCCTGGCGGCGCATCAGGGTGTAGGCCTCTTCCTCGGCGCAGCCTTTCATTTTCATCAGCAGACCCTTGGCCAGCTCGATGCGTTTGCGCTCGGCCAGTTGCAGCTCGCGCGCCTGCAGTTGGGCACGCAGGGCCTGGTCGCTCTCGAAGCGGGCCATGGCGACATCGAGGATCGGCTGCAGGCGCTCGGCCTGGATGCCCTCGACGATATAGGCGCTGACCCCGGAACGGATGGCCTGGCGCATCACCTGTGGGTCGTGCTCGTCGGTGAACATGACGATCGGGCGCGGCTGGTCACGGCTGACCAGCACCACCTGTTCCATCACGTCGCGGCCGGGGGACTCGGTGTCGATGAGGATCACGTCGGGGTGCAGGGCCTCGACCCGTTGCGCCAGGTCGACCGTGAGGCCGGATTCGTCGATCACCTCGAAGCCGCACTCCACCAGGGCGGCCTTGAGGCGCCCGACCTTTTTTGCGGTGTCGTTGATCAGCAGGACGCGCAGCATGCTCAACCTCGCTCCGCCAGGGCATTCAGCTCGAAGCTGCGGGCGTAACCGGTCGGGTCGCTGCCGTCCCAGAGGCGACCGTCGATCAGGGTCGAGGCGCGCATCAGGGCTTTTGGCACGCCGACGCCCACGGCGCTGGCGGCTTCGCGGTACAGATCGAGCTGCTGGACCTGGCGGGCGATGCCGAGGTAGTCGACGTCCTCGCGCAGCAGGCCCCAGCGGCGGAACTGGGTCATGAACCAGAGCCCATCGGACAGCCAGGGAAAGGTCGCCTGACCGTCGTTGAAGAAGCGCAGCGGGTGCGCGTCCTGCCAGGCGTGGCCGAGGCCATCCTGATAGCGGCCGAGCAGGCGCGGTTCGACGCTGGCGAGCGGGGCGTTGACGTAGTCCTCGCTGCTGATCAACTGGGCGGCGCTGCGCAGGTTGTCCTCGCTGGCTTCGATGAAGCGGCTCGCGTCGAGGAGGCTCATGATCAGTGCGCGGGCGGTATTGGGGTACTGCTCGACGAAGGCGCGGGTGGTGCCCAGCACCTTTTCCGGGTGGTCTGGCCAGATCTGCTGGCTGGTGGCGAGGGTGAAGCCCATGCCTTCGTCCACCGCCAGGGCGCCCCAGGGGCCACCGGCGCAGAAACCGTCGATGCGCCCGGCCTTCAGGTGCTCGACCATCTGCGCCGGCGGCACCACCAGGCTGCGCACGTCCCGCAGGGGATGTATGCCGTGGGCAGCCAGCCAGTAGTACAGCCACATGGCGTGGGTGCCGGTGGGGAAGGTGTGGGCGAGGGTCAGCTGCGCACCGTTCTGGCGCACATGGCTTTGCAGTGCTTCAGCGCAGGTCACGCCGTCGCGCATCAGCGGGGCGGAGAGGTTGATCGACTGACCGTTCTGGCACAGCCCCATGAGTACGGCCATGTCGGTAGCCGGCGCGCCGCCCAGGCCCAGTTGCAGGTCGTAGATGAGCCCGTAGAGGCTCTGCGCCGCATCCAGCTCGCCGCTGAGCAGGCGGTCACGCAGCCCGGCCCAGGAGTTCTGCCGTTGCAGGTTCAGGGTCAGCCCGTAGGGCTGGCCAAAGCCCTGGGTCGCGGCCACCACCAGCGAGGCGGAGTCGGTGAGGGCCATGTAGCCCAGGTTGAGCGCGGTCTTCTCCGGGGCATCGGAGCCGGCCACCCAGGCCAGGCTGTCCGGCAGTGCGCTGCTGCTGTCGATCATTTCCACCTCTGCACACACTCTCAATGCACGCTCAACGCAAGAGAATGGCGCCGCGCCACCTGCCGTCAGAGGAGGTGACCGCGACGCCATTGTCGATTGTTGATTGTCGGGAGCGATCCGCCGTTGGATCGCAGGTGTCAGGAGTGGAGCAAGGGCTGTGCCAGGCGGGTGGGCAAAAAAGAAGCCCCGCCATGGAGGCGGGGCGCAGAGGAAGGGAGCGCACCTCTGGAGGGTTCCACAAGGGCACCTGAGCACGGATATCGGCAGGAGCCTGTTGTCCACCATAGCCCTCGAAGCCCGAGGCGCAACCGGTCAATAAGTATTAGGCCCATCGTTAGGATGGGTGCGAAGCGCTCTATTTCGGCCCTTGCAGAAAAGAAAAGCCCCGCACGAGGCGGGGCTTTTCATCACGCTAGGAGACTCAGACCTGAACGGCTGGGATCTTCGCGTTGGCTGCAGCTTCGCGGAACTCGGCGATCTGGTCGAAGCTCAGGTAGCGATAGATATCGGCAGACATGCTGTCGATGTCCTTCGCGTAGGCCATGTACTCCTCGATGGTCGGCAGTTTGCCGATGATCGAAGCGACGGCGGCCAGCTCGGCGGATGCCAGGAACACGTCGGTGGCGTCGCCCAGACGGTTCGGGAAGTTACGGGTCGAAGTGGAGACCACGGTCGAACCGGTCTGTACGCGAGCCTGGTTACCCATGCACAGCGAGCAGCCCGGCATTTCCATGCGCGCGCCAGCCTTGCCGTAGATGCCGTAGTAGCCTTCCTCGGTCAGCTGGTGGGCGTCCATCTTGGTCGGCGGAGCCAGCCACAGACGGGTCGGAATGCCACCCTTGACCTTGTCCAGCAGTTTGCCGGCAGCGCGGAAGTGACCGATGTTGGTCATGCAGGAGCCGATGAAGACTTCATCGATCTTGCGGCCTTGAACGCTGGACAGCAGACGGGCGTCGTCCGGGTCGTTCGGAGCGCAGAGGACCGGCTCCTTGACGTCGGCCAGGTCGATCTCGATGACCGCGGCGTACTCGGCGTCCTTGTCGGCTTCCAGCAGCTGCGGGTTGGCCAGCCAGGCTTCCATCGCTTGCGCGCGGCGCTCCAGGGTGCGGGCGTCGCCGTAACCTTCGCCGATCATCCAGCGCAGCAGGGTGATGTTGGACTTCAGGTATTCGGCGATGGCGTCTTCCGGCAGCTTGATGGTGCAACCGGCAGCCGAACGCTCGGCAGAGGCGTCGGACAGCTCGAAGGCTTGCTCGACGGTCAGGTCGTTCAGACCTTCGATCTCGAGGATGCGGCCGGAGAAGATGTTCTTCTTGCCTTTCTTCTCGACGGTCAGCAGGCCCGCCTGGATGGCGTAGTAGGGGATCGCATGGACCAGGTCACGCAGGGTGATGCCCGGTTGCAGCTTGCCCTTGAAACGCACCAGAACCGATTCCGGCATGTCCAGCGGCATGACGCCGGTGGCAGCGGCGAAGGCGACCAGGCCGGAACCGGCCGGGAAGCTGATGCCGATCGGGAAGCGGGTGTGCGAGTCACCGCCGGTGCCGACGGTGTCAGGCAGCAGCATGCGGTTCAGCCAGCTGTGGATGATGCCGTCGCCCGGACGCAGGGAGACACCACCGCGGGTCATGATGAAGTCCGGCAGGGTGTGGTGGGTCTTGACGTCGATCGGCTTCGGATAAGCGGCGGTGTGGCAGAAGGACTGCATCACCAGGTCGGCGGAGAAGCCCAGGCAAGCCAGGTCTTTCAGCTCGTCGCGGGTCATCGGGCCGGTGGTGTCCTGGGAACCGACGGTGGTCATCTTCGGTTCGCAGTAGGTGCCCGGACGTACGCCCTGGCCTTCGGCCAGACCGCAGGCGCGGCCAACCATCTTCTGGGCGAGGGTGAAGCCCTTGCCGCTGTCTACCGGAGCTTCCGGCTTCTTGAACAGGTCGGATGCCGCCAGGCCGAGTTCGGCACGGGCCTTCTCGGTCAGGCCACGGCCAACGATCAGCGGAATACGGCCGCCGGCGCGGACTTCGTCCAGCAGAACCGGGGTCTTCAGCTCGAAGGTGGTGACCACTTCGCCGCTGTCATGACGCACGACCTTGCCTTCGTACGGGTACACGTCGATGACGTCGCCCATGGCCAGGTTGGTGCAGTCGAATTCGATCGGCAGGGCGCCGGCGTCTTCCATGGTGTTGTAGAAGATCGGGGCGATCTTGGTGCCGAAGCAGAAACCGCCGCCGCGCTTGTTCGGCACGTAGGGGATGTCGTCGCCGAAGAACCACAGCACCGAGTTGGTGGCGGACTTGCGGGAGGAGCCGGTACCGACCACGTCACCGACGTAGGCGACCGGGAAGCCCTTGGCCTTGACGGCTTCGATCTGCGTCAGCGGACCGACGGAGCCCGGCTGGATCGGCTCGATGCCGTCACGGGCCATTTTCAGCATGGCCAGGGCGTGCAGCGGGATGTCAGGGCGCGACCAGGCGTCCGGAGCGGGCGACAGGTCGTCGGTGTTGGTTTCGCCGGGGACCTTGAACACGGTCAGGGTCAGCTTCTCGGCGACGGCCGGACGGGCCTTGAACCACTCGCCATCGGCCCAGGACTGCAGCACGGCCTTGGCGGCGGCGTTGCCTTTCTTGGCGCGCTCGGCAACGTCGTGGAAGGCGTCGAACATCAGCAGGGTGTGCTTCAGTTGCGCGGCGGCAACTTCAGCCAGCTCGGCGCTGTCCAGCAGCTCGACCATGGTGGTGATGTTGTAGCCACCCTGCATGGTGCCCAGCAGCTCGAGGGCGCGGGTCTTGGAGAGCAGCGGGGAAGTGGCTTCGCCCTTGGCAACGGCGGACAGGAAGCCGGCCTTGACGTAGGCAGCTTCGTCCACGCCCGGCGGGACGCGGTTGGTGATCAGGTCGAGGAGAAATTCTTCTTCGCCGGCCGGCGGGTTCTTCAGGAGTTCGATCAGACCAGCGGTCTGTTCGGCGTTCAGCGGCTGGGGCACGACGCCCTGGGCGGCACGCTCTTCTACGTGTTTGCGATAGGCTTCAAGCACAGTATTTCCCTCATCAGTGGTCCCGGAGGACGCGTATCCAGGAGACCTCTCCGATCCATTCGTCAGGCATGGTGGACGGTAATCCACTGACCTACGACGGCACCGGCGATCTCCGGGCAGAAGCTGTTTTCAAAGTTTTACGCCGGGCTGGCCTGGGACTGATGGGTCTGGACGCTTGAGGGGAACGCCAGACCGCGCGGCTGCCGGAATCTGTGCTTCGTGACGCTTTGAAAACAGCTTCTTTCGGACAATGACGCCAAAAAGGCGGACCTAGTCTAATGGAATTAACCGGCCTTGGTAAGCCGATTTACGTGGCTCCGAAGGGTGATCTTGCCTAGACAAAGGGCTAACATGTCGCCTTTGCCCGCTACCTGTTGCCCCATGTCTTCTCAGCGCATCAAAACCCCCTGTGTCGGGCTCTGCTCGACGGTCTATGGCGACCTGGTCTGCCGTGGCTGCAAGCGTTTCCATCACGAAGTGGTGAACTGGAACCGTTACGGCGACGAGGAGAAACGGGCGGTCCTGAGCCGTCTGGAGATCCTGCTGGCGCAGGTGATGATGGCCAAGCTGGAAGTCTTCGATGCGCCCCTGCTGCGCAGCCAGCTGGAGCAGCGGCAGATTCGCTTCGTGCCCGAGCAGTCGCCCTATTGCTGGGCCTACCAGTTGATCGCCCGCGGCTCGCGGATGATCAATCAGGTGGAAGCCTACGGTCTGGCGCTGCTGCCGGAGTTCCGCGGATGGCCGCTGCCGGACCTGCGCGATGCCATCGACAAGGAGTTCTTCATTCTCTCCGAGGCGCATTACGAGCGTTACATTGCGCCGAGCTTCCTGGTCGAGGGATTGGAGCCGCAGGCCTGATTCGCCCTGCGCATTGAAAAAGCCGCCTCGAAGGGCGGCTTTTTTGCGGGCTTTTCGTAGGAGCGAACTTGCTCGCGAACGGATTTACCAGCAGCTCCAACGTTGAGCGGGTTCGCGAGCTGCCGGTATTCAATCCGCGTTCGTCAGGGCTTAGCGGCGATCTCTTCCAGGTGGGCGACGATGTCGTCTGGCTTGAGGACCAGGATGTCGCTTTCCAGGGAGTCGAGCACGACTTCGGCGGTGTTGCCGATCAGCGCGCCGGACAGCCCGGTGCGCGCCACGCTGCCGATCACCGTCACTGCCGCGTCGAGGTTATGGGCCGCGCGCGGGATCAGGACATCCGCCGGGCCTTCCTCGATGTGCAGGTGCTGGTCGTCCACGCCGTATTCAGCCTGGAACGTCTTGCAGGCCTCGCGGTACTTGGCCTCGATGGTTTCGCTGAGCTGGAAGGTCGGGTCGGCGGCCGAGAGCATGGGGGAGGGGTGGGCGCTGATGACATGCAACTGGCCGTGGGCGAGCCCGGCAATGTCGTAGGCGTGGCTGACGATCCCGGCGTGCAGGGTGCGGTGCTCGATGTCGTTGTTGCCCACGTCCACGGCGGCGAGGATGTTGCGCCCGGCCCAGGGCAGGCTGGTCTTCACCAGCAGTACGGGGGACGGGCAGAAGCGCAGCAGCTTCCAGTCGTCGGGGGTGAGCAGGGCTTTCTTCAGCGGGTTGTCCGGGCTGTGCTGCTTGATCACCAGCCCGCAGCCTTCGGCCTGCTGCTCGGCGATGATGGTCTGGTGCAGGTTTTCCTTCCACGCCTGGCGGCTGGAGGCGCTGAAACCTTCCTGGCGCAATACCTCGGCAACTTGCTCGAGCTTGGCGCTGTAGTCGGCGCGACGTTCGCAGGCCAGCAGGTGCAGGTGCGACTGGGTCACGCTGGCAATCAGGCGGGCCCGTTTCAGTGCGAGACCTTCCGGCTGGTCCGGGTCCACGACTACGAGGATGCTACGGATGGCTTGCATGATCGTCTCCCTTCGTGCGCGTTGTTTATGTGGAACAACTGTAGTCGGGTTATCTCACTCATGACGTTGAGGCATATCAACGCCGGACGCTGGTTCCGCGCAGCGGCCCTCGTATAATGCCCCGCCTTTATGACACCGGCCAGCGATTGGCGGGTGCGCCAAGTGTTTGCGCCGCTGCGCGGCGGCCTGCGGGTTGGAGAAAGAACATGCTGTCTGAAATCAGGGAATTCCTCGGTTGTGCCACGCCGGATGCGTGGGTGGAAGCCGCGCTGCGCGATCCGGCGGTGATGCTGATCGACCACAAGAACAATGAGTTCAAGGCCGCCAGCACAGCCCTGGCCCTGATCGCCAAGTACAGCACCCACGAGGAGCTGGTGAACTTCATGTCGCGCCTGGCGCGGGAGGAGTTGCGCCACCATGAGCAGGTGCTGGCGATCCTGAAGAAGCGTGGCATACCGCTGCGGGCGATCTCTGCCGGCCGCTACGCTTCCGGCTTGCGCGCCGTGGTGCGCAGCCATGAGCCGAAAAAGCTGGTGGACACGCTGATCGTCGGCGCCTTCATCGAATGCCGCAGCTGCGAGCGCTTCGCCGCGCTGGTGGATCACCTGGACGCGGATCTCGCCAAGTTCTACGGCTCGCTGCTGAAATCCGAAGCGCGACACTTCCAGGGCTACCTGAGCCTGGCGCGCCGCTATGGCGATGAAGCCGACATCGAGCGTCGCGTGGTGGAAATCCGTGAAGTGGAGGCTGGGCTGATCCAGTCGCCCGACAGCGAGTTCCGCTTCCACAGCGGTGTGCCGATGGAGTAGGTGGCCTGAGTCGGACATCGGAATGAAAAAAGCGCCCAGTTCGGCGCTTTTTTCTTGGCTGCTTTTTGTAGGAGCGAGCTTGCTCGCGAACGGAGTTCCCGGCCGCTCTGTAGCCGGGTTGGTTCGCCAGCAAGCTCGCTCCTACAATTCCCGTGTCAGTCCTTTACCTTCAGATCCAGCGCCAGGTCGCGCGCGGCCTTGGTGGCGAGCACGCCCATCAGTTGGCCGATCTCGTCCTGGCGACTGCTGGCGCCGGTCCCGCTGCCGGCCATCATCACGCTGGGTACCGGTGCCTGGGCGGCCGCTTCGGCCCATACCTTGTTGATGGCGATCAGCGCGTCGAGCTTGGGCTGCAGTGCGCCGTCTGCCTTGATCACCGCTTCACGGGCATAGGCGTCGGCGTCGGCGGTGATCTTGGTGGCTTGAGCGGTGACGGCAGCCTTGTCGCGCAGTAGTTCGGCGGTCTGCTTCTCGATCTCGGCGCGCTGCTTCTCGCGCTCGGCGTTGATCACGGCGAGCTGCTTTTCGGTTTCCGCCTGAGTGGTGCGCTCGATCTGGTCGCGCAGGGTTTCCTGGCGCTTGGCTTCCACTTCCTTCTCGCCGCGGGCGGTGACCAGCAGTTTCTCTTCCTCTTCCTTCAGGCGGTTCTGCCGGGCTACCGCCAACTCGGCCAGTGCCTGCTGTACCTTGACCATGCGCTGCTTGTACTGCGGGTTCGGGTCGACGTTGGTGATGCGCGCCTCCACCACTTCCACGCCGAACTTGCGGAACTGCTGCTGCTTGCGCACCGGGATGCCCTTGGCGTCGATGACCTTCTCGGTGACGAACTGGCTGGCGTTGTTGTCGCCGTAGCTGCCCTGCTCGGTGCCGGCCTGGAGGATCGCGGTCTGGTGCGGGACTGCGCCACGCGGGCCGCGGACTTCCTTGCGCTTGATCAGGTACAGGCCGTCGTTGAGCTGATTCTCGAACTCTGCGGCGAATTCGCTGCGGGCGCCGGCGTAATAGTCGTCGGCGGTCATCAGCGAGGCGGTGGCCTGCAGGGTTTCCTTGATCGCCGGGACCAGCGCGGTGCGGATGAAGTTGTCCGGGTTGCGGTACTCCTGGGCCATCTTCAGGAACTGGTCGCCGCCGGGCAGGCGGAAGCGCGCAGAGGATTCGACCTTGGCGTCGACGTTGCCGAGGAAGACGATGGGGAAGGCTTCGATGGTGGCGCCCAGCCCGTCGTTGTCCGGGTTGTTGTCGTTCTCGTCCATGATCAGCACGGATTGCACGCTGATGGCTTTCTTCCAGGTAGTCGCGCGGCCGAACCATTTGGTGGCGTAACCCACGTCGTCGACAATCTTCTCGTCGCCGAAGATGGTCCGCACGTGGGTCATGAAGCCGGCTTCGTTATAGAAGAAGACGCCGTTGAACAGAATGAAAGCGGCGGCGACCAGTGCCAGGGGCAGGGCGCCGAACTTGATGAGGTTTCCCTTGCTGAACATGTTTCTTCCTTGATTGAGCAAACCGGCAATGCTGCTCAAGGCGGCCGGTTGCGGTCAAGCGGAAGCGTCTTATTGTGCGTATGGGTTAACGTCAGATGGCCACTATTGCGGTGGCCATTATGCTCAGAGCGGGAAGGGCGCCTGCTCCAGGCCCTGTTCGTCAGCTTCCAGAGCCCAACCCTGGCTGTCCCAGTCGCCAAGGACGATGCGCCGCGCGGGGCGGCCGTCGATCTCCAGTTCATGGACGGCAGGGCGGTGGGTGTGGCCGTGGATCAGGATGCGCACGCCGTTATCGCGCATGATGCGCTCCACCTCCGCCGGGGTGACGTCGACGATGTCGCTGGCCTTCATGCGCGTCTGCGCGCGGCTTTCCTTGCGCAGCTTGCGCGCCAGCTTGTGGCGGGTGGCCAGGGGCAGGTTGCGCAGGATGAACAGTGTCAGCGGATTGCGCAGCCAGCGGCGCAGTTTCATATAGGCCGCGTCGAGGGTGCACAGGCTGTCGCCGTGCATCAGCAGGATTTTCTCGCCATCCAGGTCGATCAGGCTGGGGTCCCGCAGCAGGGTGCAGCCGGCCTCGCGGCAGAACGCCTGGCCGATCAGGAAGTCGCGGTTGCCGTGCATCAGGTAGATGCGCGTGCCGCCGTCGGACACTTCACGCAAGGCGCGGGCGATCGAGCGCTGGAATTGGTCCATGCCGTCATCGCCGATCCAGGCTTCGAAGAAGTCTCCGAGGATGTACAGCGCTTGCGCCGCACGGGCGCGGGTGGCGAGGAAATGCAAGAACGCCCGGGTAATATCCGGGCGTTCTTCTTCGAGATGCAGGTCCGAGATGAACAGGACGCTCATCTATTTACTCGCCGATGACTTCGGCTTTCTCGATGATCACGTCGTCGGCCGGCACGTCCTGGTGGCCGGAGCGCATGGTGGTGGCGACGGCCTTGATCTTGTTGACCACGTCCATGCCGTCCTTCACTTCACCGAACACGCAGTAGCCCCAGCCCTGCACGGTCGGCGCGCTGTGGTTGAGGAAATCGTTGTCGGCCACGTTGATGAAGAACTGCGCGCTGGCCGAGTGCGGTTCCATGGTGCGGGCCATGGCCACGGTGCCGATCTTGTTGCCGACGCCGTTGTTGGCTTCGTTCTTGATCGACTTGCGGGTGGACTTCTGCTTCATGCCCGGCTCGAAACCGCCGCCCTGGACCATGAAGTTGTTGATCACGCGGTGGAATACGGTGTTGTCGTAATGGCCAGCCTGTACGTACTCCTTGAAGTTGGCCACGGTTTCCGGCGCCTTGTCGTCGAAGAGTTCAAGGGTGATATCGCCGAAGTTGGTCTGCAGTTTGACGGTGGTAGGCATCAGGGAATTCCGCTCTTTGGAAAAATCGAAGGCCTGTCAGGGGGTTGACAGCTTCGGCTATGATAAGCGCTTTGGTTTGGCTGGCCTACCCTGGCCGAACACCAGCATGATCAAGGACACCATGAGCAAGCCTACCGCCGATACGAAAGAAGCCACTGTTGCCGCCAATTTCCTGCGCCCGATCGTTCAGGCCGACCTGGAAAGTGGCAAGCACCAGAAGATCGTCACCCGCTTCCCGCCGGAGCCCAACGGCTACCTGCATATCGGCCATGCCAAGTCCATCTGTCTGAACTTCGGCCTGGCCAAGGAGTTCGGCGGTGACTGCCACCTGCGCTTCGACGACACCAACCCGGCGAAGGAAGACCAGGAATACATCGACGCCATCGAGGCCGATGTGAAGTGGCTGGGCTTCGAGTGGGCTGGCCAGGTGCGCTACGCGTCCAACTATTTCGATCAGTTGCACGCTTGGGCGGTTGATCTGATCAAGGCCGGCAAGGCCTTCGTCTGCGACCTGAACGCCGAGGAAATGCGCGCCTACCGTGGATCGCTCACCGAGCCAGGCAAGAACAGCCCGTTCCGTGACCGTTCGGTAGAAGAGAACCTGGATCTGTTCGCCCGCATGAAAGCCGGCGAGTTCCCGGACGGCGCCCGTTCGCTGCGTGCGAAGGTCGACATGGCCTCGCCGAACATCAACCTGCGCGACCCGATCCTCTACCGAATCCGCCACGCCCATCACCACCAGACGGGCGACAAGTGGTGCATCTACCCCAGCTACGACTTCACCCACGGCCAGTCGGACGCCATCGAGGGCATCACCCACTCCATCTGCACCCTGGAGTTCGAGGATCACCGCCCGCTGTACGAGTGGTTCCTGGCTAACCTGCCGGTCCCGGCGCAGCCGCGTCAGTACGAATTCGCGCGCCTGAACCTGAATTACACCATCACCAGCAAGCGCAAGCTCAAGCAACTGGTCGATGAAAACCACGTGCATGGCTGGGACGACCCGCGCATGTCGACACTGTCCGGCTATCGTCGCCGTGGCTATACCGCCGCTTCGATCCGCACCTTCTGCGACATGATCGGCGTGAACCGCGCCGGCGGCGTGGTGGACATCGGCATGCTGGAGTTCGCCATCCGTGACGACCTGGATGCCAATGCCGGTCGCGCCATGTGCGTGCTCAAGCCGCTGAAGGTGGTGATCACCAACTACCCGGAAGGCCAGGTCGAGAACCTCGAGCTGCCGCGCCATCCGAAGCAGGACATGGGCGTGCGCGTGCTGCCGTTCAGCCGCGAGATCTACATCGATGCCAGCGACTTCGAGGAAGTCCCGCCGGCCGGCTACAAGCGCCTGATCCCGGGTGGCGAAGTGCGCCTGCGCGGCAGCTACGTGATCCGTGCCGACGAAGCCATCAAGGATGCCGCCGGCAACATCGTCGAACTGCGCTGCAGCTATGACGAGAACACCCTGGGCAAGAACCCCGAGGGCCGCAAGGTCAAGGGCGTGATCCACTGGGTGCCGGCCGCCGAAAGCGTCGAGTGCGAAGTGCGCCTGTATGACCGCCTGTTCCGCTCCGCCAACCCGGAGAAGTCCGAAGAGGGCGGCAGCTTCCTCGACAACATCAACCCGGACTCCCTGGTGGTGCTCAAGGGTTGCCGCGCCGAGCCGTCGCTGGCCAGCGCCACTGCCGAGGATCGCTTCCAGTTCGAGCGCGAGGGCTATTTCTGCGCGGATGCCAGGGACTCCAAGGCTGACGCCCTGGTATTCAACCGCACTGTGACCCTGCGCGACTCCTGGGGGCAGTAACGGATGGCTGACTTGCAGATCTACAGCACGCTGTCCAAGACCAAGGACAGTTTCAAGCCGCTGCTGGGCAACCAGGTGCGCATGTACGTGTGCGGCATGACCGTGTACGACTTCTGCCACATCGGCCATGCCCGCGTGATGGTGGCGTTCGACGTCATCGCCCGCTGGCTGCGCCATCGCGGCTACGACCTGACCTACGTGCGCAACATCACCGACATCGACGACAAGATCATCCGTCGCGCCCAGGAGAACGGTGAGTCGTTCGAAGACCTGACCGGCCGCATGATCGCCGCGATGCATGAGGACGAGGCGCGCCTGTCGGTCCTGCGTCCTGACATGGAGCCGCGCGCCACCGGCCACATCGCCGGTATGCACGAGATGATCCAGACCCTGATCGACAAGGGCTATGCCTACGCGCCGGGCAATGGCGACGTTTACTACCGGGTTGGCAAGTTCGCCGGCTACGGCAAGCTGTCGCGCAAGAAGATCGAAGACCTGCGCATCGGTGCGCGGATCGAGGTCGACGAATCCAAGGAAGACCCGTTGGACTTCGTGCTCTGGAAGGGCGCCAAGCCGGGCGAGCCGAGCTGGGAATCGCCGTGGGGCGCCGGGCGTCCGGGTTGGCACATCGAGTGCTCGGTGATGTCCACCTGCTGCCTGGGCGAGACCTTCGACATCCACGGTGGCGGCCCGGACCTGGTGTTCCCGCACCACGAGAACGAGATAGCCCAGAGCGAGGCGGCCACCGGCAAGCTCTATGCGGCCAGCTGGATGCACGCCGGCGCGGTGCGCGTGGACGGCGAGAAGATGTCCAAGTCCCTGGGCAACTTCTTCACCATCCGCGAGGTGCTGGAGAAATACCACCCGGAAGTCGTGCGCTTCCTGCTGGTCTCCAGCCACTACCGCAGCCCGATCAACTACTCCGAAGACAACCTGAAGGAGGCCAAGGGCGCGCTGGAGCGTTTCTACACCGCGCTGCGCGGCTTGCCGCAGGTGACTGCCGCGGGTGGTGAGGAGTTTGTCGAGCGCTTCGGCGCCGCGATGGACGACGACTTCGGTACGCCGGAAGCGGTAGCTGTGCTGTTCGAGATGGTCCGCGAGGTCAACCGTCTGCGTGAAGGTGATCCTGCAGCCGCTGCAGAGCTGGCGGCGCGCGTGCGTGAGCTGGGCGGCTTGCTGGGCGTTCTGCAGATGGATGCCGACGAGTTCCTTCAGGCGGGCGCGGCCGGCAAGGTCGATGCGGCGCAGGTCGAAGCGCTGATCCAGGCCCGTCTGGATGCCCGCGCGGCGAAGAACTGGGCCGAATCCGACCGCATCCGCGACGAGCTGACCGCTCTGGGCGTGGTGCTGGAAGACGGCAAGGGTGGCACTACCTGGCGTTTGGCCGAGTAACAGCTTCATGAAACGAAAAAGCCCGCATCACTGCGGGCTTTTTCTTGCTCGTCGAACACCTGTCAGGTGTGCAGGTGTTCGGCGGCGTACAGGGTGTTTTCCAGCAGGCAGGCGCGGGTCATCGGGCCGACGCCACCTGGCACCGGGGTGATCCAGCTGGCGCGCTCGGCGGCGACGTCGAATTCGACGTCGCCCACCAGCTTGCCGTCCTCCTGGCGATTGATGCCCACGTCGACGACGATGGCGCCTTCCTTGATCCACTCGCCCTTGACCAGGCCCGGCTTGCCGGCGGCCACGACCACCAGGTCGGCGCGGCGCACGTGGTCTGCCAGGTCACGGGTGAAGCGGTGGGTCACGGTAACGGTGCAACCGCCCAGCAGCAGTTCCAGCGCCATGGGGCGGCCGACGATGTTCGATGCGCCGACTACGACTGCGTCCATGCCGTACAGGTCGACGCCGGTGCTTTGCAGCAGGGTCATGATGCCCTTCGGGGTGCACGGGCGTAGTAGCGGGATGCGCTGGGCCAGACGGCCGATGTTGAAGGGGTGGAAGCCGTCTACGTCCTTGTCCGGGCTGATGCGTTCCAGTAGCTGGGAAGCATCGAGGTGGGCGGGGAGGGGAAGCTGGACGAGGATGCCGTCGATGGCCGGATCGGCGTTCAGGCGGTCGATCAGCGCCAGCAGCTCTTCCTGGGTGGTGCTGGCCGGGAGGTCGTAAGCCTGGGAGAGGAAGCCGACCTCTTCACAGTCCTTGCGCTTGTGCGCGACATAGACCTGAGAGGCGGGGTCGCTGCCGACCAGGATCACAGCCAGGCCGGGGATGCGCAGTCCTTGCTGGCGGCGCTCATTGACGCGTTGGCCAATCTGCTGGCGGAGGCTGGCGGCGATCGCTTTGCCGTCGATCAGTTTTGCAGTCATGTCGGGGGGATAACCATTAAGGCGGGTGAAAAGAAGGCGCGCATTTTCGCATGCTGCCTCCATAAGGCAAAGGCGGGCGCCCCTGATTTGGCGTAACTCCTTTATCTCTTTGAACTTTTTTTAAAAAAGTTGTTGACGGGGTATGGCCTCATCGATAACATGCGCCCCGCTTGCCGAGCACAGCCTGAAACACGAAAGAGGCGGTGCCAACCGATTCAGTGGTTCCACTGGGTCTGCTTAGCAAGGGTTGCCGCCACTAAAGCGCCCGTAGCTCAGCTGGATAGAGCATCCGCCTTCTAAGCGGATGGTCGCAGGTTCGAGTCCTGCCGGGTGCGCCAAGTGGCGTTCGGTACAAGCAAATGTAATATGGTGGGCGTAGCTCAGTTGGTAGAGCACAGGATTGTGGCTCCTGGTGTCGTGGGTTCGATTCCCATCGTCCACCCCATATTCCGAAGCGCCAGGCCTAGAGCCTGGCGTTTTCGTTTCTGCGGTACCCTGCGGACGTGGTGAAATTGGTAGACACGCCGGATTTAGGTTCCGGTGGCGCAAGCTGTGAGAGTTCGAGTCTCTCCGTCCGCACCATCTTCTTTCCATAAGCTCTCGCATCCGTGAATTTCCGCAGCTTCCAGTCAGGGTGACTTCTGCATTTCTAGCTACTAGAATGCTTGCCCTTGATTCTGGGAGCCGGAAGGACCGGCTTACGTCTGTGCCACGAGGAATATCCATGCAAGTTTCCGTTGAAAGCACCTCCGCTCTTGAGCGCCGCATGACCGTTGGCGTGCCGGCCGAGCGCATCGAGACCGAAGTCAACAAGCGTCTGCAGCAGACTGCTCGTCGCGCCAAGGTTCCTGGCTTCCGTCCCGGCAAGGTGCCGATGAGCGTGATCCGTCAGCGCTACGAAGCCGCCGCTCGTCAGGAAGCCCTCGGTGACCTGATCCAGGAAACCTTCTACGAAGCCGTGGTCGAGCAGAAGCTGAACCCGGCTGGCGCTCCCTCCGTCGAGCCGAAAGTGTTCGAGAAGGAGAAGGGCCTCGAGTACATCGCTACCTTCGAAGTCTTCCCTGAGTTCCAGGTTGCCGGTTTCGACGGCATCAAGGTTGAGCGCCTGCAGGCCGATGTGGCCGACGCCGACCTCGACAACATGCTGGAAATCCTGCGCAAGCAGAACACCCGCTTCGAAGCTGTTGATCGTGCCGCTCAGAACGACGACCAGGTAAACATCGACTTCGTCGGCAAGATCGACGGCGAGGCCTTCGCTGGTGGCTCCGCCAAGGGCACCCTGCTGGTGCTGGGCTCCGGCCGCATGATCCCGGGCTTCGAAGAAGGCCTGGTTGGCGCCAAGGCCGGTGAAGAGCGCGTTCTGAACGTGACCTTCCCCGAGGACTACCAGAACCTGGACCTGGCCGGCAAAGCCGCCGAGTTCACCGCTACCGTCAACAGCGTCGCCGAGCCGAAGCTGCCGGAATTGAACGAAGAGTTCTTCGCTCTGTTCGGCGTGAAGGAAAGCACTCTGGAAGGCTTCCGCACCGAAGTTCGCAAGAACATGGAGCGTGAGCTGCGTCAGGCCATCAAATCCAAGGTGAAGAACCAGGTGATGGAAGGTCTGGTCGAGACCAACCCGATTGAAGTGCCGAAAGCCCTGATCAGCAACGAAGTCGACCGTCTGCGCGTGCAGGCTGTCCAGCAGTTCGGTGGCAACATCAAGCCCGATCAGCTGCCGGCTGAGCTGTTCGAAGAGCAGGCCAAGCGCCGCGTCGTTCTGGGTCTGATCGTTGCCGAGTTGGTCAAGCAGCACGAACTGAAGGCCGACGAAGCCCGCGTTCGCGAAATGATCGAAGAGATGGCTTCGGCTTATCAGGAGCCGGAACAAGTCGTTTCCTGGTACTACAAGAATGACCAGCAGCTGAACGAAGTCCGTTCGGTTGTACTGGAAGAACAAGTTGTAGATACTGTCCTGCAGAAGGCCAATGTGACCGACAAGCAGGTATCCTACGAAGACGCGGTCAAGCCTGCTGAAGCTCCGCAAGCAGCCTGATTCGTCGCTTTGTTCGATTGTCATAAGCCAGCCTTCGGGCTGGCTTATGCGCTATAGAGACATGACTTTTTATTAGGGAGTGATCGTCGGACATGCACAATCCTTATATGCCGCAAGTTCCGAACATCCAGGCCGCTGGTGGTCTGGTGCCGATGGTGGTGGAGCAGTCCGCCCGCGGTGAGCGTTCCTACGACATCTATTCGCGCCTGCTGAAGGAGCGGATCATCTTCCTGGTCGGCCAGGTCGAGGACTACATGGCCAACCTCGTGGTGGCCCAGTTGCTGTTCCTCGAGGCCGAGAACCCGGACAAGGACATTCACCTCTACATCAATTCCCCGGGTGGCTCCGTGACCGCTGGCATGTCGATCTACGACACCATGCAGTTCATCAAGCCTGACGTATCCACCATCTGCGTTGGCCAGGCGTGCAGCATGGGCGCGCTGTTGCTGGCCGGCGGTGCTGCTGGCAAGCGTTACTGCCTGCCGCACTCGCGCATGATGATCCACCAGCCGCTGGGCGGCTTCCAGGGCCAGGCCTCGGACATCGAGATCCATGCCAAGGAAATCCTCTTCATCAAGGAACGCCTGAACCAGGTGTTGGCGCATCACACCGGCCAGCCGCTGGACGTCATTGCCCGTGATACCGATCGTGACCGCTTCATGAGCGGGGATGACGCCGTCAAATACGGACTGATCGATCAGGTCTTCACCCAGCGTCCTGCTGCCAACTAAGCCTCTCCGCAGTACCGCGGCCGGTAATCCGGCCGCTCGCGGGCTTGAAAATGCCTGCGAATGCCTTCATCTTGTCCTTCACGTATATCCCCGATTGGAACGATCGAATGACTGACACCCGCAACGGCGAGGACAACGGCAAGCTGCTGTATTGCTCCTTCTGCGGCAAGAGCCAGCACGAAGTGCGCAAGTTGATTGCCGGCCCCTCGGTCTTTATCTGCGACGAGTGCGTCGACCTGTGCAACGACATCATCCGTGAGGAGGTGCAGGAAGCACAGGCGGAGAGCAGTGCGCACAAGCTTCCGGCGCCGAAAGAGATCCGCACCATCCTCGATCAGTATGTGATCGGCCAGGAGCGTGCCAAGAAGACACTGGCAGTAGCGGTGTACAACCACTACAAGCGGCTGAACCAGCGTGAGCGCAAGGATGACGTCGAGCTGGGCAAGAGCAACATTCTGCTGATCGGGCCGACTGGCTCGGGCAAGACTCTGCTCGCCGAGACTCTGGCGCGTCTGCTCAATGTTCCCTTCACCATCGCTGATGCCACCACCCTCACCGAGGCTGGCTACGTGGGCGAGGACGTCGAGAACATCATCCAGAAGCTGCTGCAGAAGTGTGACTACGATGTCGAGAAGGCCCAGATGGGTATCGTCTATATCGACGAAATCGACAAGATCTCGCGCAAATCGGACAACCCATCGATTACCCGCGATGTGTCTGGTGAGGGCGTTCAGCAGGCTCTGCTGAAACTGATCGAAGGCACCGTGGCTTCCGTGCCGCCTCAGGGAGGCCGTAAGCATCCGCAGCAGGAATTCCTGCAGGTCGACACCCGCAACATCCTGTTCATCTGTGGTGGTGCGTTCGCTGGTCTGGAAAAGGTCATCCAGAACCGTTCCACCAAGGGCGGCATCGGCTTCAGTGCCGAAGTCCGCAGCCAGGAAGCTGGTAAGAAGGTGGGGGATGCTCTGCGTGAGGTCGAGCCGGAAGATCTGGTGAAATTCGGCCTGATCCCGGAATTCGTCGGCCGTCTGCCGATCATCGCGACGCTTGAGGAGTTGGACGAAGCAGCGCTGATGCAGATTCTCACCGAGCCGAAGAACGCGCTGACCAAGCAGTACGCCAAGCTCTTCGAAATGGAAGGCGTGGACCTCGAGTTCCGTCCGGACGCTCTCAAGGCGGTCGCTCGCAAGGCGCTCGAGCGCAAAACCGGCGCCCGTGGCCTGCGTTCGATCCTCGAAGGCATCCTGCTCGATACCATGTACGAGATCCCCTCGCAGAACGACGTCAGCAAGGTGGTGATCGACGAAAGCGTCATCGAGGGCTCCTCCCAGCCGCTGCTGATCTACGAGAACAGCGAGCAGCCGGCCAAGGCTGCACCTGACGCCTGAAACCAGAAGGGGCCCTAGGGCCCCTTTTTTCTTCCCATCTACCGCGCTTGTTTTTTCCCAGTCCTAACCCCATCTTAGGCCGAAGGGTCCAAACCCCATCGTTATGGCCAAGTGCCGCTGTAGAGCCGAATATCATGAAAACACTCGTCGAGTTGCCCCTGCTGCCCCTGCGTGACGTAGTGGTTTATCCGCACATGGTCATCCCGCTGTTCGTGGGTCGTGAGAAATCCATCGAGGCCCTCGAGGCCGCCATGACCGGCGACAAGCAGATCCTGTTGCTGGCGCAGAAGAATCCTGCTGACGATGATCCGGGTGAAGACGGCCTGTACCGCATGGGTACGGTCGCTACCGTCCTGCAACTGCTGAAACTGCCCGATGGCACCGTCAAGGTGCTGGTGGAAGGCGAGCAGCGAGGCCAGGTAGAACGCTTCATCGACGAGGAGGCCTACTGCCGCGCCGAAGTGTCGATCATTGATGAGCCCTCTGTCGGCGAGCGCGAATCCGAAGTTTTCACGCGCAGCCTGCTCAGCCAGTTCGAGCAGTACGTACAACTGGGCAAGAAGGTCCCGGCCGAAGTCCTGTCCTCGCTCAACAGCATCGATGAGCCCGGTCGCCTGGTGGACACCATGGCGGCCCATATGGCGTTGAAGATCGAGCAGAAGCAGGAAATCCTCGAAATCACCGAGCTGTCTGCCCGCGTCGAGCATGTGCTGGCGATGCTGGACGCCGAAATCGACCTGCTGCAGGTCGAGAAGCGAATTCGCGGCCGCGTGAAGAAGCAGATGGAGCGCAGCCAGCGCGAGTACTACCTCAACGAACAGATGAAGGCCATCCAGAAAGAACTGGGTGACATCGATGAAGGCCATAACGAAGTCGAAGAGCTTAAGAAGCGCATTGACGCTGCCGGTCTGACCAAGGAAGCCATGGCCAAGGCCACTGCCGAGCTGAACAAGCTCAAGCAGATGTCGCCGATGTCCGCCGAGGCGACCGTGGTGCGTTCCTATATCGATTGGCTGGTGAATGTGCCGTGGAAGGCTGAAAGCAAGGTGCGCCACGACCTGGACAAGGCCGAGGATATCCTCGATGCAGACCACTACGGTCTGGAAGAGGTCAAAGAGCGCATCCTCGAGTATCTCGCCGTGCAGAAGCGCGTGAAGAAGCTCAAGGGTCCAGTGCTCTGCCTGGTCGGCCCGCCCGGCGTGGGCAAGACCTCGCTGGCCGAGTCCATCGCTCGCGCCACCAACCGCAAGTTCGTGCGCATGGCCCTGGGCGGCGTGCGTGACGAGGCCGAAATTCGTGGCCACCGTCGTACCTATATCGGTTCCATGCCCGGTCGCCTGATCCAGAAGATGACCAAGGTAGGCGTGCGCAACCCGCTATTCCTGCTGGATGAGATTGATAAGATGGGCAGCGACATGCGCGGCGACCCCGCATCCGCGCTGCTGGAAGTACTCGACCCGGAACAGAACCACAATTTCAACGACCACTACCTCGAAGTCGACTACGACCTCTCCGACGTGATGTTCCTCTGCACGGCGAACTCCATGAACATTCCGGCAGCACTGCTGGACCGCATGGAAGTCATCCGTCTGCCGGGCTACACCGAGGACGAGAAGATCAACATCGCCTCGAAATATCTTGTACCGAAACAGACTGCGGCTAATGGTCTCAAGAAGGACGAACTGGTCTTCGAGGAAGCGGCTACCCGCGACATCATTCGCTACTACACCCGCGAAGCCGGCGTGCGTAGCCTTGAGCGTCAGATCGCCAAGGTCTGCCGCAAGGCGGTGAAGGATGGTGGCAAGGCCAAGCGTATCGACGCTGTGGCAACGCCGGATTCGCTGGAAAACTACCTGGGTGTGCGCAAGTTCCGCTACGGCCTGGCCGAGCAGCAGGACCAGATCGGCCAGGTGACCGGTTTGGCTTGGACGCAGGTGGGCGGCGAACTGCTGACCATCGAATCGGCCATGGTGCCCGGCAAGGGTGCATTGACAAAAACCGGCTCACTGGGCGACGTCATGGCGGAGTCCATCACCGCTGCATTGACTGTGGTTCGTAGTCGTTCGAAGAGCCTGGGCATTGCCCCGGACTTCCACGAGAAGCATGATATCCACATCCACGTGCCGGAGGGCGCGACGCCCAAGGACGGCCCTAGCGCGGGCATTGGCATGTGCACTGCACTGGTTTCGGCAATCACCCAGATCCCGGTGCGTGCGGACGTTGCGATGACCGGCGAGATCACCCTGCGAGGTCAGGTTCTGGCCATTGGCGGCCTGAAGGAAAAACTTCTCGCAGCACACCGGGGGGGAATCAAGACTGTGATCATTCCCGAGGAAAACGTACGAGACCTTAGGGAAATTCCGGATAATATTAAGGCCGATCTCGTTATTAAACCGGTTAAATGGATTGACGAGGTCCTGCAAATTGCGCTGCAATACGCCCCGGAGCCCTTGCCCGATGCGGCTCCCGAGATGGTTGCAAAGGATGAGAAGCGCGAGTCTGATTCCAAGGAGCGAATCAGCACGCATTAGTTGGGGGGCTTTCTTGACACTGTTTTTGAGCCCTTGTTATAAAGCGGCACTTGCTTTGTCAGTTGGCAAACCAACACCTGCTTTTGCTTAGACCTTACACATAGAAACATACTCAACAGAAATAAGGGGACTTAGAGTGAACAAGTCGGAACTGATCGATGCTATCGCCGCATCTGCTGATATCCCGAAAGCTGTTGCCGGTCGCGCTCTGGACGCGGTGATCGAGTCCGTAACTGGCGCCCTGAAGGCTGGTGACTCCGTCGTACTGGTAGGCTTCGGCACCTTCGCTGTCAAAGAGCGCGCTGCTCGCACCGGTCGCAACCCGCAAACCGGCAAGCCGATCAAGATCGCTGCTGCTAAGATCCCGGGCTTCAAAGCCGGTAAAGCCCTCAAGGACGCTGTCAACTAAGCGTCTTTTTGGACTTGACCTGTACCAGTTCAGCTTCGGCTGGGCTGGTCACGGAGCGGTGACCCGGCTGGCGTAGGTCGGTTGGAATCATCGGGGGTCACGGGCTCAAGCCCGCAAGCTCCACTCGTTACGAGAAGGCGCATCCTCGGATGCGCCTTTCTTATATCCGCCTTTTTTCCACGCCGCGCCGCCATTGAAGGTGGGTCGTGGCCGCGTCGGGGGCCGCATGCTGCAAAACATCAGGGACAATTCCCAAGGCTGGATCACCAAGACCATCCTGGGCGTGATCGTTGTCCTCATGGCTTTGACCGGGTTCGATCAGATCATTCGCGCAACCCACCACGAGAACGTCGCCGCTCAGGTCAATGGCGATGACATCGCTCTGTCGGAGCTGCAACAGGCTGCGGACATGCAGCGTCGTCAGCTGATGCAGCGCCTGGGCAAGGACTTCGATGCATCCATGCTCGATGACAAGCTGCTCAGGGAATCCGCGCTGAAGTCGCTCATCGAGCGCAAGCTGATCCTGCAAGCTGCGCAGAATGACAAGTTCTCCTTCTCTCAGCAGGCGCTGGATCAACTGATCCTGTCGACCCCTGAGTTCCAGGTAGATGGCAAGTTCAGTGCCGATCGCTTCGACCAGGTCATCCGCCAGATGGGCTACGACCGCATGCAGTTCCGCCGCATGTTTGGCGAGGAAATGTTGATGGGCCAACTGCGTGCCGGCATCGCCGGTACTGGCTTCGTCACCGACGATGAACTGAATGCCTTTGCGCGACTGGAGAAGCAGACCCGTGACTTTGCCACCCTGACCCTCAAGGCCGACCCGGCCAAGAGCAAAGTCGAGGATAGCGAGATCAAGGCGTACTACGACGCGCACAGCACCGAGTTCATGACGCCCGAGCAGGTCACCATCGACTACGTCGAGCTGAAGAAGTCTGGCTTCTTCGATCAGGTCGAAGTGAAGAAGGAAGACCTCGATGCCCTCTATCAGAAGGAAATCGCCGGCCTGGCCGAGCAGCGCGACGCCGCGCACATCCTGATCGAGGTGAACGATAAGCAGAACGACCAGCAGGCCAAGGCCAAGATCGACGAGATCAAGGCGCGCCTGGACAAGGGCGAAGACTTTGCCAAGCTGGCCAAGGAGTTGTCTAACGACACCGGTTCCGCCGCCAACGGTGGCGACCTGGGCTTCGCTGGTCGCGGCGTGTATGACCCGGCCTTCGAGGAAGCGCTGTATGCGCTGAAGAAGGGCGAAGTCTCCGCTCCGGTGAAGACCTCCTACGGCTGGCATCTGATCAAGCTGCTGGGAGTCGAAGCGCCGGAAGTCCCGACCTTCGACAGCCTGAAGGCGAAACTGGAACACGAAGCCAAGACCCAACTGGTCGAGCAGCGTTTCGTCGATGCTACCAAGCAACTGGAAAGCTCCGCCTACGAGGCTTCCGATCTGGGGCAGCCGGCTCAGGACATGGGCTTGAAGGTGCAGACGAGCAAGCCGTTTGGCCGTGAAGGCGGCGAAGGCGTCACCGCCAATCGCCAGGTCATCCAGGCCGCTTTCAGCCCTGAAGTGCTGGAAGAGGCTGCCAATAGCGGAGCTATCGAGCTGGATCCGGATACTGTGGTCGTGCTGCGCGTGAAGGAGCATCACAAGCCTGAGCAGGAAACCCTGGAGCAGGTCAGCGATAGCATCCTCAAGCGTCTGCAGGTCGAGCATGCTGCCGCCGATGCCAAGACCCGTGGCGAAGCGCTGCTGGCAGGTCTGCGCGACGGCAAGATCCCGCTGACCCAGGCTCAGGAAGGCCAGCAGTGGAAGGTTGTGGAAGCTGCCGCCCGCGGTCAGGAAGGTGTCGATCCGGTCGTGCTGCAGAGCGTGTTCCGCATGGCTCGCCCGGAGGGTGCCGACAAGCCCAGCCTCGGTGGTGTCGCGCTGCAGAACGGCGACTTCGTACTGGTCAAGCTCAGCGGTGTGAGCGAGCCGGAAGGCAAGCCGACCGAAGAAGAGAAGGCGATGTACCAGCGCTTCCTCGCTTCGCGTAGCGGCCAGGACGACTTCGCTGCGTTCCGTCGCTACCTGCAGGATCAGGCGAAGATCGAGAAATTCGACGAAGCCAAGAAGTAAGAGACTGGGGTCGCGCAAGCGGCCCTCGTTTTGCGCAGTAAAGGAAAAGGCCGCATCAGCGGCCTTTTTCTTTGCCTGTGGGAAGGCTCAGTCGTCGGCCAGCGGGCCCATGGCGGTGGTGTTGAAGCCGCCGTCGACATAGAGGATCTCGCCGCTGATGCCGCTGGCGAGGTCCGAGCAGAGGAAGGCGCCGGCATTGCCGACTTCCTCGATGGTCACGTTACGCCGCAGCGGAGTCTGGCGTTCGTTGGCGGCGAGCATCTTGCGGAAGCTCTTGATGCCCGAGGCGGCCAGGGTGCGGATCGGGCCTGCGGAGATCGCGTTGACGCGGGTGCCTTCTGGGCCGAGGCTGCCGGCCAGGTAGCGCACACCGGCTTCCAGGCTGGCCTTGGCCATGCCCATGACATTGTAGTTGGGCAGGGTGCGCTCGGCGCCCAGGTAGGAGAGGGTGAGCAGGCTGCCGTTACGGCCCCTCATCAATGCGCGGCCGGCCTTGGCCAGGGCGACGAAGCTGTAGGCGCTGATGTCGTGGGCGATGCGGAAGCCGTCGCGGGTGGTGACTTCGGTGAAGTCGCCGTCGAGCTGATCGCCCGGCGCGAACCCCACCGAGTGGACGATGCAGTCCAGGCCGTCCCACTGCTTCGCCAGCGCGGCGAACACGGCTTCGATGTCCGCATCGCTGGTCACGTCGCAGGGGAAGCACAGTCCGGCTCTGGAGCCCCAACCGGCGGCGAATTCCTCGACGCGGCCCTTGAGCTTGTCGTTCTGGTAGGTGAAGGCGAGCTCGGCGCCTTCACGGTGCATCGCCGCGGCGATGCCGGAGGCGATGGACAGCTTGCTGGCGACACCGACGATCAGTACGCGTTTACCGGCGAGAAACCCCATGTGATTGCTTCCTTGTCTGCTGTTGGCTCAGGCTTGAGTGGGCACCATGAAGGCTGCCTCCAGCAGTTGCTGCGTGTAGGCATGCTGTGGCGCGGCGAAGACTTCCTCGGCCAATCCCTGTTCGACTACCTTGCCGTGGCGGATCACCATCAGCTGGTGGCTGAGGGCTTTCACCACCGCCAGGTCGTGGCTGATGAACAAGTAGGTCAGGTTGTACTTGGCCTGCAGCCCGCGCAGCAGTTCGACCACCTGGCGCTGCACGGTGCGGTCCAGGGCCGAGGTCGGCTCGTCCAGCAGGATCAGCGCCGGCTTGAGCACCAGCGCGCGGGCGATGGCGATGCGCTGTCGCTGGCCCCCGGAGAACTCGTGGGGGTAGCGGTGGCGGGTGTCCGGGTCGAGGCCGACTTCCTTGAGCGCTTCGATGATCGCCCGCTCGCGCTCCTCGGCTGTGCCCATGCCATGGATTTCCAGGCCTTCGCCGACGATCTGGCCCACCGACATGCGCGGGCTGAGGCTGCCGAACGGGTCCTGGAAGACTACCTGCATCTCGCGGCGCAGAGGCCTGACTTCCGCCTGGTTCATGCCTTCGATGGCCTGGCCCTCGAAGCGAATGCCACCCTGGCTGTTGATCAGGCGCAGGATGGCCAGGCCCAGGGTCGACTTGCCCGAACCGCTCTCGCCGACGATGCCCAGGGTCTGCCCGCGCGGCAGGCTGAAGTCGATGCCGTCCACCGCCTTGACGTGGTCGACGGTTTTGCGGAACACGCCTTTCTTGATCGGGAACCACACGCGCAGGTCGTCGACCTCCAGCAGCGGCGCACCGGGCTCGTTCTGCGCGGGGGTGCCACTGGGTTCGGCACCGAGCAATTCACGCGTGTAGGGGTGCTGTGGCGCCTCGAAGAGGGTTTCGCAATCGGCCTGCTCGACGATGCTCCCGCGCTTCATGACGCAGACGCGATGGGCGATGCGCCGAACCAGGTTCAGATCGTGGGTAATCAGCAGCATGGCCATGCCCAGCCGCTGCTGCAGATCGCGCAGCAGGTCGAGGATTTTCAGTTGCACGGTGACGTCCAGCGCCGTGGTCGGTTCGTCGGCGATCAGCAACTCCGGCTCGCAGGCCAGCGCCATGGCGATCATCACCCGTTGCCGCTGGCCGCCAGAAAGCTCATGGGGGTAGGCCTTGAGGCGAGTGGAGGGGTTGGGAATGCCGACCAGGTCCAGCAGTTCCAGCGTGCGCGCACGGGCTTGAGCACCGCTCATACCTTTGTGCAGAGCCAGCACTTCACCGATCTGCTTCTCGATGGTGTGCAGCGGGTTCAGCGAGGTCATGGGTTCCTGGAACACCATGGCGACGCGGTTGCCGCGAATGCTGCGCAGCTTGCGCTCGGGCAGCTTGAGCAGGTCCTTGCCGGCGTACTGGACGCTGCCGGAGGGGTGGCTGGCGGTGGGGTAGGGCAGCAGGCGCAGGATGGAGTGCGCGGTGACCGATTTGCCGGAGCCGCTTTCACCCACCAGCGCCAGGGTCTCGCCCTTGCGGATGTCGAAGCTGATGTGTTCCACCGCGCGCACCTGCTCGTCGCCGCAGAGGAAATCGACGGACAGGTCGCGGACTTCGATGAGGTTCTCGTTCTGGGTCATGTCACTTCCTCGGGTCGAAGGCATCGCGGGCGGCTTCGCCGATGAACACCAGCAGGCTAAGCATTACGGCCAGCACCACGAAGGCACTGATGCCCAGCCAAGGTGCCTGCAGGTTGGACTTGCCCTGGGCGACCAGTTCGCCCAGCGACGGAGAGCCGGCAGGCAGGCCAAAGCCGAGGAAGTCCAGGGAGGTCAGGGTGCCGATCGCGCCGGTGAGGATGAAGGGCATGAAGGTCAGGGTGGAGATCATTGCGTTGGGCAGGATATGGCGGAACATGATCGCCCCGTTGCGCATGCCCAGGGCGCGGGCGGCACGCACATACTCCAGGTTGCGGCCACGGAGGAACTCGGCGCGCACCACGTCCACCAGGCTCATCCAGGAGAACAGCAGCATGATTCCCAGCAACCACCAGAAGCTTGGCTGGACGAAGCTGGCGAGGATGATCAGCAGGTAGAGCACCGGCAGGCCCGACCAGATTTCCAGGAAGCGCTGGCCGAGCAGGTCGACCCAGCCGCCGTAGAAGCCCTGCAGTGCGCCGACGATGACGCCGATGAGGGAACTGAGCACGGTGAGGATCAGGGCGAAAAGCACCGACACGCGGAAGCCATAGATCACCCGCGCCATCACGTCACGGGCCTGGTCGTCGGTGCCCAGCCAGTTTTCCGCGGTGGGCGCCGAGGGGGCCGGCACCCGCAGGTCGTAGTTGATGGTGTCGTAGCTGTAGGCGATCGGCGGCCAGAGAATCCAGCCGTCTTTCTGCGCGATCTGCTCGCGCATGTACGGGCTCTTGTAGTTGGCCTCCATGGGGAATTCGCCACCGAAGGCGGTTTCCGGATAGCGCTTGACCACCGGGAAGTACCACTCGCCGTCGTAACGGATGGCCAGCGGCTTGTCGTTGGCGATCAGCTCGGCACCCAGGCTGAGGACGAACAGCGTAAGGAACAGCCAGAGTGACCACCAGCCGCGCTTGTTGGCCTTGAAGCGCGCCCAGCGGCGCTGATTGATGGGAGACAGGCGCATCGGATTACTCCCGGTTCTCGAAGTCGATGCGCGGATCGACCAGCGTGTAGAGGACGTCGCTGACCAGTTTCATGATCAGGCCGAACAGGGTGAAGATGAACAGCGTGCCGAACACTACCGGGTAGTCGCGGTTCAATGCCGCCTCGAAGCTGAGCAGGCCCAGGCCGTCGAGGGAGAAGATCACCTCGATCAGCAGCGAGCCGGTGAAGAAGATGCCCAGCAGGGCCGAGGGCAGGCCGGCGATGATCAGCAGCATGGCGTTGCGGAATACGTGGCCGTAGAGCACGCGGCGCTCGGTCAGGCCCTTGGCGCGGGCGGTGACCACGTACTGCTTGCCGATTTCGTCGAGGAAGCTGTTCTTGGTCAGCAGGGTGATGGTGGCGAAGTTGCCGATCACCAGCGCGGTGATCGGCAACGCCAGGTGCCAGAAGTAGTCGCGGACCTTGCCGCCCCAGGTCAGCTCGTCGAAGTTGTTGGACGTGAGTCCTCGCAGCGGGAACCAGTCCCAGTAGCTGCCGCCGGCGAACAGCACCACCAGCAGGATGGCGAAGAGGAAGGCGGGGATGGCGTAGCCGACGATGATCGCCGAACTGGTCCAGACGTCGAAGTGGCTGCCGTGGCGCACCGCCTTGGCGATGCCCAGCGGGATCGACACCAGGTACATGATCAGTGTGCTCCACAACCCGAGGGAGATGGAGACCGGCAGCTTCTCGACGATCAGGTCGGTGACCTTGGCGTCGCGGAAGAAGCTCTGGCCGAAGTCCAGGTGCACGTAGTTCTTGAGCATGATCCAGAAGCGCTCGGGCGCCGGCTTGTCGAAGCCATACATGCGCTCGATTTCCTTCACCAGCTCGGGGTCGAGGCCCTGGGCGCCACGGTAGTGCGTACCGGCGGCGGGGACTTCACCGCCGCCGCCAGAGATGCGCCCGGTGGCGCCGCCGCTGGCAGCGTCGAAGCCTTCCAGCTTGGCGATCATCTGCTCCACTGGGCCACCGGGGGCAGCCTGGATGATGATGAAGTTGATCAGCAGGATGCCGAACAGCGTGGGAATGATCAGCAGCAGGCGCCGCAGGATGTAGGCCAGCATCAGTTTGTTCCTTGGGCGACAGCGCCGTCAGCCGGTGCTGCGCTCGTGGCCTTGGCGTCCGTCTTGGTCGGTACGGCCTTGTCGCGGGCCTGCCACCAGGTCTGCAGTGCATAGCTGTACGGCGGCAACTTTTCCGGGTGGGCGATGCGGTTCCAGTAGGCGAGGCGCCAGTTGCCCAGGTACCAGTTGGGCACCACGTAGTGTCCCCAGAGCAGGGCGCGGTCGAGGGCGCGGGCGTGGCGCACCAGGCTTTCGCGGGAGTCGGCGTTGATCAGTGCTTCCACCAGGGCGTCGATGCCCGGGTCGCGCAGGCCGATGAAGTTGCGGCTGCCCGGCTTGTCGGCGCTGCTGGAGTGCCAGAACTCGCGCTGCTCGTTGCCCGGCGAGCTGGACTGTGGCCAGCTGCTGACGATCATGTCGTAGTCCCGCGAGCGCAGGCGATTGATGTACTGCGAGACGTCGACGCGGCGCAGCTGCATGTCGATGCCCAGCTCGGCGAGGTTGCGCTTGAAGGGCAGCAGCACGCGCTCGAAGTCAGCCTGGGCGAGCATGAACTCGAAGCTCAGCTGCTTGCCGTCGGGACCAACCATCTTGTCGTTCTCGATCTTGTAGCCGGCCTCCAGCAGCAACTGGTAGGCCTTGCGCTTCTGCTCGCGGATGATGCCGCTGCCGTCGCTGGTGGGTGGCACGTAGACCTGGGTGAAGACCTGTGGCGGCAGCTTGTCGCGCAGCGGTTCGAGTATCTTCAGTTCCTCGGCGTCGGGTAGCTCCTTGGCGGCCATTTCGGAGTTCTCGAAGTAGCTGCCGTCGCGCAGGTAGGAGCCGAAGAACAGTTGCTTGTTGGTCCACTCGAAGTCGAACAGGTTGGTGATGGCCTCGCGCACGCGCGGGTCCTGGAACACCGGGCGGCGGATGTTGAAGGCGTAGGCCTGCATGCCCCACGGATTGCCGTTCACCGGCTCCTCGCGGACGATGCGGCCGTCGCGCACGGCTGGCGAGTCGTAGGCGGTAGCCCAGTTCTTCGCGATGCGCTCGTCGTTGAAGTCGAACTGCCCGGCCTTGAAGGCTTCCAGAGCGACGGTGAGGTCGCGGTAGGACTCGACCACCACGGCGTCGAAGTTGTTGAAGCCGCGGTTCACCGCCAGCTTGTCGCCCCACCAGTCCTTGACCTTCTCGTAGCGGATCGAGCGGCCGGCCTCGACCTTGGCGATGCGGTACGGGCCGCTGCCCAGCGGCGGCTCCATGTTGGTCTTGTTGAAGTCGCGGCTGGCCCACCAGTGCTTGGGCAGGATCGACAGCTGGCCGAGTATCAGCGGCAGCTCTCGGTTGTCGCCGTGCTTGAAGTCGAAGCGCACGCGCAGCTTGTCCTCGGCCACCACCTTGTCGACGTCCGCGTAGTAGTTGCGGTACATCGGGTCGCCGTCCTTCATCAGCGTCTCGAAGGTGAACACCACGTCTTCGGCGGTGACCGGCGTGCCGTCCTGGAAGCGCGCTTCCGGGCGCAGGTAGTAGCGTACGAAGCGGTGCTCCGGGTCCTTCTCGATCTTCTCGGCGAGCAGGCCGTATTCGGTGAAGGGCTCGTCGAGAGAGTGGAAGGTCAGGGTGTCGTAGATCAGGTTGATCTGCGGCGCGGAGTTGCCCTTGGCGATGAAGGGATTGAGGCTGTCGAACCCGCCGAAGTCGGAGAGACGCAGGGTGCCGCCCTTGGGCGCATCGGCGTTGACGAAGTCGAAGTGCTTGAAGTTCGCCGGGTACTTGGGCGCCTCGTCATACAGGGTGATGGCGTGCTGCGGCGCGGCCTGCGCACTGCCCAGCAGTCCCAGCAACAGGCCGGCGCAGAGCGCGGCGCGGCGGGGGCTTTTCATAGGGTGTTCTCCTGGTCTTTTTGCCACCAGGCTCGCAAACCCAGCGTGTAGGGCGGCGTGGTGACGAAGGCGAAGCGGTTGCGGTACGCCAGTCGGTGTTTGTTCAGGTACCAGTTGGGAATGCTGTAGTGCTGCCACAGCAACACCCGATCCAGTGCGCGGGCCGCGGCTTCCTGCTGGTTGCGGTCGGTGGCGCCGAGGAGCTTCTCGAGCATCGCGTCCACCACGGGGTTGGCGATGCCCGCATAGTTCTTGCTGCCCTTCACCGCCACCTGGCTCGAATGGAAGTACTGCCATTGTTCGAGACCGGGGCTCAGGGTTTGGGGCAGGGTCATCAGAATCATGTCGTAGTCGAACTGGTCCAGACGCTGTTTGTACTGGGCGCGGTCCACGGTGCGCAAGCTCGCATTAATGCCGATACTGGCGAGGTTCTCGCGGTATGGCTGGAGGATGCGTTCCAGGCTGGGATTGACCAGCAGGATTTCGAAGCGCAACTGCCTGCCGTTGGCGTCCAGCAGGCGGTCACCGGAAAGCTTCCAGCCGGCTTCGCCCAATAGACCCAAGGCGTGGCGCAGGGTTTCCCTCGGGATGCCGGCGCCCTTGGTCACCGGCACCGTGAAGGGGCGCTTGAACAGCGCTTCTGGCAGTTGCTGCCTATACGGGGATAGCAGCAGCCATTCCTGGCCCTGGGGTACGCCGGTGGCGGAAAAGGTGCTGTTGGGGTAGTAGCTGCTGGCGCGCACGTAAGCGTCGTTGAACAGTGCGCGGTTGGTCCACTCGAAGTCGAACATCATCCCCAGCGCTTCGCGCAGGCGGCGATCAGCGAAGGTCGCGCGACGGGTATTGAGGAACAGCGCCTGGGTCTGGGTAGGGATCTGGTGGGGGATTTCCACCTTGGCCACTTCGCCCCGGCGCACTGCCGGGAAGCGGTAGTTGCTGCGCCAGTTCTTCGCCTGGTGCTCGATGTAGAAATCGAATTCGCCGGCCTTGAAGGCTTCGAAGGCAATGCCGGCATCGCGGTAGAAATCCACCTCGACGCGGTCGAAGTTGTACTTGCCACGGTTCACCGGCAGGTTCGCGCCCCACCAGTTCTTGACTCGCTCGAACACCAGGCGGCGACCCGGCGCCACCTCGGTGATTCGGTACGGTCCGCTGCCCAGCGGCGGCTCGAAAGTGGTGGCCTGAAAGTCGCGGCCTTTCCAGTAGTGCTGCGGTAGCACCGGCATTTCGCCCAGGCGCAGGATCAGCAACGGGTTGTCGTGGCGCTTGAAGACGAAGCGGATGCTCTGCGGCGAGAGGATGTCGACCCGCTGCACTTCCTGCAGGTTGGTGCGGTACATCGGGTGGCCGTGGTGCAGCAGCGTGCGATACGAGAACGCTACGTCGTAGGCGGTGATCGGCTTGCCGTCGTGGAAGCGCGCTTCCGGGCGCAGGTTGAACACCACCCAGCTGCGGTCCTCGGCGTACTCCACGCTGCGGGCTATCAGGCCGTAGCTGGAGGCGGGCTCGTCGCCGGATGGGTCATACAGACCGGTGCCGACCATCAGCGGCTCGTTCAGTTCGCTGACGCCGTACTGCAGGAAATCCGCGGTGCTGACCGGCGGGCTGCCCTTGAAGGTGTAGGGGTTGAGGGTGTCGAAGGTGCCCAGCCCCATCAGCCGCAGCAGGCCGCCCTTGGGCGCCTTGGGGTTTACCCAGGCGAAGTGGTCGAAATTGGCCGGGTACTTGAGGTCGCCGAACTGAGCGTAGCCGTGGCTCTCGGTGATCTGGGCGGAGGCGGGGAGGCCCAGGAAGAGGCCTAGGAACAGGAGAGACAATCGACGCATCAGGCGTAGGATCCGATCCTGGCAGGCTGAAGGGGTTAGCGTCGTACAGTAGCAGCTTGTCCTGGCTGCCAGAAGACATGCAGCCGGGGCTGTGCGCCCCGGCGCAAGGTGACACTCAGCGGCTGGCGGTGCCGAGGTAGAGCGTCAGGGTCTGGCCCGGTTTCAGCGCCTTGCCGCTACGCGGATTCCAGCGCTGGATGTGTTGCATCTCGACATTGAACCGCTTGGCGATCATGGACATCGAGTCGCCTTGCTTGACCTTGTAGTAGGTTGCGGCGTCCTGCTTGGTCTTGCCCTTGCCAGTCGACGCCACCTGGGAGGCGTTGCCGCCTTGCAGCGCGAGGGTCTGGCCCGGCTTCACGCCGTGGCTGTCGAGCTTGTTCCAGCGCTTGATGTCGGCGACGTCGACATTGTTCTTCCTGGCGATCTGCCAGAGCGTGTCGCCGCTCTTCACGGTGTAGCTGCGGCTGCTGGTGCGGGAGCTGGGGGCCGCCTTGGAACGGTCCACCTGGGCCAGTTGGCGTGGGCTTTCCGGCTCGATGGTCGGGCGGCCGGGCTGGCCGGGAATGACCAGGGTCTGGCCATTGCGCAGGCGGTTGGCGCTCAGGTGGTTGGCTGCCTTGAGTTCGGCCACGCTCAGGCGGTAGCGCTGGGCGATGCTGTGCAGGCTATCGCCCTTGCGAACGCGATAGCGCGCACCGCTGCTGGCAACCGCCATCGGCTTGATCTCGATGGGCTGCATGTTGGCGACGCCGGCCTGCAGGGTGTCGGCCTTGTCCAGCGGTACCAGGAGGTGGTGCGGGCCGTCCCGGGTCACCTTGCGCTTGAAGGCGGGGTTGAGCTGGTACAGCTCATCCTCGTCCAGGTCGGCCAGGGCGGCGACGCGCGAAAGGTCCAGGCCCGGCTTGACGCGGATCGAGGTGAAGTAGGGTTGGTTGGCAATCGGGTTGAGGTTGATGCCGTAGATGGTCGGGGCATTCACCAGTTGCGACAGAGCCAGCAGCTTGGGCACGTAGTCCTGGGTTTCCTGCGGTAGCGGCAGGTTCCAGTAGTCGGTGGGCAGGCCTAGGCGCTCGTTGCGCTCGATCGCGCGGCTGACGGTGCCTTCGCCGGCGTTATAGGCGGCGAGCGCGAGCAGCCAGTCGCCATTGAACATGTCGTGCAGGCGAGTCAGGTAGGTCAGTGCGGCGTTGGTCGACGCGGTGATGTCGCGGCGACCGTCATAGAAGTTGGTCTGGCGCAGGTTGAAGTGCGTACCGGTGCTCGGAATGAACTGCCACAGGCCGACGGCCTGTGAGCGTGACACGGCCATCGGGTTGTAGGAGCTCTCGATCATCGGCAGCAGGGCCAGCTCCAGCGGCATGTCGCGTTCTTCCAGGCGCTCGACGACATAGTGCATATACGGTGCACCGCGCTCGCTGGCATTCTCCAGGAATGACTGGTTGCTCATGAACCACAGGCGCTGGCGCTCGATGCGCGGGTTGGTGTCGATCTGGTCCTGCAGCTGGAAACCATCGCGCATGCGCTCCCAGATATCGTTCTGGGCTTCGGTCCAGGCCGGGTTGAACTGCACGTCGACGGCACGGGAGGCGATGCGCGCCTGACTGTCGTCGGCAGCCTGATGGGTCGACTGGCAGCCCGCCAGGCCCGCAGCGAGCAGCACGATAGAGACTCGGATGGCGCGCGCCAAGGCGTCTAGATCGGAGGTCTTTCTGGTCTTTGGCGGCATTGGCTGATGACTATGTCCGAGGCAAAAATTTCGGCGATTCTAGAAACCGAGCCTGCCTTGGTCAAGATTTCGCCAACCTTCAGAACTGGTCCTTCCAGCGGCGAATGGTCGCAAAGACCTCTTCGGGCGTGCGGATTTGCTGGCCGCTCCGCTCGTCGGCCATTTTCTTAACGGATGTTTCTGACACGCGAAGGAAAGGATTCGTAGCCCGTTCCAGGGCAATGGAAGAAGGAAGACTGATCTTCCCTTGTTCGCGCCAGCGGCTGACTTCTTCGAAGCGGGCCAGGACTTCTGGGTTCTCCGGCTCTACCGCGCAGGCGAAACGCAGGTTGCTCAGGGTGTACTCGTGGGTGCAGTACACGGCAGTGGGGCCGGGCAGGGCGGCCAGCCGGCCCAGCGACGCATGCATCTGCGCTGGCGTGCCCTCGAACAGACGACCGCAGCCCGCGGCGAACAGCGTGTCGCCGCAGAACAGCAAGGGTTGCTCCTGGCTCTGGCTGAAGTACGCGATGTGGCCGAGGGTGTGGCCGGGCACATGGATCACCTGGAAATCCAGGCCGAGCACTTCGACACGGTCACCCTCGTCCAGCGCCACGTCGCGGGCTGGAATCTTTTCCCCGGCCGGGCCCAGAACTCGGGCGCCGGTTGCGGCCTTCAGACGGGCGACGCCGCCGACATGGTCGGCATGATGGTGGGTGACGAGGATGTCGGTCAGCTTCCAGTCGGTGTGGGCTTGCAGCCATTGCTCGACCGGCGCGGCGTCACCCGGATCGACCACCGCGCATTCGCGGCGGGTCACATCCTGCAACAGCCAGAGATAGTTGTCGGAAAAGGCGGGCAGAGCATCTATCTGTATCATGGGGGGAAAGTCGCCAAGAGGTGGGCATTGGCGCATAGTAGTGCGGATACGCACTTTTGTGTCGCGCTGTCCCACAGGGGGTAGTGATGATCGAAGAACCCTTCGCCCAGGCCGATGCCGACTGGCTGGAGTTGATCGACCAGGCCCGCCACTGGCTGTCCGGGCCGATCGGCGGAATGATGCTTGCCGAAGAGCAGCAGTTGCTGATCGACGAGCTGGAGCGCTATTTCGGCGGTTACCTGGTGCATTACGGACCGCATGCCGAGTTGCCCGCCAGTGTTGGCAACATCCAGCGCGGTGTGCGCCTGGGGCCGCCACTGCCAGGGGTGGAAATCGCCTGTGACGAGGCGGCCTGGCCGCTGGGCGAACACGCCGCCGACGTGGTGCTGCTGCAGCACGGCCTGGACTTCTGCCTGTCTCCCCACCGATTGCTGCGTGAAGCCGCGCGCAGCGTGCGCCCTGGCGGACATCTGCTGGTGGTCGGGGTAAATCCCCGGAGTGCCTGGGGCATCCGGCATTACTTCGCCCGCGATGCCTTGCGCCGCGCGCGCTGCATCTCGCCGAACCGGGTGTGCGACTGGCTGAACCTGCTCGGCTTCGCGCTGGAGAAACGCCGCTTCGGGTGTTATCGTCCGCCGCTTGCATCGGCGAAATGGCAGGGCCGCCTGGCCCGCATGGAAACCTGGGGCCCCGTGCTGCAAGGTTCCGGCGCCGGCTTCTATCTGTTGGTGGCGCGCAAGCTGGTGGTCGGTCTGCGGCCCCTGCGTCAACCTCGTCGTGAACCGCGCGGGCAGTTGGTGCCGTTGCCGGTAGCCAAGGTCAGTCGCCGCGATTCCGAATCCTGAATACGAGTCCAATGAGCGAAGAGAAAGTCGAGATCTACACCGACGGCGCCTGCAAGGGCAACCCAGGCCCCGGTGGCTGGGGCGCCGTGCTGTTCTACAAGGGCGCCGAGCGCGAACTGTGGGGCGGCGAGGCGGAAACCACCAACAACCGCATGGAAATGACCGCCGCCATCATGGCCCTGGCGGCGCTCAAGCGGCATTGTGACGTGCGCATCGTCACCGACTCGCAGTACGTCATGCAGGGCATCACCGAGTGGATGCCCAACTGGAAAAAGCGCGGCTGGAAGACCGCCGCCAAGCAGCCGGTGAAGAATGCCGACCTGTGGCAGGCGCTGGACGAGCAGGTGAACCGGCATACTGTCGAATGGCGCTGGGTGCGCGGCCATACCGGCCACCCCGGTAACGAACGCGCCGACATGCTCGCCAACCGTGGCGTGAGTGAATTGCCGCGCTGAGAATCAAGAGCGTCCGGAACGCTCCGGGCGAATCAACCGCAAAAAGGTTTCACACAGAATGCGTAGCGTCGTACTCGACACCGAAACGACCGGTATGCCGGTCACTGACGGCCACCGGATCATCGAGATCGGTTGCGTCGAACTCGAAGGCCGCCGTCTCACCGGCCGACACTTCCACGTCTATCTGCAGCCCGACCGTGAAATCGACGAAGGCGCCATCGCGGTCCACGGTATCACCAGCGATTACCTGAAGGACAAGCCGCGCTTCCGCGAAGTCGCTGACGACTTCTTCGAGTTCATCAACGGCGCACAACTGATCATCCACAACGCCGCGTTCGACGTCGGCTTCATCAACAACGAGTTCGCCCTGCTGGGGCAGTCCGAGCGTGCGGAAGTCAGCGACTACTGCTCGATCCTCGACACCCTGCTGATGGCTCGCGAGCGCCATCCGGGCCAGCGCAACAACCTCGATGCCCTGTGCAAGCGCTATGGCGTCGACAACTCCGGCCGTGACCTGCACGGCGCACTGCTCGACGCCGAGATTCTCGCCGACGTCTACCTGGCGATGACCGGTGGCCAGACCAGCCTGTCGCTGGCTGGCAACGGTGCCGAGGGTGACGGTAGCGGTCGCGCGATGGCTTCGGCGATTCGTCGCCTGGCGGCCGAACGTGGCCTGACTCGCGTCATTCGTGCCACCGATGAAGAGCTGGAGGCGCACATCGCCCGCCTGGCGGTGATCGAGAAGTCCGCTGGCGGGCCGTCGCTGTGGGCGCAGATGGAAGCGCCGAAGGAGTGATCTTCCGTGCTGCCTGAGAAAAGGCCGCCTTCAGGCGGCCTTTTTCATTGCGCATTACCGCTGTAAGCGGGTCATGCCCGCGATCCGTTGGCAGGGCCGGCGCTTTCTTTTGCTCCGGTGATGCGCTTCTGCTGCATTGGTCTGGGCGTTCCTGCGCCGCTTCGACGTGCGCGTGGACTTTGTGTTTCGCCCCCTCGGGCGAGTCACTTCTTCCAAGCGCCGAAGAAGTAACCAAGAAGGCTTGCCCTGGACATCCGGTTTTTCGTTTGGGGCGAAACATACCCTCGTTGAATCGAAGTTTCAGGGGCACGAACTAGGCGTCCCCCTCGACGGGCCATCCCTGGCCCGACAGCGCTCTCGCGACATCCATGTCGCTCAACCCCTGAAGCTCCGATTCAACGAGGCCTCCTGAACGGGGCCGTTCGGAGTGCGCGATTGTTTCTCTGGAAGTCTTCAATTGCCAGAGCCAGAGCCAGAGCCAGAGCCAGAGCCAGAGCCAGAGCAAAGCGCTCAGCACGGATAGTCCTGTCACCCACGCGACGTTTTATTACAGCCGTCAGCCGGCCGCATTCCCCTACATTCCGTGAGTCCATACTCTGAAAGGGATCGACGCCAGTCGTACGTCCATTCAGGGGTTCACAATGTACAAAGACTTAAAATTCCCCATTCTCATCGTTCACCGCGACATCAAGGCCGACACCGTGGCCGGCGACCGGGTGAGGGATATCGCGCGGGAGCTGGAGCAGGATGGCTTCAGCATTCTCTCCACCGCCAGTTCCGCCGAGGGACGCATCGTCGCCTCCACCCACCACGGTCTTGCCTGCATCCTGGTCGCCGCCGAGGGGGCGGGGGAGAACCAGCGGTTGCTGCAGGATGTAGTGGAGCTGATCCGCATGGCGCGGGTGCGCGCGCCGAAGCTACCGATCTTCGCTCTCGGTGAGCAGATGACCATCGAGAACGCGCCGGCCGAGTCCATGGCCGACCTGCACCAGTTGCGCGGCATCCTCTACCTGTTCGAAGACACCGTGCCCTTCCTCGCGCGCCAGGTCAGCCGCGCCGCGCGCAAGTACCTGGAGGGCCTGTTGCCGCCATTCTTCAGGGCTCTGGTAGAGCACACTGCACAGTCCAACTACTCCTGGCACACGCCCGGCCACGGCGGTGGCGTGGCTTATCGCAAGAGTCCGGTGGGGCAGGCCTTTCACCAGTTCTTCGGGGAAAACACCCTGCGTTCGGACCTCTCCGTCTCGGTGCCCGAGCTGGGCTCGCTGCTTGACCACACCGGCCCGCTGGCCGAGGCGGAAGCCCGCGCGGCGCGCAATTTCGGCGCCGACCACACCTTCTTCGTGATCAACGGCACCTCCACGGCGAACAAGATCGTCTGGCACTCCATGGTCTGCCGCGACGACCTGGTGCTGGTGGACCGCAACTGCCACAAGTCGATCCTCCATTCGATCATCATGACCGGCGCCATCCCGCTGTACCTGACGCCGGAGCGCAACGAGCTGGGCATCATCGGGCCGATTCCGCTGTCCGAGTTCAGCCGCGAATCCATCGCCGCGAAAATCGAGGCCAGCCCGCTGGCTCGCGGCCGCGAGCCCAAGGTGCGGCTGGCAGTGGTGACCAACTCCACCTACGACGGCCTTTGCTACAACGCGCAGATGATCAAGCAGGCGTTGGGCGACAGCGTCGAAGTGCTGCATTTCGATGAAGCCTGGTACGCCTATGCGGCCTTCCATGAGTTCTACGCCGGTCGCTACGGCATGGGCACCCGCCGTGACGATAGCGGCCCGCTGGTGTTCACCACCCACTCCACGCACAAGATGCTGGCGGCCTTCAGCCAGGCGTCGATGATCCATGTGCAGGATGCCGGCGTGAGGCGATTCGAGCAGGCGCGCTTCAATGAAGCCTTCATGATGCACATCTCCACCTCGCCGCAGTACAGCATCATCGCCTCGCTGGACGTGGCTTCGGCGATGATGGAGGGCCCGGCGGGGCGCTCGCTGATCCAGGAGACCTTCGACGAAGCCCTGAGCTTTCGTCGCGCTCTGGCCAATGTGCAGCAGAACCTCGTCGAGGATGACTGGTGGTTCTGCGTCTGGCAGCCGCCGGGTGTGGAGGGTACCGACGAGGTCAAGACCCGTGACTGGGTGCTGGAGCCCAACGCCGACTGGCATGGCTTCGGCGATGCGGTGGAAGATTACGTGCTGCTCGACCCGATCAAGGTGACCCTGGCCACGCCGGGCCTGACGGCTGGTGGCCGTCTGGATTCGCGCGGCATTCCCGCCGCAGTGGTCAGCCGCTTTCTCTGGGAGCGCGGGCTGGTGGTGGAGAAGACCGGTCTGTACTCCTTCCTTGTGCTGTTTTCCATGGGCGTCACCAAGGGCAAGTGGAGCACCCTGGTCACCGAGCTGCTGGAGTTCAAGCGCAGCTACGACGCCAACCAGCCGCTGGCGGACGCGCTGTCCAGCGTTGCCCAGGCCGGCGGCGCGCGCTATGCGGGCATGGGCTTGCGTGATCTGTGCGACGAACTGCACCGCTGCTATCGCGACCACGCCACGGCCAAGGCCATGAAACGCATGTACACGGTACTGCCGGAAATCGCCATGCGCCCGGCGGATGCCTACGCGCAACTGGTGCGTGGGGAGGTCGAGGCTGTGCCTGTCGATCAATTGGAAGGGCGCATCGCCGCGGTAATGCTGGTGCCCTATCCACCGGGTATTCCGCTGATCATGCCGGGCGAGCGGTTCACCGAGTCCACCCGCTCGATACTCGATTACCTGATTTTCGCCCAGAGTTTCGAGCGCAACTTCCCCGGCTTCGATTCCGACGTCCATGGCCTGCAGGTACGCGAGGTGGACGGCGAAAAACGCTACACCGTGGAATGCTGTAAATGACCGCTCGGCCCCTGTTTCCGGGGGCCGGCGTCCACTTTGAATCGAGTAACGATTCTGCTGCGGCTCGGTGAGGAGAGCGGTGAAGGGCGCGGTGAGGGGAAAGGGAAGTCTCCCCATGACGAAAGCCTGCTGATCAGCCACGACCCTGAGTTCTTTGCTGCTGCCACCGGTATTGGCGAGGTGACATGGGCGGTGACGAACGCCTCCATAACCATCCGCGGATAACCGCGCCCAATGGCATGGGGTTCTGCCCGGGTGTTCCGCTGCTGTCGGTAGGGCGCAGCCGCTGGATGCGCTGTGCATCTTCGACAGCGAACCCTGGGCAGACTGCTCCGGTGAGGACTGCGAACGCCTGCGTGAGCGGGCGCGCCGGGAGCTGTCGTTGCAATTCGAGCGGCGCTACGAGATCGGCCCGCACCAGGTCGGGTGCTGTCTGACGGGTGGGTTTTCTGCAGCGACATTGACCGGGCGGGGCGAAATTGCTCGAAACGAGCGACTTAGTCCTGCAAAACGGTTTCCTCCTTTGCCTGGTGCTGTCTACCCTGTAGGGCAGATCGGAGTTTTGCGTGCGAACAGGCTGTAAGTGCCTGAAGGCAAAACGCCGCAATCAATAATGAGTTGAGTCGCAGGCTTCTAAGGAGCGCAGATGGCGGAAGGGAAAAAGGGCAGCATGGGGTTCTGGAGCTGCACTGCGCTGGTGGTTGGCAACATGGTGGGGTCGGGGGTGTTCCTGTTGCCGTCGAGCCTGGCGGCGTTCGGAGGGCTGAGCCTGTTCGGCTGGCTGGTATCGAGCACCGGGGCGGTCATCCTGGCCTTCACTTTCGCCCGGCTGGCGCGGCTCAATCCCAGCGCCGGCGGCCCCTATGCCTATACCCGTGACGGTTTCGGCAGCTTTGCCGGCTATCTCTGCGCCTGGACCTACTGGAAGGCCGCCTGGATCGGCAACGCCGCCATCGCCGTCACGCTAGTGGGCTACCTGCGGGTGTTCATTCCGGCGCTGGCCGACCCGTTGCTGATGGTCGCCACGGCCATCGGCGCCATCTGGCTGTGCACCCTGATCAACCTGCGCGGCATCACCGCCTTCGCCGTGGTGCAGAACTGCCTGACCGCGCTCAAGCTGATCCCGCTGCTGCTGGTGGGCATCCTCGGCTGGTTCCACTTCAACCCCGAGTACCTGACCATCCCCGCCGCCAGCGAACTGCCGAACATGGGTTACGCCCAGGCGATCGCCACCACGGCGGCGCTGACGCTCTGGTCGTTCATCGGGCTGGAATCGGCCACCGTGCCGGCGGATGACGTGCGCGACCCGAAGAAGACCATTCCCCGCGCCACACTGGTCGGCACCCTCGCGGCCGCCGCCGTGTACATCCTCTCCATCACTGCCGTGCAGGGCTTGATGCCGCCGGAAGTGCTGGCCAAGTCCACTTCGCCTTTCGCCGATGCAGCGCGCATCCTGCTGGGCACCTGGGGCTACTACCTGGTGGCTGGTGGAGCAGTGATTGCTTGCCTGGGCGCGCTCAACGGCTGGGTATTGCTGCAGGGCCAGATCCCGGTGGCGCCGGCCCGCGACGGGCTGTTCCCTGAATCCCTGGGCAAACTCAACAAGAACGGTGCGCCGGCCAACGGGCTACTGTCTTCGGGGTTGCTGGTGACGGCGCTGGTGATGGTCGACGGCCACGGCGAGCTGGTGGAGGTGTTCAACGTCATCATCCTGCTCGGCACCATGACTGGTGTCGTGCCCTATGCGTTCTGCACCGCCGCGCTGCTGCAACTGCTGGCGGTGAAGCCGGAGTCGTTCTCCCCGCGCTCTCGGCCGCAGGTGCTGGCCATTGGCTGCCTGGGTTTCCTCTACTCGCTGTGGGCGCTGTACGGTACCGGCCAGCAGGCGATCTTCTGGGGCTTCCTGGTGTTCATGGCGGGTATCCCGATGTACACCTGGCGCCAATACCGCAACCGTGCACAGGGTCTGCCGCTGGCTTCCGGCGATTGACTGTCACGTGGGCCACGTTCCAGCCAGATCAATCACTTGATGGCCAATTTGCGAGCCAATTCGCGTCCGATGCCGTGGGCTGCGTCACAGACCACGGCATCGACTTTTAGTTTCGCCTTGTTATAGTGACGCGATTTCCGACATCTATTTCCCACGCGAATCAGAAACACCAATAAGAACTGTTGGCCCGGGCTCCAGCGGCTGCGCCGCACCCAGATAAGAAGCAGGGCATACCCGAGGACATTCCCGTGACCGAATACAAAGCCTTCCGCGTTGAACTGGCGGACAAGATCGCCCATGTGCAGATCAACCGTCCGGAAAAGCTCAACGCGATGAACGTCGATTTCTGGAAGGAAATCATCGATATCTTTCAGTGGGCCGATGAAACGGATGAAGTCCGCGTCGTCGTCCTCAGCGGCGCCGGCAAGCACTTCTCCGCCGGTATCGACCTGGCCCTGCTGGCCCAGGCCGCCAGCCACCTGGGCAAGGACGTCGGCCGCAACGCCCGCACCCTGCGCAAGACCATCCTGCAACTGCAGGGCTCCTTCACCGCCGTGGACAAATGCAGCAAGCCGGTCCTCGCGGCGATCCAGGGCTACTGCATCGGCGGCGGCATCGACCTGATCTCCGCCTGCGACATGCGCTACTGCAGCGCGGACGCGCAGTTCTCCATCAAGGAAATCGACATGGGCATGGCGGCCGATGTCGGCACCCTGCAACGCCTGCCGCGCCTGATTGGCGATGGCATCATGCGTGAGCTGGCCTACACCGGGCGTAACGTCAACGCCGAGGAAGCGCAGCGCATCGGCCTGGTCAACTGCGTCTATGCCGACCATTCCGCGCTGCAGGACGGCGTGATGGAGCTGGCCCGGCAGATCGCCGCCAAGTCGCCGATCGCCATCCGCGGCACCAAGGAAATGATCGGCTACGCCCGTGACCACCGCGTCGAGGACGGCCTCGAATACATCGCCACCTGGAACGCCGCCATGCTGCAGTCCGCTGACCTGCAGGCCGCCATGATGGCGCACATGAGCAAGAAGACCCCCGAGTTCGCCGATTGATGTCCGTTCACTCTTCTTGCGCGCAGGAGGCGCACTAGGCCGATGGTTACTGGAGCCACGTCCCTCAGTCTGGTCCGCGACGAGTTGTTCGCGACGATGGAGGAGGCCGAGCAGAATCTCGAGCACTTCATCGCCGAGCGTCAGAACGGCAGCCTGCTGCAACATTCCGTCGATTGCCTGAGCCAGATTCGCGGCACGCTGAATCTCATCGAGCTGGCCGGCGCCGAACTGCTGGCGCAGGAAGCGCTGGACCTGGCCACCGACATTCCGACCGGGGTCAGTGAAGACCGCGACGGCCAGTTGGCCGCGCTCGGCAACGCTCTCTATGTGCTGCGCCGCTACCTGGAAAACCTCGAAGCGCACCGCCAGGAAATCCCCGAGCTGCTGCTGCCAGCGATCAACGACGTGCGTCAGGCCGCCGGCCAGCCCGCGCTGCCGGAGAGCTTCTTCTTCAGCGCACGCCTGGATCTGCCGCGCCCGCTGCGCGCGGTCACCGCGCCGCAGGTCGAAGACCCGGCCCGCGAAGTCCGCCGCCTGCGGCAGATGTACCAGGTCGGCCTGGTAGGGCTGATCCGCGAACAGAATCTCTACCCCAGCCTCAAGCTGATGGGCCGCGCGCTGGGCAAGCTCGACGTGCTGCTGGGCAGTGCTGCGCGCACCCGCCTGTGCTGGGTCGGCGCTGGCGCGCTGGAGTCGCTGGTGGACGCGCAGATGCTGCCGCGCAAGACGCGCAAGCAGGTGTTCTCGCGCCTGGACCGCGAGCTGAAGCAACTGATCGCCAACCCGCAGTACGAAGCGCCGCGTCAGTTGCTCAAGGAGCTGCTGTACCTCACCACGCTGGCTGACACCAGCGGCGTGCGCGCCACCGAATTGCGCCAGGTGTTCGGCCTGGCCCCGCTGCCATTCACCGATCACCTGCTCGAAGACGAGTCGCAGCGCCTGTCCGGTCCCGGCAAGTCAGTGATGCGCTCGCTGTCGGTGGCGATCCGCGAGGAACTCACCGCAGTGAAGGACCAGCTCGACTTGATCGAGCGTGGCGTATCCCAGGCCGATGCCTTGGGCATCCTGCACACCCAGCTGGGCAAGCTGGCCAAGACCCTGGGCATGGTCGGCCTGAACTCCGCCGCCACCTCGCTGCAGCATCAGCATGGTGTGGTTGCCGGCTGGGTCGCCAAAGGCTCGGTGGATGAACCTGCCGCGCTAAACTCCCTGGCCGACGCGCTGCTGTACGTGGAGAGCATGGTCGGCAACCTGGTGCGGGGTGAGCGCATGAGCGCACGTCCGGCTCCGATGGGCGAGGACGACTCCTTCGCCGTGCACCAGCTCGCCGAAGCCCGCATCGTGGTAATTGACGAGGCCCAGGCAGGCCTGGCGCTGGCCAAGCGCGCGATCACCGCGTACCTGGAATCCAATGGCGACAAGCTGCACCTGGCCAACGTACCGATCAGCCTGCAGGCGGTGCGCGGTGGGCTATGGTTCCTCGGCCAGGAGCGCGCGGCATTGCTCGTGGGCGCCTGTGCCGATTACATTCAGGGGCAGATGATCGAAGTCACCCAGATGCCGTCCGAGCAGATGCTGGAAACCCTGGCGGATGCGTTGACCGGCCTGGAGTACTACCTGGAGGGTGGAGCCATGATGCGGCCTGAAGGCCAACCCGACGTCCTCGACGTCGCCAGCGAGAGCGTCAAGGCCCTGGGCCTGACGGTGGCAGCCTGATGCGTACCGGGCGCTGGGAATCCTCGATGTTCGAGGTGGCAGCGAACGGTGGCTGGGCGCTTGCCCACTGCCAGCAACAGTTCCTCGCCGACAGCAACGGCGTGCTGTTCCCCCGTGACTGGCTCAAGCGCCAGGACCTCTCGGTGCTGTCCGAGCATGCCGTCGGCCAATTCGACGGCGAGCCGGTGTACTTGCTGGAAATCGACCGTACCGACCCGCTGGAAGACGCCAGCTGGGTCAGTCTGCGCCAGTTCATGATGCAGGCCGAGGAAGACCTCTTCGCCATGCTCGGCTTCGCCAGCCAGGTCGGTATCTGGTGGCGGCAGAACCGCTTCTGCGGCAGTTGTGGCCAGCCCAATCTGCGCATGCCCCGCGACCGTGCCATGCAGTGCGAAAGCTGCGGCATCCAGCGTTACCCGCTGCTGTCGCCGAGCATGATCGTGCTGGTGACCCGTGGCGATGAAGTGCTGCTGGCGCGTTCGCCGCGCTTCGTGCCGGGGATGTACAGCACCCTGGCTGGCTTCGTCGAACCAGGCGAGTCGGTGGAGCACTGCGTCGCGCGCGAAGTGCGCGAAGAGGTGGGCGTCGAGATCGGCAATATCCGCTACATGGGCAGCCAGCCCTGGCCGTTCCCGCATTCGCTGATGTTCGGCTACCACGCCGAGTACGTCAGCGGCGAGATCGTCATGCAGCCGGACGAGATCGAGGATGCCCGCTGGTTCCACGTCGACGAGTTGCCGCGCCTGCCGGCCGAGCGCTCCATCGCCCGCTACCTGATCGAGGTCTACCTGGCGCGCCGCGCCGGTCGTCCCGATCCCGTCCTGCCCGGCGGCGCCTGAAGCTTCAGGCGCTGCGCGAGGCCATCAGACTGCGCTGAACCAGTGCTGCCAGGCCAGGCGCACGGTCAGCGCCAGTACCACCAGGATGAACACCGGGCGGATGAACTTGGCACCGCCGCCAATCGCTGTGCGCGCGCCGAAGTAGGCGCCGACCATCAGCGAACTGCCCATGCACAGGCCCATCAGCCACACCACCTGACCCGAGGCGATGAACACCGCCAGCGCGACGATGTTGCTGACGAAGTTCATGCTGCGCGCCACGCCGCTGGCGCGAACCAGGTCGAGCGGGTACATCAGCAGGCTGCTGACGGTCCAGAAGGCGCCCGTGCCGGGGCCGGCTACGCCGTCGTAGAAACCCAGGCCGAGGCCTTGCGGCCACTGGCGACCCTGGGCGATACGCGGGTTGGCGTCCAGCGGCGCTTCGGGCGTCTTGCCGAACAGCAGGTACAGGCCACAGCCGAATACCACCACCGGCAGCATGCGGTTGAGCCATTCCGCCGGCATCAGGTGCGCGGCCCAGGCGCCCAGTGCGGCACCGATGGCGGTGGCGATGATGCCCTTGCGCCACTGGCGCGGCTGGAACAGTTTGCGCCGGTAGAAGGTGTAGCTGGCCACGGCGGCGCCGAAGGTCGAGCTCAGCTTGTTGGTGCCCAGCGCCAGGTGTGGGGGTACGCCGGCAGTGAGCAGGGCCGGGATGGTCAGCAGGCCACCGCCGCCGGCGATGGCATCGATGAAACCGGCGAGGAAGGCGACGCCGGCAAGAATGACGAGGGTGGTCGGGTCTACGACGAGTTCGAAGGGCATGAGTCAGGCCTTGATCGGGGGCCCGTGGCGACACTCTCTCGTAAAGAATGGCGCGCGGGAAACGTTAACGGGCCCGAAAGCTGCGACGGTCTGGCTGGCCGCGCAGATACGCGGTGCGCATAATGCCGGCAATTCCACGTGTAAGGAAATCATTCGATGCAGTACGACGGTCTGGCTTGGGTCGTTGCCCTCCTGGCGCTGTTGGTCCTGGTGGTAGCCGCCCGCATTCTGTTTGACCGTCACTGGTTCCTCGGTTGGTTGCGGGGCACGGCGGGGATGCTGTTCGTGGCCGTGGCCGCGCTGGTGGCGCTGGTGGCCTGGGATCTGCGCAGCTACGACGCGCTGCCAGCGGAGCGCCCGCTGGCGACCTTGAGCTTCCACAAGCTGGGCGAGCAACGCTTCGAGGTAACCCTGCTGCAAGGCGATGAGGAGCGCCGCGTGGAGCTGGCCGGCGACCTCTGGCAACTGGATGCGCGGGTGCTGGAGTGGAAAGGGTTGGCACGGCTGATCGGCCTGGCGCCGGGCTACCGCCTGCAGGACCTCAGCGGCCGCTTCCTGGCCGTGGAGCAGCAGAGCCTGGGGCGCAAGGTATCGCTGGCGGACGACGTGCCGGGTATCGACCTGTGGCGCTGGCTGCGCGACGGCCAGCATGACCTGCTGACCTTCGTGCCCAAGGCCGGCCGGGTGAACTACCTGCCGCTGGCGGACCAGGCGGTGTTCGCCGTGCGCTACGGGGCGGGTGGGCTGACCGCCGAACCGATGAATGCGGCGGCGAACCAGGCGCTCAAGACCTGGCAGTGACTGCTGTTATGTAGGAGCGAGCTTGCTCGCGAACCCGCATCACGCCGGAGTCCATGGGGGCGAGGCGTTCGCGAGCAAGCTCGCTCCTACGAAAACCCCACGTTCCGCCCATGAAGAAGGGAGCCAACCGGCTCCCTTTTTCGTTTCCGCGATAACGCTTAGGCGAGGAAGCCGCCGTCCACGTTCAGCGTCACGCCGGTGGTGTAGCTGGAGGCATCGCTGGCGAGGTACAGCACGGCGCCGGCCATTTCGCTCGGGTCGGCCACGCGCTTGAGCGGGATGCGCTGCAGGGCAACGTTGCGGATGGCGTCGTTGCTCACCAGCGCCGAGGCGAACTTGGTGTCGGTCAGGCCCGGCAGCAGGGCGTTGCAGCGGATGTTGAACTGCGCGCATTCCTTGGCGAAGACCTTGGTCATGCTGATCACTGCGGCCTTGGTCACCGAGTAGATGCCCTGGAACTCGCCGGGGGTGACGCCGTTGACCGAGGCGACGTTGATGATGCTGCCGCCGCCGTTGGCCTTCATCAGCTTGCCGCCTTCGATGGACATGAAGTAGTAGCCGCGGATGTTCACGTCGACGGTCTTCTGGAAGGCCGACAGGTCGGTGTCCAGCACGTTGCAGAACTGCGGGTTGGTGGCGGCGTTGTTGACCAGGATGTCCAGGCGGCCGAACTGCTCGCGGATCTGGGCGAAGACGGCCTGGATCTGCTCCATCTCGCCGATGTGGCAGGCAATTGCGGTGGCTTTGCCGCCGGCGGCGACGATTTCGTCAGCCACGGCCTGGCAGCCGTCGATCTTGCGGCTGGAGACGATCACGTGGGCGCCCTGTTGGGCCAGCAGCTTGGCGATGGCCTCGCCGATGCCGCGGCTGGCGCCGGAGACGAAGGCAATCTTGCCTTCGAGGTCGAACAGTTGGGTCTTGGACATGGGAGTTCTCCTTGTTCTTTGGCGCCTTTTACAGGCGGGACTTGCCGATGACTTGCAGGCTCACCTGTTCCAGCAGCTTGTTGGCATGGATGAAGGTGGCGAAGCGCTTGTCCTGGGTCTGGCCGTGGAAGAAGCGGTAGTAGATCTGCTGCATGATGCCGGCCAGGCGGAACAGGCCGTAGGTGTAGTAGTAATCGAGGTTGTCGATCTGGATGCCGGCGCGCTCGGCGTAGTAGTCGGCGAACTGCTGTCGGGTCAGCATGCCCGGCTCGTGGCTGGGCTGGCGGCGCAGCATCTGCATCGGTTGCGGGTCGCCCGCTTCGATCCAGTAGGCGAGGGTGTTGCCCAGGTCCATCAGCGGGTCGCCGAGGGTGGTCATTTCCCAGTCGAGCACGCCGATGATCTGCATCGGGTTGTTCGGGTCGAGGATGACGTTGTCGAAGCGGTAGTCGTTGTGCACGATCCCCGGCTTGTGATGGTCGGCCGGCATCTTCTCGCGCAGCCAAACCTTCACCTGTTCCCAGGCCGGCGCATCGGGGGTCAGGGACTTCTCATAACGATCGATCCAGCCGCCAATCTGGCGCTGCACATAGCCCTCGGGCTTGCCCAGGTCACCCAGGCCGCAGGCGTTGTAGTCGACGTTGTGCAGGTCGACGAACTTGTCGATGAAGCTCTTGCACAGGGCGGTGGTCTTCCCGGCGTCGAGGTTCAGCTCCTTCGGCAGGTCGCTGCGCAGGATGATGCCGTTGACCCGCTCCATGACGTAGAACTCGGCGCCGATCACCGATTCGTCGGTGCAGTAGGCGTACGCCTTGGGGCAGTAGGGGAAGCCGTCCTTGAGCTGGTTCAGGATGCGGTATTCGCGGCCCATGTCGTGGGCGGACTTGGCCTTCTTGCCGAACGGCGGGCGGCGCAGGACCAGTTCCTGGTTGTCGTACTGGATCAGGTAGGTCAGGTTCGAGGCGCCGCCGGGGAACTGGCTGATGCGCGGCTGACCCTGCAGGCCGGGGATGTGGTCCTTGAGGTAGCCGTCGATCACGGCGGCATCGAGTTCTTCGCCTTCGCGGGAGCGGATGGTCTGGTCGGTCAACGACATGCTGGTCCCTTTCTTGTACGGGCTTTTACGAATCGTCCTCGCGAGAGCCCAAGGCTCCTGGCGAGGTGCGCGCAGGCCGGCGGCCGTCTCTTGCCCGATGGGTTGCGGCAGGATCAGGCAAAGCAATGATGGCGCCGGGTGATCATTGGCTAATCTAATGTCCGGCCCGGCCTGTCACAAGTGCACAAAGCCCTTATTGGCGTTCGTGTTGCACCCCGATCAGGCTGCCTGATCCGGGCCTTGCAGCGGGGCGCGGGCATAAAAAAACCGGAGCCATGGACTCCGGTTTTTCGTGCTGCGCGGGCAGGTTTTCCTCGGATCAGACCGGGAACAGTTCGCCCAGCTTCATCGCCAGCATCATGTCGCCTTCGGCGCGCAGCTTGCCAGCCATGAAGGCCTGCATGCCGTCGGTTTCGCCGCTGGTGATGCCCTTGAGGGTATCGCTGTCCATGATCAGGGTGACGTTGGGGGACTCGGCGTCGCCCTGTACGACCTGGCAGGTACCGTCCTTGACGACCAGGTAGTGGTTGTCGCCGTCTTCGATGTTGAACTGGAACACCAGATCCAGGCCGGCGGCCGCGCTGGCGTTGAACTTGCTCTGCATGGTGGAAACGATGTCAGCAACACTCATGGTTCTATTCCTTTTCTAGGTTTTCTCGCGCGACGCTCGCGTCGCAATGGGCCGGTACTCAACGATAGGTGATGAGTTCCGGCGCCCTCAACAGTTCCAGATGCACGTGACTGTTGAAGGAAGCCAGGGCCACTTCGCTGCCGCGGAACTTCAGGCGGTTGAGCGAGGTGTTGACGATCTGCCAGTTGAGTTCGAAGGCGTTCAGCGCCGGGATGCCGGTCACCTGCTGGAGTACCGCAGTGATGGTGCCGCCGGAGGTGAATACGCCGATGTTGTCCTTGCCGCTGGCCGACTCCAGCAAGCGCTTCAAGCCGCCGTGCACGGTATCGAGGAATTCCGCCCAACTGACCAGGCCGTCCTTGTCGTGGTCGCCGGAAACCCAGCGGGAGATCACGGTGGAGAACAGGCGCTGGAATTCGGCGCGGTGGTCGGCGGCGTTGCGCATGATGTGCAGCGCCTGCGGCTCGATCTCGAGCAGGTCCGGCAGGTGCGCGCGGATCACGGCGTCGGCTTCGAATTCGTTGAAGGCGGAGTCGATTTCCAGGGTGGGCGTATCGATCCCGGCTTCGTTCAGCCGGCCCATCACCGCTTCGGCGGTGTGGCGCTGGCGGCGCAGGTCGCCGGCGACGCAGCGGTCGAAGCGCAGGCCCAGGCCAGCCAGGTGCTCGCCGAGGATTTCCGCCTGGCGTACGCCGGTGGCCGAGAGCACATCGTAGTCGTCGGCGCCGAATGAAGCCTGGCCATGTCGAATCAGGTAGATGCTTCCCACGCGCAGTATCCCGGCAGGGCTGAAAGTTCCGGCGAGGTTATGAGGATCACCTGGGGCTGTCAACGAAAAAACATACGCTTGTTTGAATGGCATTCGCTGGACTGATGCAGCGGTTTGCCAGCGCTGGTGGCGGGCCGGCGGCGTGGGTATGCTTGCGGGATTCGCTGCGCTCGCCTGGCGGGCTCGACCAGAATTGTAAAAGGGGATGTGAGTGGAGTTTCTAGCGGATTACGCGGGTTTCCTGGCCAAGACCTTCACCGTGGTGGTGGCCATCGTCATCGTCCTGGTGGTGATCGCCGCACTGCGCGGCCGTGGTCGTCGTGGCGGCAGCGGGCACCTGGAGGTGCACAAGCTCAACGACTTCTATAAGGAGCTACGCGAGCGCCTGCAACATAGCGTATTGGAAAAGGCCAAGCTCAAGGCCCTGCGCAAGTCCGAGGCGAAAAGCCTGAAGGACGCGAAAAAGAAGAAGGGCGGCGAGAAGAGTCGCGTCTATGTGCTCGACTTCGATGGCGATATCAAGGCCTCGGCCACCGAACAGCTACGCCATGAAGTGACCGCACTGCTGACCCTCGCCACGCCGCGCGACGAAGTGGTGCTGCGCCTGGAGAGCGGCGGCGGCATGGTCCACGGCTACGGCCTGGCGGCCTCCCAACTGGCGCGCATCCGCCAGGCCGGCGTGCCGCTGACCGTCTGTGTCGACAAGGTGGCCGCCAGCGGCGGTTACATGATGGCCTGTATCGGTGAGCGCATCCTTTCCGCGCCTTTCGCCATCCTCGGCTCCATCGGCGTGGTGGCGCAGTTGCCCAACGTCAATCGCCTGCTGAAGAAGCACGACATCGATTTCGAGGTGCTCACCGCCGGCGAGTACAAGCGCACCCTGACCGTGTTCGGTGAGAACACCGACAAGGGCCGCGAGAAGTTCCAGGAAGACCTGGAAACTACCCACGAACTGTTCAAGCGCTTCGTCGTCCACTATCGCCCGCAACTGGCCATCGACGAGATCGCCACCGGCGAGGTCTGGCTGGGCCAGGCGGCGCTGGGCAAGAAGCTGGTCGACGAGCTCAAGACCAGTGACGAGTACCTGGCCGAACGCGCCCGCGAGGCCGATGTCTACCAGCTCAGCTACGTGCAGAAGAAGTCCATCCAGGAGCGCTTCGGCGTCGGTGTCAGCGGCGTGATCGATCGCGTGCTGGTGACCTGGTGGGACCGCCTGGGTCGCAGCCGCTTCTGGCAATGACGCTTCTGGCAAAGATTGGGTGTCGGGCGCCGGGATCGCGCCCGTTTTAGCGAATTCGAAAGAGGAGGGTCGAGATGAGTGCATTCAAGGCGTTGTGGGTCACGGAGAGCGCACACGGTGTGTATGACCTGCAGGTGGCCGAGCGGCAGGTTGCTGATCTGCCGGCGGGTGAAGTGCTGGTGCGGGTGAAGTATTCCTCGCTGAACTACAAGGATGCGCTGTCCGCCAGCGGCAACCGTGGCGTCACCCGCAAATACCCGCACACTCCCGGCATCGATGCCGCCGGCGTGGTGGAAGCGTCCTCGGTGGGCGAATTCGCCGCCGGCGATGAAGTCATCGTCACCGGCTACGACCTGGGCATGAACACGCCGGGTGGTTTCGGCCAGTACATCCGCGTCCCTGCGGCCTGGCTGATCAAGCGCCCGCAGGGCCTGTCGCTGCGTGAAGCCATGATCCTCGGCACCGCCGGCCTGACCGCTGCGCTGTGCGTCGACAAGCTGGAACGCGCCGGCGTCACGCCGTCCGCCGGCCCGATCCTGGTCACCGGCGCCACCGGCGGCGTGGGCAGCATCGCGGTGATGCTGCTGGCGCAACTGGGCTACACCGTGGCTGCCGCCACCGGCAAGCTGGAGCAGGCCGAGCTGCTGAACCGTCTTGGTGCGCGGCAGATCCTCGACCGCGCCACCGTCTCCGACGGCGTCGACAAGCCGCTGCTGCGCGAGCAATGGGCTGGCGCGGTGGACACCGTGGGCGGCGACATCCTGTTCAACGTAGTCAAGTCGCTGCAATACGGCGGCAGCGTCGCCTGCTGCGGCCTGACTGCCGGCGCCGCCTTCAAGGCCACCGTGCTGCCCTTCATCCTGCGCGGCGTGAACCTGCTGGGCGTGGACTCGGTGGAGCTGCCGCTGGTGGTCAAGGCTTCCATGTGGGACAAGCTGTCCCTGCAGTGGAAGCTCGACAACCTCGAAGCGGCGGTGCGCGAGGTCAAGCTCGACGACCTGCCGGCCGCCATCCACCAGATCCTCGCTGGCAAGCTGGTCGGCCGAGTGCTGGTGACGCTGGACTGATCCTCTGATCGATGCCCGCGCCGGGCCTGGGTGTCAGCCCAGGTCCGGCAGCAGGTAACCCGCCCACAGCGAATCGGCGAACTGGCTGCGGAAGAAGCCGAAGTGGCCGATGCGCTTCACGCCGATGTCTTCCGGGGCGATTCTCTTCACGGTCTTTGGCGAGCCACGGTAGAAGCCGTGCAGCGACTCGGTGTTGCGCCCGGACATCATCTCGTCGTCGGTGAAGGAGATGGAGGTGATCGGTGTGCGCACCGAGGAATACGCCTCGCGCACCGCGCCGCCTTCCGCGCCGACGGCGTACTCCGGGTCCAGGCACCAGCGCCGCCATTGTTCGATCACCCCGCGCGGCAGGTCGCCGACCACGCCCAGGCGCTTGCCTGGGAAGTAGCCCAGCAGCGGCGTGATGGTCGGGGCCAGGCAGTACCAGAGCAGCCAGGCCTTGTGCCGCAATCCCTTGGTGTTCTCGCGCCAGTAGCCGCTGCCGGTGGCGATGGTGAAGGCGCGCTGGATGCGCTCGTTTCCACGGACGAAGGGCAGTATCTGCCCGCCGAGGCTGTGGCCGATCCAGTACACCGGCAGCTCGCCGGCGGCCTCGACCACCGCGTCGAGCATGGCGCTGCAATCATGATTGCCCCAGGCAACGACGTTGACGTCCAGGTCGCGCAGGTGGCCGGCTCGGGACTTGCCCATGCCGACGTAGTCGAAAGTCACGGCGAGGTAGCCGCGCTCGGCCAGCCAGTTGGCGAAGGCAGTGTAGAAGCGCTGCTCGACGCCCATGGCGGGGACGATCAGCACCGCTCCGCGAGCTTCGCCGGATGGGTAGTACCAGTGGCTGGAGAGGTTGTGGCCGTTGCCGTTGTCCAGCGGGCGGGGGAGCGGGGTAATCATGGCGGGTTCCCTCAGGCCTGGCTGACGTACATGGTGATGTCGGCGCGGAAGACTTTCTTGTCGCCGACATAGGCGAGCACCGGCACGGTAATGTCGCCTTCCTGGTTCCAGTCGATCGCGCAGCCATCGGCTACGGCGCGGACGTCGCCCTCGGCCTTGGCCAGGTATTCCACAGTCATGCCACGGGGAATCCAGCGGCGGCCCTTGGGGATCGACACATCGGTCAGGGTCCCGGCCACCAGTTCGGCAGCGTTGCACAGGGCGATGGCGTGCACAGTGCCAATGTGGTTCAGCACTTCGCGGCGTTTGGGGAAGGTGACTTCCGCATAGCCCGGGCGCAGCTCGACGAACTGCGGGGCGATGGTGGAGAAATAGGGGGCGACCTGGCCGATCATGGCGCTGAACTGCGCCGGGCCGGCCTGTTGGAACATCTGCAGCATCTGGCTCATGGTGGCTCCGCAGGCTGATGGGGTGGGGCAAGCTGGGATTGAAGATCTGTGATTGAAGAGCTGTCATTGAAGAGAACAGCGCGCCCAGGCAGTATACGAAGATTAGAAAGTAATTCTAGAAGATTATTCTAGAATTACTTTCTGGAACGAATTCCCGATAGGAAGCCCATGGCCCGACCTTCCCGCAAAGACGACATCCTCCAGGCCGCGCTGGCCTGCTTCAGTGAATCCGGCGTGGATGCCACCACCATCGAGATGATCCGCGACCGTTCCGGCGCCAGTATCGGCAGCCTCTATCACCATTACGGCAACAAGGAACGCATCATCGGCGCGCTGTACCTGACCGGCATCGGTCAGTACGCGGCGTTACTCGATGCGGGGCTGGAGGAGGCGAAGAGCGCCGAAGCGGTGGTGAAGCTGTTCGTCACCTCCTACATCGACTGGGTCTCGGCCAACCCACAGTGGGCGCGCTTCATCCTGCACAGTCGTGGGCGCGTGGAAGCGGGGGAGATGGGCGAGGAGCTGCGCGAGGCCAACCGCCAGCAGGGCCGGCGCATTGCCGAACTGCTGGCCGAGCATCGCAAGACTGGAGCTTTCAAGGCGCTGTCGGCGGAGCTGTTCAACTCCGTGGTGATCGGCCCGACCCACGACTACGCGCGCAACTGGCTGGCCGGGCGTACGCGAATGGACCTGATCGAATGCCGCGAGCAGCTGGCGCAGATTGCCTGGGAGAGCGTGCGGGCCTGATTTCGGGGGGGCGCAGTGAATCCTGTAGGAGCGAGCTTGCTCGCGAACAGAGGTTTCCCGTCGCGCTGGCATCCAGCGGATTCGCGAGCAAGCTCGCTCCTACGAAAAGCCCCAGAAGCCGCGCACCAGCGTAGGGCGAATAACCTGGAACAGGTTATCCGCCGTTGCCCCGGCGGCGGATAACGCTGGTCCGTTATGCGCCCTACGAGAAACGCGCCGTGCAGAAATGAAAAAGCCCCGCAGTGCGGGGCTTTTTACTGTCGCTGAATCAGGCGAGCTGACGGCGACGGAACAGCGGTTGCGGCTGGGTCACCGAGGTCTGGTAGACCTCGGAGAAGTCGTCCAGGCCGGCCAGCGCGGCTTGCGGGTCGCGGTCGGCGCGGATGGCGTAGGCGTCGAAGCCGCAGCTCTGCATGAAGAACAGCTGGTCGCGCAGCACGTCGCCGATGGCGCGCACTTCGCCCTTGTAGCCGAAGCGCTCGCGCAACAGGCGCGCGGTGCTGAAGCCACGGCCGTCGGTGAAGGCGGGGAAGTTCACGGCGATGACCTTGAACTTGTCCAGGTCTTGCGCGATGGCTTCGGGCTCTTCGTCCGCGTCCAGCCACACGCCCAGGCCGCCGTCACGGCCGCGCAGGGCCGGGCCGTGTTCCAGCCACAGGTTCAGCGGGATGATCACGTCGTCGCAGTTGGGCACGGTTTCCAGGGTCGCGTCCTTGGGCAGCAGGTGCCAGCGGTCGTCGACGACCTCGCGGTGCTTAATGATTCGCTGCATATACGCGCTCCTTGAAGAGGTCGATGCCGATGCGACGGTAGGTATCGAGGAAGCGTTCGTCTTCGGTGCGCTGTTCCACGTAGACCTTGATGATTTTCTCGATCACGTCGGCCATCTGGTCCTGGGCAAACGACGGGCCGAGGATCTGCGCGAGGCTCGCTTCACGGCTGGAGCTGCCGCCGAGGGAGACCTGGTAGAACTCTTCGCCCTTCTTGTCCACGCCGAGAATGCCGATGTGGCCGACGTGGTGGTGGCCGCAGGCGTTCATGCAGCCGGAGATGTTCAGGTCGAGATCGCCGATGTCGAACAGGTAGTCGAGATCGTCGAAACGACGCTGAATGGCTTCGGCTACCGGCAGCGACTTGGCGTTGGCCAGGGAGCAGAAGTCACCGCCCGGGCAGCAGATGAGGTCGGTCAGCAGGCCCACGTTGGGGGTGGCGAAACCGTTCTCGCGCAGTTCGCCCCAGAGGGTGAACAGCTGCGATTGCTCGACGTCGGCGAGGATGATGTTCTGGTTATGGCTGTTGCGCACTTCACCGAAGCTGTAGCGGTCGGCGAGGTTGGCGATCACGTCCAGCTGCTTGTCGGTGACGTCGCCCGGCGCCACGCCGGTGGGCTTGAGCGACAGGGTCACGGCGACGTAGCCAGGCTTCTTGTGGGCAAAGGTGTTGCGGGTGCGCCAGCGGGCGAAGCCGGGGTTCTCGGTGTCCAGCTGGGCGAGGGCGGCGTCCTGGTCTTCCAGGGCCTTGTAGGCCGGGTCGACGAAGTGGGCGGCCACGCGCTGCAGTTCGGCGTCGGTCAGGGTGCTCGGGCCGTCCTTCAGGTTCGCCCATTCGGCGTCGACCCGTTGGGCGAAGACTTCCGGCGTCAGTGCCTTGACCAGAATCTTGATGCGCGCCTTGTACTTGTTGTCCCGACGGCCATAGCGGTTGTACACGCGCAGGATGGCGTCCAGGTAGGACAGCAGGTGCTTCCACGGCAGGAATTCGTTGATGAAGCTGCCGACGATCGGGGTACGGCCGAGGCCGCCGCCGACGGAAACGCGGAAGCCCAGCTCACCGGCTTCGTTCTGCACCGCTTCCAGGCCGATATCGTGCACCTCGATGGCTGCGCGGTCGCTCACGGCGCCGTTGACGGCGATCTTGAACTTGCGCGGCAGGTGGGCGAATTCGGGGTGGAAGGTCGACCACTGGCGGATGATCTCGCACCAGGGACGCGGGTCCACGAGCTCGTCACGGGCAACACCAGCGAACTGGTCGGTGGTGGTGTTGCGGATGCAGTTGCCGCTGGTCTGGATCGAGTGCATCTGCACGGTCGCCAGTTCGGCGAGGATTTCCGGCACGTCTTCCAGTTCCGGCCAGTTGTACTGGACGTTCTGGCGGGTGCTGATGTGCGCGTAGCCCTTGTCGTAGTCACGGGCGATCTGCGCCAGCTTGCGAACCTGCCGGGATGCCAGCAGGCCATAGGGCACGGCGATACGCAGCATCGGCGCATAGCGCTGGATGTACAGGCCATTCTGCAGACGCAGCGGGCGGAATTCCTCGCCGGTCAGTTCACCTGCCAGGTAGCGGCGGGTCTGATCGCGGAACTGCTTGACGCGATCCTCTACGATCCTTTGATCGTATTCGTCATATACGTACATGAATCATCCTGCTGTCAGGCTATAGCGCTCAGGCGTACTGCGTGTCCCGGCGCGCACGGCAACGCGCTCCACGCGGAGTGGGGCGCACGATACCAGTTCGGGAATATGCGCAAAAGTGATGTTTGAGTATATGGCGAGAACTTTCAGATCTAAGCCGCGGCGGGCCTGAAGCTCAGGCGGGACGCGGCTTGCGCCGGGGCGATGGCGCCCTGTTGCATCGCTGCCCTCTATCGCTATTTCAAATGGCAGCGGCGCAATGGGTGTCGATCAGGCGTCGCGGCCGTGGGCGGCGTCGCGTAGTTGCGAGGTGTCGACGCGGACGAAGATCGAGTCGCCCACGCAGGTCAGCACGTCACCGGCGTAGACCTCGCAGATGATCCGGCTCTTGCGTCCGACTTCGCCCTCGACGTAGGCCTTGAGGGTCAGCGGTACGCCCATGGGCGTCGGCTTGATGTACTTGATGCCCAGGTTGCCGGTGACGCAGTCGATACGCGGCAGGCTGCCCGGCTCGCGGCCTTCGGCCCGGTAGTGGTAGGCCATGGCGGTCCAGTTCGAGTGGCAGTCCACCAGCATGGCGATCAGGCCGCCGTAGACCAGTTCCGGCCAGCCGCAGTACTTGGCTTCGGGCAGGTGCTCGGCGACGACGTGGATGCCGTCCTCGTGCCAACGGCTCTTGATGTGCAGTCCGTGCGGGTTGCTGCCGCCGCAGCCATAGCAGACGCCTTCCGGCGCGACAGTATCTTGCAGTGAGTCGACGTGCATGGTCGTTCCTTAATCCACTCGCTTGTTGTTGTTTCAAGGGCATGGGGAACCGGCAGCCTAACGGCATTTGCGCAGCGGCGGAAAGAGGCGGTTCCTTGAGCACAGGGCAGGGCTGGTCTTAACTCTTGCCTGTGGTCCTTCAACCAATAACGAGAAAATGGGGGAAGCATGAGCGAAGAAACGTCCCACAAGACAAGCGACAGCGTCGTCGATGCCCGCGCCGCATTCATCCTGATCCTGCTGGTGGTCGCCACCGCCGTGTATTGGGTCAGTCACCAGTGACAACGGTACCGGCGGGCCGTCCTGCGGCCCGCCAGGTACCTTCCCTCTCAGTTGGGTCTTCTAGAGCCCGGCGAAATGCAGCACCAGTTGCACCAGCCCGTAGAGCAGCAGCACGAAGATCAGTGTGAAGAGAATGCCCAGGGCGATGAAATGGCTGGGCTTGCCGTGGGTGAAGTCGCGCGCGCGGTTGCGCCCGCTCTGCACGCCGAAGGCGGCGGCCAGCACGCTGTGCAGCATCTGCCAGAAGCTTGGCGGCTTGTTCTGTTGCTCGTCCATCATTCGTCCTCCTTTTGCCTGCAAGCCTAGCTCCTGACGGAGCAAGCGCTAGAGTTCGATCTGCGTCCACTGGCGCTTCTGCCACATCACCGCGAAGATCGCCGAGGCCAGCCCGCGCTGGAGTATCTGCATGCTCCAGATTGCCAGCAGCCCACCGCCCAGCACCGGGCCGACCAGGTAGGCCAGCGGCAGGAAGAACAGCCACTGGTTGCCCAGGCTCACCGCCATTACCGTGCGCACGGCGCCGGCACCGAGCAGTGCCTGGGTCAGTACCAGCGCGGTGGCGTCGATCACCATGCCCATGCCGGTGAGCATCAGCGGCACGCGGCCCAGTTCGATCAGTGCAGGATCGCTGACGAACAGTCGCAGGATGGCTTCGGGGAATATCCAGAACGGCGCCCCCAGCAGCGCCAGCCCGCAGGCCGCCACCTTGACCACATCCCAGCCCCAGCGGTGCGCGCTGTCGAAATCGCGCTCGCCCATGCTCTGGCTGACCAGCGTGGTCGCCGCCATCCCCAGGCCGACGCCGGGCAGGATCAGGAACAGCGCCAGGTTGATCAGCACGTGGGCTACCGCCAGTTCGCGGGTGCCGACCTGGGCGATGATCCAGAACAGCAGGGTGATGCCGGCGGCGAAGAAAAACTGCTGCAGCGAGTTGGGCAGCGACAGGCGCAGCAGGGTGCGGATGTCCCGCTCGCGTGGCAGGCGCGGATGGAAGCCCTGGGCGCGGGCGTCGCGCCAGGTGATCCAGGCGTAGATCAGCGAGCCGAGGTACAGCGCCAGCGTGGTACCCAGGCCGCTGCCCACCGCGCCCATCCGGGGCAGGCCGAACAAGCCGTGGATCAAGCTGTAGCTGATCGCCGCGTTGGCCAGGTGCATTACGATCAGCGTACGCATGTACATGCCCGAGCGCCGCGTGCCGTTCCAGTAACCGCGGAAGGAGAAATTCAGGCCGACGGCAAGCACCGACAAGGCGCGCCATTCGAAGTAGGGGATGCCGACCGCGAGCACTTCGGGGTCGTTGGACAGGGCGCGGACGATGGGCTCGGCGAATAGCAGGCAGATCAGCGTGATTGGCAGCGACAGGCCCAGCGCCACCAGCAGCCCGCAATTCAGCGGTGCGGCCAGCTCGTCGCTGCGCCCGTCGCCCCGGCGACGCGCCACCAGCGCCTGGACTCCAGCGCCCAGGCCCATCACCAGAGAGATGGCGACGAAGTTGGCGTAGCTGCCGATGCCGACCCCGGCCAGGGACTTTTCCCCGAGATGGCCGACCATGGCCGCATCCACCAGGTTGAGCAGGCTCTGGCTGAGCATGCCGCCGATGATTGGCAGGCCCAGGCTGAGGATATTCTGAAAGCGCTGGCGCTCTAGCATGGCGTCTCGGGGCAGTAAGCTCCGGCCTGTTCTGGAGATCCGTCGGGCCCGTGCCGGTAGGGCGCCGTTGTGGGGAATCCTAGCCGAAGCGACAGTTTTTCGCTCCTGCTTATGCCGGAATATGTCTACGAATACTGTGAATATTGTTCCGGTGATATTTCCGATACTTGTGTGAGCGTGCGTCACGCTTTTCCGCTTTGGTGAACGGGAGCGGCGTACAACGATGAGACTCAACTGACCGGGAAAACCTGTGCGAAAGCCAGGAACGCAGGGCTATTGAGCAACAGCCCGGACGTTCGTTCGGGCCCTCTGAGAGTTTGCGCTTGGCATCCTCCAATCTCCCGGTGAGCCTCTGGAGCAACCCGTGCTGATTGGTGGTGTTTGTTGGCTCAAGGGCGCGCGCCGATGCCGTGGCTGGACGCCAAGCGCGGCAGGCTGCTCGCGCAGGCCGGCGGAGACGTGGCCCCGGAACTGGCCGCAGCGGGCAATACCAAGGTGGTCCGCGTCAGGCTCAAGCTCATGAAGTCCCTGGTACGCCACGATGTGATCGAGGACATCCTCATCACCCCCGGCCGTTAGTACGACATCATCCGGCCCATGGCGAAGCACGAAGGCGTGTTCATGTTCTACGTGCAGGACAAGGTGAAAGCCAACCTGGTGCTGGCCCGGCGCAAACGGCAGGAGGTGGGGCGCAGGAGGCGATCTGAGGAGAGGGTGGGATCTGAACGCGGGCGGGCCGGGGAGGCCGCCCGCGTTTTTCAGGGGCGGGACTTACTCGAACAGGCCGTGCCAGCAGTCACTCAGTTCGCCCAGCTCGAAGGACTTGGCCCAGGACTGCTTTTCCAGCCACAGGCGGGTGGTTTCACGGTCGGCTTCGGTCAGGCTGCCGACAGCGTTCAGGCACAGGTAGCCGGTGAACTCGCCATCTTCGGTGGCGCCGCCGACGAAGACCCAGCCCTCGGACTCGACGAAGGCGATCCACTGATCGAGCACGTCATCCAGGTCGCCGCTGTAATTCACTTCCAGGCTGAAGCCGAATTCCTGGAACTCGGCCAGGCGCAGTTTCTTCAGCAGGCGGCGCTTGCGTGGTTTGGCCATCTGTTCGGGCGTGAGGTATTTCATCTGTCATTCTCTCGTCAGGGTAAGTCCGGCGGATGGCCGGGCTTCAGTCCAGGGTGTCCTGGGTGATGTGCACATCGGCGAACCATAGCTCGCGCCAGCGCTCCTTGCGCTCCTCCAGCGGTAACTGGCGTGGTGAGGCGGGTTGGGAAGCGCCCAGGGTGGCGGGATTATCCCGTATCCGGGCGTTGAGTGCAGCGTAGGTTTTCCCGTCGTCGTCCCAGAGCCCGCTTGTCAGCACTCCCCAGCGGCGGCATAGAAGGAATTCGACTGTGCCACTGCCCTGTCAATCGTGTTGCGTATCGGCGAGGGACTGGCAATGAATGGAAACCTTGCCAAGGGCATCCGAAATATAGGCCGCGCCATGCTTTCGGCAAAACTGGCAATCTCAGGCTCGCGGAGTGAGGCGGGGAGTTGCTGGTGGAAGTTGGCGTAGACAGTGATATTGCTGCAGTGACACTGGCGGTGGATAGAGTGTGTCATGCAGAGGGTTCCTGGCGGCAGTTCATCCGGGGGGAGTGACTCCGCGCTGCGGTATGTTCAAGCGGCACGGGGCATTGGCTGCCGGAGAGAGCTGTATGGCATGTGACGAAAAGGCATCCGTAGATGCCTTTCAGCCGAAAGCTGGGTGTTACAGGTAGAAAAGTGTCAGTTGCGCGGTTCCCATCACCTTGCCCGCGGTGACTTGCGCTGCTGTCCCTGTTCGGTAGTACGAAACATTCATCTTGATAGGGATGGAGGAGTTGCCCGACGCCGAACTGTAATCAGACACCACGTAGCTGGAGTCGCCAAAGCGAATTGGAGCGGTGTTGGCTTCATTGGTGATTCGCAGGCCGACGCCTTTCGCCATGTTGGTGCCGGTGGCGTTCTGGAAGGTGCCATCAGTTGCGCTGATGATCGTACCGATCGGGTCGAGCTGGTATTTGATGCTGTTCATGCCGGCCGGACAGTTCCGGAGGGTGAACTGGAATGGCTTGGTCCTGATGCTGGTTGCCGAGGCGAAATCGGCCTTCTTCGCTGCATCGAGGATGACCTGCGCTCCATCGGCCGTGCAGCCCAGAGCCTGGAGGTTCACTGAACTGACGAGGTAGTTCTTGCTGCCAACAGCCGTGGAATAGTTTCCATCGGTATCCAGTGCGGTATAGCTGAGCGTAAACGCCGGCATCGTGCCGGCGACAATCTTTCCGGTCTTGATCAGGCGGGCTTGCAGCTGGGCGCCGTAGGTGGAGGAGGTCGACTCTATGCTGTAGCAATAGGCGTAGCTGTATGGAATGTTGCCTGAGCCGGTTAGCCAGCCGCTCCATCCGTTGATGCCGCCGTTATCCGCACAATGGGGCCCCGCTGAATAGGTCCGAAAGCCGTAGACGATGCCAACGCCGGCTAATCCGGTATTGAAAACCTTATAAGTCGTTCCGCCTTCTGAATAAGTGCCTGCTTGTGCCAAGGTGGGGAATTTGATGCCAATGCCCACCTTGGTGTTGTTGTCGGAGGTGCAGGAGTAAATATTGGATGCCGCCGCGCCGGCGATCCAGTTGGATAATGGTGTCATCGACGCAGTGTTGTCGCGGGGGACTGAAATAGGGCTTGGAAAAGTGAAGGTTTCAGATCCGCCACCGGTGAAGCTACAACTGCTCGAAGCCAGTGATTGTTGGCTCCAGATACTCAGGATTAGTGTCAGTGCGCTATAGACTGCCGCTGGCCGAATTCTAAGAATCATTTTCAACCTCCCAGGTTTTCTCATTTCCATATCTGTAATCCTGTATCGGTGGAGAAAAGTGTTATTTGATTGCACACCGAGCCGGTCGTGCTCGTGTGCTAGTTGATCCACTCTTGAGAACGTGCCGCAGGTATTGCCATGGCCTTGGATGAGTCTTTCGGCCCGGATAACTAATAAAGCGTTATTGACCCGGCGTCTGTCCGATGGAGATTCCCGCATGTTGGGAAAGTTCTTATTCCAGCAAGGATTACGCTATGAATTGGGAGTGCTTCCTGGAGCGAGCTGAAGTCCCGTCGATTCTCCTTCATTTTGTCGGAGCGAACCCGTAGCGGGATGGATGATCAGCCAGGATCCAGTTCGGGTAGGCGTCGTGGTAAGCCCGTTCGATGTAGTCAGCTACCCGCTGAGGGGCATTCGCCTGACGAAGCTCGACAGGTTCGAAGATCCGGTGGCCGAACCTGCCTTGTCTGAATGTCAGGTGGAAGCACAGGAGTACGGCATTGGTGTGCCCACCGATGTTGAATACTCCGCGATGCAGGCGTGCGGGACGGCCTAGCATGGACACTTCCACGGTTTCCATGGGGTATCGCTGCATCATGTGGGGCGGCACGTCGCTGAATAGAACGGCCGCACCATCCCGCTTCAGCGCTCGCAACAGACGAAGGCCGAGAGCCGACCGATTGTTTTCATCGAGCGTGTGCAGTATCCGCAATCCAGGTATCAGGATATCTTCCTGGCGGCCGTAGGCTTCCCTTGGGCTGCCCGATACGACGGCAAGCTCGGTCAAGTTCAAGGCTGAGCGCAGTGCATCGACCACATAGATGTTGGCGTATTCGGATACATAGTGAAACGGCGAAACAATCACGGGCTTGCCGGGTGATTCTCGGTGAATGCCATTGATGATTGCGGCCAGCTCGGCTGCCGTTGACTCAAGCGCCGGCCAATGATCCCCCCGGCCGTACAGCCGGCCGAGATGCATGCGACGGTCCAGCAGGTGCTCGATATCTGCGCTGGCCATGGTGCGCCAGGCGTCCTTCTGGCTCAGTGAGGCGCTGTCGCTTCCCCATTCGTAGCGTAATCGTCCCCGCCAACGCGACTTGGCGCTGACGAGGCTGCGCAGCCCCCAGGACAGCAAGGCGACCCGCTCCAGCGAACGTGCGGACAGTGTCAACAGGCAGCGGTCTTGCCAGCGAATAGCGGCCATCTCAGTTCACCTGGGCATCGGACGTCAACCATGCGTCAAGCACCTGGATATCACCGAGACCCAGAGAAGCGACTTCGGCCTTCAGCGCCAGGAAGGCTGTCAGCATCTCGTACTGGGCTTTCGCCTGCTCGCCACGGCTGCTGAACAACAGTTCCTGCGCTCGCAGAACATCGAGGTTGGAGCGACTGCCTGCCTGGTACCCCATGCGAGTCGCTTGCAGGGCCGATTCGTTGAGACGAGCGATATCCCGAAGTGAATTGCTTCGTTCACGCGCCCAATTGAGGCGCTGGAACCACTCGCGTGCGTCGGCCGCCGATTTGCGAGTTGCTGCCAGCAGCTTGTGCTCGGCTTTTTCTTCGCCGGCCGTGGCCTGGCGCAAGCGCGCCCGATTGGCTCCACCGGTAAACAGCGGGGCGGAGATAGTGAGCATGGCACTATTGGTCGTGGTGGGATCGGAGTAGCCGGCGGCGGCGCCGGATGGCGCGTGACTGGCGCTGAAGCTGACGACTGGGTAACGCTGGGCGCGTGCTTTCTCGGTATCTTCGCCGGCGATGCGGACCTCGAGCTGGCCCAGTTGGACCGGGAAGCTGCGTGTCTCGGCCTGGTGGACCCATTGCTGAAGGCTCTGGGATTTCAACCAGGGTCTCGTGCGCATTGGACTGATCACGGATTCCAGGGTCACCGGGCGCCCAGTCAGAGTTTCCAGAGCGCGGCGACGGGACTCCAGAGTACGAGTGGCGTCCTGCCTGCGCAATTGGGCCTCGCTCAGGCGCGACAGTGCTTCCTGTGCATCGATGACGGTTGCTTCACCGCCGGCCTGCAGTCGCTGGGTCAGGTCATACTGTTCTGACACGGCACGAAGGTAGTCGCTGGCGCGGCCCAGTTCCTGAGAAGCCGCCAACAGGTCGAAGTATGCATTCGCAGAGCGCAATACCAGGGCTTGCCAGGTACTGGCGTATTGGAGCTCTGCCTTGGCGCTGGCAATGCTCGCCTGGCGCAGTTCCACCCAGCGTTCCCAGTCGAACACGGGTTGCGTGAGCGTCACCATCCAGCCGTTCTGCCAGTATTTGGCCGTTGGCTGGTTTTCCGTCGTGATCTGGTTGTAGGCGCGGCCCCATCCGCCATCGAGCCTGGGCAGGAGCGCCGCGCGTGCCAGCGGCACTTCCTCTCGCTCAATCCTGATTTCGGCGCTTGCGGCGGAAAGCTCGGCATCATGGACAAGTGCGTCATTGACCACGGCCAGCAGTTCACCCGCGAAGGCGGCCGAAGGGACAAGGCTCATCCACACCCAAAACACGAATCTCATGCCTGCTCACCCGTGCGAAGGGCGCGGTCCAGAAGCTTGCCCTCGATCAGTTGATAGCTGCGCTCGAAGCGCGATGCCAGCTTCGGGTCATGGGTGATGACGATCAGCGTGCGATTCGTTTGCTGCAGGACGTCGGCAATCGCCGTCACCGAATCCGGGTCCAGGTTGGACGTGGGCTCATCGAGCAGCAGCACTTCGGAGTCCTGATACAGCGCTCGCGCCAGCAGCAGGCGCTGGCGCTGGCCGGCGGAAATATTGGCAATCGAATCGCTGATGATGGTTTGGGTGCGCATGGGCAGTTGCATGACGTCACCCAGGAGTCCGACATCCTTCAGGAGCTGGTTGATGCGATGGTGGTCGGGGCTGGCGCTGAACAGGGAGATGTTGTCGGCGATGCTGCCGTTGAGGATCAGGTCGCCTTGGCGCATCTGGGTCATATGTTGGCGAACTTCGTCGACGGCAAGGTTCGCATAGCTCACACCGTTCAGGCGGATCTCGCCTTGCTGTGCCGGTTCCGCCGCGCAAAGCAGTTTGAACAAGGTGGACTTGCCGACGCCAGAGGGGCCGACGATGGCGATCTTGTCACCCCGGCGGATATCCAGGGAGACTCCTGACAGTACGGCCCGGTCGGAGATGCCGTAGCTGAAGCCCAGGTCGCGCACCTGAATCGAATCAAGGCAGCGAAGTTCAACGGTCCTGCCAATCTGCCCCTGCAGCGCATAACGCTCCGGCTCATGCTCCACGATGTCGGCGACCCGTTGCACCGGAACGCTCAGCATGAAGCGACCGAAGAGGGCATTGATGGCTTGGGCAAGCCGAGCGGAGGCCAGAGACTTGTAGATCATGAACGAATAGAAGACACCTACTGAGACCTTGCCGTCGAGCATCAGTCCGGCGGCCAGCCAGGTGACGACTATCACGTCGGCATATTCGACCAGCCCCAGTACCGCGTCGCGGAAGGCTGTCAGCTTTGCGCTTTGCAGCACGGCTGCAGCGTTGGCTCGAAATCTTCCCATGAAGAGCGCGGTTCGGCGGGTTTCACCGCAGGCCAGTTTGATCAGCGAGGCGCCGCGAATCGTCTCGATCAGGGTGTCGTCGCACTGGGCCGACCTTTCCAGCACCAGCATATGTGCGTCGCGCATTGGCACGTAGAGCGCAAACGCAGTACCCAGGTACAAAGCGAAAATACCCAGGGCGACGGCAGTCAGCACGGCGCTCTGGATCAGCATGAGGGTAATGGCCAGGGCGGCGACCACGAGGTCGATGCGCAGCGCAATGCGTGTCTGCACCGAGTAGCTGTTGATTTCTTCCTGTGACTTCATGCGAGCGAACAGGTCACCGACATTTCGCTTCTCGAAGTAGGAGATGGGGTTTTTCAGGAGTTGCCCCACTAGACCTTGGGTGACGTTGACGCTGACCAGGGTTCCCGCGAGTGCAGTCAGGTAGGTCTGAACGAATTTGCTGAAGGTGCCGATGGCGAAGATGCTGGCGAAGGTGATGGCGAGTATGTGCAGCAAGTTGCGGTTGTCGCTGGTCACGACCTGATCGAGTACCAGGTTGCCGAAATAGGGCATGGCGAGAATGGCGAACTGACTGCCGATGGCGATGAAAGCCAGCTTGGCGATCTGGCCGTGCAACTGCGGATTCAGGGCACGTACCTGGTCGAGCGCACCTGGCACTTGCGACCGGGCCTTGATGCGAGGCAGCCCCGGAGTGGGTGTGCACTCGAGCAGGAAGCCGGAGGTATTCGCCAGGAACATCTCCAGACCAAGACGGCGGCGGCCTGACGCCGGATCGATCACCACCACATGACCGCGCCGGTACTTCTCGAAGACCACGAAGTGAGCACCACCGAAGTGCAGGATCGCACCCGGTTTGATGTTAGGCAGATCGTCGCTATCGAACTGGAAGGCCTGAACGGCGAGTCCGAAATCGGTGGCTACGTCGAACAGGTCCATCAACGTCAGGCCGTTGGCGGAGAGGGGGCGGTGAGCTGCGATCTCCCGTGTTTCCGTCGCTCGCCCGAGATGCGTCAGAACCATTGCCAGGCAGGCGTAGCCGCAGTCGGCGACTTCATTCTGGTAGATGATGCGCACGATCAGCCTCGCATCATCTGGAAGAGTGGTTCCAGTACCCATTCAGCAATGGTCCGGCGCTCGATCACCACGCTGGCGGTGCCGCGCATTCCCGGAAGAATGCGCAAAGGCGCTCGAGCTGGGCCGAAGACTTCGCCTGAGAGCGTTGCCCAGGCCATGTAGTTGTTGATCTCCATGGCTTTCCCGGGAGTGAGGGGGGCGGTGTTCTCGCTCTTGTTCATCGCGGTGTCCGAGATCGAGCCGATGCGGGCCTGGAGGGTGCCGAAACGGGCATAGGGGAATGAGTCCAGCTTGAGGCGCACAAGCTGTCCTTCCTTGACGAAACCGCGTTGCCGCGATGGGATATTCAGTGCTGCCACCAGGGGCTCGTTGGAGCCCGAATTGATGACCAGGGCAACATCGTCGATTGCCAGCGAGTGTCCCGCGACCAGGCTGGAGAAGGTGATGACACCCGAGTGGGGGGCGTAGATGGTGGTGTTCTGTCTATTCGCTTCGAAACGCAGGCGGATGTCCTGAGTCTCGCGGTCCAACTGAGCGCCTGTCTCTCGCTGTTGTACTTTCAGTTCGCTGCGGTTGCCGCGCAGCGTCTCGATCTCGCTCTGTAGCGAATGGCGTCGGCCCTCGCTCTGAGCGACTTCCGCAGCGCTCTGGTTGGCCAGAAGGCGCGCCTGCTCCTGGCGATCGGCCGTCACGTAGCCGGCAAGGCCTTCGAGGCGTTGCTGTGTCCTGCGGGCGTCGGCAGCGATCTGCTGGGTTCGCTGCTGCTGCCGGGCTAACGCCTGCAGCTCCAGTTCGCGGGCGCTGAGGGTGAGCTCAAGGGCTTGAAGGCGTGCGTCGAGTGCGGCCAGACGATCACCGTGTTGAGAGGTTGCCGTGGCGATCTGCTCATCGCGCATCGTCTCGTCGAACCTTGGCTTGGGCGTCCCGTCGCTCGACAGGGTGAGATCGCGGTCGAGCTGGAAGAGCGGCTGCCCCTGACGGACCTCCTGCCCTGAAACGACCTGCACGGCAGTGACCAGCCCTGTCAGTCCCCGCACTTTGATCTCTGACGGCGAGACGATTTCACAGGGAACATCTCGCTTGAGTTCGACTTCCTGGAAGAATGCGTAAACGACAGCCAACGCCACGAACGTTGAAGTGAAGTAGGCGATCCAGCGCCAGGAAACGTCGGCGAAACGTGGCAGCTTTTCTACTGGGGTGCTCAAACTATCAACCTGCTGTACTGCGCGAGGCTTTGGCCGGTGCTGGCCAGCGTTGTGGGAAGAAATCAGAATTTTTCTGGCGGGTAGGACGCTGTCCGAAGCTTGATGTCGGACAGCGCTGTATGGCGGAAGGACTGGGCTAATCCGTTATCCTCGATCCACCAGGGAAAGGCTGTGGATCACCCCTGAGCCTGCTGGTTGGGTCAATTACTGACCGCCGCCACCGCCGCCACCATTCGGCTTGGGAGCTGGTGCCGGTGCCGGTGCCGGTGCCGACTTCCGCTTGCAGCAACCGCCTGCCAGTTCGGATTTGGCCAGTTGCTCGCGCTCGATTTTTTTCATGGTTATTTTCCCTGTGTATCAGTTTTCAGATTGATTTTTTCTTGTGCCGGAAGGTTATGGATCTTCCTTGCTCCCCTTCTTCAAGTGAGTGTCGGAAGAGGGGCATGCACCAGGGTTCGTATAGGCTGAAACCGTTTCCTGAGTGAAAGGTTAATTCCGGCGTAGTCGTTGTAAGGTTTTTTTTGTGAAATTGAGCATGTCGGCCAGAGTGAGGTGCGTCGGTATAAAAACTTTGACTCATACAGTTCCGAGATTCGCAGGGGCTGGTGAATGCAGGGCTGGAGCCGTTCAGTTGAAGTTTGAATTCGTGAAGAATATTCGACGCGTGAGCGTAAGTTAATTGTCTTTATTGGGTGGTGCGCAATGGGGTTAAATTTATATCGTTGTCAGAAATGTCTGATATCAGGGGGTGTGTTTCGGTGAAGCCTGAATATTCGAGAGGGCTAATTTTAAAACTCAATTCTTGAGCGAAAGATTGCAAGTTTTCGAGTTGGGCGCTTTCGACGATTCAAGATGCCCACACGCGTGGTGTTGGCTGATGACGCAGAGGGGGCGGAAAAACGACGAGGGATTAATTGCCGCTCCAGCCGTTATGGAACGGTTCCTGAAGTGCGGCACCCTGGCCTGTGGGGAAGGAGGAGAAGGGGACGAGCACGGGCGGTGGAGGGGCAATTCACCCGTGATCGGCAGTGGGGGCTGGGCGGGACGAGGTGTCTCCGCCCAGATTTCAGGGACTATCGATCGTAGCCGGCGAGTTTCAGTTGTCGTACCCCAGGTTCGGCGACAGCCAGCGCTCGCTGGTGGTGATTTCCTGGTCCTTGCGCGCGCTGTAGCGTTCGATCTGGTCCTTGTCGACCTTGCCCACGGCGAAGTACTGCGCCTGTGGGTGGGCGAAGTACCAGCCGCTGACGGCGGCGGCGGGGAACATGGCGTAGTGCTCGGTCAGGGTCACGCCGGAGACGCCCTTCGGGTCGAGCAGCTTGAACAGCGTGCCTTTCTCGGTGTGGTCCGGGCAGGCCGGGTAGCCGGGCGCCGGGCGGATGCCGACGTACTGCTCCTTGATGCGCGCCTCGTTGTCCAGGTGCTCCTCGGGCTGGTAGCCCCAGTATTCCTTGCGCACGCGCTCGTGCAGCCATTCGGCGCAGGCTTCGGCGAGGCGGTCGGCGAGGGCCTTGACCATGATCGCGCTGTAGTCATCGCCCTTGGCCTCGTAGGCCTTGGCCACTTCCTCGGCGCCGATCCCGGCGGTGGTGATGAAGCCGCCGACGTAGTCCTGCACGCCGCTGTCCTTGGGCGCGACGAAGTCGGCCAGGCTGAAGTTCGGCTTGCCGTCGGGCTTGATGGTCTGCTGGCGCAGGTGGTGCAGGGTGGCCAGCTTGTGGCCATCGTCGCCGTAGACTTCCAGGTCGTCGTGCTGCACCTGGTTGGCCGGCCAGAAGCCCAGCACCGCACGGGACTTGATCAGCTTCTCGCCAATCAGCTTGTTCAGCAGTTCCTGGGCATCGTTGAACAGGCTGGTGGCTGCTTCGCCGACGACTTCGTCGGAGAGGATGCGCGGGTACTTGCCGGCCAGGTCCCAGGAGATGAAGAAGGGCGTCCAGTCGATGTACTCGACCAGCTCGTTCAGGTCGATGTCATCCAGCACCTTCACGCCGGTGAAGCTCGGCACCGGCGGCTGGTAGCCGGCCCAGTCGAACTTGGGCTTGGCGGCGATGGCCTGCTCGTAGGTCAGGCGTTCGGTGCGCGCGCTGCGGTTGGCGGTGCGCACACGAACCTCGGCGTACTCCTCGCGCAGTTTGCGGGCGTACTCGGGTTTCATTTCCTTCGACAGCAGGGTGGTCGCCACGCCCACCGCGCGGGAGGCGTCGGTGACGTAGACCACGGCGTCGTTGCTGTACTGCGGGTCGATCTTCACCGCCGTGTGCGCCTTGGAGGTGGTGGCGCCGCCGATCATCAGCGGCAGGCTGAAGTTCTGCCGCTGCATTTCCTTGGCGACGTGGACCATCTCGTCCAGCGACGGTGTGATCAGGCCGGACAGGCCGATGATGTCGCACTTCTCGGCGATGGCGGTCTGGAGGATCTTCTCGGCCGGGACCATCACGCCCAGGTCGACGATGTCGTAGCCGTTGCAACCCAGCACCACGCCGACGATGTTCTTGCCGATGTCGTGCACGTCACCCTTCACCGTGGCCATGAGGATCTTGCCCTTGGCTTCGGGCTTGTCGCCTTTGGCTGCTTCGATGAAGGGGATCAGGTGGGCCACCGCCTGCTTCATCACGCGGGCGGATTTCACCACCTGCGGCAGGAACATCTTGCCGGCGCCGAACAGATCGCCGACCACGTTCATGCCGGACATCAGCGGGCCTTCGATGACCTCGATGGGGCGCTCGCATTTCAGGCGGCACTCCTCGGTGTCTTCGACAATGTAGGTGGTGATGCCCTTGACCAGCGCGTGCTCCAGGCGCTTCTCGACGCTATGGCTGCGCCATTCCTCGTTTTCCACTTCCTTGGTGGCGCCGCCGCCCTTGTAGTTGTCCGCGATAGCGAGCAAAGCCTCGGTGGCGTCCGGGCTGCGGTTGAGCACCACGTCCTCGACCTTGTCGCGCAGCTCCTGCGGGATCTCGTCGTAGATCTCCAGCTGGCCGGCGTTGACGATGCCCATGGTCAGACCGTTCTGGATCGCGTAGTAGAGGAACACCGAGTGGATCGCTTCGCGCACCGGGTTGTTGCCGCGGAACGAGAAGGACACGTTGGACACGCCGCCCGAGGTCAGGGCGTAGGGGAGGTTGTCGCGGATGTAGGCGCAGGCCTCGATGAAATCGACCGCGTAATTGTTGTGTTCCTCGATGCCGGTGGCGACCGCGAAGATGTTCGGGTCGAAGATGATGTCTTCCGGCGGGAAGCCCACTTCATTGACCAGGATGTCGTAGGAGCGCTGGCAGATTTCTTCCTTGCGCGCCTGGGTGTCGGCCTGGCCGGCTTCGTCGAAGGCCATCACCACCACGGCGGCGCCGTAGCGCTTGCACAGGCGGGCGTGGTGCTTGAACTGCTCGACGCCTTCCTTCATGGAGATCGAGTTGACGATGCCCTTGCCCTGGATGCACTTCAGGCCTGCCTCGATCACTTCCCACTTGGAGGAGTCGATCATGATCGGCACGCGGGAGATGTCTGGCTCGGAGGCGATCAGGTTGAGGAAGCGGACCATGGCGGCCTTCGAGTCCAGCATGCCCTCGTCCATGTTGATGTCGATCACCTGGGCGCCGGCTTCCACCTGCTGCTGCGCCACTTCCAGCGCTTCGGCGTAGTTCTCCTCGCGGATCAGCCGGGCGAACTTGGCGCTGCCGGTGATGTTGGTGCGTTCGCCGACGTTCACGAACAGCGAGCTGCGGTCGATGGTGAACGGCTCGAGGCCGGACAGCCGGCAGGCGCGGGGAATTTCCGGGATGGCGCGCGGGGCGTACTTGGCCACGGCCTTGGCGATGGCCTCGATGTGCCCCGGTGTGGTGCCGCAGCAGCCGCCGATGATGTTGAGGAAGCCCGAGGCGGCGAACTCTTCCACGACCACGGCCATTTCCGCCGGGGTCTCGTCGTATTCGCCGAAGGCGTTGGGCAGGCCGGCGTTGGGGTGCGCGGAGACGTGGGTCGCGGCCTTGGTCGACAGCTCTTCCAGGTACGGCCGCAGCTCTTTCGCACCCAGGGCGCAGTTCAGGCCGACGGAGATCGGCTTGGCGTGGCTCACCGAGTTCCAGAACGCTTCGGTGGTCTGGCCCGACAGGGTGCGGCCGGAGGCGTCGGTGATGGTGCCGGAGATCATGATCGGCAGTTCGACGCCCAGCTCTTCATAGACGCCTTGCACGGCGAAGATCGCGGCCTTGGCGTTCAGGGTGTCGAAGATGGTCTCGATGAGGATCAGGTCGGCGCCGCCCTCGATCAGGCCACGGGTGGATTCGCTGTAGTTCTCCACCAGTTCGTCGAAGGTGACGTTGCGGAAACCAGGGTCGTTGACGTCCGGGGAGATCGAGCAGGTGCGGCTGGTCGGGCCGAGGACGCCGGCGACGAAGCGCGGGCGGTCAGGGGTTTCGGCGGTCTTGGCGTCAGCGACTTCGCGGGCCAGGCGCGCGCCTTCCACGTTCATCTCGTAGGCCAGTTCCTGCATGTCGTAGTCGGCCTGGGACACGCGGGTGGCGTTGAAGGTGTTGGTCTCGAGGATGTCGGCGCCGGCGTCCAGATAGGCTTTCTCGATGGCCTGGATGACGTCCGGGCGGCTGAGCAGCAGCAGGTCGTTGTTGCCCTTCACGTCGCTCGGCCAGTCGGCGAAGCGCGTGCCGCGGTAATCCTCTTCCTGCAGCTTGTAGCTCTGGATCATGGTGCCCATGCCGCCGTCGAGGATCAGGATGCGCTCCTTGAGGGCTTGCTGGAGGGCTTGCTGGCGTGCGGCACGGTCGATCATGGGAATACCTGGAAAAGGGCGTGACGAAAGGTCGCTGATGATAACAAAGCTGCAGGAAATTTGACCTTCCCGGGTTTTACATGAAGATTGCTCATGTTCAGCCTTTGGTTGGAGCGCATTGTGGCGGCACTCCCGCTAGAATCCGCTCCATTCTGATGTTCGGAGTCCTTCATGTCCCTGCGAGCCCGTTTCACGTTGCTCATCGCATCCCTGGCGTTTTCGGCGCAGGCCTTGGCGGGAGGGCTGTCCTACACCCAGGATATCCAGCCGATCTTCACCGAGAAATGCGTGGCCTGCCACGCCTGCTACGACTCGCCATGCCAGCTCAACCTGACCGCCGCCGAAGGCGCGCAGCGCGGAGCGAACAAGCTGCCGGTGTACGACGGTGGACGCAGCAAGGCGCAGGACCCGACGCGGCTGTTCCTCGACGCCCAGGGCGCGGATGCCTGGCGGCGCAAGGACTTCTGGTCGGTACTCGACGGGCGCGGCAGCCAGGCGGCGCTGATGGCACGGATGATCGATCTCGGTCATGAGCATCCGCTGGTGCCCAACGCGAAGATTCCGGATGGCCTGGACCTGTCGATCAACCGCACCAACCAGTGCCCGACGCCCGACAGCATCGACGACTTCGTGGCCAAGAACCCGCTCAGCGGCATGCCCTTCGCCGTCACCGGCCTGACCGACAAGCAACTCAAGACCATCAAGACCTGGCTGGCCCAGGGCGCACCGGTGGACGAGCAAGCCTGGCAGCCGAGTAGCGAAGAGGCGCAGCAGATCGCCGAGTGGGAGGCCTTCCTCAATCAGTCCGGCGCACGCCAGAGCCTGGTACAGCGCTGGATCTACGAGCACTTGTACCTTGCCCACCTGTACTTCACCGAACGCGGCGAGCCGGGGCATTTCTTCCAGCTGGTGCGTTCGCGCACGCCCAGCGGCCAACCCATCGACCCCATCGCCACGCGCCGGCCGAACGATGATCCGGGCAACACCTTCTATTACCGCCTGTGGCCCATCCAGGGCGTGATCGTGCACAAGACGCACATCACCTATCCACTCAACGAGGCGCGGCTAAAGCGTAACCAGGAGCTGTTCTACGGCACCGCCTGGAATACCGACAAGGTTCCGGGCTACGGCCTGAAACATCGCGCCAACCCATTCGAGACTTTTGCGGCCATCCCGGCCAGCGCGCGCTACCAGTTCATGCTGGACAACGCCGAGTACTTTGTCCGCACCTTCATTCGCGGACCGGTATGCCGTGGGCAGATCGCCACCGACGTGATTCGCGACAACTTCTGGGTGGTGTTTCAGGACCCCCAGCACGACCTCTACGTCACCGATCCGAAATTCCAGCACCAGGCCTCGCCCCTGCTCGCGTTGCCAGGGCAGATCGATGACGTTGGCAGCATGTTGTCGCAATGGCGCTCCTACCGCGACAAGCGCAACCAGTACGAAGAGCTGCGCCAGGATGTCTACGACGAAGCACCAGCGCCGACCTGGGGAGATATCTGGGCCGGCAACGACAACGGGGTGCTGAGCATCTTCCGTCAGTACGACAGCGCCTCGGTGCGCAAGGGCTTGATTGGCGGCGTACCGCAGACCATCTGGTGGATGGACTACCCCTTGCTGGAGCGTACCTATTACGGTCTGGTGGTGAATTTCGACGTGTTCGGCAACGTCGCCCATCAGGCGCAGACGCGGTTGTACTTCGACCTGATCCGCAATGGCGCCGAGCAGAACTTCCTGCGCCTGATGCCTGTCGGCGCGCGCAAGGAGCTGCTCGATGACTGGTACCAGAACAGCGGGAAAATCAAGATGTGGGCCGACTACTACAGCAATGACAGTGACCAGCCAACCGGCCTGTTCCTGCCGGAGAAGGGCGCCAAGCTGGCCTTCGCCAGGGAGTTGCTGAAGAACTACGTGGCGCTCAATGCACGGCCCGACCCGATCAACCTCTGTGAGAATGGTGCCTGCTACCGCAACACCGTGGCGGCGCCGCTGCAGGACGCCGAGCAGGCCTTCAGCCGACTGGTCAGCCGCCCGGCGGCCGGACTGCCGGTGATCGACCAGTTCCCCGAGGCGACCATGCTGCGCGTGGAACTGCCGGACGGGCAGCGTGAGATCTACACCGTGCTGCGCAACCGCGCGCACAGCAACGTCGCCTTCATTGCGGGTGAATCCATGCGTTACCAGCCGGGGCTGGACACCCTGACCATCTACCCCGGTGTGCTGTCGAGCTACCCGAATTTCATGTTCAACCTGAAGGCTGGCGAGGTGGGCGATTTTGTCGCGGCGCTGGAGCAGGTGAAGACGGCGGTGGACTTCGAGAAGGTCGCCGACCGCTGGGGCGTTCGTCGCAGCCATCCGCAATTCTGGTTCTACTTCCACGACCTGGATGCCTACCTGCGCGAAACCGAGCCGGTAGAGGCGGGCGTACTGGACATGAACCGCTACGAGAACCTCTGACGGCGCCCATCCTGTAGGAGATTCTATGTCTACCCCAGCGCCGGTCTTACCGACGGACCGCCATCCTACGACGTGTTCCTCCTACCTATTAATCACCCTGTAGGATCAAGGCGCCCCTCGATCCTACAAAAAAGCGGTGCAGCCCCACTGCGAATTACTCCTACTAAAACAGTAGGGCTTTCTCCCATACCCCCGAATGGCGTAAACTGGCGCCACGTTTGCGAGGAGTTGCCATGAGCGCTATCACCATCACCGAAGCTGCACAGGATTACCTGGCCGAACTGCTGTCCAAACAGGACACCCCCGGCATCGGCATTCGCATCTTCATCACCCAGCCCGGTACCCAGTACGCCGAAACCTGCATTGCCTACTGCAAGCCGGGCGAGCAGAAGGCGGAAGACACCCCGGTTGGCCTGAAAGCCTTCACCGCCTACATCGACGCCATCAGCGAGCCGTTCCTGGACGACGCCGTGGTCGATTACGCCACCGATCGCATGGGTGGCCAACTGACCATCAAGGCGCCCAACGCCAAGGTGCCGATGGTCAATGAAGACAGCCCGCTCACCGAACGCATCAATTACTACCTGCAAACCGAGATCAACCCCGGTCTGGCCAGCCACGGCGGCCAGGTGAGCCTGGTGGACGTGGTCGAGGACAACATCGCCGTGCTGCGTTTCGGCGGCGGTTGCCAGGGCTGCGGCGCGGTCGAGATGACCCTGAAAGACGGCGTCGAGAAGACCCTGATCGAGCGCATCCCGGAGCTGAAGGGCGTGCGTGACGTCACCGACCACAGCAACCGCGAGAACGCCTACTACTGAGTCAGGCGTACGAGCAGCGAAAAGGCGACCTCGGGTCGCCTTTTTCGTTGGTGTGACTCTACGCAGATGTCATCGTAGAAACGTAGGGTGAATAACGCCTCAGGCGTTATCCGCCATTGCGGCGGATAACCCGTTCCGGGTTATGCGCCCTACGCGCTGCAGGCCGGGTTTGGCGCGCTTGGTAGGAGCGAGCTTGCTCGCGAACCGATTTGGCAGGTGGATTGCCGGGGACGCAGCCGTATGGCCGACCTTCAGCCCTGGCAGCCGGCGGCCTTGAGCACCCGCTGGGTCGAGGCCGGATTGGCCGCCAGCTTCTCCAGTGGGCGGCGCGGGCGCGGCACAAGCTCGCCGCCGCAGTTCGGGCAGCGGCCGTGCAGCACCTGCTCGGCGCAGTCGCTGCAGAAGGTGCATTCGAAACTGCAGATGTGTGCATCGGCGCTGTCGCCGGGCAGGTCGCGGTCGCAGCACTCGCAGCCGGGGCGGAGTTCGAGCATGGCAGGCTCCTGAGATAGAGAGAATCTGAGTGTTGTCATGGTTGTCAGTGCAACTGGCCGAAGCGCTCGGCGTAGTCCTGGGGGCTGATCGCCAGGTGCTTGTGGAAGGTGCGGCGCAGGTTTTCCGGATGGCCGAAGCCGCACAGCCGCGACACCGTGCTGATCGACGCCTGGGCGTCTTGCAGCAGCGCGCGAGCGGCTTCCAGGCGGACACGCTCGACATAGCGGCCAGGCCCCATGCCCAGCTCGTTGATGAACACCCGCGACAGCGTGCGCGGGCTCATGCAGGCCTGCTCGGCCAGGGCCTCCAGCGACAGGTCGTCGCCCAGGTGAGCCGGTATCCACTCCAGCAGCGCGGCCAGGCGCGGCGTGCGGGTGGGCTCGGGGGTCAACCAGTGACTGAACTGCGCCTGCCCGCCGGGGCGCCTGAGGAACATCACCAGGCGCCGCGCCACAGCCAGGGCGAGGGCTCGGCCGAGATCAGCTTCCACCAGCGCCAGGGCGAGGTCGATGCCGGCGGTGACGCCCGCTGAGGTGAACACATGGTCGTCACCGTCGCGGCGCCGTGGATCGTAAGTGTGCAAGCGGTCGCCCTGGACGAGGACTTCGGGAAAGCTGGCGCACAGCTGATCGACATCCGCCCAGTGCGTCGTGGCCGGGCGACCGTTCAGCACGCCGGCGGCCGCGAGGATCAGCGCGCCGGAGCACACCGACCCGAGCCGGCGCACCTGTGGTTCGGCGGCCGCCAGCCAGTGCAGCAGCTCGCTGTTCGCGCATTGCGCGGGGACGCCCAGCCCGCCGGGCACCAGCAGCGTATCGAGGGTGACGGGGTCGACTTCGCGCCAGGCCATATCGGCACAGATGCGTATCCCGGCCGAAGTGGCCACCGGCCCGGCCTGTTCGCCCAGCACCAACAGCTCGTAGACCGGCGCCAGACCCTGGCGCTGGTGCTCGACGTTGGCGGAAGCGAACACCTGCAGCGGCCCGGTGATGTCCAGGCTCATCACCTCGGGGTAGAGCAGGCAGGCAACGCGGCGCGGCGATTCCATGGCAAGGCTCGTTCAGATGGTGCCACGAGTGTGGCGATGACTGACGCTGGCGGCAATGTCAGTCATCCCATGGATATTGCCAAACTGCCGGTGTTGCGCGTCAGACCTTCAGCACACCGCGAAAGCCGCGCGCGGCGTAATAGGACTGCACTCCGTTGTGGTAGGTGAAGACCCGCTCATAACGACGGTCACCGAACAGCGCGCCGTCCAGCTTGCGCATGGAGCCAGGGGTGCGCAGCCAGCTGGAAGTCTTCTGATCGAAGCTGCCCAGGTCCTGCAACTGGCGGTACTGTGCCTCGTCGAGCAGCTCGATGCCGATCTGCGCGGCCAGTTCGGTGGCACAGCCGGCGGGCTTGTCCTTCTTGCGGGCGTCCAGCGCCTCGCGGTCGTAGCAGAGGCTGCGGCGGCCGTTCGGGGTTTCGGCGGAGCAGTCGAAGAACAGGAAGGCGCCGCTGGCGCTCTCGCGGCCAACCACGTCGGGCTCGCCGCCGGTGGCCTCCATCCGCTCCAGTGTCTTGAGTTTGGCCGGGGCGGGCTCCAGGCGCGCCTGGACTTCCGCCCAGGTGATGCCGGCGTGGCGCTCGGGGTGCTGGTCGAACCGCGCCTGCAGTGTCGCCAGCAGAGTGTCGTGCTGCTTCGCATTCATCTTGCTTTTTCTCGGCAGGGGCTGAAGGTCTGAGAGTAAAGCATCAATTGCGTGGCCCGCCGCTCAGCAGGCGCCGTCCGGCGCTTGTGATCGGTAATGCCAAGGCTTACCCGCAAGGGGGCTCACGGCCGTCGCGGGTAAGGCCTTCCAGTTTCAGGTCGGAGTTGTCGAACTGGCGCTGATGCTGGCGCTGACCGTACCCCGCCGGTAGCTGGTTATCGGTCGCCGCACCCGCGAAACCCGCACCGAATTGCGGCTTTCTGACGAGTGGGATGTGCGTTTTCGGAAACGAAGCTGAAACGATGCGGCAGGAGAGGTGACTGAAACGGCGAAGCCCGGCTTGGGGCCGGGCTTCGGGGGAGGTACCAATCTGCGGATCAGGCGGGCATGTGCCATTCCTGCAGGCGGTAGCCTTCGCGGTTCAGCTCGTCGCGGGCCTGGTTCAGCAGGCCTTCGAGCTGTTCCGGGTCGGAGTACGCGGAGCTGGGAATGCGGGTGAGGCCCAGCAGGCGGGTACCGGTGCGATCGAGGACGGACAGGTCGAGGCTGCCGTCGCCCCCTTGGTCAACCCAGGTCACACAATTGAAGGGTTGGAAGGCTCGTCCAGTGATCAGCAGAGCCTCGTTGAAACGAAGAGTCGCATGCATGGTTGTGATCTCTCTGCGGGGTAATCCATTGCGAAGGTGGCGAAAGCAGTTCATCCACTTTCGTGTTCGTTCACGCAATTGATGGTTTCAGAGTCGAAGAAAGTCACAGCCCATGTCGCGCTTGTACACAAAGTTGTCGCAAATAAAACCGATTTAAGCGCTGCAGGCCCCGTCAGCCGTGGCCTGCAGCGCTATGGCGGGTGCGCCATCGCGCCGCACATACCGCTCGTCAGAAGCGATGAGCGGTCAGGCCTGCATGGCCCAGCCGTCCACGTTCATCGCCGCCTGGCGCAGCGCCTCCGAGCGCGTCGGGTGTGGGTGGCAGGTACGCGCGATGTCCTCGGCGGCGCCGCGGAACTCCATGGCCACGCAGTATTCCGCGATCATGTCGCCGACGTTCGGGCCGATCATGTGCACACCGAGGATCTCGTCGCTGCGCTCGTCCGCCAGCACCTTCACGAAGCCTTCGGTCTCGTGGTTGATCTTTGCCCGGCTGTTGGCGGTGAAGGGGAACTTGCCGACCTTGTAGGCGCGGCCCTCGGCCTTGAGCTGCTCCTCGGTCTTGCCCACGGTGGCGACTTCCGGGTGGGTGTAGATCACGCTGGGGATCACGTCGTAGTTCACTTCCCCGGCCTTGCCGGCGATCAGTTCGACGCAGGCGATGGCTTCGTCCTCGGCCTTGTGCGCGAGCATCGGGCCGGAGGTCACGTCGCCGATCACCCAGATGCCCGGCACGCTGCTGCGGTGTTCGTGGTTCTCCAGCATGCCGCGCTTGTCGGTGGTGAGGCCCACGCTTTCCAGCCCGAGGCCCTGGGTATAAGGGCGGCGGCCAATGGCGAGCAAAACGTAATCCGCCTGGATCGACTCCGCCGCGCCGCCGGCGGCTGGCTCCACGCTCAGGGTTACCTGCTTGCCGCTGACCTTTGCCTGGGTGACCTTCGAGCCGAGCTTGAAGCTCATGCCCTGCTTGGTCAGTGCGCGCTGGAAGGTCTTGGCGGTTTCCAGGTCCATGCCGGGGCAGATACGGTCGAGGTATTCGATGACCGTGACTTCCGCGCCCAGGCGGCGCCACACCGAGCCCAGCTCCAGGCCGATGACGCCGGCGCCGATCACCACCAGGTGCTTGGGTACTTCGGGGATGGACAGCGCGCCGGTGGAGTCGAGGATGCGCTGGTTGTCGACCTCGACACCCGGCAGCGGGGAGGGCTCCGAGCCAGTGGCGATGATGATGTCCTTGGCGGTCAGCGTGCTCTTGCTGCCGTCAGCGGCAGTCACTTCGACCTTGCCCGGCCCATTGATGCGGCCCCAGCCCTTCACCCAGTCCACCTTGTTCTTGCGAAACAGAAACTCCACGCCCTTGGTCAGCGCGGTCACGCTTTCCGTCTTCTGCTTCATCATCTGCGCCAGGTCCAGCTTGGGTTTGACCTGGATGCCGAGGTTGGCGAACTCGCCGCCGGCCGCCGCTTCATACAGCTCGGACGCATGCAGCAGTGCCTTGGACGGCATGCAGCCGACATTCAGGCAGGTGCCGCCGAGGGTTTCGCGGCCCTCCACGCAGGCGACTTTCAGGCCCAGCTGGCCCGCGCGAATCGCGGCGTTGTAGCCGCCGGGGCCGCCGCCAATGACGATCACATCGTATGCGCTCATGCAGTGTTCTCCGCAGTTGGGGATGAGTCCGTTGGAAAAGTGGCTGTTGGAAAGAGTGAGTCGAGGTTAGCCGGTGGTTGCTGGATCACCAGCGCAGGGCCGCGCCAATCCGTTACCTGATTTATATTACATATATAATATATTTGCACGGGCAAGTCGCCGCTACATGACAGACGCAGCGGGGAGGGCGAAAATGCCGGGCTTTGGCGCCTCAGGTTCGTGCGCCTACGGAGAATTCATGAAGATCGACTGCGATTTCGACAGCGGCAACATCCAGGTCATCGACGACAGCGACCCGCGCCACGTGCGCCTGGCGCTGCGCCCGGACACGAAAAGCCCGCACTTCCAGTGGTTCCACTTCAAGGCCGAGGGCCTCGAACCCGGCCAGCAGTACCAGTTCAGCCTGACCAACACCCCCGGATCCAGCTACACCGGCGGCTGGCCGGGCTACAACGCCGTGGCCTCCTACGACCAGCGTGACTGGTTCCGCGTGCCCAGCACCTATGACGCCAATGGCCTGCACTTCAGCCTCGACGCCGAGCAGCCCCAGGCCTGGTTCGCCTACTTCGAGCCCTACAGCCGCGAGCGCCACGCCGAACTGGTGAAGCGCGCCCAGGCCAACGGAGCCGAACTGCTCGCCACCGGTCACAGCCTCGAAGGCCGCGAACTACCCCTGCTGCGCATCGGCAAGGGTGCGGCGGGTGCGCGCAAGATCTGGCTGATCGCCCAGCAGCACCCCGGCGAGCACATGGCCGAGTGGTTCATGGAAGGCCTGATCGACCGCCTGCAATCTGCCGATGCCGACATCCAGCGCCTGCTGGAGCGCGCCGACTTCTACCTGGTGCCGAACATGAACCCGGACGGCGCCTTCCACGGCCACCTGCGCACCAACGCCGCCGGCAAGGACCTCAACCGTGCCTGGGCCGCGCCCAGCGCCGAGGAGAGCCCCGAAGTGCTGTTCGTCCAGCAGCAGATGGCCCAGTACGGTGTGGACCTGTTCCTCGACGTGCACGGCGACGAGGAAATCCCCTTCGTGTTCGCTGCCGGCTGCGAAGGCAACCCGGAGTTCACCCCGCGCCTGGACCGCCTGGAAAGCCTGTTCCGCGAGCGCCTGGAAGCCATCGGCGAATTCCAGAGCGTGCACGGCTACCCGAAGGATGCTCCCGGCCAGGCGAACCTGACCCTGGCCTGCAACCACGTTGGTCGCACTTACGATTGCCTGTCCCTGACCCTGGAAATGCCGTTCAAGGATCACAACCTCTCGCCCAACGTGCGCACCGGGTGGAGCGGGGCGCGGTCGAAGGCGCTGGCTGTGGCTGTGCTGGTGACGGTGGCAAGCCTGATCGACGAGCTGCGTTGATTCGTAAGGCGTACAAGCGTTCGTGGTTGTACGCCGTGGTACAGGCTCTTTATAGGAGCGAGCTTGCTCGCGAACAGCCCAGCGTTGGTGCAGCAGGGGAACTCGTTCGCGAGCAAGCTCGCTCCTACAGGTTGTTCGTCAGCCATGCCACTATCGCGTGGTGTTCCTACACCTCACCCGCCTGACCGTTCGGTCAATCCATCCTGCTTGGCTGTTGAATCTTCCTACGCGCGTGCTAGTCCAATAAAGGAGGCATCAGCACGCAGGAGGTGCGTATGACTCGACATCGCAAGCTGTTGACCCCGCAGGTCATCGAAGACCTGCAGGAACGCATGGACGCTCTGGACGAACTGGACTTCAGAGAGCGCCGGGAAGTGCGCAAGAACCGCTCGGGCGAACACAGGCCCCGCACTTTCGCTGGCGCGGCCTGAGCAAGCGGGCCCAGGGCCCGGCCTCACTGGCGCCTGCGCCAGCCAAGGAGACACGCCAAGGCCGATTCGGCATCCCGCCGGACCGGCCTTGGGTGACGTTAATTCCCTGATAATTCATTTCGTCGGACAGTGTTTGGTATTCCGCGCTGCGGTTCCGCTTCCGACATCCATTTCCTCACGGAAAACGGCATCCCAGAGCGGTTCGTATCTGTAACGTCGTGCTTACCCAATCGCTGTTGTCTTACAGAGAAGCCCCTGTAAACTTGAACTGCTTCACATAAAATCGGGTCTTCCGTTAGTGCATTTCGCTCTACCCCGCAGCAGTCAGAAGTAGCCCCATGGAAAACCACAGCACCCCCCTGGGTCCAGTCCCCGCACATCTGGTTCGCGAGGCCGTGGCCAAGAAAACCGGCCTGGGCTGGGTGATCGAATTCAACATCGCCACCTGGCTCAACCTGGCCGTGCGCGACGACACCGCCATCGCCCTCAAGGTCAGCTACCTGGACGGCGAAAAGCCTCGGGAAGTGCTGGTCGACAAGGGCAATATCTTCGGTGCCCAGCGCATCCTGCTGTGCGGCATCGCCCGCCTGGGGGTAAACCAGAAGCTGGAATCCATGAGCCTGTCGCTGGAGACCCGTTCGCCGATCCAGTCGCTGCTGGTCGAGGAACTCTTCGTCCAGGCCGTTGAGCGCCAGACCGAGAAGAAGAGCGGCACCCGCAAGTCGCGCTGAGCATTCATCGCCTAAAGGCCACCTGAAAGCAGCTATCGGCGGGCATTCCCGCTGTGCATCAGGCTTCGCCGGGGTTGCGGCCAGCGGGTCGGAACAGGGAACATCGCCACGCCCCATTCCTGGCTTCCGGACGTTCCATGCCACTCGATATCGACCAGCTCAAGCTCTACACCGCCCACCGTGGCATCGCCATCCCCATGCTCGACTTCCTGCAGTTTCGCCATGCCCCGGCGGCGGACGGGCCGGGTTGCCTGGTCGTGCGTGTCGAACCGCAACTGGTGAACGGTTGGGCCAATGCCCATGGCGGGCTGATCATGACCCTGCTCGACGTCGCCATGGCGCTGAGCGCCAGCGATGCCGACGAAGCCGGCCGCGGCGTAGTGACCGTCGAGATGAAGACCAGCTTCCTGCGCCCCGGCGGCGAAGTGGGCGAGGTGCTCGAAGCCCACGGCAAGGTCCAGCATCACACCCGCTCCATCGCCTTCTGCGAGGGCGAGCTGCGCAACAGCCAGGGCCTGGTCGTCGCCACTGCCTCCGGCACGTTCAAATACGTCAACAAGCCACGTCCGCTGGCTGACGCCTGATCTTTCCTTTCTTCGCGGTGCTGCGCCTGGCTCCGCGATCCTGGCAGCCGTCCCTGCAAAGCAACCGCGAACACGGGTAACCGTTCGGCAGCGGAGGTGAGCTGTTAAGACCTTCTTAATGTATTGGGTGTCAGATCGAGGAGGGCTCTAAACCGGGCTTTGTAAGAAATATCTTTCACTGGCTGTAATGAATTCGTCATAAAGCGTGGCTACATTTTTCTGTCATGAAAATGTCACTCAATGTGACTGAGCCAGTGACGGCACAAGGCAACCCACCATGCTGCTCGATGACAAGAACTTCCCTCGGCGCGTCCAGCGCGACCTGCTGGATGACCGCGACGAAGAGCTCGAACTCGAACTGTTCGACGAACTCTACGACTTCGAAGGGCTGCGCCACGGCAGCCTGCAGACCCATGAGGAACGCCTGGCACGCCAGCGTTACTTCCACACCCTGTTCAGCCTGCAGGCCGAGCTGGTCAAGTTGCAGAACTGGGTGGTGAAGACCGGCCACAAGGTGGTCATCCTCTTCGAAGGCCGCGACGCCGCTGGCAAGGGCGGCGTGATCAAGCGCATCACCCAGCGCCTCAACCCGCGTGTGTGCCGGGTCGCCGCGCTGCCCGCACCGAACGACCGCGAACGCACCCAGTGGTACTTCCAGCGCTTCGTTTCGCACCTGCCGGCGGCAGGTGAGATCGTCCTGTTCGACCGCAGTTGGTACAACCGCGCTGGCGTCGAGCGGGTGATGGGCTTCTGCTCGGACGACCAGTACGAAGAGTTCTTCCGCAGCGTGCCTGAGTTCGAACGCATGCTCGTGCGCTCCGGCATCCAGGTTCTCAAGTACTGGTTTTCCATCTCTGACGAGGAGCAGCACTACCGTTTCCTCAGCCGCATCCACGATCCGCTCAAACAGTGGAAACTCAGCCCCATGGACCTGGAATCCCGCCGCCGCTGGGAGTCCTACACCAAGGCCAAGGAAGTGATGCTCGAACGCACGCACATCGCCGAGGCGCCCTGGTGGATCGTCCAGGCCGACGACAAGCAGCGCGCGCGGCTCAACTGCATCAGCCACCTGCTGAGTCAGATCCCTTACCAGGAAGTGCAGCTGCCCGCCGTCAACCTGCCCGAGCGGCAGCGCCACAAAGGCTACCGCCGGCATCCCACGCCGCAGGAATTGCAGGTGCCGGAAGTCTACTGATACCACCCCGCGATATGCCGTGTGGCCTTTGTAGGATGGCGTGGAGCGCAGCGATACCCATCAAGCCTTTTCGCGCCAGCGGCATGGGTATCGCTTAGGCTCCACACCATCCTACGATCTCTATCCGGGTCAGCACCGGCCTGCGCTCGGAACAGGAGCGGGCAATGCCCGCGATCCGCGCGCAGGGTGCGCCCTCACTTGGCCAGGCTGCGCACGTTGTAAATGCCGTCCGTAATGGCCTCGCAGAGGAAGTACGGCATCCATTCCTCCCAATGCCCCTTGGCCACCGGCGATTCGTAACGGCACAACAGCCCGCCCTCGGCATCGAACAGCCCCCAGGGCTGCAACTCGCCGTCCTTCAGCTTGCTCTGCACCCTGATGCCCTGGTAGCTGGCGTTACAGCCCACATGGAAGGCCTCCATCCGCCAACGCACCGGCTCGTGCGGCGGGAAGGGCTGCGCGTCCAGGAAACCGAACAGATCGTCATGGCTCAGCAGGCTCTGGCGGATGGTCGGCCACAGGCTGCGGCGCAGGAAGTACTGGTCGGCGAAGCGCTTGTGCGCCTCTTCCTCCTTCAGGTACTGCGCGATCAGCTCGCGGATGCCCGGCAGGTTCGGGTTGTGGCAGCCGGCCCACATCCCTGCCAGCAGCAGTTCGGTATGGCTGAAGTAATCGCGCATGTGGTGGTACCAGAAGCCGCTCTGCAGCCAGGCTTCCACTGCCGCGCGGTCTCGCTCGGAAAGTAGCGCGTCGGCATCGCGCACCTGGAAGCGCGAAACCTCGGGGTCTTCCATTACCAGGAAGCGCCACATGGTCGGTGGAATCGCCTGGCGGGTCGCCTCGTCCACCTGCACCACCTGTGCACCGGCCGCCGTCAGACGGGTCAGCACCGCCGGTGGCACGGAATCATCCACGTAGAAGCGACAGCGCCAGCCGGGGAACAGGTCGCGCGCGGCCTCCACGTTCTTCAGTGCGCTCTCGCAATAGCGTGGGCGGGCGCCAAACAGGGAGAAGACGATCAGGTTGCGCTCCGGGTTTGCGCCGTCGAATGGTGCTGGCGGCGTGTCGGGCAATGGGTAAGCGGGGAACTGGCTGTACTTCTGGTCCGCCACGCTAAGCGACAGGTTGCCGTAGCGACGCACCAGGTCCTCCCGCTTCAACCAGCCGCAGACCTCGGTCAGCCCATCCAGCGCGGTGCCGGGCATCTTTTCCTCACCCAGCGTATGCAGCAGCTTGAGGTAGGTCTTGTAGGCCTGCTCGTAGTCCTTGGTGCGCATCAGGCACAGGGCATAGTCCGCCAGCAGCGTGGGATGGTTCGGGGCGATTTTCAGCGCCTGTTGCGCCGCCTCGCGGCCCTGCTGGTAATTCCCTTTGGCCAGGGCTGCGCGAAAGGTAGCGGCCAGCTTGTTCAACTTCTTCTCGACGGCAGACATGCAGGAACTCTCCGAAGCACGACGGCGGCGGATTAGCCTGCACGGAATGAGCAGCCCGCCCGCCTTCGATCGCGTGGAGCACAAGGCTAGGGGGCCGCCCGTGATGGCTCTATCGGAGAATTCCTGCGCGTAGCGGCGATAATTACGAAGTCTCTCGCGGCCAACTTCGGCGGCTGATGCAGGGCTGCTGCGCTTCTGCCAAGAGCTGCCGCTCCGGCCTGCGATCTGATGTGGACGGCCTGTCCGCTTCTTCACCGTGCGCCGCAGCGACATGGGTGGCAACTCCAGCAACCCCCTGGGCGAATTCCACTGTAACGAACCCGGCGATTACCAGATCACCTGCCTGACCCCGAATCACATCCGCCCCGGCTTCCTCCTGGAAGTGACGCCCTACGTCTCGCCGGGCGGCGTCGTCCCGCTGATCCTCGGCACGCTGCTCGCGTCCTTCATGACTATCGGCGGGCTGATAGTGACGCTCCTCAAGCTGGGCGGGCAGCCCTGACGACACCGCGCCGTGACGCACCAGTAAGATGGGTGGAGCGCAGCGATACCCTTCGACACCCACCCACCGTCAGCATGGGTATCGCTCCGCTCCACGCCATCCTACGAACGGTATTTCCCGGTGAACCCGCAGGGCGTACAGCCGCCGCGGTTGTACGCCGCCATGCCTCGCGCCGCTGGTGGGTTCGGTGCGGCCCGGGCCTCCGGCCAAACGGCGGATAACGCGTACCGCGTTATGCGCCCTACGTCCGCAACCGCTTCGCCCAACCCCGCCAGCCGCTGCGCCCGGCAATCGGCGAACGCCCGCCCAGCACGCGAGGCAGGTCGCCGAAACTCACCCACAGGTCGTCCTGCCAATCCAGCACCCGCAGGCATTGCCGGTCGAATTGCAGTTGCACATGGCGCGGGCCGGCGGGGTTGAACTGGCTGCGCACCTGCGGCACCACCGTGCCGCTGATCCAGCGCCGCAGCGAGCCGTAGTCCGGCACGTTGAACAGCACCAGCGCCTGGTACACGGCGGATTCGCTCAACAGCACGTAATCGAGCTCCAGACCGTCCTCGGTCAGCAGCCGCTCCTGACGAATCTGGTCGTCGGCCAGGCGCATGGCCATGCGTTCTTCGTGCGGGTAGCCCGTCACGCGGCAGAAGTCGGAGAGGAGGAACCAGACCTGATCGTCGATCAGCAGGGCGCGCAGGGTGCGGCGATTGCGGAGGAAGGGGAGTGGGGTTGGCAGGGAAGAATCGTCCATTTCAGTCGCATCTCTACTACGAGCAGACCACCTACGGACGATGTTGGATCAGCAGCCACACGAACCAACACGCCGCGTTCCGGTGGACGGCCCAAATGGTTGGGCCGCCGATACAGATCGGCGATTGTCTCTGGAGTTTCGGGCTGCTAATCCCGGCCCCATTGATTTGATGGGGCCGGGAAATAGTATTTGTGGTTTTTGATATGGTCAAGCTTTATTGCTTCATTGCGTTCGTTGATATTGATAGTGGTTTTTAATGTTGGCCGCCAAGTACGAACCATGAGAGTTGGAATTCATAAGTTCGTTGTAGGTGCTTTCTGAAATTCCATAGTATTCATAAATACTTCCGTTGTTAAACTCTACTTCAAGAGTCTCTGTGGATGGGTTGTACCCAATTGATGAAATATTGCTGGACTGGACTGGGGTTCTTTCCATGAGTTGTTCTCCTAGTTTATGGATTGTTTGCGCCAAGCTAATATTAGTTCCGAGTAATCTTCGTTGGTTTTTTCTTTTCTCCACGATTGGTAAACGTCCGGATCTTTGCTGTTGGGGTACTTTCCTTCGGGCAGTTCGGTGAACTTGCAGCGTGTTGGTAGCTTTGCTGCTTCCCCAACAATTATGGCCTCTCCTGTTCTGAGGATAGGTAATGAATCAATTATGCCGGATAGTCCCTCGGACATTGCTGATTTTACTATCGAGCGATCAGTTGAGTTGTTAATTCGAAGAGAGATTATGGTTCCGCATTGAGAGAGAATGGTTTCGTCTATCTCTGAGGGTCTTTGGCTTACCAACATTGACCCTGCTCCAAATTTTCTCCCCTCTTTTGCTATTTTTTGAACCATCGATTTTGCTAATCCATTCTCTGACTTGGAGAGATATCGGTGCGCTTCCTCCAGCACCAATAAGAGAGGCTTTTCTCTCATTCCTGAAATGCTGTTTCTCCCCCATATTGCGGTCTCGAACAATATGTCTAGAATTGCACCAAGTAAGAGGCTTAGTCTTGCAGATGGCATGCCGGATAGATCTAATATTGTTATTGGTTTATCATGGCCTAGCCAATCTTTTATGAGGTCTCCGAGGTCTTTCTCGATTTTTCCGTCCTTGTCTGGATTCCAAGGTCCAGGGTCAAGCAAAAAAGAGTATTGCGTATCTATTAAGCGGGACTTCATTAAGTCAAGTTGCTTTCTGAGAAGCCCTTGTCCACCTTTGAATGGCGAATTTTGACCCGCACCGGGAGGGAGGAAGCGAGGGGGGGAAAGTTTTTCAAAGTCTCCTTTCTCATCTCCTTTGTAAGCGGGGATTGTTTTGTCTTTATCTTCCCAGTTGACAGTGTCCTCAAAGCAGAGTTCATGCCATATCTTTTTAATTCTATAGGGGAGTGGCGTTCTATTGGTTATTTTTTCGGGGTCAATGTCGTCTAAGTTGTTCGCGTTAATGGCGTGCTTTCGCTCTTCCACGGACTTGTCTAGATATAGAGCTCTGGTTGACTCGTTAAGTGTGCCAAAGAGGAAGTCTATTAGGCTTTCAGGTGATAGGCACCAGAAAGGGATAAACAGTTTGTTGTGTGGGGAGTCGATGGAGAATGTCTTTGCATGATCGCTCAGGGCGGAAGAGTACTCTCCATGAATGTCAATTAACAAAATTCTTGCAGATGGGAGTTTTAATTCATTGTCTTGCCCGGAAACAAGTGAGCGCAAAATGCTGGCTGTGCTAGTGGATTTTCCCGCGCCAGTAGAACCAAGAATTGCTGAGTGCCTAGATACAAGCTTGTTTAAGTCAAGGCTAACCTTGATGCTGTCGGAACTAGAAAGTGTGCCGATCTCAAAGTGGTCTTGCAGGCGCTCTCCAAAGATTTTGCTGAGGTCCGAGTCAGTCACGATATGAACTTCGTTTCCTATGTTTGGGTACTCACTTATTCCTCTTTCAAATTCCCCTCCAACTATTTCGCCGATTAATTCTATTTTAATCCATCGCCGGTCAGGAGATATTGTTTCTTGTTCTTCGATTTTTCCTGATTCGCTTGAACCTGATATTATTGCATATAATTTGTTGTATCCTAATGGGATCTTGACGAAGCTGCCGACCTGCCCAACTCTATAGTTTTGACCCTCTAGGATTACAACTCCAGACTCTACTGAATCTGATAATTCAACGGTCGCAGAGGAGCTAGAAACAGAACTGATTGTTCCAAGTAATGTTGGGTTATTCATCTGGTGCATTTTCCGGCTCCTCCTCAGTTACGCTTATCGTTTCTAAGGTGTATTCAGCACCTGCGGCTGCTAGAAATCTTGAGAGCATGCTGAAGTCACCCAATAGGAATTGTTCGTCTTTGTAATACTCGTCCCTGAAGTTCTTCCAGTTTCGGGCAGGTAGACTGCCGATTTTCCACCTTGCCTCGGTGCCATTGATAACTGCTCCGTCTCGGCAATAGGCACTAATTCCCGGGCATTTAATTGCCAGGTCTTTAATGTATATTTCGCTCTCAAGGTTTCCGTACTGGAATGCGAATAGAGCAGATGATGGGTTCGCTAGGAGGCTTTCAAGTAATTTTGAGGATATGTGGGCGTCCGCGAAAGAGAATCCAGTTGAGAGGAGAAGCGTGTCCGGTTCTAGGATGAAGTTTTTCAATCGCTCGAAGAGAGACGAAAATGGGGCAGCTTGAGTCTGGTCGTACTTGATGTGCGAGGGATAGACCATATTTGCGGTTTTTGATCTAGGTATCCTTGTCACTTCATTTTTGTTGTTCTTTTCCCAACCAATTGAGCCGTGCAATTTCCATAGCCTCACCCATCTTGGAGGAAGGTCATTTCGAGAAATTGTAGACGGGTCGAAAAAAGCGCTATCAGAGCCGCTAAATTCATCAAAATACGGTGTTTTGGCGCGCTCTAAGGCCTGTTCAAGGAGTAGGTCATAGTTCGTGGTAAATATTTCAACCCCATATTTTCTGGAAATACCATTTATCCATGAAACTAGCTCGGTGTAGGGGTTCTGTCCGACAGGGAGCACTTGGTCTACTTCATCTCTAATTGCGTTGCATATGTTTTCGGAGAGATTTTGGTAGTCTGTTGAGTTGTAATTGTTTATTTTATTCTCGCCGATCACCTCAGAAATTGTTCTTATTTTGCTAAGCACCTTTTCTAAGTTTGGTTCGGAAATTGATGATTCTAGTGAGTTGTAGGCTGAGAGGTCGTCGGCGCTTAATTTTTCTTTTACTATTTTCGTTAGGCCGGCAAGGTTTGGTATAAGCGACTTCCATGTTTCGTCTTTGCTGATGTTTATGCTGACCGGTGCGCCTGCCCCAAGTAGTATTCCAATTTTTTTCTTCCCATTACTAGCGATTTGTCTAAAGGAGAATATATATTGATCTGGATTGTGCGAGGTGCGTTTCATTGCTCAACTCCAAATTAAAGAATCGTGTTTGGCACATGTCCATTGATTAATATTGTTTGGATGATTTTAGTGTGTCTGGTCATTCAATCCATTCCGCTCATGCCGATAAACACTCACCGCCTCATAAACCGCCTTCCTTAGCCGGTTGATTCCACCAATCGGGCGGTGTTCGGGGAGGGCGTGCCACGGGTTGTAGGAGAGGTTGTCGCAGGCGAGGTTCTGCTCGCGGCTGTCGAAGTCCTGGGCCGGGATGCTGACGGTGGCGACGGTCTGGAAGGGCGCGTCCTTCTCGCTCCATTCGACGCTGACGTCTTCGATGGGCATGTATTGGCTCGGGTCCTGTTTCTGCACTTGCAGGGCGAAGCAGGCGGGGGTGCGGTCGACCGAGAGTTGCTGGTACATGGCGGTGCGCAGGAAGTTGGGCAGCTTTTCGTTGAGCTTGGGCAACTGGTAGGCCGGGCAGCCTTCGCTCAGCGGGATGACGCGGTACTTGATGTTGTTTGCCTCGCCCAGCTTGTAGGGGGCGATGCCGTTGTAGCCGGCTTGCAGGGGGCTGCTCGGGGCGGGGGCGAGGGTTTGCAGTGCGATGATCAAGTGGCGGATTTCCCAGGTGCTCGGCTTCCAGCTGGGGAAGAACGCGGCGACCTTCTGGCCGCTGGCTTGCGCGGCGAAGTTCTGCCGGTATTCGGCGACGTCGCGGACGAAGAACACCGAGTGGTTGAACATGACGAAGTCCTGTTCGGTGTCGTGGCCTTTGCCGGGCATCAGCTTGGCGCCGGGCACGTCGAGCAGTTTGATGGCCATGCCGCGGGCGTCGCGGGCGCTGTCGAACTGCGGATAGGCGTTGCCGTTGGAGAAGCGGACCATCGCCTCCCATTTGTGCCCCGGCTCGGCGAACACACCCTGGCGCAGGCCGGGAGCGAGGTCGCTGCTGACCGTGACTTCGGCCTTCACGCAGCCGTGGGCCTTGGCGTGGGCGTCTCGCAGTACGCGGGTGTTGTCGCGGTGCTGTTCGACGATGCGCACGGCGTCTTCGATGATGGCCTGGGTGAGCTGGGCTTCGCCCGCCGGGATTTCTTCCTGGGCGGAGACGGGGCCGGAGAATTTCCACGCGTAGTAGAGGCTGCCGATGCCCCAGCCGAGCAGGCCGATGGCGGCGACGGCGAGGAGCAGACGGCCGAGCCATTTGCCGAGGAAGAGCCAGATTCGGGTGAGCAGGGAGCGCATGGCACGGGGTCCTTTGGTGTTCTTTTTATGGAGGGGATTCCGTTCCCTGGCCCTTGCGGGTGTAGCGGGGTGGGCCTGGTGCGGGGTGTTTCCCTCTCCCTGGCCCTCTCCCTGAAGGGAGAGGGGGCGGATCGGTGTTCAGGCGGTGCTGCGGAGCGTGGGGCATCTGTAGGAGCGAGCTTGCTCGCGAACCCGCCCAACGCCGGAGCTGCCGGGGCTGTTCGCGAGCAAGCTCGCTCCTACGAAGAGCAGTCCGGCGCGGCTCATTCGCACTTCGGCCCCGGTGTCCACGGCGGGGTGGGGACGTTCGGGTCGAGTTTGTTTTCGTACTCGGGGTTGCCCAGCACCTTCAGGTATTCCACCAGCGCCCAGCGTTCTTCCGGCGACAGGGCGCGGCCGATGGCGCCGTCCTTGCGGCAGCCGTCGCGGAATTCGTGGCCGCCGTTGCTGTTGCCGGTGACGCTGGTCTTGTAGAGGAAGCCGCCGGGGAAGCGCTCGGTGCGGTAGCCGGCATATTTCGGGTCGTACTCGAAGCTGCCGACCCAGAACTGGCTGTCGCGCTCGGCCACTGGCGAGAGCATCTGGAACAGGTTGGGCACCGAGCCGTTGTGCAGGAAGGGCGGGGTGGCCCAGATGCCGTCCAACGGGCGGGCTTTGTAGGCGCGCAGTTCCTGCACACCGATGGGCAGGCCGTAGCCGTTCATTTCCTGTTGCTGCTCCGCGCCGATGTGCGCGTCGCGGTAGGCGCGCTGCTCGACGAAGGCGGTGACGTAGGCCAGGCCCTTGGCGGCGGAAATCTTCGAGAAGTCCAGCGGCACGTCGCTCTGCGGGTACAGGTGGACGTTCATGCCCTGCAATTCTTCGGCCTTGAGCTTGAGCGGGCGCACGTCGAAGGTGTGGTCGGCGATGTTGTCGGCGGTGGTCGGGTCGGTACCGATCTCGCTGGTGGGGACCATCTTCATGCGCCACTCGGGCACGCGGGCCGGGGCGATGTAGTCCTTGGCGCCGGGCTCCTTCACATGCGGGCCGTGGCAGTACACGCAGTTGGCCTGGAACAGGGCGCGGCCCTGGGAGGCCTTCTTCAGGTCGACTTCGCCGAACACGTCCTTCGGCCAGGCCGGCGGCTTGAGTTGCTTGAGGGTCTCTTCGAGGGTGTAGAGGTCGCGCAGGCGCACGCTGGAGGCGTAGCGCTCATCGCCCATCACCGGTTTGCCGTCGCTCTCGAACATCCGCAGCGTGGCGCCGACGCCGAGGGCTTCGCCGATGTTGCGCGCCATGGGCTGCATGGCCGAGCCGTTCCACTGCACCCAGTCGAATTTCCAGATGTCCCACACCTGCGGGTAGTTCACCGGGGCGTTGGCGACGCGGTAGTTGGAGGCGTCGATGCCGTCGCCGAACACGCTGTTGGCGATGCGGCCGAAGGCGTCGGCGCGGCCGGGGCCTTCGAGGGTCGGGTAGAGGCCGCGGTGGGTGTCGTTCCAGGCGGTGGAGACGAGGGTGCCGAGCACGTTGCGCACGTCGCGCTTGAGCGCGGCCTTGCCTTTGGGATAGCTGTCGCCCAGCACGCCCTTGGCGAAGCGGTCGAACTTCCACGGCACGTAGTAGGTGGAGGCGAGGCTGGCGCCCAGCGCCTGGCCGAATGCGCCGCCGCGCAGGGTGGGCACGGTGGAGGCGATGGAGTGCATGGCCGCGCCGCCGTCGATGCGCACGGCGGTGCCTTTATAGCGCAGCTCGCCGGTGTGGCAGGCGGAGCAGGTAATGTCGAGGTACCACGCGCCGGTTTCGCCGTCCTGGTGGCGGGCGAAGCCCACGGGCAGGTTGCCGGGGTTTTTGGCCGTGGCGGCCAGGGTGTCGTCGGGGGCGCGGCCGATCTGCTCGGGCTCGATGAGGAAGCCGAAGCGCGCGAGGTTTTCCGGGCTGGCGAACTTGCCCTTGTTGAAGGGCTGCTCGAGGTGGGTGAACCAGTCGTAGCGCAGGCCCTTCACCTGGGTGCCCTGGGGCGTGTAGTAGTAGGTTTCGCGGTCCTGTTTGGACCACTGCTCCTCAAGGTGGATCATCTTCTGCGGCGGGGTGTAGTCCGGAAGATTGGGATGCGCGGTGTACCAGGCGATGACGCCGCCGACGAGCAAGAGCAGCAGCAGGACTGCAAGTAGGACGCGTCCGAGAATGCGCATCGAAACTTCCTTGTTATGTGTGCGAAAAAGAATCGGACGTTTATGCCAAGTACGCGGCGGCTTGGCAAGGTAATGCCGTACGGCGTTCGGGGTTTTTATGGCGGGTTACGGGGCTGGGGTGGGTTGTTTCTGGCTTTCTTCGAAGAGCGACAGCATGGGTATCGCGCTCCACCCATCCTACGGAGAGCTCCGAGGCGGGCACGTGGCACGTCGTAGGATGGCGTGGGGCGAAGCGATACCCATCGTCTTTCAGCCAAGCGCCTAATGTGCGGGCCGCAGTTCTAGCAGCAGGCTCAGGCAGATCACCGCGCCGATCAGCACGCCGACCACGCTGGCGATGATCAGCGGCCAGCGCAGGCCGGGGCTATCGCCCTCGTCATCGGGAAGGCGTGCGTGGATGGCAGGCCAGAGTTCGTCCGGCGGCGGCAGTTCCGGCCAGGGCTCGTCGCTGGGTGGCGGGGAGGGGCGGTCGGCGAGCTGATAGAGCAGGGCGATCATCCAGTCCAGCGCGGTGCTGCGCGTGGGGTGGTAGCGGTCGGCGTCGGTCCAGACGTGGAGGTAGGTGTCGACCAGCAAGGTGTCGGCTTCTGTCTGATCGGTCTTCAGTTTCAGCGCCAGCGGGTAGAGACGCGCGGCGGTGCAGCGGTACAGCGTGGCGAAGGCGCGCGCGTCGCCGTCGCCGCTTTCGGCGAGCAGGTAGCTGAGGAAGTTCGCTTCGTCCGGGTCGATGGCGGCCTCCGGCGGTGTCGCGGCGAGCGGCGTGGCTGGAGGGGTAAGGATAGATGGTGGGGTTTTTCGTAGGAGCGAGCTTGCTCGCGAATGGATTTCGCCGGTAATTCCGTTGCCAGGCGGTTCGCGAGCAAGCTCGCTCCTACAGGTCGTGCTTCGGAGTTGGAGCTTTTTGTAGGAGCGGAGCTTCTCCGCGAAATCCCGGTGCAGCCGGGACCGTCGTCGCTTGCACCGGCCTGTCGGCCGGATCGCTTAGAAGCTTCGCTCCTACGAGGTCAAGAGCCTCGCACCCTGTCCGGCCAGCGGGACATCAGACCACTTCCTCGAACGGCAGCCCCACATAGTTCTCCGCGATGGTCGTGCGGCCGGCCTCGGAACCTAGGAAGTAGTCCAGCTCGGTTTCCAGCATGCGCCGGGTGAAGGCGTCGCTGTCGGGGAACTGGTGCAGCATCGAGGTCATCCACCAGGAGAAGCGCTCGGCCTTCCAGATGCGCCGCAGGGCGATGGGCGAATACTGTTCCAGCAGGTCGGTGCGGCCGTCGCCGTAGACCTTCACCAGGATGCGGTGCAGGGCATCGACGTCGCTGGCCGCCAGGTTCAGGCCCTTGGCGCCGGTGGGCGGGACGATGTGCCCGGCATCACCGACGAGGAACAGCCGGCCGTACTGCAGCGGTTCCACCACGAAGCTGCGCAGCGGGGCGATGCTCTTTTCCAGCGATGGCCCGGTGACCAGCTGGCGCGCGGCGTCTTCGGGAATGCGGCGCTTGAGTTCGTCCCAGAAGCGTTCGTCGGACCAGTCCTCCACCTTCTCCTCCAGCCCCACCTGCAGGTAGTAGCGGCTGCGGCTGGCGCTGCGCTGGCTGCACAGGCTGAAGCCGCGTTCGCTGCTGGCGTAGATGAGTTCGTGGTTGACCGGCGGGGTGTCGCTGAGCAGGCCGAGCCAGCCGAACGGGTAGACGCGCTCGAAGATGCTCAGGCGCTCGGCGGGAATGCTGCGCCGGGCCACACCGTGGAAGCCGTCGCAGCCGGCGATGTAGTCGCAGTCCAGGCGCACCTGTTCGCCCTGGTGAGTGAAAGTGAGGTAGGGCTTTTCGCTGGTGACGTCATGCAGCTCCACGTCGGCGGCTTCGTACACGCTCATCGCGCCGCAGGCCTCGCGGGCCTGCATCAGGTCGCGGGTGACTTCGGTCTGGCCGTAGACCATCACCTGCTTGCCGCCGGTGAGGGCCTTGAGGTCGATGCGCTCACGGCGGCCATTGAGGACCAGTTCGAAGCCGTCGTGGAGCAGTCCTTCGGCATCCATCCGCGCACCGGCATTGGCTTCGCGCAGCAGGTCGGCGGTGCCCTGTTCGAGCACGCCGGCGCGGATGCGGCCGAGCACGTAGTCGGGTGTCTGGCGTTCGAGGATGACGGTATCGATACCGGCCTTGTGCAGCAGTTGGCCGAGCAGGAGACCGGCCGGGCCGGCGCCGATGATGGCGACTTGAGTCTTCATGGGGTGGCTCCTTGGAGAGCGCTGTTGTTTTTGTCTCCTGCATTTTTTGTGGATGGGATCGGCGTTTGAAGGTAATTTCCAACAGTCTTCTTGGATTTTTCATGGATGTGGGCGGTGATCGAACAACGTGCTGACACGCCGGTCCCGGTGTTCCGCCTGTATGGCGAAACGACGGTGTGGCCGACGCCGGACCTGATCCACTGCGAATCCATTGCCTCGCGCAGCCGCCTGCACGACTGGGAAATCCGCCCGCATCGCCACGGCGACCTGGTGCAGCTGCTGTATGTGCAATCCGGCGCGGCGGAGCTGGAAGTGGAGGGGCGGGTGACGCCGGTCCGCGAGGCTTCGCTGCAGGTCACGCCGGCGCTGGCGGTGCATGGCTTCCGCTTCGCCGAGGACGTGCAGGGCTGGGTGCTGAGCATGGGCCTGCCGCTGGCCGAGCAGCTCGGCGGCCTGCTGCAAAGTACGGTGCTGGAGCAGCCGGTGTGCTTTGCCGTGGGCGAGGGCAAGCGCCAGCTGGATGGGCTGTTCGAGTCCATCCAGCGCGAGTACGCCGGGCAAGCGCCGGGCCGCGACCTCATGCTGCAATCGCTGCTCAATATGCTGCTGGTCTGGCTCAGCCGCCGGGCGCTGGAGCAGGCCCGTGCCCAGGCGAGCCAGCAGGATCGCGGCGTCGAACATGTGCATGGGTTCTCCCGCCTGCTGGAGCAGGACTTCCGTTTACACCGGCCCATCGAACATTACGCGGCGGCGCTGGGTATCAGTGCCGCGCACCTCAACGCGCTGTGCCGGCGGCTGGCCGGGCAGTCGGCTTTGCAGATGATCCACCAGCGCCTGCTGCTGGAGGCCAAGCGCAACCTGGTGTACACAGCCATGACCATCCAGCAGGTGTCGGACAGCCTGGGCTTCTCCGAACCCGCCTACTTCTCCCGATTCTTCAAGCGCTACGCCGGGGTTTCGCCCCGCGCCTTCCGCGAGCCGCGTTGAGCCGCTATGAATATCGATTCGCGTATCAAGTTCCGCCACCTGGTGTGTTTCCTCGAAGTGGCTCGCCAGGGCAGCCTGGCCCGCGCGGCGGACGCCCTGGCGGTGAGCCAGCCGGCCATCTCGAAGACGCTCAAGGAGCTGGAGGACCTGCTCGCAGCCAGCCTGTTCGAGCGCGGCAAGAGCGGCGCCAGCCTGACCGAGGCGGGCGCGGCCTTCCTGCGCTACGCCGGCCCCTGCGTGCAGGCGCTGCGCGACGGGGTGAACAGCCTGCGCGGCGGCGAGTACGCCTCCAGCACGGTGCGCCTCGGCGTGCTTTCCACTGTGGAAAGCCTGCTGATGCCGGAAACGGTGCGGCGCCTGCACGAGCGCCACCCGGCGCTGGTGGTCAGTGTGGTGACTGGGCCCAGCGCGCACCTGCTCTCGCAATTGCGCGTGGGCGAGCTGGACCTGGTGGTCGGCCGGATGACCGAGAGCCCGCAGATCCAGGGGCTCGCCTTCGAGCACCTGTACAGCGAATCCATGACCCTGGTGGCCCGTGCCGGCCACCCGCTGCTGGGCCGCCCGCTGCCGCCCTCGGCGCTGGACGACTGGCCGCTGGTGCTGCCGCTGGCCGGTACCACCATCCGCAAGTCTGCCGACAGCCTGCTGGTGCAGAGCGGCCTCGGCCAGCCGCGTCGCCGGCTGGAAACCCTGTCCACGGTGCTCAGCCGCCGTTATGTATTGACCAGCGACGCGCTGTGGATCGCCCCGCTGGATTCGGTGCGCCTGGACCTGCGCTCCGGCGAGATCGTCGAACTGCCGCTGGACGTGCAGGAACCGGGCGGTTCGGTGGGCGTTTGCAGTAACTCGACGCTGCCGCTTTCGCTCGGCGCGCACTGGTGCCTGGAGGTGCTGCGCGAGGTGGGGGAAGCGTACCGTGAGGGTGCTTATCCATAACCAAATGGTTATGGATGGCGGGCATCTTTTCAGTGTTCGGTGTCAGGCAGGCGGGCGACACTCCGCCGCACTGCCTGATGCAACAGGCTCCTATAAATCCAACAAGAGGAGACCGACATGTCCGACGCGGAAAACAGCCGCTTCGTCATTCGTGACCGAAACTGGCACCCCAAAGCCCTCACCCCCGACTACAAGACCTCCATCGCCCGTTCCCCGCGCCAGGCGCTGGTGAGCATTCCGCAATCGGTCTCGGAAACCAGCGGCCCTGACTTCTCGCACCTGAAGATGGGCGAGCACGACAACGACCTGCTGCTCAACTTCAACAACGGCGGCTTGCCCATCGGCGAGCGCATCCTGGTGTCCGGGCGGGTGATGGACCAGTACGGCAAGCCCGTGCCGCACACCCTGGTGGAGATGTGGCAGGCCAACGCCGGCGGCCGCTACCGCCACAAGAACGACCGCTATCTCGCGCCGCTGGACCCGAACTTCGGCGGCGTCGGCCGTGCGTTGACCGACAGCGAAGGGCGCTACGTCTTCCGCACCGTCAAGCCCGGCCCGTACCCCTGGCGCAACGGCCCCAACGACTGGCGCCCGGCGCACATCCACTTCTCCATCAGCGGCCCGTCGATCTCCACGCGGCTGATCACCCAGCTGTACTTCGAGGGTGACCCGCTGATCCCGATGTGCCCCATCGTCAAGTCCATCGCCAACCCGGACGCGGTGGAAAGCCTGATCGCCAAGCTCGACATGAGCAACGCCAACCCCATGGACTGCCTGGCCTACCGCTTCAATATCGTGCTGCGCGGCCAACGCAAGACCCATTTCGAAAATCGCTGAGGAGGACCGACCATGCCTATCGAACTGCTGCCGGAAACCCCCTCGCAGACCGCCGGCCCCTACGTACACATCGGCCTGGCGCTGTCCGCCGCCGGCAACCCGGCCCGTGACCAGGAAATCTGGAGCGAAATGGCCAAGCCCGGTGCGCCCGGCGAACACATCCTGCTGATCGGTAACGTGTACGACGGCAACGGCCACCTGATCCGCGACTCCTTCCTGGAGCTGTGGCAGGCAAATCACCAAGGCGTGTATGACGCTGCCTACGATCAGGAGAGGCCCTTCAACGGCTTCGGACGCACAGCAACGACCTTCGATGCCGGCGAGTGGCAGGTGCAGACCATCAAGCCCGGCGTGGTGAAAAACGCCGCCGGCGTACCCATGGCGCCGCACATCAACGTCTCGCTGTTCGCCCGTGGTATCAACATTCATCTGCAGACCCGCCTGTACTTCGGGGATGAAGCCGAGGCGAACGCGGTGGACCCGGTGCTGAACCTCATCGAGCAGCCCGAGCGTCGGCAAACCCTCATTGCAAAGCGCTGCGAGGTAGACGGGAAGCTCGCATACCGGTTTGATATCCGCGTCCAGGGAAATGCGGAAACGGTGTTCTTTGACTTTTGATACTGAAACATCCGCCGAACCGGTCGCCGACCGCGTTCGGCGACACTTCGCCGCCGCGCTCGACGAGCGCGGCTATCGAGCGGACGAGGCGCAGGTGACGGCAGTCGATCACCTCGCCAACTGGCTCGACGACTTCCTCGCCGGCCGCCATGGCTTCCTGCGCAAGCCGGTAGCCGGTGTCTACCTGTGGGGTGGTGTGGGGCGCGGCAAGAGCTTCGTCATGGACCAGTTCTTCGCTGCCGCGCCGACTGAGGCCAAGCGCCGCGTGCACTTCCACGCGTTCCTGCAGGAACTGCAGGGGCGCATGCTGGCGATCACCGGGCAATCCGACCCGCTGGTGCGCGTGGCCCGCGCCATCGCCGAAGAAACCCGGTTGCTGTGCTTCGACGAATTCCACGTGCACGACATCGGTGACGCCATGCTCCTGGGGCGAATGCTGAAGGTGCTGGTGGACGAAGGCGTAGGCCTGGTCTGCACGTCCAACTACGAGCCGGAAAACCTCTGTCCGAATCCGCTGTACCGCGAGCGCTTCCGCCCGGCCATCGATCTGATCGAAAAGCGCTTCGACGTGATCTCGGTGGATGCCGGTCAGGATTACCGCGAGCACAGCACGTCGCTGGAAGAGTGGGGCAGTTTCCTCTGGCCCGCCCGCGCCGACGACCTCGAACTGATCGGCTCGCGCCTGGGGCTGGCGGCGGAGGCGAAGTTCGACGAGGTGCTCAGCGTCAATCACCACCCGCTGAAAGTGCACGCCCATGATGAGCATTGCGCGTGGATGGACTTCAGCGAGATGTTCGAGCGCCCGCGCTCGGCCAGCGATTACCTGTGGCTGATCGAGCATTACCCGCGCATGGCCGTGAGCGGCCTTGGCCCGCTGGCGGACTACCCGCCGGACGTGAGCATGCGCTTCCTCAATTTCATCGACATTGCCTATGACCGGCAGCTGAAGTTGCAGCTGTTCGCCACGGTGTCGCTGGAGGACCTGGCGGCGGGCGGCGCGGCGCTGGACTTCTCGCGTACGTTGAGCCGGTTGCGGCAGTTGAGGTTGGTGCCGCTCTGAGGATTCCCAGTGCTGGGTTGTTCGCGAGCAAGCTCGCTCCTACAGACCAGAACCGGTGCGCTCTTCGTAGGAGATTCTATGTCTACCCCAGCGCCGGTTTCGCCGACGGACCTCCAACGTAGGATGTGGTGGAGCGAAGCGATACCCATGCTGTCGGTGCCCGGAATCGATGGGTATCGCTGCGCTCCACACCATCCTACGAGGTGTTCCTCCTGACGCTTGTGTGAAAGACGACACCCTTCAATCAAACGCCACAATCGCCTCCAGCTCGTGTAGTGGGTAGGGCGCATAACCCGGAACGGGTTATCCGCCGATGCCACTTCTCGCGCACGTTGAGTAGGTTGCGGCAGTTGAGGTTGGTGCCGCTCTGAAGATTCCCAGTGCTGGGTTGTTCGCGAGCAAGCTCGCTCCTACAGGCCAGCACCGGCGCGCTCTTCGTAGGAGCGAGCTTGCTCGCGAAGCAGGAGAGGCATCGGGAGGGAGTCCGCTCCACAGGTGTACGGCAAGCTCCGTTCGATAATCGACCATTCATGTTGCGATAATCGCCCATGCGTGTCGATAATCGCCCGGCATTCGCCTGCCAGGACCACAACATGACCGACGCCCCCCGTGCCAGCTTGCCGCCCCTTGCGCCGCCGATCATCGCTTCGCCGGCCAAGCGCATCGAGGCCTTCACCGGCGACCCGAATTTCATGACCTCGCTGGCCCGTGGCCTGGCGGTGATCCATGCGTTCCAGGAGCGCAAACGCCACCTGACCATCGCGCAGATCAGCCACCGCACCGAAATCCCCCGCGCCGCCGTGCGCCGCTGCCTGCACACGCTGATGAAGCTGGGCTACGTCACCTCCGACGGCCGTACCTATTCGCTGCTGCCCAAGGTGCTGACCCTCGGCCACGCCTACCTGTCCTCGACGCCGCTGGCGGTCACCGCGCAGCCGATCCTCGATCGCCTCAGCGAGCAACTGCATGAGGCCTGCTCCATGGCCACGCTGGAAGGCGACGAGATTCTCTATATCGCCCGCTCGGCCACGCCGCAGCGCCTGATCTCGGTGGACCTGAGCGTCGGCAGCCGCCTGCCGGCCTACTGCACCTCCATGGGCCGCATCCTGCTCGCCGGGCTGAACGACGACGCGCTGGAGGATTACCTGGCCCACGCCGACCTGCAGGTGAAGACCAGCCGCACCGTGCACACCCCGGAAATGCTCCGCGCGAACATCGCCGAAATCCGCCAGCAGGGCTGGGTGATCATCGACCAGGAGTTGGAAGTGGGCCTGCGCTCCATCGCCGTGCCGCTGAAGGATTCCGCCGGCCAGGTGCTGGCCGCGCTGAACGTCGGCACTCACGCCGGCCGCGTGTCGCGCCAGGAGCTGGAAACGCGCTTCCTGCCGGTGTTGCTGGAGGCCAGCCGCGAGCTGGGCACGCGGCTGTTCCATTGACTGATCAAGCCGGTGGGAGCATTGCCCGCCGGCTCGCAGCAATCCTGTTCGCTAACCGCCCACAGGCGCGATTATCGAATTGAACGGCTCCACGTCTCTTCGTACTGTGGCTCAACCTGTCCAGCCGGACGGGCAATAACAACAATGAGCGTCAGCCATGGCCCCTGTGTGCCTGCCCCATCCGCCGGTCCGTGCGTCCACCGGCTCGCGCCTCATTCCTGTCCAGCTTGCGGGAGTGCCGGGCGATAAAGCCGGCCTTCCCGCGACGACGCCTTCGCAGGAAGCCTTCGCATGACCAGCTCCGCCCACGTGCCCACTGCCGGCACCCTCGACGTCCAGTCCTTCATCAACGCCCAGCCGTTGTCGCTGTACCAGTGCCGCATCGTGCTGCTGTGCTTCCTCATCGTCTTCCTCGACGGCCTGGATACCGCCGCCATGGGTTTCATTGCCCCGGCGCTGACCCAGGACTGGGGCATCGACCGCGCCAGCCTCGGCCCGGTGATGAGCGCCGCGCTGATCGGCATGGTGTTCGGCGCCCTGGGTTCCGGCCCACTGGCCGACCGCTTCGGGCGCAAGGGCGTGCTGGTGGTGGCGGTATTCCTGTTTGGCCTGTTCAGCCTGCTGTCGGCCTACAGCAGCAACCTCGAACAACTGCTGGCGCTGCGCCTGCTGACCGGCATCGGCCTGGGCGCGGCGATGCCCAACGCCACCACGCTGCTCTCGGAGTACACCCCCGAGCGCCTCAAGTCGCTGCTGGTGACCAGCATGTTCTGCGGCTTCAACCTGGGCATGGCGTCGGGCGGCTTCGTCTCCGCCAAGCTGATTCCGGCCTACGGCTGGCACAGCCTGCTGCTGCTCGGCGGCGTGCTGCCGCTGGTGCTGGCGGTGGTGTTGCTGGTGTGGCTGCCGGAGTCGGCGCGCTTCCTGGTGGTGCGCAATCGCGGGGCGGACAAGGTCAAGCGCGTGCTGGCGCCGATCGCGCCGTCCGAGGTGGTGACTGCGCGGGATTTCAGCGTGCCCGAGCAGAAAACGGTGCAGAGCCGCAACGTGTTCAAGGTGATCTTCTCCGGCACCTACAGCGCGGGAACCCTGCTGCTGTGGCTGACTTATTTCATGGGCCTGGTGATCGTCTACCTGCTCACCAGCTGGCTGCCGACACTGATGCGCGACGCCGGCGCGAGCATGGAGCAGGCGGCCTTCATCGGCGCGCTGTTCCAGCTCGGCGGGGTGCTCAGTTCGGTAGCGGTGGGCTGGGCCATGGACCGCTTCAACCCGCACAAGGTCATCGGCATCTTCTACTGCCTGGCCGGCGTGTTCGCCTACTGCGTTGGGCAGAGCCTGGGCACGGTCACGCTGCTGGCGACCCTGGTGCTGGCCGCCGGCATGTGCGTGAACGGCGCGCAATCGGCCATGCCGTCGCTGGCGGCGCGCTTCTACCCGACCCAGGGGCGCGCCACCGGGGTGTCCTGGATGCTCGGGATCGGCCGCTTCGGCGCCATCCTCGGTGCGTGGATGGGCGCGACCCTGCTGGGCCTGGGCTGGAATTTCGAGCAGGTGCTGACCGCCCTGATCGTGCCGGCTGCCATCGCCACCGCCGCCGTTGTGATCAAGGGTCTGGTGAGCCACGCCGACGCCACCTGAGGGCTTGTGGGGCAGGGTGAAGGTGTTGCCATTCATCTCTGCCCGGTCCCTTCGCCGCGCCGCGCGCATAGACTGGAGCGACCGCGACGAAGAGCGTGGCCAACGACAAGAGTGAGTGCCTGTATGCAAAGCCTGCTGAGTGAGCGCAGTCGCGTGTTCGAGCGTGCCGACCCGTATGCGGTGTCCGGCTACGTCAACCAGCACGTCGGCACCCACGACCTGCGCCTGCCGGCCCACGGCCACCCGCAAGCCAGCCTCAACCACCGCCGCTTCGCCAGCCTCGACCTGTGCCGCATCAGCTATGGCGGCGCGGTGCGCGTTACCTCGCCAGCGCTGGAAAGCATCTTCCACCTGCAGATCCTCCTCAGCGGCCACTGCCTGTGGCGCGGCCAGCGCCAGGAACACTACCTGGCGCCGGGCGAGCTGCTGCTGATCAACCCGGACGACCCGGTCGACCTGACCTACTCGGACGACTGCGAGAAGTTCATCCTCAAGGTACCGGTGACCCTGCTCGAAGCCATCTGCGCCGAGCAGCGCTGGAACCACCCGCGCGCGGGTGTGCGCTTCACCGAAAATCGCTACCAGCTGGGCGAACTGGAAGGCTTCGTCAACCTGCTGTCGATGGTTTGCCAGGAGTCCGAAGCCGGCGAGCGTCTGGTTCGGGTGGATGAGCACTACCAGCAGATCGTCGCCAGCAAGCTGCTGACGCTGCTGAAAACCAACGTCAGCCGCGAACCCATCGCCGGCGCCAGCGCTTCCTTCGAGCGCATCGAGGCGTACATTGAAGGCCACCTGCGCGAGGACATCGACGTCGAAGCCTTGGCGCGCCAGGCATCCATGAGCCTGCGTTCGCTCTACGCACTGTTCGAGCGGCATGCCGGCACCACGCCGCGCCAGTACATCCGCCGCCTCAAGCTGGAGCGCATCCGCGCCTGCCTGGCGGACCCGGCCTGCCCGGTGCGCAATGTCACCGAGCTGGCGCTGGACTACGGCTTCCTGCACTTGGGGCGGTTCGCCGAAGGGTACCGGCAGCAGTTCGGCGAGCTGCCGTCGGAGACGCTCAAGCGCCGCAGCTGATTTGCGCGGTGGGAGTTCCCGCTCCCGCCAGCGTCATGCTGGAGCTCTGACGTAGGATGGCGTGGAGCGCAGCGATACCCATCAATTCCTGTTCACCGACAGCATGGGTATCGCAAGCTCCACCCATCCTACTCAAGCGTTTGCCGGGGAGCGCGAACCGGTCGACGCCGGGACAGAGCTGCGAAAGACGATTCGTACGGCGGATAGCGCGCCAGCGTTATCCGCCCTTGTGGCATCGGCGTATAACCCGTTCCGGGTTATACGCCCTACGAACAGATACTGGCCCTGGCTCTGGATCTTGATGTCTTCCAGAGAAATCTCCGCATGCGCCCGAGGGGGCGAAACAAGAAGTCCGGGCGCACGTCAAAGCGACGCGGGACACCCAAGTCAAAGCAGGTCGGCTCCAGCATCGGATTAGAAGCAGACGCCGACCCTGCCGGCGGATCGCGGGCATGGCCCGCTCCTACAGGGAGCAAGCCCGCGAACACCACGCAAAAACCACCCCTGCAGAAAACGGATAGCACTCTGCACAAAGCGGATATTGCCCCGCCGAACCCAGCCCTAACCTGAGCCTGCCTGAACAAAAACAACGGAGGCCCCGGCCATGTCCCTGGGTATCGACTACTTGCGTTCGCTGCTCGAAGAAGACCCTGAGAAGGGTGTCTACCGCTGCCGGCGGGAGATGTTCACCGACCCGCGCCTGTTCGACCTGGAGATGACACACATCTTCGAAGGCAACTGGGTCTACCTCGCCCATGAAAGCCAGATCCCCGAAAAGAACGACTTCCTCACGACCATGATCGGTCGCCAGTCGATCTTCATCGCGCGCAACAAGGACGGCGTGCTCAACGCCTTCCTCAACGCCTGCAGCCACAAGGGCGCCATGCTCTGCCGGCACAAGTCCGGCAACCGCGCAAGCTACACCTGCCCGTTCCACGGCTGGACCTTCAACAACTCCGGCAAGCTGCTCAAGGTGAAGGACCCGGCCGAGGCCGGCTACCCGGAAGGCTTCAACTGCGAAGGCTCCCATGACCTGACCAGAGTGGCGCGCTTCGAGTCCTATCGCGGCTTCCTCTTCGGCAGCCTGAAGGCCGAGGTCAAACCGCTGGTGGAGCACCTGGGCGAGTCGGCAAAGGTCATCGACATGATCGTCGACCAGTCCCCCGAAGGCCTGGAAGTGCTGCGCGGCTCCTCCAGCTACATCTACGAGGGCAACTGGAAACTCACCGCCGAGAACGGCGCCGACGGCTACCACGTCAGCTCCGTGCACTGGAACTACGCCGCCACTCAGAACCAGCGCCAGCAGCGCGAAGCCGGCGAGGCGGTGAAGACCATGAGCGCCGGCGGCTGGGCCAAGCAAGGCGGCGGTTTCTACTCCTTCGACCACGGCCACCTACTGCTCTGGACTCGCTGGGCCAACCCCGAGGCGCGCCCGGCCTTCGAGCGCCGCGACGAACTGGCCCGTGACCACGGCCAGGCCCGCGCCGACTGGATGATCGAGAACTCGCGCAACCTCTGCCTGTACCCCAACGTCTACCTGATGGACCAGTTCAGTTCGCAGATCCGTATTGCCCGGCCCATCGACGTCAATCGCACCGAGATCACCATCTACTGCATCGCGCCCAAGGGCGAGAGCAGCGAAGCGCGCGCCCAGCGCATCCGCCAGTACGAGGATTTCTTCAACGTCAGCGGCATGGCCACGCCGGACGACCTGGAAGAATTCCGCTCCTGCCAGCAGGCCTACCAGGGCAGCGCGGGCGGCTGGAACGACCTGTCGCGCGGGGCCAAGCATTGGGTCGACGGCGCTGACGATGCGGCGCGGGAGATCGACTTGGCGCCGGCGCTCTCCGGTGTGCGCACCGAGGACGAAGGCCTGTTCGTGCTGCAGCACCAGTACTGGCAGCAGACCATGATCGACGCGCTGGCCGCCGAGCAGGCCAAGCGCATCGCTGTGAAAGAGGAGGGCGTGTGATGAGCCGCTACGAGACCGTCCGCGACTTCCTCTACCGCGAAGCGCGCTACCTCGACGACAAGGACTGGGATGCCTGGCTGGAGCTGTACGCCGCCGACGCCACCTTCTGGATGCCCTCCTGGGACGACCGTGACCAGCTCACCGAAGACCCGCAGCGGGAAATCTCGCTGATCTGGTACGGCAACCGTGGCGGCCTGGAAGACCGCGTGTTCCGCATCAAGACCGAGCGCTCCAGCGCAACCCTGCCGGACACCCGCACCTCACACAACCTCAGCAACATCGAGGTACTCGGCGAGGCCGACGGGCAGTGCCAGGTGCGCTTCAACTGGCACACCCTGAGCTTCCGCTACAAGACCGTCGACAGTCACTTCGGCACCAGCTTCTACACGCTCGACGTGCGTGGCGAACAGCCGTTGGTGAAGGCGAAGAAGGTCGTGCTGAAGAACGACTACGTCAGGCAAGTCATCGACATCTACCACATCTGATTCCGCCGTCAGGGCTGTGCGTCGCGCGCGTGGATTCGCCGCGCGCGACACCGCCTGCGCGGCGCCGAGGTGCACGCCATGAACCACAAGATCGCCCTCAACTTTGAAGACGGCGTTACCCGCTTCATCGACGCCAGCCCCAGCGAGACCGTGGCCGATGCGGCCTACCGCCAGGGCATCAACATCCCGCTGGATTGCCGCGACGGCGCCTGCGGCACCTGCAAGTGCTTCGCCGAAGCCGGCCGCTACGACCCGGGCCAGGAATACATCGAGGACGCGCTGACCGAGGACGAAGCCGAGCAGGGCTACGTGCTCACCTGCCAGATGCGCGCGCAGAGCGATTGTGTGGTGCGCGTGCCGGCCTCTTCGCAAGTCTGCAAGACCGCCCAGATCAGCTTCGAGGCCAGCATCAGCGCGGTTCGCCAGCTCTCGGAAAGCACCATCGCGCTGTCGATCAAGGGCGAGTCGCTGAGCAAGCTGGCCTTCCTGCCGGGGCAGTACGTCAACCTGCAGGTGCCGGGCAGTGAGCAGAGCCGCGCCTACTCCTTCAGCTCGCTGCAGAAGGACGGCGAGGTCAGCTTCCTGATCCGCAATGTGCCGGGCGGCCTGATGAGCAGCTTCCTCACTGGCCTGGCCAAGGCCGGTGACGCCATGTCCCTGGCCGGCCCGCTGGGCAGCTTCTACCTGCGCGAGATCAAGCGGCCGTTGCTGCTGCTGGCCGGCGGCACGGGCCTGGCACCCTTCACCGCAATGCTCGAACAGATCGCCGAACGCGGCAGCGAACATCCGCTGCATTTGATCTATGGCGTCACCCACGACTTCGACCTGGTGGAGATGGACCGCCTGGAAGCCTTCGCTGCGCGCATCCCCCACTTCACCTGGAGCGCCTGCGTGGCCAGTCAGGAAAGCAACTACCCGCGCAAGGGCTACGTGACCCAGCACATCGAGCCTGCGCACCTGAACGACGGCGAAGTGGACATCTACCTCTGCGGCCCGCCGCCGATGGTCGAGGCAGTCAGCCAGCACATCCGTTTACAGGGCATCACGCCGGCGAATTTCTATTACGAGAAGTTCGCGGCGAGCGCGGCCTGAATTCGACAACCAAAACTTGGGCGTGACGGACCTTTGTAGGGGCGAGCTTGCTCGCGAACAGCTTCACAGCGGGGTTTGGTTCGCGAGCAAGCTCGCTCCTACAGGGTTTGCCCCGACGTCATGAGGTCACCATGAACCGATTCAAAGACAAGATCGCCCTCGTCACCGGCGCCGCCCAGGGCATCGGCCGGCGCGTTGCCGAGCGGCTGGTGGAAGAGGGCGCCAGGGTCATCGCCGTGGACCGCTCCGAGATCGTCCACGAACTGCAGGACGCCCTCGGCCAGCACGACAAAGTGCTCACCCTGACCGCCGACCTGGAACGCTTCGCCGATTGCCAGAACGTGGTTGACCAGGCGCTCGAACGCTTCGGCCGCCTCGACATCCTGATCAACAACGTCGGCGGCACCATCTGGGCCAAACCCTTCGAGCACTACGCCGAAGACGAGATCGAAGCCGAGGTGCGCCGCTCGCTGTTCCCCACCCTGTGGTGCTGCCGCGCGGCGCTGGTGCCGATGCTGGAGCAGGGCGCGGGTGCCATCGTCAACGTGTCGTCCGTCGCCACCCGTGGGGTGAATCGTGTGCCCTACGGCGCGGCGAAGGGCGGGGTGAACGCGCTGACGGCGTGCCTGGCCTTCGAGACTGCCGAGCGCGGCGTGCGGGTCAACGCCACCGCGCCCGGCGGCACCGAAGCACCGCCCCGGCGCATTCCGCGCAACGCGGCGCAGCAGAGCGAACAGGAGAAGGTCTGGTACCAGCAGATCGTCGAGCAGACCCGCGACAGCAGCCTGATGAAGCGCTATGGCAGTATCGACGAGCAGGTCGGCGCGATTCTCTTCCTCGCCTCCGACGAAGCCAGCTACATCACCGGCGTAACCCTGCCGGTGGGTGGCGGCGACCTCGGCTGAGGCGCCGCGATGCTGCGCTTACGGCAGCTTCGCGCCGATCAGTTGCAGGCAACGTTGCAGCGGCGCACTGACGTCGCCACGGCGCTGGCTGAGGATGATCGGCGAGACCGCCTCGGCGTCGGTCAGCCTGGCGTAGCCGATGTCGGCGCGGTGCTGCTGTTGCACCGAGGCCGGCACCAGCGCCACGCCCAGGCCGGCGGCGACCAGGCCGATGGCGGTCTGCAATTCGTTGGTCCACTGCGCGACGTGCACGCTCAGGCCGTGGTTGGCGAACAGCGCCAGCACGTGGTCGGCATAGCTGGGGCGCGGGTTGGCGGGGTAGAGCACGAAGTCCTCGCCGGCCAGTTGCTCCAGGCTCAGCGGTGCGCCGAGCAGACGATGCCCGGCCGGCAGCACGGCGACCATCGGCTCCTCGCGCAATACCTGCTGGGTAATGGCCGGATCGTCGATGCGAATGCGCCCGAAACCGATGTCGATGCGCCCGCTTTTCAGCGCCTCGACCTGCTGCACCGTGGTCATTTCCTGCAGGCCCAGTTCCAGCCCGGCGTCGCCGCGCAGCTCGCGGATCAGCTCGGGCAGCCCGTCGTACAGCGTCGAGGGCGCGAAGCCGATGCCGAACCACTGGCGCTCGCCGTGGCCAATGCGCCGGGTGCTCTCGCAGATGCTTTCCAGCTGCGCCAGCAGGGTGCCGGTCTGCTCGTGGAAGTAGCGCCCGGCGTCGGTCAGGCGCAACGGTCGGCCACGTTCCAGCAGCGGCACGCCGAGCAGTTCTTCGAGCTGCTGGATCTGCCGGCTCAGCGGCGGCTGGGCGATGTGCAGGCGCTCGGCGGCGCGGGTGAAGTTGAGGGTGCCGGCCACTTCGCGGAAGTAGCGCAGGTGTCGCAGCTCCATGATACCTCCAGGGTATGCAACAAGATGGCAACGATATTGGACTGCCTGCAGCCCCCGGCGCAATCCTTCGTTAATCGTGAAAAGACCTGCCGGGTATCGCCGAAGTGCGGCCCGGCCCATCCCGAAATCCCAGACCGGAACGCCGTCCATGAGTAGCCCCGTCATTGAACGCATCGAGTCGATCATCGTCGACCTGCCGACCATCCGCCCGCACAAGCTGGCCATGCACACCATGCAGCAGCAGACGCTGGTGATCATCCGCCTGCGCTGCTCCGACGGCGTCGAGGGCATCGGCGAAGCCACCACCATCGGCGGCCTGGCCTACGGCAACGAGAGCCCGGAAAGCATCAAGGCCAACATCGACGCGCACTTCGCGCCGCTGCTCAAGGGCCAGGACGCCAGCAACATCAACGCCTGCATGCAGCGCCTGGACAAGTCGATCAAGGGCAACACCTTCGCCCGCTCGGGTATCGAGAGCGCGCTGCTGGACGCCCAGGGCAAGCGCCTCGGCCTGCCGGTCAGCGAACTGCTCGGCGGCCGCGTGCGCGACAGTCTCGAAGTGGCCTGGACCCTCGCTTCCGGCGACACCGCCCGCGACATCGCCGAAGCCGAGCAGATGCTGGAGATTCGCCGCCACCGCATCTTCAAGCTGAAGATCGGCGCCAACTCGCTGGAACAGGACCTCAGGCACGTCGTGGCGATCAAGAAGGCCCTGGGTGAGCGCGCCAGCGTGCGCGTGGACGTCAACCAGGGCTGGGACGAATCCCAGGCCATCCGTGGCTGCCAGGTGCTCGGCGAGAACGGCATCGACCTCATCGAGCAGCCCATCTCGCGCATCAACCGCAGCGGCCAGGTACGCCTGAACCAGCGCAGCCCGGCACCGATCATGGCCGACGAATCCATCGAGAGCGTGGCCGACGCCTTCAGCCTCGCCGCCGACGGCGCGGCCAGCATCTTCGCCCTGAAGATCGCCAAGAACGGCGGCCCGCGCGCCGTGCTGCGCACCGCGCAGATCGCCGAAGCCGCCGGCATCGCGCTGTACGGCGGGACCATGCTCGAAGGCGCGGTCGGCACCCTGGCCTCGGCCCACGCCTTCCTCACCCTGGAGAAGCTTACGTGGGCCACCGAGCTGTTCGGCCCGCTGCTGCTCACCGAGGAAATCGTCACCGAGGCGCCGGTCTACCGCGACTTCCAACTGCACGTTCCGCGTACGCCCGGCCTGGGCCTGACGCTCGACGAGGAGCGCCTGGCGCGCTTCCGCCGTACCTGATTCGCAACCCTTTCCGACTGCCCGATAGAGGAGAAGACCCGATGCTGTTCCACGTGAAGATGACCGTGAAATTGCCCGTCGACATGGACCCGGCCAAGGCCGCCCAGCTCAAGGCCGACGAGAAGGAACTGGCCCAGCGCCTGCAGCGCGAGGGCAAGTGGCGCCACCTGTGGCGCATCGCCGGGCACTACGCCAACTACAGCGTGTTCGACCTCGCCAGCGTCGAGGAACTGCACGACACCCTGATGCAGCTGCCGCTGTTCCCGTACATGGACATCGAGGTCGACGGGCTCTGCCGCCATCCGTCTTCGATCCATTCCGACGACCGCTGATTTCTGTCCGAACGACTCAACAAGAACAAGACTTGAGGATCGCATCATGACCGTGAAGATTTCCCAGACTGCCGACATCCAGAAGTTCTTCGAAGAAGCCAGCGGCGCCCTGAACGACCAGGGCAATCCGCGCGTGAAGAACCTCGTCCTGCGCATCCTGCAGGACACTGCCAAGCTCATCGAAGACATGAACGTCACCCCCGACGAGTTCTGGAAAGCGGTGGACTACCTCAACCGCCTCGGCTCCCGTCAGGAAGCCGGCTTGGTCGTCGCTGGCCTCGGCGTCGAGCACTACCTCGACCTGCTGCTGGATGCCCAGGATGAAGCCGCCGGCATCGGCGGCGGCACCCCGCGTACCATCGAAGGCCCGCTGTACGTGGCCGGCGCACCGCTGTCCGAAGGTGAAGCGCGGATGGACGATGGCAAGGATGCGGGCACCGTGATGTTCCTCTCCGGCCGCGTGTTCGATCCGCAGGGCAAGCCGCTGGCCGGCGCCGTGGTCGATCTCTGGCACGCCAACACCAACGGGACCTACTCGTACTTCGACAGCACCCAGTCCGAGTTCAACCTGCGCCGACGCATCGTCACCGACGCCGAGGGTCGCTACAAAGCCCGCAGCATCGTCCCCAGCGGCTACGGCTGCCCGCCGGACGGCCCGACCCAGGAGCTGCTGAACCAGCTCGGCCGCCACGGCCAGCGCCCGGCGCACATCCACTTCTTCATCTCCGCGCCGGGGCATCGCCACCTGACCACGCAGATCAACCTCGCGGGCGACCAGTACCTGTGGGACGACTTCGCCTACGCCACCCGCGACGGGCTGATCGGCGAGGTTCGTTTTGTCGAGGACGCGGCGGCCGCCGATGCGCGCGGTGTGGAAGGGCGCTTCGCCGAGATCGAGTTCGACTTCCAGCTGCAGCAGGCCGTTTCTACCGACGCAGAAGACCGCAGCAACCGCCCCCGCGCGTTGCAGGAAGCCTAACTCCCGCCAGCGCCCCAACCTTGCCGGTAACCCCGCCGTAGGATGGCGTGGAGCGCAGCGATACCCATCGTTCCGTGCACCTTGACCTCGGCGTGGCCGGGGAGCAATCGCGGACGGAGTCCGCTCCTACGCCCCTGGCACCTTTCTCGCCAGGAGTGTAGGAGCGGACTCCGTCCGCGATCGGCCTGCCTCCGGGTGGGCGAGCGAGCCAGGGCAGCCGAGCGATATGACGTCCGTTAGCCCGCTAAGAGAAGCGTTCGATAATCGCACCGATAGTCGATTATCGCATTGTTCACCCATCCCCCCGACGGTACTGTTTTCCCATCGGCACCCCTACACAACGAGACCGACCATGGCTGAACTCCTGACTCTCCGCGAAGCAGTCGAGCGCTTCGTCAACGACGGCGACACCGTCGCGCTCGAAGGCTTCACCCACCTGATCCCGACCGCTGCCTCCCACGAGCTGATCCGCCAGGGCAAGAAAGACCTGCACCTGGTGCGCATGACGCCCGACCTGGTCTACGACCTGCTGATCGGTGCCGGTTGCGTACGCAAGCTGACCTTCTCCTGGGGCGGCAACCCCGGCGTCGGTTCGCTGCATCGCCTGCGTGATGCGGTGGAGAAGGGCTGGCCGCGCGAGCTGGAAGTCGACGAGCACAGCCACGCCGACCTCGCCAATTCCTACGTCGCTGGCGCCTCGGGCCTGCCGTTCGCGGTGCTGCGTGCCTATGCCGGTTCCGACCTGCCGAAGGTCAACCCGAACATCAAGTTCATCAACTGCCCGTTCACTGGCGAGCAGCTGGCGGCCGTGCCCTCGATTCGCCCGGACGTCACCGTGATCCACGCGCAGAAGGCCGACCGCAAGGGCAACGTGCTGCTGTGGGGCATCCTCGGTGTGCAGAAGGAAGCCGCCCTGGCCGCCAAGCGCTGCATCGTCACAGTCGAAGAAATCGTCGACGACCTGAACGCGCCGATGAACTCCTGCGTGCTGCCGACCTGGGCGCTGTCCGCCGTCTGCCTGGTGCCTGGCGGTTCGCACCCGTCCTACGCCCACGGCTACTCCGAGCGCGACAACCGCTTCTACCAGGCCTGGGACCCGATCGCCCGCGACCGCGACACCTTCAACGCCTGGATCGATACCTACATCCGTGGCACCCAAGACTTTGCAGCGTTCCGAGCCAAACTCGCGGAGGCCAAGTAATGAGCGCCTACAGCACCAATGAAATGATGACCGTGGCCGCCGCCCGCCGCCTGAAGAACGGCGCCGTCTGCTTCGTCGGCATCGGCCTGCCGTCCAAGGCCGCCAACCTCGCGCGCCTGACCGCATCGCCCGACGTGGTCCTGATCTACGAATCCGGCCCCATCGGCGCCAAGCCCAGCGTGCTGCCGCTGTCCATCGGTGACGGCGAGCTGGCCGAGACCGCCGATACCGTGGTGCCTACCGGCGAGATCTTCCGCTACTGGCTGCAGGGCGGGCGCATCGACGTCGGCTTCCTCGGCGCCGCGCAAGTCGACCGCTTCGGCAACATCAACACCACCGTCATCGGCGACTACAACAAGCCGAAGGTGCGCCTGCCCGGCGCCGGCGGTGCGCCGGAGATCGCCGGTTCCGCCAAGGAAGTGCTGATCATCCTCAAGCAGTCCCACCGCACCTTCGTCGACAAGCTGGCGTTCATCACCTCGGTCGGTTTCGGCGAAGGCGGCGACCATCGCCAGCAGCTCGGCCTGCCGGGCAAGGGCCCGGTGGCGATCATCACCGACCTGTGCATCATGGAACCGGAAGCCGGCAGCAACGAATTCATCGTCACCACCCTGCACCCGGGTGTGACCCGCGAGCAGGTGGTCGAGAATACCGGCTGGGCGATCCGCTTTGCCGAGCAGGTGAAGGAAACCGTCGCGCCGACCGACGTGGAACTGGAAGCCCTGCGCGCCCTCGAAGCCCGCACCGCCGCCGCCCACGGCCAGCTGGGAGGTGAGGAATGAGCCGCGAGGTCTTCATCTGTGACGCCGTGCGTACGCCCATCGGCCGCTTCGGTGGCTCGCTGGCCGGCGTGCGCGCCGACGACCTTGCCGCCGTGCCGGTGAAGGCGCTGGTGGAACGTAACCCGCAAGTCGACTGGGCCGCGCTGGACGAGGTCTACCTCGGCTGCGCCAACCAGGCCGGCGAAGACAACCGCAACGTGGCGCGCATGGCGCTGCTGCTGGCCGGCCTGCCGGAAAGCGTGCCGGGCGTGACGCTCAACCGCCTCTGCGCCTCGGGCCTGGACGCGGTGGGCACCGGCTTCCGCGCCATCGCCAGTGGCGAGGCCGAACTGGTCATCGCCGGCGGCGTCGAGTCCATGTCCCGCGCGCCCTACGTAATGGGCAAGGCCGACAGCGCCTTTGGCCGTGGCCAGAAGATCGAAGACACCACCATCGGCTGGCGCTTCATCAACCCGCTGATGAAGGCGCAGTACGGCGTGGACGCCATGCCGCAGACCGCCGACAACGTGGCCGACGATTACAACGTCAACCGCGCCGACCAGGACGCCTTCTCCCTGCGCAGCCAGCAGCGCGCTGGCGTCGCCCAGGCCAACGGCTACTTCGCCGAGGAAATCGTCCCGGTGGTGATCAAGGGCCGCAAGGGCGAGACGGTGGTCGATACCGACGAACACCCACGCCCGGATACCACCCTGGAAGCGCTGGCCAAGCTCAAGCCGGTCAATGGCGAAGGCAAGACTGTCACTGCCGGCAACGCCTCGGGCGTCAACGATGGCGCCGTGGCGCTGATTCTCGCCAGCGCCGAAGCAGTGAAGAAACATGGCCTGACGCCGCGCGCTAAAGTGCTTGGCATGGCCAGCGCCGGCGTCGCTCCGCGCGTGATGGGCATCGGCCCGGTGCCGGCGGTGCGCAAACTGCTGGAGCGCCTGAACCTGTCGGTCGACCAGTTCGACGTCATCGAGCTGAACGAGGCCTTCGCCGCGCAAGGTTTGGCGGTGACCCGTGATCTGGGCATCGCCGATGACGACGCACGGGTGAACCCCAACGGCGGCGCCATCGCCCTCGGCCACCCGCTGGGGGCCAGCGGCGCGCGCCTGGTGCTGACCGCTGTGCACCAGTTGCAGAAGTCCGGCGGCAAGCTTGGCCTGTGCACCATGTGCGTGGGCGTAGGGCAGGGCGTGGCGCTGGTGGTTGAGCGCGTGTGATCAAGGGCCCCTCACCCTAACCCTCTCCCGTAGGGAGAGGGGACCGTTCGGCGTGGCGACAAGCGCGTGTAGATCCTGAAGCCTCAGGATGCATGCCGGAACATCCTCTCGCTGCGGACGGCTCCCTCTCCCCCTGGGAGAGGGCTGGGGTGAGGGCCGCCCAACGCGCCATACTATCCCGACCAAGCCGCCGATCTCCGGAGCCACCGTGAGCACCAACCACCTGTTCGACGCCTACTTCACCCAGCCCGCCATGCGCGCGATTTTCTGCGACCACGGCCGGGTGCAGGGCATGCTCGACTTCGAGGCTGCGCTGGCCCGTGCCGAAGCCCGCGTGGGCGTGATCCCGGCGAGCGCCGTGGCGCCCATCGCCGCCGCCTGCCGCGCCGAACTCTACGATTTCGATGCACTGGCCCAGGCCATCTGCAGCGCCGGCAATTCCGCGATCCCGCTGGTGAAGGCGCTGGGCAAGCGCATCGCCGCCGAGAACGCCGAAGCCGAGCGCTACGTGCATCTGGGCGCCACCAGCCAGGACGCCATGGACTCCGGGCTGGTTCTGCAACTGCGTGCCGCCATCGAGCTGATCGAAGGCGACCTCGCCCAACTGGCCGACGCGCTCGCCACTCAGGCCGAAGCTCACGCCGGCACGCCCATGGTCGGCCGCACCTGGCTGCAGCACGCCACGCCCGTCACCCTTGGCATGAAGATCGCCGGCTGGCTGGGCGCGATCACCCGCCATCGCCAGCGTCTGAACGAACTCAAGCCGCGCCTGCTGTGCCTGCAATTCGGCGGCGCTTCCGGCAGCCTCGCCGCGCTGGGCGAGCAGGGCTTTGCCGTGGCCGAGGCGCTGGCTGAGGAGCTGGACCTGCAACTACCCGAGCAACCCTGGCACACCCAGCGCGACCGCCTGGTGGAGTTCGCCAGCCTGCTCGGCCTGATCGCTGGCAGCCTCGGCAAGCTCGGCCGTGACCTCAGCCTGCTGATGCAGACCGAGGCCGGCGAAGTCTTCGAGCCTTCCGCGCCGGGCAAGGGGGGGTCCTCCACCATGCCGCACAAGCGCAACCCGGTGGGCGCCGCCGTGCTGATCGGCGCGGCAACCCGTGCGCCGGGCCTGGTCTCGACCCTGTTCGCCGCCATGCCCCAGGAGCACGAGCGCAGCCTCGGCCTGTGGCACGCTGAATGGGAAAGCCTGCCGGAGCTGTGCTGCCTCGTCTCGGGCGCGCTGCACCAGGCGCTGAGCCTGGTGCCGGGCCTGGAAGTCGATGCCGAGCGGATGCTCGCCAATCTTGATCTGACGCGCGGCCTGGTGCTCGCCGAAGCCGTGAGCATCGCCCTGGCCCAGCGCATCGGCCGCGACGCCGCGCACCACCTGGTGGAGCAATGCTGCAAGCAGGCGGTGAAGGAGGGCGCACACCTGCGCGCGGTGCTCGGCGCCAATGCCGAAATTGCTGAACAACTGAATGCCGAGGAGCTGGATCGCCTGCTCGATCCCGCCCATTACCTGGGCCAGGCGCGCCGCTGGGTCGAGCGCGCGCTGGCCGAGCACCAAGCACTTTCCTTGCGCAAAGAATCTCGATAGGAGCCTTGCATGCCTGCCGTACGTCTCGCCGATGGCGACCTGAATTACTTACTTGAAGGGCCGCAAGTCTCAGGCCCCGCCGACGCTCCGGTTTTGGTGCTGTCCAACTCGCTGGGCACCGACCTGCACATGTGGGACGCGCAGGTCGCGGCCTTCGCCGAACACTTCCGCGTGCTGCGTTATGACACCCGTGGCCACGGCGCCTCGCTGGTCACTCCCGGCCCGTACAGCATCGAGCAGAACGGCCGCGACGTGCTGGCCCTGCTGGATGCGCTGGACGTCCCGCGTGCGCACTTCTGCGGCCTGTCCATGGGCGGCCTGATCGGCCAGTGGCTGGCCATCCATGCGCCGGAGCGCATCGAGCGCCTGGTGGTGTGCAACACCGCCGCCAAGATCGGCACCCCGGACATCTGGAATCCGCGCATCCAGACCGTGCTCAGCGGTGGCGCCGAGGCCATGCGCAACCTGCGTGATGCGTCGATCTCGCGCTGGTTTACCGCCGACTTCGCCGAAGCCGAGCCGGGCAAGGTCGAGCCCATCGTCGGCATGCTGGCGCAGACCTCGCCGGAAGGTTACGCAGCCAACTGCGCGGCCGTGCGTGACGCCGATTTCCGTGGCGAGATCGGTACGATCACCGCGCCGACCCTGGTGGTCTGCGGCGCCGCCGACCCGGTGACCACCACCGAGGACGGCCGCTTCCTGCAGGCACGCATTCCCGGCGCGGAGCTGGTGGAATTCCGTGCCGCGCACCTGTCCAACGTGCAGGCCGGCGATGCCTTCAGCCAGCGTGTGCTGGCATTCCTGCGCGCCTGACTGCTTTTCGTAGGAGCGAGCTTGCTCGCGAACAAGCCCCGCTGCGGGCTCGGGTTCGCGAGCAAGGGCTAGGCGCCCCCCTCGCTCCTACAGGCTGAACACCGGAGTTTGAGATGGACGAAAAACAACGCTACGAAGCCGGCATGCAGGTGCGCCGCGCGGTGCTGGGCGATGCCCACGTCGACCGCAGCCTGGAGAAGCGCAACGCCTTCAACGAAGAGTTCCAGGAGATGATCACCCGCCATGCCTGGGGTGACATCTGGACCCGCCCCGGCCTGCCGCGCCACACCCGCAGCCTGATCACCATCGCCATGCTGATCGGCATGAACCGTGAGGGCGAACTCACACTGCACCTGCGCGCCGCGCGCAACAACGGCGTGACCCGCGAAGAGATCAAGGAAGTCCTGCTGCAGAGCGCGATCTACTGCGGCATCCCGGCTGCCAACGCCACCTTCCACCTTGCCGAGGCGGTGTGGGACGAGCTGGGCACCGAGTCGCTGGACGACGCCTGATCAGCGCCCCCGGACCACGCATCCGGGCGGTGCCTGATTGGCTGATGCTCGGTCCGCTCTGGTAGGGCGCATAACGCGCCAGCGTTATCCGCCGCGAGGCTAACGGCGGATAACCTGTTCCAGGTTATGCGACCTACGACTGCGGGTAGGGTTCGCGAGCAAGGGCTAGGCGCCCCCTCGCTCCTACGAAGAGCGCACCGCTGCAGACCTGTAGGAGCGAGCTTGCTCGCGAACCGAAGCCTGCACCGTGGCGCGGCCTGAAGCCATCGCGGACAAGTCCGCTCCTACGAGAGCGAGAGCCCCTCACGCTGGCCTGGCTGCGTGCCCCGCTCCTCAAGTGGGATAGGGGCGCGTCGGTACGGCGTCAGAGAACCTCAGCTCTCCAGCTCCTTGCGATCCCTGAACAGCTCCAGCGCCTGCGGGTTGGCCAGGGCGTCGGTGTTCTTCACCGGCTGGCCGTGCACCACGTTGCGCACCGCCAGTTCGACGATCTTGCCGCTGATGGTGCGCGGGATGTCGCTGACCGTGAGGATCTTCGCCGGCACGTGGCGCGGGGTGGTGTTGCTGCGGATGGTCTGGCGGATGCGCTCCTGCAATGCGTCGTCCAGCTCCACGCCGTCACGCAGGCGCACGAACAGCACCACGCGCACGTCGCCTTGCCACTCCTGGCCGATGGCGATGGACTCCAGTACCTGCTCGATCTTCTCCACCTGGCGGTAGATTTCCGCCGTGCCGATGCGCACGCCGCCAGGGTTGAGCACGGCATCCGAACGGCCGTGGATCACCAGGCCGCCGTGTTCGGTTTCCTCGGCGTAGTCGCCGTGGGCCCAGACACCGGGGAAGGTGCTGAAGTAGGCGGCGAGGAATTTCTCGTCGTTCTCGTCGTTCCAGAAACCCACCGGCACCGACGGGAAATGCCGCACGCAGACCAGCTCGCCTTTTTCGCCGCGCACCGGTTTGCCGGCCTCGTCCCAGACTTCCACCGCCATGCCCAGGGCCTTGCACTGCATTTCCCCGCGCCACACCGGCGCGGTTGGGTTGCCAATGGCGAAGCAGGCGACAATGTCGGTACCGCCGGAAATCGACGACAGACAGACATCGGGTTTGAGGTCGCGGTAGACGTAGTCGAAGCTGGTATGAGCCAGCGGCGAGCCGGTTGAAAGAATGGTTTTCAGGCGTTCCAGCGCGTGGGTCTGGCGCGGCCGCACAGTGGCCTTTTCCAGCGCGGCAATGTACTTGGCGCTGGTGCCGAACACGCTGATGTGCTCGGCGTCGATCAGGTCCATCAGGCGCTCGGGGCCGGGGTGGAAGGGCGAGCCGTCGTAGAGCACCAGCGTGGCGCCGACGGCGAGGCCCGAGACCAGCCAGTTCCACATCATCCAGCCGCAGGTGGTGTAGTAGAACAGCGTGTCGTCGTTGCCCAGGTCGACGTGCAGGCCGTGCTCCTTCAGGTGCTGCAGCAGTACGCCGCCGGTGCCGTGGACGATGCACTTGGGCACGCCGGTGGTGCCGGAGGAATAGAGGATGTACAGCGGGTGGTCGAAGGGCACCGGGGTGAACACCGGGTCGCCGCCGCTGTGGAAGAACTCCTCCCAGAGGCTGACCCGTGCCGGCGTCTGGAAGTCGCTGCGGCGGGCGTGGCCGTTGGCGTAGGGGACGACCACCAACTGCTCCAGGCTCGGCAACTGGGCGAGGATTTCATTGAGCTTGGCGGTCAGGTCCAGCACCTTGCCGGCGTAGCGATAGCCGGCGCAGGCGATCAGCACCTTGGGCTCGATCTGGCTGAAGCGGTCGACCACGCCGTGGGTGCCGAAGTCCGGCGAGCAGTTCGACCAGGTGGCGCCCAGGCTGGTGGTGGCGAGCATGCCGACTACCGTCTGCCAGGTGTTGGGCATGAACGCCGCGACGCGGTCGCCGAGGCCGACCCCGGCCTCGCGCAGGGCAAGTTGCAGGCCGGCGACCTGGGCGGCCAGTTCAGCATGGCTGATCACCTCGCGGCGTTCATCCTCGCTGATGGCGATCAGCGCCGGCTTGCTGTCGCGACGGCGCAGCAGGTGCTCGGCGAAGTTCAGGGTGGCGCCGGGGAACCAGCGCACATCGGGCATCTCCGGGCCTTCCTCGAGGACCGCCGTGGGCGCCTCGTGGAACTGCACGCCGAAGGTGTCGACGATGGCCAGCCAGAAGGCTTCGCGCTCGGCGATGCTCCAGGCGTGCAGCGCGGCGTAGTCGGGCAGGTCGACGCCGTGCTGCTGCGCCACCTTGCGACGGAAGGCGTCCATCCGGGTGGCGGCGATGCGTTCGGGGGAGGGGCTCCAGAGCGCCTGGTTCATCGACTACGACTCCAGCAGATTCGAGGGGGCGAAGGGCACCGCCGACGAGCGGTGCCCGCGCAGCAGGTCACGACGCGACGCAGTAACCCTCGGGTTACTGCGCGACCCAGCCGCCGTCCATGTTCCAGGCGGCGCCGCGAACCTGGGCGGCGGCCTCACTGCACAAGAATAGCGCCAGCTCGCCAAGCTGGTCGGCGGTGACGAAGTCGAGCGACGGCTGCTTCTCTGCCAGCAGGTCGTGGCGCGCCTGTTCGGGGGTGGCACCGGCCGCTATGCGCGCATCGATCTGCTGCTGCACCAGCGGCGTCAGCACCCAGCCGGGGCAGATGGCGTTGCAGGTGATGGCGCTGGTGGCGGTTTCCAGCGCGGTGGTCTTGGTCAGGCCGATTACCCCGTGCTTGGCGGCCACGTAGGCGCTCTTGCCGGCGGAGGCGACCAGCCCGTGGGTCGAGGCGATGTTGAGGATGCGCCCCCAGCCGCGCTGGCGCATGCCCGGCAGCGCCAGGCGGGTGGTGTGGAACACCGAGGAGAGGTTGATGGCGATGATCGCGTTCCAGCGCTCCACGGGGAAATCCTCCAGCGCCGCGACGTGCTGGATGCCGGCATTGTTGACCAGGATGTCGAGGCCGCCGAACTCGCGTTCGACGTAGGCGATCATCTGCCCGATCTGCTCGGGCTGGGCCATGTCCGCGCCGTGGTGGCCGATGCGGGTGCCGTGGACCGACAGCTCGCGCACCGCCGCATCGATGTCGCCGAAGCCGTTGACCACCACGTTGGCGCCTGCCCGCGCCAGGCTCGCGGCGATGCCCAGGCCGATGCCGCTGGTGGAGCCGGTGACCAGTGCGGTCTTGCCTTTGAGAGTCATGCAAATCTCCTTTGGAACAGGGCGGCCGCCGCGCGGCGACCGCTTGAAAACAACCGGTTTATACGATGCCAGTAGCGTAGAAGGTTCCTATCACCACGAACACCGCGAGGGTCTTGATCAGGGTGATGGCGAAGATGTCCTTGTAGGCCTCGCGGTGGGTCAGGCCGGTGACCGCGAGCAGGGTGATGACCGCGCCGTTGTGCGGCAGGGTATCCATGCCGCCGGAGGCCATGGCGGCGACCCGGTGCAGCACTTCCAGCGGGATGTTGGCGGCGTGGGCGGCGGCGATGAACTGCTCGGACATGGCTGCCAGGGCGATGCTCATGCCGCCCGACGCCGAGCCGGTGATGCCGGCCAGGGCAGTGACGGTGACGGCCTCGTTGACCAGCGGATCGGGGATCTTCTTCAGCGCGTCGGCCAGCACCAGGAAGCCCGGCAGCGAGGCGATCACCGCGCCGAAGCCGTATTCCGAAGCGGTGTTCATGGCCGCCAGCAGCGCGCCGGACACCGCAGTCTTGCTGCCCTCGGCGATCTTGCTGCGGATCACCGTGAAGCTGCTCACCAGCACCAGCAGGATGCCCAGCAGCAGCGCTGCCTGTACTGCCCAGATGCCGGTCAGCTTGGCCACGTCGCTGGCCACCGGCGCGGCCATGCCGGCCAGTTGCAGGCTGTGGGTCTTGCCGTAGAGTTGCGGAATCCAGTGGGTGAACAGCAGGTTGGCGACGCCCACCAGCACCAGCGGCGAAAGTGCCAGCAGCGGGTTTGGCAGCTTGATGTTCTCGGCGGTTTCCGGCTCGTTGCGCAGCTCGGTGCCGTAGCCTTCACCGGCGGTGCGTGCCTTGCCGGCCTGGCGACGGAGGAACAGCATGCCGACGCTGAACACCAACAGGCTGCCGATCAGCCCCAGCCAGGGCGCGGCCCAGCCGGTGGTGTTGAAGAAGGCGGTAGGGATGATGTTCTGGATCTGCGGGGTGCCGGGCAGGGCGTCCATGGTGAAGCTGAACGCGCCCAGGGCAATGGTCGCCGGGATCAGCCGCTTGGGGATGTCGCTCTGGCGGAACATCTCGGCGGCGAACGGGTAGACCGCGAACACCACCACGAACAGCGACACGCCGCCGTAGGTGAGCAGTGCGCAGACCAGCACGATCACCAGCATCGCCTGGCTCGTGCCGAGCAGGCGGATGGCGGCGGCGACGATGGAGCGCGAGAAGCCCGACAGCTCGATCAGCTTGCCGAACACCGCGCCGAGCAGGAACACCGGGAAGTAGAGTTTGACGAAGCCGACCATCTTCTCCATGAACACCCCGGTGAAGGCCGGGGCGACGGCGGCAGGATCGGTTAGCAGCACCGCGAGCAGCGCCGCGATGGGGGCGAAGAGGATCACGCTGTAGCCGCGGTAGGCGGCGAGCATCAGCAGGGCGAGGGCCGCTAGGGCAATGACCACGCTCATCGAAGTATCTCCAGTTGTCGCGCGGCCCAGGGCCGCGCTTCGTTCTTGTTGTAATGGCGTTGCTTGACGATCAGGCGATCACCAGAGCGGCAGCACGTAGCTGAGGATCAGCCGATTCTCGTCCAGGTCGTTGCCGAAGTGGCTCGAACGTACCGTTGCGTTGCGCCACTTCACGCCGACGTTTTTCAGCGGGCCACTCTGCACCACGTAGCCGATGTCGGTGTCGCGCTCCCATTCCTTGCCTTCGGGTTTGCCCGCGCCCAGCTCGATGTTGTCGCCGGACAGGTAGCGCGTCATGAGGGTCACGCCGGGCATGCCAAGGGCGGCGAAGTCGTAGTCGTAGCGCGCCTGCCAGGACTTCTCGTCGCGGTTGGCGAAGTCGCCGATCTGCACGAAGTTGACCAGGAAGGCGTCGGCGCCGCTGAGGTAGGCGTAACCGGTGTCGCCGCTCATGGTCTGGTAACCGGCACTGAAACCGTGGCCACCCAGGGTGTAGGTGAGCATGGCGCTGAACGCGCGGTTGTCGACGTTGCTGTGACCGTCGTCGTCGGAGCGCGCGTAGCGCAGGTCGGTTTTCAACGTCTGGCCGGCGACGATGGGCAGCATGTGCACCAGGTTGACGATGTGCTGGTCGTAGAGCCCGTCGAGCTTGGCGTAGCTGTAGCCGGTGGTCAGCTGCGCTGTCCACTTGTAGCTCAGGCCGGCGAAGTCGAACTGGTCGCTGGTGTCGGTGGCGACGATGCCGCGCGCGCTGCCGCTGGTGACGCTCATGTCCTCACGGTTGGACGAGTCGCGCTGGCTCACCTGGCGCAGGCGGCCGCCGTCGAAGGTCAGGCCGGCGAACTCGGCCGAACTCAGTTGTGCGCCTTCGAAGGTCTGCGGCAGCAGGCGCGTGTCGTTGGCCTGTACGGTGGGGACCTTGGGCAACAGGGTGCCGATCTTCAGCGTGCTCTTCGAGGCGCGCAGCTTGGCGGTCAGGCCCAGTTGGCTGTAATCGTCCGCTGCGCCGTTGAGCTTGTCCTTGTCGCTTGGCAGCAGGCCGGAGCCGGCGCGGTCGGGGCTCGAATCCAGCTTCACGCCGAGCAGGCCGAGGGCATCGACGCCGACGCCGATGGTGCCTTCGGTGTAGCCGGATTCGTAGCGCAGCAGGAAGCCCTGGGCCCATTCGTCCTGTTTGGACTGCGGGGCGTTGTCCTGGCGGAAATCACGGTTGAAGTAGAAGTTGCGCAGTTCGACGCTGGCCTTGCTGTCGGCAACGAATTCGGCGAAGGCCTGGGGCGACAGGGCGAGGGTGGAACCGAGGGCGGTCAGAACGGCGGCATGATTGAGCTTGGAGCGGCTCATCGGGTGATCTCCTGGCGCGGCGCCGTGTGCGAAGCGGGACTAGCCGTAATGTCCGCTGGGGTCTGTTCGCGTTCGGGCAGCTTTGATTGTTGTTATGTCGGCTGTGCGGCGTTTCAGGCCGCGAGAGGCGACATAGCCAGGACCGTGCCAGGATTGTAACTATCTGATTTTTAAGTCTTATTTTGAGAATTTCGGCTGCCGGAGAAAAGCATTCGTCTCCGAATGGAGACAGATCGCACGAAGGCTTCGCCGGGGCTCAAGGAAATCTGCGGAATAGTCGATCTGTCTCTATTTTGAGACTTGTCTCTGTTTAGGGATAAAAGCTCAGGATTGCAGGCCCAGGGCCGCCATCTTCTTGTACAGCGTCGAACGGCCCAGCCCCAGCCGCCGCGCGGCATCGTCGACATTGCCGGCGTGTTCGGCCAGGGTGTTGGCGATCAGCTCGCGCTCGAAGGCGTCCCGCGCCGCGTAGAAGTCCTGCCCATCGGCCAGCCTGGCTACGGGCGTTGTCGAATCCGCCGGCAACGGTTGCAGCACACCCAGCGCCGAGCGCAGGGCTGCCGCGTCGATCTGCGGGCGGTCGCCCAGCAGCACGGTGCGCTCCAGCAGGTTGCGCAGCTCGCGCACGTTGCCCGGCCAGGCATGCTGGGCAAGCAGGGCGAGGCCGCCGGCCTCCAGCTCGTAGAGGGTCTGGCGGTCGTCGCGCAGGCCGTCGAGGATGGCTTCGCACAGCGCCGGCAGGTCTTCCAGGCGTTCGCGCAGCGGCGGAATCTCAATGGGCAGGACGTTGATGCGGTAGAACAGGTCGGCGCGGAAACGCCCTTCGCGCACGGCGGCGTCGAGGTCGATGGAGGTGGCGGCGATCAGGCGGATGTCGCTGCGCAGCACCTCGTTGGAGCCCACCGGCTCGAACTCCTTTTCCTGCAGCACGCGCAGCAGTTTGCTCTGCAGGGTCAGCGGCATGTCGCCGATCTCGTCGAGAAACAGCGTGCCGCCCTGGGCGATCTGCAGCTTGCCGGCGCGGCCCTTGCGGTCGGCGCCGGTGAAGGCGCCCGGCGCGGTGCCGAAGAACTCGGCTTCCAGCAGGGTCTCGGGAATGGCGGCGGCATTGAGGCTGACGAAGGGCTTGTTCGCGCGGGGGGATGACGCGTGGATGGCGTGGGCCAGCAGCTCCTTGCCGGTGCCGGTTTCACCCAGCAGCAGGATCGGCGCTTCGCTGGCGGCACCGCGCCGGGCGCGGCGCTTCACTTCCAGGCTGGCCGGGCTGGTGCCGATGAAGTGGCCGAAGCTGTACTTGGCCTGGCGTGCCTGCAACAGCGAGCGGGTGGAGGCCAGTTCGGCCTGCATGCGCTGGTAGCGGGTGAGCAGCGGCGAGAGCGCGCGCAGCTCGTCGAACAGGGCGAAGCCGATGCCGCCGATGACCTCGCCGGCGTCGTCGCAGATCGGCACGCGCATGACCACGAACGGGTCCTTGGCCATGTCGAGGATGTCCAGCAGCATCGGTCGGCCGCTGCTGACCACTTCGCGCATCAGGCTGCCGGGGATCACCTGTTCCACCGGGCGGCCGATGGCCTGCTCGGCGCTGTCCAGGCCGAAGCGCTGGGCGTAGCGCTGATTGATCCAGACGATACGCGCCTCGCGGTCGACGATCAGCGTGCCTTCGCTGAATTGCTCGAAGATCTCGAACAGCGAGCGGATCGCCTGCTGGCGGACGCTGGGGTAGTCCTTGAGGCTGTCGTTATCGGTCATCGGTGGGCCGCGCGCGGGGAGGGTGGAGGGCGCACTGTACCGGGATGTGGGGGCTCTTTGTAGGACCGAGGGGGACGTCTAGTCCTTGCTCGCGAACATACTCCGCAGCCGGGGTGGTTCGCGAGCAAGCTCGCTCCTACAGGGTTGTGTCTCAGCGCTTGGACAACTGCGCCTTGGCCACGCGCGAGCCGTTGGGCTTGTCGAGCACGGCGCAGATGCGCTGGCCGGCGTCGATCAGTTGGTCCAGGTCGATGCCGGTGTGGATGCCCAGGCCATTGAGCAGGTACAGCACGTCCTCGGTGGCAACGTTGCCGGTGGCGCCCTTGGCGTAGGGGCAACCGCCGAGGCCGGCGACCGAGCTGTCGAACACCGCGATGCCTTCCAGCAGGCTGGCATAGATGTTTGCCGTGGCCTGGCCGTAGGTGTCGTGGAAGTGCCCGGCCAGTTGCGCGCGCGGCACGCGTTGGCCGACGACCTCGAACATCTGGCGGGTGGCGCCGGCGGTGCCGACGCCGATGGTGTCGCCCAGGGAGACTTCATAGCAGCCCATGGCGTGCAACTCGGCAGCGACGGCGGCGACCTGCGCCACGTCCACTTCACCCTGATAGGGGCAGCCAAGGACACAGGAGACATAGCCGCGCACGCGTACGCCGTGCTGGCGAGCCGCTTCCATGATCGGCACGAAGCGTTCCAGGCTCTCCTTGATCGAACAGTTGATGTTCTTCTGCGAGAAGGCTTCGGAGGCGGCGGCGAATACCGCGACTTCCTTGACCTGGGATTCCAGCGCGGCCTCGAAGCCCTTCAGGTTCGGCGCCAGCGCGGCGTAAGTGACGCCGGCCTTCTGCTGGATGCCGGCGAAGACTTCGGCCGAGCCGGCCATCTGCGGTACCCACTTGGGCGAGACGAAGCTGCCGACTTCGATGTAGCTCAGGCCGGCGCCGGTGAGGTCGTCCACCAGGCGCACCTTGTCGGCGACCGCGATGGGCTGTTTCTCGTTCTGCAGGCCGTCGCGCGGGCCGACTTCGACCAGGCGGACGGATTGGGGCAGGGTCATGGTTTGTCCTCGTTGAATGGGTGCGAAGGGCGGCTTTGGCTCTTCGTAGGAGCGAGGGGGACGCCTAGTCCTTGCTCGCGAACGCATGGCACCCTGAGTGACCGGAGTGAAGCGGGTTCGCGAGCAAGCTCGCTCCTACAAAAAAGCGGCATCGGTATCAGGCGGAAGCCAAGTAGGGCGCATAAAGCGGAACGCTTTGTCCGCCCTACAAAAGCCAGCGTCAGGCCGACGCTTCTTCCAGCTCCACCAGCGCGGTCCCTTCTGACACCAGTTCGCCTTCGCTGCAATACAGCGATTTCACCACGCCAGCGTGCGGCGCGCGAATGCTGTGTTCCATCTTCATGGCTTCGAGCACCACCAGCGCGGCGCCGGCTTCGACGCGTTGGCCGGGTTCGACCAGGATGCGCACGATGCTGCCGTTCATCGGTGCGCCCAGGCCGCCCTGGTGCGAGTGCGAAGCTTCCGCCTCGGCAATCGCATCGAAGCGCTGCACGCCGATCAGTTCGCCGTTCCATTCCAGGTAGAGGCTGTTGCCGCGGCGGATCAGCTTATGCCGACGGCGAATGTCGCCGTCCTGCACGTCCAGATACTGTCCATCGAGGGGGCCGTCGAGCTGGGCGATACGCTGGCTGTCGGCGTGGCGCAGGCGCACCACCCGGGACTCGCCCTTGGCCAGCAGGTGCAGGTCGGTTTCCCCCGGCAGGCCGCTGCGCCAGCCGCTCTGGGCGGACCAGGGCGAATGGGCGTCGTCAGCGCGCACGCGGGCGGCTTCGCTCTGCACCCAGGCTTCGGCGGCGAGCTGCCAGAAGCGCTCGGGCAGGGCGGTGGCTGCCGGCAGCAGGTCATCCTGGTAGCGGCCGATGAAGCCGGTATCCAGCTCGCCCTCGGCGAAGGCCGGGTGGGCCAGCACGCGGCGCAGGAACGCCAGGTTGGTCTTGAAGCCGCCGACGGCGGTTTCCCCGAGCATCGACAGCAGGCGCTGGCGGGCTTCCTCGCGGTTCTCGCCCCAGGCGATCAGCTTGGCCAGCATCGGGTCGTAGAACGGCGAGATGTCGTCACCTTCGCGGATGCCGCTGTCCACCCGGCGACCGGGGCCGGCGGGCGGTTCGCGGTACAGCGCGAGGTGGCCGCTGGCGGGCAGGAAGCCACCTTCGGGGTCTTCGGCGTAGAGGCGCACTTCGATGGCGTGGCCGAGCAGCGGCACCTGTTCCTGGGTCATCGGCAGCGGCTCGCCACGGGCGACGCGGATCTGCCAGGCGACCAGGTCGAGGCCGGTGATGGCTTCGGTGACCGGGTGCTCCACCTGCAGGCGGGTGTTCATTTCCATGAAGAAGAACTGGCCGCTGCCTTCGTCGTAGAGGAACTCCACGGTGCCGGCGCCGACGTAGCCGATGGCCTGGGCGGCGCGCACGGCGGACTCGCCCATGGCGGCGCGCAGTTCAGCGCCGAGGCCCGGTGCCGGCGCTTCCTCCACCACTTTCTGGTGGCGGCGCTGGATCGAGCAGTCGCGTTCGTTGAGGTACAGGCAGTGGCCGTGCTGGTCGGCGAACACCTGGATTTCCACGTGGCGCGGCTTGGTCAGGTACTTCTCCACGAGCATGCGCGAGTCGCCGAAACCGGACTGCGCTTCACGCTGGGCGGACTCCAGCGCCTCGGCCAGCTCGGCCTCGCGCTCGACCACCTTCATGCCCTTGCCACCGCCACCGGCGGCGGCCTTGAGCAGCACCGGGTAGCCGATGCGCTGCGCTTCGCGCTGGAAGGTAGCGTAGTCCTGCGCCTCGCCGTGGTAACCGGGCACCAGCGGCACGCCGGCGGTTTCCATCAGCGCCTTGGCCGCGGACTTGCTGCCCATGGCGTCGATGGCGCTGGCCGGTGGGCCGAGGAAGATCAGCCCGGCCTCTTCGCAGGCGCGGGCGAAGCCGGCGTTCTCCGAAAGGAAGCCGTAGCCGGGGTGGATGGCCTGGGCGCCGGCGGCTTTCGCGGCGGCCAGTACGGCGTCCGCGCGCAGGTAGCTCTCGGCGGGTTTGGCGCCGCCCAGGTCGATGGCGATGTCCGCCTCTTCGACGTGGCGGGCGTGGCGGTCGGTGGCGCTGTGCACGGCCACGGTGGTCAGGCCCATGGCCTTGGCGGTGCGCATCACGCGGCAGGCGATTTCGCCGCGGTTGGCGACCAGCAGGGTTTCGATCTTGCTCATCAGACTTGCTCCTGCCAGGCCGGTTTGCGCTTCTCCAGGAAGGCATGCAGACCTTCCTGCCCCTCGGGGCTGATACGGATACGGGCAATCGCGGCTTCGGTGTAGCGGCGGCGCTCGGGGGTGAGTTCACCGGCGCCGATTTCGTGGAACAGCGCCTTGCAGGCCACCAGGGCCGCTGGACTGTTGTTCAGCAGGTTGGCGATCCAGGCGTCGGCTTCGTCATCCAGCTCGGCGGCCGGGTAGTGCTCGTCCACCAGGCCCAGCTCGCGGGCGCGGAGGCCGCTGAAGCGTTCGGCGGTCATGGCGTAGCGGGTGGCGGCGCGCTGGCCGATGGCCTTGGTGACGAACGGGCCGATGGTGGCCGGGATCAGGCCGATGCGTACTTCGGACAGGCAGAACTGCGCGTCCTCGGCGGCCAGCGCCATGTCGCAGCAGGCCACCAGCCCCACGCCGCCGCCGAAGGCCGCGCCCTGCACGATGGCGAGGGTCGGCTTGTTCAGCTGGTGCAGGTTGTAGAGCAGTTCGGCGAGCTGCTGGGCATCGTTGAGGTTGCCCTGGTAGTCCAGCTTCACCGATTCCTGCATCCACGAAAGGTCCGCGCCGCCGCAGAAGTGCCGGCCACGGCCGCGCAGCACGACGAGGCGCACGCGCTCGTCAGCCGCCACGGCGGCCAGCGCCTGGATCAGCTCGGCGATGGTCTGGGCGTTGAAGGCGTTGTTCTTTTCCGGGCGGTTCAGCCAGAGACTGGCGACGCCGCGCGGGTCGATATCGAGCTGGATATTCTGGAAGTCTGTCATGTGACCATTCTCGAATTGGGCAGGTGGGTCGTCCCTCACCCCCGGCCCCTCTCCCAGAGGGAGAGGGGAGAAGAGCATTACATGCGGAAGATGCCGAAGCGCGTGGCTTCGACCGGCGCGTTGAGCGAGGCGGAGAGGGCCAGGCCGAGCACGTCGCGGGTCTGCGCCGGGTCGATGACGCCGTCATCCCACAGGCGCGCGCTGGAGTAGTAGGGGTGACCCTGGCGCTCGTACTGTTCGAGGATCGGCGCCTTGATCTTCGCCTCGTCCTCGGCGGACAGCGTGTTGCCGGCGCGTTCGGCCTGCTCGCGCTTGACCTGGGCGAGTACGCCGGCGGCCTGCTCGCCGCCCATCACGCCGATCCGCGCGTTGGGCCACATCCACAGGAAACGCGGGTCGTAGGCGCGGCCGCACATGCCGTAGTTACCGGCGCCGAAGCTGCCGCCGATGATCACGGTGAACTTCGGCACCTGGGCGCAGGCCACCGCGGTGACCAGCTTGGCGCCGTGCTTGGCGATGCCGCCGGCTTCGTACTTCTGGCCGACCATGAAGCCGGTGATGTTCTGCAGGAAGACCAGCGGGATGCCGCGCTGGCAGGCCAGTTCGATGAAGTGCGCGCCTTTCTGCGCGGCCTCGGCGAAGAGGATGCCGTTGTTGGCGAGGATCGCCACCGGGTAGCCGTGCAGGTGGGCGAAGCCGCACACCAGGGTGGTGCCGAACAGTGCCTTGAACTCGTCGAATTCGCTGCCGTCGACCAGCCGGGCGATGATCTCGCGCACGTCGAACGGCTGCTTGCTGTCCACCGGGATCACCCCGTACAGCTCGTTGCTGGCGTACAGCGGCGCGCGCGGAGTGCGGGTGTTGAGCTGGCCGTGCTTGCTCCAGTTGAGGTTGGCGATGCATCGGCGGGCAATGGCCAGGGCGTGCTCGTCGTCCTCGGCGTAATGGTCGGCCACGCCGGAGGTCTTGCAGTGCACGTCGGCGCCGCCCAGGTCCTCGGCGCTCACCACTTCACCGGTGGCGGCCTTCACCAGCGGCGGGCCGGCAAGGAAAATGGTGGCCTGGTTACGCACCATGATGGTCTCGTCGCTCATGGCCGGCACGTAGGCGCCGCCGGCGGTGCAGGAGCCCATCACCACGGCGATCTGCGGGATGCCCTGGGCGCTCATGTTGGCCTGGTTGAAGAAGATCCGGCCGAAGTGCTCGCGGTCGGGGAAGACCTCGTCCTGGCGCGGCAGGTTGGCGCCGCCCGAGTCCACCAGGTAGATGCACGGCAGGCGATTCTGCTGGGCGATGGTCTGGGCGCGCAGGTGCTTCTTCACGGTCAGCGGGTAGTAGCTGCCGCCTTTCACCGTGGCGTCGTTGCCGACGATCATGCATTCCACGCCTTCCACGCGGCCGATGCCGGCGACCACGCCGGCGGCGGCGACGTCTTCGCCGTACACCTCATGGGCGGCGAGGGCGGAGACTTCGAGGAAGGGCGAGCCGGCGTCGAGCAGGCGGTTGATGCGCTCGCGCACCAGCAGCTTGCCGCGCGCGGTGTGCTTGGCCTGGGCGGCGGCGCCGCCGCCTTCATGGACGCGGCCGAGGACGGCGCGCAGGTCCTGGACGTTCTCCAGCATGGTCGCGGCGTTGGCGGCGTATTCCGGGGAACGGGTGTTGAGCTGGGTGCCGAGGATGGTCATAGGGTCTCCACGAGCGGGATGCTCTTGTAGGAGCGAGCTTGCTCGCGAACAACCTCCACAGCGGGGGTTGGTTCGCGAGCAAGCTCGCTCCTACAGAAGCGGAAGCGGTTGGGCTTAACGGGTCTCGTTGAACAGCTCGCGGCCGATCAGCATGCGGCGGATTTCACTGGTGCCGGCGCCGATCTCGTAGAGCTTGGCGTCGCGCAGCAGGCGGCCGGTGGGGAACTCGTTGATGTAGCCGTTGCCGCCCAGGATCTGGATGGCGTCCAGGGCCATCTGGGTGGCGCGCTCGGCGGTGTAGAGGATCACCCCGGCGGCGTCCTTGCGGGTGGTCTCGCCACGGTCGCAGGCCTGGGCCACCGCGTACAGGTAGGCGCGGCTGGCGTTGAGCTGGGTGTACATGTCGGCGACCTTGCCCTGGATCAGCTGGAACTCGCCGATGCTCTGGCCGAACTGTTTGCGGTCGTGGATGTAGGGGACGATCACGTCCATGCAGGCCTGCATGATGCCGATCGGGCCGCCGGCGAGCACCACGCGCTCGTAGTCCAGGCCGCTCATCAGCACCTTCACGCCGCCGTTGACCGCGCCCAGCACGTTCTCTTCCGGCACTTCGACGTCATCGAAGAACAGCTCGCAGGTGTTGGAGCCGCGCATGCCCAGCTTGTCGAACTTGCTGCCACGGCTGAAGCCTTTCCAGTCGCGCTCGACGATGAACGCGGTGATGCCGTGCGCGCCTTTCTCCGGCTCGGTCTTGGCGTAGATCACGTAGGTGTTGGCGTCGGGGCCGTTGGTGATCCAGGTCTTGCTGCCGTTGAGGACGAAGCGGTCGCCGCGCTTCTCGGCGCGCAGGCGCATGGACACCACGTCGGAGCCGGCGTTGGGCTCGCTCATGGCCAGTGCGCCGATGTGCTCGCCGCTGATCAGCTTGGGCAGGTACTTGGCCTTCTGCTCGGCGGTGCCGTTGCGCTTGATCTGGTTGACGCACAGGTTGGAGTGCGCGCCGTAGGACAGGCCGACCGACGCCGAACCCCGGCTGATTTCCTCGATGGCGATGACGTGGGCCAGGTAACCCATGTTGGCGCCGCCGTACTCCTCCGCGACGGTGATGCCGAGCAGGCCCATGTCGCCGAACTTCTTCCACATGTCCGCGGGGAACAGGTTGTCGGCGTCGATCTGCGCGGCGCGCGGGGCCAGTTCGCTGGCGACGAAGCCCTGCACCTGCTCGCGCAGCATGTCGATGGTTTCGCCGAGACCGAAGTTGAGGGAGGGGTAGCTCATGGAATCACCTGTACTTGTATTTGTAATTTGATGAGAGAGCGGAGCAGGGCGGCGATCAGCTCGGCACGCGCTGCTTGCGGGGTTTGTCGGTCTCGGCCATGGCCGCCAGGCAGCGCTCCTCGGCCGTGTCCAGTTCCAGTTTCATCTGCTCGATGTCGAGCAACTGCTGTTCCAGTTGCGCGCGGCGCGCGGTGATCTTGTCGAGGAAGGTCTGCAACTGCTTGGTGTTGCCGCTGCTGGGGTCGTAGAGGTCGATCAGTTCCTTGCACTCGGCCAGCGAGAAGCCGATGCGCTTGCCGCGCAGGATCAGCTTCAGCGCCACCAGGTCCTTTGCGCTGTAGACACGCTCCTGCCCGCGGCGCTCGGGGCTGAGCATTTCCTGCTCCTCGTAGAAGCGGATAGCGCGGGTGGTGACGTCCAGTTCGCGGGCCAGCTCGGAGATGGTGTAGGTCGTGGGCATGGGAATGTTCTTGCTCGGTCGTTTACCTTTACGTTAACGTAAACCTGCCTTGAGTCAGTGTCAATACAACTCGAAGGCGGCGTAGGGAGGTCCACTGGCGCGGGAATTGCCTGTCGCTCGCTACTAGACTTTCCTACCAGGGGCTTCCCCTTTACTGACGCCGCCTGCGGGTGTACACAGCCCTGACCAGCCTGCGAGTTCCGCGCCCCGACATCCCTGAAAAGGGGGCACGGAACCTACCGGAGCGAAGCATGACGACAAGAACAATAAGCAGTGACCTGCTGCGCGAAGCCCACCTGGCCCGTGAACACCTGCAACAGGAAGGTGAAGTCCCCAGCGGCGTTCTCCGCGAGGAAATCGACGCCTCCTGGCGGCGCAGCCTCGACCACGGCCTGGACTGCAGCAACGGCACCGAGCACGGCCTCGACACGCGGATGAAGCCTGACGCGTTGCTGGCCGGCAATCGCCTGCTGCTGGACGCCGCCATCCCCGAAATCGATTACCTGCAACAGCGCCAGGGCCACGATGGCGTGATCATCCTGGCCAACGCCGACGCGACCATCCTCTCCGTCGAAGGCGCCCGCGAGCGCATGCAGAGCCGGGGCCTGGCGGACATCGTCCAGGGCGCCTGCTGGAGCGAAGCCTCGCGCGGCACCAACGCCCTGGGTACCGCGCTGGTGGAAAAGCGCGCCACGCAGATCGACTGCGGCGAACACTTCCTCGACCGCCTGAGCCGCTTCTCCTGCACCTCGGTACCCATCGAGGGGCCGCAGGGTGCGCTGCTTGGCGTGCTCGACATGACCCGCGAAGGGCCGCTCTCCGGCCCGCGCGAAAGCCTCTCGCTGCTCAGCCTCGCGGTGTTCCAGATCGAGGCGCGGCTGTTCGCCGTCAGCCATCCGGGGCAGGTGGTGATCGCCTTCCATTACCGCCGCCAGTACCTCGATTCCGCCTGGCAGGGCCTGCTGGCGCTGGGCCTGGACGGCAAGCTGCTGGCCGTCAGCGGCCAGGCCTGCCAACTGCTCGGCGCCAGCCGCGAAAGCCTGGTCGGCCGGCGCAGCGAAGACTTCCTCGGCCTGCGCGGCGACCAGTTGCTCGGCCGCCTCTATCAGGGCGGCGTCGGCAGCCTGCAGACGCCCAAGGGCGAGCTGTTCTACAAGACCCTGCAAGCGCCGCTGCGCAGCCATGGCGTGCCGGTCAGCACCCGCGCGCCGCGCCCGGCCGCGGGCCCCGATCTTGAAGCTCTTGCCGGTAGCCACCCGCGTTACGCCCGTGCGTTGCGCATGGCGCGCCAGGGGCTGGTGAACGAACTACCGGTGTTGCTGCTGGGTGAGACCGGCAGCGGCAAGGAAGTGGTCGCCCGCGCCCTGCACCAGGCCAGCGCACGCAGCGACAAACCCTTCGTTGCGGTGAACTGCGCGGCGATCCCCGAAGGCCTGATCGAATCCGAACTGTTCGGCTACCGCGACGGCGCCTTCACCGGCTCGCGGCGCGGCGGCATGGTTGGGCGGCTGCAACAGGCCCACGGCGGCACGCTGTTCCTCGACGAAATCGGTGACATGCCACTGGCCCTGCAAGCGCGCCTGTTGCGCGTGCTGCAGGAGCGCAAGGTAGCGCCGCTGGGTGCCGGCGAGGAGCAGGACATCGACGTTGCGCTGATCTGCGCCACCCACCGCGACCTCAAGCGCCTGGTGGAGGAAAAACACTTCCGCGAGGACCTCTACTACCGCGTCAATGGCATCAGCGTGAAGCTGCCGGCGCTACGCGAGCGCGACGACCTGCCCGAGCTGGCCGCCGGCCTGCTGGCGCGCCTGGGCGCACCGAAGGTGAAGCTCTCCGCCGAGCTGCTGGGCCTGCTGCGCGAGTACCACTGGCCGGGCAACATCCGCCAGCTGGAGATGGTCCTGCGCACCGCGCTGGCCATGCGCGAAGAGGGCGAGGAGGAACTGAGCCTCGACCACCTGCCCGACAGCACCCTGGACGAACTCGCTGCCGGCGAGCGCCCGCAGAGCGGCAGCATCCGCGAGAACGAACTGGAGCTGATCCGCCAGGCGCTGGAGCGCCACCAAGGCAACGTCTCCGCCGCCGCCGACGCGCTGGGCATCAGCCGCGCCACGCTGTACCGCAAGCTCAAGCAACTCAAGGTGGGCTGATGTTCTTCACCCGCCTCATCGAGAGCGACGACCCGCAGCAACTCAAGGCCTCGCTGCGCTGGCTGTACGGCTTCGTGCGGCCGCACAAGGCGGCCATCGCCGGCCTGCTCGGGTTGTCTTTCTGCGCCTCGCTGCTGGTGCTCGCACAGCCCTGGCTGACCAAGACGCTGATCGACGACGGCCTGCTGGCGAAGGACTTCCCGGTGCTGGTGATGGTGGCCGGCGCGATGATCGTCGTTGGCCTGCTCGGCACGGCGTTGTCCGGCCTCAACCGCTACCTGCACACGCGCCTGTCCGGGCGCATCCTCTTTTCCCTGCGCGACGCGCTGTACCGCCACCTGCAAACCCTCTCGCCGAGCTTCTTCGGCCGCCGCCGCATTGGCGACCTGATGTCCCGGCTCGACGGCGACGTTGCCGAGATCCAGCGCTTCGCCGTGGACTCGCTGTTCTCCGCCGTCTCCAGCGTGATCGGCCTGATCGGCGCGCTGGCGCTGCTGCTGACCCTGTCGTGGAAGCTCTCGCTGCTGGTGGCGCTACTGATCCCGCTGGACGTGCTCTGGTTGCGCTGGATGCGGCGCAAGGTGGAGCGTGAGGCGCGCGGCCTGCGTGAGCGCTCGGCGGACCTCTCGTCGTTCTTCGTCGAGACCCTGCCGGCGATGAAATTCATCCAGTCCGCCGGCCAGCAATCCCGCGAATCCGGGCGCCTGGAAGGGCTGGGGCAGGGCTACCTTGGCCAACTGCTGCGCCTGCAACTCACCGAATTCTTCACCCAGGCGGTACCCGGCACGCTGATGTCGCTGTCCCGCGCCTGCGCCTTCCTGGTCGGCGGTTACTGGGTGGTGCAGGGCACCTGGCAGTTGGGTTCACTGATCGCCTTTTCCACCTATCTGGGCATGGCCATCGGCCCGGTACAGAGCCTGCTCGGCCTGTACGTCGCGCTGCAGCGCATGACCGTCAGCCTCGGCCGGGTGATGGAGCTGCGCGGCGAGGAAGCGACCATCGTTTCGCCCGCCGCGCCCAGGCCTATGCCGTCGGTGGGCGAACTACGCCTGGAGAATCTGCACTACGCCTGGCCGGGCCGCGCACAGGCGGTCCTGCAGGATGTGCAGGCGGTGATTCCCGCCGGCCTCAAGGTCGCGTTGAGCGGTCCATCGGGCGTCGGCAAGAGCACCCTGATCGACCTGCTGCAACGCTTCTACGACCCCGACCAGGGACGCATCCTGTTGGACGGCGTGGACCTGCGCGAACTCGACCTGCACGCCCTGCGCCGCCGCGTGGCGGTGGTCAGCCAGGACATCGTGCTGTTCCGTGGCAGCCTCGCCGACAACCTGGCCTACAGCGCGCCCGAATCGAGCCGCGAGGCCATCGACCGGGCCGCCCGCGCGGCGCAGCTGGACAGCCTGATCGCCAGCCTGCCCGAAGGCCTCGACAGCCCACTGGGCGAACGCGGCCAGCAGCTTTCCGGCGGGCAGAAGCAACGCATCGCCATCGCCCGCGCGCTGCTGCAGGACCCGCTGATCCTGGTGCTGGACGAAGCCACTTCGCAGGTGGACGAGAGCACCGAGCGCGAGGTGATCGCGGCCATCGACCAGTTGTTCGCCGGGCGCACGCGGCTGCTGATCAGCCACCGCACTTCGACCCTGGCCGCCGCCGACCTGCACCTGGAATTGCAGGATGGGCAGATGCGTGTGCGCGAGGCGCAGCCGGTGCAGCACCATGAGGCCTGAGCTACGGGTTGGGGTCGTCGACAGTGGTTTCGCCGAGGCTCAATCCGCGAGCGTCAGCGGTGCGCGGCGATTCTTCCTCACGGACGAAGGCCACGCTGACGGCGAGCCTGTGGTGGATGCCCTGGGTCACGGCAGCGTCGTCTGCGAAGCGATTCTTTCCCATGCGCCCGATGCCCGCCTGTGCGTCGCCCAGGTCTTCGATGAACGTGGCGTGACCAGCCCGCTACAGATCGCCGCCGCGCTGCACTGGCTCGGCGAGCAGGGCGTGCGGGTGATCAACCTGAGCCTGGGTGTGCGCCAGGATCGACCGATCCTGCGCGAGGCCGTGGTGGAGCTGATCGAGGCCGGCGTGCTGGTCTGCGCATCCAGCCCGGCGCGGGGTGAGCCGGTGTTTCCGGCGAGTTACGCGGGGGTCATCCGGGTCACCGGCGATGCCCGTTGTGGCGAGGGCGAGTGGTCCTGGCTGGACAGCCCGCAGGCGGATTTCGGTGCGGCGGTGAAGGTGGGCGGGCGCTCCGGGGCGAGCCTGGGCTGTGCGGCCTTCAGTGGGTATCTGGCGGCTTTGCTGGCGGAGCGGCCGGAGCTGTCGAATCTGCAACTCGTCGAAGTGATGCGTGAGCGGGCGGTTTTTCGGGGGATTGAGCGGAGGGTGGGGCCGTGAGTGGAGGTCGAGTCCGTTCCCCTCACCCCAGCCCTCTCCCGGAGGGAGAGGGGGCCGTCCGGTGCATGTGTTCCACCTTGAAACTCTCCTGTAGCTGTCGGCCTGCGCAGAAACACCTAAGCGCGCCAATCAGTCCCCTCTCCCTCTGGAGCGGGGCGCGCAGCCAGGGCTCGGTGAGGGCCTCCGCAGCATGAGTGACCTCCCCATCCTGATCCTCGGCGCCGGCCCCGCCGGAGCGGCGGTCGCCCTCGGCCTGCGCCGCCTGGGCCATCCCGTCGTCGTCATCAGCGAATGGCGCCGCTTCGCCGCCGTGGAAGGTGTGTCCCAGCGTGTGCTGGAAGGCCTGCGCAATTCCGGCCTGAAGCATGCGCTGGAGTGCGCCGCGCCGCCGTCGCAACGGCGCGTGCACTGGAATGGCGTGGAAAGCGCGCAGAACATCGAATGCGTCATCGACCGCCCGCGCTTCGATGCCGGGTTGCGCGAGGACCTGAAGCAAGCGGGCGTCGAGCTGATCGAAGCCCAGGTGCTGGCCGTGGCCGAGGAAGGCCCCGGCTGGCGCGTGAAGCTCGAAGGCGGCCGGGAAGTGCAGGGCGCCTTTCTGGTCGAGGCCCGAGGCCGGCAGGCGCCGCTGAACCAGAAGGGCAGCAGGGCCCGGCGCGGCCCGGAGACCCTGAGCCTGCTCAATCGCTGGCAGGCCGAACCCGGCCCGCTGGCGACGGCAGTGGAAAGCCTGCCCGATGGCTGGGCATGGATGGCCCGGCTGGAGGATGGGCGCTGCTACTGGCAGCTCACCCTGGACGTCGCCAGCAGTCAGTTGCCGCACCGCGAACAACTGCTGGACTACTGCCGCGAGCGCCGCGCCAAGTCGCAGCTGGTCCGGCAGTTCTTCGGTGCTGCTACAGAGCGCGAACTGGACCTGCACGCCCGCAGCAGCACGGCGATCCTCTGCCTGGAAGCCTGCGGCGATAACTGGATTCGCGTGGGCGATGCGGCGATGGCGGTTGATCCGCTGTCCGGCAACGGCATCTTCCAGTCGCTGTCCTCGGCTTTGCAGGCGCCGCTGGTGATCAACACGCTGCTGCGCGCGCCGGAGCGCGCGGAGCTAGCCAAACGCTTCCATCAGCAACGGGTCGAGCAACTGTTCCTGCGCTTCGCCCGTGTCGGCCGCGACTTCTATGCCAGCGAAACGCAGTGGGCCAATCAGCCGTTCTGGTTGGCGCGCCGCGCCTGGCCGGACGAGCAACCGAGCCACGTGCAGGCGGACTTCGCCAGCCTGCGCATCGAGCGCGCCCCCGTGCTGAAAGGCGAATTCGTCGACGAGGCGGAAGTGGTGGTCAGCGCCGACCAGCCGCTGGGCATCTGGCACCTCGACGGCCTGGAACTGGCGCCCTGGCTGCGACGGCTGCGCGCAGAGCCCGAGGCCCAGGTGCTGGCGGACCTGCCGCCGGAGCGGCGCCGGGCCTTCCAGGGCTGGCTACTGGCGCAGGGTTATCGCCCTCGTTCCTGATCGAACAGCCCCCGGCGCATAACGCCGCTGGCGTTATGCGCCCTCGAACCCACCGGACGTTCGCGTGGGGGCTCTTCGTAGGATGGCGTGGAGCGCAGCGATACCCATCGATTCACTTTCCGGCCCGCTCGATGGGTATCGCAAGCTCCACCCATCCTACTCGGGTGCCCGCCGGGGACCTTGGCGGCAGGGCTGGCTATCGGCCGCAGCTTTAACCACTTCACGGAATTTCGAGGCCTCGTCGGGCGATGATGCCCGGCTGCCCGATGGAGAATCCCATGGCCTTCCTGCGATCCGCCTTTGCCCTGTCGCTGATCCTGTTGACGCTCTTCGATACTTCGCTCGCGGCTTCGACGCCGGTGGCGGATACCGCCAGTGCGGAGCGCTTCCTGCGCCAGCTGTACGCCAGCTATTCGCCGGATGGCCCGGGCGTGCCGAACAAGACGCTGAAGGAGGAGGACGTCTACGACGCTTCGCTGATCGCCCTGATGAAAGCGGACCAGGATGCCGCCGGTGGTGAACTGGGTTACCTGGGTGGCGACCCGTTGTGCGATTGCCAGGACTGGGGCGACATCAAGGTGAAGTCGCTGGCGTTCACCCCGCTGGACGATGAGCGCATCAAGGCCCGGGTGGTGCTCAAGGATGCACTGACGGGGGAGGATCGCAATCTCGGCCTGCTGTTGCATCGCACGGCTGGCGGCTGGCTCGTCGAAGACTGCTTCAACGAGCAAGGCAGCCTGGCCGAGAATCTGCGGCATAGCACCCGGGAGCTTCTTCTGCTGAAGAAGGGTACGGTCAAACCCTGACGCAACTTGTGGAAGAGGCGGCGTGCGCCGGTTTCGCGAGCAAGCTTGCTCCTACAGGGATGCACCGTCTCTCCTTGTAGGAGCGAGCTTGCTCGCGAACCGCACGGCGCGAAGACCATCGTGATTTGACAAGGAACGTAAAAAGCAAAAGCCCCTGCCGCGAACGGCAGGGGCTTTTTTATCTTGCGAATCGACTTACTTGCGGTCGATCCACACGGTCTGCGGGTTGGTGAACTCGCGCAGTCCGAAGTGCGACAGCTCGCGACCGAAGCCGCTCTTCTTCACGCCGCCGATCGGTACACGGGGGTCGGAAGCCGAGAAGCCGTTGATGAACACGCCACCGCTGACCAGGCGACGGGCCATGTGCTGGGCCTTGGCCTTGTCGGCACTCCAGATGGCGCCGGAAAGGCCGAACTCGCTGTCGTTGGCCAGCTCCAGGGCATGCTCGGCGTCACGGGCGACGATCAGCGAAGCGACCGGGCCGAAGATTTCCTTCTTGAACGCGGTGTTGCCCGGCTTCACGTCGGCCAGCACGGTCGGTGCGTAGTAGTTGCCTTCGCCTTCGAGCTTGTGGCCGCCCAGCAGCAGCGTGGCGCCGTCGGCGATGGCCTGTTGCACCTGGCCGTCCAGTTCGTCACGCAGGTCGAAGCGAGCCATGGGGCCGACGAAGGTGTCGTCCGCCAGCGGGTCGCCGATCTTCAGCGCCTTGACGGCGGCCAGCAGCTTCTCGGTGAAGGCCGGGGCGATGGATTCTTCGAGGATCATGCGCTTGGCGGCGATGCACACCTGGCCGCAGTTGCCGAAGCGGCTGGCGACGGCGGCTTTCACAGCGGCGTCGAGGTCGGCGTCGGCGAGCACGATGAAGGCGTCGGAACCGCCTAGCTCCAGCACGCACTTCTTCAGCGCGGCACCGGCCTGGGAGGCAATGGCGGCGCCCGCGTCGACGCTGCCGGTCACGGCGATGGAGGCGATGCGGTCATCGGCGATGGCCTTGGAAACCAGCGGCGGCTCGACGTTCAGCACCTCGAACACGCCTTCCGGCAGGCCGGCATCCCGCCAGGCTTTTTGCAATTGATAGGCGCAGCCCATGACGTTCGGTGCGTGCTTGAGCACGTAGGTGTTGCCGCCCAGGATGATGCTCACCGCACCACGCATGACCTGCCAGGTCGGGAAGTTCCACGGCATCACGGCCAGCACCGGGCCCAGCGGCAGGTAGGAGATGTACGCGCCTTCGATGCTGGTCTGCTCGTCTTCGAGCATGGCCGGGCCGTTATCGGCGTACCACTCGCAGAGGTTGGCGCACTTGTTGATCTCGCCACGCGCCTGGGTGACCGGCATGCCCATTTCCTGGGCTTCCATACGGGCCATCGGCTCGACGTTGGCACGCAGGACTTCGGCCATCTTGCGCAGCACGGCAACACGTTCGGCGATGCCGGTGTCGCGCCATTGGCGGAACGCGGCATCGGTACGGGCCAGCGAGGTTTCCAGCTGGGCGGCGTCTTCGAAGGTGTAGCGGGCCAGTTCCTGGCCGGTGGCGGGGCTGCGGGAGATGGCAGCGGGGATGGCGGCGATCTGGTTCATGCTGAGTCCTGCTTGTTCGGTGTGAGGCGTAAGGCCGGTCGTTCGTCCGGGCGCACTGGCTCCGGGATGGGGCAGAAATTAAGATGCGGATTCATTCATGTAAAATGAATAATCAAGAAAGACTCTTTCTCTTGGAGAGAATGATGGACCTCACCCAGCTGGAAATCGTCCGCGCCGTCGCCCACGAGGGCAGCATCACCGCTGCCGCGGCGCGTCTACACCGCGTGCCTTCGAACCTGACCACGCGGATCAAGCAGCTGGAAGCCGAGCTGGGTACCGAGCTGTTCATTCGCGAAAAACTGCGCCTGCGTCTGTCGCCGACCGGCCGCAGCTTCCTCGACTACGTCGAACGCATCCTCGATCTGGTGGAGGAGGCCAGGCAGGTGGCGGTGGGCGCCGAGCCCCACGGCGGCTTCTCCCTGGGCTCGATGGAGAGCACGGCGGCGGTGCGTATTCCGGAGATGCTGGCGCGCTACCACCAGCAGTGCCCGAAGGTGCAGCTGGACCTGTCCACCGGCCCGTCGGGCGAGATGATCGACGGGGTGCTCTCCGGCCGCTTCATCGCCGCCTTCGCCGACGGCCCGGCCAACCACCCGCAGCTGGACGGCAAGCCGGTGTACCGCGAGGAACTGGTGCTGATGAGCGCCAGGCACCATGCGCCGGTACACGATGCGCGGGATGTGGCGGGGGAGACGGTGTTCGCCTTCCGCGACACCTGCTCCTACCGCAAGCGCCTGGAAGGCTGGTTCGCCGAGCACCGGGTAGTGCCGGGCAAGATCGTCGAGATGGAGTCCTACCACGGCATGCTCGCCTGCATCGCGGCGGGCGGTGGCGTGGCGATCATTCCGCGGGCGATGTTCGACAGCCTGGCCGGCGGCCGTAACGTGGCGATCCACCGGCTGGCGCCGCAGCATGCCGACGCTACGACCTGGCTGTTCTGGCGCCGGGGCACCGACACGCCGGCGCTGCGGGCTTTTATCGGACTGCTGGATACGCCCCTGGCCGAGGCCGAAGTGGCTTGAGGCCGGGCCTTTGCGGGCACTGTTTCGGCGGCTTTACGTAACGCTGGCGAGACAGCGGTTAAAAATTCACCAACGCCTCTTGCAGCGGCTTTGCACTGCGCTAACGTGAATTTCTCTGTCCGTCGTGCGAAGGCGGAAAACACCCTTCGCGGCAGGGTGTTTTTCTCGCTGGCCTTCTGCCCGGAGCGCATGATGGAGACACGCAGCAAGAGACGACGAGCCAATGCTTTACAGATCACATTGATGGGCGCGGGACTGATGTTCCTCGCCCTGGTTCTCGCGGTTGTCCTGGTCTGCCTGTGGCCGCCGTTCTACCCGAAGTTTCCGCCCGCCGGCGCGGTGGGCGACCCCGGCGTGCAATGCCTGATCGGCTGGTGCCCGGGGCCGGATGCGCGGCTGCTGGTGATGGTGATGGTTGCCGGCGCGCTGGGTAGCTTCGTCCATGTCGCCAAATCTTTCGGCGACTTCGTCGGCAACGACCGCTTCATGGCCAGCTGGATCTGGTGGTACCTGCTCAAGCCCTGCATCGGCATGGCGCTGGCGCTGATGCTCTACCTGATCGTGCGCGCGGTGCTGCTGACGGTGAACGCCGGCAGTGACTCGGCCAGCGTCAATCTCTACGGGTTGATGGCCATGTCCGGTCTGGTCGGGATGGCGTCCAAGCAGGCCACGGACAAGTTCGCCGAGGTCCTCGATAGCCTGTTCCGCACCCGCCAGTCCGCCGGCGACGCCCGGCGCAAGGACCCGCTGGAAAACCCCGTGGCGGTCATCACCGCGGCGCAGCCGCCGGTCCTCGATGCCCAGTCGCTGTACGTCACCCTGCGTGGCAAGGGCTTCAGCCGTGGCGCGCGGGTGCAGGTAAATGGTGTGGAGCGCGAGACGTCGCTGGCCGACAGCATGCGCTTGGCCTTTCAGTTGCTACCCGAGGATGTGGCAGCCGCCGGCAACCTGGCCGTGGTGGTGGTCAACCCGCCGCCGGGAGGTGGGCCCTCGGCGCCGCTGATGCTGGAGGTCACCGCACCGGCAAAGCCAGAGCCGGAGCCGGCTCCAGAGTCGGCGCTGGCGCTGGCCGGGCCAGTGGCGATGGTGGTGGCTTCGGCCGAAGAGGACTCGGCGGTGGCGCTGCACTGATTCACGAACAGTCTTTCGCTTTTGGGTAGGAGCGAGCTTGCTCGCGAACCGCTTGACGCTCGTGGTGCCGGTACTGCTCTTCGCGAGCCAGCTCGCTCCCACTGAAAGCTCGAGGTATGAAAATGAAAAAGGCCCCGCAAGGGGCCTTTTTCATGGGCGTCGGACTGATCGTCAGGCGCTGCTATTCACCGTCTCGCGCTTTACCGGCTTGGCGGCGGGCGCGTGGTGCTCGTCGTGATCGTCGCCGATAACAGGAACCTCGTTGCCATCGGCGTCGTACAGCTTGCCGTTCTGGAAGTAGTCACCCTCGTTCAGCGCGGCGATGTCGCGGTAGCGCAGGGTGCGTTCCTCGGCGGCGACGAACACCGATTGCTGGTCCGAGTTGCCGGTCTTGAAGTGGTTGAACAGCAGGTTCAGACCGATGGCCATGATGGCGGCCGAGCTGATGCCCGAGTGGAAGATGGTGGCGAACCAGCTCGGGAAGTGCTCGTAGAAGCTCGGCGCGGCGATCGGGATCATGCCGAAGCCGATGGAGGTGGCGACGATGATCAGGTTCATGTTGTTGCGGTAGTCCACGGTCGCCAGGGTACGAATCCCACTGGCCGCCACGGTGCCGAACAGCACGATGCCGGCGCCGCCGAGGACGGAGGTGGGCACGGCGGCAATCACCCGGCCCATCACTGGCAGCAGGCCGAGGGTTACCAGGATCAGGCCGCCGGTAGCCACCACGTAGCGGCTCTTCACGCCGGTGACGGCGACCAGGCCGACGTTCTGGGCGAAGGCGCTCTGGGTGAAGGAGCCGAAGATCGGCGCCAGGATGCTCGACGCCATGTCCGCGCGCAGACCGTTGCCCAGGCGCTTGGAGTCGACTTTGGTGCCGATGATTTCACCGACGGCGAGGATGTCCGCCGAGGTTTCCACCAGGGTCACCATGATCACGATGAGCATCGAGATGATGGCGGCGATGTGGAAGGTCGGCATGCCGAAGTGGAAGATCGACGGGAAGGCGACCATCGGGCCTTCGGCCACGCGGGAGAAGTCGGTCATGCCCAGGGCGGCGGCGATTACCGTGCCGATCACCATGGCCAGCAGGATCGACAGGCGCGAGATGGTTGCGCTGCCCAGCTTGCTCAGCAGCAGGACGATCACCAGGGTGAGGGCGGCCAGGCCGATGTTGGCCGTGCTGCCGAAGTCCGGCGCCTTGGAGTTGCCGCCCATGGCCCAGCGTGCCGCCACTGGCATCAGCGTCAGGCCGATGGTGGTGATGACGATGCCGGTGACCATCGGTGGGAAGAACTTGGTGATGCGCGAGAACACCGGCGTGATCAGGAAGCCGATGAACGAGGCTGCCATCACTGCACCGAGCACGGCGGGCATGCCACCGCCTTCGTAGCCGCCGCCGAGGATGGCGATCATGGTGGCGACACCGGCGAAGGATACGCCCTGCACCAGCGGCATTTGCGAGCCGAAGAAGGGCAGGCCGAGGGTTTGCAGCAGGGTGGCCAGGCCACCGGCGAACAGCGAAGCGGCGATCAGCAGGCCGATCTCGCTGGGCGAGAGCCCGGCTGCCTGGCCGAGGATCAGGGGAACGGCGACGATACCGCCGTACATCGTCAGAACGTGTTGCAGGCCGTACGCCAGGTTGGCGCCGATTCCGAGGTTCTCGTCTTCCGGGCGTGCTCCGGCAGACGCTACAGCTGAACGATCATTCATGGCTGAGGACTCGCTTGTTTTTGTTGTGCGGCCACTGTAGACAAAGTGCGTGGGAAATATCCACTGTTTTGTATACATGTTTGTGTCCGGCGGTCCGGAATCTGACCGGTCGGTTATGTGTTTCAGGTGGATGGGTGGCTCTGAAATAGGTGTTCTGCATGAAATCCTGACTCGGCCTCGCTTGCACTTTATGTGTGCACAAGTGACTCCAAAAGCACCTGTTAGCTGCAGGCAGAGCTCCGAAAGGTTCTTTGCGGCCGCCTGTACACAGGCCAACGCAAATGGCGGGCCAGCGACGCTGGCGCCGCGCCGCGCTCCCTCGCAAAGGCCGGTCCTGCTATAACCGTCCGCCTTGGTCTGTTCAGGATTTCTTCAGAAGATGGCCCTTCCACCGCTGCACAGCTTCAGGGTGTTCGAGAGCGTGGCCCGCCTGGGCAGCCTGGCGGCGGCCGCCGTTGAGCTGCATGTCACCACCGGCGCGGTCAGCCAGCAGATCAAGGCGCTGCAGGCCAGCCTGGGCGTGGAGCTGTTCGAGAAGCGCGGTCGGCAACGGGTGTTGACCGCCAGCGGGCGGGAGCTGCAGAAGCGCGTGGCCAGCGCCATGGGCGAAATCACCGAGGCCGTCCAGGCGCTGCAGGCCGGAGTCCGGCCGGAAGAGGCGCGAGTGGACATCTGCCTGTCGATCCCTCCCGCCGAGGGCGTGGAGTGGCTGACCCGCCCGCTGCTGCGCTTCATGGAGGAATCGCGCTCGGTGCGGGTGAGCGTGATCACCGCACCGGGCATGCCGCAGGTGGACTGGCGCCGCGCCGATGTGGCGGTGATCTATGGCACGCCGCCGTGGTCGGGTGTCTGGTGGCGTTTGCTGCACGGCATCCGCATGACGCCGGTGTGCAGCCCGCAGTACCTGCGCGGGCCGCTGGCCATCCGTGAGGCCGCCGACCTGGCGCGCCATCGGCTGCTGCACGAGGACGACGGCAGCCAGTGGCAGCAATGGCTGGCCGAGGCCGGTTACAGCCGGGGTGGCGCCGAGGATATCCATTTCGAGGATTTCGGCATGCTCCTGCAGGCGGCCCGCGATGGTTTCGGCGTGGCGCTCAGCGACGAGACGGTTTCACAGCGCGACCTCGACGAGGGCCGGCTGGTGCGCCCGCTGCCCATCTCGGTGGCGGCGGTGCACAACTACTACGTCGTCTGCCCCGAGGCGAAACGCGAACGCCCGGAGGTCCGGGCGTTCGTCGAGTGGTTGCTGGCGATTGGGGAGTAGGGCTAGACCGGTTTTGCAGTGGGTTGGAAGTGTCTGTAGGAGCGAGCTTGCTCGCGAACCCGAGTCAACCTGATGCGCCAGTGCAGAACGATTGGCCGTTGTTCGCGAGCAAGCTCGCTCCTACAAGGATCAGGTGACTCCGTGCCTGCGTTTCCCTCTCCCTGAAGGGAGAGGGGACCGTTCGGTGCAGGCGGGAACCATGACGTCAGCCGGTGCGAACAGCTCCCCATCCCTTCGGAGCGGGCGCGTAGCCAGGGCGGGGGCGATGGCCGAGCACTGCACTGGGCGTAACCTGGGGCCATCAATACCCATACCCACGCCCATCGGTGAACTGGATGTCGGTGAGGATGCTGATGTCCTTCTCCACCTTGTACAGCTCCGAACTCTTGATCAGCTCCGGGTCGCTGAAGGCTTCGCCCTTGGCGCGGCCGGCCTGGATCTGCTGCATCTTGTCGCGCACCGCCAACACATCGGCGTAGGTCATGGCCGGCACCTGGCTCGGGTCCTCGTCGGCGTGGGCGCCGTAGAGGGTGGTCTGCGGGTTGATCACCTTCAGCGTGGAATCCAGCGAGGCCACGTAGTCCTTGAGGTTCCCCGCCAGCAGCCAGGACGGATAGAGGTGGTCGCCGGAGAGCAGGATGTTGTGCGCCTCATCGAACAGCGCGACTTCGTCCGGGGTGTGGCCGGGCATGCTCAGCAGGCGCAGCTTCAGGCCGCCCAGGTCGATCACTTCATCGGGCTTCACCAGCCGCGACACCTTGAAGGGCGCCAGGATCATGTGGTCGATGTTGCCCAGGTAGACCGGCTCGGGCACCTGATAGAGGCCGTCGGCGCGGCGGAATTTGGCGGTGAACGGCGTATCCACCAGGTAGATGCTCTGGAAATTGTGCAGCCCGCCCAGGTGGTCGAAGTGCAGGTGCGAGGGCAGCACCGAGAGCGGCTTGTCGGTGATCTGGCGGGCGACCTGGGTGATGTCCTCCTTCTGATTGGCGCCGGAATCGAACATCAGCGCCTGCTCCGAACCCACCAGCAGGTACGAATAGTTCTTCTGGTAGTAGTTCGGCTCGCCGATGGCGTAGAGGAAGTCGGTCAGCTTGTGTACCACGAAGGCCGGATTCTCACCCTTGAGGGCTTCAGCCTTGGGTGCTTCGGCCTTGGACGCATCTGCCGCGGTGGCGGCGAAGGGCACGGCGAGGAGGGTGGTGGAAGCCAGGGCCAGGACTTTGATCAGCGTGCGCATGGGGCGCGAACCTCTTTCTCGTTGTTGTCGGGGGCGGCGGGTTGTCCGCCGCTCCATCTCACCGCTGGCGAGGCCGCACTTCAATGCACGATTTCTAAAGCCTCCCGGTTGAGCCCGGCTAAAGCATCCATGGCGCCGATGGTGAAAGAGCAGGGCTGCTGGCCGACTGCCGGCATTGCTATATCCGAGTGCTCAACTATGACTTTCTGAACGCCAACACCGGGATAGACAACAACGATGACAAGGTCCTGTCTGCATCACGCGTTGGGTGCGGTCATCCCTTTGACCTTCCTCCTGCCCGGTGAATCCCCCAGGGCCGATTGCAGTTTTTCCGTCTCGGCCGGTAACGACCAGCACGTCTGCAGTTCGGGGAGCGCCACCGCATTGAACGACACCGCCGGCAGCAACAGCCTGAGCTTTCCTACGGGCGGCAGCGGCGTCATCAGCAGCGATGTTGCCTTTGGCAACGGCGACGACACGGTAGTCATGGACTCGGGCAGCATTGGCGGCGCCCTGCGCCAGGGTAGCGGCGCCGACAGCTTGCGCATGAGTGCCGGGACCATCCACGGGGCGGTCAGCCAGGGGGAGGGTAGCGACGACTTCTTCATGAGCGGCGGCGTCATCGGCTCGCTGGCCCAGGGCGACCAGCACGACACTTTCAGCATGACCGGCGGCACCATCATTGGAGCCTTCGAGGACGGTGACTCGGCGCGGATGAGTGGGGGCAGCATCGGTCGGGTGGACATGAAGCTGGACAACAACCTGTTCGACCTCTCCGGTGGCTCGATCATCGGCAACCTGGTCACCGGCTTCGGCCAGGACACCATCATCGTTTCCGGCGGCACTATTGGCGGCAACCTGAGCGTCAGCAGTGGCGATGACAGCATCACCCTCACCGGCGGCGATATTCGTGGCCAGATCCTGATGAGCCTCGGCAACGACAAGCTGAACTGGACGGGCGGCGGCACGGTGCACAGCGCCATCCTCATGGGCGAGGGGGACGATAGCGCCACGCTCAGCCATCTCAGCGAAGTCCAACTGGGAACCCTGCCCACTCTCGACGGTGGGAAGGGTACCGACAGCCTCATCTTCAGTGGCACCAGCACCAACCGCGGCGGGCGTTACCTCGAGTGGGAAAGCATCGCGCTGACCCAGGGTTCGCGCCTGGATCTGAACGACTCCCTGGTCCTGGGCGACAGCGCCTCGGGTAGCGGCACCTTGATGCTCGACGCCAGCAGCCTGCTGGCTTCCAGCCGGGGCAGCATCGTGCCGAGCAACCCGGCGCTGAGCGCGCGACTGGTGAACGCCGGGCTAATCGACCTCACGACTTCCGGGGCCAGCGCCGCCGACCGCCTGAGCGTTGACAGTGATTACCTGGGAAGCGCTGGCACCCTGCGCCTGCAAAGCGTGCTGGCGGGCGATGACGCCGATTCTGATCGCCTGGTGGTAAACCGGGGCAGCATCGCTGGCAGCACGGCGCTGGAAATCGGCAACCTCGGCGGCGTCGGCGCGCTCACCGCCCTCAATGGTATCCAGGTCGTCGAAGCCGGGCAGGGCGCGGTCAGCAGCAACGATGCCTTCAGCCTGGCCGGCGGCGTCTCCGCCGGCCCCTACCAGTACTACCTGTTCAAGGGTGGCTACACCGCCGGTTCGGAGAACAGCTGGTACCTGCGCTCGACCGTCGCGACGCCGCCGTTGCCTCCGGCGGTTGTGCCGGACCCGCCGGTAGTCCCGCCCGTTTCACCCGGAGTGCCTCCGGAGCCGCCGGTAGTCCCGCCCGTTTCACCCGGAGTGCCTCCGGAGCCGCCAGTGGTCCCGCCCGTTCCGCCCGAGGTACCGCCGACTGTGCCCCCCGTTTCACCGCCCGAGCCACCTGTCCCTCCCGCCGTGCCCGCTCCAGCCGCCACGCTGCCGGTGGCGGCGCCGGGTACCCCCGCACTGCCCACACCGGCGTCTGGCGAAGTCGTGGTGTTGTACCGTCCCGAAGTGCCGGTCTACTCCATCGTCCCACCCGTCGCCTCGCTGCTGGTGCTCAACGCCGTCGGCACCTTCCATGAACGCCAGGGCGAGCAGAGCCTGCTCGGCGAATCAGGCGTAGCCCCGGCGGGCTGGGTCCGGGTGTACGGCAAGGACCTGCGACAGAGCTGGGCGGGCACCGTCTCGCCGAACTTCGATGGCAACCTCAACGGCTTCCAGATTGGACATGACCTGTTCGCCCTCACTCTGGAAAACGGCTCAACCCAGCGCGCCGGCCTGTTCGTCGGGCACTCCAGCCTCGACGGCAGCGCCAAGGGCTTCAACCTCGGCTTCGAGAACCTGCGCAGCGGCAACCTCGACCTGGAGGGCGACAGCCTGGGTGCCTACTGGACGCTCAGCGACCCCACCGGTGGCTATCTCGACCTGGTCGCCCTGGGCACCCGCCTGGACGGGCGTAGCCGCTCGGATCGTGGGCGCAGGATCGACCTCGATGGCGACGCCTGGGCCGTCTCCGCCGAGGCGGGTCTGCCTTTGCCGATGAGCCCGCGCTGGGTCATCGAGCCGCAGGCCCAACTGATCGTGCAGAAGGCTGAACTGGACAGCGACGACGACGGGATTTCCCACATCGCTTTCGATACCCAGGAGTACTACACCGGCCGCCTCGGTGCGCGCCTGAAGGGGCGTTACCAGGTCAACGGCACACCGCTGGAGCCCTGGCTGCGTGCCAACCTCTGGCATAACTTCGGCGGCCGCGATGCGGTGGTCTATGACCATTCGGAGGCGATCCGCACCGACCACGACAGCAGCTCGCTGGAAATTGGCGGCGGGGTCGCCGCGCGGTTGACCGAGGAGGTCGCCCTGTACGCCGCAACCAGCTACGCCAGCAATATCGACAGTGAGAACCTCGAATCCCTGTCGGGCAGCATCGGGGTGCGGATCAGCTGGTGAGCGATGATAAGCAGATGTAATTTTCAACTGCCATTCATTAGCTGGGTGAATCATGCATTCGGGGATTTCATGGCAGCGGCATGGTCTGGTCTGTAGAAATAGCGGGGTGGCGCGCTGTTCGCCCTCCCTTCCCACTGACCCGGAGAGATACCCATGAAGTCCAGATGGACCGCCTTGCTGTGTGTGCTGAAAACCCTGTCCGTCGCCTGGGGCGACTACAACAAACGCAACTTCGTCCGCCGCTGAGGCGGACTATTGGATCGACCGGTTCACCGCGCTTTTCGACTTACGCCAAGGATTCCGTCATGCAGCCCGTCACTCCCCATATCGACTCTGCGATCGCCGCCATCGCCCCCGGCTTCCGCGCCCTGAGTATTAGCGTGGATGCCGCACCGATCCTCCATCCGGAGGTGGCGGAGCAGGCCCAGCAGCGCGCCTGCTCGGCACTGCTGGCAGGCGAGCCGGCGTGGGCCGATGTGCATCTGGCGGCGTGGGCCGAGGTGTTCCGCCGCTTCGGCGCCAAGCCCCAGCGCACGCCCTGTTCGGCGGAGGCGCTGCGCAAGCGCGCGTTGCGAGACGGCAGCCTGCCGAGCATCGATCCGCTGGTGGACCTGTACAACGCCGTCAGCGTGCAGTTCGCCATTCCGGTAGGGGGAGAGAATCTCGCCGCCTACGCCGGCACTCCGCGCCTGATGGTCGCCGACGGCAGCGAAACCTTTGACACGATGAAAGACGGCGCGCCGGCCCATGAATCGCCCGACGCTGGCGAAGTCATCTGGCGCGACGACCTCGGCGTCACCTGCCGCCGCTGGAACTGGCGACAGGGTGTGCGCACGCGCCTGGACGCTGAGGCGCAGCGCATGTGGTTCATCCTCGAAAGCCTGCCGGAGATGCCGCTGGAGGCGCTGCACGCAGCAGGTGATCAGCTGGTCGCTGGGCTGCTGGCGATGATGCCGGGGGCCAGGACAGAGACGGTGCTGGTGGGAACGGTTGCTCGGTAGGAATCTGCTAGCAGCCCCTGGCATCGCGCCTCTGGCATGCTTGAGGCTCATCGATCGCGGACTCACGCCATGCTCACCGGACTGAATCACCTGACCTTGGCCGTCACCGATCTGTCGCGCAGCACCCAGTTCTATCAGGAGGTACTGGGAGCGAGGCTCCGGGCGAGTTGGGCGACTGGGTGCTACCTGGCTATGGGCGATCTCTGGCTGTGTCTCTCGCTGGATGACCATGGTCGGGTCGATCCGCGTCGGGATTACACGCACTACGCCTTTTCAGTCGAGCAGAGTAATTTCGCTACCTTGCGCGGGCGCCTGCTTGCCGTGCCGGTCGAGGCATGGAAAGACAATTCCAGCGAAGGCGATTCCTTCTACTTCCTTGACCCGGATGGCCACCGTCTTGAAGTCCATGTCGGCAGCTTGGAATCGCGCCTTGACGAGTGTCGGCGGCAGCCTTATCGGGGCATGCAGTTTTTCGACTGAGCGGCAGCGAAGAGGCGGCCGAGTTAACCTATCGCCTCGATTTTGCTTTGCCAGGAATCCCCCGTCATGACCCAACCGACTTTCCGTACCGCCACCCCCGCCGACGTCGACCGCTGCTTCGAGATCGAAACCACCGCCTACGAAGGCGACGAGGCGGCGACCCGCGAGAAGATCGCCACGCGCATTGCGCAGTACCCCGAAGGCTTCCTGATCATGGAGCTGGGTGGCGAGATCATCGGCTTCATCAACAGCGGCTGCGCGCACGAGGTGGTGATGTCCGACGAGGAGTTCAAGGAGCTCATCGGCCATGATCCGGCGGCGCCCAATGTGGTGATCATGTCGGTGGTGATCGACCCGGCGCAGCAGGGCAAGAGTTACGCCACGCTGCTGATGCGCACCTTCATCGAGCGCATGGCCGGCCTGGGCAAGCGCACCCTCCACCTGATGTGCAAGGACCGCCACGTGCCGCTCTACGAGCGCTTCGGCTACCGCTACGTGAAACCGTCGGCGTCCGACCACGGCGGCATGGCGTGGCACGAGATGGTGATGGAGCTGGCCTGACGCTTCGGCGTTCCCGCCGCTCGTTCACCCGGTCGCGAGCGGCGCGCAGCAGGCCTTTGAACAGGTCCCCGTGGTAGCTCATGGCGTGTCCTCCAGGGCGCAATGGCGGGGGATTCCTGATTGGCGACCGGGCTCGGCGGGAGGGTTCGAACTTCCTGCGCTACGGCGCGCAACCATCGACGGCGTCGAGTTTCACTATCGATGCAATCGAGTGGTACGCGAGCCGGGAGCGGCTGACTATCTGTCCCAAGAGCTGGTTGCACCGACCAAGGGACCGAATCGATGAACACTCCGCGCCCCACCCCGAATCGCCTGGTTGCCCGTATCACCCTTGGCCCGCTACTGCTGGCCGTGGCCAGCCTGACCGGCTGCGCGGCAACCTCCGAAACCCAACTGAGCTGGGATAGCCTCGGCGGCACCACCGCCCAGGACAGCAGCACTTACCTGAGCTGCGTCGACGGCAGGCTCACCCCCGGCACCGCCACCTTCGTCAGCGACAGCGGCGCCACCCGCCAGTTGCTCACCGGCAGCGCTGATCCGCTGCAGGCCAGCGGCATCGTCCGGGTGACTCCAATCGCTGGTGGTAACCACTTCAGCGCGTACCAGCGCAGCGCCTGGCAGGACAAGGGCGAGCTGCTGGATGCCGCCTACCAGTGCGCGCAGCACAGTTGATGATCTTTCCAGGTTGATACGTCTTCGAGCGGGCCGCTCCCCCCAGCGACCCGCCCAGCGCCGGCAGGCGGCGAATAGCCTGCGTCAGCATCGGCCATCGGGCTTTCGCTGATTCACTCTCCAGGGCGCTCCCCACAGCGCCCGACTATCGCCCGGCGAGTCCCCCCACTCGGCGGGCGTTTTTTTTAATTTACGACTGTTGTGTATTCTGATCGCGCATGCCAGTGTGTGCGCCCTGGCGGCTGTATTCGCCTTTCACAGCCTGTTGATGCGCTTCCGGTTTGTCCGCCGGGCGCTGAACCCTGCCGCCGGCCGACGGTACACTCACTCCCGTCGCGTAACAGAAGTACAAGAGAATCGAGATGAACACGCATTTTCCGACTTGCGCCGTCTGGGTCCGTCGCGACGCAGACCTGCTCCTTCCCACCAACCTTCAGCCGACGGTGAAAGCATGATCGAGGTAACCGAAGTTTCCATTGCGCAGCTGCGTGAAGCCCTGGAGTCGGGCCGCACCACCGCGGTCGAACTGGTCAAGGCCTACCTCGCGCGCATCGACGCCTACGATGGCCCGACCCGGCTCAATGCCGTGGTCGTGCGCAACGCGCAGGCCCTGAAGGAAGCCGAAGCCTCCGACGCCCGCCGCGCCAGTGGCGAAACCCTCGGCCCGCTGGACGGCATTCCCTACACCGCCAAGGACAGCTACCTGGTCAAGGGTCTGACCGCCGCCTCCGGCAGCCCGGCCTTCAAGGACCTGGTCGCCTACCGCGACGCCTTCACCGTCGAGCGCCTGCGCGCTGGCGGCGCCATCTGCCTGGGCAAGACCAACATGCCGCCCATGGCCAATGGTGGCATGCAGCGCGGCGTCTACGGCCGTGCGGAAAGCCCGTACAACCGCAAATTCCTCACCGCGCCCTTTGCCTCCGGCTCCTCCAACGGTGCCGGCACCGCGACCGCCGCGAGCTTCTCGGCCTTCGGCCTGGCGGAAGAAACCTGGTCCAGCGGTCGTGGCCCGGCCTCGAACAATGGCCTGTGCGCCTACACCCCGTCCCGTGGCGTGATTTCGGTGCGCGGCAACTGGCCGCTGACCCCGACCATGGACGTGGTGGTGCCCTACGCGCGCACCATGGCCGACCTGCTGGAAGTACTCGACGTGGTGGTGGCCGAAGACGCCGACAAGCGCGGCGACCTGTGGCGCCTGCAGCCGTGGGTGCCGATTCCCGCCGTCGCCGACGTGCGTCCGGCGTCCTACCTGGAGCTCGCCGCCGGCCCCGAAACCCTCAAGGGCAAGCGCCTGGGCGTGCCGCGCATGTTCATCAACAAGGACGAACTGGCCGGCACCAGCGAGAAGCCCGGCATCGGCGGCCCGACTGGCCAGCGTATCCACACCCGCGCCTCGGTCATCGACCTCTGGGAACAGGCCCGCAAGGCCCTGGAGGCCGCCGGCGCCGAAGTCATCGAAGTGGACTTCCCGCTGGTCTCCAACTGCGAGGGCGATCGCCCTGGCGCGCCGACGGTGTACAACCGCGGCATCGTCTCGCCCGAGTTCCTTCACGATGAGCTGTGGGAACTGTCCGGTTGGGGCTTCGACGATTTCCTCCGCGCTAACGGCGACCCCAAGCTGAACAAGCTGGCCGACGTCGATGGCCCGAAGATCTTCCCGCACGATCCGGGCACCTTGCCGAACCGTGAGGATGACCTGGTCGCCGGTATGGACGAGTACGTCAACATGGCCAAGCGCGGCCTGAAGACCTGGGACCAGATCGAGACCCTGCCTGACGGCCTGCGCGGCCTGGAAAAGACCCGCAAGCTCGACCTGGAAGACTGGATGGACGGCCTGAAGCTCGACGCCGTGCTGTTCCCCACCGTGGCCGATGTGGGCCCGGCGGATGCCGACGTGAACCCGGAATCGGCTGACATCGCCTGGAGCAACGGCGTCTGGGTCGCCAACGGCAACCTGGCGATCCGTCACCTGGGCGTGCCGACCGTCACCGTGCCGATGGGCGTGATGGCCGACATCGGCATGCCGGTGGGCCTGACCTTCGCCGGTCGCGCCTATGACGACTCGGCGCTGCTGCGCTTCGCCGCCGCCTTCGAGGCCACCGGCTCCAAGCGCCTGGTGCCGCCGAGCACGCCGCCGCTGGGCTGATCGGCTGCCGGATGAAGAACCGCGCCCCAGGGCGCGGTTTTTTATGGCCGCAAAGTGTGGGGGCCGTTCGGAGTGCGCGGACATTTCGCTGGAAGTCCCTAGAGAGCGAAGGGGCGGAAAGCGGATGTAGGAGCGAGCTTGCTCGCGAACCGCCCAACGCCAGAGTTTCCCTGTAGGACGGGCGGGGACGCCCAGTCCCCGCCCGTCCTACACGTTGCGCTGGGCTTTCACACAACCGTGGCGCGCTTCCTTCGACGGCGAGTAGCCATAGAACGAGGTGTAGCACTTGCTGAAATGGCTGGGCGAAACGAAGCCGCAGGCCAGCGCCACCTCGACCATCGGCAAGCTGGAATGCTGTAGCAGGCGGCGGCTTTCGGTGATGCGCAGTTCCAGGTAATAGCGCACCGGGGTGGTCCCCAGTTGTTCCTGGAACAGCCGCTCGATCTGCCGCTTGGAGCGGCCAACGTAGCTCGACAGCTGGTCCTGGCTCAGCGGTTCCTCGATGTTCGCGCTCATCAGGTTGATCGCCTCGCGCAGCGGCTCGCTGAGCTTCTCGTGCAGCGACGGGCGGGTGCGGCGGAAGCGCGATTCCTCGAAGGCGAGGATGTCGACGATAGCGTCCACCAGCTCGCGGCCGTGGCGCGCGTTGATCCACTCCAGTACCAGGTTGAAGGCGCCGGTGGGGCTGGCGGCGCTGAGGCGGTCGCGGTCGGCCTGGTAGCTCTCGCTGGTGACCTCGCTGTGCCGGGCGATCTCCGCCAGCGCCGCGCGGTTCTCCGGGTGGATGGCGCAACGGTAGCCGTCGAGCAGGCCGGCCTGGCCGAGGAACCAGGCGCCGTTCCACAGGCCGGCGAGGGCGATGCCCTTGTCGGCGGCCGTCTGCAGCAGGCGCGTCAGTTCGGGTATCGCGCGCAGCGGTGTGCGCAAGCCGCCGCAGACCACCAGCAGGTCCAGCTCGGCGAGTTGCACCGAGCTCAGCGTGGCGTCGGGGCAGATCACCAGGCCGAGGTCGCTGGTGACCGATTCGCCATCAAGGCTGAAGGTTTCGGTGGCGAAAGTCTGCGTGCGGATCAGGTTGGCGGTGACCAGCGTATCCAGCGCCTGGGTGAAGGCGGGCAGGGAGAAGTGTTCGAGCAGCAGGAAGCCCACCCGCGCGAGGCGGCCGGGCTCTGTGGCCTCACCGTCGAGGTAGCGCAGGTTGCGGCCCTGCATGGCACCACTGAACTGGCGGCGTTCGACCAATCGGCACCTCGTCTGCTTGGGTTGGTGACCTGCTCAGCCGCGCACGGCGCGGCGGCTGACGGCCGGCTGGATGGGGTGCGAGGAGCGCCGGCGGGTCTGGCTGAGCAGGATGATAATGACCGTCAGCGCCAGGGTCGAACTCACTTCGATGCGGTGCGTCGGCATGATGAACATCACCGCGAGGATGAAGCTGATGATCCCGATTACCAGCCAGGTCAGCCAGGGGAACAGCCACATGCGAAACACCAGCTCGTGGTTGCGCCGGCGCAGGATGCCGCGCATGCGCAACTGCGACACGGCGATGGCGAGGTAGGCGAGCAGGGCAATGGAGCCGGAGCTGGCCAGCAGGAAGTCGAACAGGCGGCCGGGTGCGAAGAAGTTGAGCAGGGTGGTGAACATGCCGATCAGCGTGCTGGCGATCACTGCCGCGCGCGGCACGCCGGCTGCCGAGGTGCGCTGGATGAAGGCCGGTGCGTCGTGGCGGCGGCTCAGCGAGTAGATCATCCGCGAGGCGATATACACCGAGGAGTTCAGGCAGCTGGCCACGGCGACCAGCACCACCAGGTCCATCAGCAGTTGCGCGTTGGGGATGTGCAGCAGTTCCAGGGTGCGCTGGTAGGAGCCGATCTCCACCAGGCGCGGGTCGTTCCACGGCACTACCGAGATGATCACCAGTATCGACAGCAGGTAGAACACGCTGATGCGCCAGATCACCGAGCGCGTGGCCTTGGCGATATTGCGGCTGGGGTCGCTGGATTCGGCGGCGGCGATGGTCACCGCCTCGGTGCCGATGAAGCTGAACAGGGTAGTGATCAGCGCGCTGAAGATGGCCGTCCAGCCGTTGGGCATGAAGCCGCCGTGCTCGCCGATCAGCTTGTTCAGGCCGCTGGCCTCGCGCCCCGGCAGCAGGCCGAACAGCGCGGCGGCACCGAGGCCGATGAAGGCGACGATGGCGACCACCTTGAGCATGGCGAACCAGAATTCGAACTCGCCGTACTTGGCGACGCTGAACAGGTTGGTGACGGTCAGCAGCAGCGTCATCGACAGGGCGAACACCCAGGTCTCGACCTGCGGGAACCAGTTGTTGAGGATGACCCCGGCGGCGATGGCCTCGATGGGGATCACCAGCACCCAGAACCACCAGTACAGCCAGCCGATGGTGAAGCCGGCCCAGCGGCCGATGGCCTGGTCCGCATAGGCGGAGAACGAGCCGGTGTCGGGGCTGGCCACGGCCATCTCGCCGAGCATGCGCATCACCAGCACTACCAGCAGCCCGGACAGGGCATAGGCGACGATGGCGGCGGGGCCGGCGGCGGCAATCGCGTGGCCGGAGCCCACGAACAAGCCGGCGCCGATGATGCCCGCGATGGAAAGCATGGTGACGTGGCGGGGCTTGAAGCCCTGCACCAGATCGCCATGGGCGCCTTTTGCACTGGGAGCACTCATCTGTCGGCCTTTTATTGAAATTGTTATCCAGGGCGCGGTGACGCAGAGCCGGGCGCAGCTTCCCCTCGCCGAGGGGCTGCAAGCCGAGGCCGGGGAATCCGCGTGGCGGCAATGCGCTTCACGCGGGGCTCAAGCTAAGGCAGTGCGGGGGTGGCGAGTTGCTCGAAATCGCCATGGGCATGACCAAAAACGACATGGGTGGCGGCTTGTGTAGTGGCGATGGGCCGCTCTGGGACGGAGGTTCCATGCGCAGCGGATGGCTTTGTGCGGTGGCCTGATCGGATCGACGGTCATGCTCGCTTCGCCCGTCGGCATTCGGGTCTAGGCTGAGTACTTTCGTCTGCCTCAGGTGACCTCGCCATGTCCCTCGTCCTGTTCGGCCATCCGTTTTCCTCCTACACGCAGAAGGTGCTGATCGCCCTCTACGAGAACGCCACGCCTTTCGAGTTCCGTTGCCTCGGCCCGGATCAGCCGGAGAATGGCGCGCACTGGTTGCGCCTGTGGCCGCTGGCGAAGTTCCCGGTGCTGCTGGACGGCGAGCACAGCGTCGCCGAGACCAGCATCGTCATCGAGTACCTGCACCTGAAGCATCCCGGCCCGGTGCGCCTGCTGCCGGACGACCCGCTACAGGCGCTGGACGTGCGCTTCCTCGACCGCTTCTTCGACTGGCACGTGATGACCCCGGTACAGCACGCCGTTCTGGGGGCCATGAGCGGCGAAGCGGGCAAGCGCGCGGAAGGTCTGGCCCATGCGGTGAGCAAGCTCGAACTGGCCTACGCCTGGCTGGAAGAGGAACTGACCGGGCGCACCTGGGCGGCAGGGGACAGCTTCAGCCTCGCCGACTGCGCGGCGGCTCCTTCACTGTTCTACGCCGACTGGACCCATCCCATCGGCGACCAGTACCCAACGCTGCGTGCCTACCGCTCCCGCCTCCTGGCGCGCCCATCCTTCGCCCGCGCGGTGGAGGAGGCGCGGCCGCACCGGCCGCTGTTCCCACTGGGGGCGCCGGATCGGGATTGAGCCGGGCAAAAAAATCCCCCGCGCGCTGCCGCGACCGGGGGATGCAAGACCCGCGCAGGGGGACCGCGCGGGCGAGGTAGATGGTTCGATATCGGCACCAAGCTGCGGTGCCACCTGATAGCGTAGGAGCGGACTCTGTCCGCGATGATTTCCGGCGCGGTGCGGACCTATCGCGGACGGAGTCCGCTCCTACCGAGCTTGCAAGTTCTGGCGCGGGCTTACAGGCGGATCAGCACCGATTTCAGCTCGGTGTAGTGCTCGATGGCGGCAGCGCCCATCTCGCGGCCCACGCCGGACATCTTGTAGCCGCCGAAGGGCAGCGCCGGGTCCAGCGCGCTGTGGCAGTTGACCCACACCGAGCCGGACTTGATACGCGGCACCATGCGGTGCACCGCCGCCAGGTCGTTGGACCAGACGCTGGCGCCCAGGCCGTAGGGGCTGTCGTTGGCCAGGCGCAGGGCGTCTTCGATGTCGTCGAAGGGCATGGCGACCAGTACCGGGCCGAAGATTTCTTCCTGTACCAGCGGGTTCTGCTGGTCGACATCGACGATCACCGTGGGTTTGACGAAGTAGCCGGGGCCGAACTGTTCGCCGCCGCAGGCGATGGTGGCGCCCTTGTCGCGGCCCAGTTCGATGTAGTCGAACACGCGCTTCTGCTGTTTGGCGGAGATCAGCGGGCCCATGTCGATGCTCGGGTCCAGGCCGTTGCCCAGCTTCATGCCGTTGGCGATGCCGGCGATGTCGGCCACCACGTTGTCGAAGTGCTTGCGCTGCACGTACAGGCGCGAGCCGGCGCAGCAGACCTGGCCCTGGTTGAAGAAGATCGCCTGGGCGGCGCCGGCGGCGGCGGTGGCGAGGTCGGCATCGGCCATGACGATGGTCGGCGACTTGCCGCCCAGCTCCAGGGTCACGCGGGTCATGTTGTCCATGGCCGCCTTGCCGATCTGCTTGCCCACCGGGGTGGAGCCGGTGAAGGTCAGCTTGTCCACCAGCGGGTGGTGGGAGAGGGCGGCGCCGGCGGTGATGCCGGTGCCGGTAACGACGTTGAACACGCCCGCCGGGTAGCCGGCTTCGAGTACCAGCTCGGCGAGTTTCAGTGCGGACAGCGGGGTTTCGTCAGCGGGTTTGAGTACCACGCTGCAGCCGGTGGCCAGCGCCGGGCCGAGCTTCCAGCAGGCCAGCAGCAGGGGGAAGTTCCAGGCGACGATGGCACCCACCACGCCGACGGCTTCGCGGCGGATGTAGCCGTGGAAGTCGCCGTCGGGCATCAGCGGCATGGACACGTCGACGGTGGTGCCTTCGATCTTGGTGGCGTAGCCGGCCATGTAGCGCAGGAAGTCGATGGCCAACTGCACGTCCATCACGCGGGCGACGGCGGCGCTTTTGCCGTTGTTCAGGCATTCCAGCTCGGCCAGCAGGTCGGCATCGCGCTCCATCAGGTCGGCGAGCTTCCACAGCAGGTTCTGCCGTTCGCGCGGACGGGTGCGGCTCCAGGCCGAATCATCGAAGGCCTGGCGCGCGGCGCGCACGGCGCGGTCGACGTCTTCGGCGGTGCTGGCCGGCACCTGGCAGAGCACTTCGCCGGTGGCCGGGTTGCGCAGGTCCATCAGGGCGCCGTCGCTGGCGGAGGTCCAGTCGGCACCGATCAGCATCTTCGGGGCGCGCTGCAGGAAGGCGCGGGATTCGGGCTTGATGGGCAGGGAAGCGAGCATTGCGGTGGCCTCTTGTTGTCTGTTCGTGCTCCCGGTCTGGGAGTCGCTGAGGCGGAGCATCGCAACGGCTGTGCCAAGGCTGTGTTTTTTGTTTAATTTATTGAATTTAAAGGGATTATTTTGTTTTTTGGTGGATTCGATAAGGAGCTGCTGTCGCACATTGCGACAGCAGCTGAGACGGTACCGGGTTGTTTGTGGATGGAATCTCGGAGCTGGGCGTTCCTTCTCCCTAACCCTGGCTGGGGAGAGGGGGGCTCCGGCGACGCACAGCCCATCAGTGGGTGATATCCCGATCCTTGGTCTCCGGCAGGAACAGGATGCCCAGCACCGCCGTCATCACCGCAATGACGATGGGGTACCAGAGGCCGTAGTAGATGTCCCCGGTGGCCGCCACCATGGCGAAGGCGACGGTGGGCAGGAAGCCGCCGAACCAGCCGTTACCGATGTGGTAGGGCAGCGACATGGAGGTGTAGCGGATGCGTGTCGGGAACAGCTCCACCAGCCACGCGGCAATCGGCCCGTAGACCATGGTCACGTAGATCACCAGGATGGTCAGCAGCACCAGCATCATCAGGTGGTTGATCTTCGCCGGGTCAGCCTTCTCCGGGTAGCCGGCTTCCTTGAGCGAGGCGGCCAGCTGCGCGGTGAAGACTTCCGACTGCACCTTGAACTCCGCCGCTGGCATGCCGGCGCCTTCGAAGCTGGCGATGATCTTGTCACCCACATGCACCTGGGCCAGCGCGCCGGTCTCGGCCTTGATGTTCTCGTAGGGGATGGCGCGCTTGGCCAGCAGGCTCTTGGCCATGTCGCAGGAGCTGACGAATTTCGCCTTGCCCACCGGGTCGAACTGGAAGGAGCAGGCGCTCGGGTCGGCCACCACCGTGACCGGGTTCTTCTCCTGGGCGGCGAACACGTCCGGGTTACCGAACTGGGTCAGCCCGTGGAAGATCGGGAAGTAGGTCAGCGCGGCGAGAATGCAGCCGGCCATGATGATCTTCTTGCGGCCGATACGGTCGGAGAGGCTGCCGAAGAACACGAAGAACGGCGTGCCCAGCAGCAAGGAGCCTGCGATCAGCAGGTTGGCGGTCTGCGCGTCGATCTTCAGCGTCTGCAGCAGGAAGAACAGCGCGTAGAACTGCCCGGTGTACCAGACCACGGCCTGGCCGGCGGTGCCGCCGAGCAGCGACATGATCACCACCTTGAGGTTGTCCCAGCGGCCGAAGGATTCGGTCAGCGGCGCCTTGGACGCCTTGCCTTCCTCCTTCATCTTCAGGAACACCGGCGACTCGGAGAGCTGCAGGCGGATGTACACCGAGACGATCAGCAGCAGGATCGACAGCAGGAAGGGAATCCGCCAGCCCCAGGCCTCGAACGCTTCGTTCCCCAGCACGGTGCGGCAGGCCATGATCACCAGCAGCGAGAGGAACAGGCCGAGCGTGGCGGTGGTCTGGATCCACGAGGTGAAGAAGCCGCGCTTGCCCTTGGGCGCGTGCTCCGCCACGTAGGTTGCCGCGCCGCCATATTCACCGCCCAGGGCCAGGCCCTGCAGCAGCCGCAGGGTGATCAGGATGATCGGTGCCGCCACGCCGATGCTGGAATAGGCAGGCAGCAGGCCGACCACGGCGGTGGAGATGCCCATGATGATGATGGTGATGAGGAAGGTGTGCTTGCGCCCGATCATGTCGCCCAGCCGGCCGAACACGATGGCGCCGAAGGGCCGTACCGCGAAGCCGGCGGCGAAGGCCAGCAGGGCAAAGATGAAGGCGGTGGTTTCATTGACCCCGGCGAAGAAGTGCTTGGCGATGATCGCCGCCAGGGAGCCGTAGAGGTAGAAGTCGTACCACTCGAACACCGTACCCAGGGACGAGGCAAAGATGACCTTGCGCTCCTCCTTGGTGATGCCTTTGTGAGGAGCGTTGCCCGCCGTGGGGCTGTATGTCTGCGCCATGTTCGTCTCCGTCTTGTTGTTGTTCTGGGCCGGAGTCCCTCAATTTCCGTTACCGCACTCGAGCCCGGGGCTGATGACAGGTCGTACGGATTGCAGATGCGTGAATACAGGTGACCCTGCGAAGGGCCGCCAGTTCATCTGAAAGCATAATCGTTCTCACGCGTCTGGCCACCCGCACCCCCTGGCAAAGCCCCGGCTGGCGCGGATTGGCGCCTGTTCTGGACAGGTCGGCTGGCGCGAGGCGTCTGGCTGGCGCTTCGGGGGTGGCGATTGCTTCGCCGGGAGGGCGTGCAATTAGACCATCGTCTATAACGGCTGGGTCTGTCTCAGACTGCTACAGCTGTCGCGATCTGCCACGCGCCGCTGGTCGTTGCCTGAATGCAGGCGGCTGTTTCGCAAGGACTTTTCCCGCTGGCACGCAACGTGAAGAGCGCTGGGTTTCGCCCAGCGCCGCGTCGGCGCTGCACAAGGAGGCCTGGCTTGAAGAGGATGCACCTGTCGTCGCCGTGGAGCGTGGGGCTGATTGCCGCCACGTTGACTGGCCTGCTCTTGTGGTGGCTACCCAGCCTGGGCAATGCCTTGCTCTGGATGCTCGCTGCACTGATCGCGGTTGGCGCATTTCACCAACAGTGGCGCAGGCTGGCGTGGCCGGTTGCCCTTGGCGCACTGTGCGGCGCCTGCCTGGCACTGGCTCTGCACCTGGTGGCGGACCATTTCCAGCTGCGTTATGCCTGGCTCTACAGCAGTGCGGCGCTGCCGGCGTACCTGAAGTTCTCCAACCTCTGGGGCGGCGACGAGGGCACGGTGTTGCTGCTGGCGACCTTCAGCCTGGCCATCTCCCTGAAGAGCTCGGCCTTGCCCGGCTGGGCGGGACGGGGCATGGCGTTGATCGCCGCCTGGTACGTCGCCACTGCCGCCTGGCTCGGGCCGTTCAGCGCGACGCCGGCAGACTGGCTGGCGGCGCAGCCGAGCCAGGGCATGAACGCCCACCTGCAGACCTTCTGGATGTCCTTGCATGCGCCGCTGATCCTCTGCGCCTACGCCTGGGTGTTGGCGCCCGCCGGAGCCGCGCTGGAAGCGCTGAGGCGGGGCGGGCACGCCTATGCCTGGGTGATGCCGCGCTACAGCCGCCGCGCCTGGCTGGTCCTCAGCGCCGGCATCGGCGTCGGCATGGCCTGGGCCATGGAGGATTTCACCTACGGCCAGTTGTGGCACTGGGACCCGGTGCAGACCTCGGCCTTCATCATCTGGGCGCTGCTCGGTGCGGTGCTGCACGGCGCCCGTCGCTGGCGCGCGGACGGTGCTTACGCACGCCTGTTGCCGGTGCTCAGCCTGCTGGCGGCGGCCATGGCCTGCGGCGCCATGGCGGTGACCCGCAGCACGGTGCTGGCCAGTTCGCACCGCTACATCGGCACCACGTCGTGGCTCAGCCACCTGGCGCTGGCGGCGATTCTGCTGGCCCTCGCGGCGTTCTATCTGCTGGCGGGATGGCGTGCGCGGCAGCGGGCAGGGCGTCAGCGCGGCGCGAAGGACTGGACGCTGGACGTAGCCATCTACCTGTTTGCCGGCACCGGCCTGCTGGCGCTGGGCGCGCTGCTCCAGGCGCACCTCTACGAATGGCTGGGCAGGGAGCGGCCGAGCGAGCTGAAACCCTTCTTCGAGACCCTGACCGCCTGGGCCACCACGGCGGAGATGGACAGCCTGCGCCGCGCCTTTGACCAGTGGGACGTCAACGGTTACGGCCTGGCGCACTGGGTGGTGCCGCTGCTGGCGGCGCTCGGCCTGATGGGTGGTTACAGCTTCCTGCGCCGTTGCGGTCGCCCACGGCTGGCGCTGCTGGCGACCCTGCTGATGGCTGCGCTGATGCTCTGGACTGGCTGGCGCGGCGGCTGGCTGAGCGGCGGCTACAACGGCGACGGCATGCTCTCGCAGAGCATCGTGCAGGTGCTGCCGTGGCTGGATGCGGCGCTGCTGGGCGGCGCCTTCCTGATGGGCAGTTGCCTGCTGTGGGGCGCGCAGAGCCTGTGGCGCAGCCGGCGCCTGGGCAACCTGCGCTACAGCGGCGGACTGGCGCTGGTCCACGGCGGCGCGGTGATCGCGCTGGTGGGCGGGCTGGCCGCCACGGCGCTGAACAGCTACCAGCAGATCAGCATCCCGCCGGGCACGTCCTTCGAGCGGTGGCACGCGGTGATCGGCGGCATGCAGTTGCGTGTCTCGCCGGATGCCAGCCGGCCGGATTTCTCCGGGTACCACGCGGTGGCCAAGGTCGAGCTGCGCGACGGCGAGCGCACGCTGGCCGGTCACGCGCTGTTCCAGGACAGCCGGGGCAACCCACCCGCCTACCAGGGCCCGGTGCGCCAGCTTTGCGAGATTCTCGATTACCACTACGCGCGCTTCGCCTCCGAGCGCGGCTACGTGCTGCACCCGTTCATCGTGCGTGGCTGGAGCGGTGATCTGCAGATCTGGGTGCCGGCTTCCGCGCGGCTGCTCAAGCAGCCCGGCGACGACATCGAGAGCGTGGTGGTGGTGCGCCGTTTCCCGTTCCTCTCGCTGGTCTGGGTCGGCCTGCTGACCATGTTGTTCGGCGCCCTGTTGCTGCCGGCGGGCGGCGCTTTGCGCAAGCCGGACCATACTGCTTCAGGCGGCGTCTCACAGGGTCTGTCTCAGAGTTAGACAGCTATCGCGAAATGTGACGCTGGCAACCCGGCAGCACCTGCCGGGTGTGCCCGCAAACCCCGGTGAAAGCCTGATTCGACGGGGTTTGCGCAGTAGTGGCACACAACCTGCTATCTCGCTTTCAAGAGCTCGCTCTTAGCCCATCGGTGGGCGCGAATAACCAACAAGAATACCGAGGAGGCCTGACCTTGAAGATGACACGACTTCGGCACTATCTGGGTGCCGGAACCCTGGCCGCACTGGCCCTTGCGCTGCACCAGACGGCCCAGGCCGCACCCGAAGGCCAGGCGATCATCAACGCCAAGTGCCAGGCGTGCCACACGCCCGAAGGCAACAATTCCCTCAGCCGTATCAGCCACCAGCGCAAGACCCCCGAAGGCTGGCTGATGAGCATCGCCCGCATGCAGGTGATGTACGGCCTGAAGATCACCGACGAGGAGCGTCGCTCGGTGGTCAAGTTCCTCGCCGACAAGCAGGGCCTGGCGCCCAGCGAAACCGAAGGCGTGCGCTACGCCCTCGAACGCCGGCTGAACACCGTCGAGAAATTCGATACCAACTTCGAGCAGATGTGCGCCCGCTGTCACTCCGGCGCGCGCATCGCCCTGCAGCGCCGCCCGGCGGCGGAATGGGAGAAGCTGGTGAACTTCCACCTCGGCCGCTGGCCGTCGCTGGAATACCAGGCGCTGTCCCGCGACCGCGACTGGTTCGACCTGGCGAAGAAGGAAATGGTCCCCGAGCTCGCCAAGCGCTACCCGCTGGACAGCAAGGCCTGGTCCGACTGGCAGAAGAACCGGCCCAAGGCCGAGTCGCTTGCCGGCAGCTGGAGCTTCGCCGGGCACATGCCGGGCAAGGGTGATCTGGCCGGCACGATGAGCGTGAGCAAGGACGGCGACGACGCCTTCAAGGTCAGCGTCAAGGGTCAGTACGCCGACGGCACGCCGTTCAACGGCGACGGTAGTGCAGTGCTCTACAACGGCTACGAATGGCGCGGCGCGGTCAGCGTCGGTGACGTGACCCTGCGTCAGGTGTTCGCTGCCCTCAATGGCCAGATGCAGGGCCGCATGTTCGACAAGGCCCACGATGAGCGCGGCCTGGACTTCGTCGCGGCGAAGGACGGCACCAGCCACGTGCTGGGTGTACAGCCGGCCTACATCAAGGCAGGCGCGGAGACCGAAGTCAGCGTGGTCGGCACCGGCCTGAAGGGCAAGCCGTCGTTTGGCAAGGGCGTGGAGGTGGTGTCGGTGGTTTCCGAGACGCCCGAGCGCGTGACCGTGAAGGTCAAGGCCAGCGATTCGGCCGCCACCGGCGAGCGCGATGTCAGCGTGGGCACCGCCAAGGGCGGCAGCCTCGCGGTGTACAAGGACATCGCCGAAGTGAAGGTGGTGCCGGAGTTCTCCATCGCCCGCATCGGCGGCAATGGCGGCTCCACGCCCAAGGTCCAGGGCAGCTTCGATGCCGAGGCCTGGGGCAAGGGCGCCGACGGCAAGCCGTTCCGCATCGGCGTGTTCCCGGCGCAGTGGTCGGTGGAGCCGTTCGATGACCGCGCCAAGGAAGACCAGGATGTGAAGTTCGCAGGCTTGATGGACGCGGCCACCGGCATCTTCACACCGGGCGATGCCGGCCCGAACCCGGAACGCAAGATGATGACCAACAACGCCGGCAACCTGAAGGTGATCGCCGCAGTGGACGACGCTGGCCAGTCGCACAAGGGCGAAGGGCACATGATCGTCACCGTGCAACGCTGGAACAACCCGCCGATCCCGTAAGCCACGGATCGCATGAACTGAACGCATGAGCCCCGCCTGCGGGCGGGCGTACCAAGCAAGTTCCGGGAGGTCGCCATGGGCGCCATCTTGAATCTGGTCGAGCGCAACCTGCACGAAGTGCAGGTCGACGCCGACCGCCTGTTGTTCCACATCCCCAGCTCCTCGCTGTTCGCCAGCGACGAGCTGACTGGCGGGATCATCGACGCGCTGCGCGGGCATGCCTGCTCGCCGGACGAGCTGACCCAGCGCCTTGCCGGGCGTTTCGCCGCCGAAGATATCGACGAGACCCTGCGCGAGCTGATCGCGCTGGAGCTGGTCAGCGACGGCTCGCCACTGACGCCTGAAATCGGCATCAAGAAGGTTGACCGCACCGCGCTCAACACCGTGGTGCTGAACGTCAACACTGGCTGCAACCTCAGCTGCACCTACTGCTACAAGGAAGACCTGGACAAGCCCTCCGCCGGCAAGAAGATGGGCGCGGAGACTGCCGAGGCCTCGGTGGAAATGCTCATCCAGGAATCCCCTGACGAGCAGCGCTACACCGTGGTGTTCTTCGGCGGCGAGCCGCTGTCCAACCGCCCGCTGATCGAGCACATGGTCGCTTACTGCGAGCGCCGCTTTGGCGAGCTGGGCAAGACGGTGGACTTCGTCATGACCACCAACGCCACGTTGCTCACCGAGGAAATCGTCGACTGGCTCAACGCCCATCGCTTCGGTATCTCGATCAGCATCGACGGACCGAAGACGGTGCACGACCGCAACCGCATCACCGTGGGCGGGCAGGGCACCTATGACGTGGTGCGGCGCAAGGCCGACATGCTGTTGTCGCGCTACACCGCGCGGCCGGTCGGCGCGCGGGTGACGCTGACCACCGGCGTCACCGACGTCGAGACCATCTGGAACCACCTGTTCAACGAGATGGGTTTCGCCGAAGTCGGTTTCGCCCCGGTCACCTCGGGCGACATCAGCAGCTACAACCTCACCGGGGAAGAACTGAAGGATGTCTTCGCCGGCATGAAGGCCCTCGGCCGCCGCTACCTGGACGAGGCACTGGAGGGGCGCAACATCGGCTTCTCCAACCTGCACCAGCTGATCACCGACATCCACGAAGGGCAGAAGAAGGCCCTGCCGTGCGGCGCCGGGCTGAAAATGCTGGCGGTGGACCACAAGGGCGAGCTGAACCTGTGCCACCGTTTCACCGGGTCGTCGCTGCCGACCTTCGGCAACGTCCACGAAGGGGTGAAGCAGGCGGAGCTGAACGAGTTCCTCTCCCAGCGCCTGGACCGCACCGACACCGGGTGCGCCAGCTGCCACATCCGCAACCTCTGCTCCGGCGGCTGCTACCACGAGAGCTACGCGCGCTACGGCGACCCGGCGCACCCCACCTACCACTACTGCGAACTGATGAGGGACTGGGTCGACTTCGGCATCGAGGTCTACAGCCGGATCATGGCCTCCAACCCCAGCTTCATCGACCGCCACATCACTCCGCGGAAGGCGCACTGACATGAAACATCTGAAAGCGATCAACACCAAAGCACAGAAGCTCGAACAGGCCGCCGCCGAGGATCGCATCGAAGACGTGGTGGCGATGAATTCCGTGGCCGGCTGCGCGGCGACCACCGACCCGGGCTGGGAAGTCGACGTGTTCGGCGGCGTGTCCTCGCTCTGCCAGCCGATGGAAGCGGACCTCTACGGCTGCTCCGACCCTTGCTGGTGGCCGGCCCAGGTGCCGGACATGATGAGTACCTACCCCGACTGGAACAAGGATGCCCAGGCCTCGGCCGAGGACTGGCGCAACCTGGGCACCGTATTCCCGAACGACAAATGAGCGGGCAGAAGAACAAGAGGAAAACCTGCATGTCCAGAAAAGCATTCACCGCCGTGCTCGGCGGCCTCTCGTTGGCCTGCGCGCTGCAAGCCGTCGCCGCCGACGCCAACCAGAGCAAGGCGCTGGAAAGTGGCCACGAGTACCTGATCAGCACCAACTACCCGAACAACCTGCACGTCATCGACATGCAGACCGACAAGCTGTTCAAGACCTGCACCATCCCTGGCGCCTATGGCCCGGGCATGACCCAGCTGTCGCCGGATCGCAAGACCGTCTACATCCTCAGCAACCACTACGCGGACATCTACGGCATCCAGCTCGATGACTGCAAACCGGTGTTCCACGCCACCATCGCGCAGAAGCCGGGCGAGAACGCGCGGGCGATGTTCTCCATGACCGTCAGCCACGACGGCAAGGCGATCTACGCCATCGCCAACCCGACGCTGATCCTCGCCGAGCACTACGAGGTGCAGCAGCCGCGCCTGCAGGTGTATTCCGTCGCGGACGGCATGAACGCCAAGCCGGTGCGCACCTTCCCGGCGCCGCGCCAGCTGACCATCATGCAGAGTGGCGACGACGGCACCCTCTACGTGGCGGGCCCGGACATCTACAAGGTGGACGTGAAGACCGGCAAGTTCGACGTGGTGATCCCCAGCCGCAACTGGAAGCGCACCAACTACGCGCCGCCGGATGTGCTCTACGTGTGGAACCAGCAGACCTACCCGCGTGACTTCTCGCTGCTCTACACCACGGCGAAGTTCAAGGACGCCAAGCAGGACCTGGCCACGGCCGACTTCCTCTACGGCTTCTTCAACATCGACCTGGCCACCGGCAAGACCGAGACCGTCGACTTCGGCCCGGTCACCGAGGTGTACTTCAGCGGCATCCGCTCGGCCAAGGACCGCAACATCGTCTACGGCGTACTGAACCGACTGGCCAAGTACGACATCAAGGAGCAGAAGCTGGTCAAGGCGGCGAATCTGGACCACTCCTACTACTGCCTGTCGACCAACAAGGCCGGCAACAAGCTGTACCTGACCGGCACCCTGAACGACGTGGCGATCTTCGATGCCGACAGCCTGGAGCGCATCGGCGATCTGAAGCTGCCCGGCGGCGACATGGCGATCACCACCAGCCAGGCGTTCGTGGCCAACTGACCACCCTCCGCTGTACCGGACTGCCCGGAGCACCCATGTGCTCCGGGCAGTTTCGTTTCCGGCTCAGGTATCCGGCTCGGGGCTCACGCTCTTTGTTGCCAAGTAACGCTGTGCACCGCAGCGCGCACAGCGCTGGCACAGCATCGGCACGCGGCCGACTTCGCTCAGGCTCCCTTCATCCCAAACACATCCCAGGAACAGACAGCGCAATCGCATGTGTCCTCCTCCGGATCATTCCGGTGCGTAGACAGGCAGAAAGTGCAGGTGGTGCTCCGGGATTGTTCTTGTGCGGAGGCGGGTAGCAGCCTCGCGCCGGCGCTCTAGAGTGGGCAATCTAAAGTGCCGGGTGGTCTCTGGCTGCCACCGTTGGCGGCCCGTTGCCTGTGTGGACCGCGCCGGCGCGATCCCTCGAAAGGCCTGCCGTATCGCTCAGCAGCGTGCGGGGAGCGCTGCGTGTAACCGATCAATGGCAGTCAATAAAATGACATAGATCATCGAATTACAATTGAGGCGACAAATTAACGACGAGCGACTGATGTGCTTTTGCTATGATCGGCTCCTGAGTTAAGGGCCACTCGCAGAGATTTTTATGAATACCGCGTCACCCCTGACCGCCGTTGTCGGCAGCATTTCCTCCCGCTACAGCGGTGCTGAACTGGAGCATTTCGCTGATCTGGCCGGTCTGCAGTCGGCGGCGACCTACGATGTGCTGCTTCTCGATCTACCCGGCATCCAGGCTGGGCAGATGCTCCGTCACCTGCGCCAGGACCCGCGCTATCGCTTCGCCCTGATCTATTGCTGCCAGGATATTGACTCCTGGTGCGCGGCGTTGGGCGATGGGCCGCCGCCAGCCGAGATGGGCGCCATCACGCCGCTCTGGCGCCTGTGGCGTGAACGCTTCCACCTGTTCAACCAGGGACACGCGCCGACGCGCTTCGAGGAGCGCGTGCTCGCCTGGCTCTGGCTGCGCTCGCGCGGCGATGTGCATGCCGTGCGCGATACCGCCGTGCCCCAGCATTACCGCTACCCGATTCTCGAAGCCCTGAGCGACAGCGAGGAAATCAATCCCTTCTCCTGGCTGCAACTGATGAGGCAGCAGGGCTGGCTGGAAGAGGGCGAGTTGCTGGACCGCCTGCGCCTGTGCACCGGCTGTGGCTCGGGACGCCTGAACTATGTGGACGTCTGCCCGGAATGCCAGGCGCTGGACATCGGTCGCCAGCCGTCGCTGCATTGCTTCACCTGCGGCCACGTCGGACCCCAGGAGCACTTCCTCAAGGACGGCCTGCTGCTGTGCCCGAACTGCCTGACCCGCCTGCGTCACATCGGCAGCGACTACGACCGTCCGCTGGAGAACTACCGCTGCCGCAGTTGTCAGGCCTTCTTCGTCGATGCTGCCGTGGAGGCGCGTTGCCTGGATTGCGGACAGAACCATGAGCCGGACAAGTTGCGGGTGCGCGAGGTGCGCCACTTCCGCCTTGCCGAGGCTGGGCGCCTGCGATGCCGCGAGGGCTTTGCCGCCACCTCGGCGAATATGGAACGGTTCGGCAACCTCAGCCTGCTGCCGCGCCAGGCCTTCCTGGACCTGCTCACCTGGCAGTTGCAACTGACCACGCGCCACCGCAAGCCGCCGTTCTCGCTGCTCGGGCTGCGCTTCGTCAACCTGCTGGAAACCCTTGCCGAGTTGGGCGAGATGCGTGGCCATGCCTTGGTGGACGGGCTGGTGGAACGCCTGCAGGAAGCCGTGCGCGAGACGGATCGCTGCTCGCGCATGAGCGAGGAAGTGCTCTGGGTACTCATGCCCCACACCGACGCCGCCGGGCTGGACGTGGTGCGCCAACGCCTGGCCAAGGGCGCCGAGAGCCTGACCCTGGAGAAGGCCATGCGCATCAATGTCCGTCTGGCGGGCTTCACCGCACCGGACGACCAGCTGGAGCAGGAAGACGCCGCCTTGCTGCTGGCCAGGCTGGGCGGACAGCTCGGCTGAAGCCATGGACGCATTCATCGAGCAATGGCTGCTGCTGATCGGGGAGTTCGCCCGTAGCGACGGGTTCTTCCAGGCCGCGTTCAAGCTGCTGCCGGCTTTCCTGCTGCTGGAAGTCCCGCTCAACCTGATGGTGCTGATCGGCGTGCTGCGCTGGTTCATGCGCAAGCCGTTCGAGCTGCCCAGGGACAACGGCTTCCGCCCGCGAGTGTCCTGCATCATCACCTGCTACAGCGAAGGCCTCGATGTACAGAAGACCCTGCTGAGCCTGTGCGAGCAGACCTATCCGGGCTACATCGAGATGATCCCGGTGGTCGATGGCGCGGCGGTCAACAAGCCCACCATGCAGGCGGTGCGGGACTTCCGCGTCGATCCGGCGCTGCATCCCCGGCGTCTGCTGCGGCCCATCGCCAAATGGCAGCGCGGCGGCCGGGTGTCGTCGCTCAATGCCGGCCTCGCGCATTGCACGGGCGAGGTCATCATGGCGCTGGACGGCGACACCTCCTTCGACAACGACATGGTCAGCCGCATGGTCCGCCATTTCGCCGACCCGGACGTGCCGGCGGTGGCGGGCAGCCTGCGGGTGCGCAACGCCTGGGCGTCGCTGACCACGGCCATGCAGGCGCTGGAGTACCAGTTGTCGATCCACATGGCCAAGATCGGCCTGAGCGAATGGAACCTGGTGAATAACGTCTCCGGTGCCTTCGGCGCGTTCCGCCGCAGCTTCCTCGACAAGATCGGCGGCTGGGATACCCACACGGCCGAAGACCTGGACATCACCCTGCGGATCAAGAACTACTTTGGCCGCCGATCGCTGCGCATCCCCTTCGAGCCCGGTGCCATCGGCCATACCGACGCCCCGGTGAAGTTCCTGCAGTTCCTCCAGCAGCGGCTGCGCTGGGATGGCGACCTGTACTTCCTCTATATCCGCAAACACCGCCACAGCTTCAACCCGCGCCTGCTGGGCTGGCCGAATTTCCTGATGACGCTGTTCACCGGCTTCTTCTTCCAGCTGGTGCTGCCGTTCATCATTTTCGGCTACTGCGTGATTGGCCCCCTGGTCGTGCCCGTACCGCGCTTCCTCGCCCTGGCCTCGCTCATCTACCTGGTCTACCTGGGCATGACCCTGTTGCTGTACCTGGCCATGCTGGTCCTGGTGTCCGAGCGTCCGCGCCAGGACCTGAAACTGTTCCCGGTGATCTTCGTTTTCCCGCTGTTCATGCTGGTCATGCGCCTGTGGAGCGCGGTGGCGATGCTCAACGAGGCGCTGCGCCGTGGCCATGAAGAAACCAGCATGGCGCCCTGGTGGGTGCTGCGTAAGGCAAAGAGGTTCTGATCTGATGAAGCGTTCCCTGCTCCTGGGCTCTTTGCTGCTGGCTGCAGGCCTGGCCCAGGCCGATGTACTGCCGTTGTCGCGGGTGCTCGACAGCGCCGAAGACAGTGCCGTCCTGCAATCCAACGCCGCCGACCTGCGGGCCCTGGACGCGCTCAAGGAGCAGCGCGAGGCCGAAGCGGGCTGGCAGTGGTTCGGCGCCGGCAGCACCGGGCACTACCGCGAGCTGGTGACCGAAGACGTGATCGACACCTACTACGGACGCAGCCTGGCGCTGGGCTTGCGCCACCCCTTGCTGGGCAGCTTGCGGCGCCAGGTGCAGGCGGTTTCCGCGGTTGAGCTGGAACAGCAGCGGCAGCAGTCCCGCCGCCTGCTGCAAAAGGCCGAACAGCGGCTGGCGCTGCGCAGTGCCTACGCCGACTGGTGGCGGGCCGAAGAGGAAAGCCGCTGGTGCCAGACACTGCTGCCCGACGCAGCCAGCGCCCGCGAGCGCCTGACCCTGCGTCAGCGCCAGGGCTGGCTGTTGCCGTCCCAGGCGCGACTGCTCGACGGCCGCTGGCAGTCCTTGCAGCGCCATTGTGCATCGAGTGCGCGGCTGATGGATGACACCCGTGCCAGCCTGGCGGAGCTCTCCGGTCTGGATATCGGCCCCGGCCAGCAGGCCCGGGCGGAAGCGCTGGCGACGCAGGTACAGCCCCTGACCCGCTGGCGCCAGGCGCTGGAAGGCCATCCGCGCCTGCAGGAGCGTAAGGATGAACTGCGCCAGGCCGAGCAGAACCGCAAGTCGCCCTGGTACGACAGCATCGACTCCAGCTTCAGCGTTGCGCAGAGCTACGAGGACCGCAACGGAGCCAGCAATACCGGCAATGGCCTGGTCGCCAGTCTCAACTTCTCCACGCCCTTCGACCTGATGTCCTACGGCCAGGCCCGTGGACGGGAAGGGGAGGCGCGCCACCAGGCGGCCCAGGCCAAATTGAATGCCGAGCGCCAGCAGTTGCTACAAGCCCTGGGCAAGGCCCTGCAGGGGCAACGGCAGGCTGTGGAGGATCTGGAGCGCGAGCGTGAGCAACTGGCGGTGTCGTTGGTCGCTCTGCGCGAACAGCGCCTGCGCTCGGAGCGTTCTGCCGAAGGCTCGCTGGGCGAGCTACAGGCAGTAGAACTGGAGCGCTACGACAACGGTTTGCGCCTGATTGCCGCGTGGCATGCCGTCTGGCTGCGCGAAGCCGCCTTGCGCCTGTTCGTCGATGATGACCAGGCATTGAGCCCGTTGCTCGGTGTGCAGAACCTCAGTTGGCAATCGCCGGCCGGTGCTCAGGCCAAGACCCCGGCGAAGGCCGGCCCGTCCAGGGAAACAGCCTGGAGCCAGGGGGCGTATCTATGGAAGAGCCAGGCCCTGCTGCAACCCGAGACCCGCAGTGCCGAGCTGAAGGCTCTGCGCAGTGCCGGCATGCAACGTCTGTATGTGGGGCTCGACGCCCGCCAGGTGGCGAACATGCCGGCCCTGCGCAAGCAACTCCAGGGCACCCTGGCTGATGCCCGAGCCCAGGGCATGCAGGTCGTCCTGCTGCTGGGCGACCCGGCGTGGCTGTCGGCCAACGGGCGACAGGACCTGCTGGCGCTGCTTGGACAGCTTCGCGAAGTACGCTTCGACGCCGTGCACCTGGACCTCGAGGTCGAGCAGCTCGGCTGGCCGGTCCCCGACAGCCGCCTGCAGGACTGGCTGGACACCCTGGGCGCGGTCGCCCGGCTTGATTACTGGCCGCTGGAACTGTCCAGCCACCCGCGCTGGTTCGCCGAGCCCGCTGGTGGCACCTGCGTGCCCTGTGCCTTGCCGCAGCGTGGCGTGCGGCAGGTCAGCCTGATGATCTACACCCGTAATCCCGAACGCAGCGCGGAACTTGCCGCGTCCATTGCCCGGCGTTGGCCGGAGCTGCGTTTCCGCCTGGCGCAGAGCGTCGAGCCGCAATTGTCGGCCGAGGAGTCCTGGGCCGGAGCGCCGCGCGCCCTGCTGCAGCAGCAGGTGGAGCGCTGGCGCACGCGTCTGCAGACGGCCGGAGTCTCCGGTATCGACTGGCAGGACTGGTCCCATTTCCCGCATTGAGCAGCCCATGAAGATTCGATTCTCGAGCCACAAGGAACAACAGCCCACCCAGGACCAGGGCCTCAAGGTGCTTTATGCGCCGGGCAAGCGCATGGCGTTCAAGCTGCGCTGGTACCTGATCCTGCTGGTGGTGACCAGCCCGCTGCTGTTCCTGGTGGGGCGCGAACTGCTCGGCCTCTGGCTGATCGAAGCCCCCGCGCAGTTGCACCTGCCGTCCAGTGAGTTGCGGGCACGGGAGGCCGGGCAGGTGGCTCAGGTACTGGTCCGCCCCGGCGACAAGGTCCAGGCCGGCCAGTTGCTGATGCGGATGGACAATCCCGAATGGCGCGCCCGCCTGGCCCTGCTGGCTGATCCTTCGAAGGCAGCCGTCGTGACACCGGGCCGCCGAACCCTCAGCGAACGCGAGCGCGAGCCGCTGGTGCGCCTGCTCGGTAGCGCGGAAAGCCGCCTGCGGCAGCTGCGTGGCCTGCTTGCTGCCGGCGCTGCGACCCGTGGCGAAGTGCAACAGGCACAGGACGAGCGTGACCGCCGCCAACGCGATCTGGTCGAGTTCGACCGGCGCGAGTCGCAGCCAGGGGATGACACGCTGGACCGTCAGCGTCGACTGGAAAGCGACTGGCTGCAGTCGCGCCTGCAGGGCCTCGAACTGAAGGCCAGCGACTCCGGGGTCATCAGTGAAGTTCTGGTGGGCGAGGGCGAGAATGTCGGCCCCGGCACCCTGCTGATGCGCCTGCAGCGCCTGGGGGATGCCGAAATCTGGATCTACCTCGACCCGCGCTTTGCCGAATATGCCTCGCCCGGCCAGCCGTTCCGCGTGCGCCTGCCCGACGGGAAATGGCTACAGGCGGAGGTGGTGCGCATGGTGGAGGACGCCGCCCCGGTGCCGGTGGAATTGCGCGAGGCCTTCAGTGCCCCGAATCGCAATCTGCGCTTGCTGGCAAAGGTGAAGGGTGAGTGGCCGGCATTCTGGCGCGTCGACCGCCTGGGTCTGAAGGCCCGCTTCCCGCATCGCTGGAGCTGGCTCAACCGCTGGGCCGTTCAAGAGTGAACCCTGCCGGGCGTCGGCTTCGCTGACGCCTCCGGAGTGGCACGCCAGCCCTTGGGCGTGCCGGCGAATCGGTTCTGGTCTTTCGATGAGCGCGCGCAGGCTGGGCTGAAAGGCGCAACGCGTCGCACCTCTTGCATTACCCCGCCTGTTTCGCTGCACCATCCTCCGAATTCCTTCGTTCCTCCCGCCGCCGGTCACCCTTTGGCGAGGGGGATTGACAGTTAATATTACATGCATAATATTAATCGTCAGATGTCGGCCGTAATTCAATTCGCGCCGAACCTTCCGGATGGCCCTCGGGCTCCGATCACCCTTGCATGCGGGGCGCGTGCCCCTCTGGAGAAGAATCATGAATGCCAAATCCGAACTGGGCCGCGCACTGATCACCGGTGCTTCTTCCGGCATCGGCGCTACCTACGCCCAACGCTTCGCCGCCCAGGGCTACGACCTGCTGCTGGTGGCCCGCGACCAGCAACGCCTGGAGGCCCTGGCGGCGCGCCTGGGCGAGGAGTATGGCGTCTCGGTGGACGTGCTGAAGGCCGACCTGACCCGCCGCGAAGACCGCGCCCGCATCGAGGCCCGTCTCGCCGAAGACGCCAGCATCAGCCTGCTGCTGAACAATGCCGGTGTGGCGATCAACGGCACCCTGCTGGAAACCGACCTGGACCGCCTGGAAAGCATGATCGAGTTGAACGTCATCGCCACCGCGCGGCTGGCCGGCGCCGCCGCCAAGGCCTTCGCCGGGCGTGGGCGCGGCACCATCATCAACGTGGCCTCGGTGCTGGCGCTGGCGCCTGAGTTGTTCAACGGCAGCTACAGCGCCACCAAGGCCTTCGTACTTAATTTGACTCAATCCATGCAGCAGGAACTGGCCCCGCTGGGCCTGCGTATCCAGGCCGTGCTGCCGGGGGCTACCCGTACCGAAATCTGGGACCGCGCCGGCACCGACATCTCCACATTGCCGGCGGAAATGCTGATGGACGTGAACCACATGGTGGACGCCGCCCTGGCTGGCCTGGCCCAGGGGGAAGTGGTGACCTTGCCGGCGCTGCCGGACGCGAGCGAATTCGAAGCCTTCACCGCCGCGCGGCTGAAGATGGCGCCGAACCTGTCGCGCAGCGCGCCGGCGCAGCGTTATGGCGTGGCGGTGGCATAACCGGGTAACTGAGTGGCGAAAAGCTTGCCCCGGCCTTGCGCCGGGGCTTTTTTATGCGTGGCTTTCGGGGGAGCGGGCCATGGCCGTTCGGGGTGAGCATCAGCGCTCGGATTGGCCCTCACCCTAACCCTCTCCCAGGGGGAGAGGGGACATTCGGTGTGAAGTGAATCCATAGCGTCAGCCGGCACGGGCGGCCCCTCTCCCTCAGGAGCGGGGCGCGCAGCCAGGGCTGGGGTGAAGGGAATACGCAGGAGCGTAGAGCGAATAATCTGGAACAGGGTATCCGCCGGCCCTTGAACGGCGGATAAGGCTAGCGCGTTATGCACCCTACGAAAGCGCCATATGCGCCTGCTGTGGGAGATTCACTCCGCTGCGCCGATCTCGCGCTTCAGGTGCCGGCGAGTACTTTCCAGGATGCGGTCGGACATCTCCGGGTCGGCCACGCTGCGCGACAGCACCAGTGCGCCGATCAGGGTGGCGAGCAGGGCGACGCTTTCATCCTCGGCATGTTCGGCCGGCAGTGCCTGCTCGATGGCATCGATGCGCGCCTGGACGATGGCGTCGGTGGTGGCGCTGGCATGGCCGCGCGCGCCCAGTTCCGCCGAGATGGTCGGCAGCGGGCAGCCCTTGCCGGGCGTGTTGCGGTGGCCGGGGGAGAGGTACTGGTCGATGAAGCCGGGCAGCGGGTCAGCCTTCTCGAACTGCTGGTCGACGATCGGGCGCAGTTGCTCGGCGGCCTGCTGCAGGGCGATCTCCACCAGTTCGTCCTTGGACTTGAAGTGCGCGTAGAAGCCGCCGTGGGTCAGGCCCAGCGCCTTCATCAGCGTCTGCAGGCCGGTGGCGTCCACGCCTTCGCTGCGGAAGCGCTGCGCCGCCTCGTTGATGATGCGTTCGCGGGTCTGGGCCTTGTGGTCTTCGGAATAACGCATGACCGGTCTCCTGCGGTTCATGGAATGCTGGATGTCATTCTAACGCAGGGCGAGCGCGGGGAGGTGATTCAGGGCAGACATGGCATGCGCTGAAAAACGATCGCGGACGGAGTCCGCTCCTACGATCAACCCGACCGCGTAGGAGCGGATTTCGTCCGCGATGTGTTCGCCCAGGCCGTGGGCATTACCTGTAGGAGCGAGCTTGCTCGCGAACGAACCCCGCTGCGGAGCCTGGGTTCGCGAGCAAGCTCGCTCCTACAAGTTGGATGCGCGCCGGAATCGCCCTACGGGTGTGACAATCAGCGAACGGCTTCCAGCAGCGTCGCCACACCTTGTCCGCCGCCTATGCACTGGGTGGCGATGGCATAGCGTCCGCCTGTTTCCTTCAGCAGCGCCGCCGCCTTGCCGGTTATGCGCGCGCCGGTGGCGCCCAGCGGGTGGCCGATGGCCAGGGCGCCGCCGTGCAGGTTGACCCGGTCGCCATCCAGCTCCAGCCCACGCAGGCAGGCCAGTGCCTGGCTGGAGAAGGCCTCGTTGATCTCTACCAGATCGATGTCAGCCATGCGTAAGCCTGCGCGGTCGAGCAGCTTGCGGGTCGCGTAGAGCGGGCCCATGCCCATGATTTCCGGCGGGCAGCCGACCACGGCGACGGCCTTCACCCGCGCGAGGATGTCCAGGCCATGGGCTCGGGCGAAGTCTTCACTGCACACCAGCACGGCCGCCGCGCCATCGGTGAGCGGCGAGGCGGTGCCGGCGGTAACGCTGCCATCGAAGGCCGGCTTGAGTTGCGCCAGCGCTTCCTGATTAGTGCCGGGACGAATGCAGCCGTCTTCGCTGACCACACCGCTGGGCGTATCGATGGGCACGATCTCCGCCGCCAGCAGGCCCTGCTCGCGTGCGCGGGCGGCCTTGGCATGGGAGTCAACGGCCATGGCTTCCTGGTCCGCGCGGGAGATGCCGAAGCGTTCGGCGACTATCTCTGCGGTCTGCCCCATGGGCATGTAGGCCTGGGGGAACTCCGCCAGCAGGCGCGGGTTGGGCGAGAGGTTGAAGCCACCCATGGGCACGCGGGTCATGGACTCCACGCCCGCACAGATGAAGGCATCCCCCGCGCCGAGCTGGATCTGACCGGCAGCGAAGTGGATGGCGGTCATGGACGAGCCGCAGAAGCGGTTTACCGTGGCGCCGGCCACCGTTTCCGGCAGCCCGGCGAGGAAGCCGGTGATGCGCGCCAGGTTCATGCCCTGTTCGGCCTCGGGGTAGGCGCAGCCCAGGATCAGGTCCTCGATCAGTCGGGCATCCAGGCCGCTGCGCTGCACCAGCGCTTTCACCGTCTGCGCGGCAAGGTCGTCCGGGCGCACGTCGATCAGCGCGCCTTTCTTGGCGAAGTGGAACGGGGAGCGGGCATACCCCGCGATGACGACGGAAGTCATGGTCGGTCTCCAGAATGAGTATCGCGATCAGCGCCCGAGGATCAGGCAGGTGGTGGAGCCGGTGGCGTAGAGCCGGCCGTCCACGTCGTAGAGGCGGCCCTCGGCCAGGGCGGTGGAGCGGCCGATGTGCACCAGGGTGCCTTCGGCGCGGATCGGCCCGGTGTCGCGGGTCAGTGCGCGGATGTAGCTGATGCGCAGGTCGGTGGTGGTGTAGCCCAGACCCGGTTCGAGCATCGTGTGCACCGCGCAGCCCATGGCCGAGTCCAGCAGCGTGGCTGCGTAGCCGCCGTGCACGGTGCCCAGCGGGTTGTAGTGGCGCATGTCCGGAGTGCCCTGGAAGATGAAGCGGCCCTGGCTCCACTCCAGCGGGACGAAGCCGATCAGCGCATTGATCGGCGGGGCCGGCAGCTCGCCCGCGCCGATGCCGTCGAAGAACTCCTGGGGCGTCTTGCCGCGCAACTCCTGCAGCGAAACCACGCCGGGCTCGGCCAGGCGCTGGCGCATTTGCGCGGCCGCCGCTTCCCAGGCGGCAATCTTCTGTTCACGGGTGAGTGTCAGGTCGGTCATCGCAAGGCTCCGGCAATCAAATATTACGGTCGTCATACTAACATTGAATGACGATAAGCATATAAGTGGCGAAAGTGCCATCCAGCAGGGCTGAAGCGACAGGGCAAGAAGGGGAGAAGAGGGGCAGCAGGAGAGGGCGGCTGGCGGAGCGGGCTCCGCCAGCACGGGGAGAGCTTACTCGGCGGTGGCCGTGATACGGGTCGCGCGCGCCTGGCTGCGCTGGGCCTTGTACTGCAGGGCGACAGCGGGCACCGGCGAGGCGACGCCGGTTTCCACCCAGCGGCGGATGCGCGCGGCGTCGGCTACGTGGGTGCGCTTGCCGAAGGCATCGAGCAGCGCCAGGGCGACTGGGCGGCCGTCCATCATGGTGACCATCACCAGGCAGTGGCCGGCGTCGTTGGTGAAGCCGGTCTTGGTCAGGCGGATGTCCCATTTGCCGCTGCGCACCAGCGGGTTGGTGTTGAAGAAGCTCAGCGAGTAGCTGGGCTTGCTGAAGCGCGCATCGCTGGTTGCCGTGGTGCTCAGTTGGCGGATCTGCGGGTAGGTGTAGGCGGCCTTGGCCAGGCGGATCAGGTCGTTGGCATCGGAGACGTTGTGGATCGACAGGCCGGTGGGCTCGACGTAGTGGGTGCTGCTCATCCCCAGGGATTTCGCCTTGGCGTTCATCGCGGCGACGAAGGCCTTCGAGCCGCCCGGGTAGTTATGCGCAAGGCTCGCGGCGGCGCGGTTTTCCGAGGACATCAGCGCCAGCAGCAGCATGTTCTCGCGGCTGATCATGCTGCCCAGGTGCACGCGGGAGAACACGCCCTTCATCTCGGCGGTCTCGGAGATGTCCACGGGGATCAGCTCATTCATCGGCAACTTGGCGTCCAGGGTGACCATGGCGGTCATCAGCTTGGTCACCGAGGCGATGGGCACCACCAGGTTGGGGTTGCTGGAGTAAAGGGTCTTGCCGGTCTGCAGGTCGACCACCAGCGCGCTGCCGGAGGCGAGCACCAGCTCTTTGGGGGACGCCGCCTTGGCGGGGGAGGCGGCGAAGGTGTTCGATGAACAGACAACAGCGGCACAGGCAAACAGCAGGCTCAGTATCGAACGACGACTAGTCATGGATGGGATTCGCAAGCATGAGTGGGAATGTGTCTACATCCATGTAGGCATATTCGGCGAATTCTAATGCAAGGTCCGCCGGAGCGCACGTAGTGCGGGGTGTCTCAGATTGCGACCGGCTGAGACGTTCCGGCGGCCGTCCCGGCCCGGCCGCCGCCCGCGCTGGCAATCAGGACGCGGCAGCTTGCCCGAGCTGTTGCGAAATGCAACCGGAGACGCTAGCCGCGTACTCGCCGAAACCTTCTCAAAGCCGCGCCGCATATGGCGTTCAGGCCGGATGGCACGCTTTGTGAGTGGCTATCCTGAAATGAGCGGAGGCGCCCGGCCCGTCGCGTTGCCAATGGTCGGGGTTGCGTTTACCTTTACGTTAACGTAAACATGCTTCGCCGCCCGCGACCGGTCAGTCAGTCCAGCGGGCTGCCTTTAGGCAAGCTCGGCGGAAGACGCTCTGCGTCGCCACCCGAACCGATCGTTCAGCGTTGATCCCAGAACAAGCACAACAAGGGAAAGCCATGAACCACCTGAGTTACACCCGCGGCCCGCAGGACAAGCCCCTGCTGGCCATGACCGTCGGCGCTGCCTTCGATGCCACCGTCGAACGTTTCGCCTCAGGCGAGGCGCTGGTCGTGCGTCACCAGAACCTGCGCTACACCTGGGCCGAACTGGCCGAGGTGGTCGATGGCGTTGCGCGCGCTTTCCTTGCCCTGGGCCTGCGTCCCGGCGACCGCTTAGGGATATGGGCGCCCAACTGCGCGCAGTGGTGCGTGACCCAGTTCGCCAGCGCCAAGGTCGGCGCGGTACTGGTCAACATCAACCCGGCCTACCGGGTGAGCGAGCTGGAATACGCGCTGAAGCAGTCCGGTTGCCGCTGGCTGGTGTGCGCCGACGCGTTCAAGTCCTCCGATTACCACGGCATGCTCGCCGACCTGCTGCCCGAACTGGGGCAGGGGCGCCCGGGCGAGCTGTCCAGCGATCGCCTGCCGGAGCTGCGCGGGGTGATCAGCCTGTCCGATAGCGCGCCCACCGGCTTCCTTCGCTGGAGCCAGCTGGAGCCGCTGGGCCGTGGCATCGCCGCCGCCGAACTCACTGAGCGCCAGGCGCTGCTGCAGTTCGACGAGCCGATCAACATCCAGTACACCTCCGGCACCACCGGCTTCCCCAAGGGCGCCACGCTCAGCCACTACAACATCTTGAACAACGGCCTGATGGTCGGTGACAGCCTCGGGCTTACCGAGCACGACCGCCTGGTGATCCCGGTGCCGCTGTACCACTGCTTCGGCATGGTGATGGGCAACCTCGGCTGCCTGACCCACGGTTCCACCATGATCTACCCCGCGCCCAGCTTCGAGCCCGAGGCGACCCTGGCGGCGGTGGCGGAAGAGAAGGCCACCGCGTTGTACGGCGTGCCCACCATGTTCATCGCCGAACTGGACCACCCGACTCGCCGCGACTTCGACCTGTCGAGCCTGCGCACCGGCATCATGGCCGGCGCCACCTGCCCGATCGAAGTGATGCGCCGGGTCATCGACGAGATGCACATGGCCGAGGTGCAGATCGCCTACGGCATGACCGAGACCAGCCCGGTATCCCTGCAGACCGGTCCGGAAGACGACCTGGAAACCCGCGTCACCACCGTCGGCCGCACCCAGCCGCACCTGGAAAGCAAGATCATCGACGCCGACGGCCGCGTCGTCCCGCGCGGCACCATCGGCGAGCTGTGTACCCGTGGCTACAGTGTGATGCTCGGCTACTGGAACAACCCGCAGGCGACCTCCGAGGCCATCAGCCCGGCGCGCTGGATGCTTACCGGTGACCTCGCCGAGATGGACGAGGCTGGCAACGTGCGCATTGTCGGGCGCAGCAAGGACATGATCATTCGCGGCGGCGAGAACATCTATCCGCGCGAGATCGAGGAATTCCTCTACACCCACCACGCAGTGGCCGACGCCCAGGTGATCGGCATCCCCGACGAAAAGTACGGCGAGGAACTGGTGGCCTGGGTCAAGTTCCACCCCGGCCACAGCGTCGCCGAAGACGAGCTGCGCGCCTTCTGCAAGAACGCCATCGCCCACTTCAAGGTGCCGCGCCACTTCCGTTTCTGCGACGAGTTCCCGATGACGGTGACCGGCAAGATCCAGAAGTTCCGCATGCGCGAAATCAGCATCGAAGAGGTGCGCAGCCAGCGTGGCTGATCGTTCGCTGCCTGCCTGCGCCCTGGCGCGCCCCAGGAACGTCGGGGCGCCATGGGCGTAGAGAAGGGCACCATCTCCATCCGCCTGGTCAGCGAAGCGCTGGCCGAGTTTCGTCGCGCCGGTCGCGACGACGGCCCGCTATTGTCTGCCGCCGGCATCGTGCCGGAACTGTTCGGCAAGCCCTACGCGCGGGTTTCCAGCCAGGCCTACGCGCGGCTCTGGCTGCGCCTGGCCAGGGAGATGGACGACGAGTTCTTCGGCATGAACGCCCGGCGCATGAAGTCCGGCAGCTTCAACTTCATGGCTGCCGCGGCGGTTCGCGAACCGACCCTGGAAGCGGCGCTGAACGCCGCGCTGCGCTTCATGGGGCTGGTGTTCGACGACTTCACCCCGCGCCTGACACGCCAGGAAGGCTTGGCCGCCATCGTCCTCGACGAACCCGAGGGCCCGGCGCCGCGTGCGTTCTGCTACTTCACCCTGTGGCTGATGCTGCACGGCCTGGCCTGCTGGCTGGTGGGGCGGCGGATTCCGGTGCTGGCCATCGAACTGCGCTGCCCGCAGCCGGATTTCATCGCCGACTACCGGGTGATGTTCACCGAGAACCTCAACTTCGCCCGCCGCCAGTCGCGCCTGCTGTTCAATGCCGAGGCACTCGATCTCCCCGTGCGCCGCGACGAGCGTGAGCTGCGGCGATTCCTGGGCGGCGCACCGGCCAACATCCTGGTGCGCTACCGCGACCCGCAGAGCCTCGCCGCGCGCACCAAGGCCTACCTGCGCAGCCTGAAGTTCGAGCGCTGGCCGGACCTCGACGCGCTCGCCGGGCACTTCTACATGGCGCCCTCGACCCTGCGCCGCAAGCTTGCCGCCGAGGGGCAGTCCTACCAGGCGCTCAAGGACCAGTTGCGCCGCGACCTCGCCATTGCGCGGCTGGACAGCGGCGACGGCAACTTCGCCGATCTGGCCGAGGAGCTGGGTTTCGCCGACACCAGCGCCTTCTACAAGGCCTTCCGCAAATGGACCGGATCCACGCCCGGACAGTACCGCGCGCTGATCCGCCAGGAGCCCTGACATTTAAGGGTTCGGCTCAAGTGGCCGCCTTACAGGCCGATAAAACCTCAAAGAATTGCTTGTTGCCCAAGGACGCCCGCCATGCCCCTGTCCCGCCTCTCGATCCAGTGGAAGATCACGCTGCTGACCGGGCTTTGCCTGCTCTGCATTGTCAGCCTGCTGGTCGGCCTCTCGTTGTCGCGGATGAACCACGACGCGCAACTGATCAATACGGCCAACGCCGACATGCTCAAGGACGCGGCCAAGTCGCGGATGCAGGCGCGCAGCGAGCAGCAGGCAGAGATCATCCAGCGCTTCTTCACCGACGTTTACCACTTCGGCAACCAGTTCTCCCGCCAGGTCGCGCAACTGCGCGAGCAGTCGATCAAGCACGGCGCGGACGCCAGCGGCGTGCGCAAGGACCTCAACCTGCTGGTGCGCGACGGCCTGAAGGGCAACCCCAACCTGCTCAGCCTCTACGTGGTCTTCGAACCTGATGCGCTGGACGGCCAGGACGCCGCCTTCCACGACCAGGCCGACGCCGGCAGCAACGAGAAGGGCCGCTTCGGCGCCTACTGGGCACAGAAGGCCTCCGGCGAGATGACCGGCCTCGCGGTGACCGAAGACATGATCGCCGACACCTCCGTGATGCTCGACGGCAGCCCGTTCAACACCTGGCAGCTGTGCCCGCTGCAGACCCGCAAGGCCTGCGTGCTCAACCCGTATTTCGACAGCGCCTCCGGCAGCAAGGTGCTGATGACCACCGTGACCTTCCCGCTGATCGACCAGGGCAAGGTCATCGCCGTGATCGGCATCGACATCAGCCTCAGCCGCCTGCAGCAACTCACCGTCGACGGCGACCGCCAGCTGTATGACGGCGCCGGCAGTGTCAGTATCGTCAGCCCGGCGGGCCTGCTCGCCGGCTACAGCAGCGACGAAGCGCTGCTCGGCCAGCCGCTGGCCAAGGCCATCCCCGACCAGGCCGCGGAATTGCTCGCCCTGCAAGCAGGCGGCCGCCCGCAGGTGCTGGAACAGGGCGGGCAACTGCGCGTGGTCGAGCCGCTGCTGCCGATCCCGGAGGCCACCAAGCCCTGGGCCGTGGTGCTAGACGTGCCACAGGACGTGCTGCTGGCGCCGGCGCTGCAACTGCAGAAGCAGCTGGATGAACGCAATTCCAGGGGCGCTCTCTGGCAGACCCTGTTCGGTCTCGCCGCCGCCATCGTCGGCCTGCTGCTGGTATGGCTCACCGCCCGTGGCGTGACCCGGCCGATCCTCAACGTCGCCGCCATGCTGCGCAACATCGCCAGCGGCGAGGGCGACCTGACCAAGCGCCTGGAGTATTCCGGCAAGGACGAACTGGGTGAACTGGCCGGCTGGTTCAACCGTTTCCTCGACAAGCTGCAGCCGATCATCCGCGACGTGAAATCCTCGGTGCAGGACGCCCGCGCCACCGCCGACCAGTCCTCGGAAATCGCCAGCCAGACCAGCGCCGGCATGCAACAGCAGTTCCGCGAAGTCGACCAGGTGGCCACCGCTTCCCAGGAAATGAGCGCCACCGCCCACGACGTCGCCAACAGCGCCGCCATGGCC
>NZ_PEKX01000011.1 GCF_002796985.1 Pseudomonas sp. | reverse complement strand
CGAACTGGCCACGCTGATCAACCTGCCGCCGGGCACCGACGTCAAACTGGCGATGCCGGCCGACGACTATCCGATCCCCGAACTCAAGGTGGAAATGGACAGCCTGGAGCGCGAAGCCCTGGCCTCGCGCCCGGAACTGCGCGAGCAGGACTACCAGTCGCGCATCAGCGCCGCCGAAACGCGCAAGGCCATGCTGCGCCTGCTGCCGGGCCTGGAATTCTCCGCAGGCGGCCATTACGACAGCAACTCCTACCTGGTCGACCAGAGCTGGGCCGACTACGGCGTCAAGGTGACCTGGAACCTCTTCAACGTGATCTCCGGGCCTGCCGCAATCAAGGTCGCCAAGGCCGGCGAAGACGTTGCCGCGGCGCGTCGCCAGGCGCTCTCCATGGCCGTGCTGGCGCAGCTCTACGTGGCCCGCGCCAACTACCAGGAAGCCCGCCGGCAGTTCCAGACCAGCGACGAACTGGCCAGCCTCGACGGCCAGATCACCCAGGAACTGCGCAATCGCCACCAGGCCCAGGGCATCGGCGAACTGGAGCTGATCCAGGGTGAGCTGAACAACCTGCAAGCCGACCTGCAGCGCGACCTGGCCTACGCCGAGCTGCGCAACGCCTACGGCCAGGTGTTCGCCAGTGTGGGTCTCGACCCGCTGCCGGCGCAGCTGAAGTCCGACTCGCTCAGCGACATCGGCCAGGGCCTGGCCAGCCGCGAGGCGCAGTGGCAGCGCGGCGAGATCGCCACGCCCTGAGGCGCGCTGACGCCTGAATGAGAAAGCCCCGGCCAGGTGCCGGGGCTTTTTTTCGGGTTGCTGGCGCGGGTCGTTACAGCCACCAGCGCAGCAGGTAGAACGCGCCCATGCTGAGGATCACGCTGAGCAGCACGTTGCGCGTCCACAGCACCAGCGCCACGGCGACGACGGCGCCGAGCAGGTAGGGGTTGTCCAGGCGCAGGTTCAGCTGATGCTCGGGCAGGAACACGATGGGCCCGCAGATTGCGGTGAGCATGCCCGGCACGGCGAAGCCGAGGAACTGCCGCACGTTGCTGCTCAGGCGTATCGGCAGGCGTGGTTCGAGGAACACGTAGCGGTTGAAGAACACGATCAGGCCCATGCCGAAGATCACTGCCCAGACCATCATGCGCGCACCCCCGAGAATTTCTGACAGAGGAACCCGGCGAACATCCCCGCCAACCCCGACAGCACCAGCGCCGAGCCCACCTGGCAGTAGCTGAGCAGCACCGAGCAGAACAGCGAGACGGCGACGCACACCACCGTCGGGAGGTTCTTCACCACCGGCACGATCAGTGCGACGAAGGTGGCGGCGATGGAGAAGTCCAGCCCCAGGTGCTCCAGCCCAGGAATGCTGGTGCCCACCAGCACGCCGACGAGGGTGAAGAGGTTCCAGGCGATGTAGAACGTCAGGCCCACGCCCAGGGCGTACCAGCGGTTGAAGGTTTCGCGGTCGTGGCCGCTGACGAGGGCGAACAGTTCGTCGGTGAGCAGGAAGCCCAGCCCCGCGCGCCAGCGCCCCGGCAGCCCGGAGATCACCGGGCGCAGAGTCATCCCGTAGAGCAGGTGCTGCGAGGTCAGTAGCAGGGTGGTGATCATGATCGAGAAGAACCCGGCGCCGCCCTTGAGCATGCCGATGGCCACCAGTTGCGCGGCCCCGGCGAAGACAATGGCGGACAGCCCCTGGCCGTGCAACGGCGACAGCCCGGCGTCGATCGCCAGGGAGCCGGCGAGCAGGCCCCAGGGCAGGACCGCGAGCGACAGCGGCAGGATGTCGATGGCGCCCCGGAGGAAGGCGCGTGAAGGAAGCTGATCTTGGGACATGAAGGGTTCTGGCAGACAGGTAAGTGCCTTCAGCGTGGCAGAGAAATGCGCCGCCTGGCTTGAACAATCTTGCTGTCTGCCGCCAGTCAGCGTTGCAGGAGATTCTATGTCTACCCTAGCGCCGGTCTCGCCGACGGGCCTCCAACGTAGGATGTGGTGGAGCGCAGCGATACCCATGCTGTCGGTGCCCAGAAACGATGGGTATCGCTGCGCTCCACGCCATCCTACGACGTGTTCCTCCTGACGCTTGTGTGAAAGGCGATACCCTTCAATCAAACGCCACAATCGCCTCCAGCTCGTGTAGTGCGTAGGGCGGATAACGCTGGCGCGTTATGCGCCCTACGGTCTGTAAGCGAGCTTGCTCGCGAACCGCCCAGCGTCGGAGTGACCGGAATACTGGTACGCGAGCAAGCTCGCTCCTACAAAACCGCCCACGCTCCTGCAAGAAAAGCCCGTGCCACGAGCATGAAAAAGCCCCGGCAGGCTCACGCCAACCGGGGCTCTTGCTGACTGCCTCAGGCCACGACCGGAATCATCGGGTCAGCCGCCGCCAGTGCAGTGGTGCGATCAGCCGCTGGCGGGTAGATCCACACGGTATTGATCTCGGTCTTGATCTTCTTGCCTTCCTCGCGCTGGAAGCGCACCTGGCGGTCCCAGCCCTCGGTGAACAGTGCGCCCCAGGCGCCCAGGTCCAGGCAGGTCACGTACTTGGGCTGGCTGTAGGGGATGGGCGCTACGCCCAGCAGGTCGGCGGCGGCGTTGTTGCCGGCCGAGCGGCCCAGGGCGATGGCGTGCTGGCAGGTCATCAGCGCGTGGTTGCCGGCGTCATCCACGGCGGCGTAGGCCACGTCGCCGGTGGCGAACACCGCATCCTGGCCGATCACCTGGAGGTTGCGGTCCACATGCAGGCGACCGCTGCGGTCGCGCTCACCGGCAACCTGTTCGGTCAGCGCGCTGGCGCGTACGCCGGCGGTCCAGACCACGGTCTTCGCCTCGATGCGCTCGCCGCTGGAGAGGGTCACGCCGTTTTCGTCGATGGATTCCACCGAGGCCTTCAGGCGCCACTCCACACCCAGTTCGGCGGAGGCTTCAGCCACCACCGACTGCGAGGTGACACCCAGCGCGCTGCCGATCTCGGCGCCGCGATCGACCACGATCACCCGCACCTGGGCTTCCGCACCCAGCACTTCGCGCAGGCGCGCCGGCATTTCGGTGGCGGTCTCGATGCCGGTGAAGCCGCCGCCGGCGACGATCACGGTATTGCGTGCTGCGGATTCCGGCAGTTGGTGCAGCGAACGGATGTGAGTTTCAAGGCGCACGGCCTGGTCGATGTCGTCCACGTCGAAGGCGTGCTCGATACCCGCCAGGGCGGGGCGGGCAACCTTGCTGCCGCTGGCGAGGATCAGGCGGTCGAAGCCCAGGGTGGCGATCTCGCCGCTGGCAGCGCGGTAATCCAGTTGACGGCCGTCGACGTCGATCTGCTCGGCGCTGCCCTGGATGAAGGTCACGCCCACGGCGCCAAACAGCTCGCCCAGCGGCGCGGCCATCTGGTGCACGTTCGGCTCGTAGAAGCGTGGGCGGATGCGCAGTTCGGCCTGGGGCGCGAGCACCGCGACTTCGACGTCGCCGCGCTGGTGCAGATCGAGCAGACGCGTGGCGCTCAGGGCGCTCCACATACCCGCGAAACCGGTGCCGACGATCAGGATGCGTTGTTTCATGGTGCTCTCCGACGAAAAGTGTGAATCCAGGGTGGGTTCCCGAGTGCCTGACATCGGAGCGGTTCGCTTCCTGGCTCGTCTCGGATAACTGCGACTATATTTGTCGTAGTTATGTGGTGCAACCGAATTCTGCTGCAAACTCCGACCGTTCGTCACGGTCGGCGCGGGAAACTGCCGCTGCTTCTGTTTATACGGTGAACACGCCATAGCCTTGCAGGTCGCATGCTGCGGATGACAGATCGTCCGGGTGCATGCTTAAGTGCTTGCCGGATGCCCGGTGTGGCTTGAAAATAATGCGACTGATCTAGTCGGAGTTTGTGATGGCTTTGTACAGTGCAGGAGTGGAGTACGGCATTCATTGCCTGCTCTACCTGACGGACGAGAAGGGCGATGGCCGCGACTCCAGCGTGCGTGCGCTGGCGGAGCTGCAGGGTGTGCCCCAGGAACTGCTCGCCAAGGTCTTCACCAAACTGGCCAAGGCCGGGCTGGTGGCGGCTACCGAAGGCGTGCGCGGCGGGTTCCGCCTGGCGCGGCCGGCGGACGAAATCACCGTGCTGGATATCGTCAAGGCCATCGACGGCGACAAGCCGATCTTCGAGTGCCGCGACATTCGTGGCCGCTGCGCGGTGTTCGAAGGCTCGCCGCCGGAATGGGCGACCTGCGGCACCTGCTCGATCCACGCGGTCATGCTCACCGCGCAGAAGCGCATGGAGGAAGCCCTGGCCCAGCACACCGTGCTCGACCTGGTGCGCCGCGTCGGGCGCAAGGCGCCGCCGGAATTCGGCGATGCCGTGGTGCAATGGATGGATGCCCAGCGCGACGGCCCCAGCGCCGCCAACTGAGGCTCGCCTAACGCGCCTCTCCGCCGCGCGGTTTGTAGAAGACGAACTCCTCGGTCTCGGCCGTGCGGAGGTATACCTTCGCCCAGTTCGGCGAGACGTGGCGGTCATGGAAGTACAGGGCGCCGCGTGTGCGGTCGCCCAGTTGCTGGTTCAGCGCCTTGCGGGCGATTTCCTTGGCGATGTCGTAGCGGTTCTTCTCTTCCACCTGGTCGGAGCGTCCGTCGCACCACCAGGAAAACTGACAGTGCTTCTGCGCCTGGCCCTGCTTGACCACACCGCATACGGTGTCGGGGAAGCCGCCATGGCCCATGCGGTTGAGCACCACGTTGGCCACTGCTTCCATGTCCGCCTTGTCGCCACCCTTGGCTTCCCAGTAGAGGGTCCGCGACAGGCAGGTGATGGCGTCGCCCAGCGGCGCCTTGCCGGCCGGGTCCAGTGCCTTGACCTCGGATTGGGTGATGGGTGCGGGGCGGGTCACCGCCGTGGTGGGGTGGGCGACCTGCTGTTCCAGCACTTCGGCCTTGTTCACCGCCGCCTGGGCTTTCGCGTCGGTAGAACTGCCGAGGGAGGCGGCAAGGGAGTGGGGCGCCCACAGCGTGAGCAGAAGCAGCGGAAGCCAACGGCGGCACATGCTCGAACCTACCTGCGCAGCGAAACCCGACGGGCCGTTGCGCCGATTCCTTTCCGAACCTGCGCAACGGCGCCCTTGAGGCCGCTTCTGAATGAAGCGACTGCGCCTGATCGTTGTGACTGTGCCCTACGCAGTTAGATTCAACCTTCCAGCCAGACGGTAATGCGGGCAGCCCGCGAGTGACGGGGCTTAGGGCAGATACCGCTGGAGGAATTCGCCCACTGCCTGGAGCACCGCCGGCTGTTGCTCGCGGTGCGGAACGTGGCCGCAATCGGGCAGGAGCCTGAGCATCGTCGGGACGCCGGGCACCGAGGTGAAACGTTCCGGATGCGCGGCCGATCCGTACTCGTCCTGCTCGCCGTGCAGGCTGAGGATCGGGCACCGCACCTGCGCCAGTTCGGCGTCCAGGTTCCAGTCGCTGAAGTCGTCGGACAGCCAGGTATCGACCCACGCACGCAGCACCCAGAAGGCCTTGTCGCCGTGGTATTTCTGCAGGCGTTCCAGCTGGCCCTCGCGGGCGAATTCCAGTTCCGCGGCGCGGATGCCATCGCGGGTCCGGTGCTCGACGAAGGCCTGGGCCGATTCAGTGATCAGTGCTGCGCACGCCTGCGAATGCTGAGCCGCACACGCCACCGCCATGGCGCCGCCGACGCTGTGACCGAACACCACGCAACGCTCGAGGCCGAAGTGCTGTTGCAGCAAGGGGAAGAAGGTGCGCGCCTCGTCGTCGATGAAGTCCAGCGGCAGGGCGCCTGGATAGCGCTCGGAGCGGCCGAAACCGAGGCGGTCGTAGGCGATCACCTGGCGGCCGGTGCTGCGCGCGAGCTGCTCCGGGAAATCTCGCCACAAGGTCACGCAGCCCAGCGAGTCATGCAGCAGCAGGATCGGCTCGCCGGTGGTTTCGGCGGGTGCCCAGTCCTGGGCGAACAACTGGCCCTTCTCGCTGCTGATCCAGTGTTCCCGGGTGCTGACGGGCAACGACATGACACTCTCCTGTACTGACTCGCTGTGGGGTCGGTCATAGTATTCCCGCCAAGTGCCCGAGGCGATGTTCAGACGGGCGTATGCATAGTCCGATCGGGCCAGGAGGGTGTTTGAAGCAGGTAGCGATTCTGTCCTATGAAGGCTGCTGGGCGATGGGGCTGTTCTCGGCCGCGGACTTCTTCCGCATTGCGGCGTTGCTGGAGCGGCACCTGGGCGTGGAGCAGTCCTTCGCGGTGCGGGTGGTGTCTGTCGATGGCGCCCCGGTGCGGGCGGCGGGCGGGCACATCATCACGGCGGAGGGCGCGCTGGCGGATGTCGAGGCGGCGTCGCTGATTGTCCTGCCGGCCATCGAAGGCCCTTGTCTGGCCGGCTTCGAGGCGGATGCGCGGGTGCTGGCGTGGCTGGGCCAGCACATCGACGCCGGCGCGCTGGCGTGAAGGCGCTACCTGAGGGCCGCTAAGGAAACCTTAAGGTAGCTCGGCGATGATGACGACTCGCGGCCGGAGTTGTCCCGGGCAGTGCTCACACCGGGTCCGGTCGCTTTTTTTAATTCACGAAAGGAGTCCTGCCTTGGACACTTGCCCTGGTCGATTGCGACAGGTCTGAACAGCGAGCCGTCCGGCAGAATCCTGCCACTGTCTCGCTGCGTTGCGGACAGTGGCGATACGCATCCCGCCACGGGATGACGTCTCACCATTCCCCTGCGGGGCCAGCCTGGCCCTTCGCTCCCGCGCAATCCACCACCCGAATGCGCGCCGGCCTTGCCTGGCGCATGGAGCGGCCGCGCGCCGCAAACGAGGTGGAACATGGATTGGAAAATCTTCCTGCTGCGGGTTGCCGCGGCACTCATCCTGGGCGCCCTGATCGGCGCCGAACGCCAGCTGCGCCAGCGCCTCACCGGCCTGCGTACTAATGCCCTGGTCAGTACCGGCGCTTGCCTGTTCGTGCTGATGACCCAGGCCATGCCGGGGCTCTCGGCGGACGCCCCGCGCATCGCTGCCTATGTGGTGTCCGGCATCGGCTTCCTCGGCGGTGGCGTGATCATGCGCGATGGCCTGAACGTGCGCGGCCTGAACACCGCCGCCACGCTCTGGTGCACCGCCGCCATCGGCGTGCTGTGCAGCATGGGGCTGTTGCTGGAAGCCGCGTTGGGCAGCGTGGTGGTGCTCTGCGCCAACATCCTGCTGCGCGACATCGCCCAGCGCATCAACCATCAGGACGTGGTGCCGGCCAACGAAGTGGAGCAGCGTTACGGCGTTGCCATCATCTGCCGCGCCGAAGACGAGATCCAGGTGCGCAGCCTGATGCTGCACAACCTGGACAGCAGCGAACTGCGCCTGCAATCGCTGCACAGCGAAGACCAGGCCAACCCGGCCAAACTGGAAGTGCGCGCCGAACTGCTCGGCGGCCACGGCGCTGCCGGCCAGCTGGAGCGCATGGTCAGCCGCATCAGCCTGGAGAAGGGCGTCAGCTCGGTACGCTGGCAGCTGTTCGAGCTGGCCAGCGATTGACCTGATTTGCGCCAATGGATTGTGTGTAGGAGCGAGCTTGCTCGCGAGCCGCTTGGCACTGAAGGATCGTGGGATGGCGTGGAGCGCAGCGATACCCATCAACGCACTGCACCAGCAGCATGGGTATCGCTGCGCTCCACGCCATCCTACAAAGAACCTGTCGGCATCGGAGTGTGGCCTGTTCGCGAGCAAGCTCGCTCCTACAAGGGCCGGTGCCACTGCGCGCCCCGCTCCTCAGGGCGAGGGCAAGTCCTCGCGCAGGGCTTCACGTAGGAGCGGGCGGCTCAGTTGAGCTTCGACAGAATGTCCCACGCCAGCTTCACCCGCACCTCGTTGGGGTAGTTGCGGTTGGCGAGGATGACGATGCCGCGCTGTTTCGACGGGACGAAAGCCACGTACGCGCCGAAGCCGCCCGTGGCGCCGGTCTTGTTCACCCACACGGCCTGCTGGGGTGGCAGTGGCTTGCGCAGGGCGGTCACCGGCTGGCTCTGCAGCACCATGCTGCTGCCGTTGTACTGCTGCAGTTCGGCGAGCTTGGGCGGGTAAGCGTACTGCTCCCAGATCAGGTCCTGGGTCAGCGGGCCGACCTGGTAATAGCCGGTGCGGGTGGCGTCCACCGCCACCTGTAGCTTGTCGCCGAGCTTGATCTCGCCCAACTGCACCTGCACGAAGCGCAGCAGGTCGCGGCTGCTGGATTTCACCCCGTAGGCCTCGTCGGCGATCGGGTCGGAGTTCACCCGCACCGGGGCATTGTCCTTGTCGTAACCCTGGGCGTAGATGCCCTGGCGGGTCACCGGCACGTCGATGTGGGTGTTGCTCAGGCCCAATGGCGCGAAGACGTTGCGCTGCATCGCGGTCTTGAACGGCACGTCCAGCGCGCGCGCGGTGACGATGCCGAGCAGGGCGATGCTGGGGTTGGCGTAGCTGCGCTGGGTGCCGGCGGGGTACTGCGGCTGCCAGCTCTTGTAGTAGTCGGTGAGCTGCTGCGGCGTTTTCACCTCGTCGGGCAGTTGCAGCGGGAAGCCGCCGGCGGTGTGGGTGGCGAGCTGGATCAGCGTCACCTTGTCCAGCGCACTGCCGCGCAGTTCCTTGAGATAGAGCGTCGGGCTCTGCTCCAGCTTGAGCTTGCCGACCGCCTGGGCGAAGCCGGCGAGGGTGGCGGTGAAGGTCTTGCTCACCGAGCCGATCTCGAACAGCGTGTCGCTGCTCACCGGCTGCTTGCTCTCTGTCGATGCCACGCCGAAGTTGTAGAAGCGCTGCTCGCCGTGGTCGGTGACGCCGATGGCGAGGCCGGCGATGTTCTGCTCGCGCATGACCTGCTGGGCGAGCTTGTTCACCTTCGCATCGAAGTCCGGCGGGGCGGCCTGAGCGAAGCCGGCGACGAGGAGAGGGATGATGCCGAGTACGAGTGGGGCGGTCCGGTGCATGACGACTTCCTGGGCAGTGCAATGGGCTGACCCTAGCACCGCTGCGGCCAGCTCTCCAGCCAGACCGGTAGCGCTACGCCGCCGAGCATGGCAGTGGTAGGATTCGCGCCCCATGCGAATCTCCGACCTCGACCAACGCCTTGCCGACCTTGGCGCGCTGCCCCTGCACCGCGCGCGGATGCTGCGCGCCTGGCTGCAGGGCCGGCCGCTGGATGCCGGCACCAAGCGCCAGGCGACCGAGGATTTTCTGCCGCTGAGCGTGCGCAATGGCGTGGCGCAGATCGCCGCCGAACTGGATGCCCTGGCGACCATTCAGTCGCGTCATCCCGGTGGCGACAACTCCGAGCGCCTGCTGGTGCGCCTGGCCGACGGGCAGATGGTGGAGAGCGTGCTGTTGCCGCGCGGCGGCGTGTGCGTGTCCACCCAGGTCGGCTGCGCCGTGGGCTGTCGCTTCTGCATGACCGGCAAGAGCGGCCTGCTGCGCCAGCTTTCCACCACCGAGATCGTCGCCCAACTGGTGCTGGCACGCCGCGTGCGGCCGGTGAAGCGGGTGGTGTTCATGGGCATGGGCGAGCCGGCGCACAACCTCGACAACGTGCTGGAAGCCATCGACCGTCTCGGCACCGATGGCGGCATCGGCCACAAGAACCTGGTGTTCTCCACCGTGGGCGACCCGCGAGTGTTCGAGCGCCTGCCAGAACAGCGAATCAAGCCGGCCCTGGCGCTGTCGCTGCATACCAGCAATGCCGCGCTGCGCGAGCACCTGCTGCCGCGCGCGCCGAAGCTGACACCCGAGGAACTGGTGGAGCAGGGCGAGGCCTATGCGCGCGCCACGAACTACCCGATCCAGTACCAGTGGACACTGCTCAAGGGCATCAACGACAGCCAGGAAGAACTCGACGGCATCCTGCGCCTGCTCAAGGGCAAGTTCGGCGTGCTCAACCTGATCCCCTTCAATGCGCTGGAAGGCGACCAGTACCAGCGCCCGGACGCCGAGCGCATCGCCGAGATGGTCCGCTACCTGCACAGCCGTGGCGTGCTGACCAAGGTGCGCAACAGCGCCGGGCAGGATGTCGACGGTGGCTGCGGGCAACTGCGTGCGCGGGCGACCGAACTGATCGCCACGAGCCGGCGACGGATCATCCCGGCCGGCTAACGCTACGTTGCTTTGGCTTGGGGCGCCGGGCAGGGCCCGCCGCCGTCCCCGCGCGACACGGGCCGCGCTGCCTGCCCCCGAGTCTTCGGGGCGGTGAAGCGAATTAGCCGTCGCCTGGCGGGGAGCCGGCCCGCTGCCGGTTGAGCGCGCTGAGTTCGTGGATCATCTGGAACAGGCGGAGGATGAAGCCGCACTCAAAGCTGTTGCGCGCTTGCCCCCTGGTGAACTGGCTACGGCCGAAGATCAGCCTGTTCCACGGCGGCGAGCCGCCGCTTTGGCTCATGCTCTGCTCGGCGGCGAGCATGCCTCGGTTCACTTCTTCCAGGTGCTTCTGCTGGTTCACGCCGAGGAATATCCTCCGGCAGAAGGGCGTGGCGGCGACCGAACCGTGGGCGATCCGCTGATCCAGGCGCGCCTGCCAGTACGTTTCATGAACCTGATGGCGCAACTGGCGGATGAGATCGAGTTCGACCTCCGTCGCCCGGAGGTGGATCAGGCGGCCCAGTGTGTTCAGGGTCTTCTGTGTCTGCTCGTAGATCGCGAGGGATGGATCGTCGTCGTTGAATGTCATGTCGGCCTCCGGGCTGTGCGTTGGCGTTGGTCCAGGGCCAGCTCGTAAAGGTGTTGTGCTTCGCTGACCAGGGGCGCGATGGCGGCGGCGAGGCGGGCGACCTCGTCAACCAGCCCGCTGTCGGGGTTGCTTTCCAGCAGGCGCAACAGGTCTTCCACGGCTGCCAGCCGGCGGCTGGCGCAGTCGTACAGATGGTCGGCGGGGGCCAGTGCGTTGACGAACAGCACGTCGTCGTGGGGCTGTGCGGGGAGGGGAGTGAAGTGGGCGTCAAGCATGGTGCACCTCACGGCGGAGGGCGGGGGAGCGGTGGTGCGCGGGGGTGAAAGGGGGGTAGTGCATTTCCGTTGCTCCTTCTCTCATTGAGGAGCCGCCACCTTTCGTTGCGACACGAAGTTAGGGTGGCGGACCGTGCGAGGGTCGCAAACCGGTGGAAGGAGCAAAACCGGTAAGGCATAGGCCTTCCCCGCACGGTCTGCCATAGATGCACTGGATCGAGGGGTAGTTGAGAAACCCGTTTCCGATGCAAATGGCGCTACGTGCGCTCCTGATTCCAATCGAGTTGCGACACCCGGCCACAGATGAGCTGTGACGAAGGGGAGGCTATCGACGACGCGCGTAGGCTCACAAGGGTAATGGCGTGTGGGAAGCATCGCATTGGCCTGTCATGCGTTGCGCTGGGAACAAACCTGGGAGTGTGACGAGATCCCGCTGTATGGAGAGTTATTTTCCTGACAGATGGATTTTTCATCAGGAATTTTCCTACGTGATGATGAGAGTTCGCGGACCGTCAACCGGCAGGGGGATTTCTAGAATCGGCGCCACATCGCTGCGGTACCACCGCCCGGCGTCGTTCTCATTTCCCTCAGCAGGTTGTCCCATGAAGCTCAAACTCGTTGCTCTCCCCGCGCTGCTGGCCGTCCTCGCCGGCTGCGAACAACCCGGTTTTTCCGGTATGCGGCCTGCCGCCAATAATCGCGTCGGCGTTCCGGCGCTCTCGCTGGTGCAGGAAGCTGTGCGCAGCCTGGCGCCAACCTTCAGCGGCAAGCGTATCCCCCTGCTGGAAAACCAGCTCTGTGCACTCGCCCAGGGGCAAATCACCGCGGCGCAGAACGCCGCGCAGTTGGCCAAGCTCGGCGTCGACGCCAGCCGTTTGCCGCGCCGGAGCACAGACGCGCTGGCCCTGCTGGTGAACGGCGACCGTGCCGGGCAACTCACCGCCTGCGCTGCTGCCCAGGCCGATGCAGCGTTCCTGCTGCCCAACCCCGCCGAACTGATGCGTACGGTGTCGGTCGCCCCGGCCGATGCCAAAACCGATGCAAAGGCTGACGCCAAGGCCAAGCCCGCCGAAGCCCGTCGCGAGATCGACCAGCAGGCGGTGAACCAGATGCTGTCGGTCAAGTTGAGCCAGGGCCGCGCCAACGCCGAAGTGTTCGCCGTGATCGCCTCGCGCCTGTCGGCACTGCCGGGCCTGACCGAGGCGGACTACCGGGCCCGCGCCCAGGCCCTGTTCGGCGAGCTGGCACCCGCTTACCTGGCGCGCCAGCAGCAACTGCGGCCGGCGTCGGGCACCCACTTCCAACTCGACCAGCTGGATGCCAACCAGCTGGCCTTCCGCACTGACACCGGCTTCCGCTATCAGCTATCGAGCAGCGACGGCCTGAGCCTGCGCAACTACGGCCAGCTCTGGTACGGCAAGGGGATTCTGCTGGGGGCGAACTACCGTCTGCAGGTCGACAACCTGCTCCAGGTCGGCCAGGTCGACGACGTGCGCTGACGAGCGCTGGCGGAATACCGTCTGGCCAGGCACCAGCTGCGGCTGGACGGTCGTTGCAATCCCTTCTGCGGGAAAGCCGGAAAGCATGCATCGGGATACGTTCAGCCCGGTGTGCTCCGGCTTTTTCTCGTTGATCTTCTTTCTGCTCCCGGCACGCGCTGCGTCTGCCCTTCCGCTGGCGAACACGCTCGGAAGAGGGGCTCGGACGTCGCGGCTCCTTTCTGTTCCTGCTGTCAGCTAATGATTCGTCTGGCGAGTTTTCTGAAGGGATTAATCCTACATCCGGTTCCGAAAGCTACGACTTCGTCTGCGCGGCTCGCTCCCTAACATCGTGTCATCCGCCCGCCAACCAGTTTGCGGCGGTCCCCTCAAATGTTTTGGAGCGTTCATCCATGAACCGAAGTTACCGCAGCGTCTGGTGTGAGAAGACTGGCACTTACGTCGCTGCATCCGAATTAGCCAAGAGCCGTACCAAATCCCCCACCTCTCGTATTGCCGCGTTTGCGGCCGCCATGGGGTTGAGTGCTCTGGGTATTGTCGACCCCGTGGAAGCCGGCGGGCTGGATGGGGGCACGGTCGTCAATTCGAATCAGGTCGCCATTGGCAGCGGCGCGAAGGTGACGGCCAACGTCAACGATAATGGTTCTGGTGTTGCCATCGGCGTCAACGCCCTGTCCGCCGGTGCATATGGTGTCACACTGGGTGGTAATGCCTCGGTGCTGGGCGCACAGTCTGTTGCGATCGGCTATGGGGCTATGACCGACAGCTCCGTCTTCAATGCCACTGCACTCGGCTTTGGTGCGCAGGTGACAGGCGCTGCTATTGACGGGACAGCTATCGGTACTGGGGCGAAAGCCACCGCATACGGAGCTGTGGCGTTAGGGTCGGGAGCCTTGGCGGACCGTGACAATAGCGTTTCCGTCGGTACCAGCGCGTGGCGGCGTCAAGTGGTCAACATGGCTGCCGGTACCGCCAGTACCGATGCTGTGAACGTCTCGCAGCTCACTCCGCTGGTCACCGCCCTGGGTGGTGGCGCAGCCTTCAACAGCAGCACCGGCGCCATCACTGCGCCCAGCTACCTGCTGACCAACGCCAACAGTATTGCCGGTACCTCGGGTGCGGCTGCTGATGTGGGCACCGGCTTTGGCAAGGTTGACGCGGCGCTGGGCAAGGTCAATGCCATGGCCGCCAAGACCAACCGCTATTTCAAGGCCTCGGGCAAGAATGACGGTACCGATGATGCATCGGCCTCAGGCAACAGTGTGGCCATCGGCGCCAATGCCAGTGCGAGCTCCGCCGGCAACTCCTCGGTCGCCATCGGTGAGAACGCCAAGGCCACCTACGGTACCGGTATTGCGCTGGGCCTCTCGGCTACCTCCAACGGTGCGGGCATCGCCATTGGTACTGCAGCAACCACCACCTCGGTGGCTGGCGGCGAGCAGCAGATCGCCCTGGGCGCAGGCGCCACCACGACGACTGCGGCGGCGACGGCTTTGGGTTACAACGCCAGTGCCTCCAAGGCCAACAGCGTCGCCCTGGGTAACCAGTCGGTGGCCGACCGTGCCAACAGCGTTTCCATCGGCAACGGTTCGCTGCAGCGCCAGATGATCAACATGGCCGCCGGTACTGCCAGTACCGATGCAGTGAACGTCTCGCAGCTCACTCCGCTTGTCACCGCCCTGGGTGGTGGCGCAGCCTTCAACAGCGGCACCGGCGCCATCACTGCGCCCAGCTACCTGCTGACCAACGCCAACAGTATTGCCGGTACCTCGGGGGCGGCTGCTGATGTGGGCACCGGCTTTGCCAAGGTTGATTCGGCCCTGGGCAAGCTGAACACCAGTATCACCACCATCAACAACGGCGGTGGCATCAAGTACTTCCACGTTAACTCTGCGCTGGCTGACTCGTCGGCGACGGGGGCGAACTCCACGGCGATTGGTCCGGCTGCGGTGGCCTCGGGTAATAGCGGAGTGGTGATCGGCAACGGCGCTAATTCGGCCGTCTCGAACGCCGTTGCGGTGGGCACCAGCAGCAAGGTCGATGGCTCCGGTTCGGTCGCGATCGGTGCTGACAGCTATGCCTTCTCCTCTGGGTCTGGCAACGGTCAGAGCGTGGCTGTGGGGGCAGGCGCCAATGCTCATGGTGACTTCTCCACATCACTGGGTGGCCTCTCCAAAGCCTCCGCTGCCGCCACGGCGGTCGGTGTAAACGCCGCCGCCGAGGGGGATCGTGCAATCGCCTTGGGGGCTAGCTCCAACGCTTCGGGTGGCTACTCGATGGCCCTTGGTGTGAACTCGACCGCAACTGCAACGAACGCCGTGGCGTTGGGTAATGGCGCGAATGCTTCGTTGGCCAACTCGGTGGCCATCGGTAACGGCGCCACCACTTCAGCAGCGGTAACTACCAGCAGCGGCACCATCGGCGGCAAAACCTATACCTATGCCGGCGGCACTCCGACGGGCGTGTTCAGCGTGGGCAGTGCTTCAGCTACCCGGCAAGTTCAGAACGTGGCGGCAGGCCAGGTTTCCGCGGCCAGCACCGATGCGGTGAACGGTTCGCAGCTGTTCGCGACCAACGCCCAGGTGACGCAGAACACCACCGACATCAACACCCTCAACACCACCATCAGCAACATGGGCGTCACGACCGATGCAGTGGTGTATGACTCTTCGGCCCACACCAAGGTGACCTTCGGCGCTGCCGGTACTCCGGTGCAACTGGCCAACGTCAAGGCCGGTGAACTGTCTGCTGGCAGCCTGGATGCGGTGAATGGCTCGCAACTGTTCGCTACCAACCAGCAAGTGGCGCAGAACACCACTGACATCGCCGGCAACACCACGTCGATCACCAACCTGGACGGCCGCGTGACCACCGTTGAAGGTGATGTTTCCAACCTCACCACCAACATCAACAGCGGCACCATCGGCCTGGTTCAACAGTCCGCAGCTGGCGAAAACCTCACTGTTGGCAAGGATACCGATGGCGCTGCCGTCGACTTCGCTGGCACAGACGGTGCTCGCAAGCTGATCAATGTGGCTGACGGTACTCTGGCGGCCGACAGCAAAGACGCCGTGAACGGCGGCCAACTGTTCGCGACCAACCAGCAGGTGGATCAGAACACCTCGGACATCGCTGGCAACACCACGTCCATCACCAACCTGGATGGCCGCGTCACCCAGAACACCACCGACATCAACAGCATCAATACCAACATCACCAACATGGGTGACACGCTGGCCGATGCGGTGATGTATGACTCTTCGGCCCACGACAAGGTGACCTTCGGCGCCGCCGGTACCCCGGTGCAGCTGACCAACGTCAAGGCTGGTGAACTCTCTGCCGACAGCCTCGATGCGGTGAACGGTTCGCAGCTGTTTGCGACCAACCAGCAGGTTGATCAGAACACCTCGGACATCGCCGGCAACACCACGTCGATCACCAACCTCGATGGCCGTGTCACCCAGAACACCACCGACATCAACAGCATCAATACCAACATCACCAACATGGGTGACACGCTGGCCGATGCGGTGATGTATGACTCCTCGGCCCACGACAAGGTGACCTTCGGCGCCGCTGGCACTCCGGTGCAGCTGACCAACGTCAAGGCCGGTGAGCTGTCGGCTGACAGCCTGGATGCGGTGAATGGCTCGCAACTTTTCGCAACCAACCAACAGGTTGATCAGAACACTACCGACATCGCTGGCAACACCACGTCGATCACCAACCTGGACGGCCGCGTGACCACCGTTGAAGGCGATATCACCGATATCACCAACAACATCAACGCAGGCACTATCGGCCTGGTTCAACAGTCCGCTGCTGGCGAAAACCTCACTGTCGGCAAAGACACCGATGGCGCTGCGGTTGACTTCGCTGGCACTGACGGCGCTCGCAAGCTGATCAATGTGGCCGACGGTACCGTGGCTTCGGGCAGCAAAGACGCCGTGAACGGCGGCCAACTGTTCGGTGTAAGCCAGTCGGTGGCCGATGCCATGGGCGGCGGTTCGATCGTGAATGCGGACGGCTCCATCTCCGCACCGAGCTACAGCGTCACCAACGTCGATGGTTCCACCACCAACGTGAACAACGTAGGCGATGCGATCACCAACCTGGATGGCCGTACTACCCAGAACACCACCGACATCAACAGCATCAACACCAACATCACCAACATGGGTGACACGCTGGCCGATGCGGTGATGTATGACTCTTCGGCCCACGACAAGGTGACTTTCGGCACTGCCGGTACTCCGGTGCAGCTGACCAACGTCAAGGCCGGTGAACTCTCTGCCGAAAGCCTGGACGCAGTGAACGGTTCGCAGCTGTTTGCGACCAACGAACAAGTGGCGCAGAACACCACTGACATCGCCGGCAACACCACGTCGATCACCAACCTCGATGGCCGTGTCACTCAGAACACCACCGACATCAACAGCATCAACACCAACATCACCAACATGGGTGACACGCTGGCCGATGCGGTGATGTATGACTCCTCGGCCCACGACAAGGTGACTTTCGGCGCCGCTGGTACTCCGGTGCAACTGACCAACGTCAAGGCTGGTGAACTGTCCGCTGAAAGCCTCGATGCAGTGAACGGTTCGCAGCTGTTCGCGACCAACCAGCAGGTTGATCAGAACACGACCGATATCTCCAGCATCACCAACAACATCAACAGCGGCACCATCGGCCTGGTTCAGCAGTCCGCTGCTGGCGAAAACCTCACTGTCGGCAAGGATACCGATGGCGCTGCGGTTGACTTCGTTGGCACTGACGGTGCTCGCAAGCTGATCAACGTGGCCGACGGTACTCTGGCGGTCGACAGCAAAGACGCCGTGAACGGCTCGCAGCTGTTTGCGACCAACGAGCAAGTGGCACAGAACACCACTGACATCGCCGGCAACACCACGTCGATCACCAACCTCGATGGCCGCGTCACCCAGAACACCACCGATATCAACAGCATCAACACCAACATCACCAACATGGGTGACACGCTGGCCGATGCGGTGATGTATGACTCCTCGGCCCACGACAAGGTGACTTTCGGCACTGCCGGTACTCCGGTGCAGCTGACCAACGTCAAGGCCGGTGAACTCTCGGCCGAAAGCCTGGACGCAGTGAACGGTTCGCAGCTGTTTGCGACCAACGAACAAGTGGCGCAGAACACCACTGACATCGCCGGCAACACCACGTCGATCACCAACCTCGATGGCCGTGTCACTCAGAACACCACCGATATCAACAGTATCAACACCAACATCACCAACATGGGTGACACGCTGGCCGATGCGGTGATGTATGACTCCTCGGCCCACGACAAGGTGACTTTCGGCGCCGCTGGCACTCCGGTGCAGCTGACCAACGTCAAGGCTGGTGAACTCTCGGCTGAAAGCCTGGATGCGGTGAACGGTTCGCAGTTGTTTGCGACCAACCAGCAGGTGGATCAGAACACCTCGGACATCGCTGGCAACACCATGTCGATCACCAACCTCGATGGCCGCGTCACCCAGAACACCACCGACATCAACAGCATCAATACCAACATCACCAACATGGGTGACACGCTGGCTGATGCGGTGATGTATGACTCCTCGGCCCACGACAAGGTGACTTTCGGCGCCGCCGGTACTCCGGTGCAGCTGACCAACGTCAAGGCTGGTGAACTCTCTGCCGACAGCCTCGATGCGGTGAACGGTTCGCAGCTGTTTGCGACCAACCAGCAGGTTGATCAGAACACGACCGATATCTCCAGCATCACCAACAACATCAACGCAGGCACCATCGGCCTGGTTCAGCAATCCGCGGCTGGCGAAAACCTCACTGTCGGCAAAGACACCGATGGCGCTGCGGTTGACTTCGCTGGCACAGACGGTGCTCGCAAGCTGATCAACGTGGCTGACGGTACCGTGGCTTCGGGCAGCAAAGACGCCGTGAACGGCGGCCAACTGTTCGGTGTAAGCCAGTCGGTAGCCGATGCCATGGGCGGCGGCTCGGTCGTAAATACGGACGGCTCCATCTCCGCGCCGAGCTACAGCGTCACCAACGTCGACGGTTCCATCACCAACGTGAGCAACGTGGGTGATGCGATCAGCAACATCGATGGTCGCGTGGCGAACAACACCACGTCGATCACCAACCTGGACGGCCGAGTGACCACCGTTGAAGGCGATATCACCGATATCACCAACAACATCAACAGCGGCACCATCGGCCTGGTTCAGCAGTCCGCTGCTGGCGAAAACCTCACTGTCGGCAAAGACACCGATGGCGCCGCAGTCGACTTCGCTGGCACCGACGGCGCTCGCAAACTGATCAACGTGGCTGACGGTACCGTGGCTTCGGGCAGCAAAGACGCCGTGAACGGCGGCCAGCTGTTCGGCGTAAGCCAGTCGGTAGCTGATGCCATGGGTGGCGGTTCGGCTGTGAATGCGGACGGCTCCATCTCCGCGCCGAGCTACAGCGTGACCAACGTCGATGGTTCCATCACCAACGTGAGCAACGTAGGCGATGCGATCACCAACCTGGATGGCCGTACTGCGCAGAACACCACGGACATCAACACCATCAACAACTCCATCACCAGCCTGAACGGCGTGATGGGCGATGCGGTGATGTACGACTCGGCCGCTCACGACAAGGTCACCCTGGGTACTGCCGGCAAGGCCGTCCAGTTGACCAACATCAAGGCCGGTGAACTGAGTGCCAGCAGCTCCGACGCGGTGAACGGCGCGCAGCTCTACGAGACCAACAACAAGGTCGCCGTCATCGATGGCCGTGTGACCAACCTCGAAGGCAGCGTGACCAACATCGTCAACGGCGGTGGCGTGAAGTACTTCCACACCAGCTCCACCCAGGCTGACTCGGTTGCCAGCGGCGCAGACTCCATCGCGGTAGGCGGCAAGGCTGTGGCCAGCGGCGAAGGTTCTGTCGCCCTGGGCGATGGCGCCAACGCCTCGGCGAAAGGCAGCGTTGCCGTGGGTCAGGGTGCCAGTGACAACGGTCGTGGCGCGGAAAGCTACACCGGCCGCTACTCGGGCATGGAAAACGTGACTCTTGGCACTGTGTCGTTCGGCAATGCCACCACTGGCGAAACCCGTACCCTCAGCAACGTGGCCGACGCCAAACAGGCGACCGATGCGGTCAACCTGCGTCAGCTCGACGGTGCCGTGGCGGAATCGAAGTCGTACACCGACAGCAAGGTTGCCGGTATCACCGATGGCATGGCTGACTCGATTGCCAAGGTCGACAATCGCGTGACCAAGGTCGAGAACGATGTGACCAACGTGCAGAACGGTACCGACGGCATGTTCCAGGTGAAAAACTCCCAGAACCTGCCCAAGCCCAAGGCGACCGGCAACAGCTCCGTCGCTGGCGGCGCCGGTGCCGAAGCCGTGGCTGACAACAGCACGGCTATTGGCAACAACGCCAAGGCCAAGGGCAAGAACTCGGTGGCTCTGGGCGCCAACTCGGTGGCTGAACGTGACAACAGCGTGGCCGTCGGCAGCGCGGGCAACGAACGCCAGATCACCCATGTGGCAGCGGGTACCCAGCGTACCGACGCCGTCAACGTGGGCCAGGTGAGCGATGCTTTGACCGCCATGGGCAACGAATCGAACCAGCGTTACAACGACCTCAAGAACGACATCAGCGAGCAGGATGATCGTCTGAGCGCCGGTATCGCCGGGGCCATTGCCATCGCCAGCCTGCCGCAGCCGATGGTCAACGGTGGCAGCACCACCGCGGTGGGCATGGGTACGTTCAACGGCCAGTCCGCCGTGTCGGTGGGTATGTCCCACGTCTCCAACGACGGCAAGTGGACCACCAAGCTGGGTGGCAGCACCGATACCCAGGGCCGCTTCTCGGCAGGAGGTTCCGTCGGCTACAACTGGTAACCGACTGCGGTCTGCCTGCCGCCGGTTGGCAGCAGGCAGACCGCGCAAGGCAACCGAAAACAAGCGCCCCGATACTCTGTCCGAGTATCGGGGCGTTTTCGTTCAGGAGTCGAAAGGGCGATGCGCGCTCTGGTTTGGGCGCAGGGCAGGGCAGGGGCGGCAGGCCCGTGAGGTGACCGTTGGAGGCTTGCCTGACTTGCACCGACCTTGTGCCGATTGTTAGCCTTCCCCATCTGAAAACACCAGCAGGGCTGGGTATGGCGATCCGGGTTGTCGAAGCACAAGAAGTAGATCAGCAGCGCATAGCCATTCCTGGTTGGGAACAGCAGTACACGCAGATGTCCGCCGGGCGATTCTCCGGGCGCATCCTGCATGCCGAGGTCGAGGGGATCGAGCTCTACGAGGAGCAGATGAACCTGCGCGTGGAGCAGGAGTTCCACGCCCCGCCCGGCGCCCTGGTGTTCAGCTTCGACATGTCCGACAACGCGCTCTACCTGCTCGACGGGGAAACCCGCAACGCCTGGGTCACGCCGGAGAACTACCGCGAGGTGGCGGTGGTGATCAAGGAGTCCGAGCACTGGGGCCAGCCGGCCGATGCCTTTGCCGACCTGGTGCTGACGCCACTGCGCTCGGGCCACTGCCAGTCGGTGGCGACCTCGCTGAGCAACCTGCTGACCGGCGCGTCGGCCGGTGATGATCCGATGGATGCGCCGGGTGTGGCGCAGAGCATCGTTTCCCACTGCTTCTCGCTGCTGTGCGAGGCCCCGCTGGATGGCGAACGCCGGGCGCGCTCCATCGTCCAGGCCAAGCGCGTGGTGCAGCGGGTCAAGGAACTGGTGAACGACTGCCCCGACGAGCAGTTCGGCATGGCCGACCTCGCCGCCAAGGTGGGTGTTTCACCGCGCACGCTGCAGCAGTCGTTCCTGCATTACGCCGGCATGCCGCCCATCGTCTGGCTGCGCAACCGTCGGCTGAATGCCGCGCGACGTGACCTGCTGGCCGCCGCCGAGTCCGGCATGAGCGTGGCCGAGGTGGCGATGAAGTGGTCGTTCTGGCACCTGGGACGATTCTCCCAGTCGTATTTCGCGTTGTTCGGCGAGTACCCGAAGACCACCGCCAAGTTGGGCGGCCGGGCCTGATCCCGTGCCGGTGACGGAGCGGGCTTGGGAACATCGCGGACAGAGTCCGCTCCTACGCTAGCCGGTTACGTAGGAGCGGACTCCGTCCGCGATAGGCATCCGGCAGCGCCGATCAGCCCAGCAGCTCACGCACCCGGTACCATGCCATCCCCAATGCCAGCATCGTAGGGCGCATAACGCCCAAGGCGTTATCCGCCATGGCGGCGGATAACCCTTTCCGGGTTATGCGCCCTACGGGAGCGGTTCTGGTAGGGCGGACAACCGCTCGCGGTTGTCCGCACGAGGGTGCGATCAGCCCAGCAACTCGCGCACCCGATACCACGCCATGCCCAGCGCCAGCAGCGGCGAGCGCAGCAGTTTGCCGCCGGGGAAGGTCAGGTGCGGTACGGCGCTGAACAGGTCCAGCCCCTTGCTCTCGCCCTGGTGGATGGCTTCGGCGAGCAGCTTGGCCGACCAGTGAGTGACGTTCAGCCCGTGGCCGGAATAGCCCTGGGCGAAGTACACGTTCGGATGGCTGTTCAGCCGCCCGACCTGCGGGAAACGATTGGCGGTGATGCCGATCATGCCGCCCCACTGGTAGTCGAGCTTCACCTGCTCCAGCTGCGGGAACACCTTGAGCACCTTCGGCCGCATGTAGCCGCCGATGTCCGCCGGGTCGCGCCCGGAGTAGTGGCAGGCGCCGCCGAACAGCAGGCGACGGTCGGCCGTCAGGCGGTAGTAGTCCAGCCCCACCTTCTGGTCGCACAGCGCCATGTTCTGCGGGATCAGCTGCGCCGCCAGTTCTTCGGACAGCGGCTCGGTGGCCACCACGTAGCTGCCGGCAGGCAGCACCTTGCCGGTGAGCTTCGGCTCCAGCTCCTCCAGGTGCGCGTTGCAGCCGAGCACCAGGGTGTTCGCCAGCACGCGGCCCTGGGCGCAGTGCACCACGGCCGTGGTGCCGTGCTCGATGCGCAGCACCGGGCTCTGCTCGAAGATCTGCGCGCCGAAGGCCTTGGCCGCGCGGGCTTCGCCCTTGACCAGGTCCAGCGGGTGCAGGTGGCCCGAGCCCATGTCGATGTGCCCACCGGCGTAGCAGTCGCTAGCGACCACCTCACGCATGCGCTCCGGCGGCACCAGCCGGGTTTCGTGGGGGTAGTCCGAGGTGCTCAGCTCTTCCTGTTCGCGGACCATCGCGGCGTACTGCGCCGGGGTATTGGCCAGCTCGCAGAAGCCCCAGCGCAAGTCGCACTCGATAGCCAGTTCACGGATGCGCTCGGCGACCAGGGCCACCGAATCCACGCCGGCTTGCTCCAGGTACTGCACGCCTTCTTCGCCGACGTACTTGGCGAAGCCGCTGACATCGTGGCCGATGCCACGGATCAACTGCCCGCCGTTGCGCCCGCTGGCGCCCCAGCCGATACGCCGGGCTTCCAACAGCACCACGGAGTGGCCGCGCCGGGCCAGCTCCAGGGCGGTGTTGACGCCGGTGAAGCCGCCGCCGATCACGCAGACATCCGCCCGCACGTCCCCCGCGAGGGAAGGGTAGTGCTGCGAGTCACGGGCGGTCGCGGCGTAATAGGACGCGGCGTGCTCGTCGGTGTGCTTCATGGGACTTTCTCGTTTCATTGGTTGAACTTGATCTTGCTCCAGCTGCGGGTCATCAGGCGCATGATCTTGGGCGGCGGCGCCTTGGCGATGTACAGCTTGTCGAGCACGGCCTGGCTCGGGAAGACCTCGGGGTTGTTCTGCATCTCGGTGGGTAGCAGCGTCTTGGAGTCGGCGTTGGCGCTGGGGTAGCCGACGTACTCGCTGACGTCGGCGATCACCTTCGGGTCGAGGACGTAGTTGATGAACGCCAGTGCCTGCTCCGGATGCTTCGCGTCCGAGGGGATGGCCATCAGGTCGAACCACAGGTTCGCGCCTTCCTTGGGAATGGCGTAGGCGATCTCGATGCCGTTGTTGGCTTCCTTGGCCCGCGCTGCGGCCTGGAACACATCGCCGGAGTAGCCGAAGGCCACGCAGATGTTGCCGTTGGCCAGGTCCGAGATGTACTTCGAGGAGTGGAAGTAGGTGACGTACGGGCGCACCGCCTCCAGCTTCGCCTCGGCCTTGGGATAGTCCGCCGGGTTGGTGCTGTTGGGGTCCAGCCCCAGGTAGTTGAGCACCGACGGGATCATCTCGTCGGGCGAGTCCATGAAGGCGACGCCGCAGGCGTTGAGCTTCTTGATGTTCTCCGGCTCGAACAGCACGGCCCAGGAGTCGATGTGGTCGACGCCCAGCACCTGCTTGACCTTCTCGACGTTGTAGCCGATGCCGTTGGTGCCCCACAAGTAGGGCACCGAGTGCTTGTTGCCCGGGTCGTTCTGCTCCAGCAGCTTGAGCAATTTCGGGTCCAGGTGCTTCCAGTTCGGCAACTGGCTGCGGTCGAGCTCGAGGAATACACCAGCCTGCACCTGGCGGGTCAGGAAGTGGTTGGACGGCACCACCACGTCGTAGCCCGTACGGCCTGCCAGCAGCTTGCCTTCCAGCGTCTCGTTGGAGTCGAAGACGTCGTACACCGGCTTGATCCCGGTGGTCTTCTGGAAGCCGGCCAGGGTGTCCGGGGCGATGTAGTCGGTCCAGTTGTAGATGCTGACCGAAGGGGCAGCGTGTGCGGCCGAGGCGATGGTTGCCAGGGCGAAGGGCGCAAGGGTGCGCAGCAGTCTCATGGGGACTCCCGAATTGTTGTTGTGAAGTCAGTGATGAGGAATCAGACGCTCAGCAGCAGGAACTCGCGCTCCCAGGAACTGATCACCCGCTTGAAGTTCTCGTGCTCGGTGCGCTTCACCGCCACGTAGCCCTGCACGAATTTCTCGCCGAGGAATTCCTTGAGCACGTCGCAGTCTTCCATCTGCTGCAGCGCGTCCTCGATGGTGATCGGCAGGCGCAGGTTGCGGCGTTCGTAGGCGCGACCCTGGACGGCGGCGCTGGGGTTGATCTGCTCGATCATGCCCAGGTAGCCGCAGAGCAGGCTGGCGGCCAGCGCCAGGTACGGGTTGGCGTCGGCGCCTGGCAGGCGGTTTTCCACGCGCATGGCGATCGGCGGGGCGGCGGGTACACGCAGGCCCACGGTGCGGTTCTCTTCGCCCCATTCGACGTTCACCGGCGCGGAGGTGTCCGGCAGGAAGCGGCGGAAGGAGTTCACGTTCGGCGCGAACATCGGCAGCACTTTCGGGATGTATTTCTGCAGCCCGCCGATGTAGTGCAGGAACAGCTCGCTCATGGAGCCGTCTTCGGCGGCGAAGATGTTCTGGCCGGTGGCGATGTCCAGCACGCTCTGGTGGATGTGCATGGCGCTGCCGGGCTCGTCGGTGATCGGCTTGGCCATGAAGGTGGCGCTGACGTCATGCTTGAGCGCGGCTTCGCGCATGGTGCGCTTGAACACGATGATCTGGTCGGCCAGGCTCAGCGCGTCGCCGTGACGGAAGTTGATTTCCATCTGCGCCGGGCCGTCTTCGTGGATCAGCGTATCCAGGTCCAGGCCCTGCAGTTCGCACCAGTCGTAGACGTCTTCGAACAGCGGGTCGAATTCGTTGGCGGCGTCGATGGAGAAGCTCTGGCGGCCGCTTTCCGGGCGGCCCGAACGGCCGACGGGGGCTTCCAGCGGGAAGTCCGGGTCGCTGCTGCGCTTGGTCAGGTAGAACTCCATCTCCGGCGCCACAACCGGGCTCCAGCCCTTGTCGGCGTAGAGCTTGAGCACGCGCTTGAGCACGTTGCGCGGGGACAGTTCGATGGGGTTGCCGACCTTGTCGAAGGTGTCGTGGATGACCATCGCGGTCGGTTCCAGCGCCCAGGGCACCAGGAAGATGGCGTCCGGGTCGGGCTTGCAGACCATGTCGATGTCCGCTTCGTCGAGCAGGTCGTAGTAGACGTCGTCATCGACGAAATCGCCGGTGACCGTCTGCAGCAGAACACTTTCGGGGAGACGCATGCCCCCTTCGCCGAGGAACTTGTTGGTGGGGGAAATCTTGCCGCGGGCGATGCCGGTGAGATCGCTCACCACGCACTCGACTTCGGTGATTTTCTGTTGCTTCAGCCGTTGCTCCAACTGCTCGGCGGGGGTGGTCATACAAGCCTCTGACGGTTTTTGATTTTGTAAGGGGGTTTTGTAATGGGTGCGCGCGCAGCATCTTGCTGCCAGGCGTGGCTAGTGTCGGCTGGAGGCACGCGTGCGTTCTATCCACTTTCGGCAAGGCTTGGGAATCGCCACAAAAAAGGCGCCTCCGGCCAATGCAAACAGCCCCGGAAGCCAATGGCGACCGGGGCTGCTGTCTTGAGTGGAGTGAGGCTGGCGGTCAGACCCCGGACTTGATCCGGCTCCAGTCGCGGGTGATCAGGCGCAGGATCGACGGGCTAGGCGGCAGGCTGACGTACATGCCCTTGACCCGCTCGGCGTTCGGATAGACCGCAGGATTGTCGCGGACCTTCTGCTCCATCAGTGCCTTGGCCGGCACGTTGGCGTTGGCGTAGTGCAGGTAGTCGCTGGTTTTAGCGATCACGTCGGGGCGCAGCAGGTAGTTGATGAAGGCGTGGGCGCCCTCGGGGTTGCGCGCGTCCTTGGGGATGGCCAGGTTGTCGAACCAGATGTTGGTGCCTTCCTTCGGCACGCTGTATTCCACCTGCACCGAACCCCCGGCTTCCTCGGCACTCTTCTGTGCCTGCAAGACGTCGCCGGAGAAGCCGATGGCCACGCAGACGTTACCGTTGGCGAGGTCGGCGATGTACTTGGTGGAGCTGAAGTAGGTGACCGAGGGCTTCAGGCTTGCCAGCAGTCGGGTGCCGGCCTGGTAATCCGCCGGGTTGTTGCTGTTCGGGTCCTTGCCCAGGTAGTGCAGGGCCAGCGGCAGGATCTTCGCCGGCGAGTCGAGGAAGGCCACGCCGCAGCCCTTGAGCTTGGCGAGGTTCTCCGGCTTGAACACCAGGTCCCAGGAGTCCAGCGGCGCGTCGGCGCCCAGCGCGGCTTTGATTTTCGCCGGGTTGTAGCCGATGCCGACAGTGCCCCAGAGGTAGGGCACGGCAAAGCGGTTGCCGGGGTCGGACTGGGCCACGCGGGCGAGCAGGTCGGGGTCGAGGTTCTTGCGGTTGGGCAGCAGTGCGTCGTCCAGCGGGCGGTAGACACCGGCCTTGAGCTGGCGGGCGAGGAAGTCTGCCGAAGGGACTACCACGTCGAAGCCGGAATGCCCGGTGAGCAGCTTGGCCTCCAGTACCTCGTCGGACTCGAAGGCGTCGAGCACCACCTTGATCCCGGTTTCCTTCTGGAAATCCTGCAGCACGGTCGGCCCGATGTAGTCAGCCCAGTTGGCGAAATGCACCTCTTGCGGCGCCGCCATCACCGGCAATGCGGCACCGGCCAGCAGGCCGGCCAGACAACCCAAAGCACGCTTGTTCATCTTCACTCCTGGGGGCGCCGGCTAGCGCGGCGCCCATGCGATCGGCAGGTGGGAAATGGGCCCTGTTCTATTGTTTTCGGCCCTGGCCGAAAACTAGGCGTGGCGCGGCTTTGCGTCGTTCTTCCGTGCACGGGCGGAATCGCCAATGCTGCTGCGGACCCGCGGCTCTGTGCAGCGCGTTGTCCGCGCCCTACGCTGGAGGCCTACGCGGCGGAGGGACAGGAATGAGTGAGGAAACCGAGCGCACCCGTGCGGTGGTCACGCGCTACCACCAGTGCTGGATGAACCGTGACGTCGAAGGCGTGCTGGCGATGTTCCATCCGCAGGTGCACTACTGCGACTTCTACAACGACCTGGAAATCCCCGCCAGCGAGCTGCCCGGCTATATCCGCACGGCCATGCCGCGCAGCCCGCAGCACCATATCGAGCACATCGACCAGATTCGCGCCGATGGCGACACCGCGTTCATCCAGTACCGTTCGCGCCTGACGTTGCGCCGCAGCAGCCGGCTGGCCTCGTTCCGCGCCAGCGAGGCGATCACCGTGCGCGACGGGCTGATCTGGCGTGTCCACGAATACGCCACGCCAGTGCGCGAGCAGCGTGAGGAGGGCGTCAAGGACCCGCGCCGGCTGGGCCTGAACTCGGCCCAGGTGGGGACGATGCTGCTGGATATCGAATCCTACTTCGGCAGCGCCCATCCCTATCTCGACCCGGAGATGGACCTGGAGCGCCTGGCGCGGGCCACCGGCTATACGCGCAACCAGATTTCCTACCTGCTCAACCAGGTGCTGGGGCAAAGCTTTTACCGCTACCTGAACCAGGCGCGCATCGGTCATCTGCTGGAACGCCTGCGCGAGGAACCGGCCGCGCGCATCGACGAACTGGCGTTCGCCGTCGGCTTCAACTCGCTGTCGGTGTTCTACCGTTGCTTCCGCGAGCACACCGGGCAGCCGCCGCGCGCTTACCTGGCGGTGATGCAGGAGGGGAGCTAGGCCTGACGAAGACGCCAGGCCGGGGACCCTCAGAGTACGGCGTCGAGCAGCCGGTACCAGGCGATGCCGACGCCCAGATAGAGGCGCTGCAAACCGTGGAACGGGATCGGCCGCACCGGGGTGACGGGGAAGGGGAAGTCCTTCTCACGGTCCAGCAGGCGCTCCGCCAGGTGCCGGCCCAGGGTCGAAGCCATGGCGATGCCACGCCCGTTGTAGCCGAGCAGGATGCTCAGGTTCGGCGCCGGTTCGTGCAGCCTTGGCATGAAGTCCGGGGTCAGCGCCACGCGACCGCTCCATTGGTACTCAAACTCGACTTCGGCCAGTTGCGGGAACAACCCCAGCAGCGAGCGCTTCAGGTGCAGCCAGTCGCCGGGCGAGCGCGGTTCGGCAAACGGGCCGCGACCGCCCAGCAACAGTCGGCCACGGGCGTCCTGCTTGAAGTACAGCAGCAGCCGGCGCGCATCCGAGCAGACTTCGCCATTGGGCAGCACGCTGCGCCGCAGGTTCTCCGGCAAGGGTTTGGTGGCGACGATGAAGCTGTTGGCGGCGATCACCGTCTGCCGCAGCTTCGGCCAGAGGTCGTCGGTGTAGCCGTTGGTGGCGAGGATCACCCGTTCGGCGGTCACCTTGTGCTGCGTATCCGTGGTCAGCTGCCAGCCGCTGCCGTGGCGGCGCAGGTCGGTCACGCGGTTGTGGCCGTGGATGGCAGCGCCTTCGGCCAGCGCGGCGCGGGCCAGGCCACGCACGTAGCTCAGCGGCTGGACGCTACCGGCGCGCGGGTCAACCCAGGCGCCGAGGTAGTCGTTGCTGCCGATGCGTCGGGCGACGCTGCTCTTGTCGAGCATCTCCACCGGCACGCCGCGCAGGCGCCATTGCTCGGCGCGCTTCTCGATCGCGCGTAGGGCGGCCGGCGAGGCGGCGGGCTGGATCCATCCCTGGCGGGTGGCTTCGCAGTCGATGGCGTAGCGGCGGATCAGCTCGAAGACTTCATCGGCAGCGCCGCCAGCGACGTCGATCAGGCGTTCGGCCTTGTCGCCGCCGAGCATGCGCCGCAGGTCGTCGGGGTCATGCTTGAGGCCGGGGATCACCTGCCCGCCGTTGCGCCCTGAAGCGCCCCAGCCCGGCTCGCCGGTATCCAGTACGCAGACGCGCACGCCGTTGCGGGCCAGGTGCAGGGCGGTGACCAGCCCGGTGTAGCCGGCGCCGACGATGGCGACGTCGACCTGCTTGTCTTCCGCCAGCGCCGGTGTGGCCGGGCCGGCGTTCGCGGTGGCCGCCCAGAGCGAGGGCGGCAGTGCCAGGGGCTGGGCGTTCATGCCAGGCCCCCGTCGGTGTTGAGCAGGCGCCGGAGAAATTCCTGGGTGCGCGGCTGGCTCGGCGCACCGAGCACATCCTTGGCCGCGCCTTCCTCGACGATCCGGCCGCCATAGAGGAAGCAGACCTTGTCCGCCACTTCGCGGGCGAAGCCCATCTCGTGGGTCACTACCACCATGGTCATACCTTCGTCGGCGAGCTTGCGCATCACTGCGAGTACTTCGCCCACCAGTTCCGGGTCCAGTGCCGAGGTCGGTTCGTCGAAGAGGATCGCCTTGGGGCGCATGGCCAGGGCGCGGGCGATGGCGACGCGCTGTTGCTGGCCGCCGGAGAGTTCGTCCGGGTAGGCGTCCATGCGATGGCTCAGGCCGACCTTTTCCAACAGGGCGCGGGCGTGCTCGCGGGCTTCGTCCGGGCGCTCCTTCTTGACGTAGATCGGGCCCTCCATGACGTTCTGCAGCGCGGTGCGGTGGGGGAACAGGTTGAAACGCTGGAACACCATCGCCACCTGGGTGCGGATTTCATGGATGGAGTGGGCGTGGCGGTCGACGCGTTCCTGACCGACCCGGATGTCGCCGCCTTCGTAGGTTTCCAGGCCGTTGATGCAGCGCAGCAGGGTGGATTTGCCCGAGCCGGACGGGCCGATCAGGCACACCACCTGGCCGCTCTCCACGGACAGGTCGATGCCTTCGAGGACGCGGGTGCTGCCGTAGCTTTTGTGCAGCGACTGGATGCGGATCATGCTTTCTTCCTCGTGGCGATGCGCGCTTCGAGACGGCGCAGGGCAAACGACAGCGGCAGGCTCAGGGCCAGGTAGAGCAGGGCCACCAGGGTGTAGACGGTCATGTTCTCGAAGGTCGAGGAGGCGATCAGCTGGCCGGCGCGGGTCATCTCGGCGACGGTGATGGTGGACACCAGCGAGGAGTCCTTGAGCATCATCACCAGGGTGTTGCCGTAGGGCGGCAGGGCGATGCGGAAGGCCTGCGGCAGCACCACCCGGCGCATGATCATCGGGCCGCGCATGCCGAGGGATTCGGCGGCTTCGATCTGCCCCTGCTGGATGGCCTGGATGCCGGCGCGGAAGTTTTCCGCCTGGTACGCCGAGTAGGCGATGCCCAGGCCGATGATCCCGGCCTGCATGGCGCTGAGCTGCACGCCGAAGTCCGGCAGCACGAAGTAGATGTAGAACAGCTGCACGATGATCGGCAGGCCGCGGATGACGTTGACCACCGAAATGGCGAACAGCGCGACGGCGCGGACCTTCGACACCATCATCAGGGCGAAGGCCAGGCCGATGAGCGAGCTGAGCACGAAGGAGGCAATCGTGACCTGCACGGTGACCACCGCGCCACTCAAAAGAATGGGCAGGAAGTCCAGAGCATTCTGGAGAAACATAGGGGTGTCCGTGAGCGGAAATCAGGAGGCGGCCGTCACCCTTCACCGGGCGCGGGGCTCCGGCGAAAGGTGCGGGTAAGTCTTGGGGGCGGCGCGGAGAAAAGTGGACGTCAGTCCAGGTGCCACTTGCCGATGATGCCGGCGAGGGTGCCGTCGGCCTTGATGCTGGCGATGCCCTTGTTGACCTGGGCGAGCAGCTGCGGGTCGCCCTGGCGCAGGATCAGGCAGACCTCGCCCTTGATCTGCGGCTGGTAGCTGTCCACCAGGCGGACCTTTTTCAGGCTGCCCTTGGCCATCTGGTAGGCGAGGATCGGGTGGTCGCCGAAGCCGGCCTTGATGCGGCCCAGCGCCAGGTCGCGGGTGAGGTCGGCGAGGGAGTCGTAGCCGCGCACTTCCTTGAAGATGCCGCGCTGGTTGAGCTTGTCGATGAAGATGGTGCCGACCTGGGCGCCGACCACTTCGCCCTTGAAGTCATCCATGCTGGTGTAGGCCTTGTCGTCGTCGGCGCGCACCACCAGGCCTTCGCCGTACTCGAATACCGGGTCGGAGTACTGCACCACTTTCTCCCGCTCGGGGGTGCGCAGCATGGCGGCGGAGATCAGGTCGATCTTCTTCGCGGTGAGCGAGGGGATCAGCGCGGCGAAGGTGGTCTGGGCGATTTCCACGTCGAAGCCGCCGGCCTTGGCCACGGCCTGGGCGGAGTCGACCATCATGCCCTGGATGCTGTTGGTCTTGACGTCGAGGAAGGTGAACGGCACGCCGGTGGCGGTGGCGCCGACTTTCAGAGGTTCGGCCTGGGCGACCAGGGATGCGGCGCAGCTGGCGACGAGCGCGAGGGCGCAGGAAAACACGCGGAGGCGAGGATGCATTGGTGAACTCCCATTTGACGCGGTTTGTTGTCTTTATGCGTTATGGATAGCCTCGAGTATCGGCAGGAGGCGTTGGTCGCAATATAAATGATTTACAAAAATCGTAAAGAGATTTATAAATATCGCATATCGATATTCACGACATAATAAAAACCGGATCCTCCCCAAGGACGAGACATGAGCGACAACGAAAACAGCCTGTTCAACCAGTCGCTGGAAAAGGGCCTGGCCGTGTTGCGCGCTTTCAACGCGCGCAACCGCACCATGAACCTGGCGGAGGTGGCGGAGGCTGCCGACATCACCAAGAGTTCGGCGCAGCGGATGATCCACACGCTCGAAGCGCTGGGGTACGTCAGCAAGCACCCGCAGACCAAGCGCTTCCAGCTGACGCCGCAGGTGATGGAGATCGGCTACAACTACCTCGCCGCGGATACCCTGGTGGACGTCGCCAACCCCTTTCTCGCCGAGCTGGCGCAGACCACCGGCGAGACCACCAACCTCACCGAGCCGGTGCGCACCGACATGCTCTACGTGGCGCGCTTCGTGGGGCCGAAGTTCATCCCCATCCACCTGCCCATCGGCAGCCGCATCCCCATGTACTGCACCGCCTCGGGGCGTGCCTTCCTCAGTGCGCTGAGCGATGACGAAGTGCTGGAGCTGCTGCGGGACAGCGACCTGTCCAGCCACACCCAGTACACCCGCACTTCGCTGGAGGAAATCCTCGCCGAGATCGCCGAGATCCGCCGCAAGGGGTATGCGATCAACAGCGAAGAGCTGTTCCTGGGGGACATGGCCGTGGCCGCGCCGGTACGCAACAGCCAGGGCCGCCCGGTGGCTTCCGTGCATGTGGTGGCGCCCACCAGCCGCTGGACCCGCGAAGAGGCAGAACGCCGTTTGGCGCCGGCGGCTATCGAGTGCGCACGGGCCATCAGCACCTCGATCAGGACGCTGTGATCGCCAGAGCGGCTCAGGCCTGCGGCAACTGCTCCGGCGCGCCGTCGATCAGTTGCTGCAACTGAGCCAGCGCCTGTTCGTAGTCGAAGCTCTCGATGGCCTCGGCGATTTGCCGGAGCAGCTCGGCCCGCGACGGGTCGTGGTAGAAGCCGGCCAGCCGGCCGATGAGGTCGCCTGCGCTGGTGTCACTGTTCTCCAGCAAGCTCCGCAGTTGCTGGAGGAGGGCGCTGGCCTGGTCTTGCGTCACGCTCGCCACGGCGGGCGGCTCCACTGGCTGGATGAGCCGGTTCGCCAAGCCTGCCTGGACGATGTCCAGTTGCGCCTGCAGGTCGAACAGCAGGCGCGAAATCAGTTCTTCCGGGGCCTGCGCCTGGCAGGCGTCCTCCAGCGCCGTGGCCGACTTCGCCAGCGCCAGGGCACCGATATTGGCCGCCGCGCCGCGCAGGGAGTGGGCCGCCCGGCGACGGATGTCAGGATCGCTGGCAGGGTCCAGCTCGCGGAACGGGGTGATGAAGTCCTGGTAGCTCGTCTGGAAGCGCAGCAGCAGCCGTTCGTAGAGCGCCGTCTTGCCGGCACAGGTGGCCATTCCTGCGTGGGTGTCGATGCCCGGCAGGTTCTGCGGGAGGGTTTGCTGCTCGACCGGGGCGGGAGCCCTGGCGGCTGACACCTCGTGCCGAGGTTTGATCCAGCGCGACAAGGTGAGGAACATCGCTTCCGGGTCGATGGGCTTGGCGATGTGGTCGTTCATCCCGGCGGCCAGCGCCAGTTCGCGGTCGCCGGCCATGTTGTTGGCGGTCATGGCGATGATCGGCAGCGCCGCCAGTTCCGGGCGCAGGCGCAGTGCCTGGGTGGCCGCATAGCCGTCGAGCACGGGCATCTGGCAGTCCATCAGCACGCAGTCGAAGCGCTGGTCGATGGCCAGCCGGTCCAGCGCCAGCTGGCCGTTGCCCGCCAGCACGATCTCGATGCCGGCATCGCCCAGCAGCTCCATCGCCAGCTCCTGGTTCAGTTCGTTGTCTTCCACCAGCAGCACCCGGCTACCGGCGACGCTGGCCAGGGCCTCGTCGGTAGCGCTCTGGCGCTCGCGGCTGCGCGGTTCGGCGAGACTTTCCTTGCCCAGGGCGATGTTGATCGACTCCAGCAGGGTGGAGGGCGTCACCGGCTTGGTCAGCACCGTGCCCAGTTCAACGCCACGTTCCTGTGCGGCATCCAGCGCTTCTTCACGACCGAAGGCGGTGACCATGATCACCGCGGGGACATCCTCGCAGTGGCCGGCGTGCAACCGCGAGACCACTTCGATGCCGTCCATGCCCGGCATCTGCCAGTCGACCAGCACCAGTTGGTAGGGCAACTGCCGCCGCTCGGCATCACTGATCCACTCCAGTGCTTCGTTGCCATTGCGTGCGACGTCCACCTCCAGCCCGTAGCTCAGGGCCAGGCCGGAGAGGATTTCCCGCGCCGAGGCATTGTCGTCCACCACCAGGGCGCGCACGCCGAGTAGCTCCTCCGCACGGCGCATGCGCCGTGGCGCGGCGGTCGCGGGGATGCCGAAGTGTGCGTGGAAATGGAACACCGAGCCCTTGCTCGGTTCGCTGTCGACCCAGATGCGCCCATCCATGAGCTCCACCAGGCTCTTGGAGATCGACAGCCCCAGCCCGGTGCCACCGTAGCGGCGCGAGGTGGAGGAGTCGGCCTGGATGAACGACTGGAACATGCGCCCGCACTGCTCGGCGGTCATGCCGATGCCAGTGTCGCGCAGCCAGAAATGCAGCTGCGCCTCGTGGGCGCTGATCGCCACCGGTTCGATGCCGAGGACGATTTCCCCGTGCTCGGTGAACTTCACCGCGTTGTTGCCCAGGTTGAGCAGGATCTGCCCCAGGCGCAGCGGGTCGCCGACCAGCGAGGTGGGCAATTCCTGGCTGAGCTGGAACAGCAGCTCCAGCGACTTTTCTTCCGCCTTGAAACCGACCAGGCCGGAGAACTGTTCGAGCACGTCCTCCAGGCGGAACTCGACGTGCTCCACGCTCATCATCCCGGCCTCGATCTTCGAAAAATCGAGGATGTCGTTGATGATGCCGAGCAGGCCTTCGGCGGAGCGATGGACCTTCTGTACGTAGTTGTGCTGCCGCGCGTTGAGCCCGCTTTTCAGGGCGAGGCTGCTCATGCCGATGATCACGTTCATCGGCGTACGGATTTCATGGCTCATGTTGGCGAGGAACTCGCTCTTGGCTCGCGTCGCCTCCTCGGCCAGGTCGCGGGCGCGGCGGGTTTCCAGCTCGACCAACTTGCGTTCGGTGATGTCGTACAGCCAGGCCAGCATGGCGAACTCGCCTTGGTGGCGGATGGGCAGGTAGGTCGCCAGGATGTCGCGCTCGCCGCCCTGGCGGTCGTACAGACGCACTTCCCGTTCGAGCATCTGCTCACCGGCCAGCATCTCCTCCCAGATCGCCTCGCGTTCCGTTGTGTCGACATAGAGCCCGGTCGCCTGGTCGCCGGCTTTCAGGCCGAAGGTTTCGCCGAAGGCGGGGTTCACCAGGTGCAACTGGTCCTGGGTCGAGATCGCCACGCTGACCGGGCTGCAATCGAGGATGTATTGCAGGTGCTTTTCACTCTCCTGCAGGGCGGCGGCCTGTTGCTCCATCTGTTCGGCCTGGGTGAGTGTTTCCGCCAGCAACTGCTCGGTGCGGGTGGTGCGTTCGAGGATTTCCAGGTTCATCGCCAGCAGTGGGAGGAACTCCTCGAGCAGCGTGCGCCGGCTCGGGCCCAGCTCCTGCAAGGCCTCCAGGGCCAGCACGCCGACCAGTCGCTCGCCATGGATCAGCGGCAGCACGTCGAGGAACCGCGGCGGTGCGTATTCGCCTTCCAGGGCGTGTTCGGGCTGGCGCAGGTGGATCGGTGCCCGCTGTTTCGCGCACTGCCCGATCAGGCCCTGGCCTTGCGGCATTCGCTGGAGCAGATCCGGCGGTGCGGCGTAGCTGCCCAGCAGCACCAGCTCACCGCTGTCTTCTTCATGGATGTGCAGGGACGCACGGCGCAGGGCCATGGGCGGGGCCAGCGTAGCCAGGGTGCGGTCGCCCAGTTCGCTGGAGCCGGCGACCGACTGCATTTGGCTGCTGAGCATCGCCAACTGGGTTTTCACCCAGCGCTGGTTGGCCATCTGCCGCGCCTCGGATTGCAGTGCCGTGATCGCCCGCGCCATGTCGCCGATCTCGTTGGGGTAGTCCTGGAAGGGAATCTCCACGTCCAGCTCGCCCTTGCTGAGGGCGTCGACGGTGTGGCGCAACTGGTCGGCGGGCCGGCGGATCGACAGGCTGATCAGGGTGCAGAACAGCACGCCGCCGCCCACGCCCAGGGCCAGCATCCAGATGGTCAGTTGCACGCTGTGGTGGAAGCGTTCGGTGGCGTGCTGGACCTCGAGGTCGGCGCCCTCGCGCTTGATCTGCGCCACCTCCGCCAGTGCCTGGTTGGCCACCTCGCCGGGGCGCTGCAAGGCGGTGGACGACAGCAGCGCGATGGCCCCCAGGTCGGTGGATTGCCCCGGTCGGATGGGTTGGTCGTTGAGCGTCAGGACACGCTGTATCTGGTCCTGGTATTCCTCGTAGGAGGCCTCGAATCGCACCAGCCCTTGCAGGGCGGGCGTGCGGTAGATGAGCGGACGCGCCTGCTCGATCTCCTCGCGCAGGGTGGCCTTGACCTCGTGGAGTTGCCGGACTGCCTGGGTCCTGCTGCTCTCGTCGGAGGCCAGCACGAACTGGCGAATGCTCCGCCCCATGCTTGCCAGCGCGACGCGAGCTGCTTCGATGTGCGAGAGACCGAGCATTTCCTTTTCGTAGATCACGTTGATCTGCTCGATCTGCTGGCGTTGCACGTTCAGGCTGTACAGCCCGACGAACAGGGCCAGCAGCAGGATGCCGCCGAAGCCGAGCACCAGCCGGGTGCGCAGCTTGAGGCGCTGAAGTAAGCCGAGCGGGGTCGCCATCGGTTCGCCTCCTGGCGGAACGCGTGTGATACGGGGCGGCGCCTCAGGAGCGGATGTAGCCCGCCGGGTCGCCATCACTGTCGTTGAAGCGCTCGGCGATGCTGTGGAACTCGTCCTTCAGGGCCAGGAAGGCATCGGTGACATCCGGGTCGAAATGCCGCCCGCGCTGGCTCTGGATGTACTCCACTGCGCTGGAGTGCGACATGGGCGATTTGTAGACCCGCTTGCTGATCAGCGCATCGTAGACATCGGCCAGCGCCATCAGCCGTGCCGACAGGGGAATTGCCTCACCGGCAAGGCCCTTGGGATAGCCCGAGCCGTCCCACTTCTCGTGGTGGCCGGCGGCGATCTGCTTGGCCAGCCGGAGGAAGGGAACGTCCATGCCCAGGCGCTCCTCGGCTTTCTGCAAGGCATCGACACCCAGGGTGGTGTGTCGCTTCATCAGCTCAAACTCCTCGGGGGTGAGGCGGCCGGGCTTGAGCAGAATATGGTCGGGGATACCGACCTTGCCGATATCGTGCAGCGGTGCCGACTTGAACAGTAGTTGGCGGGTTTCCATATCCAGCTCGGCGGCGAAGCGCGGGTGCTGCTGCAGGTGTTCGGCCAGGGCGCTGACGTAGTGCTGGGTACGACGGATGTGGTTGCCGGTCTCGTTGTCGCGGGTTTCGGCCAGGGAGGCCATGGCGAGGATGGTGACGTCCTGGATCGCCGTCAGTTCGCGGGTGCGCCGCTGCACTTCCCGTTCGAGGAATTCGTTCTGGTCACGCAGGAAGTCGGCGGCAGCCTTGATGCGCAGCTGGTTGTCCACGCGCATCAGCACGGTGGGCGGGTTGATCGGCTTGGTCAGGTAGTCCACGGCGCCCAGTTCCAGGCCGCGTATTTCCTCGTCGGCGGTGTCCTGGGCGGTGATGAAGATCACTGGGATATGGCGCGTGCGGGCATCGTCGCGCAGGCGCCGGCAGACCTCGAAGCCGTCCATGCCAGGCATCATCACATCCAGCAGGATAAGGTCCGGCGGCTCGTCGGACAGGACGATCTGCAGGGCTTTCTCGCCACTGCGCGCGGCTTTCACGCGGTACAGCAGCTTGAGCAATTCCGAGAGGAGCGTCAGGTTCTCGGGGGCATCGTCGACGATCAGAATCGTCGGACGGACAACGGGACCAGGTGCATTCATTGACCTTTCTCCGCCGAAGGGGGGCGCGCCACGGTACTTCCTTGCTGTGCGCCCGAATCAGTATAGACAGCGCCGGCCAGGCGTCTCGCGCCTGGCGAGATGCCCTTGCGGTGGTACGTTCAACCGTTGTGTTCCACCTCGACGAAGCACCGCGTGCCGGCCTCGACGTCATAGATGTGGTAGTTGTTCATCATCCGCCCATAGAGGTGCAGGCTCACCGCGCGCGGGCGGTCGGCGGGAACGCCGGTGACGTGAATGTGGTCGGGGTTGGGCACGAAGCTGGTGACCGCGCCGGGCGGCAGCAGGATCATGCCGCCCTTGACCAGCTCGATGCCTTCGTCGCGACTGCGGTCGGCGGACAGGCAGACATAGCTGCGCTCCTCCAGCACGCCCTCGACTATGCCCACCACGCCCCAGCTGCCGTGGTCGTGCACCGGCGTCCATTGGCCCGGCGACCAGACCAGGGCGTAGAGCGACAGGTTGTCGTCCGGCGCCTGGTAGATCAGGTTGCGGGCGTAGTGGCTCGGGTCGCTCTGGTAGTGGTGAGCTTCGAGGAAGTCGCCGGCGTGGGGCAGCAGCTCCATCATGAAGGGCGCCAGCGAGGCCACGCACTGGCAGGGTTCGGATTCCTGCCGGCTGAGCTGGGTGGCGTGGTCGATGAAGCGGGCGAGGGTGGCGTTGGGCATGAGCGAGGTGCTCCCGCGGGCGTTGGCGACACAACGAAATCACTCTAGCCGCTTTTGCCAAGCCTGCTCAGAGCCGCAGGGCGCTTGACCCGGCATGGGTTATCCGCCAGTTGTCTCGCGGCGGATAACGCTGGCGCGTTATGCGCCCTACTCAAAACCGTAGGGCGCATAACCCGGTACGGGTTATCCGCCACTTCGGCGGATGGCGCTGTGGGTGTCGTGCGCCCTGCGTGGGGGCTCAGTCGTCCTTCGGCGCGCGCCGCAGCAGGTAGGTATCCATGATCCAGCCGTTGGCCTCGCGGGCTTCCTGGCGCGTGCGCTGGATGGTTTCGCCGACCTCGGCGAGCCGCCCGCCCAGCAGGATTTCCTCCGGCGTGCCGACGTAGGCGCCCCAGTAGATTTCCAGTTCCGGGTCGTCCAGCTGGCGGTAGGTGTCTTCGGCATCGAGCATCACCACCACGCTCTCGGCGTTCTGCGGGAAGCCTTCGGCCAGGCGCCGGCCGGTGGTGATCTGCACCGACTGGCCGATGGCGTTCAGCGGCACCCGGTGGCGCGCAGCGAGGGCCTGCACGCTGGTGATGCCGGGGATCACCTGGTAATCGAAGGCCACGCGGCCTTCGCGCAGGATCGCGTCGAGGATGCGCAGGGTGCTGTCGTACAGCGACGGGTCGCCCCAGACGAGGAAGGCGCCGCACTGGCCGTCCTTCACTTCGTCCTCGATCAACCGCTCGAACACCCGCTGCTTGGCGAGATTGAGGTCACGCACCTGCCCGGCATAACCGCCTTCGCGCAGGCGCTCGGGGCTGTCGGCTTCGACGATGCGGTAGTCGCTCCGGCTGACGTAGCGCTGCAGGATGTCGCGGCGCAGCTGGATCAGTTTGTCCTTGCTCGCGCCCTTGTCCATAAGGAAGAACACGTCGGCACGGTTCATCGCGTTGATCGCCTGCACGGTGAGGTACTCGGGGTCGCCCGCGCCGATGCCGATGATGAGCAGTTGCTTCATGTCTGGTCCTGCTGCTGGATCGAGGCGCTCAACCATACTCCCGTTGCCGCTCCGGCTCACGCGCCGGATGGCCGCAGCAGCTTGGGGCGGATACCGCTTGGGGCCTACAAGGATTTCGTAGGATGGCGTGGAGCGCAGCGATACCCATGCTGTCTGTGCGACGAATTCGATGGGTATCGCTGCGCTCCACGCCATCCTACAAACAGCGATACAGGGCCGCAGCGTAGGGCGGCGACCTGAACAAAGGGGCGTAACGCGTCAACCCAGCAGCGCCACGTCCCTACGCAGCTCGCGGGCGGCGGCGACCATGTTCACCAGCGCCGCTTCCGTTTCCGGCCAGGCGCGGGTCTTCAGGCCGCAATCCGGGTTGACCCACAGGCGTTCGGCGGGAATGCGTTGGGCCGCCTTGCGCAGCAGCTTGACCATCTCGTCCTTGCCCGGCACCCGTGGCGAGTGGATGTCGTAGACGCCTGGGCCGATCTCGTTGGGGTACTCGAACTGCTCGAAAGCTTCCAGCAGCTCCATGTCCGAGCGCGAGGTCTCGATGGTGATGACGTCGGCGTCCATGGCGGCGATGGATTCGATCACGTCGTTGAACTCGCTGTAGCACATGTGGGTGTGGATCTGGGTTTCGTCCCGCACGCCGCAGGCGCACAGACGGAACGCCTCGGTGGCCCAGTCCAGGTAGCGCCCCCAGTCACTGCGGCGCAGCGGCAGGCCCTCGCGGAAGGCCGCCTCGTCGATCTGCACGATCCTGATGCCGGCGGCTTCCAGGTCGACCACTTCGTCGCGAATCGCCAGGGCCAACTGGCGGGCCTGTACCTCGCGGGGCACGTCCTCGCGCGGGAAGGACCACATCAGCATGGTCACCGGGCCGGTCAGCATGCCCTTCATGACCTTGTCGGTGAGGCCCTGGGCGTACTGGATCCACTCCACGGTCATGGCTTTCGGGCGGCTCAGGTCACCGAAGATGACTGCCGGCTTGACGCAGCGCGAGCCATAACTCTGCACCCAGCCGAAGCGGGTGAAGAGGTAGCCGTCGAGCTGCTCGGCGAAGTACTCGACCATGTCGTTGCGCTCGGCCTCGCCGTGCACCAGCACGTCCAGCCCCAGCTGTTCCTGGATCTGCACGGCGTGGCGAATCTCGCTGTGCATGGCTTCGGTGTAGTCGCCGGCGCTGAGCTTGCCCTGCTTGTAGGCCTGGCGTGCGAGGCGGATGGCCGAGGTCTGCGGGAAGGAGCCGATGGTGGTGGTGGGGAAATCCGGCAGGTTCAGGCCGGCGCGCTGCTTGACGATGCGCTCGGCGAAGGGCGAGCGGCGCTGGCTATGGGCGGCTTTCACGGCGGCCAGGCGCGCCTTTACCTCCGCCTTGTGGATGCGCGGCGACGCGGCGCGGCTGGCTTGCACGGCGCGGCTGCGCTCCAGTGCAGCGAGGACTTCCGGGGCTTCGGGCTGATTGATGGCGCGGGCGAGCAGGGCGACTTCGGCGCACTTCTGCACGGCGAAGGCCAGCCAGCTCTTCAGCTCGGCATCCAGTTGGTCTTCTCGCTCCAGGTCTACCGGGCTGTGCAGCAGCGAGCAGGACGGCGCGACCCACAGACGCTCCCCCACACGGTCGTGGGCATAACGCAGCACGTCGAGGGCCTTCTCCAGGCCGCAACGCCAGACGTTGCGGCCGTTGACTACCCCGAGGGAGAGAATCTTGTAGGCCGGCAGGCGGTCGAGGATGGTCGGGAACTGCTCGGGTGCGCGCACCAGATCAAGATGCAGGCCATCCACGGGCAGGCCGGCGGCGAGGCCGAGGTTGTCGTCCAGGCCGCCGAAATAGGTGGCCACCAGCTTCTTCAGCGGTTCGCTCTGCAACAGGTTGTAGGTGCGCTCGAAGGCGTTCTTCCAGTCTTGCGGCAGGTCGAGGGCGAGGATCGGCTCGTCGATCTGTACCCACTCCACGCCTTGCGCGGCGAGGCGGCGGAAGATCTGGCCGTAGAGCGGCAGCAGGCGTTCGACCAGGTCCAGCTTGTCGAAATCGCCCCCTTTGGCCTTGCCCAGCCAGAGATAGGTCAGCGGGCCGATCACCACGGGTTTGACGCGGTGGCCGAGGGCATGGGCTTCTTCCACTTCCTCGAACCATTGCTCCCAGCTCAGTTCGAACTGCTGGTCAGCGGTGAATTCGGGCACGAGATAGTGGTAGTTGGTGTCGAACCACTTGGTCATCTCTTGCGCATGGGCGCCGCAGCAGCCTGCGCAGCTCTCATTTCCAACAGCGCCTCGCGCCATGGCGAACAGCGTCTGCAGGGTCGGCTTGGCCTCGCCGTGGCCACGGAAACGCTCGGGGATCACGCCGAAGGTCAGCGAGTGGGTCAACACCTGGTCGTACCAGGCGAAGTCGCCCACCGGTAGCAGCTCGATGCCGGCGTTTTTCTGCACCTGCCAGTGCGCGGCGCGCAGTTCGCGGCCAACCGCGCGCAGGCCGGCTTCGTCCAGCTCGCCTTTCCAGAAGGCCTCCTGGGCCTTCTTCAGCTCGCGGTCGCGGCCGATGCGGGGGAAGCCGAGGTTGTGTGCCAGCGCCATGTGAAATTCTCCAGTGAATCAACGATGGAGAAATTCTCGCGGCACGGCTTTCATGAAACAAACTCAATGTTTTTGTGATGAACATAAGAAATGTTCATGTTGTTCTGGCTTGATGCAGGATCGAACGACGTCCGCGCAAGTAACCACCTCGAACCTGCCGAGTCACTCTTTGTAGGACGGGGTGCCAGCGGACTGCATCCGCGATATATCGCAAAGCGTAGGGCGCATAACGCGGCAGCGTTATCCCCCGCGAGGCCATCGGCGGATAACCCGTTCCGGGTTATCCGCCCTACGTTCCACCCCCGACAGGTTCCTACCCTGACACCATACACGCGGACCTTGTCCGCGAAATCCTCCCCGTCACGCTGGATTACCCGCCCGCATCTGCCGCGCCAACGCGCCGGGCGAGGTATGAAGCTGGCGCTGGAACAGCTCGATGAACGCCGAAGTGGATTCATAGCCCAACTCGCCGGCAATCAACGTCACCGACTCACCCCGCTCCAGCCTCGGCAGCGCCGCCAGCAGGCGCACGCGCTCGCGCCACTCGCGGAAGGACAGCCCGGTCTCGTCGCGGAACAGCCGCGCCAGGGTGCGCCGCGAGGCACCCACGCGTTGAGCCCAGTCTTCGATGCCCAGACGCTCGCCGGGGTGCTCTTGCAGGTGGTCGGTGACACGTCGCAGCCGGGCGTCGCGCGGCAATGGCAGGGCGAGGCCGGAGTCCGCTGCATTGTGCAGCTCGTCCACCAGCACCTGCAGGAGCCGTGCTTCCGGCCCCTCGTCCGGGTAATCGCGGGGGAACTCGCTGGCGCGCTGGATGAGGTTGTCCAGCAGCGGTGAGATTTCCAGCACGCGGCAGGGACCCAGGCCGGCAGCCAGTTCCGGCGCCAGGTAGAAACTGCGGTGCACCACCAGCGTGCGGGCCCGCGCGCTGTGGCGGACGCCCGCCGGCAGCCACATCGCCCGGCGTGGCGGGATCACGCAGGCGTACTGCTCGGTCGTCGCTTCGAGCACGCCGCTGGCGGCATACATCAGTTGGCCCCAGGGGTGGGAGTGGGGTTCCACCGCATGCCCGGCGGGCATGTCGAAGGCGCGCAGCCAGACCGGCCGGGGCAGGGCGGTGAAGCCGGGAAGCGCCAGAGCATCCTGTCCCGTAGGCGGCATAGCTTGTCTCTCTTGCGGAAGTGGGTCAGTTGGCGCCGATGGTAGCGTCTTCCTCGGTCAAATCCAGTCCGAAGTGGGAGAACCTCATGAGCGTTCATCGTCCGCAACAACGCCTGTCCGTCCTGGACATCCGTCAACGCCGCGAACCCGGCAGCCTGGTCGTGCTGACCGCCTACTCGGCGCCCATGGCGCGCCTGTTGGACCCGCACGTCGATGTGCTGCTGGTGGGGGATTCGCTGGGCATGGTGCTCTACGGCATGCCGCATACCCTGGCTGTCAGCCTGGACACCATGATCGCCCACGGCGCCGCGGTGGTCCGTGGCTCGCAACGGGCCTGCGTGGTGGTGGACATGCCCTTCGCCAGCTACCAGGCCTCGCCGCAGCAGGCGTTCCTCGCCGCCGCGCGGGTGCTCGCCGAAAGCGGCGCGCAGGCGGTGAAGCTGGAAGGGGGCGCGGAGATGGCCGAGACCATCGCCTTTCTGGTCGAGCGCGGCATTCCGGTGATGGCGCATATCGGCCTGATGCCGCAGAAGCTCAATGCCCTCGGCGGCTTCAAGGTGCAGGGCAAGGAGGAGGCCGGTGCAGCGCGCGTGTTGCGCGACGCTGATGCCGTGGCGGCGGCTGGGGCCTTCAGCGTGGTGCTCGAAGGCGTGCTGGAGCCGCTGGCGCGGCAAGTGTGTGATCGGCTGGATATCCCGGTGATCGGCATCGGCGCTTCACCCGCCTGCGCCGGGCAGGTGCTGGTGACGGAGGACATGCTGGGCTTGTCCGGCGAACAGATTCCACGGTTCGCCGAACAGTACGTGCGGGTGGACGAGCTGATCGGCGCGGCGGCCGAACGCTTCGCCAGCGAGGTGCGCGAGCGCCAGTTCCCGCAGGCGCGGCATTGTTTCGGGATGGCGAAGGAGTGAGTTCAGTGCACTGGATTTGACGCCGGCATGGACTAGGCGTCCCCGCCCATCCTACAGACTGACGCCGGAGCTCCCCTGTAGGAGCTGGCCATGCCTGCGACAGCCCTTGCGCCCAACCCGTCCATGCGCGTAGGTGCGGACTTCGTCCGCGATGGCATTCCAGATGCTTCGGTGCCAGCGGCTGGCGCGGACGGTGTCCGCGGATCGCGGGCATGGCCCGTTCCTACAAAGGTGGAAACGACGTAGCTGACCTGTAGGGGAGCCCCATGGGCGCGATCCCCCGGCAAGGTCGGCGTTGGGCGGGTTCGCGAGCAAGCTCGCTCCTACAGGTCTGCTGGAAGCGCCTGGTTGGGGCGGGCAGCGACGCTCTGGGTTATCGGCAGTACGAATTGCACATCGACTGAAGCGTCAGACCCACTCGGTACTGCGCTTGCGGCGCACGCGCAGCATGGTCGGCAGGATCAGCCCGGCCAGCAGGCCGACGCCGGCGATGCTGCCGCCGTAGGCCATGTAGCGCATCAGCACCTGCTTGTTCTCGTCGCCCAGTTGCGCCTGGGTGTCGCGCAGTTTCGAGCGCGCCTCGTTCAGCTCGCTGTCCAGCGCACTGCGCGCGGCCTGCAACTCATCGATGAGCTTCTTGCGGGCATCCAGGGTTTCCTGCATGCCCTGCACGCGGTTCTTCCAGGAATCGTCGATGGTCTGCAGTTGGGTCGTCAGCTCGGTGACCTGCTGCTCTAGCGCGGGCAGACGCTCGGCCTGGCCAGGCTTTTCCTGCAGGTCCTTGCTGGCGATCCACACGCTGTTGCCGCTGTCGCTGCGCACCTGGCTGTAGTCGCCCGAGGTGCTGACCAGCTGGACCTTCTGCCCGGAGGTGAGGGTGCCGACGATGCGGTAGCCATCGGTGGGGCCGCTGCGCACGTAGGTGCTCAGGCTGTCGTTCACCCAGCGCGCGTTGCTCGCCGGTTCCTCGGCCTGGGCCGGGGCGCCGGCTGCCAGCAGGCCTCCAAGCAGGCAGGCACCGAGGGCGCGGGTCTGGAGGGAAGTAACTCGTGCGGGGAAGCGACGCGATAGGGGCATGGGCAATCTTCACATGACTTGAAACGAAACCCGCCTTGCGGGAGCGAAAACGCCGGCCGGGCGATTTATCTGGAACGAAGGGTTCAGAACTGGCCGGTTCAGGGCTGTCCGGGTGGCTAATGGCCAGAATTCCTACCCGGAGGGCCGACAGCACACAGACAGTCGTCGGACGCCGAGAGTTCACCGGTAGGAAAATGCGCGGATGAGTGGCGGGAAAGTTCCACGATGGCCATCAGTGCGGATAACCGAATCGTCATCCTTGCCTCAGCTTCCCGTTAGCGGCGGCCTCATACAGTGGAGTCATTCCCCACACACCCACGAGGTGACTGCCATGAAACTCTCCCGCATCTTCCTGCTGACGGCCCTGCTGGGCACTTCTTCCCTGGCGCTGGCCGATGGCGGCGGCGACATCACCTTCGCCCGCATGGAGCAGGCCCGCCAGCAAGCCATGCAGGCCCGCCAGAGCGCACCCTCGCCGACGCAGATCGCCGAGGCGAAGCAGTACACCTATGGGATGAACCTGGACATCGCCGAAGTGGTGGCAGTCACGCCCCTGAGCAAGGACTGCGGCGTGGTGCCGGTGCAGATGCGCTACAAGGATTCCTTTGGCGACGAGCAGGCCATCGAGTACCGCACCGAGCGCGTGGCCTGTCGCGCCACCCGCTGATTCAGTCGGGCGAACAGGGAAACTTCAGGAGGAAGCGCGTCGGCCCTTCCTCCGAGCTTTGTGCGCTGGCCGTTCCCAGGTGCAACTCCATGATCGAACGCACGATGGCCAGCCCCAGGCCCGTGCCGCCCTGGGCCCGCGAGCGGCCCTTGTCCACCCGGTAGAAGCGCTCGAACAGGTGTTCCAGATGCTCGGCGGCAATGCCCGTACCCGGGTTCTGCACCTGTAGCGTCACTGCCTCACCGTCGTCGCGCACCTGCACGTTGATGCACTCGCCCTCGGGCGTGTGGCGGATGGCGTTGGACAGCAGGTTGGAAATGGCCCGCTGGATCATCAGGCGGTCGCCCACCACCTGGCCCCGACCCTCGATGACGATGCGCAGCGACTTCTCCTCGGCGCTGAAATCGAACAGCTCGGCGACTTTTGCCGCTTCTTCTTCCAGCTGTACCGGCTCCTGCGGCAGCAGTGCGCGCGGGTGGCTGACCTGGGCGAGGAACAGCATGTCACTGACGATCCGCCCGACCCGTTCCAGCTCCTCGATGCTTGCAGCGAGCACGGCTTCGTATTCTTCCTTGTCCCTTGGCCGCGACAGCGTCACCTGCGCCTTGCCCAGCAGGTTGCCGATGGGCGAGCGCAACTCGTGGGCAATGTCGTCGGAGAACTGCGTGAGCTGCTGCACGCCACCGTCCAGCCGGTGCAGCATCAGGTTCAACGCCCGCGCGGCCTTGCCCAGTTCCCGTGGCAGGTCCTGCACCGGAATGCGGTGGCTGAGGTCTTGCGTGGTGACCAGCGAGGCCACCTGGCCAAACTGCCGCAAAGGCTGCAGACCGCGCTTGGCCACCAGTCGCGCGCCGAGGGCGATCAACAGCAGCAGCGGCGGCAGCGCCAGCCAGGCCGAACGCAGGAAGGCGCCGAGCAGGGCGTCGTCGTCACGCCGATCCAGGGTCAGGAATACCCGCAGGGTGTTGCCGTCGCGCAGGCGGATCAGGCTGCGTTCGGTGAGCAGGCGCCGGCCGTCCGGCGAGGTCCAGGCGAAGGCGCGGCCACTGCCGGCGAATTCATCGAGTATCGGCAGATCAGGATTCGGTGCGCTGCTGAATTGCGCCGGCCGGCCGCGCTGCTCTTCGAGGAGTACGGCGCTGAGGTTGTCATGGCCCATCAACTGGTCCTGCAGGGCATGGCCGCGCAGGGGCAGGGCGGCGAGGCCGGGGTCGGCATCCAGCGCATGACGCAGCTGCCCGAGCTTGTCTTCCAGCTCGCGGTGGGCGCGTTGGTCCAGTTGGTGGTCGAGAGCGAGGTAGGCCAGGGTGACCAGCAACAGCGTCAGGACCGAACCGAGCGCGCCGACCCACAAGCCGATGCGCAGCGACAGGCTGGCCGGCTTCATGCGCGGGATTCCAGCACGTAGCCGACTCCGCGCAGGGTGTGGATCAGCTTCTCGGCGAAGGGATCGTCGATCTTGGCGCGCAGGCGGCGGATGGTGACTTCCACCACGTTGGTGTCGCAGTCGAAGTTCATGTCCCAGACCAGCGAGATGATCTGCGTGCGCGAGAGCACTTCACCGCTGCGGCTCATCAACAGATGCAACAGGGCGAACTCCTTGCTGGTCAGGTCGATGCGCTGGCTGTCGCGGTAGGCGCGGTGGCGGCCTGGGTCCAGCTCCAGGCCGCCGATCTCCAGCACCTGGGGCTGGTCGATGCGTTCGCTGCGACGCAGCAGCGAGCGCACGCGGGCCAGCAGTTCGGGGAACTCGAAGGGCTTGAGCAGGTAGTCGTCGGCGCCCAGGTCGAAGCCTTTCACCCGTTCGGTGAGGCGGCCGCGGGCGGTGAGCATCATCACCCGGATGTCGCTGTGCTGGCGCAGGCTGGCGAGCACGTCCCAGCCGTCCATCTGCGGCAGGTTCACATCGAGGATGATCAGGTCGTAGGCGCACTGCCGGGCCAGGTGCAGGCCGTCGACGCCATTGTCGGCGCGGTCGACGACATAGCCGCTTTCGCTCAGCCCCTGTTGCAGATAGTCGGCCGTCTTGTGGTCGTCCTCGATGAGCAGGATTTTCATGGATAGTTACCCGGTAATTACTTGAAGAGTGCTGCGGCAGGCGCAGGCAAGTTCGCCGCGTCTGGGAAAACGGGCGCAGTCTAGAAGCTGTAGCGACTTCAGGGTCAATCGTGGCGATGTCGCATTTTCTACCGCGATCGGCGTTGGGAAAGTTCTGTAGGTGGCTGGTCTGTAAGGGGTTTCAGGAGGAAGAGGATTTCACCGTAGTGGCGCTAATTGTTTCCTGAAGTTACCTGGATAAGCCGTTGGGCCTTTTTAAATACATACAACGGGAACTCGGCCGATGGCCAATTACATGTTTGTAATTATTCAGTCACCTTGTCGCTAGCGAGGCGCACTTAGCTTGCCCGGAGGAAATGACGGCACGCCGTCGAAGTTGACTCCACCGTGTGAGGTTCGCCGTGTTTTCAAGACGTTCTGGATTCGTTCCGCGGGCAGCTCTGCTCGTCTGGCTGTTCTGGCAGATCCCCGCCTGGGCCGAGGCCCGCGAGATCGGCATCGAGGATGCCCTGCAGGCCGCCGCCAGTGGTAACCCCGAGCTGGCCGCCAGTGGCCGCGAGATCGGCATCGCCCAGGGGCTGCGGGATCAGGCCGGGCTGTTACGCAACCCGACGTTGTCCTGGCAGCAGGAGGGCACCGAGTCGCGCAACCGCACCACCACCGTCGGCATCAGCCAGCCGCTGGAACTGGGCGGCAAGCGTGGCGCGCGGGTGGAGCTGGCCGAGCGCGGTCAGGACGTCGCGGCGCTGAGCCTGCAGGCGCGGCGCAATCAACTGCGCGGTGAGGTGATCGCCGCCTTTTACACGGCGTTGCGCGCCCAGGAGCGTGAGCGTCTGGCGCAACAGTCGGTTGAGCTGGCGCAGCGCGGGGTGGTTGCCGCCGAGGGGCGTGTGCGCGCCGGCAAGGCACCGCCGCTGGAGGCCAACCGCGCGCAGGTGCAACTGGCCGAGGTGCGCCTGGAGCAGAGCCGCGCCCGCCGCGAGCGGGCCGACGCCAACCAGGCGCTGGCGACGTTGATGGGGCTGGCGTTGCCGGACTTCACTGGCGTACGCAGCGACAGCGCTCGCCCGCTGCCCGAGTTGCCCAGCAGCAACCAACTACTCGACCGGCTGGGCGACAGCGCGGAAATGCGCCTGGCGCAAACCCGTATCGACGAAGGCGAGGCCGCCGTGCGACTGGCGAAGACCCAGCGTATTCCCGACCTTGACGTCAGCCTGGGCACCCAGGAAACCCTCGACGCCGGCAACCGTGACCGCATTGCGGTGATCGGCTTCAGCTTGCCGCTGCCGCTGTTCGACCGTAACCAGGGCAACATTCTTGCCGAGTCGCGCCGCGCCGATCAGGCCCGCGACCTGCGCAATGCCACCGAGCTGCGCTTGCGCCAGGAAACCCAGCAGGCGCTGCAGCAGTGGAGCACCGCCCAGGGCGAGGTGAACGCCTTCCGCCAGACCATCCTGCCCAGCGCCCAGACCGCGGTGGAGAGCGCCACACGCGGTTTCGAGATGGGCAAGTTCGGCTTCCTCGAAGTGCTCGACGCCCAGCGCACCCTGATCACCGCCCGCGACCAGTACCTGAGTGCGCTGGCCCAGGTCAGCGACGCCTGGGGCCGCATCGAACGGGTCTACGGCGATGTCGGCGCGGCGCGCTAACCGTCGTTGCGCCTGGCTCGGCCTGCTGCTCGTGAGTCTGACGCCATCCGCCGCCGCGCCGACCGCCAGCCTGCCCGTCCATTGGTGCATCCACGACCTCTTCAGCACCCTCCATCACCCTGCGCGGCCTGCGCCTCGACGCAGCGTCGGCGGACTTTTCCCGGAGCTTCCATGATCAAGAAAACCCCTCTTGCCCTCGCCGTGCTACTGGCCTCGGCGCTCGGTGTCAGCGCCTACGCCTGGATGGGCAGCGAACAGGCTGACGGCCCCCATCTCGACGATGCGACCCATGCTGACGGCGAGCACCACGGCAGTGCCGCGCCAACCCGCCACGCCGAAGCGCCCAGCCATGGCGATGGCGAACACCACGCCGCGCAGGAATCTGAAGCCGAAGAGCAAGGCCTGCACCTGAGCCCCGCACAGATCGAGGCGGCCGGCATCCAGCTGGCGACCGCCGGCCCGCGTGCGCTGGACGAAGCCTTCAGCCTGCCCGGCGAAATCGGCTTTGACCAGGACCGCACTGCCCACGTCGTGCCGCGCACGCCGGGGGTGGTGGAGTCGGTGGCGGTGGAACTGGGGCAGAGCGTGAAGAAGGGCGCGTTGCTGGCCGTGATCGCCAGCCAGCAGGTCTCCGAATTGCGCAGCGAACTGGCCGCCGCGCAGCGCCGGGTGGGCCTGGCGAGCAAGACCTTCGAGCGCGAGCGGGAGTTGTGGCAGGAAAAGATTTCCGCCGAGCAGGACTACCTGCAGGCACGTCAGGACCTGGAAGAAGCGCGCATCGCCCTGGCCAACGCGCAGCAGAAGACCAACGCCTTGAGCGGCGTGTCGGCCAGCGCCGGCGGTAATCGCTATGAACTGCGTGCACCTTTCGATGGGGTAGTCGTGGAGAAGCACCTGGTGCCCGGCGAAGTGGTCAGCGAGACCACAGCGGCCTTCACCCTGTCCGACCTGTCGCGGGTCTGGGCCAGCTTCAGCGTGGCGCCTCAGGACCTGGCACGGGTGCAGGTAGGCAAGCCGGCGCGGGTGGAAGCGGCGGACCTGGGCATGCAGGTCGACGGCCGCGTCAGCTATGTCGGCAACCTGCTCGGCGAGCAGACCCGCAGCGCGGTGGCCCGCGTCACCCTGGCCAACCCTGATGGGGCGTGGCGCCCCGGCCTGTTCGTCAACGTGCGGGTGAGTAGCAACGCGCGCCAGGTGGCGGTCGCAGTGCCGGAACAGGCGATCCAGGAAGTGGAGGGCAAGCCCAGCGTGTTCGTGCGCAGCGCCGAGGGTTTCGACCCGCGCCCGGTCGATCTTGGCGCGCGCAGTGCCGGTCAGGTCGAAGTGCTGGCCGGTCTCGTCGCCGGTGATCAGGTGGCTACCGAAGGCAGCTTCATTCTCAAGTCGGAGCTGGGCAAGAGCTCGGCGTCCCACGCTCACTGACGGGGCGCTCCCATGTTTGAACGCATCATTCGTTTCGCCATCGAGCAGCGTTATCTCGTGCTGCTCGCCGTCCTCGGCATGGCCGGTCTGGGCATCGCCAGCTACCAGAAGCTGCCCATCGACGCGGTCCCCGATATCACCAACGTGCAGGTGCAGGTCAACACCTCGGCGCCGGGCTTTACCCCGCTGGAAACCGAACAACGCATTACCTACCCGGTGGAGACCGCCATGGCGGGCTTGCCGGGCCTGCAGCAGACGCGCTCGATCTCGCGCTCGGGGCTGTCGCAGGTGACGGTGATCTTCAAGGACGGCACCGACCTGTTCTTTGCCCGCCAACTGGTCAACGAACGCCTGCAGCAGGCGCGCGAGCAGTTGCCCGAAGGCGTCGAGTCGGCCATGGGGCCGATCTCCACCGGCCTCGGGGAAATCTTCCTGTGGACCATTGAGGCCGAGCAGGGCGCGCGCAAGGAGGACGGCAGCGAGTACACGCCGACCGACCTGCGGGTGATCCAGGATTGGGTGATCAAGCCGCAGTTGCGCAATGTGCCCGGCGTGGCCGAGGTGAACACCATTGGCGGCTTTGCCAAGCAATTCCAGGTCGCGCCCGACACCCGCCGGCTGGCCGCCTACCGCTTGACCCTGGCGGACGTGATCGCCGCGCTGGAGCGCAACAACGCCAACGTCGGTGCCGGCTACATCGAACGCAATGGTGAACAGCTGCTGGTGCGCGCGCCGGGGCAGGTCGGCAGCCTGGAGGATATCGCCAACATCGTGGTCGCCAACGTCGACGGTACGCCGATCCGTCTGCGCAGCGTTGCCGAGGTCGATCTCGGCCGCGAGCTGCGCACCGGCGCCGCGACCGAGGATGGCCGCGAAGTGGTGCTCGGCACGGTGTTCATGCTGATCGGCGAGAACAGCCGCACCGTTGCCAAGGCCGCCGCTGCCAAGCTGGAGGAGATCAACCGCACGCTGCCGGCCGGCGTCAAGGCGGTGACCGTCTACGACCGCACGCAACTGGTGGACAAGGCCATCGCCACGGTCAAGCGCAACCTCACCGAGGGCGCGATCCTGGTGATCGCGGTGCTCTTCCTGTTCCTCGGCAACATCCGCGCGGCGCTGATCACCGCCATGGTGATCCCGCTGGCCATGCTGTTCACCTTCACCGGCATGTTCAGCAACCGCATCAGCGCCAACCTGATGAGCCTCGGCGCGCTGGACTTCGGCATCATCGTCGACGGCGCCGTGGTGATCGTCGAGAACGCCATCCGCCGCCTGGCGCATGCCCAGCAACACCACGGTCGCATGCTGACCCGCAGCGAGCGCATGCACGAAGTCTTCGCCGCGTCGAAGGAGGCGCGCCGGGCGCTGATCTATGGCCAGTTGATCATCATGGTGGTGTACCTGCCGATCTTCGCCCTCACCGGCGTCGAGGGGAAAATGTTCCACCCCATGGCCTTCACCGTGGTGCTGGCGCTGCTGGGGGCGATGATTCTCTCGGTGACCTTCGTGCCGGCGGCCATCGCGCTGTTCATCACCGGCAAGGTCAAGGAAGAGGAAAACCTGCTGATGCGCAGTGCGCGCCGGGCCTACGAACCGGTGCTGGACTGGGTGATGGCACGCCGCGCGCTGGTGTTCGCTTTCGCCGCTGTGCTGGTGGTGCTCTCGGGCGTGCTGGCCAGCCGCATGGGCAGCGAGTTCGTGCCCAGCCTGGGTGAGGGCGACTTCGCCCTGCAATCGCTGCGCACGCCGGGCACCAGCCTGTCGCAATCGGTGGCCATGCAGGAGAAACTCGAGCGCCAGGTGCTGGCCAAGGTGCCGGAAGCGCAGCGTATGTTCAGCCGCACCGGCACCGCGGAGATTGCCTCCGATCCGATGCCGCCGAACATTTCCGACGCCTACGTGATGCTCAAGCCCAAGGAGCAATGGCCCGACCCGAAGAAGAGCCGCGCGCAGCTGGAGGCGGAAATCCAGGAGGCCGCCAACGGCGTGCCGGGCAGCGCCTACGAGCTGTCGCAACCGATCCAGCTGCGCTTTAACGAGCTGATCTCCGGCGTGCGCAGCGACGTGGCGGTGAAGGTTTTTGGCGACGACATGGCGGTGCTGAACCAGACCGCCGAGCAGATCGCTGGCGTGCTGCGCCAGGTGCAGGGTTCTTCCGAGGTGAAGGTCGAACAGACCAGCGGCTTGCCGGTGCTCACCGTGAACATCGACCGCCAGCGCGCGGCGCGCTACGGGCTGAATGTCGGTGACATCCAGGACAACGTCGCCGTGGCCATCGGCGGCCGCCAGGCCGGCACGCTGTTCGAGGGCGACCGCCGCTTCGCCCTGATCGTGCGCCTGCCGGAAAACCTGCGCAGCGACATCGACGCGCTGTCGCGCATGCTCATCCCGGTGCCGGCCCCGGCCAACGCCACGGATTCGCGCATCGGCTTCATCACCCTGGGCGAAGTGGCGCGCCTGGAACTGGTGCAGGGGCCGAACCAGGTCAGCCGCGAGAACGGCAAGCGTCTCGTCGTGGTCAGCGCCAACGTGCGCGGGCGGGATATCGGGTCATTCGTCTCCGAGGCCAGCGGCAAAATCGAGCAGCAGGTGAAGCTGCAGGCCGGTTACTGGACCACATGGGGCGGCCAGTTCGAGCAGTTGCAGTCGGCGGCGCAACGCTTGCAGATCGTGGTGCCGGTGGCGCTGCTGCTGGTGTTCACCCTCTTGCTGATGATGTTCAACAACGTCCGCGACGGGTTGGTGGTGTTCACCGGGATTCCCTTCGCCCTCACCGGCGGGGTGGTCGCCCTGTGGCTGCGGGACATTCCCTTGTCGATTTCCGCTGGCGTCGGCTTCATCGCGCTGTCGGGCGTGGCGGTGCTCAACGGCTTGGTGATGATCTCCTTCATCCGCAGTCTGCGAGAGGAGGGGCGTGGCCTTGACGTGGCGATCCGAGAGGGCGCGCTGACGCGCTTGCGTCCGGTGCTGATGACGGCTCTGGTGGCATCGCTGGGCTTCGTACCCATGGCACTGGCGACCGGCACCGGTGCGGAAGTACAGCGGCCGCTGGCGACGGTGGTAATTGGCGGCATCCTGTCCTCGACCACGCTGACGCTGCTGGTACTGCCGGCGCTGTATCGGTGGATGCATCGGCGGGATGAGGAGGGGCAGGGCGCCTGACTTGGTGCTCCCCCTGCAGGAGCGGGCATTGCCCGCGATCGCGTCCCATGGGGCGCGCCTACAGGGGGCTCCTGCGCTCTGGCCTTGGTTAAGTCCAAGGCAGCGGAAGCCCAGCCGCCGTGTAACCGCACGGTGTAGTGCTTCCTGTAGAAGCGGGTCTTGCCCGCGATCCGCCGGCAAGCCCGACTGTTCTAACGTTTGTGCTTTAGAGCTGGCTCTGTTTGCTTCGCGATGAGTGTTTCTGCTCCGCTTTGGCACGCGCAAACACTCCCACTCTGTCGTCCTTTCTGCTTTGCCTCAGCAGATATCTCTTGCGAAGCTGAGTTGCCTCGCTTCTTGACCCTCGGATGCGTGCGCCTGCCAAGGAAATCTCTCCCGCAACCGTCTCGTACAATACTTGTTACAACATGCGTCGCATGCTCCGAGCCTCTAATAAGAACTCGGAGACAACTGTGAAAATAAAAAGTATTGCAGTGATCGGGGCGCTCGTTGCTGGCGTGGGGATCAGCCAGGGGGTGATGGCCAGCTCGGACTGTGCCGCGTGCACCAAGACCGAGAGCGGTGAAGTAAGGGGGGTTGCCGAGGGCTCGGTAATTTCCTTCAAAGGCATCCCATACGCAGCAGCCCCTGTGGGTGAGCTGCGCTTCCGCTCGCCTCAGCCGGCAGGCAAATGGGACGGTGTCCTGGCAGCGGACAAGTTCCGTTCCACGTGCCCTCAGGTTAAAGACCCTCTGGAGCAGTACCCATTCCCTGGACGGGTTGTGCGTGGCCCGGACGGCAGCGAGAAAGAAATCTACGAAAGTGAAGATTGCCTCCACCTGAACGTGTGGACGCCTGCGGCAGACCAAAAGAAACGCCCCATCATGGTCTTCCTCCCCGGTGGTGCTTTCGTCGTCGGCAACGGCTCCTCCGATTTCTACAACGGGAATCGATTGGCCAGCCAGGATGTTGTGGTAGTTACCATTAACTATCGCGTCGGCCTGTTCGGTTTCATGGAGCTGGGGGCAATCAGCCCGGAGTACGCGGGAAGCGGTAACAATGGTCTGCTCGACCAGATCGCTGCCATCGAGTGGGTCAAGCGCAACGCTGCCTCTTTCGGCGGTGATGCCGACAACATCACTGTGTTCGGCGAATCTGCCGGCGGTGCATCGGTGAACGCACTACTGGCAACCAAGGAACCGTCGAAGCTCTTCAAACGAGCTATTGCTCAGAGTGGGGCTGGCAATCTTATCCATTCGAAGCGCTTCGCCCTTGAAGCAGGCAAAACCATCGTCGGCGCCGGTGGCTTCAAGTCGATAGATGAACTGCTCAAAGCGACCCCGGAGCAACTGCTCGTGGCTCAGGAGAAAGCCTTCGAGGAAGCAGCCATTGGCGACCTGCTTTTTGCGCCTTTTGTTGATGGCCAGGTCATCATCGACGAGCCCAACAAAGCCCTGAGTACGGGTAATGCCAAGGGTATCGATCTGATGGCAGGAGCCACTCAGAATGAGCTGAATTACTGGAGTCTCTACGACAGCAAGCTCCGTAACATGTTCACCGAGGAGACGGATTTTGGCCCGGCCACACCGCCAATTCCGGAGAAATACCTCGCGAGTCTTGAAGGTCGAATTGGCTCGAAGCTGGACAAGCGCTATGCAGAAATTCTGAACACTGACGATCAGAACATCATTCGCCAGGCTCAGAACGATGACTACTCGATGATTCAGCCCATGCGCCGCATGGCCGAACGCCAGTTGAGTCAGCACGGCAACGTCTACCTCTATCGCTTTCAGTGGAAAGTGCCCACTTCATACCTCCCCAGTGGAACGCCTGATCTGGGCGCCGTCCATGCATTGGAGCTTCCTTTCCTCTTCGGAACCATGGATTTGGCATGGGTGCCTGGAGGGGATGCCGTCGAGAAAGAGCAGCGCGCTGTCGATCAGAAGTTGAGCGAGCAGATGATTGCCGCCTGGACAAACTTTGCCAAGACCGGCAACCCCAATGGTCCGAACGTGCCCGAGTGGCCCAAGTACGACACCTCCAGCCGCAGCACGATGGTCTGGAGCGAGGCCTCCAAGGCTGAAGCCGACCCAGAGTCCGAACGCCGGAAAATCTGGGCCAAGGAAGCATTCACCTCATTCCTCTAATACCTACCTGCCGACCAATGTCCCGTCCGCAATTGGACGGGACTCAATAACAAGAAACGGTGCATTCATGAATCGTAAGATCGCTACCTTTGTGGCTGGCTCGTGCCTGCCATTCCTGTTCGCTGGCAACGTCAATGCGGTGCCCTTAGGGGAAGGGTTCGAACTGGACATTGAGGTGGGAGCCGTAAGCGACTATCGCGACAAGGGGATATCTCAAAGCTTGGGCGACCCGGCGATACAGGGCGGAGTAACTCTCACATCACCTATCGGCCTCTACACCGGCGTCTGGGTTTCATCGGTGGACTATGGCGCGGGTGTGGATACCCGCCGGGAGCAGGATTACTACGTAGGTTGGTATGTCCCAATCACGGATGATCTATCGCTGGATCTTGGGGTTCTTCGGTATGAGTATCCCAAGAGCAGTGAGCTGAATCAGACAAGCAGCTACGCAATTTTCCGGTACCTGGGGTTCGAACTCTCCTATCAGTACTCCGATAACGTGCGTGGCGATCAAAGCGGCAGCTACACCTCGATTGCCTATATGTACCCCGTCAACGATTCGACCCGGCTGATGGCGCGCTATGGTGTCGTCGATGCAAAAGACAATGTCATCGTAACTAACAGCGGTAACAGTCGCTCTCGCTACAATGAGGGTGAAGTTGGCATTGAAAAGGACCTCTGGGGAGTCACCTGGAAAGCCAGCTACGTCGATACCGATCTGTCGAAATCGGAGTGTCTCAACACCCAGGGATATGACGACATTTGCTCCGGCAGCGTCGTCATTGGCGTCACCAAGAGTTTCTAAAACTTGGAGCAGGGGGCGAAAGCCCCCTGCTCGCATTCTTGAAGATCATCATGTCGAAGCAAGCGTTGTACGTAGGGCCTGACTGGATCCTGTACGCAGGGCCTGGCGGGTATGACCATTCCGAGATGCTGGCTCCTGCGATTCTGTTGGGTGGACCAGAAGATGTTCTGACATGTTGCTTGCGCGAAGGGGAGGAGCTGTCCTCCATCTGCCTGCTTCATCCAGCAGGGATTTGGAGCTCTGTGGTCGCTACGCGCACCATCGTCATCTATCTGGATCCACTTTCCGCCGCAGGCCAAGCCATACAGCACCGTCCTTGCACGCTCAAGGAAGCACCACAAATTCACAACCGGTTGCTGGAGTGCAATCCTGGCTTTGAAGGCGTTTTCAGTGCGCGGTTGGCGCCTGCTGACATTCGGACTCTTGTGAGTACCGTGAAAGCAGTTGTAGCAGTGAAGAATGAATCCCAACTTGAGGACGAGCGCCTTAAGCTCGTTGCACAAGAGCTGTCCAAGAACCCGGTAGGTAGGCTGGATCTAAGCAGCCTTGCGGCAGTTTGCGGACTGTCGTCGGAGCGGCTGCGCCACCTCTTCAAGAGGCAGGTCGGGATGACCCTATCCAAGTACAAGACTTGGCAGCAGTTGCATGCAATGTTTCGGCACCTGGTGAGTACTCAGGGGCCTGCATACGACTGGAAGCCTCATGAGGCTTTCCTGTCTGCAGGCTTCTATGACGACTCCCACGGCTATAGAACGATCTTCCAGTATTTTGGCACTCAGCGTTCAGATGGCGACGAAGAGCTTCTGTTGGTCAATTGCCTGGGTACAGTGGAAGGCTGCGAGGAGGTCTGAGGGCCTGGTTGGCAGGGCGCATGACGCACCGTGCTCCCTGTAGCGGCGGCATGCGCCCCTACAGCTCAGCTCGCTCGTAGGAGCAACTGTCTTCCTCTGGATAGTCCGTGCCTGTGCTTCCCCCCTCACCCCAGCCCTGGCACGGAGTCTCAGGTAGGAGCGGAGTTTCCATCCACACCGAAATCACGGCGGAGCACGAGCGTAGGATGGCGTGGAGCGCAGCGATACCCATCGATTCCGGTGCACCGACAGCATGGGTACCGCAAGCTTGCGGAACGCCGCCCGACCCATCCTGCGCAAGCGTTTTCCGGGGCGGCGGCAGGGTGCGGTTCGCGAGCAAGCTCGCTCCTACAGTCCAGCTCAAACTCCGGAGTGCCTTTCGGAGGAGCGAGCTTGCTCGCGTAATGTCCGGCTCCCTGCCGGTACAGCTTTTTACGGCGCAAAAAAAAGGCGCCCAGAAGGGCGCCGAGTGTTCCTCTCCCCCCAAAGGGCACGTGGAGCGCCAGGGAGAGGAACGTTGCTGCGGGGAAATCATCACCAGATGCCTTGGGGGGCGGTGATGCCTTCCGTTATACGCAGGGGCGCCTAACGGGAGGCTGAGGCGCAGCTGACAATTCCGTCATCCGCCCGCCAGGCGCAGGTCGTCACAGAATCGCCAGGGGGTATTCGACGATCAGCCGCACTTCGTCCAGGTCCGACTCGAAAGCGGTGGCGCGGGTGGTGGCCTGGCGCACGCGCAGCGACAGGTCCTTCAGCTGGCCTTCCTGGAATACGTATTTGGCCTCGATGTCGCGCTCCCAGCGCTTCTGGTCAGTGAGCGGATCACCGTTGTCGTCGCGGCGCATGTATACGGCGTTGGCGTTGGAGTAATCGGCGTCGGTGCCGCGCGCGTAGCGGGTCATGAAGCTCAGGCCGGGCACGCCGTAGGTGGCCATGTCGAGGTCGTAGCGGACCATCCACGAGCGTTCCTTCGGCGAGTTGAAGTCGCTGTACTGGATGGAGTTGTCGAGGTAGATCGAGTCAGCCTGGCGCAGGTAGTCGAAGTCGTTGTTGCCGTTGTTGCGCTGATGGCTGACGGCGATGCGGTGGGCGCCGAAGTGCACGCCGGCGCTGGCGCTCCAGATGTTGGTGTTGAACTCGCCGAGCAGCTCGCGGCCCTCGTCCTGCGACTTGTAGTAGTTGAAGCCGCCGAACAGCTCCACCGCCTCGCTGAGCGGGAAGTTCAGCGCGGTGCCGAAGTAGTACTGGTTCCAGGCGTCCTTCAGGCGGCTGCTGTAGAGGCTGACGCTGGCGTTGTCGTTGATGGCGTAGTCGCCGCCGCCGTAGGCGAGCCAGGGCGAATCCACCGGGCCTGCGTAGAAGGTGGCGAAGCCGTCGTCCATCTGCCGCGACTGTGGTTGACTCATGGAATGCAGGCGGCCGCCCTGCAGGCTCAGGCCTTCCAGGCTGGTGTTCTGCAGGGTGAAGCCACGGAAGGATTCGGGCAGCAGGCGCGAATCGCCGTAATGCACCACGGGGGTCTCGGGGAACACGTCGCCGACCTTCAGCACCGTATCCCACAGGCGCACTTTGGCGGCACCGCCGGCCTTGGAGTAGTCGCTTTCGGTACGCCCGTCGTTGTCGGTGGGCAATACGTCCACCGAGCTGCCGGCGCCGTTGCGGCCGTCACCGGTGTCGAGCTGGAAACCCAGCATGGCGAAGGCGTCCACCCCGACGCCAACCGTGCCCTGGGTGAAGCCAGATTCGAACTTGCCGATGATCCCGTGGGCCCAGACTTCCGAGTAGCCGTTGCCGCGCGGCGGCACGGACTGCCCGTGGCGGGCGTCGCGGTTGAAGTAGAGGTTGCGGTTGAGAATTTCCAGGCTGGCGCCTTCGATGAAGCCTTCGGCTTTTTCTTCGGTTTTAGCTTCGGCGAGGACGGTCGGCGAAGCGACCCCCAGTGCCAGCAGCGAAGCCGCCAGCGGGATTTTGCGTCGGTTCATGATGTGCTCCTAAGGCAGGATGGTCGGTTACCGCCTGCTGTTGTTGTTTTCGCCCAGGCGTGGCGAGGGCCACGGGCATCGTGTGGGAGCACGGTTAACGGCTGCATGAGCGGCGGATGACAAATCTGTCAGGAGCGGGAAGGGGGGGGCGGGTAGCGCTGGCAGACATACCGATGTCGAATCCAGGCAACTCTTTGGATGGGCCGGTGGCTATGGTGGCGGACCTTCCCTGCAACGACCTGGAGCTGTCATGTCCGACTTCATCACCGTGCTGCGCGACACCTGCCCGACGCCCGTGCTGGACGCCACCAAGTGGCAGCGCATCGGCGGCGATCCGCATACCGTCAACCTCAATGCCTACCTGTCGGCGGACGGCAGCAAGATCATGGGCACCTGGATCTGCACCCCTGGCAAGTTCGCGGTGAACTACGAGAAGTGGGAGTACTGCCACTTCCTCGACGGCTACTGCGTCATCACGCCCGAGGGCGAGCAGCCGGTCCACCTGCGCGCCGGCGATGTGTTCGTCATCGAGCCGGGCATGAAGGGCACCTGGGAAGTGGTGGAGACGGTGCGCAAGTATTTCGTCTTCGCCTGATGCCGGGCGAGATGAGAAAAGGGAGCCCATGGGCTCCCTTTTTCATTGCGTGATGCTTACTGCGGCCCGTCGCTGATCGACCAGCTCACCGCTGATACGTAAGGCGCCAGGGCCAGTTCTCCGACCAGTGATTCCAGCAGGCTGTCCTTGTCACTGGGTGCCAGCACCAGGGCGGCGACCTCCACTTCGCCGCCGGTCTTGCGCGCATGGCTTTCCAGGCTTTGCAGGGCCAGGCCGTTGGCGCTCAGGCGGCGCAGCAGGGTGGAGCGCACCAGCGCTTCCTGATGGGTCTCGGTGACTGCCTGGACGGTGTAGTAGCGCTCGCTGCTTGGCTCGATGGGGGCGTGGCGCTGGATCCAGCGGGTTACCGGCGGCAGCGTGAGGTTGCACAGGACGATCAGCAGAGTCGCCACCAGTGCGGCGGCGAGGAAGCCGCTACCCGCCAGCACGCCCACCGCGCCGGTGCACCAGATCGTCGCCGCGGTGCTCAGGCCGCGCACGCTGAGGCCGTCGCGCATGATGACGCCGGCCCCGAGGAAGCCGATGCCGGTGACCACCTGGGCGGACATGCGCACCACCTGGTCCTCCGCGCCCATGAGGAAGGGCAGGGTGGCGAAGGTGGCGGCGCCGAGGGCGACCAGGCCGTGGGTGGCGACGCCGGTGAAGCGCTGGCGCCACTGGCGCTCCATGCCGATCAGCGCGCCGAAACAGAGCGCCGCGAAGAGGTCGAGGACGATATCGAAGTACATACCTTGGTGCTCCGCGCCAGCCTTGCGCCGGCGCTAGTGGAAAAGGGGCATCGTGCCCCGGGTGAAAATGAACGTGTGGCCAGTCTAACGGGCCTGGCAGCGAATCGGGCTGACATGTCGCAGGCGGGCTGTGACCTGTAGGAGCGAGCTTGCTCGCGAACCGCTTCACGCCGGCGTCGCCGGGAGGGCTGTTCGCGAGCAAGCTCGCTCCTACGAAGAGCGGTGCGCATGCCACGGGTTTATGTGTTCCCGCGAGGATTGGGTAGAGTGGCCATCCCTTTCACCGGAAGAGAGTTGGCGAGATGGTCACCTGTTACCTGCGCTACGTGCTGGACCCATACAAGCTCAAGGAATTCGAACACTACGGCCGGTTGTGGATCCCGCTGGTGGAGCGTTTCGGCGGCCAGCACCACGGTTACTTCCTGCCTTCCGAGGGGGCCAGCAACATCGCCCTGGCGATGTTCACCTTCCCCAGCCTGGCCGACTATGAGCGCTACCGGCAGCAGTCCATGGAGGACGCCGAATGCCAGGCAGCGTTCCGATATGCCGAAGAAACCCGCTGCATCCTCAGCTACGAGCGGAGCTTCTTCCGACCGGTGTTCGGCGACTGATTCCCCTGAAGCGGATTCCGACGCTGGCGTTACGTACCATGGCGGCGGATAACCCGTTCCGGGTTATGCGCCCTACACGCTGGAATCATCGCGGACGGAGTCCGCTCCTACGTATCCGGCCAGCGTAGGAGCGGGCTCCGTCCGCGATTGCCATCCGCCGGCAGAGGAGCAGCTAGAGCGCTCTCCACCCGCCGCCAAGGGCGCGGAACAGGTCCACCAGGGCGATCTGCCGCTGGGTGCTGGTCTCGATGTAGGCCGCCTCGTTGACGAAGTTGCTGCGCTGCGCGTCGAGATAGCGCAGGTGGCTGTCGACGCCGCCTTCGTAGCGAGCCTTGGCCAGCTTCAGGGTTTCGTTGGTGGTGTTCGCCAAAGCCCGGCGCGCGGCTTCTTCGCGGCGCAGGGTGTCGGTCGCCGCGAGCGCGTCGGCCACTTCCCGGAACGCCGTCTGGATGGTGCCTTCGTAGGCGGCCACCGCCGAGTCCTTGCGCACCTTGGCCAGGTCCAGGTTGGCGCTGTTGCGCCCGGCATCGAAGATCGGCAGCGACAGCGTCGGCACGAAGCTCCACGAACGCGAGCCGCCGTCGAACAGCCCGGACATTTCCGCGCTGGAGGTGCCGAAGCTGCCGGTCAGGCTGATGCGCGGGAAGAACGCTGCGCGGGCCGCGCCGATGTCGGCGTTGCGCGCCCTGAGCACGTGCTCGGCGGCCAGAATGTCCGGGCGTCGTTCGATCAGCTCGGACGGTGTGCCGGGAGCGATGTCCTGGATCAGCATGGGCTTGTCCTGCGGCACCTGCGGGATGCGCTTGGTCGCATCCGCCGACCCCACCAGCAACACCAGGGCGTTCAGCGCCTGCTGCTTCTGCCGCGCATTGCTTTCCAGTTCCGCGCGGGACTGCTCCACCAGCCCCAGCGCTTCCTGATAGTCCAGCGCGGTGGCCGCACCGGCGGTGCGCCGCTGGCTGATCAGGCTCAGCGAGTCTTCGCGGCTGGCCAGGGTCTGCTCGGTCAGCTGCAGACGGCGCTGGGCGCCGTCGTAGGTGAGATAGGCCTGGCTGACCTCGGCGATCAACGCGATGCGCGCGCTGCGCCCGGCTTCCTCGGTGGACAGGTACTGCTCCAGCGCGGCGTCGGTCAGGCTCTTCACCCGGCCGAACAGGTCCAGCTCGTACTCGGGCAGCGACAGGCCGACCTGGTAGCTGCTGCTCACCGCCGAGCTGCCACTGTTGGACAGGTCCGCCGGCAGCCGCTGGCGATTGCCGTTGGCGGCGCCGCTCAGGCCGGGCACGCGGTCCGAGCGCTGGATGCGGTACTGCGCGCGGGCCTGTTCGATATCCAGCAGGGTCTGGCGCAGCGAGCGGTTGTTGTCCAGGGCGACATTCACCAGCTCGCGCAGGTCGCTGTCGACGATGAAGCTCTGCCAGTCCAGGTTGCTCGCTGCGGTACCGGGCTGGGCGGCGGGGCCGCTCCAGCTCTGCGCCACGGGTGCCTCGGGGCGCTCGTAGGTGGGGGCCATGGAACAGCCGCTCAGGGCCACCGCGAGCAGCAGCGCGCTGGCGGCAAACGCGGGTTTGCGCAGGGTGGTCATTGCGCGGCCTCCGTGGGTTGATGCGCAGGTTTGGGTTGGCGACGCAGCAGCGACAGCAGCCAGACGAAGCAGATGGGCACGAAGATCACCCCCAGCAGCGTGGCGCTGAGCATCCCGCCGATCACCCCGGTGCCGATGGCGCGCTGGCTGGCGGCGCCGGCTCCGCTGGCGAGCACCAGCGGCACTACGCCGAGGATGAAGGCCATGGAGGTCATGATGATCGGGCGGAAGCGCAGGCGTGCGGCCTGGATCGCGGCGTCGCGCAGGCTGTGGCCCTGCTCCCAGAGCTCCTTGGCGAACTCGACGATGAGGATCGCGTTCTTTGCCGCCAGGCCGATGATGGTGATCAGGCCGACCTTGAAGTACACGTCGTTGGGCAGCCCGGTGACCGTCACCGCCAGCACCGCGCCGAGGGCGCCAATGGGCACGATGAGCATCACCGACAGCGGGATCGCCCAGCTCTCGTAGAGCGCCACCAGCAGCAGGAACACCACCAGGATCGCCAGGGCGAACAGCTGGCTGGCCTGGCCGCTGGCGACCTTCTCCTGGTAGGAGAGGCCGGTCCATTCGTAGCCGATGCCGGCTGGCAGTTCACTCACCAGACGCTGCATCTCGGCCATGGCTTCGCCAGTGCTGACGCCGGGGGCGGCGTCGCCGGAAATACGGATCGACGGGTAGCCGTTGTAGCGCGCCAACTGCACCGGGCCTTCTTCCCAGCGGGTGCTGACGAAGGCGGACAGCGGCACCAGCTCGCCGCTGGCGTTGGGCACGTAGAGCTTGAGCACGGCTTCCGGGGTCATCCGGTCGCCCTGTTCGGCCTGCACCACCACGCGTTGCTGGCGGCCGGCGTTGGCGAAGTCGTTGATCACCGAGGAGCCGAAGGCGGTGGACAGCGCGCTGCTGATGGACTCGAAGCTGACGCCCAGGGTGCGTGCCTTCTCGCGGTCGATCTCCAGGCGCAGCTGCGGCGCCTCGGCGAGGCCTTCCATCATGGCGTAGAGGATCTTCGGGTTGCCGTTGGCCTGCCCGAGCAACTGGTCGCGGGCTGCCAGCAGCGCTTCGCGGCCGAGGCCGGCGCGGTCCTGCAGGCGCAGCGAGAAGCCGCCGGAGTTGCCCAGGCCGTCGATTGGCGGCGGGGTAACGGCCATGATCGCGCCGTCGCTGATGCCGGCGAAACGCTGGTTTACCGCCGCGGTTTCCGCCTCGGCGGACTGCGATTTGTCGCGCACGGACCAGTCCTTCAGGGTCGGGAACGCCAGTGCGGCGTTCTCGCCCATGCCGGAGAAGCTGAAGCCCATCACCAGGAAGGACGACGCCACCGCCTCGCGGGATTTCAGGAACTGCTCCAGCTCCTGGCCGGTGACGTCGGCGCGCGCGCGGGTGGCGCCCGGCGGCAGCTGGATGTCGACGATCATGTAGCCCTGGTCTTCCACCGGCACGAAGGATTCCGGCAGGCGCAGGTAGCTGTAGCCGAGCAGCGCGAGGATGCCGGCGTAGATCAGCATGTAGCGCCCGGCGCGTTTCACCAGCGCGCTGTTGAGCCGCGTGTAGCGCTCGGTCAGGCGGTTGAAGCCGCGGTTGAAGGCGCCGAAGAAACCGCGTTTTTCGTGGTGGCCCTCAGGGACTGGCTTGAGCAGCGTCGCGCACAGCGCCGGGGTGAAGGTCAGGGCGAGGAAGCCGGAGAACAGGATCGACACCGCCAGCGACAGGGAGAACTGCTGGTAGATCACGCCCACCGAGCCGGCCATGAACGCCAGCGGCAGGAACACCGCCGAGAGCACCAGGGTGATGCCGATGATCGCGCCGGACACCTGGCCCATCGCCTTGACCGTCGCGGCGGCCGGGGGCAGGCCTTCCTCGGCCATGATGCGCTCGACGTTCTCCACCACCACGATGGCGTCGTCGACGAGAATGCCGATGGCCAGCACCATGCCGAACATGGTCATCATGTTCACCGAGAAGCCCAGCAGGTACATCATCGTCAGCGTGCCGAGCAGGCACACCGGCACCACGATGGCCGGGATCAGCGTGTAGCGCACGTTCTGCAGGAACAGGAACATCACCAGGAACACCAGCACCATGGCTTCGAGCAGGGTGTGGATGACCTTCTCGATGGCCACGTCGACGAAGCGCGAGGTGTCGTACGGCACCGAGTACTCGACGTCGTCGGGGAAGTTCACCGACAGCTCGGCCAGGCGTTCCTTCACCAGCGCGGCGGTCTGCAGGGCATTGGCGCCGGGGGAGAGCTGGATGGCGCCGGCCACGGTGGGCTTGCCGTCCAGGCGCGCGGTGAAGTTGTAGCTTTCGCTGCCCACTTCCAGGCGCGCGACGTCGGCCAGCTTGACGGTGGAGCCGTCCGGGTTGGCGCGCAGGACGATGCGGCCGAACTCCGCCGGGTCATCCAGGGTGCCTTTCACCGCGAGGGTGGCGGTCAGCTCCTGCTCGCTGCTGCCGGGGGAGGCGCCGAAGCTGCCGGCCGGCACCTGCACGTTCTGCCCGCGAATGGCATTGCCCACGTCATCGATGGACAGGCCGTAGCCGACCAGCTTCTGCGGGTCGATCCACACCCGCATGGCGGCTTCGGAGGAGAAGAACTGCAGCTTGCCGACGCCTTGTACGCGGCGCAGCTCGTTGTTGATGTTGCGCGCGGCGTAGTCGCCCAGGGCGGTCGTATCCGTGCGCGCGGAGCCTTCCTTGTAGTTGAGCGCGTAGATCAGCAGGAAACCGGCGCTGGTCTGCTCGACCTCCAGCCCCTGCGTGAGCACGGCCTGGGGCATGCGCGCCTCGGCCTTCTTCAGGCGGTTTTGCACGTCCACCTGGGCCAGCTCCGGGTTGGTGCCGGGCTGGAAGGTGACCACCACTTCGGCCATGCCGTTGGAGTTGCTGGTGGACTCGAAGTAGAGCAGGCCCTTGGCGCCGTTGAGCTCCTCCTCGATCACGCTGGTGACCGAGTCCACCAGCACCTGTGCCGAGGCGCCGGGGTAGGTGGCGGTGACGGTGATCTGTGGTGGCGCCACGCTGGGGTACTGGGCCACCGGCAGCAGCGGAATGGCCAGCAGGCCGGCCAGGGAAATGAACAGCGCCACCACCCACGCGAAATTGGGGCGCTTGATGAAGAACAGTGACATGGGAAATTCCTCGCGGCGGTCCTCGCCTTACTGGCTCGACGCCTGTTGCTGCTGTTGCTCCTGGGCGTGACGGGCTTCGACCTTGGCGCCTGGCTGCAGGCCGGTGAGGCCGCCGACGATGACCTGGTCACCGCTGGCCAGGCCCTGGCTGATCTGCCAGCGCGAGCCCTGCATGGCGCCGGTCTGCACCGAGCGGGTCTCGACGCGGCTATCAGCGCCGATCACCAGTACGTGGGCGGTGCCGTCGGTGGCGCGCTGCACGGCGCGTTGCGGCACCAGAATGGCCTTGGCGTCGGTGCCTTGCGGCGCGGTGACGCGCACGTACATGCCCGGCAGCAGCAGGCCGTCGGCGTTGGTGAACTTGCCGCGCAGCGAGACCTGGCCGGTGCCACGGTCCACCGAGATGTCGGTGAACAACAGCTCGCCCTGACGCTCGTACTGCGTGCCTTCGACCCGCAGGCTCAGGGCCTGGCTCTGGCCGGCGGCGAGGTTGCCGCTCTTGAGCGCCTCACGCAGGCGCAGGGCATCGGCCACGGGCTGGGTGAAGTCGGCGTAGATCGGGTCGAGTTGCTGGATGCGCGCCATCAGCGTGGCGTCGCCCTGGCCGACCAGCGCACCTTCGGTGACCAGTGCGCGGCCAATGCGCCCGGAGATCGGCGCCTTGACCGAGGCGTAGCCCAGGTTCAGCCGCGCGGTTTCCAGGTCTGCCTGGGCCGAGCGCACCGAAGCCTGGGCGCTGCGCAGGTCGGCGGTGGCGGTGTCGAAGTCCTGCTGGCTGACCGCTTCGATCTTCACCAGCGGCTCGTAGCGCTTCACCCGCGCCTGGGCTTCCTGCTGCGCGGCCTGGGCGCGCGCCAGTTCGCCTTCGGCGCGGGACACGGCGGCCTTCAGCGGCGCCGGGTCGATCTGGAACAGCAGTTCGCCGGCCTTGACGTCGGCGCCTTCCTCGAAGCGCTTCTGCATGACGATGCCCGCCACCCGCGCCCGCACCTCGGCGACACGCATCGGCTCGATACGCCCCGGCAACTCCGAGGTCAGGGTGAGAGGCTCGGTCGCGACCGCCACCACATCCACCGGGCGTGCCATCTCCGCGGCCGCCTGCGGCTCGCCGGATGGTCCGCAACCCGCCAGTGCCAGCGCTGTTACCAGCGCACTGATTGTCCCTACTGCACGCAACCTGCCCATGTTTCACCCGGGGTCTGTCTATCTGGAAAGGTGCGTATGATCCTTTTAAATCCGAAATGAGTCAATAATGTCTCATTTGCTTCTGTGGTGTATAAAATGTGTCATGACCTTTCAAAAGAGAGGTCTTTTTCTGCACAATGAGACGATCCGCCACCTGACACGAGGCTCCGAATGACTCTCTCCGCCCATGATGAACGTCTGCTCAAGGCGCTGGCCGTCGCCATCGTCGACCGCCCACGGGCGACGTTGAAGGAGCTGGCGGAGTCGGCGGGGGTGAGCAAGGCGACGCTGCACCGTTTCTGCGGCACCCGCGACGGGCTGATGACGATGCTGGAGGACTACGGCCACGTGGTGATCCGGCAGATCCTCGAAGCCTCCGGGCTGCAGCAGGCCGAGCCGCTGGAGGCGCTGCGCCGGCTGATCGCCGAGCACCTCAAGCACCGCGACATGCTGAACTTCCTGCTGTTCCAGTACCGCGCCGAGAACTTCGACATGGAGGCGACGACCGAGCGCTGGAGCTACTACACCGAGGCGGTGGATGCCTTCTTCCTGCGCGGCCAGCAGAGCGGTGTGCTGCGCATCGACATCACCGCCGCGGTGTTCACCGAACTCTTCCTCTCGATGCTCTACGGCATGGTCGATGCCGAGCGCTATGGCCGCGCGGCCAGCTCCAGCTCCGCTCAGGTGCTGGAGCAGTTGTTCCTCAACGGTGCACTGGTACAGCCCCAGCCCTGATGGTGCCGTGCGGGGCCAGCGGCTGGCCGGGCGCGGCGGATTTCCGTACCATTGCCGGCCCTTCGTGATCCCCGCTTCCGAGTAGAAAAATGAAACCCGCCCGCCTGCGTGCCGATGTCCTGGCCGGACTCACCACGTCCTTCGCGCTGGTGCCCGAGTGCATCGCCTTCGCCCTGGTCGCCCACCTCAATCCGCTGATGGGGTTGTACGGCGCCTTCATCCTCTGCACCCTCACCGCGCTGTTCGGCGGCCGTCCCGGCATGGTTTCCGGCGCCGCCGGTTCAATGGCGGTGGTGATCGTCGCGCTGGTCGTCCAGCACGGCGTGCAGTACCTGCTGGCCACCGTGTTGCTGGGCGGGGTGGTGATGATCCTGTTCGGCCTGCTGCGCCTGGGCAAGCTGGTGCGCATGGTGCCGCACCCGGTGATGCTGGGCTTCGTCAACGGCCTGGCGATCGTTATCGCCCTGGCTCAGTTGGAGCACTTCAAGGACGGCGAGCATTGGCTCAGCGGCATCCCGCTGTACGTGATGCTGGGGCTGGTGGCGCTGACCATGGCGGTGGTCTATCTGCTGCCGAAGCTGACCCGCGCGGTGCCGCCGGCGCTGGTGGCGATCCTCGGCGTCGGGCTGGCGGTCTACCTGCTCGGCCTGCCGACCCGCACCCTGGGCGACATGGCGCACATCGCTGGCGGCCTGCCGCAGTTCGCGTGGCCGGACATTCCCTGGAACCTGGAAACCCTGCGGATCATTGCGCCCTACGCCTTCCTCATGGCCATGGTCGGCATCCTGGAAACCCTGCTGACGCTCAACCTCACTGACGAAATCACCGAGACCCGTGGCTTCCCGGACCGCGAGTGCGTGGCGCTGGGTGGTGCCAACATCGTTTCCGGGCTGTTTGGCGGCATGGGAGGTTGCGCGATGATCGGGCAGACCGTGATCAACCTCAGCTCCGGCGGCCGCGGCCGGCTCTCCGGCGTGGTGGCCGGGGTGATGATCCTGCTCTTCGTGCTGTTCCTCGCCCCGCTGATCGAGCGTATCCCGCTGGCCGCGCTGGTGGGGGTGATGTTCGTGGTGTCGCAGCAGACTTTCGCCTGGGCTTCGCTGCGAGTCATCAACAAGGTGCCGCGCAGCGATGTGCTGGTGATCATCGCGGTGACCGCGATCACCGTGGCGACGGACCTCGCCGTGGCGGTGTTCTGCGGCATCGTCGTGGCCGCGCTGGATTTCGCCTGGAAGCATGCCCGCGAGCTATACGCGGACATCCATGACGAGGCCGATGGCAGCAAGCTGTACCGCGTCCACGGCACGCTGTTCTTCGCTTCCACCACAGCGTTCCTCAACCAGTTCGACCCGGCGGGTGACCCGCAGCAGGTTACCCTGGACTGTGCGCACCTGAGCTTCGTCGACTACTCGGCCATCGCCGCGCTGATGACCCTGCGCGAGCGCTACAGCAAGGCCGGCAAGCACCTGCGGGTGGTGCACCTGTCCGAGCGCTGCAAGCAGTTGCTCAAGCGGGCGGGCGCGCAGCACGCCTGAGCGCCGGTCGCTCCTGCGAAAGCAAAAAGCCCCGCGTAAGCGGGGCTATTTCATTCCGATGTAAAACCGCAGGTGCGGGCTCAATGGTGCGGCGAAGCCATCTGCTGGTAGGCGCCTTCCAGCGCATCGGCATCGCGCAGCAGTTGGCGGGCGGCGCAGCGGATGCGGCGGGCCTGTTCTTCGCTGACGTTGCAGGACGACAGTTCGCACAGCAGTTCGGCGGCGATTTCGTTGTTGTACGAGGTGGAGCGGACGGTGCGCAGTGCGCGGATGTCAGGGGGTTGCATGGCGATCTCCGGTACGTGGAAAGGAAAGGAAAGGAAAGACGGCGCGACAGGCCGCGCCGTCGGGGCTGAGGCTCAGAACTTCACCTTGAAGCCGAGGATTCCCTCGTAGCTGCGGCCGTCACCGTCCAGCGCCCGCTGGTAACCCAGCGAGCCGGTGACGCTGGTGCGGTCGTTGAGCTGGTAGTCGACGCCGATGTTGAGTTCGCCCCAGCTGCCGTCCATGTCGGTGCCGAAGGGGATGTAGCCGTCCGCCGAGGAAAATTCGGTCTTGGCCTTGCCCTTGAACTCGTGCCACACGCTCGGACGGACCCAGATGCTGGTGCGCTGCTGCTTGCCCTTGTCGTCCTCGCGGAACCAGTCCTTGTCGACGCGCACGCCCAGACGGCCGGTCAGCGAGTCGACATCCTCGAAGCGCACGTCGGCGGCATCGTCGTGGCTGTCATCGAGTTTCAGCTTGCTGACGATCAGCTGGGCTTGCGGCTCGACGTGCAGGTTCTTGTCGGAGTCGAGCTTCAGCGGGTAGCCGCCTTCCAGTGAGGCGGTGATACCGTGCCCGCGGGTTTTCAGTGAGTCGGCGTCATTGGGCCGCGCCTGGATGTCGAAGCGGTTGAACTGCAGCACACCGTCCAGGTACCAGCCCTTGGGCCCGAAGTGGGTCCAGTAACCACCGATGCCGTAGGAGCGCAGGGTGTCGTCGCCGGCGTCCCGGCCGTCGGCGTGGTCGACGTTGCCCTTGATACGCCCAGCCTGCAGCGAGAGCCCGGCCTGGTCGGTGCTGCCATCGATGTCTTCGTTGCGGTAGAGGTCTGCGCCGACCTGGAAGGCCTGGATGCGGTAGTCGTAGTCAGCTCCATTGCCCAGGCTGGCGCTGCCTTTCTGGTTGATCAGCCGGCCCCAGCCCAGGGACGGGCCATAGGTGTCCACCTCTTCAGCGGGTAGCGGGTCGGTGACATTGCGCCGTTCCTCGCCGACGCGCTCGTGCAGGGTGTCGACCAGTGCGCGGCTGTAGTTCAGGGCCATGGCGGGGAGGGCGCTGTAGAGCGAGGTCTCGGCGCGGTAGTTGGCTCTCTGCGGTGCCGGGGTGGGGCGCGGTGTATCCGGTATGACAGGAGTTGTCGGGCCGCTGGGGGGGACCGGGCCGAGCGGATCGCCCGGATCAACTGGCGTTACCGGGTCCACGGGATCGACCGGATTGACCGGATCGACCGGATCGACAGGGTCCACGGGGTCTACCGGCGCCGCATCCTGGGTGGAACGCAGGTACCAGGCTTCGCCGTTGCTGTCGTCCAGGCTGGCGCGGTGCAGGGTGTACTCGTAGGGGCCGGCCTTGACCCGGTTGAGCAGGCGGAAGGCTTCGGTTTCGGTGGTGCCGCCGTTCACCGCGTCCACCACCTTGATGCCGTTGCCCTGGGTCAGGGCGCCAGGGCCGCCGGTGTTCTTGATCAGCAGGTTGCTCTCACCGCTGGCCTCGCCGCCGTCGATCACCAACTGGTCGGACGGCGAGTCGTCCTTGTACAGGTAGGTATTCAGGGCCAGGGTGCCATTGGCGCCGTGATAATCGTTGGTGGTGAGGGTCTTGTAACCACCGTCGGCGCTGAAATCGATCAGGCTGGCAGTGTTGCTCAGGCTGCTCAGGTTGGAGTTGCCGGTGAGCTGCCACAGGCTGCTGTCCCGAAGGGTGACGTCCGACTGGCTGCCGGCGGCGGTTTTCGCTGAGCCGCTGACGATGGAGGTGCTCAGGTCGATGCGCGCCTTGCCTGCGGCCGCCACGCTGCTGCCCACGCCTTGCCACTGGCCGGTGCCCATGTCGGGGATGACGCTGCCATCGTTGGCGACGGATTCGTCGACGTTCAGCCATTGCCCGCTGCCGCCGGCCAGGCTGTGGCTGAGAGCGATCTCGGCGGCCCCGGCGGTGGCAATGGTGGCGCCGTCGCGGTTGCTCAGCGAGCCGTGGTCGATGCGGATCCGGCCGGGTTGCGCGTCGGTGCCCTGGGCGTAGAGCGCGGCGGACTGGTCGCCGCTGGCGTTGACCACGAGGCGGTCGGCTTCCACGCTGCCGGCGTTTTTGGCGACCACACCGTGGCCCAGTGCACCAGAGGTGCCGACGCTGACATTGTCCAGCCGCGCGCTGGCGGTGTTATTGGCGAGTACGCCCAGGGCCTGTTCGCCGCTGACCGATACCGTGCTGTTCAGAGCGCTGAGCGTACCGCCGGACTCCGCCCGCAGCCCATGGGACTGGGCGCCTGTGGTGGCGATGCTGGTGTTGCTCAGGTCCAGTGTGGCGCTCTCGTCCTTGTATTGCCGGCTGACCAGTGCGCCGGTGGCGTGGTCGCCCAGGGTTTGCACCGTGACGTGGTCGGCGCTGAGGCTGACCGCTCCCGGCTTGGCGGAGCCGATCCCGGCATAGAGGCCCACGGAGTACTCGCCCTCGGTCTTCACGCTGAGGTTGTCCAGGACCATGCTGCCGCCATCGTCCACGGCGGCGCCGTAGGCCTGCGAGCCCTGAGTCAGCACGCTGGTGCCGTCTGCCACCAGCAGGGCGCCGGGGTTACGGGCGGCGAGGCCGTGGGGGAAGGTGAGGTTGCCGGCGGCTGGCGAGCCGCTGCCGGTGGTGGTGACCGAGCCACCGTGGACGGTCACGGTGGCGCCCAGGTCGGCAATCACGCCCATGGCATTGTCGTTGCCGCTGGTGTGTACGGTCACCTGGTTCAGGGTCAGGCTGGAGCCGGGCGCAGCAGTGCTGGAGCTCCCGGCGGCTGCGGCGGTGGAGTAGTTGCCCGCGGTACTGATCTTGCCGCCGGTGACTTCGGCAGTCGCGCCTTCGCGCACTTGCAGCCCATAGCTGGCTTTCTGCGAGGTGCGAACGTCGCTGTCGGTCATCTCCAGTCCCGAACCCGCGCCCTCGACCAGCACGCCGGGCGACCAGGGTCCAGCGCCGCCGGCCTGGGCATCGACCGCGATGCTGCTGTTGTCGACCTTGGCGTGGCCGCCAGCGCTGATGTTCACGCCGATGGCACGGTTGCCGTCCACGGCGATGCTGGAATGATCGACCGTGGCGGTTGAGCCAGCGCCCTCGACGGACACGCCATGCCCGTAGGTCAGGCCGTGCACGTCGAGTGTGATATCGCTGAGGCTAACGCTGGCGCCGGCCATGGCACGGGCGCCGGCCGCGGGGTTGGCAACGCTGCCCGCGCCACGAACGGTGATGCTGCCGTCCGCCAGGCTGATGCTGCTGCCGGGTCCCTCGGCGCGGGCGCCGCCAACGTTGTTGCCGCTGCTGACGATCTGGTTGCCGGAGGCTTCGATGCTGCCACCGCTGGTGGCATGCAGTGCCGCTGTGGTGGTGGTACTGGTCGCTACGCCGCTGACGGCAATGTCGCTGTCGGTCAGGCTGATCCTGCCGCCATCCTCGGCGCGGGCGGCGCTGGCACTGCCGCCGGCAATATCCAGGAGGGCGCCGCTGGCATCGATCTGGCTGCCCGCTCCGCTGGCCAGCAGGCCATGGCTCAGGCTGAGGGTTTTTTCATCGTCCACCGGGGCCGCGCTGGAAACCGCTGCGCCGCTGGTGCGGATGGTCGTATCGGCGATTTCTACCTGTGCGCCGTCGCGCGCCCAGATGCCCACCGAGCCCTTGCCGCTGGTAGTCAACGCGCCGCCATCGATGCTGACGTGGGTGCCGGCATCATCGGCTAGAACAGCGTGGCCATTGCCGCCGGTGGTACTGACGTTGCTGTTTGCCAGGCTGACCTGGGCGCCATCGTCGGCGCGAACGCCATAGGCGGAGCCTCCGACGGTGCTGACGGAGATATCGCTGCCCCGCAGGGAACTGCCGTTACCCGTTACGCGCACCCCGTGGGCGCCCCCGCTGGTAGTGCTGCGCGCACCGCTGGTGGAAACGCTCAGGCCGTTATCGAGGACGGCACTGCCGCCTTTTTCGACCTGGATGCCCACCGAACCCCAGGATTGGGTGGTGACGGAACCGCCGGACATTTCCAGCAGCCCTTGCTCGACCACTATCCCGCGGTTGTTGCTGCCTTTGGCGCCACCGCCGACCAGTACGTCGCTGCCGGTCAGGCGCAGTTCGCCATTGGCATCGACCTTCACGGCGGTCAGGTCGTTGGTGGTGATGGCCGCACCGGCGGCCGTCTTCGGGTCCAGGATGATGCTGCTACCGCTCACCAGCAGCGTATCGCCGGTTTCGACGCGCACGCCGGTCTGCCCCTTCGCGGCGGCGGCAGTGACTGCGCTGCTCTCGATACGGCCGTCGGCAAAGGTCAGGGTGCCGTTACCGCTGGTCTTGATTCCGCTGGTGTTGGTGGCGGCGAGCTTGACCGTGGCCTCGGCATGGGAGCCCGCGTTGATACCCACGCCCCCGGCAACGATGACGCTGATGGGCGGCGGCGCGCCCAGCAAGGAGGCGCCGGAGAATGCCTGGGGCGCGTCATGCACGGCCTGCAGGGCGATATCGAGGTATTCCGGATGCGGCGGATCGAAGGTGACGCCGGCCTCGGAGGGCTGATTGAGGTCCTCGGTGTCGGTCTCGGTGACGTTGTCTTCGGCGTCGGCGCGGATGATCCGCAGGCCGAACATGCTGGCCAGGACGAGGCTGATGGCCTGGGCCAGCCGGGAGTGGCTCAGGTCGGACAGAAAGGGCTGATGGGTTTTCATGGCAGCCTCCGAGAGGCGGGAATTGGATGGCTGCCAGTCTCCTCGTGGCTTCCGGAGCTGAATGTCGGAGCCGCTGTCGAGTGCTTGTAGGATTGATTCCCGTCTGCAGGGCTGGTCTACGCTGGTAGCGGGGCAAGAAAGCAGGAGACAGGGAATGAGCACAATTGTGCTGGTCGATAGCCAACCGGTTCTGCGTGATGGAGTGCGCGCCCTGATCGTGCGAGCCGGGCATCAAGTGGTCGGCGAGGCGGATAACGGTCAGGATGCGCTGACGCTGTGTCGTGAATTGCGCCCGGATGTGGTCGTCCTCGAGTTGGCGATCCCGCGCCTGGGTGGGCTGGATGTGTTGCGTCGACTGCGCGCTGCCATGGCCGAGGTGCGGCTGCTGGTGTTCAGTTCGCAGGAGAGTGAGGTCTACGCCGGCCGCGCCCTGCAGGCGGGAGCGGATGCCTTCGTCAGCAAGGGCGAGCCCGCTACGGAGGTGGAGAAGGCGCTGGCGGCGGTGTTGCGGGGGCGCAGCTACTTTCCACGCGGCGCCACCCAACTGCCGAAGCCCGGCGGCGAGGAGCAGGATGCCCGGGCCGAGCTTGAGCGCCTGTCCGGTCGCGAGCTGACAGTACTGGAGATGCTCGGCCGCGGACTCTCCAACAAGGAAATCTCCGAGCAGTTGAGCCTGAGCTACAAGACCATCAGCACCTACAAGATGCGCCTGCACCAGAAGCTCAATGTCAGCAGTGACATTCAGCTGCTCCAGGTGGCGCAAGCCCTGGGCCTGGTGGCGGCCGATGCAGGTGCCGTGGCAGCCCTCGACCCGGAGCTGGAGCAGGAACTGCACCTGCTTCGGGCGGTGCTCGATGCTTCACCCAACCCGATGTTCGTGCGGGATACCGAGGGCCACCTGTTGCTGTGCAATCAGCCTTTCCTCAAGCGTGCGGGGAAATCCTTCGATGAGCTCCGTGGCGGCGGTTTCGCGCAGGCGCACTGGTTGTCGCCGGCCGTACGCCAGCAGGCGGCGCAGCGGTTTCAGGAAGCGGTCTTGCGCCAGGAGCCGATCACCGAGGAGATATCGGTGGAGGGGGCCCCGATGGCTGGGACCTATTTCGCCTGGTGTGTGCCCCATCGATCGCCGGATGGGCGACTGGTGGCGATGATCGGCGGCATGCTGTCGCTGGCCGAGCGTGACCGACAGTTGGCGCAGATGCGCAGTGCTCAGTACGAGGCGAACTATCGAAATCATCTCAAGACCAACCTGCTGCTGAAGGTCGGCAGAGATTTTCGCCAGCACCTGACCGGCTTGCGTAGCAGCCTGGCCGGGGCTAGCCAAGGGATTGGCGCCACGGGGCCGCGGCATGAGCTGGAGCGAGCCTGGGAGCAGGTCGAGACGATGATGCTTAGTGTGCAGCGACTGGATGAGTTGCTGGACCTCGCTCATCACGCGCCTGAGCGAGTCAGCGAGGCTCACGAGCTTGGGCCCTTGACCGAGAGTATCCTCCGGCCGTTTTACGGCACATTGGAGACGGCGGGTATCGGTCTGGACCTGGGGCCGGGGCTAAATAGCCTGAAGCGCGTCTGGATCGATGCTGGCCACTACCGGCAACTGCTTGAAGGCCTGCTGGAAACGGTGCGCGAATCTCCTGGCCCCGACCAGGTGCGGCTGCATCTGAGCAACTGGCGATACCTGACGGGGCTGTTGCGGCTGAGGATAGAGGTATCGCCCTGGATTCCCGCAGAGAGTTTCGAGGAGCTCGATGAGCACGCTCTCTGGGCGCGGGCGCGGGTGCAGCGAATGCTGATCGCCTTCCAGGGCGAGACGCAGTGGCTGGAAGGCGACCGGGGCGAAGGTCTGTTGCGGCTGGAGTTCGACCTGCCCCTGGTCGTCTGAGGGGTTCAGTGGCGCGGGTGGTTCATCTGCTGGTAGACGTCTTCCAGGGCTTCGGCGTCCAGCAGCAACTGGCGGGCCGCACAGCGCATGCGCCGGTTGAGTTCCTGGTTGGCGATCAGCGGGGCCAGCTCGCGCAGAAGCTCGGCGGCGATTTCGTTGTTGAAGGCGGTGGAGCGGACATTGCGCAGCGTGCGCAGATTCTGGCGGGTCATGGAAACCTCCGGGGCGGGCGGCCGACTGTGCGGCCGCGCGGCGTAATCAGCATCGGATCGAGCAATCAGAACAGCTTGAGGAAGTTGAGGTAGAAGCGCGGTGCCTTGCCGTTGTCGTCGTCCAGCTCCTTGGCCGAGACCGAGCGGGTAAGCGGGAAGGCGACCTCCGGTGAGACGTAGGTGTCCTTGAACACCTGCAGGTGGGCGCCGAAGCCGGTGGAAGACAGGCTTTCACTGCTGACCCAGCTCGGGTCTTCACTCCATACCTTGCCGAAGTCCCAGAACGCGTAGTACTGGGTTGGCACGGCGTGGTCCCTGAAGGTGTGGAGGTGGTTGTACTGCAGCTCGGTTTTCATCGCGAAGCCCTTGTCGCCGGTGATCTCCGACGGGTCGTAGCCACGGCCGAACTCACTGCCGCCGACGCCGAACTGCTCGGGCGAGAGCAGCGCCTGGCCGAACGAGGTCTGCGCGGTACCGGCAATGTACAAGTTCATGCCGTCGATGATCTTCGAAAGGTCCTGCAGCCGCTGGGCGTCCACCTGCAGCTTGGTGAAGTCGGTCTCGCCGCCCTCGCGGGAGGGGTTGGCGCGGTCTTCCTGGCTGGCGCCCATGATCTTCAGGCCCTTGCTCAGTTCGGCCTTGACCAGGTTCTTGCCGCCGAAACCGTCGAAGAAGTCGTAGCTGGCGCCCAGGCGAATGGCGCGGATGCGGTCGTCGCTGGAGGGCGGGTTGTGCGGATCGTCCAGGTACTCGGACTGGCCGTTGTACCAGGTGAAGGCCGCCGAGGTCTTGAAGGTCTGGTCGCGCTGGCGGATCCACGGTCGGGTGATACGCACCGCGAAGGTGTCGCCGGAGCTGTTGGCATTGAGGAAGGAGTAGGTGTCGGCGCGGCCGTCGTTGTGCTGGGCGAGGAAGCTCACCACATCGCCCTGGGCGCCTACCGGCAGGTCGTACTGGCCCTCGAAGAAGGTCATCTTGTCGCCTTCCACCGACTGACCGGCGCGGATGCTCAGGTGGTCGCCACGGCCGGTGAGGTCGTTGACGCCAACCCCGCCGTAGACCTGCCAGGGTCCGAAGTAGCGGCTGTCGCGGTTGTCGAAGCCGAAGAAGCCTTCGTACTTGCGGATCTGGTTCTCGACGATCAGGTCGGTGCCCTGTTCCACCGGCGAGGCGGCGAGGGTGGCGCGGCTCTGCTGGCCGGACAGGTCGTTCATCAGCAGCAGGTTGCGTTCGATCGTGGCGCTTTTTGGCGGAACCTCGCGGCGGATGTTGTCGGCGTAGCGTTGCACGGCCTTGTTGCTGTCACCTTGCAGCTTCACCTCGTTGACCCGGCCCTCGAACACCTGGATCAACAGTTCGCCGTTCTCCAGGCGCTGTTCGGGCAGGTAGGCGCGAGCCAGCAGGAAGCCGGCTTGGCGATAGCGCTGGGTGATCTGCGTGACCACCGCGTTGACCTCGCCGAGGGTGACGCGGTGGCCTTCGATCTTCGCCGTCAGCGGCGCGAAGGCCTCGGGAGCGTAAAGCGTGGTGCCGCGAATGATCACCTTGTCGACCTGGAAGCGCGTGGTGTCGTTGGGGTTGACCACCATCTCGGCCGGCGGGCCTTCGGTTTCGGGGACGACTACGGTGTCCGGCAGTTGCAGGGTCGAGGGCATCCGCGTGGGGTTTTCACGGCTGCCGTCGGCGCGGGGGATTTCCACCCGACCGGGGTCGAGCTGGGCCTTGGGCCCGGCATAGGCCGGGGCCTGGATCAGCAGCAGGGCGGAGCACAGGGCTACCGCCAGGAGGTGCGGGGACGAAGGAAAGGCGCTCATGGCTATTTCCCTCCTTTGATAGTGGGGGTAGTGGGTTTCAGGTCGTGGGGAATCACGCTGCGGTTGGCCTCGGGGACGAAGGGTTTGCCGTCCTTGAACAGGCTGTTGGCGTAGGTGATCACGTCGCGAATGTCCGGCGTGCTGCTCTGCTGTCCGGCGTAGGAGCGGGGTTTGCAGATCAGTTGAACGCTGTAGGTACGCGTGATGGCCGGAGAAACGCTGTAGTTGGCGGAGACCGCACTGGGTGACTCGAGCGCGTCGCAGCGGGTATTACCTGGCGATTGAGCGGTAACCGGCACGGTCATCGACGCGGTTGCGGGACCCACGGGAGTGACCGGCGTCACGGGCACTGCCGGATCGATCGGGACAACGGGGTCCACAGGCACGATGGGTTCGATCGGTGCCACCGGACCGGTGATGGTCAGGGCGCCGTCACGGAACGTCACTTTGTAGTTGGCCCCGGCCTGGAACCCGGTGTCCTCGTCGATCGCATAGCTGCCGATCTCTTCGCCCGATGCACGGTGCAGCGAGCCCTTGGCGATGTCGGCACTGTCGCCGTTCTGCAGGCCACTGACCTGGTAGGTCAGCGATGGATCGGCCTGGCCGACGGTCTTGCTGTGGCTGTCCGCCGTCACGACCAGCTCGGCAGGAGTGATCTGCAGGTTGCCGTCCTTGAAGACCAGGGTGTAGTTGTTGCTGGTCAGTACCAGGTCGCCCTGGGTGATGCCGTAGCCTTGCGGCCGGACATTCTCGCCAGCTTCGCGTGCCAGCTTGCCGCCGCTGAGCACGCCACTCTCACTGTCGCTGTTGCGCAGTCCGCTGACCGAGTAGCTCAGGGTCGGGTCGGCAGTGCCGTAGACCTTGCTCTGATTCTGGGCGGTTACCTCCAGGGTGGTCGGAGTGATCTGCAGCAGGTTGCCGACGAAGCTGATCCGGTAGTTGCCGGACAGGCTGTTCACGCCACCCTGCTGGATGGCGTAGCTGCCGACGTTCTCGCCAGCGGTTCGGGCTGCGTCGCCCGCGACCAGCGAGGTGGCGCTCTCGCCGAATTTCTGTCCACTGACCTGGTAGCTCAGCGCCGGGTCCTGGTCGCCGTAGACCTTGCTCTGCGGGTCGGCTTCGACCTTCAGCTCGGCCTGCTGGACAGCCAGCGTGCCTTTTCGGTCCTCGACCTTGTAGCGTCCCTGGGAGCGTTCATCGCTGCTGATCGGGTTGCTGATGTCGTAGCCCCCGGCTTTCACATCGCTGGCAGCCGTGGCGGAAGTCGTCGGTGCGCCAACCTGGATGCCGTCGCGGCCCAGTTGTTGGTTCACGTAGTCGTCCACTCCCTTCACGGCCTGGGCGTGGTTGTCATAGGTCGTGGTCTGGGTGAGGGCCGGGTTGGCGTCGCCGTATTCGCGCGCCTTGTCATCGGCGGTGACCGTGACGGTCGCCGGAGCGGCATTGTGGATGATCACTCCGGGCTCGCCGGTCTTGTCCACCGTCTCGTAGAAGTGGACTCGGGCGCGCTCGAGTGCCTGTTCGCCAGAGGCGAGGGTTGGCCCTTTGCTGTCCGCCTTCTGCAGCCAGGGCGTGTCGTTGATCAGGTTGGAAATGATCGCTTCGACCGAGTCGTACTTCCCGCCGAGGCTGACCACCAGTTGCTGGCTGCTGCCATCCTGGGCGTTGTGCTGGATTTCCTTCTGGTCGGCGGCACCGTGGATGTAGGTGTAAGGCTCAACCCCCCAGCCGTGCTCGTGGAGTGTGGAAACCACTTGCAGCCCGCCATTGGCGTCGAATGAGAAGCCCACTGGCAGGGAGGCGCTGGACTGGGAACCATCAGGTTCGACACGCGTGACTTTCGCGAGGCTCGCGTTCGTGGCATCGGGGGCGATCTTCCAGGTAACGCCTGACTTGTCCGTGAACGTCAGGCCGCTGACCAGATAGTCCGAGCTGTCGAGATAGTTCAACAGGACGGCGGGGTCGATCTCCCGGTAGCCACCGTTGCCGTCAGGGGTGACGAACCCGGTGGCCTCGAATACCAGATAGTCGAAGGATGAGCCGTCCTGGGTCGTCAGCGTGACTGTGCGGGAGTTCGCGCCGGAGGTCTGTGATGGGTTGGCGACTATGTCCTGGTAGCCACGGTAAACCAGCTGCTGGGCCGTCACGCCGCTGAGGCTTTCGCCGGAGTAGGGTGCGGTCACGGTCCCAGTGGTGGTGGTGCCGCTGGCGTTGGTCTGGTTGAAGCGGAATACGCCGTTGCTGGCCTTTCCGGCGAGGGTGCCGGCGTAGTTGAGGTCATTCTCCATCCGCACGCTGGCGCCTTCCAGGGCGACCTGTTTGCCCATCAGGGCGGTGCCCTGCTGCTGGACGATCGAGGCGACGTTGGAAGTCCGCAACCAGGCGATGCCGTTGCCCACGTCGATGATGGCGCGCTGGCCATAGTCGGCACCCGTGTTGTTCAGGCGGATGTCGCCGGTGGCGGCGATGAACAGGTTGCCGTCCTTGAGCAGGATAGGCGCGTTGATGTAGACCGAGCCGCTGTCGCTGGAAAGGTCGCTGTCTGCATAGGACTGGCCCTGCACCGGGTTGCCGGTGGCGATCAGCGCCAGGGTGCTGGCATTGCCGTTGCCATCCTGGCCGATGTTGGTGGCGACTATCGCCGTGTTGACATTGATGCGCTGGCTCGCGGAGACCTCCACGTTGCCGTTGGCCAAACCGTTGACGATGGCGCTGACGGCGACGTTCCACAGATCGGCGCTCGAGGGCCCACTGGCCGAGCCATTGGTAACTCCGGCGTCGGCCTGCGCATCGTTGACGATATTCACGGTCTCGGGGTCCAGCAGCCAGGTGCCTTTGACCGGGCCGCTGGTGTTGACCTTGGCCTCGCTGGTGACTCGCAGTTGCTTGCCGGAAGTCTCCACCACGCCGCCTTTCTGCCCGCCCTGGGCACTGGCGCTGCCGGCAAAGTGGGTGCTGCCGTCGCTCCAGACCACCACCTGGCCGCCATCGGTCTTGCCGTCGGCTTTCAGCTGGGCGCCCTTGGCCACGGTGGTGTTCTTGGCAGCCGGCTCGGTGCCTTTGCCCTGGTAGCTGCCACCGACCAGCACCTTGCCGCCGGCACCCTGGGTGCCACTGGCATCGAGCTTCGCGGAGCCTGCGACATTCACCTCGTCGCCCAGCACCTTGATCTGCCCACCGTTGACGCCGGTGGCGCTGATGGTGCCGGTGACGTTGGTCTTCGCCGAGCTGCCCAGCACCACGGTACCGCCATCGGTCGAGACGGAGTCGGCGACGACGTTGCCGCCGACGTTGATCACCGAGTCCAGGTGCTTGGCCGCGCGGGCCGCGCTCATGGCCACGGTGCCATTGCCAACATCTATTTCGCCGCTGTTGTGCACACCACCGGTTACGTCCGAGTTGACGCTGTCTTTCTCGCCGGGCGTGCCGTTCACGGCGATGTTCAGCAGGCCATCACCGTGGAAGTCCAGGGTCGCCTGCGGGCCGGTCGCCAGTTGCACCATGCCCTTGCGCGCCTGGATCACCCCGGCGTTGCTCACCTGGGCGCCGAGCAGGGCGACCATGCCGTCGTCATGCACGGTGATGCGACCCTGGTTGCTCACGTTGCCGGTGAGCTGGATGTCCAGCTTGCCGCTCTCGGCGAACTGTTTCGCCTGTTCCTCGGTGAGGAAGCCGGCGCTGGCGACCAACGCGCTGGAGCTGATGTGCGCCTTCGGGCCGATCCACACGCCGTTGGGGTTCACCAGGATCAGTTGGCCGTTGGAGGTCACCGCGCCATAGATCTTCGACGGGTCGTTGCCGATCACCCGGTTCAAGGTGACGGACTTACCGTCAGGCTGGTTGAAGGTGATCTTGTTGTCGGCACCGACGTTGAAGCGCTGCCAGTTGATCGCGGTGCGCGCGCTGTTGGTGTTAACCGTCATGTCGGCGCCGTTCTGGCTGATGCTGCCGCTGCCGGAGATGACGCTGCCGCCCTGGGGCAGGGCGTCGCCGGCCAGGACCGTGAGTGGCACGCCGGCGCTGGCGAGCGCCACGGCGATGCACAGGACGCGCAGGCGACTGGGGCATGAGCCGTGGAAAGGGGTATGCAAGGGTAGGCAATTCATGATGCTGCTCCATAGCGAGAGGGCTATGGGGCAAGCATCGGATCAGGTCGCAGACGCCCCCATCATGGGCGCCTGAAAGCGCTGTAGTGGGTGCACTAGTGCGGGGAACTACTGCGCACGAGTTTGAGCTGGATCAATCCGGCGAGGGCCTGGTCCTCGCCGTTGCCGACCTTGAATTCGCCGCTGAACAGTTCGCAGACCAGGCGCACCAGTTGCAGGCTGGGGCGCTTCTCCAGGTCGGCCAGCTTCGCCGCGAGGCCTGGAGCCGGCTCGGCCTGGAAAGCCAGGCGCCAGAGGAGTTCGCCATGGGGCAGGGACTCCGCGCTGGCGCTGACCTGCTGGATGGGCAAGGACGAGCGATCGAAGGCGAACAGCAGTGTCTTGAGCAGGTTGCGATAACGGGCGAGATCGACCCAGGCCTGCTGGTCCGACGGGAAGCGCTGGAACGCCAGCCGCGGTTCCAGTTCACGCAGGTACTGCGCGGTCAGGCGGTTCAGCTCGTTCACCTGGGGCACCGGAGGCTCCAGGCCTTTTTCCAGGTGCAGCACCTCGCGCAGGATCTCGATCTTTTCCTCGATCCGCTCGATGTCGACCTCCATGCCGAGCAGCGGATGGCCGTCTGGCAGGGCATCGCGACTGGCATCGAGAAGCTGCCGGAGGGACTGGGTATCGACGAACATGTCGTCGAAGCAGTACTGCAGGTAGCGGGTGCGGGTCGCGCGCAATCCGTCCAGGTAGGCCTTGGCCTGCTGCAGGTGCTCCACTTCGCGCTCGTGTTCGGTGATGTCGACGTAGGAGCAGACCACGCCGATGGACTCGCCGGTGTCTTCCTGTAGTGGCACGCCGATCAGCCGCAGGGTGCGCTGCTCGCCGCTCAGGGTGATGTGTGCCACCAGCGAGAAGGGGTGCTCGCCCGTCGCCCCGTCGAGGAACTGCTGGTGCAGCCCTGGAATGTCTTCGGCGGCGACGGCGCCCAGTTCGAAGATGTGCCTGCCCAGCAATTGGTCCTCGGTCATGCGGTAGACGTCGGTGAAGTAGCGGTTGCAGGCCAGCAGTTCACCCTGCCGGCTCCACAGGCTGATGGGGTTGGGCAGGATGTCGAACAGGCGCACCAGATCGCGGGATTTGTTCGACGGCTCGCTCGGCGCCAGGGCCAGGCTTTCCACCACGCTGTTGTTCAGCAGGCCCTTCACCTTGGCGGCTTCCACCAGGTCCACCAGCGAATCGGTCTGGGTCTTTTCCAGCAGGCGTGCCTTGTAGGTGCTGACGGTGCGGTCGCTGATCGCCAGTTCCTCGGCGATGTCCTTGACCCGGTAGCCCTGCGACAGGTAGCGCAGGACGGTCAGCTCGCGCGGGGTGATGTGCTCGTCCGCGCCCGGCGCCTCGCCGCCCGGATGCGGCTCCTGCGCGGGGAAGACCTTGCGCCCGCTGAGCACCAGGCGCACGGCGTCGTCCACCTCCTCGGGCTGATCGCCCTTGTGTGCGAAGCCCCGCGCGCCGGCTTCCAGGCAGAGCCCCTGGTAGTGGGCGGCGGGCAGGTGGGTGAAGACCAGGGTCTTCTGTTGCGGCCAGTCGCGGTGCAGCCGCCGCAGCAGTTCGACGCCGCCCAGGCGAGGCAAGTCCAGCTCGAGGATCAGCAGGTCCGGATGCAGGCGCTTCACCAGGTCCAGCGCTTCCCGGCCATCGCCGACTTCGCCGACCACCTCGTGCCCGGCCGCCACCAGGCGCTGGCGCAAGGCGGCGAGCATGAAGGGTTGCGGGTCGGCAATGGCGATACGGCTCATCCTGGGGCTTCCTGCGCTTGGCTGTGCAGCAAGGTTAGCCCAGTTGGCTGGAGATCATCCGGCGCAGGTCAGGGGTAGCAGCAACCTGGCGGCCAGGTAGAGCCCGCAGCCGAAGATCGCGTGGGTGATCAGGCTGTGCAGGCGGGCCTTGGGCGGGTTCGCGGTCCGGCTCGCGGCGATGCCCAGGCCGAGCGCCGGTTGCATCAGCAGGAAGGGCATGGCCACGGTCACTACGCCGAACAGCAGGGCGGGCAGCAGCCTCGGCTGGCACACCCATTCGCTGCCGGTCAGCGAGACCAGGGCGAGGGCGAAAACGATGCCGGTGAGGTAGTGGATCGCCCAGCCCAACGGGCGTTCACCGGCTACCGGGGCGGCCTTGCCGATGGCGAGGTGGTGGAACCGGCCGCGCGGCATGTGGCCGACCCAGCGGCCGACGAGGGCATAGTCCAGCGAAGGCACGCCGAGCAGCCGTCGGCGCAGGACGGTCCAGCCGTCCATCAGCAAGGTGGCGCCGATACCGATGGCGATAGTGGGGAGGAGAGTTGAGAGCGGCATGGCTGGTTCCTTCGAGTGGGTCGATGGAACCAGCATCCCGGCTCAAGTGGACTTGAGGTCAAGCCTCGCGGGCGATGCGCTGGCTCAGCCTGGAGCCCAGCACATAGAACACGCCGCCGCCGACGATGAAGGCGCCGAGCATGGCGAACACCCAGTGCGGCGCGAACAGCGCGAGGAAGTACCCCACCAGGATCGGCCCGAAGGCGCCGCCGAGGTTGGCCAGGTTCTGCGTGCCGTAGTACACGCCGCGCAGGTGCGGCGGGGCGATGCGGTCGATGAACATGTACTCGGCGGGGATCACGATGATCTCGCCCAGGGTGAACACCACCATCGCCAGGCCCCAGTGCAGCAGCGTCTGCGACAGGCCGAAGCCGACGATGCCGAGCACGAACAGGCCCAGGCCGACGATCAGCCAGCGTTGCAGGTGCTCGTTGCCGATGCGCTTGCCGAGCAGGTATTGCAGCGCGATCACCGTCACCGCGTTGACCCCGAGCAGCGTCTGGATCACCTGGTAGGCGTACTCCGCCGTGCCGGTGGCCACCAGGTACTGCGAGAGGTAGGCGGAGAACTGGCCGAACACCACGGCGGTGAGCACGCCGCCGATGGTGAAGTACATCAGCCGGTGATCCTTGCTCAGCACCCCCACTACCGAGAAGAACGAAGGCGGCGCCACGCCTTCTGCCGGGCGCATGTCACGGTCGCCGTAGCGCAGGAAGGCCAGCAGGAAGAGCGCGCCCAGGCTCGCCGAGAGCACGAAGGGCAACTGTTGGCTCCAGTGCGCCAGGGCGGCGCCGATGAAGGGGCCGATGGCGTAGGCGAGGTTGATCAGGGTGTAGCGGATGGAGAAGGCGCGGCCCTGTTCGCCGGCTGGCAGCAGGCGGCCGAAGAGGGTCTTCACCACCACGTCGGTGACCGAGTAGGCGAAGTTGAAACCCAGCAGGAACAGGAAGAACAGCCACAGCTGGTGGGTCAGCAGCATGCCGGCGAAGGCCGCGACGAAGCAGCTGCCGAAGCCGATTATCAGGCGGAAGCCCGGCAGGCGGTCGATCAGGAAGCCGCCATAGAGGCTCAGCAGCGAGCCGCCGAACAGCGCGCCGCCCATGATCAGGCCGATGCGGCTGACGGGCAGGTCGAACTGGGTCGAGAGGTAGATCACCAGGTAGGGCAGGGTGATGGCCCGGCCCATGGTCAGCAGGAAGGTACCGCAGAGCAGCAGGTTGACCTGTAGCGGATAGCGTTTGAGCGCGGCGAGCATTCCTTGCCTCGGCGGTGGGGTAGCGGGGTGGGCTTGATGCTAGCAGCACCCGCTTGGGGCATGGCAAGCGCCGGAGGCCCTGGCGAACCCCCGGCGTGCCCGCTGCGTCAGGTCGCTGGTTTCTCCCTGGCACGCAGCGCCTTGACCGTCTCGCCGCCCACGCCCCAGCTGTCGGTGGGAATTTCCTGGATCACCACGAAGGTGCTGGCGGGGGGCTTGCGCAGGACGCGCTCCAGCAGTTCGGTGACGCCTTCGATGAGCTGGCGGCGCTCGTCGGCGGTCACGCCTTCGTCGGTGACCTGGATGTTCACGTAGGGCATGGCGGTTCTCCGTTGTTGTTGTAAAGGTTGGCTTACCAGACGCCGGTAGTGGAGCCACCGTCGACATTGAGGATGGCTCCGCTGACGAAGTTCGAATCGGTCAGGTAGAGCACCGCGTCGACGATATCCTGCGCATTGCCGATCCTGCCACTGGGCGAGAGGCCGCGCAGGAAGGCGCGGGTGCCTTCGTCATCGGAATGCAACGGGGTTTCGATGATCCCCGGCGCCACGGCGTTGACCTGCACGTTGGACGCTGCCAGCTCCAGGGCCAGGCCGCGCACCGCGCTGTTCAGGCCGCCCTTGATCAGCACCGGCAGCAGCGCCGGGACCTTCACGTTGGGCTGCAGGGCGATGGAGGCGGTAATGCTGACGATGTGCCCCGAGCCATTGGCGGCCATGTGCTGCGCGGCGGCCTGGGAGGGGTAGAAGAAGCCCTTGAGGTTGGTGTCGACGATGGCTTCGAGTTCTTCCTCGGTGTAGTCACCCACCGGCTTGGCGATGAAGATGCCGGCGTTGTTGATCAGGATGTCCACCTGGCCGAAGGCCTCGATGGCCTGGGCGAACAGGCGTTTGGCGGTGTCCGGTTTGGCGATGTCGCCGGCGACGGCGAGGAAGTTGTGCGGGTTGCCCAGCCTGGCGGCGGCTTCCTCCAGGCGGGCCTGGGTGCGGGCGTTGCCGACCACGTTGTAGCCGCGTTCCAGGTAGGCGCGGGCGATGGCGAAGCCGAGGCCGCTGGAAGCGCCGGTGACGATGACGGTCTTGCTCATGGTGGTATCTCCGAGAGTGGGGCGGGGCGGGGTGCCCGCGTCTTGGTGGTCAATCTAGGCTGCAAGCTGGGATTGAAAAATAAGGTCGATGGCATTTGAATTGATACCTCATGTAATCAATCGAGCCGCGCCATGACCCGCCATTTCGACGACCTGCAACTGGGCAGCATCGAGCTGTTCTGCCTGGCCGCGGAGACCGGCAGCTTCACCGCCGCCGCCAACGAGGCAGGCATCACGCCGGCCGCGGTGAGCCGCTCGGTGGCGCGGCTGGAAGAGCGCCTGGGCGTGCGCCTGTTCGTCCGCACCACGCGGCAGATGCGCCTGACCGATGATGGCCGCAACTACTACGAGCAATGCCGGCAGGCGCTGACCCAGCTGGTGGATGCCGAGCGCGCCGTCAGCGGCGGCCAGAGCATCGCCTCCGGGCGCCTGCGCATCAGCGTGCCCACGCCCTACGCGCATTACCGGTTGTTCCCGCGGCTGCCGGAGTTCCGCCGGCGCTACCCGCAGGTACAGGTGGAGGTGCATGTCAGCAACCGCAATATCGACTTCGCCAACGAGGGATACGACCTGGCGATCCGTGGCCGCGACCCGGCGGACTCCAGCCTGGTGGCACGGCGCCTGGAAGAAGCGGAGAACGTGGTGGTCGCCACGCCCGAGTACCTGGCGCGTGCCGGCACGCCGCAGACGCCGGACGATCTCGCCGCGCACGAGTGCATCCAGTTCGAGTTGCCCAGCACCGGCCGGCGCGTGCCCTGGTCCTTCCGGGTCAACGGCAAGCCGGTGGAGATCGAGACGGCCGGCAGCCTCACGGTGCTGGAGGACTACCTGGCCACCGCGACCCTGGCCAAGTGCGGCGGCGGGTTGATGCAGGCCTATCGCTTCACCGTGCAGGAAGAACTGGAGCGCGGCGAGCTGGTGGAAGTGCTGAAGGACTACGGGCAGACGACGCGGCCATTCCTGCTCATCTACCCCCACGCGCGCCATGTGCCGTCGCGGGTGCGGGCCTTCATCGAGTTCATGCTGGAGGCAAGCTCAACCTAGGCGTAGGAGCAACTGTCTTCTTCTGAAAGTCTGTGCCGTGTTTCCCTCTCCCTAACCCCCTGACTAGGCGTCCCCCCATGAAGGGAGAGGGAACCGGATGGTGCAGGTTGAAACCAAGGCGTCAGCCGGCACGGGCAGCTCCCTCTCCCTTCAGGGATAGGGCGGGGAGAGAGCGAGGCCAGGTACGAGACTTCACGTAGGAGCGGACTCTGTCCGCGATGGCTACGCCCAACTCCCTGGCCGACCGGCGCGGCGCTCATCGGATCGCGGACGGAGCCCGCTCCTACGCCGCACCGAAGTTTCGCACTGTGTCTTGTTTTCAAGAAACAAGATACGAAGTATTCGCATTTACAAAGAATTTACATCTGCATACACTTTGGCTCCCCGTCGGCGTCCCCCACGCCGGCATTCGCCAACCCGAGTCATTGCGCCGACAGAGCGCAAACCTCGCACCAAAGGATTCTTCCTGCAGATGAAAGACGTAGCCTCGGGCGCGCTCCTGCTCAGTCTCTCCACCTTTGCTCTCTCCGCAGTCGCCGCCCCCGTGGCCATCGACCTGCCCAAGCAGCCCCTGGCCGCTTCCCTGGAGCAATTGCAGTCCGCAACCGGAATGCGGATTTCCTATGACCGTGCCCAGGTCGCCAAGGTTGGCGCGCCGGCACTCAAGGGCAACATGGAGCCGGGCGAGGCACTCGATCGTCTGCTGGCGGACAGCGGCCTGCAGGGCACGGTGAACGGCAACAGCGCACAGGTCAGCGGTGCTGTGCGCGGCGGCGCATCGGGCAATGACAGCGTCGATCTGGGCGCCACCGAAGTCGTCGGCGCAGCTACTGTGGCGCCGGGCACTACCGAAGGCACCGGCTCCTACACCACCGGCGTGATGCAGACTTCCACCAAGCTGAACATGACCGTCCGCGAAACGCCGCAGTCGGTCAGCGTGGTGACCCGCCAGCAGATGGAAGACCAGAACATGCAGGACCTCGACGACGCGATCCGCGGCGTCACCGGCATGACCGTCCAGCAATACGGCCCGGCGCGCGTGAGCTACGCCGCGCGCGGCTTCGACGTCGACAACATCATGTACGACGGCCTGGCCACCAGCATTTCCACCTATACCCAGGACGTGATTTCCGCCGCCGACCTGGCGATGTTCGACCGCGTCGAAGTGGTGCGCGGCGCCACCGGCCTGATGCAGGGCGCCGGCAACCCGGCCGCCGCCGTCAACATGGTGCGCAAGCGGCCGACCCAGGACTTCCACATGAGCCTGGAAGGCAGTGCCGGCACCTGGGACCGCTACCGCAGCCAGGTCGACGTGTCCGGCCCGCTGAACAGCGAAGGCACCCTGCGCGGCCGCGCGGTGGCCGCCTACGAGACCCGCGACAGCTTCCAGGATGTGGTCAGCGGCGAGCGCGGCGTGCTCTACGGCATCACCGAGGCCGACCTCAACCCGGACACCACCCTGACCCTGGGCGCGTCCTACCAGAACGACAACAAGAACGACAACTGGGTGGGCCTGCCGGCGCCGCTGGGCGGTCGTCACCTGGACCTCAAGCGCTCCGACTACTACGGCGCCGACTGGTCCTACTGGGATACCACCACCACCCACCTGTTCGGCGACGTGGTGCACCGCTTCGACAACGGCTGGCAGATGAAAGTCGCCGCCGACAAGCTGTGGGCGCGCATCGACATGCTCGGCCTGTACAACAGCTGCTACTACACCGAAGGCTGCCCGACCATGGTTCAGGGCCCTGGCCAGTACGCCTACACCGACGATCACCAGAGCTACGACGCCTTCGCCAACGGTCCGTTCCAGGCCTTCGGCCGCGAGCACGAACTGGTGTTCGGCGGCAGCTACCGCGAAGAGCGTTTCGACGGCCACGGCGGCTGGGGCGACCTGGCCTACAACGATGGCTCGCCGGTGACCCCGTTCGACCCGACGAAGTGGGACCCGAGCTCGGTGCAGAAGCCGAACATCGACATGAACCTCTGGAACATGAAGCTCGACCAGGAGCAGAAGGGCGCCTACCTCACCACTCGCCTGAACGTGGCCGACCCGCTCAAGGTCATCCTCGGCGGCCGCCTGGACTGGTACGAAGCCGACCCGCACAACGACACCGGCACCCAGAAGGTCACCCGCAACGTCACCCGCTACGCCGGCGTGGTCTACGACCTGAACGACGTCTACTCGGTCTATGCCAGCTATACCGACATCTTCAAGCCGCAGAGCAACTTCGATTCCAGCGGCAGCCTGCTCGACCCGATCACTGGCAAGAACTACGAGATCGGCCTGAAGGGCGAGCACTTCGGCGGCACGCTGAACACCCAGCTCGCGCTGTTCCAGATCGACCAGGAGAACCGCGCCACCGACGACACCAGTGGCCCCTCGCCGTGCCCCAGTTCGCCGACCGCGATCTACTGCTCGCGGGCTTCGGGCAAGGTGCGCAGCCAGGGTGTGGACATGGAAGTCAGCGGCGCGCTGACCGAGAACTGGCAGGCGATGGCGGGCTACACCTACGTTGACGCCAAGTACAAGCACGACAGCAACGAAGACAACGTCGGCAAGCAGTTCGACCCCAGCAAGCCGCGCCACCTGTTCAAGCTCGCCACCAGCTACACCCTGCCGGGCGAGCTGCATCAATGGCGGGTGGGCGGCAACCTGGTGACCCAGAGCCAGACCGAGGACACCTCCACCGGCTTCCAGCAGGGTGGCTACACGGTGACCAACGCCATGCTCGGCTACAAGGTCAACGAGAACATCGACACCCGGGTGAACTTCAACAACATCTTCGACAAGTACTATTACAGCGGCATCAGCTTCGGCAACCTGAACTACGGCGAGCCGCGCAACCTGATGTTCACGGTGAAGTACTCGATGTGATCGGCCTGGCCTGAACGAAAAAGCCCCGCATCGCGGGGCTTTCTTTTTGGCTCTTCGTAGGAGCGAGCTTGCTCGCGAACAATTTGCCGGCAGCTCCAGTGTTGGGTGATTCGCGAGCAAGCTCGCTCCTACAGGGAAGGTCACGCGCGGTCGCCAGGGCCGTAGGGCGCATAACGCGCCAGCGTTATCCGCCCTACGTATCGTGTTCAGGCGCGGCCTTCAGCCTTCTCGAACAGCTCCAGCAGGTCCCGCAGCGTGCTTTCCAGATACTCGCCGGCTCGGTAAGCAGGCTTGAGCGCATCCCCACCGGCCACCACGTCCTGCGGCCGTTCGATAAAGCGCCCCACCGGCTGGAAATCGCCATTCAGCACCAGCACCACCGGAATCAGGATGCGCTCCAGCGCCATGCGTTCGCGCAGGTCATCCTCGGCGCGGCCCTTGGTGATCACGGCCAGCTCCACGCGCGGTTGCAGGCGCTGCAGATGGTCCATCACGGTGACATTGATCTGGCAATCCGGGCACCACATCTCGCCGGCGATCAGCAGCCGGTAGCGGCCCTCGACGGCCTGGATGCGGCGCAGGGTGTCGGCGCTGATCGTGCCGGGCTCGGCCAGTTGCTGCTGGACCTTGCGCACGCCGGCGATCTCGCCGGGCAGGCCGTGGGCGACGAAGGCGTCGAAGCCCTCGCCGATGGAGAAGAGTTCCTCGTAAGAGGCCATGGGGATTTCCTTGAAGCGGGTGATGGCCCATCCCAGCAGAAATCCCCTTGGTGGGCAATCAGCTCTTGGCGGTCTGCGCCTTGGCGGCTGCCAGGTAGGGCGCCAGGCGGCGGCCCATTTCCTCGCCCAGGGCCTGCAGGCCGCTGAGCGGGCGGACCATCACCTCGAACTCGACGATCTTGCCGTTCTCGTCGAAGCGGATCATGTCGATGCCCTTGAGGTCCTTGCCGTTCACCGTCGCGCTGAACTCCAGCACCACGTTCAGGCCGTCGCCGGTGGCCAGCTCGCGGTGGTAGGTGAAGTTCTCGAACACCTGCAGCACGGTGTTGAGGATGGTCGAGACCACTGGCGCGCCGGGGTAGGGCGAGTGCGCCATGGGCGAGCGGAACACCGCGTTGGGCGCCAGCAGTTGCGGCAGGTTGGAGAGGTTCTTGGCGGCTACCATCTGGTGCCAGCTGGTCAGCGAAGCGGCGGCCTGGGGATGCAGGTTCAGAGCGGTCACGGGAATACCTCCTGAGAGTGCTTGTTGTTCACTCAGGACGATACGACCGGTTCGGCAAGTCGCTCAATGATCGCAAATGACAGAAGACTGATCCTCCAGCACAGGCCTTCAGTGGGCGACCGGGCTGACCAGGTAACTCACCAGCTGCGGGTCATCCCCTGGCTCGATGTTCTGCACCGGGCGCGGGAGGTCGGCGAACACGGCTTTCCAGAAGGCCGCGGCGACCTCGTCCTGGGCGTAGAAACGCACCAGCCAGGGGCCGGGATTGCCCAGCAGCACCTGGTTAGCCAGAGCGCGGCCAATCCCCATGCGCCGGTACTTCTTCAGCACGAACAGGTCCGACAGCTCCAGCGCGTCGATGCCCGGCAGCTCGCTGCCTTCCACCAGCAGGAAGCCGGCGATGAAACCATCGGCGAGGATCAGGTTGGCGCTCCACTCCGGTTCGCTCCAGTAGCGCGCCAGGTGCTCTTCGTGGATGTAGAAGCGACCGTCGGCCTCCACGTCCTCGTCTTCCCAGTCCGACGACTCGTAGGCGTAGTACTGGTAGAGGTTGCGGATCAGGTCCCGGTGTTCAGGGCCGGTCTGCACCAGTTGGATGGAAAGATCGTTCATGGTCAGGGGCTCGCGGCGAGGCGGAAAAGGGCGCGTGAGCGCCATTGTCGCCCATTTCCCTCGCAGCGCCAGTGGCAGGTAGGCTCGCCCAGCGGCCCCTCTGCTAGTCTGGCATCCCGTTTTGCGCTGGACGCCCGTCGATGCAGATTCCCGCCACCCACGTCATCCATCAGTCCGAGCACTGGCTGCTCAACCACCATCTGGCGTCCGCGTTGCCGGGGTACCTGATGCTCGGCTCGAAGCAGCCGGTGGAATCCCTGGCCGACCTGCCGGAAACCGCGCTGGCGGAAATGGGCGTGCTGATGGCGAAGGTGCAACGCATCCTCGAACAAACCCTGCAACCCAAGTGGCTGTATATCGGCCGCTTCGGTCACTCACCGGGCTTGCCGATCCACTTCCATTTCATCCCGGTGTACGCCTGGGTCGAGGATGCGTTCTGGGCCGATGCGCGCTATCGCACGCTCAGCCAGTTCGCCCATGTTGATGACGCGGCGACCCAGACCGATGGTGCCGAACTGACCCTGTTCGTCTGGCGCGAATTCGGCGAAGCGCCGACGCCACCGATGGTGCGCGGGCCGTCCATTGCGGAAGTGATCGAGCGGTTACGCGACCGTTTCGCCCAGCCCCAGTGACTCCAGCAACCAGTCATGGAACAGCTGCGCCGCTGGCGATAGCTGGCGATGGCGCAGGGACACCAGGTACTCGCCGCGTTCGGTGACCATGGCCAGGTCGGTGACCCGCTGCATCTCGCCATTGGCCACCGCTTCGTCGGCCATGAAGCCCCAGGCCAGGCCGATGCCCATGCCTTGCTGCACGGCGCGGTAAGCGAGGGTGAGCTGGTTGAACACCGGATCGCCTTCCGCTGGCTGGTAGTCCTTGCCGAAGTGACCGAACCAGTCGTGCCAATCCAGGCAACTCCAGGCCGAAGTATCCAGCTGCACCAGCGGCGCGGTGGCGAGCTGATCGAGGGTGGTGATGCGGGAGGCGTCGAAGTCCGGCCGGGCGACGGGATAGACCACTTCCGGCAGCACGAAACGGCTGTTCAGCGTGGTCCAGTCGCCGGCGCCGTAGAGGATGCCGAGGTCGAAATCCACCAGACTGGCTTCGTCGATCTCGTTGATCGCATGCACATGCACGGCGATGCCGGGGTGCGCCTTGTTGAACTCGATCAGCTTGGGGAACAGCCAGAACTGCGCCAGCGCGTGGGTCGCCAGCACCGACACGGCGTTGCTCTGGTGCACGTTGCGGATGCGCCGCACGCTGTGTTGCAGGCGATCGAGCAGCATGTCCACGGTGGTCAGCAGTTCGGCGCCGGCAGCGGTGAGGGTGACGCCGCGTGGTTTGCGCTCGAACAGCGGCACCTTGAGGCTGTCTTCCAGCGCGCGCATCTGCTTGCTCACCGCGCTCTGGGTGAGGAACAGCTCGGTGGCGGCCTGGGTGAAGCTGCCGTAGCGGCCCACGGCCTCGAAGGTGATGAGGGTTTCCAGGGGCGGCAGGGTGCGCAGGTAACGGCTGATGACGGCTCTCCGTTGAAAGGTCTGAGGCATTCCTGGTGGGAATGTCTCGGTGCGGATTTATCCTTGGTCAGAACCTACCACAACCGCTACCGTGGCGGCTCTTTATGGGCATTCACTGAAGTATCGAGGTTGTTGGAGATGAAACGCGGGGTGGTCTACGCAGGCATGGCAGGGGCAATCTGGGGCGGGGTGATCCTGGCGCCGTCGCTGGTGCCGGAATTCAACCCGCTACTGATCAGTTCCGTGCGTTTCGCGCTGTATGGCGCCATCTCGCTGCTGATCGCCTTGCCGGTGGCCCTCGGCCTGCTGCGCCGGGTCAGCCGCGAGGACCTGTCGATGCTGATTCGCCTGTCCCTGGCCGGCAACCTGCTGTACTTCGCGCTGCTGTCGGCGGCGGTGCAGTTCGCCGGGGTGGCGGCGGCCTCGCTGATCAACGGCATCATGCCGCTGGCGATCAGCTACCGCAGCCGTTCGGAGCATGACTCGCTGCCGCTGTCGCGGATGAAGATGCCGCTGGCGCTGGTCGCGCTGGGCATCCTCTGCATCAACCTTGACCCGAGCGCGCTGATGGCAGCCGGCAGCACGCCGGGCGAGCGCATCCTCGGCATCGTCTGCGGCTTCTCGGCGGTGGTCTGCTGGTCCTGGTTCGCCACCGCCAACGCGCGCTACCTGAAGGCCAGCCACTTCAACAGCCACGAGTGGTCGACCCTGACCGGCGTGGTCACTGGCGTCATGGCCGTGGTGCTGGCGGGGGTGGGTGTGCTGATCGCGCCTCAGGCCGTGCCGACGGACATTTCCTCGGAGCGCTGGATGGTGTTCCTCTGGGTGTCGCTGTTCCTCGCCATCTTCGGCTCGTGGGTCGCCAATGGCCTGTGGAACGCCGCGACGCGCCGCCTGCCGATGAGCCTCGGCGGCCAATTGATCGTCTTCGAGACGCTGTTCGCCTGTGCCTACGCCTACATCAACGAGCAGCGCCTGCCCGGCCCGGTGGAATCGCTGGCTATCCTGCTGCTGACTGTCGGCGTGCTCTGGGCCATCGGCCTGCACCGTGCTCCGGCAGAGGCTCCGGCGCGCGCCGTGGAGTCCTGAGTCAGGCCTTCGGGCTGCCTTCCAGGCGCGGGCTCCAGTCCTCTACCGCGCCGTTCTCGAGACGCCGCGACAGGGTGCGGCGCCAGTTCGGCGGCAGCGGCAACTCCAGGCATTCGCGCAGCACGTCGGCGTCCACGCGCTTGTCGAACAGCACGGCGGAGAGCCGTTGCAGCGACCAGTCGGCATAGGGCCGCTCGACCAGTTGCAGCGTCGCTCCGGCAGCCACCGAACCTTCCTCCAGCACCCGGTAGTACCAGCCGGTGCGCCCGGACTCCTGCACCCGCAGGGCCATCTGCGCCACGTCGAAACGGTCATTGAGCTTCCAGCAGGGCATGCGCCCCTGGGACACCTCCAGCAAGGCCGTACCGGCGCGGATGCGGTCGCCCAGGCAGAGGTCCGCTTCCGTCCAGCCGCGGGTGCTGAAGTTCTCGCCGAACGCGCCAGGCTGGCCCAGTAGCGGGTGCTCGCCCAGCTCGGCGGCCCAGTCTGCATAGTGCTCGCGGGGGTAGTGGTGAATGGCTTTTTCGACGCCGCCGTGGACGCGCAGATCGCCTTGTTCGTCGCTCTGAAGGCCCAGCGTCGTCACCGCCAGCGTGCTCTGGCACGCCTGTTTGGCGATGGCGCTACGCGAGCCCGGCCGGGTAAAGGGCACGGCGCGGCCGGTGAGGAGGGCGTCGAGGGAAACGGCTGACAGGCTCATGGCAGGATTCTCGGGCTTGGGAATGGTGTCGACCAAAAACTACCTGGACAAAATCCGTCAGAACGGTAGGCTCTGTCAATGTTTCGATTCGATACCAAGTATTTTTCCGTTTGATTCCCGTGAGAGCCCGCCATGCAGAAGTACCGCCTGATCATCCAGCGCCACGGCCAGTTGCTCGGCCATTTCGATTCCGATCTGCCCTGGGCCCGAGACGCCGTGCGCGCCATCGCCGAGAGCCTGGGCGGGCAGGATTTCGACCTGGAGTTGCAGGTGGCCGACAGCGAGCGCCGCCTGCTGGAAAGCTCGCCAGCCGGCATCAAGGTGCTGGCCAGCGAGCCGCTGTACCGTCCGATGGCGTTGGACACCCTGTAGGAATGGGCTTCGGTGGGCCGCTTGTTCGCGAGCAAGCTCGCTCCTACAGGTTGAATCCGGTGTCAGCCGAGGCACGCCATCCTACGAAAAGCGCTTAGACGTAGGGCGCATAACCCGGAACGGGTTATCCGCCAGTTGCCTCGCGGCGGATAAACGCTGGCGCGTTATGCGCCCTACCAAAGCCGGCAGGCTGTGCTTTTCGTAGGAGCGAGCTTGCTCGCGAACAGGCTTCCCGGCGGCACCGGAGCTGGGCGGGTTCGCGAGCAAGGGCGAGGCGCGCCCCTCGGTCCTACAAAGGCGGGTCCGGCGTCAGGTGCGCAGGTGGTTTTCCAGCAGGCCCACGGCATCGCGCCAGCGCAGCCAGAGGTTGCCCTGCCAGTCCATCACCGGTAGCGACTCGCCCAGCAGGTGCTGCATGCGCCGGCGCGGCAGGCGGGCGTCGAGGTTGGAGGCGTCGCGCAGGGTGGGCACCACTTCGTTGGTTAGCCATTGGCGCAGGCTGCGGTTTTCCGGGTGGGGGCAGTAGATCAGCAGCAGGGCGTAGAGGCCGCTTTCGCTGACCAGCAGTTCCGGCCCGGGAATGCCAGCAAGGCGCTCCTGGCGCGACTGGTCGTGGTCCAGCCGGGAGATGAGTTGGGCCTCGATGGGGCGGTTGACCAACTTGCTCAGGTCGCGCACCAGAAACCACGCCTGCTGCTCGATCAGCAGGGCGCGCAGTGGCCGGTTGTAGCGGACGAAGTGGGTCGGGATCAGGCCGTCATCGGCCGGGGAAGTCGAAAGGTTCATGCTGTAGCTCCTTGCTCAATCAAGAAGCCGCCGCCCGAAACTACCGAAGAGGGAGGCGGACCGTGCAAGGGTAGAAAACCGGCTCATCTCGAACGCCAGCCGGGCCGAAGCCCGCCTTACACGGCCCGCCATAGACAGCAAAGCGAACCCGGCACCGAGGTGGTGCCGGATTGCCCCTGCTAAAGCGATATCGAGATGAGATCAGGTTTCTACGCCTGGCCACGATGACGCTGTGGCAGGGCAGAACGCTAAGCAGTGGGCTCGTAGGACCGCAACGCCGGAAAAGTGTAAGGGCCTTCCCATGCAGCCCGCAGCGGCTTTACCGGATTGGCGTGCCGGCTTTCAGGAACTGCGAGGCTGTCGGGCATTTCCGCGTGAAAGCCCCTGCGCCAACGCCCCCTGTAGGAGCGCGCCATGGGCGCCTGCCCATCCTATAGGTTGAACCCGATGTCAGACGTAGGATGGGTATCGCTTCGCTCCACGCCATCCTACGAAAAGCGCTTAGACGTAGGGCGCATAACCCGGAACGGGTTATCCGCCAGTTGCCTCGCGGCGGATAAACGCTGACGCGTTATGCGCCCTACGCACTACACGAGCTGGAGGCGATTGTGGCGTTTGATTGAAGGGTATCGCCTTTCACACAAGCGTCAGGAGGAACACGTCGTAGGATGGCGTGGAGCGCAGCGATACCCATCGATTCCGGGCACCGACAGCATGGGTATCGCTTCGCTCCACCACATCCTACGTTGAAGGTCCGTCGGCGAGACCGGTGCTGGGGTAGACATAGAATCTCCTACAGGTTGAATTCGGTGTCAGGCGTAGAAGTCGCTCAGCGCCCCACCCGTTGTTGCAGGTGCGCCGGGTAGCGCTCGCCGACGATCTCGATCTCCCGCAGTGCCGCTTCGATGGCGGCGAGGTCGGTAGCGTGCAGCATCAGCGAGGCCGCGCCGAGGTTTTCTTCCAGGCGATGCAGCTTGGTGGTGCCGGGGATCGGTACGATCCACGGCTGCTGGGCCAGCAGCCAGGCGATGGCGATCTGCGCGCAGGTCGCGCCCTTGCTCTCGGCGAGGCGGCCGAGCACGTCGATCAGCCCGGCGTTGGCCTTGCGGTTCTCCTCGGAGAAGCGCGGCACGACATTGCGGAAATCATTGGCCGAGAACTGCGTGCGCTCGTCGATGGCGCCGGTGAGGAAGCCCTTGCCCAGCGGGCTGAAGGGCACGAAGCCGATGCCCAGTTCGGCCAGCAGCGGGAGGATTTCCTTCTCCGGTTCGCGCCACCACAACGAGTACTCGCTTTGCAGCGCTGCTACCGGCTGCACCGCGTGGGCGCGGCGGATGGATTGCGGGCCGGCTTCGGAGAGACCGAAGTGCTTCACCTTGCCCTCGCGGATCAGTTCGCTGACGGTGCCGGCGACGTCTTCCATGGGCACGTTCGGGTCGACCCGGTGCTGGTAGAAGAGGTCGATGCGGTCGGTCTTCAGGCGCTTGAGCGAAGCTTCGGCGACCGCGCGGATGTTCTCCGGGCGGCTGTCCAGGCCCTGGGCGACGTCACCGTCTCTGAAGCCGAACTTGGTGGCGATCACCACCTGGTCGCGCACCGGCGCCAGGGCTTCGCCGAGCAGTTCCTCGTTGGCGAAGGGGCCGTAGGCCTCGGCGGTGTCGAAGAAGGTCACGCCGCGGTCGAAGGCGGTGCGTAACAAGCGGATGCCGTCGTAGCGGTCCACCGCCGGTCCGTAGCCGTAGCTCAGGCCCATGCAGCCCAGGCCCAGTGTCGATACCTGCAGGCCGTTGTGGCCCAGTGTGCGCTTGTCCATCGAAGTCTCTCCAATCGAAAGTCAGTCCTGAAGCGGGAAGGGCAGGAATGCCCGGCGAAACGTCTGGAATGGACTTTACTCAAGGACTTTCGTCGTGATTAGACAGTTGAAACCGCATTCGCCTATGAGCCTGGCTCATGGGTTATGGCGGGCCATTCATGAGGCTGCCTCATAGGTCCAAACGCGTTTCGCCTCTTAATCGCAGGCCCGACGCGGCCTAGCATGGTCCACCAGTTCAATAGCGAAGGGGAGAACACCATGAGCGAACCCGCTTCCACCGCCCACAAGGCTTTCGGCGACATCGCCCCGGCGCTGGCCGACTACACCGACCAGGTGCTGTTCGGCGATGTCTGGGAGCGCCCCGGCCTCTCGCCGCGTGACCGCAGCCTGGTCACCGTTTCCAGCCTGGTGGCGCGCTACCAGGCCAATGAACTCTACTTCCACCTGGGCAAGGCGCTGGACAACGGCCTGACCCGCGAGGAGCTGATCGAGGCCATCACCCACCTGGCTTTCTATTCCGGCTGGCCCACGGCCTCCACCGCGCTGGGCGTCGCCCGCCGCGTGTTCGCCGAGCGCGATGCCGCCTGAGGAGCATTCCATGGAATACCGTTACCTGGGCCGTAGCGCCCTGAAAGTCTCGCCCCTGTGCCTGGGCGCGATGATGTTCGGCGGCGAGACCGACGAGCCGACCTCGCACCGGATCATCGACAAGGCCTTCGAGCAGGGCGTCAATTTCATCGACACCGCCGACGTCTATCACAAGGGGCGCTCCGAGGAAGTGGTAGGCCGTGCGGTGGCTGCCCGGCGCGATGACTGGGTGATCGCCAGCAAGTTCGGCAACGCCCTGGGCGATGGCCCGAACCACCGCGGCCAGTCGCGCAAGTGGATCTACCATGCGGTGGAGGACAGCCTGCGCCGGCTGGGCACCGACTACCTGGACATCCTCTACTTCCACCGCACCGACGTCGATGCGCCGCTGGAAGAGGGCTTGCGCGCGGTGGGCGAGCTGATTCGCCAGGGCAAGGTGCGCTATTACGGCCTGTCCAACTTCCGTGGCTGGCGCATCGCCGAGGTGGTGCGCCTGGCTGACCAGTTGGGCATGGACCGGCCGGTCTGCAGCGAGCCGCTGTACAACCTGGTAGACCGCACCGCCGAGGTCGAGCAACTGCCTGTCGCCGGCCACTTCGGCATCGGCGTGGTGCCCTACAGCCCGCTGGCCAGAGGTGTACTCACCGGCAAGTACCGACCCGGCGCCGAGCCGCCAGCGGACTCCCGCGTCGGCCGTGGCGACAAGCGCATCCAGCAGACCGAATGGCGGCCCGAATCCCTGCAGATCGCCCAGCGCATCGCCGAGCATGCTATCGCCCGTGGCACCACGCCGGCTGCGTTCGCGCTGGCCTGGGTGCTGAACAACCCGCTGGTCAGCTCGCTCATTGCTGGCCCGCGCACCGAGGAGCACTGGGACGGCTACCTGCCGGCGCTGGACCTCCAGCTGACGGTCGAGGATGAAGCCTTCGTCGACAGCCTGGTGCCGCCCGGCCATGCCTCCACCCCCGGCTACAGTGATCCCGCCTATCCCGTCGAAGGCCGCCCGGCCCGCCGTTGACACCTCAAGGAGCCATACCGATGAAGACCCTTGGATACGCCGCGCAGAACCCGCAGGACCCGCTCGGACCCTTTACCTTCGAGCGCCGCTCGCTGCGCGACAACGACGTGGCGATGGACGTCCTCTACTGCGGCGTCTGCCACTCCGACCTGCACCAGGCCCGCAACGACTGGGGCTTCAGCCGTTACCCGATGGTGCCGGGTCACGAGATCGTCGGTCGGGTCACGGCGGTCGGCGCGAAGGTGACCCGCTACAAGGTCGGTGATGCCGTGGCGGTGGGCTGCATGGTGGACTCCTGCCAGGAGTGCGATCAGTGCCGCAAGGGCGAGGAGCAACTGTGCCGGCAGGGCAACACCCAGACCTATAACGGTGTTGATCGGGTGACCCGCGAAGCAACCCAGGGCGGGTACTCGAAGCAGTTGGTGGTGCGTGAGGAGTTCGTCCTGCGCGTGCCGGATGGCCTGGACCTGAGCAAGGCCGCGCCGCTGCTGTGCGCCGGCATCACCACCTATTCGCCGCTGCGTACCTGGAACGTCGGGCCGGGCAGTCGTGTCGGCGTGGTCGGTCTCGGCGGGCTGGGGCACATGGCGGTGAAACTCGCCATCGGCCTGGGCGCCACCGTCACGGTGCTCAGCCGCACGGCGGACAAGCGCAGCGATGCCATGGAGCTGGGCGCCGATGCGCTGCTGGTGTCGTCCGATGCGCAAGCGATGAAGGCCGCCGCCAACAGCTTCGACCTGATCATCGACACCGTGCCGGTGAAGCACGACCTCAAGCCCTACATGCCGCTGCTGGATATCGACGGCACCCTGGTGATGGTCGGGCAGGTCGGGCCCATCGACGAGATCAGTAGCGTCCCGCTGCTGCTCGGTCGTCGGCGCATTGCTGGCTCGCCTATCGGCGGCATCGCCGAGACCCAGGAGATGCTCGATTTCTGCGGCAAGAAGAACATCCTGCCGGAGTGCGAGATGATCCGCATGGACGAGATCAACCACGCCTTCGAGCGCATGGAGCGTTCCGACGTGCGCTACCGCTTCGTTATCGATCTGGCGACGCTGAGCTGAGGTCGCAGGCCGGGCGCGCCCTGCGCCCGGCTTTCACTGCTGGTGGCGCAGCGCGTCCACCAGCACCGTGAAGGCGCGGGATTTCTGCCGTCGACTCGGGTAGTAGAGGTGGTAGCCGGGGAAGGTCGGGCACCAGTCTTCCAGCACCTTTTCCAGGCGCCCGGCGGTGACGTGCTCGGTGACCATGTCTGCGGGCAGGTAGGCGAGGCCGAAGCCGTCCAGGGCGGCGCGGAGGATGTGCGGGCTGCTGTTGAAGGTCAGCTGGCCTTCGACTCGCGCCTTCACTTCATGCCCGTCCTTGGCGAACTCCCAGGCCATCAGCCCGCCGTAGGTTGGCAAGCGCAGGTTCAGGCAGTCGTGTTGGGCCAGTGCCGGTACGTCCAGCGGGCGGTCCTTTCGGGCGAGGTAGGCGGGGCTGGCCACCACCGCCATGCGCAGGTCCGGGGCAATGCGCACGGCGATCATGTCCTTGGCCACCTGGTCGCCCAGGCGCACGCCGGCGTCGAAACGTTCGGCGGCGATGTCGGTCAGGCCGTAGTCGATGCTCACCTCGACCTTGATGTCCGGGTAATCCGGCAGCACTTTCGCCAGCTTCGGCCAGAGCACGGTGCTGGCCGCGTGCTCGGCGGCGGTGATGCGCAGGGTGCCGACCGGCTTGTCGCGGAAGTCGCTGAGGGCCGCCAGCTCCGCTTCGATCTCCTCGAAGCGCGGCGCCAGAGTCAGCATCAGGCGTTCGCCGGCTTCGGTGGGGGAGACGCTGCGGGTGGTGCGGCTGAGCAGACGCAGGCCCAGGCGGGTTTCCAGGGCGCGGATGGTGTGGCTCAGCGCCGACTGGGAAACCCCCAGCTGCGCCGCTGCCTTGGTGAAACTGCCTTCGCGCGCCACAGTGACGAAGGCGATCAGGTCGTTGAAGTTTTCCCTTGGCATCTCGGCTCCGCTGCATCCAGCGCGGCGGGGAGCCGCGCCGGGGCATTGTATCCGATGGCTACAGGGTGACCACGACTTTGCCGAACTGCTGGTTCGACTCCAGGTAGCGGTACGCCTCCACGACGTCCTCGAAGGCGAAGGTGCGGGCGATCACTGGGCGCAGCGAGCCGTCTGCGAGGCCTGCGTAAATGAACTCCGCGGCTTCGCGCAGGCGCTTCGGATCTTCCAGCACTTCGTAGACGCGATAGCCCCGCAGGATCAGCGAACGGCTCAGTACCTCGAACAGCGGGAAGGGCGTGGGCTCGGGGCTCAGGCCGCCGTACTCGATGAGGATTGCGCCTTCGCCCATGGCGGCGGTCAGCGCTTCGAAGATCGGGCCGCCCACCGGATCGAACACCACCCGTGCGCCGGCCTTGCCGGTGATCTCGAGCAGGCGCGAGCGCAGGTTCTCCTCTTCGCTGGCGATCACTTCGGCGGCTCCGGCCCGCAGCAGGGCTTCGCGTTTGGCCGAGGTGCGGGTCACTGCGATGGGCACCGCGCCCACATGGCGGGCAATCTGGATGGCGGCCAGGCCGACGCTGCTCGACGCGGCGGTGATGACGACGAAGTCCCCTTCGCGCAGCCCGGCGACCTGAACCAGCGCGCCATAGGCGGTCAGGTACTGCATCCAGGTGGCGGCGGCGTCGTTCCAGGCCTGCCCCGGCGGGTTCTTCACCAGGCGAGCTTGCGGGACCACCAGGCGCTCGGCGTGGGTCGGGGCCTCGTGCATCGAGGTCGGTGGCAGGACGCTCACCGCATCCCCCGGAGCGAACCCGCGCACCGCGCTGCCCACGGTCTCGACCACGCCCGTGGCTTCCAGCCCCAGCCCGGAGGGGAACTGCGGGCTTTCGATGTAGCGATCGGTGCGCAGCAGCGATTCGGCGCGATTCAACCCCAGGGCCTTGACCCGGATGCTCACTTCATCCGCGCCGGGTTGGCGAACGTCCACCGGCTCGATGCGCAGGACTTCCGGGCCGCCGAACTGGTGGAAACGAACGGCGCGGGTCTTGGTGCTTTCCATGTGATGCTCCCATACGAAATTGATTTGACGTAAAGCGACTATCAGTCATGGGATTCATCCAATAAATGGCGTATAGAAGCGGTTAGTCGAAATCAGGAGTTTCGAATGGATCGTCTGACCAGCATGGAAGTCTTTGTCCGCGCGGTGGACCTCGGGTCCTTCGCGGCAGCGGCAGATGCCCTGGAAATGTCCGCACCCATGGTGGGCAAGCACGTGCGTTTTCTCGAAGAACGCCTGGGTGCCCAATTGCTGATGCGCAGCACGCGCCGGCAGAGCCTGACCGAAGCCGGGCGGATCTACTACGAACGCTGTCGCGCGTTGCTGGCCGATGCGGAAGCGGCGGACATCCTTGCCGCTGGCGAGGTCGCCGAGCCCCGCGGCCGGCTGCGGGTGGCGATGCCGGTGCATTTTGGTCGGCGCTGCGTGGCGCCGGTCCTGCTGGAACTGGCACAGCGCTATCCGCAACTGGAGCTGGACCTGCGCTTCAGCGACCGTCTGACGGACCTGGCGGAAGAACAGATCGACCTGGCGATTCGTACCGGAGAGCCGCAGCCCAGGGACGGCATCATCGCCCGGCGCATCGGCCGGCAGCGCATGGTGGTCTGCGCTGCGCCAGCGTACCTGGAGGAGCACGGGCGGCCGGAGAGCATCGAGGAACTGACCGCGCACCGGGCTCTGGTCTACCACCGCTCCGGGCGAATCAATCCCTGGTTGTTCCCCCGCGAAGGACAGGAGCCGGCGGAGTTCGCGCCGAGCTCCCGGCTGCGTTTCGACGACCTCGCCGCCATTGCCGACGCGGTGGTACGCGGCATGGGGCTGGCATGGTTGCCTTACTGGCTGGTGCGCGAAGTCATCGAGGGTGGGGCGCTGGAGGAGTTGCTGCCGCAGCAGCCGGGCTTCCTCTACGACGTCCATGCGACTTGGCTGCAGACCACCCAGTTGCCGCGCAAGGTGCGCCTGGCGATCGATGCGCTGGTCGAGGTGATGCCCGGCCTGATGATGCCGGGGGAGCAGGAGTAGGGCGGCCCTGCGGCCGCCCGGCGATGTCAGTGCGTCGGGGTCAGTTGCAGTACGCGGTCGCGGCCGCCTTCGGCGAGCAGGTAGCCGCCCTTGCCGTCGGGCACGATGGACTGCGGTGCCTTGAGGAACGACAGGATGGTGCGCGGCTCGCCCTGGCCGTTCCACAGCAGCAGGCGGGCGCGATGGGTGGAGTCTTCGCTGATCCACAGGCCGCGCTCGTCGCACATCAGGAAGGTGGGCTTGTTCAGCCCGGCGAGCAGCACCGGGTCCTTGCCGTCTTCGGTGAAGCGGTGCACCAGGCCTTTTTCCTTCTCGGAGTAGAGAAGGCTGCCGTCGGTGCAGCGGGTGATGGATTCGGTTTCCTGCAGGTGCTCGCGCAGTACGGTCAGTTGGCCATCGCTCCAGCGGTAGCGCAGCAGGCGGCCGTTCTGGTGGCTGTCCTCGATGGCATAGAGGTCGTCGCCGTCATTCCACAGGCCTTGCACCGAGTTGCCCATGAACAGCGTGCTGACCTTGCCGTCCTTGAGCAGTTGCACCGGCTTGCCGTCGTTTTCCTGGCTGAACACCCAGCCGCCTTGCGCGGCGATCATGCCGTCGGGCTTGGACAGGCCATCGATCATCACCCGGCGTTTGCCGTCGGCGGCGATGTGCAGGATGTTGCCCTTGTCGTCCTTCAGCTCCTGGCTGACCAGCAGGCCGCCATCAGGCAGCGGCACCAACGAAGCCGCTTTCTCCACGTCACGGTGGAGCACCGCGCAGGACCAGCCATCGGCGCTCTGCACCGGGTAGAAGCCCTGCCAGACGAAGAAGCCGATGGCAGCGACTACGACGAGGCTGGTGGTCTTCAGGATCAGGCCAAGCGCAGAGCGGCGGAGCGAAGGGGCGGGCGTCGAGGGCATGTGTCGGCAGCCAAAACAGGAGATGGATTGGCGCAGGCGCCTGTTCCTGGCGTCCGGCGTACGACCGACGATGTTAACCAGACGGTTACTGCCGGGCTAGGAAAAGACTCAGGAACGGCTTCACGTTGTGGCAGTTGGTCGAGCTGGGACAGGCACCGGAATCGCGCTGTACAACTGACGCTATAGGGGCGAATGTGCCGCGAAATTGCCTGGATCGACCGAGTAAGTCGCAACTGTTTGCCGTGTTTGAGACATTTCGTCATGCATGCGGGATAAATGGGAAGAAATGCTGATGGCAATTGGCCTACAATCTCTGGGTCCTTTGCTGAGGACAATCCAGACGGCTGTTGCGGGCAGGAAGCCCGCAACAGCCGTTTTCTTTTCCGCCCGTCATTGCGCCGGGCGAACGGCGGGAATGGCTTCCAGCTTCTGCAGGCGCATCGGTGCGCCGCGCAGGAAGCTGGCGACCTGGCCGGCATCCATCGGCCTGCCGAACAGATAGCCTTGCGCACAGTCGCAGTCCAGTTGCTGCAACTGACGAAGCTGGGCGGCGTTTTTCACGCCCTCGGCAATCACCTTCAGCCCCAGTTCACGGGCCAGTGCCAGGGCATTGCGCAGCACGATGAGGCGGCGTGGGTCGCCGTTGTTCACGTCGGCGACGAGATGGCGGTCCAGCTTCATTTCGGTAAAGGGTAATTCCACCAGGCGCTGCAGGGTGGAGTGGCCACATCCGAAATCGTCGATGGCCAGGCCGCAACCCAGCAGGCGCAGGCGCAGTACGTTCTCCAGGCTCAGCGCCGGCGCATGCAGTGGCGAGGATTCGGTCAGCTCGAAGGTGATGCGTCCGGGGTCTACGTTCAGCCCGCGCAGGTTGCGTTCCACACTGGCGGCGAAGTCGGTCTGGGCAATCTGCTCGGCTTCCAGGTTGAACGAGAGCTTCAGCTCGTCCTTGCCATGGGCGCGCAGTGCTTCAACAGCCTGGGGCATCAGCTCGAACAGCATCCTGTCGAGCTTGCCTGCGCGGCGCATCGCCGGGATGAATTCACTGGGCAGCAGCACCGAGCCGTCTTCCAGTTGCCAGCGTGCGAGTACCTCGAACCCATACACCTGCGCCGTGGCGACGTGCACCTTGGGTTGCAGGTAGGCGCGCAACTGGCCGTGCGCGGGCAGGGCTGCGCTTTCACCGTCATCGCCCGTACCGGTCTCGGCCAAGGGCGGGCCGTTTTTCCCGCTCACCGGCTGGAAGTCGGCCAGCAGTGCCCGCAGGCGCTCCAGGGTCGCCGCCTCGTTGCCCAGCCAGAACACCTTCATGCCCTGCAATTGCAGCAGGTGGGAAAGGGCGCTCCAGGTACCCGGCGCCATTTCCCCGCTGACCACCACGCCACCGGCCAGCCGCTCGCGGGCCACGGTCTGGAGAAACTCCAGGCGAGGCACCGGGTCGATGCGTACATCGCAGATCAGCAGATGGACGCCGCCCTGGCTACGCAGCCGGTCCAGCGCGAAGGCATTGCTGGAGACTTCCGACAGGAAGCTGTAACCCAGGTGGTGCAGCGCGGTGACGGCAGTCGAACGGTGTAGACCGGAAGCCTGGAGCACCAGCGCGGAAAGGGGGGGCATGGCGAGTTCTCATGGGAAGTTGGCCAGGCGCATTTTCGAAAACCTTGCCGCCGCTGTGAGGCGGAAGATTCCAGTTCCTCTGTCAGACAAATCGGACTCTTAGGCAATGCGTCCTTTTCCGGGGGGCGTGACCTTCCGCGCGTGGTTGCAGGGCGAGTCAACAGGGCAGCGACAAACCTCGAACAAGTACGAGGGTTGGACAGGTTCGTGCCTGCCTCAGGTCAGGTTCACGTCGGCACTGCGGAACTACAACGGAATCACCGACCCGCCAGGGCCACTTAGGAAGGAGTCTGATCATGAAACATCTTCGTCACGTGGAGGGCGCAGCAGGCGACGGCAAGGTCGGCCTGTTCGGCCTGACCTCGCTCATCGTCGGCAGCGCCATCGGCTCGGGCATCTTCGCCTTGCCCGCCACGCTCACCGGCGGCGCCGGCGCTCTCGGCATCCTCTGCGGGTGGACCATCGTCGCCTTCGGTATGCTCTCGCTGGTGTCGGTCTACCGTAACCTCACCCTGCGCCAGCCGGGCATCGACGATGGTATCTACGGCTGGTCCAAGGCCGGCTTCGGGCACATCGGCGGCTTCATCGGCGCATACGGTCATGGCGCCGGCGATGCCATCGGCAACGCTTCCTACCTGGTGGTGATCTTCAGTGCGCTGGGCGCCTTCGGGATCTTCTCCTGGTTCGGCGATGGCACCACCTGGCCGGCCATCTTCGCCGCGTCGGCATTGCTCTGGATCATCAATGCGCTGGTGCTGCGCGGGGTGAAAACCAGCACCACGGTGAACAACATCGCCACCGTCGCCAAGGTGGTGCCCATCGTGCTGTTCCTCGGGCTGGCGGTCTATCACTTCGACAGCCGCGTGTTCATGACCGATTTCCGTGGCCAGAGCCACGGCGCCTCGATCTTCGAGCAGAGCAAGACGGTCCTGCTGGCAGCCATGTGGACGCTGATCGGCCTGGAGTCCGGGACCATCTATGCCACTCGTGCGCGCAAATTGTCGGACGTCGCCAAGGCGTCCACCCTTGGGGCGATCATCGTTTCGCTGCTGCTGGTGGGGACTTCGGTGCTGGCGCTGGGCATCCTGCCCGCCGCGCAGATCACCCAGCTGCACCAGCCGTCCATGGCCGGACTGATGGCCGCGATGGTCGGTCCGTGGGGCGGCACGCTGATCAACCTGTGCCTGATCGTCTCGGTGGTGGGTGCGCTGATCGCCTGGGTCGCCCTGAGCGCCGAGGAAGTGATGCTTTCCGGACGTGGTCATAGCTCCAGCAGCTGGCTTGGCCGTCTCAACGCCAACGGTGCGCCGCGTAATGCCATGTGGCTGACCACCGGTATCGCCCAGGCCATGATGTTGGTGGCCGGCCTGAGTCATGCCGGCTACCTTGCGCTGCTGTCGTTCTCGACCTCGCTGGCGCTGATTCCCTATCTGCTGTCGTCGATGTATTCCTTCAAATGCGCCTGCAACGGGCGGGGCTACGAAGGGGCCAACGCCCGCGGGCGTTACCGCGAAATGGCCTTGTCGGCCTTCGCCGTCAGCTTCGTGCTGTTCATGCTCTACGGCGCAGGGCTGAAATACGTGCTGCTGGCCGCAGTGGTCTGGGCTGTCGGCCTGCCCCTGTTCATCCTCGGCAAACGCGAGCAGCGGGCGAAACTCAGTGCGGTGGAATGGATCGTCTGCCTCGCCGTGATTGCCATGGCCCTGGCCGGCCTGCTCGGCCTGTGGACGGGCCATCTGGTGCTGTAAGGCCTTCGTTCCGCACTGCGCCCGCCCTGACCCGGCGGGCGCAGTGCTTTCTCTCCCGCCGGTTTTTCCGGTCGCCCTGTTGCCAGCTTCAGCCCCCGCGCCAAGCCCCGCCCGCTCTGGCCTGCGTCTTCCCGGTGGAACAACCCGGTGAAACCCAGGGTCGACCCTTGTGGTCCCACATGTTAGGGTCCTTGAGCTCCCTTTCACGTTCGCGCCAGCTCTCCACGGCCGCGCGGCACGCCCTGAACATGGAGAATGGCTCATGTCACGTCCCGTACCACGAGGACCTGTCGACACAGCCATGGCCCCGCATAGCGAGGTCTCAGCCACTGCACTGCTGAACCTCTGGCTCAGCCGTCCTCAGCAGACCGCAGTGTTCCTGGATGTCGACGGAACCCTCCTGGACATCGCCGAATCCCCCGACGCGGTCATCGTGCCGCCCGGGTTGCTCGATGCGCTCAAGCAACTGCATCGCAGACTCGACGGTGCCCTGGCCCTGATCAGCGGCCGCCCGGTCGAAGAACTCGACCGGCTCTTGCAACCCTTGCGCCTTGCCGCCAGCGGCGGCCACGGCGCCCACTGGCGCGAGACCGGCGACAGCCCGTTGCGCCGCGCTACCAGGGATCTGCCCGCCTGTGTGCGGGTGCAGTTGAACGCCCTGGCGAACCGGCATGTCGGCATCCTCGCCGAGGACAAGGGCAGCAGCTACGCGCTGCATTACCGCTGCGCGCCCTCGCTCGCTGCCGAACTGCGTGTCGAATTGCAGGCATTGCTGCGTGCACCCGAAGGCGCCGGCCTGCAATTGCTCAAGGGCAAGCAGGTCTACGAAGTCATCGGCGAAGGAGTCGACAAGGCCCGGGCGGTCCAGCGGCTGATGGCCACGCCGGGCTTTACCGGGCGCCTGCCGCTGTACATCGGCGACGACGTCACCGACGAACCCGCCATCGCACTGATGCGCACCCTGGGCGGCCTCGGCTTGTCCGTCGGGCGGGCGATGCCCGGTGCCAGTGCGGTGTTCAGCGACGCGGAGCAAGTCCGTGACGCGCTCATGCAAGCAGCAGGAGGACATCACCGATGACGAATCGGCACGAAGGTGCACTGGAACTGGGCCTGATCGGCAACTGCCGGGTGGCTGCACTGGTCAACCCGCAAGCGCGCCTGGTCTGGTGGTGCTATCCGAATTTCGACAGCGATCCGGCGTTCTCCCGGCTACTGGCCGGCGACGACGAGAAAGGCTTTGCCGACGTGGTGCTGGAGCACCAGACCAGCAGTACGTCCGATTACCAGCGCAACACGGCGATCATCACCACTGTGCTGCGCGACGACAGGGGAGGTGCGGTGCGCATCACCGACTTTGCCCCGCGCTTCCTGCAACACGGGCATATCTATCGTCCGGCGCAGCTATGCCGCTTGATCGAACCCATCGAAGGTGTGCCGAAGATCACCTTGCGAGTGCGTCCGACCCATGGCTACGGCAAGCCCAGCATCGGCGTGGCCGGCTCCAGCCATATCCGCTACCTGGAGGGTGACGAGCCGCTGCGCCTGACCACTGACGCGCCGCTGGCCTACATCCAGCACGAAACGCCGTTCGCCCTGCGTCACCCGGTCAGTCTGGTGATAGGCCTCGACGAGCCGTTGGACAACGCTCCCGGCGAAGTCATCCGCGACTACCTCAAGCGCACCCAGAACCACTGGCACGATTGGGTGCGCGGCCTGGCCATCTGCTTCGAATGGCAGGCGGTGGTGATCCGCTCGGCCATTACCCTGAAACTGTGCAACTTCGAGGACACCGGCGCGATCATCGCCGCCGCCACTACCTCGGTGCCCGAGGCGCCGGGCTCCCAGCGCAACTGGGATTATCGCTATTGCTGGCTGCGCGACGCCTACTTCGTGATCCTCGCCCTCAACCGCTTGGGCGCCACGCGGACCATGGAGGGCTTCATTGACTTCATCACCACCGTGGCCAGCGGTGATGCCGAGCTCAAGCCGCTGTACGGAATCATCCCCAACCAGGATCTTACCGAGCGCATCGAGCCGGACCTCGCCGGCTTCCTCAACCACGCTCCGGTGCGGGTCGGCAACCAGGCGGTGGAGCAGAACCAGCACGACGTGTTCGGCTCCGTGGCCCTGGCGGTGCTGCAGAGCTTCGTCGATGAGCGCCTGCCCAATCCCAGCAGTGAAGGCATGCTGCACCTGCTGGAGAGTCTTGCCGCCAAGGCCGTGCACGCCGCTTTTGAGCCGGACGCCGGCATCTGGGAATACCGGGGGCGTACGCGCATCCATACCCACTCGGCGCTGCTCTGCTGGGTCGCCTGCGACCGGGTCGGGCGCATCGCCCGGCGGCTCGGGCGGACAGAGCAGGCCAATGACTGGATGGCGAAGGCCGACCGCTTGCGCGAACGCATCCTCGTCCAGGCCTGGAGCGAGAAGACGCAGTGCTTCAGCGGCGCCTTTGGCCATGATGACCTCGATGCCAGCGTGCTGTTGATGAACGAGCTGGGGATCATCGAGGCTGACGATCCGCGCTTCATCGCCACCGTCGAGTGCATCGGCCGTGAACTCAATGTCAACGGGCAGATGCTGCGCTACGCCGCGGCGGATGATTTCGGCGTGCCGGAAACCGCCTTCCTGGTGGTCAAGTTCTGGTACCTCGATGCGCTCGCCGCCATCGGCCGCACGGACGAGGCTCGCCAACTGTTCGAGCAACTGATCGCCGCGCGCAACCGCTACGGGCTGCTCTCCGAAGATTTGCATCCGCATACCGGCGAACTGTGGGGCAACATCCCGCAGACCTACTCCATGGCCGGGCTGATCAACTCGGCCATGCGTCTCTCCATCGGCTGGGAGGAGGGTCTATGTCGCGCCTCGTGGTGATCTCCAACCGGGTGGGCATACCCGGCGAGAACGGGCCCGCGCCGGGAGGGCTGGCGGTGGCGGTGGACGCGGCCATGCGCAACCGCGAGGGCATCTGGTTCGGCTGGAGCGGTGAGAAGGCCGAGGAGCCGGGCCCGCCGACCACGGCCCAGCGCGACAACCTGCAGTACGTCCTCACCGACCTGCACCCGCAGGATTTCGACGAGTACTACAACGGCTTCGCCAACCGGGTGCTCTGGCCAATCCTGCATTACCGGGTGGACCTGGCCGAGTTCAACGAGGCCGAGTTCGGTGGTTACCTGCGGGTCAACGAGTTCTTTGCCGAGCGCCTGAGCCCGTTGCTGGAGGACGACGACGTCCTCTGGGTCCACGACTACCATCTGATTCCCCTGGCCATGGCGCTGAGGCAGCGCGGGCACGGCAATCGCATCGGCTTCTTCCTGCACATCCCGATGCCACCGGCGGACCTCATCACTGCGCTGCCGCACCACGCCGAACTGTTTCGCGCGCTGACCGAATACAACCTGATCGGCTTCCAGACCGAGAATGACGCCAGCAACTTCGCCCGCTACCTCACCCGTGTGGTGGGCGCGGCGACTCCTGATGGCCGTCGCTATCACCTGGAGAACCAGCATTTCCGCGTCGGCGTGTTCCCGGTGGGGGTGGATGCCGCTGGTTTTCGCCGCCTGGCCGAGGAGGCCGCGCAGAGCCAGGCTGCCGAGGACCTGCGCGAAAGCCTGGGCGGCCGCGCGCTGATGGTGGGAGTGGACCGGCTCGATTACTCCAAGGGCATCGTCAATCGCCTGGATGGCTACGAGCGTTTCCTCGAGCGCAATCCGGACTGGCACAACCGGGTGACCTGCCTGCAGATATCACCCGGCAGCCGCCAGGACATCCCCGAATACGCCGACATCGATGCCGCCGTCAGCGCTCGCGTCGGCCATATCAACGGACGCTTCGGCGCGGTGTCCTGGGTGCCCCTGCGCTACGTGGCGCGCAACCACCAGCGGGCGGACATCGCCATGGTCATGCGCCACGCGCGGATCGGCCTGGTCACGCCGCTGCGGGACGGGATGAACCTGGTCGCCAAGGAGTTCGTCGCCGCGCAGGACCCGGACGATCCCGGCGTGCTGATCCTCTCCCAGTTCGCCGGCGCTGCCGCCGAGCTGGGTGGCGCGCTGATCATCAACCCCCACGACCGCGACGCCCTGGCCGAAGCCATGCAGCAGGCCCTGCGCATGCCGCTCAAGGAGCGCCAGGCCCGGCACCGCGACATGTATGCGGTGCTGGAGGCCAATGACATCCGTTTCTGGGGGCCGAGTTTCATCGATGCGCTGACGCGGCCGGGGAGGGCGCTGAACTGGCTGTCGAATCATTACCTCAGTCACTGAGGGACAAACAAAAAACCCCGCCGAGGCGGGGTTTTCTGTGACTGTTCAAGAGGTTGGCCCGGACTCGGGCGCCGGTTTCCTGCCTTCGGACTTCGCCCACTGCGACTTTTTCTCGATCTTCACCGCCAACTGGCCAACGGGAATTTCCTGGATTTCGCCACCCTGGGAGAGGAAGGCGGCAATCTTCTCATCGAGCTCCGAACGTTCGCGAACCAGCTGTGAATCAGTCATGAAGTCACCTATGCGTGGGGGCGCCAAACCGGCCCGGCCAGACTACACGTCTTTTCCGGATCGCGCCGGGATAGCTCGACCATTTGTCAAAATCACCACTGGTCGTGAAAAAAAGCTATGAATCGTCGCCAGAGTCTGTATTCTGCATGGGCTGCCTGCCCAGTAACGAGTTCCGCGACTTGATGTTCTTCTACACGATGTTCCATCTCCTCGGCACCTCTTCACTACGCATTCAGCTCATCGCCGGTCGGCATTCGGCCGGCCTTTAGCATTATTTTTGGAGACAACATCATGTCCGATCGTCAAAACGGCATCGTCAAGTGGTTCAACGCTGAGAAGGGCTTCGGCTTCATCACCCCGGAAAGCGGCCCGGACGTATTCGTTCACTTCCGTCAGATCGAAGGCAACGGCTACAAGTCCCTCGACGAAGGCCAGAAGGTCAGCTTCGTTGTGACTGCCGGCCAGAAAGGCCCGCAAGCTGAACAAGTTCGCGCTGTCTAATCGACATCGCTGACGAGAAAGCCCCGCTTCGGCGGGGCTTTTTTTTTGCCTGCCGGTTTTGCCCGGCGCCCGGATTCGTGGCGTTGTGGCATTAGCGGTCGCGCAATAAAAAACGCCCGGTGCACTGCACCGGGCGTTTTTCATGGGGTGGCGCTGTGCGCTCAGGTCATTCCTGCTGGGGATCGAACTGCTTGTCGCGGATCAGCAGGGCGGGAATCACACCGCAGATGAAGTACGCGGCGCCCATCACCAGGAAGCCCACGCCGATGGACATCTGGGTGGCGAGGAAGCCGATCACCGCCGGGGCGATGGCCGCGCCAATACGGCCGATGTTGTACGCACCGCCCACTGCCGTGCCGCGGAAGACGGCGGCGAAGCTCTCGGTCATGTAGGTCGCGTTGACGCCGTAGGGGATGCCGTAGAGGAAGCCGAACACCACCAGCATCCAGAGAATGTTCTCGGGGCTGTGGAACAGCACGATCACCGGCAGGAACACCGCAGTACCCAGGGCGCCGAAGGAGAACACCACGCGGCGGCCCAGCCAGTCGGCAGCAACGCCGGCCAGCACCTTGCCGAGAATCATCGCCGCATAGGTGCCGACGAGGTAGGCGGTCATGGCCTTGAAGTTCATGCCCATCTCGGTTTCCAGGTACGACGGCATCCAGTTGTTCACGCCGTAGTAGCCGAACTGCAGGAAGCCGGCAGTCAGCGCCCAGAACATAAACATGCGGCTGGCTTGCGGGTCGCTGAAAATCTGCTTGAAGGCATTCTGCCGAGGGGCGGTAGCCGCGCGGCTGGAGGAACCTTCGGCCTTGCGCTGCTGGCGTTCGGCCTGGGCCTGGACCCAGGCGGCGGGCTCGGGGATCAGCTTGCGCATCGCCACGGCCAGCACCACTGGGATGATGGCGATGTAGAACAGGTAGCGCCAGCCGTGGTCCGGCAGGATCCAGCCGGCCAGCAGCGTGGCGACGATGTAGCCGACCGACCAGCCGGCCTGCAAGGTGCCGAGCACGGTGGTGCGGTACTTGGTCGGCACGTATTCGGCCATCAGCGTGTTGCAGGCCACGTACAGGGCGCCGAGGCCGAGCGAGGCGACGAAGCGCGCGGCGGCGAACTGCCAGTAGTTGTGGGTCAGCCCCAGGATGGCAGTGCCGACGGAGAACAGCACGATGGTCCAGACCACCGTCTTGACCCGGCCGAAACGGTCGCAGGCCCAGCCACCGTAGATACCGCCCACGGCCATGCCGGCCAGGGTGACGCTGCCCAGGCTGCCGGCCTGGAGATTGCTCAGGCCGAACTCGGCCTTGAGGCTGGTGAGGCTGTAGGAAAGAAGCATCAGGTCGGCGCCATCGATCAGCAGGCCGATGAAGCAGAAGGCGAAGACCAGAACCCAGGTCTTGTCCTGGGCGGCGGCGGTTGCAGCCGGTGCGGAAGCAGTGTTTTCCATGAACGAATTACCTGTTGTAGTTGTTGGCGGGGCGGCGTGCCGACCCTCGGTAAGCGTGCGTGCGAATCCTGCCGGCGGGCGCGTGGTGCGTGGCCACGCGCCTGCCGTCTGGAGAGGTCAGGACTGGGCTTCGCGGATCATGTTGCGGGCGATGATCACCTGCTGGATCTGGGTGGTGCCCTCGTAGAGTCGGAACAGGCGGACGTCGCGGTAGAAGCGCTCGATGGCGTATTCGCTGACGTAGCCGGCGCCGCCGTGAATCTGCACACAGCGGTCGGCAACGCGGCCGCACATCTCGGTGGCGAACATCTTCGCGCAGGAGGCTTCGGTGCTGACGTTGCGGCCCTCATCGCGCTTGCGTGCGGCGTCCAGCACCATGCAGCGGGCGGCGTAAATCTCGGCCTTGCTGTCGGCGAGCATCGCCTGGATCAGCTGGAACTCGGCGATCGGCTGGCCGAACTGCTTGCGCTCCAGGGCGTAGTGCAGTGCGTCATCGAGCATGCGCTCGGCGGCGCCGACACTCAGTGCGGCAATGTGCAGGCGACCCTTGTCGAGCACCTTCATGGCGGTCTTGAAGCCCACGCCCTCGACGCCGCCGATCAGTTGGCTGGCCGGGATGCGCACGTTGTCGAAGATCACGTCGCTGGTGTGCGCGCCTTTCTGGCCCATCTTGTGGTCCGGCTTGCCCAGGGAAATACCCGGAGTGCCGCGCTCGACGATGAATGCACTGATGCCGCCGGAACCCTTGATCGCCGGGTTGGTGCGGGCCATCACGGTATAGATGCCGGCGTGCGGGGCGTTGGTGATGAAGCGCTTGGTGCCGTTGAGCACATAGAAGTCGCCATCGCGCACGGCGGTGGTCTTCAGCGAGGCGGCATCGGAGCCCGAGTCCGGCTCGGTCAGGCAGAAGGCGCTGAGCAGTTCGCCGCTGGCAAGCTTGGGCAGGTAGTGAGCTTTCTGCTCCGGCGTGCCGTCGATGAGGATGCCGATCGAGCCGATGCCGTTGTTGGTGCCGATATAGGAGCGGAAGGCGGGGGAGGTGCGGCCGAGTTCGAAGGTGATGTTCACCTCTTCTTCCATGGTCACGCCCAGGCCGCCGAACTCTTCGGGGATGGTCAGGCCGAACAGGCCCATCTCGCGCATCTGCGAGACGATGTCCTGCGGGATGGCGTCGGTCTCGGCGACCTCGTTTTCCCGCGGGATCAGTACTTCGCCGACGAACTGGTGGATGGAATCCAGAAGTATCTGCAGCGTTTCTGGGTCTCGGATCATGTGCACTCCTCAAAAGGCCCGCGAGCGGGCCTGTCTGGCGAGGCACCGTCACCCGAGATTCAGCGAGCGGCGGCACCTATGTTGTTGACCATGTTGATCAGGCGGGGCCCGATGTCGTCCTCGAGCTTCTCGCGTGTCAGCTGGAAGCTCGGGCCGCCGCAGTTGAAGGCCAGCAGCCCGTACTGCGGATGTACCAAGGGCACGGCGACGGAGTTGACGTCGCGGTGCCATTCGCCGATCGACAGGCAGTAGCCGTAATCGGTGAAGTCCCTGAAGGCGCGGTCCAGACCCTTGCGGATGGCCGGCCAGTTTTCCGGTTCGCGTTGGCGAACGTGGTCGAGCAGGAATTCCCGCTCGTTCTCCGGCATCGCCGCGAGGCACGCGCGGCCTACCGAACTCGCCGCCAGCGGCAGATAACTGCCGATCTGCCGGCGCATCGTCATGTTTCCCTGGCCCTGCACGACGTCCACATAGACCATCTGCAGGCGGTCGCGTGCGGCCATGGCCACCGCCGCCTGGGCGTGGTTGGCCAGCTCCTCCATCAGCGGATGGGCCACCGCGCGGATCGACAGGTTCGACAGCATCGCGTAGCCGAAACCCAGCACGCCGACGTCCAGCTGGTACTTGCCCGAGTGCACCTCGCGCTTGAGGCAACCCAGGCGCATCAGGGTGTTGGTCAGGCGCGTCACGGTCGGCTTGGGCAGGTCGGTCTTGCGCGCCAGGTCCTGGTTGCTCAGCACGTTTTCCCGTGGCGTGAAGCAACGCAGGATCTCCAGGCCGCGAGCCAGGGCCGTCACGAACTGGCCGCTGTTCTCCTCTTCGCTCAGCGCCGTGGCGGGGTCATACAGTCCCCGTTCCAGCAGGCCGATTTCGCCTTCGTTTTTGCTCGACGCAGCCGAGTCCATCTCCGTCTTGTTGCGGCGCATGGTAGAACCCCTATTCACGGAAAATCAATAAAATAAAATACAGTTTCGTCAGGCGAAATTGTAATGGGTCTGGATCAGTTAGTACAGGAGTGCCCTTAAAAATATTCAAAGCCTCGTATTTAAAGGCTTTGAGTGGGTATCTCGATCTTCACCGTTTACAGGCCGGATTCGGTATCACTATGATGAAATCGAAATACGGAATGTAGTTTCGTCAGACGAAACAAGTATGAGGTCAAAGCTCCCATGAATACCCGCGTGGTTCATCTCGATATCCAGGCCGATGGTGTGGCGGTCGTCCGCATCGACCGTCCGGAAGCCAGGAATGCCCTGAACGCCGCCGTGCGCCAGCAACTGGCCGAGCACTTTCGTGCCCTGAGCGACAACCGCGACGTTCGCGCGGTGGTGCTGACCGGGGGAGAGGCGTGCTTCGTCGCCGGGGCGGACATCCGCGAGTTCGCCCAGGCCAGCCCCATCGAAATGTACCGCCGGCATACCGAACTGCTGTGGGAAGCCATCTCCCGCTGCCCGAAGCCGGTGATCGCTGCCGTGAATGGCTTCGCCCTGGGCGGCGGCTGCGAGCTGGCGATGCACTGCGACATCATCGTCGCCGGTGAATCGGCGCGCTTTGGCCAGCCGGAAGTGAAGCTCGGCCTGATGCCTGGCGCTGGTGGCACCCAACGGCTGATCCGCGCCGTGGGCAAGTTCCAGGCCATGCGCATCGCCCTGACCGGCTGCCTGATCAAGGCGCCGGAAGCCTTGGCCATCGGCATGCTCAGCGAAGTGGTGGAAGACGCGCGCACGCTGCCCCGCGCGCTGGAGTTGGCCGCCGAGATCGCCGCGCTGCCGCCGCTGGCGGTGGCGCAGATCAAGGAAGTCATGCTCGCCGGTGCCGACCTGCCGTTGGACAGCGCGTTGGTTCTGGAGCGCAAGGCGTTCCAGTTGCTGTTCGATTCGCAGGACCAGAAGGAGGGCGCCGCCGCCTTCCTCGAAAAACGCCAAGCCAGCTTCCTGGGGGAATGAGCATGACCCTTTCTTTCGGCATCGAGCGCATTGAGCGCATGGCCATCGTCGGCACCGGCGTCATGGGCAGCGGCATCGCCCAGATCGCCGCCCAGGCCGGCATCCAGGTAAAACTCTTCGACACCCGCGACGGTGCTGCGCAAGCCGCACGCGACAACCTCGGCCGGACCCTCGCCAAGCTGGCGGAGAAGGGCAAGATCACCGCCGCCGAGGCCGACGCCACTCTGGCGCGCCTGCTGGTCGCTGGCTCCCTGAGCGAGCTGTCGGATTCCGACCTGGTGGTCGAAGCGATCATCGAGCGGCTGGACGCCAAGCAGGCGCTGCTGGCCGAGCTGGAAGCGGTGGTCAGCGCCGGCTGCATCCTCGCCACCAACACCTCGTCGCTGTCGGTCACCAGCATCGCCCGTGGCTGCCAGCACCCACAGCGGGTAGCGGGCTTCCACTTCTTCAACCCGGTGCCGCTGATGAAGGTGGTCGAGGTGATCGACGGCCTGGCCGGTGATCCGCAGGTCGGCGACAGCTTGGTAGAGCTGGCCGCGCGCATGGGCCATCGCGGCATCCGCGCCAAGGACACCCCCGGCTTCATCATCAACCACGCCGGCCGCGCCTACAGCACCGAAGCCTTGCAGATGCTCAAGGAAGCCATCGCCGAGCCGGCCGACATCGACCGCATCCTGCGCGAGGGCCTGGGCTTCCGCATGGGGCCGCTGGAGCTGTTCGACCTCACCGCGCTGGACGTTTCCCACCCGGTGATCGAGTCCATCTACAACCAGTTCTACCAGGAGCCGCGCTATCGCCCGGCGGCGCTGACCCGGCAGATGCTCGAGGCCGGTTTCGTCGGTCGCAAGGTCGGGCGCGGTTTCTATCACTATGCCGACGGCAAGATGATCGACCCGCCCGCGCCGCAAACGGTGCCCAGTGTGGCCGCTTTGCCGCCGGTGTGGATCGGTGTGGAGAGCGACCAGGATCGCGAGCTGCTCGGCGAACTGCTGAAGAAGCTCGGCGCGAACCTGGAGCAGGGCGCCCAGCCGAGCAGCGAGGCGCTGTGCCTGCTGGCTCCCTATGGCGTTGACGCCACCACGGCCTGCCAGAACTTCGGCACCGACCCGGTGCGCACCCTGTGCATCGACCTGCTACTGGACCTGCAACGTCACCGCTGCCTGATGCAGAACCCGGCGACTTCCAGCGCCATGCGCGACGCCGCCCATGCGCTGCTGGCGGCTGATGGCGTAGGCGTCACCGTGATCAATGACAGCGTCGGCTTCGTCGCCCAGCGTGTACTCGCGCTGGTCGTCAACCTGGCCGGCGACATCGTCCAGCAGCGCATCGCCAGCGTCGACGACCTCGATGAAGGCGTACGCCGTGGCCTGGGCTATCCGCAAGGCCCGTTGGCCTGGGGCGACAGTGTCGGCCCGGCGCGCCTGCTGAGTATTCTCGAACGCATGACCGAACTGACCGGCGACGCCCGCTACCGCCCCGGCCCCTGGCTGCGCCGCCGCGCCGCGCTGGGGTTGTCGCTGCGCCATGCCGAGCCCGCGCTGGGCTGAGGCCCGGCGCTCAATCGATTCAAGGAGACATTCATGCTCAATGCCTTTATCTACGCCGGCCTGCGCACCCCCTTCGGACGCCACGGCGGCGCCCTGGCCCCGGTGCGCCCGGACGACCTGATCGCCCAGGTGATCCGCGAACTGCTGGCCCGCACCAGCGTGCCGGGCGAGGCCATCGAGGACGTGATCCTCGGCAACACCAACCAGGCCGGTGAAGACAGCCGCAACGTCGCCCGCCATGCCGCGCTGCTCGCCGGCCTGCCGGTGACCGTACCGGGCCAGACGGTGAACCGCCTGTGCGCCAGCGGCCTGGCGGCCGTCATCGACGCGGCGCGCGCCGTGACCTGCGGCGAAGGCGAGCTGTTCGTCGCTGGCGGCGTGGAAAGCATGTCCCGCGCACCCTTCGTCATGGCCAAGGCCGAAGCCGCCTACAGTCGCGACCTGACGGTGTTCGACAGCACCATCGGCGCGCGCTTCCCCAACCCGAAGATCGTCGCCGGGTTCGGCAACGACAGCATGCCGGAGACCGGCGACAACGTAGCCCGCGAGTTCGGCATCAGCCGCGAGCAGGCCGACCGTTTCGCCGCCCGTTCCCAGGCCAACTATGAAGCCGCCCGCCAGGCCGGTTTCTTCGCCGGGGAAATCCTTGCGGTCAGCGTGCCCACTGGCCGCAAGACCCCGCCGAACATCGTCGAGCAGGATGAACATCCGCGTCCGTCGTCCGACGAGGCTGCGCTGGCGCGCCTGAAGCCGCTGTCCGAAGGCGGCGTGGTCACCGCCGGCAATGCTTCCGGCGTCAACGACGGCGCAGCCGCCTTGCTGATCGGCTCCGCAGCGGCGGGCGAACGCCACGGCCTCAGGCCGCTGGCGCGGATTCTCTCGGCCGCGGCGGTCGGCGTGGAGCCGCGCATCATGGGCGTCGGCCCGGTGGAGGCGATCAACAAGGCGCTCGCCCGCGCCGAACTGACCCTGGCCGACATGGACATCATCGAGATCAACGAAGCCTTCGCCTCCCAGGTGCTCGGCTGCCTGCACGGCCTGGGCGTGGACTTCGACGATGCGCGGGTCAACCCCAATGGCGGCGCCATTGCCGTCGGCCATCCGCTGGGCGCTTCCGGCGCGCGGCTGGCACTGAGCGTGGCGCGACAACTGCAGCGCAGTGGTCAACGCTATGCGGTGATCAGCCTGTGCATCGGCGTGGGCCAGGGGCTCGCCATGGTTATCGAACGCGCGTGAGCGCGCCTGCGAGGAATTGAAGATGGGTGCTTTGAGCGGATACCGCGTACTCGACCTCAGCCGCGTGCTGGCCGGCCCCTGGTGCGGCCAGATACTGGCTGACCTGGGCGCGGAAGTGATCAAGATCGAACGGCCCGGCGTGGGTGACGACACCCGCGGCTGGGGCCCGCCCTACATGAAGTCTGCCGACGGCTCGGACAGCAGCGAGGCGGCGTACTACCAGTCGACCAACCGCAACAAGCTGTCGGTGGCGCTGAACCTGGCAACGCCCGAAGGCCAGGCGCTGGTGCGTGCGCTGGCCTGCGAGTGCGACGTGCTGATCGAGAACTACAAGGCCGGCTCGCTGGCCAAGTACGGGCTGGACTACGAGAGCCTGTCGAAGGTGAATCCGCGCCTGGTCTACTGCTCCATCACCGGCTTCGGCCAGACCGGCCCGCGTGCCGAGGAGCCCGGCTACGACTTCATCATCCAGGGCATGGGCGGGCTGATGAGCATCACCGGCGAGAAGGACGGCGTGCCCGGCGCCAGCCCGCAGAAGGTCGGTGTCGCCGTGTCCGACGTGATGACCGGCCTGTACTCGGTGGTCGCCATCCAGGCCGCGCTGCTGGCACGGGAGAAGACCGGCCGCGGCCAGCACTGCGACATGGCGCTGCTCGACGTGCAGGTCGCCATGCTCGGCAACCAGAGCCAGAACTACCTCGCCACCGGCCGCTCGCCGGGCCGCCAGGGCAACGCCCACGTCAACATCGTGCCGTACCAGGTGTTCAGCGCGCAGGACATGGACTTCATCATCGCCTGCGGCAACGACAGCCAGTTCGTCTCGCTGTGCGACGCCATCGGCCTGCCCGAACTGCCGAAGGATGCGCGCTTCACCCGCAATGCCGACCGCGTGCGCAACCGCGACGTGATCGTCGGCAAGCTGGCCGAGCACTTCCAGGGCGACACCGCTGACAACTGGGTGAAGCGCATCCACGCGATGAAGGTGCCGGTCGGCGTGATCAACGACATCGGCCGTGCGCTGGATGAGCCGCAGGTGGTCGCCCGCGACATGCTGGTGGAGATTCCCCACGCGCAGAACCCCGCGTTCCGCATGGTCGGCAGCCCGCTGAAGCTGTCCGACACTCCGGTGGAGTACCAGCGCCCGGCGCCGATGCTCGGCGAACACACCGACGAGGTGCTCAAGCGCCGCCTGGGGCTCGACGACGCGCGCCTGGCCGCGCTCAAGGCCGAGGGTGTGATCGAGCAGCTGGGCAAACCCTGATGGGCGCAATCTCCGCCAGATCGTAGGGCGCATAACGCGCCAGCGTTATCCGCCGATGGCCCGAATGACGGCGGATAACCGCAAGCGGTTATGCGCCCTACGGCCTGGCATGAGTCCGTTCGCGAGCAAGCTCGCTCCTACGAAAAGCGCGCCTGAGCAGGCCGGCTGTCTGTAGGAGCGAGCTTGCTCGCGAACCTCCCCAACCGCCGCGCCGATGTAAACCGGCGCCAGCCAAGGAAACAACCGAATGAAAGTACTGGTCGCGGTAAAACGCGTGGTCGATTACAACGTCAAGGTCCGCGTCAAGGCGGACCACTCCGGCGTCGATCTGGCCAACGTCAAGATGTCCATGAACCCCTTCTGCGAAATCGCCGTGGAAGAAGCCGTGCGCCTGAAAGAGAAAGGCGTCGCCAGTGAGATCGTTGCGGTCTCCGTCGGCCCGACCGCTGCCCAGGAGCAACTGCGTACCGCGCTGGCTCTGGGTGCTGATCGCGCCATCCTGGTTGAAACCAATGAAGAACTGAGCTCCCTGGCCATCGCCAAGGCCCTGAAGGCTCTGGTCGACAAAGAGCAGCCGCAGCTGGTCATCCTCGGCAAGCAGGCCATCGACAGCGACAACAACCAGACCGGCCAGATGCTGGCGGCGCTGACCGGCTACGCCCAGGGCACCTTCGCCTCCAAGGTCGAAGTCGCTGGCGACAAGGTCAACGTCACC
>NZ_PEKX01000010.1 GCF_002796985.1 Pseudomonas sp. | reverse complement strand
GTCCCCTCTCCCCCTGGGAGAGGGCTAGGGTGAGGGCCCGCCCAAGCGCCGAAACATCCCTGTGGGAGCGGAGCTTCTCCGCGAAATCCCGGCACAGCCGGGACAGGAACAGCCGACGACGCTGGCGCTCGCGAACCGCACGGCGCAGTCTTCACCGCAGCGGGATCACCCTGCCCGACGCGGCAACTCGACCACCACCCGCAACCCACCGAGCTCGCTGCTTTCCAGTTTCAGGCTACCGCCGCAGGCCGCCGCGATATCTCGCGCAATGCCCAACCCCAGGCCATGCCCGGCGACCTGTTCATCCAGCCGCGTGCCACGCTCCAGCACGCTGTCGCGCTGACCCTCGGCAATGCCAGGGCCATCATCGTCCACACTCAGCTGGTAAGCGTCGGCGCCCTTCTCCACCCTCAACCGCACCTGCGCATCGGCCCACTTGCAGGCGTTGTCCAGCAGGTTGCCGAGCATTTCCAGCAGGTCTTCCCGGTCATACGGCAGGCGCGTTGCGGGTGGCGCCTGCCAGTCGATGGCGAGATGGTCGCCATGGATGAGCTTGAGCATCTCGCACAAGCTCGGGAGTTCGGCATCGCAGTCGAAATGTGCGCCGGGCAACGCTTCGCCCACCAGGCGTGCGCGCCCCAGTTCACGGGCCAGGCGCTGTTCGATCTGCTCCAGCTGCTCCTGCAACACCCGGCGCAACTCCGGGTGGTCGCGCAGCTCTTCTCGGTCGGCGAGGCTGATCAGCACAGCCAGCGGTGTCTTCAGCGCATGCCCAAGATTGCCCAGCGCATTGCGTGAGCGGCGCAGCGTTTCTTCGGTGTGCTGCAGCAGATGGTTGGTCTGCTCCACCAGCGGCTCCAGCTCGCGTGGAACCTGGCTGTCCAGCTGGCTGCGCTGGCCTTGCTGCAACTGGGCGATCTGCTGGCGCACCCGCTCCAGCGGGCGCAGGGCGCGGCGGACGGTGAAGCCCTGAAATACCAGGATCAGCAGCAGCGCAAGCGCACCGGCACCCAGGCCAATGTTGCGCAGGCGGTTGAAGCTCTTGAGGATCGGTGTGTAGTCCTGCGCCACGACGATGCTGAGCTTCTTGCCGTAACGCTTGTAGTCGCCGCGAAAGACCAGCAGACGTTGGCCTTCCGGCCCCTTCTCCAGCGCCTTGGCCAGCCCCTTGTGCGAGGGCAGCTTCAATTCGTTGTCCCACAGGGAACGCGAACGCCAGGTCTTATCGTCGAAGCGGATGACGAAGTAACGCCCGGAAAACAGACGCTCATAAACAGCGTCGACACGCTGTCCGTCCAGTTGCAGCCCGGCCGGGCCACGAGTGATACCCACCAGCAGGCTTTCCGCCTCGTCCTGCAGCCCGTTCACCAGATAGCGCCGCAACCCCTGATCGAACAGCCAGAGGCCGGCCTGGGCCAACGCCAGGCCGATCACCACCAGCACCACGCCAAGCCCGAGGCCGAGCCGGCGCTGGATCGACATCAACGGGCGGCTCCGTTGCCGGTGAAGCGGTAGCCCTGGCCTCTCCGGGTCTCGATGATCTCGCGGCCCAGCTTGCGGCGCAGGTGATTGATGTGGACCTCGATGACATTGGAATCGCGTTCGGTCTCACCGTCATACAGATGCTCGGCCAGGTGCGACTTGGACAGCAACTGGCCGGGGTGCAGCATGAAGTAACGCAGCAGACGGAACTCGGCAGAAGTCAGGTCGACCTCCTTGCCCCCCTGCTGCACGCACTGGCGCGACTCGTCCAGGCTCAGGCCAGCCACTTCCAGCTGGCTCTGGTTTGCCAGCCCGCGGGCACGGCGCAGCAGCGCCTGGATGCGCAGGAGCAGCTCTTCGGGATGGAACGGTTTGGTCAGATAATCGTCGGCGCCGGCCTTCAGGCCGTCGATGCGCTCGGCCCAGGAGCCCCGAGCGGTAAGGATCAGCACCGGCGTAGCCAAACCCATGCCACGCCACTCCTGCAGCACTTCCAGCCCCGGCCGGCCTGGCAGGCCGAGGTCAAGGATCACCAGGTCGTAAGGTTCACTGGCGCCCTGCACGGCGGCATCGCGACCGTCGGCCAGCCAGTCCACCGCGTAGCCCTGGCGGGTCAGGGTCGCCAGCAACTCATCGGCCAGAGGTACGTGGTCTTCCACCAGCAGCAGACGCATCAGTTGTCTTCCTTATCCTTGAGGATGCGACCGTCGCGGGCATCCAGCTCCAGTTCGCGCACTACACCGTCGACGGTGAGCAGCTCCACCTCGTAAATGTAGGTGTCGTGCTCCCTCTCCAGCTCCGCTTCAAGCAGGCGCGAGCCGGGGTAGCGGCTCAGCGCGGCGGGAAGGATTTCCTCGAAGGGGCGAATCACCCCTTCCTTGCTCAGGCGCAGGGCTTCATCCTGGCTCAGGTCATGGGCCTGCGCGATGCCAGCCATGGCGGTGAGCGCCAGGCCAAGCAGTACCGCGCGGGGCAGAACGGTCTTCATCAGTCATCCTGCTGATCGGTGAGGACTTCGCCGGTGACTGCATCCAGCTCGACATCCCACTTCACGCCCTGGGCGTCCTTGATGTCGACCTTGTACAGATAGCGGCCATGTTCCAGCTCGAGCTCGCTATCGTACACCGAACCGCCAGCATGCTTGGCCAGCGCGGTACGGTTGAGCTCCTCGAAGTTGCAGATGGTGCCGGCATCGCGCAGGCGCAGCGCCTCGTCCGGCCCGACGTCATGGGCATTCGCCACGCTTGCGCCCAGCAACAGAGCGGAGATCGCGGTCAGGATCAGCAGCCATTTCATGAGCGTTCCTCATCAGAATTTTACTGCTGTCAGATTAAGGCGAAGGACTTAACTCAAGCTGAATCGGCAACGGACATTCACCCCGTGAAGTATCCTTGTTCCTGGCGTACAGGCTCTATAATCGCGGCCTGCCACAGCGAGGCCCGCATGACCGCCATCCAGATCAAGACCCCCGCCCTCACCCTCAAGGCCGGTAGCCGAGCGCTCCAGCACATCCGCGAGCAGGGACTGGCCCCCGCCGATGTAGGAATCCTCCCCGGCGCCGCCGGCGGTCCGAAGGCGCTGGGCATCCAGGGCCTGGACCTCGCCCTGTTCGGTGAATGGCTGCCGCGCGCACCACGCGAGCGATCGTTGATCGGCGCCTCCATCGGCTCCTGGCGCTTCGCCAGCGCGTGCCTGCCCAACCCCGACGAAGGCATCCGCCGCCTGGGCGAGCTCTATACCCAGCAGCGCTTCGCCCGCAACGCGAGCATCAGCGACGTATCGAAAAGCTGCGCGAAGATGCTCGACGATCTGCTCGACGGCCATGACGCCAGCGTTCTGGACAACCCCTGGTACCGCCTCAACGTGGTGGTGGTGAAGAGCCACGGCCGCCTCGCGCAGGACGGCAAGGCCAACCTCGGCCTGGGCCTGGGCGCGGTGATCCGCGACAACCTGGTCGGCCGCCGCCACCTGCACCGGCACTTCGAGCGGCTGATCATCCATGACGCCCGCCGCGCACCACCGCTGGAGGTGCTCTCGGACTTCCCCTCGCGCTACCTGCACCTGGACCTGGCCAATCTGCGCCACGCCCTGCTCGCCTCCGGCTCCATCCCCATGGTCATGGAGGGTGTACGCGACATTCCCGGCGCCGGCCCTGGCACCTACCGCGACGGCGGGCTGCTGGACTATCACCTGGACCTGCCCTACCAGCCCGAAGGCGTGGTGCTCTACCCGCACTTCACCGACAAGGTCATCCCCGGCTGGTTCGACAAGGGCCTGCCCTGGCGCCGTGGCGATGCCGGCCGGCTACAGGACGTTCTGTTGCTGGCGCCCTCGAAGGATTACCTGGCGCGGCTGCCGCACAACAAGCTGCCGGACCGCAAGGACTTCCACCGCTACCTCGGCGACGACGCCGGCCGCGAGCGCTACTGGCGCAAGGCGATGGACGAGAGCCGGCGGATGGGTGACGAGTTCCTTGAACTCGTAGACAGCGGCCGCCTCGGCGAGCGCCTGCAGCCGCTGACATAATCGGCGGCTCATGCACCCGGCAAGGAATCGCTATGGCTCATTCTCGAAAGCTTCGCTCGCTCCTGGTTTCCCTCCTGCTCATCGGTGTCGGCGCGCAGGCCGCCATCGATGCCACGGCGCAGAAGGAAATCACCCAGTTGCTGGACTTCGTCGAGCACAGCGGCTGCCAGTTCATCCGCAATGGCAGCGGATACCCGGCCGCCGAGGCGCGGGCGCACCTGCAGAAGAAGCTGGATTACCTGGAGAACAAGGACATGGTCAGCAGCGCGGAAGATTTCATCGAGCGCGCCGCGACCAAGAGCAGCATGAGCGGCCAGCGCTATCAAGTGGATTGCCCGGCCGGCAAGCAGGATGCCAGCGCCTGGCTGAACGACGAGCTCAAGCGGCTGCGTCAGGCACCGTAAGGCGCGTAGGAGCGGACTCCGTCCGCGATTGGCCCGAGGCCGCTGAGGATCGTAGGACGCATAACCCGAAACGGGTTATCCGCCGACTGCCTCGCAGCGGATAACGCTGGCGCGTTATCCGCCCTACGATCCAGCCGGCTCGTGTTGGAGCTTGCTCGCGAACCGATCTACCCCGGCTGCCCATCCAGCCGCGGTTTCCAGAACATCGGGCCGTAGTGCCAGGCAAACATCAGGAACGCTACCACCCAGCAGGCGGCGGCAATGCTCAAGCCTTCCAGCGGCAGCCAGATCACCAGCAGCACCCGTGCGACCACGCCAAGGTTGAGCAACGCAAAGGCCAGGGCCATGACTTTCGGTGGCTGCAGCGGGCGCCCGGTATGGCCGAGACTGACACGGGCGATCATCGCCAGAATCAGGCCGCCCACGCCGCCCACGGTCAGCGCATGGATCGCCAGGCTCACGTTGAAGGTCGGGAAGAAGTGCCACAGCGCCATACCCGCAGGCGCCACTGTCATCCACAGATAGGCCAGGTGCAGCGACCAGAGCAGCGGCACGCCCCAGTAGTCCTTGTCGTACCAGCGCCACAGGCGGATCAGGTGCCCCACCGCCAACGCGGCGAACAGCGCTCCCACCAGAGGGTGCGGCGTCAGGCCGAAGCCGGCAGCGGTCAGTACGGCCACCAGCATGGTGCCGCCCAGCAACGCATTATCCAGCCAGTTCCAGGCCGGCACCTGGGCGGTGCGGCCCAACCCACGCTGAGTGAAGAAGGGAATCACGCGGCCGCCGATCAGGCCCATCAGCGCCGCCACCAGCCAGAGCGCACCCAGTACGCCGCCACGCTGCCAGTTTTCGTTACCGGTCCAGACACCGGCCATCACCAGCGCATCGGCCAGGGTCAGCAGGCTCAACACCGCGATGATCGGGTAGTTACGCTTCTGGCGGACCTGCCACAGGCTGCGACCGATGAAGAAGGCCATCGCGGGCATGAACGCAAGTTCGAGCGGAGTGACCAGCCAGAGCGGTGCCCCGACAAACCACCCCAGGCGCGCCGCCAGCCACACCAGCGACAACACCATCAGCGGCTTGCCGCTGATGCCGGGGCGCCCGGTCCAGGTCTGCACCGCCGTCAGCAGGAAGCCCGCGATGATCGCGGTAGCGAAGCCGAAGAGCATTTCATGGCGGTGCCAGGCCAGCCAACCGCCCAGCGGCTGCCAGGTCGGCAGCACGCCGAGCAGCACGGCCGCCCAGGCGGCAATGCCGACTAGCGCGAACACCGCACCACCGAGGAAGAACGGGCGGAAGCCCAGGCGCCACAGGGGCGGAATGGTCAACAGAGCTTTTCGATCAACCAGCAACACAGCAAGCCTCCCAGCCGTCCTTGCGCATCTGATGTTGGGCAACGAGCCGTAGCACATAGCCCAACTTCAATAGTGTAGGTCCGAGGATGGTGAAGGCATGAGCTGCGACAATGCTTTGCAGGTTCAGATGGCCATCGACGAAATAGGCTCCCACGATCCCCAACAGCAGCAGCACGAGCCCACCGGTCAACAGTGACCAGGACATCGACAGATTGCGTTGCGGGCAAACGAAAAGACTTCCCATCACACACCTCCTCGGGTTGCGCCGGCCCGCCATCGGGCCGGCACTCAGGTTCAGGCCTCCAGCGCGCTGGCCGGGCCGAAGAACTCGTAGTGAGACTGCTGCTCAGGCACACCGATCTCGCGCAGGTGACGTTTCACCTGGGCCATGAACGGCTTGGGCCCGAGGAAGTAGGCGTCCAGGTCACGATCTTCCGGCAGCCAGTCGGCCAGCAATTCGCGGCTGAGGAAGCCTTCGACGTGGGAACCGTCCTGATCGCGCGGCTCGCTGTAGCAGAAGTAATGCTTGAGTTGCGGGTGAGCGTCGGATTGCGCCTCGACCCATTCACGGAACGCGTGCACGCCGCCATGGCGGGCGCAGTGGATGAAATGCACTTCGCGGCCCGACTCCAGCGCCGGCTTGAGCATCGCCAGCGCCGGGGTGATGCCGACGCCCGCGGTGATCAGGGCCAGCGGTTTGTCGCCATCGCGCAGGACAAAATCGCCCGCTGGCGGGAACAGGTCCAGCTCGTCGCCCACGTCCAGGCTGTCGTGCAGGTAGTTCGAGACTTTGCCTTCCGGCTCACGCTTCACACTGATGCGGTACTCGCGGCCGTTGGGCGCATCGGACAGCGAATAGGTACGGCGCACTTCCTCAGCGCCGATCTCCAGGCTCAGGCCGATGTATTGACCCGGCTGGAAACCCAGCAGCGGCTCTCCGTCCAGCGGCTGGAAGTAGAAGGAGGTGATTTCCTCGCTTTCGGCTTCCTTGCGGGCGATGCGGAAGCGCCGAGCGCCACGCCAGCCGCCCTGCTGCTCGGCGTTCTGCTGGTACACCGATTCCTCGGCGCCGATCAGAATGTCGGCCAGTTGGCCATAGGCGGCAGCCCAGGCATCGATCACTTCCTGGGTAGCGATATCCTCGCCCAGTACTTCGCGAATCGCCCGCAGCAGACAGGTGCCGACGATGGGGTAATGTTCCGGCTGGATCTGCAGAGCCACGTGCTTGTTGACGATCTTCGCCACCAGCGGGCCGAGCTGCTCCAGTTCATCGATGTGGCGGGCATACATCAGCACGCCGTTGGCCAGTGCGCGGGGCTGGTCACCCGTGGCCTGGTGTGCCTGGTTGAACAGCGGACGAACCTCCGGGTACTCGCTGAGCATCATCTTGTAGAAGTGCTGGGTCAGGGTCTCTCCGCCGGTCTCCAGCAGCGGGACAGTGGCCTTGACCAGGGTACGGTGTTCGTTGGATAGCATGCGGATCTCCTCGGGTTGGCCAGGCAGTGAGTGGGGCTACCTGTGCTTTCTGTAAGTGGTCTTTCAGGAAGCGTGCCAACCCCGCAGCCCCGCATTTACAGGACTTGCGCAAACAGTTGAGTCATAATGACCCGAACCCTACGGCGTTAAAAAGACTATATAGAGGTCATAATGACCCGCAACCCCCTGCTTGCCACCCTCCTTCCGCTGGTCGCCGACCTGTCTCGCGAGCTACCCGACAGCGAACGCTACCGTCGTCTGCTCGAAGCCCTGCGCGGCCTGCTGCCGTGCGATGCCATCGCACTGTTGCGCCTGGAAGGCGATCAGCTCGTTCCGCTGGCCGTCGACGGCCTGAGCCAGGACACCCTGGGCCGTCGCTTCAAGATCAGTGAGCACCCCCGCCTACGCGCCCTCATCGAGCACCCCGGCCCGACGCACTTCGCCGCCGACTGCGGCCTGCCGGACCCTTACGACGGGCTGGTGGAAGGCCTGCACGGCCACCTCGAAGTCCACGATTGCCTGGGCTGCCCGCTGTTCCTCGACGAACAACCCTGGGGCCTGCTGACCCTGGATGCACTGGACCCGGAGCGCTTCTCCACCGGCGACCTGGACAACCTGGAAGCCTTCGCCAGCCTGGCCGCAGCCACGGTGAAAGCCAGCCAGCGCATGCTCGACCTGACCCTGCGCGCCGAGCACGAACAGCAACGCGCCGATGCCTACCAGCGCGCCTCCGGCGACCAGCCCAAGGAGCTGATCGGCCAGAGCAAGGCGCACCAGGCGCTGATGGGTGAAATCCAGGTAGTGGCCGGCAGCGACCTGAGCGTGCTGATCACTGGCGAAACCGGCGTCGGCAAGGAACTGGTGGCCCAGTCGATCCACGCCAACTCGCTGCGCCGGACCGAGCCACTGATCAGCCTCAACTGCGCGGCCTTGCCGGAAACCCTGGTGGAAAGCGAACTGTTCGGTCATGTGCGTGGCGCCTTCTCCGGCGCGGTGGGCGAACGACGCGGCAAGTTCGAGCTGGCGGACGGTGGCACGCTGTTCCTCGACGAGGTGGGCGAACTGCCCCTGGCGATCCAGGCCAAGCTGCTGCGCGTCCTGCAAAGTGGCCAGTTGCAGCGGCTGGGTTCGGACCGCGAGCACCACGTCGATGTACGCCTGATCGCCGCCACCAACCGCGATCTCGCCGAAGAAGTCCGCTCCGGGCGCTTCCGCGCCGACCTCTACCATCGCCTGAGCGTCTACCCACTGCGCGTGCCGCCGCTTCGCGAACGCGGCAATGATGTGCTCCTGCTGGTCGGCTACTTCCTCGAACAGAACCGCCCGCGCCTGGGGCTGCGTAGCCTGCGCATGACCCGGGAGGCCCAGGCTGCCCTGGTGGATTACTCCTGGCCGGGCAACGTGCGCGAACTGGAGCACCTGATCGGCCGCGCGTCACTCAAGGCGCTGGCCAATCACTCGCAGCGCTCGCGGATTCTCAGCCTGGGTGTCGACGACCTGACCCTGAACACCCTGCACAAAAACGCACCCGAGCCCCATGCGAGCGAGGCCGACAACGCCACGGACACAGAACTGGCCGGCGAGCTGCGCCCGGCGGTGGACGCCTTCCAGCGCCGCCTGATCAGCCAGAGCCTGGAACGCCATGACGGCAACTGGGCTGCCGTCGCCCGCGACATGGGCCTGGACCGCGCCAACCTCAACCGCCTGGCAAGGCGTCTGGCGATCAAGTGAGCCGCTGGCCGGAACGCCCGGCCCGGCGGGGGCGATGGTGATAGACTGTGCGCCCATTTTCCGGCCGGCCCGTTCGCGGGCCGGCGATCGTCACAGAGCACGCTATTTTGGAATTGTTCAAGGAATTCACCTTCGAATCCGCCCACCGCCTGCCCCACGTCCCCGCCGGGCACCAATGCGGCCGACTGCATGGCCACTCCTTCCGGGCCGCCATCTACATCGAGGGCGAGGTCGACCCGCATACCGGCTGGATCCGCGACTTCGCCGAGATCAAGCAGATCTTCAAGCCGATCTACGACCAGCTCGACCACAACTACCTGAACGATATTCCCGGCCTGGAAAACCCCACCAGCGAGAACCTCTGCCGCTGGATCTGGCAACAGCTCAAGCCGCTGCTGCCGGAGCTGTCCAAGGTACGTGTGCACGAGACTTGCACCAGCGGTTGCGAATACCGCGGCGATTGATTCGCCCACACGTAGAAAGGCCGGCATTTGCCGGCCTTTTTCGTTCCGCCCCGATTCAGAACAGCCCCATCTGCTTGTCGACCAGGGCGCTGAAATCATCGTTCACGAAAGGCAGGATGGCGTCAGCGATGGGCTGCAGCTGCCGGCTGACGTAGTGGTCGTAGTCGATCGGCGAGCTAAGCGTCTCCAGAGGCTCCGGGCCGTTGACCGTGATCACATAGCTGATCCAGCCGCCACGCTGGTACTGGCGCGGTCGGCCCTGGCGCTCGTTGTAGTCGTCGGCGATGCGCGCGGCGCGCACGTGAGGCGGCACGTTGCGCTCGTAGTCGCCGAGCTGGCGGCGCAGGCGCTTGCGGAAGATCAGCAGATCATCCTGTTCGCCAGCCAGCGTGCGGTTCACATAGTCGCGGACGTAATCCCGGTACGGCTGACGCTGGAAGATGCGCAGGTAGAGCTCCTGCTGGAACTGCTGGGCCAGCGGCGACCAGTCGGTGCGCACGGTTTCCAGGCCCTTGAAGACCATCTCGTCACTGCCATCGTCACGGCGTACCAGGCCCGCGTAGCGCTTCTTGCTGCCTTCTTCCGCGCCACGGATGGTCGGCATCAGGAAGCGCCGGAAGTGCCGTTCGAACTGGATTTCCAGCGCGTTTTCCAACCCGTATTCCTCACGCAGATGCTCCGCCCACCACTGGTTGACGTGACGCACCAGCGCATGGCCGATCTCGGCGGCGGCCTTCTCATCGTGGGCGCGGCCGAGCCAGACGAAGGTGGAGTCGGTGTCGCCATAGATCACCCGATGGCCCTGCCCTTCGATCAGCTCGCGGGTGCGGCGCATGATCTCGTGGCCGCGCATGGTGATGGACGAGGCCAGGCGCGGGTCGAAGAAGCGGCAGCCGCTGGAGCCAAGTACGCCGTAGAAGGCGTTCATGATGATCTTCAGCGCCTGGGACAGCGGCGCGTTGCCGTCGCGCTTGGCGGCGTCGCGGCCCTGCCAGACGCGTTCGACGATGGCCGGCAGGCAGTGCTGCGTGCGGGAGAAGCGTCCGCCGCGGAAGCCGGGGATCGAGGCCTCGTCCGACGGATCGCTCAAGCCTTCCACCAGCCCCACCGGATCGATCAGGAAGGTGCGGATGATCGACGGGTACAGGCTCTTGTAGTCCAGCACCAGCACCGACTCGTAGAGCCCCGGCCGCGAATCCATGACGAAGCCGCCGGGGCTGGCCTCCGGCGCCTTGCCGCCGAGGTTCGGCGCTACGTAGCCCAGCCGGTGCATCGGCGGCAGGTACAGGTGGGTGAAGGCCGCCACCGAGCCGCCACTGCGGTCCGCCGGCAGCCCGGTGACGCTGGCGCGCTCGAGGAGGAAGTCGAGGATGCGGGTCTTGTCGAAGATGCGCGTGACCAGCTCGCAGTCCTTGAGGTTGTATTTCGCCAGCGCCGGCTTGTCCTCGGCGAAGCGCCGGTCGATCTCGGCCATGCGGTCGTAGGGGTTGTCGATGGACTTGCCCTCGCCCAGCAGGCTCTGCGAAACGCTTTCCAGGCTGAACGACGGGAAGCTCCAGAAAGCCGAACGCAGCGCCTCGATGCCGTCGATGATCAGCCGCCCCGCCGCTGCGGCGAAGTAGTGGTTGCTTGAGGCGTGCTGGCGCCAGCCCATCTCGTCACCACCGCGCCCCAGGCGCAGGGGTATCTCCAGGCGCTTGGCATGCTCCTGCAGCACGCGCAGGTCGAACTGCACCAGGTTCCAGCCAATGATGGCGTCGGGATCGTGCTCGGCCAGCCACTGGTTCAGGCGCTCCAGCAGTTGCGCGCGGCTGTCGCAGTATTCCAGCTCGAAATCGCGTTCGCCGTCGATGCCGTTGGCCGGGCCGAGCATGTACACCTGGCGTTGGCCGCAGCCTTCCAGGGCGATGGAATAGAGGTCGCCATGAATGTTGGTTTCGATGTCCAGCGAAGCCAGTTTCAGCCGGGGCCGGTAGTCCGGCGCCGGCCGCAGTTGCGTCGTGACGACGCTGCTGCCCTCCCCCGGCTCGCCACTGAACGTCACCGGCGCGGTGATGAAGCGCTCCATCAGGTAGCGTTCGGGCGGACGGATGTCTGCCTCGAATACCTCGACGCCGGCCTCGCGCAGCTTTTTCTCCAGGTTCATCAACTGGCGGTGCTGCTGGCAGTACAAGCCCAACACCGGGCGTTGCTGGAAGTCGCGCAAGCCCAGCGGGCGCAGTTCAGCGCCGCGCTCGCCGGCCAGCAGTCTCTCGGCACGAGCGCGCTGCTCGGCCGGCACGAAAGCCACCGACGTCTGCGGCGGCAGCAGCACATGCCGGGGCCCTTCATCGGTGGCCAGCCAGAAGCCCACCTCGGTGCCTTCGGGCGTATCCCGCCAATGTCGAGTCAGGACGAAACCCTGCCTTGCCTCCACGCTCTAACCATCCATCTGTCGATTCACCCCGCCATTCTACCGGTCCGCCCCCGGATTCGTTGCAAGGCGTGTAAATCCGACCGATGCGTTTGACGCACGCCCCGCGTCTGCCCAAGCTAGCGGGCTTTCGATTGCCCGCCAGGACTCGCCCGTGACCGATTCGTCCCGCCGCTGGACCCGCCCTCTCCTCGCCACCCTGTGCTTCACCACCCTGCTCTCCGGCTGCGGCCTGTTCGGCAAAAAGCCCGAAGAAGCCCAGGCGCCCACCTACTCCAAGGCCGACTGGTCGGAGCTGCCGCAAACCGCCGACACCGATGTGCTGCAAGGCTTCAGCGCCTGGCGCTCGGCCTGCGCGGTGCGCCTGAAGAAGGACGACATCTGGGCCGCGACCTGCGCCGACGCCGCCAGCGTGCCGGCCTCCGCCCCGGCGATCCGCCAGTTCATGCAAGCCCACCTGCAGCCCTACCAGTTGCGCGCAGGCAGCGGCAGCAAGAATGGATTGATCACCGGCTACTACGAGCCCGTCTACCGCGGCAGCCAGCAGCGCGACGCCAAGCACAGCGTGCCGGTCTACGGCGTACCGAAGGACCTGATTACCGTGGCGCTGGACAGCGTCTACCCGGAACTCAAGGGCAAGCGCCTGCGCGGCAAGCTCGAAGGCAATACCCTGGTGCCCTACGCCGATGCAGCCGGCATCCGCCGCGATGGCGTGAATGCGCCCGTGCTGGCCTGGCTGCCCGATCAGATGGACCTGCAGTTCCTGCAGATCCAGGGCTCCGGCCGCGTGGAGCTCGCCTCCGGTCGCCAACTGCGCCTGGGCTACGCCGAGCAGAACGGCCGGCCGTACAAGCCGGTGGGCCGCTGGCTGGTGGAACAGGGCGAGCTGAGCAAGGAAGAAGTCAGCATGACGCGTATCCGTGACTGGGCCCGCGCCCACCCGCAACGCGTTGACGAACTGCTGGCGAGCAACCCCAGCTACGTGTTCTTCAGCCAGCGCCCGGACAGTAACGAAGGCCCGCGCGGCTCGCTGAACGTGCCGCTGACGCCCGGCTACAGCGTGGCTATCGACCGCAAGGTGATCCCGCTGGGCAGCCTGATGTGGCTCTCCACCACCCGCCCGGACGGCGCGCCAGTAGTGCGCCCGGTAGCCGCCCAGGACACCGGCGGCGCCATCGTCGGTGAAGTGCGCGCGGACCTGTTCTGGGGCACCGGGGACGCGGCCGGCGAGCTGGCCGGGCACATGAAGCAGGACGGCCAGCTCTGGCTGCTGTGGCCGAAGGGCCAGGCGCTACCGGGCGCCTGATCGCCCAAGAAGAAGCAGCCGCGCAGGAGCGCTGGCGTAGGAACATTGAGGCAATTCCTACTCGTCCTACAGAGCTCCCTGAATCTCCGGTGTCACCGCCAACCGGACAATGGCCAGCGAATCCAGGCATTCCCCTGGCTTCGCTGGCCCTTAACCCAAGCGCGGTGACCCCATGAAGAACAACCAGCCTCCCCTCCGCTCGCAACGTCAGCACCGTGGCTGGCCGCTGGACTACGACGTGCTCTGCTGGGTCGGTGCCATCGCCCTGATCCTGCTGTTTTTCGGCGTCGATCAGTTCTTCGTGGCGAAACTGCCCGGCACGGGTGTCATCGAGCACCAGCACAGTATTCCCCAACGTATCGATCTGCCCGCCGCCCAGGCGTTGGCGTCGGTAAACCACGTCCGCCAATAAGCGGCTCAGCTACCCTGGCGGAACTGCCCTGGCGTCATCCCGCTCCAGCGGCGGAAGGCCTTGGCGAAGGCGCTCTCGTCGGAGAAGCCCAGCCGCTCGGCCACTTCGCCCAACCGCAAGGATTCCCGCAGCAGCTGTTCAGCCATGCCGTACAACACCTGGTCACGCAGCAGCTTGAAGCTGGCGCCTTCGTCCGCCAGCTTGCGGTTGAGATGGCGACCGCTGAGGTCGAGCTGCTCGGCCACCTTCTCCTTGCCCCAGCGCGGATTCTGCTTCAGCAGTTGCTGCACCCGCACAGCCAGGCTTTGCGCGCCGAGGCGCTGCAGTTGTGCATCGGCCAGCGCGCGCAAGTGCTCGCGCATCAGCGCGTTGGCCTGGATCAGCGGAACGTCAAGATCGGCCACGGCGAAGTACAGGGCATTTTCGGCGCTATCGAAAGAAACCGGGCATTCCAGCACCTCGACATAGCGCGCAAGTTCGCCGCGTGGAGCATGGTTCAAGGTCAGTCGCTGCGGCTTGACGCGGTCCCCGGTGATCCAGCGGGTCAGGTGCACCAGGCTGGCCAGCGCGGCCTCCACGCGCTCCTCTCGGCGCACGGCATAGCTAGGCCGATAGACCAGGCGCACCTGCGCCGCATCCTGCTCACGCTGGAATTCGCTACCCTCGGCGATGATCGGGTAGTACTCCAGCAGCGCGTCCAGTGCCTCGCCGTAATGATCACAACTCATCAGCAGCGCGCCGACCATGTCCAGGTGCCCGACCTGCAACGCACTGCCCAGGCGCAGGCCCAGCAACGGGTCGCCCGAGGCGGCGCAGATGGTCTCCCAGAAGGCGTCCTGGCGCTGTAGCGGGATGCGCGGCGCCAGGCTGTCCGCCTGCAGTTCGGCGGGCACTGGCAGGCCCAGGCGCTGGGCGGCCTGCAGGATGCCCAGGGCATAATGGACGGTAATGGTATGCGGCATGGTCCCGAATTAACCGGCGAAGGTCCCGATTGAGCCGTTACCGGGCGGTAACGCTCCCCTATGCTTGCCAATTACAACGATAAATACAAACAAGAGTCGCCTTGCATGCAAAATCAAACCGGAGCCACGCCCCTGCGGCCGGCTGTTGTGCGTTCGTTCTTCTCGCCCAGATGCCTGCGGGAGAACGGCAATGCCTGAGGTTCATCTCGAGTTCTCCGGCGCTTCGATGATCGCGCTGAACGCCATCATCGCCCTGATGATGTTCGGCGTATCGCTGGAACTGCGCCGCGACGACTTCGCCCGCATCCTGCGCCAGCCCAAGGCGCCGGTGATCGGCATGCTGGTGCAGTTCCTGCTGCTGCCCGCCGCCACCTGCCTGCTGACCATTGCCCTGCCGATCGACCCGGAACTGGCGCTGGGGATGATCCTGGTGGCGACCTGCCCCAGCGGTACCTTCTCCAACATCATGACCTGGATGGCGCGTGGCAATGTCGCGGTGTCCGCCAGCGTCACCGCTGTATCGGGACTGAGTGCCGGGATTTTCACCCCGTTGAACTTCGCCCTCTATGCGGGGCTGAACCCGGCGACCCGCGACCGCCTCACGCAGATCCACATCGACCCACTGGAGTTGGTCGGCGTGGTGGTGCTGGTGCTGATCCTGCCGATGCTGCTGGGCATGGCCCTGGGCCGGCACAAGCCGCAACTGGCGCAGCGCCTGGAAAAGCCTTTGCGGCAATTGTCGCTGCTGGTGATGCTCGGTTTCGTCGGCATGGCCTTCGCCAAGAACTTCCAGCAGTTCATGGCCTACTTCCACCTGTTCTTCTGGCTGGTGCTGCTGCTCAACGGTACGGCGCTGCTGCTGGGCTACACCTGCGCGCGGCTGTGGAAACTGCCGGATGCCGACGTGCGCGCCGTGACCCTGGAAAGTGGCATCCACAACTCCGCGCTGGGCATGGCGCTGATCCTCACCTTCTTCCCGCAGGCCGGCGGCATGTTGCTGATCGCGGCGTTCTGGGGCTGCTGGCAGTTGTTCTCCGGGCTGGTCCTGGCGCAACTCTGGGCGCGCCGTGAACCCCGCGCCGCCGCGGTGACCGCGTCATGAATGCGCCCGCCATCGCCCTCGGCGGCTTCATCCTGCTGGCCTATACCCTGGAAGCCATCACCGGCTTCGGCAGCGTGGTGATCGCCCTGTCCCTCGGCGCGCTGCTGATGCCCATCGAGACGCTGCTGCCAATCCTGGTGCCGCTGAACATCGGCATGACCGGCTACCTGTGCTGGCGCCATCGCCGACTGATCGACACCTCACTGCTGACGCGCACCGTGCTGCCGGGGATGCTGGTGGGCATGCTGATTGGCTACCTGCTGCTGCCGCACCTGGACCCGCAGCCGCTCAAGCGCGGCCTGGGCGTCCTGATCCTCTGGTTCGCCGGCCGCGAACTGTGGCGCCTGCGCGCCAGTGCTCCGGAGCGCGGCAGAACGCCAAACTGGGTGGTACGCCTGGCCACCGGCGCTGCCGGGGTCTGCCATGGTCTGTTTGCTTCCGGCGGGCCGCTGCTGGTCTACGCACTCTCGACTCGCCCGCTGGACAAGACCCGCCTGCGCGCCACCCTGGTCTGCGTCTGGTTCACCCTCAACGGCCTGTTGACCATTGCCTTCCTCCTCGACGGCCGCCTGCGCCCGGCGCTGCCCCAGGTGCTTGTGTACGCGCCCTTGCTGCTGCTCGGCGTGTGGCTGGGCGAACGCCTGCACCACCGCTTCGAGGAACGCCATTTCCGCCTCGCCATCCACTGCCTGCTGCTGGTCAGCGGCGTCCTGCTGCTGTCGCCCTGGAGTCTCCTGTGAGCTACGACATCATCATCAAGAACGGCCTGTACTTCGACGGCAGCGATGCCCCCGGCAGCCTGCGCCATGTCGGCATCAAGGACGGCCGAATCGATACCCTGAGCGTCAGCCCGCTGGACGAAAGTGGCTGCAAGCAGGTCATCGACGCCGCCGGCAAGTGGGTCACCCCCGGTTTCCTGGAAATCCACTCGCACTACGACGCCGAAGCCATCGCCGCCCCGGCGCTGAAAGAGTCGGTGCGTCACGGCGTGACCACCGTGTCGGTCGGTTCCTGCTCCATCAGCATGGTGCTGGGCGAAGCCGAGGACTGCTCGGACCTGTTCACCCGCGTCGAAGCCGTGCCGCGCGAGCAGGTGCTGCCGATCCTGCGCGACAAGCGCACCTGGAAGGACGCCAAGGGCTACCGCGCCTTCTATGACCAGCAGCCGCTGGGGCCGAACCTCTGCTCCTTCCTCGGCCACTCCGAACTGCGCGTCACGGTGATGGGCCTGGAACGCGCCATCAGCGGCGCCAAGCCCACCGAAGCCGAGCTGCAGCGCATGGAGGAGCTGCTGGAGCAGGCGCTGGACGCCGGCTGCTTCGGCCTCTCGGTGATGACCACGCGGCTGGACAAGATGGACGGCGACCGCGCGTGGTCCAGCCCGCTGCCCTCCACCTTCGCCAGCTGGAAGGAGTTCTCCCGCCTGTTCGCCGTGCTGCGCCGGCGCAACGCGCTGATGCAGGGCGCGCCCAACGCGGTCACCAAGATCAACGTGTTCGCCTTCCTCTACCAGGCCCACGGCTGGTTCCGCCGCCCGCTCAAGTGCTCGATGCTGACCGCGCTGGACCTCAAGTCCCAGCCCTTCATGCACCGCATCACCCGCGCCTCCGGCTGGGTAGCCAACCGCCTGCTGCTCGGACGCTACCGCTGGCAAACCCTGCCGGCACCCTTCGTGGTGCGTATCGAGGGGCTGAACATGAACGGCTTCGAGGAGTTCGGCGCCGGTGAAGTGCTGCGCGACATCAAGGACCCGGAGGAGCTCTACACACGCATCCAGGAGCCGGCCTTCCGCGAGCGCTTCAAGAAGGACATCAAGGCCACCCTCAGCCTCGGCCTGTGGCACCGCAACCTGTCCGACTGCTGGGTGCGCGAATGCCCGGACCAGAGCCTGGTCGGGCGCAACTTCGAGGACATCGGCCGCGAGCGCGGGCTGGACCCGGTGGACGCCTTCTTCGAGCTGGCCGGCCAGTACCGCAACGCGCTGAAGTGGACCACCTGCTACGGCAATCACCGCCCCGAGATCATGGGCAAGCTGCTGGCCAGCCCCTGGACCCAGCCTGGCTTCGCCGACTCCGGCGCGCACCTGGCCTCCCACGCGCAGTACAACTTCCCGCTGCGCATGCTCAAGTACGTGCGCGATGCCGAGCTGGCCGGGCAGAGCTTCATGGACACCGGCCGCGCGGTGCACCGCCTGACCGGCGAGTTGGCGGACTTCGCCGGGATCGACGCCGGCTACATCCGCGTGGGTGATCGCGCCGACCTGGTAGTGGTCAATCCCGCCGGCCTGACCGATGAGCTGGACGAAGTCTGCGAAGCGCCCATGGAAGTGATCGGTCTGACGCGGCTGGTGAAGCGCAACGACGATGCGGTGGAAGCCACGCTGATCAACGGGCGCGTGGCGTATCGGCGCGAGGGTGGTTTCCCGGACGCACTGGGCAAGGAGCGTGGTTTCGGGCGGTTCCTGCCGGGGCGGGATGTGCTGAGCCGGCCGCAGGAAGTGCCTGCGGGGGCACCGGCATTCGGCCGGTAGTTACGGCGCGCGCTATGGTTCGCGAGCAATAACGATGGCGTCCCCCTCGCTCCTACGGGGAGTCCCTGCTCTTCGTAGGAGCGAGCTTTCTCGCGAACCCGATTGAAGCCGGCCTTGCCGGCTGATCGCGGGCATGGCCCGCTCCTTACAATAGGCGCCGCGCCGGCGCGCAACGCGCGACCGGGCAGCCGGGCAAGATTGACGCCCTGCCGCGCACTCACTAGAGTGCGCGGTTTCCGACAGCCCCCGTACTACCTGCACCATGACTCCGCTCTACCGCTCCGCCGACCCGAGCCTCGCCCTGCTGCGAGAGCCCCCGCGCGTGCGCAAAATCGATACCGCGCTGCGCCGTCGCCGTAGCGTGCTGTTCGCCTTCACCTTCTCTCCTCCCGCCGGCTGCTGAGCCGGACGCCGCGCGCTCGCGCTGGTATTTCCGCATTCCGATTCCGTCCGCCGGTAGCTACCGGTGGGCTCGTTCGCCTGTGTTGGCCCCGCCGCTGAAGCGCCGGGGCAAGAGAAGGTTTCCATGAATACCCCGACCACCCTCCAGCCATCTTCTTTGAATAAGCCGCTGCTGGCGGTGCTGCTGTTCGCCGTCTCCATCGTCGGCCTGAGCCTGGGCGCGACCCTGCCGCTGGTGGCGCTGCGCCTGCTGGATAACGGCGCCAGCGCGCTGCAGATCGGCATCCTCTCGGCGGTGCCCGCGGCCGGCATGATCCTCGCCGCCACCCTGGTGGACCGTGCCTGCCAGTTGATGAGCCGGCGCCGCCTGTACCTGCTGTGCTTCGTGCTGTGCACCGCCAGCACCGCCGCCATCGAGTTCAGCAGCCATTCCCTCTGGCTGCTGGCTGTCGCACGCCTGGCACTGGGCGTCGGCATGGGCATCGCGATCATCCTTGGCGAGGCCTGGGTCAACGAGCTGTGCGGCGAGAAGAATCGCGGCACCATCGTGGCGCTCTATGCCACCAGCTTCACCGCCTTCCAGTTGCTCGGGCCGACCCTGGTGGCGCTGCTCGGCGCGCAGACGCCGTGGGTGGTACTGCTGGTCAGCGCCGGGCACCTGATCGCCCTGGCCACCGTAGCCTTTGCCATGCCCGAGGAAGGCATCCACGAGCACGTCGAGGAGCCTCGTAGCTTCTCCCTGGCCGGTTTCCTGCGGGTTGCTCCGGCGCTGTGCATGGGCGTGCTGTTCTTTTCCTTCTTCGACAGCGTGGTGCTCTCGCTCTTCCCGGTGTACGCCTCCAGCCACGGCTACGCGGTGGGTATTGCCGCCTTCATGGCAACGGTGATCCTGCTCGGCGACATGCTGTTCCAGCTCCCGCTGGGCTGGCTGTCCGACCGGATCGACCGTTCCAGCCTGCACCTCGCCTGCGGCGTCGGCGCGATGCTGATCGGCCTCACCCTGCCCTGGCTGATCAGCCAGCCGTCATTGCTGTGGCCGGCGCTGATGCTCCTCGGGGCGGCGGCCGGTGGCGTCTACACCCTGGCACTGGTGCTGATCGGCCAGCGCTTCCGTGGCCGCGACCTGGTCACCGCCAACGCCGCCGCCGGCATGCTCTGGGGCGTCGGCAGCCTGCTCGGGCCGCTGCTCAGCGGCAGCCTGATGGACCTCGGCTCGCAGGGCGTGCCGGTAGCGCTGGCGCTCGCCGCCGGATTGTTCGTGGCAACCGCGGCGGCTTCGCAGCGCAAGGCCAGCGCCCTGGCCTGAATGCATTGGCCGGGCACAAGGCCCGGCCAATGCTCAAGTTACCGGGCTATTTCCACTCAGCGCGCGGCCTTGAAGACCGCATACGCCTCATCGGCAACACGGCGCAGTGCCTTGCCGATCTGCGCGTAGTCGTACTCGTTGAGGTTCGCCAGCGACAGCCGGCCGCCAGGCTTGAGCGGACCGAAGCCATCGGCCGGCAACATGACGATGCCGGTTTCGTCGGCGATACGGAACAGCAAGGTGTTGGCATCCATCCGCTCGCTGATCCAGCGAGCGAACTCGGCGCCGTGCAGGCGCGTGGCGATGTCCTCGAAATCGAGCAGCGTGTAGTACTCGGTCTCGAAACGGTCGGTGGGGATCGGCAAGCCCAGTTCACGGTACAACGCGTGGTGGCGCTGGCGCAGCAGGTGCTTGAGCGTGGTCTTGTACTGGTCGGCCACATCGATCAAGGCGAACAGCGCAAAGAACACCATCTGCACCTGCTGCGGCGTGGACAGGCCAGCGGTGTGGTTGAGCGCCACCGAGCGGCTGTCGGCTACCAGGCGGTCGATGAACTTCAGCCCCTTGGTATCGACCACCAGCGACTCGTAACGCTTGTTCAATTCGGCATGCACGTTGGCCGGGTAGGCGTCGATGCGCTGGTCGAGGATGTTGTCCTTGTGCAGCGCGATGGTGCCCAGGCGCCAGCCGGTGGAGCCGAAATACTTGGAGAAGGAGTACACCAGTGCGGTGTTGCGCGGGCAGATGGCGAACAGTGAGGTGAAGTCGTCGGCAAAGGTGCCGTAGACATCGTCGGTGAGAATGAACAGGTCCGGGCGCTTCTCCTCCACCAGCCTGGCGATGTAGGCCAGCGACTCGTCATCGATACGCACCGACGGCGGGTTGCTCGGGTTGACCACGAAGAAGATCTTGATTGCCGGGTCCGCCAGCTTGTCCAGCTCGCTGCGCGGGTACTGCCAGTTCAGCTTCGGATCAGCTTCGATGTAAACCACTTCCAGGCCATAGTCGGCCAGTAGCGGGATCTCGAAGTACGGGGTGAAGGTCGGCATGCCGATGGCCACCTTGTCGCCCGGCTGGATCAGGCGGCTTTCCTTCAGGCTGTTGAACAGATAGGTCATGGCGGCGGTGCCGCCCTCCACGGCGAAGATGTCGAACTCGTCGCGGGTCAATTGTCCGCCGATCATCTCCTTCGCCAGGTATTCGCGCACCACCTGCTCGCTCAGACGCAACATGCGTGACGGCACCGGATAGTTGCAGCCCAGGATGCCTTCGACCATTTCATGGAGAAACGCCGAGGCGTTCAGGCCCAACTGGTCGCGCACATAGCTGAGCATGCTGCCCAGCAGTTGCACTCCCTGGTGCTCGCGGTGATCCAGCAGGAAGCGCTCGAAGCGGCCCTCGATGCCGGCGATCTGCGGCAGGCCGCCGATACCATGACCCAGGTAGGAAAAACTCAGCTCGGCCTCCTGATTGGCAAACAGGCCAAAGCGGAAAAACGCCTCGCGCGGCAGGGTCGCCAGGAAGTTCGGATTACCTCGCCCGGCGTTGAGCATCAGACGATTCTCGCGACTGCCGGCCACCTCAATGAGCTTGTCCTTCAGCTCGAACGGACTGAGCGACTTGTACTGGCTGTAATCGATTTTTTCGGACATGCAGGTACATCCTTCATGCAAAGGCGCCACCCGGATGGTGGCGCCGGGTGGTGTGGGATCAGGAGAGGATCAGTACGGCGACCATCCCCCAGATGGTCAGCAGGGTGTTGCCCACCGCGTAGGTCACGGTGTAACCCAGCGCCGGCACGTTGCTCTTGGCTGCCTCGCAGATCATCCCCAGCGCCGCGGTGGTGGTGCGCGAGCCTGCGACCGCGCCGAACAGGATCGCGGGGTGGAAGCGGAACACATAACGCCCGACCAGCAGCGACAGGATCAGCGGCAGCGTGGTCGCCAACATGCCCCAGAGGAAAAGGCTCAGCCCCAGGGTCTGCAGACCGCTGACAAAACCGGCGGCTGCATCGATGCCGACCACCGCGATGAACACGTTCAGCCCCACCGAATTCATGAACCAGACGGTCGGCTCCGGGATGCGTCCGAAAGTCGGGTGAATCGAGCGCAGCCAGCCGAAGACGATGCCGGAAATCAGCGCGCCGCCCGCCGTGGACAAGGTCAGCGGAATGCTCCCGACCTTCAGCACCACGGCGCCGATGAGCCCCCCGAGGAAGATCGCCGCACCGATGAAGGCCACATCGGCAATGTTGCTCACCGCGTCCACCTGGCCCAACGTCTTGGCGGCAATCTGCACATCCTTGGTCAACCCGGTCAGGGTGATCACGTCGCCATGCTGCAGTACGGTTCCGGGCAGCACCGGAATCTCGGTGGATAGCGCGCCACGGCGAATCCGCCGCAGGTACACGCCATGGGCGTGGGGCAGCTTGGCCAGTGCCTCCAGCGTCTTGCCGGCCATGCTCCTGGCGGTGACGAAGACATCGACGCCGGCCACCGGCAAGTCGAGCAATTCGTCGTCCTCCACCTCAGTCGGAGAGTGGCCAAGCAACTGCAGAATTTCATCGCTGTGACCACCGACAGCCAACACATCGCCAGCCTGGATCACTTCGCCGGGCAACGCCTCGCGCAGCTCGCCGCCGCGCCGCAGGCGCTCGATGAACAGGCGTTTGCCCCGGGACATGGCCATGCCCTCTGCCTCGGCGATGCTCTTGCCCACCACCACGCCAGCCTCGGCCACTTTGTAGGCGCGCAGCACGTAACGGTGCCAGGCACGGCCTTCGCTGGCCTTGTCGGCGCCGCCGCCCAGGCTCAGCTCGTAGTCCTGGCAGGCCTTGGCCAGGTCGATACCCAGCAGTTTCGGGCCCACCAGGGCAAGCACCACCGCCGAGCCGATGGTGCCGAAGATGTAGGTCACCGCGTAGGCCACCGGCATGGCATTGAGCAGGGCCTGGGCCTTGTCCGGCGCCAACCCCAGGCGGTTGATGGCGTCAGTGGCCAAGCCCATCGAGGCGGAAATGGTCTGTGAGCCCGCAAACAGGCCGATCGCCGAGCCCATGTCGAACTTCGCCACCCAGGCCACGCCCACCGCACAAGCCAGGCACAACAGGCACACCACCACGGCGAACAGCGCCTGGGGCAATCCATCCTTGGCGATGCCACGGACGAACTGCGGCCCCACGCCATAACCGATGGCAAAGAGGAACATCAGGAAGAACACGCTTTTCACCGTGGGCGCGATGACGATGCCCACCTGTCCCACTAACAGGGCCGCCAGCAGCGTCGCCGTCACGGCGCCCAAACTGAAGCCCTTGAAGCTCTTGCCACCGACCCAGTAACCGACACCAATCGAGAGGAAGATCGCCAGCTCCGGATAGGAGCGCAAAGTCTGTTCAATCCATGTCAACACGATTCGTTCCGCCGTGCAGGACCAAGGGAAAGGCACGATGGCAATGCGCTCGACTGCACTCGCTTGTCACAGTCACCGCTCCCGCCTCATGCCCGTAAAGGCTCTAACTCGGCGGATTCAAGCATGCTGCGGAAGGTCGGCAGGGACGACCAAAGAGGAATCAGGCTTTTCCGAAGGACGAACGGCTATTCCCCGCCACGGAGTGTCGTAGCAAGGGAAAACCGTCGTGCGGACGATCACAGAAACGCAGTCCCGGAGGGACCCAGGCGTAGGAAGGTCGGGAAGGAAAAGACGGAGCGAATAGCCCCGTCCAGACGCCCGAAGGGCGCGAGAGAGGAAAATGGCGCTTCGTGGAGGGGTAACTCCGCGGACTGAAGCACCAACCCCCGGACGTGGTTGGCCGAGGGGTGGAATCGCGGGAGCAGGCCTCCCGCGACGATCGTCAGCCGATGGTCATCAGGCTGGCGTTGCCGCCAGCAGCGGCGGTGTTGACGCTCAGGGCGCGCTCGATCAGCAGGCGTTCCAGCGGGATGTCGGTCTCCCCGCGGTTCAGCCCAGTGACGCCGACGATGGCGCCCTTGCGCTGGCTGGCCTGCTCGCAGACCGCACGCAGCTGATCGGAGTCGCCGTGGTGCAGGATGGCGTCGAACACCTTGTCGGTCGCGGTCCAGTCAGCCACCAGCTCGATGCGCTGGGCGACTTCCTTGGGCAGTTCCTTGACCACAGCGGCATTGGACTCGGCCACCAGCGGACGGCTGCCGACGCTGAGCACGGCGGCCAGCTGGGCCAGCAGGTCGGCGCGATCTTCCGCCAAGCACAGCACATGCTCGCGCGGCAGCAGGGTGTAGGTGTTGCGCTCGCCGGTCGGGCCGGTGAGTACCTGCTGGGTGAAGCTCTGCGCCAGTTCGCCGTAGCCGCCGAGCAGGCTCGCCAGGGCGGCGTCCTTCTGCCCTGCCCACTTGGCCAGGGCTTCCACGGCCTGCTGGGCATCCTTCGGACGCGGCAGCGCCTGGGCGCCGTCGCCCTTGAGCTGGTTGGCCACCGCATCCTGCGGACGGGTCGACAGCAGGCGGTACAGGTACAGCGGGCCGCCGGCCTTCGGACCGGTGCCGGAGAGGCCTTCACCACCGAAAGGCTGCACGCCGACCACCGCGCCCACCACGTTGCGGTTGACGTAGAGGTTGCCGACATGGGCAGTGCCCACGACCTGGGCAATGGTCTCGTCGATACGGGTGTGCACGCCCAGGGTCAGGCCGTAGCCGGATTCGTTGATCTGCGCGAGCAACTGGTCCAGGTCGGCGCGCTGGTAGCGCACCACGTGCAGCACCGGGCCGAAGATTTCGCGCTTGAGTTCGCTGAAGCTATCCAGCTCGATCAGGGTCGGCACGACGAAGGTGCCGCGCTTGATTTCCTCGGCGTCCAGGCGGGCGCTCTGGAACACCTTGCGACCTTTGTCGCGCATCGTCTGGATGTGCTTGTCGATGTTGCCCTTGGCTTCCTCGTCGATCACCGGACCGATGTCGGTGTGCAGGCGCTCCGGCGCACCGACGCGGTACTCGGCCATGGCGCCCTTGAGCATCTGCACCACGCGGTCGGCGGCATCTTCCTGCACGCACAACACGCGCAGCGCGGAGCAGCGCTGGCCGGCGCTGTCGAAGGCGGAGTTGACCACGTCGACCACAACCTGCTCGGCCAGCGCCGAGGAGTCGACGATCATCGCGTTGAGGCCGCCGGTTTCGGCGATCAGCGGGATGGTGCGGCCCTGGGCGTCGAGGCGGCCAGCGATGTTGCGCTGGAGGATGCCGGCCACTTCAGTGGAACCGGTGAACATCACGCCACGCACGCGCTCATCACCGACCAGACGCGCACCGACAGTTTCGCCGCGGCCCGGCAGCAGTTGCACGGCACCAGCAGGCACGCCAGCTTCCAGCAGGATGCGCACGGCTTGCGCGGCGATCAGCGGGGTCTGCTCAGCCGGCTTGGCCAGCACGGTGTTGCCGGCGGCCAGGGCAGCGGCGACCTGGCCGCTGAAGATCGCCAGCGGGAAGTTCCACGGGCTGATGCACACCACCGGGCCCAGCGGGCGGTGGCTGTCGTTGGCGAAGTGGGTGCTGGCCTGGGCGCCGTAGTAGCGCAGGAAGTCCACCGCCTCGCGCACTTCGGCAATGGCGTTGGCGAAGGTCTTGCCCGATTCGCGCACCAGCACGCCCATCAGCGACTGGATCTCGGCTTCCATCAGGTCGGCGGCGCGCTGCAGGATGGCGCCGCGCTCGGCCGGCTGGGTGGACTGCCAGATCTGCGCGCTGGACAGCGCACCGAGGATGGCGTTGTTCACGTCGGCCTCGCTGGCCTCACGCACGTGGCCCACCACGTCGCGCAGGTCCGCCGGGTTGCGCACTGGCTGCGGCACACCCGGAGCGGCGTCGGCGAGACCGAGCATCGGCTCGGCAACGTAGGCATGGTTGGTGCTCGACAGCAGCGCCGAGGACAGCGAACCCAGGCGGTGTTCGTTGGCCAGGTCGATGCCGGCGGAGTTCAGCCGGGCCTCGCCGTAAAGGTCACGCGGCAGCGGGATGCGCGGGTGCGGCAGGCCCAGGGTGCCTTCCTGCGCGGCCATCTGCTCGACCTGAAGGACCGGGTCCAGCACCAGGTCCGGCAGCGAGATACTGTGGTCGGCGATGCGGTTGACGAAGGAGGTGTTGGCGCCGTTTTCCAGCAGGCGGCGCACCAGGTACGCCAACAGGGTTTCATGGCTGCCGACCGGGGCGTAGATGCGGCACGGACGGTTGAACTTGCCATCGGCAACCTTGCCCACCACCTGCTCGTAGAGCGGCTCGCCCATGCCGTGCAGGCACTGGAACTCGTACTGGCCCGGGTAGTAGTTCTGCCCGGCCAACTGGTAGATGGCCGACAGCGAGTGGGCGTTGTGGGTGGCGAACTGCGGGTAGATGGACTCCGGCACGGCCAGCAGCTTGCGAGCGCAGGCCAGGTAGGAGACGTCGGTGTAAGGCTTGCGGGTGTAGACCGGGTAGCCTTCCAGGCCGTTGACCTGGGCCAGCTTGATCTCGCTGTCCCAATAGGCGCCCTTCACCAGACGGATCATCAGGCGGTGGCGGCTGCGCTTGGCCAGGTCGATCACGTAGTCGATCACGTACGGGCAGCGCTTCTGGTAGGCCTGGATGACGAAGCCGATACCGTTCCAGCCGGCCAGCGACGGCTCGAAGCACAGGCGCTCGAGCAGGTCGAGGGAGATTTCCAGGCGGTCGGCTTCTTCGGCGTCGACGTTGATGCCGATGTCGTAGTCGCGGGCCATCTTCACCAGGCCGAGTACGATCGGGTACAACTCGTCCATCACGCGGTCGTACTGGGCACGGCTGTAGCGCGGGTGCAGCGCGGAGAGCTTGATCGAGATGCCCGGACCTTCGTAGATGCCGCGGCCGTGGGAGGCCTTGCCGATGGCGTGGATAGCCTGCTCGTAGGAGGCCAGGTAGCGCTTGGCGTCTTCCTCGGTCAGCGCGGCCTCGCCGAGCATGTCGTAGGAGTAGCGGAACCCACGGGACTCCATGTTGACCGCATTGGCCAGGGCTTCGGCGATGGTTTCGCCGGTGACGAACTGCTCGCCCATCAGGCGCATGGCCATGTCCACGCCCTTGCGGATCAGCGGCTCGCCGGACTTGCCGATGATGCGGTTGAGCGACGAGGACATGCCGGCTTCGGTGTGGGTCGACACCAGCTTGCCGGTGATCAGCAGGCCCCAGGAGGCCGCGTTGACGAACATCGACGGGCTCTGGCCCAGGTGCTGGCTCCAGTTGCCGTTGCTGATCTTGTCGCGGATCAGCGCGTCACGGGTGGCCTTGTCCGGAATGCGCAGCAGCGCCTCGGCCAGGCACATCAGCGCCACGCCTTCCTGGGAAGACAGCGAGAACTCCTGCAGCAGGCCTTGCACCAGGCCCTGACGACCACCGGCGTTCTTCTGGTTGCGCAGTTTTTCGGCAATGCCCAGCGCCATCTTGCTGGCGGCGCCGGCCTGCTCTTTCGGCAGGCGGGCCAGGTCCAGCAGCATCGGCAGCGCTTCGGTTTCCGGGCGGCGGTAGGCAGCGGTGATGGCCGCGCGCAGCACGGACTGCGGCAGGATGCTTTCAGCGAAATCGAGGAAGACCTGCAGCCCTTGATCGCTCAGCGAGTCCAGCGACTCCTCGCCCGCCGCGGCAGCCAGACCGGACTGCTCGGCCGGGGTCAGCCCGCCTTCCACCTGCTCCAGATAGGAGAAGATCGCCTGCTTGATCAGCCAGTGCGGGGTACGGTCGAGTTGCTGGGCAGCCAGCTTGAGGCGCTCGCGGGTGGCGTCGTCGAGCTTCACGCCAAGGGTGGTGGTGGCCATGGGGCTTCCTGTTGTTAGAAGGTTTGCCTGAAAACGGCGCAAGGTTATACCGCCGAAATACAAGGTGCAACCAGGTGCAACCCAATAAAAACAAGCCTTAGGTCGTAAACGCAGTTCCGGTGCAACCGGTGACATTTCCCACACACGGCGCTACCAAACGGAGCACGGCCACGGGCTCGGCCCGCCGCAACCCACGAGGGCCGGCCGGGCGGCAGGAAGAAAGCAGTGTTCGTGCCAGGGCTGGAAAAGGTGCAACCCAGCGCACGGCTGCCCAACCGGGCGTAGGAGCAACTGTCTTCCTCCGGATAGTCCGTGCCTGTGCCTCCCCCCTCACCCCAGCCCTCTCCCTCAGGGAGAGGGAGCCGAATGTGCCGGCTGACGCCATGGTTTCATTCTGCACCGAACTGTCCCCTCTCCCCCTGAGCGGGGCGCGCAGCCAGGGCTAGGGTGAGGGCAAGCCCTGGCACGAAGTTGCCAGACACAAGCGGACGCTGTCCGCGATCGACTACCCCATGCACCAGACCGATGAAGGGAGCGGCCGGTCAGACATCGCGGACAGAGTCCGCTCCTACAGCTCCGGGCGGGCCTTGAGCCAGAGGCCGAAGGTCTTCACCACCTCCACCACCGGGCGCAGTCGCTCACCGTCACCGCTCAGGCAGTACTCCACGCGTGGCGGCACCTCAGGGTAGACGGTGCGAATCACCAGCCCCGCCTCCTCCAGCGCTCGCAGCTCCGCGGTCAGAACCCGCTGGGAAATCTCCGGCATGTCGCGGCGCAACTCGTTGAAGCGCTTGCTGCCATCGAGCAGATACGACACCAGCAACAGGCGCCAGCGGCCGCCGATCACGCGCATGGCCTCTTCGACGGAACAGCCCGAAACGTTCTTCTTCATCCTTCCTTCCCGGTAACCTTTTTGTGCCCTGGCCACAAAAAAGTGCGTTCTTACGCGACGTATCGGGGTCGGGAATACTGGCCACCCATTTCCGACCAGGACCCACCCGATGAAACTCTACTTCGCCCCCAACGCCTGCTCCCTCGCCCCGCATATCGTGCTGCGCGAGCTGGGCCTGCCGTTTTCGCTGGTGCGGGTGAACAACCAGAGCAAGCGCACCGCCGATGGTCGCGACTTCTACCGGATCAACCCGAAGGGTTACGTGGCGGCGCTGGAACTGGAGGACGGCACGGTGCTGACCGAAGGCGCGGCGATTCTACAGTACCTCGCCGACTTGCAGCCCGACGCAGGCCTGGCCCCCGTCAACGGCAGCGTGGCGCGCACGCAACTGCAGGCCCAGCTGAATTTCATCGGCAGCGAAATTCACGCGGGGATGAGCCCGCTGTTCAGCAGCGAGATTGCGGAAGGCGCGAAGGCGGTGTTGCGCGGCAAGCTGGCGAAGCGACTGGGCTACATGGAGCAGGTGCTGGCCGATAACGGTCATGCGTTTGGCGACGGTTTCACCGTCGCCGATGCGTACCTGTTCACCGTGCTGGGCTGGGCGGAATACCTGAAAGTCGATCTTGCAGCCCTCCCCGCCATTCGCCGCTTTCGCGAACAGATCGGCGCGCGGCCGGCGGTCATCGCCGCCTTGCGCGCGGAAGCCGAATCAGCGGCGGTGCACTGAGGCTCCTGCAGGCGGCCCTCAACGGACGCTGTTGTGCTGATCGCAAGGGCTCACGCTGCCAGAGCGTTCGACCAACCGCTCGGCGGAAAAGCCGCCGAATCATCGTGCAAGCTGCGTATTCCGTGGTCCATGACTCACCCCCCTGCCGCCCGTAGGCCGGGATGCGTGCTGCGAGCACAGGAGACCCTGGATGAGCGACGACCCCGAGAGTTTCGCCAATGCCTACCAGAGCGCGCTGGTGGAGGTGGCCCTGCCAGCCTTCGCCCGCGCCAGCGAATTCGCCCGCCGGCACGGCCTGGAGTGCAGCGTCGAGCTGCTCGATGGCCGCCGCGACCTGCCGGAGCTGCGCCTGAAGGTGCGCAACTCCTGCCGCGAGGCCGAATGCATCTGCCGTATCAGCGCCGACGCGCAGAGCCAGCGGCTGTGCCACGAGAACCGCTGCGGCGAGACCGAAGCCGATGTGCAGCAGGTAATCGGCTCCCTGGCCTCGCTCAACGAAATGGTGCTGGACACCCGCTTGCTGGAATTCTTCCAGAGCTCCTTCGCCCTGCACCTGGACTACGCGTCCAGCCGGCATGCCGGCCACTTCTGGTAGCCGCCCCATCGGGCAAAAACGACAAAGCCCCCTGCCCATTCGGGCAGGGGGCTTTCTGCGCTGCGCGATCAGCCTTCGAGCTGCTGCTCAGGCAGCGGCCAGCTTCGGGAAAGCGATACGACTCGACAAGCCGCCCCTCAGCACCCGCAGGACACCGCCCGTGCGGTCCAGCCCATGCGAGTTTCAGGATGCCCGGTGTGCTCGTCCTCGCGCTCCTCCAGCACCACGAATCCGTGCCGCTGGTAGAACGCCACCGCGCCGGCGTTATCCGAGTAAACCGCCAGTTCCAGCATCGGCAGGTGAATCTTCGCGTCGCTCAGCAACTGTGAGCCCAGCCCCTTGCCCTGGCATTCCGGGGCGACGAACAGCGCGGCCAGCGCGCCGTCATGCAGGCTGTAGAAACCGCTGACGCAGCCATCGCTCTCGACGACGCGGGAAGCGGCGGCGGGCAGGTAGACGTCGCGCATGTCCGGCAGGCGCTCCTGCCAGAAGGCGGCGTCGATGAAGTGGTGAGCCTGCTGCGAGGCCCGCAGCCAGATATCCAGCACCCGGTCCATGTCGTCGTCGCGCAAGTCGCGGATCATCATCGGCTGCAATCCCCCGGTTCGTTGAAGTGCTCATGGCGTGGCGGCGGCATCCTCGCACAAGCGCTAACCGCCATGCGCCCCCCTGCACTGCCGCCAATCGTCGCACCTGCGTGCACCTCATTCGCCGTTACCCGAGACAGCGATGTGCCGACAAGCGCCCTCTGCACTCAAGCACGCGCGAAGCAAACCGTCAGGTTCCACTCATCCGAATCACTGAACGCCTGACGGCCAGAAGGCTCTTTCAAATGGGTCGCGCCAATCGGCAAATGCACGGGCCAGCGCGCTCGAAGCACGACGCAAGCGGTGCCGATCACCGCTCAGCGGCAGCGCAAAGCCCAATGCATGTTCCGGCCCAGCCACTTCCAAGCAGAAACAATCAAGGAGACAGTCCATGGGCAGCTATCGATGGTTCCCCTCTACTCGCAACAGCGCCGTGCAGGAGTTGCAATCCCTGGTGAATGACCTGGAAAGCCTGCTGGCCAGCAGCCGAGACCTGACGACGGACGAACTGCCGGCGTTCAAGGCGAAGTTGCGCGACCTGGTGGACGACAGCCGCGAAACCAGCGAGCACCTGATCCAGCGCAGCCGTCGGGCGATCCGCGCTGGCGGTGAATATGCCGGTGAACACCCCTGGCAGGCCGTGGCGGTGCTGGCTGCCGCCGCTGGACTGCTGGCGGCGGCCTGTGCATTGAGTCGCCAGCACCGCTGAGGCCATCCCGGTGAGCCCGACCCATCGGCCACGCAAGGTGGTAGTGGCTGGCGCCCGCCTGCGGGCCCTCGCCAGCAAACCGCCGAGGCAAGCATGAAAATCCCACGGGATACGCCCGACCCCGATCCGCAAGTGACCCGTGAGGAATCGCTGGATGCGTTGCTGGATATCGAACCGGAGGACAGCCGGCAGGAGCCTCACCTGTCCGCCGCCCACCAGGACGGCCTCAAGGACGGGCCGGCATAACCGCTGAAAAGCAGGGAAAAAGGCATTCCGGTGGCCGCTGCCAGCCCAAGCGGCCGGGCGGCCGCCGGCTCTCTCCCACACCAGCAGGCTAACGGGAGAGAGGCCATGGGGCTCGCGATCAGCGCGCGAGGAACGGAGGCGGCGCGTCGATCACGCCGGTCTCGTTGACGTACTGCTTGTAGTGCTCGATCAGCGCGTCCAGCTTCGCCGGTTCGCTCTTGGCCAGGTCCTTTGTCTCGCCGGGGTCGCGGGCCAGGTCATACAGCTGCCAGGTGGCCGGGCCGACTGGCGCTGGCAGGTACACCGCCTTCCAGTCACCCTGGCGGATGGCGCGCATGCCGAACAGCTCCCAGCCGGTGACGGTCTTCTCGTCGTGCGCCTGCTCGGTTTCGCCCGAGAGCCAGCCCAGCCAGGACTTGCCACGCACCTCGGCCACCTCGCGGCCGCGCCATTGCTTGCCCGGATGGCGCACGCCCGCCAGGTCGAGGATGGTCGGAGTGATGTCCATCACCGTGGAAAAGCCGTGGCTGATCTCGCCCTGGCGCTGCAGTGCCGGGTAACGCACCAGCGCCGGCACGCGGATGCCGCCCTGGGTGGTGAAGGCCTTGTACAGCCGCGACGGCGCAGTGGCCGCCTGCGCCCAGCGCGGGCCGTACCAGATGTAGGAGTTGGCGCGACCGATGTTCTCCAGGCTGTTGTCGTAGTGCTGGTCGAGGAAGCTCAGGAGGTCCGGGCCGAAGCGCGGGAAGGCCTCCAGCAGAGCGCCCTCGGCGCCGTTGTCGGACATGAACAGGACGAAGGTGTTGTCCAGCTCGCCCTGCTGGCGCAGGTACTCGACGACACGGCCGACGTTCCAGTCCAGCCGTTCGACCATCGCCGCGTAGACCTCCATGGCGCGCGCCGAGCGCGCCTTCTCCTCGTCGCTGAGACGCGCCCATTCCTTGCTGATCGCCAGCACCGGATGCGCCTTCACGTCGGCGTCGATCAGGCCCAGCTGCTTGAGCCGCTCCAGGCGTTCCAGGCGCAGCGCTTCGGGGCCGGCGTCGTAGCGGCCCTGGTACTTGTCGACCACTTCCTTCGGCGCCTGCAACGGCCAGTGCGGCGCGGAGAACGGCAGGTAGGCGAAGAACGGCCGGCTCTGGTCGCGTTCCTTGAGGTAGTCGATCAGCTTGTCGCCGAAGGCATCGGAGGAATAGAAGTCCGCCGGCAGGTCCTCGATGAACCGGTCGTCCTCGACGTACAGCGCCGGCGTGCCCTTGAGGATGCGCGGCGTGGTTTCATCGTAGGGCGGCTCGAAACCATAGTGGTTGGCGGCCCCCGGCAACAGCGAGAAGGAGCGCTCGAAGCCGCGCGCATGGGGCGCCTGCTCCAGTTTCAGGCCCAGGTGCCATTTGCCGGCCATCAAAGTCTGATAGCCGGCCTCGCGCAGCAGCTCCGGCAGCGCCACCACACGGTCGTTCAGGTAGCCCTCGTAGCCGGGCTTGCCTTCCAGCTCCGGCGTCAGCGCCTCGGCCATGGTGCCGATGCCGGCGATGTGGTGGTCAGTGCCGGTGAGCAGCATCGAGCGTGTCGGCGAGCAGGTCGGCGCGGTGTGGAAGTCGGTCAGGCGCAGGCCATCCAGGGCCAGGGCGTCCAGGTGCGGCGTGGCGATCTCGCCACCGAAGGCGCCGAGGTCGGAGAAGCCGAGGTCGTCGGCGACGATGACGAGGAAGTTGGGGCGTTTGCTCATGGTCGGACTCGGTAGGTGGGATGAGCCTGTAGGAGCGAGCTTGCTCGCGAACATTCCAGAGCGGCCTGGACGAAGAGCTTCACGAGCAAGCTCGCTCCTACAGGGGGTGGATTTCTGGATCAGCAGGCAATGAACTCGAATGGCAGGTCTTCCACCCGTTTGAGCGGCGGCGCGACATAGTCGCCCTCCCCGGTCAGCTCGTGCAGCAGTGCCTCGCGCTGGCGCAGGAAGTCGTAGCCGCCGCGCTCGCGCGGATGCGCCAGCGGCACCTCGACGATGCGTTTGATGCGCCCCGGGCGCGGCGCCATCACCACCACGCGGTCGGCGAGGAACAGCGCCTCCTCCACGTCGTGGGTCACCAGCACGGTGGTGATGCGTTCGCGCTGGCGGATGCGCAGCAACTCTTCCTGCAACTGCTGGCGAGTCAGTGCATCCAGCGCGCCGAAGGGCTCGTCCAGCAACAGGATGCGCGGGCTGGCGACCAATCCGCGGGCGATGGCCACGCGTTGCGCCATGCCACCGGACAGCTGGTGCGGATAGGCGCGGGCAAAGGCGGTCAGGCCCACCAGCTGCAGATATTCGGCCACTTTGGCGGCCTTGCCGGTCTCGCTCAGCGGTTCGTTGACCAGGCCGAGGGCGACGTTCTGCTCCACGCTCAGCCAGGGGAACAGGCGGTGCTCCTGGAACACGATGCCGCGCTCGCCGCCGATGCCGTCGATGGGCGCACCGTCGATGCGGATCTCGCCCTGGAACTCGCGGTCGAGCCCCACCAGCAGGCGCAGCAGCGTGGACTTGCCGCAGCCGCTGGCGCCGACGATGGCAATGAATTCGCCATCGGCGATCTCCAGGTCGAAGCGCTCGATGGCCTGCAGCTCGCGGCCGTCCACGGGGAAGCTCTTGGCGACCTGGCGAAAGCTCACCAGGGCCGGGGATGCAAATGCGTTCATGCGTGTCTCCAGCGCGTCGCCCGCGCTTCGATGCGCTGGCCGAGGGCGGCCAGCAGGGCTCCGGTCAGGCCGACCAGCAACATGCCGGCGCCCACCAGGTCCATGCGGAAGAGTTGTTGCGCGCCGATCATCAGGCTGCCGATGCCGCCATTCGAGGGCATGAAGTACTCGGCGCCGATGGTGCCAAGCCAGGCGTAGATCAGCGCCAGGCGCACCCCGGCGAACACCGAGGGCGCGGCCCCCGGCAGCACCAGCCGACGCAGCCGCTGCCAGGGCGAGAGACGTAGCGCGATGGCCGCCTCGGTCAGTTGCGCCGGCAGGCTGGCAATGCCGCGCTGGGTCGCCAGCAGCAGCGGGAAGAACGCGGCCAGACCGACGAACACCACCTTCGCCAGCTCGCCGAGGCCGAACCAGGCGGTCAGCAGCGGCACCCAGGCGAAGATCGCCACCTGCCGCAGCGCGGCGAAGGACGGGCCGAGCAGCCGTTCTGCCGGGCGCCACAAACCGAGCCCCAGCCCCAGCAGGAAGCCCAGCGAGCCGCCCAGCAGCAAACCGGCGAGCGTGCGTTGCAGGCTGGCGAGCAGCGCCGTGGTCAGGCTGTTGTCCAGCAGGCCGTCCCACAGCGCGACCGCCACCGACGCGGGGCTGGCGAGGATCGCCGGATCGACCCACTCAAGCGCACTCGCCGCCTGCCATATCGCCAGCAGGGCCAGCGGCAGCAACCAGGGTTGCAGGCGCTCCCAGCCCTGCCCCGTACGACTGCGGCGGAATTCTCCGGCGGCCGGCTGCGGCCAATGCACCAGGCGCCGGTCCAGCGCCTGGATGCCACGGTCCATGGCCGCACCGACCAGGCCGATGACCAGGATGCAGACGAACACGATGTCGAGCATGAACAGCTGGCGCGCCTGCACCATCAGGTAGCCGATGCCTTCGCTGGAGGCCAGCAGCTCGACCGCCAGCAACGAGGTCCAGCCCTGCGCCAGGGCCAGGCGCACGCCGGTCAGGAAAGCCGGCAGCGCCGCCGGCAGGATCAATCGCCAGAACAGCAGGCGGCGCGGCAGGCGCAGCACGGCGGCGGCCTCGCGCAGGCGCGGCTGGGCATCGCGCACGCCCACCAGGGTGTGCAGCGTCACCGGGACAATGATCGCCTTGATCAGCACCACCAGCTTGAGCAGCTCGCCAATGCCGAAGAACAGCATGAACAGCGGAATCCAGGCCAGCGTCGGGACCTGCGCCAGGGCACTGAAGGTGGGCAGCACCAGACGCTCGGCACGGCGGCTGAAGCCGAGCCAGGCGCCCAGTGCCAGCCCGCTGAGGATGCCGGCCAGCAGGCCCCAGAACAGACGTTTCAGGCTGATGCCCAATTGCTGCCAGAGCTCGCCGGCCAGCAGCTCGCGCCCGGCCTGCAGCACCAGCTCGGGCGTGGGGAGGATTTGCGCGGACATCCAGTGACGGTGGCTGGCCGTCCACCACAGCACGGCGATGGCCAGCGGCAGCAGCCACGGCAGGATGGGCTCGACTCCGCGCCAGGTCAGCTTCGAGGAGCTCAGGCGTGGCGCGGGAAGAGCATGGTGGTTCGGCTTGGCAATATTCTTCATTGGAATATAAATAGTTATATCAATTCATTTATGAGCTAACACAGGCCATTTAAGGGAAGGCCTTCGCGCTCATCCAATGCATTCGCCGAATATTTTTTATGCCCTCACGGCATCTGCCCGCGAAGCCCGATGGCTGTTCGCTTAGCTCGAATAATTACTAAAAAATGAATTTTTATTATTTTGTCGCTGGACGGCCCCATGCCTTTAGTGCGGACGCCGGAGCCACACGCGCTCCCCCACTGCAGGAGGCAGGCGCCATGAAGGCCCTCACCACTCAATTGCTCTCTCTCTTCGCTGCGCCGGTGCTGGCCGGCCTGCTCGGTGCCTATCCGATCGTCGTCAACGCCGCCGAGCCGGTGAAGGAAATCCGCATTGCCGTGCCGGACGTCAGCGCCGGCCAGAACCACTCCAGCGCTGGCGTGGCGGACATCCTCTACACCCGCCAATTGCTGGAGAAGGAATTCGCCGCCGACGGCATCCAGGTCACCTGGACCTTCTTCAAGGGCGCAGGCCCAGTGGTCAACGAAGCCTTCGCCAACGGCCAGGTGGACTTCGCCTACCTCGGCGACCTGGCGGCGATCATCGGCAAATCCAGCGGCCTGGACAGCCGCGTGCTGGCCGCCACCGCCCGCGGCGTGAACCATTACCTGGGCGTACAGCCGGGCTCGGGGATCAAGACCCTGGCCGATCTCAAGGGCAAGCGCGTCGGCATCTTCCGCGGCACTGCCAGCCAGTTGTCGTTCGACAACGCCCTGGCCAGCGCCGGGCTGACCGAGAAGGACCTGAAGGTCATCAACCTCGACTTCAGTGCCGCCCTCGCCGCCCTGGCGGCCAAGCAGATCGACGCCACCTGGGGCCTGGCCGGCCTCTTCGCACTGCGCGACAAGGGCCTGGCGGAAATCCCGCTGAGTACCCACGACCTTGGCGGCGCCGGCACCCTGCAGGCACTTCTGGTCGGCAATGGCGAATTCGTCGACGCTCACCCGGACCTCACCGAACGCCTGCTCAAGGTGCAGTTGCAGGCCGTGCAGTGGGCCAGCGCCGAGGCCAACCGCGACGCCTTCATCGAGCTGATCTCCCGGCAGGCCAGCTACCCGACGGTGATCTTCAACAGCGAATACCAGGGCCGACCGCTGGTGGAGGTGCTCTCACCCCGGCTGGATGCCGACTTCCTCGGTCGCCTGGACGCCTCGATCACGGCGGCGAAGTCCTACGGCCTGATTCGCCGTGAGTTCAAGGCGGCCGACTGGGCCAACCCGGCACTGCAGGAAGCGGCAAGCCGGCAGGTGGCCGGGCAGCCGGTGGCGGCGATTCGATAAGCCGGTGCAACAAGGCGCCGGCAGGCGCACTAAAACAGAGGGCCGGCTCAATGGCCGGCCCTTTGCTCACCTCACTGGAACATCACTTCTTGGCCACCAGGTCCTTCGGCAGCTTGAAGGTCCAGATCATCCCACCCTGGTCCAGGTCCTTGATGCGCTTGGCCACTTCGCCGCCCCACAGCGGCACCGCACCACCCCAGCCGGACAGCACGGTCACGTACTGCTCGCCGTCCATTTCCCAGGTAACCGGTGAGGCGATTACGCCCGAGCCGGTGTTGAACTGGTAGAGCTTCTTGCCCGTCTTGGCGTCGAAGGCCATCAGGTAGCCTTCGGGGTTGCCGGTGAACACCAGGTTGCCGTGGGTCGCCAGCACGCCACCCCACAGCGGCGCGTAGTTCTCATAGCGCCAGACCTGCTTGCCGGTCTTCGGATCGATGGCGCGCAGCACGCCGATGTACTTCTCGTTCAGCGGCTTGATGGTGAAGCCCGCGCCGAGGTACGCCGCGCCCTTCTTGTAGGCGATGTTCTCGTTCCACATGTCCATGCCCCACTCGTTGGACGGCACGTAGAACAGCCCGGTGTCCTGGCTGTAAGCCATCGGCATCCAGTTCTTGCCGCCGAGGAAGGACGGTGCGACGAACACCGAAGTGCCCTTGGCATCGGCGCCCGGCGCACCCGGACGGTGGGCGTCGTCGTAGATCGGCCGGCCGTTCTCGTCCAGGCCCTTGGCCCAGGTCACCTTGTCGACGAAGGGGAAGCCACGGATGAATTTGCCGTTGGTGCGGTCGAGCACATAGAAGAAGCCGTTACGGTCGGCGGTCGCTGCGGCCTGCACGGTCTTGCCGCCGTCCTTGTAATCGAAGGACACCAGCTCGTTGACGCCGTCGAAGTCCCAGCCGTCGTGCGGGGTGGTCTGGAAGTGCCATTTGATCGAGCCGTCTTCCGGGTTCAGCGCCAGGCGCGAAGAGGAGAACAGGTTGTCGCCGGGGCGCAGGTGCGAGTTCCACGGCGACGGGTTGCCAGTGCCGATGAACAGCGAGTCGGTGCTCGGGTCGTAGTAGCCGCCCAGCCAGGGCGCGGCGCCGCCGGTCTTCCACAGGTCGCCCGGCCAGGTCTTGCCCGCCTCGCCACCGGAGATGCCGTTCTCCACGGCCTTGCCGTCCTTGTAGACGTAGCCCATGTGGCCTTCCACGGTCGGGCGGCTCCACAGCAGTTCGCCGTTGCTGGGGTTGTAGGCCTCGATCTTGCCGACCACGCCGAACTCGCCGCCGGCCACGCCGGTGATCAGCTTGCCCTTGGCGATCAGCGGCGCGGCGGAGATGGAGTAACCGGCCTTGTAGTCGGCCACGGTCTTCTTCCACACCACCTTGCCGGTGTCCTTGTTCAGCGCGACCAGCTTGGCGTCGAGGGTGCCGAAGATCACCAGGTCGCCGTACAGGGCCACACCACGGTTGATCACGTCGCAGCAGGGCATGATGCCGTCCGGCAGGCGCGCGTCGTACTGCCACAGCTTGCGCCCCGTGCGCGCGTCGGCGGCAAACACCCGCGAGTAGGAGGCGGTGACGTACATCACACCGTCCTTGATCAGCGGTTGCGCCTGCTGGCCGCGCTGCTTCTCGCCACCAAAGGACAACGCCCAGACCGGCCGCAGTTCCTTCACGTTGTCGCTGTTCAGGGTGTTCAGCGGGCTGAAGCGCTGGCCCTGCTGGTTGATCCCGTTGACCACGATCTGGTCGGTGCGCTTGGCGGAATCAACGATGTCCTGGTCGGTAACCCCGGCGTGGGCGCCCAGGCTGGCCAGGCTGATGGCGGTGAACAGCACGGTGCGGGCGAAAGGTTGAAGCTGTCTCATGGCGGTGAGCCTCTGCGATTGTTGTTGTACCCGGGAAATTTCCCCGGTCTGTCGCAGATTCTTGGTTTGGTGGGCCGAGCCAACAATTGAACGCAGTGCCGATTTTTCTAGTTCCTTGGTAGCAATACCGGGCCGGCAGCACGCGAAAGCTGGGGGTTGCGTAGGAGCGGACTCTGTCCGCGATGGCATCTGGCGCGATGCGGACCTATCGCGGACAGAGTCCGCTCCTACGTTTCGCGAGAGACGGGCACGCTCCTACAGTCGGACTCGCCTCCGGGAGCGCATGGGTAGGATGGGTGGAGCGCAGCGATACCCATGCTGCTGGTGCCTGGAAATGATGGGTATCGCTTCGCTCCACGCCATCCTACAAACGCGGAGTCACGGCTCGTCGACGCGCGGCAGCGCCTTCTGCTCGTAGCGCGGATAGAGGTGGCTGACGCTGCGGATCAGCTCGTAGCGCGTCAGGCTGACGCCGGCGAAGCGCTCGGGGATGGGCGTGCGCAGGAGGTCGTTCATGTCGGCGCCCTGGGCGATGCCGTCGCGCATCACGCTGTCGAGCCAGCCGAGGTAATCACGCATCTGCGCAAAGGGCGCCGCGTCGGTGGCGACAGGGCCGTGACCGGGAACGATGAGCTTCCAAGGCAACTTCTGCAGCGTGTCGATATCGCCCAGCCACACGTCCAGCCCCGGACTGTTCGGGGTGGTCAGCGCGCGCTGGTAGAAGACAATGTCGCCAGCGAACAGCACGCCGGTGGTCTCGTCGAGGATCGCCAGGTCCGCGCCGGTATGCCCGCGCAGGCCCAGCAGGCGGAGCCGATGGCTGCCCATCTGGACGATGCCCGGCTCCACTGTCTGGGTGGGCAGCACCACTTCCGTGCCGCGCATCCAGTCGCCGACCAGGCGGTACATGTTCTCCGCCATGGCGTTGCCCTGCTCTTTCAGCAGTTTGCTGGTACCGGCCAGCGCGCCGATGGGCACGTCGGCGAAGGCCTGGTTGCCCAGCACGTGGTCGGGGTGGTGATGGGTGAGCAGCACGCGCTTCACCGGTTTGCCGGTGGTCTGCTGAATCAGCGCACGCAGGGCTTCGCCGTAGCGCTTCGACGGGCCGCTATCGATCACCAGCACACCCTCGCCGGTGTCGATGAAGGCTACGTTGACGATGGCGCCGCCATTGTCCTTGGCGAAGTTGTCGGTACTGCCTTCCACCAGCCAGGTGCCCTCGGCGATCTTCCGGGGTTCGAGGTGGTACTGCAGGTCGGCCAGGGCCGGCAGGCACAGGCAGGCCAGGGCGATCAGGAGGAAACGCATGGGCACCTCGTCAGCACAGGGCGGCGTTAGCACGGAGCGGCGTCAGCGCAGTGCGGCCTGGAATTCGTTGCCGTTGTTGTCGTGCAGCCAGAGTTCGGTGCGTGGGTGGCCGCGCACCTCGAAGGTGAAGGTCGGGTTCTCGCTCACCGCCGGGAACAGCTCCAGCCGGGCGAAGACTTCCCCGTCCGGCCCGCGCAGCTCGGCGTGGTCCAGGTAGAACTCGGGGATGCCGCCGACCAGGCCGTTGTCCATCGGGTGCGAGACCGACAGGCGCACCCGGCTGTACTCGCCCTTGGGGTAGGAACCGCCATGCACCTGGCCGAGGCGGTCTTCCCAGCCCGGTTGCGCGCGCACTACGCTGGGCGCGGTGCAGCCGCCACCGGCGGCGTCGATCCAGGCCGAGCCGACGTGCCAGACGCCCTTCTCGTCCCGTAGCGCGGCGCGAATCGGCGTGGCCTGTTCGATGCGGATGCGCACCGCCAACAGCGGCTCCAGATGCTCGCCCGGATAAAGCGTCAGCACATGGGGAATCGGGTTCAGCTCGGCCCACAGCAGCAGGCGGTCGAAACGCCCCGGCAAGGCGCGGGCGTCGACTTCCACCGGGACCTGGCGGGAGTCCTCGGCGAACGGCGGCACGCCCAGCTTCACCCGCTCATCGAACACGTAGGGCTCGCCATTCAGCAGGCGCTTGTGGTGGTACTCCCACATCACCGAGGGCATCGGGTCGCCCTCCACCGCCGCTGCCAGCAACGGCAGAGCGCAGATTCCCAGCAGCAGTTCGCGCCTGTGCATCATGTCTCCCTCACTGCACGTCCTGATAAAGCCCCGGCAGTTCGTAGCGCACGCCGTAGGCGGCGTAGAGCTTTGCCATCTCACCGCTGCGCACCAGTTCTTCCAGCTCGCCGTCCAGGGCGTTGGAGAGCTGGCGATTGCTTTCATGCACCGCCATGCCAATGTCCCACTCGGGCTGGCCAAGGTTGGGGTAGGTGTTCTCGGCGTTCTTCAGGTGCTCATCGGCGGCTTGCGCGCGCATCCAGTCCAGCTCGCCGCGCAGGGCCATCACCGCATCCACCTTGCCCGCGCGCATACCATCGAAGGCCGCCTGCGTGCTGGGGAAGTGCACGGTCATGCGGCTGAGCTGGCCGCCCAGCACCGAGGTCAGGTAGAAGGACGGCACGCTGTCCAGCTCCACGCCGATGGGGTGCTCGCGGAAGGCGGCGATGGTGTCCACTTCGGGCAACCGGCGGTCATCGCTGACCACCTGCCAGCGCTCGCGCTGGTAGGGGCCGAACGTCACCACCTGCTCGTTGGCGAACTCGCCGACATCGTTGCGCCGGTTGGCGTACTGGCGGTCGTAGGGCACGCGCAGCATCACGTCGGCTACCACGCCGGGGCGCAGGTAGTGGCCCTTCCAGATGAAGTTGCGCAGGTCGTCGTCCAGGCGTTCGCCGGGCGTGACCCAGAGGAATTCCGCGCGCAGGCCCAGCCCGCTGGCCAGTCGTTTCGCCAGGTCGATGTCGACCCCACGCGGTTGCCCGTCCTGCAGGAAGCTGTAGGGCGGGAAGTTCTCGTACACGGCCACCCGCAGCACGCCGCTGGTGACCATGTCCTCGTAGGGGCGGACCCCGGCCTGCGCCTGCCCCAGCAACAGGCACAAGGCCAGACTCCAGAGCACGCCAATCAGCAGGTTGGGCAGGCGCATGGCGATCACTCTTCCACGTGCACGCTGTCCAGGTAGGTTCGGATCGCCCACAGGCCTTCCTGGCTGATGTAATCGGCCATCTTCGGCATGTACACCGCACCGTCACGCACCGCGCCGTTGATCACCCGCTCCTTGAACCACTCGTCTCCCTCGGCGCCCACATCGAGCATGCGCAGGTCGGGGGCAATGCCGCCGGACTTGGCTTCAAGGCCATGGCAACGCGCGCAGTTCTGGTTGTAGGCCGAGGAGCCTATCTCCACCGCCTTGGCGTGGTTGGCGTAGGGTTCGCGGTAGGGGTTGGTGTCGCGCCATTCCTTGCCCAGTGGTTCCAGCCCCGTGGTATCCACTGCCTGGGGCGTCACATTGCCGTGGGACAGGGCCAGACCCGAGACACCCAGGCCGGCCACTAACAGCAGGCCACACAGCACGTTCTTGTTGTTCATCACTTCATCCTCTCATCGAGATGCTTGGCAAGGCATGGCGCCCGGAACGACGCCAGTGATGAAGATGGTAAGAACGCGCGGCCGGCGGCCGAATCCTGCTTTGGATGCTCCCGCCTACTCCCTTGGTACTAGAACGGCGGGCGGCCATGGCTGGCCTCGGGCCGTGGAATGGCTCGCATTGGTCTGCCGCTATTGCCGGGAATTGGCTATTCGGTGGCGGCGGAACTGGGGGTAACTTAGCTCCATTCCCGCACTGCCGCGGGCCCCACTGGAGATCACCATGAGCGCACGCATCGAATGGCCCAAGGCCGCCCCCGAGGCCTACAAGGCCATGATCGGCCTGGAGCAGGCCCTGGCCAAATCCGGGCTGGAGACCTCGCTGCTGGAGCTGGTGCGCCTGCGCGCTTCGCAGATCAACGGCTGTGCCTATTGCGTGAACATGCACGCCAATGACGCCCGCAAGGCCGGCGAGACCGAGGCGCGGCTGCAGACCCTGAGCGTCTGGGAGGAAACCCGCTTCTTCACCGAACGCGAGCGCGCCGCGCTGGCCTGGGTGGAAAGCCTCACCCGCCTGCCGGAAAAACACGCCCCGCAGGACCAGTTCGACGCCCTGCGCGAGCACTTCAGCGAAGCCGAGATCGTCAACCTGACCCTGGCGATCGCCACCATCAATGCGTGGAACCGCTTTGGCGTCGGGATGGCGATGGTGCCCTGAGAGTCGGCTTTCGTAGGGCGGATAACCCGGAACGGGTTATCCGCCAAATGGCGGATAACGCCTCCGGCGTTATGCGCCCTACCGATCCATTAGAGAGTCAGCGGCTCTTGATCTCGTAGGAGCGAGCTTGCTCGCGAACAGCCCCGCAGCGAGGCCAGGTTCGCGAGCAAGTTCGCTCCTGCAAGTGGAACCGATCAACCCTCGACCAGTTCCACCTGCTCCGGCTCGCGCTTCATCAGCACGCGGCCATTGCGGATCGAATACAGCGCCTTGGTCTGCTGGCGCACCGCTTCGTAGTCACTCTCCACCCCCAGCACCAGCAGGTTGGCCGGGCGGCCGGCGGCGATGCCGTAGCGCGCGCCCAGGTTCAGCGCGCGGGCGCTGTTGTCGGTGACCAGGTCCAGCGCGCGTTGCAGGTCGTCGAAGCCCATCATGTGGCAGATGTGCAGGCCGGCATCGAGCACGCGCAGGATGTTGCCGTTGCCCAGCGGGTACCACGGGTCCTTGATCGAATCCTGGCCGAAACAGACGTTCATGCCGGCGCGGTCGATCTCGGCCACGCGGGTCACGCCACGGCGTTTCGGGAAGGTGTCGAAGCGGCCCTGCAGGTGGATGCTCTCGGTCGGGCAGGAGACGAAGTTGATGCCCGAGCGCTTGAGCAGGCGGAACAGCTTCGAGCAATACGCGTTGTCGTAGGAACCCATGGCCGTGGTGTGGCTGGCGGTGACGCGACCGCCCATGCCGCGCACGCGGGCTTCTTCGGCGAGCACTTCGAGGAAGCGCGAGTTCGGGTCGTCGGTCTCGTCGCAGTGCACGTCCACCAGGCAGCCGGTGCGTTCGGCCAGGTCCATCAGGAACTTGATCGAGCTGACGCCCTGCTCGCGGGTGTTCTCGAAGTGCGGGATGCCGCCGACCACGTCCGCCCCCAGGCGAATCGCCTCTTCCATCAGCTCGCGGCCACCCTCGTAGGACTCGATGCCCTCCTGCGGGAAGGCGACGATCTGCAGGTCGATCAGGTGCCGGGCTTCTTCCCGCACTTCCACCATGGCCTTGAGCGCGGCCAGGCTCGGATCGGTGACGTCGACGTGGGTGCGCACGTGCTGGATGCCGTGGGCGGCCAGCATGCGGATGGTGGTGTGTGCGCGGGACTTGGTGTCCTCGTGCGTGATGGTTTCCTTGCGCTGGGCCCAGCGCTCGATGCCCTCGAACAGCGTGCCGCTCATGTTCCATTCCGGCTCGCCGGCGGTCAGGGTGGCGTCGAGGTGGATGTGCGGTTCCACCAGCGGGGCGATGGCCAGGTTGCCACGGGCATCGATGTCGTCGCCGCTGGCAGCCACGCTGCCGGCTTGCTGCACGACTTCGGCGATGACGTCGCCTTCGCAGCGGATGGTGAACAGGCCGGTCTGCTTGCGCAGCGAGGCGTTGATGATCTTCATGGGCTTTTTCTTCCTCTTCAGGCTATTCGTGGCGCGGCGCATTGGACATGCGCCAGATGAGCAGCGCCACGGAGGTATTCAGGCGGAACTGTGCGTCATCGAGGGATTGACCGCTCAGGGCTTCGATGCGCGCGATTCGCTGGTTCAGGGTATTGCGGTGGATGCCCAGGCGCTGCGCGGCCTTGAGCGCGTTGCCGCCTTCCTGGACGAGTGCGTCGAGCGTCTCGATCAGCAGGTGCGGCTGTTTGCGGCCCGCCTCGTTGAGCGGGCCGAGGGTGTCTTTCATGAACTGCTCGACCACTGCGCGATCGGGGATCGCCCGCAACAGGCGCAGCACGCCCAGCTCACGGTAGTCACAGAAGCTGCCGGGAGCCTGCATGCCTTCGGCGACGTCGAGCGCCTGACGGGCTTCGAGCAGCGCGCGGGGGAATTCGGCGCAGGACTCGGCGCGGGCGGACAGCCCTAGATAGGCGCGCAACGGCGCCAGCTCCTGCTGCAACTCGGCAGCCAGGGCATGCAGTTCGACGCGCTCGGCATCCGCCAGGAGCAGGACGAACAGGTCGCCCTGGATCACCACCGGCAAACGCTCGGGGCGCTCCTGCTGCCAGTTCTCCAGATGGTCGAGCAGGCGCTGGCGGGTCAGTTGCAGCACGCGCTCGGCCTCCTCCGGCTCCTGTTGCTGGAACAGCGTATCGACGCCGGACAGCCGCAGCGCCACCAGGCGGCGCGGCGTCGCCAGTGGTAGCTCCAGGTGCTGGGCGCGGCGGCGGACGATCTCCAGGCTCGGGTAATCGCCACTGAGCAGTTGGCCGAGGATGTCGCGGCGCGAGGTCTTCACCTGGGTCATCTGCACCAGCGCCGTGCCGATCAGGTGGGTGACGATGACCATCTTCAGCGCGTAGGGCTGCTCGATCAGCGGCAGGCCTTCGGCTTCCGCCAGGCGCACCACGGACGGCGGTATGCGCTGGATGAACTCGTCGCCGGTGAGGATGACGATGCCGGCAATGCCGCTGGCAACGCCTTCACGCACCAGTTGCAGCAGGTTGGCTTCGTCACGGGTGTGGTTGATGCCGGTGACGAACACCAGCTCGCCGCCCATCACCCAGTCGGCAATGCCGACGTTCTCCGCCACGTACGACCAGCGCACGCTGCGATGCACGTTGCGCGCGCCGGCCCGCAGCACGAGGCTTTCCAGCCCCGGCAGACGGAGGATTTCCTCGACGCTCAGGCTCAAGCGCGCGGCTCGGCCACCGGCGCACGGGCGCGGGTGACTTCGGTGAGGATGATGTAGCAGATGGCCGAAGCGGCGATGCCTACCAGCGGCGCAATCCACGGCGAGGCGTAGGCCAGGCCGGCGCCAACCGCGTAGGACACCAGGCCGGTGACGTTGAACGCCGGGATGTGGGTGCCCACCAGCGCCGGGTATTCACCGCGGTTGCGGTACCAGTAGTCGGCCATGATCACGCCACCCAGCGGCGGGATGATCGAGCCCAGCAGTACCAGGAACGGAATCAGCCATTCGTACATGCCGCCGATGGCGAGGATGATGCCGATGCCGGCGGCCAGCAGGGTCATGGTGCGGCGACGCTCGCTGCGCACCAGGTGGCAGGCGGCGGCGGAGACGTTGTAGATGGTCGGGCCCTGGATGGTCCACAGGTTCAGGCAGAGCATGATCACCGCGGCGAAGGACAGGCCCTGCAGCACCATCACTTCGACGATGTCGGCGTTCTGGTAGACGATGGCGCACCAGGCGCCGGCGACGATCATCAGGCCATTGCCGATGAGGAAGGCGACCACGCTGGCGATCACCGCGATGCGTCCGCTGCGGGCCATGCGGGTCCAGTTGGTGGCCTGGGTCGCGCCGCTGGCGAAGGTGCCGAAGACCATGGTCACGGCGGCGGAGAAGGTCAGGATCTGGCTCGGCTCCTTCGCCAGCAGGCCACTCCAGCCGCCGGCGTGGTTTGTGGCGATGACCATCGAGGCGACCAGCAGGATGAACATCAGCGGCACCGACACGCGGGACATGATGTCCAGCCCCTTGAAGCCGATGATCGCGGTGATCGAGAACAGCAGGCCGAACACCACCATCAGCGGGATATTCAGCCACTCGGGCAGCGACAGCATCTTCACCAGCACGATGGCCACGGTGGCGGTGCCCCAGGCGTACCAGCCCAGTTCTGCAAAGCCAAGGAGGAAGTCGGACAGCTTGCTGCCGCGCTCACCGAAGCAGAAGCGGCCCATCAGCACGGTATTCAGGCCACTGCGGGAGGCGATGAGGCCCAGGGAGGCGGCGTAGACGGCGAGCAGCACGTTGCCGATGAAGGCGACCCAGAGCATGTCGACGAAGTCGAAGGCCATGCCAATCTTGCCGCCGGCGAACATGGTGCCGGTGAAGAAGGTGAAGCTGAACAGGACCATGGCGATGGGCAGCAGGCCTTTGCGCCCTTCCCTGGGCGTCGCGCTCAGGGGGAACTCACTGGGGGAACTCGTCGAGGCTTTTTTCATCGGGGGGGCATTCCGCGAGGATTGGTTGAGGACTCCCGGCCAACGCAAATAGCGGGCCGGAAAAGCCAATCAGGAACGACGCGGAAATTTTGAGCATGTCGAACATTGTGATCTGTTCACAATGCACACTTCCGGTGGGTGTAACGGCGTTTCAAGATAGCTCAAATGTGCATTGTGCGGATTTCTGGGGCGCGATGCAGCTTTTTCGCACCAAAATAGACGAACCCTCTGACCCAAATCACTGCCGTTCGGCGGAATTCCCGCCGCACGCGCCGCTTGCCGTCTGGACTTTGTCCCTGCGACACCCTGTCACCCCCAGACAAGGAAATGGCACGGACAACAAGTCCGGCACGCACCGACGCAGGCAGACTCTCCTCAATGTTCCGTCCGCTGTCCGCCCCTGGCGGATGGCCTGATAACAACAGAGAGCCCGCCAACAAGAAAAAGGGAGTACCCGCCAATGAGCGTCGCCAGGTTCCTCGCTCCATCGGTCCTCGCGCTGAGCACGTGCCTCGCGATGGGCGCAGCCCACGCCGAGCTGCCGACCGAGAGCATCGGTGAGACCGTCTTGCCGTTCCCGCCCTCGCCGCACCGCGCCTACATCGTCGACGTGGAGTTCGAGAACTTCATCGCCGGCCGCGTCACCGTGGTCGACCCGGAGCAGAAGAAGATGCTCGGCATGGTCAGCACCGGCTTCGTCGCTCCGTCCACCCTGAGCCACGACGCCAAGACCCTGTACTCCGCCGACACCTTCTACTCCCGCGGCACCCGCGGCGTGCGCACCGACGTGCTGACCGCCTGGGATACTTCGAACCTGCGTCCGAAGTGGGAAGTGGAAATCCCGGCCAAGCGCGCCTCGATCCTGACCCAGAAGTACGCCCTGGGCAGCAGCTCCGACGACCGCTTCGTCTACGTCTACAACTTCACCCCGTCCACCTCGGTCACCGTGGTCGACACCCAGGAGAAGAAGGTCGCCAGCGAAATCGCCATCAGCGGCTGCGTGCTCAACTACCCGGTGGGCAAGCGCAGCTTCGCCTCGCTGTGCGGTGACGGCCAGCTGCAGATCACCAAGGTCGGCGACGATGGCAAGGAAGTCGGCCGTAGCCAGACGCCGTTCTTCGATCCGAACAAGGAAAAGCTCAACGAGCGTGGCCTGGCTGTCGGCGAAACCTACTTCTTCGTGACCACCGACGGCATGGTCAAGCCGGTGGACGTCTCCGGCGACAAGCCGAAGATGCTGCCGAGCTGGTCGCTGACCACCGACGAAGAACGCAAGAAAGGCTGGGGTACCGGCGGCTGGCAGCTGATGGCCGTAGCGCCCAAGCTGAACCGCCTGTACGTGCTGATGCATGAAGAGCACAGCGCCGGCAAATGGGAAGACCCGAGCCCGTTCATCTGGGTCTACGACCTGAAGACCCAGAAGAAGATCGGCACCCTGGAAGCGCCCAAGCCGGTGTGGAGCCTGCACGCCACCACCGACGACAAGCCGCTGCTGCTGGGCACCGACATCGAAGGCGGCCTGCAGATCTTCGACCTGAAGACCGGCAAGTACAACGGCGCCATGGACAAGATCGCCAAGACGCCGATCCTGGTCCTGAGCCACTAAGCCTTTTTTAGAAAGCCAACCGAGAGGTACGGATATGTTTTCCGATCCGATCCTGATCATCGCCAGTGCGGTGGCCGTTGCGGTGCTGCTCGCCAGCGCCGCCAGCCACAAGCTGCGCGCGCCGATGCGCTTCGCCCGCCAGGTCGAAGACTACGGCCTGCTGCCAGCCTCGCTGGTCGGCCCGGTGGCCCGCGTGCTGCCGGTGGTCGAAGGCGCTGTTGCCTTCGCCCTGCTGGTGCCGGCGAGCCGTCACGTCGCGGCCCTGGCCGCCACGGCGCTGATCCTGTTCTATGCCGGCGCCATCGGCATCAACCTGTGGCGCGGCCGTCGCGACATCGACTGCGGCTGCTCCGGCCCCGGCCAGATGCAACCGCTGCGCCCGGTTCTGCTGCTGCGCAACGCGATCATCGCCGCGCTCGCCCTGCTCGCCGCCTGCACCCCGCAGGCCCGCGAAATGGGCGTGTTCGACGCCTTCGTGATCCTCGCCGCCAGCGCCGTCACCCTGCTCCTGTATGCCGCGGCCGATAGCCTGCTGGCCAATCATCCTCGTCTGCTCAAACTCATCGGAAGGTGAACAAATGGAAGGTCTGATCGTTTCCAACATTCTTCTCTGGGTGCTGCTCATCGCCCTCGCCTTCACCGTCATGGCGCTGGTGCGCCAGATCGGCGTCCTCCACGGCCGCATCGCTCCGGCCGGCGCGCTGATGGTCGACAAGGGCGTGGCGGTCAACGAGCCCGCACCGAAAGTCACCGCCGCCGACCGCCACGGTCGTCCGGTCAACTTCGGCTATGAAGGCGAGCGCGGCCAGCTGCTGTTCTTCCTCTCGCCGACCTGCCCGATCTGCAAATCGCTGCTGCCGGCGATCAAGTCCATCGCCAAGGACAAGGCTGGCGAGCTGGAAGTGATCTACGTCAGCGACGGCGACATGGCCGCCCAACAGGCGCTGATCGCCGAGCACGGCCTGGAGAAATCCGCCTACGTGGTCGGCCCGGAAGTGGGCATGACCTACCAGATCGGCAAGCTGCCCTACGCCGCGCTGATCGACAGCAAGGGCGTGCTGCGCGCCAAGGGCCTGGTGAACTCCCGCGAGCACCTGGACAGCCTGTTCGAGGTCGAGCACCTGGGCAGCGCCACCCTGCAGCAGTACATGAAAGGCACCGGCCACGTGCACACCCACGACGCCAGCCACGGCCACAGCCACTGATCACGGAGAGAACAAGCATGAAATTCCTCGACAACCTGTTCGAGCGCTCCTCCCGCCAGGTGGCCAACGTCACTTCGCGGCGCAAGCTGCTGGGCCGCTTCGGCTCGCTGCTGGTGGCCGGCGCCGCCCTGCCGATCATCCTGCCGATCGACCGCACCTCCAAGGCCCTGGCCGCCGAGGCGCCCAAGGCTGGCGATCCGGGTGACCCGAACAGCTGCGACTACTGGCGCTACTGCTCCATCGACGGCTTCCTCTGCACCTGCTGCGGCGGCACCACCACCTCCTGCCCGCCCGGCACCGATGCCTCGCAAGTGACCTGGATCGGCACCTGCCGCAACCCGGCAGACGGCAAGGACTACATCATTTCCTACAACGACTGCTGCGGTAAGCACAGCTGCTCCCAGTGCGCCTGTACCCGCAACGAGAGCGAGGAGCCGCTGTACCGTCCGTTCAACAACAACGACGTCAACTGGTGCCTGGGCGCGGAATCGCGCATCTACAACTGCACCGTCACCATCATCCGCGGCGTCGCGGTCTGAAGTCGGGAGAACAGCCCATGCGCAGTCTCGTTGTCGGCGCCCTGCTCTGCAGTCTGGTCGCCCCCTTTGCCCAGGCCCGCGCGATCCCCGATCCGCACCAGCGGCCGGCGCCCGGCAACGAGGAGGTGCAGAAGCCGATCTCCCAGCAGAGCTACACCCCGGCCACCAATTACCAATTGCAATGCGCCGGCTGCCACCTCACCGAAGGCAGTGGCAGCAAGGCCAACGACACGCCGCGCCTGCACGGCTTCGTCGGCAACTTCCTGAAGGTGGATGGTGGGCGGCAATTCCTCGTGCGCGTGCCGGGCATGTCCCAGTCCGCGCTGAACGACGCGCAACTGGCCGACCTGCTCAACTGGCTGCTGCGCAAGGAGGGCATGGCCGGTGACAGCATGCCCACCGAGTTCAAGCCCTACACCGCCGAGGAAGTCAAAGCCACGCGCTACCAGGCCCTGCTCAACCTGCCGGGCACCCGCGCCGGGTTGATCCAGGAAATGCGCAAGCAGGGCATCACCATCACCGATGGGATGAGCGATGCGTACTGAGTGATTGCTCCGGCGGCTTGCCCGCCGGGGAATGTTTTGCCTCCGCGGCTATCCCGCGCACAACTGCCCGCTGCTCCAGCGGGCTTTTTTATGCGCGGGGATTTTCTGTAGGAGCGAGCTTGCTCGCGAACCGCTTGACGCCCGCGCCACCGGGGAATCCGTTCGCGAGCAAGCTCGCTCCTACGAAAAAACCCGACATCCCACGCCCCGCATGTGGAATCGATGGGTATCGCTTCGCTCCACGCCATCCTACTTGCGAGGCTCACGGGGAATTTACCGCTATACCCTGCAGCGAACTTGAAACCGTAGGGCGGATAACCTGGAACAGGTTATCCGCCGCTCACCTCCGACGGCGGATAACGCTGGCGCGTTGTGCGCCCTACGATTGGGTGACGAGCGTCAGCTGCTCTCCCGCACCATCAACTCGAACCCCAGGTCCAGCACCGGCGCATTCACCGGTTTGTCGTTGATCAGGTCGAGCAGGCGCTCCGCCGCATGGCTGCCGATGGCCTTGCGCGGGGTGCGGATGCTGGAGAGGCGCGGGACCATGAATTCCGAGCTGGGCAGATCGTTGAAGCCCAGCACCGCTACCTGTTCGGGAATGCGGATGCCGTGGCGCATGGCCTCCAGCAAGGCGCCGTGGGCCAGGTCGTCGTTGCCGAAGAAGATGCCTTCCACCTGCGGATGGCTGGCCAGCAACTGGCGGAACAACTCACCACCGAGGCCCACCGATGACGAACGCGGCGTGAGGATTTCCAGCGCCGGGTCATAGCAGCCGGCCTGCTGCAGCGCGCGGCGGTAACCCTCGCCACGCAGCAAGGTGCGCTGGTCCAACTGCGCGCCGATATAGGCCAGGCGCTTGCGCCCACTCTTGAGCAGGTGTTTGGCCGCCGCCTCCCCTGCACGAATCTGCGAGAAGCCCACGCAATGCAGCCCCGCGCCGGGGTCCAGGTCCATCATGTAGACCGCCGGCACGCCGCTGGCCTCGATCATCCGCCGGGCGCTCTCGGTGCGGTCGAAGCCGGTCAGCAGCAGGCCGCGCGGTTGGTACGCGAGGTAGTTGCGCAGCAGGTTCTCTTCTTCGTCGCGGGAGTAGTGGTAGTTGCCGATCAGCACTTCCAGGCCGCGCGGGTGCATCACCGCATGGATGGCTTCGAGGGTTTCGATGAACAGCTGGTTCGCCAACGACGGCACCAGCACCACGATGTTGTGGCTCTGCTTGGAAGCCAGCGCGCGGGCGGCGGGGTTGGCCACGTAGCCCAGGTCGGCGGCAGCCTGGCGGACCTTTACCACCAGTTCCTCGGCCACCGTACTCACGCCGCGCAAGGCGCGCGAGGCGGTGATGGGGCTGACGCCGGCACTGCGTGCCACGTCGTTGAGGGTGGGTTTGCCGGTGGTGCGAGAGCTTCTGTCGTTTTTCTTATCGTTCTTCCGGGCGGTCATCGGGCGGCTTGCCAAACAAAAATCGAGGCACTAAGGTAGCGCTGTCTCGCAGCCAGGGCAATTGCCTGAGGCCGGCTCCCGCCGCCCCTCGCCCGCCGGCGTTTGCTTATCACAGCAGCATCCGCCGAGAGCACCGGGACACACCGACTAGAATGACAAGAATACGGAGGCAGCCCGATGCTTTTCGTTACGCCCAACAAAGATAGCGCTGTCTCACATCCGAGGCCCTGCATGCTCCCCTCCATCGATGCCGTGCTCATCATGGGTGTCGCCGGCTGTGGCAAGTCCAGTGTCAGCGAGGCCCTGTGTCTGCGCAGCGGCGCGTTCGCCATCGAAGGCGACTCCTTCCACCCCGAAGCCAACATCCAGAAGATGAGCGCCGGCATCCCGCTGACCGACGAGGACCGCGCCGGCTGGCTCGACACCCTCGCCGCCCAGTTGCAGCAAGCCATCGCCACCGGCCAGCGCCCCGTGCTGACCTGCTCCGCACTCAAGCTCATCTACCGCGAGCGCCTGCGCCGCGCCGTGCCCGGCCTGGGTGTGGTGTTCCTGGAACTCACCCCGGAAACCGCCGCCCAGCGCGTCGCCACCCGCCCCGGCCACTTCATGCCGGCCAGCCTGATCGACAGCCAGTTCGCCGCCCTCGAAGTGCCTACCAGCGAACCGCTGACCCTGCGCCTGGACGCCACCCGCCCACTCGACGAGCTGGCCGAAGCCACGCACCTCTGGTGGCGACAGCACTCCAGCGACTGATGCCGATAGCGCCTGCCATCAAAAGATAGCGCTACCTCAACTCACCCAAGAAGAAGAACCGCTCCGGCACAACGACAAAAACAGGAGAGACTCATGCTCGGCATGTCCCACGACACTTATCTGCTGCTGGACGCGGTGGTCACCATCATCGGCCTGATCCTGCTGATCACCCGCTTCAAGATCCACCCCTTCGTCGCCCTGATCATCGCGGCCGGCTTCCTCGGCCTCACCTCCGGCATGCCGGTGGCGACCATCGTCAAATCCTTCCAGGATGGCTTCGGCGGCGTGCTCGGCTTCGTCGGCATCATCCTTGCGCTGGGCACCATGCTCGGCAAGATGATGGCCGAGTCCGGCGGTGCCGATCAGATCGCCCGCACGCTGATCCAGGCCTTCGGCAAGGAGCGCGTGCACTGGGCGATGATGTTCGCCGCGTTCCTGGTCGGCATCCCGCTGTTCTTCGAGATCGGCTTCATCCTGCTGGTGCCGCTGGTGTTCATCGTCGCCCGGCGCAGCGGCGTATCGCTGATCAAGATCGGCATCCCGCTGCTCGCCGGTCTCTCCGCCGTGCACGGCCTGGTGCCGCCGCACCCCGGCCCGCTGCTGGCCATCGGCGTATTCGGCGCAGACATCGGCAAGACCATCTTCTACGGCCTGCTGGTCGCCCTGCCCACCGCCGCGATCGCCGGCCCGATCTTCGGCAAGTTCATCGCCCAGTACATCCCCGGCCAGCCCAATGAAGAGCTGGTGGCACAGATCGCCCACGAGCCGGACACCAGCAACCTGCCCAGCTTCGGTATCACCCTGCTCACCGTGCTGCTGCCGGTGTTCCTGATGCTGCTCAAGACCTTCGCCGACGTCATGCTTGCCGACGGCCACATCGTCCGCGCCTGGCTGGACATGATCGGCCACCCGATCACCGCGCTGCTGCTGGCTCTGCTGCTGTCGCTCTACACCTTCGGCCACGCTCGCGGATTCGACTCGAAGAAAATCCTCAAGCTACTCGACCAGAGCCTCGCGCCCACTGCCGCCATCGTGATGATCATCGGCGCCGGCGGCGGCTTCAAACAGATGCTGGTGGCCAGCGGCGTGGGCGACGTGATCGGCCACATGGCGGTGCAGGCGCAGATTTCGCCGATCCTCCTGGCCTGGCTGGTGGCCGCGGTGATCCGCATCGCCACCGGCTCCGCCACCGTCGCCACCATCACCGGCGCGGGCATCGTGGTGCCGGTCATCGACCTGATCCCCGGCGTCAACCGCGAGCTGCTGGTGCTCGCCACCGGCGCCGGCTCCTTGATCCTCTCCCACGTCAACGACGCCGGCTTCTGGCTGGTGAAGCAGTACTTCAACATGAGCGTGATGGAGACCTTCAAGACCTGGACGGCGATGGAAACCATCCTCTCGGTGGTCGGCCTGCTGTTCATCCTGCTGCTGTCGCTGTTCGTCTGATGCATTGATCGATGGATATCGCTGCGCTCCACCCATCCTACCCAGGCGCTCCCCGTAGGATGGCGTGGAGCGCAGCGATACCCATCAAGCCCAGCGCCCTATCACCCGGCGAGCACCACCAACCGCCCGCCCCGGACTCCTGCAACGAGGTATCGCCCGTGACTTCCTCCGCAACTCCGAAAGCCCCCGCCCAACCCACCTGGCCGCGCGACTTCGACATTCGCGCCCGCTACGCCGAGCAGCAGGAACTCCTGCAGCCCGCACCAACACCGCAGCCCAACCCCTCGCACCCGTAGGGCGCATAACCCGGAACGGGTTATCCGCCGCCGCCGCCCGCACACCGTGAAGCCGGCGGATAACCGCAAGCGGTTATCCGCCCTACCAAAGCCCCGCGCATCAATTTTTGCTGAATCGATTTACCCAGGCCAAGCTAGGCTCCAGAGAATTCCGTAGGGCGCATAACGCGGCACGCGTTATCCGCCATCACAACGCAAGAGAACATCGGCGCATGACTGCGAACAGTCATGCGCCCTGCACAAACTAGTCGCCCACCTTCCCCCGAGGGATGAGTCATGCCCGACAACAACAAGCTCGACCATCTGTTCCCCCGCCTCAGCGACATCCCCGACGCCTGGCGCCCCGACGCGCCCGTCGAGCAGCGCGACTACCTGGTCAACGGCGAACTGCGCCGCTGGGACGGCCCGCTGGCCCCGGTGCGCAGCCCGATCTTCCTCGCCACCGATGAAGGCGACCAACAGGTGATCCTCGGCAGCACACCGCTGCTGGATGCCGACGCCGCCCTCGCCGCGCTGGACGCCGCCGTGGCCGCCTACGACAACGGCCAGGGCGCGTGGCCGAACCTGCGCGTGGCTGAACGCATCGCCCACGTCGAGCGCTTCCTCGCCCGCATGCGCGAGCAGCGCACGGCCGTGGTCAAGCTGCTGATGTGGGAGATCGGCAAGAACCTCAAGGACTCGGAGAAAGAGTTCGACCGCACCTGCGACTACATCGTCGACACCATCCAGGCACTCAAGGAACTGGACCGCCGCTCCAGCCGCTTCGAACTGGAACAGGGCACCCTCGGGCAGATCCGCCGCGTGCCGCTGGGCGTCGCGCTGTGCATGGGCCCGTACAACTACCCGCTGAACGAGACCTTCACCACCCTGATCCCGGCGCTGATCATGGGCAACACCGTGGTCTTCAAGCCCGCCAAGTTCGGCGTGCTGCTGATCCGCCCGCTGCTCGAAGCCTTCCGCGACAGCTTCCCGCCGGGCGTCATCAACGTCATCTACGGGCGCGGCCGCGAGACCGTCAGCGCGCTCATGGCCAGCGGCAAGGTCGACGTCTTCGCCTTCATCGGCACCCACTCCGGCGCCGCCGACCTGAAGAAGCTCCACCCGCGCCCGCACCGCCTGCGCGCCGCCCTCGGGCTGGACGCCAAGAACCCCGGCATCGTCCTGCCCAGCGTCGACCTCGACAACGCCGTCAGCGAAGCCATCACCGGCGCCCTCTCCTTCAACGGCCAGCGTTGCACCGCGCTGAAGATCCTCTTCGTCCACGAAGACGTGCTGGACAGTTTCCTCGACAAGTTCAGCGCCAAGCTCGCCGAACTCAAACCCGGCATGCCCTGGGAATCAGGCGTGGCGCTGACGCCGCTTCCCGAGCCGGGCAAGGTCGACTACCTGAACGGCCTGCTGGAAGATGCACTGGCCAAGGGCGCCGAGGTCATCAACCCTGGTGGCGGCGAGAGCCACGAAAGCTTCTTCTACCCCGCGCTGCTCAGCCCGGTGCGCGCCGACATGCGCCTGTACCACGAGGAACAGTTCGGCCCGCTGGTGCCGGTGGTGCCTTACCGCGACATCAAGGAAGTAATCGATTACGTCCTGCAGTCCGACTACGGCCAGCAGCTCAGCCTGTTCGGCGACGACCCCGAGCAGATCGGCCCGCTGGTGGACGCCTTCGTCAACCAGGTCGGCCGCATCAACCTCAACGCCCAGTGCCAGCGCGGCCCGGACAGCTACCCCTTCAACGGCCGCAAGAACTCCGCCGAAGGCACCCTCTCCGTCCACGACGCCCTGCGCACCTTCTCCATCCGCACCTTGGTCGCCACGCGCTTCACCGACGCCAACAAGGCCCTGATCAGCCAGATCATCCGCGACCGCGACTCCAGCTTCCTGACTACCGACTACATCTTCTGATAGGCGGCCGAACGGTCCCCTCTCCCTGAAGGGAGAGGGGACCGTTCGGCGCAAGGAGAACCCGCAGCATCAGTCGGAACGGTCTGCCCCCTCTCCCTTCGGAGCGGGGCGCGTAGCCAGGGCTGGGGTGAGGGAAAGGCTCTGGCACCGGACCTCCACGAGAACCACCAGCCCCGCTTTCAGAAATCCCTTTCGAAATATCCCGACTCATCCCCATCGCCAAATGAAACAACCCGGTAAGAAGACCCCACTACGCTTGCCATAAGTCAAAGGGGTCACCCTTCAAGACTCGATAGTCTGCGCGCCTCTCGACGAGCTTGATATCCGTCGTCTGAACCGATAGTGGCAACGACCGATATCGAAGTGGAAGAAGCGTTTGCCACGCAACCCATGGATTCCCAGCAAACAAGGGAGCACCAACATGAGTGGCTACAACGCAGTTCTGGCACGTAACACCGACAAGGCCCCGCAAAACCTCGGCCCCTATGCCCAAACCGTCGCCTTCTCCCACTACAACAACCTTTCCGCCCAGTTGCCGGTCGACCCGAGCAGCGGAAAGCTGGTGGCCGGCGGCGCCAAGGAACAGGCCGAGCAGTGCTTCAGGAACCTCAAGGCCGTCATCGAAAGCATCGGCCACACCCTGAACGACACCGTCCGCATTTCCATCTTCCTGACCAACATCGCCGATGCCGAAGCCGTCGCCAAAGTGCACGCGGCCTTCTTCCCCAACTACCTGCCGACACTCACCACCGTCGCCGTGGCTGCCCTGCCGCTGGGCGCCCAGGTGCAGGTCGAAGCGCTCATCACCTGCGGCGAAGGCACCATCCCCAACGCCCCGCAGGCCGGCGACCTGATCAAGGTCGAACGCAACACCGAGAGCGCGCCGCTGAGCCCGCTGTCCACCCAGACCGTCGCCTTCTCCCACTACAACAACCTCACCGCCCAGCTGCCCATCGACCCGCGCACCGGGAAGCTGGTGCCCGGCGGCGTCGAGGAACAGACCCGGCAGTGCCTGCGCAACATCAAGACCATCCTCGAAAGCATCGACGTGCCCTTCGATGACATCGTGCGCATCACCGTCTTCGTCAAGAACCTGGCCGACATGCAGGCCGTGAACAAGGTCTACACCACCTTCTTCCCCGACTCGGCCATCGCCCGCACCGTCGGCTACGTCCCGGCACGTACTGTCGTACAGGAGCAAGCCCTGCCGATGGATGCCCTGGTGCAGGTCGAGGCCGTGGTCTCCCACGGCGACGGCACGCCCCCGCAAGCCGTCGAAGACCGCCACGGCATCGTCATCAAGGCCCACAACACCGACGCCGCGCCGAAGTGCCCCTACTCCACCCAAACCGTCGCCTTCTCCCACTACAACCACATCTCCGCCCAGCTGCCGCTGGACGTGAAGACCGGTGAACTGGTGGCAGGCGGCATCAAGGAACAGGCCGGCCAGTGCTTCAAGCACCTCAAGGCCATCGTCGAAAGCATCGACCACGCACTGGCCGATGTGGTGAAGGTCAACGTCTTCCTGAAGAACATCGACGACATTGCCGCCGTCGATGAGGTGTACGCCAGCTACTTCCCCGGCGGCGTCCCCGCACGCAGGACGGTAGCCGTAGCGGCCCTGCCCAAAGGTGCGCTGATCCAGATCGACGCCGTGGCCGCCAACGCCGAAGGCACGCCTCCGGCTGCTTGATTGGCAATCAAAGAGTCATGCCCTGCCCGACTGACACCAGGGCATGACCCACACCGAACGGTCCCCTCTCCCGCGTGCGGGAGAGGGTTAGGGTGAGGGGCTCTTGCTCTTGTAGGAGCGAGCTCGCTCGCGAACCCACCGCACTCCAAACCGCCAATCACTCCCTCCGCCACCATCTCCCGCGCCTCTCCTCACGCATCAACCGCGGCACCTCCCCCATCGGCACCCAATACTCCCCCTGCCAATCCAGCACCGCCAACGACCGCCCCTCGCCTTTCGCCAGCATCCGCTTCGGCAGCCCCGCAGGCACCCGCCCCTGATCCCTGAGCGTCGGCAACACATGGCCAGTGATCCACATCCGCATTTGCCGATGCTCCGGATCACGAAAGCGGTGCATGACATGGAAAGCGCCATAGTCACTGACCAGCAGCACGACCTCCTCACCGCCACCCGTCACCAGGCGCGCCTCGCGAAAGAGGTCCTCATCCAATCGAAGAACATAAGCATCGACCTGCTCGCGGATCAGATAACCCAGCTCGCGGGCGACCAACCAGGGCTGGTTGTCGATCAACACGCCGCGCAGGGAACGGTTGTAGCGGTGGAAAACGGTGGGAACGTAGATGTCGTCCATGGAGTTGAGACCTTTGTGGTTAATCCAGAAAGGCCACTCCCCCGTCGCCAAACGGTAGGGGTGGCAGAACCGCGCAAGGTTGGCGAACCGGAACCACAGGACCGGCAGACCCGAAGGTCTCCCTGCGCGGCCTGCCATAGCAAGACACTGCGGACGTAGAAATACGTCGCAGCGCTATGAGCGCGGTCGCACTGTGGATTTATCGGGTCGCCAAACCCGCCCCCCTGCCGCTTTCACAGGGGCGTCGGGAGGTTATGGGGAAGGCTGGAAGAGGTCAAGCGGGGTATAGCTTTCTGATCTGGCGGCAACCGCCACCCAAAGCGGACTATTGGCGATTGGAATAAAACTGCTATAGATACCTTTAGGCTGAAGAAGCGTTGAGGATATGCGCTATGCATAGCGTCTTAATTAAAATAATTCAGTACGCGCAGTATTCGCGGCGATTACTTATCGGGCTCGGCATAGTAGCTGTCACAGCATTTATTTCAGCCTGTGGAAATGAAAATAACCGCTCCCATATCTCCCCTGAAGAACAGAAATGTATTGATTACACAAAAAATGCGATAGAAGCGCGAGGAGAAAATTACTCGCGCTACACGGATAAAAAATTTGAAGATGGCGAACCAGTATGGGTCGCAGGAAGGCGATTTGATTTCGAGCACCTGAAATCAACGCCAGACGAATATCGGCCAACATTCAGAAATCCAGACGTATGGAAAGAGAAAGGAAAGTTTATTCCTGGCGTGACTCTAATCTACAGAGATAGCGTTAGTCACATGAAGGAAACAATGTCGGGTGTAATTTCTACCGATATTGATCCGGGTAATCCAAAAATTATTATACTAATGAATTGCAAAATGGGAGCAACTCCTTCTCCTGAAAAATACTTACCTCTCAATAATCTGACAAATAAACTGATAGGCGGACCTTCAGGATATGCCATTTCACTAAATGAAGAGCTTGGATTCTATCAGGCCTTGGGTAACGAGGAGCATGCAGATGATTATTTCTACAGGCATCGCAACGGCGCCGTGGATATGAGCTTTCCAATAATTTTCTGCGGCAAAGATATCTCGTCGGGAATCTGCTCTGCAAAAATAACCGCCTGGGAAAATATTGTATTGATCTATCGATTTCCGAGAAGGCAGTTGAGCGATTTCACAAGAGTTTATCAGGCAACTAAAGACAAGATCGACGCCGCATTGGCGAAAGGAGAGCAATGAGATGAGCACTATTATGACTCTGGAGCAACTACAAGAATTTGATCGATTGGCAAATGAGGCCGCAGGCAGAGCTAGCAATGAGGCCATAGCTCAGGGCGCCTATGAGTTCAAGCGCTTGGCCTCTTGTTGAACAGTATCGAGCAGACGAGAGGCCGCTAGCGATCCATAGCTGACTATCGGCGATTCGGATAAAACTGCTATCGATACCGTTAGGCTGAAGCTCATGGCTTGCGGGTCACCGTTACTCGATAATCCGGGTGTTCTTCGAGAGCCTGAATTCCCCCTTTACCCATTTATATTCCAGCGTCTGCTTGGCTTCGGTGTTTGTCGAGTCACAGCTCGTGAGCTTCTGATGGAACCTGATAATCGCCGCATCTTTTCCGTTATCGAAAAACTCATAAGGTGGATTTTCCGGGGTAGTCGCATCCTGTCCGTCCAGGTTGCTGCACACCTTCCCTAAGTCCGAATAGCGGCCGCTGCGCTCCCCTGCTTCTCGCAGTGAATAAATTAGATAGCCGGAACGTGCCTCCGATTTTGGCACAAGGTGGAAAAGCACATAACTTGTAGAGTAGATGCCATGACTTAATTTTCCGACGCTGAACAATACGAACTGTTTTCCCTTGTTGCTGCGGAATCTCTGTTCCACGTTTATATTAGGGTAGGTCGAGTACTTATCGATCCCCCGACACTCTAACTTTCTCAATTCCGTCTTGGTGCAATGGTAGAACTGGTCGTAATTGCCCACATCCGTTACGTACAGAAATTCATTGGTGTTGAGTTTCTGACAGTATCTTGCCTTGACGTTTCCCGACTCGAAAGTCTCTGCAAGGGATGTGTATCCCGGGCTTTCAATGACGTCTTCGCAGGGCCGGAAGAAATCTTCGGCCTGAACTTGCATGCTCAAGACAAGTACCGCCAGTATCAAAAAGTACTTCATCACTTCTCTCCGTGGAGATTAAGCTCCGGCAGTCACACTGTGGCGGCCCAACATGGAAGGTGTCGATCCAAGACCCCTTGCTCCCGGATCACTCTGTTCTTGGCATATTCGGACTGCCTAGCGTGCTCTCAAGACTAGCAATGCTCTATTGCGTCTGCTTCTGGCCCAGACTGTGTAAAAACGTGGCCAGTGCCCTTGCTATGCTGCCGGTGGGTTTCATAGCGG
>NZ_PEKX01000009.1 GCF_002796985.1 Pseudomonas sp. | reverse complement strand
AACCTCTCTTTCCGTCAAGCTTTATTTTCGAAAATTTCTTTTCTACTCAATCGCTTGGGCTTCGGCGAAGGCGAACCTTCTCATCAGCGGGAGGCGCATTCTACAGCGATCAAGCCCACTGTCAAGCACCTCGGCGACCTTCTTTTCAGCTCGCTGCCGGAGCAGCTAATGAAGAGCGGCAAGTGAATCACCCGCCTGATCACCACTCTCAACCTCGAACCTCTGCAAGTACTTGATTTTCAAGTTCTTTCAGCGCTTCGTCGCTGGGAGTGGTGCGCATTATAGGGAGTTTAAATCGGCCGTCAACGACTAATTTAAACTTTCTTCACTCGGCGACCAGGGAGACGCGAGCGAATGCCTTCTTGCCAGCCTGCAGGACGTGAGTAGCTCCTACCTTGAAGACGAAGCTGCGATCCACAACCTCACCATCCACGCGCACGCCGCCAGACGACAGCAGGTCGCGCGCGACAGCCGAGTTCTTCACCAGGCCTGCCTTATTAAGGACGGCGCCAATGGGCAGGTCTTCCGCTACCGCCACTTCCACTTCCGGCAGGTCTTCCGGAAGTTCGCCCTCTTTCAGGCGGTTGCCTGCGGACTTGTGTGCGGAAGCAGCCGCTTCTTCACCATGGAAGCGAGCGACGATTTCTTCCGCCAGCTTGATCTTGATGTCACGCGGATTGGTGCCAGCCTCGACATCTCCCTTGAAGCCCTCGATCTCTTCCATGGAGCGGAAGCTGAGCAGTTCGAAGTAACGCCACATCAGGGTATCCGGGATGGAGACCAATTTGCTGTACATGACACCCGGTGCCTCCTGGATGCCTATGTAGTTACCCAGGGACTTGGACATCTTCTTCACGCCATCCAGGCCTTCGAGCAAGGGCATCGTCAGAATGCACTGCGGCTCTTGCCCATAGGCACGCTGGAGCTCACGACCCATCAGCAGATTGAACTTCTGGTCGGTACCGCCGAGCTCGACATCAGCGCGCAGCGCTACCGAGTCGTAACCCTGAACCAGCGGGTAGAGGAATTCGTGAATAGCGATGGACTGGTTGCTGGCATAACGTTTGCTGAAGTCATCGCGCTCCAGCATACGAGCAACGGTGTACTGGGAAGCCAGACGAATGAAATCAGCGGGGGAAAGCTGGTCCATCCAGGTGGAATTGAAGGCCACTTCGGTCTTCGCGGGGTCGAGGATCTTGAAGACCTGGGCCTTGTACGTCTCGGCGTTCTCGAGAACCTGCTCGCGGGTAAGGGGTGGGCGGGTAACACTTTTCCCGCTGGGGTCACCGATCATCCCAGTGAAGTCGCCAATCAGGAAGATCACCTGATGCCCCAACTCCTGGAACTGGCGCAGCTTATTAATAAGGACGGTATGTCCCAGGTGCAGGTCGGGAGCGGTCGGGTCGAAGCCGGCCTTGATACGCAGGGGCTGGCCGCGCTTGAGCTTTTCGATCAGCTCGGCCTCCACGAGAATTTCGTCTGCACCGCGCTGGATCAGCGCCAGCTGCTCTTCGACCGACTTCATTGCAGGTTCCTGTACGTTGCGAATTGCGAAAGGGAACCAACGATACAAGAACAGACACTAAAAACAAGTTTTGCCCAGCGCCAGAGGACAGGACGTCAGAAGCCCGACATCAGGGTTGATTCAGCGGGAATTTGGTTATATTTTAGGCAGTTATTTCACATTCCAAAAACACCACTCATGCCATGACGCAATCAAAACAGAAAGCGCCGTACTATCCGAAGAGCCATCTGCTCGCCGCTAGCGGTGTAGCAGCGCTCCTCAGCCTGGCTCTGCTGGTGTTCCCCTCGGCCGAGGTCGAGGCGAAGAAGACCACGCTCAATCTGGAGCTGGACAGCGGTACCGAGCAGATCCTTCAGGAAAAAGACGATCTTCGACCCAACGCGGTCACGGAAGACGACGGCTCTTCGCCTTTTGCACAGATAGAAGGCCAGCCGGACAACCAGAACAGCGCCGGAAAAGACGCGCAAAAGAAGAACGATCTCGCCGATTCGAAACAGCAAGCCTCCCCCTCCGCTCCCGCAGACCCTGCGTGGAAAAGCGTGACCGTGGGCAAGGGCGATACTCTTTCCACCGTGTTCGCGAAGGCCGGCCTGCCGGCGAACGCCGTGCACGACATGCTTGCCGCAAACAAGGACGCCAAGCAGTTCACCCGTCTCGATATCGGCCAGGACGTGGACTTCCTCATTGATGCCAAGGGAGAGCTGCAGGGCCTGAAGGTCAAGCGCAGCGACCTGGAGACGATCAGCTTGAACAAGTCCGCCAAGGGCTATGACTTCAAGCGCGACATGATCAAGCCCTCGGTACACGCCAACTATGCCCACGGCCGCATCGACAGCTCGTTGTTCGTCGCCGGCAGGAACGCGGGACTCTCTCACGACCTGATCATGTCGATGGCTAATGCCCTCGGCTACGACATCGACTTCGCCCAGGATATCCGCGAGGGCGACGAGTTCGATGTGATCTACGAATCCCAGCAGGTGAAGGGCAAGCAGGTCGGTACTGGCAGCATCCTCGCTGTTCGCTTCGTCAACCGCGGCAAGGAATACACTGCCGTGCGCTACACCAGCAAACAGGGCAACACCAGCTACCTCCGCGCCGACGGCAGCAGCATGCGCAAGGCGTTCATTCGTACTCCGGTGGACTTCGCCCGCATCAGCTCGCGCTTCTCGATAGGGCGCTTCCATCCCGTCCTGAACAAGATTCGTGCACACAAGGGCGTGGACTACGCAGCTCCGATCGGCACGCCGATCAAGGCAACCGGCGACGGCAAGATCCTCGAAGCCGGCCGCAAGGGCGGTTACGGCAACGCCGTGGTGATCCAGCACGGCCAGCGCTATCGCACCGTGTACGGTCACATGAGCCGTTTCGCCAAAGGCATCCGCTCCGGTGTTGCGGTGAAGCAGGGACAGATCATCGGTTATGTCGGCATGACCGGCCTCGCCACCGGCCCGCACCTGCACTACGAGTTCCAGGTCAACGGCCAGCACGTCGACCCGCTGAGCGCCAAGCTGCCGACCGCTGACCCGCTGAGCGGCCCGGAGCGCAAGCGCTTCCTGGCGCAGATCCAACCGTTGATGGCTCGCATGGACCAGGAGAAGGCAACCTTCCTGGCCCTGAACAAGCGCTAAGCCATGCCGCTCTATCTGGGGGTGATGTCCGGCACCAGCCTCGACGGGCTGGACATCGCCCTGGTCGAGCAAGGCGAGCAGACTACTCTGCTCGCCTCCCACTACCTTCCCATGCCTGCGGCGCTCCGTGCCGACCTTCTGGCACTCTGCTCTTCCGGCCCCGATGAAATCGCCCGTTCCGCGCTCGCGGAAAACAGCTGGGTGCGGCTGGCAGCCCAAGGTATCAATGAACTCCTCGCCTGCGAGAAGCTGAGCGCCAGTACGATTCGCGCCATCGGCAGCCACGGCCAGACCATTCGCCACGAGCCTCAGCTTGGCTTCACCGTACAGATTGGCAACCCGGCGCTGCTTGCCGAGCTGACCGGTATCGATGTGGTAGCCGACTTTCGCCGCCGCGACGTAGCCGCCGGCGGCCAGGGAGCACCGCTGGTTCCCGCCTTCCACCGGGCACTCTTCGGCAGCGATCGCCGCGAGTGCGCGATCCTCAACGTGGGCGGCTTCAGCAACGTCTCGCTATTGAGCCCTGGCAAGCCGGTTCGTGGATTCGATTGCGGCCCCGGCAACGTCCTGCTGGATGCCTGGATTCAGGAGCAACGTGGCGAGACCTATGACCGTGATGGCGCCTGGGCTGCCAGCGGCAGCATCGATCAGGCGCTGCTGCGGAAGATGCTGGCGGACGACTTCTTCGCTGCCAAAGGCCCGAAGAGCACCGGGCGCGAGCGTTTCAACCTGAACTGGCTGAACGCGGTCCTGGCCAACCATGGCCCGGTGAAAGCCGAGGACGTGCAGGCAACCCTGTTGGAGTTGACCACGCAAAGCATCGCCGCGGCGCTATTGGATGCTCAGCCCAACTGCGAGGAAGTGGTGGTTTGCGGTGGCGGCGCGTTCAACGCGATGCTGATGCAGCGCCTCGCCGCGCACATGCCCGGCGCCAGCGTGATCAGCAGCATCGACCGCGGCGTACCACCGGAATGGATGGAGGCCATGGCCTTCGCCTGGTTGGCCCATCGTTTCTTCGAACGCGAGCCCGGCAACTGCCCGGAAGTCACGGCCGCGCAGGGGCCGCGCATTCTTGGCGCGCTCTACCCCGCCTGAACCCGCTGTACAAACAAAAACGCCGCGCAGATGCGCGGCGTTTTTGCTTCTACGGCATCAGATCGAGAAGGACTGACCGCAGCCGCAAGTGGTCGCTGCGTTCGGGTTCTTGATGACGAACCGCGAACCTTCGAGACCTTCCTGGTAGTCCACTTCCGCACCGGCAAGGTACTGGAAGCTCATCGGATCGACCACGAGGTTGACGCCATCTCGCTCGACGATGGTGTCGTCGTCCGCGGTGTCTTCATCGAAGGTGAAGCCGTACTGGAAGCCCGAACAGCCACCGCCCGTGACGAACACCCGCAGCTTGAGGCGCGGATTGCCTTCTTCGTCGATCAGGTTCTTCACCTTGTTCGCAGCGCCTTGCGAGAACATCAGCGGAGTGGGGGTGAAGGTTTCGATGGTCATGGTGAAAACTCTCCCGGCCGAAGCCGTACGTTACAACATTGCGGGCTATTATCCGCTTACCCCAGAAAAACGGTCAACTAATCCGACTCATCCATTGGTCCAGATCAATTGGCCGCTTCCGGGGCAATCTTTCCTTACGGTAGCAGCGCGACGTTGGACAGACCCAGGTGCTCATCCAGGCCGAACAGGATGTTCATGTTCTGGATCGCCTGGCCGGACGCGCCCTTCACCAAGTTGTCGATGACCGACAGAATCACCACCAGGTCGCCGCCCTGCGGACGGTGTACCGCAATGCGGCAGACGTTGGCGCCGCGCACGCTGCGGGTTTCCGGATGGCTGCCGGCCGGCATCACGTCGACGAACGGCTCGTTGGCGTAGCGCTCTTCGTACAGCTTCTGCAGATCGACGCCACGGTCGGCAACGCGTGCGTACAGGGTCGCGTGAATGCCACGGATCATCGGGGTCAGGTGCGGCACAAAGGTCAGGCCGACATCACCTTTGGCCGCGCGACGCAGGCCCTGGCTGATTTCCGGCAGGTGACGGTGGCCCTTCACCGAGTAGGCCATCATGCTTTCGCCGGATTCGCAGAACAGTGAACCGACCTTGGCACCACGGCCGGCACCGCTGACGCCGGACTTGCAGTCGGCGATCAGTTGGCTGGCGTCGGCCAGGCCGTTCTCCAGCAGCGGGATGAAGCCGAGCTGAGTGGCGGTCGGGTAGCAGCCGGGAACGGCGATCAGGCGCGCAGACTTGATCGCCTCGCGATTCACTTCCGGCAGACCATAGACGGCCTCGGGCAGCAGATCCGGCGCACCGTGGGGCTGGCCGTACCACTTGGCCCACTCTTCGGCGTCCTGCAGGCGGAAGTCCGCGGACAGGTCGATCACCCGGGTACCGGTCGCCAGCAGTTCGCCGGCCAGTGCGTGGGCCACACCGTGCGGGGTGGCGAAGAACACCACGTCACACTCGCCCAGACGCTTCACGTCCGGCACGCTGAAAGCCAGGCCGTCGTAGTGGCCTCGCAGGTTCGGGTACATGTCGGCGACTTTCACGCCCTCCTCGGAACGCGAGGTAATCACCTCGACGCGAGCCTGGGGATGCTGTGCCAGCAGGCGCAGCAGTTCCACGCCCGTATAACCCGTACCGCCTACGATACCGACCTTGATCATCTGCCTGTCACTCCACCTATGGGGCCAAATTCAGGGGCAGCCATGATATGAGCCGCTGCCCCCGCTGAACAGAGCGAATGCACGCCGGTTTAAGAGCCTTTGGTCGAAGCCAGGGTTTCCTGCATCTGACGAGCGAGCGCGTGATAGATCGGTAGCGGGTTCAGGCGAGCCGACACACCACTGGCCAGCAGCGTGGCAGCAAGGATCGGGATCAGCATGTCCGGGCTGTGGGACATCTCCACGGTGATCACCGTGGCGGTCAGCGGCGTGCGCGTCACCCCGGCGAGGTAGGCAGACATCCCCAGCAGCGCCACGGCGGGCAGGCTTGCTCCAGGGATCAGCGGTGTCAGCCAGGGAGCCAGGCTGGCACCGACGGTGAGCGAGGGCGAGAACAGCCCACCGGGGATGCCGGCGATGAAGGAAATCACGTTGGCGATGAACTTCCACAGAAGGAAGTCATGCCCCACCACCGGCTGCCCCTCGAGGATGGAACGGGTCTCGGCATACCCGGTGCCGAACACGTGCTGCCCGGACAGCAAGCCGAGCAGCGCCAGCACCAGCCCGCAGGCAGCGGCGAAACGGATCGGCCAGCGCCCGCGCCAGCGACTGATGAAGCCGAGCGGACCGCGCTGGGTCGGCAGCACCAGCCGGCAGTAGAGGCCGCCAAGCAAGCCGCCGAGCACGCCACAGGCCACCACGGCGATCCACGCCGGCCCCAGCGGCATGCTTTCCGAGAGACGGCCGAAGTAGCTGTAACTGCCCATCAGACCGAGCGTGACCATGCCGCCGAGCAGGACCGCGGTGAGCACCAGCCCGCTGAAGCGCTGTTCGAAGGTGCGGCTCAGCTCCTCGATGGCGAAGACCACCCCGCCCAGTGGTGTATTGAAGGCGGCCGCAATGCCCGCCGCACCACCGGCGATGATCAGGCCGGATACCGTACGCTTGTGATAGAGCCCCAGGCGACGGCCGAGCGAATACATCAGGGCCGCGCCGATATGTACGGTCGGCCCCTCGCGTCCGGCCGAGGCTCCTACCAGCAGCGCCATCAGGGTCATCGCCAGTTTGCCCACGGCAATCCGCACCGACAGCAAGGCATTTCGTGTGCGGCTGCTGCGTTGTTCCAGCGCCACGATGACCTGTGGAATGCCGCTGCCACGGGTGTTCTTCAACGCGCCCTGGGTCAGCCAGACCAGGCCGGCAAAACCCAGCGGGCAAAGCAACCACGGCCACCACGGGTTGTGCGCGACCACGGCGCGGAAGGTCGCGCTGGCGAGGTCCGCCAGATAGGCGAAAGCCAGTGCCACCAGCCCCACCAGCAGCGCACCGAGCCAGAACGCCAGGTTGCGCCGCCACTGGCGCAGCAAGGGATGACGCGCCAACGGGCGTTTGGGCACGGCACGAGCGGAAAAATCACCAGTCGGCTCGCTGGAACTCTCTGTCGGTATGGGTTCTGACATGGACACGGAGCCGGGCATCTTCCGGATGCCATGCGGCGCGCGCGGCAAACAGCCACGGACGGAACATCTCAGTGTAATAGACGCAGGGATGACGGCATTGCACGGCGCCACTACTATCGGCTCAACCGTGACCCGAGGAAATCCTGATGCTTTACCTGTGGTTGAAAGCCTTTCACATCATTGCCGTGGTCTGCTGGTTCGCCGGGCTCTTCTATCTACCGCGCCTGTTCGTCTATCACGCCATGAGCGAGGACACCGCCAGCCGCGAACGTTTCTGCGTCATGGAGCGCAAGCTGTACCGCGGCATCATGGGGCCCTCGATGATCCTCACCATCGTGCTCGGTGCCTGGATGCTCTACCTCAATCCCGCCTGGCTGACCCAGGGCTGGATGCACGCCAAGCTGACCCTGGTCGTATTGCTGATCGGCTACCACCATGCGTGCGGAGCCATGCTCAAGCGCTTCGCCCGTGGCGAGAACGGCCGCAGCCATGTGTTCTACCGCTGGTTCAACGAAGTGCCGGTACTGTTCCTGATCGCCATCGTGATCCTGGTGGTCGTCAAACCTTTCTGACCCCGACAAGGAGACTGTCATGTCCCTGCCCGCCCTGCTCGACCGCCGCCTGCGCATTCCCCTGGTGGCGGCACCGATGTTCCTGGTCTCCAATCCGCAACTGGTGCTGGCCTGCTGCAAGAGCGGCATCGTCGGCAGCTTCCCCGCGCTGAACCAGCGCGAGAGCAGCGGCTTCAAGGCCTGGCTGGAGGAGATCGAGGCCGGGCTGGCCGCCGACCCGCAGGCCGCGCCCTATGCGGTGAACCTGATCGTGCACAACACCAACCCGCGCCTGCAGGCGGACCTGAAGCTCTGCGTCGAGCACAAGGTGCCCATCGTCATCACCAGCCTGGGCGCGGTGCGCGAGGTGGTGGATGCGGTGCACAGCTATGGCGGCCTGGTATTCCATGACGTCACCACCCGCCGTCATGCCGAGAAGGCGGCGGAAGCCGGAGTCGATGGCCTGATCGCGGTGGCCGCCGGTGCCGGTGGCCACGCCGGCACCTGGAGTCCCTTCGCGCTGATCGCAGAAATCCGCCAGTTCTTCGACAAGACCCTGCTGCTGGCCGGCTGCATCAACCATGGGCACGAGATCCTTGCCGCCCAGGTGCTGGGCGCCGACCTCGCCTACCTCGGCACACGCTTCATCGCCACCCGCGAGAGTGCGGCGTCCGAGGACTACAAACACATGCTGATCGGCGCTCGCGCTGCCGATATCGTCCACACGCCCGCCGTCTCCGGCGTACCGGCGAGCTTTATGCGCCAGAGCCTGGAAGCCGCCGGCTTCGACATGCAGCGACTTAGCGACCGGGGCGCGCTCAACTATGGCGAGAAGCTCAAGCCGGTGAGCGACGAAGCCAAGGCCTGGAAGACCGTGTGGTCCGCCGGCCAGGGTGTCGGTGAGATCCGCGATCTGCCTGCAGTTGGCGAGCTGATCGCCCGGTTGGACCATGAGTACCGCCAGGCCCTGACGCGCAGCGCTGGCCTGTCCAACCAACTGCTGGTCTGAGCGACGGCACCGCTCACGATATATCCGCCGGGGGCGCTTGTTGGCCTTCGGCGGCCCGATTACGCTGTAGCGATTCCAACATAGCCAGAAGACAAGGATGCCCCTATGGACCAATCCCGCTTCAAGATCGTGTTCGACGGCGCGCTGATGCCCCAGACGCCGCTGGAAACTGCCAAGGAAAACCTCGCCCGCCTGTTCAAGAGCGATGCCTCGAAGATCGAAGCACTGTTCAGTGGCCAGGCGGTGGTGCTCAAGCGCGACCTGTCCGGCGACGAAGCCGACAAGTACCTGCGTGCTCTCCACGGCGCTGGCGCCAACGCCCGCAAGGAAGCCGATGGCGTTGCCGGCCTGAGCCTGGTAGAGACCGATGACCACCCCAGCGATGCGACTCTGGCGGCCCGCGCCACCGGCGAATCTACCAGCAACGAGCGGATGACCTGCCCCAAGTGCGGGCATGAACAAGCTTCCTCCATCGAGTGCAACGCCTGCGGCATTGTCATCGAGAAGTACCTGGCGCGGCAGGCTGAGCTAGCCGCCAATCCAGCTCCCACCGCCGCAGCCACCGCCCCGAACGCCGCTGCCTCTCCCTACGCGCCGCCCCAGGCAAAAGTTGGCGATGATCTACCGGAATTCGGCGAACTGAAAGTCCGCAGCCTGTCCGGCCGGATCGGTCGCGTGCGCTACCTCGGCTGGTCTGCCGCGCTGTCCTTCATCGTCTTCGGCGCCTACCTGGTCGCCAGCCTGCTGATGGCCGTTTCGATGCCCCTGGGCGTGGCTGCCATCGCCGTGGTGGTCATCGCCGCCATGGTCTTCAGCGTGCCCATCGGTGTGCAGCGCCTGCATGACCTGGGCTGGTCCGGCTGGCTTTGGCTCGCCTTGCTGGTCCCCTTCGTCAACGCAGTGCTCAGCCTGCTGATGCTGTTCATGCCCGGCGAGCAGAGTGCCAACCGCTTCGGCCCGCCGCCGCCGCCCAACAGCACCGGCGTCAAGGCCCTGGCCTTCTCCTGGCTGCTGTTCCCGGTATTTGGCGGTATCCTCGCGGCCATCGCAATTCCGGCCTACCAGAGCTATGTCGAACGCGCCCAGGCGGCGCAAGCATCGCAGTATCAACCGGGCGACGAATCTGCCGACCCGGCCGCTGCCGCGGAGCCCTCCGACGACGACTTCAGAAGTGGCGACACCGAGGGCGCCGATTCGGACCCTAGCGAAAGCACTGACCAGTAATGCAACAACCCGTGGCGGGCGTGGTCGAACGCCACCCCGCCACAGAGACTCCTGAATGCCTCGTTTTGCCCTCATCACCGGCGCTTCCAGCGGAATCGGCCTGGCACTGGCCGAAGCCCTTGCCCGCCGCGGCCAGGCGCTGATCCTGGTGGCGCGCCAGCGCGATGCACTGGACAGCGCCGCCTGCGAGTTATCTCAGCGTTTCGGGGTAGAGGTGCTGTTCCGAGTCTGCGACCTGTCCGAGCCGCTGCAGATCTCCGGTCTGCTGCACGAGCTGGAACAAAGCGGACGGCAGATCGAGCTGCTGGTGAACAATGCCGGCGTCGGCACCTCCGGCGCCTTCATCGATCAGGACTGGTCCCGTGAGCAGGAACTGCTGGAGCTCAACGTCCTGGCCCTGGCGCGTCTGTGCCACGGCATCGGCGCCATGATGGAGCGCAGCGGCGGCGGGCAGATTCTCAACGTCGCCTCCATGGCCAGCCTGCTGCCCGGCCCCTGGATGAGTAGCTACTACGCCAGCAAGGCATTCGTGCTGCACTTCTCCGAAGGTCTGCGCGAGGAGCTCAAAGGCCGCGGCATCAAGGTCTCGGTGCTGTGCCCGGGCCCGACCCGCACTGCCTTCTACCGCAATGCCGACATGCGCCTGGGCAAGCTCGACGACGGCAAGCGCGTCATGCCCCCCGAGGAAGTCGCCTTCCTGGCCGTGAAGGCGCTGCGCCGCGCGCCCGCGCTGATCATCCCCGGCTGGCGCAACCGCCTGTTTGCCTATGGCGTGCGCCTGCTGCCACGCTGGGTCATGCGCAAACTGGCCGGGCGTATCAACCGCCTGGCGCTGGCCAACTGACCGGCATTCAATCCGCGCGTACGGTGCGGCCGTCGGCCCATTGACGCAAGGCGGCCAGCTCTTCCGCCATGACCACCGACAACGGCGCGGTCCGGCGGATTTCCTCCAGCAGCAGTGCCTGATCCACCGCCTTCTGTCGCGCCTGCGCAGCATAGAAGGCGCCGACCACTGCTTGCTCGATCTCCGCACCGGAAAAGCCGTCCGCCGCCTCAGCCAATGCTCCCAGGTCGAACTGCGCCACCTCCAGCTCGCGGCGCACGAGGTGAATACGGAAGATGTCCATGCGCACGGCATGGTCCGGAAGATCGACGAAGAACAGCTCGTCGAAACGTCCCTTGCGCACCAGCTCCGGGGGCAACCGATCGATGGCATTCGCGGTCGCCACCATGAACACCGGCGCCTTGCGCTCGGCCATCCAGGTCAGCAGAGTCGCCAGCACCCGCTGGCTGACGCCGTTGTCCTGATCGCCCGTCGCCACGCCCTTCTCGATCTCGTCCGCCCAGAGCACACAGGGCGCCATGCTGTCCGCCAGACGCAACGCTTCACGCAGATTGCGCTCGGTTTCGCCGAAGTACTTGTTGTAGAGGCTGCCGAAGTCCAGTCGTAGCAAGGGCAGCCCCCACAGACCGGCAACGGCCTTGGCCGCCAGGCTCTTGCCGCCGCCCTGCACCCCCACCAGCAGCACGCCCTTGGGCAGATCCTTGTCCTTGCTCTCGGTGAAAGCGCTCTGCCGTTCGCCCAGCCAGCGCTTGAGGCTGGCCAGCCCGCCCACCTCGGCAAAGCGCGCGGTGTCGTGCTCGAAGCTGAGTACGCCGTCGAGGTTGAGTAGTTCGAACTTGGTACGGTTGAGCTCCGGCAGATCCTCCTGGGTGATCGCGCCATCGTTGCAGATCACGCTACGCGCCAGCAGCCGGGCCTCACCGTGGGTCAGGCCGCGCAGGTTCTTCACGACCTGGCGCAGGGTGCGGTTGTCCGTGCGTACGCGCGCGCCTCGGTTGCGCTCGCTCCAGCGGGTAGCCTCCTCACGCACCAGCCCTACCAGCTCATCCTCGGACGGCAGAGACAACGCAAAGCGCGCGGCGAAGCGCTGGACTTCAGCGGGTAGCTTCAGCGCATGGGAGACCAGCACCACCGTGGGCCGGAAATTCCCCTCGGCCATGGCGATCTCCTTGAGCAGACGCACGGCGCGCGGGTTATCCGTCAGGTAGGGATGCAGATCGCAGAGCACGTAAAGGTTCGGCTGCGGATCGGCCTTGATCAGCCGCAAGGCATTCTCCGCCTCACGGCTGTCGCTCTCCCCCTGAGGTTCACCACCAAAACCCAGGCGCTGCAGGCCCTCGGTCGCCGACCACAGCTGTAGGTTGAGGCCGCGCCGCACCGCCAGGCCGGTGAGAGTCTCAAGAACCCGTGGCTCGTCCCAGGACTCGATCACGATCAGCTTGACCCTGGAGTCGAGCACCAGGCCCAGGTCATGGATATCGTTCTGCACGCTAGCTCCTTGCGTTGACCGGCCCGGAACTGGGCGCGGCGGTCGACGGCCGCTAAACTCCTGCTCCTACCTATACGACTGGAGGAGCATTTCGTGGACTGTCTGTTCTGCAAGATCGTCGCCGGGGACATTCCCGCGCGCAAGCTCTATGAAGATGATCAGGTGATCGCCTTCCACGATATTGGCCCACAGGCGCCGGTGCATTTCCTGGTGATCCCGAAGAAGCACGTATCCACTCTCAACGACCTGACCGAAGCGGACAAGCCGCTGGCCGGGCACATCCTCTTCACCGCCCAGCGCCTGGCGAAGGAACAGGGCTGCGACGAGGGCTTCCGCGTGGTGATGAACTGCAACGACCTGGGCGGCCAGACCGTGCACCACATCCACATGCACGTACTGGGTCAGCGTCAGATGCACTGGCCGCCGGGCTGATCGCCGGACACTCAACAAGAGCGAGCTGCGCGCACCTCGGCAAGACCTGTCATCCGCCATCCGGTAAACTGCCGGGCGAATGTTCCTACCGGAGGTGCGCCATGTCCGCCGACCGTCACTACTCTCCCGCCGACCGCTTCCTGCTGCAGGCCGATGCCGCGCTGCGCACCCTGCTGCCCTTCAGTGGCCATCCAGGGCGCCCATCCCCCGCCATCGTCCAGCCCGACGCCGAGCTCAGCGAAACGGACGCCCGCCATGTGGCCGGGCTGATGCGCATCAACCACACCGGCGAGGTCTGCGCCCAGGCGCTGTACCAGGGCCAGGCACTGACCGCCAAGCTGCCCAAAGTGCGCAAGGCCATGGAAGAAGCTGCCGACGAGGAGGTCGATCACCTCGCCTGGTGCGAACAGCGCATCCGTCAGCTTGGCAGCCGCCCGAGCGTGCTCAACCCGATTTTCTACGGCCTGTCCTTCGGCGTCGGCGCGGCTGCCGGGCTGATCAGCGACCGCGTCAGCCTGGGCTTCGTCGCCGCTACCGAAGACCAGGTGTGCAAGCACCTGGACGAACACCTGGCGGAAATCCCCGCCGAGGACCAGAAGTCCCGCGCCATTCTCGAGCAGATGCGCGAAGACGAGGAGCACCATGCCACCAGCGCCATCGAGGCCGGCGGCCTGCGCTTCCCGACGCCGGTAAAGTTCGGCATGACCTTGCTGTCCAAGGTGATGACCAAGTCCACCTACCGGATCTGATCCGGCCAGCAACGAAAAAGGGCGCCCACTGGGCGCCCTTTTTTCATCGTGCGGCAGATCAGCGCGGCATATTGCGCGCGTAGAAGATCTCCAGCATCTCGTGCCGTACACGCTCTTCCACCTGCTGGCGCTGCTCGGCCGACAGATTGCGGGTCGCGTCACCGAACAGGTAATTGTCCAGGTCGAACTCCTTGAGCAGCATCTTGGTGTGGAACAGATTCTCCTGGTACACGTTCACGTCGGTCATCTGGTAGGCCTCGTACGTGTCGTCGGAGAGATAGTTCTGGATCGAGTTGATCTCGTGGTCGATAAAGTGCTTCTTACCTTCCACATCGCGGGTGAAACCGCGCACGCGGTAATCCACGGTGACGATGTCCGAATCGAACTGGTGGATGAGGTAGTTGAGCGCTTTCAGCGGCGAGATAACGCCGCAGGTCGACACATCGATGTCCACCCGGAAGGTCGCAATGCCTTCCACCGGATGGATCTCCGGATAGGTGTGCACGGTGATATGGCTCTTGTCGAGGTGCGCCAGAATGGTTTCCGGCAGCGGCCCCGGGGATTCCTCGATCTGGCTGTCGGTCGGGGTGACCGGCTGCTCGGAGATCAGGATGGTCACGCTGGCGCCTTGCGGATCGTAATCCTGACGGGCGATGTTCAGGATGTTTGCGCCAATGATGTCGACAACATCGGTGAGGATCTGCGTGAGACGTTCGGCATCGTACTCTTCGTCGATGTACTGCACGTAGGCCTGCTGGTCTTCAGGCGTCTCGGCATAGCAGATGTCATAGATGTTGAAGCTCAAGGTCTTCGTCAGGTTGTTGAACCCGTGGAGCTTGAGTTTGCTTTTCACCGTGGGAAAACTCTCATCAAATGCGGCTCTGCCGCGTGGTTGAGCATGCCCGTCAGGCGCGTACGGCGGCACCTGCGTAGGACGGTTTACACCTCTTCGCGATGGCGATTGTGGTTGCTTGGTTTCGGGCCGGATGGCCCTGAAAAAAGGTGGCGCATTATGCAGAGGTCAGGCGACCTCTGCCAGAGTTTGCGCACCCTTGATGATGAAAGGATGGAGGGGGCTATCAGCCCAGTTCCACGATCTCGTAGTCATGGGTGATCTCGACGCCAGCGCGGCCGAGCATGATCGAGGCGGAGCAGTACTTCTCAGCCGACAGTTCGACCGCACGTTTGACTTGAGCTTCCTTCAGGCCACGGCCCTTGACCACGAAGTGCACGTGGATCTTGGTGAACACCTTCGGATCTTCGTCGGCGCGTTCGGCTTCGAGGAAGGCTTCGCAGCTTTCAACCGGCTGGCGGCCTTTCTTCAGGATGCTGACCACGTCGAAGTTGGTGCAGCCGCCCAAGCCGAGCAGGAGCATCTCCATCGGCCGCACACCCAGGTTGCGGCCACCGGCGTCCGGCGGACCGTCCATTACCACGACGTGGCCGCTGCCGGATTCGCCGAGGAACATCGCCTCGCCCGCCCACTGAATTCGCGCTTTCATTGCAAGAAACTCCGCCGAAAAAAGGGGCGACAGCTTATCACAGCCCCCTAGCACGCCCAGTGGGAGCGGTGGCTGTTACCCAGGTCTCATTTCCACACGGTCAGTATGCATTTATCACTTAAGCTGGCGCCGGTTTACTGGCACACTCTCAGAAATTGCCTACACGAACGTTCCAGTGTTCCGATTGCTGGTAACACATCGTCTGTTAAGCTCTTGCTGATTTACGTACATGCAAGAATGCTCAGCCAGGCAATTACGCCGCCCTGGGGATCGAGGGGGATCGCGCCAGGGATGCACGGCACTACAGCTGAACATAAAAATCATTAGCGCCTGTTGTGCAAAGGCCACTTTTTATACTTTCCGGGACTCGGGCATGGTAGCTATTACCCTTACACCCAAAATCAAGAACCTCGACAAGTTGCTCGCGCACTGTCATCGCCGCCGCTTCACCGCCAAGAGCACCATCATCTACGCCGGTGACCGCTGCGAGAGCCTGTTCTTCATCATCAAGGGCTCGGTCACCGTCCTGATCGAGGACGACGATGGCCGCGAGATGATCATCGGGTACCTCAATACCGGCGACTTCTTCGGGGAGATGGGGCTCTTCGAAAAGGAAGGCAGCACCGGCCAGGAGCGTAGCGCCTGGATCCGCGCCAAGACTGAATGCGAAGTCGCCGAGATCAGCTACGCGAAGTTCCGCGAACTGAGCCAGCAGGACCCGGAGATTCTCCTCACCCTGGGCAGCCAGATGGCGGACCGCCTGCGCAAGACCACGCGCAAGGTCGGTGACCTGGCTTTCCTCGACGTCACCGGGCGCGTCGCGCGCACCCTGCTGGACCTGTGCCAGCAGCCGGATGCCATGACCCACCCGGACGGCATGCAGATCAAGATCACCCGCCAGGAAATCGGCCGCATCGTCGGCTGCTCCCGCGAGATGGTTGGCCGCGTGCTCAAGAGTCTGGAGGAACAGGGCCTGGTGCATGTGAAAGGCAAGACCATGGTGGTCTTCGGCACTCGCTGAAGAAACGCTGAAAGCAAAAAAGCCGGCAATCGCCGGCTTTTTTGTGTCCGCAGGAAACGTCAGTCCGGATCGGCGCCCAGCTTGACCTTGCTGCGTTCGGGGAAGAACAGACGCTTGAGCTCAGTACCCGGCTCTTCGGCGCGCATGAAGGCTTCGCCGACCAGGAAGCCAAACACGTCGCTGACTTCCATCAGCTCGACATCGGCGCGATTGAGGATACCGCTCTCAGTGATCACCATGCGCTCGCGCGGGATTTCCGGCAGCAAGTCCAGGGTAGTCTCCAGGCTCACTTCGAAAGTGTGCAGGTTGCGGTTGTTGATGCCGACCAACGGAGTGTCCAGAGTCTTCAGCGCACGCTCCAGCTCCGGCGCGTCGTGCACTTCCACCAGCACGTCGAGGCCGACGTCCTTGGCCACCGAGGCCAGCTCGGCCATGCGCACGTCATCCAGCGCCGAGACGATCAGCAGGATGCAGTCGGCGCCAATGGCACGGGCTTCCACCACCTGGTACGGATCGATGAGGAAGTCCTTGCGAATCACCGGCAGCTTGCAGGCAGCGCGGGCTTCCTTGAGGTAGGCATCGCTGCCCAGGAAGAAGTCGACATCGGTCAGCACCGAGAGGCAGGCAGCGCCGCCTTCTTCGTAGCTACGGGCGATATCGGCCGGGTCGAAGTTCTCGCGCAGGATGCCCTTGCTCGGCGAGGCCTTCTTCACCTCGGCGATCACTGCCGGCTCGCGGGATTTGGCGCGTTCCAGCATGGCATTGGCGAAACCGCGCGGCGCGTCTGCGCCACGGGCCAATTGCTCCACCTCGGCAAAGCTGACGCGGGCGCGGCGTTCGGCGACTTCTTCGGCCTTGCGGGCCAGGATCTTCTGCAGAACCGTCGGCACACTCACTGTGCGTTCTCCTCTCGGTAAACGGCGGTGAAGGCCGCCAACTCTTCCATTTTCTCCCGCGCCAGCCCTGTGTGCAGAGCGTCGTGGGCCAGTTGCATGCCTTCGTGCAGGCTGGTGGCCAGGTCCGCGGCGTAGAGTGCGGCGCCGGCATTGAGCACGATCAGCTCAGCGGCCTTCTGCCCGGCTTCGGTCTTGCGCCGGCCAAGGGCGTCGCGGATCAGCTCCAGCGATTCTTGCGGGCTGTCGACGGTCAGGCCGATCAGGCTTTGGCTCTTGATGCCAAAGTCCTCGGGCTGCACTTCGTATTCGGTGACCACGCCATCTTTCAGCTCGGCAACGTGGGTTGCCGCAGCGAGGCTGAACTCATCCAGGCCATCGCGGGAATGGACGACCAGGATATGCTCGCTACCCAGGCGCTTGAGCACCTCGGCCAGCGGGCGGCACAGCGCCTGGCTGAACACGCCGACCACCTGGTGCTTCACGCCAGCCGGGTTGGTCAGCGGGCCGAGCATGTTGAACAGGGTACGCAGGCCTAGCTCACGGCGCGGGCCGGCGGCGTGCTTCATGGCCTTGTGGTGGACCTGGGCGAACATGAAGCCGACGCCGACAGTCTCGATGCAACGCTTCACCTGGACCGGCTTGAGGTCCAGGTAGATACCGGCGGCTTCCAGCAGGTCGGCGCTGCCGCTCTTGCCGGAGACCGCGCGATTCCCATGTTTGGCGACCTTGCCACCCGCTGCGGCAACCACGAAGGCTGCCGCCGAGGACACGTTGAAGATGTTCGCACCGTCGCCACCGGTGCCGACCACGTCGACCACGTGCTTCAGGCTGTCCAGCTCGACCTGGTCAGCCAGCTCGCGCATCACCGCCACGGCGCCGACGATTTCGTCGATGGTCTCGCTCTTCATGCGCATGCCCATGAGGAAGGCGCCGATCTGCGCGTCGGTGCACTGCCCGGTCATGATCTCGCGCATGACGTCCTGCATTTCCTCGGTGGAGAGATCCAGCTGGTTGACCACGCGCCCGAGGGCTTCCTTGATATTCATGCGCGCACCCCGCCCGTCTGCTTGAGGAAGTTGGCCAGCATCTCGTGGCCCTGTTCGGAAAGGATCGACTCGGGGTGGAACTGCACGCCCTCGACGTTCAGCGTCTTGTGGCGCAGGCCCATGATCTCGTCGACCGAGCCGTCTTCCAGCGCCGTCCAGGCGGTGATTTCCAGGCACTCGGGCAGCGTCTCGCGCTTCACCACCAGGGAGTGGTAACGGGTCTGCGTCAGCGGATTGTTCAGGCCGGCGAACACGCCCTGGTCCTTGTGGAACACCGGGCTGACCTTGCCGTGCATGACCTGGCGCGCCCGCACCACGTCGCCGCCGAAGGCCTGACCGATGGACTGGTGACCCAGGCACACCCCCAGCAACGGCAGCTTGCCGGCGAAGCGCTCGATGACTTCCAGGGACACACCCGCCTCGTTCGGCGTGCACGGGCCGGGGGACAGGACGATACGTTCGGGATTGAGCGCGGCGATCTGGTCGACGCTCAGTTCGTCATTGCGAATGACGTGGATGTCGGCCTTCAACTCGGCAAAATACTGCACCAGGTTGTAGGTGAAGGAATCGTAGTTATCGATCATCAGCAGCATGTCTGCTCGAACCTCATGATTGCACTGCTTTCGGATCGCGCCATCGTCGACACCCGTTGCGGCCTCGCAGGCTGCGCGAATCTGGCGATTATGCCAGCGGATGGGAGAAATGGACGCGTAAGTAGAGACCGGCGCTATGCCGGGAAAGAAGGAATCAGGCGCGCCAGCGCCAACGGGCGAATGCCTTGAGGAGGGAAGTGATGATGCGGGTGCGGTGGATCACGATTGCGGTCTCGCCTAGCGATGGCCGAACAGTAGCCCAAGGCCGGGCGCCAGCGCAATACGCACGGCATGCCTGCCGACGATTCGGTGCCATAGACGGTCTCTGCGCGGGGTGAGGGGCTCTTGATTTTGTAGGAGCGGACTCCGTCCGCGATGAGCCACGCGCACGACCAGATCGCGGACGGAGTCCGCTCCTACGGAAAAGAAAAAGCCCCGCCGAAGCGGGGCTTTCATCGAGCCGGCGACTCAGTCGCGGCCATGCACCTTGGCGGTGTGCTCGGCCAGCGCCACCGCGCGGAACATCGCGCGGCGCTTGTTGATGGTTTCTTCCCACTCCGCTGCCGGTACCGAGTCGGCAACGATGCCGCCGCCGGCCTGGACGTGGAGTTCGCCGTTCTTGATCACCGCGGTGCGGATGGCGATGGCAGTGTCCATGTTGCCGTTCCACGCCAGGTAACCCACGGCGCCGCCGTAGACGCCGCGCTTGACCGGCTCCAGCTCGTCGATGATTTCCATCGCGCGAATCTTCGGCGCACCGGACAGGGTGCCTGCCGGCAGGATGGCGCGCAGGGCGTCCATCGCGCTGAGCTTCTCGTTCAGTTGGCCGTTCACGTTGGAGACGATGTGCATGACGTTGGAGTAGCGCTCGATCACCATGCGTTCGGTGACCTTCACACTGCCGGTCTGCGACACGCGCCCGACGTCGTTGCGGCCCAGGTCGATGAGCATCAGGTGCTCGGCGATTTCCTTGGCGTCGGAGAGCAGGTCTTCTTCCAGCGCACGGTCGGCCTCTTCGGTGGCACCACGCGGGCGGGTGCCGGCGATGGGACGCACGGTGACTTCACCATCCTCGACGCGCACCAGCACTTCCGGCGAGCTGCCGACGACGTGGAAGTCGCCGAAGTTGAAGAAGTACATGTAGGGCGTCGGGTTGAAGCAGCGCAGCGCGCGGTACAGGTCGATAGGCGCTGCGGTGAAGTCGATGGACATGCGCTGCGACGGCACGACCTGCATGCAGTCACCGGCCAGGATGTATTCCTTGATGGTGCCGACGGCGCGCTCGTAGTCCTCGCGGGTGAAACTGGCGCGGAACTGCGGTTCCGGGGCGTTCACGGCGCTGAAATCCAGGCCGCGGCGCGGGGTGATCGGCTGGCGCAAGCGCTCCAGCAGTTCTTCCAGCTGGGCCAGGCCGTTGTCGTAGGCGTCGGCCTGCGCCGGGTCGGCAAGCACGATCGCGTGCATCTTGCCGGCGAGGTTGTCGAACACGACGACCGCGTCGGAGACCATCAGCAGGATGTCGGGGTTGTTCAGCGGATCGGGGTTCGGGCACTGCGCCAGGCGCTGCTCGACGTAGCGCACGCAGTCATAGCCGAAGTAACCGACCAGGCCACCGTTGAAGCGCGGCAGGCCGGCGATGGTCGGCACGCGGTAGCGCTCCTTGAACTCCTCGACGAAGGCCAGCGGGTCGGCGCACTCGAAGCTCTCGGTCTCGACGCCGTCGACCTTGATGCTCGCCTGGTGGCCATACACCCGCAGCACGGTGCGGCTGGGCAGGCCGATGATGGAGTAGCGCCCCCACTTCTCACCGCCCTGGACGGATTCGAGCAGGTAGGTGTTGGGGCCGTCGGCCAGCTTCAGGTAAATCGACAGCGGAGTGTCGAAGTCGGCAAGGGTTTCACAGGTCAGCGGAATGCGGTTGTAGCCTTCGGCGGCCAGGCGCTGGAATTCTTCGCGGGTCATGATCAGCCTCGTGGAGTGAGGAGGAAACGGTCTTGGGTGCACACACGCGCCGGGCGTACCGGCCAAAGGATGTCAGGCGCGCCAGCGCCAGCGGGCCAGTGCCTTGATGACTTTCATCCAGAGTGTGTGGGGGGCCGTATCCACGGTGCTGTCTCGCTGAGCGGGGTTTGAGGCGGAGTCGGGCAACACTATCGCTTTGCCCGAATCGAAGCAAGGCAGTAGATGGCGCAGGTCGTCGAGCACCAGCGTCGGGGTTTCCTCGGCGATGGGCCGGCCGTGGTTGTAGCCATAGCTCAGGCCCACGCTACGCACGCCGGCGGCCTTGGCGGCGAGGATGTCGTTACGCGAGTCGCCGACGAACAAGGCCTCCTCGGCTGACACGCCAGCCATCTTCATCACGAACAGCAGCGCGGCCGGGTCGGGCTTCTGCTGCGGTAGGGTGTCGCCGCCGATGATCCAGCGGAAGAACTTGCCCAGTTTCATCTCATCCAGCAGCGGGGCGACGAAGCGCTCGGGCTTGTTGGTGATCAGCGCCAGCTCCACGCCGCGCTTCTTCAGCCACTTCAGGGTTTCGATCACGCCGGGGTAGACCACGGTCAGCGCGTGGTTGTCGGCGTAGGCGTCCATGAACAGTTCGAGGGCACGCTCGGTGTCCTCTTCGCTGACCTCATCATGCTCGATGTCATTGGCCAGGGCGCGGCGCACCAGCACCCGCGCGCCATTGCCGACCCAATGACGCACGGCGCCGAGGCCGACTGGCTGGCGCCCGAGCGCCAGCAGCATCTTGTCGACCGCAGCGGCAAGATCGGGAACCGAATCCACCAGGGTGCCGTCCAGGTCGAACATCACCAGACGCGGTAGCCCGGCGAACGGCAGTTGCGCAGCGCTCATCACTTGCGCGCCTGCGCCAGCTCAGCATGCATGGCGCGGATGACCTCGGCGTAGTCCGGTGCGTTGAAGATCGCGGAGCCGGCGACGAAGGTGTCGGCGCCCGCGGCAGCGATCTCGCGGATGTTCTTCACGTTCACCCCACCGTCGATTTCCAGGCGGATATCGCGACCGGAGGCGTCGATCAGCGCGCGCGCTTCGCGCAGCTTGTCGAGGGTGCCGGGGATGAATTTCTGCCCGCCGAAGCCGGGGTTCACGCTCATCAGCAGGACCATGTCGATCTTGTCCATCACGTACTTCAGCGCGTCCAGCGAGGTGGCCGGGTTGAATACCAGGCCGGCCTTGCAGCCACCGTCCTTGATCAGTTGCAGGGAGCGGTCGATGTGCTGGGTGGCTTCGGGGTGAAAGGTGATGTAGGTGGCGCCGGCCTCGATGAAGTCGCCGATGATGCGGTCCACCGGGGAAACCATCAGGTGCACGTCGATGGGCGCGGTGACGCCGTACTTGCGCAGGGCCGTGCAAACCATCGGGCCGATGGTCAGGTTCGGCACATAGTGGTTGTCCATCACATCGAAGTGAACGATGTCGGCGCCGGCGGCGAGCACCTTGTCCACATCCTCGCCCAGGCGGGCGAAGTCGGCGGAAAGGATCGACGGAGCGATGGCGTAGGGTTGCATGGCGCACCTCTGTGGGCGGAAATCACGGATGGCGCGCATTGTAGCCGCTCGCGCGGCGCGAAGGGGATTCGACCGATAGTCGATACGGAAAGTGCGGGATCAGGCTGGGGAGCGGGCAAAAAAATCGCGGATCGATCCCGCCCCTGTGGGTGAGCACAGGGACGCAACCGTCCGCGAAACACTGTGAATCAGGAAGTCGGTGCGGTACGCAGTTTCTCGCTGCGGCCGCGCAGCCACTCGAGGGTCAGCAGGAGCAGGACGGAGAAGCCGATCAGCAGGGTCGCCGCAGCAGCGATGGTCGGGCTGAGGTTCTCGCGGATGCCGCTGAACATCTGGCGCGGCAGGGTGGCCTGCTCGGGGCCGGCAAGGAACAGGGTCACCACCACTTCATCGAAGGAGGTGGCGAAGGCGAACAGCGCGCCGGAAATCACGCCGGGAGCGATCAGCGGCAGGGTGACCTTGAAGAAGGTCAGCACCGGCGGCGCGCCCAGGCTGGCGGCGGCGCGCACCAGGTTGTAGTTGAAGCCCTGCAAGGTTGCCGACACGGTAATGATGACGAAGGGCACACCCAGCACCGCGTGCACGATGATCAGCGAGATGTAGCTGTTGCCCAGACCCAGCGGCGCGAAGAACAGGTAGCTGGCGACACCGATGATCACCACCGGGACGACCATCGGCGAGATCACCAGGCTCATGACCAGCGCCTTGCCGCGGAAATCGCCGCGGGTCAGGCCGATCGACGCCAGGGTGCCGAAGACCATCGCCAGCACGGTGGCCGCCGGGGCGACGATGATGCTGTTGGTCAGCGCGCGCATCCACTCGGCCGAGTTGAAGAAGTCGGCGTACCAGCGCAGCGAGAAGCCCTGCAGCGGGTAGACCAGGAAGGTGCCGGAGTTGAACGACAGCGGCACGATGACCAGCACCGGCAGCACCAGGAACAGCAGGATCAGGCCACAGAGGATGCGCAGGGTGTAGAACCACACGCGCTCGACCGGGGACATGTACGGGCTCAGCATTTTCTTGTTCTCCTCATCAGCCCAGGCGCAGGCGGCTCGCGCCCACCAGCCAGCCATAGATCACGTAGAGCACCAGGGTGGCGAACAGCAGCAGGCCGCCCAGGGCCGTGGCCATGCCCCAGTTGATGGTGGTGTTGGTGTAGAAGGCGACGAAGTAGCTGACCATCTGGTCGTTCGGGCTGCCCAGCAGCGCCGGGGTGATGTAGTAGCCGATCGACAGGATGAACACCAGCAGGCAACCGGCGCCGACGCCGGCCACGGTCTGCGGGAAGTAGACCTTCCAGAAGCTGGAGAACGGATGGCAGCCCAGGGAGATGGCGGCCCGCATGTAGCTGGGGGAAATGCCCTTCATCACGCTGTAGATCGGCAGGATCATGAACGGCAGCATGATGTGGACCATGGAGATGTACACGCCGGTGCGGTTGAACACCAACTGCAGCGGTTCGTCGATCAGGCCCATCTTCAGCAGCGCGCCGTTGATCAGGCCGCCCGACTGCAACAGCACGATCCATGCGGCGACCCGCACCAGGATCGAAGTCCAGAACGGCAGCAGCACCATGATCATCAGCAGGTTGGACTTGCGCGTCGGCAGAATGGCCAGCAGGTAGGCCAGCGGGTAGGCCAGCGCCAGGCAGATCAGGGTGATCACTGCGCCCATCCAGAAGGTGCGGGCGAAGATGTCCAGATAGATCGACTGGTCGGGCGTCGCGCGGGCGATTTCGCCCAGGTCGTCGATGCGGTGATCGAGCGCGGCCAGCAGGTAATAAGGAGTGACGGAGCTGGCGTTGCGACGGATCGCCTGCCAGTAGGCCGGGTCGCCCCAACGCTCGTCGAGACCTTCCATGGCGTCCTTGTACGACGCCGGCTGCTCCTTGAACGGCAGCGCGCGGGCGGTCTTGGACAGCAGGCTGCGGTAGCCGGCCAGTTCCATGTTCAGGCGCTTGGAAAGATCGCCCAGGGTCTGGTTCTTGCGCGCGGCGACCAGGTCGTCGCTCAGCGCCTTGTACACCGCGTCGGAGGGCAGCGACTTGCCGTCCCAGTCAGCGATGGCGTTGACCGTCAGCGGCATCGCGCCAACGACCTCGGGGTTGTTCACGCTCTTGTAGAGCAATGCCGCGATGGGCACGAGGAAGGTCAGCAGGAGGAAGACCAGCAGGGGCAGGACCAGGGCCTGGGACTTCAGACGGTTCATCCGCTCCGCACGCGCCAGGCGCTGCTTGAGGGTGGGGCCGGCGACCTCGTTCATCGACACAGCGGTGGCCATAGCGAACTCCGGTAAAACGGGCCGCCCGGGAGCGGCCAAGGTGTGGTGTCAGGAGGAGCCGCCGCGAGGGGGCGGCGGCTCCGGTCCGGTGCGGCTCGGGCGGCCGCATCGGTCAGGCGCTATAGCTGCTTACTTGGCAGCCCAGGCGTTGAAGCGCTGCTCCAGCTGCTCGCCGTAGTCAGCCCAGAAGGTCACGTCCATACCGACCTGGCCCTGCATGTTTTCCGGGGTGGTCGGCATGTCCTTCAGCAACTCCTTGCTCAGCAGCGGTACGGCGTTCTTGTTGACCGGGCCGTAGGCGATGTTTTCGGAGTAGGTCTTCTGCTGCTCGGGCTGAACCGAGAAGGCGATGAACTTCAGGCTCTCGTCCTTCTTCTTGGCGCCCTTGGGGATGGCCCAGGCGTCGAAGTCGTAGATGCCACCGTTCCAGACGATCTTCAGGTTGCTCTCTTTCTGCACGGCGGCGATGCGGCCGTTGTAGGCGGAGCTCATGACCACGTCACCGGAGGCGAGGTACTGCGGCGGCTGCGCGCCAGCTTCCCACCACTGAATGCTCGGCTTGATCTGGTCGAGTTTCTTGAAGGCGCGGTCCTGGCCCTCTTTGGTCGCCAGCACCTTGTAGACATCCTTGGGCGCAACGCCGTCGGCCATCAGGGCGAATTCCAGGGTGTACTTGGCGCCTTTGCGCAGGCCGCGCTTGCCCGGGAACTGCTTGGTGTCCCAGAAATCGGCCCAGCTGGTCGGTGCGGTCTTCAGCTTGTCGGCGTTGTAGGCCAGCACGGTGGACCAGACGAAGAAGCCGACACCGCAGTTGCTCACGGCGCCCGGTACGTAGTCTTCGGCCTTGCCGAGGATGGCCGGGTCGATTTCCTCGAACAGGCCTTCGTCGCAACCACGGGCCAGTTCCGGCGACTCGACTTCCACCAGGTCCCAGGAGACGCTGTTGGTGTCGACCATGGCCTTCACCTTGGCCATCTCGCCGTTGTACTCGCCAGCGACGATCTTGTTGCCGGTGCTCTTCTCGTAGGGGCCGTAGAACGCCTTCACCTGGGCATTCTTGTTGGCGCCGCCGAAGGACACCACGGTCAGGTCGGTAGCGGCCATGGACTGGGCCGCGAAGGCCACGCCCAGGGTCAGCGCTGCGAGTTTGAGCCCCGATGCTTTCAAGGACTTCGTCATTATTGTTGTCTCCACAGTGTGCAGGTTTGTTTTTCTTGGATGCGTCCGGGAGTGGCCGGGCCGCGCTGTTACGCCGCGGACAGTGGGTCGAGCGCGCGGACGTGCTCGACTTCCCAGCCCAGCGGAACCACGTCGCCAACACTGAGCGCAGGATCGAGCTCGGCGATCGGCTGTTTGACGAAGAAATCGGTACGGCCGCAGACCTCCAGGCGAATGCGTACGTGGTCACCCAGGTAGATGAACTCGGCGACGCGGCCGGAGAAGCGGTTCACGCAGTTTTCACTGTGGCCATTGAGGCGCACGCGCTCGGGGCGGATCGACAGGCTGACGGTGTCACCGACGTTGCCGACGTTGACTGCCAGCGCCTCGACCTTCTCGCCACGGGCCAGGCCCACGGTGCAGCGGTCGCCATCGCGGGCCTGGAGCTGGCCGGCGATACGGTTGTTCTCGCCGATGAAGTTGGCGACGAAGGAGTTGCGCGGGTGCTCGTAGAGCTCGGCCGGCGGGGCAATCTGCTGGATCTCGCCCTGGTGGAACACGGCCACGCGGTCGGACATGGTCAGGGCTTCGCCCTGGTCGTGGGTCACGTAGACCACGGTCACGCCCAGGCGCTGGTGGATGTGCTTGATCTCCATCTGCATGTGCTCGCGCAGTTGCTTGTCGAGCGCACCCAGGGGTTCGTCCATCAGCACCAGTTGCGGCTCGAAGACCAGCGCGCGGGCCAGGGCCACGCGCTGCTGCTGGCCACCGGAGAGCTGGGCGGGATAACGACCGGCGAAGGAGTCGAGCTGGACCATGGACAGCGCGCGCTTTACGCGCTCGCTCACATCGGTCTTGCTCATGCCGCGCACGGAGAGCGGGAAGGCCAGGTTCTCGGCCACCGTCATGTGCGGGAACAGGGCATAGTTCTGGAACACCATGCCGATGTCGCGCTTGTGCGGGGGGACGTTGTTGATGGAGCGGCCGGCCAGCTGGATTTCACCGGCGGTGGGCGTTTCGAAACCGGCCAGCATCATCAGGCTGGTGGTCTTGCCGGAACCGGACGGCCCCAGCAGTGTCAGGAATTCGCCTTTGCGAATGTCCAGATTGAGGTCCTTCACGATGAGGGATTCGCCGTCGTAGCTCTTCTGCACGCCACGGAAACTCACCAGCACATCGCTTGCCTGATTCTCGGCCATCACCGCACCTTTGTTTTTTTGTAAATGCCGTTGATCTCAAGACTAGAGAAGCAGAACCGGCGCGCAAATCGGGCGGTATGAGAGATTGCTATAAGGCTTAGAGAGGATGCTTTGTAGGGCTCGCCCTACAAAAAATGGCGAAACAGACTGCCGACCACCTCGTGGTCGGCAGTCTGTCGATCAGCGCTTGGCCCAGGCCTGGAAGCGCTGCTCCAGCGCGTCACCGTGCTCGGCCCAGAACGCCACGTTCATGCCCACGGCATTGGCGATGTTCTGCGGCGCGGTGGGCAGGTTGGCGGCGACGTCCGGCGCCAGCAGTTCCACCGCCTTGCGGTTGGTCGGACCGTAGGAGATGTTCTCGGCAAAAGCCTTCTGCTGCTGCGGCTGGCCGGCGAAGTTGACGAACTGTTCGGCCAGTTCCTTCTTGAACACGCCCGAAGGCAGCGCCCAGAAGTCGAAGTCGTAGATGCCGCCGGCCCAGACCATGCGGAAACCCTTCTGCTCGGCCTGCGCCGCGGCGATCCGGCCGTTGTAGGCGGAGCTCATCACCACGCTGCCATCGGCGAGGTCACGCACCGGGTCCTGGCCGGACTTCCACCAGTTGATGTTCGGCTTGAGCTCATCGAGCTTGCGGAACGCGCGATCAACGCCTTCGTTGGTGGCGAGTACCTTGTAGACGTCCTTGGGCGCGACGCCGTCGGCCATCAGGGCGAATTCCAGGCTGTACTTGGCGCCCCAGCGCAGGCCGCGCTTGCCGGGGAATTTCTTGGTGTCCCAGAAATCCGCCCAACTGCTCGGCGTGCCCTGCAGCTTGTTCTGGTTGTAAGCCAGCAGCGTGGTCCAGACGAAGATGCCGACGCCGCACGGCTGCACCGCGCCGGGCACGAAATCGGCGGTGTTGCCCAGGGTCTTGGGATCGAGCTTCATGAACAGCCCTTCCTCGCAACCGCGCGCGAGCTCGGGGGCCTCGACTTCCACCACGTCCCAGGACACATGGCTGATTTCCACCATGCGCTTGAGCTTGGCCAGATCGCCGTTGTAGGAGCCGTGGACGACGGCGTTGCCGGTCACTTCCTTGAACGGTTTGTAGAAGGCCGCTTCCTGCGCTTCCTTGTTGGCGCCACCGAAGGAAATCACCGTGACGTAGTCCGCCAGCGCCGGCATCGCGGCACTCCCCAGCAGGCCGAACAGCAGCCCTCCCCTTACCGCTCGCAACATCTTCTTCTCCTTGTTATCACGACGTACTGCATGAAGCGGGCAATCATTCCCTGCCTCACGTCCGCTAGATAGACGGTTTGTTACAGAAATCGGACACGTCGCACAGAGTGGAGGGAAAATTCAGCGGGCCTTCTGCCGCAGGTCAAACCGGCAGCGAGGGAGCGTCAGATGAGCTTGTGTTCCATGGCGTAACGCACCAGATCGGCCACCGAGTTGGCATTGAGTTTCTGCATCAGCCGCGCCTTGTGAGTACTGATGGTCTTGCTGCTGACCGCCAGTTGCTGGGCGATCTCGTTGACGCCTTCACCTTGCACCAGGCGCTCGAACACCGAGAACTCACGCTCGGAGAGCAGCGCATGGGGCGGCCGCGAATCGGTCAGGCCAACCTCGAAGACCATGCGGTCGGCGAGATCGGGGTCGATGTAGCGACCGCCGCTGGCGACCTTGCGGATCGCCGTGAGCAGCAAGGCCGGGTCGCTGTCCTTGGTGGCGTAGCCGGCGGCGCCGACCTTCAGGGCGCGGGCGACCATCTGCACCTCGTCGTGCATCGACAGCATCAGGATCGCCGGCGGATTGTTCAGCGCGCGGATTCGCGGAATGGATTCCAGGCCGTTGACGCCGGGCATGGAGATATCCAGCAGAACCACTTCACAGGGTGTCTGGCGCAGGGTTTCGAGCAACTGCTCGCCGTTGGTAGCCTCGCCCACCACTTGCAGGTCCTTGGCCATGCCGATCAGTTGCTTGATGCCCTCGCGCACGATCGTATGGTCTTCCGCCACCAGCACTCGAATCACCGCCATTCCTCCCGCTTCACACTTGTCATTGTCGTTATGGTTGTCGCTTGGTTACGCGCCTTGGGGGCGCAGGGGCACCCGGATCCACAGCGTGGTGCCTTCCCCAGGCTGGCTGTCGATCTGCAGAGTGCCGCCGAACATCAGCACCCGCTCGCGCATGCCCACCAGCCCGAAGGACACACCCTGGCGCGTGGCCTGCGGATCGAAACCCACGCCGTCGTCGGCGATGCGCAGGCACAGCTCGCGCCCCTCGACGCTCAACTGCAGCTCCACAGTATGCGCCTGGGCATGGCGCATGACATTGGTCAGCGCCTCCTGGAGGATGCGGAACAGCCCGATGGCCTTGGCGTCCGACAGCTCCGGCGGGTTCTCCGGCACCTGCACCAGGCAGGGAATCTGCGTGCGCGACTCGAAGCGGCGCGCCTGCCATTCCACCGCCGAACCGATACCGGCATCGAGGATTGGCGGGCGCAAGGCGGTGGCCACATCACGCACCAGCTGGAACAGCTGGGCGATCAGGCGCTTCATGCTGTCCAGGCGCTCGCGCAGTCCAGCGTCCGTTTCGCCATAGGCCAGCTCGCACATGGAGGTTTCCAGCTTGAGCACGGTGAGCACCTGGCCCAGTTCATCGTGCACTTCGCGGGCGATACGCGCCTTCTCCTCCTCCCGCACGCTTTCCAGGTGCGCCGACAGCTCGCGTAATTGCGCGCGGGAATCCTGCAGTTCCCGCTCGATCTGCTTGTGCTCGGTAATATCCCAGACCACGCCGTCCCAGGCCGGGCGACCATCGTCCAGGGTGCGCACCGTAGCCTTGATGTCGACCCAGCGCGGCTCGTGGCTGCGGGTGAGGATGCGGCCCTGCCACAGCCAGTTGCGATGGCCTTCCACCGCATCCAGCTGGCTGGCCAGATAGCTCTCGCGCTCGGACGGATGCACCAGGCCCATGATGCCCAGGCCACTCTCGCGCAGGTAACCGGGCGAGTAGCCCAGCGCGGTTTCGCTGCCGCCGGTGATAAAGCTGATGTAGGCGAAATCGGAGTCGTCGTCCGGCGCGCTGGGTTCCAGGCGGAACACCAGGCCCGGCACGTTGGCGGCGATGCCTTGCAGGCGCGCCTCGCTTTCCTCCAGCGCTGCGCGCGCGCGGCGGCGCTCGGTGACGTCGTTGAGGAACACCAGCAGGTATTCCGAATCGCCGAAGCGCAGGAAGCTCAGGGATACGTCCGCCGGCAACCACTGGCCATCGGCGCGCAGGCAGCGGGTCTCGAAACTCAGCGGCGCCTCATCGGCGTTGCGCGCGCGGCGCCAGAGATTGAGCCAGCGATCCATGTTCAGCGTCGGCTCGAGGTCCGACAGCGGGCGGTCCACCACGGCGCCGGGCCGGTAGCCAAGCATCTCCTCGGCGGCCCGGTTGGCGTAGCGGATGTGGCTGTCCCAGTTGACCCAGAGAATGCCCACGGTGCTGCTGTCGATGGCGAACTGGGTCAGCCGTAGCGCCTGCTCGGCAGCCTGGCGCAGCTCAATGTCCCGGCGCGCGGCAAGCAGGCGCGACTCCAGCGCTCGATGCTGGCGGCGCAGCAGCAACAACGCGGCGACCGCGAACAGCAGCAGCAAGCCGAGCAGGATGCAGAGGTTCTGCCAGAAGCCTGGCGAGGAGCCCAGGCGCGGATAAGTCGGTTGCAGCCAGCGCTCGTGGAGTTGGTCGAGGTCTTTGGCGGGTACCGCGCGCAGGGCGGCGTCGATGATCCCGGCCAGCTCCGGCAAGCCACGCCGCGTCGCCACGCGCAACAGTTGCGGGTAGCCGATATCCGCCACCACCGAGAGGCCGGTGAACTCGGTTTCGCGGGTCAGGCGCGCCAGTTGCGCCTCGTCGATCACCGCGTAGTTGGCTTCGCGGCCGAGCACCTTGCGCAGCACTTCGCGATCACTGTCGACGACCTGAAGCGTCAGCGCCGAGTAGGTGCCGCGCAGGTAGTCCACCACCGGGCCGGGGCCACGCACGGAGACCGATTCGCCTTCGCCGAGGTTATCCAGTTCCACCGACGTGCCGCCGCGACGGTCGCCCACGACCAGGCGCGGCACGCGCAGATAGGGGTCGGAAAACAGCCAGTCGCGCAGGGTCGAAGGGGTCTGACTGATGCCCGGCGCGAGGTCGATTTCGCCGGCGCGCGCGGCCTTTTCCAGCGCTGCCTGGTCCGGATATGTGCGCCATTCCAGGCTGACGTTCAGGGCCTTGGCCAGCCATTCCAGCAATTCGACATTGGCCCCGGAGAGCTGCTGCAGGCGGCGGTCCTGCTGCACATAGGGAGCTTCGAGCACGGCGCCCACGCGCAGTTGCGTGTGTTCGGCAAGCCAGGCGAGCTGCGTCTCGTCCAGCTTCAGGGGCGGCGCGGCGGTTTCGGCCAGGGCCAGCAACGGCAAACAGCAGAGCCAGGCCAGGCAGGCTTTCCAGAACAGACGACTCATGCCGACAGCACCATGGTTTCACTCGGGTCAAAGCAAATGGCCGGCATACCTTACAGCAACCCCGGTTGAACCCGGCAGGCCGCGCGCCTGACAAAGCTAATACAAGCCGCTAGGCTGGCCGCACTCGCGCCCCGCCAGGACAGGGATATCACTGATGCCGCACACGCCTCGCCCGACGCTTCTCACCCTCTGCCTGTGCCTCGGCCTGTCGCCGCTGGGTAGCAGTTGGGCCGAAGACGCCAAGCCCGCCGCCGACGAAAAACCGGCCGCCGCACCCATGGTGCGCCCGGCGGTGAGCGAGCGCAGCCAGGACGAAGCTAGCGGCCTGGCGCGCCAGTTGCCGGAGAGCGAGCGCCAGGAGCTCAAGGCTGGCGACGAAACCTTCCTCGCCCTCTGGCTGCCGGCCAATACCGCCGCTGCCGAGGGCGCGGTGATCCTGATCCCCGGTGATGGCGAAAGCGCCGACTGGCCGGTGGCGATCGGCCCGCTACGCCGCAAGTTGCCCGACGCCGGTTGGCAGACTCTGGCCGTCACCCTGCCCGACCCGCAGAGCACCGCACCTATCCCGCGACCGAAGGAGTCAGCAGACAAGGCCAGCGCCGATACGGATGCCAGCGCCGCCGACAGCGCCAGCAAACCCGAAGTGACAGGCAGCGATGGCAGCGCCACTCCGACGCCGGAAAGCACCGCTGAAACCGGTAGCGCCGAGCCAGCCCAGGCCAGCCCCGAGGCCCCACCGCCGCCCTCCGACCCAGTGGAGCGACGCAAGGCCCACGCCGAACGCGTGCTGGCGCGCATCCAGGCGGCCGTGGAACTGGCCCAGCAACACAATCCCAAAACCATCGTCCTGCTTGGCCACGGCACCGGCGCCTACTGGGCAACCCGTTATCTGGGCGAGCGCGCACCCGCCGAGATCAAGAACCTGCTGCTGGTGGCGCCGAAGATGCCGCGCGATTTCAAGCCGTCGCTGGACGAAACCGTGCCGCTGCTGAACCTCGCCACCGGCGACTTCTATTACAAGGACAAGACGCCTGACGTGGCCGCAGCGAAGCTGCGCCTGCAAGCCAGCAAGCGGCAGAAGGCACCGAACTACGTGCAGATCGGCATGAACGCCCTGCCCGCCGACCTGGGCACCGAGCAGGATCAGCTCTACCGCCGCATTCGCGGCTGGCTGTCGATGCACCTGGAGCCGATCGAGCAGCCCTGACAGCTGCCCGCCTCAGCGAAAACCGCGACGCTGGCGTACCAGCAGGTAGGCCGCCTGGATCTCGCGGGTCCTGGCGGTGGCCGCGGCAATCCGCTCGGGGCTCGCGCCCATGCCTTCGAGCTTATCCGGGTGGTTCTGGCTGATCAGTTTGCGGTACGCACGTTTGATCTCCTCCGGCTCGCTCTCCGCTGTCACACCCAACAGGCGTAGCGCGCCGGTATAGGACTCGCGCGGCGTGGCCGGTGGCTTGGGTGGCTCGGCACCCGCCGACAGCGCCAGCACTCTGGAACGAGAAAGCCCCAGCGAATCGCCCCACTGCAATAGCAGGCTCTTCTGTGCGGCGTTCGGCGTACCGCCGGCCCAGGCCATGCGCCAGGACGCCTGGATCAGCCCCTCGGCAGTCGCCACCCGGCCATGGCGCTGGCGCAGACTGTTGTCCAGCCATTCCCCGCCAGCCTTGCCACGACCGAAGGCATCGATGGCCTGGCGACGGGCCTTGTCGTCCAGCTGCAGCCGCTGCATCTCGGCGCGGGCCTGCTGGATATGCGCATCGAGAACGCGACCGTGACTCTTGGCCAGCCGACCGAGCAGGAGGAACAGCAACTCCTGATCACTCACCCGAGGCCCGCCGCGCAGTTGATCGAGCAGGCCTCGCCAGGTGCGTTTCTTCAGCCGCCGGTCGAGCACCTGGCCTAGCAGCGCACCGAGCATGGCGCCCGGAATGCTCGCCAATGCCCAGCCGGCGACCACACCCAACAAGGTGCCTGGCCAGAACAACTCAGGCCTCCGCCAGCTGGCGTTCGACTTCCGCCAGGCGCTCGTGGGTACCGACATCGATCCAGCGCCCTCGGTGGTGAACGCCACTGACACGACCGGCTTCCATCGCCTGGCGCAACAGTGGCGCCAACTTGAAGGCGCCAGGCACGCAGCCCTCGAACAGCTCGGGACGGAGGATGGCGATGCCGCTGTAGGTCAGGCTCGGCTGGCCTTCGCGGTAATCGCTGACACGACCTTCACTCAGGCAGAAATCGCCGCGAGTGTGGTGACCGGGATTATCCACCAGCACCAGGTGTACCAGGTCGCCCTCACCCAGCGCGCCGCGCAGGCTCGCGTAGTCGAAGTCGGTCCAGATATCGCCGTTGGCGATGACGAAAGCGTCATCACCCAGCAGCGGCAGCGCCTTGAAGATGCCACCGCCGGTTTCCAGCGGCTCGCCCTCGGGCGAGTAGTGGATGCTCACGCCAAAGGCCGAACCGTCGCCCAGGTGATCCTCGATCTGCTGGCCGAGCCAGGCATGATTGATCACCAATTGATCGAAACCGGCCCGGCGCAGTGCCTGCAGCTGATATTCGATCAGCGGCACGCCACCGGCGCGTACCAATGGCTTGGGTGTGTGCAGGGTCAGCGGGCGCAGGCGTTCGCCCTTGCCCGCAGCGAGGATCATCGCCTTCATGCGGGGTGCGTCTCGTCTTTGGGCAGGCTGGCAAACAAAGCGGCAAGGTCGGCCAGTTCCGGTCGGCGCGCGATGACACTTTCCAGGTAGCGGAAGAATCGCGGCACGTCGCTCAGGTAGCGCGGCTTGCCGTCTCGGTGGCAGATACGGGCGAAGATGCCGATCACCTTCAGGTGGCGCTGGGCCCCCATCAGGTCGCTGGCGCGGAAGAAGGTCTCGAAACTGTCCGGCAGCGGAATGCCGGCGGCCTGGGCCTTGCGCCAGTAGCGCGACAGGCCGTCGTGCACGCGCGGCTCCGGCCAGCTGAGGAAGGCATCCTTATAGAGGCAGGTCACGTCATAGGTGACCGGGCCGTAGACCGCGTCCTGGAAGTCCAGGATGCCGGGGTTCGGCTCGCTGAGCATCAGGTTGCGCGGCATGTAGTCGCGGTGCACGAACACGCGCGGCTGATCCAGGGCGCTTTGCACCAGCAGGTCGCAGGTGCGCTGCCAGCGAGCCAGTTGCTCGCCTTCCAGGGTCACACCCAGCTGGCGCTGCAGGTACCAGTCGGGGAACAGCTGCAGTTCGCGACGCAGCAGGGCTTCATCGTAGGGCGGCAGGCGTTCGGCGACATCGACCTGCTGGAAGGCCACCAGGGCATCGAGGGCATCCTCGAACAGCTCCTCGGCATTCTGCGCGGTGAGCACGTCCAGGTAGGTCTGGCGACCCAGATCGTCGAGCAGCAGGAAGCCCTGCTCGACATCCTCGGCCAGAATCTTCGGAACGTGCACGCCGGCCTCGGCCAGCAGGCCGGCGACCTTGATGAAGGGCCGGACGTTCTCCTGCGGGGGCGGCGCGTCCATCACGATCAGGCTGCGGCCATCACCCTGCCAGCGGAAATACCGGCGGAAACTGGCGTCGCTGCTGGCCGCGGTAAAGCTGGCCTCGGGCACCGGGCCCCAGCCCTGCGCGTTGAACACTGCGGGTAAACTCAAGTCCAACCAGCCGATCATCTGCTGGTAACGGGGATCCTGTGACATTTTTATGGGTTCTCCACGGCCCTAGCCGTTGCGCGGGTCATGCTTTATTATCCAGCATCTTTTTGAGCCCATCGAGAGGCGCGCGGTCCGCTTTGGGCCGTTGGCTCGCAGGAAGCCCGGATTAACAAGATGGCAGTGAATTTCCCCGTGTTCCGTAGAAAATTCCCCTTACTGGTGACCGGTGGCCTGCTGGCTATCCAGCCGTTCGCCATTGTGACCGCGGCACCCGGTGAGCAGTTCGCCTGCCAGCCTTCCGCGTCCGGCGCCTGGGACTGCTCCTCGCAGAGCGGCGCCAGCAGCGTGCCACGCCCGCAGCATGGTGCCACCTCGGTCAGCGCCGGCGGCGCCGCCGCCAGCGTCTCGAAATCGTCCGGCAGCTCGAGCACAGCTGCCGGCGAAGAGCCGAAACAGCTGGTCACCGAGTCCGGCGGCCGTGGCCTGAAGTCGCGCAGCAGCGACTATAGCCACCTCGACTGGATCCCGCGCGATAAGCTCACCGCCGCGCAACAGGCGGAGATGGGGCCGTATTGCAGCGGCGCCTACGTCGAGCCGGTACGCCCAGGCATGAACGACAAGACGCCGAACGACGAGGCCCCGACCTACGTCTCGGCGAAAGTGTCCCGTTACGAGCAGGAAAAGCAGATCGCCACCCTCGCGGGTAACGTGGTCTTGCGCCAGGGCAGCATGCAGGTGGAAGCCGACGAGGCCAACCTGCACCAGGCCGAGAACCGTGGCGAACTGGTCGGCAACGTCAAGCTGCGCGACAACGGCGCACTGATCGTCGGCGACCACGCCGAACTGCAACTGGACAATGGCGCGGCGAAGATCGACAACGCCGAGTACGTCATGCACCAGGGGCAGATCCGCGGCAGCGCGCTGTACGCCAAGCGCCAGGATGACGCAATCATCCGGCTCAAGGACGGTACCTACACCCGCTGCGAACCCAGCAGCAACGCCTGGGTCCTGAAGGGCAACAACATCAAGCTGAACCCGGCAACCGGCTTCGGCACCGCGACCAACGCGACCCTGCGGGTGAAGGACATTCCGGTCTTCTACACCCCGTATATCTATTTCCCGATCGACAGCCGTCGTCAGTCCGGCTTCCTGGCACCCTCCTTCGCCAGCTCGACCGATACCGGCTTCACGCTGACCACGCCGTACTACTTCAACCTGGCGCCCAACTACGACGCCACGTTGTACCCGCGCTACATGGTCAAGCGTGGCCTGCTGATGGAAGGCGAGTTCCGCTACCTGACCCACAGCAGCGAAGGCCAGGTCACAGCGGCTTACCTGAACGACAAGAACGACGACCGCAAGGACTTCCCGCAGTACACCGACACCCGTTGGCTGTACGGCTGGAAAAACGTCAGCGGCCTCGACTCGCGCGTACTGGCGCAGGTGGACTACACCCGCATCAGCGACCCGTACTACTTCCAGGACCTGGACACCTCGCTGGGCATTGGCTCGCCGACCTATGTCAACCAGCAGGGTTCGCTGACCTATCGCGGCGACAGCTACACCGCCCGTCTGAACGCACAGTCCTATCAATTGGCGACCGTGACCGACGTCACCCCGTACGATCGCCTGCCGCAGCTCACCCTGGACGGCCGACTGCCGTTCAACCCGGGTGGCCTGAACTTCACCTACAGCACCGAGGCGGTACGCTTCGATCGTGATCTGGATGAAGGCTTCTACCGTCTCGACGATAACGATCCGACCCTCTATCCGCGTCCGGACACGTCATTGACTGGCCTTTCCCGCGCCACCGGCGATCGCTTCCATGCCGAGCCGGGCGTCAGCCTGCCGATGAACCGCAGTTGGGGCTTCATGACTCCGACGGTGAAGGCGCTGTACACCAAGTACGACCTGGACCTGGACGGCAAGGGCAAAGCCACTCTGCCCTCCTATATCGATTACGACAGCAGCCCGGACCGCTCCCTGGGCCTGGCCAAGCTCGACTCCGGCCTGTACTTCGATCGCGACACCACCTTCGGTGGCACCAAGTTCCGCCAGACCTTGGAACCGCGCGCGATGTACCTGTACGTGCCGTACAAGAACCAGGACAACCTGCCGACCTTCGATACCGGCGAGTTCACCTTCAGCTACGACTCGCTGTGGCGTGAGAACCGCTTCACCGGCCGTGACCGCATTGGCGATGCCAACCAGCTGTCTCTTGGCCTAGGCTCGCGCTTCATCGAGGACGACGGCTTCGAGCGCGCCTACATTGCCGCCGGCCAGACCTACTACTTCAGCGACCGTCGCGTACAGTTGCCTGGCCTGACCGAAGATGACCTGCGCGCCAGTGGTGCGAAGAACCCGGACGCCGATACCTGGCGCTCGCCCTACGCACTTACCGGCATCTACCGCTTCGATCATGACTGGTATGCCAGCTCGGACTTCAACTGGAACCCGAACACCAATCACACCGATAACGGCAACCTGATGTTCCACTATCAGCCGGAGGCCGATCCTCGGAAGGTGCTCAACGTTGGCTACCGCTACCGCGCAGACAGCAAGCGTTTCGACCCGAACACCGGACGGTTCGAATACGGCAGCGACGAGTACAAGATCGAACAGCACGACTTCTCGTTCATGTGGCCGGTTCTGCCGCAATGGGCCGCCATCGGCCGCTGGCAGTTCGACTACAACCAGAGCCGTACGCTGGAAGCCTTCGGTGGCTTCGAGTACGACAGCTGCTGCTGGAAGCTGCGCCTGATCAATCGCTACTGGGTCGACTACGACGACGAGGAATTCGTGACCTCCACGTCCAAGGCCGACCGCGGTGTATTCCTTCAAATCATCTTGAAAGGCCTTGGCGGCGTGGTTGGCAACCAGGTGGAAGGCTTCCTCGACCAAGGTATCCAGGGTTATCGTCAACGTGAAGACCATTCTATGTAAGGCCCTGCGCCCGCTGATGCTGGGCGCGTTGTTGGCAAGTTCCGTCGTGCACGCCGAAGTGGTTCCGCTGGACCGTGTGGTCGCCATCGTCGACAACGACGTGGTGATGCAGAGCCAGCTGGACCAGCGCCTGCGCGAAGTCCGTGCAACCATCCAGAAGCGCGGCGCGCCGCTGCCGCCCGAGCATGTGCTGACCCAGCAGGTGCTCGAGCGTCTGATCATCGAGAACATCCAGCTGCAGATCGGCGACCGCTCCGGCGTGCGCATCACCGACGAAGAGCTGAACCAGGCCATGGGCACCATTGCCCAGCGCAACAACATGAGCCTGGATCAGTTCCGCGCCGCCCTCTCTCACGACGGCCTGTCCTACGACGAGGCCCGCGAGCAGGTGCGCCGCGAGATGATCATCAGTCGTGTGCGCCAGCGTCGTGTAGCGGAGCGCATTCAGGTCAGCGAGCAGGAAGTGCAGAACTTCCTGGCTTCCGACCTGGGCAAGATCCAGCTCTCAGAAGAGTACCGCCTGGCCAACATCCTGATCCCGGTGCCCGACAGCGCTTCGCCGGAAACCGTGCAGGCCGCGGCCCGCCAGGCCCAGGAGATGTACCAGCAGCTCAAGCAGGGCGCCGACTTCGGCCAACTGGCGGTATCCCGCTCGGCCGGCGACAACGCTCTGGAAGGCGGCGAGATCGGCTGGCGCAAGGCCGCTCAACTGCCCTCCCCGTTCGACAGCATGGTCGGCAGCCTGGCGGTGGGCGACGTGACCGAACCGGTCCGCACCCCTGGCGGCTTCATCATCATCAAGCTGGAGGAGAAGCGCGGTGGCAGCAAGATGCTGCGTGACGAAGTCCACGTCCGCCACATCCTGCTCAAGCCCAGCGAAATCCGCAGCGAAGAAGAGACCCAGCGCCTGGCCGAGAAGCTCTACGAGCGCATCCAGGCCGGTGAAAGCTTCAGCGAGCTGGCGAAGAAGTTCTCCGAAGATCCGGGCTCCAAGCTCAACGGTGGCGACCTCAACTGGGTCGACCCGGAATCCCTGGTACCGGAATTCCGCGAGGTGATGAACAACGCGCCGCAAGGCCAGGTCACCAAGCCGTTCCGCTCGCCATTCGGCTGGCACGTGCTGGAAGTTCTCGGCCGTCGAGCCACCGACAGCAGCGACAAGTTCCGCGAGCAACAAGCCGCCCAGACCCTCCGCGCACGCAAGTACGACGAGGAACTGCAGGCCTGGCTGCGCCAGATCCGCGACGAAGCCTACGTCGAGATCAAGCAGTAAGCAGCGCGAGTCGCTCACTAAGAAACCCGGCCAAGGCCGGGTTTCTTTTTGCCTGCCGGAAGCTTCGTCATGCAGTAGCTTCGTCGTAGAGTAGAAGCATCCGCTGCACAGCCTGATTCGAGAACTCCTGATGAGCACCCCCCACCTTTTTGCCCTCACTCCCGGCGAGCCCGCTGGCATCGGCCCCGATCTCTGCCTGCTGCTCGCCCGCGAAGCGCAGCCGCACCCGTTGGTCGCCGTCGCCAGCCGCGAGTTACTAGCCGAACGCGCCGCGCTGCTGGGGCTGAACATCGACCTGCAGGAAGTCGGCCCCGGCTGCTGGCCCACCGCTGCCGCCCCGGCAGGCACCCTGTATGTCTGGGATACGCCGCTAGCCGCTCCGGTCGAGCCGGGCAAGTTGAACCCCGCCAACGCCGCCTATGTACTGGAGACGCTGACCCGCGCAGGCAAAGGCTGCCTGGACGGGCATTTCGCCGGGATGATCACCGCGCCGGTGCACAAGGCCGTGATCAACGAGGCGGGCATCGCCTTCTCCGGCCATACCGAATTCCTCGCCGACCTCACCCGCACCGCCCAGGTGGTGATGATGCTCGCCACCCGCGGCCTTCGCGTTGCACTGGTGACCACCCACCTGCCGCTACGGCAGATCGCCGACGCCATCACCCCCGATCGCCTTGAGCGCGTCACCCGCATCCTGCATGCCGACCTGCGCAACAAATTCGGCATTGCCAACCCACGCATCCTGGTCTGCGGGCTGAACCCCCACGCCGGCGAAGGTGGCCACCTCGGCCACGAAGAGATCGACGTGATCGAACCGACCCTGGAGCGCCTGCGTACCGAGGGCATGCAACTGATCGGCCCCCTACCGGCCGACACCCTGTTCACCCCCAAGCACCTGGAGCATTGCGACGCCGTGCTGGCCATGTACCACGACCAGGGCCTGCCGGTGCTCAAGTACAAGGGTTTCGGCGCGGCGGTGAACGTGACGCTGGGCTTGCCGATCATCCGCACCTCAGTGGACCACGGCACCGCGCTGGACCTCGCCGGCACCGGTCAGATCGACAGCGGCAGCCTGCAGGTAGCCCTGGAAACCGCCTACCAGATGGCCGAAGCCGGCGCCGGCGCGCGCTGATCCCCGGCATTCCGTTCGGCCAGCGTTTCGTGCTGGCCGCGCCGGGCTGGTAAACTGATGGTTTTTCCGCCTCCAGCCGGCCGCCGCAAGCGCCCGGCTGCTCTCCGGAGCCTTCGATGTCCGAACTCTTCCAGCACCGCGCCCGTAAACGCTTCGGGCAGAACTTCCTGCACGACGCCGGGGTGATCCACAAGATCCTGCGCGCCATTGCCGCCAAGGAAGGCCAGCACCTGCTGGAAATCGGCCCCGGCCAGGGTGCCCTTACCGAAGGCCTGGTGGACAGCAACGCGAAGCTCGACGTGATCGAGCTCGACCTGGACCTGATCCCGCAACTGAAGTATCGCTTCGGCTCGAAGCCCAACTTCAGCCTGCACCAGGGCGACGCGATGAAGTTCGACTTCTCCAGCCTGGTCCAGTCCCCCGAAGACAAGCTGCGCGTGGTCGGCAACCTGCCCTACAACATCTCCACCCCACTGATTTTCCACCTCCTGGAGCACGCCTCGCTCATCCAGGACATGCACTTCATGCTGCAGAAGGAAGTCGTCGAGCGCCTAGCCGCCGAGCCAGGCAATGGTGACTGGGGCCGCCTGTCGATCATGGTGCAGTACTTCTGCCGCGTGGATTACCTGTTCACCGTTGGCCCCGGCGCGTTCAACCCGCCGCCGAAGGTCGAGTCGGCCATCGTGCGCCTGGTGCCCTACGCTGAACCGCCCCACCCGGCCAAGGACCACCGCGTGCTCGAACAGATCGTCCGCGAAGCCTTCAACCAGCGCCGCAAGACCCTGCGCAACACCCTGCGTACGCTGATGAGCGTCGAGGACATCGAGGCCGCAGGCGTTGATCCGACCTTGCGCCCCGAACAGCTCAGCGTCGCCGACTTCGTCAGTCTGGCCAACCGCTACAGCGATACCCGCCCGGAAGCCGAGCAAGGACCGTCCGCATGAGCGATCCGCGCTACCAGGTCAGCGTCAGCGTCACCACGCGCCACCTGCCCGAGCAATCCCAACCCGAGCAGCAGCGCTATGTGTTCGCCTACACCGTGACCCTTCACAACCACGGCGAACTGGCCGCCAAGCTGCTGACCCGCCATTGGATCATCACCGATGGTGACGGCCACGTGCAGGAAGTGCGCGGCGCCGGCGTGGTCGGCGAGAAGCCGCTGATCGAACCGGGCGCCAGCCACACCTACACCAGCGGCACCGTGATGGCTACCAAGGTCGGCAGCATGCATGGCAGCTACCAGATGGTTGCCACCGACGGCCATCACTTCGAAGCCGAAATCCCGGCCTTCCGCCTCGCGGTACCGGGGGCGCTGCACTGATGGCGACGTACGCCGTCGGCGACCTGCAAGGCTGCCTGGAGCCGCTCAAGTGCCTGCTCGAGCAGGTGAAGTTCGACCCGGCCCAGGACAAGCTCTGGCTGGTGGGCGACCTGGTCAACCGCGGTCCGGCGTCGCTGGAAACCCTGCGTTATCTCTACCAGATGCGCGACGCCGTGATCTGCGTGCTGGGCAACCACGACCTGCACCTGATCGCCGTGGCCTATAACGCCGAGCGCCTGAAGAAGCACGACACCCTGCGCGAAATCGTCGAGGCGCCGGATTGCCCACAGCTGATCGAATGGCTGCGGCAGATGCCGCTGATCCATCACGATGCGCAGCGCGACATCACCCTGGTGCACGCCGGCATCCCGCCACAATGGTCCATCGACAAAGCCCTGCTGCGCGCCGCCGAGGTCGAGAAGGCCCTGCGCGACGACACCCAGCTGCCGATGTTCCTCGACGGCATGTACGGCAACGAGCCGGCCAAGTGGGACAAGAAGCTGCATGGCATCGAACGCCTGCGGGTGATCACCAACTACTTCACGCGCATGCGTTTCTGCACCCCCGACGGCAAGCTCGACCTGAAGTCCAAGGAAGGCGTGGACACCGCGCCGCCCGGCTACGCCCCCTGGTTCAGCTATGCCGAACGCAAAGCCGCCGGGCGCAAGATCATCTTTGGCCACTGGGCTGCACTGGAAGGCCAGTGCGAGGTCCCCGGCCTTTTCGCCCTCGACACCGGCTGTGTGTGGGGCGGCAGCATGACGCTGATGAACGTCGACACCCTCGAGCGCATCCACTGCAGCTGCGCCAATAAACCAGAATGATTATCGCGGGGCCGCAGGCCCCGCGCCTTGCGAGGTAACCCCCATGAGCGACTTCAAGCGCATCGCCCCCGATCAGGCCCAGCAACTTCGCGATAGCGGCGCCCGAGTCGTCGACATCCGTGATCCGCAGAGCTACGCGATGGGCCACATCAGCGGCTCCCAGCACATCGACAACCACTCGGTCGCAGATTTCATCCGCGGCGCAGACATGGACGCCCCGCTGGTCGTCGTCTGCTACCACGGCAACTCCAGCCAGAGCGCCGCCGCCTACTTCGTCCAGCAAGGCTTCTCCGAGGTCTACAGCCTCGACGGTGGCTTCGAACTGTGGCGCAGCGTCTACCCCGCGGAAACCAGCGCAGGCGAGGCTGACTGAAAGCCCTTACAAAAGGGGCGGAATCACCACTTAAAAAATCTGTAACTTCTCGCGCTTTCGTCCTTTACACATCAAAGAACGAACTATCCTTTCCCTCAGGCCATCCAAAAAAGGGAGAGCCGGCACACCGGCTTCCGGTTAATCGGCAGTGACCATTGGGGCGGTTCAGGGCAGTGGCCAGGTTCCGTTGGAGTTCTGGGGGATTCTCGCCGGCAGCGCTGGCAGCCCGACCGCACCCGCACTAGACCGATCCGGCGCCGGCTCCATGCATCGAGCGAGGAGACGTCATGAGCATTTTCAGTCACTTCCAGGAACGCTTCGAAGCGACCCGTCAAGAGGAATACTCCCTGCAGGAGTACCTGGATCTCTGCAAGCAGGACAAGATCGCCTACGCCACCGCCGCCGAACGAATACTGATGGCCATCGGTGAACCGGAACTGGCGGACACGTCCGTCGATTCCCGCCTGTCGCGAATCTTCTCCAACAAGGTGATCCGCCGCTATCCGGCCTTTGCCGACTTCCATGGCATGGAAGAGTGCATCGACCAGATCGTCTCGTTCTTCCGCCACGCCGCCCAAGGCCTGGAAGAGAAGAAACAGATCCTTTACCTGCTGGGCCCAGTCGGCGGTGGCAAATCCTCCCTCGCCGAAAAACTCAAGCAACTCATGGAACACGTGCCCTTCTACGCCATCAAGGGCTCGCCGGTGTTCGAGTCGCCCCTGGGGCTGTTCAACCCGGACGAAGACGGCGCCATCCTCGAGGAAGACTACGGCATCCCGCGCCGCTACCTGCGCTCGGTGATGTCGCCCTGGGCAACCAAGCGCCTCAACGAGTTCGGCGGCGATATCAGCCAGTTCCGCGTGGTCAAGCTGTACCCCTCGATCCTCAACCAGATAGCCATCGCCAAGACCGAACCAGGCGATGAGAACAACCAGGACATCTCCGCGCTGGTCGGCAAGGTGGATATCCGCAAGCTGGAAGAATTCCCGCAGAACGACGCCGACGCCTACAGTTACTCGGGCGCGCTGTGCCGGGCCAACCAGGGCCTGATGGAATTCGTCGAGATGTTCAAGGCGCCGATCAAGGTCCTGCACCCCTTGCTCACCGCGACCCAGGAAGGCAACTACAACAGCACCGAAGGCCTCGGATCGCTGCCTTATAGCGGCATCATCCTCGCCCACTCCAACGAATCGGAGTGGCACAGCTTCCGCAACAACAAGAACAACGAGGCGTTCATCGACCGGATCTACATCGTCAAGGTGCCGTACTGCCTGCGCGTCTCCGACGAGATCAAGATTTACGACAAGCTGCTGATCAACAGCTCCCTGGCGCACGCCCACTGCGCGCCGGACACCCTGAAGATGCTCTCGCAGTTCTCCGTGCTGTCGCGCCTGAAAGAGCCGGAAAACTCCAACATCTACTCGAAGATGCGCGTCTACGACGGCGAGAACCTCAAGGACACCGACCCCAAGGCCAAGTCCATCCAGGAATACCGCGATACCGCCGGCGTGGATGAAGGCATGTCCGGGCTTTCCACCCGCTTTGCCTTCAAGATCCTCTCCAAGGTATTCAACTTCGACCCGCATGAAATCGCGGCCAACCCGGTACACCTGCTCTACGTGCTGGAACAGCAGATCGAACAGGAACAGTTCCCGCCGGAAACCCGCGAGCGCTACCTGCGCTTCCTGAAGGAATACCTGGCGCCGCGCTACGTCGAGTTCATCGGCAAGGAAATCCAGACCGCCTACCTGGAGTCCTACAGCGAATACGGCCAGAACATCTTCGACCGCTATGTGCTGTACGCCGACTTCTGGATCCAGGACCAGGAGTACCGCGACCCGGAAACCGGCGAAATCCTCAACCGCGGCGCCCTCAACGAGGAACTGGAGAAGATCGAGAAACCCGCCGGCATCAGCAACCCGAAGGACTTCCGCAACGAGATCGTCAACTTCGTACTGCGCGCCCGTGCCGGCAACAACGGCAAGAACCCCAGCTGGCTGTCGTACGAGAAGCTGCGTGTGGTGATCGAGAAAAAGATGTTCTCCAACACCGAGGACCTGCTGCCGGTCATCAGTTTCAACGCCAAGGCGAGCAAGGAGGATCAGCAGAAGCACAACGACTTCGTCAAACGCATGGTCGAGCGCGGCTACACCGAGAAGCAGGTACGCCTGCTGTCGGAATGGTATCTGCGGGTTCGCAAGTCGCAGTAGTCTGCCATCGGCGCGGCGGCATTCCCCGCCGCGCCGGTCGCCGTCGCATTCGGACCTGTCCGTGGCGGCTCCACGCCGCTGCGCAGCAGGCCCTGAGGAGCATTCATGAGCTACGTCATCGACCGGCGTCTGAACGGCAAGAACAAGAGCACGGTGAACCGCCAGCGCTTCTTGCGGCGCTACCGTGAGCACATCAAGAAGGCCGTGGAAGAGGCCGTCAGCCGCCGTTCCATCACCGACATGGAGCATGGCGAGCAGATCAGTATTCCTGGCCGCGATATCGACGAGCCGGTCCTGCACCATGGCCGTGGCGGCAAGCAGACCGTGGTCCACCCCGGCAACAAGGAATTCACCACCGGCGAACACATTCCGCGCCCGCAGGGCGGCGGCGGTGGCCGTGGCGCCGGCAAGGCGAGCAACCAGGGCGACGGGATGGACGACTTCGTCTTCCAGATCACCCAGGAGGAATTCCTCGACTTCATGTTCGAGGACCTGGAGCTGCCCAACCTGGTCAAGCGTCACCTCACCGGCAGCGACACCTTCAAGACCGTGCGCGCCGGCATCAGCAACGAGGGCAACCCCTCGCGCATCAATATCGTCCGTACCCTGCGCTCGGCCCACGCACGGCGCATTGCCCTGTCCGGTTCGACCCGCGGCAAGCTGCGCGCGGCGCTCGCCGAACTGGATCGGCTCAAGCGCGAGGAACCGGACAACCTCGGCGACATCCAGGCACTGGAACAGAAGATCGCCGGCATGCGCGCGCGCATCGACAGGGTGCCGTTCCTCGACACCTTCGACCTCAAGTACAACCTGCTGGTCAAGCAACCCAACCCGACCTCCAAGGCCGTGATGTTCTGCCTGATGGACGTCTCCGGATCGATGACCCAGGCCACCAAGGACATCGCCAAGCGCTTCTTCATCCTGCTCTACCTGTTCCTCAAGCGGAACTACGAGAAGATCGAAGTCGTGTTCATCCGCCACCACACCAGCGCCCGCGAGGTCGACGAGGAAGAGTTCTTCTATTCCCGCGAGACCGGCGGGACCATCGTCTCCAGCGCCCTGAAGCTGATGCAGGAAGTGATGTCCGAGCGCTATCCCACCAACGAATGGAACATCTACGCAGCGCAAGCCTCGGACGGCGACAACTGGAACGACGACTCGCCGGTCTGCCGCGACATCCTGATGAAGCAGATCATGCCGTTCGTCCAGTACTACACCTACGTCGAGATCACCCCGCGCGAGCACCAGGCGCTGTGGTTCGAGTACGACAAGATCCGCGAAACCTTCGAGGACAGCTTTTCCCAGCAGCAGATCGTCTCCGCCTCGGACATCTACCCGGTGTTCCGCGAGCTGTTCCAGAGGAGGCTCGTCGCATGAGCAAGCGCCAGCCGATCGCCACCGGCTCGGAGTGGACCTTCGAGCTGATCCAGCAGTACGACCGCGAGATCAGCCGGCTTGCGGAACGCTACGCGCTGGACACCTACCCGAACCAGATCGAGGTGATCACCGCCGAGCAGATGATGGATGCCTACGCCTCCGTCGGGATGCCCATCGGTTACAGCCACTGGTCCTATGGCAAGCACTTCCTCAGCACGGAAAAGAACTACAAGCGCGGCCAGATGGGCCTGGCCTACGAGATCGTGATCAACTCCGATCCGTGCATCGCCTACCTGATGGAAGAAAACACCCAGTGCATGCAGGCCCTGGTGATCGCCCACGCCTGCTATGGGCACAACAGCTTCTTCAAGGGCAATTACCTGTTCCGCACCTGGACCGACGCCACCTCGATCATCGACTACCTGGTGTTCGCCAAGTCCTACATCAGCAAGTGCGAGGAGCGCTACGGCATCGACGCCGTAGAGGACCTGCTGGACTCCTGCCACGCCCTGATGAACTACGGCGTGGACCGCTACAAGCGGCCCTACCCGATTTCCGCCGAGGAAGAGAAGCAACGCCAGAAGGAGCGCGAAGAGCAGATCCAGCGCCAGGTCAACGACCTCTGGCGGACCATTCCCAAGGCCACCGGCAAGGACAAGGAACAGGGCCTGGCCCGCTACCCCAGCGAGCCGCAGGAAAACATCCTCTACTTCATCGAGAAGAACGCCCCGCTGCTGGAACCCTGGCAGCGCGAAGTGGTGCGCATCGTGCGCAAGGTGGCGCAGTACTTCTATCCACAGCGCCAGACCCAGGTCATGAACGAGGGCTGGGCGACCTTCTGGCACTACACCCTGATCAACGACCTCTACGACGAGGGCCTGGTCAGCGACGGCTTCATGATGGAGTTCCTCCAGTACCACACCAGCGTGGTCTACCAACCCGGCTTCGACAGCCCCTACTACAGCGGCATCAACCCCTATGCGCTGGGCTTCGCCATGTACCGCGACATCCGCCGCATCTGCGAGAACCCCACCGAGGAAGACAAGCGCTGGTTCCCCGATATCGCCGGCAGCGACTGGTTGGCGACGATGAAATTCGCCATGAAGAGCTTCAAGGACGAGAGCTTCGTCCTGCAATTCCTCTCGCCCAAGGTGATCCGCGAATTCAAGCTGTTCAGCATCCTCGACGACGACCAGAAGGACGACATGCTGGTCGACGCGATCCACGACGATGACGGCTACCGCAAGATCCGCGAAACCCTGGCGGCGCAGTACAACCTCGGCAACCGCGAGCCGAACATCCAGATCTGGGACGTCGACCGCCGTGGCGACCGCTCGCTGACCCTGCGCCATCAGCAGCACGACCGCAAACCCCTGGGCGAATCCACCGACGACGTGCTCAAGCACCTGCACCGCCTGTGGGGCTTCGATATCCACCTGGAAACCCTGCAGGGCGAAAACATCGTCAACACCTTCCACATGCCCCCAAAGGGTGAGCGCGACAGCGAGGAGGGCTACCCGCGTCTCGACCTGATCATCCCACCCATTTGATCGGTTGACCGGAGCAGCAGGCGTGACAAGCATGGCGGCATCCCCGCTGGAGACCGCCATGCGTCTGTTCGCCATTCTCCTGCTCTGCCTTGCTGTCGCGACCTGCAGCAACCCCGTGCCCCATGCCCAGATCGCGCATCCCGCCGAAGCGCGCCTGGATGGGCTACACGACTTCCAGCTGATGCCGCCGGAAAACGCCGTGGACACCCTGCCCTACCGCAGCCGCTACCCGCTGATCAACGCCCAGGTGCGCCAGGGCCTGATCGAGCGCGGCTACCGCGAAAGCGCCGCGCCGCAGATCCGTGTCTATTACTGGCTGGCGGTGCAGGATGCGCCACTGGAATTCAAGGTCGACGTCCCGCCACCCCAGCCGCTCGGGCCCTATCTCGCGATCCACCGCCTGCGCGATGAAACCGGCACCCTGCGCCTGCGCCTGACCGATGCGCAGGAGCAGACGCTCTGGGAAGGCACCGTCAGCACCGGCCTGAGCCCGGCGCACGCCAGCGCTGCTCTACTGCAGGACGCCATTGCCGCCCTCATCCAGCAAATCCCCAGCGCAGCGCCGTAGCCTCGCAACCCGTAGGAGCGGACTCTGTCCGCGATGGCATCCGGCGCGAGGCGGACCTATCGCGGGCGAAGTCCGCTCCTACGCAAATCCAGACCACATCTGTAGGAGCGAGCTTGCTCGCGAACCGCCCCAAGCACCCTCAGCTTGAAGCGAGCGCACAGAACCCCGAAGCTATCCCCCAGAACAGGAGACAGCTTCATGCAGATCTACAAGGTGGGCGGCGCCGTGCGCGACCGCCTGCTCGGCATTCCCTTCAGCGACACCGACTGGGTGGTCGTCGGCGCCAGCGCCGACGAGATGCTCGCCCGGGGCTACCGCCCGGTGGGCGCCGACTTCCCGGTATTCCTCCACCCGAAAACCGGCGAGGAATACGCCCTCGCCCGTACCGAGCGCAAAAGCGGGCGTGGCTATGGCGGGTTCACCTTCTACGCCAGCCCCGACGTCACCCTGGAAGAAGACCTGATCCGCCGCGACCTGACCATTAACGCCATGGCCGAGGACGATGACGGCCAGGTCGTCGACCCCTACCACGGCCGGAAAGACCTCGAAGCCCGCCTGCTGCGCCACGTCTCCCCGGCCTTCGCCGAAGACCCGCTGCGCGTACTACGCGTCGCCCGCTTTGCCGCGCGCTATGCCCCGATGGGCTTCACCGTAGCGCCGGAAACCCTGGCGCTGATGCGCGAACTGTCCGAATCCGGCGAGCTGGAAGCGCTGACCGCTGAACGCAGCTGGAAGGAAATCTCCCGCGCCCTGATGGAAACGCACCCGGACGTGTTCATCCAGGTCCTGCGCGACTGTGGCGCCCTGGCCGTGCTGATGCCGGAAGTCGACGCGCTGTTCGGCGTGCCACAGCCGCCGCAGCATCACCCAGAGGTGGATACCGGTGAGCACGTGCTGGCAGTCCTGCGCGAATGCGCCAGGCACGATCAGCCGCTCAGCGTGCGCTGGGCCTGCCTGGTGCATGACGTGGGCAAGGGCAAGACCCGCGAAAAAGAGTGGCCCAAACACCACGCCCACGAACACCTGGGCTTGCCACTGATCGACGCGATCAACACGCGCTTCAAAGTCCCGCGGGACTGCCAGGAGCTGGCGCGACTGGTCGGCGAGTACCACACCCACTGCCACCGCGCGCTGGAGCTGCGGCCGAACACCATTCTTGAGCTGCTGCAATCCTTCGACGTCTATCGCCGGCCGCAGCGTTTCGAGGAGTTCCTCGCTGCCAGCGAAATGGACGCCCGTGGCCGTCATGGGCTGGAGGATCGCGAATACCCGCAGGCGGCATACCTGCGCGGCGCGGCGCAGGCCGCCCGTGCGGTTGCGGTGCAGCCACTGCTGGAGAGGGGGTACAAGGGCGCCGAACTGGGCGAAGCGCTCAAGCGCGAGCGCCTGACGACCCTGAAGGCCTACAAGGAAAGCCACGCCGCGGGGTAGGCCTGTAGACCGTAGGGCGCATAACGCACCAGCGTTATCCGCCGCCGTGGAGTCGGCGCACTACACGAGCTGGAGGCGATTCCGGCGTTTGATTGAAGGGTGTCGCCTTTCACGCAAGCGTCAGGAGAAACACGCCATCCTACGTTGGTGGCCCGTCGGCAAGACCGGCGCAGGGGTAGTCCTACAAGGCCGCCGGATGCGCCTCGATCAAGGCAGCCGGCGTCAGCTCCACGCCGCGCCACTGGAAAGGCACCGGCCAGAGCTTCTGCCCGATCCGCGCGTCCGCCCACAGCTCCGCGAAAGTGCGTTGCACGCCTGGGTGCTGTACCTCGGGCGCCAGCAGTGAAAGCGGCCACAGCACGAAGGCGTTCTTCAACACCTCGGCGCGCGGCAACGTCAAGCCGTCGAACTCGCCGTGCAGATCGCCATACAGCAACACATCGATATCCAGCGGCAGACCCTTGCGCTCCGGTGCATAACGGCCGTTGTCCGCCTCGATGTGCTTGAGCCGCAGGCTCAGATCCGCCAGCGGCAGGTCGGTGCGCGCGACGATCACGAAGTTATAGAAGGGGCCACTGCGAATGCCCACCGGCTCGCTCTCGAAGACCGGCGAGCAGTGGATGTCCTCGAGGAAACCGTCCAGCGCTTCGAGGCCGGCGAGCAAATGGCGCTCGCGCTCGAAGTTGCTACCCAAGCCGAGGTAGACCGTGGTCAGCGGCATCCGCGTTCGATCTCCACACCCACGCCGATGGCGGCCGCTACGGCGCCGGGCTTGGTGACTTTCAGGCGCAGCCACTGGATGCCGAACTCCGCCATCAGCAGCTCGGCCAGGCGTTCGGCGAAGGTTTCCACCAGCTGGAAGTGCGCGTCACGGGCAAACGCCATGACGCGCTCGGAGAGCACGGCGTAGTCCAGCGCCTTGGCGATATCGTCGTCGGCCGCCGCCGGGCGGTTGTCCCAGCCCAGCGTCAGGTCCAGGCGCAGGCACTGCCGGATACCCCGTTCCCAGTCATAGACGCCGATCACGGTGTCCACTTCCAGCCCTTCGATGAAAACTCTGTCCACTGACTGCATGCTCCAAGGCGACACGACAAGCGGCCGGCACCCCGTTAGAATCGGAAACGACCTCGTCTCCGGTGGAAACCATGTTCTGGTTCTTGGCGATCCTCGCCTACCTGCTCGGATCACTGTCCTTCGCGGTACTTCTCAGTCGCCTGTTCGGCACCGCCGACCCGCGCGCCAGCGGCTCGGGCAATCCCGGCGCGACCAACATGCTGCGCCTGGCCGGCAAGAAGATCGCCATCCTCACCCTGCTCGGCGATCTCGCCAAGGGGCTGCTGCCGGTTCTTGTCGCCCGAATGATCGGCCTTTCCGACGTGGAGCAGGCCTGGGTCGGGCTGGCAGCGGTGATCGGTCACCTCTACCCGCTGTACTTCAACTTCCGCGGCGGCAAGGGCGTCGCCACCGCCGCCGGCATGTTGCTGGCACTGTACCCGCCGGCCGCACTGCTCGCGGCCATTGCCTGGCTGGTGACCTTCAAGCTGTCGCGTACCAGCTCGCTCGCCTCCCTGGTGGCCACACCTCTGACCCTGCCGCTGCTGGCCTGGCAGGAACCTTCGGCGCTGCTGCCGATGACCGTGCTTACCGGCCTGATCGTCTGGCGCCACCGCAACAACCTGCGCGACCTGATCGCCGGACGCGAGCGTCACTTCTAGAGCCACGAGCTTCCCGGCCCCTGCACCGCGCTGCAAGCGAAAAAACGGCCCATGCCGCTCAGAGCATGTGCCGCGTCGTTTGCAGCTTCATTATTCAGATCGCCGGCAGCGACTCCATTGGCCAACGCGCCTGCACGCCGATCGACGGGCCGTCCTGCTGCCCGGCCACCAATCGTTGGCAGCCTGCATAGGCGATCATCGCGCCGTTATCCGTGCAGAAGCGCGGGCGGGCGTAGAACACCTGGCCCTTCATTTCCCCCAGCATCTTTTCCAGATGCTGCCGCAATGCCTGGTTGGCACTGACGCCACCGGCGATCACCAGGCTCTTCAGGTGAGTCTGCTTGAGTGCGCGCTTGCACTTGATGGTCAGGGTCTCGACCACCGCGGTCTGGAACGCCAGGGCGATGTCGCAGCGGGTCTGCTCGCTGTCGTCACCTTCAGCGACGCAGCGCTGCCACGTATTCAGGGCAAAGGTCTTGAGACCGCTGAAGCTGAAATCCAGGCCGGGACGGTCAGTCATCGGGCGAGGGAAGACGAAGCGACCAACGCTACCGCGCTCGGCCAGGCGAGCGATCTCCGGACCACCAGGGTAGGCCAGGCCGAGCAGCTTGGCGGTCTTGTCGAAGGCTTCTCCGGCAGCGTCGTCCAGCGACTCACCGAGCACCTGGTAACGGCCGATGCCGTCCACTCGAACCAGCTGAGTGTGGCCACCGGAGACCAACAAGGCGACGAACGGAAACTGCGGCGGCTGCTCTTCCAGCATCGGCGCCAGCAGGTGGCCTTCCATATGGTGCACGCCGACAGCCGGTATGCCCCAGGCGAACGCCATCGCTTGGGCGCAGGACGCGCCCACCAGCAGCGCGCCCACCAGGCCTGGGCCGGCGGTGTAAGCGATGGCGTCGATGTCCTCGGCCGTGCAGCCGGACTCGTCCAGCACCTGGCGAATCAGCGGCAGCATGCGCTTGACGTGATCACGGGAGGCCAGCTCGGGAACCACGCCGCCGTATACGCGGTGCAGGTCGATCTGACTGAACAGCGCGTCGGCCAGCAGGCCCTTTTCACTGTCGTACAGGGCGACGCCGGTCTCGTCGCAGGAGGTTTCCAACCCCAGCACTAGCATGGGTTTGAGCCTTTTCTCTGGGCAAAATTGAAGCCGCGCATCATAATCGCCGGCTGGGCTTCGGACCAGTGCTTTTCGATCGGAGGCTTTGCATTCCTCCTTCCGAACGTTTAATATCCGCAACCCTTGAAAACCGCCGACTCCGAACAACCGTCAGGAGCGCGATAAATCCTCCGGTAATCATTGAAGGTACGACCTGGATGCCCGCCGTCAAAGTTAAAGAGAACGAACCCTTCGACGTAGCTCTGCGTCGTTTCAAGCGCTCCTGCGAAAAAGCAGGCGTACTGGCCGAAGTCCGTAGCCGCGAATTCTACGAAAAGCCGACCGCCGAGCGTAAGCGCAAGGCCGCTGCCGCTGTTAAGCGTCACGCCAAGAAAGTGCAGCGCGAACAGCGCCGCCGCGAGCGCCTGTACTGAGTTACAGCGCTTCGTCGCACGCTTTCTGCATCGCCCGGCCCAGTCGCCGGGCGAGTGCCTGAATCAAGGCACAATCACTCCGATTCGCATTCGCGGACTTCGGAGTTTTTTGCTTTTCCAGCCCCATGCTTAGATTCAAGCTCCGCTCGCGACTTTACCGCCGGGCGTTATGCTTGGGTCCACCCTGCGTCCCGATGAGTCTATGGCCGGCCTGATTCCACAATCCTTCATCGATGACCTGCTCAACCGCACCGACATTCTCGATGTGGTGAGCTCGCGCATCCAGCTGAAGAAGACCGGCAAGAACTACAGCGCCTGCTGCCCGTTCCACAAGGAGAAGAGCCCCTCCTTCACCGTCAGTCCGGACAAGCAGTTCTATTACTGCTTCGGCTGCGGCGCCGGCGGCAACGCACTCGGCTTCATCATGGACCACGACCAGCTGGACTTCGTCCAGGCGGTCGAGGACCTGGCCAAGCGCGCCGGCATGGACGTGCCCCGCGAGGAGGGCCGGCGCGGCGCCAAGCCCCGCCAACCGGTCGACTCGCCGCTTTACCCGCTGCTCACCGCTGCCGCCGATTTCTACCGCCAGTCGCTCAAGAGCCACCCGGCACGCAAGGCCGCCGTGGAATACCTCAAGGGCCGCGGCCTGACCGGCGAAATCGCCCGCGACTTCGGCCTGGGCTTCGCCCCGCCGGGCTGGGACAACCTGCTGAAGAACCTGGGCGGCGACAACCTGCAGCTCAAGGCCATGCTCGACGCCGGCCTGCTGGTGGAAAACCCCGACAGCGGCAAGCGCTACGACCGCTTCCGCGACCGGGTGATATTCCCCATCCACGACAGCCGCGGCCGGGTCATCGCCTTTGGCGGCCGGGTGCTGGGGGACGACAAGCCGAAGTACCTGAACTCGCCGGAAACCCCGGTCTTCCATAAAGGACAGGAGCTCTACGGCCTGTACGAAGCACGGAAGAACAACCGGAATCTCGACGAGATCATGGTGGTCGAAGGCTACATGGACGTCATCGCACTGGCGCAACAGGGCATCCGCAATGCGGTCGCCACCCTGGGCACGGCCACCAGCGAAGAACACATCAAGCGGCTGTTTCGCATCGTGCCGAACATCCTCTTCTGCTTCGACGGCGACCAGGCCGGCCGCAACGCCGCCTGGCGCGCGCTGGAGTCGGCACTGAGCAACCTGCAGGACGGGCGCAAGGTGCGCTTCCTGTTCCTGCCCGAAGGTGAAGACCCGGACAGCCTGGTACGCGCCGAAGGCCCGGACGCGTTCCGCGCCCGTCTCGCCCACCAGGCCCAGCCGCTGGCGGACTACTTCTTCCAGCAACTGACCGAGGAGGCCGACCCCAGTACGCTGGAAGGCAAGGCGCACCTGGCGACCCTGGCCGGCCCGCTGCTGGAGAAGATTCCCGGCAACACCCTGCGCCTGCTGATGCGCCAGCGCCTGGGCGAGATCACCGGCCTGTCCGCCGATGCGCTCAGCCAGATCAGCGCACCGCGCGCCGGCCTCACCGGCCACGGGCAGCCCAGCCACACACCCAGCCCTGCGCAGGCGCAAAGCGCGGACCACGCGCATGAGTACGCCGATTACGACATGGGCCAGTTCGCCGATCAGGGCGACAGCCATTACCAGGATGCTTCGAACTACTTCGAGGCGCCGAAGGACTTTTCCGCCGGCAACGGTGGCGGCAAGCAGGGCAAGAAGTCCTGGAAGGGCGATCGCAAATGGGACGGAAAAGGCAAGAAAGGTGATTTCGTTCCGCGTCAGCCGCGTACCGAAATCAAGGTTGAATCACCGACCCTGACCGCCCTGCGCACCCTGCTGCACCATCCTCGACTGGCGCAGAGCGTCGAGGATGCGAGCCATTTCGCCAACGAAGGACAGACCTATTCGCAACTGCTCGCCGCACTGGTCGAAGCGTTGCAGAAAAATCCGAAACAGAGCTCGATGCACCTCATCGCGCGCTGGCACGGAACCCCTCAAGGGCGCCTATTGCAGGTGCTGGCGGGGAAAGAATGGCTGATCGAGCCGGACAATCTTGAAAAGCAGTTCATCGACACCATTACTACACTTGCACACAACCAGTTGCACAGCAGCCGTGAAGCCCGCCTGCGTAGCGTGCTGCAAAAGAGTCCCAGTGAAATGACCGACGAAGAGAAAGCGTTACTGCGGGAGCACATCAGCACCCCCTCTTCAACAGGCAGCCAGAGCTGAACTGGCGCCTGAAGCCTCGAATCTGGTATAATCCTCGGCTTATTTCAGCCCGCCAAGACCTTCAGTGGATAGGGTGTTATGTCCGGAAAAGCGCAACAGCAATCTCGTCTCAAAGAGTTGATCAGCCGTGGTCGTGAGCAGGGTTACCTGACTTACGCGGAGGTCAACGACCACCTGCCGGAGGATATCTCTGATCCGGAACAGGTAGAAGACATCATCCGCATGATCAACGACATGGGGATCAACGTATTCGAGACAGCCCCGGATGCGGATGCCCTGTTGCTGGCGGAAACCGATACCGATGAAGCTGCCGCCGAAGAAGCCGCTGCCGCCCTTGCCGCGGTAGAGAGCGACGTTGGCCGTACGACCGACCCGGTGCGCATGTACATGCGTGAAATGGGTACCGTGGAACTGCTGACCCGCGAAGGCGAGATCGAAATCGCCAAACGCATCGAGGAAGGCATCCGCGAAGTCATGAGCGCCATCGCCCAGTTCCCTGGCGCGGTGGACGGCATCCTCGACGAATACAAACGCATCGTCACCGAAGGCGGCCGCCTGTCGGATGTCCTCAGCGGCTACATCGACCCCGATGACGGCAGCCTGCCGGCCGAAGAAGTCGAGCCGGTCGGTCTGAAAGACGACGCCGAAGCCAAGGACAAGGAAAAGGACGAAGAGGACGAAGAGTCCGACGGCGATAGCGAGGAAGAAGAAGGCGACGGCGGCCCGGATCCGGAAGAAGCCGCTCGTCGTTTCGGCGCCGTTTCCGAGCAGCTCGAGAAAGCCAAGAAGGCTCTGAAGAAGCACGGTCGCGGCAGCAAGCAGGCGACCGAGGAGCTGGTTGCCCTGGCCGAACTGTTCATGCCGATCAAGCTGGTGCCCAAGCAGTTCGATGTGCTGGTCGCCAAGGTCCGCGATTCGCTGGACAGCGTCCGCCGCGGGGAACGCGCCATCATGCAACTGTGCGTGCGGGATGCCCGCATGCCGCGTGCCGACTTCCTGCGCCAGTTCCCCGGCCACGAAACCGACACCGCCTGGGTCGACGCCGTACTCAAGGGCAAGCCCAAGTACGCCGAGGCCATCGAGCGCCTGCGTGACGACATCCTGCGCAACCAGCAGAAGCTGGTCGACCTGGAAGCCAGCTCGCAGCTGACCGTTGCCGAGATCAAGGACGTCAACCGCGCCATGTCCATCGGCGAGGCGAAAGCCCGTCGTGCGAAGAAGGAGATGGTGGAGGCGAACCTGCGTCTGGTGATCTCCATCGCCAAGAAGTACACCAACCGCGGCCTGCAGTTCCTCGACCTGATCCAGGAAGGCAACATCGGCCTGATGAAGGCGGTGGACAAGTTCGAATACCGTCGCGGCTACAAGTTCTCGACCTATGCCACCTGGTGGATTCGCCAGGCGATCACCCGTTCGATCGCCGACCAGGCCCGCACTATCCGTATTCCGGTGCACATGATCGAGACGATCAACAAGCTCAACCGTATCTCCCGCCAGATGCTGCAGGAGATGGGTCGTGAACCGACCCCGGAAGAGCTGGGCGAACGCATGGACATGCCGGAAGACAAGATCCGCAAGGTCCTGAAGATCGCCAAGGAACCGATCTCCATGGAAACGCCGATCGGTGACGACGAAGACTCGCACCTGGGCGACTTCATCGAGGACTCCACCATGCAGTCGCCGATCGAAGTGGCGACCAGCGAGAGCCTCAAGGAAGCCACCCGCGAAGTCCTCGCCGGCCTCACCGCTCGCGAAGCCAAGGTCCTGCGCATGCGCTTCGGCATCGACATGAATACCGACCACACCCTCGAGGAAGTCGGCAAGCAGTTCGATGTCACCCGTGAGCGTATCCGCCAGATCGAAGCCAAGGCGCTGCGCAAGCTGCGCCACCCGTCGCGAAGCGAGCACCTGCGCTCCTTCCTCGACGAGTGACGAAGAACCCCCGGCCAAAAACCGGGGGTTTTTCTTTGGGCCTTCCATCGGGCAAAGTGCCACGTCTACACTTCGGCATAGTCCCCCCTGGAATGAGGCCCCTCATGCCGCGTCTGCTGGCAGTTCTACTGTGGTGCCTCGCATTCTGGGCAGGACAGGCATGCGCCCTGAGTCTCACGCCCGAGGAGCAGCAATGGCTGCAGGAGCATCCCAGCCTGCGCCTGGGCATCGACACCTCCTGGCCACCCTTTGAATTCCGCGATACCGACGGCCGCTACCAGGGGCTCGCCGCCAGCTACGTGCAGCTCATCAGCCAGCAACTCAAGGTGCAGTTGCAGCCGGTCGAACCGGCCAGCTGGAGCGAAGTGCTGCAACAGGCACGCGACAACCGCATCGACCTGCTGCCCGGCGTCATGGCCACGCCCAAGCGTCTCGACTACCTGACCTTCACCCGCCCCTACCTCGACTTTCCGATTATCATCCTCGCCCGCAAGGACGGCCCGGCTCCCGGCAGCCTCAAGGAGCTCTACGGCCTCAAGGTCGGTGTCGTGGCCAATTACGCGGCCCACGAACTGTTGATCGCCAAGCACCCCGACCTGAATCTGCAACCCTTGCCCAGCGTCGCTGCGGGGCTGCAGGCCCTGGCCACCGGGCAGGTGGATGCGTTCGTCGGCGATCTTGCCTCTGCGGTCTGGAATCTGCGCCAGCTCAAACTCGACGGCTTGCAGATCAGCGGCGAAACGCCCTACCGCTATCAACTGGCAATGGCCGTGCCGAAGGACCAGGCGATATTTGCCGGCGTCATCGACAAAGTCCTGGCCGACCTGACAGTCGAGCAGATCGATACCCTCCAGGCGCCCTGGGTTGGCGGCCTGCTGGATCGCCGCTCGGTGTGGCGCGAAGTCCTGGAAATTGCCGTCCCCATCGCCCTGCTGACCGCCATAACCCTGCTGGTACTGTTCACCATGAACCGTCGCCTGCGCGGCGAGATGCAGCGCCGGGAGAAGCTCGAACAGGCTCTGCGAGACAGCGAACAGCACTACCGCGGCCTGGTGGAAAGCCTCACCGCCATCGCCTGGGAAATGCGCCTGACAGAAAACCGCTTCACCTATGTTTCCCCCCACGCCCAGCGGCTGCTCGGCTACCCGATCAAGGACTGGCTGGAACCTGGCTTCTGGCAACGCACGCTGCACCCGGAAGACGCCGAGCAAGCCATTCACTTCTGCGTGAGCGAAAGCCAGGCCGGGCGCAATCACAGCTTCGACTACCGCATGCTGGCGGCCGATGGCCGCGTGGTGTGGATCCGCGACATCGTCACGCTGATCCAGCACGGCGACGACCTGATCCTGCGCGGCCTGATGATCGACATCACTGAGGCCAAGCACACCGAACAAGCGTTGCGCCTGTCGGAACAGAAGTTCGCCTCGGTGTTCCACCACTGCCCGGACATCATCGTCCTCGCCCGCCGAGTCGACGGGCAACTGCTGGCGGTGAACAGCACCTTCGAACAACAGATCGGCATCCCTGCCAGCGAAGCCCTGGGCAAGACCTCCACCGAGCTGGGTATCTGGGGCGAGCCGGGCATGGGCCCGGCGATGCTTGCGCGCCTGCAGGGCAAACCGCTGAACAACGTCGAGATCCCGCTCAACCGTCGCGACGGCACGCGCTTCACCGCCCTGCTCTCGGCCCAGCACATCGTCCTCGACGACACCCCAGCGCTGGTCGTGGTGGTGCGCAACATCTCCCAGGTCAAGGAGACGCAGGAACAGCTTCGCGTCTCCGAAGAAAAATTCGCCAAGGCCTTCCACGCATCCCCCGACGGCATGCTCATCTCGCGCATCAGCGACGGCCGGCTGGTGGAAGTGAACCGCGGATTCACCCGCATCACCGGCTACAGCCGCGAAGAAGCCGCCGACCGTTCCACCCTCGACCTGAAACTGTGGGCCGACCCGGAAGACCGCCGCAAACTGCTTGGCATCCTCGATAGCACCTCCAGCACCCCGGACTTCACCGCGCAGATCCGCACCCACGACGGAAGCCCGCGCCTCTGCGAGTTGTCCGCCCACCGCATCACCATCGGCAACGACGACTGCATGCTGACCATCGCCCGCGACATCACCGAACGCCAGCAGATGCAGGAGAAGCTCCAGCTCGCCGCCACCGTGTTCGAGAGCACCGCCGAAGGCGTGATGATCACCGACGCACGCCAGCGGATAGTCGCGGTCAACCGCGCGTTCAGCGAAATCACCGGCTACAGCGAACAGGAAGCGCTCGGCAGCTCACCGCGCCTGCTCGCCTCCGGCCAGCACGACAGCAGCTTCTACGTTGCCCTCTGGCACCAGCTCAATGCCGAAGGCCACTGGCAGGGCGAAATCTGGAACCGGCGGAAGAATCAGGAGCTCTATCCGGAGTGGCTGACCGTCAGCGCCGTGCGCAACCCCGACGGCGAGGTCTCGCACTACGTCGGCGTGTTCGCCGACATCTCCACCCTCAAGTACGCCCAGGCTCGTCTCGACTACCAGGCTCACCACGACCCGCTTACCGGCCTGCCCAACCGCCTGCTGTTCGAAAGCCGGCTGAACGCCTCACTCAAGGAAGCCCAGGAAGACAATCACCAGGGCGCCGTGCTGTTCCTCGACCTCGACCGCTTCAAGCACATCAACGACAGCCTCGGCCACCCGGTCGGCGACCTGCTGCTGAAATCCATCTCCACCCGGCTGCGCGAGCAGTTGCGCGACGTCGACACCGTGGCCCGCCAGGGCGGCGACGAATTCATCATCCTGCTGCCTGGCCTGCACCACGCCCTGGACGCCGAGCACGTGGCGAACAAACTGCTGCTCTGCTTCGATAAACCGTTCATCGCCGGCGAACAGGAATTCTTCGTCAGCGCCAGTATCGGCATCTGCCTCTACCCTGCCGACGGCGGCGACGTCGCCACCCTGGTCAAGAATGCCGACGCCGCCATGTACCGGGCCAAGGCCCAGGGCCGCAACCGCGTCGAGTTCTACACCCGCGAACTGACCTTCCAGGCCACCGAACGCATGGCCCTGGAACACGAACTGCGCCGCGCCCTGGAGAGCGACCAGCTGCAGCTCTACTACCAGCCCAAGTTGTCTCTCAGTTCCGGTCAGCTCGTCGGCGCCGAAGCGCTGATCCGCTGGAAACATCCGCAATTTGGTGCGATATCTCCGGACCGCTTCATTCCATTGGCCGAGGAAAACGGCCTGATCCTGCCGTTGGGCGACTGGGTACTGCGCGAAGCCTGCCGGCAGATGAGCCACTGGCAGGACAGCCACGCCGCATTCGGCCCGCTCTCGGTCAACTTGGCCGGCGCGCAACTGCGCCAGACCAACCTGGTGGAGCGCATCCGCGAACTGCTCGCGCACTACAACCTGCAGTCCTCGCGCCTGCAGCTGGAAATCACCGAAAGCTTCCTCATGCACCAGACCGAGGAAGCCCTCTCCATCCTGCACAGCCTCAAGCACCTGGGCGTACAGCTGGCCATCGACGACTTCGGCACCGGCTATTCCTCGCTCAGCTACCTGAAGCAACTGCCGCTGGACACCCTGAAGATCGACCAGTCCTTCGTCCACGGCCTGCCAGACGACCCCCACGACGCCGCAATCACCCGCGCCATCATTGCCCTGGGCCGCAGCATGAACCTCACGGTGATCGCCGAAGGCGTGGAGCACGAAGCCCAGGAGCGCTTCCTCGAAGCCGAAGGCTGCGACCAGATCCAGGGCTACGCCTTGAGCGCCCCACTACCGGCCGACGCCTTTGCCAACCGCTTCCTGGTCCCGCTGCATCCGGTTGGCGCAACCCAGAACGCCCCGGTATAATCCGCCCGCCTTCTGGGGGCCTATAGCTCAGTTGGTTAGAGCAGAGGACTCATAATCCTTTGGTCCACGGTTCAAGTCCGTGTGGGCCCACCACCCTTTCAGCAAAAAGCCGCGCAAATGCGCGGCTTTTTCGTTTCTGGCGTCGCGAGTGTCTATTCGCGCAACGCTGCGAGCACATGCTCCGGATCATTATGGATCGCGCGCAGGAGCGCCCTTGCAGGACCGTCCGGCTCCCGGCGCCCCTGCTCCCAATTGCGCAATGTGCCCACCGCCACGTCGATTGTCCGGGCGAACGCTACCTGGGAAAGGCCCGTCGCCTTGCGGATGCTACGCACCTGAAATGCATCGACGTGGAAAACCCGAGAGGGCTCGCGGGCACCACTCTCGATCTCGTTCATTTGCTCCATGCTTTCGACGAGCCGGTCGAAGAGACGCTTTTCCATCATTGCCACCCTTGGTTCAGTTTGCGAAGCAAGCCTTTCTCCAGCTCCGTAAGATTGTCCTTGGCACCCTTGCGGTAGATCAGCAGCAGGCGAATCTGGCTGGCCAGACAGAGGTAGTAGTAAATCACCCGCACACCTCCACGCTTACCCTTTCCTCCGCAGGTCCACCGCACCTTGCGTAGCCCGCCCGTTCCCACAATGACGTCACCCGCCTCCGGATTCGCCGCGAGATGCTGCTGAAATTGCTGATACTCCTCGTCGCTCAGATGGTCATGCAGGTCTTCGGTGAAAACCGTCGTCTCGATGAAGATCATGACATCCCTGCCAGGCGAACTACGCCAATGGCGTAGCCTCACTATAGGAATTCAAACCTGCAGCCTCAAGATCGAATCGGACCGGTGGAGCATCCGTTGGTCCTTGCGCCGCCCCAGGCTGCGTATTTCGCCATGGCAAATGGTGCATTCGAGCAAAGGCCGGAAAATCAAGAATCGCCCTACGCCGCAACTGCGTTGCTGTCCTACAAGGGCTCTGAGTAGCGTTTCGTCTGCCACGGTTCGCCGTGGCCAGGAGTGGAATCCTGAAGACATACGAGTTGCATACACACGCCATGGCGGCAGACGCAGGCTGTAAGAGGTCGACGTCTTCCGGCAGTCCATGGCGGACCGTGTAAGGCGGGCTTCGGCTCGGCCGAGCTTCTCGTGTGTCTCGGTATTCCACCCTTGCACGGTCCGCCTCCCTCTGTGGTTGTTCGGGCGGCGGCTTCTGGACGTACATGGAGAGACAGCATGAAGTTTTCCGATTCGCTATCGGCCGACGAAGGCCTGATTCCCACGGTGTTCCAACGCTACAACCGTCGTCTGCGCGGGCTGCTCATCGAGCGCCAGGCGTGGTTCGTCCTGCGTGATCTGGCCAAGCTGACCAACAGTCATCTCGGCGAGCGGGTGACCAGCAAGCTCGATCCGGATCAGCTTCGTCATGAGCGCCTCGCAGGCTGCGAAGATAAGCTCTACCTGGTCAGTGAAAGCGGCCTCTACGCGCTGCTGCTGGTGCACTTCTACCATCCGGAGAATCGCAGCCTGCGGCAATGGATCAGCACTGAGGTGTTGCCGGCCCTGCGCGATGCGCAGCAGAACAACCCGCACCTGCCGCGCCGGCGTATGGAGCAGATCGAAGGCCAGCCGACTAGCGTGATGGATTGGCAGGGCAAGGTCTGGGTGCGTTGGACTGATGCGGTGCGCATCATGGAAAACCAGGTGCGCTCGCTGCACTGATCCAGAGGAATGCACCTCGTAGGATGGCGTGGAGCGAAGCGATACCCATCGCTTCACGCCCCAACCCAATGAGCTTCGCGGACAAGGTCCGCTGCTACAGGATCAAAGGCCCCTCACCCTAGCCCTCTCCCGCAAGCGGGAGAGGGGACCGGTCGGAGCAGGATGAAATCCCGGCGTCAGCTGGCACGATTTGCCTGCTCTCCCAGCCTGTAGGGCGCATAACGCGCCAGCGTTATCCGCCGCCAAGGGTATGGCGGATAACCTGTTCCAGGTTATGCGCCCTACGTTTACCGCGCGTTCCTGGCAATTTACCGGCACCGCAATGAGAGCCACTTCACACCAACCGTCGACCATCTGACGTGGGCGCCGCGCGGAGATGACAGGGGTCAATATCAGATAGCCACTAGCCATTAGATTGGCATATCCCTGATATGAGTGAGCCCCTCATGACTCTCCACCGGTATCCAGTCCAGTTGCTGGTCACTTCCCAGGACCCGGCGTTAGCGCGCCAGGTTCGCGCGCTGCTGGCGGCCTATGAGCTGCCCTGCGCGGTGATGGAAGGACCCTGCAGTTGCGAGCAGGCGCCGCTGTGCCGATGGTTCAAGGACGCGCCTTTGAGCGACTCAGCGCGTTTGCTGGCACTGCTGGCCGACACCATCGGCGTGCTGGAACGAACCCGCCATGCCTTCCGCTCCCGCGAACTGGGCGAGTTACGCCAGCGGCTGAGTGGCGCGTTGCAGGAGTTGTCGGGCCCGCGCTCCCTGGTGTAAAAGACTTCCAGCCGCGTTCCGCGTTGCGGAGGCTGGCTTTGCCGGGCAGGACTTGTGGGCCTGCAAGACAAAGCGCCGAGTTTGTCGCCGTCGATTTCGACTGGCCGACGAGCCGGCGCTTTTTTCATGCCCGACAAAAACAGCAGACCCGCAAGGAGCCGAACATGGGCCTGGGACCGAAGCTCGAGAGCGTGCTCGAGCGCATCGGCCTGTCGACGATGGAAGTCGATCAGCGCCTGAGTTACCTGCAGTGGCGCGAGGAGGATGGCTGCCATCTCCACGGCCGCGCCGCCGAACTGGAGCGCTGCCACCAGCGCTTCATCGAGCAGCTCTACGATCACCTGCGCGACTACCCGCCGCTGGGAGCGATCCTCGCCGAGCCGGCGACGCTGGCGCGGTTGAAATGCAGCCAGTTCGAATACTACCGCCAGCTGTGGGATGCCCCGCAGGACGCCGCTTACGTACGCGACCGCCTGCGCATCGGGCTGGTGCACCAGCAGGTCGGCGTCGAGCTGAAGTGGTACATGGGCGCCTACCGCCTGTACCTGGACCAGATGCTCGCCGACCTGATGGGCGACGCCCCGGAAGCCAAGACCTACGCCAGCCTGCTCAAGCGGGTGTTCTTCGACATGTCGCTGGCCATCGACACCTACGGCGCCGCCCAACGCCAGGCGCTGGAGGACAGCGAAGCCCGCTATGCCCGCGCCCTGCGTGGTGCCAACGACGGTATCTGGGACTGGGACCTGGGTAACGATCGCCTCTACGTCTCCGAACGCTGGGCGCGCATGCTCGGCCTGAGCCGCGACAACCTCGGCGAAGGCAGCACCAGTTGGTTCGCCCGCGTGCACCCGGACGACCTGCCCGGCCTGCGCAAGGCCATCGACGCGCACCTGCGCGGCAGCAGCGCGCTGCTCAGCCACGAGTACCGTATCCGCCAGCGCGACGGCAATTACCTCTGGGTGCTGGCGCGCGGCGTGGTCACCGATGGGCGCATGGCCGGCTCGCAGACCGACATCAGCCAGCACAAGGCCAGCGAGCACCAACTCAGCCATGCAGCGCGACACGACCCGCTCACCGGCCTGGGCAACCGCCTGCGCCTGGACGAGCTGCTGCAACAAGCCCTGATGCGTCAGCGCCGCCCCGGCGCGCGCGAGGCGGGCCTGCTGTTCATCGACCTGGACCGCTTCAAACTGATCAACGACAGCCTCGGTCACGCCGTCGGCGACCGCGTGCTGGTGGAAGTTTCCCAGCGCCTGCTGCGCTGCCTGCGGCCTGGCGATCACCTGGCGCGCTTTGGCGGCGACGAGTTCGTCGTGCTGCTGGACGACCTCGCCAGCCTGGTCGACGCCGAGCAGGTCGCGCAGCGCATGCTCGATTGCCTGCGCCAACCGCTGCACGTGGACGGCCGCACGCTGGTGGTCAGCGCCAGCATCGGCATCACCGGGCTGATGACCGACGGCCAGGCCATCGACACCCTGCAGGCCGCCGACCTCGCGCTGTACCGCGCCAAGGAGGCCGGCAAGGCGCAGTACGCGCGTTTCAGCCTGGAGTTGCAGGCCGAGGCACAACGCCGGCTCGACCTGGAAAGCGCACTGGCACAAGCCTTGCGCCGCGACGAGTTCAGCCTGCACTACCAGCCCATCGTCCGCCTGGACCGCGACTCGCCGCACTGGGAGGCGGTGGAAGTGCTGCTGCGCTGGAAGCACAACGGCGAATCGGTGTCGCCGCTGGACTTCATTCCGGCGCTGGAGGAGTCCGGCGAGATCGTCCCGGTCGGCGACTGGGTGCTACGCCAGGCCTGCCGGCAGACGGCGCTGTGGCAGAGCCAGGGGCATCGCAACCTGTACTGCTCGGTCAACCTGTCGAGCCGGCAGTTGCAGCAGCCGGGCTTCGCCGCGCGGGTGCAGCAGATTCTCGCCGAGAGCGGCCTGTCGCCACGCAGCCTGGTGTTGGAGATCACCGAAAGCCTGCTGATGCAGGACGGCGCGGAAACCCTCGCCTGCCTGCGCGAGCTGGCCGCCGAGGGCGTGCGCCTGGCGCTGGATGATTTCGGCACCGGCTATTCCTCGCTGGGCTATCTCAAGCGCTACCCGCTGCACATCCTCAAGGTCGACCGCAGCTTCATCACCCGCGTGCCGGACGACCCGGAGCTCAGCGCCATCTGCCGGGCCATTATCGGCCTGGGGCACAGCCTTGGCCTGGAAGTGGTGGCCGAGGGTGTCGAGCGCCAGGAACACCTCGACTTCCTGCGCGCCGAAGGCTGTCGTCACGCCCAGGGCTTCCTGTTCAGCAAGCCGCTGGCGCCGGAGCAACTTTTCCAGACGCGCCTGGAGCACCAGCGATGAAGCAGAACCTGCCGATCACCGGGCGCCAGGTGGATGTGCCACTCAACGCCAACATCCTCTCCACCACGAACCTCAAGGGCGCGGTCACCCATGTGAACCCGGACTTCCTCAGGATCAGCGGCTTCGAGGCCGAAGAACTGGTGGGCTTCAACCACAACCGCGTACGCCATCCGGACATGCCGCCCGCCGCCTTCGCCCATCTCTGGCAGACCCTGCAGGCCGGGCGCAGCTGGATGGGCCTGGTGAAGAACCGCTGCAAGAACGGTGACCACTACTGGGTCAGCGCCTTCGTCACGCCGATCTGCCATGGCGGCAAGGTGGCGGAGTATCAGTCGGTACGCACCCGTCCCGGCGCGGAGCAGATCGACGCGGCGGAGCGCCTGTATGCGCGTATGCGCGAAGGGGCGAAGCCGGCACGCCGGCGCCTGCCGTTGGTGCCGCAACTGCTGCTCGGTTTGCTGCTGGCGCAGGCCGGCGGTGCCCTCCTCGCGCTGCTGTTGCCCAAGCTCACGGCGTTGGCCTTCCTGCTGGCGCTGGGCGCTTCCGGCGCTTGGCTGGTGCTGCGCCTGCAACCGCTCGGGGCGCTACTTGCGCGGGCGCGGAAGATCGCCGACAACCCGCTGAGCCAGCAGCTCTACTCGGGCCGCGCGGACGAATTCGGCGAGCTGGATTTCGCCTTCCGCATGCTGGAAGCGGAGACCGCCGCCGTGGTCGGGCGCATGGCAGACGCCTCGCAGCAACTCGCCGAACACTCTGCCGCGCTGGCCGATGCCATGGCCGGCGGCAGCGCCGCTTCGCAGTTGCAGCAGCGCGAAACGGAGCAGGTCGCCAGCGCCATGCAGCAACTGGCGCAGAGTGTTCAGGAGGTTGCTCGTCACGCCCAGCACAGCGCGGTCGCCGCGCAGTGCAGCGAGCGCATCACCCAATCCGGGCATGAGGACGTGCACGGCACGCGCGGGCAACTCGCCGCGCTGGAAGCCGGCGTGCGCGCAGCGAGCACCGCGGTGGAGCAGCAGAAGGAACACAGCGAGGCTATATCGCGGATGCTCGAGGTGATCCGCGATGTCGCCGGGCAAACCAACCTGCTGGCGCTCAACGCCGCCATTGAGGCCGCGCGCGCCGGGGAAAGCGGGCGCGGTTTTGCGGTAGTCGCCGATGAGGTGCGGGCGCTGGCTTCGCGCACGGAGACTTCCGCGCGGGATATCCAGTCGCTGGTCGGCAACCTCCAGCAGGGCGCGGAAGACTCGGTGCGCGCGCTATGGCACTGCTGCGATCAGGCAGTGGCCAGCCTGGCGCAGGCCGGCCAGGCGGCAGACACGCTGGAGCGCATCAGTGAACAGGTCTCGGCGATCCAGCGCATGAGCCTGGAGATTGCCGAGGCTATCGAGGAGCAAGGCGCCGCCAGCGAGGACGTGCAGCGCAGCCTGCACGCAATAAGAGGCTCGGCCGACAGCAACGCAGAGAAGGTAGGCACCTGCCAGCGCAGCGCAGCGCGCATGGCGGAACTGGCGGCGGAGCTGCGGATGCTGGCGGAGCATTTCTGGGCGGGGAGCCGAGCGGGTTAACGTTTGGCGATGATGTACACGGCGTGGACGATGCCGGGGATGTAGCCAAGCAGCGTCAGCAGGATGTTGAGCCAGAACGCGCCGCCGAAACCGACCTGGAGGAACACGCCCAGCGGCGGCAGAAGGATGGCGATGAGGATGCGGATGAGGTCCATGCGGTGGCTCCTTGTGAGATTGCCTCTTGCATGGAGTGGACCGCCCGGCAGCGGAGCGGGTTCAGAGAATCTGGCTGGCTACGACGCTCACCTGTAGGAGCGTCCCATGGACGCGATCGCGGGCATGGCCCGCTCCTACAAGTGAAGTCCGTGCGTGAGTCGCCCTCACCCCAACGCTCTCCCAGAGGGAGAGGGAGCCGTCCGGCATGGCGTCGGGATTAGCGTTCGCCGGGGACCTCGGCTTTTCGTAGGAGCGAGCTTGCTCGCGAACCTGGCCCCGCTGCGGAGCTGTTCGCGAGCAATGACGATGGCGTCCCCCTCGCTCCTACAAAACCCAGACATCGGCTTGGCCTCGGGCCCTCAGAGGAACCAGCGGTACTCCCGCGCGCTGACTTCGTTCATGAAGTCCAGGTGGTCGTGGCGCTTGTTCTCGCAGTAGACGAAGACAAACTCACTGCCCAGGCCTTCCTTGACCACCGGGTGGTCTTCCATCTCGGCGACGGCGCCGAGCATGTCGCGGGGGAAGTCGATGCCGCTGGAGCGGTCTTCGTTCAGCGGCGGGATCGGTTCCTGGCGGGCTTCCAGGCCGTGTTCCATGCCGGTGAGGATCGCCGCGAGCACCAGGTACGGGTTGGCATCGGCGCCGGCCAGGCGGTGCTCGATACGCAGGTTCCTGCCATCGGATTCGGGAATGCGGATGCACGCATCGCGGTCCTCGAAGCCCCAACTGGCCTTGCTCGCCGCGTTCACGCGGGAGCCGTAGCGGCGGTAGGCGTTGTGGTTGGCGGCGAAGATCGGCATGCAGTGCGGCAGCAGCTCCAGGCAGCCGGCCACGGCATGGCGCAGGGCCTGTTGGTTGTCGCGCTCCAGCAGGTTGTTGCCGTCGCGGTCATAGAGGCTGACGTGGACGTGCATGCCGCTGCCCGGCGCGTGCAGGTACGGTTTGCTCATGAAACTGGCGCGGTGTCCGTGCTTGAGCGCCACGCCACGGGTGGCGCGGGTGAACAGCGCGGCCTGGTCGGCAGCGTGCAGGCCGTCGTCGCAGTGGGCGAAGTTGATCTCGAACTGGCCCGGGCCGATTTCGGCGGTGATGACGTTGGCGTCCACGCCCTGCTCGCGGGAGGCTTCGACGATTTCATGGAGCACATCGGAGAAGCGCGAGAGGCGCTCGATGTGCATGTTCGGCTGGTCATCCTCGTCGTCGCACAGCGGGTCGCGCGGGTACTGCGGCAGGCCGGCGTCGAGCTTCTTGTCGAACAGGTAGAACTCCAGCTCGAAGGCCACCACCGGGCGAATGCCCTTGGATTCCAGGCGCTGCATGACGCGGGCGAGCACTTCGCGCGGCTCGAACTCGATGGGCGCTTCGGTGCCGTCGGAGCTGATCAGCATCTGCCCCAGCGGCTGGTTCTCCCAGCGCACCGGCTTGAGCGAACCGGGGATCAGCCGGCGTGGCGCATCCGGGTCGCCGTCGTTGAAGCAGTAGTCGCCGATGGGGTGAAGGCCGCCCTGCACGCCCAGCAGCACGCAGTTCTGCGGCAGTTTCAGGGGGCTGCCAGCGGCGACTTTCTCGAGCATGTCCACGGGGTAGCGCTTGCCGTAGAAGTGGCCGGGAATGTCCAGGCAGATCAGGTCGACGTAACGGATGTCCGGGTATTGCTGGCGGAAGGTGCGGACTTCGCTGAGCAGGTCGGGGTGCATCGGGCGGTTCATTTTCTCAGGGCCTTTGTGCGGGGCGCGGCTGGATCGTTTTCCTAAACCAACCCTCGCGGGCTGGCTTGGGAAATCAGGTGAAGATCCAGAGCACCCTTGTTGGTTTGTCGGTGAGGTTGCCGTAGCGGAACTGGCTGTGCGGCGGCAGCTGGAAACTGTCGTTGGCGTGCAGGGTGATGGTGTCGTCCTCGTACCAGAGGGTCAGCTCGCCTTCGAGGACGAAACCGCCCTGCTCCGAGCTGTCGTTCAGGTGGCCTTCGCCGCTGGTGGCGCCAGGGGCGAGGATGCTGTCGAGCATGGAGAAGCCACCGGACATGTTCGGCGAGGCGAGGATGTCGGTGATGCCGCCTGCGTAGTACAGGGTTCGGCGGTCGTTCGGCCGGGTGACCCAGTCGCGCTCGCGGCGGGTTTCGCCGGCGTAGAAGTAGGTCGTCGGCACGCCCAGGGCTTCGCTGATCGCGGTGAGGTCGGCGACGGTCGGTTGCGACAGACCACGCTCGACCTGGGACAGGAAGCCCACCGAGCGGCCGATCTGCTCAGCCAGCTCGCCCAGGGTGAGATCCTTGTGCTTGCGCAGGTCGCGGATCAGCGTGGCAAGGTGTTCGTTGGTAACCGTCTGGGTCATGGCGATATCCGATTCAGATGAAATCCCGCAATCGATACCAGGCCTTGCCGGCGGCTTCCAGTGGCGCGGCGAAGCGCTGGCCACCGGGGAACCCGGGATTGCGGATGCTTTGATAGAGGTCAAGCTCGTCGCTGCGGCCGAACATGGCTTCGCTCACCGCGTGGGCGGCGGCGAGGCTCGGCAGCACGCCGTGGCCGGAGTAACCCTGCAGCCAGTAGAGATCGCCGCGCCGGCCGATGTCCGGAGTGCGCCGCATGCTGCAGTCGATGTGCCCGCCCCAGGCGTACTCCAGCTCCACGCCCTTGAGCTGCGGGAATACCCGCTCGACATAAGGCCGCGTGGCGGCGCGGATGTCCGAGGGCATGCCGCCCAGATAAGTGCAGCCGCCGCCGAACAGCAAGCGATGATCGGGGGTCAGGCGGAAGTAGTCGAGGACGAACTGATTGTCGGTGACGCAGCAGTTTTTCGGCAGCAGCGAGCGCGCCAGTTCTTCACCCAGTGGCGCGGTGGCGACCTGGTAGGTGCCCACCGGCAGGATGCGCTCGGAGACGTCGCGGTCGAGCCCGTCGATGTAGGCGTTGCAGGCCAGCACCAGGGAGGCACAGCGCACACTGCCCCGCTCGCCATTAGCAAGTTCGGTCGTCACTTCATAGCCGTTGCCGCTCTCGCGGAAGCTCAGTGCGCGGGTCTGCTCGAAGATACGGCCACCGGCGCGTTCGATGGCGTCCGCCAGGCCATAGGCGAGCTTCAGCGGGTTCAGGTGAGCGGAGTGCGGATCGTAGAGGCCGGCCTGGTAGCGGTCGCTGGCGATCCACTGCGGCAGGTCTTCACGGGGGATGAATTGCAGGCCTTCATAGCCCCAACGGCGATTGGCTTCCGCCTGCCAATCGTAGAGCGAGCCGACCCGGCGTTGCAGTACGGCGGTCCACAGGTGGCCGATGCGGTAGTCACAGTCGAAGCCGTGGCGTTGCGGCAGGTCGCGCAGTTCGTGGGCGGCCCAGAGCATGCCCTGCCACAGGCGCAGCGCACCTTCGTGGCCGAGGTCGTCTTCGATCGGACCGAGGTCGCTGGACCAGCCCGGCAATGCCTGCCCGCCGTTGCGCCCGGAGGCGGCCCAGGCGATGCGGCTGGCCTCGATCATGCAGACCTGACGGCCACCTTCGACCAGTTGCAGCGCTGTGTGCAGGCCGCTGAACCCGGCTCCGATCACCAGGACTTCGCACTCCAGCGGTTCGCGAAGAGCTTCGCGTGGCTGGATCAGCTCGGGGTTGGTGCCGGCGTAGTAGGTGCCGACTGGCTCGCTCGAACGCAGGAACATCGCTACCTCGTGAAATTGTTCTGATTATTTTTCATGAAAAATAACAGAACAAATTTCACAAGGCTAGCCCATCTCGATTTCAGCAAGACGGGCTGCACTTCAATCCGTCAGGAGGACAGCACCGCCGTAGCGGACGACTCCTCGCGCTTCTGGCGCATGCTGACCAATACCACCAGCGCTACCAGGACGCCGGCGAGGATGGCCGAAGAGCCGATGGTGCCGAAGTCCAGCCCGCCTTTCTCGAGAGGCTTGGTCAGGAAGTCGCCCAGGGTGGCGCCGAACGGCCGGGTCAATACGAAGGCCACCCAGAACAGCAGTACCGAGGACAGTTTGGTGAAGTAGTGCAGCAGCACCACCACAGCTATCAGGCTGCCTATCAGCAGCGCGCCGCCGGCGAAGCCCAGGCCGGAGTCGTCGGCGAGGAAGTCGCCCAGCGCGGTGCCCAGGGTGTTGGAGAAGAGGATGGCGATCCAGTAGAACATCTCGCCCTTGAAGCTGCGGATGTTGTCCACCGACAGCGAGGTGCCGCTCAAGCGCCAGGTCGCGAAGATCGCCACCAGGATGCTGACCAGGATCGCCGAGCCACTGGCATAGCCCAGGCCCAGTGTGCGATCCATGAAGTCGGACATGGTGGTGCCGGCGGTGCTGGTGGAAAGGATCACCAGCCAGTACAGCCAGGGCACATAGCGCTTGCTGGTGAGCTGGCCAACCAGGGTGACGAGGAACAGGCTGATGAGGATCAGCGAGCTGATCGCATAGCCGACGTTGAGGGTCATCGACAGCAGGTCGCCGGCGGTTTCCCCCAGGGTGGTGGCGCAGATCTTCATCACCCAGAAGGCCAGGGTGATCTGTGGCAATTTGTTGTTCACGGGTGGGTCTCCGGAAATGAGCGGGATCGACGCGCGTCCTTCCGACGGGTCGCGTCGTAGCACCCCGGAGTTCCTGTGGTCTCCCCCAATGGCCCCAGGTGCGTGGGCGTGGAGACTGCGGTCGGCGCGGTGAAGAAAGGGTCAAGCCGGTATGAAAAATCCATTGGCCAGCTTCCCGACCGGCGATTCGACGGATGACAGATGGCTGGCAATTGCTATGGTTCTACAAGGGGGCAATGCGCCCGAAAACCGCTGAATTGCGCGCGTGGCGCATGGGGATAGGGATGAATCAGATGATCAAACCGCAACCGTACTGCAAGAACTGCCGGCTGGCGCCGCCGACCCTGAGCGACGACAAGGTCATGGAGCTGGAGGCGATCATCAAGCCGGGACACTTGCTGCATAAAGGGGACTTCGTGTTCCGCCAGGGCGACCCGTTCCACAGCGTGTACCTGGTGCGCTCCGGTTCGATCAAGACCTTTACCACCAATGAACAGGGCCTGGAGAAGATCACCGGCTTCTACTTCGCCACCGAGATCTTCGGCTTTTCCGGCATGGGCGAAGGCAGCTACCCGGTGTCGGCGCAGGCGCTGGAAAGCACGCTGTGCAGCGAGATTCCGTTCAACCAGCTGGAGGAGCTGTCACTGCAGATTCCCGGCCTGTCGCATCAGATCATGCTGATGATGAGCCGCAAGATCCGCGAGGATCAGCAAATGAAACTGCTGCTGTCGCGGCTGAATTCGGACTCGCGCATCGCCGCCTTCCTGCTGAACATTTCTGCGCACTTCCGCGAACGCGGCTTCTCTGCCACGCGCTTCCGCCTGAGCATGTCGCGCAACGAGATCGGCGATTACCTGGGGCTGGCGGTGGAAACGGTGTCGCGCAGCTTCACCCGCCTGCAGAAGCACGGATTGATCCGGGTGGATGGGCGGGAGACGGAGATCGTCGATTTCACCGAGCTATGCGCACTGGCCGGGGGTGAAGTCGAGCTTTGAGTTTTTTGTGGGACGGGGTTCGCGAGCAAGCTCGCTCCTACAGGTTCGGCGTTGGTCTGGCGCCTTGCGCCAAGCTGCTCTTTGTAGGAGCGAGCTTGCTCGCGAACAGCCCACGATCGCGCGCTGGCCGCCGCCTCCTCTGAGCGAGGCACGCAGCCAGGGCTGGGGGAGAGGCAAGCCCTTGCACCAAGCCTCCCCTCAGCCTCTATCAAGTCCCGATCACTCCCCCATCATCCTTGGTGATCACCAGCGTCGTGGAGCGCGGGATGCTCTTGCCGTCGCTGGCCGGGAAGCTGATGCCCGGATGCTGGATATTCACCCACAGCGTCTTGCCGTCCGGGGTCTGGGTGATGCCGGTCAGCTCGCAGCCGCGCGGGCCGACCAGGAAGCGGCGCACCTCGCGGCTGTGCGGGTCGGCGCAGAGCAACTGGTTGCAGCCCATGGCCTGCATCGGCGCTTCCGCGTCGTCGTAGTCGGTCTCGATCCACAGGCGCCCGGCAGTATCGAAGTACAGGCCGTCCGGCGAGGAGAAGATGTCGCCATTGATGGTGCCGATCAGGTTCTCCGGTGCGCTGGCGCCCTTATGTTCGCCGGCCAGCAGGAAGATCTCCCACTGGAAGCGGGTGGCGGTCGGGTCGCCGTCGGCCTCGTTCCAGCGCAGGATCTGCCCGTGCAAGTTGTCCTTGCGCGGGTTGGCGGCATCCACCGGCTGCTTCTTGCCGCGCGCGTCGTTGTTGGTGAGGCTGACGTAGACCTCACGGGTAGTCTGCTGCACGGCAACCCACTCGGGGCGGTCCATGGGCGTGGCGCCCAGCAGGTCGGCGGCGGCGCGGGTGTTGACCAGTACTTCGGCCTGACTGGCGAACCCGTTCTCGGCCGTGAGGCCGTTCTGCCCGTGCACCAGCGGCAGCCACTGGCCACTGCCGTCGGCGTTGAAGCGGGCAACATAGAGGGTGCCCTCGTCCAGCAGGTCGACGTTCGCCGCACGGTTATTCGGCTGGTACTTGCCGGCCGGGACGAACTTGTAGATGTACTCACCCTTGGTGTCGTCGCCGTAATAGAAGGCCATGCGGTTGTCAGCGCCCAACGACAGCGTCGAGCACTCGCGGCAGAAACGGCCAACGGCGGTGCGCTTCTTCGGCGTCGAGGTCGGGTCGAACGGGTCGATCTCCACCACCCAGCCGAAGCGATTCGGCTCGTTGACGTGGCCACCGTGGGGCTGGTCGGCTTTCGGCGTGGCGTCGAAACGCTCGTCCACCGCTTCCCAGGCGTAGTAGTTGCTGAACTGGCCGTTGGACAGGCCATAGCGCTTGTGTGAAACGCGCTTGGCATAGTCGGCCTTGTCGCGGTTGACGAAGTACTGGTGCCAGTTCTCCTCGCACGCCAGGTATGTGCCCCAGGGCGTGACGCCCATGGAGCAGTTGTTCAGGGTGCCGAGCACCTGTTTGGCCTCGGGGTCGCTGGCAGTGCGCAGCAGGTCGTGACCGGCCAGCGGGCCGGACAGGTCCAGCGGCGAGCTGCCGGTGATGCGACGGTTGTAGCGAGAACCCTCGACGCGCTGCCACTGGCCGCCGGCGTCCTGCTTCACCTCGATTACGCTGAGGCCGTGGGCGGCGATTTCCTTGCGCACCTCGCCTTCCGGGCGGCCGCGCGAACCATCGGAGCGGTCCTCGAAGGTCTGGCCCCTGGGGTGCAGCGTCGGGTTGATGTACTCGTGGTTGATCACCAGCAGGCCGTGGCTGTCCGGTGCATCGGGGAAGGGGAAGTAGTGCATGCCGTCATGGTTGTCGCCGGCCTGCAGTTCCTGGGCTTTCCAGTCTTCGCTGGCGTCGCCTTTCCAGGCCGGCGAGCCGGTCACCACGGCGTCACCCCAGGAGAAGAACGGCCGCGCGGTATAACCGTCAGCGACTACCACCCGGTCGAACTTCGGGTCCTGCTGCACCGACACCCCCTTGAAGCCCAGCAGCGCGGTGGGCACCGGGGCGTCGGCGGCGAACAGCGAGCGGCCGGGGAACAGGCTGCCGCCGAGGAAGCCGACGGCACCCAGCATCAGGCTGTTCTTCAGCAGGCGGCGGCGCGAGGCGTCGATGATCTCGCTCATCGGCACGTTGCCGGAGGGGTTGAGCGCCTGGTCGTCGAAGGCGGCCAGTCGGTCGTGGAAATCCTGGAAACGCTCGCTCATCAGATGGTTCCTTCCGCGCGGCCGTCTTTCTGACGGCTCGGGTTGTCAGTAAAAGCTATCGGCGGAAGGTTAGGAACGCGGTGTTACGACGGCATGACAACGCCGCCGAGCCCTGTGACAGGCTCGGCGGCGGCAATAAAAGCCGCCCCGCAGGACCAAGACGACGTCCGGGGGCGGGCGCGAGGGCTTTTGCGAAACAGTGCGGCTCAGCTCTGCAGGCCGCCCTGCTCCGAACATTCGGGGCCCGCCAGGCGGGCCGTCCAGTCTTCCAGTACGCCACTGGTGAGGCGTTGCGCGGCGGTTTTGCGCCAGCGCAGGGAGAGCGCGTCGCAGGCCATCATCAGGCGCAGTCCGGTACGTTCCAGCGGGTGGCCGAAGTACCAGTCCAGCAGGCTCGCCACGGTGAGCTGCGGGTAGTGCCGCTGCACCAGTTGCAGCGGTGCGTCGGGGGCGACCATGCCGGAACGGCGCACCCGGTAGAACCAGCCGCAACGCCCCTGCTCCTGCACTTCCAGCGGCAGTTCAGGGAGATTCCAGCGCCGCGCCAGGCGGTAGCTGGGCGAGCGCGGCTGGCTCACTTCGATCAGCGCTTCGCCCCAGTGGAACAGGTCGCCGATGCAGACCTCCTGTTCATTGAGGCCGAAGGTCGACAGGTTCTCGCCGAACGCCGGCTGTCGCCAGCGCGTCTGCGGGTGCTGCTTGCGCCAGTGGCGGTAGTGCTCGGCCGGGTAGTGGTGCAGTGCTCGGTCCAGGCCGCCATCGCGGCGCAGGTCGGGCCGTGCGTCTCCCGGCAACCCTTCGGCGCCGAGCCAGACTTCCTGATGCGCTTCGAGTCGGTCGATATCGCTGAGCAAACCTCCCCAGCTCTCTTCGACTTTGCCTATGAAAACGCCCTGGATAACGATGCTTTCCACCTTTGTCTACCCATCTGAGACAGCGGACAAGCGCTAGAGTAGAGGTCTGGACAGGTGTCACTCCATTTCGATTTTCCAGTTTCGTTGATAAGCAGACCTTATGGATTTCCGCCAGCTTCGCTATTTCGTCGCGCTCTACGAGGAAGGCCATGTCGGGCGTGCCGCCGAACGCCTGGCGATATCCCAGCCGGCGCTGTCGCAGCAGATCCGCCAAATGGAGCAGAACCTCGACGTGGCGCTGTTCCAGCGCAACGGCAAACGCCTGCTGCCGACTGCCGCCGCGCACACGCTGTACAACCACGCGGTGCCCTTGCTGGAAGGCCTGGAGCGCGCCCGCGAAGCACTGCGCGGCTTCCGTGGGCAGAGCGCGCGCAGCTTGGCCATCGGCGTGCTGCAGACGGTCAACGCGAGCCTGGTGCCGCACCTGGTGGAACGCCTGCACGCCGCGCAGCCACACCTGCAGGTGCGCATCTATGAGCTCTCCGGTGTGGAGATCGAGCGCCGCCTGCTGGCGGGTCAGCTGGACATCGGCATCGGCTTCCTGCCACCCCGCCAGCCGGCGCTGCACGGCGTGGAGCTGTACCCGGATGAGCTGCAATTGGTGATTCCGGCGGACCATCCGCTGAAGGACTTCAAGAAGGTCTCGCTGGCCCAGGCGGCGGAATTGCCGATGCTGCTGCTCGGCGAGGAATTCCGCGCCCGGCAGATCTGGCAGGAGCAACTGGCAGCCATCGGCCGGCGACCACGGGTGCAGGCGGAGCTGAACCACATGGGTGGCATCCTCGACAGCCTGCCGCAGAGCCACTTCGCCACGGTGCTGCCGGGGCGTGCGCGGCAGATGCACGGCAACCCGAATCTGCTCTGGAAACCCCTGAGCGAACCGCGTATTCCGCTGAGCGTAGGGCTGGTTTACCGCGATGCACAGCGGCAACAGCCGACGGTAGAGTTGTTGCGCTCGTTGCTGGATGGGGCGGTGTAAGCGTGCGTTTTTCGTAGGAGCGAGCTTGCTCCTACAGACAGAGCCTGCGCGGGCTGGCCCGGAGCCGCGTAGGGCGCATAACCTGGAACAGGTTATCCACCGTCCCGCCCAGCGGCGTAAAACCGCGGGCAGTTGTACGCCCTACGGATAGCCAGCTCGAATCGCAGGCAAGAAAAAACCCCGCCTCTTGCGAGGCGGGGTCTTGCAGACCGATATCCTGACGTCCGTGCTAGCCACCGTCCTTGGTGGATTCCCTTGTTTCCGTATTGTCGTTGGCGCTTCCTGCGCAATGTCCTGACTGAGGAGAAGGTTACCGCCGTACGCCGCTGTCAGAAAGACGCCGATCACCACCGCTGTTTGTAAGCTTTGGCTTACACGGATTAGAAATACCGCCCTTCAGAAAAGAAATAACCCACAAAAAAGCCCCGCCGAAGCGGGGCTTTCAGATCGGCAGCTTAGAACTGCGCGGCGTCCAGCAGGTACAGCGACTCGCTGCCAGCCTTCACCGAGGCGGTCAGGGAGTGGATACGCGGCAGCAGCCGGGCGAAGTAGAAACGCGCAGTGCCCAGCTTGCTGGCGTAGAAGTCGTCCTGGCCTTCCTTGCCCAGCGAGGCGCGCGCCATCAGCGCCCACATGTAGGCATAGGCGGTGTAGCCGAAGGCGTGCAGGTACTCGACCGACGCGGCGCCGATTTCATTCGGGTTGCCCTTGGCGCGGTCCAGGACCCAGGCGGTCAGCTCTTCCAGGTTCTGCACGGCGGCGTTCAGCGGGCCGGTGAATTCGGCCAGCTCGGCGGACGCCGAGGCGGTGAAGGCGCGGATCTCGTCGGTGAACAGCTTGGCGTAGGCGCCGCCGCTGCCGACGATCTTGCGGCCCATCAGGTCCAGCGCCTGGATGCCGTTGGTGCCTTCGTAGATCTGGGTGATGCGGCAGTCGCGCACCAGTTGCTCCTGGCCCCACTCGCGGATGAAGCCGTGGCCGCCGAAGATCTGTTGGCCGTGAATGGTGGTTTCCAGGCCCATGTCAGTGAGGAAGGCTTTGGCGATCGGCGTCAGCAGGGCGACCAGTTCCTCGGCGCGCTTGCGGGTGGTCGGCTCTTCGCTGTACTTGGCGGTGTCCAGCTGCATGGCGACGTAGCTGGAGAAGGCACGGCCGCCTTCGTTCAGCGCCTTCATGGTCAGCAGCATGCGACGCACGTCCGGGTGCACGATGATCGGGTCAGCGGCCTTGTCCTGGGCCACCGGGCCGGTCGGCGCGCGGCTCTGGATACGCTCGCGGGCGTACTCCACGGCGCTCTGGTAGGAGCGCTCGCCCGTCGCCAGACCCTGGATACCGACGCCCAGGCGCTCGTAGTTCATCATGGTGAACATGGCGGCCAGGCCCTTGTTCGGCGCATCGACGATCCAGCCGGTGGCTCCGTCGAAGTTCATCACGCAGGTGGCGGAGCCCTTGATGCCCATCTTGTGTTCGAGAGAGCCACAGGACACGGCGTTGCGTTCCGCGAGGGAGCCGTCGGCGTTGACCATCACCTTCGGCACCAGGAACAGCGAGATACCCTTGGAGCCGGCCGGCGCGTCGGGAAGCTTGGCCAGCACCAGGTGGATGATGTTCTCGGTCAGGTCGTGCTCACCGCCGGTGATGAAGATCTTGGTACCGGAAATCTTGTAGCTGCCGTCGGCCTGCGGTTCGGCCTTGGTGCGGATGATGCCCAGGTCGGTGCCGGCGTGCGGTTCGGTCAGGCACATGGAACCGGCCCAGGTGCCGGCGTACATGTTCGGCAGGTACTTGGCCTTGAGTTCTTCGCTGGCGTGGTTGAGCAGCGACAGGCAGGCGCCGGCGGTCAGCATCGGGTACAGGCCGAAGGACAGGTTGGCCGAGTTGACCATTTCCTCGACCTGGGCGCCGATCGCCTTGGGCATGCCCATGCCGCCGAATTCCGGCGCGCCGCCCACACCCACCCAGCCGCCTTCGGCGTAGGTGCGGTAGGCCTCGGGGAAGCCGGCAGGAGTCTTCACGCCCTCGGCACTCCAGCTGCAGCCTTCTTCGTCACCGCTGCGGTTCAGCGGAGCGATCACGCCGCCGGTGACCTTGCCGGCCTCTTCGAGGATCGCCGCGGCGGTCTCGACGTCGACGGTTTCGGCCAGGGCGGGCAGTTCGGCCCACAGGTTGGCGACCTCGAAGACTTCATTGAGGACGAATTGCATGTCGCGCAGGGGAGCTTTGTAGTCAGCCATGATGGATCCTCGAACGAAAACGACGGCTGATCAGGCAGCCAGCGGTATCAGAATAGGAGGTACACGAAGGTACGCCGCCGGAGTTTACTCCAACAACTTTTCAGACTTTAAGCGTCATGTTGTGACCGCACAACTATAGATTGGTCACAAACTGTAGCGAAAAACGAGGAGACCCGCGCGGGGCGGTCCTCCTTGTCTGGCACGGGGATTACGAGCGAACTGCTCCGTCGATAACGTGTAGGGCGGATAACGCCAACGGTGTTATCCGCCATTGCAACCGGCGGATACAGCGTTCCGCTTTATGCGCCCTACGCGGCTACGCAGGTCCGGCAGTTACAGGGCGAACTGCTCGGCCGACAGGCGCATCAGCACCTCGGAACCGGCTTCCGCCGCTGCCACATGGGCCTGCGCGCGCGGCAGCAGGCGGCTGAAGTAGAACTCGGCGGTGGCGAGCTTGGTCTGGTAGTAGGCCGCCTCGCTGGCGCCCTCTTCCAGCTTCTGCCCGGCGACGAGCGCCATGCGCAGCCAGAAGTAGCCGAGGGTGACGTAGCCGGAGAACATCAGGTAGTCGACCGAGGCCGCGCCCACTTCGTCCGGGTTCTTCATGGCGGCCATGCCGACCTTCTGGGTCAGCTCGCCCCATTGCTTGTTCAGCGTCGACAGCTGGGCGACCTGCGCTTTCAGCTGCGGGTGCTCGGCATGCTGCTGGCAGAGCTGGTGCACGAGCTTGGTGAAGCCCATCAGCAGCTTGCCCTGGCTGCCGAGGACCTTGCGGCCCAGCAGGTCCAGCGCCTGGATTCCGTTGGTGCCCTCGTAGATCGGCGCGATGCGGCAGTCGCGTACCAGCTGCTCCATGCCCCATTCGCGGATGAAGCCGTGGCCGCCGAACACCTGCATGCCGATGTTGGTGACCTCCAGGCCGGTCTCGGTCATGAAGGCCTTGCAGATCGGGGTGAGGAACGCCAGCAGGTTACCGGCGCGCTCGCGCTCCTCGGCGTCGTCGGACAGGTGCTCGATGTCCAGCAGCTGCGCGGTGAAGTAGGCCAGCGCGCGGTTGCCTTCGTTGAACGCCTTCATGGTCAGCAGCATGCGGCGCACGTCCGGGTGGACGATGATCGGGTCGGCGGGCTTCTCCGGTGCCTTCGGGCCGGTCAGCGAACGCATCTGCAGGCGGTCCTGGGCGTAGCGCACGGCGCCCTGGTAGCTGGTCTCACCGAGGCAGAGACCCTGCATGCCGGTGCCCAGGCGCGCGTGGTTCATCATCGTGAACATGCAGGCCAGGCCCTTGTTGGCCTCGCCGATGAGGAAGCCGCGGGCGCCGTCGAAGTTCATCACGCAGGTGGCGGAAGCCTTGATGCCCATCTTGTGTTCGATGGAGCCGCAAGCCACGGCGTTGCGCTCGCCGGCCTCACCCTTCACGTCCAGGTTGAACTTGGGAACGATGAACAGCGAGATGCCCTTGGTGCCGGCCGGCGCATCGGGCAGCTTGGCCAGGACCAGGTGGATGATGTTCTCGCTCATGTCGTGCTCACCGGCGGAGATGAAGATCTTGGTGCCGGTGATGGCGTAGCTGCCGTCCGCGTTGGGCACGGCGCGGGTCTTGATGATGCCCAGGTCCGTGCCGCAGTGCGGCTCGGTGAGGCACATGGTGCCGGTCCAGACCGCACTGGTCATGCGCGGCAGGTAGGTGTCCTTCTGCTCCTGCGTGCCGTGGGCGTGGATGGCGGCCATGGCGCCCTTGGTCAGGCCGGGGTACATGCCCCAGGAACAGTTGGACGCACCGATCATCTCGCTGACCAGCAGGCCGAGGGACGGCGGCAGCCCCTGACCACCGAATTCCGGGTCGCTGGAAACGCCGTTCCAGCCGGCCTCGACGTACTGCGCGAAGGCTTCCTTGAAGCCCTTGGGCGTGGTCACCACGCCGTTGTCGAAGTGGCAGCCTTCCTCGTCGCCGGAGCGGTTCAGCGGGGCGATGATCTGTTCGCAGAACTTCGCGCCTTCCTCGAGGATGGCGGCGAACATGTCCGGGGTAGCGTCGGTGGCGCCGAGGGCTTCGTAGCGGCCGGTGAAGTCGAAGACTTCGTCGGTGAGGAAGCGCACGTCGCGCAGGGGGGCCTTGTACTCGGGCATCGCGAATCTCCGTTCGGTTCAGGGCGCCAGCTTGGCGCGGAAAACTCGAACCTAACGGCCCGTGGGCGGCCGGACAATCACGCTGCACGCGCTGAATGCGCGGTCATAACGCAGGCCGCTCAGGCGGTGCGCACCGCTCCGCGTCGCGCCTGCCCGTGCACGGCCACGCGGTTGCGCCCACCGCTCTTGGCCGAGTACAGCGCCTCGTCGGCGCCCTTGATGACTTCCTCCGGGCTGCGCCGCTCGGCATCGCGCTCGGCGACGCCGACGCTGATGGTCACCGAGACGCTCTGCGCGTCCTTGCCGCTGCGCTTGCCGCGACCCTGGCGGTCGTCCTTGGGCCGGTTGCCACGGTCGCGCAGGTGCATGGCGTAACCCTCGATGGCCTGGCGCACCGCGTCCAGGTGCGGCAGGCAGTGCTCCAGCGTCTTGCCGGCGAACACCAGGGTGAATTCCTCGCCGCCATAGCGGTACGCCTTGCCGCCGCCACCGGTACGCCGCAGCTGGCTGGCGACCATGCGCAGCACCTGGTCGCCGACGTCGTGGCCGTGGCTGTCGTTGAATTTCTTGAAGTGGTCCACGTCGATCATCGCCAGCACGTACTGCTGGCCCAGGCGCTGGAAGCGCTCGTTCAGCGCGCGGCGTCCGGGCAGGCCGGTGAGCTCGTCGCGAAAGGCCATCTGGTACGCCTCGTGGGCCACCGCGCCAGCCAGGGTGAGCATCACCAGGCTGGTCATCACGGTCAGCGCGTGGGGCAGGATGAACACCTTGGGCAGCATCCACAGCAGGCCGAGCAGGCCCAGCAGTTGCGCGGCGTGCAGCGGGCGCGGCTGGCGCACGTAGGCGGCGACCAGGGCGATGAAGGCCATCAGGAAACCGAAGTAGGACAACTGCGCCAGGTTCATCCACTGGCCGTGCAGGGCCGGCCAGTAGGTGTCGCTGAGCAGCTCCGCCAGGCCTTGCGGGAAGCGCTTGGCCAGGGCCGTCGCCACGCCGGCCACGGCGACCAGCGCGGCGCTGCGGGCGAGCAGGTCCTGCAGCATGTGCATGCGTTCCTGCCAGATGCCGTACAGGCCATAGAGCAGCGGCAACAGTACGCAACACAGGTGGAACACCCGCGCCGCCTCCGGCAGCACTACGCGGTGCGCCTGGAAGTAGTCGACCTGGTTATCGAGCAGGAAATACGCGATGTACACCACCGTCAGCATGAACAGCTGGCGCTGGCGGCCGTAGACCATGCACAGCGCACCGCCGAGCAGGAGCAGCAGGGTCGGCAGGACGTTGAACAGGGAGATGAAGAAGTCGGACAGTTCGCCCAGGGAGCCGGCGGCGACGCCGGCCGGAATCAGCAACAGGGGCGTGAGGAAATGGCTGAGCCGGTATGGGGCCGTGGGTCGCACAGGGGGTTCCGCAGAGTGGGTGCCGGGTTCGCCGTCAGTCGAGCGACAAGTGGCGTAATGATGGCATTTTCTGCGGGGATTTGCGTGGATCCGGAGACGAAAAAGCCCGCCTTGCGGCGGGCTTCATCCTGTTCAGCAGACGGACGGCGAACCGTCCGCCAGTAGCGCTGATCAGTAACCGAGGGCGAAATCTTCCTCGGCCAGGTCCATCAGGTTGCTGGCACCGGACAGCATGGAGCCAACATGCGCGCGGGTGCGCGGCAGGATGCGCTGGAAGTAGAAGCGCGCGGTCTTCAGCTTGGCCTGGTAGAAGGCCTCTTCGCTGGTACCGGCGGCCAGCTTCTCGGCAGCCAGGCGAGCCATGTCGGCCCAGAAGTAGGCGAGGCAGGCGTAGCCGGAGAACATCAGGTAGTCGACCGAAGCGGCACCGACTTCCTCACGGTCCTTCATGGCAGCCATGCCGACCTTCATGGTCAGGTCGCCCCACTCCTTGTTCAGCGCGGCCAGCGGTGCCACGAACTCTTTCACGGCTTCGTTGGCTTCGTTGGCCTGGCAGAACTTGTGCACGATCTTGGTGAAGCCCTTGAGCGCTTCGCCCTGGGTCATGAGGATCTTGCGGCCCAGCAGGTCCAGCGCCTGAACGCCGGTGGTGCCTTCGTACAGCATGGAGATGCGGCTGTCGCGGACGTTCTGTTCCATGCCGTGCTCGGCGATGAAGCCGTGGCCGCCATAGATCTGTACGCCATGGTTGGCAGCTTCGAAGCCCACTTCGGTCATGAACGCCTTGGCGATCGGAGTGAGGAAGGCCAGCATTGCGTCAGCGGCTTTCTTCTCTTCTTCGTCCTGGCTGCGCTGGACGATGTCGACCTGCTTGGCGGCGAAGTACAGCATGGCGCGGTTGCCTTCGGCGAAAGCCTTGGCGGTCAGCAGCATGCGGCGTACGTCCGGGTGCACGATGATCGGGTCAGCGGCTTTTTCCGGCGCTTTCGGGCCAGTCAGCGAACGCATCTGCAGACGCTCGCGAGCGTAGGCAATGCCACCCTGGAAACCGATTTCAGCGTGGGCCAGGCCTTGCAGCGCGGTACCCAGGCGAGCGGTGTTCATGAAGGTGAACATGCAGTTCAGGCCCTTGTTCGGCGGGCCGATCAGGAAGCCGGTGGCGGCGTCGAAGTTCATCACGCAGGTGGCGTTGCCGTGGATGCCCATCTTGTGCTCGAGGGAGCCACAGGAAACGGCGTTGCGCTCGCCCACGTTGCCTTCGGCGTTGGGCAGGAACTTCGGCACGATGAACAGCGAGATGCCCTTGGTGCCCTGCGGGGCGTCGGGCAGGCGGGCCAGCACGATGTGGACGATGTTGTCGGCCATGTCGTGTTCGCCAGCGGAGATGAAGATCTTGGTGCCGGTGATCTTGTAGGTGCCGTCAGCCTGCGGCTCGGCCTTGGTGCGCAGCATGCCCAGGTCGGTGCCGCAATGCGGCTCGGTCAGGCACATGGTGCCGGTCCACTCGCCGGAAACCAGCTTGGTCAGGTAGGCGTGCTGCTGCTCCGGAGTACCGTGGGCGTGCAGGGTGTTCATGGCGCCGTGGGACAGGCCCGGGTACATGCCCCAAGACCAGTTGGCCTGGCCGACCATTTCGCTGATGGCCAGACCCAGGGATTCGGGCAGACCCTGACCGCCGTGCTCGACGTCATGGGCCAGGCTCGGCCAGCCGCCTTCGACGAACTGCTGGTAGGCCTCTTTGAAGCCGGTCGGAGTCGTGACGCCTTCCGGGCTCCATTTGCAGCCTTCCAGGTCGCCAGTACGGTTCAGCGGAGCGATTACCTGTTCGCAGAACTTTGCACCCTCTTCGAGGATGGCATTGACCATGTCCGGGGTGGCGTCTTCGGCGCCCGGCAGGTTCTGGTAGTGCGCTTCGTAGCCCAGCAGCTCGTCGCGAACGAAACGGATATCACGCAAGGGGGCCTTGTAATCAGGCATAGCAGTAAACCTCTACGAAGGGTTCTGGTTAATGGGCGACCGGTTGCTGCGGTCGCAGTGCGGGAGCATTCCCGGCCGCCCAGTCGGAGCGCATACGCCTCCGGACAGTCAAACAGGCGTTTGAAACATACGTTTACGCCATACCCTTGTCAAGCGTGCAAACCGACCGCCCAGTCACACTCAAAGGCCTGTCCAGGAGGTGCATTCACAGCGACGTCCTGAGGCTAATTAAAGCCCATGGCAGAGCGGCCGGCGTGTCACGAGGACAGCCGGCCGCCGGGCAGAATTCAGGGGATGGGGAGTGGCGCGCTCAGGCGCGGATATCGAGCAGGGTGCCGAGCGTTTCGTCGGCGGCCTGGATGACCTTGGCGCCGGCCTCGACCTCGTGCTGGCCGCGGCGCAGATCCACCAGATGGTCGCTCAGGGCATCGCTGGAGGCGACACGTGCGCCGGCGCTGGCGATATCGCTGCCGGCCTGGTCGACACGGCGCTGCCCGGCCTGGACGCTGGCCAGACCGGCGGAGAAAGCATTACCGGAGATTTCCATCGCAGCGCCTCCACAGCAAAAGCAGCAAGTGGCCACTATTCAAGCAGACGACGTCCGCCAGGCCAAGGCCCGGTTACAAATCCAGGATGCCCAGATCCAGGTGCGCCGCCACCGCCGCCGGAGTCGCACGGGCCAAGCGCGGCACGCGCCCGACACAGGGAGCGGGCAGGCGTTCGGCGAGGGTCGCGAGGTTTTCCTCCAGACGGGAGGTCTGCGCATCGACGATGTTCGCCACCCAGCCGGCCAGCACCAGGCCGTCGCGCTGGATCGCCTCGGCACTGAGCACCGCATGGTTGATGCAGCCCAGGCGCACGCCGACGACGAGGATCACCGGCAGTTCCAGGGCAATGGCCAGGTCGGAGAGGTTCTCCTCCCCCGCCAGCGGCACGCGCCAGCCACCGGCACCTTCCACCAGGGTGAAATCGGCGCCCAGTTCCAGCACCGAACGCACCGGCCCCTTGAGCGCCTCCACCGTCAGCTTCACGCCCTGCTCGCGGGCGGCGAGGTGCGGGGCGATGGCTGGCTCGAAGGCGAAGGGGCTCACCTGCTCATAGGCCAGCGGCACGCTGCACTCGCCCAGCAGCGCCAGCGCATCGGAATTGCGCAGGCCCGCGGGGCTGCGCTCGCATCCGGAGGCCACCGGCTTGGCGGCCGCCGTGGACAGCCCGGCCAGCCGCGCCGCATGTAGCAGGCCGGCGGCGATGGTGGTCTTGCCGATTTCGGTGTCGGTGCCGGTGACGAAGTAGGCGTGGGACATGGCTTTCCTCTGATGCTCTTCGTAGGAGCGAGCTTGCTCGCGAATCCGCCCAGCTCCGGTGCTGCCGGTGAGCCCCGTTCGCGAGCAAGCTCGCTCCTACAGGATTCAGTTCTTGCGCAGGACGGCGTAAACCACCCGGTAGGTCGCCGGCAGCCCCTCGGGCTGGCGGAGGCGCTCATAAGCGGCGATCAGCGCGCGCACCCGCTCGCGCCCGGTGAGGCCGTCGGGCCGGCCGGGGTTGAGGTTGTGCGCGCCGAGCGCCTTGAGTTCATGGGTCAGGCTGCGCAGGTCGGGGAAGTGCAGGACGCGCTCCTCGGTGCGCAGTTCCAGCACCTCCAGGCCGCTGCCTTCACAGTGCTGGCGGTACTGCTCGAAGGCACGGAAACGGTTCACATGGACGAAGCCGTCCACCGCTTCCCAGCTCTGCCGCAGCTCACCCAGCGTGCCGATGCACAGGCTGCTGAAGGCCGCGACACCGCCCGGACGCAGCACCCGGCGAGCCTCGCCCAGCACAGCCGGCAGGTCTGCGCACCATTGAATCGCCAGGCTGGAAAACAGCAGGTCACTGGCACCCTCGCGCAGCGGTAGCCGCTCGGCATCGCCACCAATGAAATGCTGCGCACCGCCCTGCTCGCGGGCGTGGCGCAGCATGCCTTCGGCGATATCGACGGACAGGCCCTGCGCCTGTGGATAACGCGCCGCCAGGGCGCGGGTGAAATAACCGGTGCCGCTGCCCAAGTCGATCCAGCGTTGCGGCACGGCCTGCGCCGGCAGCAACTCCAGCAGGCGGCCACCCACGGCGCGCTGCAGTTCGGCCACCGCATCGTAGGTCGACGCAGCGCGGGAGAAGGAGGCGGCTACCTGGCGCTTATCGGGCAGAGCGCGCGTACTGCAATCAGGCATCGTCGCCCTCGTGGATAAACTTCAGGATGGCGCTCGCCACTTCGTCCGGCTGCTCCAGCGGCAGGCCGTGGCTGGCGCCGGGCAACAGGCTGACTTCTACGTCCGGCAGCCATTCCAGCAGCGCGTCGGCGGCGCTCGCCGGGACCAATGCATCGTTGCCAGCGAACAGGTGCAACTGCGGGCCGGGATAGCGGCCGAGGGCTACGCGGGTATCGAGCTGGCCGAGTAATTGAAGCCCCGCCGTCAGCCCTTCGATATTCAGTTGCGGCAACGCCACCTGCAGTTGGCGCGACAGGGTGCGCGCGTCGCGGGCGCCCTGGCTGACCAGCAGGGTAAAGCGCTTGCGCACCAGGTGCGGCTCCAGCAGGAAGGCCTCGAAGAAGTCCTCGAAGACTTCGTTGGCCATGGCCTCCGGCCAGTCCTCGCGGCGGCGGAAGCAGAGGTTGCTGGCGATGGTCACCAGCCCCCGGCAAGACTCGCCACGACGCGCCGCCAGTTCGGCGCCGAGCATGCCGCCCAGCGACCAGCCGGCAATCCAGGCGTCGTGGGGAACGTTGTCGTCCAGCTCGTCGAGCCAGGCGTTCGGATCACTATCCGCCGGCAGCGGCTCGATCTGCACATTCAAATGCGGCGCCTGCTCCAGCAGCGCATCGCGCAGCGGTTCCAGCGGCGCATTACCCAGGCCCCAGCCCGGCAGCAGGATCAATTGGTCACGCATCGTCGCCCTCCTCGGCCTCGATCTCTGCCAGAAGGCTAGACGACACTCGCTGCCAGCTCTCCGCCAGCGCCAGCAGCAGGCGATCGACCTGCGCCTCGCTGTGCGAGGCGGACAGGGTCACGCGCAGGCGCGCAGTGCCGGCCGGCACGGTGGGCGGGCGGATCGCGCCGACCAGGATGCCGCGTGCGCGCAGCTCCGCCGACAGAGCCATCGCCTGCGCGCTGCCACCGATAAGGATCGGCTGGATCGGCGTCGGACTGTCCATCAGGCTCAGGCCGATGGCTTCGGCGCCAGCGCGGAAGCGCGCGATCAGCGCATTCAGGTGATCGCGGCGCCAGCTCTCGGCGCGCAGCAGCTCCAGGCTCTTCAGCGTGGCGCAGGCCACGGCGGGCGGCTGGCTGGTGGTGTAGATGTAGGGGCGGGCGAACTGGATCAGCGTCTCGATCAGTTCCTCACTACCGGCGACGAAGGCGCCAGCAGTGCCAAAGGCCTTGCCGAGGGTGCCGACCAGCACCGGTACATCGTCCAGGCCCAGGCCGAAGTGCTCGACGATGCCGCCACCGGTCGCTCCCAACGGGCCGAAGCCGTGGGCGTCATCGACCATCACCCAGGCATTTTTTTCCCGTGCCTTGGCGCAAAGCGCGGGCAGGTCGGCCAGGTCGCCGTCCATGCTGAATACGCCGTCGGTGACGACCAGCGTATTGCCTTCAGCCTTTTCCAGACGGGAAGCGAGGCTGGCGGAGTCGTTGTGCAGGTAACGCGAGAAGCGCGCGCCGGAAAGCAAGCCGGCATCCAGCAGCGAGGCGTGGTTGAGGCGGTCCTGCAGCACGCTGTCACCTTTGCCGACGAGGGCGGTGACGGTGCCGAGGTTGGCCATGTAGCCGGTGGAGAACAGCAGCGCGCGCGGGCGACCGGTGAACTCGGCGAGCGCCAGCTCCAGTTCGTGGTGCGGGCCGCAGTGGCCGTTGACCAGGTGCGAGGCACCACCACCGACGCCCCAGCGTTCGGCGCCGGCGCGCAGGGCGGCAATCACCTCGGGATGATTGGCCAGGCCCAGGTAATCGTTGGAACAGAAGGCCAGCATCGGCTGGCCGTCGATGAGCACTTCCGGCCCCTGCGGCGATTCCAGCAGCGGACGGCGGCGGTAGAGGTCCTCCGCCTGGCGCTGGGCCAGGCGGGCGGCGAGATCGAAAGGCATACGCAACCCCGTGTCGGCGGTAGAGCTTTTGTAGGAGCGAGCTTGCTCGCGAATCGCCCGACACCGAAGTATTCGGGAAGACTGTGCGCGAGCAAGCTCGCTCCTACATGAAGAAGAGCGGCTCTATCAGGCCGAAGCCGCGTTATAGAACAGCTGGGAGTCGCGTTGTTCCGCCAGCGCCTGCTCGATGGCGGCCTGGTGCACTTCGTCGGCGTGCTCCTCGCGCTCCTCGGGCTTGATGCCCAGACGCGCGAACAGCTGCATGTCCTTGTCGGCCTGCGGGTTGCTGGTAGTCAGCAGCTTCTCGCCGTAGAAGATCGAGTTGGCGCCGGCCATGAAGGCCAGGGCCTGCATCTGCTCGTTCATCTGCTCGCGGCCGGCGGACAGGCGCACGTGGGATTTCGGCATCAGGATGCGGGCGACGGCCAGGGTACGGATGAAGTCGAACGGGTCGACGTCCTTCTCCTCGGCCAGCGGGGTGCCCTTGACCTTGACCAGCATGTTGATCGGCACCGACTCCGGGTGCTCGGGCAGGTTGGCCAGCTGGATCAGCAGGCCGGCGCGGTCGTCCACCGACTCGCCCATGCCGAGGATGCCGCCGGAGCAGATCTTCATCCCCGCCTCGCGCACGTACGCCAGGGTCTGCAGGCGCTCGCCGTAGGTGCGGGTGGTGATGATGTTGCCGTAGAACTCCGGCGAGGTATCCAGGTTGTGGTTGTAGTAGTCCAGGCCCGCTTCGGCCAGCGACTGGGTCTGCTCCTGGGTCAGCTTGCCCAGGGTCATGCAGGTTTCCAGGCCGAGCTTCTTCACGCCCTTCACCATTTCCAGCACGTAGGGCATGTCCTTGGCCGAGGGATGCTTCCAGGCGGCGCCCATGCAGAAGCGCGTCGAGCCGATGGCCTTGGCTTCGGCAGCGGCCTGCAGCACCTTCTGCACTTCCATCAGCTTTTCCTTGTCCAGGCCAGTGTTGTAGTGGCCGGACTGCGGGCAATATTTGCAGTCTTCCGGGCAGGCGCCGGTCTTGATCGAGAGCAGGGTGGAAACCTGTACGCGGTTCGGGTCGAAATGCGCGCGGTGCATGCTCTGCGCCTGGAACAGCAGGTCGTTGAAGGGCTGTTCGAACAGGCTGCGGACTTCGGCAAGGGTCCAGTCGTGGCGGGTTACTTGGGCTGCGGTGGCACTCATCGGCAAAGTCCTTCGACGCTTGGGGGCGCCTCTTGTCTAGGGTGCCCCGGCGGCGCGCCACCGGGGAAATCAGGCTCAAGGCATCATATGTGGAGCTGTGACGCTGTCAACCACTCTCGCGACACAGGTCGACAAGTGACCATTTATTGATCAATTCCAATGTTGGATCTGGCGCTGTGGCTGAACCGATCCGGCCAATTGCTGCTCCAATCAGGCAGAACACTCAGGAGTGATACCCCAGATGGGAACCGAAGGATTCTTCGACGGCCTCGGCCAGATGGTCGGCAAGGCCATCCGCTTCATCGTCGACCTGCTGTCGGGCGTGCTCGGCGGCCTGTGGCGCGCCATGGACGACTTCCTCCACGGCCTGGCGCGGGCTGTGGGAATCGACGTCTCGATCTTCAGCTTCGTCCTGCTCTTCATCGGCCTGCTGCTGCTCTACAGTGGCATCCGCGCCTTCCTGCGGCGCTCGATCTTCGGCGGTCTGATCTGGACGGTGCTGGGCCTGGTGGTACTGAGCTGGCTGATCCACTGAGCCACTCCCCCCTGAACGCCCCGCCCATGGAGGGGCTGAATGCGGTTGCTTCAATGGCGCCCCGCCTGGTGGCGACCTCGCGTGCAATGCCTCCTCTGCGGAGGCGCGGCGGAACAGGCCGCGCTGCCCCTCTGCGCCGGCTGCGACGATGACCTGCCCTGGCTCGCCGGGCATTGCACGATCTGCGCCCTGCCCCTGGCCACTTCCGGGCTGACCTGCGGGCAGGTCTGTCATGGATGCCTGCGCCGCGCGCCGGCCTTTCAGCGTGTCGAGACACCGCTGCGCTACGGCTTCCCCGTCGACGCGCTGGTCACCCGCTTCAAGCACCAGGCCAATGCGCCGCTCGGGCGGCTGCTCGGCCAGTTGCTCGAACGCCATCTGCTGCATGCCTACGAGGAAGGACTGCCACGCCCGGACCGGCTGATCCCCGTGCCGCTGTCGCACCGGCGCGAACGGCAGCGCGGCTTCAACCAGGCGCAACTGCTGGCAAGCTGGCTCTCCGCCCCGCTCGGGCTGCCTATGGATAACCGCCTGGTACTGCGCCAGCAGGACACCCCGTCCCAGCAGGGACTGGACGCCGCCACCCGCAAGCGCAACCTGCGCCGCGCCTTCGCCCTGGCCGATGGCGCGGTGGTCGAAGGCCTGCACCTGGCGCTGGTGGACGACGTGCTGACCACCGGCGCCACCGCCGAACGCATCGCCCGCCTGCTGCGTCGTGCCGGCGCACAGCGGGTCGACGTCTACTGCCTGGCACGCACGCCGCCCCCGGAATAGACGACCGTTCGCCACATTCCCGACATCTGCCCCTTGCGTTTTGCACGCCAGCAACGGAGCCTCGCGGCATACCAATAAGCACCCGCGGAACCATGACCACCCTCAGCCTGTTGACCCAACACGTAACCCGCCGCCCTCAGCGCATTGCCCTGCTGGCGCAGATCGCCCAGCTCGGCTCGATCACCCACGCCGCCAAGGCCGCCGGGATGAGCTACAAGACCGCCTGGGACGCCATCGATGAACTGAACAACCTCTCCGACCGCCCGCTGGTGGAACGCAGCGTCGGCGGCAAGGGTGGCGGCGGCGCGCGCCTGACCACCGACGGCGAACGCCTGCTGGCGCTGTACCAGCGCCTGGAAGCCCTGCGCGAACACATCGTCGAGCATGTCGAGCACCAGGCAGACCTGGAACTGATCGGCCGCCTGATGATGCGTACCAGCGCGCGCAACCAGTTGCACGGGCGCGTCTGCTCGGTGGAGCCGTCCGGCCTAAACGACCTGGTATGCATCGAGCTGCCCGGCGGTTCGCGCATCCAGGCGCGGGTCACCCGCGAGAGCACCGAGAAGCTGGAACTGGCCGACGGCGTGCCGGTGGTGGCGCTGATGAAGGCTGGCTGGCTCTACGTCGACCTGCCGCACATCCCCTGCCCGGAAGGCCTGAACGCGCTGGAGGGGCACGTCGATGACATCCGCGAAGCCGAAGACGGCCCCAGTGAAGTGCGTATCCAGCTGCCCAGCGGGCAGATGCTCTGTGCCCTGACCGACCCCGAACGCATCCAGATCCTCGGCCTGAAACCCGGCTCGGCGGTACGCACCCAGTTCTCCCCGGCCCAGGTGATCCTCGGCACGCCGCTATAGTCCCCGCCACATGAGTTTCCCTGCCTCATATCAAGCCCGGTAGCGCCGTGCCGCGCTCCAATAGTCGCCAGAGCCCCGCCCATGCCGGGCGGGCTTCGGCCACCCGGAGCCCCACCATGCGCCGCCCACTCCTGCTTCTCGCCCTGCTGCTCCTGCCCTTCGCCAGCCACGCCGGCCCCGACGTGCTGCGGGTCGGTGCCAGCAACGAACTGATGCCGATGCTGGAGCCACTGGTGGACCAGTACCAGATCGAAACCCGCAACAAGGTCCTGCTGATCGGCGGCGGCGCGGACGAACTCGCCGATCAGGTCCGCCAGGGCACGCCCTACGACCTGTTGCTGACGCCATTGAGCAATACGGACAAGCAGGCTCAACCCGTCGAGTGCAAGGCCCACCCGATGCAGAAACTGACCCTGGTGAAGGGCGAGCGGCAGGTGCTGGCCACGGACTTTGTCGAGTACCTGAGAAAGCACTGCGCCGACCATTGAGGCGACTGCGCACCCAAAAGAGGCGGACTGGGTAAACTAGGCAGCTTTACCACTGCCGGAACGTCGCCATGTCCCATCCCTTCTCCGACCTCACCCCCGACCTGGTGCTGGATGCGGTGGAAAGCATCGGTTTCCTCAGCGACGCCCGTGTACTCGCGCTCAACAGCTACGAGAACCGCGTTTACCAGGTAGGCATCGAGGACAGCCAGCCGCTGATCGCCAAGTTCTACCGCCCCGGCCGCTGGACCACCGAGGCGATCCTCGAGGAGCACACCTTCTCCGCCGAACTGGCTGAATGCGAAGTCCCGGTGGTGGCACCCCTGGTGCACGAGGGCCAGACCCTGTTCGAGCACGCCGGCTTTCGCTTCACCCTGTTCCCCCGCCGAGGCGGCCGCGCTCCTGAACCGGGCAACCTCGACCAGCTCTATCGCCTTGGACAGTTGCTCGGTCGCCTGCACGCGGTCGGCGCCAACCGCCCATTCGAGCATCGCGAGGCGCTGACGCCGCAGAACTTCGGGCACGAGTCCCTCGCCACGCTGCTGGACGGCAACTTCATCCCGAAAAGCCTGCTGCCCGCCTACGAGTCGGTCGCCCGCGACCTGCTGAAAAAGGTCGACGACCTGTATGCCCGCGTGAAGTACACGCCCATCCGCATGCACGGCGATTGCCACCCCGGCAACCTGCTGTGCCGCGACGAGACCTTCCACGTCGTCGACCTCGACGACTGCCGGATGGGCCCGGCGGTGCAGGACCTGTGGATGATGCTCGCCGGTGAGCGCCACGAGCGCCTCGGGCAGCTCTCCGAACTGGTGGACGGCTACCAGGAGTTCCACGACTTCGAGCCGCGCGAACTGCCGCTGATCGAAGGCCTGCGCTCCCTGCGCCTGATGCACTACAGCGCCTGGCTGGCGCGCCGCTGGGACGACCCGGCGTTCCCACCGAGCTTCCCCTGGTTCGGCAGCGAACGCTATTGGGGTGAGCAGGTACTGGTGCTGCGCGAGCAGTTGGCAGCGCTGGATGAGGAGCCGTTGCGGCTGTTCTGATCACTCTGCCAGGGCAACGCCTCATGGCTTTTCGTAGGAGCGAGCTTGCTCGCGAATGGATTCACCCGCAGCGACACGGCTGAGGGGGTTCGCGAGCAAGCTCGCTCCTACAATAGCCTGCTTGCCGTAACGGCATCGTTACGCACATTCGCAGTCGCCACCGCGACATCCACCGCAGCGGCACAGACAAGCTCCGTCGAGCGCCCTAGAATCGTGCGGCCACTCATTAGCTGCCTAACCAAGGATGTTCCATGGCCACCGCCAATCCCCGCCGGGGCTATGCCCTGGGCTTGACTGCCTACGTCATCTGGGGGCTCTTCCCGATCTACTTCAAGCTGCTCGAACGCATCCCCGCCCTGGAAATCATCACCCACCGGGCCATCTGGTCGGCGGTGTTCGGTGCCCTGCTATTGCTCGTCTGGAAGCACCCCGGCTGGTGGCGCGAGCTGCGCGAGAATCCCAAGCGCATCGCGGTGCTCACCGCCAGCGGCCTGCTGATCGCCAGCAACTGGCTGGTCTACGTCTGGGCGGTGAACAACGGCCATATGATCGAAGCCAGCCTGGGTTACTACATCAACCCGCTGATCAACGTATTGCTGGGGATGGTGATCCTGCGCGAACGCCTGCGCCCGCTGCAGTGGGTCGCGGTTGGCCTCGCCGCGCTGGGCGTGGCGCAGCAACTGTGGCAACTGGGCAGCCTGCCGTGGGTGTCGCTCGCCTTGGCGCTGACCTTTGGCTTCTACGGGCTGATCCGTAAACAGGCACCGGTGGCCGCGCTGCCGGGGCTGGTGGTGGAAACCTGGATCCTGTTGCCGCTGGCGATCGGCTACCTCCTGCTGTTCGCCGACGGCCCGAGCGTGCACGCGGACTTCTGGACCACCAAGGACGCCCTCTGGCTCGCCGCTGCCGGCCCGATCACCCTGGTGCCGCTGGTGTGCTTCAACGCCGCCGCGCGCCATCTGCCCTACGCGACTCTCGGCTTCCTGCAGTACCTGGCGCCGACCCTGGTGCTGCTGCAGGCGATCCTGCTGTTCGGCGAGCACCTGGACAGTACCCGCCTGGTCTCCTTCGGCTGTATCTGGCTGGGGCTGGCCGTCTACAGTGTGGACATCTGGTACCGCCTCTCCCGCGGCGACTGATCATTAATTGATCCACCGCCTGCAAGCCACGCCGCCCGTGGCTTGCAGGCAGTCACCAGCAGATTGTCCACAGCTCTATCCCGCGATTGCGGGGATAACGGCCGTTTCTTCCACAAGCCGTCCCGCCGCCCCTCTCTCAGTACAGCCTCCCCTGGCTGCACGCGGCAAGCTGATCAACATTTAATCAATCCCGCGAAAGCCACGTGAATTCTGGCCTGCCGAAACATTCCCCCGGCTTTTCCACAGGCTGATCCCCATTTCGTGTGGATGGACAAACGCCGCCCGATCAGAAAGTGGACAACCCTGTGAAGACCACAGGCAGCGTGGCCTGCAGCGCTCCATGAACGGCTTCTCCACAGACTCTTCCAGTGGTTTTGTGCACAGCAACGGGAAAGCCCGGAGCGCTCCGTTCACCGCGCACGCCCTGTACAAAAAACAACCAATGCTCTGGAATCCACGGAAACAGGAGGCTTCAGACACTTATCAACAGAATGCCCCCGCGACGATCCCCGCAATCTGTGCACAGCATCGAATTGAAAAGTGGATAAGCCGATTGTCGTGAAGCCCAAATAGAATGGGCCCTCTGTCAATCCATCAACAGAGAGCCCACAGGTTTACCCACAAACGCCTGGCTCAGCGAGAAAGTATTACTCCTCGCTGTGGAAATTCAGCTCCACCATCAAGTCATCGGCCAGTGCTTCCAGCTTCTGCTGCAGGGTTTCCAGCGGCAGGGTCAGCGGCACGGCCAGCAGTGCCTCGGCATGGAACAGCGGTTCGCTGCTCATGGGTGCCGGCAGCACCTCGGTCGTCAGACTCTCCAGGTTCACACCGTGCTCGGCCAGCAACTGGGTGATGTCGCGGACGATGCCGGGGCGGTCGTTACCCACCAGGTCCAGGTGGATCGGTTTCCAGTTGCATACCGGCTCGATGCCGCTTTCCGCCAGCAGCACGCGGATGCCGTGCTCGCTCAACTCCTGCAGGCCTTCCACCAGCTCGTCATAGCCCTCGGCGGGCACGGCCACGCGAAGGATCCCGGCGAACTGCCCGGCCATGCGCGACATGCGACTTTCCAGCCAGTTGCCGCCATGGGCGGCGATGCATTTGGCCACGCGCTCCACCAGACCGGGCTGGTCCTGGGCGATGACGGTCAATACGAGGTGGTCCATGAGCAGTCTCCGCGAAGGGCTAGGCCGTGAGGTCCAGCCAATAGGTGTAGAACTTGTCGTCCCGCTGGTAGCCCAGGCGCTCATACAGCGACTGGCCAGCGTGGTTGGTCTTTGCCGTCTCCAGCATCAGACCGCAGGCACCGGTACTTTCGCCATGGGCGCGGGCAGCGTTCATCAGTGCTTCGCCATAGCCATCGCGGCGCGCGGCGGGCAGCACATAGAGGTCGCTGACCAGCCAGGAGGCCTGCAACGCCAGGGAAGCGAAGAAGGGATACAGCTGCACGAAGCCTACCGCCAGCCCATCGATGCTGCGCGCGATGAACACCGTGGACTGCCCGCTGCCGATGCGCGCCTCGAGGAACTCACGAATCTTCGCGTGGGGCGCGGGCACCTCGTAGAAATCGAGGTAGCCGGAAAACAGCGGGACCAGGTCATCCAGATCGGCGGGGGTGGCAAGCGTCACGGACATGCGGGATTCTCCGAAAGGGAAGAAGCAGTATAGGCGCGGCGAGGTTAGCCGGCTGCGACGGGCTGCCACAGGTACCCATTTGGGTAATGCGTGTACAGTTTTAAGATTTATCTGGAACAATCCAGATGATATTTGCGAACATAAGGCCTGCTACGTGACTGATATGCGTACTTTGGTCTAACCGCGACGCTAGCCCCCTGATTTTTCCCACGGCATCATGTAGTATTCCGCGGCTCGGACTACAAGGCGTTTTGCCTGTGTCCAGAGCTGGTCCTGAGCAGAGTGAGGCAAGCAATGACTGAACGCGTTCAAGTCGGTGGCCTGCAGGTCGCCAAAGTCCTGTTCGACTTCGTAAATAACGAAGCCATTCCCGGCACCGGCATCGAAGCCGGCAAGTTCTGGGCAGGTGTCGAAACCGTAATCAACGACCTGGCCCCCAAGAACAAGGCCCTGCTCGCCAAGCGCGACGAGATTCAGGCGAAAGTCGACGGCTGGCACCAGGCCCGCGCCGGCAAGCCGCATGACGCGGTCGCCTACAAGGCGTTCCTGCAGGATATCGGTTACCTGCTGCCCGAGCCGGCCGACTTCCAGGCCGCCACCCAGAATGTCGACGAAGAAATCGCCCGCATGGCCGGCCCGCAGCTGGTCGTGCCGGTGATGAACGCGCGCTTCGCCCTGAACGCCGCCAACGCCCGCTGGGGCTCGCTGTACGACGCACTGTACGGCACCGACGCGATCAGCGAAGAGAACGGCGCCGAGAAGGGCAAGGGCTACAACAAGGTCCGCGGTGACAAGGTGATCGCCTTCGCCCGCGCCTTCCTCGATGAAGCCGCCGCACTGGAATCCGGCTCTCACGTCGACGCCACCGCTTACGTGGTGAAGAACGGCGCACTGGCCGTGACCCTGAAGAACGGCAGCGAGACCGGCCTGAAGAACGCTGCCCAGTTCCTCGCCTTCCAGGGCGAAGCCGCCAAGCCGAAAGCCGTGCTGCTCAAGCACAACGGCCTGCACTTCGAAATCCAGATCGACCCCACCAGCCCGATCGGTCAGACCGACGCCGCTGGCGTGAAAGACGTCCTGATGGAATCCGCGCTGACCACCATCATGGACTGCGAAGACTCCGTGGCCGCCGTCGACGCCGACGACAAGGTCGTGGTCTATCGCAACTGGCTGGGCCTGATGAAAGGCGACCTCGCCGAGCAGGTCTCCAAGGGCGGCAGCACCTTCACCCGCACCATGAACCCGGACCGCGTCTACACCAAGGCCGACGGTTCCGAGCTGAGCCTGCACGGTCGCTCGCTGCTGTTCATTCGCAACGTTGGCCACCTGATGACCAACCCGGCGATCCTCGACGCCCAGGGCAACGAAGTGCCCGAAGGCATCCAGGACGGCCTGTTCACCGGCCTGATCGCCATTCACAACCTGAACGGCAGTGCCAGCCGCAAGAACAGCCGCACCGGCAGCATGTACATCGTCAAGCCGAAGATGCACGGCCCGGAAGAAGTCGCCTTCGCCGCCGAAATCTTCAGCCGCGTCGAGGACCTGCTGGGCCTGCCGCGCAACACGCTGAAAGTCGGCATCATGGACGAAGAGCGCCGCACCACCGTCAACCTGAAGGCCTGCATCAAGGCCGCCGCCGAGCGCGTGGTGTTCATCAACACCGGCTTCCTCGACCGCACCGGTGACGAGATCCACACCTCCATGGAAGCCGGCGCCATGGTGCGCAAGGGCGCCATGAAGACCGAGAAGTGGATCGGTTCCTACGAGAACAACAACGTCGACGTCGGCCTAGCCACCGGCCTGCAAGGCAAGGCGCAGATCGGCAAGGGCATGTGGGCCATGCCCGACCTGATGGCCGCCATGCTCGAGCAGAAGATCGCTCACCCGCTGGCCGGCGCCAACACCGCGTGGGTTCCGTCGCCGACCGCCGCCACCCTGCACGCGCTGCACTACCACAAGGTCGACGTGTTCGCCCGTCAGGCCGAACTGGCCAAGCGCGCACCGGCTTCGGTGGACGACATCCTCACCATTCCGCTCGCCCCCAACACCAACTGGAGCGCGGAAGAGATCAAGAACGAGCTGGACAACAACTCGCAGGGCATCCTCGGCTACGTGGTGCGCTGGATCGACCACGGCGTCGGCTGCTCCAAGGTGCCGGACATCAACGATGTCGGCCTGATGGAAGACCGCGCGACCCTGCGCATCTCCAGCCAGCTGCTGGCCAACTGGCTGCGCCACGGCGTGGTCACCCAGGAGCAGGTGCTGGAAAGCCTCAAGCGCATGGCGCCGGTGGTGGACCGCCAGAACGCCAATGACGCGCAGTACCGCCCGATGGCGCCGAACTTCGACGACAACGTGGCCTTCCAGGCCGCGCTGGAGCTGGTTCTCGAAGGCACCAAACAGCCTAACGGCTACACCGAGCCGGTCCTGCACCGCCGCCGCCGCGAATTCAAGGCCAAGAACGGCCTGTAAGCGCTTCGCGATGCGTTGAAAAAACCGCCCTTCGGGGCGGTTTTTTTATGGCTGCTGATTGGGAGTCGATGCAACGCCCACCTTATCGCGGACGAAGTCCGCTCCTGCGTGAAGTCCTGCGCGGAGGCCTGCCCTCTCCCTGAAGGGAAAGAGTTAGGGAGAGGGGAATCCCAGGCACGGACTTTCAGAGGAAGACAGTTGCTCCTACGCCAGCCGGTGATTTCTGCGTAGGAGCGGACTCCGTCCGCGATGTATTCCAGCCACGCGGAATCAACCACGTAACGCCTGCGCACAATTTTTGTGTACAAAATCCCCACTCCGCACTTTCCGTGCGCACGCCATACCTGACTCTCAAGTCAATGATTACTATGGAAAATTAGTTTCCTGACCACTTGGACAGCCAGCAACACCGCACCCAACAAGGGCTCCAGTCAAACGCGCGAACCGATCACTCAAGCTGGGCTGCAGAGCAGAAAGTGCACTGGCACGGAATTAGCTTTTGCACACAAACCACAAAAGCTGTGCATACAAAATCCGAGTAGCCCATGAACTCCAGCCCTACCCACCTGTCCGGCGTTTCCCCTCTCCAATCTGTCGATGGCGCGGAGTCTACGAAGACCGCCGCGCCGACCCTGAGCCCTCGCCTGTACAGCGCCGACCTGGCCCCGACCAAGGCCGCCGGCCGCCACTGGGGGCGCTACAGCCTGTTCGCACTATGGACTAACGATGTGCACAACATCGCCAACTACTCCTTCGCCATCGGCCTCTTCGCCCTCGGCATGAGCGGCGCGCAGATCCTCGCCGCCTTCGCCCTCGGCGCACTGGTGATCTACGGCCTGATGAACCTGTCCGGCTACATGGGCCAGAAGACCGGCCTGCCCTACCCGGTGATGTGCCGCATCAGCTTCGGCATCCACGGCGCGCAGGTGCCGGCGCTGATCCGCGCGGTCATCGCCATCGCCTGGTTCGGCATCCAGACCTACCTCGCGTCGGTGGTCCTGCGCGTGCTGCTCACCGCCATCACGCCAAGTCTTGCGGCCTACGACCATGACTCGATCCTCGGCCTGTCGAGCCTCGGCTGGATCACCTTCCTCGGCATCTGGTGCGTGCAGCTGGTGATCTTCGCCTACGGCATGGAGATGGTGCGCCGCTACGAATCCTTCGCCGGCCCGATCATCCTGGTAGCCTTCGCCAGCCTCGCCGGCTGGATGTACTGGCGCGCCGGGCTGTCGATCTCCTGGTCCAGCGGCGATGCGCCGACCGGTTCGGCCATGTGGCTGAAAGTGCTGGGCGCCGCCGCGCTGTGGGTCTCGCTGTACGGCACCATGATCCTCAATTTCTGCGACTTCACCCGTAACTGCCCGGACCGCCGCACCATCAGCGTCGGCAACTTCTGGGGCCTGCCGGTGAACATGCTGGGCTTTGCGCTGATCGCCGTGGTGCTGGCCGGCGCGCAATTCAGCATCGACGGCAAGCTGGTGCAGAACCCCACGGAAATCGTCGCCGCCATCCCCAACACCTTCGGCCTGGTGCTGGCCTGCCTGGCCTTCCTGATCGTCACCGTGGCGGTGAACATCATGGCCAACTTCGTCGCCCCGGCCTACGTGCTCACCAACCTCGCGCCGAACCTGCTGAACTTCCGCCGCGCCGGCCTGCTCAGCGCGATGATCGCGGTGCTGATCCTGCCCTGGCACCTGTACAACAGCCCGGCGGTGATCGTGTATTTCCTCGGCGGCCTGGGCGCGCTGCTCGGCCCGCTGTACGGGATCATCGTCACTGACTACTACCTGGTGCGTCGCAGCCGGGTGAACCTGCCGGAGCTGTACAGCGAGAGCCGCGAGGCGGCCTACCACTACAGCGGCGGGGTGAACCTGCGCGCGGTGGCAGCGTTTGTTCCAGCCGCCGCCATCGCCATTGTGCTGGCGCTGGTGCCGGCGTTCGATGCGCTGTCGCAGTTCTCCTGGTTCTTCGGCGCCGGCCTCGGCGCGTTGATCCACTACACCCTGGCCGACCGCAAGCGCGCTTATGCGGACGTTTGCGGTGAACCCATCGCGGTGGATGCGGCGCACCATTGAGCTGCTGATGATCGAGCTTGTGGATAAACGACAAGGCCACCTTCGGGCGGCCTTGTTCGTTCAGGGCGCCAGCAGGAAATCCAGCACCGCACCCTCGAACTCGCGGGGAAACTCGATGTTCGACAGGTGCACCGCCGGCAACGTGAACAAACGGGCGCCGGGAATCGCCTGGGCAATCAGCTCGCTGTGGTCAGCGGCGGTGACGGTATCGAACTGCCCGGCAATCACCAACGTGGGCAGACGCACGTCCCGCAACGCGCTGCGCAGATCGGTTTCCTGCACGGCGGCGAAGGAGCCCGCCAGCCCGTGTCGGTTGGTGGCCAGCAGCGTCGCGCGAAACGGCGCCACCTCCGGCCGTTGCGGCTCCAGCCAGGCCGCCGGGAACCAATTGGCGAGGAAGGTCGCCGCAGTGCCCTGCATATCCTCCGCCGCCAGTACCTCGGCAATGCGCGCATCCCACTGCTCCTGTGGCCCGAGCCAGGCGGAGGTGTTCGCCAGCACCAGTCGTTCGATGCGCTGCGGAACATTCAGCGCCAGCCATTGGCCGACGAAGCCGCCGAGAGAAAGGCCAAGAAAATGCGCACGCGGTACGCCGAGCGAGTCGAGCAACTCGATCACGTCTTCCCCCAGCCGCGCCAGCGAGTAGGGACCGTGGGGAACGCTGGAAGCGCCATGCCCTCGGGCGTCGTAACGCAGTACGCGGAAATATTCGGTCAACGCTTCCATCTGCCCGTCCCACATGCGCAGGTCGGTGCCGATGGAGTTGGACAGCACCAGCAGCGGCCGCTCGGCGGGGCCGTCCAGCCGGTAGGCGATGCGGGTGTTGTCGCGGGTAGTCAGGTAGCGCAGCGGGCTCATGGCGGCCTCTCCTCAAGTGGGGTGAGACGAGGCTAGTTGCGGCGGACCTGGGAAGAAATTACAAAGAGTGAACGATCTCTGTCAGGAAAGCTGACATGCATGATTTCACCCTGCACGACCTGCAGTGCTTCGATGCCGTGGTCGAAGCCGGTGGCTTCCAGGCCGCCGCCCAGCAACTGCACCGCTCGCACCCGGCGGTTTTCGCCGCTGTGGCCCGGCTGGAGCGCCAGCTCGGCTTTGAACTGCTCGACCGCAGCGGCTACCGCGTCGCCCTGACTGGCGCCGGCGAATCCATCCACCGCCGCGCCCAGAGCCTGCTGCGCGAACTGGGCAGCCTGCGCGACCATGCCGCGCACCTGGCGGCTGGTGAAGAAAGCGAACTGCGGGTGGTGCTCGGCGACTTCTGCCCACGCCCTGCCCTGCTGGAAAAGCTCGCGCGCTTCTTCGCCACGCAGCCCCGTACGCGCCTGCAGCTGTACTTCGAAAGCGTCAGCGGCCCGCAGGAGCGGCTGCTCGACGACGAGGCCGAACTGATCCTGCACCGCGTGGACAAGGCCGACCCGCGCCTGGAATGGCTCGACCTGGGCGAAGTGAACTTCATCCCGGTGATCGCGCCAGCGTTACTGGCGGACAGCACGGACATCCGTCCGGAGCACCTGCGCTCGCTCACCCAGTGCGTGATGCGCGACAGCGCCCGGCACTCGCCGCCCGTGGACTACTTCACCCTCGAAGGAGCCCCGCAGTGCACGGTGCCGGACCAGGCGATGAAGAAGGAACTGGTGCTGCACGGCCTGGCCTGGGGCCACCTGCCGCGTCACCTGATCGAAGAAGAGCTGGCCGACGGCCGCCTGCGCGACCTCAGCGGACCCCACCTGCCCGGCCGCCGCGAGGAACTGGTCGCCGCGCGCCTGCGCGACCGCGCCCACGGGCCGGTGGCGCAGCGGCTCTGGAGCTTTCTGCAGGAGGCCTGATCAGCTGCGGCTCATCGGCCCGCGCACCGGCTGTTCGCGCATGTGGCTGACCTCACTGACCGGAGCACCTGCGGCGATCAGCGCATCGCGCTGCTGGGCGATGGGTGTGCGGGCGATGGCGCGTTCAAACTGGCTGAGCTTCTGGAAGGCGGGCAGCGCGAAGGCCGTCGCGAGCATGGCTGCCAGTTTCGGCCAGCGCTGGGCGTCCAGTTCATAGCGGGCGAACTGCGCGTTGCGCATGAAGCAGGCGACGCTGATGTCGGCGATGGACAGCTCGCCGAACAGCCAGCCGCTTTCCGGCAACTGCGCCTCCAGGTAGTCGAAGACTGCCGGCAGGTCGTGCTGATAAGTCTTCTCCAGCAGCACTGCGTCCGGCTCGCGCCCCCACACGCCGCGACCGATCACCAACTGGTCGAACAACTGCCAGATCACCACCTGGCCCATGCGGCTGTCGGCGAATTCCTCGATCCAGCGTGCGCGGGCACGTTCGGCGATATCCGCCGGGTACAGCGCCGGCTGTGGATAACGCTCCTCCAGGTACTGGCAGATCACCGAGGAATCGTTCAGCACCAGCTCGCCGTCCACCAGCACCGGCACCTGGCGTAGCGGGCTCAGGCGCTCGAACTCCTCGTTGCCGAAGAACGGCACGATGGAATCGATGCGGTAGTCCACGCCCTTCATCTCCAGCAGGACTATGACCTTGCGCACGTAGGGAGACAGGAAGGAACCAATGATCAGCACGGGGTCGGACATGGCGAGGCTTTCCGCAAAAAGGGTCGCCCGATTGTAGAACGACGCCGAAAACCGGGCGACTGGCGGTAAAAGCCGACCGGTGCCAATTGCGCGCGTGACTGCACTTTGCGATCATATTGCGAATAGTTATCGTTTTTGAACTTGATCCCATTCGGGTCATTGGGGGAGTAGCTTGTCGGCCATCCAGATGGGTAGCGGCGAACTCGTTGGCGCCTTGTATCGCGATCACCGCGACTGGCTGACGGCCTGGCTGAACCGCAGCCTGGGCTGTCCGCAGCGCGCCGAAGACCTGAGCCAGGACACCTTCGTCCGCGTGCTCGGCCGTCGCGAGCTGCCCTCCCTGCGCGAACCGCGCGCCTTCCTGGTGACGGTCGCCAAGGGCTTGCTGGTGGATCACTGGCGGCGCGTGGCGCTGGAGCAGGCCTACCTCCAAGCACTGAAGTGCCTGCCCGAAGCGGTGCAACCCTCCGCCGAGGAACACTGCCTGATCCTCGCGGACTTGCGCGAAATCGACCGTCTGCTCGGCAAGCTATCCACCCGTGCGCGCAGCGCCTTCCTGCTCAACCGCCTGGACGGCCTGGGCCACGCCGAGATCGCCGGGCAACTGGGGGTTTCCGTACCGCGCGTGCGCCAGTACATCGCCCAGGGCCTGCGCCAGTGCTACATCGCGCTGTACGGCGAGCCCACGTGAAGGGACCGGTTTCCCTGCAAATCCTCGACGAGGCGATCAGTTGGCAGCTGCGCCTGGGTTCGGGTGAATCGCGCGCGGATGACGAAGCCGCCTTTGCCCGTTGGCACTCCGCCCACAGCGAACACGCCCGCGCCTGGAGCCAGCTGGGCATGCTCGACCGCAGCCTCGCCGGTGCCGCCCCCAAGGCCGCACGCAGCGCTTTGCTGCGCTCGCCGGGCGAGTCACGACGCAAGGTCCGCCGCCTGGCGGGCACTGGTTTGTCACTGCTGCTGGTCGGCGCGCTGGCGCTAGGCGTCGGCAACCGCTACACGCCGGTGCGTTATGCCCTCTCCGACCTGGTCACCGCCACCGGCGAGCAGCGCGAACTGCGCCTGCCGGACAACACCCGGCTGATGCTCAATAGCCGCACCGCGGTGGACGTGCGCTTCGATGCCGAGCAGCGACGCATCGTCCTGCGCAGCGGCGAGATCATGGTCGAGACCGCCCACGGCGACAGCCGCCCGTTCATTGTCGAGACCGACGAAGGCCGCCTGCGCGCCCTCGGCACGCGCTTCCTGGTGGAGCGCGATGAGGGTGACGGCACGCTGCTGAGCGTGCTGCAGTCCGCCGTGGCCGCTCGCCCCGAGCAACTGCCAGATGAGCGCGTGATCCACCAGGGCCAGCAGGTGCGCGTGCGCGCCGATGGATTCGGCGCGGCAGCCGCCAACAGCGCCACCGCCGATGCCTGGACCCACGGCATGCTGGTGGTGGACAACGTGCGCCTGGCCGACTTGATCGACCAACTGGCGCGCTACAGCCCCGGCCACCTTGCCGTGGACCCGACGCTGGCGGACCTGCGCATCACCGGCAGCTTCCCCTTGCAGAACATCGACCTGGCGCTCCGCTCGCTGGAGCCGACGCTACCGGTGCGTATCGAGAAACACGGCCAATGGTGGGCACGCGTGGTGCCGCGCGGCTGAAACTGCCTGAGCTGCAAGAGCGGGTTCGCGAGCAAGAACTAGGCGTCCCCCTCGATCCTACGAAGAGCCATTCGCTTCAACCCCTGAGTGCATCTCAAAAAAATTTTCATCCAGCCCTATCACTTTTCAATTCTCGTCCGGCAAGGAGGCATCGAGAAACGTAGGAGTCGTTTTCAATGCGCCGCCCGTTCGAACTGTCGCTCCGCCCCTGCCTGCTGGCCACCGCCATCCTGCTGGGCACCTCTTCAGCCTTCGCCGCCGAAGCCGTGCGTGACTACCAGCTGCCGTCCGGCCCGCTGGCCAGCACCCTCAACCGCATCGCCGCCGAAGCAGGCCTCTCCCTGAGCCTCGACCCGGCGCTGGCCCAGGGCCGCAGTGCGCATGCCGTGCAGGGCCGCTACGATGGCGCCGGCGCACTGCGCCAGGCCCTGCAAGGCACTGGCCTGGAACTGGTGGAAAGCCAATCGGGCAGCTACAGCCTGCGCCCGGAGCCGAGCGACACCCTGTCGATGTCGGCCACCACCATCAGCGCTGCCCAGGAAGACCCGGACGGCCCGGCGGTGGGCTACGTCGCCACCCGCTCGCGCATCGGCACCAAGACCGATACGTCGATCCTCGAGACCGCCAAGTCCATCTCCGTGGTGACCCGCGAGCAGATGCAGGACCGCGCCACCCTGAACATCGACGATGCCGTGCGCTACATGCCCGGCACCGTGGCCAGCAGCTTCGGCAGCGACACCCGCTCCGACTGGCTGCGCATCCGTGGCTTCAAGCCGACTCAGTTCCTCGACGGCCTGCCGATTGCGACCGGGGTCTACGCCAACCCGAAGCTGGATACCTGGGACCTGGAGCGCGTCGCCGCGCTGCGCGGCCCGGCATCGTCCATCTACGGGCAGACCCCGCCCGGCGGCTTGCTGGACATGACCAGCCTGCGCCCGCAGGCCCAGCAGGCCAACGCCGTGCAACTGCAGGCGGGCAACTACAACCACAAGCAGATCAACTTCGACAGCACCGGGCCGCTGGACGACGAAGGTCGCTTCCTCTACCGCGTGAGCGGCGTGGTGCGTGACAGCAACACGCAGATCGACCACATCCCGGACAAGCGCTACAACCTCGCACCGAGCCTGACCTGGAACATCGACGACGACACCAGGCTGACCTTCCTCAGCCAGTTCACCCGCGATGACACCGGCATCACCAGCGCCTTCCTGCCGCTCAAGGGCACCAAGTACGACGCACCCTTCGGCGACATCTCGCACCACAAGAACCTCGGCGACCCGGACTGGGAACACTACGACCGCACCACCTACTGGGTCGGCTACGCCTTCGAGCACCGCCTGAACGACGTGTGGCAGTTCCACCAGAACCTGCGCTACATGAAGAACGACCTGTCGTTCGACTCCATCACCCCGACCTCGCTCTACCCAGGCAGCCCGCCGGTGGTGCTGGACGACGGCACCCTGAACCGCATGAGCACCTCGGTCGACGAGGACGTCAGCCAGTTCGTGGTCGACAACAACTTCCAGGCCGACTTCAGCACCGGTGAGCTCAAGCACACGGTGCTGCTGGGCCTGGACCACAACCGCAGCAACACCAACTACACCTCGATCTACGGCTACGGCGTCCCGCCGAGCAACGTGGTGAAGCCGATCTACGGCCAGCCCATCGTCAAGCCGCCGCGTTCGGACGCCTACTACGACTATGACCAGAAGATTTTCCAGACCGGCGCCTACGCCCAGGACCAGATCGCCCTGGACAACTGGCGCCTGACCCTCGGCGGCCGCCAGGACTGGGTGCACACCGGCACCCAGTTCATCAACAAAGGCGACGCCACCACCACGGACTCCGACAGCAAGTTCACCGGCAACGCCTCGCTGAGCTACCTCTTCGACAACGGCCTGGCGCCCTACCTGTCGTACTCCGAGTCGTTCCAGCCGGCCACCGGCGCGGACATCACCAGCACCTCCTCGCTCAAGCCGACCGAAGGCAAGCAGTGGGAACTGGGCGTGAAATACCAGCCGCTCGGCAGCGACACCCTGCTGACCGCCGCTGTGTATGACCTGCGCCAGGAGAACGTGAGCGTTTCGGAGAACGTCGGCGGCGCGTTCGTCACCAGCCAGACCGGCGAAGTGAAGGTCACCGGCCTGGAGCTGGAAGCCAACTCCAACCTGACCGAGAACCTCAAGCTGATCGGTAGCTACAGCTACACCGACACCGAGGTGAAGAAGGGCCAGTACGCCGGCAACCGCCTGCAACTGATCCCGCGCAACGCTGCTTCGCTGTGGGCCGACTACACCTGGCACGCCGGCGTGCTCAACGGCTTCGGCGTCGGTTACGGTGCGCGCTACGTGGGCGACACCTACGGCGACCAGGCCAACACCTACGATGGCTACGCGGGCTCCTACACCGTGTACGACGCCGCGGTGCACTACGACCTGGGCAAGCTGGACAACAGCCTCAACGGCGCATCGGTCGCGATCAACGCCAGCAACGTGTTCAACAAGGACTACATCTCCACCTGCGACGGTTACTACTGCTACTACGGCGACCAGCGCAAGGTCGTGGCGAGCGTGACGTACAAGTGGTGACAGGAGCAGGCCCGGTCACCGGATAGTCTCGGCGCCCGGTCGACTGTTTCCTGCACTGGCGAAAGCCCCGCTCCGAAAGGAGCGGGGCTTTTTGCTGTGGCAGGAGCGGGCTCCGGCCGTACCCCAGACACAACGGCGGATAACCTGTTCCAGATTATTCGCCCTACGGCCCAGAACTTCCCACGACACCGCAGGCACCCGTAGGGCGCATAACGCGCCGGCGTTATCCGCCAGGTCGCTGCGGTGTATCAGGTTACGTAGGAGCGGACTCCGTCCGCGATATATCCGCATCGCACCGGATGCCATCACGGCCGGAGTCAGCTCCTACGCAATGCCCACCTTCACCTCCCCCCACACCACGCTCGCATCGTCATGGATCTTCAGGCGCGGATAGTCCAGCGCCTGGCCATCGGCGACCTCCAGCGCACGCAGCTCATCGATCAGCGCCTCCACGCCGCGCTCGGGCAGCGCCGCGAACAGCGCATCCAGATCGTAACGGCGGAAATCCAGCAGCCGGTCGAAACCATCAGTCACCAGCATGAACGCCTTCAGCCCGACAGGGTCGAGCACCCGACGCTGCACATGGGGAATCCAGCGTTCGCTCGGATCGAGGCACCAGTAGCCTTGCGGCGTATTGGCCAGCCTCCGATTGCGCCGCACCCACTCGCGGCTGGCCTGCCACAGTTGTACGTGGCTCCACTCCGGGTTCGCCTCGCGCAGCGCCAGCAGACGTTGCACCGACTGGCGATCGATCTCCTCCAGCGGCGTGTCGCCGAAGCTCTCCACATGGCCGTCGTCCCAGGCCAGATGGATGCAGGTATCGCAGAGATTGAGCAGCTCCAGCGAACCGTCTGCCAGCACCCGCAGCAAGCTCAGGCAAGCGGTGGGCAGGTTGAGATCAAGGCTCACGGCCAGCCCGCAATCGCGCTGGAAGTCGGCAGCGATACCTGCCTGCAACTGCGCCAGCAAGTCCTCGGTCGGCCTGTACGGCTGCTCTTCCAGCAGGCGCTGCAAGTGCGCATTGGCGCTCTGCGCCAGCCAGCGTGCATCGCTCGCACCACCCACCAGTCCCTGCCCGAGGCTGGTGGCGCCATCCAGCACCCAGGCCGCCTGCGCGGTGTAGCCGATGGCATCGTCGTTCACCGGTGAGCCCTGGCGGCAGGCCGCCCCCTGTACGGAAATCGTCGTCACAAGCCGTTCTCCTTCGTTTCGTCGGCCACACTGACCGGCGTACAGTCTCATCACCTTTCGGACTCAGCCAAGGAGAGCCCCATGCTCCGCGTCCTGCCATTGCTCCTCGCCGGCCTGCTGCTGGCCACCGGCGCCCACGCCGCGCAAGTGAAGTACTTCGACCTGCCCAAGGGCTCCGGCCCACACGACGTGGCGCCCACCGACGATGGCAAGGTCTGGTACACCGCGCAGAAGCTCGGCGTGCTCGGCCGGCTCGATCCGCAAACAGGGAAGACCGAGCAGATCAGCCTCGGCAAGGGCTCCAGCCCCCACGGCGTGGTTGCCGACGGCAATGGCGACGCGTGGATCACCGACAGCGGCCAGAACGCCATCGTCCACGTCGACGCCGAGCGCCTGGGTGTGGAAGTCATACCGCTGCCCAAGGAAGCGGCCAACGCCAACCTCAACACTGCCGTATTCGATGACGACGGCGTGCTCTGGTTCACCGGGCAGAACGGTTTCTACGGACGCCTCGACCCGAACAGCCGTGATCTGAAAGTCTGGCCGGCGCCTCGCGGCAAGGGTCCGTACGGCATTGCCGTGGCTCCGGACGGCGGCCTCTGGTACGCGTCGCTGGCGGGCAACTACCTCGGCCAGATCGACGCCATCGAAGGCAGCGCCACCGCCCTCGATGCACCGAGCAAGGACGCCGGCCCACGCCGCCTGTGGGCCGACTCCGTGGGCCGGCTCTGGATCAGCCAGTGGAACGCAGGGAGCCTCGCGCGCTTCGACCCCAGCGACAACCAGTGGAAAACCTGGAAGCTGCCGGGCGCTCATCCGCAGCCTTATGCGGTCTACGTCGATGCCATGGACCAGGTGTGGCTGAGCGACTTCGCCGCCAATGCGCTGCTGCGCTTCGATGCGCAGAGCGAGAAATTCACCGCCTTCCCCAGCAACCACGAACACGCCAACGTCCGCCAACTGCTTGGCCGGCCCGGCGAGGTGTGGGGCGCCGAATCCGGCACCGATCGCCTGGTGCTGATCCGCGATTGAACCGATGACTGAACCCCAGGAGTTGCTGTCGATGAGTACCCGTCCCGTCCTGTTCCACGCCGCCGCTTCGCCCTTCGTGCGCAAGGTCATGGTCCTGCTGCACGAGACCGGCCAGCTCGATTCTGTGGAGCTCTACGCCGCCGTCCACACGCCCATCGCGCCGGACGCTGGCGTGCTGCAGGACAACCCCGCCGGCAAGATTCCCGCCCTGCGCCTGGCCGACGGCCAGACCCTGCATGACAGCCGTGTGATCGTCGAATACCTCGACCAGCAGCACCGCGGCGAACCACTGATTCCCCGCGACGGCGCCGAGCGCTGGCGGCGTCTCACTCTCGCCTCGCTGGCCGACGCGGTGCTCGATGCGGCCGTGCTGATCCGCTACGAAACCGCCATGCGCCCGCCGGAAAAACACTGGGACCAGTGGCTGGACAACCAGCAGCTGAAGATCGTCCGTACCCTCGCCTACTTCGACGGCCCGGCCCATGCGGAGCTGGCCGAACGCTTCGACGTCGCCGCCATCGGTGTGGCCTGCGCCCTGGGCTACCTGGACTTCCGCCAACCGCACTGGGACTGGCGCGCCGACTACCCGCAACTGGCCCAGTGGTTCGCCGACGTCAGCCAGCGGCCGTCAATGCAGGCGACAGTGCCGGTCTAAGGTTCGCCGCTAGGGAGAACAGCGCCAGCTTCGGTTAATCGAGTTCTCCGGCGAAGGCCATACTCTCCATCCGACACCGCCCAGCCCCCTCTCCCCTCGGGAGAGGGTTGGGGTGAGGGGAAACGCCCCGCGCCAGAACCCACGAGTTGCACCCGCCCGTCGCACCACCCTGCGCTGAAACCGCTCATCACGTACCACGCCCCGCCCCAGCCCCGGCTCGAACAACCCGGTGATCCGCCGCGCCAGCTGCCGGCCCACTTCACGCTCATCGCGCAATCCTTTCCACGCACTCATGGTTGCTTCCCCAGTCGGTAGATCGGCAGCGCCAGCAGCAGGCCGAGCTGCGCCACACCCATGCACATTTCCAGGAAGGAACGCACATGGGGATTGTTCGCCGCGTCCTCGACGCCGCTGAGTTGTGTCCACAGCTCGCCTGGCAGCAACAGCGCCAGGTGCGCCAGGGGCTTGCCGGTGGCCACCAGCAGGGCGATCCAGTCGAAGCGGCCAAGCAGCATCAGCACTGGCAAGCACAGGCCACTGATCAGCAGGCCGGCAAACAGGCACAGAGAAAACCGCATCAGGTTGGGCATATCCGTCTCCTCAGCGCTGCACGCGCACGTCTTCCAGGGAAAATTCCAGGTCATCGCCACGGGGCTTGCCGATGCCGTACCAGTCCAGGTGACGGGTCAGCACCATGACGCCGCCGAGCACGCCAAACAGCAGCAGCGAACCCATCAGCAACGCGTAGTCCTCGGCGCTGAGCAGCGCGTAGAGCATCCCGTAGAGCCCCGCGAGGCCGAGGCTGAAACCGGCGCCGCGCCAGAGGCTGCGAAGCACGTGACAGAGGTAGAAGCCGATCAGCCCAACGCAGGCGCCAGCAGACAGCAGGTAGGCCCGCTCGAAGCCGACATGCTCGGAGAGCGACAGCAGCAACAGGTAGAACAGCGCCAGCGCCATGCCCACCAGTGCGTACTGGATCGGGTGCACCGACAGGCGCTTGAGCACTTCGAAAAGGAAGAAGCCGGCGAAGGTGAGGACGATGAACAGCAGCGCGTACTTCACCGCGCGGTCGGTCTTCAGGTACTGGTCCACCGGGTCCACCAGCGCCACGCCGAAACGGTGCTGGCCGAACTCACTGCACTCGGCGGAGCTGACGCGGGAGGTATCCGGATCGACCGCTTCGACCGCGCGGGCGACATCGGCCTGGGCCGGCGCGGTGCAGGCACGCAGTTGGTCCTCCAGATTGGTGGCGAAGAAGCTGGTGCGCCAGCGCGCGCTGAAGCCCTGGTCACTGACGCTGCGCTCGGAGGGCAGGAACTCGCCGCCGAAGCTGGGGTGCGGCCAATCCGAGACCAGCTTGACCTGGCTGTCGCGGCCGACCGGGGTGATGTCCAGACGGCTGCTGCCCAGCAGCGACAGTTCGAAGGAATAGTCGAAGCGCTGCTCGCGCTCGCTGGCCTGGAGCGGCAGCACCGCATGCACGCCATTGCCGAGAAACTGGCTCTGGGTGCCGGGCTGGAAGTCGCGCAGCTCTTCACCAATCTTCAGCTTCGGCGCGTTCTCGATGCCACGCACATCGCTGATGCCCACCGCCAGCAGCGGCGCATCGAAGCGGTAGCTGCTCAGGTCGCTGCTGATGCCGTAGTTGGCCGGGATGGCGAAACTGCCGCTGATCTGGCTGTCGGCGTGGTACAGGCGCGCCTCGTAGATGCCGCGATGGCGCAACTCGGTGTTCATCTGCCCGTCGAGGCTGAAGACTTCCGGGAGGAAGTACAGCCGCCCGCGCACCTCGCGCTCCTGCAGCACGCGCTGCTGGCTCGCCTTGTCCAGGCGCCAGCCGCGAATGGTGCGGGTGTAGGGCACGACGACCAGCGGGCCGGTGAGCTGTTGGCTGTAGCTGGCGCTGCGGGCGATATCCTGCAGGACCTCGTCGCGGTAGTTCTGACGCTCGTCGACGAGGCCGTCGATCATCAGCAGGGGTATCAGCAAGAGGACGATCAGCAGCGCGATGGCGCCGAGCTTGATGCCGAGATGGCGGTTCATCGAAGGCTTCTCCGTGGGTGGACGACGGAGCAAGCCTGGGGCCCGCGCGTGGGGGCGCTTGGGGCAGAGTGTGGAGACTGTGTGGGTTTTATGTGGTGTTGGCTTTTCGTAGGAGCGAGCTTGCTTGTGAACCAACTCCGCAATTAGGCCTGTTCGCGAGCAAGCTCGCTCCTACGAAGGCAGAAGCAGGCTCGCGCGCACCCCGCCCTCGACGTTCTCCACGCGCAACTCACCACCATGCAGCGCCGCTACCTCGGCGACGAAGTTGAGGCCGAGGCCGGTGCTCTTGCGCCCGCTCACCGGGCGCGGCAGGGAATAGAAGCGCTCGGTCAGGCGCGGCAGGGCGAACTCCGGAATGGCTTCACCCTGGTTGAACAACTCCACCCGCCAGCCCTCGCCGTCAGGCTGCGCATCGAAGCGAATCACGTCCCCCGCCGGGGTGAAATCCAGCGCATTCTCCAGCAGGTTGCCCAGCGCCTGGCGCAGCAGGAAACGCTCGCCGACCACGGTTGCCTGCTGTGGAATCGCATTCTCCAGCTGCACGCCCTGCGCACGGGCCATGCGCTCATCGATCAGCTCGTCCGCCAGCTCATGCAACGCCACCGGCACACGTTCCTCCAGCCCCTGGCGCTGCTCCACCTGGGCGAGGTTCAGCAGGCGCTCGATCAGCTGTTGCAGGCGCTCGCTCTCCCCGGCGATGTTGCCGACGAAGCGCGCACGCTGCTCGGCAGGCATCTCGCCTTCGAGCAGCTCCGCCGCGCCACGGATCGCCGCCAGCGGGCTTTTCAATTCGTGGGTCAGGGTATGCACGTAGCGCTCGACGTAGTCCTTGCCCTCCAACTGCACGCGCATGCGCTCTACTGCGCCGGCCAGTTGCGCCATCTCGCCGCCCCGGTAGCGCGGCAGTTCGGCGCGCCGGCCCTCGCTGACTGCCTGGGCGTAGCGGGTCAGGCGATCCAGCGAGCGACTGAGCCACCAGGACAAACCCGCGCCGACCAGCAGGCCGAGCACGATCAGCCCGGCACCGAGCCAGGCCAGCCGACGCTGCGAGCGGTCGATGTAAGGTTGTAGCGTGCGGTTGGGCTTGGAGACCGAGACCACGCCGATGATCTTCTCGCCATCATGGATGGGTGCGGCGACATACATCACCGAGGACTCCGGGTCGTCCGCCGACTCGCGACTGGAGCGCGCACCGTACTGGCCGCGCAGGGTCCTATAGACATCGTTCCAGCGCGAGTAGTCCTGGCCCACGGCCTGGCCGAGGGAGTCCAGCAGGACGATGCCGCGTGCGTCGGTGACGTAGATGCGGTGGTTGACCGCCGTCTTGTTCACGCCCCAGATGTCCGCCTGCGGGCTGCGCGCGCCATAGGCGCGCAACATGTCGGGCAGGCGGCTCTGGTCGAGGGTGCCGCTCTTCACGTCGGCCTGGAGAATCTCCGCCAGCAGGTTGGCGGTATCCACCAGCGTCTCTTCGCTGGACTGCCGCACGCCGGGGCGGATCTCGTCCATCACCGTGCGCAGGACGAACCAGCCGGTCAGCCCGACGAAGAAGAAGTAGACCAGGAAGATCCGCAGCGACAGGCGCATCAGCTCTTGTCCGGCGCGTAGCTGTAGCCCAGGCCGCGATGGGTCTGGATCGGTTCGGCGGCGGGGACGACCTGGCGCAGCTTGGCGCGCAGGCTCTTGATGTGGCTGTCGACGTTGCGCTCGTAGCCGGCGTCGGCGGCGACGCCCAGCGCATCGAGCAACTGCTCGCGGCTGAAGACGCGCTCGGGGCGCGCCAGCAGCGCTTGCAGCAGGCGAAATTCGTGGCGGGTCAGGGCCAGCGAGTGGCCGCGGTAGCGAATCTGGAAGCGCTCCTCGTCCACCTCGAACGGGCCGTTGCCGGCGACTGCCGTGGCCGGCGTTTCACGCGGCGCAGTGCGCTTGAGGATGGCTTTCACCCGCGCGGCGACTTCGCGCGGGCTGAAGGGTTTGACCACATAGTCGTCGGCGCCGATCTCCAGGCCCACCACGCGGTCGATCTCGGCGTTGCGCGCGGTGAGGAAGATCACCGGCACTTCGGAGAAGCGCCGCAACTGCTTGCAGGCTTCGAAGCCGCTGATATCGGGCAGGCCGACGTCGAGGATGACCAGGTCGAATACATCGCGCTGCAGGCGTTCGAGGGCGGGGCCGGCGAGGTTCAGCCAGGTGGTCTCGAACCCTTCGGCCTGCAGGGCATAGAGCAGCGTGTCGGCGATGGCGGCTTCATCTTCGACGATGAGGATGTGGGGCATGGGATTCCGATTCCCGGGAAAGTCCGCAGAAGGGTCCACCAAGCCCCGCGCCGCGTCAATCGAGGATCAGGAGCAGTCCGGCTTGCCGGCGACGAAGCGCTCGCCCGGGTCCACGGCGACGTGGAATTTGCGCAGGCCCTTGGTGCCCATCAGGAACGGATAGTTGAAGTGGCTGCGGTCGGTGAGGTTGACCTCGATGGTGCGCTGGTCGCCCCCCAGGCACACCGGCAACTCGATCACCGGGCGCTGGCTGAGGCCGGGGCTGGCTTCTTCCTCTTCGTCCTCAGTGCCGGTTTCGGAGCGGTTCTTGATCTTCGAGATGCGCGAGAGCTTGTGCTCGTACACCGAGTCGCCGCCATCCTTGGTAGCCAGCTTGAAGCGCACCCAGTCCTCGCCATCGCGCTGGAATATCTGGATGTCCTTGGCCGACAACGAGGAGGTGTAGGCGCCGGTGTCCATCTTGGCCTGCAGGGTCTGGTCGAGCTCGGGCAGGCTGACCCATTCGTAGCGGCCATAAATCTTGGTCTCGGCGGCCAGTGCGAGGCCGGGCAGAATCAGGGCGGTCAAAGAGAGCAGGGCGAGGGCGCGTTTCACGCGAAATCTCCGGGGTGGAATACGTCGCATAGGACTAGCACGGCGGCCATTGGTTCGCCATACCCGCGCCGCTTGGGCCGGAACAATTGTCTGCGTATCATGGCCGCGCCACCGTCGCACAAGGAATGGACCCCATGCCGGCAGTCAAAGGCGTCATCGCCAGCCTCCTGTTGCTGCTCAACACCCTGATCCTGATCGGGCCGATGCTGCTGGTTGCGCTGCTCAAGCTGGCCATTCCCGGCCAGGCCACGAAGGACGCCTGCTCGCGCGGGGTGATGTGGATCGCCGAGACCTGGGCGGAAATCGACAAGGCCATCTTCGCCCTGATGACCCCCACCGTCTGGGACATTCGCGGCGCCGCCCAACTACGCGGCGACACCTCCTACCTGGTGATCAGCAACCACCAGTCCTGGGTCGATATCCCGGCGCTGGTTCAGGCCTTCAACCGCAAGACGCCCTACTTCAAGTTCTTCCTGAAGAAGGAGCTGATCTGGGTACCCTTCCTCGGCCTGGCCTTCTGGGCGCTCGACTACCCCTTCATGAAGCGCTACAGCAAGGCCTTCCTGGAGAAGCACCCGGAGCTCAAGGGCAAGGACCTGGAAATCACCAAGGCCGCCTGCGAGAAGTTCAAGCGCATGCCGGTGACTGTGGTGAATTACCTCGAAGGCACGCGCTTCACCCCGGCCAAGCAGGCCCGGCAGCAGTCGCCGTACCAGAACCTGCTGCGCCCCAAAGCTGGCGGCGTGGCCTTTGTGCTGGCGGCGCTGGGTGAGCAACTCGATACCCTGCTGGACGTCACCCTGGTCTACCCGAAGGGCCCGCGGCCGGGCTTCTGGGACCTGCTCTGCGGGCGAGTGCCGCGGGTGATCGTGGATATCCAGGCGCGCGAAATCGACCCTGCGCTATGGCAGGGCGATTACGAGAACGATGCGGAATTCCGCCAGTACGTGCAGAACTGGGTGTCGCAGCTGTGGGAACAGAAGGACGCGCGCATCGAGCAACTGCGCCAGGAGTTCTGAAGCCCTTACGCGCCCCGCCCGGCGACCGGTGCAGCTGGCGTCAGCGGGGTCGCTGGTGTCCCCCAGAGCCCGCCGAGCGTACCGAGCAACTGGCTACTCAGACCTTGCTCGGTGAAGTAGTCGAGGATCACTCCGGCGAAGCGGCCGATCATCGACTGGTCCATGCCCAGCACGCCGAAGATCTGGTCGACGTCCTGCAGGTTGTTGATCCCGCCGAGCAGTGCCGCCGCGCTACCCAGCCCGCCCAATCCTCCCAGCGCCCCACCCAGGTCGCCCATCGAGCCGTTACCGGCGAGCTGATCGAGATTCGGCAGGGATTTCTGCAATTGCGCCGAGTCGGTGTCCTTCAGGCTGTTCATCGCCAACCCCAGCAAGGCGCCGGTGCCACCGATGGCCTGCTGCTCGCTGACGCCCAACTGCTTGGTGAGATTGCCCAGCAGCGCCGTGGCGGCTGGCGGTATGCCCTGCGCCTCGGCAACAGGCTCGCTGGTGTCGGTGAAAGTAGCGGCGAACACAGGGGAAGCGGCCAGGCAGGCGGCGACCAGGAAGACGACGGAACGGGTGGACATCGACGGCTCCGGAAAGCGGATGTCCAGCCCCAGAACGGGGCCGGATCGTCGATAGGACCGGCGCGCGGCGCGGCGGTTCCGCGCCGGCTGGCGGATATCAGGCGCCGCTGCCCCAGAGGCTGCCCAGGGTGCCGAGCAGGTTGCTGTTGAGCCCCTGCTTGCCGAGATAATCCAGCAGCACGCCGGAGAATTTGCCGGTCATGTCCTGATCCATCCCCAGCGCACCGAAGGCCTTGCTCACGTCCCCCATGCTGCTGACGTTGCCCAGCAGACCACTGGAAGCACCACCGCCCAGGTTGCCGAGCTGACCACCGAGGCCACCCAGGGCACTGCTGCCGGTGAGTTTGTCGAGGCCGGGAACGGTCTTCGCCAATTGCGAATAATCGGCGGTGCTCAGTTTGTTCTTCGCCAGGCCCAGCAGCGCGCCGGTTCCGCCGAGCGCCTGTTCGTCGCTGACGCCGAGCTGGCCGGTCAGGGCGCTGAGCAGACCGCTGGTTTGCGGCGTGGAGGCAACCCGCGTGGTGTCGGTGCCGGTCGCGCCGGATACCGCCTTGGCGGCGTCGCCCAGGTTGAAGGCAAACGCGGAAGAAGCCGCCAGCAAGGCGGCCAGTGCGAGGGTGACACGGGGTTTGACGGACATCGCTGTCTCCTGGGGAAGTACCGGACGCCATATCGACCGGGAGCCAGGGCCATTGTTCCGCCCTGGGCGGTGCCTGGAGGAAAAAGCGCGGCTCGATCACAACGCCGCCAACCGCTGTCATCCCGAGGCTGTGAAGTGGAACTCCGTCACCCGTCAGCAGCGGCACCCGGTGGCCATTCGTACAATCATTTCACCGGGTTCCCCGCGAAAACCCGCTCACTGCCATAGCGGCGATTTTTCCCGCGATCGTCAAAGATTCCCTAAGCTAGAGCCATCCTCGCCCGACGGACCGACCATGAGCGAACCCTTCATTCTTACGCCCCGTGTGGCCCGCCTGCTGCCCTGGCTGGTGGCCATCGCCTTCTTCATGCAGGCCCTGGACGGCACCATCCTCAACACCGCGCTGCCGAGCATGGCCCGCTCTCTGGAAGAGGACCCGCTGCGCATGCAGGGCGTGGTGATCGCCTACTTGCTCACCGTGGCGCTGCTGATCCCCTCCTCCGGCTGGATTTCGGACCGTTTCGGCACACGCCGGGTGTTCCTCCTCGCGATCTTCCTGTTCAGCTTCGGCTCCCTGCTTTGTGCTCTCTCGCCCAGCCTCGGCACCCTGATCGGCGCCCGCGTGGTGCAGGGCATCGGCGGAGCGCTGATGATGCCCGTGGGGCGCCTGGTGATCCTGCGCGTCTATCCGCGCACGGAGCTGGTACGCATCCTCAGCTTCGTCACCATCCCCGGCCTGCTCGGTCCGCTGACCGGCCCGACCCTGGGCGGCTGGCTGGTGGAGTACGCCAGCTGGCACTGGATCTTCCTGATCAACCTGCCGGTGGGGCTGGTCGGTTTCATCGTCGCCCTGCGTCTGATGCCGGACCTGCATGGCGTGCGGGCGACGCGCTTCGACTCGATCGGCTTCCTGCTGTTTGGCGGCGCCATGGTGCTGATCACCGTCGCCCTGGAAGGTCTGGGCGAGTTGCGTATGCCCCACGTGCGCGTGGTCCTGCTGCTAGTGGGCGGGCTGGTGCTGCTCGCGGCTTACTGGCTGCGGGCGCTGCGCATCGAAGCACCACTGTTCCCGCCGTCGCTGTTCGCCACACGCACCTTCGCCGTGGGCGTACTGGGCAACCTGTTCGCACGCCTGGGCAGCGGCTCGCTGCCCTTCCTCACACCGCTGCTGCTACAGATCGGCCTGGGCTTCTCGCCCTCGCGGGCAGGCATGACCATGATCCCGATGGCGCTGGCGGCGATGGTGATCAAGTCACTGGCGCGGCCGCTGCTGGACCTCTTCGGCTATCGCAAGCTGCTGGTCGGCAACACGCTGCTGTTAGGCGCGATGATCGCCAGCCTCGGCCTGGTGGACCAGAACACCCCCTACGTACTGCTGCTGGTGCAATTGGCAGTGCTGGGCGGAATCAACTCGCTGCAGTTCACTGCGATGAACACCCTGAGCCTGATCGATCTGCGCGATGACAACGCCAGCGCCGGCAACAGCCTGCTCTCGGTGGTCATGCAGTTGTCCATCGGCATGGGCATCGCCTGCGCAGCGGCGTTGCTGGGCGGCTTCAATGGCGATCAGGAAAGCGCACAAGGCGACGTGTTGTCAGCCTTCCACGCGACCTACTTCAGCGTTGGCATCCTGTCGATGCTGGCGGCGGCGATCTTCTTCCAGCTCAACGCCGACGACGGCCGCACCACGCCGCGCCGGGTCGAGCCGGAGCATGGCGTCGACGAGCACTGATCAGGGCTTGCAGGTGGGTGCGACGGTCTGCGTCTTCGACGCATCCACCGCTCCCAGGTGCTCCAGGGTGCGGCGGCCGAGCAGCACCGGGTAATCCAGGGTCTGGCGGTCACGCAGGGTGAACTGTTCGCGGTAGACCTTGCCGCCCAGGCACACGTCCATCAACACCACCGGGCTGCGTTCGACGCCAGTGGCGGTCTTGAACTTGAGCACGCGCTCGACGCGCCGCTCGAAGGGCAGGCGCTCTTCCTTGCCGGTGGCAGGGTCCGTGAGCATCACGTCGTACTGAACCCAGCGCTCGCCGTTCTTCTTGATCCGGGTGATGTTGCGCGCGTCCATTACCGAGGTCTGCGCGCCGGTGTCCAGCTTGGCCTTGAGCGGCGCCACCTCGGGCATCAGCGTGAGCGTCTCCACCCAGCCCCAGGTGGTGGGCTGCGCAGGTGCATCGGCGGCAAGGGAGCTACCCGAGACGAGCAGGCCGGCAAGCAGCAGGCGGAAGGCGGGTGATGGCATGGATGGCGGCTCCGGAAATCGATGGCGACACTATAAGCAATAAAACCATAGGCAATAAAAAACCCCGGATGTTTCCACCCGGGGTTCTTTTGGCTGACGCCAGGGAATCTTAGATCACCTGTACGCGCTCGGCCTGCATGCCTTTCTGGCCAGGCACGACTTCGAAGCTGACCTTCTGGCCTTCGGCCAGGGTCTTGAAGCCGGTGCCTTCAATGGCGCGGAAGTGTACGAACACGTCCGGGCCGCTTTCCGGGGTAATGAAGCCGTAGCCTTTGGTCTCGTTGAACCACTTGACGGTGCCGTTCTGACGATTCGACATGGTGTTCTCCTTGGAACATATTCTGAAAATTAGCCACGTGAGTGACCAGGAACTGAGTTGCAAGGCGTTACAAGGAGTCGAGCAGGACGGGGTGGAATGACCGACCGCATCAGGTCACGATCGACGGCGACCCATGCAAACACAGTCCGGAAACTCTACGATAAAAATCTGCGGAAAGCGAATGTCTTGAAAAAACCCTTGATCGCCGCCTGGACAAATTCGGACGAGTGGCTTCAAAGCCTTGTCATACCGGCATCTCAGCCCGCCAGAGGGTGCTCTCCTGCTACACTGCGCGGCCAATGGATTCACCCGGGCTCCCTTCGTGACCACCTCCGCATTTTCCAGCCTCGCGCTGTCGGCCGACCTGCTGGCCAACCTCGATTCACTCGGCTACCGCGAGATGACGCCGATCCAGGCCGCCGCCCTGCCGGCGATCCTCAAGGGACGTGACCTGATCGCCCAGGCCAAGACCGGTAGCGGCAAGACCGCGGCCTTCGGCATCGGCCTGCTCAGCCCGCTGAATCCGCGCTACTTCGGCTGCCAGGCGCTGGTCCTGTGCCCGACTCGCGAGCTGGCCGACCAGGTGGCCAAGGAAATCCGCCGCCTGGCCCGTGCCGCCGACAACATCAAGGTGCTGACCCTCTGCGGCGGCACGCCGTTCGGTCCGCAGATCGGCTCGCTGGAGCACGGCGCCCACGTGGTGGTCGGCACGCCGGGGCGGATTCAGGAGCACCTGCGCCGCGGCACCCTGAAGCTCGATGGCCTGAACACTCTGGTGCTCGACGAAGCCGACCGCATGCTCGACATGGGCTTCTACGACAGCATCGCCGACATCATCGGCCAGGCTCCCGCACGCCGGCAGACCCTGCTGTTCTCCGCCACTTACCCCGACGGCATCGGCCAACTGGCGGCGAAGTTCCTGAAGAACCCCGAGCGCGTGGAAGTGGAAGCGCTGCATGATGACAGTCAGATCGAACAACACTTCTACGAGATCGATCCTAAGCAACGCCTCGACGCCGTCGTACGCCTACTTCAGCATTTCCGACCGCAGTCCTGCGTCGCCTTCTGTCATACCCGCCAGCAGTGCATGGAAGTGGTGGAGCAACTCAACGCCCGCAAGATTTCCGCCCTGGCCCTGCACGGTGACCTGGAGCAGCGCGAGCGCGACCAGGTGCTGACCATGTTCGCCAACCGCAGCTGCAGCGTACTGGTGGCCACCGACGTGGCGGCACGCGGGCTGGACATCGCCGCGCTGGAAGCGGTGATCAACGTCGAACTGTCGCGCGATGCGCAGATCCACATCCACCGTATCGGCCGCAGCGGCCGTGCCGGCGAAAAGGGCCTGGCGCTGTCGCTGGTCACCCCCGCCGAAGCCAACCGCGCCCAGGCCATCGAAGACCTGCAGGGCGCGCCGCTGAGCTGGGAGCGCATCGACTTCCTCAAGGCCAACGACACCCCACTGCTGCCACCGATGACCACTCTGGCCATCGCCGGCGGGCGCAAGGACAAGCTGCGCCCCGGCGACATCCTCGGTGCGCTGACCGGCGATGCCGGGCTCAAGGGCACCCAGGTCGGCAAGATCGCCATCTTCGACTTCCAGGCCTTCGTCGCCGTCGAGCGCGACATCGCCAAGCAGGCGCTGAAGCACTTCAACGAAGGCAAGATCAAAGGACGCTCGTTCAAGGCGCGCATTCTCTGACATCGTTTTTTCTGTAGGAGCAAGCTTGCTCGCAAATCGCATGGCAGCGCAGCAGCCGGCGAACACTGCTCGCGAGCAAGCTCGCTCCTACGAAGAGCATCCGTGCCACACCCTGTCGCCCTCGCGATAGCAGCGCGGCAGACGTTCCGCTAGTCTGAGCGGCAGACACCCGGAAGTCCCGCACGCGCATGTTTTCCTCCCCCCTGCTCCAGTCTTTGCAGCGCCTCTGGGCGCTGGACAAGTTCGCCTACAGCCTGCGGGTGTTCGTCGCCCTCAGCGGGGTGATGCTTGCCTGCTGGTTGCAGGGTCGGCTGGAACTGGTGATCCCGCTGTTCCTCGGGGTCATCGCCAGCGCCCTGGCGGAAACCGACGACCACTGGCTAGGCCGCCTGAAAGCGCTGCTGGTGATGCTGGCGTGCTTCAGCATCGCCGCGTTGGCGGTGGAATTGCTGTACCCCTACCCGCTGCTGTTCGTCGCCGGCCTGGCGCTGTCGACCTTCGCCATGACGCTGCTCGGCGCCCTGGGCGAGCGCTACGCGGCGATCGCCTCGGCGACCCTGATCCTGTCGATCTACACCATGATCGGCGTCGACCAGCGTGGCGGCACGCCCGCCGACTTCTGGCGCGAGCCGCTGCTGCTGGTGGCCGGTGCGGGCTGGTACGGGCTGCTCTCGGTACTGTGGAACGCGCTGTTCGCCAACCAGCCGGTGCAGCAGAGCCTGGCCAGGCTGTTCCTCGAACTGGGCGAATACCTGAAGATCAAGTCGACCCTGCTGGAGCCACTGCGCCACCTCGATGTGGAGGCCCAGCGCCTGGCCCTGGCGCGGCAGAACGGGCGGGTGGTGGTGGCGCTCAACCAGGCCAAGGAAACCATCCTCGCGCGGTTGTCCCACGGCCGGGCCACCCCCAGAAGCAGCCCGAAGATCAGCCGCTACCTGAAGCTGTATTTCATCGCTCAGGATGTCCACGAGCGTGCCAGCTCCTCGCACTACCCATACAACCAGCTGGCCGAGGCGTTCTTCCACAGCGACGTACTGTTCCGCTGCCAGCGCCTGCTCAACCAGCAGGGCAAGGCGTGCAAGGCACTGGCGAAGGCCATCCAGTTGCGCCAGCCATTCGACTACAACGACAGCGAACTGGCCCTGGCCGACCTCAACGCCTCGCTGGAATACCTGCGCCAGCAGGGTAATCCGGCCTGGCGCGGGCTGCTGCGCTCCCTCGGCGCGCTGGCGGCCAACCTCACCACACTGGACCGCAAGCTCAGCGGCGCGAGCAATCCCGACTCGCTGGACGATGAGCAGGACAGCACCCTGCTGGACCGTTCCCCGCGCTCCTTGAAAGACGCGCTGGAACGCATCCGCCTGCAGATTTCGCCAACCTCGCTGCTGTTCCGCCACGCCCTGCGCCTGTCCCTGGCTCTGGCCGCCGGCTACGGCGTGCTGCACCTGATCCACCCAACCCAGGGTTACTGGATCATGCTGACCACGGTGTTCGTCTGCCAGCCGAACTACGGCGCCACACGCACCCGGCTGGTGCAGCGGATCCTCGGCACGCTGATCGGCCTGGTGGCTGGCTGGGCGCTGATCGACCTGTTCCCCAACCCACTGATTCAGTCGCTGTTGGCAGTGGTCGCCGGGGTCGCCTTCTTCGCCACGCGGAGTACGCGCTACACCCTGGCGACGGCTGCGATCACCCTGCTGGTGCTGTTCTGCTTCAACCAGGTGGGTGACGGCTACGGTCTGATCCTGCCGCGCCTGTTCGATACCCTGCTCGGCGCCCTGATCGCCGGCATCGCGGTATTCCTGGTGCTACCCGACTGGCACGGGCGCAGTCTGCATCGGCTGGTCGGCGGCACCCTGGCCTGCAACAGTCGCTACCTGCGCGAGATCATGCAGCAATACGCCAACGGCAAGCGCGACGACCTCGCCTACCGCACTGCCCGGCGTAACGCACACAACGCCGATGCGACACTCTCCACCACGCTGTCGAACATGCTCCTGGAGCCAGGCCACTTCAGGAAGGACGCGGAGATTGGCTTCCGCTTCCTGGTGCTGTCGCACACCCTGCTCAGCTATCTCTCCGCCCTCGGCGCGCACCGCAACCAGCTGCCGCCGGACGTGAATGACGACCTCATCGCCGAGGCCGCCGAACGACTGACCAGCAGCCTCGACGATATCGCCGCGCGCCTCAACGAGAGACGCCCGGTGGAGATCTACAGCGACGAGGAAGACGCGCTGGCCAAGCGCCTGGAAGAACTGCCCGAGGAACAGGACGATGCCCACCGGCTGGTGCAGACGCAGTTGGCACTCATTTGCCGACAACTCACGCCGCTGCGCACGCTGGCGGCGCATCTGTTGAAGAAGGACATCGGCGCGGAGCAGATCGAAGCCGCCTGACGCGCTTCTACAAGGGAATGCAGCGACCGCTATAGCCCGTGCTCGCGCATCAGCGCATCGTAGCTGCCATCCTCGCGCATCTCACGAATCGCCGTGTTGAACGCCGCGACTATCTCGGCGTGGTGCGGGTTATGCCGTCCGACCAGAATGTGCAGGCCATTCTCGGTCAGCGGCACCGGCAGGAACTCCAGTTGCCCCTTCAGCCCGGCCAGGTCACCGTTGAAATGGACGCGCGCGGTGATCTCGTCTTCCAGCGTCAGGTCCACGCGGCCGGCCTGCAGCATCAGCGCGGCATTGACGAAACCGATCACCGGCACCCGCTGCAGTTTCGGGTCGTTGTTGAAGGCGTTGGAGTAGGCGTAGCCGCGCACCATGGCGATGCGGTACGGGTAGAGGTCGGCCAGCTTGTCGAAAGTGATCGGCGAACCCCGGCGCTTGATCATGCGTACGCGGTTGACCAGATAAGGCTCGGAATACTCGGCGAAAGCCGAGCGCTCCGGCGCGTACCAGGCGTCCGCCACCAGGTCGTATTCGCCGTTCGCCACCCCATGCAACACGCGTGGCCAAGGAACTTCGATGTATTCGCTGGCATAGCCGGCACGCTTGAGCGCGGCCTGCACCAGGTGCACGGCCACGCCATTGCCCGGCAACTGACGATCGGCATAGGGCGGCCAGCGGTCCGCGGCGATGCGCAATACCTCCCCAGCCCACGCTGCGCTGGAAACGCACAGGAACAAGAAGATCAGCAACAGGCGCAGCGGCATCGGGGATGTCGTCCAGAGAGAAACTGTCGCAAGACTAGACGCTGCCCCTGCCGCCGCGCCAACCTCAGAACAGCATCACCGCGCGCAAGCTCATCCCGCCGCCGGTTTCCGGCACTACCGTCACGTTGTAGCGCTCGCTCTCGGGCCCCTCGAGGAACAGGTTGTAGGTGAAGTTGGCGAAGAAGTTGCCCACGGCCATCCCCACCAGCACGTCGGTGGGGTAATGCTTGTCCCCTTCCACGCGCGACAGCGCGGTCAGCCCGTCGAGCGTATAGAGCCCGGCCTTGGCGCCGTAGCGCAGGGTCGGGTCCATGTCGATGTAGTCCAGGTTGCGTCGGGTGAAGCTGGTATGCACGGCCGTCACGGCAGTGTGCTTGGACGGGAAGGAGTCGTCGGGAATCCCATCGGGGCGCTCGCGCCCGGACCACTCCTTGGCCTCCTCGACGAAGCCGGTCACCGCATAGCGGTCCGCCGCCAACAGCGTCAGGTTGCGCCCGCGCCAGCTCCATTTTTCCTCGGTGCTCACGTCCTTGGGCGAAGCCACCAGGGCGGTGACGACGCTCAGGCCGGTGGCGAGATTGAGCATGCGGTCGGCGGCCTGGTTGGCATCGCCACCGAAGAGCCAGTCGTGATCGCTCGCCGAGCGTTGCCACTTGTGATCCCAGTTGCCGGCGGCGATCACCGCCGCGCCGGCCACCGGGGCCCAGACATCCGGGCTGACCAGTGCACGCTGCGCGGAGTCGCCCGCGCGCGACCAACTCATCTGAGGTGTGCCCGCACAACCAAGCAGGCCAGTGGTGACGGCCAGCGCCAGGGCCGTCAGCAGGGTAGGTTTCATCTTTCCCCCATGGCGCCCACTTCGTCCTGGAATGGACGCGTCAATGCATGAGCCTGGGACTATAGACACTGAGCATCTGGCAGACGTTGCCTTCAGTCAGGCTTGGTCGACTTACCGCTGGACTCAAACAGGCCCTTGAGCAACTCGATGGGCATGGGGAAAACGATGGTGGAGTTCTTGTCGCTGGCAATCGCACTCAACGTCTGCATGTAGCGCAACTGCATGGCGCCGGACTGGCGGCCGAGCATCTCGGCGGCCTGCATCAGCTTCTCGGACGCCTGCAACTCGCCCTCGGCATGGATGACCTTGGCCCGGCGCTCCCGCTCCGCCTCGGCCTGGCGCGCAATGGCGCGAATCATCGACTCGTTGAGGTCGACATGCTTGATCTCGACGTTGGCGACCTTGATGCCCCAGGCGTCGGTCTGCGCATCGAGGACCTTCTGGATGTCCAGGTTGAGGCGCTCGCGCTCGGCCAGCATCTCGTCCAGCTCATGCTTGCCCAGCACCGCGCGCAGGGTTGTCTGCGCCAACTGGCTGGTGGCGGCGAGGAAGTTCTCGACCTGGATGATCGCCTTCTGCGGATCGAGCACGCGGAAGTACACCACCGCATTGACCTTCACCGAGACGTTGTCGCGGGAGATCACGTCCTGCGGCGGCACATCGAGCACCACCGTACGCAGATCGACCCGGACCATCTGCTGCACCACCGGAATCACCAGCACCAGCCCCGGCCCTTTCACCTTCCAGAAGCGACCCAGCTGGAACACCACCCCGCGCTCGTACTCGCGCAGGATTCGCAGTGCGCTGAGCACCAGCAACAGCAGCAGGATCAGCGCCACCAAAAGTCCGAAGGGAAAGCCCATCACACACCTCCTGAATCGTCGTTGGCCGCCACTTCAAGGCTCAGGCCGTTGCGCGCCATTACCCGTACTCGCTGGCCGTCGTGCAGCGGTCGGTTGGCGTGGACCTGCCATTGCTCGCCCTGCAGCAATACCCAGCCGGCGCAGGGATCGTCATCGGCCACCCACTGGATGGTCGCAAGGCTGCCCACCAGGCCCGCCGAACCGCTGACCACGACGCGGCGCCGGGCCTTGAGCGCAATGCCGAGAACACCGGCGATGAACAGTGCGCTGACGGTCGCCAATGCCGCCACCAGCCCCAGGGGAATGCCGTAGCCGGGGGCGTCGGTGTCGACCAGGATCAGCGCCCCGACCACGAAGGCGGCGATACCTCCCAGCCCGAGCACACCGAAGCTGGGCATGAAGGCTTCGCCGACCATGAAGGCCAGGCCGAGCAGGATCAGCGCCGCCCCGGCGTAACTCACCGGCAGCATCTGCAACGCGTACAGCCCCAGCAGCAGGCAGATCGCACCCAGCACGCCGGGCAGCGCCATGCCGGGGTTGGCGAACTCGAAGATCAGCCCATAGATACCGATCATCATCAGGATCAGCGCCACACTGGGATCGGTAATCACCACCAGCAGCTGCGTCCGCCAGTCCGCCTGGCGCTCCACCAGCGCCGCGCCAGCCACCTGCAGGCGCACGTCGTGCCCCTCGACGCTGACACGGCGCCCATCGATCATCGTCAGCAGCTTGGGCAGGTCAGGCGCGATGACATCCACCACGTTCTGCTTCAGCGCCTCATCGGCCGACAGGCTGACCGCCTCGCGCACCGCGCGCTCAGCCCACTCCGCATTGCGCCCGCGCAACTGCGCCAGGCCACGGATATAGGCCGACGCATCGTTGATCTGCTTGCGTTCGAGAGTGCCAGCAGTGGCATCGGGCTTGTCGGCAGGCTTGCCCTGCGCGGGCTCGGGATTGGGCATACCGACCTGGATCGGCGTCGCAGCGCCCAGGTTGGTGCCCGCCGCCATCGCCGCGATGTGGCAGGCATAGAGAATGTAGGTGCCGGCGCTGGCGGCCCGCGCACCACCAGGAGCGACATAGCCGGCTACCGGCACCGGGCTGACCAGGATCGCCTTGACGATAGTGCGCATGGCGCTGTCCAGCCCGCCGGGGGTGTCCATGCGCAGCACCACCAGCACCGCGCCCTCATCGGCGGCGCGGCTGAGGCCGCGCACCACGTAGTCGGCGGTCGCCGGCCCGATGGCACCCTCCACCTCCAGCACCACCGCCGTGGGAGCCGCCAGTGCCCCACCTGCGCCAAGCAGCAGGAAACAGGCGAATAGACGAAGCAGCCTCGACATGGTGCCTCCCCGGTCGCAGCCGGCAGGCGTCACGGCGAATGAATGGACGACGCCCTTCCCTAAGCATAGCCCTCGGTGCCCCGCGCCCCGCCAGAAACGAAAAACCCCGCCGAAGCGGGGTTTCTCGTGAGCCGACGCGAATCAGCCGTTGAAGACGTCTTCGACGGACTTCAGCGGGTAGTGCTTCGGATACGGCAGGGTTGCCACGCCGGTCTCGATGGCGGCCTTGGCCACGGCATCGGAAACGACGGTGATCAGGCGCTTGTCCATCGGCTTCGGAATGATGTACTCGCGGCCAAACTCCAGCGCGCTCACGCCGTAGGCGTCGCATACGTCCTTGGGTACCGGCTGCTTGGCCAGGTCACGCAGAGCCAGGGCGGCGGCGATCTTCATCTCTTCGTTGATGCGGGTGGCGCGTACGTCCAGGGCACCGCGGAAGATGAAGGGGAAGCCCAGCACGTTGTTCACCTGGTTCGGGTAGTCCGAACGGCCGGTGGCCATGATCACGTCGTTGCGGGTGGCGTGGGCCAGTTCCGGCTGGATCTCCGGGTCCGGGTTGGAGCAGGCGAAGACGATCGGGTTCGGCGCCATGCGGGCGAGGTCTTCAGCGCTCAACAGGTTGGCGCCGGACAGGCCGACGAACACATCGGCGCCATTCAGGGCGTCGGACAGGGTGCGCTTGTCGGTCTCGGTGGCGAACACCGCCTTGTACTGGTTCAGATCGGTGCGGCCAGCGTGGATCACGCCCTGGCGGTCGATCATGTAGATGTTCTCGACCTTGCCACCCATGCTGACCAGCAGCTTCATGCAGGAGATGGCGGCAGCGCCGGCGCCCAGGCAGACGATCTTCGCGGTTTCCAGCTTCTTGCCGGCGATTTCCAGGGCGTTGAGCATGCCGGCGGCGGTCACGATGGCGGTGCCATGCTGGTCATCGTGGAACACCGGGATGTCGCACTGTTCGATCAGCGCGCGCTCGATCTCGAAGCACTCGGGTGCCTTGATGTCTTCCAGGTTGATACCGCCGAAGGTGATGGAGATGCGCTTGACGGTATCGATGAAGGCCTGCGGGCTTTCGGCGTCGACTTCGATGTCGAACACGTCGACACCGGCGAAGCGCTTGAACAGCACACCCTTGCCTTCCATGACCGGCTTGGAGGCCAGCGGGCCGAGGTTGCCCAGACCGAGGATGGCGGTGCCGTCGGAAATGACCGCGACCAGGTTGCCCTTGCCGGTGTACTTGAAGGCCAGTTCCGGATCACGCGCGATTTCGCGGACCGGCTCGGCGACACCCGGGCTGTACGCCAGCGACAGGTCGCGAGCGGTGGCGGTCGGCTTGGTCAGCTCGACGCTCAGTTTACCGGGGCGGGGTTGGGCGTGATATTCGAGGGCAGCGGTCTTCAGATCAGACATTTGGGCACTTCCGCTTTTGTTGCTTGTTGGACAGACGGGGGTCCGAGCATACGCACAAACCCCGCACCTGCCAAGGTAGCCCAAGCCCCTGCTGTCAAGACCTCTAGCGTACGACTTTCAGCCAGTCTCCAGCTTTTGGCTGACCAGTTGGATACAAGTCATTCAATAAACGTATACGATTTATCGAGTCAGTTTCCGGACCGGATTCAGCCTTCGCGAACTGCTCGACAGTCTGCCCGGATTTGACCTGAACGACGGCGATCCGGCGCGGTTGTGCGTACTTCTGCTCGTCCGCGCGCATGGGTCGGAAGCTGCGAATGACCTGCATGAACTGGTCGTCGACGCTTTCCAGGGAGGCGCGGCCTTTGACCGCACCGACGAAGAGGTAGGCGCGGTCTTTCTGGTAGACCACTGCCACCCGCCGCGCCGGCGAGCCGGGTACCACGCCGGTGGCAACCTGAAGGCCGGCTTGCTGGAAGCTTTCTTCGTTCGATAGCCGCCCACCGGTGCCCTTGCGCAGGTATTCCGCCGGGGTCAGCTGGCCCTCGCGCTGCACCAGCTTCATGCCGATATAGGCCTGCTGGTCGGCAGTAAAGCCCACCAGGGCGCTCGGCTGGTTGAGGATGCCCCAGCCGGCCGGGTAGGTCAGGGTGAAATCCAGTTCCGAGTGGTAGAAGCTCTGCCCACGGCGCACGCCACTGGAGGCGGAGTCGCCAAAGGGCATGCCGTCGATGGCCTTCAGGTAGCGCTCGGCGCCGACTTCCTGCTGGCCGTTGCCGGCCAGGGCCTGGGCAGGGCCGACCACCTGTTTCAGGCGCTGATCGTTGTCCGGGTGGGTGTCGAACAGCCCGTGGTAGCCGACCGGCTGGGCCGCCTGTCCCTTGCGCGCCGCTTCATCACGGGCGAAGTCTTCCTGGTTCTTCAGCACCCGCACCACCTGGATCATCGCAGTGGGGTCGTAACCGGCGCGGGCCAGGTACTTGGCGCCCAGGCCGTCGGCTTCCAGCTCCATGTCGCGACCGTAGCCACGCACGAAGGCGGTGCCGAGCACATTGGTGAGGTCGGCGGCGGCGCCGACGCCGGTGCCGATGGCCACGGCCTGGCCGAGAATGCCCCAGGCGCTGGACTGGCTCTGCTGCCGAACACTGTGCCGCGCCGTGACGTGGCCAACCTCGTGACCGAGTACGGCGGCGAGCTCGGCTTCCGAGCCCAGATACGCCATCAGCCCGCGGTGGATATAGATGTAGCCGCCAGGCAGGGCGAAGGCGTTGATGTCGGGGGTATCGATGACGGTGAAGTGGTATTGCAGGTTGGGCCGGTCGCTGGCGCGAGCAACCCGCTCGCCCACCTGTTGCACATAGGCCTGCAGCTTGCCGTCTGCGTAGCGTGGATACTGCTGGGCGATTTCCTGGCTGTACTTCTGCCCCATCTCCAGCTCGCTCTGCTCGCTCATCATTACGAAGTCAGACTTGCCGGTGGCGGGGTTGGTGGCGCAGCCGCCGAGCGCGCTCAAGAGCGCCAGCAGGGCCAGAATTCCGATCGAGCGCAAGCTCATGGCAATACCTCCATCATCGCCGGGTCGGTCACGGGCAGCATCCAGCGCGCCTGTCCGGGTTTCACGCTACCGCGCTCGGCACGGTCGATGACCCAACCGCGCGCCTCCACCTGTCGACCCTTGAGGTCGCGCAGGGTTGCATCATCGAAGTGCTTCACGAGTTTCGCCTCGATCCGCAGCACCAGCGGGCCGTCGAGATCGATCCACAGGCCGCCGCGATTGCGTTGTACCTGTTCGACCCGCCCCCGCACCACCGCAAAACCGCTTTCGTGAAGCTGTTCCGCCGTCTGCACCGGAGCGCGCTTCCACAGGCCGAGCTTGGCGCTGCGTGCTCCGCGCTCGGCGGCCTGCTGGCAGGCGGTGAGGTCGGTATTCGGCGCAATAGCTACAAGGTAGCCCAGGCCTTCGGCGAGCAACCGGGATTCGAGGTTATCGCCGCGCGCGCCGTAGGCGTGGGCCAGGGTGCGGCCGTACCTGTCCTTGGCCTGCCGGCCCAGGACCAAGCCGACTTCACCGTCATTGGCCGCCACCAGGGCCTGCAAGCGGCGCTGGGCGGCGACGGCAAAAGCCTCTTCGGAGCGCCCGTGATGGGCCAGTTCCGGGGCGTTCACACCGATCAGGCGGACGCTGCGGCCATCGGCCAGCTTGAGGGTGTCACCGTCCACCACCCGCGCCACGCGCACGGTTTCCGCCGCAGAAGGCTCCGGGCAAGCCGCGGCGCTGGCGTCCAGGGAAAAAAGGACAGCCATAAAAAAGGCGCCCACAAGGGGCGCCTTTTTCGAGATGCCGTGAAAAACCATCGCAGGCCTTTCCCGGAAATCGCTCTTACTTCTTGACGCCGAACTGGGCGAAGCGCTGGTTGAAGCGGTCGATACGGCCGCCGGTGTCCAGAACCTTTTGCTTACCGGTGTAGAAGGGGTGGCACTCGGAGCAGACGTCCAGGTGAATGCCCTTGCACAGGGTGGAACGGGTCTTGATCACGTTGCCACAGCTGCAGGTAGCTTCGATGTCTTCGTACGCGGGATGGATTTCCGGTTTCATGGTCTCTTCCTCTCGGTGGTGTGCCGCCACCCAGTCTCTGGCAGAAGCCGAGCCACGGCCATCGAGGACCGCGGGCGGGATCTTTTACCGGGCACCGCACGCAAATTAAGGGCGTGGATCATACCAGAGAACGTTTTCAACGCAAGATCAGGCATGACCGACCGTCGCATCGCCCATGCTACCATCCGACGCTCCTCGCCGCCCCGGAATCCGTCGCGTGCCCGCACCCTCCATCCTTCGTCTCGCCCTGCCCTCGCCGCTGCGCCGCCTGTTCGATTACCTGCCTCCGCGCGGGGTCGACGTGTCACACCTGCAGCCGGGCGTGCGCCTGCGCGTACCGTTCGGTCGTCGCGAAATGGTCGGCGTGCTGGTGGACAAGGTAGAGACCTCCGAGGTTCCGGCGGACAAGCTGCGCCCCGCACTGGCCGTGCTCGACCGCGAGCCGCCAATGCCGGCACACCTGCTCGAGCTGTGCCGCTGGACGGCGCAGTACTACCAGCACAGCCTGGGCGACACCTTTTCCTGGGCGTTGCCCAACCTGCTGCGCCAGGGCGATCCCGCCGAGGCGCGCCAGCAGCGTTTCTGGCATGCCGAACCCGGCGCCCGCGAGGACGACCCACGCCTGGCCCGCGCGCCGCGCCAGCGCGAGACGCTGAAAATAATCAAGCAGCATCCCCACGGCGTCGCCCACGAATTACTCAGCCAGTTGCAGATCAACAAGGACAGCCTCGACCTGCTGCAGGAAAAGGGTCTGGTCTCGCTGGAGGTCCGCGTCCACAACGTGCAGCCGCACCACGGCCCCTGGCTGGCGCAGGCGGAGCTGCCATTGAACGCCGAGCAGCGCGCGGCTTTCGAATCCGTGCGCGCCGGCTTCGGCAGCTTCCACAGCTTCCTCCTGGCGGGCGTCACCGGCAGCGGCAAGACCGAGGTCTACCTGCAGCTGATCCGTGAAACCCTCGAAGCCGGCAAGCAGGCGCTGGTGCTGATCCCCGAGATCAACCTCGGCCCGCAGACCCTGAGCCGCTTCGAGCGCCGCTTCAACGCGCGCATCGCCCTGCTGCACTCGGCGCTGACCGACCGCGAGCGCCTCGACGCCTGGCTGGCGGCCCGCGATGGCGAGGCGGACATCATCATCGGCACCCGTTCGGCGCTGTTCACCCCGCTGAAGCATCCGGGCCTGATCATCATCGACGAGGAACACGACGCCTCCTATAAACAGCAGGAAGGCCTGCGCTACCACGCCCGCGACCTGGCCATGGTGCGCGCGCGGCTAGAGAATGTGCCGATCCTGCTGGGCTCGGCCACACCGGCGCTGGAAAGCCTGCACAACGCCCAGAGCGGCCGCTACGGCCTGCTGCGCCTGACCCAGCGCGCCGGCGGCGCGCACCAGCCGAAATTCCACCGGCTGGATGTGAAAAGCCTGCCGCTGGACTCGGGCATTTCCATGCCGCTGCAACGCTCGATCAAGGAAACCCTGGCCGCCGGCCAGCAGGTGCTGGTCTACCTGAACCGCCGCGGCTTCGCCCCGACCCTGCTGTGCCACGACTGCGGCTGGATCAGCCAGTGCCCGCGCTGCGATGCGCGGATGACCGTGCACCAGGGCAGCGGCGAGCTGCGCTGCCACCACTGCGACCACCGTGAGCGGCCGCCGCGCAACTGCCCGAAATGCGGCACGGTGGACCTGCGCCCGGTCGGCGCCGGCACCGAGCGCGCCGAGGAGCGCCTGCGCATCCTCTTCCCGGATTACCCGGTGCTGCGCATCGACCGCGACAGTACTTCGCGCAAGCACGCCATGCGCGACCTGTTCGCCACTATCAACAAAGGCGAGCCGTGCATCCTGGTCGGCACGCAGATGCTCGCCAAGGGGCACCACTTTCCGCGCGTCACCCTGGTGGCGATCCTCGATGCCGACGGCGGGCTGTTCTCCGCCGACTTCCGCGCCAGCGAGCGCATGGCCCAGCAGATCGTCCAGGTCGCCGGCCGTGCCGGGCGTGCCGAGGAACCGGGCCGTGTACTGATCCAGACCCACCTGGCCGACCACCCGCTGCTGGTGCAGCTCACCGAGCAGGGCTACTTCGCCTTCGCCGACCAGGCCCTCACCGAGCGCCGCTCCGCCGGCCTGCCGCCGTTCTCGCACCTGGCGCTGCTGCGTGCCGAGGCGCACAAGCCAGGGCAGGCCGAAGGCTTCCTCGATGAGGCCTGCGCCGAGGCCGAGCGACTGCAAGCGACCCTCGGCCACGACGTCGAGCTCCTCGGCCCGGTGCCGGCTCCCATGGAGCGCCGCGCCGGTCGCTACCGTGCCCAGTTGCTACTGATGAGTACGGCCCGCGCACCGCTGCACCGTCTTCTCACGCCCTGGCTGCTGACACTCGAAGGCATGCCCAGCGGGCGCCAGGTGCGCTGGTCACTGGACGTGGACCCCATCGACCTGTTTTGACGAACCACCCCGACAAATCCAGCGGAGCGTCTGTTCTGACAGGCGATCCGTACGAACAAAACCGACCAGTCTTGCGCATCCGTCCTACATTGACTTCCATCAGTCGCGACAGACGGCGCAGCGGCGAGACTGAACAAGGAGCGCTCCGCGGTTGGCAAGCCATGCCCGGCCACGGATAATGCGCGGTTCTGAGCCCGATAACCGGTCGCGCGCGCCGGATGCACGCGAGCACGGAGAAAACCATGAAAGACACGATTCGCCACCTGATCCAGCAAGCCCTTGTCAGCCTCACCGAAGACGGCACCCTGCCGGCCGGCCTGACGCCTGACATCCAGGTGGAGAACACCAAGGACCGAACCCACGGGGACTTCGCCAGCAACATCGCCATGATGCTGGCCAAGCCGGCCGGCATGAAGCCGCGCGACCTGGCGACCAAGCTGGTCGCCGCGCTGCCGCAGAGCCCGGAAGTGGCCAAGGTCGAGATCGCCGGCCCCGGCTTCCTGAACTTCTTCCAGGATCAGGCCTGGCTCGCCGCCAGCCTCGACAAGGCCCTGGCCGACGGCCACATCGGCGTGCGCAAGGCCGGTGCCGCGCAACGCGTGGTGGTGGACCTGTCCTCGCCGAACCTGGCCAAGGAAATGCACGTTGGCCACCTGCGCTCGACCATCATCGGCGACGCCGTCAGCCGCGTACTGGAATTCCTCGGCGACACCGTGATTCGCCAGAACCACGTGGGCGACTGGGGCACCCAGTTCGGCATGCTGCTGGCCTACCTGGAAGAGCAACCGGTGGACGCCCAGGCCGAACTGCACGACCTGGAAGTCTTCTACCGCGCCGCCAAGAAGCGCTTCGACGAGTCCGCCGAGTTCGCCGACCGTGCCCGTGAGCTGGTGGTGAAGCTGCAGGCCAACGATCCCAAGTGCATCGCCCTGTGGACCCGCTTCAACGACATTTCCCTGTCGCACTGCCAGAAGGTCTACGACCTGCTGGGCGTGAAGCTGACCATGGCCGACGTCAAGGGCGAGAGCGCCTACAACGACGACCTCGCGCAGGTAGTGACCGACCTCACCGCCAAGGGCCTGCTGGTCGAGAGCGACGGCGCCCTGTGCGTGTTCCTCGACGAATTCAAGAACGCCGAAGGCGAGCCACTGCCGGTGATCGTGCAGAAGGCCGGCGGCGGTTACCTCTACGCCACCACCGACCTCGCCGCCATGCGCTACCGGCACAAGGTGCTGCACGCCGACCGCGTGCTGTACTTCGTCGACCAGCGCCAGGCCCTGCACTTCCAGCAGGTGTTCGAAGTCGCCCGCCGCGCCGGTTTCGTCCCGGCCAGCATGGAGCTGGAGCACATGGGCTTCGGCACCATGAACGGCGCCGACGGCAAGCCGTTCAAGACCCGCGACGGCGGCACCGTGAAGCTGATCGACCTGCTGATCGAGGCCGAGGAGCGCGCCTACACCCTGGTGAAGGGCAAGAACCCCGACTTCAGCGAGCAGGACCTGCACCAGATCGCCCACGCCGTCGGCATCGGCGCGGTGAAGTACGCCGACCTGTCCAAGCACCGCACCAGCGACTACAGCTTCAACTTCGAGCAGATGCTCAGCTTCGAGGGCAACACCGCGCCGTACCTGCTGTATGCGTACACCCGCGTGGCGAGCATCTTCCGCAAGTTGGGCAAGACCTATGACGAAGTGGGTGGCAAGATCGTCCTCCAGCAGCCGCAGGAAATCGCCCTGGCCGCGCAGCTGGCGCAGTTCACCGACCTGCTCAACAACGTCGCCGTGAAGGGTGTCCCGCACATCCTCTGCGCCTACCTGTACGAGCTCGCCGGCCTGTTCTCCAGCTTCTACGAGCACTGCCCGATCCTCACCGCCGAAGACCCGGCGCAACAGGAAAGCCGCCTGCGCCTCGCCGCGCTGACCGGCCGCACCCTCAAGCAGGGCCTGGAGCTGCTGGGCCTGGAAACCCTGGAGCGCATGTAAGCACCCATGGCGAAGAAGAAACCCGCTCCCAAGCGCGGCGCCAGCCGCTACCAGGCCCCGGCCAAGAAGACTTCGGTCCCCGGCTGGGTCTGGCTGGTCGCCGGCCTGGCCATCGGCGGCTTCATCATGTTCCTGATGAAGCTGGAGCCGGGTCGCAACGACGTCAAACGCGAGAAGCCAGAGGCGGCCAAGACCGTGGTTGGCTCCAACAAGCCCTCCGGCACCGTGCAGCCGCAACAACCGGCCGCGCCAACCGGGGTGAAGCCCAAGTACGACTTCTATACCCTGCTGCCGGGTTCGGAAGTCGCCGTGCCGCCGGAAGCCGTGCCGCCGCCGGCCAAGCCGCAGCCGCCAGCGACCGTGGTCGCGACCAAGGAAGAAGCCGAGAAGATCGACACCCAGCGCGCCCTGGCCGCCCTGAGCGGGCAGAACCCGCCGCCGCCCGCGGTGGTCAAGCCGGCGACCCAGGTGGCCAGTGCGCAGAAGCCGGCCCTGCCGCAAGCACCGGCCGCCGACGCCGCCAAGCCGACGCCGCCGCCGGCCGTGGCCGCGACCCAGTACTACCTGCAGGCCGGTTCGTTCCGCAAACAGACCGACGCCGACCACCTGCGCGCGCAGATCATCATGATGGGCCAGAACGCCCGCGTGGAGTCCGGCACCGTCCGCGACGAAACCTGGTACCGCGTCATGGTCGGCCCCTATGGCGACCGCGCCAAGGCCTCCGCCGCGCAGAAACAACTCGCCGGCAACGGTTTCAGCAACCTGCTGTTACAGCAGCGCCAGACCCGCTGAACCCCAGCTGCTCCAAGGCTTGCGCCGACGGGCGGCGCGCGAAATGCGCGCTACTCGTCCGGCGCAGGACTTGAACCCCGCCTTCCTAGTCCCCATCTGACTCTGCATTCGGGCACATCGCCCCGCTAGTGTGGAGTAAGACCCTTGACCACCATCGTATCTGTCCGCCGTAACGGCAAAGTCGTCATGGGCGGCGACGGCCAGGTTTCCCTGGGCAACACCGTGATGAAAGGCAACGCGAAGAAAGTCCGCCGCCTGTACCACGGTGAAGTGCTGGCCGGCTTCGCCGGCGCCACCGCCGATGCCTTCACCCTCTTCGAACGCTTCGAGCAGCAGCTGGAAAAACACCAGGGCCACCTGGTGCGCGCCGCTGTCGAGCTGGCCAAGGACTGGCGTACCGACCGCTCCCTGAGCCGCCTGGAAGCCATGCTGGCGGTGGCCAACAAGGACGCATCCCTGATCATCACCGGCAACGGTGACGTGGTCGAACCCGAGCACGGCCTGATCGCCATGGGCTCGGGCGGCGGCTTCGCCCAGGCAGCGGCCCTGGCCCTGCTGCAGAAAGGCAGCGACGACATGAGCGCCCGCGAGATCGCCGAGACCGCACTGAACATCGCCGGCTCCATCTGCGTGTTCACCAACCAGAACCTGACCCTTGAGGAGCTCGACAGCGCCATCTAAGCGCTGTCGTTCCGGAGTAGCACGTCAAATGTCCATGACTCCCCGCGAGATCGTCCACGAACTCAACCGTCACATCATCGGCCAGGACGACGCCAAGCGCGCCGTCGCCATCGCCCTGCGCAACCGCTGGCGGCGCATGCAGCTGCCCGCCGAGCTGCGCGCCGAAGTGACGCCGAAGAACATTCTGATGATCGGCCCGACCGGCGTCGGCAAGACCGAAATCGCCCGTCGCCTGGCCAAGCTGGCCAACGCGCCGTTCATCAAGGTGGAAGCGACCAAGTTCACCGAAGTCGGCTACGTCGGCCGTGACGTCGAGTCGATCATCCGCGACCTCGCCGATGCCGCGATCAAGATGCTCCGCGAGCAGGAAGTGCAGAAGGTGAAGTACCGCGCCGAAGACGCCGCCGAAGAGCGCATCCTCGACGCCCTGCTGCCGCCGGCGCGCACTGCCGGCTTCGGTGACGAGCCGGCGCGCGAGGACTCCAACACCCGCCAGCTGTTCCGCAAGCGCCTGCGCGAAGGCCAGCTGGACGACAAGGAAATCGACATCGAGGTCGCCGACATTCCTTCGGGCGTGGAAATCATGGCCCCGCCCGGCATGGAAGAGATGACCAACCAGTTGCAGAACCTGTTCTCCAACATGGGCAAGGGCAAGCGCAAGAGCCGCAAGCTGAAGGTCGCCGAGGCCATGAAGCTGATCCGCGACGAGGAAGCCCAGCGCCTGGTCAATGAAGAAGACCTCAAGGCCCGCGCCCTGGAAGCCGTGGAGCAGAACGGCATCGTCTTCATCGACGAGATCGACAAGATCGCCAAGCGCGGCAACGTCGGCGGTGCCGACGTTTCCCGCGAGGGCGTGCAGCGTGACCTGCTGCCGCTGATCGAAGGCTGCACGGTGAACACCAAGCTGGGCATGGTGAAGACCGACCACATCCTGTTCATCGCCTCGGGCGCGTTCCACCTGTCCAAGCCCAGCGACCTGGTGCCGGAACTGCAGGGCCGCCTGCCGATCCGCGTCGAGCTCAAAGCCCTGAGCCCGAGCGACTTCGAGCGCATCCTCAGCGAGCCGCACGCGTCGCTGACCGAGCAGTACACCGCTCTGCTGAAGACCGAAGGCCTGGACATCGAGTTCGCCGCCGACGGTATCAAGCGCCTGGCGGAGATCGCCTTCCAGGTCAACGAGAAGACCGAGAACATCGGTGCCCGTCGCCTGCACACCCTGCTCGAGCGCCTGCTCGAAGAGGTGTCTTTCGATGCTGCCGACCTTGCCAGCGAGCACAGCGACAAGCCGATCGTGATCGATGCGAGCTACGTCAACGGCCACCTGGGCGAGCTGGCCCAGGACGAAGACCTGTCCCGCTACATCCTGTAAGCGATCCACATCGCTGCGACGGGGCGCCTCAGGGCGCCCCGTTGTTTTTCCGCCGGCGCTACAATGCCGGGATCGCCGTTCAGGAGCCGTCCATGCGCATTCCTTCCGCCATCAAGCTGCACAAGGCCTCGAAAAAGCTTTCGCTGACCTATGGGGATCAGTCCTACGAGCTGCCCGCCGAATTCCTGCGCGTGCATTCGCCGTCGGCGGAAGTCCAGGGTCACGGCAACCCGGTGCTGCAGGTGGGCAAGCTGAATGTCGGCCTGAGCAACCTGGAGCCGGCCGGGCAGTACGCACTCAAGCTGACCTTCGACGACGGCCACGACAGCGGCCTGTTCACCTGGGACTACCTTTACGAGCTGTGCGTGCGCCATGACGAGCTGTGGGCCGACTACCTGGCGCAGCTGGAGAAAGCCGGCAAGTCGCGCGACCCGTCGGAGTCCGTCGTTAAACTCATGCTGTAGGCTTCCTCTGTAGGAGCGAGCAAGCTCGCGCCTACAAGATCAACACCCCTATCGCCTCGCCCCTCCAACTCGTTCGATCTTTCCTCCCCGTTTCACCCTCCGCACCAACCTTCGTCGGGCAATCGCTCCAGGGCACGCCATTTGCAACATTCCCGTTGCAGACTGCTGCGTGCGTGGACGCCACCACGGGATTGGCGAGACGCCCCCGCTCTAGGGCGCGTTTTCTAACTTTTCCCGACATACTCCTAGGAGATGGCCCACGCCGCACTAGCTTGCGCGGCGAAGGAAACTCGGGTAACCAAGGCAGTGCGTGCACGGAGCTTTTAGTGCGCAGAACTTGGGTCTCCCTGATTGACCAGTGATGCCGCCAAGTGATGAATCGCGTGGAGCCCTCTCCACGTTCCGCAACCTCGAGCAGTACTTGGCCCCCGTCACGAAAGGTGAGCCCCGCCAGTATGCGTCTCAGGACAATGGAGCGTCGCCGATGACCCAGAAGAACAATAGCGATCTACCCCAACAAGCCGCGGAAAACACCCTCAACCTCAGCCCGGTGATCGGCATTCAGGGCAAGGACCTGCTCACCTCTGCCCGCATGGTGCTGCTGCAAGCGATCAAGCAGCCGCTCCACAGCGCCAAGCACGTGACTCACTTCGGCCTGGAGCTGAAGAACGTCCTGCTCGGCCGATCCGAACTCAAGCCCTCGGACGACGACCGCCGCTTCAATGATCCGGCCTGGAGCCAGAACCCGCTGTACCGCCGCTACCTGCAGTCCTACCTGGCCTGGCGCAAGGAACTCCACACCTGGATCGGCGACAGCAACCTGTCCGCCCTGGACATCAGCCGCGGTCAGTTCGTCATCAACCTGATGACCGAGGCCATGGCGCCGACCAACACACTGTCCAACCCGGCAGCGGTCAAGCGCTTCTTCGAGACCGGCGGCAAGAGCCTGCTCGACGGACTCACCCATCTGGCCAAGGACCTGGTGAACAACGGCGGCATGCCCAGCCAGGTCAACATGGAAGCCTTCGAGGTCGGCAAGAACCTGGCCGTGACCGAAGGCGCGGTGGTGTTCCGCAACGACGTGCTGGAAGTCATCCAGTACAAGCCGATCACCGAGAGCGTGCACGAGCGCCCGCTACTGGTGGTGCCGCCGCAGATCAACAAGTTCTACGTGTTCGACCTGTCGCCGGAGAAGAGCCTGGCGCGCTTTTGCCTGCGCAACCAGGTGCAGACCTTCATCGTCAGCTGGCGCAACCCGACCAAGGCGCAGCGCGAGTGGGGCCTGACCACCTACATCGAAGCGCTGAAGGAAGCCATCGATGCGGTCCTGGCCATCACCGGCGCCAAGGACCTGAACATGCTCGGCGCCTGCTCCGGCGGCATCACCACCGTCACCCTGCTCGGCCACTACGCCGCGCTGGGCGAGAAGAAGGTCAACGCCTTCACCCAGATGGTCAGCGTGCTGGACTTCGAGCTGAACACCCAGATCGCCCTGTTCGCCGACGAGAAGACCCTGGAGGCCGCCAAGCGCCGCTCGTACCAGTCCGGCGTCCTCGAAGGCAAGGACATGGCCAAGGTGTTCGCCTGGATGCGCCCCAACGACCTGATCTGGAACTACTGGGTCAACAACTACCTGCTGGGCAACCAGCCGCCGGCCTTCGACATCCTGTTCTGGAACAACGACACCACGCGCCTGCCGGCCGCACTGCACGGCGAGCTGGTGGAGATGTTCAAGACCAACCCGCTGACCCGCGCCGGCGCGCTGGAAGTGGGCGGTACGCCGATCGACCTCAAGCAGATCACCTGCGACTTCTACTGCGTGGCCGGCTTGTCCGACCACATCACGCCCTGGGAAGCCTGCTACCGCTCCGCCCGTCTGCTGGGCGGCAAGTGTGAATTCATCCTCTCCAACAGCGGGCACATCCAGAGCATCCTCAACCCGCCCGGCAACCCCAAGGCCCGCTTCATGACCGGCCCCGAGCTGTCGGCCGATCCGAAGACCTGGCAGGAAAACGCCAGCAAGCACGCCGACTCCTGGTGGCTGCACTGGCAGAACTGGCTCGCCGAGCGTTCGGGCAAGACGCGCAAGGCACCGACCGCGCTGGGCAACAAGGCCCACCCGGCTGGCGAAGCCGCCCCTGGAACCTACGTACACGAACGATGAAAACAGAACTTCTCCCGCAGGCCGGCGCCGAGGACGACGCCAACACCCCAGAATCGTCGCAGGCCGTGGAAGCGGCCGCGCCGACGAGCCGGCGCGCGCGCAGCAAACGCAGCAGCGAGGAGATACTGCCGAGCAAGGCGCCGGCAGCGCAGCCCTTCGAGTTCCGCACCATCGAGCTCGACGGGCAGACCATCCGCACCGCCGTGCGCCCCGGCAAGAGGCACATGACGCCGCTGCTGATCTTCAACGGCATCGGCGCCAACCTGGAACTGGTCTTCCCCTTCGTCGCCGCGCTGGACCCGGACCTGGAAGTCATCGCCTTCGACGTCCCCGGCGTCGGCGGCTCGTCCACACCCAGCAAGCCATACCGCTTCCCCGGTCTGGCGAAGCTGGCGGCGCGCATGCTTGATTACCTGGACTATGGGCAGGTCACGGCGATTGGCGTGTCCTGGGGGGGCGCCCTGGCGCAGCAGTTCGCCCATGACTACCCCGAGCGCTGCAAGAAGCTGATCCTCGCCGCTACCGCCGCCGGGGCGGTGATGGTGCCAGGCAAGCCACGGGTGCTCTGGCGCATGGCCAGCCCGCGGCGCTACATCCAGCCGTCCTACGGCGTGCACATCGCCCCGGACATCTACGGCGGCGCCTTCCGCCGCGACCCGAAGCTGGCCATGGCCTTCGCCAGCAAGGTGCGTTCCTCCGGCAAGATGGGCTACTACTGGCAGTTGTTCGCGGGCCTGGGCTGGACCAGCATCCACTGGCTGCACAAGATCCGTCAGCCGACGCTGATCCTGGCCGGCGACGACGACCCGATCATCCCGCTGATCAACATGCGCATGATCGCGTGGCGTATTCCCAACTCCGAACTGCACGTGATCGACGACGGCCACCTGTTCCTGGTGACCCGCGCGGAAACCGTGGCGCCGATCATCATGAAATTCCTCCAGGAAGAACGGCAGCGCGCGGTCATTCACCCCCGCCCGTTCGCGCCAAAGGCCAGCTGAGGCCGGCGGGAGCATCACAGCATCGTCACAGTCGGCGGGCATCCTGCCTTGACCGATCGCTGCGCAGGCACTTTTTTTAAAGAGCCGAACAACAAACAGGCGTGTTCACGGGTATCGACACGTAGCGCCTGAATCGGGACCAGTGCTGCGGTCACCTTCCAGGGTGCCCGCAGGGCAACCCGGCTGCTGATCCACTGCCCTGTTTTCGGGCAGTCGCCCTCTCGCGTCGATACCCGTGCACACCCCTCGAACTGGCGGCAGGCGTCTGGCTCGGGGTCTTCCCGACTCCGGTACAGCCCTTGCTTCGCCTTTGGCAGGTCGGACCCTTTACGGAGTGCTGTTCATGCGAGAGAAAGCTGAGCCGGGTAGCGTCCCCGCCCCTACCGAATACATGAATGCGCAGAGCGCGATGGTCGGCCTGCGCGGCAAGGACATGCTGTCCACCCTGCGCCTGCTGGCGATGCAGGGAGTACGCCAGCCGATGCATTCGGCGAAACACCTGGCGGCCTTCGGCAAGCAGGTGGGCAAGGTGCTGATCGGCGATTCGCCGTTGCAGCCCAGCCCGCAGGATGCGCGCTTCCAGGACCCGTCCTGGCGCCTGAACCCGTTCTACCGGCGCACCGTGCAGACCTACCTGGCCTGGCAGAAACAACTGCTGGCCTGGGTCGACGAGAGCGACCTGAACCACGATGACCGCTCCCGCGCGCGCTTCCTGCTGTCGATCCTCTCCGACGCCGCCTCGCCGTCGAACACCCTGCTCAACCCGCTGGCTGTGAAGGAGCTGTTCAACACCGGTGGGCAGAGCCTGGTGAAGGGTGTGCAACACCTGCTCGACGACCTGATGCACAACGGCGGCATGCCCAGCCAGGTCAGCCGCAGCGCCTTCGAGATCGGCCAGAACCTGGCCACCACGCCGGGAGCCGTGGTGTTCCGCAACGAAGTGCTGGAGCTGATCCAGTACAAGCCGATGGGCGAGCACCTGCACGCCAAACCCCTGATGATCGTGCCGCCGCAGATCAACAAGTTCTACATCTTCGATCTCAGCCCGGAAAAAAGCTTCGTCCAGTACGCGCTGAAGAACAATCTGCAGCTGTTCATGGTCAGTTGGCGAAACCCCGACGCGCGCCACCGCGAGTGGGGTCTGTCGACCTACGTCAAGGCGCTGGATGAAGCCATCGAGGCCTGCCGCTCGATCAGCGGCAGCCGCAGCGTCAACCTGATGGGCGCCTGCTCCGGCGGGCTGACCATCGCCGCACTGCAGGGCCATCTACAGGCGCGCCGGCAACTGCGCAAGATCGCCAGCGCCACCTACCTGGTGAGCCTGCTGGACAGCCAGGTGGAAACCCCCGCCGCACTGTTCGCCGACGAGCAAACCCTGGAGAGCAGCAAGCGCCGCTCCTACCAGCACGGCGTACTGGATGGCCGCGACATGGCGAAGATCTTTGCCTGGATGCGCCCCAACGACCTGATCTGGAACTACTGGGTCAACAACTACCTGCTGGGCAAGCAGCCGCCGGCCTTCGACATCCTTTACTGGAACAACGACAACACCCGCCTGCCCGCCGCATTGCACGGGGACTTCCTCGACTTCTTCAAGCACAACCCGCTGGCCCGCCCTGGCGCCATGGAGGTCAATGGCACCGCCGTCGACCTGAAGAAAGTGGCCGTGGACAACTTCCACGTCGCCGGCATCACCGACCACATCACGCCATGGGATGCGGTCTATCGCTCGGCCCAGTTGCTGGGTGGCGACAGCCGCTTCGTGTTGTCCAACAGCGGGCACATCCAGAGCATCCTCAACCCTCCGGGCAACCCCAAGGCCTGCTATTTCGAGAACGGCAAGATCAGCTCCGATCCGCGCGCCTGGTACTACGACACCCAACGCCAGGAGGGCAGTTGGTGGCCGCTATGGCTGGAGTGGATCCAGCAGCGCTCGGGCGAGCGCCGGCCGGTGAACTTCGAGCTGGGCAACGCCGAGTACCCGCCCAAGGAAGCGGCGCCGGGGACTTACGTGCACGTGCGTTGATGCAACTATGGAACGGGCAACCCGTTGCGGGTTGTTCGCTGCGCGCCCACCACTGGTACTGTTCTGATCTTCGTAGGAGCGAGCTTGCTCGCGAACCGCTTGATGCCATGCACTCCCGGCGAGGTTCGCGAGCAAGCTCGCTCCTACAGGTCGGCCAACACCTCGAAAGTTTGCGCGTCGGCAATTGCGGGCCACGGCTCACCGAGGCTATCGTCGGGCCCACTGCGGCTGGAACCTGAACACGGATGAAAACGCGCGACCGGATTCTCGAATGCGCCCTGCAGCTGTTCAACGAGCAGGGCGAGCCCAACGTATCCACCTTGCAGATCGCCACCGAACTGGGCATCAGCCCCGGCAATCTCTACTACCACTTCCACGGCAAGGAGCCGCTGGTGCTGGTGCTGTTCGAGCGCTTCCAGGACGAATTGGCGCCACTGCTCGACCCGCCCGCCGACGTGCAGTTGGGTGCCGAGGACTACTGGCTGTTCCTGCACCTGATCGTCGAACGCCTGGCGCACTACCGCTTCCTCTTCCAGGACCTCTCCAACCTCGCCGGGCGCCTGCCCAAGCTCGCCCGTGGCGTACGCGCCTGGCTCAACCAGCTCAAGCGCACCCTGGCTATTCTGCTGGCACAGCTCAAGGCGCAGGATGAACTGGCCAGCGATACCGACGCACTCGGCCAGCTGGTGGAGCAGATCACCCTGACCCTGCTGTTCTCCCTCGACTACCAGCGCATCCTCGGCCACCAGGCCGACATCCGCCACGTGGTGTTCCAGGTGATGATGCTGGTGGCGCCGCACCTGCGCCCGGACTCGCAGTTGATCGCCGAGCGGCTCGCCAAACGCTACCTCGCGCCCTGACCCACCCCTTGGTTCACCCTTGATGGAATGAAAACGCCCGGCACGAGGCCGGGCGTGGGTGTTGCAGCAGACCGATCAGGCCTGGGACGACGGCGCGGCCGGAGCGGCGGCGGACGGCGTCACGGCCGGCGCAGCGGCAGGAGCCGACGGTGCCGGGGTGGCAGCCGGAGCAGCGGCCGGTTTGGCGGCAGCCTTGGGCGCAGCAGGCTTCTTCACGGCCGGCTTCTTCGCCGCGGCGGGCTTGGCTGCAGGTTTCGCAGCGGCAGGCTTGGCGGCAGCAGCCGGTTTTGCAGCGGGCTTGGCCGCGGCTTTGGCGGCCGGCTTCGCAGCGGCTTTCGCAGCAGCGGGTTTGGCAGCCGGTTTCGCGGCGGGCTTGGCCGCAGCCTTGGCAGCCGGCTTCGCAGCAGGCTTGGCGGCTGCTTTGGCTACCGGCTTGGCTGCAGGCTTCGCCGCAGGTTTGGCGGCCGCGGTCTTCGCAGCGGGCTTCGCAGCCGGTTTCGCGGCGGCTTTCGCTGCAGGTTTGGCGGCGGCCTTGGCAGCCGGTTTGGCGACGCTGACGCCGGTGAGTTTCTCGATCTGCTTGGTGAGGCTGTCGACCTTGCTGTGCAGGTCTTTCACTTCACGGCTGCTCGGTACGCCCAGGCGCGAGATCGCGCTGTTCAGACGCTTGTCGAAGGCCTCTTCGAGCTCGCCCCACTTGCCGATCGCGGCGCCCTTGACGGCATCGACGCGCGACTTCGCGGAACGGGCGGAGGTCTTCACCGCGCCCTCGACTTCGGTCTTGGCCAGCTTCTCAGCCTTCTCGCCGTCCTTGACCAGGGTCTCGAACACCTTGCTGCCATCCTTGCTGACCTTCGAGTAGGCCCCCAAGCCAGCCAGCCAGATCTGCCGCGAGTATTTCTCGACCTCGCCGATCCAGCCGGACTCTTTTTTATCGGTAGTTTTTTTGCCAGCCATCCCGCTCTCCTTATTGGATTTTCGCGACTCGCTCGAGCACTGCGCTCAGCTCATCCAGCTTAGCAGAGAGCGCCTCCACATCACGCCTGGAGGGAATGCCGATGCGATTGAGGGCGGAGGAGACGCGGGCGTCGAACGCCTCTTCGATCTTGTCGAAGTTGAGCTTGGCCTTGACGCTGTGCAGACGACCCTTGACGGTGTCATTGGCGGCATCGATCTGGGTGCTCACCAGGTCGCGGCCCTTCTTCTCCACGGACTCGCCAGCCTTCACCAGATCCCTGAAGTACTCGCTGCCTTCGACGCCCACGCGAGCATAGGTGCCCAGGCCTGCCAGCCAGATCTGCCGGGCGTAGTGCTTGGCATCGGTGTAGAGGGAGGATTCGAGTTCTACGACTTTCTTCTTGCTGACGGCCTTGGTCATGGTGATACCTCACAGGGTTCAGATTCGATGATGTCGAATAGCGGCCCGCATCAGGCGGGACTGTGAGCCAAGGTATCGGGGAAAATTAGAAAACACATACCAGGCTTTGTAGGAAAGCCTGCGCCGCTCGGAAAGCGGTAGGGCCCCACGGGGAGCGGGGCCGGAGGAAATCAGGCCAGGGCCTTGTCCAGCGCGCGTTCGATCTCGCCCTTGAGCAGGCCGCCCATGGCCGAGAGCATCAGGCCCAGCTTCACGTCCACCGCAACCTTGTCCGCACCCACTTCGATGCGCCCGTCCACGCCGCTGCGCTTGAACAGCAGGGTATCGCCCTGCCATTCGCTGCTCACGCCATGTTCGCGGGTGAGCTTGTCGGCGAGTTTTTCCGCCTTGGCGCGGGCAGCTTCAAGCCCGAGGGCGTGGGAACGTTCGACGTGGATACGGGACATGCTGGAACTCCGCGAATGACTGACTTTGCCGATCATACGCGCCGCGCCGTATCGCCGCACCCCGCCAGGGGCGTGACCGGGGCGGCGTTTTCCGTGCTTCCTGTTAGAATGCCCGCCACTGACTTCCAGGGTAGAAATGCCATGAGCGAACCGCGCAAGCCCCAAGCCGGCCAGGACAGCGCCGATCCCACCACGCACTTCGGCTACAAGACCGTGCGCGAGAGCGAGAAGGCCGAGAAGGTCGCCGAGGTGTTTCACTCGGTCGCCGCCAAGTACGACCTGATGAACGACCTGATGTCCGGCGGCGTCCACCGTCTGTGGAAGCGCTTCACCATCGAGCTGTCCGGCGTGCGCGCCGGCAACCGGGTGCTGGACATCGCCGGCGGCACCGGTGACCTGACCCGCCAGTTCTCCCGCCTGGTCGGCCCGACCGGCGAAGTGGTGCTGGCCGACATCAACGCCTCGATGCTCAAGGTCGGCCGCGACAAGCTGCTCGACAGCGGCGTCGCCGGCAACGTCAACTTCGTCCAGGCCGACGCCGAGAAGCTGCCGTTCCCCGACAACTACTTCGACGCGGTGACCATCGCCTTCGGCCTGCGCAACGTCACCCACAAGGACGAAGCCATCCGCTCCATGCTGCGAGTGCTCAAGCCCGGCGGTCGCCTGCTGGTGCTGGAGTTCTCCAAGCCCACCAGCAGCCTGCTGTCCAAGGCCTACGACGCCTACTCCTTCACCCTGCTGCCGCTGATGGGCAAGCTGGTGACCAACGATTCCGAGAGCTACCGCTACCTCGCCGAATCGATCCGCATGCACCCCGACCAGGAAACGCTGAAGTCGATGATGGTGGAGGCCGGTTTCGACCGTGTCACCTACCACAACATGACCGGCGGCGTGGTCGCCCTGCACCGCGGCATCAAGCCCTGATGACCCTGCTCCTGCAGGCCGCCCTGGCCAGCGCCGAAGCCACCGTCAACCGCGTGCTGCGGCTCGACGGCGTGGCGCTGCGGCGTCTTGGCCGGCTCGCCGGCAAGGTGCTGGAAGTGGACTGCCAGGCGCCTGCGCTCAGGCTGTTCATCCTGCCCGACGCCGACGGCCTGCACCTGGCCGCGCACCACGAGGCGCCGGCCGACTGCACCCTCGTCGCGCCGGCCGGCAGCCTGCTGCAACTGGCGCTGGCCAAGGACAAGACCCGCGTCCTGCACAGCCCTGAAGTGACCATGGGCGGCGACAGCGCGATGCTGCTGGAGCTGGCCGACATCCTCCAGAGCCTGGAGCTGGACTGGGAGTACGAAGTCTCCCGCTGGCTCGGCCCGGTGCCTGCGAGCCTGCTTGGCGCGCGTCTGCGCGGCGGCATGGCCTGGGCCGGCGACAGCCTGGAGAGCCTGCGCCTGAGCCTCGCCGATTATCTCGCCGAGGAAAGCCGCACCCTGGTCGGCCAGCATGAAGCCGAAGCACGCTTCGCCGAGCTGGACCAGTTGAAGATATCCCTCGACCGCCTCGACGCGCGGATCACCCGCCTGACCCAGAAGATCAAGCCCGACGCATGAAGCTGCTCGCCATCCGCCGTCTGCTGCGCATCCAGCGCGTAGCCATCCGCTACCGCCTGGACGACATGGTCCTCGAACTGCCCTTCCTGCCCTGGTGGCTGCGTTTGCTGGGCGGCCTGCTGCCGTGGCGCTGGCTGCCGCGCAAGCCGCTTGAACTCAGCCGTGGCGCGCGCATCCGGCTGGCGCTGGAAGACCTCGGGCCGATCTTCATCAAGTTCGGCCAGATTCTCTCTACCCGCCGTGACCTGCTGCCCGACGACATCGCCCTGGAGCTGGCCTTCCTCCAGGACAAGGTACCGCCCTTCCCGCCGGAACAGGCCGTGGCGCTCATCGAGCAGCAACTGGGGGCAAAGATCGAGCAGGTGTTCGCCCGCTTCGAGCGTGAGCCGCTGGCCTCCGCCTCGGTAGCGCAGGTGCACACCGCACAGTTGAAGACTGGCGAGGACGTGGTGGTGAAGGTCATCCGCCCGAACCTGGAGCCGGTGATCCGTTCCGACATCGCCTGGCTGCATATCCTCGCCCGCACCGCCGAGCGCATCTCCGCCGACGCCCGCCGCCTGCACCCGGCCGAAGTGGTCAGCGACTACGAGAAGACCATCTACGACGAGCTGGACCTGCTGCGCGAAGCGGCCAACTCCTCGCAACTGCGGCGCAACTTCGAAGGCTCGCCGCTGCTCTACGTGCCTCAGGTCTACTGGGACTGGTGCCGCCCCAAGGTGCTGGTGATGGAGCGCATCTACGGCATCCCGGTCACCGACCTGGACACCCTGCGCGACCAGCGCACCGACTTCAAGGCGCTGGCCGAACGCGGCGTGGAGATCTTCTTCACCCAGGTATTCCGCGACAGCTTCTTCCACGCCGACATGCACCCCGGCAACATCTTCGTCAGCACCCGCACGCCGTGGAGCCCGCAATACATCGCGGTGGACTGCGGCATCGTCGGCAGCCTCACCGACGAGGACCAGGACTACCTGGCGCGCAACCTGATCGCCTTCTTCAAGCGCGACTACCGCAAGGTCGCCCAGTTGCACATCGACTCGGGCTGGGTGCCGGCGGAAACCAAGGTCAACGACTTCGAAGCGGCCATCCGTACCGTCTGCGAGCCGATCTTCGAGAAGCCGCTCAAGGACATCTCCTTCGGCCAGGTGCTGCTGCGCCTGTTCCAGACCGCGCGGCGCTTCAACATGGAAGTGCAGCCGCAACTGGTGCTGCTGCAGAAGACCCTGCTGAACATCGAAGGCCTCGGCCGCCAGCTCTACCCGGAGCTGGACCTGTGGACCACCGCGCAGCCGTTCCTGGAGCGCTGGATGCGCGAGCGCGTCAGCCCCGGCACCCTGCTGCGCAACGCCCAGCAACACATCGAACAGATTCCCCACCTGGCGCAGATGACCCGCGACACGCTGGAGCGCCTGTCCCGCGAACCACAGCCCGAAGCGCGCCTGAACGGCGTCCAGGTCGGCATGGCCAACGCCTGGCCGGCGCGGCTGATTGGCGCAGTGCTGGTTGCCGGCGCCGCCGAAACCGGGCTGGCGACCCACAGTCTCGCGGCCTGGCCGGCCTGGGCGATGCTGGCCGGTGGTCTGTATCTGATTCTGCGCCGATAGCCAGTGGCCGCACCGGCTGGCACACTTAACCACTAGAGAAAAGTGGCTCCGGGCCCTGCATAGGCCCGCTGTACGGAACCCGAGATGAAAGACTGGCTGGACGAAATCAACTGGAATGCCGATGGACTGGTACCGGCGATCGCCCAGGACCATCGCACCGGCCGCGTGCTGATGATGGCCTGGATGAACCGTGAGGCCCTCACCCTCACCGCCGCCGAGCACCGCGCCATCTACTGGTCGCGCTCGCGCGGCAAGCTCTGGCGCAAGGGCGAAGAGTCCGGCCATGTGCAGAAGCTGCACGAACTGCGCCTGGACTGCGACGCCGACGTGGTGATCCTGATGGTCGAACAGCTGGGCGGCATCGCCTGCCACACCGGCCGCGAGAGCTGCTTCTACCGCGTGTTCGAGAACGGTACCTGGCAGACCGTCGACCCGGTCCTCAAGGACCCGGATGCCATTTACTCCCACGTAGGTACAGGAAAACCCCATGAGCACTGATACCCTCGCCCGTCTGGCGGAAGTCCTCGAAGCGCGCAAGAATGCCGCAGCGGACAGTTCCTACGTGGCCAGCCTGTATCACAAGGGCCTGAACAAGATTCTGGAGAAGGTGGGCGAGGAGTCGGTGGAAACCATTCTCGCCGCCAAGGATGCCGCCATCAGTGGCGACTGCTCGGACCTGATCTACGAAACGGCCGACCTCTGGTTCCACTCCCTGGTGATGCTCGCCTCCCTCGGCCAGCACCCACAGGCGGTACTGGACGAGCTGGACCGCCGCTTCGGCCTTTCCGGGCACGACGAGAAGGCGGCACGCCAGCCGTCGGCCTGAACGCTATTACTTCAAGGAGAACAACATGGGCATCTTTGACTGGAAACACTGGGTCGTCATCCTGATCGTCGTGGTCCTGGTCTTCGGCACCAAGCGCCTGAAGAACCTGGGTTCGGACGTCGGCGAAGCCATCAAGGGCTTCAAGAAGGCGATGAACACCGAGGAAGAAGAGAAGAAGGACCCGAACGCCGCCACCGGCAACCCGTCGCTGAACCAGCCGCACACCATCGACGCCCAGGCGCAGAAGGTCGAAGAGCCGGCGCGCAAGGACTGATTCATGTTCGGTATCAGCTTCAGCGAACTGCTGCTGGTGGGGCTCGTCGCCCTGCTGGTGCTCGGCCCCGATCGCCTGCCGGGTGCCGCGCGCACCGCCGGCCTGTGGATCGGCCGGCTCAAGCGCAGCTTCAACGCCATCAAGATGGAAGTGGAGCGTGAGCTGGGCGCGGATGAAATTCGCCGCCAGCTGCACAACGAGCACATCCTGCAGATGGAGCAGGACGCCAAGAAGCTGATGGCGCCGCTGACCGACCTGCAATCCCAGGTCGAGGAAAGCCTCAGCCCGCTGTCGCAGGCGCCGTCGGAGGGCCAGAGCCCGCCCGCCGCGCCCGCTGCAGCGCCGAGCATCGCGCCCAATAGCCGCCTGAACAGCCTGCCGGGAGCGGGCCTCGCGCCTGCCACCCCGCAAGCGCCCCCCGCCGCACCGGCCGAGCCCACTGCTGCGCCGCAAACGCAGGAGCCGAGCCAGCCGCCCGCATCGCCCGAGACGCCGCGTACCCCATGAGCGCCGAAAAGCCCGACCAGCCCGAACAAGACCAGGAAATGCCCCTGGTCTCGCACCTGACCGAACTGCGCAATCGCCTGCTGCGCTGCGTGATCGCGATCTTCGTGATCTTCATCGGCCTGCTGTACTTCTCGCAGAAGATCTACTCGCTGGCTTCCGAGCCGCTGCGGCGCTTCCTGCCCGAAGGCGCGACGATGATCGCCATCGACCCGGCGTCGGCCTTCCTCGCACCGCTCAAGCTGACCATGATCGTCGCCGTGCTGTTCGCCATGCCGGTGATCCTCGGCCAGGTCTGGGGCTTCATCGCGCCAGGGCTGTACAAGCACGAGAAGCGCGTCGCCCTGCCGCTGCTGGCCTCCAGCATCGTGCTGTTCTACGCCGGCATGGCCTTCGCCTACTTCCTGGTGTTCCCGTTGATGTTCCACTTCTTCCTCGGCTCGGCCCCGGAAGGGGTGACACCGATGACCGACATCAACAGCTACCTGGACTTCCTTACCCTGTTGTTCGCCTTCGGCCTCGCCTTCGAGATTCCCGTGGCCACCGTGCTGCTGGTATGGATCGGGGTGGTCAACGTGGCCTACCTGAAGAAGATCCGCCCGTACGTGATCATCGGCTGCTTTGTCGTCGGCATGATCCTCACCCCGCCGGACCCGCTGTCGCAGACCCTGCTGGCGGTGCCAATGTGGTTGCTGTTCGAGGCCGGCGTGCTGTTCAGCCACCTGATCCGCAAGCGCGGCCCGGAAGAAGACGAAGAAGAGTCCAAGGGCGACCAGCCTCCGGCCACTCGCCCGTGAACCTGCTGCTGCTCGACGACGCCGACTTCGTGGCGGCGGACCGCGTGATCCTGCGCGACCGCCGCCTGATCCATATGCAGGAAGTCCATCGCGCCGAAAGCGGCGACCGGATGCGTGTCGGCCGCCTCGGCGGCCTGATGGGCGAAGGCCACCTGCTGCGCCTGGAAGCCAACGAAGCCGAGTTGCAGGTCAACTTCGAGCAGCCCCCGCCGGCCAAGCTGCCGCTCACCCTGCTGCTCGCCCTTCCCCGCCCGAAGATGCTCCGCCGCGTGCTGCAGACCGTTGCTGCCATGGGCGTGCCGCGCCTGGTGCTGCTCAACAGCTACCGGGTGGAGAAAAGCTTCTGGCAAACCCCCTTCCTCGACCCCGAGGCCGTGCGCGAGCAACTGGTCCTTGGCCTGGAACAGGCCCGCGACACCGTGCTGCCCGAGGTGATCATCGAGAAGCGCTTCAAGCCCTTCGTCGAGGACCGCCTGCCTGCGCTGGCCGCCGGCAGCCTCGGCCTGATCGGCCATCCCGGCCCCTGGCCCGAGTGCCCGCGCGCGCTGAGCGAGCCGGTGACCCTGGCCATCGGCCCCGAAGGCGGCTGGATTCCCTACGAGGTCGACAAGCTGCGGGAAGCCGGGCTGAACCCCGTGCAACTGGGCGAACGCATTCTGCGCGTCGAGACTGCCGTGACCGCTCTCCTGGCACGACTGTTCTAACTCAAACCGACTACAGGCCAGTAACCACGCGGCCTCCAGCGTGAACCACCGGTCAAAAAAACAAAGTGCCACCACTCTAGTTCCGGGCAGAAACGCCGATATCGGCACTACCGGTCGTCCCCACTCTGCGCATTTCCTGCTCAGCCCTGCGTACCGGCCCTGTTCATCGCTGGAGCGCCCCTCATGTTTCGCTGGTTCAACAACCTGACTGTCAAACTCAAACTCGCCTCCGGCTTCGGCCTGGTGCTGCTGCTCACCCTGTTGATCGCCCTCACCGGCTGGATCAACCTGGGCAACGTGATCAGCCGTGGCGACAAGCTCGGCGAGATTTCCGAGCTGATCGCGATCGCCAAGGACCTGCGCATCGCCCGCCTGAAATTCCAGTCCACCCGCGCACCGGAAGACGCCAAGGCGGTGGTCGATACGCTGGACAAGCTCGACGCGCGCCACCGTTCGTTGAACGAGCGCTTCACCGAGCCCGAGGACCGTCGCGTCATCGACCAGCAGCATGAGCTGAGCGTGGAATACCGCCGCCTTTACGCCCAGTTGCTGAAGTCCTTCGAACTTCGCGATGCCGCCAAGCAGACCCTGATCCGCTCCGCTGGCGCCGTCAGCGAAGGCCTGGAGAAGGCCGAGAAGAAGCTGGTCAGCGGCGGCAGCCCGGAGAACCTGCAACACCTGCAGGACCTCGCCAACCTGGGTCGCCAGGTGATGCAGGCACGCCTGCAGGTCATGGCCTACACCAGCACCGACGCGCAGAACCTCGAACAGGGTGCTCTGGAGGCCATGCAGAAAGTCATTCAGGCCGTGCAGAGCGATATGAGCAGCTCGCCCGCCGAACTCAACGGCGAGTTCCGCAGCACCCTCGACGCACTGGAAAGCTACCGTAACGCGCTGACCGCCTACCGCAACGAAGTCAACGACAGCCAGGCCGCCCGCGACCGTATGCGCGACGCTGGCCAGCAGATCGAGAAGCTGAGCAACGAGCTGACGACCACCCAGACCGCCAAGCGCGACGCTGGCGTCGCCCAGGCCAAATCCCTCTTGGGCCTGGCCGCGCTGATCGCCCTGGTACTGGGTAGCATTGCCGCCTGGATCATCACCGGGCAGATCGTCAATCCGCTGCGCGACGTGCTGGGCCATGCCGAGCGCATTGCCGACGGCGACCTCAGCCGCGACATCCCGACCAATCGCCACGACGAGCTGGGCCAGCTGCAAAAGAGCATGCAACGCATGAACTTGTCCCTGCGCGAGCTGATCAGCCGCATCCATGATGGCGTGACGCAGATCGCCAGCGCCGCAGAAGAGCTGTCCGCAGTGACCGAGCAGACCAGCGCCGGGGTGAACAACCAGAAGACCGAGACCGACCAGGTCGCCACCGCCATGAACGAGATGGCCGCCACCGTGCAGGAAGTCGCGCGCAACGCCGAGGAAGCCTCCGAGGCTGCCTCCGCCGCCGACCGCGAAGCCCGTGAAGGCGAAGGGGCGGTGAATGAAGCCGTCGGCCAGATGGACCGCCTGGCTGGCGAAGTCGGCCGCACTAACGAGTCGGTGCTCAAGCTCAAGCGCGAAAGCGAGAAGATCGGCAGCGTGCTGGACGTGATCAAGGCCGTGGCCGAGCAGACCAACCTGCTGGCTCTCAACGCCGCCATCGAAGCGGCCCGCGCGGGCGATGCCGGGCGCGGTTTCGCCGTGGTCGCCGACGAGGTGCGCGGCCTGGCGCAGCGCACGCAGTCCTCCACCGAGGAGATCGAGGAACTGATCGCCGGCCTGCAAAGCGGCACCCAGCAAGCCGTGCAGATGATGGAAACCAGCCGCGACCTGACCGTCAGCACCGTCGACCTGACCCGCCGCGCCGGCGAGCGCCTGGGCGCCATTACCCGCACGGTGTCGACCATCCAGTCGATGAACCAGCAGATCGCCGCCGCTTCCGAGCAGCAGAGCGCCGTGGCCGAGGAGATCAACCGCAGCGTCATGAACGTCCGTGACATCTCCGAACAGACCGCTGCCGCCAGCGAGGAAACCGCCGCCTCCAGCGTGGAGCTGGCGCGCCTGGGCAACGAGCTGCAGGTGCTGGTCAGCCGCTTCCGCGTTTGAGCCACCCTGCAAGGAACAAGGCCCGCGCAATGCGGGCCTTTTCTTTGCCCTCACACGGACCTGTAGGAGCGAGCTTGCTCGCGAACCGATTCTGCTGCGGGGCCTGTTCGCGAGCAAGCTCGCTCCTACAAGAGCCCGCGCGCCGGAAACATCGCGACAAATTCGCGGCTTCAGTTTCGCTTTTCGCGGCCGATAGCCTCTGACGCACGAAGATGCGTCCCGACAATTCCGCCTCGCCTCTGCACCTTTCGCTGTTGCCAGCCACGGGCCGTCGATCCCGCGGCGACGCCTGCCTGGAGTATTCGACATGTACGATTGGTTAGTAGTACAGCTGGGACGCCTGAACGTCAGCCTGAAGCTGGTGGTGGGCTTCGGCATCCTCCTCTTCCTCACACTGCTGGTGCTGCTCAGTGGCCTGAACAGCCTGGAGAGCCAGGCCAGGCGCGGCGAGCAGATGGCGGCCATCACCGAGCTCAACGGCCTCAGCCAGCAGGCCAACCTGGCCCGACTGCAGTTCGAGCTGGGCGGCGACCGCAGCCAGGCCGAGCGCGTCGAACAGCACAGCAGCAGGATGCTCGAGCTGATCGAGCAGCGCCTCAAAGGCAGCGATATCGATGCCGCCCAACTGAACGCGGCACGCCAGGCCGTCAGCGAATACCGCGCAGCCTTTGCCGCCCTCACCCGCGCGGTGGACCAGCGCACCCAGGCCCGCAGCACCCTGGTGGGCAGCGCGCAGAGTGCCCTGCAGGCCTTCGAGGCGCTGGATAAGCAGCTCTTCGACCTGCTCGCCGAGCAGCCTGGCGACGCCCCGTTGCTGCACAGCGCCCAGGCCGTCGGCCAGTTGCACCAGCAATTGCTGGTGGTGCGCTATCAGGTGCGCGGTTATGTCTTCGAACAATCCGCCAGCGCCGAGCAGACTGCCTTCGCCGCCTTCGACAAGCTGCGTGATACCGGCAGCGCACTGCAGAACCAATTGCCTGGGATTGCAGCCGACGGACTGAGCAGCGCGCTCAAGGATCTGCAGAACTACCGTAGCGGCATCGAGCACTTCCGCGACGGCGTCAACGCCACCCAGCAGGCACGCAAGGGCCTGAACGGCGCCAGTGAAGCGCTGCTTGCGGCCGCCACTCGCCTTTACGATGACACCCTGGCACGCAACGAGGCAGAGACCGCTGCCGCCAAGACCCGGCAGATCCTCATCGCCGTGCTGGCCCTGGCCTTCGGCTTCCTTTCCGGATGGGCCATCAACCGTCAGATCGTCCGCCCGCTGCACGAGGCGCTGGAGCTGGCCGAGCGTATCGCCAGGGGCGACCTGTCCCAAGGGTTGTCGCGTGACCTCAACTTGCAGCGCAGCGACGAGCTGGGCCAGTTGCAGCGCGTGATGATGCGCATGCGCGAAAGCCTGGCGCAGTTGCTCAGCCACATAGGCGGCAGCGTCAATCAGTTGGCCACGGCTGCCGACGAGCTCTCCGCCGTCACCGAGCAGACCCGCGCCGGGGTCAACAGCCAGCGCGTGGAGACCGAGCAGGTCGCCAGCGCCATCCATGAAATGGCCGCCACCGTGCAGGAAGTCGCGCGCAATGCCGAGCAGGCCTCCGCTGCCGCCCAGCAGGCCGACCAGCAGGCCCGCGAGGGCGACCAGGTGGTGCAGGATGCGGTGAACCAGATCGACCGCCTGGCCACCGAGGTGGATCGCTCCGCCGAGGCCATGGAGCTGCTGCACAAGGAGAGCGAGAAAATCGGTAGCGTGCTCGACGTGATCAAGTCGGTGGCCGAGCAGACCAACCTGCTGGCGCTCAACGCCGCCATCGAGGCCGCCCGCGCGGGCGAGGCCGGGCGCGGTTTCGCCGTGGTCGCCGACGAGGTGCGTGGCCTGGCCCAGCGCACCCAGCAGTCCACCGCCGAGATCGAGGGCCTGATCGCCGGCCTGCAGCGCGGCGCCCAGGAAGCGGTGACGCGCATGGACGACAGCCGTCGCCTGACCGGCAGCTCGGTGCAGCTGACCCGCCGCGCCGGCGAGGCGCTGGGGGTGATCGCCCGTACCGTGGCCGACATCCAGGGCATGAACCTGCAGATCGCCTCGGCCGCCGAGGAGCAGAGCAGCGTCGCCGAGGAGATCAACCGCAGCGTGGTGCAGGTGCGCGAGATCGCCGACCAGTCCGCCGCCGCCAGCGAACAGACCGCCAGTTCCAGCACCGAGCTGGCGCGCCTGGGCAACGAGCTGCAGCAGCAGGTGGGCCGCTTCCGCCTGTGATCCGAGGACCGGTCGGCGCGCCCGCGCCGACCGGTATCGGCAGGACAGTTGTCATGCGCATGGCGTAGGATCGGTGGCTCGCCCTCTAGGGAAAGTGACCATGCGCCCACTGACCATCGACCTCGACGAACTGGCCTTCGCACTCGACACCCAGGGTATCGATCACTACCTCGACCTGTTCAGCGGCCAGGTGCTGCTGATTGCCGAAGAAGACCCCGACCCCGAACTGGCAGAACTGCTGCACCGCGAGCCGGAGCGCCTGCTGCCCATCGAGCCGCTGAGCAGCGGCCAGTCGCTGGAGCTGATGCGCGACTTCCTGCGCGAAGTGCCCGAACCCCACGCCTATTCCGCCCTGGCCAACGCCATCGAGGGGCGCAAGCCGTTCAAGGCCTTCCGCCATGTGCTGATGGGGTATCCGGAGCTGCTGCAGGCCTGGTACGTCTATCAGGGTGAGCGCCTGCGCGAGTGCGCGCTGGACTGGCTGGCGGATAACCAGATCCAGCCGGCGGGGCGTAGTGCGATGCTTTAGTCCGTGGGTTCGCGAGCAAGCTCGCTCCTACAAGGAACACACCGAGCGAGTCGGACATCTGTAGGAGCGAGCTTGCTCGCGAACCGTCCCAGACACTGCCCTACATTGTTGCCAACACAACACAAACAACAACGCCGCCCTTCGGGCGGCGTTGTTGTTTCCAGCCAGTGAAGATCAGCCTTTCGGCGCCTCGCTGGAGATCGGCTTGGCTTCTGCTGCGCTCGCCTGCCAGCCGCCGCCGAGGGCCTTGTACAGGTTGACCTCGCTGATCAGCTGGTTGAGGCGGTCGGTGATCAGCTGCTGCTGGGCACTGAACAGCGAGCGCTGCGCGTCGAGCACGGTGAGGTAGTTATCCACACCGGTGCGGTAGCGCTTGTCGGCCAGGCGGTAGTACTCGCTGGTGGCGTCCACCAGCGAACGTTGCGCCTGCAGTTGCTCGTTGAAGGTACCGCGCGCGGCGAGCCCATCGGCGACCTCGGAGAAGGCCGTCTGGATGGCTTTCTCGTACTGCGCCACGTTGATGTCCTTCTGCACCCTGGCCAGGTCCAGGCTCGCCTGCAGGCTGCCGGCGTTGAAGATCGGCAAGGTGATCGAAGGCTGGAACAGCCAGCTGCCGGAACCGCCATCGAACAGGCCGGAGAGGTCCGGGCTGAGGCTGCCGGCGTTGGCGGTCAGGCTGATGTTCGGGAAGAACGCCGCGCGCGCCGCGCCGATGTTGGCGTTGGCCGCCTTGAGCTGGTGCTCCGCCTGGAGGATGTCCGGGCGGCGTTGCAGCAGGTCGGAGGGCAGGCCGGAGGGCACGGTCGCCAGCAATTCGTCGGACAACTGGCGGCCCTGGGGCAGGTCGCCCGGCAGGCCGGAACCCAGCAGCAGCACCAGCGCATTCTGGTCTTGTGCGACGAGTCGGGTGTACTGGGCCAGGGTGGCCCGCGCACTTTCCACCTGGGTCTGCGATTGGCGCAGGTCCAGGGCGGAAGCGACGCCAACTTCGTAGCTACGCTTGGTCAGGTCGTAGCTCTTCTGGTAAGCGGCCAGGGTATTGCGGGTCAGCTCCAGCTGAGCCTGGTCGGCGCGCAGCGTCAGGTAGGCATTGGCAACGTTGGCCACCAGGCTGGTCTGGGTGCTGCGGCGGGCCTCTTCGCTGGCGAAGTAGGTTTCCAGCGCCTGGTCACGCAGGGCGCGCAGGCGGCCGAACAGGTCCAGCTCCCAGGACGTGACGCCCAGCGTCGCACCGTACTGGCTGCTGATCATCGAGTCGCCGGTGCTCGACAGGTCGGCTGGCAGGCGCTGGCGCGAGCCAGTGATGCCGGCGTCCACCGCCGGGAACAGGTCGGCCCGCTGGATGCGGTACTGCGCCCGGTAGGCTTCGATGTTCAGCGCGGCAACGCGCAGGTCACGGTTGTTTTCCAGCGACACTTCGACCAGTCGCTGCAGTTGCGGGTCCTTGAAGAACTCGCGCCAGCCGATGTCGGCGCCGGCGGTGGCCGGCTGCGCCGCATCGTAGGCATTGCCCTGCGGATAGGCCGCAGCCACGGGCGCCTCGGGGCGCTCGTAGTCGGGAATCAGCGAGCAGCCGGACAACACGGCTGCCGTGATAGCGAGGGACAGGAAGGACTTTCTCATATCAATGCCCCTTCTCGGTGGTTTCCTGTTCCTTGGACGCGGAGTCCTTGAACAGGGTACTGACCACCACATAGAACAACGGCACCCAGAAGATCGCCAGGACCGTGGCCGTGATCATGCCGCCGATCACGCCGGTACCGATCGCGTGCTGGCTGCCCGAACCTGCGCCAGTGGAAATCGCCAGCGGCAGCACGCCGAGGACGAAGGCCAGGGAGGTCATGACAATCGGGCGCAGACGCATCCGGCAGGCCTCGATGGCCGCCTCGACGATGCCCTTGCCCTGCTCGTGCAGTTCCTTGGCGAACTCGACGATGAGGATCGCGTTCTTCGCTGACAGGCCGATGGTCGTCAACAGGCCCACCTGGAAGAACACGTCGTTGGACAACCCGCGCATGGAAGTCGCCAACAGCGCACCGATGACGCCCAGGGGCACCACCAGCATCACCGAGAACGGGATCGACCAGCTCTCGTACAACGCTGCCAGGCAGAGGAACACCACGATCAGCGACAGGGCGTAGAGCGCGGGGGCCTGCGACCCTGACAGACGTTCCTCGTAGGACAGACCCGTCCAGGCATAGCCAACACCCTTGGGCAGTTGCTTGACGATGTCCTCGACCGCCGCCATGGCATCACCGGTGGAGCGCCCCGGGGCCGGTTCACCGAGGACTTCCATGGCCGGCACACCGTTGTAGCGCGCCAGTTTCGGCGAGCCGTAGCTCCACTCGCCGGTGGCGAAGGCGCTGAACGGTACCATCTCGCCGGAGCTGTTGCGCACGTACCACTTGTCCAGGTCTTCCGGGCTCATCCGCGCATTCGGCCGGCCTTGCAGGTAGACCTTCTTCACCCGACCACGGTCGATGAAGTCGTTGACGTAGTTCGAACCCCAGGCAATCGACAGAGTGCTGTTGATGTCCGCCAGCGAAACGCCCAGCGCACTGGCCTTCTCGTCGTCGATCAACAACTTGTATTGCGGCTCGTCGTTCAGGCCGTTGGGGCGCACGCGCTGCAGCACCGGGTTCTGCGCGGCCAGGCCGAGGAACTGGTTGCGCGCCTGCATCAGCACTTCGTGGCCGACGCCGGCCTGGTCCTGGAGGAAGATGTCGAAGCCCACGGCGTTACCCAGTTCGAGTACCGCCGGCGGGGCGAAGGCGAACACCATCGCATCCTTGAAGCTGAAGAAGTGCTGCTGGGCGCGCTGTGCCAGCGCGAACACGCTGTTCTCCGCGCCCGGACGCTCTTCCCAGGGCTTGAGCATGATGAACGCCATGCCCGAGCTCTGACCACGACCGGCAAAGTTGAAGCCGGTCACGGTGAACACCGAGGCCACTGTGCTGCTTTCCTGCTCCAGCAGGTATTCGCGCATGGAGTCCACCACCACCTGAGTGCGCTCGGCGGAAGAACCGGCCGGGGTCTGCACCTGGGCAAACAGCACGCCCTGGTCCTCGTCGGGGAGGAACGCGGTGGGGATACGGGTGAACAGATAGATCATGCCGCCGAGGATCAGCACATACATCAGCAGGTACGGCATACGGTGCTTGAGGATGGAGGTGACGCCGCGCTCGTAGCCTTGGGTGGTGGAGAGGAAGGCGCGGTTGAACCAGCCGAAGAAGCCGCGCTTGTGCTCGCCGTGGTCACCCTTCTCGATGGGTTTGAGCATGGTGGCGCAGAGCGCCGGGGTCAGCACCAATGCCACCAGCACCGACAGGGCCATGGCCGAGACGATGGTGATGGAGAACTGCCGGTAGATCACCCCGGTGGAGCCGCCGAAGAACGCCATCGGCAGGAATACCGCCGAGAGCACCAGGGCAATACCCACCAGCGCGCCCTGGATCTGGTCCATGGACTTGCGCGCCGCCTCGCGGGGAGACAGGCCTTCCTCGGCCATCACCCGCTCGACGTTTTCCACCACCACGATGGCATCGTCCACCAACAGGCCGATCGCCAGCACCATGCCGAACATGGTCAGGGTGTTGATCGAGAAGCCGAAGGCGGCGAGCACGCCGAAGGTGCCCAGCAGCACCACCGGCACGGCGATCGTCGGGATCAGCGTGGCGCGGAAGTTCTGCAGGAACAGGTACATCACCAGGAACACCAGCAGGATCGCTTCGCCCAGGGTCTTCACCACCTCATGGATCGAGGCAGAAACCACCGGGGTGGTGTCGTACGGGTAGACGATCTTCATGCCCTGCGGGAAGAACGGCTCCAGGCTGCCCAAGGTGGCGCGGATCGACTTGGCGGTATCCAGCGCGTTGGCGCCGGTGGCCAGCTTGATCGCGATACCCGAGGCCGGCTTGCCGTTGAACTGGGCGTTGATGCTGTAGTCCTGGCCGCCCAGGGCCACATCGGCGACATCCTTCAGGCGAACCTGGGAGCCGTCGGCGTTGACCTTGAGGAGGATGTTCTTGAACTGCTCGGCGCTCTGCAGGCGGGTCTTGCCGATGATGGTGGCGTTGAGCTGCTGGCCCTTGACCGCAGGCAGGCCGCCCAGCTGGCCGGAGGAGATCTGCACGTTCTGCGCCTGGATCGCCGTCTTCACGTCGCCAGGAGTCATCTGGAAGCTGTTGAGCTTCGCCGGGTCCAGCCAGATGCGCATGGCGTACTGCGAACCGAACACCTGGAAGTCACCCACACCGGCGGTCCGCGACAGCGGGTCCTGCATGTTGGAGACGATGTAGTTCGACAGGTCTTCCTTGGTCATGCTGCCGTCGGTGGAGACGACGCCGACCACCATCAGGAAGTTCTTCACCGCCTTGGTCACGCGGATGCCCTGCTGCTGCACTTCCTGCGGCAGGAGCGGCGTGGCCAGCTGCAGCTTGTTCTGCACCTGGACCTGGGCGATGTCAGGGCTGGTGCCCTGGTCGAAGGTCACGGTGATGGTCATGCTGCCGTCGGAGTTGGACTCCGAGGAGATGTAGCGCAGATGGTCGAGACCGTTCATCTGCTGCTCGATCACCTGCACCACGGTGTCCTGCACCGTTTCGGCGGAAGCGCCCGGATAGGCAACCTGGATGGCGATGGCCGGCGGCGCGATGGCCGGGTACTGGTTCACCGGCAGCTTGAGGATCGACAGACCGCCCGCCAGCATGATCACCAGAGCGATCACCCAGGCAAAGATGGGCCGGTCAATGAAAAACTTCGACATGACGAATCCCCTTGATTAACCCTGCTTGGCCGGTTGAGCGGCGGCGGGCTTGTCGGCGGCACCGGCGGTGGGCGCCACGTTCTTCGCGGGTACGGCCTTGGCCTGCGCGCCCGGCTGGACGTACTGCAGGCCCTCGGTGATCAGGCGATCGCCGGGCTTCAGGCCATCGCTGACCAGCCAATAGGCGCCGACGGTGCGCTCGGCCTTGATAGTGCGCAGCTCGACCTTGTCTTCGCCGTTGAGCACCAGCGCGGTCGCCATGCCACGGAAATCGCGGGTGACGCCCTGTTGCGGCGCCAGGATGGCCTGCTTCTTGATGCCTTCCTGCAGCTGCGCATGGACGAACATGCCCGGTAGCAGTTCCTTGTTCGGGTTGGGGAAGATGGCGCGCACGGTCACCGAGCCGGTGCCCTGGTCGACCGAGACTTCGGAGAACTCCAGCTTGCCCTCGACGGGGTATTCGGAGCCGTCTTCCAGGTACAGCTTGACCTTGGCGGCGTTGTCACCGGCCTTCTCCAGCTGCCCGGCGGCCAGCTCGCGGCGCAGGCGGATCAGCGAAGTGGAGGACTGGGTAACGTCGACATAGATCGGGTCCAGCTGCTGCACGGTGGCCAGTGCGTCGGCCTGGCCGTTCTGCACCAGCGCGCCTTCGGTAACCGAGGAGCGCCCGATGCGGCCGGAGATGGGCGAGTAGACCTTGGTGTAGCGCACGTTGATCTTGGCGCTGTCCACGGTGGCCTTGGCCTGCAAGTAGGCGGCCTGGGCGTCGGCGTATTGCTGCTTGCTCACCGCCTCGTCCTTCACCAGCTCCTTGTAGCGTTCGGCCTGCTGCTGGGTGGACATCAGGTTGGCCTGGGCACTCTGCAGGGTCGCGTCATAGGTGGCCGGGTCGATCTGGTACAGCTGCTGGCCTTCCTTGACGTCGCTGCCTTCCTTGAACAGGCGCTTGAGGATGATGCCGTTCACCTGCGGGCGAACTTCGGCGATGCGATACGCGGTGGTGCGGCCCGGCAGCTCGGTGCTCAGGGTCACCTCCTGCGACTGCAGGGTCACCACCCCGACCTCGGGGATCTGCTTCTCCTGCGGGGCCTGGGTCTTGTCGCAGCCGGCAAGAGTGGCCATGGCGACGAGCAGGGCCGGGACCAGGGCGCGCATGGCTGGCTTTCGTTGCATATCGTTGTCCTCGTGAGCAAAGCGTCCGGTTTGGCGGTGGGCTTGCCGGTCCGGAAAAGCTGGCAAAAATACTTACATTCAGCTGTGTTTGTAAACGTCCGAAAGCCCTGAGGGAAACCTGCTGAAACGTTTTAGCCAATGGCTGATATCGCAGTAGGTTTTCCGCAAGGCAGTCGCGGCGGCGAACAAAGTTGATAACATCAACTAAAATACGAAAAAATGGTTGAGCTGATCAACCTGATTTACACAAGGTTTACCGTGACCGAACCGATGACCCACAGCGTGAATCCCGACCTGCCACAGACCCTGATGAAGGTCCTCGATCACTTGCGCGAGAGCCTCCAGGACGAACTGTGCGCCGAGGGCATCGACCTTACCCCGCCGGACATCCGCCTGCTCGAACTGATCGGCGCCGATGCTGGCCAGAGCCTGCAGAGCCTGGGCCGCAAGATGTGCCGCGACAAGGCGCTGGTGACTCGCAAGATCCGTGAGATGGAAACCCTGGGCCTGGTCCGCCGCGAGCGCAACCCGGTTGATCAGCGCAGCTTCCAGCTGTTTCTCACCGAGGCCGGGAGCCGCATCGACGAGCGCACCCACGCCATCCTCGCACGGACCCATGACAGTCTGTTCGCGCCGCTGGACGACGACGAACAGCGTACCCTCGCCCAGCTCCTGCAGCAGTGCCTGCAGGGCCGCACAGACTGACGCCACAAACGAAAACGCCGGCATTCGCCGGCGTCTTCGCATGCCTGCGTCTTACTGACGCACCCCTTCCACCGACAGGGTCAGCTCGACTTCCTGGGAAGCCGGGCCGAGGTCGCGCTGGATGTTGAAGTCCTTCAGCTTGAGGGTGGTGGTGCCGAGGAAGCCGGCACGGTAGCCGCCCCACGGATCATCGCCCTGGCCGATCAGTTCAGCCTTGAGGGTGACCGGCTTGGTTACGCCGTTCAGGGTCAGGTTGCCGGTGATCTCGGCGTTCTTGCCATCGGCCTTCACCGAGGTGGACTCGAAGGTCGCGGTCGGGTTCTTGCCGACGTTGAGGAAGTCCGGGCTGCGCAGGTGCTTGTCACGCTCGGCGTGGTTGGAGTTCACGCTGTTGGTGTTGATGGTCACCTTGACCTTGTCGGCGGACGGGTTCTTCTCGTCGAAGGTGAAGGCACCGTCGAAGTCGTCGAAACGGCCGTACAGCCAGCTGTAACCCAGGTGCTTGATGCGGAACTCGATGAAGGCGTGCTGGCCTTCCTTGTCGATCTTGTAGTCCGCGGCCATGGCCTGGCCAGCGGAGAACAGGGCGGTACCCAGCGCCAGAGCGGCGAACGTCTTCTTCAGCATTGAAGCAATCTCCCTTTGAGGTGAGGTGTTATTTCGCGGCACGACCGAGCATGCGTACCAGGGTCGCATCACGGTCGAGGAAATGGTGTTTGAACGCCGCCAGGGCGTGCAGCACGGCCAGTACCACCAGAGCCCAGGCCAGGTAGAGGTGGATCACGCCGGCGATATCCGCCTGGTCGGTCAGGCCGCTCAGGGTGGCCGGCACATCGAACCAGCCGAACACACTGATGGGTTTGCCCTCGGCGGTGGAAATCAGGTAGCCGGCGATGATCACCCCGAACAGCAGCGCGTACAGCGCCAGGTGGCCGAGCTTGGTGGCCAGGCGGGTCATCTGTCCGTGGTTGGCCGGAGCCGGCGGCGCCGGGCTGATGAAGCGCCAGAGCACACGCACGATCAGCGCAATGGCCAGGAGAATGCCGATGCCTTTGTGGATTTCCGGGGCGCGGTGGTACCAGGTGTCGTAGTAGTCCAACTCGCGCATCCACAAGCCCAGGCCGAACAGCCCGAACACCACCAGCGCGCTGCCCCAGTGCAGGAACAGGCTGACCAGCCCATAGCGAGCGGGGGAATTACGCCATTGCATCGATCGAGATCCTTGAAAATGGGAGTTCAAGACTAGCGGTTAATCCATCGAAGAAAAGCAGAAAAACCTGCTTTGAAACATCGACTGACAAGATAGATCCCGCGCTGAAACGCCCGTCCCAGAGCCAGAAACGACAATGCCGGCTTTCGCCGGCATTGTGGATAGAACGGGTTCGATCAGAACGGCAGCCAGGACATGATGCCCTTCTTCTCGCCCTTGGCATCGGCCGGCTTGTCACTGGCGGCAGGAACAGCCGCCTTGGTTTCCAGCACCGGCGCCTTGCCCGATTGCAGGTCGCGCACCTGGCTCGCCGCGCGCTTGCCGCTGCGCAGTGCGCCTTCGATGGTGCCCGGGTACAGCGCATCGGTGTGCTCACCGGCGAACACCACGCGACCCACCGGACGCTCCCAGACGCGCCAGAAGTTGGTGACGTCGCCCGGGCCGTAGGTCACGTAGGAACCGCTCATACCCGCATCGGTGCTGTAGCGGCGCATTTCATAGCCGGAATAGGCACCGCGCATCTTCGGGTAGAACTTGTTCATGCGGATCAGCACCTGCTCCAGCACCTGGCGGTCGCCGAAGGCCTGCATCACGCGGGCGTTGTCGCCGGAGAGGTTGATCAGCACGTTGGCGCCGCCTTTCGCTGCCGGCTCGACCCAGATCATGCCCAGGCCCTGGTCGCTGAAGATTTCCCCGGACAGGCGCGACTTGTCGTCCCACACCGGCTGCTTGAACTTCATCAGGATCTGGTCGCGCCAGGCATAGGGCATGTTGCTGATCGACGACTGCTGCGGCGCGGTCAGGCCCGGAGTCATCGGGATCTTGCCGACGGCCGCCAGCGGCACGCTCAGCACCACGTAGTCGGCGGAATAGCCGGTGGCGCCGACCTTGACGGTCACGCCGTCCTTGTCCTGGGTGATGCCAGTGACCTTGGCGTTGGTCTTGATGGTCTTGACCTGCTTGGCGAAGGCCTGAGCCAGCACCTGGCTGCCGCCGGGCAGGCGCGAGGCGCGCATGTCGCGGTCGTCGACATTGCGGTACACGCGGCCCTGCTGGGCGAAGTACAGCAGCGACAGGCGCGAGGGCTCCTCGTAACGCGAGCGGATGCGCTGGTTGACCAGCAGGCGCGCGACAGGGGAAAGGTTCAGTTTGTCCAGCCAGCGTGCGACAGTCAGCGCGTCCAGGGCCTGGGTGGTCTTGGTTGCCAGCGGGTTGAGCGGATCGTCGATGGACGCCGAGAGGTCATCCAGGGATTTCTCGAAGCGCTCCAGGTCGGCGGCAACGGCGGGCATCTTGGCCTTCAGGTCGGCGCTGCTGTAGTAAACGCCGTCGATCAGGTAGCTCGGAGTACGGACGAAGTCCGGGGCCGGCACCGAATTCACCTTCAGGGTGCTCAGGTAGCCGTTGAGAGTCGGCTGCACCTTGTTGTTGCCGATCCACTCGCTGGTGGCCAGGCCCGAACGGCCACCCACCTGCGGCTTGGCTTCCAGCAGGGTGACCTGCCAGCCCGCCTGCTGCAGCTCGTAGGCCGAGGAAAGGCCGGCGAGACCGCCACCGATCACGATGGCCGTCGGTTGTTTGTCCTTGCCCAGCGCCACTACGCTGAAAGCCCCCAGAGCAAGCAGCGCGGCAGCGCGCAGCCATCCCATTTTCATCGCCAGGCATCCCAAGATGTGCAAAGGCGCGAAGCATACGTGAGCGCCTGAAGGCCGAATAGCCGTCTTGGTCGGCTACCTACGGCATGTGTCGTAGGACGTGTCCTTGTTCATCTCAGGAGCATTGAATAGGCTTGCCCGATCCAGGTGAGTCGACCGTCAGACGAACCATCATTTCAAGGAGCAGACCATGGGCCTGAACGCCGAGTGGATGCAGCGCGATCTCGAGGTGCTGTGGCACCCCTGCACTCAGATGAAAGACCACGAGCGCCTGCCCGTGATCCCGATCCGCCGCGGCGAGGGCATCTGGCTGGAGGACTTCGAAGGCAAGCGCTACCTGGACGCGGTCAGCTCCTGGTGGGTCAACGTCTTCGGCCACGCCAACCCGCGCATCAACCAGCGCATCAAGGACCAGGTGGACCAGCTGGAGCACGTGATCCTCGCCGGCTTCAGCCACCAGCCGGTGATCGAGCTGTCCGAGCGCCTGCTGCGCCTGGCGCCGGCCGGCTTCTCCCGGGTGTTCTACGCCGACAGCGGTTCGGCCGGCATCGAAGTGGCGCTGAAGATGAGCTACCACTACTGGCACAACCTCGGCCAGCCGGAGAAGAAGCGCTTCATCACCCTGACCAACAGCTACCACGGCGAAACCGTGGCGGCGATGTCGGTGGGCGACGTGGCGTTGTTCACCGAGACCTACAAGTCGCTGCTGATGGACACCATCAAGGTGCCGACCCCCGACTGCTACCTGCGCCCCGAAGGCGTGAGCTGGGAAGTGCACTCGCGGACGATGTTCGCCGCCATGGAGCAGGCGCTGGAGCAACACCATCAAGACGTCGCGGCGGTCATCGTCGAACCGCTGGTGCAGGGCGCCGGCGGCATGCGCATGTACCACCCGATCTACCTCAAGCTGCTACGCGAAGCCTGCGACCGCTACGGCGTGCACCTGATCCACGACGAAATCGCGGTCGGCTTCGGCCGCACCGGCACGATGTTCGCCTGCGAACAGGCCGGCATCACCCCGGACTTCCTCGTGCTGTCCAAGGCGCTGACCGGCGGCTACCTGGCGATGAGCGCGGTGCTCACCACCGACACGGTCTACCAGGCGTTCTATGACGACTACGCCACCCTGCGCGCCTTCCTCCACTCGCACACCTACACCGGCAATCCGCTGGCCTGCGCCGCCGCCCTGGCCACCCTGGACATCTTCGAGCAGGACAACGTCATCGAGGCCAACAAGGCCCTGGCGGCCAGGATGGCCAGCGCCACCGCGCACCTGGCCGATCACCCGCACGTCTCGGAAATCCGCCAGACCGGCATGATCCTCGCCATCGAGATGGTCCAGGACAAGGCCAGCAAGACCGCCTACCCGTGGCAGGAACGCCGCGGCCTGAAGGTCTTCCAGCACGGCCTGGAACGCGGCGCGCTGCTGCGACCGCTGGGCAGCGTGGTGTACTTCCTGCCGCCGTACATCATCACCCCCGAACAGATCGACTTCCTCGCCGAGGTCGCCAGCGAAGGCATCGACATTGCCACCCGCGACAGTGTGAGCGTGGCGGTCAGCGCACGCTTCCCCGAGCATCGCGATCCGGGCTGATCGGCTACAAGCGGCAGGCCGAAAGCTTTAAGCTTGCCGCTTTCCCCTTTTCTGTCGGCACCGCCATGCGCCTCTCCCGCTTCTTCATCGACGCCCCGCTCTCCCTCGGCCAGCACGAGCTGCCCGAAGCCCAGGCCCACTACATCGGCCGCGTGCTGCGGCACGCGGTTGGCGATGCCGTGCAGCTGTTCGACGGCTCTGGCCGCGAGTACCTGGGCGAACTGATCGAGGTGGGCAAGAAGAACGTCCGCGTGGAGCTGCGTGAAGCCTTCGACGGCCAGGCCGAATCGCCCCTGCGCGTGCACCTCGGCCAGGGCCTGTCCCGTGGCGAGCGCATGGACTGGGCGATCCAGAAGGCCACCGAACTGGGCGCCAGCGAGATCACCCCGATCGTCAGCGAACGCTGCGAAGTGCGCCTGAAGGACGAACGCGCCGACAAGCGCATGGCCCACTGGCGCCAGGTGGCGATCAGCGCCTGCGAGCAATGCGGCCGCTCGGTACTACCGGTGCTCAACGCGCCGGTCACCCTCGCCGAATGGCTGGAGGGCTGCGAAGCGCAGCTCAAGCTGGTGCTGCACCCAGTCGCTGAGCCGCTGACCAGCCATGACAAACCGTCCAGCCTGGCCTTCCTGATCGGCCCGGAAGGCGGGTTGAGCGATGCGGAAGTGGAACAGGCCAAGGGCGCCGGATTCCATGCCGCACGACTGGGGCCGCGTGTGCTGCGCACCGAGACCGCTCCGGTGGTTGCGCTGAGCGTGGCGCAGCAGCTTTGGGGTGATTTCTAAGGACGAGATTCGCGCTCGCCGAGAAGCCCCTCACCCCAGCCCTCTCCCAAGGGGAGAGGGGGCAGATTGTGCCGGCTGATGATGCGGTTCCCGCCTGCTCCGAACGGTCCCCTCTCCCTGCGGGAGAGGGGACGCCGGCAGCGCCGATGCCGCGCAGGTTCGCGAGCAAGCTCGCTCCTACAACTCGACGGTCCGCACGGCGTACTCTTCGTGGGGCGGCTTCGCGAGCAAGCTCGCTCCTACAGGTAGCCGGCTAGCTCGGAGCGCTCTTCGTCGGAGCGAGCTTGCTCGCGAACCACCCTGCTCCGGCGCATCCCGCCAACTCAGATCCCCCGCAACGCCAACCCCGCCAGCACCAACAACACCACTCCGCACAGCCCATGGCTAATCCGGTGCCAGCGTGGCGATGCATTGCGCCGCAGCCAGTCCACCAGCGCCGCGCAGAGGAAGCAGCAGAGCACCGAGGCGGTCATGAAGCCGGCGAAGAACACCAGCGAGTCCGCCAGCGACGGCACGCCGTTCACCAGCCCGGCCATGGCGCCGCCCAGCGCGCCCCAGTAGACGATGTTCTTCGGGTTGGAGAGCGACAACATGGCCCCGGAAGCGAAAGCCCCGGCGTTGTGTTCCTCGGCGTCACCCTCCTCCACCACGCCGACCTCACGGGCATCGCGCAGGCTCTGCAGACCCAGCCAGGCCAAATAAGCCGCGCTGGCGAGGGTCAGCGGCAGACGCAGGGTTTCATGGCCCAGCAGCAGTGCCAGCCCGGTCAGGCCGATCAGTGCCCACACTGCGTCGCCGATCAGCGAGCCGAACTGCACCAGCAGTGCCGGGCGGAAACCGCCTTTCAGGCCACGCCGCAGGGTTTCGGCGAGGACGGCGCCGGGAGACAGGCAGAAGACGATGCCGAACAGCAGCGCGGCGAAGAACAGGGTCATGAATCAGCTCTCGAACAAAAAGGCGATGGCGCGATTCTGCCTGGATATCGGTGGCCGAACTTGGACCGGATTGCTCAGCGCAGGGCGCGCTGGAAGCTCCCCGGCGACACGCCGTAGGCCGCGCGGAAGTGCCGGTTCAGGTGGCTCTGGTCGGCGAAGCCCAGTTCGTGGGCCACCTCGGTAGCCGGCAGGCCGGCGCGCAGCAACGCCTGGGCGCGGCGGGTACGCAGTTGCATAGCCCACTGCCGGGGACTGAGCCCGACCTGCTTCTGGAAGCTGCGCAGCAGGTGGAAGCGCGAGAGCCCGAGATAGGCCGCCATCTCGTCGAGGCTGGGTTGCCGCGCGAGGTCGGCAGCCAGCCAGTCCTGCAGGTTGGCAATCCGACCACCGCCCTCCAAAGCCTCGTGCGGCAGACGTCCGCCCATGGCACAGGCGATCTCGGCGAGCAGCAGGGTCAGCCGCTCCTCGCCGCGCTGGCGCACGAAGGCATCATCCCCCAGCACACGCTCGACGGCTTCAGCCAGGGCGCCGGCGAGTGCCGGCTGGCGGCCGCTGGGGCACTCGAACTCCAGGCGCTGCAGGCCAAGCATCTCGGCCAGCGAACCGGGGGCGATGTAGAGGCTGACGAACTGCCAGGGCTGATCTTCGGCCACGCCGCCCCCCTGGATCTGGCCGGGGTTGTAGCAGGTGATGGCGCCAGGGCCGGCATCGAAGGTGCGGCCGTCCAGCCAGACGCGTTCCTCGCCGCGCAGGTTGGCGCTGATAACGAACTCGTCGTGACTGTGGCGCTCGAAACGGTGGCCGCCGAGAGTCGCGCTGGCGACCTCGAAGCCAGGTTGGTCCCCCAGCTGGGCAAGGCGCAGGCCAGCGCTCATGGGCGGGTCAGATCAGGCCGGAGTCGGCCAGCTTCTGTTCCAGCGCGGCCAGGTCGGGGATGCGTGCCTGGGCGTCGCCCAGGTCCACCGCATCCAGCTCCAGCGGCGAGAGCGGTACGTCGGCGCGCTTGAGGTCACTGCCGACCTTTACCGAGCGCGGAATGCCCTGCACCAGCAGGGCGAAGAATTTCACGTTGGGCCGGCCGCCCAGGGCGTTGATCACGATCACCCGCGCGCCAGGGCTGACTTCGGCCTGGCCGCCGGACGCCGCCTCGAAGGACAGCAGCGGCAGGCGCAGGTCGCGCCAGGCTACCTGGCCCAGGTACCAGGACGGCAGGCCGGCCACCGGTTGCGGGGCGCGGTAGGTGATCAGCTCGGCCACCGCGACGTTGGGCAGCAGCAGGTTGCGGTCGGCCAGCGGCACCAGCAGGCCGGTCAGGCTGCTGGGGGCGGCGTTGGCCGCGGCAGCATTGGCAACGGCGGTAGTGGCAACGCCGGCATTGGCGACGGGAAGATCACTCATCGGGCCTTATCTCACTGCGTAACGACGCCGACGCATTGCTCGGCGAGATGATTGACCAGCGCCGCCGCGAGCTCGCGCGGGTCGCCGGAGAGGGTGCTGTAGCCACCTTCGCGCAGGCTGTCGGGCATGCTCGAGCAGGCGCAGCTGTCGGCGCGCTGGGTCCAGATGGGCGCGCCCTGGCGGCGTACGTAGGCCGCGGCGGCACTGCCGTCGCTGCACATGCCGCTGAACACGATCACCCCACAACGCCCGCCGTACTGCTGGGCGAGGTTGAGCATCATCTGGTCGATGGACGGGCTGTAGGGTTCCGGCCAGCTGCGGGCCTCCACGCGCATCCGCGCCGAGGCATCGAAGCCCAGTTCCTGGGTGATCGGCACTACCACCACTTCACCGCAGCGCACCGGATCACCGTCGCGCACGGTGTTGACGTGCCACTGGCTGTGGCGGCCGACCGCTTGCGGCAGGTTGGCCTCGAACGCAGGATCGATGTGCTGGGCATACAAAAAGCCCACTGGCAGGCCGCCGGGCAGCGCATCGAGGAAAGTCTTCACCGCCGCAGGGCCGCCCAGCGAGGCGGCCAGCAGCCAGACCTGCGCCGCCGGTTCACCGGCCTTCAGCGGGGATGCCGCGAGGTCCTCGGGCAGCGTCACGCGGGTCGGCCGCTGCGCTTCGTCGAGCAGCGCAGCCAGGCTGCGGCCAACACCGGCGCTAGGGTCGCCCACCAGCTTGCGCAGCTTGGAGACCAGCCGCCGCTCCCAGCGCGGGTAATGTTCGGAATGCCGCTCGGGCGCATGGCCTTCGCCGAACAGCACGGGCACCCGCGACTGTTCCAGCAGGTTGTCCACCAGCGGCGAGTCTTCCTGTTGCGCCAGGTCCACCAGCCACAGGTCAGTCTCGCAGGCGTCCAGCTGATCGCTTTCAAGGCGCGCCGGGTCCGCGTTGAGCACCACCTGGTAGCCGTGACCGGCCAGCGCCTGCGCCAGTACATGGCGCTGCAACGAGGTATCGGCAATCACCGCGATCCGCGGCGTGCTCTGCTCAGACATGAGCCTTCACCAGCTTGTGGATGTTCTCCAGCAGCTCGGATTCCTGGTACGGCTTGCCCAGGTACTGGTTGACGCCGATGGCCAGGGCACGGTCGCGGTGCTTCTCGCCGGTACGGGAGGTAATCATGATGATCGGCAGGTCCTTCAGCTGTTCATCGTGGCGCACCAGGGTGGCCACCTCGAAGCCGTCCATGCGCGGCATCTCGATGTCCAGCAGCATGATGTCGGGCTTGTGCTCCTGCAGCTGGGCGATGGCGTCCACCCCGTCCTTGGCGGTGAGCACGTTCATGCCGTTGCGCTCCAGCAGGCGGCTGGTGACCTTGCGCACGGTGACCGAGTCGTCCACCACCATGACCAGGGTCGGGCGCTGGTGCTCGATCTCCGCCACGCTGGGCCCGGACAGCTGGCGGCGCGGGGCGTGATGCAGGAGTTGCGCGTGGAGTACGCGGATGGTCGCCAGCAGGTCGAGAATCACCACCACGCGGCCGTCACCCAGGATGGTCGCACCGGAGATGCCGCTGACGCCGGCGAACTGCGCGCCGAGGCCCTTCACCACGATCTCGCGCGAGCCCGCCAGGGCATCCACCTGCACTGCCACGGCGTGGTCCGCCGAGCGCACGAGGATCACCGGCAGCGGCAGCGACTGCCCGACCAGCTTGGGATGCTGGCCGTTGTTGAGCAGGTCGCCCAGGTATTTCAGTTCATAGCTCTGGCCGGCGTACTCGAAGCTCGGCGCGGCGCCGGTTTCGTCGGCGGCGGCCTGCTCGTAGAGCGCCTCCAGCTCGTACGGGGAGACCCGCACGATGCCTTCGATGGTGTTCAGCGGCAGGGCGTACAGGTCCTCGCCGGAGAGCACCATCAGCGCGCGGTTCACCGACACGGTGAACGGCAGGCGGATGTCGAAGCGCGTGCCTTCGCCGACGCTGGAATGGATGCTCATGGAGCCGCCGAGCTGTTTCACCTCGGAGTTCACCACGTCCATGCCCACACCACGGCCGGAAATCTGCGTGACCTTCTCGGCGGTACTGAAGCCGGCCTCGAGGATGAACTGCAGCACCTCGTGATCGGTCAGCTCGCTGTCGTCGGCCATCAGGCCGCGTTCGACGGCCTTGCGACGCACCGCTTCGAGGCGAATGCCGGCACCGTCGTCGGCGAGGGTCAGGAGGATGTCGCCACCCTCGCGACCGAGGGTCAGGCGGATGGTGCCCTGCTCGGCCTTGCCAGCGATGCGGCGGGCTTCGCCGGATTCGATGCCATGGTCGACCGCGTTGCGCAGCATGTGCTCCAGCGGCGCGACGATGCGTTCGAGCACGGTGCGGTCCATCTCGCCTTCGGCGTTGCTGACCACGAACTCCACCTGCTTGCCCAGCTCGCTCGCCACCTGGCGGACGATCCGGCGCAGGCGCGGCACCAGGCGGTCGAAGGGCACCATGCGGGTGCGCATCAGGCCTTCCTGCAGCTCGGTGTTGACCCGCGCCTGTTGCAGCAGCAGGGTCTCGGCGTCGCGGTTCTTGGCGGCGAGGGTTTCCTTCAGGTCGAACAAGTCGGAAGCGGATTCGAACAGCGCGCGGGAGAGCTGCTGCAGCTGCGAGTAGCGGTCCATTTCCAGCGGGTCGAATTCTTCGTAGCCGGCGCGCTCGGCGTCGGCCTGGTGGCGCGAGAGGATCTGCGCCTGGGTTTCGGTATCGAGGCGGCGCAGCTGGTCGCGGACCCGTTCGATGGTGGCATCCATCTCGCCCAGGGTCGAACCGACGTCGCTCACCTGCTGCTCGACGCGACCACGGAAGATCGAGGTCTCACCCGCGAGGTTGACCAGGCCTTCGAGCAGTTGCGCGGGCACCTTCACCAGTTCCTGCGGCGCGCGGCGCGCGGCGGCTTCCTGGGCGGCTTCCTGGGCGCGGCGGACGAAGGGCAGCACCACTGGTGCATCGATGCGCTGCGGCACGGCTGCAGCCATGATGGCTGCCGGCAGCGTCGGCAGGTTCACCGGTGCCGGCTCTTCGACGACCGGGTCGATGATCTCCGCTTCGCTGATCTCGACCTCACCCAGGTGCAGGCGCAGCTGGTCGACCTCGGCCTGCAGGCCTTCGAAGCCGGACTGCACGTCCAGCAACAGGCTTTCCGGCCAGGGCGCACCCTGCTGCTGGGCTTCGCCCAGGTGCTGTTCGAGGTCATGGGCGAGGTCGCCGAGGCTGGACTGGCCAGCCAGGCGCGCACCGCCCTTGAGGGTGTGGAGGATGCGCAGCAGTTCGTCCAGCGCACCGTTTTCGCGTTCGCCGTCCCAACGTCCCAGCGCCTGCTCCATGCCTTCGAGCAGGTCGTCGGCCTCTTCCAGGAAGATATCCAGGATGTCGGCTTCCGGGCCTTCCGACCCGGCGTAGGACGAGCTGATGGCGTGCAGGCTGACGCTGCTGGGGATGCTCAGCTGCTCTTCGGGATTGGCACGAAATCGGTGGATCGCGTCGATCAGCGATTCACCTCCCGGAATCCGGCGATGCTGCTGGACCGCCTCGAGCATCTCGGCGAGACGGTCGTGGCAGCGCTGCAGCAGCTCGAAGAGCGTCGGGCTGGCGCGCAGGCGCCCGCCGCAGAGGCCTTCGTAGAGGAATTCCAGCTCGTGGGCGAGGTCGCCGATGGGGCGAATCTCGGCCATCCGCGCGCCGCCCTTGAGGGTGTGCAGGTCGCGCTGCAGCGATTCCAGCTCGAGGCTGTTGTCGGGGTTTTCCATCCAGCGCTGCAAGGCGCCGGAGGAGCTTTCGAGAATGTCGAAACCTTCCTCGAGGAAGATTTCCACCAGCTCCTGGTCGCGGTCTTCGCTCAGTTCGTACTCGCTGTCCTGCACACCCGGTGCTTCAGGGACAAGAGCGGCCGGCTCAATGGCTTGCGGCTCGACCTGCGATGGCCCGGCGATCCCGGCTTCGACTTCGGCTTCTTCGAGGAAGGCCTGCAGGTCGATCTCTTCGGGTGTGGAATCCAGTACCGGCTCGGCGGCTACTTCACGATCAGCGCCTTCAAGATCGATGTCGTCGAGGGAGATGGCTTCCAGGTCGATGCTGTCGAGGGCGATAGCGTCCAGGTCAGCCGCTTCCAGCTCTTCAGCGACTTCGGCCTTCGCTGCCGCTTCAGCGGGCAGCTCCAGTTCGATGTCGTCTTCGATGACCTGCGGCTGCTCGGCGACCTCGCCTTCTCCGGCAGTGGCTTCGTCGGCGAGCAGGTCCTGCTGCGGCTGCGCGGCCAGGGCCTGCGGCACGTTCAGGCCAGCGGCCGGGTTCTGGCGGAAGGTGCGGATGGTCTGCACCAGGTCGGCCGGGTCGGCCAGCGCCTGGCCAGCCTGCAACTGGTCGAGCTGGGTCGCCAGGCGGTCGTGGCAGGTGCGCAGCAGGTCGCCCAGCGGCTGGCTGTGCTGGAAGCGATGGTCCAGCAGGCCTTCGTAGAGCGATTCGAGTTCGTGGGACAGGTCGCCGATCTCGCGGATTTCCGCCATGCGCGCGCCACCCTTGAGGGTGTGCAGGTCGCGCTGCAGAGTCGAGAGCGCGGCGAGGCCTTCGGGTGAGGCCAGCCACTGGTCCAGCGCCTGACCGGCGTTGTCCAGGATGTCGACGGCTTCCTCGAGGAAGATCGCCACCATTTCCTCGTCCAGCGCCCGCGGTGGCTGCTGCGGGGAGGGATAGGCGTGCGGGGTCTCGGCAGTGATGACGTCATCGTCGTCATCATCGGCAGCGCCGCGCGGGGCGCCGTCGTTGTCACCCCGCGCCGACCAGCTCAGGCCGTCGGGCAGGTTGTCGTCGTCCACCGGGCGACTATCGAGGAGGAATTCCTCGTCCTCGGCCGGGAAGTCCTCGGCGGTCAGGCTTTCCAGGTCGACGAACTCGATGCCCGAATCATCCTGCGGCTCGTCCTGAGGTACGCCGACGGGCGCATCGAGCAGACGGTGCAACGCTTCGACCAGTTCCGGACGGGCGCTGACCTGCAGCGCGGCAGCCACCTGGTCCATCATGCCGATCAGCGCCTCGTGGGCGGCCTCCGAAGCGGAGAAGAAGGCGTCGTCGGTTTCCAGATGGCCCTGGCGCACGGCACCGTAGACCGCCAGCAGCGCATCGGCCAGCTCGGCCATCTGTGGCAGTTCGGCCATCTGCGCACCACGGCTGAGGGTTTCCAGCTCGTCGTAGAGAGCCCCCAGTTCGTGGCGCTCCTGCGGGTGCTCGCGCCAACGACGCAGCAGATCCTCGGCGTCCAGCAGAATATCCATGCCCTCGGCGAGGAACATGCCGATCATCTGCGGGTCATTGCCGCTGCCGTCGCCACTTTCGCCGCGACGCTTGGCCTCGGCGGCTTCCAGGCGCTCCTGGTGAACCTGCGCGATGCGCGCCAGCAGTTCCGGGCTGCCCGGAATGGACGCCAACGGGTGGCCGGCGACGAGTTGGTCGAGGCCCACGCGGAACAGGCCTTCGGCGGCATGCAGCAGCTCGGCCTCGCGCAGGTCGACCTGCAGCAGGTTGGTCTTGAATTCCTTCACCAGCCGCTCCAGCGGCGTGGCGATTTCGGCGATCGGCAGAATGCCGGCCATGTGCGCGCTGCCCTTGAGCGTGTGCAGGGCGCGCTGCAAGTCGTCGGTCACCGGCTGCGGCAGCTGCTGCGCGCAATCGGCGAGGAAGCCGACCAGGGTCTGCAGATGGGCTTCCGCCTCGTTGCGGAAGATTTCCAGCAGTTGCGGATCGAGGCTTTCGTCGAGACCTTCGTTGGCGGCTTGCGCGGCAATCTCTTCGACATCCGCCAACTCGGGGGTGATGTCTTCGATCTGCGGCGTTGACTCCGGCAGCCCGCCACCGGGCGGCGGCACCGGCTGCCCCTTGGCCAGGGCGTGGGCGGTGGCGGCCAGGCGGTCGACGTCATCGCGCTGGCGCTGGGCGCTGGCGGCGTATTCATCGACCAGTTCGGGCATCAGTGCGACCACATCCTGGATCACCTGCAGCACGGCCGGAGAGGCCGAAATGCTGCGATCCAGCACGCGATTGAGCAGGTTTTCTATGGACCAGGCCAGCTCGCCGATCACCAGCGCGCGAACCATCCGGCCACTGCCCTTGAGGGTGTGGAAGGCGCGGCGGATCTCGGTCAACGCGTCGCGGTCGTCGGTGTTGGCGAGCCAGGTCGGCAGGTGTTCGCCGATGGTTTCCAGCACTTCGCCGGCTTCTTCGATGAAGACTTCGCGCAGCTCTTCGTCGATCGGTTCTTCGTCGGCGGGCGGCGGCAGCAGGCTGGGCGGCACGTCCTGGGCAGGCGGGTTGATCGCCTGGACCGGGGCAGCCATGACTTCGGCCAGGGACAGCGGCTTGGTCGGCGCCTCGGCGACCGGCTCGGGCTCTGCCGGCGGGCTGGGCAGCTCGACTTCCGGCAGGTCCAGGTCGGCAATGTTTTCATCGCTCCAGGCCTCGGCCTGGAAGGCCGGCTCCTCGGCTTCGGCCAGCGGTTCCAGCGGTTCCAGCGGTTCCAGCGGTTCCAGCGGGGCATCGAGGCTGAGGTCGACGCCAACATCCAGCGCGGTGGGTTCGTTCAGCTCGCCCAGGGTCCAGTTGTCATCGCTGACCAGCGAGGCTTCCTGCGCCGCTTGCCCTGCGGTGACCGGCTGGGCGTCGAAGCTCAGATCGTCCAGTGACTCCAGGGTGGCGGGCAGTTCGGCTTCGCGGTTTTCCAGACTGGCGAAGCTTTCGTCCAGCGCCAGGGACGGCTCGGGCGTTTCGCTGGCCGGCTGGCTGAGGTCGACGCTGAACCAATCCTCTGTGGCTCCTGCATCCGCTGCCTCCAGCGGAGCGAGGGTTTCCAGACTCCAGCTCAACTCATCGGCGACTGCCGGGGCAGGAGTGGCTTCCAGCGTCTCGAGGCTGAACTCGATGCTGTCGGCCTTGTGGCTGTCGTCCAGCGACCAGCCTTCATCGGCCAGGGTGGTATCGGTGATCGGTGCGGCCGGCTCCAGCTCGATATCCCAACTGAGGTTTTCCGGCTCCACAGGCGCTGCGGGCAACTCCGGCTCGGCGGCCAGCGGCGCAACCTCGTCCAGGGTCCAGGCGCCCGCTTCGGCGCTGGGCTCGGCAACCGGCAAGGCAGAGTCCAGCTCCAAGTGCTCGAAGGTGAAGTCCTGCAAGGTTTCACTGGCGGTTGGCGCTTCCGGTGCGGCGGCCGGTTCGAAGTCGGCCAGCAGCAGAGGCTCTTCCGCCGCAGCCGCTTCGACGACCGGCTCGAGGGATTCAAAGGTGAAGCTGTCTTCGCTGTCGGCGGTTGGTGGCACGTCGAAATCGGCCAGGTCCAGGGCCGGTTCTGCGGCCGGGGACGGCTCTACGGGCTGTTCGAGCGACAACGCCTCTACCGCAACCGCTTCGAAGCGGTCGGCGATGTCCAGCGGTGCGGCCAGCTCCGGCGCGTCCTCCACTGGCACCGACACGATCGGCTCGGCCAGCGGCTGCGCAGCCAGCACGTCGATTTCGTCCAGCGGGTTGTCCAGAGGAGCGGGCGCGAAGGCGCTCGGCTCGGCGTCGAGAATCGACGGACGCGGCTTGAGCGAGTAGCCCAGGCTGTCCAGGCTCTCCTCGGCCACGTCGAGGATCATGTCGCCCGGTGTGTTGTGGTCTTCCGACAGGCGCTCGAGGTAGTACTCGACGCTGGTGATGGCGTCAGCCAGGGTGTCCAGGCTGTGCCAGTCCGGCACGGCCTGACGCACCAGCAGTTGTTCCTGGATGTAGCGATTGCAGTTTTCCAGCAGTTTCGCCGCACGTTCCTGGGAGATCATTGCCAGGCCGCCGCGAACCTGCGTCAGCAGTTCCGGCACGCGGGCCAGGTGTTCGTGGTTCCACTGCGAGGCGATGAACTCGATGATCGCGTCCTTGGCCAGTTCCAGGCCATTGCGCGCTTCCTTGATCACCACCTGGTGGATCTGCTCGACGTCGGTGGTCGGCAGGACGTTCTCTTCGCGGCCCGGCTCCTCGCTCGGACCGACCATGCCGGCCAGAGTCGCCTCGACGTAGAGCAGTGCACCGGCGACGTCCATCAGGGCGGCATCGTTGGGCTCGCGTTGGCCACGGGAGAGTGCGCTGACCACGTCGATCTGGTCGAGGATGACCTTGCGCGGCTGGCCAAAGCCCAGCACAGCGAGGGTGTCCGCGATCTGCTTGAGCGGCGCGAGCAGGCTGCCCAGCTCGCTGAAGGCACTGCGGTCGCTGCGTACGAAGAGGTCAAGGCTGTCCTTGACCCGCACCAGCTCCTCGCACAGCGCACCGACAACCGAGCGCATGGCATCGCGGTCGGGGCCGGCGAGGCGGGCGCGTTCCTCGTCTACCAGGGCGGCGCCCGGCAGGGCGTCGTCGAGGCGGTACTCGTCCTTCACCGCACGCACGCGCGGCGACTGGTCGGAGGCCTTGGCCACGTAGAACAGCAGGTTCTTGATCAGTTCTTCCGGCGCCGGCTGGTTCATGGCGTCGGCGCCCTGGTCGACCAGGCGCTTGAATTCGCGGTCGACCTGGCGCAGCAGGTTACGTACCGAGGTGCCATTGGCGATGCTGCCGTTGGCCAGGCCTTCGATCATCGCCGAGGCGATCACCCACAGGCGGCCCAGCGGAGCGTCCTTGCACAGGGATTCCAGACGGGCGAAGACGCGCGCCAGGTAGCCCAGGTTGGTCGGCAGGTCCTGGTTGCGGATGACGCCAACCAGCGCGACCTGCAACATCTGCCGCAGCTTGCGCAGCAGGGCCGGCAGTTCGGCGGTGCGCAGGCGCGCCAGGGCGTCCACTGGCAGTACCGAGGAGGGCCGGGACAGGTCCGGGGAGAACAGGCTGGTTTCCGACAGCAGCTTCTCGCCACGGGCGGTACGCAGGTCATTGAGCAGTGGCAGCACGACCATCGGCAGGTCGCGGCGGGCGCTCTGGATTCGCTCAAGGTAGGCCGGCAGCTGCAGGATGGCCTGCATCAGCACTTCCAGCGCCTCGCTTTCGCTTGCGACGTTGCCGTCGATCAGAGCCTGGACCAGGTACTCCATTTCTTCGGCGAGCAGCGCTGCGCCGTAGAACTCCACCATCTGCAGGGTGCCACGCACCTGGTGGATATAGGCCAGGCAAAAGCCCATCCGCGTCGGGTCCTGGGGGTTCTCGACGTAGGATTCGAGGGCTTGCCGCGCCTGCTTGAGCGTTTCGGCAATCTCGCCTTTTACCCATTCCAGGGCGACATAATCGTGCCGATCACCCATAGCCACTCCACTCATGTGTCTGTGTCATCCCTTCCGGGTAAAAGCCAGAACGCGCTCATCGGCGACCGGTTCGAGCAGCGGGTGGTGCCAATCGGCCACCTCGCCCACGCCGATCACCAGCAGTCCCCCAGGCGCCAGCCGCTCGGCCAGGCGATTGAGGATGTCCCGCCGCCGCCAGCGGCGGAAATAGATCAGCAGGTTCTGGCAAAAAATCACGTCCATGCCGGACATTGGCGCCTTGGCCAGTTCCAGCACATTCAGCCGGGCGCAACAGACGCGCTCGGCGAGATCGGGTATCACACGGTATCGACCGTCATCCTGCGCGCTGAAGTAGCGCGTGGCCAGTTCCGGGTCGATATCCGCAAGCTTGCGCGCCGCATAGGTGGCTTCGCGAGCACGGCTCAGGGCATTCAGGCTGATATCGGTGCCGGTCACGCCGAACAACGGCGCAAGGCCTGCCGATTCCAGTACCTGGGCTGTGACCATGGCCAGGGAATAAGGCTCCTCGCCGCTGGAACAGCCAACACTCCACAAGGCCAGCGGCCGGCTCGGGCCGACCTGTTCGAGGCGCTGGAGCAGGTAGCTTGCCAGCACGTCGAACGAAGCCTTGTGACGAAAGAAACGGGTTTCCTGAACGGTGAGACGGTCCAGCAGGTTCGACCACTCGACCGCGCCGCGCGGGCCGTCGGTGACCTGTCGGTAATAGGTGCCGTAGTCGCTGATGCCCAGCTCGCGCATCCGCGCGCCCAGGCTGGTCTGCAGGAAGGCACGGCGTTGTTCGTTGACGACGACGCCGGTGCGGTCTTCCAACAGTGCCTGCCAGTCGCGGAAGTCCGCAGCCGACATGTCGGCCAACGGCTGCAACGACCAGACGCCACTTGCCTGCATGTCGCGCCCCTCGCTCAAGATTGTCGTGCGCTACCCGGTAAAGAGCAGCGCACCTCCTCTGCTCAGGCCTGTTCGGCGATGTCCGGCAGTTTGAAGCCGGATACGGAGTGGCGCATCTCGCCGGCCATCTTGGCCAGGTTACCAATGCTGCGCGCGGTGGCGGTGGTACCGGCGGAGGTCTGCGAGGTGATCTCCTGGATCACGTTCATGGTGTTGGAAATGTGGCCGGCGGAGGAGGCCTGCTGACGGGCGGCGTTGGAGATGTTCTGGATCAACGCGGCCAGGGTCTTGGATACCTTCTCGATCTCTTCCAGGGACACACCGGCGTCCTGCGCCAGGCGGGCACCGCGTACCACCTCGGAGGTGGTCTGCTCCATCGAGATCACCGCTTCGTTGGTGTCGGTCTGAATGGTCTTCACCAGCGCCTCGATCTGCTTGGTCGCCGCGGAGGAACGTTCCGCCAGGCGCTGTACTTCGTCCGCAACCACGGCGAAGCCACGGCCCGCGTCGCCCGCCATGGACGCCTGGATCGCGGCGTTCAGGGCGAGGATGTTGGTCTGGTCGGCAATGTCGTTAATCAGGCTAACGATGTCACCGATCTCCTGGGACGACTCACCGAGGCGTTTGATCCGCTTCGAAGTGTCCTGGATCTGCTCACGGATGTTGTCCATGCCGGTGATGGTGTTGTGCACCACTTCGTTGCCCTTGTTGGCGATGGCTACGGAACGTTCCGCTACCGCCGAGGACTCGGAGGCGTTCGCCGATACCTGGTCAATGGACACGGCCATTTCGTTGATCGCGGCGGAGGCGCCGGCGATTTCCTGGGCCTGGTGCTCGGACGCCTCGGCCAGGTGCATGGCAGTGGCCTGGGTTTCCTGGGCGGCGGCGGCCACCTGCACAGCGGTCAGGTTGATGGTTTCCACCAGCTCGCGGAGCTGGTCGATGGAGTAGTTGATGGAGTCCGCGATCGCACCGGTGAAGTCCTCGGTCACGGTCGCGGCCACCGTCAGGTCACCGTCGGCGAGGTCGGCAATTTCGTCGAGCAGTCGCAGAATCGCCGCCTGGTTTCGTTCGTTCTTCTCAGCGGTCTCGGCCAGTCGGCGGTTGGTTTCACGCACCATCACCAGGCCGATGAGGATGATCGCGCCCAGGGCGAGAATACCCAGCGCGGCGCTGGCGACCTGGTTGAACACTCGGCCTTCGGCCAGGTTCTCGAAGCCGGCGGCGAGGTTGGAAGCCTTGTCCAGCAGGGTCTGCGAGCCACCGAAGATGGTGTTGGCGGCTTCACGGACCTGGAACAGTTCCGGGGAGGTTTCGAGGATCTCGTCCACCGAACCGGAGACGAATTCGAAGAGTTCGGAAATCTCGTTGAGGCGGTCGACGGCCTCGGCGTTGGTCACCTTGGAGATGCTCATCGCCGCGTTGCCGTCCTTCATGCCCTTGAGCACGCGGCCGAAGAGGCTGGCGTCACGGCCGAAGCTGTCGGCGGCCTGCACCGAGTTCTCGTCACCGGCGAGCACCTTGTTCACCGAGCCGAGGATACGTTCGGCCAGCAGCGACTGGCGCTGGGCTACCGCAACCTGGTCGGCCGGGGCGCCGTTCTCCAGCAGGATGTCGACGACCTCTTCGTATTCCACCTGCAGCTGCGGGATGGTTTCGGCGAGGGTCGCGGCTACCTGGTGCAGGGACAGTACGGTCTGTTCGCTGGCGAGGATGGAGTCGGCGTTCTTGCGCAGGGTGTCCCAGTCCTTCTGTACTTCCGCCATCTGCGGTTGTACCGAATCCGGGCTCGGCGGCAGGCCGGTGCTCTCGTCACCCTTGGAAAGGATGTTCCAGCGCTTCTCGAAGTCGTTGCGCGCCTCTTTCAGCAGCTTGAACGCCTCCGCCTTGCCCGCCGCCGCTTCCGTGGCGTTCTTGGCGATACGCTGGGACAGCACCCGCAGTTCGCCGGCGTGGCCGATGTACTGCTTGTCGTGGTTCGACTGGGTGTTGAGGTAAGCGAAGTTGGCGAACAGCAAGACGATCGCCACGATCAGGACCACGAAGAGTCCGAGGATCAGCGAGCTGCTACGCGCACCCGAAAAAAGACTGCCTGCCTTTATATTTTTCATATTCGGCCCCCGCCTGGACCCACCACGATTACGGTTTCCATGTCACAACAAGGGCCGGCAAAACCGGCCCAACCGGTCAAACTCTAGCTGGCGACATCCAGGAACCCGGGGTGCTCAGCCAGCGCATGCGGGCTGAACACGAGCCAGGGTTGCTCCCGGTGGAAGACGCCATGGATAAAGGGTTGCAGGACCGCTTCGAGGGGCGGCAGCTGCTCGGAGAAGGTGTCCACCGGGAAGTGCTGCATGCCGAACACTTCATCGACGATGAGTCCGGCGAAAACTTCCTGGTGTTCCACGACGAGCACGCGCCGTTGCTTGCGTAGAGGCGACAGCTCCACGCCGAGGAAACCGCACAGATCCATGACCGGCAGCAGGCGGCCGCGCACGTTGGCGACCCCCTTGACCCAGTCACGGACACCGGGCAGCAGTGTGTAGCGCGGTTCGTGAAGAACCTCGCCGACCTCCCCCATGGGCGCCACGAACAGGCGCCCAGCCATGCGAAAGCCGATACCGTTCCAGCTCTGCACCACCTCGCGCTGGGCGGGCAAACCCGCGGCCAGCTGACGACAGCGCTGATCGATCTGGACGAGAACCTCGAAAGGACTCTGGACTTCCGCCATGCCGGCCCTGGCCTTCTCTAATAATTATGTTCAGGTGTGCAGGCAGGCTGTATCAGCCGGCCAGCACCGAATTGATGGTCTTGAGCAGTGTTTCTTCGTCCACCGGCTTGGTCAGGTAGTCGCGAGCGCCCTGGCGCTTGCCCCAGACCTTGTCGGTCTCCTGATCCTTGGTGGTGACGATGATCACCGGAATGGCGCTGGTTTCCGGGTCCTTGGACAGCTGACGGGTCGCCTGGAAGCCGTTCAGGCCGGGCATGACGATGTCCATCAGGACGACGTCGGGCTTTTCCTGGCGAGCCAGGGCCACACCATCGGCGCCATTTTCGGCCTTGAGTACCTGGTGCGAGTGCTTTTCCAGCATCGCGGTCAGCTTGTACATCTCGGTCGGCGAGTCATCAACAATCAGAATTCGAGCCATTGTGGTCCCCATACGGAATAGGCGTCACCGGCGCTTGCGCCGGACTTCAGGAAGCGTGCTCCACCGGGGTGAAGTCGGGCACATGGGTCTTGATGGCGCCGAGCAGTTCTTCCTTGCTGAAAGGCTTGGTGAGGTACTGATCGGAACCAACGATGCGACCCTTGGCCTTGTCGAACAGACCGTCCTTGGAGGACAGCATGATCACCGGCGTGGATTTGAAGGCACTGTTGTTCTTGATCAGGGCGCAGGTCTGATAGCCATCCAGGCGCGGCATCATGATGTCGACGAAGATGATGCTGGGATGGGTATCGGCGATCTTGGCCAGCGCGTCGAAGCCGTCGATGGCTGTAATGACATCGCAGCCGACTTTCTTCAGCAGGGTTTCAGCCGTGCGACGAATCGTCTTGGAATCGTCGATCACCATTACTTTCAAACCGTCGGAATGCTGTTCCATGTTCGCCCTTACCATCTCGGTGAGTCGTTTTTTCCGCTTTTTATTTCAGTGCGCTAGCGCCCTGCCACCGTCGGGCTGCGACCCAATCGTGGGAACCTTTTACCACAATCGTCAGAATCTTTACCACGCCCAGTAAATTCAGGCCATAAGACCCCGAACGCGCAGGCTTTTTCCTTGACCGAGCGCACATCCAGCGCCACCCTGAGCGTCCATTTTCAGCCTTGGCGGCGCGGCTCAAAGTCGCAGCCTCAAGCCCACCGACTCCCCCCAGGAGGACATCCCATGAGCGTACGCCTCGGGATCGTGATGGACCCCATCGCGCAGATCAGCTTCAAGAAGGACAGCTCGCTGGCCATGTTGCTCGCAGCCCAGGCCCGTGGCTGGCAGCTCTTCTATATGGAACAGCAGGATCTTTACCAGAAAGAGAACGTCGCCCGCGGCCGCATGCGCCCGCTCAAGGTGTTCTACGATCCGGCCCACTGGTACGAGCTGGAAGAGGAAGTCGACCAGCCGCTGTCGGACCTGGACGTGATCCTGATGCGCAAGGACCCGCCCTTCGACAACGAGTTCGTCTACTCCACCTACCTGCTGGAACAGGCTGAAACCGCCGGCACGCTCGTCGTCAACAAGCCGCAGAGCCTGCGTGACTGCAACGAGAAGTACTTCGCCACGCTGTTCCCGCAGTGCGCGCCACCAACGGTGGTGAGCCGCCGGTCCGACATTCTCCGCGAATTCGCTGCGGAGCATCGTGACATCATTCTCAAACCCCTGGATGGCATGGGCGGATCGATGATCTTCCGCCACCGCGAAGGCGACCCCAACCTCTCGGTGATCCTCGAGACCCTGACCCGTCACGGCCAGGAGCAGGTCATGGCGCAGCGCTACCTGCCGGCCATCAAGGACGGCGACAAGCGCATCCTGATGATCGACGGCGAACCGGTGGAATACTGCCTGGCGCGCATCCCGGCGCAGGGCGAGACACGCGGCAACCTGGCTGCCGGCGGCCGTGGCGTGGCCCAGCCGCTGACCGAGCGCGACCGCTGGATCGCCGCGCAAGTCGGCCCGGAGCTGCGCAAGCGCGGCCTGCTGTTCGTCGGCCTCGACGTGATCGGCGAGAACCTCACCGAGATCAACGTCACCAGCCCGACCTGCATCCGCGAGATCGATGCGGCCTACGACACACACATCGGTGAGAGACTGATGGCAGTCATCGACGAAAAGCTCAAGGCGCGCAGTGCGTCATAGACTTTTATAAGCCTCGTCGGCAGACTTCCGCCCCTCCCTGGCCTACGCGACCCGCAATGAACGCTGCAACCCACCAAGACTTCCCCGTGCCCTCCGGCGTACGTCCGGCGGACCGTCTGGGTTTCACCCTGTTCATTGCGGCCATCCTGCATGTGGCCGTGCTGCTGGGCGTGGGCTTCACCATGCCCTCGCCCAGCCAGTTGAGCAAAACCCTGGAAATCACCCTGGCCAGCTTCAAGAGCGACAAAGCGCCCGAGAAGGCCGACTACCTCGCCCAGATGAACCAGCAGGGCAGCGGCACCCTGGAACACAAGGCGGTCCCCAAGACCACCGAGCAGGCGCCGTTCCAGGACACCGAGGTCAAAAAGGTCTCCCCGCCGGCCACCCCGCGCCAGGCCAAGAGCCCGGAAGCGCCCAAGACTGCCATTGCCACGCGCAGCCCGCGCCCGGACAAGGTGCAGACCAAGCAGCAAACGCCCAAGGCTGAGACCGTCGCCAAGCCGGCGCCGCAGTTCGACTCCGCCCAACTCTCGGCGGAAATCTCCAGCCTCGAAGCCGACCTTGCCCGCGACCAGCAGGCCTACGCCAAGCGGCCGCGCATCCACCGCCTGAGCGCCGCCTCGACCATGCGCGACAAGGGCGCCTGGTACAAGGAAGAGTGGCGCAAGAAGATCGAGCGCATCGGCAACCTCAACTACCCGGACGAAGCCCGCCGCCAGCGCATCTATGGCAACCTGCGGTTGCTGGTATCGATCAACCGCGACGGCTCCCTGTATGAAGTGCAGGTGCTGGAATCCTCCGGGCAACCCCTGCTCGACCAGGCTGCCCAGCGCATCGTCCGCCTGGCCGCGCCCTTCGCCCCCTTCTCCGGCGACCTCAAGGACATCGACCGTCTGGAAATCATCCGCACCTGGCGCTTCGAGCGCGGCGACCGCCTGTCCAGCAACTGAACCGGCGCGCCGGATGGCGCCGTATGGCCTCCGCTGACGTTTTCAAGTCTTGTCCCTTTGGCCCCCAGGCCTGACACTAGCCGGCATGAAAAGCACAGCCGTCAGCTACCTCAAGCACCACTTCCTCATCGCCATGCCGCACATGGCGGACTCGAATTTTGCCCAGACCGTCACCTATCTCGTGGAACACAACGAGCAGGGCGCCATGGGCCTGATCATCAACCGCCCCAGCGGCCTGAGCCTTGCCGACGTGCTCGAACAGCTGCGCCCGGACGAACTGCCGCCGGTGCGCTGCCAGGGCGTGACCATCTACAACGGCGGCCCGGTGCAGACCGACCGTGGCTTCGTCCTGCACCCCGCCGGGCGCAGCTACCAGGCCACTCTGGAACTGGGCGAGCTGTCGCTGTCCACCTCCCAGGACGTGCTGTTCGCCATCGCCGACGGCAGCGGCCCGGCGCAGCACCTGATCACCCTCGGCTATGCCGGCTGGGAAGCCGGCCAGCTGGAAGCAGAACTGGCCGATAACGCCTGGCTGACCTGCCCCGCCGACCCGGCGGTGCTCTTCGAGGTGCCGGCCGAGCAGCGCCTTTCGGCGGCCGCCGAGCGCCTGGGGGTCAACCTCAGCCTGCTGACCGCCCAGGCCGGGCACGCCTGATGAGCGCCAAGCCACTGCGCCTGCTCCTCGGCTTCGACTACGGCACCAAGCAGATCGGCGTCGCCGTCGGCCAGGCCATCACTGGCCAGGCCCGCGAACTGTGCGTGCTCAAGGCGCAGAACGGCGTGCCGGACTGGAACCGCGTCGAAGCGCTGATCAAGGAATGGCAGCCGGACGCCATCGTCGTCGGCCTGCCGCTGAACATGGACGGCACCCCCAGCGACATGAGCGAGCGCGCCGAGAAATTTGCCCGCCGCCTGCACGGCCGCTACAACCTGCCGGTGCATACCCACGACGAACGCCTGACCACCTACGCCGCCAAGGGCGAGCGCCTGGCCCAGGGCCAGCGCGACGGCTACCGCGAGCGCCCGGTGGACGCCCTGGCTGCCGCCCTGCTGCTGGAGGGCTGGCTGGCCGACAACGCCCCTGCCTGATCCGAGACCGGCTCTCCTTGACCTGAAGCAGCGCCAGGGGAGCGAAAGCCACTAAGCTTGCCGGACCACTCCTCGCGGAAGCGGTCCGCCCCGATCGCCGCCCGCGCCGGGTGGCCTCGCCAACCGAACCGGAGACGTCATGACCCTGCCCAATCCCGCCGAACTCATTTCACGCATGGCCACCGACCTGCGCAGCTACCTGGCGCAGCGCGGCATCGACGCCCCGCGCTTCGTCGGCATCCACACCGGCGGCATCTGGGTCGCCCAGGAATTGCTCAGGGAACTGGGCAGCAGCGAGATCCTCGGCATCCTCGACGTGTCCTTCTACCGCGACGATTTCACCCGCAACGGCCTGCATCCGCAGGTCCGTCCGTCGGAACTGCCTTTCGAGATCGACGGCCAGCACCTGGTCCTGGTGGACGACGTGCTGATGAGCGGCCGGACCATCCGGGCCGCGCTCAACGAGCTGTTCGACTACGGCCGTCCGGCCAGCGTGACCCTGGTCAGCCTGGTGGACCTGAACAAGCGCGAACTGCCGATTCGCCCGGATGTCGTCGGCGAAACCCTGTCATTGGCACCCAACGAGCGGGTAAAATTGCGCGGTCCCGCACCACTCGTCCTCGAGCGCACGCTTCTCAGCACCGCGCTGTAACCCCGCGCGCCCGGACCTCCACCTCCAACTTTCAGGGCCTGCCACATGCCGACCGACGCCAAGCGCCCGCTGCAGCTCAACGACCTGGGCCAGCTGCGCCACTTCCTCTCGCTCGACGGGTTGTCCCGCGAACTGCTGACTGAAATCCTCGATATCGCCGACTCCTTCCTCGAAGTCGGCGCGCGCGCGGTGAAGAAAGTCCCGCTGCTGCGCGGCAAGACCGTGTGCAACGTGTTCTTCGAGAACTCCACGCGCACCCGCACCACCTTCGAGCTGGCCGCCCAGCGCCTGTCCGCCGACGTCATCTCGCTGAACGTGTCGACCTCCTCGACCAGCAAGGGCGAGACACTCACCGACACCCTGCGCAACCTCGAAGCCATGGCCGCCGACATGTTCGTCGTGCGCCACAGCGACTCGGGCGCCGCGCACTTCATCGCCGAGCACGTCAGCCCCAACGTCGCCGTGATCAACGGCGGCGATGGCCGCCACGGCCACCCGACCCAGGGCATGCTCGACATGCTCACCATCCGCCGGCACAAGGGCAGCTTCGAGAACCTCTCGGTGGCCATCGTCGGCGACATCCTGCACTCGCGCGTGGCGCGTTCCGACATGCTGGCGCTGAAGACCCTGGGCTGCCCGGACATCCGCGTCATCGCCCCGCGCACCCTGCTGCCGGTGGGCCTGGAAGAGCAGTACGGAGTGAAGGTCTACACCAACGCTGACGAAGGCCTGAAGGACGTCGACGTGGTGATCATGCTGCGCCTGCAGCGCGAGCGCATGGCCGGCGGCCTGCTGCCCAGCGAAGGCGAGTTCTTCAAGCTCTACGGCCTGACCCAGAAGCGCCTGAAGCTGGCCAAGCCCGACGCCATCGTCATGCACCCCGGCCCGATCAACCGCGGCGTGGAGATCGAATCCGCCGTGGCCGACGGCGAGCAGTCGGTGATCCTCAACCAGGTCACCTACGGCATCGCCATCCGCATGGCCGTGCTGTCCATGGCCATGAGCGGGCAGAACGCCCAACGCCAGCTGGAACAGGAGGACGCGCAATGACCGTCAGTATTCGTGGCGCCCACCTGATCGACCCGGCCAGCGGCCTGGACAAGGTCTGCGACCTGCACATCGAGGCCGGCCGCATCATCGCCGTCGGCGACGCCCCGGAAGGCTTCCACGCCGCCCAGGAAATCGACGCCGCCGGCCTGATCGCCGCGCCTGGCCTGGTGGACCTGAGCGTCGCCCTGCGCGAGCCCGGCTACAGCCGCAAGGGCAACATCGAAAGCGAAACCCGCGCCGCCGCCGCCGGTGGCGTCACCAGCCTGTGCTTCCCGCCGCAGACCAAACCGGTGCTGGACACCTCGGCGGTTGCCGAGCTGATCCTCGACCGCGCCCGTGAAGCCGGCAACGCCAAAGTCTTCCCCATCGGTGCGCTGACCAAAGGGCTCGCCGGCGAACAGTTGTCCGAACTGGTTGCCCTGCGCGACGCCGGCTGCGTGGCCTTCACCAACGGCCTGGCGCCGATGGCCAGCAATCGCGTGCTGCTGCGCTCGCTGGAATACGCGGCAACCTTCGACCTGACGGTGATCTTCACTTCCCAGGATGCCGAACTGGCGGCCGACGGCATCGCCCACGAAGGCCCGACCGCCAGCTTCCGCGGCCTGGCCGGCATCCCGGAAACCGCCGAGACCGTGGCCCTGGCCCGTAACCTGCTGCTGGTGGAGCAGTCCGGCGTGCGCGCGCACTTCAGCCAACTGACCAGTGCCCGTGGTGTCGAGATGATCGCCCAGGCCCAGTCCCGTGGCCTGCCAGTCACCGCCGACGTGGCGCTGTACCAGCTGATCCTCACCGATGAGGCGCTGGCGGACTTCTCCAGCCTCTACCACGTGCAGCCGCCGCTGCGCTCGCGCAAAGACCGCGACGCCCTGCGCGAAGCGGTGAAGAGCGGCGTGATCCAGGCCATCGCCAGCCACCACCAGCCCCACGAGGCGGACGCGAAGAACGCCCCGTTTGCCGCGACCGACCCCGGCATCAGCAGCGTCGAACTGCTGCTGCCGCTGGCCATGACGCTGGTGCAGGACGGCCTGCTCGACCTGCCGACCCTGCTTGCGCGCCTGTCCAGCGGCCCCGCCGCCGCCCTGCGCCTGCCGGCTGGCAAGCTGGCGATTGGTGCGGCCGCCGACGTGGTGCTGTTCGAGGCCGACGGCCAGACCCTGGCAGGTGAAACCTGGCACTCGCGCGGCGAGAACTGCCCGTTCCTCGGTCACTGCCTGCCGGGGGTGGTGCGCTGCACCCTGGTGGACGGGCATATCGTCCACGCGGTGTAACGCTGCGCTGCTCCACGAAAAAGCCCGCCAATTGGCGGGCTTTTTCATGCTTCCTGTAGGAGCGAGCTTGCTCGCGAACCCGCATAACGCCGAAGCTCGGGATGTTCGCGAGCAAGCTCGCTCCTACGAAAAGCGCGTCAGTTGCGTAGGGCGCATAACCCGGAACGGGTTATCCGCCGGTAATGCCACGGCGTATAACGCTGGCGCGTTATACGCCCTACCCGAGCTGGCCGGAGAGGGTGATCAGATCATCGCCAACGCCTTGGCCAGGTCGGTGCGCAGGTCTTCCACGTCTTCCACCCCCACCGACAGGCGAATCAGCGAATCGCCGATCCCCAGCGCCGCGCGGTTCTCCGGCGGGATGCTGGCGTGGGTCATGATCGCCGGGTGCTCGATCAGGCTTTCCACGCCGCCCAGGCTCTCTGCCAGGGCGAACAGCTGGACGTTCTCCAGGAAACGCCGCGAGCCAGCCAGGTCAGTGTCCAGGTCCAGCGAAATCATCCCGCCGAAGCCTTTCATCTGCGTGCGCGCCAGCTCGTGCTGCGGGTGTGACGGCAGGCCGGGGTAATACACACGCTTCACCTGTGGTTGCTGCTCCAGCCACTTGGCCAACTCCAGCGCGTTGGCGCAGTGCCGTTCCATGCGCAGTGCCAGGGTCTTCACCCCGCGCAGGGTGAGGAAGGCGTCGAACGGGCCGGCGATGGCGCCCACCGAGTTCTGCAGGAAGCCCAGGCGTTCGGCGAGATCGGGGTTGTCGCCGACGATGGCGATGCCGCCGATGACGTCGGAGTGGCCGTTGAGGTACTTGGTGGTGGAGTGCACGACGATGTCGAAGCCCAGGTCGAGCGGGCGCTGCACGTAGGGGCTGGCGAAGGTGTTGTCGGCCACGCAGAGGATGCCGCGCTCGCGGCAGGTGCGGGCGATGGCAGCCAGGTCGGTCAGGCGCAGCAGCGGGTTGCTCGGGGTTTCCACCCAGACCATGCGGGTCTTGTCGGTCAGCGCCGCTTCCAGCGCACCGGGCTGGGTCAGGTCGGCGAAGTGAAAGTCATGCCCGGCACTGCGTCGGCGCACCCGCTCGAACAGGCGGAAGGTGCCGCCATAGAGGTCGTTGCCGGAGACGACGTGCGAGCCGGTGTCGAGCAGCTCCAGCACCGCCGAAATCGCCGCCAGCCCCGAGGCGAAGGCGAACGCTTTGCTGCCGCCTTCCAGGTCCGCCACGCAGCGTTCCAGCGCCCAGCGCGTGGGGTTGTGCGAGCGGCCATAGTCGAGGCCCTTGTGCACGCCGGGGCTGTCCTGACGGTAGGTGGAGTTGGCGTAGATCGGCGGCATGATCGCCCCGGTGGAAGGGTCCGGCTCCTGCCCGGCGTGAATCACGCGGGTGGCGAATCCGAGGCGGTCGTCGTGCTGGCTCATGCGAGGGTCCTCCGCAAATGGTTGAGCAGGTCGAATCTTGTGATCAGGCCGTGGAAGCCCGCGGCGTCGGCGATGATGGCCACCAGGCCGCGCCCGAGCACCGCTTCCAGCTCGGCGAGGCTGGCGCCGGGGGCGAGGGTTTCCGGGGCGTCGCTCATGGCGCTGGAGACTTCGCAGCGGTAGTGCGCCGGGTCGTCATGCACACCCATGAGGATGTCGGACTCGTCGATCACGCCCACCAGGCGCTGGCCGTCGAGCACGGGGAGCTGGGAGATGTCCGCCAGGCGCATGCGCTGGAAGGCGGTGAGCAGGGTGTCGCCGGGACCAACGCTGACCACCCGCCCCTCCTCGAAACGCCGCGCGATGATGTCGCGCAGGTCGCCGTAGTGCTTGCGTTGCAGCAGGCCTTGGTCGGTCATCCACTGGTCGTTGTAGATCTTCGACAGGTAGCGCGTGCCGGTGTCGCAGACCAGGCTGACGACGCGCTTGGGCACTTTCTGCTCGCGGCAGAAGCGCAGTGCGGCGGCCAGCAGCGTGCCAGTGGACGAACCGGCGGCGATGCCTTCGTTGCGCAGCAGTTCGCGGGCGGTGGCGAAGCTCTCCTCGTCGCTGATCGAGTAGGCGTGGCGCACGCTGGAGAGGTCGGCAATCGAAGGCACGAAGTCTTCACCAATGCCCTCCACCGCCCAGGAACCAGGCGTGCCGATGGCGCCGGAGCGCGAGTACTCGGCCATGATCGAGCCCACCGGGTCGGCCAGGACCATTTCCAGCGCGGGCTGGACCTTCTGGAAGAAGCGTGTCAGGCCAGTCAGGGTGCCGGCAGAGCCGACGCCGACCACCACGGCGTCGAGGTCGTGACCAGTCTGTGCCCAGATTTCCGGCCCGGTGCCGGTCTCGTGGGCCAGCGGGTTGGCGGGGTTGTTGAACTGGTCGGCGAAGAAGGCATCGGGCAGGTCCCTGGCCAGCCGTGCAGCGACGTCCTGATAGTACTCGGGGTGGCCCTTGCCGACGTCGGAGCGGGTGATGTGCACCTCGGCGCCCATGGCGCGCAGGTGCAGGACCTTCTCGGTGGACATCTTGTCCGGCACCACCAGCACCACCCGGTAGCCCTTGGCGCGACCCACCAGCGCCAGTCCCAGGCCGGTGTTGCCGGCGGTGGCTTCAACGATCACGCCGCCGGGCTTGAGCCGGCCGTCGCGCTCGGCGGCCTCGATCATGGCGACGCCGATGCGGTCCTTGATGGAGCCGCCGGGGTTCTGCGATTCGAGTTTGAGGAACAGGGTGCAGGGTCCGGTATCGAAGCGCGTCACGCGGACCATGGGGGTATTGCCGATCAGGTCGAGTACGGCAGGGCGGGATTCGTTGCTCATGGCAGCCACTCCTTCTGCGGCGCCCTGGGGATCGCCCGGCGGCGCCTGCTACTGTCCTCCTGACCTTAGGCGGCAGGCACAGCTCGCGCCAGGCGGTGCGACGAAAGACGGCGGTGAAGGAGTGGCGACTACCCGCGGACTCGCCCCTACAGTGATACGACGTGGCGAAGCGGTTTTATGTAGGAGCGAGCTTGCTCGCGAACAGACCTGGCGCCATGCGGTTCGCGAGCAAGCTCGCTCCTACAGGGAAAGACCGGCGCGAGATGCCGCCCACTCCCCCGCCCTGGCTGCGCGCCCCGCTCCGCAGGGAGAGGGAGCCGTTCGGTGTGCTCGGCTAGCTCCATGCTCGCCGGTAACGCAGAAGAGCGCGCCAGGCACGGATGTCCCCTCTCCCTTCAGGGAGAGGGTCAGGGAGAGGGAAATCCAAAGCTCGGACCATCAAGGAATGACAACAGCCCGACAGGGCGTGACAACGCGTCAGATCCGCTGCGGCCCGTTGCGCTCGGATATCTGGCTGTTCAGGGTCCAGAAGTCATAGAGCACGCCCACCAGGAACAGGCCGCCGGTGAACAGGTAGATGATCCCGGTGATCCACTTGCCCATGTACATACGGTGCACGCCGAACACGCCGAGGAAGGTCAGCAGGATCCAGGCGACGTTGTAATCCACGCCGCCGGCGCGATAACGCTGGTCCGCTGCGTCATCCATGGAAGGGATGAGGAACAGGTCGATGATCCAGCCGATGAAGAACAGGCCGAGGGTGAAGAACCAGATGGTGCCGGTGATCGGCCGACCGTAATAGAAGCGGTGCGAGCCAGTGAAGCCGAAGATCCACAGCAGGTAACCGATGACCTTGCTGTGGGTGTCAGGGTTGGCGGACATGCCTTTCTCCCGTTGCGTTACGTGGTTTCCAGCATAAACGAAAAGCCCGCGCGGGGCGGGCTTCTCGGGCAAAGCGGGATCAGCGGAAGCGGCGGTTGGGATCGTCGTCGCTCATCTCCAGAGTCAGGCCCTGGGTCATGGTGCTCAAGTGGTCGGCGTCGGTCTCCGAGCCCAGCTTGATCATCAGGCGCAGGTCGTTCGCCGAGTCGGCGTAGGCCAGCGCATCTTCGTAGGTGATCTCGCCCTGGACGTAGAGCTGGTACAGCGCCTGGTCGAAGGTCTGCATACCCTGCTCGGTGGAGCGCTTCATCAGCGGCTTGAGCTCGTGGACTTCGCCCTTGCGGATCAGGTCGGCGGCCAGCGGGGTGTTCAGCAGCACCTCGATCACCGCGCGGCGGCCCTTGCCGTCCGGGGTCGGCACCAGTTGCTGGGCGACGATGGCCTTGAGGTTGAGCGAGAGGTCCATCCACACCTGGCCATGCCGGTCGGCCGGGAAGAAGTGGATGATCCGTTCCAGCGCCTGGTTGGCGTTGTTGGCGTGCAGGGTCGCCAGGCACAGGTGGCCGGTTTCGGCGAAGGCCACGGCGTGGTCCATGGTCTCGCGCGAGCGCACCTCGCCGATCATGATCACGTCCGGCGCCTGGCGCAGGGTGTTCTTCAGCGCCACCTCGAAGGTATCGGTATCCAGACCCACCTCACGCTGGGTGACGATGCAGCCCTGGTGTTGGTGGATGTATTCGATAGGGTCTTCGATGGAGATGATGTGGCCGGTGGAGTTCTTGTTGCGGTAGCCGATCATCGCCGCCAGTGAGGTGGACTTACCGGTACCGGTGGCGCCGACGAAGATCACCAGGCCGCGCTTGGTCATCGCCAGCTTCTTGAGGATTTCCGGCAGCTTCAGGTCGTCGATGGTCGGGATGGTGGTCTCGATGCGGCGCAGCACCATGCCCACCAGGTTGCGCTGATAGAAGGCGCTGACGCGGAAACGACCGACGCCACGGGCGCTGATGGCGAAGTTGCATTCGTGGTTCTCGGCGAAATCGCGGCGCTGTTGCTCGTTCATCACCGACAGCACGGTCTCGCGGGTCTGCTCCGGCGACAGCGCGGTCTTGGTCACCGGCAGCACCTTGCCGTTGACCTTCATCGACGGCGGCACGCCGGCCGTGATGAACAGGTCAGAGGCCCCCTTTTCCACCATCAGGCGCAACAGCTTCTCGAATTCCATGATCTTTCTCGCCGAGTTCACGCTGACTACGACAGGGCTGTCGGATCACGAAGCGGGTGCGTGTGGCGCGCTCCGTGCGCCGGGCCGCAGGGCCCGGTGGGGTTAGAAGTTTTCCGGGATCTTGGCTTTTTCTTTCGCCGCATCGCGGGAGACCAGGCCTTTGGCGACCAGGCCCTTGAGGCACATGTCCAGGGTCTGCATGCCGATCGCGCCGCCGGTCTGGATCGCCGAATACATCTGCGCGACCTTGTCCTCACGGATCAGGTTACGGATCGCCGGGGTGCCGATCATGATCTCGTGGGCCGCAACACGGCCACCCCCGATCTTCTTCAGCAGGGTCTGGGAGACCACCGCCTGCAGGGATTCGGAGAGCATGGAGCGAACCATGGATTTCTCCTCGGCGGGGAACACGTCGACGATACGGTCGATGGTCTTGGCCGCCGAGGTGGTGTGCAGGGTGCCGAACACCAGGTGACCGGTTTCCGCGGCGGTCAGCGCCAGGCGGATGGTCTCCAGGTCTCGCATCTCGCCCACCAGGATGATGTCCGGGTCCTCACGCAGGGCCGAGCGCAGTGCCTCGTTGAAGCCAAGGGTATCGCGGTGCACCTCGCGCTGGTTGACCAGGCACTTCTTCGATTCGTGGACGAATTCGATCGGGTCTTCGACGGTAAGGATGTGGCTGTACTTGGTGTTGTTCAGGTAGTCGAGCATCGCCGCCAGCGAGGTGGACTTGCCCGAACCGGTCGGGCCGGTGACCAGCACCAGGCCGCGCGGCACGTCGGAAACACGCTTGAACACTTCTCCCATCCCCAGGTCCTCCATCGTGAGTACCTTGGAGGGAATGGTCCGGAACACGGCGCCAGCGCCGCGGTTCTGGTTGAAGGCGTTGACCCGGAAGCGCGCCACACCCGGCACTTCGAAGGAGAAGTCGGTTTCCAGAAACTCTTCGAAATCCTTGCGCTGTTTGTCATTCATGATGTCGTAGATCAGCGCGTGGACCTGCTTGTGCTCGAGCGGCGGCAGGTTGATGCGGCGAACATCGCCGTCAACGCGGATCATCGGCGGCAACCCTGCCGAGAGGTGCAGGTCCGAAGCGCCCTGCTTGGCGCTGAAGGCGAGCAACTCGGTAATATCCATGGGACTCCCCAATCAAGAACAAGCAGGTAGAATGCCGCAGAACTCGCAGCAGCCGGGCGGAAAAGCGACGGTAATGTCCACGATAGCAGAGAATATTGCAAAGGTTCGCGTACGAATCCGTGAGGCGGAACAAGCGAAAAATCGCACGCCGGAATCGGTGCAGTTGCTTGCCGTCAGCAAGACCAAACCCGCCTCCGACATCCGCGAGGCGTACGCCTGTGGCTTGGTCGACTTCGGCGAGAACTACCTGCAGGAAGCACTGGCCAAGCAGATCGAATTGGCCGACCTGCCTTTAACCTGGCATTTCATCGGCCCCATCCAGTCCAACAAGACCCGCCCCATCGCCGAGCACTTCCACTGGGTGCACTCGGTGGACCGCCTGAAGGTCGCCCAGCGCCTCTCCGAACAGCGCCCGGCGAACCTGCCGCCGCTCAACGTGCTGCTGCAGGTGAACGTCAGTGGCGAGGACAGCAAATCCGGCTGCTCGCCCGAGGAGCTGCCCGCCCTCGCCCAGGCGATTTCGCAACTGCCCCACTTGAAACTGCGTGGTTTGATGGCCATACCTGAGCCAACCGAAGACGTTGCCGCGCAGCACGCAGCATTCGCCCGCCTGCGCGAGCTGATGCAAGCCCTGAACCTCGGCCTGGACACCCTGTCCATGGGCATGAGCCACGACCTCGAAGCCGCTATCGGCGAAGGCGCCACCTGGGTGCGGATCGGTACCGCGCTGTTCGGCGCCCGCGACTACGGCGCATCGCACTGAATAAAGGAAGAGACTCCATGAGCAGCACCCGCATTGCCTTCATCGGCGCCGGCAACATGGCCGCCAGTCTCATCGGCGGCCTGCGCGCCAAGGGCGTCGCCGCGAGCGACATCCGCGCCAGCGACCCAGGCGCCGAGCAACGCGCGAAAATCGCCGCCGAACATGGCATTGAAGTAGTTGGCGACAACGCCAGCGCCGTGGCCGGCGCCGACGTGGTGGTCCTGGCGGTCAAGCCGCAGGTCATGAAGGACGTCTGCCTCGCGTTGGCACCGTCGCTGTCCGAGAACGCACTGATCGTCTCCATCGCCGCCGGTATCCCCTGCGCCAGCCTCGAGCGCTGGCTGGGCACCGCGAACGGCCAGCCGCGCGCCATCGTCCGCTGCATGCCCAACACCCCGGCGCTGGTCGGCCTGGGCGCCAGCGGCCTGTACCCCAACGCCAGCGTCAGCTCCGTCCAGCGCGAGCAGGCGCAGCAGCTGTTGAGCGCCGTGGGCATTGCCCTGTGGCTGGACGAAGAACGCCAGATCGATGCAGTCACCGCCGTTTCCGGTAGCGGCCCGGCCTACTTCTTCCTGCTGATGGAAGCCATGACCGCCGCCGGCGAGAAGCTCGGCCTGCCGCGCGAAGTCGCCGGTCAGCTGGCCCGCCAGACCGCCCTGGGCGCCGCGCAGATGGCCACCAGCAGCGATGTCGAGCCGGCCGAACTGCGCCGCCGCGTGACCTCGCCCAAGGGCACCACCGAAGCGGCCATCACCACTTTCCAGGCCAACGGATTCGAGGCGCTGGTGGAGAAGGCGGTCAGCGCCGCCGACCACCGCTCCGCCGAGCTGGCCGAACAACTGGGTCAATGACGAGGAGCCCTCAATGACCGGTCTTTCCAACGCTGCCATCTATGTCATCCAGACCCTGGGCAGCCTCTACCTGCTGATCGTCCTGCTGCGCTTCATCCTGCAGCTGGTCCGCGCCGACTTCTACAACCCGCTCAGCCAGTTCATCGTGCGCGCCACCAAGCCGCTGCTGAACCCGCTGCGCAAGGTCATCCCCGGTTTCGGCGGCATCGACTTCGCCTCGCTGGTGCTGGCGATCCTGGTCCAGCTGGTGCTGATGGTCATCACCCTGTCGCTGATGGGCTATGGCGTGGGCGGCTACATCCTGCAACTGCTGGTGTGGTCGATCATCGCGGTCACCTCGCTGTTCCTGAAGGTGTTCTTCTTCGCCCTGATCATCAGCGTGATCCTTTCCTGGGTCGCTCCGGGCAGCCACAACCCCGGCGCCCAACTGGTGAACCAGATCTGCGAGCCGTTCCTGGCGCCGTTCCGCAAGCTGCTGCCGAACCTGGGCGGGCTGGATATCTCGCCAATCTTCGCCTTCATCGCGCTGAAGCTGATCGACATGCTGGTGATCGGCAACCTGGCCGCGATGACCGGGATGCCGCAGATCCTCAGCCCCTTCATGTAACTGACCCGGGAGCTCGCCCGCGCGGCGAGCTCCGAGAGTCCTCAAGACAGATGAGCTTTTATTTCTGGGACGGCGAGGACCTGATCCTCGACTGCCACCTGCAGCCCAAGGCGAGCCGCGACGAGTTCGCCGGGCTGCACGGTGAGCGCCTGAAGATCCGCCTCACCGCGCCGCCGGTGGAGGGCAAGGCCAATGCGCACCTGTTGGCGTTCCTCGGCAAGGCTTTTGGCGTACCGAAAAGCCGCGTGACGCTGGAAAGCGGCGAGCTGAATCGCCAGAAGCGCATACGGATTCCCAGCCCCACGAAGTTTCCTGCAGAACTTGGGATAGCCGCTCGGTAGCCTTGGCCGACCTTACATGTAGGAATGTGCTGTAGGCCAATTGCTATTCCTACACGCCATCGCATAATCCACGCCATCCAATTCCCGCGCAGGACGCGCCAGCCCAAGGACCGCCCGGATGAGCATGGAACGTCTCAGTCAGCAGATCGACGCCTACGTCACCTGGAAGCGCGAGCTGGTCCGCGAGATCACCCGCTATCGCAGTTGGCTTGAGCGCGCCCGGCTGAATACTCCGGAAATCGAGAACCGCCTCGAACGCACCCTGCGCCTGCTGCGCATCGACCACATCACCCTGGCCTTCGTCGGCGAGTACTCGCGCGGCAAGACCGAGCTGATCAACAGCCTGTTCTTCGCGGGGTTCGGCCGCCGCATGCTGCCGTCCCAGGCCGGGCGCACCACCATGTGCCCCACCGAGCTGTTCTTCGACCCACGCTCGGAACGCCCCTACGTCCGCCTGCTGCCCATCGAGACCCGCGTCGCCGACGCCAGCGTGGCGCAGTTCAAGCGCATCCCGCGGCACTGGGTGAACATTCCCCTGGATACTTCGGACCCGGCGAACATGGCCGAGGCCTTCGCCCAGGTCGCCAAGACCAAGCCGCTGCCGGTGGAACAGGCGATCCAGCTGGGCTTCCACCCGGACATGCTCGAAGCCACCGACAAGCCCGGCATCGTGCTGGTGCCGGCGTGGCGCCACGCGCTGGTCAACTTCGACCACCCGCTGCTGCGCCAGGGCCTGCGCATCCTCGACACGCCCGGTCTGAACGCCCTGGGCAGCGAGCCCGAGCTGACCCTGTCGATGCTCCCCAGTGCGCAGTCGATCCTCTTCCTGCTGGCCGCCGACACCGGCGTCACCGCCTCCGACATGGCCATCTGGCAGGACCATGTGCGCCAGCTCGGCGACGACGGCCACACCACGCTCTACGCCGTGCTGAACAAGATCGACGTGCTCTGGGACGACCTGGCCGGCGATGCCTTCGTGCAGAACGCCATCCGCCACATCCAGGACACCACCGCTCGCCAGCTGGGCATCGCCCGCGAGGACGTACTGCCGCTTTCCGCCAAGCAGGCACTGCTGGCCAAAGTCCGCGGCGACCGCGAGCTGCTCGTGCGCAGCCAGATGGAATCCCTGGAAGAACTGCTCTGCGAGCGCATCGTCGCGCAAAAGGAACGCCTGCTGGAGAACGCCGTGGTCGGCCAGGTGCTGGCGCTGGTCAACAACAGCCAGCACAGCCTGCGTGTGCGCCTGGACAAGGTGAAGGAGCAGCAGGCGCTGCTCAACGATCAGCAGCAGGACAGCGGCCAGTTGCTGTTCGAGCTGACCGCGCGGACCAAGGACGACCACAACCTGCACCACAAGCGCCTGCTCAGCCTGAAGACCAACCAGCGCCTGCTGCGCCACCAGGGCGAGCAGCTACGCGAGGCGGTGCGCGCCGAACGCCTGGAACAGCACCTGAAGAAGGTCCACGACAAGCTGCGCGGCAGCTGGACCACGGTCGGCATCCACCAGGCCATCCTGCAATTCTTCCGCACCGTGGAAGGCGACCTGGTTGCCCTCGGCCATGAAGCGGAAACCGCTAACCGCATGGTCGCGGCCATCTACTTGCGGCATAACGAGGAAAACCCGCTCAACGCCCTGGACGCCCCGCAGTTCCGTGTCCAACGCTACCTGCGCGACCTCGCCAAGCTGCAGGAGAAAGCCGACCGCTTCCGTCTGCACCTGAAGACCCTGCTCACCGAGCAACGCCTGCTGACCCGGCGCTTCTTCGCCACCGTCGCCCAGGAAGTCATCGGCCTGCACCAGCGCCTGCGCGAAGAGGCCGAGCAATGGGCCGCCGACGCCCTGATGCCATTGATGCAGTACAGCCTGGAACACAAGCAGATGCTGGAAACCCACATGCTGCGGCTCAAGGCCCTGGCCCAGGAAACCCAGCAGGCGCGGCAACGCTCTCTGCTGCTGGGGCGCTATACCGAGGAGCTGGAACAGCAGCTCGCCGAGGCCACCGACATCCTCCGCCAGCTGCGCCGCCCGGCACCGTTGCAACGTCAGGCCAAGGTCGTCACCCTGCCCACCTCCCAGCGCGCCTGAAACCCGCGCCACGCCAGCACCATCACCGCTCCCGACGTGCTTGCCGCAGGGGGCGGCGCTCTTTAGACTGGCCGTCCTTTTTTATTCATGAGCTGGGTCGATGCCAACAGTCTTCCCCGAAGATTCCGTCGGTCTGGTCACCCCCCAGACGCTGCAGTTCGACGAACCGCTGCCCCTGGCCTGCGGCAAGACGCTGCCCGAATACCAGTTGGTGATCGAGACCTACGGCGAGCTGAATGCCACGGCGAGCAATGCCGTGCTGATCTGCCACGCGCTCTCCGGCCACCACCACGCCGCCGGCTACCACAGCGAAGACGAACGCAAGCCAGGCTGGTGGGACAGCTGCATCGGTCCGGGCAAGCCCATCGACACCCGCAAGTTCTTCGTCGTCGCGCTGAACAATCTGGGCGGCTGCAACGGTTCTACCGGCCCCACCAGCCTCAACCCCGCCACCGGCAAGACCTACGGCGCGGATTTCCCGGTCGTCACCGTGGAGGACTGGGTCAACAGCCAGGCACGCCTGGCCGACCGCCTCGGCATCCACAGCTGGGCCGCCATCGTCGGCGGCAGCCTGGGCGGCATGCAGGCGCTGCAGTGGACCATCAGCTACCCCGAGCGCGTGCGCCATTGCCTGTGCATCGCTAGCGCCCCCAAGCTGTCGGCGCAGAACATCGCCTTCAACGAAGTCGCGCGCCAGGCGATCCTCTCCGACCCGGAGTTCTGCGGCGGGCACTTCCAGGAACACGACGTGATCCCCCGCCGCGGCCTGCGCCTGGCACGGATGGTCGGGCACATCACCTACCTCTCCGATGACGCCATGGGCGCCAAGTTCGGCCGCGACATGAAGTCGGAGAAGCTCAACTACGACCTGCACAGCGTCGAGTTCCAGGTAGAAAGCTACCTGCGCTACCAGGGCGAGGAGTTCTCCACCCGCTTCGACGCCAATACCTACCTGCTGATGACCAAGGCGCTGGACTACTTCGACCCGGCTGCCGCCCACGGCGACGACCTGGCGCGCACCCTTTCCGGGGTGAAGGCGGACTTCTGCCTGATGTCGTTCACCACCGACTGGCGTTTCTCCCCGGCACGTTCGCGGGAGATCGTCGACGCGCTGCTGGCGGCGAAGAAGAACGTCAGCTACCTGGAAATCGACGCACCGCAGGGCCACGACGCCTTCCTGATGCCGATTCCACGCTACCTGCAAGCCTTCAGCGGTTACATGCACCGCATCAGCGTATAAAAGGACACCCATGCGCGCCGACCTGGAAATCATCCAAGACTGGATCCCCGCCGGCAGCCGCGTGCTCGACCTGGGCTGCGGCGACGGCGAGCTGCTCGCCTGGCTGCGCGACCACAAGCAGGTCGGCGGCTATGGCCTGGAGATCGACCCCGACAAGATCGCCAAGTGCATCGAACGTGGCGTGAACGTCATCGAACAGGACCTCGACAAGGGCCTGGGAAACTTCGCCAGCAACAGCTTCGACGTGGTCGTGATGACCCAGTCGCTGCAGGCCCTGCGCTACCCGGACAAGGTGCTGGCGGAGATGCTGCGCGTGGGCAAGACCTGCATCATCACCTTCCCCAACTTCGGCCACTGGCGCTGCCGCTGGTACCTCGCGCGCAATGGCCGCATGCCGGTGTCGGAGTTCCTTCCGTACACTTGGTACAACACGCCGAACATCCACTTCTGCACCTTCCGCGACTTCGAGGCACTCTGCCGCGAGCAGCACGCGCGGGTGCTTGACCGCCTGGCGGTAGACCACGAGCACCAGCATGGTTGGGCCTCGCGAATCTGGCCTAATCTGTTGGGTGAGATCGGCATCTACCGGATCAGCGGCGCTGGCGTGCAAGACCACCGCATCGCCGTCTGATCGCGGCTATCTGATAGAGCCCGGGAGAAACATCATGCGCCGCCTGCTTACCTTCCTCGCCTGCCTGGTCCTCGCCGTCCCCGCCTTCGCCGAACAGGTGAAGCGCCTGGGCGACCTGCAGGTGCACTACAGCGTGTTCAACTCCAGCTTCCTCCAGCCCAATGTCGCGCAAGCGGTGGGCGTGGTGCGCAGCAAGGCCCAGGGCGTGATCAACATCGTGCCGCTGGACGCCAGCGGCAAGCCGGCCAACGCCACCGTGGCCGGCAGCGCGAAGAACCTGATGGGGCAGACCATCCCCCTGACCTTCAAGCGCGTGGTCGAGGAAGGCGCCGTCTACAACCTGGCGCAATTCCCCATCGAAGGCCGCGAAACCCTGACCTTCTCCATCCAGGTCCAGTCCGGAAGCGAAGCGCCGCAGAGCTTCGACTTCATGCAGGAAATCTTCCCAGACGAATGATCAAGCTCGAACAACTGGTGCTGGCCAGTCACAACGCCGGCAAGCTCAAGGAACTCCAGGCCATGCTCGGAGCCCACGTGAAGGTGCGCTCCATCGGTGAGTTCAGCGACGTGGAGCCCGAAGAGACCGGCCTGTCCTTCGTCGAGAACGCCATCCTCAAGGCCCGCAATGCCGCGCGCCTCTCCGGGCTGCCGGCGCTGGCCGACGACTCCGGCCTGGCGGTGGATTTCCTTGGCGGGGCGCCGGGCATCTATTCCGCGCGCTACGCCGACGGCCAGGGTGACGCGGCGAACAACGCCAAGCTGCTGGGCGCCTTGAAGGACGTACCGGACGAGGCGCGCGGCGCCCAGTTCGTCAGCGTGCTGGCCCTGGTCCGCCACGCCGACGACCCGCTGCCGATCCTCTGCGAAGGCCTCTGGCACGGCAGCATCCTGCGCGAAGCCCGCGGTGAGCACGGCTTCGGCTACGACCCGCTGTTCTGGGTACCGGAAGCAGAATGCTCCAGTGCCGAACTGCCACCCGAGCGCAAGAACCAGATCAGCCACCGCGCCCGTGCGATGGCCCTGCTGAAGCAGCGGCTGGGTCTATGAGCCAGGCAGGAAGCCACGGGCTCGACGCAGGGCCGGTGGTTTCCGGCTTCCGCCTGCCACCGCTGTCCGCGTACGTGCACATCCCCTGGTGCGTGCGCAAATGCCCCTATTGCGACTTCAACTCCCACGCCGCCGGCCCGGAGCTGCCCGAGGACGCCTACGTCGAGGCGCTGCTGGACGACCTGGCTGCTGACTGCGGTTACGTATACGGCCGCAAGCTGACCTCGATCTTCTTCGGCGGCGGCACGCCCAGCCTGTTCTCCGCTAAAGCGCTGGGCCGCATCCTCGAAGGCCTGGAGCGGCAAGTCGGGTTCGAGAGCGACATCGAGATCACCCTGGAAGCCAATCCGGGCACCTTCGAGCAGGCCAAGTTCGCCGACTATCGGGCGCTGGGCATCAACCGGCTGTCGATTGGCATCCAGAGCTTCCAGGCCGAAAAGCTCAAGGCGCTGGGCCGCATCCATGATGGCGAGGAGGCTATCCGTGCTGCCGACATGGCTCGCCGCGCCGGCTTCGACAACTTCAACCTGGACCTGATGCACGGCCTGCCGGAGCAGAGCGTCGCCGACGCCCTGGCCGACTTGCAGCAGGCCATCGCGCTGGCGCCGACGCACCTGTCCTGGTACCAGCTGACCATGGAACCGAACACGGTGTTCTGGAGCCAACCGCCAGAACTGCCCGAGGACGACCAGCTGTGGGAAATCCAGGAAGCCGGCCAGGCGCTGCTCGCCCAGGCGGGCTACGTCCAGTACGAAACCTCGGCCTATGCCCGTGACGGCAAGCGTGCGCGGCACAACCTGAACTACTGGACCTTCGGCGACTTCCTCGGCATCGGCGCGGGCGCCCACGCCAAGCTGAGCACACCGCAAGGCCGCATCCTGCGCACCTGGAAGACCCGCCTGCCGAAGGACTACCTGAACCCGGAGAAACCCTTCCAGGCCGGCGAGCGCGACCTGGAGGCGGGCGACCTGCCGTTCGAGTTCATAATGAACGCCCTGCGCCTCACCGAGGGCGTTCCCGCTGCGACCTTCGCCGAGCGTACCGGCCTGTCGCTGGCGCTCATCGAGGAAGCCTGCCGCCAGGCGCGCCAGGACGGCCTACTGCTGGATGACCCACAGCGCCTCGCCCCCACCGAGCGCGGCCAACTGTTCCTCAACGACCTGCTGCAGCGCTTCCTGCCCTGAGCCTTTGACGCGAGTACGAGCGGGCGACGTTGCTGTCGCCCGCCGTGTACACTCCCCGGCGACTCTGAATCCCAAGGAGCCCCAATGGACTTCGCGCTCGACCTGATTGCCAACGTCTCCCGCTGGTGCCGCGGCCACCTGTCCGATATCGCCCTGGCGATCATGGCCACCGTGCTGGTGCTGTTCGGCCCGGCGATCAACGCCTGGGTACAGCAGCGCATCGGCAGCCTCAACTTCGTCTTCCGCACTCTGCTGTTCGTGCTGATCTGCGCCGTGGGCTACGGCCTGGCGATGGTCTTCGTCACCCCATGGCTGGCCAAGGGCCTGGGTTATTTCAACAACTACACCCTGGCGCCTGTCCTGCTGCTAGTGTTCTTCGTGATTGGCATGATCGCCGACCGCAGCTGACCTGCGGCCCTCCGGCGGTTGGCCAGCAACCCACCGGAGGGCACATGAAGCCGATCAAGCATCTCTACCTGCATTTCGCCGATGGCCAGCGCCTGGCGCTGCGCTTCCCGCAACAGAGCGACGACCCCGCTGAAGTGGCTCGCGGCATCCGCAAACAGATGGAATCGCCGGTCATCAGCATCGAGGTGGACGGCGATCTGCTGATCATTCCGCGCAACAGCATCAAGTACCTGCAGATCAGCCCGGCGCCGATGCGCATGCCGGAGACCACGGTGATGGGGGCGGAGCTGATCGAATAACACTCGCTGTGCGACGGGGCGCCAGATGCGCGCTTTTTTGTAGGAGCGAGCTTGCTCGCGAACCGCCCAACGCAGGAGCTGCCGGGTAGCACGTTCGCGAGCAATAACAATGGCGTCCCCCTCACTCCTGCAGAATCTTCCCACTGACAGACAAAGGCCGCCTCGCGGCGGCCTCTGCTGGACTCAGTTGCCCTCGCGGCGCAAGGCCTGCGGGGTGAAGTCGCGCGGCCCGAGCGGGGCCTTGAAGTCGTACATCGCCTCGTTGTTGTCCAGGCCGTCGACGAAGTAGCGCGCCCCTTCGAAGTCGTACAGCGCCTCCAGGGTGCTGAGCACCATGGGCACGTCGTAGTAGTTGATCGGGTGCACTTCCTGGGCGCGGATCAGCTTGCCGTCGGCGTTGTAGATGTCCGAGGCGAGGATCTGCCAGCTGTCTTCATCCAGGTAGAAACGACGCTTGGCGAACGGATGGCCCATGCCCTTGCGCAAGGTTGCCTCGACCACCCAGACGCGGTGCGGCTCGTAGCGCAGCAGCTCGGGGTTGAGGGTCTTGGTGCGCAGGATGTCGGCGTAGGGAATGCCCTTCTGGTGCACGGCGTAGCTGTTGTACGGCACCAGCATCTCGCGCTTGCCCAGCAACTGCCACTCATAGTGGTCCGGTGCGCCGTTGTAGACGTCCACGGTGTCGGCGGTAGCCAGGCCGTTGGTGTCCGGCTGCAGGGTGTCGTAAGCCAGGCTCGGCAGGCGGCGCACGCGGCGCTCGCCGCTGTTGAAACGCCAGGCCTTGCGGATCGACAGCACCTGGTCGAGGGTCTCCTGCACCACCAGCGCGGAGCCGGCGAGCTTGGCCGGGGCGACGATGTTGTACTTGTAGTAGAACAGCGTGTTGTTCAGGTCCTGCGGGGTCATGCCCTCGCGGCCGTAGTTGAAGTACACGTAGCGGTCGAGCTTGAGCAGGTTGTAGCTGCCATTGGCGAGCACGGCGGCCTGGTTGGTCACCATGTGAATCTGCTCGCCACGGTAACGCATGATGTGGTTCCAGATGGCTTCCAGGCCGGTCTTCGGCATCGGGAACGGCACACCGGCGGCGGCGCCCTGCACGCCATTGCCGTCGGCGATCAGCTCGGCGTTCTCGGCGTTGAAGCGAGTGGCGTCATAGAGGCGCTGGGGCAGCGAGGCACTGCGACGGCTGGGGAAGACGCGCAGGTAGTAGTCCGGGTTCTCCTGCAGCAGCGCCTGGGTGCCCGGCGTAAGCAGCGCCTGGTACTGCGCCAGGTTCTTGCTGTCGATCTTGTACTGCACCGCATCGGCAGCATACGGATCGAGGTGATGGGTACCGGGCTGGTAGCCCGCCGGGGCGCTGGTGATGCCGCCGGTCCACGCGGGGATGGTGCCACTGGCGTTGCCGGCCATTTCCGCCCCCATCGGCGTCAGGTCGCGGCCCAGTCGAGCGGCCTCGGTGGCATCGACTTTCGCCTGCGCCGGCAGGACCCACGCCCCCGCCATCAGCAGTACAGCAAGTTTCTTCAACACAGCAGACTCCTTTGCGACGGACTCCTGTCCATCACTCTTATTTTCGTCCGCGGCGGATGCCGCTTTTTATTCAGGAGGTGAGGGTGGCCTTGGCGGCCTGCCGGGTTATCCCGGTCTGATAGGGGTACAGCCTTGAAAAAGGCCTGCTGCGCAGGCCCTTCCGGTCTCTCAGTCGACGCGCTCGAACTTCAGGTCCCAGACGCCATGCCCGAGTCGCTCCCCGCGACGTTCGAACTTGGTGATCGGGCGCTCTTCCGGGCGCGGCACATAGGTATTGTCCGCCGACAGGTTGCGGTAGCCGGGAGCGGCATTCATCACTTCCAGCATGTGCTCGGCATATTGCTCCCAGTCGGTGGCCATGTGCAGCACACCGCCGACCTTCAGCTTCTGCCGTACCAACTCGGCCCAGGCCGGCTGCACGATGCGGCGCTTGTGGTGGCGCGACTTGTGCCACGGGTCCGGGAAGAACAGCAGCAGGCGATCGAGGCTGGCATCGGCCACGCAGTCACGCAGCACCTCGAGGGCGTCGCAGCTGTAGACGCGGATATTGGTCAGGTCCTGGGTCAGCATGCCGTTGAGCAGTGCGCCGACACCGGGACGGTGCACTTCCACGCCGATGAAGTCCTGGTCCGGCGCGGCAGCGGCCATCTCCAGGGTGGCGTGGCCCATGCCGAAACCGATCTCGAAGGTACGCGGCGCCTGGCGCCCGAACTCCTGGTCGAAGTCCCGCAGACCATCGGCCAGCTCCAGGCCGAACTTCGGCCAGCCCTGATCGAGGCCGCGTTGCTGACCCTCGGTCATGCGACCGGCGCGCATCACGAAGCTCTTGATGGCGCGCATCGGCCGGTTGTCGGCGACGGGCTGGTTTTCGGGCTGATTCTCGGGAATGTCACTCATGACTCGGACCTTGCGGGTAAATGCACGCGCGGGCCGGTTGCCCCTGGCAATCCGGCCCGCGCGTCGAAGTGGAAACGTTAGTTGATCAGGCCGGACATCGGCGACGACGCGCTGGCGTAAAGCTTGCGCGGCATGCGGCCAGCCAGGTAGGCCAGGCGGCCAGCAACGATGGCGTGCTTCATGGCCTCGGCCATCATCACCGGGTTCTGCGCGTGGGCAATGGCGGTGTTCATCAGCACGGCCTCGCAGCCCAGCTCCATGGCAATGGTGGCGTCGGAGGCAGTGCCCACGCCGGCATCCACCAGCACCGGAACGGTAGCTTCTTCGAGGATGATGCGCAGGTTGTACGGGTTGCAGATGCCCAGGCCAGAGCCGATCAGACCGGCCAGCGGCATCACCGCGATGCAGCCGATTTCGGCCAGCTGACGCGCGATGATCGGGTCGTCACTGGTGTACACCATGACGTCGAAGCCGTCCTTGACCAGCACTTCGGCGGCCTTGAGGGTTTCGACGACGTTGGGGAAGAGGGTCTTCTGGTCGGCCAGGACTTCCAGCTTGACCAGGTTGTGGCCATCCAGCAGCTCGCGGGCCAGGCGGCAGGTACGCACGGCCTCGACGGCGTCGTAGCAGCCGGCGGTGTTCGGCAGAATGGTGTAGCGGTCCGGCGGGATCACGTCCAGCAGGTTCGGCTCGCCCGGGTTCTGGCCGATGTTGGTGCGGCGCACAGCCACGGTGACGATCTCGGCGCCGGAGGCCTCGATGGCCACTCGGGTCTCTTCGAGGTCCTTGTACTTGCCGGTGCCGACCAGCAGGCGCGAATTGTAGGTACGGCCAGCCAGGGTGAAGGGCTTGTCGACCGGCAGGTTGGAGTTGGTTTGGCTCATCGGATCACTCCTGAAGGGAAGGCGGGCGGGGCCTGAAAGTCTGGGAGGCGGCGGCTAGCCGCCGCCAATGGCATGCACCACTTCCACCTGGTCGCCTTCGCTCAGAGCGGTGGCGGCGTGCTGGCTGCGCGGCACGATGTCCTGGTTGAGCTCGACCGCGACACGCTTGCCGGTGAGGTCGAGACGCTCGAGCAGGTTGGCGACGCTGTGGCCGTCGGGCAGCTCGAAGGGTTCGCCGTTCAACTGAATACGCATGGGCGGGTCGGTCATGGCTGGAGGGGGTCGGCATTCTAGCCCGATAGCGGCGGATGACCAAGGTACCGGAGCGTCGCACTCGGGCTTTTCTGACGCTCGGGTCAACCCAGACGGAAGGCTGCGGCCAGCAGCAGCGCCCAGCCGATCAGGAAGAACAGCCCGCCGATCGGGGTAATGATGCCCACGCCCAGGCCCGCCAGGGTCAGCAGGTAGAGGCTGCCGGAAAACAGCAGGATGCCGACGGTGAAGGCCCAGCCGGCAAGGCTGACCAGGGTGCCGCCGATGTGCGCCGAGAGCAGCGCCACGCCGAACAGCGCCAGGGCATGCAGCATCTGGTAATGCACGCCGGTCTGGAACACCGCCAGGTACTCGGGGGTGAGCTTGCTCTTCAGGCCGTGGGCGGCGAAGGCACCGAGGGCGACTCCGGTGAAACCGAAGAAGGCGGCAAGCATCAGGAAAGTACGCAGCATCGGAAAGCTCCAGACAGGTGAGTGCCGCTATAATGGCCCGCTCATCCGCCCAGTCAAAGCCTCGAATGCCCAAGCTGCTCCGCCGCCTGCTGAAGATCACGCTCTGGTTCGTCGCCATCAGCGTCGGGCTGGTCATCGTCCTGCGCTGGGTGCCGCCGCCGGGAACCATGGTGATGGTCGAGCGCAAGATCGAGTCCTGGTTCAACGGCAAACCCATCGACCTGCAACGCAGCTGGCGTTCCTGGGACGAGTTACCGGACAGCCTCAAGCTCGCGGTGATCGCCAGCGAGGACCAGAAGTTCGCCGAGCACCACGGCTTCGACCTGCCGGCGATCCAGAAGGCCCTGGCGCATAACGAACAGGGCGGCAAGGTGCGCGGCGGCAGCACCATCAGCCAGCAGGTGGCGAAGAACGTCTTCCTCTGGTCCGGCCGCAGCTGGGTACGCAAGGGCTTCGAGGCCTGGTTCACCCTGCTGATCGAGACCTTCTGGTCCAAGCAGCGGATTCTCGAGGTCTACCTCAACAGCGTGGAGTGGGATGCCGGCGTATTCGGCGCCCAGGCCGCTGCCCAGCACCACTTCGGCGTCGACGCCAAGCGGCTGTCGCAGCAACAGGCCAGCCTGCTCGCCGCTGTGCTGCCCAACCCGCGCAAGTGGAGCGCCGGCAAACCCGGCCCCTACGTACGCCAGCGCGCCTCGTGGATTCGCCAGCAGATGTGGCAGCTGGGCGGCAGCGACTACCTCGAACGCCTTTAAGGCGTCTGGCTGGTCTTGAGGGTGTTGCGCGGCACCACGCGGATCCATTGCAACGTGCCGTCGCGATGCAGCAGGGTCATGCCCTTCTCCGGATAGACCCAGGCTTCCCCGCCATCCACCTGCAGGCGCAGGCGAGGATCACCCAGGCTCACCGCCAGGCGCCCGACCGCCAGGTCTTCCTGCGGCGCCAGCGCCAGCTCGGACACCGGTTTGTTGCCCAACTGACCCATGAGTTCAGCGCTCAGCGGCTGGTCCTTGCTGGTGGGCTGCATGCCGGTCGCCTTGGCCAGGCTGGCGTGCTCGGCCTCGCTCAGCGCCAGCTCCGCCTCGACGTGCCAGGGCCCCTCTTCCGTCACCAGCCGGCCACGGTAATGCAACTGGGGGCCATCCTGGCTGGCGGTCAGCCAGAGTTCTCCAGGCTGCAGACCCTGCAGCTCATCCAGGCTCAGGCGGTCGTTGGCCAGCGGCTCGAAGATCTTTTCCCTCCAGTCGTTGAACCACTGCGGCGGCTTGGGCGGTGCCGAGGTGCGGGCCACCCAGGTACCCAGGCCGAAGGCCAGCAGGGCGATGACCAGGAAGAACATCCCGTGGACGGGACGCAGGCGCGGCATGGGTCTCTCCAGACTCAAAAAGGCGGACAGAAAAAAACCGCACCAGGGTGCGGTTCGCGCTCTCGACGGATGCGCATCGAAGCCGGTCAGGCTTCGATGCGCCCCTTGAGCTTGTTCATCGCGTTCTTTTCCAACTGACGGATCCGCTCGGCGGATACGTTGTACTTGGCCGCCAGGTCGTGCAGCGTTGCCTTTTCCTCGGCCAGCCAGCGCTGGTGGAGAATATCGCGACTGCGGTCGTCCAGGCCTTCCAGCGCTTCGTGCAGGCTGGCGCTGGAGCTGTCGCTCCAGTCTGCGTCCTCCAGCTGGCGAGCCGGATCGTAGCGATGGTCTTCCAGGTAGTGCGCCGGCGACTGGTAGGCGCTTTCGTCGTCGGCATCCGCCGCCGGATCGAAGGCCATGTCATGCCCGGTGAGACGGCTTTCCATCTCGCGGACTTCGCGGGCCTCGACACCGAGGGTTTCCGCGACGCGGTGCACTTCGTCATTGCTCAGCCAGGCCAGTTTCTTCTTCTGGCTGCGCAGGTTGAAGAACAGCTTGCGCTGCGCCTTGGTGGTCGCGACTTTCACGATCCGCCAGTTGCGCAGGATGAACTCGTGGATCTCCGCCTTGATCCAGTGGACGGCGAACGACACCAGGCGCACACCCATTTCCGGGTTGAAGCGCTTCACGGCCTTCATCAGGCCAACGTTGCCTTCCTGGATCAGATCGGCCTGGGGCAGGCCGTACCCGGAATAACTCCGGGCGATGTGCACAACGAAGCGCAGGTGCGCCAGAACCATTTGCCGTGCCGCTTCCAGATCTTGCTCATAGAAGAGGTGTTCGGCCAGTTCGCGCTCCCGCTCCGGCGTCAGCAGCGGAATGCTGTTCACCGAGTGCACATAGGCTTCCAGGTTCGCACCGGGAGCCAGGGCATAAACAGGTTGCAGAGAAGTGGTCATGCGAATCCTCCGATTCACGAAACTCGCGCAGTGTAGCACTGCGAAATCTGACTGCAAGCGGGTGTAAAAGTTCCTTTACACCCGTTTAACCCCCAATGAAATCAGGGGCTTCAGCGCGGCGCCAGCTCGCGCAGGTGGCGGGCCACGGCCAGCCAGGCGCCGATCCAGCCCAGCAGCACCGCGCCGATGGTGAGCGACAGACCGTCGTCGATCGGTACGCCCGCCAGGCCGAAATCGCTGCCATACAGCCCGGCCAGGTTGACCACGGAGCTGTTCAGCCAGTCCAGCCCGAAGGCCAGCAGAGCCCAGGACAGGATGCCCGCGCCCAGGCCGTACAGCGCGCCCATATAGAGGAAGGGGCGGCGCACGTAACCGTCCGTCCCGCCGACCAGCTTGATGACTTCGATTTCGTTACGGCGGTTTTCGATGTGCAGACGGATGGTGTTGCCAATCACCAGCAGCAGGGTCAGCACCAGCAGGAGGGTCAGGCCAAAGACGAAGCGGTCGCCCAGCTTGAGGATCGCCGACAGCCGCTCGACCCAGACCAGGTCCAGCTGCGCCTGTTGTACACCCGGCAGCTCCGACAACCTTTGACGCAAGGCATCCAACTGGGCCTTGTCGATCTGCTTGGGCGTCACCGAGATGACCGCCGGCAGCGGGTTGTCAGGCAATTCTTTCAAGGCTTCGCCCAGGCCGGACTGTTCCTGCAGCTCTTTCAGCGCATCGTCTCGACTGATCAGTTGTGCCTCGATCACATCGGGCATTTTCTCGATCTGTTCGCGCAGGTCCTGGCCCTGGGCCTCGCTGGCCTTCAGGTCGAGGAACAGCGAAATCTGCGCGGCGCGCTGCCAGGAGCCACCGAGGCGTTCGACATTGTTCAACAGCAGCGACAGCCCCATGGGCAGGCTCAGGGTGATACCCATCACCAGGCAGGTGAAGAAGCTGCCGAAAGGGTGGCTGACCAGACGGTGCAGGCTGTCCATCAGGCTGGCGCGATGGTTTTCCGCGTAGGCCGAGAGCGAGGCGCTGTGGTCCTGGTGTTCGTTGTCTTCCGGGCGCTCGCGCGTATTGCGCGTCGGAGTGCCCTCTTCGTCGCCGCGAGGCAGGTCGTTGGCGCTCATCAGGCGTTCTCCTCGCGGTCGGCAATGATGCGGCCGCGCTGCAGGGTGATCATCCGGTGGCGCATGCGCGCGATCAGCGCCAGGTCGTGGCTGGCGATCAGCACGGTAGTACCCAGGCGGTTGATGTCTTCGAACACGGACATGATTTCCGAGGCCAGGCGCGGGTCGAGGTTGCCGGTCGGCTCATCGGCGAGCAGCAAGGCTGGGCGGTGTACCACCGCACGGGCGATGCCGACGCGCTGTTGCTGGCCGGTGGAGAGGTCCGACGGACGGTCCTCGGCCTTCTCCGCAAGGTTCACTCTGTCCAGCGCCGCCTCGACGCGGTAGGCGATGTCCGCCTTGGGCAGGCCGAGAATCTGCATGGGCAGGGCGACGTTGTCGAACACGCTGCGATCATCGAGCAACTGGTGGTTCTGGAACACCACGCCAATCTGCCGGCGCAGGAAGGGAATCTGCGCAGTAGAGATGCGCGAGACGTCCTGCCCGCCAAGCAGCAGCTTGCCGGAGGTGGGCCGCTCCATCGCCAGGATCAGGCGCAGCAGGGTGCTCTTGCCGGCGCCGGAGTGGCCCGTGACGAACATGATCTCGCCGCGCGGCACGCGGAATGAAATCTCGTGCAGGCCGACATGGCCATTGGAATAGCGTTTGCCAACCTGCTCGAAACGGATCATGCGATTTCCCGGGTCTCGAAGAGTGCGCGGACGAAAGCGTCGGCCTCGAAGGTTCGAAGATCGTCGATCCCTTCGCCGACACCGATGTAGCGGATCGGCAAGCCGAACTGCTTGGCCAGGGCGAAGATCACCCCGCCCTTGGCGGTGCCGTCCAGTTTGGTCAGGGCCAGGCCGGTGAGCTCCACGGCGTTGTTGAACTGCTTGGCCTGGTTGATGGCGTTCTGCCCGGTGCCGGCATCGAGTACCAGCAGGACTTCGTGGGGAGCCGTCTCGTCCAGCTTGCCGATCACCCGGCGCACCTTCTTCAGCTCTTCCATCAGGTTGTCCTTGGTGTGCAGGCGACCAGCGGTGTCGGCGATCAGCACATCCACGCCACGCGCTTTGGCGGCCTGCACGGCGTCGAAGATCACCGAGGCGGAGTCCGCACCGGTGTGCTGGGCGATCACGGCGATATTGTTGCGCTCGCCCCAGACCTGCAGTTGCTCGACGGCGGCAGCGCGGAAGGTGTCGCCGGCGGCCAGCATGACTTTCTTGCCGTCCTGCTGCAGCTTCTTCGCCAGCTTGCCAATCGTGGTGGTCTTGCCGGCGCCGTTCACGCCAACCACCAGGATCACGTAGGGCTGCTGGTCGGCGGTGATGTTCAGCGGCTGTTCGACCGGGCGCAGCAGGCCGGCCAGCTCTTCCTGCAGCGCCTTGTACAGCGCTTCGCTGTCGGCCAGTTCCTTGCGCGCCACGCGCCGGGTGAGATTCTGCACGATGGTGGTGGTGGCCTCGACGCCGACGTCGGCAGTCAGCAGGCGGGTTTCGATCTCGTCCAGCAGGTCGTCATCGATGGCCTTCTTGCCCAGGAACAGGCTGGCCATGCCTTCACCGAGGCTGGCGCTGGTCTTCGACAGGCCCTGTTTGAGGCGAGCGAAGAAGCCGAGCTTGCTCGGCTCGTTGGCGGCGGGCTTGGCCTGCGGCTCGGGTTCGGGCTGCGGGGCAGGTTCGGGCTCGACCACCACGGCGGGAGCTTCGGCCACAGGTTCGGGCTGAACGACAGGCGCAGGCTCGACTGGCAGCACAGCCGGCTGCGGCGCCTCGGCAACGACGGGCTGCGGCTCGGGCTGCACCAGCGGCTCGACCGGTACGCTGGCCGGCACTACCTCGACTATCGGTTCGGGCGTCGGCTCGACGCGCAGGGATACCGGCTCGGCCTGGGCGGCAGGGGCCTGCCCGGAAACCGGAACGGGTTCGGCGACGACAGGCTGTTCAACCTGCGGCGCAACTTCGGCGGCGGGCTGCTCCTCGGCCTGCGGCTTCTTGCGCAGCCAGCCGAACAGACCCTTCTTCTCCCCGGCTGGCGGGGCCTTCTTGTCGTCGTTGGAACCAAACATGTAGGGATCGAATCTCTAGGGGACGCCACGGAAACAGGCCGTAAAAAAGCTTCGAAACAGCTTTGAGAAGCCCTGAACGTGGCCGCCCGGAAAACGGATGGGTATCCTAGCATCTCCTCGCCCGCCGGGGTTAAGAGGCAGGCCGCCAGCCTGCATAGACCCCGCGGACAGCCCGAAAGGTTCAGTCCACGATGAAAACCCTTGCACGCCGTCACGCCGGCCTGCTGCTCGGCTCCCTGTTGCTGCCCTTGATGGCGACAGCCGCAGAGCCACAGCCCACCCACGAATACACCCTGGACAACGGCCTGAAGGTCGTCGTCCGCGAGGACCACCGCGCCCCCGTGGTGGTCTCCCAGCTCTGGTACAAGGTCGGCTCCAGCTACGAGACGCCCGGCCTCACCGGCCTCTCCCACGCCCTGGAGCACATGATGTTCAAGGGCAGCCGCAAGCTCGGCCCCGGCCAGGCTTCGCTGGTGCTGCGCGACCTCGGCGCGGAAGAGAACGCCTTCACCACCGACGACTACACCGCCTATTACCAGGTACTGGCCCGCGACCGCCTGCCGGTGGCGCTGGAGCTGGAAGCCGACCGCATGGCGCACCTTGCCCTGCCGGCCGACCAGTTCAAGAGCGAGATCGAGGTGATCAAGGAAGAGCGCCGCCTGCGCACCGAGGACAAGCCCAGCGCGCTGGCCTTCGAGCGCTTCAAGGCCGCCGCCTACCTCGCCAGCGGCTACCGTACGCCGACCATCGGCTGGATGGCCGACCTGCAGCGCATGACCATCGACGACCTGCGCCACTGGTACCAGGCCTGGTACGCACCGAACAACGCCACCCTGGTGGTGGTCGGCGATGTCACCGGCGACGAGGTGAAGGCCCTGGCCGAGAAGTACTTCGGCGAGATCCCCAAGCGCGACCTGCCTTCCGCGCGCAAGCCGCTGGAACTGGCCGAGCCCGGCGAACGCCGCCTGAAGCTGCACGTGCGCACCCAGCTGCCCAGCCTGATCATGGGCTTCAACGTGCCGACCCTGGGCAGCAGCGAGGATTCGAAACAGATCAACGCCCTGCGCCTGATCTCGGCGATCCTCGACGGCGGCTACAGCGCACGCCTGTCCGCGCGCCTGGAGCGTGGCGAGGAAATCGTCGCCGGCGCCTCGGCGTCCTACGACGCCTTCTCCCGCGGCGATGGGCTGTTCTTCCTCTCGGCCACGCCCAACGTGCAGACCGGCAAGACCCTCGACCAGGTCGAGGCGGCGCTGTGGAAGCAACTGGAAGACCTCAAGCAGAACCCGCCGAGCAAGGAAGAGCTGGAGCGCGTGCGCGCCCAGGTCATCGCCGGGCTGGTCTATGAACGCGACTCCATCGCCGGGCAGGCCAGCACCATCGGCGAGCTGGAAAGCGTCGGCCTCGGCTGGCGCATGGCCGACCAGGACCTGGAAGCCCTCCAGGCAGTCACCGCCGAGGATATCCAGAAAGCCGCCCGTACCTATTTCACCCGCTCCCGCCTGACCCTCGCCCAGGTTCTGCCGGAAGTCGCCACCGACAAGGAGCCGAGCCATGAGTGAACGCAATGGCCTGCGCTACGGCCTGGTCGGGCTGATCGTCATCGCGCTGATCGCCGGACTGGTGCTGTTCGTTTCCCGCCCGGCCGCCGAGACTGCGGCAGCCGCGACACAACCGGCAGCCGCCGAGACCGCCGCGCCCACCGGCCTGCAATCGCTGGCCGAAGCCGCCGGCAAGGCGCCCAGCCACCGCAAGCTGAACATCCAGCAATGGCAGACCGCTGAAGGGGCGCGCGTGCTCTTCGTCGAAGCCCATGAGTTGCCGATGTTCGACCTGCGCCTGACCTTTGCCGCCGGCAGCAGCCAGGACGGCGACGCCTACGGCCTGGCCATGCTGACCAACGCCATGCTCAACGAAGGCGTGCCCGGCAAGGACACCAGCGCCATCGCCGCCGGCTTCGACGACCTCGGCGCCAACTTCGGCAACGGTTCCTACCGCGACATGGCCGTGGCCAGCCTGCGCAGCCTGAGCGAGCCAGCCAAGCGCGACGCCGCGCTGGCGCTGTTCGACCAGGTGATCGGCCAGCCGACCTTCCCCGAGGAGGCTTTGGCGCGCATCAAGAACCAGGTCATGGCCGGTTTCGAGTACCAGAAGCAGAACCCCGGCAAGCTGGCGGGCCTGGAGCTGTTCAAGCGGCTCTACGGCGACCACCCCTACGCCCACTCCAGCGACGGCAACGAGAAGTCGGTGCCGAAGATCAGCGTCGCCCAACTGCGCGCGTTCCACCAGAAAGCCTATGCCGCCGGCAACGTGGTCATTGCGCTGGTCGGCGACCTGACCCGCGAGCAGGCCGAAGCCATCGCCGGTAGCGTCTCCAAGTCCCTGCCCAAGGGTCCTGCCCTCCCCGCACCGGGCGAGCCGCAGACGCCCAAGGCCGGTGTCACTCACATCGAGTTCCCGTCCAAGCAGACCCAGCTGATGCTCGCTCAGTTGGGCATCACCCGTAACGACCCGGACTACGCTGCTCTCTATCTGGGCAACCAGATCCTCGGCGGCGGCGGCTTCGGCACCCGGCTGATGGACCAAGTGCGCGAGAAGCGCGGGCTGACCTACGGCGTGTACTCCGGCTTCACCGGCATGCAGTCGCGCGGGCCGTTCACCATCGGCCTGCAGACCCGCGCCGAAATGAGCGAAGGCACCCTCAAGCTGGTTCAGGACATCGTCCGCGACTACCTCGACAAGGGCCCAACGCAGAAGGAACTGGACGACGCCAAGCGTGAGCTGGCCGGCAGCTTCCCGCTGTCCACCGCGAGCAACGCCGACATCGTCGGCCAACTGGGCGCCATCGGCTTCTACAACCTGCCGCTGGACTACCTGGAAACCTTCCTCGGCCAGGTCCAGGGCCTGAGCGTGGAACGGGTGAAGCAGGCCATGCGCCGCCACCTCGACCCGGACGCCTTCGTCATCGTCACCGCCGGCCCCACCGTGCCGCAGCAACCGCTGCCGCCGCCCACCGACAAACCCGCCGCGCAACCTGCCGGCGTACCGGAGCACTGATGAGCAAACGACCCGGCGGCGCCCCGCGCACCACACAGAAGCCCCACGGCGGCCAGGGCCAACTGCGCATCATCGGCGGCGAATGGCGCAGCCGACGCTTCGCTTTCCCCGACGGCCCGGGCCTGCGCCCGACGCCCGACCGCGTGCGCGAAACCCTGTTCAACTGGCTCGCACCCTACGTTCCCGGCGCCCGCGTGCTTGACCCGTTCGCCGGCAGCGGCGCGTTGTTCCTCGAAGCGCTGTCCCGTGGCGCCAGCGCGGGCCTCGCGCTGGACACCAACGGCGAAGCCGTGGCCGCCCTGCGCAGCACCCTCGACACCTTGAAGTGCGCCAACGGCCAATTGCTGATGACCGACGCCCTGCGCTACCTGGACAACCAGGCCGCGCAGCCTTTCGACCTGATCTTCCTCGACCCGCCCTTCCACCAGGACCTGCTGCAGAACGCCTGCCGCCTGCTGGAAGAACGCGGCTGGCTGGCCAAGGATGCGTGGGTCTACACCGAAAGCGAGGCCGTCCCCTCCAGCCTTGGCCTGCCAACCAACTGGCGGCTGCACCGGGAGAAGAAGGCGGGCTCGGTGCATTACGCGTTGTGGCAGCGCGAAGGCTGATCGTTCAGATCGACTTGCCGATATCGACGGTGCTGGTGCGCACCAGCTCCACGCCGTCGACCACCATCTTCCATTGGCCGCCCTCCTGATAGGGCGGCCTGGACACGTCGAAGTGCGTGTCGAACGGCCCGATGCCGACGCTGAAGCCATCGGCGTCATAGCTTTTGATCGGCGCGTCGATGGAGCGCGAGTTGCTGCCCACGAGCCGTTTGTAGGCGACGCGGCCATCGGCCGTGATCAACAGGCTCATCTGTGGCGCGGTCCAGTAACCCACGTAGGCCTTGTGCTCCTGCGGCACCGGATCGCCGCACGCGGCCAGCCAAACGACCAGGCTCAACGCCGCGATTCTCTTCCACATCCCATCCCCTCCTTTGCGTGGGTTTTCCTGACGGCGGATGCATGAGGCATCCATCGCACGGCCGACTTGGCGTTACTATCACAGCTCGTCGGCCCCATTCGATCCGTGATGACTATACCCGCCCCGTTCAAACCCGCCTGGTGGCTACCCGGCCCGCACCTGCAGACCCTGTACGGCTCGCTCCTGCGCAAAGGGCCAACCCTTGAACGCACCCGCGAGCGCCTGTGGCTGGAAGATGGTGATTTCATCGACCTCGACTGGCACGGCCCGCACCAGGCAGATGCACCGCTGGTACTGGCGCTGCACGGGCTGACCGGCTCATCGTCCTCGCACTACATCCTTGGAGTGCAACAGCAGTTGGCGGCGCAGGGTTGGGCCAGCGTGGCGCTGAACTGGCGCGGCTGCTCGGGCGAGTCGAACCTGCTGCCGCGCGGCTACCACTCCGGGGTCAGCGAAGACCTGGCCTCGGTGGTCGCCCACGTCCGCGCCAAGCGGCCAATGGCTCCTCTGTACGCCGTGGGCTATTCGCTGGGTGGCAACGTGCTGCTCAAGTACCTGGGCGAATCCTCGGACACCAGTCCACTGCAAGGCGCGGTGGCGGTGTCGGTGCCCTTCCGCCTGGACCAGTGCGCCGATCGCATCGGCATCGGCTTTTCCAAGGTCTACCAGGCGCATTTCATGCGCGAACTGGTGGCCTACGTGCAGACCAAACGCCAGGCCTTCGCCGCCGGCGGCCACGCGGAAAACCTCGCCGTGCTGGAGCGCCTCGGCCCGCTGGACGGCATGCGCACGTTCTGGGACTTCGACGACCGGGTGACCGCACCGCTGCACGGCTTCACCGATGTGCACGACTATTACCGGCGCGCCTCCAGCCGCTACTACCTGGGCGGCATTCGCGTGCCGACGCTGATCATCCAGTCCAGTGATGACCCTTTCATCCACGCCAACAGCGTGCCGCAAGTAGACGAGCTTTCCGCGTCGACGCAGTTGGAACTGCTGCCCCACGGCGGCCATGTCGGCTTCATCGGCGGCTCGCCTGCACGCCCGGACTACTATCTGGAGCGCCGTATCCCGCAGTGGCTGTGGGAACGGCGGAAAGCCTGACTGAGCTGGATCAGCCCGCGGCGGCGACAATGAGGCAGACTGGAGTTACATCAGGAAGGAAACGCCAGAAGGGAGCGCCGCTATGCACGACACACCACTGACGATTCTGCACAACCCAACACTGAGCAATGCCCAGTGCGCCGGCATCGCCGCACTGTATCGTGCCGTGGGCTGGGGCTCGCCCAGCACCACCTCGGAACTGCGTGATGTCTACGAGTTCTCCAGCTACTTCCTCCTCGCCCTGGACGGTGAGCAGGTGGTCGGCCTGCTGCGCGCGGAAAGCGAGACAGCGCAGACCACCTGGCTGGCGGAGATTGCCGTGCTGCCGAGGCTTCAGTCGAGGGGGATCGGCCTGGCGCTGATGGCGCGCTTCCTCGCCGATCACCCGAACCGCACGCTTTATACGGACGCCACCGAGGGCGTGGAGGAATTCTTCCTGCGCCACGGCATCGCCCTGCGCCGGCCGCGGGTACCGGGGCCGCGCCAGGTGGATGCATAACCTCTTGGGCGGAGCGGTCGGCGGATAACGCTGGCGCGTTATGCGCCCTACGTGATGGTTGGGTGTAGGGCGGATAACCGTTCACGGTTATCCGCCGGCTGAAGGTCAGCCTTCCAGCGGCACGTACAACCGGTCGAACACCGCCGCCACCGCCTCACGGAACGGAGGGGCGATGTGGCCGCTTTCCAGCGCCAGCACCTGATAGATGCCACGCCGCATCAGCGCCTCGCTGAGGTCGCCGGCCACTTCGCGGGTGGTGCACAGGTAGCGCACCCAGGAGGTGAGGATGATCCAGGCGTTGAGGGTCAGGGCTTCGAGCTGGGGTTCGTCCATCTGCAGGATGCCGGCGTCGACGAAACCGCGGTAGATCCCCTTGGCGTTGTCCATGGCGCGGCGGGCGAAGGCGCGGTAGGCCGCGGCCAGCTCCGGGTCGGAGTCCAGCAGGTGCTCGAGATCGCGGTGCAGGAAGCGGTAATACCACATCGCGGCGAGCAGCGCCTCCAGGTAGAAGGTCTTGTCCTCCACCGTCAGCGCACGGCCCTCGGGCGGGTGCAGGAACTGGTCGACGTGGCTTTCGTACTCGGCGAACAGCTGGGCGATGATCACCTGCTTGTTGCGGTAGTGGTAGTACAGGTTGCCCGGCGAGATACCCAGGTGCGCGGCGATGTGGTTGGTGGTGACGCTGCGCTCGCCCTGAGCGTTGAACAGCTCCAGGCTGGCCTGGGCGATGCGGTCACGGGTGTTGATGCGTGGTGCCATTGCCAAAACTCATCGAAGCGGATTGCGCGGACGCAAAGGTACACCGATTGCTACCACCTGACACAACTCTCGGGCCCACCCAACTTTTCGTTGGCTGGGCTTGGCGGCGCGGAAACGGCATGCTGATTGACACTCTAGAGCAATTGCTCTAAAAAACCAGCGACAGCATAAAAACGTGAAGCATCCGGGATTCGTGTACGAATCATCGGAGAGCTTCCCCACCACGCTTGCGCCAGGAGCCCGTCATGGTTGCCGATATCGCCTACCTGCAGCAGACCCAGCAGCAGATCAGTCAGCTGGAAACCCTACTCGAACGCCAGCGCCAGGCGTACCGCGCCAACCCGATGCCCGAGGCTGGCCAGCGCATCCAGTGGCTGAAAAGCCTCGCCAACCTGCTGGTGACCGAGCAGAAGGCAATCATCGAGGCGATCAACAGCGACTTCAGCAACCGCTCCGCCGACGAGACCCTGCTCGCCGAGGTGATGCCCAGCCTGCACGGCGTGCACTACGCGGCCAAGCGCGTGAAGAAGTGGATGAAACCGTCCCGGCGCAGCGTCGGCATGCAGTTCATGCCGGCCTCGGCCAAGGTCATCTACCAGCCGCTGGGTGTGATCGGTGTGATCGTGCCGTGGAACTACCCGCTGTTCCTCGCCATCGGCCCGCTGGCCGGCGCCCTGGCCGCCGGTAACCGGGTGATGATCAAGATGAGCGAATCCACCCCGGAATCCGCCCGCGTGCTGAAAGAACTGCTGGGCAAGGTGTTCCCCGAAGACCTGGTCGCGGTGGTGCAGGGTGAAGTGGATGTCGGCGTGGCCTTCTCCAAGCTGCCCTTCGACCACCTGCTGTTCACCGGCGCCACCAGCGTCGGCAAGCATGTGATGCGCGCCGCCGCCGAGAACCTCACCCCGGTCACCCTGGAGCTGGGCGGCAAGTCGCCGGCAATCATCTCCGCCAGCGTGCCGATGAAGGACGCCGCCGAACGCATCGCCTTCGGCAAGTCGCTCAACGCCGGCCAGACCTGCGTGGCGCCGGACTACGTGCTGGTGCCGCAGAACCGCGTCGACGAGTTCGTCGAAAGCTACCGTCAGGTGGTGCAGGGCTTCTTCCCGAAACTGGAGAACAACCCCGACTACACCGCGATCATCAACGAGCGCCAGCTGGCGCGCCTGAACAGTTATCTCGCCGATGCCCAGGCACGCGGCGCCACCGTCGTCCCGCTGTTCCCGCAGGCCCAGGGCCGCCGCCTGCCGCAGGCGCTGGTGCTGAACGTGAACGACGAGATGAAGATCATGCAGGAAGAGATCTTCGGCCCGCTGCTGCCGGTGATCCCCTACCAGAACCTCGATCAGGCGCTCAGCTACGTCAACGAACGCGACCGTCCGCTGGCGCTGTACTTCTTCGGCTACGACAAGCGCGAACAGGACCACGTACTGGCCCAGACCCATTCGGGCGGTGTGTGCCTGAACGACACCCTGCTGCACGTCGCCCAGGACGACATGCCCTTCGGCGGTGTCGGTCCCTCCGGCATGGGCCACTACCACGGCCACGAAGGCTTCCTGACCTTCAGCAAGGCCAAGGGCGTGTTCAGCAAACCGCGCTTCAACGCTGCGCGGGTGATCTATCCGCCCTACGGCAAGTCGCTGCAGAAGCTGGTCTACAAGCTGTTCATTCGCTGACCCGCCCCTCCAAGACACAGGTGAAAGAATAAGAATGACAGACACCTCCCTGAGCGCGCCGGGACTCTCCCGGCGCGGCGTGCTCAAGATCGGCCTGCTGGGCGGGGCTTTCCTCGCCACGGCGGGCGTTACCGCCAGCCTGAGCGGCTGTTCGGCCAACACCCCGGCTAACGGTTTCGCCGTGCTGCGTGATTCCGACATGCCCTTCCTGCGCGCGCTGATCCCGGTGATGCTGGCCGGTGCCGTGCCCGCCGAACGCATGGCCGAGGCCGTCAAAGGCACCCTCGAAAGCCTGGACAGCAGCCTCAACCACCTCTCCCCGGAGATGCTCAAGCTCACCGTGCAGCTGTTCGACGTGCTTGCCCTGCCGATCACCCGAGGGCCGCTCACCGGCATCTGGGGCAGTTGGGACAACGCCGGCGCCGACGACGTGAAGCACTTCCTCCACCGCTGGCAGAACAGCTCCCTCTCCCTGCTGAAGATGGGCCACAGCTCGTTGCTGCAGCTGGTGTTGATGGCCTGGTACGGCCGCCCGGAATCCTGGGGCCACTGCGGCTACCCCGGCCCGCCAAAGATCTGATGTCGCCAGAACAACAAGCATTCGCCTGAGAGACTCCCGATGCCCGTACCCGATCTGTTCGCCGAGGGCCTGGCCCGCGGCTGGAAAGTCCATAACGGCTCGCGCCTGGACAAGGACCTGACCCTGGAGGCCGACGTCGTCATCGTCGGCACCGGCGCCGGCGGCGGCACCACTGCCGAAACCCTCAGCGCCGCCGGCTACAAGGTGCTGCTGGTGGAAGAAGGCCCGCTCAAGACCAGCACCGACTTCAAGATGCAGGAAGCCGACGCCTACCCGAGCCTGTACCAGGAAGGCATCGGCCGGATGAGCAAGGATGGCGCCATCACCATCCTTCAGGGCCGCGCCGTGGGCGGCACCACCCTGGTCAACTGGACCTCCAGCTTCCGTACCCCCGACCCGACCCTGGAGCACTGGGCCAAGGAACACGACGTGAAGGGCCACAGCGTCGCCGAGATGGCGCCCTGGTTCGAGAAGATGGAGCAGCGCCTGGGCGTCGCGCCCTGGGCCATGCCACCCAACGCCAACAACGACGTGATCCGCAACGGCTGTGAAAAGCTCGGCCTGCACTGGAAGGTCATTCCGCGCAACGTCCGTGGTTGCTGGAACCTGGGCTACTGCGGGATGGGCTGCCCGACCAACGCCAAGCAGTCGATGCTGGTAACCACCATTCCGGCGACCCTGGAGAAAGGCGGCGAACTGCTGTTCCTCGCCCGCGCCGACCGCCTGCTGCTGGACGGCAACAAGGTCAGCGGCCTGGAATGCTCGGCCATGGACGAACGCTGCGTCGCTCCCACCGGCCGCAAGATCACCATCAAGGCGCGCCACTACGTGCTCTCCGGCGGTGGCATCAACACCCCGGCAATCCTCCTGCGCTCCAAGGCGCCGGACCCGCACAGCCGCCTCGGCCAGCGCACCTTCCTGCATGTGGTGAACTTCAGCGCCGCCCTGTTCGATGAGGTGATCAACCCCTTCTACGGCGCGCCGCAGTCGATCTATTCCGACCACTACCAATGGGACGACGGCGCCACCGGGCGCATGTCCTACAAACTCGAAGTACCGCCGCTGCAACCGGCGCTCAGCGCCACCCTGCTCGGTCGCTTCGGCGAGGACAACGCCCTGCGCATGGAGCAACTGCCGCACACCAACGTGATCCTGGCGTTGATGCGCGACGGCTTCCATCCGGAGAGCGCGGCGGGCAGCGTCAGCCTGCGCGGCGATGGCACTCCGGTGCTCGACTACCAGATGACCGACTACACCTGGGACGGCATCCGCCGCGCCTTCCACACCATGGCCGACGTCCAGTTCGCCGCCGGCGCCAAGGCCGTGCTGCCAATGCATGCCGACGCGGACTATGTGAAGAGCGCCAAGCAAGCCCACGCCCTGATCGACGGCCTGAGCCTGGAGCTGTACCGCACCCGCCTGGGCAGCGCCCACGTAATGGGCGGCTGTGCCATGGGTGAAGATCCGAAGCAGGCGGTGTGCGACAGCCTCGGCCGCCACCACCAACTGGAGAACCTGTCGATCCACGATGGATCGCTGTTCCCCACCAGCATCGGCGCCAACCCACAGCTCTCGGTCTACGGCCTCACCGCACAACTGGCCGATGCCCTCGCCAAGCGCCTGGGCCAGGCCTGAAGCGTTTCCCCGAACGGCTCTTCGTAGGAGCGAGCTTGCTCGCGAACCAAGGTTCGCAACCCAGCGGTTCGCAAGCAAGCTCGCTCCTACAGGGGAAAAACCGGGCAAACCGCACGCGCAGCCTCTGGCACGGGGCCTGCGCGTGACCCATCGGTCTCTCGCCGGTTATCTCAGGTAGTCCGTTCACAGAAGCACTACCAAGGTCGCTTGGCCCCACGGACATGCTGCGTTACCATCCGCCCGCTATTGCACCAGCCTGCCAACAAGAGCCGACCAGGACGCCGCGATGAATCGAGTGTTGTACCCGGGTACCTTCGACCCCATCACCAAAGGCCATGCCGATCTGGTCGAACGCGCCTCGCGACTGTTCGACCAGGTGATCATTGCCGTCGCCGCCAGCCCCAAGAAGAATCCCCTGTTCCCGCTGGAACAGCGCGTAGAACTGGCCCGCCAGGTCACCTCGCACCTGCCCAACGTGGAAGTCGTCGGTTTCTCGACGCTGCTCGCGCATTTCGCCAAGGAGCAGAACGCCAACATCCTGCTGCGCGGCCTGCGCGCGGTGTCGGACTTCGAGTACGAGTTCCAGCTGGCCAACATGAACCGCCAGCTCGCACCCGACCTGGAAAGCATGTTCCTCACGCCGTCGGAGAAGTACTCCTTCATCTCCTCCACCCTGGTGCGCGAGATCGCGGCGCTGGGCGGCGACATCACCAAGTTCGTGCATCCCGCGGTGGCCAGCGCCCTGGCCGAGCGCTTCAAGCGCTGACCGCCGAGCCGCCAAGGATGGCGGTTTCCGTCCACTGACTCCCCCTTCGCGTGCACTAAACGCGCCGATGCGGCACAATTTCACCATTGTGCTACCGATCGCCATGGCCGCCGCCCTGGTTGGAGTTGTTCGATGTCCCTGAAAATCACTGACGATTGCATCAACTGCGACGTCTGCGAACCCGAGTGCCCCAACGCTGCGATCTCCCAGGGCGAGGAGATCTACGTCATCGACCCGAACCTGTGCACCGAGTGCGTCGGTCACTATGACGAGCCGCAGTGCCAGCAGGTCTGCCCGGTCGACTGCATTCCCCTCGACGACAGCAACGTCGAAAGCAAGGATCAGCTGATGGAAAAGTACAAGAAGCTCACCGGCAAAGCCTGACTTCGCGCGTTTCGACACTTTTTCATTGAGCTCTCACAAACCCGGGGCGTTGTGGATTGTCTATCCTCCACCTTCGCCCCATTTGGTTTTCCAGCCGGCCCTGCCGGCGGTTCGTGAGATGCCATGTCCCTGTTGAACTCCCGCTCCCGCGCCTCCCTGCTCGGCTTCTGCAGCCTCCTGCTGCTGAGCTTCGCCCTGCACGCTGCGGAACATCCGGCCCAGGCCAGCGTCGCCACGGCGCACCCTTCGGCGACCGTAGCCGGCCTGGAGACCCTCGCCGACGGCGGTAACGCCTTCGATGCCGCCGTGGCCATCGCCGCTGCGCTGGCGGTGGCCGAACCCTACGGCTCCGGCCTGGGCGGCGGCGGTTTCTTCCTGCTGCGCAAGGCTGGCAGCCCGCCGACCTACCACTTTATCGACGCCCGCGAGCGCGCCCCGCTGGCCGCCCACGCGCGGATGTACGAGCGCAATGGCAAGGTCGATCCGCAGCTGTCGCTCAACGGCCCGCTGGCGGCCGGCATTCCTGGCCTGCCCGCCGCCCTGGCGGACATCACCAGCCGCTATGGCAAGAAGACCCTGGCCAATAACCTGGTGCCGGCGATCCGCCTGGCCACCGATGGCGTGTCCATCGACCGCGTCTACATCGACCGCGCCTCCTGGCGCCTCGACGCCATGCGCCAGGATCGTGAGACCGCGCGCATCTTCCTCGACCAGGGCAACCTGCCCGAGGAATACAGCCTGATGCGCCAGCCGCAGCTGGCCAACACCCTGGAGAAGCTGGCGCGCTATGGCCGCATCGGTTTCTACGAAGGCGAGACTGCCGACAAACTGGTGGAGGGCGTGCGCGCCGCCGGCGGCATCTGGAGCCTGGAGGATCTCGCCAGCTACCGCACCGTCGAACGCCCCGCGCTGCGTTACCCGCTGGCCGACGGCAAGGAACTGATCAGCGCCCCGCCGCCCTCCGCCGGCGGCGTGGCCCTGGCCCAGAGCCTGGGCATGCTGCAGCAGTTGCCCTGGCAGAAGGCCGAACCGGTACAACGCACGCATTACGTGGTGGAAGCCCTGCGCCGCGCCTATCGTGACCGCGGCCTGCTGGGCGACCCGGACCGCGTCGCCAACCCGATCAACCAGTTGCTCGCGCCGGACTACCTGAAGCGCCTGGCCGCCGGTATCGACCCACAGCGCGCCACGCCCAGTTCTTCCCTACCACCGGCGCCGGCCTGGCGCGAAGGCGACCACACCACCCACTTCGTGGTGATGGACGCCGATGGCAATGCCGTCGCCGCCACGCTCTCGGTCAACCTGCCCTTCGGCGCGGCCTTCACCGTGCCCGGTACCGGCGTGCTGCTCAACGACGAAATGGACGACTTCGCCACCGACATCAGCGGCGCCAACGCCTACCAACTGGCCGGCAGCCAGGCCAACGCCGTGGCCGCCGGCAAGCGGCCGCTGTCGAGCATGAGCCCGAGCTTCATCGAAAGCCCCACCGAACTGGCCGCCTTCGGCACGCCCGGCGGCAGCCGGATTCCCAGCATGGTGCTGCTGGCGATGCTGGACTACCTGGACGGCAAGCCGGTGCAGCGCTGGGTGTCCTCGCCGCGATACCACCACCAATACCTGCCGGACGTGATCGAGCACGAGCCGCGCACCTTCACCACCGCCCAGATGACCGACCTGCAACGCCGTGGCTACACGCTCAAGGATGTCGGTCGCGCCTATGGCAACCAGCAGGTGCTGCTGTGGAACAAAAAATCCGGCGAGGTGCAGTCCGCCAGCGACCCACGCGGCATTGGCCTGGCGACCGAACTGGCAGCGCCGCTGCGCTGATCAGGAAAGGATGACGGAGGGCGCGTCATCCTCATGGGCATCGAACAGGCCATGTTCGGTGCCCAGCTGCAGCACGTTGCGCAAGCTCTGGATGATGCGGCTGACGTAGCCCAGATCGTTCATCAGCGAACTCATCTGCAGGCCATCCAGCTCCTGACGGCGTACCGCAGCGAACAGGCGCTGGCGGAGCGTCGCATCGAATTCCGCGGCGCTCTCGTCGAGCAGTTGCAAGCGCGCCACCAGCGCCTCTTCCGGCAGGTCGCCGCCGAGCAGCGGGACCAGTTCTCGAACCTCCCGCAGCATGCCAATCAGGTGCCGGCGCAGTTCGACATAGGTATCGCGCAGCGTCGAAGGATCACCCTGTAGCGCCAGGCCGAGGTTTTTCTGCAGGTGCTTGGCGTCCTTCACGGCGTCCACCAGTTGCAGCGCCACGACCTGGCAGGACAGCCAGAAACGCTGGTGTTCTTCGTCCAGCGGCACTTCCAGGCGGCTCATGAAGCTCAGCAGGTCGCCGTAGACACCCTTGATATGACGTTGGTAGAGCACTTCCGCGCTGAGCGCGTGGCGATCCGGCGCGGCCCGCAGTTCGCCCTCATCGATGCGCGGCTGGGTGAGCGTGTCCACCGGCAGGTACAGCGCGTGGCAGATCACCTCGATGCTCAGTCGGCCAAGGTGACGCAACTCCTGCAACACCGCACTGGCAGCGGCGTCGGCGGAATCCAGCGCGCGGTCATTGAGGTAGCGCGCATGGGTGCGTTCGATGGCCGGCAAGGCCGGCGCCATGTCGGTGATCAGTACCGCTGGCTCTTCCACCTCCGGCAGCCAGCGTACCAACGCGTTGGCCAGCGCGCCCTGCAAGGGCCAGAACAACAGCACGCCCATGCCGTTGAACAGGGTGTGGAACAGCGCCAGCTGGATCATCGGGTTGTCCGCCAGCCCCAGCGGCGTCACCAGCCAATGCACCAGCCAGGTCAGCGGTGCGAGCAACAGGAACGTCAGCACCCCGGTCACCACGTTGAACAACACGTGCGCCAGCGCCAGGCGCTGCCCGCTACGGTTGCCGCCCAGCGAGCCGACGAAGGCCGTGGTCACGCTGCTGCCGACGTTGGAACCGATGGCGATCGCCAGGCTCTGGCCCAGCTCCAGTTGGCCGCCGGCCAGGGCGGCGAGGGTCAGCATCAAGGTCGCATGGCTGGATTGCAGCACCACGGTAATGAGGATGCCGAAGGTGACGAACAGCAGTGCGCCAAGCATGCCTTCCGAGCGCAGTTCGCTCATGTCCATGGCGTCGCCGAAGCTGCCGAAGCCATCCTTGATCTGGTCGATGCCCAGGAAGATGAACGCGATGCCCAGCAGGATGCGCCCGGCGGCCTTGCTCTTGGCACCGTTGAAGCCCATCAGCACACCGAACACCAGCAACGGCAGCGCCAGGGGGCTCAGGCTGAGGTTCTGCCCGGCCAGCGCCAGCAGCCAGATGCCGCTGGTGGCGCCGAGATTGGCGCCGAAGAGAATCGCGATACCGCCCGCGAGCTGGATCAGCCCGGTACTGATGAAGGCGATGGTGAGCAGGGAAACCAGGGTGGAGGATTGCAGCAGGAACGTGCCGAAGAGACCGAACAGCAGGCTCTTGCCACGGGTCGCGGTGCTCTTCTCCAGCCAGCGTTCCAACTGGCTGCCGGCGAGGTCGCGCAGGCCCTCTTCCAGGCACTGCATGCCGAACAGGAACAGCGCCAGGCCCGCTCCCAACTGCAGCAGGCCGGCGCTGGACCAGAAGGTGTAGCCCAGGATGACGGCGACCAGCAGCAGAAGCAGCGGACGCAGATGCTTCTTCAGGCCGGTCAGGTTCATCGGCTATCCACAGGAATCACTCGGCAAGCCGAGCTGGCGAGGCGGTCGCGCCGCCCCGAATCAGGACGCTTGATCAGTCCTTCTTGTAGCCGCTGGTGGTGCAGCCCAGGCAACGCACGAAGGCGGCCTTGCCCGGCTCGACAACCAGTGCCTTGCCCGCTTCACCAATGTTGCCGCCGGCCGCGCTGAACGGCAGGGTCACCACGAAGGCCGCGGCCCCTACCACGGTGGCGGCGATCAGCAGCGGACGGGCAATCAGCAGATCACCAATCATCGAATAGAACGGCGGGGCTCCGACGGTGTAGGCCGGATCGCCGCTGACGTTGCTCACCGCATCCTGAGCAACAGCCGGCAGCACCGAGAATGCACAGGTCAGTGCCATTGCAGTAACGGTGGTGCGGAACAGGGTCATGGAAGGAAGTCCTTTTTTGTTTAGTTGGGCAGGCAGACTGCCATAACTATAACAGCGCTCCATGACTTGTCGCGTGACCGCCTTCAATCGCCGAAGAATGCGTATTCGGGCTTTTTCGGTACAAAAGGTCTGTAGAAGTCCAGCATCCTGCGCAGGTCGGCGGATTCGTCGCCCGTGGGCCAGAACGGCTCGCCGATGACAATGCGACGTCCCGGGTAGTCCAGCGCCGCCAGCACGATGGGCACGCCGGCGCCACGGGCGATGTGGTAGAAGCCCATCTTCCAGCGTTCGACCTTCTTGCGCGTGCCCTCCGGGGAGAGGATCAGCATCATCTCGGGGTTATCGCGGAAGGCCTGGATCGCCTGCTCCACGGTGTTCAGCTTGAGGTGGCGCTGGATCGGAATACCGCCCCAGCGACGCATCAGGCCGCCGAAGGGCCCGCGAAACAGAGTGTGCTTGGCGAACCAGCGGGCGTTCAGGCGCAGCACGAACTTGGTGGCCAGGAAGAGCACGAAATCCCAGTTGGAGGTGTGGTGCGCGCCGATCACCACGAACTTGTCGAGCTTGGGCAGCGCGCCTTCGATACGCCAGCCGGCTGCGCGCAGCATGCTGTGGCCGAGCGCCTCGGCGAACGGGTTGCGGGGCAGATAATTGCCGGACATGGATCACCTGAAGGCCCCTCGACGGGGGCCATTGTTGTTATGGCGGAAGGTGTTACGAGCAGAAAAGTGCTGGCAGGCTAGCGGCGCGCGCCGCCTTCAGCGTTGGCAGCGCGCGCAGTAGACGCTGGCGCGCTGGCCGAGGCGCACTTCGCGCAAGATCGATCCGCAGACCTTGCACGGTTCGCCACCGCGCCCGTAGACGAAGAGTTCCTGCTGGAAGTAGCCGGGCTGGCCATCGCCACCGACGAAGTCGCGCAGCGTGGTGCCGCCCCGCTCGATGGCGATGGCGAGGATGCGTTTGATCTCCTGGGCGAGCTTCACGTAGCGCGCCCGCGAGAGGGTTCCGGCCTCGCGGCGCGGGTCGATGCCGGCGGCGAACAGCGCCTCGGTGGCGTAGATATTGCCCACCCCGACCACGACTGCGTTGTCCATGATGAAAGGCTTCACCGCCATGCTGCGGTTGCGCGACAGCTGGAACAGACGCTCGCCTTCGAAGGCGTCGGTCAACGGCTCCGGGCCGAGATGGCGCAGCAGTTCGTGCTCCAGCGGTGCCAGGCTCCAGAGCAGCGCACCGAAGCGGCGCGGGTCGGTATAGCGCAGCGCCATGCCCGATTCCAGCTCGATATCCACATGCTCGTGGCGCGCCGCCGGCGTGCCGCATTCCACCAACCGCAAGCTGCCGGACATGCCCAGGTGGCTGATCAGCGTCCCCACCTCGGCATTGAGCAGCAGGTACTTGGCGCGCCGCTCCACCTTCACGATGTGCTGCCCGGACAGGCGTACGTCCAGGTCCTCGGGGATCGGCCAGCGCAAACGGCGCTCGCGGACGATCACGCGGCTGACGCGCTGGCCTTCCAGGTGGGGTGCGATGCCCCGGCGGGTGGTTTCGACTTCAGGTAATTCAGGCATGGATCACGATATCTGAGGAGCTATCTGTAGGAGCTATCTGTAGGAACGAGCTTGCTCGCGAACGAGTTAACCGGCAACACCCATGCGGGGAGGATTCGCGAGCAAGCTCGCTCCTACGAAGAGCCAGAATGCCAATCAGTCCAGCGCGCGAGCCAGCCGGATCAGATCTTCGCGCCAAGGTGCCGCCTTGGGCAGCGCCAGGAAGGACTCGTTGAGCAGGCTCTCCCGCGCCTCATAGGTGAAGGGCTCGCCACGCACGTCGAGCACTTCGCCGCCGGCGCCTTCCAACACGCCCTGGGCGGCAGCCGTGTCCCACTGGCTGGTCGGCGCCAGGCGCGGGTAGCAGTCGGCCGAGCCTTCGGCCAGCAGGCAGAACTTCAACGAGCTGCCAATGCTGGCCAGGTTCAGGTTGCCGAAGCGCTGCGCCAGGCCCGCCAGCAGGCTTTCCTGTTGCGGGCTGGAGTGGCGTTTGCTGGCCACCACGGTGAAGACGTCTTCCGGGCTGGTGCGCACCTCGATGGCTTCAGGCTCGTCATCACGGTCCTCGCGCCAGGCGCCCAGGCCAGTACCGCCATAGTAGCAGCGGCCGCTGGCGGGAATGCCGACCACGCCGAAGACCACCCGACCCCGGTCGATCAGCGCCACGTTGACGGTGAATTCGTCGCTGCCGGAGATGAACTCCTTGGTGCCGTCCAGCGGGTCCACCAGCCACCAGCGAGTCCACTGGGCGCGCTGCTCCAGCGGGATATCGCAATCTTCCTCGGAGAGCACCGGCACGTCCGGCGCCAGCGCGCGCAGGCCGTCGGCCAGCACGCGATGGGCGGCCAGGTCGGCGGCAGTCACCGGCGACTCGTCAGCCTTGCTCTGCACATCCAGGTCACCCTGCCAGAACGGCAGGATCACATCACCCGCCTTGTGCACCAGGTCGATCACAGCGGGAAGAAGAGCATTCATCACGGTTGGAACTCCCCTCGTTGGGTCAGCAGGTCACGCACCAGATAGAGCGCCGCCAGGGCCCGCCCTTCACTGAACTGGGCGTTCTGCGCGAGGCTGGAAAGCTCGCGCAGGCTGATCTTGTCCACGCCCATTGGCTCCGGCTCGTCGCCAGGCAGCGATTCCTCGTAGAGATCGCGGGCGAGCACCACCTGGATGCGCTGGCTCATGTAGCCGGGGGACAGCGACAGCTCGGTGATGTACTCAAGCTGGCGGGCGCCGTAGCCGGCCTCCTCCTTCAGCTCGCGGTTGGCGGCTTCGAGGATGTCCTCGCCCGGTTCCACCAGGCCCTTGGGCAGCGATAGCTGATACTCGTCGACCCCCGCGCAGTACTCTTCCACCAGCACGGCGTGCTCGGCATCGAGCATGGCGATCACCATCACCGCGCCGTAGCCCTGCCCCTTGCCCACCAGGCGCTCGTAGGTACGCTCGACGCCATTGGAGAAGCGTAGCTGCAGCTCCTCGACGGCGAAGAGTCGGCTTCTGGCAACGATCTCTCGGGCGAGGACCGTGGGTTTCTGACGCATGGGGCGACTCCTGGGGGTGGCCGGGTCGGCTATGATAACCCGCCTTTTCCGATTCTCCGTGTCAGATATCGCGCCGATTCCGCCCACCGGCGGCGCAATTGCGACACCCTTTTGCGAAAGCCCAGCATGCCACGCCTGCCCTGGAACCAGATCGACACCGTCCTGCTCGACATGGACGGCACCCTGCTCGATCTGCATTTCGACAATCATTTCTGGCTCGAACACCTGCCGCAACGCTACGCCGAGCACCACGGCATCAGCCGAGCCCAGGCCGATGCGGAGCTACTGCCGTTGTTCCGCGACCATGCCGGCCAGCTCAACTGGTACTGCCTGGATTTCTGGAGCCGTGAGCTGAAGCTGTCGGTCCTCGACCTCAAGCACGAGGTCGCCGACCTCATCGCCCTGCGTCCGGATGCCGACCTGTTCCTCGCCGAGCTACGCCACCATGGCAAGCGCGCGGTGCTGATTACCAATGCGCACCGTGATTCGCTGTCGCTGAAGCTGCAGCGGGTGGAACTGTCGCCGTGGTTCGACCGACTGATCAGCTCCCACGACTACGGCTTCCCCAAGGAAGACCAGCAGTTCTGGCAGGCGCTGCATGCGGATGTCGGCTTTGACCCGGCGCGCAGCCTGTTCATCGACGACAGCCTGCCGATCCTGCGTGCCGCGCGAAACTTTGGCGTCGCACACCTGCTGGCGGTGCGCCAGCCGGACAGCCGCCAGGAGCCGAAGGACACCGAGGAATTCGCTGCCCAGGAAGACTACCGGGCGCTGATACAGGGGCTGTAGAACCCTGTAGAAACGGAGAGCCCGGCGCTGGGCCGGGCTCTCTGACATCACGCCGGAATCCGCAGCACCTGGCCGGGATAGATCTTGTCCGGATGGCCAAGCATCGGCTTGTTCGCCTCGAAGATCTTCATGTAGGCGTTGGCATTGCCATACTCGGCCTTGGCGATGGCGCTCAGGGTGTCGCCCTTCTTCACGGTAACGAAGCGCGCTTCCGGCGCCGGGGTGGCGACGGTGATGTGGTCTTCCACGCCGGAAACGCCCGCGACGTTGCCCAGTGCGAGCAGGATCTTCTCCTTCTCCTCCTGGCTGGCCACTTCACCGGTGGCGATCACCTTGTCGCCCTCGACGCTGACCTGGATGTTCGGGTTGCCCAGGCCGACCTTGGCGATGTGGTCCTTGAGCGATTCGGCGGCCTGCGCCTCCTGGCCCACAATGCTTTCCCACAGCTTCTCGCCGGCTTCCTTCACGAACGCAAAAATACCCATGTCCAACCTCCCTACGGTTACAGTGACAGGCGGCCGGCATTGGGCAGACCGCGCGCCCCTGGAGTCTAGACGGCGACTTCCGCAGCGCCTGACGGAATACTCCTAATCCCGCGCCAACCCGACAGAACGCCCCCGGAGCCTGCCCGCCGATGGACATCAAGCAGCTGAAATTCCTCTGCGCCCTGGACGAGACACGGCATTTCGGCCAGGCGGCGGCGCGCTGCCATGTCACCCAGCCGACCCTGTCGATGCGCGTGCGCAGCCTGGAGGAAGAGCTCGGCCTGGAGCTGGTTCGCCGCGGACAACGCTTCGAGGGCTTCACCGAAGCCGGCGAGCGCGTGCTGGCCTGGGCCCGCAGCCTGCTGGCGGCCCATGACGGGCTGTACGCCGAAGCCGCCGCTTGCCGTGGCCAACTGGTCGGCACCCTGCGCCTGGGCCTGGTACCACTGGCGGGTTTCGACCCCATGCGGCTGATCGAGCTGTTCGCCCAGCGCCACCCCGAGCTGCGCTTCCAGCTGTTCGCCCTGAGCTCGGAAAACATCCTCGAAGGCCTGGGGCGCAATCAGCTGGACCTCGGCCTGTCGTATCTCGACCGCCTCGACCGCGAGCACTTCGAAGGCCTGGAGCTGGCCGCCACACGCATGGGCCTGCTGCATGACCGCCGGCACTTCCAGATCGACGCCCCGACCCTGAGCTGGGACTCCCTGGTGGAGTTGCCACTGGGCCTGCTCTCGGCCGGCATGCACTTCCGCCAATCCATCGACCACGGCTTCCGCAGCCGCGGCCTGACACCCCGGGCGCGCCTGGAGACCGACGCCGTGCACCAGCTGGTGCAAGCCGTCGAACGCGGACTGTGCTGCGCGATCATGCCGCTGGGCAGTGGCCTGGACACCCAGGGCGAGCACTTTGTCCTGACCCCGATCGACGATGCGCGCACCCTCTCGCCACTCGGTCTGATCCTGCGCCGCAGCGAGCCGCGCTCAGCGCTGGCCGAAGCCTGCTTCCGCGAAGCGGCGATTCTTCTCGGCAGCTCGGAAAACGACCGATAGACCGCGTCGATCACTACATCGACAGCAGCCATTAGACGCTGCCCCGGCATCGGCATAGGCTGGTCGTATTACTAGAACTACAGGGCTCAGCCCATGCCTTGCCTGATCACCCGCCCGGCCAGCGCCGCGGTCCGGGCTGCCGTCGTGCCTGCCGGTGGCTATACCTACGCCGAACTCACCCCGGACACCGCCACCGGTCGCGCCGCGCTGGCTGACGAAATCGCCCTGGCCATCGCCTACAACGGGCTCAGCCAGGCGGTGATGATGGTTTCGCCGAACGACCTGGAAGACTTTGTCCATGGGTTCAGCCTCGGCGCCGGCCTCATCGAATCCATCGACGACATCTATGATGTGCGCCTGAAGCCCCACGGCGATGCTATCGCCGCCGAGGTCCAGGTCAGCAGCCGCGCCTTCTGGGCGCTCAAGGACCAGCGCCGGCAACTGGCTGGTACTACCGGCTGCGGCCTCTGTGGCGTCGAGGCGCTGGACCAGGCGCTGCCAGAGCTGCCCGTACTGCCGCAAGCGCCGCTGCCACCCGCCGCGCACCTCGAACACCTGCGTGAACGGGTCACCGCCGTCCAGGACATCGGCCGCCGCAGCGGTGCCCTGCATGCCGCGCTGTTCGTCGACGCCGCTGGTGAGATTCGCCTGTGCCGCGAGGACATCGGCCGCCACAACGCCCTCGACAAACTGATTGGCGCACTCAAGCGCCAACGCCTGGAGCTGGCCGGCGGTTTCGCCGTGGTCACCAGTCGCTGCAGCCTGGAACTTATCCACAAGGCCGTGCGCGGCGGACTGTCGACCCTGGTCAGCCTCTCCGCGCCCACCGCACTGACGGTGCAGTGGGCCCGCGAGCACAACCTGAACCTGATTCACCTGCCGCACCGCAGCGCGCCCCGGGTCTACAGCCCGGCTCCGCCCACCGTCTGAACGCCTGCCTTCTGAAAAAAGAGACCTCATGAGCCTGCAGCAAGAGAATCCCCGCTACCAACCCTACAAAGGCGCGGCCGCCGGTTGGGGTGCGCTGATCAGCGTCACGCGCTTCTGGCTGGACAGCAAGCAGCCGCTGAAGAACCTCCGCGCCCTGCTCAAGACCAACCAGAACGGCGGCTTCGACTGCCCCGGTTGCGCCTGGGGCGACTCCCCCGAAGACGGTCGGGTGAAATTCTGCGAGAACGGCGCCAAGGCGGTGAACTGGGAAGCCACCAAGCGCCGCGTGGATGCCGCTTTCTTCGCTCGCCACAGCGTCAGCTCACTGCGCGAACAGAGCGACTACTGGCTCGAATACCAGGGCCGCCTGACCGAGCCGATGCGCTACGACCCGGCCACCGACCGCTACCAGCCGATCGCCTGGGACGACGCCTTCACCCTGATCGCCCGGCACCTGAATGCGCTGGAAAGCCCCCATCAGGCCGAGTTCTACACCTCCGGCCGGGCCAGCAACGAGGCCGCTTTCCTCTACCAGCTGTTCGTCCGCGCTTTCGGCACCAACAACTTCCCCGACTGCTCGAACATGTGCCACGAGGCCAGCGGCGTGGCTCTCGGCCAGAGCGTCGGTATCGGCAAGGGCACCGTCACCTTCGACGACTTCGAGCACGCCGATGCGATCTTCGTGTTCGGCCAGAACCCCGGCACCAACCACCCGCGCATGCTCGAACCGCTGCGCGAGGCGGTGAAGCGCGGCGCCCAGGTGGTCGCCTTCAACCCGCTCAAGGAACGTGGCCTGGAACGCTTCCAGCACCCTCAGCACGCGCTGGAGATGCTCACCAACGGCTCCGAACCGCTGAACACCGCGTTCTTCCGCCCCGCGCTGGGCGGCGACATGGCGGCCGTGCGCGGCATCGCCAAGTTCCTCCTGCAATGGGAGCGCGAGGCCCAGGCCAAGGGTGAGCCTGCAGTGTTCGACCACGCCTTCATCGCCGAACACACCCAGGGCGTCGAGGCCTACCTGGCGACAGTGGATGACACCCGCTGGGACCACATCGTCCAGCAGTCGGGCCTGAGCCTGGGCGAGATCGAGCAGGCGGCGATCATGTACCGCCGCGCCGAGCGCGTGATCGTCTGTTGGGCCATGGGTATCACGCAGCACCATCACTCGGTGCCGACCATCCAGGAACTGGTCAGCCTGCAACTACTGCGCGGCAACGTCGGCCGCCCCGGCGCCGGCCTGTGCCCGGTGCGCGGGCACAGCAACGTGCAGGGTGATCGCACCATGGGCATCAACGACCGCCCGCCGGCCGCTCTGCTGGATGCCCTCCAACGGCGATTCGGGTTCAAGGTGCCGCGCGAGAACGGCCACAACACCGTCGAGGCGATCAACGCCATGCTCGATGGCGCATCCAAAGTCTTCATCGGCCTAGGCGGCAACTTCGCCCAGGCGACCCCGGACAGCCCGCGCACCCACCAGGCCCTGCAAAGCTGCGCGCTGACCGTGCAGATCAGCACCAAGCTCAACCGCAGCCACCTCACCGTGGGCGGCGATGCGCTGATCCTGCCGTGCCTGGGCCGCACCGACATCGACCGCCAGGCCGAAGGCCCGCAGGCGGTGACCGTGGAAGACTCGTTCAGCATGATCCACGCGTCGTTCGGCCAGTTGGAGCCGTCGTCGAAGCTGATGCGCTCCGAACCCGCGATCATCGCCGGCATCGCCAAGGCCACCCTGGGCAACCACCCGGTAGACTGGGACGCGATGATCGCCCACTACGACCGCATCCGCGACCTGATCGCCGACACCATCCCCGGCTTCACCGACTTCAACCGGCGAGTGGCCCATCCGGGCGGCTTCCACCTGGGCAATTCAGCCGGCTCACGGCGCTGGACCACCGCCAGCGGCAAGGCCAACTTCCACCGGCACCCGCTGCCGGCGGACCTGCTCCACGCGAAGATTCGCGAGACCGGCCGGGAGCCCCACCTGATCCTGCAGACGCTGCGTTCCCACGACCAGTACAACACCACCATCTATGGCCTGGACGACCGCTACCGCGGCGTGCGCGGCCAGCGTGAAGTGGTGTTCGCCAACGAGGCCGACATCCGCCGCCTGGGCTTCGAGCCCGGCGAAAAGGTGGACCTGGTGTCGCTCTGGTCCGATGGCGTAGACCGCCGTGTCAGCGGCTTCACTCTGCTGGCCTACGACATCCCCGCCGGCCAGGCCGCGGCCTACTACCCGGAGACCAACCCGCTGGTGCCGCTGGACAGCCACGGCGTGGGCAGCCACACGCCGACCTCGAAGTTCGTTGCGATTCGCTTCGAGAAAGCACGGCCGAATCTGCGGATCGTTTGACGCACCCTCACGGCGCTCCACTCGGAGCGCCGCCTACCTCCCGTTCGCGAGCAGGCTCACTCCTACAAAGAGCAGCGGCTTTTCTGTAGGAGCGAGCTTGCTCACGAAGCTTTTTTGCGGACGCGCAATTCCACATCCTGCGAAATATCCGCTGGATTGGCATTACGTCAGAAGGGGATGAAAGGTAAACTCGGAAGGGCCAGGGCCGCTCTCGTGAAAAGCCATCATTTCAATGGCAGTTTGTGAGAAAAACACCTCACAAATGGAACCCTGGAATAACACTCAGACCGCCCAAACTCGAAAAAGTTCTGACGATAAATCAATTACTTGCAATATTTGATGAAAGTCGTGTTATTCGTCGGAACCCCCTTGTCAGAGCCTTCGCACAAACCGAGGATCGCTTCCAACATCCCCAAAGAGAGATCCTCTCTATGAAGTACTCCTCGATGCTCCTGTTGTCTCTTGCGCTGGTCGGTGGCACCGCCTTTGCGGACGGCGACACCCGTGCCGGCGTCGGTGGCGCCCTGGGCGGGGTATTGGGTTCGGTCATCGGCCAGTCGGTCGGTGGCAGCACCGGCGCCGCCATTGGTAGTGGTCTGGGCGGTGCGGCTGGCGGTGCAGTCGGCGCCCGACGCGGCAACAAGACAGAAGCCGCCATCGGCGGTGGCCTGGGCGCAGCAGGCGGCCAGGTGATCGGCAACAAGATGGGCGGCACCACTGGTGGCCTGATCGGCGCGGCCCTGGGTGGCGGCGCGGGCGGTGCGCTGGGCAACCATTACGCCGACAACAACCGCGATGACGACGATGACGACTACCGCCACGGCTACCGTCGCGCCCGCTACGACGATCGCTATGATCGCCGCTGGCACGACAATGGTCGCCACCGTGGCTGGTACAAGCACAAGCACCACCGTCGCCACTGGGATTGATCCGCGGCATAGCAACCGCGATCAGTCCACGGAAACGACGACTGACAGCCGGGCCTGATTGCCCGGCTGTTTTGTGTGCGGGACAATTCTCCCGATAATTCCTACATTCAGGTTCGCAACATGCGTAAGACTCTTTCTGTACTGGCACTGGCCCTGCTGGCCAGCCACGCCATGGCCGACGACACCAAATCCGCCATTGGCGGCGGTGTCGGTGGCGCCCTCGGTAACGTAGTCGGCGGCGCCCTGGGCGGTTCCACCGGCGCGGCCATCGGTGCTGGCGTAGGCGGTGCTGCTGGCGGCGCGATGGGCGCGAAGAACGGCAACAAGACCGAGGCGGCCATTGGTGGCGGCCTGGGTGCGGCCGGCGGCTCGGTCATCGGTAACAAGGTCGGTGGCTCCACCGGCGGCGCCATCGGCGCAGGCCTGGGCGGTGCAGCCGGCGGCGCGCTGGGCAACCACCTGGCCGATGACAACAACGACGATGACCACCACAGCAGCAACAAGAGTCATCACAAGGGCAAAGGCCACTACAAGAACAAACACAAGCATCACGACGACTGACGGATGCCCGTGTGAAAAAGCCCGCCTATCGGCGGGCTTTTTCGTTTACGGCACGGGAGTCACGCGCCAACCGGGAGAAAGGACAGCAAAGCCCCCAGCTCTGCCGGCGGGCGCCGCTCGATGCGCCGGTACTCGCTACCGTCATCGGCGCGCGCCAGCCAGCCGCCATCTATCAGCGCTCGGCGCAGCAACAGATGGTCACCCAGGCACTCCTGGCCTTGCAGGCGCTGGTTGATCTCCTTTTCACTCCAGCGCTGCCGCGCAGGCAACCGCGACCACAGCACCCAAAGGCAGGCCTCGCGGTGGCTGTGCTTCTTCGGCCAGCGCTGCAACAGGCCGGACTCATCGAAGTAGCGTCGCCACTGCTCGACGCGGCGAAAGTCCACCACCGTTTCGGGCTCGGCACCGCGCGCAAGGCGCGACGCTGCTTCGTGGCTGGCGCGCAGCGCCTGGTAGTTGCGGAAGCCGACCGCGCGGGCCAGCAGATTGAGCAGTTCGACATGGCCGGGGCGCTCGGGCGAATCGTCGAGCTGGCGCGCCAGCGATTTCGCCAGGGCGGAGATGTCGGGAGCGTGGTAGGGCAAGCGTTGCCTGGACACAGTGCAATCCTCGTTGCGTGCCAAGACCTCGCGCAGGAGGCTATCGGGGGTCGCCGTGTTCCGATGCGGCACTGGGAAAGTGTGTCGGATCGTCAAGGGTGCGGGGAACCGCGCGGCAGGTTTAGCGCTCTCCATACGGAGGCGGCGACGCCTGGGTGAACTGCCGACCGGCGGCCAGCATAGGCCGGACGCGCCACCTGGGACAAGTCCCGTGTCATCCCGCGAGGCTGGTATAGGCTTGGCGGGGAAGGATCACTGCCGACAAGGAGTTACTTGTGAAAGCGCTTGCTGCCGCCGGACTGCTACTGTCGCTTTGCGCTGCGCAGACCGCCTATGCCGGAGACTGGCAGGTCTGTCAGTTGGAAGTAGAGATCACCGGAGCGCTGAAGCCGCCCGTGCGCGGGCTGGAGGGCCGGGTGAAATCGGCCAAGCCGCGCTCGCCCGGCACCGACTGCCCCGGCATAGGCGAGCTGATCGCCTTCGAACCGGAAAGCGCCGACTGGCAGAGCATGATCCCGCGCCAGCACTGGCCGACGCCGGGGCAGCGGGTGTGGATGCGTTACCAGTACCTGGATGGCATCTGCAAGGGCGATGGCAACAGCCGACCGTGCCGTATCGAGCATTATCCGATGGGCTGGTGAGGCGCGCCGCTCCTTCAGGTCAGTTGCGTACCAGTGCTTCCATCGCCTCGCGCAACGGTGCCGGAATCGACACCGGCCGGTTGCTCGCCCGATCCACGAACACATGCACGAACTTGCCCGCCGCGCAGGCCAGTTCATCGCCCTCGCGGAAGATCGCCAGTTCGTACTGCACCGAACTGTTGCCCAGCTTGCCGACCCGCAGGCCGACCTCGATGCGCTCGGGGAAGGCCACCGGCGCGAAGTAGTCACAGCTCGAACTGACCACGAAACCCACCACGTCGCCGTCGTGGATATCCAGGCCGCCGCGCTCGATCAGGTAGGTATTCACCGCCGTGTCGAAGAAGCCGTAGTAGGTCACGTTGTTCACGTGGCCGTAGATGTCGTTGTCGTGCCAGCGGGTGGTGATCGGCTGGAAGTGCGCGTAGTCGGCGCGGCTGGGGTGCTGTTCGCTCATCGGGTTCTCAGAAGGCGGCTCGGTAGATGGCCAGCGCATCGCTCTCGCTGACTTCGCGGGGATTATTCACCAGCAGGCGCTGCTGCAACATCGCATCGGCGGCCAAACGCGGCAGGCTGTCTTCCGGCACGCCGGCATCGCGCAGGCGCGACGGCAGGCCGCTGCGCGGGCTGAGGTCGGCCAACTCGGCGATGAACTGCTCGGTACGGTCGGCATCGCTGCGCAGGCGCTCGCCCAGCAACAGCGGCGCCAGCTCGGCATAGAGCGCGCCGGCGTCGGGCGCATTGAAGCGGATCACCTCCGGCAGCACCAGCGCATTGCTCAGGCCGTGGGGGATGTGGAAGTGCCCACCCAGCGGGTAGGCCAGCGCATGCACGGCGGCCACCGGGGCGTTGGCGAAGGCCTGCCCAGCCAGGCAGGCGCCCAGCAACATGGCCTGGCGCGCCTCGCGGTTGCGGCCGTTGTGCACGGCTTCGTCGAGGTTCAGCGCCAGCAGGCGCAGGGCCTCGCGGGCCAGCAGGTCGGACAGCGGGTTCTTCTTCAGTTTGCTGGTGTACGCCTCGATGGCGTGGACCATGGCGTCGATGCCGGTGGCGGCGGTGACCGCCGGCGGCAGCCCGAGGGTGAGGTCGGCGTCGAGCACGGCCAGGTCCGGCAGCAGGTGCGGGCTGACCACGCCCATCTTGGTGGTCTCGCCGGTGGTAACGATCGCGATAGGCGTCACCTCCGAGCCGGTGCCGGCGGTGGTCGGCACCTGTAGCAACGGCAGGCGCGGGCCGCTGGCATTGCCGACGCCGAAGATGTCCTTCAGCCCCTGAGTGGCCAGCGGATGCGCCAGCAGCGCCACCAGCTTGGCGACATCCATCGAGCTGCCGCCGCCAAAACCGATCACCAGTTGCGCAGCCATCCGGCGTGCCTGATCGGTGGCTTCCAGCACCACGCTTTCCGGCGGGTCGGCCAGCACCTGGTCGAAGACTTCCACCGCCACGCCGGCCGCAGCGAAGCCCGGCAGCACGCCGTCGAGCATGTTCAGGCGGGTGATGCCGGGGTCGGTGACAATGAGCACGCGCTGGGCGCCGCGCTCGCGGCAGAGCTCACCCAGACGGGCGGCGGAACCACTTTCGCAGAGGATCTGCGCCGTGGTGGCGAAGCTGAAAGGCTGCATGACGGTCCCCGGTCTTGTCGTTGTAGTGCGGAAAATCCGTTGGCCTGCTCTGCGGCCAGCCGGGGGAGCATAGCAACGCGATGCAACGTCATGAAACCTCGTACCGCCAGGCGAAACGGTTATTCACAGGATGAATGGTTTACCCGTTCATGCGCAATGCAGATCGTTGGGGGTTCTGTAGGAGCGAGAGGGACGCCTAGTTCTTGCTCGCGAACCGCCTACTTCTGAGCTGGGCTTTGTTCGCGAGCAAGCTCGCTCCTACGAAGAGCATCCCGCCAGCTCTTGGGCACCCAGAAACGAAAAAGGCCGGCATTGCGCCAGCCTTTTCTTCATCGAGGGCAGGTCAGATAGCGACCGGCGCCTTGATGTGCGGGTGGGCTTCATAGCCAACCAGCTCGAAGTCCTCGAAGCGGAAGTCGAACAGGTCCTTCACCTCGGGGTTGATCTTCATGGTCGGCAGCGGCAGCGGCTGGCGGGTCAGCTGCAGGTCGGTCTGCTCCAGGTGGTTGGCGTACAGGTGGCAGTCGCCGCCGGTCCAGATGAATTCACCGGGCTGCAGGCCAGCCACCTGCGCGACCATCAGGGTCAGCAGCGCGTAGCTGGCGATGTTGAACGGCACGCCGAGGAAGATGTCGGCCGAGCGCTGGTACAGCTGGCAGCTGAGCTTGCCGTCGGCCACATAGAACTGGAACAGCGCGTGACACGGCGGCAGGGCCATCTCGTCGATCAGCGCGGGGTTCCACGCGGAAACGATCAGGCGGCGCGAGTCCGGGTTGTTCTTCAGCATCGTCATCAGGTTGGCGATCTGGTCGATATGGCGGCCGTCCGGCGCCGGCCAGGAGCGCCACTGATAGCCGTAGACCGGGCCGAGGTCGCCGTTCTCGTCGGCCCATTCGTCCCAGATCGAGACGCCGTTTTCCTTCAGGTAGGCGATGTTGGTCGAACCTTTGAGGAACCACAGCAGCTCATGGACGATCGATTTGAGGTGGCACTTCTTGGTGGTCACCAGCGGGAAGCCTTCAGCGAGGTCGAAACGCATCTGGTGGCCGAACACGCTGTAGGTGCCGGTGCCGGTGCGGTCGCTCTTGAAGGTGCCGTGTTCGCGCACGTGGCGCATGAGGTCAAGGTACTGTTTCATCGCTGTGTTTCACCCGAAAGCCGGTCGGTGAGGCTCTGCGGCGCGGCTCTTGGCAAGGCCGCCGGCAGAACGAATCGCCCGGCAGAATCTGAACAAGCGGCAATACTAAGGGCCTGGGCACGCTATCGCCAGTCCGACCGACGGACCGGCGGCGTGGCCGATGGAAGCACCCAGCGCCAGGATTCAAGCGGCGACAGACCGCGTTCCCCCACCGTTCGCCTGTTGCAAGAGAGGTCGTCATGTCCGAGGCACCGTTGCCCGCCTTTCCCCTTTCACGCCGCCGCCTGCTGGCGGTGGCCTGCGCCAGCGCCGCGCTCGGCGGTGTGCTGCTCAGCCCGGCCGCACGCACCTGGGCCGCGCTGACACCCCAGGCGGAGAAGGAGCTGGAAGGCTTCATGACCCTCTCCCAGCGCCTCACCGGGCGCAGCAACCTCGACCCGCGCATCGGCCAGCGCCTGTTCCAGGCCCTGGCGCAGCGCGACAGCGCGCTCAAGCAGAGCCTGGCCGAGCTGCTCGAACGTCTGGGTGATGACCCGCAAGGCTGGAACGAGCGCCAGCAGTGGCTGGCCCGGCAGATCCTCGGCGGCTGGTACCTGGGGCAGGTCGGCGATGACAGCAGCGCCACGCTGGTCACCTACGAACAGGCGCTGATGTTCCGGGTAGTCGACGACGTGCTGGTGATCCGCAGCTACTGCCCGAACAAGCCAGGCTTCTGGGCGGCGCAGCCCACCGAGCGGGGGGCATGAGCATGGCGCAGACACAACGCGCGGATTTCGTGGTGGTCGGCTCCGGCGTCGCCGGTGCGCTGGTCGCTCACCAGCTGGCCCTGGCCGGCAAGGACGTGCTGATCCTAGAGGCCGGCCCGCGCATGGGCCGCTGGGAAATCGTCGAGCGCTTCCGCAACCAGGCGGACAAGTCCGACAACCAGGCGCCCTACCCGTCCAGCCCCTACGCACCGCACCCGCAGTTCAAACCGAACAACCACTACCTGATCCAGAAAGGCGAACACCCCTACGACGTGCAGTACATCCGCGCCGTGGGCGGTACCACCTGGCACTGGGCGGCGTCCGCCTGGCGCTTCCTGCCCAACGACTTCAAGCTGCTCAGCCTCTATGGCGTGGGCCGCGACTGGCCGATCGAATACGCCGAGCTGGAGCCCTGGTACCAGCGCGCCGAGGAGGAGCTGGGCGTCTGGGGCCCCGGCGATGAGGAGCTCGATTCGCCACGCAGCCAGCCCTACCCGATGCCGCCACTGCCGCTGTCGTGGAACGAGCAGCGCATCAAGACCCTGCTCAACGCCAACGGCTACCGCGTGGTCACCGAGCCAGTGGCGCGCAACAGCCGTCCCTACGATGGCCGCCCGACCTGCTGCGGCAACAACAACTGCATGCCAATCTGCCCCATCGGCGCCATGTACAACGGCATCGTCCACGTCGAGAAAGCCGAAGCCGCCGGCGCGCGGTTGATCGACAACGCCGTGGTGTTCAAGCTGGAGAAAGGTGACGGCGGCCAGATCGTCGCGGCGCTGTACAAGGACCCGCAGGGCAACGAGGTGCGCGTCGAGGGCGACACCTTCATCCTCGCCGCCAACGGCATCGAGACGCCCAAGCTGATGCTGATGTCCGAGGTCGGCAACAGCTCGGACATGGTCGGCCGCAACCTCATGGACCACCCCGGCACCGCCGTGCAGTTCTACGCCAACGAGAAGCTCTGGCCGGGGCGCGGGCCGCAGGAGATGACCTCCATGGTGGGCTTCCGCGACGGCGCCTTCCGCAGCGAGTACGCGTCGAAGAAGATCCACCTGTCCAACCTCTCGCGCACCGACCAGGTAGCCACCGAGCTGATCCGTCACGGGCCGTTGCTACTGGGCCACGACCTGGAAGCGAAGATCCGCGACCGCGCCGCGCGTTTCGTGCGCTTCGACAGCTTCCACGAAATCCTCCCGCACCCAGAGAACCGCATCGTGCCCAGCGCTACCGAGCGCGACGCGGCGGGCATCCCCAAGCCCGAATTCACCTATGCGATGGACGACTACGTGCGCAAGAGCGCGGTGCACACCCGCGAGGTCTACACCCATGCCGCCACACTGCTGGGCGGCGAGGAGGTGACGTTCGACGACAGCTTCGCCAACAACAACCACATCACCGGCACCGTGCTGATGGGCGCGGACCCGAAGGACTCGGTGGTGGACGCGCAGTGCCGCAGCCACGACCACCCCAACCTGTTCATCGCCAGCAGCGGCGTGATGCCCACCGTCGGCTCGGTGAACTGCACCCTGACCATCGCCGCCCTGGCTCTGCGCCTGGCCGAGCACCTGAAGCGGGAGGCCAAGGCATGAAGCGCCTTATCCTGCTCGCCCTGCTGGCCGCACCGCTGGCCTCCCATGCCGCCAAGGCGCTCGACCCCGCGCCGGCGGAGCTGCTGCAACGCGGCGAATACCTGGCCCGCGCCGGCGACTGCGCGGCCTGCCACACCGCGCCGGGCGGCAAGCCCTTCGCTGGCGGCCTGCCGCTCGCCACGCCGCTGGGCGCGGTGTACTCCACCAACATCACCCCGGACCCGAAGACCGGCATCGGCAGCTACAGCTACGACGACTTCGCCCGCGCCGTGCGCGAAGGCGTGGCCAAGGGCGGCACCCGGCTCTACCCGGCGATGCCCTACACCGCCTACTCGAAGATCACCGACGAGGACATGAAAGCGCTCTATGCCTGGTTCCTCGAAGGCGGCGTACAGGCCGTGGCGCAGCCCAACCAGGATTCGGACATCACCTGGCCGCTGGACATGCGCTGGCCGCTGGCGATCTGGAACCTGCTGTTCCACGACGACGCGGTCTACCAGAACAACCCCAGGCAGAGCCCGGCCTGGAACCGCGGCGCCTACCTGGTCCAGGGCCTGGGCCACTGCGGTACCTGCCACACCCCGCGCGGCGTGGCCTTCCAGGAGAAGGCCACGGACGAGCGCAGTACCGGCTTCCTCTCCGGCGCCGCACTGGGCGGCTGGTACGCCTTCAACATCACCCCCGACACCCACAGCGGCATCGGCGGCTGGAGCGACGCGGAAATCGTCCAGTACCTCAAGACCGGCCGCGTACCGGGCAAGGCGCAGGCCGCCGGGCCCATGGCCGAGGCGGTGGAGCACAGCTTCCAGCACATGACCGACGCCGACCTGCAGGCCATCGCCAGCTACCTGCGCAGCGTGCCGGCGGTCAGCGATGGCGAGCGCAAGGCGCGCTTCGCCTGGGGCGAACCGGCGGACGACGTGGTCACCCTGCGCGGCCAGGACTTCGCCGCGCAAAAACACGACGACGGCGCGCGCCTCTACCTGGGCAACTGCGCCAGCTGCCACTCGTGGTCCGGCGAAGGGGTAAAGGATGGCTACTACCCGATGCTGCTGAAGAACAGCGCAGTCGGCGCCCTGCAGCCGGACAACCTGGTGCAGGTGGTGCTCGGCGGTGTGCACCGCAAGGCGGGCGGCGAAGACGTGTTCATGCCCGGCTTCGCCGGCACGCTCAACGACGAGCAGATCGCCACCCTGGTGAACTATCTCACCGCGCAGTTCGGCAACCCCGACGTGAAGGTCGACAGCGCGCGAGTCGCCGAGATTCGCCAGCCCTGATCTCTACCGGTGTTGATCTCTACCAGCGTAATGGCGGGCCGCCAGCTCACGAGAAAGGTGCCCGCCCGCGTTGACAGCCCCTGCCAGCTCGCGGAAGCTCCGTTACCCACGGAGTCGTCGCGGAACAACGGATGTCCATGCCTCACAAGACCAAGAAACCTCGCCCCGCACCCGCCGCCGCAAAACCCACCGGGGCTCGTCGTGCCTGGCTTGCGGCCGTCGCCGGGGTATTGCTCCTGGCCACCATCGGGGCCTGGATCTGGGTCGAGCAGGACAGCGGCATCACCCTGCCCAGCGGTCATCCACCCATCCCCGCAGCGACGCCAGCGCCATCAGTCCCGACACCCGCCACACAGTCCGCACAATTGGTAGACGAGGCCACCTGCAACGGCTGCCACCAGGCACAGACCAAGGACTGGCAGGGTTCCCACCACCAGCAGGCGATGAAGCCGGCCACCGAAGGCAACGTGCTGGGCGACTTTGCCGATGTCACCTTCAAGGGCGAAACCGAGACCACCCGCTTCTTCCGCAAGGACGGCGAATACTGGGTCAACACCCCCGGCGCCGACGGCAAGCCGGCGGACTTCAAGGTGGCCTACACCTTCGGCTTCGAACCGCTGCAGCAGTATCTCCTCGACTTTCCAGACGAGCAGGGTAGGCCGGGCGGCCGCCTGCAGGCCCTCGGCGTCGCCTGGGATAGCCGCAAGCACCAGTGGTTCCAGCTGATGCCCGGCCAGCGCATCGACTTCAAGGACGAACTGCACTGGACCCGCCCCGCGCAGAACGCCAACTTCATGTGCGTCGAGTGCCACACCACCGGCTTCAAGCGTAACTACGACGCCAAGACCGACACCTTCGCCAGCCACTGGAACAGCCTTGGCGTCGGCTGCCAGGCCTGCCACGGGCCGGCGTCGAAACACCTGGAGTGGGCGCAGAAGCCCGACCGCAATGCCGCCAAGGGCTTCGACGTGCCGCTGCAGAACGCCAGCCAGAGCACCATCGTCGAGACCTGCGCGCGCTGCCACGCCCGCCGCGCGCCACTGGGCGACGGCTACCAGAACCAGCACCGTTTCATGGACGACTACCTGCCCAGCACCCTCACCCGCGAACTCTACGAGATCGACGGCAAGATCAAGGACGAAGTCTTCGAGTGGGGCTCCTTCACCCAGAGCAAGATGTTCGCCAAGGGCGTGCAGTGCACCGATTGCCACAACCCCCACAGCGGCGAGCTGAAGGCACCCGGTAACGGCGTCTGCCTGCAATGCCACAACACCGCCGGCAAAGCGGTGCGTCCGCAGATCGACGGCAAGGGCCTGAAAGCCAAGAACTACGACTCCCCCGAGCACCATCACCATCAGCCCGGCAGCGCCGGCGCACAGTGCGCCTCCTGCCACATGCCGGGGCGCTACTACATGGTCAACGACTACCGCCACGACCACGGCTTCAGCCTGCCCAACCCCGCGCACGCGCGGCGCATTGGCGCGCCGGACGCTTGCCTGGCCTGCCACAAGGACACCCCGGCGAAAAAGATCAGCGACCAGTTCCGCCAGTGGTATTCAAGCGAATTGCCCGCCAAGGCCAACGCCTCCAGCAACCCCGCTCCGCGCTATGACGACACCCTGTGGAAAGTGCGCAACGGCAAGCCCGGCGCCTCCCGCGCGTTGCACCTGCTGCTGGCCGACCCGAGCCTGCCGGCGATCCGCCGCGCCACCCTGCTCGCCGAGCTGCCCAGCTACCCCAGCCGGCGCTCGCTGGAACTGGCGGCGCTGGCCTCGAAGGATGCCGATCCGCAGGTACGTATCGCGGCCATCAACGTGCTCCTCCCGCTCGCCAACGGCCCACAGCAGGCCATGGTGTTGCCGACCCTGCTGGCGCAACTGCTGTCCGACCCGATCCGCGCCGTCCGCATCGCCGCCGCCTGGCAGTTGATGCAGTTGCCACCGCAGGCCCGTTCCGGCCTCGACGCCGCGCTGAACAAAGGCCTGAGCGAATACGAAGAGGTACAGAACGACCTGAGCGAACGCGCCGAGGCGAACCTCAACCTCGCCATGCTCTACCAACGCACCAACCGGCCGGAAAAGGTCGAGCCTGCCCTGCGCGCAGCCATCGCACGCAACCCGGCGTTCCTGCCGGCGACGGTCACCCTGATCCAGTGGCTGGAGGCCAACGGGCGCCAGGCAGACGCCCGCCAATTGCTCGACGAAGCTCTGCGCCAGAACCCTGCGTCCGGGCTGCTGCACTACGTCGAGGGCCTCGCCCTGATCCGTCAGGGCCAGCACGCCCAGGCCCTGAAGGAACTGCGCGAAGCAGTACGCCTGGCCCCGGACGACGACCAGTTCCGCTACGTCCTGGCCATCGCCCTGCACGACGGCGGCGACCTCGACGGTGCCTCTCACGAGCTGGAAGCCCTGCTGCAGAAGCACCCGGCCAACCGCGCGGCTCGCCTGGTACTGATCGACTACCTGCGCGAATCCGGGCAGCTCCAGAAGGTGCAACAGTTCACGGCAGAGCTGGAACAGCAGAATCCGGATGACCCATCGCTCAAGCGTGAGTGATATTTCCGACAACAGGAGGGAACCACGGAATTTTCCGAGGCTCTGAAGGGCGCGCAATCACTCAAGGAACCATCATGCGTCGCCGTTCTGCTCCTGTTGTCGTAGCCCTCACCCTGCTCCCTCTCACCTGTGCCATGGCCGAAGATCGCGACTTCTGGCGCTCGGTCCTGACCTCGGGCGCGACCACCGCCTCGAGCTACCTGACCAGCCATGACGACCACAAACTGATTGGCCCGGCCCAGGACGACGCCGCCAGCTTCATCGCCACCGACGGCGCCATCCGTGGTCCGTACCTGGAAGCCACACTGCAGCAAATGCGCAGCGCCGACCCGGCCCTGGCGCAAGCCAGCGACGCCGAGCTGGCTTCGGCCATCCTCGCCGCCCAGCGTTGATCCTCGCGAGGTGCACGGGCGACCGCTCGCGCACCTCGTCCGGATAATCTGGGAACTCCCGCCAGTCGCAGCGCCTCTCACCTGTACACGGACCTTCCGAAAGGTGTACCCGATGCGTACTGTGAAACTGGCCACAGTCCTTGCCCTGCTCGCCCTACCCGTTGCCTCGGCCATGGCCGACGGCGACTTCTGGCGCGACGTCATCTCGTCCGGCGCCACCACCGCGTCGACCTACCTGACCTTCAAGCACGACAAGCTGATCGTCGCCGCCCAGGACGATGCGAGTGTCTTCGTCGCCAGCGACGGCGCCATCCGCGGCCCGTACCTGGAAGCCGCCCTCACCCGCCTGCGCAGCGACGATGCCGCCCTGCAGGAGCGCAGCGACCTGGAGCTGGCCAACGCCATCCTCGTCCGCCGCGATGACGCACCCACCCAGTGACACCCATCGACGCGGCCCGTGGCGCTCGCCGCGGGCTCGCGAGCCCGCCCAGCTTCAGCGCGCCGTGAAACCGATCGCGGACGGAGTCCGCGCCCACGTCCCTGCTGACATCGGCATCAACCTGTAAACGAGCCACGCCTGCGATCGCGTGCATGGCGTGCATCTACAGGTCCGCGCCGGAATGAAAAAACCCCGCCTGAGCGGGGCTTTTTCATGTCGCCGGGAAGCGATCAGCGCACCGTCACCACCACCTTGCCCACCGCTTTGCGCTGGCCCAGGTGATTGATCGCGTCGGCGGCTTTCTCCAGCGGGTAGGTCTGGGACACCAGCGGCTTGATCTTGCCTTCGGCGAACCAGGCGAACAGTTGCTGGAAGTTCGCCGCGTTATCCTGCGGCTGGCGCTGGGCGAAGGAGCCCCAGAACACGCCGACCAGCGAAGCACCCTTGAGCAGGGTGAGGTTCGCCGGCAGCGAAGGAATGGTGCCGCTGGCGAAGCCGACCACCAGCATGCGGCCGTTCCAGGCGATGGAGCGGAAGGCTTCCTCGAACAGGTCGCCGCCCACCGGATCGTAGATCACGTCGACGCCCTGGCCGCCGGTGATTTCCTTGAGTTTTTCCTTCAGGCTGCCTTCGCTGTAGTTGATCAGCACATCGGCGCCGGCAGCCTTGGCCACTTCCAGCTTGGCTTCGCTGCTGGCGGCGGCGATCACTTTCGCGCCCATTGCCTTGCCGATTTCAACGGCTGCCAGGCCCACGCCGCCGGAGGCGCCGAGCACCAGCAGGGTCTCGCCCGGCTGCAGGTTCGCGCGCTGCTTGAGGGCGTGCATGGAGGTGCCATAGGTCATGCCGAAGGCGGCGGCGCTGGCGAAGTCCATGCCGTCGGGGATCGGCATCACGCTGTAGCCGGGTACCGCTACTTCTTCGGCGAAGCTGCCCCAGCCGGTCAGCGCCATCACCCGATCGCCGGGCTTCACATGACTGACCTTTTCGCCCACCGCGCCGACCACGCCGGCGGCCTCGCCACCCGGCGAGAACGGGAAAGGCGGCTTGAACTGGTACTTGCCCTCGATGATCAGGGTGTCGGGGAAGTTCACCCCGGCGGCATGAACCTGCAGCAGGACTTCGTTCTTCTTCGGCTCGGGGCTGGCGATGTCTTCCAGCACCAGGGTTTCGGCGGGGCCGAAGGCTTTGCACAGCACGGCTTTCATGGGAGTACTCCACTCTGGGTATGGCGGCAGTGTAGGAGTGCCGGCCGAGGGGGCAAATCACCATGGCCTGGGCTTATGCCCCGATATAGCTTGGGCGGCGGCGCGAGTGTGGCTATCCTTTCCGGCATTGAATCCGGAGACATCGCCTTGAGAGCTTTCCTCGCCCTGTTGCTGGTCCTTTCCTTCAGCCCCTTCGTCATGGCATCCGAGTCGGAAGAGGCCAAGCCGGAAGACGCCAACAAGCCTGTGTTCGTCGACCTCACCCCGGCGCTGGTGGGCAACTACGGCAGTGGCCCGCGCCTGAAGTATTTCAAGGCCGACATAGCGCTGCAGGTGACCGGCAAGGAGGCCTCGGAGAAGGTCGAGCACCACGAGCCGCTGATCCGCAACCAGTTGGTGATGCTGTTCTCGCAACAGACCGACAACTCCCTCGGCAGCGTCGAGGGCAAGGAAAAGCTGCGCCAGGAAGCGCTCAAGCAGGTGCAGACGGTGCTCCAGCAGGAGGAGGGCCAGCCGCTGGTGGACGACCTGCTGTTCAACAACCTGATCGCCCAGCCCTGACCCCTTCTAGAGGGTGTCTGCATGAGCGCAACTCATCTGCGCACGGCAGGCGCCCTGCTGGCCAGCTGCGGCCACTTGTCGCAATGCCTGGCTGAAAACTCCGGCTCGCAAGGCGCGTAGGAAATTTCCTTCGCACGCCTGACTTGAATCAAACCGTATTCACCGTTGGTCGCCGAACATCCCCTCATGATCCGCTCGAACTCGAGCGTTTGAACAAGGGGAAATCGGATGACAGGAAACGCAAAAAGCTGGCGCACCCGCGGACTCGCGGTGCTGGGCGTGGCCGTGCTCGCCGCGCTGGCCTGGCAGACGCTCAAGCCGGCGGGCCTCCCCGAAGGCTTCGCCAGCGGCAACGGGCGCATCGAGGCCACCGAAGTCGATGTGGCCACCAAGCTGCCCGGCCGCGTGGCGGAAATCCTGGTGGACGAGGGCGACTTCGTGAAGGCCGGCGACGTGGTGGCGAAGATGGACACCCAGGTGCTCCAGGCCCAGCTCGCCCAGGCCCAGGCCGAAGTGCGCCGGGCACAGAACGCCCAGCTCACCGCCGAGTCGCTGGTGGCCCAGCGCACCAGCGAGAAATCCACCGCCGAAGCCGTGGTCGCGCAACGCCAGGCGGAACTCACCGCCGCGCAGAAACGCTTCACCCGTACCGAACAGCTGGTCAAGCGCAACGCCCTGCCGCAACAGCAACTGGATGACGACCGCGCTGTGATGCAGAGCGCCCAGGCGGCACTGGCCGCTGCGCGCTCCCAGGTAGTTTCGGCGCAGGCCGGCATCTCCGCCGCACGCTCCCAGGTGATCGAGGCGCAGTCGGCCATCGAAGCCGCTACCGCGAGCACCGCGCGCCTGCAGGCGGACATCGACGACAGCCTGCTCAAGGCCCCACGCAACGGCCGCGTCCAGTACCGTGTCTCGCAGCCGGGCGAAGTGCTGGCGGCCGGCGGCAAGCTGCTCAACATGGTCGACCTGGCCGACGTCTACATGACCTTCTTCCTGCCTTCGGGCCAGGCCGGCAAGGTCGAGTTGGGCCAGGAAGTGCACCTGGTGATCGACGCCGTGCCCGAGTACGTGATTCCGGCCAAGGTGTCCTACGTCGCCAGCGTCGCGCAGTTCACACCCAAGACCGTGGAGACCGCCAACGAGCGCGAGAAGCTGATGTTCCGCGTCAAGGCGCGCCTCGATCCGGGCCTGCTGGAGAAGTACATCACCTACGTGAAGACCGGCGTGCCGGGCATGGCCTATCTGCGCCTCGACCCGCAGGTGGAATGGCCGGCTGACCTGCAGATCAAGGTCCCGCAATGAACGCCGCCGACTGCGTGGCCCGTCTGGCTGGCGTCTCGCTGCGCTATGGCGAGACCCGCGCAGTGGACGACGTCACCCTGGAAATCCCGGCCAACCGCATGGTTGGCCTGATCGGCCCGGATGGCGTCGGCAAGTCCAGCCTGCTGGCGCTGCTGGCCGGCGCGCGGAAGATGCAGGACGGCGAGATCCAGGTGCTCGGCGGCGACATGCGCGACGTGCGCCACCGTCGCGCCGTGTGCCCGCGCATCGCCTACATGCCGCAGGGGTTGGGCAAGAACCTCTACCCGACGCTCTCGGTATTCGAGAACGTCGATTTCTTCGGCCGCCTGTTCGGCCATGACAAGGCCGAGCGCGAGCGGCGCATCGCCGACCTGCTGCACAGCACTGGCCTGGCGCCCTTCGCCGAACGCCCGGCGGGCAAGCTCTCCGGCGGCATGAAGCAGAAACTCGGGTTGTGTTGCGCGCTGATCCACGACCCCGACCTGCTGATCCTCGACGAGCCCACCACCGGCGTCGACCCGCTGTCGCGCAACCAGTTCTGGGAGCTGATCGCGCGCATCCGCGCCGGCCGCGAAGGCATGAGCGTGCTGGTGGCTACCGCCTACATGGAGGAGGCCGAGCGCTTCGACCACCTGGTGGCGATGGACGAGGGCAAGGTGCTCGCCACTGGCACGCCCGCCGAGTTGCGCACACACACCGGTACGCAGAACCTCGAAGAAGCCTTCATCGCGCTGCTGCCCGAGAGCAAGCGCGCCGGCCACCACAAGCTGGTGATTCCGCCGCGCACACTGAGCGAAGGCGCGCCGCAGATCGCCATTGAGGCCGAAGGGCTGACCTGCCGTTTCGGCGATTTCGTCGCGGTGGACCGCGTCAGCTTCCGCATCGAGCGCGGGGAAATCTTCGGCTTCCTCGGCTCCAACGGCTGCGGCAAGTCCACCACCATGAAGATGCTCACCGGCCTGCTGCCGGCCAGCGAAGGCACCTGCGCGCTGTTCGGCCAGCCGGTGAACGCCAACGACATGGCCACCCGCCGGCGGGTCGGCTACATGTCCCAGGCCTTCTCGCTGTATGCCGAGCTGACGGTGCTGCAGAACCTCGAACTGCACGCCAAGCTGTTCCACATCCCGCATGAGCAGATCGGCCCGCGCGTGGAGGAAATGCTCCAGCGCTTCGACCTCGGCAAGGTCAAGGACGAGCTGCCCGACAGCCTGCCGCTGGGCATTCGCCAGCGCCTGTCGCTGGCGGTGGCGGTGATCCACAAACCGGAAATCCTGATCCTCGACGAGCCGACCTCGGGCGTCGACCCGGTGGCCCGCGATGGCTTCTGGAAGCTGATGGTGGAGCTGTCGCGCAACGACGGCGTGACCATCTTCATCTCCACCCACTTCATGAACGAGGCCGAGCGCTGCGACCGCATCTCGCTGATGCATGCCGGCAAGGTACTCGACAGCGATACCCCGCAGGGCCTGATCGACAAGCGCGGCCTGCCGACCCTGGAAGCCACCTTCATCGCTTACCTGGAAGAGGCCGCCGGCAGCGCGCCGGTGACGGACGCCCCGCCGGCTCCAGAGCCGCCCGCCGAGGCCAGCCGCTACAAGGGCAGCGACCGCTTCAGCTGGCTGCGCCTGTTCAGCTACGCGCGCCGCGAGGCCATGGAACTGCGCCGCGACCCGATCCGCCTGACCCTGGCGCTGCTCGGCACCGCGCTGCTGATGTTCATCATCGGCTACGGCATCAACATGGACGTCGAGGACCTCACCTATGCGGTGCTCGACCGCGACCAGACCACCACCAGCCAGGCCTATGCGCTGAATATCTCCGGCTCGCGCTACTTCATCGAGAAGGCGCCGATACAGGATCCGGAAGACCTGGAGCGGCGCATGCGCAGCGGCGAGATCAGCCTGGCGGTGGAGATTCCGCCGAACTTCGGCCGCGACCTCAAGCGCGGCGCCGACCCGGTCATCGGCATCTGGATCGATGGCGCCATGCCGACCCGCGCCAACACCGTGCTCGGCTACGTGCAGGGGCTGCACGCGAGTTACCTGGCCGACCTCGCCCGGCAGAACGGCGGGGCCAGCGCCAGCGCGGCCGCCAGCACCGAAGTGCGATACCGCTACAACCCCGATGTGGAAAGCCTCAAGGCCATGGTGCCGGCGGTAATTCCGCTGCTGCTGATCATGATCCCGGCGATGCTCACCGCCCTGGGCGTGGTGCGCGAGAAGGAGCTGGGCTCGATCACCAACCTCTATGTCACCCCGGTCACGCGCCTGGAATTCCTTCTCGGCAAACAACTGCCCTATATCGGCATGGGCATGATCAACTTCGTGCTGATGCTGGCCATGGCCGTGCTGCTGTTCCAGGTGCCGCTCAAGGGCAGCCTTCCCGCCCTGCTGATCGGTGCGTTCCTCTACGTGGTGACCAGCACCGGCCTCGGTCTGCTGCTCTCGACCTTCATGAAGAGTCAGATCGCCGCGGTGTTCGGCACCGCCATCGCCACCATGATCCCGGCGATCCAGTTCTCCGGGCTGATCCACCCGGTGTCCTCGCTGGAGGGTGCGGCGGCGGTGATCGGCAAGCTCTACCCGACCTCGCACTTCCTGATCGTCAGCCGCGGCGCCTTCTCCAAGGCGCTGGGCTTCGCCGACCTGTGGGTCTATTACCTGCCGCTGCTGGCCATGGTGGTGGTGCTGACGCTGCTCAGCGTGGCCTGCCTGAAGAAGCAGGAGGTCTGAGATGAACAAGCTGGCGAACATCTTCAACCTTGGCATCAAGGAATTCCGCAGTCTGGGCCGTGACTACGCGATGCTGATCCTGATCGCCTGGGCCTTCACCCTGGGGGTCTACAGCTCGGCCACCGGCGTGCCGGAAACCCTGCACCACGCGCCCATCGCCATTGTCGACGAGGACCAGTCGCAGCTCTCCACGCGCATCGTCAACGCCTTCCAGCCGCCCTATTTCCGCGTACCGGAAATGATTGGTCACGCCGAGATGGACCGCGGCATGGACGTCGGCCTGTACACCTTCACCCTGGACATCCCGCCGGACTTCCAGCGCGATGTGCTGGCCGGGCGGCAGCCGGCGATCCAGGTCAACGTCGATGCGACACAGACCGGCCAGGCCTTCTCTGGCGCCGGCTACATCCAGAACATCGTCGGCACCGAGGTGCGTGAGTTCGTCAGCCGCTACCGCGCCGAGGCAGCGATGCCGGCGGAGCTGGCGGTGCGCATGGAATTCAACCCGAACCTGACCCAGGCCTGGTTCGGCGCGGTGATGGAGGTGATCAACCAGATCACCATGCTGTCGATCATCCTCACCGGCGCCGCGCTGATCCGCGAACGCGAGCACGGCACGGTGGAACACCTGCTGGTGATGCCGCTGACGGCCTTCGAGATCATGATGGCCAAGGTCTGGTCCATGGGTACCGTGGTGCTGGTGGCGGCGGCAATTTCGCTGCAACTGGTGGTGCGCGGCTGGCTGGACGTGCCGATCAGCGGCTCGGTGGGGCTGTTCCTGTTGGGCGCGGCACTGCACCTGTTCGCCACCACGTCCATGGGCATCTTCCTCGGCACCGTGGCGCGTTCGATGCCGCAGTTGGGCCTGCTGGTGATCCTCACCCTGATGCCGCTGCAGATCCTCTCCGGCGGCACCACGCCGCGCGAAAGCATGCCCGAGCTGGTGCAATACATCATGCTGGCGGCGCCGACCACGCACTTCGTCAGCCTGGCGCAGGCAATCCTCTATCGCGGGGCAAACCTGTCCATCGTCTGGCCGCAGCTGCTGGGCATCGTCTGCATCGGTGCAACGTTCTTCTTCGGGGCGCTCTGGCGCTTCCGCCGGACCATCGGGCAGATGGCCTAGCGCTGTTCTTCGTAGGAGCGAGCTCGCGAACCCGCTTGATACCGGCGCTGCCGGATAACTCGTTCGCGAGCAAGCTCGCCCCTGCAGAGGGCAAACGCCGCACGGATTTTCAGGAAGGCGTGCGCTCGGGCACATCCACCGGCCACACGCACGTCTGACCCCACCCCTTGTGCCTGGCCACATACAGCGCCTGGTCGGCCCGGGCGATCTGATGCTCCGACTCGGCAGCCTGCCCCGGCGGCACGATGGCCCGGCCGACGCCCACCGCCCCAGCTCCCCCACCAGACGCGCAATGCCAGCTCGGCTACCCGTTGCCAACCGGAAGTCGGTGCGCATTGAAACGCGCGTCCAGCTCCCATTCGGGACGGGGCATGCGGCCGTGGTGGGGCAGGAACAGGCAGAGCCCGCGCCAGGTCGCTAATGAGGACTGAAGACGCTGCATAGGGCGAATTCCGGGGCCTCAGCAACCCAACGGCACAGCGCCGCTATTTATGCGCCAGGCTGACGACGATCGCCCATTGCTCGGCAGTGACCGGCATCACCGAGAGGCGGCTGCCCTTCTGCACCAGGGGCATTTCCTCGAGCCCCGCCTGGGCCTTGAGGGTGCCCAGTGGCAGGACCGCGGTGAAGGCTTCGACGAAACCGACGTCGCGCGCGGTCCAGGGGTTCTTCTCCACGCTGGCCTTGGGGTCGTGATAGTGGCTCTGCGGGTCCAGCGCGGTGGGGTCGGGGTAGGCGTCGCCTTCGATCTGCGCGATGCCGGCGATGCCCGGCTCGGGACAACTGGAGTGGTAAAAGAAGAACAGGTCGCCCGGCTGCATGCTGCGCATGAAGTTGCGCGCCTGGTAGTTGCGCACGCCGTCCCAGCGCGCAGTCTTCAGGCGCCGGAGGTCGTGGATCGAGAGTTCATCGGGCTCGGATTTCATCAGCCAGTAAGCGCGTGCCATCCGCGAGGTTCTCCTTGTGCGTGGCGGTTTCGAAGGTGGGCGAATAGGCCCGTGGTGATTCAGGGTAGGCGTTTCCCCTGCGACAAGCTGCCGGCTCGCCGGAAATACGTTGTGGGAAGAATATGTAGGAATACCGGCATGAACATTGCCTGAAAGTGCCGGGAGTTTGGGGAGCGTTGGTCTCTCCGACGATCGGTTGGCGTCAGAATTGCGGGACGCCATTCATTGTTGGAGAATGCCGCCGCTTTTAGCTTGGCCTGCCGGACGGACCAAAAACCACCGCCGGCTGTCGCGGACAATTGCCTGGAAGGGGGAGGCAATAGATGAAACGCAAGCCTGATCTTTTGTGGGTGTTGGTAATACTTTTCGGACTGGGTGTCGTCACGACCGGTTACACCCAGAGCCTGTGGGAACAGCGCCAGGGCAACGCCCCGGTGCAGGTCACCCAGCAGCCCTGATTCAGAGGGACTGCCATCGCCTCGGTTATCGCAAGGAACGCGATTCCGTCGCGAGACGGCCATACCAGCCGCCGTCCGTCACGATGCCCAGCAGCGGCACATCCCAGCTCGCCAGCTCCAGCTTATCGACCTTCTGGCACTCATGCGCCAGGCCCAAAAGCGTCGGTTTCTGCCAATTTTTGCGCATTCCCAGGTAGGCCAGGGTCCGGTCGTAGAAGCCCTTGCCCATGCCCAGGCGGCCGCCTTGCGGGTCGAAACCCACCAGCGGCAGCAACAGCAGGTCCAGCGCCCAGGCAGGACGCTGGCGCCGTCGGTCGGCCAATGGTTCGGCGATGTTGAAGCGGTTGCGTACCCAGCGCTCGCCGATGCCAACCCGCTGGAAGGTCATGTGCGTGCGCGGCCAGTCCGAGAGCACCGGCAGGTAGGTGGCTTTGCCGCGCTTCTGCGCAGCCTTCATCAACGGGCGCGGGTCGATTTCGCCGTCGGCCGGCAAGTACAGGGCAATGTGCTTCGCCCGGCGAAACAGCGGATGCTGCGCGAGCTGGCGATACAGGGCCTGGGCGGCGAGGCGTTGCTGAAGAGGGCTGAGCGCGCGTCTGGCCTGGCGCAACTGGCGGCGCAGGACAGGGCGGGAGAGACCGTCGGAATGGATCATGGAAGGGTAAAGCTCCCCGGACATGCCGCTGTCGGGTTAGCCCTTGAACCCGAGAGTTCAAGGTGGTGGTTGCAGTAGGCTTTAAGGCTTTCCGTCGTGCGGACATGCACACCAGCCCAACTGGCAACCCCCGTTGTTGCAATTATCGGCTCAGGGACATCACCGACTGGCCAACACACCAGGGAGCGAGGCAATTATACCCCAAGGAAATTTCCAGGGTCAGACTTCACCCTGCTCCTTATCGGTGGTAAGGGTATCGGTGGTCAGCGCGCGATCCACGCGTTCGAGCAGTTCCCGCACGCGCTCGCGGGTTGGTCCGCTGTCGTGCTCCACGCGCTCCTGCTTGTGCAGCAGTTCATGGGTAATGTTCAGGGCAGCCATTACCGCGACACGGTCAGCACCGATCACTTTGCCGCTGGAACGGATCTCGCGCATCTTGCTGTCCAGATAGCGCGCGGCGCTCTCCAGATTGACGCGCTCGTCCGCCGGGCAGGCGATGCAGTACTCCTTGTCGAGGATTTGGACGTTCAGGGTGTTCGACTGGCTCATGAGTCCTGCTCCAGGGCTTTAAGACGCAAAATCATCGCTTCGACCTTCTGCCGAGCCAATTCGTTCTTCTCGATCAGATGGGCGCGCTCTTCCCGCCAGTTTTTTTCGTTCGCCCGCAGCAGCCGGTTCTCGGCCTTGAGCTGTTCCAGGCGCTGGAGCAGCAGGTCGAACTTGGCAATCAGCGCGTGCAGGTCGGCGTCTTCCATGGGCTCTCGCTTGGGAGTGACTTCAGTAATCGGGAACTATATAGGACTGCCGTGGGGGTGGGTCAACGCACGGCTGCCCGGCGCGTCGTCACATGGTCTTGCGGTGTGCGCCGGTGCTAGGATAACGGACCCTATTCTATGTGCGGCGCCTGATGGCGCCTAGCCGTCACCCAGGTTCGATCATGTCCACTTCCAGCTCCGCCTACACTGCCTTCGCCGCCCTGCTCGCCGAGGCCGCCCTGCCCATTTCCCCCGCCGAACTGCACGGCCACCTGCTCGGTCGCGTCTGCGCCGGGTCAGGCTTCGACCAGGGCGAATGGCTGCAGGCCGCCGGTGAACTGCTCGGCGGCGAACCGGGCGAGCGCCTGGGCGCGGCCCTGGGCGGCCTGCTGGGCATGGTCCAGCAGGACTTCAGCCAGGGCGAGATGGCCGTGGTGCTGATGCTGCCGAATGATGACGCGCCGCTGGCCGATCGCGCCGTGGCCCTGGGTCAGTGGTGCCAGGGCTTCCTCGCTGGCTTCGGCCTGGCGCTGCGCTCTCCCAGCCTGTCCGACGAAGCCGACGAAGTGCTGCAGGACATCGCCGCCATTGCCCAGGTCGGCGGCCAGTTGGAAGAATCCGAAGACGGCGAGGCCGACTACATGGAAGTGCAGGAGTACCTGCGCGTCGCCCCGCTGCTACTGTTCTCCGAATTCGGCAAGGTGCCGGCACCGGCCGAGAAACCCTCCCTGCATTGAGGTCGCGCATGATCCGTATCGCCAAGTCGGAATACGCCCGTCGTCGCAAGGCGCTGATGGCGCAGATGGAACCCAACAGCATCGCCATTCTCCCGGCGGCGCCGATGTACATCCGCAACCGCGACGTCGAGCACGTCTACCGCCAGGACAGCGACTTCCAGTACCTCACCGGCTTCCCCGAGCCGGAAGCAGTGATGGCGCTGATCCCCGGCCGCGAGCATGGCGAATATGTGCTGTTCTGCCGCGAGCGCGATCCGGAGCGTGAACTGTGGGACGGCCTGCGTGCCGGCCAGGATGGCGCGATCGGCACCTTCGGCGCCGACGACGCCTTCCCCATCGGAGATATCGACGACATCCTGCCGGGCCTGATCGAAGGCCGCGACCGCGTGTACTACGCGCTGGGCGCCAACCAGGAGTTCGACCGCCGGCTGATGGACTGGATCAACGTGATCCGCTCCAAGGCGCGCCAGGGTGCGCAGCCGCCGAACGAATTCGTCGCCCTCGACCACCTGCTGCACGACCTGCGCCTGTACAAGAGCGCGGGCGAGGTGAAGGTGATGCGCTACGCCGCCGAGGTTTCCTCCGGCGCTCACGTGCGCGCCATGCAGGCCTGCCGTCCGGGGCTTTACGAGTACCACCTGGAAGCCGAGCTGGAATACGCCTTCCGCCTGGGCGGTGCGAAGATGCCAGCCTACGGCTCCATCGTCGCCACCGGCCGCAACGCCTGCATCCTGCATTACCGGGAGAATGACGCGCAGATCAAGGACGGCGACCTGATCCTGATCGACGCTGGCTGCGAGATCGACTGCTACGCCAGCGACATCACCCGCACCTTCCCCGCCAGCGGCACCTTCAGCCCCGAGCAGAAGGCCATCTACCAGCTGGTGCTGGACGCCAACATGGCGGCCTTCGACTACATCGCTCCGGGCCGTCACTGGAACGAAGCCCACGAGGCCACCGTGCGGGTCATCACCGCCGGTCTGGTGGAGCTGGGCCTGCTCAAGGGCGACGTCGACGAGCTGATCGAGCGCGAAGCCTACAAGGCCTTCTACATGCACCGTGCCGGCCACTGGCTGGGCATGGACGTGCACGACGTCGGCGAGTACCGCGTCGGCGGCGAATGGCGCGTGCTCGAGCCGGGCATGGCGATGACCGTCGAGCCGGGCATCTACATCTCCCCGGACAACACCGACGTACCGAAGAAATGGCGCGGCATCGGCGTACGCATCGAAGACGATGTGGTAGTGACCAGGACCGGCTGCGAAGTGCTGACCAACGGTGTACCGAAAACCGTCGCCGAGATCGAAGCGCTGATGGCGCAAGCCAAGGCCCAGGCCGCCTGACATGCAACGTACGCAACTGGCCATCATCGGTGGCGGACTCGTCGGCGCGAGCCTGGCGCTGATCCTCCAGGCCGGCGCCCGCGAGCGCGGCTGGCAGATCGTGCTGGTCGAGCCATTCGCCCCCGGCGATGCCTACCAGCCCAGCTATGACGCGCGCTCCTCCGCGCTGTCCTTTGGCAGCCGGCAGATCTACGAACGCCTGGGGCTCTGGCAGCAGATCGCCCAGCGCGCCGAGCCGATCACCCAGATCCATGTCTCCGACCGTGGCCGCTTCGGCGCTGCGCGCCTGACGGCGGTGGAAGAGGGAGTGCCGGCGCTCGGCTATGTGGTGGAAAACGCCTGGCTCGGCCAGTGTCTGTGGCATGCGCTGGACCCGGAAGTGGTGAGCTGGCGCTGCCCCGCCGAAGTGCGGCGGATGGAAGCCCTGGGCGACGGCTACCGCCTGACCCTGGACGACGACTCGCAGCTGGACTGCAACCTCGCCGTGCTGGCCGATGGCGGCCGCTCCGGCCTGCGCGAACAACTGGGCATCAACGTGCGCTCCTCGTCCTACGGGCAGACCGCGCTGATCGCCAACATCAGCCCGTCCGAGGCCCATCGCGGGCAGGCCTTCGAGCGCTTCACCGAGAACGGCCCGCTGGCCCTGCTGCCGCTGCCGGAAAACCGCTGTGCGCTGGTCTGGACCCGCAACGGCCGCGACGCCGAGCGACTGCGCGAGCTGCCCGATGCGGCCTTCCTCGCCGAGTTGCAGGAGGCCTTCGGTTATCGCCTGGGCACCTTGCGCCAGGTCGGTGCGCGCCATGGCTACCCGCTGAGCCTGACCGAGGCCGACGAACAGATTCGCCCGCACCTCGTCGTGCTGGGCAACGCCGCCCACAGCCTGCACCCGATTGCCGGGCAGGGCTTCAACCTGTCGCTGCGCGATGCCAAGGCCCTGGGCGACCGGCTGTTGCAGGAAGACGCCGCGCCGGGCGATTTCGCCGTGCTGCAGCGCTACCTGGACGGCCAGCGTCTGGACCAGCAGATGACCGTCGGTTTCTCCGACCGCGTCACCCGGCTGTTCTCGACCGCACAGCCGCTGCTGGCCACCGGCCGCAATATCGGCCTGCTCGGTCTTGACCTGCTGCCGCCGGCCAAGCGCTGGTTCGCCCGCCAGGCCATGGGCCTGGGCGCCCGGCCGGTATGACAGTCCCAGTCAATAAGGAAATTCGATGCACGCGGATCTGGTAATCGTCGGCGCGGGAATGGTCGGCAGCGCGCTGGCCCTGGCACTGGAAGGCAGCGGGCTGGATATCCTGCTGCTGGACGGCTCGCCGCTGAGCGTCAAGCCGTTCGACCGCGAAGCCCCCTTCGAGCCGCGCGTCAGCGCGCTGTCCGAGGCCAGTCGACGCATCCTCCAGCGCCTGCACGCCTGGGACGGTATCGCCGCGCGCCGCGCCGAGCCCTACCGCGAGATGCGGGTGTGGGATGGCTCGGGCACCGGGCAGATCCACTTCAGCGCCGCCAGCGTGCATGCCGAGATGCTTGGCCACATCGTCGAGAACCGCGTGGTGCAGGACGCCCTGCTGGAGCGCCTGCACGACTCCGCCCTCGGCCTGCTGCCCAACGCGCGCCTGGAACAGCTACGCCATTCCGGCGACGACTGGCTGCTGAGCCTCTCCGACGGTCGTGAGATCCGCACGCCGCTGGTGGTTGCCGCCGATGGCGCCAATTCCGCGGTGCGCCGTCTGGCCGGCTGCGCCACCCGCGAGTGGGATTACCTGCACCACGCCATCGTCACCAGCGTGCGCTGCGAGAAGCCGCACCAGGCCACCGCCTGGCAGCGCTTCACCGACGACGGCCCGCTGGCCTTCCTGCCGCTGGCGAAGGAAGGCGATGCGCACTGGTGCTCGATCGTCTGGTCGACCACCCCTGAGCAGGCGGAAAAACTCATGGCGCTGGACGACGAAGGCTTCCGCAAGGCCCTGGGCCTCGCCTTCGAACATCGCCTGGGCGCCATCGAACATGCCGACCGTCGCCTGTGTATCCCGCTGCGCCAGCGCCACGCCAAGCGCTACGTGGAGCCGGGGCTGGTGCTGATTGGCGACGCCGCGCACACCATCCACCCGCTGGCCGGACAGGGCGTGAACCTGGGCTTCCTCGATGCCGCGGTGCTCGCCGAGGTGATCGAACACGCCCACGCCCGTGGCGAGAACATCGCCGAGGAACGTGTGCTGAGCCGCTACGAACGTCGGCGTATGCCGCACAACCTGGCGATGATGGCGGCGATGGAAGGCTTCCAGCGCTTGTTCCAGGCCGACCCGCTGGCGGTACGCTGGCTGCGTAATGCCGGGTTGCGGCTGGTGGACAAGCACCACGAGGCCAAGGGCGTTTTCGTGCGCCAGGCGTTGGGGCTGTCGGGGGATTTGCCGGAGCTGGCGCGGGTTTGACGGGATAGATCGAGCGGCTGGTTACCCTCTCCCCCGCGACCCCAAACCGCACCCTGCCGAAACACCCCGAAACACCTACGCACCTCAACAGCAAATGCGGTTCCTTATCATTTACGGGATATCCTCCCCGCAAAGGACACGCCCCATGCTCGTGCGCAAAGGTCTTCTCGCCACCCTCCTGCTGGCCGCCCTCGGTAGCACCGCCCAGGCCGCCGATGAAGTGGTGGTCTACTCCTCGCGCATCGACGAGTTGATCAAGCCGGTATTCGATGCCTACACCCAGAAGACCGGGGTGAAGATCAAGTTCATCACCGACAAGGAAGCGCCGCTGATGGCGCGGATCAAGGCCGAAGGCGCCAACACTCCGGCCGACCTGCTGCTCACCGTGGACGCCGGCAACCTCTGGCAGGCCGAGAAGATGGGCATCCTGCAGCCCTTCGATTCGCCGACCCTGGATGCCAACATCCCGCCGCAGTACCGCTCCGGCACCGACAGCTGGACCGGCCTGTCACTACGCGCGCGGACCATCGTCTACTCGACCCAGCGGGTGAAGCCCGAGGAACTGTCGACCTACGAGGAACTGGCCGATCCGAAATGGGAAGGTCGGCTGTGCCTGCGCACCGCGAAGAAGGTCTACAACCAGTCGTTGACCGCCACCCTGATCGAAACCCACGGCGAACAGAAGACCGAGGAAATCCTCAAGGGCTGGGTGAACAACCTGGCCACCGACGTGTTCTCCGACGACAACGCGCTGCTGCAGGCCATTGCCGCCGGTCAGTGCGACGTCGGCATCGTCAACACCTACTACTACGGCCGCATGCACAAGGACAATCCGCAACTGCCGGTGAAGCTGTTCTGGCCGAACCAGGGCGACCGTGGCGTGCACGTCAACCTGTCGGGCATCGGCCTGACCAAGCACGCGCCGCACCCGGAGGCGGCCAAGAAGCTGGTGGAGTGGATGACCGGCGCGGACGCGCAGGCGCTGTTCGCCGGCATCAACCAGGAATTCCCGGCCAACCCGAAGGTGGCGCCGTCGCAGGAAGTGGCGGCTTGGGGTGAGTTCAAGGCCGACAGCATCCCGGTGGAGATCGCCGGCAAGCGCCAGGCCGAGGCGATCAAGCTGATGGACCGCGCCGGCTGGAACTGATCAGGAGGCTGGCGCCTTAACGGGCGCCGGCGTCTTCCGAGTGGCTGACGGAAAGCGCCTTGCCGTCGCCGCCCAGCAGGCAGATGAACTCGCCGTCGGACTGCTCGCCCCGGCGCAAATGTGCAACCAGCCGCTTGTTGGCTGGTTGGCCGTCTACCGAACCGTCATAGACCTCCTCGCGAATCGAGCCAGACTCGATCCAGGTCCGCTGCCAACGCTCCTGCAACTTCGGGTCTGCTTCGACTTTTTGGATAGCGAGCGCCAGGCAGGATTCGATGGGCGTGGGTTCGTCGGCCAGGGCCAGGCTGCAAAACGAAACAAGCAGCAACCCGGAGAGGCGGCAAAGAGACGACATGGGACTTTTTCCTTGGGGACGGCGGTGGCAGAGTGGCCGGTTCGACCGCTGTACCTTGCGCTTTATCCCTGCCGCGTGAGGATCGGGCGAATTCGATTCAAATGAGGGAAATTTCCGACGGTTGCTCGGCGGCGCTTCCCACAACAACCCCTGCTGTCCTGGAAACACGCCACGCATGCGCGCCAACCGCTGGTACCCCGTCACTTTCGCCGTCGCTGCCCTGGTCCTGCTGCCCATCAGCGTCCTGCTGCTGAGCTGGGCGGAAATCGACCGCGAAATCTGGTCGCACCTGTGGGAAACCCAGATGACGCGCCTGCTGGGCAACACGCTGGTGCTGGTGGCGGGTGTCGGTGTCGGCGTGACCATACTGGGCGTCAGCCTCGCCTGGCTCACCAGCCTCTGTGAGTTCCCCGGCCGACGCTGGCTGGACTGGGCGCTGATGCTGCCCTTCGCGATACCGGCCTACGTGCTGGCGTTCGTCTTCGTCGGCCTGCTGGACTTCTCCGGACCGGTGCAGACGCTGCTGCGCGAGTGGTTCGGCAGCGGCCTGCGACTGCCACGCGTGCGCTCCAGCGGCGGCGTGATCACGGTGCTGGTGCTGGTGTTCTACCCCTACGTCTACCTGCTCGCGCGCACCGCCTTTCTCGCCCAGGGGCGTGGGCTCATGGAGGCAGCGCGGGTGCTCGGGTTGTCGCCGCTGGCCGCGTTCTGGCGTGTCGCCCTGCCCATGGCGCGGCCGGCCATCGGCGCCGGGCTGGCGCTGGCGATCATGGAGACGCTGGCGGACTTCGGCACCGTTTCGGTGTTCAACTTCGATACCTTCACCACTGCCGTCTACAAGACCTGGTACGGCTTCTACAGCCTTTCCAGCGCCACCCAGCTGGCCAGCCTGCTGCTGCTGTTCGTCATGCTGGTGCTGCTGGGCGAGCGTTACAGCCGTGGCCGCAGCGGCGCGCCCAGCGAGCGCCCGCGTGGCGCGGCGCTATACCGGCTGAATGGCTGGAAGGCTTTCGCTGCCAGCGCCTGGTGCCTGCTGGTGTTTGCCTGCGCCTTCGTCATTCCAGTGCTGCAACTGTTGGTCTGGGTCTGGCAGAAGGGCCGCTTCGATCTGGATGAGCGCTATTGGGGCCTGATCCTGCACAGCCTCTACCTGGGCGGGTTCGCGGCTGCGCTGACGGTTGCCGTGGCGCTGCTGTTGGCCTTCGCCCGGCGCCTGTCGCCGACGCCAGCGGTGCGCTCGGCGGTCGGCATTGCCAACCTCGGCTACGCGCTGCCCGGCTCGGTGCTGGCGGTGGCGATCATGCTGGCCTTCAGCTGGCTGGATAACCACGCGGTGATCCCGCTTTCCAGCACCCTGGGCGGCGCCGGCAAGCCGCTGCTGCTGGGCAGCCTCGGCGCGCTGCTGGTGGCCTATCTGATCCGCTTCATGGCGGTCGCCTACCACCCGCTGGAAGGCGCGCTGGCGCGGATTCGTCCCTCTCTCCCGGAAGCCTCTCGCAGCCTGGGCGTCGGCGGCGCCGGTCTGTTCTTCCGCGTCTACCTGCCGCTGTTGCTGCCGGGTGCGCTGAGCGCCGCGCTGCTGGTGTTCGTCGACGTGCTCAAGGAAATGCCGGCAACCTTGCTGATGCGGCCCTTCGGCTGGGACACCCTGGCGGTACGCGTCTTCGAGATGACCAGCGAAGGCGAATGGGCGCGCGCTGCGCTGCCGGCGCTGACGCTGGTGCTGGTGGGCCTGTTCCCGGTGATCGGGCTGATCCGTCGCTCCGCGCGCCAGAGCGGTTCTACGCGGCCCTGAGAATCGGCCGTCGGACAAGCTGTCCAGAGTCCGGCCATGCGACTACAATGCGCGCGTTTCGTGCGGGCCGTACTCGCGCTCCGCACCCGCCTCGCCCGGAAGGAGAACACCCATGGGACAGCGCACGCCGCTCTATGATTTGCACGTCGCCCTCGGCGCCAAGATCGTCGATTTCGGCGGTTGGGACATGCCGTTGCACTACGGTTCGCAAGTCGAAGAGCACCACCAGGTACGTCGCGATTGCGGCGTGTTCGACGTTTCCCACATGACCGTGGTCGACGTCACCGGTCCGCAGGCCAAGGAATACCTGCAGCGACTCCTGGCCAACGACGTCGAACGACTTCAGGTTCCGGGCAAGGCGCTGTACAGCGGCATGCTCAACGAACGCGGCGGGGTGGTCGACGACCTGATCGTCTACCTTGGCGTGTACGGCTACCGCGTGGTGGTCAACGCCTCCACCCGCGACAAGGACATGGCCTGGATGCAGGCCCACACCGAAGGCTTCGACGTCACCCTGAGCGAACGCGCGGACCTCGCGATGCTCGCCGTGCAGGGCCCGAACGCCCGCGAGAAGACCGCCGAACTGGTCACCCCCTCGCGCGCCGCGCTGATCCGCGAGCTCAAGCCCTTCCAGGGCAAGGCCGACGGTGACTGGTTCATCGCCCGCACCGGTTACACCGGCGAAGACGGCCTGGAAATCATGCTGCCGGCCGTCGAGGCGCAAGGCTTCCTCAACGACCTGGTCGGCGCCGGCATCGCCCCGGCGGGCCTGGGCGCGCGCGACACCCTGCGCCTGGAAGCCGGGATGAACCTCTACGGCCAGGATATGGACGAAGACGTCACTCCGCTGGCCGCCAACATGGGCTGGACCATCGCCTGGGAACCCGCAGGCCGCGACTTCATTGGCCGCCAGGCCCTGGAAGCGCAGAAAGCCGCTGGCGATGCGCCCAAGCTGGTCGGCCTGGTGCTGGAAGAGCGCGGCGTACTGCGCGCTCATCAGGTGGTTCGCGTCGCCGGCGTCGGCGAAGGCGAAATCACCAGCGGCAGCTTCTCCCCCACACTCGGCAAATCCATCGCCCTGGCCCGCGTGCCGGCGGCCACCGGCGACCGCGCCGAGGTGGAAATCCGTGGCAAGTGGTACCCGGTTCGCGTCGTTCAGCCGAATTTCGTGCGTCATGGCAAAGCCCTGATCTAAATTGCATGATCTAACTTAGAAGAGGGCGGCATCGCCGCCCGTCGCCCAGTCCCCGAGGAAAACAAGATGAGCAATATTCCCGCCGACCTGCGTTACGCCGCCAGCCACGAGTGGGCGCGCCTGGAAGCCGACGGTACTGTGACCGTGGGCATCTCCGACCATGCCCAGGAAGCCCTGGGCGACGTGGTCTTCGTCGAACTGCCGGAAGTGGGCAAGACCCTCGCCGCCGGCCAGGAAGCCGGTGTGGTCGAGTCGGTGAAGGCCGCCTCGGACATCTACGCCCCGGTGGGCGGCGAAGTCATCGCCGTCAACGAGGTGCTGGCCGACACCCCCGAAGAAGTGAACAACGACCCGTACGGCTCCTGGTTCTTCAAGCTCAAGCCGAGCAACCCGGCAGAGCTGGACAAGCTGCTCGACGCCGCCGGCTACCGCGCTGCCAGCGACACCGACGCGTAAGACACTGCTGTATGCACAGGCCTCGATTCGTCGGGGCCTGTTCTTTTCGGGTACGACCATTCGATTTCGAGACCGTGGCCATGTCGAACACCCCTTCGCTTTCCCAGCTGCACCAGCCTGATGCCTTCCTCGCCCGCCACCTGGGCCCCGACGATGCCGAGCAGCAAGCCATGCTCGACACACTGGGCATCGCCAACCGCGATGACCTGATCGTGCAGACGGTGCCGCCGGCCATCCGCCTGAACCGGCCGCTGGACCTGCCGGCCGCCCTCGACGAGCAGGGAGCGCTGGCCAAGCTGAAGGGTTACGCGCAGCGGAACGAGCTGTGGACCAGCCTGATCGGCACCGGCTACTACGGCACCCTGACCCCGACTGTCATCCTGCGCAACGTGCTGGAGAATCCGGGCTGGTACACCGCCTACACTCCGTACCAGCCGGAAATCGCCCAGGGCCGTCTCGAATCGCTGCTGAACTTCCAGCAGATGACCATCGACCTCACCGGCCTCGATCTGGCCAGCGCCTCGCTGCTGGACGAAGCCACCGCCGCCGCCGAAGCCATGGCGCTGGCCAAGCGCGTGGCCAAGGCCAAGAGCAACCTGTTCTTCGTCGATGCCCATTGCCACCCGCAGACCATCTCCGTGGTGCAGACCCGCGCCGAAGCCTTCGGCTTCGACGTGGTGGTCGACGAGGTCGACAACCTCGGCCAGCACGCCGTGTTCGGCGCGCTGCTGCAGTACCCGGACACCCGTGGCGAAATCCGTGACCTGCGCGCGGTGATCGACGCACTGCATGCCCAGCAGGCCATCGCCTGCGTGGCCAGCGACCTGCTCGCGCTGCTGCTGCTCACCCCGCCGGGCGAGCTGGGCGCCGACGTAGTCCTGGGCAGTGCCCAGCGCTTCGGCGTGCCCATGGGCTACGGTGGCCCACACGCGGCCTTCTTCGCCTGCCGCGACGACTACAAGCGCGCCATGCCGGGCCGCATCATCGGCGTGTCCAAGGACGCCCGTGGCAACACCGCGCTGCGCATGGCGCTGCAGACCCGCGAGCAGCACATCCGCCGCGAGAAGGCCAACTCCAACGTCTGCACCTCGCAGGTACTGCTGGCCAACATCGCCAGCCTGTACGCCGTGTACCACGGCCCGCAGGGCCTCAAGCGCATTGCCCAGCGCGTGCACCGCCTGACTTCGGTGCTGGCCGCCGGCCTCGCCGCCAAGGGCCTGAAACCGGTCAACCAGCACTTCTTCGACACCCTGACGCTGGACGTCGGCGCCCAGCAGCAGGCCATCGTCGAGCGCGCCCGCGCCGCCCGCGTGAACCTGCGCATCGTAGGTGTTGACCGCCTGGGCGTGAGCCTGGACGAAACCACCAGCGCCGATACCCTCGCCAGCCTGTTCGATATCCTGTTGGGTGCCGGCCACGGTCTGGACGTCGCTCAGCTCGACGCCGGCAACATCGCCGACGGCATCCCCGCCGCCCTGCAGCGCAGCAGCGACTACCTGGGCCACCCGGTGTTCAACCGTCACCACAGCGAAACCGAGATGCTGCGCTACCTGCGCCAGCTCGAGGGCAAGGACCTGGCGCTGAACCAGGCGATGATCCCGCTGGGCTCCTGCACCATGAAGCTCAACGCCACCAGCGAGATGATCCCGATCACCTGGCCGGAATTCGCCATCCTGCACCCCTTCGTGCCGCGCGAGCAGGCCGAGGGCTACCGCCTGATGATCGAGGAGCTGGAAAGCTGGCTCTGCGCGATCACTGGCTTCGACGCCATCTGCATGCAGCCCAACTCCGGTGCCCAGGGCGAGTACGCCGGCCTGCTGGCGATCCGCAAGTACCATGAGAGCCGTGGCGATGCGCACCGCAACATCTGCCTGATCCCGTCCTCGGCCCACGGCACCAACCCGGCCTCGGCGATCATGGCGAGCATGCGCGTGGTCATCGTCGAGTGCGACAAGGGCGGCAACGTCGACCTGGAGGACCTCAAGCGCAAGGCGGCCGAAGCCGGCGAGCAGCTGTCCTGCCTGATGATCACTTACCCGTCGACCCACGGCGTGTACGAGGAAGGCATCCGCGAGATCTGCGAGGTCATCCACAGCCACGGCGGCCAGGTCTACATGGACGGCGCCAACCTCAACGCCCAGGTCGGCCTCGCGCGCCCGGCGGACATCGGCGCCGATGTTTCGCACATGAACCTGCACAAGACCTTCTGCATCCCCCACGGCGGTGGCGGCCCGGGCATGGGCCCGATCGGCGTGAAGAAGCACCTCGCGCCCTTCGTCGCCAACCACCCGGTGATCCGCATCGAAGGCCCGAACCCGCTGAACGGCGCGGTGAGCGCCGCGCCCTGGGGCAGCGCCAGCATCCTGCCGATCAGCTGGATGTACATCGCCATGATGGGCCCGCAACTGGCCGACGCCACGGAAGTGGCGATCCTCAATGCCAACTACCTGGCCCAGCAGCTCGATGGCGCTTTCCCGGTGCTCTACCGTGGCCGCAACGAGCGCGTCGCCCACGAATGCATCCTCGACCTGCGCCCGCTCAAGGCGCAGACCGGGATCAGCGAGGAAGACGTGGCCAAGCGCCTGATGGACTACGGCTTCCACGCCCCGACCATGTCCTTCCCGGTGCCCGGCACGCTGATGGTGGAGCCCACCGAGAGCGAATCCAAGCACGAGCTGGACCGCTTCATCGAGGCGATGCTGTCGATTCGCGCGGAGATCGCCAAGGTCGAGACCGGTGAATGGCCGGCCGAGGACAACCCGCTCAAGCGCGCGCCGCACACCCTGGCGGACGTCACCGGGCTATGGGATCGCCCTTATCAGATCGCCGAAGCGGTGACCCCGACCGAGCACACCCGCGCCTTCAAGTACTGGCCGGCGGTGAACCGCGTGGACAACGTCTACGGCGACCGCAACCTGTTCTGCGCCTGCGTGCCGGTGGACGACTACCGCGAGTGAGCGCTGCGCTGAAGTGAAAAAGCCGCCCTCGGGCGGCTTTTTGTTTCTCGTATAGGACGTTGGGCTTTTCGTAGGACCGAGCGGGACGCCTGGTCCTTGCTCGCGAACCGCCGCCCCACTGCGAACCTCAGGAATACAGCGCCTTGAACTGCTCGCGCAGCACGTTCTTCTGCACCTTGCCCATCACGTTACGCGGCAGCGCATCGACCACCATCACCCGCTTGGGCTGCTTGAAGCGCGCCAGCTTGCCGTCCAGTGCGGCGAGTACCTGCGCCTCGCTCGGCACCTCCCCCTTGCCGGCCACCAGCACTGCGGTCACGCCCTCGCCGAAGTCCGGGTGCGGCACGCCGATCACCGCCGATTCGACTACGCCCGGCAGGGTGTCGAGGATCTCTTCCAGCTCCTTGGGGTACACGTTGAAGCCGCCGCTGATGATCATGTCCTTGTTGCGGCCGACGATCTGCACGTAGCCACGCTCATCGACGAAACCGATGTCGCCGGTCATGAAGTAACCGTCCGCGCGCAGTTCCTCGGCGGTCTTCTCCGGCATCCGCCAGTAGCCCTGGAACACGTTCGCCCCGCGCACTTCGATCATTCCCGGCTCGCCCTGGGGCAGCATGGTCGGCGCGGTCTGGCCCGGATCGGTGATGCGCAGCTCGACGCCCGGCAGCGGGAAGCCGACGGTACCGGCAATGCGTTCGCCATCCAGCGGGTTGGAGGTGTTCATGCCGGTCTCGGTCATGCCATAGCGTTCGAGAATCGCCATGCCGGTGCGCTCGGAAAACGCCTTGTGGGTCTCGGCGGTGAGCGGCGCAGAACCAGAGATGAACAGGCGCATGTGCGCCACCGCCTCGCGGGTCAGGCCGGGCTGGTCGAGCAGGCGCGTGTAGAAGGTTGGCACGCCCATCAGCAGGTTCACCTGGGGCAGCAGGCGGAGCATCTGGGCGGCGTCGAACTTGTTCAGGAAAAGCATCGAGCCGCCGGCCATCAGCAGGCTGTTACAGGCCACAAACAGGCCGTGGATATGGAAGATCGGCAACGCGTGGAGCAGCCAGTCCTCGCGGGTGATGTTCCAGCTGTCCACCAGCGCGCGGGCGTTGGAGACCAGGTTGCCGTGGCTGATCATCGCGCCCTTGGAGCGCCCGGTGGTGCCGGAGGTATAGAGGATCGCGGCGAGGTCGGAGGCGGCGCGCTCCACGTCGGCGAAGCGCCCCGGCTTGCCCTGCACCCGGTCCATCAGCGAACCGTCGCCGGCATCGCCCAGGGTCGCCACGTGCGCCACGCCGCTGACTTTCGCCAGCTCGCGGGCCTGGGTCTCGAAGGCCGGCGCGCAGACGAACAGCGAGGGCTCGGCGTCGTCGAGGAAGTAGCGCAGCTCATCGCCGGTGTAGCCACTGTTGAGCGGCAGGTAGACCGCTCCGACACGCAGCACGGCGAGGTAGAGCATCACCGTCTCGGGGCTCTTGTCGACCTGCACGGCGACGCGGTCGCCCGGCTGCACGCCGAGTTCTACCAGCGCGTGGGCGAACTGCGAGGTGCTGCGCAGCATGTCGGCGTAGCTGTAGCCGCCGCCGTCCGGGGTGCGGATGAAGGGCTTGGTAAGGTCGCTGGGCAGGTGTTTGCCGACTTCGGCGAAAAGGCTCTGGTTCATGCGGAGGTCCTAGCGTTTTGTTTTCGCCGACAGACTGGCCAGCTTGCGCACCTCGGGTGAGGCGGTGACCGAGCCCTGGTTGGCGTAGGCTTCGTGGTTCTTTTCGATCTGGCGCAGTTCGTAACGGTAATTGACCATCAGCCCGGCGGCCTGGCGCAGGCTGCCGGTGGAGAGGTCGCCGCGCCAGTTCAGGCGTTCCAGGCGGGCGCCGTTGCCCAGGTGGAAGCGCGCCACCGGGTCCAGCGGCAGGCCGGCGCCATTCTTCGCATGCAGGAAGTACTCGGCGGCCAGCGCCAGCATCGGCTGCTCCGTGCGGGGCGGTGGCGCGGTGTCAGGCTTGAGTGCCTTGAGCAGGTCGGCGGCGGCGGCGCCCAGTTGCGGGTCGTCGCCCAGGCTGTCGAGCCAGCGGCGGAAGCCGGGCACCGGCGACAGGGTGACGAACTGGCGCAGGCCGGGAATCTCCCGCGCCAGCTCCTCCACCACCTGCTTGATCAGGAAGTTGCCGAAGGAGATGCCGCGCAGACCGTCCTGGCAGTTGCTGATGGAATAGAACACGGCGGTGTCGGGCTCTTCCGCGGGCTGCGGCTCCGGCTTTGCTTCCAGGCCTGTGACTTCCAAAATCTGCGCGATAGCGCCGGGCATGGAGCGGGTCAGCGCCACCTCGACGAAGATCAGCGGCTCGTCGGCCAGGGCCGGGTGGAAGAAGGCAAAGCAGCGGCGGTCGGCCGGCTGCAGGCGGCTGCGCAGGTCGTCCCAGTCCTTGATGGCGTGGACGGCCTCGTACTGGATGATCTTTTCCAGAATCGACGCCGGCGTCGACCAGTCGATGCGCCGCAGCACCAGGAAGCCGCGGTTGAACCAGGACGCCAGCAGGTGCTGCAGGTCGTGGTCCACCGCCGCCAGTTCCGGGCGGGCTTTCAGCTCCTGCAGCAGCAGGCGGCGCATGGCGATCAGCTCCGCCGTGCCGCCGGGCGCCTGGTTGAGGCGGCGGAACAGTTCCTGGCGCGGCGGCTCACTGGCCTGGAACAGCGCCGTGGTGTTGGCCGACGACGGCTCATCGAGGTAGCGCTGGCAGGCTTGCGCCAGCGCCTCGAAGGGCGGGGCGAAGTCCTTCAGCAGGATGTCGAAGAAAGCTTTCTGCTGCTCCTCGGGGCAATCGCGATAGGCACACAGAACCTGCTGCGCCAGGGCCACGCCCGAGGCCTCGCCGTGGCTGGAGATCAGCCTGTGGCAAGCCTGCGCCAGCGCCTGGGCATTGCCCGGCGCCGGCTCGCGCGATTCCAGCAATTGCCGGCCGCGCTCGGTGATGCTTTGCAGCAGTTCCTGGAAGAAACTGATGTTCATGCGTCCCCCTCAGCTTGTGGGTATTTCTCGTTCAATCCCCCGCCAGCATGGGCGGCGGGCAGCGCTGGTACCAGCGCGAAGCCTGCTCGTAGGCGTGGGCCAGTTGCAGCACGGCCATGTCGGCCTGGTGCCTGCCGATGATCTGCAGGCCCATGGGCAGGCCCTGCTCATTGAAGCCCACCGGCACGTTGGCCGCCGGGCAACCGGACAGGGTGGCCGGGATCACCACCTCCATCCAGCGGTGGTAGGTGTCCATGCTCTTGCCGGCGATCTCCTTCGGCCAGTCCCAGCGCTTGTCGAACGGGAACACCTGGGCGCTGGGCAACAGCAGGTAATCGTAGCGCTCGAACAGCTGGCTGATGGCGCGGTACCAGTCGCTGCGCGCGACAGAAGCGCGGAAGACATCCATGGCCGAGAGCTTCAGGCCGTTCTCCACCTCCCAGATGGCCTCGGGCTTGAGCAGCTCGCGCTTGACCGGGTCCGCGTAGGCCGGGCCCAGGGAACCGGCGACCATCCAGTGGCGCAGGGTACGCCAGGTGTCCCAGAGGCGCTCGGCAGAGAAGCCCATAGCGGTGTCTTCGACGTGGCAGCCGATGGCTTCGAAGTCGGCGAAGGACTGGCGGCACAGATCCAGCACACCTTTTTCCATGGGCAAATGGCCACCCAGATCGCCCAACCACCCCAGGCGCGCGCCCTTGAAGTCGCGTTCCAGCGAGCCGGCGAACTGCTCGCCACTCTCAGCGATGGACAGTGGCGCGCGGGCATCGCCGCCGGCCTGCACCGACAGCAGCAACGCCACGTCGCGCACGCTGCGACCCATCGGACCTTCGTAGCCGAGCTGATCGATGAACAGGTCGGCGCTGTCGTCGAAGGGCACGCGCCCCTGGGACGGGCGCAAGCCAATGATGTTGTTGAAGGCCGCCGGGTTGCGCAGCGAGCCCATCATGTCGCTGCCGTCGGCCACCGGGACCATCTGCAGCGCCAGGGCCGCCGCCGCGCCACCGCTGCTGCCGCCGGCGGTGCGCTCGGGCGCGTAGGCGCAACCGGTGGCACCGAAGATCGGGTTGTAGCTGTGCGAGCCGAGGCCGAATTCGGGAGTGTTGGTCTTGCCGATGATGATCGCGCCGGCCGCCTTGATGCGCTCGACCATGATGCCATCGCGCTCGGGCAGGTAGTCGCGGAACAGCGGCGAACCGAGGGTGGTACGGATGCCTTTGGTCAGCGACAGGTCCTTCACCGCGTGGGGCAGGCCATGCATCCAGCCACGGTACTCGCCACGGGCCAGTTCGGCGTCGCGCTGGCCGGCTTCGGCCAGCAGGATTTCCTCCGGCTGCTGGCTGACGATGGCGTTGACCGCCGGGTTGTAGCGCTCGATCTGGTCGAGGTACGCCTGCATCACTTCACGGCAGGAAACATCACGCAGGCGAATGCGCTGGGCCAGTTCGTGGGCCTGGAGCTGGACGAGTTCGTTGTGTTTATTCTGGCTCATGGAACGAGGCCTTTTTTCATCAGGGCTTTCCCTCTATGCACAGCATGGGCGGGAAGCTTCGGTCAGGTTCAGCGGCCCCCCTTCTCGGTACTGGAGCGCGCGGGGCTTTCATCGATCAGTGCGTTCGCCGGGCCGCACGCTGCCAACACGCCCACGAAGGTGGACGCGAGCAGCGTCGGTCAGTGGCTTTCCCGCTCGGGGATCAACGCATCAGGTTGGTCCAGATACGGTCGGCCAGGCGGATCGCGCCTTCGCCGCAGGTCTTGCTGAACACCACCTTGGTGCCCTCGGGGATGTGCAGCTCCGGCGCATCCTTCAGGCTGGCGTCGAGGAAGGGTTCAACACCCTTGATCGGGCTCTGGTGCTTGAGGAAGTTCTGGGTCATCGCCGAGTTCTCCGGCTGACTGAGGAAGGCGATGAACTTCTTCGCGTTCTCCGGGTGCTTGGCACCGGCCGGGATCACCAGGTTGTCCACCCAGGCCATCACGCCCTCTTTCGGGTAGAGGTACTTCAGGCTGGATTTCATCTCACGCGCGCGCATCGACGAGCCGCCCCAGAACATCGACATGTCGACTTCGCCCGAGGCCAGGTTCTCGCGGATCGAGCCGGCCTTGGAGCTGTAGGTTTTCACGAACGGCTTCTGGGTCTTCAGCAGGGTCAGCACCTGTTGCATCTGCTTGGGGTCCTCGCTGCACAGCGGGATGCCCAGGTAGAGGCTGGCGGTGTCGATCACTTCGCTCGCCGAGTCGAACATGTTGATCTTGCCCTGCAGCTCTGCCGGCGGGGTGAACAGCACCGAGTAGCTGTCGGCCGGGCCGCTGTACTTGGCGCTGTCCAGCACCACGCTGGTGGTGCCCCAGATGAAGGGCACGGCGTAGGCGCCTTCCGGGTCCCAGGTGGGCTTCTTCAGGTTGTCTTCGACGTTGGCGTAGTACGGCTGGCTGGCCGGGTCGAAGCGCTCCAGCAGCTTCTCCTGGATCAGGATCGGCACGAACTGGTGCGAAGGAATCGCCACGTCGTAGCCAGTGCCGCCCTGCTTGAGCTTGGCCAGCAGGGTTTCGTTCGAGTCGTAGGAATCCACGGTCACCTTGATGCCGGTTTCCTTCTCGAACTTCGCCAGGATCTGCGGCGTGAAATAGCCACTCCAGCTCACCACGTTCAGTTGTTCGGCGGCGTGCGCGCCATTCATGTAAACAGCAGCGGCCACGCCCAGCGTCAGCGAGGCCCGAACAGCAGCGATCAGTTTGCTCATCTTCTACTCCGGTAGGTGGGCTCAGGCCTTCTTCTTGCCGAGCAGGTAGGACAGGGTTACGAACAGCACGGAAACGCCGAGGATCAGGGTCGACACCGCGTTCACATCGGGCGTCACGCCCATGCGCAGCAGGCCGAAGATGAAGATCGGCAAGGTGGTGGTGCCGGCCTGGGAGACCATCATCGAAATCACGAAGTTATCCAGCGAGACGATGAAGGCCAGCATCAGCCCGGAGACAATCCCCGGCATCAGCAGCGGCAAGGTCACCTTGCGGAAGGTCCGCCAGGGGCCGGCGTAGAGGTCGGCGGCGGCCTGCTCCAGGGACAGGTCCATGTCGTTCAGGCGGGCACGGATCGGCAGGTAGGCAAACGGGATGCAGAACACCGTGTGGGCGATGATCAGGTTGCCGTAGCCCAGCGACAGGCCGAGGGTGGAGAACAGCGCCAGGGTGGCGACGCCGACGACGATCTCGGGCAGCACCAGCGGCAGCATGATCGCCCCCATGGACAGGCGCAGGCCCTTGAACTTGGCACCGCGCGAGGTGCCCAGCGCGGCCAGGGTGGCAATCGCGGTGGCGATCACGCTGGCGCACACGGCGATCAGCAGGCTGTTGCCGGCGGCCTGGCGCAGCGCCTGGTTGGCAAACGCGGCGCGGTACCAGTCGAGGCTGAAGCCGGTCCACACGGTGGCGGACTGGTTGGCGTTGAACGAGAGCACCACCAGCACCACGATGGGCGCGTAGAGGTACAGGTAGAACAGCAAGCTCAGGGCGCCGAAGCCACGGAAGTCCTGAACACCCAAGCGACGTTTGCTCAGCAGCGACAGCATCATTCACCTCCCCGGGCGATACGCAGGCGTTCGGCGCGCATCGCGTAGAACATCAGCACCAGCATCACGGCTCCCATCAGCACCAGCGACAGCGCCGCGCCGAAGGGCCAGTTCCGCGAGTCGCTGAACTGCCGGAAGATCAGGTTGCCGAGCATCATCTTGGTGCCGCCGCCGAGCAGCTCAGGGGCGATCATCGCGCCCAGGCAGGGCACGAAGGTGAGGATGGCGCCGGCCAGGATGCCCGGACGAGCGATCGGCAGGACCACCTTGCGCAGGGTACGAATGCGCCCGGCATAGAGGTCCTGGGCGGCTTCGAGCAGGCGCATGTCCATCTTCTCGAGGGTCGCGTAGATCGGCAGCACGACGAAGGGCGCGTAGGTGTAGACCAGGCCCAGCAGCACGGCGCCGTCGGTGTACAGCAGGTTCAGCGGCTGGTGGATGATGCCGAGGCTCATCAGCGTGCCGTTGACCACGCCGGTGCCGCGCAGCAGCAGGATCCAGGCGTAGGTGCGGATCAGCAGGTTGGCCCAGAACGGCACGGTGATCAGGAAGATCAGCAGGCCGCGGCGGTGCGCCGGCTGCATCGCCAGCCACACCGCCACCGGGAAGCCCACCAGCAGGGTGATGACGGTGGTTGCCGCGGCGATGCCGATGGAGCGCAAGGCAATCATCATGTAGGAGTCGGCGAAGGCCAGGCTGTCGTCGAGCTGGCGCTCGAACAGCAGCGAGACGTAGGCGTCGACGCTGAAGTGCGGATTCACCCCGCCATAGGGGTTGGCCTGCATCAGCGAATAGCCGACCACGATGAAGATCGGCACGATCAGGAACAACCCGATGGAGAGCAGCGCGGGCGATACGCCGAGGAAGCTGCGCAGCGCCTGGCGCCGCTCCAGCGAATTGCCGGCGGTTGTGGATAACCGGTTCATGCTCACCTCTGCTCAGTCCACCAGGACGCTGGCGCTGCCTTTTTCGAACAGCAGCCCGGCGCGTTGCCCGGCTGCCAGACGCCCACGCCGGCCGGCGCTGTTGGGCGCGCGGACAGTCAGGCGGGTGCCGTCGGCGAGGCTGACCTGGTACTGCAGGTCGGTGCCCAGGTAGATCTGCTGGACGACGGTGCAGGGCGTGGCGTTCGGCGTGTCATCGGCCACCAGTTGCAGGCGCTCGGGGCGGATCGACAGGGTGACTTCGGCGCCGGCTTTCAGGCCTTCGCGGGGTTCTGCCTCGATCAGGCGATCCCCAGCAATACGGTATTGCGCGCGGTCGCCAACGAAGTTCTCCACTCGCGCCGGGAGGAAGTTGGTCTCGCCGATGAAGTCGGCAACGAAGCGGTTGCGCGGGCGTTCGTAGATATCGTCTGGCCGCCCGACCTGCTGCACTTCGCCCTCGGAAAGCACGGCGATGCGGTCGGACATGGTCAGCGCTTCTTCCTGGTCATGGGTGACGAAGATGAAGGTGATGCCGGTCTTGGACTGGATCGCCTTGAGCTCTTCGCGCATGGCCTGGCGCAGCTTGAGGTCGAGCGCCGACAGCGGCTCGTCGAGCAGCAGCACCTTGGGGTGCGGCGCCAGCGCGCGGGCCAGGGCGACGCGTTGTTGCTGGCCGCCAGACAGCTGGGTCGGCTTGCGCTGGGCGAAGCGTTCCATCTGCACCAGGGCAAGCATTTCGCGAACACGCTCGGCGACCTGCGCCTTGCTCATGCGCTGGCCCATCGGGTGGGACTCCAGGCCGAAGGCCAAGTTCTCGGCGATGGTCATGTGCGGGAACAGCGCGTAGTGCTGGAACACAGTGTTCACCGGGCGCTCGAAGGGCGGCCGGTCGGCGATGTTCTCGCCGTACAGCTGGATGTCCCCGGCGGTGGGGAATTCGAAGCCGGCGATCATCCGCAGCAGGGTGGTCTTGCCGCAGCCCGAGGGGCCGAGCAGGGTGAAGAATTCGTTGTCGCGGATGTCCAGGTCGACGCATTTCAGCGCGACGGGACCGCTGGCGGGGTCGCCGTAGACCTTGCGCACGGAGCGGATGGAAACCGCCGCCGTCTGCAGGCTGTGCAGGGCACTCATGTGAAACCTCCGTACCTTCCCTTCCGCCACCAGAAGGCGGTCGGGGGATCTTGTAGTTGTTCTGGCAGGACTAGAGACGCTGGGTGGCAGTGCTGGCCTTGGGTCTGGCCCAAGTTGTGGTGTTGTTGGAGCGGATAGTCGAAGAAAGGTGGTTGAGCGGAAAGCTCAATTTTCTTACAGTCGATATTAAAAAAATTAACAGCTAAAAATCTAACAGCTCGGTACACGAGCGCACACTACGAGGCATCCCATGTCGATCCAGCGCCTTCCGCCGCTCAATGCCGTCCGCGCCTTCGAGGCCGCCGCCCGGCTGGGCAGCTATGTCGCCGCCTCGAAAGACCTGCATGTGACGCAGCCGGCCATCGGCCGTCACGTGAAGCTGCTGGAAGACTGGCTGGGCGTGCAGCTGTTCGAGCGCACTCCGCGCGGTGTGAGCCTGACGCCGGCCGGGCAGCGCTATTACGCGAAGATATCCACCGCCCTGCAGCAGATCGCCGATGCCGGCCACGAACTGGCCCCCGGCGGCACCGCGCGCTGGCTGAAGATCATGGCGGTGCCGGCCTTTGCCAAGCGCTGGCTGATGCCGCGCCTGGAAACCCTGCGCCAGCAACGCCCCGGCCTGAAGGTGGCGGTGGAGCCCAACCCGACTTTCACCGAAGTGGACGGTAAAAGCGCCGATCTGGGGATTGTTTACGGGCTGCCCGGCGTCTACCCGCAGTGCCACAGCACCCTGGTGCGGCCCGCCGTTTTCCCGGTGTGCTCACCCGCCTACCTCGAACAACACGGCCCGCTGAACAACGTGCAGGAGCTGGCGCAGCACAAGTTGATCCACGTCGACGACGGCGAATGGTGGAACCTCTGGCTGTCCACCATCGGCCTCGACCTGCGGGTGAACTCCGACGTGCTCTACATCAGCAACGACCACGCGCTGGCCATGGCCGAAGCCGGCCACGGTATCGCCCTGGCCAACCTGGTGCTGGTGAAGCACCAGCTGGCTGCCGGCACGCTGGTGCGACCGCTGGCCGAGGAAGTGCCGCTGGAGAGCTACCAGCTGCTGCTGCCCACCGGCGCGGTGAGCGCCGACGTGGCCTGGTTCGAGGACTGGATTCGGGCGGAGTTGCAGGAGGAGTTTTCTCCCCTCGTATCGCCGGTAACCGAATAGGCAGACGAAGCGCCGCTGGCGGGCCGACCCTGTAGGAGCGAGCTTGCTCGCGAACCCGGCCCCGGACCAGGGTTTGTTCGCGAGCAAGAACTAGGCGTCCCCCTCGGTCCTACGAAAAGCATTCTTCATTCGGCTTGACTCAGCCGCGCGGGGCGTAAGCGAACACATCCGCGCGCATCTGATGCGGGTCCATGCCCGCCGCCACCAGCGCATCCAGGGTGCCGTAGACCATCGCCGGCGAGCCGCTGGCGTAGACGCGCAGGCCGGACAGCTCGGCGAAGTCCTCGCACACCGCCTCATGCAGCAGGCCGCAGCGCCCCTGCCAGCCACACAGGTCGCTGACGATCTTGTGCAGGTGCAGGTTGGGCACGCTTTCCCACTGCTCCCAGTGCGGCAGCTCGTAGAAGTCTTCCGGGCGACGAACGCCCCAGTACAGGTGCACGGGGTGGGCGAAACCGGTGGCGCGGCAGAATTCGATCAGGCTGTGCATTTGCGCCATGCCGGTGCCGGCGGCGATCAGTACCAGCGGGCCGTCCGGCAGATCAGCCAGGTGCGCGTCGCCGAAAGGCATCTGCACGCGGGCGAAACGGTCGCGCTGCAGCTGCGTCAGCAGGTCGATGGCGCTGTTCTCGCGGGCCAGGATGTGCAGTTCCAGGTCTCGACCTCCCTGCGGCGCAGAGGCTAGCGAGAAGGCCGCCGGGTCGCTGCCCTCACGCTCGATCAGCAGGTACTGCCCGGCGTGATAGCGCGGCGGCTTGCCGGCCGGCGCACGCAGGCGCACGCGCCAGACATCGCCGCCCACTGGCTCGCACAGCGTCAGCTGGCAAGACAGCTTGCGCACCGGCAGCTCGCCGGGGGCCAGCACGCCGTCCCAATGCAGCACGCAGTCTTCCAGTGGCTCGGCCAGGCAGGTGAAGAGTTCACCCTGGTCGCGCACCTCGCCGTTCTGGCGCACGCGGCCTTCCACCAGCAGCGCCGCGCAGATATGGCAATTGCCGTTGCGGCAGCTCTGCGGGCACTCATAGCCCAGACGCCGCGCACCGTCGAGGATACGTTCGCCGGGCCGCAGCTCGAGCTGGGCGCCGGAGGGTTGCAAGGTCACTTTCAAGCGCTGTTCTCGTTCTTTGTTATTCGTAGGACCGAGGGGGACACCTGGTCCTTGCTCGCGAACAGGGCCCCGCAGCGGGGTTTGGTTCGCGAGCAAGCTCGCTCCTACAGGTCACGCTGGACATCAGTCGATGCCCAGGCTCGCCCAGATTTCGTCGACACGGCGGGTGATGGCCGGGTCCTTCTCGATCACCCGACCCCACTCGCGGCTGGTCTCGCCCGGCCACTTGTGGGTGGCGTCCAGGCCCATCTTCGAGCCCAGGCCGGAGATCGGCGAGGCGAAGTCCAGGTAGTCGATCGGGGTGTTGTCGATCATCACCGTGTCGCGCTTGGGGTCCATGCGCGTGGTGATGGCCCAGATCACGTCGTTCCAGTCGCGGGCGTTGATGTCGTCGTCGGTGACGATAACGAACTTGGTGTACATGAACTGTCGCAGGAACGACCAGACACCCAGCATCACGCGCTTGGCGTGGCCGGGGTACTGCTTCTTCATGGTCACCACCGCCATGCGGTAGGAGCAGCCTTCGGGCGGCAGGTAGAAGTCGGTGATCTCGGGGAACTGCTTCTGCAGGATCGGCACGAAGACTTCGTTCAGCGCCACGCCGAGGATCGCCGGCTCATCCGGCGGGCGGCCGGTGTAGGTGCTGTGGTAGATCGGTTTCTGCCGGCGGGTGATGCGCTCGACGGTGAACACCGGGAAGCGGTCCACCTCGTTGTAGTAACCGGTGTGGTCGCCGTAGGGGCCTTCATCGGCCAGCTCGCCGGGGTGGATCACCCCTTCGAGGACGATCTCGGCGCTGGCCGGCACCTGCAGGTCGTTGCCGATGCACTTGACCAGCTCGGTCTTGTGCCCGCGCAGCAGGCCGGCGAAGGCGTATTCGGAGAGGCTGTCCGGCACCGGGGTCACGGCGCCGAGGATGGTCGCCGGGTCCGCACCGAGGGCCACGGCCACTGGATAAGGCTGGCCGGGGTGCTTCTGGCACCACTCGCGGAAGTCCAGCGCGCCGCCACGGTGGCTGAGCCAGCGCATGATGACCTTGTTGCGGCCGATCACCTGCTGGCGGTAGATGCCCAGGTTCTGCCGTTCCTTGTTCGGCCCGCGGGTGACAGTCAGGCCCCAGGTAATCAGCGGCGCGACGTCGCCGGGCCAGCAGGTCTGCACCGGCAGCTTCGACAGGTCGACGTCGTCGCCCTCCTCGATCACTTCCTGGCACGGCGCGTCCCGCAGGACCTTGGGCGCCATGTTGATGACCTTCTTGAAGATCGGCAGCTTCGACCAGGCGTCCTTCAACCCCTTGGGCGGCTCGGGCTCCTTGAGGAAGGCCAGCAGCTTGCCGATCTCGCGCAGCTCGGAGACGTCCTCGGCGCCCATGCCCAAGGCCACGCGCTCGGGCGTGCCGAACAGGTTACCGAGTACGGGAATGTCATAGCCGGTGGGCTTTTCGAACAGCAGGGCCGGGCCCTTGGCGCGCAGGGTGCGGTCGCACACCTCGGTCATTTCCAGCACCGGGGATACCGGCGCCTGGATGCGCTTGAGCTGTCCGCGCTGCTCCAGGGCAGCGATGAACTCGCGCAGGTCGCGATACTGCATGAGGGTCTCGATGGCGGCAGGATGATGCGACAGTCTACCGCCTATCAGCGCCTTGCAGAAACACGAAGGCCGGGTTTCCCCGGCCTTGTGGCATTGCATAAGCGTGCAGAGTCGCTGACAAATCTGAGCGAAGCGGTTCTGGCTAGACGCCTGGCCTCAGACAGTACTTTGTGTACGGCAGAGGCCAGGCAACAACGCCAGAACAGATTTGCCGGCGACTCTTACTTGCTGCGCTTCATCGAATCGAAGAACTCGTCGTTCGTCTTGGTCTGGCGCAGCTTGTCGAGGAGGAATTCCACGGCGGCGATCTCGTCCATCGGGTGGAGGATCTTGCGCAGGATCCACATGCGCTGCAGCTCTTCCTCACCGGTGAGCAGCTCTTCGCGACGGGTGCCGGAGCGGTTGATGTTGATCGCCGGGAACACGCGTTTTTCCGAGATGCGACGGTCGAGGATGAGTTCCGAGTTACCGGTACCCTTGAATTCCTCGTAGATCACTTCGTCCATCTTCGAGCCGGTTTCGATCAGCGCGGTAGCGAGGATGGTCAGCGAACCGCCTTCCTCGATGTTGCGCGCGGCACCGAAGAAGCGCTTGGGCTTTTCCAGGGCGTGGGCGTCGACACCACCGGTGAGCACCTTGCCGGAGCTGGGGATCACGGTGTTGTAGGCACGCGCCAGACGGGTGATGGAGTCCAGCAGGATGATCACGTCCTTCTTGTGCTCGACCAGGCGCTTGGCCTTCTCGATCACCATCTCGGCGACCTGCACGTGACGGGTCGGCGGCTCGTCGAAGGTGGAGGCGACCACTTCGCCGCGCACGGTGCGCTGCATCTCGGTTACTTCTTCCGGGCGCTCGTCGATCAGCAGGACGATCAGGTGGCACTCGGGGTTGTTGCGGGTGATGTTCGACGCGATGTTCTGCAGCATGATGGTCTTGCCCGCTTTCGGCGGGGCGACGATCAGGCCGCGCTGGCCCTTGCCGATCGGCGAGCAGAGGTCGATGACACGGCCGGTCAGGTCCTCGGTGGAGCCGTTGCCGGCTTCCATGGTCAGGCGCTTGGTCGGGAACAGCGGCGTCAGGTTCTCGAAGAGAATCTTGTTCTTCGCGTTCTCGGGGCGATCGAAGTTGATCGAGTCGACTTTCAGCAGGGCGAAATAACGCTCGCCTTCCTTCGGCGGACGAATCTTGCCGATGATGGTGTCGCCCGTGCGCAGGTTGAAGCGCCGGATCTGGCTGGGCGAGACGTAGATGTCGTCCGGGCCGGCCAGGTACGAGGAATCGGCGGAGCGCAGGAAGCCGAAGCCATCCTGGAGAATCTCCAGCACGCCGTCACCGGAGATTTCCTCGCCGCTTTTCGCGTGCTTCTTCAGCAGCGCGAAGATGATGTCCTGCTTGCGCGAACGGGCCATGTTTTCCAGGCCCATGGCATCGGACATTTCCAGCAATTCGGCAATCGGCTTTTGCTTGAGTTCGGTCAGATTCATAGAAGGGACGTAAATACGCTGAAAGGGGGAAAGGGAACAAGCGTGATGCTTGAAGAGCCGCGCCGTAGATGACGGACAGGATCGCTTGGAATTCGAATAGGAAGTGCGTCGGCGACGGCTTGCAGGGGACAACGCAATAAACGTTGTGCGCCCGAATTTAACACCCGAGTTTCGGAGCGTCTAGGGGCAATAACGAAAAACCCCGCGCATTGGCGGGGCTTTTCAGGACTTCTCGACTTAGATGTTGCTGTCGAGGAAGGCCGCCAGCTGCGACTTGGACAGTGCGCCGACCTTGGTAGCCTCGACGTTACCGCCCTTGAACAGCATCAGGGTCGGAATGCCACGCACGCCATACTTGGGCGGAGTGTCCTGGTTCTCGTCGATGTTCAGCTTGCAGACTTTCAGCTTGCCCTGATAGTCCTTGGCGATCTCGTCGAGTACCGGGGCGATCATCTTGCACGGGCCGCACCATTCGGCCCAGTAGTCGACCAGCACGGGACCGTCGGACTTCAGTACGTCCTGCTCGAAGCTGGCATCGGTAACATTGACGATATGTTCGCTCATGTATTCTCTCCGTCAATCGGATGCGAAAAAGTGTCCGCCATCATATCCCGCCTCGGCCCACACCGAAAGGCACAGCCGATTGAGTGTATCTATCGCTGCCGAGGTGACTTCTGATCGGTGACAACCCCTTCATTGGCACTACCTGCCTAAAATGGCAGGATGTCTCCCGTATTTTCCCGGACCCCTCCTATGCCCCATACCCCTGCCAAGACCTTTCCGATGATCGCGGCCATTGACCTTGGCTCGAACAGTTTCCACATGGTTTTGGCGAAGGCCGATCACGGCGAGATCCGCATCCTCGAGCGATTGGGCGAGAAGGTCCAGCTGGCGGCGGGCATCGGCGAGGACCGCATGCTCACCCAGGAGGCGATGCAGCGCGGTTACGACTGCCTGAAGCAGTTCGCCCAGTTCATCAACGGCATGCCGCCGGGTTCGGTGCGCGTGGTCGGCACCAACGCCCTGCGCGAGGCGCGCAACCGCGCCGAATTCATCCGCGAAGCCGACCGCATCCTCGGCCACCCGGTGGAAGTCATCTCCGGTCGTGAAGAAGCGCGCCTGATCTACCTGGGCGTCTCCCACACCCTGCCGGACAACCCTGGCAAGCGCCTGGTGGTCGACATCGGCGGCGGCAGCACCGAGTTCATCATCGGCCAGCAGTTCGAATCGCAACTGCGCGAAAGCCTGCAGATGGGCTGCGTCAGCTTCACCCAGCGCTACTTCAAGGACGGCAAGATCACCCCCGCGCGCTACGCCCAGGCCTATACCTCCGCGCGCCTGGAGCTGATGAGCATCGAGAACAGCCTACGCCGCCTGGGCTGGGACGAGGCTGTCGGCGCCTCCGGCACCATCCGTGCGATCTGCCTGGCAATCCAGTCCGGCGGCCACGGCAACGGCGAGATCAACCCCGATGGCCTGGCCTGGCTCAAACGCAAGATGTTCAAGCTGGGCGAGGTCGAGAAGCTCGACATCGACGGCATCAAGCCTGACCGCCGACCCATCTTCCCGGCCGGCATGGCAATCCTCGAGGCATTGTTCGACGCCCTCGAGCTGACCCGCATGACCCACTCCGAAGGCGCCCTGCGAGAAGGCGTGCTCTACGACCTGCTCGGCCGCCACCACCACGAAGACGTCCGTGAACGCACCATCGGTGCGCTGATGGAGCGCTACCACGTCGACCCGGAGCAGGCCGCACGCGTCGAGGCCAAGGCGCTGGAGTCGCTGGAGCAAGTCGCCAAGGCCTGGGAGCTGACCGACGAAGGCCACCGCGAACTGCTGATGTGGGCCGCCCGCGTCCACGAGCTGGGGCTGGACATCGCTCACTACCACTACCACAAGCACGGCGCCTACCTGCTGGAGCATTCCGACCTGGCCGGCTTCTCCCGCGTCGACCAGCTGACCCTGGCGCTGCTGGTGCGTGGGCACCGCCGCAATATCCCGGTGGACAAGTTCAACGAGCTGGGCGACGAGGGCGACAAGCTGATCCGCCTGTGCATCGTGTTGCGCTTCGCCATCCTCTTCCACCACATCCGGGGCACCCAGGAAATGCCGGCCGTGGCCCTGAAGGCGTCGGGCAAGTCGCTGGACGTGCGCTTCCCGGACGGCTGGCTGGCCGCCAACCCGCTGACCCAGGCAGACTTCGAGCAGGAAGCCGAGTGGCTCAAGCGCGTAGGGTATTCGCTCAGCGTGAGCTGATCATCCCCGCAAGAGACCAAGGCCCCGACGCGCAATCGCCGGGGCCTTTTCATATCGAGCGCCAGGGCCCGGCATGACCTGTAGGAGCGAGCTTGCTCGCGAACAGGCCCCGCGACGGGCCAAGGGTTCGCGAGCAAGCTCGCTCCTACGAAAAGTATTCGCGCCCATGAAAAAGCCCTACCGAGGCAGGGCTTTCAAAGGCACCAGACAAATCAGCGCGAGCTGATCACCGGCGTACACAGCCGCTCCAGCAGGATCGCCTGGGAGTTGCGGGAGTTCTGGTTACCACTCGGGCTCAAGCGCACGTAGCTGCCGTCGGCCTGCAGCACCCAGGCCTGGGTGTTGTCGGTGAGGTAGGACTCCAGTTCCTTCTTCACTCGCAGCACCAGCTTCTTGCCCTCTACGGGGAAGCAGGTCTCCACCCGCATATCCAGGTTGCGCTCCATCCAGTCTGCGCTGGAGAGGTAGAGCTTCTCGTCGCCGCCATTGAGGAAGTAGTAGATCCGGCTGTGCTCGAGGAATCGGCCGATGATCGAGCGTACGTGGATGTTGTGCGACACGCCCGGCACGCCTGGACGCAGGCAGCACATGCCGCGCACCACCAGGTCGATCTTCACGCCGGCCTGGCTGGCCTTGTACAGCGCGCGGATGACCTTCGGATCGGTCAGCGAGTTGACCTTGGCCATGATCTGCGCCGGCTTGCCCTCGGCAGCCTGGGCCGCTTCGCGGTTGATCATCTCCAGCAGGTTCTTCTTCAGGGTGAAGGGCGCGTGCAGGAGCTTCTTCATGCGCAGCGTCTTACCCATGCCGATCAGCTGGTTGAACAGCTTGTGCAGGTCCTCGCAAAGCGCCACGTCGGCAGTCAGCAGGCTGTAGTCGGTGTACAGGCGGGCGTTACCGGCGTGGTAGTTGCCGGTGCCCAGGTGCGCGTAGCGGCGCAGCTCACCGTCCTCGCGCCGCAGGATCAGCATCATCTTGGCGTGGGTCTTGAAACCAACCACGCCGTAGATCACCACCGCACCGGCCTGCTGCAGACGGCTGGCCAGTTGCAGGTTGGATTCCTCGTCGAAGCGCGCGCGCAACTCGATCACAACGGTGACTTCCTTACCGTTGCGCGCGGCTTCCACCAGCGCGTCGACGATTTCGGAGTTGGCGCCCGAGCGATACAGCGTCTGCTTGATCGCCAGCACGCTGGGGTCCTTGGCGGCCTGGCGCAACAGGTCGACCACCGGGGTGAAGGATTCGAACGGGTGCATCAGCAGCACGTCGAGCTTGCCCAGCACGTTGAACAGGTTTTCCTTCTTCTGCAGCAGCTTCGGGATCACCGGCGTGAACGGCGGGTACTGCAGCTCCGGGTGGCTGGCCAGACCGGTGACGCTGAACAGGCGGGTCAGGTTCACCGGCCCGCTGACGCGATACAGCTCGGTCTCGGACAGGCCGAACTGCTTGAGCAGGTAGTTGGACAGCGGCACCGGGCAGGTGTCCACCACCTCCAGACGCACCGCATCGCCGTAGCGGCGCGAGAACAGTTCGCCGCGCAGCGCGCGTGCCAGGTCCTCGACATCCTCGGCGTCCACCGAAAGGTCGGCGTTACGGGTCAGGCGGAACTGATAGCAACCCTTCACCTTCATGCCGTGGAACAGGTCGTCGGCGTGGGCGTGGATCATCGACGACAGGAACACGTAGTTGTCACCGGGGCCGGCGACTTCTTCCGGCAGGCGGATGATCCGCGGCAGCGAGCGCGGCGCCGGGATGATCGCCAGGCCCGAGTCGCGACCGAAGGCGTCCAGGCCTTCGAGCTCGACCATGAAGTTCAGGCTCTTGTTCACCAGCAGCGGGAACGGGTGAGTCGGGTCGAGGCCGATGGGGGTGACGATCGGTGCGATCTCGTCGCGGAAGAAGCGACGGACCCAGGCCTTGATCTTCGGTGTCCAGTAGCGGCGGCGGATGAAGCGGATGTCGTGCTTGGCCAGCTCCGGCAACAGGATGTCGTTGAGGATGCTGTACTGGCGGCCGACCTGTTCGTGCACCTGCTCGCTGATGCGCGCCAGCGCCTGGTGCGGCAACAGGCCGTCGGCGCCGGCCTGTTCGCGGGCGAAGGTGATCTGCTTCTTCAGGCCGGCAACGCGGATCTCGAAGAACTCATCAAGGTTGCTGGAGAAGATCAGCAGGAACTTCAAGCGCTCCAGCAGCGGGTAGGACTCATCCAGCGCCTGCTCCAGCACGCGGATGTTGAACTGCAGCTGCGAGAGCTCGCGATGAATGTAGAGGGCACTGTCGTCCACGTTGATCGCCGGCGCCGCCGGCTCAACAGGCGCTGCCACCACCTCGGTGGCGTCCGCCACGACGACTTCGGTGATTTCAGCGGTGGTATCAGCTTCGATAACTTCGGTTTCGTTAATGCCTTCGGTATTCATCGCGAGTCTCTTCGGCGGGGTCAGCCCCCGCTTTTCATTCAATTATTGTGCCGCTTCAATTGTTGTGCCGCGCGCTTGGCGAAGTAGGTCAGGATGCCATCTGCGCCGGCGCGTTTGAAGGCCAGCAACGATTCGAGGATCACCGCCTCGCTGAGCCAGCCGTTGTTGATCGCGGCCATGTGCATCGCGTACTCGCCACTGACCTGATAGACAAAGGTCGGCGCGCGGAATTCGTCCTTGGCCCGGCGAACGATGTCGAGATACGGCATGCCCGGCTTGACCATGATCATGTCGGCACCTTCGGCGAGGTCCGCATAGATCTCGTGCAGCGCTTCATCGCTGTTGGCCGGGTCCATCTGGTAGGTGGCCTTGTTGCCCTTGCCCAGGTTGGCGGCGGAGCCGACGGCGTCGCGGAACGGGCCGTAGTAGGCGCTGGCGTACTTGGCCGAGTAGGCCATGATGCGCGTGTTGATGTGACCGGTGGACTCCAGGGCCTCGCGGATCGCGCCGATACGGCCGTCCATCATGTCCGAGGGAGCCACGACCTGGGCACCGGCTTCGGCGTGGGAAAGCGCCTGCTTGACCAGCACATCGACGGAAATGTCGTTCAGGACGTAGCCGTCCTCGTCGAGGATACCGTCCTGGCCGTGGCTGGTGAACGGGTCCAGCGCCACGTCGGTGATGATGCCCAGCTCCGGGAAGCGTTCGCGCAGGGCGCGGGTGGCGCGCTGGGCGATGCCGTCGGGATTGAAGGCTTCGGCGCCATCGAGGGACTTCTTCTCCAGTGGGGTCACCGGGAACAACGCCAGCGCGGGGATACCCAGCTCCACCAGCTCTTCGGCTTCCTTGAGCAGCAGGTCAATGGACATGCGTTCCACACCCGGCATCGAAGGCACCGCTTCACGCTGATTCTTGCCGTCGAGGACGAACACCGGAAGGATCAGGTCGTTGCTGGTCAGGACGTTTTCGCGTACCAGACGGCGGGAAAAATCGTCACGACGGTTGCGACGCAGTCGAGTGAAGGGGAAGGCACGATCGGCGGGAATGAAGCTCACGGCGTACTCCAGGGCCTGATGCAGCAGGCACAGTCTGACAGTTATAGCCCTGAATTATGACCGATTGGTAACAACCGGTAACAGTGACCCTTGGTCGCGGCATCCTGCCGCAGTGGCAAGCCGCCGCTCTGCGCCGAAACAGATTTGTTCCAGGTCAGTTGTGCGGACCGGGATACCTTCCCTGCGGGCGACAACCGAGTTAGGCTTCGCGTTCATTTCGCTGCGTTGCCTCGATAATGCTCCAACAATTCCTGCAGGATTTCGGCTACTTCGCGCTGTTTCTCGGCACGTTCTTCGAGGGTGAGACCATTTTGGTCCTGGCCGGCTTCCTGGCTTTCCGCGGTTATATGCAGCTGGAATACGTCATCGTGGTGGCCTTCTTCGGCAGCTACGCGGGTGACCAGCTCTGGTATTTCCTCGGCCGCCGCCATGGTCGCAAGCTGCTTGCGCGCAAACCGCGCTGGCAGAAAATGGGCGACAAGGCGCTGGAACATGTGCGCAAGCATCCCGACCTGTGGGTGCTCAGCTTCCGCTTCGTCTACGGCCTGCGCACCGTGATGCCGGTTGCCATCGGCCTGTCCGGCTACCCTCCGGTGCGTTACCTGCTGCTCAACGGCATTGGCGCCATCGTCTGGGCTTCGGCCCTGGGCAGCGCTGCCTATTACTTCGGCAGCGTGCTCGAAGGCGTGCTGGGCAACATCAAGAAGTACGAACTCATGGTCCTTGGCGGCCTCGTGGTGATCGGCCTGCTGTTCTGGCTGCACCGCCGCTTCAAGGCAACCAAGGCCGACTGATCAGGCCGCCTGCGGCAGGCGCTCGGCGCGCCGCAGGCCCAGCAAGCCAATCAGGCTGAGCAGCGAGTAGACCGCCAGCGCCCACGGCGCCCACGACGGCAATGTAATCCCGCCCCACAGCGCCAGAGCTGACACTGCCAGAACGTTCAGCGCCAATCGCAGCAGCTCCAGGCGCAGCGCCCAGGCGCGGCTCTCCAGCCAGCAGCCGATGGCGTAGAGCCCGAAGGCCATCCAGCTCCAACCGATCACCAGCGGCAGCACCCGCCAGCCCTCCCCGACGCCCAGCAACCAGGTACCGATCACCACGTAGGTGGCGAACTGCACGCCGGCATACCACTGGCGACCGCGAGTGAGCGGTACGTCAAACTTGCGGAAGGCCGCCAGGTCCGGCTTGGCCATCGGGTAGCGCTGGGCCACGTCCTCGGGGCGCCAGCCGGTGCGCATGAACCAGATGCGTAGCTTGTCCCAGGCACTGCCCGCGCGGCGCGCGTCGTTCCACAGGTGCGCGTAGACCTGCAGGTTGGCCCACAGCGGGTTCCAGCTGGCCAGCGGCACGGTCACGCCAAACACCACCGGCTCCTCGTCCAGCTCTTCCTGGAAGGTACCGAACAGACGGTCCCAGACGATGAACACGCCGCCGTAGTTGCGGTCCATGTAGACCGGGTTCTGCGCGTGATGCACGCGGTGGTTGGACGGGGTGATGAATACCCACTCGAACCAGCCCAGCTTGGGGATGTGCCGGGTATGCACCCAGAACTGGTAGAGCAGGTTCAGCGCGCCGACGGTGAGGAATACCAGCGGCGGCACCCCGACGATGGCCATCGGCAGGTAGAAGATCCAGCCGAAGATGAACCCGGTGCTGGTCTGTCGCAGCGCGGTGGAGAGGTTGTAGTCCTCACTCTGGTGATGCACCGAATGCGCGGCCCAGAGCACGTTGCGCTCATGACCCAGGCGGTGATTCCAGTAGTAGCAGAAGTCATAGAAGACAAAAGCGAACACCCAGACCCAGAGGCTCTGCGTGGACAACTCGAAAAGCGCCAGGTGCTGCCAGGCGATGGCATAGGTGAGCACCGCCAGGCCCTTGGTCAGCAGGCCGCTGGTGGTGGACAGCACACCGGCGCTGAGGCTGTTCAGCGCATCGCTCAGGCGATAGGTGCGCAGGCCGCGCCAGCGGTCGGCGAGCAGTTCGATGGCAATCAGCAGGAAAAAGAAGGGGACGGCGAAGAGGATGTAGTTCATGGCATGGCCGAGTCGTTATGCTTATGGGAAGGCCCAGATTCGTTGATCCTAGCCTCTACCTCCGCGCCGGCCCCGACCGCCGGCGACAAGCCGGGCGGCATATCGCGACACGCCCGACATCCTCGAACAGGAGCAGTCCATGCAGAAGAAAGTTGCCGTCATCCTCTCCGGCTGCGGCGTCTATGACGGCGCCGAGATCCACGAAAGCGTGATCACCTTGCTGCGCCTTTCCCAGCGCGGCGCCAAGGTGCAGTGCTTCGCCCCGAACATCGCCCAGCACCATGTGCTGAACCACCTCACCGGCGAGGAAATGGCCGAGAGCCGCAACGTGCTGGTGGAATCCGCGCGCATCGCCCGTGGCGACGTAAAGGATGTGCGTGAAGCCAAGGTGGAGGACTTCGACGCCCTGATCGTGCCCGGCGGCTTCGGCGCGGCGAAGAACCTCAGCGATTTCGCCTTCAAGGGCGACCAGTGCGAAGTGCAGCCGGACATGCTGGCCTTGGCCAAGGCCTTCGCCGCGGCGAAGAAGCCAGTCGGCCTGCTTTGCATCGCCCCGGCCATGGCCGCGCGCATCTATGGCGCCGGCGTGGAGTGCACCATCGGGACCGACGAGGGCACCGCCCAGGCGCTGACCAAGATGGGCGCCAAGCATGTCGATTGCACCGTCGAGGACATCGTCGAGGACAAGAATCACAAGCTGGTCACCACCCCGGCCTACATGCTCGCGCAGTCCATCGCCGAAGCCGCCAGTGGCATCAACAAGGCGGTGGACCGGGTGCTGGAGCTGGCCTGAGGATTCATCCCGCAGGAGCGGCCTCCGTCCGCGATGGTTTCCGGCGCGATGCGAACCTATCGCGGACGAAGTCCGCTCCTACGCTCAGCCCTCCTGAATGAAAACGCCCGGCAGTGCCGGGCGTTTTAGTTTCAGGGCTTGCGAGCTCCTGCCTCGCGCATGAGGCGCGTCAGCAGCCGGTCCAGGCTGTTGGCGAAGGCCTGGCGATCCTTGTCGCCGTAGGGCGCCTGCCCTCCTCCCACCTGGCCCTGCTCACGCAGGTCGGTGAACAGGTTGCGCACGGCCAGGCGCTCGCCCATGTTCTTCTCGTCGAACTCGCGACCACGCGGGTCCAGCGCATCGACACCCTTCTTCACCAGCCGGTCGGCCAGCGGCACGTCGCTGCAGATCACCAGGTCACCGGGCTCGGCCTGCTCGACCAGGTAATCGTCGGCAGCATCCATCCCGCTGGGCACCACCACCAGGCTGACACAGGCGAACGGCGGCTTGGCCACGGGCTGGCCGGCGACCATCACCACCTCCAGCTTGCGCTTCAAGGCGAACTTCGCCACCAGCTCCTTGGCCGCGCGCGGGCAGGCGTCGGCGTCGATCCAGATACGCATCGGGGGAAAACCTTCCTTCGAAAAGCACGACGGCCAGTATCGCACTGGCCGTCGTGTGTCGCTTGGCTATTGCCTCAAGACGAGGCGATCTCGGCGGCCTTGCGGCGCTCGGAGAAGTAGCTGCGTCCGTAGAGCACGGCCACCGCCACCAGCGCTACGACCTGGGCCGACAGCGAATAGGCGTCGGCCTTGATGCCAAGCCAGTCGAAGTCGAAGAACGGCACCGGACGGGTACCGATCACGCCAGCTTCCTGCAGGGCAACCACACCGTGGCCGGCGAAGACCACCGACAGGGCGCAGAGCAACGCGGCGTTGACGGTGAAGAACAGCTTCAGCGGCAGCTTTGCCGAGCCACGCAGGATCACGAAGGCGATGGCGATCAGGATCACCACGGCGGTGCCCGCACCGGCGATCACCGCGTTATGCCCGGCCGGGCCGGCCTGCAGCCAGAGGGTCTCGTAGAACAGGATGACCTCGAACAGCTCGCGGTAGACCGAGAAGAACGCCAGCACGGCGAAGCCGAAGCGGCCACCGCCGCCCACCAGGCTGCTGCGGATGTAGTCCTGCCAGGCGGCGGCGTGGCGACGGTCGTGCATCCACACGCCGAGCCAGAGCACCATGACGCAGGCGAACAGCGAGGTGAAGCCTTCCATCAGCTCGCGCTGGGCGCCGCCGATGTCGATGACGTAGGCCGCGACCGCCCAGGTGGCGAAGCCGGCGACGAAGGCCAGGCCCCAGCCGACGTGGACGCCGCGCACGGCCTTCTCCTGCCCGGTGTTGCGCAGGAAGGCGAGAATCGCGGCCAGCACCAGGATCGCTTCCACGCCTTCGCGCAGGAGGATCAGCAAGGCCGAGACGAAGCTGATGGAGAAGCTCAGCGAATCGCCGCTCAGGGCCTTGGCGGCGTCTGCCAGCTTGGCCTTCGCCAGCGCCAGCTGTTGCGCCACCTCGGCTTCCGGCAGGCCGTCACGCAGCGCCTGACGGTAGGCCATCAGCTGCTTCTCGGTGGCCTTGCGCAGGTCGGCGTCGACGTTGTCCAGCGAGCTTTCCACCAGCTCGAAGCCTTCCAGGTAGGCCGCAACGGACAGGTCGTAGGCCTGGTCGTGGTCGCCGGAGCGGTACACGGCGAAGCTCTTGTCCAGGGTCGCGCTGGTGTAGTCGATCTGCTGCGCCGGGCCACGGTGTTCCAGCGGCGGATGGGCGCGCAGGGCACGGAAGCTCTCGGCCGCTGCCTCGCCGTCACGCTCGGCGACATCGGCCGGGGTCTGGGTCGAGAGGGTCGCCAGCGGGTAGGCATGGGCCGTGTCGACCTTGGCCTGAGCGGCGCTGAGGCCGGCGATGTAGGACGCCAGATCCCAGCGCTGACGTTCGTCGAGCTGGTCGGCGAAGGCCGGCATGTCAGTGCCGGAAACGCCCAGGCCGATGACGTTGTGCAGGTCGTACAGGCTCAGGTGGTCGATGCGCGCACGGTTGGTCAGGTTGGCCGGCGGCGGCTCCAGGCCGATGCCCGCCGGACCGTCGCCCTTGCCGGCATCACCGTGGCAGATCGAGCACTGCTGGGCGTAGACCTCGGCGGCACGGGTCGGGTCGGGGGTAATCGCGGGGGTCTGCACCACCTGGTAGATATCGGCGACGCGCGCCTCCAGATGACGAGCCTGCTGGGCGACCTGCTGACCCGGATGGCGCTGCTCGATGGCCTGTTTGAGGCCGGCAGCTTCCGTCTCCAGGTCGGCGCGCTCGGAGCGGGCCGGCAAAGTGAGGATCAGCGCCTGCAGGTTACCGACGAACTCCAGCTGCTCGTTGTATTCGCTGTCATCCACGACCTTGCCGTCAGCGACGGTAGCGGGGTAGTCAGCCGCGAGATAGCTGAGCAGGTGAAGGGCTTGGGAGGGGTCGACAGCCGTGTCGGCTTGGGCTCCAAGGCTGAAAAGACCGACCAGCGGTAACAGCCAGACGCATAGTTTGGAGGGGCGCATACGGAAGGCAAATGAGAATGAAAGAGGTTAAATTGTCACCTCAGGTTTCCGTCTATGCAAGGAGAATGTCCCTCCGGGTTGCCTCCGAAGGGTCTGCAAGGACACTCCGGAGCCCTGGAAACCCGCTCAGGCCGGTGCGCGGCGCACGGTAGCGAGCAGCGCGGCGGCGCCCACGAACAGAGTCGCGAAGGTGCGATTCATCACCCGCTGCTGGCGCTGCGAACGCAGGGCACGCAGCACGCGCGCGGCCAGGCCGGTGTAGCCGGCCATGACGATCAGGTCCACGGTGATCATGGTCGCGCCCATGATCACGTACTGCATCGCCATGGGGCGGTGCGGATCGACGAACTGCGGCAGCACCGCGAGCATGAAGATCACCGCCTTGGGATTGCTGGCATTGACCAGGAAGCCGCGCAGTACCAGGGTCAGCGGCCGGCCGATGGGGCGCTCGCCGCTCGCCGCCATCACCTGCGGCGCAGCAGTCCACTGGCGGTACGCCAGGTAGACCAGATAGATCACACCGAACCACTTGATCGCGCTGAAGGCCACGGCGGAAGCCGAGAGCAGCGCGCCGACGCCGGCAGCGACGATGGCGATCTGCAGGGCCAGGCCGATCTGCAGGCCCAGGGCATTCCAGTAGCCGCGCCAGAAGCCGTATTGCAGCCCACAGGACATCGAGGCGATGGCCCCGGCGCCGGGCGACAGGCTGATCACCCAGCAGGCGATGAAGAAGGCAAACCAGGTGCTGGCGAGCATTGCGGACCTCACGGCGCCCGGACAGGCGCAATAATTTGTTACGGGCAGCCAGTGTGCCTCAGACGCACCGGCTCGCCCAGCCTGGCCGACGAAGGTCGAGTGAACCCTGTAGGAGCGAGCTTGCTCGCGAACAGAGACTCCCGGCGGCACTTGCGCTGGGCAGGACTAGGCGTCCCCCTCGGTCCTACGAAGAACCAACAAAAAGCCCGGCACATGGCCGGGCTTTTTCGTTTCACGACAGACCGATCAGCTCGGGATGTCCTTGCGCAGCTTCACCGGATCCTCGCCGCGCTTGCGCGCCAGGGCACCGCGCAGGCGAATGTTGATCGCCTCCACCGCCAGCGAGAAGGCCATGGCGAAGTAGACGTAGCCTTTGGGTACGTGGACTTCGAAAGCCTCGGCGATCAGCACGGTGCCGACCACGATGAGGAACGACAGTGCGAGCATCTTCAGCGAAGGGTGCTTCTCGATGAAGGCACTGATGGTGCCGGCCGACAGCATCATCACACCGACCGAGATAACGATGGCCGCGACCATCACGGGTACGTGCTGCACGAGGCCCACGGCGGTGATCACCGAGTCCAGGGAGAAGACGATGTCGATGATCGCGATCTGGATGATGATGCCCATGAAGCCGCGGGACTTGCCGCCCTGCTGCTCGCCCTCCTCCGCGCCTTCGAGGCTGTGGAAGATTTCCATGGTGCTCTTGAACAGCAGGAACAGGCCGCCGAAGAACAGGATCAGGTCGCGCCCGGAAATGCCGTGATCGAACACGGTGAACAGGTCGGCGGTCAGGCGCATCACCCAGGTGATCGACAGCAACAGCAGGATGCGCGTGCCCATCGCCAATGCCAGGCCGAAGAAGCGCGCCTTGGGCTGCTGGGCCACCGGCAGGCGGCTGACCAGAATCGAGATGAAGATGATGTTGTCGATGCCCAGTACGATTTCCAGGGCAGTCAGGGTCAGAAAGGCAACCCAGATTTCGGGGCTTGTGAGCCATTCCATAGTGAGGGACGTCCGTTAGGGGGTGGTGGGAAAATTCGGTCCGCGCCAGCGGCGGATGGCCTTCTGGAAGAACAGGTTGTTCGGCACCTGCAGCAGCGCGCCAGGGGTGCCGTCCTCGGCGACCTCTTCCAGGGTGGTGTAGAGCAGGTTGATCGCGATCACCCGGCCCTTTACGCCGGGCTTGTCGGCGGATTCGATGACTTCCACGCGATCGCCCAGGCGGAACGGTCCCATGGTGAAGATCATCAGCGCGCAGAACAGGTTGGAGAGCACGCTCCAGATGGCAAAGAAAGCCACCGCCGCAACGGCGGTGAAACCGGTCAGCGCGGCCCAGAGCACATCGGCGGAGACGCCCAGGCGCTCCAGCACCAGCATCACGGCCGAACCCATGATCAGCCAACGCAGACCGCCACGCAGCGGCAGCAGCAGTTCCGGCGGCATCGGGTAGCGCTCGCCGAGGCGGCTGATGGCGCGTGTCACGATGCGCTGCACCAGCCAGGCCAGCAGCAGGATGAGGATGATCTGCCCGCCACGCAGGAGCGGTTCGCTCCACGCCACCAGCAGGTTCACGTCACTCATCACTCACTGGCCTCGAGCTGACGCTGCAGCTCTTCGAGGGTTTCCAGCGCCATTAGCCAGGATTCTTCCAGCTCGCTTTCGCGGACCTTGAGGGTCGCCTGGCGGGCCAGCAGGTCGCGTAGTTCATCCTTGCGCGAGGCCTCGTAGAGCGCGCTGTCACCCAGGCGTTGCTCCAGCTCGGCGAGCTGTTCGTGGACCTTGTTCAGCTCCTTCTCCAGCTTGTCCGCCTCGCGCTTGTGCGGGGCGAGTTGCTGGCGCAGGGCGGCGGCGGCCTGGCGCTGGGCGCGCTTGTCGGTCTTGTCGCCGGCGGGTGTGGCGGTACTCGTCGGCGCCTGGCGCGAGCGGAAATCCACCAGCCAGCGGGCATAGTCGTCGAGGTCGCCGTCAAACTCCTGGATGCGCCCGTCAGCCACCAGCAGGAACTCGTCGGTGGTGCTCTTGAGCAGGTGACGATCGTGGGACACCACCACCACGGCGCCGGAGAATTCCTGCAGCGCCAGGGTCAGCGCCAGGCGCATTTCCAGGTCGAGGTGGTTGGTCGGTTCGTCGAGCAGCAGCAGGTTGGGCTTCTGCCAGGCAATCAGCGCCAGGGCCAGGCGCGCCTTCTCACCACCGGAGAAGTTCACCACCGGCTCATCGCAGCGCTCGCCGCGGAAGTCGAAGCCACCGAGGAAGTCGCGCAGGGTCTGCTCGCGCTCGGCCGGCGCGATGCGCGCCAGGTGCAACAGAGGGCTGGCCTTGGGGTCCAGAGAATCGAGCTGGTGCTGGGCGAAGTAGCCGATGGCAAGGTTCTCGCCCTGGGAAAGCTCGCCAGCCAGCAGCGACAGATCGCCGGACAGGGTCTTGATCAGGGTCGACTTGCCCGCACCGTTAGGGCCGAGCAGGCCGATGCGCGCGCCGGGCACCAGCTGCAACTTGACCTTCTCCAGCACGGTTTTCTCCCCATAGCCCAGGCGGGCTTCGGAGAGGTTGAGCAGCGGGCTGGAAATCTTGTCCGACTCGCGGAAGACGAAGTCGAACGGCGAATCGATGTGCGCCGGCGCCAGCTCTTCCAGGCGTTCCAGCGCCTTGATCCGGCTCTGCGCCTGGCGGGCCTTGGTGGCCTGGGCGCGGAAGCGGGCGATGTACTTTTCCATGTGCGCGCGCTGCGCCTGCTGCTTCTCGTACGCCTGCTGCTGCTGGGCGAGGCGTTCGGCGCGGGTACGCTCGAAGGCTGAGTAGCCACCGCGATACAGGGTCAGCTTGCGCTGATCGAGGTGAGCGATGTTGTCCACCACGGCATCGAGAAAATCGCGGTCGTGGGAGATCAGCAGCAGCGTGCCCGGGTAGCCCTTGAGCCACTCTTCCAACCAGAGGATGGCGTCGAGATCGAGGTGGTTGGTGGGTTCGTCGAGCAGCAGCAGTTCGGACGGGCACATCAGCGCCTGCGCGAGGTTCAGGCGCATCCGCCAGCCACCGGAGAAGTCGCCGACGCGACGGTCCATCTGCTCGGGCGTGAAGCCCAGGCCGGCCAGCAGCTTGCGCGCGCGGGCATCGGCGGTGTATCCGTCAGCACTGTCCAGCTCGCTGTGCAGGCGCGCCAGGGCAGTGCCGTCGTGGGCTTCTTCGGCCGCGACGAGGTCCGCCTGGATCTTGCGCAGGTGCACGTCGCCGTCGAGCACGTAGTCGACGGCGAGGCGGTCGAGAGTATCGACTTCCTGGCGCATGTGCGCGATGCGCCAGTCGGCGGGCAGGTAGCAGTCGCCGGCGTCCTGGCCGAGCTGGCCGCGCAGCAGGGCGAACAGGCTCGATTTGCCGGCGCCGTTGGCGCCGATCAGGCCGACTTTCTGTCCGGCGTGCAGGGTAAGTTCGGCACCTTCCAGCAAGCGCTGGGGGCCACGCTGTAGCGTAAGATTTTGTAGTCGAATCATGGCGGCGGAGTTTATCAGCTTCGCCTGGCAATCGCTGTGGGTGCTCTATGTCTGATGATGTCTGGTCGTATGCGCTGAAACTCTACGCCCGCCCTGGGGTTGAGGCGGCTTGCCTGTCGTTGCAGGACGGCGGTGCGGATGTCTGTCTGGTGCTGGCTTCGGCGTGGCTGGGCAGTGCTGGCGTGGCCTTCTCGCAGACACGGGTGAACCGGCTGGAAAGCACCGCGCGGGAATGGCGCGAAGAGGTGATAGCGCCGCTGCGCTCATTGCGTCAGCGCTGGCGGGAAGTGGCGAAGCGGGATACGGAGCTGGCGCCACTGCGCGAGCGGATCAAGCAGCTCGAACTGGAAGCGGAAAAGGTGCTGCTGGGGAGACTGGAGGCGGTGGCGCAGGATTGGCCACGGGGTGAAGCGGAGGACCTGGCACGCTGGCTGGAAGCCGCAGCAGGTGAAGCGGGCGGCTTGCGCCGCGATGCGCGGGAAACCCTGCGCACCGCGGCGAGCCTCTCCTGAGCCTTAAGAGGCGGAGGAGGTGCTGCTGGCCGGAGCGGCCGGTGCCGGAGTGGCGCTGGCAACCGGGGCAGCGGCCGGAGTGCTCGGCTGAGCAGCCGGTGCGCTCGGGGCAGCCGGAGCGGCCGGTTTGGCAGCGACGGCGGGCTTGGGCGCAGCCGGTTTGGCGGCCGGTTTTGCGGCAGGCTTGGCAGCGGCTTTCACAGCGGGTTTGGCAGCGGGNNGGCAGGTTTGGCAGCCGGCTTCGCAGCAGCTTTGGCAACCGGTTTGGCGGCGGCTTTCACGGCAGGCTTGGCAGCCGATTTGGCGGCAGCGACGGGCTTGGCGGCGGCAGGTTTGGCAGCGGGTTTGGCAACCGGTTTCGCAGCGGCTTTCGCAGCAGGCTTGGCGGCCGGTTTCGCAGCAGCTTTGGCAGCCGGTTTAGCGGCAGGCTTGGCTGCGGGTTTAGCTGCGGGTTTAGCTGCCGGCTTGGCGGCGGCGGTCTTCGCGGCGGGTTTGGCGGCAGGCTTCGCAGCAGCTTTCACAGCTGGTTTGGCAGCGGGTTTCGCGGCGGGCTTGGCAGCCGGTTTAGCGGCAGCGGCGGGCTTGGCGGCGGCAGGTTTGGCAGCCGGCTTCGCAGCAGCTTTGGCAACCGGTTTGGCGGCGGCTTTCACGGCGGGCTTGGCAGCGGGCTTAGCGGCTGGTTTTGCGGCAGCCCTGGCAACCGGTTTGGCAGCGGCAGCGACCGGCTTGCGGGTAGCGAGGGATTTGCCAGCGGCTTCCTTCACCTTGGTCACGCCCTGGGCGAGCTTCAGGCTCTCCTGCACATCGCGCTTGAGGTTGGCGATGTAGGCACGGGTTTCGGTCTGACGGGTCTTCAGCACATCCAGCACGCCATCGAGTTCAGCGATGCTCGACTTGGCCTTGGCCTGCGCCTTCGCCTTGCCGGCCTTGGTCGCGTCCTGCAGCTTGGTGCGCGCGTTATGCAGCTTCTCTTGCGCCTTGCCGCGTTGTTTCTCGAGCTTGGCGAGCAGCTTTTCGGAGTCGACGAGCGCCTGTTTGCAGGCACCTTCGAGGTGTTCGATCAGACTGTTGGACAACTGGTGCAGCAGGTGCAGAGGGGTAGTGACGGGTTTCTTGTTGGCCGACATGACGTGCCTCCTGGCGGACGTGGTTGCGCCCATACTAGCCCCGCTGATGGCCTCTCGCCAATGTCCCGATTGAGCTACAGGCCGCAGCAGGCATCGGCTTCAGAGGTTTTCAACAGTGCGCAAAGGCGTGCGTTTTCACTCACCCAGTGACGCTGCCGCGCGCACTTGGTTCCGTTGGCGCAAGCCGCATGACAGCGCAAACGCCCGTGGCGCGAGCGTTTGACGATGAAAAATAAATTTTCCCGGAAGATCGAAAACGCCCGTCGCAGAGCCTTTCGCGCGACACGCGGCAGTTCCGACGAAGGCAAACTGGCAGTCATTCGCGGCGCACCATCACGATGCGAGAATCGCGGTCACGACCCTGTAAAAATGCTCTTGCGAGCACGCCTTCGCAGTCACCATGGCGGTCCATTTTCAGCAGTGATTCATCACCCGAAAAAGACTCCGATAGCGCAGGTGCAAGCTGCCGAACGGCGCGAGTTTTTCCGCACTGGGCGCTCAATGTGCGCGGCTCGAAACACACGGACAGAGTCCGCTCCTACACGGAGTTGAAGCTTGGGTAGGAGCGGACTCTGTCCGCGATAGACATGAACGGCACGGACTCAATACAAAACAAAAACGGCGCGAGTGCTTGAGGCACTCGCGCCGTTTCCGGAGCTCCCTTCGCTCAGGCCGTGACGGCTTTCTGCTCGTGGGAGTTGTGCAGTACTTCGATCAGGCAGTCTTCCAGTTCGAAGCGCTCGTGCAGCTGCTGACGCAGGTTCTTCAGTTCGCTGGTCAGGCAAGTGCCTTCGCGGCAGTCGCCGTTGTCGCAGCGGTCGTTGAAGTTCAACGCGTTCGCCGTGATGGTCTCCAGGCGCGGGTAGATCTGCTTGGCAAGCTCCAGGCCGCGCGTATCGCCGAAGGCCTGCGCCTCGTTCATCAATTGTTCGTAAACTTCGAAGTGGCCCGCCGACACGTAGTCGAGCAGGAGCTGGCAGAAGTTCTGGAGGTTTTCGGCATTGGTCTTCGGCGCCTGGACACCCTCCAGAGAATCAAATGCTTGGACCAACTCATGACGATCCCGCAGCCAGCGGTCGACCAGTTGGTGTACGCCTCCCCAGCGCTCCTGGGCATTACGGCAGCTCTCGAGCATGTTGTCCTCACTTCCCTTTTCGCCGTCCCGGCCATGTCCGCCCCGGGACAATATTCTGTCGAATCTCGACTTCCGCGAGCTATGAAGCTGGTTCGGTGGCGGCTTTCCGACGGAGTGGAAAACCAGAGTATGCCCGCCCGTTATCGCCTTCAAGACACCGGCAACGGGAAAATTCATACGAGCGTTTAATCGACAGACCGCGACGCCTCTGGCCTGCGCCTCATCGGCGCAGACCATGGCGAATTGAGATGCGACCCTCAGCCGCGGCGGCGGAAGAACTGCACGATGGCGAACAGGGCGAAGCCGATGAAGGCCAGCAGGCTCCACTCCGGGATGCTCAGACCAAACAGAGTCCAGGACACCTCGGCGCAGTCGGCCGAACCGTGGAACATGGTCCAGATGATGTCGGCATAGGGCATGCTCTCCATCATGTATTCCAGCGGCGGCAGGCAGGACGGCAACTGGTCCGGCGGCAGGGTCTGCAGCCAGACCTGGCGGCCCGCGGTGCCGGCACCGGCCAGCGAGCAGAGCAGGATCAGGACCGAGTACACCCGTGGCGCACGGCCATGCAGCGCGGCGATCAGCGAGAACAGCCCCGCCCCGGCGAAGAAGATGCGCTGCAGGATGCACAGCGGGCAGGGTTCGAGCCCGACCATGTACTGCAGGTAGAAGCCGGTGCCGAGCATGGCGGCACAGGCAAGGAAGGCAAGGAAGAACAGGGAACGAGGGCTGGCCAGGTTCATGGCGGCTCCACTGAAAAGCGCTGTTGCACGAAAGGCCGCTACGGTAGAGGAAACACGACGATCAGTTCAAGGCGCGCGTCTAGACTGGCCATGGCACTCATCCGGGAATCCATGCCATGCGTCGTCATTTCCTGCTTTGCTCGCTGCTTTCCCTGACAACAGTACCAGCCATTGCCGCCACCGATCTCAGCCAGATCCATTTACCAGAAGGCTTCCACATCAGCTTGCTCACTGATCAGGTACCGGGCGCGCGAGCCATGGTCTGGGGTGACAAGGGCACACTATTCGTGGGCAGTCGCTCTACCGACAAGATCTACGCGGTGAAGCCCGACGGCCAGGTGAAGGTGCTCGCCGATGGCCTGCAGATGCCCGTCGGCGTGACCTTCCACAAAGGTGACCTGTATGTGTCGTCGATCAACCGCATCGTCGTGCTGCACGATATCGAGGCGCATCTGGACTCACCGCCCAAGGCCGAGGAGCTGCCGGCGCAGTTTCCGAAGGAGACAGCCCACGGCTGGAAATTCATTGCCTTCGGCCCGGACGACAAGCTCTATGTGCCAGTCGGGGCACCGTGCAATATCTGCCGCCCGGAGCGCGAGAAGTACGCCAACCTGCAACGTATGAACGCCGATGGCAGTGCGCGCGAAGTGGTCGCCTATGGCATCCGCAACACCGTCGGCTTCACCTGGCATCCGCAGACGAAGCAACTGTGGTTCACCGACAACGGGCGCGACATGCTCGGCGACGACAAGCCCGATGATGAGCTGAACAAGGTCAGCAAGGTGGGCGAGGACTTTGGCTTTCCCGACTGCCACCAGGGCGATATCGCCGACCCGGAAGAGGGCAATAAACCCTGCTCCGCGTTCACGCCTCCGGTCGCCAAGCTCGGCCCGCACGTGGCCGCGTTGGGGCTGCGTTTCTACACCGGCGAGCAGTTCCCCGCCGAGTACCGCGACAACTTGTTCATCGCCGAACATGGCTCGTGGAACCGCACGCAGAAGATCGGCTACCGCGTGGTGCGGGTCGAACTCAACGAAGACGGCACACTGAAACGCCAGAGCGTGTTTGCCGAAGGCTGGCTCGACAAGCATGGCGAGGTTCACGGGCGGCCGGCGGACGTGCTGGTGGCGCCGGACGGCTCGCTGCTGGTGAGCGACGACCAGAACGGTGCGATCTACCGAATCCGCTACGGCAAACCCTGAAAACCAGAACGGCGCCCTCAGGCGCCGTTTTCACAGACTGCGACGGGATCAGGCCCGCACTGCCACCGGCAACGAAGCCGGTGGAGCGAGCAGCCCCAGCCCTTCCTGGAATAGCTGGTTGCTGCGCTCCACTTCACCCAGTTGCGCCAGCAGGCGCGCCAGTTCGGCGCAGGTTTCCGCGCTGCGCTGGCGGGCCAGGCTGGCTTCCAGGTATTCGCGCGCCTTGCCCCACAGCTTGTTCTGCAGGCACAGGCGGCCCAGGGTCAGCAGCAGCTCGGCGTCGTCGCCATGCTGCTTCAGCCAGCCTTCGGCGGTCTTCAGCTGATGCGCGCCATCGCGACCACGGGCGCGGCCGTAGAGATTCACCAGACGGCTGTCGTAGCTCTCCTTGAGGGCCTTGCGCAGCACGTCCTCGGCCTCTTCCGGAGCCCCCAGGCGCAGCAGTTGCTCGGCGTAGGCGGCCACCAGCGGTGGCTGTGCGCGCAGGTTCGTGGGCACGTTCTGCCAGCGCTGGGTCAGCGGCTGCAGACTGCTTTCACCCTGGCCAATGCCCTGTTCGCCCGCCTCGCCCAGCGCAGCCATCCAGGTGCGGCGCTCCAGATCCGCCAGTTCGGCGTTCTGCAGCACGCGCTCCTTGCGCAGCTCGGGCAGCAGCACGCACAGCGCCTGCCATTCGTGGAGGCTGACGTAGAGCTGCTGGAGCAGACGCAGCACGGTCGGATGGCGCGGATGATCCTGGTGCAGCTTGTCCAACACCACGCGGGCGCGGGTGAAGTCGCCACGGTTGATCAGCAGTTGCGCGCGTGTCAGACCCACAGCCAGTTCAGCATTGGGCTCACGCTCCTGGGCGCGGTCCAGCAGTTCGTCGCTCTCCTCGATCTTGCCCAGTTCGTTAGCCGCGCGGGCGGCGCCCAGGTAATGCGGCAACGGACGTTCGCTCAGCTCGGCGGCGCGACGCAGGTGACGCAGCGCTTGCGCCCAGTGACCTTCAGCGAGATCGCGCTGGCCATGTTCCTCGGCCAGTTGCGAACGACGGTGACGGTTGAAGCGCGACCAGGGGTTCACCACGCGGCCGGAGACACCCAGCAGGCGCAGCACCAGGCGCACGACGAGGTAGATCACCCAGAACACCACCAGCAGCGCGAGGAAGGTCCACAGGCTGGATTCGTAGCGGAAGCTCTTGTAGGCGATCAGCACGTAGCCGGACTGTTCGGCGATGGCCAGCCCGATCAGAGTGGCCGCCAGGACCACGGCGAGGATCAGGACATAGACGCGGCTCATGGCTGGGCCCCCGCGTCCGGCGCCACCGCCTCCTGCTGCTGCACCGCGCTTTCGCGGCGCGACAGGTAGGCCTGCAGCGAGCTGAGGGCCGGGCCGAGGTCCGGCGTCTGCACGGTGACGGCCTGGCCGCTCAGTTCATCCAGACGCGCGACCAGCGCACGGCTGTCAGCCAGGTCGGCGTTGAAGAAGTCGGCGACGATCTGCCTGGCCTGCTTCAGCGCCTGCTCGTAGACGTCCTGTTTGCCGTTCAGCGCGGCCCACTGCGCCTGCTCCAGGGCGAGGCTCAGGGCGAGGCGCACGCGATCCAGTTGCTGGCCGGAGAGCAGCGGGCGGATGTCCTGCCCGGCGTTGAAATCGATGCGAACGTATTGCGAGACGCGATCCCACCACTCGCTCCAACGGTCGTTGCCGTCGCTCCAGGCGGTGTTCGGGCCGGTGCCGATTTCGGAGGGATTGAACGCCGGGCTCAGCGGTTGCAGCTGGGCAGCCTGGTCGCGCAGCGCGCCCAGTTGCAGGAACAGCCCGGTGCGGTCGGGGCGCGGCAGCGCGCGCAGCGCTTCGAGGCTCTTGGCCAACTGCGCGCGCGCTGCAAAGGCGCCCGGATCATTGTTCACGCGAAGAATGTCGTCCGCGCCCTGAACCAGCTCGGTGGCGCTGTCGATATCCTGTAGCGCCGAGAGCCGCAGCGCTGCCAGGCGCAACAGGTGTTCGGATTCGGCCAAGCGCCACTGCTGGCGCCCCTGCCCCAATACCTGCTTGACCTGCTTGGTCAGTTGCTGCTGGTCGCTCTGCAGCTCCACCACCAGGCGACGGCGCGCTTCAAGCTCATCGGCATTGGGCAGGGTATCCAGGCGCTTGTTCAGCTCGGCGTTGGCATTCTGCACGCCCTGCGCCTGGGCGCGGGCATCTTCCAGTTGCGCGGCGCGCTGCTGCTCGGCGCCCTTGAGCTGCTGGACCTGCCAGACGCCCCAGCCACCTGCGGCGAGGCCGGCGGCGCCGACCAGCAAGGCCAGCAGGGCGATGCCCGTACCGCTCTTGCGCGGGGCCGGCGCGGCGGCCGGGCTGGACGATGTCGGTGAAGTCTCTTGGGGAGTGACGGCTTCGCTCACAGATCCATCCTTCGCTCAGAAATTGTTCTAGTCGGCGCTTCTCAACGCTTCCATTAACGCCGCTGGGCTGGCGCCCCGGCAATCGATTACTTGCAGCGCACCCATCTCTCGCGCCTGCTCGGCCACTCGCGGGCTGGGCACGAATAACGGCATCGCTCGAACCTGCGGCCAATCCTCCGCCGCCAGCCGCCGCAGGTGCTCAAGCCCCTGCCCGCTACTGACCGCGATGGCGTTCAAACGCTCCCCCTGGATTCGCCGCAGCAATTCGCCCCGGGGGTAGCTCGGCATTTCGCGCCGGTAGAGTTCCAGATAGTCCACCGCCACGCCTTGGCCGCGCAGGCGCTCGGCGAGAAATTCTCGGCCACTCTCGCCGCGCATGATCAGCACCTTTGGATCATGTACCTGCAAAGCCTGCTCGAACTCCGGCAGGGCCAGCAGGGCTTCACTGTCGTCGCCTTCCTGCGGGCAGACCACATCCAGACCGTAGTCTTCGAGGATAGTCGCCGTGGCGGCGCCGACGGTGAACCAGCGCTGGGTCAGCGGCGGTTGCGGCCAGTAGCGGTCGAGCCGCTCCAGACCCAGGCGCGCCGCCGGCTTGCTGACCACGATAACCGCGCAGTAGCGGTCCAGGTCAAGAATCAGGCTGCGCTCGACGGGTGTCTCTTCGCGCGGCGTGATCGCCAGCAAGGGCAGGCAGTCGCCGTGGATGCCGTGCTCGGCGAGGGTGGCGGCGAGCGCCGCACAATCCTCTTCGGGACGGGTCAGCAGCAGCCGCCAGCGGCTCACGGGTGGCCGGCCTCGCCGTAGACCGCGCTGAGGATTTCCTCGGCGCCCTGGCTCAGCAGATCGTCGGCGACCTTCACGCCAAGGGTTTCGGCGTCGGCCAACGGGGCGCGCGCTTCGGCGCGCAGCAGCTGGGTGCCGTCAGGCTGACCAACCAGGCCACGCAGCCACAGTTGGTCGCCTTCGAGAATGGCGTAGCAGGCAATGGGCACCTGGCAGCCGCCATTCAGGCGCTTGTTCAGCGCGCGCTCGGCGGTGACGCGCAAAGCGGTCTCGCGGTGATGCAGCGGCTGCAGCAGTGTGTGGATTTCCGCATCGGCGGTACGGCATTCGATGCCCACCGCGCCCTGACCACCGGCCGGCAGGCTGGCTTCGACGCTGATGGAGGAGCGAATGCGGTCTTCGAAGCCGAGGCGGATGAGGCCGGCGGCGGCGAGGATGATGGCGTCGTACTCGCCGGCATCAAGCTTGGCCAGGCGGGTGTTGACGTTGCCGCGCAGGAAGCGGATCTGCAGGTCCGGGCGGCCGGCCAGCAGTTGGGCCTGGCGGCGCAGGCTGGAGGTGCCGACCACGCTGCCGGCAGGCAGGTCGTCGAGGCTGGCGTAGGTGTTGGAGACGAAGGCGTCGCGCGGGTCTTCACGCTCGCAGATGCAGTACAGGCCCAGGCCTTCGGGGAAGTCCATCGGCACGTCCTTCATGGAGTGCACGGCGATGTCCGCTTCGTTCTCCAGCAGGGCGGTTTCCAGCTCCTTGACGAACAGGCCCTTGCCGCCGATTTTCGCCAGCGGCGCGTCCAGCAGCTTGTCACCACGGCTGGTCATCGGCAGGAGGGTCACGATCAGGCCGGGATGAGCCTGTTCCAGGCGGGCCTTGACGTATTCGGCCTGCCAGAGTGCCAGGGCGCTCTGGCGCGTGGCGATACGGATTTCGCGAGACATGGGCATTTCCAGGCAAAGAAAGCGTGCAAGAAAGTGCCCGCATGATAACAGCTCACGCAAACGAAAAGCCCGGGGGCCGCCCCCCAGGCTTCGGGCGCTGCGGCACTGTGTCGCTACAGGTTATGCATGAGCCGCCTGACGCCGGCGACATGGCGGCGGCTGACGGTCAGCGCATCGCCGTTGAGTCCTTTCAGGTACAGCTGGAAGTGCCCCAGCGGGGTGCGCTGCAGGCGCTCGATGCGCTCGCGCGAAACCAGCGCGTTGCGGTGGATACGCACGAAGCGGTCGCCGAATTCGTCTTCCAGCGCCTTCAGCGGTTCGTCCAGCAGCACTTCACCGCCCGCGTGGCGCAGGGTCACGTACTTGTGGTCGGCAATGAAGAAGATCACGTCTTCCAGCGGAATCAGCTCGATACCTTTGCGGGTTCGCGCGCTGATATGGCTGCGCGGGCCGGGGCCGCCGGCCGCCGGGGGCTTGGTCAGCGCCGCCAGTTGCACGCGGTTGGGCCGCGAGGCTTTCTTCAGGGCGTCGGCCAGGTCCTCGCTGCGGACCGGCTTGACCAGGTAGCCGACCGCACTGACCTGGAACGCCTCCAGGGCGAATTCATCATGAGCGGTGCAGAAGATCACCGCCGGCGGGGCTTCGCGCTCGCACAGCTTGGCGGCCACCTGAAGCCCGTCCAGGCCGGGCATGCGGATATCCAGCAGGACGATATCCGGCTTCAGGCTGTCGATCAGCGTTAGCGCTTCTTCGCCGTTGCTGGCGGAGGGCTCGAGGACGCGATAGCCGTCCAGTTGCCCCACCAGCCGGGCCAGGCGCTCTCGCGCCAGGGGTTCGTCATCGACGATCAGGACATTCATAAGCTCAGGCTTCCTGCATGAGACGCGCACATGGATAGCGTAGACAGGTGAAGTGCCGTCCGTCACGGCGCTCGACGCTGAGACTAGCTTTTGGCCCGAAAAGTGCCGCAAGTCGCGCTGCAATATTTTGCAGGGCTTGCTTGGTCCCCTTCGTGGGCAGGGTCTCGGTCGATTCGTCGTACGGGCTGCTCACACAGAGCTGGAACACACCGTCACGGTAGTCCGCCTCAACTTTCACCAGACCGCCTTCAATGCGCGGCTGGATGCCATAAATCAATGCGTTCTCCAGCAACGGTTGCAGCGTCAGCTGGGGAATCGGCACGCCATCGGGCACGCCGCTCACCTGCCAGTCCATCTGCAACCGGTCGCCAAGACGGAACTGCTCAATGGAAAGATAGCGTCTGGCCAGCTCAAGTTCCTCTCCCCAGGAAATTAATGTTCCAGGTTTGGCCAGGCTGGCGCGGAAAAGATCCGAAAGATTCAACACCGCCAGCTCGGCCTTCGCCGGATCGATCTCGATCAGGCTGGCGATGCTGTTCAGGCTGTTGAACAGGAAATGCGGACGGATACGCGCCTGCAACGATTCGATCCGCGCCCGCAGTTCGGCCTGTTCCTGACGCCGCCATTGGCTCTGCAGATAAAAGTAGCGTAGCAACAGCGTGGACATGATGAGCGCAATCAATGCATGCCGCAGGTAGAGATTGACCTCGCCAGTGCGCGATATCGGCCCGCCCAGGGAAAAGTAATCGGCCACCACCGTGCAACCCAGTGTCAGCAAGACCACCAGCGCGCAGCTGAGCAGCCCGGAGAACCACGCCGGCCAGCGCGCCATCAGCGGGCGCAGCTGGCACAGCAGGCCGGCCGAGAGCAGCACGATCCACTGTACGAACAGCGAGGACAGGGCCAGGCGCACCCAGTTGAAGCTGGGCGTCATCGGCTCGGCGAGCACCAGCACGAGCACCAGCAGCTCGGCGAGCAGCACCAGGCTGAACAGCGCTTCGGGCTGGCAGAGTTCCGGGATGAAGAAGTCTTCGTTGGGCGCCGGCCTGGCGCCGGTCTTTGTCTGTGTGGGCATCGACGCAGTTTCCGTAAGCGCCTGCACGGCGGCAAGCGCCGCGTGCGACCAATAACCTGGAATTGTCGGGCAGCGCAAAGATCGGCCACGGGCCCCGCGACGATTCACCGCCACTCCCCCGCCCCAACCCGCCAAAGCGCCGCCGGTTTTGTGCTCCGGCCTGCTATTATCGTCGCACTTTGACCTTCCTGCAGGCCGCGCGCCGCGCCTGCCCGTTTCAGCGAGAGAGATCCATGAGCGTAGAGAAGACCAACCAGTCCTGGGGCGGCCGCTTCAGCGAGCCCGTCGATGCCTTTGTCGCCCGCTTCACCGCTTCCGTCGACTTCGACAAACGCCTCTATCGCCACGACATCATGGGCTCCATGGCCCACGCGACCATGCTGGCCAAGGTCGGCGTGCTGACCGACGCCGAGCGCGACACCATCATCGATGGCCTGAAGCAGATCCAGAGCGAAATCGAGGCCGGCAGCTTCGACTGGCGCGTCGACCTGGAAGACGTGCACATGAACATCGAGGCACGCCTGACCGACCGCATCGGCATCACCGGCAAGAAGCTGCACACCGGCCGTTCGCGCAACGACCAGGTGGCCACCGACATCCGCCTGTGGCTGCGCGACGAGATCGACCTGATCCTCGCCGAGATCACCCGCCTGCAACAGGGCCTGCTGGGCCTGGCGGAAGCCGAAGCGGATACCATCATGCCCGGCTTCACCCACCTGCAGACCGCACAGCCGGTGACCTTCGGCCACCACCTGCTGGCCTGGTTCGAAATGCTCAGCCGCGACTACGAGCGCCTGGTGGACTGCCGCAAGCGCGCCAACCGCATGCCCCTGGGCAGCGCCGCGCTGGCGGGCACCACCTACCCAATCGACCGGTCCATCACCTGCGAACTGCTGGGATTCGAAGCGATCTCCGGCAACTCGCTGGACGGAGTGTCCGACCGCGACTTCGCCATCGAATTCTGCGCCGCCGCCTCGATCGCGATGATGCACCTGTCGCGCTACTCCGAAGAGCTGGTGCTCTGGACCAGCGCCCAGTTCCAGTTCATCGACCTGCCCGACCGCTTCTGCACCGGCTCCTCGATCATGCCGCAGAAGAAGAACCCGGACGTACCGGAGCTGGTGCGTGGCAAGTCCGGCCGCGTGTTCGGCCACCTCGCCGGTCTGCTGACCCTGATGAAGGGCCAACCACTGGCGTACAACAAGGACAACCAGGAAGACAAGGAACCGCTGTTCGACGCCGCCGACACCCTGCGCGACAGCCTGCGCGCCTTCGCCGACATGGTTCCGGCGATCAAGCCCAAGCGCGAGATCATGCGCGAAGCGGCCCGCCGCGGCTTCTCCACCGCCACCGACCTGGCCGACTACCTGGTGCGCCGTGGCCTGCCGTTCCGTGATTGCCACGAGATCGTCGGCCACGCCGTGAAGTACGGCGTGGACAGCGGCAAGGACCTGGCTGAGATGAGCCTCACCGAACTGCGCCAGTTCAGCGACCAGATCGACGACGACGTGTTCGCCGTGCTGACCCTGGAAGGCTCGGTGAACGCCCGCGACCACATCGGCGGCACCGCGCCGAACCAGGTCCGCGCCGCCGTAGTACGCGGCAAGGAACTGCTGGCTTCTCGTTAAGCGGAGAGCCCCGAAACGTAAAAACGCCGCTCCCCCAGGGACGCGGCGTTTTTTATTTCCAGTCCGCTCAGCACCGCCCCAAAAGAAAGGCCCGCTTGCGCGGGCCTTGTCTTGAACGGTTAGAGCGGTAAGGCTCAGGCCAGTTCGTCGAAGCACTCGGCCAGGATGGCCAGGCCTTTCTCCAGCTGCGCGTCAGGGATGGTGACGGGCATCAGGAAGCGGATCACGTTGTAGTAGGTACCGCAGGAGAGCAGGATCAGACCTTTCTCACGGGCACGAACCACGATCTTGCTGACCAGTTCAGCGGCCGGCTTGTTGTGATCGCCGCCTTCGAACAGCTCGATGGCAATCATCGAACCCAGGCCACGAACGTCGCCGATGACCTTGTGCTTGGCCTGGATGTCGCGCAGACCCGCTTTCAGGCTCTCGCCAACGGCTTGCGAACGCTCCAGCAGCTTCTCTTCGTCGAACACTTTCAGCACGGCCAGAGCCGCAGCGCAAGCGATCGGGCTACCGGCGTAGGTGCCGCCCAGGCCGCCGGGAGCGATGGCGTCCATGATTTCGGCTTTGCCGGAAACACCGGAGATCGGGAAACCACCGCCAACGGATTTGGCGAAGGTGGTCAGGTCCGGAACGATGCCCAGTTGTTCGGTGGCAAAGAAGGTGCCGGTACGGCCAGCGCCGGTCTGTACTTCGTCAGCGATCAGCAGGATGCCGTGCTCGTCGCACAGGGCGCGCAGGCGCTGCATGAAGGCCTTGGAGTTGACGTAGAAGCCACCCTCGCCCTGAACCGGCTCGATGATGATGGCAGCGATGTCACGCGGCTGAGCGTCGTTCTTGAAGATGCGCTCGATGCTGGCGATCGACTCGTCTTCGCTCACGCCGTGCAGTTCGCACGGAGCCAGGGCGCGGAAGATGCCGCCCGGCATCAGGCCCATGCCAGCGGAGTACGGAACGACCTTGCCGGTCAGGCCCAGGGTCATCATGGTACGGCCGTGGTAGGCGCCGGTGAAGGCGATCACGCCAGCGCGGCCGGTGGCGGCACGGGCGATCTTGACGGCGTTCTCAACAGCTTCGGAGCCGGAGGTGACCAGCAGAGTCTTCTTCGGGAAGTTGCCCGGAACGCGCTTGGCGATTTCTTCGGCCAGCTCGATGTAGGGCTCGTACGCCAGCACCTGGAAGCAGGTGTGGGTCAGCTTGGTCAGTTGCTCCTGAACGGCGGCAACCACTTTCGGGTGCAGGTGGCCGGTGTTCAGTACGGCGATGCCGCCAGCGAAGTCGATGTACTCACGACCTTCGACGTCCCACACGGTGGAGTTCTCGGCGCGCTCGGCGACGACCGGGTGGATCTGGCCTACGCCGCGCGGTACGGCGGCCTGACGACGTTGCAGCAGGGATTCGTTGGTTTTGCTCATAACTTCCTCAGTGGCCGCTCATCGGGCGACCGGATCAAAGGATGAAAGCGGGGAGAAGCCACTCACGACAGCATACGATGATCGACTGTCGTGGCACTTGCGGCCCGCCGGACGGGTTGTCCGGTGCTACCACCGGAAAACGCCGACGCGAAGGTGGCTGTCAGCTCTTGCCTGCCACCCTCGCGCCCACGGAAAAATCAGCTCAGATACCGCCGAGGCAGAGGTACTTGATCTCGAGGTAGTCCTCGATACCGTACTTCGAGCCTTCGCGGCCCAGGCCCGAAGCCTTGATGCCGCCGAACGGCGCCACTTCGTTGGAGATCAGGCCGGTGTTGATGCCCACCATGCCGTATTCCAGCTGCTCGGCGACGCGGAACACACGGGCCAGGTCGCGAGCGTAGAAGTAGGAAGCCAGGCCGAACTCGGTGTCGTTGGACATGGCGATGACTTCGGCCTCGTCCTTGAAGCGGAACACCGGCGCCAGCGGGCCGAAGGTCTCGTCCTTGGACACCAGGGCGCTCTTCGGTACGTCGACCAGGATGGTCGGCTCGAAGAAGGTGCCACCCAGGGCGTGCGGCTTGCCGCCGGTGAGCACCTTGGCGCCTTTGGAAACGGCGTCGGCAATGTGCTCTTCGACCTTGGCCACGGCCTTGGAATCGATCAGCGGGCCGGTGGTGATGCCCTGCTCCAGGCCGTTGCCGATGTTCAGCTTGGCCACGGCGGCCTTCAGCTTCTCGACGAAGGCGTCGTACACACCGTCCTGCACGTACAGGCGGTTGGCGCAGACGCAGGTCTGGCCGTTGTTGCGGTACTTGGAGATCAGCGCACCTTCGACGGCGGCATCCAGGTCGGCATCGTCGAACACGATGAACGGGGCGTTGCCACCCAGTTCCAGGGACACTTTCTTGATGTCCTTGGCGCACTCGGCCATCAGCTGGCGACCGATCTCGGTGGAGCCAGTGAAGGTCAGCTTGCGCACGATCGGGTTGCTGGTCAGCTCACCGCCGACTTCGCCGGCACTACCGGTGACGACGCTGAACACGCCCTTCGGAATACCGGCGCGCTCGGCCAGCTCGGCCAGGGCCAGGGCGGAGTACGGGGTCTGCGAGGCGGGCTTGAGCACCATGGTGCAGCCAGCGGCCAGGGCCGGGCCGGCTTTACGGGTGATCATCGCGGACGGGAAGTTCCACGGGGTAATGGCCGCGGTCACGCCGATCGGCTGCTTGATCACGATGATGCGCTTGTCGGGCTGGTGACCCGGAATGGTGTCGCCGTAGATGCGCTTGGCTTCTTCGCCGAACCACTCGAGGAAGGAGGCAGCGTAGGCGATTTCGCCCTTGGCTTCGGCCAGCGGCTTGCCCTGCTCGATGGTCATCAGGCGGGCCAGGTCGTCCTGGTTCGCGATCATCAGGTCGAACCACTTGCGCAGCTTGTTGGCGCGCTCTTTCGCGGTCAGCGCACGCCAGGCCGGCAGGGCCTTGTCGGCGGCTTCGATGGCACGACGAGTCTCGTCGGCGCCCATCTTCGGCACGGTGCCGATGATCTCGTTGGTAGCCGGGTTGTTCACGTTGATGGTCTTGCCGTTGTCGGCGTCGACCCAGGAACCGTCAATGTAAGCCTGTTGGCGGAACAGCTTGGCATCATTGAGTTGCATGACCTGTCTCCTTTCGAGGAAAGCCTGTGGACGGCGGGTCCACCTCGAGTCCCCGCCGGCCTTGTTGTCTGGATGGGAGAGACCGTAGTCTCTGCCGTTCATTCGCCCCGGCCGACCAGTATCGACGCAGGAGGCGAATGCCGCCTCAGCTTGGAGGCGACGCCCGGCGAACGGCTCTTAGTTCGCTCGGCATGCGGACACGAAAAAACGCAGGCCGGGGTCATTGCCCGGTCTGGTTGAACTCGTTCACGCACAGATTCCCAGGCTGGGCCCAGGAGTACGACTGCCCTACAACCTTCCGGTACGCTGATCGACGGAAGCCGCACGGAGACCTGTCACAAGGGACATGCGGTGGGTGCAACGGAAGACTGTCATCCCGCAGGCTGATGGCCGGCTGGTGTGATGCCAATGCTCCGGTCTCCTGTTGTTGTGGTGGGGAGGCGTTTGAAATCTCAAACGAATCCTAGGGCCCCCGACTGCAAAGGGCAATAGCTTGTTCGACAAAACCCACGAGGGCATCCGCTTGCAGGGCGTTTTCGGCCATTTTCTACCGACAAGTGGCCGTTTTCGTTCGATATCATGAACGAGCGTACCTGCATTGGACGCCTGCACGGGAGATGCGTATGATTGCCGCCTGCCGCGCCAGCCGCGGCATACGCACCAGTAGCTCAGCTGGATAGAGTACTGCCCTCCGAAGGCAGGGGTCGTGGGTTCGAATCCCGCCTGGTGCGCCATCTACACTGTTTCGAGACTGCCCCAGGCACTCTGCGAAACCGCCTGAAAAGCCCGCCCTGAGCGGGCTTTCCTGTTTCTGGCGGCAACGTCTGCGGCGCCTGCCCGGTATGCCGGCCGGCCCCAGGGCCAGATTTACCCTCGAAGCCCTGTGATTCATCTTCGCCACCAGAGGCTGTATAAGCCTCCGGCTATCGCGCGAGAAAAGGACAAACCGCCCATGCTTCGGCTCCTGCTGCCCGCCCTGCTGCTGACCCTTGCCGGGTGCGCCACCAAGCCTCCGGCGCACCCCGAAAACCTTTGCGAGATCTTTCGCGAAAAGCCGCAATGGCATGAAGCGGCGCTGAAAGTGCAGAAGCGCTGGGGCGGGACTGTCCAGGTGCCGATGGCAATGATGTACCAGGAGTCCTCCTTCAAGCACGATGCCTTGCCACCGCGTTATTACTTCCTCGGTTTCATCCCCTGGGGCCGGGTCAGTTCCGCCTACGGCTACGCCCAGGCCAAGGACGAGACGTGGGCGGACTACAAGAAGGAAGCGGGAGGCTGGGGCGCCGACCGAGACGACTTCGCCGATGCGCTGGATTTCATGGGTTGGTACATGAACAAGAGCTACAGCGTGAACCGCGTCTCCAAGTGGGACGCCTATGGCCAGTACCTGAACTACCACGAGGGCTGGGGCGGCTACCGCCAGCGCAGCTATGACGCCAAGCCGTGGCTGAAGACGGTGTCGCAGAAGGTTCAGACCCGCGCCTCGGTGTACGGCGCCCAGTACAAGAGCTGCGAACAGGAGCTATCGAGCGGCGGCTGGTTCTAGCCGGCCCGGATGCTTGCCCGCCAGCGAATTTCTCGCCGCAAAAATATGCGTGACGTCACACATGCCAGCGGAGACTCGCCCCCCGGCGAGCGCGCGCCCCCATTTCTCATCGCATCCAATCAATGACTTAGCGGGGAATCCCGGCACCTTGAGATCAATTTCATGGCCACTTAGAACGCATTGCGTTCTATTTTTCTCGGGCGTAGGTTTTCCAGCCGTTGTACTGGAGAACTCACGAAGAGGTAGCCATGAACATTCTTCTGAAGAACGCCCAGATATTCGACGGCCAGCATCCGACGCTGCGCAAGGGTGACGTGCTCGTCTGCGGCCCGCACATCCTTTCCATCGATCACACCCAGCCCCTCTCCCCCACCGGCACACTCACCATCGACCTCAAGGGCAAATACCTGATGCCCGGCCTGATCGATGCCCATGTTCACATCACCGCCAGCCAGGTGGACCTGAACCAGGAAACCGAGCTCCCCGGTTACGTGTATGCCCGCAGCTTCAGCTTCCTCGGCAGCATGCTCAATCGCGGCTTTACCTCGGTGCGGGATGCCGGTGGCGCCGACGCGGGCATCAAGCGCGCGATCGAGGACCAGGTGGTACCCGGCCCCCGGCTGTTCATGAGCTGTCGCGCCCTGAGCCAGACCGGAGGCCATGGCGATTTCCGCCACCCGTCCAGCCCGATGATTACCTGCGCCTGCAGCCTGCATACCGGCTCGACGATCTCGGTCATCGCCGATGGCCTGAGCGCCGTGCGCAAAGCCGTGCGAGAGCAGTTCCGCATGGGCGCATCACAGATCAAGGTCATGGCGAGCGGCGGTATCGCCTCGCCCAACGACCGGATCGAGAACCTGCAGTACTCGGAAGCGGAGTTGGCGGTCATCGTCGACGAGGCGCAGCGCTACAACAGCTACGTCATGGCCCATGCGTACTCGCCGGCGGCGATTATCCGCTGCGTCAGAAGTGGCGTCAGATCCATCGAGCACGGCAACCTGCTGAATGCGGAGGCCGCCCAGGTCATGCACGAGCACGATGCCTTCCTGGTCCCGACGCTGTCGATCTACAACGCCTTCATCCAGAACGCCGGCAACCCGACCGCGGGCATTCCGGATTCGGTGCTGTTGAAGCTCAAGGATGTGCAGTCCCAGGCGCTGGAGGCCGTACGGCTGGCACGCCGCTATGGCGTGAAGATCGGCCTGGGCACGGACCTGCTCGGCGAGTTCCACAACTGCCAGACCGATGAGCTGAAGCTGCGGGCACAGGTCGACACCCCCTTCGACGTCCTGCATTCGGCCACTGGAGTGAATGCCGAACTGCTCAACATGAAGGGCCAGCTCGGTGTGGTGGCGCCCGGTGCCCTGGCCGACCTGATCGTGGTGGATGGTGACCCGCTGCAGGAGCTCGCGCTGTTCGACGCGGAAGGAAGCCATGTGCCTTTGGTCATGAAGAACGGCGAGATCATGAAGAACCAGTTGCCCTGACCGGCAACCGTCCCCGAGTCGAAAGCGAGCCCCCGCCATGTTTCATGCCTATCTGCTGAGCCTGAGTGGAATAGCCATCATCATCAATCCGCTGACGATGTTTTCCATCTTCACCTCATATACCCAGGGCTTGCCGAGCGACGATATAACCCGCATCGGCAAGAAGACCACGCTGGCCGTGGCCATCACCTTGCTGATTTGCATCTGGTTCGGCATGGAGCTGTTCCGCTTGCTGGGTATTACCCTGGCCTCCCTGCAGGTCGCGGGTGGGTTATCGCTACTGATCTCCTGCCTGCAGGGGCTCAATGATCATTCGAAGAGCGCGCCCAGCCCGGGCAGCAATATCGCGGTCGTCCCACTGTGTATTCCGGTGATCGCCGGGCCGGCGGCGATCTCGGTGGTGATCAAACTCACCAGCGAAACCGCCAGCCCGATCTCGGTCAGCCTGGCTGCCTTGACCGTCACAGCAGTGCTGGGTAGCTTGTTTCACTTCAGCGTCCCGGTGTCGAAGTTGCTGGGCGAACAGGCGATGAGTGCAATCAAGCAGATCTCCTACCTGGTCCTGGCCTGCATCGGCGCGACACTCTTCATTACCGGCGTTGAAACCATGATCAGCCAATAGTGCACAACGAGAGCCTGCATGACGGAAAGAGAACTCAAGCAACTCACCGAGTTATTGAGAACCAACCATGCACTTTGGCAGAAATACCTCGAGCCTATTATCAATGAAGCCGGCGTTACCTTTGTTGACCGCGTCATTCTCGACAACTTGCGGGAAGACAGCTTTTCAACGAAGAACGACCTGGCGAACAAGCTCGGAATGCCGCACCAGAACCTGACGCGTTCCCTGGCGCGCCTGGAAGGCAGCGGGCTGATCGTCATCCAGAAGAAGACCGGCCTGGATCTGCGGCAGATCTACCTGTCGCTGACGCCGCAGGGCAAGCTGATCAACGACAAGATCAACGGCGACATCAATTCCGCCTGGCAGCAGGTATCCCGCAACATCCCCGAGCAGGAGCTGCTGAGCTTCATGTCGGTCCTCTACCGGATGAACAGCAACCTGCTCGATCTCTGAACTGACGGGCCGTCGCCAGAAACAATCAGCGCCCCATGATCCGCCGGAATTCGTCCCGATATTCCTCATACGGCAAGTTGCGCCGCTGCAATTCCATCAACCGCTGCTCCTGACTCAAAGGCTGGGAGACATGGGCGACGGTTTCCACTGCGGTGGGTGCGACCGGCGGCGGAACGGCTTCCGGTGGCTGTGCCGGTGTGGTGGCCGGCAGCGGCGTCGGCAGGCTGCGGGACGGCCGGGCGACCAGCAGGGCGCCGGTGATCTCGTCGACGATCTGTTCAGACACGGCACCCACCTCGGACGAGCCCAGGGAGGTGAACAGATCGCCATCGGCCTCGCTTTCGTAGCGACGCGAGGCGAGCAGTTGGCCGGTCAGGCCGTCGTGGTAGCGCACGGTAGAGGTGATCCACTCCCCGTCGCCGCTGCCCGGCCGGTCGTTGGCGTTATGCCCGGCGCCGACTTCGATCACCACCAGGGTCGACAGGGTATCGGTAGCGCGCGGTTCGCCGTCCTGCTCGGTGAGCTGGTAGTCCGCCGAGCCTGCTTCGTCGCGCAGCGCCTGGCGCCAGCTGGCTTTCAGCGCACCCCAGCGCGGGTTGGCTGCCACTGTGGCGTCGGGCTGGAAGTTCACCACCATCACATGGCGAGTGTCTCGGTAGAGGGAGATGGGCGCGGTGCGGTCATCCCGGCGGACGTCCGAAGAACATCCACAGAGCAGGGAAACGGCCAGGGCGAGCGTGACGTTGCGCATGGTGCTTTCTCTTTATTGTCTGCCCAGCATTCTGCCAGCCAATCATGACGCCCGGATATCGTCCGAAGGTCAGTCGAACTCATCATCCAGGCCCGGCTGGTATTCCTCCGCGTCCTCGTCGTCCTCTTCGTGATCGCCGGGCGGGTCCTCGAAGAACGCCGCATCCTCCTCCAGCAGGCCGTAGAGATCGTCATCGAGGTCCAGCAGGTGGTCGTGTTCGGGCTCGTGGAGGTCTTCGTCAGTCATGGCCGGTCTTTCGTGGGGGGAAACGGGGAAGGGACTCACAGTATAAGTCGCACTGGGGCAGGATGACGCTCCGGTAACGGCGGACGGCGCTTTCCGGCCTTGCCGGATCGCGTTTCGTCCACGATTCTCTATGAACCACGGGCATCGCGCCGTGAACGACGAACAGGGGGTAGGAATGAAGACTGTGGCTCAGCTGTTGAACGCCAAGGCGGACCAGCAGGTTTACACCATCGCCCCGGATGCGCTGGTGATCGACGCGTTGCGCCTGATGGCGGAGAAGAACCTCGGCGGCCTGCCGGTGGTGGAGGCCAACCAGTTGGTCGGCTTCTTCAGCGAGCGCGATTACGCCCGGCGCCTGGCGCTCAAGGGACGCAACTCGGAAGACACGCCGATCAGCGCAGTGATGACCGCGCCGGTGATCACCGTGGACACCCACCTGAACGTCGACAAGTGCATGGGCATCATGACCGAGCGCCACCTGCGCCACTTGCCGGTGGTGGAGAACGGCGAGCTGATCGGGCTGCTGTCCATCGGTGACCTGGTGAAGGCCGCCATTGCCGAACAGGCCGCGCTGATCCAGCAACTGGAGCAGTACATTCGCGGCGAGTGACAGTCGCTGTGGCGACCGCTCAGCGCGCGGTCGCCGTGTCGACCTTGCCACTGTGCAGGTCGACGATGCTCAGGCAGCCGTCGGCATAGCCGCTGCCCGTATCGATGTAGTGGGTATTGCCCAGCGGGCGCACGGCACTCTGCGCGGTATGGCCGACGTACAGGCGCTCCAGCCCGCTGATCGGCGTGGCGTCTTCCTTCTCGATCCGCGTACGCGCCCACATCGCCAGGCCGACGGCGTTGCGCCGGGCGGTTTCGCCCAGCTCGCCGGCTAGCGCGGCGACGCCGCTGTCCCAGTCGGGGAAGGCCGGTGAGACCGGTGCCTCGGCATGCACGATGCCGACGCGACGGCCCTCCCCCAGTTCGACTTCGATCACCAGCGGCAACTGCTGCAACCGCCGGGCGATGCGCTCGCGGGTCACCGGCGTGAGCTTGTAGAGCCAAGCGCCGCCATTGCGAAAATGCAGGTCGCGGTCATCGCCGGCCAGCACCACGTCGATCACCAACTGCTCGTGGTTGCCCCGTACCGAGGCGAACCAGGGCTTGGCCAGCCAGTCGAGCACCTGCGGGGAATAGGGTCCGCGATCCACCAGGTCGCCGGCGGCGAACAGGCGATCGGCGGCCGGATCGAAGCCGACCTGATCGAGCAGACGCTGCAGCAGTTCGAAATGGCCGTGCACATCCCCCACCACGAAATCGCGGCCGCGCAGGTTGTGCGGGAAGCGTTGCAGGGGCTGCTCCGGCAAGAGCGTATTCATTGCCAACTCCAGGGCTTTCAAGCGACCAGCTTATCAGTTGCACATTGCGTTCCAGCGGCCCTGCGACGAAAGCCTCGGCAGCCTGCTGACCTGCTGCTGCCCAGGCAGCGACAACCCAGCATGGACTGCTGCCCCAGCAGCACCTCCCGTGCAGCTTCAAATAAAAACCCTTTAGGATCAGTCACTTAGACTTTCTTCAGAAAGCGGTACGGATGTTGCGATGTTCCCGGCAAGCCTTCCGGCCTTTCCAACGCGTGAGCCAGCACAAGAGCAACGCAATAACCGCTTCATGCCTTGCGGCGACGACCGAGCACCACAGAGCCAGCCGTCCTTTCGCCGCCCACTGGGGACACCATGTTCAAACGCAACACCCTCTCCCTCGCCGTCCTGGCGAGCCTCGCCAGCTTCGCCGCCCAAGCGGCAGATGGCGATACGCAGACCAACGCAGAAACCAGCGCCGCACCCACCCTCGGCAAGGTGGTGGTCACCGCGCAGAAGCGCGAGGAGTCGGTACAGGAAGTACCGGCGCCGATCACCGTGCTGAGTGGCGAGAAGATCCGCGACGCCTCCCTGCAATCGGCCAGCGAAGTCACCCGCTACACCCCCAACGCCTCCGCCGGCACCACCGACGGGCACGGCCGCCCGCGCTGGTGGATTCGCGGCCTGGGCACCGGCGACCAGGGCGCCAACACCGTCAGCCCGATCGGCATCTATGTCGATGACGTGTACATCGCCAACATCAGCGCCACCGGCTTCCCGCTGTTCGACCAGGAGCGCGTGGAAGTGCTGCGTGGCCCACAGGGCACGCTATGGGGCAAGAACACCACGGGCGGCGCGATCAACTTCATTTCGCGCAAGCCGACCTTCAGCCCCGAGGGCTACTTCAAGGTCGACATGGGCAACTACGCCAACCGCATCGTCGAAGGCGCAGTGAGCGACGCGCTGGTCGACGACAAACTGGCCGGGCGCCTGTCCTTCCACCACCAGGGCCGCGACGGCTACACCGAGAACATCAACGACGGCAACGACCAGGGCGCGCTGGAAGATGACGCGGTGCGCCTGCAACTGGCCGCGCGGGTGAACGACAACCTCGACGCCAACCTCAACGTCCACGCCCGCCACTACCACGACACCGCCAGCTACAACACGGTGAGCTACGGCACCCGCCCGAACGGCACCAACCAGTTCGGCTATTCCATTGACCCGAAACTGGGCAAGGCCAACTTCAACGCCAAGTACCAGGCCGAGATCGACCAGGCCGGCAGCAACCTCAACCTGGTCTGGCAACTGGGCGAGCTGGAGCTGACCTCCATCACCGCCTTCGAGCACTTCACCCGCGACGGCTGGACCGACAGCGACAACACCCCGCTGGAACTGCAGCGCAGCTACAGCTACGCCGACAGCCAGCAGTGGTCGCAGGAACTGCGCCTGGCCTCGCCGCGCAGCGACCGGCTGAACTGGGTGCTGGGCTTCCACTACTTCAACGAAGACCTGCAGTCGAAGAACGCCAACGCCGCGCTGCCCAACGTCTACGTCCCCAGCTACTACAACAACGTCAGCTACGACCAGCAGACCGAGAGCTACGCCGTCTTCGGCAGCACCACCTACAACTTCACCGACGACTTCAGCGTCACCGCCGGCCTGCGCTGGACCCGCGAAACCAAGGACATCGACCTGGCGCGCCTGGTCAACCGGGGCGCGGCCAGCTTTGGCGAAGGGCACTGGTGGCAGCCGGGCAACGTCGACTCGCCGCTGATCGTCAACGCCACCCAGGACGAGAGCAACACCTGGAGCGACTACAGCTGGGACCTGACGCCCGAGTACCGGATCTCCGACAACGCCCGCGCCTACTTCCGCTACGCCCGTGGCTTCCGCTCCGGCGGCTACAACGCCGGGGTCACCAGCCAGGCCACGGTGGCCAAGGTCGACCCGGAATACCTCACCTCCTACGAGTTGGGCCTGAAGTCGGAATGGTTCGACGGCCGCCTGAACGCCAACGCCAGCGTCTTCTACTACGACTACGAGGACATCCAGCTCAACATCGTGACGGCGGTGAACAACCAGACCGTCTCGCGCCTGGCCAATGGCGCCCAGGGCGAGGCCTACGGCGCCGAGTTCGAGCTGGAAGCCATTCCGGTGCAGAACCTGCACCTCAACCTCGGCCTGGGCCTGCTGCACACCGAGTTCACCGACTACACCTCGGGCAACGACGACTACTCCGGCAACCACTTCGTCCGCGCGCCCAGCGTCTCGGCGGTGATCGGCGCCGACTACCGCATCCCGCTGAACGTCGGCGGCGCGGTGGTGCTGGGCACCGACTGGAACACCCGCAGCCGCCAGTACTTCTTCACCAACGACCAGGGCGCCAACATGCGCACCGGCGGCTACACCCTGGGCAACGCGCGGGTGACCTACGAACTGCCGGGCGACACCACGCGCATCACCGCCTACGTGAACAACCTCACCGACAAGGAATACCGCAACCACACCCTGCCCACCGGCTACCAGACCGCCGCCGTCATGTACGGCGACCCGCGCACCTTCGGCGTTTCGGTCACCACCGACTTCTGAGCGAGGCAAAAACCCATGAACCTTCTGCATCGTGCGCTGCGCCGGCTGCTGCCGGCCGCCGCCGCGCTGCTCGCCGGCCACGCCCTGGCCGCCGAGCAGCCGACCACCCTGCGTATCGCCACGGTGGCCTACGCCAACGCCGGGCAAATCACCTTCAACGGCCCGTCCTACGTCATCGACCGTGACAAGTGGCTGGAGCAGCAACTGGCCCAGCGCGGCGTCAAGCTGGAATGGGTGCCCGCTGCTACCGGCTCGGTGGGCACCTTCGTCAACGAGGAGTTCGCCAACAAACGCATCGACTTCGCCTTCTACGGCGACCTGCCGTCGATCATCGCCAACGCCTCCGGCGTGCAGACCCAACTGATCGTTCCCGGCGGCATCGGCAACAACGTCTACCTGGTGGTGCCGCCGGGCTCCACGGCCAAATCCATCGCCGACCTCAAGGGCAAGCGCATCGCCCTGCACCGTGGTCGGCCGTGGGAGCTGTCATTCGCCAAGCTGCTGGAAGCCAACCACCTGCAGTTCAGCGACTTCCGTATTTTCAACCTCAACCCGCAGGCCGGCGCTGCCGCGCTGAGTGCTGATCGCGTGGATGCCTTCTTCACCCTCAGTGACGCCTTCCTGCTGGAAGACAAGCAGGTCGGCCGCATTATCTGGTCGAGCAAGGAAGCGCCGGCGGACTGGAAGATGCGTGCCGAAGTCTGGGGCGCGCGGGACTTCGTCAAGGACCATCCCGACCTCGCCCAACTGGTGGTGGACGCCTACCTGAAAGCCGCGTGGTGGGTTTCCCAGGACGCCAACCAGGCGGAGTACCAGCAAGCCCAGACTCGCTCCGGCGTGCCGCTGAGCGTGCTGCAGCGCGAGGTCTCCGGCGAACCGTGGCCGGCGCACTTCTCCCCGCTCTACGACGACGCCCTGCGCCAGCACTACACCGACGGCATCGCCTACAGCCTGAAGGCGAAACTGATCCGCAACGAGGTGAAAGTCGATGACCTGCTGGAACCGAAGTTCGTCGAGCAGGGATTGAAGAACTTGCAGCTGGAGAGCTTCTGGCAGCGTAGCGCCGGGACTTCCGTCGCCGCCAAGCCTTGATCTGATGTAGGAGCGAACTCTGTCCGCGATAGATAGCCGGCCGCTCGGAGCTGGCCTGTTGCACATCGCGGACGGAGTCCACTCCTACGGAGTGACCCGACGTTTCGATCTCAATCTACGCAGGAGGCGGACAGTAAATGCTATCATTCAGCGATAGCATTCAATGATGCAGAACCGCCACCGAAAGACCCTTGCCATGATCTACCGCACGCCCACCAGTGCGGGGATCGTGTTTGCCGACATCGAGGCCCTGATCCTGTATCTGGGCGGAGTCGTGGAGGAGCGAGAGGGCTCGCGAGTAAGGATGGTTCTGCAAGGACAGACCTGGCGCTGCCATCGCCCGCATCCGGGCAAGGAAGCCAAGCGCTACCAGGTCGAAGAAGCCCGCGAACTCCTGCGCCGGGCTGGAGTGGAAACATGAGTCGCATGACCTACAAGGGTTACACCGCCCGCATCGAGTTCGACGACCGCGACGATCTTTTCGTGGGTCGCCTGCTGGGCGTGCACGACATCATCAGCTTCCATGCCGACAGCGTCGGTGGTTTGCATGCTGCCTTGCAGGAGGCGGTCGAGGACTATCTCGCTGACTGCGCCGAGCGCGGCGTGGAGCCGGAGAAGCCCGCGTCCGGGAAGATCATGCTGCGCATCCGGCCGGAGGTGCATGCGGCCGCCGTCATCGCAGCGAAGGCCTCCGGCAAGAGCCTGAATCAATGGGCGGAGAATGTGTTCGAGCGCGCGGCGCGGAAGAACACACGGAGCCTGTAGGAGCCTGATCCTCGCCCACAAAAAAAGCCCTCGCAAGAGGGCTTCTTCATGCCGGGAAGAAACTCAGGCCGCCGCTTCCAGCAGCTTCTGGCCCTGCTCCCAGAGGCCGGTCATCTTCCATTGCTGTTCCAGCACGCCAGGACCGAATTCCTGGGAGCCGCCGAGGCCTTCGGCAAGGCCCTGGAAGTACGCGCCTTCCTCGATCAGCAGGATCAGCTTGGATGCCTTGATCAGGTCGTCGCCCCAGAAGGTCGCGCCGCCGTTGGCTTCGAGAATCGCCGGGGTGTTGGCGTTCTCGGCGAGCCGGTCGAGGATGAACAGCGGCTCGGGCTGGCGGCGGTCGATGTAGATCGGCAGCTCGCGGGCCAGGGTCACGCGCTGGGAGGCGGCATAGCGGATCGGCAGCACGCGGTGGGCACTGGCCCAGCCGCCGAGGTAAGGGGTGTGCACGTGGATCACCACGTTCACCTCCGGGCGCACCTGGAAGATCGCCGCGTAGCGCTTGCCGTTGCCGCCTGCGCCACGGCCACTCAGCGGGGTTGCGCCGGGAATGCTTTCGTCGAGGATCACCTCGCCTTCATAGGTGGCGACCACCGCGCGGATTTCCTGGTCGTCCGCCCACGGGTTGGGCGCGTGCACGGCGATCACCTTGTCGCTGTCCGGCACCCGCACGTAGGCCTGGTAGGTGTTGGTGGCGGTGAGGGTGCGGCTGTCCTTGAGCACGCGGAAGGCCTTGGCGAAATCGCGGCGGACCTGTTCGAGCTGGCGGGCGAGTTGCGGGTCGAGGGTGGACATGGAATGCCTCCTGGCAGTCGGGGATGGATGAACCGCATGGCGGTGTTCCACTGACTGAGCAGGACTTGTGCCACTATAAAATATCGCTACAAATCAACAGGTTAGAAAATATCAAAGCCAACAGCCAGGTGCCAACCCTGGCAGAGCGGGAAAAATTGCTGCCCGCCCAGCATCCCCTGCTGACCCACTGCTGCTGTACAGACAAACGCCCTGCTGCCAGAGCAGCACACCAGCCTGCAAACCGCGCCCCGCCTGGCTTGCGGGCTTTGGGCACAGCCCTTGCTCAAGACCTTGCACGAGCAGCACGACGCTGCCCCCGCCAAGTAAAGGAGCAAGGCCATGAGTACTGAATTCTTCTGGCGACTGCCGCTGGGCAGCGACGGTCCCTATCTCGCCTCTGACAAGAACAACCGTGGCAGCCATATCGAGCGCCCCGGCAACATTGCGCCGGGCCGCCTGCCCAACGGCGAGCCGGACGGCTTCACCTACATCGACTACATCGCCCAGGTGGCCAAGGCCGCCGAGATCGCCGGCTTCGAGGGCGCGCTGCTGCCCACCGGGCCGGAGCCGTGGATCGCCGCCGCCGCGCTGGCCCGCGAGACCCGCCGGATCAAGTTCCTGATCGCCTTCCAGGCCGCCTGGACTCTGCCGGCCTATGCCGCGCAGCAGGCAGCGATCCTCCAGCACCTGTCCCGCGACCGCCTGGAATGGAACATCATCACTGGCGGCAACCCCGCCAGCCAGCGCGCCAACGGCGACTTCCTCGAACACGACAAGCGCTACCAGCGCACAGGCGAGTTCCTCGACATCATCGACGGCCTGTGGAAGAACGAGCAGTTCTCCTACCAGGGCGACATCTACCAGCTGGAGAACGGCTCGCTGCCGATCGCGCTGCGCAACGTGCGCAAACCCGGCGTGTACTTCTCCGGTTTCTCCGACCCGGCGCTGGACGTCGCAGCCAAGCACGCCGACGTCTACCTCAACTGGGCCGAACCCATCGACAAGCTCAAGCCGCACCTGGAACGGGTGCGCGAGCTGGCCGACAAGCAGGGCCGCGAGATCCGCTTCGGCATCCGCATCGATCTGTTCGCCCGCGAAACCGAAGAGGCCGCCTGGAGCGAACTGCGCCGCCAGTACGAGCGCATCGACGCGCGCACCAGCGCCTTCATCAAGAACTTCGCCACTGGCTCGGATTCCGTCGGCGCCGCGCGGCAGACCGCTTACCACCAGAACGTCGAGCGCTTCGACGACCTGATCCTCGGTCCCAACCTCTGGGCCGGCTTCGGCAAGGCCAAGCCGGGGCCGACCATCGGCCTGGTGGGCAGCCACGAGAACGTCGCCGAGCGCCTCGCCGAATACCGCGATGCCGGTTTCTCCACCTTCATCCTCGCCGGCAACCCGCACCTGGAAGAAGCCCTGCGCATCGGCCAGGAAGTCCTGCCGCTGGTGCAGGGCAAACGCGCCGACGTCCACGAACTCAAGGCCCGCGCCTGAGCCACAAGGAGCTGCACATGTCCCGTCCCCTCGATACCCTCTGGTACACCCGCTGCCCGGTACCCACCGGCCTCGGCATCGCCGTGCAGAAAGGCTGGCTGGAAGAATCCCTTGCCGAGCAGGGCACGCAGATCAAGTCGCTGCGCGAGTCCGCCGACCAGGCGGTGCGCGAGTCGCACTTCGACCACACCCTGCAGAACTCGGTGCGCCACGGCGGCAACATCCCGGCCATCTGGGCCCGCGCCAGCGGCCGCGAAACCCGCGTGATCGGCCTGTCCTGGGCCGATGAGGCGCAACTGATCCTGACCACCGCCGAGAGCGGCATCCGCAGCGTGCGCGACCTCAAGGGCCGGCGCTTCGGCCTGCCGGACTGGAGCGGCGCGCAGATCGACTTCACCCGCGCCCAGGCCATCCGCGGCCTGGAGAACGCCCTGCGCCTGGAAGGCCTGGAAGTACGCGACCTGGAGCTGGTGGACTTCGGCCTGAAGGGCACCTTCAGCGACGAGGCGCCGGGCAACATCGTCGGCATCACCGGTCACGGCGGCAGCCGTCGGCGCAGCCAGAACCCGGAACTGGTCGGCCTGCTGCGTGGCGAAGTGGACGCGATCTTCCTCAAGGGCGCCCACGCCGTGCAGCTGGCGCAGCAGTTCGGCCTGCACACGGTGATCGACACCGGCGCCCATCCGGAGCCGCTTATCCGCGCCAACAACGGCACGCCTCGCACCTTGAGCGTCGACCTCAACCTGCTGGAGCAACACCCCGACGCCGCCACCGCGATCCTCGCCTCGGTATTGCGCGCGGAAGACTGGGCGCACCAGCACCCGGACGACACCCGCCGCTACCTGGCGCGGGAAACCAACAGCAGCGAATTCTGGGTCGCCACCGCCTATGGCGAAGACGCCCACCTGCGCCTGCGCACCAACCTGGACGAAGGCTCGATCCTCGCCCTGCAGGACTTCACCGACTTCCTGCAGCGCTGGAACTTCATCCCGGCGCGCTTCGACGTGCGCGAATGGATCGACCCGCGCCCGCTGGAAGCTCTGCGCAGCCGTCTCGCGCAGAAGACCGGCTGATCAACGTCACGAGGGCGACTCCCTCTGTTTCCCGACCTGGCCCCCGCGCGACGGCGCGGGGGCTTTCATCCCCCGACGGACACCCATGAGCACACCGCTGGAAACCCTCTGGTACACCCACAGCCCCGTTCCCACGGGGCTCGGCATAGCCGTCGAATCCGGGCGCCTGGCGCAGGCCTTCCGCCCGTTCGGCACGCGCATCCAGTCGTTGCGCGAGTCTTCCGAACGCGAGGTGCGCGAGGCGCATTTCGACCATCACCTGCCCTACTCCGTGCGCCACGGTGGCAACATCCCGGCCATCTGGGCCCGCGCCAACGGCGCGCGCACGCGGGTGCTCGGGCTGTCGTGGAGCGACGAAGTGCAGCTCATCGTCAGCGCGCCGGACAGCGGCGTGCGCAGCATCCGCGACCTGCGCCACCGGCGCTTCGGCCTGCCGAAGTGGGCCAACGTGCAGATCGACTTCACCCGCGCCCAGTCCCTGCGCGGCCTGGAAAACGCCCTGCGGCTGGAAGGCCTGGAAGTGCGCGACGTCGAGCTGGTGGACTACCCCTACGGCGGCACCTTCAGCGACGACCCGGTGCGCCACGTGTTCGGCGCCCAGGTGGCCCTCAAGGGCAACCGCGTGGTGCAGCGCAACAACGAGCTGATCGGCCTGCTGCGCGGCGACATCGACGCCATCTTCCTCAAGGGCGCCCACGGCCTGCAGCTGGCCCACGAGTTCGGCCTGCATGTGGTGCTGGACGTCGGCTCGCACCCCGAGCCGCTGGTGCGTTCGAACATCGGCACACCGCGCACCCTGACCGTCGACCAGCAACTGCTGGACGAGCATTTCGATGCCGCCGTGCGGGTGCTCGATAGCGTGCTGCACGCCGAGCAATGGGCCTGGGCGCACCCCGAAGAAACCCGCCGCTTCCTTGCCCGCGAGCTGAACACCAGCGAGTTCTGGGTGGCCAGCGCCTATGGCGATGACGCGCACCTGCGCCTGCAGACCAACCTGGCGGAACGCTCGGTCAACGCGCTGCGCGACCTCACTGCGTTTCTGCAGCGCTGGGAGTTCATCGGCAAGAACTTCAGCGTCGACGACTGGATCGACCCACGCCCGCTGGAAACCCTGCTGGGGGGGATCGATGTCGCCATCTAACACCGAGCGGCCCGCCGCCTTCCTGCTCAACTTCATGCTGCTGGCAGCCTTCAGCGGCGCCACCATCGGCATGGCGAAGATCGTCACCACCCTCTACGCCATCAGCATCGGCGCCAACGCCATGCAGATCGGCATCATCTCGGCCATGGAGGCCCTGGGCATGGTGATCCTCACCCTGCCCGCCGGCTTCGTCATCGCTCGCTTCGGCGCGCGCCGGGTGTACTTCCTCGCCAGCCTCGGGCCGATGCTGCTGAACCTGGCTATCCCGCTGTTCGGCGGCTGGCTGTGGCTGGCCTTCGCCCGGTTGCTGATCGGCCTGTGCATCCCGTTCCGCATCGTCGCCATGAACAGCGCCTTCCTGCGCCAGCTCAAGCGCATCGGCAACGACAAGGCCGGCTGGTACCGCGGCTCGCTGACCCTGGGGATGGGCCTGCTCGGCCCGCTGCTGGGCAACTGGCTGAGCGGCGCGGCGAGCTTCACCTGGGGGTTTGCCGCCATCGGCCTGTGCTTCGGCCTGATGGCCTTCTACAGTCTCGGTTTCTGGGAGGGAGAAGTACCCAGTGATGACGTGCCCGTGGCCGCTGCCACGGGTGGATTGCTGCAACAGGTCGGCGCCATGCTGGCCAACGTCGAGATCGCCGAGAGCTGCCTGATCGAGCTGCTCAGCGCTGCCACCAGTGCGCTGTTCGGCACCTTCATCCTGCTGCTGGCGATGGAAGTCGTCGGCCTCACGCAAGGCCAGGCGGTGAGCCTGGTGATGATTCAGGGCCTGGCCTCGGTGCTCGGGCTGTTCGGCTTCGGCTACCTGATCGAACGCAGCGGCCGGCGCCTGGCCTACGTTGGCAGCCTTGCGGCAGCACTGGCCGCTCTGCTGCTGCTCGGCGTCGCCCGCGACTACTGGCTGCTGGCCCTGGGCGGCGTGCTGCTCAGTGCGGCGGCAGCGCTCATCCATCTGGTGAACATGGCCCAACTGGGCGAGCACGCCATGGACAAGAGCAAGATTTCCGGGCTGTTCAACCTTGCCTCGATGTCCGGCAGTTTTTCCGGCGCACTGCTGGGTGGGGCGATCAGCCACTTCGTCGGGCTGGGCAACCTGTTCCTCTGCTGGATACCCCTGGTGCTGCTGGCCGCGCTGTTCTGCTGGCAACGCAAGCTGCGCCGGCAGAGCGCCGGGCCGCTGCTCGGCCAGGAGGGCTGACCCATGAACCGAACACTCGATCGCCTGAGCTGGTTCGCCTCGCCGCTGCTCCTGCTGCTGGCCTGGTTCGGCGCCGCCCGCGCCGGCTGGTTCCCGCCGCAACTGCTGGTGCCGCCAGCAGAGGTATGGGCCAGCTTCCGCGACCTGCTGGCCAGCGGTGAGCTGCGCGAGCACGTGGTGAACAGCCTGTCGCGCCTGGCCATCGGCTTCTCCATCGGCGCCATCGGCGGACTGTTGTTCGGCACCGCCATGGCCCTGTCGAAGAGCGTGGAAGCCTACTGCGCGCCACTGTTCCACACCCTGCGCCAGGTGCCGTCGATTGCGCTGATCCCGATGTTCATCCTGTTCTTCGGCGTGGAAGAGACCTTCAAGATCCTGATCGTCACCAAGGCCGCCTTCTTCCCCGTAGCGCTGGCCGCCAGCGAAGGCGTGAAGGGCATTCCGCGCGGCTACTTCGAGGTCGCCAGCGTGTACCGCCTGCCACTCTGGAGCCTGCTGCGCGACGTCGCCTTCCCCGCCGCCGCGCCGCCCATCGTCACCGGCCTGCGCATCAGTCTGAGCCGCGCCTGGATGGTGCTGGTGGCCGCCGAGCTACTCGCTGCCGACAGCGGCCTGGGGCAGATGATCGAGTTGAGCCGGCAGATGCTGCGCATCGACATCGTGATGGTCGGGGTGATCGTCACTGGGGCCATCGGCTTTGTCCTCGACCTCGCCTTCCGCCTGCTGGAGAAGCGCCTGCTGCGCTGGAGACCGACGCCATGATCCGAGTCCTCAAGAGATTTCGCGGACTGCTGTTGCCGACGCTGCTGATCGCCGCCTGGCACTGGCAGTCGCAGCAGGGCGCCAGCGCCGCCTACGCCTTCGTGCCGCTGGAACGCATCGGCACCGGCTTCGTCGAGCTGATCAAGACCGGCGAGCTGTGGCTGAGCGTTTCCGCCAGCCTGCAACGCACCTGTCTCGGCCTGTTGATCGGCGTGCTCGCCGGCTTCGCGCTCGGCGCCGGCATGGCGCTGTCGCGACCGCTGGAGCGGCTGTTCGCGCCGCTCTACCACACCCTCCGCCAGGTGCCGATCCTCGGCCTGATCCCGCTGATCGCCCTGTGGTTCGGCAGCGGCGAGGCGTCCAAGGTGCTGATCGTCAGCCTCGCCGCTTTCTACCCGATGACGCTGAACGCCTTCGAGGGCTTCCGCGATGTGGAGAAGCGCTACCGCGAAGTCGGCCGCCTGTATGCCTTCGGCCCCTGGCAGCAGTTCCGCAAAGTGCTGCTGCCCGGCGCGCTGCCCAGCCTGAGCAACGGCGTATTGCACGCGCTGGCCTTCGCCTGGGTCAGCTCGGTGGGCTGCGAGCTGTTCCTCTCCACCGGCATGGGCCTGGGCAACCTGATGATGAACGCCGAGACCGGTTCGCGCATGGAGATCGTGGTGATCGGCGTGCTCAGCATCGGCCTGCTCGGCTACGCCATGAACCAGCTGTTCGCCCGCGCCGCGCGCCACCTGCTGCGCTGGCGCAACCTGCGCTAACTCTTTCCAGATTCGGCCTATTTGCCATGAGTGCCCAGACCATGAACGCGATCCTCGATCCCGCCCTCCTTCCGGCCCAGCAGGCGCAACACGGCGCGCTGGCCATCCAGGGCCTGAGCAAGGCCTATTCCATCGACGGCCGTCGCCTGCCGGTGCTGGAGAACATCGACCTGGCGGTGCGCCCCGGCGAGTTCGTCAGCATCGTCGGCGCCAGCGGCTGCGGCAAATCCTCGTTGCTGCGGCTGATCGTCGGCCTGGAGAACGACTACAGCGGGCGCATTCTGCTCGACGGGCAAGCCGTGACCGGCACCAGCCTGGAGCGCGGCATCGTGTTCCAGGACCACCGCCTCTTCCCCTGGAAGACGGTGGAGGAGAACGTCGCCCTGGCGCTGAAACAGCAGAAACTCAGCCGCGCCGAGAAGCGCGAGCGGGTCGCCGACCACCTGGAACTGGTGGGCCTCACCGGCTTCGAGCAGGCCTACCCGCACCAGCTCTCCGGCGGCATGGCACAGCGCGCCGCCATCGCCCGCGCGCTGATCACCCGGCCCAAGGTACTGCTGCTCGACGAACCCTTCGGCGCCCTCGACGCCCTCACCCGCGTGCGCCTGCAGCATGAGCTGCAGCGCATCTGGGTGCAGCAGCGCAGCACCATGATCATGGTTACCCATGACGTGGAAGAAGCGCTGTACCTGGGTGACCGGGTGATCGTCATGGACGCGCGGCCGGGGCGGATTCGCCATGAGGTGCGCGTCGATCTTCCCCATCCGCGCGAGCGAGGAACGCCATTGCTGACGAAGCTGAAGGACGAACTGCTGGCGGAGCTGATGCAGGGTTGACCCTGGTGCAGGGCATCAGGAGAGCATCAACGTAGGATGGCGTGGAGCGCAGCGATACCCATCAATCCTGCGCAGCAACAGCATGGGTATCGCAGGCTCCACCCATCCTACGCACGTGCTTCGCCGGCAACCTCGGCGCTCGCAGGCGGATAACGCCTGGGGCGTTTGCGGCCTCCTGAATCACCGGGCGCCAAGGGAGCGTCAACGTAGGATGGCGTGGAGCGCAGCGATACCCATCAACCCTGCGCAGCAACAGCATAGGTATCGCAGGCTCCACCCATCCTACGCACGTGCTTCGCCGGCAACCTCCGAGGTGGCAGCGGACAACGCCGCCGGGAAGTCCGGGTGATACCCCGCGCCAATCTCCTCCAGCACCCCCGCCTTGCGCAGCTTGCCGAGCACCCGCGCATTGGCTTCGCACAGCCGCACCTCGATGCCCCGCCGCTGCAACTGCTCGATCACTTCCTGCAGCGTCTGCAGGCCGGTGATGTCCATGAACGGCACATGGCGCAGGCGGATGATCAGCACCTTCGGGTCGGTGTGGGTCTTGGCCAGGGCGCGCTCGAAGGTTTCCGCCGCGCCGAAGAACAGTGGCCCCTCGATGCTGTACACCAGCACGCCGGGTGGCAGCTCGCCGAGGCCGCGGCCGCGCAGTTCCACTTCCAGCTCCGGGCCGTCGTCGGCGTGCACTTCCACCGAGGACGCCATGCGCCGCAGGAAGTGCAGCATGGCGAGGATCACGCCGATGTTCACCGCGATCACCAGGTCGCTGAACACGGTCAGCAGGAAGGTCACCAGCAGGATGGTCACGTCGGCGCGCGGCGCGCGCTTGAGCATGAACAGGAAGTGCCGCGCCTCGCTCATGTTCCAGGCCACCACGAAGAGGATCGCCGCCAGCGCGCAGAGCGGAATGTTCGAGGCCAGCGGCGCGAGGAACAGCAGGATCAGCACCAGCGTCGCTGCATGGGTGACGCCGGCCAGCGGGCTGTTGCCGCCGTTGCGGATGTTGGTCGCGGTGCGGGCGATCGCACCGGTGGCGGCGATGCCGCCGAACAGCGGGGTGACCAGGTTGGCGATGCCCTGGCCGATCAGCTCCTGGTTGGAGTCGTGTCGGGTGCCAGCCATACCGTCGGCGACCACCGCCGAGAGCAGCGATTCGATGGCACCCAGCATGGCGATGGCGAAGGCCGGGCCGATCAGTTCCAGCACGCGCGGCAGGGTCACTTCCGGCAGGCTGAAGCTGGGCAGGCCCTGGGGGATACCGCCGAAGGCACTGCCAATGGTGGCCACGCCGTCGAAGTGGAACAGCGACTGGATGGCGGTCACCACCACCATCGCCACCAGCGGGCCGGGTACCCGGCGCAGCGCGGCGATACGTGGGGTGAACAGCACCAGCGCAAGGCTCAGCAGCGCCAGCAGGGTCGTCGCCAGATGCAATTGCGGCAGCGCCTGGATCAGGTGCCAGAACTTCTGGTGGAAGTGCTCGCCGGTCACCGCCGGCAGGCCGAAAAAGTCCTTCCACTGGCCGACCCAGATGATTACGCCAATACCGGCGGTGAAGCCGACGATCACCGGCGCGGGGATGAAGCGAATGATGCTGCCCAGGCGGCTGATGCCCAGCAGCACGAGAATCGCGCCGGCCATCAGCGTGGCGATCTGCAGGCCGTCCACACCGTACTTGGCGGTGATGCCCGCGAGGATGACGATGAAGGCGCCAGTGGGCCCGGCGATCTGCACGCGGCTGCCGCCCAGCAGCGAGACCAGCACGCCGGCGAAGATCGCCGTGTAGATGCCCTGCTCCGGCTTCACTCCGCTGGCGATGGCGAAGGCCATCGCCAGCGGCAGCGCGACCACCCCGACTATGACCCCGGCCACCAGGTTGCGCGTCCAGTGCTCACGGCCGAAGAGTCCGGCCTTCCAGGCTTCTCGCAGGGCGATCATCGCAGTCTCCGACAGGATTTCGAGCAAGGATGCTAGCAGGAGTGGCCCTTCCGCAACCCGGCGCAGATCATTCCTGTGGCGCGCTGTCGCAGGCCGAATCAAATGAACAGAATATTGCACAACCCTGATGGCGCGCAGGATTCAGCGAACGCCTAAGCCGCCTATTCATGGGCATTCATAGCTGAAATCGAGGCAGCTGATTTGCCAGCGAAGCGGAAAATGGGCATAATGTGTTCATTATGTTGAACATCAAGACTCTACCTCTCCCCACTTCCCGCCTGGTTTCGCGCGAGCGTCACTGGACCGGCGACCTCTAGCTCCTCCCTTCGGCAACCACCTGTTGGTGGCGCCAAGCGCGGCAAACACTCGAAGGAGATTGCCGCCCGAGTCGGCGCCGCCGAACCCGAACCGAAACCGCCGCAAGGATGCTCTTAGCGAGACTGCGCGCGGCTGCCCGTGGGAGGGCTTTACCATGCGTTCCTGGATCTATCTGTTTGCCGCCATCGGCTTCGAAGTCGTTGGCACCACCTCGATGAAATTCACCCACACGCTGTTCCCGATTGCCGGGCTGCTGCTGATGTACGTGATGATCGGCCTGTCGTACTACTTCCTGTCGCTGGCCATCAAGCGCGTGCCGGTCGGCGTCGCCTACGCCCTCTGGGAAGGCATCGGCATCGTGCTGATCACCCTGGTCAGCGCCTTCTTCCTCGGCGAGCACCTGAGCCTGGACAAGGCCCTGGGCCTGGCAGTGATGATCGCCGGCATCCTGCTGGTGAAATCCGGTACCCGTACCGCCAAGCGCGAAGAGAGCCGTGAGAGCGACATGGAGGCTGTCACATGCTGAACCATGACCTGATTCCGATGGCCTGGCTGGGCCTGGCCATCGTCCTGGAAGTGATCGCCAACCTGCTGCTGAAGTACTCCGACGGCTTCCGCAAGCGCCTGATCGGCGCGGTTTCGATCCTCTGCGTGCTGGGCGCGTTCACCGCGCTGGCACAGGCGGTGCGCGGCATCGAACTGTCGGTGGCCTACGCCATCTGGGGTGGCTTCGGCATCCTCGCCACCGTCGCCATGGGCTGGGCCCTGTTCGGCCAGCGCCTGGTCTGGCGCGGCTGGTTGGGCCTGGCGATGCTGGTGCTGGGCATGGGCTTGCTGAAGCTGGCCTGATCACCGAATGAAACGAAAAAGGCGGAGCTGGGCTCCGCCTTTTTTATTGCTTTCAAGAACACCACCCTGGGAGTCCCGTGCGAAGCTCCCCCCTCACCCCAGCCCTCTCCCTCCAGGAGAGGGGGCTGTCCGTGCCGGATGACACCATGACCGCCCCCTGCGCCGATCAGTCCCCTCTCCCTCTGGGAGGGGGGTAGCCCCAGCGCCGAAGTACCTGCCACCCACACGGCGGATAGCGCTGGCGCGTTATGCGCCCTACACGGGACCACTCAAGGCTCAGGCCAGCAGGCTCACCACCGCAAACCGACTCAGGTTGGCCACCACCGTCTGCGCCGCCGCGCTGTAATGCGTGGCACTGCGCCCCATGCGGTCGAGCATGGACGCGGCAAAGGTGTGCGCCCACTCGCGCTCGTCCTCGCTGGCGTGGCGATCGAGTTCGGCGCGGATGCCGGCCTGCCCGAGCGTGACGTTGAAGCGCCGCAGCACCTGTTAGGTGCTCATGCCGTCGCCCAGCACCGCCGCCGCCGGCTCGCCGAGCTGGCGCCAGGCGCTGAACAGCAGGGTTTCCTTACCCGAGCGCTGGATGTCCTGCACCGACTCCAGGCCTTCGAGGCTGCCGGCGGAGCGCTGCTCCAGCAGCTCGTTGACCTGCCGAGTGGCCAACGGCAAGCAGGACGAGGTGATCCGCGTGAAGAACCTGCGTAGCCAGAAGATCATCGAGGCAAAGGTGATGGCGTCAGGCGAGGTCAGCAGCATCTTCTGATGCTGCTCCCTTACAGGTCTATACCGATGTTCCTGGGAACGTAGGAGCGGACTCCGTCCGCGATCGCCCACGCGGCGGACGCCGAACCAACATTGGGCAAGCGCCCGCTCCCGCAGGGGAAATCCCTTCAACGCTGCAGCGGTGTCAGCACATCGCGGACAGAGTCCGCTCCAACGCGTGCCGGCAGCCCGGAGCAGGTCGTCACTTCCACCAGCCGCCGCGCATGAATGCTCGGCGCTGGCAGCACCGGCGCATCCAGCGGCGCCTCGCGGAAGCAGCGCAGGTGGTTGGCCGCCATGTCGTAGCCGGACAGATGGCTGAAGGCAATCCCCCCAGAGAAGCGCGGGTTGACGTCCATCAGCAGCGCCTCGCCGTTCTGCACCAGGAACTCCATGTTGATGCAGCCGTTCACCCCCAGCACGCGGGCGACCTGTCCTGCCATCTCCACCAGTTGAGGATCGGCGAGCATGCGCACGGTCAGCCCCGCGCCGGTGGGCGTGCGCACCAACTCCTGGCGAGCCATGGCCGCCCATTCCCCGCTGCGGTGCTGACGCACCACGTCGACCACGCAGACATCACCCGGCAGCAGCGGCTGCACGATGTAGTCGCGATCCGAGAAACGCTTGCGCACGTAGTGCAGGAAATCCGCATCGCGCACCTGCATCAGCCCTTCGCAATTGCGCCCGTCGCGCGGCTTGGCGATCAGCGGCAGGTCCAGCCCCGACACGGGCAGGTCCTCCAGGCGCCAGGTCGGAATGGTGCGAATCAGCGGATCATCCCGGAAGGCCTGGTGCACCAGCCACTTGTCCCGGGCGACGCGGATGGTCTCCAGCGGCTGCATGCACAGCGTGATGCCGCGTGCGGTGAAGGCTTCGTGGTGCTGCGCGAAGGCATCGACCTCGGGATCGATCAGCGGCAGCACATGGGTCACCTGCTCGGCTTCGCAGATGTCCAGGATGCGACCGACGTACTCGGTGGCGTTTCGCGCCGGGGGAACCTGATGAAAGGTATCCAGCAAAGCCGATGTCGTGCACCAATCGCGGTGCTGGGTATTGGTCCCCACTACCCGCGCCCCCCAATGCTCACGTATCGAAGCGATCACCGCCTCGGCGGAATACGAGCCGATGGCCGTGACCAGGCAGGTGAAGGGAAAACCGTTCGCCGGGCTGCTCAAGATGCAGCTCCGCCGATGATTCGTGGAAGGAAAGTGCTCATTGCTCGATGGCCCCGCGAAGATTCGACTGCCTATGCCCCAACTACCCCATTGCCAGACGACATTTCGTCAGCAAATTTTCGTCGGCAAACAAAGCAAGCGTAGCCACGAACCAACGCTCCGGGGCCGCTACCCCGGAGCGCCTGGGGGATTTCCGACGGAAGTCAGGTCCACCAGTAGCGGACGAAATGGAAGAACACCGGTGCCGCGAAGCAAACCGAATCCAGGCGGTCGAGCATGCCGCCGTGGCCTTCGATCATGTGGCCCCAGTCCTTCACCCCGCGGTCGCGCTTGATCGCCGACATCACCAGCCCGCCGAAGAAGCCGAGGATGTTGATCATCAGGGCGATCAGCAGCGCCTGCCAGAAGGTGAAGGGCGTGATCCACCACAGCGCACCGCCGATCAGCGTGGCCAGCGTCACGCCGCCGACGAAGCCTTCCAGAGTCTTGGACGGCGACAGGTTCGGCGCGATCTTGCGCTTGCCCATGAGCTTGCCGCAGACGTACTGCAGCACGTCGGACAACTGCACGACGATCACCAGGAAGGCGATCAGCAGCAGGTTGCGGCCCTCGTAGCCGGCGATGTCCAGGGTCAGTAGCGCCGGCACGTAGGAGATGCAGAACACCGCCAGCATCAGCGCCCACTGCACCTTCGAGGCGCGCTCGAGGAAGTGCTTGGAGTCACCGCCCAACGAGGCGAGGATCGGCAGCAGCAGGAACACGTAGACCGGGATGAAGATGCTGAACAGCCCGTACCAGCCGATGCCGATCAGCAGGTACTGCATCGGCAGCACGAAGTAGAACGCCGCCACCAGCGCCGGGTAGTCGCTGCGCCGGGTCGGCATCAGAGTGAGGAATTCGCGCAAGGCGTAGAAGGACACCCCGTAGAACAGCAGGATCACCGCCCAGTAGCCGAGGGCGAAGGCGCAGCCGATCACCGCGACCATCACCCACCAGGCGTTGATCCGCGCGTTGAGGTTGTCGATCACCGCATGCGGTCCGGCCGGTGCGCGCCAGCGCAGTACGGCGCCGACCAGCGAGGCGAGGACGAGGATGGCGCCGATACCACCGAAGAGCAGCCAGGTCTGATTCATCTCAGCGACCCTCCGGCGCGGCGAGTTGCAACAGCGCCTCGCGGGCGCGTTCGAGGAAAGCTTCCTTGGCTTCGCCCTCCTCTACCGCCAGCGGCGCACCGAAGCTCAGGGTGCACAGCAGCGGCAAGGGCAGCGCGCGACCCTTGGGCATCACGCGGTTGAGGTTGTCCAGCCACACCGGCACCAACTCCACCTGCGGGTGGGCCCTGGACAGGTGGAAGATGCCGCTCTTGAACGGCAGCAGGCGCACTTCCTCGTCGAGGTTGCGGGTGCCTTCGGGAAAGAGGATCAGCGAGTCGCCGTCGGCCAGGGCACGCTCCACCGGCTCCAGCGGATTGCCGCCCTCGGCGCTGCGCGCACGATCGATCAGCACGCCATGGAATACACGGTTGATGATGAAGCCTCGCAGGCCGCCCTTTCCCCAGTAGTCCATGCCGGCTACCGGCCGCGTACGGGAACGCAGCTCGGGCGGCAGCGAGGCCCAGAGCAGAACGAAATCCCCATGGCTGCTGTGGTTGGCGTAGTAGATGCGCTGCACCGGGATCGGCGTGGTGCCGATCCACAGGCTGCGCAGGCCGGTCACCGCGCGGGCACCGGCGATGATGGCGTAGGCGAAGAGTCGTTCCAGCATCCGGGCAGGTTCCTCAGGATTGGAAGGTCAGGGTAATCAGGCACAGCAGCGCAACCAGCCACTGCACCGCACAAAGCAACACTTGCCGGCGCAACAGCGCGAGCGCGCCACGGCTGCGCTCGCTCCAGGTGCGGCCGGACATTTCTGCGGGTACGCCGACATAGGTGGCCAGTGCGTCGTCCAGTTGCCGGGTTTTCTCCGGCAGCGCGTCACCGGCATTGGCCATGGCCTCGAACAGATCGGCGTCCAGCGCCACGCGCATGGCATAGAACTTCTGCACCAGGCCAAGCAGCACCAGCAGCGCCATGCTCAGGCTGAACGCCAGCGTGGCGCTGGCCATCAGCACGCCGTAGAAGCCGAGTGCCAGGGCCAGCACGGTGAGCGCAGAAGACAGGCCATTCAGGCTGCTGCCACGCCGCAGCAGGCTGGCCACCAGGATCAGGCCCGGATCAACCGACATGGCTCACCTCCTGCGACAAGTGCGGCTGGCCGGCGATCTGCGCCAGCACCGCCAGTTGTTCAGACTTCAGCACCACCTGCGGACGCGCCCGGCGAATCTGCGCCAGCGCGTCCTCGACCGTGGCCGCATGCCCTGCGATCAGCAGCCAGGCCGCCACCAGCGTGGCACTACGCGAGCAACCCAGCGCACAGCACACCAGCAACGGGCCTTCGGCGCGCAACTGGTCGATCAGCTCGGCGCCCTGCCGGCACTGCTCGGCGCTGGGTGCGACCAGATCGAGCAGCGGCAGGCACTCATAACGGCGGGTCAGCGCAGTGCAGGGCAGTTCGGCACACAGGTCGAGGATCGCCAGGCTCGGCAGATGATGGGGCTGGTACCAATCCGGCAAGCGCCCGAGCCAGAGCCCTGGCAGCACCTCGTCCGGCTGCGGATGGCGGCGCGTCCACCAGCGCGCGTTGAGCCACGCCCCCAGCCAGTACGGCGCCAGCAGCCAGGAAACGGCCACCGAGTGGCGCCCATCCAGGCGCTTCTGGAACCCCACCGTGCCAATGGCCAGATAGCAGAGGGCAACCAGCGCCAGCGAGAGTGCCGGCCAGCACAGCCAGAGCCACAGGCCACCGCCGGCCAGCGCCAGCAGCAAGCACAGCAGCGCCCCGCCACCATAGATTCCGGCCAACCGCCGACGTTGCGGATCGCGGCTGAGGCTCCATGCCTGCACGGGCGAACGAACCTCGCGCGGCCACAGCCAGACACAGAGGAAGCCCAGCAGTGCACCGGTCGGCACGTCGATGAAATGGTGCTGCCAGGTGGTCAGCACCGACACACCGATCAGCGCGAACCAGCCGTGCAGCAGCCAGCGCCAGCCGCCTCGCGCGTAGCGGCCATAGGCGACCCAGAGGATCACCAGCAGGGCGATATGCAGCGAGGGCGCCTGGTTGAATGGCTTGTCGAAGCCCATCAGCAGGTCGAACAGCCAGCCGAAGGAGCCGCCCAGCACCGGCCGCTCGAAGCTGAAGCGCAGCGGAAACAGCAGGAAGCAGGTCACCGCGACGACCTGCGCGGTGAGCAGGCGCAGGGCGTGGCAGTCCAGCCCGCGCCGGGTGCGCGGCAGCAGGAAGGACAGGCCGTAGAGCAGATCGATGGACCAGTACGGGATGATCGTCCAGGGCCACAGCGGCGTGCCGCGCTCCCAGTCGAACACCAGCACGCCAACCGACTCGCGCTGCGCCGCCACCCAGTTGGCGAAGCCGTAGCTGAGGAAGAAGAACGGCCCGAGGAACAGCAGCCAGATCACCGCGCGACGCAGCACGCCGGGGTCGCGCGCCGGCATCGACGCCATCAGCTGCGCTCCCGGCGGGCCAGGGAAACGGTGAAGATGCCGTCCTCGTCGATCCGCTGGGCCAGCTTGCGGAAGCCGGCGGCGGCCACCAGTTGGTCCATCTCCAGTTGCGTGCGACGGCGCATCACCCAGGCCTGGCCGGCGCGGTGGCTGGTGAGGGCACGGGCGATCAGCTCCAGCTGCGGGTGCCAGGGCTGGCCGGTGTAGATCAGGTAGCCGCCCTCTTCCACCGCCTCGCCCAGGCCGGCCAACGAGCCGCTGACCATCGCGTTGTCGGCGAACAGCTCATAAAGGCCGGAGACCACCGCCAGACTTGGCTTCGGTTCCACCGCAGCGAGGTCCGCGCCATCGAAGGCATCGCCCTGGACGAAGCGGGCGCGCTCCTTGAGGCCGAGGCGTTCGATCAGCGCCGAGCCCTCGCGCACGTTCAGCTCGCTGTAGTCACGCAGCAGCACGCTTTCCGGCAGTGCATCGAGGCCCTGCAGCGCTTCGAGGATGTAGCGCCCGTGGCCGGCGGCGATGTCGAGGATGCGCACTTCGCAGCCCTGCTCGCGCAGGCTGGCCATGGCCAGGCGCAGCAGCTCCTCGATGTTCACTTTGCGCTGGCGGATGCCGCGCCAGCCGGCGGACTCCAGATAAGTGCGGTCGATCATCCGGCCCACCGGGCCTGCACCAGCCGGCTGGTTGCGGTAGACGTAGTCCAGGGTGCTGCCGGAATCGAAGCCGGTCTGGAAGCCGAGATTGATGCCGTCGGACAGCAACCGGCCGAGGCGCATGTTGGCGCGGGTGGCGCGCCAGTAGAGGTCGCGGACCGAGCCGCTGGGCAGCGGCGTGGCCAGTGCTTCCGCTTCGGCGCAGGTGTAGCCGAAGCGGTCGGCATCGCGCAGGTCCGCCCGCTCCGGCGCGCGGGTGAAGCATTCGAGGATGAAACGTCGCGCGCGCGTGGTCGCCTGTTCGCGGTTCAACTCGCCGAGGGTGTCGTGGAAGAAGCCGGGCAGGAGGTGCAGCTCCTTGCGCGCCGTGCCGAGGTTGTCGAAGAAGCGCTGCTGCGGCTTGCGGTGGACCACGAAGTCGGAGCCGGAAATCAGCAGCTGGGTCGGCACCTGGATCGCCTGGGCATCAGCCACCACACGGTCTGCCGCCTCATACAGGCCCAGCAGCACATTCACCGAGATGGCCTTGGCGATCAGCGGGTCGCTGTCGTAGGAGGCGATGCGCTCGGGGTCGTGGGTGAGGAATTTCGCCTTCACGTAGCTGTTGACGAAGAAGTTGCCGCGCCACGCCCGCGCCAGCTTCAAACCCGGCCGGGCGAAGGGTACGTAGAGTTTGACCTTGAACGCCGGCGAGGCGAGCACCAGGCTGCGGATCGGCGGCGCATAGTCGTGCACCCAGGTGGAGACGACCACGGCGCCGACGCTTTGCGCCACCACCGCCATATCGCTGACGGCGATGCCGTAGGTCGCGGCGATGTGCTCGACGAAGGTCTGCACGTCGCGCACGCTGGTGCCGAAGCTCGGGCTGTCGCCACGCGCGCCGGGCGACTGGCCGTGGCCGCGGGCGTCCCAGGCGAACACGTCGAAGCCGGGCAGGTCCAGCTCGTCGGCCAGGTGGCCGATGCGCCCGGAATGCTCGTGGCCGCGATGGAACAGCAACACCGCGCGACGCGGCTCATCGCTGGCGCCGGCAGCCGGCCAGTGGCGATAGAACAGCTCGACGCCGTCGTGGGTAACGAAGTGGTGATTCGAAGACTCGCGCATAACTTCCTCTGTTCGATGGCTTGCGGGACTGTCCGGTCCCCGTCTTGACATGGCGGCCCTTGTTCAGCCGGCCTGTTGTTCCTTCTGCTCGGCCAGCCCCTGGCGCACCCGGTTGACGATAGTCAGCACCAGCAGCAGTGCCAGCAGCACCAGCAGCGGGTTCAGCCAGACCAGCGGCAGTTGCCCGGCCGCCACGGCCGCGCCGAACACGCCGAAGCACAGGGCGCGATCGCTCTTGCCCATGGGGCCGTCGTAACGCCTTGAGGCGCCGACCATCACGCCGAGCACGCCGGCGTACTCGCTGATCACCGCCAGCACAACCACGAGCACCACCAGCGCCGGGCTTACGCCCGGCAGCAGGGCGAACGGCAGGTACAGCGCGCTGTCGGCGATCACGTCGGTGAGTTCGTTGAGGTAGGCGCCCAGCTTCGACTGCTGGCCGAACTCGCGGGCAAGCATGCCATCCATGGCGTTGAGCGCCATGCGCAGGAACATCCACAGGGGGATCAGCAGGAATATCCAGGCGTGGCCGGCCAGCAGCGCGACCGTGAGCGCCACCAGCAGCGAAAGGCCGCAGGCCGCCAGCGTCACCTGGTTGGCGGTGACGCCGCGCTCGTGGAGGCGGGAGACTTGCGGGCGAAGCAGGTTCTGGAAACGGGACTTGAGCTGGTAGACGGAGATCATGAAGGTCCTTCTCTTCGTTCGGAACGGGTCGGGGTTCGGATCGAGTTGTTCACACGAACTATCCACAGCCATGTGGAACCAGAGAGCTTAGCCGCACCCCGAAGCCTGGGCTGTCGGACATGTCCCAACAACATAGATGACCGATCCTAGGTACAAGGACACAGTGGCGTCAGTCAGCCCTGCCGACGAAACGATCGCCGGAATTCCCGCACCAATTATTTTTCCTGTTCCCTTAATCCTTCCCCGCGAGCTGTAAAAGGCCGTGGCCCACGTCCTCACCTACATCCTCCAGCTCAAGGCCTCGCGCTCTGGGCGCCGTGAACGGCCGGAGCTGATCCAGAACGTCCCCATTCACGAAGAACTCTGAACAAAGTCTGACCACGCGCTTACTGCAGTCACTATTGCCGACCTTCCAGAGCGGCCGCATCGGCATCCCGCTGATCATCCTGCCGCTGGCCGGCCCGCCCATCGAGGCGCAATCACTGCAGCAGACCCAGGTGTCTGAGCCACGCCATGGATCAGGAGCGCGCGCAGCAGCTGGGCTGGGAAGACATTCCGCTGGTGGAGCGGCTGTCGACGTCGCTGGGCTACAGGCTGGTCAACGAGGCCTGCGGCGCGCCGCTGGCGCAGCGTATTCGCGGGGTGCGCCCGCTGCTGGCGCGTTACGCACGGGTGTTCAGCCCGGGGCTGCACGTGCTGTCGCAGAACGAGATTCCGGAGCGGGTTGGGGTGCAGATTTTGGTGACACTGGGGTGATGCCCGGTGCTCAGCCCCCGGCAAGGCGGAAGGCATCGGCCATGCGCTCCTGCTCGCGCACCGGAAGCCCGAGCCCGCGGGCCAGGGTTCGCCATTGGCGGACGATGCCACGGCTGTGCGCGATGATCTCCTCCGCCTGGCCCGCACTCAGACGGAAGTAGGGCGCCACTTCCCGTGCCAACTCCAGGTCCAGGGCGTTGTCCGCTTCGGTGATGTTCAGCTTCAGGCCATCGGCTTGGGCGACCGGATTCATGTCATAAGCCTCCGACAAGCGCCAACCGCGACCGGGCACCAGGATGAAGCCGTGGTTGCGCAGGTGGTCGTCGGTGTTGGAGACCAGCAGATTGAACACAATGCGCGACCATAGCTCGCGCAGGTCCGCGCTGGTCTGCGCCCCTTCGCGGATCAGCACCTCGGCCAGCTCCAGGTAACTCGCCCCGGTTGACGCATCATCGCCATCCGCGCGCCCGGTCAGAGTCATCGCCGACGCGAAATGCAGCCGACGGCCCGCGTCTGTGCGATCGAAGCGGCGGACCATGAAGCAATGGTGATCGCTGGCGAACTTCTGCGCCTGGGCATCGGCAACGCGCAGGCCACAACCCACTGCGAGCGCATTGACCAGCATCTCCCAGCCGCCCACGTCATAGTGATCGCGACGGCTGGGAAACTTGGCGATGTAGAGGCGACCCTGCTTGTCCGCCACGCTGGCCTTGGGCCGCGCGCCACCGAGCGAGCCGCCGGGAGCGATGAGCATTCGCAACCAGTCGCTACCGTGCCTGGCGGTGTTGTCCGGGTCATCTTCCAGCGCACGGGCAGCGCGTTCCAGCGCGGCGATTTCGGTGAAGGGCGGCGCAGCCAGATCGGCACGGTCATCGAGAAACGCACCGCGGTCGTCGAGCCTGTAGCGCAAGGCGCCGACGCGATAGAGGTCATGCACGCCCAGCAGATAATCCGACTCGTACAGCCGAGAGGCCTTGTCGACGACGCCGACACGCACCTCGCGCTCCCAGCGCCGGTCCATCAGCAGTCGGCCCCAGCGGTCCGGGCTGGAGTCGGCGAAGACCCCGAACTTGTCCTGTGGCGCGGCAGGGAACTGTGAACCTTCGAACAGCCCGAGGCGCGGGTCCAGGTGGATGAGCCCGAGGACCGGGTCCGTCAACACATCGGGGTCATAACGGAAATCGAAGAGTTCGCTGGCGCGGGTCTTTCTCGACGTCAGCAAACCCAGCCTTCGTGGGACGGGGAGACCGTCCCAGTCTGCATACACCCCAATGCTGGTCATGGCTATTCGCGCTCCTTGCCCTCAAGGCTGATCGGCTCGAGGAGTGCCGCCAGCGCCTTGGCCGTGACACCCTTGTCGGCCACGACGCTCGCTTGCGGTTCAGCCGATGCGAGTGCGGCCTGCTCCTCTGCAACCGCATCCTGCCCTGCCCTGGGCGTGTTCGGGGGGGCATAGCGCGGTTTTGCAGGCACGGTCTCGCGTCTTCGCTGACTCACCAGACGGGCGTCCTGCAACTGGCGACCCAGCTCGTCGGCTTCGGCGAGCCTTGCCAGGTCCGACTCCAGCCCCAACACCTGCATCACCGACAGATAGGCGCCAATGGTCACCCCGGCGCCGCCGGCCTCCACGGCACGAAGCGTCATCGGCGACATACCGGAGCGTTCGGCGACCTGCTTGGCGGTCAGCTTGCGGCGTAGGCGCGCGAGCTTGAGGCGCTCGCCGAAGGCGGCAAGCAGTTGGTTGGTCTGCGGCAACAGGGGGGCGGTTTTCTTGGCCATGTCGCTAGTATTCCGGCGTTATGACATTAATTTCGCCAGAATATTAGCATGTCAGTCGATAAGATACCGAAACGGAGACTGTGAAGCGCCAGTATTACTGCCTTATGCAAACCAAGTCGCTAGAATAATGGCACTCTCAAGTAAGCATTCACTGCAACCGTGCCCGCCCCAACAGACTGCGCTTGAAACTCACCGACTTCGACGTCACCAACTCGGTGAAAGCCGTGCTCGGCCGGTCCAGCTTGAAGCCCTGCTCGAAGCGCGCGTTCTTGGCATCCTTCTTGGGCCACTGGCAGATCGCGCTGATGTCCACTGAGCGGGTGTGATCCTCGCGCACCGGGATGTCCAGGCGCATGTCGTAGCAGCTACCCGGCGCCAGCGGCTGGTTCGCCACCAGCCGCTGGCCGCCCATCGAGACGTCCACATGGGCTCACCACTCAGGCGGTTGGCCACGTTGATCTGGCCGATGTGGCGGAAGATCAAACGACGGTGCTTGCGCATGGCGGCCACTTGTAGGGAGCGGGCTCTGGGACGGGCGACTCGGGAACGAAACGCGCGCGCAGCCTAGCAGCGCCAGCGCCTCAAACGGGCTCAAAAGCTATCAACTGCCAGTATTTGCCGCGAAAGCGCCCTCGTCTTCCATCGCGGACGGAGTCCGCTCCTACCTGGAAACTCTGCGCGGGCCCCAACCCTCTCCCCCGCCCTCTCCCTGAAGAGAGAGGGCGCCATTCGGCGCTCTCGGATAGGGCAGAGCCAGCCGGTAAGCACAGGGTTATTTGTGCGCGCCGGACAGTCCCCTCTCCCGTCGGAGCGGGACGCGCGCCAGGGTTAGGGAGAGGGAAATTCCAGGCACGGACTGTCCTTGCTCCTACGCAATGGCTGCTATCGGGCGATCCACAGTAAGCAAAGAGAGAGGGTTACCAACGACCCCAATGTCGACACCAGAATGCTCCGCGACACCACCGCCGCCTCGCGCTGGTAGTACTCGGCGAGCATGAACGGCCCGGTGCCGGTGGGCAGTGCGCTGAGCAGCAGCGCGGAGTCCGCCCACAGCGGCGGCAGGTCGAAGACCTTGTAGGCGAGGAAGCCGGTAAGCAACGGCTGGCCAACCAGCTTGATCGCCACCAGCGGCCAGGCACCGACCTGTTCGCCCTCCTGCTTCTGCGCCAGGAACAGGCCGAGGGACACCAGCGCGCAAGGCGTGGTGGCGGCGGCGAGCATGTCGAGAAAATGCAGCAGCGGCGCCGGCAGGCCGATGCCGGTCACCGCCCATAATCCGCCGATGATCGGCGAGACCACCAGCGGATTCTTGCCCAGCGCCTGGGTCACCACCCAGACAGCGCGGCCGATGTGCTTCTCCTCCTGCAGGCCGACCTCGATGCACACCACGGCGATGGCGAACAGCACGCAGACCACCAGCAAAGAGGCGATCAGCGCCGGCTCCAGGCCGTCCTGGCCGAACACCAGCAGGCACAGCGGGATGCCCATGTAGCCGGTATTGGCGTAGGACGCACTGAGGCCGTCGATACTCGCCGCCGGCAACGCGCGACCCTGCATCAGGCGCCAGATCAGCGTGGCGAAGAACACCAGCAGGCAGCCGCCCGTGAAGGCGGCGAGGAAGCCCGGCTGCCAGATTTCCGCCCAGGTCGCGGTGGCGGTGACCTTGAACAGCAGCGCCGGCAGGCACAGCCAGACCACCAGCTTGTTGATCTCCGAGGCTGCCTGCGGGCCGAGGCGGTTGGTGCGCCGGCACAGCCAGCCGACCAGGATCAGCGCGAAGATCGGCAGGACGACGGCGAACACGGTGTGCATGGCAAGGAACCTGGAGAACGGGAGCGGCAGGCGAGCATAGGGTTGCCGATCGATAGCGTCCAATGCTTACGGCGCCCGTCCCTGCCCATTTCGTGCAGCAGCGCGCCAGGCCCGCTCCCACTGGGCGTGGGGTCAGACCCGCCCAGTCACCGGAATGCACGCACCGGTAATGGCCGATGCCGCGTCCGAGGCGAGGAACAGCAAGGTCGCCGCCAGTTGCTCCGGGCGTACCCAACGATCGAACTCGGCATTGGGCATGTCGGCGCGGTTCTGTGGGGTGTCGATGATGCTCGGCATCAGCGCATTGACGGTGATGCGCGCGTCCTTCAGTTCCTCCGCCAGTGCTTCGGTCAGGCGCATGACGCCGGCCTTGGACGCCGCATAGGCACCCATGCCCAGCGCTGCGCGGGTGGCGGCTGCGGCGGCGATGTTGAGGATGCGCCCGTGCCCCCGCGCCTTCAGGTGCGCCAGCGCGACCTGGCTGGAGACCACGGCGGTGCGCAGGTTGATGCGGTACATCAGATCCCAGGTGTCGACATCGCCGTCAGCCAGGGTCTCCCAGTGGAAGCCGCCGGCCACGTTGATCAGCGCATCCAGGCCTCCAAAATGCTCGTTGACCTGTTCCAGCGCCACACGGGCGGCGGCCGAATCGGTGAGGTCGACACCGCCGATGGACAGCGCGCCAGCCTGTGGATAACGCGGGCCGACGGCACGGTCGAGCAAGGCGACCTGCCAGCCGGCATCGGCGAACGCCTGGCCGACCACGCTGCCCAGATGGCCGAAGCCGCCGGTGATGGCGACGATCCTGTTCATGCTGCTACCTCAAGACGGTGGGAGAGGCGTTCTTATAGGGGTAGCAGGGGTTGGGCGAAAGGTCGCGGGCGCCAGATGAGAGGACGGATCGGGACGGGGGAATGTCGGGGAGTTTTGGTGCAGGGGGTAGCCCTCACCCTCTCCCAGAGGGAGAGGGGACTGTCCGCAGCAGGATGGCGACAGCGTCAGCCGGCACGATCGGCTCCCTCTCCCCCTGGGAGAGGGCTGGGGTGAGGGGTAGGCCCCGCAGCGGAGCCACCCCCTGGACCTTCACTTCACCAACCGCGCATCCAGGCTGTTCTGCGCCAGCCGCTGCGCCTGCTCCTTGGTCATCCCCAAATGCTCGTGCAGCGCCTGGAAGTTCTCGGTGACGTAGCCGCCGAAGTACGCCGGGTCGTCCGAATTCACCGTCACCTTCACGCCGCGTTCGAGCATGTCGAGGATGTTGTGCTCGCGCATGTGGTCGAACACGCAGAGCTTGGTGTTGGACAGCGGGCAGACGGTCAGCGGGATCTGCTCGTCGATGATGCGCTGCATCAGGCGTTCGTCCTCGATGGCGCGCACGCCGTGGTCGATGCGTTCGATCTTGAGCAGGTCCAGGGCTTCCCAGATGTACTCCGGCGGACCTTCCTCGCCGGCATGGGCGACCGTGAGGAAGCCTTCGCTGCGGGCGCGATCGAACACACGCTGGAACTTGCGCGGCGGGTGGCCGACTTCGGAGCTGTCCAGGCCGACGGCGATGAACGCGTCGCGGAACGGCATCGCCTGCTCCAGGGTCTTGAACGCCTCGTCCTCGGACAGGTGGCGCAGGAAGCTGAGGATCAGGCCGTGGCTGATACCCAACTGCTTCTCGCCATCCTTGAGCGCGCCCTGGATACCGCGCAGCACCACCTCGAAGGGAACGCCACGGTCGGTGTGGGTCTGCGGGTCGAAGAAGGGTTCGACGTGGATGACGTTCTGCGCCTTGCACTTCTCCAGGTACGCCCAGGTCAGGTCGTAGAAGTCCTGCTCGGTGCGCAGCACGTCGGCGCCAGCGTAGTAGAGGTCGAGGAACTCCTGCAGGTTGTTGAACGCATAGGCCTTGCGCAGGCTCTCGACGTCGCCCCAGGGCAGGGCGATCTTGTTGCGCTCGGCCAGGGCGAAGAGCAGCTCGGGCTCCAGCGAACCTTCGAGGTGCAAGTGCAGTTCGGCCTTGGGCAGGGCATTGAGCCATTCGTACATGGGTGAGGTCTCGTTATGGGTGGGTCAGGCGCCCGCCATTGGCACACAGGCTGGTCCGATAAGCCATTCGAAGCGAGGCGGCCGGCACGCGCACATCCATTGCTCACAGCACCGAGAGACAATTCTGACTGAAAAGACAGAACACCGCGAAATCTTCCGCCCGGCTGCCTTCCTAAAATCGATGGTCCCCCTATCAGCCGACGGTTCCGACCATGAACAGAACACTGGCAGCTCTGCTGCTACCGCTGGTGCTTGCCGCCTGTGGCGACATTCCCGATCTGATTTACAACCAGCAGGTCAGCTCAACCTTTTCGCAAAGCCGGGAGCAGTTCGCCAAGGATCACCTGAGCTTCCTGGGCGGCAACTTCGACATCCGTTCGCAAAGCGCCCGGGACCTCAAGCTCGAGCAGTTGCGCAAACACATCGAAGAACTTGAGCTCGCCCTGGACCGGGTGGAAACGCTCAGGCACAGCGACGATGCCGACCGTTTCTCCCGACACCTCAGTGGCTACTACGAGCTGCAGGTCGGCTATTACCAGAACCTCAGGCGCTACATGAAGGCCAGCGACAAGACCAAGAAGGAGGGCATCGCCCAGGAGCTGAAAGCCTCCTATGTGCTGCTCAGCGCCGCGCCGGAGCGGATTCTGCTGTCGCAGAAGAGATTCCTCGAGAAGGCCGGGCTGACACCTGAGGCCACGACGCCTGACGCCAGCTCCTGACCCACCGGACCGGTCTTCCGCTGGCCACCGGCCGCAGCGCGGCGCCCCCGCGCTGGCAGGCCCCCGGTGCATTGCCTAAGATGGCGCACTCGCCCTCTAAGGCAATGGACATCCCTCGATGCTGCGTTCGCTCAAAGACGAAAAATTCCTCCTCTTCGCCCTGCTGGTGGCGGTCGCGGTCTACCCGCTGGAGCACAGCCTGCTGGGCGGCGGCAAACTGCTCGCGGGGATCGCCGCCAGCGCGCTGCTGGCGGTGATCATCGGCGTGTCGCTACGGGTGGCCCACCACGCCGAGATCCTCGCGGAGAAGGTCGGCGAGCCCTACGGCACCATGATCCTGACCCTGGCGGCGGTGCTGGTGGAGGTGGTGATCCTGGCGATCATGATGGGCCACAACCATTCCCCGACCCTGGCCCGCGACACCATCTACGCTGCGGTGATGCTCGACATGAACGGCATCCTCGGCCTGGCCGCGCTACTGGGCGGCCTCAAGCACGGCGAGCAGTCGTATAACGACGATTCGGGCAAGACCTACGTGACCATGATCCTCACCGCCGTGGGCATCTCCATGGTGGTGCCGGAGCTGATCCCGGCCGAGCAGTGGAAGCTCTACTCGTTCTTCACCATCGGCTGCATGGTCATGCTCTACGCGTTGTTCCTGCGCATGCAGACCGGCCAGCACAGCTACTTCTTCAGCTACAACTACGCGACCCACGGCGAGCAGGGCGAAGGCCACGAGACGCCAGGCAGCAGCCAGCAGTCCATGGCGCTGCTGGTGGTTGGCGTGGTGCTGATCGGCGCGCTGGCCGAGGTGATGTCCAAGGCCCTGGACATTGGCCTGGAAGGCAGCGGCGTGCCGCCCATCGTGCCGGCGCTGCTGGTGGCGGCGATCTCCGCCAGCCCGGAAATCCTCACCGCCCTGCGCGCCGCGCTGGCCAACCGCATGCAGCCGGTGGTCAACATCGCCCTGGGCGCCTCGCTGTCCACGGTGATCCTCACCGTGCCGGTGATCGAAGCCCTGGCGCTGTTCAAGGGCCAGCCGATCCAGATGGCAATGACCCCGCTGCAGACCGGCATGATGTTCATCACCCTGATGGTCGCCGGCTTCAACCTGCATGACGGCAAGACCAACGCCATCGAGGGCATGACCCACTTCGTGCTGTTCGCCACCTTCCTGATGTTGTCGTTCATGGGACTCTGACCATGCTCAAGATCTACCTTGCCGGCCCCGATGTGTTCCGCCCCGATGCCTTTGCGCAGGGCGAGCGACTCAAGGCGCTGTGCACCGAATTCGGCCTGCAGGGCCTCTATCCGCTAGACCATTCGGTGCCCGAAGGCATCACTAATCCCCCGGAGCAGGCACTGTGGATCTACCAGGCCAATCTCACCCTGATCGCCGAGGCGGACGCGGTGCTGGCCAACCTCAACCCCTTCCGCGGCACCGAGCCGGACAGCGGCACGGCCTTCGAACTGGGCTACGCCGCCGCGCTGGGCAAGCCGCTGTATGGCTACATCGATGAAGGCGGCAGCTGCGTCGAGCGTCTGCCTTGCGAATGGCAAGGCGAGGAGCCGGGCCGCGACCGTGATGGCAACCAGATCGAAAGCTTCGGCTTGCCGCTGAACCTGATGCTCGGCGTGCCGGTGCGCATCGCCGTCGGCGGAGCGCGCGAAGCGCTGGAGCTGGTGCGGGAAGAATTGCTCTCGTAGAGCGGACTCCGTCCACGATGGTTTCCGGCGCGATGCGGGCCTATCGCGGACGGAGTCCGCTCCTACGCAAAGTCACGCCCCGGTCAATCGACGGTCACAAAAAACGCGCCCTGAGGCGCGTTTTTTATTGCTGGCAGGAAGCGGTCAGCGACGGCCCTTGAGCTTGAAGAAGAACACCTTGGTCGCCTGGCGGGCAACGATCTGGCCACCGCTGACACGGGGTTCGAAACGCCATTTGTCCATGGCATCGCGCACGCTGCGCTCGAAGACGCGGGGCGGGGTCGATTCAAGGAACTGGATGTCGGTGATCCGGCCATCGCTGGTGATGGTGAACAGCACCTTCACGTGTCCTTCGATCTGCTTCGACTGAGCCACGCGTGGATAGGCCGGGGCGTCCATCCGCAGCGGCTTGATGTCGCTGTCATTGAGGCTGCCGGTGGGCAGGCCCGCGGGACCTTGGGAGCCAGTCGGCGCGGATTGCGCACCGGGGGTGGACTGGCCAACGGTCGGCGCCGCGGGCGGCGGCGGGGCGGCCGGGGTCGGTGGCGCGGCGGCTTCCTCGGCGGGCTCTGGGTCCAACTCGGGCTTGGGTTTCGGCTTGGGCTTGGGCGAGACCTTGGGCACGGCCTTCTCGACCGGCTTGGGTTTGGGCTTGGGCTTTTCTACCGGCTTGGGCGGCTCGACCGGTTTGGGCGGCTCGGGTTCCGGCGGTGTCGGCACCGGCGCGGCAGCCGGCGGTTGCTGCACCGGCTCGGGCTTGGGCGGCAGGGTGACGACGCTCACCTGCATGGCCTTGGGCATTTCACCCGCGCCCAGATTCAGCTCGGCCGGGCTGGGCATCACCCAGACCAACGCGGCGACAATCGCCACGTGCATACCGATCGCCAGCCCGGAGGGCTTCCACCAGCCACCAGAGGGAGGCGGCTGATCGCCGTCTTCCACGCCTTCGACCGGCGCGGCATAGGGAATCAGGACCTCTTCGGGGACTACTTCCTCGTCGCGACGGGGGCCCGCGCAACTGACGAGACGCAGGTTGGCCTCATTGGCGCGCTGGGCGTTCACGCTGGGCAAATGGGCACCGTCATCCGCCGTGGCGGAAGTGAACAGCTGTTCCTCAGCGCCCACGACTGGACTTACGTCCGCCGCTTTGCGCGGTTGAGATAACGACATGAGAAAGCCTGCGGGAAGAGTTCACGAAGCAGTATCTGCTGATAATTATTATCATTCACTAGTTACGCGAGGGCAACCTCCTCTGTCAGGTCGGTGCGATGGCGCAGCGTAAAAGGCCGTCCTGCAAGGCCTGTGGATCGAGTTCAGCCGCCAGGATCAGCTCTATCCGGCTGTCCTTGCGCCAGGCGCTGGGTGTCCAGGGCGCCGGACCAACGGTACGGTTGCACGCCAGCCAAGCGCCCTCACCCTGTAACACGGCCTTGGCCCGCAACAGGCCGGGAAGCCCGGCCAGCCAGGCGTCCAGCTCGGCCGTGCGAAAGCGCCAGTCGCGATGGAAACGCCAACCGACCGCCTGTCGACCGTCTTCGACCCGCACCTGGCGCAACGGCAATTCGCGGCGGAGCAACATTGCCGGTTCGCCGGCCGAAGCGCCCTGCGGCAAATCAGCGCCTGCCTCTTCAACGGTCGTCGCCGGGAGCTCGCTCAACGACAAACGGCCTTGAGTCGTCCAGCGCAGCGGCACCTCAGGCAGGCGAGCCGCGAGGGCGACCCGTGCGAGGTCATCCAGCGATTCGGATTTGTTCAACAACAGCATCGCCGCCTCACCCAGCGCCAGTTGCTGCGCCTCGGGCAGCGGCTGCCCGGCGGCCAGCGCAGCGGCATCGAGCACCATCACCAGCGGTTGCACAGCCAGCACGCCCTGCCATGGGGCGGCGCGCAGTTGCGCCAGGAGCTGCGAAGGGTGGCCGAGGCCGGAGGGCTCGATAAACAGCCGCTGCGGCCTGGCCTTACGCAACAGGCGAGCGAGGCCGACCTGGAACGGCGCACCGTTCACGCAGCACAGGCAGCCACCGGCAACCTCGCCCAGCGCGATGCCTTCCTCGTCGCGGGACAGCAGCGCGGCGTCCAGGCCGACCTGGCCGAATTCGTTGACCAGCACGGCCCAGCGCTCGCCTGCGGGGCGTTGCGCCAGCAGCGATTGCAGCAGGCTGGTCTTGCCTGCACCGAGAGGGCCGGCGATGAGATGAGTCGGGATCTGCTTCAACATTCGCCCATGGTGCCGCCTGACGCTCGCCGGGAAAAGCGCTAGAGTCGCGGCTTCCTCATGCCACCCTCGGATCGACCATGCGCCTGTTGCTGCCCCTCACCCTCGCCTGCCTGCCCCTGCTCGCCCATGGCGAGGCCTGCGTGGTGCACACCCAGGGCAAGGACGTCGACGTGAAGGTCTGCCAGCAGAACCGCACCATCCCGGAAAAACTCTTCCGCGAGGGCTTCTGCCAGCCACAACTGAAAGACCAGAAGGTTGAGGTGACCTACGCCGAAAACTGCCCCAGCGGCGCCTTCGGTGTTTGCGAGAACGCCCAGACCCAGGGCGTGCCCTACCGCCAGGACATCCATTACTACGGTGTGGCCAGCGATGCACGCATCCTCCAGCCATTCTGCGAGAACCAGAGCAACGGCCACTGGCGCAAACCCCAGTAGCCGTCATCGCCCTGTCACACGGCTCGGGCTTACTGTCGCTGGGTACCTCACACCCTCTCGGCACCCCACGCCGAACATGATCTTGGTGAATTGGGCCACTCACCCCGGGTGGCCTATTTTTTTGCCCGCACTCCATGGCTGACCCTCGCGTAGGAGCGGACTCCGTCCGCGATTGCTCACCGCCACTTCGCGTTCCAGAAGGGATAATCCCCAACCCGCCTGACCAATCCCGCTCGTATCGGGTTGGCAACGATGTAGCGCGCGGTGGATAGAACTTCCGCCTCATTGCGCAAAGCATGATCGTGATATCCCGCAGCCCATAGCGCTCCTCGCCGCCCATGGACCTCATTGAAGTGACGAGCGCTGACTGCCTTCAACCGTCCCACACTGATGTGCAGAGATTCGCCAACGCCTAACTGCAGCAACCAATGCACGTGATCGGACATCAGCACCCAGGCCAGCAACTGGTTTTCCCCTAGTGCAAGCCGGGTATCGAAGCAACGGGCGACGGTGCAGCCCATGGGGAAGTCCGAGAACAGCGGTTTTCTCTGCAGGGTCGTCGTGGTCAGCAAGTAGATCCCACCGGGAATCGAGGCTCTGCCCTTGCGCAAGGCCTGGTGTCCCTCATGCCAGGAAGGCTCCCTGGGTCTGCTCATGGATCAACCTCCGTGCGGAGGCATGACTATCGCGGACGGAGTCCGCTCCTACACGGCGGTGTGGTCCGGAGTGCTTGTGGGTGATTTCGGATGCTGTCAGGCGCCAGCCTCCCAAGGCTCGAAGGGATCGGGCAGGCGTTTCCACGCGGTGGTGCCGGCGGCCATCTCTTCATCATCCAGCAGGCAATGGTCCAGCTCGGCGAACAATTGCGGGAAGTCCAGGTTCTGGCCGATGAACACCAGTTCCTGACGGCAATCGCCGCTGTCTTCGTGCCAGTGGCGCAGCACGCCCTGCAACTCGGTGGTGTCCTGCGGCCAGTGTTCACGCGGGACGAAGCGCCACCAGCGCCCGGCCAGGCCGTGGCGCATCAGGCCGCCGGCCTGGGACCAGTTGCCCGCCTCGCGGTAACGACTGGCGAGCCAGAAGAAGCCTTTGGAGCGCAGCAGCCGGCCATTGCTCCAGGGCTGGGCGAGGAAGTCATGGAAGCGCTGCGGGTGGAACGGCCGGCGCGCCCGGTAGACATCCGAAGAGATGCCATAAGCCTCGGTCTCCGGCAGGTGCTCGCCGCGCAGTTCCTTGAGCCAGCCCGGCGAGCGCTCGGCGCGCTGGAAATCGAAGCGGCCGGTGTCGAGGATGCGCGCCAGCGGTACCTGGCCCATGACCATGGGTTGGATGTCCGCGTCGGGGTTGAGCCGGCGCAGGATGGCCAGCAATTCGTCACGCTCGGCACTGCCGATCAGGTCGATCTTGCTCACCAGGATCACGTCGGCGAACTCCACCTGTTCCACCAGCAGGTCGCTGAGCGAGCGCTCGTCGTCCTCGCCGAGGGTTTCGCCGCGTTCGGCGAGGCTGTCCGCACCCTGGTAGTCGGCGAGGAAATTCAGCCCGTCGACCACCGTGACCAGCGTGTCCAGCCGCGCCAGGTCCGACAGGCTGCGGCCCTGCTCGTCGCGGAAGGTGAAGGTCTCGGCCACCGGCAACGGTTCGGAGATGCCGGTGGATTCGATCAGCAGGTAGTCGAAGCGGCCCTCGCTGGCGAGGCGGCTGACCTCTTCCAGCAAGTCCTCGCGCAGGGTGCAGCAGATGCAGCCGTTGCTCATCTCCACCAACCGCTCCTGGCCACGGTTGAGGCTGACATCGCGCTGCACCTCGCGGCCGTCGATGTTGATTTCGCTCATGTCGTTGACGATCACCGCGACCTTGAGGTCCTCGCGGTTCTTCAGCACATGGTTGAGCAGTGTGCTCTTGCCGGCGCCGAGGAAGCCGGACAGGACGGTGACAGGCAGTGGTGCTCTGGTGGATGTATTCAGGGGGCTGTTCACGGGTGGGCTCCAGAAAGTCAGGCGACGCGGACGTGCAGTTCGCGCCGTTCCTGGCGCTCCTTGGCCTCGATGCACAGCGAGGCGGTGGGGCGCAGCAGCAGGCGGCGCAGGCCGATCGGTTCGCCGGTTTCCTCGCACCAGCCGTATCCGCCCCGGGTCAGGCGTTCCAGCGCCTGGTCGATCTTGTCGAGCAGCTTCTTCTCGCGCTCCAGCAGGCGCAGCTGCCACTGGCGCGCCTCCTCGCGGCTGGCGACATCGGCCTCGTCGCTGGCCCGCTCGCCGTCCTGCAGCGCCTGGACTTCCTCTTCGATGCGCCCCTGCAACTGATCGCGCTGGTCCAACAGCAGTGCGCGGAAATAGCCCTGTTGCGCCTCGCTCATGTAGGCCTCGCCGGGCTGGGCGAGCAGTTCCTGTTCGGTCATGGTCGTCTCCGCAAGAGAGTGATCTTTTATGTTATATTATAACAATCCATTCTCTGCAATTGAGAGCTCGCCTTGGAGAGCTCGCAATCGACAATCGTCTTTCGACGTGGGATACCGATGCTCCGCTCCAGCTGCCCGCCGAGACCTCCGATGCTGCGCCGCGCCCTGCTGCTCTGCCTGATCGCTCCCTTTGCCCACGCCAGTGGCTCCACGCCATTGCCATTTCCCGGCGAGGAGCCGGCACGCTGCGCCTGGTCGGCTTCCGTGCTGGCCTGCATGGACGATTCGGGGAATCTCTACAGCGCCGCTACCCATGGCCACGACACCTACCTGCGCGGCTTCGAGGCGAGCAGCGGGCGGCGCTGGGCGCAGACCGGCACGCGCTACGGCAGCCTGACTTTCTTCAGCGGAGTAACCAGCGACGGCCAGGTATGGGTCGGCACCAGCCGTGGCATTGGCTGGACCAACATCAGCCGTTTCAGCAGCTCTTCGGGCGACAGCGCGCGGCTGACCTGCGGCCGGGTCAGCGGTTGCAAGCAGCAAGAACGCTGACGAGCCCATTGCGGGATCGTCGGGAAGTAATTACGTTATGTTATAACAACTTTGACCGTGACCCTCCCATGACCGCCCTACTTCCCGATATCGCCTGCCAATCCACCCGCCTGCCCATTTCGCTCGACTGGGTCGGCATGCAGGGCATCGCCGTGCCGCTGCGTATCGCTGGCGAGCGCATCGCCGCCTTCGCTGACGCCGGCGTCAGCCTCGACGAAGCCGAGGCGCGCGGCATCCACATGTCGCGCCTGTACCTGGCGCTGGAAGTGCTGACGGAGGAAGAGCTTTCATCGGAGCTGCTGCATCAGGTGCTGCGGCAGTTCCTGCGCAGCCACGCGCAACTCTCCCGACGCGCCAGCCTGGCGCTGCGTTTTGAATTGATGCTGCGGCGAGCGGCGCTGGTCAGCCCACTGAGCGGCTGGAAGCGTTACCCCTGCGAGGTTCACGCACAACTGGAAGACGACGTCCTGCAACTGGAACTGCGCCTGAGCCTGCCCTACTCCTCGACCTGCCCGTGCTCGGCGGCTCTCGCGCGCCAATTGATCCAGGAGCGCTTCGATAGCGACTTCGCCGCTCGCCCGCTGAAAGCCAGCGAGGTCCGCGCCTGGCTCGGCAGCCCGCAGGGCATTCTCGCCACGCCACACAGCCAGCGCAGTGAGGCGCGCCTGAGTGTGCAATTCGATACGGCGGCGCAGACGTTGCCCTTCAGCGCGCTGATCGACCAGGCCGAAGACGCCCTCGGCACGGCCGTGCAGACCGCTGTCAAACGCGCCGACGAGCAGGCCTTCGCCCTGGCCAACGGGCAGAACCTGATGTTCTGCGAGGACGCCGCGCGCCGGCTGCACCGGGCATTACTGCAACGCGACGACGTAGCAGGCTTCGAGGTGCGCGTGGTGCATGCGGAAAGCCTGCACGCCCACGATGCGGTCGCGGTGAGCCGCTGGGTGCGCGGCTAGGCGCCGAGGTCCAGCGCCAGGCGGATCTGGTCGCGGCACTGGATGCCGTTCTCGTAGATCGGCTCGGGATAGTGCCTCACGAAGTGATCTACCTCGATGCCAACGATGCGGAACCCCACCCGCTGGTACAGGCCAAGCTGGGCCAGGCTGGAATTGCCGGTAGCGATGGTCAGGCGCAGCAGTCCAGCCTCGCGTGCCTGTTCGATCGCCGCCAGCAACAGGCGTCGGCCCAGGCCGCGCTCCTGCCACTCGTCCTCCACCGCAAGGCTGGTGATCTCGGCAACACCGGGCTCGCGTGGAGTCAGCGTCAGCACACCGCGCACGGAATCCGCCTCGTTTAGCGCCAGCAGTCGGGAGTCGGGCAGGTAGCTCTCGATCTGCTCGCGGCTGGGGTCAGCCTTGAGCAGCAGCGACCAGGGCGCCTGCGTGGGCAACAGTTCGACGAGGGACAGGTCCGGGAAGAAATTCACCATGATTCATCTACCAAAGAGTCAGTGGGGAAAGGGGGTTTAGCTTCCCTGGCCCCTCGATGCAATCTTTTGGTCCACGTCGGAAACACATCGGACCCGCCAAGGAGGACTCGATGGGTATAAACCAGAAGGCTCAGGCGTAGATATCCCGCCGGCTCCAGGGTACTTCGTGGCCACCGTCCGCGTGCGGCTTGCTGGCGAGGATCTGATGCAGGTTGATCCAGCCCTTCTTGAAGCCGTAGGCGCAGCCGGCGAGGTACAGGCGCCAGATGCGCAGGGCCTGGTCAGGCACCAGTTGGGCCGCTTCAGCCAGCTTGGCTTCGAGGTTGGCGCTCCAGAAGTCCAGGGTGCGCGCGTAGTGCAGGCGCAGGCCTTCGACATCGACCACCTCCAGCCCCGCTTCGCTCATCCGGGCGACGGCCAGGGACAGGTGCGGCAGCTCGCCGTGGGGGAACACGTAGCGGTCGATGAAATCACCGGCGCCGCGCCCGACCGGACGCCCGTCGGTGTTGCTCGAGGTGATGCCGTGATTCATCACCAGCCCGCCCGGCCGCACCGCGTCGAACAGGTGCTGGAAGTAGAGGCCGAGGTTGGCGTGGCCGACGTGTTCGAACATGCCAACGCTGACCACCTTGTCGTAATGGCCGTCGCGCGGCAGGTCGCGGTAATCCCGCAACTCCAGCGTGACCTTGCCTTCAAGTCCCTCGGCCTTGACCCGCTCGCGGCCAAGCTTGAGCTGCTCTTCGCTGAGGGTGATGCCGTGTACTTCAGCACCGAACTCCCGAGCCGCCATGCGCGCCAGCCCACCCCAGCCGCAGCCGACGTCGAGCAGCTTCTCGCCCGGCTTCAGGCGCAGCTTGCGGCACAGGTGGCGCAGCTTGGCCAACTGGGCGGTGGCCAGGTTCTCGTTACCGGTCTCGTAGTAGGCGCAGGAGTACACCATCTCCGGGTCGAGCCAGAGCTGGTAGAACTCGTTGGACAGGTCGTAGTGGTAACGGATGGCTTCGGCGTCGGTGGCCTTGTCGTGGCTTTCGCGCACGTAGTCGGCATCGTCGTCGTCATCGCCCAGCGCCGCACTCAGGGCGTCGGCAGTGGCGATCACTTCCTGCATCGGCCCCTCGATGTCCATGCGGCCCTCCACGTAGGCGCGACCGAGGATATCGAGGCTGGGATGGGTAAACTCGGTCAGCAGCGTGGGATCGCGAATGACAAGAGTTACCTGCGGGTCGGGGCCGAGGTCAAACGCCTGGGCCTCACCGATGCGGATACGCAGCGGCAACTGCAGGGACAGCAACTCAGAGGGCAGATTGGCTTTCATGCGAACCTCCTGGTCACAGGGCTGAAAAACTATAGACCAGCTCCTCCATAGCCTTCGCCTATGGCCTGGCCCGCGGAAAACTATCGGGCTCCGACCGCAGCGGTGGGCCTGCCGGCTTCTTTGCAGTGGAGCGCTCCCCGGCGCAAAGCGTTCCACAGAAACTCGCGACAGGTCCCTTGCACCCAAGACTACGCTCGAAAGAATAGTTCGCTATGCAAGCGTAGCAGCCGCTATGCCACCTATCGTTGTCCGCCCTGAGATAGAGCCTTTCCTGCCTGGTAACGATGACGACGGCGTGACAGATCGTCGCTCCATTGCACTACACTGTGGCCCCCTCCGCGCGCATTCCGACCGGAGGACCGCTGCTGTGAAGGGGACCCTCTTGAATACCTATTCCGAGCCGCGTCCGGCGGTCCGCACCGTGCTGGTGGGGCTGATGCTGGCGATTTTCCTCGGCGCGCTCGACCAGACCATCGTCGCCGTGTCCCTGCCGGCGATCTCCGCCGGCTTCGGCGATTTCGACCTGCTCGCCTGGGTCATCTCCGGCTACATGGTGGCGATGACCATCTCCATGCCGATCTACGGCAAGCTCGGTGACCTCTACGGCCGCCGCGTGCTGATGCTCTTCGCCATCGGCCTGTTCACCGTCGCCTCGCTGCTCTGCGGCGCCGCCCAGAGCATGGAGCAACTGGTGTTTGCCCGCGTGCTGCAAGGCATCGGTGCCGGCGGCATGATGTCGGTGAGCCAGGCGATCATCGGCGACATCGTTCCGCCGCGCGAGCGCGGCCGCTACCAGGGCTATTTCAGCAGCATGTACGCGGTGGCGAGCATCGCCGGCCCGGTGCTCGGCGGGCTGCTCACCGAGTATCTGTCGTGGCGCTGGGTATTCCTGATCAACTTGCCGGTGGGCCTGGTCGCCCTCGCGGTGTCCCGCCGTACTCTACGTGGTCTGCCGGTGCCAGGGCGCAAGCCAGTGATCGACTACACCGGCACCCTGTTGATGATCGCCGGTCTGGGCAGCCTGCTGCTGGCAATCACCGAAGTCGGACAGGGCGCACGCTGGAGCGATCCGCAGATGCTTGCGCTATTCACCGCCGCGCTGGTGCTGATCGCACTGTTCGTCGCACAGGAACGCCGCGCACCGGAGCCACTGGTGCCGATGCACCTGTTCGGTATTCGCGCAGCCACCCTGAGCTGGCTGATCAGCTTCTTCGCCAGCTTCCAGGTCATCTCGCTGTCGGTGCTGGTGCCGCTGCGCTTCCAGTCGGTGACCGGCGCGGGCGCGGACAGCGCGGCGCTGCACCTGCTGCCGCTGGCCATGGGCGTACCGATCGGCGCGTACTGCTGCGGCCGTCTCACCGCGATCATCGGCCGCTACAAGCCACAGATCGTCGGTGGCGCCCTGTTGATGCCGCTGGCGATTGCCGGTCTGGCGCTGACGCCGCCAAGTGCGTTCGTCCTCTCGGGAATCTGCATGCTGCTCACCGGGATCGCTGCCGGCACACAGTTCCCCACCAGCCTGGTGGCGGCGCAGAGCGCCGTGGAGACGAAACACCTGGGTGTGGCGACCAGCAACATCACGCTGTTCCGTTCACTGGGCGGCGCGGTGGGGATCGCACTGATGTCCGCGCTGCTGCTGGCGATGCTGCAGCCGCTGGCGGGGGAAGCGGGTCACGGGCTGTCGGCCAGCGCGCTGCTGGCCAGCCTCAGCGGCGCCGGCCACGAGGCGCAGCGGCTCACGCTGGATGGGGTATTCGGGCACCTGTTCCTGATCAACGCAGGCTTCGGCGCCCTGGCCCTGCTGATCGCCCTGGCGCTGCCCGACCACGCACTGCGCGGCCGTGGCAACGATTGACGAAGGCGCGGGGTCAGTCCTCGTCGTTGAGGTAGCTGACCTTGCGCAAGTCCGGCAGCAGCAGGCAGACCAGCAGCGCCACGCCGCACATGACCGAAACGTAGAGGTAGAACACCTCCTCCATGCCGATGCTCTTCAGGCCCAGCGCGGCGTACTCGGCGGAGCCGCCGAAGATGGCGTTGCCTACCGCGTAGGACAGACCGACACCCAGGGCGCGGATCTGCGGCGGGAACATCTCCGCCTTGATCAGGCCGCTGATCGAGGTGTACAGGCTGACGATGGCCATGGCCGCGATGATCAGCACGAAGGCCATGTAGGGGCTACTCACGGCCTTCAACGCCGAAAGGATCGGCCAGGTGAAGAGCATCCCCAGGACGCCGAACCAGAGCATCGAAGTCTTGCGGCCGATGCGGTCGGACAGCGCGCCGAACAGCGGCTGCATGCACATGTAGCAGAACAGCGCGAAGGTCATGACACCACTGGCCACCTTCGGGTCCATCCCCGCGGTGTTCACCAGGTATTTCTGCATGTAAGTAGTGAAGGTGTAGAAGATCAACGAGCCGCCGGCAGTGAAGCCGAGCACGGTGAAGAAGGCGCGTTTGTGATGGGTGAACAGCTCGGTGAGCGTGCCCGATTCCTTGCGATTGAGGTTGGACTCCTTGGCCGTCTCGCTCAGCGAACGGCGCAGGTAGAAGGCGATCACCGCGGTGATCGCGCCGACCACGAAGGGAATCCGCCAGCCCCACTCGCGCAGCTCCTCGGTAGTCAGCAGTTGCTGCAGGATCACCACCACCAGCACGGCCAGCAGTTGGCCGCCGATCAGGGTGACGTACTGGAAGGAAGCGAAGAAGCCGCGCTGGCCCTTGAGCGCCACTTCGCTCATGTAAGTCGCGCTGGTGCCGTACTCGCCGCCCACTGACAACCCCTGGAACAGCCTCGCGAGCAACAGCAACCCGGGTGCCGCGACGCCGATACTCGCGTAGGTGGGCATCACCGCGATGGCCAGCGAGCCGCCACACATCATCAGCACCGAGATCATCATCGCGGTCTTGCGGCCCTTCTTGTCGGCGATACGGCCGAACAGCCAGCCGCCGATGGGGCGCATCAGGAAGCCAGCGGCGAACACCCCGGCGGTATTGAGCAACTGCACCGTCGGGTCGTCCGAAGGGAAGAAGGCGTGGGCGAAATACAAGGCAGTGAAGGCGTAGACGTAGAAGTCGAACCACTCCACCAGGTTGCCCGACGAAGCGCCGACGATGGCAAGGATGCGCGAACGGCGCTCGTGGGCGGAATACTGCGGTGCGGCAGGTGCGTTCATGGGGATTCTCTTGTCGTGAACTCTCTTGGCGGTACAGCTACATCCCGTCTCGATGGACGGAAATCCCTCTGCCGTCCCGTGTCCGCGTCTGACTGCAGAGCGCAGTTTTTCGCAGACACATTCGGAAACAGTATAGACACCTCCGATAGCCGGCTAACGAAATCCGTGGGATGGAACGGCTCTTTCGGTTCGAATATCGGACGGTTGTGAACGCGCGTTTGTCGTTTCCGATTGACCGGCCAGTAGCCAGCTTCTATCGTTGGCCCGCTCCCGGCCCTGCGGGAGACTTGTCAGGTACCCCTCGCAGGGCAGGAGTCCGACCTTGTCCACAAGACAAGGTCGATTTCCATTCCCCTTGTGTAGCGGCTCAAGCCGCCTGGCCTCGGTGCCCCGTCCACACCCCCGGACGTGCAGGCACCGGGGGAATGTTGATCTTCCCCCCGCCATCTCCCCCGAAATTCCAGCGCCCTGAAACGAAAAAAGGCCCCCGAAGGGACCTCTCTGTCGTCGCGCCTGCTCGATCGTGACGGGCTTACTCCACCGTCACCGACTTGGCCAGGTTACGCGGTTGGTCGACGTCGGTGCCCTTGAGCACGGCGACGTAGTACGACAGCAACTGCAGCGGCACGGTATAGAGGATCGGCGCCAGGCAATCGTGGATTGCCGGCATGCCCACCACATGGGTGCCCTCGCCATTGGCAATGCCGGTACCGCCTTCGGCAAATACCACCAGCTCTCCGCCACGGGCGCGGACTTCCTGCAGGTTGGACTTGAGCTTCTCCAGCAGTTCGTTGTTCGGCGCCACGGTGACCACCGGCATGTCGGCGTCGACCAGGGCCAGCGGGCCGTGCTTGAGCTCGCCGGCCGGGTAGGCCTCGGCGTGGATATAGGAGATTTCCTTGAGTTTCAGCGCGCCTTCCATCGCCACCGGGTACTGCGCACCGCGGCCGAGGAACAGGGTGTGGTGCTTCTCGGCGAACAGCTCGCTGACCTTCTCCACCACCTTGTCCATTGCCAGGGCTTCTTCCAGGTGTGTCGGCAAGCGGCGCAGCTCGCTTACCAGCTCCGCCTCGACGCCGTCGTTCAGGCGGTTCTGCACCTGACCAATGCCGAGTGTCAGCAGCAGCAGCGCAACCAGTTGGGTGGTGAAGGCCTTGGTGGAAGCCACGCCGATTTCCGGGCCAGCGTTGGTCAGCAGGGTCATGTCCGACTCGCGTACCAGCGAGCTGGTGGCGACGTTGCAGATCGCCAGGCTGGACAGGAAGCCCAGCTCCTTGGCGTAGCGCAGCGCAGCCAGGGTGTCGGCGGTCTCGCCGGACTGGGAAATGGTGACGAACAGGGAATCCGGGTGCACCGCGACCTTGCGGTAGCGGAACTCGCTGGCGACTTCGACCTGGCAGGGGATGCCGGTCAGGCTCTCCAGCCAGTAACGGGCGACCATGCCGGCGTGGTAGCTGGTGCCGCAGGCAACGATCTGCACGGTGCGCACCTTGGCCAGCAGCTCGCGGGCCTGCGGGCCGAAGTTGTCCACCAGCACCTGCTGGGCGCCCAGGCGACCTTCCAGGGTGCGCTGCACCACGGCCGGCTGCTCGTGGATCTCCTTGAGCATGAAGTGGCGGTAACCGCCCTTGTCGGCCGCCTCGGCGCCCTCGTGGTAGCGCACTTCCTCGCGCCGCACCGGGTTGCCGTTAACGTCCCACAGTTGCAGGCCGTCGCGGCGGATTTCGGCGATGTCGCCCTCTTCCAGGTAGATGAAGCGGTCGGTGACCTGACGCAGCGCCAGCTGGTCGGAGGCGAGGAAGTTCTCGCCGTGGCCCAGGCCCACCACCAGCGGGCTACCACTGCGGGCGGCGAGGATACGGTCAGGCTGCTTGCTGCTGATCACCGCCAGGCCATAGGCGCCATGCAACTCCTTCACGGCAGCCTTGAGCGCAACGGTGAGGTCGCCCAGCTCGGTCAGGCGCAGGTGCAGCAGGTGGGCGATGACCTCGGTGTCGGTCTGCGAGGTGAACTCGTAGCCACGCGCCTTGAGCATTTCGCGCAGGGGCTCGAAGTTCTCGATGATGCCGTTGTGCACCACCGCCACTTCACCATGGGAGAAATGCGGGTGAGCATTAGCCTCGGTGGGCGCACCGTGGGTAGCCCAGCGAGTGTGGGCGATGCCCAGGCGGCCAAGCAGCGGTTTCTCGGCGATGGCCTGCTCGAGGCTGGAGACCTTGCCGGCGCGGCGGCGGCGGTCCAGCGCACCGTCAGCCTGGATCACCGCTACACCGGCGCTGTCGTAGCCGCGGTATTCCAGGCGCTTGAGGCCTTCGACGAGGATCGGGGTGATATTGCGCTCGGCGATGGCGCCTACGATTCCACACATGGCTTGGTTCTCCTGTCAGTCTTCACAGCGCGCGCGGATCACTTTCACGCCGCGCGCCTGGATCAGTTCGAACGCTTCATCGCTCAGGCGTTCGTCGGTAATCAGGGTCTGGACGCTGCTCCACGGCAGTTCCAGGTTGGGAATGCGCCTGCCCAGCTTGTCGGACTCGGCCATGACGATCACCTCACGGGCGACCTCGGCCATCACTCGGCTCAGGCCCAGCAGCTCGTTGAAAGTCGTCGTGCCGCGCTCGAGGTCCAGCCCGGTGGCGCCGATGAACAGCTGATCGAAATCGTAGGAGCGCAGCACCTGTTCGGCCACCTGCCCCTGGAACGACTCGGAGTGCGGGTCCCAGGTGCCACCGGTCATCAACAGCACCGGCTCGCGCTCCAGCTCGCGCAGGGCATTGGCCACGCTCAGGGAGTTGGTCATCACCACCAGGCCGGGCTTGCGCCCCAGCTCCGGGATCAGTGCGGCGGTGGTGCTGCCGCTGTCGATGATGATCCGTGCATGCTCGCGAATGCATCCCGCCGCAGCCCGGCCGATAGCCTGCTTGTAGCGCGACAGGGGCTGGCTCGGCTCGGCGATCAGCTCATGGGGCATCGGCACCGCGCCACCGTAGCGGCGCAGCAGCAGGCCATTGCCTTCGAGGGCGGCCAGGTCCTTGCGGATGGTCACCTCGGAGGTGGCGAAGCGGCGCGCGAGATCATCCACGCTGACTTCGCCCTGTTCGACGAGCAGCGCCAGGATGTCGTGGCGACGTTGCGGTGTATTGCGTTTCGACATGAACGACAAAGTTTCGATTCGAAAGATAATTGCGCGAATCAAAACCTAATAACTTTCGTTCGTCAAGATTTTCTGGCGCAAACGGAAGGTTTTCCTGTAGGAGCGAGCTTGCTCGCGAATCGGCTCCATCCGCCCCACAAGAGCTGCATGCCCCGTAGGAGCGGACTCCGTCCGCGATGATCACCGGCAACGGCGGGGTTCGCGAGCAAGCTCGCTCCTACAAGAGCCGTCGCTTCAGTCGACTTCGAGGCGGTTACGCCCACCGCGCTTGGCACGGTACAGCGCCTGGTCGGCACGCTCGAAAACGCTGTCGGCGCGCTCGCCTTCGCGGAAGGCCGTGAGGCCCGCCGAGCAAGTGATGCTCAGGCGCTCACCCTTGAAGTGGAACGGGCAAGCCTCGATGGCGCCACGCAATACATCGAGCAACTGCTGCCCGCCCTCCAGTGGCGTGGCCGGCAGCAGCACGACGAACTCCTCGCCACCGTAGCGGGCGATGAAGTCGGTCTTGCGCACGCGCTTGGCCAGTTCGTTGGCGATGATCTTCAGCACCTTGTCTCCGGCCAGGTGGCCGAAGTCGTCGTTGATGCGCTTGAAGTGGTCGACATCCAGCACCGCCAACAGCAGGTCGCCGCCGTAGCGCTGCCAGCGCGAGACTTCCAGATCCAGGCGTTCGCTCAGGGCGGCGCGGTTGGGCAGGCCGGTCAGGGCGTCGGTCATTGCTTTCTGGCGCTGGTCCTCGATGTTGGCCTGGAAGGTCCGGGCCTCCTCTTCCATGCTGGAAACGCGCGTTACCAGCGACTGGATGCGTTCGCCCACTTCGCGCTCACGGACCTCGCGCTCCTCGCGGAAGCGGTCCATGGTGCCCACCAGACCTTGCAAGCGGGATTCCACGTTGCGCTTGAGGCCTTCCAGGTCGGTGGCCTCCAGCACGCTTTCCTTCAGGCCGCTGACCTGTTCGCGCAGAGTGTCGTCCAGGTCGCGGGCACTGGAACTGGAGCCGCTGTGGTTCTCCTGCACGGCTTGCAGTCCATCGAGGAAAGCGGCCAGACGATCATTGAGCTGATGCAGGTAGCCTTCGAACTCTCGCTGGCCGCTGTCGTTGAGCGACAGCACCAGCACCCCCAGGTCGTCCAGCACTGGCACCAGCTCGTACCAGTTGAGGCTGCCGTGAATGCGCGAGCGTAGCGCCTCGGCCTGGGGCTGCTGCGCGAGTGGCAGATGCATCTCGTCCAGCAGGTGCAGCAGGCTGGCCTCGATGTGCGGCGCCACGGCGCTGTAGCCAGGCTCCGGGCGTGGCGGCAGGGCGTAGGGGTCGCTGGCCTGGCGCGCCTCTTCCGGCGTACCGAACAGGCCCGGCGGCACCGGCAGGCTGTCGAGCAGCGCAGCCTCGTCGCGGCCGACAGGTTCCGCTACAGGCGTCTGGGTGATTGCTTCGGCCTGGGCAATGACCGGCTCGGCGACGGCTTCCGCGACAGCCGCCTCGACAGGAACAAGGGGCGGTGCTGCGGGCTGGGGGTTGGTGAGCGGCGGCGTATCCACCGCGGCTTCAGCGATGGGTACGTGCTCTGGTGCGACGACAGGTGTGGCAGGCGCCGACTCCGGTATTTCCGCCGAATCGCTGTCGCGGCCGCCAAACAGCCGTTGCAGGAAACCGGGGCGCTGCTCCGCCGAACCGTCACCGAAGTGTTCCAGCACCTGGCGCTGCAGGCGGCTCAGTTCGCTGAGCAGCACCGGCAGCTCGCGGGAACTGCTGGCGCGGCTGGGAATGTCCTTGGCCAGGCGCTTGAGCGGCTTGCGCACGTCACCCGGCATCTCCACCGACAGCAATTGCTGGGACAACTGGCTGAGGGCGGCGATGTTCTGCTCGATGCGCTGCTGGCGGCGCTGCTCGGAGTCGAGCACAGCCTTCTCCAGCTGCGGAATCAGCCGCGACAGGCCGGCGTCCATCTCGTCGCGGCGCAGCACCTCGCGCAGCTCCTTCATGCAGGCGTCTACCGCCTTGTCGCTGCCTTCGGCGGCCAGGCTGCTGCGCACCAGGCCGCGACGCAGCAGGTCGAGGCGGGCATCCCAGCGGCGCTCGAGCTTTTCCTGCTGCTCGAGATTGTCCAGGTACTTCTGTTTCCAGCGTTGGTCGTCGTCGCGACTCATTCAGGGGCCTCGCCGCGCAAGGCGAGCGACGAGGACGAACGCAGGGCATCCGGCAGGCGGATTTCCACGGCCACGGGCAGGTGGTCGGAAATCGGGTGCGGGAGGACACTGACGCGTTCCAGCGCCAGCTCGGAACTGAGCAGGATGTGGTCCAGGCAGCGCTGCGGGCGCCAGCTGGGGAAGGTGGCCTCGACCTGCGGGGCGATGAGCTGGAGGTCGCGCAGCGGCGAGCTTTCCAGCAGGTCGGTGGCATGGGTGTTCATGTCGCCCATCAGCACATGGTGGCGATAGTCCTGCAACAGCTCGCGAATGTAGGCGAGCTGGCGGGTACGGGTCCGCGCGCCAAGAGCCAGGTGCATCATCACCACGGCCAGCGCATCCTTGCCTTCACCGAAGCGCATGAGGATCGCACCGCGTCCGGGCGGGCCGGGCAGCGGGTGGTCCTCCAGGGCGGTGGGCTGCAGGCGGCTGAGCAGGCCGTTGCTGTGCTGGGCAAGGCGCCCGAGATTGCGGTTGAGCTGCTGGTACCAGTAGGGGAAGGCACCAAGCTGAGCCAGGTGTTCGACCTGGTTGATGTTGCCGGAACGGATACTGCCGCCGTCGGCCTCCTGCAGGGCGACCACGTCGTAATCGTGGAGCAGCTCGCCGATGCGCTGCAGGTTGGTAGCGCGCCCGGCGGCCGGCAGCAGATGCTGCCAGCCGCGGGTCAGGTAGTGGCGGTACCTTTCGGTACTGATGCCGACCTGGATGTTGAAGCTGAGCAGGCGGAGCCGGCCGTCGTCGGGCAGGCAGGCGGATGTCCCCTGGGCAGCATTCACCCGTGGGACGCAGGCCCCCGCGACGCGATCACGAGTCCGCCGGCGCAGCATCGTCGTCGGTCCTTACTGAGCGGCCTTGGCGGAGGCGCGCTCCTTGGCGATCAGCTGGTCAGCCAGCTGCAGCGCCTCGTCCGGGCCGCCGGCCGAACCGATGTCGAAGCGGTACTTGCCGTTGACGACCAGGGTCGGTACGCCGCTGATCTGGTAGGCCATCGCCAGCTTCTTGGCCTTCTCGACCTGGCCCTTGATGGCGAAGGAGTTGTAGGTGCTGAGGAACTTGCCCTTGTCGACACCCTGCTCGGCGACGAAGTCAGCCATTTCTTCCGGGGTGGTCAGCGCCTTCGGGCTGTTGTGCAGCTTCTCGAAGATCGCGTGGTGCACCTTGTTCTCCACGCCCATGGATTCCAGGGTCAGGAACAGCTGGCCGTGGATGTTCCACGCGCCGCCGAACATGGCCGGGATACGCACGAAGTGCACGTCGGCGGGGAGTTTCTCGACCCACGGGTTGATGGTCGGTTCAAAGGCATAGCAGTGCGGGCAACCGTACCAGAACAGCTCCACCACCTCGATCTTGCCGGGCTGGGAGACTGGGACGGCCTGGTTCAGCTCGGTGTAGTTCTTGCCAGTTTCGAACTCGGCGGCATTCGCGTTGAGGGCGAACAGGCCGGCGAAGGCAAGCGCGGCGGTGAAAATCAGGTTACGCATGGTTCACTCCTTGGCTGAGCGGAACCGCCGCGCTCGGGCGTGGCGGGATAAAGCGGTTTGACCGGAGGGGCTAGACGCGGTTCCAGCATTGTAGTGGCGGCGGATGCAAAAAAGGGTGGCCGAAGCCACCCTTTTTTTGACCTGGCGTTTCCGCCAGCGCAGGTGTGCTTAGTGCAGACCTTCGATGTAGCTGGAGACCGCAGCGATGTCCTTGTTGGACAGCTTGGCGGCGATGCTGCGCATGATCATGGCGTCGCCGTCGTTGGTGCGCTCGCCTTCGCGGAAGGCGGTCAGCTGCTTGGCGGTGTAGGCCGCGTGCTGGCCACCCAGGTGCGGGAAACCGGCTTCAGCGTTGCCCTGGCCTGCGGGGTTGTGGCAACCGGTGCAGGCCGGCATGCCTTCGGCGAGCTTGCCGCCGCGGAACAGGGCTTCGCCCTGGGCGACCAACTTGGGATCGGCGGCGCCGACGCTCGGGTTCTGGCTGGAGAAGTAGGCGGCGATGTCGGCCAGGTCTTCGTCGCTGAGGTTGGTCAGCAGGCCGGTCATTTCCAGAACGGTGCGCTTGCCATCCTTGATGTCGTGCATCTGCTTGAGCAGGTAACGCTCACCCTGCCCGGCCAGTTTCGGGAAGTTGGGCGCCATGCTGTTGCCATCGGCACCGTGGCAGGCACCACAGACAGCAGCTTTCGCCTGACCGGCCTTGGCATCGCCAGCGGCGTTCGCCACACCGACAAGACCCAGGGTCAACAGCAGACTCACGATCAATTTGTTCATCAGCTAATCCAATAACGGCTAAGGGTGAAAGAGTAAGGCCTGAGAAGTTACTTCGACATCCACTGGATAATTGTCTGGTAATCCTCGGCGCTGCAGTCGGTGCACAGGCCGCGAGGCGGCATCGCGTTGAAACCGTTGGTCACGTGTTGCACCAGCGTGTCCATGCCCTTGTCCAGGCGTGGCTTCCAGGCGGCGGCGTCGCCCTTCTTCGGCGCCATCGGCAACTGACCATTGTGGCAGGCGCCACAGGCTCTGTTGAACACGGCTTCCGGATCCTGGGCCGCCAAGGCGCTGGATGCCAGCGCGGCAACGATGGCTGCGAACAGCAATTTCTTCATGATTGTCCTCATCGCAGGGAACATCCACGTTCTTGTTTGCGCGGACTTCAACGTTCCCGTGTGGCTCGACCCTGGGGGATAAAGCGCACACAAAATCCGCGGCATTATATACTTCCAATGCCTAAACGGAAACGAAACCGCCCCCCGCGACACCGCGTCGCACCCGCTGCGAAGTTACCCATGTCCTCGAAGAACGCTACGAAAAACCCGATTCTCGGCCTCTGCCAGCAGGCCACCTTCCTCATTTCCGCCGCCAAGGTGAACCAGTGCCCGGAAGATTCCGGCCTGGAAGTCGCCTTCGCCGGCCGCTCCAACGCGGGCAAGTCCAGCGCGCTGAACGCGCTGACTCACGCCAGCCTGGCGCGAACTTCCAAGACCCCCGGCCGCACCCAGTTGCTGAACTTCTTCCGCCTGGATGACGAGCGCCGCCTGGTCGACCTCCCCGGTTATGGCTACGCCAAGGTGCCGATTCCGCTGAAGCTGCACTGGCAGCAGCACCTGGAAGCTTATCTCTCCAGCCGCAATGCGCTAGCCGGCGTGATGCTGATGATGGATATCCGCCATCCGCTGACCGATTTCGACCGCCTGATGCTCGACTGGGCCCAGGCCAGCCAGTTGCCGATCCACGTGCTGCTGACCAAGGCCGACAAGCTGGCCTACGGCGCGGCGAAGAACGCGCTGCTCAAGACCCGCAAGGAAATCCTCGATGGCTGGGGCGATGTCGCCACCCTGCAGCTGTTCTCCGCCCCCAAGCGCCAGGGCGTGGAAGAGGCACAGCTGGTCCTGGCTGCCTGGCTGGGTCTGCTGGATGAGGAAGAAGAGGAGGCCGGCGAGGAGGCCTGAGGCCAAATCGCAGGCAAAAAAAACCCCGAGCTTCGTATGGGGAGGGGGAAGTTCGGGGTTTAAGTCCGGACCGCTAGGGCGGGGTCCAGTAATCTGCCAACACTAAACACTGCAAAGGAGCATCGAAGGGCTTCACCAGCCATTCACGAGTTCTGACTCGGCTCTTCGCGGGAAAGTTCAGCGGGTCATGAAAGTTTTTTTCAGGCGGGTCCGAAAGCGCCTGAACAATCGCACCAGAAGGCCCGACTGGCGGGCCTTGTGACCGTTCGTCCAGTCGTCAGTGAGCCTCGTCCCAGTTCGCCCCCACACCGGCTTCGACGACCAGCGGTACGTCCAGTTCCGCCGCGCCGCTCATCAGCGGGCGAATGCCATCACGGACCTGATCGACCAGGTCTTCGCGCACTTCCAGCACCAGTTCGTCGTGTACCTGGAGGATGACGCGGGCATCGATGCCGCTCTCCTGCAGCCAGTTATCCACAGCCACCATCGCGCGCTTCATGATGTCCGCGGCCGTGCCCTGCATCGGTGCGTTGATCGCGGTGCGCTCGGCAGCCTTGCGCATGGCGCCGTTCTTAGAGGCGATTTCCGGCAGGTACAGGCGCCGGCCGAACAGCGTCTCGACGAAGCCCTGCTCGGCGGCCTGGGCGCGAGTGCGCTCCATATAGGCCAGCACGCCGGGGTAGCGGGCGAAGTAACGGTCGATGTAGGCCTGGGCTTCCTTGCGCTCGACGCCGATCTGCTTGGCCAGGCCGAAGGCGCTCATGCCGTAGATCAGGCCGAAGTTGATCGCCTTGGCGCTGCGGCGCTGGTCGGAGGTGACTTCATCCAGCGGCACGCCGAAGACTTCGGCGGCAGTGGCGCGGTGTACGTCGCGGTCGTGACGGAAAGCATCCAGCAGGCCTTCGTCCTTGGCCAGGTGGGCCATGATGCGCAGTTCGATCTGCGAGTAGTCCGCCGCCAGCAGCTTGTAGCCCTTGGCCGCGACGAAGGCCTGGCGGATGCGCCGACCCTCGGCGGTGCGGATCGGGATGTTCTGCAGGTTCGGGTCGCTGGAAGACAGCCGGCCGGTCGCCGCCACCGCCTGGTGGTAGCTGGTGTGGATCCGCCCGGTGCGTGGATTGATCTGCTCCGGCAGCTTGTCGGTGTAGGTGCTCTTGAGCTTGCTCATGGAGCGGTACTGCATGATCACCTTGGGCAGCTCGTAATCCTGCTCGGCCAGCTCGGCGAGGACATTCTCGGCGGTGGATGGCTGGCCGGTGGCGGTCTTGGAGAGAATCGGCAGGCCGAGCTTTTCATAGAGGATGGCGCCCAGCTGCTTGGGCGAGCCAAGGTTGAACTCCTGGCCTGCCAGGTCGTACGCCTGGCGCTCCAGGCCGACCATCTTCTCGCCCAGCTCGACACTCTGCTTGCCCAGCAGGTTGGCGTCGACCAGCGCGCCGTTGCGCTCGATGCGCGCCAGCACCGGCACCAGCGGCATCTCGATTTCGGTCAGGACTTTCGCCAGCGACGGGATGGCTTCCAGCTTCTGCCACAGGGTCTGGTGCAGGCGCAGGGTCACGTCGGCATCTTCGGCGGCGTAGGGGCCGGCCTGCTCCAGGGCGATCTGGTCGAAGGTCAGCTGCTTGGCGCCCTTGCCGGCGATGTCTTCATAACGGATGGTGCTGTGGCCGAGGTACTTCAGCGCCAGGCTGTCCATGTCATGACGGGTCGCGGTGGAGTCCAGCACGTAGGATTCGAGCATGGTGTCGAAGGCGATGCCCTGCACGGCGATGGGCGTCGAGGCGTTGGCCAGGACGTTCATGTCGTACTTGGCGTGCTGACCGATCTTGCGTTTCTTCGGGTCTTCCAGCAGCGGCTTGAGAGCCTTGAGCACGGCGTCGCGGTCCAACTGCGCCGGCACGCCCATATAACTGTGGGCCAGCGGTACGTAGGCGGCTTCGCCTTCCTTGACCGCGAAGGACACACCCACCACCTGCGCCTGCTGTGGGTCGAGGCTGGTGGTCTCGGTGTCGAAGGCGATCAGCTCGGCAGCTTCCAGCTTCTTTAGCCAGGCGTCGAACTGAGGTTGCTCCAGGACGGTCTCGTAGAGCTTCTCCGCTGTGGCAGCGGGGGCCTCTTCCAGCGCTAGCTGGGGGGTTCCAGCCTTGGCCGCCTGGCGTTGCAGATCATCCAGCCCGGTCTTGAACTCCAGGGTGCGATACAGCTCGGCCAGGGCCTCACGGTCCGGTTCGCCGGGGTGCAGGGCATCGATCTCGATGTTCAGTTCGACATCGCACTTGATGGTGGCGAGCTTGTAGGACAGGTAGGCCATGTCCTTGTGCTCTTCGAGCTTGGCCGGCAGGCCCTTGGCGCCGCGGATCGGCAGTTCGGGCACCTTGTTCAGGCTGGCGTAAAGCACATCCAGGCCACCACCCACGCCGGTGAGCAGGCCAAGCGCGGTCTTTTCGCCGACACCGGGTACGCCGGGGATGTTGTCGACCTTGTCACCCATCAGCGCCAGATAATCGATGATGAGCTCAGGACCGACACCGAATTTCTCCTTCACGCCATCCACGTCGAGCGTGCTACCGGTCATGGTGTTGACCAGCGTAATGTGCCCGTCGACCAGCTGTGCCATGTCCTTGTCGCCGGTGGAGATCACCACCGCCCGGCCGCCGGCCGCGCTCTGTCGGGCCAGGGTGCCGATCACGTCATCGGCTTCCACGCCTTCCACGCAAAGCAGTGGCAGGCCGAGGGCGCGCACGGTGGCGTGCAGCGGCTCCACCTGCACTCGCAGGTCGTCCGGCATCGAGGGGCGATTGGCCTTGTATTCGGCAAACATCTCATCGCGGAAGGTCCCGCCCTTGGCATCGAAGACCACCGCGAAAGGGCTGTCCGGATACTGCTTGCGCAAGCTCTTGAGCATGTTCAGCACGCCCTTCACCGCACCGGTCGGCAAGCCGCTGGAGGTCATCAGCGGCGGCAGGGCATGGAAGGCGCGATACAGATAGGACGAGCCGTCCACGAGGACGAGGGGTGCTTGGCTCATGAGGGGAATCAACCTTTTCAGAAGGGCTCGGGCTAAAATGTCCGTAGCCAATTCGACAAAGGGACAAGGTTATCATGCGTACGTTGAACCGCCTGTTGCTCGCCGCTCTGCTGGGTCTTGGCGCGACCACCGTCCTGGCCGCGGACGATGCCCCGACGCCGGAGCCGGATGTGACCATCCGCCAGGAGGGCGACAAGACCGTCCAGGAATACCGCGTGAACGGGTTCCTCTACGCCATCAAGGTCATCCCCAAGCATGGCAAGCCGTACTTCCTGGTGCGCCAGGACGGCAGCGACGGCAACTTCATCCGCTCGGACCAGCCCGACAAGCTGATTCCGCAGTGGCAGATCTTCAGCTGGTAAACCCTCCCGCCCACGACGCTCCAGAGGATTGAGCATGTCGGTATTCACGCCTCTGGAACGTCCGGTCCTGGAAGACTTCCTCGCCCCCTACGGCCTTGGCCGCCTGCGGGACTTCCGCGGTATCGCGGAAGGCTCGGAGAACAGCAACTTCTTCGTCAGCCTGGAGCAGGGCGAATTCGTCCTGACCCTGGTGGAGCGCGGCCCGGTGCAGGAGATGCCGTTCTTCATCGAACTGCTCGACGTGCTGCACGAAGCCGACCTGCCGGTGCCTTACGCCCTGCGCACCAAGGATGGCGAGGCGCTGCGCCAGCTCGAAGGCAAGCCGGCGCTGCTGCAACCGCGCCTGGCCGGCCGCCACGAGCGCACGCCGAACAACCATCACTGCAAGGAGGTCGGCAACCTGCTGGCGCACCTGCACCTGGCCACTCGCGAGCGGATCATCGAGCGCCCCAGCGACCGCGGGCTGAGCTGGATGCTGCACGAAGGCGAGGCAATGCAGTCGCACCTGTCAGGCAACGCCGCGACCCTGCTGGGCGATGCGCTGGAGGAGATCGCCCGCCTGCTCGCCGAACAACCGGCGCTGCCGCGCGCCAACCTGCACGCCGACCTGTTCCGCGACAACGTGCTGTTCGACGGCCCGCACCTGGCGGGGGTGATCGACTTCTACAACGCCAGCTCGGGCTGGATGCTCTACGACCTGGCGATCACCGTGAACGACTGGTGCTCCAGCGACGACGGCGCCCTCGACGGCACGCGCGCGCGCGCCCTGCTGGCGGCCTATGCGGCCAAGCGGCCGTTCACCGCGCTGGAAGCGGAGCTGTGGCCGGAGATGCTGCGGGTGGCTTGCGTGCGCTTCTGGCTGTCGCGGTTGATCGCCGCCAAGGCGTTTGCCGGGCAGGACGTGCTGATTCATGACCCGGAAGAGTTTGAACGACGCCTGGCGCAGCGGCAGACGGTGGGGATTCATTTGCCGTTTGCGCTGTAACGCGGATTTGATCGCGAAGCAGGACTTGTAGGAACGAGCTTGCTCGCGAACGGGCCACGCAGCGGGTCTGTTCGCGAGCAAGCTCGCTCCTACGAAGAGCAATCCGGCGTGAAGCGTTTGGGAGTGAGGATCTAGTTCGGTGCTGGCATCCCTGCCGTTACTCCTCTGCTCAAGCGCAACCCCGGCCTGGCCATCCATGGCCAGTCGTTCGCCCTTCAAAACGCATGCGTTTTGAGCGGGCTCACCCACATTTCGAATGTCCGCAGTTCAGGCAGGTCGCGCAGCCATCCATCTGCACCACGGCCATGGTGTTGCACTTGCCGCACAGCTGCGCGCCGGCGGGGAAGCCTTCGCCAGGCTCGGCCTTGTTGGTGCCCTGGGCAGCCTCGTAGGCGGCGCGCTTTTCGGCGAGGTACAGGCGCTGTTCCTCGTCCAGCTGTGGGCCTTCCATCAGGCCGATGGCGACCAGGTGGCGCTCGATCACAGCGCCGATCTCGGCGACGATCGACGGCATATAGATGCCGCCGCGCTTGAGGTAGCCGCCGCGCGGGTCGAACACCGCCTTCATCTCTTCCACCATGAAGGTGCAGTCGCCGCCCTTGCGGAACACCGCGGACATGATTCGGGTGAGTGCAACGATCCACTGGAAGTGGTCCATGTTCTTCGAATTGATGAAGATCTCGAAGGGCCGGCGCTGCTCGTACGGGGTGTCCGGGTTGAGCACCACGTCGTTGATGGTCACGTACAGCGCGTGCTCGAACAGCGGCGACTTGATCTTGTAGGTCGCGCCGACCAGCAGCTCCGGCCGCTGCAGGGTTTCATCCATCTTCACCACGGCAGCTTCTGCAGCGGCTTCGCTGCGGGCCTTCTCCTCGGCCACGTCCACCACCTGGAAACCTTTGATCTTCTGATTGATCTTGACGCTCATAGCATTCTCCAGGGGCATCAGTACTTGCCGTAATAGCCTTCTTTCAGGGCGTCGAAGAGGTTGGCGGCGCTATGGATCTCGCCGTCGTACTCCACTTCCTCGTTGCCCTTGAGCTCCACCACGCTACCGTCTTCCAGCTCGAAGCGGTACAGCGTCTTCTCCAGGTCCGACTCCTTCACCAGTACGCCCTGGAAGGCCGCCGGATTGAAGCGGAAGGTGGTGCAGCCCTTCAGCCCCTGACGCCAGGCGTAGCGGTAGATGTCCTTGAAGTCCTCGAACGGGTAGTCGGTGGGGACGTTGGCGGTCTTGGAGATCGACGAGTCGATCCACTTCTGCGCGGCGGCCTGGATGTCCACATGCTGCTGCGGGGTGATGTCGTCGGCGGTGATGAAGTAGTCCGGCAGGCGGTGCTTCTCTTCCTCGGCGCCGGGCACGGCGTGGTTGTCCACCTGGTCGCGGTAGGCCAGCAGCTCGTAGCTGAAGACCGAAATCTTCTCCTTGGTCTTGCGACTCGGACGAATGACGTTGCGCGAGTAGTGGTGAGCGAAGCTCGGCTCGATGCCGTTGGAGGCATTGTTCGCCAGGCTCAGGCTGATGGTGCCGGTGGGCGCGATGGAGCTGTGGTGGGTGAAGCGCGCGCCGTGCTTGGCGAGCTCCTCGATCAGCTGCGGTGCGTGCTCGGCAACGCGCTGCATATAGCGCGAGTACTTGGCGTGGAGCACGCGGCCCGCCACCTTGTCACCAACCTTGAGGCCATCGGCCTTCATTTCCGGGCGCTTGCGCAGCATCTGCGCGGTGACTTCGTATTCCTTCACCAGCGCCGGCGCCGGGCCTTTCTCGCGGGACAGTTCCAGCGCTACTTCCCAACCGACCAGAGCCATCTCGCGCGCCACTTCCTCAGTGAACACGCACGCTTCCGGGCTGCCGTAGCGCAGCTTGAGCAGGGTCAGCGCCGAGCCCAGGCCGAGGAAACCCATGCCATGGCGGCGCTTGCCGAGAATTTCCGCACGCTGCTGTTCCAGCGGCAAGCCGTTGATCTCCACGACGTTGTCGAGCATGCGGGTGAACACGCGGACCACTTCGCGGTAGCGCTCCCAGTCGAAGCGCGCGTTGCCGCCGAATGCATCGATCACGAAGGTGGTCAGGTTCACCGAGCCCAGCAGGCAGGAGCCATAGGGCGGCAGCGGCTGCTCGCCGCAGGGGTTGGTGGCGCGAATGGCCTCGCACCACCAGTTGTTGTTCATCTCGTTGACCCGGTCGATCAGGATGAAGCCCGGTTCGGCGTAGTCGTAGGTGGAGACCATGATCATGTCCCACAGGTGCCGCGCCTTGACCCGCCCATAGACCTTGCAGGCCACGCGGCCATCGTCGCCCATCAGGTACTCGTCGTGCAGCGGCCAGTCGCGCCAGACCACTTCCTCAGCATTCTTCAGGTCGACCTCGTCGCGCTCCTTCTGGTGGATCGGGAACACCAGCGGCCAGTCTTCGTCGTCCTCCACCGCATTCATGAAGCCGTCGGTGATCAGCAGGCTGAGGTTGAACTGGCGCAGGCGGCCGTCTTCGCGCTTGGCGCGGATGAACTCGCGCACGTCCGGATGGCTGACGTCGAAGGTGCCCATCTGCGCGCCGCGCCGCCCCCCGGCGGAGCTGACGGTGAAGCACATCTTGTCGTAGATATCCATGAACGACAGCGGCCCGCTCGTGTGCGCGCCGGCGCCGGAGACGTAGGCGCCGCGCGGGCGCAGGGTGCTGAATTCGTAACCGATACCGCAGCCGGCCTTGAGCGTCAGCCCGGCCTCGTGGACCTTCTCCAGGATGTCGTCCATGGAGTCACGGATGATCCCCGACACGGTGCAGTTGATGGTCGAGGTGGCCGGTTTGTGCCCCTGGGCACCGGCGTTGGAGATGATCCGCCCGGCCGGGATGGCGCCATTGCGCAGGGCCCAGAGGAAGCGCTCGTACCAATGCTCGCGCAGCGCCTTGTCGGCCTCGACATCGGCCAGGGCGCGGGCCACGCGCTGCCAGGTCTCGTCGACGCTGCCATCGATGGGTTTGCCGCTCTTGTGCTTCAAGCGGTACTTGCTGTCCCAGATGTCCTGCGAGGCAGGCTGCAGGGCGAGAACTCCTTGGTCGGCGCCGCGAGGGCGCGCATCGGTCTTGGCCATCCGAGAAATAACCTCCTGTCGGTTGGGGGCGAGCGCAAAAGGAGCGCGAGTAGACCCCATATATAGACATAGATTCCTGATCGCCATCAATATCTTGTGCCAGGCAACCCCGACTAGACACCATAGACAATTGAACGGCGAACGCCGTCAAAGAGGCGAAAAGCCGACGATTGGCGGGGAATCAGGGGAGGAAAGTGCGGGAAATTTCAGGCAGGGAGGGTGCGGCGATCGGGCGCGGCAGAAGCGATTACCCTGAGCGCTCGATGCATCACGCAAGCATCGAACCTTGTAGGAGCGAGCTTGCTCGCGAACCCGCCTTGCAGCGGAGCATCAGGTCGCCCTGATTCGCGAGCAAGCTCGCTCCTACGAAAAGCAGCAACGTAGGGCGCATAAGGCGGAACGCTTTATCCGCCATCCGCAGCCCATCGGCGGATAACGCCCGAGGCGTTATTCGCCCTGCGATCGGGAAACTCCGGCAGCAGCTCGAGCTCGACTCAGAGCTTCTCCAGACACCCCGCGAACTCATCCGCCAGGTTGCCCAGCAGGTTTTCATAGCCCTGGGCATCCACCTTAACTCCCACACCCAGGTCATCCAGCTCGGCCAGGCGCACCGGCAGGCCCTGGCTCAGGGTGTCGGCCAGGCGCGGGCGGATCGGCGGCTCGCTGAAGATGCAGGACGGGCCAGCCTTCTGCAGTTGCGTGCGCATGGCGGCCACATGGCGGGCGCCCGGCTGCACGTCGGCGGAGACTGCAAACACCCCGGCGTGGCGCAGGCCATAGGCCTCTTCGAAGTAGTCGAAGGCCTCGTGGAAAACGAAGAACGGCTTGCCCTTGAGCGGATCGATGCGCTGTTTCAGGCGGGCGTCGAGGGTTTCCATGCGCTCGTCGAAGGCCTTCAGGTTGGCTTGGTAACGGCTGGCATTGGCCGGGTCGGCGATGGCCAGGTCCTCGGCCATGCGTGCGGCGATCACCTGGGCGTTGGCCGGCAGCAGCCAGAGGTGCGCATCGATCATGCCCGGACGGTGGTCATGGTCATGACCGAGGTCGTCATGGTCAGCGTCATGATCATCGTGCTCTTCATCGTGAGCAGGGTGGTTCGACTCGCTGAAGTCGGCGAACTTGCGCAGGTGCATGCCGGCCTGGTCCTGCACGGCCACGCTCGGGCCCTTGCGGCTTTCCAGCACCCTGGGCAGGAAGTTCTCCAGGTCCGGGCCGACCCAGTAGAACAACTGCGCGTCGCGCACGCGGCGGATGTCGGAGGGGCGCAGCGAGTAGCTGTGCGGCGAGGCGCCCGGCGGCAGCAGCACGTCCGGCGTGCCTTCGCCATCCTGGATGGCGGCGGCGATCAGTTGCAGCGGCTTGATGCTGGTCAGCACGCTGACCTCGGCACTTGCGGGAAAGCTGAGCAGCAGCGCGCAAGCAGCGGTCAGCAGGGCGACGGGACGGAAGGACACGGCGGCACTCACACAGGGGAGACATGAAAGAGTAATATAATAACGTCTCTGAACCCGAGCGTCGCCGCGCATGTACAAGATCGCCCCCAAGACTCCCCTCGCCTGCCGTCCGCACGACCACGCCAACTGCGTGGCCAGCGCCCTGGCCGACGCCGATGCGTTGTGCGCGCGCCAGGGCGTGCGCCTGACCGAGCTGCGCCGGCGCGTGCTGGAGCTGGTCTGGGCGAGCCACAAGCCGCTGGGCGCCTACGACATCCTCGCCGTGCTGAGCGAGGAAGACGGCCGCAAGGCGGCGCCGCCAACGGTCTACCGCGCCCTGGACTTTCTCCAGGACAACGGTCTGGTGCACCGCATCGCCTCGCTCAACGCCTTCATTGGCTGCGCCCACCCGGAACACGCCCATGAAGGCCAATTCCTGATCTGCCGCGCCTGCCACACCGCCATCGAGCTGGAACAGCCCGCCATCAGCGAGGCCATCGTCACCGGCGCCAAGGGCGTTGGCTTCGCCGTGGAGACCCAGACCGTCGAAGTGGTCGGCCTCTGCGGCGCTTGCGCCCCCGGCCAGCGGGAGGCGTGATGAGCGACGCCCTGATTCGCCTGCAAGGTGTCGGCGTCAGCTACGCCGGCCAGGCGGTGCTGCAGAACGTCGACCTGACCATCGCCCCCGGCGAGATCGTCACCCTGATCGGCCCCAACGGCGCCGGCAAGACGACCCTGGTGCGCAGCGTGCTCGGCCTGCTCAAGCCCGACACCGGCAGCGTCTGGCGCCAGCCCAAGCTGTCCATCGGCTACATGCCGCAGAAGCTGCATGTCGACCCGACCCTGCCGCTGACCGTGTTCCGCTTCCTCCGTCTGGTCCCCGGCGTGCAGCGCACCCAGGCGCTCGACGCACTGAAGGAAGTCGGCGCGACCCATGTGATCGACAAGCCGCTGCAGAGTGTCTCCGGCGGCGAGCTGCAGCGCGTGCTGCTGGCCCGCGCCCTGCTGCGCAAGCCGGAACTGCTGGTGCTCGACGAGCCCGTGCAGGGCGTCGACGTCGCCGGCCAGGCCGAGCTGTACCGGCTGATCGGCCGCCTGCGCGACCGCCTCGGCTGCGGCGTACTGATGGTCTCCCACGACCTGCACCTGGTGATGAGCGCCACCGACAAGGTGGTCTGCCTGAACCGCCACGTGTGCTGCTCCGGGCACCCGGAACAGGTCAGCGGCGACCCGGCCTTCGTCGAGCTGTTCGGTCAGGACGCCCGCAGCCTGGCGGTCTATCACCACCACCACGACCATTCCCACGACCTGCACGGCGAGGTGGTGAAACCCGCCTTCCCCGCCGGCACCCGCTTCACTCCGGTCCACCAGCACGGCCCCGACTGCAACCATGGCTGATTTCCTGCTCAACGCCCTCCTCGCCGGGCTGGCCCTGGCGGTAGTCGCCGGGCCCCTGGGTTCGTTCGTCGTCTGGCGACGCATGGCCTATTTCGGCGACACCCTGTCCCACGCTGCCCTGCTCGGCGTGGCCCTCGGCTTCCTGCTGGACGTCAGCCCGACGCTGGCGGTGACCGTCGGCTGCGTGCTGCTCGCCGTGCTGCTGGTCACCCTGCAACAGCGCCAGCCACTGGCCGCCGACACCCTGCTCGGCATCCTCGCCCACAGCACCCTGTCGCTGGGCCTGGTGACCCTGAGCTTCATGAAGGAAGTGCGCGTCGACCTGATGGCCTATCTGTTCGGCGACCTGCTCGCCGTCAGCCAGACCGACCTCCTGTGGATAGTCGCAGGCAGCGCCCTGGTGCTGGGGCTGATCTGCTGGCTGTGGCGACCGCTGCTGGCGATCACCGTGCATGAGGAACTGGCGCGGGTCGAGGGCCTGCCAGTGACCGCCATCCGTCTGGCGCTGATGCTATTGATCGCCATCGTCATCGCCGTGGCGATGAAGATCGTCGGCGTGCTGCTGATCACCTCGCTGCTGATCATCCCTGCCGCCGCCGCCCAGCGGCATGCGCGCAGCCCTGAACAAATGGCCTTCGGCGCGAGTCTGATCGGCCTGGTGGCGGTGTGCGCCGGGCTCTCGCTGTCCTGGTTCAAGGACACCCCCGCCGGTCCCTCCATCGTGGTCAGCGCGGCGGCCCTGTTCCTGCTGAGCTTTGTCCTGCCGCGCCGGACGGTGTAGAATTTGGCGCTTTTTTGATCAAAAGAGACCCTGACGCATGAAGTCGTTCGTCATCCGCCTGTTCGCGCTGATGGCCATGGCGCTGGCCCTCGCGGCCTGCCAGAGCACCGCGAGCAGTCCGCCCAGCAGCAGTGGCTTCGAGACCGAACTGGCCGCCGGCCGTCTGGAATCTGCGCAGCTTGCGCTGGGTTCCGAACAGGAAGACGCCACCCAGCTCGCCGAGCGCCGCAAGCGCCTGGCCGACGCGTACCTGGAGCGCAGCCGCACAGCGCTGGCCAAGGGCGACGTCAACGGTGCCACCACCGCCCTGACCCGCGCCCGCTCGCTGATGCCCCGCGCCCCCGGCGTCGCCGCCGACGTGAGCGGCCTGCAGAAGCCCACCACGCCAGTGGCGCCGGCTGTCCAGCCGAACTGCACGCCCTGAGCCCCACGGGCGCCCGATCGCGGCGCCCGTTATTTCCTTTTGTTCCGTGCTTAGCTGAACAAAGATTAATCAGCCATAAAAAAGCAGGTTAAAATGCGCGGTTTTGGCTGACCGCCTACGCTCGTTGCCTACGCCTGTTGACCCGACGGCCCCGGCAGGGGGTGGCGCCTCTTCGTACCCACAAGGTTCGCTCAGTGATCGAATTCCACGACGTCCACAAGACCTATCGCGTCGCCGGACGTGATATCCCGGCCCTGCAGCCGACCCGCCTGTCCATCGAGAGCGGCCAGGTGTTCGGCCTGATCGGCCATTCCGGCGCCGGTAAAAGCACCCTGCTGCGCCTGATCAACCGCCTGGAAGAGCCCAGCGGCGGGCGCATCGTCATCGACGGCGTCGACATCACCGCCCTGGACGCCGACGGCCTGCGCCGCTTCCGCCAGCGCGTCGGGATGATCTTCCAGCATTTCAACCTGCTGGCCTCCAAGACCGTCGCCGACAACATCGCCATGCCGATGAAGCTCGCCGGCACCTTCAGCGCCGCCGAAGTCACCGCGCGAGTGGATGAACTGCTCGCTCGCGTCGGCCTCCAGGACCACGCCCGCAAGTACCCGGCGCAGCTCTCCGGTGGCCAGAAGCAGCGCGTCGGTATCGCCCGCGCCCTGGCGTGCCGGCCGACCATCCTGCTCTGCGACGAGGCCACCAGTGCCCTCGACCCGCAGACCACTGGCCAGGTCCTGGAACTGCTGGCGCAGATCAACCGGGAGCTGAAGCTGACCATCGTGCTGATCACCCACGAGATGGACGTGATCCGCCGCGTCTGCGACCAGGTCGCGGTGATGGACGCCGGCCACATCGTCGAGCAGGGCGAGGTCGCTGACGTGTTCCTCCATCCGCAGCACGAAACCACCCGCCGCTTCGTCTTCGAGGCCGAGCGCGTGGACGAGGGCGAGCAGCACGACGACTTCGCCCACGTACCGGGGCGCATCCTGCGCCTGACCTTCCGCGGTGAAGCGACCTATGCACCGCTGCTGGGCACCGTCGCGCGCCAGACCGGCGTCGACTACAGCATCCTCGCGGGGCGCATCGACCGCATCAAGGACCAGCCCTACGGCCAGCTGACCCTGTCACTGGTGGGCGGTGACATCGAGGCCGCCATGGCGCAGCTCAACGCCGCCGAAGTCCACGTCGAGGTGCTGCGCGCATGAACGCTTTCTTTGAAACCCTGGGCTTCGTCAATATCGACTGGTCCGAGATTCTCCAGGCCAGCATCGACACCTTCTGGATGCTCGGTGGCTCGCTGCTGTTCACCATCGTCCTGGGCCTGCCGCTGGGCGTGCTGCTGTTCCTCACCGGGCCCAAGCAGATGTTCGAGAACCGCGCGGTCTACGCCCTGCTGTCTTTCGTGGTGAACGTGCTGCGTTCGCTGCCGTTCATCATCCTGCTGATCGTGATGATCCCCTTCACCGTGCTGGTCACCGGCACCTCGCTGGGCGTCGCCGGGGCCATCCCGCCGCTGGTGGTGGGTGCCACGCCGTTCTTCGCGCGCCTGGTGGAAACCGCGCTGCGCGAAGTGGACAAGGGCATCATCGAAGCCACCCAGGCGATGGGCGCCAGCACCCGCCAGATCATCTGGAACGCCCTGCTGCCCGAGGCTCGTCCGGGCATCATCGCCGCCATCACCGTCACTGCCATCACCCTGGTGTCCTACACCGCGATGGCCGGCGTGGTCGGCGCGGGCGGCCTGGGCGACCTGGCTATCCGCTTCGGCTACCAGCGCTTCCAGACCGACGTGATGGTCGTCACCGTCGTCATGCTGCTGGTGCTCGTACAGATTCTGCAGACCGTCGGCGACAAGCTGGTGGTCCACTTCTCCCGCAAATAACCACAAGGCCCGCCGGATGCGGGCCGACACAGGAGCCAACCATGAAGAAACTGCTCGCCGCGTTCGCTGCTGCCACAGCCATCGCCGCCCCGCTGGCCCAGGCCGCCGACACCCTCACCGTCGCCGCCACTCCGGTGCCGCACGCCGAGATCCTCAACTTCGTCAAACCCATCCTGGCCAAGGAAGGGGTTGAGCTGAAGGTCAAGGAATTCACCGACTACGTGCAGCCCAACACCCAGGTGGCCGAGAAGCGCCTGGACGCCAACTTCTTCCAGCACCAGCCGTACCTGGATGAGTTCAACAAGGCCAAGAACACCCACCTGGTCGCCGTCACCGGCGTGCACATCGAGCCGCTGGGCGCGTACTCCACCAAATTCAAGAAGCTCGACGAGCTGCCCTCCGGCGCCACCGTGGTGATCCCCAACGACGCCACCAACGGCGGCCGTGCGCTGCTGCTGCTGGACAAGGCCGGCGTGATCAAGCTCAAGGACAACAAGTCCATCACCGCCACCCCGAAGGACATCGCCCTGAACCCGAAGAACATCAAGGTGCGTGAGCTGGAAGCGGCGACCCTGCCGCGCGTGCTGACCCAGGTCGACCTGGCCCTGATCAACACCAACTACGCCCTGGAAGCCAAGCTGAACCCGACCCAGGACGCCCTGGCCATCGAAGGTTCCGACTCGCCCTACGTGAACATCCTGGTAGCCCGTCCGGACAACAAGGACAGCGCCGCCATGCAGAAGCTGGCCGCCGCCCTGCACAGCCCCGAGGTGAAGCAGTTCATCCTCGAGAAGTACAAGGGTGCCGTCGTTCCGGCCTTCTGATCGCCGCGAATCTGACGCTCAAGAAAAGCCCGGTCGAATGACCGGGCTTTTTCGTTTCCGGCTTTTGGGATCTTGGGCTTTTCGTAGGAGCGAGCTTGCTCGCGAACAGTGTTTACCGGCGATGCCGCAAGCTGGGCGGGTTCGCGAGCAAGCTCGCTCCTACATGGAACGGCGCGTGGATTGGCTCTATCCCGCCGCTTTGGGCGATTTTTCACCAACCTTTCCTGCATATTTTCCATGCCGCAAAGGCATCGATTTTTTGCGGATTCGCGCAAAGCCCCGAATGACGAGGCCTGCAGCGACTCTCCAAAATTACATAGCACTGAAAGTTATTTAAACAAGATAAACAATCACTTCAAGAGCTAAGGCGCTCCGCCAATCATGCAGGTCCGTTCCAAGCGCGACGTAGAGCCGCGCAGACCTGCAAGGAGATCGTTCATGGCTCAACCCCAGCATGCCCTCGCGCCGGATGCCCTCCTGCGCCACGTGCCCGGCGGCGACCTGGTCGATCTCGGCCGCCCGCTGCGCCATGCGCTGGGGCTGGGCCGCCACGTGCCGGCGAAAGCCCGCGCGCTGAGCCGCCGCGAAGCCGTTCTGCTCGGTCTGTTCGCCCTGACACTGCATGGTGCGGTGGTCTACTGGCTGAGCCAGCAGCCCACCCCGCAACTGCCGGAAGTTCCGCCACAGGTGCCGCCGATGACCATCGAATTCACCGCGCCGACACCGCCGGTGGTCGAGGCGCCGCCGCCCGAGCCGATTCCTGAGCCGATCGTGCAGGAGCCGCCGCCTCCCGTGGTCGACGAGAACGCGGTGAAACCGCCGCCGCCCAAGCCGATCCCTAAACCCAAGCCGAAACCGGTGGCCAAGCCCAAGCTAGTGCCCAAGCCGGTCGAGCAGCCCACGCCGCCCAAGGCCGAAACCCCGCCGCCACCGGCTCCGCCCGCCCCGGCGTCAGCGGCGCCGGCCCCGCTGACGCCGCCCTCGGCCAGCGCCGGTTACCTGAAGAACCCGGCGCCGGAATACCCGCCCCTGGCCCAGCGCCGTGGCTGGGAAGGCACCGTGCTGCTGCGAGTGCATGTACTCGCCAGTGGCAGCCCGAGCGAAATCCAGGTGCAGAAATCCAGTGGCCGCGACTCCCTGGACGACGCCGCGGTGCGTGCGGTGAAACGCTGGAGCTTCGTCCCCGCCAAGCGCGGCGACGTGGCCCAGGAAGGCTGGGTCAGCGTGCCCATCGATTTCAAATTGCATTGATTCAACTTGCCCAGATCAGCCGCACGAGAAACGCGGAAGGAGAACACCCATGAGTCTGCCCCTGAACCCCCTGGAAACCGTCGAAGGCGCAGTCATCTGGCTGCTGGTCGGCTTCTCCGTCGTCACCTGGGCGCTGGCCCTGGTGAAGGGCGTCCAGTTCACCCGCCAGAAGTCCCAGGACAAGCGCTTCCAGAAGCAGTTCTGGAGCGCCACCAGCCTCGAATCGGCCGGTGACCAGGCGGCCGGCAAGCCCGGTGCCGGCGCCCGAGTCGCCCAGGCTGGCTTCGCTGCCATCCAGGTGCAGGACAACGGCCAGCCGGACCTGGCCCAGTCGATCAACCACCAGGACCGCCTCGAACGTGCTCTGCGCCAGCAGATCCAGCGCGAGCGCCGCTCTCTGGAGTCGGGCCTGGCGGTGCTCGCCTCGATTGGTTCTACCTCGCCCTTCATCGGCCTGTTCGGCACCGTGTGGGGCATCATGGAAGCGCTCAAGGGCATCAGCGCGGCGGGCTCGGCGAGCCTGGAAACCGTCGCCGGCCCGATCGGCAGCGCGTTGATCGCCACTGGCGTGGGGATCGCCGTCGCCGTGCCGGCGGTGCTGGTCTACAACTACTTCCTCCGTCGCCTGAAGCTCACCGCGGCCGACCTCGACGACTTCGCCCACGACTTCTACAGCCTCGCGCAGAAGAGCGCCTTCCGCGTCGTCACCCTGCCCACCGCCGCGCGCAAACCGGCTGCCGGCGCCAGCGTGAAGGAGGCGAGCTGACATGGCCTTCTCGACCCAGGACAGCGACGAGGTTCTCTCCGAGATCAACGTCACCCCGCTGGTGGACGTGATGCTGGTGCTGCTGGTGGTGTTCATCGTCACCGCGCCGCTGCTGACCAATGCCATCCCGATCAACCTGCCCAAGACCGAGGCGGTCGCCCCGCCGGAGCAGAAGGACCCGCTGGTGGTGAGCATCGACGGCGCCGGCAAGTGGTTCATCAACAAGGACGAAATCCAGCCCGAGCTGCTGCAGGGCAACCTGGCGGCGGCCAAGGCCAAGGACGCCGAGGTTCGCGTGCAACTGCAGGCCGACGAGAACGTGAACTATGGCCAGGTGGCCAAGGCCATGGCCTCCATCGAGAAGGCGGGCATTACCAAGCTGGCGGTGATCACCGCGCGCTGAGGTACCTGTAAGACACCTGAAACAGAGCGGGTGTAGAAAGGGACCTCCACAACGTACCGAGCTTCAAGGCCGCTCTCCCAATACTCAGGCAGGGGTGAGCGGCCTTTTTTTATTCGCAGATTCCGCGCCCCCGCGCCGACGGTCGATGATTGCGCAGGAGCGGACTCCGTCCGCGATATGCAACCGGCCAGCTCCGAGCAGCCGGAAATCGATCGCGGACAGAGTCCGCTCCTACGCCCAGTTGGCACAAAGGTGTGCATCCACCGTTCGTCGTCATCCCCGCCCCGGCAATAAACCTATGCCTTTCAGGCCCTTCCGTGGCCGCCGTTGTTCCACTAAGTTGATGACAGTCTGGAGACCTGAGGGGTACCGCATGACATCGTCTCCCGCTTCGGAAGGCCCGTTCTATCCGCCGACACTGGGGGTGCCGGAACGCTTCACACCTGCACAGCTGCGCGCCTCGCTCGACATCACCATGAGCGAACACGGCGCGGGCCCGGTGTGGTTGTTCGCCTACGGCTCGCTGATCTGGCGCCCGGAATTCCCGGTCGCCGAGGCACGCCGCGCGCGAGTGCACGGCTACCACCGCGGGCTCTACCTGTGGTCCCTCACCCACCGCGGCACTCCGGAAGCGCCGGGGCTGGTGCTCGGCCTGGACCGAGGCGGCTCCTGCTCCGGCTTCGCCTTCCGCCTGCCCGACGACAACCTCGACACCAACCTCTACGCGCTCTGGGAACGGGAAATGCCCTATGCCTCGTACCGCCCGGAATGGCTGAACTGCCGTCTGGACGACGGCACCCGCGTGCGCGCCCTGGGCTTCGTCCTCGAACGCCACCTGCCCAGCTACGCCGGCGCCCTGCCCGACAACATCGTCCAGCACGTGCTCGACAGCGCCCACGGCCACTTCGGCACCACCCGCGACTACGTGGAGCAGACCGCCAAAGCCCTGCGCGAGTGCGCCATGCCCGACCTCAACCTGGAGGGCATCCTGGCGCGCTGCTGCCCGCTGCGCCGAGCAAAGGACTGACGTCTTATCGCCATTCGTTAGATAGAAATACTGCATAAGCAAAGAATTTCTTATTCCTTAACGAATATTAAAACCCTCCCTAGAATGCCTTCTCATGACGATTCGAGAGGGCCGCTCCATGCGCAACGAACGCATCCGCTACCTGATCGTGCCGGGCTGGCACGGTTCCGACGACGCCCACTGGCAGAGCCACTGGCAGCGCGCCCTGCCGAACGCTGAACGGGTACAACAGCGCGATTGGATCACTCCACAGCACCAGGACTGGGTCGCCGAACTGGACCGCGAAATCCGCCGCGAACCGGGCCGCGTCATGCTGATCGCCCACAGCCTGGGCTGTGTCACCGTCGCCTCCTGGGCGGCCCGCGCCGACCGCCGCGTCCTTGCTCAGGTCGCCGGCGCCCTGCTGGTCGCCCCGGCCGACGTGGAGCGGGAAACCTGCCACGAGGCCCTGCGCAACTTCGCCCCCATCGCCGCGCAAGCGCTGCCCTTCCCCGCCGTGCTGGTGGGTTCGGACAACGACGCCGCATGCAGCCCGCAGCGCGCCTTGATCCTCGGCCGCGCCTGGGGCGCCGAGACGGTGATCCTGCCGTCCGCCGGGCACATCAACGTGAAATCCGGCCACGGCGCCTGGGAATCGGGCTACCGTCATCTGTATCGCCTGCAGTACCTGATCGACCAGCAATCGCGCCAGCGCGCCTGATCCCGGCTCCTGACTACCGGAGCATGGCGCGCGGTGTGACGTCCGCGCCTATCCCATCACGGCGCGGATTCGGCTAGGGTGAGGCATAGCCCCACGCCGGAGACCGCCATGCCACCGTTGCACGACCTGTCCGCCGTCGAACTGCTGGCCTTGTACCGCTCGCACCAGCTTTCCCCCGTCGAGTACCTGGAGCACCTGATCGCCCACATCGACCGCTGGGAGCCGCAGCTCTGCGCGCTCTACGCCTTCGATCCGCAGCGCGCGATAGAACAGGCGCGGCGCTCCGAGGCGCGCTGGATCCGCTGCGCGCCCTGCGGCGAACTGGATGGCATACCGGTAACCATCAAGGAGCTGATCGCCACCCGCGGCGACCCGATTCCCCAGGGCAGCGCCGCCACCCTGCTGCAACCTTCCATGGGCGATGCACCGCCCGCCGCGCGGATGTTCGAGGCTGGCGCGATCCTGCTGGGCAAGACCACCGTGCCGGACTTCGGCATGCTCTCTTCCGGGCTCTCCAGCTTCCACGAACTGGCGCGCAACCCCTGGGACCTGCGCATGAACCCCGGCGGTTCCAGCGCCGGCGCGGCCTCGGCCGCTGCGGCCGGCTACGGCCCGCTGCACATCGGCACCGACATCGGCGGCTCGGTACGGTTGCCGGCGGGCTGGTGCGGGTTGGTCGGCTTCAAGCCGAGCTTCGGGCGCATCCCCATCGACCCGTATTACACCGGGCGCTGCGCCGGGCCCATGACCCGCACGCTGGATGACGCGGCGCTGATGATGAAGCACCTCGCCCGCCCGGACTGGCGTGACGCGACCGCGCTGCCCCCAGCCGATCTCGACTGGCACATCGAACAAGCCGAGGTACAGGGCTTGCGCATCGGCCTGCAGCTCGACCCTGGTTGCGGCCTACAACCCGAGGCCGATGTGCGTGCTGCCGTTGAAGCTGCTGCACAGCGCTTCGCCGACGCGGGAGCGGAAATCATCGAAGTGCAGCCGATCCTCGACCGCGAGCTGCTGGATGGCCTGGATAAATTCTGGCGTGCACGCCTGTGGGCCGAGCTGGAAAGCCTGCCGAGAGAGCGCCAGGCCAAGGTGCTGCCCTATATCTTCCAGTGGGCCGAAGGCGGTGCCTCGGTCAGCGGCGCCGACGCGGTGCGCGGCTACAACCGCACTTTCGACATGCGTCGACGGGCCGCCGAGCAGTTCCACGAAGTAGACTTCCTGCTCTCGCCAACCAACCAGGTCGCCGCCTTCCCGGCCGAATGGGCATCGCCCACCAACGACCCGGCGCTGCCCTTCGAGCACATCGGCTTCACCGTGCCGTGGAACATGTCCGAGCAGCCGGCACTCTCAATCAACTGCGGCTTCACCCGCGACGGCATGCCCATCGGCCTGCAGATCGTCGGCCCGCGATTCGCCGATGTCGCAGTGCTACGCCTGGGCAAGACCTACGAACACTGGCGCGGCCCCATCCACCGCTGGCCGCAACCGCCGGGAGCCAACTAGGCTCAGCCTATTCGCCGACCACAAGGACCCGATCGCGCGCCCATGCAGTACACCACCTATATCGCCCACTTCCTGGTCGTCATCCAGTTGCTGGGGATCATCGCCGCCGTCCACGCCGTGCTCAGCGTACGCACCGCGCAAGGCGCCATCGCCTGGGCGACTTCGCTGGTGTTCATGCCGCTGCTGACGCTGGTGCCCTACCTGGTGTTCGGCCGCAGCCGCTTCGATGCCTACATCGGCGCGCGCCGGCAGGCCAACGAGGAAATGCACGTGGCTGCCGCCGAGCTGGACTGGCGCCCATGGGTGGAAGAAGCCCTCGCCGCGCGCCAGTCCCACGCCTACAAATCGCTCAAGGCCATGGTCGGGTTGGCGCGCATGCCGACCCTGGCGAACAACAAGGTGCGCCTGCTGGTGAACGGCAAGGCCTCCTTCGACGCGATGTTCGAGGCGATTTCAAGCGCGCGGAAAGCGATTCTGGTGCAGTTCTTCATCATCCGTGACGACGCCCTCGGCCAGCGCCTCGCGCAATTGCTGCTGGAGCGCGCGGCCAATGGCGTGGATGTGTTCCTTCTCTACGACGGCATCGGCAGCCACGCCCTGTCGCGCCGCTACGTCGAACGCCTGCGCCAGGGCGGCGTGCAGGTGCACGCCTTCAGCACCGGCAGCGGGATGATCAACCGCTTCCAGGTGAACTTCCGCAACCACCGCAAGATCGTGGTGGTCGACGGCGTGAGCGGTTTCGTCGGCGGGCACAACGTCGGCGTTGAGTACCTGGGCGAGAAGCCGCCGCTGGCCCCCTGGCGTGACACCCACATCGAGCTGCATGGTCCGGCGGTGGCGTGCCTGCAGGAATGCTTCGCCGAGGACTGGTTCTGGGCCACCCACACGCTGCCCACGCTGATCCTGCCTGATGGCTACGACGACGCCGGGATGCTCTGCCAGGTGGTGCCCAGCGGCCCGGCGGACACCCAGGAAACCTGCTCGCTGTTCTTCGTCGAATCGATCAACGCGGCGGTGGAGCGGGTGTGGATCACCACGCCGTATTTCGTCCCGGACGAAGCCGTCGCCGCCGCCCTGCGCCTGGCGGTGCTGCGCGGCGTGGACGTGCGCATCCTGCTGCCCTCGCAGCCGGACCACAAAACCGTGTATGCCGCGTCCAGTCTCTACGCACTCGATGCTGTGCGCGCCGGCGTGCGGGTGTTCCGCTACCAACCGGGGTTCCTGCACCAGAAGGTGATCCTGATCGACCACGACAGCGCCGCGGTGGGCAGCGCCAACCTGGACAACCGCTCGTTCCGCCTGAACTTCGAGATCATGGTGATCACCGTCGACGAAGGTTTTGCCCACGACGTGGAAACCATGCTGGAAGAGGACTTCGCCCAATCGGTGGAAATGACCCTGGACGACCGCAAGCGCGTGCATCGCCTGCAGCAATTGGGGATGCGGGTGGCGCGGCTGGTGTCGCCGATTCTCTGAGAGCGTTGGTGTGGCGATGTTCGCGAGCAAGCTCGCTCCTACCCAGAGCGGAAGTCCCCTGTAGGAGCGAGCTTGCTCGCGAACGCTTTTGACGCACAAAAGAAAACGCCCGGCTCACTCTCGTGAACCGGGCGTTTCTTTCTCTAGCGCGAGGTCATCAGGCTGGCGCGGAGGAGCGGATCAGGTGGTCGAAGGCGGAGAGCGACGCCTTGGCGCCCTCGCCGACCGCGATCACGATCTGCTTGTACGGAACGGTGGTCACGTCACCGGCGGCGAAGATGCCCGGCAGCGAAGTCTCGCCGCGAGCGTCGACGATGATCTCGCCACGCGGGGTCAGCTCGATGGTGCCCTTGAGCCAGTCGCTGTTGGGCAGCAGGCCGATCTGCACGAAGATGCCTTCCAGCTCGACGGACTTGAACTCTTCCGAGTTGCGGTCCTTGTAGACCAGGCCGGTGACCTTCTGGCCATCGCCTTTCACTTCGCTGGTCAGCGCGCTGGTGATCACGTCCACGTTCGGCAGGCTGAACAGCTTGCGTTGCAGCACGGCGTCGGCGCGCAGCTTGCTGTCGAACTCCAGCAGGGTCACGTGGGACACGATGCCGGCCAGGTCGATGGCCGCTTCGACGCCGGAGTTGCCGCCGCCGATCACCGCCACGCGCTTGCCCTTGAACAGCGGGCCGTCGCAGTGCGGGCAGAAGCACACGCCCTTGGCCTTGTATTCCTTCTCGCCCGGCACGCCCATTTCACGCCAGCGGGCGCCAGTGGCGAGGATCACCGACTTGGCCTTCAGGCTGCCGCCGCCTTCGAACTGCACTTCGTGCAGGCCGCCGGCGGTCTTCGCCGGAATCAGCGCGCTGGCGCGCTGCAGGTTCATGATGTCGACTTCGTAGTGCTTGACGTGCTCTTCCAGCTGGCGAGCCAGTTTCGGGCCTTCGGTCTCGGTCACCGAGATGAAGTTCTCGATGGCCATGGTGTCCAGCACCTGGCCGCCGAAGCGTTCAGCCGCGACCCCGGTACGGATGCCTTTACGAGCGGCGTAGATCGCCGCCGCAGCGCCAGCCGGGCCACCGCCGACGACCAGTACGTCGAACTCTTCTTTCGCCGACAGCTTCTCGGCTTCGCGGGCAGCGGCGCCGGTGTCGATCTTGGCGAGGATTTCCTCCACGCCCATGCGGCCCTGGCCGAACACTTCGCCGTTGAGGTAGATGCTCGGCACAGCCATCACCTGGCGGCGCTCGACTTCTTCCTGGAACAGCGCGCCGTCGATGGCGACGTGGCGGATGTTCGGGTTGAGCACGGCCATCAGGTTCAGCGCCTGGACCACGTCCGGGCAGTTCTGGCAGGACAGCGAGAAGTAGGTTTCGAACTCGAACGAACCCTGGATGCCCTTGATCTGCTCGATCACGTCGGCGTCGAGCTTGGACGGGTGGCCGCCGACCTGCAGCAGCGCCAGCACCAGGGAGGTGAATTCGTGGCCCATGGGGATGCCGGCGAAAGCCAGGCCGATGTTCGCCCCGGGGCGGTTCAGCGCGAAGGAAGGCTTGCGTTCATCGCTGCCATCTTCACGCAGGGTGATCTTGTCGGTCAGGCCGACGATTTCGTGCAGCAGCTCGCTCATCTCGCGGGATTTGTCGCTGTCATCGAGGGACGCGACGATCTCGAACGGCTGCTGGACCTTTTCCAGGTAGGCCTTCAACTGGGTTTTAAGGGTGGCGTCCAACATGATTCAAATCCTCGGAATTTGAGCAAAGGGGTTCCCCGGCAGGCTTTTCAGCCCACCCTACGCACGCTTTTGGCTTTGGTAGGGAGGATGCCGGTAGGCATCCTCGGGGTGTTGCAAAACGGTAGGGGAAGCGGGTGGGCGGGCGCCCGCTGGTTGCGCAGCGGGAGCCGCTGCGCAACAGCTTCCCAGCCGTTTTTAGATCTTGCCGACCAGGTCCAGCGACGGAGCCAGGGTCTTCTCGCCTTCTTTCCACTTGGCCGGGCAGACTTCACCCGGGTGAGCGGCGGTGTACTGGGCAGCTTTCAGCTTGCGCAGGGTTTCGCCGACGTCACGAGCGATCTCGTTGGAGTGGATTTCGACGGTCTTGATGATGCCTTCCGGGTTGATCACGAAGGTGCCGCGCAGGGCCAGGCCTTCTTCCGGGATGTGCACGCCGAAGGCGTTGGTCAGCTGGTGAGTCGGGTCACCGATCAGCGGGAACTGGGCTTTGCCAACGGCCGGGGAAGTTTCGTGCCACACCTTGTGGGAGAAGTGGGTATCGGTGGTCACGATGTAGACCTCGGTACCGGCCTTCTGGAACTCGGCGTAGTTGTTGGCGGCGTCTTCGATCTCGGTCGGGCAGTTGAAGGTGAAGGCTGCCGGCATGAAGATCAGGACGGACCACTTGCCCTTCAGGGACTGCTCGGTGACTTCGATGAACTTGCCATTGTGGAAAGCGTTGACCTTGAACGGTTGAACGGCGGTGTTGATCAGATTCATTAGGCAATTCCTCGTAGAGAGTTGTCGTTTAATCGAGTGGTCGATCGGTTGAAATTCGACAGGGGCAAGATTATCGCCTGATGACAATGAATGCCCATTGATTTAGGGCATCACGGAAATTGAGTCTCTCTATGGAGAGATCTATATAAGGAAGAAGTTTCCTATCAGGCGAATCGCGCTGTCCTACGCTCGGATTCGTGATGCGAGGTGTCTGGCCCGAGGATTTTCAGCCTTCCTCCGGCACACCGGTCCGTCCACCTTCCCCCGAAAGCGCCGCGAGGACAACGCCAGTCGCGACGTACGGCCCTTCGAAGATTGTCGAGCGCGCCAGTTTTCCTGCCCCACTGGTCAAGCCTGTCCACGAGCCTATGCTTGTGCCTGAGGGCCCTTCGCCACGCGGCCCTCGACGTCTACGGACAGCCTTCGCGAAGCGGCACGGCCGCACGCATGACGACGAGGACTCCCGATGATCCAGTTCCTGCTCGGCGACGAAACGGTCCAGGCCGACGGCTTCGCACCCGAGAGCAGCCTGCTCGATTACCTGCGCATCCACCGTGCGCGCACCGGCACCAAGGAGGGCTGCGCTTCGGGCGACTGCGGCGCGTGCACCGTGGTGCTCGTCGAGCCCGACGGTGAAGCGCTGCGCTATCGTGCGGTGAACGCCTGCATCACGCTGCTGGGCGCCGTCCATGGTCGCCAGGTGCTGACCGTCGAACACCTCGGCGAGCCCGGCGCGCTGCACCCGGTGCAGCAGGCGATGGTGGACTGCCACGGCTCGCAATGCGGCTTCTGCACGCCGGGCATCGTCATGTCGCTGTTCGCCTGGCACCACTCGCCGCCGCCGCACGACCGCGAGACGGCACTGACCGCGCTCTCCGGCAATCTGTGCCGCTGCACCGGTTACCGGCCGATCCTCGACGCCGCCACACAGATCGCCGAGCAGCCCTGCCACGACCACTTCGAGCAGAACACCGCCCTGACCGTCGCCCGACTTCAGGAGATATCCACAGCCGGCACGCTGCACGACGGCGAGGCGCAGGCCTGGTTGCCCACCTCGCTGGAGGAACTGGACACCCTGCTGCAAAGGCACCCGCAAGCGCGGCTGATCGCCGGCGGCACCGACCTGGCGCTGGAAGCCACGCAGAACCTCAAGACTTTTCCGGCACTGATCCACCTCGACCGGGTGAGCGAACTGCAACGCCTGGAAGTCCACGTCGAGCACCTGCTGATCGGCGCGGCGCGGCCCTACGCCGACTGCCTCGATGCGCTGGAGGAATTCCCCGGCGTCGCCGCCCTGCTGGAGCGCCTGGGCTCGTTGCAGATCCGCCAGCGCGGCACCCTGGGCGGCAACATCGCCAACGCCTCGCCCATCGGCGACATGCCGCCGGTGCTGCTCGCACTGGATGCCCGGCTGCGCCTGCGCAAGGCGGGAGCCGTGCGCGAAGTCGCCATCGACGGCTTCTTCACCGGCTACCGCCAGACCGTCCTGCAACCCGGCGAATACATCGAGGCACTGCTGATTCCGCGCCTGCGCGGCCACCAGCGGTTTCGCGTCGACAAGGTTTCCAAGCGCCGCGACGACGATATTTCCGCCGTGTGCCTGGCCCTGCGTCTGGATCTCGACGAGGCCGGCATCGTTACTGACGCGCGCCTCGCCTGCGGCGGCATGGCCGCCACGCCATTGCGCGGTGTGCGGAGCGAAGCAGCCCTGCGCGGCCGGCCCTTCGACGCCGCTGCCGTGGCGGCGGCGCAGGCCGCTATCGCGCAGGATTTCCAGCCCATCGACGACCTGCGCGCCAGCGCCGCCTATCGCCTGAAGGTGGCGCAGAACCTGTTACAGCGCGCACTACTGGAATGGACCCCAAGCCCTGCGGAGGTGCGCCATGCGTAGCCTGCCACCGCTGGCCAGCAACGGCGTCGCGGTCGCCATCCATAGCGCGGGCAAGCCTCGCGAGCACGACAGCGCGGCGCTGCACGTGAGCGGCGCGGCGCGCTACGTGGACGACCTGAAGGAGCCGCGCGAACTGCTGCACGCCGCCGTCGGCCTGACTGAAATCGCCTGCGGCGGCGTGCTATCCCTCGACCTCGACGCGGTGCGCAGCGCCCCCGGCGTCGTGGCCGTACTGACCCTGGATGACGTACCCGGCCACACCGACATCGGCCCGGTTTTCCCCGGCGACCCGCTGCTGGCCGGCGAGCAAGTGAAGTATCACGGCCAGGCGTTGTTTGCGGTTGCCGCGCAAAGCCTGATCCAGGCGCGGCGGGCGGTGCGCCTGGCGAAGGTCGAATACGCGAAGGAAGACCCGCTGCTCGACCCGCTCAAGGCCAAGGCCGAAGAGCGTTTCGTACGCCCACCGCACCACATGCGCCGGGGCGACGCGCAGGCTGCGCTGGAGAGTGCTCCCCAGGTGCTGGAAGCCCGCCAGTTCATCGGCGGCCAGGAGCATTTCTACCTCGAAGGCCAGGCCTCGCTCGCGCTGCCCGGCGACGACGGCGGCATGCTGGTGCACACGTCCAGCCAGCACCCGAGCGAAGTGCAGAAACTGGTGGCCGAAGTGCTGGCAATCCCGCTGGCCAAGGTCACAGTGGAAGTGCGGCGCATGGGCGGTGGTTTCGGCGGCAAGGAAACCCAGGCAGCACCCTTCGCCTGCCTCGCCGCGCTGCTGGCGAGCAAGACCGGCCGCGCAGTGAAGCTGCGCCTGCCACGCGCCGAGGACATGCGCCTGACCGGCAAGCGCCACCCCTTCCACAACCATTACCGCATCGGCTTCGACGACGAAGGCCGGCTGCTTGCCGCACAGTTGGAAGTGGTGGGCGACTGCGGGCATTCGCCGGACCTCTCCGACGCCATCGTCGACCGCGCAATGTTCCATGCCGACAACGCCTACTTCATCCCTGACGTGGCCATCTCCGGCTACCGCAGCTTCACCAACAGCGTCTCGCACACCGCCTTCCGTGGCTTCGGCGGGCCGCAGGGGATGATGATCATCGAGCGCGCCATGGACGACATCGCCCGCGCCGTGGACAAGGACCCGCTGGAAGTCCGCAAACTCAACCTCTACGGAGGAATGGGCAGGGAGCTGACGCCCTACCACCAGAAGGTCGAGCACAACCTGCTGGGCGAGTTGATCGCGCGACTGGAACAGAGCAGCGACTACGCTGCGCGCCGCCTGGCAATCCATGACTTCAACGCACGGAGCCCGGTGCTGAAGAAGGGCCTGGCACTGATCCCGGTGAAGTTCGGCATTTCCTTCACCGCCCAGCACCTCAACCAGGCCGGCGCGCTGGTCCACCTCTACACCGACGGCAGCATCCAGCTGAACCATGGCGGTACCGAGATGGGCCAGGGCCTAAACACCAAGGTCGCGCAGATAGTCGCCGAGGAATTCCAGGTACCGCTGGAGCGTGTGGTGATCACCGCCACGCGCACCGACAAGGTGCCCAACACCTCGCCCACCGCGGCTTCCAGCGGCACCGACCTGAACGGCATGGCCGCCCGCGATGCCGCGCGCACGCTGAAGAAGCGCCTGATCGACTTCCTCGCCGAACGCGACGGTCTGAAGCCGCAGGAGATACGTTTCGAGCACGGCGGCGTGACCGTCGGGACGCAACACCTGGGCTTCACCGAAGTCATCCAGGCCGCCTACTTCGCACGCATCCAGCTCTCCGCCACCGGCTTCTACCGCACGCCGAAAATCTTCTACGACCGCGAGAAGGGCGTGGGCCATCCGTTCTTCTACTTCGCCTATGGCGCGGCGGTGTCGGAGGTGGAAGTGGACACGCTGACCGGCGAATACCGCGTGCGCCGGGTGGACATCCTCCACGACGTCGGCCGCAGCCTGAACCCGGCCATCGACATCGGCCAGATCGAGGGCGGCTTCGTCCAGGGCATGGGCTGGCTGACCACCGAGGAGCTGCGCTGGGACGACGCCGGCAAGCTGCTCACCGTGGGGCCGGCGACCTACAAGATTCCGGCGGTAAGCGATGCGCCGGAAGACTTCCGCGTGGCGCTGTTCGACCGCCCCAACGAGGAAGACAGTGTGTACCTGTCCAAGGCCGTGGGCGAGCCGCCGTTCATGCTGGCGATCTCGGTGTGGTCGGCGCTGCGCGACGCCATCGCCAGCCTCGCCGACTACCGCCTGAGCCCCGACCTGGATACGCCGGCGACACCGGAGCGGGTGCTGTGGGCGTGTGAGGCGATGAGGAGCGCAGAGCAGGAGCGCCCTCACCCTGGCCCTCTCCCGCAAGCGGGAGAAGGGACCGATCGGCATCAAGCGGCCCCACAGACTCAGTCGAAAGCTGCGGAGGCGGCCGACGCTCCGACCACGACCACTGCAGCGGATAGCCCCCTCTCCCTCCGAGCGGGGCGCGCAGCCAGGGTTAGGGTGAGGGGAAGCCCAATCGCACCCGACAATGACCAGGACTCCTGACCATGACCACTACCTGGATGGACGCCATCGCCCGCCTGCGCGACAGCGCCGAGCCCTACGTGCTGATCACCGTGATCGGCGTGCAGGGCTCCACGCCCCGCGAGTCCGGCAGCAAGATGCTGGTCACCGCCGGGGAAACCTTCGACACCATCGGCGGCGGCCACCTGGAGTTTGCCGCCATCGAGCACGCACGCCAGTTGCTGCTGACCGGCAAGGACAGCCAGGCACTGGAACACTTTCCCCTCGGCGCGCGGCTCGGCCAATGCTGCGGCGGTCGCGCCAGCCTGCTGTTCGAAGGCTTCGCCGCGCGCGGGCCACAGGTGCTGCTGTTCGGTGCCGGTCACGTGGGCCGCGCCCTCGCGCCGCTGCTGGCGGGGCTGCCACTGCGACTGGAGTGGGTGGACAGCCGTGCGGCGGAGTTTCCCCAGTCGGTCCCCGAGGGCGTGCGCATCCGCCTGCTGGAGGAGCCGGAAGACGCCGTGCGCGAGGCGCCGCCGGGCAGCTATTTCCTGGTCATGACCCACAACCACCCGCTGGACTACGCCATCGCCGAGGCGGTGCTCAAGCGCGGCGACGCCGGCTTCCTCGGCATGATCGGCTCGCGTACCAAGGCCCGGCGTTTCCAGATGCGGCTGGAGCAGCACGGTTACCCACAGGAGGTAATCGCGCAGATGCAGTGCCCCATCGGCCTTTCCGAAGTGCCCGGCAAGCGCCCGCTGGAAGTGGCCATCTCGGTCGCCGCCCAGGTCATCGCCCGTTACCACCAGGACGCCCCTGCCCGGCAGATGCGCGAAGGCGTGGAATGGGCGGCCCTCTCCAGCGAAGGACAGTGCAGCGAAGAGGCGTGCAGCGGCGCGCCGACAGACGCAAATACCTGACCAATGGGACAACAGTTTTTCCCGACTCCGCCGATACCCTCCACGACCCCGTCTCTTCGCCCGCCACTGGCGGGCGTTTGGTTGTGCGTTCGGAGGAAAACAAGAAAATGCGCCTGCGAAGTATCCAGACCCAACTCATCCTCAGCATGGGCGCTGCCCTGCTGATCAGCCTGCTCATCGTCCTCGGCCTGTATGCCGTGCTGGTCAATCGCCTGAGCGAGCGCTACCTGCTCGAACAGGCGCTGCCGGCGAGCATCCAGGCGATCGCCAACGACTTCGAGAAGCGCCTCACCGGCCCCATCACCGCAGCGGCCGGCATCGCTGACAACACCCTGGTGCAGGACTGGCTGGCCGCTGGCGAAAGCCCGGAAAAGCTGGCCGAATTCACCCGCTACCTCGGCGGCATCCGTGCCTCGCAGAAGGCCTTCTCGGCACTGATCACCTCCAATGCCAGCGGTGCCTACTACAGCGACAAGGGCAAGGAACGCACGCTGAGCCGCAGCGAGCCGAAGGACAACTGGTACTTCCAGTTCATCGACAGCGGCAAGCCGCGCATGTGGAACATCGACACCGACGGCAGCACCGGCGAGCTGGCGCTGTTCATCGACCAACGCGTGGAGCAGAACGGCAAGCTGCTGGGCATCGCCGGGCTGGGCCTGGAAATGCGCGAACTGTCGACGTTGATCCGCGACTTCCGTTTCGGAAAGTCAGGGCGCGTCTACCTGGTGAAGAACGACGGTCAGGTGCAGATCCACCCCGACGCCGCCTTACCCAAAGGGCGCAGCCTCGGCGACCTGATCGGCGCCAGCGCTGCGAGCGCGCTGCTCGGCCAGCAAGGCTTCCACAGCGCCCGCTTCGAGCGCGACGGCGAGGACTATCTGGCCGCCAGCCTGCCGCTGCGTGACCTGGGCTGGACCCTGGTGAGCGAGGTGCCGGAAACGGAAATCTATGCCGACGCGCGCGAGGCGCTGGCCTTCTCCGGCCTCGCCGGGGCCGTGGTCGCCCTGCTCTGCCTGGCGCTGGTGGTGCTGATGGCGCGCAGCCTGGCGAAACCGATCCGCCAGGTCACCGGCGCGCTGCTGGAAATCGGCGGCGGCGGTGGCGACCTCACCCGTCGGCTGGACGACAGCCGCGCCGACGAACTGGGCGACCTGGCCCGTGGCTTCAACCGCTTCCTCGAAGGCCAGCGCGCGCTGATCGGCGCCGTACTCGGCACCAGCCAGCAACTGCTGCGCACCGTCGGCGAAGTAGCGCAGGTGGTGGACAACACCGCCGAGCGCGCCGGCCGCCAGCAGGAGATGACCGACATGGTCGCCACGGCGGTGAACGAGATGGGCAGCACCGTGCAGGAAATCGCCCGCAACGCCGAACAGGCCGCCAGCGCCTCGCAGCAGGCGCGCGAGGAGGCCGGCGAAGCGCGACGGGTGGTCGGCGGCTCCCTGCAGGTCGGCCAACGCATGTCCGGGGAGATCGGCGAAGCGGCCGGTGCCGTGGGCGAGCTGGCCGGGCAGGTGACGAGCATCGACCAGGTGCTGGCGGTGATCCGTGGCGTTTCCGAACAGACCAACCTGCTCGCCCTCAACGCCGCCATCGAGGCGGCGCGCGCGGGCGAACTGGGCCGCGGCTTCGCGGTGGTCGCGGACGAGGTGCGTACGTTGGCCAGCCGCACCCAGGGCTCCACGGATGAAATCCTCGCGATCATCCAGCGTCTGAAAGACGGCGCGGAAGCGGCGGTGCGCTCGATGCAGTCCAGCCAGCAGACCACCGGGCAGAGCCTGGCCGCCAGCGAGCAGGCCGGCGCCTCGCTGGGAGCCATCGCCGACCAGGTGGAGCGCATCAGCGACATCAACCACCAGGTCGCCACGGCCACCGAGGAGCAGTCGGCGGTGACCGAGGAGATCAATCGCAACGTGCAGGGCATCGCCGACCTTGCCCACGCCACCACCCGCGAAGTGCAACACGGCCGCGAGCAGTGCCATGAGTTGCGCACCCTGGCTGACGACCTGGCGCGGCAGATGGCGCAGTTCCGCCTTTGAGCGGCTCTGGCGCCGGCCTTGCGCCGGCGCCTTGTCCCCAGAGTTACCCACAGATTTGCCAAGCAAGGCGGCAGGCTTTTCGCTATAGCCGGCGGGTGATGACGGCCGATCAGCGCACGATGTGTCTCGCCGGCGAGACACCTTGCCCACAAGTTGCCCACAGATTGTCCAGAGACTTGCCCCCAACCTCCGGGACGCCACCCGTTCAACCGGCGAAAAGCCCGAACCCAGGCCCTGCAAGCCTTGCATCAACCCGATGAATAACCCACCGAACGGTCAGAAGTGGCGTTTGACGAAGTTCCGGGGGAGTTTCACCCACACCTTTTCCACAGCTTGTTCATATTTTGCTCAACAGGCCCGCGGGCAATTGATCAGAAAACGAGCGAAGCTCCGAAGGCTGCGGGATACCTGGGCAGGAGCGGTCCTGCCACAGGTTATCCACAGGCGGTTCCACGGCGATTGGGGAGAAAAGTCAGGTGTCCAGCAACTGCGCCTGGATACGCCCGCGACTGAGATCGCCCAGCAGCTTCTGCAGGGGCCCGACCTGGGTGGTTGGCAGGTTCAAGGTCATGCGCACACCTTCCGCGCCGAAGGTTTCGTCTTCGAGATGGGCGCCCAGCGCCAGCAGCCGCGCCTTGAACAGCGCGTGATCGGCAAAGCCGCAGTCGAATGCCAGCCGGCTGCTGGGCACCAGCTCGATGCGCTCGGCATCCTGCAGGCATTTCGCCGCGCAGCCGCCATAGGCGCGGGCCAGGCCGCCGGTGCCGAGCTTGATGCCACCGAACCAGCGGCTGACCACGACGACCACTCGGTCCATGTCCTGCCCCTCGATGGCCACCAGCATGGGCCGGCCGGCGGTGCCGCCGGGTTCGCCGTCGTCGCTGAAGCGGTACTGGTTGCCGAGCTTCCAGGCCCAGCAGTTGTGCCCGGCGCTGGGGTCCCGGTGCGCGGCGAGGAAGGTCTGGGCCTCGGCCTCGCTGGCGATGGGCGCGGCAACGCAGTGGAAGCGGCTCTTGCGGATGTCTTCCTCGTACACCGCCGAGCTGGCGAGGGTAAAACTCATGCCGAAGCCGGCGGCGTCAGCCCGCAACCTTTGAGAATGATGCGGATGAGGTTGTCGCTGGCGTCGCTGAACTCCTGCTTGGACAGGCGCTTGCGGCCAGTGACGAAGCCGATCTGGGTGGCGAAGTCGGCGTAGTGCTGGGTGCTGCTCCAGATCAGGAAGATCAGGTTCACCGGGTCCACGGCGTCCATCCTGCCGGCATCGATCCAGGCCTGGAACACGGCGGCGCGGCCGGAGAACCAGGTGCGGTAGTCCTGGCGGAAATGTTCGGAGAGGCATTCGCCACCGCTGATGATCTCCATGGCGAAGACCCGCGAAGCCTGCGGGTAGCGACGGGAGAATTCCATCTTGGCGCGGATGTAGGTCGCCAGTGCGACAGCCGGGTCATCGTCCACGGTGAGGTGGTTGAAGGTGCTGTCCCACAGCTCGAGGATGTTGCTCAGCACCGCCACGTACAGCCCCAGCTTGTTGCTGAAGTAGTAATGCAGGTTGGCCTTGGGCAGGCCGACGCGCTGGGCGATGGTGTTCATGCTGGTGCCCTTGAAACCGTGGCGGGCGAACTCCTCCTCGGCGGCGGCGAGGATGGCTTCCTCGTTCTTCTGGCGAATGCGGCCGGCGGGCTTTTCGCCATTGGGCGCGGTATGGGCGGGTACCTGGAGGGTCATGCGGGATGTCCGTGCATTGAACGGGGGCGCTGCATGGATAACCCAGGCGGGTAGCGGGATTCAAGCGCGAGACGTGAAAAAGGGCAGGAACCGGGTTTGCTACGCTGGCCGGCTCCTGTCCCTGACGCAGTAGCCCCCGGGAGTGGGCCGAGGGCATTGCATCACTTGGTGGTGCCAGTGGTGCCGGAGCTGTGGTGACCGCCGCCGCCGTGGTTGCCGATGGCAACACCGGCCGCAACGACCGCGGCGCCGATGCTCACCGCTTCACCCACGGTCAGTTGGCCGTACAGCGGGGTGGCCAAGCCCATGCCGGAGCAGGTCGGCGGCAGCGGCACGATCGCGCCGGCGCGGTCCTTGTCGTCCTGGTCGGCTCTGCTCGCGGCTTGCGCCTGATCCTTCTGGTCCTTCGTACCGCCGCCCCACAGCGGCGCACAATCGTTGGCGGCGACCACTGCCTTCTGTTCCTCTTTCGGCTCTTCTTTCACGGGCGCCGGCTGGGAACGGGTGATGACGTCCTGATAGAAGCCACCCGCGTGCGTCTCATCGTGCACTACGGTCGGCGGAATGCTCTTGTGCCCGAGGGGCGCCGCCAGTACAGGGGTGCACAAACTTGCGGCGATTGCCGCGACCAACAGTTTCTTCATGGCTCACATCTCCTAAGGTGAAGCTAAAGAGATGCAACGCTACCGGGTCGCCAACACTCGCCCAATGGGTCGCAAGCCGGATGGAATGTCGGCAATTTCTGAAAGATTTGCAGAACTTGCCGCAGGCCTACGAAAACGCCGAACGACGTCCGAAAAGACCGACCCCGCCAGGCGGCGGGGTCGGTGGGGAGCATCAGAAGTGGTACTTGACCAGTGCGCTGACGGTGTTCTGGTCGGTGGTGAAGTACTGCGAATCCTTGATGCCGTACTTGTCAGACCAGTAGTCGTACTCGATACCCACGTACAGGTGCTTGGCTTCGTAGCCCAGGGACTTGCCCAGGTCGTACTTGAGCTGTGGGTTGAAGTGCAGGTTGGCGTGGTAGTCGGACTGGTTGCGGTGGCTGGAGCTGGCGTCCTTGTTGTTCACGACCCAGTCCATGAAGCCGTCGAACAGGATGTCCGAGTTGCCCACCGGGAAGGTGATGGCCCAGGCCGGGGTGATCTGCCAGGCGCCGGACGGCACGCGGTTGCCATCGGGCTTGCGGTAGTAGAAGTTCAGCTGGAAGTAATCGAAGCCGGGCAGGGCCAGGTCGAAGCCCGGGCCAAGCAGGTAGGACTCGACATCGCCTTCGCCGAACTCGTAGGTGCTGGCCAGCAGCACGTCCTTGACCGGGCCGAAGGACAGGTCGGTGCCGGTGATCTTGCCGAACGACAGGCGCGGGCTGAATTCACCGTAGTAGGTGTTCTTGCCGTTGATGGCGCTTTCCTTGCCGTTGTAGTTGATCTGGTCGACGAAGAACCAGATGTCGCCCCAGGTCCAGGCGCTCGCGCTCTCGAAGGTGAAGGTCTGCTGGATCGGCGGGTCGACCTTGAAGTTCTTGCCCCACAGGTAGGACAGGCTTTCGTTGTGCCAGATCAGCGGGCCGTCGTTGGCGGCCGGAGCCGGAGTCAGGTCTTCACCGCCGGCCATGGCCTGCCCGGCTGCGAGCAGCCCGCCGGCGAGCAGCAGGGATGCGAGAGTGCGAGTCATGCGTTGCTCCTAATCAGTGCAGTCGTGTTGCGTTTTTAATTGTCGGTGGAACCTGCCCGGTCGGTCAGGCCCGGCGAAGAAAAGCAAGATTGGCGCCAATCCTGACCAGATGTTCCACTTTTATGACGAACCCTTCAGGATCCGCTCCTTTGGCAGGGAAGACGCGAGTACGCGGGCCGAGCCATTTCCTGACTCTCAGGACAACTTCGCCTGATTCGAGGGCACCGCTCCGTCGGGAAGCACAGGAGTGGAGATTGCCAATCGAAATATTGGATACAGGGCATACCTGTGTTGAAACGAATCAACACAAATTATGTATACAACTATCTTGTGGGAAATCTACACAACAGCCGTCGGAACACACCACGCGTTTTTCCGGGCGCGGATGATGCCAGACAAGAGCCTTCACGACACCTGTCAGAATGCCTCCGACCGCCCGGCGGTCGCGCTGCCGGGCGTTTCCCACAGGACTCGAACGCGCCCTTTCGCCAAAGGGCGCCCATGCTCCGGCTTGAGGCGGGTGCTGTAGCCTGCCAGACTTCGGCAACCAGCAACATTTTCCCGATATATACCGATGAAAGGACAGCCCCCTGAACTGCAACGCCTGATTCCGGTACTCGATCGCCTGCCGAGGCCGGTCTATGCCCGCGCCGAGCGTTTGCGTGCGGGCTCCTGGACCAGCAAGCATCACCACGCCTGGGTGCAGCTTTCCTACGCCATCACCGGCGTGCTCGGTGTACACACGGCCGAAGGCAGCTTCTTCGCGCCGCCGCAGCGGGCAATCTGGATTCCCGCCTTCCTCGATCATGAGGTGGTGACCTCGACCCAGGCGGAAATGCGCAGCCTGTACATCCGCGACGACGCCTGCCGGTGGGCGCCGGACCGCTGCCGGGTGCTGGAGGTGACGCCCTTGGCGCGTGAGCTGATCAAGAGCTTCTGCGAGCTGCCGGTGGATTATCCACAGGGCGAGAGCGCCGAGTCGCGGCTGGTGCAGGTGTTGCTCGACCAGCTACGCGACCTGCCGGAAGTCGCCTTCTCCCTGCCGATGCCACAGGAGGGGCGGCTGCTGCAGTTGTGCCAGACGCTCATCGATCACCCTACCGACAGCCATACCCTGGGCGACTGGGCGCGGCGCATCGGCACTTCGGAAAAGACCTTGTCGCGGCTGTTCCAGCGCGAGACCGGGATGACCTTCCGCCTGTGGCGCCAGCGCCAGCGCCTGCTGGCTTCCCTCGGCTCGCTGGAGGCCGGCGACAGCGTGACGGCGGCGGCGCTGGACTGCGGGTATGACTCGACCTCGGCCTACATCGCCTCGTTCAAGGGGTTGTTCGGCTTTACCCCAGGGGATTTATTTCGCCAGCGGTGATCCGTGCCGGCGGATATCGATCGCGGACGGAGTCCGCTCCTACCCAAAGCCCGCCCTCGCGTAGGAGCGGACTCTGCCCGCGATTGGCTGAACCCCGCACCGAGTCCACACCGAAGCACCTTTTGTGCGTCGGCGGATTTCCGCTCACCGCCCACGCCAATCGGCGCCACTTCGCCTGTCCGAGCCACCCTGAAAACAGCTGAAGCCCTTCTGCCACGCGGCTTTCGCGCCTTGGCACGCTGCCTGCTATCGCCCTCGACACTGCGCCGCCCTCGCGGCGCGCCGGCGTGACGTTACGAGTAGTCCCCACGCCCGACGACAACAACGACAAGAGGAACACCCATGGATAGCGCCAGCGCCGTCTCCGCTTCTGCCGCACCCCGCACGACTTCCCAGCGCATCAAGTCGATTTTCAGTGGCTCGGTTGGCAACCTGGTCGAGTGGTACGACTGGTACGTCTACGCCGCCTTCTCGCTGTACTTCGCCAAAGCGTTCTTCCCCCAGGGCGACATGACCGCCCAGTTGCTGAACACCGCCGCGATCTTCGCCGTGGGCTTCCTGATGCGCCCAGTCGGCGGCTGGCTGATGGGCATCTACGCCGACCGCAAGGGCCGCAAGGCGGCGCTGCTGGCCTCGGTACTGCTGATGTGCTTCGGCTCGCTGATCATCGCGCTGACCCCCAGCTATGAAACCATCGGCGTCGGCGCGCCCATCCTGCTGGTGCTCGCGCGCCTGCTGCAGGGCCTGTCGGTCGGCGGTGAATACGGCACCTCGGCCACCTACCTGAGCGAGATGGCCAACAAGGAACAGCGCGGGTTCTTCTCCAGCTTCCAGTACGTCACCCTGATCTCCGGCCAGCTCATCGCCCTGGCGGTGCTGATCGTCCTGCAGCAGACCCTGACCGTCGAGCAGCTGGAAAGCTGGGGCTGGCGTGTACCGTTCTTCATCGGTGCTCTGTGCGCGGTCGTCGCCATGTTCCTGCGTCGCAACATGGAAGAGACCGAGTCCTTCAGCTCCAAGAAGGAAGAGCCCAAGGAAAGCCTGATGCGCTCGCTGATGCGCCATCCCAAGGAAGTACTGACCGTGGTCGGCCTGACCATGGGCGGCACCCTGGCCTTCTACACCTACACCACGTACATGCAGAAGTACCTGGTGAACACAGTGGGCATGAGCAAGACCGACTCGACCATGATCTCGGCAGCCACCCTGTTCCTGTTCATGCTGCTGCAGCCCATCGTCGGCGCGCTGTCGGACAAGATCGGCCGTCGCCCGATCCTGATCGCCTTCGGCGTGCTCGGCACCGTCTTCACCTACCCGATCCTCAGCACCCTGCACAGCATCGACACCTGGTGGGGCGCGTTCTTCCTGATCATGGCCGCGCTGGTCATCGTCAGCGGCTACACCTCGATCAATGCCGTGGTGAAGGCCGAGCTGTTCCCCACCGAGATCCGCGCCCTGGGCGTGGGCCTGCCGTACGCGCTGACCGTGTCCATCTTCGGCGGCACTGCCGAGTACGTGGCCCTGTGGTTCAAGAGCATCGGCATGGAGAGCGGCTTCTACTGGTACGTCACCGCGTGCATCGCCTGCTCGCTGCTGGTCTACGTGACCATGAAGGACACCCAGAAACACTCGAAGATCACCACCGACTGATTGGGCTTGTTGCCCAGGCCCCGGCGCACACTCTCCGGGGCGTTTTATCCACAAGGCCCGGCTCATGCCGGGCCTTGTCGTTTGGGCTTTTCACTTTTCGTAGGAGCGAGCTTGCTCGCGAACGCTCTTGCTCCGGATTCCGGGCGGGTTCGCGAGCAAGCTCGCTCCTACAAGAACAGAGTCCGCCTGTGGGTTATCCTTCGGCATCCCCTTCACTTGCTGGAGCCTGCCATGACCACCCCGAAATCCGCCCTGATCATCGGCGCCTCGCGCGGCCTCGGCCTGGGCCTGGTGCGCGAGCTGCTGGACCGTGGCTGGGACGTCACCGCCACCGTGCGCGATGTCGCCCACCCCGGCGAGCTGGCCAACCTGCCCGTGCAGGTGGAAGCCCTGCTGCTGGACGATATCCACTCCCAGGATCGCCTTGCCGAAGCCCTGGCCGGCACGCACTTCGACCTCGTCTACATCAACGCCGGCATCTACGGCCCACCGCACCAATCAGCCATCGACGCCAGCCTCGCCGACGTCGGCCAGTTGTTCATGGTCAACGCCATCGCCCCGCTGCGCCTGGCCGAGCGCCTGCTGCCACGCCTGAACAGCGACAGCGGCGTGCTGGCCTTCATGACCTCGGAGCTGGGCAGCGTCGCCGGTAACGAATCCGGTGGCATGGCGCTGTATCGCGCGAGCAAGGCGGCACTCAACTCGCTCAGCCGCAGCTTCGCCGCCGGGCTGGGCGAGACCGGCATCACCGTGCTCAACCTGCATCCGGGCTGGGTGCGCACCGACATGGGCGGGGAGTCCGCGCCGCTGGACGTGCAGACCAGCGTGAAAGGCCTGGTCGACCAGGTTGAAGGCCACGCCGGTCGTGGCGGCCAGTTCTACCTGGACTACCAGGGGACGACGATCGACTGGTGACGGCTCGCCCCGCGGGCGTTACCATGCGCCCACGTCTGACTCTCAAGTCAACGAACCTGGATCAGCAGACAGGGTGAACACTGAGCTGGCTTCCCAACCAAAGGAGCCGGCTCGCCTCAGGCATCGGCTCCGAGCCTGAAGAGGAATCACCCATGTCTTCCCCACGTCTCTGGCTGCGCAACCCGCTGGCCATCTTCACCGCCAACGACCTCGACGCCCGTGGCGGCATCGTCGTCCAGGACGGCCGCATCGTCGAACTGGTCGCTGCCGGCCAGCAACCCTCGGCTCCCTGCCAACAGACCTTCGACGCCAGCCAGCATGTGCTGACGCCCGGCCTGATCAACACCCACCACCACTTCTACCAGACCCTCACCCGCGCCTGGGCGCCGGTGGTGAACCAGCCACTGTTCCCCTGGCTGAAGACCCTCTACCCGGTCTGGGCGCGCCTGACCCCCGACCAGCTCGGCGTGGCCACCAAGGTGGCGCTGGCCGAACTGCTGCTGTCGGGCTGCACCACCGCCGCCGACCACCACTACCTGTTCCCCGATGGCCTGGAACAGGCCATCGACGTGCAGGCCGGCGTGGTCCAGGAACTGGGCATGCGCGCCATGCTCACCCGTGGCTCCATGAGCCTGGGCGAAGCCGACGGCGGCCTGCCGCCGCAACAGACCGTGCAGAGCGCCGAAGCCATCCTCGAAGACAGCCAGCGCCTGATCCGCGAGTACCACCAGCGCGGCGAAGGCGCCCAGGTGCAGATCGCCCTGGCGCCCTGCTCGCCGTTCTCGGTCACCCCGGAAATCATGCGTGCCAGCGCCGAACTGGCCGAGCGCGAGGACGTGCGCCTGCACACTCACCTTGCCGAAACCCTCGACGAGGAAGACTTCTGCCTGCAGCGCTTCGGTCAACGCACCGTGGACTACCTGGACAGCGTCGGCTGGCTCGGCCCGCGCACCTGGCTGGCCCATGGCATCCACTTCAACGACGAGGAAATCCGCCGCCTCGGCGAAGCCGGCACCGGCGTCAGCCACTGCCCCAGCTCGAACATGCGCCTGGCCTCGGGCATCTGCCCGACCGTGGCCCTGGAAGCGGCCGGCGCGCCGGTGGGCATCGGCGTGGACGGCTCGGCCTCCAACGACGCCTCCAACATGATCCTCGAAGCCCGCCAGGCCCTGTACATCCAGCGCCTGCGCTATGGCGCCGAACAGATCACCCCGGAACGCGCGCTGGGTTGGGCCACCAAAGGCTCGGCGAAGCTCATCGGCCGCAGTGACATCGGCGAACTGGCCGTGGGCAAGCAGGCCGACCTCGCGCTGTTCAAGCTCGACGAGCTGCGCTTCTCCGGCAGCCACGACCCGCTCTCCGCCCTGCTGCTGTGCGGTGCCGACAAGGCCGACCGGATCATGATCGGCGGCAGCTGGCGGGTCATCGACGGCGAAGTCGAAGGCCTCGACCTCCAGCGCCTGATCGCCGACCACACCCAGGCGGCGCGCAAGCTGCTGGGCACGCTCTAACCAACCTGCGTAGGAGCGGACTTCGTCCGCGATCGGCATCCGGCGCGATGCGGACCTATCGCGGACGGAGTCCGCTCCTACGCCCCCTTCCTCCCCCGCACCAAAGCGTGGCTCCGGATGCCATTCCCGCCGGCACGTTTTGCCATCGAAAAATCGCTACAGCCCGCGTCGCACAAGGCCTGCGCACGACCGCCCGTCGCCCGGCCGTCAACCTCCAGGAACGGCCAAAACAGTAGAAACCCGTCTAGATCAGGGCCCAATGCCTTGTGACAAAAGCATGCCGTCAATTTGACATCACTGGCCAGCACTCTAGTTTTAAATCGCGAGGCCGAATTCCTGCTCAAGACGTTGTCAGCAGCCGTTCGGCCCGGTTACCGGCGCCCGGCAATGGAGTGCATGCATGCGTGATTCACAGTTGAACCCTACGGCGGTTCAAGCGACCGGCCAGGGCTGGCCACGGCGCCTCATCATTCAGTCCCTGCCCTGGATGGTCGTCGCCGCTCTCTGTGCAGTCGGCGTGCCGTTCTGGTGGATGCTGCCGGTGGGCTGGCTCTCCAGCCTGGTACTGAGCAGCCTGCTGTGCGGCACGGCGAGCAAGGTCGCCGATCCCCAGGCAGTCGCCCTGCAGAATGACGAACTCCCACAATGGCGCCCGCTGCAGGAAGCCGTTGAAGACCATCTGGCCTCACTCAACGGCCACACCCACCAGATCGACAGCCTCCTGCACCAGGCCATCCGCCAGCTCACCGACAGCTTCCACGCTCTCGCCGAGCGCATCGATAGCCAGCGCGGCCTGTCCCATTCGCTGATCGAACGCTACGACGGACGCGGCCACCTGGACGGCGATATCGACTTCCAGCGCTTCATCCACGCCACCCAGGAGACCCTCGGGCTGTTCGTCGAAGCCACCCTGGAAACCAGCCGCACCTCGCAGCAACTGGTGCAGCGCATGGACCGCGTGACCCACAAGATCGCCGAGATCCTGCAATCCACCCAGGACATGGACGCCATCGCCAAGCAGACCAACCTGCTGGCCCTCAATGCCGCCATCGAGGCCGCCCGCGCTGGCGAAAGCGGCCGTGGCTTCGCCGTGGTGGCCGACGAGGTGCGCGCGCTGTCGACCCGCTCCACGCACTTCTCGCAGGCCATCCGTGAACACGTCGACGTGGTCTACCACGAGATCAAGGACGCCGAAGGCGCCATCAGCCAGCTGGCCGACAAGGACATGACCTTCGCCCTGGATTCGCGGCAGAAAATCCAGCACATGCTCGATGACCTCGACGCCATGAACCAGCACACCGTGAAGGTGGTGCAGGAGCTCGACCGCATCTCCCTGGAAGTGGGCGACGGCGTCAACGCCGCAGTCACCGCCCTGCAGTTCCAGGACATGAGCAGCCAACTGCTTGGCCAGGTCGGCAAGCACAGCGCCCGCCTGGGCGCCCTGGCCATAGGCCTCGGCGCGCTGGATGGCCGCCAACCCGGCGAATGGAGCGAGCGCCTGCGCGGCGAAGTCGCCGAACTCGGCCGCCCCCTGAGCAATCCCGTCGCCCAGACCAGCCTCAGCGCTGGCGAGGTGGAACTGTTCTGAACTGAAGGCAAAGCAGGAGTCCCGACATACTGCAGTCCGTCTTCGAATACCTCGCCAATCTCGCCCTGATCGGCTGAGCCCCCCACACCGTTTCCGCGCGCCGGGATGGCGCGAGTTTCTGTGCGCCTGGCGACAACAAACGCATTGCAATCCGAGGAGAACCAACGCAATGGGAAAGCAGATTCTGATCGTCGATGACTCGGCCTCGATCCGGCAGATGTTGAGCTTCACGCTCAAGTCCGCCGGCTACGAGGTGGACGAGGCCGTGGACGGCAAGGACGGCCTGGGCAAGGCCCAGCGCAAGACCTACAACCTGGTCTTCACCGACCAGAACATGCCGAACATGGACGGCCTGTCGCTGATCCGCAGCCTGCGCGACATGGCCGGCTACCGCGGCACGCCGATCCTGATGCTGACCACCGAATCCAGCGATGCCATGAAGCAGCAGGGCAAAAGCGCGGGCGCCACCGGCTGGCTGGTCAAGCCGTTCGACCCGCCGAAACTGCTGGAAGTGACCCGCAAGGTCCTGCCCTAGGGGAACCGCCAATGGCCACTGGAATGGAGCAGTTCCTCCCGGTGTTCTTCGAGGAAACCGACGAACACCTGGCAACCCTCGAACTCCTGCTGATCGGGCTCGACCTCGATCAGCCGGACGCCGAGACGCTCAATGGGATTTTCCGCGCAGCGCACTCGATCAAAGGCTCCAGCGGCATGTTCGGCTTCGACGACCTGACCGCCGTGACCCATGAGCTGGAGACGCTGCTCGACCGCATTCGCTGCGGGCAGACCGCCCTGCACATGGACATGATCGGCGTGTTCCTCGAAGCCCGCGACGTCCTGCAGCGCCTGCTCGACGCGCACCGCAGCCAGGTACCCGATCCGGACGTGCCGGTGGCCGCTACCGTGGAACGCCTGCGCGCCTGGCTGGCAGAGCCTGTCTTGACCGCTACTGTCGCCACGGACAGCACCGGCATGTGCGAGGACGCACCCGCAGCCGTTGAAACCAGCGCAAGTGCTGACGACGCCTTCGGCTTCTTCGACGATGCGCCCGGCACCCCGGAAACCAGCACCAGCAGCGATGACGATTTCGGCTTTTTCGACGACGCCCCCGGCACGCCGCTCGCCGCCGCGCCGGCGGTTATCAGTGAAGCGCCCAAAGCCGTAGCGAGCGTCGCACCAATCGCCGCCAAACCCGCCGCCGCCCGCGCCGACAGCGAATCCAGTTCCATCCGCGTCAGCGTCGAGAAGATCGACAGCCTGATCAACCTGGTGGGCGAGCTGGTGATCACCCAGGCCATGCTCAGCCAGCTCAGCGAAGACCTCGACCCGACGCACTTCGAGCGTCTGCAGCAGGCCCTGGCGCAGCTGGAACACAACACCCGCGACCTGCAGGAATCGGTGATGTCGATCCGCATGCTGCCGATCAGCTTCATCTTCAGCCGCTTCCCGCGCCTGGTGCACGACACCTCGGCACGCCTGGGCAAGCAGGTCGAGCTGATCCTCCAGGGCGAGCACACCGAACTGGACAAGAGCGTCATCGAAAAGCTCAGCGACCCGCTCACCCACATCGTCCGCAACAGCATCGACCACGGCATCGAGACGCCCGCCGAGCGCCTGGCCGCCGGCAAGCCGGCGCAGGGCTCGGTGAAGCTCGCCGCCAGCCACCAGGGCGGCAGCGTGGTGGTGGAAATCTCCGATGACGGTCGTGGCCTGTCCCGCGAGCGCATCCTCGCCAAGGCCCGCGAGAAGGGCCTGCCGGTGCACGACGGGATGAGCGACGCAGACGTCTGGCAGCTGATCTTCATGCCCGGCTTCTCCACCGCCGAGGCGGTCACCGAGCTGTCCGGCCGGGGCGTGGGCATGGACGTGGTGCGGCGCAACATCCAGGCCATGGGCGGACGCATCGACATCGATTCCGCCCCCGGCATGGGTACCCGTCTGTGCATCCGCCTGCCACTGACCCTGGCCATCCTCGACGGCCTGATCGTCGCCGTGGAGAAGGTCAACTACGTGGTGCCGCTGACCTACATCGTCGAATCGCTGCAGGCCCGCGCCGACGACGTGCGCGGCCTGGCCGGCGAGGAATCGACGGTGATCCGCGTGCGCGGCGAATACCTGCCGCTGTTCTCGCTCAACCAGTTGCTGCGCATCGGCGCGGAGCCCGTGCCGCCGGAGCAGGGGATCGTGGTGATCCTCGAATCCGAGGGCAAGAGCTTCGCCCTGCAGGTGGACGAACTGGTCGGCCAGCAGCAGGTGGTGATCAAGAGCCTGGAGCAGAACTTCCGCCGGATCGACGGGATCGCCGGCGCCACCATCATGGGCGACGGCAGCGTTGCCCTGATCCTCGATGTCGATGCCCTGCCACGTCTGGCAGCACAAGGAGAATCCACCCATGAGCGCAGCTGAAGCCCACGCCGCCAGCAGCCCGGTGCAGGAGTACCTGACCTTCACCCTGGGCCGCGAGGAATACGCCATCGACATCCTGCGCGTGCAGGAGATCCGGGGTTACGACCAGGTCACGGCGATCGCCAACGCCCCCGCCTTCATCAAGGGCGTGATCAACCTGCGCGGCGCCATCGTTCCCATCGTCGACCTGCGCATCAAGTTCAACCTGGCCGACATCAGCTACGACCAGTTCACCGTGGTGATCATCCTCAACGTCGGCCGACGCATCGTCGGCGCAGTGGTGGATTCGGTCTCCGACGTGATCGCCCTGGCCAGCGAGGAGATCAAGCCGCCTCCCGAGTTCGCCGCCAGTTTCGATACCGAATACCTGCTCGGCCTGGCCACCGCGGGCGAGCGCATGTTGATCCTGGTGGACATCGAAAAACTCATGACCAGCCGCGAAATGGCGCTGGTCGACGAAGCCGCCGCCTGACTGCCACACGACAAAAAAAGATTGAGCCGAGGATAACGACAATGGGTCTGTTCAACGCACACGCCGTGGCGCAGCAACGCGCCGACCGCATCACCGCCCTCCTCCACAGCCTGGTGGACGGCAACCTCGACGTCGCCATCGGCGAAGCCCCCGCGCCCGGTTACGAGCGCCTGTACGACGGGCTGCGCAACGTCCAGCGCAGCCTGCGCGAGCAGCGCGCGGAACTGGCCCAGGCCGAAGCCCTGGAAGCCGGTCTGATCGAAATGACCCGCCAGCACGATCTGGGCTGGATCGACGAGGTCATCCCGGTGGACAAGTTTGCCGGGCGCCCGGCGCGCATCGCCAAGGGCATCAACGAGCTGGTCGCCGCGCACATCGCGGTGAAGATGAAAGTCGTCGCCACCGTCACCGCCTACGGCAAGGGTGATTACTCGGTGGACATGGACCGTCTGCCGGGCAAGAAGGCCATCATCACCGAGGCCATCGACGGTGTACGCGACAGCCTCAAGGCCGGCGCCGATGCCGCCGAGTACAACGCGCGAATCAAAAGCGCGCTGGATAACGTCTCGGCCAACGTGATGATCGCCAACAACGATCTCGAGATCATCTACATGAACCGCACGGTGACCGAGATGCTCGGCAACGCCGAGGCCGATATCCGCAAGCAGCTGCCGAATTTCAACGCCAGCCGCCTGATGGGCGCCAACATCGACATGTTCCACAAGAATCCGGCGCACCAGCGCGGCATGCTCGCCCACCTCTCCGCGCGGCATAAGGCCGAGCTGAACCTGGGCGGACGGCGCTTCTCCCTCGACGTGGTGCCGGTGTTCAACGATGCCGGCGAGCGCCTGGGCTCGGCCGTGCAGTGGACCGACCGCACCGAGGAGTTCCGCGCCGAACAGGAAGTCTCGCAACTGGTGGACGCCGCCGTCGCTGGCGACTTCAGCAAGCGCATCGAGGCGTCCAACAAAGAAGGCTTCTTCCTCAAGCTGGCCACCGGCCTGAACACCCTGGTGGACACCGCCGACAAGGGGCTGCGCGACGTCACCCGGATGCTCAGCGCGCTGGCCCAGGGTGACCTGACCCAGCGCATCGATGCCGACTACCAGGGCACCTTCGGCGAGCTGAAGGACTACTCCAACGAGACCGCGCAGAGCCTGTCGCGCATGCTCGGGCAGATTCGCGAAGCGGCCGGCACCATCCACACCGCCGCCAGCGAGATCGCCAGTGGCAACGCCGAGCTCTCCACCCGCACCGAGCAGCAGGCCTCCAGCCTGGAAGAAACCGCGTCGAGCATGGAAGAGCTGACCAGCACCGTGAAGCTCAACGCCGAGAATGCCCGCCAGGCCAACTCGCTGGCGGTGAATGCATCCGAAGTCGCCACCGAAGGCGGCAGCGTGGTGCAGAAGGTGGTGGGCACCATGTCGGCCATCAACGACTCCGCGCGCAAGATCGCCGACATCATCGGCGTGATCGACGGCATCGCCTTCCAGACCAACATCCTCGCGCTCAACGCCGCGGTGGAAGCGGCGCGCGCGGGCGAGCAGGGCCGTGGTTTCGCCGTGGTCGCCGGTGAGGTGCGCACCCTGGCGCAGCGTTCGGCCGCCGCCGCCAAGGAGATCAAGACGCTGATCAACGACTCGGTGGACAAGGTGGAGAACGGCAACACCCTGGTCGCCCAGGCCGGCCAAACCATGAGTGACATCGTGGTGGCGATCAAGCGCGTCACCGACATCATGGCCGAAATCGCCGCCGCCAGTGCCGAGCAGAGCAGCGGCATCGAGGAAGTGAACGGCGCGGTGTCGCAGATGGACGAGATGACCCAGCAGAACGCCGCGCTGGTGGAAGAAGCCGCCGCCTCGGCCGAGGCGCTGCAGGAGCAGGCTGGCATGCTCAACCAGCAGGTCGGGGTGTTCAAGCTCGATTCCATCGCGGCCACCGTGGTGCCGCTGTCCTCCGCCCGCCCGGCCCGCGCCGAGGCTGCCGCGCACACCTCCCGCGCCGCCCGAGGCGTGGCCAAGGCAGTGCGCGCCAAGGGCAAGGAGGAAGACTGGGAAGAGTTCTGATCGGGCGGGGCTGAGGGATGGCGGCGGCCGGAGCAATGGGAGGGTCGGCCGCCGCGCGCGGACCAGGGAGGGTCAGGCGATATCCCTCGTCACCGAGCCAACCAATAAAGTAGGGCGGATAACCCGTGCCGGGTTATGCGCCCTACGCACTTCGTAGGATGGCGTGGAGCGCAGCGATACCCATCAATGCTTCACACCCCGTCAGCATGAGTATCGCTGCGCTCCACCGCATCCTACGCGGTGTTCCTCCTGCAAAGGCGGCGCAGGTCCACGCCGCAATGACTGTCGTTTTCATGCAATCCGTTCACCTGCGAGACCAGCCGATGTCGATCAACCTGCCCGCCCCCGAGCACGAATTCCACTACACCCGCCGGGACTTCCAGCAGGTGCGTGAGCGCCTCTACCGGCATGCCGGCATCAGCCTCTCGGAGAACAAGCAGCAACTGGTCTACAGCCGCCTCTCGCGGCGCTTGCGCAGCCTGCGGCTGGGTAGCTTCGCCGAGTATTTCGCCTACCTGGAAAGCCACCAGGAAGAGTGGCAGCAGTTCGTCAACGCGCTGACCACCAACCTCACCGCCTTCTTCCGCGAGAAGCACCACTTCGACCACCTCGGCCGCTTCGCCGCCGAGCAACTGCGCCACCATCAGCCGCTGCGTTTCTGGTCCACCGCGTCCAGCACCGGCGAGGAGCCCTACTCCATGGCCATGACCCTGGTGGACGCCCTGGGCAGCTTCGCCCCGCCAGTGGAGCTGATCGCCTCGGATATCGACACCGGCGTGCTCGGCCACGCGCGCCAGGGGATCTACCCACTGGAGCGCATCGAGGCGATGAGCCCGGCGCAGAAAAAGCGCTTCTTCCTCCGCGGTACCGGCAACAACGCCGGCAAGGCGCGGGTGGTGAGCGAGCTGCGGCAGATGGTCGACTACCGGCAGATCAACCTGCTCGAGCGCGACTGGGGCATTCCCGGCAACCTGGACGCCATCTTCTGCCGCAACGTGATGATCTATTTCGACAAGCAGACCCAGACCCACCTGCTCGAACGCATGGTGCGCCTGCTGCGGCCCGGCGGGCTGTTCTTCGCCGGGCATTCGGAGAACTTCGTCCACGCCAGCCACCTGGTGCGCTCGGTGGGCCGCACCACCTACCAGGCGGTCAGGAGCCACTGATGAGCGCCGCCCTGGACCAACCCAACCGCTACTACGACCCACGCTTCGGCATGGAAGCGGTGAAGCTGCTGCCGGGCGAGTGCTACGTCACCGCCGAGCCGGTGATGCTGGTGACGGTGCTCGGCTCCTGCGTCTCGGTGTGCCTGCGCGACCGCAGCTGCGGGCTGGGCGGCATGAACCACTTCATGCTGCCCGGCGACACCGGCGTGCAAGGCCTGGTGTCCAACTCCGGGCGCTACGGCGTGCACGCCATGGACCTCTTGATCAACGGCCTGATGCGTCGCGGCGGCCAGCGCCGACACTTCGAAGCCAAGGTCTTCGGCGGCGGCTCGGTGCTGAAGAACCTCAGCGCCGACGTCGGCCAGCGCAACGTCGAGTTCGTCCTGCAGTACCTGGAGGACGAGGGCATTCCCCTGGCCGCCCAGGACTTGCTCGACGTGCACCCGCGCAAGGTCTACTTCTTCCCCGGCAGCGGCCGGGTGCTGGTGCGCAAGCTGCGCACCCTGGCCAACGACACGGTGCTGCAGCGCGAGCAGCAGTACTGCCAGCAACTGTCCCGTCGAGAGCGCGGCGGGAGCATCGACCTGTTCTGAACGGAGGGACGCGCGATGGCCGTCAAGGTACTGATCGTCGACGACTCGGCGCTGATACGCAGCCTGCTCAAGGACATCATCCACAACGACCCGGAGCTGCAGCTGGTGGGCGCCGCGCCTGACGCCTTCGTCGCCCGCGACCTGATCAAGCAGCACTCGCCGGACGTCATCACCCTCGACGTGGAAATGCCGCGCATGGACGGCCTGACCTTTCTCGACAAGCTGATGAAGGGCCGGCCGACGCCGGTGCTGATGATCTCCTCGCTCACCGAGAAGGGCTCCGAAGCCACCCTGCGCGCCCTGGAACTGGGCGCCATCGACTTCATCGCCAAGCCGCGCCTGGGGATCGCCGAAGGCATGCAGGCCTACGCCGAGGAAATCTGCGCCAAGCTCAAGACTGCCGCCCGCGCCCGCCTGCCCCAGGCGCGCCCCGCCGTATCGCCCGACGCAGCGGCAACCAGCAGCGCGCCGTTGCTCAGCACCGAGAAGATCTTCGCCATCGGCGCCTCCACTGGCGGCACCGAGGCGATCAAGGAAGTGCTGCTGGGGTTGCCGCCGGACTGCCCCGGCACCGTCGTCACGCTGCACATGCCACCGGGTTTCACCAAGTCCTACGCCGAACGCCTGGACCGTCAGACGCGCCTGTCAGTCCGCGAAGCCCGCGACGGCGACCGCATCCTTCCCGGCCATGTGCTGCTCGCCCCCGGCGATTACCACATGGAGGTGCAGCGCAGCGGCGCCAACTATGTAGTGCGCCTGCATCGCGAGGCGGCGGTGAACGGCCACCGCCCGGCAGTGGACGTGATGTTCAACTCCCTCGCCCGCTGCGCCGGACGCAACCTCATCGCGGCGCTGCTCACCGGCATGGGCAAGGACGGCGCGCGCGGTTTGTAGGCGATCCGCCAGGCCGGCGGGCATACCGTCGCCCAGGACGAGGCCACCTGCGTGGTCTATGGCATGCCCCGTGAGGCGGTGGAGCTGGGCGCGGCGAAGGAAGTCCTGCCGCTGGAGCGCATCGCGAGCGCGCTCCTACAGCAGGCGCGCCAGAGCGGAAGTGGGAACCGCGTCTAGTTCTACAGGAAACGTCTCCACCCGCTGAGCGCCTTTTCCCACAGCGTCTAGACTCAGGCCAATTGACCGGCGCCAATAATATGGCGATTCGATATCAATTTGGTTTGATTGTGCCCGTATACAAAATGCACAATTGCGCTTTCGCCAAAAGACCGGCACACGGCGGGCGACACGGGGAATAAAGATAGCCATGGCGGCAAGATGGGGGTTGCGCGGCAAATCGGTGGTGGCATTGCTCATCGCCTGTTTCCTGGCACTGGTACCGGCAGTCATGCTGGGCTGGAAGGCCATGGAAGACATCCGCACGCATTTCGGCCTCGCCTTTGCGAGAAACTTCACGCTGCTCAACCAGCAGAAGATCATCGCTCCGGTGATCCGCGAGCTGGCCCTCTCGCGGCGCCTGGCGGAATCCGTGGTGACGCAGGACTGGCTGCTGGCCGAGAACGACCCGGCGCGCCGCTCGCTGTTCTTCCGTGAGGCCGAAGGCTTCCGCGCGGACCAGCACAACTACTCCTACTTCGTGGTGGTCGATTCCTCGCGCCACTACTACTTCAACGACTCCAGCTCACCGCTTTCCAACTCTCCGCGCTACACCCTGAGCGACACCGACCCGCAGGACCGCTGGTACTTCGATACCCTGGCACGCGATGAGACCTACAACATCAACGTCAACTACGACGCCAAGCTGAAGGTCACCAAGGTCTGGTTCAACATGGTGGTGCGCGCCGGCAACGAGAAAGTCGGCCTGGCCGGTGGCGGCCTGGACCTCACCGAGTTCCTCGACCAGTTCATCTCGCGCCGCGAGGCCGGGGTGACACCGATGATCGTCGACCCCGAAGGCGCCATCCAGGCGCACCCGGACACCCGCCTGATCGCCTTCTCCTCCGGCTCCAGCGGCCAGGCCAGGCACCATGTGTACGACCTGCTGGCCAATGACCAGGAACGCACCGCCCTGCGCCAGACCCTGCGCCAGGCCGAGGCCAACCCCGGCGAAGTGGAAACCCTGTGGGGCACCATCGACGGCAAGGAACAACTCCTGGCCACCGCCTACATTCCGCAGCTGCGCTGGCATGTGCTCAGCGCCATCGACCTGCACGCCGCCCAGGTGCTCGACAGCCGCTGGATCTGGCCGCTGGCGGGCACCCTCGCCGGGCTGCTGGCGATCCTGCTGATCGGCTTCGCCTACACCGTCGACCTGCTGGTGCTGCGCCCGCTGCGCGGCCTCAAGCAATCGGCCAAGGCGATTGCCGCCGGGCAGTACGACAACCCGCTGCCGCGCACTCGCCCGGACGAGATCGGCGAGCTCTCCAGCGCGTTCGCCAGCATGGCCGATCAGGTCCGCCGGCACACCGAGGAGCTGGAAGACAAGGTTCAGCAGCGCACCCAGGCCCTCGAATCGGCCAACCGCGAGATGGCCGCCGCGCAGAAGAAAATCGGCGACTCCATCGACTACGCCAGCCTGATCCAGCGCGCCATCCTTCCCGACCGCCAGTTGCAGGCATCCCTGGGCGAGCACCATTTCGTCCTGTGGAAACCGCGTGACGTGGTCGGCGGCGACTTCTACATCTACCGCGAAGGCCCCGTCGACAGCCTGATCGGCGTGGTCGACTGCGCCGGCCACGGCGTGCCCGGCGCGCTGATGACCATGCTCGCCCTGGCCGCCATCGACCACGCCATCGACAGCGTGAAGAGCCACGACCCGGCCGCCATCCTGCGCGAGACCGACCATGTGATGCGCGGCATGCTCGGCCAGGAAGAGTTCACCCACTCGCTGGCCACCAACATGGATGCCGGCCTGGTGCGCGTCGACCACCCGCGCAAACTGCTGCACTTCTCCGGGGCGAAGATTTCCCTGTTTGCCAGCGACGGCAGCGAAGTGCGCGAATTCAAGGGCGCGCGCCGCGCCATCGGCGACAAGCGCCAGGGCGACTATCAGGACGTGGAAATCCCGATGGAAGCCGGCTGGACCTACTACCTGTGCACCGACGGCTTCCTCGATCAGGCCGGCGGCGAGCACGGCTTCGGCTTCGGCAACAGCCGTTTCGCCGACCTGCTGCGCCACCACGCGCGCCGACCACTGGCCGAGCAGGCCGACGTGTTCGCCGCTACCCTCGCCCAATACCAAGGCGAGCAGCCGCAGCGTGACGACATCACCATTCTCTCCTTCCGCTTCGACTAGGGGTTAACCCATGGAATCGCTAGATCTGTTGGCCATGCGCGAGAGCTACACCCGGCAACGCATATTGCTCTGCTTCAACGGGCCCATCTCGCGCAGCCTGATCGAGGAAATCGGCCACGCGCTGCGCAACTACCTGCAGGCCGAGCAGGCGCACCCCAGCGAAGCGATGGACGTGTTCGCCGTCTACATCGAGATGACCCAGAACATTCGCCACTACGCCTCCCAGCGCGGCTACAACGACCAGGAAGCCTCGGCCACCGTGGCGATTGCCCGCGACGACGAAGGCCACTACGTGGTCTCCGCCGGCAACCTGGTGGAGCTGGCCGACGGCCAGGGCCTGGTGCGCAGCATCGAAGGCATCGCCGGGCTCGACAAGGCGCAGCTCAAGGCTGCCTACAAGGAACAGCTGCGCCGCCCGCGCGACGCCGAAGCCTCCACCGGAGCGGGCCTTGGCCTGCTGGACATCGCCCGCAAGTCCAGCGCGCCGCTCAAGACCTCCCTCACCGAACAACCCGACGGCCGCGCGTTCTTCAGCCTGCGCGCCGTGATCTGATTCGAGAATTCAGGAAGACCCGACATGAGCGATCTCCACGTCAGCGGCACCCAATCCACCCCACAGATCCACGGCGACTGGCAGGCCGGCATCCTCGCGATGCAGGGCGACTCCTACCCGGAGAACTCGTTCGAGCTGTTCGGCCAGGTCATCGAGTGGGTCGAACGCTTCCTCACCCAGGAACAGCGCCCGCTGGAGCTCGACCTGCGCCTGCTGTACCTCAACACCAGCTCGATCAAGGCGATGATGGACATCTTCGACCTGCTCGAAGAAGCCCACGGCCAGGGCCGCGCGACCCGCGTGGCGTGGCACTACGACCGGCGTAACGAGCGCGTCGCCGAGCTGGCCGAGGAGTTCCGCGAGGACTGTACCTTCCCGTTCGTCATCCAAGCCTACGACGAGTAACAGCCATGATGAGCGAGCGCGAGCTGGACCTGCTGATCGACGAACTGCTGGCCGACCCCCAATACCAGGGGCATCCCCTGCGCGAGGCCCTGTACGAGAAACACCAGCAATCCCTCGACCAGCTCGCGCGCCTGGAGCGCATCGCCCGGATTTCCGACGGCTTCCAGTCCATGGCCCGGCAGCAGAGCAGCACCCTGTCCGAGCGCTACCACAAGCAGCTGCGCCAGCTGGAGAAGGTCGCGCGCATCTCCGACCGTTACCAGGACATGATGCGTGACCTCAACATCGCGCTGAAGGAAGCCTCGACCCACGACACCCTCACCGGCATCGCCAACCGCCGCCTGTTGATGGAACGCATGCGCGAAGAGAGCGAACGCGCCCAGCGCCACGGCGAGTCGTACGTGCTGGCGATGCTCGACGTCGACCGCTTCAAGCAGGTCAACGACACCTGGGGCCACGAAGTGGGCGACCGCGTGCTGGTGGAAATCGGCCGCGCCATGGAGTCCGCCCTGCGCCAGTACGACCTGTGCGGCCGCTGGGGCGGCGAGGAATTCCTGCTGATCCTGCCGGACACCCGCCTGACCGACGCTGCCGCCATCATCGAACGCGTGCGCAACGACATCCGCTGCCTGGCCGTGTGCGTGGGCACCAACGCCCTGTCCGTCACCGCCAGCTTCGGCGTCGCCGAGCACCATCCGGGTGAAAGCTACTCGCAGACCTTGAGCCGCGCCGACGCCGCACTGCTCGACGCCAAGCGCAGCGGGCGCGACAAGTGCGAGTTCGCCGAAGTCGTAACGACGGCTCCATGAAAAAGCCCGGCAATGGCCGGGCTTTTCTTCGCGTCAGGCGATCAGTTCTGCAACGACACCTGACCTGCGCCCAGCTTCAGGCCACCCAGGCGCTGCAGCAGGGTGTTGATATTGGCGCGAGCCGAGCCTTCGTTGGCCAGGCGCAGACGGGTCACGCCGTAGAACGCGTCACCCACGCCAGCGGTAAAGGGCTCCTTCACGGTTTCCTGCCAGACCACGCGACCACCGGCGTTTTCCACCAGGCTGTACTCAACGGTCGAAGTCACGGTGAAGTTGAAGCCGAACACGGGCTGATCGAGGCTGACCAGCTTGGTGCGCAGCGAATAGGCAGCCTTGTCGCCCTGGCCGAGCAGGCCGGCCTTGCCCAGGGATTGCTCCAGTGCAGCGCGGAAATCGGCGCCGTCAATCTGCGAGGTCCACATCGGGTTGGTCTTCTTGCCGCCCTCGACGTCGTCGACCTGGAGGTTGTCGCGCAGCGCGGCGTCGTAGCCCTGCGTGTGCGCCTGCTGGTCATTGACCTGCATGTTCTCGACCTTCGCCGAAGAGGCGCAGCCGGTCAGCAGGATCGCGAAAAGGGAAACGCAGAGAAAGCGAAGCATGGTCATTCCTTCGATGGCAGATTGGGCGCCCAGGCAGTTCGCAATCGAATGATGGCGCCGCGTTCCTCCCTGAACGGGGGCGGAGGATAGGCCGCTGCAGGTAATGGCGCAATGCCTCTATCGAGGCATCCTCCGCAGATCGGGTTGTCGTGTCCGGCCTCGCGCACTATGGTCGTCAGAACCACAGCAAAGGATGCAGCATGGCCAACAAGTCCCCCACCCCTCGCCAGCAAACGCACCTCGCCGTGCTGATCGACGCCGACAACGCCCCCGCCGCCATCGTCGAAGGGCTGTTCGAGGAGATAGCCAAATACGGCGTCGCCAGCGTCAAACGCATCTACGGCGACTGGACCAAGCCCAACCTGGGCAAGTGGAAACAGGTGCTGCTGGATCACTCCATCCAGCCCATCCAGCAGTTCGCCTACACCAGTGGCAAGAACGCCACCGACAGCGCGCTGATCATCGACGCCATGGACCTGCTCTACACCCGTCGCTTCGACGGCTTCTGCCTGGTTTCCAGCGACAGCGACTTCACCCGGCTGGCCGCGCGCCTGCGCGAGGAAGGGCTGACTGTCTACGGCTTCGGCGAGGAGAAGACGCCCAAGCCCTTCGTCTCCGCCTGCGACAAGTTCATCTACACCGAGATCCTGCGCGCCACTGCCGAGCCCGTCGCCGAGCCCGCGCCGACCACCGGCAAGGCCGTCGCCCCCAGCACCGTCGAAGCGCCCAAACCGGCCAGCAAAGCCAAATCGCAGAAGGTCCCGCTGGACTTCATCGCCAAGGTGCTCGACGACATCGACGGCGACGACGATGACTGGGTACAACTGGGTGCCCTGGGGCAGAACATCAGCAAGCTGCAGCCGGCGTTCGACCCGCGCCTGTATGGCTTCAAGAAACTCAGCGACCTGATCAAGGGCCACCCCAAGCGCTTCGAGCTGCAGGCACGGGGCATCGGCAACACGGGCGGCAAGGACTTGTACGTGCGCAACGTCGGCCCGGTGCGCTGAACCTGCATCAGCTCAATGCAGCACCGCTTGCCGGTCGTTAGGGTGGGTCACGAACCTGCAACGGAGCCGACCCATGCGACCCTGGCTGATAGCACTGTTCCTGACCCTGGCTGCCGGCACCGCCCACGCCGGCACCCTGCGCTGCGGCACCAGCCTGATCAACGAAGGCGACCCGATGGACGAGGTGCTTGCCAAGTGCGGGCAGCCGGACAAGCGCGTCGTCACGCCGCCCACCCAGCCGCGTCGTGGGCCGGACGGCAAGTTCATCCCTGGCCGACCGCAGCTCGAAACCTGGATGTATGGCCCGAATAACGGCGCGTACCGCTACCTGTTCTTCCGCGACACCCAACTGCAACTGATCAACACCACGCGCAAGGAACTGCTCTGAGCGATACGCCTTCCCGTACCTAGGGCGCCCCTGCGCAGGGGGACTCCCTCCGCGATGCCCTTCCGCTTTCACGCCACCGTACCCGCCGCTACCAATGGCGCCTACCCATCGCGGCGGCATCTCCCTAGACTGGTCGCCTTCGCCAATCCGGAGGGCACCATGCAAAGCCAATTCGATTTCACCCTCGGCATCGACCCGCAGGCGCGCGACGTCGTGGTCAAGGGCCTGCTCGCCTACAACCTCGGGCAGATGGGCCGCAGCAACACCTACGACGACTTCGAACTCTACGCCCGCAACAAAGACAGCGAAGTGGTCGGCGGCATGTTCGGCCAATCCGGCATGGGCTGGCTCTACATCGACTACCTCTGGCTGCAGGACGACCAGCGCGGCAGCGGCCTGGGCAGCCAGCTCATCGCCCTCGCCGAAGACGAAGCCCGCCGCCGTGGTTGCGTTGGCCTGTTCCTCTACACCTACAGCTTCCAGGCCCCCGGCTTCTACGAGAAACAGGGCTTCGAACGCATGGGCGTCCTCGAAGACTGCCCGCCGGGGCATCAGCGTATCTACCTGAAGAAGCACCTGGGCTGATCGCCGCGCCTTTCCCATGTAGGAGCGAGCTTGCTCGCGAACCCGCGAAACGCCGGCCCTGCCGGTGTTTCGCGGTATCCGCTCCCCCATCATTCCTAAGCGAAAGCCCTCACCCTAACCCTCTCCCAGAGGGAGAGGGGACAGTTCTGTGCAATACGAACCCACCGTGTCAGTCGGCAAAAGCAGTAACCGTAGGGCGCATAACGCCCCCGGCGTTATCCGCTCTACGGCTCACGGCTCTGGCTCGAATGTCTTCCAGAGAAATCTCCGGGCACTCCGAACTGCCCCGTTCAGGAGGCCTCGTTGAATTGGAGTTTCAGGGGTTGAGCGACATGGATGTCGCGAGAGCCACGATGGGCCAGGGATGGCCCGTCGTGGCGTGCCTCTGAAACTTCGATTCAACGAGGGAATTTTTCGCCCCAAGCGAAAAACCGGATGGCAGGGGCAAGACCTTTGCCCACTTTGGGTCTTTCCAAAGTGGGTCGCCCGAGGGGGCGAAACTAGAGGTCCATGCGTACGCCGAAGCGACGCGGAAAACTCGGCGCGAGGCAGGCACATCGCGGACGGAGTCCGCTCCTACGTAACCGGAAACTCTGGCGCTGGGCGGTTCGCGAGGCCGAATCCGTTCCCTACGGATTTCGGCATTTCCTACATCCCTGTGGGTCACAAGCTCGCTCCTACACGCACGCCGGAAGAGGCTGGCTTGTTGGCCACTCCTACCATTCCTATCCTCGCCCAGTCACATCCGTGACCTGGGTTTGGCGACCCGGATATAACAGGCGCGATAGCGCCCACAGGTGCTTACGAAAACAGCGAATGTTTTTGTAGGCCCCCGCGCACCCTGCAGAAATTTCTGCAACGCTTATGGCGGATCGCGCGGGGAGACCTCCGGGTCTGCCGGATTTCCTGTTGCCGGTTCGCCAACCCCGCGTGATCCGCCTCCCTTTGTTTGGCGACTCAGGTGGCGGCTCCTTCAATAAACAGGAGTTCCACTTATGCACGACACCTACACCCCAACCTTCTTCACCCGCCACAACCGCCCCTTGCGCGGCGCCCTGATCGACAACCAACCCTGGTTCGCCGCCCGCGACATCGCCCGCCTGGTCGCCTACCGCTTCCCCCACAGCATCCAGCACCGCTTCTACCCCCACGAAATCCGCACCGTCCGCCTCGCCTACAGCACCGGCAGCGACGAAGAAACCGTCATGCTCAGCGAAGCCGCCGTCTACAAGGCCCTGCTGCGCTTCGGCCACCCCGAACTCGAAGCCCTCGACCGCTGGCTCACCCAGGACGTCCTCCCCACCCTGCGCGACCAGCACAGCCCCGAATCCGACCCCCCCCGCCGCGTCCTCCTCACCTGGGATGCCCGCCGCCTGATGCTACTGAACTGGCAAGGCGACCTCTGGATGCGCTGGGACGAAATCCCTCGGATGCTTGATCGCTCCTGAGCCGCTACAGCATGGGTATCGCTGCGCTCCACGCCATCCTACGAATACGTTCCCGGTAAGAACGGAGCACTTGGCAATTTCGTCCGCAATAAAAAAGGCCGGTCATCTGACCGGCCTTTCCGTTTTACCTAGTCACCATCAGCCATTGCTGGGGAAGGCGAACTGCGCCGCTTCGTGCGACTTGCGCTGCGGCCAGCGCTGGGTGATGGCCTTGCGCTTGGTGTAGAAGCGCACGCCGTCCGGGCCGTAGGCGTGCAGGTCGCCGAACAGCGAACGCTTCCAGCCGCCGAAGCTGTGGTAGGCCACCGGTACCGGCAGCGGCACGTTGATGCCGACCATGCCGACTTCGATTTCGTCGCAGAACAGGCGAGCCGCTTCACCGTCGCGGGTGAACAGGCAGGTGCCGTTGCCGTATTCGTGGTCGTTGATCAGCTGCATGGCGTCTTCGAGGCTGTTCACGCGGACGATGCACAGGACCGGGCCGAAGATTTCCTCCCGGTAGATGGTCATGTCCGGGGTCACCTTGTCGAACAGGGTGCCACCGATGAAGAAGCCATTCTCGTGACCGGCCACCTTGAAGTTGCGGCCGTCGACCAGCAGCTGGGCGCCTTGCTCGACACCGGTGTCGATGTAGCCGGTGACCTTGGCCTGGGCAGCGCCAGTGACCAGCGGGCCCATGTCCAGGCCGCAGTTGGTGCCGGCGCCGATCTTCAGGGCCTTGATCTGCGGAACGATCTTCTCGACCAGCGCGTCGGCGATCTGGTCGCCCACGCAAACGGCCACGGAGATGGCCATGCAGCGCTCGCCGCAGGAGCCGTAGGCCGCACCCATCAGGGCGCTGACGGCGTTGTCCAGGTCGCAGTCGGGCATCAGCACGGCGTGGTTCTTGGCGCCGCCCAGGGCCTGTACGCGCTTGCCGCGCTTGGTGCCTTCGGAATAGATGTACTCGGCGATCGGGGTCGAGCCAACGAAGCTCAGGGCTTTGACTTCCGGCGCTTCGATCAGCGCGTCCACGGCGGTCTTGTCGCCGTGCACCACGTTCAGCACGCCCTTGGGCAGGCCGGCTTCTTCGAACAGTTCGGCGATCAGCAGGGTGGAGCTCGGGTCACGCTCGGACGGCTTGAGGATGAAGGTGTTGCCGCAGGCAATCGCCAGCGGGTACATCCACAGGGGCACCATGGCCGGGAAGTTGAACGGGGTGATGCCGGCGACCACGCCGATCGGCTGGAAGTCGCTCCAGGCGTCGATGTTCGGGCCGACGTTGCGGCTGTACTCGCCCTTGAGGATTTCCGGAGCGGCGCTGGCGTATTCGATGTTCTCGATACCGCGCTTGAGCTCACCGGCGGCGTCTTCGATGGTCTTGCCGTGCTCTTCGCTGATCAGTTGGACAATGCGCTGCTCGTTGGCTTCGAGCAGTTGCTTGAAGCGGAACAGGACCTGGGCACGCTTGGCCGGCGGGGTGTTGCGCCAGGCCGGGAAGGCGGCTTTGGCGGCGTCGATGGCCTGCTGGACGGTTTCGCGGCTGGCCAGCGGGACCTTGCGGATGGCTTCGCCGGTGGCCGGGTTGAAGACGTCGGCGGTGCGGCCGGTGTCGGCGATCATCTCGCCGCCGATCAGGTGCTTGACGGTGGTCATGGGCTTTCTCTTCTCGCTGAAAGTGTGGGGCGGGGTTCTTTCAAGAGCCCCTCTCCCTAGCCCTCTCCCTGAAGGGAGAGGGGATTGTTCGGTATGAGGTGTGGGCGGCAAGGCGCGCCGGGAGCCACTCTAAGGTGACTTGCCGCGGCATGCCTTCTCGCGTGCCCGCGCACTCAGTGGCTGTGCGGGTGGTCGTCTTGCTTGAGTTCGATCTCGATGAAGGCCACTTCGTGATCGCAGGGGTTGATCACGTTGTGTTCGGTACCGATCTGACGGGTGTAGCTCTGGCCCAGGACCAGCGGCGCGCGGCGCTCGCCTTCGGGGGTTTCCAGCAGCAGTTCGCCGTTGGTCACCGGGACCACGACGTATTCCATGCCGTGGCGGTGCCAGCCGGTCTCGGCACCGGGGGCGAAGCGCCACTCGGTGACCAGGACCTTGTCGTTGTCGATCTGTACCGTCGGGACGGCCTTGGGACGCTCGCTCACTTACGCGACCCCGTTGAGGGCGTCGCCCACGGCGCTGAACAGGCGGTCCAGGTCCTCGGGCTTGGCGTTGAAGGTCGGGCCGAACTGCAGGGTGTCGCCGCCGAAGCGCACGTAGAAGCCTTCTTTCCACAGCTTCATGCTGGCCTCGAACGGACGCACGATGGCGTCGCCGTCACGGGCGCCGATCTGGATCGCGCCGGCCAGGCCGCAGTTGCGGATGTCGATGACGTTCTTCGCGCCCTTCAGGCCGTGCAGGGCCTTCTCGAAGTGCGGCGCCAGCTCCAGCGACTGCTGGATCAGGTTTTCTTTTTCCAGCAGGTCCAGCGCGGCGATACCGGCGGCGCAGGCGACCGGGTGCGCGGAGTAGGTGTAGCCATGGCCGAACTCGACGGCGTATTCCGGCAGGTTCTGGCCCATGAAGGTGTCGTAGATTTCGCTGCTGGCGATCACCGCGCCCATGGGGATGGCGCCGTTGGTGACCTGTTTGGCGACGTTCATGATGTCCGGGGTCACGCCGAAGAACTCGGCGCCGGTGGCCTTGCCCATACGGCCGAAGGCGGTGATCACTTCGTCGAAGATCAGCAGGATGTTGTGCTGGTCGCAGATTTCGCGCAGGCGCTGCAGGTAGCCCTTCGGCGGTACCAGCACACCGGCGGAACCGGACATCGGCTCGACGATGACGGCGGCGATGTTGGAGGCGTCATGCAGCTCGATCAGCTTCAGCAGTTCGTTGGCCAGCTCGACGCCGCCGGTTTCGGCCGCGCCCTTGGTGAAGGCCATGCCCGGCTGCAGGGTGTGCGGCAGGTGGTCGACGTCCATCAGTTGGCCGAACATCTTGCGGTTGCCACCGATGCCGCCCAGGGCGGTGCCGGCGATGTTCACGCCGTGGTAGCCACGGGCACGGCCGATCAGCTTGGTCTTCTGCGCCTGGCCTTTGATGCGCCAGTAGGCACGGGCCATCTTCACGGCGGTGTCGGCGCACTCGGAACCCGAACCTGTGAAGAACACGTGGTTGAGGTTGCCGGGGGTCATCTGGGCAATCTTGTCGGCCAGCTGGAAGGACAGCGGGTGGCCGTACTGGAAGCCCGGGGAGTAGTCGAGGGTGTTCAGCTGTTTGGCGACCGCGTCGGCGATTTCCTTGCGCGAGTGACCGGCGCCGCAGGTCCACAGGCCGGAGAGGCTGTCGTAGATCTTGCGGCCTTTGTCGTCGACCAGGTAGCTACCTTCGGCGGCGACGATGATGCGCGGGTCTTTATGGAAGTTGCGGTTGGCGCTGAAGGGCATCCAGTGAGCTTTCAGGTTCAGTTCGCTGGCCACCGACGGGGTGACGTTCACTTGCTGGTTCATGGAGCATGTCCTCGACGACAGTCTTGTTGGGCGCGCAGGCCGCGTCGTGCCTGGTGCGATGACGGTAGATTGGGCCTGACTTAACGTGAGTTAAAGCCTATTCTTCTTACGTTCAGTTTCGAATTGGTAAAACTAAAATGGCAAAACCCCGCACACCTTCCCTGGGCCAGGTCAGCGACTTCGAGATCCGCCTGCTGCGCATCTTCAAAACCATAGTCGAGTGCGGCAGCTTCTCTGCCGCCGAGAGCACGCTGGGCATCAGCCGTTCAGCCATCAGCCTGCACATGGGCGACCTGGAAAAGCGCCTGGGGATGCGCCTGTGCCAGCGCGGCCGGGCGGGCTTCGCGCTGACCGACGAGGGCCGCGAGGTGTACCGCGCGACCCAGTCGCTGCTGGCGGCGCTGGAGGGCTTCCGCGCCGAGGTCAACGAGCTGCACCAGCACCTGCGCGGCGAGCTGAACATCGGCATCATCAATAACCTGGTGACCCTGCCGCAGATGCGCATCACCCACGCCCTGCGCGCGCTGAAGGCCAGCGGGCCGGGTGTGCGGATCAACATCGGCATGACCACGCCGAACGAGATCGAGCTGGGCGTTCTCGACGGACGGTTGCATGTCGGGGTGGTGCCGCTCATCAGCCCGCTGTCGGGGCTGGAGTATTCCGCTCTCTATGAAGAGCGCTCGCTGCTGTTCTGCAGCCAGGAGCACCCGCTGTTCGAGCGCGACGACGCGAGCATCACGGTGGAGGAAATCCACGCCTGCGACGCGGTGGAACCCAGCTACCGCATCCCGGCCGAAGCCCAGGAGCGTCACCAGGAACTGCGCGGCAGCGCCAACGCCTCGGACCGCGAGGGCATGGCCTTCCTGATTCTCACCGGCAGCTATATCGGCTACCTGCCCGACCACTACGCTGCCGACTGGGTCACCCAGGGCCGCCTGCGCCCGCTGCGGCCGGAGCGCTTCCACTACGACATCCCACTGACCGTGGTGACCCGCAAGGGCCGCCGGCCGAACCTGGTGCTGGAGCGGTTCATCGAGGCGGTGGCCCAGAGCCGCTGACCCGATGCTCTTGTAGGAGCGGACTCCGTCCGCGATGGCATCCGGCGTGATGCGGACCGATCGCGGACAGAGTCCGCTCCTACGCTCAGGTGGATCTCGCCACAAAGGGCTCAAGCCACATTCTGCCTATCCAATTTGTCGCCCCAGCCACCAAAAATCCTATAGCCCCGCCCCTGCAGCCCGCGGGCCGCGGGGTTTGCGTGGGTGCAGCTTTTCCCTAGCCTGCGACTACAAAAAACATAATTTCGCTATTCCCAGCCTCTGAACAGAATGCGGCCAACAGCTCACCGCAGCCGAAACAAGAACAAACGTGATCAGAGTCTGAGGAAGCAAGCCATGACCGACCTGAATCCAGGCGCCTTCGGCAAGAAGTCGCTTGATAACCTGGAAATCGACACGCTGGTCGTTGGCGCCGGACAAGCCGGCGTGGCCATGAGCGAGCACCTGACCCAACAGGGCGTGCCGCACATCGTGCTGGAAAAGAGCCGCATCGCCGAAGCCTGGCGCACCGGCCGCTGGGACTCGCTGGTCGCCAACGGCCCGGCCTGGCATGACCGCTTCCCGAACCTGGAATTCCCGGTCGGCCCGGACGATTTCCCGCACAAGGAGCAGGTGGCCGACTACTTCGTCGCCTACGCCAAGCAGTTCAACGCGCCGATCCGCACCGGCGTGGAAGTGAAGAAGGTCACCCGTAACGAAGGCCGCCCCGGCTTCAGCGTGGAAACCTCCGAGGGCACCCTCCAGGCCCTGCGCATCGTCTCCGCCACCGGCCCGTTCCAGCGCCCGGTGATCCCGGCCATCGCGCCGAAGGATGAGAACCTGCAGCAGATCCACTCGGCCAAGTACTACAACCCGCAGCAACTGCCCGAAGGCGCAGTGCTGGTGGTGGGCGCCGGTTCTTCGGGCGTGCAGATCGCCGACGAGCTGAACCGCGCCGGCAAGAAGGTCTACCTGTCCGTGGGCGCCCATGACCGTCCGCCGCGCTCGTACCGCAACCGCGACTTCGTCTGGTGGCTGGGCGTGCTCGGCCTGTGGGACGCCGAGGAAGTGCAGCCGGGCCGCGAGCACGTGACCATCGCCGTGAGCGGTGCCCGTGGCGGCGAGACCATCGACTTCCGCCGCCTGGCCAACGAGGGCATCACCCTGACCGGCCTGACCAAAGCCTTCGCGGACGGCAAGGTGACCTTCCAGAACGACCTGGTGGCCAACCTGAAAGCCGGCGACGACAACTACCTCGGCCTGCTGGACGCCGCCGATGCCTACATCGAGCGCAACGGCCTGGACCTGCCGGAAGAGCCGGAAGCGCGCAAGGTGTTCGCCGATGCCGAGTGCATCCGCAAGCCGATCCTCGAACTGAGCCTGGCCGAAGCCGGCATCACCTCGATCATCTGGGCCACCGGCTACGCCGTGGACTTCAACTGGCTGCAAGTGGATGCCTTCGACGACAAGGGCAAGCCCAAGCACCAGCGCGGCGTGTCCCGCGAGCCGGGCGTGTACTTCGTCGGCCTGCCGTGGCTGTCACGCCGGGGCTCCACCTTCATCTGGGGTGTCTGGCACGACGCCAAGCACGTGGCCGGCCACATCGCCACCCAGCGCCGTTACGTCGAATATCAGGATGCCTCGCAGCGCGCAGGCTCCATTCCGAAAGCCGCATCCTGGGAGTAAGAGATGCCTACCCACACTCGCATCCGCATGTTCAACACCAAGGACACCTACCCGAACCAGACCCTGGACAACGACCTCTGCCAGGCCGTGCGCGCCGGCAACACCGTGTATGTGCGCGGCCAGGTCGGGACTGATTTCGAGGGCAAGCTGGTAGGCCTCGGCGACCCGCGTGCCCAGGCCGAGCAGGCGATGAAGAACGTCAAGCAACTGCTGGAAGAAGCCGGCAGCGACCTGTCGCACATCGTCAAGACCACCACCTACCTGATCGACCCGCGCTACCGCGAACCGGTGTACCAGGAAGTCGGCAAGTGGCTGAAGGGCGTGTTCCCGATCTCCACCGGCCTGGTGGTCTCGGCCCTCGGTCAGCCGCAGTGGCTGATGGAGATCGACGTGATCGCCGTCATTCCGGACTGATCGTTGAACTGAAAGCGATGCGGCGACGCGGGATTTCCTGCCTCGCCGCTTCGTCGTTTGTGCCTACAGCGCTTGATCCATAAGAACAGCAAGCAAGGAGCCACCATGACCTTCTCCATCGTCGGCCGCTGCGCCGAAACCGGACAACTGGGTATCGCCATCAGCTCCTCGAGCATTGCCGTGGGTGCCCGCTGCCCCTGGGTACGCGCCGGCGTCGGCGCGGTGGCCACGCAGAACATCACCCTGCCAGCCCTCGGCCCGCAGATCCTCGACCAGCTCGAAGCCGGCCTCGAGCCGGGCGCGGCGCTGGACAAGGCGCTCTCCAGCAACGGCTACAGCCAGTACCGGCAGGTGACGGTGATCGACCAGCACGGCAAGGTCGCGCTGTTCACCGGCAGCGAAGCGCTGGGCGTAAACAATGCCGTGGCCGGGGAAAACTGCGTGGCCGCGGGTAACCTGCTGTCCTCGCCGGCGGTGATCCAGGCCATGACTCAGGCCTTCGAAAGCGCCAACGGCTGCCTGGCCGAGCGCCTGCTGGCGGCCATGCAGGCGGCGATGGCCGCCGGTGGCGAAGCGGGCCCGGTGCATTCAGCGGCGCTGAAAGTGGTCGGCGACCTGGTCTGGCCGATCGTCGACCTGCGCGTGGACTGGGCGGACGAAGCGCCCATCGATGAGCTGGAGAAACTCTGGGTGGCCTACAAGCCGCAGCTGGAGGACTACCTGGTGCGCGCCCTCGACCCGACCAAGGCACCGAGCTACGGTGTGCCGGGCGACGAGTAACATCATGTACCTGTAGGAGCGAGCTTGCTCGCGAACCCAGCCTTGAGGCGGAGTTTGTTCGCGAGCAAGAACTGGGCGTCCCCCTCGCTCCTACAAAGAGCAAAAACGCAGGACCCAACCATGCCTTCCAGCCGTGAAATCCTCGCCGACCTGATCGCCTTCGACACCGTCAGCCGCCACTCCAACCTGACGCTGATCCACTACATCCGCGACTACCTCGCAGGCTTTGGTATCGCCTGCGAGCTGTTCCACGATGCCGAGGGCGGCAAGGCCAACCTCTATGCCACGCTCGGCCCGCAGGATCGCGGCGGGGTGTGCCTGTCCGGCCACACCGACGTGGTGCCGACCGACGGCCAGCCGTGGACGGTCCCGCCCTTCGAGCTGACCGAACGCGACGGCCGCCTCTACGGGCGCGGCACGGCGGACATGAAGGGCTATATCGCCTGCGTGCTGGCGGCAGTGCCGGCGTTCCTTGCCCAACCGCTGCGCCTGCCGGTGCACCTGGCCTTCTCCTACGACGAGGAAGTCGGCTGCCTCGGCGTGCGCTCGCTGCTTGCCGCACTGGAGCACCGCGAACACAAGCCGATGGTCTGCATCATCGGCGAACCCACCGAACTCAGGCCGGTGCTGGGCCACAAGGGCAAACTCGCCATGCGCTGCCAGGTGCACGGCGCGCCGTGCCACTCGGCCTATGCGCCACAGGGCGTGAACGCCATCGAATACGCGGCGAAGCTGATCGGCCGTCTCGGCGAGATCGGCACCCGCCTGGCCGCGCCGGAGCACCACGACCCGCGCTTCGATCCGCCCTATTCCACCGTGCAGACCGGCGTGATCAGCGGCGGCCGCGCGCTGAACATCGTGCCCGCCGAATGCCAGTTCGACTTCGAAGTGCGCGCGCTGCCCAGCGACGACCCGCAGCAGGTCGCCGATGACCTGCGTACCTTCGCCGAGACCGAACTGCTGCCGAAGATGCGCGCGGTGAAGGCCGAGACGGATATCCGCTTCAGCGAAATTTCCGCCTACCCGGCGCTGGTGACCGACCAGCAGACCCAGGCCGCCGAGTTGATCGCGCTGCTCAGTGGATCGCGGGATTTCACCACCGTCGCCTACGGCACCGAGGGCGGGCTGTTCGACCAGGCCGGCATCCCTACCGTGGTCTGCGGCCCGGGCAGCATGGACCAGGGCCACAAGCCGGACGAATTCGTCAGCCTGGAGCAGTTGGCCAGGTGCGATGAAATGATGGGGCGGCTGGCGGAGTGGTTGCGCGGCTGAGCGGCGCCGAGGGTGCCATTGCCGTAGGAGCGGACTCCGTCCGCGATGTGCAACCGGCTTGCTCGGAGCGGCGGGAAATCGATCGCGGATGAATCCGCTCCTACGAGATCAAAAGCCCCTCAGCCCAACCCTTTCCCGCAAGCAGGAGAGGGGGCCGTTCGGAGCAGGGTGAAACAAAGGCATCAGACCGTAGGGCGGATAGCGCCGGCGCGTTATGCGCCCTACGATCCTGAGCGAGAGCCGCGGTGAAGGCATGCGAGGCACGCGCTTTCAGATCAGGTTCACGAGCAAGGACTAGGCGTCCCCCTCGCTCGTACAGCTCTGCTGCGGCGGCTCTTCGTAGGAGCGAGCTTGCTCGCGAACCACCCCCCGTCGAGAAGCCTCAGGCAAACGCCGCGCGCAGCTCATCCATGCTCGCGAAGTAATGCGCCGGGCTTTCCGCCAGCAACTCTTCGCGGCTGCCAAAGCCATAGCCAACGCCCGCAGCAGACAAGCCATTGCGGTGCGCGCCGATCAGGTCGTGCTTGCGGTCGCCGATCATCAGCGTCTGCGTCAGGTCCAGCTGCTCGATGCCCAACAGGTGCTCGATCAGCTCGACCTTGTTGGTGCGGGTGCCGTCCAGCTCGCTGCCGTAGATCACCTTGAAGTGTTTGGCGAAGTCGAAATGGCGGGCGATTTCGGCGGCAAACACGGTCGGCTTGCTGGTGCAGATGTACAGCGTGCGCCCCTGGCCACCGAGCAGTTGCAGCAACTCGCCAACGCCGTCGAACACCTGGTTCTCGTACAGCCCGGTGTCCTTGAAGCGCACGCGGTAATGGTTCACCGCTTCCCAGGCGCGCGCCTCGTCGAAGGCGTAGGTGCTCATGAAGCATTGCAGCAACGGCGGGCCGATGAAGTGTTCGAGCTGGCGCAGGTCGGGTTCGTCGATGCCCAGCTGGGCAAGGGCGTACTGGATCGAACGGGTGATGCCCTCACGCGGGTCGGTAAGGGTGCCGTCGAGGTCGAAGAGGATGTTCTGGTAATGCATGGGATCAGCGTCCGGCCGCGAAAGTCGGGCGGGAAGGATACTGCGCATGGCCGCCGACGCGAAGCGCGGATCGCCGAACGACACCTCAGGGCGCCGAGCCCTGCCCCTGCTTGAGCACGCGGAAGCCGCCGCTGACGTTCACCGGCTCGGCCTCTCCCGCGCCGTAGGTCTGCACTGTGGAGTCTGCTTCGGGCTCGTCCTCAGGCTGCGCCAGCCGGCCAGTCAGGCTTTGCTGCACGCGGGCGCCAAGGTGATCGACACCGGACATCACCCCGCCGTCCGGATCGCGCATCAGCGCCAGCCACTGTTCGTCGAAGGCGGCGTTGATCTCCTTGCGCAGCTGGGTTTCCACCTCGGGCCGCTCGTGGTCGTTGCCGGCCATGCTGAACAGGGTGAAGGCCACCGAGATGACCGAGCCGGCGACCTTGCCGGCCGCGCTCGCCACCACGCCGGCAATGCTGCGGTTGCGCAACTCATGCACCAGCTTGGCGCTGGTGCGCTGGGCCACCGGCGACACGCCGCTGACCTTGGTGCCGGCACCGGCCTTGCCCGCCGCCGTGCGGATGTCCTGCATCAGCGCGGCGAAGGCCGGCACTTTGCCGATGTCCTTGGCGTACACCACGTCATACAGCGAAGCATCTCGGCTGGAGGGCGGGCCGAGGGAGATCGCCGGGATGCCCATCAGGTGCTCATCGAAGACCTTCTGCGGAATGCCACGACGCTGGGGAATCTCCTTAACCGCCACCGTCAGCAGTTCGATGTAGTGCCGGGTGGCCTTCTCCATCACCGCGTCAGGGTCGACCTTTTTGGCGACCGGTATCAGCACCTGCTTGCGGTACTGCTCCTGCAGGTAGACGGCCAGTTTGTCGACGGTGGGATCGAGGTCGCCGTGGGAGCCCATCTTGTACCAGGCGACCTTCATGCTCAGCCACTCCTGGGTCCAGTAGCTGGAAAACCAGGGGATGAATTTCTCGTCGGTGCGCTGGTAGACCAGGTCCATCCACTGCTGCATGGCCTCTTCGGCGTAGGCGCGGGCCTGGGAAGTGGCAGCCAGCGAAGCGGCGCCGATGTCGGCGTCGACCTGGTGCCAGGTGGCTTCGGTGATGGGGGCGGCGGGTTCGGTGGGGTGATGGGCGCAACCGGGCAGCACCAGCAGGAGCAGGGCCAGCAGAAGCAGGGTGATGACACCGCCGCGCCGCCAGGGCGAAACGGTGGCGCTGGGGAAGCACAGACTGTTCATGGCCGCTCGCCGGCTCGGCGGCGCCGAAGTGGCTGGCCGCCCGCTGCTGAACCCGGCCGGGCACGCGCTGGCGTCCGGTCACCTAGGCTCAGTATAGGGCGCGGGGCTTGTGTTGACGGGCCGTCTGGCGGGACATCCCTGATGCAGGGCGCATAACGCCTCAAGCGTTATCCGCCATCGGGGCATTACCAGGTGGACGATGGTTCGCGAGCAAGCTCGCTCCTACGAAAAGCAAAGCCGGACACGCCGACGGGCGAGCAGTCCTGTAGGAGCGAGCTTGCTCGCGAACCGCCCGAGAGGGCAGACCCGATCAGCCCGCGTAGCCTTCGGCAATATGCTGGTCCTTCAACTTCACGTAATTCCCGGCGGTGTAACTGAAGAACGCGCGCTCCTTGTCGGTCAGCGGGCGGACCTTCTTCACCGGGCTGCCGACATAGAGGAAGCCGCTCTCCAGCGTCTTGCCCGGCGGCACCAGGCTGCCGGCGCCAAGGATCACCTCGTCCTCGATCACCGCGCCATCCATGACGATGGAGCCCATGCCCACCAGGATGCGGCTGCCGATGCTGCAGCCATGCAGCAGCACCTTGTGGCCGATGGTCACTTCATCGCCAATGGTCAGCGGGAAGCCGTCCGGGTTGAAGGGGCCGGCGTGGGTGATGTGCAGCACACTGCCGTCCTGCACGCTGGTGCGCGCGCCGATGCGGATGCGGTGCATGTCGCCGCGAATGGTGACCAGTGGCCACACCGAGCTGTCCGCGCCGATCTCCACGTCGCCGATGACCACGGCGCTGGCGTCGACGAAGACGCGCTCGCCGAGGGATGGCGCTTTGCCCTGATAGGTTCGAATCGTCACGATAGCTGCTCTCCTAATATCAGCCTCAAGCTGCGGTTGACGCCGATTGTATTTAAGATGGCCGGGTGTTTCTTCAGCCAAGGTGCCACCGTGAGCGCGAATCCTCTTCTGCAGAGCTACGACCTGCCGCCCTTCTCCTCCATTCGCCCCGAGCACGTGAAGCCGGCCATCGAGCAGATCCTCGCCGACAACCGCGCCGCCATCGAGGGCATCCTCGCCCAGCAGAACGGCGCCCCGACCTGGGCCGGCCTGGTGCTGGCAATGGATGAACTGCATGACCGCCTGGGCAAAGCCTGGAGCCCGGTCAGCCACCTCAACGCGGTGTGCAACAGCGCCGAACTGCGCGAGGCCTACGAAGGCTGCCTGCCGCTGCTGTCCGCCTACTGGACCGAGCTGGGGCAGAACCCCGAGCTGTTCAAGGCCTACGAAGCGCTGGCGTCCGGCCCCGAGTCGAACGGCTACGACATCGCCCAGAAGACCATCCTCGAACACGCCCTGCGCGACTTCCGCCTGTCGGGTATCGACCTGCCGCCCGAACAGCAGCAGCGCTATGCCGAGATCCAGACGCGCCTGTCCGAGCTGGGCAGCCGCTTCTCCAACCAATTGCTGGATGCCACCCAGGCCTGGACCAAGCACGTCACCGACGAAGCGGCGCTGGCCGGCCTGACCGATTCGGCCAAGGCGCAGATGCAGCAGGCCGCCCAGGCCAAGGAGCTGGACGGCTGGCTGATCAGCCTGGAATTCCCCAGCTACTACGCGGTGATGACCTACGCCGAAGACCGCGCGCTGCGCGAAGAGATCTACGCCGCCTACTGCACCCGCGCCTCTGATCAAGGCCCGAACGCCGGGCAGAACGACAACGGCCCGGTGATGCAGGAAATCCTCGACCTGCGCCAGGAGCTGTCGCACCTGCTGGGCTTCAAGAACTTCGCCGAGCTGTCCCTGGCCACCAAGATGGCCGAGACCCCCGAGCAGGTCCTCAACTTCCTCCGCGACCTGGCCGTGCGCAGCAAGCCCTTCGCCGCCCAGGACCTGGAGCAGCTCAAGGCCCACGCCGCCGAACAGGGCTGCCCGAACCTCTCCAGCTGGGACGCCAGTTACTTTGGCGAGAAGCTGCGCGAAGCGCGCTACAGCGTTTCCCAGGAAGCCCTGCGCGCCTACTTCCCGATCGACAAGGTGCTCTCCGGCCTGTTCGCCATCGTGCAGAAGCTCTACGGCATCCAGATCCGCGAGCTGAACGACTTCGAGCGCTGGCACCCGGACGTGCGCCTGTTCGAGATCGAGGAAAACGGCCAGCACGTCGGCCGCTTCTACTTCGACCTCTACGCCCGCGCCAACAAGCGTGGCGGTGCATGGATGGACGGCGCCCGTGACCGTCGCCGCACCCAGGGCGGCGAGCTGCAATCGCCGGTGGCCTATCTCGTCTGCAACTTCACCCCGGCGGTCGGCGGCAAGCCGGCGCTGCTGACCCACGATGAAGTCACCACCCTGTTCCACGAATTCGGCCACGGCCTGCACCACCTGCTGACCCGCGTCGAACACGCCGGTGCCTCGGGCATCAACGGCGTGGCCTGGGATGCAGTCGAGCTGCCGAGCCAGTTCATGGAGAACTGGTGCTGGGAGCCCGAAGGCCTGGCGCTGATCTCCGGCCACTACGAGACCGGCGCGCCGCTGCCCGAGGACCTGCTGGAGAAGATGCTCGCCGCGAAGAACTTCCAGTCCGGCCTGATGATGCTCCGCCAGCTGGAGTTCTCCCTGTTCGACTTCGAGCTTCACGCCACCCACGGCGACGGCCGCAGCGTGCTCGAGGTGATCGAGGCGATCCGCGATGAAGTCGCGGTAATGCGCCCGCCGGCGTACAACCGCTTCGCCAACAGCTTCGCGCACATCTTCGCTGGCGGTTATGCAGCCGGTTACTACAGCTACAAGTGGGCCGAAGTGCTGTCCGCTGACGCGTTCTCCCGCTTCGAGGAAGAAGGCGTGCTCAACCCGGCGACCGGCGCGGCGTTCCGCGACGCGATCCTGGCCAAGGGCGGCTCGCAGGAGCCGATGGCGCTGTTCGTGGCCTTCCGTGGCCGCGAGCCGTCCATCGACGCGCTGCTGCGCCACTCGGGCCTGTCCGAGGAGGCGGCGTAATGAGCGAGGTGAAGAAGCGCTTCATCGCCGGGGCTGTCTGCCCGGCGTGCAGCGAGCAGGACAAGATCGTCATGTGGGACGTCGATGGCGTGCCGCACCGCGAATGTGTCGCTTGCGGCTACTCCGACACCCTGAACGCCCAGGGCCAGTCGGTGCCCAGGGAGCTGTCCACCCGCGTCAACACCAGCGCGCTGGAAAAGCCCAAGGACCCGAAGGTGCAGGGGGTGCAGTTCTTCCCCAATCCGAAGCTGAAAAAGCCGCAGGAATAGCGCCCGCGTGACGCTCAGGAAATGCCCCGGCTTGCCGGGGCATTTCTTTTTCTGCCGCTTCGCTCTTGTCTGTAGCCTCTATAATGACCAAAAATCTGGACGTTATTTGGAGCTAATTTATGCAGAACCTGCTTGCCAATACCGCCGTCAGCGTCTCGGAGCTCAAGAAGAATCCTTCTGCCGTGCTGGCCGAATCGGGTGGCGAGCCGGTAGCGGTACTCAATCACAACAAGGTGATGGGCTACATGGTACCTGCGGAGCTGTTCGAGTCGATTCTGGAGCGCCTGGAAGACCTGGAGCTGGCAGAAATTGCCCGCTCGAGGCTCGGTGAAAAAGGCGTTCCGGTATCGCTCGATGACCTATGAGCTTGAGTTCCTGCCGGCTGCGTTGAAGGAATGGCACAAGCTGGGTCATACCGTGCGTGAGCAATTCAAACGCAAACTCGCCGAGCGCCTGGAAAACCCTCGGGTACAGGCCGACGCCCTGCATGGGTTGGCGGACCACTACAAAATCAAGCTGCGCTCGGCCGGCTATCGCCTGGTCTACCGCATCGAAGAAGATCGTGTGGTGGTTTCCGTCGTTGCCATCGGCAAGCGCGAGCGCGGAGAGGTGTACAGCGCGACGCAGAACCGTCGCTGAGAGTTCGAGGATATTGGAGCGCCGGGCTGCGTATACCGGAATCGATATCAAGGAAGGGAGCTACCAGCTGACTTAGCATGACCCTCCGCCCAGCCCATGATCACCATGGCCGGCTAGTCTGTAGGACATCGCTGCAAGGAATCCGCCAGATGCCGCCACCGACCCGAAGGAAGCGCCTCCGTGCTTGACCGCTTTGGCATGCTCGAAGTGATGCGCGCCTCGCGCCTGACGCAGTTCCCGATCAGCCCGGCGCTGCGTGAAACCCACGGTTTCAAGGGGCGCCTGACCTTCTTCCTGTTGCTCGCCGCTGCGCTGGTGTTCACCTTCGCGGCGCTCGGGCACGACATCCACACCAGCGGTACGCAACTGGAGATGGGCTGGCCAGTCGTGGTGCTGGTGGTCGCACTGCTGATTGCCCTGGGCTTCGAGTTCATCAATGGCTTCCACGACACTGCTAACGCGGTGGCTACGGTGATCTACACCAACGCCATGCCGCCGAGGCTGGCCGTGGCCTGGTCGGGGTTGTGGAATTTCCTCGGCGTGTTGCTCTCCAGCGGTGCGGTAGCCTTCGCCATCGTTTCGCTGCTGCCGCTGGACCTGCTGCTCAAGGCAGATAGCAGCGCCGGCCTGGCGATGATCTTCGCCCTGCTGATCGCCTCGATCCTGTGGAACCTCGGCACCTGGTGGCTGGGGCTGCCGGTGTCCTCGTCGCACACCCTGATCGGCTCCATCGTCGGCATCGGCCTGGCGCACGGCGCCATGGCCGGGCACCTCGGCCTGTCCGGCAACGCCTGGTCGCAATTGCTGACGGTGGGCTATGCGCTGTTCCTTTCACCGGTGGTGGGCTTCTTCGCCGCCTTCGTGCTGCTGCGAGTGGCGAGCTCGACCCTGCGCAACCGCGCCCTGTTCCACGCGCCGGAAGGCCGAACGCCGCCGCCCCGATGGATTCGCGCGATCCTGATCCTCACCTGTACCGGCGTGTCCTTCGCCCACGGCTCCAACGACGGCCAGAAAGGCATCGGCCTGATCATGCTCATCCTGATCGCAACCGTTCCCCTGGCGTTCGCCGTGGATCGCGCCCACTCGCCGGAGCAAACCCGCCAGTTGCTCGCCCTCACCCAGGCCAGCCAGGAGCAACTGCACCGTACCGGCGGCAGCCCCGCGGCAGACCCGCGCCAGGCGCTGTTGAGCTACCAGGAGGACGAGCTGGTAAGGCCGGATCTGCTGCCGTCGCTGGGCAGCGTGATCGGTGACATCAGCGCCCGCCTGGAGCGCTACGGGCAGATTGACCAGGTGCCGGCCGAAGAAGTGCAGGACCTGCGCAACGACCTCTACCTGAGCCTGGAAACCATCCGCCTGCTGGACCGCAGCGACCAACACTTCGAATTGGAAACCTGGAGCAGCCTGCAGGCGCTACGCCAGGGCGGCGAACAGGCGATCCGCTTCATCCCGATCTGGGTCAAGGTCGCCGTTGCCCTGGCGCTGGGCCTGGGCACGCTGGTGGGCTGGCGACGCATCGTCACCACGGTCGGCGAGGGCATCGGCAAGACACCGCTGACTTATGCACAGGGCGCCTCGGCGCAGCTGGTGGCCATGCTCACCATCGGCGCGGCGGACGTCTTCGGCCTGCCGGTATCGACGACCCAGGTGCTCTCCTCGGGGGTGGCCGGCACCATGGCGGCCAGCGGCAGTGGGCTGCAATGGCCGACCATCCGCAACATGCTGCTGGCCTGGGTGCTGACGCTACCGGCGGCCATCGGGCTGGCGGCGGGTCTGTACTGGCTGTTCACCCGTCTGCTCTGACGGACAGCCGTAGGGCGCATAACCTGGAACAGGTTATCCGCCGCAGCCTGGCGGCGGATAACGCTGACGCGTTATGCGCCCTACACACCCGGCGGCTGTGGATTGTAGGAGCGAGCTTGCTCGCGAACCGCCCAGCTCCGGCGCTTCAGGATCACGCTGTTCGCGAGCAAACTCGCTCCTACGAAAAGCATCGGGTGACCGCCGAGCAGTTATCGCTGGCTGTGGAAAACTCAGTGGATTACTGTATTTATATACAGCATTTCTTCAGAGCTTTCCCACATGACCACTTCCCTTCCACCCCGCGGCCGGGGCACCGCCAGCAATCCACACAACCGCTTCGCGCCGACCACCTCGGTGCCTGTGGATAACGATTGGCACGACGAAGTGCCCAAGCCGCAGGTGACCGAAATCCGCAGCGAGCGAGCGAAGTCGGTGATCTCGCGCAACCAGTCGCCGGACCTGCCCTTTGATCGCTCGATCAATCCGTACCGGGGCTGCGAGCACGGCTGCATCTACTGCTATGCCCGGCCCAGCCACGCCTACTGGGACCTGTCGCCGGGGCTGGATTTCGAGACGAAGCTGATCGCCAAGACCAACGCCGCCGAGGTACTTGAGGAAGAACTGAGCCGCAAGGGCTACGTCTGCGCGCCGATCAACCTGGGCGCCAATACCGACCCGTACCAGCCCATCGAACGCCAGCAGCGCCTGACCCGGCAGATCCTCGAGGTGCTGCTGCGTTTCCGCCATCCAGTGACCATTGTCACCAAGGGTTCGCTGATCCTGCGCGACCTGGACCTGCTGGCCGAACTGGCGCAGCACAAGCTGGTGGGCGTGATGATCAGCCTGACCACCCTGGACGACGAGCTCAAGCGCATCCTCGAACCCCGCGCCGCCGCGCCCTCCGCGCGCCTGCGGGCGATCCGCGTGCTGCGCGAGCACGGCATCCCGGTGGGCGTGTTGTGTTCGCCGATGATCCCGATGATCAACGACCGCGAGCTGGAAGCGCTGCTCGAAGCCGCCCACGAGGCCGGCGCGCAGAGTGCCAGCTACATGATGCTGCGCCTGCCACGGGAGGTCGGGCCGCTGTTCGAGGAATGGCTGGCGGCGCATTACCCGCAGCGCGGCAACCATGTGATGAGCCTGATCCGCCAACTGCGTGGCGGGGAAATCCACGACAGCCGCTTCGGTCACCGTTTTCGCGGCGAAGGCCCGTTCGCCGACCTGCTGGCCAAGCGCTTCGAGGTCGCCATGCGCCGCCTGGGCCTGAACCGGCGCGGCAGCTTCGGCCTGGACTGCAGCGCATTCGCGCCGCCGCGCAGCCAGATGAACCTGTTCTGACAGCTGCCGCTCGGAAATTTCGACAGGCGGAATGGCATCGCCGCACCATCGCCTCACCATCATAGCGAGCCAAAATCATCGCAAAACGTCGGTAAAAATCGTGAAAAAGCTCATCCAAGTGCCGTTTTAAACTGCCGTTTCCTCTTCTGCTTCCAGGCCCTGAGCAGCAGATAACCCAGCGGCCGCGTCAGATTTTTCCCCATACCTGTGCCTTTTCTCCCAGAGGCGAGCGTCGGCTGACGTGGGAAAATTCTTCGTCATTCTTCGAGGCTGTTACATGAACGACAAAACGCACGGTGAGGATCACGCCCACGAAACGGCTGACGAGGCGCTTCGCCATATCGTCGAGGGCTTCCGCCAGTTCCGCCATGAGGTCTTCCCGCAGCAGGAAGAACTGTTCAAGAAGCTGGCCCACGCGCAGAACCCGCGCGCCATGTTCATCACCTGCGCCGACTCGCGCATCGTTCCCGAGCTGATCACCCAGAGCCTGCCGGGCGACCTGTTCGTCACCCGTAACGTCGGCAACGTCGTGCCGCCCTACGGCCAGATGAACGGCGGCGTTTCTACCGCCATCGAGTTCGCGGTGATGGCCCTGGGCGTGCAGCACATCATCGTTTGCGGCCACTCCGATTGCGGCGCGATGAAGGCGGTGCTGGACCCGCAGACCCTGGAAAGCATGCCGACGGTAAAGGCCTGGCTGCGCCACGCGGAAGTGGCGCGCACCGTGGTCGCCCAGACCTGCGGCTGCGCTACCCACGAGCACCTGGGCGTGCTCACCGAAGAGAACGTGGTGGCCCAGTTGGACCACCTGAAGACCCACCCGTCCGTGGCGGCGCGCCTGGCTTCCGGCCAGTTGTTCATCCATGGCTGGGTGTACGACATCGAAAGCAGTGCCATCACCGCCTATGACGCCCAGGAAGGTCGCTTCCGCGCACTCGACGGCGAAGGCCCGATCCCGATGGCCACCCCGCGTCCGCGCTATTCGCCGCGCTGACGCTGCAGCAGCCGATCAAGGCTCAGTCGCGGCCCAGCTCCAGCTCGACACCCAGCTGCCGCGACAGGCACGGCCACTGCTGCCAGGCCATCACCACCTGCGGGTCGTTGAGGCGGTCACGGTAGCTGACAGCGGACTCGGCGCTGAAAGTGCTGTCGTCGAGCATGCCATCGACTGCATGGTGCACCGCCTCATCCAGCTGGTTGGCGAAGGGTTCGCCGATCAACTGGTGTGCCACCAGGTTGGCCACCGTGGTGTCCAGCGGGATCAGCGGCTGGTTGAAGTGAGCGATGTAGCGGTCGTTCACCTCCTCCACCAGGCGATGGGCGAGGTAGGCCTCGTCCAGCAGCGCGTCCAGGCCGTCGTGGCCATCGAGCAGATCAGGCGGGGTGAGAAAGAACTGTTCGGCAAGCTTGAGCACCGGCTTGATGTGCTCCTCGATACCGGCTTCGCGGGCTACCGCATGGGCGGCATCGAGGAAGTCCGGCACCTGCTCGATATAGGCGTGGACGAAACGCGTCAGCGTGCCGCTGGGGTCATCACCAGCCAGGGCGATGCTCTTGTGCAGGCTTTGCAGTTGGCTCTGGATCAGGCGGGCGAGATGGCCGTGGCGGGACTCGAGCAGGTGGGCGTTCTGGATCAGCTCACGCAGTGCAGCGGTGTTCATGACAGCTCCAAGACAACGGGTTTTGGAAATGAAGAAAGACCTTAGCCGGTGGCTGAGCGCAGCTAAGACGCGATTGTCATATTCATGAGCTGGTTATGCCGACAGGGCATATCAGACGGCCAGCATGGTACTCCAAACCCGCGCCGTCCGTGGCTTTGAGATCACACTTCGGTCTTTCAAACACAGTTTTTACTCTGCGTTGTTATGTCGCAACCCCTGGCTATACTCCGCTTCGACACACCGAAAACCTGATGGACCCGGCCTGCCCTGCGTGCTGCCGAGGTAAGACGTCAAAGTAAGTTGTCTTGGCGGTCACTCCCTTGGCCGTTGGCTTGTTCAGGCTCGAACTCTCTGGAATGGGGGTCGCAGCCAGGGCGCTATGCCGGCGGGATAAAAACAACGATAAGGGGAACCCGAATGCTGCGACATCCACGAGTCTGGATGGGCTTCCTTTTGCTCTTGGCTTTCAGTCAGGCAAACGCCGCCTGGACGGTCAATATGACCCCCGGTGCGACGGAAGTCAGTCGTAATGTCTTTGATCTGCACATGACGATCTTCTGGATCTGCGTCGTTATCGGCATCGTCGTCTTTGGCGCGATGTTCTGGTCGATGATCGTCCACCGCCGGTCCACCGGGCAGCAGCCCGCGCATTTCCACGAGAGCACCACGGTGGAAATCCTCTGGACCGTCATTCCCTTCCTGATCCTGGTGGTGATGGCCGTTCCGGCCACCAAGACGCTGATCCACATGTACGACACCTCGGAGCCCGAGCTGGACGTGCAGGTCACCGGCTACCAATGGAAGTGGCAATACAAGTACCTGGGCCAGGACGTGGAGTTCTTCTCCAACCTCGCCACACCCCAGGACCAGATCCACAACAAGGCCGACAAGGACGAGCACTACCTGCTCGAAGTGGACAACCCACTGGTGCTGCCGGCCGGGGTCAAGGTGCGCTTCCTGGTCACCTCCAGCGACGTGATCCACTCCTGGTGGGTGCCGGCCTTCGCGGTCAAGCGCGACGCCATCCCCGGTTTCGTCAACGAGGCCTGGACCAAGGTCGACCAGCCCGGCGTCTACCGCGGCCAGTGCGCCGAGCTGTGCGGCAAGGACCACGGTTTCATGCCCATCGTCGTCGAGGTGAAGTCCAAGCCCGACTTCGACAAGTGGCTGGCCGAGCGCAAGGAAGAGGCAGTCAAGCTCAAGGAGCTGACCAGCAAGGAGTGGACGAAGGAAGAGCTGGTCGCCCGCGGCGACAAGGTCTACCACACCATCTGCGCCGCCTGTCACCAGCCCGAGGGTCAGGGCATGCCGCCGATGTTCCCGGCGCTCAAGGGCTCGAAGATCGTCACGGGGCCCAAGGAGCACCACCTGGAGACCGTGTTCAACGGCGTCCAGGGCACGGCCATGGCGGCCTTCGGCAAGCAGCTCTCGGAAGTCGACATCGCCGCGGTGATCACCTACGAGCGCAACGCCTGGGGCAACAACGACGGCGACATGGTGACCCCGCAGGACGTGGTCGCCTACAAGCAGAAACAACAATAAGGAGGCCGCGATGAGTACTGTGATCGATCACCCCGACCATTCTCACGCCGGCGACCACCACCACGGCCCCGCCAAGGGCCTGATGCGCTGGGTACTGACCACCAACCACAAGGACATCGGCACGCTGTACCTGTGGTTCAGCTTCTGCGCCTTCCTGCTTGGCGGCTCCTTCGCCATGGTGATTCGCGCCGAACTGTTCCAGCCGGGCCTGCAGATCGTCGAGCCGGCGTTCTTCAACCAGATGACCACCATGCACGGCCTGGTGATGGTCTTTGGTGCAGTGATGCCGGCCTTCGTCGGCCTGGCCAACTGGATGGTGCCGCTGATGATCGGCGCGCCGGACATGGCCCTGCCACGCATGAACAACTTCAGCTTCTGGCTGCTGCCGGCGGCCTTCGGCCTGCTGGTGAGCACCCTGTTCATGCCCGGCGGCGGCCCGAACTTCGGCTGGACCTTCTACGCGCCGTTGTCGACGACCTTCGCGCCGCACAGCGTGACCTTCTTCATCTTCGCCATCCACCTGATGGGCATGAGTTCGATCATGGGCGCGATCAACGTGATCGCCACCATCCTCAACCTGCGCGCGCCGGGCATGACGCTGATGAAGATGCCGCTGTTCGTCTGGACCTGGCTGATCACCGCGTTCCTGCTGATCGCGGTGATGCCGGTGCTGGCGGGCTGCGTGACGATGATGCTGATGGACATCCACTTCGGCACCAGCTTCTTCAGCGCGGCCGGCGGCGGTGACCCGGTGCTGTTCCAGCACGTGTTCTGGTTCTTCGGCCACCCCGAGGTGTACATCATGATCCTGCCGGCGTTCGGCGCCGTCAGCTCGATCATCCCGGCCTTCAGCCGCAAGCCGCTGTTCGGCTACACCTCGATGGTCTACGCCACCGCCTCGATTGCCTTCCTGTCCTTCGTCGTGTGGGCGCACCACATGTTCGTGGTGGGCATCCCGCTGGTGGGCGAGCTGTTCTTCATGTACGCGACCATGCTGATCGCCGTGCCCACCGGGGTGAAGGTGTTCAACTGGGCGTCGACCATGTGGCAGGGCTCGCTGACCTTCGAGACGCCGATGCTGTTCGCCGTGGCCTTCGTCATCCTGTTCACCATCGGCGGCTTCTCCGGGCTGATGCTGGCCATCGCCCCGGCGGACTTCCAGTACCAGGACACCTACTTCGTGGTGGCGCACTTCCACTACGTGCTGGTGCCCGGCGCGATCTTCGGCATCTTCGCCTCGGCCTACTACTGGCTGCCGAAGTGGACCGGCCACATGTACGACGAGACCCTGGGCAAGCTGCACTTCTGGATGAGCTTCATCGGCATGAACCTGGCGTTCTTCCCGATGCACTTCGTCGGCCTGGCCGGCATGCCGCGACGGATTCCGGACTACAACCTGCAGTTCGCCGACTTCAACATGGTCTCGTCCATCGGCGCCTTCATGTTCGGCACCACGCAGCTGCTGTTCCTGTTCATCGTCATCAAGTGCATCAAGGGCGGCAAGCCGGCACCGGCCAAACCGTGGGATGGCGCGGAAGGGCTGGAATGGACCATTCCCTCGCCAGCGCCGTACCACACCTTCACCACCCCGCCGGAAGTGAAGTAACGACGAGCCTGTAGGAGCGAGCTTGCTCGCGAACGCTTTTCCCTGATGCCTCGGTGTCAGGCGGTTCGCGAGCAAGGGCTAGGCGCCCCCCACGCCCCTACAAGGGAGGGATCAACGCATGAGCGACGGCAACATCGAAACGCGCAAGCTGGTGACCCGGCTGGTCATAGCCGTGGTCGCCATGTTCGCCTTCGGCTTCGCCCTGGTGCCGCTGTACGACGTGATGTGCAAGGCGCTGGGCATCAACGGCAAGACCTCCGGCACGGCCTACCAGGGCGACGGCCAGGTGGTCGATCAGTCGCGCGAGGTGAAGATCCAGTTCGTCGCCAACAACAACATCGACATGGTCTGGGAGTTCCACCCCGAGTCGGACCAGTTGGTGGTGCATCCGGGCGCGGTGAACCAGATGCTGTTCGTCGCCTACAACCCCACCGACAAGCTGATGACCGCCCAGGCGATCCCGAGCATCGCGCCGTCGGTGGCGGCCACCTACTTCCACAAGACCGAATGCTTCTGCTTCACCCAGCAGGTGCTGCAGCCAGGCGAGCGCATCGAAATGCCGGTGCGCTTCATCGTCGACCGCGACCTGCCCAAGGATGTGCGTCACCTGACGCTTGCTTACACGCTGTTCGACATCACTGCCCGCAAGCCCCCCGTGGCCAGTAACGAGCGCTGAAGGGCAAAGGAGAACAAGAACAATGGCAACCCACGATCCCTATTACGTCCCGGCGCAGAGCAAGTGGCCGATCATCGCCACCATCGGCATGCTGGTGACGATGTTTGGCGTCGGCACCTGGATGAACGACATGAGCGCCGGCAAGGAACACTCCCACGGCCCGTGGATCTTCTTCGCCGGCGGGCTGATCCTCGCGTACATGCTGTTCGGCTGGTTCGGCAACGTCATCAAGGAAAGCCGCGGCGGGCTCTACAGCCCGCAGATGGACCGCTCCTTCCGCTGGGGCATGAGCTGGTTCATCTTCTCGGAAGTGATGTTCTTCGCCGCCTTCTTCGGCGCGCTGTTCTACGTGCGCCACTTCGTCAACCCGTGGCTGGGCGGCGAAGGTCACCACGGCATCTCGCACATGCTCTGGCCGCAGTTCGAAACCGGCTGGCCGCAGCTCAGCAACCCGGACAACAAGCTCTTCCCGCCGCCCAAGGAAGTGATCGATCCGTGGAAGCTGCCGCTGATCAACACCCTGCTGCTGGTTACCTCCAGCTTCACCGTGACCTTTGCCCACCACGCGCTGAAGAAGAACCATCGCGGCCCGCTGAAGCTGTGGCTGGCTCTGACCGTCGCGCTGGGCGCCTGCTTCATCGTGCTGCAGGCGTATGAGTACCACGAAGCCTATAGCGAACTGGGCCTGACCCTGGGCTCGGGCATCTACGGCGCGACCTTCTTCATGCTCACCGGCTTCCACGGCGCCCACGTGACCATCGGCGCGATCATGCTGAGCATCATGCTGATCCGCATCATCCGCGGGCACTTCGACGCCGACAAACACTTCGGCTTCGAGGCGGCCAGTTGGTACTGGCACTTCGTCGACGTGGTGTGGATCGGGCTGTTCATCTTCGTTTACGTGCTGTGAGGGCGCACACCCTGTAGGAGCGAGCTTGCTCGCGAACCGCCCAACACTGAGGCATCAGGAAAAAGCGTTCGCGAGCAAGAACTAGGCGTCCCCCTCGCTCCTACAAAGAGCAGTACGGAATTAGAAATGCCAGGGGGCGGAGCTGCCGAGTTGGCCGCTGAAGAAACCCCAGGCGATGAGAGCGACGGTCAGGGCGGTAAGGGTGACACGCACGGTCAGCGCGTTGACCACCCGCGAACCATGGCCCTCGTCCTTGACCAGAAAGAACAGGCCACTGAACAGACTGACGACGGTCGCCAGCAACAACAGAACGATCGCAGCTTTGAGCACTACCGGCCTCCTGTCCGCAGGGGACTGGGGTTGAGGGGGATGTCTTGCAGTATAGCCAGCACGCATCTGAGCACCGGCCCGATCCAGCACAGGAAGGCCGTACCACGCGCGCCTTCCGGCCCGGCATCGCGCCGACCCTGGTGGTCCTCGCACTGCTGCCGGTACTGATCGGTCTGGGCTTCTGGCAACTCTCCCGCGCCGCCGAAAAGCGCACTCTGCTCGCCGCCGCCGAAGTGCAGCGCCAGCAGGACCCGATCAGCATCGCCGAGCTCGAGCGCCAGCCGCCGCGCAGCTATGTTCGCGTGCGCCTGCAAGGCCAACTCGACGCCGAACACACCGCCCTGCTCGACAACCGCACCCGCAACGGCCAAGCCGGCGTCGAGGTGCTGCAACCCTTCTTCGACCGCACCGGCCACCAGTGGCTGCTGGTCAATCGCGGCTGGGTGCCCTGGCCCGACCGCCGCGTGCCGCCGAAGATCGACACGCCCAGCCACGACCTGTTGCTGGACGCCTGGACCTACGTCCCGTCAGCCTCCGGCCCGAGCGCTCCGCTCGCCGGCTGGCCGCGCCTGATCACTCAGGTGGACGCCCCGTTCCTGTGGGACCAGCTCAGTCGCGAAGGCAGCCCGCTGGAAATCCGCCTGGAGCCGGGCGACGCCGCCTTCGACACCGACTGGCCGATCGTCGCCATGCCGCCGGAGCGCCACGTCGGCTACGCCGTGCAGTGGTTCGCCCTGGCCATCGCACTCTCCGCCCTTTACCTCTACCTCGGCATCCGTCGCGCACGGGAGACCTTCGACCATGACCGCCATGACACTGACTGACCCGACAGCCCGCCGCCGCGGGCGTGTGCAATTGCTGCTGATCCTCGGCATGGTGCTGGGGCCGATGCTGCTCGCCACCGCCATGTACAAGCTGCAGTTCTGGGTGCCGGACGGCCGCAGCTACCACGGCGACCTGATCGCCACCGGCCAGACCCCGGCCGATCTCGGCGTGCAGGACGACAAGGCCAGCGACCAGTGGCAACTGCTGGTGACCGCGCCGGAAACCTGCACCAGCGATTGCCAGCAACTGGTCTACCTGGCGCGCCAGATCAACATCGGCCTGGGCCGCGAGGCCAGCCGCGCCGAACACGCGCTGGCGTTCGCCAAACCGCTGCCCGCCGAGTTCACCGGGCTGCTCGACAAGGACTACCCGCGCCTGCAACGCCTGGGCCTGACCCCGACCGAGCACACCGGCGCCCAGCCGCAGCTGTGGATCGTCGACCCCCACGGCAACCTGGTGCTGCGCTATGACGCCAAGGCCAACGGCAAGTCGATCCTCAAGGACCTGCAGCTGCTGCTGAAGCTTTCGAACATCGGTTAAGCCGGTCGAGACATCGCCAGCCCCACGACAACAACAAGATCGGGAGCGACGCATGATCCAGGCAAGACGCAAACCCGCCTTCTACCTCGCCGTGTTCGCCACGGCGCTGGCCTTCGTGGTCATCCTGCTGGGTGCCTACACCCGCCTGACCCACGCCGGCCTCGGCTGCCCGGATTGGCCCGGTTGCTACGGCTTCGTCCACGTGCCGCTGAACGAGGCGCAACTGGCCCATGCCGAAGTGCACTTCCCCGACTCGCCCGTGGAGACACAGAAGGGCTGGAACGAGATGATCCACCGCTACTTCGCCGGCAGCCTCGGCCTGCTGATCCTTGGCCTGGCGGTACACGCGCTGGTGCGTCGCGGCCGTGACGGCCAGCCCGTGCGTCTGCCGCTGCTGCTGCTCGCCGTGGTGATCGCCCAGGCGGCGTTCGGCATGTGGACGGTCACTCTCAAGCTCTGGCCGCAGGTGGTCACCGCGCACCTGCTGGGCGGTTTCACCACGCTGTCGCTGCTGTTCCTGCTCAGCCTGCGTCTGTCCGGCGCCTTCGCCCCGCTGCAGTTGCCGTCAAAGCTGCGCGCGCTGGCGGCCCTGGCGCTGCTGATGGTGATCGGGCAGATCGCCCTCGGCGGGTGGGTCAGCAGCAACTACGCGGCAGTGGCCTGCATCGACCTGCCGATGTGCCACGGGCAGTGGTGGCCGAACATGGACTTCGCCAACGGCTTCCACCTCACCCAGCACATCGGCCCGAACTACCTCGGCGGCCAGCTCGACAGCGACGCCCGCACGGCCATCCACATGACCCACCGCATGGGCGCGCTTTGCGTGACCGCGGTGATCCTGCTGCTGGCCTGGAACCTCCAGCGCCACGGCCTGATCGGCATCACTGCGCTGATGCTGCTGGGGCTTTCCCTGCAGATCGGCCTGGGCATCAGCAACGTGTTGCTGCATCTGCCGCTGCCGGTAGCGGTGGCGCACAACGGCGGCGGCGCGTTCCTGCTGCTGATGCTGGTACTGGTGAATTACCGGGTGCGCGCACCTGCAGCAAAACACGTCGAGCTGCCCGCCAGCAGCCCGATCACCCTGGACGCGATGGAGCGCCCGGTGGCTTACCCCTCGCAGGGATGACATTGCACGGTTGAGCACGATGGCCGGCGCCACGGCGCGCCGGTCCCTATCCAAGCCAAGCAGTCAGCACAAAGACGGAGAAATGCCCATGGCCAGCGTCATCAGCACTTCCAGCCAAGCCAGCTGGCGCGACCTGCTCGAACTGACCAAGCCCAAGGTCGTGCTGCTCATGCTGATCACCTCGTTGATCGGCATGCTGCTCGCCACCAAGGCCGGCGTGCCCTGGCAGGTGCTGGTCTTCGGCAACCTCGGCATCGGCCTGTGCGCCGGCGGCGCGGCGGCGGTGAATCACGTGGTGGACCGGCGCATCGACTCGATCATGGCGCGCACCCACAAGCGCCCGCTGGCCGAAGGACGCGTCTCGCCGCCCATCGCGCTGGGCTTCGCCATGCTGCTGTCGGTGGCCGGGATGGCGGTGCTGCTGGTGTTCACCAATGAGCTGACGGCCTGGCTGACGCTGGCTTCGCTGCTGGGTTACGCGGCGCTCTACACCGGTTTCCTCAAGCGCGCCACGCCGCAGAACATCGTCATCGGCGGCCTCGCCGGTGCCGCCCCACCGCTGCTGGGCTGGGTCGCGGTGACCGGGCAGATTTCCGCCGAACCGCTGCTGCTGGTGCTGATCATCTTCGCCTGGACCCCGCCGCACTTCTGGGCGCTGTGCCTGCACCGCAAGGACGAATACGCCAAGGCCGACATCCCGATGCTGCCGGTGACCCACGGCGAGCACTACACCAAGCTGCACATCCTGCTCTACACCCTGGTGCTGTTCGCCGTGACGCTGATGCCCTTCGCCATCCACATGGCTGGGCTGGTCTACCTGCTCGCCGCGCTGGCCCTGGGCGCGCGTTTCCTCGACTGGGCCTGGGCGCTCTACTGCGGCAGCCGACCCCATGCGGCGATCAAGACCTTCAAGTACTCTATCGCCTACCTGTTCCTGCTGTTCGTCGCGCTGCTGGTGGACCACTACCTGCCGCTGCACCTGAACTACTGAGGGTTCGCGCGCAAGCTCGCTCCTACAGTTGCACCCAACGGCGGTGCGCTTTTCGTAGGAGCGAGCTTGCTCGCGAACATCGCCGCTCCCCTGCCAGGCACGAGTACGCTACGAACAGCAGCCTAAAGCCCAGACGTCCCGACCCACGAGTACCCCATGACCCGAGTCAACAAGACCGTCTTCATCCTCGTCGCCATCGTCGCCGTGATCCTCGGCCTCACCGTCCAGAAGGTGCTCAACCAGCGCCACCAGCTCGATCCGACCGTGCTGCTCGACGCCGGCATCGTGATCCTGCCGCAGACCCGCAGCGTCCCCGACCTCGCCTTCACCGACCAGGACGGCCAGCCCTTCCAGACCGCCAGCCTGAAGGACAAGTGGTCCCTGCTGTTCTTCGGCTACACCTTCTGCCCGGACGTCTGCCCCACCACCCTGGCGCAACTGCGCGAGCTGCAGACCAAGCTGCCGCCGGAAGTGGCGAAGAACCTGCAGGTGGTGTTCGTCAGCGTCGACCCGCACCGCGATACCGCGCCGCGCATCAAGGAATACCTTGGCTTCTTCAATGCCGGCTTCAAGGGCATCACCGGCTCGGAAGAGAACGTGCAGAAGCTGGCCAACGCCATGAGCATCCCCTATATACCGGCGGACACCAGCAAGCCCAACTACACCGTCGACCACAGCGGCAACCTGGTCATCATCGGCCCGGACAACACCCAGCACGGCTTCATCCGCGCCCCACTGCACAACGACAAGCTGGTCGCCCAGTTGCCCGCCGTGGTCAGCGCGAACAACTGACCCGCGACACCGTGTCTCACCCCCAGCGGCCCCCCGATAAGGGTGGCCGTTGTTTTTTCTGTGTCATTCCCGCTTTCCCCGAAGATATCCGAAGTTTCTGCTAAACCTCTTCTCAAGGTGCTGGCGCGGTGTAACACGCGGCCTTGAAGCTTTTTCGTGAAATTCCTGACCCCGTAGTCAATGTAAAAAATCTGCTACAGAAATTCAGGCATCAGGAATGACTCATACTCCATATTAGAAACATTAATTAACACCTATGCCTGAGCCTGTTGCAGGATTACCGGGCCTTTCGGTGGGCATGGGGAGCCTCTGATGGGGGGTCATTCACGGCGAGGATGGCATTTCCGTCCGGTCACAATAGGCAATTAGGCTAAACGCCAGGGCCCACGCGGCCTCGGTGGTGACCGGAAAACTACGGGTCCAAACGTGACTTGTAGTTATCGCTTGGTGCCACTCCAGAACTTCTTGATGCCCTCCAGGTTCGATTGCACAATGCCGCGGCCACCGGGTCACAGCCCGGTCAAGAACAAGCTCCTAAAACAAAAAACAGACCGTTGCCAGTTCAAAACCCGGGTCGCCGACGTAGTAGCCCGGACAATCCCAGGATCACGCAGGAGATTTGCAAGTGCAGATCGGTGTACCCCTCGAGACCCAAGCCGGTGAGACGCGGGTCGCAGCAACGCCGGAGACGGTCAAGAAACTGATCGGGCAGGGCCATCAGGTCGTCATCCAGAGCGGTGCGGGCGTCAGCGCCAGCCAGCCGGATGCCGCCTACGAAGCCGTTGGCGCGAAGATCGGCACTGCCGCCGATGCCTACGGTTCGGAGCTTGTGCTGAAGGTTGTCGCGCCCAGCGAAAGCGAGCTGATGCAGATGAAGCCGGGTACCGTGCTGATCGGCATGCTCAACCCGTTCAACAACGAGAACATCGCCCGCATGGCCGAACGCGGCGTCACCGCCTTCGCCCTCGAGGCCGCGCCGCGTACTTCCCGCGCGCAGAGCCTGGACGTGCTCTCTTCCCAGGCCAACATCGCCGGCTACAAGGCCGTGTTGCTCGCTGCCCACCACTACCCGCGCTTCATGCCCATGCTGATGACCGCCGCCGGCACCGTTAAGGCCGCCCGCGTGTTGATCCTCGGCGCTGGCGTTGCCGGCCTGCAGGCCATCGCCACGGCCAAGCGACTGGGTGCGGTGATCGAGGCGTCGGACGTACGCCCGGCAGTGAAAGAGCAGATCGAGTCCCTGGGCGCCAAGTTCGTCGACGTGCCCTACGAGACCGATGAAGAGCGCGAGTGCGCCGAAGGCGTTGGCGGTTACGCCCGCCCGATGCCGGCCTCGTGGATGGAGCGCCAGGCCAAGGCCGTGCACGAGCGCGCCAAGCAGTCGGACATCGTCATCACCACCGCGCTGATTCCGGGCCGCAAGGCGCCGACCCTGCTGCATGAAGCGACTGTCGCCGAAATGAAGCCGGGCTCGGTAGTCATCGACCTCGCTGCATCGCAAGGCGGCAACTGCCCGCTGACCGAGGCTGACCAGGTCGTGGTCAAGCACGGCGTCACCATTGTCGGCCTGAGCAACCTGGCTGCGCTGGTACCGGCGGACGCCTCCGCACTCTACGCACGCAACCTGCTCGACTTCCTCAAGCTCACCCTGACCGCCGAAGGCTTCACGGTGAACCTGGAAGACGACATCGTCGCCGCGTGCCTGATGTGCCGTGATGGCCAGATCGTGCGCAAGAACGGCTGAAGCCCTTCTTATATAAGAACGCGCCGGACCCGAGGTCCGGCCCTGAAGACCGGTGAGAAACTATGGAAGACATGCTGATCTCCCACGGCATCTACAACCTGATCATCTTCGTACTGGCGATCTACGTCGGCTACCACGTGGTCTGGAACGTCACCCCTGCCCTGCACACCCCGCTGATGGCAGTAACCAACGCCATCTCGGCGATCGTGATCGTCGGCGCCATGCTGGCCGCCGCCCTGACCGTCACCCCGCTTGGCAAGGCCATGGGCACCCTGGCCGTGGCCCTGGCTGCCGTGAATGTGTTCGGTGGCTTCCTGGTCACCCGCCGCATGCTGGAAATGTTCAAGAAGAAAGCGCCGAAGGCGGAGAAGCACTGACATGAGCATGAACCTCGTCACCCTCCTCTACCTCATCGCCTCGATCTGCTTCATCCAGGCCCTCAAAGGCCTGTCGCACCCGACCACCTCGCGCCGCGGCAACCTGTTCGGCATGATCGGCATGGCCATCGCCGCGCTGACTACCGTGGCCCTGGTGTTCAAGATCAGCAGCGAGATCGCCACCACTGGCATCGTCTACGTGATCGTCGGCCTGCTGGTTGGCGGCACCGCCGGCTCCATCATGGCCAAGCGCGTCGAGATGACCAAGATGCCGGAACTGGTCGCCTTCATGCACAGCATGATCGGCCTGGCCGCCGTGTTCATCGCCATCGCTGCCGTGGTCGAGCCGCAGTCGCTGGGCATCGTGCAGAACCTGGGCGACACCATTCCGACCGGTAACCGCCTGGAACTGTTCCTCGGCGCGGCCATCGGTGCCATCACCTTCTCCGGCTCGGTGATCGCCTTCGGCAAGCTGTCGGGCAAGTACAAGTTCCGCCTGTTCCAGGGCGCCCCGGTGCAGTTCACCGGCCAGCACATGCTCAACCTGGTGCTGGGCCTGACCACGCTGGGCCTGGGCCTGCTGTTCATGTTCACCGGTAACCTGACCGCCTTCGTGGTGATGCTGGCCCTGGCCTTCATCCTCGGCGTGCTGATCATCATCCCGATCGGCGGCGCGGACATGCCGGTCGTCGTGTCGATGCTGAACTCCTACTCCGGCTGGGCCGCGGCAGGTATCGGCTTCTCGCTGAACAACTCGATGCTGATCATCGCCGGCTCGCTGGTGGGCTCCTCGGGCGCGATCCTCTCCTACATCATGTGCAAGGCGATGAACCGCTCGTTCTTCAACGTCATCCTCGGTGGCTTCGGCGCCGAAGCGGACGCTGGCGGCCCGGCGGGTGCGAAAGAAGCCCGCCCGGTGAAATCCGGTTCGGCCGACGACGCTTCCTTCCTGCTGACCAACGCCGACAGCGTGATCATCGTTCCCGGCTACGGCCTGGCGGTGGCCCGTGCCCAGCACGCGCTGATGGAGCTGGCGGAGAAGCTGACCCATCGCGGCGTCAACGTGAAGTTCGCCATCCACCCGGTTGCCGGCCGTATGCCGGGCCACATGAACGTCCTGCTGGCCGAGGCCGAAGTGCCTTACGAGCAGGTGTTCGAGATGGAAGACATCAACTCCGAGTTCGGCCAGACCGACGTGGTGCTGGTACTGGGCGCCAACGACGTGGTGAACCCGGCCGCGAAGAACGATCCGAAGTCGCCGATCGCCGGCATGCCGATCCTCGAGGCCTACAAAGCCAAGACCGTGATCGTCAACAAGCGCTCGATGGCCAGCGGCTACGCCGGCCTGGACAACGAACTGTTCTACCTGGACAAGACCATGATGGTCTTCGGCGACGCCAAGAAAGTCATCGAAGACATGGTCAAGGCCGTCGAATAAGACGACCGTCGATCCACAAGACACCGGCCTCGCGCCGGTGTCTTGCTTTCCGGCAATGGCAAAAGCGCTGGACATTGGTAGTAAGAAGACCTCGGCCGGGCGTTTTTTCGACCTTGGTATAAGAGCCAAAAATCGCCGAGTCCCTAGACTGGCGGCCTTGCACTTCCTACTGCCCGAGGTTTTCCCATGTTCCGTGATCGCGTGCGTATGTCCTCCCTGTTGGACAAGGTGATGACTGCCGACCAGGCCGCGGCCCTTATCAAGGACGGCATGACCGTCGGCATGAGCGGTTTCACCCGCGCCGGCGAAGCCAAAGCCGTACCCAAGGCCCTCGCCGAGCGCGCCAAGCAGGAGCCGCTGCGCATCAGCCTGATGACTGGCGCCAGCCTGGGCAACGACCTCGACAAGCAGCTCACCGAGGCCGGCGTGCTGGCCCGTCGCATGCCCTTCCAGGTCGACAGCACCCTGCGCAAGGCGATCAACGCCGGCGAGGTGATGTTCATCGACCAGCACCTCTCCGAGACCGTCGAGCAGCTGCGCAACCACCAGCTCAAGCTGCCGGACATCGCTGTCATCGAAGCCGTCGCCATCACCGAGGAAGGCCACATCGTGCCAACCACTTCGGTGGGCAACTCGGCCAGCTTCGCGATCTTCGCCAAGCAGGTGATCGTCGAGATCAACGTCGCGCACAACGCTAACCTGGAAGGCCTGCACGACATCTACATCCCGACCTACCGTCCGACCCGCACACCGATCCCGCTCACTCGCGTGGACGACCGCATCGGCAGCACCGCCATCCCGATTCCGGCGGAAAAGATCGTCGCCATCGTCGTAAACGACCAGGCGGACTCGCCGTCCACCGTGCTGCCACCGGACGACGAGACCCAGGGCATCGCCAACCACCTGATCGACTTCTTCAAGCGTGAAGTGGACGCCGGGCGCATGAGCAACAGCCTCGGCCCGCTGCAGGCCGGCATCGGCAGCATCGCCAACGCGGTCATGTGTGGCCTGATCGACTCGCCCTTCGAGAACCTGACCATGTACTCCGAGGTACTGCAGGACTCGACCTTCGACCTGATCGACGCCGGCAAGCTGCGCTTCGCCTCGGGCAGCTCCATCACCCTGTCGAGCCGCCGCAACGCCGACGTATTCGGCAACCTGGAGCGCTACAAGGACAAGCTGGTGCTGCGTCCGCAGGAGATCTCCAACCACCCCGAAGTGGTCCGTCGCTTAGGCATCATCGGCATCAACACCGCGCTGGAGTTCGACATCTACGGCAACGTGAACTCCACCCACGTGGGCGGCACCAGGATGATGAACGGCATCGGCGGCTCGGGTGACTTCGCCCGCAACGCACACCTCGCCATCTTCGTCACCAAGTCCATCGCCAAGGGCGGCAACATCTCCAGCGTGGTGCCGATGGTCAGCCACGTCGACCACACCGAGCACGACGTGGACATCCTCGTCACCGAAGTCGGCCTGGCCGACCTGCGTGGCCTGGCGCCGCGCGAGCGCGCGCGGGTGATCATCGACAACTGTGTGCACCCGTCCTACCGCGACGCCCTGAACCGTTACTTCGATGCCGCCTGCGAGCGCGGCGGCCATACCCCGCACATCCTGCGCGAGGCCCTGGAGTGGCATATCAATCTGGAAGAACACGGCCACATGCTGGCGGCGAGCTGATTCCAGACGCTTGGCGGGTCATTCAGCAATGAATGGCCCGCAAGGGTTTACAGCCGAAAAAAAACCACGTAAAAACACTCTTGAACAGATTTTTATCCCGCTCCAACTGTTCAGCTCCCCCCGCCGCCAACCAGGCCGGCACCCTCGAAAAGCCTCAGACGCCCACCAATTGCGCACCAGAATGGAGCGCAACGGTACAGTTCGCCCCGAAAAAGACCATTACAGTTCAAACTTACAATCGGCTGACCAGCCGCAATACAGTGCAACTGTACCTGTCATCCCTGACCAAAAAGTCAGATCATATGCTCAATCCATTCAGCAACTGACTACTCGCCACAAGCGAGAAGGATGATCACCATGGAACGTACCCTCGGTTCCGCAGCTCTGAGCACTACCCGTAGCACCTCCAGCGCCCACCGCGGCCTCGTCAGCACCGTTCGCCTGTGGCAGCGCCGCATGGAAAGCCGCCGTCAGCTGGCCCGCCTGGACTCCCGCCTGCTGGCCGACGCCGGTATCAGCGAAGCCCAGCGTTACGCCGAACTGAACAAGCCGTTCTGGCGTTAAGAAGTCCTCTCGGCATAACAGCCGAAGGCAGTTGGCAAATCAGAAAAACTGTATTGCCAGGAAAGCAAAAAGGCCGCTCTCAGCGGCCTTTTGCTTTTGCAGAAAAAATATTATTGGGTGCGCCCGTAGATATCCTCGAAACGCACGATATCGTCCTCGCCCAGGTACTCTCCGCTTTGTACCTCGATCATTACCAGATCGATCACCCCCGGGTTCTCCAGGCGGTGCCGATGGCCGGCGGGGATGTAGGTGGACTCGTTGCTGTTCACCAGGCGCACCGACTCGCCATTGGTGACCTTGGCCATCCCGCACACCACGACCCAGTGCTCACTGCGGTGATGATGCATCTGCAGCGACAGCGAGGCCCCTGGCTTGACCACGATCCGCTTGATCTTGAAGCGCGCCCCCTCTTCCAGGACCGTATAAGTACCCCAAGGCCGGGCGACGGTACGGTGCAATCTATAGGCCTCGTGCTCGCTGTCCTTTAATTGCTTCACCACTTTGCGTACGTCCTGCGCACGGTCGGCATGAGCAACCAGGATGGCGTCGGCGGTATCGATGACAATCAGGTCGGAGACACCGACAGTCGCGACCAAGCGCCCCTCGCTTTGTACGTAGGTTCCCTGAGTATCGACGAAGATGGCATGGCCAGCCGCCCGGTTATTCTGACTATCCGGCGCAACCAGTGAACTCAGTGCGGTCCATGACCCAATATCGCTCCAGTCGAAGTGTGCGGGGATCACAGCGACCCGCTTGGAGTGCTCCATCAGGGCATAGTCGATGGAAATGTCAGGCAGTGCGCCGAAGTATTCCCCGCTCAGTTCCTGCTGGAGTATGGCGCCAGCTTCGCTGACCGGGCTCGCCTCGAAGCAGGCAACCGCCCCTGCCAGAAGCTCCGGAGCGTGCTGCTCCAACTCGCCAAGCAGCGTTCCCACCGAGAAGCAGAACATGCCGGAGTTCCACAGGAAGTTCCCGCTCTGCAGGAAGTGCGTGGCGGTTTCCAGATCGGGTTTCTCCACGAAGCGCCTGACCAGCGCACCACCACAGTCATCCAACTCGTCGCCAGCCTCGATGTAGCCAAACCCGGTTTCGGGAGTCGTGGGAACCACGCCGAAAGTCACCAGATGACCTGTTTCCGCCAGGGATACTGCGTGCTTGACTGCTCGCTCGAATGCATCCAGATCACGGATCAAATGATCTGCCGGCATTACCACCATCACCGTCTCATCACCGTGACGGGCACGCAGGGCAAGCGCTGCCAGCGCGATCGCCGGCGCCGTATTGCGCCCCGAAGGCTCCAGGATGAAATGCCCGCGCTGTGTCAGTCGCGCCGACTGGTAATGGTCCTTACTCTGGAAGTAGTAATCACGGTTGGTAACCGTGACGATCTCTCCGGCATTGCCCAGCAGGCTAGCCGCTCGGCCATAAGTCTTGTGCAACAACGACTGTCCGTCGGGAAGGGTCATGAAAGGCTTTGGCTGCCCTTCGCGGGAAACCGGCCAAAGTCGGGTTCCGGCTCCGCCCGAAAGAATAACGGGGATCAGCATGTTCAACTCCTTGCCGGCCTTCAAGGCCGCCACTTCTGCATCCTCGCAGAGCACAGGGCACGACGCCCGTTCGAATCAGGATGCGCTTCTGAACGATGTTCTTTGGTAGGTACTTAAGGCAGTTCGGGAAGTCACGCCTGGAGCAAGCAGAAAATGACAGTTTCTGGCGGAGACCTAGATGAGGCGCTCCGCATTCTCGACAGCCAATTGCTTGTTCTCCCCCCATGCACACTCCGCCAAGACCTCCCGGTACAGATCCGCATGACGGCGGGCCATGCTTTCGGCGGTAAACAGCTGCCGGAAGCGCTCGATGGCCTTGGAGCCCATCTGTGCTGCCAGCGCGGTATCGTCCCAGAGCCGTTGCATCGCCGCGCGGAACGCTGCCGGGTCATTAGGTGGGACAACGAGGCCGGTTTCGCCATGGATATTGATGTAGCTGGTGCCGGTGCCAATTTCACTGGAAATCAGCGGCTTGCCGAACATCGCCCCCTCAAGCAGGGAGATGCCGAAAGCTTCGGATCGGAGATGGGAGGGGAATACGACGCCATAGGAGAGTTCGAGCAGCGCGATCTTGTCGTCTTCATCCACGCGGCCGAGGAACTCCAGGTTCGACTCGACACGCAAGGCTTCCGCCTGTCGGCGCAGTTCCCGCTCCAGCGGTCCGGCACCAACGATCACGACTTTCAACGATGTACCTTGCAAGGCTTCCAGAAGAATATGCAGACCTTTGTAATACCGCATAACCCCTATGAAGAGGAAGAAGCGTTCGTCGCCTAACCGGTCAGTCCAGCGTTGAAGGGTTTCCTCTTTCGCCGATGGGTATGAGTCGCGATCCAGCCCGATCGGAATTACCGAGACCTTTTCCCTGAAATCGCCAAGTATCGAACTTGTAGCGAAGTAATTCGGAGAAGTGACAATTATGCGATTCGATTGCTGAAGAAAACGGCGCATGAGCGGACGGTAGAAACGCAGCAGGTTTTTCTGCCGAATGATATCCGAGTGATAGGTGACGACATTCGGCTTGCGAATATCCGCAAGGAAGTGCGCAATATCCATGAACGGCCATGGGAAGTGATAGTGAATCACATCGGCCTGTTCAGCGAGCTCTCGCAGCTTGCCGATAGCCTGCCAGGAGACGCCCGTTGATGCCAGGCTGAAATTGCGTGGGACCTGATGAACTCGATGCGATCCCACCATCAGTGGCTGCTCGCTTGGCCGGTTGGACAGAGCCAGCACCTCCCCCTTCACGTCGAAGCGTGCGCTACTTTCACAGAGCTGATAGATGACCTGCTCCACTCCACCAACGGACTCTGGCAGATAGACTTTGAAGAAATGGAGTACCTTCAACCGGGCAGAAGGTATTCGCTTGGCCTCCGAGCATTCCAGCTTCGGCAGTCCACCTCCCTCAACCAACTTCTCGGCAGAAAACCCATCGACACCCTGAACATTCATATTATTATCAGCCCTACCGTCTAGTTGGCCGTTGTTCTAATATAAAAATCGCACCGCAAGAGATTTCAACAACCAAATCTCAGGAGCAATTAAAAACCCCACCCACACAAAATACTTCCCAAAAATTCAATGAAAACTTATCAAACCCCAAGTACTAGAAAGCTCTGGATTTTCAAATCTTCTTGATATCCGCGGCGCCTTTCCAAGAGACGAAACTCAAAACAGTTGATATGTGTGTACTCGCGAGCAAGGATCATTTCCTCTTGCGCACAGGTTGGCGAGACGCCGGACAAATCAATGCATGTAGCCATCACCCCACGGGGAGCACCGAGATAGAGCGCCCTCAGGGCTGCAGTGATGTCACGGCTGGAGCGTTCCAGAGAGCAACCACAACGAGATAACTGTCTTTTCGCCCGTTTGGCGGCTGACGCCGTCATAGGCCACCTCCTGCTCTCGCGCCTCAACGTCCACGAATATTGTTATTTTCCACGACCGGCAAATTTCCTTTGCGAGTGAGCGTCGGGATCGGTTAAAAACTATCTCAGATAAAAGCTATTTTCTAGCAGGAGATGCAGAAATAGCAGCGATCGATACAGTGACCGGCCAGTCACTCAGAACTGAAGCTCAGTCATTGCCTGGCAAGCGCCTAATAACAAATAAATGCAGGACCGTCTTAGATGCTTTTCCTGATCTACTCCGCGACAGACTCCGGCAGTATTGAAAGCAGCCTTGGCCTCCCCGAGTACAGCTACTACTTCGTTCTGAAGGAATTCCGCCCTTTCCTCGAGAAGCTTGGCCGGGTCCAGGTGATCAAGTCGCCCGAGACCGAAGTGGACGAAATCTACGACCGTTGCTTGGCCAACGACGAAGACTGCGTATTCCTCTCCTTCTCGCCGCCCAACAAGACTCTCACCACGTTGCGCTGTCCTACCATCCCGGTATTCGCCTGGGAGTTCGACACGCTCCCCAACGAGGTCTGGGACGACAACCCGAACAACGATTGGACCCACGTGCTGGGCAAGCTGGGCAGGGCGATCACCCACTCGCGGCATACGGTAGCGACTATCCGCAAGGCGATGGGTGAGGAGTTTCCGGTCACCTCGATCCCTTCTCCAGTCTGGGATCGCTTCGATAACCTGCGACTGAAGTACCCACCAACGGTCAACCGTAAAGCAGTGACCCTGAATGTCAGGGGCAGTATTCTCGATAGCGCCCAACTGTCGCCGGGCACACCACAGAACCCCGACACGGAGCTACCGGTATTTCGCAAATCCATGCGCTATCGCCTCGGGGCAACCAAGCGCCACGCCATCGAGTGGTACCGCGACGCGGTTCGCGATCTCCTGCCCGGCCGCGTCGCCAATCTCCTCTCGCAGTTCCTGCGCCAGGCCAACTGGCGGCGCCAGCAACGAGCACAAGCACGTTCAGAGGCACAGGCCCCCCAGACCCAGTCGATCACCCTGGATGGCGTCATCTACACCACCGTGCTCAACCCCTGTGACGGCCGCAAGAACTGGAATGACATGGTCACGGCCTTCTGCGAGGCCTTCGCCGAAGTGCCCGAAGCGACACTGGTGTTCAAGTTTACTTACCTGAACAGCGACTGGGCATTCTCGATGCTCAGCGATGCGTTACGCCGTGTTCCGCCCTTCAAATGCCGTGTCATCGGCATTCATGGCTACCTTGAGGACGACTCCTACGAGCAACTGATTGCCTCATCGACCTACACCGTCAACAGTTCGGTCGGCGAAGGGCAGTGCCTTCCGCTGATGGAGTTCATGGCCTGCGGCAAACCTGCCATCGCCCCTCGGCACACAGGGATGCTCGATTACATAGACGAGAAGGTCGCCTTCCTCGTGCGCTCCAGCGAAGAGCCATCCTGCTGGCCGCATGACCCACGCATTATTTTCCGCGCGCACAAGCATCGGGTCGACTGGGGCTCTCTGCGAGACGCCTTGCTCGAGAGCTACAAGGTGGCCACGGAGCAGCCGGAACGCTATCTGGAGATGGCGAACAATTCGATCGCCCGTATGTTCCTGCATGCATCTCATGCCAGCGCACTGCAGAATCTGGGCGGCTTCCTTGGGCTCACCCAGACCAGCTCTGCGCTCGTGCCCGCCCCTGAAACCTCGCGACTGCCCGACCTTTCTCGCCTGACCGGCCTGCACGATGCAAGCCTGAGCGGCTGGTTCAATGCACAGACCGGAGAGCTGGTTCCCGGCTTTGCAGTCGAACCGAACGACGTGGTGATTGACGTTGGCTGCGGCTCGGGGGGCGCCACCCTGTTCTGTGCACGACAGGGTGCGTCGGTGCATTTTCTCGACCTCGACCCAGACAAGGTAGCTGAAGCCGAAGAGCGCCTGGCGCAGATCAGCCCAGGAAAATGCATCGGTATCGTCAGCGACTGCTCACCCGTACCGCTGCAGGATGGGCTGGCCAACAAAGTCATTGCCATGGAGATGCTCGAGCATGTCCAGGACCCCATCGCCGTGATGAATGAACTGGTGCGCATCGGGCGCCCTGGCGCCCTTTACTTGATCAGCGTGCCCGATGCCAAGGGTGAGCTTCTGCAGAAAAAATTCGCCGATCCGGCGCATTTCGAAGAGCCCAATCACATACGGATATTCACTAGCACCGAGCTGGAGCAGTTGGTCGAAGAGTCCGGACTGGTCATCGAGCACAGGCAGACCACCGGCTTCTATTGGGTGATCTGGATGTGCTTCTTCTGGGTATGCCACAAGGCAAGCGGGGAGCCTTACGACGGCGCGACGCTCGACAAGATCACGCCGCCCTACCCTCCGGTGCTCGATAGCTGGGCTGATACCTGGCTGAAATTCCTCCAGCTGCCGGGGGCGCTCCCGATCAAGCAGGAGCTCGATGGGTTCCTGCCGAAATCCCGCATCATCGTGGCTCGCAAGCCCACAGAGCAGGCGTAAGCCCCCATTCATCGCAATAGCTGAAGTGGCCATGACGATTAGCAGCAATTACAAATACAACGGAAACGACGATGAAATCACTGCCTGGCAGCGAAACTTCACGAGCCGTATAGGGGATGGCTCCGGCGATCCGGAGGAAGAATTTCTCGCCTACGTAAGAATGATGACCCAGTTGCGGCCGGCCTCGAACTGGCTGGAGATCGGCTGCGGCCTCGGGCGCATGGTCGAATTGCTGCTCAGCGGCCGGAACTCCGTTGTGGGCCTGGAGCCGGACGACCATCGCTTCAACGACTGCCGCAAACGCTTCCATGGCCAGCGCAACATCGAAGTTCTCAAGATGACCAGCGAGGACCTGCGACGTACGCGGCCGAAGGCGCGATTTGAGCTGATCCTCAACTCCATGGTGCTGCAACACGTATCGACCGGAGTCTGCCAAGGCATCCTCAAGGACATCCATGCCTTGCTTGCCAAAGAGGGGCTCGCCATCATTTCGACGACCCAGAACTGCAAGGAGTTGTTCACCTTTCAGAGCAGCCCCAATCACCAGACGCGCGAAGAGTTCGACCTCTACGCCGCGTTCCCGAACGACCAGAAGTTCGGCATTCCGGTGCGCAAGTTCAGCAAGGACTCGTTCCTTGCCACTCTCGAAAGCAACGGTCTGGCCGTTCTTCATTGGGGGCAGTTCAGCTACATCCGACCGGAAAAGGTGTCCTGGTTCGCCGACCAGTACCGGGTGAGCGAAGACGACATCCGCGATGTCGGGGACAGCCAATATGCCATCGTCCGCCGGAAGTAACGGCGCGACGAGGTGTCTGGCAACACAATGGCAATGTCTCGCAGGCCAGCCCTGCGACGCCGTCTTTCGTCATCGAGAAATTAGATGCTAGGTAGTCTCTGGGCCTTTCGAGGCTTTGTCACGGGCAGCATCCGCCGAGAGTTCCAGGCACGCTATCGAAACTCGCTGCTTGGCGCGCTGTGGACCGTGCTCAATCCGCTGGCGATGATCCTGGTCTACACGCTGGTGTTCTCGCAATTGATGCGTTCGCGCCTGCCGGGTGTGGACAATCACCTCGCCTACGGCTTCTACCTGTGTGCCGGCTTCCTGGTGTGGGGGCTGTTCACAGAGATCACCGGACGCAGCCAGTCGATGTTCCTGGACAATGCCAACCTGATCAAGAAGCTGAGCTTTCCCCGAATCTGCCTGCCGGCCGTGATCATCGGCACGGCACTGATCAATTTCGCGATTACCTTCACGCTCTTCCTGCTTATCCTCACCGCCGTCGACGCCTTTCCTGGCCTGGCACTGATCGCCTTGCCGCCGCTGCTGGCGATCATGCTCGCTTTCGCTGCGGGATTGGGCATGCTGCTCGGCGTCCTGAACGTCTTCTTCCGTGATGTTGGCCAATTGTTCGGCATCGTAGTGCAGTTCTGGTTCTGGCTGACCCCTATCGTCTATCCGATCGCGATCCTTCCGACCTACATCCGCCCACTGGTGGAGCTCAACCCCATGACCCCACTGGTAGGGGCCTTCCAGGCAGTATTGGTCTACCAACGCTGGCCGGACTGGGTGGCGCTCTGGCCCGCGCTGGTGATATCAGTCGTGCTTTGCAGCTTGGGTCTGCTCCTCTTCCGCCAGCGCTCCGGTGAAATGGTGGACGAACTCTGATGAGCAGCATCGTCGTAGAGAACCTGGGCAAAGCCTATCGCCAGTATCCGAGCAAGTGGGCACGACTGGCCGAATGGATCACCCCGGGAGGACCTGTCCGGCACCACCTGCACTGGGTGCTCAGGGAGATCAGCTTCCAGATACAGCCAGGCGAAGCGGTGGGCATCATTGGCATCAATGGCGCTGGCAAAAGCACCCTGCTGAAGATGATTACCGGGACTACGCAGCCTAATGAAGGCAGCATCCGCATGCAGGGGCATGTGGCCGCCCTGCTTGAGCTTGGAATGGGCTTTCATCCGGACTTCACCGGCCGGCAAAACGTCTACATGGCCGGCCAGTTGCTAGGGATGAGTATCGCCGAAATCGATCGGCACATGGCCGAAATCGAGAGCTTCGCCGAAATAGGCGAGGCCATCGAACAGCCTGTCCGCACCTACTCCAGCGGAATGCAGATGCGCTTGGCGTTCAGCGTCGCCACCGCTCGCCGTCCCGACATTCTGATCGTCGACGAAGCCCTGTCAGTGGGGGATGCCTACTTCCAGCACAAGAGCTTCGAGCGCATCCGACAGTTCCGCAAGGAAGGCACCACTCTGTTGCTGGTCTCCCACGATCGCCACGCGGTGCAATCCATCTGCGATCGCGCCCTCCTGCTGGAAAATGGCCGATTGGCGATGCAGGACCGGCCCGAGGTCGTATTCGACTATTACAATGCCGCCCTGGCTGCTCGCGAAGACAGCCTGATTCGCCAGGAAACCCTGGCGGACGGGCGCGTACAGACTTCTTCCGGGACCGGCGAGGCACGCATCCTGTCAGTGGTTCTGCGCAATGCCAGCGGGCACTCCGTCGAGTCGGTGAGCATTGGCGATGCCGTGACACTGGAAGTGGAAGCCTCGGTAGAACGTGCAATCCCACGCCTGATCCTGGGCTTTATGATCAAGGATCATCACGGCCAACCGATCTACGGCATCAATACCCACCGTCTCGACATGGCCCTCGAACACCTTTCAGCAGGTGAACGTGTACGCTTCCGCTTCGCCTTTGCGGCCACCCTGGGCAAGGGGCATTACTCCGTGGCCATCGCCTTGTCCGCCTTCGACTCGCACCTGGACAAGAACTACGAGTGGCGCGATCACAGCCTGATCTTCCATGTACTCAACAAGGGCAAGGAAGACTTCGTCGGTTCAACCTGGCTGGACGCCAATGCCGAAGTGGAACGAATCGGCGCATGAGCCAGGGGTTGCGGGTAATACTCAATGCCAGCGTCATGTTTGCCCCACGCGCAGGGATCGGCCAGTACGTTGGTGAATTGAGCGGTGCCCTGCAGCGACGTGACGACCTGCAACTGCTGTTCACCTGCGGCCTGCACCACGGTGCAGAGTTACCCAGTCAGGGGCTACGCAACTACTCCCAGTTGAGCAGGCTTGCCAAGCGCATGCTGCCATCCCCTTACGAATTGAAACGTCGAATCGAGCAGTACGCCCTGAGTCGTGCGTTCAAGGCATGGGATGCCGATCTCTACCATGAGCCCTCGCTCTGGCCACTGAAACTGGACCGCCCCACGGTCATGACCCTGCATGACCTTACCCACGTCCACTACCCGGAGACCCAACCGGTGGGGCGCTTGCGCGCCATCGAACGCCATCTTGGAAGGGCGCTGGAAAACTCTCGGCAAATTCTCTGTGTTTCCCACTTCACCGCTGCACAGGCCATGGAGCACTACGGCATCCCCGAAAGCAAAATCAGCGTCACACCGCTGGGAGTCTCAGAGAACTTCCACCCGTGGTCTGCTGAAGAGGCGGAACCACTCCTGCGTGGGTTTGGATTGAGCTATCGCCAGTACCTGCTGTGCGTTGGCACTCTGGAACCACGCAAGAACCTGGAACTGGTTTTTCAGGCTATCCGCTCGCTGCCACGAGGTTTGCTGGAGCGTTGCCCTCTGGTCCTGTGTGGTAGCTACGGTTGGGGCAAACTTCCCGAAAGCATGGCGGCACTGCTCGCCGAGCGGCGGGTCATCCATCTGGGATATCGCTCAAGTACCGAGCTTCATGCCCTGCTGGCGTCGGCGCGTATTCTGCTGTTCCCGTCGTTTTATGAGGGCTTCGGGCTGCCGATTCTCGAAGCGATGGCCAGTGGTACGCCGGTTGTCACCTCCAACTGCGCGTCCATGCCGGAGGTGAGTGGCGGCGCCGCCCATCTCATCAATCCCCAGGATGCCAATGACCTTTCCGAAGCCATCCAACGCCTGCACGACGATCAGCAGTATTGGCATCGCCTACAGCAACTTGGCCTGGAACGCGCCATGCGGTTCACCTGGAACCGGACTGCCGAGCTGACAGTCGCGGCCTATCGGACAGCCTTGCAAGCATCCTGTTGAAGCAACAGCGACGGACTCATGTGGTGAGGTTACCTGCGGTCGAAGCAGGCGCAGGTCGCTCCGCGGCATCCTCAGGGTGCCCCCCAGTAAACCTCCGGAGCCGACGTCGGCTGATGTCCGCCCCCTTGCGCCGCAGCGGGTCCTCAATAAGCCGGAAGTTCACCTCAGCTGCCACGACAATGAATACCAACGCAGTCAGCAGCAGAGGCAGGGTGTATTCCTTGCCCACCACCTCGCCCTGCAACCTGGCATAGCGGGTCCAGAGCTCGATGGAGAAGTGATAGGCGCAGACATGAATGACGTAGATGGCGTAGGAGCGAGAGCCTATCCAAACGAGGACTCTGGATAGGCTTCGAGGGCAATAGATATAGCCCTGCTGATAACTGCTCAGCCAAACCAGCAACAACGAGACAATGGCAACCAGCCCGGTTGCAATGGGCATCTTGAGCAATTGCCCGGCGATCGCCCCCAGCAGATAAATCAACAGCCCAGTAAAGGCCAGCTTGGCCAGCAGGTTCCCCTCCAGGAACGTCGGCTGGTACTGACGATACAATGGGGTACGACTGAAGATGCACAGTAGCACCCCCCACATCATCGCATCCAAGCGGAAAGTCGCGAGGAGCCCGCTCAACGGCGTACTGAACGGATTGCGATCAAAGCCGAACTGCAAAGCGATCAACGCAAGGAGCAGCCCCACACGCCAGCGGCCGCTCGTGACCAGCAGCAGGAACAGCGGGAAGATGAAGTAGAACTGTTCTTCAAGGGCAAGGCTCCAGTACACACCGTTGGGCCCCAGTGCCTTGCCGAACTGTTCCTGATTGGCCAGGTTACCACTGAAGGTGGCGACAGCCGTGAAGGCTCGCAGGTTGTCGTACCAACTCCCGAAAATCCCTGTCGAATTGAATAGGATCGACAGCACTAGCGGAATGAGAATCCAAAGCCAGGAGGTTGGCAACAACCGATACAAGCGGCGCAACCAGAAGCTCTGCGCGGCGATCCCGAAATGACCGGATTGCCGGTGCTTGTCGAAATAGTCGAGGTAAGCGCGGCTAACGACGTACCCAGAAATGCAGAAGAAAAGGTCCACTCCCGTCCAGGCGTTGAAGATGAACAATACGAAGTCCAGCGAACCATGATGGAAAGGCAGCAGGACAGGCATATGAGCAAGCAGCGTCATGCAAACGGCAATAGCGCGCAGATACTCGATCTCGATGTTCTTCTTCTGTTCCATGAGCCCCCAGCCCAGTGCCGCTGACGAACGCCATCACTACCTAACGGCAATACGCCTGCAAGCTCGTCTGAGCAGGTCGTCGTCCATGCGTTCTTGTTCTTTTCCCGAGTGTCGCCACCCGAATGGACACGTATAGCAACAGTTCATCGACGCGCTGGCAAGTGCCCGGACGCGTCGAGTACAGCTGACGCCGAATCAGGGCTGTACAGATGCGAAAATCGTGGAACTGACCCGGAACAATCCCTCCCTCCTGTGACTGGAGAGTCATGCACCTCCAGGCTGATCATGTCCTCCCATACCACTCGCTCCCCACGAGAGCCGGAGGACGCTGCCATGGAACGCACCCTCGCCCAACTGCCCCAATACTCCCTTTCCAGAACGGGACAACGTCTCTGGACGCTGCTGCGCCAATGGCACCAGAACGCCCGCACCCGCCGCCAGCTCGCCGAGCTGACCAGCCGGCAACTGGCCGACCTGGGCATCAGCCCCAGCGAACGCGTGCGCGAAATCTCGAAACCCTTCTGGCGTTGAATGCTGGTGACGCCGATCAGTCTTGGCTAGTCTGACCACAGTTAGAGTGGCCGCCCCGGCCACCTTTGTTTGGTCTTATCCGGAGCCACTCCATGAAGAACAGCCTTCGCCTGATCGCCGCCGCCGCCCTGATCGGCTGCACCACTGGCGCCTTCGCCACCAGTTTCGTCTACACCACCGACCTGTCGGTACGCGCCACCGGCGCCACCTCCGACGGCACCTCGGACCTCAGCAACTCCTTCAAGGACGACAAGATCGTCCTCGAAGCCCGTGACGACGCCGCCAGCTTCGTCGCCAGCCAAGGCCAGATCCGCGGCGCGCATCTGGAGGCCGCCTTCGCGCATATCCGCGGCAAGCTGCCGACCCTGGCCGCCAATGACCAGCAACTGGCCCAGGCCATCCTGACCATCTGATCGCCTGATCCCCTCCGCGCCGGGCACTCCGCCCGGCGCTCTGCGCTGGCTCTCGTCCGCGCATTCCGTTAGCCTTGTCGGCCGTACTTTTCCAATCGTCCGAGCCCATGCGTACCCTGCTGTTCCTGCTGCCACTGCTGAGCTGTTCCCTGCCCGCCCAGGCATTCGACCAGACCACCCAGTTTCCGGTAGGGACCAGCTACGCCACCAGCCAGGTCACCAGCGCGCCCTTCGACAACAAGCTGCTGCGTGGCGCCCACGACGACGCGGCGCAGTTCGTTGCCACCGATGGCGCCCTGCGCGGTGCCCGCCTGGAGGCGGCGCTGCACTGGTTGCGCCAGCGCCACCCGGAGCTGGCGGCAAATGATCGGGAACTGGCCGAAGCCATTCTTGCCAAATAAGTCGTGAGCAGCTCCCGCTGCCCTTTCGGAGACATCCATGCGCCTCAGCTCGCTTTCCAAGCGCCCCCTGATCCTCGGTCTGCTGCTCGCCGCCTGCGCGTCCACCGCCCAGGCCCAGTCGGTCATCCGAGTGTTCAACATCACCACCAACGCCTTCGCCCGCAGCATCGACTTCACCTCGGACACCACCACCTCCGTGCGTGACATGAAGATCGTCCGCGAAGCCCGTGACGATGCCGCCAGCTACGTCGGCAGCGACGGCGCGATCCGTGGTGCGCAGCTGGAAGCCGCGTTCAGCGTGCTGCGCGAGCAGGTGCCGCAGGCGCGCGAAGCCTCCGACCAGGACCTGGCTGAAGCCATCCTCGCTCTGTGAAACTCCGGGCAGGCCGCTGGCTGGCGGCCCTGGCGCTGACAGTCGCCGCCAGCAGCCACGCCGCGCTCCGCCTGGAGCTGGACGCCGACGGCCTGAACGCGGCACAGCGCCAGGCCAGCCAGCAACTGCTGGACGAAGCCCTGCACACCCTGCCGGACAACTTCGTGCAGCGCCTGGACCGCAGCGTCCAGGTGCAGTGGCGCGACGACCTGCCGACCAATGGCATGGGCCGCACCCTGCGCCCCGGCGCCATCGCCCTGAACACCCGTTATCTCGGCCCGCTCACCGACGGCAGCGCCGCCACCGAGCAGACCGGCCGCAGCCACGGCACCCTGCGCCGCGAACTGCTGGCCACCCTGCTCCACGAGCTGACCCACCTCTACGACCGCGCGCGCCTCTGGGAACCTGATGAAGCCCGAGTGATCCGCCGCTGCACGATGCGCGACAAGAGCCTCGGTCGTGTCGGCGCGCCAGACGATTGCCGTGGCCAGACCGGCCGCCGCTTCAGCCTCTCGGACGACCCGCACCTGCTCGATCTCGCCGGCTGGCCGCAGTACGCCGGCAAGCATGGCGAACGCGAACAGCACAACCGCTTCCTCTTGCGCAGCCCCGACCGCTACGAGCTGAGCAACCCGCGCGAGTACGTCGCGGTGAACATGGAGTACTTCCTCCTCGACCGCAGCTTCGCCTGCCGTCGCCCGGCGCTCTATCGCTACTACGCGGAACGCTTCGGCGAGCGCCCGCACGACGAATGCTCGACCCAGTACGCCTACCTCAACGCCGGCCGCGACTTCGGCCGCCAGCCGCTGGGCTATCTCGACCCGGAACGCGTCTACGAGGTCGACTACCTGATCGCCGAGGCCAACACCGAGATCGCCAGCCGCTGGGGCCACACCATGCTGCGCCTGGTGGTCTGCGCGCCGGGGCGCCCGCGCGGCCCGGCCTGCCGCCTGGACCTCGACCAGCACCTGGTGCTCTCCTACCGCGCCTTCGTCGGCGACCTGCAGCTCTCCAGCTGGGACGGCCTGACCGGCGCCTACCCCTCGCGCCTGTTCGTGCTGCCGCTGTCCCAGGTGATCGAGGAGTACACCAAGGTCGAGCTGCGCAGCCTAGCCTCGATTCCGCTCAGGCTCAGCCGCGACGAAGTCGCCAGCCTGGTGGAGCGCTCGGCGCAGAGCCACTGGAGCTACGACGGCAACTACTACTTCCTGTCCAACAACTGCGCGGTGGAGACGCTCAAGCTGCTGCGCAGTGGCATCCAGCGCCAGAGCCTGCAGAGCATGGACAGCATCACGCCCTACGGTGTGCTCGGCCTGCTGGAGAACAAGGGCATCGCCGACCCCAGCGTGCTGGACAACCCCAAGGAAGCCCTGCGCCTGGGCTATCGCTTCGACTCCTTCCGCGACCGCTACCAGGCCATGTTCGACGTGCTGAAGCAGCGCATGAAGGTCCCGCAGGACAAGGTCGAAGACTGGCTCGCCCTGCCCGCCGTCAAGCGCCGCCCGTGGTTCGACAAGGCCGACCTGCGCTCCAGCGCCGCCCTGCTGCTGCTCGAACAGGCCTCGCTGCGCCGCCAGCTGCTGCTGGCCCAGGACGAACTCAAGCGCCTGTACCTGAGCAACCCGGAGGCCCTGCAGAGCAAGCCCGACCTGGCCGCGGCGGGCAAGACGCTGCAGCAGATCCTCGACGACAGCGGTTTCCTCAGCCGCCCCGCCGAGCTGCTCGACGGCGGCTACGGCCTACCCCAGGCAGCGGAGACGGCCACGCTGAAGAAGCAGACCCAGCAGCGCCAGCAACGCCTGCGCCAGCTCAGCGACAACCTCGACCGCGAAGTGCGCGCCCTGCTCACTCCCGAGCGCCGCGACGAACTGGCCGCGCTGGAAGCCAACACCAAACAGATCGGCGCGCACCTGCGCGAGCTGCACAAGGCTTCGGGCGGACTGGAGCTGCCCTGACAGCCTCCGGATAGCCCGTTCGCGAGCAAGCTCGCTCCTACAGGAGCGTTACGGTGCCGCTCTTCGTAGGAGCGAGCTTGCTCGCGAACCAAGGAGCGACAGCGAACGCTAGAGCTTCTCTTCCCACTCCTCCTCCAACTGCTCGTCCAGGTGAATCCACGGCAGGCGGCTCTTCACCCAGATGTGCCGATCCGGCACCACGCTGGCGACCTCGTCCAGGGTCGCCGTGGTGATATCCAGGGTGTCCGGCGCCTGATCGGTGAACAGCGCCAGCTGCGCGCCACAATGGGCGCAGAAATAGCGAATGCAGGACGCCGAGGACCGGTATTCAGCCGGCGTCCCAAGGGTCCAACGGAAGCTATCCAGCGGCACCGTGGCCCAGGTAGTGACGATGCCGCCGGTGGTGCGCCGGCAGATCGAGCAGTGGCAATGGGCGACGTCGCTCAGTTGCGCGTCGCACTCGTAACGCAGTTGGCCGCAATGGCAGCCACCGGCATGCACAGCACTCATCTCCCATCCTCCAGGTGAAGTTGCTCCATCGTATTTCGCCGCCTCATGGTCGCCCGGCAACCTGCACTGGCGCGGTGGAAAGGCCGCCAGCGGCTGCGGATTGACGGCCCATTGCAGGTCGGGACGCAACCTCCCTCGTACAGGGCTCGCGGGCTGGCAATCACGCCGGCGCTCCTGTGCCCAACTCGGCCTGGGCGCGCATCAGGGCAGCGAGAAAGGCCCCCAGCGCCGCGCCCGGCTCGGCGCCCTGCCGGGTCACGCAATGGAATTCGGAGACGTACGCCAGCTGCGCCGGGCGGATCGCACGCAAGCGCCCTTCGGCGACCCACTCGCTCGCGTAATGGGTCGGCAGGTAGCCGATGAAGGTGCCGCTGAACACCAGATTGGCGATGGCCTCCATGCTGTAGGCATTGGTCGCGCGGCTGAAAACCAGGCCATGGGGCCGACGGCTCTCGGTCATGTAGCCGCGCCCGACGTACTCGGCGGCGCAGATCTGTTCCAGCGAGGGTTCATCCGCCGCGCGGGCGAAGAACGGATGCTCGCGGGCGCAATAGAGATTCTGCTCCTCGCGAAACAGCAACTGGTAGCACAGGCCCGAGAGCCGATGGTGGAAGGCGCCAATGGCCAGCTGCAAACGCTCCTCCAGCACGGCGTTTTCCAGCTCGTCCGGGCGCTGGGTGTGGAGGTTCAGGCGCACCTGCGGATGGCCCTCGCGGAACAGGCGGATCGCCAGCGGCAGTGGCCAGCATTGCTGGCCGATCACCCCATCGACGCAGCCCAGGTGCAGCACCTCGCGGTCGCGGCCACCGAGGCCGGTCACCTGCTCGCGGAAGCGCTCGATGTCGACGAACAGGCCGAGCGCCGCCTCATACAGCTGCTGCCCCTCCTCGGTGAGCTGGAAGCCGCTGCTGCCGCGCCGGCACAGCGAATAGCCGAGGCGCAGCTCAAGGTCGCGCACCAGCACGCTCAGCCGTGACAGGCTGGTGTTCAGGCGCACCTGGGCAGCGGTGAAGCCGCCCGCCTCGACGATGGTGCAGAAAGTGCGCAGCAGGCGCAGGTCGATATCGGAAAGATTGCCCAGCATGGGAGTTCTCGCGGCGACGGGCGCAGGCCTTTCGTTATAGCGCCGACGGCGCCGCCCCGTGAACCCCCCGCCCGGTCAACGGCGCGAAGCGATCGAGTCGGCCAGCACGCAGAGCAGCTCGAACATCATGGTGGCGCCCACCAGCGCGGTGGCCCCGCCCTGGTCGAACGGCGGCGAAACTTCCACCACGTCGGCGCCGATCAGGTTCAGCCCCTGCAAGCCGCGGATCAGGTGCTGCGCCTGCAGGGTCGTCATCCCGCCGATCTCCGGTGTGCCGGTGCCGGGCGCGAACGCCGGGTCCAGCACATCGACGTCGAAGGTCACGTAGGTCGGCCCCTGCCCCACCACCCGGCGGACTTCGGCCAGCGTGGCCTCGACGCCCAGGTCGGCGAACTCTTCCATGTGGATCACCCGGATACCTTGCTCAAGGGCGAAGGCTTCGTCGTCGGCGTCATAGATCGACCCGCGGATGCCGATCTGTACTGTGCGCTTCGGGTCCAGCAGCCCTTCCTCGATGGCGCGGCGGAACGGCGTGCCGTGGGTGTAGGGGTTGTCGCCGAAGTAGCGGTCATTGGTGTCGGAATGGGCATCGAAATGCACCATGCCGATGGGCCGTTCGGCAGCCAGCGCGCGGAAGATCGGCAGGGTCACCAGGTGGTCGCCACCCACCGACAGAGGCACCGTGCCGGCGGCGTGGATGCGGCGGTAGAAGCCCTCGATCTGCTTGAGCGAATCCAGCAGGTCGATGGGGTTCACCGGGGCGTCGCCGATGTCGCCGATCCGCAGCAGGTCGTAGGGCGCGATATGGCTGACGTGGTGCACCTTGCGCATCAGGCTCGACTGGTTACGCACCTCGCGCGGGCCGTGACGGGCGCCGGCGCGATTGGTAGTGCCGCCGTCCCAGGGCACGCCGAGCAGGGCGATATCCACCTGCGCCGGGTCCTCGAAGATCGGCAGGCGCATGAAGCTGGGGATACCGGCAAAGCGTGGAATCTGGGCGGCGTCCAGGGGTTGCGGGAAATCATGGGGCATGGGGCGTCTCCTGTCGGATGGGGGTTCAGTCAGCCTGCGCCTGCAGGCTGGCAGCCGGCGCACCGGCGAGGCTGACCACCACGAAGGTGACCAGGCTGGCGAGCAGACCGTAGGCGATGGGGGTATTGGCGAGCACGCCGTCGATGGCCATGAAGGCGACCACCACCAGGCAGCCGACCACGATGCTGGCCATGGCCCCGCGAGCGGAGGCGCGGCGCCACAGCAGCGCGCCGAGGATCGGCACCAGCAGGCCGCCGACCAGCAGGTTGTAGGCGATGCTCAGGGCGCCAATGACGTCGTTCACCAGGCAGGCCAGGCCCAGCATCACCACGCCCATCATCAGCGTGAACAGGCGACTCTCGCGCAGGCCGTTGGGCGCGCCGGGGCGCAGGAATCGTGCATAGATGTCTTCCTGGAACACCGTGGCGGCAGCCAGCAGGCAACCCGACGCCGTGGACATGATGGCCGACAGCGCCGCCGCGACCACCAGGCCGCGCAACCCCGGCTGGAGTACCTGGCGGGTGACTTCCGCATAGGCGTTCTCCGGCACCGCGAGGTTGGGGATCAGCACATGGGCGGCAGCGCCGATCAGCGCGCAGGCCAGGCCGTAGAGCATGCAATAGACGCCCGCGCCGAGCCCGGCATAGCGCACTACTTTCTCGCTGCGGGCGGTGAACACCCGCTGCCAGATGTCCTGGCCGATCAGCGCGCCGAAGAAGTACAGCAGGAAGTAGGTGAGGATGGTGTCCAGGCCGATGTGGCCGAGGTCGAAGAAGCCCGCCGGCAGCACTTCCTGCATGCGCGACAGGCCGCCCGCCTCGTGGATCGACATGGGCAGCAGCACGGCGAAGATGCCCAGGGTCTTGATCACGAACTGGATGATGTCGGTGAGGGTCAGCGACCACATGCCGCCGATCACCGAGTAGACGATGACGATACCGCCGCCGCAGAGGATCGCCGCGATGCGCGGGATCTCGAAGACCACCTCGGTCACCGAGCCGATGGCGATGGTCGCGGTGACCGCCACCATCAGGTCGTAGGCGACCATCACGATGCCGCCGATCAGCCGCGATGACGCCTGGTAGCGCTGCTCGAGAATCTGCGTGACGGTGTAGACCTTCAACCTCGCGATCTGCCGCGAGAACACCAGGCTGAGGACGATGATCCCCAGGCCCAGCATGAACACCAGCCACAGGCCGGACAGCCCGTAGAGATAGCCGAGCTTCACCGTGCCGATGGTCGAGGCACCGCCCAGTACCACGGCGGCCATGGTGCCCAGGTAGAGCCCTGGGCCGAGGCGGCGCCCCGCCACGAGGAAGTCGTTCTGGTTGCGCGCCTTGCGCATTCCGTACCAGCCCAGGGCAAGCATGCCCAGGGCGTAGACCAGCATGATCAGGTAATCGAGCAGCATCGCGGGGGGCTCCTGTTGTTGTTGTGGGGGAATCAGGCCTTCGCCCCGCCAGCCTGATGCGTCACCCCCGAACAACAAATCCCCGATACCGGAAGCCAACTTTCGTCTTCACGAAAGTGCCGCCAGGCCCGCGCCAGAGCGGCTTTCAGGGCTGCCTGGAGAAAAAACCCCGCCTCGCCAAGTGCTTGATTCGTATACGTATGTTATCGTTGTCTACACTGTATACAGCGTAAACGAGCCTGCTCAAAAAATGACCACCGTTGTTTCGTTCCGTGCCGATGACGCCCTCGTGGCGGCGCTGGACCAACTGGCCCGCGCCACCCACCGGGACCGGCCGTACCACCTGCGCCAGGCCCTGGCGCAGTACCTGGAGCGCCAGAGTTGGCACGTGGCGGCCATCGATGAAGGGGTCGCGGATGCCGATGCCGGCCATCTGCTGGAGCACGCCGTCATTCAGGCCAAGTGGGGCCTGGCATGAGCCTGCAGTGGACGCACAAGGCCGCCGCCGACCTGGACGCCATCTACGACCACTACGTCGTGCTGATCGGCCCGGAGAAGGCGCTACGGGCCATCCAGGACATCGTCGAGCAGGTGAGCCCGCTGGCGAACCTGGAGCAAAGCAGCAGTGGCGGGCCCAGCGAAGTGCCCGGCGTCCGCGAATTGCCGGTCGAGCGCTGGCCGTACCAGGCGGCTTTCCGGGTAAAGGGGCGTTCTGTGCAGATTTTGCGCATCGATCGTGTGGATAACTCGGGGTAAAAGTGGCCGCACGGTTACAAGATGTTTCAAGCTATTGACTTTACGGTTTGATTAAAAAGCGAACAAATGAACGCTTTTTAATTCGGCGGTCGATTTGTCGACCATTATTGATTCGACGGATGTTCTGCGACCGAAAAGCCAAAATACAGTCACAAAATCTGAGCTACGCCTGGCTTTTTCCAGGCAACAAAAAACCCGGCCTTGGCCGGGTTTTTTCGTTTTTGGTGCTTTTTCGCCCGCGCTGTCAGGCGGCTTGCCAGTTCACCGGCAGCTGGCCTTCTTTCCAGGCGAAACGGTCAAGGTGGCTGACCACCACGTTCTGCAGGCGCTCGAGGCCTTCCGCCTCAGCAGACTCGGCATCCAGCAGCAACGCTTCCGGGGTGGCATGCAGGCGGCAAGTGCCGAAATCGAAGGTCAGTACGCCACGCTCTTCGGTCAGCTCGACCGGCAGCTTGTGGGCGAAGTGGTTGCACAGGCGCTTAAGGTAGCGCGCGGCTTCGGGGGTAGCGACGGTGGCACGGCTCAAAGGCATCTTTTCTCTTCTCCATTTTGGGAGATGACATCCTAGGCGCCGGCAATCAAGGGAAAAACCCGCTATTTTGCCTTTCACTCTTTAGCGGAGCTTCACAATGGACCATCTTCGCGGCATGGCGGTGTTCGCCACCGTTGTCGCTCGCGGCTCCATGGCCGCCGCGGCCGAAGCCCTGGGCATGACGCCCTCGGCAGTCAGCCAGCAGATCCGCAAGCTGGAAACCCACGCTCAGGTCACGCTGCTGCACCGCACCACCCGCAAGCTGACGCTCACCGAGGCTGGCGAGGCCTTCTACCGCAGTTGCGCGCAGATGCTGGCGATCGCCGAGGAGGCCGAGCAGCGCCTGGGCGAATGGCGCGAGGCCCCGGTGGGGGAGTTGCGCCTGGCCGCGCCGGTGGGCTTCTCCGGCAAGCTGATCACCGAGGCGCTGCGCCCGCTGCTGGAGAACCACCGCCAGCTGCGCCTGCAGCTGTTCTTCCACGACGAGCAGATCGACCTGATCGAACAGCGTATCGACCTCGCCATCCGCGTCGGCAGCCTCTCTGATTCGAGCCTGGTGGCGCGACATCTGGCCGAGTGGAACAACGTGGTCTGCGCTGCTCCCGCCTATCTGCGGCGGATACCGGCCATCGACCATCCGCAGCAACTGCAGGGCGTCGACTGGCTGTCGCTGAATACCGTGGCACACCAGGCCTACCTGAACTTCAGCGGGCCGGGCGGGGAGGGCTGCAAGCTGCGGCTGGAGGCGCGCGTCGCCGCCAACAGCATGATCGCCCTGCGTCAGTTCACCCTCGATGGTCTGGGCATTTCCGCGCAACCCGAGCCGGAAGTCCGTGAGGCGCTGGACGAGGGCAAGCTGGTGCGTCTGCTGCCGGAGTGGACGCTGCCGCCGTTCGGCATCTATGCCGTGACCCCGCGCCGTGATGCGCAGCCAGCCAAGGTGAAAGTTGCCATCGAGGCACTGCGCCGGCATCTCGGCGGCTCGACCACGCTGCGCTTCCACGCGCCGGTGTGAGGCGCGCTACCATGCCGCTCTGAAGACGCCACCTTGATGATCGGAGTGAACACGACATGGCCCTGAACTGGACCTGCAAGCACCACAGCGACCTGACCAAGGAAGAGCTCTACGCCATCCTGCAACTGCGCACCGAAGTCTTCGTGGTGGAGCAGCAATGCCCCTACCAGGAAGTCGATGGCCTGGACCTGCTCGGCGACACCTGCCACCTGATGGTGGAGGAGGAGGGCCGGCTGATCGGCTACCTGCGCCTGCTGGACCCGCAGCGCCACGAGGGCGACGTGGTGATCGGCCGCGTGGTGATCGCCCCGCAGGGTCGCGGCACCGGCCTTGGCCACCAGTTGATGGAGCAGGCGCTACAGGCCATCGCCCAGCACTGGCCGGGCCTGCCGATCTATCTCTCGGCGCAGGCGCACCTGCAGGGCTATTACGGCCGCTACGGTTTCACCGCAGTGAGCGAGGTCTACCTGGAAGACGACATCCCGCACATCGGCATGCGCCGCAACGCCTGACGTCAGCGCGGCAGGCTCTCGCGCCATGCGCCCGGACTGGTGCCACACCAACGGCCGAAGGCACGGGAGAAGCTCTGCAGGTCACCGTAGCCGAGCTGGTCGGTGATCTCCGCCAGCGACAGCGTCGACTCCTCCAGCAGGTCCAGCGCCCGGTAGCGGCGCTGTTCGTCGAGCAGCTCGCTGTAGCGCCAGCCCTGGCTGAGCAAACGGCGCGCGGCGGTGCGTTCGGTCAGGTGGCGCCTCTCGCAGAAGGACTGGAAGCTCGCGCCCTGGGGCAACTCGCGGGCGATGTAATCGGCGGCCTCGTCCAGCAGGGTGCTCCGAGTCTGCTCGCGTGCCTGATCCAGCAGCCCCACCAGCATCCCCTCCAGCTCCGCATTGGCCGGCGACAGCGGGTGGCGGAACAGCTCCGGTGCCAGGTGCAGCACCACATCACTGGCGCGCCAGCTCAACGGCGCACGCAGCGTCTGCTCGTAAGCCTGCGGGTTGCTCGGCTCGTCGCCGGGCAGTTCGATACGCAGCAACGGGTCCTGGCCGATGCCGCTGGCCAGCAGCTTGCGCCGCAGCAGGCTGCAGATACCCACCACCGTGTACTCGCGGCTCTGCCGCCCGGAAAGCAGGGCTCCCTGCTCGCTGAGCACCAGCGCCACCTGGCCGTCCACCTCGCGCAGCTGCGCACGCAGCGAGCCGTTGAAGTAGGGGAAGTAGGCGCAGAAGTAGGTACAGGCCGATTCCAGTGTCGGCGCCACGTCGAACAGGTAGGTCAGGCCATTGGTCAGGGTCGAGGCGAAGCGTTTGCCCGCCAGCAGGCCGATGGCCGCTTCGCCGCTGGCTTGCTCGGCCAGGTCCCAGAAGCGCCGCGAGAGGAACAGCGGCACCCGCACCAGCGGCGTGCGCAGCTCCAGCAGCGTGCGGCGGAAACCGGCTTCCAGCTGCGCAGCAGGGATACCGCGCGACAACAGCTCCTCGAGCGCCGGCAACAGGGTCGGCGCGTAGAAGGCGTTGGATGGGTCGGCGGGGCGTGAACTCATGGCGCGCGGCGGCTCGGCAAAGCTGGCCGCCCGACCTTACGCATTGCGCCCGCCAGCGACAAGCCGACGGCCGCTTCAGGCCGCGTAGTGGCGGCCGAGGAAGTCCAGCAGCAGCGCGTTGACCTGCAGCGGCTGCTGGCTCTGGATCCAGTGCCCGCAGTTCTCCAGCACATGCTGCTCCAGCTTCGGCACATGCTCGGGCATGCGTTGCACGGTGTAGGCCTCGAAGCGCCCGACCGGGTCGCGATCGCCGATCAGGAACAGCGTCGGCTGCTCGACCTTGCGCCCGGCCAGCGGTTCGCTGCGCTGCCAGCTGCGCTCGAAGTTGCGGTACCAGTTCAGCGCACCATGGAAGCCGCGCCCCTCGAAGGTCCGCACGTAATGCTGGAAATCTTCCGCGCTGCACCAGGCCGGGTGCTCCGGCGGCGGGGGCAGGCCGTCGAACAGACGGCCTTCGGGCGACTGTTCCGGTGCCAGGCGCACGTTGTCACCGAGGAAGTGACGCAGGCTGAGGGCGATGTCCGCGTCCAGCTCCGCCTCGGCGCGGCCGGGCTGCTGGAAGTAGAGGATGTAGAAGAACTTGCCGGCGAACACCTCGCGCATGATGTCCACCGGCGGGCGCTTGGCGCGGCCGGCGAAAGGCACCGACAGCGTCGTCAGCACCTCCACGCGCTGCGGCTCCAGCAGCGCCAGGTGCCAGGCCACCGGCGCGCCCCAGTCGTGGCCGACCATGGCCACGCGCTGGTGACCGAGGGCGTCCATCGCGCCCTGGATGTCCGCGCAGAGGGTCAGCACGTCGTAGGCGTCCACCGCGTCGGGCGCGCTGGTCTGGCCATAGCCGCGCATCTCCGGGGCGAACACGCGGTAGCCGGCAGCGGCGAGGGCACGCATCTGGTGTTGCCAGGAATGCCAGCATTCGGGAAAACCATGCAGCAGCCACACCGGCTTGCCGTGCTCCGGGCCGCAGCCGTAGACGCTGAGCTGGATGCCGTTGACCGCCAGCAGCTGGTGTGTGAACTCGTTCATGCCGTGCCCTCCCGCGAGTGGTGAAGCCCACTATGCCAAGCCCGGCGGCCTGCGCCGAAGCGAATTCACCGGGCGAATGCCGCCACCACGGCCGTCGACCCAGCGGCCGGGTGATCGGAAATTGTCCTGTGCGGCTGGCGGTGCGGGGCAGGGCGCTCACTAGCATGCGCCGCTCGATTCAATGCACACCGCGGTGCCCGCCATGCTCGATCTTCGCCAACTGGACCTGAACCTGCTGCTGGCCTTCGACGCCATCTACCACCAGCGCAGCATCACCCGCGCCGCCGAGGTGATGAGCCTGACCCAGCCGGCGATGAGCAATGCCCTGCGCCGCCTGCGCCAGTTGTGCGACGACCCGCTGTTCATCAAGACCCATCAGGGCGTGGCGCCGACCCTGGTGGCGCACCGGCTTTCCGGATCGGTTCGCGAGGCACTGGACAGTCTGCGCGAAGCTCTCCGCCACACACCCGCCGCCCATGCGACCCCAGCGGCACGCAGCCTGCGCATCAGCTGCCCGGAAGCCTTCCAGCCGACCCTGCTGGGAGCGCTGCTGGAGAGCCCGGCTTTCGACTGGCAGCCGCGCTTCTACCAGAGCCGGCGCCGCGAGGCCCTGCAGGAACTCACGGGCGGCAAGCTCGACCTGCTGATCGACATCGACCAGCCGCTGTCGCAGCAGAGCGGCCTGCGCAAGTTGCCACTGCTGGTCGACCAGTACGTGTTCGCCCATGGCGAAGCGCTGACGCAGCCGCCGCGTACGCTACAGGAGTACCTGAAAGTGCCGCAGATCCAGGTGTCCCAGCGCCGCGATGGGCTGGCGCCGATCGACCTGGAGCTGGGCCTGCGCGGCCAGCGCCGGCACATCGCCCTGACCTTGCAGAGCGCCCTGGCGGCACGCCTGATCGCTGACCAGCGGCCCTATGGCCTGACCCTGCCGAGCCGCGTCGCGCAGTTGCTCGGCCTGCGCCAGAGCCCGCTGCCGCTGGAGCAGCCGGTAGGCATCGAACTGTGCCTGTACGTGGAGAGTCGCTACCGTTTCGAGCAGGCCATGGAGCAGGCGATCCAGCAGGTGCAGCGGGCCTTTGCCGGCCTGCAGGCGCTGCCGCATCCTCAGCGTCAAGGAGCGTAGGAGCAACTGTCTTTCTCTGAATAATCCGTGCCAGGGCTTGCCCTCACCCTAGCCCTGGCTGCGCGCCCCGCTCCGAAGGGAGAGGGGATAGTTCGGTGCAGAATGAAACCATGGCGTCAGCCGGCACAATCGGCTCCCTCTCCCTGAGGGAGAGGGCTGGGGTGAGGGGGGAAGCACAGGCACGGAACTTCAGGTAGGTAGCGGACTCTGTCCGCGATTGGCTTCCGGCGCGATGCGGACCTATCGCGGACAGAGATCGCTCCTACGCAAAGCCCTCGATCATCCCGCATGAGCCTGACGCGGCAAGCGTTCGTCCGCCGCCAGAATCGCCTCGATCATGGCCTGCGCCGCGGGCGACAGGCCAAAGCCCGCCCGGCTGACGATGCCGTAGTGCAGGCGCAGTTCGGGGCGGTCCTGGGGGACATCGCTGATATGCAGCAAGGCGACTTCGCCGCGCTGCACCGGCGCATGCAATGCCTCCACCGCCGCCAGCCCGACCGCGTCGGAGCGCGCGACGATGTGCAGGATGGCGGCGAACTGTGCGCACTCGACGTTCATGTGGAAGTCGCGCTCGCCGATGACCTCGGCCAGCACCTTGCGCAGCGGCGGCGGAATTCGCGTCCCCACGCGCGGGTAGTCGAGCAACTCGCCCAGTTTCAACGACTCACGCGCCGCCAGCGGGTGGCCGACGCGGCAGAAAAAGCGCCCCGGACGCAGGCCCATCCAGCGCACCTGATATTCCGGATCGCCGGCAAACTCGCGGGCGTCACCGACGAAGAACTCCACCTGCTCCTCCTTGAGCAATTGGGCCATCTGTTCCCAATCGCCCATGAGGAAACCGACATCGATGGCCGGGTGCGCGCGGATGAAATCCGCCATCGCCTCCGGCACCAGCAGTTGGGCCGGGTAGGGCCCGCAGCCGAAGCGCAGCTCGCCGGCATTCAGGCCGTTGTACTGCTCCAGTTCGTTGCGCAGCGAGCGGCTGCCGGCAAGCAAACGGCGGGCATGTTGCAGCGCCAACTGACCCTGGCCGGTGAGGCGGAATTCGCGGCTCTGGCGATCCACCAGTTCGCAGTCCAGGTCACGCTCCAGGGTCTGGATGCTGCGGCTCAGCGCCGACTGGCTGAGGCCGATGGCATCGGCGGCGCGCTGGAAGTTCTGGAAGTCGGCGAGGGCGGCCAGGTGGCGGAGCTGTCGGAGTTCCATCATGCATCCTGCGCATTGAAGTGTTGAGTCGAATGAATTTGATGGATAGCAGAGCGAGCTGATCTAGTAAACCGCTCACTGCCCCGGTCATTCGCCATGTCGCCTCTGCTGTTCACTTCAAGCGCCTTCGCCAGCACCATCCTGCTGCACGCGGCCCGCCTCGGGCTCAGTGCGGTGGAGCTGCGGGCGCGCGCCGGGATCACCGACATACAACTGCAAGACCATCGAGCACGCATTCCGGCCGAGCAGGTGGAGCGGCTGTGGCGGGAGTGCGAACGCGCGAGCGGCAACCCGCAGTTCGGCTGCGAGCTGGTCCACGGCATGGCGACCCACTGTCTGCAGGGCCTGAACATCCTGCTGGACTCGGCGCCGGACCTGGGCGCCAGCCTCGCGGCCTTCTGCGAGCATGTACCGGCGGTGACCAATTGCGTGGACGTACGACTGGAGGTTGCAGGCGCTGCCACTCGGCTGACCCTGAAGCCCGTCAGCCAGGAACTGCACCACTTTGGCCTGGACGCGGCGGTGCTGACGCTGGTGCGCAATATCGCCCGGCGCATCGGCCGTTCGCCCCACGAGGTATTCCTCGAAACAGGAATCGGCCCGCGCCAGCGCTGCGGCGAAATGCTGACGCAGTGGGGCGTCCCCTGGCGTCGCACCCGCACGCCCTTCCTGGCGTTACCGGCTGCGCTGCTGGCGACATCCCTGGCGGGCGCCAACGAGTTCCTCTACCAGGGCCTGCAGCGCCAGTGGAGCGGCGCGCGGGAGGCCGGGCAGGGCGACGACCTGAGCCTGGCGCGCCTCTGGTTGCGCTCCTCCGACCAGCCCATCGAGCGCATCGCCGAACGCATCGGCTACCGGCAGAGCGGCAACTTCATCCGCGCCTTCCGCAAGCGCTTCGGCGTCACGCCCAAGCAGTTCCGCCTCGGCCATTGCGGCGGGGCATGATCGGTTTTTGTCCTTCCCGGCTTGTGGTCGCCACTCGCACCGCCGTCATGGTGGGCCCGCGGTAAAACCCATCCGGAGCCCATAATGACAAGAATCCATCCGGCCCCCGCCCCCATTGCCTCCCTGGGGCGGCGCCAGCGCTGCATTGTCCGACCTCTGCTGCTTGCCCTCGCGGCGGGCGGCGCCGCTCCCGCGCACGCCACCAGCTTCGCGCTGAACGACGACTGGAGCCTGTCCACCAAGACCACCCTGAGCCTGGGCGCCAGCTGGTCGGCGCAGGACCCCGACCGTCACCTGATGACCCACGCCAACGCGCTCCAGGCCCAGCACATCAGCAATGCCGACGGCAGCAGCGTGAGTGCCGACGACAACCGCCTGAACTTCAAGAAGGGCGACCCCATCTCGCAGATGTTCAAGGGCCTCACCGACTTCAGCCTGGAGGGCGACGGGCAGGGCGCCTTCATTCGCTTCAAGTACTGGTACGACCACGCCTACGAAACCGGCGACGGCCGCTTCAAGGACTTCGACGACGGCGGCTGGCCGACCCTGGCGCGCTACCACGGCTTCGACACCCTCGACGCCTATGTGTGGAAGGACTTCGACGTCGCCGAGCACCCGCTGAACATGAAGCTCGGCAAGCAGGTGCTGTCCTGGGGCGAGGCGGTGCTGATCCAGAACGGCATCAACGTGATCAACCCGCTGGACTACAGCGCCTTCAACAAGCCCGGCGTGGACATCAAGGAAGGCCAGCTGCCGGTGGAGATGCTTTCGTTCAACCTCGGCCTGAGCGACAAGGTGAACCTGGAGGGCTTCTACCAGTACAACTGGCGGCCCAGCGTGCTCGACGGCTGCGGCACCTTCTTCGCCACCAGCGACGCCATCCAGCCCGGTTGCGGCCCGCTGTACCTGAGCCAGGTACAGACCGACGCGCAGATGCAGGCCAGCGGGCTGTACGCCGCCCACGGCGACGACCAGGACCCGTCCGACCAGGGCCAATGGGGCGTCGCCCTGCGCACCCTGATCAGCTCGCTGAACGATGCCGAAGCCGCTTTCTACTACGTCAACTACCACGCCCGCCTGCCGTACCTGCAGCTCACCGCGCGGGACGCCAGCAAGCCCGGCAACTTCCCCCTCGGCCGCGTGCAGGGGCCGGTGTACGCCGCGGCCTTCCCGGAGAACATCCACCTCTATGGCCTGAGCCTCAACGGCGCGCTGCCCGGCTGGGGCACCTCGCTGGCGGCGGAGCTGAGCTACCGGCCAAACATGCCGGTGTCACTCAACGGCCCGGACATGAACGTGGCGATGATCAGCGGCCCCGGCGGCAGCTCGTCGATCACTGACGTACCGGCCAACGCCTCCACCACCGGCCAGACCCTGGACGGCTGGGAGCGCAAGCCGGTGTGGCAGATGACCGCCTCGGCCACCCAGATCATCGACAACGTGCTCGGCGCCACCCGCCTGACCCTGCTCGGCGAAGCCGGCGTGGTGCACGTCGGCGATGTCGGCGACGAGCGCCTGGGGCGCAACTCCGCGTTCGGCCGCAGCGCGCCACTCAACGGCAGCCAATGCAACAGCGCGGCCAGCGGCGTGACCAATCGCTACTGCACCGACGACGGCTTCACCACGCCCTGGTCCTGGGGCTACCGCCTGCGTGCCGGCCTGGAATACAGCGACGTGCTGCCGGGGGTGAACATGCTGCCCAGCCTGAACTTCCGCCACGACGTAGAGGGCTACTCCTACGACCCGGGCGGCCCGTTCCAGGAAGGGCAGATGGCCGCTGGCCTGTCGCTGGCCTTCAACTACCTGAACGACTACAGCCTGGAGTTTGGCTACAACAGCTTCTTCGGCTCCAACCACTACAGCACGCTCGACGACCGCGACTTCTACAGCGTCAGCGCCAAGGTCGACTTCTGAGGAACCGCCCCATGCATCTTGCGAAACTCTCCGCCCTGGCGCTGGCCATGGGCCTGGCGTTCTGCGCCCATGCCGCCACAGCCAACAGCCCGGCCGCCACTCCTGCCGAGCTTGGCAATAGCCTGACTCCGGTCGGCGCCGAGAAGGCCGGCAACGCCGACGGCAGTATTCCCGCCTGGGACGGCGGCCTGAAAGCCGACGCCGGGCAGCTCGACGCCAAGGGCGGCTATACCGATCCCTACGCCGCCGAGAAGCCGCTGTTCAGCATCACCCCGGCCAACGCCGGGCAATACAGCCAGTGGCTGAGCCCCGGCGAGCAGGCGATGCTCAAGCGCTACCCGAACACCTACAAGATCAACGTCTACCCCAGCCATCGCAGCGCGCGGCTGCCCGACGAGATCAACGCAGCAACCCGTGACAACGCCAGCCAGGCCAAGCTCGCCGACGGCGGCAACGGCGTGCTGAACTACCGGCGCGGCGTGCCCTTCCCGCTGCCCACGGCCGGGGTCGAAGCGATCTGGAACCACATCACCCGCTACCGTGGCGGCAGCCTCGAACGCACCTTCAGCTCGGCCAACGTGAAGGAGAACGGCGTCTACAGTCTGGTGCGCTCGCAGACCGAAATGAACTACGCCGAAACCGTCGACGACCTGCCGTCGGACGCCAACCTGTTGTACCTGTTCAAGACCCGCGTGCTGGAACCGGCGCGGCTTTCCGGCGAAGCCGTACTCAGCCACGAACCCATGGACCAGGTGGCCGAGCCACGCGCGGCCTGGCAGTACATTCCCGGCCAGCGCCGGGTGCGCCGCGCCCCGCTGATCGCCTATGACAACAGCGCGCGCTACAGCGACGGCATGGTCACCGCCGACAGCCTCGACGGCTTCAACGGCGCACCGGACCGCTACGACTGGAAGCTGCTGGGCAAGCAGGAACTGTTCGTGCCCTACAACAGCTTCCGCCTGTACGACCGCTCGGTGAAATACGCCGACATCCTCCAGACCGGCCATATCAACCCGGACCTGGCGCGCTTCGAGAAGCACCGCGTGTGGGTCGTCGAGGCGACCCTCAAGCCCGGCGCGCGCCACGTCTACAGCAAGCGCCGCTACTACCTCGACGAGGACAGCTGGAACATCCTCCTCGGCGAGCTGTACGACAGCCGAGGTGAGCTGTGGCGCAACTACCAGTCCCACGCCATGCCGTACTACGACAAGCAGTTCACCTTCGAGGCCCTGGCCGCGGCCTACGACCTGATCAGCGGGCGCTACTTCGTCAACGGCCTGATGAACGAAGAGAACACCGGCCTGAAGAGCGGCCAGCACGCGAAGATGAGCGACTACACACCGTCGGACCTGCGCCGCTGGGCCAAGTGAGGCTTTCTCTGCCTTGCCCCGGCTGGGCGTAGCCGGGGCTCCTGCGCCCCTTCCGGACTCCGGAGGGGGCGGTTCTGTTTTTGGCCGGGGTGCTGCCGGGGAGATCGGCGCAAGGGTGTCCCCTCACCCTAACCCTGGCTGGGGTGAGGGCAAGCCTCCGCACAAGACCTCCTCCTGTAGGAGATTCTATGTCTACCCCAGCGCCGGTCTCGCCGACGGGCCTCCAACGTAGGATGCGGTGGAGCGCAGCGATACCCATGCTGTCGGTGCCCAGAATCGATGGGTATCGCTGCGCTCCACGCCATCCTACGGCGTGTTCCTCCTGACGCTTGTGTGAAAGGCGAGACCCTTCAATCAAACGCCACAATCGCCTCCAGCTCGTGTAGTGCGTAGGGCGAATAACGCTGGCGCGTTATGCGGCCTACGGTCTGTAGGAGCGAGCCGTTCCGGCAACCCTCGACAAGCCAAAAACAGCATCGTATTCTGCACAGCGGAACATCATTCCGTTAAAACAACGATAAACGGAGTTCAGCATGTCAGAAGCGGTACAGCTCGAACGCCGGGGCGAGATTGCCCTGGTGACCGTCGACAACCCACCGGTGAACGCCCTCGGACAGTCCGTCCGCGCCGGGCTGCTCGCCGCCTTCCAGCAGGCCGGGGCCGACCCGCAGGTGCGCGCCGTGGTGCTGGTGTGCGCCGGGCGAACCTTCATGGCCGGCGCCGATATTCGCGAATTCGGCAAGCCGCCGCAGGCGCCCTCGCTGCCCGAAGTGGTCGACATCCTCGAAGGCTCGACCAAGCCCTGCGTCGCCGTGATCCACGGCACCGCCCTGGGCGGCGGGCTGGAAGTCGCCCTGGCCTGCCACTACCGCATCGCCCGCCGTGACGCCCAACTCGGCCTGCCGGAAGTGAAGCTCGGCCTGCTGCCCGGCGCCGGTGGCACCCAGCGCCTGCCGCGCCTGGCGGGTGTGGAAAAGGCCCTGGAGATGATCGTCTCCGGCACGCCGATCCGCGCGCCGCAAGCCCTGGAGTTCAATGTCGTCGACGAGCTGTTCGACGGCGAACTGATCGAAGCCGGCCTCGCCTTTGCCCATCGCCTGCTGGCGGACGGCAAAGGCCCGCGCCGCACCGGCGAGCGCAACGAGCGCGTACAGGAAAGCGGCCTCGCCGAACTGATCGCCCACAAGCGCGGCGACGTGCAGAAACGCCTGCCCGGCCAGTTCTCCCCGCAACGCTGCATCGATGCGGTGGAAGCCGCCACCCAGCTCCCGCTGCGCGAAGGCCTCGTCCGCGAGCGCGAACTGTTCATGCAGTGCATGGAATCGCCACAACGCGCCGCGCTGATCCACGCCTTCTTCGCCGAGCGCGAGGCCGCCAAGGTCGACGGGCTAGCCGCCGACGTGCAGCCACAGGAAATCCGCCGCGCTGCGGTCATCGGCGGCGGCACCATGGGCGTCGGCATCGTGCTGTGCTTCGCCAACGCCGGCATCCCGGTGCAACTGCTGGAAGTGAACGAAGAAGCCCTGCAACGCGGCCTCGACCGCGCCCGCAGCCTGTACGCCGCCAGCGTGGCGCGCGGCAGCCTGGGCGCTGAAGAGATGGAGCGGCGCATGGGCCTGATCAGCGGCGTGCTCGACTACGCCGCGCTGGGCGATGCCGACGTGGTGGTCGAAGCCGTGTTCGAAAGCCTGGAAGTGAAGCGCCAGGTCTTCGAGCAACTGGACGCCGCCTGCAAGCCCGGCGCGATCCTCGCCAGCAACACCTCCTCGCTGGACCTCGATGAGATCGCCGCCTTCACCAAGCGCCCGCAGGACGTCGTCGGCCTGCACTTCTTCAGCCCGGCCAACGTCATGCGCCTGCTCGAAGTGGTGCGCGGCAAGGCCACCTCGGACGCCGTGCTGGCCACCGCCATGCAACTGGGCAAGCGCCTGAAGAAGGTCTCGGTGGTGGTCGGCGTGTGCGACGGTTTCGTCGGCAACCGCATGATCTTCCAGTACGGCCGCCAGGCCGAATTCCTCCTGGAAGAGGGCGCCACACCCGCGCAGGTGGACCGCGCGCTGCGCGCCTTCGGCATGGCCATGGGGCCGCTGGCGGTGCGCGACCTTTCAGGCCTCGACATCAGCCACGCGATCCGCTCGCGCCAGCGGCCGAACCTCAAGCCCGGCCAGACGCTGCCCACGGTGCTCGATCACCTGATCGCCGCCGGCATGCTCGGGCAGAAGACCGGCACCGGCTTCTACCACTACGGCGAAGGCGGCCGCGCTACGCAGGACAACCCGGCGCTGCCGGCCATGCTGGAACAGGCCGCCGCCGACCGCGGCATCACTCGCGCGCCGGTCGCTGATGAAGAGATAGTCGAGCGCTGTCTCTACGCGCTGATAAACGAGGCCGCCCACCTCCTCGACGAAGGCATCGCCCAGCGCGCCAGCGACGTCGATGTGATCTTCCTCAACGGCTACGGTTTCCCCACCTGGCGCGGCGGCCCGCTGTTCTACGCCGACAGCGTGGGCCTTGCGCAAGTGCTCGAACGAATCCGCGAGTTCCACCAGCGCCTCGGCGCCTGGTGGCAGCCCGCACCGCTGCTCGAACGCCTGGTGGCCGAAGGCCGCCGTTTCGCTGACCTCTGAAGGAACCGCCATGGACATCCATTTCACCCCCGACGAACTGGCGTTCCGCGATGAAGTGCGCCACTTCCTCGGCAGCAAACTGCCTCAGGACATCGCCACCAAGGTGCGCCTGGGCAAACACCTGAACAAGGGCGACCACCAGCGCTGGCAGCACGTGCTCGCCGAGCAGGGCTGGTACGCCACGCACTGGCCGGAGGCCTTCGGCGGCACCGGCTGGAACGCCGTGCAGAAGCACATCTTCGAAGAGGAATGCGCCGCCTTCGGCGCGCCGCGCACCATCCCCTTCGGCGTCAACATGGTCGCCCCGGTGATCATCAGGTTCGGCACGCCCGAGCAGCAGGCACACTACCTGCCGCGCATCCTCGACGGCACCGACTGGTGGTGCCAGGGCTACTCCGAGCCGGGCGCCGGCTCCGACCTCGCTTCGCTGAAGACCCGCGCCGTGCGCGACGGCGACCATTACGTGGTGAACGGCCAGAAGACCTGGACCACCCTCGGCCAGCACGCCGACTGGATCTTCTGCCTGGTGCGCACCGACCCCGAGGCGCAGCAGCAGCGCGGCATCAGTTTCCTGCTGATCGACATGCAGACCCCCGGCATCACCGTGCGCCCGATCATCACTTTGGACGGCGAGCACGAGGTCAACGAGGTCTTCTTCGACAACGTGCGCGTGCCGGTGGAAAACCTGGTGGGCCGCGAGAACGAAGGCTGGACCTGCGCCAAGTACCTGCTGACCTACGAGCGCACCGGCCTGGCCGGTATCGGCGCGTCCAAGGCGGTGCTCGCGCACCTGAAGCAGGTCGCCAGCCGCGAGCTGTGCGACGGCAAGCCGATGCTCGAAGACCCGCTGTTCCGCGCCCAGGTGGCGGAGGTGGAAATGCAGCTGATGGCCATCGAGATGAGCACCCTGCGCATCCTCGCCGCCGCCCGCGAAGGCGGCGTGCCGGGCGCGGAAAGCTCGATCCTGAAAGTGAAGGGCACGGAAATCCGCCAGGCGATCAGCCACCTGCTGCGCAAGGTGCTCGGCCCCTACGCGCTGCCCTTCATCGAGGACGAGTTCGAACTGGGCAGCGAGGCGCTGCATGCGGATTACTCGGCCGCGCCGGCCAGCCAGTACTTCAACCTGCGCAAGCTGTCGATCTTCGGCGGCTCCAACGAAATCCAGAAGAACATCGTCTCCAAGATGATTCTCGAGCTGTGAGGCCAGGACCATGGACTTCAAACTGAGCGAAGAGCAGCAGATGCTGCAGGACACCGCGGCCCGCCTGGTCCGCGACGCATACCCGTTCGACAAGCGCGAAGGTTTCAGCAAAAGCGAGTTGGGTTACAGCACCGACTTCTGGCGCCAGCTCGGCGAGCTGGGGCTGACTTCGGTGTCGCTGCCGGAAAGTCATGGCGGCTTCGGCGGCGGCGTGGAATGCCTGCTGGTGCTCACCGAACTGGGCCGTGGCCTGTGCCTGGAGCCCTACCTGCAATCGGTGGTGCACGGCGGTGGGCTGATTGCCCAGCTCGGCAGCGACGCGCAGAAGGCCCACTGGCTGCCGCGCATCGCCAGCGGCGAAGCGCAGCTGGCGGTGGCGCTGGAAGAACCGCAAAGCCACTACCAGTTGCATGACGTGCAGACCCGCGCAGAGCAAACCGGCAACGGCTGGAAGCTGAGCGGGCGCAAGGCGGTGGTGATTGGCGGGCAGAGCGCCACGGCGATCCTGGTCTCGGCGCGCGTCTCCGGCCATGCGCGGGACGAGGCGGGCATCGGCCTGTTCCTCATCGACCCGCAACAGGCCGGCGTGAGCCGCCGCGACTACCCGACAGTAGATGGCCAGCGCGCCTGCGAGCTGTTCCTCGACGGCGCCATCGGCGAGGCCATCGGCACGCCCGGTGAAGCGCTACCGGCGCTGCGTTATCAACAGGGCCGCGCCATCGCCGCGCAGTGCGCCGAAGCCCTCGGCAGCCTGCAGGAAGCCTGCACGCTGACCCTGGACTACCTGAAGACGCGCAAGCAGTTCGGCATCCCGATCGGCAAGTTCCAGGTGCTGCAGCACCGCATGGTGGACATGCGCAGCGAGCTTGAGCAGGCCACCAGCATGGCGATCCTCGCCGCCTGCGTCGCCGACCAGCCCGACAGCGCCGAGCGCAGCCGTACCCTGGCGGCGGCCAAGTTCATCGTCACCCGCGCGGCGCGCTTCGTCGCCGAACAGGCGATCCAGCTGCACGGCGGTATCGGCATGACCTGGGAATACGTGCTGGCGCACCACGCCAAGCGCCTGGTGATGCTCAGTCACCAGCTGGGTGACGACGATCATCACCTGAAGGTGTATGCGGGGTTGATGGAAGTCGCCTGAGCCAGGGTTGGGCCAACATTGTAGGAGCGAGCTTGCTCGCGAACGGGGATTCACTGGCGGCTCCAGTGCTGGGCGGTTCGCGAGCAAGCTCGCTCCTACAGATTCACCGCAGATTGATGCTGCCTTACGCGCCGAGAGCCCCTCTCCCTTCGGAGCGGGGCGCGCAGCCAGGGCTGGGGAGAGGGTGCATGAACGGCAGAGGAGTAAATCGGGAAATCTAACTACGGCAGATCAGGCCCCGAGGCTCTCGATATCCCGCGCCAGTATCGCCAGCTCATGGGCCAGCGAGCCGCACAGCGTCTCTTCGCTGAGCTGGAACGACGGCGCACCACAGGTCAGCGCCATCAGCCCGCCGTCGGCCAGGCGCAGCGGCACGCCAGCGGCGCGCACGTTGCGGTCCCAGTCGCCAAGGGACAGGCAGAAACCCTGCTCGCGGTATTCCTCGAAAGACGCTTCCAGCGAGGCTCGCATGACCGACCAATCGCCTTCGTGGCGCTCCTGCAAGGCCGCCAGCAGGTGCTCGCGCTCCTGCTCCGGCGTCGCGGCGAGGTAGGCGCGGCCGGCGGCGGTGGTCGCCAGTGGCAGACGCACGCCAGCGTCCATGCGCAGGGAAGTCGCTTCCGGCGGGCGGCAGTTTTCCACGTAGATCATCGACAGCCAGTCGCGGCAGGTCAGGCCGACCGTGGTGTTGGTGCGACGGGCGAAGGCGTCCATGTACGGCTTGGCCAACTGGCGTACGCGCAGGTTGGAAACGTAGGCGTAACCCAGCGCCAGCACGCCGGAATCCAGCTGGTACTTCTCGTGCTGCTGCGAGTAGCAGAGGTAGCCGAGCTGGGTCAGGGTGTAGGTCATGCGTGACACGGTGGCCTTGGGCAGGCCGGTGATCCGCGAGATTTCCTGGTTGCCGAGCACCACCGAGCCGTGGGTGAAGGCGCGCAGCACATCCAGCCCGCGGGCGAGCGCCTCGACGTACTTGCGGTCCTTGGGGGTGCTGCTGTCTTCGACGTCGTCGCTCATGGGGCCTCGGCGGGGATCTGTTGGGCGGCGCTACGCGCGGCGCGGGCGAACGATAGCAGATCGCCCCGTCGCTACGCAGCGGTCCGCGTGTGCTCGTTGCGCAGGGATAACCTATCGCATACCATCAATTGCGACACACTGTTTCGCTGTGCAGAACAACAATTCAAATCTCACAGAAGTACGGAGAAGTCGATGTCCGCTCAACCAACCGGTCACGTGGCCCACGAGATCGCCCGTCACGGCTACCAGAACCTCCACGACCTGCTGCGCGATGCCGGCCGCGAATTCCCCGAACGCCTCGCGTTCTCCTGCGGCGACAGCCACCTGAGCTTCGCCGAGCTGGAGCGCCAGGCCGACGCCTTCGCCCGTTACCTGCGCCACCACGCCGGCCTGCAACCCGGCAACCGCCTGGCGCTGATGCTGCCCAATTCGCTGCAATACCCCATCGCCACTTTCGGTGCGCTGAAGGCCGGGGTGGTGCTGGTGAACACCAACCCGCAGTACACCGCCAGCGAGCTGCGCCACCAGTTGGCCGACTCCGGCGCCAGCGCCGTGCTCCTGCTCGACCGCCTGTTGCCGCTGTTGCGCAGCGTGCAGGCCGACTGCGAGGTACGGCAGGTGCTGCTGACCTCGATCGACGACAGCGAGCGCCCGCAATTCGACAGCGCCGAAGCCGACTGCGTACGCTTCCAGCAGGCCCTGCGCCTGGGCGCCGAGGCAGCGCCGGTAGACGCCGAGCCGGGGCTGGATCGCCTCGCGCTGCTGCAGTACACCGGCGGCACCACTGGTGTTTCCAAGGGCGCGATGCTCAGCCACCGCAGCCTGGTCGCCAACGTCACCCAGACCCTGGAGCTGTTCCTGCGCCCCGGCCTGCTGGAGCCGGCCACCGACGTGCGCATCGCGCCGCTGCCGCTCTACCACATCATGGCCTTCTCGACGAACTGCCTGTCCTCGGTGGGCATGGGCCTGCACACAGTGTTCATCCGCGACGGCCGCAACCTCGACGAGATCATCGGCGCCATGCGCCGCTACCCCTTCACCCTGATGAGCGGCATCAACACCCTGTTCGTCGGCCTGATGAACCACGCGGATTTCCCCAGCATCGACTTCAGCCACCTGAAGTGGGTGACCTCCGGCGGCGCACCGCTGAACCGCGAAGTGGGCCGGCGCTGGGAAGCGCTGACCGGTGCGCCGGTACGTGAAGGTTTCGGCCTTACCGAGGCCTCGCCGGTAGTCTCCACCGGCACGCTGCTGAGCCCGTACCGCGAAGGCTACGTCGGCCAGGCGCTGGTGGATACCGAACTGCGCACGGTGGACGAGGAGGGCAACGACACCGGCCCCGACCAGCCCGGCGAGCTGTGGCTGCGTGGCCCGCAGGTGATGCAGGGCTACTGGCAGCGCCCGGAAGAGAGCGCCCAGGTGCTGACCGCCGACGGCTGGCTGAAGACCGGCGACATCGCCGAGCTGGACGCCGACGGCATGCTGAAGATCGTCGACCGCAAGAAGGACATGATCCTGGTCTCGGGCTTCAACGTGTTCCCCAACGAAGTGGAGGACGCGGTAATGCGTCACCCCGGCGTGCGCGAGTGCGTGGCCATCGGCGTGCCGGACGAGCGCAAGGGCGAGTCGGTGAAGCTGTTCGTCAGCCTCAAGGACGAATCGCTGGCGCCGGCGCAGATCATCGCCCACTGCCGCGAGCACCTCACCGGCTACAAGGTGCCGAGCTTCGTTGAGGTCCTCGACGAGCTGCCCAAGACCAGCGTCGGCAAGTTGCTGCGCCGCCAGCTGCGCGATCTGGAACTGGCCAAAAGGACCACCGCGTGAGCACAGCGTCTATGGTTGAAGCAGGTGCGCACGACGAGACCCGCAGCATGACCGAGTCCTTCCACCGTATTGGCGTGATCGGCGCCGGGGCCATGGGCCGCGGCATCGCCCAGCTGTTCGCCAGCGCCGGGCTGCCGGTGCGCCTGTACGACAGCAACCCGCACACCGTGGAGCAGGCCCTGGCCTTCAACCGCGAGCTGCTGGAACGCGCGGTGGCCAAGGGCAAGCTTGCCCCCGAAGCACTCCGCGCGACGATGCAGCGCCTGTTGCCCACCCACAGCCTGGACGAGTTGGCCGACTGCGACCTGCTGATCGAGGCCATCCTCGAAGACCTCGGCGCCAAGCAAGCGCTGCTCGCCGAGCTGGAGAAGCGCGTGGCGCCGGAGGCCGTGCTGGCGAGCAACACCTCGTCGCTGTCGGTCACCCGCATCGCCGCGCGCTGCCAGCACCCGGAACGGGTTGCCGGCTTCCACTTCTTCAACCCGGTGACGCTGATGCGCATCGTCGAGGTGGTGCGCGGCCAGCGCACCAGCGAGTCGGTGGTGCAGCGTCTGAGCCGGCTGGCGGAGCAGGCCGGGCACTTCCCGGCGGTGTCACCGGACAGCCCCGGCTTCATCGTCAACCACGCCGGCCGCGCCTTCAGCACCGAAGCGCTGCGCATCCTCGGCGAAGGCATCGCCAGCCCCGCGCAGATCGACCGCATCCTGCGCGACGGCGTGGGCTTTCGCATGGGGCCGTTCGAGCTGCTCGACCTGACCGGCCTGGATGTCTCCCACGCGGTGATGGAGTCGCTCTACCAGCAGTTCTACCAGGACCCGCGCTACACCCCGTCGCCACTTGCCGCGCAGCGCGTCGCCGGTGGGTTGCTGGGTCGCAAGAGCGGCGAGGGCTTCTACCGCTACCACGACGGCCAGCCCGTTCGTGAAGCAGAAGAACGGTACGAAACCGTATTGCTCAACCGCCCGTACTGGCTCGACAGCCAGGACCCGGAGCTGCGCCACCGCGTCGCGGCGATCCTCACCCTCGGCGGCGTGGTGCTGGAAACCGGCGAAGCGCCGTCGTCGCGCGCCATCTGCCTGGTCACCCCGCTGGGCGTGGACGCCAGCACGCGCATCGACGCCCTCGGCCTGCCGCCGGAACGCAGCCTGGCGCTGGAAACCTTCACCGAACTGGACCGCCGCCGCGTGCTGATGCGCCAGCCGGCGCTCGACCCGCACCTTGAGGCGCAAGCGCGCCAGGCGCTGGGCAGCGACGGCGTGCCGGTGGAAGTGATCAACGATTCGCCCGGCTTTGTCAGCCAACGGGTAGTCGCCGGCATCGTCAATCTCGGCTGCGAGATCGCCCAGCGCGGCATCGCCACGCCGGTGACGCTGGACCGCGCGGTGCAACTGGCGCTGGGTTACCCCTTCGGCCCGCTGGCCTTCGGCGAGCATTACGGCGCCGTGCGCATTCTCACCATCCTCCAGGGCCTGCAGGCCTGCTACGGCGAGGCCCGCTACCGGCCCAGCCCCTGGCTGCGCCGCCGCGTACAGCTGGACCTCCCGCTGCACAGCCCCGACCGCGCGGAGTGATACCCCGGCGGCGGTGATCGTTTTCTGTCCGCTGGCGCTAACCGTCAGCGCGGCGCTCTGGAGCACCCTGGCCGGCGCCATGCCAACAAGAACAACGAGGAACACGACATGCGCCACTGGCTGCCCGCACTCGCCCTGCTTCCCCTGCTCGCCGGCCACGCCTGGGCCGCCGCACCGACGCCGCCGCAAGCCCGCGACCTGGCCGAGCAGGCTTATCTGTTCGCCTACGCCACCGCCGAACACGGCAAGACCTTGCAGGCGCTGGCCGCCAAGCTGCCGGTCAATTACCTGTACAACAAGACCGCGCTGCTCGGGCCGGAAGACCGCACCGTGGTGTCGCCGAACAACGACACGCTCTACTCCTACGCACTGCTCGACCTGCGCGAACACCCGGTGGTGCTCAGCGTGCCCGCCGTGCCGCAGCGTTACTACAGCTTCCAGCTGATCGACATGCGCACCAACAACCTCGACTACATCGGCACCCGCGCCACCGGCCGCGAGGCCGGCAGCTTCCTGATCGCCGGGCCCGACTGGGATGGCAAGACACCTGAGGATTTCCACGGCAAGGTGATCCGCTCGCCCAGCCGCATCCTGTTCCTCCTCGGGCGCACGGCGGTCGACGGCGAAGCCGATCTGGCCGCCGCCAAGGCGGTGATGGACGGCTACAAGTTGCGCAGCACCAAACCGACCTTGCTGCCGCACAAGATGGACGTGCCCGAGTACCTGCCGACCAAGGAAGGCCCGGCGGAAAACACCTTCATCGACTTCAACGGCCTCTCGGCCTGGCATGCCTGGAGCGCCGACGAGCAGGAGCGCCTGAAACAGTTCGCGCAGATCGGCGTGGGCACCGGCAAACCCTTCGATGCCAAACAGCTGCCGGCGGACATTGCCCAGGCAGTGGAGCAGGGCGCCGAGGACGGGCGCGCGAAGATTCGCGCCGCCACCGAGCGCTTCGGCGCCCCGGTCAATGGCTGGCAGAACTCCCCGACCAACATCGGCCATTACGGCAGCGACGACCTGACCCGCTCGGCCGTGGCCTGGAAATACCTCTATGCCAACGACCCGGCGGAGGCGATGTACCCGATCACCCGCGTCGACGCCAGCGGCCAGCCGCTGGATGGCAGCCGCGCCTACCGCCTGCACTTCGCCCCTGGCCAACTGCCGCCGGTGGACGCCTTCTGGTCGGTCACCCTGTACGACGGCAAGACCCAGATGCTTTCGGCCAACCCGCTCAACCGCTACGCCATCAACAGCGCCAGCGGCCTGAAGCCGGATGCCGACGGCGGCCTGACCCTGACCCTCCAGCACGCCCAGCCCGCCAGCACCGACAACTGGCTGCCCGCGCCACAGGGCCCGTTCAACCTGATCCTGCGCCTGTACCTGCCGCAGGAAAAAGCGCTCAAGGGCGACTACCAGCCGCCCGCCGTACAGCCCATCGCCGTCAAGGAGTAAGGCATGAATCCGACCCTGACCCGCCGCCGCTTCCTCGGCGCCAGCGGTGCGCTCGGCTTCGGCCTGGGTTGCACACCGAACTGGCTGCTGGCCGCCCCGCTTGAGCTGGAGAGCGACCCCGCTGTGTTCCAGGACATCGTCCGCCAGGCGTGGATCTACGCCTACCCGATGCTGATGCACTACCAGACGATGCAGAAGCAGGTGCTGAACCCGGCGTCGCCGGAGTACGTCGGCGGCTTCGGCGTGTTCCGCCACTACAGCGAGCTGTACACCCCGAAGAACCGCGACATCGTCACGCCGAACAACGACACCCCCTACTCCTGGGCCTGGCTCGACCTGCGCGCCGAACCCTGGGTGCTCAGCGTTCCCGCCGTGGGCGAAGACCGCTACTACGTGCACCAGCTGGTGGACCAGTACACCTTCAACTTCGGCTATGTCGGCGTGCTCAGCACCGGCCGCGAGGCGGGCGACTACCTGATCGCCGGGCCCGACTGGCAGGGCACGACGCCAGCCGGTATCCGTCAGGTACTGCGCAGTGAAACGCAGATCGCCATGCTGCTGGGCCGCACCGGCCTGCGCGACGCCGATGACCTGCCCGCCGTGCGCAAACTCCAGCAGCAGTACCGCCTGCGGCCGCTGCACGCGTTCGCCGGCAGCGCAGCGCCCGCGCCCGCTGAGGCGGTGGGATGGCTGCCCTGGGAACTGCCCCGCGACCTCGGCCCCGGCTTCATTGCGCACCTGAACCAGATTCTCGCCTGCTGCCCGGTGGACCCGAGCGAGGTCGAACTGCGCCAGCGTTTCACCCGTGTCGGCATCGGTGCAGGGTTGGCGTTCAATCCGGCGGTGCTCAGCCCGGCACAGCGCCAGGCGTTGGGCGCGGGCATCCAGCAGGGCGTGGCGGAGCTGAAGGCCAGGGGCGCCACGCTGCGCTCCTCCGCCGGGTTGTTCGGCAGCCGCGCGGCGATGCACAACGACTACCTGAGCCGCGCCGTGGCAGCGGCCAGCGGCATCTACGGCAACAGCGTGGAGGAGGCGATCTACCTGGGCAGCCGCCTGGACAGCGCGCAACGGCCGCTGCAGGGCGGGCAGCGCTACCGGCTGCGCTTCGCACCGGGGCAGCTGCCGCCGGCCAGGGAGTTCTGGTCGATGACGCTCTACGACCTGCCCGACCGCCAACTGGTGGACAACTCCCTCCAGCGCTACTGCCTGAGCAGCCGCGACCCGCTGCTACGCGATGCCGATGGCGGGGTGACGTTGTACATCCAGGCCGACTCGCCCGGTCAGGAGCACGAGGCGAACTGGCTGCCCTCGACGCGGCAGGGGCCTTTCAACCTGATCCTGCGCATTTACGGGCCGGAGCAGCGGGTGGTGGGCGGCGAGTGGCAGATGCCGGGGATCGAGCGGGTCTGACAGGGCGCTCCTGCATGAAGGTCTGTGCAACGACCGGCCCTCACCCTAACCCTGGCTGCGCGCCCCGCTCAGAGGGAGAGGGCTGGGGTGAGGGGGAAAGTCCCCACGCCATCGTCACGGGCCGATTCGCGAGCAAGCTCGCTCCTACGAAGAGCCGCTGCGGCATACCTGTAGGAGCGAGGGGACGCCAGCGTCATTGCTCGCGAACCAACCCCAGCGAAGAAATTACCGGAAGCTGACGAACCCGCCCGCCTTGAGCGTCTCCAACGCCGCCTTGCGCTCCGCCAGCGGCAACGCGCCGAGCTTCTCCACCCGCGCATAGAACGCCGGCCAGTTGCCGCCGACCTGGGCGAACAACGCGGCGAAAGCCGGCACCCACTGGTCGTAGAGGCCAAAGGGCAGCAGCTTGGCGTTGTTCAGCGAGCCGTTGACCCAGGCGTCGAAAGGCGCCTTGCCACCCCAGTCCCGATCACGCATCTGCGCATAGTCGTGGCGCAGGCGCTCGAACTCGGCCTGCTTGCCGGCACGCTTTTCCGCGTCGCTGCGCGGGCTGGCGTAAAGCGCCTGCAAGCGCTCGCGGGTATCGAGCACCAGCTGGGTGAAGCGCTTGCGCTGCTCCTCCAGCAGCGGCGAGTCATCCGCCAGGTGGCGCGCGGCGCGCCAGCGGCGGCCGCCTTCCGCTTGGACGAAGGAGGCGTAGGACTCATTGAACGCGGTATCGCCCGGCAGGTAGAACTTCTGGTGCGCCAGCTCGTGGAAGATCGTCTCGGCCAGGCGCTGGTCGCCCCAGCGCAGCATGCTGCTGAGGATCGGGTCATCGAACCAGCCGAGGGTCGAATAGGCCTCCACGCCGCCGACGTAGACATCCAGCCCCTGCTCCTTCAGGCGCTTCGCCTCGGCCTGCGCACCGACGTCGCCGTAATAACCGCGATAGGCCACGCAGCCGGCGATGGGGAAGCAGTGGGTGAGCGGCTGCAACGACAGCTCGGGCGTGGCGAACACGTTCCACACCACGTTGGGCCGGTGGATATCGGCGTACAGGCGATAGCTCTGGTTGTCCGGCAGGCCCAGCTCGGCGCTGGCGAAGTCACGGGCCTCCTGGGACAGCTCCAGGCGCTGGCGCAACGCAGGGTCGCGGGCGGGGTCGGCGACCACCTCGGCCACCGGCTCGCGGGCGGCGAGCAGGCGCACTTGGCCGTCCGCCAACTGGCCGTAATAGCCCACCGTGGAGCAACCGCTCAGCGCCCAGATCGCCACGCAGGGAACCCAGCGGCACAGGCGGCGGTCGAGTGTCGGGATAAGAAGACGGAAGGGCATGCGCGGAACATAGCACAGGGCCTGCTCCGCTCGCTGCCGCCCCACTCGACCCAGGAGCCACCCCGATGCGCACCCTTCTCCTACCTGCCGGCCTGCTCGCCCTGAGCGGCTGTTCCATGCTGATGCCCCAGCCGGACCCGAACCGCGCCTGGGTCGACCTGAACACCAACAGCCAGAGCGACCTGGCGGCCCTGCAAGTGGACAGCAAGGAGTGGCCCAGTACCCGCTACTTCGAGGTCGACCCGGGCTCCCATGAGTTGCGCGTGCGCTTCCAGTTCCAGGTCGAACCGGGGGACATCGGCCCGGTGGACGAGGCGCTGTGGCGTGATTGCGAGATGACCGTGCAGTACAAGGATTTCAGCGCCGGCCAGCGCTATCGCCTGGAGACCGGCAGCATCGGCTTCCGCCCCTGGGCCAAGCTCTACGACGCCCAGGGCGGTGAGATCGCCCGCGGCCGCGAACGGGGCTGCGCGAAAGCCTGAGCGGGGTATGCTGTGGGATGAGCCCATCCCACGGTGAACTTCCATGCGCCCGCGTTACCTGCCCGGCTTCCTTCCCCTGAGCTTCGCCCTGCTGGGCGGCTGCGCCAGCCCGCTGCCGGCCCACGACCCGCAGATGGCCTGGGTCGACCTCTACACCACGCCGGGCAAGACCCTGATGGCCGAGCGCCTCGACGGCAAATCGGTGAACGACGGGCGCTTCTACCAGGTGACACCGGGACGCCACGAGCTGGTGGTGCGCTTCCAGTACGAGGTTTCCAGCGGCGGCGGCATGGGCCAGATGACCGACCCTTCGGAGCTGACCTGCCGGGTCAAGGTGACCTACGACGATTTCGCCGCCGGCCAGCGCTACCGGCTGGAGCTGCGCCCGCAATTGCGCAGCGCCCTGGCATTGCTGACCGACAGTGACGGCAAGCTGGTAGCGAAGACGGACTTCCAGGGCGCGGTGCGCTGCGGGCCGTTCTAGCGGCAGCAACACTGCACAGCCGAGGGTTTCGTAGGAGCGGACTTTGTCCGCGATTGGCCTCAGGCGCGCGCGGAACTCATCGCGGACGGAGTCCGCTCCTACGCGATCACGAAGCCTGGCGCGAACTCAGCCGTCATTCTTCTGGTAGATGATCCGCCGCTTGCCGTTGTCGCAGGTGCCGACCACCATGCTCGGGTCCTTCACCTCGGCCTTGTCCACGATCTCCAGGGTGTAGGAGGTCACTCCGGCGGCCTGGATCTTGGTCTCGATCTCGGCCTTGAGCTCCTCGCACGGCTTCACTGCCGACCAGCTCGCGCCGCTCGCCAGCAGGAGCGCCACGCCCGTCGCTACGGCCCACTTCATCGTCGTCATCACAGTCCCTCGTCAAAGCCCCACGCCGGGGCGCTCTATCCTAACGGTGGACCGCAGCCGCCGGACAGAGTGCCGCGCAGGCTCATTCGAGAGTGGCGTCGAGGGTGATGCGTGCGGTGAGCAGCTTCGATTGTCTTGCCCTGAAATAGGTTTACGCCTTTCAGGGCAAGTTCCGGCCCTCAGAACGCTCGCGCACCGCACTTTGCTGCTGCGGGAAAACGCTTTCGTAGGATGGGTGGAGCGCAGCGATACCCATCGATGGGAGTGCGCAGGGCAGCATGGATATCGCAAGCTCCACCCATCCTACGTTCGTGCTCCGCCGTGATTTCAGTATGAGCGGAGCCCGGTTGCAGGCTGGGTCCGCTTGTGCCTGTAAAGCTCGATAAGATCGGAGGCGAGAGGTTCGCAAGCAAGCTCGCTCCTACAAAAAGCCCGCCCCAAAAACCATGAAAAAGGCCGGGCCCCTCGTGGGTACCCGGCCTGCCGGCGGTCGCCGGGAATCACTTCGAATAGACGATTTCCTTGGTGCCGCCTTCGCAGGTGCCGACGACTTGCTTGCCGCCCGCGCTACCCTTGTCGACGACCTCCAGGTTGAAGGAGGCCACGCCCTTGGCCTTGATCTTCGCCTCGATTTCCGACTTCAGCTCTTCGCACGGCTTGCCGGCGGCAAAGGCATTGCCAGCCAGGGCGAAGACCCCCACAGCGATCAGAAACTTCTTCATCGGTAACGCTCCCTCGTCGTTCACAGGAAAAGGCCCGAACGGGCCGGAAAACCGGGCTACCCCGGTACGCACGACCACACGCCACGCCAACATGGAGAAGGCGCGTGACAAAAGAGCCGCGTGACAAAAAAAGCTCGCGCCGTTCGCGATCTAGCTGTTGGCGATCTTGAAGCCGACCTTGATGGTCACCTGGTAATGCCCCACGGCGCCATTCTCGATGTGCCCACGGGTATCCACCACCTCGAACCACTCCAGGAAGTCGATGCTCTTGGCCGCTTCGGCCAGGGCGTTGTTGATCGCATCCTCGATGCTGGTGCGCGAGGAGCCGACCAGCTCGATCTTCTTGTAGGTGTGGTGATTGGACATAGCCTCTCTCCTCAGCTCATGGCGCCGCACAAGCAAAATGCCAGCGTGCCTAATGGACAGTAGTAGAGGGGTTGACCCAGGGCAAACGGCCCGGTTCAGACTTTACGCCCGGCCGTTCAGCTCGGCCTGCAGCCAGCGCGCCAGGCGCTCGGCGCGCGGGTCGGCACGGCGTTCGGGCACCCACAGCGCCAGCCGCTCGGTGGTTTCGACGAAGCCCCAGGGCGCGGCCAAGCGACCGGCGGCGAGGTCGTCGGCCACCAGTTGCTGCGGGGCGATGGCCACGCCCAGGCCGGCCACGGCGGCTTCCAGCAGGTAATAGAGGTGCTCGAAGCCCTGGCCGAGCGTCAGGCGCGCAGGGTCCAGGCCGTGGCGCGCCGCCCATTCCGGCCAGGCTTGCGGACGCGACACGGTGTGCAGCAGCGCTTCGCCCAGCAGCGCCTCGGCCGGCGCCTCGCGCAGTTGCTCGAAGCGCGCCGAACGCGGGCTGAGCACCGGGCCGATGCTTTCCACCGCCAGTTCCAGCACGCGCATGTCCGCCGGCCACGGCGGCGCGGCGAAACACAGGGTGGCGTCGAGCCCGCCACGGCGCGGGTCGAGGTCGCCGTCGCTGGCGGAAAGTTGCAGGCGCAGGTCCGGCAGGTCGCGGTTCAGGCGATCCAGGCGCGGGATGAACCAGCGGGCGAGCAAACTGCCGGGGCAACCCAGGACGAAGGGCGCGTCGCCGCCGGCCTGACGCCGAAGCTCGGCGCAGACGGCGCGCAGGCGCTCGAAGGAGTCGCTGGCCACCTCGCTCAGGCGAACGCCGGCATCGGTGAGTTTTACGCCGCGCCCTTCCTTGACGAACAGGGTCACGCCCAGCTCTTCTTCCAGCAGCCGAATCTGCCGGCTGATCGCCCCGTGGGTGACGCTCAGCTCGTCGGCCGCTGCGCTCATGCCGCGCAGGCGGGCGGCAGCTTCGAAGGCACGCAGGGCATTGAGTGGCGGAAGGTCTCGGCTCATGGCGATCAATCCGTGAGTTTTCCTTACAGGTTGTGGCGATCTTATCGCTTTTCCCCGTCCTCACACAGCCGTATCCTGATGCTCATTCGTAGGAGCGGACTCTGTCCGCGATCGCCCCCAGCCGGCACCTGCTTCACGACCCACGCCGTAGGGCGCATAACCTGGAACAGGTTATCCGCCAAGCCATTCGCGGCGGATAACGCCGGCGCGTTATGCGCCCTACGAAAATTCACGCGGCAGTGCCCCAGGGCCTTGCCGCCAAGAGACCCAAGGAGCCTTCCCATGTCCACACTGCGCACCGGTCCAGACGCCAAAGGCCTGTTCGGCAGCTTCGGCGGCCAATACGTCGCCGAGACCCTGATGCCGCTGATCCACGACCTGGCCCGCGAGTACGAGAAGGCCAAGGACGATCCGGAGTTCCAGAAGGAGCTCGCCTACTTCCAGAGCGACTACGTCGGCCGCCCGAGCCCGCTGTACTTCGCCGAGCGCCTGACCGAGCACTGCGGCGGCGCGAAGATTTACCTGAAGCGCGAAGAGCTGAACCACACCGGCGCGCACAAGATCAACAACTGCATCGGCCAGATCCTCCTGGCCAAGCGCATGGGCAAGAAACGCATCATCGCCGAGACCGGCGCCGGCATGCACGGCGTGGCGACCGCCACCGTGGCCGCGCGTTTCGGCATGGAATGCGTGATCTTCATGGGCACCACCGACATCGATCGCCAGCAGGCCAACGTGTTCCGCATGAAGCTGCTGGGCGCCGAGGTGATCCCGGTGGTCTCCGGCACCGGCACCCTGAAGGACGCGATGAACGAAGCGCTGCGCGACTGGGTGACCAACGTGCACAACACCTTCTACCTGATCGGCACCGTGGCCGGCCCGCACCCGTACCCGGCGATGGTCCGCGACTTCCAGGCGGTGATCGGCAAGGAAACCCGCGAACAGCTGGCCGAGAAGGAAGGGCGCCTGCCCGATTCGCTGGTGGCCTGCATCGGCGGCGGCTCCAACGCCATGGGCCTGTTCCACCCGTTCCTCGATGACGCCAGCGTGAAGATCATCGGCGTCGAAGCTGCCGGCCACGGCATCGAGACCGGCAAGCACGCCGCCAGCCTGAACGGCGGCGTACCGGGCGTGCTGCACGGCAACCGCACTTTCCTGTTGCAGGACGAGGACGGCCAGATCATCGACGCGCACTCCATCTCCGCCGGCCTGGACTACCCCGGCATCGGCCCGGAACACGCCTGGCTGCATGACATCGGCCGCGTCGAGTACACCTCGATCACCGACCACGAAGCCCTCGACGCCTTCCACCAGTGCTGCCGCCTGGAAGGCATCATCCCGGCGCTGGAGTCCTCCCACGCGCTGGCCGAAGTCTTCAAGCGCGCGCCGAGCCTGCCCAAGGACCACATCATGGTGGTGAACCTGTCCGGTCGTGGCGACAAGGACATGCAGACCGTCATGCACCACATGCAACAGGAGCCGCAAGCATGAGCCGCCTGCAGACCCGCTTCGCCGAACTCAAAGAGCAGAACCGCGCCGCCCTGGTGACCTTCATCACCGCTGGCGATCCGGGCTACTCGACCTCGCTGGACATCCTCAAGGGCCTGCCCGAAGCCGGCGCCGACGTGATCGAACTGGGCATGCCGTTCACCGACCCGATGGCCGACGGCCCGGCGATCCAGCTGGCCAACATCCGCGCCCTGGGCAACGGCCAGAACCTGGTCAAGACGCTGAAGATGGTTCGCGAATTCCGCCAGGACAACACCACCACGCCGCTGGTGTTGATGGGCTATTTCAACCCGATCCACTACTACGGCGTGGACAAGTTCATCGCCGACGCGAAAGAGGCCGGCGTCGACGGCCTGATCGTGGTGGACCTGCCGCCCGAGCACAACGAAGACCTCTGCCACCCGGCCCAGGCCGCGGGCATCGACTTCATCCGCCTGACCACCCCGACCACCGACGACCAGCGCCTGCCGACCGTCCTCAACGGCAGCTCGGGCTTCGTCTACTACGTCTCGGTGGCCGGTGTGACCGGCGCCGGCGCGGCGACCCTGGACCACGTCGAGGAAGCCGTGGCACGCCTGCGTCGCCACACCGACCTGCCAGTGTCCATCGGCTTCGGCATCCGCACCCCGGAACACGCGGCGAGCATCGCCCGCCTGGCCGATGGCGTGGTGGTGGGCTCGGCGCTGATCGACAAGATCGCCGAAGCCACCAGCTCCGCCGACGCGGTGCAGAGCGTGCTCGGCCTGTGCCGCCAGCTAGCCGAGGGCGTGCGCAACGCTCGATGATAGCCTCGATCCGCTCCGCGCAGGATGGCGTGAAGCGAAGCGATATCCATCCTACGTACTGATAGCGGCGACGCTCGATCATCTTTCTGTAGGAGCGAGCTTGCTCGCGAACAGATCTCGCCGGCAGCTTCGATGTTGGGCGGGTTCGCGAGCAAGCTCGCTCCTACAAGGTCAGCACCCAGAAAAAAGCCCGGCGAATGCCGGGCTTTTTCGTTGCAGGCGCGGCTTATTCCACGCTTTCTTCCTGCGGCTCTTCTGCCACGCCAGCGGCGCCGCCACCCAGGCCCAGGCCTTGTGCCGAGCCCATGGCGAAGGCCATGAATTCCGGCACGCTCATGTCCTTGCCGTTGAACTTCACCTGGTCGTTGGCGTAGGCCAGCGAACTGGACAGCGCGTTGCCGTCGAGCACCGCCCACTGCGAGTTCAGGGCCATGCCGCTGAACAGGTCGGTCATCGCATCGGACTGCTGCTTGAGCGCCACCGGGTCGACGCTGCCAGCGGCTTCGCCCCCCAGCGAACCCTGCAGGGCGACGATGTCGCCGATCACCGCCTTGTCCACCTTCAGGTCGGCCTTGAGCGCGGCCAGGATGCTGCGGGCCATTTCATCGGGAGTCGCCGCTGCGGCGTTGGGCTTGCGCAGGTCGACCGACAGGGAGGCCTTGGCCACACCATGGGGGGTCTGCAGCGACAGCTCGTCCAGCGACAGCACCGGCGAGCCTTCCAGCAGGGCCAGGCCGAGGCGCTTGAGCTCCTCCTCCTGCGCCGGGGTCAGCTCGGTGCTTTCCAGGCTGTCCAGGGCCATCTTGTTGTAGGACTCCTTGAAGGTCTTGAGCACGCCTTCATCGAGATTGCGCAGGCTCAGGTCGAGCTTCACGCCGCCGATTTCCCGGCCCTGCACCACGACCTTGCCGATGCGGTAGGAGATGCTCTGGTCCAGGCCCTTGCCGCCCTGCTTGAGCACTTCCTCGACCACGGCGTCACGCAGCTCGACTTCCGGCGCGCCCGAGGACTGGATGTGCAGGCTCTTGATGGTGGCGGAGCTGGGGCCCAGGGCGAAGCCGTTGGCGTTTTCCTTCTTGTCGCCCTGCATGCCCAGGTCGCGCAGTTGCACGCGCGCCGGCTGGCCGCTGTTCTCGTCGGTGAAGTCGAGGTCGATCTCGGCGAGGTTGCCCGCGGCGGTCACGTTCTTCCTGTCACTGGAAACGCTGAAGGTCACCTTGGCCGGGGACAGGCGCAGCTTGTCGCTGTCCTTGGCAAACTCCAGGGCGGCAGTTTCGACGCTGCCTTCCTGCTTCTGGTCGTAGTGGATAGTCAGCTCGCCCGAGAGCGGGGCCTTGCCGCCGGCGGCGGTGAACAGCGGAGCGGTGAGCTCGTTCTGCTCCAGGGCGAAATGGCTCTGCGCCATGACCGGCGCCAGCTTGCCGGAAGCCAGGCGCGAGGCCGGGAAGGGGCCGTGCTCCAGACGATCGGTGAAGACCAGGGTCTGCGGCTCCTCGCCTTCCTTGCCGGTGAAGGTCAGGTTGTAGCGCGCGGAGCTGGAGAACAGGCCGCGCTGGATGTCCACCAGGGTCAGGTAGGCGCCCAGGCCGGGGGCTTCCTGCTTGAACAGTTCGTTGGCTTCGGTGATGCCGCGGTTCACTTCCTGCTCGACGCGGCTGCCGGTGTACCAGGCGCCGGCAGCGGCGGCGCCGACGATGACAACGGGAATGGCGATGGCCAGGGCGGTCTTCTTCATGCTGAGTCCTTTCAGGTGCGGCCGTACGGGAGACGTCCTGTCGACCGTTTATGGGAGTGGGCGGCGGGATGCTAGCAGGCGCACTGCCATCACTCCAGCACCGTCCGCGACCGGCTTCACAGCGCCAGCATTGACCTGCCGGGCGTCGCTGGCAGGATAGAGCACCCATTCTGCAAACGATGCCTACGCCATGGCCCTGCTGCACAGCCTCCACCACGTCGCCCTGATCTGCTCGGACTACCCGCGTTCGAAGCACTTCTACACCCAGGTGTTGGGCCTGAAGGTGCTCGCCGAGACCTACCGCGCCGCGCGCGACTCCTGGAAGCTCGACCTGGCGCTGGGGGATGCGCAGCTGGAGCTGTTCTCCTTCCCCGGTGCGCCTGCGCGGCCGTCCTATCCCGAGGCGCAGGGGCTGCGCCACCTGGCGTTCGCCGTGGACGACCTGGAAAGCGCCGTGGCGCACCTGCAGAGCCACGGCGTGACCTGCGAGCCGATCCGCGACGACGAGCTGACCGGCAAGCGCTTCACCTTCTTCGCCGACCCGGACGACCTGCCGCTGGAGCTTTACGAGCGCTGATGCTTTCGTAGGATGGCGTGGAGCGAAGCGATACCCATCCTACGGTCTGTGCCCTGCCTGTAGGAGCGAGCTTGCTCGCGAACCGTACGGCAAAGGAACCGGACAACTGGCGCAGGCGTCAGGCCGGCACCGCCTCGCTGCCCAGAGCCCCGCGCAGGCTCGCCAGGTCGCGCAGCGGCGGCGCGCCGAACAGGCGGCTGTATTCGCGGCTGAACTGCGACGGGCTCTCGTAGCCGACACGATGCCCGGCCACCGCCACTTCCAGCCCCTCTGACAGCATCAGCCGCCGCGCCTCCTGCAGGCGCAGCTGCTTCTGGTACTGCAGCGGGCTCAGCGCGGTCACTTCCTTGAAGCGGTGGTGCAGGGTGGACACGCTGAGGTTCACCTCGCGGGCCAGGTCCTCGATGCGCAGGGACTTGTCGTAGTTGCGGTTGAGCCACTCGATGGCGCGGGTGACGCGGTGGGTCTGGCTGTCGGTCATCGCCAGGTCGTGCAGCAGGTGGCCCTGCGGGCCGCGCAGCAGGCGATAGAGGATTTCGCGGACGAACAGCGGCGCCAGCATCTCGATGTCGCGCGGGGTGTCCAGCAGGCGCATCAGCCGCAGCAGGGCGTCGAGCACGGTGCAGTCCACGCGCTGCAGGTAGATGCCACGGCTGGCCGGGCGCGGCGCGCTGCCGACGAGGCCGGCCTCGGCAATCAGCCGGGTCAGCTCGCCGGGGTCGATGTCCAGGCGGATGGACAGGTAGGGCCTGTCCGGCGAGGCCTCGATCACCTGGCCGGAGACCGGCAGCGTCACCGACACCACCAGCAGGTTGAGTTCGTCGTAGCGATAGACCTCGCTACCCAGGCGCACTTCCTTGCAGCCCTGGGCGATCACGCACAGGGCCGGGCGGTAGAGCGTCGGCATGCGCCCTTCGTTGGGGCAGTCGCCGCGCGCGACCAGCAGCGAATCGATGGCGGTTTCGAAGAGACCTTCACCCTGGCAGTGGCGCTGGATGATGTCGGCCAGCTCCTGGCGGCCGGCGGCAATCGGATCAAAGGCGGGAACGGACTGGGACATGCACAGGACCTCCAGTGGCGGCGCACGAAGCTTACGCCCACGGCGCATGCACGCGTGTGACAGTAAGGCAGCCGCTGGAGGATCAGGCAAGCAATCGGCAGGAATGGACAAGCCATTCCGGCATCGGGTCGCGCACCGTAGCGGTGCAAGGGCTGGAAACGGCGCGGAAACACCCGGTTTCAGAGCGCGGCGAAGGTCACGCAGGATCAGGCAAGAAGACAGCAGCATCCGGATAACGCCCGGCCCCGGCCGCGCCGTAACCTTCCTGTCAGTCGTCCGAGGAGCCACCTCGGGCTTCTTCCTGGAACGCGGAGGACAGGACATGCACTGGCAAACACCCATCGAACACGAATTGCAGATCCACCCCCGGCTGGGGCACGAGGCGGAACTGGGCGCGTTGATCGACAACCTGGTCGACGGCGCGCGCCGCGCGCCGGGATGCCTGCGCTGCCAGCTGGTGGCCCGTGAGAACGGTCAGCCGTGGCTGCTGCAGGGCAGCTGGAAGGACGAGGAAGCGCTGCTCGACTACTTCGCCACACCCTCGTTGCAGCTGCTCGGCGAAGTGCTTTTATGCCACTGCCGAAGCCTCAGCGGCGGCATAGTGGAATCCCTCGATCAGGCCACCGGAAAGGTGGCCTGAGCTTTTCAGATACGGGGCTTTCAAGCCGGCTCCAGCCCAGGGTGAAGGTACGGTGGTGCCATCAGCTCGTGAACGGCGAGAGGTCCAGCGGCCGCACTTCGCCCAGCCACATGGCGTAGTCGCGGTGATCGCGCAAGTCGTTGCCGGTGTTGGGGTGGACCAGGACCACCAGGCCGTCGCGGTTCAGCGCCAGCCAGGGCACCAGGGTGCCGAAGGTGGCGTTGTCGAAGGCCAGCTGGCAGCTCCAGTCCGGGTGCGGGCCGACCGGCCGTTCGTGCACACGGCCCATCTTCGCGCCGAAACGGCGCGCCGCCTCCTCGCACAGCGCGCGGGCGCGCTCGATGCTCCCGGCGTCGAAATAGACGTGGGCGTGGAAGTCCTGAATCTCGCTCATCGGTCCTGCTCCAGTTCCGCCTGCAGCCAGTCGACGAAACGCTGCACCAGGCGCATGCGCCGTTTGCGCTCGGGCAGCACAGCGTAATAGCCGAAGCGCGATTGCAGCGATCCGGCAAGGGGCCGGCACAGTAACCCCTGTTCCAGCAGTTCGTCGACCAGATGCCGCCAGCCGATGGCCACACCCTGCCCGGCGATGGCCGCCTGGATCAGCAGGGTGTAGTTGTCAAAGCGCAGCCCGGCCGGCGCCGGCGCGCCTGCGATACCCAGCGCGCGGTAGACGCCGGGCCAATCGAACCAGCGGCTGGAGGCCTCGGGATTGAGGTGCAGCAAGGGCAGTTCGGTGAGCGCCTGGGGCGACAGCGGCCGCTCGCGACCTTCGAGCAGGCGCGGGCTGCACACCGGGAAGACTTCCTCGCTGAACAGGCGAAGTGCCTCGCCATGCTTGAAGCGCCCGTCGCCGAAGGCGATGGCCACGTCGATGTCGCTGCGCAGGGCAATCGGGCTGCGGTCGCTGCTGATCAGGCCGACGTCCAGCTCCGGATGCGCCTGGCGGAATCGCGGCAGGCGCGGCATCAGCCAGTACGCGGCGAAGGCGAAGTCGGTGGCGACCTGCAGCACCTCGTGGGGATGTTTGGCGGTGACCGCGGCGATACCGGCGTCGATGCTCTCCAACCCGGCCTGAACGTGCTGCTGCAGCACCTGTCCACTTTCGGTGAGGGCGATGCCCCGGTGGATGCGGTCGAACAGGCGCACGGCGAGGAGTTTCTCCAGGCGCTTGATCTGCTGGCTGACCGCCGGCTGGGTGGTGCCCAGCTCGCCGGCGGCGGCGGTGAAGCTGAGCAGGCGGGCGGCGGACTCGAACACGCGCAGCAGTTCCAGCGGCACGCTCATGGCTCGCTCTCGCATAAGCCAGTGTTATCCGAAGCATGCCGCGCCATGCGCTTTACCCCCTATCCAGTAGCCAACAGACTCGTACTGCCCAGCATCCCATAACAGCGCCAACAGGATAAGCCCAACGCCATGAAGCGCCAGCGCCCGAACATCCTCTTCATCATGGCCGACCAGATGGCCGCGCCGCTCCTGCCCTTCTACGACGCCCAGTCGCCGATCCGGCTGCCCAACCTCTCGCGCCTTGCCAGCGAAGGCGTGGTGTTCGACTCGGCCTACTGCAACAGCCCGCTCTGTGCGCCCTCGCGCTTCACCCTGGTCAGCGGCCAACTGCCGACGAAGATCGGCGCCTGGGACAACGCCGCGGATTTTGCCGCCGACATCCCCACCTACGCGCACTACCTGCGCCGCCTGGGCTACCGCACCGCGCTGTCGGGCAAGATGCACTTCTGCGGCCCGGACCAGCTGCACGGCTACGAGGAGCGCCTGACCAGCGACATCTACCCGGCCGACTACGGCTGGGCGGTGAACTGGGACGAGCCGGAGGTGCGCCCGAGCTGGTACCACAACATGTCCTCGGTGCTGCAGGCCGGCCCGTGCGTGCGCACCAACCAGCTCGACTTCGACGAGGAAGTGGTGTTCAAGGCGCGCCAGTACCTCTACGACCACGTGCGCGAACACCCCGAGCAGCCGTTCTGCCTCACCGTGTCCATGACCCACCCGCACGACCCCTACACCATCCCGCGCGAGTACTGGGACCTGTACCGTGACGAGGACATCCCGCTGCCCTCGGTGAAGATCGCCCAGGGCGAGCAGGACCCGCACTCGCAGCGGCTGCTCAAGGTGATTGACCTGTGGGGCCAGGAAATGCCCGAAGAGAAAGTGCGCGCCGCCCGCCGCGCCTACTTCGGCGCGTGCAGCTATGTCGACGCGCAGATCGGCGCGCTGCTGCGCACCCTGGAGGATTGCGGCCTGTCCGAGGACACCCTGATCCTGTTCTCCGGCGACCACGGCGACATGCTTGGCGAGCGCGGCCTCTGGTACAAGATGCACTGGTTCGAGATGGCCGCCCGCGTGCCGCTGCTGGTGCACGCGCCCAAGCGTTTCGCCGCACATCGGGTCAGCCAGTCGGTGTCCACCGTCGACCTGCTGCCGACCCTCGTCGAGCTGGCCGGTGGGCAGGTCGAACCTGGCGTCGACCTCGACGGCCGCTCACTGCTGCCGCACCTGCAAGGCACTGGCGGCCACGACGAAGTGATCGGCGAATACACCGCCGAGGGCACCGTCAGCCCGCTGATGATGATCCGACGCGGTGACTTCAAGTTCATCTACTCCGAGCAGGACCCGTGCCTGCTGTTCAATGTCGCCAGCGACCCGCGCGAGCTGGAGAACCTCATGGATTCTCCAGCCCACGCCAACCGGGTACGCGACCTGCTGGGTGAAGCCCGCGCGCGCTGGGATGTGCCAGCCATCACCCGGCAGGTACTGGCCAGCCAGCGCCGCCGCCGGCTGGTGGCCGACGCGCTGAGCCACGGCACGCTGAAAAGCTGGGATCACCAACCCTTGGTCGACGCCAGCCAGCAGTACATGCGCAACCACATCGACCTCGACGATCTGGAGCGCCGCGCCCGCTATCCGCAACCGACATAACAACCACAACAAGCCGAAGGGGAAGGGAGCATGAGCAAGTTCACCGTACGACCATTCACCAGAAAAGACGCATCAACGCTGTTGCTGGCCGGCGCGCTCGCGCTGGGCGGCCCGCTGGCCTGGGCCGAAGACGAAGCCTGCAGTACGGTGAAGCTGGCCGATCCGGGCTGGACCGACATCGCCGTCACCAACGGCATCGCTGCCTTCCTTCTCGAAGGCCTGGGCTACACCGTGAAGATCGACACATTGTCCGTACCCATTACCTACGGCGGCCTGCGCGACGGCCAGGTGGACGCCTTCCTCGGCAACTGGATGCCGGCGCAGCAGGGCTTCTTCGATCAGTTCATCGCCAGCAAGCAGGTCACCCAGCTGGCGATGAACCTGGAAGGTACCGAGTTCACCCTGGCGGTGCCGACCTACGTGTGGAACGCCGGGGTGAAGACCTTCGCGGACCTCGACCAGCACGCGGACCAATTCAACAGGAAGGTTTACGGCATCGGCTCCGGCGCGCCGGCCAACCAGTCGATCCAGAAGATGATCAGCGGCGACGAGTTCGGCCTGGGTGACTGGAAGCTGGTGGAATCCAGCGAGCAGGCGATGCTCGCCGAGGTCGGCCGCGCGGTGAAGCGCGAGCGCTGGGTGGTGTTCCTCGGCTGGACGCCGCACCCGATGAACGTGAAGGTCGACATGAAGTACCTCACCGGCGGCGAGAAATACTTCGGCAGCACCGGCAGCGTGTTCACCGTGACCCGCAACGGCTACACCGAGCAGTGCCCGAACAGCGGCAAGCTGCTGGCCAACCTGTCCTTCGACCTGAAGATGGAGAACGCCATCATGGCCGACGAGAACATGAAGAACCCCGACGCGGTGAAAGCCTGGATCAAGGCCAACCCGCAGAGCCTCGACACCTGGCTGCAAGGCGTGAAGACCCGCGACGGCGGCGACGCCCTGGCTGCCGTGAAGGCCAAGCTGTAGGCCGTCGATGGAGCGCCTGATCCGCCTGCTGCCGTTCCTCGCCTGGCTGCCCCAGGTCACTGGGCGCGACCTGCGCCGCGACCTCGGCGTCGGCCTTTCCGGCGCGGTGCTCGCGCTGCCGCAATCCATGGCTTACGCGCTGATCGCCGGACTGCCGGCGGAGTACGGGCTCTACGCGGCGATGCTGCCGGTGCTGATCGCCTGCCTGTGGGGTTCGTCGAAACACATGGTCGGTGGGCCAACGGCGGCGATCTCGGTGGTGCTGTTCACCACCATCGCGCCGCTGGCAACGCCGGGCAGCGCGCAGTTCATCCACTGCGCGCTGTTGCTGACCTTCCTCGCCGGGCTGTTCCAGTGGCTGCTGGGCATGCTGCGCTTCGGCGTGCTGGTGAACTTCGTTTCGCACTCGGTGCTGCTCGGATTCACCTGCGGCGCCGCGCTGGTAATCGTGATCGGCCAGTTGCCCTACCTGCTCGGCATTGCTGCAGTGGGGCAGGGCACGGCGCTGACCAGCGCCGCCGCGCTCTGGTGGAAGCTGCCACAGTTCCATGGGCCATCGTTGCTGGTGGGACTATTCAGCCTGGCGCTGAGCCTGATGGTGAAACGCCTGTGGCGACGCGGGCCGGCATTGCTGGTCGGGTTGATCGGCGCCAGCGCGCTGGTCTGGGCGATACCGGCGAGCTTTACCGAGGTCGCCAGGGTGGCCGCCTTCCGCAGCGCACTGCCGCCGCTCAGCCCACTGTCGTTCGATCTGTCCGCCCTCGCCCAGTTGCTCCCCGCCGCCGTCGCCTGCGGCATGCTCGGGCTGGTCACCAGCCTGTCGATTGCCCGCGCCCTGGCCGCTCGCTCGCACCAGACGCTGGATGCCAACCAGGAAGTGCGCGCCCAGGGGCTGTCCAACCTGATCGGGCCGTGGCTGTCCGGCACCCTGTCCGCCGGCTCCTTCACCCGCTCCGGGCTGAACCAGGAAGTGGGGGCGCGCACAGCCCTGGCCGGGGTTTTCTCGGCGCTGTGGGTCGCACTGCTGGCGGTGGCCGGCGCCAGCCTGATCACCCATATCCCGCTGCCGGCCATGGCCGCCGGCATCCTGCTGATCTGCTGGAACCTCGTCGACCGCCCGGCGCTGCGCGCGCTGTGGAAAGGCAGCCGCGCGGAATCCCTGGTGATGTTGCTGACCCTCGCCGCCACCTTGCTGCTGCCGCTGCAGAACGCCGTCTACGCCGGCGTGCTGGCCTCGCTGTTCTTCTACCTCAAGCGCACCTCGCAGCCGCGCGTGCAGCAGTGGGAGCAGGAGGACGAGGAAGTGCTGCGCATCGAAGGCTCGATCTTCTTCGGCGCCTGCGACTATCTGCAGAAGCAGATGCAGCGCAGCCGTGGCGAACGCCTGGTGCTGGACGCCCACCACGTGAACTTCATCGATTTCGCCGGCGCGCAGATGCTCCAGCAGGAAGCCCGCCGCCTCGCCAGCGAGGGTCGCAGCCTGGTGCTGCGCAACGCGCGGCCACGGGTGCGCGCGGAGTTGGAGAAACAGATGGGGAAGGGCGGGGTGCTGCGGGTCGAGGAGTGACCATCCGCCTCGCGCCAAAGGCGTGGTGAATGCCTGGGTAGGATCGAACGCCGGCAAAAACCTTGCCTGTAGGAGCGAGCTTGCTCGCGAATCGCTTGGCACCGACGTCGCCGGGGAATCCATTCGCGAGCAAGCTCGCTCCTACGAAAAGCAACCTGGGTAACGATCAGCCCTTGAGCTGGCGCCGCAACTCGTCCAGCACCGGCGCCGAATCCGGGCGCACGCCGCGCCACAGCAGGAAGGCTTCCGCCGCCTGTTCGACCAGCATGCCCAGCCCGTCGATGCAGCGCGCCGCACCGTGCTCGGCGGCCCAGCGGTTGAAGGCGGTCACGTCCTTGCCGTACATCATGTCGTAGCAGACGGTATGCCCCGGCTGGATCAGCGCCGGGTCGACGGGCGGCAGCTCGCCGGCCAGCGAGGCCGAGGTGCCGTTGATGATCAGGTCGAAGGGCTCGTCGCTCAGATCGAAACCGCCGCCACGCACGTTGCCCAGGTCCTTGAACTCAGCGGCCAGCTGCTTGGCCTTCGAAGCCGTGCGGTTGGCGATGACGATGCACGCCGGTTGTTCGGCAAGGAACGGTTCGAGGATGCCGCGCACGGCGCCCCCCGCACCCAACACGAGAATCCGCGCACCGTGCAGCACCACGCCGTGGTTCACCGTGAGGTCGCGGGTCAGCCCGGCGCCGTCGGTGTTGTCGCCCAGCAGGCCGCCGCCTTCGAGCTTCTTCAGGGTATTCACCGCACCGGCCCGGCGCGCGCGCTCGCTCAGCTCGGTGGCCAGGCGGTAGGCGTCTTCCTTGAACGGCACGGTGACGTTGCCGCCCAGGCCCTCGGCGAAGAACTCGCGGGCGTTCCCGGCGAAGTCGTCCAGCGGCGCCAGCCGCGCGTCATAGCTCAGCGCCTGGCCGGTCTGCTCGGCGAACAGGCGGTGGATCTGCGGCGACTTGCTGTGGCCGATGGGGTTGCCGAAGACGCAGTAGCGGTCCATTCAGAATCCTGAAGCGTGAAATACAAGAAGGCGCAGAGATTGCGACTTTTCGGTTTGGGTGCCAAGCCATCTTCGCGAGCAAGCTCGCTCCTACGTAGAGCCGCCCGGCTCGCGGGCTTTTCGTAGGAGCGAGCTTGCTCGCGAACCGCCCGAGGTGCGGAATGTCAGGCCTGCGCCAGCCAGTCCCGGTCGGTGAGGAAATACTCGGTCAGGCGTGCCTCTTCGCTGCCCGGCTCCGGTTTCCAGTCGTAGCCCCAGCGCACCTGCGGCGGCAGCGACATGAGGATCGACTCGGTGCGCCCGCCCGACTGCAGGCCGAACAGGGTGCCGCGGTCGTAGACCAGGTTGAACTCGACGTAGCGGCCGCGGCGGAAGGCCTGGAACTCGCGCTGCTGCTCGGTGTACGGGGTGTCCTTGCGCTTGCGCACGATGGGCAGGTAGGCGTCGATGTAGGCATCGCCGATGGCCCGCAGGAAGGCGAAGCTGGTGTCGAAGTCCCACTGGTTCAGGTCGTCGAAGAACAGGCCGCCGACACCGCGCGGCTCGTTGCGGTGCTTGATGTGGAAGTAGCGGTCGCACCACTCCTTGTAGCGCGGGTAGACGTCCTCGCCGAAGGGCGCGCAGGCGTCGCGGGCGACCTGGTGCCAGAGCACGCAGTCTTCCTCATGGGCGTAGTAGGGCGTCAGGTCGAAGCCGCCGCCGAACCACCAGACCGCTTCCTCGCCTTCCTTCTCGGCGATGAAGAAGCGCACGTTGGCGTGAGAGGTCGGCACGTGCGGGTTGGTCGGGTGGATCACCAGCGACACGCCCAGCGCCTGGAAGCCACGCCCGGCGAGTTCCGGGCGGTGTGCGCTGGCGCTCGACGGCAGGCCGGCACCGAAGACGTGGGAGAAGTTCACGCCGCCCTTCTCGATCAGCGCGCCGTCGCCGATCACCCGTGTCCGACCGCCGCCACCCGCTGGCCGCTGCCAGGCGTCCTCGACGAAACGGGCGCTGCCGTCCTCGGCTTCGAGTGCGGCACAGATGCGGTCTTGCAGGTCGAGCAGGTAGGCCTTCACGGCCTCGATGCGATCGGTCACGAGATTCACCTTGGAGCGGGAAAGCCACGCGTGGCGCGGGCCGGAGCGGAATAAGGGAGTCAAGCATACCATCGCCGCCGGCAAAGCTGGTCTTGACGGGCGTGATGCGTACGGCTTGGATGAAAGTCTTTTCCCCGGCGAGGCAGAGCCTCGCGCCATCAGGAGAGCGACATGGCCAAGCGTGTTCAATTCGCCAAGACCGGCGGCCCGGAAGTCCTCGAGATCGTCGACTACACCCCGGCCGAGCCCGGCCCGAACGAGGTGCGAGTGCGCAACCGCGCTATCGGCCTGAACTTCATCGACACCTACTACCGCAGCGGCCTGTACCCCGCGCCAGCCATGCCCTCAGGCGTGGGCACCGAGGGCGCCGGCGAGGTGGAAGCGGTCGGCAGCGCGGTGACCAGCGTGAAGGTCGGTGACCGTGTCGGCTATGCCACCGGCCCGCTGGGCGCCTACAGCGAGCAGCATGTGCTGCCGGCCGCCAGCGTGGTGAAGCTGCCGGATGCGATCACCTTCGAGCAGGCCGCCGCCGTCATGCTCAAGGGCCTGACCGTGCAGTACCTGCTGCGCCAGACCTACAACGTGCAGCCGGGCCAGACCATTCTCTGGCACGCGGCCGCCGGTGGCGTCGGGCTGATCGCCTGCCAGTGGGCCAAGGCCATCGGCGCGCACCTGATCGGCACGGTGAGCTCGGCCGCCAAGGCCGAGCTGGCGAAATCCCATGGTGCCTGGGCAACCATCGACTACAGCCACGAGAACGTGGTGGAGCGCGTGCTGGCGCTGACTGACGGGAAGAAATGCCCGGTGGTCTACGACTCGGTAGGCAAGGACACCTGGCTGACCTCGCTGGACTGCACCGCCCAGCGCGGTCTGGTGGTGAGCTTCGGCAACGCCTCCGGCCCGGTGGACGGGGTGAACCTGGGGATCCTGTCGCAGAAGGGCTCGCTCTATGTCACCCGCCCGACGCTGTTCGGTTACGCGAGCACGCCGGAGCGCCTGCAGGCCATGGCCGACGACCTGTTCGGGATGATCACCAGTGGCAAGGTGAAGGTGGAGATCAACCAGCGCTTCGCCCTGGCCGACGCCGCCAAGGCGCAGACCGAGCTGGCGGCGCGGCGCACCACCGGGTCGACCATTCTGCTTCCCTGATTCCACAGAAGAGCGTTCGCGAGCAAGCTCGCTCCTACAGGTGTAACGGTATTGCTCTTCGTAGGAGCGAGCTTGCTCGCGAACCGCATGACACCCGGTTAACCGGCTTACGACGGGCGTACCGTCTCGCCGCTGCGCAGATCGCGGATCAGGCTCGGGTTGCGACGCCCACCCAGGGCGCCACCGAGCACGCCGTCCAGTTCGCCACGGAAGTACTGCTCGACGCGCAGGCGGCTGCGCGCGGCCGGGCGACCGGCGGGGTTGGCGGACGTGGAGATCAGCGGGCCGGTGAAGCGGCACAGCTCGCGCACCAGCGGGTGATCAGTGACGCGCAAGGCGACGGTGTCGTGCTCGCCAGTCACCCACTCGGGCAGGCGGCCCTGGTGCGGCACCAGCCAGGTATTCGGGCCGGGCCAACTGGCGGCGAGCTTGTCCTGCCAGGCTTCGGGCAGGTCTTCGAGGAGAAAGTCGAACTGGCGGATGTCGCCGGCCACCACGATCATGCCCTTTTCCACCGGGCGGGCCTTGATCGCCAGCAGGCGGTACACGGCGTCCGCGCTCCACGGGTCGCAGCCCAGGCCCCAGACGGCTTCGGTCGGGTAAGCGATCACTCCGCCATCGCGCACGACCTGGGCCATGCGCTGGGTACGCCAGTTGCTGTACATCGGGACTTCCTCAAGGCTCGGATGCGCGGCAGTTTACGTGCTCAGGGGGCACGATGCACCCAGACGCCGGCCTCGCAGGCCACCCGCCCCTCCAGCTCCAGGTCGGTGAGCGCCACCAGCACCTGCGGCAGTTCCAGGCCGCTGTTCAGCGCCAACTGCTCGCTGCTCTGCGGGGCGGCACGCAGCAGGTCGACCAGGGGGTGGGAAGGCGGCGAAGGCGCCGGCGTCGGTGCGCCCTGCGTCCAGCCCTGCAGGCCTTCGAGAATGTGCTCGACCGTCTCCACCAGCGTCGCGCCCTGGCGGATCAGCTCGTGACAGCCGCGCGCGCCGGGATGATGGATCGAACCGGGAATCGCATAGACCTCGCGCCCCTGCTCGGCCGCCAGGCGCGCGGTGATCAACGAGCCGCTGGAGGGGCTGGCTTCCACCACCAGGGTGCCCAGGGAGAGGCCGCTGATGATCCGGTTGCGCCGGGGGAAGTTCGAAGCCTGCGGCGCGCAGTTCAGCGGGAACTCGGAGACCAGCGCGCCGCCCTGCTCGACGATGCGCTGCGCCAGGCCGAGGTGACGACGCGGGTAGAGGTGCTCCAGGCCCGTTCCCAGCACCGCGACGGTCTTCCCACCACTCTCCAGCGCGCCTTCATGGGCGGCGCCGTCGATCCCCAGGGCCAACCCGCTGGTGATCACGAAACCACCGCCGGCCAGGCTACGGGCGAAGGCCCGCGCGGTATCGAGCCCGGGTTTGCTGGCGCGGCGGCTGCCCACCAGCGCCAGCTGCGGGCGCTCCAGCAACGTCGGATCACCCGCCAGGAACAGCAGCGGCGGGGCATCGTCCAGCTCCGCCAGCAGCGCGGGGTAGCCCGGTGCGTCCCACATGACCAGATGATGCTCGGGCGACTCCAGCCAGCGCAGCGCTTCGGCGGCCTGCTCGCGAATGGAGGCGTCGCGGCGAGGTTCTGCGCAAATGGCCGGCAGCCCCAGCGAACGCCAGGCCGCTGCCGGCGCGCTGAGGGCCGAGGAGGCCGAACCGAAGGCTTCCAGCAGGCGTCGAAAACGCCGTGGCCCCAGTTCGGGCAGGCCATGCAGGCGCAGGCGGGCCTCGAGTTCGGCAGGGGAGACGGAAGCGGGCGAGTCAACGAACATGGTGCAGTCCTTGGCGTACGGGTGACGCTCGGACTATGCCGCGTCGACCGGCGGCCTCGCTGTCGGACCGTTCCGGATCACGCCCACAAAAAACCCCGCCGAAGCGGGGTTTTCTTCAAGTCTCGCGCGTCAGGGGTTCAGGACGCGGTCGTTGACTTCGAGCGAGCGACTGGCCGTCAGCACCAGCCCGTAGCTCAGGCGGTTGTAGGTGCGGAAGATCATCACCAGGCCCGAACGCTCGTCCGGAATCTTCACCATGTCATCGTTGACGCGATCACGCACGGTCTCGCCCAGCTTGTAGATCGCCAGCACGTTGCCTTCGGCCAGGCCGTCGCGGGTGCCCTTGTCGATGGTCACCACATCGTACTTGCCGATCTGCGTCACGCCACGCGGCACGTCGATGATGGTGCCCTTGATCGGGGCGTTCGGCTCGCTGGGCATGAAGGTCGAGGTGATCGCACGTTCCTCGGTGGGGAACAGGCGGTCGCCCGGGCGCACTTCCTGGGTGGTGCGGGTCAGGTGCAGGGTGGCAACGTCGCCTTCCTTCGCCGTCACGTTGGCGCCGCCGACATCCATGGCGTCGATGCCCAGGACTTCGTCGGTTTCCGGGTCGGTGTAGACCTTGGCCTGGCGGAAGATGCCATAGCTGTTCTCTTCCGACAGCGAGTTGCCGCGGGCATAGGCACGGTCGCCAGCACCGCTGATCACGCTCTCCTCGTCGCCAGCGACCACATGGGGAGCGTTGGAGAAGTCGTCAGCGCTGTCGACGATGCGGTTGGACAGCAGGAACGCGTTGATCTTGTCCAGCGGAATGGTCGGGATCGCCTCGGCGATCGGGGTGCTGCGCACCCGCGGCGACAGCTTGATGGTCCCGCGCGACGCGCCACGGTTAAGCATCAGGCGTGGCTGGCCATCGATGTACACCAGGCTCAGTTGGTCACCCGGATAGATCAGGTGCGGGTTCTGAATCTGCGGATTCACGTGCCAGATTTCCGGCCACTTCCACGGCTTGCTGAGGAACTTGCCGGAGATGTCCCAGAGGGTGTCGCCCTTCACTACGGTATAGCGATCCGGATGGCCTTCCTTGAGCTGCACGGCAGCCTGCGCCACCCCGCCTGCGGCGAGCAGCAGCAGGGCGAGTAGTGTTTTCCTCATGCGGTGAATCCCTTTATTATGTGTACACATGAAACGCCTGGAAGCCGCCCCTACCGCGCTTTCCAGCGTTTTTCGATGCTGCTCAGCATATTAGCAGCCGATTTTGACTTTATTCCACAAGTGCATCACAAACGTATATGGCCATTCTGAACATTCTCGAATTCCCCGATCCGCGCCTGCGGACCATCGCCAAGCCCGTCACGGTCTTCGATGACGCCCTGCGCACGCTGATCGACGACATGTTCGAAACCATGTACGAGGCGCCCGGCATCGGTCTGGCGGCAACGCAGGTCAACGTGCACAAGCGCGTCGTGGTGATGGACCTGTCCGAGGACAAGTCCGAACCGCGGGTCTACATCAACCCCGAGTTCGAATTCCTCACCGAGGAAATGGACCAGTACCAGGAAGGTTGCCTGTCGGTGCCGGGCTTCTACGAGAATGTAGACCGCCCGCAGAAGGTGCGGATCAAGGCCATGGACCGCGATGGCAATCCGTTCGAGGAAGAGGCCGAAGGCCTGCTCGCCGTGTGCATCCAGCATGAGTGCGACCACCTCAACGGCAAGCTGTTCGTCGACTACCTGTCCAACCTCAAGCGCGACCGCATCCGCAAGAAGCTGGAAAAGCAGCACCGGCAACAGGCGTAACCCCATCCCCAAAGGCTTGCCCCGGCAAGCCTTTTGTTTTTTGTGAGTTCGAAAATGAGCCAAGCACTGCGCATCGTCTTCGCCGGCACCCCGGAATTCGCCGCCGAACACCTCAAGGCCCTGCTGAATGGCCCCCACGAACTGGTGGCCGTCTACACCCAGCCGGACCGCCCGGCCGGGCGCGGGCAGAAGCTGATGCCCAGCCCGGTCAAGCAGCTCGCCCTGGAGAACGGCCTGACCGTCCTGCAACCGCCGACCCTGCGCGACCCGGCTGCCCAGGCGGAGCTGGCCGCGCTCAAACCGGACCTGATGGTGGTGGTGGCCTACGGGTTGATCCTGCCGCAGGTGGTGCTGGATATCCCGCGCCTGGGCTGCATCAACAGCCACGCATCCCTGCTGCCGCGCTGGCGCGGCGCTGCGCCGATCCAGCGCGCGGTGGAAGCAGGCGACGCCGAGAGCGGCGTGACCGTGATGCAGATGGAAGCGGGCCTGGATACCGGGCCGATGCTGCTCAAGGTCAGCACGCCGATTTCCGCCGAAGACACCGGTGGCAGCCTGCACGACCGCCTCGCCGAGCTCGGCCCCAAAGCCGTGGTCGAGGCCATTGCCGGCCTCGCCGCCGGCACGCTCAAGGGCGAAGTGCAGGACGACGCCCTGGCCACCTATGCGCACAAGTTGAACAAGGAAGAGGCGCGCATCGACTGGTCGCGCCCGGCCGACGAGCTGGAGCGCCGCATCCGCGCCTTCACCCCTTGGCCGGTCTGCCACACCATCCTGGGTGAAGCCGCGCTGAAAGTGCTCGGCGCCAAGCCGGCGCAGGGCAAGGGCGAGCCCGGCAAGATCCTCGACGCCAGCCGCGACGGCCTGCTGGTCGCCTGCGGTGAAGGCGCGCTGCTGCTGACCCGCCTGCAACTGCCCGGCGGCAAGCCGCTGGCCTTCGCCGACCTGTTCAACAGCCGCCGCGAGCAGTTCGCCGCCGGCCAGGTGCTGGGCCAGCAAGGGCAGGGCCAATGAGTACCAATCCCCGCCTGGCGGCGGCCCGCGCGCTGGCCGCCGTGCTCGCCGGCCGCGCTTCGCTGGGCAGCTCGCTGCCGACCCAGATGGAGAACGTCGAGCCGCGCGACCGTGGCCTGGTGCAGGAACTGGCCTTCGGCAGCGCCCGCTGGCAGCCGCGCCTGTCCACGCTTGCCGCGCGCCTGCTGCAGAAGCCGTTCAAGGCCGGCGACCGTGACGTCGAGGCCCTGCTGCTGGTCGGCCTGTACCAGTTGCTCTACACCCGCATTCCCGCGCACGCCGCCATTGGCGAGACCGTCGGCTGCGCGGACAAGCTGAAGAAGCCGTGGGCCAAGGGCCTGCTCAACGCTGTGCTGCGCCGCGCCCAGCGCGAGAGCGACACCCTGTTGGCCGAGGTCGACAAGGACCCGGCCGCGCGCCTGGCACACCCGCGCTGGCTGCAGAAGGCACTGAAGAAGTCCTGGCCGGAGCAGTTCGAAGCCATCTGCGCCGCCAACAACGCGCACCCGCCGATGACCCTGCGGGTGAACCGCCGCCACGGCAGCCGCGATGCTTATCTGGAAGAACTGAACCGCGTCGGCTTCGAGTCGACGGCCTGCGAGTTCAGCCGCGACGGCATCAATCTTGTGCAACCGTGCGATGTGCGCGAGCTGCCGGGCTTCGCCGAAGGTCGCGTCAGCGTGCAGGACGAGGCCGCGCAACTGGCCGCCGACCTGCTGGAACTGGCTCCGAACCAGCGCGTGCTGGACGCCTGTTGCGCCCCCGGCGGCAAGACCTGCCACCTGCTGGAGGCCGAGCCCGCCCTGGCCGGCGTGGTCGCCGTGGACCTGGAAGAAAGCCGCCTGGTGCGCGTCCGCGAGAACCTCGCCCGCCTGCAGCTTTCGGCCGAACTGTTCGCCGCCGACGCCCGCGACACCGCCAAATGGTGGGACGGCAAGGCCTTCCAGCGCATCCTGCTGGACGCGCCGTGTTCCGCCACCGGGGTGATCCGCCGCCATCCGGACATCAAGCTGACCCGCACCGCCGAGGACATCGAAGCCCTGGCGCAGCTGCAGGGCGAATTGCTCGATGCGCTGTGGGCGACCCTCGAAGTGGGCGGCGTGATGGTCTACGCGACCTGCTCGGTGATGCCGCAGGAGAACAGCGAGCAGATCGCCGCGTTCCTCGGTCGCACCCCCGGCGCCCGCGAGCTGGACCTGCCCGGCCCCTGGGGTCTCAAGCAGCCCCACGGCCGCCAGCTGCTGCCGCAGCCCGGCGGGCATGACGGTTTCTACTATGCCAAGCTGATCAAGATTTCGGCCAAGTAACAGGCGCCGACTCCCTACGGATCGAAACGGAAAGCACTCTGCTCCATGAAGATCATCATCCTCGGTGCCGGCCAGGTCGGCGGCACGCTGGCCGAGCACCTCGCCAGCGAAGCCAACGACATCACCGTCGTCGATACCGACGGCGAACGCCTGCGCGATCTCAACGACCGCCTGGACATCCGCACCGTCCACGGCAAGGCCTCGTTCCCCACTGTGCTGCGCCAGGCCGGTGCCGACGACGCCGACATGCTGGTGGCGGTGACCAACAGTGACGAGGTGAACATGGTGGCCTGCCAGGTCGCCTATACCCTGTTCAACACCCCCACCCGCATCGCCCGCGTGCGCGAGGCGGCGTACCTGACCCGCACCGGGTTGTTCGACAACGAGGCGATTCCGGTCGACGTGCTGATCAGCCCCGAGCAGGTGGTGACCAACTACATCAAGCGCCTGGTGGAATACCCCGGCGCCCTGCAGGTAATCGACTTCGCCGAGGGCAAGGCGCAGCTGGTGGGCATCCGCGCCTACTACGGCGGCCCGCTGGTGGGCCAGGAGCTGCGCCAACTGCGCGAGCACATGCCCAACGCCGATACCCGCGTGGCGGCGATCTACCGGCGCAACCGGCCGATCATTCCCCAGGGCGACACGGTGATCGAGGCCGACGACGAGGTGTTCTTCATCGCCGCCAAGGCCCACATCCGTGCGGTGATGGGCGAGATGCGCCGGCTCGAGGACAGCTACAAGCGGATCATCATCGCCGGCGGCGGCAACATCGGCGAGCGCCTGGCCGAGGCCATCGAGAGCCGCTACCAGGTGAAGATCATCGAGATGAACCCGGCGCGCTGCCGGCACCTCTCCGACAGCCTGGACAGCGCCATCGTGCTGCAGGGCAGCGCCTCGGACCGCGACCTGCTGCTGGAGGAGAACATCGGCGACACCGACCTGTTCCTCGCCCTGACCAACGATGACGAGGCCAACATCATGTCCTCGCTGCTGGCCAAGCGCCTGGGCGCACGCAAGGTGATGACGCTGATCAACAACCCGGCCTACGTGGACCTGGTGCAGAGCGGCGATATCGACATCGCCATCAGCCCACAGCTGGCCACCATCGGCACCCTGCTGACCCACGTGCGCCGCGGCGACATCGAAAGCGTGCACTCGCTGCGCCGGGGCGCCGCCGAGGCCATCGAGGTGGTCGCCCACGGCGATGCCAAGTCGAGCAAGGTGATCGGGCGCAAGATCAATGACGTGCACCTGCCGCCAGGCACCACCATCGGCGCGGTGATCCGCAACGACGACGTACTGATCGCCCACGGCGAGACGACGATCGAATCCGGCGACCACGTGATCCTCTTCGTGGTGGACAAGAAGCGCATCCGCGACGTCGAACGGCTGTTCCAGGCCGGCTTGACCTTCTTCTAGTCGCCAAGGGCCGCCGCAGGGCGGCCTTGCCAGTTAATTCCGAGGCGGTTTCAGACAGGTCCTACTGCGCCGCCCACCCTCCCCTGCGACCCTGCACGGCCTGTTTCAGCTTGTCTGCCTCCGGTCATGCGCTACTCCTCCATCGGTCGAATCCTCGGCGTGCTGCTGATGCTGTTCAGCGCCACGCATCTGCCACCGCTGCTCGTGGATCTTCATTACGCCGAGCGCGCCTGGGTGCCCTTCGCGCTGTCATTCCTGCTCACGCTGCTGACCGGCTTCGCCATCTGGTGGCCGTGTCGCCAGCACAAGCAGGACTTGCGCATCCGCGACGGTTACCTGGTGACGGCGCTGTTCTGGATCGTGCTTGGCTCTTTCGGCGCCTTGCCCTTCGCCCTCTCGGGTGTGCCGCACATGGGCGTGGTCGACTCACTGTTCGAGTCCTTCTCGGGGCTCTCCACCACCGGCGCCACCGTGCTGACCGGGCTCGATTCGCTGCCCCACGCGATCCTCTACTACCGCCAGCAGCTGCAATGGCTGGGGGGCATGGGCATCGTCGTGCTGGCGGTGGCGGTGATGCCGATGCTCGGCGTCGGCGGCATGCAGCTGTACCGTGCGGAAATGCCCGGCCCGCTGAAGGACCACAAGCTCTCGCCGCGCATCGCCGATACGGCCAAGACCCTGTGGTTCCTCTATTGCGGCCTCACCCTGGCCTGCGCGCTGGCCTACTGGGCGGCCGGAATGAACGCTTTTGACGCCATCGGCCATAGCTTCTCGACCATCGCCATTGGCGGCTTCTCTACCCACGACGCCAGCATCGCCTACTTCGACAGCCCGCTGATCGAGCTGATTTGCATGACCTTCCTGGTGGTCTCGGGGATCAACTTCAGCCTGCACTTCCTCGCCTGGCGCCGGCGCAGCCTGCGCCACTACCTGAAAGACCCGGAGTGCCGCGCCTACCTGGGCATCCTGCTGGTGCTGTTCCTGATCACCGCAACGACGCTGATCCTCAAGCATCACTACGACTCCCCCCTGCAGTCGATCCGCTACGCCGCGTTCATGGTGATTTCGGTGGCAACCACCACCGGTTTCGGCCTCGCCGACTTCAGCACCTGGCCGACCCTGTTGCCCTACCTACTGCTGTACAGCACCTTCATCGGCGCCTGTGCCGGCTCCACCGGCGGCGGCATGAAGGTGATGCGTATGCTGCTGGTATACCGCCAGGGCATGCGCGAGTTCCTGCGCCTGCTGCACCCCAACGGGGTATTCCTGGTGAAGCTGGGCCGGCGCACGGTGCCCGACCGCGTGGTTGAGTCGGTGTGGGCGTTCTTCTCGATCTACCTGCTGACCTTCGTGACCCTGATGCTGGTGCTGCTGGCCCTGGGCGTAGACCAGCTCACCGCGTTCTCCACGCTCGCCTCCTGCCTGAACAACCTGGGCCCGGCGCTGGGCGAAGCCGCGGTGCACTACGGCAGCCTGCCGGCCAGCGCCAAGCTGGTGCTGAGCCTGGCGATGGTGCTCGGACGGCTGGAGGTGTTCTCCCTGCTGATCCTGCTGACGCCCGCGTTCTGGCGCAGTTGAGGCACAATGACGGGCGACGTAACCGGAGGCCCGCCATGATCGACTCGCTGGAAAAGATGCTCGCCAAGGGCGTAGACAACCCACTGCTGCGCTTCGGCCTGGGCAAGGGTTATCTGGATGCCGGCGATGCCGCAAAGGCCGCCGAGCACCTGCGCCGTTGCGTGGAACAGGACCCGAAGTATTCCGCCGCCTGGAAGCTGCTGGGCAAGGCACTGCAGAGCGCAGGTGACCTCGACGGCGCGCGCATGGCCTGGACCGACGGCCTCGCCGCCGCACAAGCCCACGGCGACAAGCAGGCGGAGAAGGAGATGACGGTGTTCCTGCGCAAGCTGGACAAAGCCAAGGGCGCATAAGCGCCCTTTTTCATCCGCCTGCCTCGAAGGACGGGATTACTTGTAGGACCGAGGGGGGCGCCTAGCCCTTGCTCGCGAACCTCTCGTGGCAGGACCGTAGGGCGCATAACCCGGAACGGGTTATGCGCCGATTGCCTCGCGGCGGATAACGCTGACGCGTTATGCGCCCTACGGTCTGATCATGGTGTCAGGGGCGTAGGAGCGGACTTCGTCCGCGATCGATTCCCGGCCGCTCCGAGCTGGCCGGTGGTACATCGCGGATGAATCCGCTCCTACGAGGAGCCGCTACAGAACCTCGCTGGCCACCGCATCCACCGCCGCCTTGGCGATGCCGACGACTTCATCCGCCTCCGCGCGGGTCAGCACCAGCGGCGGGGCGAAGCCGAGAATGTCGCCGTGGGGCATGGCGCGGGCGATCATGCCGCGTTCCAGACAGGCCGCCGAGACTTTCGGGCCGACCTTCAGCGCCGGGTCGAAAGGCGTCCGCGCCTCACGGTCGGCCATGAACTCCAGCGCCGCCAGCATGCCGTCGCCACGCACCTCGCCCACCAGCGGGTGGCCCTCGAAAGCCTGGCGCAGTTGCTGGTTGAGGTAACCGCCAACCTCCGCCGCATTGGCAGTGATGTTTTCCCGTTCGAGGATGTTCAGGTTGGCCAGCGCCGCCGCCGCGCAGATCGGGTGGCCGGAGTAGGTCCAGCCGTGGCCCATGGCGCCTTCGCGGCTCGACGCGCTGTCGATCACATCCCACACCTTCTCGCCGACGATCACCGCGGACAGCGGCGCATAGGCACTGGTCAGGCCCTTCGCGGTGGTGATCAGGTCCGGGCGCATGCCGTAGCGCTGGCTGCCCATCTTGTCGCCGACCCGGCCGAAGGCGCAGACCACTTCGTCGGCGATCAGCAGCACATCGTACTTCGCCAGCACCGCCTGGATCGCCTCCCAGTAGCCCTTGGGTGGGACGATGATGCCGCCGGTGCCCATCAGCGGTTCACCGATGAAGGCAGCCACGGTATCCGGACCTTCGGCGAGGATCAGGTTCTCCAGCTCCTGGGCGCAGTGGCGCACGAAGGTGGCTTCGTCCATGCCGGCCGGAGCCTTGTAGAAGTGCGGGCAAAGGGTGTGCTTGACGCCTTCCACCGGCAGGTCGAAATGCTGATGGAAGCTGGCCAGCCCGGTGAGGCTGCCGGTGACGATGCCCGAGCCGTGGTAGCCGCGCTCGCGGGAGATGATCTTCTTCTTCTGCGGCCGGCCGAGCACGTTGTTGTAGTAGCGCACCAGCTTGACCTGGGTCTCGTTGGCGTCGGAGCCGGAGAGGCCGTAGTAGACCTTCTTCATGCCCGCCGGCGCCCAGTCGCGGATGATCCGCGCGGACAGCTCGATGATCGCCTCGGAGGCGTGGCCCACGTAGGTGTGGTAGTAGGCCAGTTGCTTGGCCTGCTCATGGATCGCATCGGCGACTTCGGTGCGGCCGTAGCCGATGTTCACGCAGTACAGCCCGGCGAAGGCGTCGAGCAGCTCGCGGCCCTGGTGGTCACGGATGCGCACGCCGGAGGCGCCGGTGATGATCCGCCCCGGCAGCGCGCCGCTGGCGTGATCGTGGGCGTGGGTCGAGGGGTGCATGAAATGCGCGCGGTCTTCCTCGAACAGCTTGGCGTAGTCGGTCATGGTGATGGTCTCCCGGTCAGATGGCGCCGTGGTGCAAGGCGAAGTACTTGGTTTCGACGAAGGGCTCGAAGCCTTCGCTGCCGCCCTCGCGGCCCAGGCCCGAAGCCTTCGTGCCGCCGAAGGGAATGGGGTGGCCGGTGAACTTGGCGCCGTTGACCGCCACCATGGCGAACTCCAGGCGCCGCATCAGCGGCCAGAGGTGGTCCAGGCGCTGACCACAAAGGTAGGCAGCCAGGCCGTACTCGGTGTCGTTGGCCTGCCGGACGGCTTCGTCCAGGCCGTCGTAAGCGCTCACCCCGGCAATCGGCGCGAAGTTCTCTTCGCGCCAGATGCGCATCTGCGGGGTGACGTCGGCCAGCACGGTGGGTTGATGGAACCAGCCACCGAGGGCGTGGGGCTCGCCGCCGACGAGCAGGCGCGCGCCCTGGGCGATGGCGTCCTGCACACGCTCGCAGGTGACATCGAAGGCGCCCTGGTGCATCAGCGGGCCGATCTGGCTGCGTGAATCGCTGGCCGGGCCGACGCGCAACTCGCGTACCGCGCGGGCAAATCGCTGGACGAAGGGCTCATAGAGTTCGCGGGCGACCAGGAGGCGGTTGGCCGCGCAGCAGTCCTGCCCGGAGGTCTGGAACTTGGCGTCGATGGCGAACTGCACCGCCTGTTCCAGATCGGCGTCGGGCAGCACGATGAAGGGCGCGTTGCCGCCCAGCTCCAGGGCGACTTTCTTCACGTCCTGGGCGGCTGCTTGCAGGACAAGCTTCCCCACGCGGGTCGAGCCGGTGAAGCTCACGGCACGCACGCGGCTGTCGCCAACCAGGGTTTCCATGGCCATTTGCGGCTCGCCGAGCACCACGTTGAACACACCGGCAGGGAAGCCGGCTTCTTCCGCCAGTTGCGCCAGGGCGAAGGCGGAGTAGGGCGTCTCGTGGGCCGGTTTGACCACCACCGTGCAGCCGGCGGCCAAGGCGGCGGCGGCCTTGCGGGTGATCATCGCCGAGGGGAAGTTCCACGGCGTCAGCAGCGCGGCAACGCCCACCGGCTCGACCAGCGTGCCCAGGTGCGCGTTGGGGATATGGCTGGGGATGTTGCGGCCGTTCAGCCGCCGCGCTTCCTCGGCGAACCAGGGGATGAAGCTGGCGGCATAGTCGATCTCGCCGAGGGCTTCGGCGAGCGGCTTGCCCTGTTCCAGGCTGAGGATCTGCGCGAGGTCGTCGCGGTGCTGAAGGATCAGCTCGGCCCAGCGGCGCAGCAACGCGCCACGCTCATCCAGGGTGTGAGCGCGCCAGGCAGGGAAAGCAGTGGCGGCAGCGTCCACCGCGCTGACGATCTGCTCGCGGTCGAGCAGCGGCACGTGGCCGATGATTTCGCGGGTGGCGGGGTTGTCGACGGCGATGCTGGCGCCACTGGCGCTGTGCAGCCAGTGGCCGTTCACATAGCAGAGCGACTTGAACAGCAGCGGATGGGCGAAGGACATGGCGGCGTCTCCCGGACGGTTGGCATGGAGTCCATGCTAGGGGTCGGGGGCGCGCGGTTTTTTCCTAAGCGGGGGAGGGTGGCGGCAAATCTTTTCGCAGTTCTGCCGCCGCTGTTGGGCTTTTTCGGGTGGTGTCAGGCCGTGGCGGCGCGGCGCAGGTTGCGGGTGATGGCGCTGAGCAGCATGCCGTAGAGCGGCACGAAGAGCATCAGCATGACCGCCAGCTTCACGCCATAGTCGACCCAGGCGATCTCCACCCAGTGCTCGGCCATGAACGGGTTTTCGCTGTGCCAGAAGGCGATGGAGAAGAAGGTGAAGGTGTCCAGCAGGTTGCCGAACAGGGTCGAGACCACCGGGGCGATCCACCACTGGCGCATGCGGCGCAGGCGGTCGAAGACCTGGATGTCGAGGATCTGGCCGAACACGTAGGCGAGGAAGCTGGCCAGGGAAATCCGCGCGACGAAGGTGTTGAATTCGCCCAGGGCGGCGAAGCCGTGGAAGGCGCCTTCCTGGAACACCACCGAGATCAGGTAGGAAGCCAGCAGCGCCGGGATCATCACCCGCGCGATGACCAGCCGCGCCGGGCGTTTGCCGAGCAGGCGGACGGTGAGGTCGGTGGCCAGGAAGATGAACGGGAAGCTGAACGCGCCCCAGGTGGTGTGCCAGCCAAACAGGGTCATTGGCAGCTGCACCAGGTAGTTGCTGGCGATGATGATCAGGATGTGGAACGCGACCAGGCCGGCGAGTGCGCCGCGCCTTGCCGCCGGAAGGGATGCCGACATGCTTTGGGCCTTTTTCGTCGATGGGGTGAGGGAACCCATGCCCGGCACCATGCCGAGCGGCGCGCATTGTATACGATCCGGACCGGGAAGTCAGGATTTGTTGAGCAAATTTTGTTCAGCTTCGGCACGAGACCCAGGGCACCTGTAGGAGCGAGCTTGCTCGCGAACAGATTTTCCGGCCGCATCGGCGCTAGCCGGGTTCGCGAGCAAGCTCGCTCCTACAAGGCGTTACGTCGTGGGCGCATAACGCGCCAGCGTTATCCGCCGTACGGGAAACGGCGGATAACCTGTTCCAGGTTATTCGCCCTACGCAGAGCTCGGCTCCTGCCTCCGCAGGATCGGCGCGGGGCGGGTTCGCGAGCAAGCTCGCTCCTACAAGGCGTTACGTCGTGGGCGCATAACGCGCCAGCGTTATCCGCCGCACGGGAAACGGCGGATAACCTGTTCCAGGTTATTCGCCCTACAAAAAGCTCTACTCCAGCGCCTCAGCGGGAATCGCCGCATCCAGCGTCTTGATCACCTTGGTGACGATGTAGGTGAAGTAACGCTCGATGCCCACGTCCTCCAGCAGCAACTGGTCGATGAAGCGCTGGTAGTGGTCGATATCCCGCGCCTGGATCATCGCGATGTAGTCCACCCCGCCGCCGGTGGCGTAGCAGAAGCCCACTTCCGGCGCCTGCTGCAGACGCTGTTCGAAGCGCTTCATGTCCTGCGCGGTGTGGCGCGCCAGGGTGATCTCCACCAGAACCTGCTGCTGCTTGAACAGCGCCGGCCAGTCGATCTGCGCGCGGTAGCCCTTGATCAGCCCGGCCTCCTCCAGCTTGCGTACGCGCTCCCAGGCCGGGCTGACCGAGAGGTTGATCGCCTCGGCCAGGCTCGACTTGGTGATGCGCCCGTCGCCGGCGAGGATGCGCAGGATCTTCAGGTCATAACGGTCGAGCTTGATCATCGCTGCCTCCCGCGCGGCTCAGCCGAGCACCTCGGCGACCACCGCGAGGGTGTCGCCACTCTGCACCAGGCCGGGAAAGTGTCGCGCGGCAAGGATGCCGCTGCGCTTGGCGCGGTACTCCACCGGAATCGCACCGGTGCGCAGCACATCGTGAACCCGCGCCAGCACCTCGCCGCGTTCGACTCGCTCGCCCAGGTCACGGCACATCTCCAGCAGGCCGCTGTGCTCGCTGGCGACGAAGCAGTCACCATCGGGCATGTCGAGCATCACCGAGTTCGCCGGCTCCACTTCGCCGCGCAGGATGCCGGCTTGCACCAGCAGATTGCGCACGCCGCGCCGGGCGATGGCCACGGTGCGCGCGCTGCTGCTGCCGCCGCCACCCAGTTCGGTGGTGACGAACAGCTTGCCCTGCTCCTCGGCGGCGCTGTCGTACATGCCCACTGCGTCCAGTTCCAGCATGCGCATGGCATAGGGCGCGGCAAAGGCGCGCATCAGCGCCTCGCTGGCTGCCTGCTGGGCCTTGTCCGGCAGCACATGGCAGGCGGCGAAGGGCAGGAAGTCCAGGGTGCGGCCGCCGGAGTGGATATCCAGCACCACGTCCGCCATTGGCAGCAGGGTGCGCTGGAAATAGTCGGCGATCTTCTGCGTCACCGTGCCGTCAGGGCGGCCGGGGAAGCTGCGGTTGAGGTTGCCGGCATCAATGGGCGAGGTGCGCTTGCCGGCATGAAACGCCGGGGTGTTCATGAACGGCACGATGATGACCCGGCCGCGCACGTCTTCGGCACGCAACTTCTGAGCCAGGCGGCTGAGCGCCACCGGGCCTTCGTATTCGTCGCCATGGTTGCCGCCGGTGAGCAGTGCGCTGGGGCCGTCGCCGTTCTTCACCACGCAGATCGGGATCATCACCGCTCCCCAGGCCGAGTCGTCCCGCGAGTAGGGCAGCTTGAGGTGGCCGTGCTGCACGCCGTCGCGCTGGAAATCGACACTGGCGGATATCGGACTTTCACGTATTGGATCATCACGCAGGGTCATCTGCTCACTCCTTCACGAACAGCTGGCGCGGGTAGTCGCAGAAGGTCTCCACTCCGCGTTCGGTGATGAGGATGCTTTCGGTGATCTCCAGGCCCCAGTCGTCCATCCACAGGCCGGGCATGAAGTGGAAGGTCATGCCCGGTTCGAGCACGCTGTTGTCGCTCGGGCGCAGGCTCATGGTGCGTTCGCCCCAGTCCGGCGGGTAGCTGATACCGATGGGGTAGCCGCAGCGGCTGTCCTTGTGGATGCCGAACTTCTCCAGCACGCCGAAGAACGCGCGGGCGATATCACCGGTAGTGTTGCCGGGCTTGGCGGCGTCCAGGCCGGCGGCGATGCCTTCGACCACGGCCTTTTCCGCGTCGAGGAAGTGCTTGGGCGGCTTGCCCAGGAACACCGTGCGCGACAGCGGGCAGTGGTAGCGCTTGTAGCAGCCGGCGATCTCGAAGAAGGTGCCGGCGCCACGCTCGAAAGGCGTGTCGTCCCAGGTCAGGTGCGGCGCGCTGGCATCGGCGCCGGTGGGCAGCAGCGGGACGATGGCCGGGTAGTCGCCGCCGTGGCCATCGGCACCGAGGATGCCGGTGCTGTAGATCTCCGCCACCAGCTCGTTCTTGCGCATGCCCGGTTCGATGCGCTCGACGATGTGCGCGTGCATCTTTTCGACGATGCGCGCGGCGATGCGCATGTACTCGATCTCGCGCGGCGATTTCACCGCGCGCTGCCAATTCACCAGGGCGGTGGCGTCGATGAACTTCGCGCCCCCCAGGTTGGCCTGCAGCGAGCGGAAGGCGGCGGCGCTGAAGTAGTAGTTGTCCATCTCCACGCCGATGCTTTTATTCGCCCAGCCGCGCGCGGCGATGACCTCGCGGGACAGATAGTCCATCGGGTGGCGCTCGGTGGACTGCACGTAGTGGTCGGGGTAGCCGACGATGTTGTCCGCCTGCATGAACACCGTGCGCCGCGCGCCGTTGGCATCCTGGCCGCGACCGAACCAGACCGGCTCGCCATCCAGCGCCAGCAGTACGCACTGGTGCACGTAGAAGGACCAGCCGTCATAGCCGGTGAGCCAGGCCATGTTCGACGGGTCGGTAACCAGCAGCAGTTCGATGCCGCGCTGTTGCATGCTGGCGCGGACCTTGGCGATCCGCTGGGCGTATTCCTCCCGGCTGAAGGGGAGGTTGACGACGATTTCGGACATGCGGAAATCCTCTCTCGGCTTTTGTTTTTTGTAGGAGCGAGCTTGCTCGCGAACCCGCCCAGCAGCGGCGCTGATGGAGAATCCGTTCGCGAGCAAGCTCGCTCCTACAGGGTGTTTGTCCTGCGTGAAACGGAGTCGAATGTTCAGCTATGAAACTTGAATCCCTTGCCCATCCGCTGCGCCCGCTGGAAGGCCAGGCCGGCGATGGCGGTGTCCTGCGCGCCGGTGCCGGTGAGGTCGCAGAGCGTGATGTCTTCGGCGCGGCGGCGGCCTTCGCGCTGCCCGGCGATGATCTGGCCCAACTCGGCAAAGTCGGCGTCCGGCCGTACGCAGCCAGCCTCCAGCGCGTGGTGCAGCTCGCCCAGCACCAGGGTCTGGCTGAGGCGGTCGGCGACGTAGCTGTCCACCGCCGCCAGGGCGTCGGCGGCGATCTCGTTCTTGTGCTCGGCGTCCGAGCCCATGGCGGTGATGTGCAGGCCGGGGCGCAGGTGCTTCTTCTGGATCAGCGGCTCACGGCTGGGCGTGCTGGTGATGGCGATGTCGGCACCTTCCAGGGCCTCGTCGATGCTCGCGCAAGCGCTGACCGCGATGCCCAGGCTGGTGCTCAGTTCCTGCGCGCATTGCCGCGCCTTGGCGATGTCCCGCGCCCAGACGCTGGCGGCTTCGATAGGCCGCACCAGGCACAACGCCTTGAGCTGCAGCCGCGCCTGTTCGCCAGCGCCGATCAGTGCGACCTGACGCGAGTCCTCGCGGGCCAGCCACTTGGCCGCCACCGCGCCGGCGCAAGCGGTGCGCACGGCGGTGAGGTAGCCGTTGTCCAGCAACAGCGCGTCGAGCAGGCCGGTGCGCGAGGAGAGCAGCATCATCATGCCGTTGAGGCTGGGCAGGCCGAGCTTGGGGTTGTCGAAGAAGCCGGGGCTGACCTTGATGGCGAAGCGCGGCAGGCCGGGCAGGTAGGCAGTCTTCACGTCGACTTCGCCGTTGTGCTCGGGCACGTCCAGGCGAAGGATCGGCGGCATCGCCACCGGCGCGGTAGCGAGCAGGCGGAAGGCCTGTTCGACGGCGTCTAGGCTCTCCCGGTCGATCGCCACACAGGCGCGCAGGTCGGCTTCGCTGAGCAGGGTGACGTCAGCCATGGGCGGTTTCCTCGAGGACTTGTTGGTGTTGTTCGATGGCGATGTTGCGGCCGCTGACGATCACCACCACCGGGCCGACCGGGGCGATCAGGCCGTCTAGGAGGGCGGCGATGCCAACGGCGGCGGCGCCTTCCACCACTTGCCGCTCCTCGCGGTAGGCGTGACGGATACCGGCGGCGATGGAGGGCTCGTCGAGCAGGTGCAGTTGGTCGCAGTAGTCGCGGGCCAGGACGAAGGTGTAGCGGTTGTCCAGGCCGATGCCGCCACCAAGGGAGTCGGCCAGGGTCGGCAGCTCTTCCACTTCCACCGGGTGGCCAGCGGCGAGACTGGCAGCCATGGCGGCGCCACGACGCATGCTGATGCCGTGCACGCGGATAGTCGGGTCGACCTGCTTGAGCGCCAGCGCCACGCCGCCGAACAGGCCGCCACCGGAAAGCGGTACCAGTACCTGGCGCACGTCCGGCAACTGTTCGAGGATTTCCAGGCCGAGGGTGCCCTGGCCAGCGATGATCTGCGGGTGATCGAAGGGCGGCAGCAGCGCCGCGCCCTGCTCGCGGGCAATCCGTTCGGCTTCGGCCTGGGCGTCGTCCTGGCTGTGGCCAACGATGCGCACCTCGGCGCCCAGCTCGCGGATCGCCTGGACCTTGTTCGCCGGCACCAACTGCGACAGGCAGATGGTGGCGGGCACGCCGAGCATGCGCGCGGCATGGGCAAGCGCGCGGCCGTGGTTGCCGGTGGAGGCGGCGACCACACCCTTGGCCTTCTGCTCATCGCTGAGCTGGGCAATCGAGTTGCTCGCGCCGCGCAGCTTGAAGCTGCCGGTGATCTGCAGCGATTCGAGCTTCAGGTACACCGGCGCGCCGAGCAGGCGCGACAGGCTGGGCGAATGCTCCAGCGGCGTCTGCCGCACCAGACCCTGGATGCGCTGGCGTGCGCGGTACAGCTCGATGAGGGGAATCGGCTCCATCTCGGCCTCCAGAGAATGCAGTGGGGCCGAGTGTAGGGGTGGGAAATTGTCGCGATGAATGTACTAGGACGATGTATTTCGCAGAGAGGCTTTTCGTAGGAGCGAGCTTGCTCGCGAACCGGCCCAGCGCCTGCGCCGCCGGGAAATCCGTTCGCAAGCAAGCTCGCTCCTACAGGGAGAATCCGGCGTCAGAAATCGTGGATCTTCGGGTACTGCCCGAACAGCTCGCGCATGTCTTCCAGGGCGCTGGCCATGCGCTCGTCACTGCACTCCGCGCCCATGCACAAGCGCACCGCGCGCGGTCGCGGCGTGCCGCGCACCATGAAGGGATCGGGCGGCGTCACGGCGATATGCCGGTGGCGCAGCTCGCGCACCAGGCTGTCCAGTTCCCAGTGTTCGGGGATGCCGATCCAGGCGCTCAGCGAATGCGGATCACACCCCTGCAGATACTCGCCGAGAAAGTCCCGCACCAGCCCCTGGCGCTTCTCCAGCACCCGGCGCTGCAGACCAATCAGCGCCTGGGCGTTGCCATTGTGGATCCAGCGCGCCGCCACTTCCGCCAGCAGCGGCGTGGCCATCCAGCTGTTCACCCGCAGGATGCTCTCGGTGCGCAGCGCCAGCCGTCGCGGCATGGCCAGGTAGCCGATGCGCAGGCCGGTGAGTACGCTCTTGGTGAAGCTGGTGCAGTAGAACGACAGGTCCGGCAGGTAGTGGCTGAGCGGCGGCAGGCGGCGTTCACCAAGCAGCGGGCCATAGACGTCGTCCTCGATCACGTACACGCCATAGCGCTGGGCAATGGCGGCGATCTCGCGGCGGCGCGTGTCGGGCATCAGGCACGAGGTGGGGTTGTTCAGGTTGGGCGTGCACACCAGCGCGGTGATGCGCTCGTTGGCGCAGAGGTCTTCGAAGTGCTCCGGGTCGATGCCTTCCTTGTCGATCTCCACGCCCTTCAGGGTGAAGCCGAGCACCTGGGAATTGCCGATCACGCCGTGGTCGGTGAGTTGCTCGCAGAGCACCACGTCGTCCGGCCCCGCCAGCGACGCCAGGGCGAGGAAGATGCCGTGGGCGGCTCCATTGGTGATCAGCACGTCATCGCGCTCGCGCTTGAGGCCCAGCTGCGCCAGCCATTGCACGCCGGCGTCGCGGTGCGCGTCGAAGCCGGCCACCGGGCGGCAGGCGCGCATCCACGGCTGGTCGGTTTCCTGCGCCAACTCACGGCAGGTGTCCTGCCACAGACGATCGTGTTCGCGGGTGTGGACGATGCTGGCGATGGAGAAGTCCACCAGCGCGCGCTCGGGGTGGTCCACCATGTAATGGGCCATGCCCTCGGTCATCCGCCGCGAGACGAAACTGCCGCGGCCCACCTCGCAACGCACCAGGCCCTGGCGCTCCAGTTCCTTGTAGGCGTTGGTCACGGTCTGCACGCTGATGCCCAGGCCATCGGCCATGTGGCGCTGCGGCGGCAGGCGCTGGCCGTCGCTCAGGCGGCCCTGCTCGATGTCGCCGGCAATCGCCTGCACCAGGGTCTTGTACTTGGATTCGCCGACCCGCAGGTCGGCCAGGGCGCGACGCCAGGCTTCCATCTTCAGCGCTCCGTCTGGTCAGGCACTCAGAGTGACGGACCGGCACACTGGCGGCAATTGTCCTAGTGCAATGTCGACTCTTCCGAGCCTTTTGTATGCTCGGGCGCAGGACACCAACAGGACATCGAACCGTACATCGAGCCGCATTGTCAGGCCCGCGCAGAAAAAACCTGCGGATGCGTTCGTCGCGACGATGGCTTTTTCCCGCCACGGGGTTGTCGATCAGGAACAGCCGCAAGGCACCCCGCCTTAGTCTGGCGTCGAGCTTGTCTCCCTCGCCAACGAGAGAGCCGAGAGAACTTCGGAAGGCCCCGCCCAGGGCCCGACCTACAAAAACAACAGTCGTACGACATTGCTACCTGCCATCCATCGCCGCGCGCCATGAGCGTTCGGCAAGAGAAGATCAGGAGATCCGAAGATGAGTACCGCCCCTGTTTTCCTGCGCCGCCTGAGTCTTGCCTGCACCCTGCTGGCCTGTACCGTCGCCAGTGCCGGCAGCTACGCCGAAACCACCCTGGAACGCATCAAGAGCACTGGCACCGTGCGCATCGGCTACGCCAACGAAGCGCCGTTCGCCTACACCGAGACTTCCGGCAAGGTCACCGGTGAATCCCCGGAGATCGCCACGCAGATCTTCACCCAGATGGGCGTGAAGAAGATCGAACCGGTGCTGACCGAATGGGGCGCGCTGATTCCCGGCCTGCGCGCCGGACGCTTCGACGTGATCGCCGCCGGCATGTACATCACCCCGCCGCGCTGCCAGCAGGTGATCTTCACCGACCCGCACTATCAGATTCCCGATTCGCTGCTGGTAAAGAAGGGCAATCCGAAGAACCTGCACAGCTACGCCGACGTGAAGAACAACCCGGATGTGAAGCTGGCGATCATGTCCGGCACCGCCGAGCTGGGTTACGCCCGCGCCGAGGGTGTGGCGGAAGAACAGATCGTCCAGGTGCCCGACACCACTGCCCAGTTGCAGGCCGTGCGCGCTGGCCGCGCCGATGCCAGCGTCGGCACCGCGCTGACCATGAAGGGCCTGGCCGCGAAAGGCGGCGATTCGGTGGAAGCCATCAGCGATTTCAAGGATGACCCGTCGCACATCGGCTACGGCGCCCTGGCCTTCCGCCCCGACGACAAGGACCTGCGCGACGCGGTGAATGCGCAGCTCAAGCAGTGGCTGGGCAGCACCGAGCACCTGGCGACGGTCAAGCCGTTCGGCTTCGACCGCTCCAACGTCACCGACAAGACTGCCGCCGAGCTCTGCAAACAGTGACCGGGCCGGGCGCGTCGCTGGTCTAGGTCGCGCCTGCCTGGCCGTTTGGTCGAACCTGTCGCTACGGGATACGCACCATGGGTGAACTACTTCCTCTGCTGCTGGAGGGCGCCTGGATCACCATCCAGGTGACCGTCTTCGGCTCCCTGCTGGCGGTGGCCACTGCCATTATCGCCGCGCTCGGCCGGCTCTCGCCGTGGCCGGCGGTGCGCTGGCTGGCCATTGCCTACATCGAGCTGTTCCGCGGCACTTCGCTGCTGGTTCAGCTGTTCTGGCTGTACTTCGTGCTGCCACTACCGCCCTTCAACCTGGAGATGAGCGCCTACAGCGTGGCGATCCTCGGCCTGGGCCTGCACATCGGCGCCTACGGTGCGGAGGTCATGCGCGGTGCCATCGGCTCAGTGCCCAAGGGACAATACGAAGCCTCGCTGGCGCTGAACATGTCGCCCTTCACCCGCTTCCGCCGGATCATCCTGCCGCAGGCGCTGCTCTGCGCGATCCCACCGGGCACCAACCTGTTGATCGAACTGCTGAAGAACACCTCGCTGGTCTCGCTGATCACGCTCTCGGATTTGACCTTCCGCGCGCGCCAGCTGGACCAGGCGACCTTCGAGACCATGAAGATCTTCCTGCTCACCCTGGTGCTGTACTTCGTCATGGCCCAGGTCATCGTCTTCCTCATGCGGCGTCTTGAACGCTGGCTGGGGCATGGACGAATCCGCGGAGGCCTGTGATGAAATTCTTCGACTGGGACTTCGCCTGGCAGATTCTCCCGCAGTTGCTGCACGCCTCGCTGCGCACCATCGCCATCACCCTGGTGGGTTTCGCCCTGGCGGTAGTGTTCGGCCTGCTCTTCGCCATTGCCCGGCGCAGCCGGCACTTCTGGCTGTCGTGGCCGGCGGCCTGGCTGATCGAGTTCATCCGCAGCACGCCGCTGCTGATCCAGGTGTACTTCCTGTTCTATGTGCTACCGACCTACGGGCTGAGCATGACCGCCCTGGTGGCCGGTACCCTCGGCATCGCCCTGCACTACGCCTGCTACACCGCCGAGGTGTACCGCGCCGGCCTGGAAGCGGTGCCGCGCGGGCAGTGGGAAGCGGTCACCGCGCTGAACTTCTCGCCGTTCAAGGCCTACCGCGAGGTGATCCTGCCGCAGGCTATCCGCCCGGTGCTGCCGGCACTGGGCAACTACCTGATCGCCATGTTCAAGGACACCCCGGTGCTCTCCGCGATCACCGTGGTGGAAATCATGCAGCAGGCGAAGAACATCGGCTCCGACAGCTTCCGCTACCTGGAGCCGATCACCCTGGTCGGGGTGTTCTTCCTGCTCATCTCCATCGGCCTGGCCAGCGTGGTCCGCCAGGTGGAAAAACGTACGGCGCTGCCATGACTGACTCTTCTGGAGGTACTCCGATGTCCGTTCACTCCCTTCAAGCCGCCCCGCGCGCTTCGAGCCAGGATGCCCCGGCCGCACGCGCAGAGACGGCCCAGCCGATGGTCAGCTTCCGCAACGTGTGCAAGAGCTACGGCAGCTTCAGCGTCCTCAAGGACCTCAACCTGGAGGTCGGCGCCAACGAGAAGGTCGCCATCATCGGCCCCAGCGGCTCGGGCAAGTCCACCCTGCTGCGCGCGCTGATGACCCTGGAAACCATCGACAGCGGTGTGATCGAAGTCGATGGCGAACCGCTCACCCATCTCAAGCGCAACGACAGCCTGGTGCGCGCGCCGGAAAGCCATGTACGCAAGGTGCGCAGCAAGATCGGCATGGTCTTCCAGTGCTTCAACCTGTTCCCGCACATGAGCGCGCTGCGCAACGTGATGGAGGCGCCGGTGCAGGTACTGGGCATGCGCCGCAACGAAGCACGCGAGCGCGCGGTGGAGTTGCTGGAGATGGTCGGCCTGGGCAACAAGCTGGACCACTATCCCTCACAGCTATCCGGCGGCCAGCAACAGCGCGTGGCCATCGCCCGCGCGCTGGCGATGCGGCCCAAGGTGATGCTGTTCGACGAGGTGACGTCGGCGCTGGACCCGGAGCTGTGCGGCGAGGTGCTCAACGTGGTGCGCAAGCTGGGCTCGGAGCACAACCTGACCATGCTCATGGTCACCCACCAGATGGGCTTCGCCCGCGAGTTCGCCGACCGGGTGTGCTTCTTCCACCAGGGCAGCATTCTGGAGCAGGGCAGCCCGCAGCAGTTCTTCGGCCATCCGCAGCATGAGCGGACGCGGGCCTTCCTGAGTGCGGTGAACGAGGCGAACTGATTAGATTTCTGCAAGAGCCCCTCACCCTAACCCTCTCCCGCAAGCGGGAGAGGGGACCGTTCGGAGCAGGATGAAACCACAGCATCAGCCGGCACGATCTGCCCCCTCTCCCCCCGGGAGAGGGTTGGGGTGAGGGGAAGCGCGAGCATGGATTAATCCAGGGAAAGACAGTTGCTCCTACAAGGAGCAATCAGGCGTTGCCGACGAAGCGGAAGCCCGCGCCCTCGGCGTCGGTGCGCATCACTTCCATTTCCAGGATCGGCGCATCGAAGGGCATGTCCTGTACCTGGCCGGTGACCCTGGAACCAGCGGGCAGCGCGGCGAGCACTTCGTGGCGCACATAGACGCCGCCGTCGGACAGGTCACGGGTATGGCCGAACACATCGCCGAAGCTGGAGTGGCTGATCTTGATCCGGCACTTCATCGGAGTGCGCGGGTATTGCCGTTGGTTCGACATGAATGGCATCCGTCCTGAATGTCAGCGCACTAATGGGCCTGAAACCTGTGGGTCAGGTCAAGCCAGCAGTTGCACGAGTAGCCAGAGGTTGGCGGCGCTGATGACGCAGAACAGGGTCCAGGCGAGCAAGCGGGTGAGGAGGCTGTTGGCGAACTCGCCCATCAGCGCGCGATCACTGGTGAAGCGGATCAGCGGCCACAGCGCAAAGGGCAGTTGCAGGCTGAGCACCACCTGGCTCATCACCAGCAACTTGCCCACCACCTTGTCGCCCAGCATCAGCACGCCGATCAGCGCCGGGATCAGCGCCAGTGCGCGGGTGATCAGGCGGCGCTGCCAGCAGGGAATCTTCATCTGCAGGAAGCCATCCATGATCACCTGCCCGGCGATGGTGCCGGTGAAGGTGGAGCTCTGCCCGGAGGCGAGCAGGGCGACGCCGAAGAGGATCGCAGCCAGGCCGGTACCCACCAGTGGTTCGAGCAGGCGGTAGGCATCCTGGATTTCGGTGACGCCGGTGTTCCCGGTTTCGTGGAAGGCTGCCGCGGCGAGGATCAGGATCGCCGCGTTGACCATCAGTGCAAGGCTCAGCGAGACCACGGTGTCGATCCGCGTCAGGCGGATTGCCGCGGCCTTGCCGTTGCTGCCGCTGACCTGCCGGGTCTGCACGATGGAGGAGTGCAGGTAGAGGTTGTGCGGCATCACCGTGGCGCCGAGGATGCCGATCGCCAGGTACAGCGGCTCGCGCTGGGTCACCGCGTCCCAGCTGGGCAGGAAGCCGGCGGCGACGTCGGGCCAGTAGGGCTTGATGAGGATCAGCTCGACCAGGTAGCAACCGCTGATGGTGACGATCAGGCCGAGCATGATCGCTTCCAGGTGGCGGAAGCGCTGGCCCTTCAGGCCGAGCACGATGAGCGTGTCGAAGGCGGTGAGGATGACGCCGGTGACCAGGTCGACGCCCAGCAGCAGGTGGAAGGCCAGGGCGCAGCCGAGTACTTCGGCGAGGTCCGTGGCGACAATCGACAGCTCCGCCAGCAGCCATTGCAGGCGCGCTGAACCGAGGCTGTAGCGGCTGCGCGAGAGCTGCGCCAGGTCCTGGCCAGTGACGATCCCCAGGCGCATCGCCAGGCACTGCAGGACCATCCCGGCGAGGCTGGAGAGCAGCACCACGAACAGCAACTGGTAGCCGAAACCCGAGCCGGCTTCGATGGCGGTGGCCCAGTTGCCCGGGTCCATGTAGCCGATGGAGACCAGCAGGCCGGGACCGGCGAACTGCAGGATGCGCTTCCACAACGGCGCGCCGGCCGCGACCTGGATGCTGCCTTTGACTTCCGAGGGACAGAACGGCGCGGTGGCGGTGGTCGGCAGGCCAAGCATGGGAGTTATTCCTGGCTTATGGGCGGGCAGGGCAGACGTGTGGAAAGAAACCTGTTTCGCGAGCTGCTGGCAACTGCGGTGCCTGGGCCGGTTCGCGAGCGCGCTCGCTCCTACAGGTCCACGCCGAAGCGCTCTGCGTAGGAGCGAGCTTGCTCGCGAACCGCATTGCGTCGGCTACGCGGCCCAAGGCGACATCAGTACCACCGGGCCTCGCCCTCGGGACGCTTCTTGAAGCGCTTCATGGTCCACATGTACTGGCTGGGATAGGCGCGCACGTACTTGGCCAGCTCGCGGCTGAGCGCAGCCACCGACACGGCCATGTCCTTGTCGTACATGTCCGCCGGCGCGGCTTCGAGGATCACCTTGTAGCCGCTGCCATCGGGCAGGCGCACGGCGTGGAAGAACACGCCACGGGCCTTGCCGCGCGACAGCAGCGAGGGCACGAACTTGCTGGTCAGCGCGGTGGTGCCCAGGTAGGGCACGAACAGGCCCGAACCCAGGTCCGGCTCCGGGTCGCAGGGGATGCCGACACAGCCGCCGTTCTTCACTTCCTTGATCACGCTCTTGATGCCTTCGGGCGTGGAGGGCGCGACGCGATTGCCCAGCTGCACACGCTGCTTCTTCAGCAGGTCGTCCACGGCCTTGAGCTTGGGCGGGCGGTAGAAAATGATCGGCTTGGCGTAGGAGCAGTAGAAGTGGTTGAGCACTTCCCAGTTGCCCAGGTGGCTGGTGATGCCGACCAGGCCGTCGCCGGAGGCCAGCGCTTCTTCCAGCACTTCCATGCCTTCGACTTCGCGGATGTACTGCAGCGACTTCTGCGGCGACCACATCCAGGCGCAGGCGCTCTCGGTCAGCGTGCGGCCGATGTCCATCAGGCTCTGGCCGACGAGTTTCTCCAGCTCGGCCTCGGACAGCTCGGGGAAGCAGTGCGACAGGTTGATCCGCACGATCTCGCGGGACCGGTTGGGCAGCTTCCACATCAGCCAGCCGATGCCGGCGCCCAATGCGCCCACCGCGCGCCACGGCAGCATGGCGAACAACCGCAGGAAGCCCACCACCAGTGCGCCCTTGAATTTCTCCACGGAAAACTCCTTCAAGCAGATGGCGGCCATTGTAGCCGCTCGCGCCGGCATTTCGGGCGCCATCGAGGCTCCACACAATCTCCACCCGGCGAACACATGGCGCCCACGGCGCGCGCGCAACCTGCGGCCATTCGATCCACTGGCCCGGAGGCCCACGATGCGTACCCCAACCTTCCTTGCACGGCTGTATTGCCTGCTGCTGGCGATGAGCGCCAGCCTGGCGGCACTGGCTGCTGATGACAGCAGTTCCAGCCCATACTTCTTCGTCGAGAATGCCGACCCGGCCGTCGATGCGCTCCCGCTCAAGGCGACCCGCGTGGATGCCCGCGTGCTGGGCAACATCGCCGAAGTAACGGTGACCCAGGAATACCGCAACCAGGGCAAGACGCCGCTGGAGGCACGCTATGTGTTCCCCGCCTCGACCCGCGCCGCCGTCCACGGTATGACCGTGCACCTGGGCGACCGGGTGGTCCAGGCGCAGATCCGCGAGAAGCAGCAGGCCAAGGCCGAGTACCAGCAGGCCAAGCAGGCCGGCAAGACCACCGCGCTGCTGGAGCAGGAGCGCGAGAACATGTTCCAGATGAACGTCGCCAACATCCTCCCCGGCGACGTGGTGCAGGTTGAGCTGCGCTACAGCGAGCTGCTGGTGCCCACCGACGGGCATTTCCAGTTCGTCTTCCCGACGGTGGTCGGGCCGCGCTACAACGGTCGCGGTGAATCCGGCAGCGGCAAGCAGCCGTGGATCGAGTCGCCATACCTGCCGGCCGGGCAGCCTTCGGCCACGACGTTCGCCCTGCAGGTCGAACTGCTGGCGCCGGTACAGATCGGCGAGATTGCCTCGCCTTCCCATCGCCTGGACATCCAGCGGGACGGCCAGCGCGTTGCGATCCGCGTGGCTACCGACGATACGAGCGCCAACAACCGCGATTTCATCCTCGACTACCAACTCGGCGGCGATGCCGTGCAGAGCGGCCTACTGCTGTCGCGCGGCGAGCAGGAGAACTTCTTCCTCGCCATGGTTGCCCCGCCGCGCGCGCCGGACGCCCGGCTCATCGTGCCGCGCGACTACGTCTTCGTGGTCGATGTCTCCGGCTCGATGAACGGCTTCCCGCTGGACACCACCAAGACCCTGCTGCGCGACCTGATTGGCCGTCTGCGCCCCAGCGACACTTTCAACCTGCTGCTGTTCGCCGGCGACAACCGCAAGCTGGCGGAGCGTTCGCTGGCCGCCACCGCGGAGAACATCCGCCTGGCCATCGACCTGCTGGACAGCCAGGTCGGTGCCGGCGGCACCGAATTGATGCCGGCCTTGCGCGAGGCGCTGGCGATGCCCACCGACCCGGAGCGCTCGCGCAGCTTCGTGGTGGTCACCGACGGTTACGTGACTATCGAAAGCAGCGCCTACAAGCTGGTGCGCGAGAACCTGAGCAAGGCCAACCTGTTCGCCTTCGGCATCGGCAGCGCGGTGAACCGCAGCCTGATCGAGGGTTTGGCGCGGGCGGGGCAGGGCGAGCCCTTCGTGGTGACCGATAATGAGCAGGCGAGCAAGGCGGCGCAGCGCTTCCGCAAGATGATCGACAGCCCGCTGCTCAAGGGCATCCACGCCCGCTTCGAGGGCCTCGACGTCTACGACGTGGAGCCACTGCAATTGCCCGACCTGTTCGCCAATCGCCCGCTGGTGCTGTTCGGCAAGTGGAAAGGCGAGCCGCGCGGCGAACTGCGTCTCGACGCCCACGCCGCAGACGGCCCGTTCCAGGTACGACTGCCGATCAACGCCGACAACCTCACCGACAACGGCGGCGCACTCGCTCACCTGTGGGCGCGCCAACGCCTCGCCAACCTGATGGACCAGGAAGCCCTCGACGGTGGCTTCGAGTTCAGCTCGCAGATTCTCGACCTTGGCCTGAAGTACCAGCTCCTCACGCCCTACACCTCGTTTATCGCCGTCGACCAGCAGGTGCGCAACCCTGATCCGCTGGCGAGCAAGACGGTCGACCAACCGCTGCCGCTGCCCCAGGGCGTGAGCAACAACGCCATCGGCAGCACCGTGCCCGGCACGCCGGAGCCAGGCGTATGGGCCATGTTGTTGCTGGCCGCACTGGGCGGCTGGTGGTGGCGGAGGAAGGCCGCATGATCCGTCGCCTGCCCGGCTGGAGCTGGCTGCTGTTCGCCGCACTGGCGGCCTGGCCAAGCTGGTTGTGGGCGGCGCGGCGGCTGGGTGATGGCTCGGATGATCCGTTGGGCATCCTCGCGCTGGCGGCGCTCGGATTGCTGCTCTGGCGCGACCGTTCCAGCCTGCGCGCTCAACCGCGTCTGCACTGGCTCGGGATCGCGGCGATACTGCTGATCGTCGGGGCGCTTTCCCAATCGATTCTGCCGCCGCTGCTGCGCGGGCTGCTCTCGGTGCTGGCGCTGCTGCTTGTGCTTCTCAGCCTGCGTGCCCCCGGTCAGCCCTGGCTGGCCTGGCTGGGGCTGGGCGTGCTGTCGCTGCCGCTGCTGTCATCGCTGCAATTCTTTATCGGATATCCACTACGCGTCGTCACCGCCGAAGCCAGCGCGTGGCTGCTGCGCCTGGGCAGTTGGACGGTGGAGCGGCAGGGCAGTGCGTTGCTGGTGGATGGCCAGTGGGTGATGGTCGACGCGCCCTGCTCGGGTATCCAGATGGCCTGGGTCGGCTACTTCAGCGCCTGTGCGCTGGCGGCCTGGCTGCGGCTGCCGGACCGCCTGCTGCTGCGCCGCCTGCCGCTGGTGGGGCTGCTGGTGCTGGGCGGCAATATCCTGCGCAACACCTTGCTGGTGTGGGGCGAGAGCGGGGCGAGCGGATTTCCCGGCTGGGCCCACGAGGCGGTCGGTCTGCTGGTGTTCGCCGGGGTCTGCGGGATGATTTTCCGGGTGATTGGGCGACGCGCTTTTGCGCTCTCGGCATCGGTCGAAACTATGGGGCCTGACGCTTCGACGCGTTTCACCGGCAGCCTGCTTGGCGCCCTGCTGCTGGCGACGCTCTGGCCTTTTTTGCCGCCGGCTACTAGCGCGCCGGCGGCACCCCGAGTTGCCCATGAATGGCCGGTGCAATTCGAAGGTCGCGCCATGCGTCCGCTGGCGCTTTCGCCAGTGGAGCAGCGCTTCGCCGAGGATTTCCCCGGCCAGCTTGGCCGCTTCACCGATGGCCAGCGCAGCATCGTGCTGCGTCAGGTGCTGCGGCCCACCCGCAAGCTGCATCCGGCGGAGGACTGTTTCCGCGCGCTGGGCTATCGAATCGAGCAGACGCAACTGCGTCAGCGCCCCGGAGCGCAGGGCCTGCAACGCTGCTTCGTGGTGACACGAGAGGGCACGCGGCTGCACGTCTGCGACTACATAGAGGACGCCTCCGGCCAGTCCTTCTCCGATACCTCGGCCTGGTACTGGTCGGCGCTTTCCGGCCGCTCCACCGGGCCATGGCAGGCGGTCACGGTGGCCAGCCGGTTGCCTTAGGTGCGGGTCAGCTGGGCGTAGCGGTCGCAGTCGACGGTGTGGTCCATCACCATGCCGGTGGCCTGCATGAAGGCGTAGCAGATGGTCGGGCCGACGAAGTTGAAACCGGCCTTGCGCAGGGCCTTGCTCATGGCCTCGGCCTCGAGCGTCACCGCCGGCACGTCGCCGCGGCCGCGGAAGTGGTTGACCTTGGGCTGACCGCCGACGAAGGACCAGAGGAACGCCACCGGGTCCTCCAGCTTCAGCCAGGCCTGGGCGTTCTGCCGCGCCGCCTTGAGCTTGGCGAAGTTGCGGATGATCCCCGGGTCCTGCATGCGCTCCTCGATCTCCTCGTCGGTCATGCGCGCCAGGCGTTCGGGGTCGAAGCCGAACAGCACCTCACGGTAGCGCTCGCGCTTCTTCAGCACGGTGATCCACGACAGTCCGGCCTGGGCACCTTCGAGGATGATCATCTCGAACAGCGCGCGGCCATCGCGCTGGGGCACGCCCCACTCGGCATCGTGGTAGGCGATGTACAGCGGGTCGTCGTTACACCAGAAGCAGCGGGGCATGGCAGTCGGCCTTCGAAGCGGGGAAGTTCTGACTATAGGCAGAAGGCTGTACAAAAATACAGTCGTGCATCCTGTTTTCACGCCTGCAACAGGGTGCAAACGGTCGCTCAAAAAACGCTGTGAAGCCCAAGCTGCAAGCGTCTTGCGGTATACTGCCGGGTTTTAGTCGCATATCCAGCACAGGTGAAATTCGTGAGCCAGACTACGCCCGCCGTGCCCACCTTCCAGGACCTGATCCTCGCCCTGCAAAAATACTGGGCCGATCAGGGCTGTGTGGTGCTGCAGCCCTACGACATGGAAGTAGGCGCAGGCACCTTCCACACCGCCACCTTCCTCCGCGCCGTGGGCCCGGAAACCTGGAACGCGGCGTACGTGCAACCCAGCCGCCGCCCAACCGACGGCCGCTACGGCGAGAACCCCAACCGCCTGCAGCACTACTACCAGTTCCAGGTGGTCCTCAAGCCCAACCCGGAAAACTTCCAGGAGCTGTACCTGGGCTCGCTGCAGGCCATCGGCATCGACCCGCTGGTACACGACATCCGTTTCGTCGAGGACAACTGGGAATCGCCGACCCTCGGCGCCTGGGGCCTGGGCTGGGAAATCTGGCTGAACGGCATGGAAGTCACCCAGTTCACCTACTTCCAGCAGGTTGGCGGCATCGAGTGCTACCCGGTCACCGGTGAGATCACCTACGGCCTGGAACGCCTGGCCATGTACATCCAGGGCGTCGACTCGGTGTACGACCTGGTCTGGGCCGACGGCCCGTTCGGCAAGGTCACCTACGGCGACGTGTTCCACCAGAACGAGGTGGAGCAGTCGACCTACAACTTCGAACACGCCAACGTCGAGAAGCTGTTCGAGCTGTTCGACTTCTACGAAAGCGAAGCCAACCGCCTGATCGAGCTGCAGCTGCCGCTGCCGACCTACGAGATGGTCCTCAAGGCCTCGCACACCTTCAACCTGCTGGACGCCCGCCGCGCCATCTCGGTGACCGAGCGTCAACGCTACATCCTGCGCGTGCGCACCCTGGCCCGCGCCGTGGCGCAAAGCTACCTGCAGGCCCGCGCCCGCCTCGGCTTCCCGATGGCCCCCCCCGCACTGCGTGACGAAGTACTGGCCAAGCTGAAGGAGGCCGAATAATGAGCGCGAAGGATTTCCTCGTCGAACTGGGCACCGAAGAGCTGCCCCCCAAGGCGCTGAAAAGCCTCGGTGAAGCCTTCCTGGCCGGCATCGAGAAGGGCCTCAAGGCCGCTGGCCTGACCTACGCCGCCGCGCGCTGCTACGCCGCGCCGCGCCGCCTGGCCGTGCAGATCGACCAGCTCGCCGTGCAGCAGCCCGACCGCACCGTGAACCTCGACGGTCCGCCGCTGCAGGCAGCCTTCGACGCCAGCGGCAATCCGACCCAGGCCGCCCTGGGCTTCGCCAAGAAGTGCGGCGTGGACCTGGAACAGATCGACAAGAGCGGCCCGAAGCTCAAGTTCAGCCAGAGCATCGCCGGCCAGCCGGCCGTGGGCCTGCTGCCGGGCATCGTCGAAGCCTCGCTGAACGAGCTGCCGATTCCCAAGCGCATGCGCTGGGCGGCCCGCCGTGAAGAGTTCGTGCGTCCGACCCAGTGGCTGGTGATGCTGTTCGGCGACGACGTCGTCGACTGCGAGATCCTCACCAAGAAGGCCGGTCGCGAATCCCGTGGTCACCGCTTCCACAACCCGGCCAACGTGCGCATCTCCGCACCGGCCAACTACCTGGAAGACCTGCGCAGCGCCCATGTGCTGGCCGACTTCGCCGAGCGCCGCGAGATCATCTCCAAGCGCGTGGCGGAACTTGCCGCCGAGCAGAAGGGCAGCGCCATCGTCCCGGCCGACCTGCTGGATGAAGTGACCGCGCTGGTCGAGTGGCCGGTGCCGCTGGTGTGCTCCTTCGAGGAGCGCTTCCTTGCCGTGCCGCAGGAAGCCCTGATCACCACCATGCAGGACAACCAGAAGTACTTCTGCCTGCTGGATGCCAACGGCAAGTTGCTGCCGCGTTTCATCACCGTGGCCAACGTCGAAAGCAAGGCGCCCGAGCAGATCGTTTCGGGCAACGAAAAGGTCGTGCGCCCGCGCCTGACCGACGCCGAGTTCTTCTTCAAGCAGGACCAGAAGCAGCCGCTGGAAGCCTTCAACGCCCGCCTGAAAAACGTGGTGTTCCAGGCCCAGCTCGGCACCGTCTACGACAAGGCCGAGCGTGTTTCCAAGCTGGCTGCCTACATCGCCGAGCGCATCGGCGGTGACGCCAGCAATGCCGCCCGTGCCGGCCTCCTCTCCAAGTGCGACCTGGCCACCGAGATGGTCGGCGAGTTTCCGGAGATGCAGGGCATCGCCGGTTACTACTACGCCACCGCCGGTGGTGAGGCCAAGGACGTCGCCCTGGCGCTGAACGAGCAGTACATGCCGCGCGGCGCCGGCGCCGAACTGCCGGGCACCCTGACCGGTGCCGCAGTGGCTGTTGCCGACAAGCTCGACACCCTGGTCGGCATCTTCGGCATCGGCATGCTGCCCACCGGCAGCAAGGACCCGTACGCCCTGCGTCGTGCGGCCCTCGGCGTGCTGCGCATCCTGATCGAGAAGCAGCTGGACCTGGACCTGGTCGACGCCATTGGTGTGGCCGTAGCCCAGTACGGCGACAAGGTGAAGGCCGAGGGCCTGTCCGAACAGGTGCAGGACTTCGTCTTCGACCGTCTGCGTGCCCGTTACGAGGATGAGGGCGTCAACGTGGCCGTGTACCAGGCCGTGCGTGCGCTCAAGCCAACCGCTCCGCTGGACTTCGACCAGCGCGTGCAGGCCGTGCAGGCCTTCCGTCAGTTGGCCGAAGCCGAGGCACTGGCCGCCGCCAACAAGCGCGTGTCGAACATCCTGGCCAAGGCCGAAGGCGAAGTCCCTGCAACCGTCGATGCCGGCCTGTTCAGCGAGGCCGCCGAGAAGGCCCTTGGCAGCGCCGTGGCAGCTGCCGAAGGCGAAGTGGCTCCGTTGGCCGCGGCTCGCGACTATCGCACTGCGCTGGCCCGTCTGGCGGCCCTGCGTGCGCCGGTGGATGCGTTCTTCGAGGAAGTCCTGGTCAACGCGGACGACAACGCCGTGAAGGCCAACCGCTACGCGCTGCTGGCGAAGCTGCGCGGGTTGTTCCTCGGCGTCGCCGACATCTCGCTGCTGGGTTGATGCCCGCCTGAAAGCCGGGAGTTCGCAACGGTTCGCCGTGACGAACTCCCGGCTTTTTCATTTCCGACTTATCGAAGCGCGTGACTTAACCAAGCATGAAGCTACTGATCCTCGACCGCGACGGTGTCATCAACCAGGACTCCGACGCCTATATCAAATCCCTCGACGAGTGGATCCCGATCCCCAGCGCGATCACCGCCATCGCCCGCCTGAGCAAAGCCGGCTGGACCGTTGCCGTGGCTACCAACCAGTCGGGCATCGCCCGCGGCTACTACGACCTGGCCACCCTGGAAAGCATGCACCAGCGCCTGCGCGAACGGGTGGCAGAGCAGGGCGGTGAACTCGGTGTGGTCGTCTACTGCCCGCATGGCCCCGACGAGGGCTGCGACTGCCGCAAGCCGAAACCCGGTATGCTGCTGCAGATTGCCCAGCACTACGGCGCTGAACTACGCGGCACCTGGTTCGTGGGTGACAGCCGGGGTGACCTGGACGCCGCGCTGGCCGTCGATTGTCAGCCAGTGTTGGTAAAGACCGGCAAAGGCGAACGAACCCTGACCAAGCCGTTGCCCGAAGGCACGTTGGTATTCGACGATCTGGCGGCAGTAGCCGACCAACTTCTTTCCTGAGGACCCATCCCCCATGTCGATAGTGCAGGCCATCAGAACCGTACTCTTCTACCTGCTGCTGTCGTTCAGCGCCTTCGCCTGGGGCACCCTCAGCCTGCTCATTGCGCCCTTCCTGCCGTACCGCGCGCGCTACCGCTTCATTGCACAGGCCTGGTGCAAATTCGCCGTCTGGCTCGCCAGCTGGATGGTCGGCGTGCGCTACGAACTCAAGGGCGTGGAGAACATCCCCGAGCAGCCCTGCGTGATCCTCGCCAAGCACCAGAGTACCTGGGAGACCTTCTTCCTCACCGGCTACTTCGAGCCGCTGGCGCTGGTCCTCAAACGCGAGCTGCTGTTCGTGCCCTTTTTCGGCTGGGCCATGGCGCTGCTCAAGCCCATCGCCATCAACCGCGAGCAGCCCAAAGTAGCCCTCAAGCAGATCGCCAAGCAGGGCGATGAGTGCCTCAAGAAGGGCGCCTGGGTCCTGATCTTCCCGGAAGGCACCCGCGTTCCTACCGGCCAGATCGGCAAGTTCTCCCGCGGCGGCGCTTCCCTGGCGGTCAACGCCAACCTGCCGGTACTGCCGATCGCCCACAACGCAGGCCACTGCTGGCCGAAGAACGGCTGGGCGAAATACCCCGGTACCATCCAGGTGGTGATCGGCCCGGCGATGTACGCCGAAGGGGAGGGCGCACGCGCCATCACTGAGCTCAATCAGCGCGCCGAAAACTGGGTTGCACAGACTCTCCGTGACATGGGCGAGCTGCCGGTGGACGCTACCCCTCAGACGGTAGCTGAAGCTTCCTGATACTTTGCTTTCCGGCAGATAAAAGAAAAGGGCCCCGAAGGGCCCTTTCTTTTTGCCTGTGGCTTTCCCGTGGAGGGAGACAAAGATAGCCGTCCTCAAAGGGGCGAAAACACAGGGCTGGAGGCGACTTCGGACAGACTTAATGAACCCTGTCGGCCAAAGTAAATGGGCCAAAACCTACCGTCGGACAATGTTACTTTCCAAAGCCAGTAACGACGGGGCTTCTAGCCAGTCATAACCTCTCGGGAGGCGGCACGATATCAGGGTATCTTGTCGGCATCTCCGCTCAATTGACAGGTTGTCAATCCGCCCACTTTACACCACGCCCACCCCAGCTAGAAGCCGAGAAATTACAAATCTCACCTGCCCGTAGGACGGCACAAATGCACCACAAGCCGTTCCTCCACGGCCACGGTAAGCATGACCCGGTCACAGGCATCGAGTGCCCTTAGGCCCCCAGGCTTCTAGCCTCCACCACCGTCACACCCTACTTGGCAGCAGGAATAACTCCGCCCTCCCGGAATGGGTCTGGCAGCAAGTGGCGCGATACGGATTGGCAAGTCACCGAACTACTTTCGATGGACGTCCGGGGCTCCGCTCCACCCCAGCAAATAAATTCCAACCAAAATGGAATATTCCATTGACAATGGAATCAGGCTCAGACAACCTGTCCACATTCCAAATGGAGTGGAACATATGAGACTCGAAGATCTGTTTTGCAACCAGGCAAAGCCACAGACCAAGATCCGCCGCGACCAGCTAGCCAATGAGGTTAACGACGCCTACTTGGGTCATCTCAATGCTGAATCAGAGAAGTACCGGTGCGATCCGGAAGCTCTAGATAAGGTTCTGGGTGGGGCCTCCCATTTCAATGCCATTGCTGAGGGCTGCTACGACTACGCAGTTGAAGGCCAACTCAAGACAACCGGTGTCGGCCCCCAAGATGACAACTGGTTGGACTTTGCATCCTTCATTAACCAAGCCCGATGGGACGACGAGTTCCACAGCGCGAACTCCTTGGCACCAAGCCTTGAGCACCTATTCAAGCTGGGAGCAATTCGTGCACGCCTCGACAGCGACACACTTGGTGATGTCGCGACTGAAGCCTTACCTACTGTGCTCAAAGATTCCGAGTGCGGATATCTCACCCTGAACGAAGTCGCCTTCCTTGCACAGATGACGGAAAAGGCCGTGCGGAATGCCACACAACCCACCGCACCGGATCGTCTTCACACTCGAAAAGAAGGGACGCGCACCGTGGTCGACTCCCATGAAGCGCTGCGCTGGCTGAAAGGACGCCGTAACTTCAAACCTACAGTGCTGGTATGAGGTGAGGGATGCTCATGACTCAACATGCCGAACAGCGTTGCCAAGAACGCCACATCAGTCCCATGCAACTGGAGTGGCTGCTGTGCTACGGGCAAGAAAGCCATAACCGAGGAGTTTGCCTGTGCTTTTTTGACCGCGATGGCTTCTCGCAATTACTCAAAGATGTTGACCCCAAGAGCCTGGAGTTGGCCTTGCGTAGCCGAAACATCTACGCGGTGCTGACAGAGAGCAAGGTCATCACCGTGGGTTACCGGGATGAACGGCTAAAGCCGCAAAAAACACACAAGCGCATTCGACGTGGCACACCCAGCAACCCGGCTGCCCGCCGTATTCACCGTCGCACGCGCTAACTCAAGGAATGAACCATGAGCCACTTTGAACAATTCAGCCCGATCCTCCTCGACTCGACCATCAGCCTGAGCGGTTCCGAACTGCCCCAGGAGCTTTTGCTGTCATCCGAAGGCAATGTTCAGACGTTCTATGCTCCCTTCGACTACATCAACACTAAAGCCCGAATCACTATCTGCGGCATCACGCCTGGCCACCAGCAGGCCGTGAATGCACTCAGCGAAGCACGCAAACAACTGCGGGCAGGTACTTCCGTTGAAGAAGCCCGAAGGAAAGCCAAGGAAACCGCGAGCTTTTCTGGGCCAATGCGCAACAACCTGATTGCCATGCTCGATTACATTGGCATCGCGAAATTGCTCGATATCGATAGCTGTGCCCGGTTATTCGATACGCACACACACCTGGTGCATTACACGTCCGCACTGCGCTATCCGGTTTTCATCAATGGCGCGAACTACAGTGGCAGCCCCTCAATGCTCAACCACAGCTCGATGCGACAACAGGTCGAGACGCATCTTGCAGAGGAGGTAGAAGCGCTGGGGAATAACTGCCTCTACGTTCCCCTTGGGCCCAAAGTGGCCGAAGCCCTTGAGTACCTGCAACGCAAAGACCTAATCAAACCTGAGCAGATTCTCGCAGGTCTACCTCACCCTTCAGGCGCTAATGCTGAACGCATCAGCTACTTCTTGGGCAACAAATCACGTGAGCAGCTATCTGCAAAAACCAATGCCGGGGTACTGGACGCAGCACGGACGCAACTGTGTTCCAAGGTGTCCAACATCGCCGCTCAAGGATGGCATTGATGCAAAAGCTTCTGACTCTACCAATGCGGTCACTACTGACTATCAAGCTATGGGCAGCACGAAGACTACTCACTATGGCTGAGGAGCAAACCCAGGATGCACGCAGCTTGGTTTGTGGTAACTGCTCGCCTGCCGGCATCAACTGTGAGCGTCCCCATCACTGCCGGGTACAGCCTCTCAAGAATCGAGAAGACCTCCTGAGAAACGCACTACTCGACACTAACGAACGACTTGAACGGCTAAACGGTGTCTGACGCGAGTCAATCCGTTACTGACTATCAGAGAGCGACACTATGAGCAGCCTCTTCAGCGGGCCTTATTTTGAGCATGTCCTGTCACAGGAACCGCTTTGTTCCGCCGAGTACTTTGCTCACGGCTCCTCAGCCATGCTCTTTCAGCGTAATGGCCAACTCTATCGACTGACCACTGACGGACGTGGCCACTGCTTCCTATCCGAGCAATCGGCCAAGGGCAATCCGTACGTGGTGAGGGTTATTCAGGACTTCGGGCCGGTCGCACCAGCCGATGAGGCGTATTGGGATGATGAGTTCTACTGGCTAGCAGAGGTTGAATGGCTCCACCCCATTGAATCGACCCTAGTTTCGTAGACACCTCCGTGCCTCATAATACGACCCATTAGGAGGTGC
>NZ_PEKX01000008.1 GCF_002796985.1 Pseudomonas sp. | reverse complement strand
TCGCTTGGGCTTCAGCGAAGGCGAACCTTCTCATCAGCGGGAGGCGCATTCTACAGCGATCAAGCCCACTGTCAAGCACCTCGGCGACCTTCTTTTCAGCTCGCTGCCGGAGCAGCTAATGAAGAGCGACAAGTGAATCACCTGCCTGATCACCACTCTCAACCTCGAATCTCTGTAAGTGCTTGATTTTCAAGTTCTTTCAGCGCTTCGTCGCTGGGAGTGGTGCGCATTATAGGGAGTTTAAATCGGCCGTCAACGACTAATTTAAACTTTCTTCAGTTAGCTGCCAGACGGCCCCGCAATAACGGTAAACGCCGAGCCACAGGCGGCGCCCGCAACAGCATCAGGATCATGCCAATGGCTGCATAGATCGCCCAGCGCTCCAGGTCGGACCGTACGACCCACAGCATATGCAGCAATCCCAGACCGAGGATGACATATATCAGGCGATGCAGCTTCTTCCAGCCCGTCCCCAGTTTTCGCATGCTGTAGCGGTTGGAGGTGAGCGCCAGGGAGAGCAGGCCGAGAAAGGCAACGAACCCGACGATGATGTAGGGACGCTTGCGCAGTTCGACACCCAGTTGCGCCCAGTCCAGCCCCAGGATGAAGACGGCATAGGCGCTCAGGTGCAGCACTATATAAGTGAAGCACCACAGGCCCAGTTGCCGCCTGACCTGCACCCAGCCTCCCCAGCGGGTGAGCTTCTGCAGGGGAGTCATGGCCAGGGTTATGAGCAACAGGATCAGACCGCCCTGCCCCAGCCGGTCGACCAATGCCTTGCCCGGATCCGGACCGAGGTCGAAGATCCACGCCTGGTACAGCCAATAAAGCGGCGGCAGCAGCGCGGCCAGAAACACCCCAGCCCGCCAGAACGGATAGCGCATCAGTAATCCTTCCTCAGGTCCATGCCTGCATAGAGCGAAGCGACTTCATCGGCATAGCCATTGAACATGAGCGTAGGACGAACATTGGGGCTGAATAATCCACTGGGCAAACGGCGCTCGCGCGCCTGGCTCCAGCGAGGATGGTCCACAGTCGGGTTGACGTTGGCGTAAAAGCCGTACTCGTCAGCCGCCAGGCTTTGCCAGGTGGTCTTCGGCTGCTCTTCCACGAAACTGATCCGCACAATGGACTTGGCGCCCTTGAAGCCATACTTCCAAGGCACCACCAGGCGAAGCGGCGCTCCGTTCTGGCTCGCCAGCACCCGGCCATACATGCCGACTGCCAATATCGCCAACGGATGCATTGCCTCGTCCATACGCAGCCCTTCCACATAGGGCCAGTCGATCAGGGCGAAGTTGGACTGCACACCCGGCATGTCCTTGCGATCCACCAGGGTTTCGAAGCGCACGTACTTCGCCTTGCTGGTCGGCTCCACTCGCTTGATCAGTTCGGAAATCGGGAAGCCGATCCAGGGGATGACCATCGACCAGGCTTCAACACAGCGCAGCCGGTAGATGCGCTCCTCCAGCCGATAAGGCTTGATGAAGTCCTCGAGCCCATACTGGCCGGGCCTGGCCACCTCTCCATCGATCACCACTGACCACGGCTCGGTCTTCAGGGCGCCAGCATTGGCAGCGGGATCACCCTTGTCCGGGCCGAACTCGTAAAAGTTGTTGTAGGTGGTCGCGTCCTTGAACGGTGTGATGGCTTCATCTTTCACCGTCACGACATCCCAACGGGTAGCCGAGAGCTTTTCCGTCAGCCAGGAAGGAGTTGCCGCTTCGGTTACGTCCGCATAACGACCGCCTTCGGCAAAACTCAGGCGCGGCAATCCGGACAGAGCGGCAGCCGCCATCGCACCACCGAGAAAGTGGCGACGGGAAAGATAGAGAAATTCAGGAGTGACTTCCGATTCGTGGCAATCGGAAAGGCGGGACGACTTGATCAGCATGACGGGCTCCGCAACGGCTGGCTGTATGCGCCAGTAGACTGCGGAGCCCGCTGGAAATTACACGGCAGGCGGCTGCTTGCGACGGCGCAATTGCAGCAAGTATTGCACCGGGCCGGAGGTGGCGTAAGCAAGGAACAGCAGGAGCAGGATGCGCGGCGGGTCGGTGAAGACCACCGCGAATGCCAGCACCACCACCAAGATCGCCATGAACGGCACACGGCCACGCAGGTCGAGGTCCTTGAAGCTGTAGTACTTGATGTTGCTGACCATCAGCATGCCGGCGGCAGCGACCATCAGGGCAACCAGCAGGGAAACCTTGGCACCCTGCACGTCGAAGTCAGCAAACGCCCACACCGTACCGGCAACCAGGGCTGCGGCAGCCGGGCTGGCCAGACCGATGAAGTAGCGCTTGTCGGCCTTGCCCACCTGGGTATTGAAGCGCGCCAGACGCAGCGCGGCACCCGCCACATAGATGAAGGCGACCATCCAGCCGACCTTGCCCAGGCTGCTCAGCGCCCACTCGAAGGCAACCAGCGCCGGAGCGACACCAAAGGCGACCATGTCGGACAGCGAGTCGTACTCGGCGCCGAAGGCACTTTGGGTATTGGTCAGGCGGGCCACACGACCGTCGAGGCCGTCGAGGACCATGGCGACGAAAATGGCGATGGCGGCGTTGGAAAAATCGCCGTTCATGGCATTGATGATGGCGTACAGACCGGTGAACAGTGCCGCAGTGGTGAACAGGTTGGGCAGCAGATAGATGCCGCGATGACGAACCTTGCGACCTTCGGCGTCATGGCCCTCTTCGATGTGTTCATCGATGGGCAGCAGACTTTCTTCGGTGTCGGAAGCCTTGTTGGGCTCCTCGTGACCTTCACTCATGGATGATTCCTTGAGACTCGTTGAGGCTGAGATTTGCCGGGGCACGCTACTGCGCGGACTAGCCCGGCACCCCGCTTTATACCAGATCACCACCCCAGAACGAAAAAACGCGGCAAGCGCCGCGTTTCTTCGTTTGTCGATAGGGCCTTAGTTCTTGGCCTTGTCGACGATCTTGTTGGCAGCGATCCACGGCATCATGGAGCGCAGTTGCTCGCCGATGACTTCGATGCCGTGAGCGGCGTTGTTGCGGCGCTTGGCGGTCATCGACGGGTAGTTGGTAGCGCCTTCGGAGATGAACATCTTGGCGTATTCGCCGTCCTGGATGCGCTTCAGAGCGTTGCGCATGGCCTGACGGGATTCGGCGTTGATCACTTCCGGGCCGGTCACGTACTCGCCGTATTCGGCGTTGTTCGAGATCGAGTAGTTCATGTTGGCGATGCCGCCTTCGTACATGAGGTCAACGATCAGCTTCAGTTCGTGCAGGCACTCGAAGTAGGCCATTTCCGGAGCGTAACCGGCTTCAACCAGGGTTTCGAAACCAGCTTTCACCAGCTCAACGCAACCGCCGCACAGAACAGCCTGCTCACCGAACAGGTCGGTTTCAGTCTCGTCCTTGAAGGTGGTTTCGATGATGCCGGTACGGCCGCCGCCTACGCCGCAGGCGTAGGACAGAGCGACGTTCTTGGCATTGCCCGAGGCATCCTGGTAGATGGCGATCAGGTCAGGAATGCCGCCGCCCTTGACGAACTCGGAGCGCACGGTGTGACCCGGGGCCTTCGGCGCGATCATGATCACGTCGAGATCAGCACGCGGGACGACCTGGTTGTAGTGGATGGCGAAGCCGTGAGCGAAGGCCAGGGTAGCGCCCTTCTTCAGGTTCGGCTCGATCTCGTCCTTGTACAGGCGGCCCTGGAATTCGTCCGGGGTCAGGATCATGACCAGGTCGGCAGCGGCAACGGCTTCAGCCACTTCGGCGACTTTCAGGCCGTGGTTCTGAGCCTTGGCAACGGAGGAAGAACCCGCACGCAGGCCGACAGTGACGTCGACGCCGGAGTCTTTCAGGTTGCAGGCGTGGGCATGGCCCTGGGAACCGTAACCGATGATGGCAACTTTCTTGCCCTGAACGATGGAGAGGTCACAGTCTTTATCGTAGAAAACGCGCATTTGGGTAATCCCCTGTCAGTTGGCCTCGTGGGCCTTATTCAAATCGGATGCTGAGAGTCAAATCAGATGCTGAGAGTCTTGTCGCCACGGGCAATGCCGGTGACGCCGCTGCGGACAACTTCGAGGATCGACGCGGTGCCGACGGCCTGGATGAAGCTGTCCAGCTTGTCACTGGTACCCGCCAGCTGCACGGTGTAGACGCTGCTGGTGACGTCGACGATCTGTCCGCGGAAGATGTCGGTGGTGCGCTTGACCTCGGCGCGCTGAGCACCGGTGGCCTTCACTTTCACCAGCATCAGTTCGCGCTCGATGTGCGCGCTCTCCGAGAGATTCACCAGTTTTACCACCTCGATGAGCTTGTTGAGGTTCTTGGTGATCTGCTCGATGACCTCATCCTGACCGGCGGTGGTCAGGGTCAGGCGCGACAGTGTCGGATCCTCGGTCGGAGCGACGGTCAGGCTTTCGATGTTGTAGTTGCGCTGGGAGAACAGGCCAACCACTCGGGAGAGCGCACCGGGTTCGTTTTCCAGCAGCAGGGAAATGATGTGTCGCATGATCAGGTACGCTCCGTCTTGCTCAGCCACATGTCGCGCATCGCACCACCGCGGATCTGCATCGGGTAGACGTGCTCGCTGGTATCGACCTGGATGTCGAGGAAGACCAGGCGATTCTTCATCGCGAAGGCTTCTTCCATCATCGGTTTCAGATCTTTCAGGTCGGTGATGCGCATGCCGACGTGGCCGTACGCTTCAGCCAACTTGACGAAGTCCGGCAGCGATTCCATGTAGGAGTGCGAATAGCGGCTGTTGTACTGCATGTCCTGCCATTGGCGGACCATGCCCAGCGCACCGTTGTTCAGGTTGACGATCTTCACCGGCAGGTCGTACTGCAGGCAGGTGGACAGCTCCTGGATGTTCATCTGGATGCTGCCTTCACCGGTCACGCAGGCGACGTCGGCTTCGGGGAAGTTCAGCTTCACACCCATGGCGGCCGGGAAACCGAAGCCCATGGTGCCCAGGCCGCCGGAGTTGATCCAGCGATTGGGTTTGTTGAAGCGGTAGTACTGCGCGGCGAACATCTGGTGCTGACCCACATCGGAAGCGACGAAGGCATCACCGTGGGTAACTTCGCAGAGGGTCTCGATCACGGTCTGCGGCTTGATGATGCTGCCGTCGCCCATGCTGTACGGGAACAGGCCACGCGAACCGCGCCATTCCTCGATCTGCTTCCACCAGGCAGCCTGGGCTTCCTGATTCGGGGTCTCACCGATTTCCTTGAGGATCGCGACCATTTCGGTCAGGACGCTGTCCACCGGGCCAACGATCGGGATGTCGGCTTTCACGGTCTTGGAGATCGAGGCCGGATCGATGTCGACGTGGATGAACTTGGCGTTCGGGCAGAACTTGGCGGCGGTTTCGCCATTGATCACGCGGTCGTCGAAGCGCGCGCCGACAGCGAAGATCACGTCAGCGTGGTGCATCGCGAGGTTCGCGGTGTAGCTGCCGTGCATGCCGAGCATGCCGACGAACTGGCGATCGGTGCCCGGATAGCCGCCCAGACCCATCAGGGTATTGGTGACTGGCAAGTTGAGCATGCGCGCCACTTCGGTCAGCGGCTCAGCGGCATTACCCATGATCACACCACCACCGGCGTAGATGATCGGGCGCTTGGCGGCCAGCAGCATCTCGGCAGCCTTGCGGATCTGGCCGGAGTGGCCGCGAACCGCTGGGCTGTAGGAGCGCAGCTTCACTTTTTTCGGGTAGTTGTATTCGAACTTCTGGGTCGGATCGCCCATATCCTTCGGAATATCGATCACCACCGGACCGGGACGGCCGGACTGGGCAATATAGAAGGCCTTCTTGATGACCTCAGGGATTTCCGACGGGTGCTTGATGATGAAGCTGTGCTTCACGATCGGGCGGGAAATACCGACCATGTCGGTTTCCTGGAACGCGTCGGTGCCGACCATGTTGCTCGCCACCTGGCCGGAGATCACCACCATCGGGATGGAGTCCATGTAGGCAGTGGCGATGCCGGTAACGGCGTTGGTCGCGCCGGGACCCGAGGTCACCAGCACCACACCCGGCTTGCCGGTGGCACGCGCATAGCCATCGGCCATGTGGGTGGCGGCCTGCTCGTGGCGAACCAGGATATGGGTGACTTCGCTCTCTTTGAACAGAGCGTCGTAGATATGCAGGAGGGCACCGCCCGGGTACCCGTAGATGTACTTAACGCCTTCGTCACGCAGGGAGCGGACGACCATTTCAGCGCCGGATAAAAGTTCCACGTTGTCACCTCTAGAACGCTATATACGGAAACCCCCAACGTGGGGGACCGACTTGGATGGCTGCCCGGCAGACATGGGCGAATGTAATCGCCGGCTACGTCGACTGCCGATTGAGCAGAACCTGGAGACACTCCTGTTTGTGTTACGGAGAGCCTCCACCCAGCGCGAGGTAACGCGAAACAGGGTGAAACTTTACGGCGCGGGTAGCACCTCTTGTCTGCCGAGTAAAACCAGCTTGCGGCCGGCCCACTGCAGCGAACCTTGGATTCTTCTGAAACGAAGCGGCCAAGTCAAGCCATATATGGCTTTGAATGAAGCAGGGATGTGAACTTTCTCAGAGTGAATAAGCGCACGATTTGGTTATAGTTACCGACAGACTCCGCCTCCCAAGGATCGACAAAGCATGCGACGGACGATTTTCATGGGCAGCCTGCTGCTCGCACTGGCCCCGACCGTGATGGCCGCGCAGGTCTACAAATGGGTCGACGCTCAGGGCATTACCCACTTCGGCGCGCAACCGCCCGAAGGCGCCAGCGCCGCCACCGTCAACACCAATGCCGCCCCACCCAAGGCCAGCAGCAACTTCCCGCCGCCCGCCGCCGCCGTGCAGCCCCTGCCACCCAGCGACGACGAGAAACAGAAGGCCGCCGACGAGAAAGTGCGCCAGGAAGTGGCGCAGCAGGAAGCCGAGCGCCTGAAGCAATGCGACAAGCTGCGTGTTGACGTGGCCCAACTGAAGAACAACCCGCGCATCCGAGTGGATGACGGCAACGGTGACCTGCGCCGAATCACCGAAGAGGAGCGTCAGGAACGCATCGCGGCCAGCGAGAAAAGCATTCGCGAGAACTGCAACTGACGCCCGTTCAGGCCGTCGGACTGATCAACTGGTCGAAGGCGCCGAGCGCATCCAGCAGCGCTGTTACTCGCGCGCCTTCGTTGGCATAGGCCATTTCCGCGATAGCACGGATACCCGAGGCATTAGGCAGGTCCGCGCCGTTTTCAATGATCAGCTTCATCCGCGGCAGAAATATCCACTGCAGCCACTCCTCCAGCGCCAGCGTATCCACGCAGAAGGGCTCGATGCTGGAAAGCCTGTCCGTCGACGGGCTTTCACTCCCCCACATGCCGATCGCACGCAGCTCCCGCTCGATCAGCAGCAACTGATCGGCAACAGCCAATACACGGGCATCCATTACAGGGTCACCTTGGCTTTCTGACGCGCCTCGGCGGCGCCGGCAGCATTGCCCTGCTGGTCACGGCACTTGGCGATCAGGTCCCACAGGCTGGCCTGCATGGTCGGGCGTCCATTGGCCAGAGACAGGCCGCGCAGCGCTACCTGCTCGGCCTGCGCCGCATCCCCCTGGGCCAGGCGAACCTGGGCCAGCTTGTAAAGCACTTGTGGCTCGCGCGGAGCGATGCGCTGAGCACGCTCCAGGCTGGCGGACGCACCATTCAGATCACCAGCACCCTGCTGCTGCGAAGCGGAAGTCAGCAGCGCCAGCACCGGACCATCCAGCTGCTCGTCAGCCGAGAGCCCGGAGTTACTCGACGGAATCCCGGACGGCCCCTGGTAGGTGCTGCCCTGACTCGACGGCGCGACCTGCTGAGTCTGGTACGCAGGCTGCTGGTAGGTCTGCGACTTGAAACCACCGCTGGAGGTGATACCGCCGCTGGTGGCGATCGGCTGCTGCGAAGAATAGGTCGAGCCGGCGGCACCCGGGGACGTGGTCATCGGAGCAGTGCTGATCGGCGCGGCGCCGGTCTGTGCCGGGAAAGTCTGGATCGGTGCAGCGCCTGCATCCTGCGGGACCATCACGGTAACGCCGGAGTCGCCCTGCGGGATGCTCTGGCCGGCACCGGCCCTGACCGGCGCCTGAGTGTTACCACCCGCACGACCAACACGTTCCGAGTTGGAAACGGAGGTACCGGAATCCTGCACGGGAATCGCACCGTGCTGCGGGGACGCACAACCGGACAGAAGCGCCAGAGTCGCCGACGCTGCAAACCAAGCTTTTCTCACTTCCAATCCTCTCGCATCAGTTCAGCCAGCCGCGCACCCAGTCCATGACTTCGCCGGCGGGGGCCTGGTTTCCGCAACCCGCGCCCGGCGCAGGTTCGCTTCCTCGAATATAAGGCATCTGCACTGCACCGGGGCAGTTGGCGTCAGTGCCCTGCCCGGTATGTGGATCGACCCAGGCCTGCACCACGTTGTCCGGCATCGGCATATCCAGCGGAGCGGGGTCGGCCTTGCGCATGAAGCTGGTCCAGATCTGCAGCGCGCCAGTGGCCCCGGTGAGCGGCGTCTTGCCATTGTCGTCGCGGCCGATCCACACCACTGCCAGCAGGTCCTGACCGAAGCCAGAGAACCAGCTGTCGCGGGAATCGTTGGTGGTGCCAGTCTTGCCGGCCAGGGTCAGGGACGACGGCAACTGGTTGTAGACCGAGCGACCAGTGCCCTCGCGCATCACACGCTGCATCGCACTCTGCACCAGGTAGATGGAACCCGGATCGAAGCGCTGCTCGACCTGGAACGGGTAGCGCTTGAGCGGCTGCCCGTCCGCAGCCAGCACGCTACGGATGCTGCGCAGCGGGGTATTGAAGCCGCCGCTGGCGATGGTCTGGTACATGGTCGCCACCTGCATCGGGCTCAGCGCGCCGGCGCCCAGCAACATCGACGGGTAGGCCGGCCAGTTCGGCGAGACGCCCAGGCGTTCCAGGGTCTTCAGCACGTTGGGCACGCCCAGGTCCAGGCCGAGCTTGGCGGTGGACAGGTTCAGCGAGTTGGCCAGCCCCTGGTAGAGGAAGATGGTGCCGCGCGCCTGGTGGTCATAGTTCTGCGGCTTCCACACCTGCCCGTCCTTGCCCTTGACCTGGAACGGTTCGTCCTGGATGTAGCTGGTCAGGGTGTATTGACTCGGCCGCTCCAGCGCGGTCAGGTAGACCGCCGGCTTGACCAGTGAACCAATCGGTCGCACCGCATCGACGGCACGGTTGAAGCCGGCGAAACGTGGATCGCGACTCCCGATCAAGGCCTGAATCTCACCGGTTTCCGGGTTGGTCACGACCATCGCGGTTTCGGTTTCGGCAACGCCCTTGCGGCCCTCAAGACGCTTGAAGGTTTCGCTGACGGCGGACTCGGCCTTCATCTGCAGGATGGGGTCGAAGCTGGTGAAGATCCGCAGGCCTTCTTCGGTCAGGTCCTCGTCGCGGTAGTCTTCGCGCAGCTGGCGCTTCACCAGGTCGAGGAAAGCCGGATAGGAGCTGTTGGCCATGCTGCCCTGGCGGGTCACGCCCAGCGGCGCCTGCTTGGCGGCGGCAGCTTCCTCGGGGGTGATCACGCCCTGCTCGGCGAGCACATCGAGCACGACGTTGCGGCGCTCCAGCGCGCGCTCCGGGTTGCGGCGCGGGTTGTAATAGGAAGGCCCTTTCACCATGCCGACCAGCAGAGCCACCTGCGGCAGCTTGAGCTCCGACAGCGGTTGACTGAAGAAATACTGGCTGGCCAGGCCGAAGCCGTTCACCGAGCGCTGACCGTCCTGGCCGAGGAACACCTCGTTGAGGTAACCCTCGAGGATTTCGCGCTTGTCGTAGTGCAGCTCCAGCAGCACCGCCATCATGGCTTCGGTGAGCTTGCGCGACAGACTGCGTTCGTTGGTCAGGAAGAAGTTCTTCACCAACTGCTGGGTCAGCGTACTGCCGCCCTGGCGCAACTGGCCGGCGCTGGCGTTGACCCACATGGCGCGGGCAATGGACTTGATCGAGACGCCATGGTGGTTCCAGAAGTCGCGGTCTTCCACGGCGACCAGGGTATCGATCAGGTACGGCGGCACCTGGTCGAGCTTGATCAGAATGCGATCTTCATTGTGCGCCGGGTACAGGCCGCCGATCAGCAGCGGCTCCATGCGCGCAACGGCAAGGTCGCCACCGTTGGCGCGGCTCAGGCCGGCGACATAGTTACCGGAGAAGCGCACACGAATGCGCTGCGCCGGCTCGGCACCTTCATAAAACTGGAAGCCACGGGTATTCAGGTCGACGGCATTGCCGGATACCGCAACGGCACCGGGCCCTGCCACCGAGGCTTCGCGGCGATAGCCGAGCGCGTCCAGCTCACGCAGGAAGTCGTCCTTGCCCATTTTCAGGCCGACGAACAGCTCCAGCGGCCGGGCGTAAACCTTGGCGGGAATAGTCCAGCGCTTGCCGGAGAACTTCTCCTGGACAACCGCATCGAGGTACACGGCAAAACCGGCCAGCACCACCACACCGACCAGACCGAGCTTGAGTGCCCAGCCCAGCCACTTGCGCATGGCAGGCGACGATTTGCCGCTTTTTTTACGGGGTTTGGAAGATCGGGGACGCGTCATGGCGGCGCATTATACGTACTTTGTCCACAGGAGACAGACGCCGCTCCCGCGGGCGTCCGGGCTTGATGCGAACTGCCGCGCATCTCGCGAAGTCGGCAGTCGCCGAGCTATGACCCCGCCATGGCCATTTGGTTGCCGCTCGGCCACAGAGTTTGCAGCCGCCGACCCAGCCGCCATAATGCCTGCCTTCAGAAATTCGACCGGAAAGGACATCACGTGAGCCAGACCTTACTCGCAGCCCTGCAGAACCCCGCCCTCTTCCCTCATCCGGTCGAAGGCTTCCGGCTCATCGAAACCCACATCTCCTGGGTGCTGCTCACTGGCTCCTACGTCTACAAGATCAAGAAGCCGGTGAACTTCGGCTTCCTCGACTTCACCGACCTCGCCCAGCGCAAGCACTTCTGCGAAGAAGAACTGCGCCTGAACCAGCGCCTGACCGAAGGCCTGTACCTCAACGTGATTGCCATCACCGGCAGCGAGTCCGCCCCGCAACTGAACGGCGAAGGCCCGGCCATCGAGTACATGATCCAGTGCCGCGAATTCCCGCAGACCCAGTTGCTCAGCGAAGTGCAGGCCCGCGGAGAACTGGGCGCCGAGCATATCGACGGCCTGGCCAAGCAGATCGCCGACTTCCATCGGCGCACCCCGGTCGTCCCCACCGAACACCCGCTGGGTACCCCGGAGGCCTGCATGGCGCCGGTGCGGCAGAACTTCGAGCAGATTCGCCCGATGCTCTCCGACAAGGCCGACCTGCTGCAGCTCGACGCTCTGGAAGCCTGGGCCGAGTCCAGCTTCGAGCGCCTGCACGGCGTGTTCGAGCAGCGCAAGACCAACGGATTCATCCGCGAGTGCCACGGTGACATCCACCTGGGTAACGCCGCGATCATCGACGGCAAGGTCGTGCTGTTCGACTGCATCGAGTTCAACGAGCCGTTCCGCTTCACTGACGTCACCGCCGACTACGCCTTCCTCGCCATGGACCTGGAAGACCGCGGCCTGAAATGCCTGTCGCGACGTTTCGTCAGCCAGTATCTGGAATACACCGGCGACTACCAGTCCCTGGCCCTGCTGAACTTCTACAAGGCTTACCGCGCCCTGGTTCGCGCCAAGATCGCGCTGTTCAGCCTGGCGCACCAGACCGACGCCGTGCAGAAGGCCGCGACCCTGCGCCAGTACCGCAACTACGCCAACCTGGCGGAAAGCTACAGCGCCATCCCTTCGCGCTTCCTGGCCGTGACCGTGGGCGTTTCCGCCGTCGGCAAGAGCCAGGTGGCGCTGCGCCTGGTCGAAGCGCTGGGCGCCGTACGCCTGCGCTCGGACGTGGAGCGCAAACGCCTGTTCGGCGAGCAGAACGCTGCACAGCAAGGTCAGCTCAAGAGCGGCATCTATGAGGCGGACGCCACGGCGGCAACCTACCAGCGTCTGAACGAACTGGCTGTGGATATCCTCCGCGCCGGCTACCCGGTGGTGCTGGACGCCACCTTCCTCAAGCTTGAGCAACGTGCTGCGGCCTGGGAAATCGCCGAAGAAACCGGCGTGCCCTTCCTGATCCTCGATTGCCACGCACCGGAGGCCGTGATCGCCGGCTGGCTGGCCCAGCGCCAGAGCGATGGCAACGATCCGTCCGACGCGACCCTGGAAGTCATCCAGGCGCAACTGGCCAGCCGTGACGCCATCAGCACCGAGGAGCAGCAACACAGCAAGCGCGTCGACACCCCGGACGCCGCCAGCCTCGACGCCCTGATCGCCAGCATCCGTCAGCGCCTGCCGGGCCTCTGATCCACCACCTGTCGGCCGGGATCGCCCTCGCGCGGCGATCCCGGCTGGTGGCCACGCCACCCCGCAAGCCCTCGCCAAAGCCCTGCCCGCATTCACGGCGATGTCACAAAGCCACGTTTTTCCCAGTCAACGCTACACTTCCCTGAGCGTGTCCGGCCGCTACGAGCAGTTCTCGGCCCTATCAAGACCTGACACCCATCGCGCCCATCGCAAGGACAGACGATGAACGACGAACTGCTGCACCTGAAAAATCTTGGCAAGACCTCAGCCCAATGGCTGCATGCCGTGGGTATCCACAGCGCCAGCGACCTGCGCCGCCTGGGGGCGGTCGGCGCTTACCGAGCCGTGCGCGCCCGCGGCTTCCGCGCGTCGAAAGTGCTGCTCTATGCGATTGAGGGCGCCCTGCTGGATGTGCACTGGAACGACCTGCCGCCGGCACACAAGGCCGCCCTCCTTGGTGAGCTTGAGACATTTCCCGCACGTAACAAGAGCTAGCGCACAAGCTCTGTGGGAAAATGTTTACGCAAGGTGCCTGCCCGCTTATGGTCTCAGGGCCCTTCGTGCGCCCTCGACCGTCGCCATATCAAGGAATTACGGCCATGTACCTACTCGGTGAACAACCTGCTTACGCCGATCGACTGATCAATCGCCTGCAGGGCATTCCGGCGCAATTGCTCGCCGGCCTGGAGCCCGCTGGCGAAGCCATTCGCCTGGAACGCTCCGACGACCTGGAAGGCGAACTGCCCGGCAAGCACCTGTTCCTCATCGAGAACGGGCTGGTCCACGCTCTGGTAGATGAGCGCCCGCTGTTCTACCTGCAGGAAGGCGATCTGGTCGGCCTGCGTCAGGGCATCGAACTGCCGCCCTGCCGCTACGTCAGTGAAGAGCCGCTGTGTCTGATCCCTTATCTGCGTAGCGAAGTCTTCCGCCACATCCACAACCACGAGCAGCGTCAAGAGCAGTTCCTGCACTACCTGATCGGCCACACCGCTCTGCTGTCGGATGCCCTCGCGCACCTCAAGCAACCGGAGATTCGCCCGGCGACCGGTTTCCAGCACTTCGCTGCCGGCGCCCAGTTGATTCAGCAGGGTGACGACGCCGAGCACGTATTCATCATCATCGAGGGCCATGCCGAAGCTTTCGTCGACGGACAGAAGGTCGGCGACGTGCAGAAGGATGAAATCTTCGGCGCCATGGCCGTGTTCACCCGCGAGAAGCGCAGCGCCTCGGTCATCGCCAGTGAGCCATGCACCGTGATGGTGATCCCGAAGGACCAGTTCCTCAGCCTGATGCAAAGCAACCCGCGCATCGCCCACAGCCTCATCGAGGGTATGGCGCGGCGCATCGACCTGCTGAACAAGGAAGTCACCCAACTGCGCCTGCAACGCCAGACCGACTGAGCCCCTCCCTCCTGAGAAAGCCCGGCCCCGAGCCGGGCTTTTTCGTTTGCGCAGGAGGTATTTCGCGGGCGAGAAAAAATCTGAAGGAAAGAGGTTGACTCTCAAATGATAATGATTATTATTGACTCATCTGGTCGCGAGGCCAGATCGATAACCTCAAGAGACCACGCAGTCGGACTCTTCAGATTATCTCCTCATCAGGCTAATCACGGTTTAGACCCGGCACTTTGCCGGGTCTTTTTTTGCCTCGATTTTTTCCTCTGCGCAGAGCATTCCTGCCCACCGAAAAAAACTTCGGATCGGTCGCAGAAAAGGTGTTGACTCTCAAATGATAATGGTTATTATTACAACCACTGGCTGCGAGGCCAGTTGGATAAGCTCGAGAGACCACGCAGTCGGACTCTTCAGATTATCTCCTCATCAGGCTAATCACGGTTTGGACCCGGCACTTTGCCGGGTCTTTTTTTGCCCGCGATTTCTGCAGCAACCGTCATTCAAGCGCTAATGAAAAAGGGCCTTTCGGCCCCTTCACAGCTTGCCGCGCATCTGCGCGCAATAATCGGTCGGCGGCTGTGCCGGCGTGTACCAGACGTAATCGGCCTGCTCCGGCGCCACGCTCTTGCCGACTTCCGCCAGCATCACCACTTGCAGTCCTTGCGCTGCATCGAGGTCCTGCAGGTGCAGCGGAACCCCCAGGTCGCGCCGCGCATGGAAGCCACCCGCGATCAGCACGGCAGGCTCGGGGGCAGCCTTGAAGCGCTCGGCCATACGCCGGTCGCGCTGCTGCTGCACCGCCAGCATCGCCGGCAACTGGCTTTCCGGCAGCAAACCGCAGTGAGACTCGCGGATGTCTTCCAGCAACGCCTCTCGCACCTGCGCTGTCGTGGAGGCAGCGCCCTGTAGTCCGGGCTTTTTCCGATAGATCTCCATGATCTCGCTGCGATCCAGGTTGGCCGCCTGCAGCGGCGCCGGCTGCTTCACCAACCAGGTCGCCAGCGGGCCGTATTGCGACCAGTCCCAGCCCGGCTGCCAGTGTAGTGCACCGATCAGGTCGCTCGGCGTATCACCCTTCGCCGCAGCGGACTGGGCGGCGGTCACGGCGCTCTGCTGATTGGGGTTGAGCATTTCCAGTAGTACGCTGCCGTTCGGGCGGCGCCCGGCCAGCGCGCGCACCAGCCAGAGTTCGAGCGCGTGGTGATCGGGATTGTCGTGCTGCTCGCCGACCATCACCCGCGGTGCGGCAGCCAGTCGGTCGAGCAGTTGTGCTGGCGAAAGCTGTTCGCCGCTACGCAGATCGCGGATGACGCCCAAATCGGCACTGTCGCGCCCTTCCGGGCTCTGCCAGACCGGCAGCGGCGGCGCGGCCAGCTGACTCTGGCAGGCGGCGAGCAGGGCCAGCAGCGGAACCAGCAGAACCTTCTTCATGGCGACTCCTTTCAGCGCGCGATGATCAGCGGATGGCCACGCTCCGGATGCTCCTGCACCAGCACATCGAGACCAAAGACAGTGCGCAACGGCTCTGCCTGCAGCACTTCCTGCGGCGTGCCTAGCAAGTGCGTGTGCGCCTGATGCAGTAGCAGCAGGCGATCACAGTAACGCGCCGCGAGATTCAGGTCGTGCAGGATCACCAGCACCGCCGCGCCGCGTCCAGCGAATTCACGCACCGCCTGCAGCGTAGTGTGCTGGTGCAGTGGGTCGAGCGCCGAGGTCGGCTCGTCCAGCAGCAGGACCTGTTCCGCCCCGCCCGGCCAGAGCTGCGCCAGCACGCGAGCAAGATGCACCCGCTGGCGTTCACCACCGGAGAGCGCCAGGTAACTGCGCCCGGCCAGGTGCAAGGCATCGGCGGCGGCCATGGCTTCGCGGATAATCTGCTCGTCACGCTGACGACCACTGTCGTGGGGCAGCCGGCCGAAACCGACGACGGCCTCGACGGGAAAAGCGAAATTCAGCGAGGACGATTGCGGCAGCACGGCCAGCCGGCGTGCGCGCTCGGTACCTTGCCAGGACTCCAGCGGGCGCCCGTCGAGACTCACCGATCCGCCAGCCAGCGGCAACTCACCATTCATGGCACCGAGCAGCGTGCTCTTACCCGCGCCATTCGGCCCAAGCACGCCAAGCACTTCGCCCGGCTGCAGCGTCACGCTCACATCCTGCAGAACGGTCTGGGGGCCGCGCTTCACCAGCAGATTGTCTGCGCGCAGCATCAGGAACGCCCCCGGATCAGCAGATAGAGGAAGAACGGCGCACCGATCAGTGCGGTGACGATGCCGATCGGTAGCTCTGCGGGCGCCAGCGCCAACCGTGCGATCAGGTCGGCGAGCAGGAGCAGGATGGCACCGCCGAACATCGAGGCCGGCAACAACACGCGGTGATCGGGGCCGACCAGCAGGCGCAGCAAGTGCGGCACCACCAGGCCGATGAAACCGATCATCCCGGCGGCAGCCACAGCCGCGCCAACGCCCAGCGCGGTGCAGAGGATCAATTCAACTTTCAGCCGCTCGACGTCAAAGCCCAGGTGACGGGCTTCGGACTCACCCAGCAACAACGCATTCAGCGCATTCACCCGCCGCGGCAACCAGCAGGCCACCAGCAGGGTGATCAGCAACAGCGGCCACAGTCGCGGGTAGCTCGCGCCATTGAGGCTGCCGAGGTTCCAGAAGGTCAGGGTACGCAGCGTCGCATCATCGGCAAGATAGGTGAACAGGCCGATCAGCGCCCCGGCCAGCGCTGTCAGCGCGACACCGGCAAGCAACATGGTCGCCACATTGGTTTGCCCGTTGTGTCGGCCGAGCCGGTAGACCAGTGCCGTTACCAGCAAACCGCCGGCAAACGCGCAGGCGGAGAGCAGATAAGGAGCGAAAGCCTCGGGTAATCCGCCGATGGACGCCCCGAAGACGATGGCGATGGCCGCGCCCAGCGCGGCGCCACTGGAAACACCGATCAGGCCGGGGTCGGCCAGCGGATTACGGAACAGCCCCTGCATTGCCACCCCGGCCAGCGCCAGCACGCCGCCGGTAGCGATCCCCAGCAAGGTGCGCGGCAGGCGGATCTGCCCGACGATCAGCTCGGCCTGGCCGAGGCCGTCGGCGGACACCGGCAGCCCGACCATGTGCGCCAGCGCGCGCAGGGTATCGCCCAGCGGCAGGCTCACCGGCCCGAGGGCCAGTGAGAGCCAGATCACCAGCAGCAGGAGGAAACCGAGGAGCAGGAACAGCGGTCGAGCGGTAACGATCCGGGTCAAGGACGACTTTCCGTGTTCAGGGCCTGCGCGGAAGGATAAAAGGCCTGGGAGAGGCTAGCCAGCCCGTCCGGAATGCGCGGGCCGAGACCACCGACCAGCAGGGTCGGATCGAGCACCAGCACGCGGCCGTCGCGCAGCGCGCTAATCGCGGCAAGGCCGGGGTTCTGCCGGGTCAGCGCGGCGCGGGCCTTGTCACCGTTCAGGGCGCGGTCGCTGAGCACCACCACCTGCGGATTCAGTGCGGTCAGCGCTTCGGTCGACAGCGTCTTGTAACCGCTGTGGGTCGCCAGGTTCCGGCCGCCAGCATGCTGGATCAGCCAGTCACCGGAAGTTTCCTGTCCGGCCACCAGCAGGTTGCCGCCGGCGTGCCCGACCAGCAGGACGACACCGGGCGCGGCTTGCGCGGACTGGGCTTTCTTCACCCACGCGCCCTGTGCGGCGAGACGCGCATCGAAGTCCGCCTCGGCCTGCGCGGCCTTGTCCGGTGCACCGAGCAGCTCGCCCAGGCGCTGAATGGTGCCGTGCACCGTCTTCTCGTCAGCCTTGGCCGAGAGCGTCTCGATCCGCACACCGGCGGCACGCAATTGTTGCAACACCGGGGGCGGGCCCATTTCTTCGCTGCCCAGTAGGATGTCCGGTTTCAGCGCGAGGATGCCTTCGGCGGCGAGCTGCCGCTGGTAGCCGATCTTCGGCAGCGCGTGGAGAGAGGCTGGGTGCAGACTGGTGGTGTCGACCCCCACCAGCTTGCTTTCGCCACCCAGGGCGACGATCCATTCGCTCAGCGACCCGCCGGCACTCACCCAGCGCTGCGGCAACGAATCAGCCAGCGCGCTGGTGGCTGTCAGGCAGAGACCGGCGAACAACGCGCGTGCAGTCATCGAAGTATTCATGGGGTCGATCCTCAGAGGGTCGGGAAGGATTCGGCGAGTTCGCGCCAGCCCTGCAGTTCCGGAATGCCCGGCTTGCGCGCACCGAACACCTGCAGCACCAGCTCGCCATTGGCATCGAAGGCTTCCCAACTGGTGACCACGCCGTCGCTGCTGGGCTTGCGCACACGCCACAGCTCGACCACGCCCGGCGTTTTCAGATGCAGGTTGAACAGCGGGTCGAGGACGTTGAACCAGTCGTCCATCCACTTGAGGTTGCCCACGGTGCCGGTGTGGATCTGGATGCAGTGGGCGTTGCCGACGAAGATCATGATCGGCAACTGGTTGGCCCCGGCCGCCTCCAACAGACGCGGGAGTTCGGCGGTGGCCAGCGGCTCGGCCCACTCTCGACCAGCCAAGCGCAATGCCTGGGTGCGCTGGACCTTGTGCTTCTTCAGCAGGGCGAAGAAATGGTGGGTGTCCTTCAGTGCCGCCCAGCCTTCGCGCAGGGCGGCGACATCGATTTCACCATCGGCCAGCGGCGTGGCCTTGGGCTCCCGCGGGATCAGATCGAGTGCTGAGCTTTGCTCGGCGGCGGTGAAGCTGCGCACCAGCGGGTCCCAGGCGGCGAGGTCGCTCTGCTCGGTGAGGAACACCTTGTGCACAGCGGTGCCCTGGCGGTCGAACACCTGGATGCTGCGCTGGGTGCCATGGGCGGTCTCTTCGCTGATGGCAAAGGCGCTGGCCCAACCACCGAGGAACAGGCGCAGGTCAATGTCCGGAGACACCACCAGCCCCATCTGGCCATTGGCGGAAACGGTCACGTCGCGGTACGGCCCTTTGCGCTCATGCACGCAATGCTCGTTGCGGGTCAGCGCCATGATCTGGCCCAGCTCACCCAGCGCCGGCAGCAGCTCGGCCCAGTCGGTGCGCAGGCGCACAGCGTCCACGCCCAGGCGACTGGCAGTCAGCTCGGCCTCGCTCACGGCCAGATGGTGTGCGGCATCGCGGGCGCGCAGGCGCGGTTTCTCGGCGCGCAGGGCTTGCCAGGCGCGATACAGCTCGGAGGCCGGCGCAGTCAGGGTGGTCATCGTGGAATTCCTCGTTCGAAAGGTGGCCTGCCACGGCGCGGCGGCATGAGCGAACCTTGCCACAGGGAAACCAGGAAATCTATTTGATAATTATTTGCATTAGATGTCAGAGAAGCATAAGGTCGGCGCCGTTTTCGCTGGCAAGGCGCCAGCTCAGCGCCAATCAGCACCGACTTCAGCACACGGAAGTGCACCCTCTTCCGGTATCGTCATCCCCGCGCGGATAATGCCCGCCTCTTGATGCCGTACCTGAATGGAAAGTCCCGGATGATCCTGCTCTGCGCCCCGCATGACCTGGCCGAAGGTCAGAGTCGTGGCTTCAAGGCTGCTGGCCTGAACCTCTTCGCCGTGCGTCGCCAGGGCCGTGTGTACGCCTACCGCAATAGCTGCCCGCACCGGGAAATTCCGCTGGGTTACGACGCCGAGCGCTACCTCGACGCCAGCGGCCGGCTCCTGCAATGCGGGCACCACGGCGCTCTGTTTCTGATCGAGACCGGCGAATGCATCCAGGGGCCGTGCCTGGGGGATGTGTTGGAGGCGCTGCCCTGCCGCGAGGATGAACAGGGCGTCTGGCTGGAAGCGTTGGAGGATACCCAGTCGTAGAATTCCCATCCGGCGGGTTCGCGAGCAAGCTCGCTCCTACAGGAGGATCAAACGCCTGGCCCGGGTTCCCGGCGAGGTGGGTGGCAATGGACGCATTGGTAGGATGGGTGGAGCTTGCGATACCCATGCTGTCGACACGCACAATCGATGGGTATCGCTGCGCTCCACGCCATCCTACCCCGTGTTCCGCCGGATGAGCCCGATGGCTGTTCGTAGCGAGCTTGCTCGCGAACAGTCCCGCACAGTCACCAAGGGTCACGCGGCTACAGAAGGACCTTCAGCGGCCGGTCGAGGCAAATTTCCCTGGTATCCATCCGCGCCCCATACGCCAGCACCTCCACCCCGGCGTTGCGCGCCTCCGCCAGCGCAGCGGCGTAGGCCGGGTCGATCTCCTTCGCGGCGCGCACGGCTTCAATGTCCGACAGATTCACCGCATAAAGAAGCACAGCACGCATGCCCTCGCGCGCCAGCGCAGCCAGTTCACGCAGGTGCTTCGCACCGCGCTGGGTAACGGCATCGGGGAAGGCGGCGACCGAGGTGTCGTCAAAGCCCAGAGTCACACTCTTCACTTCCACGTACACCGGCTTGCCGGCGAACAGCAGGCGGAAGTCCGCTCGACTGTTTTCCTGCCCGTAGGCGACCTCGCGGCGCAGCTCGTCGAACCCCGCCAGCTCCGGCACCCTGCCGGCCAGCAGCGCCTCTTCCACCAGCCGGTTGGCACGCCCGGTGTTCACGCAGGCCAGCCGCCCCTGCGGGGTTTCCACCAGTTCCCAGGTGCCCGGCAGCTTGCGCTTGGGGTCATCGGAACAGCTGAACCAGACACGGCAGCCCTCGCTCATGCAGTTGAGCATCGAGCCGGTGTTCGGGCAGTGGATGGTGAGCAATTCGCCGCTGGCGGTCTCGATGTCCGCCAGGAAGCGCTTGTAGCGTTTGATCAGGCGCGCTTCTTCCAGCGCCGGCTCGAAGCGCATCAGGGACGCCAGGTCTTCAGGCCACGGGCAATGCGCTCCACCGCCTGCTGCAGGCGCTCGACGCTCTGGGTGTAGGCGAAGCGCACGTGGTGCGAGGCCTGATAGCGCCCGAAGTCGATGCCGGGCGTGAAGGCCACGTGCTCGGTCTCGATAAAGTGCTGGCAGAAGGCGAAGGCATCGCCACCGAAGGCGCTGATATCCGCATACAGATAGAAGGCACCCTCCGGCTCCACGGCAATGCCAAAGCCCAGTTCGCGCAGCGCCGGCAGCAGGTAGTCGCGGCGACGGCGAAACTCTTCGCGACGCTCTTCGAGAATCGCCAGGGTCGCCGGCTCGAAACAGGCCAGCGCGGCGTGCTGGGCCATGCTCGGCGCACTGATGTAGAGGTTCTGTGCCAGCTTCTCCAGTTCGCCCACTGCCTCCGGCGGCGCCACCAGCCAACCCAGGCGCCAGCCGGTCATGCCGAAATATTTGGAGAAACTGTTGAGGACGAAGGCCTCGTCATCCACTTCCAGCACGCTGGGCGCATCCAGACCGTAGGTCAGGCCGTGGTAGATCTCGTCCACCACCAAATGGCCACCGCGCGCCTTGAGGGTGGAAGACAGCGCGGCCAGTTCGTCCTTGTGCAACAGGGTGCCCGTAGGATTCGCCGGCGAGGCGGCCAAAGCGCCTACACTGTCCTGATCCCAGTGCCGTTCGATGAGCTCCGGGGTGAGCTGATAACGGCTCTCCGGCCCCACCGGCACCAGTTGCGCGGCGCCTTCCACCAAGCGCAGGAAGTGGCGGTTGCACGGGTAGCCCGGATCGGCCAGCAGCCAGTGCTTGCCCGGGTCCACCAGCAGGCTGCTGGCGAGCAGCAGCGCGCCGGAGCCGCCGGGGGTGACGAGAATGCGCTGCGGGTCGATCGACAGGCCATAGCGCTGGGCGTAAAAGCCGGCGATGGCTTCGCGCAGGGCCGGCAGGCCACGTGCGGCGGTATAGCGCGTGTGACCATTTGCCAGGGCCTTCTGCCCCGCTTCGACGATGGGCGCGGCGGTCGTGAAGTCCGGCTCGCCGATTTCCAGGTGGATAACGTCGTGGCCGGCGGCCTGTAGCTCATTGGCCCGCGCCAGCAGCGCCATGACGTGGAAGGGTTCGATGGCGCGGCTGCGCGCACTGAAGGTGATGGCCATGGAATATTCCGAACTTTGCGACAGAGTCAGGATTCTAACAGGCCACTGATGAATACTGGGCGACCGCCCCAGCAATGGGCGGTTTCCGGGAACATGCAGGCTTCGTCTGGCAAACGCCGACGATTCTGCTCAGGTTTGCAGAAAAACCCACTGGCGATGACCGGCGGGTCGGCGACCTGGCGATCAGGTCATGTGCGGACACTTGCAGGCTCGACAACCGGGAGTAGCATCGCGGTTATCGTTCTGGTAAGTTCGCCCGCTGCGAGCGCGGGGCCGGCGGTGCCGGAGAGGGACCATCCGCGAGAGGATTAGCGAGAGTGAGAGGCGGTTATCCATGCCCACCAAAGCAAAACAACAGAGCAGCCAACTGATTCGTGGCTTCGAGCCCTACCAGGAAACCAAGGGCGAGGAGTACATGAGTGATCGCATGCGCGCGCACTTCACCGCCATCCTCAACAAATGGAAAGTTGAGCTGATGGAAGAAGTGGACCGCACTGTGCACCACATGCAGGACGAAGCGGCGAACTTCCCGGACCCGGCCGACCGCGCCAGCCAGGAAGAAGAGTTCAGCCTCGAACTGCGCGCCCGCGACCGCGAGCGCAAGCTGATCAAGAAGATCGACGAGACCCTGCAGTTGATCGAAGACAACGATTACGGCTGGTGCGATTCCTGCGGCGTCGAGATCGGCATCCGCCGTCTGGAAGCCCGCCCCACCGCCACCCTGTGCATCGACTGCAAGACCCTGGCGGAAATCAAGGAAAAGCAGCTGGGCTCCTGAGCCTGGTTGATCCCGAACGGGGCGCTGCGGCGCCCCGTTTCGTTTCCGCTGAAAAAGTTTTCGCTCAATAAAGAGTCGTCATTCAGAGAGCTTCCATGCCCGCCTCCCGCTACGTCGGACGCTTCGCCCCCACGCCCAGCGGCTACCTGCACTTCGGTTCGCTGGTCGCCGCCGTCGCGTCCTATCTGGATGCGCGCGCCGTGGGTGGACAGTGGTTGGTGCGCATGGAAGACCTCGACCCACCGCGCGAGATGCCCGGCGCCCAAGCCGCCATCCTGGAAACCCTCGAGCGCTACGGCTTCGAATGGGATGGTCCGGTGGAACGCCAGAGCGAGCGCGGCGCAGCCTATGCCGCGCAGGTCGAGCAATGGCTGCGTAGCGGGCTGGCCTATGCCTGCACCTGCTCGCGCAAGCAGCTCGAAGGCAGCAACGGCCTCTATCCCGGTACCTGCCGCGACGCGCAGCACGACTGGCACGGCGATGTTGCCATCCGCCTCCGCGTACCAGAGCTGGACTACGTTTTCACCGACCGACTGCAGGGCGAGTTCCGCCAGCACCTGAGCCGCGAAGTGGGCGACTTCATCATCCGCCGCCGTGACGGGCTGTTCGCCTACCAACTGGCCGTGGTGCTGGACGATGCCTGGCAAGGTGTTACCGATATCGTCCGCGGCGCCGACCTGCTGGACAACACCCCGCGCCAGCTCTACCTGCAGGAACTGCTCGGCATCGCCGCGCCGCGTTACCTGCATGTACCGCTGATCATCCAACCGGACGGGAACAAGCTCGGCAAGTCCTATCGTTCGCCGCCGCTGCAAGCCGACCAGGCCGCCCCGCTGCTGGTTCGCGCGCTAAACGCGCTGGGGCAGAAGCCTCCCGGCGAGCTGCTGCAGGCAACGCCGCATGAGGTGCTCGCCTGGGGCATCGTGCACTGGGATGCCAATGCGATCCCCCACAGCCTGACGCTGGAAGACGCGCAGCTCTAGACTGGTAAAACTGGGCTGCTGCGCGCACTGCTTTTCTGTAGGAGCGAGCTTGCTCGCGAACTTGAATCCCGTTACGAGGCCTGTTCGCGAGCAAGCTCGCTCCTACAAGGCCTGTCTGGAGCGCCTGGTGCAAAGCGCGGCCGGCTTGCCGGCGACTGTGCGCACAGGTAGCCTGCCCGCCGAACAACGAGAGAGACGACATGTACATCTACCGACTGGTGTTGCTCCTGGTCGTGGGCATCTACCTGTTCTCGCCAGCCATCATGGACTGGTGGATCGATCCCCACGGCGCCTGGTACCGCCCGTATCTGCTGTGGCTGATCCTGATCGTCGTCACCTTCATCCTGCAGAGCCAGCGCGATGCTGACGAGCTTTAGCCTTACCCAGCTGATCCTGATCAGCGCCTCCTACCTGATGGTCCTGTTCGGCATCGCCTGGATCACCGAGCGCGGTTACATCCCACGCCGGCTGGTGCGCCATCCGCTGATCTACACCCTGTCGCTGGGCGTGTACGCCAGCGCCTGGGCCTTCTATGGCACGGTCGGGCTGGCCTACCAGTACGGCTACGGTTTCCTGGCGATCTACCTGGGCGTTTCCGGCGCTTTCCTGCTCGCACCCGTGCTGCTCTACCCGATCCTGCGCATCACGCGGGCCTACCAGCTGTCGTCGCTGGCCGACCTGTTCGCCTTCCGCTTCCGCAGCACCTGGGCCGGCGCACTGACCACGCTGTTCATGCTGATCGCCGTACTGCCGATGCTGGCATTGCAGATCCAGGCGGTGACCGACTCGATCAGCATCCTCACCCGAGAGTCCGAGCCCAACCGCGCGGCACTGGCGTTCTGCGCACTGATCACACTGTTCGCCATCCTCTTTGGCGCGCGCCATATCGCCACCCGCGAGCGCCACGAAGGGCTGGTGATGGCGATCGCCTTCGAGTCGCTGGTAAAGCTGGTGGCGCTCTGCTCCATCGGCCTGTTCGCCCTCTACGGCGTATTCGGCGGGCCGGATGGCCTGGAAGTCTGGCTGCTGCAGAACCAGGAAGCCCTGAGCACCCTGCACACGCCGCTGGCCGAAGGGCCGTGGCGCACGCTGCTGCTGGTGTTCTTCGCCGCCGCCATCGTCATGCCGCACATGTTCCACATGACCTTCACGGAAAACCTCAACCCGCGCTCGCTGCTCAGCGCCAGTTGGGGCCTGCCGCTGTTCCTGCTGCCGATGAGCCTGGCGGTGCCGCCGATCCTCTGGGCCGGCCTGCACCTGGGGGCCTCCACCAATCCGGAGTACTTCACCCTCGGCCTGGGCATATCGGTCGACAGCCCCGCCCTGGCGCTGACCGCTTTCATCGGTGGCATTTCCGCCGCGAGCGGCCTGATCATCGTGATGACCCTGGCGCTGTCGGGCATGGTGCTCAACCACCTGGTCCTGCCGCTCTACCAGCCGCCGGCCGAAGGCAACATCTACCGCTGGCTGAAGTGGACGCGCCGCGCGCTGATCGCTGCGATCATCATGGCTGGCTACGCCTTCTACCTGCTGCTAGGCGCCGAGCAGGACCTGTCCAACCTGGGGATAGTCTCCTTCGTCGCCACCCTGCAGTTCCTCCCCGGCGCTCTGGCCGTGCTCTACTGGCCGACCGCCAACCGCCGCGGCTTCATCGCCGGCCTGGTGGCGGGCATGCTGGTGTGGGGCGCCACCATGCTCACCCCGCTGGTGGCGAACATGCAGAGCATCTATCTGCCGCTGTTCAATTCACTCTACGTGCTCGACGACACCACCTGGCACCTTGCGGCGCTGGCCTCGCTGGCAGCCAACGTACTGGTGTTCACCCTGGTTTCGCTGTTCACCGAAGCCAGTGACGAGGAAAAAGGCGCCGCCGAAGCCTGTGCCGTGGACAACGTGCGCCGCCCGCAGCGCCGCGAACTGCTCGCCCACTCCCCGCAGGAGTTCGCCAGCCAGTTGGCCAAGCCGCTCGGCGCAAAGACTGCCCAACGCGAAGTGGAACAGGCCCTGCGCGACCTGCACCTGCCCTTCGACGAGCGTCGCCCCTATGCCCTGCGCCGTCTGCGCGACCGCATCGAGGCCAACCTCTCCGGCCTGATGGGGCCGAGCGTGGCGCAGGACATGGTGGAATCCTTCCTGCCGTATAAAGCCGCCAGCGAAGGCTACGTCACCGAGGACATCCACTTCATCGAGAGCCGCCTGGAGGACTACCACTCCCGGCTCACCGGCCTGGCCGCCGAACTCGACACCCTGCGCCGCTACCACCGCCAGACTCTGCAGGACCTGCCCATGGGCGTGTGCTCGCTGGCCAAGGATCAGGAAATCCTCATGTGGAACCGAGCCATCGAGGAGCTCACCGGCGTCAGTGCGCTCCGTGTGGTCGGCTCGCGCCTGGCCGCCCTGCCCGATCCCTGGCGCGGCCTGCTGGAGGGCTTCATCGATGCGCCGGACGAGCACCTGCACAAGCAGCGCCTTACCATCGAAGGCCAAACCCGCTGGCTGAACCTGCACAAGGCAGCGATCGAGGAACCTCTCGCCCCCGGAAACAGCGGCCTGGTGCTGCTGGTCGAGGACCTCACCGAAACCCAGTCACTGGAAGACAAGCTGATCCACTCCGAACGCCTGGCCTCCATCGGCCGCCTCGCCGCCGGCGTGGCCCACGAGATCGGCAACCCCATCACCGGCATCGCCTGCCTGGCGCAGAACCTGCGGGAAGAACGCGAGGGCGATGGCGAGCTGACCGAGATCAGCGGGCAGATCCTCGAGCAGACCAAACGCGTCTCGCGCATCGTGCAGTCGCTGATGAGCTTCGCCCACGCCGGCGGCAAGCAGGTGGCGGCCGAGCCGGTGTGCCTGGCGGACGTCGCCCAGGAAGCCATTGGCCTGCTGTCGCTGAACAAACGCAGTGTGGACGTGCAGTTCTTCAACCTGTGCGATCCGGAACACTGGGTGGAAGGCGATTCCCAGCGCCTGGCCCAGGTGCTGATCAACCTGCTGTCCAACGCCCGCGACGCCTCCCCGCCCAACGGCGCGATCCGCGTGCGCAGCGAAGCCTCCGAGCAGACCATCGACCTGATCGTCGAGGACGAAGGCAGCGGAATACCCAAATCGATCATCGACCGCCTGTTCGAGCCCTTCTTCACCACCAAGGACCCGGGCAAGGGCACCGGCCTGGGGCTTGCTCTGGTCTATTCGATCGTGGAAGAGCATTATGGGCAAATCACCATAGACAGCCCGGCTGACCCCGAACGCGAATGCGGAACCCGCATCAGCGTCACCTTGCCGCGGCATCCTGGCCCGACGGCCGAGCAGTAAACGAGCACGTCGAGAGAGCTGAATACATGGCACATATCCTCATCGTCGAAGACGAAACCATCATCCGTTCCGCCCTGCGACGATTGCTCGAGCGCAACCAGTACCAGGTCAGCGAGGCTGGCTCGGTGCAGGAAGCACAGGAGCGTTACAGCATCCCGTCGTTCGACATGATCGTCAGCGACCTGCGGCTGCCCGGCGCACCCGGCACCGAACTGATCAAGCTGGCCCAGGGCACCCCGGTGCTGATCATGACCAGCTACGCCAGCCTGCGCTCGGCGGTGGACTCGATGAAGATGGGCGCGGTGGACTACATCGCCAAGCCGTTCGACCACGACGAAATGCTCCAGGCAGTCGCGCGCATCCTCAAGGACCGCCAGGAGAACCGTAACGCCCCCAGCGAAACGCGCGGTAACGCCAAGGCGGCCGAACGTAGCAGTGGTAACACCGCCCCCGCGGACGGCGACATCGGCATCATCGGTTCGTGCCCGCCGATGCAGGAGCTCTACACCAAGATCCGCAAGGTCGCGCCCACCGACTCCAATGTGCTGATCCAGGGTGAATCCGGTACCGGCAAGGAACTGGTCGCCCGCGCCCTGCACAACCTCTCCAGGCGCACCAAAGCGCCGCTGATCTCGGTGAACTGCGCCGCGATCCCGGAAACCCTGATCGAGTCCGAGCTGTTCGGCCACGAGAAAGGTGCGTTCACCGGCGCCAGCGCCGGCCGTGCGGGACTGGTGGAAGCTGCCGACGGCGGTACCCTGTTCCTCGACGAGATCGGCGAACTGCCACTGGAAGCCCAGGCGCGCCTGCTGCGCGTGCTGCAGGAAGGCGAAATCCGCCGCGTCGGCTCGGTACAGTCGCAGAAAGTCGATGTCCGCCTGATCGCCGCTACCCACCGCGACCTGAAGATGCTGGCCAAGACCGGCCAGTTCCGCGAAGACCTCTATTACCGCCTGCACGTCATCTCGCTGAAGCTACCGCCTCTGCGCGAGCGCGGCCCGGATGTGATGGAGATCGCCCGCTCCTTCCTGGCGCGCCAGTGCTCCCGGATGGGGCGCCAGGCACTGTCCTTCTCCCACGAGGCCGAACAGGCCATCCGCCACTACCCGTGGCCGGGTAACGTGCGTGAACTGGAGAACGCCATCGAACGCGCGGTGATCCTCAGTGAGGGGCAGGAAATCCCCGCCGACCTGCTGGGCATCGACATCGAACTGGATGACCTGGATGACGACTTCGGCGATGACGGTGACCTGCGCCCGGCCAACGGCAGCGCCAGTGCCCACGAGCCCACCGAGGATCTGTCACTGGAAGACTACTTCCAGCACTTCGTCCTGGAGCACCAGGACCACATGACCGAGACCGAACTGGCCCGCAAGCTGGGCATCAGCCGCAAATGCCTGTGGGAACGCCGCCAGCGCCTGGGCATTCCGCGCCGGAAATCTGGTGCTGCGGCCGACTCGTAAGACGTTTCTCACTGTTACCGGAGACATGCTCCGTAACAAAAGCCGGGTTCATCGGTAACGGAAACCCGGCTTTTTTGTGCCTGCCGTTCGAAGGCGATTCCTCGCAAACCCTTGAAAAATAAGGATTCGCAAAAGTTGGCACGGCATCTGCTTTGTTATTGGCACAACAACAATAACAAGCACGACCACTCACAATAAGAACAAGACGAAACGACTCCAGCACAACAAAAACAAGATCGCGGAGGCGCAGCTAACTGATTCTTTTGGAGAAGGGTAGCCGTCGGGAGAAGTCCCGCAACCAGTCAAGAAGAATAAAACTGCCCTGAGGCAGCGCAGACACTGGTTGGATCGCAAGATCATCGCTCACTCAGCGACCAAAGCAATCCGTTTGCTATTGAACACCTTCCAAGTGTGGAAGGTTCCCCGAAGCAGGTAGCTTCGAGGGTCGGGTCTACAAACAAAAACAACAAGCCCGGTAATCATAATAAAAACAAAGCACGCACCTATTTGGGGGGGAGCCTCGGCTCCCCCAGTAGCTTTCGCTACACTCTCCCGCTCTCTCCCCGCAAGTCCCTTTCTTCAGTTTTCTTCATCATCCCACCCCACGATGCTAGAATCGCCGCGGCGCAGACGGCATTCGATTTGCTGCCATTTGTTTCAAGGCAGCGGCAGACACCCGCTATCCTCCAGGAAACGCCGCAATCAAGCGGCTTGCCGAGACCTGCGTATGCCATCCATACACCTATTCCCGACAGTGCACACATGCTGAAAAAGCTGATCCAGTCCATCCGTTCCCCACTGCGCCGGCCGCGCGCTGTCCGCACTACTCCGGAAGTCGTTGGCAATCATCAGCACTCGCTGCGGCGGGAACAGTTCAGCAGAAACGCGGTGAACGTCGTGGAGCGCCTGACCAAGGCCGGCTACCAGGCGTACATCGTCGGCGGTGGCGTTCGCGACCCGCTGCTGGGTATTCCGCCCAAGGACTTCGACGTGGCCACCAGCGCCACCCCCGAGCAAGTCCGCGCCGAGTTCCGCAATGCGCGGGTGATCGGCCGCCGCTTCAAGCTGGTCCACGTTCATTTCGGGCGCGAGATCATCGAGGTTGCCACCTTCCGCGCCAACCATCCGGTCACCGAAGACGACGACTCCGATAACGTCCACGCTTCCCGCAACGAAGCTGGCCGCATCCTGCGCGACAACGTCTACGGCACCCTGGAAGACGACGCCCAGCGCCGCGACTTCACCATCAACGCCCTGTATTTCGACGTTACCGGCGAGCGCATCCTCGACTACGCCCATGGCGTGCGCGACATCCGCAATCGCCTGATCCGCCTGATTGGCGACCCGGAGCAACGTTACCTTGAAGACCCGGTGCGCATGCTGCGTGCCGTGCGATTCGCCGCCAAGCTGGACTTCGAGATCGAGAAGCACAGCGCCGCGCCAATCCGCCGCCTGGCCCCGCTGCTCAACGAGATCCCGTCGGCGCGCCTGTTCGACGAAATCCTCAAGCTGTTCCTCAGCGGCAAGGCCGAGCGCACCTTCGAGCTGCTCAACGAGTACGACCTGTTCGCCCCGTTGTTCCCGGCGAGCGCCAAGGCACTGAAGGAAGACCCCGAATACGCCGGCAAGCTGATGCGCCAGGCCCTGGCCAATACCGACGAGCGCATCCGCCTGGGCAAGCCGGTCACCCCGGCCTTCCTGTTCGCCGCGCTGCTCTGGCCTGCCCTGCCCGCCCGTGTGCTGAAACTGCAGGATCGCGGTATGCCGCCGATCCCGGCAATGCAGGAAGCGGCTCACGAACTGATTCTGGAGCAGTGCCGTCGTACCGCCGTGCCCAAGCGCTTCACCATCCCGATCCGCGAAATCTGGGACATGCAGGAACGGCTGCCACGCCGCCAGGGCAAGAAGGCCGACCTGCTGCTGGAAAACCCGCGCTTCCGCGCCGGCTATGACTTCCTCTTGCTGCGCGAGAGCGCCGGCGAGGAAACCGGCGGCCTGGGCGACTGGTGGACCGACTACCAGGAGGCCAGCGACAGTGAGCGCCGCGGCATGATCCGCGACCTGGCCAACCAGCAGGAAGAAGGCGGCGCCGCAGCGCCGCGCAAGCGTCGTCGAGGCGGCAGCAACCGTCGCCGTCGCGGCCCGCGCACCGAAGGCGCCAGCAGCGAATGAGCGAGCGGGTGTACATCGGGCTCGGCAGCAATCTCGCCGAGCCGCGCCAGCAGCTGGAAGCCGCGCTGAAGGCGCTGTCGCAGGTTCCCGCCACCCAGGTGGCGGAGGTCTCCCCGCTCTACGCCAGCGACCCGTTGGGCCCGCCGGACCAGCCGCGCTACGTCAATGCCGTGGCGGCACTGGACACCGACCTGGAGCCCCTTGCTCTGCTGGACGCGCTGCAAACCATCGAGCTGGAGCAAGGCCGCGTACGCAAGGACGAGCGCTGGGGACCGCGCACGCTGGACCTCGACATCCTGTTGTTCGGCGATCGCCTGATCGACGAGCCGCGCCTTACTGTGCCGCACTACCACCTGCACGCCCGCGCTTTCGTGCTCTACCCGCTGGCGGACATCGCCCCGACGCTGCGTTTTCCCGACGGACGCAGCCTGCCCGAATTGCTCGCCGCCTGTCCGTTCAGCGGCCTCGAGCGCCTGTCCTGATGCATGCTGCGCCCCTGGCGTGGGGCGCACTGGCAGTAACGCCGTAACAGCCCGGTAACACCTGCAATTGACTTAGCCTTTTTCGATCCGGACTATAGGGCCCCGTTTGCCCCTGCCCGGCGCAGAACCGAGGACACTTTCATGCCTGATGTCACCCTGACCACCCTGCAAGGTCTCAAGCAAAGCGGCGAAAAGATTGCGATGCTGACCTCCTACGATGCCACTTTCGCCCACACCGCGAGTCTCGCCGGTGCCGAAATGCTGCTGATCGGTGACTCCCTGGGAATGGTCCTGCAAGGTCACGACAGCACCCTGCCGGTGACCGTGGAAGACATGGCCTACCACACCGCCGCCGTGAAACGCGGTAACAAGGGTGCGCTGATCGTCACCGATCTGCCGTTCGAGTCCGGTACTTCACTGGACCAGTTGCTGCGCGACTCGGTGAAGGTCATGCAGGCCGGCGCCCACATGGTCAAGCTCGAAGGCGGCGCCTGGCTCGCCGAACCGATCATCCGCCTGGCCCAGATGGGCATCCCGGTGTGCGCGCACCTGGGCCTCACCCCGCAGGCGGTCAACCTGTTCGGCGGCTTCAAGGTCCAGGGTCGCCAGGAAAACCAGGCGCGCCAGCTGCGCGCCGATGCCATTGCCCTGGAGCAGGCCGGCGCCGCTGTGCTGCTGCTGGAGTGCGTACCGTCCGCCCTGGCCCGCGAGATCACTGAAGCGGTGAAGATCCCGGTGATCGGCATCGGCGCTGGCGCCGGCACCGATGGCCAGGTCCTGGTGATGCACGACATGCTCGGCCTGTCGCTGTCCGGTCGTTCGCCGAAGTTCGTGAAGAACTTCCTCGAGGGCCAGCCCGACATCCAGTCCGCTTTCGCCGCCTACGTGAAGGCAGTGAAGGACGGCACCTTCCCCGGCCCGGAGCACGGTTTCGCCTGATGAACACAGTCAAGACAGTCCGCGAGCTGCGCGCCGCCGTGGCGCGCGCCCGTAGCGAAGGCAAGCGCATCGCGCTGGTGCCGACCATGGGCAACCTGCACGCCGGCCATGCTGCGCTGGTCACCAAGGCCAGCCAGCGCGCCGACTTCGTGGTGGCGAGCATCTTCGTCAACCCACTGCAATTCGGCCCCAGCGAAGACCTCGACAAGTACCCGCGCACCCTCGCCGCCGACCAGGAAAAACTGCTAAGCGCCGGCTGCCACCTGCTGTTCGCGCCCACGGTCGAGGAAATGTACCCCGACGGCATGGAAGGCCAGACCCGCCTGCACGTCACCGGCGTTTCCGAAGGTCTCTGCGGCGGCAGCCGTCCGGGGCATTTCGACGGAGTCGCCACCGTGGTCTGCAAGCTGTTCAACATGGTCCAGCCCGACATGGCCCTGTTCGGCGAGAAGGACTTCCAGCAGTTGGCGGTGATCCGCAAGCTGGTGCGCGACCTGAACCTGCCGATCCAGATCTTCGGCGAGCCTACCGTGCGCGCCGAGGACGGCCTGGCGCTGTCCTCGCGCAACGGGTACCTCACCGACGAACAACGCGCCAGCGCGCCGGTCCTGCAGCGCACCCTCAAGCAACTGGCCGAGCGTATCCGCCAGGGCGAGCGTGACTTCCCCGCACTGCTCGCCGAGGGCCGCCAGCAAGTCGAAGCCGCCGGCCTGCGCATCGACTACCTGGAAGCCCGCGAGTCAGCCGGCCTGCGCCCAGCGACGGCGGAAGATCATCAACTGGTGATTCTGGTAGCCGCTTTCCTGGGCACCACCCGGCTGATCGACAACCTCGCCTTCCACATCGACTGAATTCCCCGCCCGATACCCGAATTTTCGCCTCGAAGCCGCGCCAGTCGCGGCCTTGAGCGACTTCGGGTGCTCGGGCATACTCGCCCCGCTCTCCTCGACCAGAAGAAAAACAGGAGCCACGCCATGCAGAGCATCATGCTCAAAGCCAAACTGCACCGCGCCGAAGTCACCCACGCCGTGCTCGACTATGAGGGCTCCTGCGCCATCGACGGCGAATGGCTCGATCTGGCCGGTATCCGCGAGTACGAACAGATCCAGATCTACAACGTCGACAATGGCGAACGCTTCACCACCTATGCCATCCGTGGCGAGGAAGGTTCGCGGATGATTTCCGTTAACGGCGCCGCCGCCCACAAGGCCAAGGTGGGTGACCGGGTGATCATCTGCGCGTACGCTCAGTTCAGCGACGCCGAGCTGGAAGGCTACCAGCCACGCATGCTGTACATGGCGCCGGGCAACGAACTCAGCCACACCAGCAACGCCATCCCGGTGCAGCTCGCCTGATCCCTCCGGGAACGCCCGGAACCCCCGGGCGTTCCCGAGTTCCAAAGCCTCGTTCAAACACGCACGTCTTACCCGAAGGTACGTCATGGAACACCACCTCACCCCGCTGGATGCCACCAAACTGGCGAGCTGGCAGGCGTTGGCCGCCCACCGCCAGGAACTGCAGAACTTCACCATGCGCGAGGCGTTCGCCCAGGACCCCGAGCGCTTCAAGCGATTTTCCATGAGTGCCTGCGGCTTGTTCCTCGACTTCTCGAAGAACCTGATCCGCCAAGACACCCTGGACCTGCTGGTGAAGCTCGCGGAAGAGGCCAAGCTGGACGAGGCGATCCAGTCGATGTTCCGTGGCGAGCTGATCAACGCCTCCGAACGCCGCCCGGTGCTGCACACCGCGCTGCGCCGCCCCATCGGCGACAAGGTGCTGGTGGACGGTGTTGACGTAATGCCTGAAGTGCATCGCGTGCTGCACCAGATGACCGAACTGGTCGCCGCCGTACACAACGGCCTGTGGCGCGGCTACACCGAAAAGCCGATCACCGACGTCGTGAACATCGGCATCGGCGGTTCCTTCCTCGGCCCGCAGCTGGTCTCCGAAGCGCTGCTGCCCTTCGCCCAGAAAGGCGTACGCTGCCACTATCTGGCGAACATCGACGGCAGCGAATTCCGTGAGATGACCGCCAAGCTCAACGCCGAGACCACGCTGTTCATCGTCTCGTCGAAGTCTTTCGGCACCCTGGAAACCCTGAAGAACGCTCAGGCCGCCCGCGCCTGGTACCTGGCCCAGGGGGGCAGCGAAGCGGAGCTGTACCGCCACTTCATCGCGGTTTCCAGCAACAAGGAAGCCGCGGCGGCCTTCGGCATCCGCACCGAGAACGTCTTCCCCATGTGGGACTGGGTCGGCGGCCGTTATTCGCTGTGGTCTGCCATCGGCCTACCGATCGCCATGTCGGTCGGCATCAACAATTTCAAGGAGTTGCTGTCCGGCGCCTACAGCATGGACCAGCACTTCCTGACCTCGCCATTCGAGAAGAATATCCCGGTGCTGCTGGGTCTGCTGGGCGTCTGGTATGGCGACTTCTGGGGCTCGCGCAGCCACGCAATCCTGCCGTACGACTATTACCTGCGGAACATCACCGATCACCTGCAGCAGCTGGACATGGAGTCCAACGGCAAGAGCGTGCGCCAGGACGGCAGCCCGGTTTCCGCCGGCACCGGTCCGGTGATCTGGGGCGGCGTGGGCTGCAACGGTCAGCACGCCTACCACCAGTTGCTGCACCAGGGCACCCACCTGATCCCGGCGGACTTCATCGTCCCGGTCTCCAGCTACAACCCGGTCGCCGATCACCACCAGTGGCTGTACGCCAACTGCCTGTCGCAGAGCCAGGCCTTGATGGTCGGCAAGAGCCGCGCCGAGGCCGAGGCCGAGCTGCGCGCCAAGGGTGTGGACGAGGCCGAGGTGCAACGCCTGGCGCCGCACAAGGTGATTCCGGGTAACCGCCCGAGCAACACCTTGGTCATGGAGCGCATCAGCGCCCGTCGCCTGGGCGCGCTGATCGCCATGTACGAGCACAAGGTCTATGTGCAGAGCATCCTCTGGGGCATCAATGCCTTCGACCAGTGGGGCGTGGAGCTGGGCAAGGAATTGGGCAAGGCGGTCTATGGCCACCTGGTCGGCAGCGAAGAAGGCGCTGCCGAGGACGGTTCCACCCAGGGCCTGATCGACTTCTTCCGCGGTCGTCACCGCGGCTGATCGAGCCGAGCCGGAGGCGTACCCGCGCCTCCGGCCCTCCCCTGACTTCCACTCTTTCCCCGCCCCACCCGCCTTCCGCCGACACTCCGTCGCTCTACTCGCCTCTACCCGCCCCGCCCGGAACACCGGTCAGCGGAACGTTCCCGCCGTTCGGCGCGTCGAAACAGCATGGACAACCCTTGAACCCGCCAGGCCTTGGATGCACCCTTGGGGCATCTCGGCTCAACAACAACAAGGATTCCCCATGTACGAGATCAGCCTTCACCCCGTGCCGGAGGCCGTACGCCAGCGTGCCTACCTCGACAACGACGCGTACCAGCGCCTCTACCGGCAGTCAGTAGACGACCCGGAGGCCTTCTGGGGCGAGCAGGCCAAAGCCTTCCTCGACTGGTTCAAGCCCTGGCATTCGGTGCACCACGGTGACCTGACGAAGGGCCAGGCCAGCTGGTTCAAGGGCGGCCAGCTCAACGTCACCTACAACTGCATCGACCGCCACCTGGAACAGCGCGGTGAGCAGGTGGCGATCATCTGGGAAGGCGACAACCCGGCCGAATCCGCCAACATCACCTACCGCAAACTGCACAGCCATGTCTGCCGCCTGGCCAATGTGCTCAAGAGCCGCGGCGTGGAGAAGGGCGACCGGGTCTGCATCTACATGCCGATGATCCCCGAGGCGGCCTACGCCATGCTTGCCTGTGCGCGGATCGGCGCGATCCACTCGGTGGTGTTCGGTGGTTTCTCCCCGGACGCCCTGCGCGACCGCATCAACGATGCCGACTGCCGCACCGTGATCACCGCCGATGAAGGCGTGCGCGGCGGCAAGTACATCCCGCTGAAGAAGAACGTGGAAAAGGCCCTGGCGGACTGCCCGAACGTCTCTACCGTGGTGGTCGTCGAGCGCACCCAGGGCGAGATCCCCTGGGTCGAAGGTCGCGACCTCTGGTACCACGAGGCCCTGCGCGAGGCCAGCGAGGACTGCGCGCCAGAGCCGATGGACGCCGAAGACCCGCTGTTCATCCTCTACACCTCTGGCTCCACCGGCAAACCCAAGGGCGTGCTGCATACCACCGGCGGCTACCTGCTGGGCGCGGCAATGACCCACAAGTACGTGTTCGACTACCACGATGGCGACATCTACTGGTGCACCGCAGACGTCGGCTGGGTCACCGGCCATAGCTACATCGTCTATGGTCCGCTGACCAACGGCGCCACCACCCTGATGTTCGAGGGCGTGCCGAACTACCCGGACGCCTCGCGCTTCTGGAAGGTGATCGACAAGCACCAGGTGAACATCTTCTACACCGCCCCCACCGCGATCCGCGCACTGATGCGTGAAGGCGAGGCTCCAGTGCAGAAAACCGACCGCAGCAGCCTGCGCCTGCTCGGCTCGGTAGGCGAGCCGATCAACCCGGAAGCCTGGGAGTGGTACTACAACGTGGTAGGCGAGAAACGCTGCCCCATCGTCGATACCTGGTGGCAGACCGAGACCGGCAGCATCCTGATCACCCCCCTGCCCGGCGCTACCGACCTCAAGCCAGGCTCTGCCACGCTCCCCTTCTTCGGCGTGCAGCCGGTATTGCTGGACGAGCAGGGCAAGGAAATCCACGGCCCCGGCTCCGGCGTGCTGGCGGTCAAGGCCAGCTGGCCCAGCCAGATCCGCAGCATCTACGGCGATCACCAGCGAATGGTCGACACCTACTTCAAACCCTACCCCGGCTACTACTTCACGGGTGACGGCGCGCGCCGCGACGAGGATGGCTACTACTGGATCACCGGCCGCGTGGACGACGTGATCAACGTCTCCGGCCACCGCATCGGCACCGCCGAGGTGGAAAGCGCACTGGTGCTGCACGACTCGGTCGCCGAGGCCGCCGTGGTCGGCTACCCGCACGACCTCAAGGGCCAGGGTATCTATGCCTTCGTCACCCCCATGAATGGCATCGAGCCTGACGATGCGCTCAAGCAGGAGCTGCTGGCCCTGGTGAGCAAGGAAATCGGCAGCTTCGCCAAGCCGGAAATGCTGCAGTGGGCGCCGGGTCTACCCAAGACCCGCTCAGGCAAGATCATGCGACGCATCCTGCGCAAGATCGCCTGCAACGAGCTGGAGAACCTCGGCGACACCTCGACCCTGGCCGACCCCGGCGTGGTCCAGGGGCTGATCGACAACCGCCTCAACCGTTGACGCGCTACAGGCCACGGGCGCAAAGATGCTAGGTTTAGACAACAGACCTGTCGTCCTTGCCCCGAGGCCTGTCCGCCGCAATGGAAACTGTTCGCCGTCATATCGAAAGCCAGGTACTCAGCCTGACCGGCCTCGCCTTGGGCGGGGTCGACTTCGAATCGCCCAAGGGTGACCCCGGCCTGTTCGGGCCGGACTCTGTGTGTTGGAAAGTCCACGGTGACTTCAGCTCGATGCTCATTGGTGGCATCAGCGCCCTGCTCCTGCAGATGCTGCATCCAGCCGCCCTGGGGGGCGTCTGGGATCACTCCAACTTCCGCGCCGACATGCTCGGTCGCCTGCGCCGCACTGGGCAGTTCATCTCCGCCACCACCTATGGCTCGCGCGGCGACGCCGAGAAACTGATCGAGCGCGTACGACGTATTCACGACAACGTTCTGGGCACCCTGCCGGACGGTACGTCCTATGCGGCCAGCGACCCGGACCTGCTGACCTGGGTGCACGTCGCCGAAGTCAGTTGCTTCCTCGCCTCGCACCTGCGCTATCTGAATTCGGAGCTGTCCGGGGAAGAACAGGACCGTTACTACAACGAAATCGCCCTGATCGCCGAGCGTCTCGGCGCGCGCAACGTACCACGCTCCCGCGCAGAGGTAGCCGCCTACCTGCAACGCATGCGCCCCCAACTGCGCTGTGACGAGCGCACCCGCGAAGTGGTCAGCGTGCTGTTCAACGCGCCAGCCCCCAGCTTCCTCGCCAAACCCTTCGGCCTGCTGATGATGCGGGCCGGCATCGACCTGCTGCCGGACTGGGCCATGGACCAGCTCGGCTTGAACTTTGGCAGCCTGCAACGCCAGCTGATCCGCTCCAGCGTGAAACGCAGCGTGCCGTTGCTGCGCTGGGCGGTGCGCAACGGATCGCTGCACCGCGCGCGTCGTCGCATGGGCCTGCCCCCCCTGCGCTGAAGTGTGACTACCCGGTTCGGAGGGTGGTGAGGCAGTGAGGGGCTATGCAACCATGGACTTTCGCTGCGGCCCTGCCGCCCCCCAGAGGATTCGTGTCATGCAAGAAGTCGTCATCGTCGCTGCCACCCGTACCGCCATCGGCAGCTTTCAGGGTTCGCTCTCCGCGCTGCCGGCCCATGAATTGGGCGCTGCGGTAATTCGCGGCCTGCTGCAGCAGACCAACCTCGATCCGGCCCAGGTCGATGAAGTCATTCTTGGTCAAACCCTGACCGCCGGCGCCGGCCAGAACCCGGCCCGCCAGGCATCGGTCGCCGCCGGCCTGCCCAACAGCGTACCCGCGATGACGGTGAACAAGGTCTGCGGCTCTGGCCTCAAGGCACTGCACCTGGCCGCCCAGGCGATCCGCTGCGGCGACGCCGACATCATCATCGCCGGCGGCCAGGAAAGCATGAGTCTCGCCCCTTACGTCATGCCCGGCGCCCGCACCGGCCTGCGCATGGGCCATGCCAAGCTGATCGACAGCATGATCCAGGACGGCCTGTGGGACGCCTTCAACGATTACCACATGGGCATCACTGCCGAGAACCTGGTGGAGCAGTACGGCATCAGCCGCGAGGAGCAGGACGCCTTCGCCGCACAGTCGCAGCGCAAGGCTGTCGAGGCCATCGAGGCGGGCCGCTTCAAGGCCGAGATCACCGCCATTGAAATTCCCCAGCGCAAGGGTGATCCACTGCGCTTCGACACCGACGAACAACCCCGTGCCGGCACCACCGCCGAGTCGCTGGGCAAGCTCAAGCCGGCCTTCAAGAAGGACGGCAGTGTCACCGCTGGCAACGCCTCCACCCTCAATGATGGCGCCGCTGCCGTGCTGCTGATGAGCGCCGCCAAGGCGGCCGAACTGGGCCTGCCGGTACTGGCCCGGATCGCCGCCTACGCCAACGCTGGTGTCGATCCGGCCATCATGGGTATCGGCCCGGTTTCCGCGACTCGTCGCTGCCTGGAAAAGGCTGGCTGGCAGCTCGCTGAACTCGACCTGATCGAAGCGAACGAGGCATTCGCCGCCCAAGCCTTGTCGGTCGGCAGGGAGTTGGGCTGGGACGCTTCGAAGGTCAACGTCAACGGCGGCGCCATCGCCCTTGGCCACCCTATCGGTGCATCGGGCTGCCGCGTGCTGGTCACGCTGTTGCACGAGATGCTCCGCCGCGAGGCGAAAAAAGGGCTTGCGACGCTCTGCATCGGGGGTGGGCAAGGCGTGGCGCTGGCTCTTCAGCGCTGACGAGCACAGGCTTGCTGCGCAGAATTCACTCTGTGCAGCAAGTCTCCGCGCACGCTGGCACCCTCTCTCCCCTCCAGCTTGACTGCCCGCATGCTTTCGGTCCTACGTATAGGAATATTCCGTAGGTACTTGAACAACTGGTCTATCTTCAAGATCAATGCGCGCAAATCATTTGGACTCAGGGAGTTAACTATGAAAAAGCGTGTGGTGCTGATCGAGGATCACCCCGCGATGCGCCTGGCCATCCGCTCGTTGCTCGAGCAGGATCCGCAGTTCGAAGTGGCTCGCGAAGCGGCCGATGGCCATGGCGGCCTGGACTCGGTCCGCAAGGAGCGTCCGGACCTCGTGATACTGGACCTCAACCTGCCGGGCATGGACGGCCTGGATCTGCTGGCGCGTATCCACATCTTCGACGAAAACATCCGCCTGCTGGTCTTGAGCTCGCAGGATGAACGTCTCTACTCGAGCAAGGTCGAAGCCGCGGGTGCCCATGGTTTCGTCAGCAAGAACAAGGACACCAGCGCCATTCTCAATGCCGCGCGCATGCTGGTCTCCGGCTATCGCTGCTTCCCGGAAAAGGCGCTGAGCATCGACAAGAGCAGCGACCCTGTGGCCAGCCTGACACCGCGGGAACTGGTGGTGTTGCGAAGCCTGGTGCGCGGGATGAGCAACAAGGACATAGCCGAGGAACTCTTCCTCAGCCAGAAGACCGTCAGCACCTACAAGACCCGCATTCTTGAGAAACTGAACCTGGAAAGCCTTGTGGACCTGGTGGAATTCGCCCGCACCCATCGCCTGAACGACTGACAGAAATCACTGAAAACCGCGTCCGAAGGCGACTTTCGAATCGAAGAATCCCAGCCGTGCCATACTGGTTTGGCACGTCACGACGGAAACGACTCTCGCCATGCCCAAAGGATTGAAGCGCGCCATCGGCGCGGTTGTGCTACTGGTTCTCCTCTACTGCCTGCTGGGCTTCCTCATCCTCCCCGGCATCGGCCTGCGTATAGCCAACCAGCAACTGGCTCAATACTCGACCGTCCCGGCACGCCTGGAACGTATCGAATTCAACCCGTTCAGCCTGGAGCTCACCCTCTGGGGCTTGCACCTTGGCCAGGACGGACAGGAGCAGGTACGTTTCCGTCGGCTCTACGCCAACCTCGAACTTGACAGCCTGTGGAAACGCAGGCTGCACCTTGCCGATGTCGAACTGGACGCGCCCCATACCGAACTGCTGTTCGCCGAGAACGGCACGCTGAACCTAAGCCGACTGTTCAAGATCCCCCCCAGCGAACCGACACCGGTAGCGGAAGAACCCAGCCAGCCATTCCCGCTGCGCATCGACCGCATCCGCCTGGCCGAAGGCAGCCTGCACTTCCTCGACCGTCGCCCGAGCGAGCCGGTGGAGTTCGTCTTCGACCCGATGGGCTTCGAACTGCGCAACCTCAGCACCCTGCCGGACGACGGCGCCGAGATGACCCTGATCGCCACTGGCCCCCACGGCGGCAAGCTCGACTGGAAGGGCGACCTGAGTATCGTGCCCTTCACCTCCAAGGGCAGCTTCACCCTCGAAGGCGTGCCGCTGAAGGCCTGGTGGCCCTACGTACGGGACAACGCTCCGCTGAACCTGAACAACGGCATCCTCAGCCTGGCATCCGACTATCACCTGGACCTGTCGAAAGATACCCAGCTGATGCTGAACAAGGCCGCCATCACACTGCGCGACCTCGACCTGACCTCTCCGGACGGCAAGCCGCTGGCCAAGCTCGCCACGTTCGACGTCGCCGATACCACCCTGGACCTCGCCAAGCGCGAAGTGGTGGTCGGCCAGATCCGCAGCCAGGGCCTGGAAGCCTGGGCGGCGCGGGAGAAGGACGGCCAGCTGGACTGGCAGAAGCTCTTCGCCACCTTCAAACCCTACAAGCGCCCGGAGGAGCCCACGCCACAGGCGCAGACGGCTCCCGAGCCAACCCCCACCACAGCGACAGCTACGCAGCTCGCCAAGGAACAACAGGCCTCGACCGAGCAGCCGGAAGCCAAACCCAGCGCCCCCACCGGGACCGCCCGGACCGAGCCAGCCAAACCGGCATCCCCGTCCAAGCCCGAAGCCAAGCCCGCCGAGGCTGACAAGACGCCGCAAACGGCCGAGCAGACCAAACCAGCCGAGCCGCAGAAGCCATGGCACGTCGTCCTGCGCGACACCCAACTGCGCGGCTACAAGGCTCACTTGGCTGATCGTGCGCCAGGCAAGCCGGTCAACCTCGAAGTAGGCCCACTGGACCTGGACCTGCAGAACCTCGACAGCGGCCTTACTTCGCCACTGCAGCTCAAGCTCAAGACCGGTCTCGGCCCGCGCGGGCAGATCGAGGCCAGCGGCCAGGTCATTCCGAATCCGGTCAGCGCCCGACTGAAGGTCTCGACTCGCGACATCGACCTGCGCGTCGCCCAGTCCTACATCGACCCGTTCATTCGCCTGGAACTGCGCAGCGGACTGCTGTCCAGCGATCTGAACGTCGACCTAAAGGGCACTGACCCGCTGGCTTTCAGCGTCAACGGCAGCGCCCAGGTGACCCAGTTGCATACCCTGGACACCCTCAAGAACCGCGACTTCGTCAAATGGACCAAGCTGACCCTCGACGGCCTGGCCTATAAACACGGCGACAGCCTGGTCATCCAGACCGTGTCGCTGGAAGAGCCCTACGCGCGTTTCATCATCAACGAGGACCGCACGACCAACGTCAGCGAGCTGATCATTCCGCAGCCAGAGTCCGCATCATCTCCAGCGAACAAAGGCGGTAGTGCGGGCGGCGCGAGCAAACCGCTGGGCATCCGCATCGGCGGCGTGAAGATCAACAACGGCTCGGCCAACTTCGCCGACCTGACCTTGCGCCCGGACTTCGCCACCGCCATCCAACAGTTGGGCGGCGAGATTGGCACCATCGACAACCGCAATCCGGCGCCGGCATCGGTAGACGTGAAGGGCAAGGTCGACAAGTACGCGCCGGTCACCATCAAGGGCAGCCTCAACCCGTTCTCGCCGCTGGAGAAGCTGGACATCGCCACCAGCTTCAAACGCGTCGAACTGACCACTCTGACGCCCTACTCCGGTAAGTTCGCCGGCTACCGCATCCGCAAGGGCCGGCTGAACCTGGACCTGCACTACCAGATCACCCAAGGCAAGCTCAAGGCCGACAACAAGGTGCTGGTGGAACACCTGCAACTGGGCGAGAAGGTCGACAGCCCCGACGCCGTGGACCTGCCGGTGAAGCTGGCTATTGCCCTACTCAAGGACGCCAACGGCAACATCGATATCCAGTTGCCGGTGGAAGGCGACCTGAATAACCCACAGTTCAGCGTCATGCCCATCGTCTGGCAGACCCTGCGCAATCTGGTCGTACGCGCCGTCCAGGCGCCGTTCAACTTCATCGCCGGTCTGGCCGGTGGTTCCGGCGGCCCGGACCTGAGCAACGTGGTGTTCGCCCCCGGCTCCAGCGAACTGGACGCCAGCGCCCAAGGCAATCTCGACAAGCTGGCCGAAGCCCTCAAGCAACGTCCTGCACTGAAGCTGGAGGTCGAAGGCGTCGCCGCGGCCAGTAGCGACGGCCCGCTGCTGGCCGACAAACGCCTGAAGCAGGAATACCAGAAGAACTACTACAGCATGCTGCAGCGCCGGGGCGACAAAGTACCCAGCGATCCCAGCCAACTGGAGGTGCCGGATGACCTGCAACCGGTCCTGCTCGAAGGCGTCTACCGCGCACGCCTGAAGATACAACCGCCCGCGGAATGGCAGGAACTCAGCAAGGACGAGCGCTCGGCGAAGATGCGCCAGGCCGTGCTCGACTCCTGGAGCGACAACCAGTTACTGCTGCGTAAACTCGGTCAGGAGCGCGCCACCCAGATCAAGGACTACCTGGTCGCCAAGGGCGGCCTGGGCGACGACCGTATCTACCTCATCGACGTGAGCTTCGGCGAAGCGGAGAATGGTGGCAGTGTGGCCACCCAGCTTCACCTCGATAGCGAATAAGGAGTCGTTCGATGAAAGCCCTGACCTGGATGTCCTGCGCCCTGCTGCTTTGCGCGGCGGGCGCCCAGGCGGAAAGCATGCGTTGCGGCAGTGCCCTGATCAACGCCGGCGACCGCGCCTGGGAGGTCGAGCAGAAGTGTGGTGCTCCGGATCATCGCGACGAAGTCGGCTATACCCTCGGCGGCTACGACCGCCGCGAATACCGCGTCGAGGAGTGGGTCTACGGACCGCGCAACGGCACCAGCTACATCCTCACCTTCGAAGCCAACAAACTCAAAAGCATCGAGTTCAAACGCAATTGAAGACAACTCCCCTTCTGCGCATCGCTGCGCTGCTGTTGCCCCTCAGCTTTGCCGCCACCGCCACCCAGGCCGCCAGCCTGCGCTGCAGCAGCAAGCTGATCAGTACCGGCGATGTCACCAGTGACGTGCTCAGCCGCTGTGGCGAGCCGGTCAGCCGTTCCTTCCTTGGCTACAAACAGGTACCCGGAGAGCGCTACGGCGAAACCATGGAAGTGGCCGTGGAGGAATGGATCTACGGTCCCTGGAGCGGCATGCTGTACTTCGTCCGCTTCGAAGGTAACCGCCTGAGCGATATCCAGAGCAAGCGCAGCGGCAACTGACAGGCGTGCTGGCGAGATGCTAGTCTCGCCGCCACTCAAGCACTCACGCCATTTGGGCCAAGGATCGGTCGCCATGGTCATCGTCCCCGCCGAGCACCCGCTGGACTGGAAGAAGCCTCCGGTCATCACGCTGCTGCTGATCGTCATCAATGTACTGATCTACTTCGGCTACCAGGGTGGCGACAGCACCCGGCGCGAAGAGGCCGTGCGCGTCTATCTCGACCAGGAACTGCTCAGCCATGAGCGCCCACTGTTCAGCGCCTCGCTGGAGCGCCGCGACCGGCTGGAGGCCGACCAGCAGCGTGCGCTCGAAGCCCTGCCGCGTCAGCAACTGGCCTGGCTGGTGCTTTCGGACCTGGAGTTCGGCCATGAGCTGCGCGCCCTGCCCGCCTTCCAGCAGGACGCTGCATGGCAAGCTTCGCGCCTGAAGGCCGAAGCGGCCCGCGACCAGACCAGCAGCCTGCGTTTCGGCTTCGTCCCCGAGCGCTTCACCGTTCAGGGCCTGTTCGGCTCGATGTTCCTGCACGGCAGCTTCTGGCACCTGGCCGGCAACTTGGTATTCCTGTTCATCTTCGGCTTCGCCCTGGAGGCGGCGTTGGGGCGCGCTATGTACCTGGGCCTGTACCTGTTCAGTGGCTTGTGCTCCGGGCTGCTGTGGTGGGCGCTGGACCCTTCCTGGGTACCCGGCATCGGTGCCTCGGGCGCCATCTCCGGCCTGATGGGTATGTACATAGGCGTGTACGGCCTGCGCCGCATCCGCTTCTTCTACTGGCTCGGACCGCTGATCGGCTACCTCAAGGCGCCGGCGCTGTGGATCCTGCCGCTGTGGCTGGGCAAGGAGCTGTTCGGGCTGATCCGCGCCGCCGACCATGTGAACTACTACGCGCACATCGGCGGCCTGGTCTCCGGCTTCCTCGCCGTCTGGCTGCCACGCAAGCTGGGGCGGATGCCGGTCGACGAGGCTTACCTCGCGAAGGAAGACCCGGATGCGCCCTTCAAGCGCGCCCTGGCGTCCCTGGACGAGCAGATCGGCCGCTTCGCCCTCGACCAGGCCGCCGCACGCGGCTCAGAGCTGCTGCGGCAGTTTCCTGGGCAACCGGTGCTCGTCGAGCGCCTCTACGGAGTGGCCAAGGGGCGACAAGACCGCACGCTGATGAGCGAAACCCTCAAGCAGCTGTTCGCCCTGCCGCCCTCACCCGCAGCCGATGCTCTGCTGCGCCGACTCGCCGAAGAGAGCGTCGCCCGCGACGCGGGGCTGCTCGCCCATCCAACCATTCAACTGCACCTGCTGCGCAAGCTGCTGCAACGCAATGAGGCAGCCCTGGCGCTGCACAGCTGGCGCCGCCTGGCACGCTCTGGGCAGTTACCCGAACCACTGCCCGGCCTGACCCTGCAACTGGCCAAGCTGATCGGCCAGAAGGGCGACCTGCAGGCGGTGCGGGAACTCTCGCGCTTCCTCCGGCAGCACTACCCGGAAGCCGACCCAACCCGCCAGCTGACGATCTATCAACAGCATCTCGCCCCCTGATCTTGTCATGAAGAAGCCCATGAAAAAGCCCCACCGGTTTGCCGGCGGGGCTTTGGATCGATCCTGTTTCCGAACGCTGCAGTAGGCGACTGAAGCCTCGGGCTCCCTCCTCTGCTTTCTCGCGGCTCCAGCCGTAGCGCACTTGCAGTTTGTCTACCAGTTACTCGGCCTGTCCGTCCGCCGCCTGTAGATCATCGTCAGTATTCCCGGACGACCCTCCTGTTCGAGGTTGAATAGCGAGAGGAGCGCACACCCCTTACTCGACCGACTTCAGGCCATCGGCTGACACCGCGGTGACGCCCTTGATGCCCTGGGTGGTCTTCACGGCCAGCTCTCTCTCGGCGTCAGACTTAACGGTACCGGACAGGGAAACCACGCCCTTGTTGGTTTCGACCTTGATGTTGGTACCGCTGATGTCCTTGTTGGCGATCAGGCTGGATTTCACCTTGCTGGTGATCCAGGTATCGGAAACCGCCTCTTCGGTTTTCTGGACTGTCTCGTTGGCGGCCAGCGTCGTCGGCTGGGCGAACACCGAGTTGGCGAACGAGAAGCTCAGGGCGGTTGCGGTGGCGGCGGCAAGAGCCAGTTTGTTGAAACGTTTCATGGCAGTTTCTCCTGAATGATTGGAAAACTGCGACCCATACCTGGCAGCAGTTGCACAAGGAATGTCGCAAGCGCTATGCCAGTTTTGCCAATCAAATAAAAACCATATAAATCAGTATGTTATATTTAAAAACAGAAACGAAACGCTTGCAGCTTGCACAATTCACCGCTGACTTTCGTGCAGGTTGCACGATCAGGCTCCGGAATTTCTGCCCAGCTTGGCGAGCACAGCCTCAAGCTGCACCACCTCCCCCATCTGTTCGAACTCCGGGTAGCGCTGACGAATGAAAGCCAGCAGCTGCTGCGCTGGCTCGACCTGCCCCAGCTCTTCGGAGAATGCCCGTGCAGCCATCAGGTAGGCGCGGGGAATGCCGGGGTAATCCGGGAAACGCTTGTGCAGGTTGCGCAGCAGGCTCAGCCCCTCGCGGGCCTTGTGCCGCTCGATCAGGACTTCGGCGATGCGCTCGCAGACGCTCGGGTCCTCCGGCAGGTAATCCGCCTGCAGTTGCCGAGCATTGAGGAAGGCGCTGGCGGCAAGCTGAGGATTGAGCCGGCTGGCCAGGCCAAGATAGTGCGGCAGGTGGTTCAAGCACTCGGTGCGCTCGTTCAGGGCGAAGAGCAGCTGGTGATAACGTTCGTTCAGTTTCAGGTCCTGGCGACCTTCTCGCAGGGCGGCGACCAGGATCTCCAGGGCTGCGCCGGTCTGCCCCTCCTTGACCCGCACCTCCGCCTCGGCCATCGCCTTGCGACGGTGCCATTCCGGCGCGGCAAAGCCGGCTGGCGCATCGTCCCCGGCAGAAACGTAGCCCAGCTCCCCCTGATACTGGAACACCGCGTAACCCATCATGGCGCACATCACCACGCTGAAATACCCGGTCAGCCCAGCCACCACGGGCACCATCACCACCCTTGGCAAGCCGTGGGAAAGCAGCCAGCCGACGTAGCTGGGCGACTGCCAGAGAATGAACAGGAACACGCAGAGGATCAGGTAACGCCAGCCCATGGCCGCGATCACCTGCCCTACCTCACTGGGGCTGAGGGCCGCCCGCAGGCTCTTGTCCAGCGAGAGACGGATGATGCTCGCCGGCAACACCAGCATGATGGCAATGTTGACCGCCCAGTAGATCGCCTCGCTATGAAAGTCAGTCGCCAGCCAGAGCAGCACCAGGGCAATCAGGAACACTGCCAACTGCTGGAAGAATGTCTGCAGGCTGTCGACCCTGAACGCTTCCAGCAGCCCCGGGGCGTCCTGACCACCAAAGCTGGCCGCTTCGATCACGCTGTGCAGGTATTTGGTCGCCACGCTGAGTAGCGCGATCCACAGCAGCAAGCTCGCGGGCATGAATACGCAGGCCAGTGCCAGCAAGGCACAGAAAGCCAATGGCCCTGCCTGGAAGCCATAGGCGAAGAACTTCGACAGGCGCTCCCAGAAGGGTTGTGCGGTATTGGCCGCGCCCAGGAAGCGCAGGTGGCCACGGCACAGCGGGCAGGATGGCGTGTACTCCGGAGCGTCGGCGTTGAGCGGAATGCAGCAGTCGCCGTAAAGTCGCTCGCACGGCTGGCATTGCCAGGTCGCAGGCTGGGCACTGTGGTAGTGACAGTAACGCTTGTCCATCTCGGGGCATCCTTGGAACGAGATCGGCGAATAGCGCATTTTCAAGGCAAAAAAAGAGGGCCCGCAAGGGGCCCTCTTCTATTTCACCGATTGCTTATACGCCAGAGGCTTCAGCAGCGGCTACGTCCTTGATGGACAGCTTGATGCGGCCACGGTTGTCCACGTCGAGCACCAGGACTTTGACTTCCTGGCCTTCCTGCAGAACGTCGGTGACCTTGTCGATGCGCTTGTCGCTGATTTGCGAGATGTGCACCAGACCATCCTTGCCCGGCAGGATGTTGACGAAGGCGCCGAAGTCCACGATGCGCTCGACCTTGCCGACGTAGATCTTGCCGATCTCGGCTTCCGCGGTGATACCCAGGACGCGCTGTTTGGCGGCCTCGGCAGCTTCCTTGGTTTCACCGTAGATCTTCACGCTGCCATCGTCTTCGATGTCGATCGAGGCCTTGGTCTCTTCGCAGATGCTGCGAATGACTGCGCCGCCCTTGCCGATGACGTCACGGATCTTGTCCGTGTCGATCTTCATCTGGATCATGGTCGGAGCGTTTTCGGACAGCTCGGCACGCGGAGCGGCGATGACCTGGTTCATCTGGCCGAGGATGTTCAGGCGAGCTTCCAGGGCCTGGCCCAGGGCGATCTCCATGATCTCTTCGGTGATGCCGTTGATCTTGATGTCCATCTGCAGGGCGGTGACGCCCTTGTCGGTACCGGCGACCTTGAAGTCCATGTCGCCCAGGTGGTCTTCGTCACCCAGGATGTCGGTCAGGATGGCGAACTTGTCACCTTCCTTCACCAGACCCATGGCGATACCGGCAACCGGCGCCTTGACCGGAACACCGGCGTCCATCAGAGCCAGGGAAGCACCGCAAACGGAAGCCATGGAGCTGGAACCGTTGGATTCGGTGATTTCCGACACTACACGGATGGTGTAGGGGAACTCGTCCTGGGTCGGCAGCATGGCAGCAACGCTGCGGCGTGCCAGACGGCCGTGGCCGATTTCACGACGGCCCGCGCTGCCCATACGGCCACACTCGCCTACCGAGAACGGCGGGAAGTTGTAGTGCAGCATGAAGGGGTCTTTGCGCTCGCCTTCGAGGGTGTCGAGCAGCTGTGCGTCACGGGCGGTGCCGAGGGTGGCAACGACCAGAGCCTGGGTTTCGCCACGGGTGAACAGCGCAGAGCCGTGGGTCTTGCCCAGTACGCCGACTTCAACTCTCAGCGGGCGAACGGTGCGGGTATCGCGGCCGTCGATACGCGGTTTGCCGTTGACGATGTTTTCACGAACGGTGCGGTATTCCAGCAGGCCGAAGACGTCTTTGACTTCACCCGCGGAGAACTGGCCTTCGCCTTCGCCGGCGAACTTGGCGACGATTTCGTCACGCAGCGCGCCCAGGGCGGCATAGCGGTCCTGCTTGACGGTGACGGTGTAGGCTTCGGAGATAGCGGCACCGAATTCGGCCTTGATGGCGCTGACCAGAGCGGTGTTCTCCACCGGAGCGGTCCAGTTCCAGGTCGGCTTGCCGACTTCGGTAGCCAGTTCGGCAACAGCGCGGATGACCGACTGGAATTCTTCGTGTGCGTAGAGCACGCCGCCCAGCATCTGGTCTTCGGTCAGCTCGTCGGCTTCGGACTCAACCATCAGCACGGCGTCGGAGGTACCGGCCACGACCATGTCGAGGCTGGAGCTCTGCTGCTGCTCGTAGGTCGGGTTGAGGATGTAGCCAATTTCCGGGTGGAAGCCAACGCGTGCTGCACCGATCGGACCGGCGAACGGAATGCCGGAGATCGCCAGGGCGGCGGAAGTGCCGATCATGGCAGCGATGTCCGGATCGGACTTCTTGTTGGTCGAAACGACGGTGCAGACAACCTGCACTTCGTTCATGAAACCTTCGGGGAACAGCGGGCGGATCGGACGGTCGATCAGGCGCGAGGTCAGGGTTTCCTTCTCCGAAGGACGACCTTCACGCTTGAAGAAACCACCGGGGATGCGGCCGGCTGCGTAGGTCTTCTCCTGGTAGTGCACGGAGAGCGGGAAGAAGCTCTTGCTCGGGTCGGCCTGCTTGGCACCTACGACGGTGCACAGCACGGTGACGTCGTCCATGGTGACCAGGACGGCACCGGTGGCCTGGCGGGCGATGCGGCCAGTCTCGAGGGTTACGGTCGATTGACCGAACTGGAATTTCTTGGTTACCGGGTTCACGGTTTTTCTACCTTCGCTTAGTTGCCTTGGGGGAAATGGCGGAAATGCCGGGAGTCGGACCCGATGCGATTCCCAAAAAAGCGAGAAGCCGGGAGCCCAAGGCCGACGAGCGGTTCGCACCGCTCATCAGCCCCAGACTCCCAGCTTCCCACTTCAGGCTTGCCGTCTTAGCGACGCAGGCCCAGGCGACCGATCAGGGCGCTGTAACGAGAGGTGTCCTTGCTCTTCAGGTAGTCCAGCAGCTTACGACGCTGGTTAACCATACGGATCAGGCCACGACGCGAGTGGTGGTCTTTGCCGTTGGCCTTGAAGTGGTCCTGCAGCTTGTTGATGTTGGCGGACAGCAGTGCAACCTGCACTTCCGGGGAACCGGTGTCGCCTTCAGCTTGCTTGTACTCGTTAACGATCTGGGCTTTTTCTTGGACGCTCAGTGCCATGATGGGGCTTCCTCTGAGGTAACAGGCCAGGGACTTGTCCCTGTGTTCATATAAGAGGAGTGACCGTGCCTGCTGACAGCCACCCTCGGGTTTCGGCCTTACGACCGAATCAGTCGACGTGGCGCCAAGCGCCCGTCTTCGGTCACTTCACCGATACCGATGAAGCGACCTTCGTGATCCTGCACCCGCAGCATGCCGAACTTCGGCACCTCGGGAGCGCGTACCGGCTGACCATGCAGCCAGTAGTAGGTGCTGTGCTCGGACAACTGCAGCAGCGGCCAGTGCTCCAGGCCGGCATCCACCGGCAACAGGAAGCGATCCAGTGCCTCGTTGCCGCCCTCGGCATGGGCCTTCTCGAGCTCCTCCAGCGTTACCGACTGGTTCAGCTGGAACGGCCCGGCCTGGGTCCGGCGCAAGGCGGCGACGTGTGCGCCACACCCGAGTTCGCGACCGAGGTCTTCGACCAGGGTGCGAATATAGGTGCCCTTGCTACAGGAAACGGCCAGGGTCGCACGGGGTGACTCGAAGGCGAGCAATTCCAGGCGCGCAATAGTAACAGAACGCGCTTCGCGCTCCACTACCTCTCCTGCACGGGCCAACTTGTACAGCGGCTGGCCATCCTTCTTCAGGGCCGAATACATCGGCGGCACCTGCTCTATGTCGCCACGGAAGCGCGGCAGCTGGGCCTCCAGCGCTTCCCGACCGACGGTCACCTCGCGCTGCTCCAGCACCTCACCCTCGGCATCGCCGGTGGTAGTGGTGGTACCCAGCAGGGCCACCGTCTCGTAAGCCTTGTCGGCATCGAGCAGGTACTGGGAGAACTTGGTCGCCTCGCCGAAGCACAGCGGCAACACGCCGGTGGCCAACGGATCGAGGCTACCGGTGTGGCCGGCCTTCTCGGCATTGAGCAGCCAGCGCACCTTCTGCAGGGCCTGGTTGGAACTCATGCCCAGCGGCTTGTCGAGAATCAGCACACCGTTGACCGCACGGCGAATGCGTTTGACCTGCGCCACGGCTTACTCCTTGGAGTCGCCGCCATGGCGGCGATCTTCTGCCACCGCGCGCTCGATCAGCGCCGAAAGTTCTGCGCCGCGGCGAATGCTGGCGTCGTAGCTGAAGTGCAGTTGCGGCACTGTGCGCAGCTTCATCGCCTTGCCCAGGTGCATACGCAGGTAGCCAGCCGCATCGTTGAGGATGCTGGTGTTCTGCTTGACTACTTCGGCATTGTCGTCCTGGCCCATCACGGTGACATACACCTTGGCATGGGATAGATCGCGGGCCACATCGACGCCGGTGATGGTCACTAGGCCGAGACGGGGGTCCTTGATTTCACGCTGGATCAGCAGCGCCAGTTCGCGCTGCATCTGGTCGCCGATACGCTGGGTACGGCTGTACTCTTTGGCCATTTTCCTAACCTACTTACCCGAGCCGTGAGGCTCCGGGCCTGAAAGCGGCAAACGCCCGGGGCAGCTTTTGAGCTGGCCCGGGCGCTGCGTTCACGCTCGAATACCCTTACAGAGTACGAGCGACTTCGACCTTCTCGAATACTTCGATCTTGTCGCCGACGCGAACGTCGTTGTAGCTCTTCACACCGATACCGCATTCCATGCCGGCACGGACTTCGGCGACGTCGTCCTTGAAGCGACGCAGGGATTCCAGCTCGCCTTCGAAGATCACCACGTCGTCGCGCAGTACGCGGATCGGACGGTTGCGGTGCACCAGACCCTCGGTAACCATGCAGCCGGCGACCGCGCCGAACTTCGGCGAACGGAACACGTCACGTACTTCGGCGATACCCAGGATGTTCTCGCGAACATCGCTGCCGAGCATGCCGGTCAGGGCTTTCTTGACGTCTTCGATGATGTCGTAGATCACGTTGTAGTAACGCATGTCGAGGCCTTCGGACTCGACGATCTTGCGCGCACCCGCGTCAGCACGGACGTTGAAGCCGAACAGCACCGCGTTGGAGGCCAGCGCCAGGTTGGCATCGGATTCGGTGATACCACCGACGCCGCCACCGACCACGCGAACCTGCACTTCGTCGTTGCCCAGGCCGCTGAGCGAGCCCTGCAGAGCTTCCAGAGAACCACGCACATCGGACTTGAGGACGATGTTGAGGGTCTTCTTCTCTTCCTGGCCCATGTTCTCGAAGATGTTTTCCAGCTTGCCAGCGTGGGCACGAGCCAGTTTCACTTCGCGGAACTTGCCTTGGCGGAACAGAGCGACTTCGCGGGCCTTCTTCTCGTCGGTGATCACGGAGACTTCGTCACCCGCATCCGGCGTACCGTCCAGGCCGAGGATCTCGACCGGAATGGACGGGCCCGCTTCCTTGATCGGCTTGCCGTTCTCGTCGAGCATCGCACGGACGCGGCCGTAGTTGACGCCAACCAGAACCATGTCGCCCTGACGCAGAGTACCGTCCTGGACCAGCACGGTGGCTACCGGGCCACGGCCCTTGTCCAGACGCGATTCGACCACTACGCCACGGCCAGGGGCCGACGGGGTAGCTTTGAGTTCGAGCAGTTCGGCCTGCAGCAGAACAGCTTCAAGCAGCTCGTCGACGCCAGTACCCAGTTTCGCGGACACATGAACGTAAGGAGCATCGCCGCCCCACTCTTCCGGAATCACATCCAGCGCGGCCAGGCCGTTCTTGATGTTGTCCGGGTTGGCGTCCGGCTTGTCGATCTTGTTCACCGCAACCACGATCGGCACGCCAGCTGCTTTCGCGTGCTGTACGGCTTCCTGGGTCTGCGGCATCACGCCGTCGTCCGCCGCCACCACCAGGATGACGATGTCGGTTGCCTGGGCACCACGGGCGCGCATCGCGGTGAACGCGGCGTGGCCAGGGGTGTCGAGGAAGGTGACCATGCCGCGGTCGGTTTCCACGTGGTAGGCGCCGATGTGCTGGGTGATACCACCGGCTTCGCCAGCAGCCACCTTGGCACGACGGATGTAGTCGAGCAGCGAGGTCTTGCCGTGGTCGACGTGGCCCATCACGGTCACGACCGGTGCGCGGGAGACCGCTTCACCTTCGAACTTCAGCGATTCGGCCAGTTGCTCTTCCAGGGCGTTCTCGCTGACCAGCTTGACCTTGTGGCCGAGCTCTTCGGCGATCAGCTGAGCGGTTTCCTGATCGAGTACCTGGTTGATGGTCACCGGGGTGCCCATCTTGAACATGAACTTGACGACCTCGGCACCCTTCACCGACATCTGCTGGGCGAGTTCGCCCACGGTGATGGTCTCGCCGATATTCACTTCACGCACAATCGGTCCTGTCGGGCTCTGGAACCCGTGCTGGTTACGCTTCTTCAGCTTGCCCTTGCCACGGCCACCGCCGCGACGGCCAAAGCTGTCGTCGTCGTCGCCACCACTGCGCACGACGCGCGGTGCAGTGGTCTTTTCCTTTTCCTTGATCGACGGGCGATGCTGGGCATGCTTGCGATCACGGCGCTCGTCTTCCTCGTCACGCTTGGGAGCACGACGCACTTCTTCCTTCTTGTGGCCATCCGCGGCTGGAGCAGCGGCGCCCGGCGCGGCCGGAGCCGGCGCAGCAGCGCGCGGTGCTTCGACAGCAGCCGGAGCGGCGGCAGCGGCAGGCGCAGCAGGCTGACGAGCAGCATCCGCCTGACGACGGGTCTCCTCTGCAGCAGCACGCTGACGAGCTTCTTCCTCGGCCTTCAGGCGTACCGCTTCTTCCGCGGCCCGCTGTTCATCCAGCTCACGCTGACGATCGGCTTCAAGCTCTTCGGGGCTGCGCTTGACGTAGGTTTTCTTCTTGCGAACCTCGACGCTGACAGTCTTGCTGCCAGCGACCCGGATGGTCGAGGTGGTCTTGCGTTGCAGGGTGATCTTGCGCGGCTCTTCCGCACGCTCACCGTGGCTGCCTTTCAGGTGGGCCAGCAGCGCTTGTTTCTCGCTGTCGGTCACTACCTGCTCGGCGTCGTTATGGGGCAGACCCGCTTCGCGCATCTGCTGCAGCAGGCGCTCCACCGGCGTATCGACCGTCTTGGCCAGTTCTTTCACCGTGACTTGCGTCATGCACTTCTCTCCTCAGGCCGCGAATGCTTACTCGAACCAATGGGCCCGGGCGGCCATGATCAACTTGCCGGCACGCTCTTCGTCCATGCCGTCGATGTCGAGCAAGTCGTCAATAGACTGCTCGGCAAGATCTTCACGGGTGGTTACGCCACGCAGTGCCAGATCCACAGCCAGCTCTTTGGTCATACCATCGAGGCTGAGCAGGTCTTCGGCAGGTTGTGCGTCGGCGAGTTTCTCTTCAGTGGCGATGGCTTTGGTCAGCAGGCGGTCCTTGGCGCGCGAGCGCAGCTCGTTGACGATGTCCTCGTCGAAGCCGCCGATGCTGAGCATTTCTTCCATCGGTACGTAGGCGATTTCTTCCAGGGTGGTGAAACCTTCTTCCACCAGAACCTGGGCGAGTTCTTCATCGACATCCAACTCGTCAACGAAGCGCTGCAGGATGTCGCCAGTTTCAGCCTGCTGCTTGGCCTGGATATCGGCCTCGGTCATTACGTTCAGGGTCCAGCCGGTGAGCTGGCTGGCCAGACGTACGTTCTGGCCACTGCGGCCAATGGCCTGGGCCAGGTTGTCTTCGGCGACGGCGATATCCATGGTGTGGGTATCTTCGTCGACGATGATCGCCGCCACTTCGGCCGGAGCCATGGCATTGATCACGAACTGCGCGGGGTTGTCGTCCCAAAGAACGATGTCCACGCGCTCGCCGCCCAGCTCGCCGGAGACGGCCTGGACGCGGGAGCCACGCATACCGATGCAGGCACCCTGCGGGTCGATACGCTTGTCCTTGGAACGAACGGCGATCTTGGCGCGCGAACCCGGATCACGGGCGGCGGCCATCACGTCGATCAGTTGCTCGGCGATTTCTGGTACTTCGATGCGGAACAGCTCGATCAGCATTTCCGGCGCGGTCCGCGACAGGATCAGCTGCGGGCCGCGGTTCTCGCTGCGAATTTCCTTCAGCAGGGCACGCACGCGGGTGCCGACGCGGAAGGTTTCACGCGGAATGATCTGATCGCGGGCCAGCAACGCTTCGGCGTTGTTGCCCAGATCGACGATCACGTTGTCACGGGTGACCTTCTTGACGGTGCCGGAGATGATCTCGTTGACCTTCTCTCGGTAGGCGTCGACCACCTGAGCACGCTCGGCCTCGCGAACCTTCTGCACGATGACCTGCTTGGCGGTCTGGGCAGCGATGCGACCGAACTCGATGGACTCGATCTTTTCTTCGATGACCTCGCCGGCCTTCATGCCGGGGTGCTCTTCCTGCACGTCTTCGACGGTCAGCTCCGACGCAGGATTGGAGTAATCCTCGTCCTCGACGATGTTCCAGCGGCGGAAGGTTTCGTAGTTGCCGTTGGCGCGGTTGATTTCCACGCGCAGGTCAACCTCGTCCTCGAAACGCTTTTTGGTCGCAGTCGCCAGGGCCAGCTCCAGCGCTTCGAAAATCACGCCAGGCGGTACACCCTTCTCGTTGGATACCGACTCAACAACCAGCAGTACTTCTTTGCTCATCGTACGCCTCGCCTTTCAATCCATTGGAATCCGCGCTCTGGCGGCTCACTCAAATCGGGGAATGATGTTGGCCTTGTCGATCGAGTCGACCGGCAGCAGGTATTCGTGATCGTCCACCAGGACCACCACATCCTGCTCCTCCACACCACGGAGAATGCCCTGGAAATTGCGACGCCGTTCGAAAGGCGTACGCAGCTTGATCTTCACCTGCTCGCCGACATAGCGGGCGAACTGCTCAAGGGTGAAGAGCGGCCGATCCATACCGGGCGACGACACTTCAAGGGTGTACTCGCCACTGATCGGGTCTTCCACGTCCATGATGCCACTGACCTGACGACTGACGATTTCGCAGTCATCGATCAGGATGCCTTCCGGGCGGTCGATATAGACCCGAAGCAGGGAATGACGACCTTGAGAAATGAACTCCAGGCCCCAGCACTCATAGCCGAGCGCCTCTACTACAGGGGCCAACAAGGCCTGCAACTGTTCTAGCTTGCTCGACACCTGATCGCCTCGCGTATGCTGTAGAAACAAAAAATGGGCGAAACGCCCATCCCTTAAGGACCGCCCTGAACCGGCGGCGCGGACTGTCCAGCTAGCAAAAAGCCCCTGAAAAGGGGCTCTGCCAAACTGGTTGCGGGAGCTGGATTTGAACCAACGACCTTCGGGTTATGAGCCCGACGAGCTACCAGACTGCTCCATCCCGCGTCAAAGCTGGTGCAAAATTATACGGTTGAGCCCCTTCAAGGTCAACCGAAACTCCTAAACGAAAAGGCCCGCACAGCGGGCCTTCCGTATATGGTACCGAGGAGGGGACTCGAACCCCTACAGCCTATGGCCACTACCACCTCAAGGTAGCGTGTCTACCAATTCCACCACCTCGGCAAAAACTCTTGCCTGCTTACTTCTGCTCAGGAGCTGCCGGAACGTCACCGTTACCGCCTGCAGGGGCTTGAGGCTGCCCTTGCGCGCCCGGCACATCATTTGCTGCCGGAGCTTGTTCCTGCTTCTGCTCCATCACTGCCGGATCAGGAAGTCCGACGTGACGAATCATATCAGCTTTTTCTTTAGCAAAATACGCTAAACCCAAGCTGGTAATGAAAAAAACTGCAGCGAGGACAGCGGTGAAACGACTCAGGAAGGTAGCAGAGCCCTGGCTACCGAAAACAGTACCCGAAGCACCCGCACCAAACGACGCACCAGCGTCAGCACCTTTGCCTTGCTGAAGCAGGACCAGCACAACCAGACCCAGCGCCATCAGCAGGTGAATCACGATTACAACTGTTTCCAACATCTTCAGTTTCCTGCGGCGCGACAGATCGCACCGAACTCATCTGCATTCAGGGAAGCTCCACCAATGAGCCCCCCATCGATATCCGGCATGCCGAAAAGCTCGACAGCGTTGGCGGCCTTGACACTACCGCCGTACAGGAGACGAAGGCCGCGAGCCACCTCTGCGTTTTCCGCCGAGATCTGCGCGCGAATCGCCGCATGCACTTCCTGGGCTTGCTCGGGAGAAGCCGTCAGCCCCGTCCCAATCGCCCACACCGGCTCGTAAGCCACAACGGCGCGGGAAAAAGCCCCGACACCTAGATCTTCGATCACCGAGCCCAATTGGCGCCCGACAACCTCAAGAGTCTTGCCCGCCTCTCGCTGCTCACGGGTTTCACCCACGCACAGGATCGGCACCAGGCCACACGACTGAACCGCCGCAAACTTGCGACTGATCACACCATCACTCTCACCCAGGATCAGGCGACGCTCGGAATGACCAACCAGTACCAGGGAGCAATTTGCATCCGCCAACTGACTGGCTGCAACCTCGCCCGTCAAGGCACCCTGCATCGGCTCAGTCGCGCAATTCTGCGCGCCAACGGCAACCGACTTCCCATTCAGACCTTGAACGACCTGACTGATGTACAGACAGGGCGGAAACACCGCCACATCGACACCCGTGGGAAGAGCCAGTTGACGTAGACCTTTGATCAGCTCCGTTACGCTGGAGTGGGTACCGTGCATTTTCCAATTACCGGCCACTAAGGGTCGACGCATGCTGTACCTCGCTGAGCAAAGTGGGCGCAGATGTTACTCGACGATTTTGGAACTGACAAGAGAAATCAAGCACATACCTTTGTAACGACCTTCGCCAACTGCTCGGCATAGGCGCGAACGCGAGCCTCATCGCCACCCTCAACCATCACCCGCACTAAAGGCTCAGTACCAGACTTGCGCAGCAGGACGCGGCCGCGACCCGCCATTTCCTCGGTCACCTTGGCGCAGGCCTCCTTCACCGCAGGATGTTCCAGCGGATCAACACCACCTGCAAAGCGCACATTGATCAACACCTGCGGGCACTTGCGAATACCCATGCGCGCCTCGGCGAGGTTCTGGCCGCGAGTTTTCAGCGCCATCAGCACCTGCAGCGCCGCGATGATCGCATCCCCCGTTGTAGTGTGCTGGCAGCAGACCACGTGGCCGGAGTTCTCGCCGCCCAACTGCCAGTTGCGCGACTGCAGCTCTGACATCACGTAGCGATCTCCGACCTTGGCGCGGGCAAAGGGAATATGCAGCTCCTGCAGAGCGAGCTCCAACCCCAGGTTGCTCATCAGCGTCCCGACTACACCGCCATGCAGCTTGCCGCGATCGAGCATATCGCGGGCGATGAGATAAAGAATCTCGTCACCATCAATGATTGCCCCCGTATGGTCGACCATCATCACCCGGTCACCATCACCGTCGAAGGCGATACCGATATCGGCATGCTGTGCCAGCACGACCTCCTGCAGCGCCCCCATATGAGTGGAGCCACAGTTGTCGTTGATGTTCAGACCATTAGGTTCAGCACCGATGACGAACACCTCGGCGCCCAACTCGCGAAATACGTTCGGAGCGATCTTGTAGGTCGCGCCATGGGCGCAGTCGAGAGCAATACGCAAACCTGCGAAGCTGGTGTTCGACGGCACGCTGCTCTTGCAGAACTCGATGTAGCGACCAGCAGCGTCGTTGATCCGAGACACCTTGCCCAGGCGCGCGGACTCGACCACCGTCATCGGCGCATCGAGCAACTCCTCGATGATCAGCTCGACCTCGTCAGGCAACTTGGTGCCCTGGCCTGAGAAGAATTTGATGCCATTGTCGTCATGCGGGTTGTGCGAGGCGCTGATGACGATCCCCGCTTCGGCGTGGAAGGTGCGGGTCAGGTAGGCGATACCCGGAGTCGGCATGGGGCCGAGCAACATCACGTCAGCACCGGCAGCGGAGAGCCCTGCCTCCAGCGCGGACTCGAACATGTAGCCGGAAATCCGCGTGTCCTTGCCTACCAACACGCGGCACTTGCCTTGCTGACGGAAGGCCATCCCCACGGCCCAACCCAACTTGAGCACGAAGTCCGGCGTGATCGGCGGCGTACCAACGCGTCCGCGGATTCCATCGGTACCGAAATACTTCCTGCTCATGCGGGCATCCTCTCTTCCGTTGCACTTTCCACTGCGTGAATCATTCGAACCACATCCACGGTCTCAGCGACATCGTGAACGCGGATGATGCTGGCTCCCCTGGCGACTGCCAAAGCCGCCAGCGCGAGACTACCGAACAGGCGCTCTCGCACCTCCCGCCCGAGCGCTCGGCCGATCATGCTCTTGCGCGAGACACCAACCAGCATCGGGCAGCCCAGCTCCCTCAACCGGTCCATCTGCCGGAACAGGTTCAGGTTGTGATTCTGGGTCTTGGCAAAACCGAAACCAGGATCGAGCACTATCCGATCTCGGGCAATGCCCACGGATTCGCACGCTGCAATACGCTCTGCGAGGAAGCCACGAACCTCCTGAAGAATGTCTGCATACCGCGGGTCATCCTGCATGCTGCCCGGCTCGCCTCGCATATGCATCAGGCATACCGGAAGCCCGGTATCGAGAGCAGCGTCCAGCGCGCCATCTCGCTGCAGGGAGCGCACATCGTTGATCAATCCGGCACCAAGGCGAGCCGTCTCGCGCATGACCGCCGGAGTGGACGTATCCACCGAAATCACCACGTCCAGCTCCCGAGCGATCGCCTCGACAACCGGTGCGACGCGCTCCAGCTCCTCGGTGGGCGAAACCACGCGCGCGCCCGGACGAGTCGACTCGCCGCCGATATCGATCAGCGTCGCTCCGGCCGCGACCATCTCCGCCGCATGACGCAAAGCGGCATCGTGCTGATTGAAGCGCCCACCATCGGAGAAGGAGTCAGGGGTGACATTGAGGATGCCCATGACGTGCGGGCGGCTTAAATCAAGAACCCGGTTGCCGCAAGGCAACCGGGTCGGGTGGTACAACGAACTCATTCAGTACTCTCAGTGTTCGCCGGCGGGCCCGCCAATCGGGTTTTCCTGGCGACCGTCGTCACGCGGTGCGGCAGCATTGCCGGAGGAACCGGAGCCCCCCCCCTGCCAATCACGCGGCTCGCGCGGTGTGCGGCCGGCCATGATGTCGTCGATCTGGTCGGCGTCGATGGTTTCGTACTTCATCAGCGCGTCGGCCATCATATCGAGCCTGTCGCGGTTCTCTTCCAACAGGCGCTTGGCGATGCCGTAGCAGTCATCGATGATGCGACGCACTTCCTGGTCGATCAGCTTGGCCGTCTCGCCAGAGATACTGGAGTGCTGGCCACCCGCGCTACGACCAAGGAAAACTTCGCCCTCCTCTTCCGCGTACATCAGCGGGCCGAGCTTCTCCGACAGCCCCCACTTGGTGACCATGTTTCGCGCCAATTGAGTGGCACGCATGATGTCGTTGGAGGCACCGGTGGTCACCCCTTCGAAGCCCAGGGTCATCTCTTCAGCGATACGACCGCCAAATAGCGAGCAGATCTGGCTTTCCAAGGCGCGCTTGGACAGGCTGTAGCGATCCTCTTCCGGCAGGAACATGGTCACGCCCAGGGCACGGCCACGCGGGATGATGGAAACCTTGTAGACCGGATCGTGCTCCGGAACCAGACGACCAACGATGGCGTGGCCGGCTTCGTGGAACGCGGTGTTCTTCTTCTCCTTCTCGGACATGACCATGGTCTTGCGCTCGGCGCCCATCATGATCTTGTCCTTGGCCAGCTCGAACTCACGCATATCGACGATGCGCTTGTTGGAGCGGGCAGCGAACAGCGAAGCTTCGTTGACCAGGTTGGCCAAGTCGGCGCCGGAGAAGCCCGGAGTGCCGCGCGCGATCACAGCCGGGTCGACATTGTCGCCCAGCGGAACCTTGCGCATGTGCACTTTGAGAATCTGCTCGCGACCGCGAATGTCCGGCAGGCCGACCACTACCTGACGGTCGAAGCGGCCCGGACGCAGCAGTGCGGGGTCGAGTACGTCCGGACGGTTGGTCGCGGCGATGACGATGATGCCGTCATTCATTTCGAAGCCGTCCATCTCCACCAGCAACTGGTTGAGGGTCTGCTCGCGCTCGTCGTGACCGCCACCCAGGCCGGCGCCACGATGGCGGCCGACGGCGTCAATCTCGTCGATGAAGATAATGCAGGGGGCGTGCTTCTTGGCCTGGTCAAACATGTCGCGAACGCGTGAGGCGCCCACGCCGACGAACATTTCCACGAAGTCTGAACCGGAAATGGTGAAGAACGGCACCTTGGCTTCACCGGCAATCGCCTTGGCGAGCAGCGTTTTACCGGTACCGGGCGGGCCGACCATCAATACGCCACGCGGAATTCGGCCGCCCAGGCGCTGGAACTTACCCGGATCGCGGAGGAATTCTACCAACTCACTGACTTCTTCCTTGGCCTCGTCACAACCAGCGACGTCGGCAAAGGTGGTCTTGACCTGGTCTTCCGACAGCAGGCGAGCCTTGCTCTTGCCGAAGCTCATCGGGCCGCCGCGACCGCCGCCGCCGCCCTGCATCTGGCGCATGAAGAACATGAAGACTGCGATGATCACGAGGATCGGGAAGCTCGCTACCAGGAGCTGCGTCCAGATGCTCTGCTGCTCAGGCTGCTTGCCTTCGACAACCACGTTGTTGTTGACCAGGTCGCCGATCAGGCCATTGTCCTGGATCGCCGGGCGGATGGTCTTGAAGGTGTCACCATCCTGGCGCTTGCCGGTGATGACATAGCCGTCGACGGTTACGCGCTCGACCTTCCCGTCCTTCACCTGCTGGATGAAGTCGGAATAGTTGAGCGTCTGCGGCTCGCTCGGGCTGGAGAAGTTGTTCATCACGGTGACGAGTACCGCCGCGATGATCAGCCACAGAATCAGGTTCTTTGCCATGTCGTTCAATTGACTACCCTCTGAAGCCGGCTCCGCCCTGGAAACCGCTTCTCACGACGGCCAGACTCCTTCCGGCCAAAATTACTACACAACCCCTGCAGCGCGGCAGGCGCCGTCTGTAACCCTTTATGAACTCCGGCTTTCACCGGCACAAGCAAAACCAGCAAGGCATAGACCAATAGCCGGCCCAATCATTCCAGTCTAGGCGCCACGAAAGCCTCGTGCGAGCAGATACTGCTCCCGCGATCGGTCGCGGGACGACAGCGGTTTGCGCATCTGCACCTTCTCGAAGTTCTCGCGAACCATCTTGTGGTAAGCGTCGAAACCCTCACCCTGGAAAATCTTGATCAGGAAGTCCCCCCCCGGACGCAGCACACGCGTGCACAGGTCCAGGGCCAGCTCGCAGAGGAACATGGCACGAGGCATGTCCACGGCGGGCAGTCCACTCATATTGGGGGCCATATCGGAAATCACAAGGTCTACCGGATTTTCTCCGATGGCCTCGAGCAATTGAGCAAACACGACGTCCTCAGTGAAGTCACCCTGGATGAAGGTAACGTCCGGGATACTGTCCATCGGCAGAATGTCCGACGCGATCAGAGTTCCCTTGTCGCCGATCACCCGGCTGGTGACCTGCGACCAGCCGCCCGGCGCGGCGCCGAGGTCGACCACGGTCATGCCCGGGCGCAGGATGCGATCCTTCTCCTGGATTTCCAGCAGCTTGTAGCTGGCGCGCGAGCGGTAACCGTCGCGCTGTGCCATCTTCACGTACGGATCGTCGAAATGTTCTTTCAGCCAGCGATGGCTAGTCTTGGAACGGGCCACGTATTACCTCGTCTGAGCGGCATCCCGGTATAACCGAAACTCGGGTAGAATATCCGCCTTTTTCCCAGGGGTCAGATTATGGCGCTCTCTCAGGAGCAGAAAAAGCAGTTCAAATCTATCGGGCATCACCTGAAACCCGTATTGACCGTTGCTGAAAACGGTCTGTCGGAGGGTGTAATGGCCGAGCTTGAACGTGCGCTCAACGATCATGAACTGATCAAGGTGCAATTCCGCATCACCGAACGTGACGATCGTCGCGCACTGATCGATGAGCTCTGCCAGAACGGTAGCTGCGAACTGGTCCAGAGCATCGGCAAGATGGCGCTGATCTATCGCCGCAATCCCAAGCCGAACAAGAACCTGTCGAACATCAGCCGCTACAGCGGCCTCTGACAGTCAAGACCGGCAACGCGGAGCCGGCAAGGCTCCGCCGCGTCAGCTCCGTCCTTCCCGTTCCGGCACCGGCTGCAGCACCAGCAGCAATCCGCACAGTGCCACCACCAGGTAGTTGAACAGCAGCCAGCGCTGAGCGTCCGGCGCTACGTGGCGCACCACGAAATACGCCGCCACCATCACCAGCACGGTGAGCAGCAACTGCCCTCGCGTTTCGCGAACGAAGGCAGCGAATCCGCGCGCCTGCCAGAGCACCAGGGCCTGGAGCATCACGCAGAAGCCGGCGAAGCCCAGCAACAGCGGCTTCAGCCCGTCAGCGACGGTCTCCACCAGCAGTGGCGCCAAGCCGATCTTGTCCAGCGCAGGCAACACCACGAACTGCAACAGCCAGAGGCCGCCAACCCAGAATGTCTGGGCCAGCAGCCAACTGATGGTGCCAGCGCTCAGGGATTGCCGATCAGCTGTGGCGGACTTCAACGATCTCGTACTCGACGTCGCCGCCCGGAGTCTTCACCAGAACGGCATCGCCCTCGGTCTTGCCGATCAGCGCACGGGCGATCGGCGAGTTGACTGAGATTTTGCTGTTCTTGATGTCCGCCTCGTCGTCGCCGACGATCTGGTAAGTCACGGTCTCGTCGGTCTCGACGTTGGCGATATCCACGGTGGTGCCGAAGATCACCTTGCCGCTGTGCGGAATGGTGGTCACGTCGATGATCTGCGCATTGGACAGCTTGGCCTCGATATCGCGGATACGAGCCTCGGACATGCCCTGCTGCTCACGAGCGGCGTGGTATTCGGCGTTTTCCTTGAGGTCACCCAGTTCACGCGCTTCGGCGATCGCCTGGGTGATCTGCGGACGCAGAACGGTTTTCAGGTACTTCAGTTCTTCTTCCAGGGCGCGAGAGCCCTGGACGGTCATTGGAAATTTGCTCATGCGTTGATCCCTGCATGGAGATCCTGCAGACGGCGAACGGTCTTCTCGGGACCGAACTTGAGCGCCTCACAGATCGCCTGCCCCGCCGCGATGGTGGTGGTGCAGTAGATCTTGTGCTGCAGGGCGTTACGACGGATGGAATATGAGTCAGCGATGGACTGGCGACCTTCGGTGGTGTTGATGATCAGGGTGACCTCGTCATTCTTGATCATGTCGACCACGTGAGGACGGCCCTCGGTCACTTTGTTCACGCGACGTACCGGCAGACCGGCAGCCTCGATCACCTTGGCAGTGCCGGCGGTGGCCACTACCTCGAAGCCCAGCGCAACCAGATCGCGGGCGACCTGAACGGCTTGCGGCTTATCGTCCTCGCGGACGCTGATGAAGGCGCAACCGGCGTTCGGCAGGATTTCGCTGGCACCCAGCTGGGCCTTGGCGAATGCCTCACCGAAGCTGTCGCCGACCCCCATCACCTCGCCAGTGGACTTCATCTCTGGGCCGAGGATCGGGTCGACGCCCGGGAACTTGGCGAACGGGAACACCGCTTCCTTGACGCTATAGTACGGCGGGATCACCTCCTGGGTGAAGCCGACTTCGGCCAGGGACTTGCCAGCCATGACGCGGGCCGCAACTTTGGCCAGCGATTCGCCGATGCACTTGGAGACGAACGGTACGGTACGGGACGCGCGCGGGTTCACCTCGATCACGTAGATGTCCTCGCCCTGCACGGCCATCTGCACGTTCATCAAGCCGACCACGCCCAGCTCCAGGGCCATTTTCTTGACCTGTTCGCGGATCTCGTCCTGGATGTGCTTGGGCAGCGAGTACGGCGGCAGCGAGCAGGCGGAGTCACCGGAGTGCACGCCGGCCTGTTCGATGTGCTGCATGATTGCGCCGATCACCACGGTCTCGCCGTCGCAGACCGCATCGATGTCGACTTCGATGGCGCAGTTCAGGAAGCGGTCCAGCAGCACCGGGCTGTCGTTGGACACCTTCACGGCTTCGCGCATGTAGCGCTTGAGCTCTTCTTCCTGGTAGACGATTTCCATGGCGCGGCCGCCCAGCACGTAGGACGGGCGCACCACCATCGGGTAGCCGATGCTCTTCGACAGCTCCAGGGCCTGGTCTTCGCTGCGCGCGGTGGCGTTGGCCGGCTGGCGCAGGTTCAGGCGCTGGACCATCTGCTGGAAGCGCTCGCGGTCTTCGGCGCGGTCAATGGCGTCCGGGCTGGTACCGATGATCGGTACGCCGGCTTCTTCCAGGGCGCGGCAGAGTTTCAGCGGGGTCTGGCCGCCGTACTGCACGATCACACCCTTGGGCTGCTCGACGCGGACGATTTCCAGCACGTCTTCCAGGGTCACCGGCTCGAAGTACAGGCGGTCGGACGTGTCGTAGTCGGTGGAGACGGTCTCCGGGTTGCAGTTGACCATGATGGTCTCGTAACCGTCTTCACGCATGGCCAGCGCGGCGTGTACGCAGCAGTAGTCGAACTCGATGCCCTGGCCGATACGGTTCGGACCGCCGCCCAGGATCATGATCTTGTCGCGAGTCGACGGATTGGCTTCGCACTCTTCCTCGTAGGTCGAGTACATGTAGGCAGTGTCGGTGGCGAACTCTGCGGCGCAGGTGTCCACGCGCTTGTACACCGGCAGCACCTTGAGCTTGTGGCGATGGTTGCGCAGGTTCTTTTCGGTGACACCCAGCAGGGTAGCCAGGCGCGCATCGGAGAAGCCTTTGCGCTTGAGCTTGTACATCAGGTCGCGGTCGATGGCCGACAGACCCAGGGTCTTCACCCGCTCCTCGTCCTTGATCAGGTCTTCGATCTGCACCAGGAACCACTCGTCAACGTGGGTCAGCGCGAAGACTTCAGCGATGCTCTTGCCGGCGCGGAAAGCGTCAGCGATGTACCAGATACGGTCAGCATTGGGCACGCTCAGCTCACGCTTGAGGATACCTTCGGCTTCGGGGTTGCTCAGGTCGACTTTCGGATCGAAACCGGTAGCGCCAACTTCCAGGCCACGCAGGGCTTTCTGCATGGACTCCTGGAAGGTACGGCCGATGGCCATGACTTCACCCACGGATTTCATCTGGGTGGTCAGGCGGGCGTCGGCCTTCGGGAACTTCTCGAAGGCGAAACGCGGGATCTTGGTGACGACGTAGTCGATTGCCGGCTCGAAGGACGCCGGGGTGCGGCCGCCGGTGATGTCGTTCTGCAGCTCGTCGAGGGTGTAACCGACGGCCAGCTTGGCGGCAATCTTGGCGATCGGGAAGCCGGTGGCCTTGGAGGCCAGTGCCGACGAACGCGATACGCGCGGGTTCATCTCGATCACGACCATGCGGCCTGTGTTCGGGCAGATACCGAACTGCACGTTGGAACCGCCGGTTTCCACACCGATCTCACGCAGCACCGCCAGCGAGGCGTTGCGCATGATCTGGTATTCCTTGTCGGTCAGGGTCTGTGCCGGCGCCACGGTGATCGAGTCACCGGTGTGCACACCCATCGCGTCGAAGTTCTCGATGGCGCAGACGATGATGCAGTTGTCCTTCTTGTCACGGACCACCTCCATCTCGTATTCCTTCCAGCCGATCAGCGACTCGTCGATCAGCAGCTCGCTGGTGGGCGACAGGTCCAGACCGCGGGCACAGATCTCTTCGAACTCTTCACGGTTGTAGGCGATGCCACCGCCGGTGCCGCCCATGGTGAAGGACGGACGGATGATGCACGGGAAGTTGACCTTCTCCAGCACGCCGTAGGCTTCTTCCATGGTGTGGGCGATGCCCGAGCGCGGGCAGGCCAGGCCGATGTCGCGCATGGCCTTGTCGAAGCGCGAACGGTCTTCGGCCTTGTCGATGGTGTCGGCGTTGGCGCCGATCATTTCCACGCCGAACTGCTCGAGCACGCCGTGGCGCTCTAGGTCCAGGGCGCAGTTCAGAGCGGTCTGGCCGCCCATGGTCGGCAGCAGCGCGTCAGGGCGCTCCTTCTCGATGATCTTGGCAACGGTCTGCCACTTGATCGGCTCGATGTAGGTGGCGTCGGCCATGGCCGGGTCGGTCATGATGGTGGCCGGGTTGGAGTTCACCAGGATGACACGGAAGCCTTCTTCCTTCAGGGCCTTGCAGGCCTGTGCGCCGGAGTAGTCGAACTCGCAGGCCTGGCCGATGACGATCGGGCCGGCGCCGAGGATCAGGATGCTCTTGATGTCTGTACGCTTGGGCATGGGACTCTCGTTGCAATATTCAGGAAAGGGTTGCGCTGGCCAGCTTCACGCCAAAGCCGACGAACAGGGCGCCGACGCCACTCGAGGCGCCGGCAGCCAGCCGTTGCCGCCGACGGAACCAGGCCGCCAGACGCACACCGGAGAAAATCAGGAAACTCAGGTACAGGGCGCTGATGATCTCGAGGATCGTGCCCAGCACCAGGAACGACAGGCCGGGGTAGGCGTAACCCGGGTCGACGAACTGGATGAAGAAGGAAATGAAGAAGAGGATCGCCTTGGGGTTGGACAGGCTCAGCAGCAGCGCCTTGCGGAACGGCTGGTTGACGTCGACTTCCTTGGCCGGCGTGGCGGCCGCGTCCAGCGGCTGGCGCAGTTTCTGCCAGCCGCCGCGGAGCATGCCGATACCCAGGTAAAACAGGTAGGCAGCGCCGACGTACTTCAGGCCCAGGAACAGCATCGGCTCGGCCTTGAGCACCGAGGCGATTCCCAGCGCCGACAGGAACATCAGGATCGCATCACCGAGGAACACCGCGCTCGCCGCCCGATAGCCCGAAGCCACGCCGCGCTGGGCGGCGGTGGCGAGGACGAACAGCGAGTTCGGCCCCGGCAGCAGGACGATGAACAACGTACCCAGGACGTAGGTCCAGAGGTCGGTGATTCCCAGGGTCGGCATCATCTTCTTTCCCTCTCTTTCGAGCTCGGACTCAGCGGCGCTCGGCCATCGCCGCGATGAAGCGGTCGAACAGCGGAGCCACGTCGTGCGGACCAGGGCTGGCTTCCGGGTGACCCTGGAAGCTGAAGGCCACCTTGTCGGTGCGCTCGATACCCTGCAGGGTGCCGTCGAACAGCGACTTGTGGGTGGCGCGCAGGTTGGCAGGCATGCTGCCTTCATCCACCGCGAAACCGTGGTTCTGGCTGGTGATCATCACCACGCCCGAGTCCAGGTCTTGTACCGGGTGGTTGGCACCGTGGTGGCCGTGACCCATCTTCAGGGTCTTGGCGCCGGAGGCCAGGGCCAGCAACTGGTGGCCGAGGCAGATGCCGAAGACCGGAATCTCGGTGTCGAGGAACTCGCGGATGGCCTGGATGGCGTAGTCGCACGGCTCGGGGTCGCCAGGGCCGTTGGAGAGGAAGATGCCGTCCGGGTTCAGGGCGAGCACTTCACTGGCCGGGGTCTGCGCCGGCACGACAGTCAGGCGGCAGCCGCGGGCAACCAGCATGCGCAGGATGTTCAGCTTCACGCCGAAATCGTAGGCGACCACGTGGTACGGCAGGTCAGCGGCGGCGATATCCGGGTGGCTGTCAGTTTCCAGGTTCCACACGCTGGAACGCCATTCGTAGCGTTCGGTGGAGGAAACGACTTTCGCCAGGTCCATACCTTTCAGGCCCGGGAAGCCGCGCGCCAGTTCAAGGGCTTTTTCCTCGGTGGCGTCGTCGCCGACTAGGATGCAGCCGTTCTGCGACCCCTTCTCGCGCAGGATGCGGGTCAGGCGGCGGGTGTCGATGCCAGCGATGGCGACGGTGCCGTTCTCTTTCAGGTAGTCCGGCAGGGACTGCTTGTCGCGCCAGCTGCTGGAAAGCAGCGGCAGGTCACGAATGATCAGGCCGGCGGCCCAGACCTTGTTCGACTCGGCGTCTTCGGGCGTCGTGCCGGTATTGCCGATGTGCGGGTAGGTCAGGGTGACGATCTGTTGGGCGTAGGAAGGATCGGTGAGGATTTCCTGGTAGCCGGTCATGGCGGTGTTGAACACCACCTCTCCGACGGTCTGGCCGTCGGCGCCGATGGCTTCACCGCGAAAAACGCTGCCGTCGGCAAGTGCAAGTATGGCTGGCTTAGTCAAGAAGACCTCCCGTAGTTCAAGCCTGGCTGGGCGTGCGCAGATTGTAAAAAAGCGGGATGACATCTGAAGAAGTCATCCCGCTTTTTATGTGATCATGCTGCGCTACTTTTAGTGGACACACTAAAGCTGTAGTTTACAGAAATGCGACATCATGGTCCACCTTTTGCACGACGTATGGCCATGCCACTCAGCGCAGGCCGAGTACATCCTGCATGTCGTACAGGCCATTGCCCTGCCCTTCCAGCCACTGCGCAGCGCGCACGGCACCACGCGCGAAGGTCATGCGGCTCGATGCCTTGTGGGTGATCTCCACCCGCTCACCATCGGCGGCAAACAGCACGGTGTGGTCGCCCACCACGTCGCCAGCGCGCACGGTAGCGAAGCCGATGGTCTCGCGCGGACGCGCACCGGTCTGACCCTCGCGGCCGTATACAGCCACCTTTTCCAGATCACGCCCCAATGCATTGGCAACCACTTCGCCCATGCGCAGCGCCGTGCCGGAGGGCGCATCAACCTTATGACGGTGATGCGCTTCGAGGATCTCGATATCCACGTCGTCGCCCAGAACGCGAGCGGCGGTGTCGAGCAGCTTCAGGCAGAGATTGACGCCAACGCTGTAGTTGGCCGCGAAGACAATCGGGATGTCCTTCGCCGCCTCACTCAACAGCTCTTTCTCCGCTGCGCTGAAGCCGGTGGTACCGATGACCATGGCCTTACCAGCTTTGCGGCAGACTTCCAGGTTCTTCAGGGTCACGGTCGGATGAGTGAAGTCGATCAGCACGTCGAACTCCTCGACCACCTTAGCCAGGTCGCCCGACAGCGGCACGCCGATACGCCCCAGACCGGCCAGTTCGCCAGCGTCCGCGCCCACCAGAGTGCTGTCCGGGCGATCGACCGCCGCGGTCAGGCCCGCGCTGCCATTGGTCTGCTGGACCGCCTCGATCAGCGTCTTGCCCATGCGCCCGGCGGCGCCCATTACGGCTATACGTCGCATAAAAACAGCTCCTGGCTGTAAGCCGCAGGCGGCAGGCGGCAAGCTCCTGAAGCCTGCCGCCAGCAGCCTGCCGCTGAAGTTAAAGATCGTCGAAGAAGCGCTTCATGCCTTCGAACCAGCCACTGGCCTTGGGCGAGTGGGAAGAGTTGCCCTGCAGGGTATTGCGGAACTCTTCGAGCAGCTCGCGCTGACGCTTGTCCAGGTTGACCGGAGTCTCGATCACCACACGGCACATCAGGTCACCAGCACCACCGCCACGCACCGGAGCAACGCCCTTGCCGCGCAGGCGGAACAGTTTGCCAGTCTGAGTACCCTCGGGAATCTTCAGCTTCACGCGGCCATCCAGGGTCGGCACTTCCAACTCGCCACCCAGGGCCGCGTCGGAGAAGCTGATCGGCACTTCGCAGTACAGATGCTTGCCATCGCGCTGGAAGATGTCGTGCTCGCGCACGTTGACCACCACATACAGGTCGCCGGCCGGGCCACCATGGGCACCCGCCTCGCCTTCACCCGTCAGGCGGATGCGATCACCGGTATCGACGCCGGCCGGCACTTTCACCGACAGGGTCTTGTGCTCTTCCACGCGCCCCTGACCGTGGCATGAGCCACAGGGGTCGGTGATCATCTTGCCGCTGCCATGGCAACGCGGGCAGGTTTGCTGCACCGAGAAGAAGCCCTGCTGCATGCGCACCTGACCGATACCACCGCAAGTGGTACAGGTGACCGGCGTGGTGCCGGGCTTGGCGCCGCTGCCGCTGCAGGTCTTGCAGCCGACCAAGGTGGGGACACGGATGGTCACGGTGGTACCGCGCACCGCATCTTCCAGATCCAGGTCGAGGGTGTAGCGCAGGTCCGCGCCCCGCGCCGGGCCACCACGGGAGCCGCCGCGTCCGCCAGCGCCACCGAAGAAGTCGCTGAAGACATCACCGAAGATGTCCGAGAAGCTCGCGCCGCCGAAGCCCGCGCCACCGCCACCCATCTGCGGGTCGACGCCGGCATGGCCGTACTGATCGTAGGCCGCACGCTTGCTCGCGTCGGACAGGACCTCGTACGCCTCGTTGGCCTCCTTGAATTTATCCTCGGACTCCTTGTCGCCGGGATTGCGGTCCGGGTGGAACTTCATGGCGAGCCGGCGATAGGCCTTCTTCAGGTCCGCTTCGCTGGCGCCACGCTCGACACCCAGTACCTCATAAAAATCACGTTTGGCCATAACTTTCCTGCACCTTAAAAACCTCTCCCCCAGACACGCCGACGCGGGAGCAAGCTCCCGCGTGGCGTTTCATGCGCGCTGACACAATCGCCAGCGCGCCGGAGCGGAAGCAAGCACGCGGCTTACTTGTTCTCCTTGACCTCTTCGAACTCGGCATCGACGACATCGTCGCCAGCCTTGTCGTCAGCGGCCTCGCCCTGAGCGGCAGCACCCGGCTGCGGCTGTTCGGCGTACATTTTCTGCGCCAGCGGAGTGGTCGCCTGGGACAGCGCGTTCATCTTCGCGTCGATCTCGGCCTTATCGTCGCCTTTCACGGCAACTTCCAGCTCACCGAGCGCTTTCTCGATGGCGGCTTTCTCCTCGGCAGTGGCTTTGTCGCCAGCCTCGGTGACCATCTTGCGAGTCGCGTGGACCAGCGCATCACCCTGGTTGCGGGCAGCGGCCAGCTCCTCGAACTTGCGGTCTTCCTCGGCATTTGCCTCGGCGTCGCGGACCATCTGCTGGATCTCGTCCTCGGACAGACCGGAGGAAGCCTTGATCACGATGGACTGCTGCTTGCCGGTGGCCTTGTCCTTGGCACCTACGTGCAGGATACCGTTGGCGTCGATGTCGAAGGTCACTTCGATCTGCGGCACACCGCGCGGAGCCGGCGGGATGTCGGCCAGGTCGAACTTGCCCAGCGACTTGTTCTGCCCGGCTTGCTTGCGCTCGCCCTGCAGAACGTGGATGGTCACGGCGCCCTGGTTGTCATCGGCAGTGGAGAACACCTGCGACTTCTTGGTCGGGATGGTGGTGTTCTTGTCGATCAGCGCGGTCATCACGCCGCCGAGGGTTTCGATACCCAAGGTCAGCGGGGTGACGTCGAGCAGCAGCACGTCCTTCACGTCGCCGGCCAGAACGGCACCCTGGATAGCAGCACCCATGGCGACGGCTTCGTCCGGGTTGACGTCCTTGCGCGCTTCCTTGCCGAAGAACTCGGCAACGGTCTTCTGCACCAGCGGCATGCGGGTCTGGCCGCCGACCAGGATCACTTCGTCGATCTTCGACACGTCCAGGCCGGCGTCTTTCAGCGCAACGCGGCACGGCTCGATGGTGCGGGTGACCAGGTCTTCCACCAGGGATTCCAGCTTGGCGCGGGAAACCTTGACGTTCAGGTGTTTCGGGCCGGAAGCGTCAGCGGTGACGTACGGCAGGTTGACGTCGGTCTGCTGGGTCGAGGACAGCTCGATCTTGGCCTTCTCGGCAGCTTCCTTCAGGCGCTGCATGGCCAGCGGGTCGCCCTTCAGGTCCATGCCGGACTCTTTCTTGAACTCTTCAACGAGGTAGTCGATCAGGCGCAGGTCGAAGTCTTCACCGCCGAGGAAGGTGTCACCGTTGGTGGCCAACACTTCGAACTGGTGCTCGCCATCGACTTCGGCGATCTCGATCACGGAAACGTCGAAGGTACCGCCGCCCAGGTCATAGACGATGATGGTGTGGTCGCCCTTGGCCTTGTCCAGGCCGTAGGCCAGCGCCGCCGCGGTCGGTTCGTTGATGATGCGCTTGACGTCGAGCCCTGCGATGCGGCCGGCGTCCTTGGTGGCCTGACGCTGGCTGTCGTTGAAGTAGGCCGGAACGGTGATGACCGCTTCGGTGACCGGCTCGCCCAGGTAATCCTCGGCGGTCTTCTTCATCTTCTTCAGGACTTCGGCGGAGACCTGCGGCGGAGCCATCTTCTGGCCCTTGGCCTCGACCCATGCGTCGCCGTTGTCAGCCTTGACGATCTTGTAAGGCACCATCTTGATGTCTTTCTGTACGACGTCTTCTTCGAAACGACGGCCGATCAGGCGCTTGACGGCGTACAGGGTGTTGGTCGGGTTGGTCACGGCCTGGCGCTTCGCCGGCTGACCCACCAGGATTTCGCCGTCGTTGGCGTAGCCGATGATCGACGGGGTGGTACGAGCGCCTTCGGCGTTCTCGATGACCTTGACGTTACCGTTCTCCAGGATGGACACACAGGAGTTGGTGGTCCCCAGGTCGATACCAATGATTTTGCCCATATTTCACTCTCCAGAAATTAGATTCCGCGCTGACCCTGTTGCGGGTCTTTGGCTCGGTTGATTACCCAGATGGGGACCGGGTGGTGGATTTCAAGCCTTCTCGTCGATCGAAGGCGGGGTTTGTTCCGGCGCCTTGCTGACCACGACCATGGCCGGACGCAGCAGGCGGCCATTGAGCAGGTACCCCTTCTGGAACACCTTGACCACACTGCCCGGCTCGAGGCGAATGCTCTCTTCCATGGCCATGGCCTGGTGGTGTTCAGGGTTGAACGGCTCGCCGTGCGGGTCGACCGGTTCGAGGTTGTAGCGCTTCAAGGTGTCGTGGAACATTTTCAGCGTCAGCTCGATGCCTTCGCGCATCGGCTTGATCACTTCGTCTTCCGGGTTCGACATCTCCAGCGCGCGCTCGAGGGTATCGACGATCGGCAGCAGGTCGCCGGCGAACTTCTCCAGCGCGAACTTGTGCGCTTTTTCCACGTCCTGCTCGGCACGGCGGCGGACGTTCTGCAGTTCGGCGACGGCGCGCAGGCTCTGATCCTTCGCCGCGGCGACCTGCTCTTCCAGTTCCAGCACGCGGGCGTTCAGATCCCCGTTAGCGCCGGCTTCGGGCTGCTCGTTGAACTGGGAATCCTGAGTCTGTTGTTCGTCAGACATGCCACTCTCCTAAAAAGAAAATAAGCCTTTGAAAACAAGGCGAACCCAATGGTCCGCGGCTCTGCCGTGTATATGGGGCGCAATTTTTTGACTTCAAGGGCACCCGCCCCATGAGCAGCACCCAGGCAACGAGAGGGAATTGCCAGCGCATGAAAATACTGTATAAATAACCAGACATTTCTGCGGAGCCGCCGCCCATGCTGGTTCATCTGTCCGTGCACAACTACGCCATCGTCGAGCATCTGGATCTCGAGCTCGCCGCCGGCATGACCGTGATCACCGGCGAAACCGGCGCCGGCAAGTCGATCATGCTCGACGCCCTCGGCCTAGCCCTGGGCGACCGAGCCGATAGCGGCGTGGTGCGTCCCGGTTCCGACAAGGCGGACATTCTTGCCAGCTTCGATGTCAGCGCCATTGCCGAAGCCCGCGACTGGCTCGCCGAGCGCGATCTGGAGCAGGACGGCCCGTGCATCCTGCGCCGAGTGATCACCGCCGAGGGACGCTCGCGCGCCTATATCAATGGCACGCCCTGTCCGCTGGGCGACCTCAAGCACCTGGGCGAGCTGCTGATCGACATCCACAGCCAACACGAGCACCAGTCGCTGCTCAAGGCCGACACCCACCGCCGCCTGCTCGACGAATTCGCCGGCAGCCAGGATCTGGCCCGCCAGGTGCATCTCGCCGCACAGCGCTGGAAGCAGACCCGCCAGGAGCTGGAGCGAATTTCCCGCAACGGTGACGAACAGCGAGCCCGCCACCAGTTGCTCAGCTACCAGTTGGAAGAACTGGAAAACCTCGGCCTCGGCGACAACGAACTGGAGCTGCTGGAGGCCGAACACAAGACCCAGAGCAACGCCGGCAGCCTGATTGCCGCCTGCCGCCAGGTCGTCGAGCTGTGCAGTGAAAGCGATGCCGGCAACGTGCTGTCAGCTCTGACTTCCAGCCTCAACCGCCTGACCGCCTTCCAGAGCCAGCCGACCGCCCTGGGCGAAGCGGTGAACCTGCTGTCCAGCGCACAGATCCAGGTGGAGGAAGCCATCGGCGAGTTGAACCGTTTCGTCGATCATTTCGACGCCGATCCGCTACGCCTGCAGCAACTCGAAGAGCGCATGGACGCCATCTATAGCCTGGCGCGCAAACACCGCGTGCAGCCCCATGAATTACAGGACCTGCAGCAACGCCTGCTGGACGAACTGGATGCGCTGAACGCCGACGATGAAGCCGTCGAACGCCTGGGCGACGAATTGGCCGCCTATGCCCGCCACTACCAGGAAAAGGCCGAGGAACTCAGCCAGATCCGCCAGGAGGCCGCACCAAAACTGGCGAAAGCCGTGGAAGTGGAGATGCAGCGCCTGGGCATGCCCGGCGGACGCTTCGCCATTGATTTGCGCGAGGCCAGCTCTGACGAACCACAGGCAAACGGCCGGGAGCACCTGGAGTTCCTCGTCAGCGCCAACCCCGGACAACCGATGAAGGGACTGGCGAAGGTCGCCTCGGGCGGCGAATTGTCGCGCATCAGCTTGGCGATCCAGGTGATCACCGCACAGACTTCGCGTATTCCCACCCTGGTCTTCGACGAAGTGGACGTCGGCATCGGCGGCCCCACCGCTGAAGTGGTCGGCCAGCTGCTGCGTCGTCTCGGCGGTCGCGGCCAGGTACTGACCGTCACCCATCTGCCGCAGGTCGCAGCCCAGGGCCACCAGCACCTGTTCGTGCACAAGGACCGCGACACCAGCGAAACCCGCACCGCCGTGGCCAATCTGAAAAAGGCCGAACGCATCGAGGAAGTCGCCCGCATGCTCGGCGGCGTCGACCTGACCAAGGAATCCCTGGCCCACGCGCGCAAGATGGTCGACTCCGCCGTACAAGGCTGACACTCACCTGTAGGAGCGAGCCTGCTCACGAACCACGTAGCGCCAGCGTGGCCAGATAACACGTTCGCGAGCAAGCTCGCTCCTACAGACAAGCTGCATAAACGAAAACGGCGACCCAAGGGTCGCCGTTTCTGCATCCGCGCGCGCTTACTTCTTCTTGCGCACGTAGAGCACCAGATTGTGATCGACGAGCTCGAAGCCGCGCTCGCGAACGATCTCCCTCTGGCGTTTCTCGATTTCCGAGTCCATGAACTCGATGACTTCGCCGGTATCGACGCAGACCATGTGATCATGGTGACCGCTGTCGGCCAACTCGAAGACGGCATGGCCGCCATCGAAGTTGTGGCGCACCACCAGGCCGGCGGCTTCGAACTGGGTCAGGACGCGGTAGACGGTGGCCAGGCCAACGTCCTCACCCGCCTCCATCAGCGCTTTGTAAACGTCCTCTGCGCTCATGTGGCGCTGCTCGGCGGAATCGAGCATCTGGAGGATCTTGACGCGCGGCAGTGTGACCTTCAGTCCGGCTTTGCGCAGTTCGCTATTTTCAACCATGTGTGCTTTCTCGGCGCGGAATGCTTCGCAGCATCTCTCAATACAGGTATGATCGGGATTTCGTCGCTCAGCCAAGATAGTGGAAGTCACCCCTTGATGCAAAACGCCAAGCTCATGCTGACCAGTCTCGCTTTCGGGCTGGGACTCGCCGCACTCGCCGGTTGCTCGTTCCCGGGGGTCTACAAGATCGACATTCAGCAGGGCAACGTTGTAACGCAGGACATGATAGACCAGTTGAAGCCCGGAATGACCCGGCGCCAAGTGCGGTTTATCATGGGCAACCCCCTGATCGTGGATACTTTCCACCCCAACCGCTGGGACTACCTGTACAGCATCCAGCCCGGCGGCGGTCAGCGCCAACAGGAGCGGATGAGCCTGTACTTCGGCCAGAACGACCAACTGGTTGGCCTCAACGGCGACTTCATGCCAGGCGTCAGCCGCGACGAGTCGATCCTCGGCAAGGAAGGCACTCCAGCCACCACGCCGTCGCAGCCGACCCAGCAGCAACCTGAACAGCCCAAGGAAGAACCGGCCAAGCCCGGCTCCGTGGAAGAGCAGATCCAGAAGGAAGTCGACCAGGTGGAAACCGTACCGATCCCGACTCCGGAACCGCTGGACAAGAATCCGCAGTAACGGATTCGCTCCAACGAAAAAGCCCGGCCAATGCCGGGCTTTTTGTTGCCTGTGATTTCTTCTGCCGCCGAAGCTAACCCCGCGCAGCCTTGGCCCTTGCAGCCCGCTGCTTGCGTACTTCCTTGGGATCGGCGATCAGCGGACGGTAGATTTCCACCCGCTCGCCCTCATCCAGCATACGCTCCTCGGGCCTGGCCACCGCCTTGCCGAAGATACCCAGCGCGCAACTCTGCACATCCAGGCCGGGAAACTGCCCAGCGATACCAGACAGCAGCACCGCCTCACGCATCCGCGTACCACGCGGAACGCTCAGACGCAGCAGCGCCTGCTTCTCCGGCAACGCGTAGACGACCTCGATGGCGATGCTCGCGGACTCAGCCATGGAGCTGCTTGGCGCGCTGGCAGAAGGCGTCGACCATGGTATTCGCCGCCTGGGTGAACAGGGGGCCGAGGGTTGCTTTCACCAAGGCGCCGGCGTAGTCGAAGGTCAAATCGAGGGAAATCTTGCAGGCCTTGTCGCCCAGGGCCTTGAAGGTCCAGACGCCATGCAGCTGGGAAAACGGCCCTTCCTCGAGATTCATCTCGATACTTTGGCCTGGCACCAGCGCATTGTGGGTGGTGAAGCGCTGGGTAATGCTGCCTTTGGCCACGGTCAGCTCGGCGCGCATGGCGGTCTCGCTGTCCTCCAGCACGCTGGAGGCGGAACACCAGGGCAGGAACTCCGGGTAGCGCGCCACATCGTTGACCAGGTCGTACAGCGCCTTCGCCGGATAGGGCAGCAGCGCCGAACGCTGGATATGCGTGCTCATAGACGTCTCGCTTGGTTGTGGGGCGTTTCATACGCCCGCTGCTCAAAAAAACAGCGCACATTGTCCGAGATTAGCCACACACCCTCAAGCTTGCATGCCGTCGCACGTTGTCCCGATAGCGGCGCGGCGAGCGACTCCCTATAATGCGCGGCCTATGGCTAAACAGAAGAAACACCCTTCGGGGACCATCGCGCAGAACAAGAAGGCTCTGCACGACTACTTCATCGAGCAGCGCTTCGAGGCGGGCGTCGCCCTGGCCGGCTGGGAAGTGAAAAGCCTGCGCGCCGGCAAGGCGCAGCTGGTGGACAGCTACGTGCTGCTCAAGGATGGCGAAGCGTGGCTGCTGGGCAGCCACATCACGCCGCTGACCACTGCCAGCACCCACGTCATCGCCGACCCGGTGCGCACGCGCAAGCTGCTGCTGCACAAGCGCGAGCTGGGCAAGCTGTTCGGCGCCGTGCAGCAGAAAGGCTACGCCTGCGTCGCGCTGTCGATGTACTGGAAGAAGCACCTGATCAAGTGCGAGATCGCACTGGCCAAGGGCAAGAAAGAGTACGACAAGCGCGGCACCGAGAAGGAGCGCGACTCCGACCGGGAAATCCAGCGCGCCATTCGTCACGGCAAGGACGACTGAGTCCTTTCGCGCCCTCCTCCACCGAGGGCGCGCTGTCGCTCAGACGTCTACCGTACCCTGGCGGCGCTGTGCCCGCTGCAGGCGCAATTCCTTCGCCTGCACCTCGGCCAGCACTTCCTGCACGTAGTCGATATGCCGCTGGGAAATTTCCCGCGCCGCTTCCGCGTGCCCGCCGATAATTGCCTCGTATAACTCGCGGTGCTGACGCATCAGTTGCTCGCGAGTCTCGCCACGTTGCGCGTACATCCCACCAATGTTGGTCACCACATTGCGCTTGAGCAGGTCGAACAACCCGCGAATGGTGTGCAGCAACACGGCATTGTGGCTGGCCTCGGCGATGGCCAGATGGAAAGCCGCATCCGCAGCCCCCTCTTCCGCCCGACTCACCTTGCCCTGACGCTGGTAGCAATCCTGCAACGCATCGAAAGCCTGCCTGAGGCGCTGGTGATCCACCTCAGTCGCACGCTGCGCCGCGTAGTAGGCGCAGGAGCCTTCCAGGGTATGGCGAAACTCCAGCAAGTCGCGCTGCGCTTCCGGATTACTTTCCAGGAGTTGCAGCAGCGGGTCACTGAACATCGATCCCAACCCTTCGCTGACGTAGTTGCCGCCGCCCTGACGACTGATCAGCAGGCCTTTGGCGCCGAGCTTCTGGATCGCCTCGCGCAATGATGGCCGCGACACGCCGAACTGCTCGGCCAGCACGCGCTCGGCGGGCAGCCGCTCGCCGGCCTTGAGGGTGCCCTCAAGGATCATCGCCTCCAGCCGCTCGACGATGTCGTCCGACAGACGGCGTTGCTTGACCTGACCGAAACTCATGCGGGTGAACTCCCTCGCTCTCTCACTCTGGGCCGTGCTCTGGGCCACGATTTGCGCAGCGCGCGGCAGCCTACCCAGTGCCGCCGCCGGCAACAAGACCAGCGCCCCTTCCGACCACCCTCGACAAAAGTCACAGGGGCAGCAAATTGACAGGCCGCCAGCAGGGCTTTTACCCTGAGCGCTCAGCTTTGTAAATTGGTCATACCAATTTACCGGAAGCTGGATTGCACGACAACAGAAAGCCGCGATCAGTCGACCGTCTGCCCAAGCGCCACAAGCGCATCGGAATCGCCCGACCGGCAACCAGGCCCTCCACCCAAAAACAATTAGGGAGCCAACCAGATGCAAACCTGGCAGCAGATCTACACCCCGCTCGGCAGCCTCGGCCTGTCCGCGCTGGTCGCCGTCATCCCGATCGTGTTCTTCTTCCTCGCCCTCGCCGTGTTCCGCCTCAAGGGCCACGTCGCCGGCAGCATCACCCTCGCCCTCTCGATCATCATCGCCATCGCCGCCTTCGGCATGCCCGCCGACATGGCCATCGCCGCCGCCGGCTATGGCTTCGCCTACGGCTTGTGGCCGATCGCCTGGATCATCGTCGCAGCGGTGTTCCTCTACAAACTCACGGTCAAGAGCGGCCAGTTCGAAGTAATCCGCAGCTCGGTGCTGTCGATCACCGGCGACCAGCGTCTGCAGGTGCTGCTGATCGGCTTCTCCTTCGGTGCCTTCCTCGAAGGTGCGGCGGGCTTCGGCGCGCCGGTGGCGATCACCGCCGCCCTGCTCGTCGGCCTGGGCTTCAATCCGCTGTATGCCGCGGGCCTGTGCCTGATCGCCAACACCGCGCCGGTAGCCTTCGGCGCCCTGGGTATCCCGATCATCGTGGCGGGCCAGGTCACCGGCATCGACGCGTTCAAGATCGGCGCCATGACCGGCCGTCAACTGCCATTCCTGTCGATCCTCGTACCGTTCTGGCTGGTGTTCATGATGGACGGCTTCAAGGGTGTGAAGGAAACCTGGCCGGCCGCGCTGGTCGCGGGCGGCAGCTTCGCCATCACCCAGTACTTCACCTCCAACTTCATCGGCCCGGAACTGCCGGACATCACCTCCGCCCTGGTCAGCCTGATTTCCCTGACCCTGTTCCTCAAGGTCTGGCAGCCGGCCAGCGAGCGTGAAGCGGTCGCCACTGCTGGCGATGCTGCCGTCATGGGCGGCAAAGGTGCAAGCAGCGCCGAGCCCACACCCTACAGCTTCGGCGAGATCCTCAAGGCCTGGTCGCCCTTCCTGGTGCTGACCGTGCTGGTCACCATCTGGACCCTGAAGCCGTTCAAGGCGCTCTTCGCTCCGGGCGGCGCGCTGTACAACCTGGTGTTCAACTTCGCCATCCCGCACCTGGATCAGCTGGTGGTGAAGACCGCACCGATCGTCGCCAACCCGACGCCGATCGCCGCCGTGTTCAAACTGGACCCGGTCTCGGCCACCGGCACCGCGATCTTCTTCTCCGCGGTGATCTCGATGTTCATCCTGCGCATCAGCGCGAAAACTGGTCTGACCACCTTCAAGGAGACCCTGGTCGAGCTGAAGTGGCCGATCCTGTCCATCGGCATGGTGCTGGCCTTCGCCTTCGTCACCAACTACTCGGGCATGTCCACCACCCTGGCGCTGGTCCTGGCCGGCACCGGTGCGGCCTTCCCGTTCTTCTCGCCATTCCTCGGCTGGCTGGGCGTATTCCTCACCGGTTCGGATACTTCCTCCAACGCGCTGTTCAGCTCGCTGCAAGCCACCACCGCACACCAGATCGGGGTCAACGACACCCTGCTGGTAGCGGCCAACACCAGCGGCGGCGTGACCGGCAAGATGATCTCGCCGCAATCCATCGCCGTGGCCTGCGCCGCCACCGGCATGGTCGGCAAGGAATCCGACCTGTTCCGCTTCACCCTCAAGCACAGCCTGATGTTCGCCGCCATGGTGGGTCTGATCACCCTGGCCCAGGCGTACATCTTCACCGGCATGCTGGTTCACTAAGGCAAGAACCGACTCCGCGCTTCGGCGCGGAGATCCGCACAAAGCAGCTAAGGTCTTTCGAGGTCGGCAGCGCCAGCGCGGCGACCTCGACAAGCCCCACAACGATGAGACGCCCATGATCATCTCTGCCTCTACCGACTACCGCGCCGCAGCCCAACGCAAACTGCCGCCGTTCCTCTTCCACTACGCCGACGGCGGCGCCTACGCCGAGCGCACCCTGCGCAACAACGTCGACGACCTGGCAGGCATCGCCCTGCGCCAGCGCGTGCTGAAGAACATGTCCGAGCTGAGCCTGGAGACGAAGCTGTTCGACGAAACGTTGAGCATGCCCATCGCCCTGGCCCCGGTCGGCCTGACCGGCATGTACGCCCGGCGCGGCGAAGTCCAGGCAGCCCGCGCGGCGGCCGCGAAAGGCATCCCGTTCACCCTGTCGACAGTGTCGGTCTGCCCCATCGAGGAAGTCGCCCCGGCCATCGACCGGCCCATGTGGTTCCAGCTCTACGTGCTGAAGGACCGCGGCTTCATGCGCAACGCCCTGGAGCGCGCCAAGGCCGCTGGCGTGAAAACCCTGGTGTTCACCGTCGACATGCCGGTGCCCGGCGCCCGCTACCGCGACGCCCACTCCGGCATGAGTGGCCCGAACGCGCCGCTGCGTCGCGTCTGGCAAGCCATGACCCACCCGGCCTGGGCGCTGGACGTCGGCCTGCTGGGCAAGCCCCACGACCTGGGCAACATCTCCAAGTACCGCGGCAACCCTACCGGCCTGGCCGACTACATCGGCTGGCTGGGCAACAATTTCGACCCGTCGATTTCCTGGAAGGACCTGGAGTGGATCCGTGAGTTCTGGGACGGCCCGATGATCATCAAGGGCATCCTCGATCCAGAAGATGCCAAGGACGCCGTGAGATTCGGCGCCGACGGCATCATCGTCTCCAACCACGGCGGCCGCCAACTCGACGGCGTGCTCTCCAGCGCCCGCGCCTTGCCGGCGATTGCCGACGCGGTGAAGGGTGACCTGAAGATCCTCGCCGATTCCGGCATCCGCAACGGCCTGGACGTGGTGCGCATGATCGCCCTGGGCGCGGACACCGTGCTCATCGGCCGCGCCTTCCTCTACGCCCTGGCGACCCACGGCGAAGCCGGCGTGAAGAACCTGCTGGACCTGTTCGAGAAGGAAATGCGCGTGGCCATGGTGCTCACCGGCACCAAGTCCATCAGCGAGATCAGCCGCGACTCGCTGGTGCGCGAACTGGGCGCCTGACATCGCCCTCTGTAGGAGCGAGCTTGCTCGCGAACCTGCTCAGTTCCGTGCCTACCCGGTTCGCGAGCAAGCTCGCTCCTACAGAAAAGCGCACTCGGGTGCGCTCTACAAAAGAACACCGATGGACCGTCCAGCGGTCCACGCTCACCGATGATGACTGGAGCCGCCATGAGCCTCCCTGCCGCCTTCCTCGACACGGTAGAACACCTGATCCCCCGCGAGCGCCGCTTCGACGACCCGCTCTCGACCCTGGCCTTCGGCACCGACGCCAGCTTCTACCGGCTGATTCCCAAGCTGGTGATTCGCGTCGAAAGCGAAGACGAAGTCGCCATCTTGCTCAAGGCCGCCCACGCCCAGCAGGTCGCAGTGACCTTCCGCGCCGCCGGCACCAGCCTCTCCGGCCAGGCCGTGAGCGACTCGGTACTGCTGGTGCTGGGTGACAACTGGAACGGTCGCGACATTCGCGAGGGCGGCACGCAGATCCGCCTGCAGCCCGGCGTCATCGGCGCCCAGGCCAACGCCTGGCTGGCGCCCTTCGGCCGCAAGATCGGCCCGGACCCGGCCTCGATCAACGCCTGCAAGATCGGCGGCATCGTCGCCAACAACGCCAGCGGCATGTGCTGCGGCACCGCGCAGAACAGCTACCACACCCTGGCCGGCCTGCGCCTGCTGCTGGCTGACGGCACGCTGCTGGACAGCGAGCTTCCCGAGAGCGTCGCGGCCTTCCGCGACAGCCACGGCGCTCTGCTCGACCAGCTCGCCGAACTGGGCCGGCAAACCCGCGCCAACACCGAGCTGGCCGCGAAGATCCGCCACAAGTACCGGCTGAAGAACACCACTGGGCTGTCGCTGAACGCACTGGTCGATTACGACGAGCCGCTGGATATCCTCACCCACCTGATGGTCGGTTCCGAGGGAACCCTGGGCTTCATCAGCGCAGTCACCTACGACACCGTGCCGGACCACCCGCACAAGGCCAGCGCGCTGATCGTCTTCCCCGACGTGGAAACTTGCTGCAAGGCCGTGACCGTGCTCAAGCAGCAGCCGGTATCCGCCGTGGAGCTGTTGGACCGCCGCAGCCTGCGCTCGGTGGAAAACATGCAAGGCATGCCGGTGTGGGTGAAGAGCCTCTCCGAAGGCGCCTGCGCGCTGCTCATCGAGTCGCGCGCGGCGACCCAGTCGCTGCTGCACGAACAACTCGCGCAGATCAGCGCGTCCATCGCCAGTTACCCGGTGGAGAAGCAGGTCGACTTCAGCGAAGACCCGGTGGTCTACAACCAGCTCTGGCGCATCCGCAAGGACACCTTCCCAGCCGTCGGCGCGGTGCGCGAGACCGGCACCACGGTGATCATCGAGGACGTTACCTTCCCCGTCGAGCAGCTGGCCGAGGGTGTGAATCGCCTGATCGAGCTGTTCGACAAGCACGGCTACGACGAGGCCATCCTGTTCGGCCATGCGCTGGAAGGGAACCTGCACTTCGTCTTCACCCAGGGCTTCGAATCGCCTGAGCAGATTGCGCGCTACTCGGCCTTCATGGACGACGTTGCGCACCTGGTCGCCGTGGAGTACGGCGGCTCGCTCAAGGCCGAGCACGGCACTGGGCGCAACATGGCGCCCTTCGTCGAGCTGGAATGGGGCCATGACGCCTACCAGCTGATGTGGCAGTTGAAGCGACTGCTCGACCCGACCGGCATCCTCAACCCCGGCGTGGTACTGACCGACGACCCGCAGTTGCACCTGAAGAACCTCAAGCCGCTGCCGGCCGCCGACGAGATCGTCGACAAGTGCATCGAGTGCGGTTTCTGCGAACCGGTGTGCCCGTCCAAAGGGCTGACCCTCAGCCCGCGCCAGCGCATCGTTTTGTGGCGCGACATCCAGGCCAAGCGCCGCGCCGGCATCGACACCACGGAGCTGGAGCGCGACTACCACTACCAGGGCATCGACACCTGCGCCGCCACCGGCCTGTGCGCCCAGCGCTGCCCGGTGAACATCAACACCGGAGACTTGATCCGCAAGCTGCGCGGCAAGGAAGCGCATCACGCCGGCACCGCCACCTGGCTCGCGCGCAATTTCGCCACGGCCATGAAAGGCGCGAAGTTCATGCTGCATGCCGCCAATGGCGCGCGCAGGGTGCTCGGCGCGCCGCGCCTGGCTCGTCTCAGCGCCTCCATCAGCCACGCCAGCAAGGGCCGCGTGCCGCAGTGGACGCCGGCCATGCCGCAGCCCGTGCGCCTCGCAGCCACGTCGCAGCCTGTGGATAACGGCAAGCCGCGCGTCGTTTATCTCACCGCCTGCGTGTCCCGTGCCATGGGCCCGGCGGCTGCGGACGAAGAGCAGATGCCGCTGATCGACAAGACCCGCCAGTTGCTGGAGAAAGCCGGCTACCAGGTGGTCTTCCCGGACAACGCCGACAACCTCTGCTGCGGCCAGCCGTTCGCCTCCAAGGGCTACAAGGAGCAGGCCGACGCCAAGCGCGACGAACTGCTCGCCGAGCTGCTGCGCGCCAGCCGCGGCGGCCTCGACCCGATCTACTGCGATACCAGCCCGTGCACCCTGCGCCTGGTGCAGGAACTGGCGGACGACCGGCTGAAGATCTACGACCCGGTGAAGTTCATCCGCACGCACCTGGTCGAGCGCCTGGACTTCCAGCCGCAGGACAAACCGGTGGCCGTGCACGTCACCTGCAGCACCCAGCACCTGGGCGAAAGCCAGGCGCTGATCGACCTGGTCAAGCGCTGCACCCGCGAAGTGGTGATCCCCGAGGGTATCCATTGCTGCGGCTTCGCCGGCGACAAAGGCTTCACCACCCCCGAGCTGAACGCGCACTCGCTGCGCACACTCAAGGACGCGGTGCAGTACTGCGAGGAAGGCGTCTCCACCAGCCGCACCTGCGAGATCGGCCTGTCCGCCCACGGTGGCATCGACTATCGCGGTGTGGTCTATCTGGTCGACCGCGTCACCCGCGCCCGCCCGGTGTAACGCTCTTCGTAGGAGCGAGCTTGCTCGCGAACATCACGGCTTCGCTTCACCTCGTGACTTAGGTGAATCTCGGTTCGCGAGCAAGCTCGCTCCTACAGGTCCCGGTCCGCGTAGGTGCGGATTCCGTCCGCGATTGACCGCAGGCGGCACCAATTCGCCACTGCTCTTAAGACCTCGTTAAGCGAGCACTGTCACCCTCTGCCCTAACCGGATCACGCCAGCTATCCTGCTGCACAGGCCGTAGAGGGAACCCCCATGAGAATCCTGTTAGCAGAAGACGACCAGTTGCTGGGCGACGGCATCCGCGCGGGGCTGGGCCTGGAAGGCGACACCGTGGACTGGGTGAATGACGGCGTAGCCGCCGAACACGCCCTGGCCACCGACGAATTCGACCTACTGGTCCTCGACCTTGGCCTGCCACGCAAGGACGGCCTGGAAGTGCTGCGCAGCCTGCGCCGGCGCGGCGACCTGACGCCCGTGCTGATCCTCACCGCCCGCGACAAGGTGGCCGACCGCGTGGCCGGTCTCGACGCCGGCGCCGACGACTACCTGACCAAACCCTTCGACCTCGACGAACTGCTCGCCCGCGTCCGCGCCCTCACCCGCCGTCACACCGGCCGCGCCGCGCCCCTGCTGCAACACGGCGAGTTGGCGCTGGACCCGGCGACCCACCTGGTCAGCCTGGCTGGCTTACCGGTCGACCTGGCCCCGCGCGAGTACGCGTTGCTGCGCCTGCTACTGGAGCAGCGCGGCAAGGTACTGTCGCGCACCCGTCTGGTGGAAGCGCTCTACGGCTGGGATGGCGACCTGGAGAGCAACGCCATCGAAGTCCACATCCATCACCTGCGACGCAAACTGGGCAACGGCCTGATCCGCACCGTGCGCGGCATCGGCTACGGCATCGACCGCCCCGAAGGCGCCAGACAGTCTTGAGCGGTACCGTGCGCCGCGCCGGCTCCATCAGCCGCCGCCTGCTGCTGATGCTGATCGGTGGCGTCTCCTTGCTGTGGCTGATAGCCGGCCTGTTCACCTACCACCTGACGCGTGAGCAGGTGAACCGCCTCTATGACCAGGACATGATCGACTTCGGCCAGGCCGCCCTGAGCCTGGTCGACATCGCCGACGCCATCGACCCGCAGTCCAGCGACGCCATGGAAATCCTCGCGCGCAGCCGCAAGGCCATCGAAGGGCTGCCGCTGATCCGCCGCGAAGCCACGCTCGGCTATGCCATCTGGTATCGCGGCCAGCCGCTGCTCGCTACTCGCAAGCCGCCAGAAGGCATCGAGGCGCAGCCGCCAGGTTTCTCCGACCTCCTCAGCCGCGGGGTCAACTGGCGCGTGCTGCAGATGGCCACGCCGGGCGCCGATGAGGTGCGCATCTGGGTCTTCGAGGACTTGCACTACCGCCACAAGACCCTGCACCTGCTGCTGTTCAGCGCCCTCTTCCCGCTGCTGCTGGCCCTGCCGCTGTTCGGTGTGCTGGTGTGGTTCGGCGTGCGCCAGGGCCTGGCGCCGCTGCGCAGCCTGATCGAACAGGTGCACCAGCGCAGCGCCCACAGCCTGCACCCCCTGGCCCTGAGCCGGGCGCCGGTGGAAGTGCACAGCCTGGTCAACGAACTGAACCTGCTGCTGGAGCGCCTGAACTCGGCGATCGAAGCCGAGCGCCGGCTGACCAGCGATGCCGCTCATGAAATACGCACGCCGCTGGCCAGCCTGCGCACCCACGCCCAGGTGGCGCTGCGTTCGTCCGACCCTGCCGCCCATGCCCACGGCCTGCAACAGGTCAGCCGCAGCGTCGAGCGCATCAGTGCACTGATGGAGCAGATCCTCCTGCTGGCACGCCTGGACGCCGAAGAGCTGCACGAAATCTTCGCCCCGGTGAACCTGCGCCTGCTGGCCGAAGACACCATCGCCGACCTCGCGCCGCAAGCCATCGACAAGCAGATCGAGCTGACCCTCGACAGCCAGGAGGCCACGCTGCAGGGCGTTGCCGCGTGGCTTGGACTGCTGCTCACCAACCTGGTCGGCAATGCCCTGCGCTACACCCCCGAAGGCGGCCGCGTGGCCGTCAGTCTGGACAGCGGCGAGACAGGCGTGACCCTCTGGGTGCGCGACAACGGTCCCGGCGTGGCCCCGGCCGAGCAAGCGGCGATCTTCACCCGCTTCTACCGCAGCCCCAGTGTCGCCAGCAGCCACGGCAGCGGCCTGGGGCTGCCCATTGCCAAGCGCATCGTGGAGATTCACCGCGGGCGCATTTCCCTGCACGAAGGGCTGGAAGGCACCGGCCTAGGCGTCTGCGTCGAACTCCCGACAACCGCCGGGAACAATCTCTGAACCCCGTCTAAAAATCCGCAGTCCACCCTGTACGGCCCGCTCGCTCGGTCCGCGACAACCGTCAAGTTGACAGGAGTACTGCCATGAAACGTGCCGCCCTGATCATTATCGCCGCGCTGCTGGCATCGCCGGTTTTTGCTGCCGACCTGTGCAGCGACAACCTGCAAAAGATCGATGACGCGGTGAAAACCGTCACCAACAACACCCAAGCCCAGGAACAGGCCATGCGCCTGCAGGAAAAAGCCGCCCAGGCCCAGGCCGCAGGTGACACCAAGGCCTGCATCGCGCAGACCGAAAAAGCCCTGCAATTGCTGAAGAAAAACAGCGGCGACGGCGGAGCCAACGGGTGATCCCGCACGCGGCGGCCGGCCGACGCGCCGGTCGCCGCTCATAAGGCCCACTAAGCCTGCGCCATTCGCGACGCCGTACTTGATTCCCCGCCCTCCCCACCCGCCTAAGATGGTGCGATTCCCGACCACAAGAATCCCAACCGGAATCGCCATGCCCGTCACCCGCCTGCTCATCGCCAACCGTGGCGAGATCGCCATCCGTATTGCCCGCGCCGCCGCGGAGCTGGGTATCCAGACGCTGGCGATCTTCGCCGAGGACGACGCCACCTCGCTGCACACGCGCCAGGCCGACCAGGCTGCAGCCCTGCAGGGGCGCGGCGCCAGCGCCTACCTCGACCAGCAGCAGATCATCGACATCGCCCTGGCCCAGGGCTGTGACGCGGTGCATCCGGGCTATGGCTTCCTGTCCGAGAACGCCGGTTTCGCCCGCCGCTGCGAAGCCGCCGGGCTCACCTTCGTCGGCCCCTCGGCGGAAGTGCTCGACGTCTTCGGCGACAAGGCCCGCGCCCGCGACCTCGCCCGCGCACATGGCGTGGCATTGGCCGCCGGCAGCACCAGCGCCACAACATTGGCAGATGCCGAGCGCTTCTTCCGCGAACTGCCCGCCAGCGCCGGCATGATGATCAAGGCCCTCGCCGGCGGCGGCGGGCGCGGCATGCGCGCGGTGCGCAGCGTCGAGGAAATCGCCGATGCCTACGCCCGCTGCCAGGCCGAAGCCCGCGCGGCCTTCGGCGATGATCGGCTCTATGTCGAACGCCTGATCCAGCACGCCCGCCACATCGAAGTGCAGGTCATCGGCGACGGCCGCGTCGTCAGCCACCTGGGGGAGCGCGACTGCACCCTGCAACGGCGCCACCAGAAACTATTGGAGATCGCCCCCAGCCCCAACCTGCACCCACGCCTGCGCGGCGCCATCCTCGCCGCCGCCGTGCGCCTCGCCGAAGCGGTGAACTACCGCGGCCTGGGCACCTTCGAGTTCCTGCTGGACGAGGAGAGCGGCGACTTCGTGTTCATGGAAGCCAACCCGCGCCTGCAGGTCGAGCACACCGTCACCGAGGCGGTAACCGGCATCGACCTGGTGCAGGCACAGCTGCGTATCGCTGCCGGCGCCAGCCTCGCCGAATTGAACCTGACCCAATCCGAGATTCCCGAGCCGCGCGGCCATGCCCTGCAACTGCGGATCAACCTGGAAAGCCTCGCCAGCGACGGCACACCGCACCTCGCCTGCGGCACCCTCAGCGCCTACGAGCCACCCAGCGGCCCCGGCCTGCGCGTGGATGGCTACGGCTACGCCGGCTACCGCAACAGCGCCGGCTACGACTCGCTGCTGGCCAAGCTGATCGTCCACGGCACTGGCGGTTATCCACAACTGGTGCAGCGCGCCTACCGCGCACTCTGCGAGTTCCGTCTCGAAGGCGTGGCGAGCAACATCCCGCTGCTGCTCAATCTGCTGCGCCAACAGGCGGTGGCAGACAACCAGGTCACCACGTGCTACATCGAAGAACATCTCCCCACGCTACTCGGCGCGCAGGAGCACGCGCACCCGCACCGCTTCTTCAGTCATGCCGGCACCGCGCCGGAAGCTCAACGATCCAGCGAAGCGCCGGCCGGCTGCATCCCGCTAGCCACACCCAGCGCGGGCGTGCTGGTCAGCCTGAACGTGGCTGCTGGCGACGCCGTCGCCCAGGGCCAGACCATCGCCGTGGTCGAGGCGATGAAGATGGAGTTCGAGGTGAAGGCCAGCGCCAGTGGCATCGTCCACAGTCTCGCCGCCACCCCCGGCGACAGCCTCGGCGCAGGCGATGCGCTGCTGTTCGTCGAACCGGCGGACATCGAAGTACAGGGCAGCCAGAACGAAGCGGTCATCGACCTCGACGCCATCCGCGCCGACCTCGCCGAAGTCCTCGAACGTCACGCCATCGGTCTCGACGAGCGCCGCCCGGAGGCTGTCGCCAAGCGCCACAGGATCGGCAAGCGCACCACCCGCGAGAACCTCGCCGACCTGCTCGATGACGGCAGCTTCATTGAGTACGGCGCCCTGGCCATCGCCGCCCAACGCCGCCGGCGCAGCGTCGAAGAGCTGATCACCAGCAGCCCCGCCGACGGCCTGGTCAGCGGCCTGGGCAGCATCAACGCCGGGCAGTTCGGCGACGAGAAGGCGCGCTGCCTGGTGCTGGCGTACGACTACACGGTGTTCGCCGGTACCCAGGGCGTGATGAACCACAAGAAGACCGACCGCATGCTGCACCTCGCCGAACAGTGGCGCATCCCGTTGGTGCTCTACGCCGAAGGTGGCGGCGGGCGTCCGGGCGACACCGACTTCGTCGGCGTGGCCGGGCTGGACAACATGAGCTTCGTCGGACTGGCGCGGCTGTCCGGGCTGGTGCCGCTGGTGGGCGTGGTCTCCGGCCGCTGCTTCGCCGGCAATGCCGCGCTGCTGGGCTGCTGCGACGTGATCATTGCCACCCGCGATACCAGCCTGGGGATGGCGGGCCCGGCGATGATCGAGGGCGGCGGCCTGGGCAAGTTTGTCCCCGAGGAAGTCGGCCCCAGTGACGTGCAGAGCGCTAACGGTGTGATCGACGTGCTGGTGCAGGACGAGGCCGAAGCCACCCGTGTCGCTCGCCAGTACCTCGCGTACTTCCAGGGCGACACCAGCGATTGGCAATGCGCCGACCAGCGCCTGCTGCGCCACGCAATCCCGGAAAATCGCCTGCGCGTCTACGACATCCGCCAGGTCATTGAGCAACTGGCCGACAGCGACTCCGTGCTGGAACTGCGCCGCCAGTTCGCCGCCGGGATGATCACCGCGCTGGTGCGCATCGAAGGCAAGCCCTTCGGCCTGATCGCCAACAACCCCATGCACCTGGGCGGCGCCATCGACGCCGAGGCCGGCGACAAGGCCGCGCGCTTCATGCAGCTGTGCGACGCCTTCGACCTGCCGATCATCTCGCTGTGCGACACCCCCGGCTTCATGGTCGGCCCGGAGGCGGAGAAGACCGGCACAGTACGCCACGTCTCGCGCATGTTCGTCACTGCCGCCAGCCTCAGCGTGCCCTTCTTCACCGTTGTGCTGCGCAAGGGTTACGGCCTGGGCGCGCAGGCGATGGCGGCCGGCAGCTTCCACGCAGCGCTGTTCACCGTGGCCTGGCCCAGCGGCGAGTTCGGCGCCATGGGCCTGGAAGGGGCGATCCGCCTCGGCTACGCCAAGGAACTGGCCGCCATCGAAGACGCGCAGGAGCGGCAGAAGCTGTTCGACAAGCTGGTCGCTGCCGCCTACCGCAACGGCAAGGGGCTGAACATGGCGAGCTACCTGGAGATCGACGACGTCATCGACCCCGCCGACACCCGCCGCTGGTTGCTGCGCGGCCTGGCATCGACGCCGAAACCAGCCCCACGTCAGGGGAAAAAGCGCCCACTGATCGATACCTGGTAAGGCATGGGTTGAGCTGCTCACCCGATCCGCTAAAATGCGCGGCGTCATTGGGGAGTAGCCGACCGTTCCGTGAACGGGGGCGACGTCAACACACTTGGCCCACAGGCCATGGCGTCGTCAGCAGCTTTGCCTGGCAAGACCTTTGACCACGTGTTCTCCGCAACGGCCGGGGAGATACGTGGTCATGGGTACTTACACCGGCCGGGAGCTTCACCGTGATGCACCACCCCACCCTTCGCTCCACCTGCCTGGAGCTGCACACATGCTGACCTTCATCCTCGAACTGCTCGGCATGCTGCTGGTGATCCTGATCGCCGCCGAACTCTTCACCAATGCGCTGGAACACTTCGGCGAGCGCCTGGGGATTTCCGAAGGCGTCACCGGCTCGCTGTTCGCCGCCATCGGCACCGCCCTGCCGGAAACCCTGATTCCGCTGCTGGCGCTGTTCGCCGGCACCAGCAACGTCACCCTCAATGAGGAAGTCGGCGTCGGCGCCATCCTCGGCGCACCGCTGATGCTCTCCACCTTGTCCACCTGCCTGATGGCCTGTTTCGCCTGGCGCGCTCGCGGCCTGTTCGGGCGCGTCCGCCCCGAACGTACGGGAATGAAGCGCGATCTGAACTTCTTCCTGATCGCCTTCAGCTTCGCCACTCTCGCCATGTTCGTGCCCGCTGAACTGCACTCCGTGCGCGTCGCACTCAGCGTGCTGCTGGTGCTGACTTACGTCGCCTACATCACCCTGACCCTGCGCGCATCGCAAAGCCTGGTGGAAGACGGCCACGGCACCGAGGCCGACCATCACATGTACCTGTCGCGCATCGGCCTGCCGACCAACCTCGCCACCATCCTGCTGCAATTGCTGCTGGGCCTGGCGCTGCTGGTGCTGGGCGCCAAGGGCTTCATCCACGGCGTGGAAGGCCTGTCGCACCTGCTGGGCATTTCCGCGCTGCTGCTGTCGTTGCTGATCATCCCCATTGCTACGGAGCTGCCGGAAAAGATCAACAGCATCCTCTGGGTGCGTCGCGGCAAGGACACCCTGGCCTTCGGCAACATCAGCGGCGCCATGGTCTTCCAGGGCACTCTGCTGCCCGCCATTGGCATCCTGCTCACGCCCTGGCAGCCGCGTATCGAAGTGCTCACCGGCGTGCTGGTCACCCTCGGCGCTGCGCTCTGGCTGCGGATCAACGCCCAGCGCGGCGGCGGCCTGCCGATCTGGGGGCTGATGCTCAACGGCGTGCTGTACGCCGCCTATCTGGGGATCACCCTGTCGCGCTGACGCAGGCGGCGTATTGCCTACACTGACAGTCCGGGCTGCCGTTTCGGCGGCAGCCGCACGACTAGCGATACGCCGAAGGAGTGAGCATGAAAATCCTGGTAGTCCTGACCTCCCACGACCAGCTCGGCAGCACCGGCAAGAAAACCGGCTTCTGGCTCGAGGAGTTCGCCGCGCCCTACTACGTGTTCAAGGATGCCGGCGCCAGCCTGACCCTGGCCTCGCCCAAGGGCGGCCAGCCGCCGCTCGACCCCAAGAGCGACGAGGAAGACGCCCAGACCCCGGCCACCCACCGCTTCCGCCAGGACAGCGAAGCCCAGGCCGCACTGGCCAACACCGTGAAGCTCAACGAGGTCAAGGCTGACGATTTCGACGCCGTGTTCTACCCCGGCGGCCACGGCCCGCTCTGGGACCTGGCCGAGGACCGCACCTCGGTGGCGCTGATCGAAGCCTTCCACTCCAGTGGCAAGACCGTCTCCGCTGTCTGCCACGCCCCGGCCGTGTTCCGTCATCCCCGTGGGCTCGACGGCCAGCCGCTGGTGCAGGGCCGGCACGTCACCGGCTTTTCCAACAGCGAGGAGGACGCCGTCGGCCTCACCGACGTGGTGCCCTTCCTCGTCCAGGACATGCTCAAGGCCAACGGCGCCCGCTACAGCAAGGGCCCGGACTGGCAGAGCCACGTGGAGGTCGATCGCGGCCTGATCACCGGGCAGAACCCCGCGTCCTCCGAGGCCGTGGCCGAAGCTGTGCTGAAATTCCTGAGCTGACAACAGCTTGCGCCGCCCCGGGTGGCTATCGGGGCGGCTTTACCGTAGAATGGATTCCGACCTTGACAGGTTTTGGGGCCGATTAGGATTCGACGCCGGTAACAAAACTCTAGGGGCATGCCGAGTAGGTGACAGTTCTCGTAAATCAGCTGCCACAACTTTATAGTTGCCAACGACGACAACTACGCCCTAGCAGCCTAAGTGCCGCTAGCAGACCCTAGGGGATGCCTGTAAACCCGAAGATTAGGTCTGTCATATAGAACAGGATCGCCGCCAAGTTCGCTGTAGACGTAACGGCTAAAACTCATACAGCTCGCTCCAAGCGCCCTGCCACTCGGGCCGCGCGGAGTTAACTCAGTAGAGATGGCTAAGCATGTAGAACCGACAGCGGAGAACTGGCGGACGGGGGTTCAAATCCCCCCGGCTCCACCAAATCCAAACAGCCTAAACCCCTGATTTTCCTAGAGAATTTCAGGGGTTTTTGCTTTCTAGGGTAGGCGTTTGACCAAAGATTGCCCTACCAGCTAATGGGTTCAGCCGGACCGCTTCCACCAGATGCTCAGGTGCGAGGTGCGCATACCGCATGGTCATGGCAAGGCTTGAGTGGCCGAGAATCTTCTGTAGCGTGAGGATGTTGCCACCCTTCTGCATGAAGCGGCTGGCAAACGTGTGGCGCAAAGCATGGCTGGCCTGCCCTTTTGGTAACTCGATACCAGAACGATCCAGCGCACGTCGGAAAGAAGTGATCGCCGGAGTGAACTGGCCGTGCTGCTTCCAATGCTCACGAATAAACGCATCCAGATCGGCAGAAATCGGGATAGACCGAACGCGGGATGATTTCGTCTGCGCATAGGTCACGGTGCATTCACGAAGCCTTGATGGCCTCAGCCCTTCCGCCTCAGACCATCGGGCACCAGTCGCAAGGCAGATCAGAACGATGGGCAACACATGTGGGTTATCGCAGCCACTGCGAATAGCATCGAGCAGTTGGTCTACCTCACCGTCATCGAGCCACGACAGTTCCCGTTCCTCGATACGGAAAGGCTTCACCAGCTCCAAAGGGTTCGCGTAGGCGACTTCTCCGAGCCCGCGCAATTCGTTGTAGACCGCCCGCAGATACCCCAGCTCATTATTGAGCGTCTTAGGCGACGTCCCAGCCTCATTACGCACCCGACGATCATGCGCATAAACCTGAGGCCGCAAAGTGGCCGCCACGGGATCGCCCAGGCGGACAGCCAAAGCATCGAGCTTAGCGCGACGACGCTCACCGTCCTTGAGCATATGACCGTGCAGGTCATACCAAAGCCCAACCAGCTCAGAGAGCCTACGACGATCAGGCCCCTTTACCGCCCATTCCTTCGACTGCTCGGCCTTGCCCTGTACATGCAGCTCGAACCGCTGTGCCTCACCCTTGGTCTTGAAGGTTTTCCGGAATCGCTTCACAGGCGATACGCGAACGTCCACCTTCCAACGTCCATCTTCCAGCTTGGTAATAGCCATTAGATCGCGTACCCCCGCCTGATGTACCGATCAGCAATGAGCTTCGAAACGTGTCGCTCGAACTCTTGCAAGGTCCAACCCTTGGCAATGTAGTGATCTTCAACCACATGCCAGAATTCGAGCTTACGGGCGGACTGGAGGGCCTTTTTTGGAGGGATTCGCTCACGCGCAATCAGGCTCACGAACTGGCCGAGGAACATCTCGCAGTTGCGTCCCGAAAAGCCCTTTGCGGTCTTGTAGTAGCGGCGATACTCAGCGCGTTCGATCAGCGGGTCGGCCTCGACCTGCACACGGGCATCTTGGCTAATGAGTGTCCAGAAGGGATCAAAGACACCCTCCCGCGACATAACGCGGAAATTCTCACAGGCGTACTGCCACAGCCCTTGCAGGTGCGGGCAAAGGCCCGAGTAGGTAACACAGCCGATCACCTCACCGGAGGAGAGCGTAGAGCCTTCCGAGAACTGCTGAACGATGGAATGATGGAAACGGAACTCAATGCGCCAAACGGTTTCCAGGGGGTTATACGCCGGCTCGCTATCACCAAAAGGATCACCGTTGAGGGAAGCCCACACGGATTCCCAATAGTCGAGCTTGTCAGTAGCACGGGCTTGCAGCGTCTTGTTGTAGATCGACAGTTGCAGCCCGGACGCACTGCCGAACATGTACGTCTGACCACGCCCATAAACCGACGCATTGCTATCGAACTCGATACGGTCGATACCGCTGATTTGGCGAACGCGACGGGACCGGCAATGCATGCGATCCACCAGATCGGCGGGAGGCGTCCAGCCCTGCACGTCGAGCGCGATATGCACCGCGCACTGATTGGGCTCGCTTGCTTGCAACACAGCGGCTGCTAGGTCATCGAGAACGCCTTGCAGCACACTTGGATCAGCACCATCGAGCGCATGCGGCGATACCTCAATCTTGAGGTGAGCGCCGATATTCTCGAGCCGCACATTGTGATTCTTGATCAGCAGAATAATGCCCATTTCGGCGTTCTGGAGCCGAAACTGATAGCCAGAGTCACGACCGATACGGCCCTTGGCCCACTGATAGCCGGCAAACTCCACAATGTCTTCCGCCTGATCGAAAACAGCCATTACCTCAGGGCGAATCAGGCCGTTGTACAACTGGCGCACCGTATCCACACCACAGCGCAGAAGACGAACGCCGGAAAGGTCAGTGAACTCAACCGTCTTAGGATCAACAAACAAACGCCCTTCGGGCGACTCAAAGAACTGTCCGTCAGGCTGGAGTACTGCACGAAGCTGGTGAATTGCCTTGGTCTTCATAATTCGTCCAAATCTATCCAATGCTATCCAAATGACCGGGGTGTTATCCGACGTGTTACAGGGGCGTCGACCGTGCTGGCCGGGGCGGCTTGCGGCGGGGCTCATCCCTCGCCTCCGTCCGCAAATCCGCCCGCCGAGCTACCAAAGAAACTTCCCCTTCTCATACGGAACCACGGTCACCGTTGGCCCGTTGGGCTCACTACTAGCCGTGGACTGAGCACTAGGGAATGACTGCACCGGAGGCGATTGCTGCGCCATGCGCGCATCAGGGCCGGTGCCACGGTCAGGCAAAGTGGGATCGAAGTAGCCGTTGCGCGCCACGCTGATGCAAAAGTCGAAGCTGGTGGAGAACTTGGTCGCCTGCTGCGTATAGCACTGACAGGATTGACCGTCCTTCACCGTCTCCGGCGGTCGACGCTCCACCAACCTCGGGTCACTGGTGGACAGGCAGTAAAGGCGCGGCTTGCTAACCGGGGTATTGAGTTGGTCATACACCGGGGCGGATGCTGGCAGGTCGGCGATGCGGGGCTTTCGCTGCTCAATGTACTGCTCAGGCGTAACCGCCTTGGGAGCATCGCCACCTGTTGGGCTGATCAGCGAACCCACCATCGACTTAGCCTGATCGACCATGCCGGGCTGCTCTTGTATTGCGCTGGCCGTAGCTGCATCGGCCGGCTTACTACCTTGTTGGTAGCGCTCATAGGCGCGGTACACCATGAACCCCGCGCCAGCGATCACCGCAAGAGCCAGGATCATTTTCTTCGGCGGATTGAACTTGAAATGGTGCTTGGCCTTGGTGCTGGTGTAGAGGCCGAAGTACTTCTTATCGAGCTTAACTACCGTCTTGTCCGCGTCCTTGAAGCTGGTCTTTTTCTCGACAGCATCTATCACCGTCTCATGTTCGAAGCGGAGCACTTGCTGACTCTTGAAAACCCGCCAGAAGTGAATATGCCCATTGGCGAGCCTGCGAGCGTGCACGTCGATGAAACGCGGATCCTGAGTAATCAGGTGGACCTCATGCCCCTGATGACGCATGGTCTCGAAAGCACTGATATGCTCCGGCGGCTTCTGGCGAGGATCACGAACGCCGAACCAACCCTGCGCCTCATCCACGACAACGATGGCGTCATGCGGCAGCTCATGCCACTTAAGCGGGTCTTCAAACTCAAACCAAGGCGCTTGGAGCTTGTCCGTCTTGAGTTCACGGATATTGTGGTAGTAGACGTTACGGCCTTCCGCAAACGCCTTGGCGTCCACTTCCTTGATGGCGTTAAGAGTCTTGCCGTGGCCCGGCTTACCTGTACGGATAATGAGCATGTCGAGCCCTCCTTAAGCGTCGATGTAGTCGCGGCCCGGAGGGTTCCAAACCTGCCGACGTAGGCGATCCTGCGCTTTGAGCCAACCCGCCATGAGGGCGCGAGTGGTGACGGCAGCGAGGTACATATTGATGGCCACATCGATCTTGGCGAGGCCGAGAATCTGTTGAATGGGCACAGCGACGCTGCCCATCTGCGACATTAGGTAACTACGCGCCATGTCGATCAGCAGGTTGAAACCGACGTAGCTGACGACCGCGAATCCAATCGCTCGAAGAACCATCTTCACGATGGGCACGGCGATCACGATCAGCATCTGGACGATAAAGGCGTATTGCATCATTCACCTCCGAGAGAGCGCCCGACATAGAGGACGCAGAAAGCCCCGACCGCGATGACGATCAGGTAGCCAAGGTCAGTGGCAGCCGCGCAGAGCGGCTCATAGGTCACGGCGAAGGTGCGACCGCCGTTGGTTCTTAGGGAGAAGGTCTTGTCAGCCGGGCAGGACGCCGGGAGAAAGCGCGTGCCCTGATTGATGAAGGACGGGATTTGAATCTCGGTGCTGTCGTCAATTTCGAACTTGGAGCCGGTAACAGCAGTTTTGATGTCGGCCTTGTGCTTCTCGTAGTCGCTCTGCTTCTCGTAGGCACAGCGAAGGGCTTTTTCCTGAGTCAGGACAGCGCAATCGATGGCGTCGCCGGAGCAAGACAGCGGCACGTCGCAAGGCTCGCCCGAAGCGAGGCGTTCGGGCTTTTCGTCCTCTTCCTTGTCCTTTTCCTCGCCGGGCTTTTCCTGCGGATCACCTTGATCGCTGGTGGTCTCCTCGCCAGTCTTTACGCCGTCTTCGGTCGTGGTCTTGGTGGTAACGGTGTCGTAGTCGAAGTAGGTGTCGCCGTAGCGAATGTTGTATGTGGTGTTGGTTGTCGTGGAGGTATTGCCGATGGAGCCATCCGGGCGGTTGTAAGTGCCGGTGGTGGTTTGCTTCGGCCCCTGCACAGTCGCCGGGCCGGTAATGATGGAGGCGCTCTGTTTCTGAAGGCCGTCATAGCACGCCTGCGGGCTCACCCCGCCATACGTGCCACCACACACCTCACTGAGCAGCATTTTCAACCAGGACGCCGACTGAGAAGCCACCCAGGGGTCAAGATTGCTGTAGTCGGAATCAGTCAAATCCCGCTTGAGTGAAACGACGTCCTGTATCGAAATAACGCGCCTCGCAGAAACAGGCCAGTAACCCTGCGAGTTATAAGTGAAACCACGGGCCGTACTAGTGCAGTTATTCACGAACAAATAGCCAGAAGGCCAACCAGTACCAGCAGTGGCACCAGATGGCCACGCACCAATGGCATAGGTAACCCCATTGGACTGAACAACCTTGATCTTGTTGAGAACCTCCGAAGCTTGATACGAGCAGGCATCAACAGAGGCACCGGTGCCATTAACCGGAATGCCATCCACGCTCTCCTCTTTGCGCTGAAGCTTGGTGTTGTCATCCGACATCACCCAACCGACAGCCGCTACAGCACCGGAGACAGCAGCGCCCAAGGCAAGCTGCCCGGCATTGGTCTTAAGCCCGGCTTTAAGCTTGGAAGTAAGCCCACCAACCGGAACCGTGACCTTCGGCTTAACGGTGACAGGGGTCTTTGCAGCAGAGCCACCCATCCAGCCTTTGCGCTCGGCTTCGAGCAAAAGATCGGCATTGGACTTGGAGGGCACGTAGCCGGTGATCGAGCCATTGGCGGCGCTGTAGCCGGGACCGGCTTTGATGAAGGGATCGACCTTCACCCGCTCGGTGGCAATCGTCGGCGTGGCGACCAGGGCGGCGAGCAGCAGAATCAGGAAACGGCCCATGCTCACACCCGACCGAACAGGACCACGGCGAAGGCCACGGTGGTGACGATGAGGACGAACCATTGAACGGACATTGTTCGGACTCCAGAAGAAAGAACCCCGCCGGAGCGGGGTTCGGTGCTTCGGCTTGTTAGCCGGGTGGGATTACAGGGCGCGGCGCATGTACTTGAACGCCGCGGCGGCGACCAGCACGGCGAAGACGGCCCAACCGATGGTGTTGGTGTCGTCACCGGCGGTGGTCAGCGCGGCGGTGGCGTCAGCCGGTACAGCGGCCATGGCGGCACCAGCGGCGCCGAGGGTCAGAGCGCCGACAGCAGCGGCCTTGCGACCGAACGCCGAGGCGCTGATTTGCAGGTGGGTCTTGAGTTGGTTCATAGGTGTTACCTCGCTATTTGAGCAGTCGTTTCAGGACCAAGAAGCCGAAGGCAATGCAGAACAGCGCGAGGACTTCGCCACGCAGTTCCGCAACCTGATCCCAAGTGAGTGCAGAGCCGAACTCGCTCTGCATTTCCTCGCTGGTGACGACATGCAAGGTGCCGGTACAGATGGCAGAGCCATCAGCGCTGACAGCCCAACTGCCGTCGCAAGCGATGAAATTCATAGGAAGCGCGCCGCACCATCGATCCAGCCCCAGACGTAGCCAGCAGCAAGACCCACGGCGAACAGGGAGAGGTATCGAGTCATGGCGCTACTCCCGAATTAGCTCTTGGCCGAGTCGCCGTGTTTCTCGGCGGCAGGCTGGGCGGGGCGCTGGGTTTGCTGGGGAGCAGCCGAACGCGGTGCCGGCTGGCCGAGGGATTTGCCATCCAGCTCCAGCAGTTCCACAAGAACTTGGGTGTTAGTCGTGCGACCGAAGCGGTCTTGAGTCGGGCGGACCACCGAGGCGAACTTGCAGCGCACCGGAGCGCCGTTGAAGACGATTTCATCGAGCAGGCTCGGCTCAATCGGATACTCGGTAATTTCGAAGCCCTTGGCGTTACCACGGGCACCTTCGGGAATCGCCGAGATCGCCTGCACGTTGGCGTAGATTTCGCCGGTCTTGGTGGAGGTGTAGGTATCGGTCTTGGTGACCCAAATCTCGGTGACACTCTTGGCGGTATCGAACATGGTGTTTCTCCTGATTTGCCTTTTTTGGGCGTGAGTTAGCCCGCTGCTGTAACTTCGGCTCTTGGCCTTATTCAGCGGTGCTTGTTGAAACCGTGTGTTGAAGTTGCCCGGCTACGCCGGTGGCTCTTTAGGGAGGCCCTTCGGGGACCAAAGGCTGCGCCCTTGGAACGCAGCAGCAAGAGCAAAGTCGTAAGGGCTCTGCCCTTACCATCCCGCCCTTCGCCAGGGAGTCAGAGGGCCGGGGGGATAGAGCTTCCCCCGCCCCTATGACTCGGAGGCTGTTTTGATGGGGAGCCATCAAGGGTTCGCTTCGCCCGTGCTTCCGTTCGCCGGAACGGTGGTGCTGTTCCGACGAGCCGGGAGCGCGGCCCTTGACGGGGATATTCCGTGCCGGCCGGACGGCACAAGCCAGAGCGGTGCACGGGCTCCGGCGCTCGGCTCCGATGAAGCCCTTGGAGCCGAGCGAGAGCCCACACTCTAGGCGCATACCGTCCCCGGGCCGTCCGATCACTGCGCGGATCATTGGTGCTCACCTTTCGCATCAGCTTGCGCAGCGACAATGCTGTCCGGGCACCCGGCAGCTACCCACATACCGATCACCGCACCGCCCAGCTTCCACGCATCGGTATCACGAGCGACCGCCTCCGTCTGGAGAGCGAGCACCACGGACGCTGGAGCGAAGACATAGAACCTGCGTTCCTTGTCCTCAGAGAGCTTTTGACGGGGCGGAATCATGCAGTTAGTCCTCAGCCTTGGAATCAGAGCGGTGCCGGCTTACCCACTGTGAGAAGGTGTAGCGAGCATGAAAGCGGAGTACCGCGAAGCCGAACAACAGCAGAACGCCCCAAAAGATCAGGTGCGGGATCGGGTCAGAGACCATGGCTCAGCTCACCAACTCGAATGGCTCGTGCACGGGGACGAAGGGCGTCGGTTTGCCGCTGTCGTACACAACGTGCCAGTACTTCGGGGGACGCCGGGCGGGCATGTGTTTCTCGCAGGTAGAACCCCGTTCCACCCGGTACGTTGAGTGGATCGAGCGCCAGACGCCCCACACCCGAGCCATCGTGGTAACGACCGGATATACGCGCGTAGGGCGGCATACGGTGCATTGTGTGAACCGGGAGGAAACAGGACTTTCCGCCACGAGTCTGGACGCACAGACAGAGCAATCGCAGCCCGAAGGGTGCGGCTGGTGCAGGTAGCGAGACAGGACGCTCATGGCTCATAGCCCCTCCCCCTTGAGAAATGGGAAGGTCGCCAGATCAACAGCAGTGACGTACATCCAGCACGCGCCAAGAGCGATATCAGGACGCCCTACGCTGGAGCGCATGCGGGAATCACACTGGGTATACGCCTGCTGGAAAAGAGCAGCGACCAAGGCCAGAAACGCCACAGCGGAAACAGTGACGACAACGCGAGCAATAGAAGCCTTCACAGACACGCCTCCCCATCAAGAAGACGCTGATTCAGCAGAGTGACGTTGACCATGACGCGGTTGCCGATCTTGATGCGCGGGATGTACCCAACACGCATCCACCCTTCAACAACCCCCTCAGACATGCCAATAAAAGCCGCGAATTTCCGCCACGGCATCAGCATTGGGGCTCCCTTGAGCACATCCGAAGAAACTGTCATTCCTTTCGTTTCCATGGCCTTTCCTGCACTATCTATTGTCAACCTAGATCGGCTGACGTCAGTTAAATTATTTCACTGACATAGTAAGCAAGCTGCCATGGCAGTTCAATTATTTAACTTAAAATACTTAGACCAATATGGAATCGATACAGGCGAGAGCTAGAACTCTAATATCTAAGGCGGGAATGGATCGCCTCGTGAAAGAGAGCAACATCGCCTTCCAGCGCTGGCACAGCGTGCGCTATCGGGATATTCGAATGAGCACAGAAGAGCTAGACGCTCTACAAGCCATGTTCCCGGCGTACCGCCTATGGTTGATCAGCGGAGAAATAGCCCCGGAAATTGGGCAGACAAGCCCCGAGTACGACGAGGCCAATACAAACTTGTCCAATCCAAGCGCGGGATAGCAATCACAAAGGAAGTCGGTAGGCGCTGGTTTGCCCGAACGCACGGACGCGCGACGAAGGAAGTAGAGGTGGAATCATGGGACTGATTGATAGGGACTGGTTCAAGGAAGAGAGCAGAAAGCGTGAAGGACTGCCGCCACTGCCACCCCAAAAGCCAACCAGAAAGAAGCCGCCAGCATCCGCCGAAGACCTGGCCAAAGCCCGGAACGTACCTCCTGCTGACGTGATTGCGGCCGCTCGAAACCAACTGGCCAAAAGAGCCAATCGCCAAAAGAGCATTGCATTTGGTGTGCTTTTCGCACTCGCTGTGATCGCCACAGCAGCAGCCTTCGTCTACTGGTAAGTGTCCAAAAGTTGCCCACAGCGCTATCGAACGCAATGCAATGCTATCGGAACGCATCCGGCGAAAGACCGCGAAAACACTAGCGCTATCGAAATCTATCGGTTGCTATCGGATTGACTGGCGGGGTTCAAATCCCCCCGGCTCCACCAAATCCAAAGAAAAAAGGCGCTGAGCCTCAAGCCCAGCGCCTTTTTTATTCCCCGCGATTTGCCTAGAGCGTCAGGAGCCCAAGCCGTGGCATCAGCGGTTCGGCCTGCGCCTCTATCACCACCTCGACACAAGGCTTACGCAGGCGCAAACGCTCGGCGTTGCACAGCAGCGGGCCAGCCTCATCCTTGGCCCCAAGGGGGTCATCAACCAGCACGCCCTTGATCAGCCCTTGGCGGAACAGTTCGCGGATGGCATAGAGGTTGGCTTCGCGCGGGCCACTGAGATCGGTGATGGATTTGAAGTCGGTTTCCGTCAGCTGGCTGAGCACGGCGGTCAGCTGAGCCTGGGAGGGTTTACGACTCATGGGGGGTACTCCGGGTACAGCGGGGGCGAGCTTGACTATCGAGGGTAAATCTTAACGTTGGATTAGCAGTCTGACAGACCGACCTTGGTCGATCTGTCAGAGGAATCTTCCGATTCAGTCTCGGGAGATGCCCAGTTCCAGCAAGGCGAGGCGTTCTTCAAGGTCAGCAATGCGACCTTCCAGTTCGACCAGGCGGCCTTCGTCGTGGCTGCCGCCGTCACTGCGCTCGCTCGAAGCACGGCTGCCGCTGGCGGCGATGGCCGCCTCGCGGTCTTCCTCGGTGCCCAGCAGGTGCATGTAGCGGTCTTCGCGCTGGCCGGCCTGGCGCTCCAGCTGAATCGCCATACCGCGGCCGGCGAGGCGTTCGAGTTGGTGGCGGACTTCCTCGGTGTCGTCGAAGTCGTGCATGCGCTGGCTGCGGGTGAGCAGTTCGTTGAGGGTCTGCGGGCCGCGCAGGAACAGCAGGCCGAGCAGGATGACCTGCGGCTTGACCAGTTCCAGCGCCTTGTCCAGCCGCTGCTCCCAGCGGTCGGCGCGGCTGCCCATGACCAGGCGAGTCATTTCGCGCCCTTCCAGGTGGCGCAGGGATTGGCCGACCTGGCCGGGGGTGAGGTTCAGCACCGGGTCACGGCTGGTCTTCTGGTTGCACGCGGTAACCAGGGCATTGAGGGTCAGTGGGTAGGCTTCGGGGGTGGTCAGCTGCTTTTCAATCAGGCACCCGAGAACGCGGGCATCCACTGCACTCAGGGGTTCGAAATCAGAGAGGGTGTCGAGCGACTGGCTCATGGCGGTATCCGTCGATGAGGGAACCGCCCTAGCCTAGCCGTTTACGCGGCGTTTGGCAGCTTCAGGCCGCGCCGGCCAGTCGGCGGTTCAGCGGCCGTTCAATGACTGCCCAGTGCGAGAAGGATGCCGCCAGCTCCTGCTCACGCCCCTGCGCATCACGGCCCAGCGTGCGCCGGGCGAGGTCGCCGGTGAACCAGTTGGCGGTATTCGCTGCGACCACACGCCCTTCGCCATTCACCACCAGCGCTTCGTGGCCCATCTGCATCAGGCTGCCCAGCAGCACGCCTTCGAACTCGTGCAGGGCGATGTCGGCGGCGGCTACGCCGATGAAGCGGCCGTCCACCTGGATCGGCACGGAGAAGGCGAGGATGTACAGGTCGGTGCCGTAGAGGTCGACGAAGGGCCCGACCACCGAAGGCTGGCCGCTGGCGCGCGGGCGGGAGAACCACGGCATGTTGAGGTAGTTGTAGAAGCTCTCGCTGCGCCGGTTGAAGTTCAGGCTCATGGGCACGACCTTGTCGCCGCGGCCGTGGTACCACCACTCCAGGTACATTTCCTGATCGGCCAGCTCGCCCGGCTCGATCACCACGCCGGTGCCGTGCAGGCGCGTGCCGTCATCGGTAAGGTCATGCTGGATGCGCGGGCGCAGTGCCCCGAGGTCCTTCGAGGACGGGCGCTTGCCCTCCTCCGCCAGCGTGCGCCAGATCGCTACGACCTCGCCGGCCAGTTCGTCGAGACGCTGGAAAACGTTACGGATGGAAGCGTCGATGCGCTGGGCACAGCACTGGAGTTCATCCGTGGTTTGCTCGCTGGACATGACCGGGGGCCTCGCTGTTCTTGTTATCCATCGGACCAGAGCGGCCCGCTGTATCTGCTCGGTGAATCACTGCGCACGCTCGAATGCGCCCGCCGGGAAGGCAGCAAGCGCTGTGCCAGTCAGCCGTCGTCGGCCAGCAGGCTGAGGCGCAGGTTGATCAGCCGCTTGATGCCGCGAGTGACATGGGCCTCGGCCAGCGCGCCGGCCAGGTTCGAGTCGCCGGCGCTGATCGCTTCGAGGATGGCGCGGTGCTCCTGCTCGATGGCCGCAGCGCCGGGGAAGCCTTCCACCGGCAGCCACAGCCATTCGCCGATTTCCGCCTGCAGGCGCGTCTCCGCGTGGGTCAGGCGCACGGATTGGGCGGCGACAGCGATTTCGATATGGAAACGCGCGTCGGCGCGGCGCTGTTCCTGCCGGGTGGTGGCGCTCGCCAGCGCATCCAGGTATTGGGCGATGCGCGCCTGCTCATCGGAGGTGGAGCGCTGCGCGGCGAGGCGCGCGGCCGCTCCGGCGATGGCGACGTGTTCGTCCCCAAGGTCGCGCAGCTCCAGTGCACTCATCTGGCGCAGTTGCCCCAGCAGGGCGTCCTCGGAGGTGTGCTGCGGCGAGCAGACGAAACTGCCGCCGTTGCGTCCGCGCCGGGTCTCGATCACGCCGCGCTCGCGCAGCTCCGCCAGGGCGTCGCGCAGGGTCACGGTGGCGACGCCGAACTGCATCGCCAACTCGCTTTCGCTGGGCAGTTGCTCGCCCTCGGCGTAGAGGCCGAGGTCGACCATCTCCACCAGCCGGCGCGCCACTTCCTCGGTGCGCCCTTCCTGGCGCAGACGCATGAAAGTGGCGGGGCGGACTTTCCTGAATTCGTTCATAGGCAGCAGTGCGCGGGGCGTTCCGTTTGGACGCTTCCTGCGCGAGAAATTCCTGTTCTGGCGTTGATGGCGGAGTCTACCGGCAAGCCCGACTGCGGCTCCGCGCAAAACTATGTCTCCATATTTTTAAATCGCTTTCCGGACTTTCAGCAAGGGTTTTCGGCGAGAAAACCCCTTTCAAACGCTCATTTTTCACCCCGTATTGGCAACTGGCAAATCATAAGATATGGTTTCAAATGTATTTGCCAGCGACGGTCCGCAGGCCGTCTCCGCCAACAACAGCAACAACGAGGAGCGATACGCATGAGCCAGCCAACCCGTGCCGAATGGGAAGCCCGCGCCAAGTCCCTGAAGATCGAAGGCCGCGCCTTCATCCAGGGCGAGTACCTTGCCGCCGCCTCCGGCGAGACCTTCGACTGCATCAGCCCGGTGGACGGCCGCCTGCTGGCCAAGGTCGCCAGTTGTGACGCCGCCGACGCCGACCGTGCGGTACAGAGCGCCCGCGCCACCTTCGATTCCGGTGTCTGGTCGCGGGAAGCGCCGGCCACCCGCAAGGCCGTGATGATCCGCTTCGCCGCCCTGCTGGAAGAACACGCCGAGGAGCTGGCGTTGCTGGAAACCCTGGACATGGGCAAGCCCATCGGCGATTCGCTGAACGTCGACCTGCCGGGCGCCGCCGACTCCCTGCGCTGGAGCGGCGAGGCCATCGATAAGGTCTACGACGAAGTGGCCGCCACCTCCCACGATCAGCTCGGCCTGGTTACCCGCGAGCCGGTGGGCGTGGTCGCCGCCATCGTGCCGTGGAACTTCCCGCTGATGATGGCGAGCTGGAAACTCGGCCCGGCGCTGGCCACCGGCAACTCGGTGATCCTCAAGCCGTCCGAGCGCTCGCCGCTGACCGCTATCCGCATCGCTCAACTGGCCATCGAAGCGGGTATTCCCGCCGGCGTGCTGAACGTGCTGCCGGGCTACGGCCACACCGTCGGCAAGGCGCTGGCGCTGCACATGGACATCGACACCGCGGTGTTCACCGGTTCGACCAAGATCGCCAAGCAGCTGATGGTCTACGCCGGCGAATCGAACATGAAGCGCATCTGGCTGGAAGCCGGCGGCAAGAGCCCGAACATCGTCTTCGAGGATGCGCCTGACTTGCAGGCCGCCGCCGAATCCGCCGCCGCGGCCATCGCCTTCAACCAGGGCGAAGTGTGCACCGCCGGTTCGCGCCTGCTGGTGCAGAAGTCGATCAAGGCGAAGTTCCTGCCGCTGGTGGTCGAGGCGCTGAAAGGCTGGAAAGCCGGCCACCCGCTGGACCCGGAAACCAACGTCGGCGCACTGGTCGACGGCCGCCAGCTGGAGCAGGTGCTGGGCTACATCCAGGCCGGCCAGGACGAAGGCGCGAAGATCCTCACCGGCGGCAAGCGCGTGCTGGAGGACACCGGTGGCACCTACGTCGAACCGACCCTGTTCGACGGCGTGAGCAACGCAATGAAGATCGCCCGCGAGGAAATCTTCGGCCCGGTGCTCTCGGTCATCGAGTTCGAAGACGCCGAGGAAGCCATCCGCATCGCCAACGACACCCCGTACGGCCTGGCCGCGGCGGTCTGGACCCGCGACATCTCCAAGGCCCACCTCACCGCCCGCGCCCTGCGCGCCGGCAGCGTGTGGGTGAACATGTATGACGGCGGCGACATGACCGCGCCCTTCGGCGGCTTCAAGCAGTCGGGCAACGGTCGTGACAAGTCGCTGCACGCCTTCGACAAGTACACCGAGCTGAAGGCGACCTGGATCAAGCTGTAATCCGGCGCGAACCAGAGAAACAAGAGGTTGGGAGAAAGACGGCGCGCGGGCCAGAACCCGCGCGCCGAACAATAACAACAACGCTTTCCGTTGCCCCCATTGGCTGCCAACGCGAAAACCTCAGACAGGACACCCACGATGAACAGCTCGATCCAGCCAGGCGCCGCCCTGGACCGCGACGCGGAGCAACTCCGCGCGCTGGGCTACACCTCCAATTTCGAACGCAGCATGACCCTCTGGCAGAACTTCGCCCTGGGCTTCACCTACCTCTCGCCGGTGGTCGGCGTGTACACCCTGTTCGGCCTGTGCCTGGCCGCCGGCGGCCCACCGATGTTCTGGTCCTACCTGCTGGTAGGTATCGGGCAGATGCTGGTGTGCCTGATCTTCTGCGAGGTCGTCTCGCAGTTCCCCATCTCCGGCGGCGTCTACCCCTGGGCGCGGCGCCTGGTGGGCAAGCGCTGGGCCTGGATGGTCGGCTGGATCTACTCGGTGTCGCTGTGCGTGACCATCGCCGCCGTGGCCCTGGGCGCCGGGCCGTATATCGCCACCCTGCTCGGCTTCGAGTCGACACCGGTGACCAACACCTTCGTTGCCCTCGCGCTGACGGTGGTCGCCACCCTGCTCAACCTCTCCGGCACCAAGCTGCTGGCCCGCGTGGCGATGTTCGGCTTCATCTGCGAGTTGCTCGGCGCGCTGGTGATCGGCAGCTACCTGCTGATCTTCGAGCGTCACCAGCCGTTCTCGGTGCTGTTCAACACCTTCGACATCCGCATCGACGGCAGCTACTGGCCGGCCTTCCTCACCGCCTCGCTGGCCGGCATGTTCCTCTACTACGGCTTCGAGGCCTGTGGTGACGTCGCCGAGGAAACCCCGAACCCCAGCCGTCGCATTCCCAAGGCCATGCGCATGACCATCTGGATCGGCGGTGGCGCAGCCATCTTCGCCGCCCTGGCGCTGATCCTCGCGGTACCGGACATGGCTGCAGTGATCTCCGGCGCCGACAAGGATCCGATGACCACCATCCTCGACAACGCCTTCGGCGGAACCGGCGCGCGCCTGGTGATGGCGGTGATCATCGTCTCGTTCGTCTCCTGCGTGCTCAGCCTGCAGGCCGCCGCCAGCCGCCTGCTGTACTCCTATGCCCGCGACGAGATGGTGATGGGCAGCGACCTGCTCAAGCGTCTGTCACCCAACACCCACGTGCCGGTAGCCGCGCTGATTGCCTGCGGTGTGATCCCCAGTGTGATCGTCTGCGCCGGCTTCTACCTGCAGAACGCCATCGCCATGGTGGTGAGCTTCGCCGCCATCGGCATCTACCTGTCGTTCCAGATGATCGTCGGCGGTGCCCTGTTCGCCCGCCTGCGCGGCTGGAAGCCGAGCGGCGCCTTCAGCCTGGGCAACTGGGGCTGGATCGTGAACATCCTGGCGCTGGCCTACGGCGTGCTGGCGATCATCAACATGTCCTGGCCGCGCACGCCGGATGCGCCCTGGTACCTGAACTACGGGATCATCCTGGTGGGCGGTATCGTGATCCTGCTGGGCCTGGCCTACATGACCCTGTTCCGCCCCTACGACAAGGGCACCGCCCCCCACGGGGATGCGTGGAAGCTGCATCAGCAGTAAGCGTTCGAGCGAAACGAAAACGCCCGGCAGGATGCCGGGCGTTTTTCATTCAGGCGGCAGGTCCGCCCGTGATGCGTTCGAAGCCCTGCCTGATCTGCTCTTCGGGCAGGTTGTCGCCGATGAAGACGATCACGCTCTCGCGCTGCTCGTTGCCCTTCCACTCGGTGTCCCAGTCGAAACCGTAGAGTCGCAGTACGCCCTGGAATACCAGGCGGCGCTCCTCGCCGGCGATGTTCAGCACGCCCTTGTAGCGCAGCAACGAGTTGCCGTGCCACTGCAGCAGGTCGTCCATGAATTCGCTGAGGCGCTCGATATCCAGTGGGTTGTCGCTGCGCAGCACCAGGGTGGTGATGCGGTCGGCGGTGTCCGCTGCCGGGCGCGCGGGGCGCAGTAGCGGGCGCAGGCCAAGGTCGGCGTTGAGGTTGAAGCCGCGCACATCGAGCAGGCGCTCCAGCTCGATGGCGCCGTGTTTCACCGGATGAATTTCCGCGCGGCGGTTGATGCGCTGCAGGCGCTCCACCAGGGCATCGTACTGCTCCGGCGAAACCAGGTCGGCCTTGCTGACCAGGATGCGGTCGCCAAAGCCGACCTGGGCCTGGGCAATGGCTTCCTGCAAATGCCGGTCGGCATTGGCGGCGTCCACCAGGGTGATGATGCCGTCGAGCAAATAGCGCTCGCGCAGGGTCTCATCGACGAAGAACGTCTGAGCCACCGGTGCCGGGTCGGCAAGGCCGGTGCACTCGATCACCACCCGGTCGAAGTCCAGCTCGCCGTTGTCGCGGCGCTCCAGCAAGGCGTAGAGCGTGCGCTCAAGGTCGGTGTTGATGGTGCAGCAGACGCAGCCGTTGGACAGCGTCACTACCTGCACCGCGTCATCGCCCAGCAACTGGCCGTCGATCGGCGCGTCGCTGAATTCGTTCTCGATCACGGCGATCTTCAGGCCGTGCTCGGCCTTGAGGATGTGCTTGAGCAGGGTGGTCTTGCCGGCCCCGAGGAAGCCAGTGAGGACGGTCACCGGAATCTGCGGCGCGCTTGCGGAATCGGTCATGGGTACATCCAGGCAATCAGAAATGAAAACGGGCAGAAATGAAAACGGGCCGCGATCGCTCGCGGCCCGTCCGTTATACACCTGTCCGCGTGATCAGCAGCAGCGGATCGGCCTCCCCTTGCCGCCACCGTAGCGCGCTTCCTGGCGCTCGCGGAAGAACTCCTCGTAAGTCATCGGAGTCTTGTCCGGGTGCTTGTTCTGCATGTGCTGAACATAGGTGTCGTAATCGGGCATGCCGACCAGCATGCGGGCGGCCTGCCCGAGGTACTTACCCATGCGGCTGAGGTCGTTGAACATGGTGAACCTCCGTCAGGCGTCCGGGATGGGCTGGAACGGCGCCTCGCTGTCGGTGCGCTCCTTCTTGGTCCAGGCACTGGCACCGACCTTGATCGCGTACACCAGGATGCAGAACACCACCAGCAGGAACAGCACGGTGAGGCCGGCGTTGATGTAAGCGTTCATCATCACGTGCTGCATCTGGGTGATGTCCTTGGCCGGGGCGATGATCTGCCCGGCGTCCAGGCCTGCAGAGTACTTCTTGCCCAGGGCGATGAAGCCCACGGCCGGGTTGCTGTCGAAGATCTTGATCAGGCCGGCGGTGGTGGTGCAGATCAGCAGCCAGACGGCTGGCAGGGCAGTGACCCAGACGTACTGCTGGCGCTTCATCTTGATCAGCACGACGGTGGCGAGCATCAGCGCGATACCGGCGAGCATCTGGTTGGAGATACCGAACAGCGGCCACAAGGTGTTGATGCCACCCAGCGGGTCGACCACGCCCTGGTACAGCAGCCAGCCCCACAACGCCACGCAACCACCGGTGCCGACGATGTTGGCCGTCCAGGAATCGGTCTTCTTCAGTGCCGGGACGAAGTTGCCCAGCAGGTCCTGCAGCATGAATCGCCCGGCACGGGTGCCGGCGTCGACTGCAGTGAGGATGAACAGCGCCTCGAAGAGAATCGCGAAGTGGTACCAGAAGGCCATGGTGTTCTCACCCGGCAGCACCTGGTGAAGGATGTGCGCGATACCCACGGCGAGGGTCGGCGCACCACCGGCACGGGCCAGGATGGTGGTCTCGCCGATATCCTTGGCGGTCTGGGTCAGCACCTCCGGCGTGATGGCGAAGCCCCAGCTGCTGACGGTCGCGGCGACTGCGGTGACGTCGGTGCCAACCACGGCCGGCGGGCTGTTCATGGCGAAGTAGATACCCGGCTCGATGACCGAGGCGGCGACCATCGCCATGATGGCCACGAAGGACTCCATCAGCATGCCGCCGTAGCCGATGTAGCGGGCGTCGGGCTCGCGGTTGAGCAGCTTGGGCGTGGTGCCCGAGGAGATCAGCGCGTGGAAGCCGGAGACGGCGCCACAGGCGATGGTGATGAACAGGAACGGGAACAGGCCGCCCTTCCACACCGGACCGGTGCCGTCGGTGAACTGGGTCAGGGCCGGCATCTTCAGTTCCGGCATGACGATCAGGATGCCGATGGCCAGCGCGATGATGGTGCCGATCTTGAGGAAGGTCGACAGGTAGTCACGCGGTGCCAGCAGCAGCCACACCGGCAGTACCGAGGCAACGGCGCCATAGCCGATCAGCATCCAGACGATCTGCACGCCATGGAAGGTGAATACCGGCGCCCACTCGGGGCTCGCGGCAACCTGGCCACCGAGCCAGATGGAGCCCAGTAGCAGCGCCACGCCCACCACCGAGATCTCGCCGATGCGGCCCGGGCGGATGTAACGCATGTAGACGCCCATGAGGATCGCGATCGGAATCGTCGCCAGCACGGTGAACATGCCCCAGGGGCTTTCGGCCAGGGCCTTCACCACGATGAGTGCGAGCACCGCTAGGATGATGATCATGATCAGGAACGCGCCGAACAGGGCGACGGTCCCCGCCACCTGCCCCATTTCCTCGCGTACCAGTTCACCCAGCGAGCGCCCGTTGCGGCGGCTGGAAATGAACAGGACCATGAAATCCTGCACGGCACCGGCCAGCACCACGCCGGCGATCAGCCAGAGCGTGCCGGGCAGGTAGCCCATCTGCGCCGCAAGCACGGGACCGACCAGCGGGCCGGCACCGGCGATGGCAGCGAAGTGGTGACCGAAGAGGATGTGCTTGTTGGTCGGGACGTAGTCCAGGCCGTCGTTGTTGAGGACCGCGGGGGTCGCTCGGTTGGGGTCCAGTTGCATCACCCTGGTGGCGATGAACAGGCTGTAGTAGCGGTAGGCGACCAGATAGATGGCAACCGCCGCGACGACGATCCACAGTGCGTTGATGGCTTCGCCGCGACGCAATGCCACGACTCCCAAGGCAAAGGCACCGACTATCGCCACCACCAGCCAGGCGAGGTGACGTAGCAGGTTGTTGTTATTCTTCATAGCGAGGCTTCCGACAGTTTGAAGGCGAGAATTCGCAGAAAAATTCTAGTCTTTTCCCACGACCCATTCATACGACCTTAGTCTAGAGCGGTTACGCGCTTATTGCCGGAGGTCAACCGCTTCCGACCGCGCGGTCAGGAAATGAAAAGGCCCGCCTGGGGCGGGCCTTTTGTACGAGCTGGTCGATCAGGCCGGTTGCTTGGCGTACTGCGCCAGGGTCTGGTCGCGGCTCATGACTGCCAGGGTGTTGTTCAGCACCTGCTCGCCGGTGGCGTCCTTGGAGGTGAAGATTTCGCCGAAGTGCTGCTGGGTGACCTGGGCGAAGTGCGCGCGGTCCTGGGTCGGAATGCCAAGCAGGACAGCGTAGGCGTCCAGTGCCTCGCCATGCCCCTGGGCCATGTTCTCGGCGATGTTGTCGAGCATGCCGTTCATGGCGAAGATCGAGCGGCCGCCGTAGCCCAGACGCACACTGGAATCACACCCGTTGGTACCGGAAGTGAGGCCGAAGGTGGCGTTGCCCGAGGTCCCGTTGGTGGTGGTCGCCAGCAGGTGCGGGAACAGCCCGCGCTGCCCCTCGAACACCATGTTGCCCCAACCGCAGCCACCGCCACCCGCCTGGTCGGCCTGCGCCAGCAGACTGAAGGCGCTCAATACCCCAATGATCAAACCCTTGCTCACAAGCTTCTTGTCCATGCTCTGCACTCCGCAGTTGTAGTGGTTTAACGCACATGGAGCTTTGGCGAGGGGCCGCAGCCTGTCAAACCCGTGCGGGCTGCATCTGTCGGACGAAACGTCAGGAACTGGCGTACGACGCGTCAGTAATGGCTTACGTCTATAGTGAGGCGAAGCAAAAACGGCCGGAGAGCCACGACATGACTGACGATCACGACGAGCGCCGGCGCTTCCAGCGCATTGCCTTCGACGCCGGCACCGAGATCAGCCAGGGCGACCAGCGCTGGAAGGTGACGCTGCTGGACCTGTCCCTGCAGGGCCTGCTGGTGCAGCGGCCGGAACACTGGAACGTCGTCGCTGGCGAGCCGGTGCAGGTGCGCATCTACCTGGGCTTCGACGTCAACGTCTATATGGAGGCCGACCTTGCCTGGGAACGCGAGGGCCTGCTGGGCTTCAACTGCCGGCACATCGACCTGGACTCCATCAGTCATCTGCGGCGCCTGGTGGAACTGAACCTGGGTGACGAGTCGATGCTGGAGCGCGAACTGACGCTGCTCAGCGAACATTGAAATACCGTGCCGGCATTGGCCGATCGCGGACAGAGTCCGCTCCTGCGCCCAAGCTAGCATTTTCGTAGGAGCGGACTCTGTCCGCGATGGCTCACCCCCAACGCTGAAGCGGGGCTATTCGAACAACGCATCCAGCGCCTGCTCCAGGCGCGTTACCGCGATCACCTGCAAACCGGGCGGCGACTCCTTCGGTGCGTTGCCCTTGGGTACGATGGCGCGCTTGAAACCGTGCTTGGCCGCTTCCTTCAAGCGCTCCTGGCCGCTGGGCACCGGGCGCACCTCACCGGACAGACCGACCTCGCCGAACACCAGCAACTGGTGATCCAGCGGGCGGTTGCGCAGGCTGGACATCACCGCCGCCATCAGCGCCAGGTCCGACGCGGTCTCCAGAACCTTCACACCGCCGACAACGTTGAGGAAAACGTCCTGGTCGTAGGTCGGAATGCCGCCGTGGCGATGCAGCACCGCCAGCAGCATCGCCAGGCGGTTCTGGTCCAGGCCCAAAGTCACACGGCGCGGGTTGGCCAGGTGGCTGGTGTCCACCAGCGCCTGCACTTCCACCAGCATCGGCCGCGAACCTTCCCAGGTAGCCATGACCACGCTACCCGGTACCGATTCCTGGGCACGCGTCAGGAAAATCGCCGAGGGGTTGGAGACTTCCTTCAGGCCACGGTCGGTCATGGCAAACACGCCCAGTTCGTTCACCGCGCCGAAGCGGTTCTTCACCGCCCGCAGCAGGCGCAGGCGGCCGTCGGATTCACCCTCGAAATACAGCACGGTGTCGACCATGTGCTCCAGCACGCGCGGGCCGGCCAGCGAGCCTTCCTTGGTGACGTGGCCGACCAGGAAGATCGCCGTGCCGCTCTGCTTGGCGAAGCGCACCAGCAGCGCCGCGCTCTCGCGCACCTGGGAAACACCGCCGGGGGCGGATTGCAGTTGCTCGGTGAAGATGGTCTGGATCGAGTCGATCACCATCACCTTGGGCTGCTCCTGGCGCGCCGTGGCGATGATGGTTTCGATGCAGGTCTCGGTCATCACCTTGAGCTTGTCTTCGGGCAGGCCCAGGCGACGGGCACGCATGGCGACCTGCTGCTGGGATTCCTCACCAGTGACATACAACGCCGGCAAACGCGTGGCGATGTTGCAGAGGGTCTGCAGGAGGATGGTGGACTTGCCGATACCAGGGTCGCCGCCGATCAGCACGACAGAGCCGTCGACCAGGCCGCCACCGAGGGCGCGGTCCAGTTCGGCGGATGCGGTGGAGAAACGCGGCATCTCCTCGACGCTGACTTCGGCGAGGGTCTTGATGTTGGCCTGTTGGCCTGCCCAGCCGCCGCGCCCGGAGCTGGAGGCCCCGGAGCCGCCGGTAGGCGTGGTGTCGATGACGGCTTCGACCAGAGTGTTCCAGGCGCCGCAATCAGGGCATTGGCCGGCCCATTTGGGGTAGGTGGCGCCGCACTCGGTGCAGCCGTACATGCGCTTGGCCTTGGCCATGGGGGACTTCCGTCGAATACAAAGCCCGCATCATAAGCCAATCGGGCGAGGCGCTTCAGAACCTATTTACGGTCTCGCGAGCTAAAGCAGAAGTGCGCTGAAATCGGTTGAGGGAGCGGAGTTTACACACAGTAAATGAGCACCCCGAGGCCGATTTCAGCGCGGTTCTGCCGACGCGCAGCAGACCGTAAACAGGTTCTTAGCCCGCCAGGCGGCGGTACTGGCACTCCATGTCGTACTTGAGGCTCTCACGGCGCATCAGCAGCGAGGCCAGGGTGCAGTCGGGGCGTTCGATGCCCTCCTCCACGCGGCCAATCCGCTGGTCCAGCAGTTCGTATTGCAGCTTCATGCGCACCAGGCGTTCCTGAGCGCGCAGGGCTTCGACGTTGCTTTTGGAGGGTTTGGTGACGGACTTGCCAGAGGACGAAATGGCTTTGCGCATGGCGGTGGCACCAGTTGGGAAAATGATGACAGGAGCCTACGCCTCGCTCCGCCCCACACCCTTGACTCTGATCAAGCTCAACCGGATCGTTTGAGCAGGTCGGAAATCTCGTCCTTCAGTGCCACGCGTTGCAGTTTGAGGGAGTTGAGAGCGAGGTCGTCCATGGCGGCGCGGCCGTCCTCGATGTCGTAGATCTTCTTGTCCAGTTCCTCGTAGCTGGAAGCCATACGGGTGAAATTCGCGTCCTTTCCGTGCAACCGGGTCATCAGGGCCTTCTGGTCGGGGAATTCGCGGGACAGGGGATGATGCTCGAGTGGCATGACGGGCCTCCTTCTGTGGATGCGTGGACATGGATAGGTTGCCCGGTAAGCCTAGCCCACGGTACGGACTCGCCCAGCGCCGCCGGTCATACCGGTGGAATTGACCACCTGCGGGGTGTTCAGACGGCGACGGGCCGCTAAACTGCGGCTGTCCCCCTCTATCTTGCGTAACAAGGAGTCTATGCATGAGTCTGCTTAGCGAATTCAAGGCCTTCGCCGTCAAGGGCAACGTGGTCGACATGGCCGTCGGCATCATCATCGGCGCCGCGTTCGGCAAGATCGTCTCGTCCTTCGTCGGCGACGTGATCATGCCGCCCATCGGCCTGCTGATCGGTGGCGTCGATTTCTCCCAGTTGGCGATCACGCTCAAGGCCGCCGAGGGCGATGTGCCGGCGGTGGTCCTGGCCTACGGCAAGTTCATTCAGACCTGCCTGGACTTCATCATCGTCGCCTTCGCCATCTTCATGGGCGTCAAGGCGATCAACCGCCTCAAGCGTGAAGAGGCCGCCGAGCCCAGCGCCCCACCAGTGCCTACGCCTGAAGAAACCCTGCTGACCGAGATTCGTGACCTGCTCAAGCAGCAGAACAACCGAGCTCCTTGAGCAGACCGCTAATCAGGCGCCGAGTCAGGCCGGCGGAGTCAGCAGAACGCGGCCGATACGTCGTTCGCTGACGTCCGTCACCTCCAGGCGCCAGCCACCCAGCTCCAGTGTGTCCCCCTTGGCCGGCAAGCGGCCAAGGTGCTTGAGCGCCAACCCGCCGAGGGTCTGGTACTCCGCCGTCGGGCGGGCGTAAAAGCCGACCCGGTCGGCCAGCGCCGACAACGTCACAGCACCATCCACCCGGTAGGCACCCGCCTCCACCTCGATGTCCGTACCGGACACCTCGCTGGCATCCGGCAGCTCACCGGCGATGGCTTCCAGGACGTCGGTCATGCTCAGCATGCCCTCGAAGCCGCCGAACTCGTTGACCACGAAGGCCAGGTGGGTCGAGGCCTCGCGCATCAGTTCCAGGGCGCCCAGCACCGTACTGCTATCCGGCAGGCTCAGCGGCTCGCGCAGCAGCGGCAGGATGTCCAGCTCGCGCCCCTGCAGCAGGGCGGAGAACAACTCCTTCTTGTGCACGTAGCCCAGCGGCTCGTCGATATTGCCTTCGCGGATCACCAGCAGGCGCGAGTACGGCGACTCCAGCAGCGCGCGACGGATGTTCTCCGGGCTGTCGGCCACGTCCACGCGGTGTACGCGCTGGCGGTCGATCATCACGGCTTTCACCGGACGCTCGGCCAGGCCCAGCACACCACTGATCATCACCCGCTCGCGGCGGTGGAACGGCGCGTCGACGCCATCGTCCTCACCCACCAGGTCAGCGATGTCCTCGCCCACCTCGTCGGCGTCGACCTTGCCGCCCATCAGGCGCAGCACCGCGTGGGCAGTGCGCTGGCGCAGGCCGCGCTGTCCGCGCTGGCTTTTCTGGCGCTTCCAGCGCACCAGCTGGTTGGCCATCTCGATCAGCAGGCTGAAGCCGATGGCGGCGTACAGGTAGCCTTTCGGGATGTGGAAGCCCAAGCCTTCGGCGGTCAGGCTGAAGCCGATCATCAGCAGGAAGCCCAGGCACAGCATGATTACCGTCGGGTGCTCGTTGACGAAGCGGGTCAGCGGCTTGCTGGCGATCATCATCAGGCCGATGGAGAAGATGACCGCGATCATCATCACTTCCAGTTGCTCGACCATGCCCACGGCAGTGATTACCGCGTCGAGGGAGAACACCGCATCCAGCACCACGATCTGCGCGACCACCGGCCAGAAGGCGGCATAGACGCGCTTGCCGTTGCTCTGCTGCACGCGGCCTTCCAGGCGCTCATGCAACTCCAGCGTGGCCTTGAACAACAGGAACAGACCACCGAACAACATGATCAGGTCGCGGCCGGAGAAGCTCTTGCCGAACACTTCGATCAGCGGCTCGGTGAGCGTGACCAGCCAGGAAATGCTCGCCAGCAGGCCCAGGCGCATCAGCAGCGCCAGCGACAGGCCGATCAGCCGCGCGCGGTCGCGCAGATGCGGCGGCAGCTTGTCCGCGAGGATCGCGATGAAGACCAGGTTGTCGATGCCGAGCACCAGCTCGAGCAGGATCAGGGTGAGCAGGCCGAGCCAGGCCGTGGGGTCCATCAACCATTCCATGTCGAACGACCTCGCTGGGCGCGCGCCATGGCAGGCTGGGAAGGCTTATCCGCGAATGCGGATGCCGGGGGAGGTTCGCCGAACGCCGGCTCTACTGAGGTAGGCACCGGGGCCGGCGTTGTACTTTGACTGTCCATAGGGTCCGAAAAAAGGGAAACGGACGCCTATCCTAAGGGCAAAGCCTCGCGGCCCTAAGGGGACAATCTTTTCAAAATCTATCGGGCCGGCCTTACCAATAGTTTTCCACGGCGATCTGCCCAGGCTTGCGCGTCAGCGCCAGGCTCATGCCACGGGCCTTCAGCACGGCGCGGGTATCCTCGATCATCTGCGGGTTGCCGCAGAGCATCACCCGCGAATGTTCCGGGGTCAGTTCCAGACCGGCGGCGCGTTCCAGCTCACCGTTCTCGATCAGCGTGGTGATCCGTGCGTTCAGGCAGCCGGGCACCTGCTCGCGGGTGACCACCGGGATGAACTGCAGCTTGTGGATATGTTCGGCCAGGTGCTCCATCGCGCCGAAGCTGGCGATCAGCTCACGGTAGGCCAGTTCCTTTTCCTCGCGGGCGCTGTAGACCAGCTTGATGGTCTCGAAGCGCTCCCACACCTCGAAGTCCTGCAGGATCGACAGGAAGGGCGCCAGGCCGGTGCCGGTGGATAGCAGCCAGAGGTCGCGGCCGTCGGGGAAGCGGTCGAGGGTGAGGAAGCCGAAAGCCTGGCGGTCCACCAGCAGTTGGTCGCCGACGCGCAGGCGGCTCAGCTCGCTGGTGAATTCGCCGCCGGGTACGACGATGGAGAAGAACTCGAGGAAGTCGTCGTGGGGCGCCGAGACCATCGAGTAGGCACGCCAGACGATGCTGCCGCTGGGCTTGTACACGCCCAGGCGGGCGAACTGCCCGGCGCGGAAGCGATAGCCACTGTCGCGGGTGGTGCGCAGGGTGAACAGGCTCGGGGTGAGCGTCTGCACTTCCACCAGGGTCTGGCGGGTGAACTTCTCTTCGCTGGCGGTCATCGTCCGCTCCTTTCCAGGCAACGGCCCATTTTCCCGTATTCGTGGCGCGAGAAACACCCGCAAGGCTTGTGGCTATCCGGGGAGATCGCCACAAACCTGCGCTGGATCAGTGCCGAGGGGATCAGCCGATCAGTGCTTGCGGTTCACCACCTGGGCGGCGCGCAGCACGTCGGTGCCGATCTCGCCTTCGAACTGCTTCCACAGCGGCTGCATGGCGGTGCGCCAGGCGTCACGCTCGGCCGGAGTCAGGGCGATGATGCGTGCCTTGCCGTTGGCCACCACATGGTCGCGCTCCTTCTGGTTCAGCGCTTCGGCGTCCTTGTTCACCTCGACGGTGACCTCTTCGACGATGTTTTCCAGCTGGGTGCGCACCGGGTACGGCATGCTGTTCCAGAACTTCTGGTTGCTGATCACCATGTAGCTGAGCACGCCGTGGTTGGTCTCGGTGATGAACGGCTGGGCGCTGTCGAGCTTCTGGCTGCCGATGTTCGACCAGGTGTTCTCGGTGCCCTGCACCTTGCCGTCCTGCAACGCCTTGAGGGTCTCGGCGAAGGGCAGCTTCACCCCGGTGGCGTCGAGCAGACCAAACTGCGCGTTGATCACCGAGGAGGGCTGGATGCGGAAGGCCAGGCCCTTGGCATCGGCCGGAGCGCGCAGCTCGCGGTTGGCGGAAAGCTGCTTCATGCCGTTGTTCCAATAGGCCAGGCCGTAGATGCCCGAGCGCGCCATGGAGTGCAGCAGTTCGCGGCTCTTGTCGCGCTTCTGGAAGCGCTTCACCGCCTCCAGGTCGTCGAACAGGAACGGCAGGTCGAAGACTTCGAGCTGCTTGGTGTAGCCCTCGAATTTGGACAGCGACGGCGCCAGCATCTGCACCTTGCCGTCCTGCAGGGCCTGCAGCTCGTCAGCGTCGCCGAACAGCGTCGAGTTGGCGAACACCTCGACCTTCACCTGGCCGGCCAGGCGCTCTTCCACCAGCTTCTTGAACAGCAGCGCGCCTCGGCCCTTGGGCGTGTCATCGGCAACGACGTGGGAGAACTTGATCACGATAGGCTCGTCGGCGAAAGCCGGTTGAGCCACGAGGAAAAGGGCGGACAGGGCCACCCCGAGCAACGACTTGTACATCGACATCCTTATGCAATGGCAATAGCCCGGCGCGCGAACGAGTGTCGCGTGTCGAGGATTCGTGAAGACTTGGAGTGGTGGCCGTCGGTCGGCGGAGCGCAGCTCCGGGATCGGGCCCTACCGGGTCGCATGAAGCGCCCGGTTATTATTGGGAGACCGCCGCGCAGACGCAGGCGGGCGGATAGGTCATAATTTTTCGGTATAACGCTGCCCCGCACAAGCGGAATGGCGTCAACCACGTCTCAATTTGATGACAAACTCATTGCAATAGGCTGCTTCTGATTGCCAGCGCAGCAAAGCCTCTATCTCAGCCATTTCCCGTCGTTTCGAGAGTCCCATGCCCGTCCTCGCCAGCCCCTTCGCCCAGCTCGACCTGGTCCGCCACCCCGAACAGCGCGAAGACCCGCTGCAAGCCTTCGATGCAGCCGACGAGTACCTGCTCAGCCATCTTCATGAGCAAGGCGTCGGCGCGCAAAGCCGTGTGCTGGTGCTCAACGACAGCTTCGGCGCCCTCGCCGCCAGCCTCGCGCCCCATGTGTGCCTGACCAGCAGCGGCGATTCGCACCTGGGCTTCATCGCCCTGCAGCGCAACCTCGAACGCAACGGCCTGATCGAAGCGCCGCTGACGTTCGTGCCCGCCAGCGAAACCCCGCAGGGCCCGTTCGATCATGTGCTGATCCGCGTGCCCAAGACCCTCGCGCTGCTGGAGGAACAACTGATCCGCCTGCACGGCCACCTCGCGCCGGGCGCGAAGGTGGTCGCCACCGGCATGATCAAGCACCTGCCGCGCGCGGCCGGCGACCTGCTGGAAAAGTACATCGGCCCGATGCAGGCCTCGCTGGCGGTAAAGAAGGCCAGGCTGCTGGTTGCCAGCGCTGAGCAGCGACCCGCGCCCTCCTCGCCCTACCCCAGCCGCTACCGCCTGGACAAACCCGCACTGACGCTGGTGAACCACGCCAACGTGTTCTGCCGCGAGGGCCTGGACATCGGCACCCGCGCCTTCCTCCCACACCTGCCGCAGGTGCACCACGGCGTACGCGCGGCGGACCTGGGCTGCGGCAACGGCGTGCTGGGCATCGCCTTCGCCCTGCTGAATCCGCAGGCCGAGCTGACCCTGGTGGACGAGTCGTACATGGCGGTGCAGTCCGCGCGGGAGAACTGGCAAGCCGCCCTCGGCGACCGGCCTGTAGATGTCCACGCCGACGACGGCCTCGCCAGCCAGGCCGCCGATTCGCTGGACCTGATCCTGTGCAACCCTCCCTTCCACCAGCAGCAGGTGGTCGGCGACTTCCTCGCCTGGCGCATGTTCCAGCAGGCCCGCGCCGCGCTGGTCACCGGCGGCGAACTGTGGATCGTCGGCAATCGCCACCTGGGCTACCACGCCAAGCTCAAGCGCCTGTTCCGCGGCGTGGAGCAAGTGGCGGCAAATCCGAAATTCGTGGTGCTGAAAGCGACCAAATAAGCGCTCGGGATTGCTCCGGCCTTCGTGCCGGGGCAGCATGGATCGCCCCTACCCGGATGCGCGCCATGACCGCACAAGAAGCCGCCCTCCTCCCACCGGAACTGATCCGCAGCGCCGACGGCGTCGATCTCGCTCTACGCCGAGTAGGCCCGGCGGACGGCGTCCCGGTGGTGCTGACCCACGGCACCTTCTCCAACCACCGCAGTTGCCTGGGGCTGGCCAACTACCTGGGCAGCCAGGGCTTTGGCTGCTGGCTGTTCGACTGGCGCGGGCATGGCGACAGCGGGCGCAATGACTTCCGCCACAGCTTCGATGACGTGGCCGAGCAGGACGTGCCGGCGATTCTCGACGCGGTAAGCCAGCACACCGGGCAGACGGCGCTGCACTGGGTCGGCCACTCCGGTGGCGGCTTGATCGTCTCGATGTGGGCTGCGCGCAACCCTGAACTGGCGCAGCGGCGGCTGCGCTCGCTGGTGCTGATTGGCTCCCAGGCCACGGCGGCCGGCGCCAGCCTGCGGCACTGGCTGGCGCTCCAGGCTTTCGACTGGATGCTGCGCTGGAGGCGCATCGCCCCCAGCCGCGCGAAGAGCGTCGGGCCCGAGGCGGAAAGCGCCCGGCTGATGCGCCAGTGGTGTCAGTGGAATTTCCGCCGGCGGTTCGATGCGCTGGACGGTTTCGACTATCTGGCTGGGCTGGGTGGAGTTGAGCTACCAGTGCTGGGCGTGGCCGGCAGTGGCGATACCTTCATTGCGCCCATCGTGGGTTGCGAGGCGCTGGTGAAGGCGTTTGGCGGAGCGCAGGCGAAGCTGGAGCTGTTCGGGCTGGCGACGGGCGCGCGGGAGGATTACAGCCATAACCGCCTGCTGCTCTCGCGCAATGCCAGCCTGGAAGTCTGGCCGCACATGGCGCAGTGGCTGGCACAGCATTGATCACCGTAGGGCGGATAACCTGGAACAGGTTATCCGCCGTTGGCTTTTGCGGCGGATAACGCTGGGGCGTTATTCGCCCTACGCGGGTGAAACCTTGTGGTTCGGTGCCACCGAGGTTCGCGAGCAAGCTCGCTCCTACAGGTTGGCACCGGCGTTCCCCTTGTAGGAGCGAGCTTGCTCGCGAACCCGGTCAGGAACTCAGAGCGTCGGGGGTATCGACGTCGCGGAGCACGCCAGCGTCAGTAACTTCCAGGGTGATGCAACGATCTCGACTGGCCTGAACCACCGTTCGCGCACCTTCGTCACCGGTGAGTTGCGTCAGCGCCGGCCAGAACTCGCGGCCGAACAGCACGGGGTGCCCGCGCTGACCATCGTGAAGCGGGAAGAGAATGGTCGAAGCGCTGGCCGCCTCGGTTAATGCACGCAGGGTTTGCGGGGCAATCCATGGCATGTCGCCCAGCAGGATGGCCACGGCCTGTGCCGGAGAGTCGATCAACGAAGCCGCACCCGCCGCCAGGCTGTGGCCCATGCCGAGCGCCGCCTCCGGGCTGTGGATAACCCGGCAGCCGGCGGGCAGCCCGAAATCCTCCGCCCGCTCGCCGTCACGCAGCACCACCCGGACTTCATCGAACACCGCCAGCGCGCGTTCGACACTGTGGGCGAGCAGGCTACGCCCGTCCGGCAAGGCTGCACGGCGCTTGTCCGCACCGAAGCGCGAGCCCTGACCGGCGGCCAGGACCAGCGCGACGACCGTCAAAGCGCCTCGCGGGCGATGCCGCTGCGGGTACGCAGGATGTCGGCGAGCACGGCCAGGGCGATTTCCGCCGGGGTCTTGCTGCCCAGGTTGAGGCCGATGGGCGCGTGGATGCGCGCCAGTTCGGCTTCATTCAGCCCGCCGATGCGGTGGAGACGTTCGCGGCGCTTGTCTGAGGTGGTTCGCGAGCCCATCACGCCGATATAGAAGGCTTCGGTGCGCACGGCTTCGAGCATCGCCAGGTCGTCGATCTTCGGGTCGTGGGTCAGGGCGACCACGGCGGTGTCCGCGTGACAGCCACCGTTGGCGATGAAGATCGACGGCAGCTCGCGGCGGATTTCGATGCCGTCCAGCACTACGCCGTCCAGCGCCTCTTCGCGGGGATCACAGAGAATGACTTCGAAGCCCAGGCCCTTGCCGAACTCCGCGCAGAAATGCGCGACGCTGGAGTAGCCCGCCAGCAGCAGTCGCTGGGCGGCGCCGACGCGCAGGCGCACGCTGGCTTCATCGCGCTCCACCCGCGGGCCGTGCTCGTGGTCGTCGCTCAGGCGGCGGCTGCCGTCCTGCAGGTTCACCTCGCGCAGCAAGCGGCGCTGGCCGAGCAGCGCCGATTCCAGTTCGCGCAGGTGGGCCTGCACGTCGCAATCGGCCGCGAGGTTTTCCACCAGCACATCGAGGATGCCGCCGCAGGGCAGGCGGATGTTGCTGCGGGTGTCGGTGCCGTCGCCGTAGCGCACGACGACTACCGGCTCGCTGAACTCGCCTTCGGCGACGCGTTCGAGGAAGTCATCCTCGACGCAGCCGCCTGACAGCGAGCCCACCCACTGGCCGCTGGCGTTGACCGCCAGCAGCGAGCCCGGCGCGCGGGGCGCCGAGCCGTAGGTGAAGAGCACGCTGCACAGCCACACGCGCTGCCCGGCGTTCGACCACTTGAGCGCCTGCCGGACCACTTGCAGATCGAGATGCTGCACGACTCACTCCGCCTTGAGTTGGGCGACCTGTTGTACGCCCATGTCACCCGGCAAGCCACCCCAGGCCTGACGCAGGTAGTTGATCAGGTCGGTGAGCTGCTCGTCATTGAGCTTGTCAGCGAAGCCCGGCATCGGTTGCATGCGCTCGAAACCGGTGAACTGCTGCTCGCGGATGCCCTCGACAATGACCTTGGCCAGGTTGCGCGAATCGGCCAGGCGCAGGGTGGTGTTGCCCTGCATGGCCACGGCGATGTGCGGCTTGCCCTCGCCGTCGTTGCCGTGACAGCCGGCGCAGACGTTGAGGTACTGCTGACGGCCACGCTTGGCGCTGTCGCTGAGCTGGTCCTGAGCCACGGTCTGGACCACCTTGGCCTGCGGCGGCTGGTCGCCGAGCAGGTAGGTGGACATGGCGGCCAGGTCCTCGTCACCCAGGTGCTGGGTGCTCAGGTGCATCACCGGGAACATCTCGTTGAACATGCTGCCCTGCGGGCTCATGCCGTGCTTGAGGAAGCCGGTGAGGTCCGCCGTGGTCCAGCCGCGCTCGGCCAGGTCCTGGGCCAGCAGGCTCGGGGCGCTGTAGCCGTTGAGCAGGCCGCCGGTGAGGCGCTTGTCCTGCTGCAGGGCACCGATCTGGTTACGCGGGGTGTGGCACTCGCCGCAGTGGCCGAGCACTTCCACCAGGTACTGGCCGCGCTGGTACGGCGCGCTCTTGCCCTCGGCGCTTTCCAGCTGGACGCTCTTGCCGTAGAGCATGTTCCAGCCCGACAGCCCCATGCGCACGTTGAACGGGAAGCTCAGGCTGGTTTCGGGCGCGGCGCGGTGCACCGGCGTCTGGCTCATCAGGTAGGCGTAGAGGGCATCGCTGTCCTCGCGCTTGATCAGGTGGTAGGAGGTGTAGGGCATGGCCGGATAGAGGTTGGCCCCGTCCTTGCGCTTGCCCTGGGTGACGGCGGCGAAGAACTCGTCGGCGCTGTAGCTGCCGATGCCGAAGTCCTTGTCCGGGGTGATGTTGCTGCCGTAGATGGTGCCGAACGGCGAGTGGATCGGCAGGCCGCCGGCGAACGGCGCGCCGCCCTCGGCGGTGTGGCAGGCCATGCAGTCGGCAGCGCGGGAGAGGTACTCGCCGCGCTTGATCAGGTCCTGGTCGGCGGCTTGCGCGCCTACCGCCAGACCGAGGCCGACAGCCAGCGTGAGGCCGGAAAGAATGCGTTGCATGCTTAGCCCTCCTTGACCAGGCCGAGATCGGTCAGCACTTCGCGGGTGGCGTCGTAGTAACGCACGTACCCGGTGCAGCGACAGATGTGGTGGCCGAGGCTGGCCTCGATGGTCGACTCCAGTTCGCTCTTCTTCAGCGGCTGGCGCTGGGCCTTCTCCACCAGCACCGTGGCGGCGTTGACGAAGCCCGGTGCGCAGTAGCTGCACTGGAAAGCGAAGCGGTCGACGAACTTCTGCTGGATCGGGTTCAACTCCTTCACCGAACCGTCTTCCTCGCGCTTGGCGTGGCCTTCGATGGTGCGCACTTTCTTGCCTTCGAAGTAATGCGCGCCGGTGATGCAGGTGCGCACCTCCTCACTGGTGCCGTCGGGGTTGTCGACGATCACCACGCAGGCGTGGCAGATGCCCTGGCCGCAGCCCAGGCGCGAACCGGTGAGGTTCTGGTATTCGTGCAGGTAGTCGATCATCGGCAGGTCCTCGGGAACCTCGACCGGGCCGACGGTTTGACCATTGATGGTCAGGTTGAGCGGACGGTTAGCCATTGAGGGCCTCCTTGATGCGAGCGGGGGTGATGGGCAGATCGCGGACGCGCTTGCCGATGGCGTGGGCCACGGCGTTGCTGATGGCGCCGACCACCGGGATCATCACCACTTCGGCAATGCCCTTGGACGGGTCGCTGGGCGACAGCGGCGGAAGGATTTCCGAGCTCTGCTGCCAGACGGCCACGTCTTTCGCCTTGGGGAGACGGTAACGGTTGAAGTTCCACTCGCCCTCGCCCGGGCCACCCTCGTACAGCGGCATGTCCTCCAGCAGCGCATGGCCGATGCCCATGGCGGTGCCGCCCTCGATCTGGCCTTTCACCAGTTCCGGCACCAGCACCCGGCCGCACTCGATCCAGCTGTGGTGGTTGAGCACGCTGACTTCGCCATTGCCCTTGTTCACCTTCAGCTCGACGATGGTCGCCACCGGGCTGTAGTAGGTCACTGCGGCGTTGTTCAACTGCACCGGCGGATAGGCCACGTTCTGCCGATCCAGCAGGTGGAAGCCGGCGCTGTTCATCTGCGCCTTCTTCACGCCCGGAGCGCCATCGCCGTATTTCACGGCCAGGGCGTCCAGCGGCAGGCGGTCACGCACACCGTCGATGAGGTAGTCGCACTCCGCCCAGCTCCAGCGGTTGAAGCCGTGGACGGTGGCGCCGGTGACCAGGCCTTTCTCGTGGGCAACCTGGGCCAGCTCGGCGAACGACAGCGGCTGCAGGCCGTTGGCGGTGAGTTTGCCGTCGACCCAGTGGGCGTCCTCGCGGCGCACTACCAGCGGGTTGGCCGCGCCGTTGAACGGGCCGCGACGCCAGATTTCCAGGGCTGCCGGCCACAGGCCGTGGTTGAACAGCACGCGCGCCGCTTCACGGGTGGCGTGGCTGAAGTAGTAGGCCGAGTTGGTCGCCGACGACGCCGAAGCGTACTTGCCGACCCAGCGCGGGTTGCGCAGCTTCTCGTCCTGGGTGGGCTGGCTCATGGTGTAGGGGTCTTCGCCGCTGAGCAGCTGCAGCTCCGGCCACTCGGTTTCGGCGGTCTTTATCTCGTCCGCCGGCTTGCCGAGGAAGTCGGCCACCACCAGCGCCTGGGACGTGGACATGCCGGTGCCGATCTCGATGCCGATGTGGCGCATGTGCACCTTGCCCTGCGCATCGAACTCGATGCTCGCCATGGGCGCTTCGGAGCCGGTGCCGAAGTCCTTCTGGCAGATGGCGAAGCCGACGCCGTACCAGTGGTCCGGGTCCTTGGCGTCCATCTCCTTCTTGCGCGCGTCGCGAGTCTTCCACCACTCATGGGCGGCGGCCTTGTCGAGGATCTCGTGCAGGCGCAGGGCGCCGGCGGGGATCGCGCCCTGGGTGTTCTTCATGCCCGACTTCAGCGCGTTGACGCGACGCAACTCGATGGCGTCGACGCCCAGGCGGCCGGCGATCTCGTCGACCATCATCTCGGTGGCGGCCATGCTCTGCAGGGTGCCGTAGCCACGCATGGAACCGGCCTCGACGGCGCGGGAATGGTAGGCGGTCACCTGCAGGTCGTTCTGCGGCATGTAGTAGATCGACTGCGCGGCCGTGGCGCCCACGGCCGCCACGGACGGGCTGTAGTTGATGCGGCCGCCGCCATCCACACTCATCTCGGTGCGGAAGATCTTGAAGGTCATGTCCTTCTTGTCCACCGCCAACTGGTAGCGAATGTCGAACGGGTGGCGCTTGATGCCGCTCTGGAACTGCTCGTAGCGGTCATTGGCCAGGCGCACCGGTACACCGTTGCCGTACAGCGCCGCCAGGGCCGCGTAGTAGACGAAGATGTTGTGGTCCTTGGAGCCGTAACCCACGGTGTAGCCGGGGTGCACGTTCAGCTTGGCCAGGCCGAAGCGCGACGGGGCGATCATGTGCGCCGTCTCGTAGGCGGCCTCGAACGGGCACTGGGTGGCGACCACGAAGTGCAGGGTCTTGCTCGCCGGGTCGTACCAGCCGTTACCGTTGTCCGGCTCCAGGGCGGCCGGTTCGATGGACGGGGTCTTGTAGCGTTCGTCGAAGACCAGCCAGTTCTCCGGCGGGTTTTCGATCTGGTCCTTGATCTTCTGCGCGTAGAACAGGCCCTGCTCGGTGAGGTCACCGTGCTGGTTGGGCTGCTGGTTCCAAACCGGCTTACGCTCGCGGATCATCGGGAACAGGATCGAGTCCTTGAGGCTGGAGAACTCGTCCGGATCGGCCGAGGTCGCGCCACCGACACGTACGTAGCGGAAGCTGCCGTAGGGGTCGCCCTGATACAGCGGAGCCTCTGCGCCGTAGCGGATCGCCTTGTCGTTGAACTTCATCTTCAGCTTGGCCTGACGGAAGCGCTCGAAGTCGTTCCAGATCAGGATCGCCACCGGGTGGCCGATGAACATCGGTACCTTGCCGCGCGGCAGCAGCGGGTCCGGGGCGTGGGCTTCGGGGAAGACGATGCCGTCCTTGTCCAGGTCCTCGGCGGTGACGATGCGGTCGGGCTGAAGGTCAGCACCCAGCCAGGCGAGGTCGATGCTATCGAAGATGCGGTCGGCCTTGATGGTCTTGAGCAGCATGGCGTGGCCCTGCTGCTGCGGCCAGCCGGGCATGTCCTTGGAGCGGATGTCGCGGGCGAACACCTTGTTGCCGCAGACCTTGGACAGCGCGTCGTTACGGAAACGCACCTTGCCATCGTGGCCCATCCACTGCTGGGGCGAGACGGTGACGGAGTTTTCCATCAGGGCAGCGAAGGCCCGGCTGCCGAGCGGCGCCATGGTCACGCTGACACCGGCAATCAGCCCGCCTTGCAGGAAGGCGCGCCGGGAAATATCACGGTTGGACATGGTTCATCCTCTGAGCGTTGAAGGTCCGCCCATGTGGGTTTTTCTGTGCTGGAGAGAGTTCGGAGGCCACGTAATCGCGGGCGTCTCGGGGAGGGCGCCGAAGGAAAGATCCTGCAGTAAAACCTGACTCTTCTGTCAACTTTAACGCACCTCAATAGTGCGAAGCAAAGTCAATCGGGCAGCTTGTCGCGTCGACGAAAATTTTAGTCGACAGGTCGAGACTATTCGCCAATTGCGCGTTTCGCCGACGACAGGTGGAAAAGTGTTACAGCGTGCTACGCTGCGCAGCCCTTGCTTAGCCTCCTAACAAAAGCACCTTCCATGACCGCCGAAGCCACGTCCCTGCTGCGTCACCGCCCCTTCCTCGCCTTCTGGCTCGCGCGCGTCTGCACCGCCAGCGCCTTCCAGATGATCACCGTGGCCATCGGCTGGCACATCTACGAGCTGACCCACAACGTGCTCGACCTGGGCCTGGTCGGGCTGGTGGAATTCACCCCGCGCGTGCTGTTCATGCTGCACACCGGCCATGTCGCCGACCGCTACGACCGCCGGCGCATCGCCTCGCTGTGCCAGGTCGCCCAGGGCCTGATCGCCGTGGCGCTGGTGGTGGGCGCCAGCACCGACAACGTGACCCGCGAGCTGATCTTCGTGATGGCCTTCCTGCTCGGTACCGCACGCGCCTTCGAGATGCCGACCACCCAGGCGCTGCTGCCGAACATCGTGCCCACCGCGCTGTTCCCCCGCGCGGTGGCGGCCTCCGCCTCGGCAATGCAGGCGGCGACCATCGCGGCGCCGGCCTTCGGCGGATTCCTCTATGCCTTCGGCGCCTTCTGGGTCTACACGCCCACCGCGGTGCTGTACTTCATCGCCTGCACCCTGGTGCTCACCCTGCCCAAACGCCAGGCGCCGGCGGCGCAAGGCAAGGCCACGCTGGAGTCGCTGCTGGCCGGCATCCGCTTCATCCGCAGCCGCCCGGACATCTTCGGCGCCATTTCCCTGGACCTGTTCGCCGTGCTGCTGGGCGGCGCCACCGCGCTGCTGCCGGTGTTCGCCAAGGACATCCTGCTCACCGGCCCCTGGGGCCTGGGCCTGCTGCGCTCGGCGCCAGCGGTGGGCGCGTTGCTGATGTCGTTCTGGCTGGCGCGCTTCCCCATCGAGCGCAACGTCGGGCGGATCATGTTCCTCGCCGTGGGCATCTTCGGCGTGACCACCATCGCCTTCGGCCTGTCGACCTCGTTCTGGTTCTCCCTGGCGGTGCTGGTGGTGCTGGGCGCGGCGGACATGATCAGCATGGTCATCCGCGGCGCCTTCGTGCAGCTGGAAACCCCGGACGAGATGCGTGGCCGGGTCAGCGCGGTAAACGGTCTGTTCATCGGCGCCTCGAACCAGCTGGGCGAGTTCGAGTCCGGCCTGACCGCCCACTGGCTTGGCACGGTGCCGGCGGTGGTGCTAGGCGGCGTTGGCACGCTGGTGGTCACCGGGGTGTGGGTGAAGCTGTTCCCGAGCCTGGCCAAGCGCGACAAGTTGCACTGATCACCACGCCGCGCGCTCCGCTCTTGTAGGAGCGAGCTTGCTCGCGAACATCGTCGCAAGGGGCGCCCTCTCCCTAGCCCTCTCCCTGAAGGGAGAGGGAACCGTTCGGTGCGGGGTTGCATGATGGCGTTGGCCGGGAGCTTCTGTTCGCGAGCAAGCTCGCTCCTACGAAGAGCCCAAAAAAAACCCCCGCTGGAAGCACCGGCGAGGGATTTGGAAACGGGCACCGCGAGCGGTACCCGGATGGGATCGATTGATCGTCAGGACTAGTGCGGCGGGCCCAGCCCTGCGGCGCTCATGAACAGCCGCATCAGCCAGGCCGCCACGCCGAGGCCGGCGACGCTCAGTGCCCAGATCAGCACCAGCCAGCCCAGCCGCTTGCGCAGCGGTGCCTTCTCCTGTTCCTCGTGAGTCATGCTCCGCACCTCTAGTGGTAGCCGTCGCCGTGCTTCACCTTGCCGCGGAACACGTAGTAGCTCCACGCGGTGTAGACGAGGATGAAGGGGATGATGAACAGCGCACCCACCAGCATGAAGCCCAGGCTCTGCGGCGGCGCGGCGGCATCCCAGATCGACATCGACGGCGGAATGATGTTCGGCCACAGGCTGATGCCCAGGCCGCTGTAGCCGAGGAAGATCAGCGCCAGGGTGAGCAGGAACGGCTTCACGTGGTCGTTGCGCGCCACCGAGCGCAGCAGGCCGTAGAAGGTCAGCAGCACCAGCAGCGGCACCGGCAGGAACCAGAACAGGTTGGGCAGGCTGAACCAGCGCTGGGCGATTTCCTCGTGGGCCAGCGGCGTCCACAGGCTGACGATGCCAATGATGGCGAGCAATACCAGCGCCAGCGGTTTGGCCAGGTCATGCATGCGTTCCTGCAGCTTGCCTTCGGTCTTCATGATCAGCCAGGTGCAGCCCAGCAGGCTGTAGGCGACCACCAGACCGAGGCCGCAGAACAGCGGGAACGGCGCCAGCCAGTCGAGCGAGCCGCCGACGAACTGACGGTTCGCCACCGGGATGCCTTCGATGAAGGCGCCCAGCGCCACACCCTGGAAGAAGGTCGCCACCAAGGAGCCTACGATGAACGACTTGTCCCACAGGTGCCGTTTGTTGGCCCGTGCCTTGAAGCGGAACTCGAAGGCCACACCGCGGAAGATCAGCCCGACGAGCATCAGCATCAGTGGCAGGTACAGCGCCGAGAGCACGGCCGAATAGGCCACCGGGAAGGCGCCGAACAGCGCGGCGCCGCCCAGTACCAGCCAGGTCTCGTTGCCGTCCCAGACCGGCGCCACGGTATTCATCATCACATCGCGGTCGCCCTCGTCCTTGAAGAACGGGTAGAGCATGCCGATGCCCAGATCGAAGCCGTCCATCACCACGTACATCATCACGCCGAAGATGATGATGATCGCCCAGATCAGCGGAAGATCGATTCCCATGGCTCAGTTCCTCCCCGCTTCAGTGCTGTCATCGTCGTCAAAACCCTCTTCGGTGGCCGACAGCGGCCGCGCCGCCGTGCGTTTCTGGCCGGCACCGCCGTGGCTGGTTTCGCGGCCCTCGTGGGTGACCGGGCCCTTGCGCACCAGGCGCATCATGTAGCCGATGCCGACGCCGAACAGGCTGAAGTACACCAGCACGAACATCACCAGGGTCAGGCTCATCTGCGTGACGCTGTGATTGGATACCGCATCCGCGGTGCGCATCAGCCCGTAGACGACCCAGGGCTGGCGACCGATCTCGGTAGTGAACCAGCCGGCGAGAATCGCGATCAGGCCGGACGGCCCCATCCACAGCACCAGCTTGAGGAACAGGCGGTTCTCGAACAGCCGCTTGCGCCAGCGCAGCCAGGCGCTCCACAGGCCGACGAAGATCATCAGCATGCCCAGGCCGGCCATGATGCGGAACGACCAGAAGACCACCGTGGAGTTGGGCCGGTCGGCCTTGGGGAAGTCCTTCAGCGCCGGGATCGGTTCGCTCAGGCTGTGGTTCAGGATCAGGCTGCCGAGCACCGGAATCTCAACCTTGAAGCGGGTTTCCTCGCGCTCCATGTCCGGCCAGCCGAACAGGATCAGCGGGGTCGGTTCACCGCTGCTGTTGTCCCAGTGGCCTTCCATCGCGGCGATCTTCGCCGGCTGGTGCTTGAGCGTGTTCAGACCGTGGGCGTCGCCGACCATGGCCTGGATCGGCGCCACGATCAGCGCCATCCACATCGCCATCGAGAGCATCTTGCGGATCGCCGGGTTGTCGCGGCCGCGCAGCAGGTGCCAGGCCGCCGAGGCGCCGACGAAGAAGGCGGTGGCGACGAACGAGGCGATCGCCATGTGCAGCAGGCGATAGGGGAACGACGGGTTGAAGATGATTGCCAGCCAGTCCACCGGCACCACGACGCCGTTGACGATCTCGTGGCCCTGCGGGGTCTGCATCCAGCTGTTGGAGGCGAGGATCCAGAAGGTGGAGATCAACGTACCGATCGCCACCATCACCGTGGCGAAGAAGTGCAGGCCCGGGCCGACACGGTGCCAACCGAACAGCATGACGCCGAGGAAGCCGGCTTCAAGGAAGAACGCCGTGAGCACTTCATAGGTCAGCAACGGGCCGGTGACGCTCCCGGCGAAGGCCGAGAAGGCGCTCCAGTTGGTGCCGAACTGGTAGGCCATGACGAGGCCGGAGACCACGCCCATGCCGAAGTTGACGGCGAATATCTTCGACCAGAAGTGATAGAGGTCGCGGTAGACCTCCTCATTGGTCTTCAGCCACAAGCCTTCGAGCACTGCCAGGTAACTGGCCAGGCCGATGGTGATGGCAGGGAAGATGATGTGGAAGGACACGGTAAAGGCGAACTGGATTCGAGCCAGGTCGAGCGCCTCTAATCCGAACATGACGATTCCTCTTCAGGCTGACGCCAACCCCACGGAAGGGTCGAGCACCGTACCTTGCGCGTGCGCAGGGCGTTCTTGCGTGATGTTTCTCTTCTGCAATGACTCAGTTTCGAGCCACCGATCTGCTGTCGGTTTGGATCCTTTTCGCCGCTCAATCAGAATGGACCACCATCTGCATTGACGCCGCTCAAGAAAACGCCTTGATCTTACGCGCCCTGTGGAGGCGGACCGCAGTGGTGGGTTGCCGCGCGACGGGGTGTCGCGCGACAGCTTGTCTCAGGCCACGCACCCACCGCTCATATGAACAAAATCGAATATGAAAATGAAAAATTAGTATTTTATTGGAATAAAAAATCCCGCTAACTTTCGCCTCAACCGCTGCCGAGTGAGCCGCGGAAAAGAATCCACCGCCCGTACGAAGGCCCCATCCCGGCCGGCCCGGACGCCAGCGGTCATCTGCCCCACAAGGACATCGCAATGAAAAAGCTGCTGCTTCTGACCGCCCTCGCCACTGCCTTCAGCACCTCGGCCTTCGCCAACGAGAAGCTCATCGTCGCCGCCACCCCGGTTCCCCACGCCGAGATCCTCGAACTGATCAAGCCGACCCTGGCCAAGGAAGGCGTGGACCTGGAGATCAAGGTCTTCACCGACTACGTGCAGCCCAACGTGCAGGTCGCCGAGAAGCGCCTGGACGCCAACTACTTCCAGACCAAGCCGTACCTGGACAACTTCAACGCCGGCAAGGGCACCAACCTGGTCACCGTGACCGGCGTGCACGTCGAGCCCTTCGGCGGCTACTCGAAGAAGTACAAGTCCCTGGCCGAGCTGCCGGACGGCGCGACCGTGGCCATCCCCAACGAAGGCAGCAACAGCGGCCGCGCCCTGCTCCTGCTGCAGAAAGCCGGCGTGATCAAGCTGAAAGACCCGAGCAACGCCCTGGCCACCCCGAAAGACATCGCCGAGAACCCCAAGCACCTGAAGTTCAAGGAACTGGAATCGGCCCTGCTGCCGCGCGTGCTGGACCAGGTCGACCTGGACCTGATCAACACCAACTATGCGCTGGAAGCCAAGCTCAACCCGGTGAAGGACGCACTGATCCTCGAAGACCGCAACTCGCCCTACGTGAACTACCTGGTGGCACGCCCGGACAACAAGGACAGCGACGCCCTGAAGAAACTCTCCGCCGCCCTGACCAGCCCGGAAGTCAAAGCCTTCATCGAGAAGAAGTACAACGGCGCCGTGGTGCCCGCCTTCTGATCCGTCGCCCGGCCGCTGGCCGGGCGCAACGACTCCCACGCTGGGCGCGCCCGATGGCGCACCCGCTTCGACGCCGGTGGGCAGGTTCCACCGGCGTTTTTCTTATCTGAGGTACCTGCCATGAGCGATCACGCCAAAGGCCTCTCCACTCGCGCCGTGCACGCCGGCCACGATGTCGACCGGCGCATGGTCACCCGCGCCAAGAGCCAGCCGATCTACCAGAGCTCGGTGTTCGTCTACGACTCGCTGGAGCAGGTCGACGACTTCCTCGCCGGCAACCCCGACAACTACATGTACACGCGCATCGGCAACCCGAACCACAGCGCGGTGGAAGAGCTGCTGCGCGAGCTGGAAGGGGGCGAGGACGCGCTGTTCTCCGCCTCGGGCATGGCGGCGATTTCCGCCGCGCTGCTCGGCGTGCTCGGCGCCGGCGATCACCTGATCGCCAGCCGCGAGCTGTACGGCACCACCCAGAGCCTGATCGAGAAAGAACTGACGCGCTTCGGCATCACCGCCACCCTGCTCGATCTCAATGATCTGGCGGCGGTGGAAGCGGCGATCACGCCGGGCACCAAGCTGATCTACACCGAGACCGCCTCCAACCCACTGGTGCGCGTGAGCAACGTGCCGGCGCTGGCCGACCTCGCCCGCCGCCACAACCTCAAGCTGCTGGTGGACAACACCTTCCTCTCGCCGGTGCTCTACCAACCGCTGCGCGACGGCGCCGACCTGGTGATCCACAGCACCACCAAATACCTCAACGGCCACAGCGACGCCATGGGCGGCGCGCTGGTCGGCGATGCGCAATGGATCGCCGCCGCGCGGCGCTTCCAGATCAACGCTGGCGGTAGCGCCAGCCCCTTCGAGAGCTGGCTGAACTTCCGCGGCGCCAAGACCCTGGCCCTGCGCATGAAGGCTCACTCACAGAATGCCCAGGCATTGGCCGAAGCCCTCGAAGCGCACCCGCAGGTCGCTCGTGTGTTCTACCCCGGCCTGCCCTCGCACCCGGACTTCGAGCTGGCGCAGCGACTGTTCCGCAAGGGCCACTCGGGCATGTTGAGTTTCACCCTTAAGGGCGGCCTGGATCAGGTCGACACGCTGATCGGCGAGCTGCAACTGGCCGCCTTCGCCCCGTCGCTGGCCGGCGTCGCCAGCAGCATCACCCACCCCGGCAAGACCTCGCATCGCGCGCTGTCCGCCGAGGCCCTGACCGCGCTGGACATCCACGACGGCACTATCCGTGTGTCGGTGGGTATCGAGGACAGCGAGGACATCGTCCGTGATTTCCTGCAGGCGCTGGACGCGCTGTAAGAGCAGAAGGAGAACCCCCATGAACGCCCCCCACGCGCCGCTACCGCTGCTGACTTTCCCCGATGCCGACAAGAGCCCGTTGAGCATCCGCGCCAAGGCGCTGGTGTTCTTCGACCCGCGCTCCCATGCCGTGCGCGACGAGGTGGAACGCCTGGCGCCGTTGCCGCAGCCGGTGCTGATCCACGGCGAGACCGGCACCGGCAAAGAGCTGCTGGCCCGCCATATCCACCGCGCCAGCGAGCGTCCCGGCTTGTTCGTCGCGGTGAGCTGCAGCGCATTGAGCCGCAACTATGCCGACGCCGAGCTGTTCGGCTATGCGCCGGGGGCGCACAACGGCCCGGTGGGCAGCCGCGCCGGCTGGTTCGGCTCGGCCAACGGCGGCACCTTGTACCTGGACGAGATCGCCGACCTGCCGCTGTCGCTGCAACAGAAACTGCTGCGCGTACTGCAGGAGCGCGAAGTGCTGCGCGTCGGTGCGCGCGAGCCGGTGCCGGTGGACGTGCGCCTGGTCGCCGCCACCAGCATCGACCTGGGGCAGGCGGTAAAGGCGGGGAAATTCCTCGAGGGGCTGCAGCAGTACCTGCACGACGGCAACCTCACGCTGCCGCCGCTGCGCGAACGCATCGGCGATATCCAGCCGCTGGCCGAGTACTTCCTCGGCGTGCATGCGCAGAGACTGGAACTGCCGGTGCCGCAGATCGCCAGCGACACCCAGCGCGCGCTGGAAGGTTATTCGTGGCCGGGGAATATTCGCGAGCTGGAGAACGTCATCCACTTCGCCCTGCTGGTCAGCCCGGACGAGGAGATTCGCCCGGAGCACCTGAATTTTTCAGGCGGCGTGGCGGGGTCAGGCGGCGTAGCGGGATCAGGCGGTGTAACGCAAGTGAGCGATGCGGCGCTGGAGCGTCTGCTGCGCCAACCCGGCGTCGAGGCGCAGCTGCGTGCGCTGCTGCAACGCCTGGAGCACGAGCGCGGCTGACGCCGCGCTGTAGTCGCCAGCGCGACCCGAAGGGCCGCGCACGGGCGACAGCATGCTGCTGGCCGGAGCGTTACTTGGTGGCGGTGTTGGAGTGAGCAACCACCGGGGTGCACGACGGGTTGGTCAGCTTGGCCGGATCGGTCAGCAGGCCCGGCATCATGCGCGAGGTGCAGTTGAAGATGCGGCCTTTGGTGGTGGTGGCGACGTAGGAGAGTTCCTGGCCACCCAGGGCGTCCGGCTGACCGGCTTTGACGTCGCTGACAACCAGTTCGTCGGAAGACGCCAGGCCGATCATCTGAGCGGTGGCGGCCTGCAGCGGAACGATGGCCTGGTTGGTGGTCATGGTCTGGCAACCGGCCAGCGAAGCGAAGAGTGCAGTGGCAACGGCGATACGTTTGAAGTCCATCTCTAGATATTCCCTGTTGGTGGTTTTTTGTCCTGCGGGGGCAGACTAACGGAATCGGCAAGTCAATCGCCATAGCCGTTTCACATGTTTTTCACGAAAGGCTGCACACCAGTTCAAGTTTTCCAACTCAAACCCGCTCTACCTCGGTGATTGTGCTATGCGATGACCCGTTTCGCAGTGTTGACGGCCGTTTATCGCGTCAAAGCCAGAGCCGGCGCTGAACCGTTTCACCTTTGGCGACGAATGGTCGCAGTGAAAGGCTTTGCCGACTTACTGGTCGGCAGGAGGGAATCCTGAGCAAGAAGTCAAAATCAGGACTATTCACCATAAATAGACCTGATAGAAGTCTCATCGACCAGACCAATACCTCTCATCAAGACCATTCACTTCTTTTTGTCACAATCTTCAGGGAAAATGGCTATCAGGCAGTCGGGACCCATTTTCCCCGGCGCCATTGGAGATCATCGTGACCAGCTTTGCCGCTCTTGCTAACTTTTTCGCCGCCACCGCCTTCCTGACCGCACCTGCCAAGGTCGACCCGGAACGCCGTGAGATCCGTGAGGCGAAAAAAGCCCGCCGCAAGTAAAGCAGTACCCGCTCCGCTCGGCCCTCGACCAGGGCCGGCGGCGGGACCATCGGTCCCGCCCATTGGCCTTCCAGGGCTCATTCGTGTTTTCATTGAATGCTTGTTCAAGGAAAATCTCGAGGGACCCCGCCCGTTTTGTCCGCTGCACAATCCTTCCCGTCCGTAACGCCCTCCCCCGCCATGCGCATGAACCCACCGGTCTTCTACGGTGCGGCAGCGCTGATCCTGCTCTTCGCTCTGATCGTCATCAGCCAGCCGCAACAGGCCGGTGAATGGCTGCTCACCGCGCAATCCTGGGCCGCCGATACGGTCGGCTGGTACTACCTGCTGGCGATGACGCTGTACCTGATCTTCGTGGTGGTCACCGCGCTTTCCGGCTATGGAAAGATCAAGCTCGGTGCCGACCACGACGAGCCGGAATTCAGCTACCTGTCCTGGGCCGGCATGCTGTTCGCCGCCGGCATCAGCATCACCCTGTTCTTCTTCTGCGTATCCGAGCCGCTGACCCACTTCGCCCAACCGCCGCAAGGTGAGGCCGGCACTCCGGAAACGGCGCGCCAGGCCATGCAGTTGCTGTTCCTGCACTGGGGCCTGCACGGCTGGGGCGTGTTCGCCCTGGTGGCGATGGCCCTGGCCTACTTCGCCTACCGGCACAACCTGCCGCTGGCGCTGCGCTCGGCGCTCTACCCGCTGATCGGCAAGCGCATCAACGGGCCCATCGGCTATGCGGTGGACTGCTTCGGCATCATCGCCACGGTGTTTGGCCTGGGTGCGGACATGGGCTTCGGCGTGTTGCAACTCAACGCCGGCCTCGACTACCTGTTCGGCATCGCCCACAGCCACCCGGTGCAAATGACGCTGATCGCGCTGATGATGGGTGCAGCGATCCTGGTCGCCGTGTCGGGTGTCGACAAGGGCATCCGCCTGCTGTCGGACATCAACATGCTGCTGGCCTGCGCGCTGCTGCTCTTCGTGCTGTTCGCCGGGCCCACCCAGCACCTGCTCAACACCCTGGTACAGAACATCGGCGACTATCTCGGCAGCCTGCCGACCAAGAGCTTCGACCTCTACGCCTATGGTAAGGACGGCAACGACTGGCTCGGCGGCTGGACGGTGTTCTACTGGGCCTGGTGGATCGCCTGGGCGCCCTTCGTCGGCCTGTTCATCGCGCGCATCTCGCGCGGGCGGACGATTCGCGAATTCGTCTTCGGCGTGCTGTTCATCCCACTGGGCTTCACCCTGGCGTGGATGTCGATCTTCGGCAACAGCGCCCTGGACCTGGTGCTCAACCACGGTTTCAGCGAACTGGGCCGGGTGGCCATCGCCGATCCCTCCATGGCGCTCTACCAGATGCTGCAGAACTACCCCGGCAGCCGCGCGCTGATCGCGGTGACGGTGCTGGTCAGTTTCGTCTTCTTCGTCACCTCGGCGGACTCCGGCACCGTGGTGCTCTCCACCCTCTCCGCCCATGGCGGCAGCGCCGACGACGACGGCCCGAAGTGGCTGCGGGTGTTCTGGGGCGTGGCCACGGCGCTGGTCACCGGCGGCCTGTTGTTCGCCGGCAGCATCGATGCGCTGAAGTCCGCCGTGGTGCTGACCTCGCTGCCCTTCTCGCTGATCCTGTTGCTGATGATGTGGGGCCTGCACAAGGCGTTCTACCTGGAATCCCAGCGCCAGCGCTCACGCACGCATTCGCTGGCACCGCCGCCCTCGGCCAAGCCCGGCGGCTGGAAGCGGCGCATTTCCCAGGCGGTGCACTTCCCCACCCGCGACGAGGTGTACCGCTACATGGTCGATGTGGTCAGCCCTGCGATTGCCGAAGTCTCCGAGGTGTTCCGCGAGAAGGGCCTGCAGGTGGATTCCGACCTGGACCTGAGCAACCTGGAAATCGGCCTGGAAATCGGCCACGGCGCACAGCATGCGTTCCTCTACCAGGTCTCGATGCGCGGCTACTTCACCCCATCCTTCGCCCGCGCCGGCATGGGCGGCCTGCACCTGAAGAACCGCCGCTACTTCCGCGCCGAGGTACACCTCTCCGAAGGCAGCCAGGACTACGACCTGATGGGCTACAGCAAGGAGCAGATCATCAACGACATGCTCGACCAGTACGAACGGCACCTGCAGTTCCTGCATCTGGTGCGCTGAGTTCAGCGCCTGTGTATGCCCTTGCAGGAGCGTGGGGGACGCCATCGTTATTGCTCGCGAACGGATTCACCGGCAGCTCCGATGCTGGGTGGTTCGCGAACAAGCTCGCTCCTACAGGCAGAGTCCTCAGAGCTGGTAAGGCAACCGCACTCCCGGCTCGCGCTCGTCGAAATCCTTCACATTGCGCGTCACCAGCAGCCGGCCTTCGACTTCCGCCGAGGCCTTGATGATCGCATCCGGCAGTTTCACCCGCAGGCGCTGGCGCACCTCCACCGCACGCTCGGCGATTCGCTCGTCCAGCGCCAGCAGCGTGAAGCTGGAGAGAAAGGCGCGGGTGGCAGCTTCGGTCTGCGGCGTGGCGCCGATCAGCACTTCCATCCAGGTGATGACGCTGATGGCGCGGTCGCTGTAGAGCGCCAATTCGTCCCGCGCCTGCACATGGCCATTGAGGTAGTCGACGAGGATATTGGTGTCGAACAGGACCTTCACCATTCCTCGCGCACCTTCTTCTGATAGGCAAGACCGTCGACCTCATGGTCTTTCCACAGTCCGAAGGCATCAGCGGCGTCCGCCTGCGCGTGGTTGACCAGATATTCGGCGATGGCCTCGCGGATGACCGAGGCTCGGGACTGCTGCTGACGTTCGCTGATGTCGTTCAGGCGTTCCAGATACTCAACGGGGATATCCACCAGGGTGCGCATAAGAGCCTCCGATATTTGATATCGACATCATATATCACTCTTTGACATCGGAGCGCCGCCAGCAACGAACAACCGAAACTTCCGACAAAGAAAAGGGCGCCCGCAGGCGCCCTTTTCACTTATGGCGAAGAATCAGCCGCGAGTGCCGCTCAACACCTTGCGGTAGAACAGCACGCAGATCGCCACGAAGACCACCAGGCCCAACCACTGCGCGGTGTCCTCGAAACCGCCACCGACCAGCGCCAGCGGCGTGGCAGAACCCGTGGTGCCGATGATGCCTGCGAGCAGAATGCCCATCAGGCTCTCACCGACGATCAGGCCGGAGGCGAGCAGCACGCCACGGCGCTTGGGTTCTTCGGAATAGTTATCCACCGTCTTGCCAGCCGCCACCGCGCGCTTGGCCAGGGCGTTCTCCAGCAGCCAGGCGATCACAGCGCCGACCACCAGGGTCATGCCGATGGTTGGCGGCAGGTAGATGCCCAGGCCGACGGCCAGCACCGGCAGGCTGGCCTTGCCGGTGCGGCGCAGCAGCACGTCCACCAGGATCAGCGCGATGCCCAGCGCCACGCCGATCAGGATCATGTTCCAGTTCAGCGCGTTGTGGAAAATCCCGCTGGCGATGGCGGTCATCAGCGTTGCCTGCGGCGCAGCCAGTGCAGCGTTGGGGTCCATCGCCTCACGCGGCAACGCGCCGGTGAAGCCGTAGGCGTTGTACAGCAGCTCCAGCACCGGCGGGATCACCAGCGCGCCCACCAGGCAGCCGACTATCAGCGCCACCTGTTGGCGCCACGGAGTCGCGCCGACCAGGTAACCGGTCTTCAGGTCCTGCAGGTTGTCGTTGGAAATCGCCGCAATGGCGATCACCACCGAGGTGGTGAACAGCGCCAGGGCGATGGCCAGCTTGCCGCCCTGCTGGTCGAGGAAGCCGGTTTCCAGGGAGCCGACGCCGAGGATCAGCAACGACACCAGGATCACCGCAATGATGCCGATGCCGGAGATCGGGCTGCTCGACGAGCCCACCAGGCCGGCCATGTAGCCGCAGGCGGCGGCGATCAGGAAGCCGAAGAAGAAGGCGAAGATCACGCAGACCGCCACCAGGCCCCAGAAGCCGACACCGTGCAGGTCCGGCGCGGCCTCACCGAGGAAGTAGGAGAACACCACGAACAGCGCCAGCAACAGGATGCCGGCGATGGTGACGATCCACTTCGCCGACAGGTCCCGCTCGGTGCGCAGGTCGCTCACTTCGCCACGGCCACGCACGGCGCTCAGCGACGACCAGACGCCCTGCACCATGGGTTTGAACAGGGTGGCCAAAGTCCACAGCGCGGCAATACCGATGGTGCCGGCGCCAAGGAAACGCACCTGGCTGCTCCACAGTTTGGTCGCCAGCTCCGGCAGGCTCTGCCCGGCAGCCAGCACGCTGTTCACCGAGAGCAGCGGCACGGCCACACCCCAGGCGATGACCACGCCGATCAGGATGGCGATGCCGGCGGTGATGCCCATCAGGTAACCGGCGCCGACCAGCGCCAGGGAGAAACCGGTGGACAGGCGGAACGCCGCCTGCCCGGCGGTGAGCCAGAAGCTGAAGCCTTCGGCGAGCACCTTGAAGCCGCTGCTGAGCAGGCTGAAAGCGGCGGCGACCACGCCACCGGCGAGGATGTCGCGCAGGCCGGGGCCACCGGCTTTCGCGGGCTTGCCGGCCTTTTCCTCTTCCTCGTCCTGGCTGCCGACGCGGAGGATTTCTGCCGCCGCCACGCCTTCGGGGTATGGCAGGTTGCTCTGCACCACCATCACCCGGCGCAGGGGGATGGTGTAGAGCACGCCGAGAATGCCGCCGATGGAGCAGATGGCCGCGGTCTGCCAGAACGGGAAGCCGCTCCAGTAGCCGATCATCAAGAGGCCGGGAAGGATGAAGATGATCGAGGACAGGGTGCCGGCCGCCGAGGCCTGGGTCTGCACCATGTTGTTCTCGAGGATGTTGGAGCCGGAGAAGTAGCGCAGCACGGCCATGGAAATGACCGCTGCCGGGATCGACGAGGCGAAGGTCAAGCCGACCTTGAGACCGAGGTAGACGTTGGAGGCGGTAAACACCACGGTAATCAGCGCGCCGAGGATCAGGCCGCGAACCGTCAGCTCGGCGAGGTTGGACTCGTCGGGAATCCTTTCTTGCATGTAGGCAATCTCTTTATGAAGCGAAACTGCCAAAGCGTAGGACAGTGCGCCAGCCGCCGCGACCCAGAATGGCGACGAATGCGGTCTGCCGTGCGGCTTTGTTGCCGCAAGTCACGGGGATGGCGGGAAACTGCGGGCCGAACCCGGCGCCCGGCATCCCTGTAGGAGCGAGCTTGCTCGCGAACGCGCTCACCCATGAAATCGGCGTTATGCGGTTCGCGAGCAAGCTCGCTCCTACACACCAATCCTCAGGCCCCCAGGGCGCATAACGCCTGGGGCGTTATCCGCCAATGCGGCGGATAACCCGTTCCGGGTTATGCACCCTACAGGTTGCGGAGTCCTCAGAACGGCTTGTCCCCGAGAATCGTCGCCCGGTGCATCACCCGGCGCTGCGGGCGGTAGTCGTCCACGGCGTAGTGCTGGGTCACGCGGTTGTCCCAGAAGGCCACGTCGTTTTCCTTCCAGCGCCAGCGCACGGTGAACTCCGGGCGGGCGAAGTGGGCGAACAGCAAGTCGAGGATGGCGCGGCTTTCCGCCGGCTCCAGCTCGTTGATGCGGGTGGTGAATCCGTCGCTGACGAACAGCGCCTTGCGCCCGGTGACCGGGTGCGTGCGGATCACCGGATGGCTGCGCGGCGGGTTCTTCTGGCGAGCCTCTTCCAGCCGGGCGAGGTCCGCGTCGGAGGCACCGAAGCGCTCGGCAGGGAAGGACTTGCTGATGTCATGGGTCGCCGTGAGGCCGTCGAGCAGTTGCTGCAGCGGTTTCGACAGCGCCTCGAACGCCGCGATGCCGCTGGCCCAGAGGGTGTCGCCACCATGGGGCGGCAGTTGCTTGGCAGCCAGCACGGCCCCCAGTGCCGGGGTTTCCAGGAAGGTCACGTCGGTGTGCCAGATGGCGTTGTCGCGCACGTCGGTGACGGCGGTGTCGAGGACGATGACTTCGCGCTGTTCAGGCGAACTGGGGTAGATCGGGTGGATGTGCAGGTCACCGAAACGCGCGGCGAAGTTCGCCTGCTGGGTCGGCGTCAGCGGCTGGTCGCGGAAGAACAGCACGTGATGGTCGAGCAGGGCCTGCTCGATCTGGCGCTGCGCCGCGTCGTCCAGCGGGTCGGCCAGGCGCACGCCGGAAACGATGGCGCCCAGGGCCGGGCTGATGGGTTCGATGCTCAGGGTGGTCATGGTCGTGTTCTCTTGTGAGGTTCACGGGGAGAGCCCCTCTCCCCAACCCTCTCCCGCAAGCGGGAGAGGGGGGTTGTTCGGTGTGTTCGGAAAGGCCGCAACTGTCCTTCAACAACGGAAGAATGGCCGTGAGGCAAAAGACCTAGAACCGCTCAGGACAGTCCCCTCTCCCTCTGAGCGAGGCGCGCAGCCAGGGCTAGGGTGAGGGGCCCTGGCTTCAACTCCAGCACCTACTCCCAGGAAGCAAACCGCTTCTGCACCCAACGCAGCCCCAGCTCGAAGCTCAGCGCGATGGCGGCGATCAGCAGGATCCCCAGCACCACCACATCGGTGGCGAGGAACTGCGCAGCGGACTGCACCATGAAGCCCAGGCCACGGTTGGCGGCAATCAGCTCGGCGGCGACCAGGGTCGACCAGCCCACGCCCAGGGCGATGCGCAAGCCGGTCAGGACATCCGGCAGCGCACTGGGCAGGATCACGTGGCGCACCACCTGCAGGCGGCTGGCGCCCAGGCAGCGCACGGCCTGGATGCGCGACTTGTCCACTCGGCGCACGCCGGCAGCGGTGGCGATCAGCAACGGCGCGAACAGCGCGAGGTAGATCAGCAGCACCTTGGACAGCTCACCGATGCCGAACCAGATGACGATCAGCGGCAGGTAGGCCAGCGGCGGCACCGGGCGGTAGAACTCCACCAGCGGATCGAAGGCCGCGCCCACCAGCGGGTTGAGGCCCATCAGGATGCCCAGCGGAATGGCCGTCAGGATTGCCGCGCCCAGCGCCAGCAGCACGCGCAGTAGGCTGGTGCCGATGTGTTGCCACAGCGAGGCATCGACGTAGCCCTCGGCGAGCAGGCGCTGGAAGGCTTCCACCAGTTGCTCCGGCGCGGGCAGGAACAGGGTGTCGACCCAGCCCAGGTGCGTGGCCAACCACCAGAGCACGAAGAGAGAACCAACGCTGCCGGCGGCGGCCCAGCGACGGTAGTCGCCCGACACGCTGCGGGCTTTCGGCGCGGCGGCCGGGAGTTTGGCGGCGAGGGTATCAGTGGGCATGCTCGGCCTCCGGTTCTTCCAAAAACTCATCCAGAAGGAGTTGGCGCAGGCGCGCGAACTCCGGGTCGGACTTGATCGAGCGCACCGGCTCGCCAGCGGCGTAGCGGCGGGCGAAATCCAACGGCAGGCGCTTGACGATGCGCGCCGGCGGGCCGTCCATCACCACCAGGTCGGTGGCAAGGAACAGCGCTTCATCGACGCTGTGGGTAATCAGGAACAGGCCCTTGCCGGTCTTGCGCCACAGGTCGAGGGTCAGCACCTGCATGCGCTCGCGGGTGAGCGCATCGAGGGCGCCGAAGGGCTCGTCGAGCAGCAGGAAATCCGGCTCCACCGCCAGCGCGCGGGCCAGGCCCAGGCGCTGCCGCTGGCCACCGGAAAGCTGCGAGATGCGGTAGTCCGCGTGCTCGCCCAGGCCCACCAGCTTGAGGACTTCATGGGCGCGGGCGTTGCGCTCGGCGGCGCCGACGCCACGGATGCGCAGGCCCAGGGCAACGTTGTCCTGCGCGCTCAGCCAGGGCATCAGCGCGTCGTCCTGGAACACCACGCCGCGTTCGCCACCGGGGCCACTCAGGGTGCGCCCGTCGATCTGCACGCGGCCGCTGTCCGGCGCCTGGAAGCCCGCCAGCACGTTGAGCAGGCTGGACTTGCCGCAGCCGGACGGGCCGAGCACCACCAGCGATTCGCCCTTGGCCAGGCTGAGCGTGAGGTCCTGCAGCACGACGCGCTCGCGTCCGCGCTGCAGGAAAGTGAGGCTGACTGCCTCGGCCGTCAGACGGCTCATGTTCTGCCCTCCGTAGGGTGAGAAGAAATGCGTGATGCCCCGTAGGAGCGAGCTTGCTCGCGAACCGGCCCGAGCTTCAGTGCCAGCCGGTGTTCGCGAGCAAGCTCGCTCCTACGAAGAGCAACTGATCAGCGCTGCCCGACCTGCACGCTCTCCGCCTGGCGCACGTAGTCCGCGCTGACGTAGGGCGAGTAGTCCTTGAGCACCGAAGGCACGCGTTTCTGTTCTTTCAGGAAGGCGGCGGTACCGGCGATGTCCTTGGCGGTGCCGCCACCCAGCAAAGCGGACGACAGCTGCGCCTGGGATTCGGGGAAGGCGGAGCCGGCCAGCAGCTCGGGCACGTCCTTCGGATCGGCGCCGGTCAGGCGGGCGATCTTCTTCACCTGCTCGGAGTCGGCGGTCCACTCGGCCTTGTGGGCGTTGTAGTCGGCGAAGGAATCCAGGCTCACGCGGGCAAACTTGGCGATGATCTCCGGGTGCTTCTCGGCGAAGTCCTTGCGGGCCACCCAGACCTCGAAGGTCGGTGCGCCCCACTGGCCGACTTCGGCGGCGTCGGTCAGCACCTTGCCGGACTTCTTGACCTCGCCCAGGGCGGGCGACCAGACGAAGGCGCCGTCGATGTCGCCACGGCGCCAGGCGGCGGCAATCTCGGCGGGGTTGAGGTTGACGATCTTCACCTTGGCCGGATCGATCTGCCAGTGCTTGAGCGCGCCCAGCAGGCTGTAGTGCGAGGTGGAGACGAAAGGCGTGGCGATGGTCTTGCCGATCAGGTCTTCGGGCTTCTCGATCTTGCTGCCATTGCGAACCACCAGGGCCTCGGCGGCGTTGATCTGTGCGGAGACGATGAAAGCAACGATCGGCAGGCCACGCGAGGTGGCGGCGGCCAGCGGGCTGGAGCCGAGGTTGCCCAGCTGCACGTCGCCCGAGGCAATCGCGGCGACCACTTCCGGGCCGCTGTTGAAGCGGCGCCAGTCGAGCTTCTCGCCGATGACCTTTTCATAGGTGCCATCGGCTTGCGGAACCTTGGTCGGGTCGATGCCGGTCTGGTAGCCCAGGACAATGTCGGCGAACGCGGCGCTCTGGGAGAACAGGGCAGCCGCAACAACGACGCCGGCCACGGCACGGCGTACGAAACGAGGTTTGTTCATGGTGTTTCCTCTGAAGGTGACGGCGGTGCCGGCCTCACAGAGGGGACGGACCACGGGACGGGGTTCGATGGGGAGAATGCTTGTGTTGAAACCTTGTCCGGCGGTCCGGTAAAGCTAGATTACAGATATAAAAAACTCAGAATAAATAATTTTTAGTTCTTAACTTATGAGCGCCAGCGCTTGTCTCGACTCCGCTACAGGCCCCGTGATACGGAGCCTCAGGTGGCGCCAGCGACCACGCGGGCGCGGAGGCCTTCCTGACGCAGGCCGACCTGCACCGCCTGTTGCGCCACCGCCGCCGTTTCCGCCACCAGGGTCGCCAGTGCCGCGCTGCGGCTGAAGCTCAACGCATAGCCCGCCGCCTGGGCGGACTCGTAGGCCACCACCGATTGCTCGGACAGCCGCAACCCCAACCCCAGCAAACGCTGCAACTCCCCCGCCGCCGCCCGCGCGGGCAGGTTCTCGAAAGCCTGCACGGCCAAGCCCAGGGCAATGTTCGCCTGCAACAACCCGGCGAGGCTGCCGCGCAGTTGCGCACGCGGCGTCCACGGCAGGCCGGGCGGCAGCAGGATGTCTTCCGGGTGCAGGCGCACCTCGTGGCAATGCAGCAGGCCGCCACCGTTGGGTTCGAAGCGGTCCAGCCCGTTGCGATCCGCCGGCAGCGCGGCGATCAGCAAACCCTCGCTGGGCGCATGGCGCGCCGAGATCAGCAGCCAGTCCACCGCCTCGGCGCCGAAGCAGTCGTGACGCCCGCCCTGCAGCAGGAAACCGCCGCGCCGATGCTCGCGCGCCAGCAGGCGGCTTTCCTGGTGATCCACCGCCTCGCCCCACAGCCATTCGCGCTCCACGCTGAGCGGCAGCAGGCGCTCACGCTGCTCGGCGCTGCCCAGCAGCAACACGCTGGCCAGTTGCAGGTGATGCAGGGCGAACAGCCGCGCCAGGGTGCCGTCACGCTCGCAGAGATCGCGCAGGGTCTGCAGCACCTCGTCCCAGCCGGCGCCGCGTCCGCCGTACTCGCGGGGCACCGACAGGGCCAGCAGGCTGGACGCGCGCAGGGCGTCGCTCCAGCGCTGGGCGGGTGGCAGTTCGGAAAGACGGGAAAGCGGTACTGCCAGGCTCATGCACACCTCGGATCGAAGGGTGGATCAGTGGCCTGGGCGTATGGCGCGCGGGTGTACTGAAAGGAGGAAGGGAAACGGCCTCCGGATGAAGACCGTTTCATACCCTAGCGAATCAGCCGAAGCAGGCGAAATAACCTTTCGGGCTTAGCTCATGCCGTGAGTCAGACGGCTTCCTTGCGCCGCCACTGCGGCAGGCCGATCAGCACCACCGCGCTGATGATCACTGCCATTGCCAGGGATTCCGCCAGGCCGATGTGCTCACCGGCAAACACCACACCGAGCATCACCGCCACCGCCGGGTTGACGTAGGCGTAGCTGGTGGCCGCCGCCGGGCGCACGTTGGCCAGCAGGTACATGTAGGCGCTGAAGGCGATGATCGAACCGAACACCACCAGGTAGGCCAAGGCGCCCCAGCCCGCGGCGGTGGGCATCTGCTCCATGCGCTCACCGCTGAGGAAGCTGCCGAGCAGCAGCACGCCGCCACCTATCAGCATCTCCATCGCGCTGGCCATGGCGCCGGCGGGCAGGTCCAGGCGCCGGCTCCACACCGAGCCGAAGGCCCAGGTGGCGGCCGCGAAGATGATCAGCGCCGCGCCCGCCGGGCTGCCCTGCAGGTTGGAGCCCAGGTTGAGCAGCACGATGCCGAACAGGCCCAGGGCAATGCCGGCCCACTCCAGCGCGTTGGTCTTGTTGCCGAAGAAGCGCCCGAACACCAGGGTGAACAGCGGCACGGTCGCCACCGCCAGCGCCGCCACGCCCGAGGCCACGCCCCAATGCTCGGCCACGGTCACCCCACCGTTGCCGCAACTGAGCAGCAGAATGCCGATGGCGCCCGCCGACAGGCACTGCCTGAGCGTCGGCAACGGCGCTCCGCGCCAGAGCATCCAGGCGAACAGCAGGGTGCCGGCGATGATGAAGCGGCAGCCGGCCATCAGCATCGGCGGCCAGGATTCGACGCCGATGCGGATCACCAGGTAGGTCGAGCCCCAGATGAAATAGAGGGCGAAAAAGGCGGCGATCAGGGTTAGTGAGACGCGGGCTCTGGGCATGGGCATCGTGGTCATGGGAAGGGCTCGACAAGGCAGGCAGAGCGCTTCATTTTATGCAGGTCATCCGCCTCGGATAAGGCACAGACAACGCCTTTGCGGGCATAACACTTTTCATTCGATGGATTTTTGCAGCACAGCCCGTCGAATCAAAACCGGAGTTATTGCATGGACAAGTACGACCGCGCCCTGCTCGCCGCCCTGCTGGAAGACGGCCGCATGTCCTTCGCCGAACTGGCCCGGCGCATCAACCTGTCCCCTCCCGCCGTGGCCGATCGCGTGGCGCGCCTGGAAGCCGAAGGGGTGATCACCGGCTACCACGCCAGCGTAGACCTGTCGAAGATGGGTCGCTCGATCCAGTGCCTGATCGAGCTGCGCCTGAACGACCACCGCAGCAAGACCATGCTCGACCCGCTGCTGGAAATCCCGCAGATCATCGACTGCTACCGCATCACCGGCGAGGCCTGCGTGATGCTCAAGGTGGCGGTCAGTTGCACCCAGGAGCTGGAAGAACTGATCGACCGCCTCGCCCAGTTCGGCACCAGCAAGACTTCGCTGGTGCTTTCCACACCCTTCTCGCGGCGAATCCATCCGGGAATGTTGCAGGGCGGCTGAGCTGCGCATCTAGAAGGAAATTGCGCATAGAAATGCCGGTGCTACGCACTCCTGTGCGTCAGCTTTTCGTAGGAGATTCTATGTCTACCCCAGCGCCGGTCTCGCCGACGGGCCTCCAACGTAGGATGTGGTGGAGCGAAGCGATACCCATGCTGTCGGTGCCCGGAATCGATGGGTATCGCTGCGCTCCACGCCATCCTACGACGTGTTCCTCCTGACGCTTGTGTGAAAGGCGATACCCTTCAATCAAACGCCACAATCGCCTCCAGCTCGTGTAGTACGTAGGGCGGATAACGCTGGCGTGTTATGCGCCCTACAGTCTGTGCCAAGCGATTCGCGAGCAACAACGATGGCGTCCCCCTCGCTCCTACAGGTAACGCCCGAATAGCGGATAAAAAAAGGCGGCGCCGCTCGCGCGGTGCCGCCTGAAGTCACGGAGTTGCTACATCGTGGGACCGAAAAGCATCGGTCCCGCTGTATTGGATTACCGTTCGATGATCGCGGTCACACCTTGGCCGCCTGCCGCACAGATCGAGATCAGTCCGCGCCCCTTGCCGGCACCCTCCAGCAGCTTCGCCAGGTTGGCAACGATGCGCCCGCCAGTGGCGGCGAACGGGTGGCCGGCGGCCAGCGAACTGCCCTTCACGTTGAGCTTGCTGCGGTCGATGGAGCCCAGCGGTGCGTCGAGGCCGAGGCGGGTCTTGCAGTAGTCCACGTCTTCCCAGGCCTTGAGGGTGCACAGCACCTGGGCGGCGAAGGCTTCGTGGATTTCGTAGAAGTCGAAGTCCTGCAGGGTCCGGCCATTGCGCGCCAGCAGGCGCGGCACCGCGTAGACCGGCGCCATCAGCAGGCCCTCGTGGCCGCCAACGAAATCCACCGCCGCCGCTTCGCCATCCTTGAAGTACGCCAGGATCGGCAAGCCGCGCGCCTTGGCCCACTCTTCGCTGGCCAGCAGCACCACCGAGGCGCCATCGGTCAGCGGCGTGGAGTTGGCCGCCGTCAGGGTGCCGCGCGAGCCGCGCTCGAACACCGGCTTGAGGGTGCCGATCTTCTCCAGGTTGATGTCCGGGCGCAGGTTCTGGTCGCGCACCAGGCCGCGGAACGGCGTCATCAGGTCGTTCTGCCAGCCTTCGTCATAGGCGGCGGCCAGCTTGTGATGGCTCTCGTAGGCCAGCTTGTCCTGCTCGTCGCGCGGGATGGCCCAGGTCTGCGCCATCAGTTCGCAGTGCTCGCCCATCGACAGCCCGGTACGCGGCTCACCGTTCTTCGGAATGTGCGGCATCAGGTGGCGCGGGCGGATTTTCAGCAGGCTTTTGATCTTCTCGCCGTTGGACTTGCCGCGGTTGGCTTCCAGCAGGATCTTGCGCAGCCCTTCGTTGACGCCGATGGGCGCGTCGGAGGTGGTGTCCACACCACCGGCGATGCCGCAGTCGATCTGCCCGAGGGCGATCTTGTTGGCCACCAGAATGGCCGCCTCCAGACCGGTACCGCAGGCCTGCTGGATGTCATAGGCCGGGGTTTCCGGCGCCAGACGGGTGCCCAGCACGCACTCGCGGGTCAGGTTGAAGTCGCGCGAATGCTTGAGCACGGCGCCGGCGACCACTTCGCCCAGGCGTTCGCCGTGCAGCTTGTAGCGCTCGATCAGCCCGTCCAGCGCGGAGGTCAGCATCTCCTGGTTGCTCGCCGTGGCATACACGGTGTTGGAGCGGGCGAAGGGAATACGGTTGCCGCCGACGATGGCGACCCGGCGCAATTGGGTCATGCAGGGCTCCTGAGAATGAGCGTTGAAGTGCACTCAAGGCTAACCTTAGCCGCTTGTGTCGCATTGGCCGCCCCGCCGTTGCGCAGGTCAGCGCGGTCAATTGCGCCGAACCCGCCGCTGCGTAGAGTGGTCAGCACTTTGATAACCTGTGCAGGAGCCCGTTCCATGACCGATCGCTACATCGCCTTCGCCAACTCCAACGTCGGCCGCCGCCTGGTTGGAGCCCTCGGCCTGCCCGCGCCGGTCCGCCTGGAGCGCTGGAACGCCGGGCGCACGCGGCCGGTGGACGGGGCGCTGCTGCTCGGCGGCGAGGGCAACCTGAACGAGGCTGTGCTGCCGTTCGCCGAGCGCCTGACCGATGCGGTGTTCGCCTTCAGCGACGGCCAGTACGGCCTGCCACGCTGGACCGCCGAGCATGGGCCGAAGCTCAAGGCCATCGTCTTCGACGCCAGCGGCCTGACCCGTTTCGAGCAGACGATCGAGCTGCGCACCTTCTTCCAGGGCGCGCTCAAGGGTCTGGATAAATGCCCGCACGTGGTGATCCTCGGCCGCGCGCCGGAGTCGGTCAAAGACCCCATCGCCGCCAGCGTGCAGCGCAGCCTGGAAGGCTTCAGCCGCTCCCTGGGCAAGGAAATCCGCCGTGGCGGCAACGTGCAGTTGGTGTACGTCGGCAAGGGCGCCGAGGACCAGCTCGAAGGCGCGCTGCGCTTCTTCCTCTCGCCCAAGAGCGCCTATGTGTCCGGGCAGGTTGTGCGCCTGTCCGCGTACGACAAGCAGGTGCAGGACTGGAGCCGCCCGCTGGTGGGCAAGCGCGCGCTGGTGACCGGCGCCGCCCGTGGCATCGGCGCGGCCATCGCCGAGACCCTCGCCCGTGATGGCGCCGAAGTGGTGCTGCTGGACGTGCCGCCGGCCAAGGAGGCCCTCGACGCGCTGGCCGCGCGCCTGGGCGGCCGTGGCGTGGCGCTGGACATCTGCGCCGCCGACGCCGGTGCGCAGCTGGTCGAGGCACTGCCCGATGGCGTCGACATCGTCGTGCACAACGCCGGCATCACCCGCGACAAGACCGTCGCCAAGATGAGCGAGGCGTTCTGGAACTCGGTGATCGACGTCAACCTCAAGGCCCCGCAGGTGCTGACCCAGGCCCTGCTGGACGCCGGCAAGCTGCACGACGACGGCCGCGTGGTGCTGCTCGCTTCCATCAGCGGCATCGCCGGCAACATGGGCCAGACCAACTATGCGGTGAGCAAGGCCGGCCTGATCGGCCTGGCGCAGGCCTGGGCGCCGGCACTGGGCAAGAAGGGCATCAGCATCAACGCGGTGGCGCCGGGCTTCATCGAAACCCAGATGACCGCCGCCATTCCGTTGACTATCCGCGAGGCCGGCCGGCGCATGAATTCCATGGGCCAGGGCGGCCTGCCGCAGGACGTCGCCGAAACCGTGGCCTGGTTCGCCCAGCCGGGTTCGGGCGCGGTGAGCGGGCAGGTGCTGCGGGTTTGCGGGCAGAGTTTGCTGGGGGCTTGATCCCACAGACTGCTCTAAAGCTGCCCGCCAAGATCAAGAGCCCCTCACCCCAACCCTGGCTGCGCGCCCCGCTCCTCAAGCGGGAGAGGGGACTGATCGGTGCAGGACGAAACCGTGGCATCAGCCGGCACAATCGGCCCCTTCTCCCTCTGGGAGAGGGTTGGGGTGAGGGAACCACCGGTGCAGCATCGTAGGGCGCATAACCCGGAACGGGTTATCCGCCGATAGCCTCGCGGCGGATAACGCTGGCGCGTTATGCGCCCTACGATCCTGAAAGGTCTGCGCCACCTGTAGGAACGCCCCATGGGCGCGGTCGCGCCCACTTGCTTCTCTAAAAAGTGGCCCGCTCCTCCATGAAAACGTTCGAGCTGGGGGAGAGGGCAAATCCCAGTCACGGACTGTCAGATGAGGGCTCCTACAAATCACCCCCGCGCCGCCACCAATTCCCGAAACTCCTCCGCGCTCACCCGGTGATCGCCATTGCGGTCCGCCCGCACGATCAGCGCGGGCTCCTGGGTCAGGAACTCCGTCTGGCTGACCTTGCCGTCGCCATCCTGGTCCGGCCAGGCAATGGCGTTGGGGGAGACATTCACGCTGGGGTTGGGCGGGGTCATTTCTTCGCAGGTGAGCAATCCGTCGTGATCACGGTCCAGGCGGTGGAACATGCGCACGCGCATGGCGTCCATGTCGGCGGCCTCGATATAGCCGTCGCCGTCGCGGTCCAGACGAGAGAACGCGGTTTCGCCCATCTCCCCCGCAACCGCTTGCTGAAGGCTCAGCAGCAGGAGGGTGGACAACAGCAGCGGCTGGCGGATTCGGCTTTGCATCGGGCGTACCTTGGCGGGAATTGACCGGCAAAGCCTATCCAGACGCAGGCTCGAAGCGGTTCGATCACTCCGCCGGAGGCTGCGGGCGGCCGCGGCGGCGGAACTCCACCGGGGTCTCGCCGACCCAGCGCTTGAACGCCCGGTAGAAGGTGCTCGGCTCGGAGAAGCCGGTGCGCTCGACGATCACCTCGATGCGCTCGTCGGTCTTGAGCAACAGTTCCTTGGCCAGGCGGCAGCGGTAGTCGGTGACCAGATCGTTGAAACGCACCCCGGCCATGGCCAGGCGCTCGCGCAGGCGGCGGGCCGGCATGTCGAGACGAGCGGCGACCTGCTCCAGCGTCGCGCCGCCATCCACCAGCAGCACGCCGATCAGTTCGCGCACCTTGCGCACCAGGTCCAGTCGCTCCACTTCCGCCAGTTGCCGGCGCGCCAGGGACTCGTGCATGCGCAGCAGTTCCGGCGCGGCGTGGCGCGAGGGTTTCTCCAGCACTTCGGCAGCGAAGACCAGGGCATAGCGATCGGCGCCCAGCACTACCGGGCAGCCGTAGACCTGCTGGTATCGCTCAGCAGGAGCGCCCGCCTCGTGCATCAACTGCACTTCCTGGGGCTTGAAGTCGCCTTCGGTGAGCGCGTGGAACAGGCGGACTACGGCGCCGGCGAGCATTTCGGGGAAGTGCCGGTTGGTTCCGGCGCTATGGCCGAGCAGCAGCACGGCCTTCTCACCCTCCACTTCCAGGCGGGCGTTGAGGGTATCGGAGAGCAGGCGCACATAGCGCAAGGCGTGGCGCAGGCCTTCGCCAAAAGTGGCGCTGGAGAGGAACAGGTATTCCAGCAGCAAGCCATGGAACGCGGGCAGGTGGCCGGCCAGGTAGAGGCCGACATGTTCCTCGCCGCACTCTTCGGCGGCCGCTTTCCAGAACAGGTTCTGTGCGCTGTGGGGGAATCGTCCGGCCGGCAGGCTGCCGGCTGGCAGGCCAACGCGAGCCAGCACGCGGTCAGGGTCGGTACCGCTGGCGCGCAGGGCGTCGATCACCGGGCGCATCAGCGCCACATCGTCGGTCAGATCACGCATGGTGTTTTTTTCTAGTTATCCATGAGGCGGGCCCATCTTAGGCAGCTTTCCTATCGCCCCTCAAGAGAATCAGGAAGCTGCTTGAGGGAAATGTCCGAGCAATTCGACGGTCATATTGACTTGCCTGCCGCGCACCGCGTTGCCACGGCCAATGCCCGCGCCCCAGCGCTGGCTAAGCTGATTGAATACCCGCCAGGAGATACCCGATGCCCCGCGATTGGCTTGACCTGTCCGCCCCACCCGCCCTCACCGGTCTGTTCGCCCGCGCCGCCGTGCGCCGCGGCGTGCGTGGCCGCAGCCTGCCGACACGCGGCCTGCGCTGCCCGGTCACGGTCGATGCGAAGCACCTGGAGCGCTACCGCAAGGTCTGCGGCTTTGCCGACAACCACCTGCTGCCGCCGACCTACCCGCACGTCCTCGCCTTCGGCCTGCAGATGGGCCTGCTGACGGATGCGCGCTTCCCCTTCCCGCTGCTGGGCCTGGTGCACCTGGAAAACCGTATCAGCGTGTTGCGCCCCCTCGGCGGCCTGGGGCCGTTCACCGTCAGCGTGCGGGTGGAGAACCTCCAGCCCCACGAGAAGGGCGTGACCTTCAGCATCATCACCCAGCTGCACGACCAGCTCGGCCTGCTGTGGGAGGGTGACAGCCGCATCCTGTTCCGCGGCATGCGCCTGGACGGCACGCCGCCGGCCCGCGAAGAAGTGGCCGAGCTGCCGCTGGAGCAGATCGATGCCTGGAACTGCCCGGCGGACATCGGCCGGCGCTACGCCCGCGTAGCCGGCGACTACAACCCGATCCACCTGTTCGCCGCCAGCGCCAAGCTGTTCGGCTTCCCCCGCGCCATCGCCCACGGCCTGTGGAACAAGGCCCGCAGCCTGGCCGCCCTGGGCGAGCGTCTGCCGATGGCCGGCTATCGGGTCGACGTGCGCTTCCAGAAACCGGTACTGCTGCCCTCCCAGGTCAACCTGCTGGCCAGCGAGCCGGCGCCTTCCGGGCAGTTCAGCCTGCGTGGCAAGGACGGCCTGCCGCACATGGCCGGCAGCTGGAGCCCGCTGGACGTTTGATGCGCAAGGCTTGAAGCTATGGGGCTCACGTTGGAGCCCCATCTGCATGAACCTCGAAGCCATCACCGCGCGCCTGCACGCCATCCGCGACCACAACGACTGGAGTCGCTTCCACAGCCCGAAGAACCTGGCCATGGCAGCCAGTGTGGAAATGGCCGAGCTGGTGGAAATCTTCCAGTGGCTGCGCGAGGACGAGTCGCGCCAGCTGCCCCCGGAGAAACTCGCCCACGTCGGCCAGGAAGTCGGTGACATCGTCCTTTACCTGCTGCTGATGTGTGCGGAACTGGGCATCGACATGGACCAGGCGGTGCTCGCCAAACTGGCCGACAGCGAACGGCGCTTCATCGAGGGGGGCGCCAAGTGAGCGATTCCCCGAAGACCGGCGACCGCCATTTCGACGAACTGGCCACGCGCTTCGCCGAGAAGATCTACGGCGGCGCCAAAGGCGCCATCCGCCTCGCCGTGCTGCAGGCCGACCTCGCCGAAGCGCTGCCCGACCGCCCGCTGCGCGTGCTGGATATCGGCGCGGGCCTGGGCCACATGTCGCTGTGGCTGGCCGGGCGCGGTCACGATGTCACCCTCGCCGAGCCCGCCGCGCCGATGCTCGACGGTGCGCGCCAGCGCTTCGAGGAGGCCGGCCTGCAAGCCACCTTCATCGCAGCCCCCTGGCAGGACCTGCTCGGCCAGTTGAACGAACCCTACGACCTGGTGATCTGCCACGCCGTGCTGGAGTGGCTGGCCGAGCCGCTGGCGATCCTGCCCGTGCTGCATCAGCTGACCCGCGCCGATGGCTGGCTGTCCCTGGCCTTCTACAACCGCGATGCGCTGATCTACCGCAACCTGCTCAAGGGCCACTTCCGCAAGCTGCGCAAGAACCGCTTCTCCGGCGAGGGCCAGAGCCTCACCCCGCAGGAACCGCTCGACCCGCGCGTACTCGAAGCCGCCATGGCCAACCATTGGAGCATCGAAGCACGCAGCGGCGTGCGGGTGTTCCACGACTACATGCCGGTGGAATTCCAGCACAAGGCCGAGCCGCTGGACCTGGTGGAGATGGAACTGCAATACCGTCGACACCCCGCCTTCGCCGGCCTCGGCCGCTACCTGCACTGGCTGTGCCGGCCGCAGGATTAGGTGCATAGTTGCCACTGCGCACGCCCTTCCATACCGGCGTGCGGGAGTCTGTCATGCCGCGTTACCTGTTGATCCTGCCGCTGCTCACCGCCCTGGCCGCCTGCCAGGGCCAGAACCCCTACAGCAACACCTCGCTGCCGATCCCGCCAGCCCCCGCGCAGGCCGCCAACCCCGGCCTCGACCCCGGCAGCTATCCGGCCCCACCGCTGGACTACGGGCGCTACCGCTCGTGGAGCTGGGTGGACGGCGCCGGCTTCGGCGGCCCGTTGCAGGATGCGGTCAGCGAAGCCCTCGACCAGCGCGGCCTGCGCCCGGCGCGCTCGAATGCGCCAGCGGACGTCACCGTCAGCGCGCACCTTTCCAGCGAGCAACGCACCCGCCAGACCACCGATTACTACGGCGGCGGCTACTACGGCGGCGGCTGGAACGACCCCTGGTACGGCGGCGCCTCCTACCCCGTCACCCGCACTTACGTGGTCACCGTCAGCGTGGTGCGTATCGCCCTGTTCGACGCCCATAACCACCAGGAAATCTGGAGCGGCAGCGCCGAATACGACAACGGCGACAGCCAGAGCGACCAGGCCCGCGCGCTGCGCGAAGCCGCGCGCAAGGCCATGGACGGTTACCCGCCGGGCTGACCGGCGGCTGGCCGGGAATCCTGCCAGGTTTTCATCCACGGCAACCCTGCGCAACCCCTCTGCCGCTTGCCTTTGCGCGGACTCTGCGCTTGGATGAAAGCTCTGTCAGGAGTATTCCAACCATGATCCGCCGTTTACTGCTTCTGGGCCTGATGCTCGGCCTCGCTGCCTGCGAAACCACCAGCGTCAGCCGCGACTACGACACCACCCGCGACTTCTCCCGCTACCTGACCTGGAGCTGGGCGCAGCCGGCCTTCGAGTACCGCCCGGACGACCCGCGCATCAAGAGCGACCTCACCGAGCAGCGCATCAGCGATGCGGTGGCCGGCGAGTTCGACCAGCGCGGCCTGCGCCAGGCACAAGGCGGCAACCCCGGCGACGTGAAGCTGCGCGCCTACCTGATCGTCGACCAGCGCCAGGACCAGGTCACCACCTACAGCGGCGGCTACTGGGGCGGTTATTGGGGTGGCTACTGGGGCCCGCCGCCCATGGCCGAGAGCCGTACCATCACCTACAAGGTCGCCACCATCCAGGTCGACATGTTCGACGGCAAGGACGGCAAGCTGGTCTGGCGCGGCAGCGGTGAGCAGATCATGCGCAGCAGCCCGCCGACGCCCGCCGAACGCGAAGCGGCGATCCGCGAGACGGTGCAAAAAATCATCGCCCAGTACCCGCCGCACTGACCGGCCCGACCATGACACGGGAGAACGCGTGAACCCACCTGCCTTGCAACATCGCCCCGCCCTCGCCGACGATCTCGGCGAGGTGGTCGGCTTTCCCCAGGACGCCGACGAACTCTTCTACTGCTACCCCAAGGCGAGCTGGCCTTTGACCATCGGCCAACTCGCCGCCGCCATGGCCGAACGGCGCGGCAGCACCGTAGCGCTACTCGATGGCCGCGTCGCCGGCTTCGCCAACTTCTACCAATGGCAGCCCAACGAACTCTGCGCGCTGGGCAACATGATGGTCGCGCCCTGGGCGCGGCGGCACGGCGTGGCGCAGTACCTGATCGAGGTCATGGAGAATCTCGCCCGCGACCAGTACAAGGCGCAGGTCATGAAAGTGTCCTGCTTCAACGCCAACGCCGCCGGCCTGCTGCTTTACGCACGCCTGGGCTACAAGCCGCAGGGCATCGTCGAGCGCGCCGACCCGCAAGGCCGGCGCATCGCCCTGGTCCAACTGGAGAAAGCCCTTGTCCACGCCTGAGCCCCAGCGTGTGCTGATCATCGTCAGCAGCGGCCCGAGCACCCCGGCGCGCTGCGCCGCGCCCTTCTACACCGCCACGCTGCTGGCGTGCATGGATGCCAAGGTGACCCTGTTCCTCAGCGGCGAAGGCACCCGCCTGGCCTTCCAGGATATCGCCGACAACCTCTACGCCGCCGAGGATGGCGAGCCCATCAGCCACTTCATCCAGCAGGCCAAGGAAGCCGGCGCACGCCTGCTGATGTGCCGCGCACCGGGCGTGGCCATCGACGAAAGCCGGCTGATCGAGGAAATCGACGAGATCGCCAGCGGCGGCGAGCTGGCGCGCATGATCCTCGAATACGACCGGGTGCTGACGCTGTGAAGCTGCACGGCCTGGAGTTCCCCGACGAACTGCTCTACGCGCCCGACTACAACCTCTGGCTGCGCGAGGAGGAAGGCGGCGCTGTCACCCTCGGGCTCACCGCCTACGGCTGCGCGGTCTACGGGCAGATCTTCGCCTTCACCCCCAAGCGCGACGGTTGGCACATCGACTGCGACCGCAGCTTCGGCGTGGTGGAATTCGCCAAGGCGGCCTCCTCGGCGCGCAGCCCGCTGGACGGCACCGTCCTCGCCAGCAACCAAGCCGTGGTGCGCAGGCCAGGGCTGATCAACCTGGACTGTTACGGCGAAGGCTGGATGGTGCGCCTGCGGCCCGACGACTGGGCCGTCGCCCGTGGCCGCTTCCTGCAGGGCGAAGCCGCGCTGGAGGCCTTTGCCCAGCGCATGCACCTGGACAACTTCGACCCCGACGACGACGGGGTCCAGGCGCTGCGCCCATGAGCCGGGCGGGCGCGCAGTTCACGGTGCTGCTCTGCCTGCTCATCAGCCCGGCACTACGCGCCGATCAGCCGACGCAAGGCGGCTTCGTCTATCTCGACCAGGTGCTGAAATCCGCGCGCTATGACGTGCGCTACGCCAGCGCCGATAATTTCGTCGGCGAGCCCATCGACGGCTACCAGAAGGCACGGATCATCCTCACCGGCAAAGCCGCCGCCGCATTGGCCTCAGTGGAGAAGGACGTCGCGCTGAGCGGCCTGGCACTGAAGATCTTCGATGGCTATCGCCCGCAGCGCGCAGTGGATGAGTTCCGCCGCTGGGCCGCCGACCCGCAGGACGTCCGCCAGAAGACCCGCTACTACCCCGACCTGGACAAGCCCGCGCTGTACCGCGACGGCTACATCGCCAAGCACTCCGGGCACTCGCGCGGCAGCACCGTCGACCTCACGCTGGTGGATTCGAAAACCGGGGAAGAGTTGGACATGGGCAGCCCGTTCGATTTCTTCGGGCCCATCTCCCATCACGGCACTGCGCTGATCAGCGTGCAGCAGACGCGCAACCGCGAAACCCTGCGCCAGGCCATGCTGCGCCACGGTTTCGAGCCCTACGGTGCCGAGTGGTGGCACTACACCCTGAAAGCCGAGCCTTATCCGCAGACCTACTTCGACTTCCCGGTGCAGTGAAGGACAGCGGCCGTCCCTGGCCGCCAGGTGCATCAATCGTCGTCGTGCTTGCTGGAGTTATCGTCGGCGTTGTCCAGGCCCTTGGTGTTGTGGGTGCCCGGCGTCGTAGACGAGATCGCCGTCGCCTTCGACAGGCCACGGGTGTCCTTGGAGTGCGCCACGGAAGACGTCGTCTGGCCGTGGCCTTTGCTGTCGTTCTTGTCGCTGCCGTAGTGGTTGCCGCTCAGGCCATGGTCGCGAGTGGCCTTGCCAGCGTGCTCGCCGCCATCATTCGCGCCATTGCTGTTGCTGCCATGGTTGCCACCGGGGCCACCCTTGCCACCACCGTGGCCGCCGCCGTTTCCGCCGGAATTGCCACCGCCATGGCCACCACCGTTACCGCCGCCATTGCCACCGCCGTTACCACCACCACCGCCGCCGTTGCCTTTGGCATAGACCGAACCGATCGGCGAGAGGTCGGCGGGCAGCAAGGCTGTCGTGCCGAGTGCGAAGGCACAGGCTACTGCAACAACCAGGGACTTTTTCATCTTGTTATCGCCTCCAGAGGCGGGGGTTGAGATACCTCTATGACTCACTGCAGCCTGCGTGGTTCGCGGCCCGCCGACGAAATGCCAGCACGCCGGTACCAACTCCATCGCTGCCGCACCAGCACCATAGCGGCTACGCTGAGCGACACAGGATTCTCAACATGGAGGCAACACGGATATGTCCAGACTCAATACCCTGCTGGCGGCCATCATCGGCGTCACCCTGCTGGGCAGCAGTCCCTTGCTGCTGGCTGATCCGGGCAAGAACAAAGGGCACGGCAACCAGGGCCATCAGGGCAACAATGGCCAGGGTGGCGGCAACAACTGGCAAGGCGGCCCGAGCATCGACATCGGCGGCGTGCAGGTCATCCTCAACGACAACCGCAACTACTGGAATCCGGGCGCCGCACTGCCGCCGGGCATCCAGAAGAACCTCGCCCGTGGCAAACCGCTGCCGCCCGGCATTGCCAAGAAGCTCGACAGCCGCCTGGTTGGCCGCCTGCCCCACTACGACGGCTACGAATGGCAGCAAGCCGGCACCGACCTGCTGCTGGTGACCATCGCCACCGGCGTCATCTACGAAGTGCTGCAGAACGTGCTGGATTGATCAACCTGACCTGTAGGAGCGCCCCATGGGCGCGATCGCGGGCATGACCCTACCCTGAGCTTCTGCGCTTGGGTCTGCCCTCACCCTAACCCTCTCCCAGAGGGAGAGGGGACCGTTCGGCGCAGAATGAAACTACAGCGTCAGCCGGCACAATCTGCTCCCTCTCCCTCCGGGAGAGGGTTGGGGTGAGGGGAAACGTCGGCACAGACTTGCCAGAAAGAAGACAGTTGCTCCTACAGGATTTCTCCGGAACTCCCCGCCCTGCAGAATCTCCAATCCTCGCCCCCACCGCCGCACCGCTGGAGTTTTCACATGCCCCCGCAAGCCCCCGAATTCGACGGCCAGCGCTGGAGCAACGCCGAAGAAGACCGCATCGAAGTCATTGCCGCCGATCCCCGCTGGCCCCAGCGCTTCGCCGAAGAAGCCGCCGCCATCGCCCGCGCCGCCGACCTCCCCGGCCTGGGCATCGAGCACATCGGCAGCACCGCCGTGCCGGGGCTGGACGCCAAGCCGATCATCGACATCCTCCTGCTGCCGCCACTGGGCAGCGACCCGCACCGTCTGATCGAACCGCTGCAAAAACTGGGCTACCAGTACTGGGCCGAGAACCCTGACACCTCGCGGATGTTCTTCGTCAAAGGCATGCCGCCGCTGGGCAGCGGGCGCACCCACCACGTCCACGTCATGGACCTGAGCGACGCCTCGCGCCGCCTGCTGTTCCGCGACTGGCTACGCACCCACCCCGACGATGCTCGGCTCTACGCCCAGGTGAAGCACGAACTGGCGAAGCGCTTCCCCACCGACCGCGACGCCTACACCGAAGGCAAGGACGAAGTCGTCGCACAGATACTCGGCCGCGCACTCAACCCGTCGGAGCACCAGCGCGACCGCACAGGCGACGCGCCCCACGCAGGCGAAATCCAGGGCCCGGGCAGCCCGCGTTAATCCGTCGTTAATACTCCCGGCCGAAGCTCGGAACTCCCCCTCAGGAGGAAGTCCCATGCTCAAGCTCGCCGTGGTTACCTTCGCCTGCTTCACCCTGGTCGGCTGCGCCGACGCCCCGCACTACAACCGCTTCGGCGCCATCGAATCGCCCGTGCGCGAATCCTTCGGCGAAGACAACCTCGAACGCCAGCCCACCCGCGTGCGCCTGCAAAGCGACGATTACTCGGCGCAGCAACAGCGGATGATGGGGGGCCAGTGACGCCGCAACACCTCGGCAGACCGCGCCAGCGGCTGCCGAGTGCGCTATAACGGGCGCTCCCCCAAGGCACAGGAATGGACACCATGGCCTTCGACTGGCACAGCGACCCGATCACCCGGCAGACCCCGCTCGACGCCCACTACCGCAACACCCAGAACGTCCGCCGCTTCATGACCCAGCACTGCGGCGACGCGTTCCACTTCGACCGCCCCTTCATGGCCTGGATACGCAGCGGCGCGCCAACGGACATGGGCGCGGTGGTGGATGAGTGGCGGCGCCGGAAAGGCCTCGCCATTGGCTGAACACGCCGAGTACCAACATTGGCGTAGCGATGTGGTGGCCCGCTAGAATCCGCAAAGCACTCACCCCCGGACACCACCATGAAGAAATGGATTTTCCTCGCCGCTCTCGCGCTGCTCGCCTGGCAGTACATGGACAACCCGACCTGGCAGTCGCGCTTCTTCCGCGCAGCGCCATCGTCTGTCAGCGCGCCCGTTGCGCCCAGCGAGCCCGCCATCGAACCCGTCGCGACGCTCGAAACCAAGCCCGAACCCACGCTCAGCGTGCGCTGCGATGGCCGCCAACACTGCTCGCAGATGACCTCCTGCGCGGAAGCCAAGGCGTTCCTGCGCAGCTGTCCGGGCATGAAGATGGATGGCGACGGGGATGGCATCCCCTGCGAGGATCAGTGGTGCTCCATGTAGGCGAAAGCCGCCCTACAGGCCTCCACCCAGCCACAGCGTAAACTGGCCGTCACGCACGGCCAGCGCCTGCCGCACCACGCTATAGCGCAGCGGCAGCACACCGCCGGTGCTGACCTTCAAGCGATCGGCCAATGCCAACACCTCCTCGAAGGAAGCTTCCGGCAGGTACTTGTTGAAGGAGTAACTGTCGCGGCCAATCAGCACCTGCACCGCGTACACGTCCTGCCCGATCGGGTCGTAGGCCAGCAGCCCCTGTAGCGCAATGCCCGCCGGCAGTCGGAATAGCGCCCGCACCAGCAGCAACGAAACACCGGGCGCCACCTCCGCCGCCGTTGCCAGCGGCACCAGGAACGCATCCTCGCGAATGCCGTCCTGCCAGCGCCACAGGTCGCTCAGTTCCAGATGGTCTTCGGTGAACTGGTCCAGTCTGACCATGGCTCGCTTCATCCTTGCGGGAGTGCTTGTCGCGACCTCAGGGCAGCGTATTGGCTGGGGCCCTAGCCATCTACCTCCGGGGCTACTTGCCCGCGCGCAGCGTCCGTTTCGCCCTTCCACAGCCAAAGCTCGTATTCCGGAAAGGCGGCGATCACTTGCTCGAGGTCTTCCACTCGCGTCTTGGTCTTCAGGTCCGTGGCGACCGTCTGCCAGCGGCGACGATTTTTGATAGTGGTCATTTTGGCCAGATGCGACGGACCAAGATGACGGACAAGAATTCGGAGACGCTCTTCGACTTTCCCCATTGCCACAACTACCTCAGAAGCGAATCAGAATCGCCGAAGCCCCATCCCACGCCACTGCATATCCCTCAGCTTCAAGCTCCTGAGTTAACGGCAGGGTCAGCTTTGAACGCTCATCATCCGACAAGCCTTCCGCTAGCGAGAGATCGTGCAGAGAAACGCTGGCCACGCTATGTCCCAGCGATACCGCTCGATTGATCGCGCTGATGGCGCGATTCCTGATGATCGTTGGAAGCGCTTCACGAGCGAGCGCCATCAGCTCTCGCGCCCTCGCGGCGGGAACCAACGTGTCGCCTGGCGTTGCGGTGAGGAAGCTTGCTTCCAACCGGGCAACCAGTTCGGCGTTTAAAGATCGCCCAGAAGCGGACGCAGCCTGATCGACCTGCAAGCGCAGCTCAATCGGCATACGAAGTTTGAATTGAGGGTCATCTCTGCTCATTGCCGGATGATGGACCACGGTGGTCTTGACAACAATGGAACCACCGTGATCCCATCAAAATCAAATAGATCACGGTGGTCCACAATAACTTCCGGAGAGCATCATGGAACCGGATCACACGCACTCCAACGCGCCTCCGAACAATCGCCAGGACCTGGAAACCATCGAGCACTGGTCGGAACGAAACGGTATCGAGTTTCAGCTCGCCCTGGCGTGGGCGGTGAATGGGCAGCTCCCCACTGTGCGCATCGGTGATCGACGCATGATCAACAGCGCTCTTTTGAGGCGCTGGCTAGTGACACAGAAATGGACCAGTTGAAATTCGGCAATTTCACACACTGAAAGCTAGTGACTCGCCCTCAGGAGAATCCACATGTACCAATACGGCTCGGCAAATCCCACATCTCTGCTCGGCCATTACGCATTGGTATCCACCACCTGCGACGCCGACCCCACTCCGGAGCTGCACTGCATCCAGATCGTCGGCGTAGTGCCACCGCTGGATCAGATCATCAGCCGCCCCTACTTCCTGGTGATGGACCAAACGCTCCGCCGTCCTTATCCACAAGAGATGTTCTGGCACAACATCCAGTCGCTGAAGGTACTCGAACCGGGAGAGGTGGAAGCCTGCAAAGACCTGATCCCTCAGGACGGGATCATGATGTGCTGAAGGGACTCAACGCCTGACACCCTTGCCCAGAGTGAGCAGCGATCATTGATCCGTAAGGAGATTGGCCAGATGAGCCTGATGAATGCTTCGCAGCCAGACGCGCCAAGGAAAGAGGACCGTCAACGTTTGCAGGGACTGCTGATCGCTGGCTCCGAATCGATGCCAGCCGCACCCGCCGACAGAGAACACTTCCAGTCGCTCCGCACTCGCGCACGGAAGGCCCGTAGATGAAAGTTCTTCGACACTTTTTCGACACTGAGCGTTTCGAGGGGCCAGGAGAATTGGCGGAAGGCAGTGAGAGTCGAACTCACCCAGGAACGGCTGCCGTCCCCCACCGGGTTTGAAGCCCGGCCACGCCACCGGGCGTGATTGCCTTCCCTGATCAGAAGCCGGCTGCACGAACGCAGCGGCGAAAGCGGGAGCCGGGATGTTGCCATCTTTCCCCTGATGGATGCCAGCGCAGTGATGCCGCAGTGGCCGCGAGGCGACGCCGCTAGCAGAAGCCCGCGGGAACTTCGCTTTATGCTGGGCGCCCTTCAAGGATGAAAGCTGCATGAAGAACCGACTCTATCTTGATGCCCGAAGCCCGATGGGCTTAGTGCTGACTTTCGTGCTCAGCACTGCGGATGGGCTGTTCGCCCTGGCTGTCGTACTGTTCTACACGCTCTGGGGTCTGACAGGCCTGCTCCACTCCCTGCCCACCGACGCCATCGCAGAGTCCGGGCGCTTTCTCGCCGCCGCCGTGATCATTCCGGTCTTCTACGTGCGTGCGCGCCTGGATACCTACAGCGATGACCGCACGCAGATGTTCTACAGCGCCCTCACAACAACGGCGTTCGCCTGTACGCCGTTCTACCGCTGGTTCGCCGATCTTTTCTGAGCGACAGCGCTGCATGCCGCAGTGCTATCAACGGCTCTATGCTTGTCTAGCAAGCTGACAAGGGAATTCCATGCTGAATGCAAAACTTACCAAAGCGCTGCTCTGGCTGGTCATCGTTATCCTCGCCATTGCCGTGCTGGCACTGGGGCTTCGGGTCGCCGCGCTGCGCAGCATCCCGCCGCTGGAGCCCTGGCACACCTGGGTGCCGGAGGATCTGCACAGCGAGCAGATCGACCGCATGGACTGGGCCGGTTACCTGGCCGCCGAAGACAAGCTGATGCAAGCCATGCGCAAGGAAATGGCGGCCAGCCTGCAACCCTTCGAGCGCGTCGCCTACAACCGCTACTTCGACCAGAGCCAGGTCTACCCCGGCCACTTCGCCACTGACTGGAACCGCTCCTACGAGATGCGCCCCAACGGTGAAGTACGCGGCGCGGCGGTGCTGCTGCATGGGCTGACCGATTCGCCCTACAGCCTGCGCCACCTGGGCGAGCACTTGCGGCAGCAGGGTTTCGTGGTGATTGCGATCCGCATGCCGGGCCATGGCACGGTGCCCGCCGGGCTCACGGATGCGGACTGGGAAGACTGGATGGCGGCCACCCGGCTGGCGGTGCGCGAGGCCACTACGCAACTGCCCAAGGGCGCGCCGTTGCTGATGGTGGGCTTCTCCAATGGCGGCGCGCTGGCGATGAAATACAGCCTGGATGCGCTGGACGACCCGAGCCTGGTGATGCCCAAGCAACTGGTGCTGATCTCGCCGATGATTGGCGTTACCCGCTACGCGCAATTTGCCGGGCTGGCCGGTTTGCCGGCGCTGCTGCCGGCCTTCGCCAAGGCAGCGTGGATGAACGTGCTGCCGGAGTTCAACCCGTTCAAGTACAACTCCTTCCCGATTGCGGCGGCGCGGCAGACGGTGGAGTTGACCGAGGCCGTGCAGCGCAGCATCGAGAGTGCCAATCGCAGCGGCAAGCTTGCGGGCCTGCCGCCGATCCTCACTTTCCAGTCGCTGGCCGACAGTACCGTGAGCACTCCGGCGGTCATCAGCAACCTGTATGAGCGCCTGCCGGACAACGGCAGCGAACTGGTGTTGTTCGACCTCAACCGTTCGCTGAATTATGGCCCGCTGCTACGCCCGGAAATGGCCACGCTCGGCGACCGGCTGCTACCGGAACGCGAGCGCAATTACGACCTGACAGTGATCTCCAACAGCCCCGAGAACAGTCAGACAGCGGCCCTGCACACGCCGGCCCACAGCCAGCAGCAGGTAAGCCAGCCGCTGGCGATGAACTACCCGGCGGACCTGTTTTCGCTGTCCCATGTGGCGCTGCCCTTCCCGCCCAACGACGCGCTCTACGGCCAGTACCCGGACACTAGCGAAAACTTCGGCATCCGCCTGGGCACCCTCACGCCACGCGGCGAGCGCGGCGTGCTGATCGTCGGGCTGGACCTGTTCCAGCGGGTGACCTCCAACCCGTTCTACGACTACCTCGTGCAACGGGTCGATCAGGTGTTGCCGTCGCGCTAACGCTTGCCCCGGTCCAGCACGACGGCGATCCGGGTGACGGCGATGAACAGCAGAATCCGCCAGGAGCTCATTGGACCCACTCCCCAGTGGTGAACAGGGCTATCGAGGGGCGTGGGGAACGGGAGTTCAGACAGTTTCTACAGCGGTCGACTGCGCCAGCGCCGAATCCTCTCTGATCCGCCGCTCATTGCCAAAGCGGCGGGTGAAGCCGATGCGGTCGAAGTACTCCAGCAACTGGATGCAGCGCTTACGGCCGATGCCGATGCGGTCGCGGAAGGCGGCGGCGCGGATGATGCCGGCTTCGTCGCGCAGGTGCATCGCGTGGCCGGCGAGTTGGCGCAGGGTCTGTTCGGGGTAGAACAGGTCTTTCACCACCTGGTGCAGTTGGCCCAGGCGGGCGAGCTTGCGCAGTAGCAGGCGCACGTCGCCCTCCTCCGCCTTCAGTTCGCGGGCAAGGTCGCGTACCCAGGGCGGGTCGAAGGCGCCGGCCAGGAGTAACGGCCAGAGGCGTTCGCGCAGTTGTTCGTCGGCTTCGCCCAGCTGCACGCGGTGATCAGGCAGGTGCAGCCAGGGGCCGCTGTTGTCGACCTGTTCTGTCGCCAGCAGGCTTTCCAGCAGGGCGATGAAGACCGGCCGTTCCAGTTGCGAAAAAGCGTAGCGGCGCAGGCGGTCGCGGTCGGGGCCGAGCTCGTCGGGAGCTCCGGCGTGGAAGCGTTGCAGGGCAGCGAGCAGTTGCTGTTGCAGCGTGGACCAGCGTTCGGCGGCGAACAGTCGCGCGCCGAGCCGGGTGTGGATTTCGACCAGTGCGCCAGGCAACTGCCAGCCCTCGCGCGGGCGGTTGAACTGACGCGCCAGCAGCGCGGGATCGAGGCCATTGCTGGCGTGGGCCAGCAGGGTGGGCAAGGCGCTTTCGAGACTGTCACCTTGCAGGGCGCGCAGTTGCTCCAGGCGCTCCGGGCTGCGCCGGTTGCGCGCCGGGGCACTTGGATCAAGCACGCGCCCGCCACCGAGGGTGCGCTGCGCGGACTGGTCGCGTAGCACCAGGTGGTCGCCCTGCACGGCATGGCTGGGCACATTCAGTACCAGCTGCGCAAAGGCGCGCTCGCCGGGTTGCAGGCGTTCGCCTTCGAGCAGCGCGACGCGGCCGGTGACGTCCTGCGCGCCGAGGTGGACATGTACTGGCGTCCAGTGGGCGAAATTGCGAGTTTCGCTGGGCAACAGGTGCAGGTCGATATCGATACGCGTGGTGGGTGCGTGAAGCTCGGCAGCGATCAGCCAGTCGCCCCGATGAATCTGTTCGAGACTCAGGCGCTCACCTGCGATGTTTACCGCCACGCGCTGGCCGGCATGCGCCTGCTGCGCTTCGCGGTTCTGCGCGTGCAGGCCACGCACGCGAACGCGACGACCGGCATTACCCAGCAGCAGTTCATCACCGACCTTCACGGTGCCAGCAAAGGCCGTTCCGGTGACGACGACGCCAGCACCGCTGACACTGAAGGCGCGGTCCACCGCCAAACGGAATCCACCATTTGCCGCACGCTCGCGGGTGTCTCGGGCTGCTTCGGCAAGCGCTTCACGCAACGCCTCGATACCGTCTCCGCTGACGCTGGAAACCGGGAAGATAGGCGCACCCGCCAGCGGCCCGGCCGCCAGCAGCTCCCGCACTTCACCAACCGCCTGCTCGACTCGCTCGGCGGGTACGCGATCCGCCTTGGTCAACGCAACGATGGCGCGGCGGATGCCGAGCAGTTCGACGATGGCCAGGTGTTCGCGAGTCTGCGGCATTACGCCGTCGTCGGCCGCCACCACCAGCAACACCAGGTCGATGCCACTGGCTCCGGCGAGCATGTTGTGAACGAAGCGCTCGTGCCCCGGCACGTCGATGAAGCCGGTGAGCGCGCCCTCCCCTAGGTCGGCGTAGACGTAACCGAGGTCGATGGTGATGCCGCGCTCGCGCTCGGCCGGGCGGCGGTCGCCGGCGACGCCGGTGAGGGCACGCAGCAGCGAGGTCTTGCCGTGGTCGATGTGCCCGGCGGTTCCGACTATCACGCGTCGCCCTCGGCCAGCAGCGGCAGTTGCGCGACGAAGCCGGGCTCGTCGTCGAGCTGGCGCAGGTCGAGCCAGAGGGCGTCGTCGTCGATGCGACCGAGCACCGGGATCGGCAGGCAGCGCAGGCGTTCTTCCAGGTCCAGCAGCGCGCGACCGCGCTGGCGTTTGGGCTGGTTCGGGCGCAGGCAGAGCGCAGCGCTGGGCAGCCGCGCGACCGGCTGGGCGCCGCTGCCGATCATGCCTAAGGCGTCCACGGCACTGACGCTCCAGCGTTCGCCCAGCAGCGCTGCCAAAGCAGGCGCCAGGCGCTGGGCCTGGACGCGGATGTCGGCTTGCGGGCGGCTGAGCAGGCGCAGGCTGGTGAGGCGTTCGGCGAGGCGGTCGGGGTCGCGGTAGAGGTTGAGCACGGCCTCCAGTGCGGCGAGGGTCAGCTTGTCCACCCGCAGCGCGCGCTTGAGCGGGTTCTTCTTGATCCGCCCGATCAGTTCCTTGCTGCCGAGAATCAGCCCGGCCTGCGGGCCGCCGAGTAGCTTGTCGCCGCTGAAGGTGACGATGTCGGCGCCGTCGCGCAGGGCTTCCTGCACCGTCGGTTCCTTGGGCAGGCCCCAGCGGGTGAGGTCGACCAGGGTACCGCTGCCCAGGTCCTCCAGCAGCGGCAGGCCGTGGGTGTAGGCGATCTGCGCGAGCTGCGGGGTGGCGACGCTGGCGGTGAAGCCCTGCACGCTGTAGTTGCTGGTGTGTACGCGCATCAGCAGGCCGGAGCGCGGGCCGATCACGGCTTCGTAGTCCTTGGCGTGGGTGCGGTTGGTGGTGCCCACCTCGACCAGCTTCACGCCGGCGCGGGACATGATGTCGGGGATGCGGAAGGCGCCACCGATCTCGATCAGCTCGCCGCGGGAGATGATGCCTTCCTTGCGCGCGCCCAGGCTGTTGAGTGCCAGCAGCACGGCGGCGGCGTTGTTGTTGACCACGGTGACGGCTTCGGCGCCGGTGAGTTCACGGATCAGCCCGGTGATGAGGTCGTCACGGTCGCCACGCTTGCCGGTGGCCAGGTCGAATTCGAGGTTGAGCGGGTAGCGCGCGGCCAGCGTGATCGCTTCGATGGCTTCTTCGGGCAGCAAGGCGCGACCGAGGTTGGTGTGCAACACGGTGCCGGTGAGGTTGAACACGCGGCGCACCCGGCTGGCGTGGTGCGCGGCAAGGCGTTCGCCAGCGCGGCCGGCGAGCACGGCTTCTTCCAGTTCGACGGCGGCCAGTTGGCCGTGGCGCGCGGGCTCGCGCAGTTCGTCGAGCAGGTCACGCAGGGTCTTGAGCAGGGCCTCGCGGCCATAGCGTTGCTGCAGCGGCTGGCAGGCCGGGCTGCGCAGCAGGCGGTCGATGGAGGGCAAGCGTACCGAGGTCATGGACGAACCTTGTGCTGGGAGCAATGTGCTGGGAGCAATGTGCTGGGGACGATGGCTTGGGTCAGTGTAGGGCGAATAACCGCTTGCGGTTATCCACCGGCTACCTCGACTTGAGGCCGGCGGCGCATAACGCGTTCCGCGTTATCCGCCCTGCGTGGCTATGCCTTTGTAGGATGGGTGGAGCGAAGCGATACCCATGCTGTCGCGGTACTGGGCTTGATGGGTATCGCTGCGCTCCACCACATCCTACGAAGAGCCGCCTGGTGCCAGCAGGAGGTTCGGCGCGGTGCGCAGGTAGCCGTCCTCGGCCAGGCGGATGTCCAGCGCGAGGCTGGCCAGGTCGTCCGCCTGGGCCTCGGCGAGCTTGTCGTGCTGCAGGTAGAACTGCTTGAGGTAGGACTGGCAGCCGGGGCAGGTCTCGGCCTTGAGCGGCGCCTGGTCGCTGGCAACGCCTTCACGCTGCAGCGAGTAGTAGCTCAGGCCCTTGCTCTCGGCGCAGTGGCTGCACTTCACGCGCACGTAGTGCCATTCGCAGGAACACAACGAGCACGACAGGTAGCGCAGGCCGGCGAACTTGCCTTCCTGGCGGATCATTCCCGCCACCGGCGGCGCGCCGCAGGCCGGGCAAAGGGTCGTGCTGTCGGTTTCCGCCAGGCTGTCGTCGGGCAGCGCCAGCAACATCTGGCTGAAGGCGACTTGCAGCACGGCACCGAGGAACGGCACCAGCGCCGGTGGCAGCAGGTCGAACTGGCCATTGAGCAGGCCCAGCGCCCAGGCCTTGCGCTGGCCGGAGTCGGCGTTGCGCAGGGCCTTCAGGGCCTCGACCACGGCCGGGTTGGCGGTGACTTCATAGGCGTCGAGGAAGGCGTCGAGCAGCGGCAGCCACGCACCTTCGCGTACCAGCACCTCGTAGGCCAGCGGCGGCATGCGGTGCTCGCGGCTGCGGGCCAGCGCGGCGGCGTCCGGCGTGGGCAGGAACAGTTTGCGCTCCAGCAGCGTCTGTTGAGCGTCGCAGACGCCGGCAATCAGTTCGAGGTAACCCTGCAGGGGGTTGCCCGGTGCCAGTTCACGCAAGCGCGCGGCGCGGCGGGAGAACAGATCGGGGGATGGCAGGTTGAATAGCGGAGGGATGTTGGCGGCAGCTTCGATCTGCCCGGGTTCGAGAATTCGGCCTGACACGCAGGACTCCTTGTTGATGGGGGTTCGGGGCCGAAAAAGCCCCTCACCCTAGCCCTCTCCCGGTGGGAGAGGGGACTGTCCGTGCCGGCTGGCACTCCCGTGTCAGCCGGCATTCATTTCAGCAGCGTTGCAGGTCAGTGACCCTTGCCCTTGTCCACGTCCTTGAGCCACGCCGCATGGTGCTTGCGCGCCCAGCCGCGGCTGACCCAGCCGTAGAGCATGGCGCCCATCGAGCCCTTCACCCAGATGCCGGCGTAGATGTGCACCAGGATGCTGCAGATGAGCACGAAGGCGGCAAAGGCATGCAGCAGCGAGGCGATACGGATCAGGTCGATACCGAAGAAGTGGCTGAAGTAGGCACGCCACATCACGAAACCGGTCACCAACAGCACCAGCATGCACAGCAGCAGGGTCCAGAACAGCAGCTTCTGCCCGGCGTTGTAGCGGCCGACTTCCGGGAGGTTTTCCTCGCGGTTGGTCACCACGTCGCGCCATTGCTTGAGCCACTGCACGTCGCGCTTTTCCACCAGGTTGTGGTGGGCGAAGCGGATCACCAGGCCGAGGAAGAACAGAAACATCGCCACCCCGAGGAAGGGATGGAGAATGCGCGTCCACGGACCACCGCCAAACAGGTTGGTCAGCCAGAACATGGCCGGGTGGAACAGCGCCAGCCCCGAGAGGCCGGCGAGGAAGAACAGAATGGCCACCATCCAGTGGTTGCTCCGTTCGTTGGCGTTGTAGCGCTGGATATCTTTTTTCATGTCGTCGGGCTCCTTGCTGCCCTAATCCACCCTCCCCGCGAGGAGGGCGGAAGTCAGTCAGCGGGGATCACGCGGATCATAGTCATGCACCGAAGGGTCGACCTTGTGCACCGGCGCCTCGGGGTCTGGCCCGCCTTCCTCATCCTCCTCGACCCGGTTGGGGCCGATGCGGGTGTAGTGGAAGAACCCGGCCAGCACCACGCCCGCCATGGCCAGCAGGCCGAGCGGTTTGCTGAGGCCTTTCCACAGGCTGACCATCGGGCTGATCGCCGGCTTGTCGGGCAGGCCGGCGTACAGCGAGGGCTGGTCGTTGTGGTGCAGCACGTACATCACATGAGTGCCGCCCACGCCTTTCGGGTCATACAGGCCAGCGTTCTCGAAGCCGCGCGACTTGAGGTCCTCGATGCGCTCGGCGGCGTGCTCCTTCATGTCCTCCTTGGTGCCGAAGACGATGGCGCCGGTCGGACAGGTCTTCACGCAGGCCGGCTCCATGCCCACCGCCACGCGGTCGGAACACAGGGTGCACTTGTACGCCTTGTGGTCCTTCTGCGAGATGCGCGGGATGTTGAACGGGCAGCCGGTGATGCAGTAGCCGCAGCCGATGCAGTGGTCCTGGTTGAAGTCGACGATGCCGTTGGCGTACTTCACGATCGCGCCGGGGCTCGGGCAGGCCTTCAGGCAGCCGGGTTCGTCGCAGTGCATGCAGCCGTCCTTGCGGATCAGCCACTCCAGGTGGCCGGCGGGGTTCTCATACTCGGTGAAGCGCATGACCGTCCAGGACTGGTCCGTGAGGTCGATCGGGTTGTCGTAGGTGCCGTGGTTGTGGCCCACCTCGTCGCGCAGCTCGTTCCATTCCGAGCAGGCGACCTGGCAGGCCTTGCAACCGATGCACTTGGACACGTCGATCAGCTTGGCCACTTCCTCCTCGTGCCGCACCGAAGGCGACGGCGTGGTGGTGGCGGAGCGGGCGTAGATGTCTTGACTACTCATGCTTCACCTCACGCCTTTTCCACGTTGACGAGGAAGGATTTGAACTCCGGCGTCTGCGTATTCCCGTCGCCCACGAAGGGGGTCAGGGTGTTGGTCAGGTAGCCGTTGCGCGCAATCCCGGAGAAGCCCCAGTGAATGGGGATGCCGACGTGGTGCACGGTCTGGCCGTTGACCTGCAGCGGACGAATACGCTTGGTCACCACCGCCACCGCCTTGATGAAGCCACGGTTGGACGAGACCTTCACGCGGTCGCCGGCCTTGATGCCGAGTTCCTTCGCCAGCGCCTCGCCGATCTCGACGAACTGTTCCGGCTGGAGGATGGCATTCAGACGGCAATGCTTGCTCCAGTAGTGGAAGTGCTCGGTGAGCCGGTAGGTGGTCGCGGCGTAAGGGAACTCGTCGGCCTTGCCGAACAGCTCCATGTCGTTCTTGAACACCCGCGCCGCCGGGCTGCTGATCGCCTGCGGGTTCTTGTGCAGCGGGTTGACGCCGATGGGCGTCTCGAATGGCTCGTAGTGCTCGGGGAACGGGCCCTCGGCCATCTTGTCGACGGCGAAGAAACGCGCCACGCCTTCGGGGTTCATGATGAACGGGTTCATCCCCGCTTCCGGCGGTACGTCGGCCTTGTAGTCGGGCACGTCGGTGCCGCCCCAGGCCTTGCCGTTCCACCACACCAGGCGCTTCTTCACCGGGTCCCACGGCTTGCCGCTGACGTCCGCCGAGGCGCGGTTGTAGAGGATGCGCCGGTTCGCCGGCCACGCCCACGCCCAGCCCAGGGTCTGGCCCATGGCGTAGGGGTCGCTGTTGTCGCGGCGGGCCATCTGGTTTCCCAGTTGCGTCCAGGAGCCGGCGAAGATCCAGCAGCCGCTGGCGGTGCTGCCGTCGTCGCGCAGCAGCGCGAAGCCGGGGAGCTGCTCGCCGGCTTTCGCCAGGACCATGCCGTTGTTCGGATCGACGATATCCGCCAGCGCCTTGCCGTTGTACTCCTTGGCGATTTCCTCCGGCGTGGGTTCGTGGGGGGTCAGGTACGGCCAGTCGAGCCCGAGGATCGGGTCGGGGAACGCGCCACCATCCTTGCGATAGGCCGCCTGCAGGCGATGCAGCAGGCCGCTCATGATGGCGATGTCGGTACGCGCTTCACCCGGCGGCTCGGCGCCCTTCCAGTGCCACTGCAACCAGCGCCCGGAGTTGACGATGGAGCCGTCCTCCTCGGCGAAACAACTGGTGGGCAGGCGGAACACGGTGGTCTGGATCGCCTTGCTGTCCACCTCGTTGAACTCGCCGGCATTGCGCCAGAACTCGGAGGTCTCGGTGGCCAGCGGGTCCATCACCACCATCCACTTCAGCTTGGCCAGCGCGGCGCTGACCTTGGCCTTGTTGGGGAAGGAGGCGATGGGGTTGAAGCCCTGGCAGAAGTAACCGTTGACCTGCCCCTGGTACATCATGTCGAAGTAGCGCAGCACGTCGTAGCCGGCACCCGGCATGTCCAGCTTGGGCAGCCAGTCGTAGCACCAGTTGTTGTCCTTGGTGGCGGCCTTGCCGAACCAGGACTTCATCAGGCTGACGTGGAACTTGGGATAGTTCTGCCAATAGGACAACTGCCCCGGACGCAGCGGTTTGCTGGTGCGCTTGGTGATGAAGGCGTTGTAGTCCTGCTCCGCGTCCATGCCCAGGGTCAGGTAGCCGGGCAGCGAGTTGGACAGCAGCCCCAGGTCGGTCAGGCCCTGGATGTTGGAGTGGCCGCGCAAGGCGTTCATGCCGCCGCCGGGCATGCCGATGTTGCCCAGCAGCAGCTGGACCATCGCGCCGGTGCGGATCATCTGCGCGCCCACCGAGTGCTGGGTCCAGCCCAGGGCGTACATGATGGTCATGACCTTGGTCGGCGCCGCGGTGGTGGAAATCTCTTCCCACACCTTGAGCATCATGTCCTTGGGCGTGCCGCAGATGTTGCTCACCACGTCCGGCGTATAGCGGCTGTAGTGCTGCTTCATCAGGTTGAATACGCAGCGCGGGTGCGTCAGGGTCGGGTCGACCTTGGCGAAACCGTCCTCGCCCAGCTCGTACTGCCAGGACGACTTGTCCGGGTAGGTGCGCTTCTCCGCGTCGTAGCCGTTGAACAGCCCGTCGTCGAAGCCGAAGCCTTCCTTCACGATGAAGGAGACGTCGGTGTAGTTGTGCACGTATTCCTTCTGGTACTTGTCGTTTTCCAGCAGGTAGTTGATCAGACCGCCGAGGAAGGCGATGTCCGTGCCGGTACGGATGGGCGCGTAGTAATCGGCCACCGAAGCGGAACGGGTGAATCTCGGGTCGACCACCAGCAGGCGCGCCTTGTTGTGCGCCTTGGCTTCGGTCACCCACTTGAAGCCGCACGGGTGCGCTTCAGCGGCGTTTCCGCCCATGATCAGAATCAGATCGGCATTCTTGATGTCGGTCCAATGGTTGGTCATGGCTCCACGGCCAAACGTCGGGGCAAGACTTGCCACCGTCGGGCCGTGTCAGACACGCGCTTGGTTGTCGAACGCCAGTACGCCGAGAGAACGAACCACCTTGTGGGTGATGTAGCCCGCTTCGTTGGAAGACGCCGACGCGGCCAGGAAGCCGGTGGTCAGCCAGCGGTTCACCGTCTGGCCCTGGGCGTTCTTCTCGATGAAGTTGGCGTCGCGGTCTTCCTTAACCAGCTTGGCGATGCGGTCCAGCGCCTCGTCCCAGCCGATGCGCTTCCACTCCGAGGTACCGGCTTCGCGAATCTCCGGGTACTTCAGGCGGTTGGGGCTGTGGACGAAGTCGAGCAGGCCGGCGCCTTTGGGGCAAAGCGTGCCGCGGTTGACCGGGTGATCGGAATCACCCTCGATGTGGATGATGTTCTGCGCGACGTTCTTCGCCGCGTCACCCTGGCTGTACAGCAGGATGCCGCAACCGACCGAGCAGTACGGGCAGGTGTTGCGGGTCTCGACGGTGCGCGCAAGCTTGAAATGGCGGATCTGGTCGGCGAAGGCATCCGGGGGCGCAACCCCGAGTGCCGCCAGGCTGGATCCTCCAAGGCCCACGGCGCAGACCTTGAAAAATTGCCGACGGTTCATATCCATCGTGCGTCTCCTGATCAGGCAGCGTACGTCCGGTGCATAGCCGGACCCTTGCCGCTTAAAAGATAGCCAAGCAGACGCAATGCGCCAGCTTTGAGCGGGGCAGACCATGCACGCGGAGGTTTTGCGGCGCATTGACGCGCGTCAGTGCGCCACTCAGAACGAACTGCCGAATACCCCAAAATGGGCAACGGGCGGGTAGGCGCAGGAGATACTGGCACCGTCGGGACGACAGGCGGATTGCGCGCGATCCGGCTGGAGGGATTCGTGCAGCCCGAGCAGGGCCACGCCGATGAGGGCAGCGAGCAGGTAATGGCGCGCATGTCTTGTTTTTATCGCTTTCATGACGACCTCCGTCACTTCAGCCAGCGATCGGGGCTTTGCAGCCCTGCCATAGGATTGAGTCTGGAGCCTGTGGGCCAGCTGTCAACCGAAAGGCTTGACCGAAATGCCCGAACGGCACGGCAACCGGGCCGTTAACCGACGTGCACCTTGGCCAGTAGGGTGGCAGGACCTGATTGCCCAAGAGCGCTTCCATGTCGTCCGCCGCCTCGCCCTACCCTCACCTGCTCGCCCCACTCGACCTGGGCCCCCTCCAGCTGCGCAACCGCGTGGTGATGGGCTCGATGCACACCGGGTTGGAAGACCGTCTGTGGGACTTCGGCAAGCTTGCCGCCTATTACCGTGAGCGGGCGCGCGGCGGCGTCGGGCTGATCATCACCGGCGGCTTCGCGCCCAACCGCGAAGGCTGGCTGCTGCCACTGGGCAGCAGCCTCACCAGCGGCCTGCAGGTGCCAGCGCATCGACGCCTGACCCAGGCAGTGCACCGCGAGGGCGGGCGCATCCTGCTACAGATCCTCCACGCCGGGCGCTACGGCTATCACCCGCTGGTGGTCTCGGCCTCGCCGATCAAATCGCCGATCAGCTGGTTCGCCCCGCGCGAGCTTTCCGAGCGCGGCATCCTGCGCACCCTCGCCGCCTTCGTGCGCTGCGCGAAACTCGCCCATGCCGCCGGCTACGACGGCGTGGAGTTCATGGGCAGCGAAGGCTACCTGTTGAACCAGTTCCTCTGCCCGCGCACCAACCAGCGCGAGGACCGCTGGGGCGGCGACCTGGGCAACCGCATGCGCCTGCCGCTGGAAATCGTCCGCCGTACTCGCCGCGCGCTGGGCGAACGCTTCGTCATCAGCTACCGCCTGTCGCTGCTCGACCTGGTGGAAGGCGGCAACAGCTGGGACGAGGTGCGCACCGTTGCGCGAGCCCTCGAAGGCGCCGGCATCGACCTGCTCAACACCGGCGTCGGCTGGCACGAGTCACGGGTGCCGACCATCGTCACCTCGGTGCCGCGCGCGGCCTTTGCCGAAGTCAGCGCGCGCCTGCGCCGCGAACTGCGGGTGCCGGTGATCGCCAGCAACCGCATCAACACGCCGGAAGTCGCCGAACGACTGCTCGCCGAGGGCCACGCCGACCTGGTGTCCATGGCCCGGCCACTGCTGGCCGACCCGCAGTTCGTGGAAAAGGCCGCCGCCGGCCGCGCCGATTCGATCAACACCTGCATCGCCTGCAACCAGGCCTGCCTGGACCACGCCTTCGCCAACCGCCGCGCCAGTTGCCTGGTGAACCCGCGCGCCGCCTTTGAAACCGAACTGCGCTACCGCAAGGCGCGGGTCCACAAGCGCATCGCGGTGATCGGCGCGGGGCCGGCCGGTTTGTCCGCCGCCTGTGTCGCCGCCGAGCGCGGCCATCGGGTGACGCTGTTCGAGGCCGCCGGGGAAATCGGCGGACAGTTCAACCTCGCCAAGCGCGTGCCGGGCAAGGAGGAATTCCACGAGACGCTGCGTTACTTCGCCGTGCGCCTGGGCGAACTGGGCGTCGAGTTGCAGTTGGGCCGGCGTATCCAGCGCGGTGAACTGAGCGGCGAGTACGACGAGGTGATAGTCGCCACGGGGATCCAGCCCCGCACGCCTTCGATTCCGGGCATCGGCCACGCCAAGGTGCTCAGCTACCTCGATGTACTGCGCGGCGCAGCGGTCGGCCAGAAGGTCGCGCTGATCGGCGCCGGCGGCATCGGCTTCGACGTCGCCAACTTCCTGCTGTCCGAGCGCGACGGCCCGCAACCGCTGGGCGAATGGCTCGACCAGTGGGGCATCGACCTGGACAACACCACGGGAGGCGGGCTGATCCCACCAGTCGCCGCCGCACCCCGCCGGCAGCTCTGGCTGCTGCAACGCAAAGCCGGCCACCCTGGCGCCGGGCTAGGCAAGACCAGCGGCTGGGTACACCGCGCACACCTCAAGCATCACGGCGTGCGCATGCTCGGTGGCGTGGAATATCGACGAATCGACGATGACGGGCTGCACGTCCGTATCGACGGCCAGGAACAATGCCTGGCGGTGGACAACGTGGTGATCTGCGCCGGCCAGGAGCCGCTGCTGGACCTGCAACCGACGCTCGCGGCGCAGAACCTGCGCTACCACATCATCGGCGGCGCCAGCGTGGCACGGGAGCTGGATGCCAAGCGGGCGATCCGCGATGGCGCGGAGCTGGCGGCGCGGCTCTAGCTACTTGTTTGTAGGAGCGAGCTTGCTCGCGAACCGCCCGGCGCCAATGCAGCCGGCAACCCCGTTCGCGAGCAAGCTCGCTCCTACAGGTAAGCATCTGTTCCTCAGGACTCCAGCAACACCTTGATCGCCTGCAGGTCGCGCTCCACCCACTGCGCATCGCGCTCGAAGGTGGCGTCGTCCATCTGTGGCTGGCGCAGCAGGGTCAGTTGCAGCTCGCTGCCATCGCCATTGGCGATCAGTCGCAACGGGATATGGACGGCCGGCGCCTGCTCGGGCAGCACGTCATGGTCGAGCACGCCGAACGCATTGCGTGGCGAGAAGCGCACGCGCATGGGGCCCTGGGGCGTTTGCGCCAGCCAAAGCTCACCTTCCAGCGGTTCGATGGAGCTGCACAACCCCGATGCCCAGTAGGGGAAGTTCGTCGGATCGGCGAGGAACTCGTAGGCAGTGTCGCGCGGCCGTTCGATGCGGACGCTCAGCACGCGTGAAGCGCGGGTGGCCATGGTCGGGACCTCCATCGGGGCGGGAGCGATGCTCCGGTCTGGTGCATACTACGCGGCTGACTATTCTCGATCGACCGCAGGCCAGCCCTTCGCCGCCCTGCTTTGCGACCCTTTCCGGAGTTTCCCATGCCTACGCCACCCTGGTGGTTGTTCGTCCTGCCGCTGATCGCCGGCGCCTGCCTGCCGCTTCAGGCCGGCATCAACGGCCAACTCGCCAAGCAAGTCTCCAGCGTGCTGGCCGCCGCGCTGATTTCCTTCTTCGTCGGCATGCTCGGTCTGCTGGCGCTGACCCTGGCCAACCGCGAGTTCCCGACACTCGCCGCGATGCGCGGGATGCCCTGGTGGCAGTGGTGCGGCGGCTTCCTGGGGATGTTCTTCATCTTCATCGCCGCCTTCACCGCGCCGCGCGTCGGCGCGCTGATGTTCATGGTGCTGGTGCTCGCCGGCCAGCTGGGCATGGCGCTGGCACTGGACCACTTCGGCTGGGCGGGCTTCAAGGAAGCCCCGGTGAGTACGCTGAAGGTCGCCGGCATGGCCGCCATCGCCGTCGGCATCTGGATGATCCGCAAGGGCTGATCCGGTCCGGTTAGACTCACAGAACGGCTCGTCCACGGGAGGCACCCATGACCGATATCCAGGTGATCCTGGTCGACGAACACGACAACCCGACCGGCACGATGGAGAAACACCAGGCCCATCATCTCGGGCTGCGTCACCGCGCCATCTCGGTCTACGTGTTCAACCGCGCCGGCAAACTACTGCTGCAGCGCCGGGCGGCGGGCAAGTACCACTGCGGCGGACTGTGGAGCAACACCTGCTGCGGCCACCCCTACCCCGACGAATCCGCGAAGCACGCCGCCGAGCGCCGGCTGCGCGAGGAGATGGGCGTACAGGTCGAGCTGCACAAGCTGTTCGAGTTCAGCTACCGCCTGGAGCTGGCCAACGGCATGACCGAACACGAGTACGGCCATCTGTTCGGCGCCATCGACGAGCAGGTGCCGCGTCCCGATCCGGAAGAGGCCGACGACTTCCGATACGTCACCCTGCCCGAACTGGAAGCCGAGATGGCCGGGCACCCGGAACGCTTCACGCCCTGGTTCCTCATCTGCTACCCGACCGTCAGGGACTATCTGCGCGACAACGGCGGAATCTCCGCCCTGTAAGTCGCCTGCTGTTCATCGCCGCTCTGATCGTCGCCCCTCTGTTAGACGCCCCTGCTCTTCGTCGAAAGCCCGCGCAATTCTTCGCGCCGGCCACTATGATGCGCGCCTTCGCGCTACCGCACCGACTGCCGCCATGAGAAAACCACCGCTGATCGCCAACGCCGAACTGGACCGCCTGGAAACCTGGGCCAAGTACACTTCGGGCCTGTGCAAGGATTGCAACGCCACCTGCTGCACCATGCCGGCGGAAGTGAACGTCAACGACCTGATCCGTATCGGCGTCGTCGACGAATTCGAGCGCGACGAACCGGCGAAGCACATCGCCAAGCGCCTGCTGAAGGAAGGTATCGTCGAGCGCTTCAACCAGAAGAGCGGCATCTTCACCCTGACCCGCACCAGCAACGGCGACTGCTACTTCCTCGACCGCAAGACCCGCCTCTGCAGCGTCTACGCCAAGCGCCCGGACACCTGCCGCAACCACCCGCAGGTCGGCCCGCGCCCCGGCTACTGCGCGTATCGCAAGAAGACCGCCTGAGTACCAATCCGTCAGGGAGAAACGGCGTCTTTTGTGCTTTTCGTAGGAGCGAGCTTGCTCGCGAACCGAATAGCACCGTGCCTTGCAGGTTCGCGAGCAAGCTCGCTCCTACAGGTGACGCCCGCGTCTGAGCCGGCTCGCTATACTGCGCGCCAGCTCAGGAGCCCCGAATGAATCCCCTGCTCGAAGCCTGGCGGCACTCGCCGACCCACCGTCGCGTCTGGGCGCTTGCCGCGCCGATGATCCTCTCCAACGTTTCCGTGCCGCTGGTGACCCTGGTGGACAGCGCGGTCGTCGGCCATTTGCCGCATGCCCATCAGTTGGCCGCCGTCGCTGTGGGCGGCGGGCTCTATACGCTGCTGGTCGGCGTGCTGGGTTTCCTGCGCATGGGCACCACCGGCTTTGCCGCCCAGGCGGCCGGGCGCGACGACGGTGGCGCGCTGCGACGGATTCTCGGCCAGGGACTGCTGCTGGCGCTGGGCCTGGCGCTGCTGCTCGGCCTGTTGGCACTACCGCTGACCGATCCTGCGCTGGCGCTGATGCAGCCCTCCGCCGAACTGGGTTCGCTGGCCCGCGAGTTTTTCCACATTCGCCTGTTCGGCCTGCCGGCGGCATTGTCCACCTACGCGCTGGTTGGCTGGTTCCTCGGTACGCAGAACGCCCGCGCGCCGCTGGCGATCCTGCTGACCACCAACCTCATCAACATCGTGCTCAGCCTGTGGTTCGTGCTGGGCCTGGACTGGGGCGTGGCCGGCGCGGCAAAGGCCGCGGTGACCGCCGAATGGGGCGGCGCGTTGCTGGGCTTGGCGCTCACCCGTGGCGCGCTCAGGCGCTTCCCCGGCCAGCCGGACTGGGCGCGCCTGCGCGCCTGGGCGAGCTGGCGGCCGCTGCTGATGGTCAACCGCGACATCTTCATCCGTAGCCTGGCGCTGCAAGGTGTGTTCTTTCTGCTCACGGTGCAGGGCACGCGCCTCGGCGCGGCGACGGTGGCGGCCAACGCACTGCTGCTCAATGGCCTGATGGTCACCGCCTACGCTCTCGACGGCCTGGCCCACGCCGTGGAGGCCCTGTGCGGCCACGCCATCGGCGGTCGTGACCGCACCGCGCTGCGCCGATCCCTGGTAGTCGCGTGCGGCTGGTCGCTGATCGCCAGCCTGCTGTTCGTCGTCCTGTTCAGCTTCGGCGGGCACCTGTTCATCGCCCTGCAAAGCGACATACCGGAAGTGCGCGCCACCGCCGACCAATACCTGCCGTACCTCGCCTGCCTGCCGCTGATCGGCATGTGGAGCTACCTGCTCGACGGCCTGTTCATCGGCGCCACCCGCGCCCGCGAGATGCGCAACGCCATGCTGCTGGCCTGCGCCGCCAGCCTGCCGCTGGGGCTGTTGCTGCAACCCCTGGGCAATCACGGTTTATGGCTGACCTTCCTCTGCTTCATGCTGCTGCGCGGGCTGATCCTCGGGCTGTACGCCTGGCGGCTGACCCGCCGGGACGCCTGGCAGGTGCCGGCTGGCGCCTGAAAAAGTGGCTGGCACGCTGGAACGCGCAAAGGGCGCCTTCTACAGTGCCAGACACGGCGAGCGCGCGCCGGTGGCTCTCAAGGTTCCGCCCGCCACCGCCTGAACCGGCTGTGCCATCCACTCCCGCTATCCACACAGAAGGCCCCACCAGAAGGACCCACCCCATGGCCCAAGCCATTGCCGCGTACCTGCACTACCTGTCGATCTTCATCCTGTTCGCCCTGCTGGTGCTGGAGCACCAGTTGTTCCGCCTGCCGCTGGACCTGTCGCGGGCGCGCAGCCTGGTGATAGTCGACCTGGCCTACGGCGTCTGCGCCAGCGTCGTGCTGCTGACCGGCGCGGCGCGTGTCGTCTGGTTCGCCAAGGGCCCCGACTACTACCTGCACAACAGTCTCTTCCACGCCAAGATCGGCCTGTTCGTGCTGGTGGCGCTGCTGTCGATCCTGCCGACCATGACCTTCCTCAACTGGCGCAATGAGCTGAAGGCCGGACGCGTTCCGGAGCCCAGCGAGCGCCGGGCCAAGCTGGTGATCATGACCATCCGCGTCGAGCTGCTGGCGCTGATGATCCTGCCGCTGCTGGCGACCTTGATGGCGCGAGGTTTCGGGATGATTGGCTGAGCTGGCTCCGAACGCCTGGAAGTACAGAATTCCTACCGAGCAATCCGAATACGCCGATTCAGTCGCAACGCTGACCCATGGATGCTCCCGCGCAGCCCGCACCGCTGCCGCCGGATATGTCCATGTCACCCGTTGCTTCGCTCCACTCCCTGCTCTGCTCCTGCCTGCTGTTCGCTCTAGTCGGCTGTGCGAGCAATGAATTCACCCTGGAAGCTGACCTGCCCGGCAACTTCAAGCTCACCGGCGATGCGCAGTACAGCGGCGCCAACTGCGCGGGCGCGGCAGGCCGGACGGTGACCCAGCGCATCTTCGAGACGCCGGGCCACAACGAGCGGCCGCGCCGGGTCAGTTTCCAGGTGCCGCTGAGCACGCGCGAAGGCGGTTGCACGCGGGACCTCAGTCGTATCCAGATCCAGCTCGACGGCAGTTCCGCCGATCACACCAGCAGCCCGACAGCACCGGACCTGGCCTTCGCCACCCTCGACTTCCGCGAGCGCCTTGCCGACAGCACCCAGCGCATGCCGGACAAGGGCGTGCGCATCTTCGACGGCCAGTGTCGCTGGCGGCAGCCTGCGCCGGGCGATCTGCTGATGAAGGAGCGCACCCTGCAATGCCATGCTTCTGACCTCATGGGCAACTGGTTCGACAGCGCTCCGGGTGGCTCGCTGCAACGCGATGAATTGCCGGGGCGCATCATCCGCCTGGCCATCGGCATGGCACCGGATGTACCGGCCACCGCCGCAGGCAAATAAGCCTACGCCTCCAGCAGTCGCCCCAACCGGCGATGCAGTGCATCGCTGTCCGCCGCCTCCGGCCGCAGATGGAAGCGTTCGCGCAGCACGCTCAGCAGTTCGTCGGCAGTGACGATGCTGCGCTGCTCAACCTCACCCTCCGCGCTGCGCCGACTGAACTGCCCATTTAACAGCGACAGCCGCGCGCCCTCCTCGCTGAGCGCCACCCGCAGGGAGTTGCGGAACACACTCTGCGGGTAGGTCGAGGTGTACCAGTTGCGCATGCCATAGTCGGCCCAGTGCTGCGGTGCCAGCGTGAAGCGGTACAGCGTCTGCCAGCCGGACGCCGAGCGTATCGCTATCTCCAGCTCACCCTGGGCTTCACCGGCGATGCGCCAGCCGCCCGGCAGCTCCTCGTTCAGTCGCAACGGCAGGGCTTTCGACGAGGCCGGACCGCCGAAGCCGATATCCACCAGGTGCGGGCCTTCGGGCAGGTCGACTTGCAGCAGCAAGTGGGTTTGCGGGGTCAGCGGCGCATCCGCCGGCAGGCCCCAGCGCACCCGCGCCACCAGCAACGTCACCCGGTACTCCAGGCTGCTCAACAGGCGGGCGAACAGGCTGTTCAGCTCGAAGCAGTAGCCGCCGCGCCGACGCTCGACGACCTTGGCGAACACCGCATCCGGCTCGATCAGAATGGGTTTCTCCAGCAGCACGTCGAGGTTCTCGAATGGCAGGTGATGCAGCGCCGCGACAATCAACCGGTCGAGGTTCTCCAGCGTCGGAGCCGGGCGCTGCAACGGCAGGCCAAGACGTGCCAGGGTCGCGTCCAGCTGGGTCGCGCTGAAGGGGGGGAACGGGGTCATGCGAATCTCCTTTCGCGAAGCATCAGTGGCTGTGGTCGGCAGTCGGCTCGGGGATCACCAGCGGGCCGCAATTCTCGTCGCTGACGATCACCGCCAGCAGGCGTGCAGGCTTGCTGGCGCTGGGGTTCTCGGCGAACAGGTGCAGCTCGCGGCTGGGCTCGAACCAGGTCTGGCCGGCACGGTAAGTCTGCGCCGGCATCCCTTGCATCTGCGAGCGCACCTGACCGCTGAGCACGATAGCGGTCAGCGCGCCGGGGTGGCGGTGCGCAGGAGTAAAACCGTTGGGCGGAAAATCCACCTGCAGCGTGGTGATGACCTTGCCGGGCAGGTCGACCAGCGGCTCGCAGGACAGGCGTGTCACCTGTGTGGCCGGTCGCGCATTGGTCGAATGCCCCGCCTGGCTTTCGGCAAGGCTCACCAGCGGCCGCGACCCGGGCTGCCAGAGCAACGCGCCAACGGCGACAGCCGCGGCCAACGCCAGCCCGGTACGCGCCTCGCGCCCGGTAACGAGGCTCACGCCGGTACTCCCGCCAGGCGGAAACCCGGCTGCCAGCCCAGGCGATGGCGCGCCTTGGCCGAGCTGATTTCGATGTCCTGTTCGGCGATGTTGTAGGCGCCATGTGCGCCCCACTCCAGCGCCAGAAGCGCGGCGCGGGCGGCATCGTCGACATGCACGGCCAGCCTCGGGTCCGCCGCATCGGCTCCCGTACCGGGCCCGTAGAGCCGGCCGTAACGCAACACAATGCCCTCCATCGGCCGGGCGCCAAGCACCGCCTCTTCCAGCGCAACGACGCCACCGACACTGACGGCGCGCGGGCCTTCGGCGCCCAGGTCCAGCGGTTGTTCCTCATGCAGCGGCAGCTCACCCGGCGCATAGGCCCAGGCAATGCTCTGCGCCACCATGCGCTCGACACCGGCGGCAACGGCCGCCGCCACCAGGTTGGCGGTGCCTTCGCGGCGCACACGGGCGTTACGCGGTTGGGCGGCAGGCATCAAGGCAGGGTCAAGTCCGACCGGCAAATCGGTGAGTTGGTGGATCACCCAGCGCGGCTGGAACTCCACCACGGCAGCCTGCAGGGCCTCGGCGTCATAGACGTCCAGCACCATCGCCCGCGCCCCGGCGGCCTCCAGCGCAGCGGCGCGCTGCGCGGACCGGCTGATTGCCAGCACCTGGTAGCCGCGTTCCAGCAGCATCGGCAGCAGGCGCTGGCCGATGGCACCGCTGGCGCCAGCGAAGAACACTTTCATGCACATGGGGAACCTCGAGTCGGGTGGCTGGGACGTGTTGTCACTCTAGCGACGCCATGCCCTACCCCACAGAGCCAAGATCACATCAAACGACTGGGACATGATCGAAGAACCTTGATCCATGTCCACGCATTGTCACGCTCATCGTCTATAACAAACGGCTCAATACCCCCGTTCCTGAGGAGTCGTCATGAGCCAAGTCTTCGATGTTGCCGTTGTCGTCGGCAGCCTGCGCAAGGAATCCCTGAACCGCAAAATCGCCAAGGCATTCGCCGAACTGGCGCCGGCCAACCTGAAGCTGACGATCGTGGAGATCGGCGACCTGCCGCTGTACAACGAAGAGCTCGACGTGGGCACCCCGCCCGCCAGCTACAGCGCCTTCCGCGAGCGCATCGGCCGCGCCGACGCGGTGCTCTTCGTCACCCCGGAATACAACCGCTCCGTGCCCGGCGTACTGAAGAACGCCATCGACGTCGGCTCGCGCCCCTACGGCAAGAGCGCCTGGAACGGCAAGCCCTGCGCCGTGGTCAGCGCCTCGCCGAGCGCCATCGGCGGCTTCGGCGCCAACCACCATCTGCGCCAGTCGCTGGTATTCCTCAACATGCCCGTCCTGCAGCAGCCTGAAGCCTACCTGGGCGGCGCTGGCGGCTTCTTCGACGAAGCCGGCAAGTTGTCCGAAAAGACCCAACCCTTCCTGCAAAGCATCATCGATGCGTTCTCGCACTGGATCGAGCAGAACCAGCCGCGCTGATCCATCCAGGCGCCGGCAATCGCCGGCGCTTTTCACTCCTGCCAATCTGAGCAACCGGTCGCACGCCGCTCCGGGGACGGCGGTTCACCGTCATTCCGGCTGGCCGCCCGGTCTTACCCACGCCATGGTTCAGGCCCGTTTCCCGCGCCCGGCCCATCGATGTTGCTGCGTCCCCTCCCGTCCTGTTTCCTTGCCCTGTCCCTGCTCGCCGGCTGCACCTCACCGCCGGTGAAGAAGGACGTCGACGGCATGGGCTTCAGCGCTGGCCAGATGCTGCAGAACGACGCCAACCGCGCCGCCAACCTGGCGATGCGCGACAATCTCGCCAGCCTGTCGCTGCTGCTGGACAAGCTCTACAAGCGCAACCCGCGGGAATGGAAGAAAACCGCCGTCACCTCGCGCGAAGCCGCTCACCAGCAGGTGATGGCAGCCATCACTGAACAAAAGCCGCTACCGGGGTTGGACGGCCGGAAGTCCGTGGCCGCGCTGCCCCTGGCCTTCGACCCGAGCTTCCAGGGCGACCGTGCCGGCGCGCTGATCTATGGCATCGGCAGCATGCTCTTCGAGCTGTATGGCGGCACCGACACGCAGCACCTGCTCAGCGGGCTGAACTCGCAGATGGCCGCCAACGCCGCCTGGAACATCGAGGTGGCGGCCTGGTTGCTGGCCAGCCGCACCGATGAACAGGGCCAGCCGCTGCTGCTGTCCAACGAGATCAGCGCCGCCGGGCGCAACCTGTCCTTCGAGCGCGAATTCGGGCGCATGATCGGCCGCCTGGAACTGCTGGCGCAGATGACCAACGAAAGCCTGCGCCGCACTGGCATCAACTACGTGCAGGGCATCCTGGCCGCACCGATCCTCGGCCTGGTGCAGTTCATCCCACTGAACGCCGTCAGCGCGGCCGCCACCCAGTAGCGCCCTATTCGTCCAGCAGACGCGCCAGGCGCTGGCGCAGGTAGCGGTTCTCCGCGCGCAGCTCGTCCACCTCGTCCAGCAGGCGCAGCGCCAGGGCGATGCCCGGCCAGTCAAGCTCGAACTCGCGGCGCAGGCGCACGGCGCGGCGCACCACGCTGACCGCCTGGTAATCGAACACCCAGTGCCCGGCGCGTTGTTCGCGGGGCTCCACGATGCCCACCTCGACGATCTCGACGAGCACGTCGCGGGGCAGGTTCACCGACTGGCAGAGCTCGTCGAGGTCCACCACCATCACTGTCGTCGTCATGCGCGTTTACCCCATTCGGCACGGGGGTCGAAGGCCGCCTTGGCAGCCAGTTCTTCCCAGAGTTTGCGGGTCGCTTCGTCCGCCGTTTTCGGCATCACCACCTTGAGCACGGCATAGAGGTCGCCGGCAGCGGCCTCGCCTTTGTTCGGCAGGCCTTTGCCCTTGATCCGCAGGCGCTGGCCGGCCTGGCTGTTGGCCGGGATGCCGAGGTTGATTCGCCCGCTCAGCGTGGGGACTTCCACCTTGGCGCCGAGCGCCGCTTCCCACGGTGCCACCGGCACGGTGACGATCAGGTCGCGGCCATCGACGTCGAAGACCGGGTGCGGCACCAGGCGGATCGCCAGGTACAGGTCACCCGCCGGTCCGCCATTGACGCCCGGCGCGCCCTGCCCTTTGAGGCGGATGCGCTCGCCATCGGCGGTGCCCACGGGAATCTTCACGTTCAACGTCTTGTTCTGCGGCGGCAGCTTGCGGCCGTACTCGTCGTAACTGGGCAGGCTGAAGCTGATGGGCCGGCTGTCGCCGGACAGGGTTTCCTCGAGGAACAGCGGGACCTCCATCTCGATGTCCTGGCCACGGTGGGGCTGCGGCTGGCGCGCGCCGCCGAAACCACCGTGAGGGCCGCCAGCACGAGCGCCGAATATCTGCTCGAAGAAGTCGCTGAAGTCCTGCTCATGCCCCGGCGACGGGCCGTCGAAGCCACCACGTGGCTGCCAGCCGGGCGGCGCCTCGAACTGCGGCCCCCGCGGGCCGTAGCGGCGCAGTTCATCGTACTCGGCGCGCTTTTCCGGGTTTTTCAGCACTTCGTAGGCTTCGGAGACTTCCTTGAAGTGCGTCTCCGCATCCGCCTCCTTGCTGACGTCCGGGTGGTACTTGCGCGCGAGCTTGCGGTAGGCGGTCTTGATCGCCTTCTCGTCAGCGTCGGGTTCGACACCCAGCGCGGCGTAGTAATCCTTGAATTCCATCGATCTCCTCACATGGGTTGGACCTGTCGGCGCCTGGTACATGGGGGAATCACGCGGGCAGCCGGAGCCGCTGCGCGCACTGCGAGGCGAACAGGTGGAAAAGCGGGTTGTGAGACACAGATGGAGTCTCGGCGCCCGCTTTTCAACACTGCCAGCAAGCCTAGACGCTGATGCTGCCCTTGCGCCCGACAGACGCCTTGATACCGGTCATGGCATAGTCGATTTCTCCCCTTTACCGCGAAACACCCAGGCCATGACCGCGCCCTTCGATTCGCTCCGCCAGCCGCTGGACTCGAGCCACGAGCTGCCGATCTACCGCCAGCTCTACGAACGCATCCGCGATGCCATCACCCGTGGCGCGCTGCGCCCCGGCGAGCGCGTGCCACCGGTACGCGGGCTGGCCGGCGAACTGGGCGTGGCGCGCGGCACCGTGGAGCTGGCCTATCAGTTGCTGACCAGCGAGGGTTACCTGCAGGCGCGCGGGCCGGCGGGCACCGTGGTGTCGCCGCAACTGGCCGGACGCACCACCCCCGCACCGTCAGTGCAGGTTGCAGCGGATACCGTCGAGCGCAGCCTGCCCGGCCTGATATCCCACGGCCCGAGCCTGCGCCCCTTCCAGCTTGGCGTACCGGCGCTGGACGCCTTTCCCCGTGCGCTCTGGGCGCGGCTGTGCGCACGGCGTCTGCGCCAGCAAAGCGCCGCGATGCTGGCTTACCCGGAGCCCTGCGGTTACGGGCCGCTGCGCGAGGCCGTCGCCGGCTACCTGGGCGTCTCCCGCGGCATCGTCTGCGACCCGGCGCAAGTATTCATCTGCGCCGGCTATCAGGGCGCGCTGGACCTGATCAGCCGCACCCTGCTCGAACCCGGCCAGCGCTTCTGGCATGAGGACCCTGGCTACCCGCGCGGCCGCGAGCTGCTGCGCCGGGCCGGCGGCGTGCCGGTGCCAGTCGCGGTGGATACCGATGGTTTGCGCGTGGAAGACGGCATCGCCCGTGCGCCGGATGCACGCTTCGCCCTGGTCACGCCCTCGCAGCAGAGCCCCACCGGCGTCGCCCTCAGCCTGCCGCGCCGCCTGGCCCTGCTGGACTGGGCGGCCAGCAGCGGCGCATGGATAGTCGAAGACGACTACGACAGCGAATACCGCTACGCCGGCTTCCCATTGCCCGCGCTGAAGAGTCTCGACCGCTCCGGCCGCGTGCTCTACACCGGCACCTTCAGCAAGGTGCTCTATCCGGCCCTGCGCCTGGGTTACCTGGTGGTGCCGGCGGAGCTGGTGGAAGACTTCGTACGCGCCCAGCAGGTGTTCGCCTCCGGCTGCGCCGAGCTGCTGCAGGCGACCCTGTGCGATTTCATGCAGGAGGGCCATTTCGCCCGCCACCTCAAGCGCACCCGCACGCTCTACGCCCAGCGCCGCCAGTGGTTGCGCAGCGCCCTGGAGGATCGTCTCGGCGAGCACCTGCGCTTCGCCGACACGCCCGGTGGCCTGCACCTGATCGGCGCGCTGGCCCAGGACGACCTCGCCGTCGCCCGCCGCGCCCACGCCGAGGGCCTCGGCCTGCAGGCACTGAACGCCTGGTGCGTGGAAGCCAGGCGCGAGCCGGCGCTGCTCATGAGCTTCACCAACATCACCGACGAAAACCTCGCCGGGCGCCTGGCAGAGCGGCTGGCGCCATTGATCGGCTGATTCCGGGGCATGCGGCGGTCAATACCTCCGATGGCAAAAATTGACTGGCACCGAACGTTGACCGAGGTCAATTTTCCTTCAGACGATGCCGTTAGATTCCCACAACATATTGTTGTCTTGAATAAGTCGAGACACATCATGTTGTGGAATCAAGCCAATGCCCCTGACACGGACCGCCCCTCTTCCCGCCAGCCTGCGCAAGCGCAACGGCGCTTCGGCTGCCTTCGATGCGAGCAAGATCGAACGCGCCATCGCTGCCGCCGGCGAAGCCAGCGGTGAGTTCACCGCGCCCCACGCCGAGGAACTGACCCGCCGCGTACTGGCGCGCCTGCCAGCGCAGAATGATCTGGACGTGGAGCAGGTGCAGGACGTGGTCGAGCGCGCGCTGATGGAAGCCGGCCACTACCCCACCGCGCGGGCCTACATCGTCTATCGCGAGCGCCACGGCCGCCTGCGCCGCGAGCGCAAGACGCTGGTGGACGTCGCCGCCTCGATGAACGAGTACCTCTCGCGGGAAGACTGGCGGGTGCGCGCCAACGCCAACCAGGGCTATTCCCTGGGCGGGCTGATCCTCAACGTGTCCGGCAAGGTCACCGCCAACTACTGGCTGGACGAGGTGTACAGCGAGGGCCTCGCCGTCGCCCACCGCGAGGCCGACCTGCACATCCATGACCTCGACATGCTCGCCGGCTACTGCGCCGGGTGGTCACTGCGCACCCTGCTTAGCGAAGGCCTGAACGGCGTGCCGGGGCGGGTCGAGGCCGGGCCGCCCAAGCACCTGTCCAGCGCACTGGGGCAGATGGTGAATTTCCTCGGCACGCTGCAGAACGAATGGGCCGGCGCGCAAGCGTTCAGCTCCTTCGACACCTACCTGGCCGCCTACGTACGCAAGGACGGGCTGAGTTATCAACAGGTGCGCCAGGCGCTGCAGGAGTTCATCTACAACCTCAACGTACCGTCGCGCTGGGGCACCCAGACGCCTTTCACCAACCTGACCTTCGACTGGGTCTGCCCGGAAGACCTGCGCGAGCAGATCCCCTACATCGGCGGCGTGGAAATGCCCTTCGCCTACGGCGAGCTGCAGGCCGAGATGGACCTCATCAACCGTGCCTACATCGAGGTGATGCAGGCCGGCGATGCCCACGGCCGGGTGTTCACCTTCCCGATCCCGACCTACAACATCACCCACGACTTTCCCTGGGACAGCGACAACGCCACGCGCCTGTTCGAGATGACCGCGCGCTACGGCCTGCCCTACTTCCAGAACTTCCTCAATTCGGACATGCAGCCCAACCAGGTGCGCTCCATGTGCTGCCGCCTGCAACTGGACGTGCGCGAGCTGCTCAAGCGCGGCAATGGGCTGTTCGGCTCGGCGGAGCAGACCGGCTCCCTCGGCGTGGTGACGATCAACTGCGCGCGTCTGGGCTACCGCCATCGCGGCGACTCGGCCGGCCTCTACCGCCAGCTCGACTACCTGCTGGAGCTGGCCTTCGACAGCCTGGAGGTCAAGCGCAAGGTCATCCAGCAACACATGGACGCCGGCCTCTACCCCTACACCAAGCGCTACCTGGGCACCCTGCGCAACCACTTCTCCACCATCGGCGTGAACGGCCTGCACGAGATGCTGCGCAACTTCACCGACGACCGCGAGGGCCTGCACACCGAGGCCGGACGGCAGATGGCGCTGGAGCTGCTGGACCATGTTCGCGCGCGGCTGGTGAGCTTCCAGGAAGACAGCGGGCACCTCTACAACCTCGAAGCCACGCCCGCCGAAGGCACCACCTACCGCTTCGCCCGCGAGGACCAGAAGCGCCACCCGGACATCCTCCAGGCTGGCACGCCGGAAGCGCCCTACTACACCAACTCCTCGCAGCTGCCGGTGGGCCTCACCGACGACCCGTTCGAGGCGCTGGAACTGCAGGACGCCCTGCAGTGCAAGTACACCGGCGGCACCGTGCTGCACCTGTACATGGCCGAGCGCATCTCCAGCGCCGAGGCTTGCAAGACCCTGGTGCGCACCGCCCTCGGGCGCTTCCGCCTGCCCTACCTGACGGTGACGCCGACCTTCTCCATCTGCCCGGTGCACGGCTACCTCGCCGGCGAACACGAGTTCTGCCCCCGCTGCGACGAAGCCGCGCTGCAGAAGGCCGCCACCCAGAGCTGCTGCGGCGGCTGTGGCGGCTGATTCACCCTTTCACTTTCATCCCCGCAAAAAGGAGCACTACCGATGACCGCGAACCAACTGCCCGAAAGCCAGCGCCAACGCTGCGAAGTCTGGACCCGCGTGATGGGCTATCACCGCCCGGTGACGGCCTTCAACGCCGGCAAGCAGTCCGAGCACCGCGAACGCCGCCACTTCCGCGAGACGCGATGAGCGCAGCCCTCAGGGTCGGGGGCCTCGTGCCCCTGACCACCCTCGATTACCCCGGCCTGCTGGCCTGCGTGCTGTTCTGCCAGGGCTGCGCGTGGCGCTGCCGTTACTGCCACAACCCGGAGCTGATTCCGGCACGGGGCGAGGCCCAGATTCGCTGGGACGATGTCCTCGCCTTCCTCAGCCGACGTCAGGGCCTGCTACAGGCGGTGGTGTTCAGCGGCGGCGAGGCAACGCTGCAGAAGGCGCTGCCCGATGCCATGGCCTGCGTACGCGAGATGGGGTTCCGCGCTGGCCTGCACAGCGCCGGCATCCGCCCGGAGGCCTTCGCCCGCGCACTCCCCCATGCCGACTGGGTCGGGTTCGACGTCAAGGGGCTGGCCGAAGACATGGGCGCCATCACCGGCGTGCAGCGCAGCGGCCTGGCCAATTGGCGCAGCCTGGACCTGCTGCTGGACAGCGGCGTGCAGCATGAATGCAGGACGACGGTGCACTGGCAGCTGTTCGACCTGGAGCGCCTGCGCCGATTGGCCTCGCGGTTGCGCGAGAGGGGTGTGGATAACTTCGTCGTGCAGCTGGCCCGTAGTGGGCGACAGCTCGATCCCGAGCTGATCGCCACACCGCCCCCCCAGGGCGCGGCCGATCTCTGGCGCGAATTGCACTCGCTATTCCCGAGCTTTGAATTGCGCGATGTCTGAACAACGCCGGGAGCACCCCCGTTGGATACTCCGGCGCTTTCCTGTAAGACCGTAGGGCGCATAACCCGGAACGGGTTATCCGCCGATTACCTCGCGGCGGATAACGCTGACGCGTTATGCGCCCTACGATCTTGCTCGCGATCGCGCGCACGGCGCGCTCCTACCATTCAACTCCGCCTCAAGCGCTTTTGTAGGAGCGAGCTTGCTCGCGAACAACCTCCGCTGCGGGGCCTGGTTCGCGAGCAAACTCGCTCCTGCGAAGAGCAAGAAAAAGCCCCGCCGAAGCGGGGCTTTTCATCACACGGACAACCGATCCATCAGGACGACAGGTAAGCCGAACGGGTCAGCCCCAGGCGCAGAGCGTCGAGGAACTGCGTACGCTCGCGCGCGGTGAGCTTGGCCCCGGCAACCTTGTCGCGGTAGTGGGTCATCAGTTCCTCGGGCGACAGGTGCACGTAGCGCAGCATGTCCTCGATGGTGTCGTGGGTCTCGATGCCGGCGTGGTAGAAGCTGCCGTCGGCGTTCTGGTAGACGTTCACCGAGTCGGTGTCGCCGAACAGGTTGTGCATGTCGCCGAGGATTTCCTGGTAGGCGCCGACCAGGAAGGTGCCGATCAGGTAGTCCTCGCCTTCCTTCACATCGTGCACCGGCATGCTGGTCTCGATGCTCTGCTCGTCGACGTACTGGGTGATCTTGCCGTCGGAGTCGCAGGTCAGGTCCTGCAGCACCGCGCGACGGGTCGGCTCCTCGCCCAGGCGATGGATCGGCAGGATCGGCAGCACCTGGCCGATGGCCCAGGTGTCGGGCAGGCTCTGGAACACCGAGAAGTTGCAGATGTACTTGTCGGCGAGCTTGTCGTTGAGTTCGTCGAGCACTTGGCGGTGCGAGCGCTGGTGAGCCTTGAGCTGGTTGTGCAGGCGGCGGCAGATGGCGAAGTAGCACTGCTCGGCCAGGGCTTTCTGCGCCAGGCTGATCTTGCCCTCGGCGTACTGCGCGGCGGCATCGCTCATGTAGTGGGTGGCGCGCCAGTAGGTCTCGGTGACCATCTCGGCGTCGGTCGGGCCGAGCAGGTCGGCCAGCCACTGGACGATCTCCGGCTGTTCGGCCAGGTCGGTGATCTTCGGCACTTCGTCGTTGTGCCGCTCGACGTCGGTGACCTGGGTGATCAGCACCGCGTGGTGCGCGGTCAGCGCGCGGCCGCTCTCGGAGAAGATGTGCGGATGCGGCAGGCCCTGCGCGTCGCAGAACTCCTTGAGCATGCCGACCACCACGCCGGCGTAGTCGTCGATGTCGTAGTTGATCGAGCTGGCGTTGCGCGAGTGGGTGCCGTCGTAATCCACACCCAGGCCGCCGCCGACGTCCACGTGGTCTACCGGCAGGCCGAGGGCACGCAGTTCGCCGTAGTAGCGGATGGCTTCCTTGAAGCCGTGCTGGTAGTCGGCCAGGTTGGCGATCTGCGACCCCATGTGGAAGTGCAGCAGGCGCACGCCCTGGTCCAGGCCCGCAGCGCGGAAGCGATCGACCACCGACAGCAGCTGCGCGGCGGACAGGCCGAACTTGGCCTTCTCGCCACCGGTGTCAGCCCACTTCGACGACGCCAGCGAGGACAGGCGCACGCGCAGGCCGACCTGGGGCAGCACGCCGATGGTGGCCGCCTCCTCGATCACCAGCTGCACCTCGGATTCCTTCTCGATCACGATGAACACGTTGTGGCCGAGCTTCTGCCCCATCAGCGCCAGCTTGATGAACTCGCGGTCCTTGTAGCCGTTGCAGACGATGGTGCCACCCTTGGGCGCCAGCGCCAGCACGGCCATCAGCTCGGGCTTGGAACCGGCTTCCAGGCCGATGGAAACGTTCTGCGTGGCGATGATGCTTTCCACCACCGCTTCCTGCTGGTTCACCTTGATCGGGTACAGCGCGGTGTAGCGGCTGGTGTACTCCAGGCGTGCGATGTTGGCATCGAAGGCACCGGTGAGCTTGCGCACGCGGTCCTGGAGGATGTCCGGGAAACGTACCAGCAACGGCAGCGACAGGCCCGCCTCGCGCAGCTGCTCGACCAGCGCATGCAGATCGATCGGCTGGGCATCGGCGCCCTGCGGGCGAACTTCCACGTTACCGGCGTCGTTGATGGCGTAGTAGCCAGCACCCCAGTGGCGAATTCCGTAGATGCTGCGGCTGTCAGCCACGGTCCAGTTGCTGCCGTCGTCTTTGCGGGTCCGTCTAGCGGCCATGCGGGGTGGTCTCCTCAAATTGCGCGAATGTGTGCAGGCGCCCGCCCGGCGTGCGGGTGAGTCGTCAAAGCCTGGTGGTGTAAACCTAGCCGGGCCTCGTGACGTTGCCGTGTTGACCGCCGGGGTTGGCGGTAAGTTTAGGAAAATCCGACGACACGCCCAGGGCGCGCCGATAAATCTCCCATCTAGGGAAAGGGCTTGCCGGCCATGCGCTCGACGCGCATCGCCTGGAACCCGTTCTCGACAGGGGAGAGTCGCTTGTCCCTTCAGACAGGCAATGGGAGACGGCTCAGCCGCCGGATTTCTTCGCCTTGAGGCCGCGCTTGGTCAGCTCTTCGAGCAGCAGGTCGACGTGGTCGCCCTGGATCTCGATGATGCCGTCCTTCAACGCGCCACCCGTGCCACAACGCTTCTTCAGCGCGGTCGCCAGGTCTTTCAGCGCATCGGCTGCCAGCGGCACGCCGGTCACCGTGGTCACGGTCTTGCCACCGCGGCCCTTGGTTTCACGACGCACACGAGCGATGCCATCGCCGGCCGGAATCTCGGCCTGCTTGCAGATGCACGCGCCAACGGGCTGATTGCAGTCCGGGCAGTGCCGGCCGGAATCAGTGGAGTAGACGAGCCCGCCGAGGGCGGACAGGGAGGATGCTTTCTTGACCACCGGGCGTTTCCCCAGGATTGGCCTCTGTGGGCCAGGTCAACGAATGGCCGGCGGGTGCCGACCGCGACGCCCCACTCAGGCAGGGGCTGCGCAATTCCCGGTGGAGGACCCTGCCGGAAAGGTCGCGCAATTTAGCAGCATTGAAGGCAAATGCTAAGAGCGAAAATGCGTCATTGATCGGCGGTTTGGCGACATGCGCTCTCTGAATGGCATCTGGAAGTCGGATCGAGCGATCGCGGACAAGTCCGCTCCTACGCCAGGGTCAGCATTTGGGTAGGAGCGGACTCCGTCCGCGATGTCTCAAAGCCAGCTCCGAGCCCCTAGAAACTCACCAGATACTTGCGCAACGCCAACAACGAATCCGGGCAGTACGGCGTGCCCGCCTTCGCCTCGGCCAGCACCTGGTGCGGGTCGATGAAGCGTGCCTCCAGCACTTCCTCGGGCTGCAAGCGCAAAGGTGCATCGGAGACGGCGGAGAACACCGCGCACCAGAGGCGGTTGTCCGGCTGGTCGAAGAAGAAGCAGCCGTGCTCGCGCAGTTCCACGCCAGCGATGCCCAGCTCCTCTTCCAGCTCGCGGGCAGCGGACTCGGCGTAGCTCTCGTCGGCCTGCACCATGCCGCCGGCGGCCGGGTCCCAGTAGCCGGGGTAGATCGCCTTGCTCAGCGCACGGCGGTGCACGCACAGCTCACCGGCAGAGTTGAACAACAGGATGAACGTGCCCCGGCCGATCAGCCCGCGCTCGCGCAGTTCGGCGCGCGGCAGGCTGCCCTTGAGCTGGTCGTCACGGTTCACCCAGGCAACCAGCTCGGCGTCCGAAGCCGCCCGATGGGCGGCTTCCTTGTCGCTGATGTCGACCATGGATCAGCCCTGGGCCAGCAACTGACGCAGATCGATGATCGCGGCGTTGGCACGGGAGATGTAGTTGGCCATCACCAGCGAGTGGTTGGCCAGCACGCCGAAGCCGCTACCGTTGAGGACCATCGGGCTCCACAGCGGCGCCTCGGCGGCCTCCAGCTCGCGGATGATCTGGCGCACGCTGACAGTGGCGTTCTTCTTCGCCAGCACGTCGGCGAAGTCCACCTCGATGGCACGCAGGATGTGCGACAGCGCCCAGGCCTGGCCACGGGCTTCGTAGAACACGTTGTCGATCTGCATCCAGGGGGTTTCCTGGATCACTTCCTCGACGTCCGGCGCCTGGCCCGGAGTGACCGGCTGCATCGGCGTGATGTTGGTGTTCAGCTTGACCCGGCCGACGCTGGCCGAGAGGCGCTGGGACAGCGAGCCCAGGCGGGTGGAAACGTCACCCAGCCAGTTGTTCAGGCTGTCGGCGCGGGCATAGAACTGCGCGCCGGCAGGGTCGGCGGAGAGACGGCCGAGGTAGCGATCCAGCGACTTGATGCCTTCGGCGTACTCCGACTCGGAGGACGGCAGCGCCCAGCTCTTGTTGTCGAAGTTGAAGCGCGGCTCGGCGCGCGCCAGGTCGGCGTCCTCGGTGGACTGCGACTGGGAGCGGGCGAAGTCCTTGCGCAGCGCGCGGGACAGATCGCGCACCTGGACCAGGGCGCCGTACTCCCAGCTGGGCATGTTGTCCAGCCAGACGCCCGGCGGGAAGATGTCGTTGGACAGGTAGCCGCCCGGCTTGTCGAGCAGCGTGGCAACCACTTCCTTCAGCGTTTCCACCGTGGTGTAGCCCACCACCATCTGCCGACCGGCACGCTCGGCGGCGGCCTGGGCATTCTGCTGCACCGGGAACAGGTCCGGCTCCTGGCTCCAGTACCAGCCAACCGCGCCGCAGACCAGCAGGTAGGCGCCCAGCAGGCCGCCCAGCGCACGCCCCAGCCAGGGGCCGCCGAAGTAGGCGCGTGCGTCGTCCACCGAGTCATTCATGCGATCACGCACGGAGCCGCGTTTCTTCCAGTTCCACATGGCAAGTTCCTTAACGTCCCGAATTCGAAGATAGCTTGGACCCGCAACCGGCCCCAGGGTGCCGGGATTTTAGGCCTCGCTGCGCAAGCATGCCGCACAGCAGCGGATCAGCGCAGCCTACCCTGCGCATGGTGCTAGGTAATGGTGCGAAATACAAAGCTTGCGATGTTTGACCGAAGGCACTGTTATTGCCACCAAGGATTGGTAGCATAGGGCCATCACTGTGTATCACGGCGGAAACAACTTCGCCCCGCAGGCCGCCGGTACGGCCCTCTTAAAGAAGCGTGCGATGACCGAGCTCGACGACCCATCCCTCGACCGCCTCAAGCATCATTTCGCCCAGCGGGTGATCCACCAGGCCCGCCACCTGCTGGAAGTCTGGCAGCGCCTGTCGCGCTCGGAATGGACCAGTGCGGGAATGGCCGAGTTGGCTGAAGCCGGCCTGCGCCTGCAACGCTATGCCGAACGCTTCGAGCAGGCCGAGCACGCCGACCTGGCCAAGGCCATCGCGCAGTGCCTGAACGCCGTGCAGGACAATCGCGGGCGTCTCTCCAGTGAGCTGATCACCGAGCTCAACCGCCTGATGCAGCGCCTGTCGCGCACCGGCCTGCGGCATGGCGACCAGTTCGAGCAGACCCACCTGCCGCCGCTGCGCAAGCCCGTGTACCTGGCCCTGCAGGACCAGGAGCGCGCCGAGCGCCTGGCCCAGCAGCTGGAATTCTTCGGCATGGCCGCACAGCCCTGCGAGCACGCCAACGCCTTCCGCGCCGCCATGGCCGACCGCCACCCGGCGGCCATCGTCATGGAAATCGACTTCGCCAATGGCCAGGGCCTGGCACTGGCCGACGAAGCCCAGGCGGGCCTCAAGCAGAAGCTGCCGGTACTGTTCTTCAGCCATGAGGAAACCGACACCCCCACCCGCCTGGCCGCCGCCCGCGCCGGGGGCCAGGACTTCTTCAGCGGCGCGCTGGATGCCTCCGGGCTGCTGGAAAAGATCGAGACCCTGACCCGCGTGGCGCATTACGAGCCGTTCCGCGTGCTGATCGTCGACGACTCCCGCGCCCAGGCCGCGCACACCGAGATGGTCCTCAACAGCGCCGGCATCGTCACCCGTGCGCTCACCGCGCCGCTCTCGGTGATGGCGGAGCTGGCCGAATTCCAGCCGGACCTGATCATCCTCGACATGTACATGCCCGAATGCCTGGGGACCGAACTGGCCAAGGTGATCCGCCAGCACGAGCGCTATGTCAGCGTGCCAATCATCTACCTGTCCGCCGAGGACGACCTGGACAAGCAGCTCGACGCCATGAGCGAAGGGGGCGACGACTTCCTCACCAAGCCGATCAAGCCGCGCCACCTGATCGCCACCGTGCGCAACCGCGCCGCCCGCGCGCGCAGCCTGAAGGCGCGGATGGTGCGCGACAGCCTCACCGGCCTGTACAACCACACCCATACCCTGCAACTGCTCGACGACGCCCGCTTCCGCGCGCGCCGCGAAGAGCGCCCGCTGACCTTCGCGATGCTCGACATCGACCACTTCAAGCGGGTCAACGACACCTACGGCCATCCCATGGGCGACCGGGTGATCAAGAGCCTGGCGCTGTTCCTCAAGCAACGCCTGCGCAAGACCGACCACATCGGTCGCTACGGCGGCGAGGAATTCGCCGTGGTGCTGCCGGACACCGATGCCGCCTCGGCACACAAGGTGCTGGAGGAAATTCGCCAGCGCTTCGCCGAGATCCACTACCCCGCGCAGCCCCACGACCTGAGTTGCACCTTCAGCTGCGGCATCGCCGAGCTGGGCGAGGAGATGGATATCAAGACCCTCGCCAAGCAGGCCGACGAGGCGCTGTACACCGCCAAGCACGGCGGTCGCAACCGCGTCGAGGTCTACAAGTAACATCCGCGTCGTCCTGGCGCGGCGCTCTGCCGCGTCATTTTTCGACCGAGCGATGGCACCTTGTCATCAGCCAGTAACGAAACTGCAATAGGGTCAGGGCTCGCCGTTTTATCGCTGTCGGTCGAGACCTGCCATGCGCCTCAAGCTGCTCACCAATCTCAATACCTTCCTGCTCCTGCTCGTGTGCCTCGCGCTGGGCGCCACCCTGTGGTGGTCGCAACGCGCGCTGGAGCGCCCGTTCACCTTGATGGACCGCTACCTGGAACTCTCCCAGGGCTTCGAACGCAAGGTCGCGCAGAACATCCAGGCCTACCTCGCCAGCGGCGACGCGCTCAAGCAGAAAGCCGCCCAGCAGGGGTTGGACGAACTGGCCGCAGAGCTGCCGCAACTGCCCGACAGCCTCAGCCAACTGCTCGGCCAGAGCCTCGACGAGCTGCGCCAGTTCAGCGCCAACCAGCTGCTCGCCGCCGGCAAGCTGGCCGGCGACCCGCAGGGCCTGCTGCTGCAAGCCGAGCGTGATCTGCTGGCGGCATTGGATCAGCTCGGCGCCTATGCGGACGCCAGCCAAAACCCCGCCGCCAGCGAGTACCGCACCCCGCTGCTGCAAGCTGGCCTGCACCTGACGCGCCTGGCCCACGCCCGCGCCAAACTGGTGGACAGTGGCAACCCGGCGCTGGCCGAGGACATCCAGCGCGAGCTGGAAACCCTGCGCCAACTGGCCGAACGCATCGACGCCCTGCCCCTGCTCGGCGTACTGGAACAACAGGCCTCCGCCTCCGACGACTTCGCTGCGATGATGGGCCTGGAATCCCAGCCGGCCGCGCAAGCGCGGAGCGAGGACCGTGGCGTCACCTTGAAGCGCGACCTCGCCGGTGTGCTGCGCCGCTATCCGGACGAACTTGAGCGCACCCGCCAACTGATCGCCCAGCGCCAGCAACTGGCCAACGCCACCGCCCAACGCCTGGGCGCCGTGCAGCAGGCGCTGGCGACCCTGGAACCGCAGGTGCGCGAAGAGCGCTCGAAGATCCAGGCGCAGGTGCGCGTCATCCAGGGCGCGCTGATCGCCCTGATCCTCGCCACCGCGCTGCTCATCGACACCCTGCAACGCCGCCTGGCGCGCGTGCTCGGCCAGCTTGTCCCGGCGCTCTCGACCTGGGCGCGCGGAGACTTCAACCAGCCTATCGCCCTGGCCACCCGCACCCGCGACCTGGTGGAGTTGCAGGAATCGCTGAACCGTCTGCGCGACTTCCTCGGCACTCTGGTCGGCACCATCCACCAGCGCGCCGAAGAAGTCGCCGGCAGCAGCCGCGCCCTGGCCGAACTCAGCGGTGGCCTGCATGCCGGCGCCGAGCGCCAGGCCAGTGACACCGGGGAAATCCGCGATGCGCTGGGCAACATGGAAGCAGCGATCCAGCAGGTGGCCGGCGACGCCAGCCAGGCCGCCTCGGCCAGCCACGCTGCGGGCACGGCTGTCGAGCAAGGGCAGCAGGTGATCGGCAACAGTTTGAGCGGCATGCGCGCCCTGGTCGACGAAGTGCAGAACAACGCCCAGGCCATCGAGAATCTCGCCGAAGAGTCAGCCACCATCGGCAATGTGCTGGGGGTGATTCGCTCCATCGCCGACCAGACCAACCTGCTGGCGCTGAACGCCGCCATCGAGGCCGCACGCGCCGGCGAGCAGGGCCGTGGTTTTGCCGTGGTGGCCGAGGAGGTCCGTTCGCTGGCCCTGCGCACCGCAGGTGCCACCGAGGAGATCCAGCAGCTCACCGCACGCCTGCAACAGGCCGCGCGGCAGTCGGTGGAGGCGATGCGCAGCCAGGTCGAGCACGCGGAAGTCACCGCCAATCAGGCCGGCGCCGCCGAGGGCGCGCTGGACGAGGTGGTCGGTGCCATCCGCACCATCGCCAGCATGGCCGAGCGTATCGCCGAGAGCTCCGCCCAGCAGAGCGGCGCGGTCAGCGAGATTCGCTCCCACAGCGAACGTATCCACGAACTGGGCAACCAGAACCTGCGCCTGATCGGCCAGGGCCGCAGCCAGGGCGAGCAACTGCAGGAGCTTGGCGGGGCATTGCACACCGCGGTGCGGGCTTTCCGGGTATGACGCTGGCCGCCGGGCCAGTCGCGGCCAGGCTTTACTCCAGCGGGATCAAAGGCCCCTCACCCTAACCCTCTCCCGCGAGCGGGAGAGGGGACCGTTCGGCACAAGCTGAGGCCATGGTGTCAGCCCGCACGGGCGGCCCCCTCTCCCTCTCGGAGAGGGTTGGGGTGAGGGGAAAGGCGTGGCACGAAATAGCGTCAGGCGACCGCTCAACTCACCGCGCGCATCCCGCCCGCTACGTCCCGCCCCGACAGCTCGCGGATGAACAGCCCGAGCAGCTCCGATTGGCTGCCGATGCCGAGCTTGGCGTAGATGTTCTTGCGGTGGATCTTCACCGTGCCGGGGCTGATATCCAGCTGCTCGGCCACCGAGGCGCTGGAGTGGCCGCGCAGCAGCAACTGGACGATCTCCTGCTCGCGGGCGGTCAGCAGTTGGGCACCGAACTGGTCGAAGGCCTCGCGGATCTGGTAGTCCAGGTCCTGCACCGGGCGCGGTTGCGCGCGACGCAACTCCCAGGCCTCGCGCACTACCTGCTCGACCACCGGCCGCGCGCACTCCAGCAGTTGCATCTCGTCGCGGCTGTAGGCGGGGCTGGAGGTCTTGCGCATCAGCGAGAGCACGGCGGTGGCACCGTCGGCGAGGTCGATGAAGAAGGCGATCTCCTCGGTCAGGCCGGTCTGCTGGTAGTAGGTCTGGTAGTACTCGCCCAGGTAGAAGTGGTCCGGCGCGAACTGCCGCAGGCGCCACAGTCCCGCTGCCTGCTGGCGGGTACAGGCGAGGTAGAAGGGATCGAGCAGGTAGGGGCCGACCTGGTAGTCCTCCACATACACGTGGCGGACATCGGCCGGGAAGGTGTCGAACAGGTCCAGCGGCCGGTGGTTGCCTTCGTAGACGAAGAGCACGAAGTTATCCACCGCGCAGACCTGCTGCAGCCACTGGCTGAGGCCGAGCAGGCGCGGACGACCGGCGGCCAGCGGGAGCAGATGGGCGACTCCGCCGGTCCAGGCTTTGAGTTCCTTGTGGCGCATGGGCTGTCGTTCTTGTTGTGTGCGCGATGGGCACACTATAGGCGTTCGGGATTCCACACGGAAATGCAGCTTTTGCGCCACACCCCGCAAAGCCCCGCCACGCCTGAAGACAGCGGCTGATCCAGCCTCCGGCGCGCACCGCAATGAAGCAGGCGCGCGCCTTGTCGGCTCAGGGGCGACGAGCGCCCTTGCCGCCCGGCTTTCCAGCAGACGATTTGCCGGAAGAAGATTTTTCGGAAGAAGGTTTGCCAGCAGCGGGCTTGCCGCCGGCGGGTTTACCGCCGAGACCGAAACCCGGCGCCTTGCGCACTGCCTTGACCTGCGGTTTGTCGTCCAGCAGCGAGCCGAGGTGCACCTTGCCCGGCTTGCCTTCCGGCACTTTGGGTTGCTTGGGCTTCTTCGGCTTCTTCAGCACCTGGCCGCCCGCCGAGGTCACCGGCACGCGGTGTTCCGCCTCGAAGCCGTCTTCCTCGTGGCGCGGCAGGGTCTGGCCGATCAGCGTCTCGATGGCCGCCAGTTGCTGCACTTCGTCGGCGCAGACCAGCGAGATCGCCTGGCCGCTGGCGCCCGCGCGGCCGGTACGGCCGATGCGGTGCACGTAATCCTCGGGAACGATGGGCAGGTCGAAGTTGATCACCAGCGGCATCTCTTCGATGTCCAGGCCGCGGGCGGCAACGTCGGTGGCGATGAGGAAGTTCACCTCGCCAGCCTTGAACCGCGCCAGGGCACGCAGGCGCGTGGGTTGCGGCTTGTCGCCGTGGATCGAGTCGGCGGCGATGCCTTCCTTGTGCAGCACGCCGACCAGTTCGTCGACGCCCTTGCGGGTCTTGGCGAATACCAGCGCCTGACGCCAGCCCTGCTCGCGCATCAGGTGCAGGAACAGCTCGGCCTTGCGCTTCTTGTCCACGGTGACCAGGTGCTGCTTGACGGTCTTGGCCGCCGTGTTGCGCGGCGCCACGTCGATGGTCAGCGGATCGCGCAGCAGGGTGCGGGCCATCTGGCGGATGGCGTCGGAGAAGGTCGCGGAGAACAGCAGGGTCTGTCGGCGCCTGGGCAGCGCGGCGAAGACTTCGTCCAGCTCGCGGGAAAAGCCCAGGTCGAGCATGCGGTCGGCCTCATCCAGCACCAGCACCTGCAACTGGTTGAACTTCAGCGCGTTCTGTCGATAGAGGTCGAGCAGGCGGCCGGGTGTGGCCACCAGCACGTCGACACCCTTGCGCAGCTTCATCATCTGCGGGTTGATGCTGACCCCGCCGTAAGCCACGGCTGTACGCAGCGGCACATGCTGGCCGTAGACGCGGAAGCTTTCGTGCACCTGCTCGGCCAGCTCGCGGGTCGGCACCAGCACCAGCGCGCGGATCGAGTTGGCGGCCACCTGCGGGCCTTCGTGCAGCAGTTTCTGCAGCAGCGGCAGGGCGAAGCCGGCGGTCTTGCCGGTGCCGGTCTGGGCAGCGGCCAGCAGGTCGCGGCCCTTGAGCACAGCCGGGATGGCCTGGGCCTGCACCGCCGTCGGGTGCTGGTAGCCGAGCCCGTCGAGGGCGCGCAGGAGAGGGTCGATCAGGCCAAGGGAGGCGAAGGTCATGAAGCGCTCGCAGAAACAAATCGGAATGAGCGGCATTGTAGCCGCCGGGGTCAGGATCGCAGCAGCAGTGCGCCTTCGATGGGCACGTAGTGGCTGGCCGCACGGATCAGCGCCTGGGCGGTGAGGCCTGGTACGCCGTAGGCGGTGGCATCGCTACCGCCGGCACGCACGCGCTCGAGCAGCAGGTCGAAATCGCCGTCGCCGGAGGCCAGCACGATCTCGTCCACTTGCGGCGCGGCGTCGAGGATGTCGATGGTGATGCCTACGTCCCAGTCACCCTTGGCCGAGCCGTCGGCGCGCTGGATGTAGGGCTTGAGCTTCACGGTGAAGCCGAGCTTGCGCAGGATCTGCTGGAATTGCTGTTGCTTCGCATCGCCGCGGTCGATGGCGTAGGCGTAGGCCTGGACGATGTTGCCCCGGGCACTCAGCTCGGCCCACAGGGCGGCGTAGTTGAAGTGGCAGCCGTAGGCCTGACGCACGGTGTAGTAGAGGTTCTGCACGTCGGCGAACAGGGCGATGGTCTTCAACGATGACTCCGGAACAAAAGCAGCGGGGGCGCATTATCGGCACAGTGCGCGGCCCCCGCCAGTCCCGGTGGGCGGGACGGGTTCCGGAGCCGGTCAGCTGAACAGGTCGCCGTCGTCATCGCCGAAGAAGCTGGAGTCGTCGCCAAAGCTGCCGCTGTCGTCATAGCTGCCGCCGTTGTCGGCGTAGCGGTCGCCGTCCTGCAGGGTGTCACTTGCCGGGGAATCATCGAAATTCGAGGGCTCCGGCTGCACCGGTTGTTCCTGGATCACTTCGACGATTTCCTGCGGCTGGCTGCCGTGGAACAGGCTGGTCAGCGCGTTCGCCACCATCATGCCGCCGGCTACGCCCGCAGCGGTCTGCAGGGCACCACGCATGAAGCCGCCGCCCTGGGGCGCAGCCTGTGCCGCCGCCGGCGCTGGGCGCCAATCATTCGGGTTGCTGGCGGAAGCCGAACTGCTCACGCCTGGTTGCGAGAAGCGCGTCTGTCCCCAGCCGTCCGGTCGCTGCTGCGCTTGGGCGGGGCGTTGCTCCTGGCTCTGGCCGCCGCCAAACAGCCCGGCGAGGAAGCCGCCGCTGCTCGGACGCTGTTCCTGGGCCCTGGCCTGTTGGGCCTCCAGTTCCTTGACGCGCTGGTCCAGGCGCTTGATCGCCGCTTCCTGGATCAGCATCGCCTGGGCCATGTAGTACGGCGCGGCCGGCTGCTGCACCAGATGCTTGTTGATCTGTGCCTCGGCGTCAGCGTCACGCGGCGCGGTCTGCGCCTCGGCGTCACGCAGACGGGTGAACAGACCATCGATCAGGGATTGCTCTTCGGAATTCATGACAGGCCTCGAGTGAGCGGGTGGTTCGGCAGAACAATGCCTTTCCAACATTGGATTGGCTCGCAAAAAAACAAGTTCCGCTCACAGAATTCTGGCGTCTTCAGCTGAGGGTTTGCTTAAGTTAGAGTCGAAGCCCTCGCACAGTATCGGGTTACTGATGAATCCCCTTTCCATCCTCCGCGACACCTGGTTCTTCTTCTCCCGTCATCTGGGCACCCTGGTGCCGCTGTGCCTGCCCTGGATCGTCATCGAGACGCTGGTCCAGCAGCAGATCAACGTCGCCGCCGGCTCGCAGAACTTCGCCCCCTGGGGCATGGCCGCCGGCCTGGTGTTCTACCCGATCTACACCGCCAGCCTGATTCTCTACATGATCGATGTCGGGGAAGGGGTGGAGCGCGGCGTGCGTGAACTGTGGAGCGCGGCGCTACGCCTGTGGCCGGCCTTCGCACTGCTCTCGGCGATCAGCTCGCTGCTGATCGTGATCGGCCTGTACCTGATGGTGCTGCCGGGCATTTTCGTAATGATCAAGCTGGCCTTCGCCGAGTTCCTTCTGGTGCAGCGCGGCCGCGCGCCGATCGACGCGATGCGTGAAAGCTTCAGCCTCACCACCGGGCATTTCTTCCTGCTGCTGATGACCTCGCTGGCGATCCTCGCGCCGGTGTGGATCGCCGAGGGCTGGATCACCGAGGCCGGCCAGGAGGCGCCGGTCCTCAGCATCGCCCTGCACTCCCTGAGCGGGTTCTTCCAGCTGCTGCTGACGGTGGCCGCCTACCGCATCTTCATCCTGCTCGGCCGCGAAGGCTGAGCGGCAGCAAGTCGCAACAAATCCCCCGGCACATCGCGCGCCGGGGTTCTACGCTGGAGTCTCCTTCCCACCCCCCGAAAATCCGGAGTAAGGAGACTCGCCGTGAGCGACTTCCCGCCCAGCTGCCTTTCGCACATTTCCATCGGCACCAACGACTACCCGCGCGCCAAGGCCTTCTATGACGCCGTGCTGCCGACGCTGGGCTGCCAGCCGATCATGGAACACCCCGGCGCCGTGGCCTACGGTCGCGTGTTCCCCGAGTTCTGGCTGCAGACGCCCATTGATGGCAGCCCGGCCAGCGTCGGCAACGGCACGCACTTCGGCTTCATGGCCAATTCCCGCGAGGAAGTGGACGCCTTCTACCGCGCCGCGATCGCGGCGGGCGCCCGCGACGACGGCGCACCCGGCCCGCGCCCGCTGTATGGCGACCCTTACTACGGCTGCTTCGTCCGCGACCTGGACGGGCACAAGATCGAGGCATCGTTCTGGGACATGGCGATGGCGGATGGCGGTTTCGACAGCCACTCACACTGAACCGCCCTACTCTTCTGAAGGACCGCGACGGTGCTTTCCCTGTAGGAGCGAGCTTGCTCGCGAACCGCCCAAGGCTCGGAGCCTGCCGGTGTTCGCGAGCAAGCTCGCTCCTACAAAGAGCTAATGCTCCGGCTTGAGCCCCGACATCTTCGGCACCAGCAGCTTCTCGAACAGCCGTGGGAAGAAGCGCGCCAGTAGCCGCGCCCGCCAGTTGACGTTGGACAGAACCAGCAAGCGCCGGCGGCGCAGCGCGCCCTGGTAGATCGCCTCGGCCACATCGCGCGGCGAAGCGACTTCCGCGCCGAGCACCAGCGCCGGCTGGCGGATCATCGAGCCGTCGCCCACCAGGGCGTTCTTGCGCAGGTCGGTGGCGGTGAAGCCCGGGCAGGCCAGGGTGATCGCCACGCCGGTGCCGTCCAGCTCCATGCGCAGCGTGTCGAACAGCCCGTGCAGCGCATGCTTGCTGGCGTTGTAGGCGCTGCGATAGAGCAGCGGAGCGAAGCCGGTCAGCGAGCTGAGCACGACGATCTGCCCATGCCGCGCCAGCAGGCTGGGCAGCGCCGCCTGGGTACAGTGCAGCGCGCCATAGAAATTCACCGCCATCACCCGCCGGAACACCGCCAGCTCCGTCTCGATGAACAGGCTGCGGTGGGTGATGCCGGCGTTGTTCACCAGCACATCGATGCCGCCGAAGCGTTCGATCGCCAGCGCCACCGCGCGCTGTACGGCGTCGGTATCGGCGATGTCGCAGCGCAGGCCAAGGGCTTCGACGTTGAGATGTTCGCGCAGGTGCTGCACCAGACTGTCCAGCGCCGCCTGGTCGAGGTCGAGGATCACCGGATGCGCCCCCGCCTGGGCGAAGCGCAGCACCAGGGCGCGACCGATGCCGGAGCAGCCGCCGCTGACCAGCACCACCTTATGCCGGTAGACCGAGTGCGAGAAGAATTTGCGCGACATGGCAGTCTCCCGAAGCACGCAAAGTGCGAGGGCGGCGTCTTGCGAACGACATCTCACAAGATTTCAGGATAATTCCCATCAGGAACACAGAGGTGAAATACAAAGTCACAGCCACTATCCTCTGGCCCAAACAAGCATAGCCCCTGGTTACCCATGAGCCTCTCGCTTCGCCGTCGCGCCCTGTTCCTGCTGTTCATCGCCCTGCTGCTCGCCATCACCGCCGCCTGGCTGCTGGCCTGGCACCCCGCCGGGCGCGAAAGCGTCGCTGCGCAGTGCCGCGCACCCGCGCCGCAACTGCAGCCGGGCCAGGCGCTGAAGGTGATGACCTGGAACGTCCAGTACCTGGCCGGCAAGCGCTATATCTTCTGGGACGACCTGCCCGACACCACCGGCCCCGACGACAGCCCCAGCCCCGAAGACATCGCCTACAGCCTCGACGAAGTGGTGCGGGTGATCCGCGACGAGGCCCCGGACATCGTCCTGTTGCAGGAAGTGGACGACGGCGCCGCCGCCACCGGCAAGCAGGACCAGCAGGCCTTGATCGGCGACCGCCTGACCGACCTCTACCCCTGCTCCACCGCCGCCTTCGACTGGAAGGCCCGCTTCGACCCCAACCCCCATGTGTTCGGCAGCGCCGGGCGCAAACTGGTGACCTTCAGCCGCTTCCAGATTTCCCGCGGCGAGCGTATCGCCCTGCCGCAGCGCTCGTTTATCCCGCTGCTGCACCTGTTCGCCCCGCAGCCGGCGCTGCTGCAAAGCGACCTGCCGATCCGCGGCGGCGGCCAGCTCAGCGTGATCAACACGCGCCTGGACCGCCCCAATGGCGACGACACACCGCAGCGTCAGGTCGAAGCCGTCGAGGCCCACCTGAACAGCCTGCAGGCCGCCGGCCGGTCCTGGTTGCTGGGCGGCGACCTCGGCCTGCTGCCGCTGGGCCAGTACCCTTATCTGCCGGAGGTCCTACGCGCGCCCTACCGCGCCAACAGCGAACTGAACCTGCTGGCGGCGCGCTTCCCGGTGGTCCCGGCGGTGGAGGAATCCAGCGGTACCGAGCAGGCGAACTGGTACACCCACTTCCCCAACGACCCGCGCGTGCACAAGCCCGACCGTACCCTCGACTACCTGTTCCACAGCCCTAGCCTGAACCGCCTCGAAGCCGGCGTGCGCAGCCACGACACCCTGCGTATTTCCAACCACCTGCCGCTTTCCGCGCGTTTCCTGCTGCCCCACTGAGCGCTGCGGCGCAGGCTGGACAAGCGCGGCGCGGCGGCCCCATGCTCGACCGGCACTAACAACAATAACCAAGCACCTGGGGTATCCATGTATTTTCCCCGCCTCGCCGGGCTGCTCATCGCCCTGCTCTGCCTCAATGCCTTCGCCGTCGACCGGCCCACACTGGCCGACCGCTTGCCGCACCCGCTGCCGGCGCTGAGCGTGGGCTACTACGAATTCCCGCCCTACACCTACACCGCCCCCGACGGCACCACGCGCGGCAGCGGCGCCGAGATGGTCCGGCGCATCCTGCTCAAGGCCGGCTACCGTGCCGATTTTCGCCCCTTGCCCAGTGCACGCCTGTACCTCGGCCTGCAGGACGGCAGCGTGCAACTCTGGGCCGGCGCGCCCGGCAAGGCGGAACTGGTCGACAGCACACTGGAGTGCGAGCGCATCCTCGGCCACGTCGAGTTGAACCTGTACCGCCCGGCTTCGCAGCCGTCGCCGCAGATACCCAACGGGCTGACCGGCAGCCGGGTGATCCTGATCAGCGGCTACAGCTACTGGCGGCCGATCAGCGAGATGCTGGCCGACCCGGCGCTGAAGCTGGAGGTACACCGCACCAGCACCCACACCGCCGCCTTGCAGATGCTCGAACGGGGCCGTGGCGACTACCTCATCGACTACCAGACCCCAGTGGAGCAGGCACGCCGGGAGCTGAACATGGCGCCGCTGGCCTTCGACAAGCTGTACAGCGTGCCGACCAAACTCATCGTCTCCCGCCAAACGCCCGACGCCGAAGGCCTGCGCGCGCAGCTGGACCACGCCTACGACGCGCTGCAGGCGGCGGGTTACGAGATGAAGCTGCCCTGATCGAGACGACCGGAGCCGCAAAGCCCCTGTAGGAGCGAGCTTGCTCGCGAACCCCGACACGCTCCGACGCTCGGAGGATTCGCGAGCAAGCTCGCTCCTACGAAAAGCGGTGCACCGCGATCAGGTTTTACGCGGCTTGGCCCGCGCCGTCGGCTCGGCGATCAAGGGATCATCCGGCCAGTAATGCTTGGGGTAGCGCCCCTTCAGGTCCTTCTTCACTTCCGCATAGGTGCTGCGCCAGAAATTGGCCAGGTCCTGCGTCACCTGCACCGGGCGCTGTGCCGGCGACAGCAGGTGCAGCTTCACCGCCACCCGCCCACCGGCAATGCACGGCGTATCGGCCAGGCCGAACAGCTCCTGCAGGCGAACGGCGAGTACTGGCGGAAACTCGCTGTAGTCCAGACGGATGCTCGACCCGGACGGCACCTGCAGCGCGCGCGGCGCCAGCTCGTCCAGCCTTTGCGGCAACGGCCAGGGCAGCAGCGCGTGGAGAATCCCGCTCAGCTCCAGGTTGGCGAAGTGCGACAGCCGCGAGACCTTGCCCAGGTACGGCAGCAACCAGTTCTCCAGCGAAGCCAGCAGTGCGGCGTCACTGACGTCCGGCCACTCGCTGTCGCCCTTGCCCTCCAGATCGAGCCGGCGCAGCAAGGCGATACGCGCCTGCCACTGGCGCAGCTCCGGCGTCCACGGCAGCAGCTCCAGGCCCTTGCGCCGCACCAGCCCGAGCAGCGCGCGGCTGCGGGCCTCGGCATCGAGGTTGGGCAGCGCCTCGGTGGACAGCACCAGCTCGCCGACCTTGCGCTGGCGCTCGGCGCGCAGCACGCCTTCGCGCTCGTCCCACTCCAGTTCGTCGTGGACGCTGACCTGCTCGGCGAGGATCGTCTCGAACAACGCCGGCTCCAGCGCCGCCGCCAGGTAGATGCGTTCTTCGCGCTGGCCCTGGCGACTGCCGAGGTCGGCGATCACCAGCCAGGCTTCCTTCATCAGCGCATCCGGCTCACCGAACAGCGCAGCGCGGCCGTTGGCCAGGCGGTACTCGCCACCGCCCGCACGGCGCTGACGGGCAATGCGGTCCGGGTAGGCAAAGGCCAGCAGGCCGCCCAGCCAACGCGGATGATCGGGGTCGGCCACCGGCTCGCGGGCCGGGCCGCGCAGGTAGCCCTTGAACTGCCGCGCCAGTTGGCGAACGCGCTGCACCGCGCCACGGCTGGCACGCGCGCCGCTCTGCTCGCCGCCCAGCAAGGCAATGCGGTGATGCAGATCGGCATCGTTGCCGCGCAGGATGTCGCGCTCACCGAGCAAGGCGGCCAGATCACAGGCCAGTTGCCCCAGCCCCAGCGCGTGGCCGCGCAGCAGCAGATGGGCGATGCGCGGGTGCGCCGGCACTTCGGCCATGGCCTGGCCGTGGGCCGTCAGGCTGCCGCCGCCAGCGCGGGAAGCGAGCGCGCCGAGGCGCTCCAGCAGGTCCTGGGCCTGGGCATAAGCGGCGGCGGGCGGCAGGTCGAGCCAGGCCAGCTCCTGCGGGGCGACGCCCCAGCGCGCCAGTTGCAGGGCGAGACCGGCGAGGTCGGCCTGGAGGATTTCCGCCGCGCCATAGGCCGGCAGTTGCTCGTGCTGCGCTTCGGACCACAGCCGATAGCAGGCGCCCGGCTCCAGTCGCCCGGCACGGCCGGCGCGCTGGGTGGCGGAGGCGCGGGAGATGCGCTGGGTGTCCAGGCGGGTCATGCCGCTGCCCGGATCGAAGCGCGGCACCCGCGCCAGCCCGGCGTCCACCACGACGCGCACGCCGTCGATGGTCAGGCTGGTCTCGGCGATGTTGGTCGCCAGCACCACCTTGCGCTTGCCCGACGGCGCGGGCTCGATGGCGGCGCGCTGGGCGTCGAGGTCGAGTTCGCCGTGCAGCGGGCAGATGAGAATCTCGGGACGACCGGCCAATGCCTCGCCCAACTGTTCGGCGACCCGGCGAATCTCCGCCTGACCGGGCAGGAACACCAGCAGGCTACCGGGCTCGTCGGCCAACGCCTGCTGCACCGTCTGCACCACACGCGGTTCGATGAACTCGCCGGCCTGCCACGGGCGGCCCCAGCGGATATCCACCGGGAACATACGGCCCTCGCTGCGCACTACCGGCGCGTCGCCCAGCAGCGCGGACAGGCGCTCGCCTTCCAGCGTTGCGGACATCACCAGCACTTTGAGCGGCGGCTCGTCGCGCAGCAGAGCGCGGCCATTGAGGGTCAGCGCCAGGGCGAGGTCGGCGTCCAACGATCTTTCGTGGAACTCGTCGAAGATCACCAGCCCTACGCCTTCCAGCGCCGGGTCATCCTGCAGGCGGCGAGCGAGAATGCCTTCGGTGACCACTTCGATGCGCGTCTTCGGGCCGACCTTGCTGTCCAGGCGAATGCGGTAGCCGACGGTCTCACCGACCTTTTCACCCAACTCGCTGGCCAGCCTCTCGGCGGCAGCACGGGCGGCAAGGCGGCGCGGCTCCAGCATCAGGATCGACTGCCCGGCCAGCCACGCCTCAGCCAGCAGCGCCAGCGGCACGCGGGTGGTCTTGCCGGCGCCGGGCGGCGCTTCCAGCACCATCTCGTGGCGCTCGGCCAGGGCCTGGCGCAGGGCGGGAAGGACGCTATCGATGGGAAGGGCGTGCATGCCGGCTCCTGGAACTCGAATGTCATAAGGCAGTCACCCGGCCATAGCGCGGGGCGCGCGATTATAGCGGGCGAACCGCGATGCCAAGTCAGCAGTCATAGCAGCAACGAAAACGCTGGCTAGTGCGAAACTGCCAGCAGCCGTTCAGAACTCGTTGTTATAGTTGTCCGCATCATCCTCCCGGAGGTTTTTCCATGCGTCTTGCCACCCGAGTCTCCTGTGCCGTTCTGAGTGCCGCCCTGTTCAGCCAGCTGACCGCTTGCGGCACCCTGTTCTACCCCGATCGACGCGGCCAGATCGACGGCCGCATCGACCCGGCAGTCGCTGCCCTGGACGCCGTCGGTCTGTTGTTCTACGTCATCCCGGGCCTGATTGCCTTCGGCGTAGACTTCGCCACCGGCGCGATCTACCTGCCCGACGAGAAGTACTCGGTCGCACCGGAAAAGCTCAAGGATGCCGTGAGCGAAGACGGCACCGTGGACAAGGCTAAACTCAAGGCGATCCTCGAGCGTGAAACCGGTCGCAGCCTGCCCCTGGACGATCCGCGTCTGCTCCAGCGCAGCGGCAACCTCCAACAACTCGCCAGCCTGGGCCTGCGCCCGGAGGCCTGATATGCACGGCGCCCTCGCTTCACACCTGCAGCAACTCCTGGCGTACCACCAGTGGGCCTACGAACGCATCCTGGAGGCCGTCGCGCCGCTGGATGAAGAGGCCTACCGCGCACCGCGCGGGCTGTTCTTCGGCAGCCTGCATGGCACCCTCAACCACCTCGCGGTGGTCGATCGCATCTGGTTCGCCCGCGTGCAGCGGGAGCCCTGGCAGTTCGAACGGCTCGACGCCGAGGCCGCGCCCGACCGCGCCGGCCTCGCCGACTTCCTCAATGACGGTGTCAGCGCCTGGCGTCTGTGGCTGAGCAAGCAGACCGACGCCACCCTCGGCACCCAACTGGACTACCGCAACATGGCCGGGCAGGAACACCGCCAGAGCCTGGCGAACATCGTCCAGCACCTGGTCAACCACGGCACCCACCACCGCGGGCAGATGAGCGCCGCGCTCACCGCGCTGGGCCACAAGGCGCCGCTGCTGGACTACATCTACTTCCTGCCCAACCGCCTGGACACCTGATGCTCAAGCACGCCAGCCACGCCCACCTGATGCGGCTGGCGACCTTCGCGTCGCTCGGCGTGGCCATCACCCTGGTGGTGGCCAAGTCCATCGCCTGGTGGCTCAGTGGTTCGGTCAGCCTGCTGGCCGGCCTCACCGACTCGCTGCTCGACGGGGCCGCCTCCTTCCTCAACCTGCTGGCGGTGCATTACGCCATCCGCCCGGCGGACGACGACCACCGCTACGGCCACGGCAAGGCGGAATCGCTGTCTGGCCTGGCCCAGGCGCTGTTCATTGCGGTCAGCGCCGTGCTGGTCGGCGCCCAGGCCATCGACCGACTGCAACACCCGGAGCCGGTGGAAGCCGTCGGCTGGGGTATCGCGGTGATGATCCTGTCACTGGTGCTCACTGCCGGCCTGCTGACGGTGCAGGGCTACGTGGTGAAGATCACCGGCTCCAACGCCATCCGCGCCGACTCCCTGCACTACCGCTCCGACCTGCTGCTCAACAGCAGCATCCTGGTGGCGCTGCTGCTGGCACAGTTCGGCTGGCAGCAGATGGACGCCATCTTCGGCCTGGGCATCGCGCTGTATATCCTCTGGAGTTCGTTCCAGATCGCCCGCGAATCGGTCGCCGTACTGATGGACGAGGAACTGCCGCCGGATGTCAGCACGCGCATGCTCGAGCTGGTGCGTGAAGTGCCCGGCGTGCTTGGCGCTCATGATCTGCGCACACGGATTTCCGGCACCCACTGGTTCGTCCAGCTGCACCTGGAGTTGCCCGGCGAGTTGTCACTGTCGAAGGCGCATTACCTGTGCGACGAGGCGGTGCTGGCGATCCACAAGGAGTTCCCGCGGGCCGAGGTGCTGGTGCACGCCGATCCGCAGGAAGTGGTGGGCAAAGAGACCATCAGTTAGTGAGCCTCAGTTGACGCTGTAGCCGCGTCCGCTCAGGCAGGCGCCCAGGGCGCGGCGGTAGTTGTCGGCGACGTAGGCCGGCGGCGCATAGCTCGCCAGGGCCGGGTCGAAACCGCTCTGGTCAGCGGCCCAGCGGTGGCATTCGTAGCGGTCGCGGGACTGCTGGTCCGGGCCCTGGTTGTACATCGGGTAAGCCATCACGTCGTAAGCCGACTGCGCCACGCTGGCGACCTGCTGCTGTGGCGGGGCCACCACTTCGTAATCCTGCGAACCGGCCTGCCACAGGTAATAGGTGCCGGCCGCGAGGAAGTAGCCGATGCTGCCGATCCACACCTGCTCGGCGTAGGACGGCAGGTAGCGCACACGCACGCCGTAAGGCGGCGTCACCACCACATAGCGCGAGCCGTAAGGGCGATACCAGTAGCCATCGTTGAAATAGTAATCACCGCCGCGATAGGGCACGCGGTAGTGCCCGCTTGGCATGGCGTTGACCACGTAACCCGGCCGCCAGTAGGACGGATGTGGGCCCCAGTTGCCGCGGGAAGGCGGCGGGCGGCCCTGCCAGCCTGCCGATGGCGGACGATTGCCGCCCTGCCAACCGGCGCTGCCGTGGTCGTTGCCTTGCGGACGACCTTGCCACTGACTGCCATTGTTGCCCTGCGGACGACCCTGCCATTGCCCGCCATTGTTGCCCTGCGGACGACCCTGCCATTGACCGCCATTGTTGCCCTGCGGACGACCCTGCCACTGGCCACCATTGTTACCCTGCGGACGACCCTGCCACTGGCCACCATTGTTGCCCTGCGGATGCCCCTGCCATTGGCCGCCGGGGTTGCCCTGCGGACGACTGTGCTCCTGACCTCCATTATTGCCCTGTGGACGCCCCTGCCACTGACCACCGTTGTTTCCTTGCGGATGCCCCTGCCATTGGCCGCCTGGGTTGCCTTGCGGGCGCCCATGCTCCTGGCCGTTGTTGCCCTGAGGCCGCCCCTGCCATTGGCCGCCGTTATTGCCCTGCGGGCGTCCCTGCGTATCGGGCCCCTCGGCCGCCACCGCCTGGACCGCGACGGCCAGAGAAAGCACAGCGAACGAGGCGAACCGCCCGATGCCCGACTTCATGGATTCCTCACTTCGGCGACGGCCGAAAACAGTGATGCGACATTGCCATAGACCACGGCGCAAAGCCGCCATTGCAGGGCGCTGGGTAAAGTCAGGGTAAAGATGGAGGGGCAAATCGCGGGCAAGAAAAAAGGGAGGCTCGTCAGCCTCCCTTTGTGGAATCTCGTCCTGCTCGTCGCTGTTGGCGCCGGCTCACCTCGCTCCGCCTTCTGGGCAGTGCGTAGCCCGGTGGCCGGCGCGATCCTGTTGGGTCGGCGGGCCGCGAAGCGCCTGATTGGGCGGATCGCAGGGGGACGTGATGTCCGGGCTGTGAATCTGGGAGAAATAGTACGGCGACAGAGCGAGGAAATGATTGCTAAGATTGCTCATACAGGTATCACCTGAGCAACAAATACCTAAAAATTACGCCACAAGCGCAATTCAATAGAAAAATGAGGCATCCATGGACAAGCTGGACCGCTACGACCTGCGAATTCTTGCCGAACTGCAACGCGATGCGCGCATCTCCAACCAGGAACTGGCCGAACGTATCGGCCTGTCGCCCTCGCCCTGCTCGCGGCGGGTCAAGCAGCTCGAAGACGACGGCTACATCGTCCGCCAGGTCGCCCTGCTGGACAGCAAGAAGCTCGGCCTGAGCCTCACCGCCTTCGTGCTGATCGGCATGGACCGCCATACGCCGGAGCGCTTCGAGCATTTCCAGCAGATCATCGGCAAGTGCCCCGAGGTGCTGGAGTGCAGCCTGGTCACCGGGATGGACGCGGACTACCAGCTCAAGGTGATGGTGCCAGACATGGAACACTACCAGCACTTCCTGCTTGGCACCGTGACCCGCATCGAGGGCGTGACCAGCGTGCGGTCGAGCTTCGTGCTGCGCAACGTGCTGGCGAGTACCGAGTTGCCGCTGGACCACCTGCGGGTATAACCCTGACCCTGGTAGAAGCAACTGTCTTCCTCTGGATAGTCCGTGCCTGTGCTTCCCCCTCACCCCAGCCCTCTCCCTCAGGGAGAGGAGGCCGAATGTGCCGGCTGACGCCGTGGTTTCATTCTGCACCGATCCAGTCCCCTCTCCCCCTGGGAGAGGGTTAGGGTGAGGGCAGACGCCCGCGCAGGATTTTCCAGGTGGGAGCAGAGCGTCTTCCAGGCGCACCTCGCGTGTGCGGAAGTTTCTCTGGAAGCCATCAAAAGCAGGAGAAATTCCGTGATCTACACCTGTAGCAGCGGACCACGCCCACGATCCGTCGGCAAAGCCGGCGCCACCCTGCGACACATCAGCGCACCCCGCCTCCCGCCGATCAAAAGCAATACCGGAAATTTCCCCGCCAGCCACGCCGCGGCGGGGAATTGCGTGGCATTGCGCCCGCCCCGCAGCACGAACTGATCATTTTATGAACGGTTCTGAACGGCCCAGCGCCGCATGCGTATAATGCTCGCCTTCTTCACTACCACCGCGTCCCGGCGTCCCTCGGACCACGTCCGCCCCGGGCAGGAGCTGCAATGAACGAGAGTTTCGAAGACTGGATGATGTACGGCCTGGTCACCGGCCTGATCGTGTTCATGGCCTTCATCGTCTGGGACCTCGCCAAGAAGTCCAAGGCCGGCCGCATGGGCACCATGGTGCTGTTCTTCGCCCTGGGCCTGGGCGTACTCGGCTTCCTGATCAAGTCGGTCGTCGTCGCCGGGCTCGAAGGCGGCTTCTGACGCCGCCTTGCCCACAGGTGGGCGTCAGCTGACAGCCACCTTGACCAACTGCCCGCGCTGGATCACGTACTCCACATACTCCCCGTCACCGGCCAGCACGCCGATGTCGTCCAGCGGATTGCCATCGACGACCAGCACATCGGCAATGGCGCCCGCGGCGATCACGCCCAGCTCACCGTGCTGCTGCAGGATGTCCGCGGCCACGCTGGTGGCTGAACGCAACGCCTGCAGATTGCCCAGCACCTTGGCGCGGATGCGGAATTCCTCCCCCTGGAAACGGTGCATATCCCCCAGCAGGTCTGAACCGAAGCCCATCGGCACGCCTGCCTGGGCATAGATTTCCAACGAGCGCCTACCGGCCTCGCGCACTGCCGCGACCTTCGCCACCGATTCCGGCGGCAGGCCGAACTGAGCGCCGTGGGTCGCCAGGGCGTCATAGGTGATCAGCGTCGGTACCACGAAGGCACCCTGCTCCCGCATGAAATTGGCCGCCTCGACATCCACCAGGTTGCCGTGCTCGATCGTGCGGACACCGCAGCTGACGGCGCGCTTGATCGCCCGTGGCGTATAGGCGTGCGCCATCACATAGGTATTGGCGGCCTCGGCTTCGTCGACGATGGCGCAGATTTCTTCTCGGGAATACTGGGTATTGCCGATCGGATCGGTCGGCGATGCCACCCCGCCCGACGCCATGATCTTGATCTGCGTGGCGCCCATCTGCAGTTCCTCGCGCACCGCCAGCCGCACAGCCCCCACACCGTCCACCACCCGCGCGATAGCACCCGTGCGGAAGCAGCATGAGCAGGGTTCCAGCAGATCGCCGCGCGAGCGGAAATCACCATGCCCGCCGGTCTGCGACAGCGCCTTGCCCGAGGGGAAAATCCGCGGCCCGGCTACCAGCCCCATCTCTATGGCCTGCATCAGGCCCCAGTCGGCGCCGCCGGCATCCCGCACGCTGGTGAAGCCGCGCGCCAGCATGGCCTTGAGAATCGGCAGCGCGCGGATGGTCGCCAGCGCACTCGGCTGGCCGGCATTGGCCCCGAGGTTGGCGGACGACGCCAGCACATGCACGTGGCAATCGATCAGACCGGGCATCACCGTCTTCCCGGCCACGTTCAGCACCCGCGCCCCCGGCCGTTCCTCCGGCTGCGCGCTCACCTCGACGATGCGCTCGCCTTCGATGACGACCTGGTGGTTCTTCAGCAGCACGCCCCGATCCAGATCGAGCACATTGCCGCCCTTGAGCACAGTTACAGACAGGGTCATTGATACAAACCTCATGGGTTCAGGGGAACGGATGACACGTCCTTGATGAAGAACGTGCCGGCCAGGCTGACGGCGGCGGCGGCCATCACGTAGAACGCGGGCGCCATGTCGCTGCCCGTGCGGGCAATCAGCCAGGTAATGAAGAAGGGCGCGAAACCACCAAACAGGGTGACCGAAGCGTTGTAGGCCACCGACAGGCCGGTGGAGAGCACGCGGGTCGGGAATAGTTCGGCAAAGACGGCGAGGATCGGGCCGGTATAGGCGGCGATCAGCACACCAAACAGCGCCTGGAAGACCAGCAACGAGAGCCACCCTGGCGAGTGATTGATCCAGGCGAACAGCGGCCAGCTCAGCAGCAGGATCGCCAGCGCCGCGCCAGCAAGAATCACCCGCCGGCCCCAGCGATCAGCCAGGCAGCCGACCAGCGGCGAGCAGCACAGGATCACCGCGCCGCCGAGCATGCCGGCGACCAGCCCGGTGGACTGCGGCAGCCCCAGGGTATGCACCGAGTAGGTCGGCATGTAGAACAGCAGCACATAGGTGCAGACCGTCCAGAGAATCACCAGGGAGAAGCTGGCGAAGGTTTCCCGCGGGAACTGCGACAGCACCTCGCGCAACGGCGAGTGGTCCGCCGACTGCTTCTGCAACTCGGCGAACGCTGGCGACTCGTCCACATGGCGGCGAATGAAATAGCCCACCGGGCCGATCAGCAGCCCCAGCAGGAACGGCACGCGCCAGCCCCAGCTGTACAGCGCCTGCTCATCCAGCAACGAGGTGACCAGAGTTCCGGTGGCCGCGCCGAGCAGCACGGCAAAGCCGATGCTCGACTGAATCCAGCTGGAGTAGTAGGCGCGTCGATGTGGCGGTGCATGCTCGGTGAGGAAGGCCGTCGCCCCGCCCATCTCGCCGCCGGCGGAAAAGCCCTGCAGCAAACGCGCGAAGACGATCAGCGACGGCGCGAAAATGCCTGCCTGCTCATAGGTCGGCGCCAGGCCGATGATCGCGGTGCCCACCGCCATCAGCAGAATGGTCAGCGACAACGCCGCCTTCCGCCCAGCCTTGTCCGCATACACACCCAGCACCAACCCGCCCACCGGGCGCATGACGAAGCCGACGCCGAAGGTCGCCACCGCCAGCAGCAGTGAACCGAGTTCATCGTCTGCCGGGAAGAACAACCGCGCGATGATCACCGCGAAGAAGCTGTAGACCGTGAAGTCGAACCACTCCAGCCCATTGCCCAGGACCGTGGCGATGATCGCGCGGCGACGCTGGGCGTCACTGGCCGGAGTCGCCCTGGTGGGCTGCGCAGACAAGGTGGCGTGCATGGTTATTGTTATTCCTGAGCAATCGACGAGACCTCGATGCTAAGGAGCCGCCGGGGCGCGGCTGAAACGAAAGATTCACATGCCGCCATGCGTCAGGCGCATGGCAGCGGCTCAGGGCCCGGTCTGCTGCCGCGCCTGCTCCAGCAGCCAGCGGGTGAACAACCGGCAGGCCTGGTTCTGCAGCCGATCATTCGGCGAGAGGATGAAGTAACCGCCGCCGTGGCTGGCAGAAGCCACGGTCAGCCGGCGCAGACGACCGTCCGCCAGGTAGTCATCGATCATGTAGCGCCACCCCAGCACGACCCCCTGGCCCAGCACCGCCAGCTCGACCAGCTGCGGGTAATGGTTGGCGCTCAGCAGGGGACGTGAGCGCGGGAAAGGCAGGCCATTGCAGCCCAGCCATTCGCTCCAGGACATCCATTGGCGCTGCCCATCATCCAGATGCAGCAAGGTCTCGCCGGCCAGCTCCTCGGGGCGCAGCGACCGGTTGCCCAGGTAATCCGGCGAACAGACGGGAAATACCTCCTCGTCGAACAGCCGACGCACGCTGTACTCGGGGCAGTCCGGACGGCGCAGGTAGTACAGGCCGACATCGAACTCCGCTGGCGACATGCCACTGAGCCCATCACGCACCAGCAGCCGCAAGTGCGCGCCGGGGTGTTCGGCGCGAAAGCGCGGCAGCCGGGGCAACAGCCACAACGACGCGACGCCTGAGGAGCAGGCCACGGTGAGGTCCAGATCGCCCTGGTGCTTCATCACATCGAAGGTCGCCTCGGCGCACTGCGCGAGCAGCCGGCGCACCTCGCTGGCGTAGCGTTCCCCGACCGGCGTGAGGCGCAGCGAACGGTGCTCACGGATGAACAGCGGCCGCCCGAGATAGCCTTCCAGTTGCTGCACCTGCCGGCTGATCGCGCTCTGCGACAGGTGCAGCTCCTCGGCGGCACGGGTGAAGCTGGCGTGCCGCAACGAAGCCTCGAAGGCCACCAGGCATTGCAAGGGTGGCAAGGGGGTGATGCGCATGACGGGCCGTCTCTTCCTGAAGCGCCGGGCCGAGCGCCGGTCCCGGCTGAGGGTTCAGGGCGAGGATGCGCCGCGTTCCGAAGGAGCAACAATTGCGCCGGGGAGATTCAGGAGTCGTCCTACGTGGCTCGACCAAATTTCAGTCAGACATCTCACACGTCGCCGGTAAACCGCTCACAGCTCGGGGCTGACTTCCCGCCACTGCCCCGGCTGCAACCCCTCCAGTTGCCATGGCCCGATGCGCACGCGCACCAGACGCAGCGTGGGCAGGCCGACCGCTGCCGTCATCCGCCGCACCTGGCGATTGCGCCCTTCGCGGATCACCAGTTCCAGCCAGGCCGTGGGCACCGACTTGCGGAAGCGCACCGGCGGGTCGCGTTCCCATAGCTGCGGCTCTGCCAGCCGGCGCGCCTCGGCGGGCAGGGTTGGGCCATCGTTGAGCTGCACGCCCTTGCGCAGCTGATCGAGCTGCTCATCGCTCGGCTCGCCCTCCACCTGTACCCAATAGGTCTTCGGCAGCTTGTGCTTGGGATCGGCAATGCGCGCCTGCAAACGGCCGTCATTGGTCAGCAGCAGCAGGCCTTCGCTGTCACGATCCAGCCGACCGGCCGGGTACACGCCGGGCACATCGACGAAATCCTTCAGCGTCGCGCGGCCATCGCTGTCGTTGAACTGCGTCAGCACGTCGAACGGCTTGTTCAGCAGGATCAGTTTGGGCTGTGCCGGCGGTGCCTTGGCCACGCGGCGGGGCGCGGGACGGGCAGCGGGACGACGATTGGCGGGGCGCGGAGGACGGGGCATGGCGAAAAGACTGGTAACCGAGGATAGGGGTGAAGCGAATCCCCGGCATGCTAGGTTGTGCAAAGCCCTCACTGCAAGAGCACGCCCATGAGCCACCCCACCTGGCTGATTACCTTGCGCAACCTCAGCGGCCGCCTCGGCGCCCGCTATCGCGGCCCGCAGAGCGCCCATTTCGACGGGCAGCGCTTCCACAACCTCGACCGCCAACCGCACAACGGCCTGCGCGCCTTCCTCCGATGGCAACGCGAGCGTGGCCGCCAGCAGCAGTGGATCAGCCAGCCCGGCCCCGACGCCCGCCCGCAGACGCCAGCGCGCGTCGAAGGCGACGAACTGCGCGTCACCTACATCAACCATGCCACCCTGCTGATCCAGCACCGCGGCCTGAACATCCTCACCGATCCGCTCTGGTGCGAGCGCACCAGCCCGTTCAGTTTCGTCGGCCCCAAGCGCGTACACCCGCCAGGCCTGGCGCTGGACGAGCTGCCGCCGATCAACCTGATCCTGGTCAGCCACAACCACTACGACCACCTGGATATCCACAGCCTGCGCGAGCTGGCGCGGCGTTTCCCGTCAGCGAAGGTGGTAACTGGGCTGGGCAATGGCGAGCTGATCCGCGCCTGCGGCTTCTCTGACATCGCTGAGCTGGACTGGTGGCAAAGCCTGCCGATGCCCGAAGGCATGCTGCTCACCGGCGTGCCGGCGCAGCACTGGTCGGCGCGCTCGCGGCGCGATACCAATCGCACACTGTGGATGGGCTTCGTGCTGGAATCCCCGGATGGCCCGCTACTGTTCCCCGGCGATACCGGGCTGGGCGAGGAGTTCGGCCTGATGCATCAGCGCTTCGGCCCGATGCGTTTCGCCGCCCTGCCCATTGGTGCCTACGAACCGCGCTGGTTCATGCGCCACCACCACATGAACCCGGACGACGCGGTGCAGGCGCACCAGCATCTGGACTCGCAGTGCAGCATGGCGATCCACTTCGGCACCTTCCGCCTGAGCGACGAAGGCCAGTTCACGCCAGTAAGCGACCTGTCGGCGGCGCTGCAGCAGCGCGGCGTGGCGCCGGAGCGTTTCCGCGCGCCGAAGCCGGGCGAGCAGTGGCTCGTACCGCCGATGCAGGACAGTTCCCTGTAGGAGCGCGCCATGCGCGTGATCGCGGGCATGGCCCGCCCCTACAAGGGAAAGCCGGTGCTGCCCCTCTGGCGTAGGAGCGGACTCTGTCCGCGATCGGTCGGCGCCAGCACCGACGCTTCAAAAGATCGCGAGCAAGCTCGCTCCTACAAGGAGGGTCAGTTCTCCCGAACCCGCTTGCTGCAGCAGTTGCGATAACGCTTGCCGCTGTTGCACGGGCACGGCTTGTCGCCGCGGCCGCCCAGCTCGAGCCAGCTTTCCAGGCGCTGGCGCATGGAGTCGCGGACTTCCCGGCGCTCGTCGTCCAGCTGCAGTTTGCTCAGCTCGCGGCTGAGCCAGAGGTAGTCTTCCAGCAGCTCATCACGCGCCAGCGCCTGCAGCTGTTCGGCCAGCGGCACGCCCTCGTAGCGGCGCTTCGGGTCGGGCAGGAAGGCGATGGCTTCGCCGCCCGGCAGCACGTTCCACAGGCGGCCCTGGGCGTCGCGCCAGCAGGCGCTGAAACGGGCGCGTAGTGCCAGGCCCGGCCACTCTTCCAGGCACCAGCCATCCACCCGCTCGCCGCCCAGGCCTTCCACTGCCTTGCCCACGGAGAACCAGGGTTCGCCGGCGATGCTGTCGGGCAGCGGCAGCGGCGCGGCCACTTCCGGAGCGGCGTTTTCCACCAGTCGGCGAGCGAAGCGGCGCAGCGGGTTGGTCAGGTGCGAAGGAGCGCGGAACGGCATGGAGTCACCAGCGGAAGAGGTCGGCGAAGCTCCGACCGGAGGGGCGCGCCACGGTTCCCCGTGGCGCGGAAGGCGAGCATTCTAGGCCCACCCGAAGCAGCGTCAACGCGGGGCGATCAATAGTCCCGAGTAGAGACCGGCTCCGCCTCGCCACGCAGCTCGCGCAGCAAGTCGTCGAGCAACGTGGAAGCGCCGAAGCGCAGGTGTTCCGGCTTGATCCAGGCGGCGCCGAAACGGCCCTCCGCCAGCTTCACATAGACCTGCGCATCGGCCAGCGTGCGCAGGCCGCCGGAGACTTTCAGCCCCACGTTGCCGCCCTCCTCCGCGATGGCTTCGAGCATCACCCGCACCGCTTCCGGCGTGGCGTTCGCCGCCTTGCCGGTGCTGGTCTTGAGGAAGTCGGCTCCGCCAGCGATGGCTTCGCGACAGGCCGTGCGAATCAGTTCCGGGTCGGCCAGCTCGCCGGTTTCCAGGATCACCTTGAGGCGGTGGTACGGCCCGCACAGCGTCTTGCAGGTGCGGATCAGCTCCACGGCCCCCGTCTCCTGGCCAGCCTTGAGCTTGCGCCAGGGGTAGACCAGGTCGATCTCGTCGGCTCCCTCGGCGAGGGTCTTGCGCACCTCCTCCACCACATCCGCCAGCGGCGCGTCGCCGCCGGGGAAGTTGCACACGCTGGCCACCCGCACACCGCGCCCACCCAGCGTATTGAGCGTGCGGCGGGCGACGTGCGCCAGCTTCGGCCACACGCACACTGCCGCCACTTCGCCATAAGGCGTCAGCGCGCGGCGGCAGAGATCGACGGTGCTTTGCAGGTCATCGCCGGCATTCAGCGAGGTCAGGTCCAGCAGGGCGAGCACGCGGCCCGCCGGGGTCTTGCGAGGATCGGTCATCGGCAACGCTCTCCATCGGATTTCTTTGGCGCCGTGGGGCGGATAACGCTGGCGCGCTGTGCGCCCTACGCTGCTCTCGTGATGCAGCTGAGGCGACCACCATCACCCTGGTGGCCGCCCCGTGCCCTGTCGCAGATCAGCGGAACGGCGGCTCGTCAAAGCTGCGCAGCTTGCGTGAGTGCAGCGAGTTGAGCTGGGTGCGCAGCAGGTCGACGGCGGCCACGCCAATCGACAAGTGCTGGCTCACCGCCCGCTGGTAGAAGGCCGTGGCCGCGCCGGGCAGCTTGATCTCACTGTGCAGCGGTTTGTCCGACACGCATAGCAGCGTGCCGTAGGGCACCCGCAGGCGATAACCCTGGGCGGCGATGGTGCCGCTTTCCATGTCCACCGCAATCGCCCGCGCGAGGTTGATCAGCGGGCGCTCCTGGGCCCAGTGCAGCTCCCAGTTGCGGTCGTCGTAGGTGAGCACGGTGCCGGTGCGCAAGCGGCGCTTGAGCTGGTCGCCGCGCTCGCCGGTGACCAGCGCGGCAGCGTCCTGCAGCGCCAGCTGCACCTCGGCCAACGCCGGGATCGGGATGTGCGGCGGCAGTACGCGGTCGAGGATGCCGTCGCGGCGCATGTAGGCGTGGGCGAGCACGTAGTCGCCGATGGTCTGCGACTGACGCAGGCCGCCGCAATGGCCAACCATCAACCAGCAGTGCGGGCGTAGCACGGCCAGGTGGTCGGTGATGTTCTTCGCGTTGGATGGGCCGACGCCGATGTTCACCAGGGTCACGCCGTCACCGTCTTCGGCGATCAGGTGGTAGGCCGGCATCTGGAAGCGGTGCCACTCGACGCTGGCGACGATGGCGTTGGCCTCGCCTTCATCGGTGCCGCGCTCGATGATCACGTTGCCCGGCAGGACCATGCGCACGAAGCGCGGGTCATCACGCAGGCGTTCCAGACCCAGGTGGATGAACTGGTCGACGTAGCGGTGGTAGTTGGTCAGCAGGATCCAAGGTTGCACATGGCGCCAGTCGCTGCCGGTGTAATGCACCATGCGACGCAGGGAAAAGTCGGTGCGCGCCGCGTCAAACAGCGCCAGCGGCATCGGATCGGCGTTTTCCCATTCGTACAGACCATCGGCTACGCCGTCAGAGGTGGCCGACAGATCGGTGCTGGGGAACACCCGTGCCAGCTCAGCAGCCGTCACGCCGGAACCGCCCAGCTCGTCGCCGCCCTCCACCACGTAGGGGTAGGGAATGTTCTGTGCACTCACACCGACTTCCACGCGCACGGTGAAGTCTTCCATCAGCGGGCGCAGCTGCTCCAGCAGGTATTTGCGGAAGGCCTTGGGCTGGGTGATGGTCACCGCGTAGGTGCCGGGCACCTGGACCTTGGCATAGGCGCGCGTGGTGGAAGGCACTTCGCCCTGGCACAGGTAGATCACCCGCAACAGTGGATAGCGGAATTGTTCGCGCTGCTGCGCATCGGGAACTTCGCGGTCCTTCAGGTACCGCTTGAGCGCCTGGTTCAGGGCGACGGTGGCGCGCTCGTGGAGCACGGCCAGTCGATCGACGGCCTCTTCGGCGGTCTGCGCGACGAAGAATTCGTCGCCAGTCGTAAGACTCATGGTGGGCATCCTGTCTGAACGATCAGCTCCATCTTGCCTGCTTCCGTCACAGAAAGGGATGACAGATTCGGTACTGGCAGGACGAGCGGAAAGGTTGAAGAAAGCCTATGACAGAATCCGCGACCGTGAGTGCGGATGACAGCCCGAATGAAGTGGCTGCATTCCGTTTTCGTATATCGCGTGTCGGGCCGTCCCAAGCTGCCGGAAGCGTCTTGTTTGTCGAGGCGACGACGCTAGATTGGCCGCGCTGCGGTCAATCCCGCAGCCGGGTTTGACGGCCTGACTCTGCGGCGCGAATGCGTCTTCCGACGTACGTGTAGATGGCGAACATCTCCACATGCCTTGCTGTGTCCGCGATTACTGATCGCAACGCTCAATGGCAGATCGCGCTGGGAGATCTTCTTTGAAAGATCTGCCGGTTCCGCAGGGCCGGTCCGTCAACCCCGCGCGGTCTGCCGCCCTTCGATTGACGGCGACGGGAGGCAGTTCCTCAATTTATTGATGGGAACTATCTCAATGGAAACTGATACCCATGTTCCTGCGGTATTCATGCGCCACCAACGTCCGCTCCGTGCCCTGATGCTGGAAAACCAACCCTGGTTCGCCGCCAGCGACCTCGGCGGCCTGATGGGCTGCCCGGTGGAGCACTTCACCGAGCACCGCCTGGACGCCGACCTCAAGCGCCGGGAACGGCTGCAAACCCAGAGCGGTGAACAGGACACCTGGCTGGTCTGCGAAGCCGGACTATTCAATCTCCTCTCCCGCTACCGCCACCCGGAAAACCGCAGCCTGCGACAGTGGATCACCAACGAAGTCATCCCCGCCCTGCGCGACCCCACCCTCCCCATCCAGCATCCGCGCCGCTCCCTGCTGCGCTGGGAAAGCCGCGACATCGCGCTGCTGGAATGGAACGACCAGCTCTGGGTCCGCTACAGCGACGTGCCGCAGCTGCTGCAACCCAAAACCGCTACAGCCCCACGCGCCGGCTGGTGGCGCTCACTGCGCTGGCGCCTGACGCTCCCGTAGGGCGCATAACCTGGAACAGGTTATCCGCCGGAACCTCCCCGGCGGATAACGCTGGCGCGTTATGCGCCCTACAAAACCAAGTACCCGCCGCCGGCAAGGAGCCCGACACCATGTCACAACGGCTTTTCCTCGACACCTTAACGCAAAGCGTATTACTCATTGCGTTATACGCCAGCCGTGATACCGTTCAACCATGATCACGTCGTTTGCCTGCAAACACACGCAAGCGCTGTTCAACGGCCTTTGCCCGAAACCTTTCAGGGCCTTTCAGGCTCAGGCAGAGCGCAAGCTGCAAATGCTGGATGCGGCCGCGACGCTGGACTTCCTCCGGTCACCACCGGGCAATCGACTGGAGGCCCTACAGGGCAACCGAACAGGCCAGTACAGCATCCGGATCAACGGACAATGGCGAATCTGCTTTCGCTGGACCGATGGCAACGTGCACGACGTGGAGATAGTGGATTACCACTGAAGGTATACAGACATGACGCAAAACCGTATGCGCCCAATTCACCCGGGCGAAATACTCCGCGAGGAGTATCTGCTGCCACTGGAAATGTCAGCCAATGCCTTGGCAACCGCGCTACGCGTTCCGGCCACGCGAATCCACGAGATCGTCAACGAGCGCCGCAGCATCACGGCAGACACTGCGCTGCGCCTGGCACGCTACTTCGGCGGCGACGCCCAGTCCTGGGTCAACCTGCAAACTGCTTTCGATCTACGCGTCGCGGAGTTGGAATCGGGACAGCAGATCATCGACGAGATCAAGCCAAGGGCGGCATAGCACCGCCCTGAGCTATCGCTCAACCTCACGCCAGATGCGGCGTCGCCCGCGCCACCAGGGCTTCCACGTCCACCCCGCGCGGCAGGGTGCCGTAGACGCGGCCGCCATCGCCCAGGCGGCTGGCGATGAAGGCGTCGGAAACTACCGAGTTGCCCGCCTCCAGCAGCAGCTTGGCCTGCAGGGCGATGGCGACGTTTTCGGTGAGCTGGCGGGCGCGGTACTGGATGTCCTGGGTGTCGGCGAAGGACGCCTTGAGGTTGCCGATGAACGAGGCCAGGCGCGCGTCACCGTGGCCATCGCCCAGCTCAGTGAACAGTGCGTCGAGCACGCCGGGCTCCTTCGACAGGGCGCGCAGCACGTCCAGGCACTGCACGTTGCCCGAGCCTTCCCAGGTGGAGTTGACCGGCGCTTCGCGGTACAGGCGCGGGAGGATGGTGTCCTCGACGTAGCCTGCGCCGCCCAGGCATTCGGCGGCCTCGTTGATCATCGCGGGGGCGCGTTTGCAGATCCAGTACTTGCCCACGGCGGTGACCAGGCGGGCGAACTTGTCCTCCTGTTCGTCGTGCAGGTTATCCAGGGCGCGGCCCATGCGCATGGTCAGGGCCAGCGCGGCTTCGCTTTCCAGGGCGAGGTCGGCCAGCACGTTCTGCATCAGCGGCTGTTCGGCCAGCACGCGGCCGCCGACCTGACGGTAGGCGCAGTGGTGCGCGGCCTGGGTCAGCGCCTGGCGCATCAGCGAGCTGGAGCCGACCATGCAGTCGAAGCGGGTCATGGCGACCATCTCGATGATGGTCGGCACGCCGCGACCTTCCTCGCCGACCATCCAGGCCAGCGCGCCACGGTATTCCACTTCGCTGGAGGCGTTGGACCAGTTGCCCAGTTTGTTCTTCAGGCGCTGGATGTAGAACTCGTTGCGGCTACCGTCCGGGCGGTGGCGCGGCAGCAGGAAGCAGGTCAGGCCCTTGTCGGTGTAGGCCAGGGTGAGGAAGGCGTCGCACATGGGCGCCGAGCAGAACCACTTGTGCCCGACCAGTTCGTAGGCCTGCCCCGGACCGGGGATGCCCACCGGGTAGGCGCGGGTGGTGTTGGCGCGCACGTCGGTGCCGCCCTGCTTCTCGGTCATGGCCATGCCGATGGTGGCGCCGGTCTTCTGCTCGATGGGCAGGTTGCGCGGGTCGTATTCGGTGGAGAGGATTTTCGGCAGCCACTTCTCGGCGAGGTCCGGCTGCAGACGCAGCGCCGGTACGCTGGCGAAGGTCATGGTCAGCGGGCAGCCGGTTCCGGCCTCGGCCTGGCTGTGGAGATAGCTCAGGCCGGCGCGGGCGACGTGGGCACCGGCGCGCGGGTCGGTCCAGGGCATCGACGGCAAGCCGGCCTCGATGGCCGCACGCATCAGCTCGTGGTAGGCCGGGTGGAATTCCACGAGGTCGGCGCGGTGACCGTAACGGTCGTGGGACTTGAACACCGGCTTGTTCTCGTTGGCCAGGAAGCCCGCCGCCATCAGCGGCCCGCCGGCCAGCGCGCCATAGGCGTCGAGTTTCTGCTCGGCCCAGCCGCCGCCGTAACGGCGTACCCACTCCTGCAGCGGCACGTCGACGCGATAGAGGTTGGCGCCGTCCAGCGGCGGCACCTGGTTGGTCACTTCGTGGGTTTCGGCGTACGGGTGCGGGATCATGGCTGGTCCTCCATAACAGGCGTGGGCTTGGCTGGCTTGGGCAACGCAGACGTGGACGCGCCGACGGCGCGCAGGCAGAAACTGGCGAGGGCGTCGCTGACGTCCTCCAGGGATACGTTGGAATGGCCGGCATCCCGCGCGGCGCGGGCGGGCGGCGAGAGTGGGCCGATCAGGGCTTCGGCGATGGCGCCGACCAGGCAGGCGGCGGTGAGCTGCACCGGCTGGGGCTGGAATTCGCCGGCGGCGATGCCCTGCTCCAGCAGGGTGACGAACAGCGCGGCGTAAGCTTCGCGGTAGACCAGGCGCTGCTCGTCCACTTCCGGGTCGACCGGTTCGGCGATGAGGGCAAAGGCCAACTGGCGGCTGCCCCAGGCGCGGGCGGCGAACTGGTGCAGGCCACGGCTCAGGCGCTCGGAAGCGCTGCCGGGAGCTTTCAGCAGCACGCCGAGGGCGTCGACCTCGCGCTGGCTGGCACGGGCGAAGACCTCGGCGGCCAACTCGCCCTTGCCGCTGAAGTGCCGGTAGAGGCTGCCGGTGGCGATGCCGGCATCGTCCGCCAGGCTCTGCATGGTCAAGGTGGCGAAACCGCCGTCGGCAACCCGCGCCAGCGCCAGCTCGAGGATGCGTTCGCGCTGTTCGCCGTCCTTTTGCAGCCGCGCTGGGGAGTGTCGGTAGGCCATGATCTGAATCCGGATTCACTGCATGAAAATCAGTGAATCACGGTTCAGACCTTTGCCGAAAGGGACATACCCGCCACGGACGGAGCGATTATGGCCAAACCGCCACCGCCCGTGGGGAGCGCTACCAGAGCGGCATCTGGTAGCTGACGATCACCCGCGTCTCGTCGATGTCGTTGCCGAAGTCACTGCGGAAGGCGCCGTTACGCACCTTGAAGCCAAGGTTCTTCAGCGGGCCGGTCTGCACCACGTAGCCGATGTCGGTGTCGCGTTCCCACTCCTTGCCGCGCCCCTGGCCGTTCAGCAGGTCGATGTGGTCGCCCTGCAGGTAACGGGTCATGAAGGTCAGGCCGGGCAGGCCGAGGCCGGCGAAGTCGTAGTCGTAGCGCGCCTGCCAGGAGCGTTCGTCCTTGTTGGCGAAGTCGCCGATCTGCACGAAGTTGGTCAGGTACGGGTCGGTGCCGCTGAGGTAGGCGAAGCCGGTGTCGCCGGACATGCGCTGGTAGCCCACGCCAAAACCGCTGCCACCGATGCGGTAGGTGAACAGCGCGTTGAGTGCGCGGTTGTCGACGTTGCTGCCGCCGTCGTCGGTGGAGCTCGCCCAGCGGATATCGGATTTGAGCGACTGTCCCTCGGCGATCGGCAGGGTGTGCACCACGCTCAGGTAATGCTGGCGGTAGAAGTTTTCCAGGCCGCCGTAGTGGTAGCTGGTGCTGAGGTTGTCGGTCCAGCGGTAGGTGCCGCCGGCGAGGTTGAAGCGGTCGCTGCTGGTGTGGCGGCCCAGCACGATGTTGCGCTTGTTGCCGCGAGTCATCGACAGGTCTTCGTCGTTGGTCGAGTCGCGCTGCTTCACCTGGCGCAGCTGGCCGAGCTGAGCGGTGAGACCGTCGATCTCGTTGACCTCGGCGAGGCCGCCCTGGAAGGTCTGCGGCGCCAGACGGGTGTCGTTGTACTGCACCACCGGCAGCTTGGGCAGCAGGGTGCCGACCTTCAGGGTGCTCTTCGAGGCGCGCAGTTTGGCGGTCACGCCGAGGGAGCTGTAGTCATCGGCGGCGCGCTTGTCGCTGGCCGAATACGGCAGCAGGCCGGAGCCGGTGCGGTCGGGGCTGGAGTCCAGTTTGATCCCCAGCAGGCCGAGCGCATCGACGCCCACGCCCACCGTACCTTCGGTGTAACCCGACTCGAAGCGCAGCAGGAAACCCTGCGCCCATTCCTCGGATTTCGACTGTGCGGCGCCGCTCTGGCGGTAGTCGCGGTTGAAGTAGAAATTGCGCAGTTCCAGGCTCGCCTTGCTGTCCGCGATGAAGTCCGCATGGGCGAACAGGGGCAGGCAGGCGAGGCTCGAAACGAGCGCCCGTACGGGAAGATTTTTCATTGTTGTTGTCTCTTCGTCTGATGTGGTGAAGGCGGCGCCGCATTGGAAATCAATCGGTGAGCAGCCCCTCCAGTCGCTGGCGGATCAGCTCCCGCGCCTGCTCGACGATGCCGCGCAGCAACTCCTCGCAGCTCGGTTCGTCATCGATCAGCCCCTGGACCATGCCCGCCGACCAGATACCCAGGTCGGTGTCGCCCTGCTCGTAGACGGTGCGCCCGCGCAGGCCGCTGACCAGCGTGGCGATGTCGGCGTAGGTGGCATTGCCGCGCGCCTCGATGGCCAGCACTTCCCGGCTGATCGCATTGCGTGCGACCCGCGCGCTGTTGCGCAGCGAACGCATGATTACGTCGGTGGAGCGCTCGTCCGCCGCGCGGATGGCCGCCTTGACCTGCGGATGGATCGGGCACTCGCGGGTGCTGAGGAAGCGCGTGCCCATGTTGATCGCATCGGCCCCCAGCGCCAGCGCCGCCACCAGCCCGCGCGCGTCGGCGAAACCACCGGAAGCGATGATCGGCACACTCAGACGGTTGGCCGCTGCGGGCAGCAACACCAGGCCGGGAATGTCGTCTTCCCCCGGATGGCCAGCGCACTCGAAGCCGTCGATGGACACCGCATCCACCCCCAGTTGCTCGGCCTTGAGCGCATGGCGCACGGCGGTGCATTTGTGGATCACCTTGATCCCGTGCTGGCGAAACTCGGCGATGTGCTCGCCGGGGTTATTGCCGGCGGTTTCGACGATGCGGATGCCGCCCTCGATGATCGCCGCGCGGTACTCGGCGTAAGGGATCGGCTTCTGCGTCGGCAGCAGCGTGAGGTTCACGCCGAAGGGCTTGTCGGTGAGCTCGCGGCAACGCGCGATCTCGTCGGCCAGCGCCTGCGGGGTCGGCTGGGTCAGCGCCGAGAGCGTCGCCAGCCCGCCAGCGTTGGCCACTGCCGCAGCCATCTCGGCGCGGCCCACCCACTGCATGCCGCCCTGCATGATCGGGTGTTCGACGCCGAAGGTTTCGGTGAATCGGGTCTTGAACATGCGCCTGCCCTCCGCTGGGTCAGATCGGGTCCCAGGAGAACACGTCCGGGCTGCGCGCCAGGTCCATGAAGCTGCCGCGCAGTGCCGGCATACCGTGCTCGGCGATGCTCTGCGGGGTCCAGCCGTTGTCGCTGTGCACGCTGCGCAGCGGGCGGCTCTGGCTCATCAGGAAGATCTCGTGGTTGCGCGCGGCGAACACCTGGCCGTTGACCGCACTGGCGGCGTCGGAAGCGAGGTAGACGGCCAGCGGCGCGTTCTTGTCCGGGGTCATGCGCTGCAGGTTTTCCACCCGCGCCTTCTGCTCCGGTGTCTCGGCCGGAATGGAGTCGGTCATGCGGCTCCAGGCGAAGGGCGCGATGCAGTTGGAGCGTACGTTGTAGCGCTGCATGTCGAGGGCGATGGATTTGCTCAGCGCGACGATGCCCAGCTTGGCCGCCGAGTAGTTGGCCTGGCCGAAGTTGCCGATCAGCCCCGAGGTGCTGGTCATGTGCACGAACGCGCCACTGTTCTGCGCGCGGAAGTGTTCGGCGGCGGCGCGGCTGACGAAGAAACTGCCGTTCAAGTGCACGTTGATCACCGACAGCCAGTCCTCGGCGCTCATCTTGTGGAAGATGGTGTCGCGCAGGATGCCGGCGTTGTTGACCACGATGTCGACGCGGCCGAAGGCGTCAATGGCGCTGGAGACGATGCGCCGGGCGCTGTCCCAGTCCGACACGCTGTCGGTGTTGATGGCGCCGTCGCCGCCGCGCTGGCGGATCAGCCCGAGGGTTTCCTCGGCCGGGGAAGCCGAGCCGCCCTCGCCCTGCAGGGACACGCCGATATCGTTGATCAGCACCCGCGCACCACTGTCGGCCAGGGCCAGGGCGATCTCGCGGCCGATGCCGCCACCGGCGCCAGTGACGATCGCTACCTTGCCTTCGTTGAGTCGTTGGGTCATCGCTAATTCCTTACTGTTCGTTCAATCAGAGAATGGGTTGCGCGCAGATCAACTCGGCAGGCCGAGCACGGCCTTGGCCAGGATGTTGCGCTGGATCTCGTTGGTGCCGCCGTAGATGGTGGTGGGTCGCGACTGGATGAAGATGCCCGCCGGATGCAGCTCGGCATCGTCGGCAAAGGGGTTGAGCAGCGCCGAATCCGCCCCGGCGATTTCCAGCCCCAGTTCGCTGATGCGCTGGTACAACTCGGACTGGTGGATCTTCAGCAGGGAAACGTCCGGGCCCAGCTCCTCGCCGCGCCGCAGGCGTTCGGCGAAGCGCTCGTAGAGCGCCTTGTGGCAGTCCAGGTCCATGCTCAGCGCGGCGAAGCGCTGGGCGAACACCGGGTCGTCCCACAGGCCCTGGTGCCGCGCCAGGCGCACCAGGCGTTCGAGGGCGAAGGTGGCCTGCTTGGGCGAGCCGAGGAAGATGCGTTCGAAGCCGAGCAGCGCCTTGGCCATGCCCCAGCCGTGGTTGACCGCGCCGACGAGGTTCTCTTCCGGCACGCGCACGTCGTTGAAGAACACCTCGCAGAACTCGCCCTGCAACTCCAGGTTGAGGATCGGCCGCACCTCGACGCCGGGGCTGTCCATCGGCACCAGCAGGAAGCTGATGCCCTGCTGGGCCTTGGCGCTGCGCTCGGTGCGCGCCAGCACGAAGATCCAGTTGGCCTCGGTGCCCATGGTGGTCCAGGTCTTCTGGCCGTTGATCACCCACTGGCCGTCACGCAGCACTGCCTCGGTGCGCAGGCTGGCAAGGTCGGAGCCGGCGTTGGGTTCGCTGTAGCCCTGGCACCAGATGTCCTCGCCGCTGAGGATGCGTGGCAGGAAGCGCTCGCGCTGGGCGTCGGTGCCGTAGCGGATGAGCAGCGGGCCGAGCATGGTGATACCGCTGTCGGGCAGGCGCGCGCAGCCGTAGTTTTCCATCTCCTCGATCATGATCAGTTGCTTGCCGGCGGCAAGGCCCATGCCGCCGAATTGCACCGGCCAGCCGGGGCACAACCAGCCTTGCTTCGACAATGCCTGGTACCACTCCCAGGTGTCGTCGCGGCCCAGGCGGTGGGCCGGATTGCGGATGCGCTGCGGGTAGTTGGCGGCGACCCAGTCGCGCACCAGCCGGCGGAACTCGCCATCTTCGAGGGCGTTGTAATCGGTCATGTCATTGTCCTTTGCTTACTGTCCGCGGAAGACCGGGGAACGCTTGTCGAGGAACGCGGCCTTGCCTTCGGCATGGTCGGCGCTGAGGAACAGCTGGCTCTGGAAATCGCCTTCGCGTTCGAGCAGCAGCTCCAGGCCGTCGGCCAGCAGGGCCTTGGTCAGGGCCAGCGGCAGCGGTGCCTGTTGTTCCACCTTCGCGGCCAGCGCAAGGGCGGCGTCCAGCGCGGCACCCGGCGCGCAGAGCTGGTCCACCAGGCCGATGCGCAGCGCTTCCTCGGCGTCGATGACCTGGCCGAACATCAGCACCTGCCGCGCGCGGCCCACGCCGATGCGCGCCGGCAAGGTATGCAGCTGGCCGAGGTCGGCGAGCAGCCCGACCTTGCCGAAGCCGGCAGCGAAGCGCGCCGTGCCGCCGCACACCAGGCTGTCGCAGGCCAGCGCCACCGACAGCCCGGCACCCACGGCCCAGCCTTCGATGGCGGCGATGATCGGCTTGCCCATGCGCAGCATCTGGCGGATCAGGTCGGCGTTCTTCTGCATGCGCACGCGGCCGGCGTTGAGGTCGGTGACGTGCATGTCGCTGAGGTCGCCGCCAGCGCTGAAGACCTCCGCCGAACCGGTGAGGACCACGCTGCGCACGACCGGATCGGCGTCCGCTTCGCGCAGCGCTTCGAGCAGCTCGGCGCGCAGTGCGGGGGACAACGCATTGCGCCGCGCCGGGTTGTTGAAGCGCAGCAGGCGCACCGTGCCGTGGGTTTCCTGCAGCAGCATCTCGCTCATCACGCCACCTCCGCGTGCAGCAGGGCGATGTAGCGCGCCCGGTGGAAGGCCAGCGAGCCCTGGCTGTTGAGCAAAACCATGGCGCGGCGCAGGAACAGGCCGATGTCGGCCTCGTCGGTGTAGCCGATGCCGCCGTGCAGCTGGATCGCCTGACGAGTGACCAACATGGCCGCTTCGGCAGCGCGCACCTTGGCGGTGGACACCAGACGCTGCACCTGCGCGGCCGGCGCGCCTTCGTCCAGCGCGGTGGCCGCTTCGCCGACGATGGCGCGGGCCAGTTCGATCTGCAGTTTCAGGTCGACCATGCGGTGCTGCAGCGACTGGAAGCTGCCGATCTCGCGGCCGAACTGACGGCGCACGCCGAGGTAGTCGCGGGTCTGCTCGAAGGCCGCATCCATCAGGCCGACCAGGTAGGCAGCGCAGGCGAGTGCCGATTCATCGAGAGCAGCCGGCGCGGCTTCGACGAGTTGCGCCGGCGTGCCGTCGAAGCGCAGGCGCGCCAGGTGCCCGCCGTCCTGGGTCGGCTCCTGGTGAACGCTCAGCCCCTCGGCATTGCGCTGCACCAGCGCGAGGCCGGCGTTGCAGGCGACCAGCCACGCATCGGCGGCAGCCCCCAGGGCAACGTGGGCGATTTCGCCGCGCAGTTGGCCGTCGCGCAGCACCGGCAAGGCGGCCCCCGCTTCGTAGCCGATGCCGGCGGGCAGGATCAGCCGCTCGCCGGCCAGCAACGCATCGCGCTCATCAGCCGGCAGCAAGGGAGCGACCAGGCTCGCCTCGATCAGCGGTTCGGGCAGCAGGCCGCGCCCGAGTTCTTCCAGCAGCGCGGTGTACTCGCTCATGCCCAGGCCGCTGCCGCCCAGCTCTTCAGGGAGGCGCAGGCCCGGCCAGCCCATGGCGCAGACTTCGGCCCAGGCGTCGCGGTCGAGGCCCTGCGGCTGGAAGCGCAGGCGACGCACCCGGCCCAGGTCGCCGCCACGCGGCACCAGGGAGGCGGCGCTGTCACGGATCATCCGCAGGCGCTCTTCGCGCTCCTCGGCCATCGCGGTGTTGTCGGTCATTTCGTCATTCCCGTGTCGGTTGAACAGTGCCGGCCGCGGCGGGCCGGTACTTGAAGCTGCCGGTGGCGCTGGCGATCAGCTCGCCGGCCTCGTCGAAGATTTCCGCGGTGCAGAAGCACAGCGTGCGGGTCCGGCGCAGCACCCGGCCGACGGCATTGATCTCGCCGCTGGTGCTGCCCATGAAGTGGGTGGCCATGTCGATGGTGACCATCGAGCAACCCGGCATCTGCGCGCGAATCGCCCCGGCCATGGCGGCATCGAGCACGCTCATCAGCACGCCGCCGTGGAAGCTGCCGATGTAGTTCATCAGCTCCGGCCGGTGGCGCAGGCGCACCCGCACCACGTCGCCGTCGATCCAGCGCTCCAGGCCGAGAAACTCCTGGAAGGTGAAGCGGCCGCTGGGGAACATCTCCTGCCCAGTCGCAGTGCTTGCCGAGGCGAGGTCGGTCATTGCACGCCCTCCTTGGTGACTGCTCGGCTGACCGGTCGGGCCGCGCCATGCACCGTTTGCGCGGCAGGTGCCGCAGCGGCCGGCACGGTGCGCGCTTCACGGTTCGGGTCATACAGGCGGTTGGGGATCATCAGCGCGGGGATCAGCCCGGTGATCACGTAGGTGATGCCCATGACCAGGAAGCCCGCGCCAATGGACACGTGGGAGGCCAGCAGGCCGATGGCCGCCGGGGCCACCGCCGCGCCGATGCGGCCGAGGTTGTAGGAGGTGCCCACGGCGGCGCCGCGCACCTGGGTGGAGAAACTCTCGGTCATGTAGGTGGCCAGCACACCCACCGGCACGCCGTAGATGAAGCCGAACAGCGCGAGGATCCAGACGATGTTGTCCGGCGTGTGCCAGAACACGATCACTGGCATGAAGATGGCGGTGCCGATAGCCCCGGCGGCGAAGGTGACGCGGCGGCCGAAGCGGTCCGAGGCGATCCCGGCGAGCACCTTGCCGAGGATCATCGCGGTGTAGGTGCCAACCATGTAGCCGGTCATGGACTTGAAGTTCATGCCCAGCTCGCTTTCCAGGTACGAGGGCATCCAGTTGTTGGTGCCGTAGTAGCCGAACAGCAGGAAGCACGAGGTGATGCTCCAGAGCACGAACATGCGCCGGGTGGACGGGTCGACCAGCAACTGGCGCATGCCACCGCTGGGGGCGCCCTGCTGGCGGCCGCTGACGGCCTGCTGCGCACGTTGTGCACGGGCTGCCAGCCACGACGGCGACTCCGGCACCCAGGGGCGCAGCGCCAGGCAGATCAGCGCCGCGCCGATGGCGGTGAAGAACAGCGCGCGCCAGCCGTAGTCCGGGATGATCTGCCCGGCGAGGACGGTCGCCACCAGGTAGCCCACGGTCCAGCCGGCCTGCATGGTCGCCAGGATGGTGGTGCGGTACTTGGCGGTGACGAACTCGGACATCAGGATGTTGCACGCCACGAACAGCGAGCCCAGGCCCAGCGAGGAGACGAAGCGGATCAGCGCGAAGGCCCAGTAGTTGTGCGCCAACCCGAGCAGCGCGGTGCCCACGGAGAACAGCAGGATGGTCCAGGTCACTACCCGCACCCGGCCGAAACGGTCGCACGCCCAGCCGCCGTAGATGCCGCCGATGGCCATGCCGGCCAGGGTGACGCTGCCCAGCGAGCCGGCCTCGAAGTTGGAGAGGCCGAACTCGGTCTTGAGGCTGTTCAGGCTGTAGGCGAGGAACATCAGGTCCGCGCCGTCGGCGAGCAGGCCGAGGAAGCAGAAGAGGAAGACGATCACCAGGGTCCGCTGCGGTATCGCGGCGTTCTGGGCCAAGCTGTCGGATGCGTTCATTGTTGTTGTTCTCGCAGGTTGGTTGAGGTCGTCGTCGCGCTAGGCCCGCCCGGCTGGTTCTCCGCTGTCCGGGGTCAGGCGTACGCGGCCGTTGTCCAGCACCACCACGTCGCGCTCGACGACGCGGGTGCGGAAGGAGCCGTCATTCCAGATTTCGGTGCGCAGGGTTTCGCCGGGGAACACCGGGGCAGAGAAGCGCACCTGCAGGTGGGCGAAGCGTTCCGCGCGGTAATCGGCATAGCCGCGCAGCAGCGCGTGGAAAGCCACGCCGAGGGTGCACAGGCCATGCAGGATCGGCCGCGGGAAACCGCCGCGAGCGGCCGCCGCCGGGCTGGCGTGGATCGGGTTGTCGTCGCCGTTCAGGCGGTAGTGCAGCGCCTGTTCCGGGCGTGTCGGCAGGTCGATGACCAGGTCCGGCGCCTGCTCGGGCAGGCGGTGCGGTTGGCTGAGCGACTGGCTGTCGCCACCGAAGCCGCCGTCACCGCGCAGGAAGGTGGTGCCCCGGGCAATCGCCAGCACCTCGCCGCTCTGCGCATCGCTGACGACCTTCTCGCTGTAGAGCAGCGCGCCCTTGCCGGCGCCCTTGTCGACCAGGCCGGTGACGCGGGTGCGGCCGATCACTTCGCCTTCCACCGGCAACGGCCGTTTCCACTCGATGCTCTGTTCGCCGTGGACCAGGCGCAGGGCATCGACGCCGGTGTCCGGGTTGCCCAGCCAGAAGCCGGGGTGGCCGAGCACCACGGCCATGCAGGGCAGCGCCTGGAGGTCGCGGTTGGCGTCGACGAAGGTCAGTTGATGCTCATCCATCGGGTCCGCGCCCAGGCCCACCGACAGCGCGTAGAACGCACTGTCGTGGCGGCTGAAACGCTGACGGACTTCGGGGATCGGGTAGTTCAGCAAGTGCTCAGGATTCAGCGCCATGGGTCGCCTCCTGCACTTCCAGCACCGCGTCGGCGGCCCAGGCACCCTGGCCTTCCGGCATGGCGAAGACCGGGTTGAGGTCGACCGAGCGCAGGCGCGGGCCGGCCTCGGCGGCGAATCGCGAGAGCTGCGCGAGCACCCGCGCCAGCGCCCTGATGTCGGTCACCGGCCGACCGCGTGCGCCCAGCAGCAGCGGTGCGCCCTTGATGCTGCGGATCATCTGCTCGGCCTCGTCGACGCCGAATGGGCAGCGGCGGAACACCACGTCCTTGAGCACTTCGACGAAGATGCCACCGAGGCCGAACACCGCCACCGGACCGAACTGCGGGTCGCGCTGGATGCCCATGAAGCACTCGACGCCGCCCTTGAGCTGACGGGCCACCAACACGCCGTCGAGGCGCGCATTGGGCGCGTGCTCGGCAGCGCGTTGCAGCAGCAGGTCGAAGCCTTCACGCACGGCCTCGGGGCTTTCGACGTTGAGCAGCACGCCGCCGATTTCCGATTTGTGCAGGATGTCCGCCGAGGCGATCTTCAGCACCACCGGGAAGCCGATCTGCTCGGCGAATGCGGCAGCTTCCCGAGCGCTTTTCAGCACGCGCTCGGGCGCCGACTCGATGCCGGCACGCGCCAGCAGTTGCTTGGCTTCGGCCTCGCCGGGCGTGCTGGCCGGCAGCTCGACGCCGCCGGGCGCAGGAATCTGGCGCAGCGGCCGGGCGAAGGCTTCGCCCAGCTGGCCCATGGCCTGGATCGCGCGCACCGCACGGGTCGGGTCCTCGAACAGGGCGAAGCCGGCCTTCTGGTACGGCGCCAGTTCCTCGCCCTCGCCCATCACCGAGACGACGAACAGGCGGTCCGGATGGTCGACCTTGATCCGCGCGAACTGCTCGGCCAGGCGCGGGCCGATGGAGGCGGCGGTGCCGGCCTGGGTGAAGAAGGCGATAAGCGAACGGTAGCCACCGTCCACCACCATGGATTCGGTGAAGTCGTGGACCAGGCTCAGGTCGTTGAGCGCCTGGGCGGTGCAGTCCACCGGGTTGAGCGGCGAGGCGTAGTGCAGGCGCTGCTTCAGCCGCGCCTGGGCCGCTTCGGGCATCGGCGGCATGGGCAGGCCGAAGTCCTCGGCGGCGTCACTGACGATGATGCCGGCGCCACCGCTGACAGTGATCATCCCCAGGCTGTTGTTCACCGGGTAGATGCGCTGGGTGGCGAGGTAGGCGATGTCCACCAGCTCTTCGGTGGTGCGTGCGCGGACCACCGCGTAGTCGGCCAGCACCGCGTCGAGCACCTTGTCGTCGCCGGCCAGGGAGGCGGTGTGCGACATGGCCGCGCGGCCACCCAGCTCACTGCGCCCGACCTTGTGCAGGATCACCGGCTTGCCGGCGCGATGGGCTGCTGCGAGGGCGGCGAGGAAGCTGTCGACGTTGCGGATGGATTCGGCGTAGGCCATCACCACGTCGATCTCCGGCGATTCCACCAGCCAGCCGATGGCATCGCCCAGCGTCACGTCAGCCTCATTGCCGGTGGCGACGCAGATCGGCGTGCCCAGCCCGCGCTGCCTCGACAGGCCCAGCAGGTGTGCGCCGTAGGCGCCGGACTGGGTGGCGATGCCGACCCGCCCGGCCAGCGGAATACCGCGTTCCAGGCTGGTGGAGAAGAAGGCGTAGTAGCCCAGGTTGGCGTTGAACACGCCCAGGGCGTTCGGCCCCAGCAGGCGCATGTTCGCGGCGCGGGCGGCCTCGACGATGGCGTCCTGCATGACCACGCCTTCCTCGCCGACTTCGCTGAAGCCGGAGGAGAACACGATGGCGCTGCGCGCGCCTTTGCGGCCCAGCGCCTGGACGGTCTCCAGCACCTGCGGCGCGGGCACCGCGATGATCGCCACGTCCGGCGCCTCGGGCAGCGCGTCGACGCTGGCGTAGGCCGGCAGGCCCTGGATCTCTGTACGGTTGGGGTTCACCGGCAGGATGCGCCCGGTAAAGCCGTTGCGCAGCATATAGGCAATGGGGCGGCCACCGATGCGGTGGGGGTCGCTGGAGGCGCCGACCACGGCGACCGAGCGCGGCTGCACCAGGGGGGTGAGACTGGCGAAGCCGGTGTGTTGCAAGTGACTCACGGACATGACGTTCCACCTGAACAAGTAGCGGGTGCCGGGCGCTTGCGTGCCGGCGCGAGGGCGAGCGCGTCCACGGCAGGCTGCGGGCAGCAGCCACCGGGAGCGTCGGCCCTGGGTTTCAGAGCTCTACATTTCAGAGCACGGGATTTCAGAGCACCGCTTGGGTGCCGAGCAGTGCCGTAACCTGGCTGGACAAGGTGCCGCCGTTGCCGTGCAGCAGCGCCACGTCGGCCTTCTTCAGCTGGCGTTCGCCGGCCTGCCGGCGCAGTTGGGTGACCGCCTCGATGATCAGGAACATGCCGTACATGCCCGGATGCACGCAGGACAGCCCGCCGCCGTTGGTGTTCACCGCCAGCTCGCCGCCGGGGGCGATGCGCCCGCCCTGGACGAAGCGACCGCCCTCGCCCTTCGGGCAGAAGCCGAGGTCTTCTAGGAACAGGAGGGTGTTGATGGTGAAGGCGTCGTAGACCATCACCAGGTCGATGTCCGAGTGCTTCACGCCGGCCATCTGCATGGCACGCGGGCCACTCTCGGAAGCGGCGGTGACGGTGAGATCGGGCATGGCGACGATGGAGCGGTGCCACTGCGCAGCAGCCGCGCCGAGGAAGTAGATCGGCGCCTTGGGCAGGTCGCGTGCGCGGTCGGCGCGCACCATCACACAGGCGCCGCCGCCATCGGTGACCAGGCAGCAGTCGGCCTTGCTCAGCGGGTCACTGACCATCCGTGCGGCGAGCACGTCATCGATGCTCAGCGGGCCTCGGGCAAAGGCCTCGGGGTTCAGGTTGGCCCAGCCACGCGCAGCCACGGCCACTTCGGCCAAGTGCTCGCGGGTGGTGCCGTATTGATGCATGTGGCGGCTGGCGGCCAGCGCATAGGCGGTGATCGGGTGGCGCGGCTGGTAGGGCGTTTCGTGCCACTGTGGCTCGCTCATCGACACCAGCTTGCCGCCGGCGGTGCGCTGGTTGGAGCCGTAGCAGATCAGCGCCGCGTCACACAGGCCGGCCTCCAGGGCCAGCGTCGCCTGCAACAGGTGCAGCTCGAAGCTGGAGCCGCCGACGTTGGTGCCGTCGACGAATTTCGGCTTGATGCCGAGGTATTCGCAGACCGAGAGGGTCGGGAACGCGTGGGAGCTGGTGGCCGAGAACACCGCGTCGATGTCCGAGAGCTTCAGCCCGGCATCGGCGATGGCCTTCATCGAGGCCTGGCCAAGCAGTTCCATGGCGCTGTAGCCGTGGGCTTCACCGATACCGGCGCTGCCGATGCCGACGATGGCGGTCTTGCCGCGCAGGACCTGGCTCATGGCTGTGCCTCCGTCAGGGGCTCGAAGACGACGACGGCGCCGCTGTCCTGCTGGGCGATGCGCGCCTTGACGCGGGTGCCGATGGGCAGGCTGAGGTGGCCTTCGATGCGCGACATCATGCGTACACCTTCGTCGAGGTCGATCAGGGCGACGTTGTAGTCACCGCTGCGGGCGCGGTTGACGGTCAGGGCATAAAGGGTGCCCAGGCCACTGGCGGGAACCCATTCCAGGTCCGTTTCGCCGCTGCCGGGCACCTGGGTGCGCGGGTAGAACACATGCCGGCCGGTGGAGGCGCTGCGCTGCAACATGAAGCGACCCTGGGCGAGGAAGGCGAGGTACTGCGCCTCAGGCCCTGGCATGTTGCGATCGGGGAAATCCACCATTGAGGTTTCTCCTTTGTTCTTGTTCTGCCTTTGTTGCAAAGTGCGTTACCGCCCGTGCCAAGCCAGCTTCACGGAAGCCGTTGCAGGCGTCGCAGGGTCAGAATACATTCACGATACCGAATGTCAATCCGAATACAGAATATGAAAACAGACAAAGCCGCCGAAGAAGCCAGCAGCAAGCGACCCAGCGCCAAGGATGTCGGCGCCGTCGTGAATGCCATCCAGATCCTCCGCCACCTGGCCAACGCCGAGGGCCCCGAGGGCGCCACCGCCATCGCCCGCGCCACCGGCATCAGCCCGAGCACCACCTTCAATATCCTGCGCACCCTGAGCAACGAGCAGCTGACCTCGTTCGACAACGAGACCAAGACCTATCGCCTGGGCCTGGGCCTGTCGGAGCTGGCAGTGAGCTTCATCGGTCGTAGCTACGCCGACCTGATCCAGCCGGAACTGGAGCGCCTGAGCACCAGCCACAACATCCTGATCACCCTATGGCAGGTCACCGACGATGCGCACATCCGCGTGATCGCGGTGTCCGCGCCGACCGTGGCGCACGTCAACGTCGCCATCGGCTCGCGCTTGCCGGAACTGGTGGGTGCCGCCGGGCGCTGCATCGCCGGCCTGCGCAACCTTCCCGAAGACGAACTGCGCCGCCGTCTGACCCGCGTGCGCTGGGAGAACCCGCCGAATTTCGAGGAGTACCGCAGCGACGCCGCCGCCACCCTGGAGCGCGGCTGGGCCATCGACCAGGACCACCTCTACCGCGGCGTCAGCATGGTCGCCAGCGCGATCATCGACCACGACCGCCAGCCGCGTTTCATCATTTCCGGCATCGGCATCAGCGCCCAGCACGAGCGCGAGAAGCTGGAGCAGATCGGCGCCAGCCTGCATGAAACGGCTCGCTTCATCAGCCGTTCACTGTTCCCGCAGAGCGCCACCGGCCCAGCAAAGTGACCCAAAAATCATTCACCATATGAAATGACATTCATACGGATGGATGATTACACCAAAAATAGCGGCACCGGCGCGAAACCGTACGGCGGAACCCCGCGCGCCGGCGCCCGTGTCGCTGTATTCCCGATGCGACTGATGGCAGCGATATTCACCGGCCGGGCCCCACAGCCGCGGCTATCGCCGGTATCATGGCAAGTCTTGATGGAGTCCTGGCGATGACCATCCCGCGGAGAACGCCGTTCCCGCCGCGCAGCCCAATCCCTGTTCGACTCAGGCAGCGCCCACCGCCAGAGCCCGCCAAACCCTCTGCCCGGATGTTCGCCGGCCTCGCATGGCTCGCGGCAGCCGCAGGTAATCCCATTGAATGAGGCAACCATGGAACAGAAAGACATCGATTGGGGCACGCTCGGATTCGATTACATCAAGACCGACTTCCGCTACATCTCCCACTGGCGCGATGGTCTGTGGGACGACGGCAAGCTGACCGAAGACAACACCCTGCACATCAGTGAGGGCTCCTCCGCCCTGCACTACGGCCAGCAGTGCTTCGAAGGCCTGAAGGCCTACCGCTGCAAGGATGGCTCGATCAACCTGTTCCGCCCGGACCAGAACGCCGCGCGCATGGCTCGCAGCTGCGCCCGCGTGCTGATGCCGCAGGTGTCTGAAGAGCAGTTCATCGCGGCCTGCAAGCAGGTCGTGCGTGCCAACGAGCGCTTCATTCCCCCGTACGGCTCCGGCGGTGCGCTGTACCTGCGCCCGTTCGTGATCGGCGTGGGCGACAACATCGGCGTGCGCCCGGCTCCGGAATTCATCTTCTCGGTGTTCTGCATCCCGGTCGGCGCCTACTTCAAGGGCGGCATGAAGCCCCATGACTTCGTGATCTCCACCTACGACCGCGCCGCGCCCAACGGCACCGGCGCTGCCAAGGTCGGCGGCAACTACGCCGCCAGCCTGATGCCGGGCGCCCAGGCCAAGAAAGAAGGCTTCGCCGACTGCATCTACCTCGACCCGGCGACCCACAGCCGCATCGAGGAAGTGGGCTCGGCCAACTTCTTCGCCATCACCCACGACAATGAATTCGTCACCCCGCGCTCCAGCTCGGTGCTGCCGGGCATCACCCGCCTGTCGCTGATGCAACTGGCCGAACAGCGCCTGGGCCTGAAAGTGGTCGAAGGCGACGTGCAGATCGACGACCTGGCGCGCTTCAAGGAAGCCGGCGCCTGCGGTACCGCAGCGGTGATCACCCCGATCGGCGGCATCCAGTACAAGGACAACCTGCACGTGTTCTTCAGCCGCGAAGACGTCGGCCCGGTAACCCGTCGCCTCTATGAAGAACTGACCGGCATCCAGAAGGGTGACGTGGAAGGCCCGGAAGGTTGGGTCGTCAAGGTCTGAACCTGACTGCTCGCTGATGGAAAAACGCCGCGATACCGGAAGGTAGCGCGGCGTTTTTGTTTGAGTGGAGCACGAGAAACTTGGCTCCGGCGCCAGGACTGTTCGCGAGCAGGCCCGCTCCGGCGTGCTCTTCGTAGGAGCGAGCTTGCTCGCGAACAGAACGGCACGGCACCGCACCGCACCGCACGGAGCTATTGCGGACGCAGCCCGCTCCCAAGCAGAACCCGACCTCAACTCAGGCGGGGCTAGGCAGCGCCGGCCGGCACAGCAGCCAGTCGTGCAGCAGCGCCTGCAGCTCCTCGAACTTCACCGGCTTGGCCATGTAGTCGCTCATCCCCGCCGCCAGGCAGCGCTCGCGGTCGCCGCTGTGACTGTGGGCGGTGATCGCCAGCACCGGCAGGTCTGCACAGCGCGGCAGAGTACGGATCGCCCGGCAGGTGGCGAAGCCATCCATCACCGGCATCTGGCAGTCCAGCAGCACGCAGTCGACGCCCTCCCGACGCAGCAACTCGATGGCCTCGGCGCCGTTGTCGGCCGTGCGCACGCGGTAACCAAGCTTGAGCAGCATGCCGCGAATCACCAACTGGTTGATGGCGTTGTCTTCCACCACCAGCACGGTGCACTGGTCCGGACTGCGCAGCACCTGGCCACCCGCACGACGCGGCGGCGGCGCGATGCTCTGCACCGGCCGGCCGACCTGTAGCTCGAGGGCGAAGCGGCTGCCCTGCCCCGGCACGGACTCATGGCTCAGCGTGCCACCGAGCAGCGCCACCAGCTTGCGGCACAGCGCCAGGCCGATGCCCAGGCCGCCGTATTCGCGGGTCAGCGAACCATCGAGCTGGAAGAAGCGCTGGTACAGCGCACCATCCGACGGGGTGGCGAAGCCAATGCCGCTGTCCTGCACTTCGATGCGCAGCGCCAGCCCCTCATTGTTCGGCACACCGCCAACGCGCAGGTGCACGCCACCCTGGTGGGTGAACTTGATGGCATTGTCGATCAGGTAGCCCAGCGCCTGGGCCAGCTTGCCGGCATCGCCTTCGAGGGTATCGGGCAGGCTCTCGTCGAGCTGCAAGACGAAGCGCAATCCGCGCTCTTCGGCACGCGGCGCGTACTGCGCGCGCAGGCCATCGCACAGGCCGCGCAGGCTGAACGGCTCGCGACGCGGGTAGAGCTTGCCGGCCTGCAGCTCGATCAGCGCAAGGATGTCGTTGACCATGCGCATCATGTCGCGTGCCGAGCCGGTCGCGGTCTTGTGGTACTGGGCCAGCTCGATGTCCATGGGCACCGTCTGCATCAGTTCCAGCGAGCCGATCACCCCACTCATGGGCGTGCGCAGCTCGTGGGTGACGGTGGCGAGGAATTCGTCCTTCAGGCGGTTGCTGCTGGCCAACTCCAGGTTCAGTTGCTCCAGCTTTCGGCTGGTTTCCTGGAGGATGCGCGTGCGCTCTTCCTTCATGGCGTTGATGCGGTCCGCCAGCGCCAGGGACAGCAGGCCGACCTCCAGCGCCGAACCGATCTGGCTGGCGTACATGGTCAGGAAGATGTTGGGCAGCAAGCCCAGCACCATCAGCGTATTGATGATCCCGCCGAGCAGGAAGGCGCTCCAGGCAAAGATGAAGTAGCGCGCCACGCGCATGCCGCGAAGCCAGGCGACGATGCCGGCGGTAAAGATCACCACGGTGAAGGCCAGCGCCAGGTAGGTCGCCAGGCGCAGGGCGATGGCGTAGCTGACGGTCAGCGCCAGCACCATCACCAGCGCGCCGACGCCCATCAGCACGCGCAGGATGCGGTCGATCCACAGGCTGTGCTCGCGGGTGTGCAGGAAGCTGCGGGCGAACTGGCAACCGAACAGGCCGGCCGAGCCGATCAGGAAGGGCGTGGCGGCGTTGGCCCACCAGGGGCTGTCGGGCCAGAAGTACTCGATGCCCGCACCGTTGACCGAGATCTGGTAGAAGCCGAACGAGGCTATATAGAGGATGTAATACAGGTAGCTGGTGTCGCGGACGCTGAGGAAGATGAACAGGTTGTAGATCAACATCACCAACAGCACGCCGTAGATGATGCCCAGCACATAGATGCGCCCTGGCTGCTCTTCCAGGTAGGCCTTGGACGACCAGAGCGTCAGCGGCGCCTGGATCGAGCCCTGGCTTTCCAGGCGCAGGTAGACGCGCAGCGGCTTGCCCGGCTCCAGCTTGAGGTCGAACAGGTAGTTGTTCTGACGGATCGGCCGACTGCCGAATGGCAGGGTATCGCCGGTGCGCTGGGCCAGCTTGAAGCCGCCCTGACCGTCGGGCAGATAGAGGTCGAGCTTGTCCAGCGGCGGGTAGGCCAGCTCCAGCAGCCAGTTGGCCGGGTCGTGCGAGGCCTTGGGCTGGTAGTCCAGGTCCAGGCGCAGCCAGAACACCGAACGCGAGTAGCCGGCATTGAGCACGTCGCGCTCGTGGTGGCGGAAGCTGGCGGCCAGCGCAGGCGAGCTGATCTCGGCAATATCCGCCGTGCCGCGCACGTCCTCGAAGACATCCATCGCCCGCCCCAGCGGCAGTTGCCCGACGTGTTCGTCGAAGCTGATGGCGCTCGCCACTGGCGAGAGGAGGAGCAGGATCAGGAAGATCAGCCAGTGCCGCATGGTGCCCCGCAGTACCGCCGACAGCTGCGCCGGAGATCCCCATCCCCTGCTTTGGCGCGCCGTGGAGGCGTTGTGTTGGAATCGGCGAACTCTAGCACAGGCCTTGTGCCACGTGGCATTCGACCATGCGGGCAGGGCGCGGCCGGGCGATGCGCATTGGACCGTTCGGTCAGCTCAGCGGCGTGTTTTGGTGATAAGCTCCCGCGCCATGAAAACACCTGCCTCCCGTCCCGTAGTGCTCTGCCTGTCCGGCCACGACCCCAGTGGCGGTGCCGGCCTGCAGGCCGATATCGAAGCCCTGATCGCCCAAGGCTGCCACGCGGCGCCCACCGTCACCGCGCTGACCGTTCAGGATACCGTCAACGTTTCCGACTTCCGCGTGCTCGACCGCGAGTGGGTGCTGGCCCAGGCCAACGCCGTGATCGCCGACCTGCCGGTGGCCGCGGTCAAGCTGGGCATGCTCGGTTCGGTGCAGATGGTCGACACCGTGGTCGAGATCATGCAGTCCCTGCCGGGTATCCCGCTGGTCTGCGACCCGGTGCTGCGCGCCGGTGGCGGCGGTTCGCTGGGCAAGGACGACGTCGGCTACGCCATGCGCGAACGCCTGCTGCCGATTGCTGCAGCCGCCACGCCGAACCTGCCCGAAGCGCGCATCCTCGCCGAACTGCCCGAAGGCACGGCGGACGAGTGCGCCGAGAAGCTGCTGCCGTATATCCAGACGCTGCTGATCACCGGCGGCCACGGCGACGAATCCGAAGTGCACAATCGCCTGTACACCCGCGATGGCCAGCGCCACACCTTCACCTGCCAGCGCCTGCCCGGCAGCTACCACGGTTCGGGCTGCACCCTGGCGAGCACCCTCGCCGGCCGCCTGGCCCTGGGCGAGGAACTGGTGAGCGCGGTGCGCAGCGCCCTGGACTACACCTGGCGCACCCTGCGCGACGCGGAAGCGCCCGGCCACGGCCAGTACGTGCCGCGCCGCCTGCCACTGGACTTCTGCAACTGATCTGATCGAGGCCTTGATGAAACTGCGCGGACTCTACGCCATCACCGACAGCCAGCTGCTCGACGGCGGCCGCCTGCTGCCCTACGTCGAAGCCGCCCTGAAAGGCGGCGCCAAACTGCTGCAGTACCGCGACAAGTCCGGCGACGACTCGCGCCGCCTGCGTGAAGCCGAGGCTCTGCGCGAGCTCTGCGCGCGCCACGGCGCCACGCTGCTGATCAACGATGACGCCGAACTGGCCGCGCGCCTGGGCGTCAGCGTGCACCTGGGCCAGACCGACGGCTCGCTGGCCGCCGCGCGCGCACTGCTCGGCCGCGAAGCCGTCATCGGCGGCACCTGCCACGCCAGCCTCGACCTGGCCGAGAAAGCCATCGCCGAGGGCGCCAGTTACGTCGCCTTCGGCCGCTTCTTCGCTTCCCAGACCAAACCCGGCGCCTCCGCCGCCAGCCTCGACCTGCTGGAACAGGCCAAGGCGCGCTACAACGTGCCGCTGGTGGCCATCGGCGGTGTGACCCTGGATAACGCGCCCGAGCTGATCGCCCGTGGTGCCGACATGATCGCCGTGATTCACGCCCTGTTCGCCGCCGACTCCCCGGCCGAAGTCGAGCAGCGCGCACGCGCCTTCAGCCAACTCTTCGAAACCCGCTGAGCGCCCCGCGCCCAGCCCTTCACAGCTTCGCGAGGTACACCATGTCCCGTTCCGAAACGCTTTTCGCCAATGCCCAGAAACACATCCCCGGCGGCGTGAACTCGCCGGTGCGCGCGTTCAAGAGCGTCGGCGGCACCCCGCTGTTCTTCAAGCACGCGGAAGGCGCCTACGTGGTGGACGAGGATGACAAGCGCTACGTTGACTACGTCGGCTCCTGGGGTCCGATGATCCTAGGCCACAGCCACCCGGACGTGCTGGATGCAGTGCGTAAACAGCTCGACCACGGTCTGTCCTACGGCGCGCCGACCGCGCTGGAAGTGGAAATGGCCGACCTGGTCTGCTCCCTGGTGCCGTCCATGGACCTGGTGCGCATGGTCAGCTCCGGCACCGAAGCCACCATGAGCGCCATCCGCCTGGCCCGCGGCTACACCGGCCGCGACAGCATCATCAAGTTCGAGGGCTGCTACCACGGCCACTCTGACAGCCTGCTGGTGAAAGCCGGCTCCGGCGCCCTGACCTTCGGCGTACCGAACTCCCCGGGCGTGCCGGCAGCCTTCGCCAAACACACCCTGACCCTGCCCTACAACGACATCGCCGCCGTCGAGAAGACCCTGGCCGAAGTCGGCAAGGACGTGGCCTGCATCATCGTCGAGCCGGTCGCCGGCAACATGAACTGCGTGCCGCCGGCCCCCGGCTTCCTCGAAGGCTTGCGCAGCCTGTGCGACAAACATGGCGTGGTACTGATCTTCGACGAAGTGATGACGGGCTTCCGCGTCGCCCTGGGCGGCGCCCAGGCGCACTATGGCATCACCCCGGACCTGTCGACCTTCGGCAAGATCATCGGCGGCGGCATGCCGGTGGGCGCCTTCGGCGGCAAGCGTCAGATCATGGAGCAGATTTCCCCGCTCGGCCCGGTCTACCAGGCCGGCACCCTGTCGGGTAACCCGCTGGCCATGGCCGCCGGCCTGACCACCCTGCGCCTGATCAGCCGCCCCGGCTTCCACGACGAGCTGACCACCTACACCACCCGCATGCTGCAAGGCCTGCAGGAGCGCGCCGACGCCGCCGGCATCCCCTTCGTGACCACCCAGGCGGGCGCCGCGATGTTCGGCCTGTACTTCAGCGGCGCCGACGACATCGTCACCTTCGACGACGTGATGACCAGCGATGCGGAACGCTTCAAGCGCTTCTTCCACCTGATGCTGGACGCCGGCGTCTACCTCGCCCCGAGCGCCTTCGAGGCCGGCTTCACCTCCATCGCCCACGGCGAAACCGAGCTGAAACTGACCCTGGACGCCGCCGAGCGCGCTTTCGCCGCACTCAAGTAAGCCGCCACCCGCGAAGGCGCCTGGGCGGGCGCCTTCCGCTCTGCCCCAATGCTTTCAGCACTTTATTCGCGCTTTACACCACCTGTCCGCTGTCACTGCTTTCTGACGAAAGAACAGAAAAGAAGGTAAAGACTTTGTAAGGAGGCGCCGGCTTATTTCATAATGTGAAGGCCGGCGCATTTCGCTGGCCGGGTTTTACCCGCCCCGATTCTGGAGGCCGTTTCTCCCCATGTACCGTTCCGGTCGCGCCCTGCTGGGTTGCCTGTTGCTCGCACTGCCCCTGTTCACTCAGGCGGGCGGCAACTCGCTGCTGATTCCAGCCACCGGACGCTGCACCCTGAACACCGTGCCCGAACAGCTGCAACAGGCTCTAGCCAGTTGCCAGCAGGCCGCCAACGCTGGCGACGCCCAGGCACAGTTCGAACTGGGGGAATTCTTCTACACCGGCGAACGCGCTCCGCGCGACTTCCAGGCCGCCCTGCACTGGTACGAGAAGGCTTCGCTGCAAGGCCACGCCGACGCGCAATTGCGCCTGGGCACCATGTTCTTCCGTGGCGAAGGCGTGAAGGCCAACAACGTGCAGGCCTATATCGTGCTGAAGATGGCCGCCGTTAATGGCGCCGAAGACGCCATGGACAGCGCCGACCTGGTCGCCGAGCAGATGAGCAAGGACGAACTGGACATCGCCACCAAGGTCCTTGGCCAGATTTTCCGCAACTACCTGATCGAACTGCAGACCGCCGGCAACTCGCCGTTCTCGCCGCTGCCCTGAGCTACGCCTGACTCCCAGACGCTGTAGGAGCGAGCTTGCTCGCGAACAGGGCTATAGGGCTGACGACGGTGCTGGGCGGTTCGCGAGCAAGCTCGCTCCTGCGAAAAGCCTCAGTCCTTGCCCGGCATCGGCATGGGGAACGGCATCACGTTGCCGCTGGGCTTGGCCTCGCTGATCTTCGCGGTGCCCAGGCGCTCCACTTCGTCGATGCGGATGATCGAATGCAGGGGCACGAAGCTGCGGATGACGCCGTCGAATTGCGCCTTGAGCTTCTCTTCGCTGGGGTCCACCACCACCTGGGTACGCTCGCCGAAGACGAACTCCTCGATCTCCAGGAAACCCCACAGATCGCTTTGGTAGATCTGCTTGGCATACATCTCGTACACCTGGCCCTGGTTGAGGAAGACCACCTTGTAGATCGGGTTCTCGCGCTTGCTCATGAACGAAGGATGACAGCTTTGCAAAAAGGGCACGCATCATAGCATAGACAGCCACCCCTCAAGTGCCGCCGCTGGTAGCGACCGGCGTCGAGGCTTATAATGCGCGGTCATTTTTTAACCAGCTCAAGACAGAGTCCATGGCCAAGAAACTTTTCATCCAGACCCACGGCTGCCAGATGAACGAGTACGACAGCTCGCGCATGGCCGATCTGCTGGGTGAACACCAGGCCCTGGAAATCACCGAGAGGGCCGAAGAGGCCGACGTCATCCTGCTCAACACCTGCTCGATCCGTGAAAAAGCCCAGGAGAAGGTGTTCTCCGAGCTGGGCGCCTGGCGCACGCTGAAGCAGCAGAACCCCAACCTGGTGATCGGCGTCGGCGGCTGCGTGGCCAGCCAGGAAGGCGCGGCGATCCGCGAGCGCGCGCCATACGTCGACGTGGTGTTCGGCCCACAGACCCTGCACCGCCTGCCGGAGATGATCGACGCCGCGCGCACCACCCGCAAACCACAGGTGGACGTGTCCTTCCCGGAAATCGAGAAGTTTGACCGCCTGCCCGAGCCGCGTGTCGACGGCCCTACCGCTTTCGTTTCGGTGATGGAGGGCTGCAGCAAGTACTGCACCTTCTGCGTGGTGCCCTACACCCGTGGCGAGGAAGTCAGCCGACCGTTCGACGACGTGCTGGCCGAAGTGATCCACCTGGCCGAGAACGGCGTGAAGGAAGTCACCCTGCTGGGCCAGAACGTCAACGGCTATCGCGGCCCGACCTTTGATGGCCGCGTCGCTGACTTCGCCGAGCTGATCCGCGTGGTGGCCGAGGTCGATGGCATCGAACGCATCCGCTACACCACCTCGCACCCGCTGGAATTCTCCGACTCGCTGATCGCGGCCCACGCCGAAGTGCCGCAACTGGTGAAGTTCGTCCACCTGCCGGTGCAGGCCGGCTCCGACCGTATCCTCGCGGCGATGAAGCGCAACCACACCGCACTGGAGTTCAAGTCGCGCATCCGAAAGCTGAGGGCGGCGGTGCCTGACATCTGCATCAGCTCGGACTTCATCATCGGCTTCCCCGGCGAGACCGAGAAGGATTTCGAGCAGACCCTGAAGCTGGTGGAAGACGTCGGCTTCGACTATTCCTTCTCTTTCATCTACAGCTCGCGCCCGGGCACCCCCGCCGCCGACCTCGCGGACGACACCCCGGACGAAGTGAAGAAGCAACGCCTGCTGACCCTCAACAGCCGCCTGAACCACCAGGGCTTCGAGATCAGCCGACGGATGGTTGGCACCGTCCAGCGCATCCTCGTCACCGACTACGCCAAGCGCGACCCCGGCCAGCTCCAGGGCCGCACCGAGAACAACCGCGTGGTCAATTTCCGCTGCGACAATCCGCGTCTGATCGGCCAGTTCGTCGACGTGGAAATCTACGAGGCGCTGCCCAATTCCCTGCGCGCCACGCTGGTGGAAGCACGTCACTGACAACCATCCGATGAACCCCCTATTGGCGACTGAACTTTCGTACTCGCTCGCCTGGGGTTATTCTTCGACCATCCCTTTTTGAGCACGGCGACTTAGACAACACCTTGAACGCCCCCCTGGATATCCATCGTTTCCTGCTCGAGCCCTTCGAGGCCCGCAGCTTCGCCAACCTGTGCGGCCAGTTCGATGAACACCTGCACCAGATCGAGAAGCGCCTCGGCATCGAGATCCGCAACCGCGGCAACCAGTTCGAACTGGTCGGTGAGCCCGAGCGCACCCAAGCGGCCGAAAACCTGCTGCAGCGCCTCTACCGTGAAGTGCAGAACGGCACCGAGCTGACTCCCGACATGGTCCACCTGTTCCTGCAGGAGTCCGGCCTGGAAGAACTGTTCGTCGAGCCCGTCGCCCCGCTGGTGACCCTCAAGACCCGCAAGGCGCACATCCGCCCGCGCGGCGCCAACCAGCAGCGCTATGTGAAGGCCATCCTCGACCACGACATCAACTTCGGCATTGGCCCGGCCGGTACCGGCAAGACCTACCTCGCCGTGGCCTGCGCGGTGGACGCCCTGGAGCGCGAGCAGATCCGCCGCATCCTGCTGGTGCGCCCAGCGGTGGAAGCGGGCGAGAAGCTCGGCTTCCTGCCCGGCGACCTGTCGCAGAAGATCGACCCGTACCTGCGCCCGCTGTACGACGCGCTGTATGAAATGCTCGGTTTCGAGACCGTGGCCAAGCTGATCGAGCGCCAGGTGATCGAAGTCGCGCCGCTGGCCTATATGCGCGGCCGCACGCTGAGCAACAGCTTCATCATCCTCGACGAAAGCCAGAACACCACGATGGAACAGATGAAGATGTTCCTCACCCGGATCGGCTTCGGCTCCACCGCGGTGATCACCGGCGACGTTACCCAGATCGACCTGCCCAAAGGCACCCGTTCGGGCCTGAAGCACGTGATGGAAGTGCTGCGCGACGTCCCCGGCATCAGCTTCACCCACTTCAAGTCCAAGGACGTGGTGCGCCACCCGCTGGTGCAGCGCATCGTCGATGCCTACGACCTCTACGAGAACCGTCTGCACGGCAACGCCGAAGGCCAGGACAACAAGCATGCTTGAACTGGACCTGCAGGTCGCTTGCGAAGCGATCGGCCTACCGAGCGAAGCGCAGTTCCGTCAATGGTGCGAACTGGCCCTGCGCCAGCGCCAGAATGATTCGGAACTGACCATCCGCCTGGTGGACGAAGCCGAAGGGCGCGAACTGAACCGCACCTGGCGACACAAGGACTACGCCACCAACGTACTGTCCTTCCCTGCCGATGTTCCCGATGAGTTGCTGGATATCCCGCTGCTCGGCGACCTGGTGATCTGCGCTGGCGTGGTCACCCGCGAGGCCGCCGAACAGGGCAAGTCCGCCGAGGCCCACTGGGCCCACCTGGTCATCCATGGCTGCCTCCACCTGCTCGGCTACGATCACATCGATGATGCCGAAGCCGAGGAGATGGAAAGCCTGGAACGGGAATTGCTGGCCGAACTGGGTCATCCGGACCCTTACGCGGCCGATGAAGAATGAAAGCCACTGAGCAGGAAAGATGAGCGAAGACCGATCGAGCAATGGGCACAAGTCGTGGTTGGACAAGATCACCCAGGCTTTTGCCCATGAGCCGAGAAACCGCCAGGAGCTGCTTGAGCTGCTGCGCGAAGCCCACGACAACAAGCTGCTGGACAGCGAAGCGTTGTCCATCGTCGAAGGCGCGATCCAGGTAGCCGACCTCCAGGTCCGCGACATCATGATCCCGCGTTCGCAGATGATCTCCATCAAGTCGACGCACAAACCCGCCGACTTCCTCCCGGCCATCATCGAAGCCGCGCACTCGCGCTACCCGGTGATCGGCGAGAGCCTGGACGACATCATGGGCGTCCTGCTGGCCAAGGATCTGCTGCCGCTGATCCTTCACGACCAGAACCACGCCTTCGACATCAAGGACCTGCTGCGCCCGGCCACCTTCGTGCCCGAGTCCAAGCGCCTGAACGTGCTGCTGCGCGAGTTCCGCGCCAACCGCAACCACATGGCCATCGTCATCGACGAATACGGCGGCGTGGCTGGCCTGGTGACCATCGAGGACGTGCTGGAGCAGATCGTCGGCGACATCGAGGACGAGCACGATGTCGAGGAAGACAGCTACATCAAGCCGCTGCCCAGCGGTGACTTCATCGTCAAGGCGCTGACCCCCGTGGAAGCCTTCAACGACTTCTTCGGTTCCGAATTCTCCGACGATGAGTTCGACACCGTCGGCGGCGTAGTAATGAGCGCCTTCGGCCACCTGCCCAAGCGCAACGAAACCACCGAACTGGGCGGCTTCCGCTTCCGCGTGCTCAACGCGGACAGCCGCCGGCTGCACCTGCTGCGCCTGACACCGCTACAGGACTAAAGGTAGATACCGGTAGGAGCGAGCTTGTGACCCACAGGGATGTGGGGAATGCCGTTATCCGTAGGGAACGGATTCGGCCTCGCGAACCAACTCCGCTGCGGCGGCCGTTCGCGAGCAAGCTCGCTCCTACAATCAACCCCGACCTTTCCTGCAGCATCCCGCCGCAGTCAGCTCATGGCTTTTGGCTTGCATCCCCATAGCCTACCGTTCGTCTCTCCATTACTCTTGCGCATCGCTTAACCGCAACAAGGATTCCCGATGCGCTGGATCACTCGCCCCGGCCTGCCAGGCCACTTGCTCGCCCTGGCCGCTGGCGCGCTCACTCCTCTGTTCCTGGCTCCGTTCGGCTACTGGCCGCTGGCAGTGCTATCCCTCGCCCTGTTCTACCTCGGCCTGCGTGGCACTACTCCGGGTTCGGCACTTTGGCGCGGCTGGTGGTACGGCTTCGGCGCCTTCATCGCCGGCACCAGCTGGATCTACTTCAGCATTCACAACTTCGGTGGCGCCTCCGGGCCGCTGGCCGGCTTCCTGGTGGCTGGCTTCAGTGCCGGCGTCGCCTTCTTCTTCGCCCTGCCTGCCTGGGTCTGGGCGCGCTTCTTCCGTCGCAACAACGCCCCGGTCAGCGATGCCCTGGCTTTCGCTGCACTGTGGATGGTGCTGGAACTGTTCCGCAGCTGGTTCCTTACCGGCTTCCCCTGGCTTTACGCCGGCTACAGCCAGCTGGAAGGCCCGCTGGCCGGCCTCGCCCCGCTGGGTGGCGTGTGGCTGGTGTCCTTCGCCATCGCCCTGAGCGGCGCGCTGATCATCAACATCCCCGCCCTGACCCAACGTCCTGCGCGCCTGGTCACCGGCCTGATCCTGCTCATCGCCCCCTGGGCCGTCGGCCTGGGCTACAAGGGCCACGCCTGGACCACCCCGGCCGGCGCACCGCTGAAAGTCGCAGCGCTGCAGGGCAACATCGCTCAGGAAATGAAGTGGGACCCCAAGGCCATCACCCACCAACTGGAGCTGTACCGCGACCTGACCGCCGAGCAGAACGGTTTCGACCTGATCGTGTGGCCGGAAACCGCCGTCCCGGTGCTCAAGGATCAGGCCACCGGCTACCTGGAGATGATCAACGGCGTGGCCACCGCCAAGAAAGCTGCGCTGATTACCGGCGTACCGATGCGCGAGAAGACCGCCGAGGGCATTCGCTACTACAACGGCATCACCGTGGTCGGCGAAGGCAGCGGCAACTACCTCAAGCAGAAGCTGGTGCCCTTCGGTGAATACGTCCCGCTGCAGGACCTGTTGCGCGGCCTGATCAGCTTCTTCGACCTGCCGATGTCCGACTTCGCCCGCGGTCCGGCCGACCAGCCGCTGCTCAAGGCCAAGGGCTACTCCGTGGCGCCGTACATCTGCTACGAAGTGGTCTACCCGGAATTCGCCGCCGAACTCGCGGCGCAAAGCCAGTTGCTGCTGACCATCAGCAACGACGCCTGGTTCGGCACCTCCATCGGCCCGCTGCAGCATCTGCAGATGGCGCAGATGCGTGCCCTGGAAGCTGGCCGCTGGATGGTCCGCGCCACCAACAACGGCGTGACCGCGTTGATCGACCCGTACGGCAAGCTGGCGGTGCAGATCCCGCAGTTCCAGCAAGGTGTGCTACACGGCGAAGTGGTGCCGATGCAGGGCCTCACGCCCTACCTGAAGTGGCGCGTCTGGCCGCTGGCAGTCCTCAGTGGCGTGCTACTGGTGTGGGCACTGGTACGCCGCCGTACGCACCCGGAAGAACGCCGACTGTTCGGCTGATCCCAACGAAAAGGGCCTCATTGCGAGGCCCTTTTCATGAGGAGAGTCGGGTTCGCAAGCAAGCTCGCTCCGACAAGAGTGGAACCTCGCCTGTAGGAGCGAGCTTGCTCGCGAACCGCATCACGCAGACCCTATCAGTAGAACAACCGATAACCGACCAACCCGATTGCCTCGTTCAGCAACTGCCCGCTCTGCCAGATCGCCCGCCCCTCCGGCAACCAACCCCCCATCGGCACGGCATCGTCCGTCCCGATGTACCCCGAAGGCGCCGGCACCACTTCCAGCCCAGCCTTCTCGAAGCTCCAGATCGAGCGCTGCATATGAATCGCGCTGGTCACCAACACCACTCGCTTGATACCCGCCTCGCGCAGCATGTCGGCGCTGAACCGCGCATTTTCCCAGGTCGTGCGGCTGCGCCCCTCTTCCCAGCGCACCGGCACGCCATAATCATCCTGCAGGCTCTGCGCCATGATCCGCGCCTCGGAAGGCGGCGTACCGTAATGCAACCCGCCAGAGGTCAGCACCGGCAAGCCACTGGCCTTCGCCAGGCGAGCGGCATAGCGAATGCGTTCACGGGCCATCAGGCCGGGCTGGTCCTCATCCCAGGCACGATCACCGCGCACCCGGCCAGCACCCAGTACCACGATGGCGTCGGCGCGTTGCGCAAGCCCCGCCCACTCTGCCTGCTTCAGCGGATCCTGCTGCTCCAGCTGGCGCGCGCCCCACTCCACGGTCACCGGCAGGCTCATCAGCAGCAGGCCGAGGAATCCGGAAAAGAAGCAGAAAACCGAGAAACGCGGATAGCGGCGGCGCAGCACGAAGCCCAGGAGCAGCAACAGAAGCAGCAGTCCCGGCGGCATGAAAATCTGTTTGAGGATGAAGCGGATCGGCATTGGCGACTCCTTGTCGAGGCGCCAAGCCTAACGGATCGAGGGGATATCAGCGTCCTTTCGCATTGCGGAACAACTGCGAACCGCAGGACGTGCAGGGCAGCACACCCTGATGGCGACTCCAGGCCACCGGCGAGCCGCACAGCGCGCATTGCAACTGCTGCGGGCGCGGCACCAGGCGCGGCCGACTGGGAGGTATGGGATGGCGGGCCGGCCGTGGCGCGCGGTTCGGTGCGCGCTCCAGCAGCGCAAGCTCCTCCGCCGCCGCATGCCAGCCGCGAAGCCAGTTCACATCCTGGTCGAGATAAGCCCTGATCAACTCCAACTCGGCACTACTCAGGCCGCGCAACTCCAGCTCCATGGGGCATTCGTCACGTAATCGCTCAGCAGTATCGGCCTCATCCAGGGCCAGTGCGAGCCGTTGCAACAACCGTTCATAGAGACCGGAACCCAAAGCACTTGCGCGATGCAACTCAGCCATCAGCCACCTCAAGACAGGCGGAAACCTCCCGCCCTCAGGCAAAGCTTAGCGGCCCACCCCGCGCCACACCGAGCGTGCGACAAACGGCGCGGGCTACCGGCTCGGGTGGGGGTCATGTATGCTACGAGGCTTTCTGTAGTCCCCCGGCCTGGGTCTTCCCAAGGGTCGGTGAAGCGGAGGGTCACTCGACCTCCTCGGCTGCACAATTCTTTTCCGTACAGGTTCAAATCGCGCCATGCACGAGCAATATCAGCCTCTCGAGATCGAATCCCAGGCCCAGAACTTCTGGAACGAACACAGCTCCTTCCGCGTCGACGAAGTCGCGACCAAGGAGAAGTTCTATTGCCTGTCGATGTTCCCGTATCCGAGCGGCAAGCTACACATGGGGCATGTGCGCAATTACACCATCGGTGACGTGATCAGCCGCTACCACCGCATGCAGGGCAAGAACGTCCTGCAGCCGATGGGCTGGGACGCCTTCGGCATGCCGGCGGAAAACGCCGCGATGAAGAACAATGTCGCGCCGGCGGCCTGGACCTACGACAACATCGCCTACATGAAATCCCAGCTCAACAGCCTGGGCCTGGCGATCGACTGGTCCCGCGAAGTCACCACCTGCAAGCCGGACTACTACCGCTGGGAACAGTGGCTGTTCACCCGCCTGTTCGAGAAGGGCGTGATCTACCGCAAGAACGGCACCGTGAACTGGGACCCGGCGGACCAGACCGTACTGGCCAACGAGCAGGTCATCGACGGCCGTGGCTGGCGTTCGGGCGCGCTGATCGAGAAGCGCGAAATCCCGATGTACTACTTCAAGATCACCGCTTACGCCGAAGAGCTGCTGTCCAGCCTCGACGACCTGCCGGGCTGGCCGGAACAGGTCAAGACCATGCAGCGCAACTGGATCGGTAAATCCCGCGGCATGGAAATCGCCTTCCCCTATGACCAGGCTTCCATCGGCGAAGCCGGCCAGATGAAGGTCTTCACCACCCGTCCGGACACCCTGATGGGCGCCACCTACGTCGCCGTGGCCGCCGAGCATCCGCTGGCCACCCTGGCCGCCGAGCGTGATTCGTCGCTGCAGGCGTTCATCGACGAGTGCAAGCGCGGCGGCGTGGCCGAAGCCGACATCGCCACCCAGGAGAAGAAAGGCGTTGCCACTTCCCTGTTCGTCGAGCACCCGCTGACCGGCGCCAAGTTGCCGGTGTGGATCGCCAACTACGTCCTGATGACCTACGGCGAAGGTGCCGTGATGGCCGTGCCGGGCCACGACGAGCGTGACTTCGAGTTCGCCAACAAGTACGCCCTGCCGATCCGGCAAGTGATCGCCCAGGCCAGTGCGGACAACGACTTCGAGCCCACCGTCTGGAAAGAGTGGTACGGCCTGAAGGATGACAGCGTCGTTACCGTCAATTCCGGCAAATACGATGGTCTGGGCTATCAGGCTGCGTTCGACGCCATCGGCGCCGACCTCGCCGCCAAGAGCCTCGGCCAGCAGCGCACCCAGTTCCGCCTGCGCGACTGGGGCATCAGCCGCCAGCGTTACTGGGGCTGCCCGATCCCGATCATCCACTGCGACACCTGTGGCGACGTGCCGGTCCCGGCCGACCAGCTGCCGGTGGTCCTGCCTGAAGACGTCGTGCCGGATGGCGCCGGTTCGCCGCTGGCCAAACTGCCGTCGTTCTACGAGTGCAAGTGCCCGAAATGCGGCCAGCCGGCCAAGCGCGAAACCGACACCATGGACACCTTCGTCGAGTCGTCCTGGTACTTCGCCCGCTACGCCTGCCCGCAGTTCGAAGACGGCATGCTGGACAAAAAGGCCGCCAACTACTGGCTGCCGGTCGACCAGTACATCGGCGGCATCGAGCACGCCATCCTCCATCTGCTCTACGCGCGCTTCTTCCACAAGCTGATGCGCGACGAAGGCCTGATCGACTCCGACGAGCCGTTCAAGAACCTGCTGACCCAGGGCATGGTGGTCGCCGAAACTTACTACCGCGTCGCCGCCAACGGTGGCAAGGAATGGTTCAACCCGGCGGACGTGGAAGTCGAGCGTGATGCCAAGGCCAAGGTCATCGGCGCACGCCTGAAGACCGACGGCCTGCCGGTGGAAATCGGCGGCACCGAGAAGATGTCCAAGTCCAAGAACAACGGCGTGGACCCACAGGCAATGATCGACGCCTACGGCGCCGACACCTGCCGCTTGTTCATGATGTTCGCCTCGCCGCCAGACATGAGCTGCGAATGGTCCGACTCCGGCATTGAAGGCGCCAACCGCTTCCTGCGCCGCGTCTGGCGTCTTGCCCAGACCCACGTCAACGCAGGCCCTGCCGCTGCCGTCGACAAATCCGCCCTGGACGATGCGCAGAAGACCATTCACCGCGCCATCCACCTGGCCATCCGCCAGGCCAGTCAGGACGTCGGCCAGCACCACAAATTCAACACCGCCATCGCCGCCGTGATGACCCTGATGAACGTGCTGGAAAAGGCCCCGACCGAATCCGCCTCCGACCGCGCCCTGCTGCAGGAAGGCCTGGAAACCGTCACCCTGCTGCTCGCCCCGATCACCCCGCACATCTGCCATGTGATCTGGCAGGAGCTGGGCAAGGACGGCGCCGTGATCGACGCCAGTTGGCCGCAGGTCGACGAAGCCGCCCTGGTGCAGGACAGCCTGCAACTGGTGGTACAGGTCAACGGCAAGCTGCGCGGCCACATCGAAATGCCCGCCAGCGCCAGCCGTGAAGACGTCGAAGCGGCAGCGCGCACCAACGAGAATGTGCTGCGCTTCACTGATGGCCTGACCATCCGCAAGGTCATCGTGGTGCCGGGCAAGCTGGTCAATATCGTCGCCAACTAAAGCAAAGCTGGAAAAGACCTATTCGCCCGTGGCACCTTCGCCACGGGCATATCGGATCAACAGGAGTGAGGGAAGCTTGATGAAACGTATCCTGACCAGCCTCGCGCTGATCGGCCTGGCCAGCGTGCTGAGCGCCTGCGGTTTCCAACTGCGCGGCCTGGGCGATACGAACTTTGCGCTCAAGGAAATCGACGTGAGCGCGCGCAACGCCTATGGCGACACCGTCACACAACTCAAGCAGGTGCTTGAAGGCAGTGGCGTGAAAGTCGTCTCCCGTGCGCCGTACCACCTGATTCTCGCTCGCGAAGACGTGACCAGCCGTACCGTCAGCTACACCAGCTCCGCACGCAGCGCGGAAAACGAGCTGACCAATACCCTCAGCTACGAGATCCGTGGTACCGATAACCTGCTGCTGGTTGCCAACCAGGTCCAGGTGCGCAAGGTCTATGTGCAGGACGAGAACAACCTGATCGGTTCCGACCAGGAAGCCCAGCAGATTCGCAGCGAAATGCGCCGTGACCTGGTCCAGCAGATGGTTACCCGCCTGCAGCTGATCACCCCGGTCCAGCTCGAGGAGCTGCAAGCCAAGGCGGAAGCCAAGGCCAAGGCCGAAGCGGATGCGATGAAGGCCGCGGACGAGGCTGCCAAGTCTCAGCCGCAGCAATCGCCGATCGAATTCCCGAAAGCGCAGTAAGCGACAAGGGGCCGGCCAACCGGCCCCTTCTTCATTATGAAGCTCAATCCCGGACAACTCGCCAAGCACCTGCAAGGCAATCTCGCGCCCGTCTACGTGGTCAGCGGCGACGAACCGTTGCTCTGCCAGGAAGCCTGCGACGCGATCCGTACCGCCTGCCGTCAGCGTGATTTCGGCGAGCGCCAGGTCTTCAACGCCGAAGCCAACTTCGACTGGGGCCAGCTGCTGGAAGCCGGTGCCAGCCTCTCGCTGTTCGCCGAAAAGCGCTTGATCGAGCTGCGTCTTCCTTCCGGCAAGCCCGGCGACAAGGGTGGCGCCATCCTTCAGGAATACCTGCAGCGTCCGCCGGAAGACACCGTCCTGCTGGTCAGCCTGCCCAAGCTCGACGGCAGCACGCAGAAGACCAAATGGGCCAAGGCACTGATTGACGGTGAAGCTGCGCAGTTCATCCAGATCTGGCCCATTGACGCACACCAGCTACCGCAATGGATTCGCCAGCGCCTGTCCCAGGCAGGCCTCGCTGCCAGCCAGGAAGCGGTGGACCTGATCGCCGCACGTGTCGAGGGCAACCTGCTGGCCGCCGCCCAGGAAATCGAGAAGCTCAAGCTGCTCGCCGATGGCCAGCAGATCGACGCCGACACCGTGCAGGCCGCCGTGGCCGACAGCGCTCGCTTTGATGTCTTCGGCCTGATCGACGCCGCCCTGAACGGCGAAGCCGCCCACTGCCTACGCATGCTGGAAGGCCTGCGTGGCGAAGGCGTAGAACCGCCGGTGATCCTCTGGGCCCTGGCCCGGGAGATCCGCGTGCTCGCCAGCCTCGCCCAGCAGTTCAGCCAGGGCGTACCGCTGGACAAGGCCTTCAGCCAGTGCCGCCCGCCGATCTGGGATAAGCGCCGCCCGCTGATGAGCAAAGCCCTGCAACGGCACACCGCGCCACGCTGGAACCAGATGCTGCAGGACGCCCAACTGATCGACGCCCAGATCAAGGGCCAGGCACCCGGCAACGTCTGGAACAGCCTCGCCCGCCTTGCTCTGCTGGTCGCTGGTCAGCGAATCAGCCTGCCCTCGGCCTGATCCCGCCGCGATACCCAGCGATGGGTATCGCTTTGCCCCATCCTACAAACGTTCGCCCCGCGATGGATTTCGGATGAATCCGCTACCGCTGGCACATTGCAGGCAGGCCACGTCCGCGATCACGCCCCTGTTAACGACACCTCCGCGCTATCGGCAGGAGCGAGCTTGCTCGCGAACCGCATACGGCCTCACTCCCACTCGCGCACCTGCCGCACCTCCACACCCCCCAGCCGCCCCGGCGGAATCTTCGCGGCGATACGCTCGGCTTCCTCCAGGCTCTGCGCCTCGATCAGGTAGAAGCCGCCCAGCTGCTCTCGTGTCTCGGCAAACGGCCCATCGGTAACGATGAGCTTTTCACCCTGCCCGCGCAGAGTACGCCCGGTCGGCGTCGGCAGCAGTGCATTGGCCGCAATGTAGTGGCCGCTGCGCCGCAGCTGCTCGCTGTATGTCATGCACTCGTCGACGATGCCGCGTAGCTCCGCCTCAGGCATTTCCGCCACCTTGCGTTCGTCGAAATAGATCATGCAGAGAAACTTCATCACCGTTTCCTCGTTCTTGTCTGTTATGCCAGAAAGGTCCGCCGCCCCAGATTAGCCCCGAATGACGCAGTGCGACCTTGGTCTGCCCGCCGGTGGCCAGCGGCATGGACAAGCGTGCCAGATAGGCGGAAGATGCCCGCGCCGGCACTGAGCCGGCGCTCGGGAAGCAAACCGCACGAGGAAAGACAGATGGCGAAGAAATCCAAACGGCCGAACAAGGCCAAGTCCCTGGTCGCACAACCGCTGTTCCGCAGCCGCCAGGAACAACCACTCAAAGGCAAAGGCAGCTACCGCCGCGAAGCCTCCCGAAATTGGGAGGCTTCTTCGCTTCTGGTGGCCTGAAAACCTCAGAAAACCTGAACCACCCCGCCCTCTCGCTTTCAACCGGACAGCCACGCACCTGGAGGTCCAACCATGAAAGCCGCGCTTATCATCGCCATACTCGCCCTCCCCTTCAGCCTGTCCGCCCATGCGTTCTGCTCCGAACAGGAAGCCGAAGCCAAGGGCAAGCAAGTCGCCGCCAAGGTCACCGAAGTCACTCGCAGCGATCCCCAGCGCGCCCAGAAGCTCAACGAAAAGCTCGCGAAAATGAACAAGGCCCGCTCCAGCGAACAGCGTCCGGACGACTGTGCCGCCTACGACGACATGCTCAAGGAGCTGGACCAGAACGCTCCCAAGGTCGATCAGGAAACCGCCAGCAAGCCCCGGCAATAGCCGCTGCACCAACCCACCTGCGAACATCCTGTGCTCGTTGGCGTAGGAGCGGACTCCGTCCGCGATGGCCCAGCCCCATCGCGACGGCTTCCCGGCGGATCGCGGATACATCCGCTCCTGCAAGGGCTATCCGGTGCACCGCCCGACAAGCGTCCCTTCACCATGGGAATTTTCACCCGCCCACGCCATCGAATCTCCACACCCGCCGCTTCTGCCCAACGCAGACGCGTCACAGTGGCCATGCTAAGGTGGCCCCTCGCCTGCCAGTTCCCGAGGAGAGCAATGCGCAAGCCTGTTTCATCTGTTGTCGGCCAACGCTGTCTGCTCGCCGCCGTTCTGTCCCTGGCCAGCTTTGGTCTGCTGACTTCCTGCACCGAGCCGCCGGCCAAAATCTCCGAAGCCGAACACGCGCAACCGGCGCAGAGCTTCGCCCAATGGCGTGACGGCTTCCGCACGCAGGCGCTCGCCGCTGGCATCAGCGCGCAGACGTTCGACCGGGCTTTCCAAGGGATCGAACCAGACGAGTCGGTGGTCACCGCCGACCGCAGCCAACCCGAGTTCAGCCGCCCCATCTGGCAGTATCTGGAGAGCGCCGTCTCCCCCGCGCGAGTGCACAACGGCCAAGGCCGGACGCTGGAAAACGCCGAAGTGCTGCAACGCATCGAAATCACCTATGGTGTCGACCGCGAAGCCGTGGTGGCGATCTGGGGCATGGAAAGCAACTTCGGCCAGCAGATGGGCAGCAAGAACGTCATCCGCTCCCTCGCTACCCTGGCCTACGAAGGCCGTCGCCCGGACTTTGGCCGCGACCAACTGCTCGCGGCGCTGCGAATCATTCAGCACGGCGACGTGCCAGCCAGCAACATGATCGGCTCCTGGGCCGGCGCCATGGGCCAGACCCAGTTCATCCCGACCACCTACAACCAATACGCCGTGGATTTCGACGGCGATGGCCGGCGCGACATCTGGGGTTCCTCCTCCGATGCCCTGGCCTCCACTGCCAACTACCTGAAGACTTCCGGCTGGCAACGTGGCCAGACCTGGGGTTTCGAGGTGCGCCTACCGCAGGGCTTCGACTACTCGCTCGCGGAGATGAGCATCCGCAAACCCATGGCCGAATGGCTGCGCCAAGGCGTACGGCCGGCCAGCGGCACCTTGCCCAGTGACCCACAGGCGAGTGTCTCCCTGGTTCTGCCGGCGGGCTACCGCGGCCCGGCGTTCCTGGTGACGGACAACTTCCGCGCCATCCTCAAGTACAACAACTCCACCTCCTACGCCCTGGCTGTGGGCCTGCTGGCCGACAGCTTCAAGGGCGGCGGCCAGTTGGCCGGACGCTGGCCAGTGCAAGACGCCCAGTTGAGCCGCAGTGAACGCATTGAGCTGCAACAGACCCTGACCGATCGCGGCCTTGCCCCCGGCGCGGTTGACGGCATCATCGGCGCCAATACGCGCAAGGCCATTCGCGCCTTCCAGCAGACCATCGACCAGCCAGCCGACGGATACCCCACCCCGGCACTGCTACGGCAATTGCGTAACGCGAACTGACGAAGAGAACGAAAAAGGCGCCCGAAGGACGCCTTTTTCTTTGCCGTACCCAGCGCCGAATGACGCGCCAGATGTTAACTGCCTATCACTGGTAATACAGGCTGATGTAACCGAAGGTGGAAATCTTGCCCGGCGTTACCGGGGCTACCTTCGCGTAGTACTGCGCGTAATACGGCAGATCCGCCGACGTGGTGGTTACCGCGATACCGGTGTCGTTGTTCATATTGATCGGCGTGAAGCTTCGGTCCAGTACCCGAATCTGCGCATTGGTGCCGCCGGCGACAGTGTTGATCAACGCGCCAGTGCTCTCATCGACGTTGGCGAACTTCTCCCAGACGACATTGACCGCACCGGGACAATCGGTCAGGGACACTACGAACTTGGTGTTCTGCGCCCAACTACCCACCGATGGCAATGCGCTGATGTTGATGCTGCTCAGCGGAACATCAATCGACACCGGCTCGGTGGTGGAGTTGTTGATCTTGCAGGATTCGGTGGTGACCTCTCCCCCAATGTTCACTTGAGCATCGTAGGCGAATGTTCCGGTCGCTAAACTGCATAAGATACCCGCTGCGAGTAGCATCTTCATTCATGAGATTCCTTTTTAAGTTATAACCCTGCAATTACCCATACCAACCTAGACAAACAAAGATTTGACTGACCGCTTATGAGTAGAAAGAACATAAACCCCTCATCGCGTTAAAAATATCGGATCAACGCAATTAACACAGGGAAACATCGCATTAAAAATTTGAAATTTCTGAAAGCTTACATACACAAAAATATAGAAAACAACCAAGCCAACCAAACACCAATGAGCGATACCTTTCCACCAAGGCATCGAAAACCATTTCACTCAAATAAAACTTATTGATAACAACTACTGATAGTCCATGGTGAGGACGAGAGCGCTGCTGAGCAACCCTGGAGAAGTTGTCGAGGATATTTTTCTGTACTGAGCACTGAACCCATAATTCGACGTGACATTTGCAACGGCAGCCCCCATAAGCACACGCTTCTGAAATGGCATATTTGAACCATCACCCCGCGTGATTTGTAGACCGAAACCTTTGGCACTACCCGCTTGCTGGGAAATCCCTATTACCCCGGTAGAAGGGTCTACAACGTTATACCCTGGGGCTGCATCCATAGTCATGCCAACCGTCGCGTTGTCGTCGCATTGCAAGCCAATATTGAATGGAGTTGAGCCTGCAACATCTCCGACACTCACAAAGTAAGCCAATCGCGTTTGTTTCAACGTAACCACTGCCGGCGCAGTGACTTTACAGGTAAGCGATCGGAACACGATATTCCCCGAAGCTGAAACACTACTACTCCCCGTAGAAATATTTCCGTTGTCGCTATTTAGAACCAAGCCTGTATTGTATACACCAAAGGCCCATTGTGTATTAGCTTTCGTCAAAGTCGCACCGGACGGAATAGCTCCTGACGTCCTGACCAGTTCGAGAGTTCCTGAAAAATTGTAGGAACCACCGGAGCCAATAGTGGAAATCCTAGAAGCGCAAGCCTGTGAGGTAGCATTAGAGATAGCATTGCCTGCACTATCGCGCGCACGCATCCCCACCCCCGTTACTCCAGTTGAGTATATTCCCGGGGATATCTCCGTGGAGCCGCCAGTCATAGTGCAGATTACGATATTACTTCCAATCTGAACAGTTAACGGGGCTCCAGGAGAATTCGCCCCTAACTTACAAACACCTGAAACTGAGAACGGCCGCTGCGTACCTGGTATCAGGTCACCATATTTCAATGTTGATGAAACGGCAACTGCCCCCGGATAAGAAATTATATTGGGCAACCCCGAATACGCGACACAACCATTGACAGCAAAGACTTTCATTGAAACTACAGAAAGCGCAATTATTAATATAAACCTACTCATCTTAACCCCCAAACCAAAACAAAAATCGACCGTACAAAGTCCAGAAGCCAAGTATCAATTTCAGAGAAATAATAGAAATTACTTTTCAATATACTTGTTACAGAAATATGGCATCAGCCCCTCAGCGGAGATATTCTGTAAATCACCTCAGAGCCACTGCAGGCTTTTCCAGGACTGCCCGGCACGTCGCATCGGCCTTTAGGAACGACGTGTCTTTGCTGCTGTTAAGCGGCAACTGGTAATCGATTTGGCAACGCTGCCCGGAGCCCTCCCCCCACTTCACCATCAACTCTCCCGCAGGCTCCAAGCCCCGCAGGAAGATGCGGCCGCCCTGCCCCACCATGGACAGGCTATTACCCTTGGCATCCAGCACCTCGGCTCCCAGAGGGATAACCTCACCGTCGTCTCGCTTCACGGTCATCAGCACCGCCACACCGCTCACGGTCGGGTACTTGAGCATGACGATGGAGCCGAAGCGCGGCGCCACACTCTGGGAAGTAACCTGCAGTTCGACATCCTTGGAGGTGCCTTTAGGGTCGATCTCGATATCGTTCTGGCGATATGGGGTCAGGCCGCCCACGACGGCATAGCCATTGCTGGCCACCTTGGCGCCGACGTTGGAGTTGATGGCCGCGCCTTCGGCACCCTTGGCCTCGAGGACGGCGAGGGTCTCACCCTGGTTCTGGCTGAAGTTGATACCGCCGGGGTGTACGACGATGGAGCCGCGCGCGCCCACGCCCGCTTGTTTGTAGCCATCGCCGCCACTGGCGTTGGCGTTGTAGACGGCGTATGGCGAGTTGTAGGTGACGCTACCGCCGCCGTTGTACTTGCGATCACCATCGGTCTTGTTGCCAGAGCCATACACGGAATAGCTGAGCTGGCGTTGTTCCCCCGTGGTGCCACTGAGCGTGGTCTGGACCGCGTTGTTCTTGTTGTCTGTGGCGTTGACGTTGGTCGTCAACGACAGGGGGTTGCCACTGTCCGTGCCAATTGGAACGTTGACACTGAGCATGTAGGTATTCTGGTAGTCACCGCTGTTCAGGTTGTCATTCTGGTCATTTCTGCCGTTGCTGACCGAACGGCCAACGCTGGTCCGCGACGCACTCAGGTTGACTGTTCCCCAGCTGAAACCAGTGCTGTAGCCGGCCTGGAAACTGGTGTCGGTATCGCTGCGGTTCCAGTAGTTCTGCTTGGAGCCGCTGAAATACAAGGAACTGCGCTCGCCCACTGGCTGGTTGAGGGTCAGTTGGTAGCGGTTGCGCTGTCGATCGAACTCATACCGCTCGCTCAAGCGGCCCCACACCTGGGCGTAATCCTGCAAGCTCAAGTAGTTCTCACTGTTGAAGCGATAGGCCGCGATGGTCATGTTGGTGGAGGTGGCCTCCAGCAACTTGCTGTAGGTCAGCCGGTAGCTCTGGCCACTCATGTCGGGCTTGATGCCGTAGCGCTCGGTAGGCAGATCGGTCGCATGTGACTGGGTAACGTCTGCCGCTAAAGCCCCCAACGGGGTACTGAAGGCGAGGCCACCCTGGGCGGCCTGGTAGGAGTTGGCAACGATGCCGCCGGTGTACGCCGTCATGAAGTTGTTGAGGCCGTATTGGTAAGTGCCCTGGCCGAAGTTCGGCTCACGGTCGAGGGTCTTGTCGTGGTATTGGCCGGCTGTCGCGCTATAGCGGGACACGCCCGGGCGGACCAGTTGCCCAATGGAGGCATAGGGCACCAGGAAGGACTTCACGCGACCGTCAGCTTCAGTGATCTCTACCGTCAGGTCGCCGGCGTAGCCAGTGTTGAACAGGTCGTTGATCTCGAATGGGCCGGGCGCCACGGTGGTTTCGTAGATGACGTTCTCACCCTGCTTGATCCGCACCCGCGCATTGGTTTCGGCTACACCGCGAATATCTGGCGCGAAGCCGCGCTGGGAGTCCGGGAGCATTCGGTCGTCGCTGGCCAGCTGGACGCCGGTGAAAGGCACCGAATCGAACAAGTCGCTGGGAGTGTAATACTGGCCCGCGGTGAACTGAGACTTCAGGCTGGTGATGTCGCGCTGGGCATAAGTGCTGATGGACTGGTAGCTGCTCTGCGTTGGGCTACCGTCGGTCTTGCCATGGTTGTAGGTGCCGTTGTAGCGCAGGCGCCAGTCGGACAGGTTCATGCCGGCGTTGATGCCGGCATAGCTCTGGGTGGAATTGGAGCCGTGGCTGTCGGTGCGATACAGGTTGGTGTCGTAGTTGAGGAAACCGGCAGTTACTCCGCCGTCCCATTGCGACGGGTCCACGTAGCCACGGACCTGACGGCCAACGTAGAGCTGCGGAATGGACACACGGGCCGTCAGTTCGGAGAGGTCGACGTCGATCTTGCCGTCCGGGACGACGGCGGCGAAGTCAACGCAGTCACCGGTGATGAGTTTCTGGTTCTCTGCTGGCAGCTTGCTGACAGCGACGCCCAGCTCGGGGAATTGCGCCGCCTTGACACAATATCGGGAGGTCGCATCCTTGCCGCTGCCATTGGCTACGGCAGTTATCGGCATGCGACCGATCCAGGAATCATTGACGTAGACGTCCAGCCGGTAGGTGCCCGGCTCCACCGGCGTGCCATTCTCGAAGCGCGAGACATCCACGCTGGGGCTGCTGCCGCCATTGTCGAAGAAGTTGGGGTTGAACGCGGCGAAGGAGGGTGAATCATGGAGAGTGCTGGGGGACGTACCCTTATCGGCAGTATCTGCCGCCAGGGCAGAGCCACTTCCGAGCATCAGCAAGGCGCTCACCACCAGGCCGCAGCCAACGGCGACCGGCGAGGACGCATGGTCTGCGATTGCGGCAGCCAGTGATGACCGCCTGAACTGCAGGAAGTATGTGCCGTGCTTCAGATCCATGGTTTTTCTCCAGTAGTCCGTCTTTCTCGGGACGAACAAATCCTTACCGCGCGGAATGCCAGGCGGCGGAACCTTGTCAGGTTGAATGCAACTGGCCGGACTCAATCCGGCCATGCTCAGGTAGCGGGTATCAGAGGGCGCTCTCGTGCTGGCTCAATGCGCCGTAGTCCGTTACCCATTGATAGTCGACCTTCGCACCGGCGCCCGGTTGGCCCGTGAGGCTCGGCAGAGGGAAATCCATGCTGCTTCCCGGAGCGACCATCTTCACGTCGTCCTTGCGCACGTCGTAACTTCTGCCGCCAGCGACAAGCTGAACACTGGCAAGCGAGACGTGGAATGCACCGTTGTTGCGGGCGCGGATGACGTAACCAGTGCCGTTCTGGACGACCGACCAGTTCAAGTTTTCAGCGGCCTGGTTTGGGTTGCCCTCCAAACCGTCCGGGCGATAGAAGATCTTCATCCGCGAACGCACAGCGACCTGCAGGAAGTTGGATTCCTGATCCTTGGGCATGGGCGGAACGTCCAGTACGTTCAGCCAGAATACGGTTTCCTGCTTTCTGGAGGCTGCATCATCGCCGGTGTAGACCAGACGCAGGGTTTGCCCCTTCTTGGCTTCGACACGGGTGATGGGAGGCGTGATCAGGAAGGGACCATCGGCCTTGTCGGCGGGAAGCTTTTCGTTGCCCTTGTCGACCCAGGCCTGAACCAGGGACGGCTGTTCACCGATGTTGGTCATCTTGATGGAGACTTCCCGGTCCTTGGCGGGATAGACGACACGCGACCCCTGAATCACGATGCCGGCTTGCGCCAGGCCAGCCCAGAACACGGTCGCGGCCAGGCCGCCGGCCAACCACAGGGATTTGGAAATCAGACTTGCCATTACACGATCACCCTTGAGATCCGGGAGAGGAGCGAGGTGGCAGCTCCCCTCCCGGGTATTGCGAACTACTAACGCCGGAATCGACGAAGACCGATCAGTAGGTCAGGGTCCAGTAACCAACGGTCTGCAGCTTGCCCGCGGTGGCGGAGCCGGCCTTGGAGTAGTACTGGGCCAGATACTTCAGGGAGTAACTGCCATCGGCGGCCGGAGTGAACTTGTAGCCGGTGTCGGTGTTGATGTTGATGGCGGCGCCGGTCGGGTCGAGCAGGCGAACGGTCGCGTTGGTGCCCGCCACGGTGTTGGCCAGCGTGCCGGCACTGTCGACTTGGCCGGTGATTTCCCACTTGGCGGTCGTGGCGGAAACCGGGCAGTTGGTCAGGTTGAAGTTGACGGGCGTGTTGCCAGCCCAGCTTTCAGCACCGGCCAGGGCGCTCTTGTTGACGGTCGGCAGGGTCACGTCGACCACGGCGGCGCCTTGCTTGCCGTTCACTTCGCAGGTCTGGTCCAGGACTTGGCCAGTGAAATTGACCTGGGCGTCGTAGGCGAAAGCGCCGACGGATGCGGAGGAGAGAATTGCGGCTACCAGCAGCTTTTTCATGTTGTTCACTCAGCAGTGTGATCGGGATGCAGGGGGACTCGCTCCCGATCGATTCAGGCCACAACAGTGTTCCCCGTGGCATTTCGCGCTGCCTAGAACGCTGGCAAGCGACCGGGTGAATTCTGCGGGCGCCAACATATTTACGCTGTCAGCCGGGGCGCTAATACCATCCGGAATAGTCCGAACGAAAAAGAGGAATTCCTACACACTAGGAGCGACTGGTGATGACGCGGAACTACGGCGCACAGAAACAAAAAAGGCCGCCTCTCTTGCGAGAGACAGCCTTTTCTTCGGGCAGCTACCGGGCAGCAATGGCCCGGCGGGTGATCAACCGATCTTGTTGCCGTGAGCCTGTTGGTCAGCGTGGTACGAGGAGCGCACCAGCGGCCCGGAGGCGACGTTCTTGAAGCCCATCTTCTCGCCTTGCTCGGCAAACCAGGCGAAGGTGTCCGGGTGAACGAAGCGCTGCACCGGCAGGTGGTTACGCGAGGGCTGCAGATACTGACCGAGGGTCAGCATATCGATGTCGTGCTCGCGCATGCGCTGCATGACTTCGATAACTTCCTCGTCGGTTTCGCCCAGGCCAAGCATCAGGCCGGACTTGGTCGGTACGTGCGGGACCATCTGCTTGAACTTCTGCAGCAGGTCGAGCGACCACTCGAAATCGGAACCCGGGCGGGAGGATTTGTACAGGCGCGGGGCGGTTTCCAGGTTGTGGTTGAACACATCCGGCGGCTCCTGGGCGGTAATTTCCAGGGCGATGTCCATGCGGCCGCGGTAATCCGGGACCAGGGTTTCCAACTGCACACCAGGGGACAGCTTGCGGATCTCGCGCAGGCAGTCGGCAAAGTGCTGGGCGCCGCCGTCACGCAGGTCGTCGCGGTCCACCGAGGTGATCACCACGTATTTAAGACGCAGGTCGGCGATGGCGATGGCGAGGTTGGTCGGCTCGTCGACGTCCAGCGGCTTGGGACGGCCGTGGCCGACGTCGCAGAACGGGCAACGACGGGTGCAGATGTCGCCCATGATCATGAAGGTGGCGGTGCCGCCGGAGAAGCATTCGCCCAGGTTCGGGCAAGAGGCCTCTTCGCAGACACTGTGCAGCTTGTGCTTGCGCAGCAGCTGCTTGATGCGGTCGACCTCGGGGGAGACAGGGATGCGCACGCGAATCCAGTCGGGCTTCTTCGGCAGTTCGTCGGTGGGGATGATCTTCACCGGAATGCGCGCGACTTTCTCTGCGCCGCGCAGCTTGACGCCGACTTCCACCTTGCCCGGCTTGGCGGCCGGGGCAGCCTGGCCGGAGTTCTCCACAACAGTGCTCATCTAGGTTAGATCCCGCCCGTTAGGGTCTTCTGTGCCGCGTAGCCAAGGCGTTCGACGAGTTCGCCACGCAGGCGCTCGCGCACATCGGCCAATGCGATGGGGCCAGCCAGCTGACTGAGCTGGGTCATGGCCATGCCTGCGTAACCGCAGGGATTGATGCGTCGAAAGGGTTCCAGGTCCATGTCCACGTTGAGGGCCAGGCCATGGAAGGAGCGGCCGTTGCGGATGCGCAGGCCGAGGGACGCGATCTTCGCGCCGTCTACATAGACGCCCGGAGCATCGGGTTTGGACACGGCTTTGACGCCATAACTGTCCAGCAGTCCGATGAGGCTCTGCTCGATGCGCGAAACCAGTTCGCGCACGCCGATGCCGGAGCGGCGCACGTCGAGCATCAGGTAGGCCACCAACTGGCCGGGACCGTGGTAGGTCACCTGACCGCCGCGGTCGACCTGAACGACCGGAATATCGCCGGGAAACAGCACGTGTTCGGCCTTGCCGGCCTGGCCCTGTGTGAACACTCGCTCGTGTTCGAGCAGCCAGACTTCATCGGGCGTGACCGGTTCGCGCTCGGCGGTGAAGCGCTGCATGGCGTGCCAGGTCGGCTCATAGGGGCGAACGCCCAACTCACGAAAGTGAAGAATACCCAGCTCGCCGCCCAGCGTGTCGCCCATCAGAGCACCATGTGGACGCGACCGGTGGCGCGCAGGTCTTTATGGATACTCTGCAGTTGGTCGACGCCGGTGGCGGTGATCAGCACCTGCACGGACAGGAAGCGGCCGTTGCGGCTGTCACGGGTGACCAGGGTGGTGATATCGAGGTCCGGCGCGTGGCGCTGGATGACTTCGATGACCAGATCGGAGAAGCCTTCACCGGCATCGCCGATGACCTTGATCGGGTAGCGTTCGCAAGGGAACTCGATCTTCGGTGCGGGCTGATCATTCTCGGTATTGAGAGGATCGACAGAATCAGGGGTATCAGTCATGGCTCTCGCGGGCGGGTGGCCCGCCTCCGCATGAGCGCCCTGGATGGGAGCGCTCCGGGTGGATCGGACGGCGGCTGCCGGGCCACGGGGGGACCGTGCAGTCGCAGGCGGGCATTTTACCCGAGTTTGCGACTGCGCGGGCGGGTCAATCCCGACCTTGTATACAAAAGTGCAAGGCCAGGACAGGCGGTCAGTTGAACAGACCGAAGAAGAACAGGCGGATGCTGTCCCAGATGCGGCGGAAGAAGCCGCCTTCTTCCACGGCGTTCAGGGCGACCAGGTCGGCGGTGCGGACGACCTTGTCATTCAGCTTGACCTCGACCTTGCCGATGACCTGGCCCTGCTGGATCGGCGCCATCAGGTTCGGTTCGACGACCATGTTGGCCTGCAGCTGCTTGAGCTGGCCGCGCGGCACGGTCATGGTCAGGTCTTCGGACAGGCCGGCTTTGACTTCGTGCTCGGAACCTTTCCAGACCATGGCCTTGGTCAGCTCGGCGCCCTTCTTGTAGAAGGTCTGGGTTTCGAAGAAGCGGAAGCCGTAGGTCAGCAGCTTCTGGGTCTCGGCGGCGCGAGCCTGCTCGCTGTTGGTGCCGAACACCACGGAGATCATGCGCTGGCCGTCACGCACGGCGGAGGCTACCAGGCAATAGCCAGCTTCGTCGGTGTGACCGGTCTTCAGGCCGTCGACGGTCTTGTCGCGCCACAGCAGCAGGTTGCGGTTGGGCTGCTTGATGTTGTTCCAGAAGAATTCTTTCTGCGCGTAGATGGCGTAGTGGGTCGGCTCACCGTAGATGATGGCGCGGGCCAGGGTCGCCATGTCCTTGGCGGACGAGTAGTGGTCCGGGTTGGGCAGGCCGGTGGCGTCCATGAAGTGGGAGTTGCTCATGCCCAGCTTCTGCGCGGTGGTGTTCATCATGTCGGCGAAGGCATCTTCGCTGCCGGCGATGTGCTCGGCCAGGGCGACCGAGGCGTCGTTGCCGGACTGGATGATGATGCCGTGCAGCAGGTCGCTGACCGATACCTGGGAGCCGAGCTTGAGGAACATGCGCGAACCGCCGGTGCGCCAGGCGTGCTCGCTGACGGTGACCAGATCGGATTCGGCGATACGGCCGCCTTCGATTTCCTGGGTGGCGATGTAGGCGGTCATCAGCTTGGTCAGGCTGGCGGGCGGCAGGCGCTCGTCACCGGCGTTTTCGACCAGGATGTTGCCGCTGGCGCCGTCCATCAGCACCCAGGCCTTGGCCGCGAGTTGCGGGGCGGCGGGAACGACTTCCGCTGCCCAGCTGGCCACGGGGGCGCTGAACAACACGAGCAAGGACAGGCGTTTGGCGAAGTTGAAGATATTCATCCGTCTCTCTGGGGTTCACTAAGGGTCAAACAATCCCCGGGAGGGGAACTCGATGCCAGGGCCTCTGCGGGCCGCGGCGGCGCGTGCGGTGGAATCTCAGTCCAGGCGCACGAGCTTGGGTTGGCCAAGGTTGGCCACGCGGATGCTGTCCTGCATCCGGCTTGCTTCATCCTGCGTTCCGATCGGCCCCAGGCGCACCCGGTACAAGGTCTGCTGGTTGACCACGACCGAGCTGATAAAGGATTTCGCCCCCGTCAGGCCGCCGACCTTCTCCTTGAGAAGCTCCGCAGCGTCCGGGTTGGCGAAGGCACCCACCTGGAGATACAGGCCATCGGCTGGTAATGAAGCGTTTTTTTTTGAGTCAATCTGGACCGGTGCCACGGGCACGGCGTGCTGTGCCGGCGGCGGGGTGTAGGTTTCGATGGGCTGGGCCATGGCGACCGCCTGCGGCTGCGCGGCGGCAGGCTGCGAGGCCATCTTCGGCAGGGCCATGATCATCGGCGGCTGCTTACCCTGCGACGCCCACCAGCGGTCAGGGTCGATGCCCTCGACCTTGACGTGGGCGGTGCCGGTCTCGGCGTAACCCAGCTTCTTGGCAGCGGCGAAGGACAGGTCGATCACCCGGTCGGAGTAGAACGGGCCACGGTCGTTGACACGCACGATGACGCTCTTGCCGTTGTCCAGGTTGGTGACGCGCACGTAGCTGGGCAGCGGCAGGGTCTTGTGTGCGGCGGTCATGCCGTAAAGGTCGTACTGCTCGCCGTTGGCGGTGGCTTGCCCGTGGAACTTGGTGCCATACCAGGAGGCCGTGCCGGTCACGCTGTAGGCACTGGCGTTATTGAGCGGGTAGTAGGTCTTGCCCAGCACGGTATAGGGGTTGTTCTTGAACGGACCGTTGTGCGGCATCGGCACGGCATCGGGGATGCGCGATACGTCCACGTCCCACCAGGGCGCGCCGTCACGGTGCGGGCGGTTGTAATCATAAGGGCCGGAAATACCGCTGCTGGCGACCGGTTGCTGCTGCGGCGCGCGGTTACCGGTACAGCTGGCGAGGAACACGGTGCTCAGGCCAACGCAGGCGGCCAGCGACCAGAGGCCGGGACTTGCGATTCGCTTGCTCAATGGACACCTCGCGCCTTGGCGATTTCGCCGGCCAGCTGATGGACCGCCATGGCATACATGGCGCTGCGATTGTAGCGGGTGATCACGTAGAAGTTCGGCAGGCCGACCCAGTATTCGGTGCCTTGCGCGCCTTCCAGGCGCATGGCGGTGACCATCAGGTCGTCACGAATCACGTCATGGGTACGCCAGCCCTGGGAGCGTAGCTGACCAAGGTTCATCTGCGGATCCAGGCCCTGGGTGAGCGCGTCTTCGGCGGATGAAGTGCCGATGTCCGCCTGCGATACCACCGGCTCACCGGTGTGCCAGCCGTGCTGCTTGAAGTAGTTGGCGACGCTGCCGATGGCATCGGTGGGGTCGCTCCAGATATTGATATGGCCATCACCGTCGAAGTCCACGGCATAGGCACGGAAGCTGCTCGGCATGAACTGCGGCAGGCCCATGGCGCCGGCGTAGGAGCCGGTCAGGCTGAGCGGGTCGACCTGTTGTTCACGGGCCAGGAGCAGGAACTGCTTGAGCTCCTTGCGGAAGAAGTCGGCGCGTGGCGGGTAATCGAAGCCCAGGGTGGACAGCGCGTCCATCACCTTGAAGTTGCCGGTGTTGCGGCCAAAGAAGGTCTCGACGCCGATGATCGAGACGATGTACTGGGCCGGCACGCCGTATTCCTGCTCGGCGCGGGCCAGCGCCTCGGCGTGCTGGTTCCAGAAGTCCACGCCGCGGTTGACGCGCGCGTCGGTAACGAAGATCGGCCGGTATTCCTTCCAGGTCTTCACCCGTTCAGCGGGACGGGAGATGGCATCGAGGATCGATTGCTTGCGTTCCACGTCATGAAAAAGGCCCATGAGCTGCTCGCCGGCGAAGCCGTAGTCACGGGTCATCTCGCTGACGAACTCGGCAACCTGGGGCGAACCATCGTAGTCGCCCGCGCCAGCGACACCGGACATACCGATCGCCCCCGCGATTCCGACCCAATGCACCCCCCTGGCAGCCCAGGCGCGCAGTACTTGCATTCCTTTTTTCACTCTTGTCATCAAACCTGGGCGATCCACTTGCGATGGGTGTGGATCGACATCAAAACACCGAACCCTGACATCAGGGTCACCAGCGAAGTTCCGCCGTAACTAATGAAGGGCAGCGGCACCCCCACCACTGGCAACAACCCGCTGACCATACCAATGTTGACGAACACATACACGAAGAAGGTCATGGTAATGCTGCCCGCGAGCAGCTTGCCGAACAGCGTCTGCGCCTGCGCCGTGATCACCAGCCCCCGGTAGATCACCAGCAGGTACAGCACCAGCAGGAGGCAGACCCCGACCAGGCCGAACTCTTCGCCGAGCACGGCAATGATAAAGTCCGTGTGGCTTTCGGGCAAAAAATCCAGATGGGATTGCGTACCCAGCAGCCAGCCCTTGCCGAAGACGCCACCCGAACCGATGGCCGCTTTGGACTGGATGATGTTCCAGCCACTGCCCAGCGGGTCGCTTTCCGGGTCGAGGAAGGTCAGCACGCGCTGCTTCTGGTAGTCGTGCATGACGAAGTACCACATACCCACGGCCACCGGCACCGCAGCCGACACGGCCATGATGATCCAGCGCCAGCGCAGGCCGCCGACGAACAGCACGAAGGCGCCGGAGGCGAGTACCAGCATCGCGGTGCCCAGGTCCGGCTGTTTGAGGATCAGCACGAAGGGCACCACGATCAGCGCCAGGCCCACCACACTGTGCTTGAAGCCGGGCGGCAGCGAACGCTTGGAGAGGTACCAGGCGATGGTCATGGGCATCAGCAGCTTCATGAATTCCGCCGGCTGGAAGCGGATCACCCCGGGAATGTTGATCCAGCGGGTCGCGCCCATGGCGTTGTGGCCCATCACGTCCACTACCACCAGCAGCGCCACACCGATCAGATAGCCCAGCGGCACCCAGCGGGCGAGGAAGCGCGGTTCGATCTGCGCCAGCACGAACATCGCGCCCAGGCCCATGCCGAAGGACGAGGCCTGCTTGATCAGCAGGTCCCAGCTCTTGCCGCTGGCGGAGTAGAGGACGAACAGGCCGACCGAGCCGAGGGTCAACAGCAGCAGGAGCAGCAGGCCGTCGATATGCAGGCGCTGCAGCAGGCTGGAGCGGCGCTTCATCACGTCTTCGCTGGACAGCGTGCGGTCGAAATTACCGTTCTTGGTCATGGTTTGGGCGCCTCCGCCGTGGTCTGCGGTGCGTATTCGGGTTTGAGCTTGCCGCTTTCGTCGAGCAGCCAGGCGTCGGTGACTGCCTTGAGCACGGGAGCGGCGACGCCGGAGCCGGACTCGCCGTTCTCCACCATCACCGCCACGGCGATCTGCGGGTTATCCGCCGGGGCGAAGCCGACGAACAAGGCGTGGTCGCGGTGACGTTCGAGCACCTTGGAGCGATCGTATTTCTCGCCCTGCTTGATCGCGACCACCTGGGCCGTACCGGATTTACCAGCGAGGCGGTAGACAGCGGTAGCACCGACCTTGCGTGCCGTGCCGCGAGGGTTGTGGACCACCTGCTGCATGCCGTTGTCGACCAGATTCCAGTTGTTCGGGTCCTTGAGCACGATGTCAGGCATCGGCTCGGGGTCGACCGGCGGTTTACCGTCGATGGTCATGGCCAGGTGCGGGCGGATCCACTTGCCCTTGTTCGCCAGCAACGCCGTCATCTGCGCCAGTTGCAGCGGCGTGGACTGCATGTAGCCCTGGCCGATGCCGAGAATCAGGGTTTCGCCGGGGAACCAGGCTTGTCGACGCATTGCACGTTTCCACTGGCGCGAGGGCATCAGGCCTTCCGCCTCGCCGTACATATCCAGGGAAACGCGCTGGCCGAAACCGAACTCACTCATGTAGTCGTGCAGACGATCGATGCCCAGCTTGTGGGCCAGATCGTAGAAGTAGGTGTCGTTGGAACGCATGATCGCGGTTTCCAGGCTCACCCAACCGTCGCCGGAGCGGTTCCAGTTACGGTACTTGTGGTCGTAGTTGGGTAGTTGGTAGTAGCCGGGGTCGAACACGCGGCTGGAGGGCGTCACCACCCCCGCATCGAGGCCGGCAATGGCCACCGCCGGCTTCACCGTCGAGCCCGGCGGATACAGACCACGCAGCACGCGGTTGTACAACGGGCGGTCCTCGGAATCGCGCAGCACCGCGTAATCCTTGAAGCTGATGCCGGTGACGAACAGGTTGGGGTCGTAGCTCGGCTGGCTGACCATGGCCAGTACGTCGCCGGTGGACGGCTGGATCGCCACGATGGCGCCTCGGCGGCCGGCCAGTGCGGTTTCGGCGGCGGCCTGCAGCTTGCTGTCGATGCTCAGGACGATATCGCGACCGGAGATCGGTTCGGTACGCTTGAGCACCCGCAGTACGCGGCCACGGGCGTTGGTCTCGACTTCCTCGTAGCCCACGGTGCCGTGCAGCGCGTCCTCGTAGAACTTCTCCACGCCGGTCTTGCCGATGTGGTGGGTGCCGGAATAGGCCACCGGGTCGAGCCGCTTCAATTCCGCCTCGTTGATCCGCCCGACATAGCCGACCGAGTGGGCAAAGTGCTCGCCCAGCGGGTAATGGCGAACGAACTGCGCGGCCACGTCGACGCCATTGAGGCGGTACTGGTTCACCGCGATGCGGGCGATCTGCTCTTCGGACAACTCGAACATGATCGGCACCGGCTCGAAAGGCCGGCGCCCCTGCTTCATGCGCTTCTCGAAGATGGCCTTGTCTTCCTCGGTGAGGCCGAGGATTTCCACCAGAGTCTTCAGCGTTTCCTGCAGGTTCTCGGTGCGCTCACGGGTGATGGTCAGGCTGAAGCTGGGGCGGTTGTCGGCGATGATCACCCCGTTGCGGTCGAAGATCAGCCCGCGGTTGGGCGGAATCGGCTGCACGTGGACGCGGTTGTTCTCCGACAGCGTCGAGTGATAGTCGTACTGCGTCACCTGCAGGTGGTACATGCGCGCCACCAACACCAGGGCGAGCAGGAAGATCGCTACCCCGCCGACCATGACGCGGGCGCGGACCAGGCGGGCGTCCTTCTCGTGGTCCTTGAGCTGTATCGGCTGCGGCATCGAAAACGGCTACGACTACTTGTGGTAGGGGTGCCCGGACAGAACCGTCCAGGCGCGGTAGATCTGTTCGCCAACCAGAATGCGCACCAGCGGGTGCGGCAGGGTCAACGGCGACAGCGACCAGCGCTGCTCGCTGCGCGCGCAAACCTCCGGCGCCAGGCCTTCCGGCCCGCCGACCATGAGGTTCACAGTGCGCGCGTCCAGGCGCCAGCGGTCGAGCTCCTGCGCCAACTGCGGGGTGCTCCAGGGCTTGCCTTCGACTTCCAGGGTGACGATGCGCTCCCCAGGCTGGACCTTGCTCAGCATGGCCTCGCCTTCCTGGCGGATCAGCCGCGCCACGTCGGCATTCTTGCCACGCGTGTTCAGCGGGATTTCCACCAGTTCCAGGGACAGCTCCGAGGGCAGGCGCTTGACGTACTCTGCCCAGCCCTCTTCCACCCAGCGCGGCATGCGCGAGCCAACCGCGATCAGACGCAGACGCACGACAGGATTACTCGGCGCTGTGGTGCGCGCGGCTCTGCTCGGCGCCTTGCCACAGGCGTTCCAGGTCGTAGAACTGGCGGGTAGCCGGCTGCATGACGTGGACCACGACGTTGGCGAGGTCGATCAGCACCCATTCGCCGCCTTCCTGGCCTTCGCTGCCGATTGGGCGCACGCCCTGTTCCTTGACCTTTTCCAGCACGTTATCGGCCAGGGACTTGACCTGACGGCTGGATGCGCCGGTGGCGATGACCATGACGTCAGTGATGCTGGTCTTCTCGCGCACGTCGATGACGGTGATGTCCTGCGCCTTGAGATCTTCCAGGGCGGCGATGGTCAGTTCGACCAGTTGTTCGGTTTGCATGTATGACTCTCTAACTTGATCAGTGGGGCGCCTGGTACAGGCCGTGCGCCTCGATGTAGTTCAATACCGCATCCGGCACCAGGTAGCGCACCGAGCGCCCCTGCGACAGGAGTTGGCGGATCTGGGTGGCGGATACTGCCAGTGGCGTCTGCCAGACGAAAGTGATCTGCCCGGCGGGGCCGGTCATCGCCTTCGGGTCGGCAACACTGCGCGCCGCCAGCAGGTCGCGCAGGTCTTCCGGCGGCTCGCTGTCGGCATCCGGGCGCTGCAGCACGACGATATGACTGTGCTCCAGCAACTCTTCCCAGCGATGCCAGGTCGGCAGGCCGCAAAACGCGTCCCAGCCAACCAGCAGGAACAACTGGTCCTGCTCATCCAGCTCCCCACGCAGCGACTCCAGGGTGTCGATGGTGTAGGAGGGTTTGTCACGCTTCAGCTCGCGGTCATCGACCACCAGCGGGGCCACACCGGCTACCGCCAGTTCGACCATCGCCAGCCGCTGCTCCGGTTTCACCTGGGGGGTGTCGCGGTGCGGCGGGCGGAAGTTGGGGATCAGGCGCAACTCGTCGAATTCGAACTGCTCGGCCATCTCCAGCGCACTGCGCAGGTGACCGATGTGCACCGGGTCGAAGGTGCCGCCGAACAGACCGACACGACGGGAACGCGCCTTGTTCATCAGGTACGCACGTGTCCGTCGCCGAACACCACGTATTTCTCGCTGGTCAGGCCTTCCAGGCCGACCGGGCCACGGGCATGCAGCTTGTCGGTGGAAATGCCGATCTCCGCGCCCAGGCCGTACTCGAAACCATCGGCGAAGCGGGTCGAAGCGTTCACCATGACCGAGGCCGAGTCCACTTCGGTGAGGAAGCGCCGGGCGTCGGTGAAGTTCTCGGTGATGATCGCGTCGGTGTGCTGCGAACCGTAGGTGTTGATGTGCTCGATGGCCGCGCCGAGGCCGTCGACGATGCGGATCGACAGGATCGGTGCGTTGTACTCGGTACGCCAGTCTTCCTCGGTGGCTTCCAGTACATCGGTTCCCAACAGTGCGCGGGTGGCGGCGTCGCCACGCAGCTCCACGCCCTTGTCGCGATAGATGGCGGCCAGCGGCGGCAGCACGCGGGCGGCGATGCCGGCGTGAACCAACAGCGTCTCCATGGTGTTGCACGGCGCGTAGCGCTGGGTCTTCGAGTTGTCGGCAACGCGGATGGCCTTGTCCAGGTCAGCGGCGATGTCGATGTAGACGTGGCAGATGCCGTCCAGGTGCTTGATGACCGGCACCTTGGCGTCACGGCTGATACGTTCGATCAGGCCCTTGCCACCGCGCGGGACGATGACGTCGACGTACTCGGGCATGGTGATCAGAGCGCCGACGGCGGCACGGTCGGTGGTTTCCACCACCTGCACGGCGCTGGCCGGCAGGCCGGCCCGGGCCAGGCCGGTCTGGATACACGCGGCGATCGCCTGGTTGGAGTGGATCGCCTCGGAGCCGCCGCGCAGGATGGTCGCGTTGCCCGACTTCAGGCACAGGCTGGCGGCGTCGATGGTCACGTTCGGGCGGGATTCGTAGATGATCCCCACCACGCCCAGGGGCACGCGCATCTTGCCCAGCTGGATGCCGGACGGCACATAGCGCATGTCGCGGATCTCGCCGATGGGGTCCGGCAGCGAAGCGACCTGGCGCAGGCCCTCGATCATGTCGTCTATGCGTGCCGGAGTCAGGGCCAGACGGTCGAGCATGGCCGGCTCCAGACCGTTGGCACGGCCATTGGCCAGATCCTGTTCGTTGGCTTCGATCAGCTGGGCGCGAGCGGCGTCCAGGGCATCGGCGGCGGCCAGCAGGGCTTGGTTCTTCTGCGCGGTCGTGGCGCGCGCGACAACGCGCGACGCTTCACGGGCGGCGCGGCCCAGGCGGCTCATATAGTCGAGAACGGACTCGGTCATGATCAAACGCGTCTGCGTGAGGGAAATGCGCAAGTATAGCGGGAGCGCACCCTCAGCGGCCAGCCACAGCAGCCGGCCGGTCAGCGACGCGCTTCGCGTAACGCCAGCACCCGCCATCCCCTGCCCACCGGTTACATCCGACACTCCCCGTCCCTCCCCGCCGCCCGAAGGTTGGGTAAACAAATTCGTATCCGCTGTTTACCTTGCTCGGGGGCCGTTGCCACTTTTCCTTGGCCATGAATAAAGGGCAACGGACCACGCGGCTAGTTGCCCCCGCCGTGCTCGCATGCCAGGGAATCAGGCCAGGGAAGAACAACAAGAGGCGGCCCACCGCCGGAGAACTGCCATGCGCTATCGCACCGATTACAGCGCCCAGTCCCTGACCGCCGCCCCGGCGGTGCTGGAACTGGACGGTTGGCAACTGCACTACCAGGCCTTTTCTTCGCAGGAGGATGACACCCGCCCCCCCGTCCTGCTGCTGGGCGGCGCGTTCCAGAGCTTCCGTTCCTTCGCCAGCGAGGTCTCGGAGCTGCTCGCCGGGCACCCGGTGATCCTGCTCGACCTGCCCAGCCAGGGCGGCAACCTGCAACTGGCGCCACAGCTGAGCCTGGAGGACCTGGCCGACCTGATCGCCGCCTTTGCCGAAACCCTGCAACTGCCGCCGCTGATGCCCATCGGCCTGTCCTACGGCTCGGCCCTGGCCGCGCTGTTCGCCGCCCGCCATCCGGCGCGCTGCGGTCGTCTGCTGCTGGCCGGCATCACCGCCTTTGGCCGCCCCGGCGCCCGAGCCCTGCTGGTGGAGGCCCTGGCGCGCCTGGAGCTGGGCGAGCAGACGCCTTTCGCCCACGGCGTGCTGACCGGTCTGATCAACCCGCTGCGCCTGGCCGATACCGGCGTTTCCCCGGTATTCCGCAAGGCCCTGCTGCGCCAGTTGCAGCGCCTGACCCCGGCGGAGATAGAACGCTACCGGCAGAACAGCCAGCGCCTGCTGGCCTTCGGCGGCTTCGACCGCCACCCGCAATGCCCGACCCTGGTGCTGGCCGGCGAGTACGACCACTTCACCCAGCCCTGGGAGCACGCCGAATTCGCCCACGCCTGCGCGGACGCCGAGTTCGCGCTGATCCACAACGCCGACCACCTGGCGCAGTTCGAGCGGCGCGATGCCTGCGCGCGGCTGTACAACCCCTTCCTGCGTGGCGAAGCGCTGCCGCGCAGCGCCGCTGGAAGCACGCGCTTCCAGCACCAGCAGCTGTTGCACCTGGAACGTCGCTTCGAGCCACGCCTGGCGCCGGCCGACTGCCGAGCCGTACTGCGCAACGGTGAAGGCGGCGAATGGTGCTGCGAGTTGACGGAACTGGGGTATTTCGGTGGGCTGATCCGCGTCGAACTGCCGATGGATCGCCCGTCGCGCGGCTGGAAGCTGGCCGCCGCCGGACTGCCGGAGCTGGATATCCTGCCGCTGCGCTACAGCGGCGAAGGTCTGGCCTTCATCTTCGCCCACGGCGACCCGCAGGCCAGCGCGGCGCTGGCGGCGATGGTGGTGCCGATGCAGCAGGGGGCTTGTGCGGCTTGATAGCCTGGTTGCCAAGACGCTCCTGAGTTCGGGCTGATTCCCTCTCCCTAGCCCTGGCTGCGCGTAGCCAGGGCTAGGGAGAGGGAAGCTAGTGGCACTGGCGTCACACGCAGGCATGAAGCCCGACTATTCGCGAGCAAGCTCGCTCCTACAGGTCGCGGATACGCTGCAGCTGCTTTTTGGTAGGAGCGAGCTTGCTCGCGAACGGCCCAGCTCAGAACCTAAACCCGCGCCTCGATCACCCGCACCAGGCTCGGCATTCGCCCTTTAGCCAAGCCCAGCCCCGCGCCATCCACCTGCGGATCGAGCACATCCACCCGGCCGAACCCGCACCCCATGAACGCCTCCTCAATCTCGGCAGCGCTGCGGTAATGCAGTGGATAGCCGCCACGGGTCAGCCGGCCGATCAGCCCGACGCCCCAGCGAATCTGCCGGTAGCGCGGGTGTTCGCGCAGGTCGGGGTAGAGTTCGGTCAGATAGGTCGCTTCCGGGAATACCCTCAGGGCGGCCGCCAGGCGGCGCCAGAAACCCTCGATCACCGGGCGCTGGAAGTAATTCACCAGCCCCTCGGTGATCACCGCCACCGGGCGATCCGGGTCCAGTTCGGAGAACAGCGCCGCCAGGCTCTGCTCTCCCTGTTCGGCGAGGATATCCACAGCCCGCACGCGGTGCTTGCCGTCCAGCCAGCCCTGTTCCTGCAGCAGCGCGGACTTGCGCGCCGCCATGGGCGGAAGGTCGGCTTCGAGGTAGGTCAGCTGCGGATAGCGTTCACGGAAGCGCCGCCCTCGGGGCGAAAGCCCGCAGGCGATTTCCACCACCTGGGAAACACCGCGCAGTTCGATGGCCTGGGTCAGCCGGGCATCGATCAGCAGGTGACGTTGCAACAGGAAGTCTTCGATATTCAGCCCGAAGCCGATCCGCGCGCCCCAGTTGATCGGCGCCACACAGCCATGCACCCAGCGGCCGAACGCCGTGGCGAAGGCCGGGTCGGCAAGCTGGTGGCGATACCAGACGTAACCGGTGTAATGCGCGCTGGGGGTGATGTGGGCGCTGTCGGCCCGGATCCGTTCAGCCATGCTTAAGAATCTTGTTGTTATGATCCCCCAGCCTAAGACCGGCCCGAGAACCTCGACAATCCGATGCCCGCCGAACCCAACCTAAGTTTGCCCTGGCCCGGCGCCAAGCCACTGCCGGACACCTTCTTCAACCGCGATGCGCTGACCGTCGCCCGCGAGCTGCTGGGCAAGGTGATTCGCCACCGGGTCGGCGAGCTCTGGCTGTCGGCGCGGATCATCGAGACCGAGGCCTACTATCTTGCCGAAAAAGGCAGCCACGCCTCGCTGGGCTACACCGAGAAGCGCAAGGCGTTGTTCCTTGATGGCGGCCACATCTACATGTATTACGCACGCGGCGGCGACTCGTTGAACTTCAGCGCCGGCGGCGCGGGCAATGCGGTACTGATCAAGTCCGGCCACCCCTGGCTCGATCGCATCTCTGGCGATGCCGCCCTGGCCTGCATGCGCCAGCTCAACCCTGCCGCCGATGGCAGCGAGCGCCCGCTGGGCAAACTGTGCTCCGGCCAGACCCTGCTCTGCCGCTCGATGGGGCTGAAGGTGCCAGACTGGGACGCCCAGCGCTTCGACCCGCAGCGCCTGTTCGCCGACGACATCGGCGAGCGCCCCTCGCAAGTCATCCAGGCCGCGCGCCTGGGAATCCCCCACGGCCGCGACGAGCACCTGCCATACCGCTTCGTCGATGCCGCCTTCGCCCCCTTCTGCACGCGCAACCCACTGCGCCGCGGACAGGTCGAAGGCCACGACTACCACCTGCTCGGAACCCAGGACGCAACCTTCCGATGATCGATCTCGCTGCCTTCAACGCCTGGATGGCCACCCATCCGCAATGGCTCGCCCTGGTCCTGTTCCTGGTCGCCTTCCTCGAATGCGCCGCCATCGTCGGCATCCTCCTGCCCGGCGTGGTGATGCTCTTCGCCATTGCCGTGCTGGCCGGCAGCGGCATCCTGGGCCTGGGGGAAACCCTGGCGCTGGCGTTCTTCGGCGGCCTGCTGGGCGATATCTCGTCCTACTGGATCGGCCGCCACTTCCACCAGGACATCCGCCGCCTGCCGGTGCTGCGTCACCATCCGGAATGGATGGCCGCCGCCGAAGGCTTCTTCCACCGCTACGGCGTCGCCAGCCTGCTGGTGGGCCGTTTCATCGGCGCGCTGCGGCCCTTCCTGCCGATGATCGCCGGCATGCTCGACATGCCCTTCGGGCGCTTCCTGGCAGTCTCCATCGTGGCCGCCGCCGGCTGGTCGATCGCCTACCTGGTGCCCGGCTGGGCCACTGGCGCGGCCATGCGCCTGCCGCTGCCGGAGGGCTTCTGGCCGGAGGCCGGGGTGGTCGCGGTGTGTATCGCGGTGGTGTTCACGCTGATCATCCACGCCGAGCTGCGCAAAGAGCGCAACGCCGCGCTGATCGGCGCCATCGGCTGTTTTGCCCTGTTGATCGGCATGCTGATCGGCTGGCCGCACCTGGATGCCCTGGACAAGGGCCTGATGGCGCTGGTGCAGGAACACCGCCGCGCCTGGCTGGACGATGTGATGGTGGCCGTTACCCGTATCGGCGATTTCCGCACCCAGTTCATTGCCGGCGCGCTGCTGGCGGTGCTGCTGGCCGCGCTGCGACTGTGGCGCCACGCCTTCTTCGCCGCCGGCACCATGGTCGGCACCGCGCTGCTCAACACCGCACTCAAGCATCTGTTCAACCGCGCCCGCCCGGAAGTGATCGCCGACCCGCTGTCCACCTTCAGCATGCCCAGCGGGCACGCCTCGGCGTCCTTCGCCTTCTTCCTGGTGCTCGGCGTATTGGCCAGCCGGGAGAAGTCCCCACGCGTGCGCCTGACCTGGATGTTGCTGGCGGTCATCCCCGCCGCCAGCATCGCGCTGTCCCGCGTGTACCTGGGCGCCCATTGGCCCAGCGATATCATCGCCGGCGCCCTGCTCGGCGCTTCGGTGTGCGCTGCCAGCCTGTGGATAAGCCAGCGCCGCAGCGAGCTGCCGGCCCTGGCGCCGCGTATCTGGTGGAGCCTGCTGCCGACCGCCATGGTGCTACTGGCGGTGGCCAGCGCCTGGGGCCTGTCGGCGGCGATCCACCGCTACACGCCGCTCTGAGTCAGCTCCAGGGGCGCTCGCGCATCAGCTCCGCGCAGCGCAACTGGACGAACTCGCGCAACTGGGCCACCGCCTGGCTGAGCTGGGCGCGATGGGTACAGAACAGGTTCATCGGCGTGGCTTCACCCAGGTAGTCCGCCAGCGCCACCTCCAGGCGACCGGCGCGCACGTCGGCCGCTACGTCCAGCCAGGACTTGTACACCAGCCCCTGCCCCGCCACGGCCCAGCGCCGCACCACGTCGGCATCGTCGCAAAGGCGGTCGCCGCGTACCGTCACCTCGTGCTGCTTGCGGCTGTCGCTGAAGCGCCAGCGCTCGTGGGCGCGCCCTCCCAGCATGTACAGCAGGCAGTTGTGCCGCTGCAGTTCGTCCGGGTGCTGCGGCTTGCCGTGACGGGCGAAATACTCCGGCGCGGCGCAGAGCACGCGGCGGTTGTCCGGCGCCAGCGGTAGCGCCACCAGGTTCGAATCACCGGGCAGGCCGAGGCGGAAGGCCACATCCACCGGCTGCCGGTAGAGATCGGCCTGGCGGTCGCTGATCAGCAGGCGCAAGTTCATCCGCGGGTGCAGCGCCTGGAATTCGTCGAGCCAGGGCAACAGCACGTTGCGGCCGAAGTCCGACGGTGCCGAGACCTGGAAGTTGCCGGCAATCTCGCTCTTGCCGCCGGCCAGCAGTTGGCGGCCGTCATCGAGGCTCTGCAAGGCAGCGCGGGCGTGGGCCAAGTACAGCTCGCCCTCGGCGGTCAGGCGCAGGCTGCGGGTGGAGCGGGCGAACAGGCGAACATCCAGCTCGCTTTCCAGGCGCTTGAGCGCCGCGCTGGCCACTGCCGGCGACAGTTCCAGCTCACGGGCGGCGGCGGAGAGGCTGCCGCGCTCGGCGGTGCGGACGAATATCTGCAGGTCGTCGAAACGCAGCATTTTCAAAATTCCTTTGAAAGAGACTCTCTACTTACGCGGTTTTTCTTCCAGGCGAAAGAGAGCAGCATGCCTTCACCCTCCCCGCCCCTACTGGAGATATCCGGATGAGCCTGACCCTGATCGCCATCATTCGCGCCAAGCCCGGCCGCGCCGACAGCCTGCAGCAGCACCTGCACGGCATGCTCGCGCCCTCCCGCGCCGAGGCCGGCTGCCTGCAATACGACCTGCACCGCGATATCAAGGACGCCGAGCTGATCTACATGATCGAGCAATGGCAGAGCGAGGAAGCGCTGGCCGAGCATGAGGCCAGCCCGCATTTCCAGGCCTTCGTGAAGGCTGCCGAACCCGACCTGGCGGAACTCGACATCCGCCTGATGAACCGCATCGATTGATCAAGGAATACCCATGAAAGCCATCGGCTACACCCAGAACCTGCCCAGCAGCGATGCCAACTCCCTGCTCGACATCCAGCTGCCCGACCCCGTTCCCGGCCCGCGCGACCTGCTGGTCGAAGTGCGCGCCATCTCCGTCAACCCGGTGGACACCAAGGTGCGCCAGCGCGCCCAGCCCGCCGAAGGCCAGCACAAGGTGCTCGGCTGGGACGCCGCCGGCGTGGTTCGCGCGGTGGGTAACGAAGTCAGCCTGTTCAAGCCGGGCGACAAGGTCTGGTACGCCGGCGACCTGACCCGCCCCGGCAGCAACGCCGAGCTGCAACTGGTGGACGAGCGCATCGTCGGGCCGATGCCGCAGAGCCTGGACTTCGCCCACGCCGCCGCATTGCCGCTGACCACCATCACCGCCTGGGAACTGCTGTTCGACCGTCTGCAGGTGGCCGAGGGCAACGCCAGCGCCGGCCAGAGCCTGCTGATCGTCGGCGCCGCCGGCGGTGTCGGCTCGATCCTCACCCAGCTGGCGCGCCAGCTCACTGGCCTGACCGTGATCGGCACCGCGTCGCGCCCGGAAACCCAGGAATGGGTGCGCAACCTCGGCGCGCACCACGTGATCGACCACCGCCAGCCGCTGAGCGAGGAACTCAAGCGCATTGGCGTCGGCGAAGTCACCCACGTGGCCAGCCTGAACCAGACCGAGCAGCACCTGCCGGAAATCGTCGCCAGCCTGCGCCCGCAAGGCCGCCTGGCGCTGATCGACGACCCGGAGAACCTCGACGTGCGCCTGCTCAAGCAGAAGAGCCTGTCGCTGCACTGGGAGTTCATGTACACCCGCTCGATGTTCCAGACCGACGACATGATCGAGCAGCACAAGCTGCTGCAGCGCGTGGCCGGGCTGATTGACAGCGGTGTGCTGAAAACCACCCTGGGCGAACACTTCGGCAGGATCGACGCCGCCAACCTGCGCCGCGCCCACGCGCTGCTGGAAAGCAACACGGCCAAGGGCAAGATCGTGCTGGAAGGGTTCTGATCCGAGGCTTCCATTTTGGCGTAGGGCGCATAACGCCTGGGGCGTTATCCGCCGCAGTGGCGGATAACCCATGCCGGGTTATGCGCCCCACGGGGGTTTGGCGTTCGGGAAAAGTACCAGTGTGCGGTGGTTCGCGAGCAAGCTCGCTCCTACGAAAAGCCACTCCGATGCGTCCGGCAACCTGTAGGAGCGAGCTTGCTCGCGAAGCCCATCCGGCTCAGTCGGCGCCCTTCGCGCCGGCCAGCAACCGGCAGAGCTTTTCGGTGGCGCCGAGCATCGCAAAACTCGGTTTCTCCAGGTTGCGGTCCGGCACCACCCAGAGCTGCTTGAGCCGCGTGGCGCTGAGCTGTTGCATGCCGGCCCAGCCGCGCAGTTGCTCTTCGCTGGCCGCCAGGATTACCTGCGGATCGCGGGCCAATACGGCCTCCTGGCCAACCTGCGGCGCCGGCAAATCGAGATCGGCGAACAAGTTGCGGCCGCCGCAGACCTCCAGCGCCTCGCTGATGATCTGCCGCCCGCCCACGGTGTAGAGCGGGCGATCCCACACCTGGTAGAACACCCTGAGCGGCGGTTCGCGCCGGTACTGCGCACGGAGCTTCGCCATGCGTGTATCAAACGCTTCCGCCAGCTCACGCCCCTTCTCCGCCCGCCCCAGGCGCTCGCCCAGTTCACGGAACTGCCGGGAGATATCGTCCAGGCGATGCGGGTCGGCCACATAGACCGGGATGCCCACGGCCTTCAGGCGTTGTAGCTGCGCTTCGGGCACGGCGCCGGGCCAGACCAGCAGCAGGTCGGGCTGCAGGGCAAGAATCTGTTCGAGGTTGACCTGGCCATAACGCCCGACGGACGGCAAGCCTCTCAGCTCCTCCGCACGCGGCCCGCCATCGAGCAGGCCGGCCAGTCGGTCGGCGGCGCCCAGTTCGAGGACCATGTCGGTGAGCGAGGGCGCCAGGCTGACCACCCGCTCCGCCGCCACCGCGGGCAAACCGGCGAGCAGCAGGAGCAGACAGAAGAAGTGGCGCATCAGGCCAGTTGGCGTGGCAGGCGATAGAGCCAGAGGATGACCAGGCTGGCGAAGCCCAGCAGCAGAACCGGCACGCCGTGCAGGTCGACCAGCACCGCCAGGGCGCCGATCCAGGCCGGCAGGCTGCCAACCAGCGCGCCACGGCGCTGCACAGCGCCCAGCGCCTGCCAGGCGGCAGGTTCATCCGCGCTGTCACGGGCCTTGCCGGTGGCGATCAGCGCGTGCTTGTAGCGACGGAACAGCGGCAGGGTGAGGAACATCGACAGCAGGCCGACAACGAACACCGGCGTGGCCAGCGTGTCGGACCAGGGCGCATCGCCCACCAGCGCCAGCATCAGGTGCTGCGGCGCCAGCGCAAGCGCCAGCAGCAGCCACCAGATCAGATTCAGCCGGCGCCGGGCAGCGGCGCGGTTCACGAAGCGGATGCCTCGGCCTCGGCTTCGCCCTGATGCATGTTGCCCAGCATATGGCCCAGCTTGCCTGCCTTGGTCTGCAGGTAACGCTTGTTGTGCGGGTTCAGGCCCTTCTGCAGCGGCACGCGCTCGGCGACGGTCAGGCCGTAGCCTTCCAGCGCCTTCACCTTGCGCGGGTTGTTGGTCATCAGCCTCAGCGAGCAGACGCCCAGGTGCTTGAGCATTGGCAGGCACATGGCGTAGTCACGCTGGTCGGCGCCGAACCCCAGGGCCAGGTTGGCCTCCACGGTATCGGCTCCCTCGTCCTGCAGGGCGTAGGCGCGGATCTTGTTGATCAGGCCAATGCCACGGCCCTCCTGACGCAGGTACAGCAGGACGCCGCGACCTTCCTTGGCGATGGCCGAAAGCGCGCCCTCGAGCTGGAAACCGCAGTCGCAGCGCAGGCTGAACAGCGCATCGCCAGTGAGGCACTCGGAATGCAGACGCCCCAGCACTGGCTGGCCGTCATCGAGCTTGCCCATGGTCAGCGCAACATGTTCCTTGCCGGTTTCCTCATCGAGGAAGCCATGCATGGTGAACTCGCCGAAGGGGGTGGGCAGCTTGGAGGCGGCGACGAAAACGACAGACACCGGAAACTCCTGAAAGATTTATCTAAGGAAGGAGGACCGGCATTGTAACAGCAGCGCCGGCCGCACCGTCATTGCGAATTCTGCAAGATAAGCATCGATGCTTTTGATAGAAGCCACGAGCTCAGTGCTTGGCCTGGATGTACATCATGCCCTGGTCTTCGCGCCAGCCAACGCGGTTGAGGTAGCTCATGCCGAGCAGGATCTCGGTGGGGAACTCACCTTCGAGCACCACGGCCTCGACTCCCAGCACCTCGACACCGCCGAGCTTCACGCTGTTGAGGGTGACCCGCCAGCCCTTGGCGGTGCCGCTGGCGGTGGACGCCATCATCGGCGTACCGCCAACGCGGTAATCGATGCCCAGGCGCCGGGCCTGGCCCTCGTTCATCGCCACCGAGGTAGCGCCGGTGTCCACCAGGAACTGCGCGCTCTGGTTGTTGATGGTGCCGGCCACCCAGTAATGGCCGCCGTTGCCACGGGCAATGCCCATTTCGGTACGAGCCGAAGGAGCGGCATAGCCGGCACCGCTGTATTCGCGGGAGAGTTCATAGGTCTGCTCGACCCCGTCCACGCGCAGCACGGCCTTGTGGCTGTCCGCGCTGACCACCTGGACGCCTCCCGGGCCGGTCTGGCCGACCTTCACCAGCTTGCGCTGGCCATCGATGCTGAGCACTGCGGCGCCGGGGAACAAACCGACCACCCGCACCTGAGGAGCCGCCATGGCAGCGAGGGAGCAGAGGGACAGGCAGATCAGGGCAGACAGGCGCATGACGATCACTCCTTGGGCGGCAGCAGCGGTTTCAGCGGGGCGTAGGGCCAGTGCCAGCGGGCGAAGAGGCGTTCCAGCTCGCCGCTGCGGTAGAGCTCCTGCATGCGCGAATCATAGAGTTTCGCCAGCGCCCGCCCACGCTCATTGTTGGCGAAGCCAAGATACAGCGGAATCGAGCCGACATCGGTGATGCGGTAGACGCTGGCGTCGACGCCCCTGGCCGCGATCATCTCCTCCAGCTCCGGGCGGGCATCGATGAAATAGTCGATGCGATGGCCGTCGAGCATCGGCAGCGCCGAACTGCGCCGCTGCAGTTCATTGCGCTGCTTGAGCTGGTCGAGATAGCGGTCGAAGGCGTAACCGCGCATCCACGCCAGGCGGTAGCGGTCCAGCGTGGCCAATGTCGGTTGCGGCGATGTCTTCAGGCCCAGCACGCCGATCGGATCGACGTCATAAGGCCAGTGCGGGTAGATGATGTTGTCGATTTCATGGCGATAAGAGCCGACCCATGCATCGGCCTCGCCGCGCTGCACCAGGCCCACCGAGCGCACGTAAGGCTCGCTGCGCAGACTCAGGCGGACGCCTTGCGGCTCGTAGATCGCTCGCAGCAGGTCCCAGGCCAGGCCTCGGCCGTCGGCCTGCGTGTAATTGACCCAGACCTCGCTGACGACACGGATCTCGCCTGGAGTACCGACGGCCCTTTCAGACGCCCAGGCCGACAGGGAGCACAGGCAGAGGAGCAGGCACAGCAGTCGGCGCATCGATCTTCCTCAGATCAGCCAGTGGGCCCAACCCCATGTCAGGCCTTGCATCACCAGCCAGGCGAATACACCGGCCAGCACGTCATCCAGCATGATGCCCACGCCACCGTGGACGTTGCGGTCAATCCAGCTGATCGGCCAGGGCTTGGCAATGTCGATGACACGGAACACCAGGAAACCGACCAGCAGCCACCACCAGCCTTCGGGCACCAGCCAGAGGGTGATCCACATGCCGACCATCTCGTCCCAGACGATCCCCTCGTGGTCATGCACGCGCAGATCATCGGCCACCTTGCCGCACAGCCAGAAGCCGAACAGCATGGTGATGCCCAGCATCAGCCAGTAACCCCAATCCGGCAGCATCTGCCAGAGTGGTATGAAGGGTAGCGCAACCAGCGAACCCCAGGTGCCCGGGGCCTTGGGCAGGGTGCCCGAGCCGAAGCCGAAGGCCAGGAAATGCCAGGGATTGCGCCATACCGAATGCGGCACGGGTTGGGCCGGGGCCTGGTTGGGGTGTTCTGTCACGGTCACTCCATGAAATGCAGATAGCCGCCCTGACGCGGCGTGATGTCGGCGCCGGCGCCATCGAGCACGCGGACGCCCGAACCGGCTTCCACCCTACCGACCACGCGCAGGGCCGGCCAGTTCGCCGCAAGTGCCGGCAAGTGCTGCGGTGGCAGCGTAAAGGCCAGCACATAGTCGTCGCCGGCACCCAGCTTGAGCTGCAGCGCGCGCTCGGCGCCCAGCAGTGCTTCCAGCGCAGGACTGGCGGGTAGTTTGTCGGCTTCGACGATAAGCGCCACACCCGAGGCGCGGGCGATGTGCCCACAGTCGGCGAGCAGCCCGTCGGAAATATCCAGCGCCGCCGTGGCCTTGCCGCGCAGCGCCTGACCGAAATCCAGCTGCGGTTGCGGCGACCAATAGCGCGCCAGCAGCGGCTCGGCGACAGCCGGCTCGGCGGTCACTTCGCCCAACACCAGCGGCAACGCCCCGCCGGCCTCGCCCAGCGGACCGCCGACGCAGAGCAGGTCACCCGGTCGCGCACCGCCGCGAGTCAGCGCCTGCCCGGCAGGCACGCCGCCGAACACAGTGACGGTCATCGCCAGCGGGCCACGGGTGGTATCGCCACCGATCAGCGCCAGCGCGCATTCCTGCGCCTTCTGGTTCAAACCACGGGCGAAACCCTCCAGCCAGGCCGGGTCGGCCTCGGGCAGGGTCAGGGCGAGGGTGAAACCGATGGGCGCTGCGCCCATGGCCGCCAGGTCGCTGGCAGAGACCGCCAGGGCCCGCTGGCCAAGCAGGAAGGGATCGCAGACGGCCGGGAAATGCACGCCAACGACCAGGGTATCGGTGGAAATCGCCAGCTGTTCGCCGGGTTTGGAAGCAAGAAGCGCGCAGTCATCGCCGATCCCCAGGACCACTGCCTCGCCGCCGGCCGCACAGGCGGCCGAGGCGAAGTAGCGACGGATCAGCTCGAACTCACCCATGCCTCAGCGCTTGGCGCCACGCAGTTCGGCGGCGCGCAGGCGCGGAGCGAGCTTGTCCAGCACGCCGTTGACGAACTTGTGCCCGTCGGTGGCGCCGAAGGTCTTGGCCAGCTCGATACCTTCGTTGATGACGACCTTGTACGGCACGTCCAGGCGGTTGCGCATCTCGTAGGTGGACAGGCGCAGGATCGCCAGTTCCACCGGGTCGATCTCTTCCAGCGGGCGGTCCAGGCAAGGAGTGAACTCCTGGTCCAGGTCGCTTTTCAGGCGCGGCACGCCGTGCAGGATCTCGTGGAAGTAGGCGCCGTCGACATCGCTGAAATCGTTGTCGGTACGGAAGGTCGCCTCGATCTCGTTGAGCGGCTGACCCGCCATCTGCCAGGAATACAGGGCCTGCACCGCGAGGCTGCGGGCCTTGCGACGCATGGCGATCTTGTTCGGCTTGGCGGGCTTTGCGGGCTTGTTGTCCGGAGTGTTGTTGCCGTCCTGGGTGCTCACTTGGCCTCCAGCTGCGACAGCAGGCTCACCATTTCCAGGGCGGACAGGGCAGCTTCAGCGCCTTTGTTGCCGGCCTTGGTGCCGGAGCGCTCGATGGCTTGTTCGATGGAGTCGACCGTCAGCACGCCGAAGGCAACCGGCACGCCGAACTGCAGGGAAACCTGAGCCAGGCCCTTGGTGCACTCACCCGCTACGTATTCGAAGTGCGGGGTGCCGCCACGGATCACCGCGCCGAGGGCGATGATGGCGTCGAACTCACCACGCTGGGCGACTTTCTGCGCCACCAGCGGGATTTCGAAGGCGCCCGGAGCGCGGATCACGGTGATGTCGCTCTGGGCGACGCCGTGGCGCACCAGCGCGTCGATGGCGCCTTCCACCAGGCTTTCCACCACGAAGCTGTTGAAGCGGCCAACCACCAGGGCGAAGCGGCCTTTGGGGGCGATGAAGGTACCTTCGATGGTCTTCAGGGTCATGGACAAGTCTCACTGTTAAAGAGCCGGAGCGTCACTGTGGCGCTCCGCAAATAGGGTAGAAGAACGGCACCGCCGTGCCAGGGCACGGCGGCGAGGTTCATTCAGCGGGCAGGTATTCTACAACTTCCAGGTCGAAACCGGATATCGCGTTGAAGCGCATCGGTGCCGACATCAGGCGCATCTTGCGCACCCCCAGGTCGCGCAGAATCTGCGAACCGGCACCCACGGTGCTGTAGGTGGTGGTCGGTTTCTGTACCGGCGCGGCAGTGTTGGTGATCTCGCGGACGTGTGCCAGCAGGTCATCGCCGCCGACCTGGTGGCCCAGCAACAGGACCACACCGGTACCGGCCTCGGCCACCTTGGCCATGGCCGCACGCAGGCTCCAGCGGCCAGCCTGGTTGACCATCAGCAGGTCGCGCAGCGGGTCGGGGTTATGCACGCGCACCAGGGTCGGCTCGTCCGGGCAGACGTTGCCCAGGGTCAGCGCCAGGTGCACGTCGCCCTCCACGGAATCGCGGTAGGTGATCAGCTTGAACTGGCCCAGTTCGGTGTCCAGCGGCTGCTCGGCGAGGCGCTCGACGGTGCGCTCGTGGATCAGGCGGTAGTGGATCAGGTCGGCGATAGTGCCGATCTTGATGCCGTGTTGCTGGGCGAACTCTTCCAGTTCCGGACGACGGGCCATGGTGCCGTCGTCGTTCATGATCTCGCAGATCACGCCGGACGGCTCGAAACCGGCCATGCGCGCCAGGTCGCAGGCCGCTTCGGTGTGACCGGCGCGAGCCAGTACGCCACCGGGCTGCGACATCAGCGGGAAGATGTGGCCCGGGCTGACGATGTCGGCGGCGACCGCGTTCTTCGCGGCCGCAGCCTGCACGGTGCGGGCGCGGTCAGCGGCGGAGATGCCGGTGGTGACGCCTTCGGCGGCCTCGATGGAAACGGTGAACTTGGTGCCGAAGCCGGAACCGTTGCGCTGCACCATCAGCGGGATGCCGAGGCGCTCGCAGCGCTCGCGGGTCATCGGCATGCAGATCAGGCCGCGGGCGAAGCGCGCCATGAAGTTGATGTCTTCGGTGCGGACACACTCGGAGGCGATGATCAGGTCGCCTTCGTTCTCGCGGTCCTCGTCATCCATGAGGATGACCATCTTGCCCTGACGCATGTCGTCGAGCAGTTCTTCAATGCTGTTGAGTGCCATACGGGGACGCGCCTTTTCAGTGTTTGAGGAAGCCGTTTTCGGCCAGGAATGCTTCGCTGATGCCACCCGCGCCAGCAGCGGGTTCCGCCGCCTTGTCGCCGAGCAGCAGGCGCTCCAGGTAACGCGCCAGCAGGTCGACTTCGAGGTTGACCAGGCGACCACCGCGGTAGTCGGCCATGATCGTCTCCTGCACGGTGTGCGGGACGATGGTCAGCTCGAACTCGGCGCCGTTGACCGCGTTCACCGTCAGGCTGGTGCCGTCCACGGTGATCGAGCCCTTGAGCGCGATGTACTTGGCCAGCTCGCGCGGTGCGCGCACGGTGAACTGGATGGCGCGGGCGTTCTCCTCGCGCTTGACGATCTCGCCGACGCCGTCGACGTGGCCGCTGACCAGGTGGCCGCCCAGGCGGGTGGTCGGGGTCAGGGCTTTTTCCAGGTTCACCCGGCTGCCAATCTTGAGTTGTGCGAAGGCGGTGCGCGCCAGGGTCTCGCGGCTGACGTCGGCCCAGAAGCCGTCGCCGGGCAGTTCCACCGCAGTCAGGCAGATGCCGTTGACCGCGATGCTGTCGCCGAGCTTGACGTCGGCGAGGTCGAGCTTGCCGGTCTTCACGTACAGGCGCACGTCACCGCCTTTCGGGGTGATGGCGGCAATGCTGCCGATGGATTCGATTATGCCGGTGAACATGAGGCCTCCCGCACGGCAAAGGCCGGCGAAGCCAACGGGGAAAGATGATGCATGGTGCGAACTCCTGTTTTGGTTAAAAAACAGGGCGTCTCGATCGAAGGGATTTCTCGGGTGCGCGCAGGCACGCCCCAATGGCTCATCCCGTTCTCTCTTCATCCGGACTATGACCGTCGGCCCCGGAATCACACCGGGTCTGCTGACCCTGACCATCCGGCGAACCGGTCTGGACAGGCGCTCGCGGGCTAGACGCATTGCGCGTCATTACCGCCGGTGGGGACTTGCACCCCGCCCTGAGAACGTCAATCGCGGTCGTTACAGCATCGACCGCGTGTGGCGTTTTACCACAGCCGGGAGCAAGTCGGAAGCTTCCTATTGATCCTCCCGGCCCGCCGGCATGACCGGTTTTGCCGCAATCGGCGCGCCGTTACAGCGGGCGCGCGGTGACCAGCCAGTCGTCACCCACGGCGCGGATGTCGACGATCTTCAGCTCGCGGGATTCGCTCATGCGCTCCAGCGGCAGTTCCAGCAGCGGGCGCGCGGCGGAGCCGAGCAGCTTGGGCGCCATGAAGATGCTGTACTCGTCCACCAGCCCGAGGCGGGCAAACGCGCCGGCCAGACGCGGGCCGGCTTCCACCAGCACCTCGTTGACGCCGCGGCGGCCGAGTTCGGCCAGCAGCGCCAGCAGGTCAACCTGGCCGTCGAGGCCGGCAAGGTTCAACAGCTCGTGGCCGACCACACCGTAGTTCGGGTCGTCGCAGGTACTCACCACCAGCGCCGGCCCAGCCTGGAAGAAAGTGGCTGTCAGCGGTACGCGCAGGCGGCCATCGATCAGCACGCGCAGCGGCTGGCGCTGCGCGGCGAGTTCGGTCTGTTCGGTATCCAGGCCCAGCTCGTCCGGACGCACGGTCAGGCGCGCGTCATCGGTCAGCACGGTATCGGCGCCGGAGAGCACCACACTGGATTGCGCGCGCAGACGTTGCACGGCGCGGCGCGCAGCGGGGCCGGTGATCCACTGGCTTTCGCCGCTGGCCATGGCGGTGCGACCGTCCAGGCTCATCGCCAGCTTCACGCGGACGAACGGCAGGCCGGTTTCCATGCGTTTGAGAAAGCCGACGTTGAGTGCGCGGGATTCGTTTTCCAGCACACCGGAACGCACTTCGATGCCGGCGTCGGCAATGCGCTGCATACCGCTGCCGGCGACCTGCGGGTTCGGGTCCTGCATCGCCGCGACCACGCGAGCGAGGCCGGCGCCGATCAGTGCGTCGGCGCAGGGCGGCGTGCGGCCGAAGTGGCTGCAGGGTTCCAGGGTGACGTAGGCGGTGGCGCCACGGGCCTTGTCGCCGGCCTGGCGCAGGGCGTGGACTTCGGCGTGGGGCTCGCCGGCGCGCACGTGCCAGCCTTCACCGACCACCTCGCCGTCGCGGACGATGACGCAGCCAACGCGGGGATTGGGATGGGTCGAGTACCAGCCCTTGCGCGCCAGCTCGATGGCACGGGCCATCCAGACCTCGTCCACGGCATTCATTCTTTCGCCGGCTCGCGGGCCAGGCGCTCGATTTCCTCGCGGAATTCGTTGAGATCCTGGAAGCGCCGATACACCGAGGCGAAGCGGATGTAGGCGACTTCATCGAGTTTCTGCAGCTCGGCCATCACCAGTTCACCCAGCACCCGCGACTTCAGCTCGCGCTCGCCGGTGGCGCGCAACTTGTGCTTGATGTGCGCCATTGCCTCCTCCAGCCGCTCGATGCTCACCGGGCGCTTTTCCAGCGCGCGCTGCATGCCGGCGCGCAGCTTGTCCTCGTCGAAGGGCTGGCGGCTGCCGTCCTGTTTGATCAGGCGCGGCATGACCAGTTCGGCGGTCTCGAAGGTGGTGAAACGCTCGCCGCAAGCCAGGCACTCGCGGCGCCGGCGGACCTGGTCGCCCTCGGCGACCAGGCGCGAATCGATGACTTTGGTGTCGTGGGCGCCGCAGAAAGGACAGTGCATGGCGTGTCTTGGGCAGTCAGAAAGGTAAGGGGCTCATGGTAGCGCATCGTCTGACCGAATAAACCCCGCTCCCCGCAGACAAGCTGCAGGCATTAGGCTATATAGGCGCCCGCCTGGAATTTGCCGCGATGGAGCCCGCCATGTTCGCCCGCCTGCTCTGCCTGTCCCTCACCGTGCTGCTGGCCGCCTGCGCCAGCGAGAAACCCGCGCCGGTTGCCCAACCGGTTGCCGTCTCGAAGAAAACCACTTCCGCGCTGGACGAACCCGTGCCGGCGCACCTGCGCGCCCTCACTGGCCAGCTCAGCAGCTCCCAGGGCTTCCTGCCGGCCGGTAGCGAAGTGGAGCTGGCGCTGCTGGTGATCGACCAGCGCGACCGCCCGCAGCAGTTGCTCTCCAGCGAGAAGATGATCGCCACCGGCCAGGCCCTGCCGTTCCGCGTGGTGTTCAACCCGCAGGCCTTTCCGGCTGGCGCCCGCGTCGAACTGCACGGCCGCGTCTCGCAGTCTGGCCAGTTGGCCTGGCGCCTGCAGCCGGTACGTATCACCCAGCCGGAAACCCGCGCCCTTGGCGAACTACGCCTGGAACGCGCGCCGTGACGCCGCCACTGTCCCTGCAGACAGCGCTCGGTGAACTGCTCGGCGACGCGCGCCTGTCCGCCGAAACCTTGCCCGGCACCGACATCCGCCTCTGGCTGATCGACGCGCAGAACATGGACCGCGAATTCAGCCCCGACGAAACCCGGCGCATCCTTGAAGAACCGCCCTACTGGTGCTTCTGCTGGGCCAGCGGCCTGGTGCTGGCGCACTGGCTGGCCCAGAGGCCCGAGTGGGTGCGCGGCAAGCGCGTGCTGGATTTTGGCGCGGGCTCCGGCATCGCCGCCATCGCCGCCGCCAAGGCCGGCGCCGCAGAGGTGGTGGCCTGCGACCTCGACCCGCTGGCACTGGACGCCTGCCGTGCCAACGCCGAACTGAACGGTGTGGAGCTGAGCTACTCGGCGGACTTCTTCCAGGAGGAAGACCGCTACGACCTGATCATCGTCGCCGACGTACTCTACGACCGCGCCAACCTGCCGCTGCTGGACGAGTTCCTGAGCCGTGGCCGCGAGGCCCTGGTGGCCGACTCGCGGGTGCGCGACTTCAGCCATCCGCAGTACCAGCGCCTGGGGATTCTCGACGGCTGCACCTGGCCGGACCTGGCCGAGCCGGCCGAATTCCGCCACGTCAGCCTGTATCACGCGCGCCGCGGGTGACATCGGCGCATTGGGTGGGGCGATCGCGGACGGAGTCCGCTCCTACGCTCGTTCTTGCGCCGCGCTCACCGGTTACGTAGGAGCGGACTCCGTCCGCGATAGCTTTCCGGCCACACCACAGCCTGGCCGGGCCGGGTTGTTTCCGTTCCAGAGCGCCCCCACTTATAGTGGCAACCACCTTCATCGCCCCACTCGATTCGAGACTCCCCATGAGCGATACGCCCTACATCTTCGACGCCAGCATCGCCAACTTCGATCAGGTCGTCATCGAGAACTCCTTCCACAAACCGGTCCTGGTGGACTTCTGGGCCGACTGGTGCGCCCCGTGCAAGGCGCTGATGCCGCTGCTGGCGCAGATCACCGAGTCGTACCAGGGCGAGCTGCTGCTGGCCAAGGTCAACTGCGACGTCGAGCAGGACATCGTGATGCGCTTCGGCATCCGCAGCCTGCCCACCGTGGTGCTGTTCAAGGACGGCCAGCCGGTGGACGGCTTCGCCGGCGCGCAGCCCGAATCGGCGATCCGCCAGATGCTCGAACAGCACGTACAGCCCCCCGCCCCGGCCGCCGACAACCCGCTGGAGCTGGCGCAGACCGCCTTCAACGAAGGCCGCTTCGCCGAAGCCGAGGCACAACTCAAAGCACTGCTGGGCGAGGACAACAGCAACGCCGCCGCGCTGATCCTCTACGCCCGCTGCCTCGCCGAGCGCGGCGAGCTGGGTGAGGCCGAAACCGTGCTCGGTGCGGTAACCGGTGACGATCACAAGCAGGCACTGGCCGCCGCCAAGGCTCAGCTGACCTTCCTGCGCCAGGCCGAAGGCCTTCCCGACGCCGCCACGCTGAAGACCCGCCTGGCCGCCGACGCCAATGACGACGAGGCCACCTACCAACTGGCGGTGCAGCAACTCGCTCGCCAGCAATACGAAGCCGCGCTGGACGCCCTGCTCAAGCTGTTCGTGCGCAACCGCAGCTACGGCGAGGACCTGCCGCGCAAGACGCTGGTGCAGGTGTTCGACCTGCTGGGCAACGACCATCCGCTGGTGCTCGCCTACCGCCGCAGGCTGGCGAACGTGTTGTACTGATCGCTCCGCCGCCGCGCCTGCGGCGGCAGGATCGACCTTGTAGGAGCGAGTGGGACGCCATCGTTATTGCTCGCGAACCAACCCCCGCAGCGGGGCTGTTCGCGAGCAAGCTCGCTCCTACGGAAAAGCCGTTATTCCCCTTCGACCCAGTTGAAGACCTGCACCCCCTCGCGCACCTCGATCTTCACCTTCGGGCTGTGCCGCAGGCGCACCAGCAGTCCCTTCGCCGCCCCTGAACTCCCCGCCAGCGCCGCCAGCTCATCCAGCAGTTGCGGCCCTTCGCTGCTGCCGCTGCGGCGCAGCAGGTCCTGCGCCGCCAGCCAAAGCTGATCCACCGGTGCGCCCGCTGCCGGCGCCGGCGCCGGCGCCGCAGAAGCCGCAGGAGTCACGGCCGCAACCGGCAGGTTCTGCGCCAGCCGCGCCCAGTCGGCGTCATCCATCTCCACGGTGAGGTCCACCGGCCAGTCGCCGATGGTGCCCTTGATTCTCAGCATCGCCCTTCTCCTCGCAACCTTTCGCGCATGCTCCCACGGCGCGGCCGTCGCGCCAAACCAACGCTAAGCTGGCGTTAATAATTAATCTGTTATAACGTAACAAAATCATTCACCGATTGGAGTTTCCCATGCGCCCCCTGCTCCTCGCTGTCGCCCTGCTGCCGCTGGCCGCCCAAGCCCACGACGAACATGAACACGGTAGCCTCGGCAAGCATGAGCATGGCGTTGCCCAGCTCAACGTCGCCCTCGACGGCAAGACCCTGGAGCTGGAGATGGACAGCCCGGCGATGAACTTCGTCGGCTTCGAGCATGCCGCCAGCAGCGACGCCGACAAGGCCACCGTCGCTCGCGTGCAGGCCCAGCTCAAGCAGCCGCTGCAACTGCTCAATTTGCCTGCCTCGGCCCAGTGCAGCGTGCAGTCGGTGGAGCTCTCCAGCCCGCTGTTCGGCGATGCGCCCAAAGCGGAAGACCACGATCATGAGCACGCCGACGGCGACCACGACGAACACGAAGGCCACCAGCACGCCGACATCGACGCCCACTACCAGTTGACCTGCGCCCAGCCACAGGAGCTGGCCTCGCTTGATTTCGCGCCGCTGTTCAAGCGATTCCCGGCGACCCAGAAGATTCAGGTACAACTGATCGGCCCGAGCGGCCAGCAAGGTGCAGAATTGACCGTCGCCAACCCATCCCTGACATTCTGAATCGCTGAAATGACCGCACTGCTCGAACTCGACAACCTCGGTTTCGCCTGGCCCGGCCAGGCGGAACTGCTGGATATCCCCGCCTTCGCGCTGGCCCATGGCGAAACCCTGTTCCTCAAGGGCCCCTCCGGCAGCGGCAAGACCACCCTGCTCGGCCTGCTCGGCGGCGTGCAGCGCCCCCAGCGCGGCAGCGTGAAGCTGCTCGGCGAGGACATCGCGCAGATGAAGTCGGCACGCCGTGATCATTTCCGCGTCGACCACACCGGCTACATTTTCCAGCAGTTCAACCTGCTGCCGTTCCTTTCGGTGCGGGAGAACGTCGAGCTGCCCTGTCATTTCTCCCACAGCCGCGCCGAACGCGCGGCCCTGCGCCATGGCAGCGTGGCCCAGGCCGCCGAGGCGCTGCTCACGCACCTCGGCCTGGGCGATGCGACGCTGATCGAACGCCGTGCCGACAGCCTGTCCATCGGCCAGCAGCAGCGGGTCGCCGCCGCCCGCGCGCTGATCGGCCAGCCGGAGCTGGTGATTGCCGACGAGCCGACCTCGGCGCTGGATGCCGACGCCCGCGAGGCCTTCCTTCGACTGCTGTTCGCCGAATGTCGCGAGGCCGGCGCCAGCCTGCTGTTCGTCAGCCATGACCAGAGCCTGGCGCCGCTGTTCGACCGCAGCCTGTCACTGACCGACCTCAACCGCGCCGCCCGCGCTCCGGGAATCTGAGCATGTACCTGTTGCGCCTGGCGCTCGCCAGCCTGTCCAACCGCCGTTTTACCGCGCTGCTGACGATCTTCGCCATCGCCCTCTCCGCCTGCCTGCTGCTGGCTGTCGAGCGCGTGCGCACCGAAGCCAAGGCCAGCTTCGCCAACACCATTTCCGGCACCGACCTGATCGTCGGTGCGCGCTCGGGCTCGGTGAACCTGCTGCTCTACTCGGTGTTCCGCATTGGCAACGCCACCAACAACATTCGCTGGGAAAGCTACGAGACCGTCACCCACAGCCCGCTGGTGAAGTGGGCGATCCCGATTTCCCTGGGCGACTCTCACCGCGGCTACCGCGTCATGGGTACCGACAACGGCTACTTCGAGCACTATCGCTTCGGCCGCGGGCAGACGCTGGAACTGGCCGAGGGCCGGCCGTTCGGCCAGGACCTGTTCGACGTAGTGCTCGGCGCGGAAGTCGCGCAGGCGCTGCACTACAAGCTCGGCGACAAGGTCGTCCTCGCCCACGGCGTCAGCACCATCAGCCTGGTGCAGCACGACGACAAACCCTTCACCGTGGTCGGTATCCTCAAGCGCACCGGCACGCCGGTGGACCGCACCCTGCACATCTCGCTGCAGGGCATGGAGGCGCTGCACGTCGACTGGAAAAACGGCGTCCCCGCACGCGGTGCCGACCGCATAAGCGAGGACCAGGCGCGCGGCATGGATCTGCAGCCCAGGGCGATCACCGCTTTCCTGCTGGGCCTGAAGAGCAAGGTGGCGACCTTCACCCTGCAACGGCAGATCAACGAATACGATGGCGAGCCGCTGATGGCGATCCTCCCAGGCGTGGCGCTGCAGGAGCTCTGGGGCCTGATGGGCACGGCGGAGAAAGCGCTGTTCGTGGTCTCGCTGTTCGTGGTGCTGACCGGCCTGATCGGCATGCTCACGGCGATCCTCACCAGCCTCAACGAACGCCGCCGCGAGATGGCCATCCTGCGCTCGGTGGGCGCAAGACCCTGGCACATCTTCAGCCTCCTGGTGGCCGAGGCCTTCGCCCTGGCGCTGGCCGGCGTGGTGCTGGGCACCGGCCTGCTCTACGCCGGAATCGCCGGCAGCCAGACTTATGTGCAGGCGAACTACGGCATCTTCCTGCCACTGGCGCTGCCCAGCGCCTATGAAGGGTCACTGCTGGGCGGCATACTCCTGGCCGCGCTGCTGATCGGCTGCGTGCCGGCCTGGCGTGCCTATCGGCAATCGCTGGCCGATGGTTTGTCGATCCGCCTCTGAGCCAGTCCCCTGCGAGCCAGTCCCATGCAAGCCAGCCCCGTGAAAGAAAGCCCCATGCGCCGCCTGCTATTCCTGCTGCTGATGCTGACCAGCGCCGCCCTCTGGGCGGCGCCGCGCGAGCTGAGCTGGCCCGAGCTGATCCCCGAGGGCGCACCGCCGCCCCCGCCGCCGGTGCCGCTGCACGACCTGTCCAAGCTCTCCGATGTACTCAATTCGGAGAGTGGACCGGCGGTGAAGCAGCAGACGCCCAACGCACCCGTGGTACAGCAGCTGGACGGCCAGGAAGTGAAGATGCCGGGCTACATCGTGCCGCTGGAAGTGGAGGAAGACGGCCAGACCGTGCGCGACTTCCTGTTGGTGCCCTATTACGGCGCCTGCATCCACGTGCCAGCGCCGCCGTCCAACCAGATCGTCTATGTTCGAGGCGGCAAGGGCGTAAAAGTCGACGAGCTTTACCAGCCGTTCTGGATCATCGGCAGGATGAGCGTGCAGGCGATGGAGAGCGACCTCGCCGAGGCCGGCTACCAGATGCAGGCCAGCGATATCGAACCCTACGAATACACCGGGCAGTGACCGCGCGCGGCGCTTTGCCGCACCCTCGAATCCTACAAAGCTTGTGGTCTTTATTGAGCCAGGTCAAAAGAGCGCTTTTAGCGCTGTCTACTATTCTGGGCACCAACACTTATACCAAAGAGATATTGGAGCTCATCATGCGTAAGTCCTGGCTCACCACCTCGCTTCTCTCACTTGCCGCCGCAGCGCCGGTCGCAGCCCAGGCCGCCGACATCCGCGGTCACCAGGCTGGCGACTTCCTGGTGCGTGGTGGTTTCGCCACCGTGGCGCCCAATGACAGCAGTTCCGACATCAAGCTCGACGGCGCCAAAGTCAGCGGCACCAAGGCTACCGTGGACAGCGACACCCAGCTGGGCCTGACTTTCGCCTACCTGCTCACCGACAAGATCGGTATCGAACTGGTCGCCGCCACCCCGTTCAAGCACCAGGTCGACGTCAAGGGCCTGAACCGTGCCACCGGCCTGACCGGCCTGGACGGCAAGCTGGCCGACATCAAGCAACTGCCGCCGACCGTGCTGCTGCAGTACTACCCCATGGGTGGTACCAACTCTGCCTTCCAGCCGTACGGCGGCCTGGGTATCAACTACACCACCTTCTTCGACGAAGACCTGGCCAGCAACCGCAAGGACCAAGGCTTCAGCAACCTGAAGTTGCAGGATTCCTGGGGCCTGGCCGCCGAGCTGGGCATGGACTACATGCTCAACGAACACGCCTTCGTCAACGCCGCCGTCTGGTACATGGATATCGACACCAAGGCCAGCGTCGACGGCCCGACTGCACTGGGCGTGCAGAAGACCAAAGTGGATGTTGACGTCGACCCCTGGGTTTACATGGTCGGTTTCGGCTACCGTTTCTGACGGAGCACACCTGAAAAAGGCGCCCAAGGGCGCCTTTTTCACTTTCAGGAAACCGGTATGTACCTCGAACTCAAAGCACTGCACGTCAGCCTCGCCATCCTCAGCACCCTGCTCTTTCTCCTGCGACTGGGCCTGAGCTGGTGGGGCAAGCGCCCCACTGGCTGGCAGCGCGGGCTGCCCCATCTGATCGACACCCTGTTGCTGCTCAGCGCCCTGGGCCTGGTGCACCTGGCGATGCCCTGGCCGCTGCCGGTATGGCTGCAAGTGAAGCTCGGCCTGCTGGTGCTCTACATCGTGCTGGCGGCCTTCGCCCTGCGCAGTGCCTCGAAGCCTCGCAAGGCGGCGCTCAGCGCCCTGGCGCTGAGCTCGCTGGCTGGCATTTTCTACCTGGCAGTCAACAAGCCCTGGTGGTGATCAACTGGGCGAGCCCCTCGGCCAACGGCGTGGCCGCGTCCAGGCTGTAGCGCTGCAGCAGGCGGCGATTGTCCGCGCGGGAATGGCGGATGTCGCCGTGGCGCGCCGGCTGGTAGGTGATCGGCGGCAGCCCGCCGGCGAGCTTGCCAATCTCGGCCAGCAACTGGTTGAGGCTGGTGGATTGGTCGAGTCCGACGTTGATCGCCGACTCGGCCACTTGGTCCGCCAGCAACGCCTTCACCAGCAACTTCACCAAGTCACCGACGTAGATGAAGTCGCGAGTCTGCTCGCCGTCGCCGAACACGGTGATCGGCAGACCCTGCTCGGCGCGCTGGGCGAAAATGCTGATCACCCCCGAGTAGGGCGACGACGGGTCCTGGCGCGGCCCGTAGACGTTGAAGAAGCGGAAGATCGCCGGCTCCAGGCCGTGCTCGCGGCGGTAGAAATCCAGGTAGTACTCGCTGGCCAGCTTGTCCGAGGCGTAGGGCGTCAACGGCGCCTTGGCAGTGTTCTCGTCGATGGCGGCGCCTTCGCCGTTCTGCCCGTAAACCGCCGCACTGGAAGCGAACAGCACCCGCTGGATGCCTTCCTCGCGCATGGCTTCGCAGAGGTTCAGGGTGCCGATGAAATTGGCGCGGTGGGTTCCCACCGGGTCCTCCACCGAAGCCTGTACCGAGGCGATGGCCGCCAGGTGTACGACGCCCTGGCAACCGCTTAGCGCACCGCGCAGCGTGGCTGTATCGGCAACATCACCGACGATCAGCTCGACGCGACTGTCGAGGTTCTCGCGCTTGCCGGTGGACAGGTCGTCCAGCACGCGCACGGCAAAGCCCTGCGCCAGCAGTGCATCAGCCAGATGGGAACCGATGAACCCCGCGCCGCCGGTAATGAGGACGGGCTGCGCGGAGGGGGAAAGACGGTCAGACATGGCGGTAATAGCGATCCAGCAAAGCGGGCAGGCCGGCGCGCCAGGCGCGCGGCTTGATACCGAAGGTATGAAGGATTTTCTTGCAGGCGAGCACCGCGTGCTGCGGTTCGTCGCCGGCATCCGGGCGCGCGGCGTGGGCCTGCGGGCTCGGTTCCTGGACGGCCAGGGTATGGAAGGCGCGCGCCTCGCCGAGCACCACCTGGCCCAGGGACAGGGTGGTCGTCGCTTCCAGCCCGCCGTAATGGTAAGTGCCCCACAGCGGCGACTGGCAATCGAGTTGCTTGAGCACCGAGAGAATCACCCGTGCGGCGTCGTCCACCGGGGTCGGGTTGCCACGCCGGTCGTCGGCGAGGAACAGCACCTGCTCCTTCTCGGCACGCTCGAGGAAGCGGCCGAGCACGCCGTCGGCGCTGTCGTCCAGCAACCAGCCGAAACGCAGCAGCACATGACGCGGGCAGGTCGCCCGGACCCACTGCTCCATACGCCACAGCGCCTGGCCCCGCGGGCCCAGCGGCAGCGGTTCGTCCTTCTCGCTGTAGGCGGTAGCGCGGGCGCCATCGAACACGCGGTAGCTGGACGGCTGGATCAGCCGGATCTCGTGGTGCTGGCAAAGTTCGGCCAGGCGCTCGACAGCGCGTTCCTGGCTGGCCAGACGGGCGGCGTCGACGGCCTCGGCCTGGAACCAGTCGTAGTAGTAGGCGAGGTTGATCACCGCGTCGGGGCGGGTTTCATCCAGCAGGACAGTGAGGCTGGAAGCGTCCCAGCCTTGTTCGGGCGGCCGGGGGGCGAGGAAGCCGATGTCTTCCTCGGCGCCAAGGCGGATCAGCGCCTGTCCAAGGGCATTACCGCCACCCAACAGCATCAGGCGCATGCGCATATTCTGGGGGTCACTCGAATCCGTGGGTTACCGCCGGCACGCGCGGCGCCGGGGATGATACCCGCATTTTTCCTGTGCCCCGGCACAGCGTCAAGCTTGGCCGACCCGCTGCACCTCAGGTCGCGCGCGGCGACGCCGTTCTAGGAGCGACGGCGGAACAGCGGACGCGGCTCGATCACCGAGCGGCCGTAGAGCACGCTCAGCCCCGCCAACCCCTTCAGCGCGTCGTCCACAGACTTGTCCTCGCGCACGGCGAAGGCGTCGAAACCGCACTGGCGCATGTGCGCCAACTGGTCCCGCAGCACGTCGCCCACCGCGCGCAACTCCCCGCGCCAGCCCAGGCGGCTGCGCAACAGGTAGGCCAGGCTGTAGCCGCGACCGTCGCGGAAGCTGGGGAAGTCGATGGCGATCAGAGGCAGTTCGTCGAATCGCCCCACCAGGCGGTGCGGGTCATCGTCCGGCCCGAGCCACACACCGCTTTTCTGTAGGAGCGAGCTTGCTCGCGAACCGCCCAGCTCTGCAGCCGCCGGGGAACTCTGTTCGCGAGCAATAACGATGGCGTCCCCCTCGCTCCTACAGGGAGCATCGTTCAACCATATTTCCAGTGGCAGGATCAGATCGCAGCGAGGTAAATCTTCCGGCACTTCGCGCAGCAGTTCCCAGGCATCGTCCGGCGCCAGCTGCGCCACGCCATCCTGCAAACGAATCAGGTTCTTCATGCCGGCACCTCCGCCTGGCGGTAGACCCGCGCCTTGAACGGCTCCAGGCCGATGCGCTCAACCGTTTCGACGAAGCGCTCACCGGCGCCGCGCTGCTCCACATAGGTGCGCACAAGCGCCTCGATCACGTCCGGCACCTCAGCGGCGCTGAACGACGGCCCGATCACCTTGCCCAGCGCACTCTTCGTTCCCTGCGCGCCGCCGAGGGTGATCTGGTACCACTCGCTGCCGTTCTTATCGACACCGAGAATGCCGATGTTGCCGATGTGGTGATGGCCGCAGGCGTTCATGCAGCCGGAGATATTCAGGCTGAGGTCGCCCAGGTCGTGCAGGTAGTCGAGGTCCTCGAAGCGCTGCTGGATGCCCTGGGCGATGGGGATCGACTTGGCGTTGGCCAGCGCGCAGAAATCGCCGCCGGGGCAGGCGATGATGTCGGTCAGCAGGCCCTGGTTCGGCGTGCCCAGGCCGGCCGCACAGGCTTCCTGCCAGAGTTCGTAGAGATCGACTTTGCGTACGTCCGGCAGCACCAGGTTCTGCTCGTGGGCGACGCGGATTTCGCCGAAGCCGAAGCGCTCGGCCCAGTCAGCCACCTGCTCCATCTGCTCGGCCGTCGCGTCCCCCGGCGGCGCCTCGGCGCCCGGCTTGGTGGACAGCACCACGCTGGCGTAGCCCGGCACACGGTGCGGCCGCACATTGCGCGAAACCCAGCGAGCGAAGGCCGCGTCGGCGGTCAGTGCAGAGCCATAAGCCAGTTCATCGGAAGGCTCCTGATTTTCCCTGTAGCTCGGCGGCTCGAAAGCGGCAGCCACACGCTGGTACTCGTCGAGGGTCAGCTGCGCTTCGCCATCACGCAGGTGCTGCCACTCTTCCTCCACTTCGCGGGAGAACGCCTCGATACCCAGCGCTTTCACCAGGATCTTGATCCGCGCCTTGTACTTGTTGTCGCGCCGGCCGTGGCGGTTGTACACGCGCAGAATGGCTTCGACATAGGACAGCAGGTGCTGCCACGGCAGATCATCGCGGATCACCTGGCCGAGCATCGGCGTGCGCCCCAGGCCGCCGCCGACCAGCACCCTCAGGCGCAACTCGCCGTCCTCGGCGCGGCGCAGATAAAGGCCGATGTCGTGCATCATCACCGCCGCGCGGTCTTCCTCGGCGGCGCAGATCGCGATCTTGAACTTGCGCGGCAGGAAGAGGAATTCGGGGTTCACCGTCGACCACTGGCGGAGGATTTCCGCCAGCGGGCGCGGGTCGAGGAACTCGTCGGCGGCGACGCCGGCGAAGGCTTCGGTGGTGATGTTGCGCACGCAGTTGCCGGAGGTCTGGATGGCATGCATTTCGACATCCGCCAGACGCTCGAGGATGTCCGGCACCCGCGCCAGCTCCACCCAGTTGAACTGGATATTCTGCCGCGTGGTGAAGTGGCCGTAGCCGCGGTCGTGCTCGCGGGCAATCCAGGCCAGGGTGCGCATCTGCTCGCTGGACAGGGTGCCGTAGGGAATCGCCACCCGCAGCATGTAGGCGTGCTTTTGCAGGTACAGGCCGTTCTGCAGGCGCAGCGGCAGGAATTCCTCTTCGCTCAGCTCGTCGCTCAGGCGCCGCTGCACCTGGTCACGGAACTGCGCCACCCGCTCGCGCACCAGGGCGCGGTCGTAATCGTCGTATCGGTACATCGCCAGGCCACCTTCGGAACGTTGCGTAGTGGCCTGCTTCTGTCGTCGAGCTCACTACTTTGCGGTTGACCGAACTATGGCCGGCGTCTGTTGTGCAAAACAGCGGCAGATCGCGCGGGAAAAACCGGATCAGATGCGCCCTACCCCCACCCCGACGGGCCTGCGACCGGTTGCCGCAACGAGCCCGATCAGCCGCTTCATTGCATGAGGCGCCAACCCTTCAGCGCCGCGGGGCGGAGCTTTTTTCGCCATCTGATACGGTTTTTTCCAGCGAACCTGAATCTGTTTCGAGTGCAGACCGATTCGTACAGTCGCGGCGCCTCTTCTGCCTGATGGGCTTTGATAATGAGCGAAAGAATCCCCGCGAAGGTCATCGAGATCGACGCACCGCAACGTTTCACCCCGCCGCCCAAACCACTCTCGGCGGTCACCCCGACGGTCTACACCAAGCGCTTCGCCGGGCGTTTCCGCGACTTGCGGCGCCTGGGCGGCGGCCTGCTGTTCCTGCTGTTCTTCGGCACGCTCTGGTTGACCTGGAACGGCCGCCAGGCGGTGCTCTGGGACCTGCCCGAGCGCAAGTTCTACATCTTCGGCGCGACCTTCTGGCCGCAGGATTTCATCCTGCTCTCGGCGATCCTGATCATTGCCGCCTTCGGTCTGTTCTTCATCACGGTGTTCGCCGGCCGCGTCTGGTGCGGCTACACCTGCCCGCAGAGCGTGTGGACCTGGGTCTTCATGTGGGCCGAGCAGGTCACCGAAGGCGACCGCAACCAGCGCATCAAGCGCGACCAGGGCCCGGTGAGCGCGGAGAAAGTCCTGCGCAAAGGCGCCAAGCACGGCCTCTGGCTGCTGATCAGCCTGGTCACGGCGATCACCTTCATCGGCTACTTCACGCCGGTGCGGCCGCTGGTGGCGGACTTGTTCACGTTCAGGCTCGATCTGGAGAGCACCTTCTGGGTCGCCTTCTTCGCCGCCGCCACCTACGCCAACGCCGGCTGGCTGCGCGAACAGGTGTGCATCCACATGTGCCCGTATTCGCGCTTCCAGAGCGTGATGTTCGACAAGGACACCCTGATCATTTCCTACGACGCGGCGCGCGGTGAATCCCGTGGCGCGCGCAAGAAGGATGCCGATCCCAAGGCCCAGGGCCTGGGTGACTGCATCGACTGCTTCCAGTGCGTGCAGGTCTGCCCCACCGGCATCGACATCCGCGACGGCCTGCAGATCGCCTGCATCGGCTGCGCCGCCTGCATCGACGCCTGCGACTCGGTGATGGACAAGATGGGCTACGACCGCGGCCTGGTGCGCTACACCTCGGAAAGCGCGCTGGAAGGCGGCAAGACCCACCTGCTGCGCCCGCGCCTGATCGGCTACGCGGCGGTGCTGCTGGTGATGATCGGCGCCTTCGTCTGGGCGCTGGAAGCACGGCCGCTGATCAACCTCGACGTGGCCCGCGACCGGGGCCTGTTCCGCGAAAACGCCGGCGGCGAGATCGAGAACATCTACAACCTCAAGCTGATCAACAAGACCCAGCAGCCGCAGCATTACCAGCTGAGCCTCGCCGATGGCGCCGGCTACCGCCTGCAGGGCGTGCCGGAGCTGATGCTGCAGCCGGGCGAGATCCGCGACTTCGCCGTCTCGGTGGCCAGTGAGGCGCAGAGTAGCGCCGGAGGTTCGGTGCCGCTGCACTTCAGGGTCAGTGACGGCCACGAGGCCATCGACGCCGCCAGCACCTTCGTCTCGCCGAGGCGCTGAGCATGGCCAGGGAGCTTGGCGTGACGTCGGCGCAGCGCCTAGAGTGGGCGGACTCTTCCGCCCCTCAGGCCGCCGTGCAGGACAAGATGAAGCGCTACGAGAAATTCGCCGACGAGATCGCCGGCCTGATCCGCAGCGGCGTGCTCGCTCCCGGCCAGAAAGTCCCTTCGGTGCGGCACGCCAGCCGCACTTACGGCGTCAGTGCATCCACGGTGTTCCAGGCCTATTACCTGCTGGAGGATCGCGGGCTGATCGTTGCCCGCGCGCGCTCGGGCTACTTCGTCCGCGAGCATGTGCAGCGCGCCCTGGCCGAGCCGGAAATCGCCCGCCATGACGCGCAGACCACCGAGGTGGACGTCAGCGAACTGGTGTTCTCGGTGCTCAGTTCGATCAAGGACCCGGACACCGTGCCCTTCGGCTCGGCCTTCCCGGCGCCGGAGCTGTTCCCCCTGCCGCGCCTGGCGCGCTCCATGGCCCACGCCGTGCGCGACATGGATCCGCGCTCGGTGGTCGCCGACCTCGCTCCCGGCAGCCACGCGCTGCGCCGGCAGATCGCCCTGCGCTACATGGTCGGCGGCATGCCGCTGCCGGTGGAAGAACTGGTGGTCACCAACGGCGCGCTGGAAGCGCTGAACCTCTGCCTGCAGGTCGTCACTCAGCCGGGCGACCTGGTCGCCATCGAGGCACCAGCCTTCTACGCCAGCCTGCAGGTGCTCGAACGCCTGAAGCTGAAAGCGGTGGAAATTCCCGTGCACCCGCGTGAAGGCATCGATCTGGACGTGCTCGCCGACAGCCTGGCGCGCCTGCCGATCAAGGCCTGCTGGTTCATGAGCAACTTCCAGAACCCACTGGGCGCGAGCATGGCCGAGGACAAGAAGCGCGCCCTCGCCGCGCTGCTGGCCCAGCACCAGGTGCCGCTGATCGAGGACGACGTCTACGCCGAACTGTACTTCGCCGCCCAGGCACCCAAGCCGGTGAAGGCCTTCGACAGTGAAGGGCTGGTGATGCACTGCAGCTCCTTCTCCAAGAGCCTGGCGCCGGGCTACCGGGTCGGCTGGGTCGCCGGTGGGCGCTACGCCGAGCAGATCGAGCGGCTCAAGCTGATGACCAGCCTGTCGGCCTCGGTGCCGGCCCAGGCCGCCATCGCCGACTACCTGCAGCACGGCGGCTACGACCGCCACCTGCGCAAGCTGCGCCATGCGCTGGAAAGCCAGCAGCACGCGATGCTCGCCGCCGTGGCCCGGCACTTCCCCGCCGCCACTCGTGTCACCCGTCCCAGCGGCGGCTACTTCCTGTGGCTGGAGCTGCCCGAGCACATCGACGCGCTCAAGCTGTTCCAGCTCGCCCACGCCCAGGGCATCAGCCTCGCACCGGGGCCGATCTTCTCCGCCACGCGGAGCTTCGGTCACTGCCTGCGGCTGAACTACGGCCATCCGTGGACGGCGACCAGCGAACAGGCGATGGAGACCCTCGGACGGATCATCCACTCGCTGTAGAGAGGCAGCAGGACTGATCCGCACATTCGGAAACGATCTGTATCTGTGCGGCGCTTTGTCGCAGGCCTACCCTGTCAGGCAGGAAACCCGGACGAGGGAAGCTGCCATGGAAGCGGAAGGCCTGATGATCCTGTTAACGGTGAGCGCCGCGCTCGGCGTGCACCTGTGGGTGCGCTGGTACCTGCGGCGCGGGATGCTGCCGCGCGGGGATCAGTGGCTGGCGTGAACACCCTGGCCTGGGCCTAACGTAGGAGCGGACTCCGTCCGCGATGGGTTGGCCGAGCTCCCTTGAACGCCGGTGTGGCGTCCAGTCGATCGCGGACGGAGTCCGCTCCTACGCAGGTAGCGCCGCGCAGTAGGCTCAAGAAAAGCCACGCCTCACGGCCGATACAGGTGCGCATGCCCCGCGCTGTACAACGAAGAATCGGCAAACCCCTCTGCCCCCAGCACCTTGCCCACCAGGATCAGCGCCGTACGGCGGAAACCTTTGGCCTCCGCCTTGGGCAGGATGTCGCCGAGGGTGCCGGTGACCTGGTCCTGGTCCGGCCAGCTGGCGCGGTGGATCACTGCGATGGGGCAGTCCGCGCCGTAGTGCGGCAGCAGTTCGGCGACGATATTCGCCAGCTGACCGACGCCCAGGTGAATGGCCAGGGTCGCACGGTGCTGCGCCAGCTCCGCCAGCGATTCGCCTTCGGGCATGCGCGTCCTGCTCGCGTAGCGCGTGAGGATCAAGGTCTGGGAGATGTCCGGCAGGGTCAGCTCGCAGCCCAGGATCGCCGCGCAGGCGGAAGTCGCAGTGACGCCGGGGACGATCTCGTAAGCGATGCCCCGTTCGCGCAGGTGGCGGATCTGCTCGCCGATGGCGCCGTACAGGGACGGATCGCCGGAGTGCACCCGCGCCACGTCCTTGCCCTGGGCATGGGCCTGCGCCAGCAGCGCAACGATCTCGTCCAGGTGCAGTTCGGCGGTATTCACCACGCGTTCGGCGCTGTGCCCTTCCAGCACCGCTGGCGGCACCAGCGAGCCGGCGTAGAGGATCACCGGGCAAGTGCGGATCAGCCGCTGGCCCTTGACCGTGATGAGCTCGGGATCGCCGGGGCCGGCGCCGATGAAGTAGACCGTCATGGCTGCTCCTGTGCGGATTCGACGGGGATGAAAGCGAGCGCGCAGGTGGCCTGAGCGCTGCGGCGCTTGCCCACCAACAGGCGTGCCGGCGCACCACCTTGCGCCTCGGCCTGCAGCAACGCCGCGGCTTCGGCCACGCTGGCGCTGCCGGTGGCCGCGCGCACGATTTCGGAAGGCTCGCCCAGGCGCTTCTCGCAGGCCACGAGCTGCTGCGGGGTGAACAGCGCCAGCGGCAGATCAAGCGCGGCGGCCAGCGCGGTAAGCCCTTCTTCGTCGGCCTTCAGCGTGGCGCTGGCCAGCGCGGTGAGGTTCGACTCGTCGAACCCCGCTTCGGCCAAAGTCTCTCGCAATAACGCGCGCAGTTCGTCGAGCGGGCAGCCCCGGCGGCAACCGAGGCCGGCAACCAGCGTCATGGTCGCTCTCCTTGAAGATCAAAATAAAAACCCCGCAGACGGCCTTGCCGGCTGCGGGGTCGAGCATAGCGCGTGGGTCAGGCCGCTGGCGCGAAGCGGCGGAACAGCCAGGCCGCGACCAGGCCGAGCGCCACCCAGAACACCGCGTTGGTGATCAGCGAAGCGAGGATGAACTCGTGGGCCAGGCTTTCCGGCGCCAGGCTGGAATGCACTTCCGGCTGCGGCGCGCCGATCACGTGCGGCACCACCAGCAGGGCGAGGCCGACGATGCGCAGCGCCCAGTGACGGCCGAACGCGAGCAGCGCGAGGCCAGCGGCGGTAGACGCGGCGGTACCGATCCACCAGGTCTGCCGCAGGCTCAGGTCGGCGGCAGCGGTGCCAGGGACTTCCGGCGGCAAGCCGAGGGACGGCGCAAGGGTGAACACAGCGAAACCGGCCAGGCCCCAGAGCAGGCCTTCGGAGGTCCGGCCCGGCTCGCGCAGGGTGAACAGGCCGGCCAGCATCAGGGCAAAGCCCACCGCGACCACCAGGTTGCCGCCAGTGGTGGAGAGGATGCGCTGCCAGCCATCTTCGGGCTCCCAGGCTTGCGCGTCATGGTGGTGGCCCGCAGCAGCGCCGTCGGCGTGCTCGTGGGAGTGCTCTTCGACTAGCGCGACGGCCGGCTCGGATTTCTCATAGGTTTCCGCCTTGAGGATCAGCGGGGATACCCACAGCAGCTGGACCACGGTCAGCACCAGCGCGGCAATCAGACCGGCGAAACCGGCGGTCTGGGCGATACGTTTGATCATTGCAGTTCTCCGGACGAGACGAGGCCCCGAACGCGGCGAGCCAGCGATCGCGAGTGCCTCGAATCCGCTGCGCTTACGCGCAGGCGGCTTGCGTTAGTGGCAGGGGAAACCGGCGCTATGGCGGGTATCGTGGGCGGCGTTGTGCACCGCTTCCAGATGCGAGAAACCGGCGAAATACACCAGCAGCGCACCGAGCAGGCTGGCGCCGACGGCCAGGGCGATGCGCTTGGAAAGGGGGATGGAAGAGCTCGACGCGTGCGTCAGGGTGCTGCTGGACATGAACGTTCCCTCTGAAATCTAGAGTGAGAACGCAGAGGTTGAACGCATTCGAACGCAGCAAATGGCTGCGCCACGGCCTGCGCCCGCCCACCGCGGGTTTGCCAAAACGAAGAATTCCAGGCCGGTCTCCGGGCTTGCGACGCCAGCGAAAAACCTTTCGCTGGATGGGTCAGCCTTCCCATGCCTTGGCACAGTGGCTACTGACGACCCTCGATGCGCTTACCGTTGCGGGGGCAGCGCCGGACTGGTCCTTGCGGACGCACCGGCTTCCCGTTTCACCTCGCGCGCGGGGCGCGAGACACCTGAAACCGCGCTAGCTGACCACGGCAGCCCCCCAGCGTCAACCGATCCCCGGCGATTGACCGCCCCGGCCGTGCTGCGTAGCCTTCCTGCCTTCGAGGTTCTCCGGCACTGGCCGGAGCTAAGAGGGAACGTGGAAATCTTCGGATGCGCCACGGCTGCCCCCGCAACTGTGAACAGCCTGTCTCTTCACGCGCCACTGCCGATTCGGGCGGGAAGGCGAAGAGACACCCAAGGGCTGTGAGCCAGGAGACCTGCCTCGTAACTGGTTTTCGATCTGCGGCGCGTCGGCCATGCTGCTTTGGCTCTAGCTCGCGAGATCCAGAACGGGTTCGTTATCAACAGACAACCGGGCGGGGTGATCCGGTGGCGACCTTCGTTGCGCGGCGAGCCCGCGCGCGCGCCCTTCATCCGCCCTCCCAATTTCGCTTGCGAGGCGCGCATGAAAACCCTGGCCAAACTCCCCGTCACCATCGTCACCGGCTTCCTCGGTGCCGGCAAAACCACCCTGCTCCGCCACATGCTCGACAACGCCGAAGGCCGCCGTATCGCGGTGATCGTCAACGAGTTTGGCGAGCTGGGCATCGACGGCGACATCCTCAAGCAGTGCTCCATTGGTTGCAGCGAAGAAGAAGCACTCGGCCGCGTCTTCGAGCTGGCCAACGGCTGCCTGTGCTGCACCGTGCAGGAAGAATTCTTCCCGGTGATGCGCGAGCTGGTGGCGCGCCGTGGCGACCTCGACCAGATCCTCATCGAGACCTCCGGCCTGGCCCTGCCCAAGCCGCTGGTGCAGGCCTTCCAGTGGCCGGAAATCCGCAATGCCTGCACCGTGGACGCGGTGATCACCGTGGTCGACAGCCCGGCCGTGGCCGCCGGCACCTTCGCCGCCCACCCCGAGCAGGTGGACGAGCAGCGCAAGCAGGACCCGAACCTGGACCACGAATCGCCACTGCACGAACTCTTCGAAGACCAGCTGGCCAGCGCCGACCTGGTGGTGCTGAACAAGGCCGACCTGCTGGACGCCGACACCCTCGCCCGCGTGCGCGCCGAAGTCGCCGAAGAGCTGCCGCCGGCGGTGAAGATCGTCGAGGCCAACTCCGGCCAGTTGCCGCTCTCGGTGCTGCTGGGGCTGAACGCCGAGGCCGAGCTGCACATCGACAGCCGCCCCACGCACCACGACCATGAAGGCCATGAAGATCATGACCACGACGAGTTCGACTCCTTCCACGTCGACCTGCCGGAAGTGGAAGAACGCGCCCTGCTCGATGCGCTGAACGCGCTGGTCGAGCGCCACGCCGTGCTGCGCATCAAGGGCTTCGTCGCCGTCCCCGGCAAGCCCATGCGCCTGCTGGTGCAGGGCGTCGGCAAGCGCTTCGACAAGCACTTCGACCGCGCCTGGCGCAGCGACGAAACCCGCAGTACCCGCCTGGTGGTGATCGGCCAGGAGCTGGACCAGGCCACCATCGCCAACGAGCTGCGTACCGCTCTGGTTTGATGACTTCGTAGGGTGGCGTGGAGCACGGCGATACCCACCACCGCTGATGGGTATCGCAAGCTCCACCCATCCGTGCCATTTCCCTGTAGGAGCGAGCTTGCTCGCGAACAGCCTCGCAGCGGAGTTTGGTTCGCGAGCAAGCTCGCTCCTACAAGAGCATTCACACCGAGCGACCCCATGCACCTGCTCCGCACCCAACCCGGCGGCTTCGTCCCCGACGACGGCATCGCCCACCTGGCCCAGACGCCCGCCGAGCTGGTGATCCTCTGCAGCGGCGACTCGCACCTGGCGCTGCTCGCCGAGGCCGCGCGCGAGCTGCCGGAAGACTACCCGAGCCTGCGCCTGGCCAACCCCATGCAGCTGCAGAACCACGCGTCGGTGGACCTCTACGTCGACGAGGTGCTGCAGCACGCCAAGGTCATCCTGATCTCGGTGCACGGCGGCGTTGGCTACTGGCGCTACGGCATGGAACAACTGGCGGCGCTGGCCGAGCGCGGCGCCACGCTGATCGCGGTGCCCGGCGACGACAAGCCCGACCCCGAACTCGGCGCCCTGTGTAGCGTTCCGCCGCAGGATGCCGAGCGCCTCTGGCAGTACCTGCGCCAGGGCGGCATGGACAACGCCCGGCAGTTCTTCGCCTGCCTGGCCAGCCGTCACCTGCAACGCGACTACGCCTGGAGCGAGCCACAGACCTTGCCGCGCGTAGCGGTCTATCATCCGCAGCTTGGCAGCAGCGACCTCGCCCGCTGGCAGGCCGACTGGAACCCCGAGTGCCCGGTCGCCGCGCTGCTGTTCTATCGCACGCACCTGCAAGCGGCGAACACCGGCTTCATCGATACCTTCTGCGAGCGTCTACTGGCCCAAGGCATCAACCCGCTGCCCATCGCCGTGGCCAGCCTCAAGGAAGCCGCCTGCCTGGAGGCGGTGGAAAGCCTGCTGGATGCCGCCGACACCGAGCTGATCATCAACACCACCGGCTTCGCCCAGTCGAACCCGGAAGCGCCGCAGGAGCGGCCGTTCAGACGCGACGTGCCGGTGCTGCAAGCCATCTGCTCGCTGGACAACTTCGACCTCTGGCGCGACAACCCACAAGGCCTCGGCCCGCGCGACCTGGCCATGCACATCGCGCTACCGGAACTGGACGGGCGCATCATCACCCGGCCGATCAGCTTCAAGGGCCTGGCCTGGCGCAGCGAGCGCAGCCAGAGCGACGTGGTCTGCTACCTGGCGCACCGGCCGGGCATGGACTTCATCGCCGAGCTGGCTCGGCGCTGGATGCTGCTCTCGCGCAAGGCCAACGCCGACAAGCGCGTGGCGCTGATCCTGGCGAACTACCCGACCCGTGACGGACGAATCGGCAACGGCGTCGGCCTCGACACGCCGGCCGCCGCACTGAACATCCTGCGTGCGCTGGAGGCTCAGGGTTATCCGGTCGCCGGCCAGCCCGATTCCGGCACCGCGCTGATCCAGCAACTGCTCGGCGGCGTCAGCAACGACCTTGACAGCCTCGATCTGCGCCCCTGCGCGCAGAGCCTGGCGCTGGACGACTACCTCGCCTGCTTCGCGCGCCTGCCCGAAGCCAACCAGCATGCCGTGCGCGAGCGCTGGGGCGAGCCGCAGCAGGACCCGATGTTCCGCAGCGGCCGCATGATGGTCGCCGGCCTGCGCTTCGGCCTCGGTTTCGTCGGCATCCAGCCGGCGCGCGGCTACCAGCTCGACGCGGCGGCGATCTATCACGACCCGTCGCTGGTGCCGCCCCACGGCTACCTCGCCTTCTACTTCTGGCTGCGCGAGGTGTTCGACGCCGACGCGGTGATCCATGTCGGCAAGCACGGCAACCTAGAATGGCTGCCGGGCAAGGGCGTCGGGCTTTCCGAGGAGTGCTGGCCGGACGTGATCCTCGGCCCGCTACCGAATCTCTACCCGTTCATCGTCAACGACCCCGGCGAAGGCGCGCAGGCCAAGCGCCGCGCCCAGGCGGTGATCATCGACCACCTGATGCCGCCGCTGACCCGCGCGGAAAACTACGGCCCGCTGCGCGACCTCGAACGCCTGGCCGACGAGTACTACGACGCCTCCCTGCTCGACCCACGCCGCGCCACCGAGCTGCGCGGCGACATTCTCACGCTGGTGCGCGAAACCTCGCTGGACCGCGAGCTTGGCCTGCAGTTGAGCGACGATGCGGAAAGCTGGTTGCCGCAGCTGGACGCCTACCTGTGCGACCTCAAGGAATCGCAGATTCGCGATGGGCTGCATATGTTCGGCGAATCGCCCGTGGGCGAGCTGCGCCGCGACACCCTGCTGTCACTGGTGCGCATTCCGCGTGGCGATGGACGCGGCGGCAATGCCAGCCTGCTGCGCGCGCTGAGCGAAGACCTGCAACTGGGGCGCGACCCGCTGGACGAAGCTTTCGCCGAGGCCTGGCAAGGCCCGCGCCCGGACGTGCTGCTCGCCGTGAGCGACGAACCCTGGCGCAGCAACGGCGACACCCGCGAGCGCCTGGAGCTGTTCGCCCTGCGTCTGATCGACGGTCTCGTCAGCGCGCCTGGAAGCGCCAGCGAGGCAGTCCTCGCACAGCTTCACCAGCAGATTGCACCGACCCTGGACGCCTGCGGCGCCAGCGAAATCGGCCACCTGCTCGCCGGCCTCGACGGCCGCTTCGTTCCGCCCGGCCCCAGCGGCGCGCCCAGTCGCGGGCGAGTCGACGTGCTGCCCACCGGGCGCAACTTCTTCACCGTGGACGTGCGCAACCTGCCCACGCCCACCGCCTTCCGCCTGGGCTTCCAGTCCGCCAGCCGCCTGCTCGAACGCCACTTGCAGGACCACGGCGACCACCTGCGCCAGCTCGGCCTCTCGGTGTGGGGCACGGCCACCATGCGCACCGGCGGCGACGACATCGCCCAGGCCCTCGCACTGCTCGGCGTGCGCCCGGTGTGGCAGGCCGGCAGCCAGCGCGTGGAGGACTTCGAGATCCTGCCGATCACCCTGCTCGACCGCCCGCGGGTCGACGTCACGCTGCGCGTCTCGGGCTTCTTCCGCGATGCCTTCGCCAACCTGATCCGTCTGTTCGACGCCGCCGTGCAGGCCGTCGCTGCGCTGGATGAGCCGGACGATCTGAACCCGCTGGCCGCTCGCGTGCGGGCCGATCAGGCGCGTTTGCAGTCTGACGGATTAGCCGTCGACGAAGCCCGCCGCCAGGCCGGCTGGCGCATCTTCGGCGCCCAGCCCGGCGCCTACGGTGCCGGCGTGCAGGGCGTGATCGAATCGCGCCAGTGGGACAGCCGCGCCGACCTCGCCGAGGCCTACCTGAACTGGGGCGGCTACGCCTACGGCGCCAGCGATGACGGCACGCCGGCGCGCGAGCGCTTCGCCCAGCGCCTGTCCGGCCTGCAGGCAGTGCTGCACAACCAGGACAACCGCGAGCACGACATCCTCGACTCCAACGACTACTACCAGTTCCAGGGCGGCATGCTCGCCGCCGCCGAGGTCATCCAGGGGCAGTCGCTGGCCAGCTACCACGGCGACCACAGCCAGCCGGACAACCCGCGCATCCGCACCCTGAAGGAAGAACTCGGCCGCGTGGTGCGCGCCCGCGCGGTGAACCCGAAATGGATCGCCGGCATGAAACGCCACGGCTACAAGGGCGCCTTCGAACTGGCCGCGACGGTGGACTACCTGTTCGCCTTCGACGCCACCAGCGAACTGGTGGACGACCACCAGTACCGCCTGCTGGCCGATGCCTACCTGCTGGACGACGACACCCGCGAGTTCATCCGCCAGCACAACCCCGAGGCCCTGCGCGACATCGCCGAACGCCTGGTGGAAGCGCAGCAGCGCGGGTTGTGGGAAGAACCGGGGGAGTACCGCGAGACGCTGGAGAACCTGCTGGTGGACAGCGAGGAGCAGTGAGGGCTATCGCGCTCTCGTAGGATGGCGTGGAGCACAGCGATACCCATCGATCCCCTGCACCATCAGCATGGGTATCGCTGCGCTCCACCCATCCTACGATTCTGTCGGCAGGGGCGGGCACGGCGCGCTCCTGCAAGATTTCAGCAAGTCTTCAGCGCAGCAGTTGATAGAACGTGGGGTTGTCGTCGCACTGCCCGGCGCCGCACTCCAGCACGGTGGAGACCAGGTTCGCCGCGATCAGCGCAGTGAACAGCAGCGCCCCCACCTTGCCCGGCAACGAGAAGCGCGGGGGCTCGCGATCGGATCCTTCTTTCAACATCATCATCACGGCGACAGCGACGATCCCCATCAGCGAAGCCACCACCGTCCAAGTGTAGAAATGCAAACCGAGGAAGGGTGAGCCGTAGCCCGCATCACCGGGAGTGATATGCAGGAAGACCTGACGCATGCCCACGGCCCCCGCCGTTAGCGCACCCAGCAGCGCCATGGCGTAATGACGGTTGCGAATGCCAAAACGGACGTTGAACAGGAAACCGAAACCGATCAGCAGCATCCCGACCCGTTGCAACAGGCACAACGGACAGGGCAGCTCGGACTTCATCAGTTGGTAGTAGAACGCGACCAACAACGCGGCGCAGATCGCATACAGCGCGAGGACGTTCAGCCAGAGCGGCAGACGGCTTTCCGGTTGGAAGACAGGTGAGTTCATGGCGGCCCTCAGAACGACAGCGTCAGCGGATCGGTGACGTGGTGATCGAACCACCCCAGCGTCACCAGCAGCAGGACCAGCCACAGCGCGTAGCTGGCTCCGGTCTTCCCCATGACAGTGCTGACCGCCGCGCAGAGCGCGAGCAGAAACGGCAGGAACATGTACATCGGCGTTACCTCGCTCCGCAGTGGGGAGCAGAAAGGAGAGTCGGCCGCCGGCTTCCGGCGGCGCCGCCAGTACACTAGCGGTCACCGCCTGAAGAGATTTCCCGTTTCCGGGGAGTCCTTTCCCAAACCCTCGCGCTGGACTTTCAGCCTCGACGCAGGCGCTCCGCTGCATTCAGCAGCAAAGACTCGGTGCCGCTCCAGCCCAGGCAGCCATCGGTGATCGACACACCGTAGCGCAGCTCGCCGGACAGCGGCTGGCAACCGTCGAACAGATGACTCTCCAGCATCACGCCGCGCAGCGAGGCATCGCCGGCCAGGCGCTGGTCGAGCACGCTGTCCAGCACCGCCGGCTGGCGCAGCGGGTCCTTGCCGCTGTTGGCGTGGCTGCAATCCACCAGGATGCTCGGGTCGAGGCCGAGCTTCTCCAGCCCCTGGCGAATCTGCTGCACGCTGGCCGCGTCGAAGTTCGGCCCGGCGTGGCCGCCGCGCAGCACCAGATGAGTGTCCGGGTTACCCTGGGTCTGCACCAGCGACGGACGGCCCAGCGCGTCGATGCCAAAGTGCTGGTGCGGATGCGCGGCCGAGCGCATGGCGTCGGTGGCGATGCCGATGCTGCCGTCGGTGCCGTTCTTGAAGCCCACTGGCAGGTCGAGGCCGCTGACCATCTCGCGGTGCACCTGGGATTCGCTGGTGCGCGCGCCGATGGCGGCCCAGCCGAGCAGGTCATCGAAGTAGCCGGCCACCAGCGGTTGCAGCAGCTCGGTGGCGATCGGCAGGCCGCGTTCGAGCATGCCCAGCATCAGCCGGCGCGACAGTTCGAGGCCGCCGGCCATGTCGCCCGTACCGTCCAGCTGCGGGTCGTAGACCAGGCCTTTCCAGCCGATGGTGGTACGCGGCTTCTCGACGTAGGCGCGCATCACCAGCAGCAGCTGGTCGCTGACCTGCGGTGCCAGTTCGGCGAGACGGTCGGCGTATTCGAGGGCGGAGACGGGGTCGTGCAGCGAGCACGGGCCGATGACGACGAGCAGACGCGGATCGCGGCCGTCGAGTACGGCGCGGATCGCCTCGCGGCCTTCGCGGACGCGGTGGGCCATGGCAGGAGAAAGCGGTAAGCGCTGGCGCAGTTCGGCAGGGCTCGGCAGCGGGTGTTCGCGGCGGCGAGCGGAGGGCAGCGGGAGGTCGAGGACTTCGGCGGTGGCTGCGTGTTCGGGGCGGATCAGGGGGGAGGTGGAAGCATTCATCTGACTGGCATCCTTGGCCGGCGCGGTCTTCTATCCGCGCTCGGCGCTCTATCTAAGTGTTCGTGACAAGGCTCGTTGGGTGGCACGCAGCGCGCTGCTAAATCGCCAGTCGGAGTTGCGGTAATAGCGGTAGTTGGTGGTGTTCATGGCTTGATCCTCTGTCCGGGCGTTTTGGCCCGATTCAATTGGTTGGCAATGTGTTGGCCTTGTGGGCCGGAAAAACAAAAACCCCGGTCGGGTTGCCGACCGGGGTTTGATGAATCTGTCTGGTTGGCGACCCTGCTTGCTAGGGCGCCTGTGGGGTATCAGGCGCGCCTTTGGCTAAACCAATACCCATAGAAGAAAGCGCCGGCAGCAGTGGCCAGGACCTGCGCGCGAGCAGCCACGGAGCCAATGGCACCGAGGCGGGCGAGGGACTGGATGGACAGGCTGGACGGCATGATGTTCTCCGTGGAATGGGAGCCAAGGTACTGCATCGCGCAGCGCCGATCAATGACTTGAATCTATCGCTGCGATGGACATTGGTCGCACCTCCTGCACCCGGTTCGCTACCATGCACGGACGAAATCTGCAGGAAATCCCCATGAGCGCCCTTCCCCATTTCCCACTGGCAGCCGTCGTCGGCGCCGATGAGCTGAAGCTGGCCCTGTGCCTGGCGGCCATCGACCCAGCCATCGGCGGCGTGCTGATCGAAGGGCCGCGCGGCATGGCCAAGTCCACCCTGGCGCGCGGCGTCGCCGACCTGCTGGACGGCGGGCGCTTCGTCACCCTGCCGCTGGGCGCCAGCGAGGAGCGCATCGTCGGTACCCTCGACCTGGACGCGGCGCTGGGCGAAGGTCGCGCGCAATTCTCCCCCGGCGTGCTGGCCCATGCCCACGGCGGCGTGCTTTATGTGGATGAAGTGAACCTGCTGCCCGACCACCTCGTCGACCTGCTGCTCGACGTGGCCGCCAGCGGGGTCAACCTGATCGAACGCGACGGCCTGTCCCACAGCCATCCGGCGCGCTTCGTGCTGATCGGCACGATGAACCCCGAGGAAGGCGAACTGCGCCCGCAACTGCTGGACCGCTTCGGCCTCAAGGTGCAACTGCAAGGAACACCCGCACCGAGCGAACGCGCCGAAATCGTCCGCCGTCGGCTGGCCTTCGATGCCGACCCGCAGGCGTTCCTTGCGCACTGGCAGGCCGCACAGCAGGCGCTGCAACAACGTTGTGGCGATGCACGACAGCAACTGGCGGCGATCCCCCTGGACGATGCCGCGCTGGAGACCATCGCCGAGCGCTGTCACGCCGCCGGCGTCGACGGCCTGCGCGCCGACCTCGTCTGGCTGCGCGCAGCCCGCGCCCACGCGGCCTGGCGCGGCGCCAACGCCATCGAGGCGCAGGATATCGATGCGGTCGAGCACTTCGCCCTCGCCCATCGCCGTCGTCCTGCATCACCGCAATCGAGCACGCCGCCGCAGCCCTCATCCAGCCAGTCGCAGGCATCGTCCAATGCATCCAACGGCGAAGGCCAATGGGGCGAACTGCCCGCGCAGAGCGTCGCCATGGGCGAACGCCGGCAACTGACGGGCTGGCCAAAAAAGCCCTGAGCATCCGCCCGCGCCAGGCCCCAGGCGCGGATGCCAAACCCCGACCCGGCCAGCTCGCCGGCGGCCGCAGCGGCGCCCGCCAATCGGGCGCGCACGGCCGTATCGACTGGCCCGCCACCCTGCGCAACGGCCGCCCGCAACACCGTGCCGACCTGGTGCTGCGCGCCCGTAGCCGCCAGCCCGGCGAACTCTGGCTGGTGATAGTCGACGCCTCCGCCAGTACACGCCGCCACGGTGCTCTCACCCAGGCCAAGGGCCTGCTCGCCGACACTTTCGAACAGGCCTACCGGCAACGTGCGCGCCTCGCCGTACTGCACGCCACCGGCGCACAACCGCGCTGGTTATGGCAGGGCCAGAAGGCTTCGCGTCACTTGCAGGAGTGGCTGGAGCAACTTGGAGCCGGCGGCGGCACCCCGCTGATCGAGGCGCTGCAGCAAGCCCGCGAATGGCTGGACCAGCGCCAGCGACAGAAGCCGGGCGAACACCAGCGCCTGCTGGTGCTGACCGACGGCCGCCTGCGCGACTGGCCGGCGCTGCAGCCACTGAACTGCCCGACGGTGCTGGTGGATATCGAAGGCGGAGCCGTGCGGCTGGGGCGGGCACAAGGACTCGCCCAAGAGCTGGGAGCGGAATACCGCAGAGTCGCCGAGGTACCCCGCATAGATCGATAAGCGCGCCACTGTCACCTGTGAGCCGACCTGGATAAAGTGGGCCGCCGATGGATCGGTCACGCTCACGTTCAAGGAAAGAACTCTTCATGCAGACACGTGCACTACTGCTGGCAGGCCTGGCCACGGCCCTTGCCTACTTCGCGTATGACCGCCACCAGGCTTCGAGAGCCGACGCACAGGTTCTGGCGCCCGTGGTAGTCCCGACCGATGCCCCCGGCTTCATGGAAACGCCCGAGCAGATTTCCTCGCAAAGCCAGAGCGAAATCATCAATCACTACACGAGCCAGGGCTACCGCCTGAAATGCTACGGCGACCTCGGACCACGGGAGCGCATTCGTAACGATGACTATCTCTGCCTGGCGCCGATCAGCTCGGCCTTCGCCGAAATTCCTGCCAGCCAGGTGGTGTTCTTCTTCAAGAAGGAGCGCCTGAACCACGTGCGTTTTCTATTTCCGTCCAGTTCATTCGAACCTCTTCGCGGCTACCTGAGCACGTGGCAGGAAAACGCCAAGCGCCTGCCCGAGTCCAGGTTTGGCGATTTCGGCCTGGACCCTTCGGGCAACAACCTGGTGGTCTGGAGAACACAGTACGGGCTTCTCACTGCCACGGAGACCAATCGTGCCGGCGAACCTGCGGTTGTGCTGTGGAGCGCCAGGAAGAACTTCGCGCGAATGAAGAACAGCCCCTGGTCCAAGTAGTGCCGCAACTCGCTCAAGGCTCCCCATTGCGCCCATGCAACAGGAACCCGGGCCGCTCGCTCAGGCGCTCGTAGTAAGCCGCCACCGCCGGTAGATCGGGGCGCTGCATGGGCGTCAGGTACCAGCGGTTCACCGACAGCCCGAGCACGATATCGGCGAGGCTGAAGCAGGCGCCGGTAACGAACGCGCCCGTGTGCGCCAGCTGGCGATCCAGCAGGGCCATGCAGTGGTTCCACTGCGCCTCGCTCAGGGCGATGGCGGATTCGTCGGTATGGCTCGGGCTGTTGCGCACCCTGGCCATGAACACGTAGCGCCAGGCGTTGTTCAGCTCGGTGGCCTGCCAGCCCATCCACTGCTCCACCAGGGAGCGCTCGCGCGCTGAGGTGGGCAGCAATTCACCCTGCGGGTACTGGGTGGCGAGATAACCGCAGATGGCGTTGGACTCCCAGAGCACGAAGTCGCCGTCGACGAGGACCGGCACCATAGCGTTGGGGTTGAGTGCGATGAACTCCGCCGAGGCGGTGGAGCGGAAGCCCGTGCCCCAGTCTTCCCGTTCGTAGGGCAGGTTCAGTTCGGCGCAGGCCCAGAGCACCTTGCGTACATTGATCGATGAAGCGCGGCCGAGGATTCGCAGCATGGTGTCACTCCCTGTGAAAACCGGGGCCCAGCATAGAGACTGGCCGGGCGGCGGAGAAGCATCGTGACGACTTTCGTAGGAGCGAGCTTGCTCGCGAACAACTACGAAGCTGTGAACACCCCCGAGTCGGGTCGTTCAATCGAACCGCACGGGTAGCTCGGTTGCAGAAGGGCCGACCTGCGGCAAGGCGATCGCTGGCGACACGAGGGTTCGCGAGCAAGCTCGCTCCTACGAAAGGCAGCGCCGCAGATCCGCCCACAGTGCCTCGACGCTGTCGAATTCCCGATCCACGGTCGGCAATGCCGGCCGCGCCAGAATCAGCACTGGCACACCGCGCTCGCGGGCAACCTGCAGCTTCGGCTCGGTGGCCTGGCTGCCGCTGTTCTTGCTGACCAGCACGTCGGTGCCCAGGCGGGTGAACAGCTCGCGCTCGCCGTCCAGGGTGAACGGCCCGCGCGCGCCGAGCACTTCGGCGCGCGCGTTGCCGGGCAGGCTTTGCAGGCAACGCACGGTCCAGTGCTGGTGAGCGGGAATCTCGTCCAGATGCTCCAGCGGCTCGCGGCCCAGGGTGAAAAGCGGGCGGCAAAAGCCATTCAGCGCCGAGATCAGCGCCGGCCAGTCAGCCACCTCACGCCAGTCGTCCCACACCCCAGCCTGCCAACCGGGACGACGTAGCGCCCAACAAGGCACGCCAGCCAGTTGCGCGGCACGGGCAGCGTTGGCGCTGATCTGCGCGGCGTAGGGATGGGTGGCGTCGAGCAGCAGGTCGAAACCGCGTTCGCGGATGAACTGGGCAAGGCCCTCGGCGCCGCCGTAACCACCCACCCGCACTTCACAGGCGAGGTCGTCCGGCACCTTGCCGAGGCCGGCGAGGCTGTACAGGTGCTGCGGGCCGAGACGGCGCGCAATGGCCAGCGCCTCGCCGATGCCGCCCAGCAGCAGGACCCGCTTCATCGCACCTCCAGCGCTTCGCCCACCAGGTTGCCCTGACGGTCGATGGCGAAGACTTCCAGCGTCACTTCCAGGGGCACGATGCGCCGGGCAAAGGCCAGCGCGCGGGCGCAGACGGCATCACCCAGTGCGATGCCCTCGGCGCGGCACAGCGCCAGCGCCTGCTGGCTGGTGTTGGCTTCGCGCATGCGCTGTTGCAGGTCTGCCGACGCGCCGATTTCCGCCGCCCACTCGGCCAGCTGCGGCAGGTCGATGCTGGAGTGGCGGCTGTGCAGGTCCATGTGGCCGGCGGCGAGTTTGCTGATCTTGCCGAAGCCGCCGCAGACGCTGAAGCGCTCCACCGGCACCTTGCGCAGGTGCTTGAGCGCGGCGCCGACAAAGTCGCCCATCTCGATCAGCGCGGTGTCGTCGAAGCCGTAGCGACGGCGCATGGCGTCCTCGCTGGCGTTGCCGGTGCAGGCGGCGAGGTGGCGGAAGCTGTTGGCGCGGGCGACGTCGATTCCCTGCTGGATCGAGGCGATGTAGGCCGAGCAGGAGAACGGCCGGACGATGCCGGTGGTGCCGAGAATCGACAGACCACCGAGGATGCCCAGGCGCGGGTTCATGGTCTTGAGCGCCAGCTCGGCGCCGCCCTCGATGTTGATCGTGACGTCGAAGCCGCCGGCATAGCCGCACTCGGCCGCCAGCGTAGCGAGGTTGCCCTGCATCATCTGCCGCGGCACCGGGTTGATCGCCGGCTCGCCCACTGCGAGCACCAGCCCCGGCTTGGTGATGGTGCCGACGCCTTCTCCCGCGTGGAAGCGCACGCCGGGCTCATCGCTCAGGGCGACGCGGGCGAAGACCAGCGCACCGTGGGTTACGTCCGGGTCGTCGCCGGCATCCTTCAGCGTGCCGGCTTCGGCGCCGTCGGCGGTGAGCCGGCAGAACTCCAGGCGCAGGGTCGCGCTGCGCTGTTTCGGCAGGGCGATCTGTGCGGCGTCCAGCGTTTCACCCGTCAGCAGCAGGCGCGCTGCCGCCAGGCTGGTGGCAGTGGCACAGCTGCCGGTGGTGTAGCCACTGCGCAGCGGGCGGGGTTCTTCGGGAGTTTCGTCACGCACGGCAGGGAGCGCCGTTGCCGTAGGGAAACAAAGACCTCATGCCTTCCAGACTTCCAGCAAGGTGATCGGCAACGCCGCGCGCCAGGTATCGAAGCCACCGAGCGGCTGCGCCTGGGACAGCGACAGACGGGTCAGCTCGCCGCCGATGCGGGCGCGCCAGCTCAGCAGCAGGGCCTCGCTCTGCAGGGTGACGGCGTTGGCGACCAGCCGACCGCCGGGCTTGAGCTGCTCCCAGCATTGCTCGAACACGCCGGGCAGGGTCACACCGCCGCCGATGAAGATCGCGTCGGGGCGCTCCAGCCCCTGCAACGCCTCCGGCGCGGCGCCGCAGACCAGTTGCAGTGCCGGCACACCGAGGGCGTCACGGTTGAAGCGGATATGTCCCTGGCGCCCGTCGTTGGCTTCGATGGCCAGCGTGCGGCAGCTCGGGTGCGCGCGCATCCACTCGATGCCGATGGAGCCACAACCGGCGCCGACGTCCCACAGCAGTTCGCCGGGCTTCGGCGCCAGCCGCGCCAGGGTCACGGCGCGCACATCGCGCTTGGTCAGCTGGCCGTCGTGGCGGTAGGCGTCGTCCGGCAGGCCGATGGTCAGGGGCAGACGAACCGCGTCGACACCGGCTACGCACTGCACGGCCACCAGGTTCAGCGCAGCAGTCTCGCTCTGCGACCAGTCGCTGGCGAGCCCGTCGATGCGTCGTTCCGACTCACCGCCGAGGTGCTCCAGCACGCTGAGGCGACTGGCGCCGAAACCGCGCTCGCGCAACAGCGCGGCGATGGCGACCGGGCTACTGCCATCGTTGCTGAGGATCAGCAGCTTCACGCCCTCGTGGACCTGCGCATGGAGTGCAGCCAATGGGCGCGCCACCAGCGACAGCAGCGTGCAGTCCTGCAACGCCCAGCCCATCCGCGCGGCGGCGAGAGAGGCGGAAGACGGTGCGGAAAGCACGAGCATTTCCTCGGACGGAATCTGACGGACCAGGCTCGCGCCGACGCCGAACAGCATCGGATCGCCGCTGGCCAGCACGCAGGTCGGTTCGCCGCGCCGGCGCAACACCGGCTCCAGGCTGAACGGGCTCGGCCAGGCCTGGCGACGGGCGCCCAGGCAATGCGGCAGCAGCTCCAGCTGGCGCGGCGCGCCAATCACTTCGCTGGCGGCGAGCAGGGCGCGGCGCGCAGCCTTGCCGAGGCCGGCATAGCCGTCCTCGCCGATGCCGACGATGGTCAGCCAGGGCGTCATGAAATGTCCTCAGGGGTGCGACGATCGATCCGACGGGCAGGCTTTTCCTGCCTTCGGGCAAAGCAGGCATAATACCCGCTTCGTCGGTGCTCGTAGGATGCTTCGCCTTTTGCGGTGAGGTTTCTCAGAGCCGAAGAGGGAACACGGTTAAGCCGTGGCTGCCCCCGCAACTGTAAGCAGCGAGTCCGCGCAATGCGGCAGCACGAGAACAGCGTTCCGTGTTGTCGGTCAGGCCACTGGGCAACCGGGAAGGCCGCGCTGGATGAGGACCTGCCAGCCAGGAGACCTGCCGACGAAACCAGTCGCGCGTGCAGACATCGAGCGGGGTGTATCGGTGTCGTGAAGTCCCCTTTGGGGGATTCGCAGGTCACCGCGACCCAGCCCTGGTGACCACCGTGCAAGATTCCTCAGCTCTGCCCGTCCGCCCGCACCCCTGCCCCGGCCTGCTGCGTATCGTGGCCTCCCGCGATGGCGGCATCTGCCGCATCAAGCTGCCCTGCGGGCAACTCGACGCCAACGCCGCGCGCGCCATCGCCCTGGCCGCCGAACGACATGCCGACGGCGTGCTGGAAGCGACCAACCGCGCCAACCTGCAGATTCGCGGCGTACATGCCGGCGCCGAAAATGCGCTGAGCCGTGAACTGTTGGCTGCCGGCCTCGGCCCGCGTGAGCTGGCGTCGGACGACGTGCGCAACCTGCTGGTCAGCCCGGCAATGGGCCTGGGCACTGGCAACACTTTCGATGCGAGCCGACTGGCGCGCCAACTGCTCGACCTGCTGGAGCGCACTCCGCGCTTCCATGGTCTGTCGCCCAAGTTCGGCATCCAGCTCGACGCAGGCGAAGCGCTGGCGATGCTGGAGCACCCCAACGATCTCTGGTTGTCGGCCATGTCCGACGATGCGACGCCGCTGTTCGCCTTCGGCCTGGCCGGTTGCCCGCCGCAGCACGAGACCGATCGCCCTGCCCTCGCCGCCGTGAGCGCCGAGCAAGTACCGCTGCTGGTGGAAACCCTGCTGCACCTGTTCCTCGATCTCGCCGGCGATGGCCAGACGCGCATGCGCCACCTGCGCGAGATGCTCCGCGATGAGGTGCTGCTGGAGCGCCTGCAGCAGCGCCTGCCCTTCAGGCTGCACCTTGGGCCGGCTGTGGATAACTGGCGACGTCCTGCGCCGCAGGCTTTCGGCCATCTCGGGATTCGTCCCCAGCGCCAGCCGGAACGCGCCATGGTCGGTGCGGGATTCGTCCTCGGACGCCTGGACAGCACCACGCTGTTCGGCCTCGCCGATCTTGCCGAGCGCTTCAGCGGCGGACAGCTGCGTCTGACGCCCTGGCAAAGTCTGATCCTCCCCGACGTGGCACAGACCGACGCGGCCATCGTCCTCGGCGCGCTGGCCAACCTCGGCCTGGTGATCGACGCCGCGCAGCCGCTGTCGCGCCTGATCGCGTGCAGCGGCTCCAGCGGTTGCGCCCGCGGGCTGGCCGACACCAAGGCCGATGCCCTGCGCCTGGCCGAACGTCTGCGCCACGCGCCACCAGCCGGCGTACACCTGTGCGGCTGCCCGCGCTCCTGCGCCGCCGCCCACGTCGCCCCCTACACCCTGCTGGCCGTCGCCGACGGCCGCTATGACCTGTTCCGTCGCGCCGATGGCGTGGCCGGCTTCGGCCAGCCGCTGGCGCGCAACCTTTCCCTCGATGCCGCCGGCGATCTGCTGGCCGCACCCGGAGCTCCCCTTGATGCTTGATTACATCCGCGACGGCCAGGCGATCTACCGCCAGTCCTTCGCCACGATTCGCACGGAAGCCGACCTGTCCGGTATCCCCGACGACCTGGAGAAACTCGCCGTGCGAGTGATCCACGCCTGCGGCATGGTCGACGTGGTGCAGGACCTGCGCTTCTCCACAGGTGCCGGGGCCATCGGTCGCGCGGCACTGGCCGCTGGCGCGCCGATTCTCTGCGATGCGCGGATGGTCGCCGAGGGCATCACCCGCGCGCGCCTGCCGGCACACAACGAGGTGATCTGCACCCTCAACAACACGGACGTCCCGGAACTCGCCCGCGAGCTGGGCAACACCCGCTCGGCGGTGGCGCTGGAGCACTGGCGCGAGCACCTGGAAGGCAGCGTGGTGGTGATCGGCAACGCCCCGACCGCCCTCTTCTACCTGCTGGAAATGCTCGATGCCGGCGCACCGAAACCGGCGCTGATCCTCGGCTTCCCGGTGGGTTTCGTCGGCGCCATGGAATCCAAGGACGCCCTTGCCGCCGACAGCCGTGGCGTGCCCTACGTGATCGTCCGTGGACGCCGTGGCGGCAGTGCGATGGCCGCCGCCGCAGTGAACGCCCTGGCCACGGAGGTGGAGTGATGACCGGCCGCCTCATCGGCCTGGGCGTCGGCCCGGGCGACCCGGAACTGCTGACCCTCAAGGCCCTGCGCCTGCTGCGTGCATCCCCGGTGATCGGCTACTTCGTGGCCAAGGCCAAACACCATGCCGGCCAGGGCGGCAACGCCTTCGCCATCATCGAGCAGCACCTGCTCGATGAGCAGCAGCGCCTGCCGCTGGTCTACCCGGTGACCACCGAGAAGCTGGAGCCGCCGCTGACCTACGAAGGCGTGATCAGCGACTTCTACGACACTGCGGCCGCGCAGGTGGCCGCGCACCTGGACGCCGGCCGCGACGTGGCGGTGATCTGCGAAGGCGACCCGTTCTTCTACGGCTCGTACATGTACCTGCATGACCGTCTTTCGGAACGCTATGACACCGAAGTCGTACCCGGCGTCTGCTCGATGCTCGGCAGCGCGGCGGTGCTCGGCGTGCCGCTGGTGTATCGAAACCAGAGCCTGTCGGTGCTCTCCGGCGTACTCCCGGAAGACGAACTCAAGTGCCGCCTGGCCGACGCCGATGCGGCGGTGGTGATGAAGCTCGGCCGCAACTTCGACAAGGTCCGCCGTGTGCTACGCGAGCTGGGCCGCGACGGCGGCGCCCACTACGTCGAGCGCGCGACCATGCGCGAGCAGCGCATCGTTGCGCTGGACGACGTCGACCCGATGGCCTCGCCGTACTTCTCGATGATCGTCATCCCCGGCCAGCGGTGGAACGGTTGATGCGCACCGCCATCGTCATTCTCGGCCAGGGCGCGCTGGCCACCGCGCGACGCCTGCAGGAGATTTATCCACAGGCGCGTGTGCTGGGCCTGAAGGACCGCGTCGAAGGCGCCGATGAGTCCTACGCGAACTTCGGCGATACCCTGCGCCAGCTCTACCGCGACGACACCCCGATCATCGCCCTGTGCGCCGCCGGCATCGTCATCCGCACCCTTGCCCCGCTACTCGTCGAGAAAGGTGCAGAGCCGCCAGTGCTGGCCGTCGCCGAAGACGGCAGCGCCGTGGTACCGCTGCTCGGCGGGCTGGGCGGGGTGAACCGCATGGCCCGCGAGATGGCCGCCGCGCTGGACGTGGCGCCTGCCATCACCACCAGCGGCGAACTGCGTTTCGGCGCCTGCCTGCTCGACCCGCCGCCTGGCTATGCACTGGCGGACATCGAACAGGGCAAGCGGTTCGTCTCCGACCTGCTGGGCGGCGACACCCTGCGCATCGAGGGCGACGCGCCCTGGCTGGACGAGCTGGACCTGCCGTTGGCCGAGGACGCCGCGCACACCCTGCGCATCGATGCCTGCGCCGAGGGCATCGCGCAGAACGAGCTGCGCATCCATCCGTGCATCGTCCTCGCCCACGTCACGCTGGTGGATTCGCAACTGCCCGAGCGCATCCGCCAGGGCCTGGCGCAGGCCGGCCTGGCCGCAGCATCGCTGGCCGCAGTGGTGGCGCCGCGCTGCCGCATGGCCGATCCGGCCCTGGCCGAGGCCGCCCGCCAACTGGACGTACCGCTGCGATTCATCCACAACGACGACGAATTGCCGCCGGCTGTGCTGCATGGCGATTCCTTCCACCTGCACCGCGCCGCCACGCCGCTCGAAGCACAAGGCATCGGCCAGCCGCGCGGGCGACTCAGCGTGATAGGTCTGGGCCCAGGCGCCAGCGACTTCATGATCCCCGCCGTGCGCCGCGCGCTGGATGAAGCCCAGGACCTGCTCGGCTACGAGACCTACGTAAAGATGGCCGAGCCCCTGCGTGACGACCAGGTACGCCACTGCACTGACAATCGCGAGGAAATGCAGCGCGCCCGCCACGCCTTCGAGCTGGCCGCCAGCGGTCGGCGTGTGGTGGTGATTTCCTCCGGCGACCCCGGCGTATTCGCCATGGCCGCCGCCGTGATGGAAGCCCTGCACGAGAGCAGCGACCCGCACTGGCATGGCGTGGAGCTGGAGGTGCTGCCGGGCGTGTCCGCCGCACTGGCCGCCGCCGCAAAAGCCGGTGCGCCGCTGGGGCATGACTTCTGTCTGATTTCCCTGTCGGACAACCTCAAGCCGTGGGAGACCATCGAGAAGCGCCTGGACCATGCCGGCGCCGCCGACCTGGCCATGGCCTTCTACAACCCGATATCCAAGGCACGCCCCTGGCAACTGGGGCGCGCACTGGAAATCGTCCGCCGCCACCGCTCGCCAGAGACGCTGGTGGTGCTCGGCCGCGACATCGGTCGCCCGGCGGAAGCGCTGCGTGTCGTCACCCTCGGCGAGCTGGTGCCGGAGATGGTCGACATGCGCACGCTGGTAATCGTCGGCTCGTCCCTGACCCGGCGCTTCCCCCGCGCCGGCGGCGGTAACTGGGTGTACACGCCGCGCTGGTATCGCTGAACCCCAGCTTTTCGTAGGAGCGAGCTTGCTCGCGAACATCTCGGCACCAGAACTGCCGGGAAATCTGTTCGCGAGCAAGCTCGCTCCTACAGGGGAAGCAGCTCCGTGGCGCACCGTCGCCACGGGGCTCTCACACTCTAGAAATCCGCCGCATGGCGGTAGCGCGTCTCCAGTTCCAGGGAGATGCGGTAGGCCTGCGCCTCGCCTTCGTTATGGAAGATGCCAACCAACTGGCCTTCCTGGTGCACATCCCAGCAACGCCCGCCCTGGGCGCGGAACTCACGGGATTTATGCTCGTCGTCACGCTCGGTCACCGTAATGCTCATGTCTTTCTTCTCCGGTTTTGCCGTACATCAAGGCAATTCCAGAGTCATTTAATTAGCGGGCTAATTAAATACTCGCTATCGAGAAAGACCTTTACGAAGATTCGCCAAAACGAGCGTCCCAGAAACGCAAAAGCGCAGCTCGAAGGCTGCGCTCTTGGGACTCGATCCGTTCGGGTTAGAACGGAATGTCGTCGTCGAAGCTGTCGTAGTCCGGAGCCGGTTGCGGCGCGGGCTGGGACTGCTGCTGCGGCGCAGGGCGCGGGGCCTGCTGCGGACGCTGCTGTTGCGGCTCGCGGGGAGCGCGCGGTGCGTCATCACCACCGGCGCCCGGACGGCCGCCGAGCAGCTGCATGTTGCCGTTGATGTCGACCACGATCTCGGTGGTGTACTTGTCCTGGCCGTCCTGACCCTGCCACTTGCGGGTGCGCAGGCTGCCTTCGACGTAGATCTGCGAGCCCTTGCGCACGTACTCGGCGACGATCTCCGCCAGGCGACCGAAGAACACCACGCGGTGCCACTCGGTACGTTCCTGCTGCTGGCCGGTCTGCTTGTCCTTCCAGCTCTCGCTGGTGGCCAGGGTGACGTTGGTCACCGCGTTGCCGTTGGGCAGGTAGCGGGTTTCCGGATCGCCACCGACGTTACCCACCAGAATGACTTTGTTAACCCCACGGGCCATGACGCTCTCCTAAAGGCTTCAGCACGTCGCCTGCTCGGCGCCGGCGAGGCGCTCGAGGGACGTGCGATCAACTTGTTGGGAATCTACTTTGACATAAGCGGCCGCTTCTTCAACGACCACCATCACATCGCTCACACCGGGCAATGCCTTGAAACGCTCAGCCAACGAAGCATCGCGCAGCGCCTCGTCGGACAAAGGCAGGCGAATACTCGTTACATACGGAGGTTCGCGCATGGTAACAGCAATCGCCAGCCAGATGGCAGCAAGGACCGCGCAGCCGATGAACACCCCATCGAGCCCGCCGTGCTGGTACATCCAGCCACCCAGAATGCCACCCACGGCGGCGCCGAGGAACTGGCTGGTGGAGTAGACGCCCATTGCCGTGCCCTTGCCGCCGGCCGGGGAAACCTTGCTCACCAGCGAAGGCAACGAGGCTTCCAGCAGGTTGAACGCGGTGAAGTAGACGACGATGCCGAACACCAGTTCCTTGAGGCTGTTGCCGAACTCCCAGAAGAACAGTTCGCAGAGCATCAGGGTCGCCACCGCACCGGCCAGCACGCGCTTCATCTGGCGCTTCTTCTCGGCGTAGATGATGAACGGGACCATGGCGAAGAAGCCGATCAGCAGCGCGGTCAGGTAGACCCACCAGTGCTGCTCCTTGGGCAGCCCGGCGCGCTCCACCAGCGCCAGCGGCAGCGCGACGAAGCTGGCCATGAGGATGGCGTGCAGCACCAGGATGCCAACGTCCAGGCGCAGCAGGTCGGCGTTCTTCAGGGTCGGGATCAGCGACTGCCGGGCAACGCTGGATTCGCGGTGCTGCATGCGGTGATCCGGCACCGGCACCATGAACAGGATGATCAGGATGCCCACCAGCGCCATGCCGGAGGTGAACCAGAACAGCCCGTGCAGGCCGAACCAGTGGGTCAGCACGGGGCCGGCGACCATTGAGGCGGCGAAGGACACGCCGATGCTCATGCCGATGATGGCCATGGCCTTGGTGCGGTGCTGTTCGCGGGTCAGGTCCGAGAGCAGCGCCATGACCACCGCGGAAATCGCCCCGGCGCCCTGGATCACCCGGCCGGCGATGACGCCCCAGATGGTGTCGGAACTGGCGGCCACGCCGGCGCCGATGGCAAATACCAGCAGGCCGATGACGATGATCGCGCGGCGGCCGATGCGGTCGGACAAGGTGCCCAGCGGAATCTGCAGCACCGCCTGGGTCAGGCCGTAGGCGCCCATGGCGAAACCGATGAGGGCTGGAGTGGCGCCGGCCAGATCCATGCCGTAGGTCATCATGACCGGCAGCAGCATGAACATGCCGAGCATACGGAAGGCATAGAGCAACGCCAGGCCGGAAGTTGCCCGGAGTTCTGTGCCACTCATGCGCTCAGTGTGGGAATCGTGCATAAGCCCCTCGTGGGAAGACGGATGTCGGGATTGCGCTTCACTGCTCCCGTGACGGCGCGCCCTTCCAGTCCGCGAAGAGCCGGCTGTCGCCAACGCCGAAAAATAGCCGGGCATTCTAGCAGCCCCGAAGTCCAAGGGCACACACGCGCTACTTTGCCGCGTGCCGGAAACGCCCCGTATAATCGATAGTTTTCGCCCGCCATGCGAGGCCGCAGTGGACAAGATCCTCATCCGTGGGGCACGTACCCACAACCTGAAGAACATCGACCTGACCCTGCCGCGCGACAAGCTGATCGTGATCACCGGCCTGTCCGGCTCCGGCAAGTCTTCCCTGGCCTTCGACACGCTCTACGCCGAGGGCCAGCGCCGCTACGTGGAATCCCTGTCGGCCTATGCCCGGCAGTTCCTCTCGATGATGGAAAAGCCCGACGTCGACACCATCGAAGGTCTGTCGCCGGCGATTTCCATCGAGCAGAAATCCACCTCCCACAACCCGCGCTCCACCGTGGGCACCATCACCGAAATCTACGACTACCTGCGCCTGCTCTATGCGCGCGTGGGTATTCCCCGTTGCCCGGACCACGACATCCCGCTGGAAGCGCAGACCGTCAGCCAGATGGTCGACCAGGTGCTGGCGCTGCCCGAAGGTCGGCGGCTGATGCTGCTGGCGCCAGTGATCCGCGAGCGCAAGGGTGAGCACCTGGCGGTGTTTGACGAGATGCGCGCCCAGGGCTTCGTCCGCGCCCGCGTCAACGGCAAGCTCTACGAGCTGGACGAAGTGCCTAAGCTGGACAAGAAGCTCAAGCACTCCATCGACGTGGTGGTAGACCGTTTCAAGGTGCGTGGCGACCTGCAGCAGCGCCTGGCGGAGTCCTTCGAGACGGCGATCAACCTGGCCGACGGCATCGCGCTGGTGGCTCCGATGGACGATGAGGAGGGCGAAGAAATCATCTTCTCCGCCCGCTTCGCCTGCCCGATCTGCGGCCACTCCATCAGCGAGCTGGAACCCAAGCTGTTCTCCTTCAACAACCCGGCCGGCGCCTGCCCGACCTGCGATGGCCTGGGCGTGAAGCAGTTCTTCGACGCGCGCCGGGTGGTCAATGGCGAGCTGACTCTGGCCGAGGGCGCGATACGCGGCTGGGACCGACGCAACGTCTACTACTTCCAGATGCTCGGCTCGCTGGCCGCGCACTTCGGTTTCAGCCTGGAAGAGCCGTTCCAGGCCATGGACCCGGAGCACCAGAAGTTCATCCTCAACGGCTCCGGCCGCGAGAACGTCGAATTCCGCTACCTCAACGACCGCGGAGACATCGTCAAGCGCGCGCACCCGTTCGAGGGCATCCTGCCGAACCTGGAGCGCCGCTACCGCGAGACCGAATCGGCCACCGTGCGCGAGGAGCTGGCCAAGTTCCTCAGCACCCAGCCCTGCCCGGACTGCCACGGCACTCGCCTGCGTCGCGAAGCACGCCATGTGTGGGTCGGCGACAAGACGCTGCCGGCGATCACCGCAATGCCGGTCGGCACCGCCTGTGAGTATGCCGAGAGCCTGACCCTGACCGGCCGCCGCGGCGAGATCGCCTCGAAGATCCTCAAGGAGATTCGCGAGCGCCTGCAGTTCCTGGTCAACGTCGGCCTCGACTACCTGACCCTGGACCGCAGCGCCGACACCCTGTCCGGCGGCGAAGCCCAGCGTATCCGCCTGGCCAGCCAGATCGGCGCTGGCCTGGTGGGCGTCATGTACATCCTCGACGAACCCTCCATCGGCCTGCACCAGCGCGACAACGAACGCCTGCTGGGCACCCTCACCCACCTGCGCAACCTGGGCAACACGGTGATCGTGGTGGAGCACGACGAGGACGCCATCCGCCTCGCCGACTACGTCGTGGACATCGGCCCTGGCGCGGGCGTGCATGGCGGCAAGATCGTCGCCGAGGGCACGCCGCAGCAGGTCATGGACCATCCGGACTCGGTCACTGGCGCCTACCTGTCCGGCCGCACCAAGATCGTCGTGCCCGCCGAGCGCACCCCGCGCAACAAGAAGCAGTTGCTCAAGCTCAAGGGCGCGCGTGGCAACAACCTGCAGAACGTCAACCTGGAAATCCCGGTCGGCCTGTTCACCTGCATCACCGGCGTCTCCGGCTCGGGCAAGTCGACGCTGATCAACAACACCCTGTTCCCGATCACCGCCACCGCGCTGAACGGCGCCACCACGCTGGAAGTCGCGCCCTACGATTCCTTCGACGGCCTGCAGCACCTGGACAAGGTGGTGGACATCGACCAGAGCCCGATTGGCCGCACCCCGCGCTCGAACCCGGCGACCTACACCGGACTGTTCACGCCGATCCGCGAGCTGTTCGCCGGCGTGCCGGAGTCGCGTTCACGGGGCTACGGCCCGGGCCGCTTCTCGTTCAACGTCAAGGGCGGCCGCTGCGAAGCCTGCCAGGGCGATGGCGTGATCAAGGTGGAGATGCACTTCCTGCCGGACATCTACGTGCCCTGCGACGTCTGCAAGGGCAAGCGCTACAACCGCGAGACGCTGGAAGTCCGCTACAAGGGCAAGAGCATCACCGAGGTGCTGGACATGACCATCGAGGACGCCCGCGGGTTCTTCGACGCCGTGCCGGCCATCGCCCGCAAGCTGCAGACGCTGATGGATGTCGGTCTGTCGTACATCAAGCTCGGCCAGAGCGCGACCACGCTGTCCGGCGGTGAGGCGCAGCGGGTGAAACTGTCCCGCGAGCTGTCCAAGCGCGACACCGGCAAGACCCTGTATATCCTCGACGAGCCGACCACCGGCCTGCACTTCGCGGATATCCAGCAACTGCTCGACGTGCTGCACCGCCTGCGGGACCACGGCAACACCGTGGTAGTGATCGAGCACAACCTGGACGTGATCAAGACCGCCGACTGGCTGGTCGACCTCGGCCCCGAGGGCGGCTCCAAAGGCGGCCAGATCATCGCCACCGGCACGCCGGAGCAGGTCTCGGAGCTGGCGGTGTCGCACACCGGGCACTTCCTCAAGCCGCTGCTGGAGCGCGACCGGGCCTGATTCGTGCGCGCATGAAAAAGCCCCTGTCGCCAATATCGGCGCAGGGGCTTTTCTTTGTCTTTTCGTAGGACCGAGGGGGGCGGCCGTTCTTGCTCGCGAACTGCCCAGCGCTGGAATCCCCGGGTAACTCTGTTCGCGAGCAAGCTCGCACCTACAAAAGCCAAGCCCCCGACACGTTGGCACCGAGGGCTTCTTGTCCTTCTCAGCGGCAGATCAGATCTGCGACTGCAGATAGATCTCCAGGCCCATCTTCTGGATCAGACCGAGCTGTTGCTCCAGCCAGTAGGCGTGGTCTTCCTCGGTATCGGTCAGTTGCACGCGCAGGATGTCGCGGGTGACGAAGTCCTTGTGCTTCTCACACAGGGCGATGCCCTTGGCCAGGGCAGCACGGACATGGCGCTCCAGCTTCAGGTCAGCCTCCAGCATCTCCGGCACGGTCTTGCCTGGGTGGATGTCGTCCGGGCGCATGCGCGGGGTGCCTTCGAGCAGCAGGATGCGACGCAGCAGCGCGTCAGCGTGCTGGGTTTCCTCTTCCATTTCGTGGTTGAGGCGCTCGTAGAGCTTGGTGAAGCCCCAGTCCTCGTACATGCGCGAGTGGATGAAGTACTGGTCGCGAGCGGCCAGCTCACCAGTCAGCAGCGTGTTGAGATAATCGATAACCTCGGCGTGGCCTTGCATCAGCCTTCTCCCTGGGACGTGACAGCGAATTAAACGGCGCTATGGTCGCGACTGGCCATGACCGGGGTCAAGTCCGCAACGCCCCACAAACGCAGCCGCCCTCCGAAGAGGGCGGCTGGTGGGACGGTTTCAGCTTAGTCCAGCTTCAGGCCCAGCGCCTTGGCGACGCCTTCGCCGTAGGCCGGATCGATGTTGAAGAACAGTGCCAGCTGGCGACGCTGGATAGCCTCCGGCACGCCCGCCATGTCACCGGCAATGTTCTCGTACAGACGCTGCCGCTGGGCTTCGTCGAACAGACCGAACAGCGCGGCCGGCTGGCTGTAGTAGTCATCGTCCACGCGGTGGTTCCAGTGATCCGCACTGCCTTCCAGGGTCAGTGGCGGCTCGGAATAGTCCGGCTGCTCCTGCCACTGGTTAAAGCTGTTCGGCTCGTAGGTGACGGTCATGTCGCCGTTGTTGCCGTCCACTCGCATGGCGCCGTCGCGGTGGTAGATACGTGGGTTGTTGCGCGCGGCGTTCACCGGGATCTGGTGGTGGTTCACGCCCAGGCGGTAACGGTGCGCATCGCCGTAGGAGAACAGACGGCCCTGGAGCATCTTGTCCGGCGAGAAGCCAATGCCGGGGACGATGTTCGCCGGGGTGAAGGCAGACTGCTCGACCTCGGCGAAGTAGTTCGCCGGGTTACGGTTGAGCTCGAAGTAGCCCACCTCGATCAACGGGTAGTCGCCGTGCGGCCAGACCTTGGTCAGGTCGAACGGGTTGTAGCGGTAAGTGGCCGCTTCCTTCTCCGGCATCACCTGCACGTACATCTTCCAGCGAGGGAAGTCACCGCGTTCGATGGCGTCGAACAGGTCCCGCTGCGAGCTTTCGCGGTCAGCGCCAACCAGCTTGGCGGCTTCCTCGTTGCTCAGGTTCTCGATGCCCTGCTGGGTCTTGAAGTGGAACTTGACCCAGAAGCGTTCGTTGCTGGCGTTGATGAAGCTGTAGGTGTGACTGCCGAAACCATGGACGTGACGGTAGCTGCGCGGCAGCCCACGGTCGCTGAAGTCAATGGTCAACTGGTGCAGGGCTTCCGGCAGGTGCGAGAAGAAGTCCCACTTCAGGGTGGCGTTACGCAGGTTGGTACGCGGATCGCGCTTCACCACATGGTTCAGGTCGGGGAATTTCAGCGGGTCGCGGAAGTAGAAGACCGGGGTGTTGTTGCCCACCAGGTCCCAGTTGCCTTCCTCGGTGTAGAACTTCAGGGCGAAGCCGCGGATATCCCTCTCGGCATCCGCCGCACCGCGCTCGCCAGCAACGGTGGAGAAGCGCAGGAATAGCGGCGTCTGCTTGCCGACCTGGGAGAACAGCTTGGCGCGGCTGTAGCGGGTAATGTCATGGGTGACGGTGAAAGTGCCGTAGGCAGCGGAGCCTTTGGCGTGCATACGGCGCTCAGGGATCACTTCACGATCAAAGTGCGCCAGTTTCTCCAGGAACCAGACGTCCTGCAGCAACATCGGGCCCCGTGGGCCGGCGGTCTGGACGTTCTGGTTATCGGCAACCGGCGCTCCGGCAGCGGTCGTCAGGCGGGTGTTGTCGCTCATCGTTACTCTCCTTAACGGCGGGGTGTGCAAAGGCCGGCGAATCACGAAGGCTGTGAGCGCGGCCCGACATCCCAATCGGACAATTAAGCGCCTCCACCGGCGATCTGGCTGTTGATCCAGCTCAGCAAGCAGTAGAAGTCGGCGTCGTTAAGGATCGGTGACAAGGACATGGACCAGCCAATTTATTGATTCGAGCTGATCAATAGAGAAAAACTTTTCGATAGGCGATAAAAAACCGGGCACAGGGCCCGGTTTCTTATAAGGCGTAAACCTTACTCTGCAGCTTCTACTGCTTGGCCGCCAACAGCGCGGTCAATCAGCTCGACGTATGCCATGGGGGCATTGTCGCCAGCGCGGAAGCCGCACTTCAGGATGCGCAGGTAGCCGCCCGGACGGTTGGCGTAGCGCTTGCCCAGCTCGTTGAACAGCTTGCCTACGGCTTCTTTCGAACGGGTACGGTCGAAAGCGAGACGACGGTTGGCAACGCTATCCACTTTAGCCAGGGTGATCAGCGGCTCGGCAACGCGACGCAGTTCCTTGGCCTTGGGCAGGGTGGTTTTGATCAGCTCGTGCTCGAACAGCGACACAGCCATGTTTTGGAACATGGCCTTGCGGTGCGAGCTGGTACGGCTCAGGTGACGACCACTTTTACGATGGCGCATGGTTCAATTCCTTTCCAAACTTTACGTTCGGTAGCTACGACGATCAGGCAGTAGCCTTGTCGTCTTTCTTAAGACTTGCCGGCGGCCAGTTATCGAGGCGCATACCGAGGGACAGACCGCGCGAGGCCAGAACGTCCTTGATTTCGGTCAGGGACTTCTTACCCAGGTTCGGCGTTTTGAGCAGCTCTACTTCGGTGCGCTGAATCAGGTCACCGATGTAGTAGATGTTCTCTGCCTTCAGGCAGTTGGCCGAACGGACGGTCAGCTCAAGGTCATCGACCGGACGCAGCAGGATCGGATCGATCTCGTCTTCCTGCTCTTCAACGACGGGTTCGCTGTCACCTTTGAGGTCCACGAACGCTGCCAGCTGCTGTTGCAGGATGGTAGCGGCGCGACGGATAGCCTCTTCAGGGTCCAGGGTGCCGTTGGTTTCCAGATCGAGGACCAGCTTGTCCAGGTTGGTACGCTGTTCGACACGGGCGTTCTCGACCACGTAGGCAACACGACGTACGGGGCTGAACGAGGCGTCGAGCTGAAGACGGCCAATGCTGCGGCTTTCGTCTTCATCGCTCGAACGGGCATCAGCCGGCTCGTAGCCGCGGCCACGAGCGACTTTCAGCTTCATGTTCAGCGCGCCGTTATCGGCCAGGTGGGCGATAACATGGTCACCGTTGACGATCTCGACATCATGATCCAGCTGAATATCGGCAGCGGTCACCACACCCGAGCCCTTTTTCGCCAGGGTCAGCGTCACTTCGTCACGGCCGTGCAGCTTGATGGCCAGGCCTTTCAGGTTGAGCAGGATCTCGATGACATCTTCCTGCACACCTTCGATGGCGGAGTACTCGTGGAGTACGCCGTCGATCTCGGCCTCGACTACCGCACAGCCGGGCATGGAGGACAACAGGATGCGACGCAGCGCGTTGCCCAAAGTATGGCCGAAACCACGCTCGAGAGGCTCGAGGGTAATCTTGGCGCGGGTTTGGCTGACCACCTGCACATCAATGTGGCGGGGGGTCAGGAACTCATTTACCGAACTCTGCATGGATGCACCTATTTTCTAGCCCTTACTTGGAGTAGAGCTCGACAATCAGGTTTTCGTTGATGTCGGCGGACAGATCGGCACGAGCCGGGACACTTTTGAAGGTGCCAGCTTTCTTGTCGGAGTCCACGTCGACCCACTCAACGCGACCGCGCTGGGCGCACAGGTCCAGAGCTTGGGCGATACGCAGCTGGTTCTTCGATTTCTCGCGAACAGCAACCACGTCACCAGCTTTGACCTGGTAGGACGGTACGTTTACGGTCTGGCCGTTGACGCTGATGGTCTTGTGGGACACCAGCTGACGGGATTCGGAACGAGTGGAACCGAAGCCCATACGGTAGACGACGTTGTCCAGACGGCACTCAAGCAGCTGCAGCAGGTTTTCGCCTGTGGAGCCCTTGCGGCGGGACGCTTCCTGATAGTAGCCACGGAATTGACGCTCGAGGACGCCGTAGATGCGGCGAACTTTTTGCTTCTCGCGCAGCTGCAGACCGTAGTCGGAAAGACGACCACGACGCTGACCATGCTGACCGGGAACTTGTTCTGCCTTGCATTTCGAGTCGAGGGCACGAACGCCGCTCTTCAGGAAAAGATCAGTGCCTTCGCGGCGGGACAGTTTGCACTTGGGACCAATGTAACGAGCCATTTCTCACTGTCTCCTATTACACGCGACGCTTTTTCGGCGGACGGCAGCCGTTATGCGGAATCGGGGTTACGTCGGTGATGCTGGCGATTTTGTAACCGCAGGCATTCAGCGCACGAACGGCCGACTCGCGACCCGGGCCCGGGCCCTTGACGTTGACGTCAAGGTTCTTCAGACCGTATTCCAGAGCAGCCTGGCCGGCACGCTCGGCCGCTACCTGGGCAGCGAACGGGGTGCTCTTACGCGAGCCACGGAAACCCGAACCACCGGAGGTAGCCCAGGACAGGGCATTGCCCTGACGGTCGGTAATGGTAACGATGGTGTTGTTGAAGGATGCGTGAATATGCGCGATCCCGTCGACCACCGTCTTTTTGACTTTCTTGCGAGGACGAGCAGCAGGTTTTGCCATGACTAGATTCCTAAGCGATTACTTGCGGATCGGCTTACGCGGGCCCTTACGGGTGCGCGCGTTGGTCTTGGTGCGCTGACCGCGAACCGGCAGACCACGACGATGACGCAGACCGCGGTAGCAACCGAGGTCCATCAGACGCTTGATGTTCATGTTGATTTCGCGGCGCAGGTCACCTTCGGTGGTCAGCTTGGCCACCTCGTTGCGCAGCGAATCAATCTGCTCTTCGCTCAGCTCTTTGATCTTTACAGCCGGGCTAATGCCGGTGGCTGCACAGATGCTCTGTGCGGTTGTGCGACCAACACCATAGATGTAGGTCAGCGAGATAACAGTGTGCTTGTTATCCGGAATGTTTACGCCTGCAATACGGGCCATTCAGAAAAACTCCAATTGACAGCTACCCGGCGCCCAGGGAGCCAAGAAAGGGCGCGGATATTAGCGCTGTAAAAACAAATAATCAACCCGGCAGCACACTAGCTGCCGGGTTATAACGCGTGATTCACACTCAGCCTTGGCGCTGCTTGTGACGCGGCTCCGAGCTGCAGATCACACGAACGACGCCTTCGCGACGGACGATCTTGCAGTTACGGCACAGCTTCTTAACCGATGCACGAACTTTCATCAGTGACTCCTCGAACCTTACGGGTCAGCGCAGCAGACCGCTGCCATAGCCCTTCAGGTTGGCTTTCTTCATGAGGGATTCGTACTGGTGAGAAACGAGGTGCGATTGTACTTGAGCCATAAAGTCCATCACAACCACGACCACGATCAGCAACGAGGTCCCGCCAAGGTAGAACGGTACGTGGGCAGCTACGACCAGGAACTGGGGCAGCAGGCACACAGCCGTCATGTACAGGGCACCGAACATGGTCAAACGGGTCAGCACGCCATCGATGTAGCGAGCCGACTGTTCACCCGGACGAATACCCGGAATAAATGCACCGGACTTCTTGAGGTTTTCCGCCACGTCCTTCGGGTTGAACATCAGCGCTGTGTAGAAGAAGCAGAAGAAAACGATCCCTGCACTAAACAGCAGAATGTTCAGCGGCTGCCCTGGAGCGATCGCTTGCGCGACGTCCTGCAGCCAACCCAGGCCTTCCGACTGACCGAACCAGGCACCCAGGGATGCCGGGAACAGCAGAATGCTGCTGGCGAAGATCGCGGGAATCACACCCGCCATGTTCACTTTCAGCGGCAGATGGCTCGTTTGGGCGGCAAACACCTTGCGACCTTGCTGGCGCTTGGCGTAATGCACGGCGATACGACGCTGACCACGCTCGATGAACACCACGAACGCGATGATGGCCACGGCCAGCAGGCCGATAGCAATCAGGGCGAAGATGTTGATGTCACCTTGACGCGCGGACTCGAAGGACTGACCGATTGCTCGGGGCAGCCCTGCGACGATACCGGAGAAGATCAACATGGAGATGCCGTTGCCGACACCCCGCTCGGTGATCTGCTCACCCAGCCACATCATGAACAGTGCACCCGCCACGAAGGTGGTGACCGACACGAAGTAGAAGCCGAAGTCGTTGGAGAAGGCCACACCCTGGCTACCCAGACCAATGGACATGCCAATGGCCTGGACGAGTGCCAGGGCGAGAGTTGCGTAGCGGGTGTACTGGCTGATCTTGCGACGCCCAGACTCACCCTCTTTCTTCAACTGCTCCAGCTGCGGGCTGATAGCGGTCATGAGCTGCATGATGATCGACGCCGAGATGTACGGCATGATCCCCAATGCAAAAATACTCATGCGCTCCAGCGCGCCGCCGGAAAACATGTTGAAGAGGCTAAGAATGGTCCCCTCGTTCTGCCGGAACAGTGCCGCCAAGCGATCGGGGTTGATGCCCGGGACTGGGATATGCGCGCCGATCCGATAGACGATGATCGCCAGGAACAGGAAACGCAGACGTGCCCAGAGCTCGGACAAACCACCACCGTTGCTCAGCGCAGAGAGAGCACCTTGCTTAGCCATTTAGTCCTCGATTTTGCCGCCAGCTGCTTCGATAGCCGCACGAGCGCCCTTGGTGGCGCCGATGCCTTTCAGGGTGACTGCGCGAGTAACTTCGCCCGACAGCATGACTTTCACACGCTGTACGTTCTGGTTAATCACGTTGGCATCCTTCAGGGACTGCACGGTAACGACATCACCCTCAACCTTGGCCAGCTCGGAAGTGCGCACTTCTGCGCGATCCATGGCTTTCAGCGAGTTGAAGCCGAACTTCGGCAGACGACGGTGCAGCGGCTGCTGACCACCCTCGAAGCCCGGAGCGATGGAACCACCGGAGCGGGAGGTTTGACCTTTGTGACCACGGCCACCGGTCTTGCCCAGACCGCTACCGATGCCACGGCCCGGACGGTGCTTTTCGCGACGGGCACCCGGCGCGGAACGCAGATCGTTCAGTTGCATGGATTAACCCTCCACACGCAGCATGTAGTAGGCCTTGTTGATCATGCCGCGATTTTCAGGAGTGTCCTGAACTTCAACGGTGTGACCAATGCGACGCAGGCCCAGGCCTTTGACGCAAGCCTTGTGATTGGCCAGGCGGCCGTTCACGCTCTTGATCAGGGTAACTTTGACAGTTGCCATGGTTAGAGAATCTCCTCGACGCTCTTGCCACGCTTGGCCGCTACCGACTCAGGGGACTGCATGTTCTTCAGGCCCTTGAAGGTTGCGTAGACCACGTTCACCGGATTGGTGGAGCCGTAGCACTTCGCCAGAACGTTCTGCACACCAGCAACTTCCAGGACAGCGCGCATGGCGCCGCCGGCGATGATGCCGGTACCTTCGGAAGCCGGCTGCATGTACACCTTGGAGGCGCCATGGGCGGACTTGGTCGGGTACTGCAGGGTAGTGCCGTTCAGATCAACCTGGATCATGTTGCGGCGAGCAGCTTCCATTGCCTTCTGGATAGCGGCTGGCACTTCACGCGCCTTGCCACGACCGAAGCCAACACGGCCCTTGCCATCGCCAACCACGGTCAGCGCGGTGAAGGCGAAGATACGGCCACCTTTTACGGTTTTGGCGACGCGGTTCACCTGAACCAGCTTCTCGATGTAGCCTTCGTCGCGCTTTTGATCGTTATTTGCCATAACTTAGAACTCCAGACCGCCTTCGCGAGCGGCATCAGCCAGGGCCTTGATGCGACCGTGGTACTTGAAGCCAGAACGGTCGAACGCCACCTGAGTGACGCCGGCAGCCTTGGCGCGTTCCGCGACCAGTTGACCAACTTTCTTGGCTGCGTCGACGTTGCCGGTGGCACCTTCGCGCAGTTCCTTGTCGAGAGTCGAGGCGCTGGCCAGGACTTTGCCGCCATCGGCCGCAATGACCTGGGCGTAGATGTGCTGGGCGGAGCGGTACACACAGAGGCGTACGGCTTCCAGTTCGCGCATCTTCAGGCGTGCCTTGCGAGCGCGGCGCAGACGGGTTTCTTTCTTGACGCTCATTTGCTATGCCCTACTTCTTCTTGGCTTCTTTACGAAGGACGACTTCGTCGGCGTAACGCACGCCCTTGCCTTTGTACGGCTCCGGCGGACGGAAGTCGCGGATTTCCGCGGCGACCTGGCCGACCAGCTGCTTGTCGATACCCTTGATCAGGATGTCGGTCTGGCTGGGGGTTTCCGCGACGATGCCGGCAGGCAGTTCGTAATCAACCGGGTGGGAGAAGCCGAGAGCCAGGGACAGCACTTGGCCTTTGGCCTGCGCCTTGTAACCAACACCAACCAGCTGGAGCTTGCGCTCGAAGCCTTGGCTGACGCCGATCACCATGTTGTTGACCAGAGCACGGGTGGTACCGGCCATGGCACGGGTCTGCTGATCGCCGTTACGCGCAGCGAAACGCAGCTCACCGTTGTCCTGAATGACTTCGACGGACGGATGTACTTTCAGCTCGAGAGCGCCCTTGGCACCCTTGATCGAAAGTTCCTGACCAGCCAGCTTGATTTCAACGCCAGCGGGCAGAATGACGGGGTTCTTAGCAACGCGAGACATGCTGATTCCCCTTAGAACACAGTGCAGAGCACTTCGCCACCGACGCCAGCGGCACGGGCAGCACGATCAGTCATCACACCTTTGTTGGTGGAGACAATCGAAACGCCCAGGCCGCCACGAACTTTCGGCAGCTGGTCTACGGATTTGTACTGGCGCAGGCCAGGACGGCTGATTCGCTTCACTTCCTCGATGACAGGCTTGCCTTCGAAGTACTTCAGCTCGATCGACAGCAGAGGCTTGGCCTCGGCGGTGACTTGGAAATCCGCAATGTAGCCTTCGTCCTTGAGGACTTTGGCGACTGCCGCTTTCAGCTTGGAAGACGGCATGCTCACGACGGTCTTCTCAGCCATCTGGGCATTACGGATGCGAGTTAGCATGTCTGCTAACGGGTCCTGCATACTCATGGGCTTAATGCTCCTGATACAAAAGATAAGCCTTCAACTTCACAACTCGCCCTCACAACACCAGGCGAACTAAAACCCGTGCTCGGGGGAGCCGGGTATTCTAAAGATCGCTCAAAAACGAATCAAGCCCCACAAGGGGGCTTGCTTCGCTAAGCGATCAACGGAGCCGTTGCCGACTCCGCTTAGCACTTACCAGCTGGCTTTCACCAGGCCCGGTACGTCACCGCGCATTGCTGCTTCACGCAGCTTGTTACGGCTCAGGCCGAACTTGCGGTAGTAACCGTGCGGACGACCAGTCAGACGGCAACGGTTACGCAGGCGGCTGGCGCTCGCGTCACGCGGTTGCTTCTGCAGGGCGACCTGGGCGTTCCAACGATCTTCCGCAGTGGTGCTCGGATTCACGATGATCGCTTTCAGCTCGGCACGCTTTTTGGCGTACTTGGCTACCGTGCGCTGACGCTTCAGCTCACGGTTCTTCATGCTCTCTTTAGCCATGGTCCTACTCCAATCAGTTGCGGAACGGGAATTTGAAGGCGCGCAGCAGTGCACGACCCTCATCATCCGAACGCGCGGTAGTGGTCAGAGTGATATCCATACCGCGGAGGGCATCGATCTTGTCGTAATCGATTTCCGGGAAGATGATCTGCTCTTTGACGCCCATGCTGTAGTTGCCACGGCCGTCGAAGGACTTGGCATTCAGACCGCGGAAGTCACGTACGCGCGGCAGGGAGATCGACAGCAGACGGTCCAGGAACTCGTACATGCGATCGCCACGCAAGGTGACTTTCACGCCGATCGGCCAGCCTTCACGAATCTTGAAACCGGCGATGGACTTACGAGCGTAAGTCACGATCGGCTTCTGACCCGCGATCTTTTCCAGATCAGCTACGGCGCTCTCGATGACTTTCTTGTCGCCGACAGCTTCGCCAAGACCCATGTTCAGGGTGATTTTGGTAACGCGCGGAACTTCCATCACGTTGCCCAGCTGAAGCTCTTGCTTCAGTTTGGGGGCGATTTCCTTCCGATAAATTTCTTTCAATCGTGCCATGGTGATCTACCTAGCTCCCTCAAGCCTGAACCGGTTTCTGGGTCGACTTGAAGACACGAATCTTCTTACCGTCTTCGACCTTGAAGCCAACGCGGTCAGCCTTGTTGGTTTCAGCATTGAAGATGGCGACGTTGGAGACGTGCAGAGGCGCCTCCTTCTCGACGATCCCGCCTTGCTGGTTGAGCATGGGGTTGGGTTTGGTGTGGCGCTTGACGAGGTTCACACCGCCAACGACCAGACGGTCATCAGCCAGAACCTTCAGCACCTTGCCACGCTTGCCCTTGTCCTTGCCGGCAATGACGATGATTTCGTCGTCACGACGAATTTTTTGCATGACGGCTACTCCTTACAGCACTTCTGGGGCAAGGGAGACGATCTTCATGAACTTCTCAGTACGAAGTTCACGAGTCACCGGCCCAAAGATACGGGTGCCGATCGGCTCCTGCTTGTTGTTCAGCAGGACGGCGGCGTTGCCGTCGAAGCGAATGATGGAACCGTCGGTACGACGTACGCCGTGCTTGGTACGAACGACCACGGCAGTCATCACCTGGCCCTTCTTCACCTTGCCGCGCGGAATCGCTTCCTTGACGGTGACCTTGATGATGTCGCCAATGCCGGCGTAGCGGCGGTGGGAACCGCCGAGCACCTTGATGCACATTACGCGACGCGCGCCGCTGTTATCAGCGACTTCGAGCATGGATTGAGTCTGAATCATCTTCTATCTCCGACCCTTAGACTTCAACCGCGCGCTCGACGACGTCAACCAGGGTCCAGGCCTTGGTCTTGGCCAGCGGACGTGTTTCGCGAATGGTGACCAGGTCACCAATGCGGCACTGGTTGGTTTCGTCGTGGGCGTGCAGTTTGGTCGAACGCTTCACGTATTTGCCGTAGATCGGGTGCTTAACGCGGCGCTCGATCAGAACGGTGACGGTCTTGTCCATCTTGTCGCTGACGACACGGCCAGTCAGCGTACGGACGGTTTTCTCGGCTTCAGCCATGATTACTTACCTGCTTGCTGGTTGAGCACAGTTTTCACGCGAGCGATGTCGCGCTTAACCTGCGAGAGCAGGTGAGACTGCCCCAACTGGCCAGTTGCCTTCTGCATGCGCAGATTGAACTGATCGCGCAGCAGGCCGAGCAGTTGCTCGTTCAGCTGCTCAACGGATTTTTCACGAAGTTCATTCGCTTTCATCACATCACCGTCCGCTTAACAAAGGAGGTGGCGAGCGGCAGCTTTGCAGCGGCCAGGGCGAATGCCTCACGCGCCAGCTCTTCGGATACACCCTCGATCTCGTACAGGACCTTGCCCGGTTGAATCTGGGCTACCCAGTACTCGACGCCGCCCTTACCTTTACCCATACGTACTTCCAGGGGCTTTTTGGTAACAGGCTTGTCGGGGAATACACGAATCCAGATCTTGCCACCACGTTTTACGTGACGGGTCAGCGCACGACGCGCGGACTCGATCTGACGTGCGGTGAGACGGCCACGGCTGGTTGCCTTGAGGGCATACTCGCCGAAGCTGACTTTAGAACCGCGATGAGCCAGGCCACGGTTGTGACCGGTCATTTGCTTGCGGAACTTCGTACGCTTGGGTTGCAGCATTTGCGTACTCCTTACTTAGCAGCTTTTTTACGAGGCGCGGGCGCTACCGGCTTCAGCTCTTCCTGGCGGCCACCAATGACCTCGCCTTTGAAGATCCAAACCTTCACACCGATCACACCGTAGGTGGTGTGCGCTTCGTAGGTTGCATAGTCGATGTCGGCACGCAGGGTGTGCAGGGGCACACGACCTTCGCGATACCACTCGGTACGAGCGATTTCAGCGCCGCCCAGACGACCGCTTACCTGGATCTTGATGCCCTTGGCACCAATGCGCATGGCGTTCTGTACAGCGCGCTTCATGGCGCGACGGAACATAACGCGACGCTCCAGCTGCTGAGCTACGCTTTGCGCAACCAGCATACCGTCGAGCTCCGGCTTGCGGATCTCTTCGATGTTGATGTGCACAGGCACACCCATTTGCTTGGTCAGGTCCTGACGCAGCTTCTCAACATCTTCACCTTTCTTGCCGATCACGATGCCGGGACGAGCGGTGTGGATGGTGATACGTGCAGTCTGAGCCGGACGATGGATGTCGATACGGCTGACGGACGCGCTTTTTAGTTTGTCTTGGAGATACTCACGTACCTTCAGGTCGGCGAACAGATAATCGGCGTAAGTGCGCTTATCTGCGTACCAAACGGAGGTGTGCTCCTTGACGATACCCAGGCGGATGCCATTGGGATGTACTTTCTGACCCATCTGATCGACTCCGTTACTTGTCCGCAACCTTGACAGTGATATGGCAAGACCGCTTGACGATGCGATCAGCACGGCCTTTGGCACGCGGCATGATGCGCTTGAGCGAACGACCTTCGTTGACGAAGACGGTGGAGACTTTGAGGTCATCCACATCGGCGCCTTCGTTGTGCTCGGCGTTGGCCACGGCCGACTCCAGCACTTTCTTCATGATCTCGGCGGCTTTCTTGTTGCTGAAAGCCAGGAGGTTGAGCGCGTCGCCCACCTTCTTCCCGCGAATCTGGTCGGCGACCAAGCGGGCTTTCTGGGCGGAGATACGAGCGCCCGAGAGCTTAGCGGCTACTTCCATCTTCCTTACCCCTTAACGCTTGGCTTTCTTGTCCGCAGCGTGCCCACGATAAGTGCGGGTAGCAGCGAACTCGCCGAGTTTGTGACCGACCATATCTTCGTTGACCAGAACCGGCACGTGCAGACGGCCGTTGTGGACAGCGATGGTCAGACCAACCATGTGCGGCATGATCATAGAACGGCGCGACCAGGTCTTGATCGGCTTGCGGTCGTTCTTTTCTACCGCCACTTCGATCTTCTTCAGCAGGTGAAGATCGATAAAAGGACCTTTTTTCAGAGAACGTGGCACTGTCGTATCCCTCTATTTACTTGCGGCGACGGACGATCATGTTGTCGGTACGCTTGTTCGCGCGAGTCTTCTTACCCTTGGTCTGAAGACCCCACGGCGATACCGGATGACGACCAGCAGAGGTACGACCTTCACCACCACCATGCGGGTGGTCGACCGGGTTCATGGCAACACCACGAACGGTCGGGCGAACGCCACGCCAGCGCTTGGCACCAGCTTTACCCAGCGAACGCAGGCTGTGCTCGGAGTTCGAGACTTCGCCCAGGGTCGCACGGCAGTCAGCCAGCACTTTGCGCATTTCGCCGGAGCGCAGACGCACGGTCACGTAGGCACCTTCACGGGCAACCAGCTGAGCCGAAGCACCAGCGGAGCGAGCGATCTGAGCGCCTTTACCAGGCTTCAGTTCGATACCGTGGATGGTGCTACCCACCGGGATGTTGCGCAGCGGCATGTTGTTGCCGGCTTTGATCGGAGCGCCAATACCGGAGATCAGCTGATCACCAGCCACCACGCCTTTGGGCGCGATGATGTAACGACGCTCGCCGTCCGCGTATTTCAGCAGAGCGATGTGAGCAGTACGGTTCGGATCGTATTCGACGCGCTCAACAACGGCAGGAATGCCATCCTTGTTGCGACGGAAGTCGACCAGACGATAGTGCTGCTTGTGACCACCACCGATATGACGGGTGGTGATGCGACCGTTGTTGTTACGGCCGCCCGACTTGGACTTCTTCTCGAGCAGGGGAGCGAACGGAGCACCTTTGTGCAGGTCCTGGTTCACTACCTTGACGACGAAACGACGACCAGCGGAAGTCGGTTTGCATTTAACGATTGCCATGATGCACCCCTTTACTCAGCGCCAGCTGCGAAATCGAGATCCTGGCCCGGCTGGAGAGCGATGTACGCTTTTTTCCAGTCGTTACGCTTGCCCAGGCCGCGAACGGTACGCTTGGTCTTGCCCTGAACATTCAGGGTGGTGACGCGACGTACTTTCACGCCGAACAGGCTTTCTACGGCCTTCTTGATTTCCAGCTTGGTTGCATCAGTGGCAACCTTGAAAACGAATTGGCTGTTGCCGTCCGCCAGGCCAGTGGCCTTCTCGGAGATATGCGGGCCCAGCAGCACTTTGAATACGCGTTCCTGGTTCATGCCAGCAGCTCCTCGAACTTCTTCACGGCGGACACGGTGACCAGCACCTTGTCGTAGGCGATGAGGCTGACCGGATCGGAAGCCTGGACATCACGTACGTCGACGTGGGCCAGGTTGCGAGCTGCCAGGTACAGGTTCTCATCGACGCCTTCGGTGACGATCAGTACATCTTTCAGGCCCAGGCCTTCCAGTTTGCTGACCAGACCCTTGGTCTTCGGTGCATCGACAGCGAAGTCGGCAACGACAACCAGACGATCCAGACGAACCAGCTCAGAGAGGATGGAGCGCAGAGCTGCGCGGTACATCTTCTTGTTGAGCTTCTGGGAGTGGTCCTGCGGCTTGGCAGCGAAAGTCGCGCCACCGCCACGCCAGATGGGGCTACGGATGGTGCCAGCACGAGCACGACCGGTGCCCTTCTGACGCCACGGCTTCTTGCCACCACCGGAGACTTCGGAACGAGTCTTCTGAGCCTTGGTACCTTGACGGCCGCCAGCCATGTAGGCGACGACTGCCTGGTGAACCAGGGTCTCGTTGAATTCGCTACCAAAGGTACGCTCGGAAACCTCGATCGCCTGAGCGCCATTTACATTCAGTTGCATCTCAGCTTCCTCTCTTAACCGCGAGCCTTGGCTGCCGGACGCACCAGCACATCACCACCGGTAGCGCCAGGAACGGCACCTTTGACCAGCAGCAGATTGCGCTCTGCATCGACACGCACGACCTCAAGGGATTGAACGGTTACACGCTCAGCACCCATGTGGCCCGACATTTTTTTGCCCTTGAACACTCGACCAGGAGTCTGGCACTGGCCGATGGAACCCGGGACGCGGTGGGAAACGGAGTTACCGTGGGTGTTATCTTGACCACGGAAGTTCCAGCGCTTGATGGTACCGGCGAAGCCTTTACCCTTGGACTCACCGGTAACGTCTACCAGCTGGCCTGCCTGGAACAGATCGACAGAGATGGAATCGCCTGCCTTGAACTCCTCTTCACCCAGACGGAATTCCCACACGCCGCGACCGGCGGCGACATTCGCCTTGGCAAAGTGACCGGCTTGCGCCTTGGTCACGCGAGAAGCACGACGCTCGCCAGCAGTTACCTGCACAGCGCGATAGCCATCGCTCTCTTCGTTTTTGAACTGGGTGACGCGATTCGGCTCGACCTCAATGACCGTGACCGGAATAGAGACACCATCTTCGGTGAAGATGCGGGTCATGCCGCACTTACGACCGACAACACCAATTGTCATCTTTAGAACCTCTTTAGTGTACGGGGCTTTCACCCGCTATGGCCGCCCATTTCAGAGCGTTACACGACCAATGCCGAAGGCATTAGCCGAGGCTGATCTGCACTTCGACACCAGCAGCAAGGTCGAGCTTCATCAGCGCGTCGACGGTTTTGTCGGTCGGCTGAACGATGTCGAGAACACGCTTGTGGGTACGAATTTCGTACTGGTCACGAGCGTCCTTGTTGACGTGCGGGGAAATCAGCACGGTGTAACGTTCCTTGCGGGTCGGCAGAGGAATCGGACCACGCACCTGAGCGCCAGTACGTTTCGCGGTTTCCACGATTTCCTGGGTAGATTGGTCGATCAGGCGGTGATCAAAAGCCTTCAACCGAATACGGATTTGTTGATTTTGCATTTGACCTCAGACTCCAAGTTGCCATTCCCAACGGACGGACTCCGCCCGTTAAAAGGAGGCGCAATTGTACGGATGCGCCTGGGGGGTGTCAATATTTAACCAACTCAACGAAAAAGGGACCCCGAAGGGTCCCTTTTTCTGGAGCAGATCAGCGATTACTCGAAGATCTTGGCAACCACGCCGGCGCCAACGGTACGGCCGCCTTCGCGAATCGCGAAGCGC
>NZ_PEKX01000028.1 GCF_002796985.1 Pseudomonas sp. | reverse complement strand
TGAATCGCCCCGGATTCCCTAGACACTTTCCAGGCTCAGTAAATGTCGCTTCTCAAACTCTACCGGTGACAGCTGGTTGTTGAAACCATGCCGGCGTTTTGGGTTGTAGAACATCTCGATGTAATCGAACACATCAGCGCGAGCATCCTGCCTGGTGCTGTAGATCTTTCGCCTGATCCGCTCCCGCTTCAGCAGCTGGAAAAAGCTTTCCGCTACCGCGTTGTCATAGCAGTTGCCACGTCGACTCATGCTGCCAAGCAAGTTGTTGGCTTTCAGGAAACTCTGCCAGTCGCCGCTACTGAACTGGCTCCCCTGATCTGAGTGAATCATCACCTCCTGCTTTGGCTTGCGTCGCCAAACCGCCATCAGCAAGGCATCAATAGCTAGGTCGCTGGTCATCTGCGGCTTCATTGACCAACCGATTACCTGCCGCGAAAACAGGTCTAGTACCACCGCCAAATACAACCAGCCCTCATAAGTGCGGATGTAGGTGATGTCCGTGACCCAGACCCTGTTGGGTTCGGTGACATTGAATCGGCGCTCCAGATGATTCGGTGAGGCCACTGGAGGCTTGCCACCATAACGGCCCGGTCGACGCCGGTACCCTGTCTGCGAGCGCAGTCCTTCCAGGCGCATCAGTCGAGCAACGCGATGCTTGCCGCACGCCTCTCCAAGCTCACGCAGGTCGTCATGAATTTTGCGGTAGCCGTACACACCACCGCTCTCTAGCCACGAGTGCTTGATCAGACCAAGCAGACGTTGATCATCCTTGGCTCGTGCTGACTTCGGTTCAGCCAGCCAGGCGTAGTAACCGCTGGCATGTACTTTCAGAGTCAGGCACAGACGACGAACCGAATAGTCTGCGGATAGCTGATTGATGAAGGCGTACTTCAGCCGCACTCCTTGGCAAAGTACGCGGCGGCCTTTTTTAGGATGTCTCGCTCTTCGGTCACGCGCTTGAGTTCAGCACGCAGACGACGTAGCTCAGCTTGCTGGTCGTCCTCTTGCGCTCGCTGCTCTTGGGGCTTGCTGTAGCGCTTTACCCAGGCATACAGGCTGTGCGTCGACATGCCCAGACGAGCAGCTACCTCAGCAACCGGAAGACCTCGCTCGGTCACCTGCTTGACTGCTTCGATTTTGAATTCTTCGGGATAACGCGGGTTGCTCATGGCACCTCCTAATGGGTCGTATTATGAGGCACGGAGGTGTCTACGAAACTAGGGTCGATTCA
>NZ_PEKX01000007.1:424283-1445940 GCF_002796985.1 Pseudomonas sp. | reverse complement strand
TGAAGTTGTCCAGCCCGGTTGCCTTCAACTGGCCGGCCGTACCTGGCCGAGCTCGCCGAAGGCGTGCGCCAGGTCGGCGACCTGGCGCTGCTCGCGCTGATTCATTTCCTGCAATTGCTGGCCGAGACCGGCCGAACCGAACACACCCCGCAGCCCCTGGCTGATATCGGCCTGGCGCTGGCCGAAGGCCGACAACGCCTGCTCGTCGCCCTCGCGGGCGGCGCTGAAAATCGCTCCAAGGGTGCTGTTGCCGAAGACACCGGCATCACCGCCACCGAAGCCGAGGAAGCCATGACCGCTGCCGTCGCCGAAGGCGCTGTTGCCGTGGTTGGCGAAGATCAGCGCAAGCTGGCTCTGGCTCGGGCCCTCGCGGAACACACTGCCCAGCCCCGACTGCGCCGTGCCACGGTTGCTGCTGTCGAGCAGCGGTGCCTGGCCGAGCGCTGGCGGACCGGCGTTCTGCAGCACCGACGAAACCTGCGGCGCACTGCCCGCCATACCGCTGCCCGGCACCACAGGGCGAACGCCCTGCTCGATACGGTATTGCGGGTCGCCTTGCTGGGCGATGCTGTTGATCGCGTAGCTGTTGGACTGGCTGACGCCGACGCCGGTATTGCCAGCGGCATCGGTGTAGCCGAGGTTGTTCAGCGTTACCACGTTGTTCGAGCCGAGCACATTGACCAGCGGCGTCAGCGTCGCCGTCCAGGTCAGGCCACCGTCGCTGCTGCTCAGGCCGGACAGCGTGGCGTTGCTGGCGCTCAGGTCGGACAGGTCCAGGTCGATGACCGGCTCGCTGAAGGTGATGGTCACCTGCGAAGACTGCCCCTGGCGCAGGTCGGTGTTGGCCACTACGACGGTGGCGCTGGGCCGCACGGTATCGATGCTGAAGTTGGCCGAATGGGTCACGCCGGCACCGGCGTTGCCCGCCAGGTCGTCGACTCCGGCGTTGTCCAGGCTGATCAGGTTGCCAGCGGCGGTCAGGTCGGCGCTGGGCGTGAAGGTGGCCGTCCAGGTAATACCGCCGTCAGCGCTGCCGAGCCCGCTCAGGGTGCCGTTGGTCACGCTCAGGTCCGCCAGGGTGAAACCGCTCACCGCCTCGCTGAAGGCAATGGTCACCGTGGTCGTTTCCCCGGCCTTGAGCTGCGTATCGGCCAGTGTGATGGTGGCTGTCGGGCGCGCGGTGTCGATGGCGAAGGTGTTGGAATCGGTGGTTCCGGTGCCGGTGTTGCCGGCGTCGTCGGTGTAGCCGGTATTGTTCAGGCTGATGACGTTGCGGGTATCGCTGACGCCGGCATTCGGGGTGAAGGTGGCCGTCCAGGTCAGGCCGCCATCGCTGGAGGTCACCGCGCTGAGCGAACCATTGGCGACGTTCAGGTCGGCGTTGTCGAAGCCGCTGACGGCCTCGCTGAAGGTGATGGTGACCTGGCTGGTCTGGCCGATGGCCAGGGTCGGTTCCGCGACCACGATGGTCGCGGTCGGGCGCGCCGTATCGATCACGAAGCCGTTCGACACGGCGCTTCCGCCCAGGGCATTGCCCGCGGCGCTGTGCACGCCGGTGTTGTCCAGGCTGATGTGGTTGCCGGCCTGGGTGATATCGGTGCCCGGCGTGAAGGTGGCGGTCCAGGTGATGCCGCCGTCGCTGCTGCTCACCGCGCTCAGGGTGCCGTTGGCGACACTCAGGTTGGCATTGCTGAAACCGCTCACCGCCTCGCTGAAGGTGATGGTGACCAGCGAGGTTTCACCGGCCTTGAGCGCAGGCTCGGCGAACACGATGTTGGCCGTCGGCACCACAGTCTCGACGCGGTAGTTGGCCGACACGGAAACGTTCACCCCTTCGTTGCCCGCCAAATCGGTGCAGCCAGCGTTGTCCAGGATGATGATGTTGTTCAGGCCATTGATGCCGGCGGTCGGCGTGAAGGTCGCCGTCCAGGTCTTGCCGCCGTCGCTGCTGCTCACAGCGCTCAGGGTGCCATTGGTCAGCGTCAGGTCGTCGTTGCTGAAGCCGGTCACCGCTTCGCTGAAGGTGATGGTCACCAACGAGGTCTCGCCGACTGTCAGCGTCGTGTCGGCCATCACGATGCTGCTGGTTGGGCGTGTGCCGTCAATCCTGTAGTTGTTGGAGATGGCAATTCCCAAGCCGGAGTTGCCGGCGCCGTCGCTCACCAGCGCGTTGTCGAGCAGGATCAGGTTGGTCGCATCGTTTATCGCGGCGGTGGGCGTCAGGGTCGCTGTCCAGGTCCTGCCGCCATCGCTGCTGGCGAGGTTGGACAGGGTGCCGTTGGCAACGCTCAGGTCCGACAGGTCGAAACCGTTGACCACTTCACTGAAGGCGATAGTCACGGTGGTGGTCTGGCCGATGCCCAGGTTGTTGTCGGCAACCGTGATGGTGGCGGTGGGCTGCTGGGTGTCGATCGCGTAGTTGTTGGACGTGGTGGTACCGCTGCCGGTGTTGCCCGCAGCGTTCTCCACGCCACTGTTGTTGAGCGTGATGATGTTGCTGGTGTCGGTCACGTTGCTGTCCGGCGTGAAGGTGGCCGTCCAGGTGATGCCGCCGTCGCTGCTGGTCACCACGCTCAAGGTGCCATTGGTTACCGTCAGGTCGTCGTTGCTGAAGCCGCTCACCGCCTCGCTGAAGGTGATGGTCACCCGGGAGTCGGAGCCGGCAATCAGTGCTGGGTTGCCGACCACGATGGTCGCGGTCGGGCGCACCGTATCGATGGTGAAGCTGGCCGAGTTGGTCACACCGATACCGGTATTGCCGGCCAGGTCGGTATAGCCGGTGTTGTTCAGGGTGATCAGATTGCCGCTGCTGCGGATGTTGCTATTGGGCGTGTAGGTCGCCGTCCAGGTAATGCCGCCATCGCTGGAGCTGAGAGTGCTCAAGGTGCCGTTGGCCACGGACAGGTCGTCATTGCTGAAGCCGGTCACCGCCTCGCTGAAGGTGATGGTCACCGTGGAGGTCTCACCCGCCAACAGACTCGAGTCACCCAGTACGATGGTCGCCGTCGGCCGCACGCTGTCGACCCAATAGGCGTTCGAAATGGCACCGGTACCGACATTACCTGCGATGTCGACTACAGCGCCGTTATTCAGGGTGATGTGATTGTTGCCCTGGTTGATACCCGCCGACGGCGTCAGGGTGGCGGTAAAGGTGATGTTGTCGCTGGTGGTCAGGTTGCTTAGGGTGCCGCTGTTCGACGTCAGGTCGGCCAGGGTGAAGTCGGTCACCGGCTCGCTGAAGGTAATGGTCACCAGCGAACTGCTACCGATGCCCAGGAGATCGTTCGCCACCACGATGGTCGCGGTCGGCTGCTGGGTATCGATCGCGTAGTTGTTGGAGGTGGTGATGCCCATCCCGGCGTTACCTGAAGCTGCCGCCTGGATGCCGCTGTTGTCCAGGGTGATGTGGTTGCTCGGGCTGGTGATGTTGCCGGCCGGGGTGAAGGTCGCGGTCCAGGTGATGCCACCGTCGGAGCTGCTCACCGCACTCAGGGTACCGCCGACCACGGTCAGGTCGGCGTTGGTGAAGCCGGTCACCGCCTGGTCGAAGCTGATCGTGACCAGCGACGTGCCGTTGATCCCCAGCGTAGGATTTGCGACCACGATGGTCGCGTTGGGGCGCACGGTATCGATGCTGTAGTTCGTCGAACTGGTCGTGCCCACGCCGGCGTTGCCAGCCAGGTCGGCGACTCCGGTATTGGCCAGGTTGATGACGTTGGCCGCGCTGTTGGTGTTGGCGTCCGGTGTGAAGGTCGCGGTCCAGGTGACGCCGCCATCACTGCTGCTCAGGTTGCTCAGAGTGCCGTGACTGGCGCTCATATCGGCCAGGGTGAAGCCGCTGACCGCCTCGCTGAAGGTGATGGTCACCAGGCTGGTTTCGCCGGCGGTGAGCGTTGGGTCCGACACGACGATGGTGGCAGTCGGCCGCTGGGTATCGATGGCGTAGTTGTTGGACGTGGTGGTGCCAGTGCCGGTATTGCCGGCGGTGTCGTTGTAGCCGGTGTTGTTCAGGGTGATGACGTTGTTGGCGTTGGTGATGTTCGAGGTCGGCGTGAAGGTCGCCAACCAGGTGACGCCGCCGTCACTGCTGCTCACCGCACTCAGGGTGCCGTTGGTCACCGTCAGGTCGGCGTTGCTGAAGTTGGCGACCGCTTCGCTGAAGGTGATGGTCACCTGCGCAGTCTGGCCGATGTTCAGCGAGCTCCGGTCGATGGTCACGGTCGCGGTGGGTCGTACGCCATCGATGGCGTAGTTGTTGGAGCTGGTGGTGCCACTGCCGGCGTTGCCGGCGGCGTCCTGTACACCGGTGTAGTCCAGGGTGACGCTGTTGCTCGCGCTGTCGATGCCCGCGGTCGGTGTGAAGGTGGCGGTCCAGGTGACACCGCCGTCACTGCTGCTCACCGCGCTCAAGGTGCCGTTGTCCACCGTCAGGTCGCTGTTGGTGAAGCCGGTCACCGCTTCGCTGAAGGTGATGGTCACCTGCGCGGTCTGGCCAACGCCAATGTTGGTCTTGGAGAGCACGATGCTGGCGATCGGCCGCTGGGTGTCGACCGAATAGGCGTTGGAGACACTGCTGCCGACCCCGGCGTTGCCCGCCAGGTCGTCGACCCCGGAATTGGCCAGGGTGATGACATCGCCGTATTGGGTGACGTTGCTGTTCGGCGTCAGGGTCGCGGTCCAGGTGATGTTGTCGCTGGTGGTCAGGTTGCTCAGGGTACCGTCCTGGGCGGTCAGGTCGGCCAGGGTGAAATTGTTCACCGCCTCGCTGAAGGTGATGGTCACCTGGGAGGTGCCACCGATGTTCAGCGAAGTGTTGCTGACCGTGATGGTCGCGGTCGGACGCGTGGTATCGATCGAGTAGGTGTTGGACAGGGTCACGCCGCTGCCGGTGTTGCTCGAGGCATCGGTATAGAGGGTATTGTCCAGGAAGATGACGTTGCCACTGCTGTTGTTGCCAGCGTTTGGCGTCAGGGTCGCGGACCAGTGGATGTTGTCGCTGGTGGAGAGGTTGCTCAGGGTACCGTTGGTCGCCGACATGTCGCCCAGGGTGAAACCCGCCACGGCCTCGCTGAAGGTAATGCTCACCGTGGCTGGCGCCGTGGTGTTCAGGGCCGAGTTGGAAACCACGATGGTCGCGGTCGGCCGTACGGTATCGACGGTGTAGTTGTTCGACTGCGTGGTGCCGGTGCCTGCGGTGTTGGTGGACACGCTGGTGACGCCGGAATTGTCCAGGGTAATGGAGTTGCTGCCGCTGGTGACACTCGGATTCGGCGTAAAGGTCGCGGTCCAGGTGATGCCACCGTCACTGGAGCTCACGGTGCTGAGCGTACCGTTGGATACCGTCAGGTTGCCATTGGTGAGGCCGGTTACCGCCTGGTTGAAGGTGATGGTCACCAGCGACGTGGTACCGATGTGCTGGGAGGTGTTGCTGACGACGATGGTGGCGGTGGGAGCCGGGTTGTAGGCGGTATTCATGACGCCTCCGTCGTTGTAGAGACCGTCAACCGACGACGGCGTGCTTCCCATACCGCCCGCGCCCGGGCCGCCGAAACCGCTGCCACCCTTGTTGTTGCCAATGCTCAGCGCGTTGAAGTTGGCTGCGGTAATCAGCAGGGTGCCCTTGTTCCAGATCGCTCCGACGCCCTTGCCACCCACGCCGCCGGGGTCACTGGAAGCACCTGCTCCATTACCGCCGCCACCGCCACCGCCGCCACCGGCCGCAATGTTGCTGGAGATGAGCGAGTTGCCAACAATGGTCAGGGTGCCTGTGGTGTCGTTGAATATACCGCCAGTGGCAGCGGCGCCCGTGCGCCCGATGTTGTCCCAGCCGGAACCACCACCACCGCCACCGATGGAAAGCGAGCCACTGCTGGCGGTGCCACCCGCGCCACCATTGCTGTAGCCAAATGCACCCGCACCACCCGCACCACCCGCGCTGCTGCCGCCTCTTCCGCCTATGACGGTCAGGTTGTAGCCACCGCCATTACCGCCCGTGTTGGCGGTGCCGTTCCTGCCGGCGTAGTACCCCAGGCCGTTGCCCGTATCACCGCCACGTCCACCGGTCTGCCCGCCAAGAGCGCCGCCGCCCCCGCCAGCGCCGCCAAAGCTGCCGCCCCTGATACCGCCACCAGCACCGCCGCCAGACGCCGCGTTGGCCGTCACCGTGACGTTGTTGAGGGTCAGGTTACCGGCATTGGTAATAGCGCCGCCCATGGCCGCAGTCGCATCGGAGCCAGCGTTGGCGCCGTTGCCGACCACCAGGCCATGCTGGATGACCAGCCCGTCAAGGTTCACTGTACCCGCCCTGACTTCCAGCACCCGGCCGTTGTACTGGCCATCCAGGGTAATGTCGGCCGAACCGTTGCCATCGATATCACCCTCGATGGTCAGGCTCTTGTCGATCACCAGCAGCGAAGCGCTACTGGCATGGCCGGAAAGCGCAATGGTGTTGCCACTGAGCCCCGGGGCGAACTGGATGGTGTCACCGCTGACGGCCCAGTTGATCGCTTCGCGCAACGACAGCCCCGTGCCGTCCGCAAAGTCGGCGTCCTGATCAGCGCCGAAGGTCTGGTCGAGGCCGGTGTCGCTGACGGTAGTCACCGTGATGATCGCCAGGTTGTGCTGGTAAGCCGCTTCGGCAGCGGTCGACAGCACCGGGCGCACCTCGATGGTGCCGGTGGTCACTTCCAGATCCCAGTCGGAACCCTGGCCGGTGCGGTCATCGGAAGCGGCAATATCGCGGCCGGTCAGGCTCGCCAGTTCATCGACGAAGGTCTGCCCGCGCTCGCCCTGGGCGGTGTTGCAGGCGTAGATGAGGATGTCGCCGCCGGCTTGCATGCTGGCGCCGAGTTGGCTGAGCGAGTTGCCGTAGTCGGCGATATTCTCGGCACTGACGTAACTGTTACCCAGCCACAGATCGCCGGAATTGCCATGGGCGATGATCTGCACCGAAGCCGCGCCGGGGTGCGCGGCCAGGTACTGGGCCATCTGCTGCACACCATTTCCACGGCTGTCGAGGAACACCACGTCGGTGTTGGCGGCTACGCCTTGCAGCAGTTGCTGGGCATCTTCCACTCGGGAGTCGACGAAAACCACGTTGCGCCCGCTACCGGCTTCCGCGCCCTGCCCCGCATCGCTACGCGCGTCGCTGGTGGCGGCATGGCTGGTATCGGCGTTGTCCTTGCTGGCGGCGGCGTTGTCGGCGGCGGCATCCTGGGCATCAGTGGATTTGGCCACTTCGGCAGCAGTCGCAGCGACCGCACCGTCGAACATCATGCGCGGTTCCAGCGCCATGATCAGCGTCGGCGAAGGCGTCCGGGTTTCCTGCGGGCGACGCACGGCATCGCCGAACACGCGCTTGATCCACTGCATGCAATGCACCTCTTGGCTCCGCGCGGCTACCTGCCGCCGCGGTCATTCTTGTTATCAGTTGTTCTTGGTGCGAATCACGTTGGCCGCGCTGGCGCTGCCGTCTTCCCAGAAGGAAAGCTTGCTGTACTGCTCGAACAGGTCCGGTGGCAACAGGGTACGGCGCTCCTGCACAGTCACCTGCGGCCGCACCCGGTGCAGGCCGCTTACGCCCAGCGCGGCATCGAAGTCCGGCGCGTCGTAGGCGAGGTTGTCGAAGTCGTGCTCGAACCAGGGCTCGTCGATGAACTGGTAGACCAGCTGCAGCACCTTCTCCGGGCTCTGCACCAGCAGGTCATAGTCGACCACCAGCAGCGAGTCGGCCTGTTCGCCGTAGTACGCTTCCTTGAGCGCGCTCCAGGCGAAGCCGACCAGACGATCGCGCTGGGCCAGGGTTTCGGTGCGGCTGTAGACGGAGTTGCGCTCGGCGGCATCGGCGAACAGCTTGGTGTTCTCGAAGGGGTTGGCGCGGAACAGTTTTTCCAGGCTGTCCATGATCCAGGCGACGTTGCGCACGCAGGCGATGACCTTGCCCTGCGGGAACATCTCGCGCAGGGCCGGCAGGTTGGCGCACCAGAGTCGATTGGTGTCGAACACCACCGACTTGTCATGCTGATCTGCGTAGTAGGAGTCGAACAGCCCGCGCAACAGGCGACGGCGCTGATCAGCACTGATCAGCGGAGCGAATTCACTGCCGGCGCTGCATTGCTCGCGAACACCGGTAAACAGCCCGCCGACGGGGCTGGACATGCCGGCGTGGAAGCGTGGGTTCTGCAACAGAATGGCCGCCAGCAGCGTACTGCCGGAGCGCGGCAAACCCGAAATGAAGTGGAATTTCTGCATCCCTGCGCAACAACTCAATGGCACTTTGCAATTGTGGGATGCTATTCGTTTCAAGAAAATTCGTACAGATGTTTCATACAGCAATCGACAGCGTCGACAGCCCCGCCACTGCCCTGCATTCGGTAAGGCCCGGACTAGAGCCCTGCCCTCCTCCGGAGCGTTGGAAACCGCTCTCTCGAATTCCCACATCGCAGGCCGCCGCCGGGCGAGCGAAGGCAGACTCCGCCGCCTACCAGGCGCTGGATCAGAATGCTCACTTCCACTACAACGACCCGAACGCCAAGCTGGGTCAGCAGGCAATGGAAAGGATCATCGGCAACTGAACAGTCAGTGACGCAGCGGCAGTTCCAGAGTGACGCACAGGCCCTGCGCGGAGCTGTCGAATCGGAGCTGCCCGTGGCAACGCTCGACGATGGCCTGGACAATGGCAAGACCCAGGCCGCTGCCACCTTTGCCGTCCATGCGCCAGAAGCGCTCGGTCAGGCGCGGTAGCAGCTCGGCGCTGACACCGGGGCCTTGGTCCATCACGCAGGCCACCAGGCCGCCATTTTCCGTATGCAGCTCCAGCGTAACGGTGGTGCCGCTGCGGGTATGGCGCATGGCGTTTTCCAGCAGGTTGCGCAGCGCCAGGATGGCCAGCACCGCAGGCGCTTCGAAGCGTTGCCCGGCCGTTACCCCCTGGTTGACCACCTCGATGCTTCCGGGGCACCCGTGCATGGCGTCTTCCACGGCGTGGCGCACCACTTCCAGTACCGTGCTCGCGCCACCATCCTCGAAGGAAAGGCTGCCCTCCACCTTCGCCAGCATCAGCAACTGCTCCAGCGTCCGATGCAGACGATCCGCGCCCTGCTCCGCATAAGCCAGGGCCTGTTGCGCCTCTTCTCCGCGGGTCAGCCGGGCGACTTGCAGGTGGGTCTTGATCGCGGTGAGCGGGCTGCGCAACTCGTGGGCAGCATCCCCGGCAAAGCGACGCTCGCGCTCGATCGCCTTGGCGATCCGCGCAAACAGCTGGTTCTGCGATGCCACCAGCGGGCGGATTTCCGCTGGCAAGCGGCTCAACGACAGCGGCTCCAGTGAGTCCGCCCCGCGCCGGGCGATGGCCTCGCGGATTCGTCGCAAGGGGCTCAAGCCCTGGGTGACGCCGAGCCACAACAAGGCGAGGCTGCCGAGCAAGGCCAACACCACGGGCACCGCTGCGGCAAGCAGGATGGAGCGATTGAGCACATCGCGCTCCTCCATCCGGTCGGCAGTACTGACGCGCATGTCACCGACCTGCAGGGTGAAGCTGCGCCACTGCGAACCGTCGATCTCCTGCGTGTGAAAGCCTGTCCCGGACTCGCCCAGGGAGTGGTCCGGCGTGGCGTGGCTCTGCGCAAGCACCTCACCACGCAGGGATACCACCTGGCAGGCCAGGCCGTCTGGAATTCCCAGTTGCTCCGCCGTCAGGCGACTCGCCTCGTTCCTGCCGGGGAGTGGCTGCGGGAGCTGCTGCAACAGGCCTGCGACCATGCGGGCGGAAGCCGCCAGGCGCTCATCCAGCGAGTGCGACACGCGCTCGCGCAGGTCGCAGAGCATCCACAGCGCGGCAACCGACCAGAGCAGCAGGAAGGTGGTGCCCAGGATCAGGCTCAGCCGCGTGCGCAGGCTCATGCGTCGGGCTCGCCATCGAGGCCCGCCGCGCCGAGGCGGTAGCCAAGGCCACGGATGGTTTCGACGATACCGTTGCCGAGCTTGCGCCGCAGGTTATGGATGTGCACGTTCAAGGCATTGCTTTCCACATCGTCGGTCAGGCCGTAGATGCTGTCTTTCAGCTGGTCCGCGGTGAGGATGCGCCCGCGATTGTCGAGCAGCGCCATCAGCAGCGCCTGCTCACGGCGCGACAGGTCGACGGGCTGGTCCGCCAGCAGGGTTTCACGGGTACTGGGGTCGAAGCGCAGGCAGCCATGCACGATGACATTGACGCTTCGCCCCGCCGCGCGGCGCTGCAGGCTATGCAGCCGGGCGTGCAGCTCGAGCAGGTCGAAGGGTTTGAGCAGGTAGTCGTCAGCGCCCGCCTGCAGCCCCGCCACCCGGTCACTCACGGCATCGCGTGCGGTGAGGATCAGCACCGGCAGGTCTTCGCCGCGCCGCCGCAACCGGCGCAACAGTTGCAAGCCATCCTGGTCGGGCAGGCCCAGGTCGAGCACCAGCACATCGAAGCGAGCGACCTGCAGCAGGGCGTCGGTATCGGCGGCATTGCCGACCCGGTCGACGGTCATGCCCTGGGCGCGAAGCCCGGAGACGATGCCGGCGGCGATGAGGTCATCGTCTTCGGTGAGAAGTATGTGCATGGCGGAATTCGGTGATGGGGTTGCGGCACGCTGCCAGGCGAGGATTAAGCGAACGTTATGCGATGGGCACGATAACGTCGACCTCGGGCCGATCAGCTAATGCTGAGTTAATCCCCACGGATCAACCTCGCCGCCGATCGATCTGGCGAGAGGACTTCATGCAACGCTTCCTGTTACTCCTGATATTACTGCTGCCCGGCGTGGTGCTGGCACAAGCTGACGACCCGCTGTTCGGGCCGCGCAGCCAAACCACGAGCGACTTCCTGCCAGTGGAGCGGGCCTTCGCCTTCGACCAGACGCGCCTGGCGGATGGCCAGGTCAGGCTGCACTGGCGCATCAGCCCAGGCTACTACCTCTACCGCGACCGCCTGCGTATCGAAGGCGCGCCGAGTGCCCCGAAGCTGCCTCAGGGGGAAGAGCATTCGGATGCCTTCTTCGGCAACTCGACCATCTACCGGGACGATCTCGAAATCGTTCTGTCGCCAGGTTCGGCAAACTCACTGCAAGTGAGCTGGCAAGGATGCGCCGATGCAGGCCTGTGTTATCCCCCGCAACACCAAACCGTGGCGCTGCAAGCAGGCGTCTCCTCCATGCCGGTGACCAGCGACAGCGAAGTGGCTGCCGACCAGGGCTTTGCCGCGCAACTGGAGCACTCCGGGCTGGCCTATGGCCTCGCCCTGTTCTTCTCCCTCGGCCTGCTGCTGGCTTTCACGCCCTGCTCGCTGCCCATGCTGCCCATCCTGGCCTCGGTCGTCGTCGGCAGCGGCGCGCGCACCTGGCGCTCGGCCCTGCTTGCCGGCAGCTTCGTGCTGAGCATGGCACTGGTCTACGCCGCGATGGGCACCCTCGCCGCCGCGCTGGGCACCAATCTGCAAGCCTGGCTGCAGCAACCCTGGCTGATCGCTGGATTCGCCGCGCTGTTCGTCATTCTGGCGCTGCCAATGTTCGGCTTCTTCGAGCTGCAATTGCCGTCGGCACTCAGGCAGCGCCTCGATGCCGCCGGGCAACAGCGCAAAGGCGGGAGCCTCGGCGGTGCGGCGGCCCTCGGGGTGCTCTCGGGTTTGCTCGTCGGCCCCTGCATGACGGCGCCGCTGGCGGGAGCGCTGCTGTATATCGCCCAGTCAGGCGACCTGCTGCTGGGCGCTTCCGTACTGTTCGCCCTCGGGCTGGGCATGGGCCTGCCACTCATTCTGGTCGTGTTGTTCGGCCAGCGTTGGCTGCCGCGCCCTGGGGCCTGGATGGATGCGGTCAAGGGGCTGTTCGGCTTCCTGCTGCTGGCCAGCGCGTGGCTGCTGCTGCGGCCCCTTCTGGACTCGATGATCTGGCTCGGCCTCGGTGGCGCTCTCCTGCTGACCTTCGGTTGGGCCGCGCTCGAAACCGCTCGGAACCTGCCCAGAAGGCGAACGGCAGCGGGCGCCGCCGGAGTGACGGCGATCCTCTGGGGCGCGGCGATGTTGCTGGGTGCCGCGGGCGGCGCGGACGATCCGCTGCAGCCACTGAAGGTCTATGGTGCCGTGCGCGCTTCCGCGACCACCCCGTCGAACGGGTTCGTCACCTTGCGCACGCCCGCCGAGCTCGACGCGCAACTGCAGGAAGCGAAGGCACAGCAGCAATGGGTAGTGCTCGACTACTCGGCGGACTGGTGCGTGTCGTGCAAGGTCATCGAGCGGCAGGTCTTCGAGCAACCAGACGTACAGCAAGCCCTGAAAGGTGCCCGGTTGCTGCGACTCGACATCACCGCCGACGGGCCTGACAGCCGCGCCTTGCTGCGGCACTATCGCGTGCCGGGCCCACCCAGCATCCTGTGGATCGGCCCGGACGGCAGCGAACGCCGCGGGCAGCGGATCACCGGCGAGATCAGCCGGGTGGACTTCCTGGAACGCTGGCAACGCACCCGGAGCAATGGTTGATGCTGCGCCTCTCGACCTTCCTCGAACCGCTGCCGCATGGACGCCGGCGAACCGCCGACACAAGCCAGGTCACGCCTTTTGCCAAACCGTTGCCGACCCTGGAGCAACCTCCCCCGCTTCCCGCTACCCGCTCCGAGCCGCCACTGAAAAAAGGCGCTGGAGCGGACTCCTGACTTCAACATCCCACCAGAGGCTTTTCATGAACCGCAGAAACTCACTCACTCTCGGCCTGCTCGTCACCCTCGCGCTCGGTAGCGCGCAGGCGGCAGAAGAGCTGCCAGCTCCGATTCGCATGGTGGAGTCCAAAGGTGCCCGGGTCGTCGGGCAATTCGACGCGCCCGATGGCCTCAAGGGCTATGCCGCCGAGTACCAGGGGCAGGCCATGGCCCTGTACCTCACCGCGGACGGTAAGCATGTGGTGAGTGGTCGCCTGTTCGACGCGCAGGGCAACGACCTGAGCCGCGAACCCCTGGAGCGCCTGGTGTTTGCGCCCATGGCCAAGGAAATGTGGGCGAAAATGGAAAAATCGGCCTGGATCGCCGATGGCAAGGACAGCGCGCCACGAACCGTCTACGTCTTCACCGACCCCAACTGCCCCTATTGCACGATGTTCTGGCAACAGGCCCGGCCCTGGGTCGAAAGCGGCAAAGTCCAGCTCCGCCACGTCATGGTCGGCATGATCAGGGCGGACAGCATGGGCAAGGCTGCCGCGCTGCTCGCCGATGCCGATCCGGCTCGGGCCCTGCACAGCCACGAGCTGGCCGGGAAATCCAGCCCGCTAAAACCGGCGGGCAAGATTCCCGAAGCGATCCAGCAGAAGCTCGATGACAACATGGCCCTGGCCGAACAGATGGGCGTCACCGCCACGCCCTCGATCTTCTACCTCAACGAAAAGGGCCGGATGGAGCAGGTCCAGGGCGCGCCGCGACCGGAGCAGCTCGAACAGTTACTCGGCGCAAAGTGAGCTCAGGCCTTGCCCGCTCCTGCGCAATAGCCCAAGGCGCCAGCGGGCATTGCGCAAGAGCGGGCAAAGCCTGACCGCGTCGAAAACTCAGCCGTCTCTCGGGAGTTTTCCTAATCCTCTACCTGGAGATCGAAGCGCTTCAACATGCGCTCGATGTCCTTCCTCTGAGCGGCTGTCAGGCGCTTTTCCGAAGCAATGCCTACGCGCTTGGCCATGGGGTCGCTGCACGTCACGGAGGCGGCGTCGAAGACCTCTGCCAGCAGCTCCTTGACCCGATGTTCAACGGCCAGTTGGCGCAGGCGGAAGCGCGCGACCTTGCCGAAAGGGGTCAGGGGCAGTTCGTCCAGCACGAAGATGTGTTTAGGCCGAGCCGGCGGCTCGGCGATGTGCTGGGTCACAAAGCTGGAAAGCTCGGCAGGCCAGACCGCCATCCCGGTGCGGGCGACCACGAAGAGCACGGGTACTTCGCCGGCATACTCGTCGGGCATCGCCACCGCCGCCGCCTGAGCCACGCAGAGGTGCTGATGAGCTACGTCTTCGATGACCTGAGGATCGATGTTGTGCCCGCTGCGGATGATCACATCCTTGGAGCGGCCGACGATCCTCAGCTCGCCATTCGCCGCGACCGCCCCCAGATCGCCCGACGAGAACCAGCCACCCTGCGGGTCATCGATGACCCCCTGGGCGGTCAGGTAGCCCTGGAAGATGTTCGGCCCCCGGATCAGGATTTCGCCTTTTGCCCCTGGGCAATAGTCAGCGCCCGGCTCGCCCAGACTCACCTCGACGCCCGGCACGGGAGTGCCCGCCGCGTGCGCCGCACGCTGGCCATCGATCAGTTGCGCAGTCGCGATCCCGCTGGACTCGGTCATCCCGTAGAGCTGGTAGATGGGCTTGCCGACCCGGGCCTGCATCTGCAGGGAAAGGTCTTCCGGCAAGGAGGAACCGCCCGTCATGATCGCCCTGAACTGACTCAAGTCCGATACCCCGAGCGGGCTCTCTCTGATGGCCGCGAGCGAAGTCGGGACAACCCCCAGCAAGGTGATCCTGTGGCGAGCGATGACCTCCCAGATTCGCTGGATGACCGCAGGGTTGCGCATTCCCAGCGCCGTCGGAAAGACGACTGTTGCGCCAACCGCCAGGGCCGCCAAGAGGGCATCGATGGCACCGCCCACATGAAACAGCGGCAGCCCCGTCAGCAAGCGCTCGGACGAGTTGATACCCAGGCCTGCACTGGCCATGAGTGCCGCCACCGCCATATTGCGCAATGAGAGCCGAGCCAGTTTGGGATGCCCGGTCGTGCCGCCGGTATGAACCAGCGCGCCCACGCGATCCGGCGAACCTGCCGGTTCAAATGCCGAGCCTGAGTCGATGACCCCGTCCCACGGCACCCCGCCCTGAACATGCCCAGCCACGGGCACCTCGACCACGATTGGCGCGCTATCCATTGACTCGACAGCCTGCATGACCCGCGCATGCACATCCAGGGCTGGATGTGGCCCCAGGGTTACCACGACCCGGCAGCGAGCGAGGGTGAGCTGCGAGCGTATGGCTTGTGCCGACAGCAACAGATTGACGGGAAACGCCACCGCGACGGCACTGGCAGCGATGAGAGCCGACACGGCCTGGGGAACGAATGGCAGCAGAATGGCGACGGATTCATCCTCGCGAATTCCCGTCGCCTTCAGAGCGGCCGCGACCGACTGCACGTCCTGCAGCAACTGCTGATAACTGATCTTGAGAGGGGCCCCGTCAAGGTCGTTGGGAAGAAATTCCAGCGCGGTCTGCTGGGGCAACTGCCGCGCGGTATCGGCCAGCAGCTCAAAAGGGGTGGGCATCAATTCCATGCGGCGTCGCAGGCATGTGCTGGTGACAATCGACATCAAGCATCTCCTAGGGCCAGGCGGGATCCATCACGGCGCAGCGAGAACAGACGCTGCACTGTGCGTCAGGGTTGCAGCGAGCGACGGACACCTCACAGGTTCAGTCGCGCCTCCAGCTCCTTGATCAACGCCCGTGCCTCTTCCCGCTCCGGGATCGGACGACCGCTGTCGCGCCACTGCACCGCCGCCTTGAAGCCCTCCGCCTGGGCATAGCGGCGGAACCAGACTCCCTCCGGGTTGTGGCGAGTAATGCCATCGAACACCGTGGCCATCATCTGGGTCTGCTCCAGGCCCATGGTCAGCATCACCTGGTTCACCACCATCTTGTGCATGGCCAGGTGCGACTTGGGCACGCCGGCAATTCGTTCGGCGAGCTTCAGGGTGGCCGCCTCCAGGTTTTCCCGTGGTACCACTTCGTTGGCCAGGCCCCAGGCGGCGGCAGTGACGCCATCGATGGCGTCCCCGGTGAACATCAGTTGCTTGGCCCGCGCAAAGCCCAGGCGGAAGGTCCACATGGCGGTGGTCGGGCAGCCCCAGACGCGCGTCGGCATGTAACCGATCCTGGCATCCTCGGCCATCACCAGCAGGTCGCAGCTCAGCGCAATGTCACTGCCGCCTGCCGCCGCATAGCCATGCACTTTGGCGATGGTCGGTTTGCTGCAGCGCCAGAGGCTCATGAAGTCCTCGGTGTTGCGCTTCATGTAGGCGTAATCGACCATGGGGTCCCAGGGGCTGCTTTCCTGCTGGCACGGGTGCTCCTGCATCTGCTCGGCAGAATCGGCGAGGTCGTAGCCACCGCAAAACCCCTTGCCAGCTCCCTCGACGATGATCACATGGACCTCATCATTGGCCTCCGCCCAAGCCACCGCGGCCCTGATGTCGCGAGGTGTCTGATCGGTAATGGCGTTAAGGCGCTCCGGGCGATTGAGCAGCAGGCGCGCTACACGAGGTGACTGAGGATCTTGTTCGATCTGGACGGTTTCGAAAGTCGGCATCGCAGGCTCCAGGGAGTAGGTTCTTGGTTGACCAGAGGAAAACAGTCAGAATTGACTGTATGAGCCAGACCCAAAACAGTCAACGCTGACTGTACCTATCATTCACCGAGTAAATGTCCCTTCATGCAGACCGCCCCCCGCCCCGCAGCCCCCGCCAAGAAACTCGCCACCCGACAGCGCCTGCTGGATGCGGCGGTGTCCTCACTGATCGAACGAGGCGCCGCCGCCACCACGACACTGGAGGTGCAGCGCAGGTCCGGAGCGAGCCGAGGCGCGCTGCTACACCACTTCCCCACCCATGCTGCGTTGCTGTCGGCCACGATCGAGGAATTGGTCCGGCGTAACGACCAGGCAGTGCGCGAGGCGGAACTGACGATGGCGGATGTCTTGAATCCAGTGGAGCGGGCTATACGCATCCTCTCCGCCATGAGCCTACAGCCCGCATTTCTTGCAGAGCTGGAGCTTTGGGCAGCCTCCCGAACAGACTGTGATCTGCAGGCCGCTATCCGAGGAGCCGAGAGAGAGGCGCGAACGGAGCGAGAGCGGGTCGTGGAGAGCCTCTTCTCGGCCGTGCAGGAAAACCCGAACTACGAGGCAGTCAAATCACTGAGCGTTGAGTTTCTGCGCGGGATGGCGCTCTCGAGTGTTCTGGTGAGCAATCGGGAATACCACGAAAAGCTCATTACCCAGTGGGTATGGGCAGTGCGGGTGCTGCTCGAAGCCCCGCCATTCAAGGCAGGCAACTGAGGTCGACGAACCGGGTTGTGGCCTCGCCCACCAATGCCTGCGCGGCAGTCAGTGCAGGGCTACGCAGATAGCTCATCAGCCCTGAGCGCCGCACCCTCTCGGAGGGACCAGCCAGCGGATTTCCGCGTGAACGCCTGTCTGTCCTGGGCCCATCTTTAGGCCTGGGTAAAGTTACTCAAAATCAATTGATATGCACGGACAAGTAACATTACAGTGATGAGCACAACCTGAAACTAGAAGTCACCCCATGACACCCTCACCCCGCGACTTGATCCTCAAGTTCCTCCTGACGGCCGAGGAAGGTGTATTGACCGCCCGTGATGCGGTGGCCGCGTGCGCCCTGTTCGGCATTCGCGAGAACAGCGTGCGTGTCGCCCTGGTACGGCTGGCCGCCGCCGGCATGATCGAGGCCGCCGAGCGCGGCGCCTATCAACTGGGTGCCAACGCTACCGACCTGGCAGAAGACGTACGCGACTGGCGAAACACCGAAGCGCGGATTGGCCGCTGGAGCGGCGGCTGGATAGTCGCGCACTGTGCGGGCTTGGGCCGCACCGACCGCGCGCAGTTGCACCGGCGCGAACGCGCACTGGAACTGCTGGGTTTTCGCGAGCTGGAGCGTGAACTGTTCGTGCGTCCCGACAACCTCGTGGGGGGTGTAGCCCTGGTGAGGGCGCGGCTGCACAAACTGGGGCTTGAGGCAGCCGCCGCCGTCTTCCTGGCAACAGAATTCGACCCGGAACGCGAAGCGCAGGCCCGCAGGCTGTGGGACGGCAAAGGGCTGAACCGCGCTTACCGCAAGACGGCCGAAAAGCTCGGCCAGTGGCTGGCGCGCGTCGAGACGATGGAGCTCGAGACGGCGGCGCGTGAATCCTTCCTGCTGGGCAGCGCGGCAATTCGCCAACTGGTTTATGACCCACTGCTGCCCGCGCCGCTGGTGAGCCCGCCAGAGCGCAGCGCCTTCATCGAAGTCCTGCTGCGCTACGACGATGTCGGTCATGCCGTCTGGCGTGGCCTGAAAGCGCCGTCACTCGGCGAGCCTTCGCTGGGCGCCACCGCGAAACCCGTTCGCCACTGACAGTCACGAGGTTGCCATGCTCCAGGATTCCGCCGTTAGCCAGGAACGCTCATCCAGCATACGTCGCAAGGTCACGGACATTTTCAGTCGGGACGAGATCCGCATGCTGACCGAGCGTTCGGACGCCATGGGATTTGCCGCCGTCGGCTTTACCTGGGGTGTCATCGCCCTCGCCTTCGCCGCCATGGCCTGGGCGGGCGCGCAGCCGCTGATCGTGGCGATACCGGTGTTCCTGATCGCCATCGCCCTGCTCGCCGGCCGCCAGTTGGCCCTGGCGATCCTGATGCACGATGCCTCCCACGGCACGCTGTTCAAGCGCCGCTGGCTCAATGAGGTCTTTGTCGACTGGGTTTGCGCCAGGCCGATCTGGAACGACCTGAAGAAGTACCGCGCTCACCATCTGCTGCATCACTCCAGAACCGGCCAGGCGGAGGACCCCGATCTCTCGCTGGTCGCCCCTTTTCCGACGACGCGAGCATCGCTCGTCCGCAAGCTGCTGCGCGATGTCAGCGGCCTGACGGGCATCAAGTTCTTCGTCGGCCGCTTCCTCATGGACGCCGGCTATATCAAGTGGACAGTGGCCAACGAACAACTCAGGTTGCCCGCTGACGACCAGACGCTCATCAGCCGTAGCCGGATGTTCCTGCGCAACGTGACGCCGACCGTCCTCACCAACGCGGTGCTCTTTGGCCTGCTCTGGGCGCTGGGCCATCCCTGGCTGTACCTCGCCTGGATTCTCGCCTACATGACGCCCTTCTCCGCGTTCGTGCGCATTCGCTCCATGGCCGAACACGCATGTACCGACACTGCGGCGGACAACTTCCTCAATACCCGCACCACGCACGCCGGCTTGATTGCCCGCGCCACGGTGGCGCCCATCAATGTGAACTACCACATCGAGCATCACGTCATGGCCTCGGTGCCTTACTTCCGCTTGCCGTTAATGCATCGGATGCTGCGCGAACGCAACGCAACCAGTGCGCCGCCGGGCTATCTGGAGGTACTGCGGCTGGTGTCCTCGCATCACGCGGCCTGAAGAATACGGGGAGTCGGCGTAGGTCCCTGCCCTTGCACGGTGCTGCCCTCCGTTCACTGGGGCGCTGGCGGGCCAAGGCCAATCAGCCCCTGACACGGAGCGCTCTACGCTCGACGCAAAGCCCCGGCTCAGGTGCGCTGCCACCAACCACGCTTCTCTCATCAGGCGCGGCACATCGCTGAGCATGCCTCACACCTCGCCTTGCCGATGGCGAGGCGCCCCTCGCGGTATCGGTGACCGAGGGCGCTGTATTTCTATACGCCCCGGAAGGGTTCCCTCTCCGTCGAGGCCTTGCAGCATTCGTATTCGCTCAAGACGTCAATTGGGCCCCAATACACACTTGGAAAAAATGACGGCTACTCCCTCCGCGCGAACGCCAAGGCCGCCGGTTAAAGGGTTTCGAATCCCAAGCTCGGTTGGTGGCGCACTAAAAAACATAATCATTTGGCGACATTTTTTTGACCCTGCTTTGTGCTGGACCGGCTCGACAAAAGTGCGTTGCTTATCGCTAATCGCAATGAAATCAACGTCTACGCGGTTCTCTTTGCCCTCCAATCAGCGTCGTGAATTGCACAGAAAACTGTTCACAAACTGGTGTGCTGCGGTTGCAGAAGCGACATCTCTGACTAGGCTGACCTCTCACAGCCAAGCTGCATGCGCGCAGCTTGAGAGGTCGTCTCCAGAAAGTATTCGGAGCGAAGTAATCAGGCCCTCACGGCCTGACAGCCAATCCGAGAACGTTCAGGGGATGCGCAATGAAGGGATACCGTTTTCACGCGAAACAGGCTCTATACGGCACCGCTTTGGCCTATGGGCTTTGCGCTGGCTACGCGCAGGCCGGCGGCATCATGATCTACGAGGCCGGGCAGGAAGGCATGGGCCTGGCCAATGCCGGCTCCGCCGCCCTCGCCAGCGACCCCAGCATCCTGATGAGCAACCCCGCCGGCATCGCCCAGCTCAAGGGGACGCAGATCAGCGCCAACGCCCAGGTGATCCTGGGTGACATCCGCTTCTCCCGCGACGCCAACAACCAGTTCGACGGCAACGAGGGCGGCAATGCCCTGCAATGGCTGCCCGGCGCCAGCTTCTTCGTCAGCCAGCAGATCGACGAGCGTTCGGCCATCGGCTTCGGCATGTACGGCAACTTCGGCCTGGCGCTGAACTATGACGACGATTGGGCCGGCCGCTACTTCAGCCAGGAGACGGCGATTATCGGCGTGTCCTTCCAGCCCACGATCGCCCACCAGTTCACCGACGACCTCACGGTCGGCATCGGCCCGCGCATCGTCTACGGCTACTACCGCACCGAGATGGCCATCAACAACAACCTGCTCGGCCTGCGCGACAACCCCGACGGCCAGCTGGAGTACAAGGACACCGACGTTGGCGTCGGGGTCAACCTCGGCCTGCTCTACCGGCTCAGCGACAGCACGCAGATCGGCCTCGCCTACACCAGCAAGGTGAAGCTGGAGTTCGAGGACAGCCCGGACGTGAGCAAGGTCAGCAACCCCATCATCAACGCCGCGCTGAACCGCCTGGACGTGGGCTCTCTGGAACTGGACGTGAACATCCCGCAAACGGCGACCCTGAGCATCGCCCACCAGCTCGACCCGCAGTGGAAGCTGCTGGGCAGCCTGGGCTGGCAGGACTGGAGCGAGTTCGGCGAAATCGGCGTGGACGTGGACGCCAACGCCGGCGGCGTGGACCGCACCGTCGACCGCAAATACAAGGACACCTGGCACGCCTCCGTCGGCACCCAGTACCAGGCCACCCCGCAATGGCGCTGGAGCCTGGGCCTGGGCTACGACAGCTCGGCGGTGGACGACAAGGACCGCACCGTGGACAACCCCATGGCCGAGAACTGGCGCCTGGCGACCGGGGTGAACTACCAGGTCGAGGAAGGCCTGGACCTGCACCTCGCCTACACCCTGGTCTGGCTCGGCGACATGGACGTCGAGCAGAGCAAATCGCGCTCTGGCGAAACCCTTTCAGGCACCTACCGCAATGCCGCTCTGCACATCATCGGCGGCGGTGCCACCTGGCGCTTCTAAACCCTTGATACGGCTCGTTCGGAGCCGCGCACCTCACAGACTTCGGAATCGTTCACAAGGAGCTATACGATGAAGTTGATCCACACCGCAGTACCGCTGTCCCTGGCTTTCATGCTGTTGACCGGCTGCGCGAGCAAGTACGTCGAGCCCGAGAAATACTCAGGCTTTCTCAAAGACTACAGCGTCCTCAAGGAAGAGAAATCGCCCACCGGCGCACCGGTCATGCGCTGGATCAAACCGGGCATCGATGCCAGCCAGTTCACCAGCGTCTATGTCGAGCCGAGCCAGCTCTACCCGCAGCCGCAGCCCAGCGAGAAGATCCCGCAGGGCACCCTGGACGGCATCACCAAGTACTACGACCAGGTACTCCAGACGCAATTCTCCAAGGTCCTCCCCCTCGCCAGCGGCCCTGGCGCGGGTGTGCTGATCGTGCGCCCGGCGATCACCGCCGTCAGCGCCTCGACCAAGGGCCTGCAGCCGTATGAAGTCATCCCGATCGCTCTGATCGCCGCCGGCGTCAGCACCGCCACCGGTATCCGTGACCAGGACACCAGCCTGGCCACCGAAGCCGCTTTCCTCGATGGCAGCGATGGAAAGGTCGTGGCCGAAGTCGTGCGTAAAGGCGCGGGTGCCGAGCTGGATAACTCCTCTCAGGTCATGACCGCCAATGACGCCAAGGCCGTACTCGATGGCTGGGCGCGGGACATGGTCAAGTCGTTCGAACAACTGAAGAAGTGACCCTGCCATCGCGCCAGGGCGCCTGGCGCAAGCCAGGAGCCCAGCGCTCGCAGACGGCCGGAAAATGCCGCCGCTGAAATACTCGGGAAGTACCACAACACACAATGCTGGCAGTTGCCTCGAAGGGTACAGCGCGTCACGCAAGAAGGAGCTTGAAATGAAAGCGATCGATCGAAACTCGAACCCGCTTGGACACTCGCAGGCTAGCAGCCTCTGGAAGTTCAGTACCTCGTTCGCCCTGGCGGCGGCCATCTCGATGACCACCCAGGCCTGGGCCGCCGAGTCGCCCAAGGCGGCCACCGAGGCAACCAAGGCCGCCAACGATGCGTTGCTCAAGGAACTGCCCTTCAGTGACAAGACTTCGTTCGAATTGGCGCACAAGGGCTTCATCGCCCCGCTGCCTTCCGAGCCGATCAAGGGCGAGAAAGGCAACATGATCTGGGACCCGGCCAAGTACAACTTCATCAAGGAAGGTGAAGCGGCGCCTGCCTCGACCAACCCGAGCCTGTGGCGGCAATCGCAGCTGATCAACATCTCCGGTCTGTTTGAGGTCACCGACGGTATCTACCAGGTACGTAACTACGACCTGTCGAACATGACCATCGTCGAGGGCAAGAGCGGTATTACCATTTTCGACCCGCTGATCTCCGAGGAGACGGCCAAGGCCGCACTGGCGCTGTACTACAAGCATCGGCCGAAAAAACCGGTAGTGGCGGTGATCTACACCCACAGCCACGTTGACCATTACGGCGGCGTGCGCGGCGTAGTGGACGAGAAGGACGTCAAGGCTGGCAAGGTCAAGATCTACGCGCCACTGGGCTTCCTCGAACACGCCGTGGCCGAGAACGTGATGGCCGGCACCGCCATGAGCCGCCGCGCCAGCTACATGTACGGCAACCTGCTGCCGCCCAGCGATACCGGCCAGTTGGGCGCCGGCCTGGGCACCACCACTTCCGCCGGTACCGTGACCCTCATTCCGCCCACCGACATCATCAGCAAGACCGGTGAGAAGCGCGTGATCGACGGGCTCACCTATGAGTTCCTCTATGCGCCGGGCAGCGAAGCGCCGGCCGAGATGATGTACTACATCAAGGAGAAGAAGGCCCTCAACACGGCCGAGGACTCCACCCACACCCTGCACAACACCTACTCGCTGCGCGGCGCGAAGATCCGCGAGCCGCTGCCCTGGTCCAAGTACCTCAACGAGGCGCTGAAGATGTGGGGCGACGACGTGAAGGTGATGTACGCCATGCACCACTGGCCGGTCTGGGGCAACAAGGAAGTTCGTGAGCAGCTGTCGTCGCAGCGCGACATGTACCGCTACATCAACGACGAGACCCTGCGCCTGGCCAACAAGGGCTACACCATGACCGAGATCGCCGAGCAGGTGAAACTGCCCGCATCGATCGCCTCGCACTTCTCCAACCGCGGCTACTACGGCTCGCTCAACCACAACGTCAAGGCCACCTACGTGCTGTACCTGGGCTGGTTCAACGGCAACCCCGCCACCCTGAACGAGCTGCCGCCGGACGAGGAAGGCAAGCGCTACGTCGACATGATGGGCGGCGCCGATGCCGTGCTGAAGAAGGCCAAGGAGTATTACGACAAGGGTGACTACCGCTGGGTGGCCGAAGTGGTGAACCACGTAGTGTTCGCCGACCCGAACAACCAGGCCGCGAAGAACCTGCAGGCCGACGCACTGGAGCAACTGGGCTACCAGGCCGAAAGTGGCCCGTGGCGCAACTTCTACCTCACCGGCGCGAAAGAGCTGCGCGAGGGCGTGCAGAAGCTGCCGACCCCGGATACCGCCAGCCCGGACACCGTGAAGGCCATGGACCTGGACCTGTTCTTCGACTACCTGGCCATGCGTCTGAAAGGGCCTGAGGTGGCGGACAAGCACATCGCCCTCAACCTGGACTTCACCGACCTGAAGAAGAAGTACCTGCTGGAAATGGGCAACGGCGTGCTGAACCACACCGAGGGCCTGCAATCCAAGGAAGCCGACGCCACGCTCACGCTGACCCGCGACACCTTGAACAAGCTGATGCTCAAGCAGACCACGCTCAAGGACGCGGTCGCTTCGGGTGAGCTGAAGGTCGACGGCAACCAGGAGAAGCTCGGCGAACTGATGGGCTACATGGACAACTTCGACTTCTGGTTCAACATCGTCACGCCGTAACACCCGTCAGGGCACAACGGCACCTACCGCAAGCCACCGGCAGAAGCCGGTGGTTTGCTCTGCAAAGCGCTGTTATGGCCTTGCCGCAAGCAACGGCTCCAGGTCAACGCGACTCCAGCGTTTCGATGCCCTGCTCCATCCAGCCTACATCGACGAATCAAGGAATTTTCGTCGCCACGCACTGAGCGCCGTACTCGCTATCCGGCGCCAATTCGGGCGTTACAGACTATGGATACCATCCGCGGTACAGCCTTTCTTCAGTTTGGCGAACTTCTCTCTGAACGCGGAGCCTCGCTACGCGATCACCTGGCCCCTCATCGAATCGGGATGGACGTTGTCGGCGACTATGAGAAGAAATTCTCTTACCGGAGCCTCGTGCAGATCTTCGAAGGCAGCGCCCGAGCATTGAGCATGCCGGAGTTCGGCATGGAGCTGGCAAAACGTCAAAAATCTACGCTCCTGGGCCCGCTCCAGCATCTTGCCCAAACGGCGCCAACCGCTGGGGAAGGGTTGGCTGCAGTGGTGCGCTACATGCGCATCTACAGCCCCTCGATCATGTTTCACATCGAGCGGCGTCCCGGATGCCAGCTTCTCGTTTTCAGGAATGCATTGCCCTGCATCGAAGAGATCCCTCAGATCGTCGAGAAATCGCTCCTGCATGGTCGACTGCTGATGGCTGAAATTCTGGGCACACCGTTCCAGCCAGTGACCGTGCTCCTGCGGCATCAGCCCCAGGCAGAAGCCGAGGTTTACCGAGAATACTTCGGATGCCCCGTTCTGTTCGGGCAGGAACACAACGCCTTGGTGATCAGCAGGAAGGACATGCAGCGCCCCAGCGCCAGACACGATCCGATGCTCCATTCGATCGTTCGCTTCTATCTCGAAGCACACTCCACGGCAGACGAGAAACTCAGTCTTGAAGTGGAGCGCCAGATCCATGCCCTGCTACCGGTACAGCGTTGCAGCCTCGAACAGGTTGCGCTGGCGCTGAGATTGCACCCGAGAACCCTCCAGCGGCGATTGGCCAACGACGGCATCGACTTCGAGGAGCACGTCGACGCAATCCGCAAACATCGCGCGGAACAGTTGCTCTCCCAGTCGAATCTGACGATCGGGCAGATCTCTCTTCAATTGGGCTATACACGAGCCACCTCTTTCTGCCGCGCTCATCAGCGCTGGTTTGGCATGACGCCCGTTGAGCACCGACGACAGCTAAAGCATTAGTTGCGCCAAGAAAAGAGAGCACTTCTTTTGCGGAGAAAAGAGACATGCAGCTTGTGACGGACCAGCCGGGACCAATCGAGTAGATTCACTCGAACGGCAAGCGTGCATCAATTGAGTTTTTGTGGGGCGCCAACGGTGATCCGGCCCCCATTGAATGACTGGCATGCGTTTCCGGACACCGATCATTTGCGCGGAGAGGGGCCATGAAAGAACTTTGCCGAGGTAAAGCGCTACGGCCATGAGCCAACGTCAAGCTGGCTCGATCGAACAGGCCTTTGGACGAGGACAATGGCCCGCTAGTACACGGGCTCTCCAGCATCGCCAATAGCAGTTAACGGCGGTGCTTGTGGTGGTGATTGTCGTGATGGTCGTGGTCGTCATCAGCAAGGTTGTTGCCAATGGCGCTTCCTGCTGCCCCACCCAAACCGGCACCAATCAGTCCACCTGTCGAGCCGCCCACCTTGTTGCCTACGACCTGACCACCCGCCGCGCCAAGGCCCCCGCCAATCGCCGCCTCGGTCTTCTTTCCATCTTTCGCGGACATCGCTCCGCCTGCAGCACCCCCAACCCCGGCACCGATTGTGGCGCCAGTACTACCACCGACAGCATTACCCACTACGCTTCCCAAAGCGCCGCCGAGACCGCCACCGACAGCAGTGTTGGTGGTCTCGCCGGCCATAGCGCCCTGGGACGCCAGGAGGGTAAAAGCAAGTGCAGACAAGGACTTTCGCATCATTAACTCCAGAAACTGTATACAGAGCGACCAGTCTCCAGCATGCAAAACTTGCGAACAAATCGACCTTCACAGTTCATGGACCTGGGTCAATCAATCGGCACGTCAGCCACCCGCCTGTCGCTTCAGCGAACCATTTTCCGGGTATCTGCACCCAATCACTCAGCGGGTTGCATGCGCTTCCTCCTGGGGGCGCCCGTTATCGAGCTTGGGCATCAAATCATTGCGGGCAACGGGGATGAACATCTCCAAGCCACGGCGGCCAGGTTTGGATTGCGTCAGGGAGAGCGATAGTGGGCACCCACTCAGCAACGGCAGCCAGGCACAACTCGTTCTGCGCCTGTCGAAGCCGTCTACACTCAGCGCTGTTGCAGCATGAAGAGGCGGGAAACTCGATGCTCAGATGGACTTCTGTCGTACTTTTTTCATGTATTGCCGGAGCGGCCATCGCCGACGGAGTACCGGATGCTGTTCAAGCCTGCGCGGTCTGCCATGGCATGCAGGGCGAGGGGACCGCACAAGGACCGGTGCTGGCCGGGCTATCGGCCAGCTACATCTCCGCGCAGGTCACGAATTTCAATTCAAAACGGCGTAGCAATGCGCTGATGGGGCCGATGGCGGAAGCCTACGCCTCGGCCGATCTGCTGCAGCCTGCCGCTGCCTATTTTGCGGCGCAAGGCAAGCCACCCGTGCTCCAGGTGCGAGGCCAGAACCTGGCTGCCACCCCGGCGGAAAAGCTCTATTACCAGGGCGACATGGCGCGCGACATTCCAGCCTGCTTCAGTTGTCACGGCCCCTCCGCCATCGGAGATGGGCCCTTCCCAAGATTGGCCGGGCAGCAGGCTGCCTACCTGGAAGCCCAACTGCACGCCTGGCGCAAGGGCGAACGCAGCGGCGATCCCGACGGCATGATGGGAGCTATCGCCAAGCGTTTGAACGACAAGGACATCACTGCGCTGGCCAGCTATCTGGCGGCGATTCGCTGAGGAGCGCTCATGAACAGGCCCTTGCTCTATCTGTCGCTGGCGGGATGCATCGCCCTGCCCGTCCAGGCAGCCGACCCAGTGACCACCGCCATGGAAGAAATCACCGCGCAACCCAAAGCCAAGGACGCTCATTACTTCACGCCGCGGGATCTTTCGAGAATCCCGGATGGCGCCTTTGGCGACAAGATCCGCCGCGGCTATCAGCTCATCGTCAACACCCAGCGGCTCAAGGGGCGCAATGTTGGCAACCAGCTCAACTGCACCAACTGCCACCTCGATGCAGGCACCAAGGCCTATGCCGCCCCCCTGTGGGCGGCTTACCTCGCGTACCCGGCCTTTCGCAAGAAAGACAATCGGGTGAACAACTTCGCTGAACGCGTCCAGGGCTGCTTCAACTACTCCATGAACGGCAAGGCCCCCGAGCTGGGCTCGCCCGAGCTGGTGGCTATCTCCGCTTACTCGTACTGGCTGTTGATGGGCGGCCTGCTGGACATGTACGGCCTGCAGGACAAGCCAGTGCCTGAACTCAGCGATGAAGCGCTGCAACACGGTGGCCGCGACGAATCCTTCGAGCTGCCGGGGCCGCTGACAGGCAAGGTGAAGATGGAAGGACGCGAACGGATGCCCGGACGCGCCTTCGCCGCCCTGCCCGAGCCACCGCAGGCCTACTCGCCACAACGGGGTGAACAGGTTTACACGCAACACTGCGCCATCTGCCATGGTGCGCAAGGCGAAGGACGCAAGATGGCTGACGTACCAGTGATTCCGGCCTTGTGGGGAGCCGACTCGTACAACTGGGGCGCCGGCATGCACCGCGTCAATACGGCGGCCACCTTCATCTACGAGAACATGCCGCTGGGCAAGGCCGTGCAACTGAACGTCCAGCAAGCCTGGGACGTGGCGGCCTACCTCAACAGCCAGGAGCGACCACAGGACCCGCGGTTCAACGGTGATGTCGCCAGCACGGCCAAACGCTTCCATGGCTCCGATCAGGGTTATTACGGCAAAACCGTCGACGGCGCACTGCTCGGCAGCCAGGCCTACCCAGCCGGAATCGCCCCTTGAGCTGGCCGGCTCGACCGATGCACGCAAGCCCGAGAATCCGACAAATCAGACGGTGAAACCCATGGCATCGATACTGCTCAAGGCAAAACACGAACTCATCAAGGCGCTCCCGCCGACCATCTTCTTCTTCGTCATCCTGCACATCGTGGCCGTCATTCGCGCGCTCATGATCAAGGGATCGGGTGTTCCGCTTCCTGTGACCGCCTCGGTTCTGATCGCCTCCCTGGTGCTGGGCAAATCGGTTCTGGTAGCCGACATGCTGCCTTTCATCAATCGCTTCCCCGAAAAGCCGCTGATCTGGAACGTCAGTTGGAAGACCGTGATGTATGCGCTGGTCGCCCTGTTCGTGCATTACCTGGAGCGCCTCTACGAATACTGGAAAGAAGCCCCCAGCCTGGTAGATGCAAACTCCATGTTATGGACATCCATGAACTGGCCACGCTTCTGGGCGGTACAGATACTGCTCGTCACCTTGATCTTCATGTACTGCGTCATCTCGGAACTGGCGCGCGTGATAGGCCATGAGCGACTGAGGAAAATGTTCCTCGGACCACTTCCACCCCGCCCCACAGACGACAAGCCGGCTCAGTGAGAAACGTATCCGGCTGCAAGACAGCCAGACACCGATCGGAAAGCAGCCAAAGCGCACCGGGTGTGCTGGCAATGCCCAAGCTGGGTATCACGCGCAAACAGTTAGACAGCCCGTGGCCGCTTGAGTCGCGTGCACTGTCGAGGGCTAATCGCAATTCCGGTTCTGGTGCAAGCACTTCGAGGTTTCACCCAGCATGGGTCGGTAGCTACCGCTCCTGAGCGCCAGCAAACGACCAACAGGGCACCTCGGAGAAGTGCTGCAGTGGTCAAGGAAAGGATCGGGAAGCGCCCTACCCCAGCCGGACGATATCGACCGAGATTTCCACCGCCGTGACGCTGCCACGGTTCTCCAGCCAGTGCCGGGTGTTGTGGTCCTCGGGCCAGCCGACACCCGGCCCGTAGTCCGTGGCGATGCCATTGCGGTGGTCGGTGAGGGTGCCCTGCAGGATGAACACCGTGCCTGGCCGGTCGATGTGGTCATGCAGCGGGCCGAAGACGCCGCCGGGTTCGATGGTCACCCGGCGCATCCGCAGCTGACGGCCCGTCATGCCTTCGATCTCGGGGCCGAGATCGACCGTCGACAACAGCTCCACCGTCACGCCCCGTGTCTCGGGTACCACCTCTTCGCCGTTCATCACGCCAGCCTCGCTGATCGACAGGCCCTCTGTGCCAGTAAAGACCCTGGCGCGCGGGCTTCCCAGTGGCGCAACGGGCGGCGCGAAGCGAGGCGACAAAGGGTCGTTCAGCCCTCGGCCGGGGGAAGCGTCAACGCGCTATTGCAGAATCGCCACGGCCCGCACGAAGCCAGCGGAGGCATGGCGGATCTTGTAGGGGAAGCAGCTGACGCGCCAGCGAGGTCAGCTCCAGGCCCCGACCCAGGGGCACCAGCAGCGGGTCCTGGAAATGTTCGCGCAGACGGCCCAGCGCGGCACTGGTTGCCGACTGGCCGAGGTTGAGGCGCTGCGCCGCCCGGCTGACGCTGCCCTCTTCGAGCAGCACATCCAGGGCGACCAGCAGGTTGAGGTCCAGACGTCGGTAGCGCATGGGCGTCTTATACCCAAGCGCCGCGCCGGCAAGTGGCGTATTTCGAGCTGGCAGGTATCGCATCGCGCGATACCTGCCAGCTCAGGGCTCACTGCCCCGCCGTCGGTTTCCAGTCCAGCAGGTGATGGGTGAAGCCGTAGCTCGCCGACTGGTAGTAGCTGATCGCCCGGTCCACCAGCGGGTCGTCCGCTTTCTCCGGCACTTCCGTGCTCGCGCCGAGGGCCTGGTTGTGTCGGCGCAGTTCACCGCGCGGGCTGAGGATCGCCAGGTCCTGGCCGTCGAACAGCCCCAGGTGCTGGTAGTTGCCGATCACCACGCGCGGCGGCAGGGTGTTCGGCACCATCAGGTTGCGCCCGTAGAAGGTCGAGGTGTAGCTCAGGTTGAGGATCGACAGCAGGCTCGGCGCCAGGTCCAGCTGGCTCGCCAGTTCCGCGCGCTCCCCGGCCGGCAGCAGCTTGGGCGCATAGATGAACAGCGGGATCTGGTAGTTCGCCACCGGCAGGTCTTCCTTGCCGGCGCTGCCCGCGGTGTGGTCGGCGACGAACACGAACAGGGTGTTGTCGAACCAGGGCTTGCTCTTCACCGCCTTGAGGAACTGGCCAATGGCGTAGTCGGTGTACTTCACCGCGCCGTCGCGCCCTTCGCCGGAAGGGATGTCGATGCGGCCATTCGGGTAGGTGTAGGGCCGATGGTTGGAGGTGGTCATCAGTTGCAGCAGGAACGGCTGCTGGCGGGCATGGTCCTGGTCCGCCACCTTGATCGCCTGGGCGTAGAGGTCTTCGTCGCTCATGCCCCAGGCGTTCTTGAAGTGGATGTCCGACTCCTGGACGCTGGACTGGTCGACGATGCGGTAGCCGTTGCCGCCAAAGAAGGCGTTCATGTTGTCGAAGTAGCCGCGCCCGCCGTACAGGAACACGGCGTCGTAACCGACGTTCTTCAGCTGCTGGCCGAGGCTGGCGAAGCCGCTTTCGCGGCCGACGCGCTTGACGATGGAGCGGCCGGGCGTCGGCGGGATCGACAGGGTAATGGCTTCCAGGCCACGGTCGGTACGGGTGCCGGTGGCGTAGAAGTTGTTGAAGTAGAGGCTGTTGCGGCGCAGTTCGTCGAGGTTGGGAGTGAGGTTGCGCCCATCGCCGTTGCTGCCCATGTACTTGGCGCTGAAGCTCTCGATGGTCACCAGGACGATGTTGTAGCGCTTGGGCGCGCCTTCGCTGGAAATACTCCGGCGGATGTCCAAGGGGTCCGTGCCGACGAAACGCGCGTTGGGCTCGGCCAGCTCCGCGCGCATCTGCCGGGAGACTTCCTGCGCCGGCAGGGTGGAGTAGAACTGCGGGTAGTCCAGCTCGTTGTTACGGAAGGCGGCGAAGAACTGATACGGGCCGTTGCTCGCCAGCTCGCGGAAGTAGGTATTGCCGCTCTGGCCGCGCGGGGAATCCTGGTCCACCAGCAGGCCGGCCACCAGCGCCAGCACCACCAGGCCAACGCAGCCCAGCAGACGGCGCGGCGGGGACGCCACCTCGGCGTCGCGCAGACGGCCGATGACCTTGAACAGCGCCAGGGTCACGACCAGCGAAATGGCTGCCAGGATGCTCAGCAGCAGACCGATCGGGTAGGACTCGAGGATGTTGTTCAGCACCTCGTCCGAGTAGACCAGGTAGTCGACCGCGATGAAGTTGAAGCGCACCCCGAACTCGTCCCAGAACAGCCATTCGGCCACCGCGGTGAAGAGCATCACGTAGACGCTGACAAACAGCGTGGCCGTCAGCAACCAACGCCAGGTAGTGCTGCGCCAGACACGCGCGGGCATCAGCAGCAGGACCACGCCCATCGGCAACAGGGCATAGACCAGGAAACTCAGGTCATAGAGCAGGCCGACGGCAAAGACCGCCACGTGGGCCGTGCCGACTTCGGACAGATGGCCAACCAGGAGGACCAGGCGGGTCAGGAAGAAGACGGTCAGCCAGAGCAAGGCGATCAGCGCCAGGAAGCGCGTCGGAGCCGAGCGGAAGAGTTGCATGGGGTGGTCCTTGTAATGGTGCATCGAGCTGGACGGGTTGCAGCGCCAGTGGGGTGCCAGAGCCGGCAATCGAGCGGCACTCTACGGTGCGAAAGGAGAAGAATTCGTCAAATGGCGTCAGCGTATTCCGCGAACCTCATCAGTAGAGATAACAACCGAGCCCCTATCCAACGTCGGACAATCGCCAGAACCCAACCACGCCGCCCCGCCTCACGACGTCTTTTTCACACGCGCTTGACGAGTCCTTGATCGCGTAACTCGACAATGGCGGTAACTGACGAGTCCGCGCCCATGAACGAACCCCAACGCCTGTTTGTCCCCGCCGCCCATTGCGAGAACGCTGTCGTTGCCGGCAGCTCGGTCGTTGGCGGACTTCGCCAGCGCCTTCGCCAGTGGCGGTACAAACGCCTGCTCCGGCTTGCCCTGCGCCTGGCCGAGGAGCCGATCCTGATGCTCGAGGTTTCAATGTGCCCGGGCGTTGCCTGGCCGGTACTGCTGGAGCACAGCAACCGCATCATCGTGACGACCTGCCCCTCCACCGAGTCGTTGGTGGCGGCACATCAGAAGCTCCCCGAAACCCTGAAGCGACGGATCAGGGCGCTGCCCGCGCCCCAGGGCGAGGCCGAACTGCGCCAGGGTGCGGTGGACTGCCTGCTGCTCCCGGAAATCCCCCAGACCACCTGCAACGTGCCGAACATCCGGCTGCTCAACGAATGGATCCCGGTGACCCGCGACAGCGTGATTCTCTTCGCCCGTATCGGCCAACCCGATTCGACTGGCAGCGATCTCCAGGCTTGTCCCTGCGGCGTCGAGCCCCACCCCATCGGCCCGGATTTCGCCAGCGCCCGCGCCCTGGAGCGCGAGTTCCAGCGCCTGGGCTTCTCGCAAATCCGCCATCACAACGTCATCCCCGGCGTGGACGGGGTGCGGGTCTACTTACTGCGCAAGTGACGTTTGTCGAACTCCCCGGGCCTGCCCAGCAAATTCGAGGGTGCCGACTACACTGCCACTTTGCCATCACCTACGTTTCCAGGGGGCCTTCCCAATGCAGAACAGCACGGTTTTGCGCTATGTCCCCTGGTTCGCCGTGGCGCTGTTGCTGGGCAGCCTGACCGGCTGGTTCATTGGCAACGTGCTGGGGCTCAAGGGCAGCCAATGGTTCGCCGAGCCGGAATTCACCTTTGAGATCCTCGTGGCCCTCAGCGGTACGCTCTGCGGCGCACTGCTTGCTTACACCAGCGGGAGAGGGCCGGGGTGGCGAGCGGCCGGGGTGCTGACGGGCACCAGCTTCATCGTGGCCGTTCTGGCGTACTGCCAGCACAGCCTCGGTGTGCCGGCCCCGGACATGGCGCTGCTCGCTTACGCCCGGCAGTTCATCCTGGAGACCTTCGGCATCTGGATCTCACCGCTGTTCGGCGCCGCGCTGGTCGCCCTGCTGCGCGTGATCCTGCGCTGACCTTCCCGACTAGCCAGCGCCCTGGCATTTGGGCTGCTGGGTAAAGGTGCGGCGGGTGTCGACCGGGCCGATCCGATCCAGCGTCTTACGGCCGAACAGGATCGGGTAGATCATGTTCTTCCGATCCCGCAGGGAAAACTCCTCATCCAGCAACTGCTGGCCAATGCAGACCTGCATCTTCACCACGGGCCGGTGATCAGTGCCGCCAGCCCCGCGCAGCTTCACCTTGCGAATCAGCGGCCGCTCGAAGGTCTGGGAGGTTTCCTGCCCCGTGTCGCTGTTCTTCGCAACCACCTTGAAGCGCACCCACTTCTTCGAGCCCTTCTCGAAGTACTCGACATCCTTCGCATCCATGGACGAGGTCAGCGCGCCGGTATCGAGCTTGGCTTTCACCGGCACGGCTTCGGGATAAATCTCGGCTTCCTCGACCCAGCCATGCACGGTGCGCTCGTCCGAGTGCGCCTTGAACGGGATTGCCACGGCCAGGAGCAGCATGGCGATCAGGGGGGAGTTCTTTTCCACGGGAATCGTCCAACAGGTCAGAGATCGGGCGATCTTCCAGCGGAGCGCGTCAAGCCCGCGTCAAGACCGGGTCAAATCCCGGTCGTGAGCTCGACGCGCAGCGCGCCCCCGGAGAACGACCTGCCAAGCCGGGGTTTTAGCGCCGCTCCCGGACCGTCACTCCAGTCGCAAAAACCGGCGCTTCGGCATCGAAAACCGAGCGCCCGCTTCTGACTATCCGGGCTCAGACCGTCACGACAATCTTGCCCACCTGCTGGTTGGCTTCGAGGAAGCGATGCGCGTCCTGGATCTGCTCCAGCGGGAAGGTCCGCGCGATCACCGGGTACAGCGCGCCAGACTCCAGGCCCTTGACGATGAACGCCTTGGCGCGCTCCAGCGCGGCCGGATCAGCAACGATCTCGGCGTAGAGGTAGCCCTTGAGCGTCAGGCTCTTGCCCAGCACGGTGAACAGCGGGAACGGCGTCGGCTCCGGGCTCAGCGCGCCGTACTCGAGGAGAATGCCGCCACGGGCCATGGCCTGGGTCAGTACCTCGACGCCGGGGCCGCCGATCGGATCGAACACCACGCGGGCGCCCTGCCCGCCGGTCAGCGCCATCACCTTCTCGACGATGCTCTCGTCATCGCTGACGATCACATGATCAGCACCGGCCTCCAGCAATGCCTGTTTCTTGGCCTGGGTGCGAGTCACGGCGATGGACGTGGCGCCGACCATCCGCGCAACCTGGGAGGCGGCCAGGCCCACGCTGCTGGACGCCGCGGTGACCAGCACGAACTCGCCCTTCGCCAGCTTCGCCTGCTCCACCAGCGCGCCCCAGGCCGTGACGTATTGCATCCAGGACGCAGCGGCCTGCTCGAAGCTGAGGCTCTGCGGGTGCCTCACCACCAGGTACGCCGGCACGTTGGCCACTTCGCCGTAGGTACCCCAGCGGGCGATATCCAGCGGCGGAATCAGGCTCACCGCATCGCCGACCTGGATGTTCTTCACGCCGCCGCCCACCGCGCTCACCACACCGGAGGCTTCATAGCCCAGGCGGCTGGGGAACTCCGCTTCCTGCAGGTAGGCGTGGTTGCGGAACATCACTTCGGCGCGGTTCAGGCCGAACGCTCTGACCGCGATCTGCACCTCGTCCGCCGCTGGGGCGGCTACCTCCACCGCCTCCAGTTTCAGGACGCTGGCGTCACCGTATTGGTGGATTCTGACAATGCGGGCCATGGCAACCTCTCTTGAGCGGGGCCTACGCGAATGCGCCGACCGGAATGGGAGTGTAGAAAACTCATGTCGGCGCGCCCGGCTGTTCTTCCCGCTCAGGTTGTCCGGCTGGCCAAGCGCGCGCGAAAACCCGCAGACTGATCATCCGAATACAGGACTTCGACATGGATCGCCTGCCCACTCTGCCTACCGAACGCCTGCTGCTCACGCCCGTGCAGTTGAGCGACGCGCCGCTGATCCAGCACCTGTTCCCGCGCTGGGAAGTGGTGCGCTACCTCGACCGCCGCGTGCCCTGGCCCTACCCCGCCGACGGCGCGCTGGTCTACGTGCGCGACGTGGTGCTGCCGGCCATGGCCCGTGGTGAGGAATGGCACTGGATGATCCGCCTCGCCAGCGAGCCGGACGGCGCCATCGGCAACATCTCGCTCTTCGACCAACCGGGTGGGCACCGTGGCTTCTGGCTGGCGCCGGCCTGGCAGGGTCGCGGCTACATGAGCGAGGCCTGCGAAGCGGTCAACCGCTTCTGGTTCCAGACGCTGGGCCGGCCGCTGATGCAGGTGCCCAAGGCCGTTGCCAACGAAGGTTCGAGGCGTATTTCCGAACGCGAGGGCATGCGCCTGGTGGGCCGCGACGAAGGCCACTTCGTCAGCGGCGTACTGCCAAGGGAAACCTGGGAACTGACCCGGGAAGAGTGGCTGGCACGCCATGCAGCCGACTGAACAGGCCTGGCAGGGCGAGCTCTGGCTCGGCGCGGACTTTTGCCTGGTCGCCGGCACCACCGGCCATGCGCGCTCCCATGCGCACTACGCACACCAGTTGCTGATGGCCTGCGAGGGTGAAGTGAAGGCGCTGATCGACGGCCAGCCGCAGCAGGCATCGCTGCTGGTGATCGGCTCCAACCAGCGCCACGCGATCCTCGACAGTGACCAGCGTGTCATCACCCTGTTCGCCGAGCCGCTGGCGTTCGAACTGGGTGACCTGCAACGGCTCTGCCGGCAAGCCGGAGCGGACCTGCAAAAGCTCGCGGCAGGCTTATGCGCGCTGCCGCGCCGTGAGCTCGACCCGCGCCTGGAAAAAGCCCTGCAACGCATCCGCGCGCTGGACGACGGTGCCCTGCCCGCCCAGGCGCTGGCCGAGGCAGCCTCGCTCTCGCTGAGCCAACTGGAGCGGCTGTTCAGCGGCACACTGGGCCTGTCGGTGCGCCGGCTGGTGCTCTGGCAACGGCTGCGCCAGGCGCTGCGGCTGGCCATGACCGGGAGCAGCCTGACCAGCGCCGCCATCGCCGCGGGCTTCGCAGATTCCGCGCACTTCTCACGGAGTGTGCGTAGTCAGTTCGGGATTCGTGCTGATCTGACGTTGCGCCGCCTGAAGTTTCGCGTGCTGAGCTGAATATCGCAGACAAAGCGCGCTCCGAAGGTGAGGTTGGACCTCAGCGATCGGCAAGTCGTGGGGGCTTTTCGTAGGAGCGAGCTTGCTCGCGAATCCGCTTCACACCGAATGCTCCGGGAGCAATACGTTCGCGAGCAAGCCCGCTCCTACAGTCTGCATCTGGCTTTGTGCTGGCCTGCAGGAACAGGCCTTGCTCGCATCAGCGCGCGCCGACTCCCGCACGCCGCAGCCCCGCCGGCAGCGGCGCCGGCGGGTGCGCCACATCAACACGGCGAAACGGCTCGGCCAGTTGCGCGAAGTACGCCACCGGGTAGTCCGGGCGGTCGCCGATGCCCAGGTCATCCTCCGCCAGCGCGTAGTCCGGCAGGTACAGCGCGGTGCCCAGCAGGCGATCCCAGAAGCTGAAGAACAGCGCGAAGTTCACATCCCCCGCCGTGCCGTATTTCAGGTGATGCAAGCGATGCAGCGGCGCCCAGGCAAACAGGTGGCGCAGTGCGCCGATGCGCATGTCCACGTTGCTGTGCTGCAACAGCAACTGGATGGCAATGGCGAACGCCAGCAGCGCGGCAACCTCCACCGGAATCCCCAGCACCAGCAGTGGCAGCGTGCCGCCCAGTGCTTCCAGCATCTGATGCAGCGGGTGCTTCATCAGCCCGTTGAAACCGTACATGCGCGTGACGCTGTGGTGTACCGCGTGCAACCGCCAGAGCAACTGCGAACGATGACTGGCGTAGTGGACCAGGGTGATGCCGAAGTCGGCGATCAACAGCGCTGCCAGCAGTTGCAACGCCAGCGTCCAATCGTTTGGCCACAGCCCGACATGCGGCAGCCACAGGGCCATCAACGGGATCGCAGCAATGCCCAGGCCGTTCAGCGTCTCGTTGACCAGCGCGTGGAGCAGGTCACGGGCGCCGTCGCCGTGGCTCTCGTTCCAGCCCGCGCGATAGGGCCAGAGCCGCTCGGCGAGGAAGGCCAGCAGGATCGCCAGCGGCAACAGCGCCGGCAGGCAGAGCAGCGATACGCCTGCACCGACCAGGGTCAGGGCCAGGCCGATGAAACCGAAGAAGAACGCAGGGGCGTAGAGGTATCGCATGGGGCAGCTCCAGTGCAGTGGGAGCCGCCAGTGTTCCCGCGGCGCCCTCCGCTGCGCTTGAACAATCCGCGCATGTCGCCGGCACCGGCTGCTGTGCTATTGCGCGAGCGAGCGCAGGAAGGAGGCGATCACCTGGCTGCTGCGGCGCTCGGCGAGGTAGTACAGGTAGGTCTCGGTGCACACCGGGTCGCCGCTGATGCGGATGGCCTTCAGGCGCGGGTCGGCGATGTACTCCGCCTCGGACACCACGCCGATGCCGATGCCGCGAATCGCCGCCTCGCGCAGGGCCTCGCGGCTGCCGATCTCCATGGCGATGCGCGGCGTGACATCGGCCTTGTCCAGCTCGCGCTCCAGCGCCACGCGGGTGGTCGAGCCCTGCTCGCGGCGCAGCAGCGGCTGGCCCTGCAAGGCTTGCAGGCGAACTTCATCGTGGCGCGCGAACGGGTGGTTGACGTGGGCGAAGAGGATCACCGGGTGCCGCGCGTACAGCTGCGCGACGAAGGCCGGGTCATCATGCAGCCCGGCTAGCACGCCGACGTCGGTGACGTAGTTTTCCAGGTCGGCCAGCACCGAGGCAGAGTTGCCAATGCGGATCGATACGTCGATCTGCGGGTAGTCGCGGCGGTACAGGTCGACCATCTCGATCACATGGAACGGCCCCACTGCGCCGACCTTCAGTTGGCCGCGATTGAGCTGGCCGGAATCGCGCAGCAGGTTGCTCGCCTCGGCTTCGAGCATCGACATCTGCTGGGCGATGGGCAGCAGCGCGCGGCCCACGGCGGTCAGCTCGATGCGCCGGCCACGGCGATGGAACAGCTCGACGTTGAACTCCCGCTCCAGGCCCTGGATCTGCGTGGTCGCCGTCGGTTGGCTGAGGCCGATGGCCCGTGCCCCCGCGCTGAAGCTGGCGTGGCGGGCCACGGCGAGGAAAGTACGCAGGCGGGCGGTCGACATCCATAGCTCCTATCAATGGTTTTGTGCTCGAACCCATATTGATTTGATGGCGTGACTGTCACATGACAGCCCTAGCTTTGGCGCTACCGAACACAACCTCCGGGTAACGCCATGACTTCGCTGACCAGACTGTTCCGCTTCGCCGTGCTGCCGCTCGCCTTCGCCGCTGCCCTGCTGCCGACCGCCCAGGCGCAGGACGCTCTCACCATTGGCCTGATCCCCTCCGAGGATTCCCAGGCCATGATCAAGAGCAGCCAGCTGGTGCTCGACCAGTTGCAGCAGCGCCTGGGCATGCCGGTGAAGCCCTTCGTCGCCACCGACTACAACGGCGTGATCGAAGCGCTGCGCGCCGGCAAGCTGGACGTCGCCTACCTCGGCCCATTCTCCTACGTGCTGGCGAACAAGGTCGCCGGTGCCGACGCCTTCGCCGTGGCGGTGACCAAGAAGACCGGCACCAGCGCCTACCACAGCCTGATCATCGCCCGGAAGGACAGCGGCATCCGCAGCCTGGACGACCTCAAGGGCCATACCTTCGCCTTCGTCGACCCCAGCTCGGCCTCCGGGCACCTGTTCCCCAAGGCGGGCCTGGAGCAATCCGGGCATGACCCGAAGGCGCTGTTCTCGGGGGTGATCTTCTCCGGCTCCCACGACGCCAGCATCCTCGCCGTGGAGAACCGCAAGGTGGACGCCGCCGCCGTGGCCGACCGCATCCTCGCCGGCGCCATCAGCGCGGGCCAGGTGCAGCAGGACGACTTCCAGGTCGTCTGGAAATCCGACGACATTCCCGAATCGCCCATGGTCTGGCGCAAGAACCTCGACCCGGAATTGCAGCAGAAACTGCTTGCCGCGTTCGCCTCGATCAAGGACGTACCGTGGGGCGACCAGGGCATGCTCAATGGCTTCCAGCCCACCAACGACGCCGCCTACAACGTCGTGCGCGACACCGCCAAGGTGCTCGACCTCGACCTGCGGAGCCTGAAATGATCCGTGTCGCCCAACTGACCAAAGGCTACGGCGACAACCCGGTGCTGCGCGGGATCGACCTGCGCATCGAGGCCGGCGAGTTCGTGGTGATCCTCGGTCAGTCCGGCGCCGGCAAGTCCACCCTGCTGCGCTGCATGAACCGCCTGGCCCAGGCCGACGGCGGCGAATTGCAGGTGGCCGCCGTCGATGCCATGCAGGCGCGCGATACCCGCGAGCTGCGGCGCCGGGTGGCGATGATCTTCCAGCACCACAACGTGGTGCCGCGCCTGTCGGTGCTGAAGAACGTGCTCACCGGGCGGCTGGGCTGCGTCGGTACCCTCGCCTCGGTGCTGCAATTGTTCAGCCGCGAGGACGTCGCGCTGGCCCGCGAATGCCTGCGCCGCGTGGAGCTGGAACACAAGGCCGAAGCCCGCACCGATTCGCTCTCCGGCGGGCAGATGCAGCGTGTGGGCATCGCCCGTGCGCTGGCCCAGCGGCCGCAGGTGATCCTCGCCGACGAGCCGGTGGCGAGCCTCGACCCGAAGACCGCGCAACTGGTCATGCACTACCTGCGCGAGGCCACCCGCACCCTGGGCATCACCGTGGTGTGCAACCTGCACCAGGTGGACCTGGCGCGAGAGTTTGGCGATCGCATCGTCGGCCTGGCCAACGGCTGCGTGGTCTTCGACGGCAGTGCGGAGCAACTGGATGACTCCGCACTACGACGGATTTACCAGCAACGCCCGAGCAGCGAGGCAACCGCCTACCAGACGGCCGCCCGCTCGGTCTACGCCAGCGAAACAGGAGCCGGAGCATGAACCTGCGCCGCCACCACTGGATGGTCGAAACGCCGCACACCAAACGCGGCTGGCTGACCACCGGCGCCGCCGTGCTGGCGGTGCTCTACCTGCTGCACTGGAGCGCCGAGGGCGCGCAACTGAGCTGGAGCGAACTGGCCAGCGGCCTGCCGCAGATCGGCGACTTCCTCAGCCGCTCGCTGCCGCCGGACCTGAGCATCCTGCCGAGCCTCTGGCGCCCGGCGCTGGAGACCCTGCAGATTGCCCTCTGGGGCACCCTGCTGGGCATCGTGTTCGCCGTTCCGCTGGGCTTCCTCGCCGCGCGCAACCTGCACGGCAACCGCTGGCTGTACCTCGCCACGCGTCAGTTGCTCAACGTCATCCGCAGCATCAACGAGCTGATCCTCGCCCTGGTGTTCGTTTCCGCCGTGGGCCTGGGGCCCTTCCCCGGCGTGCTGGCCCTGGCGCTGCACGGCGTGGGCATGCTCGGCAAGTTCTTCGCCGAGAGCATCGAGGAGATCGACCAGGGCCCCATCGAGGCACTGCAAGCCACCGGCGCGCGGCCCTTGCAGGTGATCGCCTTCGGTGTGCTGCCGCAGGTAATTACCGCGTGGATCGCCGTGGTGCTCTACCGCTTCGAGGTCAACCTGCGCTCGGCCACGGTGCTGGGCATGGTCGGCGCCGGCGGCCTGGGCTTCGAGCTGGTCAGCAGCCTGAAGCTGTTCAAGTACCAGGAGACCGCCACCTGCATCGTCGTCATCACCGTCATGGTGGTGCTCGCCGACCTGCTCTCCAACCGCCTGCGCCACGCCATCCAGGGGAAGGGGCGGCACTGACCGCACCCGCTATCGGTTTCAGATCAGCCCCTTCTCACTTCCGCCACAACCTCCTGCCGCGTGCGTCTTCCGGGCGCGCGCCGGGCAGGCGCACGCCTGGAGTTTTCCGAAGATGCCCGCCCCCGCTGTTATCGGTCAGGCCGATGCCCACCTGCGATCAATCGATTGGAACGAAACCGAAGAGGCACCGAGCATGGCCGCACGTTCAAACAACAATAAGGAACTGCCCATGCCTGCCCGATTCCATAATCCGGTCGCCACCGTTTTCGGCGGCGGCAGCCTGGACCGCATCGCCGACCTCTGCGAAGGCAAGGTCGCCCTGGTGACCTTCCCCGAAGCCGCGCAACTGGGGCTGATCGACCGCGTCCGCAGCCTGCTCGGCGAGCGCCTCGCCTACGTCATCGACGACGTGCAACCCAACCCCGACGTGGCCTGGCTGCGCGATGTGCACGAGCGTTTCTGGCGTGACGCAGCCGATTGCAGCACCGTCTTCGCCCTCGGCGGCGGCAGCGCCATCGACACCGCCAAGGCGCTGCTCGTCGGCACCGCGTCCGGGCAGTTCGACGAACTGCTCGACCTGCTGGCCACCGGCAAACCCTTCGCCCCGGCGCGGCACAAAACACTCATTGCCGCGCCGACCACCGCCGGCACCGGCAGCGAGGTCACGCCCTGGGCGACCATTTGGGACGCCCAGCGGCAGAAAAAGTATTCCCTGCACCTGGACTGCACCTGGCCCAAGGTCGCGCTGATCGACCCGGACCTGATGCTCAGCGTGCCCGCCGGGGTGACGGTTTCCACCGGGCTGGACGCGCTGTCCCACGCGCTGGAGTCGATCTGGAACCACAACGCCAACCCGATCTCCGACACCTTCGCCGTGTCCGCCATCGAGGACATCCTCGACTGCCTGCCGCGCCTGCAGCAGGACCTGGGCAACCGCGAACTGCGCTCGCGCATGGCGCTGGCCGCGCTGAAGGCCGGCATGGCCTTCTCCAACACCAAGACCGCGCTGGCGCACTCCATCTCCTACGAGATGACCCTGCGCCACGGCCTGCCCCACGGCATCGCCTGCTCCTTCACCCTGCCACTGGTGCTGGGCCTGGCCTGGGGCCGCGATGCCGACCGCGACCGCATTCTGCAGCGCGTCTTCGGCAATGACCTTGCCGGCGCGCAGAAGCGCCTGTGTGAATTCCTCCATCGCCTCGGGGTCAAGACCGAGTTCGGCGACTACGGCGTGACTGCCACCGAAGCCGAAGCGATGATCGACTTCGCCATGCAGGGTGCCCGCGGCCGCAATTTCATCGGCTCGCAAGCCGCCTGAGGCCGTCCCTCACCGGGCGGCCCCGGCGGCCGCCTTTTCCTGTTGCACCAACAAGAGTGCCGACACGCCGAGCCTTGCTCCGGCGCGAGCGAACAAGAAGGAAAACCACCATGAACCGTGCACAAACCCTGTCTGGGCCTGTCTCCGCCGTCACCCCGTTTCGCCTCGCCCAGTGGCGCATGCTGCTGGCGGCCATGTTCTGCTACCTGTTCTTCTACACCGGCCGCCAGACTTTCGGCTTCGCCATCCCCGGCATCCAGGCCGAGTTCGGCCTGAGCAAGGAAACCCTCGGCTGGGCCTCCAGTGCCATGCTGTGGATGTACGCCATCGGCCAGGCGATCAACGGCAACCTCGCCGACAAGTTCGGCGGCCGGCGCATCATGAGCATCGGCGCGGCGCTGTCCTGCGCGGCCAACTGGGTCACCAGCTTCGCCGGCGGCTTCGGCAGCCTGATCCTGCCCTGGGGCATCAACGGCTACTTCCAGGCCCTGGGCTGGGCGCCGGGCAGCCGCCTGCTGTCGAACTGGTGGAGCGCCGCCGAGCGCGGCAGGGTCTACGGCTTCTATGTGTTCGCCGCCGGCTGCGCCTCGGTGCTGTCCTACGTCACCTCGGTGGTGGTCATCGACGTGTTGCACCTGGAGTGGCGCTGGATCTTCCGCCTGCCGGTACTACTGATGCTGGCCGGTGGCATCGTGTTCTACCTGGTCGCCCGCGAACGCCCGCAGGACCTGGGCTTCGAGCCGCTGACCGACACCGGCGTGGCGAATGCCGAGGACCGCGCCAGCGAAGCTGCCCACGGCGAGGAAGAGACCTCGACGCAACGCTACCTCGCCGTGCTGAAAAACCCGCGCCTGCTGGTCGCTGCGCTGTCGCTGGGCTTCCAGAACGCCGCGCGCTACGGGTTGATCGTCTGGGTGCCGGTGCACTTCCTCGGTGCCGACTGGCAGAAGGGCCAGAGCTTCATCGACCCGAAGTGGATCACCATCGCCCTGCCCGTCGGCATGGCCGTGGGCGCACTGAGCAACGGCTGGGTGTCCGATCGCCTGTTCGGCAGCAAGCGCTACCGCGCTATCGTGCTCTACATGGTGCTGGGCGCCCTCACCAGCCTGTGGATGTGGAGCCTGCCGGCGCACAGCGGCGTCGGCCTGCTCGCGCTGTTCCTCTGCGGCTTCTTCGTCTACGGCCCGGCGTCGAGCTTCTGGGCGCTCTGCCCGGACCTGGTCGGCGCGCGCCGCGCCGGCACCGCCACCGGGATCATGAACTTCTCCTCCTACCTCTTTGCGGGTCTGGCCGAACCCCTGATCGGTCGCATGCTCGACACGACCGGCAATACTTCACTGATCTTCATCGTGGTCACCACGGCCTGCGTGTGCAGCGCAGTGGTCGCCCTGTTCGTCCGGCGCTGAGGGCACGGCCATGCGGCAAGCCCTCGTGCCAGACACCCGCCAGATAAAGAGAAGCCATGTACCAGTACCACAAGTGGTTGCGCTCCTTTCACGCGGTGGCCCGCACCGGCAGCTTCACCCAGGCCGCGGCGCTGCTGAGCGTCGGCCAGCCGACCATCAGCGAGCAGGTCAGCGGGCTGGAGAAGCGCTTTTCGGTGGAGCTGTTCCACCGTCGCGGCCGCTTCATCGAGCTGAGCCCGGCCGGGCAGCAGCTCTACGCGATCACCCAGGGCCTGTTCGGCCAGGAGGACGAAGCCTTGCAACTGCTGCAGAGCTTCCAGCAGCGCAAGCAGGGCATGCTGCGCCTCGGCGCTGTGTCGCCGCCGATCGCCATGAGCCTGACCTATTCGCTGATGCAGCGTTACCCGGACATCGAGCTGGAGACCTCCTTCACCAGCGAGGCCGGCACCCTGGAGCGGCTGTACAACTTCGACATCGACGTGGCGATCCTCGCCCTCTCCGAGTTCGACCAGCGCCTCAGCACGCAGCTCTACCGCACCTGCCCGATCCTCGCGGTAGTACGCGACGACCACCCCTGGGCAGAGCAGGAATCGGTCAGCGTGCAGGAGATCGCGAAGGAGCGCGTGGTACTGCGCGAGCCGGCCTCGCGCACCCGCCAGCTGGTGGAGGAAGGCTGTCGCCAGCACGGCGTGGAGCTGGACTGCGCGATGCAGCTGAACAGCCGCGAGGCGATCGTGCATGCGGTGGTGCACGGCATCGGCGTGGGCTTCGTCTCGGCGGTGGAGTACGCCGACCGGCCGGGCACGCGCTCCATCGCCTTCGCCGAGGACCCGTTCCACATCAGCTACTACCTGTGCTGCCTGGGCATCCGCCGCAAGCGGCCGATCATCGCCGAGCTGTTCGACACCACGGCCTGATCTTCACCGCGAACACCCCTTGAACCCGCGAGCCCGCCATGTCGCCGGGCGGGCCGCACTCAGCCTGAATTTATCCTCACTGGAGTATCGCCATGCATTACCAGCAACCCCAGCAACTGCAAGCCGCCATCCTCGACTGGGCCGGCACCGTGGTCGACTTCGGCTCCTTCGCGCCGACCCAGATCTTCGTCGAGGCCTTCGCCGAGTTCGGCGTGCAGGTCAGTCTGGAAGAAGCCCGTGGCCCGATGGGCATGGGCAAGTGGGACCACATCCGCACCCTGTGCGACATCCCGGCCATCGGCGAACGCTACCGCGCCGCTTTCGGCCACCTGCCCACCGACGATGACGTCACCGCCATCTACGAGCGCTTCATGCCGCTGCAGATCGAGAAGATCGCCGAGCATTCGGCGCTGATTCCCGGCGCGCTGGACGCCATCGCCACCCTGCGCAAAGGCGGGCTGAAGATCGGCTCCTGCTCCGGCTACCCGGCCGTGGTAATGGAGAAGGTCGTCGCCCTGGCCAAAACCAACGGCTACGTCGCCGACCATGTGGTGGCGACCGATGAAGTGCCCAACGGCCGCCCGCACCCGGCACAGGCGCTGGCCAACGTGATCGCCCTGGGCATCAACGACGTGGCGGCCTGCGTGAAGGTCGACGACACCTGGCCGGGCATCCTCGAAGGCCGCAGCGCCGGTATGTGGACCGTGGCGCTGACCTGCTCGGGCAACGCCCTGGGCCTGACCTACGAGCAGTACCAGGCGCTGCCGGCGCACCAGCTGGAGCAGGAGCGCCAACGCATCGGCCAGATGTTCGAAGGCTCGCGCCCGCACTACCTGATCGACACCATCGCCGAGCTGCCGGCAGTGATTGCCGACATCAATGCGCGCCTGGCGCGGGGGGAAATGCCGCAGGGTAGCTGATCCGCACGGCCTAGGCTGGCGGCGCTCCGATCTACTTTTCGTAGGAGCGAGCTTGCTCGCGAACCCGGCCCCGCATCGTGGGTTGTTCGCGAGCAAGCTCGCTCCTACAAGGTCGTGCCACGTACGGTGCAATGGTGCCGGCTGAAGCGAAGGTGCCCCCACGCCGATCAGTCCCCTCTCCCGCTTGCGGAGCGGGGCGCGCAGCCAGGGTTAGGGTGAGGGGCCGTTGCTCTAGTGCTCCGAATACGGCGGATACTTGTCCCCCGGCACGCGCCGCTGGCCCTGCGGGTCCGGGCCATCCTGCGGTACATGGGGCGGGTGCGGCGGGTCGATCTGCGGGTCGGCGAGGTCCGGCGAATCCGGGTCGAAACCCAGCTCGGGATCCACATGGCGCGAGTCGCCCGGTGGGCCCTGACGCTGCGGGTAGCCCGGCAGCCCGCGCTTGTCACCGGGGCCGGACTGGGTTGGCCAACGTTCGGGCGCAACGCCCGGGCGCTCGCTGATTTCACCATGGCCTTTCATGCTCACCTCCAGCGGTTCGGGGAATCGCATGACAGTGGACGCGGGGCGGCGCCGAAGGTTTCAGCCGATTGTCCGACGGTAACGCCGGTGGATACGCCCAGGCGAAAACCCGCGATCTAGACCATGGTCGCAAAGACCCGGCCGCCCATCTGTGACACCTTCGCGCGCTTTTTTAGCGCCCCCGGAGTCACCCCATGCCCTCGCCCCTCTCCTCCAGCCCGCTCGCCCGCCTGAGCGCCCTCGCCCTGCTCGGAGGCATCGCCGCCCCGGCCAGCGCCGACTTCCTGGAGGACAGCAGCGCGCGCCTGGAATCGCGCACCTTCTACTTCAATCGCGACTTCCGCGACGGCAGCTCGTCCAACCCGCAGGGCGCTTCCAAGCGCGAGGAAACCGCGCAGGGCTTCATCCTCAATGTGCAGTCGGGCTACACCGAAGGCACCGTCGGTTTCGGCGTCGACGCCCTGGCCATGCTCGGCGTCAAGCTCGACTCCAGCCCCGCCGACAGCAACAGCGGCCTGCTGCCCTCCAGCGGCCACGACCCGCGCCACTCCGAAGACCAGTACGCCAAGGCCGGCGTCACCGGCAAGCTGCGTGTCTCGCACACGCAGTTCAAATACGGCGCCCTGCTGCCGGACATGCCGCTGCTCAAGTACAACGACGGCCGCCTGCTGCCGAACATGTTCCACGGCGCGCAACTGACCAGCGAGGAAATCGCCCACCTCAAGCTCACCGCCACCCGCCTGGAACGCTACACCGCGCGCGACTCCACCGACGCCCAGGACGTGCGCCTGAACTGCAAGAACAAGCGCTACGCCTGCGACACCACCGGCAACCGCTTCGATTCCTACCAGGCCGACTACCAGGTCAGCGACCAACTCCTGCTGCAATACGCCCAGGGCGGGCTGGAAAACGTCTACCGCCAGCGCTACGTCGGCCTCGTCGGCAAGCAGGCGGTGGGCGCCGGCAAGGTCACCGCCGACCTGCGCTGGTTCGATAGCGACGACGACGGCTCGGCCCGCGCCGGCGAGATCGACAACCGCGCGCTGAGCCTGCTGCTGTCCTACGCCCAGGGCGGCCACATCCTCAGCGCCGGCTGGCAGCGCATGAGCGGCGACAGCTCCATGCCCTACCTCGATGGCAGCAACCCGTACCTGGCCAACTACGTGCAGGTGAACGACTTCGCCAACGCCCAGGAGCGCTCCTGGCAACTGCGCTACGACTTCGACCTGCGCAGCGTCGGCGTGCCCGGCCTGAGCTTCATGACCCGCTACGTCAACGGCGACCACATCGCCCTGGCCAATGGCGACGAGGGCAAGGAGTGGGAGCGCGACGTGGAGTTCAAGTACGTGATCCAGGCCGGCACCTTCAAGGACCTCAGCCTGCGCCTGCGTAACGCCACCTACCGCACCAACTACGAACAGTCGGCGCGGGATGTGGATGAGGTACGACTGATCGCCAGCTACAACTTCTCGATTCTCTGAGGCGGGCAGAGTGCAAGCGGCGGGCCTCGTGCAGCCGCTTCAGACGGACTGCAAGCCCCGAAAGTCGACGAAGATCGAGATCACGTGGAGGACGAGGAAGAGAACCGCGATACAGAAGTTGACGCGCCGTCGACTGAGAAACGCGATGACCGGCAGCACGATGACGCCCCAGCATCATCAGCCCCCACCCGTTCAGGAAATGGTCGCCCCAGTACTCGATCGATTTCAGGAAGTCTTCCAGGAAGTAAACACTCAGGAAGATCAGCGCCCAATGCCCATGGGACTCGAACACTTCCTGGTGCATCGGGATAAGTCCATTCGCGGACTAACTCCTTGAGGTCGCGCGCGAGCGCAGGGTCGCCGCCACGGCGGTCAGCAGCCGCGTGACACCCAGGCCGGTCAGCATGCCGAAGATGACGGCTAGCCATTGGAATTCGGAACCGGACATTGGCAGGCACACTCCTCGCACACAGGGTTGTAATGAAGGGCGCGGATGCTAATCCCGGCGGATGCCGGCAGGCTTTGGCAGAAGCCGGGATGACCGGCGAGATCGCGAAATTGCGGTGTACATCCTGTGGCAGCCGACCCTGTCGGTGATGCACTTGTAGACAGCACCGGGGCGGAATCCGCTCTGACCGGGAAACACCGATGTGCAGCGCCCGTCTGTCGGGCAAGGTTCGCGAGCAAGCTCGCTCCTACAGGTACAAGGCGCGATCAGCCCTACGTATTGGGGAAAGGGATGAGACCCGTTTCATTCTGTCGGCAATGTCCTGCCGTTGCATCGCAGCCATCAACCGAAATGTCCCACGGCCCATTAGCCTTGCGGGCCTACAAGCGCCGTCCCTAGCCTTGTTCCGCCGCAGCGTTATCGCGGTCGGGCGTAGGAACCCGGGATTTAAGGATCAAGGTACGGCAACTCTGTAGTCACGATGCGGGCGAAATCCGCCTTACACATTCGTGCGTCTATGGCGGCCGTGCAGGGAGGCTTCGGCCTACCGGTCCCTTGGTCCCGGCATTCCTACCCTTGCACGGTCCGCCTCTCTCCCCGTAGGAAGGTTGATTGGCGGCTTCTTGATCCTTAGACCAAGTAGTGGCTGACATGAACTATCCCCCTTTCTCCCCCGCGCACCACCACACCCCGCGCCACACCTCCCCGGAGGTACCCCATGCGTGAATTCCTCCCCGTCCCCCTCACCGGCCAGTTCGGCGAGGAAGTCCTCTTCATCAACGCCCTGGCCCCCGCCGCACACCTGCGTGAAGCGGCCCTGCGCCGCCTGACGGCAGTCGAAGACCTCCTGCGACTGATGGAAGACGACAACGATCGTGGCCTCCTGCACGCCACCTCCCGCTTCGCCTCCGCCCTCGCCCCACTGGCCAGCGAAGCCCGCCAACTCTATGAGCTGGCCCTGGAGCGCCCCGGCTACAAAGCGGGGCCCGCAGACCGATGAGCGCCGCCACCGATTCGGCCACGACCCATTACAGCGCCGCCATGCAGGCCATCGACTCGATGCGCCCGCTCCTGCGGCAATACCGCGACCCTCATCTCCTGGCACTGCTCGCCAGCGTGCAGGACCACCTCGAGAGCGGCTTCTGGCTGGCTCACTTGCAGGTACTGAGCAACATTCGGGAAATCCCCGCAACGCCCTACTGCCGGCGTATCCCCCTGACACCGACACAGGCCTACCATCTCGACCTGCTGCGCATCGGCATGCTCGAGGCGCAGAACAGCCTGGCTCCGGACAACCAGGCCGCGCCATGGAATGCATTGTTCAACGCGCGCCTGCGCTTCCCGGCGGGCAAGAAGCGCGCCTGCTTCGAGGCAGGCTTTCTGATCCGCTTCTTCCAGTTGTTACAGGAGGCGCGGCATGGCGTGCCGCAGTGGTCGCTCGGCAAGCAGGGCATTACGCCGGGCGTGCGCCACTATCGCTATCCGAAATGAATCGCCGAGCCGCCGCAGGCAACTCCCCTGCGGCGGTCCGGGTCTTGTCGAGACAGGCGTAGGGCTTGCTCATGGCAGGTCGTTATTGCAGGGAAAGCCCGGCCGGAGCCGGGCAAGCGGACTCAGCGCTGGGAGTCCAGCACTTCGTGCTCGGTCACCACCTGCTGGGCCTTGGTGTAGCTTTCGATCAGCAGGCGATAGTGCGGGAAGATCAGGCTGTAGGCTTCGGCCCACTGCGCGGCGTCGGGGCGGTTCCAGGTGCGCTGGATTTCCGAAGCCACGGCGGCGGTGTCCATGGGCACCACGCCGGCCTGGACGACGCGGGCCAGGGTGATTTCCTGCGCGGCTTTGGAATAGGTGCCGGAAGCATCGATCACGGCGAATACCCGGTAGCCGGCGTTGACCGCGGCAATCGCCGGGAAGGCCATGCACACGCTGGTGATGGTGCCGGCAATGACCAGGGTCTTCTTGCCGGTGGCTTGCACGGCAGCTACGAATTCGGGGTTGTCCCAGGCGTTGATCTCGCCTTTACGCGCCACGTATGTCGCGTGTGGCGCCGCCTCATGGATCTCGGGGATCAGCGGGCCGTTGGGGCCCTGTGGCACCGAGGCGGTGGTGATCACCGGGATCTTCGCCAGGGTGGCGATCCTGGCCAGGGTGATGGCGTTGTTGCGCAGCTCGGTCATGGGCATGTCCTTGACCGTCTGGAACAGGCCACTCTGGTGGTCGATGAGCAGCATGGCGGTGTCGTCGGGGTCGATCACCGGACGCTGGCCGTTGAAGTTGGCAATCTGAGAAAAGTTGCTCATGTCGAGTTCTCCTGGGAGGGCATCCAGCCCGCGTGACCCGCGCTCCCTGCGCAGGTGTTCATCCAGCCCAGGCGACGCCTGAGTCCGGGGTGTGAGATCAGCGGGTCATCTGTCCGAAACGTCCGTGCTGAACGTCGTCGATGGCCTGCCGGATTTCGCTTTCGCTGTTCATCACGAAGGGGCCGTAGCCAACGATGGGCTCGTTCAGCGGCTCGCCGCTGAGCAGCAGCACCAGGGCGTCGCTCTCGGCTTCGAGCAGCAGGCTGTCGCCGCGCCGGTCGAACAGCGCCAACTGGCCTTCGCGCAGCGCTTCACCACTGCCCAGCCGGACATTGCCGCGCAGCACCACCAGGGCGGTGTTGCGCCCGGCCTTGACGGCCAGTTCCAGCGGGTGGCCCGGTTGCAGGCGCAGGTCCCAGACATCCAGCGGGCTGAAGGTGTGGGCCGGGCCGGCATGGCCGGCGTAGTCACCGGCGATCACCCGCAGGCTGCCGGCGCCATCGGCCAGGTCGATGCGCGGTATGTCGCCGGCCAGCAGCGTCTGGTAGGCCGGCGCGGTGCGCTTGTGGCGTGCCGGCAGGTTCACCCAGAGCTGGGCCATGTGCAGGTTGCCGCCATCGCGGGCGAAGTCCGGCGAGTGGTATTCCTCGTGGAGGATGCCGTCACCCGCGGTCATCCACTGCACGTCGCCGGGGCCGATGCGGCCACCACCGCCGCTGGAGTCGCGGTGCTCCAGTTCACCTTCGTAGACCAGGGTCACGGTCTCGAACCCTCGGTGCGGATGCTGGCCGACACCACGGCGCGCCGTGCTGGGGCCGAAGGCGTGGGGGCCGGCGTGATCGAGCAGCAGGAAGGGGCTGAGGTGCTCGCCCAGGCTGTCGTAGGAAAACAGTGTGCGAACCGGAAAACCGTCGCCAACCCAGTGCGGCCGGGCGGCGCTGTAAATGCCAAGAATCTGTTTCATGGGGTGCCTCCTGTAGTGCATGGAGGCAAAGATACGGGCGCAACAATTGCGGCGGTAGACGGCAAAAACTACTATCAGTGTTCCACATGAGGAACACCGAAATGGACGATCTCAACGACCTCTACTACTTCGCCCAGGTGGTGGAGCACGGCGGCTTCACCCCGGCCGGCCGCGCCCTGGACCAGCCGAAGTCGAAACTCAGCCGGCGCATCGCCGCGCTGGAGGAACGCCTGGGTGTACGCCTGATCCAGCGTTCGACGCGGCATTTCTCGGTGACCGAGATCGGCCAGGTGTTCTACCGGCACTGCGTGGCGATGCTGGTGGAAGCGGCGGCCGCCACCGAGGCCATCGAGCAGCACCGCTCGGAGCCGCGCGGGGTAGTGAACCTGAGTTGCCCTACGGCGCTGCTGAACTTCTGGGTCGGCCCGATGCTGGCGCGCTTCATGGTGCAGTACCCGCTGGTGGAGCTGCATGTGCAGAGCACCAACCGCCAGGTGGACCTGATCCAGGAAGGTATCGATATCGCCCTGCGGGTACGCTTTCCGCCGCTGGAAAGCAGCGACCTGGTGATGAAGGTGCTGGGCGAAAGCCGCCAAAGGGTGGTGGGGACCCCGGCGCTACGCGAGCGCCTGCCGACACGGCCGACGCCCGCGGATGTGGCAGCGCTGCCGACGCTGCACTGGGGCGCCGTACAGCGCGAGTATCTCTGGCAACTGGACGGCCCCAAGGGCGCGAGTGCGCAGGTGCGCCATCGGCCGCGAATGGTCACCGACGATCTGGTTGCCCTGCGTCAGGCGGCGCTTGCGGGCGCTGGCGCGGTGCACATACCCGCCGTGGTGGTGTGCGATGACCTGAACAACGGCCAACTGGTGAACCTGCTGCCGGACTGGGCACCGCGGACCGGCGTGGTCCACGCAGTATTTCCCTCGCGACGCGGCCTGCTGCCATCGGTACGAACCTTGTTGGATTTTCTCAGCGAGGAGTTCGAGAAAAGCGACATGTCCTGAACCCTCCAACCAGGTATCCCGCAGGTGCAGCAGAAAGATCGCACGTCAGAAAAGCGGCCTGGCCGATCCAGATACCAGTGAGTCGGAAATCTGAATCAGTGAATTGGGATTCCCCTTACAGACACGTCCGACAACAAATCCTTACCATTTGTCGACATTGTGTTCGTAACCACTTCATCCAACTTGAGTTTTCCGGTAGTTGTCTATGCTTGCCAAGGTAACTGTTTTGTCGCGGAGGTGTCGCCATGGGTAAGTCGCTGAAGGAACGCGCGACCGTTATCTGCCGCCTCGACGACAAGATCCTCTTCGTGCGCAAGTCCAAGTCGAAGTGGAACCTTCCCGGCGGCCGCATCGAGGCCGACGAACGCCCCGGCCAGGCCGCCATTCGCGAGCTGATCGAGGAAACCGGGCTGGCCATCGAGCAGATGAACTACGTGGCGCCGCTGGAGCTGTACCAGACGCTGCACTACGTATTCGAGACGCCGGTCGACCCGGCGCAACAGCCCACCCCGCAGAACGAAATTGCCGACTGCCGCTGGTTCGCCCCCGAAGAGCTGGAGCGTCGCCGCGTGAACAAGTCGGTGCGCCGCCTGTTGCGTACCTGCCTGAAGGCCGGCTGACGGGCTGACGGACGGCGCGGATCAAGGTATCTTCAGCGCCTTCCTACAACGCTCGCTCAGGATTCAGCCTCAATGCTTCGCGCCGCCCTACTCTGCGCCACTGCGCTTTTCACCACTGCGATGGGCTCCAGCCAGGCCTTCGCCCAAGTCGAGGTGAAGCCGGTGCAGCATTCCAAGGTTGGCGAGGTGCTGGCGGTCCGCATCAGCGAGGACATTGCTCCAGGCGACTACGAGCGTCTGTTCAAGGGGCTGCTGGCCAACCCCGGCAAGTTCGCGCGCAAGGTGGCGTTGCTGGACAGCATCGGTGGCAGCGCGGCGGAGTCGATCAAGATGGGCCGCCTGCTGCGCGAATCCGGCTTCGAGACGCTGGTGCCGACCAACAGTGTCTGCCAGGGCTCCTGTGTCTACCTGCTGGCCGCCGGCAAGCACCGCACGGTGCGCGGCTACGTCGGGCTGCATCGCCCGTACTACCCCGCTGGGGATTCGTCCCAGGCGGCGGGCAGCTACAACGCCCGCACCTACTTGCGCGACATGGACATCCCGCTGGAACTGGCCGACACCATGCAGGGCATCGACCCGCAGCGCATGCGCGTGCTGACTCCGCAGGAGTTGCAGCGCTACCGCCTGGGCGCCACACCCAGTCAGATCAGCGCTCGCTGACGTTCAGCGGCCACTGGTCCGCGTCGAGGTAGCCGAGCAGACGCGGCGGCTGGTCCTGCTCACTGAGCACGAAGAGCGTCGACGTGTAGTCAGGTGTCGCCGGGTCTTTCACGCTCACCGAATGTTCGAGGTCCTCGATGCATTCGCTGTGGGTCACCAGGATCAGGTTGCGGTGCGCAACCTTGTGCTGAAGGGCCCGGCTGAGCATCGAGCCTTCGCAGTTGTACAACCACTCCTGCTCTTGCGGGGCCTGGCCGAACATCGAGGTGGCGGTCTGCACGGCGCGGATCTGTTCGCTGCTGAGGATGTCGGCGTTGGCCAGGCCCAGCGCGGCGAAATCCTGGCCGATTTCACGGGCGTTCTCGCCTCCCCGCACGGTGATGCCATCGACGTTGCCCATGCAGGGCGCGCTGGAGCGGTCGCAACGCTCGGCATGGCGCACCAGCACGATCAGGTCGCCCCGCTGCCAGTGTGCGCGCAGCTCCGCCTGGCGCTGGGCGTCTCCCACCAAAGGCGTGGGCCGCGAGAAGTCCAGCGGCAGGAAGCCACTCAGCAGGGCGATGACAGGCACGATCGCCAGCAACGACAGCCAGCCGCGGGACAGTGAATGGAGGAACTTCGGGATGGGCATAGGTCCGGCCGTACTACAGGAATGAGGTCCGCTATCCGTTTCCCTCCTGGAAAGGAGAGAGGCCCGACCCATCCCTGGGATGTCCATCGCACTGCGGGGTTGTCAGATGGCGGGCATGCAAACCCTATCCCCGGATTCGTGAAGATCCCGTTATGAATTACTGAAGAATCCGTATCTGTGAAGTACGACCGTTTGTCACCGCGCCGCTTTCCGTGAGGCGGTGTGGCGCAATCGGTCGGTTTGGCTTCATCGCTTTCGTGGTAGAAACACGGCACAGTGCCATTAGTGGAACGCCGCCATGCCGTACGACGCCTCCCCGGAAAATCCCGTCTACCAGACCCTGCTCGAATCCACCCGCGCCATTCCGTGGAAGATCGACTGGAAAACCATGACCTTCGCCTACATCGGCCCGCAGATCGAAGCGCTGCTGGGCTGGAGCCAGGCCAGTTGGGCTAGCGCCAACGACTGGGCTGAACGCATGCACCCGGAAGACCGTGAGCGCGTGGTGGACTTCTGCGTGACGCAGTCCCGCGAAGGCACCGACCATGAGGCCGACTACCGCGCCCTCACCTCTTCCGGCGACTACGTGTGGATTCGCGATGTGGTGCATGTGGTGCGTGACGACAACGGCGAGGTGGAGTCGCTGGTGGGCTTCATGTTCGACATCAGCGAGCGCAAGCGCGCGGAGGAGCAACTGATCCTGCTGCAACGCCAACTGGAGGAGTACTCCTACAAGGACGGCCTGACCGGCGTGGCCAACCGGCGCATGTTCGATTCGGTGCTGGATACCGAATGGGGCAGTGCCCAGCGCAGCGGCCAGCCGCTGTCACTGGTGCTGCTGGATATCGACTACTTCAAGCAGTTCAACGATCACTACGGGCACATCCAGGGCGACGACTGCCTGCGCACCGTGGGCAAGGCCCTGGCCGGCGCCCTGCACCGCCCACGGGACTTCATCGCACGTTTCGGCGGCGAGGAGTTCGTGTTGGTGCTGCCGGAGACGGACAGCGAGGCCGCCCGTCAGATCGCCGAACGCTGCCGCGGCGTACTGCGCGAGCAGCAGGTCGCCCACGCGAAGTCAGCCATCTCCGAGCGGCTGACCATCAGCCTGGGTGTCGGCACCGCCGTGCCGGCCGCCAGCGACCGCCCGCTGGACTTCGTCGCGGCGGTCGACCGTCTGCTCTACCAGGCCAAGCAGTCCGGTCGTGACCGGCTGGTGGCGGCGCAGTGGAGCCGCGGCGATGACCTGAGACGCGACTCGGTGCGCGGCAAACCCTGATGGAGCCCACTGCGACGTCCTGACACGACGAGCCGGGCAGGCGCCTGCGTCAGAGCTGTCTAAGCTCTATAGCCACACGCGCGTGCCGGCGGCAGCGCGGTGGCCTCACGAGGGTTGCCGCCCACTGCGCCAAATCGAATGAGTACCTGGCCCGGAGCCGGCATTGCGTAGAGCCGACCCCGTAACCAGGATCTCTGACCATGCACGATATCGACCCCGTCGAAACCCAGGAATGGCTGGACGCGCTGGAATCCGTACTGGAAAAAGAAGGCGAAGAGCGCGCCCACTACCTGATGACTCGCCTCGGCGAGCTGGCCAGCCGAACCGGCACGCAATTGCCCTACGCCATCACCACGCCCTACCGCAACACCATCCCGGTGGGCCACGAGGCCCGTATGCCGGGCGACCTGTTCATGGAGCGACGCATCCGCTCACTGGTACGCTGGAACGCACTGGCCATGGTGATGCGCGCCAACCACAAGGACCCGTCGCTGGGCGGGCACATCTCCACCTTCGCCTCTTCGGCGACCCTCTACGACATCGGTTTCAACTACTTCTTCAACGGCCCCACCGAGGAGCACGCCGGTGACCTGATCTACTTCCAGGGCCACGCTTGCCCCGGCATCTACGCCCGCGCCTACATCGAAGGCCTGCTGACCGACGAGCAACTGGTGAACTTCCGCCAGGAGGTGGACGGCAAGGGCATCCCCTCCTATCCGCACCCCCGGCTGATGCCGCACTTCTGGCAGTTCCCCACGGTGTCCATGGGGCTTGGGCCGATCCAGGCGATCTACCAGGCGCGCTTCATGAAGTACCTGGAGAGCCGCGGCTTCATTCCCGCCGGCAAGCAGAAGGTCTGGTGCTTCCTCGGCGATGGCGAAACCGATGAGCCGGAATCCCTCGGTGCAATTTCACTGGCCGGGCGCGAGAAGCTCGACAACCTGATCTTCGTGGTGAACTGCAACCTGCAGCGCCTGGATGGCCCGGTGCGCGGCAACGGCAAGATCATCCAGGAGCTGGAGGGCGTATTCCGCGGCGCCAACTGGAACGTGATCAAGGTGCTCTGGGGTCGCTTCTGGGACCCGCTGTTCGCCAAGGATACTGCCGGCCTGATGCAGGCGCGGATGGACGCGGCGGTGGACGGCGACTATCAGAACTACAAGGCCAAGGACGGTGCCTACGTCCGCGAGCACTTCTTCGGCACGCGGCCGGAACTGCTGGAAATGGTCAAGGACCTCTCCGACGAGGAAATCTGGAAGCTCAACCGCGGCGGCCACGACCCGTACAAGGTCTACGCGGCCTACCACGCAGCGGTGCACCACAAGGGCCAGCCCAGCGTGGTGCTGGCCAAGACCATCAAGGGCTATGGCACCGGCACGGGCGAAGCGAAGAACATCGCGCACAACATCCACGAGATCGATGTGGAGAGCCTGCGCGCCTTCCGCGACCGCTTCGACATCCCGATCAAGGATGCGGACCTTGCCAAGCTGCCCTTCTATCGGCCCGAGGAGGGCAGCGCGGAGGCGCGTTACCTGAAGGAGCGCCGTTCTACCCTGGGCGGTTTCATGCCCCACCGCCACGGCAACAGCCAGCGCATCCCGGCTCCGCCACTGGAGACGCTCAAGGCGCTGCTGGACGGCTCCGGCGACCGGGAGATTTCCACCACCATGGCCTTCGTGCGGATCCTCTCGCAGCTGGTCAAAGACAAGGAGCTGGGCCAGCGCATCGTGCCGATCATCCCCGATGAGGCCCGCACCTTCGGCATGGAAGGCATGTTCCGCCAGCTCGGCATCTATTCCTCGGTGGGCCAGCTGTACGAGCCGGTCGACAAGGAACAACTGATGTTCTACCGCGAGGACAAGAAGGGCCAGATCCTCGAAGAGGGCATCACCGAGGCCGGCGCCATGTCGTCCTTCATCGCCGCCGGCACGGCGTACAGCAACTACCGCCAACCGATGCTGCCGTTCTTCATCTTCTACTCGATGTTCGGCTTCCAGCGCATCGGCGACCTCGCCTGGGCGGCCGGCGACAGCCTGACGCGTGGCTTCCTGCTGGGCGGCACCGCCGGACGCACCACGCTCAACGGCGAGGGCTTGCAGCACGAGGACGGCCAGAGCCATGTGCTGGCCTCGGTCATCCCCAACTGCCGCACCTATGACCCGACCTACTCCTACGAGCTGGCGGTGATCATCCAGGAAGGCGTGCGGCAGATGATGGAAGAGCAGCAGGAGGTCTTCTACTACATCACCGTGATGAACGAGAACTACCCTCACCCGCCGCTGCCCAAGGGCGCCGAGACCGGCATCATCAAAGGCATGTACCTGCTCTTCGAGGACCTCCGCGCTGCCGCGCACCATGTGCAGTTGCTCGGCTCCGGCACCATCCTGCGTGAGGTCGAGGCAGCGGCGAAGATCCTGCGCGAGGACTTCGGCATCGGTGCCGACGTCTGGTCGGTGCCCAGCTTCAACGAACTGCGCCGCGATGGCCTGGCCGTGGAGCGCTGGAACCGCCTGCACCCTGGGCAGAAGCCGCGACAGAGCTACGTCGAAGAATGCCTGTCCGGACGCAAGGGACCGGTGGTCGCCTCGACCGACTACATGAAGGTCTACGCCGAACAGATTCGCCAATGGGTGCCGACCAAGGAATACAAGGTGCTGGGCACCGACGGCTTCGGCCGCAGCGACACCCGCGCCAAGCTGCGCCACTTCTTCGAGGTAGACCGTCACTGGGTGGTGCTCGCCGCGCTGGAAGCCCTGGCGGACCGTGGCGACATCGAGCCGAAGGTGGTGGCCGAGGCCATCGCGAAGTTCGACCTCGACCCGGAAAAACCCAACCCGCTGGACTGCTGAGGAGAGGCACCGTGAGTGAGACCATCCGCGTACCCGACATCGGCAACGGCCAGGGCGAAGTCATCGAACTGCTGGTCAAGGTCGGCGACCGCATCGAGGCCGACCAGAGCCTGCTGACCCTGGAATCGGACAAGGCCAGCATGGAGATTCCCGCGCCGAAAGCCGGGGTGGTGAAGGCCATCAAGGTGAAGGTCGGCGACACCCTCAAGGAGGGCGATGACATCCTCGAACTGGAGGCCGAGGGCGGCGCTGAACAAGCCGCGACTGAGGCAAGGGCCGAGGAGCCAACCGCCGAAGCACCCACGCCAACCCCTGCGCCGCCGCCAGCCGCTGCGGCACCTGGCGGCGGTGGCGTGGACGGTGGCGGCATCGAGATCATCAAGGTGCCGGACATCGGCAACGGCCAGGGCGAGATCATCGAGCTGATGGTCAAGGTGGGCGAGCGCATCGAAGCCGATCAGAGCCTGCTGACGCTGGAGTCCGACAAGGCCAGCATGGAAATCCCCGCGCCGAAAGCCGGGGTGGTAAAGGCGATCAAGGTGAAGATCGGCGACACCCTCAAGGAAGGCGACGAGATACTCGAACTGGAAGTCGCGGGTGGTGCGCCGGCGCCGGCAGCCGCTGCCGCCGAACAGCCCGCCGCTGCACCGCCGGTGAAAGCCGAGCCAGCTCCTACTGAGCAGGCCAGGGCGCCGGAAGTGACTCCGGTGGGCGCCCCCAGTCGCGATGGCACCAAGGTTCACGCCGGGCCCGCCGTACGCATGGTCGCCCGCGAGTTCGGTGTCGACCTGGCGCAAGTCACCGGCACCGGGCCCAAGGGCCGCATCCTCAAGGAAGACGTGCAACTGTTCGTCAAGGAGCAACTACAGCGCGGCAAGTCCGGCGCGTCGGCAGGCGCAACCGGCGGCGCGGGCATCCCGCCGGTGCCGGAAATCGACTTCAGCAAGTTCGGCGAAGTGGAAGAAGTGGCAATGACCCGGCTGATGCAGGTCGGCGCCGCCAACCTGCATCGCAGTTGGCTGAATGTCCCTCACGTCACCCAGTTCGAGTCCGCCGACATCACCGAGGTGGAGGCCTTCCGCATCGCGCAGAAGGCAGCGGCGGAAAAGGCCGGGACCAAGCTGACCATCCTGCCGATCCTGCTCAAGGCGTGCGCTCATCTGCTGCGCGAACTGCCGGACTTCAACAGCTCGCTGGCCCCCAGCGGCAAGGCGCTGATCCGCAAGCAGTACGTGAACATCGGCTTCGCCGTGGACACGCCGGACGGCCTGCTGGTGCCGGTGATTCGCGACGTGGACAAGAAAGGGCTGCTGCAGCTTGCCCTCGAAGCGGCCGAGTTGGCGGAAAAGGCGCGCACCAAGAAGCTTTCTGCCGACGCCATGCAGGGCGCCTGCTTCACCATTTCCAGCCTCGGCCATATCGGCGGTACCGGCTTCACGCCGATCGTCAACGCACCGGAAGTGGCAATCCTCGGGGTGAGCAAGGCAGCCATCCAGCCGGTATGGGACGGCAAGGCCTTCCAGCCTCGGCTGATGTTGCCGTTGTCGTTGTCCTATGACCACCGGGTGATCAATGGCGCGGCGGCGGCGCGGTTTACCAAGCGACTTGGGGAAGTGCTGGGGGATATTCGTAGTTTGCTGTTGTAGACCACTCCGCGAACTACAAAACAGCCCCGCTTGCGCGGGGCTTTTTCACTTTCCGGAAGATCAAGATAAGCAATGAAACACCTTGCCGAATAAGCCGCTAAAACACCCTAACGTCGAGAAACTTATTCACACTCCTGTCACCTTCCGCACCATCGTTTCTACTTCACACTTAATTATTCGCTGAAGTGGGCAATACCACTTTGGGCCTTCGGAAAATACCGACGTACCATAAGCTACGACACCGATACTTCCACTACCAGACTTCCCTCAAGGTTAAAAGGAACGCGTCTGGAATGCTGGTTATAGCGATGCTCTGTCGTCACTTCCCGCACACCTTGCGCGCCAGATTCCGCATTGCGGAATGTCCCTGGAGCATTGAAGCGAGAAGTTCAACATGAAAAGAAAACGCACTTTCCTGCCCAACAAGATCACCTTTGCCCTGTCACTGGCTACCGCATTGCCCGGCCTCTCGGCAGAAGCCATGGAAACTCGAACGATCAATAACCCACAGGGTGCCCCGGTATTCCAAGTGAGGTACTTCGATGTGGGCGATGGTCCGTTCATGCAGGATGACCCGGTGCCTATGTCCTCGACCTGGAACCTGAATTCACTTCAGAAGGACAAGATCGCCAGCGCCATTAACTACTGGGCCACCGTGATCACTCCGGCTGCCGGACAGCCGCTGGCAATCGTTAACGTAGGAACATCGGACACCAAGAACAATGCATCGGGCACTAGCGACATGGTCAGTGGGGAAACGGAACCCAGCTTGACTCAAGCGCAGGCGGTACTGACTGGCCAACCCGTTGGTGAGCTGACGTTCGGCTCGCACGCACAATTCGAGTTGGGCCGGATGGACTTCGACACGCTCCCCTTCGTCCCCTCGCAACTGCCACGTACGGACAAAACGGATGTCACCGCCATCGCCTTGCACGAACTCGCCCACGGCCTGGGAATCATCAACTCCACCGAGCAGAGTAGAGAGGACAAGACCAAGCCGGCCTTCGGTGATCGGCTCGACAGTTGGGCCCAGCATCTGCGGGATGACAACGGCAATCCAGCGCAGGCAAAGAAAGAGATTCTCTGTTCGCTCTGCACCAATGAATACGACCCGACATCGTTCGATGTCCGCAAGGATCAGGGCTACTTCACCGGAGAAAATGTGAACGAAGTGCTCGCCGGGGCCATGCCGGGTGTGCCGGTAAGAATGTTGGGTGTGCTGACCGACGGCACCAGCGTACTGGACCCCGACTACATGAGCCACATCGAGCTGAAAAACAGCCTGATGAGCCACCAGAGCTACCGCAACTACATGACCTTCATGGAGGCCGAGTTGGCGGTCCTTCAGGACCTCGGCTACCAGATCGACCGGCGCAATATGTTCGGCTATTCGGTGTACGGCGACGGCCAGACGCTCTACAACCAGCACGGTTACTACCAGCGCAATGCCGAGGGCACTGATTATCTGGTGGGCGCCTATAGCACCACCACGCTCGGTCTGGGCCTGCATGTCTACGGCAGTCACAACCGGATCTTCCAGCAGGCCGACCTGCTCACCCGTGGTGATGGCGCTGCCGGGGTACGCATCGATGGCGAAGGCAACACCCTCATCGTTGAGCCCGGCACCCGCATCCATGCCGATGGCCTGAATGGCCGGGGCCTGCTGTTCGCGTACGGCAAGGATCACAACCTGATCCAGCGTGGCGATGTCGAGGCGCTGGGTGAGCTGGGTGTCGCCGCCGAATTCAATTTCGGCAATAACTTACTGCGCAATAGTAAGGAGTATCGCGGGTCCTTTATCCGTACCACCGACGACGAGCCAGCCGATCCACTGCCCGAACTCCAGGGCGCCTTGGTCAATACCGTCGACATCAGCGGCCGCCTGGCCGGCAGCGCGGCAGCCATCTCCATCTCCGACAACGCCTTGGTCAAGCAGATTAACGTGCTCTCCGGTGCGCAAATCGAGGGCAATATCCTCTCGGCTTACAACCAGAAGGACGAAGCCGGCCAACAGCGCCTGACCCAGCTCAGCTTCGGCCGCCTCAATGATGGCCAGGGTGTGGCGCTGGACCAGACCGACCCGAACTTCCGCATGCGCTACGACGGCAATATCCAGGGCATCAACAACCTGGCGCTGAACCTGCGCGGCGGCGAAACCTCCCTCGGCGGCCAGCACCAGCTCTACAGCGTCGACGTGAGCGAAGGCGCGACCCTGGCCGGCACGGGTACCTACCAGATAAATGGCAACGGCGCCTTCATCAACCGCGGCACCGTGGCACCGGGTAACTCCTTCGGCACCCTCACGGTCGACGGCAACTACCAGCAGACCGATTCCGGCCAGTTGCTGGCGGAAGTCAACGACAAGGGCCAGCACGACACCCTCAAGGTCAACGGCAACGCCGCACTTGGTGGCCGCCTGACCGTCGCACCGCTGCGCGGCTGGTACTCGCCGCAATGGACGATCAACTCCAATCAGTTGCTCTCCGCCACTTCTACTACCGGTGCGTTTACCGAGATGAACGCTGCGCCGATCTCGCCAACCCTGTCCCTGCTGGCCACCCCGCAAGGTGATGGCAACCAGTTACTGAGTTTCGCCCGTACCACTGACGCCTACAGCCAGTACGCCACCAGCCAGAACGGCCGCTCCGTCGGTGAAGGCCTGAGCCAAAGCGCCACCGCCAACGCCAACGCCAGCGCCAGCGCTGACCGCCAGCAGCTCTACACCACCCTGGACTTCTCCGCCGCTGACGGCAGCACCATCGCCAAGGCACTCGACCAGCTCTCCCCGTCCGCCTACAGCGCCATGATGGCCAGCTCCCTGCAACGCGAGCAGCAGGTCGCCGACGCCATCAGCGCCCGCGAACCGGGCAAGCTGCGTGACGATGAGTGGCAAGCCTTCATCCAGCCCTTCGGCGGCAATACCCGGCAGAACAGCGACAACCACACCGTCGGCTACACCACCAACAGCTATGGCGTGATCTTTGGTGCGGAAAAAGCTGCCAGCAGCGACGGCAACCTGGTCATCGGCCTGCACGGCGCGGCCAGCAAGCAGAACCTCAGCCTGAAGGACCCGCAGAACGGTGACGGCGACACGTCCGCCCTCGAACTCGGCGTACACGCCCGCTACGCGCAGGACCCCATGGCCGGCAGCTACATGCTCGGCAGCGCCCGCGTCGGCTACGAAAGCGGCGAGCTGAAACGCAAGCTGAGCTTCGACGACTATTCCGCGCAGAACAAAGCCGACTGGACCGGCAAGAGTGCGTCCGTGGTCGGTGGCGGCGGTTATCGCTTCAAGCTGAACGAAAACGTCAGCATGGGCCCGCTCGCCACCCTGACCTACACCAGCCTGTGGCGCGACGGCACCCACGAGAAAGGCGCCGATGGCTCAGCGTTGAAGCTCAAATCGCAACAGTTCGATTCGCTGCGCTCCAGCGTCGGCCTGAACAGCGCGATGAAGTTCCCGCTGGCCGGCGGCCGTGCGATCAAGGCTGAAGGCCAGATCACCTGGGACCACGAGCTGCTGAACACCGACCTGATCCAGGACGCGACCTTCGCCAACTACCAGGGCAACAGCTTCCGCAGCAAGAACACCGTGATGGACCGTGACTCCATGGGCCTGCGCGGCAACGTGCGCTACTCGCTGAGCGAGAACGTCGATATCGGTGCAGGGGTTTCCAGCAACCTGTTCCGTACCGGCTACAACTCGGTGGCGGGCAACCTGTCGCTGGACTGGCGCTTCTGATCCACCCTCCCCGCGCATGCGCGGGGAGTTCTGAACTTCCTCAGTGCTTGCCGCCCTTCGTGGGCGGCTTTTTTACATCCGGTCCAGCGGAATCCGCAGATAACGTACGCCGTTGCTCTCGGCCTCCGGCAACTCGCCGCCGCGCATGTTCACCTGGATCGACGGCCAGATCAGCGCTGGGGCATGGAGTGTCGCGTCGCGTTCGTTGCGCATGGCAACGAAGGCCTCCTCCGTTATCCCTTCATGCACATGAACATTGGTTGCACGCTCGCTTGCCACGGTCGTTTCGTACTGATGCTCGGCGCGCCCGGCCGTCAGGTAGTCATGGCACATGAACAGCCTTGTCTCGCCCGGCAGCGCGAATAGCCGCTGGATCGAGCGATACAGCTGGCGCGCATCGCCACCGGGAAAGTCACAGCGGGCAGTGCCGTAGTCAGGCATGAACAGCGTGTCGCCGACAAAAGCGGCATCGCCAATGAGATAGGTCATGCAGGCCGGCGTATGGCCCGGCGTATGCAGTGCCTGGGCCGGCAGCTCGCCGATGCTGAAGCGCTCACCGTCTTCGAACAGATGGTCGAACTGACTGCCGTCGCAGGGGAAGCCGTCCCCTAGATTGAGCAGGCCGGCGAAAGTGCGCTGCACCTGGGCAATGCTCGCGCCGATGGCCAGCCGGCCACCCAGCTCGCGCTTGAGCCAGGCGGCGGCAGACAGGTGATCGGCATGCAGATGAGTCTCCAGCAGCCACTCCACGGTCAGTGCCTGCTCGCGCACGTAGTCGAGGATGCGCCGGGCGCCGGCATTGCCAACCCGGCCAGCGGCGGCATCGTAGTCCAGCACCGGGTCGATGATGGCGCAGCGCCCGGTACTGTGATCCGCCACCACGTAGCTGTAGGTGGACGTGGCCGGATCGAAGAAGTGCTGGATAGTGGCGCTCATACGGGTTTCCTCTTTGTCTCGCGTTGCCATTCGTAACCGGCGTGCAATCCCATTCCCGCCAGCATGGCCAGGCAGAACAGCGCCCCCTGCCAGTAGCCGGCGGCGAAGGTCACCAATGCAGGACCCGGACAGATACCGGCGATGCCCCAGCCAACGCCGAACAACAGGCTACCGCCGACCAGCCGGGCGTCCAGGTCGCGACGCTGCGGCAGTTGCATCAGGCCGCCCAGCAGCGAGCGATCCTGCCGCCGCGCCCAGGTGAAGAACGGCAGCGCCACGGCGATGGCCGCCAGCATCACCAGCGCCAGTGACGGGTCCCAATGCCCGGCAAGATCGAGGAAGCCCAGCACCTTGGCCGGGTTAGCCATGCCGGCGAGCAGCAGGCCGAAGCCGAAGAGTAGCCTGGCCAGCAATGCGACGATCTTGCTCATGCTCCACCTCCCAGCAGATGACGCACGACGAAGACGGTGAGGAAGCCGGTGCCCATGAAGCACAGCGTCGCCACCAGCGAGCGGCCGGACAGCCGTGACAAGCCGCAGACGCCATGCCCGCTGGTGCAGCCGGAACCGAAACGGCTGCCAACGCCGACCAGCACGCCAGCCACCAGCAAAGTCATCCAGCCGGCCTCGAAGCGAATCTCCGGCAATGGGCGCAGCACCGCCCACAACAGCGGGGCGGCCAGTATTCCGAGCAGGAAGAACAGCCCTTCGCCCTTCCAGCCAGTGCTCTTGAACAGTCCGCCAAGCAGGCCGCTGATGCCGGCGACGCGGCCATCGAGCACGGCGTAGAGCCCGGCCGAAAGCCCGATCAGCGCGCCCCCGGCAAGGGCGCTCCAAGGCGTGAATTGGCTCCAGTCAATCATTTGGCCTCCTCCGCGCAGAACAGTCGGTACAAGGTCTCGATCACCGCCAGCGCCTGCTGGCTGGCGATGCGGTAATAGACCTGCTTGCCGTCGCGGCGGGTCTCCACCAGTTCCTCGCGACGCAGTACGGCCAGCTGTTGCGACAGGGTGGGCTGGGAAATGCCGGTGCGGGCTTCCAGTTCGCCGACATTCAACTCGCCCTGGGCCAACTGGCAGAGCAGCATCAGGCGATCGGCGTTGGCCAGGGCCTTGAGCAACTGGCTGGCGGATTCAGCGGATTGGTGCAAACGCAGGGCGTCGGCGGGGTCGAGCGTGGTGGCGGTCATGGCAATGATCTACAAATAAACAATCTATACTTTTATAGATTGTTTTCGATGCAATGACCAGCCCCTTCTCGTTCGCTCAGATCAGCGGCTTCTCGTAACGCCAGTCTGCGCAGCCATCCTCGTCGAAAGTGCTTTCCTCCAACGCCACAAGACGCGGTAAATCGGTGCGCGTGGCAAGGCGGTATAACAGCGATATGGGTTCCCGTAAAACTTTCGTCATGAACCGGGACATTTCAGGAAGTTGCTGCTTAATAGACACACGGCAACTTTCAGACAGGCCCTTCAACCATGTCTTCGCTACAGACCAACGCCCATGAAAAGTTCAACGAAAGTTCCCTCCAGCTAGTCGACGAGGCCGCTCCGGAGCCGCCATCCGCCCGTTTCAGCAGGGTTCTGATCATCGTCGAGCGCAAGGAAGACTGGGCTTCTTATATTCCCAGCGAGGACATGCTGACCGCGCGGGAATATCTGGAAGACTCCCGCCAGTTCGAAGCGGGAAAGCGCTTCCAGGTCATCAACCTGTGTCGCAACTATAAATATCTCGGCCACGGTTATTATTGTTCGCTGCTCGCTGAAGCACGCGGCCACAAGGTAATTCCGTCGGTGCGCACTATCAGCGAACTGGCGAAGAAATCCCTCTACGGTCTGGCGCTGGATGGCCTGGAAAAGACCCTGGAAAAAGCCCTCGACCAGCATCCCTGTGCCAGCACCGACGGCTTCACTCTGCGCCTGTACTTCGGCCGTACTGACCTGGAGCCGCTGCAACCCATCGCACGCCAGTTGTTCGAGGCCTTCCCCTGCCCGATCCTGCTGGTGGACTTCCGCCGCACCGACGCCTGGCACATCGCCGGCGTGCGCCCCGGCGCCCTGCACAAGCTGCGGGAAAACCAGGAAGACCAGTTCGCCGACGCACTCGACCGATTCAGCCGGCGCGTCTGGCGCCAGCCCAACTCACGACGCCTGGCGCGCTACGACCTGGCCATCCTGCACAACCCGGCGGAGAGCCTGCCGCCGTCCAATGCCCGCGCGCTGGAAAACTTCGTCCGGGTCGGCCGGCAGTTGGGCATCGACGTCGAACTGATCGAGAAGAAGGACTACTCGCGCCTGGCCGAGTACGACGCGCTGCTGATCCGCGAGACCACCCGCGTCGACGACCACACCTACCGCTTCGCCAAGAAAGCCGAGCGCGAGGGGCTGATCGTGATGGACGACCCGGCCTCGATCCTGCGTTGCACCAACAAGGTCTATCTCACCGACCTGCTGCGCAGCCAGGGCCTGGGCATGCCGGACACGGAAATCCTCTACAAGGACACCCCCCAGGAACTGGAGCGCGTCGGTGCGCGACTGGGCTTCCCCCTGGTGCTGAAGATCCCCGACGGCTGCTTCTCCCGTGGCGTCTACAGGGTCGAGGACGCCCAGCAATTGCGCAGCGTCAGCGCCGAACTGTTCGAGCACTCGGTACTGCTGCTCGCCCAGGAGTACCTCTATACCGAGTACGACTGGCGCATCGGCATCCTCAACCGCAAGCCGGTGTTCGCCTGCCAGTACTTCATGTCGCGCGGGCACTGGCAGATCGTCGAGCACAAGGCCGACGGCGAGGCGATCGGCGAATGCCGCACGCTGCCGGTGGAAAGCGCGCCGCCCGCCGTGGTGGAGCTGGCGCTGAAGACCGCCAGCCTGATCGGCGACGGCCTGTATGGCGTGGACCTCAAGCAGGTCGACGGCGAAGTGGTGGTGATCGAGGTGAACGACAACCCCAACCTCGACGCCGGCATCGAAGACGCCTGCCTCAAGGACGACCTCTACCGCCAGGTGCTGGAGGAGTTCATCCGCCGCTTGGAACTCAAGCGGCGCGGCCTGGCGCTGTGATCCCCGCCTCAAGGAGAACCCATGGAAGCCACGCACATCGGCCTGAGCATCCTGATCGCCATCGTCGTGTTCGGCACCGCGATCAACTATTTCGACCACCGCATGAAGCCGCGCGAAGTACGCGAGCAGGCCAGGCGCAAGGCTCAGCCGAAGCGCACGCAGTAGATCGGCGGCAGGTTCATCGACAGGCACTGCCAGTGGTCGCCGCCGTTCTCCGACAGCCACAGCCCGCCGGTGGTGGAGCCCATCGCCAGGCACACGCCGTCGTCATCCACCGCCAGGCCGTGGCGATACACCAAGTCGAAGGCCGCCCCCTGCGGCAGGCCGCTGTCGAGCACCTCGAAGCTGGCGCCGCCGTCACGGGTACGGGTGACGACGAAGCGCGCGTCCACCGGAATCCGGCAGACGTCCTTCACGGCGGGGACGAACCAGGCGGTGTCCGGCTGGGTCGGGTGGACGGCGACGGCGAAGCCGAAACTCGACGGTTTGACCTGCACGTCGCTCCAGCGCGCGCCGCCGTCGGTGGAGGTGAAGATGCCGTTGTGGTGCTGCACCCACAGGCGCTGCGGCTGCGCGGGGCATTGCACCAGGCGGTGCGGGTCCTGGATGGCGCCCTCCTCGCGCAGCTCCGGCGGCATGTAGTCGGCATACATGCCGCTGGTGGTGAGGCGCCAATCGGCGCCGCCATCGTCGCTCTGCCACACGCCGCCGCAGGACACGGCGACGGTCAGGTGCTGGCTGTCGCGCGGGTCGACGCTGACCGAGTGGATGCCCGGCCAGTCGTAGCCGCCGCCCATCCAGCGCGAGCGCTCGGGGCGATCCCAGAGCGGGCGATTGAGCTCCCAGCTATCGCCTGCATCGTCACTGCGGAACAGGCCGCCGGGAATGGTCCCGGCCCACAGCACGCCGGGCTCGGCGGCGCTGCCGGTCTCCAGGCACCAGATCTGTTGCAGGACCCAGGGCGCGGGTGGAGCTTCGCCCTCTTTGGGCTCGGGCAGCGGATCGGGTTGCGGCGGATAGGTCGGCACGGCCACCTCCTGCCAGTCCTCACCTGCGCGCTGACGCCACAGCTTGCAGCCAAAGTGGCCGAGGTTGAGTGCGGCGTAGAGGGTTTCATCGCGCGGGTCGGCGAGCACCGTGCTCAGCGGTTCGCCAATGAAATCCCGGCAGATTTCCTGCCAGCCCTCCGCACCACGCTGGAAGGTGAACAGCCCTTTGCGGGTCGCCACCAGCAGTCGATCGTCCATTTTGCTCTCCTGAAATTCCGCCTGGTCCTCAACCGCCACTCAGCGCCTGCACCACGTAGACCTCACTGTCCGCTGCCAGCGCATCGCTGAGGCGGGCACGGTCACGCAGGCGCAGGCCGTCGATGAAGATCGTCAGGTGCCGGCGCAGCCCGCCCTGGTCATCCAGCAGGTAGCCGCGCAGTTTCGGCGCCTCGGCGAACACCGCCTCCAGCGCGCCGGCCAGCGTATCCGCCGGCAACTCGCGCTCGGCTAGCGGAACGTGGCGCTGGATCGATGGGGCGAAGGCAATACGACACATGGGCAAACCCGCAACGGCGGCTGATGGCACCAGTCTAGGGCAGGCAGGGCGTGGGTTCCGGTTGCTTCGACGGACTGCGCGATGACGGCCGCAAAGGCTCTGGGGCGGCATTCATGGCGATGCGAGACGTGCATTCGGTTTCGATTTTGTAAAACTGAACGTCTTGAAAATCACATTTAACAAACGCATACGCCGTGCGAGTCTGCGGGAATCGTCAGCCAAATCCTTCGACATGCATCTGCTCGTTTCGCCCGCACCGCTGGAACCCGTCGCCGCCCGCAAGGCCGGCAGCGCCGTCCGCCTGCCGCGCAAACATGCCCGCTGGCTCGAACTGCAACCGCTGACCCTGCCTCTGGAACTGGCCTTCTGGGCGCTCTGGCATTGCCGCCACGCGCGCCCACCGGATAGCACCTCTCGCTGACCGGGCACCCCGCCCGACTTCGCCCGACGGAACTACGTTTACTCAAGGCCCCCGCGCCTTTGGAACAAGACGTAGCCCGTTGCATCGCTTGCCTGCCTTCAACCCCGTGCCCTTGGGCGCGGCCCTGGCCTGCAGGTCGTCAGCGCATCCGCGTGGATGCTAACGAGAGCCCCATGAATTTCGCCTCCGTGCAAGAAGCCCAGTATTTCCTGGCCCAGAACCCCGATATCGAGATGGTCGAGCTGTTCATCCTCGACGCCAACGGCGTGCCGCGCGGCAAGCTGCTGCACCGCGAGGAACTGCTCGCCGTGTACCAGTCGGGCCGGCCGCTGCCCAGCACCATCCTCGGCCTCACCCTGCACGGCGAGGATGTAGAGGATTCCGGGCTGGTCTGGGAGGTGGGCGATATCGACTGCCGCGCCTACCCGCTGGCCGGCAGCCTGGTGCGCCTGCCCTGGCGGCAGATTCCCACGGCAGCGGTGCAGGTCAGCATGCATCCCGAACAGGGCAAGCCGGCGGACATCGCCGACCCGCGCCATGTGCTGATCCACGTGATCGACGGCCTCAAGGCTGCCGGCTACCACCCGGTGATGGCCTGCGAGCTGGAGTTCTACCTGCTGGACGCCAAGCGCGATGCCAACGGCCGCCCGCAACCGGCGCTGGACGCCGACGGCGGCCGTCCGCGTGCAACCCAGGTCTACGGCCTGCGCGAGCTGGAGCAGATCGAACCGTTCCTCGCCGACCTCTATGCCGCTTGCAAGGCCCAGGGCATTCCGGCGCGCACCGCCATCTCCGAGTACGCGCCGGGCCAGGTGGAAATCACCCTGGAGCACGGCGACGCACTGGTCGCCATGGACCAGGCCGTGCGCTACAAGCGCCTGGTGAAAGGCGTGGCGCACAAGCACGGCATGCAGGCTTGCTTCATGGCCAAGCCGTTCGACGACCTGGCCGGCACCGGCATGCACATGCACGTTTCCCTGGCGGACGCCGAGGGCAACAACCTGTTCGCCAGCGAAGACCCGGCAGGCACCCCGCTGCTGCGCCAGTCCGTGGGCGGCATGCTGAAAAGCCTGCTCGACTCGCTGCTGCTGTTCTGCCCCAATGCCAACTCCTACCGCCGCTTCCAGGCCAACAGCTACGCGCCGCTGGCGCCGACCTGGGGCTGCGACAACCGCACCGTGAGCCTGCGCGTGCCCGGCGGTCCGGCCAACACCCGGCATGTGGAGCACCGCATCTGCGGCGCCGATGCCAACCCTTATCTGGCCGCCGCGGCCATCCTCGCCGGTATTCATCGCGGCATCCGAGAAGAAATCGACCCGGGTGCGCCGGTGGAAGGCAACGGCTACGCCCAGGCCAAGGAACTGCTGCCCACCGACTGGCTCACCTCGCTGCGCGCGCTGGAGCGCTCCAGTTGGGCGCGGGATGCGCTGGGCCACGAATTCCTCGGCGTCTATCTCAAGGTGAAGCAGGCCGAGTACCGCCAGTTCATGGGCGAAGTCGGCGAGCAGGACTGGCGCTGGTATCTGACGCAGGCGTGAGGGCGCTCTGTTGAGTCGTGGACTCAGGAGCCCCTCACCCCAGCCCAGGCTGCGCGCCCCGCTCAGAGGGAGAGGGCGCCGAATGTGCCGAGATGAGCTTTTCGCTCACTGAGGCACCCGGCGACAACCAGACATCAAGGCTTGCTCCGATCAGTCCCCTCTCCCTCTGGGAGAGGGTTAGGGTGAGGGAAGCAGGCGAAACGAACGAACAAGAAAGGAACACCGCAATGAACGCCGCTGTTAACCCCGCCACGCCAGCCCCCGAGCGCGCGAAGTCGTACTACTCCGCGAGCCTCAACGAAGAGACCGGCTACCCCACGCTGCAAGGCGAGGTGAACGTTGACATCGCCATCATCGGCGGCGGCTTCACCGGCGTCGCCACTGCCGTGGAGCTGGCCGAGCGCGGCTACAAGGTCGCCATCGTCGAGACCAACAAGGTCGGCTGGGGCGCCAGCGGGCGCAATGGCGGGCAGGTCACCGGCAGCCTCTCGGGCGACTCCGCCATGGAGAAGCAGATGCGCCAGTGGCTGGGCGACGACGTTGACGATTTCATCTGGCACCTGCGCTGGCGCGGCCACGAGATCATCAAGAACCGCGTGGAAAAGTACGGCATCCCCTGCGACCTGAAATTCGGCCACCTGCATGCGGCGATGAAGCCTGTGCACATGGACGAACTCAAGGCTGCCTACGACGAGGCCCAGCGCCGTGGCATGGGCGACCAGGTCAGCCTGCTCGATGGCGCCGGCGTGCGCGCCCATCTGGAAAGCGACCTGTACTGCGGAGCGGTGAAGAACACCCGCAACATGCACCTGCACCCGCTCAACCTGTGCATCGGCGAAGCCAAGGCCGCCGCCAGCCTGGGCGCGCTGATCTTCGAGCACTCCGAAGTGCTGGACATCATCCACGGCCCGCGCCCGGCGGTGGTGACATCGGGCGGACGGATCAACGCATCCCAGGTGATGTTGGCCGGCGACGTCTACCACAAGCTGGAGCGCAAGCAGCTCAAGGGCATGATCTTCCCGGCCATGGGCGGCATCGTCACCACCAAGCCGCTGGGCGAACTGGCCAAGCGCATCAACCCGCAGGACCTGGCGGTCTACGACTGCCGCTTCGTGCTCGACTACTACCGCATGACCGGCGACGGCCGCCTGCTGTTCGGCGGCGGCGCCAACTACTCCGGCCGCGACTCGCGCGACATCGCCGGCGAGCTGCGCCCGTGCATCGAGCGCACCTTCCCGGCGCTCAAGGGCGTGGACATCGAGTTCCAGTGGAGCTGCGCCATGGGCATCGTGATGAACCGTATCCCGCAGCTGGGCAAGCTGTCGGAGAACGTCTGGTACTGCCAGGGCTACTCCGGCCATGGCGTGGCGACCACCCACATCATGGGCGAGATCATGGCCACGGCGATGAGCGGCGACCTGGAGCAGTTCGACACCTTCGCCCAGTGCAAGCACGTCCGTGTGCCAATGGGCGACGTGTTCGGCAACCCGATGCTGGCGGCGGGGATGTGGTACTACCAGATGATGGAGAAGCTGCGCTGATTTGCTGAAAAGCGTTCGCGAGCAAGCTCGCTCCTACGAAGGGCGCTGAGACCAACCTGTAGGACCGAGGGGGACGCCTAGTCCTTGCTCGCGAACCAAGCCCTGCCGGCCTACCCGGCAAACGCCTACGTTGGATGGGTCGGGCGGCGTTCCGCGAGCTTGCGATACCCATGCTGCCGGCGCCCGGTCATCGATGGGTATCGCTGCGCTCCACACCATCCTACGTTCGTGCTCCGCCGTGATTTAGATGCAGAACGTAGGGCGCATAACCCGGAACGGGTTATCCGCCGATACCTCAACGGCGGATAACGCTGACGCGTTATGCGCCCTACGTACTGTAGGAGCGAGCTTGCTCGCGAACCCGGCCGCGCCGTTGCCCTCGTTCGCAAGCAAGCTCGCTCCTGCCAAGGTCCGCCCTCTCCGCCCGTACCCGCAGCCACTCGACACCACCGCTGCGCTCAGGGATAAAGGCTCCACTTCGAAATGGGAGTGAGCCATGCGTTTCCCCTCGATGACCGCCCTGCGCGTGCTGGACGCCGTCGCCCGCCTGGGCAGCCTGTCCGGCGCGGCCAGCGAGCTGAGCCTCACCCGCAGCGCCGTCAGCCATCAGTTGCACAGCCTGGAAGACTGCCTGGGCATCCCGCTCACCGAGCGGGTCGGCCGCGGCATTGCGCTGACCTACCACGGCGAGTGCTTCGCCCGCGAGACCCAGCGCGCCCTGGCGATCCTCAACGAGGCGCGGCGCTTCGCCAACGCCGAGGAAGTCTCCGGCCGCCTGTGCGTGAGCTGCACGCCAGGCTTCGCCACCTACTGGCTGTGCCACCAGATCGGCAAGTTCCAGCGCGCCCACCCGCAGGTGGAGCTGAACCTGGTTTCGCCACGGGTGCCCGACGACGTCAGCGACCGCGACGTCGACCTGTTCGTCGCCTACGGCGTGGGCGACTGGACCGACCTGCACGTGGACCTGATCGCCACCCTGGATACCTTCCCCGTGTGCAGCCCCTCGCTGATCAACTCGGTGGGCGGCCTGGACTCGCCGGAAGACCTCGCCAGCCTGCCCTTCCTGCACATGGTCGATCACTCCGACTGGCTACTGTGGACCGCCGCCGCCGGGGTGAAGAACCTCAACGTGCGCAACGGCATCGTCTTCTCCGACGCGCATCTGGTGCAGTCGGCGGCCATTGCCGGGCAGGGCGTGGCCATGGGCGATGCGCTGGTCAGCGGCGACGCCATGGCCAAGGGGCAACTGGTGCGGTTGTTCAACGTCGCCATCGAGCCACCCAATCGCTACTACTTCGTCACCGATCCGGCCAAGTCCGAACGACCCGACGTGCGGGCCTTCAAAACCTGGATGAAGGCCGAGTTGCGCATGTCCGAGCAGTTCCGCCAGAACAAGCGGACCGCCGTAATTGGTGAATGATTTCGAACAATGAGGGCGAAAAAACGCGATTGAAGCGGAGAGAGATTTAACAATACTGCATTAAAAAAAGGCCGCTGATTTTTACCCAGATCCTCACCCAGCGACCGCTCGAACAAGAACAAGAAATCGAGGTAAGTGCAGTGGAGCGACAGCCCCAACTACGTGCCATCGGCATCGGCAAGAGCTACGGCAGTTTCAACGCGCTGGACAATGTGTCCATCGACATCCAGCAGGGCGAGTTCCTCACCCTCCTCGGGCCTTCGGGCTCCGGCAAGACCACCTTCCTGATGATCCTCGCCGGCTTCCAGGACCCATCGCGCGGCAAGCTCGAAGAGGGCGGCGCCGACATCACCAAACGCCCCGCCGAGAAGCGCAACTTCGGCATGGTGTTCCAGGGCTACGCCCTGTTCCCGCACATGAGCATCGAAGACAACGTCGCCTTCCCGCTGAAGATCCGTGGCGTGAAGGCTGAGGAGCGCAACCGCCGCGTGCGCCACATGCTCGACGTGGTCGGCCTCGGCGAACACCTGGGCAAGCGCCCCGGCGAGCTCTCCGGCGGCCAGCAGCAACGCGTGGCCATCGCCCGCGCCCTGGTGTTCGAACCGGACATGCTGCTGCTCGACGAACCCCTCTCGGCGCTGGACAAGAACCTGCGCGAGCAGCTGCAGGCCGAACTGCAGCGCATCCACCGCCAGGTCGGCACTACCTTCGTCTTCGTTACCCACGACCAGAACGAAGCCCTCGCCCTGTCCACCCGCATCGCCATCTTCAACCGTGGGCAACTGGCACAGGTCGACGACCCGCAGACCATCTACAACCAGCCGAGCAACCGCTTCGTCGCCGAGTTCCTCGGCAAGATGAACCTGTTCCCGCTGAGCCAGGTGGGCCGCGCCGGCGAGCTGGCCTGCGGCCGCTTCGGCGAGGCCGAACTGCGCGCCAGTTATTCCAACGCCGTGCAGGCCGAAGCACCGCTGCTGGCGGTGCGCCCGGAACACATGCAGCTGCACAGCGCCCCGCCGCAGGTGAACGGCCACAACGTGGTGCAGGCCGTGCTCACCGCCAAGACCTACCAGGGCGCCAGCACCGAGCTGTGCCTGGGCGCCGGTACCGAAGGCAAGCAACCGATGAGCCTGGCCGTGCATGCCGACCACCAGGCCTCGCGCCTGGAACACGGCGCGAAGGTCTGGCTGAGCTGGCCCATCGAGAAAAGCCTGCTGATCGCCTGAGCCGCCGAACGCGTTCGTCCCCCTATTCGCCATCCCACCTGATCGGGAGCTGCACCCATGTTCAATCCGCACCAGCAAGACTGCATCGAAGTCCTCATCGAAAAAGCCCGCCGCGGGCAGATCGACCGCCGCACCTTCCTCAAGGGCATGGGCCTGATGGCCGCCCTGCCGCTGGCCTTGCGCAGCGGCGTGAGCTTCGCCGCCGGCGACAAGCCGCTGGTGGTGGTGAACTGGGGCGGTGACGCCATCAAGGCGTTCGGCAAGGCCTGGACCGAGGGCTTCGCCAAGGCCACCGGTATTCCGGTGAAGATCGACGGCAGCGGCCCCACCGAAGGCGCCATCCGCACCCAACTCTCCAGCGGCCGGGTGAGCTGGGACGTGGTCGACGCGGAAAGCTCGATCCTGCAGAACCTGGGCAAGGAAGGCCTGGTACAACCCATCGACTACAACGTCGTGTCCCGGGACAAGGTGCTGCCCGGCTTCGCCTACGAGTACGGCATCGCCGACTACATGCTCAGCTATGTGATCGCCTACGACAGCGAACGCTTCGGCGACAAGGCGCCCAAGACCTGGGCCGACTTCTGGGACGTGAAGACCTTCCCCGGCAAGCGCACCCTCTACAAATGGATGAACGGCATGCTCGAGGCCGCGCTGCTGGCCGACGGCGTGGCGCCGGACAAGCTCTACCCGCTGGACGTGCCGCGCGCGCTGAAAAAGATCGAGGAGCTCAAGCCTCACGTACTGGCCTTCTGGGGCTCGGGCGCAGAAACCCAGCAACTGCTGATCGAGGGTGAAGTCTCCATGGGCGCCATCTGGAACACCCGCGCCCAGGTCATCACCGACGACAGCGAAGGCCGCATCAAGTGGACCTTCGACAACGCCCTGCTGGGTTGCAGCAACTGGGGCGTACTCAAGGGCAACCCGGCCGGCACCGAGGCCGCGATGAAATTCATCGCCTACGCCCAGGACCCGCAGTCCCAGGTGGAGCTGTTCAAGATGTTCGGCAACGGCCCGGCCAACCCCGCCGCCGCCGCGCTGATCCCGGACGACCGCAAGCACCTGAACTGCACTGACCCTGCGAACCTGTCCAAGCAGGTAATGCTCAGCCACGAGTGGTACACCGACCACTACGGGGCGACCCTGGAGCAGTACCTGACCCACATTTCCAAGTGACGCGGAGCGCAGGTCATGGCCGATAACGCCCCCTCGCGGCTCAAGCTGGGCGCCCTGCTGCTGCCGCTGCCAGTGGTTCTGATCGTGTTCTACGTACTGCCCTTCCTCGGCGTGCTCGGCTGGAGCGTGACCCTGCCGGAGCCGGGGATCGAGCAGTACCAACGGATCATGACCGACCCGGCGATCCACGACGTGCTCTGGCGGACCTTCCGCCTGTGCACCACGGTCAGCGTGATCTCCCTGGTGATCGCCTACCTGATGGCCTACTGCTGGGTCTACAGCCCGCCGTTCTGGCAGCGCGTGGTGGAAATCTGCGTGTTCATCCCGTTCTGGCTGTCGGTGCTGGTGCGCGCCTTCGGCTGGCTGATCGCCTTGCGCAGCAACGGCATGCTCAATGGCTGGCTGCAGCAACTGGGGATCATCAGCGAACCGTTGCAACTGACGCGCAATGAGCTGGGCGTGGTGATCGGCATGGTCCACTTCATGGTGCCCTTCGCGCTGTTCCCACTGGTCTCCACCATGCGCCGCCTCGACCCGCGCGTGCTGCTGGCCGCGCGGGGCCTGGGCGCCGGGCAGATGCGCACTTTCTGGAGCATCTTCGTGCCGCAGACCATCCCCGGCATCCTTGGCGCCTTCATCATCGTCTTCGTGTTCTGCCTGGGCTTCTTCATCACCCCGGCGATCCTCGGTGGCGGGCAGACCGTGATGGTGGCCGAGTACGTCTACCTGCAGATGTTCCAGACCAGCAACTGGGGCCTGGGCGCCGCACTCTCGGTGGTACTGCTGGCGCTGGTCAGCGGGATGATCTGGGCCCTGCTGCGCATGACCCGCGTCGACAAGTTGGTGGGATAAGGAGCCGCAGAAATGAACGCACACGAAACCAGAGCCCCCAGCCGCCTGCTGGCGACCATGGCGATGATCTTCATGGTCTTCCCGCTGCTGGCGGTGATCCCGGTGTCCTTCACCAGCAAGCGCTTCCTGTCGATGCCCAACGGCAACTGGTCGCTGCGCCACTACCAGGCGCTGCTGGACAGCCCCGAATGGCTCTCGGCAATCGGCCAGAGCCTGATGGTCGCCACCGCCACCTGCATCATCGCCACCGCGTTGGCGGTGAGTTTCAGCCTTGGCATCTGGTACCTGCGCTCGCGCCTGGCGACCCTGCTGATCGGCCTGGTGCTGCTGCCCATGGCGATCCCGCCGATGATCTCGGCGATGGTCCTGTACTTCATGGAAACCAAGGTCAGCCAGTTCGCCCCGGGTCTGGGCTACGACACCCTGTTCGGCCTGACCATCGCGCACATCGTGATGGTCGTGCCCTACGGCGTGGTGACCATGCTGGTGGCACTCAGCCAACTGGACCGGCGCATCGAGCTGGCCGCGCGCAACCTCGGCGCGAGCCTGGGCCAGACCACCTTCATGGTGGTGTTGCCGAACCTCAAGCTGGGCGTGGCGAGCACGGCGCTGCTGTGCTTTGCGCTCTCCTGGGAGGAAATCGCGGTGACGCTGTTCGTGACCAGCACCGAGGTCAACACCCTGCCACGGCAGATCTGGTCCGGCCTGCGCGACAACATCGACCCGGCCGTGGCGGCCATCTCGGTGGTGCTGATCGCCCTGACCTTCGTCGCGCTGATCGGGCGGATGATCGCCCAGCGCATCGCCACGCGCCCAGTCGGCAGCTGAGAAATGCCCTTGTAGGAGCGAGCTTGCTCGCGAACCGCCCAGCGCTGAAGCTGACGGAAAACTGTTCGCGAGCAAGCTCGCTCCTACGAAGAGCCGTGTACGTCTCTACAGCCAATCCAACATCAGCGGATCACTCCGCCTTCTTGCGAATCCAGTACAGGTAGGTCCCCGCCTCTTCCTGCTGCTCCACCAGTTCGTGACCGAGGAAGACGCAGAACTTGGGGATGTCGCGGCGGGTGGAAGGGTCGGTGGCGATCACCTTGAGCAGGCCGCCAGCCGGCAGGTCGCGCACCTTGTTGTGCAGCATCATGACCGGCTCGGGGCAGTTCAGGCCGGTGGCGTCGAGAATCGCATCGACTGGCTGGGACATCGCATCACTCCAGAAAAACCAATGGCGCATTGTCGCGCAAAGCGCACCACGCGGTCACCCCGCGTCCGTCCGGGTCACCAATCCTTGGTTGGGGGTGGGCGCTGCAAACGCCGGGCATGCTGGCGCACCCGCCCCCACCATGGAATGTCGATGCGCGCCCTCCTCTGCCTGTGCCTTGTGCTGCTCGCCGGCTGCGCCGCCCGCGACCAGGTGCCCGACTTCAACGCCAGCACCGGCCAGGACCTGCCGGCCACCTGGTTCGAGGCGGTGATCATCGCCCGCGACGGCACCCGACTCTCCGCCACCGTGTTCCAGCCCGCACTGAAGGCCGGCGAGAGCGCTCCGCTGATCGTCCACACCCACGGCTGGGGCGGCTGGCGAGTCACCGGGCCGGACGGCTATTACGGCAAGAACATGATGTCCGGCCGCGCCGCTCTGCGCGCCTGGAAGGCCGGCTTCTGGGTGGTCAGCTACGACCAGCGCGGCTGGGGCGGCAGCGACGGGCGCATCGAGATGATGAACCCGCAGTTCGAGGTACAGGATGCCAGTGCGGTGATCGACTGGGCCGCCACGCACCTGGCCCGGCTGACCATGGACGGCCCGAACGATCCGCGAGTAGGCATGCTCGGCGAAAGCTACGGCGGCGCCGTGCAACTGCTGGCCTCCGCGGAAGACTCGCGTATCGACGCCATCGTCCCCATCGCCACCTGGTACGACCTGGCCGACGCCCTGGCGCCGGATGGCCAGCTGAAGATCGGCTGGGGTGGCGTGCTGGTGAGCCTGGGGCTGGCCACCGGTTACGACCTGGGCAAGTTCGTCCAGGCTGATTACCTGCACACCACCGGCGGGCGCATGGCGGCGCCGATACAGGCCGAACTGCACGCCAACAGCCTCGCCAGCTATTGCGCGGCCGGTCGCCTGCCCCACGCCGACGCCCTGCTGATCCAGGGCCTGCGCGACACGCTGTTCCCGCTGGACCAGGGCCTGCAAATCCGCCAATGCCTGAAGCAAGGCCAGGCCGACGTACGTCTGCTGGGCATGCAGGGCGGGCACATCCTGCCGCCCCCGATGCAAGGCTGGAGCGGGCTGCCGCCGTTCAACAACGAGCCGGTGATCCATTGCGGCTCGCGGGCGATCAACCTCTACACCGGTATCGTCGCCTGGTACGAGGAAAAGCTGCGCAAGCGCCCCGGCGCCGCCGACAGCGTGCCGGACCTGTGCATCAGTCTCGACCTCGATCAGGGCGTGGCGCTGGACGACCTGCCGCCGCCCGGCCCCACCGTGGCGCTGCCGACCGTAGCCATCCGCCCGGCGGTGAGCGGCTTGCTACAGCCGTCTCGATTCATTCCCTTGCAGCGTATCAGCGAGAGCAGCGCCCTGCTGGGTAGCGCCGAAGTGCGCCTGAGCCAGCCGTTGGCGGAGCGCCCCGACGCGCAGCTGTTCGCCGCCCTGGCGATCCGCAGCAGCGATGGACGTACCCGGCGCCTGGACGAGCAGGTGAAACCGCTGGCGAACCACGGCAGCACGCGGCTGAACGCCGTCAGCGCCAGCCTCGCCCCAGGGGATGAGATTGGATTGCTGGTAAGTGGATTCAGCGACCAGTACCTGTTCAACAGTTCCTGGCGGATTGCGCCGGTGCAGTTGCAGGGCGAGGTGCAACTGCCCAGTTTGCTGCCCTTACAGCCGCAGGTGGCGAATCGCCGATAGCCCCCTATGCGTCGTCGAATCGTAGGATGGCGTGGAGCGAAGCGATACCCATCAATGCCCTTCGACAGTGGCGATGGGTATCGCAAGCTCCACCCATCCTACGAAGAGCGCATCTGCGCACCAACAACAGCAGGAACGGGCCAGTCCGGCCGCTCAGCGCAACGGCCCGTCCGGCGCTTCGTCCAGCTGTGCCAGCAGCATCGGCTGGCCATCGCCGTCGACCGGCAGCAGCGCCCATTGCTCTTTCTTGCCCAGGCGGCGGTAAACCTGCTTCACCTGACTGCCCAACGGCAGCGGCGCCTTGAAGTGGGCGTCCAGCCGAACGTTCTCGGCCAGCCGGCGGCCAGTCAGGCTGCGCGCCAGGCCCCACATGCCATGGGCGAAAGGTTTGCCGAAACCGTAGTGAGAGGCCATCAGCCGTGACAGGTGCAGCGGATTGAAGTCGCCGCTCAGCCCCGCGTAGCGCCAGCCGACGATCTTCGGCACGCGCCACTGCACGCCGGAGTGAACCGGCGCTTCCAGGGTGCGCCACTGGGCGCGTTCGGGCAGCGGGTCGGGTTCGGCTTCAGGGTCTAGAAAATCGCCGCGGCGCAGGTAGGTGGTAATCGACTGCCAATAGAGCATGTCGTGGTGCCAGGCCTCGGTGACCACGTCCACCTCCAGGCCCGATTCGCTTCGGCGGCTGGTGAGGATGCGGCAATCGAACTGCAGCGGCTCGTTCTCGTCGAGCAGGCGGTAGCGCTGGATATGGCTGCGCAGGTGGATCAGCCCGACTATCGACAGCGGCATGCGCGAACGGCTGAGCAGGCGCAGGTGCAACGGCAGGCTGATCACCTGCGGATAGAGCAGCGGCACGCCCAGAGTCGGATCGAGACCGAAGTGCTCCCGGTAGGCGCGCAGGTGGCGCAGGTCGAAACGCAGTGTTCGACGGTCCATCGCCAGATAGGGAACGCGCTCGCCCTGGCCAAGGCCACGGCGCGGCAGCAGCATACGGCTGTAACTGCCCAGGAGGGAGGGCAACTTTCGCTTCACGAAGGTCTCCGGAGGATCTCGCGCCACATAGCATGGGCAATGCCGCGTAGGGCGGCAAGTCACCAAAGGTCGGGTGGCGCTGCCGAATGCTTCCGAGTCGCTAGCGCTCGCCCTTCTCGATGCGGCGCAGGTGGCAGGTCACTTCCTCGCGGTCGTGGTAGAGCTGCTTGCAGCCGATCTGCACCTTCAGCCCGCGCTCACGGAAGGACTCTTCCAGGCGGTCGAGGATGCGCCGCACCTCGGCGTAGCGCTGCTTCATCGGCAGCTTGAGGTTGACGACGGCCTCGCGACACAGCCCCTCGCCGATCCAGGTTTCGATCATCGCACCCGTGCGCGCGGGCTTTTCGACGATGTCGCAGACCATCCAGTCCATGCGCTGGCGCGGGCGGAAGGCGTAACCGTCCACACGCTGGTGCTCGACCAGCCCGGAGTACATCAGGTTCTCCGCCATCGGCCCATTGTCCACGGCGACCACGCGCATCTCCCGGTTCACCAGTTGCCAGGTCCAGCCACCGGGCGATGCACCCAGGTCAACGGCGAGCATGTCCGGGGCCAGGCGGCGATCCCAGTCGGCACGAGGAATGAAGTGGTGCCAGGCCTCTTCCAGCTTCAGCGTCGAGCGGCTGGGCGCCTCGCGGGGGAACTTCAGGCGCGGGATGCCCATGGGCCACATGGCGCAGTTGCGCGCCTCGGCCAGGCCAATGAAAGCCTCGCGACCTGAACGGAAGGTCAGCAGCAGGCGAGGCAGGCTGGGGTCTTCCACCAGCTTGCCGGCTTTCACCAGGGCAGCGCGCAGGGGCTTCTCGAACTTGCGGCAGAAGGTCGAGAGTTCCTTGCCGTCGTTGGTGTCGAACACCTCCAGCCAGAGGCTGCCGCATTGCGGGAAACCGGCCAGGGCCTCGAGGATCGCGCCAATGCGGTCCGTTTCCGGGAGCGCAGTAAAGCCGTTACCACGCGCCCACTGGCGCGGGAAGATCAGCTCGGAGAAGCGCAACTGGCGCATCAGGCGATCGGCACCGTCGTCCTCGGTGCAGATGAATTCGGCGTAGGCGGTAGCCGGCTTGGCGCGGGCGTAACCGGGGATGTCCAGGCGCGCGGCGTGCTCGGACAGCTCGGCGCAGACCTCGTTCTCGAAGCCCGGGCGGCAATGCAGTAACAGGGTATTCATCGGGGTGTCTCCTTGGCCGCGCACTATAGAGGCTGCCCGCGAAGGTTTCATGCAGATTCGCCAGAAATACCCCACGACCGCAGTCACTTATTCTGAACCCCGCCCAGGGACCCGGAGTCCAGAACAGATGGCAATCCCGCCGCGGGCGGTCTAGCTTGAGTGGTCTGGCCCAGATCGCCAGAAGACTGCCCGATGATTGCCCTGCCTGGTGAAGATTGCCACCGATCGCGGCCTGTCTACATGGAGTAGGCCTGCGATGGATCAGGACGTTAACGCCCTCCTTCGCCAAGTATCGCCAGTCCGCCGTTGAATCGGCCGCGCTGCCGATCACGAGCAGATTCCAAGCCTGAGGAGAATGTCATGCCCGCCGTGGATAGCCTGAACAGCCTGCGCACCCTGGAGGTCGCCGGCAAGACCTATCACTACTACAGCCTGCCCGAAGCGGCGAAGAGCCTGGGGGACCTGGGCCAACTGCCGATGTCCCTGAAAGTCCTGCTGGAGAACCTGTTGCGCTGGGAGGACGACAACACCGTCACCGGCGATGATCTCAAAGCCCTGGCCGGCTGGCTGAAGACCCGCAGCTCCGAGCGCGAGATCCAGTACCGCCCCGCCCGCGTACTGATGCAGGACTTCACCGGCGTACCGGCGGTGGTCGACCTCGCCGCCATGCGCGACGCCATGGCCAAGGCCGGCGGCGACCCGCAGAAGATCAACCCGCTGTCCCCCGTCGACCTGGTCATCGACCACTCGGTGATGGTCGACAAGTTCGCCAGCCAGTCCGCCTTCGCCCAGAACGTCGAGATCGAGATGGAGCGCAATGGCGAGCGCTACGCCTTCCTGCGCTGGGGGCAGAACGCCTTCGACAACTTCCGCGTGGTGCCGCCGGGCACCGGCATCTGCCACCAGGTAAACCTGGAGTATCTGGGGCGCACCGTGTGGACCAAGGATGAGGACGGCCGCACCTACGCCTTCCCCGACACCCTGGTCGGCACCGATTCGCACACCACCATGATCAACGGCCTCGGCGTGCTCGGCTGGGGCGTCGGCGGCATCGAGGCGGAAGCGGCCATGCTCGGCCAGCCGGTATCGATGCTGATTCCCGAGGTAATCGGCTTCAAGCTCACCGGCAAGCTGAAGGAAGGCATCACCGCCACGGACCTGGTGCTGACCGTCACTCAGATGCTGCGCAAGAAAGGCGTCGTCGGAAAATTCGTCGAGTTCTATGGCGACGGCCTCGCCGACCTGCCCCTGGCCGACCGCGCCACCATCGCCAACATGGCCCCGGAATACGGCGCCACCTGTGGCTTCTTCCCGGTGGACGACATCACCCTGGGTTACCTGCGCCTGTCGGGCCGCCCGGACGACGCCGTCAAGCTGGTGGAGGCCTACAGCAAGGCCCAGGGCCTGTGGCGTGAGAAAGGCCACGAGCCGGTGTTCACCGACTCCCTGCAACTGGACATGGGCGACGTCGAGGCCAGCCTCGCCGGGCCCAAGCGCCCGCAGGACCGCGTCGCCCTCGGCCACGTCAGCGGAGCCTTCGACGACTTCCTCGGCCTGCAGATCAAACCCGCCTCCAGCGAGGAGGGCCGCCTGCTCAGCGAGGGTGGCGGTGGCGCCGCCGTGGGCACCTCGGCGCAGACCGGCGAGGCCGACTACCAGCACGACGGCCACACCTATCGACTGAAGAACGGCGCCGTGGTCATCGCCGCCATCACCTCCTGCACCAACACCTCCAACCCCAGCGTGATGATGGCCGCAGGCCTTCTGGCGAAGAAGGCGCTGGAGAAAGGCCTGCAGCGCAAGCCCTGGGTGAAGAGCTCGCTGGCCCCCGGCTCCAAGGTGGTCACCGAGTACTTCCATGCCGCCGGCCTGACCCGCTACCTGGATGAACTGGGCTTCGACCTGGTGGGCTACGGCTGCACCACCTGTATCGGCAACTCCGGCCCGCTGCTCGACCCCATCGAGAGGGCCATCCAGCAGGCGGACCTGACCGTCGCCTCGGTGCTCTCCGGCAACCGCAACTTCGAGGGCCGCGTGCACCCGCTGGTGAAAACCAACTGGCTGGCCTCGCCGCCACTGGTGGTCGCCTACGCGCTGGCCGGCACCGTGCGTACCGACCTGACGAAAGATCCGCTGGGTACCGGCAAGGACGGCCAGCCGGTGTATCTGAAGGACATCTGGCCGACCCAGCAGGAAATCGCCGACGCCGTACAGAAGGTCGACACGAAAATGTTCCACAAGGAATACGCCGAAGTCTTCCAGGGCGACGAGAAATGGCGTGCGATTCAGGTGCCGGACGCCAAGACCTACACCTGGCAGGACGACTCCACCTACATCCAGCATCCACCGTTCTTCGAACACATCGCCGAGGCGCCACCGAAAGTCACGGACATCCAGGGCGCCAATATCCTCGCGGTGCTGGGCGACTCGGTGACCACCGACCACATCTCCCCCGCCGGTAACATCAAGAAGGACAGCCCCGCCGGCCGCTACCTCAGCGAACACGGCGTGGCCTACGCCGACTTCAACTCCTACGGTTCGCGCCGTGGGAACCATGAGGTAATGATGCGCGGCACCTTCGCCAACATCCGCATCAAGAACGAGATGCTCGGCGGCGAAGAGGGCGGCAACACACTTTATGTACCCACCGGCGACAAGCTGGCGATCTACGACGCCGCCATGCGCTACCAGCAGGACGGCACCCCGCTGGTGATCGTCGCCGGCAAGGAATACGGCACCGGCTCGTCCCGCGACTGGGCGGCCAAGGGCACCAACCTGCTGGGTGTGAAAGCAGTAATCGCAGAGAGCTTCGAGCGTATCCACCGCTCCAACCTGGTGGGCATGGGCGTGCTGCCGCTGCAGTTCAAGGACGGCCAGGACCGCAAGGCACTGAAGCTGACGGGCAAGGAAGTGCTGAGCATCAGCGGCCTGTCGGGCGAGCTGAAGCCGCACATGAGCCTCAAGGTTGCGGTGAAGCGCGAGGACGGCAGCCAGGACAGCTTCGAGGTGCTCTGCCGCATCGATACGCAGAATGAAGTCGAGTACTTCAAGGCCGGCGGCATCCTTCATTACGTGCTGCGCAGCCTGATCTAAAGCGTCGCGGCGGCCTGCAACGGGCCGCCGCCTCCTGCTTTCATTTCATTTTCGTGACCAGTGGCGATAGGCTATCGCCCTTCCCCCGGAGTCACACTCCTGACATTTTTCTGTGACAGCCATCAAATTTCCGATCCGGCGGCCGACAAGCTGGACAGACGTACCCATTCGCTTTATCCCGAGATCCCAGCCTGATGCGCAACAACCAGCCGGTCACCCAGCGTGAACGCACTTTCCCCGCCGAACAGCGGCTGATTTCCACCACCAACGCCCGCGGCGTGATCAGCTACGTAAACGACGCCTTCAGCGCTGTCAGCGGCTTTTCCCGCGAGGAGCTGGTGGGCGCCGCGCACAACCTGGTGCGCCACCCGGATGTACCGCCCGCCGTGTTCAGCCACATGTGGACGACCCTGAAAAAGGGCCGCCCCTGGATGGGCATCGTCAAGAACCGCTGCAAGAACGGCGACCATTACTGGGTCAGTGCCTACGTCACGCCCATGTACGAGCACAACGAGATCGTCGGCTACGAATCGGTGCGGGTGAAACCCACCGCCGAGCAAGTACGCCGCGCTGAAGCGCTGTACGCGCGGATCAACGCCGGCAAGCCGGCCATTCCCGCACGTGACCGCTGGCTGCCGGTGCTGCTCGACTGGCTGCCGTTCATCCTGATTGGCCAGATCGGCTTCCTTATCGGCGCCTGGCTGAACTCCCACTGGGGCTTCCTGCTGGCTGCCCTGCTGTCGATTCCGCTGGGCCTCGCTGGCCTCGGCTGGCAGCAACGCGGGCTGAAGCGCCTACTGCACCTGGCAGAGCAGACCACGTCGGACCCGCTGATCGCACAGATGTACACCGACAGCCGGGGCGCCCAGGCGCGCCTGGAAATGTCGATCCTCAGCCAGGAAGCACGATTGAAGACCTGTCTGACCCGTCTGCAGGACACCGCCGAAACGCTCACCGAGCAGGCACGCGAGGCCGACTCCCTGGCCCATCACAGCTCCGCCGGGCTGGACCGCCAGCGCCAGGAGACCGAGCAAGTGGCCACCGCCGTCAACCAGATGGCCGCCACTACCCAGGAAGTGGCCGACAACGTGCAGCGCACCGCCGATGCCACTCGCCAGGCCAACGCGCTGACCACCGAAGGCCGACAGATCGCCGCCGAGACCCGCCAAGCCATGCAGCGGCTGTCCAGCTCAGTGGGCGAAACCGGTGAAGCGGTCAGCCAACTGGCCCGTGACAGCGAGCAGATCGGTGGCGTGGTGGACGTGATCAAGGGCATCGCCGACCAGACCAACCTGCTGGCCCTCAACGCCGCCATCGAAGCCGCTCGCGCCGGCGAGATGGGCCGCGGCTTCGCCGTGGTAGCCGATGAAGTCCGCTCGCTGGCCCAGCGCACTGCTGAGTCCACCGGGCAGATTCACCAGTTGATCGCCAACCTGCAGAACACCGCCACCGAGGCGGTGCGCGCCATGGACTCCGGCCGCCGCCAGGCCGATGAAGGCGTCGAGCGCGTGCTGCAGGCGGACAACGCGCTGATGGGCATCAGCGACGCGGTGGCCAACATCACCGAAATGGCCACCCAGATCGCCGCCGCTGCAGAAGAACAGAGCGCCGTGGCCGAGGAGATCAACCGCAACATCAGCACCATCGCCAACCTGGCTGACCAGACCTCCGGCGAGGCCCAGCGTACCGCCCTGCTCAGTGAAGAGCTGACGCAGACCGCGCACCGGCAGTACTCCCTGGTGGAGCGCTTCAACCGATGACAGGCGCGCGAGCCTAGCGGTAGGAGCGAGCTTGCTCGCGAACGAACTGGCCGGCAGCTCCGGTGCGAAAGGGGTTCGCGAGCGAGCTCGCTCCTACAAGGTTCAGCGCTGTAGCGCCCGCCCGCGTTACTTGAAATCCCACTGCATCTGCGCCGGGATGCTTACGTTTCGCGAGGAATGCACGCACACGTCCACGTAATCGGTAAAGCGCGGCGGTGCGGCGATTCCTTCGTCCAGCAGGCGTTGATTGTCGAACAGGTAGTTAAGGTCAGCAAAGCCGCTGTACAAGCGCAGCGCCCGCAGTACCAGACGCGGGTTGGCCTTGCCGATGCGCGCCTCGAAATTGTTGGCAAGCTCGCGCAGATTCTCCGCCGAGACTTTCCGATAACGCTCCCCGACCGGCTCTTCACCCTGGGCATGGGCAAAGGCGCGATCGATCTCGCCGAAGGTGCACGCCGCTTCATTGCCTGCCGAAATGTGATAGAGGCTGTGTTCCAGGCTGGGCTTGAGCGCCAGCGCAACCAGCGCCTGCGCACAGTAGTCAACGGGTATCACGTCGATCTGCTCGTCCAGGTCGCAGGTGAAACTCTCCAGGGCGAAACCCATGCGGAACACCCAGAAGATGCTCCCGGAAGCCTGGCAGCCCAGCCGGCTGTGACCAACGACAATGGACGGCCGCGCCACCACCAGCGGCAGCGACGGCAGCTCCTCGCGCATGCGCCGCTCGATTTCCGCCTTGGACGCGGTGTAGTCCACCAGTTGCTCATCGCTGGGCGGGAACTCCCAGGATTCCCGCACCGGCGAGGGACGATCCGGGCCGCAGCACATCGCCGTCCCCACGTGCAGGAAGCGCTTGAGCCGCACTGACTCGCTCATGGTGCGGGCAAACGTGAAGGTACCTTCGACGTTGACCGGCCAGATGGTCGGGTTCTTCGAGAAGGACGCCACCGCGGCACAGTTGATGACCTGTTCGAGCTGCATCAGGCGCTGCCTCTCGCTCTGCAGCCATCCCGTCTCGAGCAGATCGCCGCAGATGATCTGGCCGACATGCAATCGCTGCAGGTCCATCTCCATCACCGCATGCAGACGCAGGTTATCGCGCAGTCGCGCCAGCCCTTGCTCTCGGCTTTCGGAGCGCACCAGGAATAGCAACGACTCGGTACCGCCCTCCTCGATCAGGTGGGCGGCCACCGAACCTCCCAGAAAACCGGTGGCGCCGGTCAGGAACAGAGAAGCGGGAATGGAGCTGGGAGTGGAGCCGGGAAGTACATTATCGGAGTTCATGCGAGCCTTGCTTCTTTAGCTTTAATCGCGGAAGTCAGCCGTGTCCGAACTGACAGCGAGCAGAGTAGGAAGCTCACATTACGAGAGGCTTAGGAATTGGCTATAGAGGCCTACAAGCAATCGAGAAAATTGGAAATTTCCTTCGCAGCAGACTCCAAATGATCAGCATGCGTGTAGCCACTTGCCTTCAGAGGTTTCAGATCGTGATCGGCGGCAGCCAACCACTGCAGACGGATTGCGGGTGACAACAGGTAACGCTCAACCGTGGGTCGATCACCCAGCGCATCGCGCTCGCCCTGGACTATCAGCGTTGGAGTCTTCAGCTCGGCCAGGTGCGCCACTCGTGGCTTCTCCGGCTTGCCGGCGGCATAGAACGGGTAGCCGAGGCAGACCAGCGCATCCGCGCCCAACTCGTCCGCCAACAGGCTGGCCATGCGTCCCCCCATGGACTTGCCGCCGATAGCCAGCTTGCCCGGCACTTCGGCGCGCACCTGCGCATAAACCCGTCGCCAGCACTCCAGCAACTGCTTTTGTGGGTTAGGCGGACGGCGCTTTCCGTCCTCCCGCCGCATAGCCATATAGGGGAACTCGAAGCGCACCACCGAGATACCTCTTTCGGCGAGGCGCGCGGCGATGTCGTCCATGAACGGACTGTCCATTGGCGCGCCTGCTCCATGGGCCAGAACCAGCGTCGCTGACAGTTCGCGCCGTGGCGGGTTCCGCAGCAGCGACAAAGGACCGCAGGCGCTCGAAACAGGGGTCTCAGGCGGCAATTGATCCGAATCAATATTCCAAGAGATGCCTTTATCCATCCTTCACTCCGCTAATTTCGAAATTAGTACCTATCCCAAGGGGGAGGGGCGGCATACGCCGTAAGCCGTAAAAAAACCTTGCCGGGATGGGCATAGCCCATAACCGTGGATGGAAGCCCATAAATGAGCACAACCAATCAGACCGCTTATAACTATAAGGTGGTCCGCCAGTTCGCCATTATGACAGTGGTGTGGGGGATCGTCGGCATGGCCGTCGGTGTCCTGATCGCCGCGCAACTGGTGTGGCCGGATCTCAACCTCGGCTTACCGTGGACGAGCTTCGGGCGCCTGCGCCCGCTGCATACCAATGCGGTGATCTTCGCCTTCGGCGGCTGCGCACTGTTCGCCACCAGCTACTACTCGGTGCAGCGTACCTGCCAGACCCGCCTGTTCTCCGACACGCTCGCTTCCTTCACCTTCTGGGGTTGGCAGCTGGTGATCCTGTGTGCCGCCATCACCCTGCCGCTGGGTATGACCTCCTCCAAGGAGTACGCCGAGCTGGAGTGGCCGATCGACATCCTGATCACCATCGTCTGGGTTTCCTACGCCATCGTCTTCTTTGGCACGCTGATGAAGCGCAAGACCAAGCACATCTATGTGGGTAACTGGTTCTTCGGCGGTTTCATCCTGACCGTGGCGATCCTGCACGTGGTCAACAACCTGGAAATCCCGGTCAGCCTGACCAAGTCCTACTCGCTGTACTCGGGCGCCACCGACGCCATGATCCAGTGGTGGTACGGCCACAACGCCGTGGGCTTCTTCCTGACCGCCGGCTTCCTGGGGATGATGTACTACTTCGTGCCCAAGCAGGCCGAGCGTCCGGTCTACTCCTACCGCCTGTCCATCGTGCACTTCTGGGCGCTGATCGCCGTCTACATCTGGGCTGGTCCGCACCACCTGCACTACACCGCGCTGCCGGACTGGGCGCAATCGCTGGGCATGGTGATGTCCCTGATCCTGCTGGCTCCGAGCTGGGGCGGCATGATCAACGGCATGATGACCCTCTCCGGCGCCTGGCATAAGCTGCGCACCGACCCGATCCTGCGCTTCCTGGTGGTATCCCTGGCCTTCTACGGCATGTCCACCTTCGAAGGCCCGATGATGGCCATCAAGACCGTCAACGCCCTCTCCCACTACACCGACTGGACCATCGGCCACGTACACGCCGGCGCTCTGGGCTGGGTAGCCATGGTTTCGATCGGCTCCCTGTACCACATGATCCCGAAAATCTTCGGTCGCGAGCAGATGCACAGCGTGGGCCTGATCAACACCCACTTCTGGCTGGCCACCATCGGCACCGTGCTGTACATCGCCTCCATGTGGGTCAACGGCATCACCCAGGGCCTGATGTGGCGCGCAGTGAACTCCGACGGCACCCTCACCTACTCGTTCGTCGAAGCCCTGGCCGCCGGCCACCCTGGCTTCATCGTACGGATGATCGGCGGCGCCATCTTCCTGCTGGGCATGCTGGTCATGGCCTACAACACCTGGCGTACCGTAGCGGCCGCCAAGCCGGCTGAAATGCAAGCCGCGGCGCAGATGGCCTGAGGAGACCGACATGAAACACGAAGTACTCGAGAAAAACGTCGGCCTGCTGGCCCTGTGCATGGCCGTCGCCGTCAGCATCGGCGGCCTGACCCAGATCGTTCCGCTGTTCTTCCAGGATGTCACCAACACCCCGGTGGAAGGCATGAAGCCCTACACCGCGCTGCAACTGGAAGGCCGTGACGTATACATCCGCGAAGGCTGCGTGGGCTGCCACTCGCAGATGATCCGTCCGTTCCGCGCCGAGACCGAGCGCTATGGCCACTACTCCGTCGCCGGCGAAAGCGTCTGGGACCACCCGTTCCTGTGGGGGTCCAAGCGTACCGGCCCGGACCTGGCCCGCGTCGGCGGCCGCTACTCGGACGACTGGCACCGTGCGCACCTGTACAACCCGCGCAACGTGGTGCCGGAATCGAAGATGCCCGCCTACCCCTGGCTGGTCGAAAACCAGCTCGACGGCAAGGACACGGCGAAGAAACTGGAAGTGATGCGTGTCATGGGCGTGCCCTACACGGACGACGACATCGCTGGCGCCAGCGACGCCGTCAAAGGGAAGACCGAAATGGACGCGGTCGTCGCGTACCTGCAGGTCCTCGGCACCTCCATCAAGAACAAGCGGTGACAACCTTGGATATCGGGACCATCCGCGGCCTCGGCACCGTCATCGTGATGGCTGCCTTCGTCGGCGTACTGCTCTGGGCTTACGGCGGCAAACGCAAGGAGCGCTTCGACGAAGACGCGCTGCTGCCCTTCGCGGATGACCCGGTAGCCAAGCGGCACGCTGAGCAAGAGCAAGCTTCTAGGAGCAACAACGCATGACTACCTTCTGGAGTCTGTACATCACCGTTCTAACCGTCGGCTCGCTGATTGCCCTGCTGTGGCTGGTATTTGCCACTCGCAGCGGGCAGTCCTCGAACACCACCGACCAGACCATGGGCCACGCCTTCGACGGCATTGAGGAGTACGACAACCCGCTGCCGAAATGGTGGTTCCTGCTGTTCGTCGGCACCATCGTGTTCGCCGCCGGCTACCTGGTCCTGTACCCCGGCCTGGGCACCTGGAAAGGCATCCTGCCGGGCTACGAAGGTGGCTGGACCCAGGACAAGCAATGGGAGCGTGAAGAAGCACTGGCCAAGGAGAAGTATGGCCCGATCTTCGCCAAATACGCTGCGATGCCAGTGGAAGAAGTCGCGAAAGACCCGCAAGCCATGAAAATGGGCGAGCGCCTTTTCGCCACCTACTGCTCTATCTGCCACGGCTCCGACGCCAAGGGCGCCCAGGGCTTCCCGAACCTGACCGACAGCGACTGGCGCTGGGGCGGCACCGCCCAGGACATCGAGACCACCATCCTCGGTGGCCGCCATGCCGCGATGCCGGCCTGGGGTGAAGTGCTGGGCGACAAAGGCGTGCAGGACGTAGCTGCTTTCATCACCGCCAACCTGGACGGCCGCAAGCTGCCCGAGGGCGTGAGCGCAGACAACGTCGACAATGGTGGCAAGCTGTTCGCCACCACCTGCGTCGCCTGCCACGGCCCGGAAGGCAAGGGCAACCCGATGATGGGCGCGCCTGACCTGACCCACCCGGGCGCCTTCATCTACGGCTCGAGCTATGCGCAACTGCAGCAGACCATCCGCCACGGCCGCCAGGGTCAGATGCCGGCGCAGGAGCAATACCTGGGCAAAGATAAAGTGCATATTCTCGCCGGCTACATCTACAACATTTCCGGCCAGGCGAAGTAAACTCCGCGCCCCTAACTCGCGCCCCTGAAAGTGGGCGCGAGTTTCTTTCTCCCGCAATATCGCGACGAAGTGTCGCACCCTCTCTATCCCCGTTCTTCACACCCTCCCCGTTCGCGTCTAAGCTGGTTTCCATTCGCAAACCTGCAATACGACTAACCTGACCCACTTCCCAGGCTGGTACGTGCGACCCGAAACGAGCGGCGGACAGCGGCATAAAGCGCTCTGAAGCAGGCGTCAAACCGGCATCGGACCAAGGTCCGACGCGTTGCAATGGCTACCTGCTTTCTCCATACTTGCCGCCGTTTTTTTGTCCATAAAATTCAAAAACCGTGGAACCTTAGAATGAGCACAGCAATCAGTCCGACTGCTTATAACTATAAGGTCGTCCGCCAGTTCGCCATCATGACGGTGGTCTGGGGGATACTTGGAATGGGGGTGGGTGTTTACATCGCCTCTCAGTTGGTTTGGCCCCAGTTGAACCTGGACCTTCCCTGGACCAGTTTCGGGCGCCTGCGTCCGCTGCACACCAACCTGGTGATCTTCGCCTTCGGCGGCTGTGCTCTCTTCGCAACTTCCTACTACGTCGTACAGCGCACCTGTCAGACTCGCCTGATTTCTGACAGCCTCGCCGCCTTCACGTTCTGGGGCTGGCAAGCGGTGATCGTGCTGGCCGGCATTACCCTGCCGCTGGGCTACACCTCCTCCAAGGAGTACGCCGAGCTGGAATGGCCGATCGACATCCTCCTGGCCATCGTCTGGGTCACCTATGCCGTGGTGTTCTTCGGCACCATCGTGAAGCGCAAGACCAAGCACATCTACGTGGGCAACTGGTTCTACGGCGGCTTCATCCTGGTGACCGCCATGCTGCACATCGTCAACAGCGCGGAACTGCCGGTCACCTGGTTCAAGTCCTACTCGGTCTATGCCGGCGCCACCGACGCGATGATCCAGTGGTGGTACGGCCACAACGCCGTGGGCTTCTTCCTGACCACCGGCTTCCTGGGGATGATGTACTACTTCGTTCCGAAGCAGGCCGAGCGTCCGATCTACTCCTATCGCCTGTCCATCGTGCACTTCTGGGCGCTGATCACCCTGTACATCTGGGCCGGCCCGCACCACCTGCACTACACCGCGCTGCCGGACTGGGCCCAGTCGCTGGGCATGGTGATGTCCCTGATCCTGCTGGCTCCGAGCTGGGGCGGCATGATCAACGGCATGATGACCCTCTCAGGCGCCTGGCATAAGCTGCGCACCGACCCAATCCTGCGCTTCCTGGTGGTGTCCCTGGCCTTCTACGGCATGTCCACCTTCGAAGGCCCGATGATGGCCATCAAGACCGTCAACTCCCTGTCGCACTACACCGACTGGACCATCGGCCACGTACACGCCGGCGCCCTGGGCTGGGTTGCGATGATCTCCATCGGCTCCCTGTACCACCTGATTCCGAAGGTCTTCGGCCGCGAGCAGATGCACAGCGTGGGCCTGATCAACGCGCACTTCTGGCTGGCTACCATCGGTACCGTGCTGTACATCGCCTCCATGTGGGTCAACGGCATCACCCAGGGTCTGATGTGGCGTGCAATCAACGCCGACGGCACCCTCACCTACTCCTTCGTGGAAGCCCTGCAGGCCAGCCACCCGGGCTTCATCGTCCGTGCGCTGGGCGGTGCGTTCTTCGCCTCCGGCATGCTGCTGATGGCCTACAACACCTTCCGTACCGTACGCGGTTTCAAGCAGGCTGACGCCGACGCCGCCGCTCAGATTCCTGCTGTAGGAGCTCACTGATGAAGCACGAAGCAGTCGAGAAGAATATCGGCCTGCTGGCCTTCTTCATGGTCATCGCCGTGAGCATCGGCGGTCTTACCCAGATCGTTCCGCTGTTCTTCCAAGATGTGACCAACAAGCCGGTCGAAGGCATGAAGCCGCGCACCGCGCTGGAGCTCGAAGGCCGTGACATCTACATCCGCGAAGGCTGCGTAGGCTGCCACTCGCAGATGGTCCGTCCGTTCCGCGCCGAGACCGAGCGCTACGGCCACTACTCCGTCGCCGGCGAAAGCGTCTGGGACCACCCCTTCCTGTGGGGCTCCAAGCGTACCGGTCCGGACCTGGCCCGCGTTGGCGGCCGCTACTCCGACGACTGGCACCGCGCGCACCTGTACAACCCGCGCAACGTGGTGCCGGAATCGAAGATGCCCTCCTACCCCTGGCTGGTGGAGAACAAGCTCGACGGCAAGGACACGGCGAAGAAAATGGAAGCCCTGCGTACGCTGGGCGTGCCTTACACCGACGATGACATCGCCGGTGCCCGTGACGCCGTCAAAGGCAAGACCGAGATGGACGCTGTCGTCGCCTACCTCCAGGGCCTCGGCACCATCATCAAGAGCAAACGGTGACTGTGATGGATATCGGAACCATTCGTGGTATCGGCACCGTAGTAGTGATGGTCGCCTTCGTCGGCGTCCTGCTCTGGGCCTACGGCGGCAAACGCAAGGAGCGCTTCGACGAAGATGCCCTGCTGCCCTTCGCGGATGATCCGGTCGCCAAAAAGCACGTCGAGCAAGAGCAAGCTTCTAGGAGCAACAAAGAATGACAACCTTCTGGAGTCTGTACGTCACCGTACTTACCCTGGGCACTATCTTCGCCCTGGCGTGGCTGCTGTTCGCCACCCGTCGCGGTCAGCGCAGCGAAGCCACCGACGAGACCGTCGGCCACGCCTTTGACGGCATCGAGGAGTATGACAACCCACTGCCGAAGTGGTGGTTCATGCTGTTCGTCGCCACCTTCATCTTCGCCCTCGCCTACCTGGTCCTGTACCCCGGCCTGGGCAACTGGAAGGGCCTGCTGCCGGGCTACCAGGACAAGGCCGAATTCGCCAACGGCGAACAAGGCTGGACTGGCGTGCACCAGTGGGAAAAGGAAATGGCCAAGGCCGACGAGAAGTACGGCCCGCTGTACGCCAAGTTCGGCGCCATGCCGATCGAGGACGTGGCCAAGGACGAGCAGGCCCTGAAAATGGGTAACCGCCTGTTCGCTTCCAACTGCTCCGTCTGCCACGGCTCCGACGCCAAGGGTGCCCACGGCTTCCCGAACCTGACCGACGCCGACTGGCGCTGGGGCGGCGAGCCGAAGGACATCATCGCCACCATCGAGGGCGGTCGCCACGCAGCCATGCCGGCCTGGGGCGAAGTCATCGGCGACAGCGGCGTTCACGATGTAGCCGCCTTCATCACCACCAAGCTGGACGGCCGCAAGCTGCCCGAAGGTGTGACGGACGAGCAGGTTGCCAACGGCCAGAAGGTCTTTGCCACCACCTGCGTGGCTTGCCACGGCGCTGAAGGCAAAGGCACCGCCGCCATGGGCGCACCGGACCTGACCCACCCGGCCGCGTTCATCTACGGCTCGAGCTTCGCCCAGCTGCAGCAGACCATTCGCTACGGCCGCCAGGGCCAGATGCCGGCTCAGCTGGAGCGTCTGGGCAAAGACCAGGTGCACCTGCTCGCCGCCTACGTGTACAGCCTGTCCCATGGCGAAGGTGAGAAGAGCGCCGAATAAGCCTCTCCCCTCCTACACCACTTGCAACACCCCGCGGCGCCGGTTTCTACACCGGCGCCGCTCTATTTCTGGGTCCATAATTCCTTGCGCGACCAACTGTCGCACCGTTGCAATACCCACCACGCCGTATCATTGTTTGGCGTGCAAGCCTATTTCTGACCCTGTCGGCATGTATCGACAGGGCGCCCTCCCGCTGCCGTGGAATGCACTGATGAGCAAACAAATTCCGGTCCAGGACGTCACTCCGCCCACCAAGGGCAAGAGTGAAAACGTCGACCTTTATGCCTCTCGGGAAAAAATCTATACCCGAGCCTTTACCGGTTTCTTCCGAAACCTCCGAATGGCCGGGGGCGCCCTCCTCTTCCTCCTCTACTTCGGCACCGTATGGCTGACCTGGAACGGTCGCCAAGCAGTGCTCTGGGACCTGCCCGAGCGCAAGTTCTACATCTTCGGCGCGACCTTCTGGCCGCAGGACTTCATCCTTCTCTCCGGCCTGCTGATCATCAGTGCGTTCGGCCTGTTCTTCATCACCGTATTCGCCGGCCGCGTCTGGTGCGGCTACACCTGCCCGCAGAGCGTGTGGACGTGGATCTTCATGTGGTGCGAGAAAGTCACCGAGGGTGACCGCAACCAGCGCATGAAGCTCGACAAGGCCTCCATGAGCGGCAACAAGCTGCTGCGCAAGATCGCCAAGCACAGCCTCTGGCTGCTGATCGGCCTGGTGACCGGCCTGACCTTCGTCGGCTACTTCGCCCCCATGCGGGAACTCCTGAGCGACATGGTGACCGGCCAAGCCGATGGCTGGGCCTACTTCTGGGTCGGCTTCTTTACCCTCGCCACCTACGGCAACGCCGGCTGGCTGCGCGAGCAGGTGTGCATCTACATGTGCCCTTACGCGCGCTTCCAGAGCGTGATGTTCGACAAGGACACCCTGATCGTCTCTTACGACCCGCGCCGTGGCGAAAGCCGTGGTCCGCGCAAGAAAGGCGCCGACTACAAGGCCCAGGGCCTGGGCGACTGCATCGACTGCACAATGTGCGTACAGGTCTGCCCGACCGGCATCGACATCCGCGACGGCCTGCAGGTCGAGTGCATCGGCTGCGCCGCATGTATCGACGCCTGCGACAGCATCATGGACAAGATGAACTACCCACGCGGCCTGATCAGCTACACCACCGAGCACAACCTGTCCGGGCAGAAGACCCACCTGGTGCGTCCGCGCCTGATCGGCTACGCCATGGCCCTGTGCCTGATGATCGGCCTGCTGATCACCGCTATCTTCCTGCGCCCGCTGGTAGGCTTCGACGTCAGCAAGGACCGCGTGCTCTACCGCGAAAACGCCGAAGGCCGCATCGAGAACGTGTACAGCCTGAAGGTCATGAACAAGGACCAGAAGGACCACACCTACGTGCTCAGCGCCAAGGGCATGGACGGCCTGGTCCTGGAAGGCAAGAAGGAAATCTCGGTGGCCGCCGGCGACATCTTCACCATGCCGGTGGAACTGTCGATCGATCCGGAGAAGCTGCCCTCCACCACCAACGAGATCAGCTTCACCATCCAGTCGGTGGACGATCCGTCCATCAGCAAGGAATCCTCCAGCCGCTTCATCGGCCCGCGCGTACGTTGAACGCACGCTGAACGAATTGGCACCCCATGTTGCTCATGGGGTGCCAGTACCGATCGAAGCACGTAGAATTCGCCCGCCCCTTCACCGGGTAGCGCCCCGCGCGGCGTTGCCAGCGAGAGAACAAAGAGCATGCAATCGGCCATGAAAACGCCCGTGGAACCCTGGTACAAGCACCTCTGGCCATGGATCATCATCGCCATGCTGGCCACCTCGATCGCCCTCAGCCTGACGATGGTCAACATCGCCGTGAACAACCAGGATTCCCTGGTCAGCGACAACTATTACGAAGCCGGCAAGGGCATCAACCGCTCCCTCGACCGCGAACACCTCGCCCAGCAGCTCAAGCTGCGGGCCAAGATCAGCTTCGACGAGCTGACCGGCGAAGTGGACTTGCGCCTCACCGGCGACAGCCGCCCGGCCACGCTCACCCTCAACCTGCTCTCCCCTACCCTGGAGTCCCAGGACAAGCACCTGGAACTGCGCGCCGCACCCGCCGAGCCGGGCCGCTACACCGCCAGCCTGGACGCTGCCGTGAAAGGTCGCCGCTTCGTCGAACTGCTCGGCGAAGAGAATGGCAAGACCTGGCGTCTGTTCGAGGAAGAGAAGGTCGCTCCCGGCGCTACGCTCGACCTCGGCGACGAGCCCCTCAGCGGAGATGAAGCCGAGCGCCCATGAGCGCCCCGCAGCCCTGCTACCACTGCGCGCTGCCGGTACCGCCCGGCGGCCGCTTCACCGCACCGGTATTAGGCGAGACCCGCGAATTCTGCTGCCCAGGCTGCCAGGCCGTCGCCGAGGCCATCGTCGCCGGCGGCCTGGAAGGCTATTACCGGCATCGCACCGAAGCCGCGCCCAACCCCGATGCCCTGCCCGAACAGCTCACCGACGAACTGAAGCTGTTCGACCGCCCCGACGTGCAGCAGCCCTTCGTCCAGCACCAGGGCGAACTGGCCGAGACGACCCTGATCATGGAAGGCATCAGCTGCGCCGCCTGCGGCTGGCTGATCGAAAAGCACCTCAAGGGTCTCCCGGCGATTGCCGAAGCCGGGCTCAACCTGTCCAACCACCGCCTGCACGTGCGCTGGTCCGACAGCCAGATGCCACTGAGCGAGCTGCTCGCCGAGCTGCGCAAGATCGGCTACGCCGCCCACCCCTTCCAGCCCGACCGCGCCGCCGAGCAACTGCACCAGGAAAACCGCAAGTCCCTGCGCCAGCTGGGCGTCGCCGGCCTGCTGTGGTTCCAGGCGATGATGGCGACCATGGCCACCTGGCCGGAATTCAACATCGACCTCAGCCCCGAGCTGCACGAGATCCTGCGCTGGGTGGCGATGTTCCTCACCACGCCGATCGTCTTCTACTCCTGCCAGCCCTTCTTCCGCGGCGCCATCCGCGACCTGCGCACCCGCCACCTGACCATGGACGTCTCGGTCTCCCTGGCCATTGGCGGCGCCTACCTGGCTGGCATCTGGACTGCCGTCACCGGCCACGGCGACCTGTACTTCGACGCCGTCGGCATGTTCGCCCTGTTCCTGCTCGCCGGCCGTTACCTCGAACGCCGCGCCCGCGAACGCACCGCCGCCGCCACCGCGCAACTGGTCAACCTGCTGCCCGCGTCCTGCCTGCGCCTGGACGACAGCGGCCAGAGCAGCCGCGTGCTGCTGAGCGAGCTGAATGTCGGCGACCGCGTGCTGGTACAGCCCGGCGCGGTGATTCCCGCCGACGGCCTGATCCTCGACGGCCAGTCAAGCGTCGACGAATCCCTGCTCACCGGCGAATACTTGCCGCAGCCATGCCAGAGTGGCGACAGCGTCACCGGCGGCACCCTTAACGTCGAAGGCCCGCTGACCGTGCAAGTCAAAGCCCTCGGCGGCGACAGCCGGCTGTCCGCCATCGTCCGGCTACTGGAACGCGCCCAGTCGGACAAACCGCGCCTGGCTGAACTCGCCGACAAGGCCGCGCAATGGTTCCTCATTGCCCTGTTGGTGCTCGCCGCCGTGGTCGGCCTGTTCTGGTGGCAACACGACGCCTCCCGCGCCTTCTGGGTGGTCCTGGCGATGCTGGTGGCGACCTGCCCCTGCGCGCTATCCCTGGCCACTCCCACTGCGCTGACCGCCGCCACCGGCAGCCTGCACAAGCTCGGCCTGCTAGTCACTCGCGGGCATGTGCTGGAAGGACTGAACCACATCGACACGGTGATTTTCGACAAGACCGGCACCCTCACCGAAGGCCGCCTGACGCTGCGCGCAGTCAGGCCGCTGGGCGCACTGGACAGCGATACCTGCCTGGCCCTGGCCGCTGCGTTGGAGAACCGCTCCGAACACCCCATCGCCCGCGCCTTCGGCCGTGCGCCGCAGCCCGCCGAGAATGTCGAGAGCCATCCCGGCCTGGGCCTGGAAGGCCGGGTTGGCGAACGCCGCCTGCGCATCGGTGAGCCGTCCTTCGTCTGCACACTGAGCGGCAGCGACGCGCCCCGGCACCCACAGGAACCCGGCCAGTGGCTGCTGTTGGGTGACGAAAGCGGCGCCCTCGCCTGGCTGGTGCTGGACGACCGTATCCGCGAAGACGCCGCCGACCTGCTCGAAGCCTGCCGCGCCCGTGGCTGGCACACCCTGCTGCTGTCCGGCGACAGTTCGCCCATGGTCGGCCGCGTTGCCGCCGAACTGGGCATCGACGACTGCCGGGGTGGTCTGCGCCCGGACGACAAGTTGGAAGTCCTGCGCCAACTGCACCAGCAAGGCCACCGCGTCTTGATGCTGGGTGACGGCGTGAACGACGTACCGGTGCTGGCTGCCGCCGACATCAGCGTCGCCATGGGTTCGGCCACCGACCTGGCCAAGACCAGCGCCGACGCCGTGCTGCTGTCCAACCGCCTGGACAGCGTGGTGCAGGCCTTCGGCCTGGCGCGCCGTACCCGTCGGGTGATCATCGAGAACCTGATCTGGGCAGGGCTGTACAATGGCCTGATGTTGCCCTTCGCCGCCCTCGGCTGGATCACCCCCGTGTGGGCTGCGGTGGGCATGTCGATCAGTTCGCTGACCGTGGTGCTCAACGCCCTGCGCCTGACCCGGCTGCCGAAGGGCGCCGGCGCCCCGCCAGCGACCACCGCCCTGCCAGCCGCCCCTCGGGCGACCCAGGCGCTGCCCCGGAGTTGAAATGCCCGCACTCTACATAATGATTCCAGTTGCCGTGGTGATCGTCGGCATCTGCATCGCGATCTTCTTCTGGGCGGTGAACAGCGGCCAGTACGACGATATGGACGGGCCGGCCCACAGCATCCTGTTCGACGACGAAGACCCCAAGCACCAGGCCGGCATCGACGAAGCCGAAGGCCAGGAGCAAAAGGATCAGAAGGACCGGGGCGATGCCTGAACTGGCGCCGCTGCTGGCGTCCGCGCTGATCCTCGGCCTGCTCGGCGGCGGTCACTGTCTGGGCATGTGCGGCGGCCTGATGGGTGCGTTGACCATGGCCATTCCGCCGGAGCAGCGCGGCCGCCGTCTGCGCCTGCTGCTGGCCTACAACCTCGGCCGCATCCTCAGCTACGCCTGTGCCGGGCTGCTGCTAGGCCTCGCCGGCTGGGCCGTGGCGCGCACACCGTTCGCCTCCGCGCTGCGGGTAATCGCCGGGCTGCTGCTGATCGCCATGGGCCTGTACCTGGCCGGCTGGTGGAGCGGCCTGACCCGTATCGAAGCCCTCGGTCGCGGCCTGTGGAAGCACATCCAGCCTTTCGCCAGCCGCCTACTGCCGGTCGCCACCGTGCCGCGCGCGCTGCTGCTCGGCGCGCTCTGGGGCTGGCTACCCTGCGGGCTGGTCTACAGCACGCTGCTCTGGGCCACGAGCCAAGGCTCGGCCGTGGACAGCGCCTTGCTGATGCTCGCCTTCGGCCTCGGCACCTGGCCGGTGCTGCTGGTGACCGGGCTCGCCGCCGAGCGCGTTACCGCCCTGTTGCGCAAGCGCAGCGTGCGCATGGCCGGCGGCATCCTGGTGATTCTTTTCGGCCTGTGGACCCTCCCCGGCCCGCACCAGGCCTGGGTCATGGGCCACGATATGCACGCCAGCGCCGCCCAACCCCACCATAAAGCCGTTTGATACAGGTCAACAGGCCACTGTCGGACTCTCCCTAGACTGCGTGGGAAAAGCTCGCCACCGGGGAACATCGGCATGCTCGACAATATTCGCTGGGACGCAGATCTGATACGCCGATACGATCTGTCCGGTCCGCGCTACACCTCCTATCCCACCGCGGTGCAATTCCACGAAGGAGTCGGACCCTTCGACCTGCTGCACGCGCTGCGCGATAGCCAGAAGGCACAGCGCCCGCTTTCGCTCTATGTGCACGTCCCATTCTGCGCGAACATCTGCTACTACTGCGCCTGCAATAAAGTCATCACCAAGGATCGCGGCCGCAGCGCCCCCTACCTCGCCCGCCTGATCCGCGAGATCGAGATCGTCAGCCGTCACCTGGGCCGCCAGCAGCAAGTCGAGCAACTGCATTTCGGCGGAGGTACCCCAACCTTCCTCAGCCCTGGCCAGCTGCGCGAACTGATGGCGCAATTACGTACCCACTTCCACTTCGTCGAGGGCGACTTCGGCGACTACGGTATCGAGATCGACCCACGCGAGGCCGACTGGTCGACCATGGGCCTGCTCCGCGAGCTGGGTTTCAACCGCGCCAGCATCGGCGTGCAGGACTTCAACCTGGAGGTGCAGCACGCCATCAATCGCCTGCAGAGCCTCGATGAAACACGCGCCATCATCGACGCTGCGCGTACTTTGCAATTCCGCTCGATCAACATCGACCTGATCTACGGCCTGCCCAAACAGACACCAGGCACCTTCGCCCGCACCGTCGAGCAGGTCATCGCCCTGCAGCCCAATCGGCTGTCGGTGTTCAACTACGCACACCTCCCCGAACGCTTCCCGACGCAGCGTCGGATCAAGGCCGAGGACCTGCCCTCCCCCGGGCAGAAGCTGGAGATATTGCAGCGCACCACCGAGCAACTGGAGGCCGCCGGCTACCGCTACATCGGCATGGACCACTTCGCCCTGCCGGACGACGAACTGGCCATGGCTCAGGAAGACGGCACCCTGCAGCGCAACTTCCAGGGCTACACCACCCACGGCCATTGCGACCTGGTGGGTCTGGGCGCATCCTCGATCAGCCGGATCGGCGACCTCTACAGCCAGAACAGCACCGACATCACGGACTACCAGAACACCCTCGACCAGGGCCAGCTCGCCACCCGCCGTGGCCTGCACTGCAACAAGGACGACCTCATCCGCCGCGCGGTGATCCAACAACTGATCTGCCATTTCCAGCTGAATTTCGAGGACATCGAGGACCTCTACAACGTCGACTTCCGCGGCTACTTTGCCGACATCTGGCCCGACCTCGAGCAATTTGCCGCTGACGGCCTGATCATCCTCGGCCCACGAGGCATCGATGTCAGCGCCTCCGGAAGGCTATTGGTCCGCTCGCTGTGCATGCTGTTTGACCGCTACCTGCCGATGCAAAACCTGCAACGTTTCTCGCGAGTCATCTGATCCTTGAGCTTCCCTTCGCACGACCGACGGTACGGGGCCAACTGTCGCACCCTTTGCTACAGGATATGTCTGTAGTCCTCAGATGTAGGAACAGCCCTGAACCGGCACTTTTCGAAAGTATTCGAGTCACAGCGCAACCCTTGAAAAGCCTCCTTCCCGTCGCTGAAAGCAGCGATTCAGACAGGTTGCCAACTGGCGCACGGTCCGCCGTCTGCGGTACCCTTGGTTTTTGTGTGCCATCCCATTCAAGGAACACTCATGGCCGAAACCATCAAAGTGCGCGCATTACCCCAGGCGCACTGCAAGGATTGCAGCCTGGCGCCCCTCTGCCTGCCCCTGTCGCTGAACCACAGCGACATGGACGCTCTCGATGAAATCGTCAAACGTGGCCGACCGCTGAAGAAAGGCGAATTCCTGTTCCGCCAGGGCGATGCCTTCAGCTCCGTCTTCGCCGTGCGCTCTGGCGCGCTGAAGACCTTCAGCATCACCGACGGCGGTGAAGAACAGATCACCGGTTTCCACCTCCCCAGCGAACTGGTCGGCCTGTCCGGCATGGACACCGAGAGCTACCCGGTATCGGCCCAGGCCCTGGAAACCACTTCGGTCTGCGAGATCCCCTTCGAACGCCTGGACGAACTGTCCGAACAATTGCCGCAACTGCGCCGCCAACTGCTGCGGTTGATGAGCCGCGAAATCCGTGACGACCAGCAGATGATGATGCTGCTGTCGAAGAAGACCGCCGACGAGCGCATCGCCACCTTCCTGGTCAACCTCTCCGCGCGCTTCCGCGCCCGTGGCTTCTCGGCTCAGCAGTTCCGACTGGCCATGTCGCGCAACGAGATCGGCAACTACCTGGGCCTGGCGGTTGAAACCGTCTCCCGCGTGTTCACCCGTTTCCAGCAGAACGGCCTGATTGCCGCCGAAGGCAAGGAAGTGCACATCCTCGACTCCATCGAGTTGTGCGCATTGGCCGGTGGCCAGCTGGAAAGCTGACAGACACGAAAGCTGACCAATTGGTTGACTTTCCGGTCATCGAAAACGGGCTCGCCGACTGGCGGGCCCGTTATACTTTGGCCTCTGCAAAAACCGCATCAGGTGCACATCCAGCATGATCCTCAACCAACTCGACCTGAAGTCCGTGATCCGTGCCGTTCCCGACTTTCCCAAGCCCGGCGTCATGTTCCGCGACATCACCCCGCTGTTCCAGTCGCCGCGAGCCCTGCGCTTCGTCGCCGACAGCTTCATCCAGCGCTACGTCGAGGCCGACTTCACCCACATCGGCGCCATGGATGCGCGAGGCTTCCTGATCGGTTCGATCATCGCCTACGAGCTGAACAAGCCCCTGGTGCTGTTCCGCAAGCGCGGCAAGCTGCCGGCCGACGTGCTGGCCCAGGCCTACGAGACCGAGTACGGCGAAGCCCTGCTGGAAGTCCACGCCGACAGCCTGTGCGAAGGCGACAGCGTGCTGATCTTCGATGACCTGATCGCCACCGGCGGCACCCTGCTGGCCGCCGCACAACTGGTACGCCGCATGGGCGCCAGCGTATTCGAGGCCGCCGCGATCATCGACCTGCCAGAGCTGGGCGGTTCGACCAAGCTCAACGACGCACAGATCCCCACCTACAGCCTGACTGCCTTCGCCCTCGACGAGCAGTGACAGATCGCTGTCAATAAAAACGGGCGCTTCGGCGCCTGTTTTCATTTCTGCACCTCCCCCCCTGCACACAACCGCCCCATCCAATGGCTGGTCGTGAGCCCTTTGGCCTGATTCGACCCAGCCACGGCCACATATGACCTTTCGATTGTCCGACAAGGCTCCGAACATGACATCAGCTAATGGCACATTCGCAAGGTGCATAGCGAACTAACGACAGGGCTTGTCCCAGGTCGCGCCCCTGCCGCGTCGCCCTTCGGAACACCAAGCCCGCACAACAAGAAGGAGTTAGTCATGAACGCCACTACCACACCGATCCGCGCCAATTTCCCGGTCCGCCGCATGGACTTCAGCTTCAGCGAAACGCCGAAATACTGGTGGGACGGGCAACCCTTCATGACTCACTTCATGAACAACCTGTCCTCGCTGTTCCCCTATGGCGAGAAGTTCTTCGTCGACAGCGTGCGCGCCGTGCGTGAGCGTATCCAGGACCCGCAGTTGCAGAAGGACGTCAGCGCCTTCATCGGCCAGGAAGCCATGCACTCCAAGGAGCACGCGGCCTACAACGAGTACGCCGACGAGCACGGCATCGACCTGGAAACCCTGGAGCTGCGCATCAAGGTACTGCTCGAATCCATCAGCAAGGTCACCACCAAGAAGCACCATCTGGCGATCACCTGCGCCCTGGAGCACTTCACCGCGAGCATGGCCGAGCAACTGCTTAAGCGTGAAGACCTGAGCAGCCAGATGAAGTCGGACAAGATGTACAAGCTATGGATGTGGCACGCCGTCGAGGAGAACGAGCACAAGGCCGTGGCGTACGACGTCTACCAGCAGGTCTACGGCGGTTACTTCACCCGCACTGCGGTGATGCTGATCACCACCGTGATCTTCCTCAGCGTCATCGGAGGCTTCCAGATCAACCTGCTGCGCCGCGACGGCCAGCTGTTCAACTGGCGCAGCTGGAAGCACGGCCTCGGCGTGCTGCTGCATCCGCGCCGCGGCTACCTCGTCAGCCTGATCCGCCCGTGGCTGGACTATTTCCGCCCCGGCTTCCACCCCTTCGACCACGACACCAAGGCGCTGGAAACCCGCTGGAAGGAAGCGCTGGATTTCGCCGGCTGACCTTCACGCCCCAACGAAAACGCCAGGCATTGCCTGGCGTTTTTCATTCAACCCCACCGTGCCGAATGACGGTTTCTGTAGGAGCGAGCTTGCTCGCGAACGGACGCCGCTCCGGCGCCGAGAGGTTCGCGAGCAAGCTCGCTCCTACAAAAACATGACCGGCCGTCAGCCCTCAGCACGGCGCGGCAGGTCATCCAGCGTCTCGAACCACGACAGCTGCGAAGAGCACCACACATGGCATTGCGGCTCGATCAGCTCAGGCTCGTCCAGGGTCACGGTGTTGAGCCCGACCGTTTCGCCGTCGCGCACGCGGAACTCCATCGGCGTGCCGCATTTCACGCAGAAGCGCCTTTCGCCGTCCTCACTGGAACGCCACATCCCCAGCTCCCCGGCGGTATAGGCAAAGCCCGTCAGCGGGATCACCGCCCAGGGCACCGCCGGCGCGGCATTGGACTTCTGGCAGATGCGGCAATGGCAGTAGCCGGTCTCTTCCGGCTCGGCATCCACCCGGTAGCGCACTGCGCCACAGGCGCAGCCGCCGAACAGGGGCAAAGGCAACATGCTGCAACTCCCGCTACGTCCCAAGAAGACTCAGAGCCTAGCCAGCATGCCGAAGGTCTGCAGCACCGCGACGCCAGTGAAGAGCAACAGGATTTGTCGCTCGGCCAGCACGCAGACCTCTTCGCGCTGCCCAGGTGGGCGTTCCAGGTAATCCAGCGACTGCTGGAACAATTGCCGGCTGATCAGCCGCGACAGCTGATTCAGCTCGTTTTCGTCGATGTCTGGCAGCAGGTGGAACTGGCGGATGTCCTCGGCCATGTCCTCACCGAAATCGTCCATCACCCGCGCCAGCGCTTCGCGAAGTACCGGCGACGGCCCGTGCAATTCACGCACGCCAATGATGAAAGCCTGCGGATTGCCTTCCACGAAATCGAAGAACAGCCGCACCGTCTCCCGCGTCACCCGCTGGCCGCGCTCCAGGTCCAGACCGAAAGGCACGCTGGCGGCGCCCTCCCCCGGCTGCGCCCGCTCGGCGGCTTCGCGGCGCAAATCGCGCAGCGGCTGGCGCAGCTGGGTGGCAATGTCGCGGATGATCGCCAACCCCAGGTCGTCCACGTCACCGAAGTGCCGGTAGAAGGTGTTCGGGTTCAGCCCCGCTTCCCGCGCCAGCTCCCGCAGCCCCAGGCTGCTCAGGCTGCGCCGGGTGGCCGCCAGGCGCAGCGCCGCATCGATCAGCGCGCGCTTGCCGGCGGCTTCCGCTGGCCGTTCTTCCTGTCCAATTTCCATGCGTCTGGTACTCGCCCCCATCTAAGGTTGGTTGCCCCAGAAGTATACAGATGTCTACATTTCATCACGTAGACAGTTGTATACGCCAGCAACAATCATAACAGGAGCTTGGCAATGGGCACCCAACCTAAGTCTGCCGCGAGCAGACACTGCAAAGTCGCCATCATCGGCACCGGGTTTTCCGGGCTGGGCATGGCGATCCGCCTGAAGCAGGAAGGCGAGAACGACTTTCTGCTGTTCGAGAAGGACGCCGGCGTCGGCGGCACCTGGCGGGTCAACAACTACCCGGGCTGCGCCTGCGACGTGCAATCCCACGTCTACTCCTTCTCCTTCGAGCCGAACCCGGACTGGACGCGCATGTTCGCCCGCCAGCCGGAAATCCGCGCCTACCTTGAGAACTGCTGGAAGAAGTACCGCCTGGAAGACAAGACGCTGCTGAACACCGCCATGGAGCGCTTTGAGTGGGACGACGAGCAGCAGCTCTGGCACCTGTTCGACGCCGCCGGCAACCACTACACCGCCAAGGCCGTCGTCTCGGGCATGGGCGGGCTGTCGATCCCCTCGATCCCGCCGCTCAAGGGCCTGGAGAACTTCCAGGGCAAGGCCTTCCACTCCCAGCAGTGGGACCATGACTACGACCTCAAGGGCAAGCGCATCGCGGTGATCGGCACCGGTGCCTCGGCTATCCAGTTCGTCCCGGAAATCCAGCCGCTGGTGGCCAAGCTCGACCTCTACCAGCGTACCGCACCGTGGATCCTGCCCAAGCCGGACCGCGCCATCAGCGACAAGGAGCGCGCGCGCTTCCGTCATTTCCCGGCCGTACAGAAGCTCTGGCGCGGCGCGCTCTACAGCATGCTCGAAGGCCGCGTACTGGGCTTCACCTTCGCCCCCTGGGCGATGAAGCTGGTGGGCAGGCTGGCCGAACGCTTCATCCGCCAGCAGGTCAAGGATCCGGACCTGCGCCGCAAATTGACCCCCGACTACACCATCGGCTGCAAACGCGTGCTCATGTCGCACAACTACTACCCGGCGCTGGCGGCTTCCAACGCCTCAGTGATCGTCGACGGCATCCGCGAGATCAAGGCCGGCAGCATCATCACCAGCGACGGCCGCGAACGCCAGGTGGACGCCATCATCTTCGGCACCGGCTTCACCGCCAACGATCCGATCCCCCGTGGCGTGGTGTTCGGCAAGGGTGGCGTCGATCTGCTCGACACCTGGAACAACGGCCCGGAAGCCTACAAGGGCACCGTCACCCGCGGCTTCCCCAACCTGTTCTTCCTCATGGGCCCGAACACCGGCCTGGGCCACAACTCGATGGTCTACATGATCGAATCGCAGATCGCCTACGTACTGGGCGCCATCAAGCTGATGGACCGCCGCGAGCTGCAGAGCGTCGAAGTCAAGCAAGAAGCGCAGGAGCGCTGGAACGAGAAGCTGCAGCGCGGCCTCAACCACAGCGTGTGGAACACCGGCGGCTGCAAGAGCTGGTACCTGCACCCGGTGAGCGGGCGCAACTGCACCCTGTGGCCGGGCTTCACCTGGCGATTCCGCGCGCTGACGCGCCAGTTCGATCCCAGCGCCTATCATCTGAAGGCCAAGCCGCTGAACAATCCCGTTGTCCAACCGCAACGCCATGCAGAAGAGGTGCCGGCATGAAGAACTTCGAGAACAAGGTCGCCGCCATCACCGGCGCGGGCTCCGGCATCGGCCGTGCCCTGGCGATGGAACTGGCCTCCCGTGGCTGCCACCTGGCCCTGGCGGACGTCAACGCCGCCGGCCTGGAGGAGACCCGCCAGTTGCTCGCTTCCTCCGGTGTGCGCGTGTCGATCGACACCGTAAACGTCGCCGACCGCGAACAGGTGCATGCCTGGGCCGACAAGGCCGTCGGCGAGCACGGCAAGGTCAACCTGGTATTCAACAACGCTGGCGTTGCCCACGCCGGCACCGTGGAAGCCAGCGACTATGAAGAGTACGAGTGGATCACCAATATCAACTTCTGGGGCGTGGTCTACGGCACCAAGGCCTTCCTGCCGCACCTCAAGGCCTCCGGTGACGGTCACATCGTCAACGTCTCCAGCGTCTTCGGCCTGTTCTCCCAGCCGGGCATGAGTGCTTACAACGCCACCAAATTCGCCGTGCGCGGCTTCACCGAGTCACTGCGCCAGGAACTGGACATGGAACGCGGCGGCGTCTCCGCCAGTTGCGTGCACCCCGGCGGGATCAAGACCAACATCGCCAAGACCGCGCGGATGAACGACAGCATGGTCAAGGTCACCGGGCAGAACGCCGAGCAGGCCCGCAGCCAGTTCAACGACCAGCTGCTGCGCACCACTCCACGGAAGGCCGCCCAGGTGATCATTCGCGGCGTGGAGCGAGATTCGCGGCGCATCCTGATCGGCCCGGACGCCCACGCCATCGACGTGATGCTGCGCCTGCTGCCGGTCTGGTACCAGAAGGTGGTCACCGGCAGCATGAAGCTGGCCAAGCGCTTCGCGCCCAAGCCCAAGCGCAAATCAACGGCTGACGGCTACGAGGCCAAGTAGCGCATCGACGTAAAGAGTCCCTTTTTCCCTGTCGGGCCGGCGCCCATCCCCCTTACCCCCGGATGGGCGCCGTTTTTTCACCGCCCCATGACGGGCAGCGGTCAACGACGGGTCAGCACCACCTCCAGGTATTCGCTGGGCACCACCAGCGACGAGGGGCCGGCGCGATTGCTCGCTTCGAGCAGCTGAGTCAGGTCATGCTCCAGCGACTTCCCATCCGCTTCCGGCAGGTTGGCGAAAGCCTTGTGCAGCGGGCCGTACCAGTCGCGGAATATCTCGATGAAATGCGCCGCTGAGCGATAGCGGAAGTTGAAGACTTGCCGCGTCGCGCGCAGCTCGCCGATCGATTCGCCGAACAGCTCGCGCAGATGCTCCTCCCGCCCCCACGCAGACGGCGGACGCACACCCGCCGCCGGCGGGATATAACCCGCAAGCACCTTGAACACCTGGCCGATAAAGCCTTCGGGCGTCCAGTTGGCCAGGCCGATGCGCCCGCCGGAACGACAGACTCGCGCCAGCTCCGACGCTGCCTTGGACTGGTCGGGAGTAAACATCACCCCGAAGGTCGAAACCACCGCATCGAAGCTGTCGGCCTCGAAGGGTAGCGCCTCGGCATCGGCCTCGCGGAACTCGACGTCCAGATGTTCGGCGCGGGCGCGCTCGGCACCCAGCTCCAGCAGCCGCGGCACATAGTCGGTGGACATCACCCGGCAACCGCGCCGGGCGGCAGCCAGGGTGACGTTGCCATTGCCGGCGGCGACATCCAGCACCCGCTCGCCGCAGAGCAGGTCGCAGGCTTCGGCCAGGCGTTCGCCAACGATCTGCAGGGTGGTGCCGATCACGGCGTAGTCTCCACTGGCCCAGGTGGCCATCTGGCGTTGTTTCAGGGCATTGAGGTCTACAGCGGTAGTCATTGTCGTTCTCCTGACAAGCGAGGCGCGCTCATTCGGCGGTGGTCGGATCGAGGGTGGTGACGACCTGCGATATCCGATTGGCCGGGAAGCCGCCCAGTCGCGCGTGCTCTCGCACGGCTGCTTCGTCGGGGGCGATGTACAGGCAGTAGATGCGGTCCGCGACCACATGGCTGTGCAACCACTGCACCTGCGGCCCGAGTTGGCTCAGGACGTTGCAGGACTTCTGCGCGATGGCCTGGAAATCGCGGGCGGTCAGGGCTCCGGCGCCGGGGATCTCGCGCTCTATGACGAACTTCGGCATGACACTCTCCATTAGTGGGCTGATGCGGGTACCGCGACATCCCGCACCTTCATGCTGCGCCGCCGCCTGATCGGCGTCCTGCTCCAGCGTCGGTCTTGCCTGTCCGATCGTCCGGCGGCCCGTCACAGCTGTGCTTTCGCGCCCAGACTTCGAGAAGAACCTCGCCTCGGAGGCGTCTTGGCCATGAGCACGCAAACCATCCTCTCTGCCCAACAGCGCCTGGAGCACCTGGTACGCCAGCGTCCCGGCGTTGCCCAGGTGAAAGACATCCCCGCCACCGCGCTCTGGGAAGGTGGCGGCAAGACCCAGACTCGTCATCCGGACGGCAACCTGATCCACACCGACCTGCCGCAGGAACTGGGCGGCGATGGCGAGCGCGTCAGCCCCGGCTGGCTGCTGCGCGCCGCGCTGGCATCCTGCGCCGTCACGCGTATCGCCATGCTGGCGGCCGAACGCGGTATGCAGCCGCAGCGGCTGGAAGCGGAAGTCACCAGCGACACGGACCTGCACGGCCTGCTCGGGTTGCCCCGCGAAGATGGCCAGCGCATCCCCGCCGGCCCGCTGGCTATCCACGTGCAGATCAGCATCAGCGTGCCGGGCGCCGCGCAAGCAGAGGTGCGCGAACTGGTCGAGCAGGCCATGCGCGTCTCGCCCATGCTCAGCGCCCTGGCCGAAGCCGTGCCGGTGCACCTGGACATCGACAGCGGCACCCCCTGATGGACGCACTGTCGGAAACCCTGCGCGTGGTCCGGCTGGTCGGCGCCATCTTCATCAATGCGCGCTTCACCGCACCCTGGTGCTATCAATCGCCACGGGCGGACTCGGTGGTCGAACTGCTGGAGCCCGGCGCCGAACAGGTGGTGATCTTCCACCTGATCACCGAGGGCGAATGCTTCGTCGAGATGGGCAAGGCCGAGCCGGTGCGGCTGGTGGCCGGCGACGCGGTGATCTTCCCCCAGGGCCACGCCCACCGCATGGCCTCGCAACCCGGCGTCCCGCCCGCCACGGGAGCACGACTGGACGCGGTGTTGGCCCGTCGGCCACGCCAACTGGCCTATGGCGGCGGCGGTGCCACGACGCGTCTGGTTTGCGGCTACCTCGCCTGCGATGCACGACTGGCGAGGCTGCTGCTCACGGGGCTGCCAGCACTGGTCAAGGTCAACGTACGCGGCTCGGCGGCCGGCGCCTGGCTGGAGTCCTCGGTGCGTTATGCGCTGGCCGAGGCACGCTCCCCACGCCCCGGCGGTGCTGGAGTGCTGGCCAAACTGGCTGAGGTGTTGTTCATCGAGGTGCTGCGCCTGTACATGGAGGAACAGGGCGAGGACCGCAGCGGCTGGCTCGCCGGGCTGCACGACCGCATCGTCGGCAGCGCCTTGGGTGCTCTGCACAAGTCGCCGGCGCATCCCTGGAGCCTGGAGGAACTGGCGCGCTGCGCCGGCACTTCGCGCTCGGTACTGGCCGAGCGCTTCCTCGGCCTGGTCGGCTGCCCGCCCATGCAGTACCTCACCCAGTGGCGCATGCTGCTGGCCGCCAACCTGCTGCGCGGCAGCAATGCCCCGCTGGCACGGATTGCCGAAGACGTTGGCTATCAGACGGACACCGCCTTCAGCCGCGCCTTTCGCCGCGAATACGGTTGCCCGCCGGCGGCGTGGCGACGCAGCCAATCCGCTGGCACACGCCCCACCATGTAGGAGCGAGCTTGCTCACGAACGCTTTCCGGCGATTAACGGCGTCAGGCAGATTCGCGAGCAAGCTTGCTCCTACAAGAGCTATCTGTGCGACTTACAGCCCCATCTGCTTGGCGATGATCTCGTTCATGATTTCCCGCGTGCCGCCGCCAATGGAGAGGATGCGGTTGTCGCGGTACAGCCGCTCCACCAGGCTCTCGCGCATGTAACCCATGCCGCCCAGCACCTGCACCGCGTCGTAGGTCACCCGGTCGGCGACGTCGGTGGCGAAGTTCTTGGCCATGGAGATTTCCTTGATCACGCTCTTTCCGACGGCCATCTTCGCCGCCTGGCGGTAGGTGAACTCGCGCGAAACCTCGACCTGCGTGGCCATCTCCGCCAGCCGGTGCTTGAGCACCTGGAACTTGCCGACGGGCTTGCCGAATGCCTCGCGCTCGCGGCTCCAGGCCAGCGCCTCGTCCAGTGCCAGCTGGGCAGTCATGTTGGCCATGATCGCCAGGGCCAGTCGCTCACTCTGGAAGTTCGCCATGATGCAGGCGAAACCCATGTTCTCCGTACCGATCAGGTTCTCCACCGGCACCTTGCAGTCGTCGAAGAACAGCTCGGCGGTGTCCGACGCCCACCAGCCCATCTTCTTCAGCTTGCGGCTGACGGTGAAGCCAGGCGCGCCCTTCTCCACCAGCAGCAGGCTGACGCCGCCGAAGCCATCGCCGCCGGTGCGCACGGCCACGGTGTAGTAGTCAGCGCGCACGCCGCTGGTGATGAAGGTTTTGCTGCCGCTCACGCGGTAGTGGTCGCCGTCGCGCACGGCGCGGGTCTTCAGGCTGGCGACGTCGGAGCCGCCGGACGGCTCGGTGACCGCCAGTGCCATGATCTTCTCGCCAGCCAGCACCTGCGGCGCGATGCGCTCGCGCAGCTCCGGGCGGCCCCACTTGATCAGCGGCGGCAGGCCGATATCCAGCGAGCCCAGCCCCGCCACCAACCCGCCGGAGCCACAGCGCATCAGCTCCTCGCTGGCCGCCACCTTGGCAAACAGGTCGCCCTCGTGGCTGCCGCCGAGCGCCTCGGGGTAGCCGATGCCGAGGATGCCGGCCTCGCCCGCCTTGCGGTACAGCTCGCGGGGAAACTCCTCGGCCTCCTCCCAGTCAGCGACATGAGGGAGGATTTCACGCTCGACGAAGCGCCGCACGCTGTCGCGGACCAGGCGGTGGCTGTCATCGAAGTATTCGGCGAACACGGACATGGCAAGGCTCCAGACGATTTGCCTGAAAACTTACCGAGCGCTTGCTTGGTTTACAAGGCGAGACACCCGCCATCGGCTAGGACAGATGCGCCGTCTACCGCCTAATTGAAGTGGAAATGGCGAAAGCCCGAGTTAGCCGTTGATCGGCCGGCGCCCTGCCAGGGCGTGGGCCAGGGTACCGCCATCCACCAGTTCCAGCTCGCCACCCAGGGGTACGCCGTGGGCGATGCGCGACAGCACCAGATCGCCGCCGCCGAGCAGTTGGGCGATGTAGTGGGCAGTTGCCTCACCTTCCACCGTGGGGTTGGTGGCGAGGATGATCTCGCTGAAGTTGCCCGCCTTGATCCGCGCTTGCAGTTCGGGGATACCGATGGCTTCCGGGCCGAGGCCGTCCAGCGGCGACAGGTGCCCCTTGAGCACGAAGTAGCGGCCGCGGTAGCCAGTCTGTTCGACGGCGAACACGTCCAGCGGGCCTTCCACCACGCACAGCAGGCTGTCGTCACGGCGCGGGTCGGTGCACTGCGGGCAGAAGTCGTCTTCGGACAGGGTACGGCACTGCTTGCAATGGCCGACGCCCTCCATCGCCTGGGTCAGCGCCTGAGCCAGACGCAGGCCGCCGCTGCGGTCACGCTCCAGCAGCTGCAGCGCCATGCGCTGGGCACTCTTCTGCCCCACTCCGGGCAGGGTGCGCAGGGCATCGATCAGTTGGCGGATCAGCGGCGTGAAGCTCATGGGGCGGTCTCGGATTTCCAAGTGGCTAGAACGACTGTAGGAGCGAGCTTGCTGGCGAACCTTGCCAGGCCGTGAGGCCGGGAGAGCGTTCGCGAGCAAGCTCGCTCCTACAGTTCGGGGTAAAGCGTGGATCAGAACGGCATCTTGAAGCCCGGCGGGAGCTGCATGCCAGCAGTCATGCCGGACATCTTGTCCTGGTTGTTCTGCTCGATCTTGCGCACGGCGTCGTTCACGGCGGCGGCGATCAGGTCTTCGAGGATTTCCTTGTCTTCCTGCATCAGGCTGTCATCCAGGGAGACGCGCTTGACGTCGTGGCGACCGGTCATCACCACGCTCACCAGGCCGGCGCCGGATTGACCGGTCACTTCGGCGTTGGCCAGCTCTTCCTGCATCTTCTGCATTTTTTCCTGCATCTGCTGGGCCTGCTTCATCAGGCCGGCCATGCCACCTTTCATCATGTCGAGTTCCTCGATTCGTTCAGTCGTCGGCGCAGGCTCAGGCCTTCGCCTCCAGGGGTTCGATAGTACCGTCGCGGACAACCGCGGCGAACTGTTGCTTCATCTGTAGCACATAAGGGTCGGCGGCAATCGACGCCTCGGCCTGGCGCTGACGCTCGGCGCGCCTGCGCGCTGCGGCCTGGGCCGGGGTTTCCTGCTCGGGCTTCTGCTGGGTGACGTGCAGAGTCAGGGTGCGGCCGTGGAACTGGTTCAGCGCGTCGTTCAGGCGGCGCTGCTGGGTGGCGTTGAACAGCGCGCTCTGCGCCGGGTCCAGGTGCAGGTGCCAGTTGTCGCCGTCCACCGCGACCAGGGTGCAGTTGGCGCCGATGCTCGCGGTCAGGCCGGCCAGGCCCAGGCGCGGGAACAGGTCCAGCCACTCGGCAGCCAGCCCGGTCGCGGGCATGGCGGCGGGTTCGGGTTCCGGTTCAGCCTGTTCTTGCGGCGCCTCGCTCTCGAGATAGCCGTAGGACTCCATGTCGACTTCGTAGTAATCCTCGGCGGGCGGCGGCTCATCGTCGCCATCGTCATCCTCAGCCGGGGCTTCGGCCAAGACCGGGGCAGATGCCGCCACCGGAGCCGGAGCAGCCGCTTGAGCCGTAGTGGACGCTGCCGCTACAGGCGCAGGTGCAGGTGCAGCAGGCTCGACCGGCGCGGGAGCAGCAGTAATCGGTGCCGAGGGTTCGTCCCACGGCAAATCGACCGGCGCTTCGGCAACCGGCGGCTGCGTCTCGACAGCCGGAGCAACAGGTTCTGCGGCAACGACCACTTCCGGCTGCGCTTCAATCGGCGCGGGAGCCGCTTCGACGACCGGCGCAGGATCAACAACAGGCGCTGCCTCCACCACCGGAGCCGGAGCCGGAGCCGGAGCCGGCTGAGGCTGCGGCTGCGGCGCGGCAACGGTCGGGACAACCTCGGCGACCGGAGCAACAGGAGCAGCCGGCGCAGGCGCAACGGGCGGCGGAGCAATGGAGGCAACCGGCGCTGCAACGGCGGCGCCGGCCACTGGGTTCGGGTTGGAATCAGCCGTGGCCTTGCTGATCCCCAGGTCCTTTAGTGGTGACCTCGGTGCTCCGTCGGCATCGGCCGGACGGAACGCCAGCATCCGCAGCAGCACCATCTCGAAGCCGCCACGGGGATCGGGCGCCAGCGGCAGGTCGCGGCGGCCGATCAGGCCCATCTGGTAGTAGAACTGCACGTCCTCGGCGGGCAACGCCTGGGCCAGCGCCAACACGCGGTCGCGATCGCCCTGGCCGTTGTCCACCGCCTCGGGCAGTGCCTGGGCGATGGCCACTCGGTGCAGCACGTTGAGCATTTCCGCCAGCACACCGCCCCAGTCCGGGCCTTGCTCGGCCAGGTGGCGGACGGCTTCCAGCAGTGCGCGGGCATCGCCTTCCAGCAGTGCATGGAGCACGCCGTAGACCTGGCCGTGGTCCAGGGTACCGAGCATGGCGCGCACATCAGCCGCCAGCACCTTGCCTTCGCCGAAGGCAATGGCCTGGTCGGTAAGGCTCATGGCATCGCGCATGGACCCGTCGGCCGCACGGCCGAGCAGCCACAGCGCATCGTCCTCGAACGGCACGTTCTCGGCGCCCAGGACATGGTTGAGGTGTTCCACCACGCGCTCCGGCGGCATGTTCTTCAGGGAGAACTGCAGGCAGCGCGAGAGGATGGTCACCGGCAGTTTCTGCGGGTCGGTGGTGGCCAGCAGGAACTTCACGTGGGGTGGTGGCTCCTCCAGGGTCTTCAACAGGGCGTTGAAGCTGTGGCTGGAGAGCATGTGCACTTCGTCGATCAGATAGACCTTGTAGCGCCCGCGGCTCGGCGAGTACTGCACGTTGTCGAGCAGTTCACGAGTGTCCTCGACCTTGGTGCGGCTGGCGGCGTCCACTTCGATCAGGTCGACGAAACGACCTTCATCGATCTCGCGGCACACCGAGCACTGCCCGCAAGGAGTCGAGCTGACGCCAGTCTCACAGTTCAGGCACTTGGCCAGGATGCGTGCGATGGTGGTCTTGCCCACGCCACGGGTCCCGGTGAACAGGTAGGCGTGGTGCAGGCGCTGGTTGTCCAGCGCGTTGATCAGGGCCTTGAGCACATGGGTCTGGCCGACCATTTCGCGGAACGAGCGCGGACGCCATTTGCGGGCAAGAACCTGATAACTCATTGAAATCCATCGCGACAGGTGAGCAGAAGTGCGCTAATCCTAGCGAAGCGGACCGTAAATTGCACCCGATGTCCGCACCGGTTGTTGCCGCATCTTGGCAAGGGCCGGGCTACACGGCATTGTGTCGTCGTTCTGCCATCAACGGAGCCTTGATGCGCTTCCTCGCCACCGCCCTGCTGCTGACCACTGCCCTCGCCCAGGCCGACGACCGTCCCCTGCGCTTCTCGGTGGTCGACAGCTGGGCAATGCCGCTGGCGCAGATCGAGAATGGCGAACTGACCGGCGGCATCATGTTCGAGCTGTTTCAGGAAACGGCGCGCGAACTGGGCCGCACCCCGGCCTTCCACATCGTGCCCCGCGCCCGCATCGAACAAGCCCTGCTCAGCCACTCCGTGGATGTGCGCTGCTACGTGTCGCGCACCTGGATCGAACACGAATTCAACGACTACCGCTGGACTGCGCCACTGATGGTACAGCGCGACCTGCTGGTGGTCCGCGACGCCCCGGCAGACAAGCTGGAAACCCTTCCCAGTCAGTCCGTCGGCACCGTGCTGGGCTATCACTACCCGCGTCTGCAGCCGCTGCTGGACAGCCACTGGTTGACCCGCGACGACGCGCGCAACCAGGAACTGGTGCTGAAGAAGCTGCGCATCGGCCGCTATCAGTACGCGATCAGCAGCGAGTTCGCGCTGAACTGGTTCAACCGTAGTTTGCCCGAGGCGGAACGCCTGAGAATCGCCAGCGTGATCGAGGAGACGCCGCTGTCATGCATGGTGCTGGATAGCCCGGAGGTACGCGCCGATGAAGTGCTCTCGGCACTGGCGAAGATCAAGGCATCGGGGAAGATCGAGCAGATCCTGGATCACTACCGCTGAGGCGGTTGCTGCGTCGACAGGAGAGGGGCGCGAGATTTTCCTGGCCCCAAAATGGAGGCGGCCCCGCCAGCCACACCCCGGCACACAATGTTCCCGCCATGGCTGCTTCCTTCCGGACCTGACCAGGTTAACGGGTAATCGTTGCGGGGGGACCGACAGGGCCACCATCACGAGAGCTCACCAGTTCGGCGAGCCGCGCCATTGTAGCGGCTTGAGCGCAAGTTACAAGCACTTCAAGCACTTAGCGGCGCCCCTTAAGCAATTTCTGACATCCATCACGAATCTGCCTTTTCATTAAGAGAATCGCCCTACAGCCAATTCAGAAAATTCCAACGGCACCGACGCTAAAGAGAGAACCGCCATCCCATGGCGGCCATTATCGAGCGAGGAATGCCAGCATGTCCGTTGCACTGCGATCCACCCCTCTCGTCGCCCTTCTCTTTTCCGCCCCACTGATGGCCTACGACGGCATCGTTCACTTCAGCGGCGCAGTGGTCGAGCCGACCTGTCAGGTCGGACTGACCGAGGTCACCGTCCGCAGCGCACGCGTGCGGTTGAGCGAGTGCAACCAGGCCATGCTGATGATGCTGAACGAGCCACGCGGCGCGCGGCCCAGCGTGAGCTACCGGCTGACCGATACGCACGGCAAGATGATGGGAAAAGGCATTACGGCCAGCGGCGATACCGACAGCGTCATCCGCGAGATCGCCAAGGATGGCGTCGCCGCGGATCAGCGCAATGTGGTGCTGGTGGCCGAATACCTATAAGCGACGTTACTGCGCCTGAAGCAGCCCTTCGGGCCGAGGCTGGGTGGAGACTTCCAGGTTCGGCCCGATGAACAGGTCCATCTTGCTGTAGCCCGGACGGGTGCTGAAGGTGGAATAGCGCTCCGCCCCCTGGTGGAACTGGAAGGCGACGCGGTATTCACCCGAACGCAGCAGGCGCAGCGGGAAGGCGCGTGCTTCGCCTGGCTTGATCTCACCCGCGAGCGACTCTTCGCCATTTTCCTTGAAGCTGTAGCTCACCGCCGGCCCACCCACGCCTTCGTAGTGAAGGACGATCTGCGGGCGCTCGGTCCAGGCCACATAGGCGCCGAACAGCAGCACCAGTGCCGCCACGCCGAGCAGGCGCTGTTTTCTTGCCTTGTCCATCTCGCTCTCCGTCAATCGTTGGCCCGCCCCGCCCTGCGCCGTAACGCAGGGGCCGGAGCAGGCCCGCCGATCAGTTCAGGCTGTCGACCAGGGCCTTGGCGGGCACCAGGCGTACCGCCTTCTTCGCGGCGATCTCGATGGTCTTGCCGGTCTGCGGGTTGCGGCCGGTACGGGCGGCGCGCTCGCTGACCTTGAGCTTGCCGATACCCGGCAGGGTCAGCTCACCGTCGTTCTCCAGGGCGTCCTGGGCGATCTGCGCCAGTTGCTCGAACACGCCGCGCACGGCGGCCTGGGTCAGGTCGAGGGATTCGGCGATATCGCGAACCAGTTGGTCCTTGGTCATGGGCATGGATTGACTCCTTGATGCGTTGATCTTGATTCTTTGATCGGAAGAAAGGCGTGTCAGGCGCCGAGGCCATGGTCGGCCAGCAGCTTGATCAGCTGCTCTTCGTCCATTACGGCGACGCCAAGTTCCTGGGCCTTGGCCAACTTTGAACCCGCTCCCGGTCCTGCAACGACGCAGTGGGTCTTGGCGGAAACGGAGCCGGCCACCTTGGCGCCCAGGCTTTCGAGCTTTTCCTTGGCGACATCGCGGCTCATGGCCTCCAGGGTACCGGTCAGCACCCAGGTCTGACCGGCCAGCGGCAGGCCTTCGACCACCTTGCGCTCGCTGCGCCAGTGCATGCCGAATTCCGCCAGTTGCGCTTCGACGGCCTTCGCGCGCTCGACCCGAGCGGCATCGGCGAAGTACTCGCGCACCGACTGCTTGGCCTTCTCGTTCACCCCCTTGAGGGTGCTGAGGTCCAGCCAGTCCTGGCTGAGGGTGATGAGCGCATCCAGGCTGCCGGTGCGGTCAGCCAGCTTCTCGGCGCCGGTAGCCGCGATGAAAGGGATGTTCAGCTTGTCGATGAAGCCCGCCAGCGTCGCGACGGCGGCGAACTCGGCGGACACCTCGCCCTCGTCCTGCAGCTCGATGCCGCGCTCCAGCAGTTGCCGGATCACGCTGCGATTGTGCTCGTCATCGAAGAAGTTACGGATTTCGTAGGCCACCTCGCCGCCGACGTCCGGCAGGTAGGTGAGCACTTCCGGCAACGCCTTCTGGATACGCGCCAGGGAGCCCAGTGAGCGGGCCAGCAGCTTGGCGGTTTCCTCGCCCACGTCCGGAATGCCCAGGGCGAAAACGAAGCGCGCCAGCGCCGGCTTGCGGCTGTCGGCGATGGCCGCGAGCAGGTTGCGCGTCGAGACTTCGGCGAAGCCTTCCAGCTCGATGACCTGCTCGAAGGTCAGGGTGTAGAGGTCCGCCGGGGATTTCACCAGACCCTTGTCCACCAACTGCTCGACGATCTTGTCGCCGAGGCCGTCGATGTCCATGGCGCGGCGCGAGACGAAGTGGATGATCGCCTGCTTGAGCTGCGCCTGGCAGAACAGCCGACCGACGCAACGGTAGATGGCGCCTTCGCTGACCGACTCCTTGCCCTTGCTGCGCTTGACCAACTGGGTGCGCTCCACCTGCGAGCCACACACCGGGCACTGGGTGGGGATGGCCACCGGGCGGGCGTCGGCCGGGCGGCGCTCGGTGACGACCTGCATGACCTGTGGGATCACATCGCCGGCGCGGCGGATGATCACACTGTCGCCGATCATCAGGCCCAGCCGGGCCACCTCATCCATGTTGTGCAGGGTGGCGTTGGACACTGTCACACCAGCGACCTGCACCGGCTTCAGGCGCGCCACGGGCGTTACCGCGCCGGTACGGCCGACCTGGAATTCCACATCGAGCAGCTCAGTCAGCTCTTCGCTCGCCGGGAATTTGTGGGCGATGGCCCAGCGCGGCTCGCGGGCACGGAAGCCCAGCTCACGCTGGAAGTCGATGCGATTGACCTTGAACACTACGCCGTCGATCTCGTAGGCGAGGCTGTCGCGGCGCGCACCAATATCTTCGTAATAGGCTCGGCAGCCCTCGACGCCCTTGGCCAGTTTCAGTTCACGGCTGATCGGGATGCCCCAGCCCTTCAGGGCTTCGAGAATATCCACCTGGGTGCCGGGCAGAGTGCCGCCCTCGACACGGCCGAAACCGTAGCAGCAGAACTCCAGCGGGCGGTTGGCGGTGATCTTCGAATCCAGCTGGCGCAGGCTGCCGGCCGCGGCGTTGCGCGGGTTGGCGAAGGTCTTGCCGCCGGCTTCCATCTGCCGCTCGTTGAGCGCCTCGAAACCGGCCTTGGACATGAAGACTTCGCCACGCACTTCCAGCACTGCCGGCCAGCCCTCGCCCTTCAGGCGCAGCGGCACATTGCGGATGGTGCGCACGTTGACACTGATATCCTCGCCGGTGGTGCCGTCACCACGGGTGGCGCCACGGGTCAGCACGCCGTTCTCGTACAGCAGGCTGACCGCCAGGCCATCGAGCTTGGGTTCGCAGCTGTACTCCACCTCGGCACCGCCGCCGAACAGGTCGGTCGCCGGCAACTGGTCCGCCAGGCCTTCGCGCACGCGGCGATCGAAATCGTTGAGATCTTGCTCCTCGAAGGCGTTGCCCAGGCTGAGCATCGGCACTTCGTGGCGCACCTCGCCAAACGCCGAAGCCGCTGCACCGCCGACGCGCTGGGTCGGCGACTCGGGAGTGATCAGCTCCGGATGCTCGGCTTCCAGCGCCTTCAGCTCGCGGAGCAGGCGGTCGTACTCGGCGTCCGGCACGCTTGGCTCGTCGAGCACGTAGTAGCGGTAGTTGTGATCGTCGAGTTCGCTGCGCAGCTGGGCGATGCGTTCGGCAGCGGATTGGGAGTCGGTCATGCGGGAATCTCGGGCGGCTTTTTCTGCTTGAGGTAGAAATGCAAAGCCCCAAGGGTCGCTTGGGGCTTTGCGTGCAGCGTGCGGAAAGCTTAGCGCTTCTGGGTAAGGGCGCGTCGCTCGAAGTCGATGATGCGCTGGCGGTAGTGCTCGATGGTCTGCGCGGTCATCACGCTGCGCTGCTCGTCCTTCAGCTCGCCATTGAGCTCCTGGGCCAGCTTGCGGGCGGCGGCGATCATCACGTCGAACGCCTGCTTGGGATGACGCGGGCCCGGCAGGCCGAGGAAGAAGCTCACCGCACGGGTACTGAACTGGTCGATGTTGTCCAGATCGAAGGTGCCCGGCTTGACCGCGTTGGCCATGGAGAACAGCACTTCACCGTTGCCGGCCATGCTCTCGTGGCGATGGAAGATGTCCATCTCGCCGTAGCGCAGGCCGCTTTCGAGGATGTTCTGCAGCAGCGCCGGGCCCTTGAAGCCATTCTCGTCGCGGCTGATGACGTTGATGATCAGCACTTCGTCGACCGGCGCCTGCGGTGCCGACGAAGAAGCAGCGGCGGGAGCTACGCGCTCCTTGTCCTTCTTGCGGTCCTTTTTCGGTTTGTCCGTCTCGGCCGGCGCTTCGTCCAGCGGATTGGGGAAATCCTCTTCGTCCATCGGGCCGAGCAGGTTCGGCGCCGGGTCGTCCAGGTTCAGGTCGCCCTGGCGCGGTTCGCCGCGGCGCTTGCCGCGCGACTCCTTGACGCTGACCTTGGGCAGATCGTCCTCGTCCAGTCCCGGCTCGCGATGGTCGACCACACGGGACGGCCCGATCAGTTCCGGATTGCTTTCATCTCCGTCATCGGGCTGGTTGGCAAACTGGCGATCCAGCTTGAAACGCAACTTGCCCTTGCCACCCCGCATGCGACGCCAACCGTCGAACAGAATGCCGGCGATGACGATAAGCCCAATGACGATCAGCCATTCGCGCAGACCGATATCCATCTAATCCCGTAGCCCCTGAACAAAAAATGATGATGAAAAAAAGGACATCCTATCCCTTGAAAACGTGGAGCCAACTTCATGTTCTGACAGATGTTTTCCACGCGATACAAAAGTGGGCATTAAGCTAACACGCTCTCACATAACTTTACACTGCCTGCAGCGACACTTCGCCGCGCTCTTTGCAACTTTTCATAGCCGTTACCGGCTTCGTCCGCAGAGTGCATTCTACCCCAATCAAATCAACGTCTTAGACTTTAAATGAGGCACCTTGCCAGCATCGCTCAAGTTTGCTTGCGGCATCAGGCCTCGGCCAGTGCGACAGCTTCCTCCACATCGACCGCCACCAGTCGCGAACAACCCGGCTCATGCATGGTCACGCCCATCAATTGATCGGCCATCTCCATGGCGATCTTGTTGTGGGTGATATAGATGAACTGCACTTTCTCCGACATCTCCTTCACCAGCCGCGCATAACGACCGACGTTGGCATCGTCCAGCGGCGCGTCGACTTCGTCGAGCATGCAGAACGGTGCGGGGTTCAGCTGGAAGATCGCAAACACCAGCGCCAGAGCGGTCAGGGCCCTCTCGCCACCGGACAGAAGATGGATGGTGCTGTTCTTCTTGCCCGGCGGCCGCGCCATGATCGCCACCCCGGTATCGAGTAGATCCTCGCCGGTAAGTTCCAGATAGGCGTGACCGCCGCCGAAAACCTTGGGGAACAATGCCTGAAGGCCAGCATTGATCTGGTCGAAGGTTTCCTTGAAGCGGTTGCGGGTTTCCTTGTCGATCTTGCGGATGACGTTTTCCAGGGTATCCAGCGCTTCCACCAGGTCGTCGTTCTGGTCGTCCAGGTAGCGCTTGCGCTCGGATTGCTGCTGGTATTCCTCGATCGCCGCGAGGTTGATCGGGCCCAGACGGCCAATGCGCGCGGCCAGCTCTTCCAGGCGGGTTTCCCAGACCTTCTCGGCGGCCTCGTGAGGCAAGGTAGCCAGCACGCCATGCAGGTCGTAGCCATCCTCGTGGAGCTGCTCCTGCAGCGACTTGCGCCGTACGCTCAGGGCCTGCCACTCCATGCGCTGCTGCTCCAGCTGGCCGCGCAGCAGTTGCGACTGCTGCTCGGCCTGGGTGCGGCGCTTCTCGGCGTCGCGCAACTGGCGATCGGCGTCTTCCAGCGCCAGGCGCGCGTGCTTGAGCTCGTCTTCCACCGCCATGCGCCGATCGAGGAGCTCTTCCAGACGCATGCGCAGCTCTTCCAGCGGCGCGGCGCCCTCCTCCAGATTGAGGTTGAGCTGCTCGCAACGCTCGACCAGGCGCACGGCCTGGCCATCCAGGCGTTCCAGCGCCTGACGGGTGGATTCGTGCTGGGCACGCAGGGAGCCGACGCGCACCGCCAATTGGTGCGCGTGGTCCTTGTGCTGGCGGGATTCCTGGCGGATGCGGTCGAGCTTCTCGCGCATGCCGTCACGCTCGGCGAGCAGTGACTCGCGGCGCTCGGTGTCCACCGCCATGGCGTCCAGTGCTTCCTGCAGACTCAGGCGGGCTTCGCCCAGCTGTTCCTGCTCGATGGCGTGCTGCTCGGCCAGCTCGACCAGTTCTTCGTCCAGACGGCGGCGGCGCAGGGTCAGCTGCTCGACCTTGGCCTGCTGCGCGGACAACTGCGCCTTCAGCTCGCCCTGGCGGCGGCCTTCGTCCTGCAGGCGGCGGCGTATCTGGTCGCGGCCTTCCTCGGCCTGGCGCTGCTCGTCACGCAGGCGCGCCAGTTGCTCGTCGACTTCGGCAAGGCGCTGCTCCAGCGTCTCGCGCTCGGCGTAAAGGCGCTCCAGCTCCTGGCCACGCGCCAGCACGCCGCCGTCGGCGGATTCGCCACGGCGCACGCGCAGGAAGTTCCGGCCAACCCAGTAGCCATCGCGGCTGATCAGGCTTTCGCCGTCACCCAGCGAGGCACGCTGGGTCAGCGCCTGCTCCAGGGTTTCGACCGGGCGCACGCGACCCAGCCAGTAGCTCAGGTCGACATTCGCCTCGACCTTGTCCAGCAGGCTGCCGGGACGGGAAACAGCGCCAGCGGCCAGATCGAGCAGGCGCAGCTCGCCCTTCTCCAGCGCGTCGAACGGCAGCCCCTTCACGTCATCCAGCAGCACGCCGTGCAGGTCGGCGCCGAGCACGGTTTCCACCGCCAGCTCCCACCCCGGCTGCACGCGCAGGCCTTCGGCAAGGCGCGGGCGCTGTTCCAGCCCTTGCTGACGCAACCATTGCGCGGTCCCGTCGCCCGGATCAAGCGCGGCCTGTTGCAGCGCCTCCAGCGAGGCGATACGGCCATTCAGCCGTTGCAGCGCGCCCTGCGCCTGATGCTGCGCGGCGGTGCTTTCCTGCAGGGACTGGCGCACGCGCTCCAGGCGCTCGGCCAGTTCCTGTTCTTCGATCTGCGACTCTTCCAGCAGCAATTCGATGGCGGCGACCTGCTCGCCCAGTTCGAGGATCGCGGCATCTTCCGGATCGGCGGCCAGCTGCGCGCGCTCGTCGCTCAGGCGGCGCTTGCGCTCGCCCTGGCGCTCCAGGCTCTGTTCCAGGTGCTGGATGCGCGACTGCTGCACTTCCGCCTCGCGGCGCGGCTCGGCGCTCTGCTGGTTGAAGGCCTCCCAGCGCTGCTGCCAATCCTGCATGCGCTGCTCGGCGTCCTCCAGGCCGACGGTGGCCTCCTCGGCGGCGGCGGCGCTGATTTCCTGCTCCGGCGCCAGGCGCTCCAGCTCCTCGCCGAGGGTGGCGAGCAGGGTGCGATCGTGGCCCAGGTGGGATTCGGTTTCCTGGCGGGTCTTCTCGGCATCGCGCAGGTCGTCCTGCAACTGGCGCAGGCGCTGTTGGCCATGCTGGATGCTCTGCTCGACGCGGGCGATGTCGCCACCCACGGAATAGAAACGGCCCTGCACCTGGTTGAAGGTTTCCGACAGCTCGTGGTGGCCGTCACGCAGACGCTCGATGCTGGCGTCGGCGCTGCGCTGCTCGGCGACAAGGGCCTCGAAGGCCACTTCCTGGTCGCCGATCACCTTCTCCTTCTGCCCGACCTGCTCGTTCAGGTCGCGCCAGCGCAGGGCGCCGAGCTGGGCCTTGAGGGTGCGCTCCTCGGCCTTGAATTCCTGGTACTTCTCCGCCGACTGGGCCTGGCGGTGCAGCCGTTCCAGTTGGCGCTCCAGCTCTTCGCGCAGGTCGGTGAGGCGCGCGAGGTTCTCCTGGGTGCGGCGGATGCGGTTCTCGGTCTCGCGGCGGCGCTCCTTGTACTTGGAGATGCCGGCGGCTTCCTCGATGAAGTTGCGCAGGTCCTCGGGCTTGGCCTCGATCAGCTTGGAGATCATCCCCTGTTCGATGATCGAGTAACTGCGCGGCCCAAGGCCGGTGCCGAGGAAGATGTCGGTGATATCCCGACGGCGGCACTTGGTGCCGTTGAGGAAGTAGGTGTTCTGGCCGTCGCGGGTCACCCGGCGGCGGATTGAAATCTCGGCGTAGCTGGCGTATTCGCCCAGCAGGGTCTGGTCGGAGTTGTCGAAGATCAGCTCGATGGAGGCCTGGGTCACCGGCTTGCGCGTGTTGGAGCCGTTGAAAATGACGTCGGTCATCGACTCGCCGCGGAGGTTCTTCGCCGAACTCTCGCCCATCACCCAGCGAACGGCATCGATGATGTTGGACTTGCCGCAACCGTTGGGGCCAACCACGGCCGCCATGTTGCTCGGGAAATTGACCGTCGTCGGGTCGACGAAGGACTTGAAGCCCGCCAGCTTGATGCACTTGAGCCGCATGCGCCCTCTTCCCCCTGTCCGTCTCTTGTTGAGAGCTTATCGTTCAGCCAGTGCGGCCAAGACCAGCTGGCTGTTGTGCCGACCGTAGTCGAGCAGAACCTCGCGGATGCCCGCCTCATCGCGACCCACCACCGCGCGCAGCAGATTTTCGAAGCTGCCGATGAACTGACTCATCTCGCCTTTGCGGCGTTCCAGGGCCAGATGATAGGTGCGACTGATGGCCGGCAGGAGATTTTCCACGGTTTCCTGCAGGTAGGGGTTGGCGGCAAACGGGAAGGCAGCGCGCATGATGTCGAAGCTGGATTCGACGAAGGCGTTGATGTCGCCGCGTTCGAGTTCATCGAGCAGGCGCTGCTGGATCGCCATGAAGGGCGCCAGGTCGGCTTCTTCGCGCCAGGTACGGGCCACGCTGCTGGCGAGCATGATGTACAGCTCCATCACCAGCGAGTAGAGGCTTTCGACGTGCGCGGCAGACAGCTCGGACACCTGCGCCCCCCGGCGCGGCAGGATCACGATCAGATGGCGACGTTCGAGGATCAGCAGCGCCTCGCGGACCGAGCCGCGGCTGACGTTGAGGGTCTGGGTGACCTTCTGTTCCTGGATGCGCTCGCGTTCCTTGAGTTCGCCCCGGATGATGCGCTCGGCAAGGTGATGCGCGATCTGCTCAGCCAGGCTGTCCGGGGCCTTGAACGTCATGGTTGTCCTTAAGAATCGGGGAGCTTTCGAGGGGGTCTTGCGGGCGCGAAGTGTAACACAGGGTGTTACCGCGCCATCCCCCGCGCAGGGAGGACGACTGAACAAAGGTTGGTGCGTCCGCCGGAAGGATCAGGCGCAGGATTGTCTGACAATCCTACGCAAGAGACGTATCGGGAGTCGTCCATGTTCGCTTTGTTCCTTTCCTCTGCCTGGATGTTGCGTCTGAAGAAAGCCGGCTACTGGATCTGGCTGGTCCCGGTCTTTGGCATCCCCCTCAGCTACTGGTGGTCCTACGGCAGCGACTATCCCAATGCCTGGCCTTGGCTGGTGATCACCGTGGTGTTCGGGGTGATCCCGCTGCTGGACTTCGTGGTCGGCCGCGACCCGGCCAACCCCGACGAGGCGGAGGAAGTCCCGCCCATGGAGCGCGAAGGCTACTACCGCTTTCTCAGCCTGCTGACCGTGCCGCTGCTGCTGGGCATGCTGGTCTACGGCGGCTGGGTACTGGCCACCTATGACGCCTGGAACTGGGTCGGCCAACTGGGCTGGATTCTTTCCGTCGGCACGGTGATGGGCGCTATCGGCATCACCGTCTCCCACGAACTGATCCACAAGGACCCGCCACTGGAGCAGAACGCCGGTGGCCTGCTGCTGGCGGCGGTGTGCTACGCGGGCTTCAAGGTGGAACACGTGCGTGGCCACCATGTGCATGTCTCCACGCCGGAAGACGCCTCGTCTTCGCGCTACGGCCAGAGCCTGTACGCCTTCCTGCCCCATGCCTACAAGCACAACTTCCTCAACGCCTGGCGGCTGGAGACCGAACGCCTCAAGCGCAAGGGTCTGCCGGCGCTGCACTGGCGCAACGAGCTGCTCTGGTGGTACGCGATCAGCGCACTGTTCCTGGTCGGCTTCAGCGTGGCCTTCGGCTGGATCGGCGCGCTGTACTTCATCGGCCAGTCGGTGATGGCCTTCACCCTGCTGGAGATCGTCAACTACGTCGAGCACTACGGCCTGCACCGCCGCCGCCTGGAGACCGGGCGCTACGAGCGGACCACCCACGAGCACTCCTGGAACAGCAACTTCCTGTTGACCAACCTGTTCCTCTTCCACCTGCAGCGCCACTCCGACCACCACGCCAACGCCAAGCGCCGTTACCAGGTGCTACGCCATTTCGACGAGAGCCCACAGCTGCCCAACGGCTACGCCGGGATGATCGTCCTCGCGCTGTTCCCGCCGCTCTGGCGCGTGGTGATGGATCGCCGGGTGCGCGCCTACTACGCCGGCGAGGAATACCAGCTGAGCGCCACCCAGCAAGCCTGATCGACCCGATCCACGCCTTGGCGGCAAGCTCTAACCGGGCTTGCCGCCTTTTTTTGCTTATGGCTTTTAGTAGGAGCGAGCTTGCTCGCGAAGCTCTTCGACCTGGGGCCGCCCTCACCCCACCCCTCTCCCAAAGGGCGAGGGGGCGGCATCAGCATGCCCGACAAGGACCGCGCTCACCGGCAATCACGGCGGTTCGCGAGCAAGCTCGCTCCTACAAAAGCGCGCAGTTGCTGAATGTAGGCCCTGCGGCGGATAACGCTGGCGCGTTATCCGCCCTACGGATCTGGGCGCCCCCTGCCATTCAGCGCGTAGTCCGCACGCGGAATAACCCTATCCAGATGCCGTTTATCACCCGCCGAAAAACTTTCTGACCATTGCGACAGAATTTTTATTGACTCTAAAGTCAGCTTTTCATAGATTCGCCATCCAGTGCCCTACCAAAAACAAGAACCAGCCTGGAGGCAAGCCTTGATCAGGTTCCTGCTCAATCGCGAGCTGCGCGTCGAAGACCGCCTCGATCCCAATCTCACCGTGCTCAACTACCTGCGCCAGCACCTGGGCAAGACCGGTACCAAGGAGGGCTGCGCCTCCGGTGACTGCGGCGCCTGCACGGTGGTCGTCGGTGAACTGGTCGGCGAAGAAGGTGCCGAGCGCATCCGCTACCGCACCCTCAACTCCTGCCTGACCTTCGTCTCTTCGCTGCACGGCAAACAGCTGATCAGCGTCGATGACTTGAAGCACCGCGGCGAACTGCACGGTGTGCAGCAGGCCATGGTCGATTGCCACGGCTCGCAGTGCGGCTTCTGCACTCCCGGGTTCGTCATGTCGCTGTTCGCCCTGCAGAAGAACAGTGCCGGCGAGAACGTCGACGAGCGCAAGGCCGAGGCCCATGAAGCGCTGGCCGGCAACCTGTGCCGCTGCACCGGTTACCGCCCGATCCTCGACGCCGCCGAACAATCCTGCTGCCAGAAGCAGCCGGATCAGTTCGACGTCGCCCAGCCCGAGATCATCGCCCAGCTCAAGGCCATCGCGCCCAGTGAAACCGCCGAGCTGAACAGCGGCGACAAGCGCTGCCTGCTGCCGCTGACCATCGCCGACCTGGCCGACATCTACACCGCCAACCCGCAGGCTCGCCTGCTGGCCGGCGGTACCGACCTGGCCCTGGAAGTCACCCAGTTCCACCGCGAACTGCCGGTGATGATCTATGTCGGCCACGTCGAGGAAATGAAGCGCGTCGAAGTCTTCGACGACCGCATCGAGATCGGCGCAGCGACTCCGCTGACCGACTGCTATGAAGCACTGTCCCGCGACTACCCGGACTTCGGCGAGCTGCTGCACCGCTTCGCCTCGCTGCAGATCCGTAACCAGGGCACCCTCGGCGGCAACATCGGCAATGCCTCGCCCATCGGCGACTCGCCGCCGCTGCTGATCGCCCTCGGCGCACGCCTGGTGCTGCGCAAGGGCTCCGAGCGTCGCGAGCTGCCCATCGACGAATACTTCATCGATTACAAGGTCACCGCGCGTCAGGAAGGCGAGTTCATCGAACAGGTGATCATCCCGCGTCCGCAGGCCAACCAGGCGTTCCGCGCCTACAAGGTCTCCAAGCGCCTGGACGACGACATCTCCGCCGTCTGCGCCGCGTTCCAGCTCACCGTCGAAGACTGCAAGATCACCGCCGTGCGCACCGGCTTTGGCGGCATGGCCGCCATCCCGAAACGCGCCAAGGCCTGCGAGGCCGCGCTGCTCGGCCAGACCTTCAACAGCGCCACCTTCGAACGCGCCGCGCTGGCACTGAGCGAGGACTTCGCCCCGCTCACCGACTTCCGTGCGAGCAAGGAGTACCGCCTGCTCACCGCGCAGAACCTGCTGCGCAAGTGCTTCCTGGAACTGGAAGCCCCTCAGGCCGTGACCCGGGTGACCCACTATGCATAAGCCCCAGAAGAGCCAGGAAGAACTCACGGCGCTGTTCCGCGCCGACCTCACCACCGGCGTGGGCCGCAGCGTCAAGCACGAGAGCGCGCCCAAGCACGTCAGCGGCGAAGCGCAGTACATCGACGACCGCCTGGAATTCCCCAACCAGTTGCACGTCTATGCCCGCATGAGCGACCGAGCCCACGCGCGCATTCTGAAAATCGACACCGCGCCGTGCTACGCCTTCCCCGGCGTCACCATCGCCATCACCAAGGATGACGTGCCCGGCCAGCTGGACATCGGCCCCGTCGTGGCCGGTGATCCGCTGCTGGCGGACGGCAAAGTCGAGTACGTCGGCCAGATGGTCCTCGCGGTCGCCGCCGACAGCCTGGAAACCGCGCGCAAGGCGGCCATGGCCGCGATCATCGAATACGAAGACCTGGAGCCGGTGCTCGATGTGGTCGAAGCGCTGCGCAAGAAGCACTTCGTGCTCGACAGCCACCAGCACAAGATCGGTGACTCCGAAGGCCAGCTCGCCACCGCGCCAAACCGCATCCAGGGCACCCTGCACATCGGCGGCCAGGAGCATTTCTACCTGGAGACGCAGATCTCCTCGGTGATGCCCACCGAAGACGGTGGCGTGATCGTCTACACCTCCACGCAGAACCCCACCGAAGTGCAGAAGCTGGTGGCCGAAGTGCTGGGCATCTCCTTCAACAAGGTGGTCATCGACATGCGCCGCATGGGCGGCGGCTTCGGCGGCAAGGAAACCCAGGCTGCCGCACCGGCGTGCCTGTGCGCGGTGATTGCGCGCCTCACCGGTCGCCCGGCGAAGATGCGCCTGCCGCGTGTCGAAGACATGCAGATGACCGGCAAGCGCCACCCCTTCTACGTCGAATACGACGTGGGCTTCGAGGACGACGGCCTGCTGCACGGCATCAACATCGAGCTGGCCGGCAACTGCGGCTACTCGCCGGATCTCTCCGGCTCCATCGTCGACCGCGCGATGTTCCACTCCGACAACGCCTACTTCCTCGGCAACGCCACGGTGAACGGTCATCGCTGCAAGACCAACACCGCGTCGAACACCGCCTACCGCGGCTTCGGCGGCCCGCAGGGCATGGTCGCAATCGAGGAGATCATGGACGCGGTCGCGCGCCATCTGGGCAAGGACCCGCTGGAAGTACGCAAGCGCAACTACTACGGCAAGGACGAGCGCAACGTCACCCATTATTACCAGCAGGTGGAACACAACCTGCTGCAGGAGATGACCGAGGAGCTGGAAGCCAGCGCCGAATACGCCAAGCGTCGCGCCGACATCCGCGAGTTCAACGCCAATAGCCCGGTGCTGAAGAAAGGCCTGTCGCTGACCCCGGTGAAGTTCGGTATCAGCTTCACCGCCACCTTCCTCAACCAGGCCGGCGCGCTGATCCACATCTACACCGACGGCAGCATCCACCTGAACCACGGCGGCACCGAGATGGGCCAGGGCCTGAACACCAAGGTCGCCCAGGTGGTGGCCGAAGTCTTCCAGGTCGACATCGACCGCGTGCAGATCACCGCGACCAACACCGACAAGGTGCCCAACACCTCGCCGACCGCCGCATCGAGCGGCGCCGACCTGAACGGCAAGGCTGCGCAGAACGCCGCCGAAACCCTCAAGCAGCGCCTGGTCGAGTTCGCCGTCAAGCACTGGAAGGTCACCGAGGAAGACGTCGAGTTCCGCAACAACCAGGTGCGCGTGCGCGAGTTGATCCTGCCCTTCGAGGAACTGGTGCAGCAGGCCTACTTCGGCCAGGTGTCGCTGTCCTCCACCGGCTTCTACCGCACACCGAAGATCTTCTACGACCGCAGCCAGGCGCGCGGCCGGCCGTTCTACTACTTCGCCTATGGCGTGTCCTGCTCGGAGGTGATCGTCGACACCCTCACCGGCGAGTACAAGATGCTGCGCAGCGACATCCTCCACGACGTCGGCGCCTCGCTGAACCCGGCCATCGACATCGGCCAGGTGGAAGGCGGCTTCGTCCAGGGCATGGGCTGGCTGACCATGGAAGAGCTGGTCTGGAACGCCAAGGGCAAGCTGATGACCAACGGCCCGGCGAGCTACAAGATCCCGGCCATCGCCGACATGCCCATCGACCTGCGGGTGAAGCTGGTGGAGAACCGCAAGAACCCCGAGCAGACGGTGTTCCACTCCAAGGCCGTCGGCGAGCCGCCGTTCATGCTGGGCATCTCGGTGTTCTGCGCGATCAAGGACGCCGTGGCCAGCCTGGCCGACTACCGCGCCCAGCCGCAGATCGACGCCCCGGCCACTCCCGAGCGCGTGCTCTGGGGCGTGGAGCAGATGCGCAAGCTGAAGCTGGCCCAGGCCGAGAAAACACCGGCTCAGGTCGAGCCGGCGTGATGTGACCATGGGGCACCGCTGGCCGGGAGAGACGTCCCCACTTCCGTCCTCCGCCCTGCCAGCGGCGCCCCTCCTTTCAAGAGTCGTGGAACGCTTCGCGCGCCCCACGAACGGACAAACCGTAGGGCGCATAACGCGGAACGCGTTATCCGCCCTACGACTACACCCTTGAGGTTCGTAACGATGAACTGGATCAGTGCCCTCGCCGACCTGCAACAGCGCGCCGAAGCCAGCGTGCTGGTGACCATCATCGAAGAGCGCGGCTCGACCCCGCGTAACGCCGGCTCGAAGATGGTGATCAGCGCAGGCAACGCCTACGACACCATCGGCGGCGGCCACCTCGAATTCAAGGCCATGCAGATTGCCCGCGACATGCTGCAGGCCCGCGAGCGCGAGCCAAAGCTGGAACGCTTCAGCCTCGGCGCCAGCCTCGGCCAGTGCTGCGGCGGCGCCACCGTGCTGCTGTTCGAACCCATGGGCCAGCCGCAGGCGCACATCGCCGTTTTCGGCGCCGGCCACGTCGGTCGCGCGCTGGTGCCGCTGCTCGCCAGCCTGCCGTGCAAGGTGCGCTGGATCGACTCGCGGGAAGCCGAATTCCCCGGCTACATCCCCGAGGGCGTGACCCGGGTGATCAACGAGGACGTGATCGACGAGATCGACGAGATGCCCGCCGGCAGCTACTTCATCGTCATGACCCACAACCACGCGCTGGACCTGGAGCTGACCGCGAAGATCCTCCAACGCAACGACTTCACCTACTTCGGCCTGATCGGCTCGGACACCAAGCGCGCCAAGTTCGAACACCGCCTGCGTGACCGTGGCTTCGCCGCCGACACCGTGCAACGCATGCGCTGCCCCATGGGCATCAGCGAGGTGAAGGGCAAGCTGCCAGTGGAAATCGCCGTGTCCATCGCCGGCGAGGTGATCGCCACCTACAACGCCACCTTCGGTCAGGAGACCGGCAAGGGTGAGAACACCGTGGCCAAACTGTTACCCACGAGCCGCCGCGCGCGCACTGCCGAAAGCGGCGCCTGAATTCAAACCTGCATGGCTTCGTGATGGGTATCGCTTCGCTCCACCCATCCTACGGAACCATGACCAGCTTTTTGTAGGATGGGTCGGGCGGCGCTCCGCGAGCGAAGCGATACCCATCGAAAAGCGTCGAAAGACGCGCCAATCCGATTTGCGAGAGATTGATGAGCACTCAAGCCAAAGCCTACCGCGCCAGCATCCTGCACAGCGTCGCCGACCCGGCCGAAGTCGGTGTGGAGAAATCCTACCAGTACTTCGAAGACGGCATCCTGCTGGTGGAAGACGGCAAGGTCGCCCGCGTCGGCCACGCCGCCGAGCTGCTGCCGCAACTGGGCGGCGTCGAAGTGGTTCACTACCACGACGCGCTGATCACCCCCGGCTTCATCGACACCCACATCCACTACCCGCAGACCGGCATGATCGCCTCCTACGGCGAGCAACTGCTGGACTGGCTGAACACCTACACCTTCCCCACCGAGAAGCAGTTCGCCGACCCGGCCCACGCCGCCGATGTCGCCGGCATCTTCCTCAAGGAACTGCTGCGCGCCGGCACCACCACTGCGCTGGTATTCGGCACCGTGCACCCGCAGTCGGTGGACGCGCTGTTTGGCGCCGCCGAGAAGCTCGACCTGCGCCTGATCGCCGGCAAGGTGATGATGGACCGCAACGCGCCGGACTACCTGACCGACACGGCCGAAAGCAGCTACACCGACAGCAAGGCGCTGATCGAGCGCTGGCACGGCAAGGGCCGCCTGCTCTACGCGGTGACCCCGCGCTTCGCCCCGACCAGCACGCCGGAACAGCTGGACGCCGCCGGCCGCCTGCTCAAGGAGCACCCGGGCGTCTATATGCACACACACCTGTCGGAGAACCTCAAGGAAATCGAGTGGGTCAAGGAACTGTTCCCGGAGCGCAAGGGCTACCTGGACGTCTATGACCACCACGGCTTGCTCGGCCCGCGCTCGGTGTTCGCCCACGGCGTGCACCTGTGCGACGGCGAATGCCAGCGCCTGTCGGAAACCGGCTCGGCCGTGGCCTTCTGCCCGACTTCCAACCTGTTCCTGGGCAGCGGCCTGTTCGACCTGGCCAAGCTGGAGAAGCACAAGGTCAAGGTCGGCCTGGGCACCGACGTCGGCGCCGGCACCAGCTTCTCCCAGCTGCAATCGCTGAACGAGGCCTACAAGGTGATGCAGCTGCAGGGCATCAAGCTCGACCCGTTCAAATCGCTGTACCTGGCCACCCTCGGCGGCGCCCGCGCGCTGGAACTGGAGGACAAGGTCGGCAGCTTCGCCCAGGGCAACGAGGCCGACTTCGTGGTCCTCGACTACAAGGCCACCCCGCTGCTGGACTACCGCCTGCAGCAGGCCAAGACCCTGGAGGAGAAACTCTTCGCACTGGTCATCCTCGGCGACGACCGTACCGTGAAGGAAACCTTCGCGCACGGTCGCAACGTGCATCGCCGCGGTTGACCCTTTACGGCTTCGGCGCCGGGTCCTCGCTCAGGACCAACCCGGCGCCGGGGCCGCTTTTCTTTCCGCACCCGCCGGCAATATCGGAATCCGGTAGGGTTCGCGAGCAAGCTCGCTCCTACGAAGAGCGCGCCGGCGTGGACCTGTAGGACCGAGGGGGACGCCTAGTCCTTGCTCGCGAACCGCACGGCACCGAACCCAAAGACGCCCCTATTCCCGCACCTCGACCAGCACCGGACACGGCGCTCGCTCGATCACCCGCTGCCCCACCGATGGGTCCAGCAGTCGTTCGATGCGCCCCAGGTGCCGGTGGCCAATCACGATCAGGTCGCACCCCAGCTTCTCGGCCTCGCGCAGGATCGCCCGCGCCGGATCACCCGCCACCACGGCACCCGACGCAACGCAGGGCTGTAACTGCACCACCGCCTCGTCAACAAGCGCCTGCGCCTGGTGCTGCTCCTGTTCGGCCGGCGGGTACTCCAGCGCGTCCTGGCGCGGCATGGTGAAGGCGCGGTCCACCGCGCAGACCACATGCACCTGCGCCCCATTGCAGCGCGCCAGCTCGCCGGCGGTCGCGATGATGCGCGGCGACTGCGCCGCGCCGTCGATGGCCAGCAGAATCCGCTTGAACATGCCTTTCTCCTTCGTGAAACGAAATCCGCCGCCATTCTTCGGGCCAGGGCGCGGAGCGTAAAGGCACGCAAAACGTAATGGACCATTGCATGAAACGCACGCTTGCCCATCGGGCCCGTCGCAATGGAACATGAATGGCATCGCGCCAACCCTCCGGAGTCGCCATGGCCCTGCCCGATCTCAACCTGCTGGTCGCCCTCAACATCCTGCTGGAAGAAGGCAGCGTGGTCGGCGCCGCGCGGCGCATGCACCTCAGCCCGCCGGCAATGAGCCGCACCCTGTCGCGCATCCGCGAGGCGGTGGGCGACCCGATCATGGTCCGCGCCGGCCGCAACCTGGTCCCCACACCCCGTGCGCTGCAGTTGCGCGAGGAAGTCAGCGACCTGGTGGAACACGCCATGCGCCTGTTCAACGCCAAGGGAAACCTGCGCATGGACCAGCTCGAACGCTGCTTCGTGCTGCGTTCCAACAACGTACTGGTGGGCGGCTTCGCCTCGCGCATGCTCGCGGTGATGAAGGACGAGGCACCGCGCTGCAGCCTGCGCATCGCTCCGGAGGCCGACTTCGACGACGAAGCCCTGCGGCAGAACCGTATCGACCTGTACATCGGCGGCGCTTCCACGCTGGAACCGGAAATCCGCACGCAGACCCTGTTCACCACCAACTTCGTCGGCCTGGCGCGGCGTGACCATCCGATCTTCGACGACGAGATCACCGCCGAGCGCTTCGCCTCGTTTCCTCAGATCAGTGTGTCGCGGCGCGGCAAATCCCGCGGGCCGATCGACGAGGAACTGGCCAACCTCGGGCTGCAACGGGAAATTCGCCTGACCGCGCCGACCTTCCACTCCTCGATCTTCGCCCTGCTGGAGTCCGAGCTGGTGCTGCCCATTCCGGAGCATTCGCTGTGGCGCCTGGATCGCCTGGGCTTCGCCCTGCGCCAGTTCGATATTCCGTTGCCACTCAAGTCGGTGGTGATCATCCAGGCCTGGCACCCGCGCTTCGACAATGACCCGGCGCACAGTTGGCTGCGGCAAACGGTGAAGCGCGTGTGCATCGAATTGCGCGAGAGCTCCGGCCTGCTGAGCTGAACGCGCACAAAGTGCGCTGCGCGCACTAATTAGCTGCAATCATTTCAATTTCCACAGCTATCACCCTTCCCTAGACTCGGTCGCAAATACCCGAGTTGATTCCTATGCCTTGCACAGCACCGCCCAAGGGCGGCGGCATCGGCCATCCCCATGGAGGCCGGCCATGACCGCGCTCGCCCCGATTTCCGCCGCCAGCCCGCAACCCGCGAAACCTGCCGCACCCGTTGCCCAGCCATTCGGCCTGCGCATCGTGGTCGGCATGCTTGGCGTACTGATCGCCTCCCTCAGCGCCGGCCTCAACGAGAAGGTCACCGACCTGGCCATGACCGACGTACGTGGCGCGCTGTCCATCGGCCACGACGAAGGCACCTGGCTGATCGCTCTGTACTCGGCGGCGCAGGTCGCCGCCATGGCCTTCGCGCCCTGGTTCTCGGTCACTGTCTCGCTGCGCCGCTTCACCCTCGGCGCCATCGCCTGTTTCGCTCTGCTCGCGTTGCTCTGCCCCTTCGCGCCGAATGTCGAGACGTTGTACCTGCTGCGCCTGCTGCAGGGGTTCGCCGGCGGCTGCATGCCGCCGATGCTGATGACCGTGGCGCTGCGCTTCCTGCCGCCGGGAATCAAGCTCTATGGCCTGGGCGCCTATGCGCTGACCGCGACCTTTGCGCCGAACCTCGGCATGCCGCTGGCGGCGCTGTGGACCGAGTTCGTCGGCTGGCAGTGGGTGTTCTGGCAGGTCATCCCGCTCTGCGCGGTGGCGCTGGCCGCCGTCGCCTGGGGCATCCCGCAGGACCCGCTGCGCCTGGAGCGCCTGCGCCAATTCGATTACCTCGGCCTGGCCCTCGGCCTGCCGGGCATCCTGATGCTGGTGATGGGCCTGCTGCAGGGTGAGCGCCTGGACTGGTTCGAGTCCGACCTGATCATCCTGCTGGTGGTCGGCGGCGCCGGGCTGCTGGTGGCGTTCTTCGTCAACGAATGGACGCACCCGTTGCCGTTCTTCCGTCTGGACATCCTCAAGCGGCGCAACTTCACCCACTCGCTGATCACCCTGGCCGGCGTACTGGTGGTGCTCGGCGCCTGTGCCGGCGTGCCGGCCTCCTACCTCGCCTCGGCCCACGGCTATCGCCCGCTGCAATCGGCGCCCATGGCCTTGCTGGTGGCGCTGCCGCAGTTGATTTCGCTGCCGCTGGTGGCCGGGCTGTGCAACATCCCGCGGGTGGATTGCCGCTGGGTGCTGGCCATCGGCATCAGCCTGTGCGGCCTCTCGGCCTTTGGCATGAGCCAGCTCACCAGCGAATGGACGCGGGAGAACTTCTACTGGCTGCTGGCGCTGCAGATTGTCGGCCAGCCGATGGCCATCGTGCCGCTGCTGATGTCCGCCACCAGTGTCGTCGCGCCCATCGAAGGGCCGTTCGCCTCAGCCTGGTTCAACAGCGTACGCGGTTTCTCGGCGGTGCTCGGCAGCGCCGTGGTGTCGATCCTGATGACCTGGCGCGAGCACTACCACTCCAATCGCCTGGTCGATCACCTGGGCAATGCCCCGCAAGCCCTTGGCCTGCGCCTGGAGCAGCTGGGCGGCGCCGAGAACATCGGTCGCCTGGCCGGCCAGGTGCGGGGCCAGGCCGGCGTGCTCGCCGCCTCCGACACGCTGCTGGCGATGTCCTGGCTGGCCGCCGCCCTGCTCGTCCTGATCCCCCTGCTGCCGCTGCGGGTCTACCCGCCGCGCCCTGTCATTCCTAATCAATGAAAGGTCTGCCCATGCCGAAACTGAGCTCCCGTCGCGGCAGTCTGGCCCTGGTTGCCGTGCTGCTGCTTGCCCTCGTCGTCTACCTCCTGCTGCGCCTGCTGGGCCCCAGCCGCGAGCAGAGCACCGACGACGCTTACATCCATGCCGACTTCACCCTGGTCGCGCCGAAAATCTCCGGTTTCATCGAGCAAGTGCTGGTGGAAGACAACCAGCCGGTGAAGGCCGGGCAAGTCCTGGCGCGCATCGATGCCCGCGACTATCGCGCCGCGCTGGATGCCGCCGAAGCGGACGTGCTGGCCGCCGAGGCGCGCCATCACCATGTCGCCGCCGACCTCGAACGCCAGCAGGCGGTAATCGCCCAGAGCGCCGCCCAGGTGCAGGCCGACCAGGCCGCGCTGACCTTCGCCTCGCAGGAACTGAACCGCTACCAGCACCTTGCCACCCAGGGCGCCGGCACACTGCAGAACGCCCAGCAGGCACGCTCGCGCGTCGACTCGGCGAAGGCCGTGCTGGACAAGAACAAGGCCGCCGCCCTCGCCGCCCGCAAGCAGCTCGATGTGCTGCTGGCCCAGCAGGCCGAGGCCCTCGGCGCGCTGAAGCGTGGTCAGGCACAACTGCAGCAGGCGCAATTGAACCTGTCATACACCGAGATTCGCGCACCTTTCGACGGCATGGTCGGCCGCCGCGCCGTGCGCGTCGGCGCCTACACCACGCCGGGCAATGCGCTGCTCGCGGTAGTGCCTCTGCAGAACGCCTACGTGGTCGGCAACTTCCAGGAAACCCAGCTGACCGACGTACAGCCCGGCCAGGCCGTGGAGATCAGTATCGACACCTTCCCCGGCGAAAAGCTGCGCGGTCATGTCGACAGCATCGCCCCGGCTACCGGCCTGAGCTTCGCGCCCATCGCCCCGGACAACGCCACCGGCAACTTCACCAAGATCGTCCAGCGCATCCCGGTGAAGATCGTCCTCGACGCCGACCAGCCGCTGCGCGACAGGCTGCGCGTGGGCATGTCGGTGATCGCCCGCATCGACACCGGCAAGCAAGCCGACAAGCACGTCGAAAAAGAACAGAAGGTGGCCGTGCAATGATCGCGGCACGCACGCCCCCACTCCTGGTGCTAGGGAGCATCGCCCTGCTGGCACTCGGCGCCTGCAGCGTCGGCCCGGACTTCCAGCGTCCGGACGATGCCGACGCGGTGGACTGGTCTGCCCGGCGCGGCAACGCACCGAGCCAGACCCTCAACGCGCCGCTGGAAGCGCAGTGGTGGACGCTGCTGGGCGACCCACAGCTCAACGACCTGCAACACCGCGTGACGGATGCCAACCTCGACCTGCGCGAAGCCGACGCGCGCCTGCAGCAGAGCCGGGCGATCCGCCAGGCGCTGGGCGGCGATGCCGTGCCCAACGTCGGCGCGGACCTGGGCTACCAGCGCAAGCGCAACAGCGAAGTGGGCCTGAGCGACCCGTCCGGCAAAGCCGGCACGGACAATTTCAACCAACTCGACGGCGGCTTCGACCTGTCGTGGGAGCTGGACTTCTGGGGCCGTGTGCGTCGCGAGCTGGAAGTTGCCGACGCCAATGTCCAGGCCACCGAGGAAAACCGCCGCGACGTGCTGGTCTCGGTGCTCGCCGAGACCGCGCGCAATTACCTGCAACTGCGCGCCGAACAGGACCTGGAAGCCATCATTCGCGGCAATCTGGAGATCGCCCAGCGCAGCCTGGAGCTGACCCGCCTGCGCCGCGCCGATGGCGTCGCCACCGAGCTGGACGTAGCCGAGGCGCTGACCCAGGTCGCCAGCATCGAAGCGCGCCTGCCCGACACCCAGAAGCGCCAGGCGCGGCTGATCAACGCCCTGGGCTACCTGCTCGGCGAAGCGCCCGGCGCGCTGCAGGCCGAACTCGCCCAGGCCAAACCCGTACCGCAGCCTCCGCGTGGCGTGCCAGTCGGGCTGCCCTCGGAACTGGCCCAGCGCCGCCCGGACATCCGCCGCGCCGAAGCCGCGCTGCACGCCGCCACCGCCAGCATCGGCGTGGCCAAGGCGGACTTCTACCCCCGTATCAGCCTCAACGGCAGCTTCGGTTTCCAGGCGCTGCAGCTGTCCAATTTCGGCGACTGGAACAGCCGCACCTTCGGCATCGGCCCGAGCCTGTCGCTGCCGATCTTCGAGGGAGGCCGCCTGAAGGGCATGCTCGCCCTGCGCGAAGCGCAGCAGCAGGAATCGGCCATCGCCTACCGCCGCACCGTGCTCAACGCCTGGCGGGAAGTGGACGACGCGCTCACCGACTACGCCGCCGACCAGCGCCGCCTGACGAGCCTCGATACAGCTGCCGAGCATGGCCGCACCGCACTGGCCAACGCCCGCGAGCAGTACAAGGCGGGCGCCGTGGACTTCCTCAACGTGCTCAGTGCCCAGCGCGAATTGCTGGCTACCGAAGAACAGCAGGTGCGGGGCCGCGAAGCCGTGGCCACCACGCTGGTGCTGCTCTACAAGTCCCTCGGCGGGGGCTGGCAGCAAGGCCAGGAAACCGCGCAGAACCTGTAGGAGCGAGGGGGCGCCCAGTTTTTGCTCGCGAACGCACGGCACCATTGGGTATCGGCGTGAATCAGGTTCGCGAGCAAGCTCGCTCCTACGGAGATCTGTCCGTGCCGAAACGAAAAAGCCCCGCATCGGCGGGGCTTTTTTCTGGCTCGGCGATCAGGCTGCCGAGTCGGCGTCAGCCTTGCTGCGGCGCGGCTTCTTCTTGCTGCCCAGCAGGTGCGAGAACACTGCGTGCAGGTCGCCGGAGGCGCCGTCCACGTCCAGGTTCAGCTTGTCGTCGATGTGCGCCATGTGGTGCATCATCAGTGTCACGGCCTTTTCCTTGTCGCCCTTCTCGATGGCGTCGAGGATCTCGTTGTGCTCGTCGAAGGAGCAGTGCGAGCGACCGCCGCTTTCATACTGGGCGATGATCAGCGAGGTCTGCGACACCAGGCTGCGCTGGAAAACCACCAGCGGCGCGTTCTTCGCCATCTCGGCGAGTTTCAGGTGGAATTCGCCGGAGAGGCGGATGCCGGCGCCACGGTCGCCACGGGCGAAGCTGGATTGCTCCTGTTTCACCATCTCGCGCAGTTCGGCGAGGATGTCGCCGCTGGCGTTGTCCACGGCCAACTCGGTGATCGCGCGCTCGACGGTGCGGCGGGCGAAGAGGATCTGCCGGGCTTCATCGATGCTCGGGCTAGCGACCACGGCGCCACGGTTCGGGCGCAGCAGCACGACCTGTTCGTGGGCCAGGCGCGACAGCGCACGGCGGATGATGGTGCGGCTGACGCCGAAGATTTCGCCGAGGGCTTCTTCGCTCAGCTTGGTGCCGGGCGCCAGGCGCTGCTCGAGGATGGCGTCGAAAATGTGCGCGTAGACGATCTCGTCCTGAGTGCCGCTGCGGGCCTTGCCATTGCGCGGCTGCTTCCTGATCTGTTGCAACTGGTCGGTCATCGGAGTCGAACCCTGCTCAGCCGGGTTGAACCGGCGCGAAATCCGTGGGGACTGGGGTAGAGCTGGCCGCGGGCCAGGCATGGGGCACAGTGTACACAAAGTGGCCACCATCGTGCAGCCGTCACGAATGACTCCCCATCCGCGCCAAAGCCGCACGATGAGGAAACAGGGAGAAGATCAGCCAGCGACCATTCCGAGCCTTTGCTTGTAAAAATCTTTCAGAAAGTCACCAAACATTATTTGAACTTTTTGTACACAACTGCATAATCGCGGCGTGACTTCCTGACCCAAAGGTCAACATTCACACCCTCACAACTCTTTCCGTTAGCGCAAGGGACGCAGGTGAACCAGCCAACGGCAAGGGACCAACAACAAGAGCGTTGAGGAGTACCGCTGTGGAAAGCACCAAACAAGAACAACAAACCTTTGCAACCAGCCCGCCTGCTACCGGCCTGCTCGAACGCCTGTTCAAGCTCAGCCAGCACGGCACCACCGTGAAGACCGAACTCGCCGCGGGTCTCACGACCTTCATCACCATGGCGTACATCATCTTCGTCAATCCCAACATCATGGCCGACGCCGGCATCGATCACGGCGCCGCCTTCGTCGCGACTTGCCTTGCCGCGGCGCTGGGCTGCTTCCTGATGGGCCTGTACGCCAACTGGCCAGTAGGCCTGGCCCCGGGCATGGGCCTCAACGCCTTCTTCACCTACACCGTGGTCAAGACCATGAACTACAGCTGGGAGATCGCGCTGGGCGCGGTGTTCATCTCCGGCATCGCCTTCATGATCCTGACCTTCTCGCGCATTCGTGAATGGTTGCTCAACAGCATTCCGGTGAGCCTGCGCTTCGCCATGGGCGCCGGCGTCGGCCTGTTCCTCGGGCTGATCGGCCTGAAGACTGCCGGCATCGTGGTCGCCAGCCCGGCCACCCTGGTGCACCTGGGTGACCTGACCAGCCCCGGCCCGCTGCTGGCGGCGATCTGCTTCCTGATGATCGCGGTACTGGAATACCGCCGCGTGTTCGGCGGCATTCTGATCAGCATCCTCACCGTCACCGTGGCCGGCATCGCCCTGGGCATCGTCCAGTTCGGCGGCGTGTTCTCCATGCCACCGAGCCTGGCGCCGACCTTCATGGCCATGGACATCAGCGGCGCGTTCAACGTGACCATGATCAGCGTGATCCTGGCCTTCCTCTTCGTGCACATGTTCGACACCGCCGGCACCCTGATGGGCGTCGCCCAGCGCGCGCACCTGGTGCGTGAAGACGGCCGCATCGAGAATCTGTCGAAAGCGATGAAGGCCGACAGCACCTCCAGCGCCTTCGGTGCCGTGCTCGGCGTACCGCCGGTGACCAGCTACGTGGAAAGCGCTGCGGGTGTTGCCGCGGGTGGCCGTACCGGCCTGACCGCCGTGGTGGTGGGCGTGCTGTTCGTCGCCGCGATGTTCTTCGCTCCGCTGGCCGGCATGATCCCCGCCTACGCCACCGCCGGCGCGCTGATCTACGTCGCCATGCTGATGATGGGCGGCATGGCCCACATCGACTGGAACGAGCACACCGAGACCATCCCGGCCATCGTCACCGTGATCATGATGCCGCTGACCTTCTCGGTCGCCGACGGCATCGCCATGGGCTTCGTGACCTACGTAGCGATGAAGGTCTTCACCGGCCGTCACAAGGACGTGACCATCAGCCTGTATGCGCTGTGCGCGATCTTCGTGGCCAAGTTCATCTTCCTCTGAGCCATTCCAGCGCACGATGAAAAAGGCCCCGGCGAATGCCGGGGCCTTTTGCGTTCAGTCGAAGGATCTCGCCGGGGCAGGTTTACCGCCAGCGCATGACTTCACGCCTCGACGCCAGGCAGCAGCAGCCTGACGCTGAACTCGGTCCCTGCGCCAAGACGGCTGCTCAACCCCAGGGAACCGCCCATCAGCCCCACCAATGCACGCGTGAGCGCCAGCCCCAGGCCTGTGCCGCCATGGCGGATGCGCTCAGCATCCAGCGGCAGCGCAAAGGGCTCGAAGGCTTCGTCCTGCTCCTGCTCGGTCATGCCAACGCCGCTGTCGGCGATATCGATCTGCACCTCGACCATCCCCTGTCCCGTCCCTCTGGCCAGTAAGCGCACGCGTACCGAGCCCTGGTCGGTGAACTTCAAGGCATTGCTCAACAGGTTGTGCACCACCTGCCGCAAACGTGGCGCGTCACACCAGACACGGGGGTTGAGCGCCAGGATGAAATCGACCTCCAGCGCCACGCCCTTGCCCTGCGCGGTCGCCTGTATCAGTTCCAGTTGGCGCTCGATCAGCGCACGCAGGTCCGTCTCTTCCGGCACCAGCGCCAGCCGGCCGGTCTTCACCCGATTGAGCAGCGAGATATCTTCCAGCAAGCCCAGCAGATTACCCGCCATGGAATGCGCGACCTGCAGAGGCTCGCGGCGGCGCTCGGGGTCTTCCTGGTTCAGTGCAAGACCGATCATCGCGATGATGTTCTGCAACGGCCCCTGCAACTCACCGCTCATGCCATAAAGGAATTGGCTCTTGCCACGACTGACCGACTCGATCCGGGCGTTGGTGCTGCGCAGGTTTCGCAGCAGGTCGTCACGATGCGTGACATCGATCGCACCGGTGATCGCCCCGACCAGCCGGTCCTGGGCATCCCGATAAGGTCGCGCCCAGAAATGCACGACCCTGCGCTGATACTGAGCCGAATGAAACTCGACATCCGAATCGATGGGGGTACCACTGGCGATAGCAGCCAGGACCTTTTCCCCCAGAAAACGCCCCTCGTCATCGCTGGCGAAGATGCCCAGGTCGGCCAGGAGATGACCGATCATCTCCTCCCTTGTCTTGCCCCACGCAAGATGGGCCGATTCGTTGCAGTACAGGATGCGGCCATCCATCCCCCGGAAACTGACCGGATAGGGAATCGCTTCGAGCATGTTGCGCAGCAGCCCCAGTTCACGGCGCTGCTCGTCGTCCAGTTCATGCTCCGCGGTCTCCAGCCCTTCGCGGGCGCCCCCCTCCACCAAACCATGGCGACGGGCGATATCGATCAGTTCCACCAGCGACTTGGCATGCAGCTTCTGCATCAGCCGCACCTTGTAGGTACTCACCGTCTTGTCGCTGATCGCCAGTTGATCGGCGATGGCGATATTGCTCAGGCCGCGGGCCAATAGCTGCAGGACACTGAGCTCCCGAACCGACAGCCCCTTGAGCAACTCCCCCTGACCAGCCTCTTCCGCGGCGCTGACACTGCCCAGTGCATGGGCCGGAAAATAACTGTGCCCCTGGGCGATGGCTCGCACCGCCTCGCGCACCGCCTGTGGATTCTCCTGCTTGCTGACGAAGCCCGCAGCGCCGGCAGTCAGGCAGCGCCCGGCGAAGTATTCGGAATCCTGCGAGGTGAGCACCAGCACCTTCACCGGCGACTCTTGTGCCACCAGCCGCTGCAAGACTTCCAGCCCGCCCAGGCGCGGAATCGACAACTCGAGGATCATCAGGTCCGGCTTGCACACGCGCACCTGATGCAACGCGTCAGGCCCGTTGTCCGCCTCGCCGACCACCTCATGCCGATCCGCCTCCATCATCAGCCGCAACGCGTGACGGGTCACCGGTTGTTCATCGACGATCAGAATCCTGCTCATACCATCCCTCGAAACAGATTTTCCCTCACTCCTTCTAGCCCAATTACGCCCATCCCGCCCGCGATTCCTAAGCACTTCCCTGAGCGACAGGCAAAAAAAAGCCCGCAGTGTGGGCGGGCTGAGGAAGACTCCACGAAGAGTCAGGGGGAAGACCTACGGGCGGGGACTAGCTGCCGCGGTAGGTGGAATAGCTGTAGGGGGAAATCAGCAGTGGTACGTGGTAGTGGTCGCTTTCCGAGGCAACACCGAAGCGCAGCACGACCTGGTCGAGGAAGGCCGGCTGGGGCAGCTCGACACCACGGGCGCGGTAGTAGTCACCAGCATTGAACAGCAACTGGTAAACGCCGGCGCGCATGTCCTCGCCCTGCAGCAGCGGCTCATCGCAGCGGCCGTCATCGTTGGTCACGCGGGTGGTGATCAGTTCCAGCTGCTGGCCTTCGACGCGGTACAGCTCGATCTTGATGCCGTGGCCGGGGCAGCCGTGGGCGGAATCCAGTACGTGAGTGGTCAGGCGTCCCATGGGCTTAACGGTGTCCTGCGGCGGAGCCGGCCGACACCTTCCTCCTCTGTCTTGTTGATACGGATGAGCGAGTCGCCATCAAGGCAACCCGCCGGTGCGTTTGGTTGAAGCGAATATACCCAGCGGCGCGCTTAATTGTATACAAAAAACTAATTCAACTCGCTAAAAAGCACTTGCAGCACCTCCCGCAACCCTCACGCATAACCGCTCGAAAAGCCGGAAAGCCCGTGTCAGAACAGGGCTCGCTGTGCACCCAGCCTCCATCGACCGGTGGCGAGCGGAATGAAACGACCGTTGCGCAGATTGTATTTACAGACCGCCCTACATTTTGTATACAATGCACCCATCACGGCGACGCCCGGTCCACCGACTCAGCGCCGACCGCCAACCACAAGAAGGAACACTGCAGTGAGCGCTGACTACCCACGCGACCTGATCGGTTACGGCAATAACATTCCTCATCCGCACTGGCCGAACGATGCCCGCATCGCCCTGTCCTTCGTCCTCAACTACGAGGAAGGTGGCGAGCGCAACATCCTCCACGGTGATGCCGAATCCGAAGCCTTCCTGTCCGAGATGGTCGCCGCCCAACCGCTCAAGGGCGCGCGCAACATGTGCATGGAGTCGCTGTACGAGTACGGCAGCCGTGCCGGCGTCTGGCGCCTGCTCAAACTGTTCCGCAAGCACGACCTGCCGCTGACCGTATTCGCCGTGGCCATGGCCGCCCAGCGCCACCCCGAGGCGATCCGCCAGATGGTCGCCGACGGCCACGAGATCTGCAGCCACGGCTACCGCTGGATCGACTACCAGTACATGGACCCGGAACAGGAGCGCGAGCACATGTTCGAGGCCGTGCGCATCCTCACCGAGCTGACCGGCCAGCGCCCGCAGGGCTGGTACACCGGCCGCCTGGGCCCGAACACCCGGCGCATCGTCCGCGAAGACGGCAACTTCCTCTACGATTCCGACACCTACGACGACGACCTGCCCTACTGGGACCCGGCGAGCACCGCCGAGAAGCCGCACCTGGTGATCCCTTACACCCTGGACACCAACGACATGCGTTTCACCCAGGTGCAGGGCTTCAACAAGGGCGACGACTTCTTCGAATACCTGAAAGATGCCTTCGACGTGCTCTACGCCGAGGGTGCCGAGGGCGCGCCGAAGATGCTCTCCATTGGCATGCACTGCCGCCTGCTCGGCCGTCCGGCGCGTATGGCCTCGCTGGAGCGTTTCATCCAGTACGTTAAGGGTCACGAAAAGGTGTGGATCGCCCGCCGCGTCGACATCGCCAAACACTGGCACGAGAACCACCCGTTCCAAGCGCAGGAGAACAAGGCATGAGCCGTTTCCAGACCCTGACCCCGGCCAGCCTCGACCGCGCCGCCTTCGTCGCCGCGTTCGCCGACATCTACGAGCACTCGCCGTGGGTCGCCGAAAAAGCCTATGACCTGGGCGTCGACGACAGCCTGAACGACATCGAGTTGCTGCAGCAGCGCATGGCCGACATCCTTCTGTCCGCCAGCCACGACGCGCAACTGGCGCTGATCAACGCGCACCCGGACCTCGCTGGCAAAGCCGCCGTGCGCGGCGAGCTGACCGCCTCCAGCACCGCCGAACAGGCCGGCGCCGGCATCCAGGACTGCACCGCCGAGGAGTTCGCTCGCTTCACCGAACTCAACGACGCCTACAAGGCCAAGTTCGGCTTCCCCTTCATCAAGGCAGTGAAGGGCAGCAACCGTCACCAGATCCTGGCGGCGTTCGAAGAGCGCATCCATAACACGCCGGAGCAGGAGTTCCAGACCGCCCTGGCGGAGATCAACAAGATTGCGATGTTCCGCCTGCAGCAGCTCTGAGCGAGCGGACCTTCACTCCCCTCCCGAGCGGAGGGGATTACTGCGAACAACGAAAAAGAAGACCAGCCATGCGCACCCTGAAGATCGAGCCGTTGACCAAGGAAGCTTTCGCACCGTTCGGTGATGTCATCGAGACCGAAGGCAGTGACTTCTTCATGATCAACAACGGCTCCACCCGCCGTTATCACAAGCTCGCCACCGTCGAAACGGCGCAGCCCGATGACAAGGCAATCATCAGCATCTTCAGCGCAGAGTCTCTGGAGATGCCGTTGCGCATCCGCATGCTGGAGCGCCATCCGCAGGGCAGCCAGGCTTTCATCCCGCTGCTCGGCAATCAATTTCTGATCGTGGTCGCGCCAGTTGGCGACGTACCTGTATCGGGTCTCGCCCGCGCTTTCCTGTCCAACGGCAAGCAGGGCGTCAATTACCACCGCGGCGTCTGGCACCACCCGGTGCTGACGATCGAAAAGCGGGATGACTTCCTGGTGGTCGATCGCAGCGGTTCTGGCAACAACTGCGACGAGCATTTCTTCACCGAGGACGAACAGCTCCTCCTCGACCCCCAAGCGAACTAATAAGAGAGGCCCGCACACCGCGACGGCGGTCTCCGGGCAAGAGGTAAAAAACTGTGGAAGCACATCTCATCGAATGGCTGAACCTGCTGGTCCGCTGGATCCACATGATCGTGGGTATCGCGTGGATCGGCGCCTCGTTCTACTTCGTCTGGCTGGAAAACAACCTCAACCGCGCCAACCCGCGCGAGGGGCTTTCCGGTGACCTCTGGGCGATCCATGGTGGCGGTATCTACCACCTGGAGAAGTACAAGCTCGCCCCGCCGAAAATGCCGGACAACCTGCACTGGTTCAAGTGGGAGGCCTACTCCACGTGGCTGTCGGGCGTCTGCCTGCTGACCATCGTGTTCTACCTGAACCCGACCCTGTACCTGATCGCCCCGGGCAGCGACCTGGCTCCGGCCGCCGCCGTGGCCATCGGCATCGGCTCGCTGATCGCCGGCTGGTTCGTCTACAGCACCCTGTGCGACTCCCCGCTGGGCAAAAAGCCCGCCCTGCTCGGCGCTATCCTGTTCGGCCTGCTGGTACTCGCCGCCTACCTGCTCAGCCAGGTGTTCAGCGGTCGCGGTGCCTACCTGCACGTCGGCGCCATCATCGGCACCATCATGGTGGGCAACGTGTTCCGCGTGATCATGCCGGCCCAGCGCGCACTGGTTAAGGCCATCGAGGAAGGTCGCGAGCCCGATCCGGTGCTGCCGGCCAAAGGCCTGCTGCGTTCGCGCCACAACAACTACTTCACCCTGCCGGTCCTGTTCATCATGATCAGCAACCACTTCCCGAGCACCTACGGCAGCCACTACAACTGGCTGATCCTGACCGGTATCGCGGCACTGGCGGTGATCGTGCGTCACTACTTCAACACCCGCCACAATGGCAACGGCATGGCCTGGGCGCTGCCCGCCGGCGCTGTCGGCATGATCGCCCTGGCCTTCGTCACCGGCCCGAACCTGCCGACCAGTGACACCAGCGCTCAAGCCGCCAAGGTGGAGTACCAGCCACTGCCGGAAACCGCCATCGGCGGAAAGACTCCGGCCGAGCGTGCCAAGGCAGCGGAAGCCGCCGCTGCACAACAGGCTCCGGCCCAGACATCAGCGGCTGCGGGCTCCGGTGAAGGCTTCAACGAGGTTCACCACGTCATCCAGGAGCGCTGCGCGGTGTGCCACTCCGCCAAGCCGACCAGCAACCTGTTCAGCACCGCGCCGGCTGGCGTGATGTTCGACACCCCGCAGCAGATCCAGCAGCTCGCCCCGCGCATTCAGGCGCAGGCGGTGGCCTCGCAGGTGATGCCGCTGGGCAACATCACCCAGATGACCCCGGAAGAGCGCAAGCTCGTCGGCGACTGGATATCCAGGGGCGCCCAGGTTAATTGAGCCTGCGGCACGGCCGAGAGAACCGCACCTTCGGGTGCGGTTTTTTTATGCCTGAACGGTCCTGCCCCGCCTTGGCTTCGGCGCACGCCATGGCCGATCGCGGACAGAGTCCGCTCCTACGCCAGGGTTGGCATTCGCGTAGGAGCGGACTCTGTCCGCGATTGCTTCCCGCCGGCACCAATGCCCGCAGAAACAAAGAATGTAGTCCACTCGACCAATGGCTACAGAAATCGCAAAACCAGGAAATACGCGGCCTAGAGCCCTACAGCACCACCGAGACAAAACGTGACCGACAAGTTGTATACAAAAATCGATTGAACGTAATACACATCGCGTTTATAAAGTCCCGCACCGCTTCACCCGCTCGGCCCCGGGGGTGAGACCGGCCAGTACTTCCCGGTTGTCGCACCCGTCCGACAACCAGCGACTGACAACAATAAAAACCGAGGTGTTGCATGTCCGTGGTAACTGAGCGCTCCCATACCGGCTCGCCTGTCGACCAGCGTTTGCCCTTGCTGCAGCTGCTGCTGGTCGGGTTCCAACACGTTCTCCTGATGTATGGCGGCGCCGTCGCCGTCCCGCTGATCGTCGGCCAGGCCGCCGGCCTCTCCCGCGAAGATATCGCCTTCCTGATCAACGCCGACCTGCTGGTCGCCGGTATCGCCACGCTCGTGCAATCACTGGGCATCGGCCCGGTGGGCATCCGCATGCCGGTGATGATGGGCGCCAGCTTCGCCGCCGTCGGCAGCATGGTGGCCATGGCCGGCATGCCCGGCGTCGGCCTGACCGGGATCTTCGGCGCCACCATCGCCGCCGGCTTCTTCGGCATGCTCATCGCGCCCTTCATGAGCCGCATCGTGCGTTTCTTCCCGCCGCTGGTGACCGGCACCGTGATCACCTCCATCGGAATGTGCCTGTTCCCGGTGGCGATCAACTGGGCGGGGGGTGGCGAAGGCGTGGCCAACTTCGGCGCCATCGAATACCTCGGGCTGTCCTCCTTCGTGCTGGCCGTCATCCTGCTGATCAACCGCTTCCTGCGTGGTTTCTGGGTCAACGTCTCGGTACTGATCGGCATGCTGCTGGGCTACATCATTGGCGCCAGCATGGGTATGGTCAGCCTGGACGGCATGGAACAGCGCCCCTGGTTCGACGTAGTCACCCCGCTGCACTTCGGCGTGCCGGAGTTCCACCTGGCTCCGGTGCTGTCCATGTGCCTGGTGGTGGTGATCATCTTCGTCGAGTCCACCGGCATGTTCCTCGCCCTGGGCAAGGTCACCGAGACCGAGATCTGCCCCAACCGCCTGCGCCGTGGCCTCCTGTGCGACGCCAGTGCGTCGTTCTTCGCCGGCTTCATGAACACCTTCACCCACTCCTCGTTCGCCCAGAACATTGGCCTTGTGCAGATGACGGGCGTGCGCAGCCGTTACGTCACCGCCGCTGCCGCGGTCTTCCTGATCATCCTGAGCCTCCTGCCCAAGGCCGCCTTCCTGGTTGCCTCGATTCCTCCGGCCGTACTGGGCGGTGCCGGCATCGCCATGTTCGGCATGGTCGCCGCCAGCGGCATCCGCATCCTCCACGAAGCGGACATCGCCGACCGCCGCAACCAGCTGCTGGTGGCGGTGAGCATCGGTATGGGCATGGTGCCGGTGGTACGTCCGGACTTCTTCGCCGCGCTGCCCCAATGGATGGAGCCGATCACTCACAGCGGCATCGCCATGACTTCGATCTGGGCGGTAGTGCTGAACATCCTGTTCAACATCCTCGGTGAACAGGGTCGGGATGCCCTCTGCGGGCATCACTGAAGCCCCTTTCGCGGGCGTCTCCCGGACGCCCGCACCCAAGCCGCGTCCAACTCCTTCGCGGCTTTTTTTCGCCTGCGATTCGGCTTCGGGATTCAGGCTTCCGGTCGGTAGCCCAAACGCAGCCCACCCCACTGGCGCCCACCCACGTAGATCGGCACCGAGAGGTCGTGCATCAGCTCGCCGGTATCGCGGCAGTAGGTCTGCAGCAGCATCGGCTGGTTGTGGCTACCGCAGCGCACGCCGGTGCGGTCATTGAACAGGCGCTTGCTGCGGCTCTTGAGCATGTCCACCTGCAAGTCGCCAGATAGCGAATGGCTGAACGCCTGGTTGTGCGTCGGCACGTAGCCTTCAGCAGTGCAGGCGATGGCGAACACCAGCCCTTCATGGCGCTGCAACAGGTCTTCCTGGATGCGTGGCAGCACTTCGTCGGTATAGCGGTCGAAGCGCGTACGGTACTTCTGCGGGCGCGTGCCGGGCATCGGCTGGTAGTCGCGGTCGAACAGGTCGTCGAAGCCGATCCGACCGCTCTCCACATCCGACTCGAACTTCGCACCGATGGCCTGGGCGCCGGCACGGGCGAGGTCGTAGGCGCGCTGGTGATAGTCATCCAGCGCCACTTCGGCCAGACGCTCGCTGATGGTTTCCGCCTGGCTCTCCAGCTGCATCGCCGCATCGGCCAGGCGATGGGTCTGCTCGTCGCTGGCGCGCAGGTCGCCGCGCACCTGCTCGACGGCGGCGAACAGGCTGTCCAACTGATTGCGGTTGATCTCGGCGCCCTCGGCAATCTCGGTGATCTGCGTTTCCACGATGGCGGCCAGCCCGGCGATATCCTGCAACTGGCGGCCGGTGCTTTCCACCTGGCTGACGCCCAGGCCCAGGTCATCGGTGAGCTGGCGAATCTGCTCCACCACCTCGCCGGTCTGGCGCTGGATATCCTCGACCATCTGCCCGACCTCGCCGGTGGCCTCGGCGGTGCGCCCGGCCAGCCCGCGAACCTCTTCGGCAACCACGGCGAAGCCTCGACCGTGCTCCCCGGCCCGCGCCGCCTCGATGGCCGCATTGAGCGCCAGCAGGTTGGTCTGGCTGGCAATGGACTGGATTACCTGGGTGACGCGCTGAATGTCCTCGCTGCGCGCATTCAGCGTCTCGATCAACGCACGGCTGGCGCTGGCGCGCTGACTGAGTTGGTGCATGCCGTCGATGGCCGCTTGCAGCTCCCCGCGCCCGGCATCACTGCCCGCGCGCGCCAGGGTCGCCGCTTCCTTCGCCTGCCGGGCCAGGTTCGATGTGGCGCGCTCGGTGTGGATCATCACCTCGGCGCTGCCGACGATCTGTTCAGCGGCAACGACCTGGGACTCGAGTTTTTCCACCAGCCGCTGCACCGAGTACGACACCCCGGCGGCGGACAGCGCGTTGCGGCTGGTGCCCTGGGACAGCTCGCGGGTCAGCTCGGCGACGTCCGGCAGCACCGCCAGCGCACTGGCCGGTATCGCGCCCCGGCGGATGAACCACGGCCCCCAGAGCAGCGCGGCGGCGAGCAGCAGGCATAACGACAGCGGCCAGCCACCCAGCGCCTGGGCGATGAACAGCAGCACCAGGCCACAAGTCTGCAGGGTAAGGATGAGGACGATACGCGGACGCGCGATATCCATGGCAACAGCTCTCTTCTGGCGGGCCCGACCGCTGTACAGCGCAGGCGCGCTGTCGGGGAGCCCGATTATTCTTGTCAGAGCCATTAGGCCGCCAGGTTGGCGCGGCGGCTATCGTTCCTTAGTGGTAGACGCGCCGCTGCTTGAGTCGCTAACGGCAGCCGCGTGCCGCCAGGGTGATCGCATCGTCTGGGCTCGGTGAATTGCGGCGATAGAGCAGCACATCGCTGCCCCTGTCCGCCGCCGTTGCCTCCAGCAGCACCTCGGCGGTATCGCCCGAGGCAGCCGGCACCAGCAGCCGGTAGCCGAAACGGATTTCCTTCACCGTCGCCGAGGAGCGGATGGCCTGCCATTTCGGCAGCAGACAGGTCATGTAGGCCGACGGCGACTTGCCGCTCTCCAGCCGCAATGCCGGCGCCTCCTCCTTCAACCTGCCCGGCGAGGAACAGGCGACCAGCAGGATCAACGGCAGTGTCACCAATAGGGCTTTCATCGAGTGAGATCCTTCTGTCAGCAACCCAGAGGGTAGCAGTTGCGTCCCGGCTGACCGCCTTGCCAGGTCAAGCCAGCGGCGGGCCGTTCGCCGGTTTCCGTGCGCGAGGCCGGCAACCTCGGTAAAATCTCCGCCCTTTCCGTGGGCGCGATCGATTTGGCGCCCTCCTGCGAAGCCAGATACGACGTAACCATGACCACTGCCGCACCGACCGCCACCACCCGCCCCGAGCCCTCCCGCCGCTTCTCCGTGGCGCCGATGATGGATTGGACTGACCGCCATTGTCGGTACTTCCTGCGCCAGCTTTCCGGCCACGCCCTGCTCTACACGGAGATGGTCACCACCGGCGCCCTGCTGCACGGCGACGCCGCGCGCTTCCTGCGCCACGACGAGTGCGAGCATCCGCTGGCGCTGCAGTTGGGTGGCAGCAATCCCGCAGACCTGGCGGCGGCGGCGAAGTTGGCCGAGCAAGCCGGCTACGACGAGGTGAACCTGAACGTCGGCTGCCCCAGCGACCGCGTGCAGAACAACATGATCGGCGCCTGCCTGATGGGCCATCCGGCGCTGGTGGCGGATTGTGTGAAGGCCATGCGCGACGCGGTATCGATCCCGGTGACGGTCAAGCACCGCATCGGCATCAACGGCCGCGACAGCTACGAAGAGCTCTGCGACTTCGTCGGCCAGGTGCGCGACGCCGGCTGCCGCAGCTTCACCGTGCACGCGCGCATTGCCATCCTCGAAGGCCTGTCGCCCAAGGAAAACCGCGAAATCCCGCCGCTGCGCTACGACATCGCCGCACAGGTCAAACGTGATTTCCCGGAACTGGAGATCATCCTCAATGGCGGCATCAAGACGCTTGAGGAATGCCGCGAGCACCTGCAGGTGTTCGATGGCGTGATGCTTGGCCGCGAGGCGTATCACAACCCCTACCTGTTGGCCCAGGTGGACGCCGCGCTGTACGGCTCGGAAAACCCTGCCATCACCCGCGCCGAGGCTCTGGCTCGCATGCGCCCGTACATCGAGCGGCACATAGCCGAAGGCGGCGCCATGCACCATGTGACCCGCCATGTCCTTGGCCTGGCCCAGGGTTTTCCCGGCGCGCGGCGCTTCCGCCAGCTGCTTTCGGTGGACGTTCACAAGACCAAGGACTCGCTGGCGCTGCTCGATCAGGCCGGAGAACTTCTCAGCGGTCACTGAGTCCCGTTGAGTGGCGCATCGGCCTCGGGTAAGGTCGATGCACTCTCTACGGAAGACGCGCCATGACCTCCAAGCTGGAACAACTCAAGCAGTACACCACGGTTGTCGCCGACACCGGCGATTTCGACGCCATTGCCCGCCTGAAGCCGGTGGATGCCACCACTAACCCGTCGCTGCTGCTGAAGGCCGCCGCCCTGCCCCGCTACAGCGAGCACCTGGCGCGCGCCACCGAAGGTGCGCAGGGTGATGCCGGCCTGGCGTGCGACCGCTTCGCTGTCGCTGTCGGCAAGGACATCCTCGGCGTGATTCCGGGGCGCATCTCCACCGAAGTGGACGCCCGCCTGTCTTTCGACACCGAAGCCACGCTGCAGCGCGCCCACCGCCTGATCGAGCTGTACGACCAGCAGGGCATCGGCCGCGATCGCGTGCTGATCAAGATCGCCTCCACCTGGGAAGGCATCCGCGCCGCCGAACAACTGGAGCGCGAAGGCATCCAGACCAACCTGACCCTGCTGTTCTCCTTCGCCCAGGCCGCCGCCTGCGCCGACGCCGGCGTGTTCCTGATCTCGCCCTTCGTCGGGCGCATCTACGACTGGTACAAGAAGGCCAACAACCGCGATTACCTGGGGGCGGAAGATCCGGGCGTGCAGTCCGTCTCGCGCATCTACCGTTACTACAAAGCCAACGGCTACGAGACGGTGGTGATGGGTGCCAGCTTCCGCAACCTCGGCCAGATCGAGCAACTCGCCGGCTGCGACCGCCTGACCATCAGCCCGGACCTACTGCAACAGTTGGCCGACGCCCAGGGCGAACTGCCACGCGCACTGCTGCCAGGCGGCGGGGAAGCTCGCCAGGTGCTCGACGAAAGCGCCTTCCGCTGGCAGATGAACGAAGACGCCATGGGTACCGAAAAGCTCGCCGAAGGCATCCGCCTGTTCGCCCGCGACCAGGAAAAGCTCGAGGCGCTGCTCACCAGCCGCTAAAAGCTTCAGACAAGCCAATGCAAACCGGCGCCCCAGGGCGCCGGTTTGCATTTCAGATCATCGAATCAGTGGCGCTCGAGGGCACTCACCAGATCGTGGAAGGCCTCGCGGTTGGTCTCGTTCAAGCCCATCAGGATACGGTGGGCTTCGAGCACCTTGCCGCGCACCACCTCCTCGGACTGGTCCTGGGGAGGCAGATCGGTCAGGCAATCCGAACACGGAATGGGGCGATCGACGATGTTGAACACCTGATCGAAGCCCATCGACTGCAGCAGCCGGGTGATGTCCGCGTTGGTGGTGACCAGCGTGGGCAACAGACCGACCTTTTGCCGCGAAAGAATCGACAACTTCGCCAGCAAGCCGAGCGTCGTGCTGTCGATACTCCGGGTTTCCGTGAGATCGATGATGATCGCCGAGAAATTCAACGCGGCGAAGATTTTTTCAATGGTGGCATCCAGCGCCGAACACAGGGTCAGTCGGACTTCGCCCACGAACTTCAGGACAAATGAGCCATCCTGCTCGGCGAACTGGATTTTACCGGTACTCATGCAAGGTTCCTGCTCAACACCAGCAATGCAATATCATCCGGCATCTCGGACAACTTGGCCAGTCCGAAGACTTGGCGCAGGCCATCCAGAGTTCCGCCGGCAGCGACGACCTGCTCGGGCAGGGCCGTCTCCTTCTCCTTCAGCGTAGCTCCCGGCAGCACGTCGAGAATGCCGTCCGAGAACAGGGAAAGGCTGAAGGACTTGGGAAGATCAAGGACATGATCCTCGTAAGTCGCTTCGTCGAACAGCCCCACCGGCAGGCCGCGGCCTTCCAGGTAACGGGCTTCGCCGTTGACGTAGAGCACAGGCAACGGCAGGTGACCGCCGATGCTGTAGGTCAGACGGTCGGTTTCCAGGTCGATCACGCCACCGAGCATGGTGACGTGCTTGCCCAGGTTGCAGTTGATCAGCCCGCGGTTGATATGACCGAGGACGTCCGACGGCTTGAACTCCGGCAACATGTCGTTGCGCTTTGACTCGTACAGCAGCCGCGTGGTCATGAACTTCAGCAGCACCGTGACGAAGGCGGATGAAGCACCGTGGCCGGAAACGTCGGCCAGGTAGAAGCCAATGCGGCGAGCATCCACACGGAAGTAGTCGACGAAATCCCCGGAGAGATACAACGACGGGATGATCTGGTGGGAAAACACCAGCCCCTCGGACTCCCACGGTGTCTCCGGCAGCATGTTCATCTGCACCTGGCGACCGGCGTTCTGGTCTTCCTGGAGCAGGTTCAGGCTGGCCTGCAGTTCGCGGTTGGCGGTTTCCAGCTTCTCGCGGTAGCGGCGGTTTTCCGAGCGCAGGAAGGCGCGATCCAGGGCGCGGCGAACCGAATGCTCCAGGACGGCGAGGTCTTCCAGCGGTTTGATCAGGTAGTCGGCGGCGCCCAGGCGCAAGGCCTCCACGGCATCGCTCATGACGCCGGCACCGGACAGCACGATCACGGGGGTTTCCACCGCCATCTCGCTGACACGACGGATCAGCTCTAGGCCGTCCATCTGCGGCATGCGCAGATCGCAGATCACCAGATCGGGAAGTTGGTGCTCGAAGACTTTCAGGCCTTCCAGACCGTTGGTGGCCTGTGTGACCTTGAATCCGCTGTCTTCCAGGTAGGCGGCGAGGCTTTCGCGGACGACGTCGTCGTCATCGATGATCAGCAGCGAGGCACTGGCTTTGTGCATGGGTCATCCAGGCAAACGGCGCCGGGGTTGTGGTTTGGCGCTCATTCTAGGGAACAGCAGCGCGGGTGGGTCGCGACAAGGCGCAGACACTACTCCCATCCGCTCAAGGGTTCAAGCAGGCGCAGCCCACGCCGCCAATGGCGCGGGCTGGAGGACAGAAGCAGGTTTGCGTTCAGGGCCGATCAGAAGTCATCTTCGACTTCGCCGTCCTTGACCTTGAACTCGCGGTTCTGCAGGTAAGCGTTGCGGATGAAGGTGTATTTGTCGCCGCTGATGAGCTTCTCGGACTTCAGCAGGTCGGCGCGGGTGTCCACCACATCCACGCCGCGCAGGCTGTTACGCACCGGCACGTTGTCGATGTACGGGTACGGTTCGGTGAAGGAGTCCGGGATCAGCGACGGCGCATCGCGCAGGGTGCTCGGGCCCAGCAGCGGCAGCATCACGTAGGGGCCGCTGCCCACGCCGTAGTGGCCGAGGGTCTGACCGAAGTCTTCGTCGTTGCGGCGCAGGCCCATGTGGGTGGCCACGTCGATGAACCCAGCCAGGCCGAAGGTGGTGTTGAACAGCAGGCGGCTGGTATCGACGCCGGCATTCTGGAATTTCAGTTGCAGCAGGTCGTTGACCAGGTTCTTCACGTCACCGAGGTTGCCGAAGAAGTTGTGCACGCCGTCCTGCACCACGTTCGGGGTGATGTACTGGTACCCCTGGGCCAGTGGCTTGAGCGCATAGGTGTCCAGGGTGTCGTTGAAGGTGAAGATCGGGCGGTTGACGCTTTCCCACGGGTCATCTTCGCTGGCGGCCTGGGCCACGAACGGGACCATGGCAATGCCGGCGGCGGCGAGCAGGCTGAAGCAGCGTTTCGTCCATTGGACGCCTGGTTGGCGCATCGGGAATTCTCCAGTAAATGTCTTTCGGGCCAGCCTGGGCGGCCCCGCTATGCGGGCAGATTATATAGAGACGAAACGAGTTTGCAGACCCGGACCGATATCGCAGAACTTCGATTTAAGGTCGTGGATTGCCGTTTCGCTTGCTTGCAGCAGAAAGCATAGTGCCACTTCAGTCCGGATACCGTGCGTCGATGACAATTTCCAGCGCATCGGAGCGCCAGAACTCCTGATCCCACTCCACCAGCCGGCCGTCTTCGACATGGCTGGCGCGTTCCACGTAGAGGCCCGGCGAACCCGGCGTGAGCTGCAACGGCGTGGCCCGTGCCTCCACCAGCGCCGTAGAGTGCATGGCCAGCTCGGAGCGCGACAGGCTTAGCCCCAGCTGTTCGCGCAACACGCGGGTGAGCGAAGTATCCAGCCCGTGATCGAGCAGGCCAGGGCACCAGCTCGCATCCAGATTGATTTCCTCCAGCATCACCGGGCGCTCGTCGACCCAGCGCCGGCGCAGGATGTGGAACACCTCAGCATCTTCCGCCAGCCCCATGCGCCGCGCCAATGCCGGCCCGGCGGCGCGGCGTTCGGCGGCCAGGACTTCGGTACGCGGCACGCGGCCCTGGGCCTCGACGTAATCCATGAAGCCCGTGGTGCGGGTCGGGTTGTAGCGGATGCGCGGCGGCGAGACGAACCAGCCACGGCGGTTCTCGCGGTACAGCACGCCTTCGGTCTCCAACTGCTGCAAAGCCTCGCGCAGGGTCACGCGGGTGCAGCCAAAGCGCTCGGCCAACTCACGCTCGGCGGGCAGGCGCTGGCTCAGGGTGGCGTTGGCGAGGTCCTGCGCGAGCTGGTCGCGGATGCGCAGGTAATGAGGCATGGGCTCGGCCGGCATGGGCATCTTCCGCAAAAGGGCGCGGCGATTATAACGGCAAGGCGGCGGACTTCATCGGACCGTCACATTGCCCCGCTAGCCTGGCCTAGACCAATCATCAGAAAAGCTCACCATGCCCGCGACCGCCGACCTTCCGCGCTTCACGACCCTGCTGTTCGGACTGTCGGGCGACCTGGTGGACTTCGGCGCAAGGACGCTGCCGGTTGCCCTGCAACGCACCTGCCCCGATTGCCCGCCTGAGCGCCTGACCAGCGCCCTCGCCCTGCCCCCGCTGGATGCCCTGGACCTTGCCCTGGGCCGCTGCGCCGATCCCCAGGAGCGCAACCGCTTCCTGTCCGCCTTGGACGCCGCCGCCCAGGACCACGCCGAGGCCACCCCTGGTGCTTTGGACGCACTGCAGGCATTGCACCAGCGCGGCGTGCCCTGCGCCTGGCTCGACGAGCTACCCAGCGACACCACAATCCACCTGGCTGCCGCCTTTGACGACCACCTCGCCAGCGGTCTGGCGATCGCCGGCCGCCAGTGGCCAGCGCCGGACTCCTGCTGGCACGCACTGATGCAGCTTGGCAGTCAATCTCTGGACGGCTGCGTGCTGGTCAGCGGCCAGCCCCGCCTGCTCCAGGCGGGCCTCAACGCCGGCCTGTGGACCATCGGCCTGGCCGCCAGCGGCCCCCTTTGCGGCCACGCGCCGGGGGACTGGGACGCCCTCGGCAACCTCGACCGTGACCGCCTGCGCGCCCAGGCAACGCTGGGCCTGTATCGCCTCGGCGTGCACTCGGTGATCGATCATCTGGGCGAGCTGGATTCCTGCCTGCAGGACATCGCCGGTCGCCGCCTGAAAGGAGAAAAGCCATGAAGCACGAGCGCCACCGCTTCCTCGACGAACTGGCCGAGCGCTTCGCCAGCCACGGCGCCGAACCCTACGGCGAGGCCGTCAGCCAGGCCGAGCACGCACTGCAATGTGCCACCCTGGCCGAGCGCGCCGGCTGCTCCGATAGCCTGGTGATCGCCGCCCTGCTCCACGACATCGGCCACCTCTACGAAGACCCGCAACTGATCGACGATCAGGACCAGCGCCATGAGGAGTTCGGCGCCAACCTGTTGCGCGAGCTGCTACCTGACTCCGTCTGGCAGCCGATCCGCCTGCACGTCGCCGCCAAACGTTACCTCTGCGCGGTGGACCCGGCCTACCACGCCGGCCTTTCCTGGGCTTCGCGGCAGAGTCTGGCACTGCAGGGCGGGCCGTTCGACGAGCACGGCGCCAGTGCCTTCCTCACGGCACCTTTCTCCCAGGACGCGCTGACCCTGCGTCGGCTGGACGACCTGGGCAAGGACCCGGCCATGCGCACACCGGAGCTGGAGCACTACTTCCCCCTGCTCGGACGTCTCCTGCGTGTTGATCGGCATCAGGCAAGGGTGCGCGCGGCGAGTTAAGCTCAAGGGCATGGCGATGGACCTTTTCCCCGCGTGGCGAGGTCCATCTTGGCGTACGTACCGCAGAAGGACACCACCATGCCGACCCAACGTCTCCAGGAAGAACTCCAGGCCCTGCGCGAGCAGCTGGAACGCCAGCCGCCGCTGAACGAGGAGGAGCGCGCCTCGCTGCAAGCCCTGATCAAGGACATCGAGTTGCAGTTGGCCAACGAAGAGGCGCTGGCCGACGAGACCCTGATGGACAACGTCAACCTGGCCGTGGAGCGCTTCGAGGCGAGCCATCCGACGCTGGCCGGCACACTGCGCTCCATCGTGCAGAGCCTGGCGAACATGGGGATCTGATTCCCGGACAGGCTCTCCCGACATGAAAAACCCGGCCAAGGCCGGGTTTTTCGTATCCGCGTTTTACAGCCGCGCCGACCGTTACTGGCGCACCAGCCGGCGATTGTCCGGCTGCACGGTTTCACTGCTGCGATAGGGGTTGATGTCCAGGCCGCCACGACGCACATAGCGCGCATAAACGGTCAGGCGGGTCGGTTGCAGCAGGCGTTGCAGGTCGAGGTAGATGCGCTCGACGCACTGCTCGTGGAAGTCCTGGTGCTGACGGAAGGACACGACGTAGGCCAGCAGGCTCGCGGCATCCAGCGCCGGGCCAGTGTATTCCACGACCAATGTGCCCCAGTCCGGCTGGCCGGTGACCGGGCAGTTGGATTTGAGCAGGTGGCTGTAGAGCACTTCGTCGACGCGGCGGGTGTCGTCGCAGCGCAGCAGTTCCGGGCGTGGGTGGTCGTAGCTCTCCACCGCGACGTCCAGGTCGTCGACGCAGGTGCCGTCGATGACGGCCACACCCTCGCTCGCCACTTCGTCCAGACCGCGCACACGCACGCCCACCGGCGCGCCAGCGGCAGCAGACAGGTCGCGCTCCATCACCGTGCGCACGGCGTCAGCGCTGTCGAAGGCGCTCTGGTTCAGCGAGTTGAGGTAGAGCTTGAAGGACTTGGACTCGATGATGTTCGGCGACTGCGCCGGGATCGAGAACTCGCCAATGGCGACCACCGGCTTGCCCGAGGCGGTCAGCCAGGACAGCTCGTAGCAGTTCCACAGGTCCACGCCCTGGTACGGCAGAGTCTGGGCGGTCAGGCCCAGCTCCGCCCACTTGGTGCTGCGGGCGATCGGGAACAGCAGCTCCGGCGCGTAGGTGGAGACGTATTCGCTGGATTTGCCCAGCGGCGAGTGTTCGGCGGGGTGCTGCATGTAGGGACCTGCTGGATCGGCGATACGGGTGGTGGCGCGAGGCGGCGAGTGTATACAAGTCCGCCGCCCCTTTCAGCAGCTCGCGGACGAGCTGGATGCCAAACCTGTAGGAGCGAGCTTGCTCGCGAACGGGTTTCCCCGCGACGCCGATGCTTGGGCGGTTCGCGAGCAAGCTCGCTCCTACGAAGAGCAGCAGAGGCGTCAGAACCACATCCGCACACCGGCGACCCAGTAGCCTTCCTCGTCGTCCTCGCCCTCCGCGCGGGCGATGTCGCCGCTGCGGCCGTAGGTCTTGCTCCAGACATAACCGAAGTACGGCGCGAACTCCCGGCGCACTTCGTAGCGCAGGCGCAGGCCCGCCTCCAGTTCGCTGCCACCGGCACCCACGCCGATGTCGCGGTCATCGGCCAGCGCCAGGTTGTACTCCAGCGACGGCTCCAGGATCAGCCGCTGGGTCAGCAGCAGCTCGTACTCGGTCTCCAGGCGCAGGGACGGGTCGCCGCGCTCGCTGAGAAACAGGTTGGCGTCCACCTCGAACCACTGCGGCGCCAGGCCCTGGATACCCAGCACCGCATAACTGCGCGACGGTCCCGGCTGGTCGTCGTGGCGCACACCCACCTGCCAGTCCCAGAAGTCCGCGACCATGCGCTGGTAAAGCAGCTGCACTTCGTTATCGGTGGTCGGGCCGCCGGCGTCGCGCTCGCCCTCCAGCTTCAGGCGCAATTTCTGGTAATCGGTGCCGTACCAGCCCTGGGCTTCCCAGCCCAGGGCCTGGTCGTTGCCGTGGAAGCGGCTTTCCAGGCGCTGGATCAGCAGCGAGCCCATGGGCATGTCGTCCATCTCGGCACTTTCGGCGGGCAAGGCCAGGCCCAGGGTCGCCGCGCAGGCCACCGTTGCTATGCGTTTCATGGCGGTTCCTCAGAGGCTGGCGCTGGCGGGGGCCGGCTCGACGATGACCTTGCGCATCATGCCGGCGGCCATGTGGTAGATCAGGTGGCAGTGGAAGGCCCACTCGCCCAGCGCATCGGCAGGCACATCGACATCCAGGGTGCTGCCCGGCGCCACGCTGACCACATGTTTGAGCGGGTTGAAGCGGCCGTTGCCCTTGTCCAGTTGCATCCACATGCCGTGCAGGTGCATGGGGTGGGTCATCATGGTGTCGTTGACGAAGCGGATGCGCACCCGCTCGCCGTAGGTCAGGCGGATCGGCTCGGCCTCGGAGTACTTCTTGCCGTCGATGGACCAGAAGTAGCGCTCCATGTTGCCGGTCAGGCGGAACTCGATGGTGCGATCCGGCGCACGGTAGTCAGCGTAGGGGCGCATGGCCTTGAGGTCCGCATAGACCAGCAGGCGGTTGCCTGGCTCGGCCGGCTGCGGCGTCAGCCCGCTACCCGGCGCGTAGTCGGACTTCGGCGCGGCCATGGCCGAGTGATCCATACCCGCCATCTGTGAATGGTCCATGCCGGCCATGCTGGAGTGATCCATGCCAGCCATGTCCCCGGCGCCAGCGTCGGCGCCCTGCCCCGCCATCGCCATACCGCCGTGATCCATACCTTCGTGGCTCATGCCCATGTCGGCCATGGTCAGCAGCGGCCGTTCGCGCAGCGTCGGCACCTCGGCCTGCAACCCGGCACGCGGTGTCAGGGTGGCGCGGGCGTAGCCGCTGCGGTCCATGGCTTCGGCGAAGAAGGTGTAGGCACGGTCTTCCTGCGGCTGGACTATCACGTCGTAGGTCTCGGCCACGGCGATGCGCAACTCGTCCACCGTCACCGGCTGCACGTCGTTGCCGTCGGCCTGCACCACCGTCATTTTCAGGCCGGGAATGCGCAGGTCGAAGTAGCTCATGCCCGAGCCGTTGATGATGCGCAGGCGCACCCGCTCGCCGGGCTTGAACAGGCCGGTCCAGTTCTGCTCCGTGTCCTGGCCGTTGACCAGGAAACGGAAGCCGGCGATGTCGGCGATGTCCGTCGGTGTCATGCGCATGCCGCCCCAGTCCAGGCGGTCACGCAGGGTCGCCATGAAGCCATTGGCGCTGGAGTCGGCGATGAAGTCGCCCAGGGTGCGCTGGTTGCGGTTGTAGTAGTCGCTCTGCTTCTTCAGGTTGGCGAACACGGTTTCCGGTTTCGTGTCGTGCCAGTCGGCCAGCAACAGGGTGTACTCGCGGTCGTAGCGGTACGGCTCGCGCGCCTTCGGCTCGATCACCAGCGGGCCGTAGAGCCCTTCGATCTCCTGGAAGTCGCTGTGGGCGTGGTACCAGTAGGTGCCGGACTGCTTCACCGTAAAGCGGTAGGTGAAGGTCTCGCCGGGCTTGATACCGGGGAAGCTGATGCCCGGCACGCCGTCCTGGGTATAGGGCAGGATCAGCCCGTGCCAGTGCAGCGAGGTGTCGCGATCGAGGGTGTTGGTGACGCGCAGCTCGACGTCTTCGCCCTCCTTGAAGCGCAGTTCCGGTGCCGGCGTCTGGCCATTCACCGTGAGCGCCTTGCGGGCGCCGTCGGACAGTTTCAGCTCGCCCTCGCCAATCGTCAGGTCATACACGCCCGCCTGCACCGCCAACGGTGCCAGCAGCAGCGCCCCCAGAGCCCATTCCCTTGCGCGGATCATCTTGGCGCGCTCAAGGCTTGACGGTGAGTTTGCCGACCATGCCGGCCTGGTAGTGCCCCGGAATGTTGCAGGCGAACTCCAGGCTGGTGGCCTTGCTGAAGGTCCAGGTCAGTTCGGCGGTCTTGCCCGGCTCCACCAGCACGCTGTTGGGGTCGTCATGCTTCATCATCTGGCCCATCGGCTTGTCGCCGTGGCCCATTTTCGAATGATCCATCTGGCTCATGTCGTGCTGCATGCCGGTGGGAGTGAGCATCCCGGAGTCCATCATCTGCTGCATCTCCTTCTGGTGGCCGGCGTGCATGGCGGCGCTGCCCAGGTTGAATTCGTGCAGCAGGCTGCCGGTGTTGTGGATGACGAAACGCACGGTCTCGCCCGGCTTCACGTCGATGCTTTCGGGCTCGAAGAACATCTCGCCCAGCTTGATCTCCACGGTGCGGGTGGCCTGGGCGGCCTTGGCCGGCTTGCCGAAGTCGTAGGCGTGCCCGGCATCGGCCAGGGCCGGCAGGCTGATGGCGGCGGCGAGGCCGAGGACGGAAGCTTGAAACAGATGACGCAGGGACATGGCGGTTCTCCTTCAGGGGACTGTGGCCATGGTCGCTGTCGGCGGCTGAGGGTTACCTGTCGGGAAGATTACAACGCTGTCAGCTTGGCGCTCGCCCGCCCGTCGCGGGGTATAAAGGGGGCGAAAAAAAGCCCGCCGGAGGGCGGGCAAGAGGCAGCACGATGAATCGAGTTCAGCAGGCCTGGCGTGCCGTGGCGGCTTGTTCCTGCATACGCTGGAAGGTGATGTCCCCTCCCCCATCGGCCAACGCCGGCGCGACGGGGAACAACAGCACGGCAAACAGCGTGGAGATGATCAGGTGCATGGCGGACTCCTTGAGGACGCTGGAAAATGAACACGCCGTCAGTCTGCGATACCGACGCTGTCAGCTCGCTGACCGCCCCATTACCCTGATGACAGCTGCGCCCCGAGCGCCTGAATGGATAACCGGATGAAACTTCTCATCGTCGAAGACGAACCACGCATCGGCCAGTACCTGCGGCAGGGCCTGAGCGAGGCCGGCTTCGCCGTCGACCTGACCGCCGACGGCGACGAAGGCCTGCAACTGGCCCTGGCCGGCGAACACGACCTGCTGATTCTCGATGTGATGCTGCCCGGCCGCGATGGCTGGCAGATCCTCCAGGCCGTGCGCCAGACCGGCAGCGCCGTGCCCGTGCTGTTCCTCACCGCGCGCGACGCCGTGGAGGACCGCGTGCGCGGCCTGGAACTCGGTGCCGACGACTACCTGGTGAAGCCTTTCGCCTTCGTCGAACTGCTGGCCCGCGTGCGCACGCTGCTGCGCCGCGGTGGCCAACAGTTGCAGGAAACCACCCTGCAACTGGCCGACCTGGAAGTGGACCTGCTACGCCGCCGCGTGCAGCGCGCCGGCAAGCGCATCGACCTGACCGCCAAGGAGTTCGCCCTGCTGGAGCTGCTGCTGCGGCGCAGCGGCGAGGTGCTGCCCAAGTCGCTGATCGCCTCGCAGGTGTGGGACATGAATTTCGACAGCGACACCAACGTTATCGAAGTCGCCATCCGCCGCCTGCGCGCCAAGGTCGACGACGACTTCCCGCAGCGCCTGATCCACACCGTGCGCGGCATGGGCTACGTGCTGGAAGAGCGCGAAGCATGAGCGCGCGCCTGTCCCTCGGCCTGCGCCTGAGCCTGCTGTTCGCCGCCTGTACCGCCGCCGTGTCGCTGCTGGCCGGGATCATCTTCAGCCGCGCCAGCGAAACGCACTTCATCGAGCTGGACCACCAGCTGATGGCCGGCAAGCTGGCGATCTTCCGCGATGTGCTGGGCGATGTCGGTGGCCCGGAGCAGTTGGCACCGCACACAGCCGAACTGCGCCGCGAGCTGCGCCGCCACCCCGACCTCGGCCTGCGCCTGCAGGGTGCGGACGGCAGCACCTGGTTCGAGCAGCGCCCGGCGATCAACATGGCCAACGGCGAGCAGCAGTCCTTCCGCGAGTTGCAGGCTCCGCTGGACGCCAAGCAGCGCGATGGCGCGCAGCTGACGCTGATCCTCGACATCACCCATCACCAGCACTTCCTGCAGCGCATGCAGCGGCTGATCTGGATGACCATGGGGCTCTCCGCCCTGGCCACTGCCCTGCTCGGCGCCTGGGCCGCCCGCGCCAGCCTGCGCCCGTTGCGGCGCATGAGCGAGGTGGCGGCGCAGGTCAGCGCGCACTCGCTGACCACCCGCCTCGACGCCGGGCAGATGCCGCAGGAACTGCGCGGCCTGGCCGGCGAGCTGAACGCCATGCTGGCGCGCCTGGAAGAAGCCTTCCAGCGCCTTTCGGCCTTCTCCGCCGACATTGCCCACGAGCTGCGCACGCCACTCACCGGGTTACTGACCCAGACCCAGGTGGTGCTGTCGCGCTCGCGCAGCCTGGACGACTACCGCGAGGCGCTGCACGGCAACCTGGAGGAGCTGGAGCGGCTCACCGCGATGGTCAATGACATGCTGTTCCTGGCCAAGGCCGACCACGGTCTGCTCACCCCCAGCAGCCAGTCTTTGGTGCTGGCCGACGAGGTAGACGAGTTGCTGGAGTTCTACGGGCCGCTGGCCGAGGAAAAGTCCATCCGCCTGGAGCGCGAGGGCGAGCTGTCAGTACAGGGCGACCGCGCCTTGTTGCGCCGGGTGCTGGCCAATTTGCTGGACAACGCGCTGCGTTTCACCCCGGACGGCGGGCAGATCCGCGTGCGCCTGGAGCCGGGCCGCCTGAGCGTGGAGAACCCGGGGCGGGAGATTCCCGCCGAGCGCCTGCCGCGCCTGTTCGACCGTTTCTACCGCGCCGATCCGGCCCGCCGCGAAGGCCAGGGCGAACATGCCGGGCTGGGGTTGGCGATCTGCCGCTCCATCGTGCGCGCCCATGGCGGGGAGATTCGTTGCGAGTCGGCCAATGGGTGGACGCGGTTCGTTATCGAGTTTCCGAAATAGCGCTTTTCGTAGGAGCGAGGGGGACGCCCAGTTCTTGCTCGCGAACGGATTCACCGGCAGCTCCGGCGTTGGGCGGTTCGCGAGCAAGCTCGCTCCTACAGGGGACTCACCCGCCGCGAATTGCCAAAAAAGCAAAAGGCCCCAACCGGGGCCTTTTTCATCAGCGCAACGCGCCGCTCACTGCCGCATCCCGCGTCCGCTCACCAGCAGGCGAATGCAGAACACGTAGAGCAGCACAGTCGCCACCAGCATGAAGATCACCGCCGTGCCGATGCGGATGTCGGACACGCCGAGGATGCCGTAGCGGAAGGCGTTGACCATGTGCAGGATCGGGTTGGCCAGCGACACGGTCTGCCAGAACGGCGGCAGCAGCGTGATCGAGTAGAACACCCCGCCCAGGTAGGTCAGCGGGGTCAGCACGAAGGTCGGGATGATCGAGATGTCATCGAAGTTGCGAGCGAACACCGCGTTGACGAAGCCGCCCATGGAGAAGATCGCCGCGGTCAGCACCACCACCAGCACGGTGATGCCGAAATGGTGAATCTGCAGGTCGGTGAAGAACAGCGACAGGATCGTCACGATCACCCCCACCGCCAGCCCGCGCAGCACGCCGCCGCAGACAAAGCCGAGGAGGATGGTGTGCGGCGAGACCGGCGAGACCAGCAGCTCTTCGATGTTGCGCTGGAACTTGCTGCCGAAGAAGCTCGACACCACGTTGCCGTAGGAGTTGGTGATCACCGACATCATGATCAGCCCCGGCACGATGTACTGCATGTAGGTGAAGCCACCCATGTCGCCGATCTGCCGGCCGATCAGGTTGCCGAAGATGACGAAGTACAGAACCATGGTGATCGCCGGCGGCAGCAGCGTCTGCGGCCAGATGCGCAGGAAGCGGCGGACTTCGCGGTAGACGATGGTGTTGAGGGCGACCCAGTTGGCGCGCAGTTCGCTGCTCATACCGCCACCCTCGACAGATTCTTCTCCACCAGCGACACGAACAGCTCCTCCAGGCGATTGCTCTTGTTGCGCAGGCTCAGCACCTGCACGCCCTGGGCGTTGAGCTGGACGAACAGGCCGTTGATGCCCAGAGACTTGTCCACCTGCACTTCCAGGGTGTGGTCATCCACCAGGCGCGCCGGGTAGCCATCGAGCTTCGGCGTTTCGCCCAGGGTGCCCTGCAGGTCGAGGTAGAAGGTCTCCACATGCAGCTTGTTCAGCAGCTTGCGCATGCTGGTGTTCTCCACGATGGTGCCGTGGTCGATGATCGCGATGTTGCGGCACAGCTGCTCGGCCTCCTCCAGGTAGTGCGTGGTGAGGATGATGCTGATGCCTTCGCCGTTGAGCTCGGTGAGGAAGTTCCACATCGAGCGGCGCAGTTCGATGTCCACGCCAGCGGTGGGTTCGTCGAGGATCAGCAGGCGCGGCTCGTGGACCAGCGCGCGGGCGATCATCAAACGGCGCTTCATGCCGCCGGAGAGTTCGCGGGAGGCGGAGTTGCGCTTGTCCCACAGGCCCAGCTGGGTCAGGTACTTCTCGGCGCGGCCCTTGGCCACGCTCATCGGGATGCCGTAGTAGCCGGCCTGGGTGACGACGATGTCGAACACCTTCTCGAACTGGTTGAAGTTGAACTCCTGGGGCACCACGCCCAGGCAGCGCTTCAGGCCGTACGGGTCCTTGTCCAGGTCGTGGCCGAACACGTTGACCGTGCCGCCGCTCTTGTTCACCAGGGTGGAGAGGATGCCGATGGTGGTGGATTTGCCGGCGCCGTTGGGGCCGAGCAGGGCAAAGAAATCACCTTCGGCGACATCCAGGTCGATGCCCTTGAGGGCCTGGAAACCGTTGCCGTAGGTCTTCGTCAGTTGACGGATGGACAGCGCGGAACTCATGGGGATTCCCGTTGCAAGGCGGTGGAAAGACGCATGTCTTTGGAAAAAGGGCCTGCTTGATAAAGGGCCGCCGCGAGGATTGCAACCTCCGGGGCACGCACAGGCATTCAGGTCAGGTCGGTCATCACCGCGTCACGGTAGGCCCGGCGCGCCTTCAGGCGTTCGTACCAGGCTTGCAGGTGCGGCTGCGGCGGGCGCGCGATGGGCATTTCGAACCAAGCATAGATGAAGCTGCCCAGCGGAATGTCACCCATGCCCAATTGTTCGCCGGTGAGGTACGGCTGTCTGGCCAGCGCGGCCTCGGGGATTTCCAGCAGTCGCACGCAGGTATCGATGGCGGCCTGGATGGCAGCGACATCGCGCTGCTCCGGCGGGGTACGCAAGGTACCCCAGAACACGGTGCGGAACGGCGCGGCGAAGGATGAGGTGGTCCAGTCCATCCACTTCTCGGCGTTGGCGCGTTGCTGCAGGTCCTGCGGGTACAGGGCCGGCGCGTAGCGAGCGGCAAGGTAGCGGACGATGGTATTGGATTCCCAGAGGACGAAGCCGTCGTCGTCCAGGGTCGGCACCACGCCGTTGGGATTCAGCGCGCGGTAGGGCGCGTCGTTGACCAGACCAAAAGCGCCGCCGGCGTCGATTCGCTCATAGGTCAGGCCCGCCTCTTCCGCGCACCAGAGCGCCTTGCGCACATTGGAGGAATTCTTCCGGCCCCAGATCTTGAGCATGCTGCGCCTCTCTTGTTGTCGTCATTCATTGGTCACACGCCCAACGGACGCGATTTCGGATGACGGCACCCTACCGGCTAAGGCGCGAGGAAAAAAGACACACGTACTGATGGTTACTATCGATTGCGTTCATGGGCGATTGCGTTCATGGGGGCGATCGCTTTCATGCCTTGCCGCTTCACTGCGCATGTCGCCGCCCAGCAGCGTGGTCTCACCGTTGAACAGGTGCGGATAGCACTGCTTGAGGTAGCCGAAGAAGAACTCCTCGGGCACATCGGGGAACTGACCGTGGTCGCGCAGGTATTCCATATGCCGCTCACCATCGCGGTTGAACGGGTGGAAGACGCTGTCGTTGCGCCCGTCGAACTCCAGCGGCAACACGCCGAAGGCCTCGCACAGGCCGATATCGAAGGCCGGCGTGGCCTTGACCCAACGGCCTTCGAGGAACAGTTCGGTGTAGCCATGCATGGCGAACATCTCGCTGCGCAGCAGTTCCAGCAGGCGCGGCGTGGCCAGGTGGTTCTTGACGTCGGCCAGGCCGATGCGTGCCGGGATACCGCAGTGCCGAGCGCAAGCCGCCAGCAGTGTTGCCTTGGGCACGCAGTAGGACTGCCCGGCCTCCAGGGCATGGCTGCCCTTGAGCGTCTGCGGGTCGCGGCTGAACACATAGGGGTTGTAGCGAATCTGGTCGCGCACCGCGTAATACAGGGCCACCGCCTGTTCCAGCGGGGTGGCGCCATCGCCCCGGTGATTCTGAGCGAACTCGATGACCCCGGGGTGGTCACTATCAACGAAGCGGCTGGGCGTGAGGTAAGGCTGCATGGCGTTGTCTCCGGGCTTGTCGTCCTTGGCTTGGAGCTTGAGATCGGACATCAGTCTAACCAGCGCCGGCGCCTGCACGACAAGGCGATCCGGCCAAGCTGTCCGGCCATGCGGCCATCGGTTCGGTTCAGCCAGCTAAGCTTCCGGTGCATGGTATGAGGCGTTCGCACTATCGCTCTGCTCGCGCATTGTTCGTCACCAAGCCCGCCGCGGCCTGCGGTCGCCGGGGCTGGCTGTCATGGAGGAATCCGCATGCTGCTCGTCTGGTTACTCGTCCTGATCCTTGGCGCCGCCTGGCTCGCGCACCGTCGCGCCGCTCCCCTCAAGGCACTCGGCATCGTCGCCGTGTACCTCGCACTGATGAGCCTGTTCAGCCACGCCCACGGCTGGATGGTGCTGTTGTGGCTGCTCTGGGCCGTGGTCGCGGTGACGATTCTCGCCACCGACCTGCGTCGCAGTCTGTTCACTTCACGGTTGTTCGCCTGGTTCAAGAAGACCCTGCCGCCGATGTCCGAAACCGAACGCGAGGCCATCGAGGCCGGCACCGTCTGGTGGGATGGCCAGCTGTTCAGCGGTCGCCCGGACTGGCAGACGCTGCTGGGCTATCCCAAGGCGCAATTGACGGAAGAGGAACAGGCCTTCATCGACGGCCCCACCGAGCAGCTCTGCGCCATGATCGACGACTACCAGGTCGGCAAGGACATGGACCTGCCGCCCGAGGCCTGGGCCTACATCAAGAGCCAGGGCTTCTTCGGCCTGATCATCCCGAAGGAATATGGCGGCAAGGGCTTTTCAGCCTTCGCCCACTCCCAGGTGGTGATGAAACTCGCCACCCGCAGCGGCGACCTCGCCTCCACCGTGATGGTGCCCAATTCCCTCGGCCCGGCCGAACTGCTGCTGCACTACGGCACCGACGCCCAGCGCCAGCGCTACCTGCCGCGCCTGGCCACTGGCGACGAGATTCCCTGCTTCGCCCTGACCAGCCCGCAGGCCGGCTCCGATGCCGGCGGCATGACCGACGTCGGCGTGGTCTGCAAGGGCCAGTGGGAAGGCGAGGAAGCCCTCGGCCTGCGCCTGACCTGGGAGAAGCGCTACATCACCCTCGGCCCGGTGGCCACCCTCCTCGGCCTGGCTTTCAAGTGCCATGACCCGGACCATCTGCTGGGCGAGGAAGAAGACCTCGGCATCACCCTGGCGCTGATCCCCACCGACACCGACGGCGTGCAGATCGGCCGTCGCCATGTGCCGCTGGGCGCCGCCTTCATGAACGGCCCCAACTCCGGCAAGGACGTGTTCGTGCCGCTGGACTACATCATCGGTGGCCAGGACATGATCGGCAAAGGCTGGATGATGCTGATGAACTGCCTGTCGGTGGGCCGCTCGATCTCGCTGCCGGCGGTGGGCACCAGCGCCGCCAAGGTCGGCAGCTACGTCAGCGGCCGCTACGCCCAGGTGCGCGAGCAGTTCAACGTGCCGCTGTCGGCCTTCGAAGGCATCCAGGAAGCCCTCGCCCGCATCGGCGGCAACGCCTGGATGATGGACAGCGCGCGGATCCTCACCGCCAACGCGGTGGACCTGGGCGAGAAGCCCTCGGTGCTCTCGGCGATTCTCAAGTACCACCTCACCGAACGCGGCCGCGAGTGCATCGCCCACGCCATGGATATCCACGGTGGCAAAGGCATCATCCTCGGCCCGAACAACTACCTGGGCCGCTCCTGGCAGGCCGCGCCGATCTTCATCACCGTCGAGGGCGCCAACATCCTCTCGCGCAACCTGATGATCTTCGGCCAGGGCGCCATCCGCTGCCATCCGTACGTGCTCAAGGAGATGGAACTGGCCCGCCGCGAGGACCAGGACCAGGCCGAGCGCGAGTTCGACGAGCTGCTGCTCAACCACGTCGGCTTCGCCGTCAGCAACGCCGCCAGCAGCCTGCTGCTGGGCCTGGGCTTCGGCAGCTTCGACCCGGTGCCGGGTGACCGCATCAGTCGCCCGTACTACCGCGCGCTGAACCGGCTCGCGGCATCCTTCGCCCTGCTGGCGGACTTCAGCATGATGCTGCTCGGCGGCGAGCTGAAGCGCCGCGAGCGCCTCTCCGCGCGCCTGGGCGATGCACTGAGTCACCTGTACCTCGCCTCCGCCGCGCTCAAGCGTTACCACGACCTGGACAACCCGGACTACCTGCACCCGCTGCTGCACTGGACCATGCAGGAAAACCTGGAGAAGGCCGAAGCCGCACTGGCCGACCTGATCGACAACTTCCCCAATCGCGCCTTCGGCTGCCTGCTGCGGGTGCTGGTACTGCCGCTGGGTCGCCGCCACCGGGGCCCGAGCGACACGCTGGACGCGGAGATCGCCGATATCCTCGGCCGCCCGCTCAGCGACCCGGCGTTGCAGGCGATCCTCGCCGGCGCTCATCTGCCTTCCGGCCCCGATGATCCGGTGGCCAAGCTCACCTTCGCCTATGACCAGCTCGCCGCCGCCGCGCCCTTGCAGAAGAAGCTGCACAAGGCGCTCAAGGAACACGGGGTGAATCCCAAGCCGGGACAGTCGCCGATCGATGCCGCGCGCGACGCCGGCGTGCTGGAGGCCGCGGAAGCGGAAACCCTGCACACCGCCGAACGTGCGCGTCGGGCGGTGATCGATGTGGACGATTTCTCGAAAGAGGAACTGGCCGGCAAGGCTGGATGACCTGCGGCTTTCAGCTACGGGGCGCCTTCTGGCGCCCTTTTTCTCCGACGCATAGCTCTGTAGGGCGGATAACGCTACGCGTTATTCACCCTACGGGGCATTATCGGGCGCACACTGAAGGCTTCACCGTCATGGACGCTCGCAATGGAGAACCGCACCATGCGTCGATCCCTTTTCCTCCTGCTGGCCATGCTGCTGATGGGCAGCGCCCAGGCCGACCCCTGGCTCTACCCCAGCCGGCCGCGCCCAGCGCCGACGCCCAGCCCGGTCATCGACCCGATCCAGCAACAGCAGGACAGCCTGCGCCGCCAACAGCAACTGCGGCAGAACCAGCTGGACAGCCAGCGCCTGAACTACGAAGACCAGCGCCTGCAGATGCAGCAGCAGGACCTGCAGCGCCAGCAGGACAACCAGCGGCGCTGGAACGAGCAGCGTCGGCAGAGCGACCAGATGATCCAGCGGCAGAAGAGCGAGCTGCAGCAGGACCAGTTGCAACAGCAGCAGCGGATACTCGACCAGCAGCGCCAGCAGATCGACAACCAGCGCCGGCAGATCCAGATGCGCCCCATCCGCTGATCGCACCGACGGCAGCGGCAGGGAAACCCGATATACTCCCCGGCCGTTTGCACACAGCTCCAGAGGAACCCCCATGGCCAGCGCCTATCTCGACCACCACATCGCCCTGCTCAACCACCTGCGCATGATCCTTGGCGCCCTGGGCGAAGCCGAGCAGGTTCCCGAGGACAACCACGGCCTGTTCCTCGAACGCTTCGATGAGCTGATGGCAGAACTGCCGCGCGACCCGGAAGGCGCCCAGTACCTGGGCCAGGACCTGATCAGCCAGATCTTCCACCGCTACCCGCAGATCGCCCACCTGATCCCGCGCGACCTGCTGTGGTTCTTCGGTGGCGACTGCCTGCACTACATGCCCGACGAAGAGCTGCAGATGTACCAGCAGCTCGACGAGCGTCGCTTCGAAGCCGAAGAAAACGGCGAACCCTTTGACTGGAACCGCGAGAAGCAACTGCTCGCCCTGCCGGACGACACACCGAAGCACTAAGCGCCGACCTGCACGAAAGAAGCCCGCATGATGCGGGCTTTTTCATGGGCGATCGCCAGCTATTCGCCACCTCCTTCCCCCAAACACCGGCGCCTCTACCTCTCGTCGGCCGGTGCAGCACCGCAACCCGCGCAGCGCCTGCGCTCCCCTGCCCTCCTAGTCCGAAACTCCCAGCCCGCCTGGGAGTATCGGCCGATGCGCATTCCCCGGAGCGTCCCCATAGTCGTGGCATGTAGCAGTAAAAGGCCAGCAGTCGAGGTCTGGCCGCCACGCATGGAAATGCTCGGGAGAACATCATGACCCTCCATAAGAAGATTGCGTCGCCAACGCGCCCCACCGCAGATGACACCAGCGCTCCTGCCGTTACCACCGACCAGAACGACTACGCCCCCGGCAGCACCGCCATCATCACCGCCAGCGGCTTCACCGCCGGCAGCACCGTGAAGATCGAGGTGGACCACGCCACCAGCCCCGGCGCCGACGGCGTATGGGGCACCCCGGATGACGTGCTCAACACCAGCGCCGGTGCCGGCCACGATCCCTGGTACGTGACCGATGGCGGCGCCGGCGACCTGGACGGCCAGGTCAACGGCAGCGTCACCACTTCCTGGTACGTCGACCCGGACGATTCGGCCGGGGCACGCTTCCTGCTCTCCGCTTCCAGTGACGGCGCCACAGCGACCGCCACCTTTACCGACGCCGGCCCCTCCGTGGTGGCGACCGGCGTGGAAGTCTCATTAGACGAAACCGCCGGCCTGCAGAACGCCACCGCCAGCCCATCCCCGGCGGGTGACGCGAACGACAATGACATCCTCATCGCCGCCCTGCCCTCGGTCTTCAGCGCCCGCCTGACCGCTCTGGGCGCCGGTACTGCCTCGGGCGCCGCGCTCAGCGGATATACCGGCGCGGCCGGCAACACCGGCAGCAATGCCTTCACCATCAGCGCCGCGCCCGGCGGCGCGATCACCGACATTCTCTTCACCGGCAGCGGCGGCGCGCCGCTGAACGGCCTGGACAGCGGCTTGGATACCCTCGCCGGGGTGGACATCCTTCTCTACACCGATACCACCAACAACAATGTCCTCGTCGGACGTGCCGGTGGCCCCGCCGGCGCCATCGTGTTCGCCGCCTACATCGAGGAGACCGGCTCGCCAGTCAGCGGCGGCAAGATCTGGACGGTGGAATACCAGCCGCTCAAGCACCCGGACGGCACCAACGCCGATGACGCCCTCAACCTGCTGAACAAGGTCTACATCGGCACCAGCCAGGACCTGACCTTCAGCCTGGCCGACGCGCCCTCCGGACAGAATCTGTTCCTGATGTTCACCACGGCGAGCCCGACCACGGTCAATGACAACGGGGTGATCCGCATCACCGACCCGACCATCATCGCCACCGGCAAGGACCCGGCCAACCAGTCCACCGGGGCCAACATCACTACCGGCGACACCATCAACACCAGCCAGGCCGGCGGCCCGACCACCTTCGGCACCAACAACCAGATGATCGTCGAGCAGGAAGGCATCCGCTTCACCTTCGTCACTGGTGCCCGGCAGAACGTGACCATTCCCAACCTGGACCAGAACGAAGCGGACGTTGAAGCCAACGTCGACTTCACCCAGATGTTCAACGCCAAGACCGCCAGCTTCGATGTCGTGCAGTTGCAGAGCGGCAAGAGTGCCGTGGTCAAGATCAGCGCCTTCAGCACCGCCGTCGAAGCGGGTAACGCCTTCATCGATGGCTACGGCAATGACAGCGCCGTCGCCATCACCAGCGTCCGGGTCATCAACAACGCCACCGGGCTAGTGGTGAACGACGGCAGCATCAGCATCACCCTCAACGGCGGAGTGGCAACCATCACCGGCGTGCTGGCCAACTACAAGATCGAGTACACCACCACGACGGATCACAACCGCGTACTGGTGGAGAACGGCGCAGCCGTCGACGCCAAGGGCAATAACCACGCCGACTTCGATATCGGCGGCTTCAAGCTGCTGCAGGTCTCTACCGCCACCACGGAAATCGGCTCGAAGATGGTCTTCGAGGACGACGGCCCGAGCATCAGCACCACCGGCACCGAACCCACGCTGACGGTAGATGAATCCGTCCTCACCACCGATGCCTCGCAGAGCTTCGCCGCGAACTTCACCTCGGCCTTCGGCGCCGACGGCGCCGGCACCCTGACCTATGCGCTGAGTGTGATCGCCGGCGCCTCCGGGCTGGTCGACACGGCCACCGGTCAAGCCGTGAACCTGGCCATGAACGGCGCCGTGGTGGAAGGCCGCACGGCCATCAGCAACGACCTGGTGTTCACCGTCAGCGTGGCCGCCAACGGCACGGTGACGCTGGACCAGCAGCGCGCCATCGTCCATGCCAACACCAGCGATCCGGATGACTCGAAGACCCTGACCGCCGACAACCTGGTGAAACTCACCGCGACCAAGACCGACGGTGACGGCGACAGCGCCCAGGCGACCCTGAACATCGGGCAGAACCTGGTGTTCAAGGATGACGGTCCAAGCATCAGCACCACCGGCGTCGAGCCAGTCATGACGGTGGACGAAACGGTCCTGACCACCGACTCCACGCAGAACTTCGCCGCCAACTTCAGCTCGGCCTTCGGCGCCGACGGCGCCGGTACCCTGACCTACGCACTGAGCGTAGTGGCTGGCGCTTCCGGGCTGACCGACACAGCCACCGGCGAAGCGGTGAACCTGTCGATGAGCGGCGCCGTGGTCGAAGGCCGCACCGCCACCACCAACCAGTTGGTGTTCACCGTCAGCGTGGCGGCCAATGGCGACGTCACCCTCGACCAGCAGCGCGCCATCGTCCACGCCAACACCAGCGACCCGGATGACTCCAGGAGCCTCACCGCCGACAACCTGGTGAAACTCACCGCGACCAAGACCGACGGCGACGGCGACGGCGCCCAGGCCACCCTGAACATCGGGCAGAACCTGGTGTTCAAGGACGACGGCCCGAGCATCAGCACCACTGGCGTCGAGCCAGTCATGACAGTGGACGAATCGGTGCTGACCACCGACTCCACGCAGAACTTCGCCGCCAACTTCACCTCGGCCTTCGGGGCTGACGGTGCCGGCACCCTCACCTATGCGCTGAGTGTGATCGCCGGCGGGTCGGGGCTGACCGATACGGCCACGGGCGAGGCAGTGAACCTGTCGATGAACGGCGCCGTGGTCGAAGGCCGCACCGCCACCACCAACCAGCTGGTGTTCACCGTCAGCGTGGCCACCAATGGCGACGTCACCCTCGACCAGCAGCGCGCCATCGTCCACGCCAACACCAGCGACCCGGATGACTCCAGGAGCCTCACCGCCGACAACCTGGTGCAACTCACCGCAACCAAGACCGACGGTGACGGCGACAGCGTTCAGGCCACCCTCAACATCGGCCAGAACCTGGTGTTCAAGGACGACGGCCCGAGCATCAGCACCACCGGCGTCGAGCCCACCCTGACAGTGGACGAATCCGCCCTGGCCACCGACGCTACTCAGAGCTTCGCCGCCAACTTCACCTCGTCCTTTGGCGCGGACGGCGCCGGCACCCTGACCTATGCACTGAGCGTGATTGCCGGGGCATCCGGGCTGGTCGACACGGCGACCGGCCAGGCGGTCAACCTGTCCGTCAACAATGGCGTGGTGGAAGGCCGCACGGCTGTCAGCGACGCTCTGGTGTTCACCGTGAGCGTGGCCGCCAATGGCGACGTCACCCTCGACCAACAGCGCGCCGTGGTCCACCCCAATACCGGCGATCCGGATGACTCGAAGACCCTGACTTCCGACGACCTGGTGAAGCTCACCGCGACCAAGACCGACAAGGACGGCGACAGCGTCCAGGCCACCCTCAACATCGGCCAGAACCTGGTGTTCAAGGACGACGGCCCGAGCATCAGTACCACCGGCGTCGAGCCCACCCTGACAGTGGACGAATCCGCCCTGGCCACCGACGCAACACAGAACTTCGCCGCGAACTTCAGTTCAAGCTTCGGCGCCGATGGCGCCGGCACCCTGACCTACGCGCTGAGCGTGATTGCCGGAGGATCCGGGCTGACCGACACAGCCACCGGTGAGGCGGTGAACCTGTCGATGAGCGGCGCCGTGGTCGAGGGCCGCACGGCCACCACCAACCTGCTGGTGTTCAAAGTGAGCGTCGCCGCCAATGGCGACGTCACCCTCGACCAGCAACGCGCCATCGTCCACGCCGACACCAGCAATCCGGACGATTCCAGAAGCCTCACCTCGGACGACCTGGTGAAACTCACCGCGACCAAGACCGACGGCGACGGCGACAGCGCCCAGGCGACCCTGAACATCGGCCAGAACCTGGTGTTCAAGGACGACGGCCCAAGCATCAGCCCCGCCGGCACGGAGCCTGTGCTGACGGTGGACGACTCGGACCTCAGCGCCAACGCCCTGCAGGCCTTCTCCTCCAACTTCACCTCGTCGTTCGGCGCCGACGGCGCGGGCACCCTGACCTACACCCTGGGCTGCGTCTCGGGCGCCTCCGGGCTGACCGACACGGCCACCGGCCAGTCGGTGATCCTGTCGCTCAATGGCACCGTGGTGGAAGGCCGCTGCGCGATCAGCAACGATCTGGTGTTCACCGTCAGCGTCGCTGCCAATGGTGACGTCACCCTCGACCAGCTGCGCGCCATCGTCCACGCCAACACCAGCGACCCGGATGACTCGCGGACCCTCACCTCGGACAACCTGGTGACCCTGACCGCGACCAAGACCGACGGTGACGGCGACAGTGCCGCAACCACGCTGAACATCGGCCAGAACCTGATCTTCAAGGACGACGGCCCGAGCATCAGCACCACCGGCACGGAACCGGCGCTGACCGTAGACGAAAGCGTGCTGGCAACCAATGCCACGCAGAACTTCGCCGGCAACTTCACCTCGTCCTTTGGCGCGGACGGCGCCGGCACGCTGACCTATGCACTGAGCGTGATTGCCGGGGCTTCCGGGCTGGTCGACACGGCCACCGGGCAAGCGGTCAACTTGTCCATCAACAATGGCGTGGTGGAAGGCCGCACCGCCGTCAGTGGCGTACTGGTGTTTACCGTCAGTGCGGCCACCAACGGTGATGTCACCCTCGACCAGTTGCGGGCGGTGGTCCATCCCAACGCCAGCAACCCGGATGACACCAGGACGCTGACTTCCGACAACCTGGTGGCACTCACCGCGACCAAGACCGACAAGGATGGCGACAGTGCCCAGGCGACGCTGAACATCGGGCAGAACCTGGTCTTCCACGATGACGGCCCGTCCCTGGCGTTCGGCAACATCGTCGGCACTGGCAGCACCCTGGCGCAGACCGGATACTGGGACAAATCATTCGGCGCCGACGGCAGTAGCGCGGCGGGCCTGGATATTGTCCTGGCGAACGGGCAGTTCACCCTGGTACGACCCGATAGCACGACCACCACCGGGACCGGCACGCTCGTCGAGCAGTCGCCATCGCCGGACGCCAATGGCGCGTACCACTTCGCCGGCACCTTGACCGGCGACTTCGACAACAACGCCGCCACGGCGAATACCAGCGTCGACTACACCCTGACCGCGCTGGCTGACGGCACCTACACCCTGGATCTGGTGCAGGGCTTCAGCTCCACTTTGGTACTGAGCACCGCCAACGGCCAGCTCGGCGCCGGCGGCCCGGACCCGGTGCAAACACTGACCATCGGCACTGACGCCGTGGTGTTCTTCGCCGCCAAGGCACTGGCACCGCAGACGGGCGCGGACAGCATCCTGACCGGCATCGGCCTGGGCCTGCCCGACCCGACCGAAGCGCAGTTGCAGACCGCCGTGCTGCCGTCGTACATCGACGATCAGAAGGCCCTCAACGTCAGCACCTCCGGTATCGGCGTGAAGAACAACGTCCTGCAGGGCAGCGGCGCCGGCATCACCGCCGGTGACGACAGCTTCGTTGCCAACCCGCAGACGCTGCTGACCTCGGTGAAGGTGTTCATCGACAACTCGGTGGGCGGCTACGACCCGACGTCGGAATCGCTGTACTACGTCGCCTACTACGACGACGGTACGACGTCCGGTGCGCCGATCAAGGTGCTGGCAGCCAACCTGCAGAGCGAGAACGGTGGGCAGAAATCCTTCACCGTGCAGACCGTCGCCGGCAAGCTGATCGACGCGATCCAACTGACCATGGCCGAGGGCATGATCAAGATCCCGACCATCCAGTTCATCAAGCAGGTCGAGAACCTGGCCAGCGACGTCAAGCTGTCGTTCAACGCCACGGTCACGGACAAGGACGGCGACGCGGCGACCAGCGCCTTCAGCGCCAATCTGTTCGCCAACAAGGCCGCCGGCGGAGCCTTCGACTACACGCTGGCGGGCCTGACTGGCACGAAAGAGGCCTTCAACATCGACTTGGCACGCACCGAGAACAAGTACCAGGTCACCGGCTTCGACACCACAGGCCAGCGTGACAAACTGGTCCTCAACGGCGATGCCACCTCGACCGTGCAGAACATCGACAACAGCGGCGCCAACAGCATCGTGACGATCCACGAGACCGGCGGCCAGCTGACGACCATCACCCTGGTCGGGGTCGACGTCCTGAATACCGACATCGTGCACGGCAGCGCCTGACAGTTCGCACGCGGGAAAGAGACGGGGGTGGTTTGGAAACCACCCCCGTCTCGTTTTATACCCGCCGCCGGTCAATGCTTCAGCTGTTGCGCAGGGGCGAACCGTTACCCTGGTGCGGCCCCCGATCCAGTTCCACCCAGGCGGACTCCGGCGGCTCTTCACTGCCGGCGAGCCTATGCTTCAACGCATACATCAGCAGGTCCATGCGATTGATCAGGTTGAGCTTCTGGTAGATGTTGCTCAGGTGGTTGTGCACCGTGTGTTCGCTGATGCCCAGACGCTCGGCGATGCTCATGTACTTGGCCGACGGGTCTTCGACGATGGCGCTGATCAGCTCCCTTTCGCGCAAGGTCAGGCGTGCCTGTTTCGCCTGTTCGTGATTGCACTTCAAGGGTACATGCCCGCTCGCGGCATAGCCGGAAAGCCCGCCCGCCCAGGCACGGTCCAGGCCGATATCACGGTGGTGGACATTGACGATCGCCTGGACGATCGACTCGGTCGGGTCTTCCGCCAGCACGATGCCCCGCGCGCCCGCCTCGATCGCCTGGGCAACGGGACCGCTTCATACAACCCCTTGAGCACCAGCACTTTCATTGCCGCGCTGCGGGCCAGCTCGGCGACCACTTCCAGCGGGTTCAGGGCATCGGGAAAGAAGCTGAAGAAGATCACGTCGGGGCGCTGCTGATCGGCCAGGTCCAGCGCATAGGTATAGGTGCTGGCCTGGCCAGTGACCTCCATGCTCGGCTTGCTGGCGTTGATCAGGTCATGCAGGCCGATCAGCACCAGGGGGCGGCAATCGATCAGCATCACCCGTATCGGCTTTCCGTGGTCAGACATGATTTTCTGACCCCCTTGGTGGCTGCACTCGCACGCGCTCTTCTCTTGGTGTTGTTCTCAGCGGCCCACAACGATTGGAAAGCACGAACAAGCGGCGACAGGATTTGACGGAGCCAGCCCCGTAGCTGGCCAAGGGGGACTTCTTTGGTGCGGGCGCTCCCTTCACCTGCTCGGTCGACAGGGGCCTTCCCGGAGCTATCGAAACGACATGAATACGAATATCTATCAATAACTTGCACATGATTCTGTGCTCCCTTACCGGTCACCTGAGTCTAGGTCAAGCCGGCACGCTGCCGACCTGCCCACCCGGCGACCAACGGTTCAGTTTCACAGCAGGCCGTGCGCTGACTCCCTTCGGCGACGAACAGGAAGCCCCAGAAAATCAAACACCTGGATAAGCCAACCAACGGGGGCGGCGCTTCAGCGACCTCGGCCGATATCGTCAATTAAACGACGAATGGCTTGCGAGAAATCACGATAAGCACAATCTCGTCAAAATATCGTCAAGCGCGGCGCCTTGCGCCCTGCCCCTTCAGGGAAAAGCGACAGCCGGCCAGGCCTTGCGCGACGAAGCAAGAGAGAACGCGGAGAAGGGAACGTAAACGACGAGGGCGCCGCAGGCGCCCTCGCAAAGCCCCGATCCGACGGATCAGGGGCGCATGAAGTCCTGGCTGGAGCTACCGGGGCCGAGCCATCCGTTTACGCTCTGTACGCTCTCGATCGGCGGCCTGCCGGCCCAGCGGTTGAGGGTGAAGACATTGCTGAGGAATTCGTACTGGGTCTTGAGCAGATCGCGTCGGGCGCGAAACTCATTGCGCACCGCCGCCAGCACGTCGACGGCGTTGACCATGCCGTAGCCCAGCGCCTTTTCCGCCGATTCGCGCGACTTGTGCGCCGACACCAGCGCCAGGCGGTTGGCCTGGATTTTCTCGCCATTGGAATTGGCCGTGAGGTAGGCGCTGGTGATCTCCTTGACCACCCGCCGGCGGATCTCCTCCAACTGCTCCTCAGCCACCAACTGATCCTGATACAGCCCGCGAACCCGCGCCGAGGTCGAGCCGCCGCTGTAGATCGGTACCTGCAGGCCGACACCGGCGACATAACTGTCGGTGCGCGGCGCCAGGGAGTTGTTGTAGCCCTCGTTGGTCTGCTGCGCGCTGAGGTTCAGGCTCAGGGTCGGGTAGTGGCCGCCCTTGCCGCTGCGCAGTGCAGCGTTGGCCACTTCGACGCCGCTTTCCCGGGCCTTGAGTGCCGGGTTCAGCGCAATACCGTCACGCACCCAGTTATCCAGAGTCTGCTCCGACACATGCAGGCGCACGTCGTCGCGGACCCGACTGAGTCGCTCCTTCACCGGGCGGCCGACGATCTCCGTCAGCGCTTCGCGGCTGATGATCGCCTGGTTGCGCGCTTCCAGCTCCTGCGCCGCGAGCAGGTCCACCCGCGCCTGCAGATCGAGCTGATCGGTCACCAGGGCCAACTGTTTGGCAAATAGCGCATTGACCCGATCCAGGCTTTCCTGGGTGGTGCGGCGCTCGGCGATCACCAGCTCCAGTTCGTCCTCGGCCGCCAACGCGGTGAAGTAACGCCGCGCCAGTTCCACCGTGGCCTCTGCCTGGACGTCCAGCGCCTCGGACTCCGACTGCAGGGCCATGCTCTTGAACTTCTGGTAGTTCTCCCAGGCCGCCTTGTTATAGAGGTACTGGCGCAGCACCAGGCTGTAGTTTTCACTGTCGTAGCTCTCGTCGATCAGGTCGTTGCGCTGGTGAATCTGGTTGGTTCCGGCGTTGAGCGACAGCTGCGGCAACAGCACGCCCATGGCTTCGCGCTGGTACTCCTTGCCCGCCTGGGCGTGGGCGTAGGACGCCAGAATCTGCGGATCCTCCAACCGTGCCTCCTGGTAAAGCCGCAGGAGATCGGTGGCCTCGTCCGCGATGCCGACCCCTCCCGGCGCCACCGTCGATGTCTGAGCCAGCGCCGTACCCGCCGCCAGCAGCAGCGCGCCCGCCAGTACAAGGGAAGATGCATCCATGGTCATTCCTCGATCATCGATTGGGCCAGGGCGTTGCGCGCCGGCTGCATGAGGTACTGCAACAAGGTGCGTTGCCCGGTGATGATCAGCACGTCCGCCGGCATGCCCGGCAGCAACTTGCGTTCGCCCAGCGTACGGGCCCCTTTTTCGGTGACCCGGACACGTGTGAGGTAATAGGCGGCGCCGGACTTTTCACTGACCAGGCGGTCCGCCGAGACATTGATGACCTCGCCCTCGATCACCGGAGTAGTGGCGCTGTTGAAGGCGCCGAAGCGAATATCCGCGCGCTTGCCGATGGCCACACGGTCGATGTCCACCGGCGGCACCTGCGCCTCGATGACCAGCTCGGACACCGAGGGCACGATGTCCAGCAACGGCGTCGCCGGGCGCACGACACCCCCGACGGTGTGCACCGTCATGCCGATCACCATGCCGGCATCGGGCGAGCGAATGACGATGCGGCCAAGCCGATCTTCCAAGGACGAGGTCTTTTCCTGCAGGTCGTAGAGACGCGTCTGCACCTCGGCCAGTTGCTTGGCGACCTCGGCATTGAAGTCCTTGTCGATCTGCAGGATCTGTAGCTGCGTTTCGTTGATCTGCAACCGCGTACGGTTGATGGTGGAGCGGTGATCGGCCATTTCCGCGCGGATCATCCCCAGCTTGCGCTGCTGCTCGAGCAGGCGCTGCTTGTCGACGTAGCCCTGCTTGAGCAGGTCGGACAACTCGCCGATCTCGCCACTGTAGGAGTTCGCCAATTGGCCCTTGGCGCCGATCATCGCCTCCAGCCCACCGATCTGCTGATTCAGCTGGCCGATGCGTTCGCGCAGCACGGAAATCTGCCCCTGACGTGAACCCTGGCGAGCGTTGAACACCTGGGCTTCGCTCTGCCGCGCTTCCACGCCGCGCGGGCTGGCCAGATCGCCGATTGCCGCGAAATCGATCGTCGTCTGGGCATCGCGCTCGGCCTTGAGCCGCGCCTCCATGGCCTCGGCCGCGATCATCTGGCTGCGGGTCATCTCGTATTCGAAGCGCAGCTGCGCATCGTCGAGCACGATCAACGGGGCGTCGCGTTTGACGATATCGCCGTCATGCACCAGCACTTCCTTGACGATGCCTCCCTCGGGGTGCTGCACCGTCTTGCGGTACGCCTGCACGGTCACCACACCGGGTGCGTACACCGCGCCATCGAGGGGCGCGAATGCCGCCCAGGTGCCGAACAGGCCGAAGGTCAGCACGACGATGGCCAGCCCCAGGCGACGGACCTTGAGGTCCGATACCGGCAGGTCGGTGAAACGCTCAATTGGATGACTGGACATCGACGTCACCCTTGTGGGTATCCACCGGGGAGATGCTGGCGCCCGCCGGCATCGAGCGTTGCTGCACCTGTTGCTGCTGTTTGGCGGTGAGCTCGGCCAGCACCTGGTCGCGGGAGCCATAGAGTGTGATGGTGCCGTCGTTCATCAGCATCAACCGGTCGAGCTGCGCGACGAGGTTGGTGCGGTGGGTGATGACGAACACGGTCGCACCGGTCTGCTTGAGCTGGTGGATAGCCGCCGCCAGGGCCCGATCGCCGACGTCGTCGAGGTTGGAGTTGGGTTCGTCGAGCACGATCAACCGCGGGCTGCCGTACAACGCGCGGGCTAGCCCGATGCGCTGACGCTGCCCGCCGGAGAGCATCAGCCCCTCGCTGCCGATGACGGTGTCGTAGCCATCGGGCAGCAACAGGATCATCTCGTGGACGCCGGCGACTTTCGCGGCCTGGATAACCTTCTCCGAATCCACCTCGGCGAAGCGGGCAATGTTCTCGGCGACGGTGCCCTCGAACAGCTCGATGTCCTGGGGCAGGTAGCCGATGTGCGGGCCGAGATCGTGCTTGTTCCAGGTACTGATGTCCGCGCCATCCAGGCGGACGACTCCGTGCAGCGGCGGCCAGACACCCATCAGCGCCCGCACCAGGGTGGACTTCCCCGCCGCGCTGGGCCCGATGATGCCGACCACGCAACCGGCCGGCACGCTGAAGCTGATGTTCTTGATGATCGCCGTCATCGAGCCCGGCGCAGCGACCACAAGGTTCTCTACCTGGATGTTCCCCTGGGGGGCCGGCAGCGGCATGCGCTCGGGTTGCGCCTGCAGCTTGTCGAGAATGTCGTTGAGCCGGCTGTACTGCGAACGGGCGGAGATGAACCCCTTCCAGCTGCCGATGATCAGGTCCAGCGGCGCCAGCGCGCGGCCCAGCAGCACGGCACCGGCGAACACCATGCCCGGCCCCACCTGGTGATCCACCGCCAGGTACGCGCCCAGCCCAAGCACCAGCGACTGCACCAGCAAACGGAAGGTACGCGAAAGGGTGCTGATGATCGCGCCCTTGTCGCTGGCCGTGGACTGCAGCAACAGCACACTACGCTGCCGACTGCCCCAGCGCTCCATCAGGGTTTCCAGCATGCCCATGGATTCGATGACTTCGGCGTTGCGCAGGCTCTTGGTGGTATGCAGCGTCGCGGCGATGTGTTCCTTGTTGGCCTGGGCCAGTGCCGGCGCGGTCAACTTCTCGTTGATGATGGCAAGTACCAGCAGCAACACGGCGCTGCCCACCGCGACCCAACCGAGCCAGGGATGGAACAGGAACATCACCGCGATATAGATGGGCAACCAGGGCGCATCGAAGAAAGCGAACAGGCCGCTGCCGGCGAGGAACTGGCGCAGGCCCGTCAGGTCGTTGAGCGGCTGAGCCGAGGCGTCCATCCCGCCACTGTGCAACGCGCGCTTGAAACTGGCCTTGTAGACCTGGCGGCTAAGCAGCACATCCAGCCGTGTACTGACCCGCACCAGGATGCGCGATCGAATCCACTCCAGGGAGCCGAGCGTGATCACCAGCAGGCTCATGATCAGCGTCAGCATGGTCAGCGTGGTCAGGCTGCCGCTGGTGATCACCCGCCCATACACCTGCAGCATGTAGAAGGTCGGCACCAGCATCAGCGCGTTGATGAACAGGCTGAAAAAGCCCACGAACAGGAAGCTCTCGCGGCAGGCCTTCAGTGCGCTTCGGAGGCTTTCTTCAGGAGTATTTCGCATGAAAACCTCTGCGCGAGAGGCCGACTTGAGTGGAGCTTAGATCAAGGAAAATACCGGCGTGCGGCCATTGGCCATGCCGCCACGGCGTTGGGTCAGGGTCCGTGAAGAACTCGTGAAAAATCCATGAAGATCTTGTTCAGCAAGGGACTCCCTGCATCTGACGAAACCCGCTCGGGCCGCTCTGCACTGGACCTTCATGCCATGAGCGATCAGGTTTCTCCCAGCCCTGAAGAATCCGATCACCGGCATGCAGCCCACCAGGTTCCAGGCACGAAAAAGCCCGCGGCGAGGCGGGCTCTCCAAAAGACGGCACGGCCGATCAGCGATCGGACACCTCAGCGGCCGGCTCGTCCTTCGCCGGGAACAGCACGCTGGCGCCGATACCCAGCGCCAGCACCACCAGCACGACGATCAGGCTGGTGTTCGGATCAATGCTGATGCCGTGATGGAACAGGTGATCGGTGGCGTTCAGGCCCAGCTTGGCGGCGATGAAGAACAGCAGCACGATCACTGCCTTCTCCAGGTGCACCAGGTAGCGCTTGAGCGCTTCGAGCACGAAGTACAGCGTGCGCAGGCCGAGGATGGCGAACAGCATGGCCGAGTAGACAATCAGCGGCTCGCGGCTGACAGCGATCACCGCCGGCACCGAATCGAAAGCGAACAGCACGTCCGACACTTCCACCACCACCAGGCAGAGGAACAGCGGCGTGGCGAACAGCGCGCCCTTGGCGGCGAGGCTGATGCCCTTGTTCTCAGGCTTGCGGATTTCCCCTTCGAGCTGTTTGCGCGCCACGAAGAAGCGCCCGCCCAGCAATTTCGGCCAGACCGGGAACAGCTTGCTGGCGAATCGGTAGGCCAGGTGCCGGGAGTAGTCTTCCTCCTCGTCGTCATCGCCGCCGCCCTTGAGCATCATCACGCCAGTCCAGCCAACGATCAGGGCGAAGACGATTTCCACCCAGGGCCCGAAGGCCAGCAGGCCGGTGCCGATGGCGACAAAGATGGCGCGGAACACGATGGCGCCGAGGATGCCCCAGTACAGCACGCGGTGGCGCAGGCCGTCCGGCACCTTGAACCAGGCGAAGATGGCGATGAAGACGAACAGGTTGTCGACGCTCAGCACCTTTTCCAGCGCATAGCCGGTGAGGAACAGGCTGGCCACCTGCGCGCCATGCTCAATATAGAGAAAGCCGGCGAAGCCCAGGGAAATCGCGACCCAGAAGATCGACCAGCCCACGGCACCCGCCAGCGATATCGCCTTGTTGTCACGGTGCGTCAGCAGGTCCAGCACCAGGGCGGCCAGGGCCAGTCCGATAAAGACCGCCAGGGTCAGCGGGGGAAAACCTATGTGTGTCTGTTCCACGATTGCGATTCTCGAAAAAGGAATGTCAGCCGGTGCGACCCGGCCATGGGTCGGATCAAGCGGCCGGGCGTGATGGGCCGGCGGTGCGCCGCCAATGGGGATGGAAGACCCGCCAATGCGGGTCCTGGGCAGCGCGCAATAGCGCGTCGTCGCCCTGCGTGTCGCCCCAGGCACGCAACCGGTAACGGGCAAGGGAGCCGTACTTCGCCTGCAGGCGCAGCACCTTGTTCTCGGCGCGGCAGTTGCCGCCAACGATGCGGCCGCTGAGCCGGCCATCGACAACCTCCAGCTCGGTACCGATCAGCCCCACGCCCAGACGCTCGGCGAAGGGCCGCAACACCAGCGCCGGGGAAGCCGAACAGAGCGTCACTTCGGCGCCCGAATCCAGCTCCGCCGCCACGCCGCGCAAACCCTCGGGGCGCAGCAGATAGCTCCAGATGAAGCGGCAATAGGCTTCTGCCCTGGCGGACAACCATTGCGCGTCGACGCCCCGAAGGAAAACCGCGATCAGGCGGGCCTTGAGCTCATCGCGGCTCCGCCGGCGAACGAGAAATGCCAGGCACGGAAACACCATGGCCGGCAGACGGCGCAAGCAGCCGAGCGTGCCGAAGGCAAACCACAGGAACGGCAGGAAGCTGTCATGCCGGGTCAGGGTGCCGTCGAAGTCGAAAACCGACAGCACGCTGACGCTGTCAGCCCTGCCTGCAACAGCCGGCACCGACTCGTGTCGATCCGGCTCGCGGCGACTCAGCAATTCCGACATCGGCGTAACGTCCTCAGCAGAACGACCTCCAGGAAATTCCGTCCAAGCAGCCGACAGGCAACCGGAACGGGCCCCGCTCCATCGCATGGCGATCGAGCGCTGGCATTCTCAGGGGCCTGTCCAGGCCGACAAACGGGATTCCCCTCAGGGCTGCGTCAGAATTTTCTTCAATGCAGGCACACGAGCAGCAAAGGCGGGTCAGCGACCGTAGAAAACTTCTTAGGCGGAGGACGCCTGGGCTGGATCAACCCAGGAGAGAAGGCGGGGAAACTTTTCTGCGCACAAACGAAAACGCCGCCCTGATGGGCGGCGTTTCGATTCTGGAGCGGGAAACGAGACTCGAACTCGCGACCCCGACCTTGGCAAGGTCGTGCTCTACCAACTGAGCTATTCCCGCATCAACTTGCTGTAACCTTCAGCTTACGCCGAGGGTTAACGAAAACGCCGCCCTGATGGGCGGCGTTTCGATTTTGGAGCGGGAAACGAGACTCGAACTCGCGACCCCGACCTTGGCAAGGTCGTGCTCTACCAACTGAGCTATTCCCGCATCAACTTGTTGCAACCTTCAGCTTTCGCCGAAGGGTAACGCCATTTCATCTTTCGTTCACCGCCTGGGCGATGATCGAGAATCTGGAGCGGGAAACGAGACTCGAACTCGCGACCCCGACCTTGGCAAGGTCGTGCTCTACCAACTGAGCTATTCCCGCAATGGCGTCCCCTAGGGGACTCGAACCCCTGTTACCGCCGTGAAAGGGCGGTGTCCTAGGCCACTAGACGAAGGGGACGCGGCCCGGAACTTAACATCTTTCCGACTTCGTCGTTCCGGCAAGTTCTGCGTTTCGCGTCGAAGTGGCGCGCATTCTAGGGAGGCTTTGAAGAGGCGTCAACCCTTCGTAGAAATATTTTTTAAATCAATGACTTCTGAGTAAAAACTGAGCTGCCGCTATCAGCAGTATCACTAAGACATTACACTCGCGGAAAAACATCCGGAGCACTCCACGGTGTCGCCAATCGTCATTACGGTCCTGGTTCTCGTCGGTATCGCCCTGCTGGTCGCCATCGGCTACATCAACCATCTGGTGGAAAACCGCAAGCTGGAGCAGGCGCGCCTGAAGGCCGATCTCTCCGACCGCTGCCGGCGTTGCTCCGATATCTCCGAATCCATGCCCGGCCAGTTCATGTCGCCGGCACTGAAGCTGCTGCTCAGTGGCTTCGAGCTGAATCTCAGCGAACGCCTGCTGGCCGTCGATAAACAGAACGCCACGCTGAAGCAGCGCATGGAAGAACTGCGCGGCCTGGTCGCCAAGGGCGAAGCCATCCCGGTCAGGAATGCGCCGCAGCCGATCCTCACCGAAGCCAAGGCCAAGGACGTGCGCTTCCTCTTCGAGGCACTGCATGCCCAGCTCACCCGCTGCGCCCAGGACAACATGCTGCCGCGGGTCGAAGCGCAGAAGTGGGTCAAGGAAATCCGCCACCTGCTCGCCCTGCTCCATATAGAGTTCTTCGGCAACCTCGGCCAGCACGCGCTGCAACAGGGTCAGCCGCGGCAGGCGCGCCTGGCCTTCGAGCGCGGCGCGCAGTACCTGCAGAAACAACCGGAAATCGGCCGCTACCAGGCACAGCTCAAACAGATGGAAGCCCAGTTGGCCCGCGCCAACGCCCTGGTACTGGAGACCTCGCAGCCCACGGCCGATGAGCAAAGCGAGCTGGGCGACGGTCTCAAGGCGCTGGACGAAGACGATATCTGGAAGAAGAAGAACCTTTACGACGACTGACCCGTCGAACCATCACCCCGGCCACCTTCACCCCAGGAGCCTTGCATGAGCCTCGTCGTCTTCGGCGCCCCGCTGTCCCCTTTCGTTCGCAAAGTCCGTCTGTTCGCGGCAGAGAAAGGCTTCGACTACCAGTTGGAGAACGTCAACCCGTTCAACCAGCCGGACTGGTACCGCGAACTCAACCCGCTGCGCCGCGTGCCGGCGATCCGCGATGGCGATTTCACCCTCGCCGACTCCAGCGTCATCTGCCATTACCTGGAAGACCGCGACCCGCAACGCGCTCCGCTGTGCGGCACAGGCGCCGAGTCCCGCGCGCGGATCAACTGGCTGGAGAAGTATGCCGACTACGAGCTGGCTCCACTGACCACCTTCACGGTCTTCCGCAACCGTCTGCTCAAACCGCTGATGGGCAAGGTCTGCGATGAAGCGGCCGTCAAGGGCGCCATGCAGGAGAAGCTCCCCGAGCACTTCGACTACCTGGAGAAATGCCTGGGCGAGCAGCAATGGTTCGTCGATGACCGTTTCAGCCTTGCCGACATCGCCATCGCCTGCCAGTTGGTCAACCTGCGCCACGGTGAGGAAGAGCTGGACGCGCAACGCTGGCCGAAACTGGCCGCGCATTTCGAACGCACCCTGGCCCGCCCTGCTCTGGCCGAGATCGTCCAGGGCGAGTTGCAGATCATCGCCAAGATCATGGCCAAGCGCTGAGCTGGCGCCAGCAACGAAAAGCCCCGCCTAGGCGGGGCTTTTTCATGAGCGCGGATCAGCAGTCGGAAAGACGCAGGAATATGTCCGCCAGACGCTCGATACCGGCCTGGTCGTCTTCGCTGAAGCGACCGACCTTCGGGCTGTCGAGGTCCAGCACGCCGATCAGGCGGCCGTCCTTCACCAGCGGCACGACCAGCTCGCTGTTGGAGGCGCTGTCGCAGGCAATGTGGCCGGGGAATGCATGCACGTCTTCGACGCGCTGGGTTTCACGGGTACGCGCCGCAGCGCCGCACACGCCCTTGCTGAAGGGAATGCGCACACAGGCCACCTGGCCCTGGAACGGGCCGAGCACCAGCTCTTCGTTGCGGTTCAGGTAGAAGCCAGCCCAGTTCAGGTCCGGCAGCTCGTTGAACAGGAGCGCGGAAAACTGCGCCGCGTTGGCGATGAAATCGCGCTCGTCGGCGAACAGCGACTCCGCCTGGGCGGCCAGCAGCGCGTAGCCGCCAAGGCCAGCGCCGGCCTGTTGCAGATCGATCATGGGGTCTCTCCTTCCAGCAATTGTCGGCCCACCCAGTAGCGGGCGAATTGATAGGCACAGCGGCCATTACGGTTGCCGCGGCCGAGCGCCCAGCGGATGGCTTCCTTCTCCAGCGCCTCGTCCCAGGTCCAGGCCGCCAGCCCGGACTTCTGCGCGAGCACCTCGACCCAGTGGCGCACCACGCTGAGGAAGTGCTCCTGGGTGAAGGGATAGAAGGACAGCCACAGGCCGAATCGGTCGGACAGGGCGATCTTGTCTTCGACAGCTTCGTTGGGGTGCAACTCGCCGTCGACCATCTTCCAGTTCTCGTTGTCGCTCTGTTTTTCCGAGACCAGGTGACGGCGGTTGGAAGTGGCGTAGAGCAACACATTGTCCGGCGCCTGCTCCAGCGAGCCGTCGAGCACGCTCTTGAGGACGCGGAACTCGCCTTCGCCCGCGTCGAACGACAGGTCATCGCAGAACAGCACGAAGCGCTGCGGCAATCCCTGGATCTGCTCCACCACGCGTGGCAGGTCGGCCAGGTGGTCGCGCTCGATCTCGATCAGACGCAGCCCTTCGCCGGCCAGTTCCGCCAGCAGCGCGCGCACCAGCGAGGATTTGCCGGTGCCACGGGCGCCCCAGAGCAACGCATGGTTGGCCGGCTGGCCAGCCACGAACTGGCGGGTATTGCGCGCGAGCTGTTCGCGCTGCTTGTCGACGCCCAGCAGGTCATCCAGGCGCAGGTCGAGGCTGACCTTCAGCGGCTGCAGGTAGCCGCTGCGCCCGTCACGGTGCCAACGCGCGGCCAGGCTGTGGTGCCAGTCCACCGTTTCGCGCACGGTGGGCAGTAACGGCTCCAGACGCGCCATCATGGCTTCGGCACGAGCGAGAAAATCGTTCAGACGGGAATCCACGCCAATCTCCATGTTCTCCAGGGAACGCCCGAGGAATTTCTTCGCCTGAGGGCTATCCCGACAGACGGTTCTGATGGGCTATGCTACGCCGCAGGAAAGCTTCTGCGAGGCGACGCTCCACAACCATGGATATTGCGCTCACACATCGCCTCTCGTTCAAGCAGGCCAGCCTGACGGTGCTGGTGGCGTTCATCCTGGGCACCTTACTGAGCCTCATCCAGGTAGGCGTCGATTATGCCAGCCAGGACGCCTCCATCAACCGCGAAGTACGCGCCCTGCTGGACGTCAGCCACAACCCTGCCGCGCGCATTGCCTACAACATCGACGCCGAACTGGCCCAGGAGCTGGTCGTAGGACTGTTGCGCTCGCCGGCAGTCATCCGCGCCGAGATCATCGATAACGCCGGCGTCCCCCTGGCCAGCGCCGAGCGCCCGCCAGCGGAAAGCCACCTGCGCGGCCTCAGCGACTTCCTCTTCGGTGAGCAGCGCTCCTATGAGGAGCCGCTGTTCGTCGAGCACGCGCCGGCCGAATCCCTCGGCGTACTGCGCCTGGAGATCGACACCTTCGTCTTCGGCAACGACTTTCTGCGCCGCGCCGGGATGACATTCATCTCCGGCTTTGTGCGCAGCCTGATGCTGTCGCTGATCCTGCTGGTGCTCTTCTATGCGCTGCTGACCAAGCCGCTGGTGAGTCTGATCGACGCCCTCTCCCGCCATGACCCGCGCTCGCCCTCGCGCTTGCGCCTGCCCTGCCCGCGCGGCCATGAGCGCGACGAGATCGGCGTGCTGGTGGAGGTTACCAATCGCCAGCTCAATCGCATCTCGGTGGAAATGGAGCAGCGCCGCGAGGCAGAGGATCGACTGACCCAGTACCTGGAGGAACTGGAAAGCATCGTCGCCGCGCGCACCGCCGAACTGAAAGCGGCCAACGCGCGCCTGACCCTGTCCAACCAGGAACTGGAACAGGCGCGCCAGACCGCCCTGGGCATGGCCCAGGCACGCGGCAGCTTCCTGGCCAACATGAGCCACGAGATCCGCACCCCGCTCAACGGCCTGCTGGGCATGCTTGGCCTGGCGCTGGACGGCCCGCTGACCGCCGAACAGCACCAGCAGCTGTCCATCGCCCACGATTCGGGCAAGGTGCTGGTGGAACTGCTCAACGACGTGCTCGACCTGTCCAAGTTCGAAGCCGGCCAATTGGAGCTGGAGCAGATTCCCTTCGACCTCGGCACCCTGGTGGAAGACACCGCCAGCCTGCTGTCGCAGAACGCCGGCCCGGCCGTGGAGCTCACCTGCCTGATCAGCCCGCAGTTGCCGACGCAGCTCTGCGGCGACCCGACGCGGGTTCGCCAGGTGGTCAGCAACCTGCTGTCCAACGCCCTGAAGTTCACCCGCCTCGGCCGCGTGGACGTGCGTGTCGAACCCTGGGGTGTCGAAACCCAGGATCAAGGCGTGCGCATCAGCGTGCGCGACACCGGTATTGGCGTGGCACCCGAGGCCCTGCTGAAGATCTTCCAGCCTTTCACCCAGGCCGACGCCGGCATTACCCGCCAGTACGGCGGCACCGGGCTGGGCCTGGCGCTGACGCGCAAGCTCTGCGAGGCAATGCAGGGCGAACTGAGCGTCACCTCGGAGCCAGGCCTGGGCAGCGAATTCGTCGTCACCCTGCCCCTGCCGGCGCTGGAGCCGGCACAACCGCTGGCGAAGCTCGAGGGCAAGCTGATCGTGCAATGCGCCGCCAGCAGCGGGCTGGCTGTGCTGCTGCAGAACTGGCTCCCGGAATGGGGTGTGAACTACCAGCGCCTGGACATCGACGCGAGCCTCGCCGGCGTGGAGCTGGACGTGCTGCTCTCGGACTGCCCGGATTGCCTGGTCGTGCTGCGCCAGAACGTCACCAAGCCGGTGCTGCTGGTGACGGCGTACGGCAACTTCCTCGAACCGGAACTTGCCCAGCGTCTCGCACCCTTGCGGCAGTTGGCGCGGCCACTGTCGCGCGCCGTGCTCTACCAGGCGCTGCAGCAAGCCTTCGAGCACCAGCCGCCGCCCTCCGCGAAAGCACCGGGTACGACTCCTCAGGAGCAGTTCTCCGCCCGCGTGCTGCTGGTGGAAGACAACCCCGTCAACCAGCTCGTCGCACGGGGCTTGCTGCAGAAACTAGGCTGCCAGGTAGACATCGCCATCAACGGCGAGGAGGCCCTGAAGCAGCTCGATGGTGCCGAGTTCGACCTGGTGCTGATGGACTGCAACATGCCGGTGATGGATGGCTACCAGGCCACCCATGAAATTCGCCAGAGCGGTCGTTGGCCGGGCTTGCCGGTGATCGCCCTGACTGCCAACGCGCTACCGGACGAACGCGAGCGCTGTCGCGCCGCTGGCATGGACGATTACCTGGCCAAGCCCTTCCACCGTGACGAACTGGCGGCCATCCTCGAACGCTGGGCCGGACAGCCGTCGCGCAGCTGATTCAGGCGTCCAGCTTCGCCAGTTGCAGCAATAAACCATCAAGCTGCTCGCGCAAGCCATCGGTGACGCTCAGGTCGATACCGCTGCGGCACAGCAGTTCTTCACGCAGCGGCAACACTTTCTCGCGCAATGCCCCCCCTTCGGCAGTCAGGCCCAGATGCACTTCACGCTCGTCATGCTGCGCACGGCGGCGCAGCACCAGACCGAGTTGCTCCAGGCGCTTGAGCAACGGCGTGAGGGTGCCGGAGTCGAGCATCAGGCGCTCGCCCAAAGCCTTTACCGACGGCTGTTCGGGTGGCTCGGCCTGCCACTCCCAGAGCACCAGCATGGCCAGGTACTGCGGGTAGGTCAGGCCGAGCACTTCGAGCATCGGCCGGTAACCACGGATCACCGCGCGGGACACGGCGTACAGGCGGAAGCACAGCTGGTTGTCCAGCTGCAGTTCGGCCGGCAGGGAGACAGCGTCTTTCATCACAGCAGCGCTTCGATCTCGGCGGACAGTTGTTCGGGCTTGGTGGTCGGGGCGAAACGCTTGACCAGTTGGCCGTCCTGGCCGATCAGGAACTTGGTGAAGTTCCACTTGATGCCCTGGCTGCCCAGCAGGCCGGGAGCGCGCTTCTTCAGTTGCACATAGAGCGGGTGGGCCTCGGCTCCGTTGACGTCGATCTTCCTGAACAGCGGGAAGCTCACGCCGAAGTTCAGCTCGCAGAACTGGGTGATCTCCCCTTCGCTGCCCGGCTCCTGCTTGCCGAACTGGTTGCAGGGGAAGCCGAGTACCACCAGCCCCTTGTCCTTGTACTGCCGCCAGAGTTTTTCCAGCCCCTTGTATTGCGGGGTGAAGCCGCACTGGCTGGCGGTATTGACCACCAGCAGGGCCTTGCCGCCGAAGTCGGCGAGGGTCTTCTGTTCGCCCTTGATCGTGGTCACGGGGATATTCAGCAGTGCGTCGCTCATCGGACATGGCTCCGGCGGAAAGTGGGAAATCAAAGAATAGCGATCAATTCAATTGCGCACAATTCGATTGATCACGAACCACTCGATGAATACTGCAGTATCAAGGGACATCCTGCAGGAGCGAGCTTGCTCGCGAACAAGGTTCCCGGGGATAACTGAGCCGGGCTGTTCGCGAGCAATAACGATGGCGTCCCCCTCGCTCCTACGAAGAGCCCAAAAGAAAAGGCCCGCTTGTGGCGGGCCTTGAGGTCACGCTTTCGGCACCAGCTTCAACGATGCCGAGTTGATGCAGTAGCGCAGCCCGGTTGGCCGCGGGCCGTCGGGGAAGACGTGGCCCAGGTGCGCTTCACACTTGCCGCAGCGCACTTCGATGCGATGCATGCCGTGGCTGAAGTCCTCCAACTCCTTGACCACCTCGCCGTTCACCGGCTGGAAGTAGCTCGGCCAGCCGCTGCCCGAGTCGTACTTGGCGTCAGAGTCGAACAGCGCGGTACCGCAGCACACGCAGTGGTAGATGCCCGGGGTCTTGGTATCGTGGTATTCGCCAGTGAAGGCGCGCTCGGTGCCGCCCAGACGGCAGACATGGAACTGCTCGTCGGTGAGTTCGTCACGCCAGGAATCCAGGGGCTTTTCCAGCTTTTCCATTGATCTGCCTCCATTAATGGAAAAAATGCCCGATGCCTCCTTTTCCGGGAATCGGGCCGCACGTATGATGCGCGTGGTTAACGTCATGTTCAGAATCTGCCGCACAGAGACATTCTCGCGATAGAAAAGCCTTAAAAACTCTACTTTTTCGAGAAATCCACTGTTTTCCTGTCGATTTTCAGGGTCGATACCAGGGAAAAGCACTTCCGAACCGATCATTTGACGCCAGTCTGTCACCCGCGTTACAGCCTGCCAAGTCGCCGGCCGCGGACTATTTCGGAATCCCAGATCATGCAGGTCACCAAATCGAACAAGCTCGCCAACGTCTGCTATGACATTCGCGGGCCCGTGCTCAAGCACGCCAAGCGCCTGGAAGAGGAAGGCCACCGCATCCTCAAGCTGAACATCGGCAACCCGGCGCCGTTCGGTTTCGAGGCGCCGGACGAAATCCTCCAGGACGTCATCCGCAACCTGCCCACCGCCCAGGGCTACAGCGACTCCAAAGGCCTGTTCAGCGCGCGCAAGGCGGTGATGCAGTACTACCAGCAGAAGCAGGTGGAAGGCGTTGGCATCGAGGACATCTACCTGGGCAACGGCGTGTCCGAGCTGATCGTCATGGCCCTGCAGGCGCTGCTCAACAACGGTGACGAGGTGCTGATCCCGGCGCCCGACTACCCGCTGTGGACCGCCTCGGTCGCACTCTCGGGCGGCAAGCCGGTGCACTACCTGTGCGACGAGCAGGCCGGCTGGTTCCCCGACGTTGCCGACATGAAGGCGAAGATCACCAGCAACACCAAGGCCCTGGTGCTGATCAACCCGAACAACCCCACCGGTGCGGTGTACTCGAAGGAAGTGCTGCTGGACATCGTCGAATTGGCGCGCCAGCACAACCTGGTGATCTTCTCCGACGAGATCTACGACAAGATCCTCTACGACGAGGCCCAGCACATCTCCACTGCGTCGCTGGCGCCGGACGTGCTCTGCCTGACCTTCAACGGCCTGTCCAAGTCCTACCGGGTGGCGGGCTTCCGCTCCGGCTGGATCGCCATTTCCGGCCCGAAACACAAGGCACAGAGTTACATCGAAGGCCTGGATATCCTCGCCAACATGCGCCTGTGTGCCAACGTGCCAAGCCAGCACGCGATCCAGACCGCGCTGGGCGGCTACCAGAGCATCAATGACCTGGTGCTGCCGGGCGGACGCCTGCTGGAACAGCGCAACCGCGCCTGGGAGCTGCTCAACGACATTCCCGGCGTCAGCTGCGTGAAGCCCATGGGCGCGCTCTATGCCTTCCCGCGCATCGACCCGAAGGTCTGCCCGATCCACAACGACGAGAAATTCGTCCTCGACCTGCTGCTTTCCGAGAAGTTGCTCATCGTTCAGGGCACCGCCTTCAACTGGCCCTGGCCGGATCACTTCCGGGTGGTTACCCTGCCCCGTCTCGATGACCTGGAACAGGCCATCGGGCGCATCGGTAGCTTCCTGAAAACCTATCGCCAATAAATCATCGCCAGTGAATCCCCGCGCATAAATGGACCTGCAGATCGACGACTTCTACAAGGATGCCGCTTCCGGCCTGCTGACCCTCTACCAGGCCTTCCCGCGCAAGATCGCCCTCTACGTCGAGGACCTGATCGGCCGGGAAGAGCCCGACGAGTTCGGCCTGCCCAGCACCCGCCACCAGAGTTGCCTGGGCGCGCTGCTGTGGCTGGCCGATGAAGGCTACCTGCGCTTCGAGGCAACGATTCGTTACGAAGCGCTGGACCAGGCGGTGCTCAGCGAAAAGGCCTTCATGCGCCTGACCCGCATCGTCCCCCAGGCCGTGCGCGACGGCGAAGAACTGCCGCCCAGTGTGCGTCGCGATCAGGCCACGCTGGCCAACCAGCTGCGCGAAGCCCTGGCCACCCGCCACGGGGAACGCATCGCGCGGCTGACCCGTCTACTCTTCGAGAGCGACCTGGGGCGCCCGTAATACGGGCAGGCGACACAAGTTGAAATAGTCCCCGAGTTGAATCGCCTGGGGGCCAACCGTATATACCCCGCATACTATTCAGCGATCCTGGGCGCGCTTGTGCCTGGCGATCCGGAAAGCCGCGTTCCCAGGCGGTTTTCCCCAATGTCACCGTGAGGAGAAGCTTTACGCCATGATGCGCATCCTGTTGTTCCTGGCCACCAACCTGGCAGTTCTGGTGATCGCCAGCATCACCCTGAAACTGCTCGGCGTGGACCGTTTCACCGGCCAGAATTACGGTAGCCTTCTGATTTTCTGTGCCGTCTTCGGCTTTGCCGGCTCGCTGGTTTCGCTGTTCATCTCCAAGTGGATGGCGAAGATGAGCACGGGCACCGAGATCATCAGCCAGCCGCGCACCCGTCACGAACAGTGGCTGCTGCAGACCGTGGAAGAGCTGTCCCGCGAGGCCGGCATCAAGATGCCGGAAGTGGGCATCTTCCCCGCCTACGAGGCCAACGCCTTCGCCACCGGCTGGAACAAGAACGACGCACTGGTCGCGGTCAGCCAGGGCCTGCTGGAGCGCTTCTCGCCTGAAGAGGTGAAGGCCGTGCTGGCCCACGAGATCGGCCACGTAGCCAACGGCGACATGGTCACCCTGGCGCTGATCCAGGGCGTGGTGAACACCTTCGTGATGTTCTTCGCGCGGATCTTCGGCAACTTCGTCGACAAGGTCATCCTGAAGAACGAAGACGGCCCGGGCATCGGCTACTTCGTCGCGACCATCTTCGCCGAGCTGGTCCTGGGCATCCTCGCCAGCATCATCGTCATGTGGTTCTCGCGCAAACGCGAGTACCGCGCCGACGAAGCCGGCGCCCGCCTGGCCAGCACCGGGGCGATGATCGCCGCCCTGCAACGCCTGCGCGCCGAGCAGGGTGTGCCGGTGCAGATGCCCGACTCGCTGCAGGCCTTCGGTATCAACGGCAACCTCAAGCATGGCCTCGCCGGCCTGTTCATGAGCCACCCGCCGCTGGAAGAGCGCATCGAAGCCCTGCGCGCCGCTGCCCGCTAAGCCTCAAGGCAATAAAAAAGGGCGACCCTCGGGTCGCCCTTTTTTCATGCCGGCGGCTCAGCCACGACGGAGCGCGAACACCACTTCGTCAAGGTGGCTGACGCCGCGCTTGAGGAACTTGGGGTTCTCGGCCAACACATCCAGGCGCTCCACTTCTTCCACTTCCCAGCCGTCGGCGAAGAACCCGCGCACTTCATCCGCCGGCACGGCGAACGGCGGGCCATCCATCTCGGCCTGGGGGTATTCCAGGCTGATCACCAGCCCACGCGCCTGATGCGGCAAGATGCGCTGCAAATGCGCTGTGTAGTCGGCACGCAGATCCGGCGGCAAGGCAATCAGCGCCGCGCGGTCGTACAGCGCGCTGCAGCCGGCCACCTGCTCGGCCGTAACGTCGAAGAAATCGCCCTGGAGAATCTCCAGGCGCTCAAAGCTGTAGCGACGCAGCGCTCCCTCCTGAGTGATCTGCGGCTCGACGCCCAGTTCGGCGAAGAAGTCCACGGCGGCCCGCTCGGCCAGCTCGACACCCAGCACGCGGTACCCCCATTGCGCCAGCCAAAGCATGTCCAGGCTCTTGCCACACAGTGGCACCAACACCTGCGACTCCTCGGGCAAACCCAGACTCGGCCAGTGCCGCTGCAGACCGGGGTTCACCGATTGCTGATGGAAGCCGATTTCATTTTGCGCCCAGCGCGACTGCCAGAATTCATGCTGCATAGGTCACCTGCTCAAACACTGCGCAACGCGCGGGGCAGCAGCCAGCGCCACCAGGCGCCGCGCCGCTCGCGCTGACTTTCTCCGTCGTCGAGGATCTTCAGCCGCACCTGGTCACCACGGACTCGCTGCACGCAGATTTCGGTGCCGTCCTCCAGCCGGAGGCAGTCGCCAATAGCGAGCACGAGGACTTGTTCGACTTGTTGCATAGCTAAATTCGCCATTCGCTTCGGAAATTTCCGCAGACTCTAACGCATCATCCGACTGACATCCCACCAAAGTTCTCCATAGCGATTGGCGCCCTGACTCTGTAATCGAGTTCGCAATTTCCTGCACTTTGTAGTGTGAGCCTGCTCGCGAACGAGGGTCGTCGGCCAGCACCGGCGTCGAGACGATTCGCGAGCCCGTTCGCCCCCACATTCAGCCCCTCGCCCGCTATTTACCATCGACAAGCTCGATCATCATCTTCAAAAACCTATACTGGATTTCGATCTTTTCGCGCGTAAACATAGGGGTATTCCAGTAGCGAGGTTCGCCATGCTCCCTGCCCTGTTCATTTCCCACGGCTCCCCCATGCTGGCCCTGGACCCCGGCGCCAGCGAAGCTCCCCTGAAGCGCCTGGCCCACGAGCTGCCGCGCCCCAAGGCCATTCTGGTGGTCTCCGCCCACTGGGAAGCCCCGGACCTGCGCGTCACCGCTTCCCCCACGCCGGACATCTGGCACGACTTCTACGGTTTCCCGCCTGAGCTCTACGCCGTGCAGTACCCCGCCATCGGCTCGCCGGAACTGGCCAGGCGCGTCGTCGAACTGCTGGCGGAAGACGGCCTGCCGGCCACCCTCGACTCGGAACGCCCGCTGGACCATGGCGTCTGGGTGCCGTTGAGCCTGATGTACCCGGATGCCGACATCCCCGTCGTGCAGCTTTCCCTGCCCAGCCGCCTCGGCGCGCCCATGCAGCACCGCATTGGCCAGGCCCTGCGTGCGCTGCGCGAAGAAGGCATCCTGCTGATCGGCTCGGGCAGTATCACCCACAACCTGGGCGAGCTGGACTGGCATGCCGGCCCCGAGGTCATCACGCCCTGGGCCAAGGCCTTCCGCGACTGGATGGTGGAGCACCTGGAAGCCGACGACGAAGCCGCCCTGTTCGACTACCGCCAGCAGGCGCCCTATGCGGTGCGGAACCACCCGCGCGACGAACACCTGCTGCCGCTGTATTTCGCCCGCGGGGCCGGCGGTTCGGCAATGACGGTGGAACATGCCGGATTCACGCTCGGCGCGCTGGGCATGGATATCTACCGCTTCGACTGAAGCAAAGGCTCTTCTGTAGGAGCGAGCTTGCTCGCGAATTCGTTCCCGGCAACTCCTGCATTGTGAGGTTCGCGAGCAAGCTCGCTCCTGCAAGGGCGCACCTGCACCCCCGCCTGGCAACGAATATCGATCGCTCCGCCGGAAACGAAAAAGCCCCGCCAATGGCGGGGCTTTTTCATGCGCGAGAGACTGACGGATCAGTCTTCGCGGTAGCGGCGCAGGCGCAGGGCCTTGCCGGCAACGCGGGTGTCCTTGAGCTTGGTCAGCAGGCGTTCCAGGTTCTCTTCCGGCAGCTCGATCAGGCTGAAGGTTTCGCGAATCTGGATACGGCCGATGGCCTCGCGGGACAAGCCGCCCTCGTTGAGGATGGCGCCCAGCAGGTTCTTCGCCTGTACGCCGTCACGGGCGCCCAGGGCGGTACGGCAACGAGCCTTGCCTTCCGACGGTGCAGCCATCGGACGACGCTCGCCACTGCGCTCCGGGCGATCACCGCGCTCGGGACGATCACCACGCTCGCTGCGCTCGTAACGGTCACTGCGCTCACGCGGGGCGGCCGGGGTCAGCGGCTGTTCGCGACGAACCGATTCCAGGTCCAGCGCCTTGCCTTCGGCCAGCTTGGCCAGCAGCACGGCGGCCAGGGTGTCCATGTCGGTACCCAGGCGACGGCACAGCTCGTCACGCACGGCGCCACGGCTGGCCACGGCGTTGGCCAGCAAAGGTTGCAGGCTGTTGGCGAGACGGGTCAGGCGCGCTTCGAGCACGGTTTCGGCGTCCGGCAGGCGAACTTCGCCGACTTTCTGGCCGGTCACACGTTCGATCACCTGCAGCATGCGGCGCTCGCGCGGAGTCACCAGCAGCAGGGCGCGACCTTCGCGGCCGGCACGGCCAGTACGGCCGATGCGGTGCACGTAGGATTCGGGGTCGTAGGGCATGTCCACGTTCAGTACGTGGGTAATGCGGGCTACGTCCAGACCGCGGGCAGCGACGTCGGTGGCGATGACGATGTCCAGCGAGCCGTCTTTCAGCGACTCGATCACGCGCTCACGCTGGGCCTGCGGCATGTCGCCGTTCAGTGCGGCGGCACGGTAGCCCTGGCGCTCGAGCAGCTCGGCGATATCCAGGGTGGCCTGCTTGGTGCGGACGAAGCCGATCAGCGCGTCGAACTGCTCGACTTCCAGCAGACGCAGGATCGAGGCCGGCTTCTGGTCGGCATGGACCATCAGGTGCACCTGCTCGATGCGGGCGACGGTCTGGGTCTTGGCAGCGATGCGGACGTGCTTGGGTTCTTTCAGGTGGCGTTCGGCGATGCTGCGGATCGAGGCCGGCAGGGTCGCGGAGAACAGCACGCTCTGGCGGCTGGACGGCATGGCTTCGAAGATCACTTCGAGGTCATCCATGAAACCGAGCTTGAGCATTTCGTCCGCTTCGTCGAGCACCAGGCTCTTGACGGTGGACAGCAGATTCTCGTCGCGGCGCAGGTGGTCGCACAGGCGGCCCGGCGTGGCTACCACGACCTGAGCGCCCTGGCGCAGGGCCTTGAGTTGCGGGCCCATGGGCGCGCCGCCGTAGACGGCAATGACGCCGACGCCCGGCATCTGCTTGGAGTAGGTTTCGAAAGCGGTGGCCACCTGCAGGGCCAGCTCGCGGGTCGGGACCAGCACCAGCACCTGCGGAACGCGGCGGCTGGGCTCGATCTTCGACAGCAGCGGCAGCGCGAAGGCAGCGGTCTTGCCGGTACCGGTCTGGGCCTGGCCGATCATGTCGTGGCCTTCGAGGATCACCGGGATCGACTGGGCCTGGATCGGCGACGGCTCTTCATAGCCGACAGCGGCAATGGCAGCGAGAACATTGGGGTGAAGACCGAGCACGGCGAAGCCGGCGGTTTCCTGGGTCATGGGTTTTGCCTCTAAGTACATCCGCAAAGACCCAATAGCCGAGCTGCGCATGCCCTGTACGACAATAAAGTCACCCAGGCAGCTGGAAGCGGGGATTTGCGAAATGAAGATTGGAAGAATGCGTCAAGGAAGTCCGCACTGCGGACGCACAGCCCGAGCGTGAAAGCTGCGAAAAATGCGGGATCCGAAACGAGGCCAGCGTTTGGCCGGCGCGTATCATACCGGAAAATCCTGACCAATGTGTTTCTTTTCGGAACAAGCCCGGCGAACGGTCATTGCGTGGACAACCACGACCCCGCCGGCTATACCGTGCAAGCCACTTCACCGGAGCCCGCCGATGACCGCCAGCAGCGAACCACGCATCACCGTCGAACGCCAAGACCACGTCCTGCTGCTCGGCCTGAACCGAGTGGACAAGCGCAATGCCTTCGACCTGGAGATGCTCACCCAGCTGGTACTGGCCTTCGGCGAATACGAGCGCAACGACGACCTGCGCTGCGCCCTGGTATTCGCCCACGGCGAGCACTTCACCGCGGGCCTCGACCTAGCCAATATCGGCGAGACCTTCCGCACCGGCTGGAGCATGCCCGAAGGCTCTGCCGACCCTTGGGGCACCTTCGGCGGGCGGCGTCTGACCAAGCCACTGCTGGTGGCCGCGCAGGGCTACTGCTTCACCCTTGGCATCGAGCTGATGCTCGCCGCCGACATCAACCTCTGCGCCAGCAACGCGCGCTTCGCCCAACTCGAAGTGCAACGCGGCATCTTCCCCTTCGGCGGCGCCACCCTGCGCATGCACCAGGTAGCCGGTTGGGGCAACGCGATGCGCTGGCTGCTCACCGGCGATCCGTTCGACGCCCACGAGGCCTACCGCATTGGCCTGGTGCAGGAAGTCACTGCGCCGGAAGAGCTGATGCCCCGCGCACTGTGGCTGGCCCAGCGGGTCGCCGCCCAGGCGCCGCTGGGTATCCGCGCCACCCTCGCCTCGGCGCGCCGCAGCCTCGACGAAGGCGAGGAAGCAGCCGCGAAGCTGCTGCCGGCGATGGCCAGCGAACTGCTGTCCACCGACGATGCGCAGGAGGGGCTGAACGCCATGCTCGAACGCCGCGAAGGCCGATTCCAGGGCAAATGAGCAAGCCTTGGAAAAGCGAAACGCAGGCCTCGTGCGAAAAGCGCTATATCCAAGGTATTAAAAAGCCCCGAAAAGCCATCATAATTCTTTAGTTTTCCCTTAAAAATCAGATACCTGCAAATCACAAAACGACTATATACAAGTTCCAATTTCGCGCCTGAAAACAAACCTCTAGAACTGACTCCAGAGCAACGCAGCGACTCACCGGAATACCGACCGGGAACCCCGCTGGTTGACGTTCGTCATGGAGGAATTTCCTATGTCAGGCCCGATTCGTGTTTTCGCACTTTCCCTTCTCGTCGTAGCCCTGTCGCTGCAAGGTTGCAGCAGCCACGGTGGCAGCAGTCATCACCGAGCTTCCGATAGCAGCAGCACCGACGATGGTTCCGGCGCGGGCGGCGATGGCAGTGGCGGCAGCGGTGGTACCGATGGAAGCGGCGGCACGGGCGGGACAGGCGGCACCGATGGAACTGGCGGTACCGGTGGCACGGGCGGGACAGGTGGCACCGACGGAACCGGCGGTACTGGTGGCACGGGCGGGACAGGTGGCACCGACGGAACCGGCGGTACTGGTGGCACGGGCGGCACTGACGGAACCGGCGGTACCGGTGGCACAGGCGGTACAGGTGGGACAGGCGGCACCGGTGGTACTGGTGGCACGGGCGGCGGCGATGGCACCGGAGGCGGCGGCACCACTCCGCCGGCCAGCACCACCGGCAACATCCTGACCAATACCGGCGAGGCGGTCTCCAATGTCGGCGATACGGTGAGCACCGTGGGCGCTGTGGTGAAGTCGGTCGATCTGCCGGTGCTGGGTAATGGCGTCACGCAGAACGCCGGCACCCTGATCCAGGAAGTCGGCGCCGGTGTGGACAGCGTCGGCGCCGGCGTCACCAACGGCCTCGGCCAACTGGGCAACAACCCCAATGCCCTGGGCACCACGGTCGTTGGCGCTACCGGCCTGGTCAGCCACACCGGCGGCGCAGTGAGCAGTCTGGGCGATACCGTAGCGGCCATCGGCGATGCTCCGGTACTGGCCAACACCCAGCTCAACGGTCTGACCGGCCAGGTCGGAGGCCTGGTGGATGGCGTTGGCGGCAAGATCACCATGCTTGGCGACTCCCTCAGCGGCGCAGTCACTACCGGCCCGCTGAGCCAGCTGACCACCCAGCTCAGTGGCACCACCGCCGGCCTGGTCGGCAAAGTCGAAGGAACCACTCGCGGCCTCGGCGCCGCCACCGGACTGGGAACGCCGGTGAACAACCTGTTGACCACCGTCGGCGGCGTTGTGACCCAGACAGGCAACCAGGTCGCCAGCCAGAATCCGGCGCTGGCCCCGGTCGGCGGAATCGTCAGTGATGCGGGTCAGGCAGTCAGCGCGGCCGGCGGCTTGGTCAATGGCAGCAACCCGGGCGGCGGCCTGCTCGGCGGCGTCACTGGCGCGCTGGGTGGCGCGGCAGGTGGCAGCAACCCGGTGGGCGGCGTCGTCAGCGGTGTGACCGGCGCGGTCGGTGGCATCACCGGCTCCCTGGGCGGTGCCACGGGGGGTAGCAATCCAGTCGGTGGCCTGGTCAGTGGCGTGACTGGCGCGGTCGGTGGCATCACCGGCTCGCTCGGTGGCGCGACCGGAGGCAGCAACCCGGTAGGCGGCCTGGTCAACGGTGTGGCCGGCGCCGTCGGCGGCGTCACCAGCAGCCTCACCGGTGGTGGCGGCCTGGTCGCCGGGGCGGGTGTAGGCATCGGCAGCAACAGCCAGGGTTCGGGCGTGGCAGTCGGGGCCGGTGCCGGTACGACTGGCGGTACCAGCGGCCAGGGAGGCCTGCTGGGCAATACGCTGGGCGCCGTGGGTGGCGTGCTGGGCGGTGTGACCGGCGGACTGGGTGGTGGATTGGCGATCGGTACGCCCAAGCAATAATCCGAATTCCACCCATACTGTGGTTACCAGGAGCCGCCCACGGCTCCTGGTCCTTTATCGAAGTCGGTCTCATGGAGGAGCCAGATGCGCAAGCTTGCTGTCCTGCCCCTGTTGTTGGCTGCACCTTTCGCCTGGGCCGATCGCCCGATCCAGCTTCCCGGCTCCGATATCGAACAGACCCTGCCCCGCCCCAACCTTCCCGGCGGCGATATTCGCCCCAAGGCCCCCAAGGTCACCGCACCGGAACCTTCGGCCACCCAGCCCGCACAGATTCTCCAGCAACGCATCCGTATCAAGCGCATCGAGCTGGCTGGCGGCAAGCACTACCCCGTCGAAACCTGGAAACCCCTGCTGGAGCCCCTGACCCAGCGCACCATCCAGGTCAGCGAACTGGTGGCCGCCGCCAAGACCATCACCCAGCGCTACCAGGACGACGGCTACTTCATCTCCTTCGCCTACGTGCCCAACCAGGACTTCCGCAACGGCGTCGCGCGGATCGTGCTGGTCGAGGGGCACATCAGCCAGGTTCGCGCGGCCGGCGACCTGGGTGTGCACCAGCAGCGCGTGGACCGCTGGATCGAAAAGCTCAAGGCGGAAAAACCCCTGACCCGCGCAAGCTTCGAGCAATTCAGCGTACTGATGAGCCGCGTGCCCGGCATGCAGATGGCCATGGCGCTCAACCCGCCCACCACCAGCGACGGCGGCGCCGTGCTGGAACTGGCCGGCAAGCAGAAGCGCTTCGATACCGGGATGAACCTCGACTCGCGCCGCGGCGAGCAGCGCGGGCTGTTCAATGCCGAGGTGATGTCAATGCTCGGCTGGGGCGAGCAGCTGCAGTTCAGCTACCTCTATCCGCCGGGCGACGACCACGAGCATTACCGCGCCTGGAACTACAGCCAGTTGCTGAACGACAACGGCCTGCAGCTGCTGGCCGGCTACAGCAAGTACAACTCGCGCCCCGGCGAAAACCTGCGCCTGGCCAGCGGCCTGGAGTTCGAGCGCAAGCGGCAGAACGAGCGGGTCAGCGCCGGCCTCGGCATTCCGCTGGTACTGCGCCGCGACCTGACCTGGGACCTCAACCTGCGCGGCTACACGGTCAACGACACCAGTACCTACGATCTGGTCTATCCGGCCATCCCCTTCCGCATCGAGCAGAAGAGCAAGCTGCGCGTGGTGGGCATCGAAAGCGTCGTCCAGCAGTTCGCGGAAAAGCGCGTGCGCGCCGGCAGCGTGGCGGTCTACCAGGGGCTGAACGGCATGGGCGCGGAAGCGCCGGAGCCGATCAAGAAGAACTTCACCCGCCTGCTCGGTTACGGCGCGCAGCAGGACCAGTTCGGCTCCAACTGGCAGGGAGTGGTGAGTGCCGCCTTCCAGTGGAGCGACGACGTGCTGCCCGACTCAGAGCAGGTCACCTACGGCGGCGGCAACTTCGGCCGCGGCTACCCGGACGACCAGGCCAGCGGCGACAAGGGCTGGGGCGCCTCCTACGAGGTGAACTATTCGTTCCTGCGGCAAAGCGTGGTGCTCAACCAGATCCAGCCCTACTTCGTCGTCGACACCGCACGCACCCGATACAACCAGGACGGCCTGAGCGAAGGCAAGCTCGGCTCGGCGGCGCTGGGTGTGCGCCTCTCCAACCGCAAGCACTACCTGGTGTCGATGGAAGTGGCCAAGCCCTTCGGCGACCGCGCGCTGGACAACAACGAACGCAGCCCGCGACTGAACTTCGCCTTCAGCTACCAGATTCCGTGAAGGATTCCCCTGCGGAGAGTCACTGCGCCGGGCGCAGCGACTCGATATAGGTCCGCAACGAATAGCCCAGCTTCGGCTCAAGCTGGCCGACGCGCTTCTTCAGGCCGCGCAGGTTGAGCTTCTGATCCAGCTCGGCAGGGACGAAGACAATCACGTTGCCCTCGGGCACCGGGCACTCCCAGTAATGCCGATGGAAGCGCCCGCGCAGCAGCGCGGCACCCAGCGGCCGGCCATCGTCGGTGCTCCACTGGTTGATCACCAGCCAGCCGCCCGGCCGCAGGCGCTCGCGGCAGGCACCGAGAAAATCCCAGCCGATATGCGCTGGCGCAGGCCCGGTGTCGGTGTAGAGATCGAGGAAGATCAGGTCCGCCGGCTCACACTCGGCCAGTTCCTGCACGGCGTCGCCGATGCGCAGGTGCAGGCGCTCATCCTCCACCAGCCCCAGGTGCTCGCGGGCCAGACGCGGAATGGACGGGCGCAGCTCGATGGCTTCCACCTCCTCCAGCGGCAGGTACTTCAGGCAGGCCTGGGTCAGGCTACCCGCGCCAAAACCGAGGAAGAGCGCGCGGCGCGGGCGCGAATGACACAGCGCGCCGACCAGCATGGCGCGGGAGTAGTCGTACTCCAGCCAGCTGGGGTCATCCATCAGCACACAGCTCTGCTCAACTTCGTCGCCGAACTCCAGGTAGCGAAACGCACCGCTTTCCACGACGCGGATCACGCCGAAGTCATCGCGTTCCTCGGCGATCAGCCGCTCTTCGCTCAGCAGCTCTTCCGTCAGCAACTCCTCGGTCATGGCCGGCTCCAGCAAGGAGCGGACATGACAAAGCGGTCCGCCAGGAACGGCGAACGGCACGGATTGCCATTGAAATACAGGGGCTCGCGCACGCAATAATCCTTGAATCAAGACGGCCAACCGCGACCGCCCGGTCGGTAAGGCCGCAAGAATAACAGCCCAAGAGGCACAACCGAGCATGCCCCCGCGCAACACCCTTCGCGATTCAGCCGAACGAATCTCCGTCCCGCCGACATTCCAGCACCCGTGCGCCCCCGCGTGCTGCGCAGGCGGCTGATCGTCATCCAGAGTTCCCCTGGACAAGGATGTCCCCCCTCTTTGCACGCCAGCGATCACGCGCGGGGCAAAAGCCGAGCTGATACCATGGGCGGATACCGTCCACAGCCGCGAAGACCCGCCGATGAGCCTGCCCTGGAGCCCCGATAGCTGGAGAAGCAAGCCGATCCAGCAACAGCCCGCCTACCCCGACGCCAACCGCGTGAGCGAAGTCGAGCGCACCCTGGCTGGCTTCCCGCCGCTGGTGTTCGCCGGCGAGGCGCGCGAGCTGCGCCGGCAGTTCGCCGAGGTCACCGCCGGCCGTGCCTTCCTGCTGCAGGGTGGCGACTGCGCCGAGAGCTTCGCCGAGTTCTCCGCAGCGAAAATCCGCGACACCTTCAAGGTGCTGCTGCAGATGGCCGTGGTGATGACCTTCGCCGCCGGCTGCCCGGTGGTGAAGGTCGGGCGCATGGCGGGGCAGTTCGCCAAGCCGCGCTCCTCCGGCGATGAAACCATCGGCGGCGTGACCTTGCCCGCCTACCGCGGCGACATCGTCAACGGCATCGGCTTCGACGAGAAGAACCGCGTACCCGACCCCGAACGCCTGCTGCAGGCCTACCACCAGTCCACTGCCTCGCTGAACCTGCTGCGCGCCTTCGCCGGGGGCGGCTTCGCCGACCTGCACCAGGTCCACCAGTGGAACCTGGACTTCATCGCCAACTCGGCGCTGTCCGAACGCTACCAGCAACTGGCCGCGCGCATCGACGAGACCCTCGCCTTCATGCGCGCCTGCGGCCTGGACACCGCGCCGCAGCTGCGCGAGACCAGTTTCTTCACCGCCCACGAAGCGCTGCTGCTGAACTACGAGGAAGCCTTCATCCGTCGCGACAGCCTCACCGGCGACTGGTACGACTGCTCGGCGCACATGCTGTGGATCGGCGACCGCACCCGCCAGCTCGACGGCGCCCATGTGGAAATGCTCCGCGGCGTCGGCAACCCCATCGGCGTGAAGGTCGGCCCCAGCATGGACAGCGAAGAGCTGATCCGCCTGATCGACCTGCTCAACCCGGACAACGACCCCGGCCGCCTCAACCTCATCGTGCGGATGGGCGCGGACAAGGTCGGCGACGGCCTGCCGCGCCTGATCCAGACCGTGCAGCGCGAAGGCAAGCAGGTGCTGTGGAGTTCCGACCCCATGCACGGCAATACCATCAAGGCCTCCAGCGGCTACAAGACCCGCGACTTCGCGCGCATCCTCACCGAGGTCCGGCAGTTCTTCGAAGTGCACCAGGCCGAAGGCAGCTACGCCGGCGGCATCCACATCGAGATGACCGGGCAGAACGTCACCGAATGCATCGGCGGCGCCCGGCCGATCACCGAGGATGGGCTGAGCGACCGCTACCACACCCACTGCGACCCGCGCCTGAACGCCGATCAGTCGCTGGAGCTGGCGTTCCTGATCGCGGAAACGCTGAAACAGGTCCGTCGCTGAATCCGACGCGGACCTCAGAGCAGTCCTAAAACCACTTCCCGCAATTGACGCTGCCGGGGCGGCTGCCTAAGGTGGCGCCCCGCGCGGCAGCCGCCGCGCCATGGAAAACCGTCAACCAAGGAAGATTCCGATGCAACTGCACCGCTCCCTGCTCGCCCTGCTGATCGGCGCCAGCGCCACCCTCTCCGGCTGCCAGAACATGAACACCGACAGCCTCGTGCAGTCCGGTATGATGGCCATGAAGGCGGCCACGCTGAGCGACGCCGAGATCAAGCAGGTCGCCGACGAAGCCTGCGCCAAGCAGGACGCCGAAGCGCAGATCGCGCCGGCCTCCAGCCCCTACGCGCAGCGCCTGGACAAGATCGCCGCGGCCCTGGGCAACCCGCTTACCGGCACCTCGATCAGCTACAAGGTCTACCTCACCGACGACGTCAATGCCTTCGCCATGGCCAACGGCTGCGTGCGCGTTTATTCCGGCCTGATGGACCTGATGAACGACAACGAAGTGGAAGGCGTGCTCGGCCACGAGATCGGCCACGTTGCCCTGGGCCACATCAAGAAGGCCACCCAGACAGCCTACGGAACCGCTGCCGCACGCTCCGCCGTGGCCGCCTCGGGCAATGCCACCGTGGCCGCGCTGTCGCAGTCGCAACTGGGCGAGATCGGCGAAGCCCTGGTCAATGCGCAATTCTCCCAGTCGCAGGAGTCGGCCGCGGACGACTACTCCTTCGACCTGCTGAAGAAGCGCAACATCCCGCTCGAAGGGCTCGCAACCGCGTTCGACAAGCTGGCCAAGCTGAGCGGCGGCAAGGAAAGCAGCATGTTCGACTCCCACCCCGGCTCGCAGCAGCGCGCGGACCACATCCGCCAGCGCATCGCCAGCGGCAAGTGATCCCAGGCGGGCCTCTTCGGAGGCCCGTTTCTTTTCAGGCCTGCGCCAACAGGCCCTGCAAACGCAAGCCGGACGGCCGCCGGCAGTTCACCGCCACCCGCTCCAACCCCAGCCAGCTCGCCATCTCGCCCAGTTGCTGCGCCAGCGCGACGCGCCCCTCTTCGCCCAGCCCCTTTTCCTCCTCGTGGACGGCATGCACCACCAGCTTTCCGGAAGCGCGATCGGAGCGCAGATCAACCCGTGCGGCCAGGTGTTCGTCGAACAGGAACGGCAGCACGTAGTAGCCGTAAACCCGCTTGTGCTGCGGCGTGTAGATCTCCAGGCGGTAGCGGAAGTCGAACAGGCGCTCGGTGCGGGCGCGCTCCCAGACCAGAGAATCGAAGGGCGAGAGCAAGGCACTGGCGCGCACCTTGCGCGGAATCACCGGGTCCGCCAGGCAGTAGGCCGGCGCCTGCCAGCCCTGGACCTGCACTGGCAACAGCTCGCCGGCCTCCAGCAACTCAGCCAGCCGCGCCTTGCTGTCGGCAGGGTCGAGGCGGAAGTAATCGCGCAGGTCCTTCTCGGTAGCCACGCCCAGCGCCTGTGCCGAATGCAGCAGCAACTGGCGCTGCGCCTCGTCTTCATCCAGCTCGGGCTGCCGCAACAGGTCGGCGGGCAGGACTCGCTCCGGCAAATCGTACAGACGCTCGAAACCGCGCCGCCCGGCGACCGTCACCTCGCCCGCAGCGAACAGCCACTCCAGCGCGTGCTTCTCGTCGCTCCAGTCCCACCAGGGGCCGGCGCGTTCTTCGCGGGTAGTCAGGCTGCCGGCACCCAGCGCGCCCTGCTCGCGCACGGCATTGAGTACCCGTTGGATCACCGGCTGCTGCTCACGCCCGAAGCGTGCCAATTGTTGGTAGATGCCACGCCCTTCCGCCGCGCGGCGCATGCGCCAGCGCATCAGCGGATAAAGCTCCAGCGGCAGCAGAGAAGCTTCATGCCCCCAGTATTCAAACAGCCGACGATGCCGCCCGCCGCTCCAGGCCGCCTCTTCCAGCAAGGTCGGCGCGTAGTTGCCCAGGCGCGAGAACAAGGGCAGGTAGTGTGAGCGCACCAGCGCGTTCACCGAGTCGATCTGCAGTACGCCCAGTCGTTCCAGCAGGCTGCGCACATGACGGCGCTGCACCTCACCGCCGGGCTTGCGCAGGGTAAAGCCCTGGGCCGCCAGGGCGAGGCGGCGGGCCTGCTTGAGGGACAAGGATTCGACGGTCGGCATCGTGGACTCCAGGGCTGGGCAAGCCCTAGAGCCTAACGCCAATCGCAGCGCCTGGCTGCATCAGGCGGGTTCGCCCAGTCGCTCGGGCATCGGGAAGGGCCGGGCGAAAGTGAACACGTCCGCCGAAGGGCCTTCCAGTCGCAAACGCTCCAGACGCTCGCGGGCCATCGTCACATCGGGCAGTTGACCATCGGGCAGCCACCAGAGCGCGAGGCTCGGCGACGACAGACGCTCCATCCACTCGCGCTTACTGCGCAGCACCTGCAGGTGCTCGCCGGCATAGACGTAGTCCTTGAGCGCCTCCACCGACTCCCACACCGACAGGTTGACGATGATCAGCGGGTCGTCGAAGACGCGGATGGCAGTGGCGTCGCCCTCCTCCGTCTGTAGGCGCCAGATGAAGCCTGGGCTGCGCTCGGCGAGGGCGTTGATGTAATCGAGCTGGTCGACAAAGCCCTTCATCAGCGGGTGACCCAGCGGGGCGCGGGCCTTGGCGATGTTGACCTGGGCGAGGTGGTAATGGGTGGACATGGGCTTCCTTGTCATCTTGCGGGTCATGGGCCTGATCAGACTTGCAGGAGCGGGCGGCACGACGAGGGTCCATGCCGCCCGGCGGGTTCAACGACGGACATAGTCCATCCAGAACGGGCGCTCGACTTCCTGCTGGATATCGGCACGACTCAGGCCGATGTCCTTGAGCGCCTCATCGCTCATCGATGCCAGCTCATGGCGCTGGCGGGCCAGTTCGTGCCAGTGCAGGACACGTTGCATGGCGCGCTTCCACAACGGCGCGGCCGGCACTTTATGCACATGGTAGGACGCTGCTACGAAACCGAGTTGACCTTTCATCATGCTTCCCTCCCTGTGGGGTTGGATGCAGTTTCAGGCTCGCGCTAAGATCAATCCAACGAATCATTCTTATGCGACCCATCTCGGAGATTGATGAATGAGCAGCTTCCCCAGCATCGACAGCGAACTGCTGCGCACCTTCGTCGCCATCGCCGACCACGGCGGTTTCACCCGCGCGGCCGAGATGGTCAACCGCACCCAGTCGGCGGTGAGCATGCAGATGAAACGCCTGGAAGAAGACGTGCTCGAGCGCAGCCTGTTCGAGCGCGAAGGCCGCCAGGTGCGGCTGACGCCGGAGGGGCAGATCCTGCTGGGCTATGCGCGGCGCATCCTGCGGTTGCAGGGCGAGGTCTTCAACACCTTCCGCCAGCCGCATATGGTCGGCTCGGTGAAGATCGGCACGCCGGACGACTACGTGATGCGCTTCCTGCCCAGCATCCTCTCGCGCTTCGCCGAGGCTTACCCGCTGGTGCAGGTAGAGGTGCACTGCGATTCGTCCGCGCAGCTGCTGATGCGCAACGACCTGGACCTCTCCATCGTCACCCGTGAGCCAGGCACCGAGATCGGCCAGTTGCTGCGCCAGGAATCCTTCGTCTGGATGGCCGCCGAGAGCTTCTGCCCGCAGGACCAGCGCCCGCTGCCCCTGGCAATGTTCAACAGCGCCTGCTTCTGCCGCGCCTGGGCCTGCAATGCCCTTGAGGCAATGGAGGTGGACTACCGCATCGCCTACAGCAGCCCGAGCCTGTCAGCCCTGTTCGCGGTGGCCAGCGCCGGGCTGGCGGTGACCGCCCAGTTGCGCAGCCTGCTCACCGGCAACCTGCGCATCATCGGCGAGGACGAGGGACTGCCAGTGCTGCCAAACGCCAGCATCGTGCTGCTGCGCGGGCAGAAGATGACGCCGGTGACCGACAAGCTGGCCGAGTACATCGTCGAAGGGTTCCGTTCGTAAGACTCAACGCACCGCCAGCAGCGCCGCGCAGACGATCAGGAAAGCGCTGAAAGCCATGCGCAGCTGGCGCTCCGGCAGCACATGAGCCAGGCGCACGCCCCAGGAAATGCTCACCAGCCCGCCCAACGCCAGCGCGCTGCCCATGTGCCAGTCCACGTGGCCGTGCAGCGCATAGGTCGCCAGCGCCACGCCCGTGCTGGGCGCCGCCAGTGCCAGCGCGAGGCCCTGGGCGATCACCTGGGTCAATCCAAAAATCGAGGTCAGCACCGGCGTCGCCAGTACACCACCACCCACGCCGAACAGCCCGCCGAGAGAACCAGCCCCCAGCCCCAGCACGCCCATCCACGGCAAGCCGTAGCGAGGCGTACTGCCGCCCTGCGGCACGCGCTGGAACAGGCGCACCAGCAGATACAGCGCCAGCAGCACGAGGAAGACCACGAAGGCTGTACGCATGCTGCGGGCATCCAGGTTCACCGCAATGCTGGAGGCGAAGAACGCGCAGACCAGACCGGTCAGCGCCAGCACGCCGGCCTGGGCGAAGTCGATGCGGTTGCGCTGGTGGTAACGCCAGATCGCCAGCAGCACGTTCGGCACCACCATCACCAACGCGGTGCCCTGCGCCAATTGCTGATCCAGCCCGAACAGCACGCCCAGCGCCGGAATCGCCAGCAGCCCGCCACCGATACCGAACAGCCCACCGAGGCTGCCCAGCACGACGCCGAGCAGAAAGTCCAAAACCAGGTCCCACATGACGCACCTCCACCACAGTGCATCCATGCTAGAAAAACTCGGCTGGATGGGAAACGCAAAGCGCAGCACAATGGTTTTGCCATTTCTGCACAGCCTTGACGCGCCATGAACCCTTCCAGCCTCGAAGAGCAGCTCGACCTCTACCTGGACGTGCTCGACAACGGCAGCTTCTCCGCCGCCGCCCGCCTGCGCCAGCTCACACCCTCGGCGGTGGCGCGACGCATGGACACGCTGGAACAGGGATTGGGCTCGACCCTGCTGGTGCGAAGCACCCACAGCGTGCGCGCCACACCGGCGGGCCTGGCGTTCGCCGAGCGGGCAAGGCGGATCGTCAGCGAACTACGCCAGGCACGAGCGGAAGCGGTATCCCTGAGTACTGCACCGGAAGGCCTGATCCGCATCGACGCTCCCGTGCCTTTCGGCCGCCGCCACCTGGCCCCGGCGCTGGCGGACTTCCTCACTGCCAACCCCGGCCTGGACGTGCAACTGCGGCTGATCGACAGCTTCACCGACACCCGCGGGGAAAACCTCGGCCAGGTCGACCTGGTCCTGCGCATCGGCACCCTGCCCGACAGCCGCCTGGTAGCCACCCGCCTGGCGCCCATGCGGCGGATCGTCTGCGCCAGCCCCGCTTATTTGGAGCAGCACGGCAGACCTACATCGCCCCTGGAGTTGCCGGAACATATCGGTCTCGACTGGGAGGGCCTGGCGCCGCCGCTGGCGTGGCGCTTCCTCATCGACGGCAAGCTGCAGCACCTGCGGCCGCGCCGGCTGCGCATGACCGCCAACAATGCGGAAACGCTGGTGGAAGGCGCGCTGCAAGGAATTGGACTGGCCCACCTGCCGACCTGGCTGTGCAGCGAATACCTGATCAGCGGCGAACTGCTACCGATGTTCTGCGAGAGCGGCCTTCCAGAGCCTGAGCCCGGCGTGGTCCACGCATTGCGCCTAGAGCGCGGCACACACCCGCGCAGCGAACGGCTGCTGGCCTTCCTGCTGGAGCGTTTCGGCTTCCCACCGCCCTGGGATGCCGCGCTGGCGGAAGCGCTGTCCAAGAATTAACCGCCGCGCTAAATTAAGGCGTAATCACCTACTCGCTGCGAGCGCCATCCGGGAGCACGTCATGACCCAGTCCGATCCGACCTGCAAAGCACTCAAGCTCGATAACCAGCTGTGCTTCGCCCTCTACTCCACCTCCCTGCAGATGACCAAGGTCTACAAGCCCCTGCTGCAGGAGTTGGGCCTCACCTACCCGCAATACATCGCCATGCTGGTGCTGTGGGAAGAAGACGGTATCACCGTGGGCGAGATCAGCTCGCGCATGCTCACCGACCCCGGCTCCCTCACGCCGCTGCTCAAGCGTCTGGAGGCCGAGGGCCTGATCACCCGCACCCGCAGCCAGGCGGACGAACGCGTGGTGCAGTTGCGCCTGACCGACAAGGGCCGCGAATTGCGCCGACAGGCGGAGAGTATTCCGGCCTGCATCCTGGCCAGCAGCGGTCTAACGTTGGACAGTCTGAAGCGCCTCCAGGAGGAGCTCGTGGACCTGCGCGGACATCTGCAAGCCCCGTAATCCGGGGCTTATGCCAAGGCTGCAGGTTCTTTAGTCAGAAATCTTCCAATAATTATCTTGCGCACAAAATTAAATCGAACTAACTTTCATCTCACGAACTGCTTAGCGCACAAGACTTTAAGCAGCAAGACATTTCCAACCAGACACACCTGACAGCGAATCGGAGACCACCATGCAAACCATCAAAGCCCTCTACACCGCCACCGCTACCGCCACCGGAGGCCGTGATGGCCGCGCCGTTTCCTCGGATGGCATCCTCGACCTGAAACTGAGCACCCCGCGTGAACTGGGCGGTGCGGGCGGCGAAGCCACCAACCCGGAGCAACTGTTCGCCGCCGGCTACTCGGCCTGCTTCATCGGCGCCATCAAGTTCGTCGCCAGCCAGAGCAAGAAGCAGATCCCGGCGGACGCCTCGATTACCGGCAAGGTCGGCATCGGCCAGATCCCCGGCGGCTTCGGCCTGGAAGTAGAGCTGAACATCAACCTGCCGGGCCTGGACCAGGCCGAGGCCGAAGAGTTGGTCGCCAAGGCCCACCAGGTCTGCCCCTACTCGAACGCCACCCGCGGCAACATCGACGTGCGCCTGAACGTCAGCGTCTGATTGCCCTCTGGCCAACCAAAACGCCAGAAACGAAAAAGCCCGGCATCTGCCGGGCTTTTTGTGTCTCGGGTCAGGCTCAGGCCTTGACGCGGGACTTGTACTCGCCAGTGCGGGTATCGATCTCGATCGAGTCGCCGATTTCGCAGAAAGCGGAAACCTGGACTTCAGCACCGTTCTTCAGGCGAGCGGTCTTCATCACCTTGCCGGAGGTGTCGCCACGAACGGACGGCTCGGTGTAGACGATTTCGCGAACGATGGTGGTCGGCAGTTCTACGGAGATGACTTTCTCGTTGTAGAAGACCGCTTCGCAGACGTCGCTCATGCCGTCTTCGATGAAGGTCAGCACGCCTTCCAGGTCAGCCTTTTCGATCTCGTACTGGTTGAACTCGGTGTCCATGAAGACATACAGCGGGTCCGCGAAGTAGGAGTAGGTCACTTCCTTGCGATCGAGGATGATCGGCTCCAGCTTGTCGTCGGCCTTGAACACGGTCTCGGTGCCAGCGCCGGTCAGCAGGTTCTTCAGCTTCATCTTGACGACCGCAGAGTTACGGCCGGATTTGTTGAACTCGGCTTTCTGGATCACCCAGGGGGTGCCATTGATGTTGGCAACCTGGCCAGCGCGGAACTCTTGTGCGGTTTTCATACGATTATCCGATTGGATTGGAGACAAAAATCAGGGGCCATATCATAGCCAATTTGTATAAAAACGCACCAGCCCCGCAGCAAGATCGGTTTGTTCGCTCAGACGTCGCTGCCAATTGCCAATCCACCCAGCCCATTCGGGCAGCCGGTTTTCCAACTTTCGCCATGTTGCCCCCACGTCACCCTGGCCGTTCCAGGCTTGCCAGAATTCGCCCAGTGCCTCCCGCAGCGAGTCGTCCATTCCCGCACCGAACCGAGCCAGGAATGCCTCCAGCTTCTCCAGGTGAACGCTCTCGTCCTGCTGATAGATGTGCCACACGAACGGCCGCCCCGCCCACTGTGCGCGCACGAACGAATCCTCGCCACGCACCGCGTTGAAGTCGCAACTCCAAAGCAGCCGGTCGTAGTCTTCCTGACGTACGAACGGCAGCACCTGCACCCGCAGGGCATCGCGCGGGTACTGCTCGCCGACGCTCAGCGCTCTTCCCGCCCAGCGCTCGACGTCGGCAAGCACCCTCCCCTCGGGCACCAGCAGCAGGGTTGCGGTGGCGCTCGCGGCCAGCGCATCCAGCCAACTGCCCAGCGCGGCATTTTCATAGGCGAACAACGAGATGCGCCGCTCATGGGCCTGCGGGTGCACGCCCAGGCTTTCCAGGAAGCCTAGGCTGAGCGCTGGATCGGCCTGGAAGGCGTCACGCCGGGCAAGCAGATCGCTCTCGCGCAGCAGCCCCCCTGTCGCCGGAGTGAAACCGGGGAAATAGAAGTACTTCTGCAAGCCGCTGACCTGCATCGACGGCAGCCCATGGCAGGATTCCACCCAGGACTCGGCGCTGAGGTATTCCAGGTTCAGCCAAAGGGAAGGTGTCTGGCGCCGCGTCATCGCTTCTATATAGGCGGCCGGCATCTCACAGGCGAAGGCTTCGATCACCACGTCCGCTGCGGGAGTGTCCTGCCAGGGCTTGGGCCACAGGCAAACTTCCACACCCGATTGCCGCTGCGACGCAGCCGCGCCATCGGCTGCCGGGCAGATGCGCACGAAAGCCGCCAGGTCGTCGACCCATAGCCTCACCTGCTGCCGATGCTCTGCGGCCAGTTGGCGGGCCAGCCGCCAGGTGACGCCAATATCGCCATAGTTGTCGACTACGCTGCAGAAGATGTCCCAGCTGGCCATGCGCTTTCCTACGTACCAGAGCGTGTTTCAGAAGGCGCCAGTGTACCCGCGATCCGCCTTTGCTCCTTAAGCCGATGAATCCGTTGGGAAAAATTTTAAAAAAACATTTGCCAACCCGGAAGCCTTTGAGTAAAGTGCGCGCCTCGACAGACACAGCGCTGTCGAGAAATCTGGTGAGGTGTCCGAGCGGTTGAAGGAGCACGCCTGGAAAGTGTGTATACGAGAAATCGTATCGAGGGTTCGAATCCCTCCCTCACCGCCAGATTCATGAAAAAGCCCGGCTAAGCAATTAGCCGGGCTTTTTCGTTTTCCGCTTCACACTTTCTTCACTCGTTGCGGCCTTGTTGCAAGTTGTCAGTTGGACAAATGCGCAACGGCGATTAAACAGTTGTTCGACCATTGACGACAGTCATCTGACAGCTTGGTTCCGCGGGCCGGAAGCCTATCTCAGTCCCTTCCTGACACCCTCTGGAAACACTCCTTTGCCAGATTGGACAGTTTTTGCCCAAATCGGCCTCGCATAACTGCGAAGAGCAGCCTTACATGAAAAAAAAGTGCCGTACTTGCGCTTGGTCAGTTTACTTACTACAAGTAATGGGTACTATGTAGTCCGGCTAATTTCCCAGTCATGGGAGATTGCTTTTAATGGAAATGTCCACCTTAAGGGGAACACGATGAACAACGTTCTGAAATTCTCTGCTCTGGCTCTGGCTGCTGTTCTGGCCACCGGTTGCAGCAGCCACTCGAAAGAAACCGAAGCACGTCTGACCGCTACTGAAGACGCCGCTGCTCGCGCTCAAGCCCGTGCCGATGAAGCTTATCGCAAGGCTGACGAAGCTCTGGCCGCCGCTCAGAAAGCCCAGCAGACCGCTGACGAGGCTAACGAGCGCGCCCTGCGTATGCTGGACAAAGCCAGCCGCAAGTAATAGATCTTCGGATCTGTTAGAAAAAGCCGACCCTTCGGGGTCGGTTTTTTTATGCCCGCAGTTTGTCTCCACAGCAAAGCAGGCCGGCAACAAAAAGCCCGCTCGACCAGTCACGGCCAGCGGGCTCCTTGATTGCGCGCTGCTAGTTACTGCAGCGGCATGGCGTCCTGATCAACAGTCGCGGCAACCGAACCACCCTGCTGCACTTGCTGCGGCTGGGCAATGGCCACCGGCAGGCCGTCTTCGGCGGCTACCACTTCACGCACCACATTCCAGTCCATCTGCATCTGGCTGGCAATGTCTTCGCGCTTGAGCAGGGCATTGATCACCGCAGTGTGCTTGTCGACGACCGACGGATCGCCGTTGTCATCGATTGGCGCATGGGCCTCAAGGTAGATCTTGCCCTCACTGCGACCGAACTTGTACGGCTCGTTGATGATGCGCACCTTGGTGCCCACCGGAATCATCGAGAACAGCTGGGTCACATCCGAGTTGTACATGCGGAAGCAACCATGACTGGTGCGGGTGCCGATACCGAACTTCTTGTTCGAACCGTGGATCAGGTAGCCGTGGAAGCCCAGGCTCATCTTGTACGGGCCCAGCGGGTTGTCCGGACCCGGCGGAACCACGGATGGCAGCGGGTCGCCATCGGCGGCGTGCTCGGCACGGATCGACGCCGGCGGGTACCAGGCCGGGTCCTTGGTCTTGGCAATCACGCTGGTGCTGCCGACCGGGGAGCCCCAACCTTCACGACCGATACCCAGGGCGTAGGTATAAACCACATCCTTGCCCTTGGGGAAATAGTAGAGGCGGTATTCGGCGAGGTTGATCACCACGCCTTCGCGCGGCCCCGCCGGCAAGACGAAGCGGGTCGGAATGATGACCTCGGTGCCCACACCCGGCAGCCAGGCATCGACACCCGGGTTGGCGGCGATCATCTCGGAGTAGCCGAGGCCGTATTTCTCGCCCAGATCGGCGAAGGTGTCTTCGTACTTGGCCTTGATTACCTGGACCTGGCCGACGATATCGTCGCCCGGTGCCGGCAGTGGCAATTCAATGGCGGAAACGGGGCCGGCCGAGAGCAGCGCGGCGAGGGACAGCGAGCAGGCGGCAATGACGCGCGACAACATCCGAGGATCCTTGACGTGAGCAATGAGCAAAGGGTGATCAGTTTACCACCGCAAGCCCCGTCAACGGGAGATATCAGACGAGCCAGGAACTGCGCGCGCCGCGCTTTTCCTCTTCCAGTTGTTTCAGGCAGGCCGCACAGATGCGCCTATCACGCAGCAGCGGCCGCTCAGCTCCGCGCCACAGGGGCTGCGCTGGCAGCAGGCTGCCGCACAACGTGCGGTCCGCCGGAGTCCCCAACTCCAACTGGCGCGCGACCAGGTGCACCCGGATCTCGCGGCAGGCGAACAGGTCCAGCTGCTCATCGGGCTCGATCAGTTGGTAGGCGAACAGGGTCCAGGCGGGGCGCGACATAGGGGGTTCCAGAAGGGTGCGCAAACATAGCCGAAAGGCCGTGCGCGGGGAAGCCTCGATTCCGGGGTTTATCAAAGCAGCGATTGATCACAGCAGAGGCTTGAGCGTCGGCCACACGTTGTCGAGCAGTTTGGGTTGAGCAGCCACCGCCGGGTGGATCCCGTCGGCCTGCATCATGTCCGGTACACCCCCTACCCCTTCGAGGAAGAACGGCACCAGTGGAATCTGCTGCTCGCTTGCCACGGTATCGAAGACCTTGGCGAAAGCATCGGTGTAGCGCTGCCCATAGTTGGGCGGCAGGCGCATCCCCAGCAGAACGACCTTGGCCCCCACCTTCTGCGACTGCTGAACCATACCGTTAAGATTCTGTTGCAATTGTGCCGGCGCCATTCCGCGCAGACCGTCGTTGCCACCCAACTCGATCACCACCAGCTTCGGCTTCTGCTCCGAAAGCAGCACAGGCAGGCGCGCGAGGCCACCTGCGCTGGTGTCGCCGGAGATCGACGCATTGACCACCTGGTAGTCGAAACCCTGCTCCTTCAGACGTTTGTCCAGCAGGCTGACCCAACCCTGGCTGGTATCCAGCCCCAAACCGGCGCTGATACTATCGCCGACGACCAACAGCGTCTGCGCCGCGGCCTGCTGCGTGATCAGAAGCAACGCCAGGCAGCCGCCCATTAGCCATGCACGCATCGGATTCTCCATGAGCGAAAGCATTCTCACCGCGCGGAACCTTAGCAAGGTTGTTTCCAGCGCGGAAGGCAAGCTGACCATCCTCCACGACCTCTCCCTCGACCTCGCCCGCGGTGACAGCCTCGCCATCGTCGGCAGCTCCGGCTCGGGCAAATCCACCCTCCTCGGCCTGCTCGCCGGGCTGGACCTGCCCAGCGGCGGCGAGATCGTTTTACTCGGCCACGCCCTCGGCAGCCTCGATGAGGACCAGCGTGCACGAGTGCGCGCCGCCCACGTAGGCTTCGTCTTCCAGTCGTTCCAGTTGCTCGACAGCCTCAACGCGCTAGAGAACGTCATGCTGCCGCTTGAACTGGATGGCCGGAAAGACGCTGGCGAACGCGCTCGTGAACTGCTTGAACGGGTTGGCCTCGGCCAGCGCCTGACCCACTACCCGCGCCAGCTCTCCGGGGGCGAACAGCAGCGCGTCGCCATCGCCCGCGCTTTTGCCGCCGAACCGGATGTACTGTTCGCCGACGAGCCCACCGGCAACCTCGACACCCACACCGGCGAGCGCATCAGCGACCTGCTCTTCGAGCTGAACCGCGAACGCGGCACCACGCTGATCCTGGTGACCCATGACGAGCGCCTCGCCCACCGCTGCCAGCGCCATATCCGCCTGGAAAGCGGCCACCTGATCGACCACGTCGAACCCTGACGGACGAGAGCCGATGAAACCACTGTCGCTGCCCAACCTGTTCCGTCTGTCCCTGCGCCAGCTCTGGCGCGAAGGCCGCAGCGGCGAACTGCGCGTGCTGTTCTTCGCCCTGCTGGTGGCAGTGGCAGCCAGCTCCGCCATCGGCTATTTCAGCGCGCGCCTGAACGGCGCCATGCTGGTGCGTGCTGCCGAATTCCTCGGCGCGGACCTGGTGCTCACCGGTACCCAGCCGGCGCAACAGCAACAGATCGACAGCGGCCTCAAGCTCGGCCTGCAACACGCACAGAGCGTGGAGTTCTCCAGCGTGGTAGCCACCGATAACGGCATCCAGCTGAGCAGCGTGAAGGCCGTGGGCGAGAGCTACCCCCTGCGCGGCGAACTGAAGAGCGCGCCGGCACCACTTCAGCCGGAAGTCGAAGGCGGCCGCCCGGCGCCGGGCGATATCTGGGTCGAGTCGCGCCTGCTGGCGAGCCTCGACCTGAAGATCGGCGACAGCGTCGACATCGGCCGCAAGTCCCTGCGCATCGCCCGTGTACTGACCTATGAACCAGACCGTGCCGGCGACTTCTACAGCCTCACCCCGCGCGTGATGATGAGCCTGCAGGACCTGGACGCCACCGGCGTGGTGCAGCCCGGCAGCCGGGTGCGTTATCGCGACCTCTGGGGTGGCGCGCACGACGCACTGCAAACCTATCGCCAGGCCACCCAGGGCAACCTTGCCGCCAACCAGGAACTGCAGGACGCCCACCACGGCAACCGGCAGATCGGCGATGCCCTGGGCCGCGCCGAACGTTACCTGAACCTCGCCAGCCTTGCCGCGGTGCTGCTCGCCGGCGTGGCCGTGGCGCTGTCGGCCAACCGCTTCGCCACCCGCCGCTTCGATGCCAGCGCACTGCTGCGCTGTCTCGGCCTGTCGCGCCGCGAAGCCCTGCTGCTATATGGCAGCCAACTGTTCGTGCTGGGGCTGGTCGCCAGCGTCTGCGGCGCCTTCCTCGGCTGGCTCGCACAGCTCGGCCTGATGCACCTGCTGGGCAACCTGCTGCCACCGGAAATCCCCGAAGCCGGGATCGTCCCGGCGCTCGCCGGCATGGCAACCGGCTTGGTAGCGCTGGCCGGCTTCGCCCTGCCGCCGCTGGCCGCCCTCGGCCGCGTGCCACCACTGAGAGTGCTGCGCAGCGACCTGCTGCCCGTACCGATGCGCACCTGGGCCGCCTACGGCTGCGCCCTGCTTGCCCTGGGCCTGATCATGTGGCGGCTGAGCCTGGACCTGAAACTCACCCTCGCCCTGCTCGGCGGCGGCGCCATCGCCGCAGTGATCCTCGGCTTCATCCTGCTGCTGGCCTTGCGCGGGCTGCGTCGTGCGCTCCAGGGCGCCAGCCTGCCGTGGCGACTGGGCCTGGGCCAGCTGCTGCGCTACCCGCTGGCCGCCGCCGGGCAGAGCCTCGCCTTCGGCCTGATCCTCCTGGCCATGGCGCTGATCGCGCTGCTGCGCGGCGAACTGCTGGACACCTGGCATTCACAACTGCCACCCAACGCACCGAATCACTTCGCGCTGAACATCCTGCCGGCCGAGAAAGACGGTTTCGAGCAGCGGGTGAAGGCACTGTCGCCCAACGCCGAAGACCTCTACCCGATGGTGCCGGGCCGGCTGGTGGCAGTGAACGGCAAGCCCGTCCAGACATTGAAGGAGGACGTCCGCAGCGAGCGCGCCTTGCACCGCGACCTCGGCCTGACCTGGTCGGAGCGCCTGCCTGCAGGCAACCAGATAGTCGCTGGCGACTGGTGGAAGGCCGGCGAGAAGAGCGAGCTGCCGGGCGTCTCGGTCGAAGAGAAGCTCGCCGGCAACCTCGGCCTGAAGGTCGGCGACCACCTGAGCTTCACCGTCGCCGGGCAGACCCGCGAGGCACAGATCCGCAGCCTGCGCTCGGTGAAGTGGGACAACTTCCAGCCCAACTTCTTCATGGTCTTCGAGCCCGGCACCCTGACCGACCTGCCGGTGACCTACCTGACCAGCTTCTACCTGCCGGCCAGCCAGGAGCGCCAGCTGATCGAACTGGCCCGCGCCTACCCCACCGTCACCCTGCTGCCGGTGGACGCGCTGCTGGCGCAACTGCGCAGCATCCTCGACCAAGTGACGCTCGCCGTGGAATACGTGCTGGTGTTCGTCCTCGCCGCCGGCTTCGTGGTGTTGTTCGCCGGCCTGCAGGCGACCCTCGATGAACGCCTGCGCCAGGGCGCACTGCTGCGCGCACTGGGCGCCGAACGCGGCCTGCTGATGCGCACGCGGCGCAGCGAATTCGCCCTGCTCGGCGCGGTCAGCGGCCTGCTGGCGGCGCTGGGCTGCGAGCTGATCAGCTACCTGCTCTACCGGCTGGTGTTCGACCTGCCCTGGAGCCCGCACCTCTGGTTGCTGGTACTGCCGGTCCTGGGTGCGCTGCTAGTGGGCGGAGCCGGCTTACTGGGCACCCGCCGCGCACTCAACGTGAGTCCGTTGCGCCTGCTGCGCGAGAGCTGATCGGGTAGACTGCCCCGATCACTCTCGCCGCACTGGATGCCATGAGCCGCTATCGTCCGCCCCGCCCCGCCGGTACCCCGCTGATCACTCCCGAAGGCGAAGCGCGCCTGCGCGCCGAGCTGCATGAACTGTGGAACGTGCGCCGGCCACAGGTGACCCAGTCGGTCAGCGAGGCTGCCGCACAAGGCGACCGCTCGGAGAACGCCGAATACACCTACGGCAAGAAGATGCTGCGCGAGATCGACAGCCGCGTGCGCTTCCTGCGCAAGCGCCTGGAAAACTGCAAGGTGGTCAGCGAGCGCCCGGCCGATCCGAACAAGGTCTACTTCGGCGCCTGGGTCACCCTGGAAGACGAGGACGGTGAGCAGGCCCGCTACCGCATCGTCGGCCCCGACGAACTGGACCTGCGCAACAACCACATCAGCATCGACTCGCCCCTGGCTCGCGCCCTGGTGGGCAAGGAACTGGACGCCGAGGTGATGGTGCGCAGCCCGTCCGGCGAGAAGCTGTGGTTCGTGGTGGAAATCGAGTATCCCTGAAAGCCTGTCCCTGTAGGAGCGAGCTTGCTCGCGACCCCGTCTCAGCGTTGGTGCTGCCGGTAAAAAGCGTTAGCGAGCAAGCTCGCTCCTACAAGATCAAAGCGGCAGCGGACGGCGAGTAATCAGCCCCTGCCGGGCAACACGGGTCAGCTCGTGAACAGCGGACTCCAGTTGCTCGGCCACCGGCGACTGGACCACCGCGAAGTCGAAGCTATCGGACGGAAAACGCGCGAGATCGGCAAAGGTTTCGGCGAACTGGATCAGGAAGGTACGCGAGCCGTTCCAGCGCTTGGGCCAGCCATCGAGGTAACGGACGAGGGTGGGCTGGTGATTGCCGCCCAGGAGAATCTTCGGATTGCGGCGTACCAGACCCGTGGTGATCGGGGCCAGGCGCACATGCGGGTTGGGACAGGTCATGGTGTCACGTCTCCGCCTCAGGGGTCCTGCTGGACGCGGCGAGAGGCACACCGAACCAGCGCTTTAGCGGTATTTCGATGTCAGCCATCGCTGCATCCGCGCCCCGCAAGTTGCTACTTAAATCGGCGCTGTGCGGCATCCTAGAGAAGCCCCGGCAAAGCTGTCAAGGAGACTTCAGTCGATGACCACCCCACCCCTGCGGCTATTCTTCGCCCTGCCCTGCCCGCCGGAACTGGCGGCGCGGATCTGTGCCTGGCGCGATGGCCTGCACCATGACGGCCAGCCCGTCGCCCAGGCCAACCTGCACCTGACCCTGGCCTTCCTCGGCTCGGTGCCACGCGGCCGCAAGGCAGAGCTGCGCGCTATCGGCGAACGCCTGCCACGCCAGGGCTTCAGCCTGGAATTGGACCATCTTGCGCGCTGGAACAACGGCATCCTGCACCTGGCACCCAGCAGCGTGCCGACCGCCCTGCATGAACTGGTGCAAGCCCTGCTCGAGGCACTGCGGGCTGGCGGATTCGAGGTCGAGGCTCGCCCGTTCCACCCCCACATCACCCTCGCCCGCCACGCTCACCACACACCGGCCACCACTGTCTGCTTCCCCCTGCCAGCCCAGGCCGTGACGCTGTTCAGCTCGGAAAACAGCCCCACCGGCGTGCGCTACCGCGCCATTGGCGAATGGCCGCTAGAGAGCGCCTGAGCGCGCCGCCCAGCCCTGGGCGTAATCGAGGAATCGGCGCAGGCCCGTCGTGGGGTACTTGTCGATATGCAGCGCGCGGAAGAAGGTGCGCCGCAGCGGCCCCAGCGGGTTGTGCAGGCGCACCAGTTCGCCACGATCCAGCTCCGCCTGCACCACTCGTTGTGACAGGCAGCCAAGGCCGAAGCCGCTGCCGACCAGGTACTTGATCGCCTCGGCATTGCTCACTTCCAAAGGCGCGTTGACGCTCCCCAGGTGCGGCAATACCTGTTGTTCAAAAGTCACCCGCGTGCCCGACCCCGCCTCGCGCAGCACCCAGCGAGCCGCCGCGAGGTCTTTTAGCGTGATGCGCTCAGCCAGCGCCAAGGGGTGATGCGGTGCCACCACCAGCAGCAGTTCATCCGCCATCCAGGGCGTGAGCTGAATTTGCGGGTGCTGGATCGGCGCCTCGATGAAGGCTACGTCCAGCCTGAACTCGGCCAGCGCCTCGATCACGCCGCCGCTGTTGGCCACCTGCAGCTCCAGGCGGCTCTCGGGCAGCTCGCCGAGAAAGCCGGACATCACCTGCGGCAGCAGATAGCCGCCGATGCTACGGCTGGCGCCCAGACTCAGCTGTACCGGCGCCGACTCGAACAGGCTCTCCAGCTCGGCGCTCTGCGCCAGCAGCGCACTGGCCCTGGGATAGAAGGCGCGGCCGTTGTCGTTCAGCGCCAGGCGCTTGCCGCTACGGTCGAACAGGCGCGTGCCGAGCGCGCGCTCCAATTCCTGCAGCGCCTGGCTGGCGGCAGACTGCGAAAGCGCGATGCGCACCGCCGCCTGGGTCACGTTGCCCAGCTCGGCGATAGCAGTGAAGGTCGCCAACTGGCGAAGGGTGATGCGCGGGCCCATATCGATAAAACCGGTCAACCTAATAAGAACAATCCGTTTTTACACTAAGCGAGCCCACGGCACCATGGCTGCACCTTACACAAGGAGCCTGCAATGAACGCCCTTCGCCGCCTGCCCTATTACGTCCCCGGCGCCCTGCTCTGCCTGGCCATCGCCTTCGGCGCCCGCCAGCTCATGGAAATCCCCGCGCTGCAGCACCTGGGGCTCGGCAGCCTGACCCTGGCGATCCTGATCGGCCTGCTGGCCGGCAACCTGGGCCTGGCCCGGTTCGGCAGCATCCGTCCCGGCATCGACCTGTCGCGCCAGCAACTGCTGCGCCTGGGCGTCGTGCTGTACGGCCTGCGCCTGACCTTCCAGGACATCGCCGCGCTCGGCCCGGCCGCCCTGATCATCGACGTGCTGATGGTCACCAGCACCCTGACCGTGGCCTGGTGGATCGGTGTTCACTGGCTCAAGCTACCGCGCGAAAGCGCCCTGCTGATTGGCGCCGGCAGCGCCATCTGCGGCGCGGCGGCCGTAATGGCGAGCAGCCCGGTGCTCAAGGCACGGGCCGAGCACACTGCTGTCGCCGTAGCCACCGTGGTGCTGTTCGGTACGCTGGCGATGCTGCTGCACCCGTTGATCTATGCCGCACTGCCCAACCTGTTCGGCAGCGAGCAGGCATTCGGCATCTTCACCGGCTCGACCATCCACGAAGTCGCCCAGGTGGTTGCCGCCGGCCGCGCCATGGACCCGGCCGCCGCCGATGCGGCGCTGATCAGCAAGATGCTGCGCGTCCTGCTGCTGGCACCAGCCCTGCTGATTCTCGGCCGCTTCGGCAGCACCGAAACCGCCGAGCCAGGTACGCGCCGCAAGCTGCACATTCCCGGCTTCGCCGTGGCCTTCGTGCTGGTGACCGGCCTGCGCTCGCTGGGCTGGGTGCCAGAAAGCTGGTTGGCACCGCTGCAGCAGCTGGACGACGTGATGCTGGGCATGGCAATGGCCGCCCTGGGCCTGGCCACCCGCCTGGGCGACCTGCGCAAGGAAGGCCCGAAACCGCTGCTGCTGGGCGCCGGGCTGTTCGTCTTCCTGCTGGTGGGCGGCGGCCTGATCAACGGTGGGGTGCAATATCTCCTCCACTGAATCGGGCTCCACTGATTCTCGCGGCAAACAAAAAAGGGCGGGCACCTGAGGTGCCCGCCCTTTTCACTTCTGTGTTTTCGTTCTGGCCTGGGCGATCAGCTGGACAGTTTGCGGTCCAGGGAGAACGGACCGGCGCCGCTGATCAGCAGCGCAACGCTGATCATGATCAGGGTGAAAGCGTATTCGAAGCCGTTCTCGGTGATGAAGAAGCCGTTGGCCAGGTGCACGCTGAACACGGCGACCAGCATGGCAACGATCAACGGAATGCTCGCCAGACGCACCAGCAGGCCGAGGACCAGGGCCAGGCCGCCGAAGAACTCGGCGCTGCCGGCCAGGGCAGCCATCAGGTAGCCCGGGGTCACGCCGAGGGATTCCAGCCAGCCCGCCATGCCTTGCAGGCCTGGGCCACCAAAGGCGCCGAAGAGTTTCTGCGAGCCGTGGGCCATGAAGGTCAGGCCGGTGGTGATGCGAAGGACCGCGATGCCGGCGCCAGCGTTGGTGGTCAGGATGGATTTGATCAGCGAGTTCATGATGCGTCCTTGTGGGAGGCTCGTCGAAGAGCGGGGCTGCGTAGGAAGTAGGTGACAACCGTGGTTGCTTGGCGACCAATATATCCAGTTTTTCCGATATAAAAAGCGCAAATTGGCGCTAATAACTATCGAATAAACAGATTACTTCTTGATTGCCGCCACGCTTTCACGTGGCTCGAGGCCATCACGTTCCCGCTGATATGCAAGATAGTACTTGTTGACGCTGCTGACATAGTTCACCACGCCCATACCCAACTGCTCGGCCGCCACGCGCTCGACCTGGAAGAACCATTGATTGGGGTTCAGGCCCTGGCGCTTGGCCTCCGCGCGCAGGCTTTGCACCCGCTCGGGACCGGCATTGTAGGCAGCTAGAACGAAGGCCATGCGGTCACGTTCGTTGATGCGCGGGCTGGAGAAGAAGCGCTTGCGCAGCATGGCCATGTAACGGCTGGCGGCCTGCACGTTGCTCTCCTTCTGGTGCACGGTACTCACGCCCACGGAGCGGGCCGCCGCCGGGGTGATCTGCATCAGCCCGGTGGCGCCGCCAGCGCCGCGCGCGCTGGCATCGAGATTGGATTCCTTGAAGGCCACGGCGGCCAGGGCCAGCCAGTCGACCTTGCTCTGCTCGGCATAGCGCTGCAGGGTCGGGCGCACCGCTTCCAGGCGCTTGCGGTCGGTCACCACCAGCGGGTTGCGCACCTGGTAGGCGCGGCGGTAGAGGCGCTGGAAGGCCACGTCCTGGTCCGCTGGGGCGCGGTAGTCCTTGAGGAAGCGGTTGACGCTGGCGCGCAGCATCGGAGCATCGCGGCGCACGTACCAGGCCATCGGCTCGCTGTTGTCCAGCACCAGATGGCGGTCGACACGCAGCTTGGTGAAGACCTTGCTCCAGCGCTCGGCGATGGGCTGCTCGACCACGGTGTAATTGAAGATGCCGGCCTGGACCATCTCCAGCACGTCTTCCACGGCCAGGGAGGAATCGGTCCACTCCAGCACCAGCGGCGCCAAGCGCTTCTGCGCCAGGCGCTCGTTGACCTTGCGCACGGCCTCGCCGGCAGCGCTGCCAGCCGGCAGGGTGATGGTGCGACCGGCCAACTGCTCCAGGCGGACGAACTTGCGGTTGCCCTGCTTTGTCACCAGCACCAGCGGCACGTTGGTTTTCCACGGCAGACTGGGGCTGACGTTCTGGCCATCACGGGCCAGCAGGACTTCCCCAGGCGCGACCAGGTCGCCTTCGCCGCGCTGTAGCGCGCCGAGCAATTGATCCTTGGCCTTGGGAATGAATTTGACAGTGAGCGGCTTGCGCCCTGGGGCGCTGTCATTGAGGTACTGCTCGAAGGCGCGCAGACGGCGGTACTCGACGCCGATGGGCTCGCCCTTGATTTCACCGGAACTGTTGCGGCTCTGATTGACCAGGACCCGGAGGGTGCCACCGGAGCGAATGCTGGCGAGGTCACGGGCGTCGCTGCTTTCCTGCTCCCAGTTTTCCGGCTGGGCCGTCAGACGCGCGGCCGCCGGCAGTGGCGTCAAGGCCACGAGGCACAGCAGTAGCAGCAACAGTCGGGTCATCCAGCTCTCCGGGGGCTCGCACTCGGCGATGGGCCGTTTAGAGTGCGGTTTCGGCCGGTAGTTCCCGACCGCCAAGGGCGCGCAAGACTCTCACAGGAGGGGCTCGATACCAACCCGAAACGTCCGATATACACTCGGAAATTTCCTCAACCTGCTGTTTTTGAAGAATTTTCGCCAGAAACGGGGTATTTGCTATGCTTCGAATCCGGACAAAAGGAACAAAAATGCAACTGATCGACATCGGCGTCAACCTCACCCACCCGAGCTTTGCCTCGGAACGTGAAGCTGTCCTCGCTCGCGCCATCGAGGCGGGTGTCGCGCAACTGGTGCTTACCGGAACCAGCCTGGACGACAGCGAACAGGCCCTGGAACTGTGTCGGCAATTGGACGAAGAACAGCGTCTTTACTGCACCGCTGGCGTCCATCCGCATGAAGCCAGCCATTGGGATAGCAGCAGCGCCAAGGTACTGCGCGGCCTGCTCGCCGAGGATCGGGTGAAGGCCGTGGGCGAATGCGGGCTGGACTTCAACCGCGACTTTTCGCCGCGCCCGCAGCAAGAGAAGGCTTTCGAAGAACAACTAGGCCTGGCGGTGGAACTGCAATTGCCAGTGTTCATCCATGAGCGCGATGCCGGCCAGCGCCTGTTGTCGATCCTCAAGGACTTCCGCGACCAACTGCCCGCCGCCGTGGTGCATTGCTTCACCGGCGAGCGCCGCACTCTTTATTCGTACCTCGACCTCGACCTGCACATCGGCATCACCGGCTGGATCTGCGACGAACGCCGCGGCACCCACCTGCAGGAACTGGTGCGGGAAATTCCCGAAGGCCGGCTGATGCTGGAAAGCGACGCGCCTTATTTATTGCCGCGCACCCTGCGCCCGAAGCCGAAAAACGGCCGCAACCAGCCGGCCTACCTGCCCGAAGTATTGACCTGCGTGGCCCAGCACCGGGGCGAGAGCGCAGAGCGGGTCGCGGCTCACACCACCGAGTGCGCGCGGCGCTTCTTTGCCCTGCCGGAAGTTTGAACCAGCGCTCAAGATTGCCCTTCGTCGGTCGATAAGTCGGGAGCGGAAGGTGGCTTGATGCCCATCAATGGCCACCTTCATCCTTTTCACGACAATAATGGCACCCAGCCACTATTCGACCGACAAGAAGAGATTTATGGCCGCCTGGATCCGCGATATTTCCCTCAAGTACAAGTTCTGGGCCGTCAACGCGGTCGCCTTCGTCACCACCCTGCTGCTGGTGCTGTTCGCCATGCACCAGGAACTCGACGGGCGCAACCTGCAGGCACGCCAGGGTGCCGAAGCCCAGGCCCAGTTGCTCAAGAACTGGCCGGCCGGCTCGCCCCTGCCGACGTCGTCGAATCTCGTCAGCTTCGCCAGCGGCAGCGCGCCACAGATCGCCGGCGTCGACGGCTCCGCCCTCGCCCGCGCCAATGGCTGGGTCGACCTGCCGGGTGCCCAGACCCGCACCGGCGCGCTGGCCGGCGCCTATGTGCAGGACATCGGCAACGGCCAGCGCGTTGCTGTGCTCGCCCCCGGTGCTGACTTCTGGACCGTCTTCGAGGACCGCGCCCTGCCCTTCGCCGGTGCCGTGCTGGTGCTGATGCTGGCCCTGCTGGCCGCCTCGCAATTGCTGATCCGCTTCATCCTCACCCACCTGCTGACCCTGCGCGACGTGATGCTGCATGTGGAGAAGAGTGGCGACCTGGCCGCCCGCGTGCCGCTGGAAAGCCGCGACGAAGTCGGCCAGATGGCCACCGCCTTCAACGCCATGCAGGCCGGTTACCAGCGCGTGGTTGGCACCGTGGCCCAGGCTGCCGGCCGCCTAGACGAAGGCGCGCGCAGCCTCGCCAGCAGCATGGGCCAGGTACGCCAGGGCATGCTCGGCCAGCAGAGCGAGACCGACCAGGCCGCCACCGCCATCAACGAGATGTCCACCACGGTCCATCACATCGCCCAGCACGCCGCCGACACCCGCGACCAGTCGCAGGAAGCCGACCGTCTCGCCGGTAATGGCCAGCAGGTCGTCGGCCGCGTCGGCCAGTCCATCGCCGGGTTGTCCCAGGGCGTGCAGCAGACCGCCGAGATGATCCAGCAACTGGCCCAGGACAGCCACAAGATCAGCAGCGTGGTCAGCGTGATCCACGGCATCGCCGAGCAGACCAACCTGCTCGCCCTCAATGCCGCCATCGAGGCTGCTCGCGCTGGCGAGATGGGCCGTGGCTTCGCCGTGGTTGCCGATGAAGTGCGCAACCTCGCCAAGCGCGTACAGGACTCCACCGACGAGATCACCCAGATGATCGGCGCCTTGCAGTCTGGCACCCGCGACGCCGTGGAGTTCATGCAGGAAAGCTCGATCAAGGCCGACGGCTGCGTCGAGGAAGCCCGCGAGGCCGGCGAAGCCCTGGCGGCCATCGCCTCGGCCGTGGCGCTGATGCGTGAGAGCAACACGCAGATCGCCGTAGCCGCCGAGCAGCAGAGCCAGGTGGCCGAGGAAATGACCCGCTCGGTGGTGGGCATCCGCGACGTCACCGAGCACACCGTGCAGCAGACCGTGGACTCAGCCGGCACCAGCCACCAGCTGGCTGACCTCGCCGGCGAACTCAGCCGCGCCATCCGCCAGCTGCGCCTGTAATCGCTATCGCCCACATAGCCTGCGCCGATTGGCGCGGGCTTCAGGGTGGCACCTAGACTGCTGATATTCCGCCCGCCTGCGCTCAGGCGGGCTTGTCTGTTTCGGGCTTGCAGTCCAAGGAGATGCGCCATGGGCAAACGTCACCCCAACCTCCTCGCCTGGCAATGGCAGGGCTACGCTGCCAACCACCGCAACTCGACTAACCTGGCGCTGCACATCATCGCCGTACCGCTGTTCATTCTTGGCGCCCTGACGCTACTCAGCGGGCTGTTCGGCCTGAGTCTGTCGTCCATTCTGCTGGGGCTGATCGGCATGATCGCTTCGCTGGCCATCCAGGGCCGCGGGCACAAGCTCGAAGCGCTGGCGCCCGAACCCTTCACCGACCGCAAGGACGCCATCAGCCGGCTATTGGTCGAACAATTCGTCACCTTCCCGCGCTTCGTTCTCAGCGGCGCCTGGTGGCGCGCCTGGCGCAACCGCAGGCGCTGAAAGCGGGCGCGGCATTTCGGCCATTCAAGTCCGGGGTGGGTTCGCCGATATAATCGTCGGAATTTCGTCACGAGCTGTTGAGATGTCGGCTTTCGTCATTTTATTGGCATTTTTGCCTGCCTGTTTATTGTCACGCCCGCGCACTCTGCACCGGAAACGGCGGCCGAGCGCATCGTGCTGACCATTGCGGTGAAGGACCAGCCAGAGCTTCAGCGCCACTACAGCCTGCGTGACCTCGAAGCGCTGCCGCCGATAGAGCGGCGCGCCATGCTTCCGAATGAAACCCACGTCTACAGCTGGCGGGGCGTGCGCCTGAGCACCCTGCTCGCAGGCCTCTATCGCAGCAGCACCCAGCGCTTGCGCATCGAGGCGCTGAACGACTACTCCGCGCTGATTCCGCTGAGCGACCTCGACGCCTTCGATCCGATCCTTGCCTACCGCCGCGACGGCCAATCCATCGGTATCGCCGAGCGCGGCCCGCTGCTCGTCATCTACCCGATGCTCGATCGCCCGGAGTTGCGGACCCAGGTCTATTTCAACCGCAGCGTCTGGCAGGTCAGCCGCATGACCCTGGAGTGATCGCCGTGCCCCCGCAACCTCCCAGACGGCGTCGGCACCGCCTGATCGTCATCATCCTCAGCGGCCTGATCGCGGCGCTGACTGTCGGCGCCGGCGCGGCGCTGCTGATGGTGCACCAGCACATCCGCCAGCGGTCGCATCCCGATACCCATGACGAGCTGTGGCAGGCCTACCAGTTGCGCACCGAGCTGGAACGCTCGCTGACCACCGCGCGGCAGGTGCTTGCAGGCAAGAGCGACAGCGATGCCCTGGCAACCCGCGTCGAAGTACTCGCCAGCCTCCTGCCGCCACTGCGCAATACGCCCGTCTACAGCTGCCTGGTCGTGCCGCGCCCGGAGGCTCAGGCCACCCTGGAGAAGATCCAGCGCCTGAGCGATGCCTGGCTCACCCGCGCCCCCTGGGGCCAACCGGCGGCAGCGAAGCTTCTGGCCGGCGAGATGCTGCGGGACCTGCCGCCACTGCTCGAACCTACCCATGAACTGGTGGTGGTCACCCACATCGCCCTGACCAACTACATGGATGCCGAACGCCTGGACCTGCAGCGCGCCTTCAGCCTGCTGGCCTGGGTGCTCTTCGGCCTCGGGCTGTGCAGCGTGCTGCTGGCCCTGCGGGTGATTGCCAACTCGCGGCGCAAGCTGCTGCTGACCCAGCGTCTGCATGACCTCAACCAGTCCCTGGAACAACGCGTCGAACAGCGCACCCAGGAACTGAGCGAACGCAAGGCGCTGCTGCGCTACATCCTCGACACCAGCCCCAGCGATGTGGCGCTGCTCAGCGACGAGGATTCCCACGCCCACTACGTCAGCCCACGCCTACTGCAGCGCACCGGCATCCGACCGCATGAGCCGTTCACCCTGCGCCGGCTGTTCGACGACCCGGACGAGGAAGCACGCTTCCGCCAGTCGCTGGCCGACCACGGCCAACTGGACAGTTGGGAAACCCGCCTGGCCGGCGAGCCCTCCTACTGGGCGATCGTCTGGGCGCGGAAGATGGACGTGGACGGCCGTCCCGCCTCGCTGGTGTGGAGCTTCGACATCAACCAGCGCAAGGCCATGGAGCAGGAACTGCGCCTGCTGGCCACCACCGACCCGCTGACCGGTCTGCAAAACCGCCACGCCTTCGTCAAACGCGGCGTGGCCCTGCTCAAGAGTGCGCAGCGCTACGAGCGCCAGTGCTCGGCGCTGATGCTCGACATCGACTTCTTCAAGCCGATCAACGACAGCCATGGCCATGCCTTTGGCGATGCGGTGCTGCAGGCCGTGGCCAAGGAGCTGACGCAAGGATTGCGCGAAGTGGACCTGCTCGGCCGCCTGGGCGGCGAGGAGTTCGCCGCGATCCTCCCGGAAACCGACCTGCCGCAGGCATTGCTGGTGGCCGAACGGGTGCGCACCAGCGTGCAGGCGCTGTCCTTCACCAGCGCGGACGGCAGCCGCGTGCGCCTGACCCTGAGTATCGGCGTGGCGGTACGGCGCGAGGGAGAACTGCGCCTGGAAGACCTGCTCGCCCGCGCCGACCGCGCGCTCTACCGAGCCAAGGCTGGCGGACGCAATCGCACGGAAACCACTCCGGAGCTCTAGCTGAAGGGGCTCTAGCTGAAGGGGCTCTGGCTGAAGGGGTTCGGGTTGAAGAGCCTCTAGCCGAAGATGGTCACCGTCTGCCGGCCGATCGCCAGCAGTTGGCCGTCGGCGGACCAGGTCTGCGCGGCAATATGGCCGTAGCCGTCACGGGCATGTTCGATGGTCGCCAGGTACTGGCACCAGCCGTTGGCCGGCATCGCGGGCAGCGGCTGGACGAACTCCACGGTCCAGGTCAGCGAACTGGAGGGCGCTGGTGCTTTCAGATGCGGCAGGTTGGCCGGCGGCCACGCATCGATCAGCGCCAGCAGATGGCTGATCTCCATCGGCTCGTCACCCACATCATCACCGCGAAAGCGCATCCAGCCGCCCATCTCACGCTCGCGGCTGGACGAGAACGGCATGTGCCCGACCGCCCAACGCATGGCGATGTTCTGGGTGAAAGCCGGCATCAGCCGGCGGATATAGGGCAGCTCCTGGCAGTCTTCCACGGCCTTGAAGGCCGGTGGCGACAGGCCATCCATCTGCACAGTGGATTCGCGCGCCACCCCGAAGCTGCCTTGCGCCAGTAACACCACCTGGCCGTTCTGCACGGCGCGGCAGAACACCTGGCTGACCGACTTGCCCTCGCGCAGGACTTCGGCCTCGAAGCTCACCGGCACCTCCACTTCGATAGGGCCGACGAAAGTGATCGCCAGCGAACGCACCGGTCGCCCGGCCTCGGCCACTGCCGCCATGGCCTCGTAAGCCAGCGCTGCCACCAGACCGCCAAAGCTGGCGCGACCCTGGGCCCAGGTGGCGGGAATGACGATGGAAAGTGGCGCGGAGCGCACTGCCTGGAGCATTTCGCTGAAGGACATGGTCGACTTCCTTGAAAGGGATTGGCTGCGATCTTAGGGGCACCGGCAGCGCCGGCAAACCATCCAAAGCCTTGTCCCTTCCAGGAAATACCCTGCCATCAACGGGCTCTATGCAGCGCCTTCTGCAGGGCCTCGAGGCTCTCGTCGGCGAGACGCTCGGCGAGGTCGTGACGGGCGTTCCAGTGCGGCTGCAGGGGCATCAGGTCCAATTCGCGCTCACTGCGGATCAGCCACTGCTCGTAGTCGTGCCATTCACCGAGGGCGGACTGCGCGTCCTTCAGCGGCGCCAGCAAACGCTGCGGCACGGCGGATTCGCGCGGATAGGCTTCCAGCGAATAGCGCACCCGCTTGATCAGCAGGCGCAGGCGATGGCGGTCGTGGGCAGGGTCTTTCAGCGCATCGCGCAGCTTCTGCCATTCCTTGGCCAAACGCTTCTCCACCTTGCCGTGCAGCCCCTTGAGCACGCCGTGCCGCTCGGAGGTGCGCCACAACTGCGGCCAGCCATCCAGGCGCATCATCAGGCGCTCCCACTGCGGGCTGGCGAGCAGCGTGGCGTAGCCGGAGATCAGCGCCGGACGGCGTAGCGCGGCCGCGTGCTCGTAACCTTCGGCTTCCAGGACCGGAAGCAACACCTCCAGGTCACGCAGCGGGCCGCTGAGCCGCCCCATCTCGCCCAGCGACTGCTCCAGCTCGTCGATACCCGGCATGCCCCGCACCGGATGCAGCAGGCTGCGCAGCCGGCGCACCGCAATGCGCAGGTCGTGCAGCGCTTCGGGATCGGACGAGGCCTGCAGACGGGAAGACGCAGAGATCAAGGCGACCTCCTGCTCGATCAGATGGCTCACCAGGTAATCGCTGAAGGAGGTCACGGCAGGCTCCACTCGATAGTTGAAATATCAGGTTAGCCCCCGCCAACGCCGCGGCAAGGGGCGCGATGTCACGTCGGGTTTCTGCGCGAAATTCGCCAGTGCCAGGGCAGCTCGCGGCGCAGGCGCGTCAGGTGCGCACGCAACTCGGCCGGCGATGCGGCTGCACCACCATAGCGCTGCGCCTCGAAGGCGTTCAGGTACTCGTGAATGGCTGGCGCATGCGCCGGCAGCAACCTGATGGCGCGCTGGCAGAAGTCCCGCGCGCCCTCCCCCGGCTGACGGCGCATGCCCAACGGTGCCAGCATCCACTCGAACCGCTGGAAGCTGCGTAGTTGGGCATCAGTGGAGCGCTGCCAGGGCTTGAACAGCAGCAACGCCAGCAGACCCAGCAACAGTGCGCCACCTCCCACCAGCAGTACGCCGACCCATTGCCGATCCAGCCCGCCAAACCATCTCTTCAGCATGTCGCCCTGTTGCTCGGCCTGGTAGCCCAGCACCCAGCGCTGCCAACCGTAATTGGCGTTATCCCAGGCCATGCGCAACGTGTTGAGCAGGGCGAAGTTGCGGTAGCGCAAGGGAGAAAACGGATCCCCTTCGAGGAAGCTGCCTTCCCGGCTCATGGCAGCCTCCAGCCCTTGCTCGATACGTTCGGGCGCCACGGCGCCGGTGGGATCGACTCGCGTCCATCCCCGGCCGGGCTGCCAGTACTCCACCCACGCGTGGGCATCGAACTGGCGTATCGCCAGGTAATTACCCGAGGCACTCGCCTCGCCGCCCTGGTAACCCGTCACCACGCGCGCCGGAATGCCAGCGGCGCGCAGGACGAACGTCATGGCGCCGGCATAGTGTTCGCAGAAGCCGGCCTGGGTGTTGAACAGGAAGCCGTCAATGCGCTGCGGGCCGGCATCCGGCGGCCGCAGCGTGTAGCGGAACGGCTGCTCGCGGAAGTGCCGCAGCATCGCCTGCACCAGCTCGGCAGGCTGCGGGTAACGCTTGTGCAGCTGCTCCGCCCAGGCCTGGGCCTGCGGGTTGCTGCCCCGAGGCAAAGCGAGGTTGACCCGCTGTGCGCGCGCGGCGTCCTCCGGTTCCAGCAATGCATCCGGCCAGGAGGTCGCGCGATAAAGCAGCGCCTGGCGCACCGGCAAACGCCGCTCCAGATGGAAGTCACTCATCATCCGCGTATCGCCGAGCGGGGTCTGCGCCACATCCAGGGCGAACAGCCAGGGCCGACCGTTGGGCTCCATGATCACCTGGTAAGCCAATGGCTGCCCCTGCTGCTGCCATTGCGGCTCGCGGTCGCCGCGCTGGAACGCCGTACTCCAGCGCACACCGTCGAAGCGCTCCAGGGTCAAGGCACGCCAGTACAGCTGCGAGCGAGGTGGCGGACTGCCGTCGAAGGTCACCCGGAAGGCCAGCGCCGAAGACTGGCTCAACTCCACCATGTCGCCCGGCGCCATGCTGTCGCTCAGCCCGGTCATGGCCTTGTCGCCAGGCATCGGCAACGACCACAGCGGCCCCAGTCGCGGGAACAGCAGGAACATCAGCAGCATCAGCGGCAAAGCCTGCAACAGCAGACCACCGGCCAGGCGCAGAGTGGACATCGGGCGCGCGGCGAAACTGCTCTGCTGCAGCCCGATGGCCGCCGCCAGCAGGGCCAGGACCGGCAACAGGCTGAAGGCGGCGGCAAGGATGTCGTCCTGGAACAGGTAACTGGTGGTCACCGCGAAGAACCCCAGGAGGATCAGCACCCAGGCGTCGCGGCGGGTCTTGAGTTCCACCAGCTTGACGACGAAGGCGGCGATCAGCAGCACCACGCCGGCATCCAGACCGAGCAGCGAACCACGGGAGAACCACACGCCGACGCCAGCCAAAGCCACCAGCGCCAGCTTGGCAATGCCGCTGGGGTAGTTGGCGCGCATGCGAAACACCTGGATGCGCCAGAAGCCGCAAGCCAGCCAGAGACCGACGATCCAGATCGGCAGGTGCTGCAGATGCGGGATGATCACCACCGCCTGGGCCACCAGCAGCCAGGTCAGCGCTACCCGTGGAATCGGTTGGGCGGAAGTGGCGGTCGCACTGCTCATCGCTGAGTCCCATGCAATGCCAAGGCACGCAGGCAGGCTTCGCAATGGGCATCATCCTGCCCCACCGGCAGTTGCGCATCTGGCAGGCGCAGGCCGAACGGCTGCTGACGCTGCGAGAGTTGCAGCACCCAGTAGCACAGCCGTGACAGGCGCCCTTCGGTGTCCCCGCCCAGACTATCGAACTCAAGCCAGACATTGCGCCCAGCCAGTGCCGAGAAGTCCTTCACCAGCAACCCCTGGCCGCGCGAATAGGCTTTCCAGTGCAGGCGCCGGCGCGAGTCGCCCGGCTGGTAGGGCCTCAGCCCCTGAAAATCATCGACGCCACGCCCACTGGGCCGCACGCCTTCGTCGTCGTTTTCCGCCAGCCCGCTATCCAGCGGCAGGTCGCCGGGCTGCGGATGCGGGTAAACGAGCGCCGACTGGTCCAGGTCCACCCAGCTCCAGGCCACCAGCAGGCCCAGCGGGAAGCGACTTTCCACCCGCAGGCGGCCGGGGCGCAGCCAGCCGCGCCGGGGCGCCGCCATGCTGAGCAGCAGTTCTTCGGCGTGGTCCGCCGCGACATCGGCGAACTGCATGCGCTCGGCTTCCCAGCCCAGGCCGATGGCCTGTCGCGGGCGCCCTTCGCCTTCCAGACGCACGCGGAACGTGGCCTGCTCGCCGACGAACACCGGCGGCGCGCCGAGGGCCGTCAAGCGCAGGCCACCCAGATTGCGGTACGTGTGCAGGATGGCGACGATGAACAGCGACAACAGCAGGAAGGTCAGGCCATACGCCAGGCTGTTCTGGTAGTTGATCGCCGTGAGCAGCATCAGCAACAGGGCGACGCCGAACGCCAGGCCCTGCCGCGTCGGAATGATGAAGATGCGCCGCTGATTGAGCTGCAACGACGGCGACGGCGGTATGCGCCGGGCTATCCAGCTCTGCCACAGCGGCCTGACTCTGACGAACATCGCGTGCCCCTCAGAGAGCCGGGACTTCGCGCAGCAACCACTGCACCAGCGCACCGCCACCATGCCCCGCCGGGTCGGCCTGGTCGCGCAGGCGGTGGCCGGCCACCGAGGGCAGCACGGCCTGCACGTCTTCGGGAATCACATAGTCGCGCCCGGCGAGCAGCGCCCAGGCGCGGGCTGCCGCCAGCAGTGCCAGGCTGCCGCGCGGCGACAGGCCGAGGGCGAAGGCCGGCTGGCCGCGCGTGGCTTCCACCAGGCGCAGCACGTAATCCACCAGCGCGTCGCTGGCACGCACTGCCAGCACCTCAGCTTGCAGGGCCTGCAGCTCCTGCGGATCGAGCATCGGCTCCAGGCGCGGCAGCAGGTCGCGGCGCGCCTCACCCAGCAGCAGTGCCTTCTCCGCCGCGCGGCCGGGGTAACCCAGGGACAGACGCATGAGGAAGCGGTCCAGCTGGGATTCGGGGAGCGCGAAGGTGCCGCCCTGGGTCACCGGATTCTGCGTAGCGATGACGAAGAAGGATTCGGGCAGCGGACGGGTCGCCCCCTCGATGGTCACCTGCCCCTCCTCCATGGCCTCGAGCAGCGCGCTCTGGCTCTTGGGCGTGGCGCGGTTGATCTCGTCGGCCAATACCAGCTCGGAGAAGATCGGCCCGGGGTGGAAGACGAACTGCCCGGTGTCCTTGTCGAACACCGAGGTGCCCAGCACGTCGCCGGGCAACAGGTCGGAGGTGAACTGGATACGCTGGAAGCTCAGGCCCAGCACCCGCGCCAGGGCGTGGCTCAGGGTGGTCTTGCCCATGCCGGGCAGGTCTTCGATGAGCAGGTGACCACGGGCCAGCAGGCAGGTCAGGGCCAGCCTCACCTGCACTTCCTTGCCGAGCAGGACCTGATCGACTGCCTTCAGACAATTCTCCAGCTTGGCGTGCATCCTGACCCTCTCATCCCCGGAAAACTCCGATCCTACTGATCCGCGAGGGAGCATCAAAGGCCTCGACACATTTAGTCCGCAATCTGTGATGTAGAGCTGTGATCCAGAGCGCCTCAGCGCCCCAGCAGGCGCTCCGCCAACCAACTCGCGGCCGGCCCCAGCCGGCGCTGCCGCGACCAGATCACATCCACCGCCACCCGCCGCGGCCAGCCAGCGACCTTCAGCTCGCACATACGCCCGCTGGCGAAGCGTCCTACCATCCAGCTGGGCAATTCGATCCAGCCAAAGCCCAGTACCGCCATATCCAGCAACAGCAGGTAGTTCGGTGCGCTCCAGCAGCGGCCGCCGAGCATCGGCGCGGCGTCGTCCAGGTAGGTGTTCAGGCGCAGCGCGCGGTAAGCCAGCAGATCCTCGCGCTCGACCCGCTCGCGACCAGCCAGCGGATGGTCACGGCTGACGAACAGACCAAACTCGGCCTGTTCGCTCAGGGTCGCCGAGCTGATATCCGGCGCGTACTCCGACTGCGCCGCCAGCAGGCCAAGGCTGGCGCGGCCCTGGACGACCAGGTCGAGTACATCGCTGTCTTCGGCGATCAGCCATTCGAATTCCAGGTCCGGATAACGCGCGTCGATCTCCGCCAGCCGCGCTTCGAATTCGGCGGACTGGTAGGTGTCCGACATCGCCAGGGTCACCCGCGACTCCAGCCCGCCAACGAGCTGATGGGCCAACTGGCCCAGGCGGTCGTTGGCCATCAGCACTTCCTCGACTCGGCCGAGCAGTGCGTGGCCGGCTTCGGTCAACTGCGGCTGGCGGCTGCTGCGATCGAACAGGGTCAGGCCGAGGTCGATCTCCAGGCGGGCGATGGCCTCGCTGACGGTGGACTGGCTCTTGCCCAGCTTGCGCGCGGCGGCGCTGAAGGAGCCCAGGCAGGCCGCCTCGGCGAAGGCCTGCAGGGATTCGGGGGAGTATTGCATCACGGCACTCTCTTCCATCGGTTAAGCCGATGGTATCCAACTTAGATCCAGCCGGTCGACCGATGATAATGGCGCCGGACCGACGGAGTCGGCCTGTATTTCTGATCGTTGGAGACACCCATGAGCCCGAATAAAACACTGAAAGAACGGATGTTCCATGCCGGCCTTTTCGAACTGCTGGCGGTCGTCATCTGCGCGCCGACCCTGGCCTGGCTGATGGACAAACCGCTGGGCCACATGGGCGCGATGACCCTGATGTTCTCGGCCATCGCCACCGTGTGGAACATGCTGTTCAACACCGCCTTCGACCGCGCGCAGAACCGTATGGGTTTCAGCCGCACCCTGTCGGTGCGCGTGCTGCACGCCTCGCTGTTCGAGCTGGGCCTGATCATCCTGCTGGTGCCGCTGGCCGCCTGGTGGCTGTCGGTGAGCCTGCTGGAAGCCTTCATCCTCGACATCGGCCTGGTGCTGTTCTTCCTGCCCTACGCGCTGGTGTTCAACTGGGTGTACGACGTGCTGCGCGAGCGCTGGGTCGGCCGGACTCAATCGACTGCCGAAGCACACGGCTGAACCTTACTTTTGTAGGAGCGAGGGGGACGCCATCGTTCTTGCTCGCGAACGGATTTCCCGGCAGCGATTGAGCTGGGCGGTTCGCGAGCAAGCTCGCTCCTACAGAAATGAAAAAGCCCGCAGCGATGCGGGCTTTTTCATTTCCGGCGGCTTTCTCAGTGCAGAGAAAGCACTCAGGCCAGGCTGGCGGCGATCTCGGCCAGGGCCTTGGCCGGGTCGGCGGCCTGGCTGATCGGGCGGCCGATCACCAGGTAGTCCGAACCGTTGTCCAGCGCCTGGCGCGGGGTGAGGATGCGCCGCTGGTCGTCCTGGGCGCTGCCGGCCGGGCGGATGCCCGGGGTGACCAGTTGCAGCGCCGGGTGCGCGGCCTTGAGCGCCGGCGCCTCCTGGGCGGAGCATACCAGGCCGTCCATGCCGGCCTTCTGCGCCAGTGCAGCCAGGCGCAGCACCTGCTCCTGGGGCTCGACGTCCAGGCCGATGCCGGCCAGGTCCTCGCGCTCCATGCTGGTCAGCACGGTCACGCCGATCAGCAGCGGCGACGGGCCATTGAAGGCGTCCAGGGTCTCACGGCAGGCGCTCATCATGCGCAGGCCGCCGGAGCAGTGCACGTTGACCATCCACACGCCCATCTCGGCGGCGGCGCGCACGGCCATCGCGGTGGTGTTGGGGATGTCGTGGAATTTCAGATCGAGAAAGACTTCGAAGCCACGGCTGTTCAAGGTCTCGACGATACCGGCGGCGCAACTGGTGAACAGTTCCTTACCCACTTTCACCCGGCACAGTGTCGGGTCCAACTGGTCGGCCAGCGCCAGCGCGGCTTCGCGGGTGGGGAAATCCAGGGCGACGATGATCGGGGTCTGGCAGGCGGACATGGGCTCTCTCGCGGGTATCGAAAAAATCGGCGCGCATTGTCGCAGAAACACGCCAACTTCCGTAGCCCGCCCTGCAGGAATGCTGCATCGCCGACAGCAATCAGGCACTCGGCCGCTCGCGTTCCTCGCGCGGCACCTCGGCGCGGCCCGCAACCTCCTGCTCGGGCTGCGCGCGCCACAGCAGCGCCTGCTCCAGGCCGAATTTTTCCATTGCCTGGGCGGCGTTGGTCAGCAGATTGAGCAAGCACCTGATTGATCTAGCTGGAAGCGCGGACCATCGCCATTGCCGACGGCCTCTCCTCTGTACCTCCAACCAACGCGCGCCTGCAAGGTCTGCCCATACGAACTGGCGGCGCACAAGCTCGCCCATCTGCTGCAACAGGCCCTGCACCTGCGGGGCAGTGGAAAGACGACAGCGACCTGCCCGCAGCGATCGGTCTGAACCGGCGCGCCTGACAAGCCCTGAAGCACAGCGTATCGTGATGTTTCACTGCCACTGTCGGAGACGGGACCATGCCCTGGTATGCCTGGTTGATCATCGCCCTAGCCATGGGTTCTATCGTCGGCGCGCTGATGATGCTGCGCGATACGGCGAAAAAACTCCCGCTCACCGAGGAGCAGCTCAAGCGCATCCACGAGCGCAACGCCGAAATGGATGCCAAGGACGCCGACGAGAAACGGTGAAAATCACCTAACCGACTGACGCCTCAGTCAAAAACTGGCCGCAGGCATGGCCAGCGGCCGTCGAAATTGCCTAGACTGCGCCTCCTTGATGGAGGAAAGAATGCCCAGGAAACTCCTGCCGCTGCTGCCAATCCTGTTGTTGCTCTGCGGATTCGCGCTGGGTTTCGTCCAGCCGGTGGGGTTGCTGATCGGCGCCGCCTACATCACCTGGACGCTCTACGGCGAGCCGCGCATGCCGCGCTTGCTCTGGTGGCTGGTGTGCCTCGTGCTCAGCATCGCCCTGGCTGCGCACCTGCTGCCGGGCACTACTTCGTGGACGCTCTGGCCGGTGCGCCAGCTCAGCCCCGATGCACCGGTTTACGCCCTGCACCTGTCCTGGGACAAGGCACTGGTCGGCGCCACCCTGCTCGCCTGGTGGCTGCGCCGCGAGCCGGTACCGGTGGAGAAACGTTCGCCGGACTTCGCCGCCATCGTCATCGTCACCACGCTGTTCGCCGTGCCAATGGTAGCGGTGGCCGGCGGGCTGGTGGTGTGGAATCCGAAGTGGCCGCCCGGCTTCTGGCTGTGGATGCTGGTCAACGTCTGCGTAATCTCGCTGACCGAGGAAGCCTTCTTCCGCGGCCTGCTGCAGAGCGAGCTGGTGCGCCGCTTCGGTGCCTTCGCCGGAGTGGCGGCCGCCAGCGTGCTGTTCGGCATGGTGCACTGGCCGATCAATCCGCTGTTCGCCGTGGTCGCCGGTATCGCCGGCCTGGGTTACGGGCTGGCCTTCCACTTCAGTGGAAGGCTGGCCGTACCGGTGCTGCTGCATGCGGCAGTGAACTGCCTGCACCTGCTGCTGTTCAGTTATCCGTTGCGGATTATCTGAACCGAGGCGCTTTTCTGTAGGAGCGAGCTTGCTCGCGAACCGGGCCTGCAGCGGCCTGAAGACAATCGCGGATAAATCCGCTCCTACGAAACCTGAACCCTGCGTAGGAGCGGACTCTGTCCGCGATCGATTTCCCCCAACGCCAAACTCACTCGCGCATCACCAGCAGCAACGCCTGCTCGGCCAACTCGTCCAGGGTCAGGCTGCCCTCGGGGCGGAACCAGGTGATGGACCAGGACAGCGCCCCGGTAAGGAAGCGCCGCAGGATGAACGGGTCGCCCTGGCTGACCCCCGCCAGGCGTGCTTCTTCCAGTACCTCCAGCCACATCTGCTCGTAGATGTCGCGCAGGCTGAGGATGTAAGCCTGGCCCTCTTCCGACAACGAGCGCCATTCGTAGACCAGCACCGCCATCGCCTCGCCGGTGCCGCCAGTGATCGACTGCAACTCGCAGCGGATCAGCGCCAGCAGCCGCTCGCGCAGAGTCGTCGCGTCGGCCAGGGCCGCGCGCATCAGGGCGGTGTTGTAGAGGATGGTTTCCTCCATCACTGAGCGGAGGATTTCGTCCTTGCTCTTGAAGTGATGGAAGATGCTGCCGGACTGGATGCCCACCGCGCCGGCCAGGTCACGCACCGTGGTGCGTTCGTAGCCCTTGCTGCGGAACAGATGCGCGGCCATGTGCAACAGCTTGCCGCGAGCGCTCTCCGGGTCGGTGATCTGCCCGGTCGCGACCAGCTCCAGCATTACTTCGCGGGCTTTGCGGTCATCCACGCTGTTCTCTCCCCATGGGGCTCATCGGCCGGTCTGCTCAGGGCGATTCATCGAAACGCCCTGCAAGTGCTTGTGTTGTCTGACGAAATGTAAGCCCGCGAGCACCAACCAAGCAAGCGCTTGGCCATCCATTGGTTGGGGTTGTTGCTCCGCCGGGGCTTTTCAACCAAGCGCTTGCTTGGTAATGTCATCCCATCACTCAGCGTCACGGGCAGAACAATGACTAGAACCGTACGTATCGGCTGCGCCTCCGCCTTCTGGGGCGACACCTCCACCGCTGCCGCCCAACTGGTGCGCGGCGCGCAGATGGATTACCTGGTCTTCGACTACCTCGCCGAAGTCACCATGTCGATCATGGCCGGCGCCCGCCTGAAGAATCCCGAGGCAGGCTACGCCACCGACTTCATCGAAGTGATGACACCCCTGCTGGGCGACATCGCGGCGAAGCAGGTGCGCGTGATCAGCAACGCCGGCGGCGTGAACCCGCAGGCTTGCGCCAGCGCCCTGGCCGCCGCCTGCGAGAAGGCTGGCGTGGCGCTGAAGATCGCCGTGGTGCACGGCGACAACCTGCAACCGCGCCTCGGCGAGCTGGCCAAGGCCGGCATCCGCGAGATGTTCTCAGGCGCACCGATGCCGCCCATGTGCGTGTCGGTCAACGCCTACCTCGGCGCCCCCGGCATAGTCGAAGCGCTGAAGGCCGGTGCCGACATCGTGATCACCGGCCGCGTGGTGGACAGCGCAGTGGTCAGCGCCGCCCTGGTCCACGAATTCGGCTGGGCCTGGAGCGACTACGACAAGCTGGCCCAGGCCGCGCTGGCCGGGCACATCATCGAGTGCGGCGCGCAGTGCACCGGCGGCAACTTCACCGACTGGGAAAGCGTGCCGGACTACGAGCACATCGGCTTCCCCCTCGTCGAAGTACAGGCCAGCGGCGACTTCGTGGTGACCAAGCCGCAAGGCACCGGCGGGCTGGTGACACCGCTGTCGGTGGGCGAGCAGATGCTCTACGAGATCGGTGACCCGCGCGCCTATCTGCTGCCCGATGTGGTCTGCGATTTCACCCATGTGCAACTCACCCAGGTAGGCGACAACCGCGTGGAAATCAGCGGCGCACGCGGCCTTCCGCCCACCGGGCAATACAAGGTCAGCGCCACCTACCCGGACGGCTTCCGCTGCACCGCCAGTTGCCTGATCGCCGGCATCGACGCAGTGAAGAAGGCCGAGCGGGTCAGCCAGGCGATCATCGCCAAGACCGAGGAAATCCTCATGGAACGCGGCTGGGGCCCGTACCGTGAGGTGAGCGTCGAACTGCTCGGCAGCGAGTCCACCTACGGCCCGCACGGGCGCCGCAGCGACAACCGCGAGATCGTGGTGAAGCTCGCCGTGCGCCACAGCCGCAAGGAAGCCCTGGTGCTGTTCTCCCGCGAGATCGCCCAGGCCGCCACCGGCATGGCGCCGGGCCTGACCGGCATCGTCGGCGGCCGCCCCACCGTTTACCCGGTGATCCGCCTGTTCTCCTTCCTGATCGACAAGCACCACTGCGAGTTGGCCGTGGACATCGATGGCCAGCGCCAGATCGCCGCCCTGCCCGCCCTCGATGCCTTCGACCCCGCCGCGCTGGCCGACGACATTCCCGTACCGGCCGCCAGCGGCCCGGCCCTGGCCAGCGTGCCTCTGGTCAAGCTGGCCGTGGCGCGCTCCGGCGACAAGGGCAACCACAGCAACATCGGCGTAATGGCGCGCAAGCCCGAGTACCTGCCGTGGATCGCCGAGGCATTGAGCGAAGGCGCGGTGGCCGAGTGGATGCAGCACGTGCTTGACCCGCAACTGGGCCGCGTCAGCCGCTGGCACCTGCCGGGCAGCCACAGCCTGAACTTCCTGCTGGAAAACGCCCTGGGCGGCGGCGGCGTCGCCAGCCTGCGCATCGACCCGCAGGGCAAGGCCTTCGCCCAGCAACTGCTGGAATTCCCGGTGTCGGTGCCGCAACACATCGCCGATGAATTGAACTCGCGCCGATGAAGGCCCCTCACCCTAACCCTCTCCCAAGGGGAGAGGGGACTGTTCGGCGCAGGGTGAAACCGTAGCATCAGCCGGCACGGACGGCCCCCTCTCCTAGGGGAGAGGGCTGGGGTGAGGGGAAATTGCTGGCACAGGAATTCCTCAAAACGCACATAGAACGATTGAGCAGGACGAAAACAACAATGAGCTACGACTCGATCTTCAAACCCGGCCTGTTCGACGGCCAGACCATCATCGTCACCGGCGGCGGCAGCGGCATCGGCCGTTGCACCGCCCACGAGCTGGCGGCCCTCGGCGCCCATGTGGTGCTGGTCGGGCGCAAGGCGGAAAAGCTGGAGAAGACCGCCGGCGAAATCATCGAGGACGGCGGCAGCGTCAGCTGGCACAGCTGCGACATCCGCGACGAGGAGGCGGTGAAGGCGCTGGTGGCGCAGGTCATCGCCGAGCGCGGGCCGATCCACCACCTGGTCAACAACGCCGGAGGCCAGTACCCCGCGCCGCTGGCCTCGATCAACCTGAAGGGCTTCGAGGCCGTGGTGCGCACCAACCTCGTGGGCGGCTTCCTGATGGCCCGCGAAGTGTTCAACCAGAGCCTGAGCAAGACCGGCGGCAGCATCGTCAACATGCTCGCCGACATGTGGGGCGGCATGCCCGGCATGGGCCACTCCGGTGCCGCCCGCGCCGGCATGGAAAACTTCACCAAGACCGCCGCCATCGAGTGGGGCCACGCCGGGGTGCGGGTCAACGCCGTGGCGCCGGGCTGGGTCGCCTCCAGCGGCATGGACACCTACGAAGGCGCGTTCAAGGCCGTGATCCCGACCCTGCGCGAACACGTGCCGCTCAAGCGCATCGGCACCGAGTCGGAAGTCTCCGCCGCCATCGTCTTTCTGCTCTCCCCCGGCGCCGCCTTCATCAGTGGCAACACCATCCGCATCGATGGCGCCGCCAGCCAGGGCAGCCGCGCTTTCCCGCTGGTGAAGGGCAAGCCGGGGCAGAGCCGCTCCTACAACGGCTTCCACCGCGCCTACCTGCCGGACGTCCTCAAGGATCAGGAGTAAGCGATGCCGGTCATCCAATCCGAACTCGACCCCCAGGGCGAAGACTTCGCCCGCAACCGCGAGGCCATGCTGGCCGCCGTGGCGAGCTTCCGCGAGGTTGAACAGAAGGTGCTGGACAAGGCCGCCGAGGCCAAACCCAAGTTCGACAAGCGCGGCCAGTTGCTGCCGCGCGAACGCCTGAACCTGCTGCTGGACGCCGGCGCGCCGTTCCTCGAACTGTCCTCGCTGGCCGGCTACAAACTGCATGACGACAAGGACGGCACCCAGGCCGGCGGCGGCATCATCTCCGGCATCGGCTACATCGCCGGCGTGCGCTGCCTGGTCACCGCCAGCAACAGCGCAATCAAGGGTGGCACCATCTCCCCCACCGGGCTGAAGAAGACCCTGCGCCTGCAGCAGATCGCCTTCGAGAACAAGCTGCCGGTGGTGGCGCTGACCGAGAGCGGCGGCGCCAACCTGAACTACGCGGCGGACATCTTCGTCGAGGGTGCACGCGGCTTCGCCAACCAGGCGCGCATGTCGGCGATGGGCATTCCACAGGTCACCGTGGTGCACGGCTCGTCCACCGCCGGCGGCGCCTACCAGCCGGGGCTGTCGGACTACGTGGTGGTGGTGCGCGGCAAGGCCAAGATGTTCCTCGCCGGCCCGCCGCTGCTCAAGGCCGCCACCGGCGAGATCGCCACCGATGAAGACCTCGGCGGCGCCGAGCTGCACGCCCAGGTCGCCGGCACCGCCGAGTACCTGGCCGAGAACGACGCCGACGGCGTGCGCCTGGCCCGCGAAATCCTCGCCGCGCTGCCATGGAATGCGCAGTTGCCGGCGCGCCCGAAGCAGGAATGGGACGCCCCGCTGCACCCGGCCGAGGAGTTGCTCGGCGTGGTCCCGGCCGATGCGAAGAAGCCCTATGACGTGCGCGAGATCGTCGCGCGCATCGCCGACGGCTCGCGCTTCCTCGACTTCAAGAACGAGTTCGACAGCCAGACCGTCTGCGGCCACCTGCACATCGAAGGCCACGCCTGCGGCCTGATCGGCAACAACGGCCCGATCACCCCGCAGGGCGCGGCCAAGGCGGCGCAGTTCATCCAGCTGTGCGAGCAGAGCAACACGCCGATTCTGTTCCTGCACAACACCACCGGCTTCATGGTCGGCACCGAGTCCGAGCGCCTGGGCGTGATCAAACACGGCTCGAAGATGATCCAGGCGGTGGCCAACGCCACGGTTCCCAAGCTCACCCTGGTGGTCGGCGGCTCCTACGGCGCCGGCAACTACGCCATGTGCGGCCGTGGGCTGGACCCGCGCTTCATCTTCGCCTGGCCCAACAGCCGCACCGCCGTGATGGGCGGCGCCCAGGCCGGCAAGGTGCTGCGCATCGTCACCGAGGAGAAGCACGCCAAGGAGGGCAAGGAGCCCGACCCGAAGATGCTCGATATGCTCGAACAGATGACCGCGCAGAAGCTCGACGCCCAGTCCACCGCGCTCTACGGCACGGCGAGCCTGTGGGACGACGGGCTGATCGACCCGCGCGACAGCCGCGCGCTGCTCGGCTACCTGCTGGACATCTGCGCGGAGGCGGCCGTGCGGCCGCTGAAGAACAACCGTTTCGGCGTTGCACGATTTTGACCGTAGGGCGCATGACGCCCCCGGCGTCATCTGCCAAGCCGGCGGATAAAGCGTTCCGCTTTATTCGCCCTACCTGACTTGAAAGATCCCACGGAGAACAAGAAATGATCTTCACCCAGGAACACGAAGAACTCCGCCGTACCGTGCGCAACTTCGTCGAGCGCGAGATCAACCCCTACGTCGACGAGTGGGAAAAGGCCGGTCGCTTCCCGATCCATGAGGTCTTCAAGAAGGCCGGCGACCTGGGCCTGCTGGGCATCTCCAAACCGGAGAAATTCGGCGGCATGGGCCTGGACTACAGCTACTCGGTGGTCGCCGCCGAAGAGTTCGGCACCATCCATTGCGGCGGCGTTCCCATGGCCCTCGGCGTGCAGACCGACATGTGCACCCCGGCCCTGGCGCGCTTCGGCTCCGACGAGCTGCGCGAGGAATTCCTCCGCCCGGCGATCGCCGGCGAGATGGTCGGCTGCATCGGCGTCTCCGAAGTCGGCGCCGGTTCCGACGTGGCCGGGCTGAAGACCACCGCGCGCAAGGATGGCGACGACTACATCATCAACGGCAGCAAGATGTGGATCACCAACTCGCCGTCCGCCGACTTCATCTGCCTGCTGGCCAACACCTCCGACGACAAGCCCCACGTCAACAAGTCGCTGATCATGGTGCCGATGAAGTCCAAGGGTATCAGCGTCAGCCCGCACCTGGACAAGCTCGGCATGCGCAGCTCGGAGACCGCCCAGGTGTTCTTCGACGACGTGCGCGTACCGCAGCGCAACCGCATCGGTGCCGAAGGTTCGGGCTTCATGATGCAGATGCTGCAGTTCCAGGAGGAACGCCTGTTCGGCGCCGCCAGCGGGATCAAGGGCATGGAGTACTGCGTCAACGCCACCATCGAGTACTGCAAGGAGCGCAAGACCTTCGGCCAGTCGCTGATCGACAACCAGGTCATCCACTTCCGCATGGCCGAGCTGATGACCGAGATCGAATGCCTGCGCGCGCTCACCTACCAGGCCACCGAGCAGTACATCCGGGGCAAGGACGTGACCCGCCTGGCCTCGATGGCCAAGCTCAAGGTCGGTCGCCTGTCCCGCGAGGTCACCGACGCCTGCCTGCAGTACTGGGGCGGCCAGGGCTTCATGTGGGAGAACCCGATTGCCCGCGCCTACCGCGACACCCGGCTGGTCTCCATCGGCGGCGGCGCGGACGAAATAATGCTGGGCATCATCTGCAAGCTGATGGGCACCCTGCCGGGCAAGAAGAAGGGCTGATGCCGCTTTTGTAGGAGCGAGCTTGCTCGCGAACCGCAAGGCACCTCGGCGCCAAGTGAAACTCCGTTCGCGAGCAAGCTCGCTCCTACAGAAAGCCTGCCGACACCGAATTGACGAGGATTCCGGCATGAGCCAATTGCCGAACTGCGAAACCCTGCTGCTGGAACGTGACGGCGGCGTGCTGCACGTCACCCTGAACCGCCCGGATAGCCGCAACGCCATGAGCCTGGCGATGGTCAGCGAGCTGCGCGCGGTGCTCGCTGCCGTGCGCGACGACCGCGGCGTACGTGCCATCGTCCTGCGTGGCGCCGGCGGGCACTTCTGCGCCGGCGGCGACATCAAGGACATGGCCGGCGCCCGCGCCGCCGGTCCCGATGCCTACGCCGCGCTGAACCGCGCTTTTGGCGGCCTGTTGGAAGAAGCCCAGGCGCAACCGCAAGTGCTGGTCGCCGTGCTGGAAGGCGCGGTGCTCGGCGGTGGCTTCGGCCTCGCCTGCGTCTCGGATATCGCCATCACGGCGGCGGACGCGCAATTCGGCCTGCCGGAAACCAGCCTCGGCATCCTGCCGGCGCAGATAGCGCCCTTCGTAGTGAAGCGCATCGGCCTGACCCAGGCACGCCGCCTGGCCCTCACCGCCGCCCGCTTCGACGGCCGCGAGGCATTGCGTCTGGGCCTGGTGCATCTGTGCGCGGACAGCGCCGAGAACCTCGCTGAACAACTGGTGCAAAGCCTGGAGCAAGTGCGCCGCTGCGCCCCCGGGGCCAACGCCGCCACCAAGGCGCTGCTGTTGGCCACCGAGAGCGAAGCCCTCGGCCCGTTGCTGGACGACGCCGCGCGCCAGTTCGCCGCCGCGGTGACCGGCGCGGAGGGCGCCGAAGGCACCATGGCCTTCGTACAGAAACGCAAACCGAACTGGGCGCAGTGACCCAACGCGCGCACCGAACAACCCCCTCTCCCTTCAGGGAGAGGGCTGGGGAGAGGGAAACAGCCACCATGCCCAGCTTCGACAAGATCCTGATTGCCAACCGTGGCGAGATCGCCTGCCGGGTGATCCGCACCGCCCATGACCTGGGCTACCGCACCGTGGCCGTGTACAGCGAGGCCGACGCCAACGCCCGCCATGTGCAACTGGCCGACGAAGCCGTGTGCATCGGCCCGGCGCCGGTGGGCCAGTCCTACCTGAAGCCGGAAGCAATTCTCGATGCGGCGAAACGCACCGGCGCCGGCGCCATCCACCCCGGCTACGGCTTCCTTTCGGAGAACGCTGACTTTGCCCGTTCCTGCGAAGCTGCCGGCATCGTCTTCATCGGCCCAGGTGTGGAAGCCATCCACCTGATGGGCAGCAAGCGCCTGTCGAAGATCGCCATGCTCGAAGCGGGCGTGCCCTGCATCCCCGGTTACGAAGGCGCGGAGCAGGACGACGCCACCCTCACCCGCGAAGCGCAGCGCATCGGCTACCCGCTGATGATCAAGGCCAGCGCCGGCGGAGGCGGGCGCGGCATGCGCCTGGTGACCCGCAGCGAAGACCTCGCCGAACAGCTGCGCACCGCGCGCTCGGAAGCGCAGAACGCCTTCGGCAGCGGCGAGCTGATCCTGGAGAAAGCCGTGGTGCAGCCGCGCCACGTGGAAATCCAGGTGTTCGGCGACAGTCACGGCCACATCGTTTATCTCGGCGAGCGCGACTGCTCGGTGCAGCGCCGCCACCAGAAGGTGATCGAGGAAGCGCCCTGCCCCGTACTCAGCGAGGAGCTGCGCGCGGCCATGGGCGAGGCCGCGGTGAAGGCCGCCGCCTCGGTGAACTACCTGGGCGCCGGCACCGTGGAGTTCCTGCTGGACGCCAGCGGCGCCTTCTACTTCCTGGAAATGAACACCCGCCTGCAGGTGGAGCACCCGGTCACCGAACTGGTCACCGGCCAGGACCTGGTGGCCTGGCAGATCCGCGTCGCCGAAGGCCACCCGTTGCCCCTGAAGCAGGAAGAAATCCAGCTCAAGGGCCACGCCATCGAAGTGCGCCTGTACGCCGAGGATGCCGGTAACGGCTTCCTTCCGCAGACCGGCCAGGTACTGCGCTGGAGCCCGCCGCAGCTGGACGGGATCCGCATCGACCACGGCCTGCGCGAAGGCCAGCCGGTGACGCCGTTCTACGACCCGATGCTGGCCAAGGTCATCGCCTACGGCGCTACCCGCGACGAGGCTCGGCGCAAGCTGGTGCGCGCCGTGGAAGACTGCGTACTGCTGGGCGTGACCGGCAACCAGCGCTTCCTCGCCAACCTGCTCAAGCACCCGGACTTCGCCGCAGGCAAGGCCACCACAGCGTTCATCGGCGAGCAGTTTGCCGGCGACCCGAGCCTGGCCCCGCGCCAGCCGCAAGCGCTGGAACTGGCCTGCGCCGCCGCCCTGCTCTACCAGGCCTCGGCCAGCGACCGCGCGCACCAGCCCGGCCTTTCCGGCTGGCGCAGCGCGGGCAGCGCACCGTGGCGCTTCACGCTCAAGCATGGCGAGGAGAAATTCGTCGTCGAACTGCAAGTCCGCGAGCACGGCAGCCAGCCGGCATTGCTGGCGCGCATCGGTGACACCGAGATCGCCCTGCGCCTGCTCGGCGAAGACAACGGCGATGCCATCCTCGAAGCCGACGGCATCCGCCGCCGCCTGCCCTTCCACCGCGACGGCGCAAGCCTGTGGCTGTATGGCGCGGACGGCAACCTGGAGCTGCTCGACGTCACCCACGAACCGGCCGGCGCCGCCGCAGGCGCGGGCTCCGGCACAGTGAAGGCGCCGATGGATGGCGCCATCGTCGACGTACTGGTGGCCGAGGGTACGCGGGTCAGCAAGGGCCAACTGCTGCTGGTGCTGGAAGCGATGAAGATGGAGCACCCGCTCAAGGCCGGCGTCGACGGCATCATCCGTCGCGTGCAGGTGAGCAAGGGCGAGCAGGTGAAATCCCGGCAGTTGCTGGTGGAGGTCGAGGCGCTGGAGTCCGCCTGAAACGCTTTTCGCTTTTCGCTTTTCGCTTTTCGTAGGAGCGAGCTTGCTCGCGAACAATCCCCGCTGCGAGGGCGGGTTCGCGAGCAAGCTCGCTCCTACAGTTCCCATCCGTCAGAACAAGACAACAAGAACACGGAGCCCCAACCATGTCCCTCAAAGGCAAAACCCTCTTCATCACCGGCGCCAGCCGTGGCATCGGCCGCGAGATCGCTCTGCGCGCCGCCCGCGACGGCGCCAACATCGTCATCGCCGCCAAGAGCGCCGAACCGCACCCGAAACTCGAAGGCACCATCTTCAGCGTCGCTGCGGAAGTCGAGGCCGCGGGCGGCAAGGCGCTGGCCCTGCAACTGGACGTGCGCGACGAGAACGCCGTACGTGAGGCCATGGCTCGCGCCGCCGAGCACTTCGGCGGGATCGACGCGGTGGTGAACAACGCCGGCGCCATCAAGCTGGTCGGTGTGGAGCGCCTGGAGCCCAAGCGCTTCGACCTGATGTACCAGATCAACACCCGCGCGGTGATGGTCTGCAGCCAGGCTGCGCTGCCCTACCTGAAAGAAAGCAAGGGCCACATCCTCAGCCTGTCGCCGCCAATCAACCTGGCCGGCAAGTGGTTCGCCCAGCACGGCCCCTACACCGTCACCAAGTACGGCATGAGCATGCTCACTCTGGGTATGCACGAGGAGTTCAAGCGCTACGGCATCAGCGTCAACGCCCTGTGGCCGAAGACCATGATCGCCACTGCCGCCATCGAGTTCGAACTGGGCAGCCGCGACGCCTTCAAGCGCGCGCGCACCCCGGCGATCATGGCCGATGCGGCTTACGCGATCCTCGCCAGCACGGAGCGCAGTATCAGCGGGCGCCTGCTGATCGACGAGGACATCCTGCGCGAACAGGGCCAGAGCGACTTCGAGCAATACCGCTTCGACCCGCAGGGCGGCAGCCTGATCCCGGACCTGTTCCTCGACTGACCGCTCGCCCCCTCACGGACTCCCGCCCCGGGAGTCCGTTTACCATTCGACACAATCCCCGCCTGGCCGACCCGCCATCCCCTCCTAGACTGCGATGAACGCTCTGCCGGCCAGTTTGCCGATCTGCCCGGCCGCACGCGCGCCGGGGCCATAGCCTCCCGCCGGGGGCCGACCTAGAGTCGCGCTGGAGCGTCTGCACGCCAGACAACAATGACAATAAGGGCACGCGTCAATGAGCCACGCCGACATCATCACCCCGACCCGCTTCCTCGCCCACCTGCCGGCTACTCTCGGCCGCGTGCCGCGCATGCTGCGCGGGCTGTATTACACCGGCATCCGCAACCGCGAGAAGAACCTCTCCCTGGGCTGGGCCCTGGAGCGTGCCGCGCGCCTCTACCCGGACAGCCCGGCGCTGATCGATGAACGCCGGCGCCTGTCCTACGCCCTCTTCAACGGCTGGGCCAACCGCCTGGCGCGGGCCTTCCAGGCCGAAGGCGTGGGCCACGCCAGCGTGGTCGCGGTGATGCTGGAAAACCGCGCCGAACTGATGGTGGTGCTCGCCGCCCTGGCCAAGCTCGGCGCCATCGGTGCGCTGGTCAACACCACCCAGCGCGGCCAGGTGCTCAGCCACAGCCTGAACCTGGTCAAGCCCAGCCACTTCGTGGTCGGCGAGGAACTGCGCGAAGCCTTCGAGGACGTCCGCCCGGCGCTGGAGAACAGCGGCGGTCGCTGCTACTGGATCGCCGACAGCGACGAATCGGCACCCGCGCCCATCGGCTGGCAGAGCCTGATGCGCCTGGCCCAGGAGCAGGACTCGAACAACCTGGCCGAGACCGCGCAGGTGCGCCTGAAGGACGCCTGCTTCTACATCTACACCTCCGGCACCACCGGCCTGCCAAAAGCCTCGATCATGAGCCACGGCAAGTGGATCAAGGCCTATGGCGGCTTCGGCCATTCCGGGCTCGCGCTGACCAACAGCGATGTGCTCTACCTGACCCTGCCCTGCTACCACAACAATGCCGTGACCGTCTGCTGGAGCGCCGTGCTGGCTGGCGGCGCCGCCATTGCCCTGCGCCGCAAGTTCTCCGCCAGCGCCTTCTGGAAGGACGTGCAGGCCTATCAGGCAACCTGCTTCGGCTACATCGGCGAACTCTGCCGCTACCTGCTCAACCAGCCCGAATGCGCGGAGGAGCGCGGCAACAGCCTGACGAGCATGATCGGCAACGGCCTGCGCCCGTCGATCTGGAACGAGTTCAAGGAGCGCTTCGGCATCGAGCGGATCACCGAGTTCTATGCCTCCAGCGAAGGCAACATCGGCTTTACCAACGTGTTCAACTTCGACAATACGGTGGGCTTCTCGCCGGCAACCTACGCAATCGTTCGCTATGACCTGGAGAACGACCAGCCGGTGCGTGGCGCCAAGGGCTTCATGGAAAAGGTCGACAAGGGCGAAGCCGGCCTGCTGATCAGCGAGATCAGCGACAAGTGGCCATTCGACGGCTACACCGACCCGGCCAAGAGCGAGGCGGTGATCTACCGCAACGTGTTCAAGGAAGGCGACACCTGGTTCAACACCGGCGACCTGATGCGCGACATCGGTTTCAAGCACACCCAGTTCGTCGACCGCCTGGGCGACACCTTCCGCTGGAAGGGCGAAAACGTCTCCACCACCGAGGTGGAAAACGCCCTGGGCGCCTTCCCCGGCGTGGAGGACGCGGTGGTCTACGGCGTGGAGATTCCCGGCACCAACGGTCGCTGCGGCATGGCCGCACTGCGCCTGGCCGACGGCGCCAGCCTGGACACCGCGCTGCTGGCGGCACACCTGGATCGCGAACTGCCGGCCTACGCCGTGCCGCTGTTCCTGCGCCTGCTGGCCCAGGTGGAGACCACCGGGACCTTCAAGTACAAGAAGACCGACCTCAAGCGCAACGCCTACGACCCGGCAGCCGTCACCGAGGCACTGTTCGTGCGGCTACCCGGTGAGGCGAAGTATCGGACGCTGGATGGGGCGCTGTTCGAGGCGATTCGCGGCGGCGTGCACCGCTTCTGAGTTGGTCCATGGCGCTTACAGCCGCTCACGGTTGCAGGCCATTGCGCCAGAGCTTTCTGCCGGAGCGCGCCATGCGCACGATCGCGACGTGGCCCGCTACCTGAAGTCAAATGCCAGGGCCTGCCCTCTCCCTTCAGGGAGAGGGCTGGGGTGCGGGGAGGCGCTGGCACAGTTATCCCAGAAGAAGACAGTTGCTCCTGCATGGGGAGCTCAGTTGCGGAACTGAAACAGCACCTCGGCGCCGCGGATATCCGAGTGCCAGCTGTCGTCATTGGATTCGCGCTCGTTGGGCTCGCGTGAGATCAGCCGCCCCCCCACCTCGAACGGACTCTGCCCGGCCTTCTCACCGAACATCTGCGGCAGGATCGGCTTGTCTTCCAGCTCGGTCACCGGCTTGTCCGTGTCCATCTGGTGGGTAAAGTCCCTGGGCAGGCGCAGGTCGAGCTTCACCGGTGGTAGCGGATGCTTGACGATCGGGTCGACCGGCTTCTTCACCTGCGCTGGCGTCTTCGAGGGCGCCTTGGCCTCGGGCTTGACGGAGGCCTCGACGGCGGGCGCCTTGGGCGACGCGACGGCCTTGGCCGCGGCGGGCTTGGCTTCCGACTCGCGCGGCTGCTCGGCGGACGGCTGGGGCGCGGGCACACTGGCCGGTGCAGGGGCAGAAACTGGCGCGGCAGCCTTGTCCTTGTGCTCGTCGCCACAGGCGGCGAGCAGCAGAGACAGACTGGCAAAAACGAGAATTCGGATTGTCTTCATGGAGCGGACCGTCAGAAAAACCGCGCAATGCTGGCGCGAGATGCGTGGCAGAGCAATAGGTTTGCCATGACAAACCGTTACGACGGATCAGTCTGACAGGCACAGCCTGAACTCGGCCTGTCATTGATCAATCGGATATGTCAGGCAACTCCTTTAACGCCTGGTCGATATCCAGGTCCGGGAAGCGCTGACGGAGGCTCTCGCGCACCCGCTCAGCCGCCTCCTTCTGCCCCTTTTCCTGCAAGTCACGCAGGTGCAGCAGACTGGCGCGCGGCTCGGCGCTTGCGAGCGAATCCTCCGCGAGCGCCTGCAGCTTGCCCTGAGCTTGCGCAGCAGGCTGTGCCTTGGCGTCGGCAAGTTCACGGTGCGAGGCCTGGGCTTTGGCCTTAGCCGCCTCTACAGCCAGTTTCTTGCTCATCGGCGCAGGCTTGGCCAGCTCTTCCACCGAAGCCCCCGCGGTGGCACTGTCCATCTGCGGCGCGGCCATGCTCGGCTCCGCCGCATAGGGTGCGGCAGCCGGAGCGGCCGGCGGCGCCATGGCCGGAGCGGGAGCCGGCGAGCGCATCATCGCCGGAGCGACTGGCGCATCGAAGCGATTGGGCGCCTCCTCGTAGGTACGCAGCGTCAGACTCAGGCCGATGCCCAGGGTCGCCAATCCGGCCACAGCAACACCCCAACGCTGGCGGCTGCCAGCGCCCAGCAGCCAGTGGTGCAGGCGCTGGGCGAAACTCGGTTTTTTCTCCTCCACGGCAGCGCGGGCGGCGGCCAGGATGCGCGCGTCCAGCTGCTCCGACGGCTGCTCAGCGCTGTGCCGGCGGTAGTGCTCGAGCAGTTCCTGCTCGTGCGGGTCGCGGTTCATGGGTTCACCTCCTGGGTCTGCGCCGGGTCCGACAGCAATCGACGCAATTTCTGCATCGCATAGCGAAGACGGCTCTTCACCGTTTCGGCCGGAGTCTTCGTCAGCTCGGCAATTTCGTTCAGCTCCAGATCACCGTGGGCGCGCAGCAGGAACACTTCGCGCTGCTCCTGTGGCAAGGACTCCAGCGCGCCCTGCAGGCGCTGCTGATCACGAGCGAGGCTCAGCTCGCGCTCAGGGTCGATGCTCTCGCCGGCCAGCGCCTCGCCGTGCAACTGCTCGTCGAAGCTTTCCTGGCGGCCCTGGTGGCGACCCAGCTTGCGCCAGTGGTCGATCAGGCGGTTGCGGCCGATCTGGTACAGCCAGGTCTTGAAGCTGGCCGCGCCCAGCGGCTGGCTGTCGCTGCGGATCAGGCTCAGCCAGGTTTCCTGGAACACTTCCTCGGCCTGGGCATTGTCGCCGCACAGGCCGCAGAGGAAGCGGAACAGGCCGAGGCGATGGCGAGCGTAGAGCTCACCGAAGGCCTCGGCGTCGCCTTGTCGGTAGCGCCGCAGCAGCGCGGCGTCACTGTCGTCCGTGAGGGGTTTGTTCAAATCACTCGATCCGTGCCTGTTCGGGTACCGGGGTCTGCAGGCTCTGCGCCAGCTCGGCGAGCTGGACGAACTCGGCGCGCAGGCCGAAGCGATCCTCGCCTCGCGCGGCGCGAGCCAGCTGCACAGTATCGCCGATGTCGAAGCCGCCGGTGTAGCGCCCGCCTTCCAGTTGCTGGGCAAAGGCCGCGACGGCGGCGGCGAAGCGCAGGTCGTCGCTGGCCTGGGCGATGTTCGCGCGCTGCTCGGCGGCACGAATCGGCCGTTCGATCAGCTGGCTGGCGCCACCCTGCGGGCCTTTGTAGCGCAGGCGCAGCAGGGCCAGCTCGTCTCCCTTGGCGTCAGTCTTCGCCGCCCCGTTCTGGTAGCGCAGCGGTTCCAGCCAACCCTTGCCGCCGGCCGGGACAATCTCGTAGAGCGCGGTGACGGTATGCCCAGCACCGATCTCGCCGGCGTCCACCTTGTCGTTGCTGAAGTCCTCGCGCTTGAGGGCGCGGTTCTCATAGCCCAGCAGGCGATACTCGCTGACTTGAGCCGGGTTGAATTCGAGCTGGATCTTCACATCCTTCGCCACCACCGCCAGGGTCGAGCTGAGCTGGTCCACCAGTACCTTGCGCGCTTCGCGCAGGTTGTCGATGTACGCGTAGTTGCCATCGCCAGCGTCGGCCAACTGCTCCATGAGCTGCTCGTTGTAGTTGTCCACGCCGTAACCGAGGGTGGTCAGCGAGACGCCGCTACGGCGTTTCTCGGCAGCCATCTGCTTGAGCGTCTCGAAGTCACTGATGCCGACGTTGAAGTCGCCGTCGGTGGCCAGCAGGATGCGGTTGATGCCTTTGGCCAGGTAGCCCTTCTGCGCCATCCGGTAGGCCAGCTCGATGCCCGAGGCGCCGGCCGTGGAGCCGCCGGCCTGGAGCTGCTCGATGGCGCTGCGGATGGTTGCCTTGTCGCGCCCGGAGGTCGGTTCCAGCACCACTCGCGACTCACCGGCATAGACCACCAGAGAGACCTTGTCCTGGTCGCGCAACTGGTCCACCAACAACTTCAGCGTGCTCTTCACCAGCGGTAGGCCCTCGCGGCGGTCCATGGAACCGGAGACATCCACCAGGAATACCAGGTTGGCCGGCGGCAACTCGGCAACACTGCGGTCCGAGGCCTTGATGCCGACGCGCAGCAGGCGGGTGTTAGGGTTCCACGGCGTCGGCGCCAGCTCGGTGGTGATGCCGAAGGGCGAGTCACCCTCGCCAGCCTGCGCGTATTCGTAGGGGAAGTAGTTGACCATCTCCTCCAGGCGGACCGCGCCCTTGGGTGGCAAGCGCCCTTCGTTGAGGATGCGCCGGACATTGGCGTAGCTACCGGTATCCACGTCGACGCTGAAGGTCGACACCGGTTCCTGGGCGACGGCGTGGACCGGGTTGTCCGGCAGGCTCTGGTACTGCTCGCGGGGCACATCCACGTAGCCGGGTTGCTGCAGGTCCGCCATGGGCGCGGGAGCGATGCTGGCGATAGGAGCCTGTGCTACATAGCCGGCGGAGCGCTGCAGCTTGGCGCTTTCCTCCCTCATCTGTACCGGTGGTGGGCTGGCAGGCTTGGCCAGCGGCTCGACCTGAGCCGCGGCGTCCTGGGCGGCAGCCTTCTGCTTCGGCTCGCCCTCTCGGGAGATACCACAGCCGGCGACGGCGATCAGCAGACCGATGGCAAAGCCCTGGGCGGCAGGGCGGAGGAAATGAACGGGTAGCGACATGGCGGCAGCCTCGTGGAGGGATTCAACTCCTCAGACGAGGCGGAGCGGGGAAACGGGTTAAGGCGGTTCGGACTGTAGCGCTCGGGCAGGAACTGTCGCGGGCATGGCCCGCTCCGTTGCAGGAGTGAGCCATGCCCGCAACAACGGTCACGCCGCGATCAGTTCCTCCTGGCACAGCTGGCAGGCCAGCATGCCGAGGGTCATGATCGCCCGCTCCGCTTCGCGATCCCATGGGATGCCGCAGGTCAGGCGCAGGCAGTTGTTGAACTGCTCCGTATTACTGAAGATAAGCCCCGGCGCGATGCTGATGCCCTGCTCCAGCGCGCGCACGTGCAGCTCCTTGGTGTTCACCTTGGCCGGCAGGCTGACCCAGAGGATGAAGCCGCCCTTGGGCCGGGTCATCTGCGTGCCTTCGGGGAAGTACTGTTGCACCGCCAGTTGGTAGGCGGTCATGTTCTTGCGGTACTCCTGGCGGATGTAGCGCAGGTGCCGGTCGTAGCCACCGTTCTCCAAGTACGCCGCCACGCCCATCTGGGTGACGGTGCAAGCCGAATGCGTGGTGAAGGTCTGCAACCGACGGATCTCCTCCTGATAACGCTCGGTGATGATCCAGCCGATGCGCACGCCGGGGGAAATCGTCTTGGAGAAGCTCGAGCAGTACACCACCCGGCCATCACGATCGTGAGCCTTGAGCGCCTTGGTCTGGCCCTGGTCGAACATCAGCTCGCCATAGATATCGTCTTCGATCACCCCGATGTTGTGCTCGCCGGTAAGTTTGAGCAGCGCCTTCTGGCGGTCTTCCGGGATGGTGCCGCCCAGCGGGTTGCTCAGGCGCGCGGTCAGCACCAGCGCCTTGATCGGCCACTGGTTGGCGGCCAGTTGCAGGGCTTCCAGGCTGATACCAGTGAGCGGGTCGCTGGGGATCTCGATGACCTTGAGGCCGAGGATGTCGGCCAATTGCAGCAGGCCGTAGTAGCTCGGCGATTCGGTGGCGATCAGGTCACCGGGGCGGGTCATCACGCGCAAGGCCATGTGGATGGCATCCACGCAGCCATGGGTGATGGTCACCTGGGTCGGGTCGACCACCACGCCGGCGTCGCGCATGCGGATCGCCACCTGGCGACGCAGCGGCTCGTAGCCGGGGCTGAACATGTAGCTGAAGGCACGCGGGCTGGAGAAGCGGGTGACCTTGGCCAACTGCTGGTGCAGCGCGCGGACCGGGAGGTAATCCACATGCGGCACCGCGGCGCCCAGCGGGAACACGCCTTCGCGACGCGCCTCGGCGAGCACCTGGTTGATGATGCTGCTGCGGGTGACCAGGCCGGGCCGCTCGACGCGGGCGATATCCGGGGTCGAGGCGGTCAGCGCCGGCGTGCGATGCACGTAGAAGCCCGATTGCGGGCGAGCGCGGATCAGGCCCTGGTCTTCAAGGGTGGCGTAAGCCTGCAGCACCGTGGCATGGCTGACGTTGAGCTGGGTGCTCAACTTGCGCACGGACGGCACACGCTCACCCGGCTGGTAGACACCCCGACGGATGTCTTCCGCCAGTTGCTGGGCGATGCGCTGGTATAGAAGCAGACTGGACATGACGGCCATCCTCGGTCATTGAACCGAAACAGTAGCCAAAAAGTGAAAACTGTTCCAGAACAGTCTTCAGTATTCCGTCCGATACAGTTGCACCGCCCTGCCCGCTCAGATCTCCCCGAGCCAGTCCAGCAACCCTGCCACCACCAGTTGCGCGTCGGTGGTCAGGCCGAGCTTCTGCATGGCGTTGCGCTTGTGGGTGCTGATGGTCGAGACGCTGCGGTTGGTGCGCTCGGCGATCTCGCCAACCGTGGTGCCGTGGGCGAGGCGACGGATGATGTCGATCTCGGTCGGGCTCAGCGGCTTGCCGGTGTGCCGTGGCGGTCGCAGCATCGGGTCGATGTAAGTCTCGCCCTTGCGAATGCGCGCGAAGGCATCGTCCAGCAGGCTCAACGGGTTGCGTTTGCAGACGTAGCCCACGGCACCGCACTTCACCGCAGCGCTCGCCAGCAACGGCGCGCCCATGACCGAGTAGACCAGCACCGGCACATCCGGATGGTGGCGCTGCAGCCACTCGATCAGGTGCACGCCGTCACGCCCGCGGGCACCGGGCAGCGCCAGCTCGACGATGGCCAGATCAACCTCGGGATGGGCAGTCAGGACGTCCAGCAGGCTGTCGGTATCGCTGACGAAGGCTTTCACCTGCGCCAGTTCGCGCTCTAGCAGATAGCGTTCCAGGCCCCAACCGATCATCGGTTGCGGGTCCGCCACGATTACGTTCAAAAGCTTCTTTTCGGATGACATCAGGTTCTCTCGTTTACAGCTCCCCTGAGGGGGAATAGTCGCACCCGGCTATTTTCGCCAAGCTACGACTCGAAAGATTTCGAGATCACCCTAACGAAAAACCCCGGCATCGAGAATTCCGGGGCTTCCTGTGTCGGCGTATTGCCTGAAGGCTCAGCGTTCAGCGCCGAGCTGGCCCTTCTCGTCGGAGAAGACGATCTCCACCCGGCGGTTCTGCGCGCGCCCAAGCGACGAGGCGTTGTCCGAGACCGGATAGGCCTCGCCGTAGCCCTGCACCTGCACGCGCTTACTGTCCACGCCCAGGTCGGTCAGGGCGTCCGACACGGACTGCGCACGGTTCCTGGAGAGTTGCAGATTCTGCTCGCGGTCGCCCTCGGCGTCGGTGTAGCCCTCGATGCGAATCACCCGGCGCGGGTTGAGCTGGAGGAACTGCACCACCTTGAGCACGGTACGGTTGGCCGAGGGCTTGAGATCCGCCTCGCCACTGTCGAACAGCACGTCCCCGAGCGTCAGCACCAAGCCACGCTCGGTTTCGTTGGTCGCCAGGCTGACCATCTGCTGTTCCAGCCACTTGTTCTGCTCCTGCACGTTGAGCAGGCGCGCTTCGCGCATCGCCAGTTGCAGGCGCTCGCGCTCCAGCTGCTGCTTGGCCAGGCGCTCCTGGTTCACCGCCAGGTTGCTGTGCTCGCGGGCAATCTCGCTGTAGCGCTGGCTGAGGTAGGAGTACTGCAGCACGTCATCGCTGCTGCCCCAGTAGTTGGACAGCCGCTCGGCCCGGGCCAGGGACTCGCCGGCGCGGATCACGTCCTTGGGCGCGCTGCGCAGCACCGCGGAATCCTCCTTCACGGCCTGGAATTGGCTCCGCGCCTGCTCCAGGGACTTTTCGCTCAGTTGACTGTTGGCGCAGCCCGCCAGAGTGATAACGGAGCCCAGCGCCGCGAAACGCAACAGTTGCAGCGAAGTCATTGCACTTCTCCCAACTGTTTGCGCAGACGATTGATGCTCTTGCCCTGCTCGGCCAACTGATCCGCGCTCTTGCGCGTCAGTTCCTTGGCCTCGGCCAGGCGGGCGTCGAGTTCAGCCTGCTCGGCGAGTTGCCGCGCCTTCTTGTTCGACCCCACCGCCAGGGCGCCCTTGGCGGCCTGGTACTTGTCCTCGGCGAGCTTGAACTCGGCCACGTCATCGGTCGCGCCCACAGCCTTGGCCTGTTCCAGCGCCTGTTCGGTGAGGCGCATCTGCTCGTGGGGTGCCGGGTCGTTCGTCGTGCAGCCGGCCACTGCAAACAAAGCCAGGCCGGCGACCATCATCCGTCGATTGATCACGAAATCTATTGTCCTACTCGGTGGGAGTGCTGGCAGGCTGCAGTTGCTGGGCCTTCCAGCGGGCCAGGTTGTCCTGCAGCAGGCGCTGCGGGACTCCGGCGGCCGTCAATTCTGTCATTTTTTTTGCCAGTTGTCCGCGCAGCCACGGGTCATTGCAGGCCGAGTTGTGCGCCACGGTCAGGTACAGACCTTCGCTGGAGATGGGCGGCTCCAGCGGTTGCAGGTCGTCGGCCATGCCGAGGGTATCGGCGACCGCCAGGCCGGGATAGTGCTCGTAGATCACATAATCCGAGCGCTTGAGCAGCAGCTTCTGGAACGCCTGGGTCAAACTGGGCACCTCTTCCAGCGTCAGTTCCTGCTTGGCAAAAGTATCGAAGTCCGGACCGAAGCTGTTGTTCACCAGGGTGCCGCCCTTCAGGCCGCGCAGGTCGTCACGACCGGTGTAAGGCGTGGTGGCGTCCTTGCGCATCCACACCACGTTGTCGGTGGTGAGGAAGGCGGGGTGTACGTAGTCCATGGTTTCCAGCCGCGGCGGCGTGAGGAAGGCACCGGCGATCAGATCGACTCGCCCCAGTCGTGCCTCTTCCTGCGCACGCGCCCAGGAGCCGGTGTAGATCACCCGAATGTTGACCCCGATGGACTTGCCGATCTGTTCCAGCAGGTCGGCGTTGGTGCCGATCAGGCGCTCCGGCTGCGCCGGGTCACGCCACAGGTAGGGCGGGTATTCCGGGTTGCCGGTGGCCACCAGGCGCTCGCACTTGCCGGCGGCAAAACCGGCCAGGGGCATGGAGAAAGTCACCAGCAACAGTGCCGCACGGAGCATCGTGGAGCAATCAGGCATCGATAGTCTCGCTCGCCAGAAGAAAGAACGGCCATGCTTAGAGCCGCAAAATGCTAGCGTAAAGCACACCGACCTGATTTGGTAATAAGGACTTCTCATGAAGAAAGCCCTTCTGGCCCTTCTCCTGGCGATAGCCGTCGCCGCTGGCGTGCTCTACGCCTTCCCCTCCACCCTGCTGGCGACCGCGCAGTACGTCGAAAGCGCCCGCGCCCGGCTGTCCACCAACAGCCTGCAGGTCGACGACCTGAACATCACCTATTACGAGGGCGGCCCGGAAAAAGCCCAGACCATCCTGCTGGTCCACGGCTTCGGCGCCGACAAGAGCAACTGGCCGCGCTTCGCCCGCTTCCTGACCCAGGACTATCACGTCATCGCCGTCGACCTGCCGGGCTTCGGTGACAGCAGCAAGCCCGCGAACATCAGCTACGACGTCGGCACCCAGGCGGAGCGCCTGGCCGATTTCATGCGTGAGCTGGGCATCGGCCGCTTCCACGTGGTCGGCAATTCCATGGGCGGGCACATCGCCGCGCTGCTGGCTGCGCGGCATCCGCAGGAAGTGCTGTCGGTCGGCCTGTTCGACAATGCCGGAGTGACGGCGCCGCACCCGAGCGAGCTGTTCGAACGCCTCAAGAACGGCGACAACCCGCTGGTGCTGCGATCGGTGACTGACTTCCCTGCCCTGCTCGACTTCGTCTTCGTACAGAAGCCGCCGCTGCCATCGCGGCTGCAGGACTACCTGGCCGAACGTTCGCTGGAGCGCAGCGCGTTCAACGGCATGGTCTTCCAGCAGCTACGTGAGCGCTATATCCCGCTGGAGCCAGAACTGCCGAAGATCACCGCACCGACCCTGCTGCTGTGGGGCGATCGCGACCGCTTGCTGGATGTTTCCAGCATCGACGTGATGAAGCCGCTGCTGAAGAAACCCAGCGTGGCCATCCTGCGCGATTGCGGCCACGTACCGATGATCGAGCGCCCGGAAGAGACTGCCCGCCTGTATCTGGACTTCCTGAAGCAGAACCACGCGCCCGTCACGGCAGCGAACTGACCCTCCCCTGAAAACAGAAACGGCGCCCAAGGGCGCCGTTTCTGCTTCTACGAACTCAGAGCTGGATCAGATTCGGAATCTGTACGTCCGGATTGACGTCCTGCTCGTAGTCCACGCCGGCAATTTCGAAGCCGAACAGGCGCAGGAATTCGGACTTGTAGCCAGTGAAATCAGTCAGCTGGTACAGGTTCTCGTTGGTCACCTTGTCCCACAGATCCTTCACCTGGTTCTGCACTTCGGGTTGCAGTTCCTTGTAGTCGGCGCGCAGGCGGCCATCGGCGTCCAGATGCGGCTCGGCGCCGTACAGGCTCTCACGGAACAGGCCGTCGACCTGCTCGATGCAGCCTTCGTGGGTACCCTGCTCCTTCATCACCTTGAACAGCAGCGACAGGTACAGCGGCATCATCGGGATGGCCGAACTGGCCTGGGTGACCACAGCCTTCAGCACCGAAACACGGGCGTCGCCACCGGTAGCGGCCAGTTTCTCGCGAATGCCCAGGACCTTCTGGTCCAGGTCCTTCTTGGCGGCGCCGATGGAGCCGTTCCAGTACAGATCGTGGGTGATCTCTTCGCCCAGGTAAGTGAAGGCGGTGGTCTTGGCGCCGTCGGCCAGCACACCGGCTTCCTGCAGGGCGTCGATCCACATCTGCCAGTCTTCACCGCCCATTACGGCTACGGTGTTGGCAATTTCCTCAGGCGTCGCCGGCTCCATCACGCTTTCCTTGATCACTTCCTTGTCGGTGTCCAGACCACGGAAGTTGACAGCCTTGCCCACCGGCTTGAGCACGGAGTTGAAGACCTCACCGGTCTTCGGATGGGTACGGCGCGGTGCGGCCAGGCTGTAGACGACCAGGTCGACCTTGCCCAGGTCCTGCTTGATGGTGTCGATGGTGACTTTCTTCACTTCATCGGAGAAGGCGTCGCCGTTGATGCTGCGCGCATACAGGCCCTTGGCCTTGGCGAACTTCTCGAAGGCAGCGGAGTTGTACCAGCCGGCGGTGCCCGCCTTGGTCTCGCTGCCGGGGCGCTCGAAGAACACGCCCAGGGTGTCGGCACCTGCGCCAAAGGCAGCACTGATGCGCGCAGCCAGGCCGTAGCCGGTGGAGGAACCGATGACCAGGACCTTCTTCGGACCGTTGGCGATGGGGCCGTGCGCCTCGACGTACTCGATCTGTTCCTTGACGTTGGCTTCACAGCCGGTCGGGTGGGTAGTGACGCAGATGAAGCCACGCACGCGCGGTTTGATGATCATGAAAACCTCGGTAGCCAGGTGTCGATTGAACACATTCAGGAACTGGAGACGTCGCGCATTGTAGATGAGACACCTTCGCCGGTGGACTTCTCGGCAAAGATTCGTGACCAATGGGTCATCGGCGCAGAAAGACGCTCATTTCCCGAGAAAAATCAGGGACTTGAAATGAAAGAACCCGCCACAGGGGGCGGGTTCCTTCAGCAAGCGGATCGGGCTCAGATGGCCTTTTCCAGCTCCGGTACAGCTTCGAACAGGTCGGCGACCAGGCCGTAGTCGGCGACCTGGAAGATCGGCGCCTCTTCGTCCTTGTTGATCGCAACGATCACTTTCGAATCCTTCATGCCCGCCAGGTGCTGGATGGCGCCGGAGATACCAACGGCCACGTACAGCTGCGGAGCAACGATCTTGCCGGTCTGGCCGACCTGCATGTCGTTCGGCACGAAGCCGGCGTCAACGGCAGCGCGGGAAGCGCCGACGGCAGCGCCCAGCTTGTCAGCCAGGGAGTAGAGGATGCTGAAGTTGTCGCCATTGCCCATGCCACGGCCGCCGGAAACGACGATCTTGGCAGCGGTCAGTTCCGGACGGTCGGACTTGGCCAGTTCTTCGCCCACGAAGGCGGACTTGCCGGCATCGGCCGGGCCGGAAACGGCTTCAACAGCGGCGGAACCACCTTCGGCAGCGACGGCGTCGAAGCCGGTGCCACGAACGGTGATGACCTTGATGGCAGCCGAGGACTGCACGGTAGCGATGGCGTTACCGGCATAGATCGGGCGCTTGAAGGTGTCGGCGCTGACGACGTCGATGATCTCGGAGATCTGGTCGACGTCCAGCAGGGCTGCGACGCGCGGCAGGAAGTTCTTGCCGTTGGTGGTGGCCGGGGCCAGCACGTGGCTGTAACCCTTGCCCAGCTCAGCGATCAGCGGAGCAACGTTCTCCGGCAGTTGGTGAGCGTAGGCGGCGTTGTCGGCGACCAGCACCTTGGCAACACCAGCGATCTTGGCAGCGGCTTCGGCCACGCCACCGACGTTCTGGCCAGCGACCAGAACAGCGATGTCACCACCGATCTTCTGCGCGGCAGCGACAGTGTTCAGAGTGGCAGCGCCCAGTGCGCCGTTGTTGTGCTCAGCGATTACCAGGATAGCCATCAGATTACTTTCGCCTCGTTCTTCAGTTTCTCGACCAGTTCGGCAACGGACTTGACCTTGATGCCAGCGCTGCGCGCAGCCGGAGCTTCGACTTTCACGGTCTTCACGGTGGAAGCGGTGGAAACGCCCAGGGCGTCCGGGGTCACCACGTCCAGCGGCTTCTTCTTCGCCTTCATGATGTTCGGCAGCGACGCATAGCGCGGCTCGTTCAGGCGCAGGTCGGTGGTGACGATTGCCGGCAGGTTCAGGGCAACGGTCTGCAGGCCGCCGTCGATTTCACGGGTGACGTTGACCTTGTCGCCAGCGACTTCGACCTTGGAGGCGAAGGTGCCCTGGGCGTAGCCGGTCAGCGCCGCCAGCATCTGGCCGGTCTGGTTGTTGTCGCTGTCGATGGCCTGCTTGCCGAGGATGACCAGCTGCGGCTGCTCTTTGTCGACGAGGGCTTTCAGCGACTTGGCGATGGCCAGGGAGCTCAGTTCTTCGTTGGTTTCAACCAGGATGGCGCGATCAGCACCCAGAGCCAGCGCGGTACGCAGTTGCTCCTGGGCAGCGGTCGGGCCGACGGAGACCGCAACGATCTCGGTGACGACGCCTTTCTCTTTCAGGCGCACGGCCTCTTCCACGGCGATTTCGCAGAAGGGGTTCATGGACATCTTGACGTTGGCGAGATCGACGCCGGAGTTGTCCGCCTTGACGCGGACCTTGACGTTATAGTCAACCACTCGTTTGACAGCTACAAGAACCTTCATGGATTCCTCGTTTTCTCCGGTGAATAGGAATGTCGCCAGACAGGCCTGGCCGGTAGTGCACGCCATCTGCGACTACATCCAGCGCAACGCGACCGCAAAACCGCAGGTATCTTGACCGCATCGACCGAGCGGGTCAATACACGAAAATACCCCTTCATAAGCCGCGGACCCCGATTCTATCAGGGCTACACGCGATTCAAACAAACGTTTGTATTGCGTTCGATAAAGGGTTTAGATATAGCAACAGGTCTAGCTATAATGCGCCCGCTCTTACTGGGTGGGGGCACGCCCATCCCAATACCTACAAAATACCCAGAGCCTTGATTCAGGAGAGATCGATAGTGGAACGCGAATTTATGGAATTCGACGTCGTCATCGTCGGCGCCGGCCCTGCCGGTCTGTCCGCCGCATGCCGACTGAAACAGAAGGCCGCCGACGCGGGTCAGGAAATCAGCGTCTGTGTGGTCGAGAAGGGTTCCGAAGTGGGCGCCCACATCCTCTCGGGCGCCGTGTTCGAGCCCCGCGCGCTGAACGAGCTGTTCCCCAACTGGAAGGAACTCGAAGCGCCGCTCAACACCCCCGTCAAGCGCGACGACATCTATGTGCTGAAGAGCCCGGAAGCGGCGGCCAAGGTGCCGAACCTGTTCGTGCCCAAGACCATGCACAACGAAGGCAACTACATCATCTCCCTGGGCAACCTGTGCCGCTGGCTCGCCCAGCAGGCCGAAGGCCTGGGCGTCGAGATCTATCCGGGCTTCGCCGCCCAGGAAGCGCTGATCGACGAGAATGGCGTGGTGCGCGGCATTGTCACCGGTGACCTGGGCGTCGATCGCGAAGGCAATCCGAAAGAGGGTTACTACACCCCGGGCATGGAACTGCGCGCCAAGTACACCCTGTTCGCCGAAGGCTGCCGTGGCCACATCGGTAAACAACTGATCAAGAAGTACAAGCTCGACAGCGAAGCCGACGCCCAGCACTACGGCATCGGCATCAAGGAAATCTGGGACATCGATCCGTCCAAGCACGAGCAGGGCCTGGTGGTACACACCGCCGGCTGGCCGCTGAACGACGACAACCCGGGCGGCTCCTTCCTTTATCACCTGGAGAACAACCAGGTGGTGGTCGGCCTGATCATCGACCTGTCCTACACCAACCCGCACCTGTCGCCGTTCGACGAGTTCCAGCGCTACAAGCACCACCCGGTGATCAAGCAGTACCTGGAAGGCGGCAAGCGCGTAGCCTACGGCGCTCGCGCCATCTGCAAGGGCGGCCTGAACTCGCTGCCGAAGATGGTCTTCCCGGGCGGTGCGCTGATCGGATGCGACCTCGGCACCCTGAACTTCGCCAAGATCAAGGGCAGCCACACCGCCATGAAGTCCGGCATGCTGGCCGCCGACTCCGTGGCAGAAGCCCTGTTCGCCGGCCGCGAAGGCGGCGACGTGCTGAACAACTACGTCGATGCCTTCAAGGGCAGCTGGCTGTACGACGAACTGTTCCGCAGCCGTAACTTCGGCGCGGCGATGCACAAGTTCGGCGCCATCGGCGGCGGTGCGTTCAACTTCATCGACCAGAACATCTTCGGCGGCAAGCTTCCGTTCACCCTGCACGATACGACGCCGGACTACGCGACCCTGAAGAAGGCCAGCGAAGCGCCGAAGATCGACTATCCGAAGCCAGACGGCAAACTCAGCTTCGACAAGCTGTCCTCGGTGTTCCTGTCGAACACCAACCACGAGGAAGACCAGCCGATCCACCTGAAGTTGACCGACCCGAACACCCCGATCGCGAAGAACCTGCCGCTCTACGACGAGCCTGCGCAGCGTTACTGCCCGGCCGGCGTGTACGAAGTGGTAAGCAACGACGACGGCAGCAAGCGCTTCCAGATCAACGCCCAGAACTGCGTGCACTGCAAGACCTGCGACATCAAGGACCCGGCCCAGAACATCACCTGGGTCGCCCCCGAGGGCACCGGCGGCCCGAACTACCCCAACATGTAAGCCGTTGGTGGTAACGAAAAAGGCTCCCTCGGGAGCCTTTTTTGCAAGTTCGAAAAAGTTGTAGCGAAGCCGGAATCGAACTACCGGCCGCGTTCAGACCGCCAAGTCACGGCTGCGGCGCGATAGGGAAGAACTCCCCCGAACTCCAGACGCCGAGCCAGGCAACGCCGTCGATCTCGCGGGGAACTGCCAGCTCCACCAGCTGATAGAACACGTTGCGGTGGATCAGCGCTTCCAGGTTCACTCGCACCAACACATACGGCGACGGCTCCTGGGTCTGCGGATCCAGTTCGACACGGATCGGATGCGCGGCATCAGCCACCACTTCGTCCTCGACATTAGTGGCGAAGCGCAGCACTTGCTGCTCGCCCTCCCCTTCGACCGCCAGGGTAACCGCGACGAAAGGTGCGTCATCGACGGTGATCCCGCACTTCTCCACCGGCGTGACCAGGAAATAGTCGTCACCATCGCGACGGATGATGGTGGAGAACAGCCGCACCATCGGCTTGCGGCCGATCGGTGTGCCCAGGTAATACCAGGTGCCGTCGCGGGCGATGCGCATGTCGATATCGCCGCAGCAATCGGGGTTCCACAGATGCACCGGCGGCAACCCCTTGTCCTTGCTGGCGGGAATCTGCGCCAGCAGGTTGCCGGCCCGGTCCGATTGAATCTGTGGATCAGTCATTGGTACTCCTCTCGCATCTTCACCCCCAGCAGGCTGCGGGCATAGTCTTCCAGCGGTCGCCCGATCAGGTCCTCGGGGCTGGCGTCATAGAATGTCAGAAAACCGCCGCGGCTGCGGATAGTCGCACTGTCCACCAGATAGCGGTTGTCGGTTTCGATCAGCATCACCTGGATCACGCTGCGGTCGCGGCCTACGGCATTGTCGGTGTCTTCGTACTGCTCGTAGGTCCCGACATTGTCCTCTCCGCGGGCAAAGCGGGTGTACAACAGATAATTGGCGCCCGCCGTGCGCGCTTCCTGCATCGCCCCTTCCAGGCCAAGCGGGCTCTTGGCCCGGCGCACCAGCGGGAAATACTGGACGAAGCCGTCGAACGCCTCCTCCGCCACCACATTGGGCCGCGCATAGGCGTGCCCCGGCGGAACGAAAGGCCCTTGGGCGATATAGATGAAGGAGTCCTGCTGCAGGCGCCAGTTCGAGGTGCGGCGGGTCTGGCTGTGATCGAGGAAGCCCGAATCGCGCAGGTAATAGTCGGTTCCGTCGGCCAGGTCACTGGGATTCATGCAGCCGCCCAAGGCGGTGAAGGCAAGGATCAGTATCAGTTGGCGCATGCAAAGTCTCCGGAGCCGGCGACGAAAAACCGGCATTCGGACAGGCAATGCAGCTTCCGCGCCATCACAGGCCGCGCTGCCATTCCTGGCGCAGGCTCGCGCGCTGCGGCTGCTCGATGGCCTGGCGAACCTGGGCGAGCAACTTCGCCTTGTCCGCCCCCAGCGTGCCCTTGAGCACCAGGTAGTTGGACGCATGGTCGCTGCGAAACACCGTGTCACGCAGCTCCAGCGCACTCAGCAGCCGCTCGACCTCGACGAACAGTTCGGCCTGGGACAGCGGCTGGAAGTCAGGGAAGCCTGCGCGGTAGCGCTCCTCGCCAGTCGGGAAGCTCACCACCAGGGTGGAGAGAAACTCCGGCTGCGCCTCGTTCATCAGGCGTGCCGAGTTGTCGGCGTGCTGGGCGCTCAGCGTGCTGCCGCCCAGGCCGTTGAGGATCATCACCGAGCGGTTGATCCCCGCCTCGCTCAGCTTCTGCAGGGCATCCAGCGTGGAGGCATAGGTCTCGCCCTTGTTCACCCGCGCCAGAACCTCGTCGTCGCCGGACTCGGCGCCCACGTAGGCCATGCGCAGGCCGGCGTCGGCCAGCTCCTTCAGCTCTTCCACCGACTTCTTGCGCAGATTGCGCGGCAAACAGTAGCTGGAGACGCGGTCCACCTCAGGCATGTGCTCACGGATAGCACGCAGGATGTTGAGCAGCCGGCGCGTCGGCAGCACCAGCGCATCGCCGTCGGCAAGGAACACCCGCTGGACGATCAGGCGCTCGCCACAGCGGCGAATTTCCTCCAGCACTTCGGCTTCGTCGCGGGCGCGGAATTTCTTCTGCGGCTGGGTGTACATCTCGCAGAAACCGCACTGGTTCCACGAACAACCGTTGGTGACCGGAAGAATGAGCGAGTGCGCCTCGCTCGGCGGACGAAACACCGGCTCGATGTAGGCAATGGGGAATTCGTTGGGCATGGGCTAATCAGGTCTGGGGGCGGTCTCAGCCGCCGATGATCTTCATGATGGTGACGCCGCCGGAGAAGGCGATTTCCTGCTTGTCCGCCAGGGCGCGCACCAGCAGCCGTTGCAGGGCCGGGAGCGCCTGGTGGCGTGGCTTGTCCAGCAGGTCACCGACATAGTGGCGGTTACTCGACGACAGGCAACCATGCAGCCAGCCAGTGGACGACAGGCGCAGGCGCGAACAGGTCCGGCAGAATGGCACGCTTTCGTTGGCGATCACGCCGAAGTAGCCCTGGCCCGGCACTTCATAGCGCAATGCGGTGGCATCCACCGGCGCATCAGCCTGGACGTAGGCATGACGTTCGCCGATCAGATCCAGCAAATCCTGCATGCCGACGAACTGCTGGTTGAAGGTATTTGCGTCGCGCGCCAAGTGGCCCATGCGCATCAGCTCGATGAAGCGCAGCTCGAAGCCGTGCTCCAGGCAGTAATCCAGCAGCGGCACCACCTGGTCGAGGTTCTGCCCACGCAGGGGCACCATGTTCAGCTTGATCTTCAAGCCCGCGGCGCGAGCCTCGTCGAGCCCCTTGAGTACGGTCGCCAGGTCGCCGCTACGGGCAATGCGACGGAAGGCTTCGGCATCCAGGGTATCGAGGGAAACATTGAGGCGGCGGATACCGCAGTCCAGCAGCAGCGGCAGCTTCTTCGACAGCAGTTGGCCATTGGTGGTGATGGCGATGTCCTGCAGGCCGAGGCGGCTGACGCCGTGCAGAAAGGCATCCAGTTTCGGACTGACCAGCGGCTCGCCGCCGGTCACACGCAGGCGCTCGATGCCGGCAGCCTCGATCAGGTAGGCGACGCCGTGCACCAGCGATTCGGCGGAAAGCTCATCCTGCGCGGCGACCAGACGCTTGCCGTTCGGCACGCAGTAGGTGCAGGCGTAGTTGCACGCGGCGGTCAGGCTGACTCGCAGGTTGCGGAAACGCCTGCCCTGGCGATCGACGATCATGCTCGGCTCCGGTGGAGATCACTCATGCAAGTATATCCCCACCCTCACCATACGCCCTGTCGCGACAGCGACGATGGGCAACCTGAATGACGACTCAGGCGGCCGGCGTATCGCCGTCGCGCTTGCGCTTGTTGCCCATGCGCACACCAATGTCCATGAGGAACTGGAAGAAGCCTTCCTGGTCCTCCAGCACTTCCCGCCAGAACGGCGAGTGGTACAGCGCCACGGCGCCATGCACCAGCGCCCAGGCCGCACAGTAGTGGAAGTAGGCCGGCACGTCTTCCAGCTTGCCCGCCGCGATGCGTTCCTTGATCAGTTGGCTCAGGCGCTCGAAGTTGGACTCGCGGATCTTGTGCAACTCCTCGACCATCTCCGGGACCTGGCTGGTCTTCACCACCTTCTCTTCCAGGCGGTCGAACAGGCGATAGCGCTGCGGGTCGCGCATGCGGAACTCGAAGTAGGCGCGCGACAGGCGCTCCTTGTCGCGGGCGACGTCTTCGGAGTGGAACAGGTTGGCCAGATCGCGCTCGTAGTCCAGCATCAGGCGCAGGTAAATCTCCGCCTTGGACTTGAAGTGCTTGTAGATGGTGCCTTTGCCGATACCCACGGCATCGGCGATCATTTCGACCGTGACACTGTCTTCGCCCTGTTCGAGGAATAGCTTGAGGGCGGTATCGAGGATTTCCTGTTCGCGACGACGGAATTCGCGAACCTTGCGCGGCTCTTTCTGCATAAAAAGACTGTTTGGTCAAAAATAGTCAAAATTCGAAGCCGCGTATTATGCCTGTTCAGCGCCAAATTGCACGGATCATCCGACATGAATAGCTTTTCTTCCGAGTTTCCCCAACAAACCGGCCTGCGCTACCTGAACCACGCGGCCGTGGCTCCATGGCCCAAGCGCGCCGCAGACGCCGTCGCCGCCTTCGCCCAGGAGAACATCCTGCAGGGCGCCCGCGACTACCCGCGGTGGCTGACCATCGAGAAGCGTCTGCGCGAACGCCTGATGCGCATGGTGAATGCGCAGACCACCGGCGACATCGCGCTGGTGAAGAACACCTCCGAGGCGCTGTCGTTCGTCGCCTTCGGCCTGGACTGGCGCGCCGGTGACCAGGTGGTGATCAGCGACCAGGAATTCCCTTCCAACCGCATCGTCTGGGAAGCGCTGAAGCCACGCGGCGTGGAAGTCATCCAGGTGAGCCTGGACGGCGATGACCCGGAAGGCGACCTGCTGGCCGCCTGCACCCCGCGCACGCGCCTGCTGTCGATCAGCGCCGTGCAGTACGCCAGCGGCCTGCGCATGGACCTGGAGCGCCTTGGCGCCGGATGCCGCCAGCGCGGCGTGCTGTATTGCATCGATGCCATCCAGCAGTTGGGCGCCCTACCCTTCGACGTCCAGGCCTATGACTGCGCCTTCGCCATGGCTGACGGCCACAAGTGGATGCTCGGCCCGGAAGGCCTGGGGGTGTTCTATTGCCGCGCCGCCGAGCGCGACCAACTGGCGTTGCAGGAATACGGCTGGCACATGCTGGAAAACGCCGGCAACTACGACACAGCCGACTGGCAGCCGGCACGCAGCGCGCGGCGCTTCGAGTGCGGCAGCCCGAACATGCTCGGTGCGGTGGCGCTGGAAGCCAGCCTGAGCCTGCTGGAGGAAGTCAGCATGGCAACGGTGGGCGAGTTGCTGCAGGCGCGCGTTCAGCAATTGCATGACGGCCTAGGTCGCATCGACGGAGCCTCACTGCACAGCCCACTGGACCCGGCGCGTCGCGCCGGCATCCTGACCTTCAGCCTCGCCGGCTGGGACAATACCCGTCTGCTGGAGCGCCTGCGCGCCGAGCAGGTGGTATGCATCCAGCGTGGCGCCGGCATCCGCTTCTCGCCGCACTTCTACACCAGCGATGCGGTCATCGAGGAAACCCTGGGGCTGATCGGGGCTCTGGCGGGGCAATAACCCAGGCGCGACCGAGAAAGCTGCTCAGCCCGGTGTGATGTATTCCAAATCCGTTTAAAAAACACCGGGCACCCTGTGGCAGCCGCCGCATCTTGGCCAATACTTGTAGATACCGGTGCGCGGCATCTCCCCCCAAGTGCCCCGCCGGTGAAGGTACCGAGGATCGCGTACCTTATTGTTACACTCCTAATGGTCTTGACCCGGATTCATCCCCCAGAACCCGGGTTTTTTTTGCGCGCAGGAAATGTATCCGCGCCAAGACAATTCCACATCAAGACAATCAGCTAGCGAGCGGGAACAGCCGGCGGAAGTTGGCGGTGGTCTGCTCGGCCAGGGTCTCGAAGCTCACCCCGCGCAGCACGGCCAGGTACTCGGCGACTTCACGCACGTACTCGGGCAGGTTCGGCTTGCCGCGGTGGGGCACCGGCGCGAGATAGGGCGAATCGGTTTCCACCAGCAGGCGATCCACCGGCACCTGGCGGGCCACTTCGCGCAACTGCTCGGCATTGCGGAAAGTAACGATGCCCGACAGCGAGATGTAGAAGCCGATATCCAGCGCCGCCTTGGCCATCTCCCAGTCTTCGGTGAAGCAGTGCAGCACGCCGGCCTGCGGCAACGCTGCCTCGCGCAGCAGCGCCAGGGTGTCGGCACGGGCTTCGCGGGTGTGCACGATGACCGGTTTGCCGGTGACCTTGGCGGCCTCCAGGTGCAGGCGGAAGGCTTCCTGCTGCAGCTCGGCGGCTTCGGGCTCGTAGTGATAGTCCAGGCCGGTCTCGCCGATGGCCACCACGCGCGGGTGGTTCAGCTCGCCCAGCAACCAGTCCAGCGCCGGCGCGGCGCCAGGCTCCAGATCGAGCGGGTGGACACCCACCGAGCAGTGCACGTCGGCATAGCGATCAGCCAGGTCCTTCACTGCCCGGGCGTTGTCCGCACTCACGCCAATGCACAGGAACTGGCTGACTCCGCGGGCACGGGCGGCGTCCAGCGCGGCATCCAGCGACCCGTCATGGGCGGCGAGATCGAGGCGATCGAGGTGGCAGTGGGAATCGACCAGCATGAAAACACTCTCCGGAAATGACGAAGCGCCCGATCGGGCGCTTCGTAGTTGCAGCCTGTATAGCCTGCAATTCTTACATGGTATGAGCTACAGGGTATGAGCTACATGGTATGGGTCGGGCGGTCTGACTTCAGGGCACCGGCGAGATAGGTCTCGATCTTGTTGCGCGCAGTGTTGTCGCCATCATTGAACTGCACGCCGATACCGGCGGCACGGTTGCCCTGGGCGCCCTTCGGGGTAATCCAGACCACTTTGCCGGCGACCGGAATCTTCTCCGGCTCGTCCATCAGGTTGAGCAACATGAAGACCTCGTCGCCCAGCTTGTAGGTCTTGTTGGTCGGAATGAACAGCCCGCCATTGCGGATAAACGGCATGTAGGCGGCATACAGCACGGACTTGTCCTTGATGGTCAGGGACAGGATTCCGTTACGCGGACCCAGATTTGGTGGCAAGCTCATTCAGCTGTCCTGGCAGATTTTTCCGATGGCCGGATTCTAGCCCGGCCCGGGGAGACTTGCCCACTGTACGAGCAAGGCTTCGAGAAGCAAGGCACGGTTGAGGTTGGCCTTATTGAGGACTTTCTGCCGCTGCAACAGCAGCCAATCCTGCATAGCCAGCACTTTGGGCTGCGTCGATTTCTCGGCGAGATACTGCACGACCTTGCGCATGTCGGTCAGGCCCAGACCCTCTTCGTCGCGGGCCAACTGGTAGCGCAGGATCAGCAGGGACCAGTCGCAGAACCAGTCGAACAGGAGTGGCAAAGGTACGGCATTCCAGCTTTCGGCCAACTGACCCGGGGCAACCTGCTGTTTGAGCAGCTTCTTCACCCCCTCTACCACCAGTGCGCGCTGTTCGCGTACGCCCTGGCCCTGCAATCGCAGCGCGGTCAGGGGCGAGCCACCGGCCAGCACCAGCAATTCGTCCAGCGCCTCTACCGATTCCTCCGGCAGCGAACCGGCCAGCCAGGCACGGGCCTGCTCGGCAGTCGGCTGCGGGCAGGCCTGCTGCACGCAGCGGCTCTTGACGGTCGGCAGCAACCGGCTGGGCTGGTGGCTGATCAGCAACAGCACGGTGTCGCCGGAAGGCTCCTCCAGGCTTTTCAGCAGCGCGTTGGCGGCATTGAGGTTCATCGCCTCGGCCGGCTCCAGCAACACCACCTTGCGCCCACCCAACTGCGCGGTCTGCACCACGAAGCCCACCAACTCACGGACCTGGTCGACACGGATGGGCTTTTCCGGCTCTTCCGGCTCCAGCAGGAAGTAATCCGGATGGGTGCCGGCGGCGAGCAGGTGGCAGGCCTTGCACTGCCCGCACGCCGTGCCGCCCTCGGGGCGCTGGCAAAGCAGCAGGTGCACGAGGTTTTCCGCCAGCACGCGCTTGCCGATACCGGCCGGCCCGTGCAGCAGATAGGCATGGGCATGTCGCGGACGGCTGCTGAGCTGCTGCCAGAGACCCTGCTGCCAGGGGTAGATGTCAGCCATTCAGGCGCTCCAGCAGAGCAGGCAGCAGGCCATCCAGGTCGCGCTGCACCTCGGCCAGCGTTTGCGCAGCATCGAGAATGTGGTACCGCGCAGGCTCGGCGCGGGCGCGATCCAGATAGGTACCGCGCACCGCCTCGAAGAAGGCGCGGCCTTCCCGCTCGAAGCGATCCAGCCGACCACGGGCCGCCGCACGGGACAGGCCGATTTCCACCGGCAGGTCGAAGACCAGGGTCAGGTCCGGGCGCAAGCCGCCCTGGACGAACGCCTCCAGTTGGGCAATGCGCTCCACCGGCAGGCCGCGACCACCGCCCTGGTAAGCGTAGGTGGCGTCCGTAAAACGATCGCAGAGCACGACAGCGCCGCGCTGCTGGGCTGGGCGGATGACCTCGGCGATGTGCTGGGCGCGAGCGGCGAAGACCAGCAGCAGCTCGGTATCCACCGCCATCTTCTCCTCGCTCGGATCCAGCAGCAACTCACGGATGCGCTCGGCCAGCGGCGTGCCACCGGGCTCGCGAGTCAGCTGGACTTCAATGCCACGTTCGCGCAGGCGCTCGGCCAGGTACTCACGATTGGTGCTCTTGCCCGCGCCTTCGGGGCCTTCCAGGGTGATGAACAGGCCGGTCACTCGGCTCACTCCTTGTCTTGTCGGGCTACTGCGCTGCAGGAGGTTCTGCGGCGGGTACGTCGGCTTCCGGCGCCTGGGCCGGCAGCGGGACGGGCGCCGGGCTGGAACGATAGTCGGCGCGACGCTTGATCTGGAACTCCTGGACGGCCTTGTTGTGGTCGTCGAGGTTGTCGGAGAAGGTGTGGCTGCCATCGCCACGGGCAACGAAGTACAGGCTCTGCCCCGCCACCGGGTTGAGCGCGGCGTGGATGGCCTCGCGACCAGGCAGCGCAATGGGCGTCGGCGGTAAGCCGGCGACCACATAGGTGTTGTACGGCGTCGGCGTGCGCAGGTCGGCGCGGGTGATCTTGCCGGCATAGCGCTCACCCATGCCGTAGATGACGGTCGGATCAGTCTGCAGCAGCATGTTCTTCTGCAAGCGGCGCACGAAAACGCCGGCGATCTGGCCGCGCTCCTGAGGCACGCCGGTCTCCTTCTCCACCAGCGAAGCCATGATCAGCGCCTGGTAGGAGTCCTTGTAGGGCAGGTCTTGCGCACGCTTGTCCCACTCCTCAGCGAGGATGCTGTCCATGCGCTGGTAGGCGTGCTTGAGGATGTCGACATCCTTGGTGCCACGGACGAAGCGATAGGTATCAGGGAAGAAGCGGCCTTCCGGGAAGACGCCAGGCTGACCGAGCCTGGCCATGACCTCGGCGTCGCTCAGGCCATTCAACGTCTGATCCAGCTTGGGTTGGCGGGCGAGCAGCTCGCGGACCTGGCGGAAATTCCAGCCTTCCACCAGGGTCAGGCCGTATTGCACCACATCGCCTTCGCGCCACAGATCGAGCAACTGGGCGGCGGTCATGCCCGGAGTGAGCCGGTACTCGCCGCTATGCAGCGCCTCACCCGCCAGGTTGAAGCGCCAGTACAGGCGCAGCCAGAAGCCGCCATGCAGGACGTCCTCGTCCTCCAGTCGGGTCAGCAGGCGGCCGGGAGTGGCGCCACTGGGAGCGTCGAGCAGACGCTCCTCGGTGAGCTGGAGCGGCTGCTGCAGCGCACGCTGCTGTTCCCAGGCCGCCAGCCCCAGCACAAGCCCGGCCAGCAGCAGACCGCCTTCCAGCAGCACCAGCAATTTGCGTATCACGTATCAGAAATCCAGAAGTTCGCGGAGTTGGCCCTGCAGTTTACGGGTCAGCGGCCCGACCGGCCAAGCGTGCTCGGCAAAGCTGCGCACCGGCCAGATACCGTAGAGACTGTTGCAGAGAAAGACCTCAGCGGCCTGCGCCAGTTCGCTGGACTCGATGTCGCGAACGATGACCGGCAGACCCTGCTCGCGGGCGCGCTCGATGATTTCGGCACGCATCACACCGGCGACGCCGCAGCGGCTGAGTTCGGCGGTGATCAGTTCACCCTGTTTCACCAGGAACAGGTTGCTGAACACGCCCTCGACGATTCGCCCGGAAACATCACGCATCAATCCTTCGGCAAAGGCGGGGTCGCTCCACTCGGCGCGAGCCAGGACCTGCTCCAGGCGATTGAGGTGCTTGAGGCCGGCGAGCAACGGCTGCTCGGCCAGGCGGGCGCTGCAGGGGAAGAGCTGCACACCCTCCTCCCAGTTCTCCGCCGGGTAGGTCGGCGCAGGCGATGCCAGCAGCAGGCGGCGCACCTGGGCATCGGCCTGCGGGGCATAGCCGCGCGCGCCGTCACCACGGGTCAGCATCAGCTTGGCAACGCCATCGCCGAGCAAGGCGGAAAAACGCAGGAGTTCGTCTTCGACGAGATCGAGAGAGACTGGCAGGGACAGGCGCCGAACGCCCTCCTCCAGCCTTGCCCGATGACGTGCCAGCAGGCGCGGTCGGCCTGCGGACACGCGGAGGGTCTCGAACAGCCCATCGCCGTAGGCCAGCCCGCGATCACGCGCGGACAGGGCCTCGGCGTTCTGGCCGTCGATCCAGCTCAGCATCAGCCGTGGAACCGGCGGAACACCAGGGAGCCGTTGGTGCCACCGAAGCCGAAGGAGTTGGACAGGGCCACGTCGATCGGACGCTCCTTGGCCTGATGCGCGACCAGGTCGAGGTCGCAGCCTTCGCCGGGGTTATCCAGGTTGATGGTCGGCGGAGCTACCTGATCGCGCAGGGCGAGCACGCAGAAGATCGCCTCGACCGCGCCGGCGGCACCCAGCAGGTGGCCGGTCATGGACTTGGTGGAGCTCATCGACAGCTGATAGGCGTGGTCGCCGAAGATCGACTTCACCGCAGCGATTTCCGCGATGTCACCGGCCGGTGTCGAGGTGCCGTGGGCGTTGATGTAGTCGACCTGCTCCGGGTTCAGCCCGGCATCGCGCAGCGCGGCCTTCATGCAGCGCGCAGCACCGGCGCCGTCTTCCGGCGGAGCGGTCATGTGGAAGGCATCGCCACTCATGCCGAAGCCAACGACTTCAGCGTAGATGTGCGCGCCACGGGCCTTGGCGTGTTCCAGCTCTTCCAGCACCAGCGCACCGGCGCCGTCGGACAGTACGAAGCCATCGCGATCCTGGTCCCACGGACGACTGGCCTTGGTCGGCTCGTCGTTGCGGGTGGACAACGCGCGGGCTGCCGCGAAACCGCCAATACCCAGACCACAGGCCGCCATTTCGGCGCCGCCGGCCACCATCACGTCAGCGTCGCCATAGGCGATGTTGCGCGCGGCCATGCCGATATTGTGGGTGCCAGTGGTACAGGCCGTGGTGATAGCGTAGTTGGGCCCCTGCAGACCAAGGTTGATCGACAGGAATCCGGAAACCATGTTGATGACCGAGCCGGGCACGAAGAACGGCGAGATACGCCGCGGGCCCTGTTCGAACAGCGAACGACAGGTGTTTTCGATGTTGGTCAGGCCGCCGATACCCGAACCGATGGCAACGCCAATGCGCTCCCGATTGGCATCGGTGACTTCCAGGCCGGAATCGCGCACCGCCTGGTAGCTGGCGGCCAGGCCGTACTGGATGAACAGGTCGAGTTTGCGAGCTTCCTTGGCGGACATGTATTGCTCGACGTCGAACCCTTTCACCGAGCCGCCGAAACGGGTGGCAAAGGCGGACAGGTCCATGTGTTCGATCGGGGCGATACCGCTGCGCCCGGCGAGAATGCCTTCCCAACTGCTCGGCACATCCACACCCAAGGGCGACAACATACCCATGCCAGTGATGACTACGCGTCTACGCGACACTGTGACTTCCTCTCATGTGTTTCACGGCAATAACGCCGGCAGAAGCCGGCGTTAAAGAAAAGCCGCACGCCTTTGCAGGCCGTGCGGCTTCTTTCGTCGGGGAGCCGACGACTACGTCTTATGCCTGGTGGGCAACGATGTAGTCGATGGCTTCCTGAACGGTGGTGATCTTTTCGGCTTGCTCGTCGGGGATTTCGGTCTCGAATTCCTCTTCCAGAGCCATCACCAGCTCAACGGTGTCAAGGGAGTCGGCGCCCAGGTCTTCGACGAAGGAAGCGCTGTTGGTGACTTCTTCTTCCTTAACGCCGAGTTGCTCAGCAACGATCTTCTTGACGCGTTCTTCGATGGTGCTCATACCTTGTTTTCACTCCTATGGACAATCCGTACAGCTGGGCTGCGGGTAAGTGTATATAAAGGGTTTTCTGCATTTCAAGCTGAACGCTGATGCCCCTTCCCGGCAATCCAGATGCTCTGTCTATTCCAACGTCTATGCGTGGAGAATTTTAGACAGCGCATAGGACATCGCCACGAAGGAACTCGTCACATCAGCTCATGTACATTCCGCCATTCACCGGTACCGTGGCACCCGTTACATAAGCTGCGCCCTCGGAAGCGAGGAATGCTACCACTTTGGCGATCTCTTCGGCTTGTCCCAGTCGACCCAGCGGAATCTGACCGAGAAGCGCTTCACGCTGAGCCTCGGGCAGTTCGCGGGTCATGTCGGTGTCGATGAAGCCCGGAGCAACCGCGTTGACAGTGATAGCACGGGAACCGACTTCGCGTGCCAGGGCACGGGTGAAGCCTTCCAAACCGGCCTTGGCAGCGGCGTAGTTGGTCTGCCCAGCGTTGCCCATGGCACCAACGACGGAGCCAATATTGATGATGCGACCCCAGCGAGCCTTGGTCATGCCGCGCAGGACGGCTTTCGACAGACGGTAGAGGCTGTTGAGGTTGGTATTGACCACATCGAACCACTCGTCGTCTTTCATGCGCATCAGCAGGTTATCGCGGGTGATACCTGCGTTATTGACGACGATAGCCGGTGCGCCGGATTCCTTCTGGATGGCTTCGACAACGGCGGTCACGGACTCGTCGTTGGAGACGTCCAGGACCATGCCCGAACCCTGGATGCCGTTTTCCTTGAGGTACGCGGAAATTTTCTGCGCGCCGGACTCACTGGTGGCAGTGCCAACCACGGTGGCGCCCATGCGACCCAGTTCCAGCGCGATAGCTTGACCGATACCACGGCTCGCGCCGGTAACCAGCGCAACCTTACCTTGCAGACTCATGCCATATCTCCTGTTCAAGCCAGAGCCGCGCGGGCTGCACCGAAGGCGTCCGCGGAGTCCAGGTTGTGGGTGGTCACGCCCTTGGCGCAACGCTTGTTCAAACCAGCCAGCACCTTGCCCGGGCCGCACTCGACCAGATCGGTGACACCTTTTTCTGCCAGCAACTGGACGCTCTCGACCCAACGGACCGGACTGTAGAGCTGTGCCAACAAGTCACGCTTGAGCGACGCCAAGTCGGCGGGAACCTGTGCGGTGACGTTCTGCACCAGCGCAATCTGCGGCATCTGCCACTGGACAGCTTCGACGGCTTCAGCGAAACGCTCGGCAGCCGGACGCATCAGTTCGCAGTGCGACGGCACGCTGACCGGCAGCGCGATGGCGCGCTTGGCGCCACGCGCCTTGCACGCCTCAATGGCGCGCTCGACGGCCTGGGCCGCACCGGCGATCACTACCTGACCAGGGGCGTTGAAGTTCACAGCACTGACCACGTCGCCCTGGGCCGCTTCGGCGCAGGCGGCAAGCACATCAGCGTCTTCCAGGCCGAGAATAGCGGCCATGCCGCCAGTGCCGGCAGGAACGGCTTCCTGCATCAGTTGGCCGCGGCGCTCGACCAGCTTCACTGCATCGGCGAAGGCCAGGCTGCCAGCAGCGACCAGTGCGGAATATTCGCCCAGGCTATGACCGGCGACGTAAGCCGGCTGCACGCCACCTTCGGCCTGCCACAGGCGCCACAGGGCAATGGAGGCCGTGAGAATGGCGGGCTGGGTCTTGTCGGTCTGGTTCAGGCGCTCTTCCGGCCCCTCCTGCACGAGGGCCCAAAGATCGTAGCCGAGGGCGGCGGAGGCTTCGGCGAAGGTATCGCGCACAATGGCGTGCTGTGCACCCAGCTCAGCGAGCATGCCGAGCGACTGCGAACCTTGGCCGGGGAATACGAAGGCGAGGGATGCGGACATTGCAACAGGTCCCTTTTGTCTGTGTCGTCAAATGGATAGCGCCGGCGGAAGCCTGGCGTATTGAACTGACAGTTGGATGACGGCCCGAGGGCCGCGGTCACACATTAGAGCAGATGTTCCAGGCGGCCATGCAGCCGCTGGGGCAGATTCTCGCGAACTTCCAGTAACGCGCGGCGCAATGCGCTCTGGATGCCCTCCTCTTTCGCACTGCCGTGACTCTTCACCACGATACCCTGCAAACCCAGGAAACTCGCGCCATTGTGCTGCGACGGCGTGAGTTCGCCACGCAGCCGACGCAGGAACGGCATCGCCATCAGGCCGACCGCCTTGGCCGGCAGGCTGGAGTTGAACAGCTCCTCCAGACGCGCAGCGACCATCGCCGCCAGCCCCTCGCTGGACTTGAGCAGGATGTTGCCGACGAAACCGTCGCACACCACCACATCCGCCAGTCCGCGATACAGGCCGTCGCCTTCGATGTAGCCGACGTAATTCACGCCACGAGCCTGTTGCAGGAGGCTGGCCGCCAGCTTCACCTGCTGGTTGCCCTTGATGTCTTCGGTGCCGACATTCAACAGCGCGACCCGGGGATTGCTCTTGCCCAACGACTCCGCCGCCACGGCCCCCATGACAGCGAACTGGTAAAGGTGCTCTGCACTGCAATCGACATTAGCCCCCAGGTCGAGCAGATGGCAGTGGCCGCTCTGCGTCGGCACAGCCGTCACCATCGCCGGACGATCAATGCCGGGCAAAGTTTTCAACAGGTAGCGGGACAACGCCATCAGCGCACCGGTATTGCCGGCACTGACGCAGGCATGGGCCTTGCCATCACGAACCAGCTCGAGGGCAACACGCATGGAGGAATCAGGTTTGCCGCGCAATGCCTGGGACGGACGTTCGTCCATCGTGATGACTTCGCTGGCGTGGTGGACATGAAGGCGCTGACGCTCGACCGAGGAAAGGCCGCGCAGATGCTCTTCTATCAGAGAAGCTTGGCCGACAAGGACCAGCTGGAGGGATGCATACTCGGCCAGAAAGGAAATGCAGGCCGGAACAATGCAGTGGGGACCGTAGTCCCCACCCATTGCATCAATCGCGATGATTGGTGCGGACAAAGATTACTCGTCAGAGCCTTTGTCTACGACCTTGCGGCCGCGATAGAAACCGTCCGGGGAAACGTGGTGGCGCAGGTGAACTTCACCAGTGCTCTTTTCCACGGACAGAGCGCTCGCGTCCAGGGCATCGTGCGAACGACGCATGTCACGAGCGGAACGGGATTTTTTGTTCTGCTGAACAGCCATGATTGATTAACTCCTAAACGTTTGGGTCACGCTTCAACTGCGCCAGTACGCTGAACGGATTGGGCCGCTCTTCGACGTTCTCGCTCGGTTCGGGCGCTGTAGCGTATCCCACCGGCTGCTGGCAATCCTCAGGGTCATGGACCGGCACGATGGGCAAGGCGAGCAGCAACTCATCCTCAGCCAGCGAAGTCAGGTCGAGGGGATCTTCCCCCACTTCCAGCGCATCGTAGCCACTGGGCAGATCTTCGATCGACTTGCCTTCCGGGATGATGACGTAATCATACGCACCACCCACCTGGAATTTAGCCGCTTCGAGACAGCGCTGGCATACCATGCTCACCTCGGCGTTGAGCTCGACGTGCATGACCGCCAGCTTCTGCGCATCACGGAAGAAGGAAAACTTCGCGTGAACATCGCCGTCGCTGCTGGTCAGTTGCTCGCTGAGACGTGGCATCCTGGCGATCGGCAGCACACCTTCGAGGGTGGCGGCGCGCTCTACCAGCTTGCGCGGATCAACGTGAGGTGGAATCGGTCCATTCAACATAAGCGCGCCATTATAGGGACGCCCCCGAAGCTGTCAAAGGAAATTAGCCATAAACCGCTGTATGGACAGCCCTTTTCGCTAGAATCCCGCCGTCGCTCCAAAGGAATTCTCCATGCTGCCTCTGATCCTCGCCTCCAGCTCACCCTACCGCCGCGAATTACTGCAGCGACTGCGCCTGCCATTCGAATGCGCGAGCCCCGACATCGACGAAACCCCGCTACCCGGCGAAAGCGCCGAACACCTGGTGCGCCGACTGGCGGAAAGCAAAGCGCGCACCCTGGCACAGCACTACCCCAACCACCTGATCATCGGCTCGGACCAGGCTGCCGTATGCAGCGGCCGAATCCTCGGAAAACCGCATGACATCGAGCGCGCCACCGAACAACTAAGAGCCGCCAGCAGCGAGAGCGTCAGCTTCCTGACCGGCCTCTGCCTGCTCAACAGCCAGAGCGGCAAAGCCCAGATCAGCTGCGTACCCTTCACCGTGCATTTCCGCGATCTCGACGACGCACGCATTCGCCGCTACCTGGAAGCCGAACAACCCTTCGACTGCGCCGGCAGCTTCAAGGCCGAAGGCCTGGGCGTCAGCCTGTTCCGAGCCACCGAGGGCGAAGACGCCACCAGCCTCGTAGGCTTGCCACTGATTTGCCTGGTGGACATGCTGCTGGCCGAACAGGTGCAAATCCCCTGACGCCCCATCGAAAAACAAAAGGCCCGGCAATCGCCAGGCCTTTTTCCTTCTTTATATAAGGGCGCGCACTCAGCGCAGGACCGGCCCCTGCCAGCCCATCCACATCGCCATGCGCTCGGCGACGCTGGCGCCCAGCTTCTTGGTGAAGCGGTCGAAGGCGGTTTCCTGGACGGTGTAGTCCACGATTTCCTTCTCCTTGATGATCTCGCGCGCCACGTAGCTGGTACTGCCCAGGCCATCGATCAGACCCAACTGCAGTGCCTGCTCGCCAGACCAGATCAGACCGGAGAACAGCTCCGGATGATCCTTGTCTTTCAGGCGATCGCCGCGCCCCTTCTTCACCACATCGATGAACTGCTTGTGAGTGGTATCCAGCACCTGCTGCCAGAAGGCCGTTTCATCCGCCTTCTGCGGCTGGAACGGATCCAGGAACGCCTTGTGCTCGCCCGAGGTATAGATGCGGCGATCCACACCCAGCTTCCCCATGGTGCCGACGAAGCCGAAAGTCGCCGCCGTCACACCAATGGAACCGACCAGGCTGGCCTTGTCCGCATAGATCTCATCCGCTGCGCTCGCGATGTAATAGGCACCGGAAGCGCCCAGATCACTGATCACCGCGTAGACCTTGATATCCGGATGCTCACCGCGCAGGCGCTTGATCTCATCGTAAACATAACCGGACTGCACCGGACTGCCGCCCGGACTATTGATACGCAGGACAATGCCCTTGGTGCCAGCATCCTCGAACGCCGAACGCAACGCACCGACGATATTGTCGGCACTGGCCGGCTCATTGTCGGCGATCATGCCTTTCACCTCGATCAGCGCCGTATGACTGGCGCTACGCGAGGCGGACTTGGACAGGCCACCGAAAGGACTGAACAACGCCAACGCGCCGAACAGGTAAACGAAGGTCAGCAACTTGAAGAAAATACCCCAGCGACGCGACCGACGCTGCTCCTGGACGCCAGCCAGCACGGCCTTCTCCAGCAACTTCCAGCTCTTGTCGTCACCCGCCGAGGCTTGAGCAGCCTTGCTATCGCCCGCCTTCCATTCATCCGACATCAGTTGCCTACCTTAAGCAGCGGTTTGACCGAACGCCCGGCCAGCCAGGCGCGCAATTCATTGAAATGATCAACTTCCAGCGCCGGAGCATACTCCCGAAGGATCTCCAGCGACTGAGCACCATAGCCCACCGCCACCGAATCCATGCCGGCGCGGCGCGCCATTTCCAGATCGAAGGGCGAATCGCCCACCATCAGCGCATCGCGGGCATCGACCCGGCAATGCTCAAGAATCTCATGCAGCATGCGCGGATCCGGCTTGCTCGCCGACTCGTCGGCGGCACGGGTGATATCGAAGAAATCGGTCCACCCCTGCCCCGCCAGTACGCGATCCAGCCCACGGCGGTTCTTGCCGGTAGCGACGGCCAGCTGGTAGCCAGCCCCGCGAAACTCGGCCATGGCCTCAGCGACGCCCGGGAACAGCGGCGAAGGCTGCACCTCCAGGCTCAGGTAGTGATTACCGTAATCAAGGCGGAAGCGATCCAGCGGCTCGCCCTCTTCCACTTCCGGGTACAGGGTCTGAATGGCCTCCGGCAGCCCCAGGCCGATAATGCCCTTGATCGCCGCCTCGCTGCGCTCCGGCAGGCCGGAACCGATCGCCGCAACCCGCATCGCCTCGACGATACGGCCGATGGAATCCACCAGCGTGCCATCCCAGTCGAAGATCAGCAGGGAATACTCACGCATCCAGGCGCTCCACGGTGCGCTGCCAGACTTCGTCCACCGGCGCCTCCAACTCGAGCACACCGCCATCAGGCAACGGCACGCGCAGGTAGGCCGAGTGCAGGAACAGACGCTTGCCGCCCAGCTCGCGGATTTCGCGGGAGAAGTCTTCATCGCCGTACTTGGGGTCACCAGCAATGGAGTGGCCGGCGTGCTTGGCGTGCACACGAATCTGGTGGGTACGACCGGTGATCGGACGCGCCTCGACCAGCGTGGCAAAGTCACCGAAGCGGCGCAGCACCTTGAACTCGGTCAGCGCTTCCTTGCCTTCGGGATTCACTTCGACCACTCGCTCACCCGAGCGCAGGTTGTTCTTCAGCAGCGGCACAGCGATCTGCTTCTTCGCCGCCGGCCAGTTGCCACGAACCAGGGCGTGGTAGCGCTTGTCCACGATGCGCTCGCCACGCAGGGCGTCGTGCAGGTGGCGCAACATGCTGCGCTTCTTGGCGATCATCAGCAGGCCGGACGTATCACGATCCAGGCGATGCACCAGCTCCAGGTCCTTGCACTCCGGGCGCAACTGACGGAACGCCTCGATAACTCCGTAGCTCAGGCCGCTGCCGCCGTGCACGGCGATTCCGGTCGGTTTGTTCACCACGATCAGCGCCTTGTCTTCGAAGACAATGGCGGCCTCCAGCCGCTCCAGCAGGCCCTGGGCCAGCGGTACCGGCTCATCGCGCTCGGCCAGACGCAGCGGCGGCACGCGTATCACATCGCCAGCCTGCAGCTTGTACTCGGGCTTGATGCGACCTTTATTGACCCGCACCTCACCCTTGCGAAGGATGCGGTAGATCAGGGTCTTGGGCACGCCCTTGAGCTGGGTGCGGAGGAAATTGTCGATTCGTTGGCCGGCATACTCCGGCGCGACTTCAAGCAGCTGAACGCCGGAAGTCGGAGGGGCGGGATTTGTCATGCGGATATAATAACAATTTTTCATTCAATTGAAGCACTTAATCATTGCTGCTATATTCGGGAGGCCGCCAAAAGTGGCCAGGCCTGCGGATGATCGCGAAATCGCCATCCCCCAACCGCCTGCAAACACATTGAATGGACACGAGGCAGTCCCCGGAAGCGTTGCAACGGCCCGAGCGATTCTCGCGCCGACAGCGCCTCGAAACCCAGGCCTTGAGACATGACCACGACCACCAAGGTAGTCGTGATAAAAGCCAACCCCGCTCCCGGATTCAGCGAGTGGCACCCGGCTCTTAGGGAAATGTGCAGGGCGGAGATGCACAACTGTCGGATTGCGTTGCGTTCATGCCTTGAACGCCTGCCTTGAACGTAGACGCACTTATCGTCCGCATCTGACAGCTAATTCCTCCTCCTGATGAGTGCTTGTTCTTACTCGACAAGCAGGAAACGTAGTCGCGGCACAGCAGATTTATCCTGCTGCCGCTGGACACTGGAATGGTCCGCCATTCCTGAGTACGTGCCTTAGCACCGACCGTGAGAGTCGTGTGTGCCGATCGCCGTTTCCGGTGGCCCCGGAAACCATTGGTACTACATGAAAAGAATGCTGATCAACGCAACTCAACCCGAAGAGTTGCGTGTCGCGCTGGTAGACGGCCAACGCCTGTTCGACCTGGACATCGAGTCCGGTGCGCGCGAGCAGAAGAAGGCCAACATCTACAAAGGCCGCATCACCCGCATCGAGCCGAGCCTCGAAGCCGCATTCGTCGACTTCGGCGCCGAACGCCACGGCTTCCTCCCCCTCAAAGAAATCTCTCGCGAATACTTCAAGAAGAACCCTGAAGGCCGCATCAACATCAAGGACGTCCTGAGCGAAGGCCAGGAAGTCATCGTCCAGGTCGAGAAAGAAGAGCGTGGCAACAAGGGCGCCGCCCTGACCACTTTCATCAGTCTCGCCGGTCGCTATCTGGTGCTGATGCCCAACAACCCGCGTGCTGGCGGCATCTCCCGTCGCATCGAGGGCGAAGAGCGCAACGAGCTGCGTGAAGCCCTGAACGGCCTGACCGTTCCCGGCGACATGGGCCTGATCGTCCGCACCGCGGGCCTGGGTCGCAGCTCCGAAGAGCTGCAATGGGACCTGGACTATCTGCTGCAACTGTGGGGTGCCATCAAGGACGCCTCCGGCGAGCGCAGCGGCCCGTTCCTGATCTATCAGGAAAGCAACGTCATCATCCGCGCCATCCGCGACTACCTGCGCCAGGACATCGGCGAAGTACTGATCGACAGCGTTGAGGCCCAGGACGAAGCGCTGAACTTCATTCAGCAGGTCATGCCTCAGTACGCGAGCAAGGTGAAGCTGTACCAGGACAGCGTTCCGCTGTTCAACCGCTTCCAGATCGAGAGCCAGATCGAAACCGCCTTCCAGCGCGAAGTGAAGCTGCCGTCGGGCGGCTCCATCGTCATCGATCCGACCGAAGCCCTGGTGTCCATCGACATCAACTCGGCGCGCGCCACCAAAGGCGGCGACATCGAAGAAACCGCCCTGCAGACCAACCTGGAAGCGGCCGAGGAAATCGCCCGCCAGCTGCGCCTGCGTGACATCGGCGGCCTGATCGTCATCGACTTCATCGACATGACCCCGGCCAAGAACCAGCGCGCCGTGGAAGAACGCGTCCGCGAAGCTCTGGAAGCCGACCGTGCCCGCGTACAGGTTGGCCGCATCTCACGCTTCGGCCTGCTGGAAATGTCCCGTCAGCGCCTGCGTCCGTCCCTGGGCGAGACCAGCGGCATCGTCTGCCCGCGTTGCAACGGCCAAGGCATCATCCGCGACGTCGAATCCCTGTCGCTGGCCATCCTGCGCCTGATCGAGGAAGAAGCGCTGAAGGACCGCACCGCCGAAGTTCGTGCGCGCGTGCCGTTCCAGGTTGCCGCCTTCCTGCTCAACGAAAAGCGCAACGCCATCACCAAGATCGAACTGCGCACCCGCGCGCGCATCTTCATCCTGCCGGACGACCACCTGGAAACCCCGCACTTCGAAGTTCAGCGCCTGCGCGACGACAACCCCGAGCTTCTGACCGGTCACGCCAGCTACGAGATGGCTCCGGAAGAGCACGAGGAAGTTCAGCCGGTCAGCGCCACCCGCACCCTGGTTCGCCAGGAAGCCGCGGTGAAGACCGTTTCCCCGCAGACTCCTGCACCGCAGCAGACTGCCGCTGAAGCACCGGTCGTCGAAGCCACCAAACCCATGCCGGAACCGAGCCTGTTCCAAGGCCTGGTGAAGTCGCTGGTTGGCCTGTTCGCCGGCAGCAAGCCCGAACAAGCTCCGGTTGCAGCCGCCACCAAGCCGGCCGCCGAGCGTGGCGAAAGCCAGGGCGAGCGCCGCAACGGTCGCCAGCAGAACCGTCGCCGTGACGGTCGCGACGGCGGTCGTCGTGACGACGAGCGCAAAGAGCGTGGTCGTCGCGACGAGCGAGGCGAGCGTGCCGAGCGCCCAGCCCGCGAAGAGCGCCAGCCGCGTGAGGAGCGTCAACCGCGCGAAGAGCGCGCCGAACGCCAGCCACGCGAGGAGCGCCAGCCCCGTGAAGAGCGCGCCGAGCGTCAGCCGCGTGAGGAGCGTCAGCCTCGTGAAGAACGCGCCGAGCGTCAGCCGCGCGAAGAGCGCCAGCCCCGTGAAGAGCGGGCTGAGCGTCAGCCACGCGAAGATCGCCAACCTCGTGAAGAGCGTGCCGAACGTCAGCCGCGTGAAGAGCGCCAGCCGCGTGGCGAGCGCACCGAGCGCCAGCCCCGCGAAGAGCGTCAGCCGCGCGAGGACCGTCAGGCCCGTGATGCCGCTGCCCTGGAAGCCGAAGAGCTGCCGAACGAGGAGCTGCTGGATCAACAGGACGACGAAGGCTCGGATGACGAGCGTCCGCGTCGCCGTTCCCGTGGCCAGCGCCGCCGCAGCAACCGCCGCGAACGTCAGCGTGAAGCCGGCGTCGATGGTGTTGAAGGCGAAGTGAGCGCCGAAGGCACTGCCTCTGAAACTCCGTCGCCCGCCGCCATGGTCGCTGCCGCCGCTACCGTCGTTGCCGTAGCCGAAGCTGCTGCCGAGCAGGAGCCGTCCACTGTCCAAACTCAGGCCGACGTTCAGCCGCTCGAGTCCGGCGTGGTTGAAGCCGTTCGTACCGAAAGCGCCCTGGAGCACACCATCGAGTTCCTGGCCAAGCCCGTGGAACAGGTTGCCGAGCCAGTAGAAGCGACCGCCAACGAAGCCGTTGAAGCTGCTGCCGAATCGGTCGTGGCGGAAGAAGCGCCGAGCCCGGCTGTTGAAACTGTGATCGAGGCCGTCATCCAACGGATTGAAGAGCCTCAGGTGGAAGCTTCGGTTACCGCCGAAGAAGCTCCGGCTACAGCTCCGGCACCTGCCGAAGAAGATGCCCCGGCAGTAGCAGCCAATGCCACTGGCCGTGCCTCCAACGACCCGCGTGAGCGTCGTCGCCAGGAACGCGCCGCCCGCGAAGCCGCAGCAGCTGCAGCTGCTGCCCCGCAGGTCGAGCAGGCTCCTTCGGCCGAAGCCGTGGCCGAAGAGACCGCTGTCGTGGAAGCCGAAGTCGTGGTCGAGCCGGCGACTGAAGTCACTATCGAGGCCGCCGAAGCCGAAGTCGTGAACGAAGCTGCTGAAGCCACCGAGCAACCGGCAGCCGAAGAGGCTGAAGGCGACAAAGCCGAGAAGACCGAGGAAGAAGAAGGCTCCGTGGTGGAAAAACACCACAGCTGATAGCTTCCTGATCTGAAAAAGGGGATGCATCTGCATCCCCTTTTTTATTGTTCTTACACTACGGACCCGCCTCTTTCGTAGGAGCGGACTTTGTCCGCGATAGATTCGCATCGCGCCGGAAGTCATCGCGGACAGAGTCCGCTCCTACCTGGAAACTCTACACGGGCCCCAACCCTCTCCCCACGCCCTGGCTGCGCGCCCCGCTCCGAAGGGAGAGGGCGCGCAGCCAGAGTTAGGTAGAGGGAAATTCCAGGCACGGACTTTCAGAGAAAGACAGTTGCTCCTACGCCCCGCTCATGTCGTCAGCGCGGGGCTAATCGAGAGCCTGGAAGCACAAAAAAGGGGATGCACCGGCATCCCCTTCTTCGCATCCGAAGCAATCTCAGTAGAGATTCGGCTCCATCTCCAACTCCACGCCAAAGCGCTGCTGGATATCGTCACGAATGCGCGTGGCCAACGTGTGCAATTGCACCCCCGTGGCACCTCCGTAATTGACCAGGACCAGCGCCTGTTGGGCATGCACACCAGCTGCCCCGTCGCGAAAGCCCTTCCAGCCTGCCTTGTCAATCAGCCAGCCAGCAGCCAGCTTCATCTGGCCATCGCCTTGCGGATAGGCCACCAGATCGCTGTAGCGCTGATGCAGAGCGTCGGCCTGATCGGCGGACACCACCGGGTTCTTGAAGAAACTGCCGGCATTACCCAACAGCGCCGGGTCAGGGAGCTTCTCACGGCGGATCGCGCAGATTACCCGCGAAACATCGGTCGGGGTCGGCGCGGTCACGCCCTCCTCCGCCAGACGCTGGCGCACCGGGCCGTAGCCCAGATGCAGCTCCGCTGCGCGACTCAGCGCAAAACGCACCCGCAGGATCAGCCAGCGGCCCGGCTCACGCTTGAAGCGACTTTCACGGTAGGCAAAGGCGCAGTCTTCCAGACCGAACTCGTGCAGCTCCCCGCTCTCGCGGTCCAGCGCGGTCAGGCCGGCGAATACATCCTTGATCTCGACGCCATACGCGCCGATGTTCTGCATCGGCGCAGCGCCCACGGTACCGGGAATCAGGCTGAGGTTTTCCAGCCCGCCAAAGCCCTGGGACAGGGTCCAGCGCACGAAGTCATCCCACACTTCGCCAGCTTCCGCCTCCACCACCACGCGCTCGCCATCGTCACTGAGGACGCGGACGCCACGGGAGGCCATGCGCATCACCAGCGCCTCGACGTCTCGGGTCAGCAGCAGGTTGCTGCCGCCACCGATCACCATCAGCGGCAGCCCCTTTTCAGCGGCGCCGGCGATACCCGCACGCACCTCGGCATCGTCGTGAGCCTGGCCGAACCAGCGCGCCGCGACCTCGACACCGAAGGTGTTGTAGGGCTTGAGGGAAACATGCTCTTGCAGTTGCAGCGTCACAGGCGCCCCTTCACTTCCGTCAGCAGGCCGTCGCAAGCCTTTTCGATCAAGTCCAACACCTGCTCGAACCCGTCCTCGCCGCCGTAATACGGATCGGGGACTTCGTCGATTTCCAGCTCGTAGCGGCGCAGGAACAGGTCCAGCTCCGCCTTGCCGATGCTGCCTCGCAGGTGTTTCAGGTCGCGCAGGTTGGCGCTGTCCATGGCCAGGACCAGGTCATAGCGGGAGAAGTCGGCGACGCTGACCTGCCGTGCCCGCAGGTCCGACAGGTCATAGCCACGGCGCAGCGCGGCGGCGCGGGTGCGCGCGTCCGGCGCCTTGCCAACATGCCAGTCACCGGTACCGGCCGAGTCAATTTCGACCCGCTGCTCCAGGCCCGCTTCGCGGACCTTGTGGCGGAATACACCCTCGGCGGTGGGCGAGCGGCAGATGTTGCCCAGGCAAACGAACAGGACCTTCATCAGGCCCCCAGGATGCGCCGCACGCGCTCCAGGTCTTCCGCGGTATCAACGCCGGCCTGCGGCGCCTCCAGGGCGTCAGCCACGTGGATGCGCACGCCATGCCAGAGCGCGCGCAACTGCTCCAGGCACTCGGTATCCTCCAGCCAGCACGGGCCCCAGGCCACGAAATCACGCAGGAAGCGTGCACGGTAGGCGTAGATGCCGATGTGGCGGCGATACGGTACGTTGGCCGGCAGGCTTTCGCGGTTCACCGCGAAGGCGTCGCGCGCCCAGGGCAGCGTGGCGCGGCTGAAGGTCAGCGCCAGGCCGTTCTTGTCGCTCACCACCTTGACGATGTTCGGGTTGAACAGCGCGGCCGGTTCGTGAATTTCCTCGCACAGAGTGGCAATGCCCGCTTCCGGATGCGCCGCCAGGTTGGCGGCCACCTGATCGATGATCGACGGCGGTACCAGCGGCTCGTCACCCTGCACGTTGACCACGATGGCGTCATCAGCCAGGCCCAGCGCGTCGGCGACTTCCGCCAGGCGGTCGGTGCCGGAGTTGTGGTCGGCGCGGGTCAGCACGACCTGCGCGCCGAAGCCCAGGCAGGCATCGAAGATGCGCTGGTCATCGGTGGCAACCACCACCTGGGTGGCCGAACTCTTACCGGCCTGCGCCCAGACGTGCTGGATCATCGGCTTGCCGGCGATGTCCTGCAGCGGCTTGCCGGGCAGGCGCGTGGAGGCGTAGCGGGCGGGAATGACGACGGTGTAGGCCTGGGTCATGGCGTTACTTGTCCAGACGCTCGTCGACGTTCAGGGTGCGCGCCTCGCCTTCGAGCATCACCGGGATGCCGTCGCGCACCGGGTAGGCCAGGCCATCGGTCTTGCAGATCAGCTCGGACTTGTCATCGGTGAGCTTGAGCGGGCCCTTGCACAGCGGACAGGCGAGGATATCGAGGAGTTTCGGGTCCATGGGTGCGTTCCTTGAGCATAAACAGCGAACAGTTTGAATGCGGGCGACGGCGGATCAGCGGGCGAGCAGGCGCTCGAGCTGAACGTCGAACCAGGCGACGAAGGCCGGCGACGGCTGCGCTTCGACGGCGAGGTACCACCAATCGGGCGCGGCGAAGGACCGGCATTTCACCGCGTCCTTCTCGGTCATGACCAGCGGCAGTTCCGGCGTGAAGCGCAGCTGCTCGGCGGTATAGGCCGCATGGTCGGGGAAGGGATGCGGAATCGGCCGCCAGTTTAGCGCCTCGAGCGTCTTGAAGAAACGCTGCGGATTACCGATCCCGGCCAGGGCATGCAGTGCTTGCCCTGCGGGGAAATGCTCGACGCCACGGCGCTCGCCGCTGGCCAGGTTGACCAGGGCAGAAGGTCGCAGGACGAAGGAGAAGGCGCCTGGCGGATCGGACGGCGCGCCGTTGTGCAGCACGGCGTCGACTTCGGCCAGTCGCTCAGCGGGTTCGCGCAGCGGCCCGGCGGGCAGGCAGCGCCCGTTGCCCAGGCCACGGGCGGCGTCGATCAGCACCAGCTCCAGGTCACGTGCCAGACGGTAGTGTTGCAGGCCGTCGTCACAGAGGATCAGGTCCAACGGCTCCTCGGCCAGCAGCGCACGCACGGCGCTGGAGCGGTCCGGGTCGATCATCAGCGGCACGCCGCTGCGGCGCACGATCATCAGCGGCTCGTCGCCCGCCTCCGCCGCCGACTGCTCGGCGCGTACGCGCCAGGGCGTCTGTGGCGGCTTGGCGCCGTAGCCGCGACTGACCACGCCAACCTTCAGCCCACGGGCGCGGCAGTGCTCGATCAGCCAGAGGATCATCGGCGTTTTGCCGGTACCACCCACTGTGATGTTGCCGACCACGATGATCGGCACGGGAGCGCGGTAGGCCGGCTTGGCGCCGGAGAGGAAATCCTGCCGGCGGCCTTGGGCGACGCGCCGGTAGAGCCGTTCGAGCGGCCTGAGGAGAACAAGGGCCGGGTGGCCCTTGTACCAGGCGTCGAGCAGGCGGTCGGAGAAGGCCATCAGGGGGTCTTCTTGTCCGCCCGGGACTCGATGGTGGTGATGCGCAGGTGGGTGAAGCCCAGCTTGCCGGCGGCATCCATCGCGGTGACCACGGACTGGTAGTCCACCTTGCCGTCGGCGGTAATCACCACCGGCAGGCTGTTGTCGCCGGCGGATTCGCGCTGCATGGCGTTCATCAGGTTTTCCAGGTCGTCGCGCGCCAGGCTCTGGCCGTTGAGCGCGTAGTGACCTTCGAGGCTGATGGAGATTTCCAGCTGCTTGATCTCGGTGGCTTCAGGCGGCGTGCCGCTGACTGCTTCGGGCAGTTCGACCTTGAGCTGCGAAGGCTTGGTGAACGAGGTGGCAACCACGAAGAACAGCAGCAGCACGAAGATCACGTCGATCAGCGACGCCAGGTTGATGAAGACGTCCTCGCGGGCCGCTCCGCCCGCTCTACGGCGGAATTTCACGCTTTGCCTTCCTCGACGAAGTCGACTTCGCGGTCACCCTGGGTCACTTCCACCAGCTTGATGGCTTCCTGCTCCATGGCGATGACCAGCTCATCGACGCGGCGCAGCAGGTAGCGGTGGAAGAACACCGCCGGGATCGCCACGATCAGGCCGGCCGCGGTGGTGATCAGGGCCTTGGAGATACCGCCGGCGAGCATCGGCGCGTTGGCCATGCCGTCGCCCATGAAGGCGCTGAATATCTGGATCATGCCGAACACGGTGCCCAGCAAGCCAAGCAGCGGGGCCATGGCGGCGATGGTGCCCAGGGCATTGAGGTAGCGCTCCAGCTCATGGATGACGCGGGACGCAGCCTCCTCGATGCACTCCTTCATGATCTCGCGGCCGTGCTTGGAGTTGGCCAGACCGGCGGCGAGGATTTCACCCAGCGGAGACGACGCGCGCAGGTCCTTGAGGGCCTGGCTGTTCATCTTCTTGTCCTTGATCTGCTTCCACACCTGACCGAGCAGTTGCGGCGGCGCCACACGGCTCAAGCGCAGTGTCCAGAGACGTTCGGCGACGATCGCCATGGCAGCGACGGAGCTCAGCAAGATCGGCAGCATCATCCAGCCGCCAGCTTTGACCAGTTCCCACACAGTGGTGAATCCCCTGAAAAAAAGTGGCGCCACTCTAGCACAGGGGCCATGGCGAGCCGACCGCCCCGGTCTCAATTTTCCTGCCAGAAATGTGCGCCTTCCCGCACTCCCCGGAGCTCGCCATGGGCACCGAGCGTCAGGGTCAGCGCGCCCTGCTCCGCCGTATCCTGAATCCGCATGCCCAGCGCGCGGAAGCGCTCGACGACCGACGGGTGCGGATGGCCGTAAGGGTTGTTGGCGCCGCGGGAGATGATCGCCGTCGACGGCCCGATTGCCCGCAGGAACGCCGGCCCGGAGGAGCTGCGACTGCCATGGTGCCCGGCCAGCAACCAGTCGATATGCTCGCCGGGATGCGCCGCGAGCCACGCCAGTTCGGCGGGTTGCGGCAGGTCGCCGGTGAGCAGGATGCGCTCGCCGTTGGCTTCGATTTCCAGCGCGCAGGAGCGGTCATTGCTTTCCTTGGCGCCCGCCCAGGTCCAACTGCTGAGGCGAACACCGTCGATAGCCCAGCCCTCGACTCGACAGGGGTGCGCCTGCAACTCCCTCGGGAGGCGCTCCGGTTCACCACTGACGACCTGCGCCGGCCGCAGCGAGCGCTTCACCGCCAAGGCGCCGCCGGCATGGTCGTTGTCCGCGTGACTGAGCACCAGCATATCCAGATGACCGATGCCCAGGCTCCGCAGCGTCGGCACGACCACGCGCTCGCCGATGTCGAAATCGCCATTGCGCGCCCCGGTGTCGTAGAGCCAGACCTGACTGCGCGTACGGATCAGCACCGACAGCCCCTGCCCCACATCCAGCACGCGGATCTCGGCCATGCCCGGCGCGGGCAGCGAGACTGTCGGCCAGAACACCGGCAGGAACATCGCCAGCCCCAGCGAACGCAATGGCACGCCGGCCGGCGCAAGCAGCAGGAGCGTCCCCAGCATCGCCAGCGCCACCGCCCAGGTCGGCGCGGCTACCGGCTGCCAGGCGGGTGCCAGCTCGGCCATCCAGCCCAGCAGGCGGAACAGCAATTCCAGAAGACCACCCGACACCCAGAGCAGGGATTCGCCCAGCCAGGGAATGCCAAGCGCCAGACTCCCCAGCAGGGCCAACGGCACCACGACCAACTCCACCCAAGGTACCGCGATCAGGTTGGCGACCACGCCGGAAACGCTCAGCGGCAGGCCCAGGGCGATGGACGCTGGCAGCAGCCCGACCGCCATCAGCCATTGCGCGCGCAGCCAGGTGCGCCAGGCGCTCCAGCGCCCCAGCCGCCCCGAGAAGCCGAAGATCAGCAACGCCACCGACGCATAGGACAGCCAGAAGCCCGGCAACAGCACCACCAGCGGCTCGGCCAGCAGCACCGCCAGCAAGGCGCCCAGCAGAGGCGTCCACAGGCCGCGATGGCGGTAGCGCAGACGCCAGAAAAGGACGATGGAGACCATGACGCACGCGCGCTGCAACGGCACCTCGAATCCCGCCATCAGGCTGTAGGCCCAGGCGCCGATGGCGGCCAGCCCGCAGGCACAGGGCAACCAGGGCAGGCGCACCGGCCAGCAACCGAAGCGCGCCAGCCCGGCAACCAGCGCATAGAGCAAGCCGGCCAGCAGCGAGATGTGCGAGCCGGAGATCACCATCAGGTGCAGGGTTCCGGTGTCCTGCAGGACCTGCCAGTCCGCCGTGGTCAGCCCGGAAGCATCGCCCAGCACCAGGGCCGCCAAAGCCCCGGAACGACCGTGTGCATCTACCGCCAGCAAGCGCTGCCGCCAGGCTTCGCGCCAAGCACGCGGGCCGCTGGAAGCCTCCAGGCGTTGCCCGTCCTTAACACTGCCGGTGGCGCCGATACGCTGGGCGGTGAGCCAGGCCTCGTAATCGAAGCCTGCGCCATTGACCATGCCATGAGGGCGCTTGAGCTTCACTGCCAGCCGCCAGCGCTCGCCGCCCTCCACCGGCGGCCCGCCGAACCAGGACAGACGTAGCGTGGCGGGAACCTTCGCGCGAGGGCTGGAGGCATCAGCGAGCACGAAGCGCACCGAGGCTCCGGAGCGATCCGGCAAGCCCTCCACCCTGCCCTCAAGCCATAGCGTGCGGCCGTCCAGATCCGGCGCCAAACGCTCCTCCAGCGCCCACTGCGCCGACTGGCAGGCCCAGGCGAAACCGAGCAGGAACAGGCCGACGAAGTAACCACGGGTGAACAACAGAGGTAACGCAAGCAGCGCGAGCAGCAGCAGAACCCAGCCGGGTGGAAGCGCCGGCATCCAGCGCAGCGCGAGCAATCCCAGGGCCAGCGCGAACATCCCTGTACGAGGCAACGGAGCGACTCCCTGACTCCGGCGCAACCGCCGATCCGATTGGCAAGCGGCGGTTACACACGGACATAGTTGGCAACGAATGACTGCCACCTAGCTAGGCATAATGGGCCGTCGTCCGTCTGCCAGAGATTTCCTCCATGCCGCGCCGAATCTTCAAGCGCTACATGCCGGATCCGGAGAGCATCAGGCACCACAAGGGCCTGCGCTTTCTCGGACCGCTGATCCAGTCGCCCAACCTCTGGCACCTGAATCGCCGCTCCGTGTCCCGCGCCATGGGCATGGGGCTGTTCGCCGCCTTCATCCCGATCCCACTGCAAATGCTGCTGGCCGCCTCGCTGGCGGTGTGGGTACGGGCCAACCTGCCGATCTCGGTCGGGCTGGTCTGGCTGACCAACCCGATCACCATGCCACCGGTGTTCTACTGCACCTACAAGATGGGCGCCTGGGTCATGGGCATCCCGGCGCGCGTCCTGCCCGACCACCTGACCTGGGAGTGGATCAGCAGCGAGCTGGCAGCGCTGTGGCAACCGTTCCTGCTGGGGTCAGTGATCTGCGGCATCCTGGTGGGCATCCTCGGCTACCTGGCCACCGAGGGTTACTGGCGCTGGTGGATCGGCCGCAGTTGGCGTCGCCGCCGGGCGCTGCGCAACCTGCAGAACGGAATTTGATGGTTCAAACGTAGGAGCGGACTTCGTCCGCGATCGTTTCAACGCCGCTCCGGCCAATCAGAGAGCGCGGCCAGCCAATCGCGGACAAAGTCCGCTCCTACGCCAATCCCCAGCGTCGATAGCAGGTACAAAAAAGCCGCCCCGAAGGGCGGCTTTTTTGCGGACGGATGAATCACTCGTAACGCAGCGATTCCGCCGGCTGGGTCGAGGCCGCGCGCCAGGCTGGGTACAGCGTGGCGAGGAAGCTCATCGACAGCGCCGCGACGCAGATCAGCACGATATCGCTGATCTGCGGGTCCGACGGCAGGTAATTGATGAAGTAGATGTCCGAGTTGAACACGTGAGTACCGGCCACGCGCTCCAGGGTCGAGACGATGGCGGTGACGTTGTACGCCGCCAGCACGCCCAGTACGCAGCCGATGACGGTGCCGATCAGGCCGATCACCGTGCCCTGCACCATGAAGATCGCCATGATCTGCTTCGGCGTGGCGCCCAGTGTGCGCAGGATGGCGATGTCCGCGCGCTTGTCGGCCACCACCATGATCAGCGTGGCAATGATGTTGAAGGCGGCAACCGCGACGATCAGCAACAGCAGCAGGCCGATCATGGTCTTTTCCATCTTCATCGCGCTGAACAGGCTGCCCTGGGTGTGGGTCCAGTCCACCGAGCGATAACCTTCGCCCAGTTGTTTGGCGATGGCCGCGCCGACTTCCGGCGCCTGGAACAGGTCTTTCAGGGCAATGCGTACGCTCTGCACCTGGCCAGGCTGCCAGCGCAGCAGGCTCGCCGCGTCGTCAACGTGGATCAGTGCCAGGGAGCTGTCCAGCTCGGCGCCTACCTTGAAGATACCGACCACATTCAGGCGCTGCATGCGCGGGGTGATACCGCCGGGCGCGGTGCTGGGTTCGGGGACGATCAGCAGCAGGCTGTCACCGACGTTGACGTGGAAGCGCCGCGCGGTGATCTCGCCGATGACCACGCCGAACTCGGTGGCCTTGAGGTCGTCGAGGCTGCCGCGAACCATGTGCTGGCCGATGATCGACACCTGGGTTTCCAGCGCCGGATCGACGCCGTCGACCTCGATGGGCTGCATCATGCCCTTGTAGGAGAGCATGCCGTCGACTTCGGTGTAGGGCACCGCGCCGACGATCTTGGGGTTCTGCTTCGCCACCTCGGCGACATGCTGCCAATTATCCAGCGGACCGCTGGTCTGTTGCAGCACGGCGTGCGGGACCATGCCGAGGATGCGCGAGCGCATTTCCTTCTGGAAGCCGTTCATCACCGAGAGCACCACGATCATGGCCAGCACGCCCAGGGCGAGGCCGATCATCGAGGTCAGGGAGATGAACGAGATGTAGTGGTTGCGTCGCTTGGCCCGCGTGTAGCGGGTGCCGATGAAGATGGATAGGGGTCTGAACATTCCGGTATCCCTCAGGCGGCGACCAGCCGACCCTCCTCCAGGCGCAGCACACGGTCCATCTGCTGGGCAAGGTAAGTGTCGTGGGTCACGACCAGGAAGGCGGTGCGCAGGGACTGCGACAGTTCAAGCATCAGTTCCTGGATACCATGGGCAGTGTGCTGGTCGAGGTTGCCGGTGGGTTCGTCGAGCAGCACCAGTTTCGGCGTGTTCACCAGGGCGCGGGCAATGGCCACGCGTTGGCGCTCACCGCCGGAAAGCTCGGACGGTTTGTGGCTCAGGCGATGGCCCAGGCCAACACGCTCCAGCAACGCCGTGGCACGCTGACGCGCCTCTGGGATCGGCGTCTTGCCGATCAGCAGCGGCATGCAGACGTTCTCCAGGGCGGTGAACTCCGGAAGCAGGTGGTGGAACTGGTAGACGAAGCCCAGTGCGCGGTTGCGCAGCAGGCCGCGCTGCTTCTCGTTGAGCGCCGACAACTGCTCGCCGGCCAGCCAGACACTGCCGGTGCTGGGCGTGTCGAGGCCACCGAGCATGTTCAACAGGGTGCTCTTGCCCGAACCGGAGCTACCGATGATGGCGACGCGCTCGCCGGGCAGCAGCTCCAGTTGCACGTCGGAGAGGACCTCGACCGACTGCGGGCCTTCCTCGTAGCGTTTGCCAAGATCGCGGCAGCTCAGGACAGCCTGGTCGTTGGGGGTCGGCTTACTCATAACGCAGGGCCTCCGCGGGCTGGGTGCGGGCCGCACGCCAGGCCGGATACAGGGTGGCGAGGAAACTCAGGATCAGCGCGGCGCTACAGACCAGGACCACGTCCTCGCTCATCAGCTGCGAGGGCAGGTAGTCGATGAAGTAGACGTCCGCGTTGAGGAATTTGTGGCCCAGCAGGCGTTCCAGCAGGGCGATGGCGGAGCTGACGTTGAGCGCCGCTAGCACGCCAAGCACGCCGCCGATGAAGGTGCCGATCACGCCGATCACCGTGCCCTGGACCATGAAGGTCGCCATGATCTGGCCCGGCGTGGCGCCCAGCGTGCGCAGGATGGCGATGTCGGCCTTCTTGTCGGTGACGACCATGACCAGGGTGGAAATGATGTTGAACGCGGCAACCGCGACGATCAGCAGCAGCAACAGGCCGATCATGGATTTCTCCATGCGGATCGCCTGGTACAGGTTGCCGTGGCTGCGGGTCCAGTCGCGGGCGAAGTAGTCGTTGCCCTTCAGGGTGCGGGCGATTTCCCAGGCGGTGCGCGGCGCCTGGAACAAGTCGTCGAGCTTCAGGCGCAGGCCTTCGACCTGGCCCTCCTTGAGGCGGCGCATGCGTGCGGCGTCATCGATGTTGACCATGGCGACGTATCCGTCCAGCTCGCCGGCGCCAACGTGGAAGGTGCCAACCACGGTAAAACGCTTCATGCGCGGGAACATGCCGGCCGGGGTGACCGAGACCTCCGGGGCGATGAAGGTCACCTTGTCGCCCAGCTTCACGCCGAGGTTCTTCGCCGCCTTGTCGCCGATGATGATGCCGAACTCGCCGGGCTTCAGGCTTTGCAGCGAGCCTTGCTGGAAGAACTGGTCGATGATCGAGACCTTGCTCTCCTCGTTCGGGTCCACGGCGTTGATCAGCACCTTCTGCACCGTGCCACCAGCGCTGAGCAGGCCCTGCATCTGAATGAAGGGGGCGACCTCCAGCACGTTGGGGTGCTGTGTCTTGATCTGCCCGGCGATACCCCGCCAGTCCTGGATGGGCTGGTAGGACTCGACCGTGGCGTGGGGCACCATGCCCAGCACGCGGGTGCGCATCTCGTGGTCGAAGCCGTTCATCACCGAGAGCACCACGATCATCACCACCACGCCCAGCGCGAGGCCGATCATGGAGGTGAGCGAGATAAAGGAAACGAAGTGGCTGCGGCGTTTGGCGCGTGTGTAGCGCGTTCCGATGTAGACGGAAAGAGGTCTGAACATGAGGGGCCGATTGAGAAGATGAAGAGTGCGTCGGGCGTCAGATCCATCTGGCGTGCGACTTCCGTGTGGCGAGGCCAGGCAGGCGGCTTTACACTCAGACCATCACTGCTGCCGTGGGTTCGCCATGTCCACTCCAGACGCGGATGACCGCCGCGAATACTATCGTATTGAAGACACGCTCGCATTGGAATTTCGCCCGCTGCGCGAGGACGAAATCCAGTCGCAAGAAGTGCTTCAGGATGATTCCGCGCTGTTCAATCTGCTCAGCGACCTGCACCTGACCGACTTCGAGTCGCAGCACCTGCTGCGCCATATCAACGAGCGCGACCGCCCGCTGGCCAGCTACCTGAAGGTGATGAACAAGCGCATCGACCTGATCGCCCAGGCGCTGACCCAGAGCCTGCTCCGCGAGATCGGCCCGGCGCGCAAGGTGACGCTGTCCGAAGGCGGCATCAATTTCCGCGACACCCAGCCACTGCTGGTCGGCCAGTACCTGGCGCTGAAGATCGTCCTGCTCCCCCACGGCCTGGGCCTTCTGTTGCGCGCCAAGGTCACCCATTGCCAGCAGCAGCCTGAGGGCGACTACGAGATCGGCACCGAATTCGAGATGCTCGGCGATGCCCAGCGCCAGTTGCTGGCCCGCCACATCCTCCAGCACCAGGCACTGGAACGCCGGCAGGCCAAGGCCCGCGAAGAATGAACGAAAGGAAATCCATGCGCCTTCTGCTGCTCCTGTTGAGCCTTGTCACCCCGCTGCCACTGCTGGCCGATACCATCGAGATTCCCGTGGGCGCCCAGGGCGACCCACACATCTCGCTACCGGCCCGCGGCGAGAGCCAGAAAGCCGTGCTGGAGCGCTTCGGCCTGCCGGACGAGGAGCATCCGGCAGTGGGCAAGCCGCCCATCTCGCGCTGGGACTACCGCGAATTCAGCGTCTATTTCGAGAGCGGGGTGGTGGTCGATGCCGTTCGCCAGCACCGCTCGCACTATCTCAAGGACCTTTCACCGACTCCCAAGGAGCCCCAGTGACTCTGATCTATGGCCATCGCGGCGCCAAAGGCGAAGCACCGGAAAATACCCTGACCAGCTTCCAGCGCTGCCTGGAACATGGCGTGAAGCGCTGCGAACTGGATCTGCACCTGTCCCGCGACGGCGAGCTGATGGTGATCCACGATTCGACGCTCAAACGCACCACCGGCCGGCGCGGCAAAGTGTCCGAGCAACTGGCGGACGATCTGGTGACCATGGACGCCCGTGAAGGCGGCCCGGGCTGGATACGCCCCTGCCCAATTCCGCGCCTGGCGGAGCTGTTCGAGCGCTGCGAGTTCGAGCACTGGCAGCTGGAAGTCAAAAGCGCCTCGAAGGACCGGGCCGGGCGCACGGTGCAGGCAATCCACCAGTTGGTGGGCCGTTTCGGCCTGCGCGACCGGATCACCGTGACCTCGAGCTCACGCACGGTGCTGCGCGCGCTGGACGAGCTGGCGCCGGACCTGCAACGCGGGCTGGTGGCCGAATACGCCTGGCTCGACCCGTTGAAGGTCGCCGCGCACTACGGCTGCCATCTGCTGGCGCTGAACTGGATGCTGTGCACCCCGGAGCGTCTGCTCAAGGCGCAGAAGCAGGGGCTGCATGTGTCGGTCTGGACGGTCAACGAGCCGGCGCTGATGCGCCGGCTCGCCGATTTTGGCGTGGATAGCCTGATTACAGACTTTCCCGGTTTGGCCACTGCCACGATCGGGAATCGCTGAGCAGGTTCCCCCCGACCGGCTCAGGCCGCCGGTCGGGGTACCTCAAAAAATCCGGTTCAGGCCGTCGAACGCCGCTACGCGGTAGGCTTCGGCCATGGTCGGATAGTTGAAGGTGGTGTTGACGAAGTACTTCAGGGTGTTCAGCTCGCCCGGCTGGTTCATGATCGCCTGGCCGATGTGGACGATCTCCGAGGCCTGGTCGCCGAAGCAGTGCACACCGAGGATTTCCAGGGTCTCGCGGTGGAACAGGATCTTCAGCATGCCCACCGGCTCGTTGGATATCTGCGCGCGAGCCATGCCCTTGAAGAAGGCCTTGCCCACCTCATAAGGAATCTTCGCCACGGTCAGCTCCTGCTCGTTCTTGCCGATCGAGCTGATCTCCGGAATGGTGTAGATGCCGGTCGGCACGTCGTTCACGAAGCGCCAGCCATCGTGCTCGACGATGTTGCCGGCAGCCGAACGACCCTGGTCGTAGGCGGCGCTGGCCAGGCTCGGCCAACCAATCACGTCGCCGGCGGCGTAGATGTTCGACACCGAGGTGCGATAGTTCTCGTCCACCTCGATCTGGCCACGGCTGTTGACCTTGATGCCGATGTTCTCGAGGCCCAGGCGGTCGGTATTGCCGGTACGGCCGTTACACCACAGCAGGGCGTCGGCCTTGATCTTCTTGCCCGACTTCAGGTGCAGGATCACCCCGTTGTCCAGGCCTTCCACGCGCTCGTAATCCTCATTGTGACGGATCAGCACGTTGTTGTTGCGCAGGTGATAGCTCAGCGCATCGGAGATTTCGTCGTCGAGGAAGCTCAGCAACTGGTCGCGGGTGTCGATCAGGTCCACCAGCACGCCCAGGCCGCTGAAGATCGAGGCGTACTCGCAGCCGATCACGCCGGCTCCGTAGATGATCAGGCGGCGCGGGGTGTGGCTCAGGGAGAGAATGGTGTCGCTGTCGTAGACGCGCGGGTGGTTGAAGTTGATGTCCGACGGGCGATACGGGCGCGAGCCGGTGGCGATGACGAACTGGTCGGCCACCAGGCGCTCCACGGCGCCGCTGGGGGTCACGACTTCAACGGTACGCTCGTCGACGAAACTGGCGGTGCCGTTGAACATGTCGATGCGGTTGCGCGCGTAGTAGCCGGTGCGCGAGGAGACCTGCTTGGAGATCACCCGCTCGGCGCTTTTCAGTACGTCCGGGAAGGAGAACCAGCGCGGCTCGCCGATCTGGCGGAACATCGGGTTGGTGTTGAACTCGATGATCTGCTTCACCGAGTGACGCAACGCCTTGGACGGGATGGTGCCCAGGTGCGTGCAGTTGCCGCCGACCACGCGACGGCTGTCCACCACCGCCAGCTTGCGCCCGTACTTGGAGGCGTTCATCGCTGCCCCCTCGCCTGCCGGGCCCGTGCCGAGAATCACCACGTCGTAGTTGTAGACAGCCATGCGTACTCCTTCAGAACAGGCCGGGGCGCCCGCGTGGCGCTCCCGGCGAAGCCCCGGCACCACATGCGCCGAGGCGGATCGAAATCATTGGCGCAGCTTAGCCCTGCGGCAAAAGGCTGCACATTAGCGGTTGGTCGGCAGGTAGGCGAATTTTGCCGCCACTACATGCCTTGACCAGCCGGCGGGCCGCCATCATGCCCGCCGAAGCTTTCATTCAGGCGACGGGAACAGCGCCTCGAAGCGCGTCGTCGCGCGGGTCACGAAGCCCTCGCCCTGGTGCACGATGAAGAAGGCCGCCAGCCCGTTGCGCTCGGCAAAGGTATAGCCCTCCTCCGGCCCCAGCACCATCAGCAGGGTCGACAGACCATCGGCATGCAGAGCCTGGGCATCCGCCACCGTGACCGCCGCCAGCGCATGCTTGATTGGCGTGCCACTGCGCGGATCGAAGGTGTGCGAATAGCGCTGCCCACCTTCCTCGAAATAGTTGCGGTAGTTGCCGGAGGTGGACAGCCCGAAGCCGTCCAACGCCACCGAGCGCTCCACCTGACGTTCGCGCTCACCGCTGGGGACTTCCAGGGCGATGCGCCAGGGCGTGCCATCGGGCTTGTGGCCCACGGCCTTGAGCTCGCCGGTGATTTCTACCAGGTAATCCGTCAACCCCAGCTCGGCCAGGCGCGCGCTGACCTGATCCACCGCGTAGCCGGCGACGATGCTGTCGAAGTCCAGTTGCGCGTCAACGTCCTTGCACAGCTGCTCGCCTTTCAGCTGCAGATGCTGATGACCGACGCGGGCCCTTGCCCGCTCCAGCGCAACGGCATCCGGCACCTTCTCGCCGCGCGACTGCGGGCCGAAACCCCAGAGATTCATCAGCGGCTCGACGGTGAGATCGAAGGCACCGCCGCTCTGCCGTGAAAGCTCCTCGCCGTAGCGCCAGAGCTTGAGCATGTCCGCCGGCAAGGCCATGCAACTGCCGGCCGGGCGGGCGTTGAAGCGCGAAATCACGGAGTCGTCGCGGTAGGTGGAGAACTGCTCGTCGAGGCTCGCCAGGATCGACTCGACCTCGGCCTTGAGCCTCGCAGTGTCCGGCGCCTTGTCCGTGGTCACGTACTGCACCGTGTAGCTGCTGCCCATGGTCGGCCCGCCAAAGCGTTCGACCGACTCCCCGCAACCTGCCAGGGCCGCCACCAGGACAGTCTGCACCAACACCGCCAACAGCCAGCTTCCACGCAACACTCGGCACCTCCTGCCGTCCCTCATCTGCCCGCCGCCGGGCATTCTACCGCAAGCACCCCGAGCCACTGTTTCCGCTCTGGCAAAGGTGCATTACCAAAAGAAAACGGGAGCCGAAGCTCCCGTTTCTCAACCGGTTCAGGCGTTGGCCTTGGCCGGGGACTTGCGCTTGAACAGGTAGCACAGCCCCATCAGCACGATCCACACCGGGATCGCATACACCGACACATCGATACCCGGGATCTGCAGCATGATGCCCAGGATGAACACCACGAAGGCCAGGCACAGCCAGTTGCCGAAGGGGTACCACAGCGCGCGGAAGAACGGCTGCACACCCTTGGCCACCATGGCCTTGCGGAACTTCATGTGGGCCAGGCTGATCATCGCCCAGTTGATCACCAGCGCCGCGACCACCAGGGACATCAGCAGCTCCAGCGCCTGGTGCGGGATCACGTAGTTGACCACCACGCAGGCGAGGGTAATGAACGCCGAGACGCCGATAGCCAGCAGCGGCACACCGCGGTCATCGACCTTGGCGAACGCGCGCGGGGCATCGCCCTGCTCGGCCAGGCCGTAGAGCATGCGGCTGTTGCAGTACACGCAGCTGTTGTAGACCGACAGCGCGGCAGTCAGAACCACAAAGTTCAGTACGTTGGCCGCCATGTCGCTGCCCATCAGCGAGAACACCTTCACGAACGGGCTGCCGCTGTAGGGGTCGCCAGCGCTGCTGATGCTCTGCAGCAGCGCATCCCAGGGGTACAGCGAGAGCAGGACCGCCAGGGCGCCGATATAGAAGATCAGGATCCGGTAGATGACCTGGTTGATCGCCTTGGGGATCACCTTCTTCGGCTCCGAGGCTTCGGCGGCGGTGATGCCCACCAGCTCCAGACCACCGAAGGAGAACATGATGATCGCCAGGACCATCACCAGCCCCTTCAGGCCATTGGGGAAGAAGCCGCCGTGCACCCACAGGTTGCTCACTGATGCCTGCGGGCCGCCAGTGCCGGTTGCCAGCAGCCAGACGCCGAGCAGGATCATGCCGATGATGGCAACCACCTTGATGATCGCGAACCAGAACTCGGTTTCGCCAAAGGCCTTCACGTTGAACAGGTTGATGGCGTTGATCAGGACGAAGAACACCGCCGCCGTCGCCCAGGTCGGGAAGTCCGGCCACCAGAACTGGATGTACTTGCCGACCGCGGTCAGCTCCGACATACCCACCAGAATGTACAGCACCCAGTAGTTCCAGCCGGACATGAAGCCGGCGAAACCGCCCCAGTACTTGTGCGCGAAGTGGCTGAAGGAACCGGCGACGGGCTCCTCGACGATCATCTCGCCCAGCTGGCGCATGATCAGGAAGGCGATGAAGCCACCGATGGCGTAGCCGAGGATCATCGACGGGCCGGCGGATTGCAGGACCCCGGCCGAGCCCAGGAACAGGCCGGTACCGATGGCGCCGCCGAGGGCGATCAGCTGGATATGGCGGTTCTTCAGACCGCGCTTCAGCTCGCCTTCATGCAGATGTTGTCCATCCATTTGAAGTCTTTCCAGGTTCGGGAATTGGCAGATTTTATCGATGGTTATGGGGGTGCCACTAACGAAAAACGGGAGCCCGAGAGCTCCCGTTTCCCTAATCCGCCTGAATCAGCACGGGAAAGCCGGCGGGTTTACACCAGCCATGTCTTCCATCACGCGGACAACCTGGCAGCTGTAGCCGAACTCGTTGTCGTACCAGACGTAGAGGACGACGCGGTTGTCGTTGGCGATGGTCGCCTCGGCATCGACGACGCCCGCATGGCGGGAACCGACGAAGTCGGTGGAAACCACTTCCTGGGAGGAGACGAAGTCGATCTGCTTCTGCAGATCCGAGTGCATGGCCATCTGGCGCAGGTACTCGTTGATCTCTTCGCGGTTGGTGGCCTTTTCCAGGTTCAGGTTGAGGATGGCCATGGAGACGTTCGGCGTCGGAACGCGGATGGCGTTGCCGGTCAGCTTGCCTTTCAGAACCGGCAGAGCCTTGGCAGCAGCGGTAGCGGCGCCAGTCTCGGTGATCACCATGTTCAGCGGCGCGGCGCGGCCACGGCGGCTGCCCTTGTGGAAGTTGTCGATCAGGTTCTGGTCGTTGGTGAACGAGTGAACGGTTTCGACGTGACCGTTGATGATGCCGTACTGGTCATTCACAGCCTTGAGCACCGGCACGATGGCGTTGGTGGTGCAGGAAGCGGCCGAAACGATCTTGTCGTCAGCGGTGATGTCGCCATGGTTGATGCCATGCACGACGTTCTTCAGCGCGCCCTTGCCCGGAGCGGTGAGGATCACGCGGTCGATACCCGGGCACTTCAGGTGCTGGCCCAGGCCTTCGGCGTCACGCCACTTGCCGGTGTTGTCGACCAGCAGGGCTTTCTTGATGCCGTACTGGGTGTAGTCGATCGACGCCGGGTCGTTGGAGTAGATCACCTGGATCAGGTTGCCGTTGGCGGTGATGGTGTTGTTTTCTTCATCGATGGTGATGGTGCCATCGAACGGACCATGCACGGAGTCACGACGCAGCAGGCTGGCGCGCTTGACCAGGTCGTTCTCGGCGCCCTTGCGCACGACGATGGCGCGCAGACGCAGGCCGTCGCCGCCACCGGTCTTCTCGATGAGGATACGGGCCAGCAGGCGACCGATACGGCCGAAACCGTACAGGACGACGTCGGTGCCTTCGCGGGCGCCGCCGTTCTGCTTGCCGACCACGTCGGCGAGCTCGTCCTTGGTGAACTGCTCGATGCTGCGGCCGTTACCTTCGGTCTTGAACTTGGCGACCATCTTGCCCAGGTCGACGGAAGCGGCGCCCAGCTTGAGCTCGCTCATCGCCTTGAGGATCGGGAAAGTGTCGTGAACCGACAGCCCGCCTTCTTCGGCCAGGCGGTGACGGGCGAAACGGTGCGCTTTGAGGATCGCGATCACCGAACGGTTGATCAGGCCACGGCCGTAGATCGAGGTCACCACGTTGTTGTTACGGTACAGCTGACCGATCAGCGGAATCATGGCTTCCGCGAGGGCTTCACGATCGATCCACTCACCGAGACACTGGTCGGGCTTCTGGGTCACGGGCAATACCTTCCACATGTAGGAGAAGAAAAAAGGGGCTACATTATGACGGCGTGAACAATCGCCGGCAATCCGCAGCGGTCGTATGACTGACATCCGTCAATCGGGATAGTTACAATCCCCCCGGTCAAATCCCTCGACCGGAGCCACGACTGCCCGTGTCCGTATTGCGCATTCCTACATTGCCGACCGCTGCCGGCAAGCAATCCTGGGGCAACCTCCCCGGAGCCGCCCTGAGCCTGGCCATCGCTGAAGCGGCCGGGCCGGCGAAGCGTTTCACCCTGTTGCTGACTGCCGACAGCCAGAGCGCCGAGCGCCTGGAGCAGGAGCTGCGCTTCTTTGCGCCGGACCTGCCAGTGCTGCAGCTGCCGGACTGGGAAACCCTGCCCTACGACGTGTTCTCGCCGCACCAGGACATCATTTCCCAGCGCGTCGCCACCCTTTATCAGTTGCCCGAGCTGCGCCGCGGTGTGCTGGTGGTGCCCATCACCACCGCCCTGCACCGCCTGGCGCCGGCCAAGTTCCTGCTCGGCAGCAGCCTGGTCCTGGATGTCGGCCAGAAACTCGACGTCGAGCAGATGCGCAGCCGCTTCGAGGCCGCCGGCTATCGCTGCGTGGATACCGTCTACGAACACGGCGAGTTCGCCGTGCGCGGCGCGCTGATCGACCTGTTCCCGATGGGCAGCGAGCTGCCCTACCGCATCGACCTGTTCGATGACGAGATCGAGACGCTGCGCACCTTCGACCCGGAAACCCAGCGCTCCATCGACAAGGTGGAGAGTATCCGCCTGCTGCCGGCCCGCGAGTTCCCGCTGCGCAAGGACGCCGTTACCGGCTTTCGCGGCCGCTTCCGCGAGCGCTTCGACGTCGATTACCGTCGCTGCCCGATCTACCAGGACCTGGCCAGCGGCCTGACACCTGCCGGCATCGAGTACTACATCCCGCTGTTCTTCGAAGATGGCGAGACTTCGACGCTGTTCGACTATCTGCCGCAGGACACTCAGGTGTTCTCCCTGCCCGGCATCGAGACTGCCGCCGAGCAGTTCTGGACCGACGTGCGCAGCCGCTACGAGGACCGTCGCTACGACCCCGAGCGTCCGCTGCTGCCGCCCGCCGAAGTATTCCTGCCGGTCGAAGACTGCTTCGCCCGCCTGAAAAACTGGCCGCGCGTGGTGGTCAGCCCCGAGCCGCTCGAGGCCGGCGTCGGCCGCGAGCGCTTCCCTGCGCAGCCGCTGCCGGAGCTGGCCATCGAGGCCAAGGCCACCGAACCATTGGCGCGCCTGCGCCAGTTCATCGAGCAGTTCGATGGGCGCATCCTGTTCACTGCCGAATCCGCCGGCCGCCGCGAAGTGCTGCTGGAACTGCTGGCGCGGCTGAAGCTGCGTCCGGTGGAAGTCGAGGGCTGGCCGGGCTTCCTGGCGCACAAGGACCGCCTGGCGATCACCATCGCACCGATGGACGAAGGCCTGCTGCTCGACGGCGAGAAGAGTCAGCCGGGCATCGCCCTGGTGGCCGAGAGCCCGCTGTTCGGCCAGCGCGTCATGCAGCGCCGGCGCCGCGAGAAGACCCGCGAAGGTGGCGACAACGTCATCAAGAACCTCACCGAGCTGCGCGAAGGCGCGCCGGTGGTGCATATCGATCACGGCGTCGGTCGCTACATGGGCCTGATCACCCTGGAGATCGACAGCCAGAACGCCGAATTCCTCGCCCTGCAATACGCCGACGAAGCCAAGCTCTACGTGCCGGTGGCCAACCTGCACCTGATCGCTCGCTACACCGGCAGCGACGACGCCCTGGCACCGCTGCACAAGCTCGGCTCGGAAACCTGGCAGAAGGCCAAGCGCAAGGCCGCCGAACAGGTCCGCGACGTCGCCGCCGAACTGCTGGACATCTACGCCCGCCGCGCCGCGCGCAAGGGTTATGCCTTCAAGGACCCGCTGGCCGACTACGCCACCTTCTCCGCCGGCTTCCCCTTCGAGGAAACCCCGGACCAGCAGACCGCCATCGAAGCGGTAGTCGCCGACATGCTCGCCGACAAGCCGATGGACCGCCTGGTCTGCGGCGACGTGGGCTTCGGCAAGACCGAAGTGGCGATGCGCGCGGCCTTCGTCGCGGTCCATAGCGGCAAGCAGGTCGCCGTGCTGGTGCCGACCACCCTCCTCGCCCAGCAGCACTACAACAGCTTCCGCGACCGCTTCGCCGATTGGCCGGTGACGGTCGAGGTCATGAGCCGCTTCAAGTCCGCCAAGGAAGTCGAAGGCGCCGTGGCACAGCTGGCCGAGGGCAAGGTCGACATCGTCATCGGCACCCACAAGCTGCTGCAGGACGACGTCAAGTTCAAGAACCTCGGCCTGGTGATCATCGACGAGGAGCACCGTTTCGGCGTACGCCAGAAGGAACAGCTCAAGGCCCTGCGCAGCGAGGTGGACATCCTCACCCTCACCGCCACGCCGATCCCGCGCACGCTCAACATGGCTGTGGCCGGCATGCGCGACCTGTCGATCATCGCCACGCCGCCGGCGCGCCGCCTCTCCGTGCGCACCTTCGTCATGGAAGAACAGAAATCGGTAATCAAGGAAGCCCTGCTGCGCGAACTGCTGCGCGGCGGCCAGGTGTACTTCCTGCACAACGAAGTGAAAACCATCGAGAAATGCGCCCGCGATCTGGCCGAACTGGTGCCGGAGGCGCGCATCGGCATCGGCCACGGGCAGATGCACGAGCGCGATCTGGAGCGGGTGATGAGCGACTTCTACCACAAGCGCTTCAACGTGCTGGTGGCCTCGACCATCATCGAAACCGGCATCGACGTGCCCAGCGCCAACACCATCCTCATCGAACGCGCCGACAAATTCGGCCTGGCCCAGCTGCACCAGTTGCGCGGGCGTGTTGGCCGCAGCCACCACCAGGCCTACGCCTACCTGCTCACCCCGCCGCGCAAGCAGATGACCCCGGACGCCGAAAAACGCCTGGAAGCCATTGCCAACGCCCAGGACCTCGGCGCCGGTTTCGTGCTGGCCACCCATGATCTGGAAATCCGCGGCGCCGGCGAACTGCTTGGCGACGGCCAGAGTGGGCAGATCCAGGCGGTGGGCTTCACCCTCTACATGGAAATGCTCGAGCGCGCGGTGAAGGCCATTCGCAAAGGCGAGCAACCAAACCTGGAGCAACCGCTGGGTGGCGGCCCCGACATCAACCTGCGCGTGCCGGCGCTGATCCCCGAGGATTACCTGCCGGACGTCCACGGCCGCCTGATCCTCTACAAGCGCATCGCCAACGCCGCCGACGAAGATGGCCTGCGCGAGCTGCAGGTGGAAATGATCGACCGCTTCGGCCTGCTGCCGGAGCCGGCGAAGAACCTGATCCGTCTGACTTTGCTGAAACTGCAGGCAGAAAAGCTCGGGATCGTGAAGGTAGATGCCGGCCCACAGGGCGGACGGGTAGAATTCGCCGCCGATACCTGCGTCGACCCGCTGGTTCTGATCAAGATGATCCAGAGCCAGCCCAATCGGTACAAATTCGAAGGGGCCACCCTCTTCAAGTTCCAGGTGCCCATGGAGCGCCCGGAAGAACGGTTCAACACGCTGGAGGCGCTGCTTGAGCGCCTCACGCCACAGACTCACTAAGGACCTTGTGCATGCGCCTGTTCCAACCCCTGCTGCTGTCGCTGGCGCTTCTCTCGCCAGCCGCCTTCGCCGAGCCCTACCAGGTGGAGCTGATCCTGTTCCAGCAGTCTGGCGACGCCGTGTTCGCCAGCCGCCCCGCGCCCGACGACTGGGCCAAGGGCGCGCAACCGCCGGGCCCGGATAGCTCGCGCCCGACCGCAATGGATGCGCAGGTCGCCAAGCTCAAGCAGAACGAAGGCTTCCAGGTGCTGATGCACAAGGCCTGGCGCCAGGAGATCGATGCCAACCCGGTGAAGATCTCCCTGAGCGAAGGCGCCCAGCGTGACGGCCACTTCCCGGTGGAAGGCACCGTCACCCTGAGCCAGCAGCGCTTCGTGAACACCCAGACCGACTTCTGGATCAACCAATTCGGCCAGGATGGCCTGCTCGCCGCCAGCCAGCACATGGTCCAGGAAGCCAGCCTGAAGAACAGCGTGCTGACCTACCTTGACCACCCCAGCCTGGGCATGCTGATCAAGGTCACCCCGCTCAACGCCCGCCCCGCCTCCGCGCCGCCGCCCGGCATGGAAGACGAGGCGCCCACCGGCCCTGACACCCCGCAGCAGCCGGCACCGGCTGCGCCGGCAGATGGCGGCTTTGAGGCCCCACCGCAAAGCCAGCCCGAACAGCAGTAAAGGGAGATAGGCGTGCGCCATGGGCGAATTCGTAGAGCACTTGCAACGCATTCCCTGGCGCAGGCTTTTTCCAGCCGTCACCCTCGTTCGCGGAGAGAGCTATGCCCGGGAAGGCCGGGCGAGCATTCTGCGTATCGCCGAACGCTCGCTGGAAGGCTCGTGCAAAGGCTCAAGCAGCTATCGCTATCGGCAGAAAATCAGTCTGTCGCAAAGTGGCAACACCCTCGACTGCCGTTGTGATTGCCCGGTCGGCTTCGACTGCAAGCACTGCGTCGCCCTGCTGTTGCGGTTCATTGACGAGCACGGCGAGTCGCCACCTCCGGCACAATCCGCCGGGCCGGCAGCCCCCAGACCGGCGGTCAAACCTGCCGCCCACTTGTCAGCAAACCTGGCAGGTTGGTTGAAAAAGCTTCCGGGGGCGCTCAAGGCTCCCGCCGAAGCCAAGGCTCCCCATACCCAGCCCCTGTACTACCGGCTAACCAATAATGGTCGGGTCTTCATTCACACGCAGTTGCAGGGAGAAGACGGCCGGAGCCTGGGCCATGTCAGGCTCAGCTCGATCTCCACGGCCCTTGGGCGCGGTGTCACCGAGCAGGATCAACGCATCCTGCTGCGCGCACTGGGCTGCACAGGTGTTCAACCCCACGACAACGAAGTGCTCCTGAGCGGCCGGGACGGCTCCGAGTTACTGGAGATGATCGTCCGCAGCGGCCAGCTGTTCTTCGACCTGGAGCATCCGGATGGTCGCTTGCAGGCCGGTGCCGAACTGCCGGCGCAGATGACCTGGCGTGAACAGGCCGATGGCAGCTATGTCGCCGCCTGGCAAGTCGAGAGCGACCCGCAACCCCAACTGCTGACACACCTCTGCCCACCCTGGTATGTCCAGCGCCAGAGCTCGCGCATCGGCCCACTGCGCCACGACCTCCCCGATGCACTGGCAACCCATCTACTCGGCGCACCACCGGTCTACCCCGAGGAGGCGGCGCTGTTCGGCCTGCAACTCAAGCAGTTGGCGCCCCAGGCACCGCTGCCCCTGCCCACCAAGGAGCATCGGCTCGTGGACGTGCAGCCCGTGGCGCACCTGCTGTTGAGCGGGCAACATGACCATTACCGTCGCTCCGATCAGTATCAGGCCAGCCTGCGCTTTGCCTATGGCAAACACTTCGTGCATGGCCCGGCCCGTAGTGATCAGCCGATTCGCACCCTTGAGGATGACACTTTCGTGGTCATCGAACGGCAGCCGAAAACAGAGCAGGCCTTGCGCAAGAAACTGCAACGCCTGAAGCTGAAAAAGCTCGCCAAGTACCACGCCCCCGTCCAGCTCGGGGATCACTATGAATGCTATCGCCCGCTCGACGAGAGCCTGTGGGCGGCCATCGTCCCCCTCCTGCGGGAACTGCGTCATGAAGGCTGGGTAGTCGAGATCGACGCTCGCTTCCCCTTCGATTTCAGCGCGGTCGAGAACTGGTACGCGCATGTCGAGGAGGAACCGGGCCTGGCCTGGTTCGAGCTGGAACTGGGCATCGTGGTCGATGGGCAACGGATCAGCCTGCTGCAGCCACTTCTGGAGATGATCCGACGGCCCCCACCCGCCTTGCTTGGCGGCGATGCGCAGGGTGAATTGCCACTGCGCCTCAATGCCCAGCGCCAAGCCGACGGCGCGCCGCTCACCGTCAGCCTGCCGCTGGCGCGCGTGCGGGCGATGATTCAGCACCTGGAAAGCCTGTTGCTGGCCAGCTCAGAGCACGATGACACCCGCCTGCGCCTGCCCGGCGCCGATGCCAGCCTGCTGACCCTGCTCGACGAACAGCCGCTGCACTGGGAAGGCAGCGACAACCTGCTGCGCCTTGCCCGCCGCCTGCGCGACTACCACCAGCAGCCGTGCGCGACACCCGACGGCCTGCATGCCCAGCTGCGCCCCTATCAGACACAAGGCCTGACCTGGATGCAGGCGCTGCGCAACATGGAATTGGGCGGCATCCTCGGGGACGACATGGGGCTGGGCAAAACACTCCAGTTGCTCGCCCACATCCTCACGGAGAAGAACGCCGGGCGCCTGGACCAGCCCGCCCTGGTACTGATGCCCACCAGCCTGGTGGCCAACTGGCAGGATGAGGCCGCGCGCTTCGCCCCTGAGCTGCGAGTACTCACCCTGCATGGCAGTAACCGCCACAAGGACTTCGACGCCCTTGGACAATACGACCTGCTGCTGAGCACCTACGCCCTGCTACCCCGTGACATCGAGGAACTCTCCCGGCAACCGCTGCACATGGTGGTGTTCGACGAAGCGCAGTACCTGAAGAACGCCCGCAGCAAGTCCGCCAAGGCCGCCGCCCGCCTCACCGCGCGGCAACGACTGTGCCTGACCGGCACGCCACTGGAAAACCATCTGGGCGAGCTGTGGTCGCTGTTCAACCTTGTGCTACCGGGCTGGCTGGGGGATGAACGCAGCTTCGCTCGCCTGTACCGCAATCCGATCGAGAGGGCCGCGAACGGCCAGCGCCTGGCTCACCTGAATACACGGATCAAGCCTTTCCTGCTGCGCCGCCGCAAGGATCAGGTGGCCAGCGAGCTGCCGCCCAAGAGCGAGATCACTCATTGGGTGGAACTCAGCGATACCCAGCGCGACCTCTACGAGACGGTGCGCCTGGCCATGGACCGTAAGGTTCGCGAGGAAATCCAGCGCAAGGGCCTGGCACGTAGCCACATCGTGGTCCTGGAAGCGCTGCTCAAATTACGCCAGGTCTGCTGCGACCCGCGCCTGCTGGACAAAGACCTGGCGGCGGCGGACTCCGGAAAACTCGCCAGCCTGCTGGACATGCTTGAAGAACTGCTGGCCGAAGGACGCCGTGTCCTGCTGTTCTCGCAGTTCACCTCGATGCTCGAGCTGATCCAGGCGGAGCTGGACGAACGCGGCGTCCCCTATTCCTTACTGACCGGCGAGACCCGCAACCGCCGCCAACCCGTGGAAAACTTCCAGCAAGGGCGCGTGCCGCTGTTCCTGATCAGCCTGAAAGCCGGCGGCACCGGCCTGAACCTCACCGCAGCGGACACCGTGATCCACTACGACCCCTGGTGGAACCCGGCCGTGGAGCAACAGGCCACCGACCGCGCCTACCGCATCAGCCAGGACAAGCCGGTATTCGTCTACAAGCTGATCGCCCGCGGCACCCTGGAAGAAAAAATCCAGCAATTACAGGCGAAGAAAGCGGCGCTGGCGGCGGGCGTACTCGAAGACGGCAAGGACAGCGGCCTGCAGTTGCAGAGCAGCGACATCGACGCCCTTTTCGCTCCGCTGCCGAAAGGCTAGAACGCCATCTGCGATATCCCCGCGCGATTGGCAGGCAACACCCTGCCGACGCAGCGCCTGCCTACCGGTCCTGGCCGAGCAAAACTCGCCCCAGCACCTCGCGCACCTTGCCGATGCCGTCGTGCAACGCTTGCTCGATCTCGGCCATGGTGATGATGCCGCTGGATTTGCCGGCCGCCGGGTTCACCACCAGCGACAAGCAGGCGTAAGGCAGGTCCAGCTCGCGGGCCAGGGCGGCTTCAGGCATACCGGTCATGCCGACGATGTCGCAGCCGTCGCGCTCCAGCCTGGCGATCTCCGCAACCGTTTCCAGGCGCGGCCCCTGGGTCGCGGCATACACACCATGACTGCTGTACGCATAGCCCTGCGCCTGCAGTGCGGCGATCAACTTCTGCCGCAGCGGCTCGTCATAGGGATGGCTGAAGTCGATATGGGTGACATGCTCGATGTCCCCGGCGAAATACGTGTGCTCGCGGCCCCAGGTGTAATCGACAATCTGGTGCGGCACGCAGAGGTGACCGCTACCCATCGCCGCATGGATGCCACCCACGGCATTCACCGCCAGGATGGCTTCGGCGCCGGCCTGCTGCAGCGCCCAGAGATTGGCGCGGTAGTTCACCTGGTGTGGCGGGAAGCGATGTGGATGGCCGTGGCGGGCGAGGAACAGCACTTCGCGGCCGGCGAACTCGCCGCGCTGGACGGTCGCCGAGGGCGCGCCGTAGGGCGTATCCAGTTTGATGGCGTCCTTCAGGGTCAGCCCTTCCAGCTGGGTCAGGCCGGTACCGCCGATGATGGCGTAGACAGTCATGGCAAATCCTTAGTCGATCAGTTGTGCGGCGCGTAACTCACCGACGGCCTGCTGCCAACGCGGCAGTTGCTTGTATTCGGTGCCAGGCCAGGCCTTGGCGCGCATGCGTTGCAGGCGCTGCGGCGCGCTGACTTTCAGACGCTGCAATGCACTCAGGGCCAGCTCGGCGGAGGCGCGGTCATTGCACACCAGGCCCATGTCGCAACCGGCGTTCAGCGCGGCCTCGATACGATTGGCGGCATCGCCGACCACGTGAGCACCTGCCATGGACAGGTCATCACTGAAGATCACCCCGTCGAAGCCCAGCTCGCCACGCAGGATGTCCTGCAACCAGCGACGGGAGAAGCCGGCAGGATTGGGATCGACCTGCGGATAGATCACATGGGCCGGCATCAGCGCATCCAGATCGCCGGACAGGCGCTGGAACGGCACCAGGTCGACGGCACGGATCTGCTCCAGCGTGCGCTCGTCCTCCGGAATGCCCACGTGAGAATCCACTTCCGCCCAACCGTGACCAGGGAAGTGCTTGCCAGTGGCGGCCATGCCGGCAGCGTGCATACCACGAATGAAGGCGCCGGCCAGTTCGACAGCGCGCTGCGGATTACCCTCGAAGGCGCGACTGCCAACCACGGCGCTGCGCTGGTGATCCAGGTCCAGCACAGGGGCGAAACTCAAGTCCAGCCCTACCGCCAGCACCTCGGTCGCCATCAGCCAGCCACACTGCTCGGCCAGGCGTTCGGCATTGGCGTTGTCGGCGATAGCGCGCATTGCCGGAAGACGCAGGAAGCCCTGGCGCAGGCGCTGTACGCGGCCACCTTCCTGATCCACCGCCAGCAGCAGGTCCGGACGTACCGCGCGAATGGCCGCGCAGAGCTCGCGAACCTGGCGCGGCGACTCGATGTTGCGGGCGAAGATAATCAGGCCGCCCACTTCCGGGTGGCGCAGGATCTGGCGGTCCTCGGCGGTCAGCCAGGTGCCGCCGATGTCGAGCATCAGGGAGCCGTGCATGTGCATTCCTTTAGTTCAGTTGCGCCGCCTGCCAATCGGGGCAGACAGTCTCTTCGATTCGAACCTGGCAATGGAGAGGAACCTGCGGAAAGAGTTCCAGCAGATCGTCATTGCGAAGGCGGATACAGCCGTGGGAAAGCGGCGTGCCCATGGGCTCGCAGTCCGGCGTGCCATGCAGATAGATATAGCGGCGGAAGGTATCAACCTCACCCAGCCGATTGCGCCCCGGCTCGCAGCCGCTGAGCCAGAGGATGCGCGAGAGAATCCAGTCGCGGCCGGGAAAGGTTTCGTGCAGCTCGGCCGTCCAGGTCTCGCCGGTCCAGCGGCGCCCCCTCAGGACTGCGCCCTTTGGCAAACCATCACCGATGCGCGCACGAACCTGGTGCAAGCCGCGCGGCGTGCAGCCGGAGCCGTTGCGCTCCCCCGCGCCGTTGGCGGCGCTGGATACCGGAACACGCACGACAAGACGCCCCGCGGCAAATCCGTAGAGCATCTGGTCAGCAAGGGAGATATGGAGAAGATCGAGATCAGCCATGGCCGGCTACTGTAGCCGATCAGGCCGGTACAGCCCAGCGCGAAGCCGGGGCTGAATCAGACCTTGGCCGGCGTCTGCGCGACGCTGGATTTGGCGCGCGGCTTGAGCTGCGCCCCGGCAAGCGATGGATCACTGACCCCGCTGTCGGCACGCATGCCGGCGGCCAGGAACGGCACCATCAGACGCATCACCTGCTCGATGGAGGTGTTCACGCCGAAATCGTTCTCGGCCATGGCACGCAGCGCTTTGATGCCGGACATGCTGAACACCGCGGTACCCAGCATGAAGTGCACGCGCCAGAACAACTCCAGCGGCGGCAGGCGCGGCGCGGACTCGTGCACCAGCAGCATGTAGCGGCGGAACACCTTGCCGTACACCTCTTCGAGGTACTTGCGCAGGTGTCCCTGGCTCTGACTGAAGGCCAGGCCCAGCAGGCGCATGAAGATCGACAGATCGTTACCGCTGCGCGGCTTCACCGCCATCGCCTGGACCACGAGCAGTTCGAGCAGCTCTTCCAGCGTGGCACGCGGCGCGTCGGGCTTGGCCTGACGGCGATCCAGTTCCTTTTCGAGGCTGGTGCAGAAAGGGCCGAGGAAGCGCGAGAAAACAGCCTGAATCAGCGCCTTCTTCGAGCCGAAGTGATAGTTCACCGCCGCAAGGTTCACCCCCGCCTTGCTGGTAATCAGACGCAAGGAGGTTTCGGCGAAGCCTTTCTCCGCGAACAGCTGTTCCGCAGCATCCAGGATGCGTTCGACGGTTTCCGACTGGGCCATGGCTACTCCGCCTGACAAACACTTGTTTGAAACATACGTTTCAGCGTCTTGTATTGTCAAGCAAAGTGCGATGGATTGTTACCAATATCATGGCAATGCGACGAGACAGCTGGTTAATTCAATACCTACAAAGCAAGACGCTTGCCAAGCTCCAAAGGTTACATGCACGAACGTTCCACCGACAGCGGCGCGCAACAAAAGCATTGCCAGCCCGCCATCACTGTATATAATCCCAGTCACTGTATAAAAAGCCAGAGTATGGACATGCTGAAGCTCACGCCGCGCCAAGCCGAGATCCTCGCCTTCATCAAACGCTGCCTGGAAGCCAACGGCTACCCGCCCACCCGCGCAGAAATTGCCCAGGAACTCGGCTTCAAGTCGCCCAACGCCGCCGAGGAGCACCTGAAGGCCCTGGCCCGCAAGGGCGCCATCGAGATGACCCCAGGCGCCTCTCGCGGCATCCGTATCCCCGGCTTCGAACCCAAGGCCGCCGCCAATGACGACGAACTGCCGATCATCGGTCGCGTCGCCGCGGGCGCACCGATCCTCGCCGAGCAGAACGTCGACGACACCTGCCGGATCAACCCGACCTTCTTCAACCCGCCGGCCGACTACCTGCTGCGCGTCCGCGGCCAGAGCATGAAGGACGTCGGCATCATGGACGGCGACCTGCTCGCCGTGCACGTCACCCGCGAGGCGCGCAACGGCCAGATTGTGGTCGCTCGCCTGGGTGAGGAAGTAACGGTGAAGCGATTCAAGCGCGAAGGTAGCAAGGTCTGGCTGCTAGCCGAGAACCCCGAGTTCGCCCCGATCGAGGTCGATCTCAAGGAACAGGAACTGATCATCGAAGGCTTGAGCGTCGGCGTGATCCGTCGCTGAACAGGAGATACCCATGCAGTACCCGCAGCCGCTGAACCTGCCGCAACTCCCGCTGTTCCAGGAAGCACTCTGGGCGAGCGGTACTGCTCCTCTGCTCCCGGAGCTGATGGACGATGAACCCACCGACGACGAAAGCGCCTTCAGCGAAATCTCCCTGCGCGGCCTTCCCGGCCAGTGCCTGACGCTGCTGGCGCCGATGCTCCGCGAGCTGAGCGAGGAAAGCGATTCACGCTGGCTGACACTAATCGCCCCGCCCTCCAGCCTGACACCAGACTGGCTGCGCAAGGCCGGCCTGAACCGCGAAGGCATCCTGTTGCTGCCCGCCCGCGATCAAGCCTCCGCCCTCGCCCTGACCTGCGAGGCGCTGCGCCTGGGTAACAGCCACACAGTGGTGAGCTGGCTGAATCTCAACGCGAAAGCACGCACTCAGCTTTCTCGCGCCGCCGTTGCCGGCCAGGCACAAAGCCTGAATATTCGTCTGGGATGATTTGATCGGGAAGCTTCGCCGCGAACGCAGCGAAGCGGAACAGCAGAAACTCAGTGCAGGACGCGCGGGCCTTCTTCGTCCATGTTCATGTCGCCACCCTCGGCGAGACGACCAGCCATCTGCACACCCACATTGAACATCGCCTTGGCGATCTCGATGTGCTGGCCCTGCAGGAAGCCCTTGGCATCGGCAGAGAACTCCAGGGTCACCAGCGCCTCCTCCTCGTCCGCACGACGCAGCACGATACGCCCGTCAGGCAGCTCGACAATTTCCAGAAATGAGGTTGGCATAGCGACGTTCTCCACAGCAGAACGCGTAGTGTAACAGCCACATCCGCTACACCCTAGCCAAAGCTTGCACGGACCGACCGGAAGACCGGCGCTGCGAACAGGGCGTGAATCAGAGTTCGGTGAGCGATGCGCGGAAGCGCAGGACCAGCTCTTTGAGGGATTTGCGCCAGGCTTCCAGCTCGTCATGACCCAACTCGACCGGCGCCTCGTCGTAGACATTCACCGCCTGGATCAGCGGCTGGGTTGGATCGACCTTGGCTTTCTTCGGCTCGCTCGGCGGTTGGAACAGCGCGGCGTAGGCCCCCAGGAGACGGCCCAGCCAGGCTTCCGGAGATTGTGCCAGCTCGACCATCTCTGCCAGCTCCGGGCTCGGCGCGGCGGCCAGCACTTCGGCGTTCAGCAACATGTCGACACGGGGCGCACCGGCCTGAGGCAAGCGATAATAACCGGCGATCTCATGGGCCACGCCCAATACTGCGCCATAGAGGTGGAACAGCGCTGCTTCGCGCTCGGCCTGGATACGTGCCTGGGCGTTCATTGCGCGCGCCGCCTCGGCGCTGCGCCAGGCTTCCAGGGCGAGGCCGGCGAAGAACAGCTTCTGGTTGGTGCGGGTATAGAGTTCGTTCGCCATGGCCAGGCCCTCCAGCATTACAGGTCGCAGTATAAGCACGCCCCACATCTGCGGGGCGTGCCTTCCATCAGCGCTTGTCTTCGACCTTCCACTTGCCGCCGTCGTAGAACGCGCGCCAGCCGGTGGGCTTGCCCTCGACTTCGGACTGCACATACTGCTCCTTGGTCTTGCGGCTGAAGCGGATCACCGCAGGACGGCCATCCGGGTCTTTCGCCGGAGCGGAGAGCAGGAAGTGGTACTTCGGATCCAGCTCGTCCTTGTGCGGTACCAGCTCGGCAACCAGCGGAGCACGGGTCTCGCGGTTCTTCGGGAACTGGCTGGCGGCGAGGAACAGGCCGGAAGCGCCATCACGCAGCACGTAGATGTCATCGACCTTCTCGCACTTGAGTTCCGGCATGCGGATGGCGTCCATTTTCGGCGGCGCCGGCTCGCCACTCTTCAGCAGCTTGCGGGTGTTCTTGCAGGTCGGATTGGTGCAACCGAAGAACTTGCCGAAGCGACCGGTCTTGAGCTGCATCTCGCTGCCGCACTTGTCGCATTCCAGGCTCGGGCCTTCGTAGCCCTTGATGCGGTACTGGCCTTCCTCGATCTCGTAGCCGGCGCAATCAGGGTTGTTACCGCAGATATGCAGCTTGCGCTTCTCGTCGACCAGATAGGCATCCATCGCGGTGCTGCAGATCGGGCAGCGGTGCTTGCCCAGCAACACGAGGGACTCGGATTCACCCTCGTCATCCGCGGCGATTTCGTCGCCGGGGATCAGGTTCACGGTGGCCTTGCAGCGTTCTTTCGGCGGCAGGCTGTAGCCCGAGCAACCGAGGAACACACCGGTGGAAGCAGTGCGGATCATCATCGGCCGGCCGCAGTCACGGCAAGGGATGTCGGTCTGGGTCGGCTGGTTGGCACGCATGCCGTCATTCGAGGCTTCGGCCAGGTCGAGCTTCTTGCGGAAGTCGCCGTAGAACTCGTCCAGCACGTTTTTCCAGTCGCGCTCACCTTGAGCCACGTCGTCGAGGTTCTCTTCCATGCCGGCGGTGAAGCCGTAGTCCATCAGGTTGGAGAAGCTCTCGTTGAGACGGTCGGTGACGATGTCGCCCATCTTCTCCGCGTAGAAGCGGCGGTTATGGGTAGTGACGTAGCCGCGCTCCTGAATGGTCGAGATGATCGCCGCGTAGGTGGACGGACGGCCTATGCCGCGCTTTTCCAGCTCCTTGACCAGGCTGGCTTCGGAGAAGCGCGCCGGCGGTTTGGTGAAGTGCTGGCTCGGATCGAGCTTGAGCAGCTTCATGGCATCGCCCTGGTTCATCAGGGGCAGGACGTCGTCCTCGCCCGGCTTGCCCTGCTGCGGCTGCACCTTGGTGTAGCCGTCGAACTTGAGGATGCGGCCCTTGGCGCGCAGCTCGAAGTCACCGGCAGCTACGCTGACGGTGGTGGACAGGTATTCGGCCGGCGGCATCTGGCAAGCCACGAACTGGCGCCAGATCAGCTCGTACAAGCGCTCGGCGTCGCGCTCCATGCCCGACAGCTGGGTCGGACGCAGATTGACGTCGGAAGGACGGATCGCTTCGTGCGCTTCCTGTGCGCCTTCCTTGCTGGAGTAGAAATTCGGCTTGGCCGGCAGGTACTTGTTGCCGAACTCGCTGTCGATGAAACCGCGCACCATGTCGATGGCGTCGGCCGACAGGTTGGTCGAGTCGGTACGCATATAAGTGATGTAGCCGGCTTCGTACAGACGCTGGGCCATCATCATCGTCTTCTTCACCCCGAAGCCCAGGCGATTGCTCGCAGCCTGCTGCAGAGTAGAAGTAATGAACGGTGCCGAGGGCTTACTGGAAGTCGGTTTGTCCTCGCGCTTGACGACGCTGTAGGAGGACGACTTGAGCTTCTCCAGCGCTGCCGTGGCCTGTGCCTCGTTCAGCGGTTTGAAGGCTTCGCCCTTCTCGCGCACCACTTCGAAGCGGACCTTGTCGCTCTTCGGCGTACCGAGGTCAGCATGCACTTCCCAGTATTCTTCCGGAACGAAGGCACGGATCTCGCGCTCGCGCTCGACCACCAGCTTCACCGCTACCGACTGCACGCGGCCGGCGGACAGGCCACGGGCGATCTTCGCCCACAGCAGCGGCGAGACCATGTAGCCCACTACACGGTCGAGGAAGCGACGTGCCTGCTGGGCATTCACGCGGTTGATGTCCAGCTCGCCCGGCTGGGAGAAGGCTTCCTGGATGGCCTTCTTGGTAATTTCGTTGAAGACCACGCGCTTGTAGCGCGAGTCGTCGCCGCCGATGGCCTCGCGCAGGTGCCAGGCAATGGCCTCCCCTTCGCGGTCCAAGTCGGTTGCGAGATAGATGGTGTCGGCATCCTTGGCCAGGCGGCGCAGTTCCTCGATCACCTTTTCCTTGCCGGGCAGGATCTCGTACTTGGCCTTCCAGCCGTGCTCCGGGTCGACGCCCATGCGGGTGACGAGCTGGCGCTTGGCCTTCTCCTTGGGCGACAGGGCCGGCGCTTCGGAAGCGGTCTTGCGCGCTTTCGCCGCAGGCTCCTTCGACGCGGACGAGCCACTGGTGGGCAGGTCGCGGATGTGGCCGATGCTCGACTTCACCACGTACTGGTTGCCCAGGTACTTGTTGATGGTCTTGGCCTTGGCCGGTGATTCCACGATGACCAGCGATTTACCCATGGATCGGAAGATTCCTGCGTCGAAAAGATGAATTTATAAGGAGGGAGGCGCTTGGAGCGGCACCGCTATATATAGTGGCGGTCGCGCCAAGGTCAAGCTTGGGTTTCGCCGGACGGGCCAGTCTGAAGCCCCAGCGGATCGTCTTCGGCGCTCACCAGAGCGAAGCGCGGAACTCGTTCGCCATTCACTTCAACCGCTTCGATGAACATGCTCAGCGGGCGTACCCAGAGGCCGAATTCGCCGTACAGCGCCTGGTAGATCACCAGTTCTTCCTCGGTTTCGGAATGACGCGCCACAGCGAGTACACGGTACTCCTGCCCCTTGTAGTGTCGATACAATCCGGGCTGCATGTGCATGTCGGTTCTCCCTCGCCGGCCAAAAGGCGGCGATTGTGCTCATTGTGCTGCCGCTGGGCAATCCCACCCGACAAAAACGAAAGCCGGGGCACAAGGCCCCGGCTCTCCCATCCACGAAAGCTTAGACGCGTTCGAAGACGGTGGTGATGCCCTGGCCGAGGCCCACGCACATGGTGGACACGCCCAGGGTACCGCCGTTCTGCTTCATCACGTTCAGCAGGGTGCCGGAGATACGCGCACCGGAGCAGCCGAACGGGTGACCCAGGGCGATGGCGCCGCCGTGCAGGTTGACCTTCTCTTCCATCTTGTCGAGCACCTTGAGGTCCTTCAGCACTGGCAGGGCCTGTGCGGCGAAGGCTTCGTTGAGCTCGAAGAAGTCGATGTCATTGATGGTCAGGCCGGCGCGCTTGAGCGCCTTGTTGGTCGACGGAACCGGGCCGTAGCCCATGATCGCCGGATCAACGCCAGCCACAGCCATGGCACGAACCACGGCCATCGGCTGCACGCCGAGGTCCTGGGCGCGCTGGGCGCTCATGACGATCATGCAGGAAGCGCCGTCGGTGATCTGCGAGGAAGTCCCTGCAGTCACGGTGCCGCCCTTCGGGTTGAACGCCGGCTTCAGGGCAGCCAGGCTTTCCAGGGTGGTTTCCGGACGGATGGTTTCGTCGAAGTCGAAGACCTTCAGGAAGCCATTCTCGTCATAGCCTTCCATCGGGATGATTTCGTCTTTGAACTTGCCTTCCTGGGTCGCTTTCCAGGCCAGCTGGTGCGAACGCACACCAAACTTGTCCTGCGCCTCGCGGGTGATGCCGTGCATCTTGCCCAGCATCTCGGCGGTCAGGCCCATCATGCCCGACGCCTTGGCAGCGTAGAGGGACATGTGCGGGTTCGGGTCCACGCCATGCATCATGCCGACGTGGCCCATGTGCTCCACGCCGCCGATGACGAAGACGTCACCGTTGCCGGTCTGGATCGCCTGCACGGCAGTGTGCAGGGCGCTCATGGACGAGCCGCACAGGCGGCTGACGGTCTGGCCGGCGCTGGTGTGCGGGATCTGGGTCATCAGCGACGCCATGCGTGCGATGTTCCAGCCCTGCTCCAGGGTCTGGTTCACGCAGCCCCAGATCACGTCCTCGACTTCCGCCGGGTCGATCTTCGGGTTGCGCTCCAGCAGCTTGCTGATCAGGTGCGCGGACATGTCCTCCGCGCGGGTGTTGCGGTGCATGCCACCCTTCGAACGGCCCATCGGGGTGCGGCCGAAGTCGACAATGACAGCGTCTCTCGGATTCAGGCTCATAAATTCACTCTCGCTCTATTCGTTGCGCACTCAACCGAAGAACTTCTGGCCGTTCTTGGCCATTTCACGCAGCTTCGCGGTCGGGTGGTACAGCGCACCCAGGTCGGCATACTTGTCCGCCAGGGCGACGAATTCGGCCACACCGATGGAGTCGATATAACGCAGGGCGCCGCCACGGAAGGGAGGGAAGCCGATGCCGTAGATCAGGCCCATGTCGGCCTCGGCAGCGGTTTCAACGATGCCGTCTTCCAGGCAACGCACGGTTTCCAGGCACAGCGGGATCATCATGTAGTTGATGACGTCCTCGTCAGTCAGCTCGCGCTGCTCGGTGACGATGGACTTCAGCAGCTCATAAGCCTGCGGGTCAGTGACTTTCTTCGGCTTGCCGCGCTTGTCGGTCTCGTAGGCGTAGAAGCCCTTGCCGTTCTTCTGGCCCAGACGATTGGCGTCGTACATCACGTCAACGGCGGTCTTGCCTTCCACGGCCATGCGGTCCGGGAAGCCTTCAGCCATGACGTCGCGGCCGTGGTGGCCGGTGTCGATACCGACCACGTCGGACAGGTACGCCGGGCCCATGGGCCAGCCGAACTTCTCCATGATCTTGTCGATGCGCACGAAGTCCACACCGAAGCCCAGCAGCTTGGAGAAGCCGCCGAAGTACGGGAACAGCACGCGGTTGACCAGGAAGCCGGGGCAGTCATTCACCACGATGGGGTTCTTGCCCATCTTCTTGGCGTAGGCCACGGTGGTGGCAACGGCAACGTCGCTGGACTTCTCGCCGCGGATGACTTCGACCAGCGGCATCATGTGCACCGGGTTGAAGAAGTGCATGCCGACGAAGTTCTGCGGACGCTTGAGCGCTTTGGCCAGCAGGTTGATGGAGATGGTCGAAGTGTTCGATGCGAGGATCGCATCTTCCTTCACCACGCCTTCAACTTCAGCCAGAACGATCTGCTTGACCTTCGGATTCTCAACCACGGCTTCGACGACGATGTCGACGTTGCCGAAGTCGCCGTAGGACATTGTCGGGCGAATGGCGTTCAGGGCCTCGGCCATCTTGGCCGGGGTCATGCGACCTTTTTCGACGCGCTTGCCGAGCAGCTTCGAGGCTTCGTTCAGACCCATCTGGATACCGTCTTCACGGATATCCTTCATCAGGATCGGAGTGCCCTTGGAGGCGGACTGGTAGGCGATGCCGCCACCCATGATGCCGGCGCCCAGTACGGCGGCCAGTTTCACGTCCTTGGCAATCTCGTCGTACTGCTTGGCCTTCTTCTTCAGGTCCTGGTCGTTGAGGAACAGGCCGATCAGGCTTTGCGCAACGGAGGTCTTGGCCAGCTTGACGAAGCCCTGGGCTTCGATTTCCAGCGCCTTGTCACGACCGAAGTTGGCGGCTTTCTGGATCGACTTGATCGCTTCGACCGGAGCCGGGTAGTTCGGGCCAGCCTGGCCTGCGACGAAGCCCTTGGCGGTTTCGAAGGCCATCATCTGCTCGATGGCGTTCAGCTTGAGCTTTTCCAGCTTCGGCTGACGGCGGGCCTTGTGATCGAGCTCGCCGGCGATGGCGCGCTTGACCAGGTCCAGAGCGGCGTCCTGGAGTTTCTCCGGAGCCACGACGGCGTCAACGGCGCCGACTTTCAGCGCGTCTTCAGCACGGTTTTCCTTGCCCGAGGCAATCCACTCGACAGCATTGTCGCAGCCGATGACGCGCGGCAGGCGGACGGTGCCGCCGAAGCCTGGGTAGATGCCCAGCTTCACTTCCGGCAGGCCGACCTTGGCGGTGGCGCTCATGACACGGAAGTCGGCAGCCAGGCACATTTCCAGACCGCCGCCCAGGGCGATGCCGTTGATCGCGGCCACGGTCGGAACGTTCAGGTCTTCGAAGTCGCTGAAGATCTTGTTGGCTTCGAGGTTGCCGGCCAGCAGCTCTTCGTCGGACAGCTTGAAGTTGTCGACGAACTCGGTGATGTCGGCACCGACGATGAACACGCCTTTGCCGCTGGTCACGATCACGCCCTTGACGGACGCATCGGCCTTGATGGTATCGACTGCTTGACGCAGCTCATTCAGGGTGAGTCGGTTGAACTTGTTGACGGACTCGCCCTTGAGGTCGAAATTCAGTTCGACGATGCCGCTCTCAAGAGCCTTAACCGTGATGGCTTTACCTTGGTAAATCATCAACTGATCTCCACGCTAGGGAAGCTTGAAATCACACGTCGGACACCGTGTATCGGGACAGCCCGGCAGTCGCCGAGGATAGTCCCAAAGCTTGCGGCACACCCGCCGACGCGATAGCCGGGGCGTTCTGTCCGAGTCGCTGCACATAGCAAACGCTCGATTCATACGCCCGTTTGATTTGGGTGCGCCCACCTTCTAGCAAAAGCCAATGCTTGTCAATCGGCGAGACGTAACAGTCGCAAAGCGGCCGGGGCGTCTGGCCCGGAGCATTCAGCGCAGCCCTGACGCCCTATTCATCCTGCCTATCGTGACAATTGCCACCTGGCACCAGCGTCCCGACAGCCACTGTTCAAACCCCATGACCCGCGCTAGAGTCGGGACGCAATGGCGATCTGCCTGCTGCCAATACCGGCAGACGCCTGGAACCTGTGGAAAACAAAACAACAAGAAGCCCATGGCTCCAAGGAGTTGGATCGATGCCCAGCCGTCCGCTAGTGCGTCTGCTGTCTGCGCTCGCGCTCACCGCCCTGCCTCTCTTCGCTGCTGCCGACACCGCCAGCGACCTGCTCAACGTCCACCAGACGCGCCTCGCCGCCCAGCGCAGTCTTGGCGATTTCTTCATGTTCAATGCGATGGAAGGCGACCAGAAGTACGCGAAGATGGTCGAAGCCTCGTCGCAGAGCGCCAACGATGCCCTGGGCAAGCTCGGGGAAATGCCCGGCAACGAATCGAAGAAGCTGAGAGCCGACCTGCAGGAACAATGGAAAGCCTACGCAGCCCAGCTACAGACCCTCACCGGCACACTGGACAAGAGCGGCTACACCGACCTGCAACCGGTGGCGGACCTCGCCGCGCAGAACCGCAAGCTGCTGGACACCGCCGAGCAGCTCTACGGGAAAATCCAGGAGGAAAGCGGCAGCAAGGTTCCGCCGCTGACCCAGCAGACACGTGAGCAGAGCCTGCTGATGCAGGACATCGCGGTGGACTACGCCTCGCGCAACGCCTCGGTAGGCGCCAGCTTCTTCGGCGGCGGCGAGGAACGCCCGCTGGACGACCTGGCCAACCGCTTCGCGATCAACCTGGTGAAGCTGCAGCAGGCGCCGCAAACCACCCCGGAGATCGGCCAGGAACTGCGCGGCGTGGCGATCAAGTGGCGCTACATCGAGAAATCGCTGCAGAACTACAACCAGAACAGCGTGCCGTTCCTGATCAACAAGTACTCCGACCGCATCATCGAAGACCTGGAGAAAGTCTCCGGCCTGTATGCCGCGCAGCAGAGCTGATCGCTTCAGGCAGGCTGCTTGAGGGCTTCAGGCTTGCTGTTTAAGGAAGGTGGCGACCCGCTCGAGGTCACTACTATCGCCCCGCTCGCCCCAGTACAGCGCGAGGAACTGGGGTGTCGCCTCGACCATGTAGACGTCCTTCGGCAGGCTGGCCAGCGCTTCGGCCAGCTCGGCCGGGGCGCTCGCCTCGCGCCAGCGGTCCAGCCAGACACCCGGCTCGCTCTGCCAGTAGCACCAGGCATCACGGTTCCTGCCACGGGCGCGATGGTACTGCGCGCACTGGCGTGGCGGCTGCCGCTCCAACCAGTGAGGCCATTCCTGCCGCGCCATCTGCATGGCCAGACCCAGGCGCCGCGCCTGCAGGCGCAGGTCCATCTGCCCGCGCTGGCCGCGCGAAGGGATCAGCCAGGTCAGCGGGCTGAGCACCAATGCAATGAGCAGGATTACCATCCACGTGGTCATATCGGTTATACCGGTCCAACAGGTCAAGCACGGCCATTGGGGCCATACTGATTAATAACGAGTCCCCCGGAGGAGACGCTCATGCCCTACCAACACATTCTGGTCGCCGTCGACCTTACCGAAGAATGCGATCCGGTGATGAAGCGGGCGGTCGCACTGGCCAAGGCCAATGACGCCCGGCTCTCGGCGGTGCATGTGGTCGAGCCCATGGCCATGGCCTTCGGTGGCGACGTGCCAATGGACCTGTCGATGCTGCAACAGCAGCAGTTCGACCAGGCCAAGGAGCGACTGCACCAGTTCACCCTTACCTACGCCGAGATCACCGGCTCCCAATGTCACCTGGTCTACGGCCAGCCGCGCCAGGAAATCCACCGCCTCGCCGATGAGCAGGACTGCGACCTGATCGTCGTCGGTAGCCACGGCCGCCACGGCCTCGCTTTGCTGCTGGGCTCTACCGCCAACGACGTGCTGCACGGCGCGCCCTGCGACGTTCTCGCGGTACGCCTGCAGAAAACCAGCTGAGCCAACGGCTAGCTGAACCAACAGAGACAGACAGCGGGCCCTGATGGGCCCGCTTCGTTTCAGATCAGGCCCCGAGCATGTCCCCGCTCATCAGCAGCGGTCGCACCTTCTGCAACTGCGCCTCCAGCGAATAGCTCATGCTCGACGCCATGGAGAAGAAGCTGAGGAAAGCCTTCAGGTTCGAGTCGCCGTCACAGGTTTCGTGAATGCGCTGCCAGAACGCCTGGTTCACCAGCTGCAACTGCTGGAACTGCTTCACCAACCCCTTCAGCTCCCAGTCCGCATGTCGCCCTTCGCGGAAGTTGAAATACTGGCGCATCAGATACAGCGACACCGCGCGCAGGATGAACTCCTGGTTGCTGGCGAATGGCAGGTGCTGCTGCGCCATCGGCTTGAGCCTGCCCAACAGCGGGCAGGCGCTGGTGGCCATGATCACACCCAACAGCGCCCGCAGCCCCTCTTCCAGCCCGGCGTGCTTGACGTACTCACGCTCTGGCGTACGGACCTGTATCGCGACCTTCTTGAAGGCCGGCAAACCACGGAAATCCTCGATCACCCGGTGCAGGTCCACCGCCGCAGGGCAATGGCTGTGCTGCCCGGGGTTCAGCGGGCAGTTACTGCAACGGTTGTAGTCCAGGAGCGTCCAGCGCGGCGCCTCGGCGGCGACCTGCGGGTCGTAGTGGCGCTCCAGTTCGATGCGATAGCTGAACTCGTGCTCATCATCCAGGGTGATGCGGTACTCGATTGCCATTCGGCCATCCCTAACAGTCTTTGATCAGCGATTCGCACACACAGACACATCACCGGACCGAACGGATCACTTTTCCAGCTCGGCCCAGCGCTCGATCAACTGGTCCAACTCCCCCTGCAGCGAACCCAGGCGCTCCAGAACCGCCTGCGCTTCGTTCGGCGGACGCTGGTAGAAATCCGACGACGCGGTTTCTGCTTGCAGCGCGGCCATCTCCGCCTCCAGGGCGTCGATCTGCCCGGGGATGGCTTCCAGTTCACGCTGCAGCTTGTAGCTCAGCTTCTTCTTCGGCGCCGCTTCCACCGGCGCACTCACAGCCGCCGGTTGCTCGGGAGCCGGCGCAGCGGCAGGCTTGTCGCCCTTTTCCTCGCCGACACCGAGCAGCTTCGGCGAGCCGCCCTGGCGCAGCCAGTCCTGGTAGCCGCCGACGTATTCGCGCACACGCCCTTCACCTTCAAACACCAGGGTGCTGGTCACCACGTTGTCGAGGAAGGCCCGGTCGTGGCTGACCATCAGCACGGTGCCATCGAAGGTCAGCAGCACCTCTTCGAGCAGCTCCAGGGTTTCCACGTCCAGGTCGTTGGTCGGTTCGTCCAGTACCAGCAGGTTGGACGGCTTGCTGAAGAGCTTTGCCAGCAACAGGCGTGCCCGTTCACCACCGGAGAGCGCCTTGACAGGGGTGCGCGCACGCTGCGGGGAGAACAGGAAGTCGCCCAGGTAGCTGAGCACGTGGCGATTCTGCCCGTTGATGGTGATGAATTCGCGACCTTCGGAAATGTTGTCGATGACGGTCTTTTCCGGCTCCAGCTGGTGACGCAACTGGTCGAAATAAGCCACTTCCAGTCGGGTACCTTCCTTCACGCTGCCGGAAGTCGGCTGCAGGTCGCCCAGCAGCAGCTTGAGTAGCGTGGTCTTGCCGGTACCGTTAGCACCCAGCAGACCGATACGGTCGCCGCGCTGCAGCACCAGGGAGAAATCACGGATCAGCGCCGGGCCGCCCGGATGAGCGAAACCGGCTTTCTCGACGACAATCACCTGCTTGCCGGACTTCTCCGCCGTCTCCATCTGGAAACTGGCCTTGCCCTGGCGTTCACGGCGCTCGGCGCGCTCGTTGCGCATGGCCTTCAATGCACGCACGCGGCCTTCGTTACGGGTACGGCGGGCCTTGATGCCCTGACGAATCCACACTTCTTCCTGGGCCAGGCGCTTGTCGAACAGCGCATTGGCTGCCTCTTCCGCCGCCAGTTCCTGTTCTTTATGCGCGAGGAAGCTGGCGTAGTCGCCGTTCCAGTCGATCAGGTGGCCGCGGTCCAGTTCGAGGATGCGGGTTGCCACGGCCTGCAGGAAGGCACGGTCGTGGGTGATGAACAGCACGGCGCCGGGGTAGTCGGCCAGGGCGTTTTCCAGCCAGGCGATGGCGCCGATGTCCAGGTGGTTGGTCGGTTCGTCCAGCAGCAGCAGGTCGGGTTCGGCGACCAGCGCCTGGGCCAGCAGCACGCGGCGGCGCCAGCCACCGGAGAGCTCGGCGAGAGTCTTGTCGGCCGGCAACTGCAGGCGGCTCAGGGTGGTGTCCACCAGTTGCCCCAGGCGCCAGCCGTCACGGGCTTCGAGGTCCTGCTGGACGTGCGCCAGCTTGTTCAGGTCCTCTTCGCTTTCGATATGCATGCTCAGGTGGTGATAGCGCGCCAGCAGCTCACCCACCTCGGCCAGGCCTTCGGCGACGACGTCATAGACCGTACGGTCATCTGCGCGCGGCAACTCCTGCGGCAGCTCACCGATCTTCAGCGAGGGCGCACGCCAGATCTCACCGTCGTCGGCCTTCTGCTCGCCCTTGACCAGCTTGAGCATGCTCGACTTGCCGGTACCGTTGCGGCCAATGACGCACACCCGCTCACCCCGAGCGATCTGCCAGGACACCTTATCCAGCAGCGGAGTGGTGCCAAAGGCGAGGGACACGTCGGTGAACTTGAGCAGGGTCATGAGAGCATCTTCCGTAAAACTGGGCGCGCAGTTTAAGGGAAAGCGCGGAAAAGTCAGAGGGGGTCGGACAAAGTGCCGAGGCGAGACATTCGTCCGCCTTTGAGCCAGGCGCCCGTGGTGGCGCTTTCGCCCCGCGCGCGCAACAGGCTAAGCTACCCGGCAGCGGGCGCGCGCCCTCCAGCGCCCACCGATCATCTTCCCGGAAGAGCCATGCGCGGTCGCCTTTTCTCACTGTTTTCCTGCCTGATCCTCAGCCTGTCCGCTTCGACAGCCAACGCAGCGTCCCTGCCTCAGCAGCGCCAGATGTACGACGAGGCGCAGAAAGCACTGGCGCGGGGCGACAGCAGCCCTTACTTCAGCTATCAATCGGCACTGGCCGATTATCCGCTGCAGCCGTACCTGGCCTACGACGAACTGACCAGCCGCCTGAAAAGCGCGAGCAACGCCGAGATCGAGCGTTTCATCGAGCAGCACGGCGATCTGCCGCAGATCAACTGGCTGAAACTGCGCTGGATGCGCCAATTGGCGGATCGAGGCGACTGGAACACCTTCGTTCGCTATTACGATCCGAAGATGAATTTCACCGAGCTGGACTGCCTTTACGGCCAATACCAGCTGGGCCACGGCAACAAGGCCGAGGGCTACGCCACCGCGGAGAAACTCTGGCTGGTGGGCAAGCCGCAGCCCGACGCCTGCGACACCACCTTCGCGATGTGGCAGGCCGACGGTCAGCTTACCGAGGAAAAAGTCTGGAAGCGCCTGAAGCTCGCGGCCGAGAAAGGCAACTACAGCCTCGCCACGGTGCTCTCCAAGCGTCTGCCGACCCTCGGCAGCCAGGGCACGCTGATGGTCAACGTGGCGCAGAACCCCGCACAGCTGAGCCAGACCACCCGCTTCGGCGCCCGCGACCACGCCACCGCCGACGTCGTTGGCCTGGGCCTGCGCCGGCTGGCCAAGCAGGACCCGGAGAAGGCCATCAACCTGCTGGACTACTACAGCTCGGTGCTGCCCTTCTCCAGCGACGAGAAAGTCTCCATCGCCCGCGAGATCGGCCTGAGTCTGGCGCGCCGCTACGATCCACGCGCCTTGCCGATGATGGTCAAGTACGACCCGCAACTGCGTGATGACACCGTCACCGAATGGCGCCTGCGCCTGTTGCTGCGCCTGGGCCGCTGGGAAGACGCTTACGAGCTGACCCGCGCGCTGCCACCGTCACTGGCCGAAACCAACCGCTGGAAGTACTGGCAGGCGCGTTCGCTGCAACTGGCGCAGCCACAGAACAAGCAGGCCATCAGCCTGTACCAGCCGGTGGCGGGCGAGCGTGATTTCTACGGTTTCCTCGCCGCCGACCGGATCAATGCGCCCTATCAGTTGAACAACCGCCCGGTCTCGCCGGACGCGGGAACGATGCAGCGCGTGCGCAACGCCCCGAGCACTCGCCGCGCTCTGGAGTTCTACGCCCGTGGCGAGATCATCAACGCCCGCCGCGAGTGGTACAACGCCGCCCGGCACCTGAGTCACGACGAACTGCTGGCCCAGGCCAAGATCGCCTACGACATGCAGTGGTACTTCCCGGCGATCCGCGCGATCAGCCAGGCCAAGTACTGGGACGACCTGGATATCCGCTTCCCCATGGCCTACCGCAACACCCTGGTGCGCGAGGCACGCAACCGCGGCCTGCATTCGAGCTGGGTGTTCGCGATCACCCGCCAGGAAAGCGCCTTCATGTCCGATGCGCGCTCCGGCGTCGGCGCCACCGGCCTGATGCAGCTGATGCCGGCCACCGCCAAGGAAACCTCGCGCAAGTTCGGCATTCCGCTGGCCTCGCCGCAGCAGCTGATCGTGCCGGACGTGAACATCCAGCTCGGTGCCGCGTACCTGAGCCAGGTGCACGGCCAGTTCAACGGCAACCGCGTGCTCGCCACCGCCGCCTACAACGCCGGCCCCGGCCGTGTGCGCCAGTGGCTGAAGGATGCGCGCCACCTGGCCTTCGACGTCTGGGTCGAGACCATTCCGTTCGACGAAACCCGCTCCTACGTGCAGAACGTGCTGTCCTATGCGGTGATCTACGGGCAGAAGCTCAACGCACCGCAGCCCATCGTCGACTGGCACGAACGCTTCTTCGACGAGCTTTGACTCCCCCGCCCGGCACTTGCCGGGCGGTCTTCATCTCCCCAAGGAAAAAGGAAGTTCCCATGCGCAAGACCGTGCTGTCCCTGACTGCCCTGGCCACAGGCCTGCTGAGCACCGACCTGGCCCTCGCCGCCTGCGAGAAGCCGCGCAACGCCTTCGACAGCGTGTACTGCCTGAGCACCGAGTACGCCCAGGTCGACCGCGAGCTGAACAATGAATTCGGCACCCTGCGCAAGATGCTCAACGATGGCCAGAAGGCCGCGCTGAAGAAAAGCCAGATCGCCTGGATCAAGGACCGCGACGCCCAGTGCAGCTACGAGCGCGACGGCGGCTACTTCGTCAACCTGCAGTGCGCCGTGGACAAGACTAATGAGCGTCTGGCTGTGCTGCGCGAGCGTGAACGCGAGTGCCAGAGCACCGGCTGCGTCGACGCCAAGCTGTAACGCGCCGACGGCGTACAACCGCGAGCGGTTGTACGCCCTGCCGCTACCTGTAGGAGCAAGCTTGCTCGCGAACAGATTTTCCGGCGGCACAGGCGTCAGGCGGGTTCGCGAGCAAGCTCGCTCCTACAAATGCCCTCAATGTTGGGGCCGGGATGCGCCTATCTGCCCTGGCTGCACGCTACTCCAGAACTTCCACGTCCATGCCTACCCGCAGCGCTCCGCTGTTCAGGGCGATCAGGTTCTGGCCGAACAGCGCCTCGCCATTGACGTTGCGGTAGCCCAGCAAGGTCGCCAGCGGCTCGCGGGCGGCATCACGTTCGCCGGTGTGCGGGTCGATGGTGGTGAGGATGCAGCGCGAACAGGGTTTGGCGACCTTGAAGGTGACCTCGCCAATGCGGATGAGCTTCCAGCTGTCTTCGGCGAAAGGTGCTGCGCCGGCCACCACCAGGTTCGGGCGGAAGCGCAGCATTTCCAGCGGGCGGCCGACCTTGGCCGACAGATCGTCCAGCGAGCCCTGGCCGATCAGCAGTAGCGGGAAGCCGTCAGCGAAATGCACGTGCTCGCCGGGTTCGGCGTAGGCGGTATCGACCTGACGCGCACGTTGCTCGGGCATCTGCACCAGGCGCACGTCGCGACCGAGGAATGTGCTCAGCCATTGCGCGGCTTCATCGCCGGCATCCGGCACCTGCAACGTGTCGCGCCAGATCAGCACCCCGCGCAGATCGTCGTCACGGCCCGGCACGCTCACCAGCAGGTCATCCATGCCCGGCGCGCGCAGGCGCAAGGCGGCGAAATCATCCTGCCAGCGCGCCTCGATGCGGCCCATCTGCGGCAGCAGGCGCTGGGTCAGGAAGCGGCCGTTGGCAGCCTCTACCACCATCCAGCGTCGATCCCCCTCCAGGCCCAGAGCGTCCAGGCGGACGGCCTCCAGGGGCTCGTAGGCGGTGGATTTGACCGGGTAGCGGTAGAGCTCACTCAGGCTGTACATCGGTGGCTTCCTTTCATGCGGGCGAAAGCGACCTTATACGGGGTAGAACAGGCGTCTAGCAATGGCTTCGCAAAGGCCAAACCAGGACGGTAGGAGCGAGGGGGACGCCTGGTTCTTGCTCGCGAACCAGCCTCCGTTGCGGGGCTGCTAGCGAGCCCCCTTCGGCCCTACGAAGAGCACGGATGCCTCCGGCACGCAGAACAGGCGCTCCGCCTTCCATGCGCTACCTTTTCTGATGCAGCCCCACCATTCAGGTAGCAGCAGCATGACCACAGCCGTCCAGTTCACTGACGTGAGCCGTCACTACGGCGACGTGCGCGCCGTCGACAAGGTGTCCATCGAGATTCGCGACGGCGAGTTCTTCTCCATGCTCGGCCCCTCCGGCTCGGGCAAGACCACCTGCCTGCGGCTGATCGCCGGCTTCGAGCAACCCACTGCCGGCTCCATCCGCATCCACGGCCACGAGGCCGCCGGCCTGCCGCCCTACGAGCGCGACGTGAACACGGTGTTCCAGGACTACGCGCTGTTCCCGCACATGAACGTGCTGGACAACGTCGCCTACGGCTTGAAGGTGAAGGGCGTGGCCAAGGCCGAGCGCTATAACCGCGCCGAAGAGGCCCTGGGCATGGTCGCCCTGGCCGGCTACGGCAAGCGCAAGCCGGCGCAGCTCTCCGGCGGCCAGCGCCAGCGCGTCGCCCTGGCCCGCGCCCTGGTCAATCGTCCACGCGTGCTGCTGCTGGACGAACCCCTGGGCGCGCTGGACCTGAAGCTGCGCGAGCAGATGCAGGTGGAGCTGAAGAAGCTGCAGCGGCAGCTCGGCATCACCTTCATCTTCGTCACCCACGACCAGAGCGAAGCACTGTCCATGTCCGACCGCGTGGCAGTGTTCAACAAGGGTCGCATCGAACAGGTCGACACTCCCGACAACCTCTACCGCCGCCCTGCCACGCGCTTTGTCGCCGAGTTCGTCGGCACCGCCAACGTACTGCGCGGCGACCTCGCGCAACGCCTGCTGGGTGAGTCACGCCCACACTCGCTGCGCCCCGAGCACGTGCGCTTCGGCCATGCTGGCGAGGGTGAGCTGGAAGTCAGCGGCACGCTGTTCGACGTGCAGTACATGGGCGCCAGCAGCCGCTACGAGATCGAACTGGAAAACGGTGTACGCCTGGTCGCCGCCCTGCCCAATGGCGAGCGCGAGGAGCAGCGGCCGAAACCGGGTGACACGGTCACCGCCTGCTGGGCACGCAGCGCGCTGGTGCCGCTGCTCGAGGAGCCGGCGCCGTGAGGGCGATCTCCAGCTTCCTCTACCGGCGCAGCACGCTCTACCTGCTGATGCTGCTGATCCCGCCGCTGCTGTGGTTCGGGGTGATCTACATCGGCTCGCTGTTCGCCCTGCTCTGGCAGAGCTTCTACACCTTCGACGACTTCACCATGGCGGTGACGCCGGATCTGACCCTGGCCAACTACCAGGCCCTGTTCAACCCGGCCAACTACGACATCGTCCTGCGCACCTTCAGCATGGCGATTGCCGTGTCGTTGGCCAGCGCTATCCTCGCCTTCCCCATCGCCTACTACATGGCGCGCTACGCCGGGCCCAAGGAAAAGGCCTTTTTCTACATCGCCGTGATGCTGCCGATGTGGGCCAGCTACATCGTCAAGGCCTACGCCTGGACAGTGATCCTGGCCAAGGGCGGCATCCTCTACTGGGTGATCGAGCACCTGCACCTGCTCGGCCTGCTGGACCTGCTGCTGCAAGTGCCGGGCGTGGGCGGCAACACGCTGTCCACCTCGCACCTGGGCCGCTTCTGGGTGTTCACCTACGTCTGGCTGCCGTTCATGATCCTGCCGATCCAGGCCGCCCTGGAACGCCTGCCGCCGACGCTGCTGCAAGCCTCGGCGGACCTCGGCGCGCGCCCGCGGCAGACCTTCTTCCAGGTGATCCTGCCGCTGGCCTTCCCCGGCGTGGTGGCCGGCTCGATCTTCACCTTCAGCCTGACCCTGGGCGACTTCATCATCCCGCAGCTGGTGGGCCCCAGCGGGCTGTTCATCGGCACCATGGTCTACGTGCAGCAGGGCGCGGTGGGCAACATGCCGCTGGCGGCGGCCTTCACCCTGGTGCCCATCGTGCTGATCGCCGTCTACCTGTCCATCGCCAAGCGGCTGGGGGCCTTCGATGCGCTCTGACACACACTCCACGGACCGCCCCTCCTGGCTCTTGCGCCTGGCCGCCTGGGGCGGGCTGCTGTTCCTGCACTTCCCGATCCTGGTGATCCTGCTCTACGCCTTCAATACCGAAGAGTCGGCCTACAGCTTCCCGCTGCAGGGCTTCACCCTGAAGTGGTTCAGCATCGCCTTCGGGCGCGGCGACGTACTCGACTCCATCTGGCTGTCGGTGAAGATCGCCTGCGTGGCCACGCTGATCGCCATGGTCCTCGGCACCCTGGCCGCCGGCGCGCTGTATCGCCGCGACTTCTTCGGCAAGGAAAGCATCTCGCTGATGCTGATCCTGCCCATCGCCCTGCCCGGCATCATCACCGGTATCGCCCTGCTGTCGGCGTTCAAGACGCTGGGAATCGAGCCGGGCTTCCTGACCATCATCATCGGCCACGCGACCTTCTGCGTGGTGATCGTCTACAACAACGTCATCGCGCGCTTCCGCCGCACCTCGTTCAGCCTGATCGAGGCGAGCATGGACCTGGGTGCCGACGGCTGGCAGACCTTCCGCTACATCATCCTGCCGAACATCGCCACGGCGCTGCTCGCCGGCGGCATGCTGGCCTTCGCCCTGTCGTTCGACGAGATCATCGTCACCACCTTCACCGCCGGCCACGAGCGCACCCTGCCGCTATGGCTGCTCAACCAGCTGAGCCGCCCGCGCGACGTACCCGTCACCAACGTCGTCGCCATGCTGGTGATGCTCGCCACCATGTTGCCGATCCTCGGCGCCTACTACCTGACGCGCGGCACCAGCGACGTGGCGGGGAGCGGGAAATGACCGGCATTTTGCCAAGCACCCTCACCCCAACCCTGGCTACGCGCCCCGCTCCGAAGGGAGAGGGTTGGGGTGAGGGGAACCCATTGAAGGAGGAGCTCCCATGCAAACCAAACTCCTGATCAACGGCCAGTTCGTCGCCGGCGAAGGCGCCCCGCTGGATATCCTCAACCCATCCACTGGCACGGTGATCGGCCAGATCGCCGAAGCCAGCGAAGCCCAGGTGGACAGCGCCGTGCGCGCCGCCAACGCAGCCTTCGACAGCTGGTCGCAGACCGCGCCGAAAGACCGCGCCCTGCTCCTGCTGCGTCTGGCCGACCGCATCGAGGAACATGCCGAGGAGCTGGCCCGGCTGGAGTCGGACAACTGCGGCAAGCCCTACGCCGCCGCGCTGAACGACGAGATCCCGGCCATCGCCGACGTGTTCCGCTTCTTCGCCGGCGCCTGCCGCGTGCTGCCCGGCTCCGCCGCTGGGGAATACATTCCCGGCTTCACCTCGATGATCCGCCGCGACCCGGTGGGCGTAGTCGCCTCCATCGCACCGTGGAACTACCCGCTGATGATGGCCGCGTGGAAGCTCGGCCCGGCGCTGGCCGCCGGCAACTGCGTGGTGCTCAAGCCTTCGGAGCAGACGCCACTGACCGCCCTGCGGCTGGCCGAATTCATCGCCGAGCTGTTCCCCGCCGGCGTGGTCAACCTGGTCTTCGGCCGTGGCCCGACGGTGGGCGCGCCGCTGGTGAGCCATGACCTGGTGCGCATGGTTTCGCTGACCGGCTCGGTGGGCACCGGCAAGGCCATCATCAAGAGCGCGGCCGACAGCGTGAAGCGCCTGCACATGGAATTAGGCGGCAAGGCGCCGGTGATCGTCTTCGACGATGCCGACCTGGAAGACGTGATCGCCGGCATCCGCACCTTCGGCTTCTATAACGCCGGGCAGGATTGCACCGCTGCGTGCCGCATTTACGCCGGCAAGAAGGTCTACGACAACTTCGTCGCCGACCTGGCCAGCGCAGTATCGAGCCTCAAGACCGGTTTACAGAACGACCCGAACACCGAACTCGGCCCGCTGATCACTGCCGCTCAGCGCGACCGCGTCGCCGGCTTCGTCGAACGTGCCAAGGCCAGCCCGCACATCCAGATCGCTACCGGCGGCAAGGTGGTCAGCGGCAACGGCTTCTTCTACGAACCGACGGTGGTGGCCAACGCCCAGCAGGACGACGAGATCGTCCGCCGCGAAGTGTTCGGCCCGGTGGTCTCGGTGACGCCGTTCAGCGATGCGGACGAGGCGGTGCGCTGGGCGAACGACTCGGACTACGGCCTCGCCTCGTCGGTGTGGACGAAGGACGTCGGCCGCGCCTCACGGGTGGCGGCGCGGCTGCAGTACGGCTGCACCTGGGTGAATACCCATTTCATGTTGTGCAGCGAAATGCCCCACGGCGGCTTCAAGCAGTCCGGCTACGGCAAGGACCTGTCCATGTACGGCCTGGAGGACTACACCGTGGCGCGGCACATCATGTTCAAGCATTGAGCCAGGAAGACGTGCTTTACCTGTAGGAGCGAGGGAGACGCCATCGTTACTGCTCGCGAGCGAATTGGCCGGCGCCTCCGGAGCTGGGCAGTTCGCGAGCAAGCTCGCTCCTACGAAGAGCATCGCACCCGACACAACCTCGCGGGATCAGACCAACCCGGCCAGCTTCAGCCAATGGCTGTAGAAACCTTCCGCCACGCGGTTCATCGCCGCGACCTTCTGCGGCAGGTCGGCCAGCATCACCCCTGCGCTTTCCTGGCTCGGCTGGCTGGGGTCCTGGTATTCCGGGAAGCCATTGACCCAGCCGCTGACCAACTCCTCGGTCATCTCCGGATGGCCCTGCAGGCCAAGGATGCGCTCGCCGAAGCTGAAGCCCTGGTTCTCGCACCATGGGCTCGACAGCAAGCGGGTGGCGCCTTCGGGAATATCAAAGGTATCGCCATGCCACTGGTAGATAGGGAACTCCTCGGGCAGGTGCGCCAGCCACGGGCTCTGCCCTTCCTGACGACGCATCGGCTGCCAGCCCATCTCGGTGTACGGCAGTTGGTGGATGTCGGCGCCCAGCGCCTTGGCCAGCAACTGGCCGCCCAGGCAGTGGCCGATCATTGGCACATCGCGCTCGATGAAACGACGGATCGCGGAGACTTCATCGCGCAGCCACTGCAGGTCGTCGTTCACGCTCATGGGGCCGCCCATGATGGCAACGGCTTTCGGCCGCTCCAGGTCGTAGCCTTGCAGCTCGCCCAGGTCGACGCGACGTACGTCGAACGGCAGTTGCAGACGGTCGAGCAGCGCGCCCAGATGGCCGGGCGGGCAGAAATCGACATGGGTCAGGATCAGGATATCGGTCATGGTCACCTCCGCGCGGCAGTCTGCCGCATCGGTGGCGATGAAGAAACCTGGCGTGTCCGCAAGCTTGTCCTTGCACCACTGCCGCCCAGGCTTGGCTGACCCTGCAAAAAAAACGCGCCGCCACTGCTGGCGACGGCGCGCGTTCTGCTTTGCGGAGCGGGCCGTCGGGTGACGGCTCAACGACGTATTGCGATCAACGCAGGGAAGTGACCTCCTGTGTCACGCCCCAACCATCGAGAATACCGCCCAGTGGCACCACGACTTCCTCAAGGTCGTGCTCGAAATCGCCGATGGCGGCGTGGGTGGCGAACATCACCTTGCTGATCTGCAGGTTCCAGCTGCCGTCATCACGGGCTTCGACCTGGGTTCTCAGCGACTCGCCGCGAAACTGCCGGGCAGCTTTGCGGGCGTTCTGTTCATCGGAAAAGATGGCGAAAAAATCGATGGGATGAATGCGAGCGAAATCGAAGCCACCTTCCTTCATCCGGCGCAACACGTTGACGCTGATATCCTCCGAGAGGGGCTTTTCCATGGTACGCACCTCCTGTCGAGACGTTCAGAGTGTATTCCCCGCCAACGAACACGCCCTGCGAGGGCGTATTCCGGGCACTTCAGTGTGCCGCCAGGAAACGTCATTTAACGCAACGTCCCCCGAAATGGTGGCCAACTCCGCCGAACGCGCCGAGCGGCGCAACGGAATTCCCCGGCCACATTTCTCAGCGTAGCGTCTGCAGGCGCGGCCTGCCGCTCCTTTGACGCTCAGGGCCGCCCAGCGGCGACAGGCGGCAGCCAAGCGGCGCGGGCCGCAGCCTCCAGCAGGTTTACCCGCCCAGCGCCAGGCAGATTCCCGTCATCGCCACGCCCAGAGCGGTGAAGCCAACAGCCCCCTGCCAGGGCCTGCCACCCGCCCAGTGCGCCAGCAGCCAACCCAGGCCGAACATCAACAGCAAACCCGTGGCCTGTGCCAGACGCAGCGCCAGTACGTCATTCGGAACGAAGACCAGCGGCAGGATGATCGGCAAGGTCGCGACGAAGGTATGCCCGGCCAGAATCAGCCACGCGAGCCAATGTTCGCGACCCAGGCTCGGTGTGTCTCCAGTGCCCAGCAACGATTTCAGCAGACTCTGCCGCAGGCGCTGGACGTCGGTCCTCTGCATGTGATCCACCACTGGGTCAGGCAGGAAGCCCCGCAGGCCCTCGCGAAAGCTTTCTTCATCTCCCGACTGACGCAACGCGCGTAGTCCGGCATGACGGTGCTCGCGGTCCACGCGCATGCCCACCAGCGTCATGAGGGCGTCGACGATGCCCCAGGCCAGGTTGCAGCCCAGCGCCGCCAGCACCAGTTGCTCCCGGCCAGCACCGCCCGCCGCGGTGGGAATGACCGTAATGATGGTCAGCGCCATGATCACCCCGAAGGCGACCTCGCTGAGGCGGTCGAACGGGTCGGTCAGATCGTTCCAGGCCTTGTTCCAGGCGGCTTTCCAGGAAAGACGCAATTGCTCCACGAATCTGGCTCCTTCACTGCGTTGTCGCTCTGGCCGTCAGGTGGCCAGGGCGGGTTTCCAAGCACGCAGTCTATAGGGAGCGATCAATGCGAGCCTTGCCAAAACGCATCAGTGCGCGCGGAGCTGAAAGGAGCGTGAACGCTCGTGCGCCGTACTCAACGGCTCAGCCAGGCCATCACCCAGCGATTGATCGCCGGCGGCGACAGCTGGCCGGACCAGTACATGGCGCGGAACATCGCACCGATGGGCCGGTGCACACCGCCGCTCTGCGCCTGGCGCCACGCGGCCTGGGCGATATCCTCGGCCACCAGGGTCACGCCCAGCCGGCGCAGCACCGGTGGCTCGACCGTCTGGCTGGCAACCATCGGCGTGCGTACGAAGGGCGGCATCAGGTCGGCGACTCGGATGCCCAGCTCGCGCCACTCCAGCTCCAGCGCTTCGGTCAGCCCACGCACGGCAAACTTCGACGCCGAATAGCTGGCCATCTGCGGCACGCCATAGAGCCCGGAGGCCGAGCCCATGTTCAGCACCTGCGCACCAGGCGTGCGCTTGAGGTACGGCAACGCGGCATAGCAGCAGTTGAGTACGCCCTGCACGTTGATGGCGATGATGCGGTTGTGCTCGGCCAGGCTGATGTCCTCGAAGCGGCCAAAGCGCAGGATGCCCGCGCAGTTGAACAGCAGCCGCAGGTGACCATCGTGGGCTTGCGCAAACTCGCGCACTGCCGCCGCTACCGCCTCGGCATCGGTGACGTCCAGCGCTCGCTGCCAGGCGCCGCCCAGTTCGGACGCCAGCGCCGCCAGCGGCTCGGGATTCAGGTCGATCAGGCCGACGCGCCAGCCGCGCTGGTGGAACAGTTTTGCGGTGGCGGCGCCGATGCCCGAGGCCGCCCCGCTGATCAGGATGGTGTTCATCGTGGCGTTCCTTGCTCAAGGACGGATTGCATGACGGCGGGTTGCCGATGCCCTGCTTGCAAATGACTGGCAAGAAAATTGGCAACGTCCTGCAAGGCGCGATCCGCCACATCCAGCAGGCCGGCATGGGCCTGGAACACATGCCAGCAACCGGGGAAGCGTTGCAGTTGCACGGTATTGCCGTAGCGCCGCGCGGCATCGACGAAGCGCAGGCTGTCGTTGCGCAGTACCTCGTCCTCACCGACCTGAATCAGCAACGGCGGCAAACCGCTGAGATCAGCGTGCAGCGGTGACAGCTGGGCGTCTGCGCGGGGCACGCCCGGCGGGCAGAACATCTCCATGGCACTGTCCATCCAGGCGCGGGTGATCAGCGGGTCGCCCGCCGCCGGTGCGTGCAGGTGCCCGGCGGAGAGATCAGTCACCGGCGAGAAGGTCACCAGCGCGCCCGGCGCCGGCAACCCCTGGGCCTTGGCTTCCAGCGCCAGTTGCAGGGTCAGGTGACCACCGGCGGAATCCCCGGCCACCGCAATGGCATGGGCAGGAATGCCCTTGTCCAGTAGTGCGCGATAGGCCGCCACGGCGTCTTCGCGCTGGGCAGGGAAACGGTGCTCGGGGGCCAGCCGGTAGTCGATCACCCAGACTTCTGCACCGCAGCGCCGCGCCAGATTGGCGGTGATCGCCCGGTGCGTGGCCGGCGAGCCGATCAGGTAGGCGCCGCCATGCAGGTAGAGGATCACCCTGCCCGTGCCGACACCTTGCGGCCGCCAGACTTCGACAGGCAAGCCGCCCAGTGTCGTCTGCTCACGGTGTACGCCGCGCGGCGTCAGCGTGGCTGCCGTCAACCCGCGCAGCAGGGCGCGCTGCGCCTTCACCGGCAATTGCGGGCCCATCAGCCCACGGAACAGCAAGGTGAGTGTGCCGCGCAGGGTGGCGGTGAGGATTTTCTGGCGTGCCGACAGCGGCACCTGGGGTTCAACGGATGCAGTCATAGTCGGCGAACTCCGGCTGACGGGTCTGTTGGCGATAACGGAAGGTGAAGCCCGGCCAGTTGACGGTGTTGCGCCCACTGGCGGTCTTGTACCAGCTGCTGCAGCCGCGCTCCCAGATGGTGTGCTGCAGGTCGTGCTGCAGCTGGCGGTTGAAGCCCTGCTGCGCCTGTGGCTTGAGGTCCAGGTACTTCAGGCCCTCGCGCTGGATCCGCTGCAGGCAGCCGAGCACGTAGGGGAACTGGCTCTCCAGCATGTAGATGATGGAGTTGTGCCCCAGGTTGGTATTCGGCCCATAGAGAATGAAGAAGTTGGGGAAGCCGCTGACGCTGATGCCCTTGTAGGCTTCGGCGCCGTCGCTCCAGGCCTGGTTCAGCTCGCGCCCGGCAAGACCGGTGATGCGCATCGGCGCCAGGAACTCGGTGGCGGCGAAGCCGGTACCGTAGATGATCGCGTCCACCGGATGCCGCACACCGTCGCGGGTGACGATGGCGTCCGCGGTGACCTCGCGGATACCGGTGTCCACCAGCTTCACATTGCTGCGCGCCAGTGCCGGATAGTAGTCGTTGCTGATCAGGATGCGCTTGCAGCCCATGGGGTAATCCGGTTGCAGCCGCGCGCGCAGTTGTGGATCGCTGATGCTCTTGCGCAGATGCAGATGGAAGCTGATCCGCATGAGTTTCATCATCGGCGGGAACACCGTGAAGGCCAGCGCACGCGCCTCGTGCTGGATGTACTTGAGACCACGGTCCAGACGCTGCAACCACGGCAGACTGGCCTTGATGCGGCGCTCCCAGTCGGCGTAGGGGCGGTCCGGTTTGGGGATCACGTAGGCGGCACTGCGCTGAAACAGCAGCAGCTCGGCCACTTTAGGAGCGATCTGCGGGACGAACTGGATGGCGCTGGCGCCGGTGCCGACCACCGCGACACGCTTGCCCTCCAGCGGCGCGGCGTGGTCCCACTGCGCAGAGTGGAAGGCCTTGCCCTGGAAGCGCTCGATGCCCGGCAATGTCGGGATCAGCGGGCGACTCAGTTGGCCGAGGGCGCAGACCAGCGACTGAACGCGCAACTCCTCGCCGTCGGCGCAGGTCACCCGCCATTCGCCGGCCGCTTCGTCGAAGCTCGCCTCACGCACTTCGCAGTTGAAGCGGATGCGCTCGCGCAGCCCGTACTTGTCGGCGCAGTGCCGCGCGTAGTCGAGAATCTCCGCCTGCGGCGCGAACTTGCGCGACCAGTCGGCCTTGGGTTCGAAGGAGAAGGAATACAGGTGCGAAGGCACATCGCAGGCGGCGCCCGGATAGACGTTCTCACGCCAGCAGCCGCCAACATCGGCAGCCTTCTCGAGGATCAGGAAGTCCTGGATGCCGGCTTTCTGCAAGCGGATCGCCAGGCCCAGGCCGGCGAAGCCGGCACCGATGATCAGCACGCGCGGGGCGGCCGATCGACGGGATGGTGTTGTCATTGTTGTGCTCCCGGTTTCGAAGTCCGCACAGCGGCGGATGACACCATCCTAGTGCGACTTCCCACGACGGGTTATGGCATAGTCGGACATAAAATTGTGACTTTCGGTCACCCCTGATTTTCGGTCATTTGAAAGCCGAGGTTCCAATGCCTGCCACCCCACCCTGGTCGCCCCGGCGCAGCGCCATCAGCGTGCAGCTCATGACCCAGTTCGGCCTCGACCATGGCATGACCCTGGAACAGTGCCTGGACGGCACCGGGCTGGATATCCGCGTGCTCGCCGACCCTGGCGCCGAGGTGGAAGCCGCACAGGAGCTGGAGCTGCTGCGCAACATCAACCGGCAGATCGGCCAGCGCCCCGGCATCGGGCTCAAGGCCGGCTTGCGCTATCACCTCAATACCTATGGCATCTGGGGCTTCGCCCTGCTCAGCAGCTCGACCTTCCTCAGCGCGGCGCACCTGGGTCTGCGCTATCTGGACCTGACCTACGCCTTCCACCGCATGACGCTGGAGGAACACGACGGTGAAGCGCACCTGGTGCTGGACGATTCTGCCGTACCGGAGGACCTGCGCAACTTCCTCATCGACCGCGACGGCGGCGGCGTGCTACGCATCCAGCGCGACCTGACCAACCAGCCGCCGCCGATTCGCCAGGCGCTGTTCCGCCGCGAGAGACCGGCCGACTTGCAGCCCTATATTGATGAACTGGGAGTGACGCCACTGTTCGGCCAGGCGGAAAACCGCATCGTCTTCGACAGCCGCATCCTGGAGATGCCACTGCCAGGCGCCAACCCGGAAGTGGCACGACGCTGCGAGGAACAATGCCGCGCCCTGCTCGCCCGGCGTCAGGTGCGCACCGGTTTGTCCGGGCAGATCCGCGACCGCCTGCTGGGCACGCCGGGGCGGTTGCCGGACATGGAGCAACTGGCGGACGAGCTGCACATGACCTCGCGCACGCTGCGGCGCCGGCTGGAAACCGAGGGCAGTAGCTATCGCGCCTTGCTGGACGAGGTGCGCCAGGCGCTGGCCGAGGAGTTGCTGGCCACCGGGGCGATTCGCCTGGAGGAGATTGCCGAGCGGCTCGGCTATGGCGAGGCGTCGAACTTCATTCACGCCTTCCGCCGCTGGAAAGGCGTGACGCCGGGGCGCTTCCGCCGCGGCTGAGCGTCAGGCAAACGAGCGCTTAGAAGACCAGCTTGTAGCCGATCATCGCCAGCATCACAGCCAGGCACGGACGCAGCACGCCGTCCGGAATGCGCCCGGCCAGGTGGCTACCGACGTAGATGCCCGGCAGCGAGCCGATCAGCAGGTAGCCCAGCAGGCCCCAGTCCATGTTGCCCATGCTGGCGTGGCCGAGGCCGGCGACCAGGGTCAGGGGCACGGCGTGGGCAATCTCGGTGCCGACCAGACGGCGGGTAGCGAGGAAGGGGTAGAGGATGAACAGCGCCACGGTACCCAGCGCGCCAGCGCCGATGGAAGTCAGCGCAACCATCGCACCGAGGATCACGCCGGTGAGTACGGTGAACGCGTTCAGCTTCGGGCCACTGAAGTGGAAGCTGTCGCCGGCATGGCGCTGGGCGAAGGCCAGCACCTGCTTCTTGAACAGCACGGCCAGCGCGGTGAGCAACAGCACGACACCCAGGGCGTTCTTGATCACGGCATTCATCGCCGCGGTATCGGTGTGCAGGCTGTGCAGGAACAGCAGCGTCAGCGCCGCCGCCGGGACGCTGCCCAGGGCCAGCCAGCCGGTGATGCGCCAGTCGATGTTGTCGTTCTTGCGGTGAACCAGGACGCCGCCGGACTTGGTAATGGCGGCATAGAGCAGGTCGGTGCCCACCGCGGCAGCGGGGTTGATACCGAACCAGAGGAGAATCGGCGTCATCAGCGAGCCGCCGCCGACACCAGTCATTCCAACGATAAAGCCAACGACAAGACCCGCGATTACGAAACCGATATTGCCAACTTCCATCTACGCGTCCTGACTGGCGAAACTGATCACCTCGTGGTGTGGGCGGCAGGATAACGACTTTTTTTATAACCCATTAGATCGATGTGGTCTTACTTTATAACTGCTTCTTGCCTGTTTTTCGCTTATCCACTCCTACGCCAAGGCTCTGGCAAGCTGCTTTCCCTGCAGGAGCGAGCTTGCTCGCGAACCAGGCCGTGGCACTGTCGCCAAAGCTGTTCTCAAGCAAGCTCGCTCCTGCGAAGAGCCAAAGAAAAAGGGGCCCGAAGGCCCCTTTTCACTTACCACTCGATCACTTCGCGTCAGGCTTGCCGTCCACGACGCCAGCGGTGTTGTCCAGCAGGCTCTTGGTTGCGGTCTGGATGAAGGACTCCAGGCGAACGCGCAGGCTTTCCTGGTCGGTCGCGCCGTCCACGCGCTTGACGCCGAAGTCACTGCCCAGCTTGTAGTCGTAGACGCGGATGTCGCCTTCCTTGGGGCGGATCAGGATGCGGTTGCCGGAAATCACGGCAACCACCTGCTCGCTGCCCGACGGCTTGATCACGCCGATGCCCTTGTCGCCGGCCGGCAGGTTCAGCAAGTCACGGCCCCAGCACTGGTGGCGCACTTCGCCGCCGAGGCGACCCATGATGGTCGGCACGATGTCGATCTGGGTGCCGACGGTATCGCGAGTAGCACCGAACTTTTCCTGGATGCCCGGAGCGATCAGCAGCAGCGGCACGTTGAAGCGGAACAGGTCCATCTCGGTCAACTGCTCGGGGCTGCCGAAACCATGGTCGCCGACGACCACGAACAGGGTGTCCTTGTAGTACGGCGACTTCTTCGCCTTCTCGAAGAACTGCCCCAGCGCCCAGTCGGAATAACGCATGGCGGTCAGGTGCTCGTCGAGGCTGCCGTTACCGGTCACGCGCTCCACCGGCAGGTCCTTGGGCAGTGCGTAGGGCACGTGATTGGACAGGGTCTGCAGCAGTGCGTAGAACGGCTTGCCGGTGGCTTCGAGCTTGTCCAGCTCCTCGTTGCCGCGAGCGAACATGTCCTGGTCGGACACGCCCCAGGTCGGGTCGGAGAACACCGGATTGACGAAGTCGTTGCGGCCAATGAACGAGGTCATGCCCTGGTTGGCGAAGAAGCCGGACTGGTTGTCCCAGGCGAAGTCGCCGTTGTAGACGTAGACGTCCTCGAACTTGCGCGCCGACAGCAGTTGCGGCAGGCCGGAGAACTTGTGGCCACCCTCGGGCGTCTGCATCAGGTACTCGAAGCCCGGCAGGTTGGGGAAGCACGCCATGGTGGCGAACATGCCCTGGTGGGTGTGGGTGCCGTTGGAGAAGTACTGGGTGAACAGCAGCCCGTCCTTGCTCAGCTTGTCGAAGTACGGCGTGATGTTGCCCTTGCCGCCCAGCGCGCCGACGTAATGGCCGGCGAAGCTTTCCATCAGGATCACCACGACGTTCTTGATCGGCAGCGTGCCATCGGCCGGCGGGGTGTAGTCGCGGCGCACGGCGGCATCGTCGGCGTCGACCAGCTTGTCGTCCGGCATCACCAGCATCTTGCGCACCACGTCGCGCGCCTGGTCCACCGGCAGGGTGGCTTTCCAGATGTTGTCGCGGTCTTCGGAGAAGCGGCTCTCGGCGGCCTTGATCAGGCTCAGGGTGCCGTTCAGGCCGAGCTGGTTGGCGAACATCGAATCGGTGGTGAAGGCATCGCCCCAGCGCAGCGGCGGGCCCTGGCGCAGGGTGCCGCGAGCGGCCACCACGCAGAGCACGATCACCACCAGCATCACGGCCACGCGGATGTACCAGGCGGCGGCGGAGGGACCGGAAGCCTCCGGACGGGTTGCGCGGTCAATGCCGCGGAACAGCAGGTACAGAATCCAGGTGGCGAAGGCCCAGGCCAGCAGGTAGCGGACCACCGGGTAGCCGTACCAGATCATGCTCATGACCGTCTTCGGGTCTTCGGACATGTACTGGAACACCAGGCTGTTCAGGCGCTGGTGGAACTCGCGGTAGAAGTCCATCTCCAGCACGCCGAGGAACAGCGTGATGCTCGCGGCGACCGTCAGCCAGGTCTTCCACAGCCAGCGCCAGCCCATGGCGCGCACGCTGGCGATGGCGAACACCAGCGGGGCGACGATGTAGACCACGGCGCGGATGTCGAAGCGCATGCCGGTGATGAAGGCTTCGACGAAGGTGGACGCCGGGGTGCTGCCGATCAACTCGCGGTTATAGATGAGCAGCGCCACGCGCAGCAGGGAGAACATCACCATCAGCGCAACGACGCTGAGCGCGGTGAACGCCAGGTGGCTGGACAGGGTCGGCCGCGTGAGGCTCGCACCGGTCTGGCGATTGGTCAGGACTTCTGATTGGCCCATTTCTTGGTTCCGTTGTGAACGTTCAGGGTTCGAAGGAGCGTCGCCATGGCCGGGCAGAAGGACTGCCCGCGCGAGCGTGAAAGGCTGCGGCATTACACCGCAAAAGCAGCGGCGTCGCATTCTATTGTGCGCGCCTTAAGCCGGCATTAAGCCTGGCCGGGGATTCGTTTCGAGATGATGCAAGTGTGATCCGGCCCAGCTGGGACCACCTGACGGCGGGCATAGTGCCGGGCGGCCTGTGAAGAAAATGTTCCGATGGGCGGGAAATCCGGGCATTACTCCCCTGCCCGCCGCGCGAGGAGCGCGACGGGCAGCAGCGGATCAGTCGTTGGCCGGCTTGCCGATGGCCTGCAGCACGTACTGCGGCAGGGCGAAGGCGCCCTGGTGGATGGCGGGATTGTAGTAGCGGGTCTGGATGCCGCTGGCGGCGAAACGCTGGGCCAGGGTGGCCACGTCGACCTTGCGCAGCGCCGGGTTGGTCGAGCCCCAGGCGAAGGTCATCGAGCCGCCGATATAGGTCGGCACGGCCGCCTGGTAGAAGTGCCAGTCGGCGAACAGGCCGTTCATGCGGCCGGCGGTGTTGCGCACAGTGTCCAGCTGCATGAACGGCGTGCCGTTCTGGGTCACCAGCACGCCGCCTTCGTTCAGGCAGCGGTGGCAGGCCTGGTAGAAGTTCTCCGAAAACAGCACCTCGCCCGGGCCGATCGGGTCGGTGGAGTCGGAGATGATCACGTCGAACTTCTCGGTGGTGGTGGCGACGAAGCGCATGCCGTCATCGATCACCAAGCTCAGCCGCGGATCGTCGAAGGCGCCCTGGGAATGGTTGGGCAGGAATTCCTTGCACATGTCGACCACGGTGCCGTCGATCTCGACCATGGTGATGTGCTCAACGCTGGCGTGCTTGGACACCTCGCGCAGCATGCCGCCGTCGCCGCCGCCGATGATCAGCACGCGCTTGGCCGCGCCATGGGCGAGGATCGGCACGTGGGTGAGCATCTCGTGGTAGATGAACTCGTCGGCCTCAGTGGTCTGGATCACGCCGTCCAGCGCCATCACCCGGCCCATGCGGGCATTCTCGAAGATCACCAGGTGCTGGTGCTCGGTGCGCACCTCGTGGAGCATCCTGTCGACGCTGAAACGCTGGCCATAGCCGTCGTAGAGGGTTTCCTGGTAATCGTGCATGCGCTGGGCTCCCGTCGGGACAAGACACTAGGAGGGGACGGCCGGGCCGCCCCGAAAGAGGCGCGCATTCTACGTGCCGGAAGATGACAGGTCGAACCCTGCTGTCGGTGCCTTCTATAAAGGAGCTTACCCGCGCCAGTTTGAAAGTCAGGCGCGGGACGACAGCCCGGTGCGCAACAGGTAAGGTCGCTGCATGAAAAACACAGCCGCCGACTCCCGCATTATTCGCCTGCCCTACCAGGCCCCCTGGAACTGGCAGCAGTTCCACGACCACTTCGCCCTGCGCAGCCTGGCCGGCGTCGAATGCCTGTCGCCCCGGCGCTACGCCCGCAGCGTGCGGCTGGGCGCGGACAGCGGCTGGTTCAGCGTCACGCCGCTGGACGACACCGCCGAACTGGAGCTGGAACTGCACCTGCCGGCCCATCACAGCGAGGCGCTGACGGCGCGGGTACGCAAGATGTTCGACCTGGACAGCAACCCCGCGCACATCGCCGGGCACCTGGGTGACGACACCATCCTCGGCCCACTCCTGCTGCAAGCGCCCGGCCTGCGCCTGCCGACCGCGTTCGACCCATTCGAGCAGGCCGTGCGCGCCATCGTCGGCCAGCAGGTCACGGTGAAAGCGGCGGTGACCATCGTCGGGCGGCTGGTGCAGCGCCTGGGCGAAGCGCTGCCCGGTGACGCCGAGGGCCAACCGACCCGCCTGTTCCCTACACCTGAAGCGCTTGCGGAGGCCGACCTCGCCGGCATCGGCATGCCGGGCAAGCGGGTGGAAACACTGCAGCGCTTTTCCGCCGCCTGCGCCAGCGGCGCGCTGCAACTGCATGTGGACGACGGCGCCGACGACCTGGTCAAGCGCCTCTGCGCCCTCCCCGGCATCGGCCCGTGGACCGCCGAGTACGTCGCCCTGCGCGCCTTCGGCGATCCGGACGCCTTCCCCGCCGCCGACCTGGGCCTGCTCAAGTCACCAGTCTGGGGCGCCGAAGGTATCACCGCGCGCGAACTGCAACGTCGCGCCGAAGCCTGGCGACCGTGGCGCGCCTACGCCGCCGTCTATCTGTGGCACGCCTATTCCCAGGCCGGCCGCAGCGGAGGATGACCATGCACTACCGCTACCACGACAGCCCCACCGGCCGCCTGCTGCTGGCCGGCGACGAAGGCGGCTTGCGAATGCTCTACATGGACCTGGAGACCCGTCACTACCCCGAGCCGGACTGGCAACAGGGCAGCCCTTTGCTGGACGACGTGGCGCGGCAGCTGGACGAGTACTTCGCCGGCAAGCGCCAGCGCTTCGACGTACGCCTGAACACTGGCGGTACCGAGTTCCAACGTCAGGTCTGGCAGGCTTTGCTGGAGATCCCCTACGGCTACACCACCGTTTACGCGGAACTCGCGCGGCGCATCGGCCGGGCCAAGGCGATCCGCGCGGTGGGCGCGGCCAATGGTGCCAACCCGATCAGCATCATCGTCCCTTGCCACCGGGTGATCGGCAGCAACGGCAGCCTCACCGGCTACGCCGGCGGCCTGCCGCGCAAGGAACTGTTGCTGCGCCTGGAGGGCGCGCTGCAGCGCACCTAAAAGTCTGGCCTAGAAGACCGGCCTAGAAATCGAAGGCGGTCTGCGCCGCCTGCGGGTCCTCGAAGCCTTCCAGCGCCAGCATGCGCAGCTTCGAGGTACTGCCGCCCGGCGCGGAAAAGCCACCGGTCTTGCCGCCGCTGGCGAGCACTCGGTGGCAAGGAATGATCAGCGGGATCGGGTTGCTGCCCATCGCCTGCCCCACCGCGCGCGACAAGCCGACATCGCCCAGGCGCCGGGCAATCTCGCCGTAGGTCGTAGTTTCGCCGCGCCCCAGCTGGAGAATGTCGTCGTAGACACGGCGGTGGAAATCGCTCACAGCGGACAGGTCCAGCGGCAAGCTGTCGAAGGACACCGCCTCGCCCCGCGCATAGCCCAGGATCAACTGACGCGCCTCATCGATGAACGCAGGCCAGTGGGCAGTCTCGCTGCCGAGCTTGTCGAAGCGCTCACGCACACTGTGCACCGAGTCGCCCGGCAGATAAGCGCGCGTGATCCCCTGTGGGCTCCAGGCGAGCCCGAACCAGCCGAGGTCTGTTTCGATCAGGCAGTAATGCATCGGACGAGTCTCCATCCCTGCGTCTTATCCCGCAACCCTTTCCGCCCTCAGCACGACTTCGCACCAGCGCCGCAACTCTGCGCCGATGGCGCTGGCCGGATCGCCCTGGCGCTCGAAGGCCCACCACAATTGCGCGCCCTGCCATTGGCTGGCCATCAGCCGGCCAAGTACGGGCTGCCTCTGCGGGTCATCGCTCAACCGGCGCCCCAATGCCTTGGCCAATGTGGCGCCCCACTGTGCACCACGCTCGCGAAGCAGCGGATCGCGCATGTCCTCGCGCAGGATCAGCAGCCCCTCCGCGTAGTCCGCCTCGCCCTCGCCCACCGGGAACATCGCCACCAGCATCTGCACTGCGCCTTCCGGGCTCAACTCGGCGCTCTCGTCCAGGCGCGCGGTCTGCTCATCCAGCTGATCCCAGGCGCGCAGCAGCACGGCGCGGAGGAACTCGGCCTTGGTTGCATGCCGCTGCACCAGCGTCGCGGCGGACAGCCCGACCTCGCGGCCAACGGCGGCGAAGGTCACCGCCTCCGGTCCTGCGCGCACCATCAGCACCATGGCAGCGTCGAGTACCGCTTCGTCACTCACCGTTTTGGTCCGAGCCATGAAATCTCCTTTTATAAATGAACGTTCATTTATATATTGATAAGGAGCTTACCCAAGGAGACTCAACATGGCCAGGATTCTCGGCTACATCGCCAGCAGCCTCGACGGCTTCATCGCCACCCCGCAGCACGGGCTGGACTGGCTGTTCAAGCATGACCAGCTACAGCTGGGCGAACATGACTACAGCCTGTTTCTCCAGCGCATTCGCACTCTGGTCATGGGCCGCGCGACCTACGACTTCCTCGCGGCCGACCCCAGCCCCTGGCCCTATGGCGCCCAGCGCGTGCTGGTGGTGACCTCCCGCCCCATCGACGAGCCGAACGGCCCGCTGGAAACCCGCAGCGATGTCGACGCGCTGATCGCGGAACTGCGCGCGCTGGAGGATGGTGATGTGTGGATGCTCGGCGGCGGCCAGTTGCAGATGGCCTTCCTGGAGCGTGAGGCGCTGGATGAGCTGGAGGTCTATGTGATGCCGGAGATCATCGGCGGCGGCTTTCCGCTGTTCCCTGCCACCGGGTTGCGGGTGTCGCCGACGCTGCTGTCGGCCAAGGTCATCGAGCCGGGCTGCGTACGGATGCATTATCGGTTTGATTGATGAAGGCGTTCGCGAGCAAGCTCGCTCCTACGAAAAGCCGCACACCGCTCTGGCTCGGCTCTGGCTGTGAGGAGGTTATGAGGTTGGCACTGGTGGGGTGCTGCCGGAAGAACCCGGATGAAGCCGGACAAGCCCGAATGACGCGGCTTGTAGGCGAATGGGCGGTGCCAAAGGTATGCAAGGTCGAAACGGGCCAGTAACGACCCCGGAGCCTGGATTTCGCAAAGCCTTTGGCATCGCTCCGAGAGGAGGTGCGGGGCGCCCCTCAGATTAGCCAGCCCCCCGCCCACACCACACGCCCGATGATCTGCAGCTGATTCATGCTGGCCCTCGGCACGGTCATCATGGGGTATGCCTTGTTCTCACTGATGATATGGATAGCTCCATCAAACTGACGCTGCAGTCGCTTAGCGTAGAGGTGGTCATCCAGGAGGATGACATAGACACCCTCACCCTCAAGGCTATCGCGGCTCAGGTCGATCATGACGGTGTCATCGTCATCGATCAGACCCAACATCGAATCGCCATCGTTCCGTAGACACGCCAAATTCGCCGGACTGAGTCCCTTCTTACGCAGCGAGTAACGCGTGAACGCCAAGCTGGTAAGCACTTGGGCTCTCTCGTTCCAGGCGCCATTACCAGCACTGCAACGAGCGTCGTAGAGAGGGACGTAGGCGTAGATATCCTCACTGTCGGTCTGAGTCGCCGACTGTCGGGGGAGCTTCTCGCCCTCTCCCGTCATGAGCCAAGCCAAGCTAACGCCAGTGCATTTTGCCAGGCTGATGAGTACAGGCCGCGTTGGTTCCCCGCCTTTCAAATAGCGCTGCAGCCCGCCTTGAGAGATGCCTGCCGCCTTCGCTAAAGCGCTCGCACTACCCGCTATAGAAGCTATCTCACGAAGCCTTTCGATGAAGGCTTTGTCGCTTTCAGGTTCGCCGCCCGAACCTGAAAGCTGCGTAGTGTCTTGACTTTCAAGTTTCAACTTTAGCAACCCTTTGATTTTGCACGTATTTTCTCTATAGGAGTCGCCGCAACCCGCTTTAGAACTTGAAAATGCGCTATCGCGCTTGAGTTTCAACTTCTATAGCGATATGTTTATGCCGTTGGACACGTTAAACATCACCTCAAGACCACCCCGCCAGGCGGTCTATGGATCAACGACATGAACACAGCGGAAATCCCATCTGACCCAGGTCTGCGCTGGGAGTGGATCAAGTTCCAGCTACGCGCCAAGGGCACGTCGCTGGCGAAGCTCGCACGCGACCTGCACGTTTCCGGCCCTGCCGTGAAGAACGTGAAGCGTACTGCCTACCCCCGCATGGAGCGGGCTATCGCCAAGGCCCTGAGCCTTGAGGTCCAGGAGCTCTGGCCGGAGCGCTGGGATGCCAACGGCAACCCCAATCGCATGCGCCCCAAGCGCTCAGAAGCTATGCCGGCACGTACTCAAAAGCATAACCCAGCTTATGTCCTTGGGCACCGTAAAACAGGCACGGAGGCATAAACATGCGTCACGGAAAAGACGACCGCACCATAAACATCGACTTCGATGTGCCGCAGCCCCAGTTGGTTAGCGCCTGCGACTTCCGCGTCCAGGTAAGCGAGATCGTCAGCGAGATGCTGACTGGAGCGAAGGGCACTGGGCTTGAGCGCATTGACGTTGCCGCCCAAATGTCTCGCCTTTCGGGTGAAGACATCAGCAAGGCGATGCTCGACGCCTGGTCATCGACAGCCCGCATCGATCACAACCTGCCGTTCTACCGCGCAGCCCTCCTGGAGCAAGTCTGCGGCAGCCATCAATTGACTGACCTGATCGTCACCGTTCGCGGTGGTCGGGTTAGCTGGGGACGTGACGCCTTGCTGGCTGAGCTGGGCCGCGTAGAGAGCATTAAAGAGGAGGCGACCCGTCAGGCACGTGAGCTGCGCCGCCGCATAGGAGGTGCCGCATGAGACCGTCGCACTTGAAGCCAGGCACCTGGCTGATGATTCGCGATGCCTTTGGCACTGGTGAGTATCGCGCTCGCTTTGAGGGCCGCACTCCCGCTCAAGGCAAAGGACGCCCTGCGATCAACCATCTGTTCAATCCTGAATGGATCGGTTTGTCCGGCCCGGAAGATCGCGGCATGGCGATCATTAGCGACTACGAACTTGCTCGGCGTGGTCGAGTACTGGGAGGTCGCCCATGACTCGTATTCCTCAGGCGCTACTGGATGACCTGCGCCACGCAACCGAGTTCTACAGGTGCGTAGAGGCCGAAAGCGAGGCAGTGGATGTCGGCGCCTGGACCGACGCTCGCGAGTGGCTACGCACTGCAGCCCTGAACCTTGGCGCCGCTCTGATCGCCGAGCTTGAGGCAAGCGAGGCTCCCCATGCGTAAGTGGTTCACCGCCCAAGAACTGGCCGGGCAGCCTGGGCTTCCGGGCACTGTGCAAGGGGTTAATCAGCGTGCGAAGCGCGAGGGGTGGGAGGCTCAACTTCGCCTGGGGCGCGGTGGCGGCCAGGAATACAGCTTCGCCATATTGCCGCCAGAAACCCAGGCAGCCCTGCTGACCGCCGCAGTCAACCTCGAAAAATCGGAAGTCGCCCCGGCCGAAAGCCAGAACATCGTAATGCGTGACGCTATTCCAGCGTCACGCCTGACTGATGATCAGCGTGGAGTGATGATCGCGCGCCTGTCGCTCGTGCGAGAAATCGAGCGCATGAGCCAGGCGGTCAGCCAGCAACGAGCGATCATGACCTTGGTCGGCCTGGCTCGTGATAACCAGCTCAGCCCGTACTTGGCCGAACGCGTCGAGCGTGCCAACGACCGCAAGACTTCCGACCGCTCGCTGTCCGAACGCACCCTCAAGCGCTGGCTGGCAGACTACCGCCGCGACGGCGAGGCAGGCCTTGCTCCAGCTCGGCGTAAGGCCGACATAGGCATCCCGACCTGGGCAGCTGACTTCCTGCGCTGCTACCAGCGCCCGACCAAGCCTGCTGTGGAGCGCGCCTTTGCCGAGTTCACCGAGAAGTACCAGGGCGACCGCCCGAGCATTCACCAGGTGCGGCGCTTCCTCGACAAGCTGAGCCCGGAAGCGCGCGAGCGTGGCCGCTACAGCCCGCAGGAACTGAAGGCCTTCAAGCCGTTCCGACGCCGTACCACGAAGAACCTGCTGCCTGGTGACGTGTACACAGCCGACGGTCACAAGTTCGATGCTGAGGTGATCAACCCGATCACCGGAAAGCCCTACCGGCCGGAGATCACGGCCACCCTCGATGTGGCCACCCGCCGAGTGTTGGGCGTGGCCATCGGCGAGTCCGAGAACAGCATCGACGTGATGTATTCCCTGCGCGATGCCATTCAGCGTGGCGGCATGTTTGCTCTGTTCTATGTGGACAACGGCAGCGGTTTCGCCAATGACGCGGTGCGCGAGGTTGTGGACCGCCTAGGGGGCGAGATGGTCCACGCACTGCCCTACAACAGCCAGGCTCGCGGCCTTATCGAGCGGGCTCACCAGTCCATCTGGGTGGCCGCAGCCAAGAAGCTGACCAGCTACATCGGCGCCGACATGGACAAGCACGCAGGCACCAAGGTGCACCGCATCAGCCGTCAGCAACTGCGCGACCATGGCCGCACCCGCCTGATCCCAACGCACATCGAGTTCATGGCTGCGGCCGAAGTCGAGGTCGAGGAGTACAACAACCGCCCGCACCGTGCGCTGGCGAAGATGCGCGACCCGCAGACCGGGCGTATGCGCCACATGAGCCCTAATGAAGCCTGGGAAGCCGCACGCGGTACAGGCTGGGAGCCGGTGCTCGCACCCCCGGAGCTGGTCAGCGATCTGATGCGTCCGCAGGTGGTGCGCCGCACCCTGCGCGGCGAGGTCACTTGGGACGGTAACCGCTACTTCCTCAATGACCTGCGCGACATCCACGGCGAAGACGTGCGCATTGCGTACGACGTCCGGGACGCCAGCCGGGTATGGGTTCGCTCGATGGATGGCGAGCTGATCGGCGAAGCACTACTCGACGGCAATGCCAGCGACTACATGCCGATGAACCGCATCGAGAAGGGCCGCGAGCGGCGCGCACAGGGTCAGCTCAAGCGCGGCATCGACAAGCTGGAGGGCCTCACTGGTCAGCGTGTTGAGCTGGTGACCACCACCAAAGCGCCGAGCGCCGACCTGGAACCGGCTGCGCTTGAGGAAGCCCGGCGCTATGCCGCCGCGCTGGCAGCCCCCTCCAACACCTTTGAGATTCCGACCGACTCCATGGCGCGTTATCGCCTGTGGAAGCGCGTTGACCGCCGTATCACCGCTGGCGAGCAGATGGAGCCCGAGGCCCATCGCTGGCATGGCGACTACCCCCGCACCGATGAATTCAAGTCCACCCAGGACATGTACGACTTTGCCGAGGCCGGCCTGGCCCGCGCTTGACCACAGGAGTAACGACCATGAATGCCAAGAGAATCGTTCCGCTGACCAACGTCGGCCTTCTCGCCAACGCTATCGACCGTGCTATGCGCCGCCCTGTGGGCCTGCCAGGCCTTGTGGTTGCCTACGGCAAGACCGGCTACGGAAAGTCCTTCGCTGCAGCGTTCGCCGCCACCAAGCACCGCGCCTATTACGTCGAGTGCCGTGAGACTTGGACTCGCAAAGCCTTCCTGCAGGCAGTCCTGCGCGACATGGGCATCACTCCGGCCAGCACCTTGTCCGAGATGGTTGACCAGATCGCAGAGCAGCTCAGCCGTAGCAACCGCCCGCTGCTGATCGACGACGCCCAGTACCTGCTGGACAAGGCTGCTGCGAACGTCATCACCGACATTTTCAACGCCAGCCAAGGAACCATCGTTCTGATCGGGGAAGAGCGCGTACCGACCAGCCTGGCCAAGCTGGAGCGCCTACACAATCGCGTCCTGGAATGGGTTCCGGTACAGCCGGCCACCGCTGACGATCTGCGTGACCTGGTGGACGCTACCTATCCCCACCTCACCATCGCCGACGAGCTGCTTGAAGACCTGCGCAGCAAGACCAAGGGATGCCTGCGTCGCGTGGCCGTAAACCTTTATCGCGTCCACACCGAGGCCCAGGCCATTGGTACGGACAAGATTGACCTTGCAACCTGGGGCAATCGCGAGTGGTTCACTGGCGAAGCCCCGGCGCGGAGGGCTTGAGCATGGCCCGCAAACCCGTGCACCTCACCATGACCGGCGGCAAAAGCCCGCGCCAACACATGTGGGAAGCCATCCGCTCGCTGTCCCGCGACCCGAAGGGCCTGACCACCTACAACGTGTCGCGCCTGTCCAGCCAGGAAGACCAGGCCGTAAGCAGCTACCTGCGCGACCTGCAGAAGGCCGGCATCGTCGAGCGTGTTGAGGTCCTGGTCCAGCGTGATGCCCGCTGGAAGCTGCTTGCGGATGAAGGCGCCGAGGCTCCGCGCGTGAACAAGCGCGGCGAGCGCGTGCCGCCGTCTGCAGTCGAGAACATCTGGCGCACCCTGCGCATCCTAGGTGAGATGAGCGCAGCCGAGGCCGCAGAGCACGCCAGCGTCAACGGCGTAACCATGACCGAGCTGGCTGCCCGCACCTACCTGCAAGGTCTGACCCTAGCCGGCTACGTCACCCGCACCGACGGCACCCCAGGAAAGCCCGCCCGTTACTACCTGGTGCGCCAGTGCTACACCGGCCCGCAGCATCCGGTCTATCAGCGCAGCACCTTCGAACAGGTCTACGACCCGAACCTGGACCAAGTGGTCTGGACCAAGGGCATACCGGACAGCCCCGAGCTGGCTGGCCTGCGGCTGGAGAAGGCTTGCTTGGAGAAAGCGCTAGCCGACCTGATCGCAGCAGCCAAGCCCATCGAGCGCCTGGCCGGCCGGATGGTCGCTCAGTTCCACCCCGACGACAGCGAGCGCGCGGAAGGCATCGAATCGCTGCGCCTGTTCAACGACCTGGTGCGTGAGGTGCGCGCATGAATGCCCGCGTCGATCTGTCCGCATGGGGGGAGCAGCCCCCGCAGTGGGTCTGCCTGCTGGCCGCCGAGGTCGAGCAGACCAACCGCACCCGTGCCGGTGAGCGCATCGGCATGAGCCGCTCTGCCGTCAGCCTGGTGCTCTCCAACCGCTACCCGTCGCCGAGCACCTCGGCCGTGGAACGTCGTGTGGTGGCCGCCCTGGGCGGGCTGGACTGTCCCGCCCAGGGCGAGCCCATCAGCCTGATCGAGTGCCAAAGCTACCGCGAAAAGAAGGCTCCGACGCACAACCCGCAGGCCATGCAGCAGTGGAAGGCCTGCCAGCACTGCACCCACAACCCCAACTGCGCGAATGCCCTGGAGGCGAGCCATGCAAGCCAGCACTAACGCTGTCCTGAAAGTCCTGACCCCGCGCCTGGCTGATCGGCTGCGGACCTTCAACAGCGCGGCGCGTGATCTGCAGCGCATGGGTATCCGCCTGCACCGCATCGAGCCGAACGAAAACCGCCTGACCATCGGGCCGGAAGACGGCCAGCGATTAGTCAGCCTACAGCGGGCCTGGGGTTATCAGCGCCACGGCACTGCTGGCAGCACCCGCTACAGCGCGCAGTTCATGGGCGTAGAGATCGTCTGGTCCGAGCCGATCAGTTACCGCGACTTCGCCAGCCCGTCCCCCATCGACCTCACTTTTCACTGATCAACAGGAGCCATCCCATGAACCAAATCGCAATCCCCGAAGGCTTCCGCCTGGACGCGCAGAAGCGCCTGGTACACGAAAGCCTGATCAAGCCCATCGACCAAGCACGCGACCAGTTGGTGCTGGAGCTTGTGGAAAAGGCCAAGCAACTGCACAGCCTGATCGCCGAGTTCAAGGTGTCGGCGTTCGGTGACGTCGCCGCTTTCGTGGAGCTGTCCGCCGATCAGTACGGCGTCAAGCTGGGCGGCAAGAAAGGCAACGTGAGCCTGGTGTCGTTCGATGGACGCTTCAAGATCACCAAGGCCGTACAGCAGTCCATCCAGTTCGATGAGCGCCTGCAGGCGGCCCGCGCCCTGATTGACCAGTGCTTGCTGGAATGGACCGAGGGCGCCCGCCCGGAGGTCGTCACCCTGGTCAACGACGCTTTCCGCACCGACACCAAAGGCGAGGTACGTACCGCCAACGTCCTTGCGCTTCGCCGCTTGGAAATCACTGACGAGCGCTGGCAACGCGCAATGAAGGCCATCGCTGAGGCCTGCCAGGTCGTCGGGTCCAAGGACTACATCCGCGTCCATGAGCGTGTGGGCGACTCTGACCAGTGGCGGGCGATCCCGCTCGACATCGCGGGGGTGTGACCATGGCCGCACGCAACAGCAAGCAACAGCTCTGCGTCGTCACCTTGGGCTACCAGCGTTTCCTGCTGCCCCAGCCCGACGCTCTCAAGCTCATCGACATCATGAGCCGTGCTGCCCAGGTAGAGCGTGGCTACGCAGACGGCGACTTCAAGTTCGTCGTTGGCGAAGCGCCCGAGGCGGAACTGTCGGTTGTTCGTCCCGGCCAACTGGCCATGCCACAGGCTGCTGCGGCTCCAGTGCCGACGAGTAGTCGCCGGAAGTCTCCGGGCCAGCTCCCGCATCAGACCTTCCTCCTGGAGGGCAAGTGATCATGGTCAAGACCTATGCCGTGTGCCGCATTGACGGCCTGATTGAGCTGCACGACGAGCACCCCGGTGACGGCTACTTCGCCCTCGCCGTGGGCGACTCGGCCGAGTTACGCCGCGTGATCGATCTCAGCGCCGACCCCGTTGCGGGCCTGGCCTGGCGCGTCCCTGGCGTCCGAGCTGGTGCGGAACCGCGCACCAATCTCTGCGCCATCGCCCGCTACATCCGCGATCTGTCCACTCACGATGCGCCCGGTGTCCGGGCGTTGGGGGTGTGACATGGGGCAAGCACCTCTGCTCGATGACATGAACCCGGACAAGAGCATCCGGGACATCATCCAGGACGCCGAGCTGCTCGACGTGGATTGCTTCGACGTCATGCACCTGCAGCTGGACAACGACAAAGAGCTGGTGATGGTCGCCATCACTGGCGAGTACCTGGACCCCGTGGCAAAGGTCCTGGAAGCCCTCCGGGAAATGCGGGAGGCCAAGGCATGAGCAACTCCGTCGAGTTCAACATGCGCCGCGCTGGCGACGGCTACACCGCCACCAGCAAGGGAAAGTCGGCCAGCTGCAGCTGGAGCCGCGAGCAATGCGCCAAGCGCCTGGGCCACAAGCTGTTCCCTGATGCCGCCCTGCGCGTCGAGTGCATCGAAGACGTGCGCGAAGGCAGCCGCGACAGCCGCTGGCGGATCACTGCGGAGGGGCACTGACATGCACGAGCGTGCAGCACAGCTGATCTACCGGACACTCTGCCGCGTCGAGGCACGCCTGGCGCGTCAGGCCCTGGGCATGGACCAGGTGCCGCCAATGCCAGCGCTCCAGGTCGAGGAAGTCGCTGCAGTCGAGCCGGCCGAGCTGGAGGAAGTACTCCAGCCGAAGGCCGCGCCTGTCGACGCCTTCGACGACGAGCCAGCACCGTCGCCCAGCCCGCTCTTGCCGCCGATGGCCGCACGGATCGAGGCGATGGCGAAGCGCGGATGGACGCCGCAGATGGCGGCCCATGACTTGCGCCTTCATCCCAAACGGGTGCGCCAGATCGCCCGCGACTATCACATCACCTTTCACTGCCTGCGCTAGGGGGATTCATGAGCAAGTTCACCATCACCATCACCGAGGAAAGCGACGGCCTGAGCATCCTGCTGGATGGCACGGGCAGAAAGGACGGCCCGGCCGCCATCACCGCATTGGCTCTTCTGCACGTCGCCAAAGACATCGTGCCGAAGGCCACCAAGAGCGCGGCAGAGAAAGGGACTTGCCAGTGCGACAAGTGCAAGGCCGCCCGTGCGGAGGCTCAGGAGCAGGCGCCATCTACCGAAGGGAAACCCACCATCCACTAAGCGAAACCGCCCCGGCCTGGCCGGAGCGGTCTGCCCAGCGTGGTAGCTGGGTACTGATGAGCAGCCGAGGACGTTATGCAGAAACAAACCAGGACCTATCGAGGCGCAGATCATGAGCGTGCCTTTCAAGCTGCACAGTCAATTCCTTCTGATTCGCTGGAGCGAATGGCTAGTGCACTTACTGAGGAAGCATCTGCGGGAATGGCCAGCGATGCTCAGCCATGTACTGCAGAAGCTGAAGGCCAAGAACTGTCTCGGACGTACCTACCAGGAAGTCTGGGGCGAACTTCAGGTCCTTAAACATCGTGAGGAACATGACGTACTGAGTCAGAAACATCGAAAGAACGCTCTTTCTGTCCGGCGCCAGCTTGATCGCTTCCTTGATCGTTAGCGGAGTCCCGGAGAGGCGCTCGAAGAGCCAGTTCTCGGCGCTGGATGAGAACGGCACCTGCTGCAAGGTCTTCAGCTCAGGGCCGTAGGCCATCTGGAGGAAGTTGTACACCGGTTCAAGAACGGTCTGAGCGCTTAGCGATGACATCGAGTAAGTCCCTTTAATGAGGTGATCCCGGATCGTAGTTGATCGGAAATCACCTTTCTACAGAGCGAAACCGTCCCGGCCTGGCTGGAGCGGTCTGCCCAGCGTGGTGGCTGGGTACTGATGAGCAGCCGAGGAAAACATGGCAAAGCCACGCACCGACAAGATTCGCAAGCAAGACGCTATTCGCCAGCGTCGGCTGCGCGCCAATCGCAAGGCCCGTAAGGCCGCCCTGGGCGCCGAGAAGATCAAGCTTGAGGCCTACGCAGGCACTCGGGCCGACATCGAGGCGGTACGCCTGGTGGGTGGCTTCGACGATGAAGCCGAGGCCATCACCCTGGGGCTGCGCCTCCTGGGCAACATGGCCCGCCGTAGCCCCGCGAAGCTCCGCCACGACATCCAGCCGAGGAACCTGGTATGAGCACCAAAGGCCGTCAACTGATCCAGATCGCCCGCCGTCAGCTGGGCATGGAAGACGACGTTTACCGCGCGCTCCTGGAGCGTGTGGCCGGTGTGTCCTCGTCGACCAAGCTGACCCCGCGCCAGATCGGCCGCGTGCTGGCCGAGCTGGAGCGCCTGGGGTGGCAGTCCACCGGCAAGCCGGCAGACCGCCCAGCCCCGCAGGTATCCGATGATCGCCAGCGCCTGGTCGCCAAGATCGAAGCTTTCCTGGCCGAGGCCAAGCGCCCCTGGAGCTACGCCGAGGCGATGGGTAAGCGCATCTGCAAGGTCGATCAGATCGAGTGGATGGACTGCAAACAGCTGGGCAAGCTGGTCGCGGCCCTGGCCTATGACGCCAAGCGTAACGGGCGGCCGGTATGAACCTGGAGCAGGTGCGCGACCAGCTTCCTGGGCAAGTCCTGGAGATTGCCCAGGTTGTCGGGATGAATGCGGCGCTGCGCCTGGTGAGCGAGCTGGGCGGTACAACCTGGGAGTTTTCACGCGGCAAGGGGCGGAACGGCCAGATCAAGGTCGCCGCCCTGGTGGACATCATCGGCGACGAGGCGGCCCAGCGCCTCACCGCCCGCCTTGGCGGCGAAACCATCTACATCCCGCGCTGTGACGCGGCCTTGCGCCGGCTCCGCGACTTGGAGATTCACCGCCAGTTTGAGCAAGCTGTCCGGGAGGGCGTGGGCGCTCGGGTAGTTGTTGCCGAGCTGGCGCGAACTTATCAGCTCAGCGACCGTCGTATCTGGATCATCCTTGACCAGGTACTGCCGCCAGCGCTCGACAGCACGCCTGACCTCTTCGACTAAGCCCCGCACTCGCGGGGCTTTGTCTTTCTGCTGAACCCCTTCCTCTAAATCCGCAGTCGCCAAGTCAGCACCATGGCGGCATGGACAAATCACCGACCCACCACGCCCCCTGCAGCCCGCGCGAGTTCGCCGCGCTGGTCCTGGCTGAGTCGAGCCTGGAGCGCCGCCGCAGCCTGATGGAGCGCTGCCCGTCCCACTGGCGCGACCTGGTGGAAGAGCACGTCCGAACCGGCTGGGCGCAAATCCAGGCCTACCGCCAGTTCATCAGCGGCCGTCGCCGCTCGATGGCCGAAGGCCCGCAGCCTGCACCGCGCCGCGATGACACCAGCTATCGCATCAGCGACTTCAAGAAATCGGCGCCCGAGGTGGGCCAGCGCGAGCTGGCCAAGCTCAAGGCCCTGGTGGGAGGTGGTCATGGGGATTAAGGCGCGGGTCCTGGCGGCGGCGCTGCTGATCGCTACGCCCGTAGTCGGCCACTTTGAAGGCCGCGAGCTGGTCGCCTACCTGGATGCCGTCGACAAGCCGACCATCTGCGACGGCTGGACCCGAGGTGTGAAGCTGGGCGACCAGGCCACGCCCGCCCAGTGCGACGCGCTGACCCGCAAGGGCCTGGAGGAAGCCGCCCAGGTGTTCGGAGCCTGGGTGCCCCAGGACGTCATCGACCGGCTACCGGCCAAGACCATCGCCGCCTTCCTGTCCTTCATCTACAACGTCGGCCCCGGTGGTCCGGGCGTGAAGGACGGATTCGTCTGGCTCAAGAGCGGCACCCACTCAACCATGCTGCGCGAGCTGCAGGCGGGCAGGATCGCCCAGGCCTGCGCGCAGCTTCCCAACTGGACCCGCGCTGGCGGTGTGCAACTTCGCGGCCTGGTCCGTCGACGTGCGGCCGAGCGCGAACTGTGCGAGGCCGACCTGTGAGCGTCTTCTTCAACCGAGTGCCGGCCAGCGAGCTGGGCACCACCTTCACCCACTACGGCCTGTTCTGCGGTTGCGTGCCGATCTACCTGGGCGATCTGGAGACGGACTGCCCGAACGTCGCCGTACGTAACGGCGTTCCTGACTTCCTCCTGGACATGGTGGATGGGCTGTTTTCCGCCTTCTGCCTGGTCTGCTCCTTGGCGAACCCCGCATTCATCGCGGAATACCCGCTGCTGATCACCGGGAGGATCAAACCTTGAATCTCAACCTCTCGCGCCTGATCGCGCCAGTTGCCGTCCTGGTGCTATTCGGGGTGGCGCTCTATGGCCTAGGGCTTCGCCTGCAATCGGTGCAGGACACCGCGCGGGCTCAGGGATATGCCACGGCGCAGGCCGAGGGAAAGGCCGCCCTGGAGCTGCAGCAGCGCAAGTACGCCGAGGCGGAAGCTCGCAGAGCCCAGCAGGTGGCGGCTGATGCCAAAGCCAGCGCGAAGCGTGAGGCCGAACAAGCCACCCGAGCTGACCGCCTCGCCGCCGACCTGGCCGAGCAGAAACGCCAGTACCGCACCACCACCGACCGACTCTCTGGAGAGATTGCCCGTGTCAACGACCTATACCGGGATGCGCTCGATGCCCCGCCTAAGCCTGTGCCTGCTTGCGTGCTTACTCGCGGCTGGGTGCGAATCTACGACGAAGCAACCGGAGCCCGAGTGCCAGCCGCGGTTGATCCCGCAGGAGCTGCTGCGCCGGCCACCGCAGGCGACCCCGCTGAGCAACTCCCCTCAGGCGTCGACCAGCGCGCCGTCCTGGCCCACCACGTCCGCTATGCCGAGCAGTGCCAAGGCACGGCCGCTCAGCTGGACGCTCTGATCAACGTCCTGGAGGGCCATTGATGGCTATGGAAATGATCGGCTGGGCAATCACGCTGCTGTCCACCTTCACCGGGATTGTGGTCGGCCTGGTACGGCTGCTGCTGTGGCAGTTCGAGAAACGCCTCTCCGAGAAGTTCGCCGCCCAGGACGAGGCACGCCGCGAGGCTGGCGAGCACTGGGAGAAGAACTTCGCCAAGGTCCTGGAGCGCCAGGACAAGGACGCGGCCGCCGTGCAGCAGCTGGAGCGCGCCTTCCTCAACTTCAAGGCTGAGCTGCCCATGGAATACGTCCGTCGTGAAGACTGGGTGCGTGGGCAGTCCGTGATCGAGGCCAAGCTGGACGGCTTGGCGCTCAAGTTCGAAAACATCCTGCTCAAAGGAGCGCGCAATGATTGACCCCGCCAAGGCTCGCCGGGAATCCCTCCGCTGGTTCATCCTGCTGACCCTCAACACCTCGCGCCCCGTGGACCCGCACGAAACCGTCGTGCTCTCCACCATCCAGGGCATCTACCCGGACGCCACGCCACTGGAGCTGCGCCGCGAGCTGGACTACCTGGCCGACCGCAGCCTGGTCACTCTGGACAAGAAACCCTCCGGGTTTTGGGTCTGTGGCCTGACCCACTACGGCGTCGACATTGCCGAGTACGCCATCGAATGCCACCCCGGTATCGCTCGCCCCGAGAAGTACTGGGGCAACGGGAGCGCCTGACATGCCGCCCCGTTCGAAGGTCAAGCAACTGCCGGCCAAGGTGAAAGCCTGGCTGGACCAGGCGCTGGTGGAGTCCAACTTCTCCGGCTATGAGGCGCTCTCGGCCGAGCTGGAGGCGCGTGGCTTCAGCATCGGCAAGTCAGCCCTGCACACCTATGGCCAGAACTTCGAAGAGCGCCTGGCGGCCCTCAAGATGGCCCGCGATCAGGCGCAGGCTGTGGTTGCCGTGGCGCCCGACGATGACGGCGCAGTCAACGAAGCCCTGGTGCGACTCACCCAGGAGAAGCTCTTCAGCCTCCTGCTGTCCTCCGAGGGCAAGCTCGACATCAGCAAGGTCGGCAAGACCGTGGCCGAGCTGGTCAAGGCATCGGTGGTGCAGAAGAAGTACGCCGCCGAGGCCGAGGTACGCCGCACGGCGCTCCAGCAAGCGGCCGAGCGCATCGACAACGCCGCCCAGGCCCGAGGCTTGAGCGCCGAGGAAGCCAGCTACTGGCGCGAGCAAGTACTCAAGGGGATGTGACGATGGCAGTTCCTGCAGCGCTGCCGGATACCGAGCGGCTTGTTGACTGGGAAGAGCTTCCTGCGGCTGTCCGCGCGCTTCCTGCTGACTTCGATCCCAGGGCCTCGGGTGTGCTGATGGCCCACCAGGCCGAATGGATCAGCATGCAGCAGGACCTGGACATTGCCGTGTGTGAGAAGGGGCGCCGGACCGGTATCACCTTCGCCCAGGCCCTGACCGATACCATCACCGCCGCGTCCGCCAAGGACGCCGGGGGCTCCAATATCTGGTACATGGCCGACACCAAGGAAAAGGGGCTGGAGTTCATCGGCTACGTCGGCAAGTTCGCGCAGATCGTGGCGCGCGGCCAATGCACGATGGTTGAGCAGCACATCTTCACGGACCAGCTGGAGGATGGCAGCAGCCGGGAAATTCAGGCGTTCCGCGTGCGCTTCGCCAGTGGCTTCCGGGTGACGGCACTGTCGTCCAGGCCGGAGAACATCCACGGCCTGCAGGGCCAGGTCGACATCGACGAGGCCGCGCTGCACAAGAACGTCAGCCACGTCCTGGAGTCGGCCACCGCGCTGCTGATCTGGGGCGGCCGCATTCGCGTCTGGTCGTCCCACCGGGGGAAGAAGAACGCCTTCAACCAACTGGTCCAGGACGTGAACGCGGGGCGCTATGGCAAGAAAGCCCGGTGCATTCGCATCTCCTTCGACGACGCCGTGGCCAATGGTCTGTATGAGCGGGCCTGCTTCATGCGTGGCGCGGTGGCCACCGCCGATGGTAAACGCGACTGGTACACCGCGATCCGCTCGGCCTACGGCCCGCGCAAGGCCGCCATGCGTGAAGAGCTGGACGTGATCCCCAGGGACGGCGATGGCTCGGGCATTCCGGGTGTCTGGATCGAGCGCGCCATGTCCGAGGAAGGACGGCCGATCCTGCGTATCGTCTTCGACGATGACTTCCCCAAGCGCTCCGAGCGTGAGCGCGAGGTGTGGGGCGCCACATGGTGCGCCGTCAAGCTGCTGCCCGAGCTGGAGAAGGCTGCCGAGGGATTCGAGGGCCGCTGGGCTGTGGGCATGGACTTCGCGCGGCACCGGCACTTCTCGGTCATCACGCCCGCACGAATCCCCCAGGACCTGCGCCGCGATGTGCCTTTCGTGATCGAGCTGGCCAACGCACCCACCCGCCAGCAAGAGCAAATCCTCTGGTCAATGCTCGACTGGCTCAAGAATGGGAAGCGGCAATGGACCTTCGCCGGGGATGCCAGCGGCCCTGGCCTGATTCTCATGGAGTACACCGGCGACCGCTACGGCCGCGCGGTGTGGAACAAGGACGAGGCACGCTGGGAAGGCGGCAGCATCCACGAAGTCACGCTCTCCAGGGCGTGGTACGGCGAGTGGATGCCCAAGTACATCGATCTGTTCCAGGACGGCTTCATCTCCCTACCTCGGGACGCCTCCCTGGAGGATGACCACCGGGCCGTGGAGTTCATCGACGGCATTCCGATGGTGCCAAAGCTGGAGCGAAAGGACCTCAAGGACGCCGATCTGGTGCGCCACGGTGACGGCGCCATCGCAGGCGCGCTGATGAACTTCGCCGCGCTCAACCATGTGGCCGGCTGGACCTATGCCTTCCACGCGGTGCCCAAGCCCGGCGCCCGAACTAAAGACGACGATGACCAGGTGTCCCTTGGCTGGGGCATCGGAGGTGTTCTGTAATGGCCGATTCCCCCATTCTCGATAGCGCTGGGCGCCCGATCCCGAAGCTCAACATCCTGGACGAGGTGGTACACGCCAGCGTTACCGGCGTGCGCCAGGCCTGGTCGACTGACAGCATCGCCACCAGCATCGACCCTGGCCGGCTCCGTACCATCCTGCAGGCGGCCGCCCAGGGCGATGCGCGGGACTACCTGACCCTGGCCGAGGAAATGGAAGAGAAGGACCCGCACTACGCGGCGGTCCTGGGCACGCGAAAGCGCGCAGTGTCGGGCCTCTCCATCGCAGTCGAGGCGGCCAGCAGCGACCGGCGAGATGAAGAAATCGCCGACGCGGTGCGCCAGCTGGTGGAGGCGCCGCAGTTCGGTGACATGCTCGATGACCTCCTGGACGCCATCGGCAAGGGCTATTCGGTCGTCGAGCCGCTGTGGGAGTACCGCGACGGCAAGCTCTGGCCCAAGGCCTACAAGCACCGCGACCCGCGCTGGTTCCAGTTCGACCGGGAAACCGGCGAGCGCCTGCAGCTGCTGCAGCTGGATGGAACCCTGACCGAGTTGCCGCCAGATCGGCTCCTGGTCCACACACCACGGCTCAAGTCCGGCCTCGCTATTCGGGGCGGCGTGGCGCGCCTGGTGGCTGTGGCGTTCATGTGCAAGGCATTCGGCCAGAAGGACTGGATGCGCTATGCCGAGCTGTACGGCATCCCGCTGCGGATCGGCCGTTATGATGCCGCTGCGAAGCCTGACGACATCGCCGTGCTGCGCCGCGCCGTGGCCCAGCTGGCGGCCGATGCGGCGGCGGTACTGCCGGCCGGCATGAGAATCGACTTCCAGGAAATCGCCAACGCGGCGGGCGGTGCCGAGCTGTTTGAGAAGCTGGCCGAGTGGCTGGACAAGCAGATCAGCAAGGCGGTCCTGGGCCAGACCATGACCACGGACGATGGGTCCAGCCAGAGCCAGGCGAACGTCCACAACGAAGTCCGCAAGGACATCCTGAAGGCCGACGCCAAGCAACTGGCCGCCACGGTCAACCGCGACCATGTGCGCGTATTCGTCGACCTGAACTTTGGCCCGCAGAAGGTTTACCCCAAGGCGGTGCTGCAGGTCACGGAGCCCGAGGACCTCAAGGCCCTGGCCGATGCCCTTGCGCCCTTCATTGATCGTGGCCTGCAGGTCAGTGCTGACGAGATTCGGGATAAGTTCGGCTTGGCCACCCCCGAGGCCGGCGCGGCGATCCTTCGCCCGGAGGCTGGCGCATTCACCCCTGCTCTGAACCATGAGCAGACCTGCAGCTGTCGCGGCTGCGGCAAACAGCGGCTGGCTCTGAACGCCGAGCAGCTGCAGCGCGACGATCTGGACCAGCTGGCCGACGACGACCTGGGCGACTGGGTTCCGCTGATGCGGCCGGTGCTCGATCCCATCCAGGCGCTGGCCGACAAGGCGAAGGACTTCGACGAGTTCAAGGCTGGGCTCGCGGGGCTGCTCGATGAGATGGACCCTGCTGCGCTGATCGAGGCGCTGGCCTCCGCAAGCTTCAAGGCTCGCGCCCTGGGCGATGTGAGGGACGCGCTTTGACGACAGATCAACCCCAAGTTCCAGTGCCAAAGGAAGCGCTAGATTGGCTGCGCGCCAAGGGCGTCAAGCCCGGCTTTGACCATCGCGACGTGTTCCAGGAAGAGCACGCCACCATCTTCACGGTGGCCAAGGCCATGAAGCTGGACATCCTGGAGGCGATCCGCGCCGCCGTGGACGAGATGGTCCTGGACGGCCAGGACTTCAACACCTTCCGCCGCGAGCTGCAGCCGCTCCTGGTCAAGCAAGGATGGTGGGGCAAGGCCGACCTGCTCGATCCGTTGACCGGGCAGACCCGCGAGGTCCAGCTGGGGAGCCCGCGCCGGCTCCGGGTCATCTATGACACCAACCTGCGCACCGCCAACGCGGCGGGCCAGTGGGACCGCATCCAGCGCACGAAGAAGACTCAGCCCTTCCTCCTGTACCAGCTCGGCCCGAGCCGGCACCACCGGGCGGAGCACCTGGGCTGGGCCGGCATCCTGCTGCCTGCAGACGATCCGTTCTGGCAGACCCACTTCCCGCCCAACGGCTGGGGCTGTAAGTGCTGGGTGCGTCAGGTCAGTCGCCGTGAGGCCGAGCGCCTGCAGGCGAGTGGCAAGTACATCACCGAGGCACCGACCGGCAAGCTCCTGGAGTTCATCAACCAGCGCACCGGCCAGGTGCTCCAGGTGCCCGAGGGAATCGAGCCTGGCTGGGCCTACAACCCAGGCGCAGTGCCCCGGCTGAAGCAAGCCGAGCAGCTCCTGGAAGAAAAGGAAAAGACGTCCACCGTCTTGGCGAAACCGAAACGGCCTCAGAAATCGCGCAGGCGCGACGATCAGGAATGAGGCGCGGCGGATGTACTCGGGAGAAGGGGTTTGCGCGTCCTGCGCAAATCTAACGGCGGTCTAACGGTAGAGCGAGGGTTACGCGATGAGCAGAGTTAAGGCTAGCGGGTGGATTGTTGCGATGAGGGCAGGTGTTCGGAAGGGGCTGCGATTCATTGGCCTGGTGCCCGCCTCTGAGCATAAGTGGGTGGTCGCCGAGTCGGAAGAGTTTCGCATCAGTTCTGATATCAAGCACGCGAACCTGGAGCTGAGCCAGGCCCTGGTGCGGGAACTTGAGCGTCTCGTCTGCAGTCTGCGTAACGACCTGGCCCTGGCCAACCTGCAGGAAGCTAACCGCCAGGAACGAGCGGAACGCTGATCCTCCGGCCGGCATCAGTCGATGCCGGCCGGAAGTCATAGGACGGGGGTCAAACGCGCGCACCACAGAAGATTGACAGAGGGGGGAGTGCTGGGGCCGGAGGGGCCTTGATGCGGACCCCCAAAAAACTGGGGGACGCCATTCTGACTTCCCGCTGCACCTGGTGCAACTTAGCCCCGCCATCTGCCCTGCAGTTCTGCTGAACCCCTTCCTCTAAAACTGGCCCCCACCTGTCGCCGACTATGGCGACATGAAAACGACGCCCCCACTCAAAGCCACCCTCGCCACCGCGCTCTGTTTCGAGCTGGGTACTGACGTGCCCGAGTGGGTCGAGGTCCTTCCTCCTGGTCCAACCATTGGCGGCCGCGATGGCCGTCAGTGGTCCTACGACCCGAACCAGGTCATCACCGAAACGGTTGCCCACACCCAGGGCATCGATCTGCCTTTCGACTACAACCACGGCACAGAGCTGAAAGCCCCCAAGGGCGAGAAGGCCGAGGCCTCCGGCTGGGCGCGTGAGTACCGCGTAAACGAGCGGGGTGCGGTGGAGGCCCGCGTGGAATGGACGCAGAAGGCGCGCAACGCCATCGAGTCGAAGGAGTACCGCTACATCTCCCCGGTGTTCGCCTTCGACGAGCACACCGGGCGCATCGCCCGCTTCAGCAGTTTCGCCCTGGTCAACAAGCCGAACCTGCTCACCAAGGCCCTCAATTCCGAGCAGGCCGCTTTCCTTTCACAACAACCGGAGGAATCCGATATGGCGCTTGCAGCCATCCTGGCGGCCCTTGGCTTGCCCGAAACCGCCACGGAAGAGGAAGCCGTGGCAGCCATCAACAAGCTGCTGGAAGACAAGAAAGTCGCCCTGCAGACCGCAGCCAACAGCGAGAAGGCTCCGTCCCTGGCCCTCTACGTCCCGCGCCAGGACTACAACACCCTGGAACAGCGTGCCCTCAACGCCGAGAACCAGCTGCAGCAGCACCAGAAAAGCCAGCTGACCCTTGCGATCAATGCCGAGATCGAGGGCGCCCTCAAGATCGGGAAGATCACTCCGGCAACCAAGGACTACCACCTGGCGGCCTGCCAGGAAGAAGGCGGCCTGGAGCGCTTCCGCGAGTTCGTGAAGAACGCGCCGTCTGTCACCGATCCCGTCACGCCCAATGGCGAGCACCAGGGCGAGAAGAAGGCGCTCAACGCGGAAGAGCAGGCGGCCGCCAAGGCCTTCGGCTGGACCGATGAGCAGTACATCGAAAACACCAAGGGGGTGAAGTAACCATGGCGACTACCGTCACGCCGGCCGTACTGGCCGCACTGTTCAAGGGCTATCGCGCCGAGTACCAGCGGGCGCTCAGCGACAACCAGACCAAAGCCAAGTGGCAGCAAGTCGCAACGCTGGTGCCCAGCGTCAGCGCTTCGAACCTCTACGCCTGGCTGGGCCAGTTCCCCATGCTCAAGGAATGGGTGGGGGCTCGCGTAGTCAAGGCCATGACGGCTGAAGGCTACGAGGTAGCCAACAAGCTTTTCGAGAGCACGGTGTCGATCCTGCGCACTGCGATTGAGGATGACCAGGCTGGCATCTACATGCCGATGTTCACCGAGATGGCTCGCGCTGCTGCCTATCACCCCGACGCGCTGGTGTTCGCAGCGCTCAAGGCTGGTATGACCTCGGCCTGCTATGACGGCCAGAACTTCTTCGACACCGATCACCCGGTGTACCCGGAAGTGGACGGCACCGGGGTGGCGACCTCGGTCAGCAACGTCGACATTCCCGGCGCGAATCCGGGGCCGACCTGGTTCCTCCTGGACGTCAGCCGCGCGATCAAGCCGATCATCTTCCAGGAACGCACCAAGCCGGAGCTGACCAGCAAGACCAACCCGGAAAACAGTGATCACGTCTTCGATCACGACGAGTTCGTGCATGGCATTCGCTACCGCTGCAACGCTGGATTCGGCTTCTGGCAGATGGCCTACGCCAGCCAGCAACCGCTGACCGGCGAGTTCTACGGCAAAGCCCGTGCAGCCATGGGTCAGTTCAAGGCCGACGGCGGGCGCCCGCTGAACATCACCCCCGGCCTCCTGGTAGTGCCGCCGCAGCTGGAAGCTGCAGCCCGGAAACTGCTGATCAAGGATGAGAACGGCGGCAACGAATGGGCCGGCACTGCCGAGCTGTTCGTATGCAACGAGCTGGCCTAAGGGGGCGCCGCCATGATCGTGCGCATCAAGTCTGCTCGGGACGGCTACCGTCGCTGTGGCGTCGCCCATCCCAGACAACCCACCGACCACCAGGCCGACCGATTCACCGAGGCCGAGCTGGAGCGACTCCAGGCCGACCCGGTGCTGACCGTCACTTTGGTGGATGGCGATCTGGAAGGCGACCGAGAGCCGTCTGGTGGCCCAGGGGCAGTCCCGGCTGGTGCCTCGTCTGAGCCGGCACCGGCACCAGCTCCTGCAGCTGAACCTGCAGCAGCTCCTGCTGCAGCACCGCAGAAGCCGGCGAAAGCTCAGGTGAAAGCTGCGCAGAAAACGCCGGCCAAAAAAGGGAATGCCAAGGTAAGTGCGCGCGGCAAGGGCGGTGCCAAGGCACCCGCCAAGGAAGGCACTGAGGCTGCCCAGGAAGGGCAGTCAGTCGACGATGCCAACTCTTCCGCGAAACCTGCGGAAGGTGAAGGCAGCGAAGGCGGTCAGGAGTAACGGTCATGCCCTACGCCACCCGCGAAGAGCTGATCAAACGCTGGGGCATGGATGCCCTCCTGGTCGTCGCTGATGACGACCAGGACGGCGTGCTCGATGACGTTGTGGTCGATGAGGCGCTGGCTGGTGCCAGCGCCGAAATCGACGCTTATGTGGGCGTGCTGCACCGGCTACCGCTGGCGGAGCAGCCGGCCACCCTTATCCAGCCGTGCTGCGACATCGCCATGTATCGGATGTCGTCGGACGGCGCCAGCAGCACTGACGAGAAGCGCAAGCGCTACGAGGACGCGGTGGGCTACCTGCGCCGGGTCGCCGAGGGCAAGGCCTCTCTAGGCTTGGCCACGCCGCCTGATCAGGAAAGCAGCGGCTTTGCCTACTTCGAGGCCGAGCCCAAGCGATTCGGGAAGCTGCTGTGAGCGGCGCCTCGATCAGCGTCAACCTCCTGGAGGATCAGCGCCTTGCACGGCGGATCGACCGCCTGGCCGCGCTGGACATCCTGCCGCTCCTGGAGGGCATTGGCGCCGAGGTCGTCAGCCAGACCCAGCGCCGGATCGCCGTGGACAAGGCCAGCCCATCGGGCCAGGCCTGGCCGGAGTGGTCCGCTGAGTACGCCGAAACGCGGCACAGCGGGCAAAGCCTGCTCCAGGGCGAGAACCACCTGGTGAACAGCATGACGTTTCAGACCATGGGCGACAGCGTTCTGGTCGGCAGTCCCCTGGTCTATGCCGCCACTCACCAGTACGGCGACGAGGATCGCGGTATTCCGCAAAGGGAATACCTCGGCCTGGAGGGCGTGGACCTGGACGACGTGGTCGGCCTGATCGAGGACTACCTGGAGGAACTGGCAGATGAGTGAGTTAACAGCCGACCAGGTGCTGGATGGCATCAAGGTTTGGGCTGAGAGCGTTTTCTCAGCCAGCGGCCTGACGGTCGAGACGCAACTGCACGGCGGTCGATTCGTGGCCGCCGAACTGGAGCGCTACGCGACGCGGACCATGGCCTGCCGCATTGCCCTGGAGGGGCTCAAGTTCACATTGACCGGCCAAGGGAAGCTGGTGGCCACCGCCCTTGTGGTTGTCGTCGGCCTGGCCGGCGACCAAGGCAAGGCAGGGACCAGGGCCAGCAACGTGCTGCGCGTACTGACTCCCCTGCAGGCGGCACTCCCTGGAACCAAGCACGACCTGGAACTGGTGGACAGCATCGACGCCAAGGATGTGCGTGCAGCGAACCTCTACAACGCCGCGCTGGAAGGCCGCAACTGCGCCGCCTGGGTACTGGCCTGGCCTGTGAAGTTTCAACACCCCCGAGTCCGATAGGAGGACACATGAAAGTAGAAAAGGCCCCCGCCTCGGCAGGGGAAACCAAACCGGCCGACGTGAAGGTGAAGATCACCCACGACAATGGGCACCGTCATGCCGGCACCAAGCACCCCAAGGACGCGGTTATCACCGTGACCGAGGCCGACGCAAAGCTGATCGAAGAGCACTTCAAGGTCGGCGAACGAGTGAAGGGGGAGTAACCCATGGCAGGAGTCAAGGTATTCAAGGGCATTGGCATCGTCTCTGCCCAGCGCCTGGGCATCGAGAACGCACCGATGCGCGATCTGGGCGACGTCGAGCAATTCAAGATCGCGCACCGCACCAGCTCGATCACCTGGAAACAGCATCGCCGCGTGGGTGGCGGCAACCTGGCCAAGCTCGATACCCCTGAGGGTGTCGACCTGACCGTGCAAATGCAGGAGTGGTCCGAAGAGAACCAGGCCATGGTCACTCAGGGCAAGGTCATCGAGCTGGAGCCGGAAACCGTTACCGGCGAGGCCGTCGTCCTGATTCCGGGCAGCCTGGTCCTGACTGACTTCCCCGGCCCCAAAAGCCTGGTCATCACCAAGACCCAGGGCAGTACTCCGGTGCCCAACACCGAAGTCGAGGTGTCGGCCGCAGGCTTCCGCGTCAAGGCAGAGAGCACCGCGATCACCGAGCCGACCCCGGCAACCATCGCCTACACCAGCACCAAGGCGATCCGCATCGAACCCATCGTGGAGGCCGGCGCCGAGTACAAGCTGGTCCTGGACGGCCTCAACGAAGCCGACAGCGGTCGCCCCGTGGTCGTGACGATCTGGCGCTGGAAGGCGCCGCCTGCAGAAGAGCTGGCACTGATCGACGCCGAGAACCCCGGCAAGCTGCTCTCCAAGGGCGAAGTGCTCGCCGACACCACCCGCCCGGTGGGCGAGTCGCCCTTCTACCGCATCGACTGGCTGTAAGCCTTCCACCCTCCCGGCCCCGCAAGGGGCCGGCTCCTGGAGTTCCCGAATATGAGCATGGCCCTAACAAAGACCATTCCCCTGGGCGAGATCAGCGTGGAAGTGCGCGAGCTGACGGTGGGTGAGATTCGCCACCTTCTCAAGATGATGGCCGAGGGCGACAGCAGTGACGTGATCAGCAGCACGCTCCTGCCGGAGATCAGCCTCACCGAGCTGGCCCTTATGACTGACCTCGATGTCGATCAGCTGGATGACCTGGCGCCCAGCCAGCTGCGCAAGGTGTTCGAAGCCACCCGCGAGGTGAACACGGATTTTTTCGTCCTGCGCGAGCGAATCGTGGAGGTGGGGAAACAAGTCCTCGGGAAGCTCTCCGAAGGCTCGAAAGAAACGCTAGTGCCCTGATTCGCCAGGGGCATACAGGGGTGTGGGATTACCCCTGGGGAACGTGGCAGTCAGCTGTAGACGAGGCAATTGAAGCGGCAGAGCGGATGAAGGCAGGAAGCTAGTCCTCCTTCTTCGCCTTCTCCTTGGGGACTAGTGGGGAGACCAACACTCCCATGATCACTAGCGACATGAGCACTATGAACCCAATCGCCACTATCCAAGTTGCGGCCTTGGGAGAAAAGCAGGCTACGACTGCAATCGGAATTACTAGGTGGTAAACCTTCATGACTGATGTCCGTCTCTCATTAAGTGTCGATGCCAGTCAGGGCCGCAACGAACTGCAGCAGTTCAAGGCCGGCTATTCGGCCCTAGTGGAGCAGCTGCGGCGCCCACTGAATCAGATCGCGTCCGTGCGCGATTTACAGGCGAGCCTAGTCGAGAACAGCAAGCAGCTCAATGACGTGAGGGATCGCGTCCGCGACCTGGCTAACGAGCTGATCGCCTCCGAGAAGCCCACCAAAGCCCAGCAGATGGCCTATCGCGCCGCCACGACTGAGGCCAAAACGCTTGAGCAAGCGATCAGCGGTCAGAAGTCGCAGCTCGCCCAGCTGTCCGCCTCGCTCAAGTCTGCAGGTGTCGACACCAACTATCTGAGCAACGAGCAGAAGCGCCTATCGGAAGATTTGGCACAAGCCAGCGCTGCGGCCGACCAGCAGGCGCGGATTGCTGGCGCACGGCAGGCCCTCGGAGTGCGCCCCCATCGCGAGGTGCGTGCCGAGATTGAGAAACTCCGGCAGCAGTACGCGCTCCTGCAGCGCGATGGGCAACTGTCCACGGTTGAACTGGCCCAAGCGCAGATCAACCTGCAGCAACGAACCGAACAGCTGACCCAGCAGACTACTGGCTGGGCAGGTTCGCTGCGCCAGGTGCAGATCGAGGCCGGTCTGGCTGTGGCAGGACTCGGCGCCTTGATCTACGGCGGAAAGCAGCTCCTGGAGTTCTACGCCAAGTTCGCCCAGGCAATGGCTGCGGTCGATTCCATCACCAACCTGACACGCCCCCAACTTAAGGAAATGTCCAAGGACGTGCGGGATCTGGCTGTCGCCTATGGTCGCGATGCCACCGAGTCGGCCGAGGCGCTCAACGACATCCTGTCGTCTGGTGTCTCCGAGGACAACGGCATCAAGGTCCTGGAACTGTCCATCAAGGCGGCCATTGCAGGGATGACCGAGACTGGCACCGCTGCGGCGGGTGGTCTCGCCATCGTCAACGCCTACGGTGAGGGCATCGAGAACCTTGGGCTCCGCTACGACCAAATGTTCCTGGCGGTCAAGGATGGCGTGACCACCTTCCCCGAGCTGGCCCAGTTCATTGGTGATGTGCTGCCCACGGCCAAAGCCGCAGGCGTTGGCTTCGATGAAGTCGCGGCAGCAATCGCTCGGATGACCATTGCGGGGATCAAGACGCCCCAGGCCACGACGGCCTTGAAGGGTGCCATCAACGCCCTCGCCGCGCCGACACCGGACGCGCAGAAGAAACTGGCTGAAATGGGCATCTCCTGGAAGGGGCTCACCGCCACCCTGGAAGACATCGCGTCTCGGAAACTCGGCCTGGATGCAATGCGGCAGATCATCCCGGACGTAGAGGCACGCACCGCAGTGCTGAGCCTCACGCAATACATCAGGGAAATGCGCGCCGAAGTGACGGCAATGGGCGAGGCTGGCGGCTCGATGGAATCGGCCTACGCCAAAATGGCCGACACGCCTCAGGCTGAGCTGGATCGGTTCAATGCCTCTTGGCGGGAGTTCAAGTTGCAGCTCGGCGAGGCTGCTGAGGCATTCGCTCCAGTTCTGGACTTTGGCACGAAGATTCTCGCGCTATTTGGTGAGCTACCAAAGTCAATGCAAGTGACGATCCTAAGCCTTGGCCTTGTAGGGGTCGCGTTGTTCGCTGGCGCAAAAGTCGCGACTGCTATGAAAGACCCGCTCATCATGCTCAAGGCGGCTCTCACTGCTCTGCCTGGTGCAGGTCCTGGTATCTCCTCCCTCGTCGGTCAGCTCGGCACCCTGGTCGCCTCGCTGAAAACCGTCGCCGGCTGGGCATCTGTGGCAAAGGGCTCCCTAGCTCTGGGTCTAGTCGCCTGGACCGGCAGCAATCTCCTGGAGCTGTACAACCTCCACAAACAGAACCAGGAACTCACCAAGAGCCAGCTGGACTACGAGAAGGCGCTGAACGACACCATCACGGCAACGGCCAAGTACGGCGATGTGGTGATCCAGCCAACGCAGGCACTCGCCCGGATGGACGATGAGCAGCGCAAGGCCTACGCCGAGTCGCTGCGCCTGGCGGAAGAGCACTACCGCAAGCAAGCGGAGCTAACCAGTCGCAACGACATGAAGCGCGACGGCCCTACGGCCCCGGTCAGCAACGAGGCACTGGCAGCAGCCAAGCGTGCCCGCGAGTACCGCGAGGCGCTGCAGCAGATGAGCGCTGACCAGGCTGCAGCAGCCGAGGCCCAGGAAGCGGGCGAGAAGCGGCACAACGACAACATGAACAAGATCAGGGCTGACAACCTGGCCAAGCTCCAGACCGCGCTAGCGACTGAAATGCGCATGTACGACGCGGCCAACAAGCGCCTGGAGACTGCGAAGAAACAGCGCGAGACGGTGGCCAAAGAGTTCACCGACCTGGCCAAGGATATGCGCGCGGCGCCCCAGGGTCAGGCCTCGCTGTCGGATGTGTACCGCCTGCAGGCCGGTGCCCGCCAGTCGCTGCAGAAGGGGCGCAACGATGACGCGCTGCGCCAAGCACGCGAGGCGGCCAAGGTGCTGCGCGAGCTGAAGGACGCGGGCGAGAACGGCTATGGGCTGGAAGGCATCGCCGACGAGCTGGGCACCATCGCCAACCAGGCCGCCACAAACATTGAGGGCAATGAGAAAGCCAGGCTCGCGGTCATCAAGGCAGACATGGACGAAATCATCGCCAAGGCTGAGGCGATGAAGCGCGTGAACATTGAGTTCAGCGGAGACGAGAAGAGCATCCAGGAGCTGGAGTCCCAGGCGCTGGCCCTGGCCGACCGACTGAAGAAGTACATGGTCATCCCGATCAACTACGTCGGGGTGGACCCCGGTGTCGCCAGCAGTGAGAAGAGCGCCGGCAAAGTCATCGACGGAGCTGACGGTAGCGTGAACCGCGCGGCAGGCGGCTGGATCGATGGTCCTGGTAGTTACACCAGCGACAGCATTCGGGTGAATGCCTCGCGTGGGGAATACATGCTGCAGGCTCGGGCAGCGCAGCGCCTGGGGGCGATGAACCTGGAGCACATGAACCGAACGGGTGAGCTGCCAGGTCGGGCCGATCTGGTGCCCTACATCCCCAACCTCCCAGCCATGGAACGAAGCGGCGAGCGTCAGCCGCTCAACCTCGCCGTGCCGTGGGGTGGTTCCTACGCCCTGGAAGGTTCGCCTTCTGAGGTCCAGCGATTCGACCAGGACCTGCGCAAGGCCCGCATCAAGTTTGGGAGGGGCTGATATGAGCAACATGCCAACGCCTCTGGTCCTGGGCGGACTGTCGATCATCCAGCACGCGGGCGCCGGTCCGATTCGCCAGAGCTACGAGCCCATCGGCGGCAGCACCGCGCTGCGCCTGAATGGCGGGACCGGGATCAAGATGACCAACTGGGGCAAGACCGCAACCAGCGCCAGTGGGACCGGCAACCTTGACCCCGGCCTGTTCGCCCTCGATGTCAGCCAGCCCCTGGAGCTGCTGTGCGTTGCCCCTCGCGCGATGATTGGCACAGGCCGGCAATTCGTCCTCCCGCCAGCCGCGCAACGTCGCCCTGACGTGGCGCCCTGGGGATGGGCGTTCGCTGGCGGCCAATGGCTGGACGTGGCTGTCCTCATGAACGGTGACAGCGCCGAGCTGCAGGCCGTCGCCGGGGCTACCGCCTACCGAGTGTTCTGGCTGCCGCGCCTGGTGGTGTTCACACCTGGTCTGACTTACGAGTTCGACGAGGCCAGCGGGCTCTATGACTGGTCGCTGAGCGCGGAGGAAATCTGATGTTCGGCGCACCGTTCAACTCGGTCACGTTCAACGGGGCTCTGGTGCTTGGCCAGGCACCAGGTGAGCCCGTTGTCATCCAGCCACCTGAGCCGCCAGGCCTGGGCGTGCCAGCAGCCGGCTATGCGTTCCGCTGGTGGGTATCGGTGCTGATCGGCGGCGCCCAGGTAGCTGCGAACCTGACAGGACGCATGCAGATTGACCGTGAGGAAGGGGCGGCGGGTGTTGCCACCTTCACGCTGTACTACCCGCCAGGTGCCTCGGTGCCGACAGACCTGGGCGGCGATGCCGTCGTGGTCGACTTCATCAGCGAGACAGGCGGCGCCACGACCTCGGCCCGCCGATATACCGGCGTTGCCGTTGAGCCACGCTGGGATGCGGTCAACCGGGTGATGGAGATCACCTGCAGCGACAAGCTGCAGCAGCGCATCGAGCAAATGCAGGTGGCAGAGATCGACGCCCTGGTGGGCGGTTCCTGGTCGCCCGACGTCTTTGAGGCCGTGGAGGGACGTAGCCGCTTCGACTACACCACCGAGCGACTGAGCACTGTGCCAGCGGCCCTGGACGTCAGCGCCGATGGCGTGATCCGCGTGACCTCCTGGTACTCCCAGGCCCCGGCGTTCGTCTTCGCCGAGGGCAGCACCCTTTACCAGACCGTAAACGTCGAACTGGCCCAGGCACAGAGCGCCACCAACCGCATTGAGCTGAACGTCGATTACCGATACAGCCGGCTGTGGGAGCGTCACGACCACTACTCATGGGAGCACCCCGGCACGGGCGGGCTTGGTGGCGTGGGCGGCTTCTGTCATTGGCGGCCGCAGTCCACTGACCTGCCCGACGTCGACATGATCGAGCAGGCGACCTCCAGCGCGGGAATGAAGCTGCTGGCCGACGCGGAGTACAACAGGCTACCGCCATCCAATGGCGACCCCTGCGGCACTGGCCAGGGCTGGACCAACAGGTATCCCAACCTGGTGCTAGGCGCGACCTGGACAGGTGGCCGTCGCTGGTCGCAGTCGATCACTGAGCGCTACGCGATCCTCATGGGTACCCAGGTCGGGCTTGAGGGTGCCAGCGAGGTCCAGGTCCTGAACCGCCAGAGCGCCGCCTTTGAGATCGAGGACAGCCGTAGCGAGTCCTGGGAGAGCGACGACTTCGATGCAGGCGAGCCAGGCGCCGTCGACCTGGTGAGCGACGAGCGCCGCGAGGCCGCCTTCCTCTGCACCCTGCAGCGCGCGGCCGTCTCGGTCATTGGCGCACATCGCGGCACCACCGTGAGCTGGCAAGTACCAACGCCGATGGGCATCGGCTGCGACCTGGTGCACACCCTTGAACTACGCGACCAGGTGAAGGTGCGCGGCAAGTGCCGTCGCATCGTAGATGAGTACGACTTCGACGCCGGCACCGCCATCACCACCCTGGCCATCGCCGTGATGCGGGGCGGCGGTGCCTCCGATCCTTTGACGCCACCGGCTAAGCCGGCCGTCGACGTCGCCCAGGCTGATTTCGTCCACGACCCACTGGCCACCCAGCTGGGCCTACGCAACGAAAGCCCGATCTACGACGACGCCCTGGACGGATTCGCGGGGAACTACGACGACCGCGACGACGATATCAACCCGAACCTGGAAGAGTTCCCCCGCCGTATGACGCTCACCGCGCCGGAGATTGACTCCGGCCTGCGCGACGAGCGCGAGGTACCCGTCTCCGTCATCTATCGCGTCGGCATACCTGACGATTTGCTGGAGCTTTGACACATGGCAGACAACAGCACACGCAGCGCCTCGATTGTCGCGGACCTGCGCGCCCTCACTGGCGGCAACACCACACAGAGCCGGCAGCTGAAAACACTGGAACCACGGGGCGCGCTCGCGGCGCAGCGGGGCCGAGCTGACTACCAGGAGCCCGCCGCCGCATCGACCGGGGGAGGCATTGCCAGCCCCCTGACCGAGACCAGCCGCGAGACGTGGGATACCCAGTACCTGTACAGCTCCGATGGCGTTTACGTCATGGAGCTGAAGCCCATCAAGAGCGTCACCTTCGAAGACGCCAACAACGCCGAGGCGCAGTTCCGCTACCTGGAGCCCTCCGATGATTGAGCAACTGACCAAGGTCAGCGCCTGGGGCTGCCCCTGGCACGGCAAGATCACGGGCAGCACCTTGCGACTGCCGAATGGCGCCACCCGCGCAGGCTATGGCGCAAGCGGGGCTCCGGGCTGGTCCTGGCGGCTGAAAGTGCCAAATGTCGCGCCTATCGAGCGCTCCCTCGAAGAGGCAGTGCAGGACGCGGCACGCGGATGGACCTGGCGAAACGAGGTGATTGTCACGCCTAGCGGTGGGCAGGTACTGCTGCACGGCGTACAGCCTGCAAGGTCGTGCCAATGGTTGTACGCAGCGGCGCCTGGCAACGTCTGGAAGGTCCAGGCCCCGGCATTCGCGATCAACGGCGGTACCTTGGCCCAGCCTTTGACACTCACCCGCTTTGGTGAGCTGCGCCTTCGCAAGTCCACCGACTCCTGGGACCCGCAGTCCGTCCAGGTGCCTGTCGAGCTGGTCGGGATCAGTCCTGCAGACACCTGGATCGAGGAAGCAAACGTGCTTTGGGATGTCGACGCCAGCGGCGGCCGTGGGCTGTTCATCGCGGGTAGCAGTGAGCTGCCAGCCGCAGGGAATGGCGCTCTGATCTTGCGCATCGCCGGCTCTGGCCAGCCAGGCGATGAGTTCAGCGCGCGGCTTGAAGTGCTGAGCGCGCCTGATGCCGGTGATTACAGCGCATCCAATAACTGGGGAGCGGTGCGTAAGAGATGGGGAGCGGAGCCCACGATAAGCGAACGATGGGAGCCTGATTCCGGTTCCTGTCCAAAGGACTTTGTGCGATCCACTGACGCTTACAGCATCGTGCTTGTGCCAGTGACCGAAGGTCTGCCGGTCAATGAGTTCGGGTACTGGGAGGGCACGCGCTCCTGCAGCATCCGCTTCCCGCTTGCCTTCTGGTTCAAGCCTAACGGTGACATCGGGAAGATCGAGCTGCAGGCCGATTACACCCTGGATGAGCAGAACTCCCACACCGGCAGCGCCACCGCAGTGACGCCCGCGCAGACCCGGCAGCACTACGGCCCAAACGCCAGCCATACCGAATGCGTCTTTGAGTCGACCTCTTCATCTGCTGGGCTCTACGACTGGCACACGCTGATCACCAACACCTACGACGAGCACTACGAAGTATCGCTCCTCGTCGACGGTGAGCCCTTCGACAGCGCAACGATTCACTACCACGTTGAGCGGCGGAATGAGGGCACTGGTCAAGCCAGCGATATTTCGCTCGTTCCGTATGAGGGGCGCTCGACGTACCGCCTGGAGCTGAACGGCGAGACCTGGGATACCAGCGTCTCCGATGCCATCGGCCAGTTGTTGGGCTTCCAGCCCTTTGGCAGCCGGATCGCACCGCACATGCTCTTCGAGCTACCGCTTAATCCCGAAGACCGGGCCACCAACACCAGGGCGATGCTGAGCCTGGCTGTCGGCAGTTTCGACGGGAAGCGCGGTCTCAGCGCTCGGCCGTGGGTCTACAGCAACCACCTGATATGCCTGCTCACCACCGGGGCGGGGACCGGCAATCAGCAGCTCTACGGCCCCACTGCGCACCCCTCTGGGGTCGATCCTCGCACCTTCCTTGTCTCCGGCAGCTCGCCGCTCTATGGCAGCTGGAACCCGATCACGGGCGAGGTGGCAGTAGGTGAGCAGCTGCCCGTCAACTTCGCGTAGGTAATCCCATGCAGAGATTCGTAAACGACTACTTCATCCAGCTGACCGGCCCACTGGCTCCAGCTGGAGGCACGCTGCCCATCGCGGCCGCCGATGCGGCCCGCCTTCCGATGGCGGCGGAAGACTTCTACCTGCTGACCCTGGCGGACTCCCTGGACATCCGCGAGCGCACGCGGGTGGAGATCGTGAAGGCGACCGCAGCACCGGGCGGCGGCATCGCCCTGGTGCGACAGCAGGAGAGCACCCAGGCCGGGGCATTCGTGGCCGGGGACTGGGTGCTATGCGGCCCCACTGCGGGAACAGTCGCCGGCCTGGTGGCAAAGGCCGCGCAGGTCGACGCGCTAGCCGCCCAGGTGCTTGAGCTGCAGCAGCGCGTTTCAGCGCTAGAGGGTGGAGAGCCCGAGCCGGAAGACTTGCTGACCGACCAGGGCGGCAACCGCTTGACCGATGAACAAGGAAACTATCTGAAAGGGGTATGACCATGGCAAACGTACAACATATCGTCACTGGCGCTGGGGCGCCCGCAGACGCACCTCCCAGCATCGGCGCTCACTACGTCGACACCACAAGCAAGAGAACCTATGTCGCCACGGGCACCACGGCTGCGGGAGATTGGGGGCAGCCGCTACAGACCGGGGCCTTTCCCATCGTGACCGGCACCAGTGCGCCCGCAGCGGCGCCCCCTGTAGTAGGAGCGCACTACGTCGACACGGAGGCCAAACGTACCTACGTGGCGGTGGGCACCGCCTCGGCCTCCGACTGGCTCCCGATTGTTACCGGCACCAGCGCGCTGGTAACTGGCGCGGGGGCGCCTACCAGCGCCCCGCCCAGCGTAGGCGCGCAGTACGTCGATACGACGAACAAAAAGAGCTACCTGTCCACCGGCACCGCCTCGGCCGCTGACTGGGGCGAGCCCATCTTCAAGGGCACGCCTGCTGGCGGTGGTGGCGGGAGCAATGGCATTGAGTACGCCGTGACCATCAATGACGATGACTTCATGGTGGGCGGCCAGAGCGTTCTGAACTGGCCGGCAGGCCGGCGAGTTGTCGTCTTCCGCATGTCTGGGAGCTACACCACTTACACCATCAATCTGCGCGGCATGGCAGCAGAAGATAACGTCTACGAACTGCTGCTAGTGGTGATAGGCGGCTCTAGCGCGAAGACCTTGAAGATCGTGCCGGGGGTGGATTATTCGGTGAACACCCACGAGGTCTACCTGCTGCCGGAGTCGGCGGGCACGCCGACGGAGAATGGTGACAACTCGGTCACGTTCAGTGTCCCGAGTGGGGTAAACGTGTTTCGGATCATCCGGTATTTCGACGGTACGGTGATCGCCACTCAGATGCAGCCAGCTGTTACCTGACGGGGCCTGACCTAGGCCGAGCTGCGAAGCAGCAGGCGGCGTGCCAAATATCCCGCAAGAACTTAGGGCGCCACCAGCTGGCGCCCTATGCCAAGAGTCCCGCAAGGCAATGCCAAAACCGCCGCGCGCTTACACTGGCTCAGAAAGAATTCCAGAGAAACACCCGCGCACTCCGAACCGCCCCGTTCAGGAGGCCTCGTTGAAGCGGAGTTTCAGGGGTTGAGCGGCATGGATGCCGCGAGAGCTGCGATGGGCCAAGAATGGCCCTTCGTGGGGGGACGCCTGGTTCGTGCCCCTGAAACACCGCTTCAACAGCGCCGGCCTTGCCGGCGGATCGCCAGCAAGGCCGGCTCCGCCAGGGAGCGCTAGCCCTTCACATTCCCCCGCGGCCCGGCAACGGCCCAGATGATCAGCCCCAGCACCGGCAGTATCGCCACCACCAGAATCCAGATGACCTTCTTCGGTATGTCGGCACCGCTTCTTGCGATATTGATGATTGCCCAGATATCCAGGGCAAAGATAATCAGGCTGATCAGGCCACCCAGGGTCGAACCCATATGAAAGATCCCTCTATGAGAATGTCGGCCTGATCATCATAGCTGCCCGCGCCGCAACAGCACGGGCATCGGCTCACACCCGCGCAGGATCGATCACCGCAAAGCTGGCCACGCTGTCGTGGCCTTCCAGCACGCCGCCCTCACGGGCCAGGCCGATGGTCTGCAAGCCGGCTTGCTGCGCGGCGTCCAGCTCCTGCACCACATCGGAAAGGAAGAGGATCTCCTCGCCCGGCAGGCCGATGGCGGCGGCGATGCGCTGGTAGGACGCGGCCTCGCGCTTGGGCCCGCAGGTGGTGTCGAAGTAGCCGGAGAACAGCGGCGACAGGTCGCCCGCCTCGGAACAGCCGAAGATCAGCTTCTGCGCCTGGATCGAGCCGGAGGAATAGACGTACAGCTGGTAGCCCTCGGCGTGCCAATGGCGCAGCGCGTCGACGGCGTCCGGGTAGACGTGGCCCTTGAGCTGCCCGGCGCGGTAGCCCTGTTCCCAGACCATGCCTTGCAGCGCCTTGAGCGGCGTGGCCTTGCGGTCTTCGGCAATCCAGCCGAGGAGGATTTCGATGCAGCGTTCGGTGTCGGCGTTCGCTTCGCCGCTGTCGGCGCGTACAGCGGCCAGTTGTTCGGCGACTGCGGGCTCGGCGGCGTGCTCACGCACGTAGTCAGGCAGGTGCGCGGCAGCATAGGGGAAGAGCACGTCGAAGACGAAGCTGACCGCGCTGGTAGTGCCTTCGATGTCGGTGAGGATGGCTTTGATGGGCATGGAAACTCCAAAGGCCTGCCCCAGGCGCAGGCGGGAATGTGACTGCAGGAGCGAGCTTGCTCGCGAACCAAGTCCGCAGCGGAGCTCGTTCGCGAGCAAGCTCGCTCCTACGAAGAGCAACGAATGCCCTGGCGACTGCGTTTCAGTCTTCCAGCAACGGGAACCGCTTGGCGATCTCGTCACCGGTGAACTTCGCAACCCAGCCCTCGGCGTTGTTGAACAGGCGGATGGCGACGAAGTGCGGGCGCTCGCCCATGTCGAACCAGTGTCGAGTGCCGGCGGGCACCGAGATCAGGTCGTTCTTCTCGCACTGCACGGCGTAGACGTGATCTTCGATGTGCAGGGTGAACAGCCCACGGCCAGCGACGAAGAAGCGTACTTCGTCCTCGCCGTGGCGGTGCTCGTCGAGGAACTTGGCGCGCAGCTCATCCTTCTGCGGGTGGTCGGCGGTGAGGCTGACCACGTCGACGGTGACGTAGCCCTCCTCTTCCTGCAGGCGGCGAATCTCGTGCTGGTAGGCGGCGATCACTGCTTCCTGGCTCGCGCCGGGGACGATGGGGGCGTTGGCCGCCCAGCGTTGGAAGCGCACGCCCAACTCGCCCAGGGTGGAAGCGATGTCCTCGGCGTGGGTCAGCAGTTTCAGTGGCTGCTCGGGATTGGATTCGTGGTAGACGGTCAGGCTGCTCATGGTCGTTATCCTTCTGGGCCTTATCGCAAAAGCGGATCGGATTCGCTCAGCGCGCGCCGCCGCGAAGGCTCAACACTTTCAGCTCGCATTCGAAGAGGAATTCAAAGGCTTCGATCTGGCGCAGGGCATCGGCCATGCGCGGCCCCCAAGTGTACAGGCCGTGGCCGCGGATCAGGTAACCGGGGCAGTCCGGATGCGCATCGAGCCAGGGCTGTACCTTGGCGGCCAGGCGGGCGATGTCCTGGTCGTTGTCGAAGATCGGCACGGTCACGCGCCCCTCATGGGTGCTGACACCCGCGAAGGCCTTCTGCAACTCGTAGTCTTCCAGCTCCAGGCGGTCGCCGAGGGTCAGGCGCGACAACACGGTGGCGTTGACCGAGTGGGTATGCAGCACCGCGCCGATCTCCGGGCGCCACGCATAGAGCTGGGTGTGCAGCAGGGTTTCCGCCGAAGGCTTCTTGCCCGACTCCAGGCTGTTGCCGGCCAGGTCGGTTTCCAGCACGTCGTCCTCGCCGAGCTGGCCCTTGTGCTTGCCTGAAACGGTGAGCAGCGCGCGGTCGGCGGCCAGGCGCGTGGAATAGTTGCTGCTGGTGGCCGGCGACCAGCCGCGGTCATAGAGGAAGCGGCCGGCGTCGATGATCTGCCGGGTCAGCTGTTCACGGGTGTCGTTCATGCGGGTCCTCGTTCAGACGGGTCCAGATGATGAAAGCGGCGGCCAACGCGGCGACGCTCGCGATGGCGAAGGTCCAGGCCGGTCCAAGGCTACCCCAGCTGTAGCCGGAGTAAAGCGCGCCCAGCGCGCCGCCGGTGCCCGCCAACGCGGCGTAGAGCGCCTGGCCCTGGCCCTGCTGGCGCGCCTGGAAGCTGCGCTGGACGAAATGGATAGCGGCAGCGTGGAAGCTGCCGAAGGTCGCCGCGTGCAGCAACTGGGCAAACAGCAACACCAGCAGGTGCCCGGCCAGCGTACCCAGCAGCAGCCAGCGCAAGGCCGCCAGCAGGAAGCTCGCCACCAGCACCTGGCGCAGGGAGAAGCGCTTGAGCAGGCGCGGCATGACCAGAAACAGCAGCACCTCGGCCACCACGCCCAGCGCCCAGAGCTGGCCGATCAGCCCACGGGCGTAGCCGAGCGCTTCCAGGTGCAGGGTCAGGAAGGTGTAATACGGGCCGTGGGACAGTTGCATCAGGCACACGCAGAGGTAAAACGCGAGCACGCCGGGCCTGAGCAATTGCTGGCGGAAGCCGCCGGCACTGGCTTCGTCCAGCCGCACCGGCGGCTGGGCGTTAGGCACCCACCAGCTGGCGCCGACGATGCCGAGCATGATCGCCAGCAACGCCAGCGGGTAGGCGTCCAGGCTGGCGAACTCGAACAGCCAGCCCAGGCCGACCACGGTGCAGATAAAGCCGATGGAGCCCCACAGGCGGATACGGCTGTAGCTCTCGGTGCGCCCGCTCAGGTGCGCCAGTGTGATCACCTCGAACTGCGGCAGCACGGCATGCCAGAAGAACGCGTGCCCGGCCATGATCAACGCCAGCCACGCATAGCTATGGCCGAGGAAGATGCCGGCGAAACACAGCGCCGTGCACACCGCGCCAAAGCGCACGATGGCCAACCGCTGGCCGCTGCGGTCACCCAGCCAGCCCCACAGGTTTGGCGCCACGCAGCGCATCAGCATGGGGATGGCGACCAGCTCGCCGATACGCGCGCTGGAGAAGCCCAGGTGGTGGAAATACAGCGCGAGGAACGGCGCCGTCCCGCCCAGCAGGCAGAAGTAGAAGAAGTAGAAACTGGACAGCCGCCAGTAGGGGACCTGAGTCATCGGCGGCGCGCCAATACCCCCGCGAACCAAGCGGCTCGCGGGGGTATCACGTCAATCAAAGCTGGCCGAGAACCGGAGTGCCGACCTTCACGTCGGCGTTCTGCGCACGATTGCGCAGCAGGTGGTCGAGCAGCACGATGGCCATCATCGCCTCGGCGATGGGGGTCGCGCGGATGCCCACGCACGGGTCATGGCGACCCTTGGTGATCACCTCCACCGGGTTGCCGTTCACGTCGATGGAACGGCCGGGGGTGGTGATGCTGGAGGTCGGCTTGAGCGCCAGGTGGGCAATGATCGGCTGGCCGGAGGAGATGCCGCCGAGGATGCCCCCGGCATTGTTCGACAGGAAGCCTTCCGGGGTCAGCTCATCGCGGTGCTCGGTGCCGCGCTGGGCGACGCTGGCAAAGCCGGCGCCGATTTCCACGCCCTTCACCGCGTTGATGCTCATCAGCGCGTGAGCCAGTTCGGCGTCCAGGCGGTCGAAGATCGGCTCGCCCAGGCCCGGCGGTACGCCTTCGGCGACCACGGTGATCTTCGCGCCGACCGAATCCTGGTCACGGCGCAGCTGGTCCATGTAGGCCTCCAGCTCCGGCACCTTGTCCGGGTCGGGGCTGAAGAAGGCATTGTCTTCGACGCTGTCCCAGGTCTTGAAGGGGATTTCGATCGGGCCGAGCTGGCTCATGTAGCCGCGCACACTGATACCCATGCCCGCCAGCACTTTCTTGGCGATGGCGCCCGCGGCTACACGCATGGCGGTCTCGCGCGCCGAGGAGCGGCCGCCGCCACGGTAGTCACGCACACCGTACTTGTGGTGGTAGGTGTAGTCGGCGTGGGCCGGGCGGAATTGGTCCTTGATTGCCGAGTAGTCCTTGGACTTCTGGTCGGTGTTGCGGATCAGCAGGCCAATCGGGGTGCCCGTGGTCTTGCCCTCGAACACGCCGGAGAGGATTTCCACCTCGTCGGCTTCCTGGCGCTGGGTGGTGTGGCGGCTGGTGCCGGGCTTGCGGCGGTCCAGGTCGCGCTGCAGGTCTTCCAGGGAAATCTCAAGGCCAGGCGGGCAGCCGTCGACGATGGCGACCAGCGCCGGGCCGTGGCTTTCGCCAGCGGTGGTGACGGTGAACAGCTTGCCGTAGGTGTTGCCGGACATGCGAGGCTCCGCGAAAAGACTGGTATCGAAAAGGCCGAGCAGTATACCTGCGTCAATCCGCCCTGCGAACCTTCGCGCCGGTTGAGGATCAAAGCGCCATCAGCCCCGTCGCGAAGCCCCCGATGCGCCGTATTGCCCTGTTCTTCTTCCTGTTCGTCTCGACGCTGGCCCAAGCCGCCCCCACCAGCATCCTGCAACGCCCCTATGACCTGGACACCGGCCACGGCGTGCTGCGCGGCACGCTGCTGCTGCCGCAAACGCCGCCCTCCCAGAGGCAGCCCCTGCCGCCGGTGGCCCTGCTGATCGCCGGCTCCGGCCCCACCGACCGCGACGGCAACAACCCCGAGGGCGGGCAGAACGCCTACCTGCGCAAGCTGGCCGAGGCGCTGGCGGAAAACGGTATCGCCAGTGTGCGCTACGACAAACGCGGCGTCGCTCGCAGCCTGCCGGCGGCACCGCGCGAGGAAGAGCTCAGCGTCGAGGCCTACGTGGCCGATGTGGTGGCCTGGAGCGACAAGCTGGCCCGCGACCCGCGCTTCGGTCGGCAGATTCTCATCGGTCACAGCGAAGGCGCACTGATCGCCAGCCTCGCCGCCCCGAAAAGCCACGCCGAAGCGCTGGTTTCCCTGTCCGGCAGCGCCCGCCCGATCGGCGAAGTGCTGCGCGAACAGTTGCAGGGCCGCCTGCCCCCGCCCCTGCTGGCCCAGGCCGAGCAACTGATCGACGGCCTGCAAGCCGGGCAGCTGCAACCGCGAGTGCCGGAGCCGCTGAACGTGCTGTTCCGCCCCAGCGTGCAGCCCTACCTGATCTCGCTGTTCCGCCAGGACCCGGCCCGTGCCTTCGCCGAGCTCAAACTGCCCACGCTGATCCTGCAAGGCACCAACGACATCCAGGTTGGTGTCGAAGATGCGCAGGCACTCAAGCGCGCCAAGCCCGACAGCGACTTCCACCTGATTTCGGGGATGAACCACATCCTGCGCATCGTTCCGACCAGCGGTCCGCAGCAACTCGCCTCCTACAACAACCCCAATCTGCCGCTGGCCCGCGAACTGGTACAGCGCGTCACGACTTTCATCCGGCAGGCGCAGAGCCTGCCCGGAGGCACACTGGCGACATCTGGAGCGAACGTCTCAAGAAATCCACCGGTGCGTCGATAACCCACGGGAGAGCCCTGGCCACGCCCACCAGGCCCCGAGGTAGATCCCATGACCGAAGCCGAACAGACCGTCGCCGCCGACGAGAGCGCCGCCGCCCGCCCGCACCCGTGGGCGGAGCTGGCGCCGGAACACTATCGCCTGCTGCGCCTGGCGCCGCTGCCCACCGACCGCACCACCGGCGCACGACCACTGCGCTTCGTGCAACTCGGCCGGGTGGAACGCCACAACAGCGAGCAGAGCCTGCTGCGCCTGACCGTGCAGGTGCCCGGCCAGGCGCTGCGCAAGGAGCAGAACCTGCTGGAGGTCTGGGCGGACCACCGCAACAAGGAAGTACGCTTCGGTGCCGACGCAGGCTTCGCCACCGAACCGCAGAACCGCGGCCTGGGGCGCTTTCTGCTGGCCCAGGGAGTGGCCTGGGCGAAAAAGAAGTGGTCGCACTACCGCGTCGAGGGTGGCGCACTGGCGATAAAGGACGTGCCCAGCGAAGAGGCCCGGCAGCGTCGCGACCACTTCCTGCGCGCCCAGGGTTTCGACGTGATCTACGAGGACTCGCGGCTACTGAAGGCGCGCTACAGCGTCGGCCGGGTCAGCGAGCTGTATGACGATTGGCACAAGGACAAAGTCCAGATCGTCCCGCTGCTGGAGGCTGGCTCCATGCTGGAGCAGGCCGACCAGAACCTCGCCACCCAGGCCAACGAGATCCGCCGGCTGGAGCTACGCATCGAAACCTTCCGCCGCGACGACACCAGCCTGCGCTTCACCATTGCCTGCCTGACGGTGTTCGCCGTGTTCCAGGCTGGCCTGCTGATCTGGATCGCCACGCACTGATCCGTGGCATTCAAACGAACGTGCCCCTTTGATGTGTCGAAGGGGCCGTCGAGCAATCGCGGACGGAGTCCGCTCCTACCTGGAATATCACGCGAGGGCATGCCCTCTCCCCCCGCCCTGGCTGCGCGCCCCGCTCCGAAGAGAGAGGGAACCATTCGGCGCTCTCGGATAGGGCAGAGCCAGCCGATGAGCACAGGGTTATTTGTGCGCGTCGGACAGTACCCTCTCCCTTCAGGGAGAGGGTTAGGGAGAGGGAAACACGGGCACGGACTTTCAGAAAAAGACAGTTGCTCCTACCCAAAGCCTGACCTCGCGTAGGAGCGGACTCCGTCCGCGATTGGCTGAAGCCCGCACCAACGCCTCGCAAGGACGCCTCCTACAGGTTCGACGTCAGGCGTTTACCCGAGCCTTGAACAACGCCTGATGCTCGCGGCATTGCTGCGCCGAGAGCAGGAAGACGCCATGGCCGCCGTATTCGAAGTCGAGCCAGGTGAAGTCCACTTCCGGGTAGAGCGCCGCCACATGCACCTGGCTGTTGCCCACTTCCACCACCAGCGTGCCGCGCTCGGTCAGGTGGTCCCCGGCCTCGGCCAGCATGCGCCGCACCAGATCCAGGCCGTCATTGCCGCAGGCCAGTCCCAGCTCGGGCTCGTGGTGGTACTCGGCGGGCATGTCGGCAAAGTCTTCGGCGTCGACATAGGGCGGGTTGGACACGATCAGGTCGAAACGCTGGCCCGGCAGGCCTTCGAAGCCATCGCCCTGCACGGTGTAGACACGCTCGCCCAGCTCATGGCGCTCGATGTTGATGTTGGCCACTTCCAGCGCGTCGAACGACAGGTCGCCCAGCACCACCTCGGAATCCGGGAAGGCGCTCGCGCAGGCAATGCCGATGCAGCCCGAGCCGGTGCACAGGTCCAGGATGCGTGCAGGGTCGGCGGCCAGCCAGGGCTCGAAGCGGCGCTCGATCAGTTCGGCGATGGGCGAGCGCGGCACCAGCACACGCTCGTCCACCACGAAGGGCATACCGCAGAACCAGGCTTCGCCCAGCAGGTAGGCGCAGGGCACGCGGTCCTCGATGCGTCGGCGCAGCAGGTGCATCAGGTACTCGCGCTCCTCGTCCTCGAGGCGGCAGTCCAGGTAGGCATCGGCCATTTCCCAGGGCAGGTGCAGCGCGCCCAGTACAAGCTGGCGGGCTTCATCCCAGGCATTATCGGTACCGTGGCCAAAGAACAGTTCCTCGGCGTGGAAGCGGCTGACGGCCCAGCGGATGTGGTCACGCAGGGTCAGCAAACGGGATTCGGTCACGGCGGTGTGTCCTCGCAGCTCGCAAAAAGGGGCGCATTCTAGCGGAACGCGGGGGCTCTGGGGCGCCTCCGGGCGGTTCCTGAGAAGAATGCCAATACCACTTTGGCGCGAGTTCGCAAAGATTCACAGCGGACGCGTTACGGCCCACAATGAGTGAACATGCATTTACAGGAGTCCAGACATGTCCCATCCGCTCAGCATGCTGCAGATCAGTGGGCGCGGATATCCGCCGGCCACCCTGCGCCAGAGCACTCTGTTGATCATCGATGCCCAGGAGGAGTACCGCAGCGGCGTACTGGCGCTGCCTGACCTGGACGCCGCGGTGGCGCAGATCGGCCTGCTGCTGGAAGCGGCACGGGCCATGGGAACTCCGATCGTCCATGTGCACCACCTGGGCGTGGTCGGCGGCCTGCTCGATCCTCAGGGCCTGCGCGGCCGCTTCCTGCCGGAGCTGGCTCCGCTGCCGGGCGAGGTGGTGGTGGACAAGCGCCTGCCCAACGCCTTCGCCGGCACCGACCTGCATGACCGCCTGCAGGCCGGCGGTCGCCTGGACCTGATCGTCTGCGGGTTCATGACCCACTCCAGCATCAGCACCACCGTCCGCGCCGCCAAGGACTACGGCTACCGCTGCACCCTGGTGGACGCTGCCTGCGCCACCCGCGACATCCCCACTCCCGAAGGTGGCGTGCTCGCCGCCCGCGACCTGCATCGCGCGGAAATCGCCGCCCTGGGCGACAACTTCGCTGCCGTGGTCGCACAAGCGCAGGCGCTGGTCTGAAGCCATTCGTCCCGACGGGCGGCAACGACAAGCGCCCGGGGTTAGGCTCAGCTTAGGCGCGAAAGCCTGTGAACCCGCTCACCCAGCGGGTTCGCCGCGCTTCCCGACCCTGGGGTTGGAACCCCACCCATCCCCACCGGTCATAGCCTCGTTCAACAGATGAGGAAGTCGGGATGAAGATGACCGAAAAATTCGACCCACCCAGCCTGCGCCCGAAACGTCCGGGCCGCTGGCGCTGGCGCTTCGCCGCTGCGATCGCCGCGATAATCGCCACCTTCGGCATCCTGTCCGGCATGGCCGGCGTCGCCGCCCTGCTCCGCCGCCAGCCCGCCGTGGGCGTATTGCACATCGAGCCGGGCGCCGGCGCCGTGCTGTTGGTGGTCGGCCTGGTCTGCCTCTGGCTGGGCGTCACTTTCTGGCGCGCCGCCCGCCGCCGTGCCCGTGGCAGCGAGGGCCTGAGCCTGTCGCCGAGGCTGATGAAGCGCCGCGACTGAGCCTTGTAGGCAATGCAGCGGATTTCCGTAGGAACGGAGCGATCCGCTACACTGCGCGGCTCTTCGAGGAGGTGCGCGTGCAAGACGACGATTTTTCCCAGTTCGCCCGCGAGATGCGCGGCGTCAAGCGCATCACCGTGGACCAGGCCGATACCGGCAAACCCAAGGCCGACCGCAAGCAGCTCAAGGAGCTGCGGCAGAACGCGACCGTGCGCACCGAAAGCATCAGGGTGGACGGCCTCTCCGACCAGTTCGTCATCGACGTCGGCCCCGAGGACGAACTCTACTGGGCCCGCGACGGCGTCCAGGAAGGCCAGATGCGCAAGCTCAAGGCCGGCCAGATCGGCTTCGAGGGCAGCCTCGACCTGCACGGCATGAAGATCGAGACGGCCCGTGAAACCCTCTGGGACTTCATCGCCGAAGCGGCTCGATTCGAGGTCCGCTGCGTCCGCGTCACCCATGGCAAGGCCGCGCGCATCGACGGCCGCAGCCCGATGGTGAAGAGTCACGTCAACACCTGGCTACGCCAGCACCCACAGGTGCTCGGCTTCGCCTCCTGCCTGCCACGCCACGGCGGCACCGGCGCCATCTACGTGATTCTGCGGCGCAACATGCTCGAAGGCCGCGACGAGTAACGCGACCCGCGCCACGAGCGACGCCAATCCGCGCGCCATTACGCGCCAACCGGCGCCGGGGCCTTGCCAGGCAAAGCCGCTCGCCCTACCCTGCGCCTCGGTTTTTCATCTTTGCCATTGCCACAGGTAGATCCATGTCCCTGGAACAAAACTACTCCGCGATCCTCAGCCAGCTGGGTGAGGACGTCACCCGCGAAGGACTGGTCGACACGCCCAAGCGTGCAGCCAAGGCCATGCAGTACCTTTGCCGCGGCTACCAGCAAACGCTGGAGGAGATCGTCAACGGCGCCCTGTTCAGCTCCGACAACAGCGAAATGGTGCTGGTCAAGGACATCGAGCTCTACTCGCTGTGCGAGCATCACCTGCTGCCCTTCATTGGCAAGGCCCACGTCGCCTACATCCCCAATGGCAAGGTGCTGGGGCTGTCCAAGGTTGCGCGCATCGTCGACATGTACGCCCGCCGCCTGCAGATCCAGGAGAACATGTCGCGGCAGATCGCCGAGGCCGTGCAGCAGGTCACCGGCGCGCTGGGCGTGGCCGTGGTGATCGAGGCCAAACACATGTGCATGATGATGCGCGGCGTGGAGAAGCAGAACTCGTCCATGGTCACCTCGGTGATGCTCGGCGAGTTCCGCGAGAACGCCGCCACCCGCAGCGAGTTCCTCAGCCTGATTCGCTGAGCGCAAACCGCCAAACGGAAAAAACCGGCCCAAGGGCCGGTTTTTTTTGTGCCTGCCAGCAACCGATCAGCGGGTGTAGTAACCAACCGCAACCAGGTAGTGGCCGACCTTACGCAGGAAGGCGTGCTTGTTCTCCACCTTGCTGGTCACCGGGTTGCGCCACTGGTACTCGAATTCGGCCTCGCCCTTGGCCTTCACCAGTTCCAGCATGGCGTGGCCGACCGGGTTGCCGCCCGGGTCCTTCAGCGAGTCGAAATCGGTGCCGACCATGCGCGTGTTGAAGCCGTGGGCAACGAACTTGCCGGTGTCCAGGTCGACCACGAAGACGTACAGGTCATCCTCGATAAAGGTCTTGTCCCGCGCATTGATCTGCCTGAAGGTACCCTGCGGGTCGGCCTCGACGGCTTTCGCCGCCTTGTCGAGCATGGCCGCCGCCCGCTCTGCCGAGGCACGCGGAATGTAGTAGCCCACAGCGAGGAAGCGCTCGCCGACACGCTGGTAGTACACGTGCTTGCGCTCCACCTTGCCATCCGCCCAGTTCTTCCAGCGGTAGTCCGCCTGCTGCACCTTGCCGGTTTCCGGTGACTTCAATGCCTTGGCGAACTGTTCCTGGAGCGAGGGATCGAGGGTGGACGACACGTCGCGGTCGATCAGCACCACCGACGGCCCGCCGCTGGCGAGCATGGTGCCCTTGCTGTCCACCACGAAGACATAGAGGTCGCCATCGACGAACTCGCCCTGGCGGCTGAACGCAGCAAAGGCCTTGTCGCCCTCCTCCTTATAGGTGGCCACCGCCTTGGCCAGCAACGCCTTGGCGCGCTGGTCGTCAGCGTTCGGCGTGGTGCCCGACTGAGCGGCGAACAGCCCGAAGGAGGACAGGAAGGAAAGCAGCAGCAGTGACTTCAACAGCGTCTTCATACGCGAATACCCCCGTGGCATTGCTTGTCGTTGTGCACAAAGCATAGTCAGGCGAAGAAGGTTCGCATCGGCATTCGCCGCCGAAGTGGCGGGCTATTCAGCCAAAGAATCGCTTCATCGAGCGCGACAGCCAGCCACCATGGCTCTGGTCGCGGGTCAGCTCGTGCATGCTGGCCCTGACCGCTTCCACGTAATTGGCGTCGTCGTTGCGGATGTGATTGAACAGCCAGCGACCGAGCAGGCCCTTGAGTTCCTCGGCGACATCCTCGCCGGCCTCGAAACGCTGGCGGTAGTCGGAAACGCGCTTGATGAAGAGTTCGTGGACCTTCTTGTGTGCGCGGGTGAACTGATAGCCGGAGTCCTCCAGCAGCGTTTCTTCGAAGGCGAAGTGCGAGAGGGTGTAGTCGACCAGTTCCTCGATCACACCGCCGAGCAGGGCTCGGTCGTGATGGGCCTGGGCCTCGTGCAATTGGTTGATCATTTCGACGATGCGTTTGTGTTGTGCGTCGATCACTCCGATCCCGGTGTCGAGATCCGCCTGCCAGACCAGATAGGCCATCTTTCCCCTCCCCATGCCAGGCGACGACACTGCCTGCCGCTCGCGCCCGGCCACATCGGTACGTCCCGCATGGCAGCCCGTCCAGAGTAGGGAGAGCGGCAAAGCGCCGCCATGATGCCGGTCAACCCCAAAGCGCCGAAATCAGCGGTTTAGAGAGGCTTTTTCGGATTCGCCCGATGGCAACCTGCCGGTTTTCAGCACAAAAACTCAGACAAACTTGTAGGAGCGCGCTTGCTCGCGAATCGCCCAAACTCAGGAGTTGCCGGATACCTGTTCGCGAGCAAGCTCGCTCCTACCGAGAGCACCGGGCGCACAACGAAAAACGCCGCTTCAAGGAAGCGGCGTTTGCAATCACCGGGCGTGGCGATCAGTCCTGCATCCCCACATGCCTCGGGTGATCCGCCACCCGCGCCAGCCAGGCGTTCACCGCCGGGTAGTTCGACAGGTCGAAACCGCCCTGGTGCGCCACATGGGTATAGGCGTACAGGGTGATATCGGCGATGGAATAGCTGTCACCCACCAGGTACGGCGTCTGCTCCAGTTGCCGTTCCATCACCTTCAGCGCCTTGTATCCGCCCTTCTGGCAGCGCGCGTACTCCTCGCGACGCTCCTCGGGCAAGCCAAGGTAGAACTCGATGAAGCGCGCCACGGCCACGTAGGGTTCATGGCTGTACTGCTCGAAGAACTGCCACTGCAGTACCTGGGTGCGCAAGCGCGGCTCGCTGGGCAACAGGTCGCTGCCATCGGCGAGGAAGTTGAGGATGGCATTGGATTCCCACAGGCAGGTGCCGTCTTCGAGCTGCAGCACCGGCACCTTGCCGTTGGGGTTCATCGCCAGGAACTCGGCGGTCTGCGTCTCGCCCTTGAGGATATTGATGTCGCGCCACTGGTAAGGCAGGCCGAGCAGGTGCAGGGCCAGTTTGACCTTGTAGCAGTTGCCGGACAGTTGATCGCCGTAAACGGTGTACATGCTCTCTCCTCAGTGTGCGTGGGCTTGGGCGTCGCGGATCACCGTCGCCAGGCGGCGCAGGCCTTCACCGGCGCGCTCGGGCGCGACGTGGCTGAAGTTCAGCCGCAGGTAGCCGGGGTTGGCGTCCGGGTCGGTGAAGAACGGCTCGCCGGGCATGAAGGCTACGTTCTGTGCCAGCGCCGCGTCCAGCAGCGTGCGCGTATTCAGCGGTTGTTTGAGCTTGAGCCAGAAGAACAGCCCGCCCTGGGGTACGTTCCAGTCGGCCAGATCGGCGAAGTGCTCCTCCAATTGCGTCTGCATGGCGTCGCGGCGGATGCGATAGAAGTCGCGCAATTCGGCCAGGTGGCCACGGTAGGCCTCGGTGCCGAACCACTGCAGCGCCTGCCACTGGCCAACTCGGTTGGTATGCAGGTCAGCGGACTGCTTCAGGCGCAGCAGGTGCGGGAACAGGTCCGGCGTGGCGATCAGGAAACCCACGCGCAAGCCGGGCAGCAGGGTCTTGGACACAGTGCCGGTATAGATCCAGCTGGATTGCTTCAGGCGGCTGACCAACGGAGTCGCGGCGCCCTGGTCGAACATCAGCTCACGGTAGGGTTCGTCCTCGATCAGGGTCACGCCGAACTCGTCGAGCACGGCGGCCACTTCATCGCGGCGCTGCTCGCTGTAACGCACGCCGGACGGATTCTGGAAAGTCGGGATCAGGTAGGCGAACGCTGGCTTGCTGGTCTCCAGGCGTTGGCGCAGCGCGGCGACGTCCGGGCCTTCGGCGCCCAGCGGCACGGTCAGGCAGTTCGCGCCGAACAGCTGGAAGGCCTGCAGCGCAGCGAGGTAAGTCGGCGCTTCGAGCAGCACTTCAGTGCCCGGATCGATAAACAGCTTGCTGGCCAGGTCCAGGGTCTGCTGCGAGCCGCTGACGATCAACACCTGGCTCGCTTCGCAGGGCACACCCAGCGCTCGCGCCTCGGCGGCGATGGCTTCACGCAGCGCCGGCTCCCCTTCGCTCATGCCGTACTGACCCACGCTCGCCGGCATGTCGTCCCAGTTCACCTTCGGCAGCATCGGCTCGGCGGGCAGGCCACCGGCGAAGGACATCACCTCCGGGCGCTGCGCCGCGGCGAGAATTTCACGGATCAGAGAGCTTTTCAGTCGGGCGATGCGTTCGGAGAAGGCCATGGGGTCACCGGTAGCGGGAGCGCGGAAGAATGAGTCAAACTGTTTGACCGAAGCTACGACGCCCGAGACGGATACGTCAATATGCCTGACCTAATAAAAAATGCCCTGCAACTCCAGGCCATGGAAGCCTTCTTCTACAGCTACCGGGCCTTCACCGCGAAACCCGACGAAATGCTGGCGCGCCGCGGCCTGGGCCGGGTGCACCACCGCATCCTGTTCTTCATCGCCCGCAATCCGGGGCTGAGCGTGAGCCAGCTGCTCGCTGCATTGGGCGTGACCAAGCAGGCGCTGAACGTGCCGTTGCGCCAGCTGCAGGAGCTGGACCTGATCCACAGCGAGGCTTGCGACAACGACAAGCGCAAGCGCCTGCTGGAGCTGACGACCGAAGGCGGCAAGCTGGAAAAGGCCCTGCGCCAGGAGCAGGGGCGCCTGCTGCAACTGGCCTTCGACGAAGCCGGGGAAGACGCCGTGCGCGGCTGGCTGGCGGTGAATCAGGCCATCGCCTGGTCGCAGGACGAAGACTAGCGCGCGGCGGCTTCCAACTCGCGGGCGGCGCGCAGAAACATCAGCGCCAGCGGCAGCAGGCTGGCCATCGCCAAGGCAGTGCCGGGCAGGAACAGCAGGACGCTGAGCAGGCACACGCCAGAAGTGACCTCCAGCCAGCCCATGACCTTCACCGACGGGTACGGCAACTCGATCTTCAGCAGGCGGATGCCATACCACAGGGTGACAATGCCGGTGGGCACGAACAGCCCCATGAAGCCCATCAGCGCGCCGTTGAATTCGCCGCTGAGCTGTTCGTCGAAGATCAGGCTGTAGACCTGCATCACCAGCGCGATGGCAATCGACAGCCCGACGGGCCAGCCCAGCCCGCGCGCATTGAAGCGATCCTCGAGAAAACGGCGGGCGCGCCACAGCAGGAAGCAGCCGAGCACCGTGCTGAGCACACCGACCCAGAGTTCGTAGCGTTGCCAGGTGCTCGACTCATGCAGCGCGGCCGCGAAGGACAAGGCGAACAGCACCCCATTGCACAGCAGCAGCGCGAGGCTCAGGCCGCCGAGCAGGCGCAGATGGCCCGGGCTCCAACGCCCGCCGAGGAATGCCCCCGGAGCGCGCTGATCCACCAGTTCCACCTTGGGAGCGGCGTAGGGATTCTGTTCCATGGTGGCGATCTTCCATCAGTCGTACGGCTTTCCCGCACCCTACCGGCGCACGTCCCCGAATGCCACTGTCGCTCGCACTGTACGGGCCACTCGGCCGCTGGCTGTTATGGGACAGCCCGGAGGCTGCGGGATTAGGCTGGTCCTACAACAAGACCGGTACCCCGCCATGCCCCTCGAACTCCTCGGCGCCTTTGTGCTCTTCGCCTTCGTCACCTCCATCACCCCTGGCCCCAACAACATGATGCTGCTGGCCTCGGGCGTGAACTTCGGCGTGCGCCGCACCATCCCGCACATGCTCGGCATCAGCATCGGCTTCCTGCTGCTGGTGGTCGCTGTAGGCCTGGGCCTGCATCAACTGTTCGAGCGCTTGCCGGCCACCTACACCGCGCTGCGCTATGCCGGTGGCGCCTACCTGCTCTATCTTGCCTGGAAGATCGCCCGCTCCGGCGCGCCCGAGGCGAAGGGCGGAGACTCCGCCAAGCCGATGACCTTCCTCCAGGCCGCCGCCTTCCAGTGGGTCAACCCCAAGGCCTGGGTGATGGCCGTCGGCGCCATCGCCACCTACCTGCCGGCCAACAGCTGGATCGGCAACGTGGTGCTGATCGCCACCCTGTTCGCCGTGGTCAACCTGCCCAGCGTCGGCGTCTGGACGGTGCTCGGCAGCCTGCTGCGGCGCTGGCTGGAAGACCCTCTGCGACTTCGCCTGTTCAACGTCGGCATGGCTGCGCTGCTGGTCGCTTCGCTTTACCCTCTGCTCACCCGCACCTGATGGAAGTTCGTGCATGACTGACACCACCCCCGCCACCGCGCCGCTGCGCCCGCTGGCCGACTCCTCCCCCGCTGCCGTTGTCGCCGGGTTCGTCGCCATGCTCACCGGCTACACCAGCTCGCTGGTGCTGATGTTCCAGGCCGGCCAGGCGGCGGGGCTCACCACCGCGCAGATTTCCTCGTGGATCTGGGCGCTGTCCATCGGCATGGCCGTGACCACCATCGGCCTGACCCTGCGCTACCGCACACCCATCGTCATCGCCTGGTCCACCCCCGGCGCCGCGCTGCTGATCAGCAGCCTGCCCGGCGTGCCTTACGGCGAGGCCATTGGCGCGTTCATCGTGTGCGCCGCGCTGATCACGATCTGCGGCGTCACCGGCAGCTTCGAGCGGCTGATGCGCCAGGTGCCCGGCTCGCTGGCCTCGGCGCTGCTGGCCGGCGTGCTGTTCCGCATCTGCATCGAAATCTGCAACGCCGCGCAGCAGCAGACGGCGCTGGTGGTGGCGATGTTCGTCAGCTACCTGGTCGCCAAGCGCCTGTCACCGCGCTACGCGGTATTCGCCGCGCTGCTGGTGGGTGTCGCCCTGGCCGGCTTCCTCGGCCTGCTCAACTTCAGCCACTTCCAGCTGGAAATCGCCCGCCCGGTGTGGACCACCCCGAGCTTCTCGCTGGCTGCCACCATCAGCATCGCCATTCCGCTGTTCATCGTCGCCATGGCCTCGCAGAACATGCCGGGGCTCGCCGTGCTGCGCGCCGATGGCTACCAGGTGCCGGCCTCGCCACTGATCTCCACCACCGGCATCGCCTCGCTGCTGCTGGCGCCGTTCGGCTCCCACGGCATCAATCTGGCAGCCATCAGCGCCGCCATCTGCACCGGTCCGGAAGCCCACGAGAACGCACAAAAGCGCTACACCGCCGCGCTCTGGTGCGGGCTGTTCTACGGCATCGCCGGCATCTTCGGCGCCACCCTGGCCGCGCTGTTCGCCGCGTTGCCCAAGGCGTTGGTGCTGTCCATCGCCGCGCTGGCCCTGCTCGGCTCGATCACCAACGGCCTGACCAACGCCATGGCCGATGCGCGCCAGCGCGAAGCAGCGATGGTTACCTTCCTGGTCACCGCCTCGGGCTTCACCCTGTTCTCCGTGGGCTCGGCGTTCTGGGGGCTGGTCGCCGGCCTGCTGACCCAGCTGGTGCTGAACTGGCGCCGCGCGCCCTGAAGCGAGTTTGCTAGCATCGGGCGATTGCCTGAACCGGATCGCCCGCATGCTGCACACCCTCGCCGTCGCCAACTACCGCTCGATCAACTCGCTGGTGCTACCGCTGGGCCGGCTGAACCTGATCACCGGCGCCAACGGCAGCGGCAAATCCAACCTCTACCGCGCCCTGCGCCTGCTCGCCGAAACCGCCCAGGGCGGCGTGGTGAATGCACTGGCGCGCGAGGGCGGGCTGGAATCCACCTTCTGGGCCGGGCCGGAAACCCATTCGCGGCGCATGCGTTCGGGCGAAGTGGAAGTCCAGGGCGGCCCGCGCAATGAAGTGAAGCGACTGCGTCTGGGCTTTGCCGGCGAAGATTTCGGCTACGCCATCGCCCTCGGCCTGCCACCACCGCCGGTGGTCAGCGCCTTCGGCCTGGACCCGGAGATCAAGCACGAAAGCATCTGGGCCGGCCCCTGGTATCGCCCCGCCTCGCAACTGGTGGAGCGCAATGGCCCGATGCTGCGCGCCCGCGAAGGCCGTAGCTGGCAGGTGCTGGCGCAGCACATCCCGACTTTCGACAGCCTGTTCACCCAGATCGGCAGCGGCTCGGATTGCCCCGAAGCCCTGCTGCTGCGCGAGCAGATTCGCGGCTGGCGCTTCTACGACCACTTCCGCACCGACGCCGACGCCCCCGCACGCCAGCCGCAGCTCGGCACCCGCACACCGGTGCTACACCACGATGGCCGTGACCTGGCAGCGGCGCTGCAAACCATCCGCGAAATCGGCGACGCCCACGCACTGGAAACCGCAATCAGCGACGCCTTCCCCGGCGCCGAACTGCAGATCGACTGCCAGCCCGGCGGGCGCTTCGCCGTGGCACTGAAGCAACACGGCCTGCTGCGGCCGCTGAGCGCATCGGAGCTCTCCGACGGCACCCTGCGCTACCTGCTGCTGGTCGCCGCCCTGCTCACCCCGCGCCCACCGTCACTGATGGTGCTCAACGAACCGGAAACCAGCCTGCACCCGGACCTGCTGCCGGCGCTGGGGCGATTGATCATCGCCGCGTCGAAACACACCCAGGTCTGGGTGGTGTCCCACGCTAGCCGGCTGATCGCCACGCTGGAGGAACACCCCGCGTGCAACGGCCTGCACCTGGACAAGGAACTGGGCCAGACGCGCATCCGCGACCAGGGCATGTTCGATGCCCCGGCGTGGCATTGGGCGGATTGAGCCCGCGCCTTCAGGTCGATGCCGAAGTTCAGGGGGCGCAGGAGCGGGCTTCGTCCGCGATAGATTCGAATCACGCCGGAAATCATTGCGGACAGAGTCCGCTCTACCTGGAGAATCGCGCGAGGGCTTGCCCCCACCCTAGCCCTCTCCCTGGGGGAGGGCTGGGGTGAGGGGGAAACACCGGCACGGACTATCCAGAGGAAGACAGTTGCTCCTACCTCGAAAATCCTGCGCGGCGGGTAATCGCGGAGCCATTCTGTAGGCTCGCGCCAAGCGCGCGATTGTGTATAGGCTAGGCGCGCCCGTCCTGCACCACATCGATGGGTATCGCTACGCTCCACGCCATCCTACATCGCGTTCATCCGGCAAGATTGAGCCTGTGCAGCAACCGCCCGGTCAGGAGCGAGCTGGCTTGCATACCGATTGGTTCAAGCGTGGAGCACCGCCGAGGCAGCAGTGCCCATCAGTCGTTGCTGTACGCGCCAGAAGAACGCCGCTTCATAAGCCACGCGCTGTGTGTAGCTCTCCTGTTCGCTGCGGCCGGCGAAGAAGGCCGCCCACAGGTTGGATGAGTATCCCTGCTCGTCGAACCAGCGCTCGACATGCCGAACGGCCGCGTCCATGGCCGGTTGGCAGTCGACCGGCCAATCCATCGCCATGCCGGGCTGGCCATCGGCCGGTGCGACGTGGCCCCAGTACTCGCCGGGGTGTTTGGGTTGTGTGCTTCCCATGTATGAACTCCTTGTGAGCCGCACCGGAGCGGAGCGACCGCGATTCGATGGACTTCCAAAGGGCCGCCAGGTGTCCCAATACACCCGGCGGCCTGCCGCAAACCTCAGGTGCTCGGCAGGGTGAGCACCGAGAGCCGGCCAGATTGGCTACTCGATAGAAGGAATTCCGGAGGGGACGGTCGGTGGTGCGCGGGGGTAAAAGCGGGGTAATGCATCGCTCAGTTCCTACGTAGTGATAAGAGGAACCCGACTCACCCAACTTTCCACTGAAGGGTGGCAGGACCGTGCAAGGGTGGAAATACCGGCTACGTAGGGCCCGGCCGGACCGAAGCCCGCCTTGCACGATCCCACCATAGACAGCACATGACGGGCACAAAAAAGCGCCAGTCGAACCGCCATGGCGCTACCGCGCCTACGTAGCAAAACACCGGGTTTCCACGCCCAGGTCACGACGACTGTCGCGACCCGGAAACCTTACCGGCGGCCTTGCAGGCGCAGCAATGCGGGATGCTACCGGTTCTTCCGAAGGCTGTGCAGGACGGTTCCCGAGTACCTTGTCGCAATTGCGTAGGATCATGCGACTCTGCTTGCAGCTCACTACCAACTCATTGGTAGGAGAACGTGTAGGTGGCTACGGCATTGGCATCGCCCGGCGCCACCACAGCATTGATCTTGATGTAGTTGGCGGTAAAGGGCACGTCCAGTACGCCGTTGGGCGAAGTGCCAACGGAAAACTGGTTGGTGTTGCCGGCGACAGAGGCATCCGGCCCGAAGCGCACCGGAGTGCCGTTGCGCCGTACCTGGACACCAACACCACGAGCCTGAGTCGGCGATGGGCTGAGGCTGAGGATGTCGGACGTGTTGCCGAGATTGTTGGCGTCAGTCAGCGTCATGTAGACATTCATGCCGGTGCTGCAATTGAGGCGCACACTGAAGCTGGCGTTGCCTGCCGTTGTCCCCACCGGCCCGGCGAGGCCCGGCGCGCTGGTCGTGCCGAGGCTGACACTCATGTTCACCGAGCCGGCATCCACGGAGCAGGTCTGGGCTGCCACGCTGGTGCCGGTGATCTTGATGGGTGCGGCTGCCGATGTCGTTCCCGAGCTTTTCTCCGCCACGAAGGTGTTGGCGATGGTTGTTGCGGCAAGGGTACCGGTGGCGATGGGCTCGCCGGTGGCGACCAGCCTTATGGAAGCGCCAAAATCCCAGAAGGTGGACCATCCCTTGACCAGATCGGTGGGCGTCGGTGCTATCGGCACCATGGCGGCATTCTGATCCTTGATGCCGAGAATCAGCCCCACGCCTTTCTGCGAGGTCGCATAAACGGTGTACGTTGCTCCGCCGTCGACCAGTGTTTTGCCGGTTGGATTCAGCAACCCGCGCGCCTGGCCATAGGTGGTGGAGGTGTCACTGGCGGTACAGCTGTTTTCCATTCGCGTGACGCTGGAGGAGATCCAGCCGGTCAACGGAGTACCGAAGCTGCGGTCGCGCGGCGCTGTGATGCTGGCAGGCAGGCTGAGTGTGATACCCGCGGTTGGCGTGCAGGTCACTGTCGCCTCGGCGCGGCCGAGCCATAGCGTCGTCAGCGCGATCAGCAGGATGCTCAGATGGGTTTTGCTCGAAGTCCCGCTCATTTGGCTTCTCCGGGTTAACCTGCGCAAGGCGCATCGATAGCTTCAAGGGGAGCGTCCTTGTCGCCGACCTGATTGCTCGGGACGCTGTAGTGAAGGGTGCAACTCTTGTCGCCATCGAGCGGAACGCGCAGGGTGCCGCTGTCGCCTTCGACACGGGCGAAGATCTTGCCCCCCTGCCCGACCACACCGACTTCCTGGTTTTTCTCATCGTAGACACTGGCGCCGAACGGCAGCGGGCTGCCGTCGCTCTGGCGGCTCTGGATCAGCAGCGCGCGGCCGGTTACCGCGTCGAACTTGACCAGCATGACCGAGCCGCTACGCGGTACGACGTCCTGCGTGGTGCTTTTGAGTTCGACGTCGTCGGACAGGCCCTTGGGGTCCAGTTCCAGGGTGTTCACGCGGTAGGCCGTGAGGTACGGCACCACGGCCTGGCCCTGGCTATTGAGCTTGACGTTGCTGGCACTGCTGACCTGGGCGCCAGCGGCGCCGGGGGCGTCGATGATGGCGATGCTGTCGCCCAGGGTCTGGCCGAAGGTGACGCCCCTGGGGTGGGCGACCACGGAGCCGGCGATGCCGGCCGACAGTTGCCGGTAGTCGCTGCCCTGGCTCACGGAGCCGTTGAGGGTGCCGTAGGCGTCACGGTACTGGGCATTGCCGCCGAGGCTGGCGGCGCCCTGGCCATCGGCCGGGCTGTCGTAGGCGCTGGTGATGCCGTAGTTGATCTGGCCGTCCTGGCCGGCGGTGCCGCTCAGGGTGCTCTGCAGGTTGCTGGCGCCGCTGCTGCTGTGGCTGACGCTGCTGGTGAGGTACGGACGATTGCCGCCGGCCGAGCCGATGGGCAGGGAGACGCTGAGCAGCACCTGGTTCTCGGAGCCGCCGAAGGCGTCCTGGGTCCGCGAGGCGCTGACAGAGGCGCTGCCCCAGTTCCAGCTGTGGTTGTAGCCGGCCTGGAACTGGGTGTCGGAACCCGTGTCGTTCCAGTAGTCCTGCCTTGAGCCGCTGACGAACAGGTAGCCGCGCCCGATGTTCTGGCTGACGTTGATTTCACTGCGGCTGCGGGCACGGCGGATGGCGTCGGCGCCGCCTTTTTCGTCGCCAAACGCCTCGAGCTGGTCACGGGCGTTGAGGGCATCGTTGAGGCCGAAATAGCCATCGGTGGAATAGCGGTACGAGGCGACGGTGAAGTTCGTGCCGGTACTCTGCAGGATCTTGTTGTAGCTGATGCGCAGCGAGCGGCCGCTGTACTGCTGGCTGTTCAGGTCGGTGCTGGCCTGGGTCAGGTCCGCGCCAAAGGCGCCGTATTCGGTATTGAGCACGCCACCGAGCAACAGGGCGGTGTAGCCGTCGGAGCCTGTGCCGCCGGTGTAGGCGGTGACGCTGTTGGTGAGGCCGCGCTGGTAGGTGGCCTGGGCGACGTAAGGGCTGTAGCCGTAGGTGAGGCCCCGTACCTGGCCGACGCTTGCGCTGTAGCGCGAGACGCCGGGGCGCAGGGAACGAGCGACGGAGGAGAACGGCACGCTGAAGTGGCTTTCCTGGCCGCTGGCTTCGGTCACGGTGACGTCGAGGTCGCCATTGTCGCTGGTGGGGTTGAGATCACTGATCTCGAAGGCGCCGGGGGCTACGGTTTCCTCGTGGATGATGTAGCCATTCTGGCGGATGGTGACGCGGGCGTTGGTCGCGGCGATGCCGCGTACCACCGGCGCATAGCCGCGCTGGGAGTCGGGCAGCATGCGTTCGTCGCTGTTCAGGCGCACGCCGCGCAGGGGGACCGAGTCGAACAGGTCGCCGTCGGTATAGGCATCGCCGAGGGTCAGCTGGGAGCGGAGCGAGTCGACGTCGCGCTGGGCGTAGGTGGCGAGGTTCTGTAGGGTTTTGCCGTCCTGGCCCCAGTTGAGCGACGAGCGCTGGCGCAGGCGCCAGTCCCCCAGATTGAGCCCGCCATTGAGGCTGGCATAGGCGGTTTGCTGATCTCTGCCCTGGCTGCTGCTCTGGTAACCGCTGAGGTTATAGTCCAGGAAGCCGGCGTTGACGCCATGGTCCCAGCGCTCGGGGCTGACGTAGCCGCGCGGGTTGCGGCGCAGCATGGCCTGGGGAATGCTCAGATCCAGCCGCTGCTCGCCAACATCGACACTGGCGCTGGCGCCTTCGATAAGGGCCGGCAGGTCGAGGCAGTCGCCGGTCAGTTTGTCTGGCGGCAGTTGGTCGAGCTTGACGCCAAACTGCTCCAGTTGCAGGCGTGAGAAGCAGGCTTTGCCATGGCCGGGCTGGTCGCCCTCGACAAAGTGGATGTCCTGGGGACCGAGCGGCGTTCCATTGAGCTGCACGGCAAGGTTGTGGACGCCCGGCTCGACCAGGTTGCTTTCACGAAAGCGCGACAGGTTCATCGAACGTGCCCCCTGCCCCCAAAGCATGTCGCTCTCGAAGTTGGCTACCTCACCCTCATCCGGCCCCGCCAGCGCAAGGCCGCTGCAAAGACCGCCCAGCAGGCAGACGGCCAGCGCCAGCGGCTTGAACGGAAAAGCCATGGGTTGGGACAGTGGAAAGTAACGTGCGCTGTTCATGCTCGAACCCTGCAGTGGCAGTGCTTTCCGCCTTGCCAGCAAGGGCGGAAGCGATGGGTTCAGTCTCCGATTCGCGCACGAATCGTCCTACCGTAGGTTCCCGGTAAGCCTGTAGGAATTATCCCAACGAATAGCGAGCTATCGAATGAGCGGAGCAGCGAAACTTCTCCGCACGAAGGCGCAAACACGCGAATGGGTGGGGCGGTCCGGTGCAGCTCTGGCTGGCACCGGACCTGGTACGGCGAGGGAGTTGTGCTGGCAGTCAGGGCTTCAAGGGCTGGGAATGCTCGATCATCGCGCCCAGGTCACTGATGCTCGTGTAGTCCACCTTGCTACCCGATGCGAGGCCGGCGGCGCTCTTCAACGGCATCAGCTTGCGCTCGCCTGGGGCGAGCATGCTGGAGTTGATGTCGAGGGCCGGGCTGACGGTCTGCCCGCCTCCGCTCACGCTGACCTTGCCCAGGGAGACGTAGTACGGGCTGTCGTTGCGGCACTCCAGCGTCCACTCGGCACCCTTTTGCTGCAGGCGCCACTGCAGTTGCTCGGCGGCGGCCGTGGCGTTGCCCGGCAATCCCGCAGGGCGATAAAAGAGTTTCAGGCGGCTGCGGAAGGCGATCTTCAGCTTGTTCTGCCCTTCGGCCGATGACGGCGGAACCTCCAGTACGTTGAGCCAGAACAGCGACTCCTTGTCTTGCGGCAGGCTCTTCTGCCCGGTGTAGCGGACTCGCAACGCCTGGCCCTTGTTCGGATCGATCCGAGCGATGGGAGGCGTGAGCACGAAGGGAGCGGCGGAGGTATCGGGCGTCGCCTGGACGTTGCCTTCGTCTATCCATGACTGCACCAGCATCGGCGATTGGCCGTCATTGCCGAGCTTGACCGTCACCTCCCGCTGGGACGCATCGTAGACCACGCGGGTACCGGTGATCACGATGGAGGCTTGCGCCTGACCGATCGTCAGGCAGGCCGCCAGCAGGAGCCCCAGGCCGGAAAAAGCACGCTTCATGGTGAACCTCGGATTGTCAGTGGATGCTCCGCACCCGGCGAAGGCCGAGCATCAGCCTTCGCCGGGTAGTGCCGGGGTGCGTTCGACTTACGGGTAAACGATCGAATAGGTCACGCTGGATTTCACTTCGCCCGCGCTCGGGGTGGCCGAGTTGGAGTAGTACTTCACGGTGAAGGGCATGCTCGCGCCGGTACCCGAGATATTAGTGAATGCCGAGGCCGGCGCAGCGCCCAGTTGCAGAGCCGAACCATTGCGGAAGATCGCCAGGTCGACTTCCGGCGCCCCGCTGCCGATGTTCTTCAGGCGGCCCTGGGAAGTGACGTTGGCGCCAGGCTCGAAGAACACGGCCACACCAGGGTTGCCGCTGACTTCGCTGCCAGTGCAACCGGAGAGGTCGATGGTGAAGGTGGTGTCGCCGCCGGTGGTGCCGACGCCGGCCAGGGAAGTCTTGGAGACCGTGGGCAGGGTGACGGTGCCATCACCCGTGCCTGCGCCGTTGATCTTGATGGTGCAGGTGACGTCCTGGACCTTGCCGTTGAAGTTGATGGTGCCATCGGAAGCCTGTGCGTGCATGGCGGAAGCGGACAGAGCAGCCAGGGTGGCGAAGGCAATCAGGGACTTTTTCATCTGAGGGTTTCCTGCATGAGTGAGTTGGCTCGCTGCACCGGCCCCGGTGAGCGCGATGGCCAAATTCTCATCCTGTGCAGGAAGCAGTCCTACCGTACTTTCCTCATCAGCATGTAGGAGAAATCCCGTTAACAACTCTCCCTGTAGGAACGCCAACGCCTACAGGGGGAGCAGCATGTCAGGCAGCCGCTTGCTCCGGCGCGGTCTTGGCCACACCCCGGCTGACCCACCAGCCGAAGAGGCCAGCGGTGAAGAACATCAGCACGCCGTAGATGGCGGCCGGGATCGCCATGGTCTTGTTGTTCAGCAGCATCGGGCTGAGCGCCAGGGCGATGGCGAGGGTGCCGTTGTGGATGCCGATCTCCATGCCGATGGCGATGGATTGCGGCTTGGATAGCTTGAGCAGGCGCGGCATCCAGTAGCCCACGGCCAGGCTCAGCAGGTTGAAGCACAGCGCCGCCGCGCCGACGATGGGCGCATAGACGAGGAAGGTCTGCCAGTCCTTGGTCACGGCCACGCCGATGATCACCGCCAGCAGCAGTGCGGAGAGGATCTTCACCGGCTTCTGCAACGCCGCCGCTACGCCCGGTAGCAGGCGCCGCACGAGCATGCCGATGGCCACCGGGCCGAGGACGATGATGAACACCTGCACCACCTTGGCGAACTGCAGCGGGATGGTCTGGCCGTCGTTCATGAAGTACAGCAGCGACAGATTGACGATCAGCGGCATGGTGAGAATGGCGATCACCGAGTTCACCGCGGTCAGCGTGATGTTCAGCGCCACGTCGCCGTGGGCCAGGTGGCTGTAGAGGTTGGCGGTGGTGCCGCCGGGGGAGGCGGCGAGCAGCATCATGCCCACGGCCAGCGCCGCTTCCAGGGCGAAGCCAACGGTGATGAGGAAGCAGGCCAGGGGCAGCAGGATGATCTGGCAGACCAGGCCGATGAGCACCGGCTTGGGATAGCGCACCACGCGGGCGAAGTCGGCAATGGTCAGGGACAGGCCGAGGCCCAGCATGATGATGCCCAGGGCGATGGGCATGAAAAGCGTCAGCAAGGGATCGTTGGTCATTGTCATTATTCTCCAACTGGGGGTGGGCCGATTGTTTCGGCCTCTTGGGCGCTTGTAACTGGCCTTGCGAGCCAAAACCACTTCATCCTGTAACAGAGTGCAAAGTCTTGTAGCAAACGGGGCGGGATCGTGCGGGAGGCGGGCTTGTTGTAGGAGCGAGCAAGCGCGCTCCTACAACAAGAAAATCAGCGTCAGGCGGGGACTTTCTGCAACCGGCGACGCACCACTTCCACCAGTTGGTCCGGCTGGAACTTGGAGAGGAAGTCGTCGCAGCCGACCTTCTTCACCATGGCGTCATTGAAGCTGCCCGACAGAGAGGTGTGCAGCACCACGTAGAGGTCACGCAGGCGCGGGTCGTTGCGGATCTCGGTGGTCAGCCGGTAGCCGTCCATTTCCGGCATCTCGGCGTCGGTGAAAACCATCAGCAGCTTCTCTTCCATGTCGTGGCCTTCGTCCGCCCAGCGCTTGAGCTGGTTGAGCGCGCGCAGGCCGTCGGTCGCCACGTTCAGGCGCAGGCCAAGCTGGCCGAGCGTGTCACGCAGTTGGGAAATGGCGACGCTGGAATCATCCACCACCAGCACTTCGCGGCCACGGGTCTGGCTGAGCAGAGTGTCGTCCAGGCGATCGCTGGAAACGCGGGTGTTCATCGGCACGATCTCGGCGAGCACCTTCTCCACGTCGATGATCTCCACCAGGCGGTCTTCCACCTTGGTGATCGCGGTCAGGTAATGCTGGCGACCAGCGCCACCGGGCGGCGGCTGGATCGCCTCCCAATTGAGGTTGAGGATGCGCTCCACCCCGCCCACTAGGAAGGCCTGCACCGAGCGGTTGTACTCGGTGACGATGATGGTGCTGTTGGCATCCGGGGTCAGCGCGCGCATGCCGATGGCGCGGGACAGGTCGATCACCGGCAACGTCTGGCCGCGCAGGTTGATCACCCCGCAGATCATCGGGTGGCGCTGCGGGATCAGGGTCAGGCGCGGCAGTTGCAGCACTTCCTGCACCTTGAACACGTTGATCGCGAACTGCTGCCGCCCGGCCAGGCGGAAGACCAGGATTTCCAGGCGGTTCTCGCCTACCAGTTGGGTGCGTTGATCGACAGTGTCGAGAATACCGGCCATGCCTGCTCCAGATTCGGAATGAGTCGTGCGGGAACGCTATCGGCCGCATCCTCCGAAACAAGATAATGGCCGTGCGCCATCATGCACGACTTGCCCGGCCCGGGCCAGACCGATCATCCCTTCGGCGCGCCGAGCCGCCCGGAGGAAGAGAGTAGCGGCGAGTCCGCCGGCAGGTGCAGGGTGATCGCCGCCGGGCGTATTTCGAAGCGCATTTTTCGGCCTTCCAAAGGTTCGCCGTCGAGGTTGACGTCCAATCCCTCGCGGGCCTCCACCTCGACCCAGGGCAGGCGCGCGCGGACGAACAGGTCCTGGATGCCCAGCCCGCTGCCCAGCAGCGCGCCGAGAGTGCCGACCATGTCCTGCGGCGTCGGCAGGATGCTCACGTCCAGCAGCCCGTCGTCCGCCATCGCCTGCGGGCAGAGCACATGCCCGCCGCCCGCCTGCCGGCCGTTACCGATGCCCAGGGCAAGGAACTCGCCCTCCCAGCTGAAACCCGGCCCGCTGAAGCGACCTTGCGCCGCATGCACCTCGGAAAAACGCGTCAGCCCGGTGAGCAGGTAGGCCGCGCCGCCGAGCAGCTTCTTCAGGTCTTCCGGGGTGTTGGCCGTGACCTTCGAGCCGAAGCCGCCGGTGGCCATATTGAGGAACAGCTGCCCGTCCACTTCGCCCAGGTCGATGGGGCGCGCCGGTACGTCCAGCAGCGCCAGCGCGGCGGCCGGCTCCAGCGGCACGCCGGCAGCACGGGCAAAATCATTGGCGGTGCCCAGTGGCAGGACCGCCAGGCTGGCCTTGCCGCCAGCCTGGGCCAGCGCCTCGGCGACTTCGCGCACGGTGCCATCGCCGCCACCGGCAATCAGCGTCGTGTAGCCCGCCGCCAGCCCCTCCTCCACCAGCCGCCGGGCGTCCCCGCCTTCCCAGGTCACCCTGACATCCAGCTCTCGCCCCGCCTTGCGCGTGGCCAACACGGCGGCGCGCACTTCTTCGTTGGCGGCTTGCTTGCCATGCAGGATCAGCAGGGCCTTGGGTGGCGTCATGGTGGGTTTCCTCCCGCTAGGTTCACTGAACGAATAGTTCACTGACCGAATAGTCCACTGGATATGGACTCAGATTAGCGGGAGGAAATTTCCTCAAGCTTAATTTGCCGCTCAGGCCGGGTAGCCGGTGATTTCCCGAATGCTCTGGTACAGCGGCTTGAGCTGCTTGTACATGCGCTGGTAGACCTCGTTGTACAGCCGCTCGTAGGTGCGCTGCGCCTCGGGGCGCGGGTGGAAGACATCACCGACGCGGGTCATGGCGGCGATGGCGCTGGAGAAGTCCGGGTAGAGCTTGAGCCCCACCGCGCAATCGATGGCCGCGCCGAGGCCGGAAGCCTCGTAGACGTGCGGCCGCTCCGCCGGCAGGCCGAAGATGTCGGCAGTCAGCTGCATCGCCGCATCGCTCTGCGAACCGCCGCCAGCCACCCGCAGGCGCTGGATGCGGGTGCCGGAGCGCTTCTCGATGCGCTCCTTGCCCTGGCGCAGCGCGTAGGCCAGGCCTTCGAGGATGGCGCGATAGATGTGCGCGCGGGTGTGCACGTCGCCGAAACCGATGATCGAGCCCTTCGCCTCCAGCCCCGGCTCGCGGATGCCCGGCGTCCAGTAGGGCTGCAACATCAGGCCCATGGAGCCGGCGGGCACGCTGTTGACCAGTTCGTCGAACAGCTTCTCCGGCTCGATGCCCAGCTCTTCGGCGCGCTGCATCTCGCGCAGGCCGAACTCGCGCTTGAACCAGCTGACCATCCAGAAGCCGCGGTAGATCATCACCTCGGTGTTGAAGTGATCGGGAATCGCCGCCGGGTACGGCGGGATCAGCGGGATGGTCTCCAGGTAGCGCGAACGGGTGGTATTGATGGTCGCGGTGGTGCCGTAGGACAGGCAGGCCACGGTCGGGTCGATGGCGCCCGCGCCGAGCACTTCGCAGGCTTTGTCGGCGCCAGCGGCGATCAGCGGCAGGCCCTCGGGAATGCCCGTCAGGCGGCTGGCCTCGGCGGTGATCGAGCCCAGTGTTTCACCCGGTTTGAACAGCTCCGGCAGTTGCTCGCGGCGCACGTCCAGGGCCTGCCATTTCCAGTCCCGCGGCGCGGCCCATTGCAGTTTCTTGTAGTCGAACGGCAGGTAGGCAACGCTACAGGCCACCGAGTCCACGTAGCGCCCACACAGGCGCTGGGTGAGGAAGCCGGAGAGCAGCAGTACCTTGTGCGTGCGCCGGTGGATGTCCGGCTGCTGCTGGGCGACCCAGTTCACTTCGGCCTGGGTACGGAAGTAGTCCACCGCACCCTGCGCGCCCACCAGCTTGAACAGCCAGCCCCAGGGGCCCTTGATCGATTCGCCAAGCTCGGCGCGCCGCTGGTCCAGCCAGATGATCGCCGGGCGCAGGGCCTGGCCCGCTTCGTCGACATGGATCACCGTGCCGCGCTGGGTCGTCAGCGATACGCCACGGATGCGGCTGCGGTCGATGTCCACGCTGGCCCACAAGCGCTTGCAGGCCTCGCCCAACTGCTCCCAGTAGTAGTCCGGGTGCTGCTCGGCCCAGCCGGGCTGCGAGGAGAAATAGGCTTCCAGCTCGACCTTGCCCTTGCCCACCAGGTTGCCCTGGAGATCGAAGAGCAGTGCGCGCACGCTCTGAGTGCCATTGTCGATGGCCAGCAGGTAGTTGTTGTTATCCATGCGTCTCTCGGTAAATGGGACTCTCGGTCAGTGCGGAAGGCTGTAGCAGCGACGCCACAAGGCCTGGTAGTCCTGTTCTTCGCGTTTCCAGCGCGCGTCGTCCCAGCCCAGGCGTGGCTGGCACAGTGCGCGAATGCTTGGCAGCTCGTGGGCGCCGCCGTCGGCCAGCAACAGGCCGATGCGGGTGCGGCGCAGCAGCAGGTCATCCAGGTGCAGCACCAGCTCGCCTTCCGCCGCCCAGGCCAGCTCGGCCCAGAGCGAATCGGTGTGGCCGATGCATTCGCTGCCCACGCTTTTCAGTACCCGCGCCAGCTCCGGCAGTGCACGGCCGTGGCGACCGCGCAAGCGACGCTGCTGCGGCGGTGTCAGCCCCGGCAGCGCAAGGTCTTCGATAGAAGCGAAGACCTGTTCGCCCGCCGCTTCCACCGGGCGCTCCAGCATCGGCGCGCAGGCCGCGAGCACCTCCAGTGCCAGCAGGCGGAAGGTGGTGAGCTTGCCGCCGGCCAGGGTCACGCAGCCGGGCTCGACCCACAGCGCGTGCTCGCGCTTCTCGTCCGAGGGCTTGAGCGACGGCGCGCCATCGCTGACCACCGGGCGCACGCCGGCCCAGGTGGAGCGCACATCCGCCGCGCTGATCTGGGCAGAGGGGAACTGTTGTGCGCAGGCCGCCAGCAGGTAGTCCACTTCCTCGCGGCTGATGGCCGCGTCGTCATCCAGCGTGTCGCGGTGATCGAGGTCGGTGGTGCCGACCACGGTCGCGCCCTCCCAGGGGAAGACGAACACCGGGCGTTTATCCTGCCCGTGCATGAAACTGAAGGCATGGGCGACCGGCAGGCGCCAGGCCGGCAGCAGCAGGTGGCTGCCACGCAGCGGGCGAATGTGCTCGCTGCCGTGCTTCTGCCGCAAGGCATCAGCCCAGGCGCCGGTGGCCAGCGCCACTGCGCGGGCGCGGAAGGTGAAGTGCTCGCCGCTCTCGCTGTCCTCGGCGACCAGCCCCTGCACACGGCCGTCGCGGCGATCCAGCTCGATCACCTTCAGGCCGTTCAGCGCTTCGCCGCCTTCGGCGCGCGCCTCGCCAAGCACGCGCATCACCAGGCGTGCGTCATCAGTGACAGCGTCCTGGAAGCGGGTACCGCCCAGCAGACGGTCTTCCTTCAGACCCGGCGCCACGTAGCGCAGCTCTTCCAGGCGATAGAACAGATGATTGCGCCGCCCTGCCAGCGCGTCGTACAGCGACAGCAGCGTGCCAAACACACGTGGGCCGGGGAAGCCGCCCTGGTAGTGCGGCATGATGAAACTGAGCGGGTCGACCAAGCCCGGCGCCTCGCCCAGCAGGCGCTGGCGCTCGCGCACCGAGTCGCGGGTCAGGCCGAACTGGCCCTTGGCGATGTAGCGCAGGCCGCCGTGGACCATCTTCGAAGAGCGACTGGAGGTGCCCCAGGCGAAGTCGCGCTGCTCGATCAACAGGCAGCGCCAGCCACGCCGCGCGGCTTCACGCAGGATGCCGGCGCCGGTGATGCCGCCACCGACCACGATCAGGTCCCAGTCGCGCGCCGCCAGCTCCGGCAACGCCTCGGCGCGCCATGCCGCATTCCAGGCAGGCATCGGCTCAGTCCTGCAGCAGGGTGCCGGGGTTGAGCCGGCCGGACGGGTCGAAATGCTCGGCCAGCACCTTGATCGCGGCCATGCCCAGCGGGCCCTTCTCTACTGGCAAATACGGCGCGTGGTCCTTGCCCACGCCGTGCTGGTGGCTGATGGTGCCGCGGTTGTTGGCGATGGTCTGGCTGGCGGCTTGCTTGAGCTTGCGCCAGCGCTCGTGAGTCTCGGCGTAACTGCCGGCCGGGCGGAACACGTAGGTGGTGTAGATGCTCGACCCTTCGCCATAGACGTGGGACAGGTGGGTGAACACGTGCACGCGCTCGCCCTCGGCGGCCAGCCCGTCGCGCAGGCTGCCCTCGATGCGATTGAGCAGGTTGTCGACGTTGCACCAGTCGGTGGCGGTTTCCAGGGTGTCGACCACGTAGCCGTTCTCCCACAGCGCCTCGCGCAGGTAGGGGAAGCGGAAGCGGTTCTGCGCCCACTTCTTGCCCAGCAGGGTGCCGGTGAATACGCCACCGAAGCCTTTGAGCAAGCGGCGCGCGGCGCGCAGCGAAGTCGCGTTCTGGGCGCGGTCGCCGGTGACGCCGAAGGTCAACATGCACTTGCCCTCGGCCGCACCACGCAACTTCAGGTAGCGCTCCAGCCAGGCGATCTGCCCCGGATGGCCGGCCAGCGCCAGTTGGGTAGTGGTCTCGATGGCGTTGGAGAGGCGCAGCATGGACAGTGGCACACGCGCCTGCACCAGGGTGCGGATGCCTTCCAGCGCCTGCTCCCAGGAGGGCAGGAACACTGCATAGAAGCGCTCGTCTTCGGCGATGCGCGTCACCCGCACCTTCACCGACGAGAGAATGCCGAAACGGCCTTCGGAGCCCATCACCACTTCGCGCAGGTCGGGGCCGGCGGAGGACGCCGGGAAGGTCGGGATTTCCAGGCTGCCGGCGAAGGTTTCCAGGGTGCCGCCAGCGAATAATTGCTCGATGCGCCCATAGCGCAGCGACTGCTGGCCGCTGGAACGGCTGACGACCCAACCACCGAGGGTCGAGAGCTCCCAGGACTGCGGGAAGTGGCCGAGGGTGTAGCCACGGGCGCGCAGTTGGCTTTCCACCTGCGGGCCGTTGGCGCCGGGGCCGAAGGTGGCGATCAGGCTCTGCTCGTCCAGCTCCAGCAGGCGGTTCATGTGCTCCAGGGAAACGGTGAGCACCGCCTTGTCGGACACCGGCGGGTTGATGTGGCCGGCCACCGACGTGCCGCCGCCGTAGGGAATCACCAGGCAGTCCCAGAGTTCGGCGAACTTCAGCAGCTCGCGGATCTGCTCGGCGGTCTGCGGGTAGGCCACGCCATCGGGGAACACGCCGAAGTCACCTTCGCGCATCGCCAGCCAGTCCGGCAGGCTCTGGCCGCGGGCGTGCAGCAGGCGATCACGGGCCTCCCGCACCACCAGCGGATGCTCGGGCAGGCGCGATGCCGGCACCTTGGCCAGCACCTGTTCCAGCGTCGCGTCCGGCAGCGTCAGGCCAGGGCCGACCAGCTCGGCGAGAAAGCCGCGCCCGTTATCGGGCAGTTCCACCACCGTCGTTTCTTCACCCCAGCCGTTCCAGCGTCGCATGCCCGCTCCTTCTTGTTCAGGGTCTGAACCCGCTATTTCGATTGCTATTTCGGTGCCGCGTAATGGCTGCCTATACTAGCCAGCCGCCCTGCCCTGTCACTGTCGGATCAAGACAGGCGCAGTTGCCGATCGAGACACCGAAGAACAAGAACGAACGCCATGCATTCCCTCGGCTATACCTCCGTCCCCGCACTGCTGAAGTACCTGCGCCACGCCGAGTCCCTCGGCATGGACCTGGACATCGCCCTTGAGACCGCGGGTCTCGAGCGCTCGCAACTGAGCGACAACAGCCAGCGCCTGCCCAGCGAGGCCCACGAGCGCCTGCTGCAACACCTGTGCGCGCACTCCGGCGATCCGCTGTTCGGCCTGCACTCCGCGCGCTTCGTGCAGCCCGGCTCGTGGAGCGTGCTGGGTTACATCACCATGAACTGCGCCAACCTGGGCGAGGCCATGGGCCGCATCATTCCCTACGAAAAGCTGGTCGGCGACATGGGCGTCAGCCGCCTGGAGCCCGGCGAAGGCCACATCAAGCTGATCTGGAACTGCCGCCACGAGGCCGAGCAGATTCGCCGACACATGGTAGAAAACGTGCTGGCGTCCTGGCTGCTCTATGCCCGCTGGATCGCCGACACCCAGGGCTCGCCGCAGGAAGTCTGGTTCGAGCACGCGCAGCCTGAAGGCACCGACATTGCCGAGTACGAGCAGTTGTTCGGCTGCCCGGTGCGCTTCGCACAAACCTGCAGCGCGCTGCTGGTGCCACTGAACCTGCTGGCCTACCCACTGCGCCAGGCCGACGCCAACCTGTTGCGCACCCTGGAAGAGCATGCCCTGGCGCTAATGGCCGAACTGGATGACGACGAACCGCTGCCGCTACGGGTGAAGAACGCCCTGCGCCTGCTGCTCAAGGATGGCCTGCCGCGCAAGGAGCGAGTCGCCGAGCGCTTCGAGATGACCGTGCGCACCCTCCAGCGCCACCTGCAGCAGGCCGGCACCAGCTACCAGCAGATCCTCGACGAACTGCGCCAGGAACTGGCCGAGCACTACCTGGTGCACAGCGACCTGCCGATTCAGGACATCGCCCAATACCTGGGCTTCACCGAATCGCGCTCGTTCCACCGCAGCTTCAAGGGCTGGACCGACCAGACACCCGGCGAATATCGCCAGCTGAATAAAAAAACGCCGGTCTGAGACCGGCGTTTTTCATCGAACCGCAAGCGGGTTCGGCCTTGCGTAGGAGCGGACTCCGTCCGCGATTGGCTGATCGCCACGCCAGGCTCACCCAAGGAGCGGCTGACAAGACATCGCGGACAGAGTCCGCTCCTACATTCAGTCCAGCAACTCGCTGAACGGAATGAACGCCAGCCAATCACCCTCCGCGAGCGTCATCCCCTCGCGCACCTCCGCCAACCCCTCCGCCCAGGCCGCGCTGCGCAGCACGCCGGAGCTCTGGTTGGCGTAAGGCACCGCGCGGCCATTCTCCAGACGAGCGCGCAGGTACTCGCGGCGGTTGCCCGGCTTGGTCCAGTGGAAGCCCGCCGGCACCTGCAGGCGCAACGGCTCGACCTTCTGCATGCCGAGACGGCGCATCAGGTAGGGCCGCGCCAGCAGCGCAAAGGTCACCAGGGTGGACGCAGGGTTGCCCGGCAGGCCAATCACCGGCACCTGCTGGTAATGCCCGACGGTCAGCGGCTTGCCCGGCTTGATCGCCAGCTTCCACAGCGCCAGCTCGCCCGCTTCGCGCAGGGCCGCGCCGAGGAAGTCCGCCTCGCCGACGGACACACCGCCGGTGGAGAGGATCAGGTCCACATTCGACAATCCGGCCAGTGCCGCGCGGGTGCGCTCCAGGTCGTCCGGCAGGATGCCGGCATCCACCACTTCACAACCGAAACGCTGCAGCCAGGTGCGCAGCAGATGGCGGTTGCTGTTGTAGATCTGCCCCAGCGCCAGCGGCCGGCCTGGTTCGACCAACTCGTCGCCGGTAGAAAGCAAAGCCACGCGCGGGCGGCGACGGACTTTCAGCTCGGCCTGACCGAGCGAGGCGGCCAGGCCGATCTCTATGGGGCCCAGGCGCGTGCCTGCCGGCAGCACACAGTCACCCTTGCGGGTTTCCTGGCCTTGCGGGCGTATATGCTGGCCAACCTTGAGCGCTTCGCGGAAACGCACGCGGCCATCGTCCAGCACTTCGACGTTTTCCTGCATCTCGACGCAGTCGGCGCCTTCAGGCACCGGCGCGCCGGTAAAGATGCGCACACAGGTACCCGGCTGCAGCGGCTCCCCCGCCTGCCCGGCGAAGATCTTCTGGCTGACCGGCAGCGCCTCGCCCTGCCAATCGGCCTGGCGCAGCGCATAGCCGTCCATGGCGCTATTCGGCCACGGCGGCAGATCCAGGCCAGCCAGCAGCGGCTCGGCCAGAACGCGGCCGTCCACCTCCGCCAGCGGCAGGGTTTCGCTGTCGAGGATCGGGGATTGCTCGGCCAGGGTCAGCAGGCGCGCCAGGGCGTCCTCGACCGGCAGCAGGCCAGGCTTGTCGCAGCAGCTCATCCGCGGCTCTCGCAGGGCGCCGCCTTCTTCAGGTGCGGCACGAAGTTGCACGGGCGGTGGCTGGCATCCAGTTGCTCGCCGAGGATGCCGTCCCAGGCGGTGCGGCAAGCATTGGTGGAGCCCGGCAGGCAGCAGACCAGGGTGCCGTTGGACAGGCCAGCCAGCGCGCGGGACTGCACGGTGGAGGTGCCGATGTCGGCCACGGAAATCTGCCGGAACAGCTCGCCGAAGCCGTCCACCACTTTATCCAGCAGGCAGGTCACGGCTTCCGGGGTACTGTCGCGGCCGGTGAAGCCGGTGCCGCCGGTGACCAGCACGACCTGCACTTCATCCTCGGCGATCCAGGTCGCGACCTGGGCGCGGATGCGGTAGAGGTCATCCTTGAGCAGGACGCGGGCAGCCAGGTTGTGCCCGGCGGCCTTCAGGCGGTCGACGAACAGCTGGCCGGAGGTGTCGGTTTCCAGGGTGCGGGTGTCGCTGACGGTGAGGACGGCGATGTTCAGCGGGACGAATGGCTGCTCGGCCTTGTGGCTCATGATGAGGGCCCTTGCTTGTGAGGTGGGAATGCGCGGTGTTATATCACAGGCCCGTTCCGGAGACCCTGACATGCCACAAGCCCTGCTGCCCCCCTGTTCCGTCCTGATTCTCGCCGGTGGACGCGGCCAGCGCATGGGCGGCCAGGACAAGGGCCTGCTGGATTGGCAAGGCCGCCCGCTGGTGAGCTATGCCGCCGCCCTCGCCCGCCCCTTCAGCGACGACCTGATCATCTCCTGCAACCGCAACGCGGACGTCTATGCCGGCTTCGCCGACCGCCTGGTGCAGGACGACAGCGTGGACTTCCCCGGCCCGCTGGCCGGTATCCGCGCGGGCCTTGCCGCCGCACGTCACCCTCATCTATTGGTACTGCCCTGCGATGCGCCACGTCTGGATGCCGAGTTGCTTGAGCGCCTACTGCTCGCATCAGCCGCCGCACCGGACGTGGTGCATATGCTGCGCTGCGGCACGCAGTGGGAACCGCTGTTCAGCATCATTCCGCTGACCCTGCGCGCACGGATAGAAGAAGCCTGGCATCAGGGCGACCGCAGCCCGCGCCATGTATTCTCCAACCTGGGCCTGCAAGCGGTGGATTGCCCGGCCGAAGATCCGCGTCTGGCTAATCTGAATACCCCCGAGCTGCTCTATCACGCCCGATAGCAACGCATTGGAAAATTTTCCGGGAACTATGGCGCGAAACCGTCGGTCAGACTTTTCGTACCTTTTTGTTCGCTCATCAGGAGATTCACTCATGAACAAACGGATGCTTCCCGCCTTCCTGCTCGCCCTGGGCTTCGGAGTGCTCGCTGGTTGCTCCACTCCGTCCGTCATCACCCTGAACGATGGTCGTGAGATTCAGTCGGTCGACAAACCCCAGTACGACGAAGAATCCGGCTTCTATGAGTTCGAACAGCTGGATGGTAAAACCGCCCGTGTGAACAAGGATCAGGTACGGACCGTCAAGGACCTCTGATTCCCCCGCGGATGAGAACGCCCCGCTGGCCCTGATCGGTCTGCGGGGCGTTCGTGTTTTCACGGGGGGACCAAGTTATTTTCAAAAAATTTTCGCTAACCCCTTGTGCATCAAAAGTTTTTCGGTAGAATGCGCGCCATCAAACGGAGCGTAGCGCAGCTTGGTAGCGCGTCTCGTTCGGGACGAGAAGGTCGCTGGTTCGAATCCAGTCGCTCCGACCAAATCCCGAAAAACCCGCCTAACGGCGGGTTTTTTATTGCCTGCGATTTTCCCCCAATGAAGAACTCGTAGGCATGAAAAAGCCCGTCCAACAGGACGGGCTTTTTCATGGGCGACTCCAAGCCGCCCGGACTTGCGCAACGCCAGCGGCGGGGACGCACTCACGGCCAGCTCGCCATTCTCACGGTGGACCGATAGCGAATGCATCAGCGGCTGAGGAAGGCGGCGACCTGTTCGGCATCAAAGGGCCAGTTGAGTTCGCCACCGGAATCGCAGCGACGTAATACGGGGATAGTCAGGCCGTATTGCTCGACCCATTCCTCGCGGTCGGCGATGTCCACCAGTTCGACCAGCAGGCCGTGCTCGACAAAGGGCATCAGCACCGCTTCGGCCACTTCGCAGAGGTGGCAGCCGAGGGTGCCGAATAGTTGGCATTCCGGGGGCATGGAGGGCTCCAGGGTTGGCGGCATGGGTTCAGACTCCGGCGTGCTTGAGCAGAGTGTCTGCCACGGCGCGGGCTTCTCGCCCCTGCTGCGCCGGGCCCTGCATGTGCGCCATCACTAGCACGCCCTCGAGCAGGTACTGCAACTGGCGGGCCAGGGCTTCCGGCTCTGCGGCGCCAAGGCGCGATAGCTGGGCGGCGAAGAAACGGCCAAGGAAGGCCTTGTGCTCGGCGGCCTGCTGGTGAATGGGGTGTTCGCGGTCATGGAATTCGCCGGCGGCGTGGATGAAGGCGCAGCCGCAGAAGTCCGGGCTGTTCAGCACCTCCTGCAAGCCGTCGAAGATCGCCAGGATCGCCTCACGGGGCGCGAGAATGCGTTCAGCCACTTCCATCCGCTCGACCATGCGGGCGTGACGCTGCTCCAGCGCCGCCATGATCAGTTCGTCCTTGGACTTGAAGTGCTTGTACAGCGTCATCTTCGCGACGCCCGACTCGGCGAGGATGCGGTCGATGCCGGTGGCGTGGTAGCCCTCGCGGTAGAACAGATCCTGGGCGGTGTTGAGCAGCAGTTCGCGTTTGCTGGATGCCATGGCATTACCTCCTGACCGGACATTATGCGCGAGGCTTGGCCCCCATGGGGAGCCGGGCCGTTTCCGGCAGCGTCAGCGCGAAGGTCGATTGGCGGGTGGTCATTTCACTTGAACTATACAGACCTGTCTGTCTAATATCTATTGCACCACCCCACACCACTGCACAGGACTTTCGCCATGAAGCTCCACGACGTCGCACTTTCCGGTAACTGCTACAAGGTTCGCCTGTTCCTCGGGCTCATCGGCCAGAAAGCCGAGCTGCTGCCGGTGGACCTGATGGGCGGGGCGCACAAGCGACCGGCCTTCCTGGCGATCAACCCGCGCGGCCAGGTACCCGCGCTGGAGGATGGCGAACTGCGCCTGGGCGACTCCCATGCCATCCTCGCCTACCTCGCCCGGCAGTACGCCGAGCCGCACTGGAACCCGCAGGACGCCATTAGCCAGGGCCGCATCGCCAACTGGTTGAGCTTCTCGGCCAACGAGGTACAGCACGGCCTGGCGATGGCGCGGGTGATCCAACTGTTCAAGCGCCCCGGCGACCTGGCCGCCGCCCAGGCCAAGGGCCGCCATGCGCTGGAGTTGCTGGACGCGACGTTGGCCGATCATCGCTGGCTGGCGCAGACGGACAAGCCGAGCATCGCCGACATTGCCGTCTATCCCTACGTCACTCTGGCACCGGAAGGCGGCCTGGAACCGTCCGCCTATCCCTATGTACAGGACTGGCTGACCCGCGTTCGCGCCCTGCCTGGCTACGTCGCGCAACCCGCCTTCTGACTCGATCTTCTGGTTGGCCGCGCTGCCCACAAGGCGGCGCCCTCCTCCGTTCCACGAAAAGGTATTGCCGATGCGTCTGCCATCCCTCTTGCTGGCTGGGCTGTTCGCCCTCACCTGCCTGAACCTCCAGGCCGCCGACCTGCGTTTCTCGCTGATCCGAACCTCAGGCATCACCACGCTGGATGCCTTCACTGTGGCTGACGGCGACTGGACGCGGAAGGTCCCGATGAACCACACCGCCGTGCTGGTTCAGCACCACGCCGCCACCCTGCTCTTCGACACCGGCCTGGGCAGCCAGGCGGACGCCCAGTTCAAGCAGGACATGCCCTGGTGGGACAAACCGCTGTTCCGCTACGAAGGCCTGAAGCCGGCACGCGAGCAGCTGCAGGGCAGCGGAATCCGCATCGACCGGATCATCCTCTCCCACGCCCACTGGGACCATGCCTCGGCCCTGTCTGACTTCCCTGAAGTCCCGGTCTGGGCGACTTATGACGAGATCAACTACGCACACATCGCCCAGCCACCGGCAGTATTCCCCAGCCAGTTCCGCCATCCGGTGAAGTGGATGCCCTTCCAGTTCGAATCCGGTCCGTTCCTGAGCTACGACCGCAGCCTCGACCTGTTCGGTGACGGCAGCCTGGTTCTGGTGCCGATGCGCGGCCATACGCCCGGCTCGGTCGGCCTGTTCATCACCCTCGATGACGGCCGGCGCTTCTTCTTCAGCGGCGACACCACCTGGCGGCTGTCCGGCTTCACCGGCCCTCACGAGAAGTTCTGGGTCAGCCGCAAACTAGTGGACAGCGACCGTGACCAGACCCTGGCCGAAGTGGCCCGTGTGCACGCACTGATGCTTGCCTATCCAAAGCTGACCGTCGTGCCCGCCCATGACGCCGAGGTGCAGGACAAACTCGGCTACTACCCCCGCTGGATCGAGTGAAAGCCACGCCAGTCACCACTCAGCGCTTCAATAGGCAGCTCACTAATCAGCGACTAAGGTCTAAGAGTCGTCAACATTCGGTAATGATTTAGTAGATAGGCTGTAACAGGTTGACATGTCGGCCCTGATCCAACCGGCATTATCAGACTGCCCCAAGCGCTCGAGGAGACAATAACAATGAGCAAGACCCCGATCGCCCGTGCCGTGGCTTTGGCCACGCTGGGTACCAGCTTTATCGTTCCGACACTCGCCCACGCCGACTTCATCAAGGACAGCAAGGCCAGCGTCGAACTGCGTAATTTCTACTTCAACCGCGACTTCCGCCAGGACAGCCCGCCCCCTGCCCAGAACAAGGCAGAGGAATGGGCCCAAGGGTTCATCCTCAAGTACGAGTCCGGCTACACCGACGGTACCATCGGTGTCGGCGTCGACGCCCTGGGCACGCTGGGCCTGAAACTCGATTCCTCGCCTGACCGCAGCGGCACCGGCCTGCTGCAACGCTCCTCCAGCGACAAGCGCGCCGAGGACAGCTACGGCGACCTGGGCGTCACCGCCAAGCTGCGCGCGTCCAAGACCACCCTGAAGGGCGGCACCCTGATGCCGAAGATGCCGGTGGTGCAGTTCAACGACACCCGCCTGCTGCCGCAGACCTTCAGCGGCTTCGCCCTGAACTCCGCGGAACTCGACGGCCTGACCGTCGACGGTGGCCGCCTCTATCAGGTCAACCAGCGCGATTCCTCGGACTACGAGGACATGACCATCACCGGCGGCGGCAAGCGCAACATCAAGCTCGGCGATAGCCTCACCTCCAACAAGTTCCTGTTCGGCGGCCTCACCTACAAGTGGACCGACAGCCTGAGCACCAGCTACCACTACGGCGGCCTGGAAGACCTCTACAAGCAGCACTACCTGAACCTGATCCATGTGCTGCCGATCGCCGACAAGCAATCGCTGAAGTCCGACATCCGCTGGGCCAAGTCCGATGACGACGGCGGCAGCAACGTCGACAACAAGGCGCTCAACGCCATGTTCACCTACGCCCTGGGCTACCATGCTTTCGGGCTGGGCTACCAGAAGATGAGCGGCGACACCGGCTTCGCCTACATCAACGGTACCGACCCCTACCTGGTGAACTACATCCAGATCGGCGACTTCGCCAACAAGGACGAGAAATCCTGGCAGGCGCGCTACGACTACAACTTCGCCGGCCTCGGCATTCCCGGCCTGACCTTCATGACCCGCTACGTGAAAGGCGACAACATCGACCTGATCACCACCGATGGCGAAGGCAAGGAATGGGAGCGCGACACCGATATCGCCTACGTCTTCCAGGACGGCCCGCTGAAGAACCTGGGCTTGAAGTGGCGTAATGCGACCATGCGCACCAACTACACCAACGATTACGACGAGAACCGTCTGATCGTCAGCTACACCATGCCGCTCTGGTAACCCCCACGGCATGATGAAAAAGCCCGGCAGATGCCGGGCTTTTTCTTGCCTGTTCTTCGTAGGAGCGTGCTGGCTCGCGAACCTCCCTCGGGGGTTGCTTCGATACGAAACGGCTCGCGAGCAAGCTCGCTCCTACAATACTTTCAGTCCTGACTGAGCGCCCCAATCTTGTGGATCGACAGGTCGGCGCCGTAGTACTCCTCTTCTTTCGTCAGGCGGATGCCGACAACCGACTTCACCAGGCCGTACACCAGCAGGCCACCGGTAAAGGCGACGACCACACCCAGCAGCGTACCGATCGCCTGACTGGCCAGGCTGACCCCACCCAGACCGCCCAACGCCTGCTGGCCGAAGATACCGCAGGCGATGCCACCCCAGGCACCGCACAGGCCGTGCAGCGGCCAGACGCCGAGTACATCGTCGATCTTCCAGCGCACCTGGGTCGCGGTGAAAGCCCAGACGAATAAAGCGCCCGCCACCATGCCGGTCGCCAGTGCCCCGATGGGGTGCATCAGGTCGGAACCGGCGCAGACCGCCACCAACCCTGCCAGCGGCCCGTTGTGCAGGAAGCCAGGGTCGTTACGCCCGACCAGCAGCGACGCCACGGTGCCGCCGACCATCGCCAGCAACGAGTTCACCGCCACCAGCCCGCTGGCGCCGGCCAGGGACTGAGCGCTCATCACGTTGAAGCCGAACCAGCCGACAATGAGGATCCAGGAACCCGCCGCGAGGAACGGAATATTCGACGGCGCGAAAGCGACCAATCGACCCTCGCGATAACGACCATTGCGCTGCCCCAGCAGGACCACCGCCGCTAGCGCCAGCCAACCGCCAAAGGCATGCACCACCACGGAGCCGGCGAAATCATGGAAGGCCGCACCGAACTCAACCTTCAGCCAGCCCTGCAGGCCGAAGTTGCCGTTCCAGATCAGCCCCTCGAAGAACGGATAGATGAAGGCGACGATCAGCGCCGTGGCGCAGAGCTGCGGCCCGAATCTGGCGCGCTCGGCGATCCCGCCGGAAATGATCGCGGGAATCGCCGCAGCGAAGGTCAGCAGGAAGAAGAACTTCACCAGCACGTAGCCGTTTTCGTTCGCCAGGGTCGCTGCCGGCTGCAGGAAAGTGACGCCATAGGCGATCCAGTAGCCGACGAAGAAGTACGCCAGGGTCGAGATCGCGAAGTCCGAGAGAATCTTCGCCAAGGCGTTCACCTGATTCTTCAGGCGCACCGTGCCCACTTCCAGGAAGGCGAAGCCCGCGTGCATGGCCAGCACCATGACCGCGCCCATCAGGAGGAACAGCGTGTTGGAGCCGTGGACCAGCGTCTCTACGGCACTATTGAGGTTTTCCATCGCTACAGGCAGCCCCGGAGGTCAAAGGGAAAGCACCAAAACGGCTCGCGGCGACCCAGCGTCGCACCACACTGAAGCAGCGCTGCACCACCGGGGAGCCGAGCACTGAACCAGAATGGCCCACGGGCACTCTGGTCAGCGTTGCAATTTCCTGTACTTCCTTATGTTTTTCAGTGGTTTGAGCGTCTATTCCCGGCCCTTCCAGGCACCGGGAACGCCCCGCCGTGGGGCGCTCGGCTCTCCATGCGCACCAGAGAAATGCAAGCGGCATACCACCGGCAAAACAATCAGCGACTAGGCTTCAACTCGCACACAGGAGCTGGCCCATCGTGAATTTATGAGAAACTTTCCCGCCCCTCTCGGGCTCGAAAACCAGGAACCGCAACTCGCACAAGGAGCATCACATGCCTCGCAAGACCGCAGCGAACTCCGCCAAGGATGAACTCCTGGCCGAATTCCAGGCCCTCGTCAGCGACACCGAAAAACTCCTGCAAAGCTCCGCCGAACTGGCGGGCGCCGAAGCCGACCAGATGCGCGCACAGATCCACGAGAGCCTCAAACGCGCTCGTGACGCCATCTACTCCACCAAGGACTCCGTGCGCGACCAGGGCAAGGCCGCCGTGGATGCCACCGAGGACTACGTCGGTGACCACCCGTGGCAAGCCGTGGGCATCGCCGCCGGTATCGGCTTCCTTCTCGGCCTGCTGGTCAGCCGGCGCTGATCGATGAGCGACGGAATGGACGCCGGGCCGAAGACTTCGGCCAACTCCCCTTCCCCGCGGCGCTTCGGCGCCGCGATTCTCGGCCTGCTGCACGGGCACGTCGAACTGCTCGGCATCGAGCTGCAGGAGCAGAAGTCCCGCACCGTGCAGATGCTGCTGATGGCGGGCCTCGCGCTGGTCTTCGCCCTGCTTCTGCTGGTGGCGCTGTCGGTGCTGGTGCTGATTGTCTTCTGGGACAGCTACCGCCTGCAGGCTGCTATCGGGCTCTGCCTCTTCTATGTTGGCGGCAGCCTGCTCTGCGCCTGGCGCCTGCACAGGCTGATCAGCGACGAGAGCTCGCCGTTCAGCGCCACCCTCGAAGAACTGGCCCGAGACCGGGAGCGACTGTTGCCATGAGCGAAATGCCGGACGCCCGCAACCTGACCCGTACCGAGTTGCGCAAGGCCATCATCCGCCTGCGCCTGGAGATGCAGCGCCAGCAAATCCGCCAGGAAGGCGAATTGCTGCTACAGCCTCTGAAGCAGGCCCGCAGCCTCGGCCAGAACCTGCGCAGCGGCCTGAGCGGCAGCGCTCCGCTTTGGGGGGCCGGCGGGGCCGCCGCACTGGCGCTGCTACTCGGCCGTAAACGCCGATGGAGTCGCTTGCTGCGAGTAGGCATCGCCCTCGTACCGATCATTCTGCAGATGCGCAGTAAACCTGATCCGCAAGGCCCGCCGGCCCCTCGGCGCGCCTCTGACGACTAGACTGGCCACATTCTTGCTTTGTGACAGGAATCCGCGCCACGGCGCTTCCTGTCACGCCACTAAGGATGTGTCCCTTGATCGACGGGCAACCAACAGCCTGCTTCCAGCCCTTCATCGACACCGCGACCGGACTGATCGCCGGGGTCGAGGCACTCGGACGGCTACGCCAGGACAACGGCGATCTCCTCTCGGTCGGCCCGCTGTTCTTCAACCCGCGCGTCGGCCTGGCTGAACTACGCCGTCTCGATCGGCAAATCCGTGACGCCGCCCTCGCCCGCATCCACGAAGCGCCCAAGGACTGGTTCCTCAGCCTGAACATCTCGCCGCGCTGGATCAGCCGCCTGCGCCCCAACCAACCATTGCCCAGCCTCAAGCAATTACAGCAACAAGGCGTATCGCCGGAGCGCGTGGTGTTCGAGATTACCGAACTGGGCGGCGCCCATCGGCGTCTGCCGGAAGTGGTCGCGCGCTATCGGGATGCAGGCGCGCGAATCGCCATCGATGATTTCGGCGCCGGCTACTCGCAGTTGGACAGAGTCCTGGCGCTGCAACCGGACATCCTCAAGCTGGACATGCGCCTGTTTCAGGAAGCCGCCCGCGGCGGCCCCAGCGGCGAAGTGGTGAAAGCCCTGGCACAGATGGCCGAGAAAACCGGCTGCTGGATCATCGCCGAGGGCGTGGAGACCGAAGAGGAAATGGATTTCGCCCTGGAGTGCGGCGCTCGCTACGTGCAGGGCTACCTGTTCGCCAAGCCAGCGCTGGAACTCCCTGCCAGCGACGCCTTCCGCGAATCTTTCGCCCAACACCGCGATCGCTATGTGCGCCGCAAACTGCACGAGCGCGCCAACCTCATCCAACTGCGCCGGCAACTCGCCGAGCTGATGGACATGCTGCGCCCCTGGGCTGAAAGTGGCGCCATCCTCAGCAGCCTGCCACCGGTGCCGGAGTCCTTCAGCCGTCTTCTGCGCATCTACCAATGCGACCGCCACGGTACCCAGACCTCACCCAACCTGGAATGGAACGGCCTGTTCTGGAAGGAGAACCGTCGGTATCTGGGACACAACTGGTCCTGGCGCCCCTACTTCTACCAGTTGCTCGCCGAGGGCTGGGAGGAGCGCCGCCTGACGCTCTCCAACACCTACCGCGACGCCACCACCAACCAGTACTGCATGACCGCAGGCCAGTTCATCGACCAGGGGCGACGCCTTCTCCTCATCGACATCGACGCTGAAGGCCTCTAGCGTCGCGATTGAGATTGCCGGCGCGAACGGCTAGCGTTGCCGGTAACTCTCTCGATCGCGGAAAGAAGAATGGATTGGCATACCCTGCTCCCCCGGGAGCGCCTCGGCAAACCGGTGCACAGCAGCGCCGAACTCGGCCGCAGCGCCTTCCACAAGGACCACGACCGTATCATCTTCTCCGGTGCCTTCCGCCGCCTGGGCCGCAAGACCCAGGTACACCCGGTATCGAGCAACGACCACATCCATACCCGCCTGACTCACTCGCTGGAGGTCGGCTGCGTCGGCCGCTCACTGGGCATGCGCGTCGGCGAGATCATCCGCGACCGCCTGCCGGAATGGTGCGACCCGGCGGACCTGGGCGTGATCGTGCAGTCCGCCTGCCTGGCTCACGACATCGGCAACCCGCCCTTCGGCCACTCCGGCGAAGATGCGATCCGCCACTGGTTCCAGCAGGCCGCCGGGCGCGGCTGGCTGGATGGCATGAGCGACGGAGAGCGCTCGGACTTCCTGCACTTCGAAGGCAACGCCCAGGGCTTCCGTGTCCTCACCCAGCTCGAATACCACCAGTTCGACGGCGGCACGCGCCTGACCTACGCCACCCTCGGCACCTACCTGAAGTACCCCTGGACAGCGCGCCACGCCGACTCCCTGGGATACAAGAAGCACAAGTTCGGCTGCTACCGCAGCGAGCTGCCGCTGCTGGAGCAGATCACCCAGAAGCTGGGCATGCCGCAACTGGAAGACGAACGCTGGGCGCGCCATCCGCTGGTCTACCTGATGGAGGCCGCGGACGATATCTGCTACGGCCTGATCGACCTGGAAGACGGTGTGGAAATGGAGCTGCTCGACTACAGCGAAGTGGAAGCGCTGCTGCTTGACCTGGTCGGCGACGACCTGCCGGAAACCTACCGCCAGCTCGGCCCGAAGGACTCCCGCCGGCGCAAGATGGCGATCCTGCGCGGCAAGGCCATCGAACACCTGACCAATGCCGCCGCACGAGCCTTCGTCGAGCAGGAACCGGCCCTGCTCGCAGGCACCCTGCAAGGCGATCTGGTGGAGCACATGCATGGCCGGGCCAAGCGCTGCGTGCAGCGGGCCAAAGGTATGGCGCGGGAAAAGATCTTCCAGGACAAGCGCAAGACGCTACACGAGATCGGCGCCTACACCACCCTGGAAATCCTGCTGAATTCCTTCTGTGGCGCCGTGCTGGAACAGCACCGTCAGAGCACGCCCTCGTTCAAGAACCAGCGCATCCTCGACTTGCTGAGTCACTACGCGCCGGACCCGAGCTGGACGCTCTATCGTTCCTTCTTGCGCGTAACAGACTTCATCGCCGGCATGACCGACAGTTATGCCACCGAGATGGCGCGCGAAATGACCGGCCGCTCCAGCCCGAGCTGAAGCGGCCGTACAGGCTAGGCGGCCAGTTTCCGCAGTTGCAGCAATAGATCATCCTGCAAGGACGCCATGGCCTGCTCTACAGCCAAGGCACGGGAGCGTAGCTCCCCACTGTCAAGCCCGTCCTTGCAGCCACCTTCCAACTTGCCGCACAACTCCTGGAGCGTATCTGCGTTGACCAGGCGCGCCGCGCCCTTCATGCGATGGGCAAGATCTGCCAATTGCTTCCAGTCACTCGCTTCCCAGAGCGGCTGCACCTGATCGATGTCGATCCGGTTACTACTGTGCAACTCCTCCAGCAGGCGGCGGATCAATCCGGGATTGCCCCCGGTCATCTCCCGTAACGCCTTCAGATCGACCCCATCGGCACCCGCCTCCTCCTCGGCAACCGGACTCTCGGAGACTGCAATCTTCGGAATCACTTCCAGCCGCACACGCAGGTTATCCAGGCCGATGGGCTTGAACAGGCAGTCATCCATGCCCGCTCGCCGGCAGCTCTCGATCTCGTCAGGCTGGGCATTGGCCGTGAAGCCGTAGATCACGCAGGGCTGAGCCTCCATTTCCTGCTCGACTTCGCGGATCCGCCGAGCCAGACCATAACCATTGAGCACCGGCATGTTGCAGTCGGTGATCACCAGATCGAAATCACCCGGATGCCATAACTGCAGCGCCTGAACGCCATCGGATGCGACTTCAACCTGATGCCCCAGGTGCTCCAGTTGCTGGGACAGCAGCATTCGGTTGGCAACGTGATCGTCGACCACCAGCACCTTCAACGAATGGACCGAAGCTTGTAGTTCCACCACGGGTTCCGCTTTGGCCTTCGGCAGCGACTCCAGAGTCTGGAGCAACAGTTTGACCGTGACCGTGGTGCCTTCGCCGGGGCGACTCTCCATACGCACCGTACCGCCCATCATTTCCGCCAGCTTGCGGCAGATGGTGAGCCCCAGGCCCGTACCGCCACGGCTTTCATTGCCGCTGCGAGCCACCTGGCTGAAGGGTTCGAACAACTGGCGCTGCTCGTCTTCGGAGACGCCAATCCCGCTGTCCTGCACGCTGACCTCGAGAGCCAGACGCTCGCCGGCAACACGCTCGCCATAGACGCGGACCTTCACATGGCCATAGTCGGTGAACTTGATCGCGTTACTCACCAGGTTCGACAGAATCTGCTTGAAGCGCAACGGATCGATCAGCACATCGCAGGCCGTCTCCGCTTCGATTTCCAGCCGGAGCTCCAGCGCCTTCTGTCGGGCAAGCCCATCGAATACTCGGGCAACCGACTCCACCAGCTCTCGCAGGTGCGCTCGCTCGGGCATCAGAGTCAGACGCCCGGACTCGATCTTGGCCACGTCGAGAATGTCGCCAATCAGCGTCAGCAAAGAACGCGCCGAGTCATAGGCTACCTCGACCGGTTCACGCTCCCAGTGCCCCTGACCAGCGCGAGTCAATGCCAGCTCCAGCATCCCGATGACCGCATTCATCGGTGTGCGAATCTCATGGCTCATCGTGGCCAGGAACGTGCTTTTCGCGCGGTTGGCTTCCTCAGCCTGCTCCTTGGCGGCCTCCAGCTGATGGTGCAGGCGCTCCCGCTCGGTGACATCCATCCAGCCCGTCACGACACCGGACACCTCCCCGCTTGGCCCGCGGTATGGCGTGGCCCAGTAATAAATCTCACGTACCTCCTCACTAATCTGCAGGATCAGGTCGGAGGCCACCTTGCTGTCCTGGTCCATGGCCTGCTGATGGATCAGTTGCAGCGCTTGCGCATCCCGTGGGGCCAGCCACGGGCAATCGATCACCCGCGAACCCTCCGCCGACTCGCGGGGCATTCCGGTCGCCTTGAGGAAGCCGATGTTGCAGGTCACCAGACGCCCGTCGCGATCCCGGACCGCCACAGGCTGCGGGATACCATCGATCAACGTGCGCTTGAACTCGAGGCGGTAATTGAGTTCTTTCTCGTGATCCTGGCGTCGACGCACCTTGCGCCACAGCCGCCAGTTCCAAATCAGCACGACCAGCAATGCCAACGCCGCCGCCCAGGCAAGCTGAATGAACTGCGTGCGATAGCCTTGCCAGACACTGTCCGGCCTCTCCACGCTGGCGAACCAGCGAGTGGTGATATTGCTCAGGTCCTCGGGCGAGATGGCCAGTATCGCCTTGTTGAGAATGCTCAGCAGTTCCGGGTCAGCCTGGGACACCGCCAGCGAAAATTGCCCCGGCTCGCGATCCAGGGCCAGAGCAATCTTCAGATCCGGGTAATATCGCGAAATCAGGTAGTTGGCGGAAGAAAGCAGGTGGATACCCGCGTCGATCTTCCCCTCGCTGATCATCGACAGGTCGTCGACGTTGTTCTCAACCTCGACCAGCTTCACCTGCGGATGATGCGCGCGCATGAAGTCGGCAATGATCGATCCCTTGGGGACCGCGACATTGTGACCATCAAGGTCGTCCAACGAGTGAAGCCAGTCGCTCCTGCCCGACACCACAACCACGAAGGATGCGCTCATGTAAGGCCGAGTGAAGCCCAGCCACTCCTCACGCTGTGCGGTAGGGGTCAAGGCTGCGATCACATCGGCCTTGCCCGTTCGCACCTGGTCCAGCATCGCCGTGACACTGGGCTGCGGGCGCACATCGAAGTCGATGCCGGTGCGCCCCTGGATCAGATCGAGCAGATCGGCGGCAATACCGCGGAACTGTCCCTGGGCGTCAAAGAACGAAACGGGGGCAAGTGCCTGATCGATCACAACCTTCGGGCGCGGATGCCGGTCCAGCCAGCGCTGCTCCTGGGGCGTCAGGATCAGACGCTGGCTGGCGATGGCGTTGGTCCCGCCGGTACTCCAGCGACGCTGAATGGTTTGCTCGGCCTGCCGTGGGATAGCAGTCAGGGTACGGTCGAGAATGCTCAACAGCGTGTGCTCCGACGCACCCACGGCGAAGCTGAAGCCTTGGTCATTGAAGCTGGCGAAATTGAGCAGCTTGAGATTGGCCAGATAGCCCTGGCTGATCAGATACTGCGCACTGAAAGCATCGCCGACGAACAAGTCCGCCTGACCAAAGGCGACCGCCTCCAACGCCCGGCGAACCGACCGGTAGCTCTGCACCGAAGCACCGGCGAAGTATCTGTCGCGCGTCTCCGCCGAGTAGTAGTCGCTGACCACGGCGATGCGCTTTCCAGCGAGCTGATCCGCACGGTCCAGACGTGTGCTTTCCGGCCCGATGATCACGGGCTGGTTGAAGAAGTACGGTCGGGACAGTGCTATACCAGGCTCCTCCGCCTCATACCCGGTGGCTCGACTCAGCAAATCGATGTCGCCACGCAACAAAGCCGCCATGGCGGAGTCCCTGTCAGGGTAACGCCGTACTTCCAACCGGACATTCAGGGTGTCAGCGAGGATCCCGCTGACATCAGCGGTGATACCCTCCAGGTCCGTTCCACTGCCCGTGATGTCGAAGGGCGCGTAATCCGGCGCACTCACCCCCAGACGCAGCGTCCGCCTGTCCCTGAGCCACTGCCAGTCGGAATCGCTCAATTGCACCTTGACCGGCTCGTCCGCGGAACGAGCCAGCAGGTTCATCGTGGTCCAGTCGTGCTGCTCCGCCATCACCCATCCGCAACCGATGAGTAGCAACACACCAAAGAGAAAGCGGAAGCGGCACATCACTCACCTCAGACCAGCGCGTTCCGCTTGGCGAACTCAATCAGATCCACCAGCGAATGAGCATTGAGCTTCAGCAGCAGCCGGGTCTTGTAGGTGCTGACCGTCTTGTTGCTGATGAACATCTGCTCGGAAATTTCCTTGTTCGAGTAGCCGTTGGCGAGGTACTGGAGCACCGCCATCTCTCGGTCGGACAGGCGCTGGATGAGCTCCTGGTCATCCATCTGTCCATTGTTGCGGCGGGTCTGACGCACGGCGGTGCTGGGGAAATAGTTGTAGCCGGCGACCACCGCGTTGACCGCGCTGATCAGCTCCGACAAACCACCCTGCTTGCAGACGAAGCCCGATGCGCCGGCCTGCATGCAGCGCATGGCAAACAACGAGGCACTCTGCCCGGTCAGTACCAGCACCTTGAGCGGAAGCTCGAAAGCGGAAATTCGGCTGACCACCTCCAGGCCATCGAGCCTGGGGATGCCAATATCCAGAACGACGAGGTCCGGGACCAGATCCTTGACAAGCGAAAGCGCGTCCACACCGTTGTCGGTCTCCCCGACGATGACATGGCCTTCCTTTTCCAGCAGTACACGCATTGCCATGCGTATGACCGGGTGATCATCGACAATAAGAACTTTGCTCATCAAGCTTCCTCCCACAGACTCATCGAAATGAAATATCCGTCGGTAAGATATATGCCAAGCTTGTTCTGTCGAGATTAAACCCCCTCATTATCCACCATTAGAGGGTTTTCCTACGCAACATCTAAATAATTCCTACAAATAACTCTCAACCGAGCAGGCCCCACCATCGCTCCGCAAGAAGATTCCGACACCAAACAGGAGAAAAGCTGACTTCGAACCCTGAGAAACCTCGGCACTATCTCTGCATATCCCGTCTATCAGACCTCAATATGCTTCTGGACATTTTTCCGCGAACTCAGAACGAGCACATCGAAAACAATTTTCGCTCCCTGCTCAACGGAGCCACCTCAGGCAACGAGACGCTCTATCACGGACCTAAGACCGGAGAGTTCCCTCTCTGCCCAAGCCATGTCTCCTTCTCGCATGGCTGGCGACCAGCCTCGCGCTGGCGAATAGCTGGCTATCTTCACATTCGCTGTCGGACAGCGTCTGACAAGTAGAATCGCTATTCCCCTCGGCTCGCAGTTCGTATAGACAAACTCGGAGATTCGATCCCAGCCAATTCGGATACATCCCCAAACACCATGAAAGCCAAGTACCCAGAGACTTGCCCATGGGAAACAGAAAAGGAAACAGCCCTCACAGCCACAACAAATACGACAACAATCAACCCAGTCGCACTAAAGAATAAAAACCCAAACACACCTTGTGATCTGCAACTGGCTTTTCTTTAGCCCATTTCATTTCGTTGAATGCCTGAAAACCGAACGCCAGCAATAAATTTTGACCATCTGAAGCAGCTTCCCGCATAGACGTTCATCAATTGCCTCTCTCAACCTCAAGGAACCATTAGCCATGCAGGACAATAAATTCAGCATCCTGATTGTCGAAGACCATCCTTTCCAGTTGATTGCAGTGCAAATGCACCTGAACAGATTGGGTTTCTTCAGATTGGCTCCCGCCCTTGACGCCAACGAGGCGCGTGAAGAGTGCGCACGCCGCACAGAGCCCTTCGACCTGCTGCTCTGCGATATCAATCTGCCGGACACCAACGGCGTCGACCTGCTCAAGGAGCTCACCGAGGCGGGGCAGATTCGTCAGGCTGTGTTCCTGAGTTGTCGCGAAGCGGAGGAGCTGCAGGCCCTGCAGAACACTCTGCGTGAACGCGGGCTACCCGTTCTGGCCTGCCTGTCGAAACCCCTCGACCAATGGGCGCTGATGCGGGCCCTGGAAGCGGAAGAGGGCCTAAGGCTCATTGAGCAGGCGGATTGACCGACTGCTCCGGATACCAGGCGTCCGTCAGTGGGCCGAGGTTGAAACCGGCGAGTTCCGGTTGCTGTTTCAACCACCCGTCAATGAGCTCCCGCTGTTGCGCGTTTACCGAGCCGCGCCGGGCAAGGCAAATGAAGCCGTACTCATCGCAACCGCTATAGACCAGATTATTTGACTCTACGGCATCGGCGGCGAAGCGCTTCATGAAAGCATCGATAGCTCCTTCGCCCTGTCCTTCCAGGTACTGAAAACTCAATTCGAATCCGAGTTCCTGGAACTCATCGACACACAACTTCTTGCGCAAACGGCGGGAACGCTGGGTAGCCATCCAAACTCTCCTCATGAGGGCATTCGCCTCTCATTGAATGGTGTGTCTAATGCAAACCCTGGACTTGCACCCCCGAGACGACCGGCATTCGAAGGCCAGCGCATCCTGGAACGGCTTGCGGCATAATGTGCCGCAGCTCCCGGTCCAACAGGGAGTATTTCATCTGTAGTGTTGCGCTTCATCTTTTCATTTTTTCAAGTCAATGCCCGACCACTGGGATGTCACCCTTTCTATGTTCAAATCTCTGCGCGTCCTTGCTCTCGCTACTTTATTGCCCTTCGCCCTGCCGGCCATTGCCCAGATCAACTCCACCCTGCCCGAGCGCGTACAGAAAGCGCTGAAGGCCAGCAAACTCACCGATGACGCCCTGTCGCTGGTGATGATTCCCCTGGAAGGTCCCGGCAACGCCACCTATTTCAATGCCGACGTTTCGGTGAACCCGGCGTCGACCATGAAGCTGTTCACGACTTATGCCGCCCTGGAAATGCTCGGCCCGACCTATCAGTGGCAGACCGAGTTCTACACCGACGGCCAGCTCAAGGATGGCACGCTCAACGGCAACCTCTTCCTCAAGGGCGGTGGCGACCCCAAGCTGAACCTGGAGAAGCTCTGGCTGATGATGCGCGACCTGCGCGCCAACGGCGTGCGCAAGGTCACCGGAGACCTGGTGCTGGACCGCAGCTATTTCAATATTCCGCAGCTGCCGGTGTTCAACGACGACGGCGGCGACGATAACAAGCCGTTCCTGGTCGGCCCAGACTCGCTGATGGTCAACCTGAAGAGCGTGCGCCTGGTGATTCGCACCGAAGGCAACAAAGCCACCGTCCTGATGGATCCTCCGTTGGCCAACGTGCGTATCGACAACCAGATACAGGTGAGCAAGGCGGCGGCCTGCCCCGCTTGGCCGAAGTTGCGCTTCAGCCCAATGACCCAGTTCGACGGCACCTCGCTGGTCGCCACCGGGCAGATCCCGCAGGGCTGCAGCGCCCAGACCTACATGTCGCTGCTCGATCACCCGAGCTACACCGCTGGCGCCGTACGCGGCATCTGGCAGGAGCTGGGCGGCAGCATCCTCGGCAAGGACCGCGAAGGCGCCGTGCCGAAGAACGCCACTCTGCTGGCCCGTGCAATGTCTCCGGACGTCGTGGAAATCATCCGCGACATCAACAAGTTCAGTAACAACACCATGGCCCGCCAGTTGTTCCTCTCCGTGGGTCGCCAGTATCGCAACGGCGCCGACGCTGACGACGCCCAGGCCGCACAGCGAGTGATTCGCCAGTGGCTGGCGCGCAAGGGCATCACCGCGAGCCACCTGGTGATGGAGAACGGTTCGGGCCTGTCCCGCGACGAGCGCGTCAGTGCCCGCGAGATGGCAGCCATGCTGCAGGCCGCGTGGCACAGTCCCTATGCCGCGGAATACATCTCCTCGCTGCCGATCGTGGCGAAGGACGGCACCATGCGCAAACGCCTGCGCGGCACACCCATGGCCGGCGAAGCCCACGTGAAGACCGGCACCCTGAATACCGTGCGCGCCCTCGCCGGCTTCAGCCGGGACGCCAACGGGCGTTCCTGGGTGGTCGTGGCAATTCTCAACAGCAACCGACCGTGGGGCGCTTCGTCGATCCTCGACCAGGTACTGCTGGACCTCTACAGCAGCACCAAGCGCTGAGAGCACGCGAACCCCGGCCAACAGGCCGGGGTTTTCGCATCAGGCCTCGACCCGCTCCAGACGATCGCGGCCCAGCCGCTTGGCGCGATAGACCGCGCGATCCACCTTGCGCATGAGGTCGTCCGCGCTCTCGCCAGTGCCCCATGAAGTCACCCCGAAGCTCGCCGTGACCACACCGATGCCCTCCATCGGCTGACCACGCAAGGCCTGCCACAATGCCTCGGCCAGCTGCCAGGCCTGATCCGTGGTGCTGCCGGGGCAAAGCACCACCAGCTCCTCGCCTCCGAGCCGGCAGAACACATCCACCTTGCGCAAGCGCTGAGCGATTCGCTGGCACAGGGTGACCAGCACGATGTCGCCCGCCTCGTGGCCGAAGCGGTCATTGATGTCCTTGAAGTGGTCAATGTCGAACATCACCAGAGACAACGGCTCGCCACTGCGAGAGCAGCGCGCCATGGCCTGGTCCAACTGCTCCTTGAAGTAGCGACGGTTATGGATACCGGTGAGCGCATCGGTGACCGACAGGCGCCGCAACTCCAGCTCCGCTTCCTTGCGCCGGGTGATGTCGGTGGCGATGCCCAGATAACCCGTGGTGTTGCCGGCCGAATCGCGGACACCGGTGATGATCAGGTTGATCTTCAACTGTCGGCCATCACGGCGGATGCAAGTCCACTCGTGCTCCTCGTGGCTCTCGCCCACCAGCGCTCCGACCACCTCGAAACCACGGATCTCACGCCCCAGAACGCTCGACAGATCCTGCCCACGACGGCGGATTTCATCCTTGACGAAGACATTTTCCGGCACCGGCCGCCCGATCACCTCCTGGGCGCTGTAGCCGAACATGCGTTCCGCCCCCACATTGAAGCTGCGTACGAAACCGCGCAGATCGGTGGACACGATGGCCACCTGGGTTGCGGCATCGAGCAGGCCGTGCAGGCGGCTATTCACCTCACCCAGCTCCAGTTCCGCAGCCTTGCGTGAGCTGATATCGGTCTGGGTGCCGATCATGCGGCGCGGCGATCCGCCGCTATCGCGCTCCACCACCTGCCCGCGATCGAGTACCCAGAGCCAGCGCCCACTCTTGCAACGCAGTCGATGCTCACTCTGGTACAACGAGGACTCGCCACGAAGATGCCGGCGCAGCGCCTCGTCGCGCGCGTCCTTATCGTCCGGATGAACCCGGCTCAGGCTCTCGTCGGTTGTCGCCCCCACCTCGCTGTCGCGGTAACCGAGCATGGCTTTCCAGGCGTGAGAGTAGAAGACGCTGCCAGTATCCAGGCTCCAGTCCCAGACGCCATGGCCGGCACTGTCCATGGCGAAGTGCAGACGCGCCTGGTTCTCCTGCAACTCCAGCTGGTTGGCCCGTAGTTCGGCGGTACGCTCGCCCACCAATTGCAGGGCCCGCTGGCGCTGGCCGAGCAGCGCCAGGACGTAGCCGGCCAACAGCAAAGAGGTCAACCCGCCGGCAAAGACCACCCACAACTGTGGATGCCCCTGATTACGCCGCAGGAAGTCGCTGGAAGGCTCGACACGCACCAGATAGTCACGCCCGGCGAAAGGCAGGTGACGCTCCGACACCAGCCCAGCCGTCCGATCCGCCGTCACCGGGCTGCGATACAACGGCACGTCAGGACGGGGATCGCCAGCATCGCGCAGGGTCAACGCCAACTGTTCGCCACGACTCTCCGTACCCTGCTCAATGAGCAGGCGATAACTGATCGCTGCCAACAGGATGCCCTGAATGCCGACGCGGGTTTCCGCCGTCGGGCTGGGCGTCGCGCTGGTGCGATAGAGCGGTGCCGCCAGCAGCAAGCCGGTGGAGTCCGCTGGCGGCGCTCCCGGCAGGACCACCGGCATCGAGGCCGTCAGCGAGCGCATCTTCACGACACGCTGGGTCAGCTCCCGCCCCGGCAAGGTGGAGTTGAGATCCATGCCCAGGGGCATCTCCTCGAGGTACTCGGAAGCTCCATATAGGACGGGAAAGTACCGCTCACGGACCTGTGCCGGGATCGGCTGCCCTTGTAGATCGAGTTCGAACAGCATGTAGTCGAGCATGCCGGCAGCGTGGGCGCTGGCCTCGAAGGCTTCGCGGTTGCGCTGCTCCACGCGGGGCAGCCAGGCATAGCCCAGGGTGTCGCCCAGCAAGGGGCTGACGAAGTGTTCGAACTCTTCGCGCGAGACGTTTTCGGAGTTCTCGAAAAAGCGCTGGATCGACTCCAGTTCGCTCAGTTGCATCGACAGCCGCTCGCGAACCCGGTCAATCCGTTCATTGGCGGTAAGAGCGAACTGTTGCTCCAGGGCCACACGGGCGTTGCGCCAAACGTTCCAGCCCAGCAGGGCCGTCAGCAGCAAACCCGCCACCAGCACGACACCGGCTGCGCGCAAGGCCTTTTTCTGGCTGACGACTCCCTGAGCGGCGGGCAACTGCTCGTAGGCCGGCAACTGAGTCATTTTGATTCCCGCTCCCAGGGGTACTCAGTTTTTATAGCAGCCGATGGCCATTTGCCCAGCCTCGGCGCGACGCACGGCCCCCGCCGCACGCCGCTCGGGAGTCAACGTACGGTGATCCGCCAGGCACGGTGAATCTTGCTGTTGCGGGCGAAATCCTGGTCCAGCGTCTGGGCGCTGATTTCCTCGACCTGATAGCGCGCCGCCAACCCTTCATCCAGCTCGAACTTGCGGAAGTTGTTGGAGAAGTACAACACACCACCCTTGGCGAGCCGCGCCATGGCCAGGTCGATCAGCTCGACATGGTCGCGCTGTACGTCGAACACGCCTTCCATGCGCTTGGAGTTGGAGAAGGTCGGCGGGTCGATGAACACCAGGTCGTATTCGCCGCGGTCTTCGCGCAGCCATTCCATGACATCGCTCTGCACCAGCCGCTGCTTGTCGGAGAAGCCGTTGAGCGACAGGTTGCGCCGCGCCCAGTCCAGGTAAGTCTTGGACAGGTCGACGCTGGTGGTGCTGCGCGCATCGCCCTTGGCCGCATGCACGGTGACCGTGGCGGTGTAGCAGAACAGGTTGAGGAAGCGTTTTCCCGCCGCCTCACGCTGGATGCGCAAGCGCATCGGGCGGTGATCGAGGAACAGGCCGGTGTCGAGGTAGTCGGTCAGGTTGACCAGCAGCTTCACGCCGCCCTCTTCCACTTCCATGAAGCGACCTTCGGCATTCTGCCGCTCGTACTGCTTTTTGCCGGCCTGGCGCTCGCGGCGCTTGATGACGATGCGTTCGGTGGGAATACCCAGCGCCTGCGGCAGGGCTGCCAGGGCATCGAGCAGGCGGGTCTGGGCCTTCTCCGGATCGATGGACTTGGGCGCAGCGTATTCCTGCACATGCGCCCAGTCGCGGTAGAGGTCAACAGCCAGGGCGTACTCGGGCATGTCGGCGTCATACACCCGGTAGCACTCGATCTTTTCCTTGCGCGCCCACTTGCCCAGCGTCTTGAGATTCTTCTGCAGACGGTTGGCGAACATCTGCCCGCCTTCGCTCAGGCGGGCCTGTTCGATCACCGCAGAGCTCTGCGCCGGCGTCGACTCGCTACGCTCCCCGCGATCACCGGTCACGAACTGGCGCGGCTCCACGTCTAGCATGATCAGCTTGCAAGGCAGTGCGCCGTTGAAGAAGGCGTACTGCTTGTGGCTGCGGATACCCATGCGCTTGCCCAGTTCAGGGGCGCCGGTGAACACCCCGGCGCTCCAGCCCAGGCAACTCTGGCGCAGGCGCTCGCCCAGGTGCTGGTAGAGGTACAGCAGGCTGGCTTCGTCGCCCAGGCGCTCGCCGTAAGGCGGGTTGCAGATGATCAGGCCTTTCTGACCCTTGTCCGGGCGCGGCTCGAAGGTGGCCAGCTCGCCCTGATAGATCTTCACCCACTCGCCCAGGCCGGAACGCTCGATGTTGTTGCGAGCCGGCTGGATCAGGCGCGGGTCGGCTTCATAGCCGCGAATCCACAGCGGCGTCTTCGCCAGACCGGCCTCTGCGCGTTGCTGGGCGTCATCGATCAGCTTCTTCCAGATGGCCGGCACGTGGCCCAGCCAGTTGCTGAAGCCCCAGCGCTCGCGCTTGAGGTTAGGCGCCACGTCGGCGGCGATCAGCCCAGCCTCGATGAGGAAGGTGCCCACGCCACACATGGGGTCCGACAGCGCGCCGCCTTCAGCGGCGATCTTCGGCCAACCCGCGCGAATCAGCACGGCAGCGGCGAGGTTTTCCTTCAGCGGTGCGGCGCCCTGCTGCAGGCGATAGCCGCGCTGGTGCAAACTGTGGCCGGAAAGGTCCAGCGACAGCACGGCCTGGCCACGATCCAGGTGCAGGTGCACACGGATATCCGGATTGACCTTGTCCACCGTCGGACGCTGGCCGAACTCGGCGCGCAGGTTGTCGACGATGGCGTCCTTGACCTTCAGCGCGCCAAAGTGGGTGTTATCGATGCCCGAGCCCTTGCCGCTGAACTCCACTGCCAGGCTGCCGGCAGCGTCCAGATGATCGCTCCACTGCACGGCATTCACGCCCAGGTAGAGGTCTTCGGCGTTGCTCACCGAAAAACGCGACAGCACCAGCAATACGCGGTTGGCCAGGCGTGACCAGAGGCACAGGCGGTAGGCCGTCTCCAGGTCGCCCTTGCCACGAATGGCCGAAACCTGGGCGCGCGCCTCGGTCAGCCCGAGTGTCTGGGCTTCTTCCAGCAACAGGCCATCGAGCCCTTTCGGGCAGGTGAGGAAGAGATCGTGCAAATCCGACATGCAAATAATTCCTGGGCCGCAGCCCTTTCAGCAAAGCCGCTTACGGCCTTGTCGGCCACCTTTTGTTCATTCGAGCGAACCCAGGCGACCCGTGTATTCATTTTCAGGGATGAACCGGCAACCCGGCCTGCGGCCTCGCGTCGCAGAAAGTCATCCCACTCGTCGGAACGAGAGGTGGTCTCAATTAGACACACTTTCCTCTTGATCCTTGGCAACCTCCCGCCCCTGGCGGGTTATGCCGTACTGGCACTTTGCAAACCGACAGAACCTTATGGCCCAAACCCATAAGAGTTACGTCCTTATGACAAATTGGTCATTCACAGCCCCGGATCCTTTCGATAGAACTCGGGGTAATCCTTCACCGCAACGGTGTCGGGCGGGGCGCGTCACGCCGGCAATGCGCCCCATTTGGCGGAACATTCCGCCCGGCCTCCCTGGGGGGCCAACGGGACATAACAGTCAACAAGTGAGGGCAACACCCTATGAGAAGACTTAAGCGTGATCCGTTGGAAAGAGCTTTTTTGCGTGGTTATCAGCACGGCATTACTGGAAAATCTCGCGATCTCTGTCCGTTTACCCATCCCACTACCCGGCAATCCTGGCTTAACGGCTGGCGCGAGGGCCGCGGCGACAACTGGGATGGTTTGACCGGCGCCGCCGGTATTCAACGAGTGAACCAATTGCAGCACGCAACAGGCTGAATCCAGGGTCACCCCCGACTTCCCCAAGCCGCCCCATCCGGGCGGAAAAGGGCGCAAGCCCAAGGGCTCCGAAAGGAGCCCTACTTATTTCTACCGACTGTGTTTATGCCCGCTTGGCCGCCGCAATGGCGTCCACCGCTTCGCGGATCAAAGCCGGGCCCTTATAGATGAAGCCCGAATAAATCTGCACCAGGCTCGCCCCCGCCGCCATTTTCTCCGCCGCGTGCGCGCCCTCGGTGATGCCGCCGGCTGCGATGATCGGCAGCCGACCGCCCAGCTCCCCAGCCAGCACTTTGACGATGTGAGTGCTCTTCTCGCGCACCGGAGCGCCCGACAGGCCACCCGCCTCGTTGCCGAACGGCAGGTTCTCGACGCCTTCGCGGCTGAGGGTGGTATTGGTGGCAATCACCGCATCCATGCCCGACTCGATCAACGCGGCAGCAACCATCGCGGTTTCCTCGTCGCTCATGTCCGGGGCGATCTTGATCGCCAGCGGCACCCGGCGGCCATGCTGCACGGCCAGGTCTTCCTGGCGCAGGCGCAGTGCTTCGAGCAGTTGCTTGAGCGAATCGCCGAACTGCAGGCTGCGCAGGCCGGGGGTATTCGGCGAGCTGACGTTGACCGTGACATAGCTGGCATGGGCGTGGACCTTGTCCAGGCAGATCAGGTAGTCATCCACGGCGCGCTCGACCGGGGTATCGAAGTTCTTGCCGATGTTGATCCCTAGCACGCCCTTGTACTTGGCTGCCTTCACTCGCTCGATCAGGTGATCGACACCCTGATTGTTGAAGCCCATGCGATTAATGATCGCGGTGGCTTGCGGCAGGCGGAAGATGCGCGGCTTGGGGTTGCCCGGCTGCGGACGCGGGGTGACGGTGCCGATCTCGACGAAACCGAAGCCCAATTGGGCAAAGCCGTCGATGGCGTCACCATTCTTGTCCAGGCCGGCCGCCAGCCCCACCGGGTTGGCGAATTCCAGGCCCATTACCTTCACCGGCAGGCTCGTCGGCGCCTGGGTCAGCAGGCCGTTGAGGCCCAGGCGGCCACCAGCGCCGATCAGGTCGATGGACAGTTCATGGGAAGTTTCCGGGGAGAGCTTGAACAGGAGCTCGCGGGCCAGGCTGTACATGGTCGGGCATCGGTCGGCAAAATGGGGCGCTATTATAGCCAGCCCACCCCCGCTCAGGCGAGGCGACGCAGCGCCAGCAGCCGCCCGGAATCGTCGAATTCCAACTCGAAGCTGCCGTGAACTCCGGAGTGAGTGACGAATGGGCGCAGGTGATGCGCCGGCAGATTGACCCGCCGGCCATCGCGACTGGTCACCTGGACCCGGCTGACATGCCCGCGATAGAGCGCCTGCAGCCGGTCCAGCGGCAGGGAAATATCCAGCACAACGCAAGCCATGGAGGCCTCCTGGAAGTGAAGCAAAGAATTTTGCCACAACGCATGCACCCAACCGCGCCAGGGTTTTCTATGCTTAGGGCAATTCGCCGCGCTTCCGGCCCGGCGCGTCTTGCACGGGCCAGCCGGCCATCGGGAGTCTTGCGTCGCCCATGAGTCAAGCACCTCGCCCCCACAGCGTTGCCAGCCGGCTGGCCGCCCTCGCCCAGCGCTTGGGCATCGGCGGCACCGATGGGCGCAACGTCGCCGAACGCAGCCGGAGCCTGTCCCTACCCTTCGCCCCTTTACCCGATTGGCCTGCCGGCCTCGGCTGGCAATCAGGCCCGCCGCTGTATCGACTGATCGACCTGCCCCGCGGGGCGCTATCGGGCCCTGTACAGGAAGACAAGGCGCGCATCCACGCGGTACTCAAACGCCTGGTGAGCAGCCACTACGAGGACCATCCCGCCGTTGACGTGCGCAGCATCGATGGCCTGTGTAGCCGAACCCTGCTCGACAGCCCGCTGGCCGGACTGGAGGAGCTGTCCAACAGTGAGCACTGCCGCAAGGTGCGGATCATCAGCTACAACGACTTCACCAAGGTCCTGGGCGTGGCCCTGCCCGGCTTCGAGCGCAAGACGCAGTTGCAGTTGCGCAGCGCCGGCTGGCATGGCGCCAGGCTGTTCTGGGACGACGACAACCACCCTTGCGAACTAGCCAATGCAGTGGTCTATGCGCGCCGTCGCGGGCTGGAGATTGTCCTGCCCGCGAGCATCCAGCGCTTCGAGCTGCAAACGTCGGTGCTGGATGAACTGGAGCGCGACTTCCACATGCTGGCCATGCCGCCCAGGGCCTGGAGCGACTCAGCCTTCATGGAACTGCTGCTGGAAACCGGCATGCCCTATGCCCGCTTCGGCCTGTTCAACTCGGAAACCCCGGAGAGCCTGTTGCTGCCCAGGGATCATCCGCAGTCGGATGCCTTCGGCCAGGGCCTGCGGGAAGCAGGTGCCCCCGACGTAATCGACTATTTGCGTCGCGCCAGCAAGGCAGACTGATAGCGTCACTACCCTTCGAGCTGCTCCTCCCCGAGTCGACGCTCCTCTTCGCCCAGGCTTTCCAGCACCTCATGGTGCCGGGTTCGCCACTCCTCCAGACTGAGGCCGAGCGGCGCCAGCAGCTGCGGATTGCTCTTCACCAGATAGACCGCCGCACGCTGGGCGGAATCCTCGACCTTCCAGGTCACCTCGGCCGAGTCGATCGGTCCTTCGTAGGTGATCCAGCGACTGAAATCCGGGTACACGCTGCAGACCTTCTGGAAATCCAGATCGCGCATGCGCTGGTTGCCGTACTCGATGTTCTCCACATCCTTGGGCTTCATGCCGACTGTCTCGGCGAAAGCACGGCGCGACAACCCCGTCAACGAACGAAGCGCCCGTAGTCTTTCTCCTGCGGTGAACAGGAAATGTTTCTTCATCATGCGTCATCCATCTCCGAGACCACCAAAGTCCGGAAAAACACCCTAACAATTAGGATAAATTAGCTATTCAGACCAAAGCAGTCGCCGTGGGCTCAAGGAACGGGATGGTGCGGGGCGTTGCATGAAAGAGGAAAGAGGATTCACCCCTGACCTGCTCGCAGGTGGTTATTACGTGACGCCCCAGCGCTTTGCGCAGCTGATTGGCCTGTCCGACCACCAGGCCATTGTGCAGCGCTGGATCGAACAAGGTGAGCTTCCCAGCCGCCGCATCGGCGGCCAGCTCCTGGTGGACCTGGGCGCCCTGCTCAGGAAGGCGCAGTCAGATCAGTCCTGATCCGCTTCCTGCGCAGCCTGCAGCGCGGGCACGGCGGGAATGCCGATTTCCACGCAGAGCGCCATGACGCGCTCCAGGTCGTTGCGGTAAACCAGCACGCACTGCAGCTCGGTATCCAGCGGCTCGCTGAAGTCCACCAACACATAGCCGCCCTTCTCCGGATACAGCGCGCCAAGCTGGGTCTGGATGCGATTCAACGCCGCCAAAGGCTCGGTCTTGCGCAGTTGCTTGGCCTGCAGCACGAAGCTGACGCTCGGATCGAAGGAAGCGCGTATCTCGCCGAACAGCTCTTCGTAGCTGTCGCCCATGAACAGCACGATTTCCGGGAGGCTACCCACGACAACCCACTCACCGAGCGGGATAGGGAAGCTGTCGTCGTAGTTGATGTCGGCGTTGGTCGCGAGGAAGGCCTGCGGGTCGGCGTAGGCCTGGGCGGCCTCGCTGGCAATCTGCTCGATCTCTGCCGCTTCCAGGCAGCCGGAGCTGATCAGCGTGAGGAGTTCGGCGAGTTGGGCTTTCATGGGGATATCCTGGAGAGAGTGAACAGCCGGGAAGGATATCCGTATTCGCTAAAAAACGCCGCAGCCGGGAACTTTCCGTCAGACAAAGGCGTCGGAAGTCGCCAGAAACAATACTCACTATTGAACGGGATGATTTTTGCTCGCTTCGAGCGGTTGATAGCCTGACAACCATCCCGAACCAGCCTGCGTGTGAAAACCATGAACCGTGCCCTCGCCCTTCTCTCCCTGATCGTGCCCTTGTGGCTGGTAGGCTGTAGCAGCCAACCGACGCCGCAGCAGGAGCCCTACAGCGATGAGCAAGTGAAGTCCTTCGCGCTGAAGATGCTGGGCGCCAGCAACCTGTCCGATGAGCTGTACGCCAAGTACCGACGGGCGCTGACCGAGCCACGCGCGGAAGGTCGGAGCGGGAGCTGAGCAGACTGCGGCGGACATCTGCCTGCTCAGATGTGCTAGCCCTGCGCATTAAAAATCCGATGCCGGTTCAGGCATCGGATTTTGTTTTTTGCGGCTGACGACACGCCAGGAAAACTTCACCCGCTGAGGTCAACCGCTAGTGGCTCATTCACACCTCTGAATTTGCCGGTCTATTGGCTATAGACAGTCTTGCCACGGAACACCGTCTGCATGACCTGGGTGTCGGCAATCTTCTCAGGCGTGCCCTGCTGGACCAGATCGAACAGGTTTCGGTCCAGGACGACGAAGTCGGCGGACTTGCCCGGCTCGATCGAACCCAGGAGTTTTTCCTGGCGAACGGCGCGGGCTCCGTTGATGGTGTAGGCGTCCAGCATCTGCTCCAGTGTTGCACTCTGCCCGGGGTTGTAGGCCGGCTTGCCGGGGATGGCGCGAGTGATGCCGGCCGCGATGTTCACGAACGGCCGTGGGTCGCGCGTATCGACCGGCGCATCGCTACCCGCCACCAGCACGGCGCCGGCTTTCGCCGTATTGCCCACCGGGTAGACAGCTCCCCAGGTGTAGTTCTTCGGGTTGTAGAGCAGGTCGTTGATGTCCTGGCCCTTCTTGCTCGGCTCGAGGAAGGGGGTAATCAGGACATCGTACTCGGGCTGCTCGTTGATCCAGGCGTAGGTGTAGGTGAGGAAGGTCCCCAGCTCGCCAAGGCGCTTCTGGTCATCCGGGTGGACCATTTGCAGGTGGGCAATGGTGTGCGGGATATGCCGATCGCCATTACGCTGGCGAGCCGCTTCCAGCGCATCAATGGTCACGCGGGTAGCACGATCACCGACGCTGTGCACATGGATGCTGAAACCATCGGCATCCAGGGCAGTGGCGTAATTCTTGAAGTCCTCCGCCTTGTAATTGACGATTCCGTTGTTTTTCGTCTCCTCACTGTCGCGGGTGACAGTGACAGTACCGGTCTCCTCATCCTGCTTGAGGTGGGGTGTCCGGTAAGGGTGCAGCATGCCGGCGTTGGGTGAGAACGGCGGCTTGCTGAAGGGATCGCCTTCGAGCACGCCGTCGGCGAAGATTTTCACCGCGTCCGCCTTGATCAGCGGATTGCCGGCGAACTCCGCGCGTACCTCCCGAGCCTTCTTCAAATGCCCGGCGATATCCACCTTGCCCTTGTAGTCATCGGAGATGAAGCAGGTGGCGGCGGTGACGTGCATATTCAGCAGGTTCTGCTGTTGCATCTTCACCAATTGTTCGCGGATGAAGTCATTGGTGCAGGCATCCTGAATGCTGGTGATACCACTTTGCGCCATGACCTGCGCAACCTTCGGCAGGATCGCGCCGTAAATGGCTTCGCCGCGGGGATCACCTACTTCCTGGGCAAACATGTCGAAGCTGCCGACCGGAATCTTTTCCTTGGCCGCATCGCGGACGACCCCGCTGTCCAGGCTGACGTAGGGAGCAAGCTCGGCGAACACGCCGCCCTTGCCCAGCGTTTTGGCATTGAAGCCAACGACCTTGCCACTATCGTCCTGCGCCATGCTCAGGGCTTTCGAGTTGTAGGCGCTGGCGTGACCGTCCACACCGGAAAGGACGATCGGGTGGCCATCAGCCACCGCATCCAGGGCCTGGCGGATGGTCTTGTAGTTGTCGGTGGGTTCGTTGTTCTCATAGGGAACCCACTGCTCGATCTTCAGCCAGGAACCGGGCTCGCTGGCGTAGCGCGGCAGGCACTCCTTCACCTTGCTCGCCAGTTGATCGAGGTTGACGCTCTGGCCTGCCAGATCGCAGACATCCAGCGGGACGACGCCCATGACATGAATGTGGTTGTCGTGCAGGCCAGGCAGAACCATCTTGCCGCCCAGGTCGACCACACGGTAACCCTGATCGATGTAGCTCTCCGCGCCTTCCCGGTTACCGGCATAGACGAACTTGTCGTTCGACACGGCGATGGCTTCGACCTTCCGGCGCTGGGCATCCTGGGTATAGAACTGGCCGTTCACGTACACCGTGTTGTCGCTGTTATCGGTGCCCGGCGCTGGCGTCTGGCTGCATCCGGCAAGCCCGGAGAGCAGAACGAGGGAGGATAGCGTCAGGTGTTGTTTTGGTTTGAGCCGCATAGATTCTCCGATTAAATTACAGTAATTACTGTAATTTAATTAGTACCAGCGATGCTCCTGGGCGTCAATTGCCCGGTTTGACTCTGTCTGGCGGGTCAATGTGAAATGTGCAGCACTGAACGATGAGGCTGGGCACTGGATGATTCCGCAAGACTTGAAGATGCGTCGCGAACCGCGCCAGCAGCGCACCCTGGAGATCATCCGGAAGATCGAGCAGGCGACGCTGGAGCTACTCAAGGAAGGCGGCATGACCCCGCTGAATACCAATGCCATTGCCGAGCGATCCGGCGTCGACATCAGTTCGCTCTACCGCTTTTTCCCGAACAAGGAGGCGATCGTGTATCGCCTGGGGCAGCAATGGCTGGATGCCATTCGCCGCCGGGAAAAGGAAATTTTCGAGGGGGAGTTGGGCCTGATCGAAACCTGGGACGCGCTGGGTGAAATGATCGACGAGATCGAGCAGGAGTACTCCGGTTACGGTGCACTGTGGCAGGCCATGGATGTGATCCCGGAGTTGTATGACCTGGAGGTGCAGCATGAGGCCTTCCAGCTCGACAATATGCGGGTATTGCTGAGAAAGCATGGTTGCCAGTGGCCGGAGAAAGAGTTGACCGAGTTGCTGCGCTACCTGTACCGCACCTGGGATGTGGTCAAGCAGGGCTGCATCGAACAAGGCGAAGCCGGCGGGCTGATGTGGCGTGCGCACCAGAAATGGCAGTACCGGCTGCTGCGCTTGGCAGTCAGCACCCAGGGAGCGGACGAGTTCGAGCGCGAGTTGCAGGTGTGAGCACGCCGCCCTGGCCCTGGTTTGCGCTATCCCCCTCCGTGTAGGAGCGAGCTTGCTCGCGAACGCTTTTGCCTGACGCCAAGCATTGGCCGGCGTTCGCGAGCAATAACGATGGCGTCCTCCTCGCCCCTGCAGAAGAGGCACCGCGCACGCCTGCAAGTCCCGGTAATCCGCACCCGAAAAAAAGCCCCGCACTAGGCGGGGCTGGAGCATCAAAGGGTCAAGCGAATCAGAGCATCAGGAAGGACACACGCCCTGCTGGTTGCTCTGCGCCAGGTCGAGCAGTTCGCGGTTGGCCACGGCATACATCGCGTAGTCGGTGCTGGTGGAAGCACGCAATTCAGTGAGCATGGCGCGCCAGCGGGCGACGATCGGAGCATGCTGCGCCAGCCACAGCGCTACCCGTGCGTCGATCTCCGCCGGGCCATCCTGCATCTGCAGCACGGAGACGGTAATTGCCCGCTGCTGCCAGTCCAGGTCGTCGCGGAAGGCTTCGCGAGCCAGCGCCTGCCAGTTGTTCTCCACCGGCAGGGAGCTGATCTGCTGCAAATACCAGGTCAGTTCCAGCTCGCTGCCCAGGGCGAAGTAGGCACGCGCCACATCGGCCGGGTCGCGGCCAGTGACGTCCGCCGCCTCGACTATCGGCAGCAGGGTGTAGAGGTGGCTGGTGCCGGCAACCATGCGCGCCAGCAACTCCGGTACACCGGCATCGACATAGGCCTGGTAACGCGCCTGCCACAGCTCGCGGGTCGGGCCTTCGAGCAGCTCGTTGAGTTTCAGGCCCAAGGCAGCGATGCGCGGTCCGAAGTGCGCCACGTCGCGGGCAGCATCCTGCTCGTTGCGACGACTGCGCAGGAACCAGCGGGTCGCGCGGCGACCCAGGCGCATCAGTTCATCCATCAGGGTCAGCTGCACTTCCGCCGGCACCTGGTAATCCAGCGATTCGATCTGACGGAACCAGTGCGGCAGATGGAAGACATCACGCACGATCACATAGGCGCCCGCCACGTTCGCCGGCGTCATGCCGGTGGACTCCTTCAGGCGCTGCACGAAGGTGATGCCCATGTGGTTGATCAGGTCGTTGGCGATCTGCGTGCTGACAATCTCGCGCTTCAGGCGGTGCTTGCGCATGGCCGGGCCGAAGGTGTCGACCAGGGTCTGCGGGAAGGCTGTCTCCATGTCTCGGGTCAGGTAATCGTCGTCCGGCACCAGCGAGCGCAGCAGTTGCTCCTTCAGATCGATCTTGCTGTAGGAAATCAGCACAGACAGTTCGGCGCGGGTCAACCCCTGGCCAGCGGCGATACGCTCGGCCAGCACATCGTCGGTGGGCAGGAATTCCAGTGCGCGGTCCAGCTTGCCGCGACCTTCCAGGTCGGTCATCAGTCGCTTGTACTCGGCAATGCGCTCGCGGGCGCGGCGCTCGGCCAGGGACAGCGCCTGGGTCTGCTTGTAGTTGTTGCCCAGTACCAGCTCGGATACTTGGTCGGTCATTTCCGCCAGCAGCTTGTTGCGCTGCTTGCCGGTCATGTCGCCAGCGGTCACCACTTCATTGAGCAGGATCTTGATGTTCACTTCATGGTCGGAGCAATCCACCCCACCGGCGTTGTCGATGAAGTCGGTGTTGCACGCGCCGCCGTTGAGGCCGAACTCGACCCGCGCCAGCTGCGTCATGCCGAGGTTGCCGCCCTCACCCACCACTTTCACCCGCAGGTCGCGGCCGTCCACGCGCAGGCCATCGTTGGCCTTGTCGCCGACGTCGGCATGGGTTTCCTTGCTGGACTTCACGTAGGTGCCGATACCGCCGTTCCACAGTAGATCCACCGGCGCCTTGAGCAGCGCATGGATCAGCTCGGTCGGGGTCAGGCGCTCGGCGTCGATGTCGAAGCGCGCACGCACTTCCGGCGTCAGGGTGATGCTCTTGGCGCTACGCAGGAAGATGCCGCCACCGGCAGAAATCAGCGAAGCGTCGTAGTCGGCCCAGCTGGAGCGCGGCAGGTTGAATAGCCGCTGGCGCTCGGCGAAGCTCGCGGCCGGGTCCGGATTGGGGTCAAGGACGATATGCATATGGTTGAAGGCCGCGACCATCTGCAGCTTGTCCGACATCAGCAGGCCGTTGCCGAACACGTCGCCCGCCATGTCGCCGATGCCAATGACGCTGACACTGTCCTTCTGCACGTCGATGCCGCGCTCGCGGAAATGGCGCTGCACCGAGACCCAGCCGCCACGGGCGGTGATGCCCATGCCTTTGTGGTCATAGCCGGCCGAGCCGCCGGAGGCGAAGGCGTCGCCCAGCCAGAAGTTGTAGTCAGCGGAGAGGCTGTTGGCGATGTCGGAGAAGGTCGCGGTGCCCTTGTCGGCCGCCACCACCAGGTAGGGGTCGTCCGGATCGTGGCGCACCACGTTGGTCGGCGGCACGACCTGGCCCTCCTTGAGGTTGTCGGTGATGTCCAGCAGGCCGGAAATGAAGAGGCGGTAGCAGGCGATGGCCTCGGCCTGGATCTCGTCACGGCTACCGCCCATCGGCAGGCGACGCGGGATGAAGCCGCCCTTGGCGCCGGTGGGCACGATCACCGCGTTCTTCACCTGCTGCGCCTTCACCAGGCCCAGCACTTCAGTACGGTAGTCTTCCTCGCGGTCGGACCAGCGCAGGCCGCCACGGGCCACGGCGCCGAAGCGCAGGTGCACGCCTTCCACGCGCGGGCAGTAGACGAATATCTCGAACTTCGGCGTCGGACGCGGGATTTCCGGAATGGCCTTGGGATTGAACTTGAAGCTGAAGTAGCTCTTGTTCTGCCCGGTCGCATCCGGCTGGTAGAAGTTGGTGCGCAGGGTCGCCTTGATCAGGTCGAGGTAGCGCCGCAGGATGCGGTCTTCGTTGAGCACCTGGACCTCGTCCAGCGCCGTAAGGATGGCCTGCTCCAGCTTTTGCTGCTTGTCTTCCAGGTCTTCGGCGGTGAGCTTGCGGGCCAGGTAGAAGCGGGTCTTGAACAGGCGCACCAGTTCGCGGGCGATGTCCACATGGGCATTCAGCGCACTGGCGATATAGCCAAGGTCGAAGCCCAGGCGGATCTGCTTGAGGTAGCGAGCGTAGGCACGCAGCAGCGCCACGTCACGCCACGGCAGGCCGGCGGTCAGCACCAGGCGGTTGAAGGCGTCGTTCTCGGCATCGCCGTTGACGATATGGACGAAGGCGTCCTGCAGGGTCTCATTGAGTTCCTGGATGTTGACGTCCAGGCCTTCGGCGTAGGTGAAGGCGAAGTCGTGGATCCAGTATTCGCGGCCGTTGGTGTGGCGCAGGCGATAGGGGAACTCGCCGAGCACGCGCAGGCCGAGGTTCTCCAGGATCGGCAGGACGTCCGACAGCGCCAGCGGCGTGTCGGCGTGGTACAGCTTGCAGTGCAGCTGCTGCTCGCCCTGGGCCAGCGGCTGGTAGAAGCTCATCACCAGCGGACGGCTGTCGGAGAGGCTCGACAGGTGCTGCAAATCCACCACCGCGAAGTGCGGGGCGAAGCGCTCGCGGTAGCCGGCCGGGAAGCCTTTGGGGAAGTCTTCCAGCAGGTTGTTGCCCTGTCCTTCGCCGAAGTTCTCCAGCACCAGCGCGGCGTAGTCGTCCTGCCAGGAGCGGCAGGCCTGGATGGCTTCCTGTTCCAACTGGACGGCGTCGACGTCGATACGATTCTTCGGATCGACGCGCAGGATGAACTGCACGCGCGCCAGGGTGGATTCGGAGAAGAAGGTCCAGAACTCGCAGTCGCTGGCCTTCAGGCGATCACGCAGGACCTGCTCGATCTTGATGCGAGTCTCGGTGGAATAGATGTCGCGCGGCACGTACGCCAGGCAGTAGGCGAAGCGGCCGTAAGGGTCCTTGCGCAGGAACAGGCGGATCTTGTTGCGCTCCTGGATCTGCACGATGGACATGGCCGTGCTGAACAGCTCGTCCACCGAGGTCTGGAACAGGTCGTCACGCGGCAGCACTTCCAGTATCTGGGCCAGTTCCTTGCCCAGGTGGGCATTGGCGTCGAAACCGGAGCGGCTCTCCACTTCCAGCACCTTGCCGCGGATCGACGGGATCTGGGTCACGCTGTCGTTGTAGACCGAGGAGGTGAACAGGCCCATGAAGCGGAACTCGCGCAGCACCTTGCCCTTGGCATCGATCTCGCGGATCGACACGTAATCCGGGTAGGCCGGGCGATGCACGCGACTGGGGTGCGAGGCCTTGGCGAAAGACAGCAGCAGAGGCTCGCGCAGGTAGGCCACCGCGTAGTCTTCGATATGCAGCTCCTGCTGGCTGAGGCCGGTACGCAGCAGCTTGGTCACACCGAGGAAGGACTTCTCGTCGTAGATCATGCGCCCGCCATCGGTCTCGTCGACGACGGTGAATTCCTCATAGCCGAGGAAGGTAAAATGGTTGTCCAGCAGCCATTCGAGGAAGGCACGCACCTCGGCGGTGTCTTCCGCACGGACCTTGGATTTTGACTTGCCCAGCCAGCCCAGCAAGTCTTCGGCCTTGGCGCGCATGGCCGGGAAGTCGGCCACCGCCAGGCGAACCTCGCCCAGCACTTCCAGCAGGCTCTTCTCCAGTGTGCGCAGCTCGCCGATGTGCGAGGCGCGATCGATCTCCAGGTACATCAGCGACTCCTGATGCACGTCCTTGCCGTGGTTGCCCTTGGGCAGGATTTCCAGCAGCTCGCCCTTGGCGCTGCGGCGCACGCTCAGCACGTTGGTCTGCAGGGTATGGATGCTGTAACCGCGGCGGTTCAGCTCCATGCGCACCGAGTCGACCAGGAACGGCTGGTCCGGATGCAGCACCTGCACCGCGGTATGGGTGGACTGCCAGCCGTGCTTTTCGTAATCGGGGTTGTACACCGCAACGATGGGCTGGGCGGGGTCGAAGCGTTCCAACAGGCGCCAGGAAGACAGCGTGCAGCCGACCAGGTCGGTCAGCCTGCGCTGGGTCAATTCGTCGAGGGAGATGAAGCCGAAGAACTGCTCGGCGAACAGGGTCACTTGTGGCAGACCCTTGTCGTCGACGTGCTGTGCCAGGGCCGCTTTCAGTTGTTGCTGGAAGTCGGCTTTGCTGGCTGCGGTGAAGAACGCCATGTTGGTACTCCGCTGGGCTCGTTTTGTTGGATTGAGCGTAGAACGCTTCTCGCCGTACATCAGGTGGGCCACAGATATAGCCGGGCAGTGTGGCCCTCGATTGACAACCCCGACCGGGCGGTCACCAATCCCACCGAGCTTATCGGGAGTCGCCCGGCGCTGGCTTCCGGGGCTGCGACATATTCGTTCAACCGCATGCAGGCTTCGTGTCTACGAGAAACAACCGGGATTACAGTACGATCGTTCCGCATCTGCCGCAGGAAATATCAAAGCGCTATCATGCTGATTCCTGCCCTGGAACGGACGCCATGCAACGCCACCCGCCTCTACACCGCCCGCTTTTGCGCCACCTGGACAACCTGCTGGTCACCCTGCTGGGCGTGGCACTGCTCGTGCCGGCCTGGCTGTTCCTCGATGAAGCCGTACGGCCGCTGCTGCTGGGTGCAGTCCCGGTCTACCTCGGCGTGCTGCTGCCGCGCATCGTCGGCCGGGACGAGCGTCTGCGCCGTGTCGAAGCCGCGCGAGAGCGCTCGGTGCGCGACTGGGGCTTCTGCAGCCGCGACCGCACTGGCCCGTGGATCAACTACATCGACTTCCCGTTGGTCTGCGAGGACGTACTGTTCGAGGGCCGTTTCTTCTATAGCGAGTGGCTGGTGGTGCATGACGGACGCATCATCATCAATCCCGGCCCTGCCCAGGTGGACCTCACCGCCGGCACGGTGAGCTACGACTTCGGCTGCGCCCGCACCTACGCCTGGGACGGCTGCTCGCCGAAAGTGCCGTTCTTCTGGATCGCCACCCTCGGCACGCCGGACTGGTGGGAGCACCTGGAAAACGTGCAGTGCCTGCGCCATGGGCAGCAGAAGGGGCGCGTGATGTTCTGGCCAGTGGCGCACCATGCGAGCCTGGTGCACGACGCGCTGTACCAGTTCCTCAACGTCGCGCCGGTGACCAAGGCCGAAGCCGACCAACTGTTCCATCGCCTGCTGCTCGACGCCGGCATGCCGCGCCTGGTGGCCTGGGTTTACCGCTTCGCCGTGGTCCACGGCGGCGCGCGCGACATGCGCCAGCAGCGCAACCCCAACACTTCCCTGCGCTGCCTGACGCCGTTGCCTGGCGATCCGCTGCTGCTGGAACCACTAGCGCCGCACAAGGCTCGAAGTGTGGCGCTGCAAGAGTGACGGCCGATGCAGTAAAGTAGGCGCCCCGACAGCCCCACCCTTCGTCCAGGAAATCCACGCGATGGAACATCGTGAGTCGCTCCTTGCACTGCGCCAGTATCTCTCCAGCCAGATCCTCGGCCAGGAAAAGCTCATCGAGCGGCTGCTCATTGCCCTGATCGCCGACGGCCACCTGCTGGTGGAAGGCGCACCGGGCCTGGCCAAGACCAAGGCGATCAAGGACCTGGCCGAAGGCCTGGAGGCCGACTTCCACCGTATCCAGTTCACCCCCGACCTGCTCCCGGCCGACATCACCGGCACCGAAATCTATCGCCCGGAGAATGGCAGTTTCGTGTTCCAGCAGGGGCCGATCTTCCACCACCTGGTGCTGGCTGACGAAATCAACCGCGCGCCAGCCAAGGTGCAGTCCGCCCTGCTCGAAGCCATGGCCGAGCGCCAGGTCAGCGTGGGCCGCAGCACCTACGACCTGCCGCCGCTGTTCCTGGTGATGGCGACGCAGAACCCCATCGAGCAGGAAGGCACCTACCCGCTGCCCGAGGCCCAGCTCGACCGCTTCCTCATGCATGTGAAGATCGGCTACCCGGAAGCCTCCGTGGAGCGCCGTATCCTCCAGCAGGCCCGTGGCGAAGCGCTGAACGGCGAGACCAAGCCCGAGCGCCGGGTCACCCAGGAGGCCATCTTCGCCGCCCGCCAGGAAATCCTCGGCCTGTACATGGCCGACGCGGTGGAGGAATACCTGGTACAGCTGATCATGGCCACGCGCACCCCGGCCAAGTACGACGCCGAACTGGCCGAGTGGCTGTCGTATGGCGCCAGCCCGCGCGGTTCCATCGCCCTGGACCGCTGCGCACGTGCCCACGCCTGGCTCGCCGGGCGCGACTTCGTCAGCCCCGAGGACATCCAGGCGATGCTCTTCGACGTGCTGCGCCACCGCCTGATCCTCACCTTCGAGGCCGAGGCCGCCGGGATCGACCAGGACCGCGTGGTCCAGCGCATCCTCGACGTGGTCGCCGTCGCCTGACATGCACAACGTCCTGGCGCCCGGCGTGGCCGTCTCGCTCGGCGAGCTGATCGAGATCCGTCACCGCCTGCGCGAAGTCCAGCTGTTCTCCACACCCTCGCGGCGCAGCCCGCTCATCGGCCTGCACCACTCGCGCCTGCGCGGCCGTGGTGTGGACTTCGACCAGGTGCGCGTCTACCAGGCCGGCGACGACGTGCGCACCATCGACTGGCGCGTCACTGCACGCAGCCAGGAACCGCACACCAAGCTGTTCCATGAGGAGCGCGAGCGCCCGGTATTCGTCCTGGTCGAGCAGAGCGCGCGGCTGTTCTTCGGCTCCGGGCTGTGCTTCAAGTCTGTGCTTGCCGCCCGCGCCGCCGCCTTCGTCGGCTGGGCCGCGCTGGCGCACAACGACCGTATCGGCGGGCTGGTGTTCACCGACAGCGAATGCCACGAGATCAAGCCACGGCGCAGCAAACAGAGCCTGCTGCAGTTGTTCAACCTGATCGTGCGCGCCAACAACGCCCTGCTTGCCGGCTCCAATCTGAGCCACAGCGGCGACGGCTTCGGCATGGCCCTGCGCCGCGCCCGCGAGGTGCTGCGCCCTGGCAGTCTGGTCATGGTGATGTGCGACGAACGCGCGCTCAGCGACGTGGCCGAACAGCAGCTGTCCCTGCTGGCACGGCACACCGACCTGGTGATGCTGCCGGTGTCCGACCCGCTCGACCACGCCCTGCCCGCCGCCGGGTTGCTAAGGTTCGCGGAAGGCGCGGCGCAGCTGGAACTGGACACCCACATCGACGAACAGCGCCTGGCCTACCGCGCTCTCGGCGAGGCCCGCCGCGAACGCTGGCAGCGCCTGGCCCTGCGCCTGGGCGTACCGCTGCTGCCGCTGACCACCCAGGAAGAGCTGGTGGAGCAGTTGCGCAACCTGCTGGAACAGCACCAGCGGGGATATGCCAAATGAATCCCCTCGACCAGCTGCAACCGCTGATCGAGCCCGCCGCGGTGCCCTGGTGGCCGCCGGCGCCAGGCTGGTGGCTGCTTGCCGCACTGGCGCCGCTGCTGTTCTGGGCGCTGTGGCGCCACCGCCAGCGCTGGCTGCCCAAACGCAAGGCCAAGGTCGTCGCCGAGGTGCCGCTGGACCCGCTGCGCGAAGCCGCGCTGGAAGAACTCAAGCGCCTGCCGCGCCCCTATGACCGCGCGCCGGCCGGCCCCTGGCTGCAAGCGCTGAACGGCCTGCTCAAGCGCCTGTCGCGCGCCCGCTGGCCGGACAGCCACAGCCACACCCTGAGCGGCCGCGCCTGGCTGGCCTTCCTCGACACCCGCTGCCCGGCGGCGGGCCTGACCCGCTGGATGATCCTGGTGGAGGGTGGCTACCGCAGCGAGTGCAAGCTGGACGACAAGGCCATCGACGGCCTGGCCGCTTCAGTGGAGACCTGGGTGCGCAAGCATGTTTGAGTTCGCCTGGGCCTGGATTTTCCTGCTCGCCCCGCTGCCCTGGGTGATGCGCTTCATCCTGCCGCCCGCCGACAACGGCGAGGCGGCGATCAAGGTCAGCTTCCTCAAGGAACTCGAAGGCCTCGCCGGCCGCCGCGCCCGTGCGCGCCTGCCAGCCTGGCGCCAGCAGGCGCCCTTCGCCCTGCTCTGGCTCTGCCTGCTGCTGGCCGCCGCGCGCCCGCAATGGGTCGGCGAGCCTCTGCCGATCCCCGCCACCGGTCGCGACCTGCTGGTGGCTGTGGATGTCTCCGGCTCCATGGATTACGCCGACATGACCTGGGATGGCTCGGAAGTCAGCCGCCTGGACCTGGTGAAGAAACTGTTCGGCGACTTCATCGAAGGCCGCCGGGGGGATCGCGTCGGACTGATCCTGTTCGGCACCCGCGCCTACCTGCAGGCACCACTGACCTTCGACCGTTCCACCGTGCGCATCTGGCTGGACGAAGCGCTGATCGGCATCGCCGGCAAGGACACCGCCCTGGGCGACGCCATTGGCCTGGCGGTCAAGCGCCTGCGCCAGCGACCGGCCGAAAGCCGCGTACTGGTGCTGATCACCGACGGCGCCAACACCGCCGGCGAGATCTCCCCGCAGACCGCTGCCAAGCTGGCCGCCGAAGAGCACGTGAAGGTCTACACCATCGGCATCGGCGCCGACCCGAAACAGGGCGGCGTGGCCGGGCTGTTCGGCCTCAATCCCGGGCTGGACCTGGACGAACCGGCACTCAAGGCCATCGCCGAAAGCACCGGCGGCGAATACTTCCGTGCACGCAATGGCGAAGAACTACAGCGCATTTCCGACAGCCTCGACCGGCTCGAGCCGGTGGAGCAGAAGCCAACCCAGGCGCGCCCGGCCATCGCCCTGTACAGCTGGCCACTGCTGTTCGCCTTGCTGGTCAGCGTGGCCCTGGTAATCGGTACCCTCTGGCCGCCCGAGGAGTGGCGCCTGCCGGCCCGGCTGGCGCGTCTACGCAAGGAGCGCCAGCCATGAGCGCCCTCTGGCCCCACCTGCTGCGCCCCTGGTGGCTGCTCCTGCTGCCGCTGCTCGGCTGGCTGCTGTGGAAACTCTGGCACCGCGAACGCCGCGCCGGGCGCTGGCAATTGCTGCTGCCCCAGGCCTTCCATCCCTGGCTGCTGTCCGGCGGTAATGGTCGCCACGAGCGCCGCCCGTGGATCTACCTCGGCATCGCCTGGCTGCTGGCCGTGCTTGCCCTGCTCGGCCCGAGCTGGCAGCAGGTGGAACAACCGACCATGGAGCGCAGCGATCCGCTGGTGGTGGTGCTGGAGCTCACCCCGCAGATGCTCGCCACCGACCTCAAGCCCACGCGCCTGGAACAGGCCCGGCGCAAGTTGCTCGACCTGTTGCAGGCCCGCAGCGATGCGCAGACCGCCATCGTCGTCTACGCCGGCAGCGCCCATACGCTGGTGCCGCTGTCCAACGACCTGGGCACCGCGCGCAACCTGCTCGACGCCCTCAAGCCGTCGATCATGCCCGAGCCTGGCCAGCGCGCCGACCTCGCCGTGGCCCAGGCCCGCCGCCTGCTGGAAAACGGCGCAGAGGGCAACGGCCGCATCCTGCTGATCACCAGCGAACTGGACGCCCGCGAACGCCAGGGCATCCGCCAGGCGCTCAAAGGCAAGGGCAAGGACCTGCTGCTGCTCGCCGTGGGCACTCCCGGCGGCGCACCCATCGCCCAGGAGGACGGCACTTTCCTCAAGGACGACCAGGGCAACATCCTCGTGCCGCGCCTGGACGAGAGCTCGTTGCGCGCCTTCGCCACCGACATGGGCGGCCGCTTCCAGCGCCTGCGCGCCAGCAGCAGCGACCTGCGCTCCCTCGGCCTGCTGGACAGCACCCAGGGCCTGCAGGTGAGCGAAGAGGACGCCCTGCTGCGCCTGCAGCGCTGGGCCGATCAGGGCTACTGGCTGCTGTTGCCGCTGCTCCTGCTGGCCGCCTGCGCCGGCCGTCGCGGCTGGTTGTTCAGCCTGCCGCTGCTGCCCCTGCTGTGGGCGCCGCCACAGGACGCCAACGCCTTCGAGTTCAACGACCTCTGGCTGCGCCCTGACCAGCAGGGCCAGCGTCTGCTCGATGGCGGGCACCCCGCCGAGGCCGCCGAGCGTTTCGAGGACTTCCGTTGGAAGGGTCTGGCACTCTACCGCGCTGGCGACTACGTGGACGCCGCCCTGGCCTTCGCCCAGGGCGATGAGGCTGCCGACCACTACAACCGGGGCAATGCCCTGGCCAAACAGAATGAACTTGAAGCGGCCATCGACGCCTACGACCAGGCGCTGGAGCGCGACCCGGAGCTTGAGCCCGCCCAGCGCAACAAGGCGCTGCTCGAAGACCTGCTGCGCCAGCGCAAGGAAAACCCCGAAGGCAGTAGCACCGACCAGCCATCCCAGCAGAAGCAGAACCCCGCCCAGAGCAGTGATCCCCAGGCCGCCAAGCCGCAGGACGAACAGCACGACGAAGAGCACTCCAGCGAACGCGACTCGCAGCCGGCACCGGCGGCGAAGAATCCCTCGCAGGAAACCGAGCGGCCCTCCGCCAGCCAGAGCGACAAGCCCGGCGAGAACGCCCGCGAAGAACAGGAAACCAACCCGGAAGATGCCGGTCCACTGAGTGACGAGCGCCACCAGGCCCTGGAACAGTGGCTACGGCAGATTCCCGACGATCCGTCCGAGCTGTTGCGCCGCAAGTTCTGGTACCAGCAACAGCAGCAGCGCCAGGAACCCACCCCATGAAAAGGCTGATCTGCCTGACCCTGCTCTGCCTCGCCGCGTTCCGCGCCGAGGCCAGCCTCACCGCCAGCGTCGACCGCGCGCAACTGACGGCGGGCGAGAGCGTCGAACTGACACTGGAATCGGACGACCCAACCCTGTTCGGCAAGCCGGACCTGAAGCCGCTGGACGAACAGTTCGTGGTGCTCGGCACCCGCCAGGTCAACCGTCTGACCACCCTCAACGGCAAGGCCCAGGCCACCACGCGCTGGATCATCACCCTGCAGCCGCGCAACGAGGGCAAGGTGGAAATCCCGCCGATCCTCCTGGGCGGCAATGCCAGCGAACCGATCAGCCTTGAGGTCCTCAAGGCCGAGGACAGCGACGAGGGCCAGAAACTCGCGCCGGTATTCATCGACGCCAGCGTCGACCATGAGCAAAGCTGGGTGCAGGCCCAGGTGATCCTGACCCTGCGCATCTATCACTCGGTATCGCTGTACGACGACAGCAGCCTCAGCCCGCTGCGCATGAACGACGCCCGCGTCGAGCCACTGGGCGAACCGCGTACCTACGAGAAGAACATCAATGGCGTTCGCCACGGCGTGATCGAAGTGCGCTACGCGATCTTCCCGCAGAACAGCGGCACCCTGAAAATCCCTGGGCAGACCTTCAACGCCACCCAGGTCGCCCAACGCCGCAACGAGGACAACAACCCCTTCGGCCCACCGCCGGGCAAGCAGGTACGCGTGGTCTCGCCGAGCATCCCGCTGCAGGTCGACCCTAAACCGACGGACTACCCCAAGGACGCACCGTGGCTGCCCGCCCGTTCGCTCAGCCTGACCGAAACCTGGAGCCCGCAACCGGAAGAGGCCAAGGCCGGAGAGTCGCTGACCCGCAACATCATGCTGCGCGTGGAAGGCCTCTCCAGCGCACAATTGCCGCCGCTGCCGATCACCCTGCCCGAGGGCCTGCGCCATTACCCGGATCAGCCACAGCTGGCCAATGAAGCCAGCGACCAGGGCATGATCGGCAGTCGCGAGGAGCGTGAAGCGCTGATCGCCGACAAGGCCGGGCCGGTGGAGTTGCCACCGGTGGAGATCGTCTGGTGGAACACCCAGGAGCACCGCGTCGAACGCACCAGCCTGCCGGCACGCACGCTGCAGGTCGCCGCCAACTCACAGCTGGAGGAACACCCGGAGAGCTCCGCCGTTGCCAGCGAAACCGTGATCAGCGATGTGTTGCTGTGGCCCTGGAAGCTGGCTTGCGCGCTGCTCAGCCTGACCACCCTGCTCGGCTTCACCCTCTGGTGGCGCGCCCGCAGCCAGCCGGCGGTCATCCGCGTGGCGCAAGCCGGCCCGAGCACCCGTACCCTGCTCGACGAACTACGCCGCGCCAGCCAGGCCAACGACCCGCACGCCACCCGCCAGGCACTGGACGCCTGGGCCCGCCAGCAACCGGAAACCCTGGCCGACATGGCGGCGCGCTTCGTGCCGCTGTCCGACGCGCTGGATGGCCTCAACGGTGCGCTCTACAGCGACAGCGAGGGCGGCCGCAACTGGCAGGGCGAAGACCTCTGGCGCGCTATCCGCTCCCTCCCCGGTGCCGATCCGGACGCTCCGCCAACGCCGGAAGCCAGCAGCCTGCCGCCGCTCTACCCTCGCTGACGGCTATGCTGCAGGCATCCTCGCCCGAGATGCCTCCATGCTTCGTCACCCGCTGATTCCTGCACTGGCCGTCAGCCTGCTGCTGATCCCCGCCGGCACGCTGAACGCGGCCGAGGCGCTGCCGCCGACCCAACCGCTGCAAGGCCCCGGCGGCTCGAATTACGCCCATGCCGACGTGCGCCAGTGGCACTTCACTGCCGAGGGCAACGAATACTGGATTTTCACCCCGGACCGCCCTGTCCCATCCAGCGCCCCCGTCGTGGTCTTCAGCCACGGCTGGAGTGTGATGCAGCCGGACCTGTACCGCGCCTGGATCGAGCACATCGTCCGGCGTGGCAGCATCCTCATCTACCCGCGCTACCAGGCGACGCTGAAGACGCCGGCGGAAGCGTTCCTGCCCAATGCCGCCGATTCCGTGCGCCGCGCCATCGCCGATCTACAGGCGGGCAAGCTGGAGGTGAAGCCGGAACTGGAGCACGTCGCCTACGTCGGCCATTCGGCCGGGGGTCTGATCGCCAGCGGGCTGTCAGCTTCCTGGCAGCGATTGGGCATACCGAAACCGCGAGTGCTGATGGCCGTGGAACCCGGCAAGAGCAGTGGCCCGCGCTGGCGGCAGGTGCCGCTGGAGCCATTGGCGAACATTCCCGCCGGCACGCTGCTGCTGGCACTGTGCGGCGACGAGGACGAGCGAGTCGCCTGCGATGACGCCCGGCGCATCTACTCGGAAAGCACCCAGGTCGCGGCTCGCGACAAGGACTTGCTACTCCTGCGCAGCGACCGCCACGGCAGCCCGCCACTGCTGGCCAACCATGCAGCGCCGACCGCGCCGCGCTTCGATCCGCGTTACCCGCCCAGCGATGCTTCCAGCTGGCTGCTCAACCGCGTGCAGGAGCGCGTGAAGCAGCGCCTGAAACAAGGCCAACCATCAGCGCACAACGCATTGGCAACGGATGCCATGGACTGGTTCGGCCCCTGGAAGCTGTTCGATGCGTTGTGCGATGCAGCCTTCTACGGCCAGGATCGCGGCTACGCCCTGGGTGGCGGGCCAGCGCAACTCTCCATGGGGCGCTGGAGTGACGGGACGCCGGTGAAGACGATCCAGCGCTTGTCGAATCCCTGAAGCGTGTACCCGTAGGAGCGGACTCTGTCCGCGATGGATTCCTGTCGGCTGCGGGCCCGACCGAGAGCAATAAAAAAACCGCGGCCCAAGGGCCGCGGTTTTCGTTTACCGCTAATGCCGTCGATCAGTGAACCAGGATCGATGCCTTCTTCTGACGCACCTTCTCCGGGTTGATCAGGAAGCGCGCCAGTGCCGGCAGCAGCCACAGGGCGCCGAACATGTTCCAGAGGAGCATGAAGGTCAGCATCAGGCCCATGTCGGCCTGGAACTTGATCGCCGAGAAGATCCAGGTGGCAACACCGATCGCCAGGCACAGGCCGGTGAACAGCACGGCCTTGCCGGTGGACTTCAGCGTCTCGTAGTAGGCCTCCTGCAGGGACAGGCCCTGACGCAGGAAGGACTCCAGGCGGGTGTAGATATAGATGCCGTAGTCCACGCCAATCCCCACGCCCAGCGCGATCACCGGCAGGGTCGCCACTTTCACGCCGATGCCCAGGGTCGCCATCAGCGCGTTGCCCAGCACCGAGGTGAGGATCAGCGGCAGCACGATGCACAGGGTCGCGGCGAAGGAGCGGAAGGTGATCAGGCACATCAGCGCCACGCAGATGTACACCAGGATCAGGATGGTCAGTTCCGAGTGCTTGATCACGTCGTTGGTGGCGGCCTCGATACCGGCGTTACCGGCGGCGAGCTTGAACTTCAGGTCGTCCTTCTCGTTGGCCTTGGCGAAGTCCTGGACCACCGCAACGGCACGGTCGAGGGTCTCGGCCTTGTGGTCATTGAGGAACACCAGCAAGGGCGCCAGCGAGCAGTTGCTGTTGAACAGGCCTTCGGCGCGGCTGATGGAGTTGTTCAGCACGTCCTGGTTGCGCGACAGCGACTCCCACTTCAGGTTGCCTTCGTTCATACCCTTGATCATCTGCTTGGAGACGGTGACCAGGGAGATGGCCGACTGCACGCCCTGGGTGTTCTCCAGGCGCCAGGCCAGCTCGTCGATGGCGGACAGGGTATTGTGGGTGGAGCAGCCTTCAGCTTGGGACTCCACCATCACCACCAGCACGTCGGAGCTGGTCGAGTAGTTGCGGATGATGAAGTCGTTGTCCAGGTTGTAGCGCGAGTCCGGACGCAGCTCCGGCGCGCCCTGGTCGAGGTCGCCGATCTTCAGGTGATGGCCTTGCCACATGCCGCCTGCGAACATCGCCAGGGCGATGACCACGGAGATCGGCGCCACGCTCGGGCTGGCGAAGTTGGACAGCGCGCGCCAGAAGGGATGGTCGCGCACGGCGTCTTCCTTGCTGCGCTGCACGGCCTTCTTGCTGATGCCGATGTAGGAGATGGCGACCGGCAGCAGGATCAGGTTGGTGAACACGATCACCGCCACGCCGATGGAGGCGCCGATGGCCAGTTCGCGGATCACGCCGATGTCGATCACCAGCAGGGTGATGAAGCCCACCGCGTCCGCGAGGATCGCGATCATGCCCGGCAGGAACAGCTGGCGGAAGGTACGGCGCGCGGCCAGCAGCGGGGTTTCCGCGTCACTGGACTGCAGGGCGATACCGTTGATCTTCTGCACGCCGTGGGAAATACCGATGGCGAAGATCAGGAACGGCACGAGCATCGAGTACGGGTCCAGCCCGAAACCGAAGAGGTGCAGCAGGCCCAACTGCCAGATCACTGCCACCAGCGTGGTGGACAGCACGGCGATGGTGGAGCGCACGCACTTGGTGAACCACAGCAGCAGCACCAGGGTGATGACGAAGCAGATGCCGAAGAAGCCGACCACCATCAGCAGGCCATCGATCAGGTCACCGACCTTCTTGGCGAAGCCGGTGATGTGCACCTTCACATTGGGGTTCTGCAGCTGGTACTTGTCGCGGATCTTCTCTTCCAGCTCATGGGAGAACTGGCGGTAGTCCAGCTTCATCAGCTTGCCCTGGTCCTTCGGGTCCGGGTAGACCTCCAGCAGCGGCACGTCGACGATGCTCGACTTGAAGTTGTTGGCTACCAGGCGGCCGATCTGGCCGGACTTGAGCACGTTGTTGCGCAGCAGGTCGAGAGCCTTGGCCGAACCGTCGTAGGTCTGCGGGATCACTTCGCCACCGGCGAAGCCTTCCTCGGTGACCTCGGTCCAGCGCACGCTCGGGCTCCACAGCGACTTCATGCCGGAGCGGTCGACGCCGGGGATGTAGAACACCTCGTCATGGATCTGCCGCAGCGTCTCCATGTATTCCTTGGTGAAGATGTCGCCATTCACCGCTTCCACCGAGATGCGTACGGTGTTGCCGAGGTTGGCCAGGTCGTTGCGGTGCTCCAGCATGTTCTGGATGAACGGGTGCTGCAGCGGGATCATCTTCTCGAAGCTGGTGGACGGACGCACCTGCATTGCCGACCAGGCAAGGAAGACGGTCACCAGCAGGCACGCGATGATCACGAACGGCCGGTGGGTGAAGATGATGCGTTCCAGGAAAGTTGCCTTGTCCTGTTGATGCTTGTTCAGAGCGTTCATTGCGGCTCCCCGGCTTATTGTTGTTCTGTCAGCTCGGCGCCGGTCGCCGAAGCCAGGTGGATACCGCCCTGGCCGACCAGGACCAGGTTGCCATTGCCGGCGGCGCTCACGCCCGCGAGGGACAGGCGATCCGGACGGTTGACGACGCTGAAGCTCACGCCGTCGTCCTTGCTCTCCAGCACGCTGCCGCCATGGCCGACGACGACGATGGTGCCGTCATTCAGCAGGCTGCCCTCGGAGAGGCCGAACTCCAGCTCACCGCCGTTGGCGGTGGGCAGGCTGACCTGCTGCCAGGTAGTACCGAAATCGGTGGAACGGAACAGGTGGCCGCGCAGGCCGTAGGCCAGGACAGTGCCCGCCTGGCGGGTGCCGGTGACGCCGAACAGCGAGCCTTCGTACGGGCCCTGGAGTTTTTCCCAGGTCTCGCCCCAGTCTTTGGAGCGGAACATGCTGCCCGCCTCGCCCACCACGAACAGGCCGGAATCCTTCACCGCCGCGATGGCGTTGAGGTGGAACTGGTCTTCGTTGTCCAGGCGGTCGCTGACGTCTTCCCAGTGCTGGCCGCCATCGGTGGTTTCCAGCAGCGCACCGTAGGCGCCCACGGCCATGCCGTGGTTCTCGTCCTGGAACCAGATGTCCAGCAACGGCGCTTCGCGCTTGAGGTCCTCGAACTGGCGCACCCAGGTGGTGCCGCCGTCGGTGGTGGCCAGGACCTGGGCGTCATGGCCGACGGCCCAGCCCTTCTTGTCGCTGATGAAGAATACCGAGGTCAGCAGCTGGCGGGTCGGCACGGTGGCCTGGGTCCAGTTCTTGCCATCATCGTCGGAATAGAGGATGTGCCCGTGATCACCCACCGCGACCAGGCGCTTGCCGGCATTGGCGACGCTCAGCAGCAGGCTGTTGGCGGCCTTGGCGGAAATGATCGAGTTGGAATCACTGGCCGCTTCCGTTGCAGCTACAGCGTGCAGCGGAGCCAGGGACATCATCAGGAAGGAAAACGCGCCGAGCAGGGAAATCGACTTGCGCGACATCGGGATTGAGCTTCGCACTCCCGACACGGGCTGCTCGCTCGAAGTGCGCCACAGGGGCTCACGCATATGCCTTTACCTCTTTTTCTTATGCAGGCGGTATGTAGTTTGGAGCTATATAGCCAGCCTTTTCCGGGGCTGACAATTGACGGCACGTTATCTTTTGTTAAGCCCCGGTCGCCTCACTCAAAAGGATGACTGCGTTTTGCCACCTCACCCGAAAGGCGCACCGCTGGAGGCTTCCAGCGGGTTGAGCGGTAACACTTTTCGCTTCTGCCCTACAGGATCTGAGGACGTTTCCACCACAAATGAAAAAGCCCGCCGAAGGGCGGGCTTTTTCCAGGAGCCGAGCTTGCTCGCTCCTGCAAGTTCGTCCGACGAACTCAGCGGGTGCCGCGGCGACGCAATGCGGACGGGCTGAAGTAGGAGTCGTCCGGTACGGCCTGGCCGAAGTCGATGGTGCTCGGCTCTTCGTTGTCCAGGTTCTGTACGTGGTAGCGACGGGCCTGCAGGTCGTGGAAGGTATCCAGAGCGGTCCAGGTGGTGGGCAGCTCGTAGTAGTTCTTCAGGTAGGCCAGCGATACACGCCACAGCTCGCCACGACCATCGTACTGGTCGACTTCGGCGGCGCCCCAGCTATCTTCGTCCAGGAACAGCACGCGCTTGGAGTAGATATGGCGCGAGCCCGGCTTCAGGGTGCCTTCGACGACCCACACACGGTGCAGCTCGTAGCGGGTGTATTTCGGGTTCAGGTGGCTGGGGGTCAGCAGATCCTTGTACTTAACCTCAGGGCTGGAAACCTTGTAGTTGTTGTACGGGATGTACATTTCCTTCTTGCCGATCAGCTTCCAGTCGTAGCGATCCGGCGAGCCGTTGAACATGTCGGTGTCGTCGGCGGTACGCAGGCCGTCGGCGGCAGCGATCGGGGTGTCATAGGCCAGGTTCGGCGCACGACGCACGCGGCGCTGGCCGGCGTTGTAGCCCCAGGCCTGACGCGGCTCCTTGACCTGGTCGAGCGTCTCGTGAACCAGCGCGGCGCCGCCCGCCAGGCGAGCCGGGCTCTTGGTGAACGACAGGTAGTAGAACAGCAGGTTGTTCAGGTTCGAGAAGCTGTTGCCCTGGATGTAGTACTTGAACAGCGCTTCCTGCTGCGAGGTCACCAGCGAGTAGTCACCGTTACGCTGCACGGCCACTTCGGAGGCACGGCGCACGATGAAGGTGCCGCGGTAACGGGCGATGTGGTTCCACACCGCCTCGACGCCACTCTGCGGAATCGGGAACGGCACGCCACCGAAGGCATCGACGAAGCCATTGCCGCCCTCGGCCAGCTTGGCGCTGGTGGCGTTCTTCAGGGTGTTGTCATACACCCACTGCGGCGCCGAACCACTGCGGCGGCTCGGGTACACCGGCATCTGGAAGGTATCGGGGTAGGTGGCGAACAGCGCCAGGGTGCCCGGGGTCAGGTTGGCCTTGTACTGGTCCAGGTTCGCCTTGGTGATGGTGTACAGCGGCTTGTCGGCGGCGAACGGGTCGATGTGGTGCTGGCCCGGCTTGTAGCCGGCCGGCGCCTGGGTAATGCCACCGGTCCAGGCCGGAATGGTGCCGGCGGCGTTGCCGGCCTTTTCCGCGCCCATCGGGGTCAGGGTCGATTGCAGCTTGGCCGCATCCTGCGGGGAAACCGCCGCCAGCGCGCTGCCGGCGGACAGAGCCAGGGCCACCGCGGCGCCGACCAGGGTACGCATGTTGCGCATGTTGCTTCTCCGTGAGCTATGCGCGGCGGGTACTTCTGACGCCCGCCGCGCGCTGATCATTATTAGAAGGAGTACTTGACGTTGAAGCCGACGTTGTCGCGGTCGCGTGCGGCGTTGTTCTGCCCGGCGCCGTAGAACTCGGTGTACTGCAGTTCGGCTTCCAGGGCGTTCAGGTAGGTGGCCTTGACGCCCAGGGTGTAGGCCTTGCGGCCTTCGATGAAGTTACCGGTCTGGTAGGAGTTGCCTTCGAAGTCGTCCTTGTAGACGGCGTAGGGCGAGATGTTCACACCGGCGTAGACGTCGTTCCAGGTACCCGACAGCAGCAGGGTGTAGCCGTAGGCGTTCTTGTTCACCTGATCGTCGCGGTCGTAACCGGAGATGTAGGCGCCGTTGCCACGGCCGGAGTAGTAGCGGGTCGAACCATCGTAGGCGGTGTACTGCAGGTTGCTGCCGCGCAGGTGCTCGGAAGCCAGTTCAGCCACGCCCATCAGCGAGTCGAAGGACAGCGACGGGCCGAAGTTGTAGATGGTGCCCAGCGAGGTATTGAAAGCCTCGACGCGCTCGTAGTTGTGGATCTGGTCGCTCATCGAGACCTGGCCACCACCGATATTCACGCTTTTGCCGCTGGCCAGCCCCGGGGCCTGGACCAGCAGGTCGCCGAGCAGGTCGTTGGTGGTGGCGATGCCGATCGGCAGGTTCGGGCGGTAGGCCAGCTCACCGAATACCGAGGCTTCGCCCACGGTGGTGTTGAAGCTCAGGCCATACATGCGGATGTTTTCGACGTACTCGCGACGGGCGTTGACCTGGTTGGCAACGTCCACCGAGGTCGCGCCATTGACCAGGCTCAGCACCTGGCCGGCCAGGGCGTTGCCGCTGCCGGCTGCCGACTGCAGCTGGTCGTAGGACGAGAAGCCGCCAATTCCAGCCAGTTGATCGAGGTCGACCCCGGCATAGTCGCTGTTCAGGTCAGCGTAGATGGTCGGCTCTTTCGAGTGGTAGTTGACGAAGTAGAAGCCGAACTCGGTGGAGTTCAGCTCTTCCGCCACATAGTGGAAGGCGACGCCGAACTGACCATCGTTCTTCGCGTTGATGTCCTTGCCGACGTTGGCAACCTTGAACACGCCGTTGGAGTCCAGGTAGCTGGTGCCCTGCAGGCCACCTACGTGGGCAGCGGACAGCTGCGGGTAGAGGGTCTGGAACAGCGGGTTGGAGAGCGCGCCAACAGTGGTGTAGGCCGTGTTGCCGCCGTCGGCGAACAGGTCGGTCTCGGAGAAGAAGGTGCCAACTGGGTCGATGCGGGTCTCTTTCCAGTTCCACTGGTAGAAGGCGTCCATCGACAGGTTGTCGGTCAGGCCGATGTTGAAGCTCGCGGCTTCGACCGGCATCAGCACTTCTTTCAGCTCGGAACCCGGCAGGCGGAACTTGGCGGCATCCACCGGGTTGGTGGTGTTCACGCCACCGCGGTAGAAGATGCCCTCGCCCCAGTTGAACACCTGGCGACCCAGGCGCGCGGTCAGCGGGTGGTCGGCTACGTCCCAGTTGCCATAGACGTAGGCATCGAGGATCTCGGCGCGGTTACCGGCGGCGTCGCGGGTCTCGCTGGTGAAGCGGTCGCTATTGGGGTAGGTCTGGCTCGGCTGCGCCGGATGGTTGTTGTCGTAGTAGTCGTTGCGTTTGTCCATGATCTGGGTGTCATAGAAAGCCGAGCCACGTACGAACAGGCCGTAGTTCTTGTAGGTCGCTTCCAGGTCGGAAGTGATCTTGTACACCTCGGAAACCAGGCCGGTGTCGAAGTTGCGGTTGCCGTCGTTGCCGTTGATGTCGTTGTTGGTCTTGTCCTGCCCCTGCACGCGCCACAGGGCGCCATAGGACACGGTGCTGTCCAGCGAGCCGGTGACTTCGTTGTCGAGGAAGCTGAATTCGACGGCGGTCGCTGGCGCGGACATCAGCAGCGGCAGGATGCCTGCCAGGGCAAAGCCCGCACGAGCAGGCGCATAACGCAAGACGGACTTGCGAACTGGGATTTCCATTAGGACTCACTCCATGGACTGATCATTCTTTGGCGGTGCCGTCACTGCGGGCGGTTCACCGTTTCAGCCGTTATTCCACGGCCTTGTTGTCGTCGATCTGAAGGAAACTCCCCCAAGGTGCTCGACACGCCTCCCGCCCCATCGGACGGGCAAAGGCTAAGCGGGGTCCGTCGGTGCAACCCCAGTGCCAACAGCACCGATGTATCCGAATCTGCTTACAAAAAATAAAGAATCTACGCGCTACTTTTTGTGACTGGTCGTTCACTAACCAATTCAAGTGGCCGATTGCGCCATTTACCATCCCGAGTGGCGCAATCGGCCCCTGAAGGCGCGACGCAGACACGTCGGCGTTTTTCGCCCAATATCACAAAGCGATAAGAATGATATCGATTAATTTCGATAGGTAACAAAAAGGTGTTACCAACAAGGGTTGGTAACACCTTTTCGACAGTGCTTTGCGCCCCAGGGAGGGGGCGCGGCGGGAGTGTTACGCGAGGCTCTTGCTGACCACTTCGTAGACATCGCTGGACAGTTCGCCGGACGCCAGGATGCGTTCCAGCTCCGCCTTCATCAGTGACTGGCGCGCCGGCGCGTACTTGCGCCAGCGGGTCAGCGGCGTCAGCAGGCGCGAGGCGATCTGCGGGTTGAGCGCGTTGAGGGTGATGATCTGGTCGGCCAGGAAGCGGTAGCCGGCGCCATCCGCGCGATGGAAGTTCACCGCGTTCTGGTTGGCGAAGGCGCCGATCAGCGCACGAATCTTGTTCGGGTTCTTCAGGGTGAAGGCCGAGTGCTTCATCAGCTCCTGCACACGCTCCAGCCCACCCGGCAGGGTGCAGCCGGCCTGGACGCTGAACCACTGGTCCATCACCAGCGGGTCTTCCTTGAAGTAGTCGGCGAACATCGCCAGCCCCTCGGCCTTCGCGCTCTCGAACGACTTGCCCTTGGATGAAGCGTTAACCAGCACGGCAAGCGCGGTCAGGCGCTCGGTCATGTTGTCGCAATCCTTGTACTGCTCCTGGCAGGCGGCGAGCACTTCGGCCTTGCCACTCTGCATGAGGTAGGACAGGGAAATGTTCTGCAGGCTGCGACGCGCGATGTGCGAGGCCTCGGCAACGTAGGCAGTCTCGCGGGACTGCTTGCGGTTGGCCTGGTAGCGCTCCCACAGCTGCTCGTGCAGCGCCGCGCCGATCTGCTGGCGGGCGAACTCGCGGGCGGCATGAATTGCCTCGACATCAGCCACTTCGCTGATCTCGGTGAGGTACGCCTCGCTGGGCAGCGAGAGCATCTCGGCGACCATCGCCTGATCCAGCCCGGTGTCCAGCAGCAGGGTGCGCAAGGCGGTGATCAGGCGCTGGTCGAGCACCAACTGCTCGCCGCGCTGATGCTGGCCAATCAGTTCCTGCAGCACCTGCACGGAGAGCTGCTGGCCAGCTTCCCAGCGGTTGAAACCGTCCTCGTCGTGCTGCATGAGGAACATCAGTTGATCGCGGTCGTACGGGAAGCTCAGCTTCACCGGCGCGGAGAAGCCACGCAGCAGCGATGGCAGCGGCTTCTCGGCGAGGCCGACGAAGGTGAAGGACTGCTCGGCCTCGGTGACCTGCAGCACGCGGTCGCTGCCATGAGCGTGCTCCTCGCCCTGCAGGCGCAGCGGCACGGCGTTGCCCAGCTTGTCGATCAGGCCCATTTGCACGGGGATAACGAAGGGCTGCTTCTCGCTCTGCCCCGGCGTGGCCGGGCAGCTCTGGCGGAAGGTCAGGGTGTAGCTCTGCGCCGCGGCGTCAAAGCTCTCCTCCACCGCCAGACGCGGGGTACCGGCCTGGCTGTACCAGCGTTTGAACTGGGTAAGGTCGACGCCGTTGGCGTCTTCCATGGCCTTGACGAAATCGTCGCAGGTCACGGCCTGGCCATCATGGCGCTCGAAGTACAGGTCGGTGCCCTTGCGGAAGCCGTCGGCGCCCAACAGGGTGTGGATCATGCGCACCACTTCCGAACCCTTCTCGTAGACGGTCAGGGTGTAGAAGTTGGAAATCTCGATGAAGGAATCCGGACGCACCGGGTGCGCCATGGGGCCGGCATCCTCGGCGAACTGGTTGGTGCGCAGGAAGGCCACGTCCTCGACGCGTTTGACGGTGCGCGAATTCATGTCGGCAGAGAACTCGCTGTCGCGGAACACGGTGAAACCTTCCTTGAGCGACAGCTGGAACCAGTCGCGGCAGGTCACGCGGTTGCCCGACCAGTTGTGGAAGTACTCGTGGGCCACCACGCCTTCGACACGCTGGTGCGCAGCGTCGGTCGCGGTCTCGGCCTTGGCCAGTACGCAACTGGAGTTGAAGATGTTGAGGCCCTTGTTCTCCATGGCGCCCATGTTGAAGTCATTGACCGCAACGATCATGAAGATGTCCAGGTCGTACTCGCGGCCGTAGACCTTCTCGTCCCAGCGCATCGAGTTCTTCAGGCTGTCCATGGCGTGCTGGACCTTGTCGATGTTCTCCGGCTCGACATAAATGCGCAGGGTGACTTCGCGCTCGCTCATGGTGGTGAACTGGTCTTCCACGCACCAGAGGTCACCGGCAACCAGGGCGAACAGGTAGGCCGGCTTCTTGAACGGATCCTGCCAGGTCGCCCAGTGGCGGCCACCCTCTTCCGCGCCGCTGGCCACCGGGTTGCCGTTGGAGAGGAGCACCGGGTACTGGTGCTGCTCGGCCGACAGCGTGGTGGTGAAGCTGCTCATCACGTCGGGGCGGTCGAGGTAGTAGGTGATCTTGCGGAAGCCTTCGGCCTCGCACTGGGTGCAGAACATCTTGCCGGACTTGTACAGGCCTTCCAGTGCGGTGTTGCTTTCCGGGTGGATGCGCACGGTGCTGTCGACAGTGAAGGTCTCGGCAGTCGGCTGCAAGGTCAGGTGGCTATCGTCGAGTTGGTACTGGCCGGCTTCGAGGGGCTGGTCATCCAGCGCCAGCGACAGCAGCTCCAGCTGCTGGCCGTCGAGCACCAGCGGCGGCAGGCCAGCGCCGCGCTCCGGGTTGCGGCGCATCACCAGCTGGGCGTGGACCAGGGTGTGGTCCTCGTACAGCTCGAAGGTCAGGTTGGTCTCGTCGATCAGGTACTCGGGCGCCTGATAATCCTTGAGGTGGATGACTTTCGGTTGCTCGGTACGCATGGCTTTTGGCCCCTTGGCAGGCGGCAGGCGGGATGGGCCGGCCGGAGGAATACTGACTCTAGCGATTGGGAACGGCGCGGGCGAGTCGCAAGCGCATCTATCCCTAGATGCGCCTTCTCTAGATGCGAGCTGCGGGCCCTGAATTCAATGCAGGTTCGATCAGGCGCTGATGGCCAACTGGTACGCGGTGAACTTGCGCACGTTGATCACGCCGGTATCGAAGATCAGATACTGGCCCTTGATACCCTGCAGGGTACCCTCGACCACCGGCGTCTTGTCCAGATCGAAGCTGGTGATCTTGGCCAGGTAGGCCTCCACCGGGTACTGGATTTCGATCGGCTGCATGTCGATCACCGGCTGGATCGCCTGCAGGCCGAAGCGCTGCTGCAGCGCGACGATGCCGTCGGCGCAGGCGTCGAAGATCTGCTCGCGAATGGCCACCAGGTCCAGCGGCTCGGCCTCGCCCTTGAGCAGCGCGCGCCAGTTGGTACGGTCGGTGACCTGGCTGCGCAGCAGGTCCTCGACGAAGCCGGACTGCTGGCGGGTCGCCACGCGCATGATCGGCAATGCCTGGCGCGCGCCCTGGTCGATCCAGCGAGTCGGCACCTGGGTGGCGCGGGTGATGCCCACCTTGGCTCCCGAGGAGTTGGCCAGGTAGACCACGTGGTCGGTCATGCAGAAGCGCTCGCCCCACTCCGGCTCACGGCAGGAGCCGTCTTCGTAGTGGCACTTCTCCGGGCTCATGATGCAGCTGTCGCATTGCGCCAGCTTGGTGAAGCACGGGTAGCAGTAGCCCTGGGCGAAGCTCTTCTTGGTCTTGCGGCCGCAATGGCCGCAGAAGATTTCACCGAGGTATTCCAGGCGCACCGTCTTGCCGATCAGCGGGTTCACCGGAACCTGCGAATCGCCCAAACGGAAGGAATACTGCACGGGGCTTTCCAGGCGCGCCGACATCTTGTCCAGGGCGCCGCGTCCAAGCTCCTGCATCAGTGCAGCGAGTTGGAGGAGAAGAGGATGTTCGGGATCGGCTCGGCGTGGGATTCGCAGGCCTGCGGGCCCATGTAGCCGGTGCGCTGATCCTCGGGCAGGTTGTCGAGCTCCCAGGCGATCATGGCCTGCAGCGACAGCTCCTTCTGCTCCACGGTGAGCTTGCGGCCGTCAGGCCACTTGCCGATTTCCACGGCCAGTTTGAGGCTCTCGTAGATGTCGGGGGTGATGTTCTCGATCATTTCGGCGAAGGACGACATGGGCCGGCTCCTGCAGGGGAAAAACGAAGCCGGCATTCTACCGGGCGAAAGCCTCACGCGCACGAACACCGGTCAATCGGTTGCGCCGCTCCCGTTCATCCTGGGGACTGCTTTCGTAGGATGGCATGGAGCGAAGCGATACCCATCACTCCCGGAATCGACAGCGCTCCTACAGGTTCAGCGTTACGCGGTGCGGCGCCGCGCCAGCAGCCCACCGACCAAGCCGCTCAGGCACCCCGCCACCAGCCCGCCGACATGGGCGCCGTTGGCGATGGAGCCGAAGCCGAGCATATCGATCACCCCCGACAGGCACACCAGCAGCCAGATCAGCATCATCGCCACCACGCCCTTGGGCAGGTGATAGGCCGGCGTGGGCGCCATGCGCTGGAAGATCCAGCAGTGGCCGAGCAGGCCGTAGAGCACACCGGACAGGCCACCGAACAGGCTCGGGCCGCTGACGCCGTACTGCACCAGGTTCGACACCAGGCCGAAGCCCAGGCTCAGGCCCAGCAGCAGCCAGGGCCCCTGGCGGTACTCGATGCGCCGACCCAGCTCCCAGTACCACATGGCGTTCATCGCCAGGTGCAGCCAGCCAAAGTGGATCAGCATGGGCGTCAGCAGGCGCCACCACTGCCCGCTCGCCAGCGTGTCGGAGAGCGGATAGAACAGCACGCGGTCTTCGCTGACGAAGCGGAAGTCCTGGAAGGTGAACCAGCGCAGGGTCTCCGGCGAGGTACCCAGCAGCGTCACGGCGGCCACCACGAAGGTCACCAGCAGCACCGCGGCAGTCATTCGGCTCAGCTTCAACTGCTGCACGAACCCCGGCCCACGACGCTGGGGCTCGGCCTGCACGGTGAAATCCGGGTCGCCCTGTGGATAGCGCTGGTACAGGCTGCGAACCTGCTCCGCCAGCTGCGAATTGGGTACCCAGAGCACCTGTTCGCCGGACTCCTCGCTGACCCGGAACGGCACGTTCAGCCGGCGCAGCAGGCCGACGAACTCGCCCAGGTCCACCGCCGCCGGCAGCCGCATCGCTTCAACTGTACTCACTCATTGCCCTCCGGGCGCTTCACATCCACCCACACGAACTTGTTGCGGTCCAGCCGCGTTTCCTCGTCCAGCCGGTAGGCCGCGAGCTTGCCGTACATCACCGCGCTGTAATCCAGGCAGGCAAGGTTCGGGCGGATCGGCGCCGGCGTGCCGCGCCGCCAGTAGTGGCCGACGAACAGCAGCGGCTCGTCGGCACCATAGGTCAGCAGGCGAGACTTCTGCTCCTCGCTCAAGCGCTCGCTGGCCACTTCGTCGGGCAGCGCGTCGGGCTGGAACACGATATCGCCATAGGTCTCCGGCGCACGGTCCTCTTCCCAGAACTTGGTGCGGAAGAAAGCACGGGTGAAACCGTCGCTGCCGGTCAGAGTCAGGCCGTTGGGCAGGCGCATGTCAGTGCCGCGCAGCAGGCGGTCGCAGGCCTGCTGGGCAAAGCTGCCAGGCTCTGCGGTGGCCATGAGGAAGGCTTCGTCGATGCGCCCGTCCGGGAATTGCTGGCGCAGCGCGTCGATCACGTCGTGGTCCCAGCAGGCATGGGCCATACGGAAGCGCCCGGCATCGAGGAACAGCGGCATGTCCTGGAACCAACCGAGGAAATCGCGCCAGTCCGCCGGGTGGCCTTCGAACTGATCCAGCGTCTCGCGGATCAGTCGGGCATGGCGCGGCGTGTGCTCGCGCACGTACTGGCGCCCACTGCCTGGCGCTGCCGGAGTGGACCAGCCAAGGGCGTTGAATTCGTGATTGCCCATGATGCACAGCGCTTCGCCGGCGGCGACCATGTCGTGTACCCGGTGCAGCGCCTCGCGGATACGCGGGCCGCGATCGATGATGTCGCCGAGGAACAGCGCCTGGCGCCGCGCATGCCGCCACACGCCACCCTGCTGTCGGTAGCCGAGGCGCTCCAGCAGATGGTCGAGGGTGTGCGCGCAGCCGTGGATGTCACCGATCAGGTCGTAGCCGCGTGCGGGGTCGAGTTCCATCACTCGCTGCTCCCGAGACGGCTGCCCCAACCCAGTTTGGTCCGGCAGACCTCGTAGTAGTTGTGGTCGATGGGGTGGATCAGGCGCAGCTTCTGCGGCTTCTTGCTCACCGTGACGGTATCGCCCGGCGCACAGGTGAAGTGGTTCTGGCCGTCGCAGGACACCTGCGGGTAGATCTGCATATTCGGCGAGACGACGATCTTCAGCTCACTGTTGCCATCGACCACGATGGGCCGGCTGGAGAGCATGTGCGGGTACATCGGCACCACCACGATGGCATCCAGCTTGGGATGCATGATCGGCCCGCCGGCGGACAGCGCGTAGGCGGTGGAGCCGGTCGGCGTGGCGACGATCAGGCCGTCGGCCTTCTGGCTGCAGACGAACTGGCCGTCGATGTACAGCTCGAACTCGATCATCCGCGTGGACTTGCCGGGGTGCAGCACCACATCGTTCAGCGCGTCGCCCTGGCCGATGGATTCGCCGTGGCGGCGCACCAGGGCATCGAGCAGGAAGCGGCTCTCGACGATGTACTGGCCGCCGAGCACTTCGGCGACCTTGGTCTCCAGTTCGTCAGGGCGGATATCGGTGAGAAAGCCCAGGCTACCGCGGTTGATCCCCAGCACCGGCACCTTGTGCCGCGCCAGGGCGCGCGCGGCGCCGAGCATGCTGCCGTCGCCACCGACGACGATCACCAGGTCGCAGATCTCACCCATGATCTTGCGCGAGCAGGTCTGCAGACTGTGACCCGGCAGCACCTCCGCGATGGTGTCCTCGAGGATCACGTGCAGATGGCGCTCGGTGAGGAATTTCTTCAGCCGACGGATGGTTTCCAGCACCTGGGTGCTGCCCAGGCGGCCGATGATGCCGATATTGCGAAAGGGTTCCATGGGACTCCGGACGGCGTTGCGCTACTCGAATGACGGAATTATGGGCGAAAGGCGGAAGCAGCGGCAAACCGCAGCGTGGCCGGAGCGCGCGCATAACGGCTAGGCTTGGGGGATGACCGACTTCACCTCCCTGCTCGACGAGTTGCTGATCGACCTGCGCCAGCCGCAGGTCCGCGACCTTGCCTGGACGCTGCTCTCCCCGCCCTTGCTACAACCAGGCAGCCCTGCCCTGCGCCATCCGCTGAGCGCCAGCCGCTGGTACGCAAAACCCTCGCTGCTGGCCGACTGGCTGCGTGCCCTGGAACAGTCGCCAGGTGAATTACTGGAACAGCTCGAGTCTGCGCCACACCAGCGCCTGGGCCGTTACTACGAGCGCCTCTGGCAATACGCCCTGGAACGCGCTCCGGACCTGCGCCTGCTGGCCGCCAACCTGCCGGTGCGCGACAACGGCCAGACCCTCGGCGAACTGGATCTGCTACTGGAGGACGACGACGGCCTGCATCACCTGGAACTGGCCATCAAGCTCTACCTCGGCCCCAGCGACGACGGACCCGACTCCTGGCTCGGACCGGGCGCCGAAGACCATCTGCTGCGCAAGATCGAGCACTTCTACCAGCACCAACTGCCCCTCTCCTCCACCGCCGAAGGGTTGGCCGTGGTGCGCGAGCACAGCGACGCCGAGCCGTCACCCGGTCTCTGGCTCGGCGGCTACCTGTTCTATGCCTGGCCGACGCCCTGCCGGCCACCTGCCGGCGCCAGCAGCAACCACCAGCGCGGCCGCTGGCTGCACCGACGCGCCTGGCCCGCCTACCAGGCACAACACCCGCAAGGCTGGCAGGCTTTGTCCCGCAAGGGCTGGCTATCCCCGGCCGCCGAAGATGAAAGCTGGAGCGCAGAGCGTTTCGCTACCTGGCTGGCCGAGCTGCCGGAGGACGGCTTCCCACAGATGCTGGTGCGCATGGAGCACCACGAAGGGCGCTGGCGGGAGCAGGAGCGCCTGTTCCTGGTGGGCGACCGCTGGCCACGGGTGCACAGCGGCTATACGCGCTGAGCGGCCAGGGTCTTCAATTTCTCATCCAGCGCCCGACGCCCCTGCAAGCCGCCGCTGTGGATGGCGACGATGCGGGTGCCGCGTGCGATGCGCCCCGCTGCGATTTCATCGTGTAACGCCAGCAGCAACTTCCCGGTGTACAGCGGCTCCAGCGGCACGCCGCACTCGGTTTCGGTCGCGAGGATGAAGTGCGCCAGCGTCGTATCGATCCGTGCGAAGCCGCCCCGGCTGGCGTCGATCAGTCGGTAGCCGGCATTGGTGGCACCCGCTTCGCGCAGCAACTCAGGCACCTGTGTTTCCACGCCATGCCCAGGCGGCACCGCCATGGTACCGACCACCGGATGCGCGCCGCGCTCTCCGAGCACCAGGCCGGCCAGGGTCGTACCCGTGCCACAGGCCACCCAGAGTTGTTGATAGTCATCCCAGCCGATGCCGCCGAGCTGATGACGAATCTGCGTGACCAGTGGCGAACACCCCTGAGCACCGCGCAGCCCGCCGCCGCCCTCACCGACCGCCAGCAATTGGGGATAACGCTCGCGCCATGGCGTCCAGAAATCTGCTTCGTGACGCCGACGATAACCACCGTAGCCAAGCCAGTGGAGCTGCATGCCTAGCTGCTGCAGATCGGCGACAGTAGGATTGTCCTGCTCTTCTCCGCGCAGCAATCCAACCGTTTCGAAACCGAAGCGTGCCCCGGCGGCAGCCACTGCGTGCAGGTGATTGGAGTGAGCGCCGCCCAGGGTCATCACGCCACGCAGGCCGAGATCAGCGGCCAGATGCAGATACGGCGTGAGCTTGAACCACTTGTTGCCAGAGACGAACTCATCCACCAGGTCCAGACGCAACAGCGCCAGCTCGATGCCAGCGCGATCGAGCCAATCCAGATGGATGCGTTGCAGCGGTGCTTCGGGGCGCCAGTCGGGGAACCGCACGGCGCCCCGGTCAGCCGGTGGTGACGCTGCGCAGACGGCCGGCGGTCTTGTGCCGGGAACAGCAGTTGCTGTCGCCCTCGACGAAGCGGCCGGGAGTTTCCACGCGGTCGATGGGCATGGCGCAGCGCTCGCCGTTGGACAACCGTCCCTCACAGGCAGGCTGCTGGTAATGGGCAAGCCAGCTGCGGTATTGGTCTTCGGCGACGAAGCACTTGGCGGCGGCAAACGCCATGGGGTTTTCCTGGTAACGGGCGACATCCTGCAGTGACAGGGTCAGATGCCCCGCGCCCGGATGGTACACCACGAAGATCACCCCCATGCCGGACAGGCGCTCCAGCACCGAGCCGCCAGCCGCCTGGGCTGACAGAGCGTCCAGCTCCAGGCGCAGGCCATCCGCGCCCTGCTGCAGTTGCGCGGCGATCTGGCGCAACTGACCGGTTTCCTCGCGAAGTTGCTCGGCCTCCTGGCGCAGTTGCTGGTTCTCCTTCTGCAGCTGCTGGTCCAGCTCGTTGCGGTAACCCAGCTCGACGTCGCGGACGGAAATCTGCTCCTTGTAGCGAGCCTCCAGGCTGGCCATGCGGGTGCGCGACTCCTCCTCGATCTGCTGGCGCAATTGCTCCAGCTCGTCTCGGCCGCTCGCCTCGATGTGGCGAAGTTGTGCGGTCAGCTCCTCGCGCCCGCGCTGGAAACCGTTGGCCTGGCCATCCAGCTCTCGGCGCAGACCGGCGTTGATCTCTTCCTCGCGCTTGAGGCCCTCGCGCAGCGCCGCGAGCTCGGCCTGCAGCACCTTGACCTGCTCCTGCGCGCCCAGCTTCAGGCGGCCGAGTTCCTGCTCATGCTGCTGACTGATCTGCGACAGGCGGGTCTCGTGCTGGCCGAGTAGTTCGGCGGTCTTTTGATGATGATCCTCGAGCATGGCGCGGGCCAGCTTCTCGGCCTCCTCGCGCGACTCCTCCTCGGCGGGCGCATACCACTGGTGTTCGTCGGCCATCTGCAGGCGTGCCAGCTCGACCGCAGCCGGCTCCTCTTCCACCAGCACGCCAAGATTGTTGCGCTTGATCGATTCGCGCAGCTGGACCAGATGGTTCCTGCTGGCATCCAGGGTCGGATCCCACAGGTGCATCTGGTGCCAGGACACCGGGCACTGGCTGCGGCACGCCAGGCGAATGGGGCCTGCGCCCATGTCCGGGCCGCGACCGGCGCGGTCGGCCAGGTTGCGCAGCGGCAGGTTCCAGCCACGGTCGGCCTCGCCCTTCTCGTCGAAGTCCAGGTAGAAGAACACCACCGCCTTGACCAGCAGGCGCGGGTTGATCAGCACATAGGCGAGCTGCATCTGCTGATCGGCGTATTCCGGCATCTGCACGACGTTGTCGAGCAGCGCCTCGAACTCGGGATAGAGCATTTCCTTGCAGACGCCGCGGTCATTGAAGAAGACCACGGCTTCCACCATTTGAGGCTTCTTCTGCATGCTCATCGATTGACCTCTGGGCTGGTGCGGGAGGAAGTCTGAAAAAAGGGCCTGTCAGAAACGCAGCACCCGAACAGCGGGAAAATCCCGACATTCGAGCAAGTCTAGGGGAATTAATGTCGCAGGCAATGTGACTCGGTTGGCACCCGACCCGGCGGTCAGGCCGGGCGGTTAACTGGCTGGATCATTCTGTGACGCGGTTGGATTTTCGGGAAGATATCCGGGCCCGGAAGGGAACTTTTCCGGGCCCGATTCTGCGACTCAGGTCGCAGCCGAATCAGATTGCAGCGGCGAGGCGTGAGCCCTGATTGATGGCGCGCTTGGCGTCCAGTTCGGCGGCCACGTCGGCCCCTCCGATCAGGTGCACGCTCTGGCCGGCGGCAACCAGGCCGTCATGCAGCTCGCGCAGCGGGTCCTGGCCGGCGCAGACGACCACGGTATCCACCGGCAGCACCTGCGGCTCGCCACCGGCGATGCTGATATGCAGGCCATCGTTGTCGACCTTGAGGTACTCGACACTGTTGAGCATCTGCACCTGCTTGTTCTTCAGGCCGGTGCGGTGGATCCAGCCGGTAGTCTTGCCCAGGCCGTCGCCGACCTTGGTCTTCTTGCGCTGCAGCAGGAACACCTGGCGCGCCGCGGAGTGCGGGTGCGCCTGGATGCCGGCAACACCGCCACGGGCCTCCAGGTTCTCGTCGATGCCCCACTCCTGCCAGAAAGCATGGCGGTCCAGGCTGGTGGACTCGCCGGCATGGGTGATGTACTCGGAAACGTCGAAGCCGATGCCGCCGGCGCCGATCACCGCCGCGCTGTGGCCGACCGGCTTGCGCTCGAGGATGGCGTCCAGGTAGTTGATCACCTTGGCATTCTCGATGCCCGGAATGGCCGGGGTGCGCGGCACGATGCCGGTGGCCAGGATGATCTCGTCGAAGCCGCCCTTGACCAGATCATCGACGCTGACGCGGGTGTTCAGGTGCAGGTCGACGCCAGTGGTTTCCACCTTGCGCTTGAAGTAGCGCAGGGTCTCGTAGAACTCTTCCTTGCCTGGGACGCGCTTGGCGACGTTGAACTGGCCGCCGATCTCACTGGCGGAATCGAACAGCGTCACCTCGTGGCCACGTTCTGCCGCCACGGTGGCAGCGGACAGGCCAGCGGGGCCGGCACCGACCACAGCGATCTTCTTCACATGGGTGGTGGGGATGTAGTTCAGCTCGGTCTCGTGGCAGGCGCGCGGGTTCACCAGGCAACTGGTCAGCTTGCCGCCGAAGGTGTGGTCCAGGCAGGCCTGGTTGCAGCCGATGCAGGTGTTGATCTCGTCGGCGCGGCCTTCGGCGGCCTTGTTGACGAAGTCCGGGTCGGCGAGGAACGGACGGGCCATGGAGACCATGTCGGCGTCGCCTTCGGCCAGCACCTGTTCGGCGATTTCCGGCGTGTTGATGCGGTTGGTAGTGATCAGCGGGATGCCGATCTCACCACGCAGCTTGGCGGTGACCTTGGTGAAGGCCGCGCGCGGCACTTTGGTGGCGATGGTCGGGATACGCGCTTCGTGCCAGCCGATGCCGGTGTTGATGATGGTGGCGCCGGCCTGCTCGATGGCCTTTGCCAGCAGGACGATCTCATCCCAGGTGCTGCCGCCTTCCACCAGGTCGAGCATCGACAGGCGGTAGATGATGATGAAGTTCGGGCCCACGGCCTCGCGCACGCGGCGGACGATCTCCACCGGCAGGCGCATGCGGTTCTCGTAGCTGCCGCCCCAGCGGTCGGTACGGTGGTTGGTGTGGGCGGCCAGGAACTGGTTGATGAAGTAGCCTTCCGAACCCATGATCTCGACGCCATCGTAGCCGGCCACCTGGGCCAGGCTCGAGCAATTGACGAAGTCGGCGATCTGCTTCTCGATACCCTCTTCATCCAGCTCGCGCGGCTTGAACGGATTGATCGGCGCCTGAATGGCGCTGGGCGCAACGGATTTCGGGCTGTAGGCGTAACGGCCGGCGTGGAGGATCTGCATGCAGATCTTGCCACCCGCCTCGTGCACCGCCTGGGTGACGACCTTGTGCTTCTCGGCCTCTTCGGCGGTGCTCAGCTTGGCCGCGCCGGAATACACACCACCCTCCTCGTTCGGGCCGATGCCGCCGGTGACCATCAGGCCAACGCCACCACGGGCGCGCTCGGCAAAGTAGGCCGCCATGCGCTCGAAGCCCTGGGGCTTTTCTTCCAGGCCGGTGTGCATGGAGCCCATCAGGGTGCGGTTGCGCAGGGTGGTGAAGCCCAGGTCCAACGGTGCGAGCAGGTGCGGGTAAGTGGCGGTCATGTTGTCTCCGGCATTCACGATGATGCCGCGCCCTCAGCTTGCAGTATGGGAACGGCAATGCATGGGGCGCGGTCGGTATGGAGCAGACTCTAAGGAGCGCACTCTCGTCGCTCAATGATCGAAAATGACAAGTTACTGATCGAATATGACACCCCGGCTTGGCAACGTCCGGCCCAACCCCTACCCTGTGGTGCATTCCATGAGTACCCGTCCTTTATGCGTAAGCTGATCTTCTTCGTCCTGGTCGTTCTCTTCGCCGGCTATGCCGGCTGGGCGGAGCGTCGCCCGGTGGGCCACTACCTGTCCGACCTGCGCAGCCAGGTCGCGCTCAACCAGGGCCAACCGTCCGAGCGCGGCAACCTGCTGGGCGTGCAGCCGGAGCTGTTTACCCAGGACTACCAGAGCGTCGAGCGCCTACGCCTGAAGCTCCACGCCTACCTCGCCAAGGCCCGCGACGAAGGGCTGATCAACCCGCGCACCGTGGTGGTCTTCCCCGAGCACATCGGCACCTGGCTGGTGGTCGCCGGTGAGAAGCCCGAGGTCTACCAGACCGAGCACATCGCCGAGGCGATGGAATGGATGGCCGCCAGCAACCCGCTGAAACTGGCGCGCGGCTGGCTCGGCGCCAAGGGCGAGGACCGCATGGCCGACGCCCTGTTCCGCATGAAGGCCGTGGACATGGCCCACGACTACCAGACGCTGTTCGGCGGACTGGCGAAAGAATTTGGCGTAACCATCGTCGCCGGCTCCATCGTGCTGCCCAACCCACGCATCGTCGAAGGGCAGATCCGTACCGGCAACGGTCGCCTCTACAACGTCAGCCAGGTCTTCGGCAGCGACGGCCTGCCGCTGGGCAAGCCGCAGCGCAAGCTATTCCCCATCGACGACGAGAAGGGCTTCACCCGCGGCGGCGATGCCGACGACCTGCAAGTGCTGCAGACCCCTGCCGGGCGTCTCGGCGTGCTGGTCTGCGCCGACAGCTGGTACCCCTCCAGCTACAGCGCACTGGCCGCGAACAAGCCGGACATCATTGCGGTACCGGCCTTCCTCACCGGCAACGGTAACTGGAACAAGCCGTGGAAGGGCTATAACGGCAGCGCGACGCCGAGCGACGTGACACTCAAGCCGGGCCAACTCACCGAAGGCGAAGCCTGGGAGCGCCTGGCCCTGGCCGGACGTCTCGGCGAGAGCGGCGCACACGCTGGCATCACCGTGTTCTTCCGTGGCCATCTCTGGGACCTGGGCAGCGATGGCCGCAGCCTGGTGGTCAGCGGTGACAGCCACACCCTGGCGCCCGACGGCCCCGGCGCGCGCCTGATCAATCTCTGGCTATGAACCGCCCGACCATGCGGCTCGGCGACCTTTCGGTGGGCTTTGTCCACAGCCTCGCCGATGCGCTGGCGGAAAGCGGCATAGCCCCACAAGCCCTGCTTCAACAATACGGACTGGACGCCGCCCGCCTGGGCGAGCCCGGCGCACGCCTGTCGATTCCTCGCTACATGCGCCTGGGCCACGCGGCCATCCAGCAGAGCGGCGACCCCGCCCTCGGCCTGCGCATGGGCCAGTTGAGCCGGCCGAGCCAGAGCGGTCTTGCCGGCGTCACCGCCGCCCAGGCACCCAACCTGCGCGCCGCCGCCCGCGCGCTGATCCGCTTCGAGCCGCTGTATGCGCAGAACTACCGCGGCCAGAGCAGCTTCATCGAAGACGCCAGCGGGGCCTGGCTGCGCTTCTACTCCATCAGCCCGTACAACGCCTACAACCGCTTCGTGGTGGATTCGGTGCTGGCCGGCTGGGTGAGCATGCTCGGCAGTATCGGCGCGCAGCCGCTGCGCCCGGAGAAGGTCGCGATCGAGTACCCGGCACCTGCCTGGGCGTCACGTTTCGAGGAAATGCTTGGGTGTCCGGTGGAATTCGGCGCCGAGCACAACCAGCTGCGTCTGGACCAGACAACACTGGCGCGCGCCAACCCGGACCACTGCCCGAGCACCTGGCGGCAATTGCTGGATATCTGCGAGAAGGAGCTGGAGCAGCTGACCCGCACACGCAGCCTGCGCGAGCGCGTTGCCCAGTTGCTGGGCCCGATGCTCAACGGTCGCGAGCCGGACCTGGAAGAAGTGGCTGCGCGGCTCAAACTGCCGACCTGGACGCTACGCCGCAAGTTGGCCGAGGAAGGCACGCAGTTCCGCGGCATCCTCAACGACACCCGCCGCGACCTGGCGATGATCTACATCCGCGACACCGACCTGGCCTTCGGCGAAATCGCCTACCTGCTCGGCTTCGCCTCCGCCGAGGCCTTCCAGCGCGCCTTCAAGCGCTGGAGCGGACAGACCCCCGGGGAATTCCGCCGCGCCCAGCGCCACAGCGCCTGATCACATCTCCGTGGCGTCGTCGGCCGGCTCCGGCAGGTCCTGTTCCACGGCGTGCAGTTCCAGCAGTTCTTCCTGATAGTCGTCCATTGGCTTTTCTCCTGACCGTTCGATCCGGTTTTAGCAAAGACCATGGGAAAAAGGCTAGACGTCAAAGGTGAACGAGCTGTGACAGCGTCTTACAGAGGTTTTTCGGACAGGAACGAAAAAACCCTCAGGTATTGCTACCTGAGGGCTTTCGAATATGGCGCAGCGGACGGGACTCGAACCCGCGACCCCCGGCGTGACAGGCCGGTATTCTAACCGACTGAACTACCGCTGCGTGTCGGTTGGACTTTCGTCCGGTACAGCAACCTCCTTTTGCCTGGAGTGAATCACTCAACAAGCGGGTTCAGGGTAGGAACCAAGGAGGGAAAATGGCGCAGCGGACGGGACTCGAACCCGCGACCCCCGGCGTGACAGGCCGGTATTCTAACCGACTGAACTACCGCTGCGCGTAACTTGCGAGAGTGGTGGGTGATGACGGGATCGAACCGCCGACCCTCTGCTTGTAAGGCAGATGCTCTCCCAGCTGAGCTAATCACCCTTCGTCTCGAAGTGGGGCGCATTCTACAGTCGGCAGATCCTAAGTCAATGCCCTGATTGAACTTTTTTTCATTTCCCACGAAAAAAGTTCGCCGCGCGATTATCAGCCTCGATGCAGGACGCGGTTCGCGAGCAAGCTCGCTCCTACAGGGTGGGGCGTTGCTCTTGTGTAGGAGCGAGCTTGCTCGCGAAACCGCCCAGCACCGGAGCCGAGCGCAAAAGAAAAAGGGCGACCCTCGGGCCGCCCTCCTCTTCCACACCCGACACTCAGTCGAGGTAGATCATCTTGCGCGTCATGCCACCGTCAATCACCAGCTCCTGGCCGGTGACGAAACCGGCGCTGTCGCCGATCAGCCAGGCCACGGCCGAGGCGATGTCCTCCACCGTGCCGACGCGGCCGACCAGATGCTGGTCATGGTCCAGCTCGGTCAGCGGCTCGGCCTCGCGCTCGCGCAGGTCACGGGCGTCGATCCAGCCGGGGGAAATCGCGTTGACACGGACATCCGGCCCCAGGCTGCTGGCCAGGGCATGGGTCAGCGACAGCAGCCCGCCCTTGCTCGCCGCGTAGGCTTCGGAGTTCGGCTCGGACTGGTGCGCACGGGTGGACGCGATGTTGACGATGGCGCCGCTGTGCGCGCGCAAGTATGGCGCACAGTGCTTGGCCAGCAGCATCGGGCCGGTGAGGTTCACCGCCAGAGTACGGCTCCACTCGTTCAAACCCAGGCTTTCCAGCGCGGTGTTGTGCGGCCGCGCGATGGCAGCGTTGCTGACCAGCGCATCGAGACGACCAAACTGGCCGATCAGCTCGGCCACGGCCGCGGCGACCTGCCCTTCGCTGGCCACATCCAGTGCGATGAAGCTGGCGCGCTCACCCAGCGCCGCCGCTACTTTCGGGCCGCGCTCGCGGTCGATGTCCGCCAGTACCACCTGCCAGCCCTCGGCGACCAGCCAGGCGCTGACGCCCAGGCCGATGCCGTGTGCGGCACCGGTGACCAGCACCACCTGGCCGTTGCCCAGGGCATCCATCACACTCACAGTGCTACCAGGCCTCGCGCCAGGTCGGCCTTGATGTCATCGACATCTTCCAGGCCCACCGCAACGCGGATCAGGTTGTCACGGATGCCGGCGTTTTCACGCTCCAGCGGCGACAGACGACCGTGGGAGGTGGTGGCCGGATGGGCGATGGTGGTCTTGGTGTCACCCAGGTTGGTGGTGATGGAGATCATCCGGGTGGCATCGATGAAGCGCCAGGCCGCAGCCTTGTCGCCTTTCACCTCGAAGCTCACCACCGCACCGAAGCCTTTCTGCTGACGCTTGGCCAGCTCGTGCTGCGGGTGGCTGGCCAGGCCCGCGTAGTACACGCGCTCCACGCCTGGTTGCTGCTCCAGCCACTCGGCAACCAACTGAGCCGAAGCGCTGTGGGCCTGCATGCGCACGCGCAGGGTTTCCAGCCCCTTGATGAAGATCCAGGCGTTGAACGGGCTCAGCGTCGGGCCGGCGGTCCGCAGGAAGCCGACCACGGGCTCCATCTGCGCGCGCCGTCCGGCGACAACCCCGCCCATGGTGCGGCCCTGGCCGTCGATGTACTTGGTCGCCGAGTGAATCACTACGTCCGCGCCCAGCTTCAGCGGCTGCTGCTGCGCCGGAGTGCAGAAGCAGTTATCCACCGCCAGCAATGCACCCTTGGCGTGGGCGATCTCGGCCAGTGCGGCGATGTCCACCAACTCGGCGATCGGGTTGGACGGCGACTCGACGAAGAACAGCTTGGTGTTCGGCTTGCACGCCGCTTCCCAGGCCGCAAGATCGCTCAGCGGCGGATAGTCCACCTCGATACCGAAGCGCTTGAAGTACTTCTCGAACAGGCTGATGGTCGAGCCGAATACGCTGCGCGAGACCAGCACGTGGTCACCGGCGCTGCACAGGCTCATCACCAGGGACAGGATCGCCGACATGCCAGTGGACGTAGCCACCGCTTGCTCGGCGCCTTCCAGCGCAGCGATGCGTTCCTCGAAGGTGCGCACCGTGGGGTTGGTGTAACGCGAGTAGACGTTGCCCGGCACTTCACCGGCGAAACGCGCGGCCGCGTCGGCGGCACTGCGGAACACATAACTGGAGGTGGTGAACAGGCCTTCGCCGTGCTCTGCCTCCGGGGTGCGACGTTGTCCGGCGCGTACCGCGAGGGTGTCGAAGCCGACGCCCTCCAGGTCGCTGTCCAGCCGGCCGGCTTCCCAATCCTGAGCCATGCCCTGCTCTCCCTTATCTTCTGAGAATCAGTCGTTGTACAGATCGATGATCGCGCTGACCGCCGTACCCTTGTTCTTGGTTACGTCGTTGCGCGCCTGCTCGATCTTGTTCAGATAGGCTTCATCGACATCGCCGGTGACGTACTCACCGTTGAACACGGCGCAGTCGAAGTGATCGATCTTGATCTTGCCGCCCTCGGTGGATTCGATCAGGTCCTGCAGGTCCTGATAGATCAGCCAGTCAGCGCCGATCAGCTCGCCGACTTCCTCGGTGCTGCGGTTGTGCGCGATCAGTTCGTGGGCGCTCGGCATGTCGATGCCGTAGACGTTGGGATAACGCACCGCCGGAGCGGCGGAGCAGAAGTAGACGTTTTTCGCGCCGGCCTCGCGGGCCATCTGGATGATCTGCTTGCAGGTGGTGCCACGAACGATGGAGTCGTCCACCAGCATCACGTTCTTGCCGCGGAACTCCAGCTCGATGGCGTTGAGCTTCTGGCGGACCGATTTCTTGCGCGCAGCCTGGCCGGGCATGATGAAGGTGCGGCCGATGTAGCGGTTCTTCACGAAACCTTCGCGGAACTTCACGCCCAGGCGGTTGGCCAGCTCCAGCGCGGCGGTGCGGCTGGTGTCTGGAATCGGGATGACCACGTCGATGTCGTGGTCCGGGCGCTCGCGGAGGATCTTGTCGGCCAGCTTCTCGCCCATGCGCAGGCGCGCCTTGTAGACCGAGATACCGTCGATGATGGAGTCCGGGCGGGCCAGGTAGACGTGCTCGAAGATACACGGCGCGTACTGCGGGTTGGCCGCGCACTGGCGGGTATAGAGCTTGCCGTCTTCGGTGATGTACACCGCTTCGCCGGGAGCCAGGTCGCGGATCAGGGTGAAGCCGAGGACGTCCAGGGCCACGCTTTCCGAGGCGATCATGTACTCCACGCCGTTCTCGGTGTGACGCTGGCCGAAGACGATCGGGCGGATCGCATGGGGATCGCGGAAGCCGACGATGCCGTAGCCGGTGATCATCGCCACCACCGCGTAGCCACCCACGCAGCGGGCATGCACGCCAGCGACTGCGGCGAAGACGTCTTCCTCGGTGGGCTGCAGCTTGTTGCGCACCGCCAGTTCATGGGCGAACACGTTGAGCAGCACTTCCGAGTCGGAGTTGGTGTTCACGTGGCGCAGGTCGGATTCGTAGATTTCCTTGGCCAGCTGCTCGACGTTGGTCAGGTTGCCGTTGTGCGCCAGGGTGATCCCATAGGGCGAGTTCACGTAGAACGGCTGTGCCTCGGCGGAGCTGGAGCTGCCCGCGGTCGGGTAACGCACATGGCCGATACCGATCTTGCCGACCAGGCGCTGCATGTGGCGCTGCTGGAAGACGTCACGGACCAGGCCGTTGTCCTTGCGCAGAAACAGACGGTCGTCCTGACAGGTAACGATCCCCGCAGCGTCCTGGCCACGATGCTGGAGAACGGTGAGGGCGTCATAAAGCGCCTGATTCACGTTCGACTTGCCCACGATACCGACGATGCCACACATGCGACGCAACCCCTAGTTGGTGTTCAGGCTAAAACAATTCCGTATTCGGCAGTATCCACCGGACCCGCCGTTGCCGCGACGGCTTCCCGTCGCCTCTGCTTGCCCATCACTGGGCCGGCAGCAAAGACCCCACTCCGGAAGGCGGAGTGATGGTAACGCCGGACATCCACTGCCCGGCAAAAGTCAGGATGAAGTTCTTCGACCAGTCGGCGACCATCAGGAAATGCGGCATCAGCACCGATTGCTGCCACCACGGATCCTGCTGCACCGGCGCAAGACTGAGCAGGCCGACCAGCAGCACCACCAGCAGCACACCACGGGCGCCACCGAAGACCATGCCGAGCACCCGGTCGGTGCCGGACATGCCGGTTACCCGCACCAGTTCGCTGATCAGAAAATTGACGAGTGCGCCCAGCAGCAGCGTGACGACGAAAAGCAGGGCGCAGGCGGCGATGACACGCCCGGAGGGCAACTGAATATAGGGTGCGAGATGCTCGGCCAGCGCGCCGCCGAACATCCAGGCGACTGCACCGGCTACGATCCAGGTGACCAGTGACAGGGCTTCCTTGACGAAACCACGGCTCAAGCTGATCAGGCTGGAAATGACGATGATGCCGATCATCGTCCAATCGACCCAGGTAAATGCCACGTTGCGGCCCAGAAACGGAAAGGCCCCGCATTTTAGCAGAGGCCTTCGATTTAGAAGAGCCCCAGTTTGACATGGGGCTGATTGAAAGAATCTAACGAACGGTCTCAGCCACGCTCAGGCTGGAAGCGCACCACGAAGCCGTTGAGCTTCTGCTGCTTGCCGAGCTGGTCACGCAAACGATCAGCTTCGGCGCGCTCGACCACCGGCCCGACGAATACCCGGTTCATGCCGTCGAAGCTGCGCACGTAGGCGTTGTAGCCCTGGCTGCGCAGGGACTTCTGTAGCTCGTCGGCGCGAGCACGGTTGGACAGACTGGCCAACTGCACCGACCAACTGACCGGCAGGTTGTTACTGTCCAGGCGCTGGGCCGGCTGTGGCGCAGGAGCGGCGCTGGCCTGCGCAGGCTGCGGCGCGGGTGCAGCGGGCTTGGGGGCGGCCGGCTGCGTAGCTGGGGGCTTGGGTTGCGGCGACTGGGCTGGCTGGCTGGCGATGGGTGCGGAAGGCGCCGGTGCCGGAACCACCTGGGCCGGCGGAACGGCGTCCTCGACGTCCTCGGCCTGCGGCTCGGGGACTTCAGTGGGCTGCACTTCGACGGTGGGCATGGCCGGCGGCTTGGGCATCACCGGCGCCTCGACCACCACCTGGCGTACATCATCCTCGCGGGAGAACAGCATCGGCAGGAAGATCACCGCCAGCGCCAGCAGCACCAGCGCTCCGACTACCCGCTGCCTGAGCCCCTTATCGAGCAACGCCATGCACAACTCCCCTTAGGTGTACTTGATTGAGCAGCTTATTGAGCAGCCTTGGCGAGCCACTCCAGGGCATCCGCCACGCTGTAGAACGAACCAAACACCAGAATCTCGTCATCGACGCTCGCTGCATCGCATTGCGCTACCAGTGCCGCGGCGATATCGCCATGGCAGCTGGCCTGCGCCCCGTGAGCCTGCAGCGCGGCCTCCAGCTCTGCGGCCGGACGACTGCGGCCAGTGGGCAGCGGCGCGACGGCCCAATCCTGCACCAAGCCGAGCACGGGTTCCAGTACGCCGTCGAGATCCTTGTCCGCCAGCAGGCCGAATACCGCGTGGCGCACACCCTTGGGCGGCGCCGCCCGCAGGCGGCTGGCGAGGTATTGCGCAGCGTGCGGATTATGCCCGACGTCGAGCAGCAAGTGGCGCTCTTCACCGCGCCATTGCACGGTGCGGCGATCCAGGCGCCCGGTCACGCGGGTACGCTGCAGCGCGGCGATCAGTTGCTCGGACCGCCACGGCAAGTCGAGCAAGGCATAGACCTGCAGGGCCAGCGCCGCGTTCTCCATCGGCAGATCGAGCAGCGGCAAATTATGCAGGCTCAGCGCCTCGCCTGTAGCGGAACGACCGCGCCAGTGCCAGTCGGCTTCGCCCAGCGCCAGATCGAAATCACGCCCGCGCAGGATCAGCGGCGAGCCAAGCTTGCGGGCCTGCTCCAGAATCGGCGTCGGCGGTTCCAGATCACCACATACCGCCGGCTTGCCGGCGCGGAAGATACCGGCCTTCTCGAAAGCCACGCTTTCGCGGGTATCGCCCAGCCAGTCGACATGATCGATACCGATACTGGTGACTACGGCGACGTCGGAGTCGACCAGGTTCACCGCATCCAGGCGACCGCCCAGGCCAACTTCCAGCACCACGGCATCGAGACCGGCACGTTCAAATAGCCAGAAGGCTGCGAGAGTGCCCATCTCGAAGTAGGTCAGGGAGATTTCGCCACGGGCCGACTCGACGGCGGCGAAGGCTTCGCAGAGTGACTCATCGCTGGCTTCGACGCCATCGATGAGCACTCGCTCGTTGTAGCGCAGCAGGTGTGGCGAGCTGTAGACACCGACGCGCTGGCCCTGCTCGCCGAGCAGGGCGGCGAGGAAGGCGCAAGTGGAACCCTTGCCATTGGTGCCAGTGACGGTCACCACGCGGGGCGCGGGGCGCCCCAGGCCGAGTCGGCCAGCTACCTCACGGGAGCGATCCAGCCCCATCTCGATTGCCGTGGGGTGGAGTTGCTCGAGATAGCTGAGCCAGTCGGCAAGGGTACGTTGGGTCATCCTGCGAGCGCAGCACTGGGAGTGTGGGTGAATTTGGCCAGGATGCTGGCGAGCCGCTGACGCATTTCCGAACGGTGGACGATCATGTCGATGGCGCCGTGCTCCAGCAGGAACTCGCTGCGCTGGAAGCCTTCGGGCAGCTTCTCGCGCACGGTCTGCTCGATCACGCGCGGGCCGGCGAAGCCGATCAGGGCGCGCGGCTCGCCGACGATCACGTCGCCGAGCATCGCCAGGCTGGCGGACACGCCGCCGTAGACCGGGTCGGTCAGCACGGAGATGAACGGGATGCCTTCCTCGCGCAGGCGGGCCAGCGCGGCGGAAGTCTTGGCCATCTGCATCAGGGAGATCAGCGCTTCCTGCATGCGCGCACCACCCGAGGCGGAGAAGCAGATCATCGGGCAACGATTTTCCAGGGCGTAATTGGCAGCGCGCACAAAACGCTCGCCGACGACGGAACCCATGGAGCCGCCCATAAAGGAGAACTCGAAGGCACTGACCACGACCGGCAGGCCCATCAGTTTGCCACTCATGGAAATCAGCGCGTCCTTCTCACCGGTGTCTTTCTGCGCGGCGGTCAGGCGGTCCTTGTACTTCTTGCTGTCGCGGAATTTCAGGCGGTCCACCGGCTCCAGCTCGGCGCCCAGCTCTTCGCGGCCTTCCTCATCGAGGAAGATATCGATGCGCGCGCGGGCACCGATACGCATGTGGTGATCGCACTTGGGGCAGACGTCGAGGGTCTTTTCCAGCTCCGGGCGGTACAGCACCGCTTCGCAGGACGGGCACTTGTGCCACAGGCCTTCCGGTACCGAGCTCTTCTTCGCCTCGGAACGCATGATGGAAGGGATCAGCTTGTCGACCAGCCAGTTGCTCATGCTCTCGTCTCCAGTGCAGGGGCACGGCGTGCAGCCATGCGCGTGTCCCTGAGCAAATTCATCGTCGCGGTTCCGACCTCAAGGCCGGAACCCCTCGCAAACACAGGCGCCGCCTGAGGCGTCGCCACGGATACAGCACTCGGTGCGGGTCGCAGATGGGCAAGATTGCCAGCATCGACGATACCCAGCGCTACCCGCGGGCAGCGATTGGGTAGTGGACGGCGGCAGGCCGCTCGTCGTCACATGAAGATTCCTCGTCACGCGACCGAACGACACTGGGCGATGAAATCGCGGATCTTCTGCGCATCCTTGATGCCCTTGCTCGCTTCCACCCCGCCGCTCACATCCACGGCATAGGGGCGCACCTGAGCGATGGCATCGGCCACGTTGGCAACCGTCAGGCCGCCGGCCAGGATCAGTGGGCGCTGCACATCCTTCGGCACCAGGGACCAATCGAAGGCCAACCCGGTTCCACCAGGGATACCTTCCACATAGGTATCCAGGAGGAAGCCGCTGGCCTGGGGGTATTTCGCAATCTGCGCCGCCACGTCGTCGCCCGGCTTCACGCGCAGGGCCTTGAGGTAGCGCTTGTGCCAGCCGGAGCAGGCCTCCGGCGTCTCGTCGCCGTGGAACTGCAGAACGTCCAGCGGCACCGCATCGAGGATTTCTCCCAGCTCGCAGCGGCTGGCGTCGACGAACAGGCCGACGGTACTGACGAAGGGCGGTAGCGCAGCGACTATCCCCCGCGCCTGCTGAATGCTCACCGAGCGCGGGCTCTTGGCGTAGAACACCAGACCGATGGCGTCAGCGCCCGCCTCGGCGGCGGCCAGGGCATCCTCGACTCGGGTAATACCGCAGATTTTGATGCGAACGGCGGACAAGATGCAGCAACCTTCAGGTAAGTAATCGATCGATGGTAGCAAATGACCCTGGCATCGTCAGCCAACGATATCCGGCAAACTTGAAAGGAAATGTGGCCCGACATAACGCTCGGGCAACACGAACTCCTCCGGATATTCCACGCCCACCAGGTACAACCCGTAAGGGTGCGCCGTGATCCCGCTGGCACGCCGGTCGCGGGCGGCCAGTGCCTCGGCCGTCCACTCCACCGGGCGCTCGCCGGCACCGATGGTCATCAGCATTCCGGCAAAGTTGCGCACCATATGGTGGAGGAAGGCATTGGCCCGGACATCCAGCACGATGAAGCGACCGTGCTCGATCACCTCAAGATGGTGCACCGTCTTGATTGCCGACTTGGCCTGACACTGCACCGCGCGGAACGAGGTGAAGTCATGGGTGCCGACCAGCGCGCGGGCGGCTTCGCGCATGCGCGAGACATCCAGCGGACGGTGGTTCCAGGTGACCTCTTCGGCCATATGCGCCGGGCGGATCTGGTCGTTGTAGATCACGTACCGATAGCGCCGCGCCATGGCGGTGAAGCGCGCGTGGAAGTGCGCCGGCATTACCTTGGCCCAGGTCACGCTGATATCGTTGGGCAGATTGGCATTGGTGCCCATGACCCAGGCGATGAGCGAGCGCTCGGCCGTGGTATCGAAATGCACTACCTGGCCGCTCGCATGCACCAGGGCATCGGTGCGCCCCGCACACATCAACGAAACCGGATGGTCGGCCACCCGCGACAGGGCTTTTTCCAGCGCGCCCTGCACGGTCGGCACACCATTTTCCTGGCGCTGCCAGCCGCGATAACGCGAACCTTTGAATTCGACGCCCAGGGCAATCCTGGAAACGCCAACGGCGGCCGATTCGGCCGCCGCTGAGGGTACTGCTTCAATCATCTAATGTGAGCCTTCCGGCTCAGGCGATACGCCCGAGCAATTCACGCGCTTCCTGCTGCTGGTTGTCATTACCCTCGGTGATGACTTCATCGAGGATGTCGCGGGCGCCTTCGGTGTCGCCCATGTCGATGTAGGCACGCGCCAGGTCGAGTTTGGTGGCCGCTTCGTCAGCGCCGGAGAGGAAGTCGAAATCGTCTTCGTCGTCCCCCTCACCCGGCAGCTCCAGGTCGCCAGCGGCGAAGCTGTCTTCTGCCAGTGGCGCAACGGCCGGCGCTGCCGGCTCGTCATTCTGCACGGAAAGACGGTCCAGTTCTGCGCTCACTTCATCCAACTGGGCGGCAAAGCTGTCCTCAGCCTTGGCCGGCAGCGGCTCGTCATCCGCCAGCGACAGGTCGAAGTCGTCTGGCAGGTCATCGGCCTGCGGCGCCTTGCTCTCGATGTCCAGGCTGAACTCCTCGGGGCTCACACCGGACAGCGAAGCGGTGTCGTCATCCAGCCCCAGCAGGAAGTCGTCTTCCGCCGAGGTCAGGGTGGAATGACTGTCTTTCTCCAGGCCCTTGTCCAGGTCCAGGGAGAAATCGCCCAGTTCGTCAGCCAGCGACGGAGCCTCGACCTTGGCGGTAGAGACTTCCGGCAGGTCCAGATCGAAGGCAAAGTCGTCGTCGGCCTTTGCGCTCGAGGCTGCAGCCGGCGAACCACCCAGACTCAGATCGTCGTCCAGGTCGAAGCTGCCGAAGGAGAGTTCATCGCTGTGCTGGGCGGCCGGAGCAGCGGGCTTGTCGTCACCCAGCTCCAGATCGTCCAGTGCCAGATCGAACGCATCGTCCAGGTCACCGTGGGGCTGCGCAGCAGGTTCGGCAGCGGCCACCGGGGTATCGAGGGCGAAGTCATCCAGGCTGAAACCGTCGAGATCATCGTCGGAAGCAACTGCGGCAGCGGCCAGACCGCCACCCACGGCCGCCAGGGCGACCATGCCCGGATAGCGGGACTTCAACTGCTCGACCTGCGGCTCGGCACCGCCGATCTCGCGCAATTCGTTTTCCTGGCGAGCAAAGCCTTCACGATCACCGATCTCTGCGTAGACCTCCATCAGCTTCAGGCGCAGGTCGGTGCGCTGCGGCTCGTCGTAGATGGCACCCTGCAGCAGTTCGGCGGCCTGGTTGAAGCGGCCGTAGGCGATATAGATATCCGCCTCGCCCAGCGCATCGCTGGTCTGCGCGGCGACGCGCTCGGGCGCGGCCTGCGCCGGAGCGTTAACTTCGGCGGCCTGCGGCGCGTCCAGGGTGTCGAGTTCGCTGCCGGCGAGGGTCAGGTCGTCATCCAGGGTCGGCTCATCGTCGCCTGCATAGGTAGCAAGGCTTTCCTGCTCCTTGGCGGCGCGACGGCGGGAAATGATCATCAGCAGGACCAGCAGAGCCAGCAGGGCGCTGCCGGCGATGGCGCCCAGCCAGATCGGATTGGCGAGGACCTCGTCGATGAAGCTGGTTTCGGCCTGCTCGACAGGCGCCGCGACCGGAGCTGGTTTGGGCTGCGTCGCCTCAGGTGCGGGGGCAGCCGCCGGGGCGACCGGAGCGGGAGCGGGTTGCGGTTGCGTCTCGGCGGCAGGAGCCGGCGGAGCACCCGCATCCCCAGCGGGAGCCGGTGCGGCCGGTTGCTCCGCTGCGGCCGGAGCCGGAGAGTCGCCCGTCTGCGCGGCGGCCTCGACGGCGGGCACGGCAGCGGTGCCGTCGGCGGGGGCCTTGTCGCTGCCCAGCTCGCCTTGCAGCTTCGCCAGTTGCGCATCCTTCAGCGCAATGAGTTTCTGCAGCTTGTCCATCTGGCCCTGCAGATCGGTCATGCGGCCCTGCAGCTCATCGTTCTCGCGACGGGTACTGTCGAGGCTTTCCTTGGTGACGGCGAGCTTGTCGGCGACGGCCTGGCCGTCCTTGCTGCCCTTGTCGCCACCCTTGGCCTTGCCGCTCTCGCCGGAGAGCAGACGCAGGCTGTCCTTGGTTTCGGCCTGGGCCGGAGCGGCACCGGCGTTGGCGCGCGGTGTGGCGTCCAGCTGGCGAGCACCGCCGGTGGGCAGGCTGCGACCTTCACGCCAGGCGGTGTACTGTTGGCTGACCTCGGCGACGGCGTCCGGCTGGGTACGGGCCTTGATCTGCTCGGCATCGGGCAGGCGCAGCACCTGGCCGCTCTTCAGGCGGTTGATGTTGCCGCCGAGGAAGGCATCAGGATTGAGATCCTGGATCGCCAGCATGGTCTGCTGTACGGAAACACGACCATCCGGGCGCGCACGGGCGGCGATTTCCCAGAGGGTGTCATTCTTGCCGGTACGGTACTCGTTGCCTTCCAGACGTCGAGTCGGAGCGGCCGCAGCGGTGCTGGAGGCAGCAGTCGCGCGCGGGGCTGCCGCAGCGGAGCTGGAAGCAGCGGTCGCACGCGGTGCTGCCGGAACGGAAGGACGCGCCACCGGGGCAGGCACGGCCATCGGCGCGCGTGGTACCGCGGCGGCGGTTTGCGGGGAATACAGCGGCGGGTCGAGCAGCACGGTGTACTCGCGCAGCAGCCGGCCGTTGGGCCAGACCACTTCCACGAGGAAGTTCAGGTAAGGTTCCTGCACCGGCCGACTGGAGGTCACGCGAATGACGCTCTTGCCGTTCGGCTTGACGATGGGGGTGAACTTCAGTCCGGTCAGGAAGTACTGACGGTCGACGCCTGCCTTGTTGAAGTCTTCCGGCGACGCCAGCTTCGGGATCACCTCGGCCGAGGACAGATCGCGAACTTCGACCAAGTCGATCTCGGCATCCAGTGGCTGGTTCAGTGCCGAACGCAGGTGGATGTCTCCCAACCCCAGTGCATGCGCCATGCCCGAGGTCAATGCCGAAGCAGCTGCGATTGCCTGCACCAGTTTACGAAGCCGGACCATATATTAATCCCTTGTTTTAATAGCTTTTTTCTGGATTAGAACAACGTCTATCGGGCGCCGCTGCCCACTACACCGGCCGTTTTCACGGAGGTGCTTTCCCCTGTCAGCGACGTTACCGGCCAGCATTGCCAAGCTAGAATACTTCTTCAAATATTCGGTAAGTATCTTTTACAGATAGTGTTTTATCAACAATTCGGCCAAGTTCACAGCATTTAGGGCTGCGCCTTTTCTCACATTATCTGACGCAATCCACAAATTCAGTTCGCGCGAATCTGTCAGACCGGTCCGTACGCGACCGACATAAACACTATCCTGCCCCTGTGCATCGCCGATGACAGTGGGGTAATCGTCTTCGACCAACTCGATACCTTCGGCCGCTTCCAGCGCTGCGCTGACGGCGGACAGGACGACCGGCGCAGCCGCCTTGAGCGACACCATCAGGGCATCGCCGAAGAACACCGGCGCCAGGCTGCAGGTTACGCTCAGGCCGTCCTTCAGCTCGGGGAACAGCACGGCGAGCTCCGCCGCGATCCGGCGCTCGACCACGGAATAGCCCTGTTCATCGACGCCGCCCAACTGCGCCAGCATGTTGAAGGCGAACTGGCGATCCAGCAGGCGCGGCTCCAGCGGGCGGGCATTGAGCAGTTCGGCAGTCTGTCGCGCCAGCTCCTGCACGCCCTCGCGCCCCAGCGCGGAGGCGGACAGGCAGGCGCTCACAGTGACCTGGCGAAGCTCGAGCACGCCACGCAGCGCGGCAAGCACCTCGGCAACCTCGGCGGCCGGCGCTGCCGGGGCGGCAATCAAAGCGGGAAGTTGCAGGGTTTCGACGGCCTCGCCATTCACGCAGGCCTGGGCCAGCAGCGCGGCGGCATTGTTCAGCGACGCACCACTGAGATCGATCACGCTGCAGCCGGCCTCACGGGCACGGGCGGCACAATCGACAGCCGCATCAGCCGCCACGGAAAGGAAGACCAGGCGCACCTTGGCGAAGTCGAAATCGTCGAGCTTGCCGACCCGGATGTTGCGCCCGCGGAAGGCGATCGACTTGCCGGCGGACTCACCGCTGGCCAGCAGATACAGGTTGGCGACGGGGAAGTCGCGCTCCTCCAGCAGTTCGACCAAAGCCTCGCCAACGAGCCCTGTGGCGCCTACTACGGCGATGTCGAGTGTTTCAGGCATCAAAATATCCAAATCGGTGGGGAAAGTAGCGCAGCACTTTACTGCCCCCACCGGCGGCGAAGCAATCCAGCGCTCCGCCGCCTATCGCCGCAGCTCAGGGGCGCGGCTCAGCACCGGCTGCCTGGGCGGTCAAAGGCGCAGCGGCCTGGGCGACAGCTCCCGTCGAAGCCTGCGGGTTGCTCGCTGGCGACGCGGCGTTAGCCTTGGCGCGATCCTGTTCGGCCAGGCGCGCGATCAGGCCGGCGATCTGCGAGTCTTTCAGTTCGATCAGCTTGTTCAACTTCTGGGTCTGGCTTTCCAGATCGGAAATCCGGCTGCGTAGCTCATCGCCTTCGCGGCGCGCACTGTCCAGGCCTTCCTGGGCGACAGCCAACTGCTCCGCCTCGACCTTGCCTTTATCCTTGCCCGGCTGACCGGAGATCAGGCGCAGACTGTCGCGCTCCTCGGCTTTCGCCGGCGCACTCCCGGCCTCTGCCTTGTGGGTAGCATCCAACTGACGGCCTTGCTGGGCCAGCTGCGGATTGCGCTTGGCCTTCCACTGCGCAGTCTGGGTTTCCACATGGGCCAATGCCTGGGCATGGTTCTGCTCGCGAACCTGCTGCTCGCTGGGCAGACGCAGCACCTGGCCGACCTTGAGGCGGTTGATGTTGCCTTCGACGAAGGCATCCGGATTCATCCGCTGGATCGCCGCCATGGTCTGCATGACCGAGACGCCGCTGGACGGACGATTGCGTGAAGCGATGTCCCACAGCGCGTCATTGCGCTGGATGCGGTAACTGTCCGTGGCCGGTGCGCCCGCCTGCGATGGCGTCAGCGGTTGCGCTTGCGGTGCACGAGCGACAGCAACCGGCGCAATGGCTGGCGGTGTCACCGGGCTGGCCACATAGCTCGGCGGATCGAGCAGCACGGTGAACTCGCGCACCAGACGGCCCTGCGGCCAGACCACCTGGAGAACGAAGTTCACGTATGGCTCGCGAATCGGTTTGGATGAGCTGACGTGAATGACGCCACGGCCGTTCTTGCCCAGATCGGGGGTGAACTTCAGGCCACTGGTGACGACGTTGCGATCCACGCCCAGGCGTTCGAAGTCTTCCGCCGAGGCCAGGTTCACCACCACTTCCTCGGAACTCAGGTCGGTTACGCCGCGCAGTTCGATATTGGCCGAGAGGTTCTGCCCCAGCACCGCCCGCGAGGAAATCTCGCCCAGTTCCAGAGCACCCGCCATGCCGGGCATGAAAGCCGCCGCCACCGCCGTCGCCAACCACAATCTGTGTAACCGAGCCATCCTCTCCCCCGCTGCTTGCTTGCCGTCGGCCGGCACGAAAAGGCGCGCCGAAACCTGTCCCCATGGACGGGCTGCGAGGATAGCGACTGGTTCCCGCTGGCTTTTGCGGGTGCGTCACAGAAACCGGCGCCAAAAGGCCGACAGCGGCCTGGACTGGCGTTTTTGTGCGGCGGTTCACCAACACAAGGGGAACTTCTCGTGCTTCGAAATGCACGACGCCGGCACAAGGCCGGCGTCGTGAGTGTCACGGGGCGGTATCAGCGGGAGCGAATCAACGCTCCAGCAGGATGCGCAGCATGCGGCGCAGCGGCTCGGCAGCGCCCCACAGCAGTTGGTCGCCCACAGTGAAAGCACCGAGGAACTGCGTGCCCATGTTGAGCTTGCGCAGACGGCCGACCGGAACGCTCAGGGTGCCGGTAACGGCCGCCGGAGTCAGTTCGCGCATGCTGATTTCGCGCTGGTTGGGGATCAGTTTTACCCAGGGGTTGTGCTGGCTGATCATGCCTTCGATGTCCGCGATGGGCACATCCTTGTTCAGCTTGATGGTCAGCGCCTGGCTGTGGCAGCGCATGGCGCCGATGCGCACGCAGATGCCATCCACCGGGATCGGGTTCTTGAAGCGGCCGAGGATCTTGTTGGTCTCCGCCTGGCCCTTCCACTCTTCGCGGCTCTGGCCGTTGGGCAGTTCCTTGTCGATCCATGGGATCAGGCTGCCGGCCAGCGGCGCGCCGAAGTGCTCGGTGGGCATGGCGTCGCTGCGAATCGCCTCGGCGACCTTGCGGTCGATGTCGAGGATGGCGCTGGACGGGTTGGCCAGGTCATCGGCGACGGAGGCATTGATGGCGCCCATCTGCTTGATCAGCTCGCGCATGTTCTGCGCGCCGGCGCCCGAGGCCGCCTGATAGGTCATGGCGCTCATCCACTCGACCAGGCCGGCTTCGAACAGGCCGCCCAGGGCCATCAGCATCAGGCTGACGGTGCAGTTGCCACCGATATAGTTCTTGGTGCCGGCGTCCAGCGAGTTGTCGATGACCTTGCGGTTCACCGGGTCGAGGACGATGACTGCGTCATCCTGCATGCGCAGGCTGGAAGCGGCGTCGATCCAGTAGCCCTGCCAGCCGGCTTCGCGCAGCTTGGGGAAGACTTCGCTGGTGTAGTCGCCGCCCTGGCAGGTCAGGATGACGTCGAGGGATTTCAGTTCCTCGATGCTGTAGGCGTCTTTCAGGGGGGCAATGTCCTTGCCAATGGACGGGCCTTCGCCACCCACGTTGGAGGTGGTGAAGAACACCGGCTCGATCAGGTCGAAGTCCCGCTCTTCCAGCATCCGCTGCATGAGCACCGAACCCACCATGCCACGCCAACCGATCAGACCTACACGCTTCATCGCTACTACACCTTCAAATATTTAGAGGGCCGTCGTTCCCGCTTTCCTACAGGGGCGCGGGAACGAGCGAGCCGGACAGATTACAGATTCCGCAGTGCTGCGACTACCGCGTCGCCCATTTCGCGGGTACCGACCTTGGTGCAGCCTTCGGACCAGATGTCACCGGTGCGCAGGCCCTGGTCGAGCACCAGGCTCACGGCCTTCTCGATGGCGTCGGCGGCGGCGCCTTCGTTGAAGGTGTAACGCAGCATCATCGAGACCGAAAGGATGGTTGCCAGCGGGTTGGCGATGCCTTTACCGGCGATGTCCGGCGCGGAACCGTGGCAAGGCTCGTACATGCCCTTGTTGTTCGAATCCAGCGAGGCAGAAGGCAGCATGCCGATGGAGCCGGTGAGCATGGAAGCCTCATCCGACAGGATGTCGCCGAACATGTTGTCGGTGACCATCACGTCGAACTGCTTGGGCGCGCGAACCAGCTGCATGGCAGCGTTGTCGACGTACATGTGCGACAGCTCGATGTCCGGATAGTCCTTGGCGACTTCTTCGACCACTTCACGCCACAGCTGGCTGGAGGCCAGGACGTTGGCCTTGTCCACCGAGCAGAGCTTCTTGCCGCGCACTCGGGCCATGTCGAAGCCGACGCGGGCGATGCGGCGGATTTCACTCTCGCTGTACGGCAGGGTGTCGTACGCCTGACGCTCGCCGTTCTCCAGCACACGCTGCTCGCGTGGCTGACCGAAGTAGATGCCGCCGGTCAGCTCGCGGACGATGAGGATATCCAGGCCGGCGACCACTTCCGGCTTCAGGCTGGAGGCATCGGCCAGTTGCGGGTAGAGGATGGCCGGGCGCAGGTTGCCGAACAGGCCCAGTTGCGAGCGGATCTTCAGCAGGCCGCGCTCGGGGCGGATGTCACGCTCGATCTTGTCCCACTTCGGGCCGCCCACGGCGCCCAGCAGAACGGCGTCGGAGTTGCGCGCGCGCTCCAGGGTCTCGTCGGCCAGCGGTACACCGTGCTTGTCGATGGCGGCGCCGCCGATCACGTCTTCGGTCAGTTCGAAGCCCAGGGCGAACTTGTCGTTGGCCAGCTCCAGCACCTTGACCGCTTCGGCCATGATTTCCGGGCCGATACCGTCACCGGGAAGAACCAGAATCTGCTTGCTCATCTCTCTGCTCTCTCTTTTAAGACGCCGACTTTTACAGCGACGCCTGGCAAATAACGTAACGCCCCGGATGGCTCGTGCCATCCGGGGCGATCAGAAGCTTGAATTCAGCGCTCCGCCCAGAGCACCAGCACATCGGTGCTGAAAGAGCCCTCGGCATCGATCTCGAAATACTCGCGCACCTCGTCGCCCATCGAAAGCTGCAGGGTACGAATGGCCTGGCGCATCACTTCGGGAGTGCGCATGCGCTCGACCCAGGAAGTGAACTCCAGACGCAGGCGCTGGCGCTTGGCGGCAGTCACCGCAAGACCGGCCTCGCCGACCAGACGCGCCCACTCCGACGGGGAGTAGTCACGCACGTGGCTGGTGTCGCGCAAGACCTCGACAGTCTGCAGATAGGTGTCCAGCAGAGGCAAGCCCGGCGCCGCGACGTCGATGAAGCAGACCACGCCGCCCGGCTTGAGCACCCGGCGCACTTCGCGCAACGCCTGGCCAACATCCCGCCAGTGGTGCGCGGAATAACGGCTGAAGACGAAGTCGAACTCGCCGTCCTCGAACGGCAGTTGCTCGGCAACGCCACAGCGCGTGACGATGTTGCCCAGGCCGCGCTCGGTGGCGGCCGAGGCCACCACGTCGAGCATCTGCTGGGACAGGTCGTAAGCCACCACTTCGCCGGCCAGCGGCGCGACGTTGAAGCTCACATGCCCTGCCCCGCAACCCAGGTCCAGCACGCGCGCACCGGTAGTCGCCGACAGTCGCTCGCGCAGCTGGGCGAATTCCTCGCCCTGGGCGTGTACGGCGCTGGTCAGGTAAGCGTTGGCCTGGGCGCCGAACTGGCGCTGGACCACTTGCTCGTGGCGACTCTCGGTCATGGCTTTCTCCTTCTTGGGGTGCGACGCCGATCAGGCGTCGCGGAACAACCAGGGCTGGTTCTGCTTGTAGCCGGTTTCGAAACTGCGGATTGCCTCGGCGTCCTGCAGGGTCAGGCCGATGTCGTCCAGGCCATTGAGCAGGCAGTGCTTGCGGAACGCATCCACTTCGAAGCTGTACTGCTTGCCGTCCGGGCGGGTCACGGTCTGTGCGGCGAGGTCGACGGTCAGTTGGTAACCCTCGGTGGCCTCGCACTGCTGGAACAGCTCGTCGACTTCTTCGTCCTTCAGGATGATCGGCAGCAAGCCGTTCTTGAAGCTGTTGTTGAAGAAGATGTCAGCGAAGCTCGGCGCGATCACGGTGCGGAAGCCGTACTCGTCCAGCGCCCACGGCGCGTGCTCGCGGGAGGAGCCACATCCGAAGTTCTCGCGGGCCAGCAGCACGCTGGCGCCCTGGAAGCGCGGGAAGTTGAGGACGAAGTCCTTGTTGACCGGACGCTTGGAGTTGTCCTGGTTCGGCTGGCCCACGTCGAGGTAGCGCCACTCGTCGAACAGGTTCGGGCCGAAGCCGCTGCGCTTGATCGATTTGAGGAATTGCTTGGGAATGATCTGGTCGGTGTCGACGTTGGCGCGGTCGAGCGGTGCGACGAGACCGGTGTGCTGGGTAAAGGCTTTCATGTTCGGTCTCCTCAGGCCTGCATCAATTCACGTACGTCGATGAAACGGCCGGTCACGGCAGCCGCGGCGGCCATCGCCGGACTCACCAGGTGGGTACGACCACCGGCGCCCTGGCGGCCTTCGAAGTTGCGGTTGGAGGTGGAAGCGCAGTGCTCGCCGCTCTCCAGGCGGTCCGGGTTCATCGCCAGGCACATGGAGCAGCCCGGTTCACGCCATTCGAAGCCGGCCTCGATGAAGATCTTGTCCAGGCCTTCCTGTTCGGCCTGGGCTTTCACCAGGCCCGAGCCCGGCACGACCAGCGCCTGCTTGACGGTGGCAGCGACCTTGCGGCCCTTGGCCACGGCGGCGGCGGCGCGCAGGTCTTCGATGCGCGAGTTGGTGCAGGAGCCGATGAACACGCGATCCAGCTGGATATCGGTGATCGCCTGGTTGGCGTTCAGGCCCATGTACTTGAGGGCACGGACGATGGAGTCGCGCTTGACCGCATCGGCTTCGGCCGCCGGGTCCGGCACGTTCTGGTCCACCGCGAGGACCATCTCCGGGGAAGTCCCCCAGCTGACCTGCGGCTTGATGTCCTCGGCACGCAGCTCGACGATGGTGTCGAAGTGCGCATCGGCGTCGGAAACCAGGTCGCCCCAGGCTTCCACCGCCTTGTCCCAATCACTGCCCTGCGGCGAGAACGGACGGCCCTTCACGTATTCGACGGTCTTCTGGTCGCACGCCACCATGCCGACGCGAGCGCCCGCTTCGATGGACATGTTGCAGATGGTCATGCGGCCTTCCATGGACAGGTCACGGATGGCGCTGCCGGCGAATTCCAGGGCATGGCCGTTGCCGCCGGCGGTACCGATCTTGCCGATCACCGCGAGGACGATGTCCTTGGCGGTCACGCCGAAGGGCAATTTGCCTTCCACGCGGACCTGCATGTTCTTCATCTTCTTGGCAACCAGGCACTGGGTGGCGAGCACATGCTCCACCTCGGAAGTGCCGATGCCGTGGGCCAGCGCGCCGAAAGCGCCATGGGTCGAGGTGTGCGAGTCGCCGCAGACCACGGTCATGCCCGGCAAGGTCGCGCCCTGCTCCGGGCCGACCACGTGAACGATGCCCTGGCGAACGTCGTTCATCTTGAACTCGAGGATGCCGAAGTCATCGCAGTTCTCGTCCAGGGTCTGGACCTGGATGCGCGACACTTCGTCGGCGATGGCCGCGAGGCCGCCCTTGCGCTCGACCAGAGTGGTCGGCACGTTGTGGTCCGGGGTCGCGATGTTCGCGTCGATGCGCCACGGCTTGCGGCCGGCCAGGCGCAGGCCTTCGAAGGCCTGCGGCGAGGTCACTTCGTGGAGGATGTGGCGGTCGATGTAGATGAGCGACGAACCATCGTCACGGCGCTTCACCTCGTGCATTTCCCAGAGTTTGTCGTAGAGCGTCTTGCCGGCCATCAGAGAGTCCTCATCAGCGTCTTTCTATGCCCCTTGGGCTTGTGGGGATGATCCTATGGAAAGGCACCGAATAACTCAAATTCATATTTTTCATCCAAAGGATTCCCACGAGGAATACGGTGCGTTATAAAAGCCGGGCGCCGCTTCCAGAGCGCAGGGAGTCGACATGGACCTGACCAGCCTCAACACCTTCCTCGCCATTGCCGAATCCGGCAGCTTCTCCGAAGCCGGCGAGCGCCTGCACCTGACCCAGCCGGCGGTAAGCAAGCGCATCGCCGCCCTGGAAAACCAGTTGGGCGTGCGGCTGTTCGACCGCGTCGGCCGCGAGGTGACCCTGACCGAATCCGGCCGCGCCCTGCTGCCGCGCGCCTACCAGATCCTCAGCGTGCTCGACGACACCCGTCGCGCCCTGACCAACCTCAACGGCGAAGTGAGCGGTCGGCTGGTCCTCGCCACCAGTCACCACATCGGCCTGCACCGCTTGCCGCCGCTGCTGCGCGCCTTCACCAAGGCGCACCCGCAGGTGGCGCTGGACATCCAGTTCTGCGACTCGGAAGTGGCCTACGAAGAGATTCTGCATGGCCGCGCCGAGCTGGCCGTGATCACCCTCGCCCCGGAGACCGCCGAGCCGGTGCGCGCCGTGCCGGTGTGGGACGACCCGCTGGACTTCGTCGCCGCCCCGGAGCACCCGCTGTCCGTGCAAGGCCCGGTATTCCTTGCCGACGTGGCAGCGCACCCGGCGGTGTTCCCCGGCGGCAACACCTTCACCCACCACATCGTGCGGCGCATGTTCGAGGCCGAGGGGCTGACGCCCAACATCGGCATGAGCACCAACTACATGGAGACCATCAAGATGATGGTTTCCATCGGCCTGGCCTGGAGCGTACTGCCGCGCACCATGCTCGATGACAGCGTCGTCCGCCTGCCGCTGCAGGACATCCAGCTCAGCCGCCAACTGGGCTACATCCTGCATACCGAGCGCACGCTATCCAATGCTGCGCGGGCCTTCATGCGCCTGCTCGACGCCCAGGCAGCGGGGCTTGCGCCTGTCACGGCCTAACCTCTATTGTTCTGACAGAACTAGAAGAAGGGGCCCGAATGCCCGTCCGCATGTCACTTCGCGATCACCGGCCTGAGTTGGCCGGCTCCGACCGACACAGGGGGAGCGCCGCATGAGCCGCGATCCTCTCTTTCCCCCGCTCGCCACCGACGGCCAGGACAAGTTCGCCAAAGCCTTTCATACCGCGCCCGACGCCATGGTCATCACCGACCGGGACAGCGGAAGATTCCTCGAACTCAATGCCAGCTTCGTCGAGCGCTTCGGCTGGAGCCGCGACGAGGCCCTCGGTCGCACCTCCCTGCAACTCGGCCTTTGGCGCAGCCTCGACGAGCGCCAGCGGATGCTCGACAAGATCGCCGCCGAGCAGCAGATCGATGGCTTCGAAGCCACCCTGCTGACCCGCACCGGCGAAATCCGCAGCGCCCGTATCTACGGCTGCCAGATCGAACAGGACGGCCACCCCTGCCTGGTGCTCACGGTGCGCGACATCACCCGCATACGTGCCCAGGAACAGGCCCTGCGCGACAGCCAGGAACGCCTCGACCTGGCGCTGGACTCCGCGCAACTGGGTATCTGGGACTGGCACATTCCCAGCGGCCTGCTCTACGGCTCGACTCGCGCCGCCGTTCTGCACGAATTGCCTGACCAGGATTTCCACGGCCCCTTCGGCGAGTTCTTCGCCTGCGTCGACAAGACCGACCGCCAGCGCATGCGCCAGGCCTACGCCCGACTGGCTCGCGGGCCGGACAGCGACTACCAGTTCACCTATCGCGCCCAGCTCGGTTCCGGTGAGGTGCGCTACCTGGAGAGCCGCGCCCGGCTCTACCGGAACACCGACGGCAAGCCGCTGCGCATGGCGGGCACCCTGCTCGACATCACCGAGCAGGTAGTGCGTGAACGCAACCTGGAAGCCTCCGAGGAAAAGTTCGCCAGCCTGTTCCAGGGCAGCCCGGACCCGATCTGCGTGACACGGGTGCGCGACGGCGAATTCATCGAGGTCAACCCGAGCTTCTGCGGCACCTTTGGCTGGCGGGCCGAGGAAGTCATTGGCCAGTCGTCGCACCGGATCACCTTCTGGACGGACAATCAGATTCGCGAGCGGCTGTTCGAGCAGTTGATGCGCGACCACTCGCTACAGAACATCGAGGTGCAATTCCTCACCCGAGAAGGCCACCCCATTACCTGCATGGTCGCCAGCCGGCTGATCTGGGTCGACCGCCAGCTGTGCATCCTCTCCAGCTTCCGCGACGTCACCCGGCGCCTGCAGGCCGAAGCTGCGCTGAAGGCCAGCCAGGAGAAGTTCGCCAAGGCGTTCCACTCCAGCCCCGATGCCATCACCATCACCGAGCGCGACACCGGCCGCTACATCGAAGTCAACGAAGGCTTCCACCGTCTCACCGGCTACCGCACCGACGAGGTGATCGACCAGACCGCCCTGGGCATCAACATCTGGGCCGACGCGGATGAACGCCTGAACATGATCGCCGCGCTGAACCGCGACGGCTTCGTCCACCACCTGGAAATGCGCGGCCGCCACCGCGACGGCACAATCAAGACGGTAGACGTGTCGGTGGAGCCGATCGAGCTGGGCGGCGTGAACTGCCTGCTGCTCACCGCTCGCGACACCAGCGAGCTGCGTGAGGCCGAGGCGCGCATCCAGCACTTGGCCTATCACGACGCCCTGACCGACCTGCCCAACCGCGCGCTGCTGATGGACCGCCTCAAGCAGCAGATCGCCCTGCTGCAGCGCCACAGTCTGCGTGGCGCGCTGCTATTCCTCGATCTCGATCACTTCAAGCACATCAACGACTCCCTCGGCCACTCCGTCGGCGACTCCATCCTGCAGATGGTCACCGCGCGCCTGGAGGCCAGCGTGCGCCAGGAAGACACCGTGGCGCGCCTGGGCGGCGACGAGTTCGTGGTGCTGCTTACCGGCATCGAAGGCAGCCGCCTGGACACCGCGCAGCAGGTGCGCCAACTGGCGGAAAAACTCCGCGACCTGCTGGCCGAACCCATGCTACTCGACGGCCACCGCCTGCAGATCACCCCAAGCATCGGCATCGCGCTGATCCCCGACGACGGCGCAACCCCGGACGACCTGCTCAAGCGCGCCGACATCGCCATGTACCGCGCCAAGGACGCCGGGCGCAACACCGTGCAGTTGTTCCACGAATCCATGCAGCAGGCCGCCAGCGAGCGCCTGCGCCTGGAGAACGGCCTGCGCATGGCGCTGGTGCGTCGTGAGTTCAATCTGCATTACCAGGCCCAGGTGGACGCCCGCGACTCTCGCATCGTCGGCGCGGAGGCGCTGCTGCGCTGGAGCCACCCGACCCGCGGCCCGCAGTCGCCGGCCGGCTTCATCCGCGTACTGGAAGACAGTGGGCTGATCGTCGAAGTCGGCCAATGGGTCATCGAGGAGGCCTGCCGCACCGGTGCGCGACTGCTCGCCGAAGGGCTCATCGACATCGAGAACTTCAGCCTGAGCGTGAACATCAGCCCCCGGCAGTTCCGCCAGAGCGATTTCGTCGAACGCCTCCTGGCCCTGCTGCACAAGACCCAATTGCCACCCAGCCTGCTCAAGCTGGAGATCACCGAGGGCATCGTGATCCAGCAACTGGACGACACCATCGCGCGCATGGAGCGTCTGCGCGAGGCGGGTGTGCAATTTGCCATGGACGACTTCGGCACCGGGTATTCGTCGCTCACCTACCTCAAGCGCCTGCCGGTGGACAGCCTGAAGATCGACCAGAGCTTCGTTCGCGACGCGCCCAACGACAGCAACGACGCGGAAATCGTCCGCGCCATCGTGGCAATGGGCAAGAGCCTGGGGCTGGAACTGGTGGCCGAGGGGGTGGAAACCCCGGAACAACTCGCGCTGCTGGCAGAACAAGGTTGCCACCTGTACCAGGGCTACCTGTTCAGCCGTCCGGTGCCGCTGGACGACTTCATCGCACTGCTGCCCCGCCGCGATATCCAGCAGGCGACCTGAGGCCCGCTACTGCGCGGGCCGCAATTCCGACATCACCACCATCACCTGCGCCTCGTCGGCTTCGCCATCATTGAGGTAGAGGTGGCCAACGCTGCTGTCGAAATAAGCTGTCTCGCGCGTGCCGATACTCACCGACTCCCCCGTCTCGAACTGGATGCGCACGCGGCCGGACACCACCATGGCGAACTCCTGGCCGGGGTGGCGGACGAAGTCGTCGAACTCGCCGACCTCGCGGGCGAAGATGCGCGCATACAGCGGCGTCATGCTGCGCTGCGGGAAATCGCCGGCAATGGGGTAGTACTCGTAGCCGCCCGTGTCGTAGCCGGCGGCGTCATCGATGCCGGTCTTGACGAAAGTCTTCAGCCCCATCAGCCCGCCGACGGACGGCAATGGGCGAAACAACTGGGCGATATCCACCTGCAAGGCGCGGGCGGCGGCAGCCAGCTTATCGTAGCTCACCGCGACCTGCGCCAGCTCCATCTTCGACAGGGTGGAAACCGCCACGCCAGACAGGTCGGAGAGCTGTTTCAGGGTCAATTTCTGCTGCTTGCGAACCGCCCGCAGGCGCGCACCGACTTCGTCTCGATCCAGTTGCTGGGGCTTGGGTAGTGCCTGGGCGGTTTCGCTCATGGGACATCTCGTGAGGGGGCCGACGAAAGTTTACCGGGCCTTGCCTTTGGCGCAAAAATTCTCATATCTTAGATTTCTCACATAAGAGAAATTCTCCAGAAGGCCCTTGCAGTGAGCCATTTCGATTTCGTCATCATCGGCGCCGGCATTGCCGGCGCGTCCCTCGCCTACCGCCTGAGCGAGACCCACAAGGTACTGGTGCTGGAGCGCGAAGAGCAGCCCGGCTACCACTCCACCGGGCGTTCCGCCGCCATGTTCATGGAGGCCTACGGCACGCCGCAGATCCAGGCGCTGACCCGTGCCAGCCGCGCCTTCTACGAGAACCCACCAGTGGGTTTCACCGAGCACCCGATCCTCACGCCGCGCGGCTGCCTGTACGTCGGCGGCCCGGAACACGTCGAGCTGCTCAAACAGGCCGAGTCCACGCCGGGCGTGGAACGCATCAGCACCGAGCAGGCGCTGGAATTCCTCCCCGTCCTGCGCGCCGAGGCCATCATCGGCGCCCTCTACGAACCGGACGCCCGCGATCTCGACGTACACGCCCTGCACCAGGGTTATCTGCGCGCACTGCGCCAGCGCGGCGGCGAGCTGCGCTGCAACCGCGAGCTGCTGTCGGCAGGCTATGCAGATGGCGCGTGGACGCTCGAACTCAGTCAGGGCGAAACCATCCAAGCCGCGCAACTGGTCAATGCCGCCGGCGCCTGGGCCGATCACGTCGCGGAACGCTGCGGCATCCGCCCAGTCGGCCTGCAGCCTTGCCGCCGTACTGCCTTCACCTTCCCGGCACCGGTAGGCATGGACATCAGCCGCTGGCCGACAGTGATCGGCATCGACGAAAGCTTCTACTTCAAGCCGGACGCCGGTCAGCTGCTCGGCTCGCCCGCCAACGCCGACCCGGTCGAGGCGCAGGATGTACAGCCCGAGGAACTCGACATCGCCCTGGGCGCGCACCACATCGAAGAGCACACCACCCTGGCGATCCGCCGGCCGAACCACAGCTGGGCCGGCCTGCGCTCCTTCGTCGCCGATGGCGACCTGGTGATTGGCGAGGACGCGCAGAACCCGGCGTTCTTCTGGCTGGCCGCCCAGGGCGGCTACGGCATCCAGTCCGCCGATGGCGTGTCGCGCCTGGCCCAGTCGCTACTGCTCGGCGAGGCACTGCCCGAATCCCTGCGCCAGCAAGGCGTCGATCCCCAGCGCCTGAGCCCGGCGCGCCTGCGTTGAATTCCCCCGGAGACCTTAGAATGAGCGATATCCAGCGTTACCCCAGCACCCTGCCCTTCCCCTTCTCCCGCGCCGTGAAGGCCGGCGGCTTCCTGTTCCTGTCCGGACAGATCCCGATGACCGCGGACGGCCAGGTGGTGAAAGGCGACATCCAGACCCAGACCGAAGCGGTGATGACCCGCATTGCCGAGAGCCTGGAGGCCTGTGGCGCCAACTACTCCCAGGTGGTGAAAGCCACCGTGTGGCTGTCGGACATGGCGCACTTCGCCGGCTTCAACGAGGTGTACAAGCGCTACTTCGAACAGGGCCTGCCGGTGCGCTCCTGCGTGGCATCGGCACTGGCGCTGGGCGTGGACGTCGAGGTGGAAGTCCAGGCCTACGTCGGCCAGGCGTGACCCTTTCCGGCCCCGCCGCGAGCGGGGCCGCTCTCATAACAACAACAGAGTCTCGATCATGAAAACCAGTCTCAAGCTCGGCGGGGCATACATCGGCCTGGTGGTGGGCGTCGGCTTCGCCTCGGGCCAGGAGATCCTCCAGTTCTTCGGCGGCTTCGGCATCATGGGCCTGGCCGGCGCGGTGGTGGCGCTGGCGCTGTTCGCCTTCCTGCTGATGAACCTCTACCAGATCGGCAGCCGCCTGCAGACCCAGTCGCACAAGGAAGCCATGGAGTACATCTGTGGCAAGCCGCTGGGCCGCGTCGTCGACCTGATGCTGACCTTCTTCCTGTTCGGCACCATGGTGGTGATGTTCGCCGGTGCCAACTCCTCCTTCGAGCAGCAACTGGGCATCGGCCACTCCATCGGCGGCATTGTCCTCGGTGTGCTGACCGTCATCACCGTGTGCCTGGGCCTGAAGCGGGTGATCACCCTGATGAGCCTGATCACTCCGGTGCTGATGGTCATCGTGGCGATCATCGCCGTCTACGCGCTGACGCATATCCAGAAGCCGCTGGCGGAGCTGGAGCAGATTGCCCTGGCGGTGCCACACCCGGCGCCCAACTGGCTGCTCGGCGCGCTGCTGTACGTCTCCTACAACGTCGCCGCCACCGCGGCGGCAGTGGTGGTGATGGGCGGCAGCGTGGCGAACCTGCGCACTGCGGCAATGGGCGGCGTGTTCGGCGGCATCGGCGTGGGCGTGCTGATCCTGGCCATGGCCCTGGTGATGCTGGTGCAGATCGACGTGATCGGCGGCAGCGCCATTCCCACGCTGCTGCTGAGCAACAACATCGCCCCGTGGTTCGGCGATGTGATGCTGGCCCTGCTGCTGGTGAAGCTGTACTGCACCACCAGCGGTTTCGCCTACACCCTGGCCGCGCGCTGCGCCGCCTACGGCGTGCCCTTCCGCGTGGCGACCGTGGTCGCGGTGGTACTCGCCTTCATCGCCAGCCAGGTGGGCTTCGTCAAGCTGGTGGGCCTGGTCTATCCGGCCATGGGTTACCTGGGCTTCGTGCTGATGGCGGCGATCATCTTCGCCTGGTGGCGCAACCGCTCGGCGCCGTCGCCCGACCAGCAGAAGGCCTGATCGACGCACGAACAAAAACGCCCGTCTCTTGCGAGACGGGCGTTTTGCTTTGCGACTACGGTCCGGCTAACGCCGGGACACTGCTTAGCCTTCGATGGCCGGGGTCTGGCCGTTGATGGCGATCCGCTTGGGCTTGGCTTCTTCCGGAACGATGCGTACCAGCTCGACGCTGAGCAGCCCATTCTTCAACTGCGCGCCCTGTACCTCGATGTGGTCGGCGAGGCGGAACGACAGCTTGAAGGCGCGCTGGGCGATGCCCTGGTGCAGGTAGGTAACGTTCTCGGAAGCCTTTTCGCGCTTGCCGCCATTGACGGTCAGCACGCCGCGCTCCACTTGCAGCTCCAGGTCTTCCTCCTGCAGGCCGGCAGCGGCGATGACGATGCGGTACTGGTCGTCACCATGCTTCTCGACGTTGTAGGGCGGGTAGGAACTGCCGCTTTCACTGCGCAGGGCGGACTCGAACAGATCGTTGAAACGATCGAAACCGACGGACTGGCGGAACAGCGGGGCGAGGGAAAGGACGTTGCTCATGCGAATCTCCTGAAATTTTCAGCAAGGTATGATCTGGAGCCTGACATCAGAACTCCGCTGCGGGACCCGACTTCGGCCTCCCGCAGGAACATAGATTGGGCTGCCCAAAATTATTTCAAGCCCCCCTTTGCCACAGGAAGATTCTCCATGCACAAGGTCATGTTGATCACCGGCGCCAGTCGCGGCATCGGTGCCGCCACCGCGCTGCTCGCCGCTGAGCGCGGCTTCGCCGTGGCAATCAACTACCGCCGCGAACGTGAAGCAGCCGAGGCGCTGGTCGCGCAGATCACAGCCAATGGTGGGAAGGCGCGCGCCTTCGCTGCCGACGTAGCGAACGAGGAAGACGTGCTACGGCTGTTCCGCGAAGTCGACGAAGCCTTCGGCCGCCTCGACGTACTGGTGAACAACGCCGGCATCCTGGAACGCCAGATGCGCCTGGAAGACATGGACATAGCGCGCCTGCAGCGAGTCTTCGCGGTGAACGTCACCGGCACCTTCCTCTGCTGCCGCGAGGCAGTGAAGCGCATGGCCCGCAAGCATGGCGGCGAAGGCGGGAGCATCGTCAATGTCTCCTCCATGGCCTCGCGCCTGGGTTCGCCCAACGAGTACATCGACTACGCCGCTGCCAAGGGCGCGGTGGACAGCCTGACCATCGGCCTGGCCAAGGAAGTGGCGGCAGACGGCATCCGCGTGAATGCGGTGCGACCGGGGCTGATCAACACCGAAATCCACGCCAGCGGTGGCGAACCAGGACGGGTGGCGCGCCTGCAATCGGCGATTCCCCTGGGCCGGGGCGGTGAGGCGGAAGAAGTGGCGCGGGCGATCCTGTTCCTCGCCTCGGACGAGTCCAGCTACAGCACCGGCGGTTTCGTCGATGTCAGCGGCGGGCGCTGATTCGGCGTTGTCACGGACCACGCTTTTGTAGGAGCGAGCTTGCTCGCGAAGCGTCCAGACAGCGACTTCAGCCGGTTGACCTGTTCGCGAGCAAGCTCGCTCCTACGAAGAGCGGTACGGAGTCAGGCAGCGGCCTCGATTTCAACCTGCAGCATCCGGTCCAGCACGTCGCAGTCATGCTCGCGGCGCACCTGGGCGAACAGCTCCACGGCTTCGGGATAACTGCGCGTGAGCATCCCCAGCCATTGCTTCAAGCGCCCCGGTGCATAGCGCGGCGCCAGCTTGCGCCGGGCCTGGCGCCAGAAGTCGTCGAGCAGTACGCGCACTTCCGACCAGGGCATCGGTACCACCTCGCGGCCATCGCGCCAGGCGGCGATCTGCCGGGCGAGGTCCGGGCGGGAGACCAGCCCGCGACCGAGCATGATGTCCGCCACCCCACTGATGGAGCGGCAACGGTGGTAATCCTCCAGCGTCCAGACTTCGCCATTGGCGAACACCGGCACCTTCACCGCATCGGCCACTTTCGCCACCCACTCCCAATGCGCCGGCGGCTTGTAGCCGTCGGCCTTGGTCCGCGCGTGCACCACCACATGGGCGGAGCCGGCATCGGCCAGGGCGCGGGCGCAGTCGATGGCGCCGTCCGGGCTGTCATAGCCCAGGCGCATCTTCGAGGTCACCGGAATGTGCGCGGGCACGGCGCGGCGCACCGCCTCGATGATGCTGAACATCAGCTCGGGCTCTTTCAACAGCACCGCGCCGCCACGGGAGCGGTTCACCGTCTTGGCCGGGCAGCCGAAGTTCAGGTCGATCACCGGGGCGCCCAGCTCGCAGGCCTGCACGGCGTTTTCCGCCAGCAGCTGCGGATCCGATCCGAGCAGTTGAACGCGCATCGGCACGCCGGCGCGGGTACGGCTGCCGTGCGCCAGTTCCGGGGCGAGCGCCAGGAAGGACGACGGCGGCAGCAGCCGGTCATTGATACGGATGAATTCGGTGACGCACCAGTCGATGCCGCCGACGCGGGTCAGCACATCGCGGAGGATGTCATCTACCAGACCCTCCATCGGGGCCAGGGCGATCTGCACGGGAGAATCTCGGGCTATGGCAAAGGCCGCGGATTGTAGGGAATGCGCCGCGCCGGGAAAAGCGCGGCACGACGGATCACGCGCCGGCGGCCACGGTCTCCGGGGCGAGCAGCGCGCGGCCGTAGCCCTCGATGAACTCCACCGGCATGCGCTTGGGCTTGCCGCTGGACAGTTCGATGCAGACGAAGGTGGTTTGCGCGCGCAGCAGGGTCAGTGCGTCGGCGGGGCGCACCAGCTGGAAGTGACGGGTCATCTTCAGGCGCTGGTCGGATTCGACGATCCAGGTGCCCAGCTGCAGCTGCTCACCCTCGTATGCGGCCGCCAGGTAGTCCACCTCGTGGCGCACCACGGCCATGGCGCGGTCCAGGCGACGGTACTCGGCCAGGTCCAGGCCCAGGCTCTGGGAGTGGCGCCAGGCACAGCGCTCCAGCCAGCTCACATAGACCGCATTGTTGGCGTGGCCGAGGCCATCAATGTCCTCGGCCTTGACTTCGATATCGATGACGAATGGATCGGGCAACTGCCAGCTCATACCGAATGCTCCAGGCTTGCGGCCAGCGCGCGCGCTTCTTCGGCCAACTGAGTGATCTGATCCCAGGCACGAGCACGCACCAGGCTGGGGGGTGCGATCCAGGTGCCGCCGACACAGGCGACATTGGGCAGGCGCAGCACGTTGAGCAGGTTTTCCTGGGTGATGCCGCCCGTCGGGCAGAAGCGAATGCCGGCAAAGGGCGCCTTGAGGCTTTTGAGCATCTTGATCGCGGCGTTGCCGTCGGCCGGGAACAGCTTCAGTGAGCGGTAGCCGTACTCCAGCGCCACCAGCACTTCGGAAGGCGTCATCACACCCGGCAGGAACGGCATCTTGGCGTCTTCCGCCGCCGCCACCAGGCGCGGCGTGCAACCAGGACTGACGGCGAATTGCGCACCGGCATCGCGGGCTTCCTGGAACTGCTCGGTGTGGATCAGCGTGCCGGCGCCGACGATCATTTCCGGCAGTTGGCGGCGAATCTCCGCCACCGCGTCCAGCGCCTGCGGCGTGCGCAGGGTCACTTCCAGCACCCGCACACCACCGTCGTACAAAGCGCGGGCCAGGTCACCGGCCAGCGCCACCTCATCGATCACCAGCACCGGCATGACCGGGCGCGCCTGTTGCAGCACCCAATCCATCGACAGACTCATGCAATCCCCCAGTCGGCCACCCGCGTGCGCAAGACCTCGCGCCCAGGCCGGGGCGGCCGGAAATGCCCGAAAGTCTACGCCAGGCCGCCGGGCCTGACGACCCGCAACAGGCCAACATGAAACGAAAACGGCGGCTTGTAGCCGCCGTTATCAGGCGGGTGAATGACTCAGGAAGCCAACGCCAGGGGTAGCGGCGTCTCGACCTCTTCCAGCAGCTCCAGAATGGCTTCGGTGACCGCTGCATCCGCCAGCACCCGGTGATGACCGCCATCCTTCAGACGCAGCAGGCGACTGCGCGACCAGGCCTCGTGGATGGCCGCAGCCTCGCCCACACGCACGTACCTGTCGTCCTCGGCGTGCACCACCAGGCCGGGAAAATCCAGCCGATAGCGCGCGACGTCCAGCTGTTTGGCGGCGATCCCCGCGCGCCCTTCGATCATGCGGATGAAGCGCGAGCGCGCCACAGGCGGCAAGCCGACCATCCTGGAGAAACCACGCAGAACCCCCAGCACATTGCTCGGCGCGCCGATGGTCACCAGCGTCTCGGTACGCAGACCCATTTGAGTCGCTAGCAGCGCGCTGGCTCCGCCCATGGAATGGCCGATCACGGCGCGTAGTGGAGGCAGTTCGCTGGACGCTTCCAGCAAGGCGCGGGCGAACAGCACGATGTCCGCTTCCTGACCGGGCGAGCGGCCATGCCCCGGACCGTCCAAAGCGATCACCCCGTAGCCGGCACCCACCAGCTTCTCGATCAGCGTGGCGAACTGGGTGGGGCGCCCTTCCCAACCGTGCATCAGCAGCACCGCCGGCCCCTCGCCCCAGCGCAGGGCGGACAGGCCGAAGCGCAAGGTGACACGTTCAGAGCTGGCCAGCAGCGGCAGCTCCCAGTCACGCGGCGCGTATTCGTTGGGCGTCACGAACAGCTGACGCATGCGCTGCGCCGCCCATTGCGGTGCCACACGACCCAGGGTGGCGTTGACTCCTCGAACCCAGCTCAGACTGTTCATTTTGACGCACCTCTTCAGATCACCGCTTTTTTTGCGGCACGCAGGACACGGTCGGACAGGTCGCCATTACCCAAGGCACGGGCCAGCGCCAGTCCGCCAATCATCAAAGCCATGTCGCTGAGCACGGTGTCGATTTCCTCAGGGCGGCCGGCCAGCGCCGCCACCATCAGCTCCACGTGCTCTTCCAGGGTCTGGCGGAAGCCCTCCGGCAGGTTGGCCACTTCGTTCAGCGAACTGGGGATCGGGCAGCCGTCCTCTTCGGTATCACGGTGCTTGCGGGACAGGTAGAACTGCGCGGTCAGCGCGCGGCGCTCGGCAAAGCTCAATTGCGGGTCAAAGCGCTTGAGCCCTTCCCGGCGTTTGGCGAGCAACTCGCGGAAGGCCTCCAGCATCAGCGCGTCCTTGCTCTCGAAGTGCGAATAGAAGCCACCCACCGTCAGCCCCGCCGCCGACATCACCTCACCCACACTGGGGCCGACCGGCCCGTGCTGCAGCAATGCGCTGGTAGCGGCGGAAAGGATGCGTTCGCGGGTCTGGGCTTTCTTGTCGCTCATGGCTGGCTTCTCGCTCGGACAAAATATTATGTGGAGAATATTATTCTCATAATAAAAATCGGCAAGCAGAAAGCGCGACCACTGGTCGGAGGAAAATTTTCGGGAGGGAGAAAAAACAAAAGGGCCACTGAAAGTCTCAGTGGCCCTATAGGCATCGCAGAGCGATAAAAATGGCGTCCCCTAGGGGACTCGAACCCCTGTTACCGCCGTGAAAGGGCGGTGTCCTAGGCCACTAGACGAAGGGGACATATCCTTCGAAGAAACCCACCAGGCGGTGGATTCTGGCTTCATCCCGATTGGGAAATTGGTGGAGCTAGACGGGATCGAACCGTCGACCTCTTGCATGCCATGCAAGCGCTCTCCCAGCTGAGCTATAGCCCCAGATGACTCTGGCTGACGATGCGAACGCATCGTCGCTGGAATAGTGGCGTCCCCTAGGGGACTCGAACCCCTGTTACCGCCGTGAAAGGGCGGTGTCCTAGGCCACTAGACGAAGGGGACGCAAAACCTTCGATATAAGCTCTGTCCGGACCAGACAAAACTTACTGGACTCTTGGTCCATAAGAATTTGGTGGAGCTAGACGGGATCGAACCGTCGACCTCTTGCATGCCATGCAAGCGCTCTCCCAGCTGAGCTATAGCCCCAAAGTACCGCTGGATCTACCGTTCCGCTCCGTCCTGCCAGTGCAGTTCGTCGCTGGAACGGGGCGCATCTTAGGGGCGGGACGAACCCCTGTCAACACTATTTTTTCAGATCTCTAATTTTTTTCTCCCACAGAACAATCACTTATGTGACCGCCCCCGTTTCCGGCCAGCGAAATTCGCGGCTCGCCTCCCCTCCTCCGACTCAGCCGCAACCACCGCCGCAGGCAAGGAAAAGGCCGGGCGCTTTGCAGCGCCCGGCCTTTTTTAGTGTAGGAAAGAACTCAGGAGCCGATGGCGTCGCGAATCTTTTCCCACTCCTTGGCTTCCTTCTTCGACGCACCACCCAGCAGCTCCAGGGCCTGGCGCAGGCGATAGCGCGACAGGTCAGCGCCGAGGATCTCCATGGCATCAAGCACCGACACCGAGCTGACCTGGCCGGTGATGGCCGGGAACATCAGCGGCATCACGTCACGCAGCTTGAGGCCCAGATGCTCGGCCACGGCCTGGATGGTCGCAGTGATGCGATCCTTTTCCCACTGGCGCAGCGCTTCGAGCTTCCACAGCACCAGTTGCAGGACCTGGCGGACCTGGGTGGCGTCAAGCTTCTTGTGTTCGAACAGTTTGGCGTCCAGCTGCACGCCGCCACTGAAGAAGAAGCCGGCCAACGGAGCGATCTGGCTGAAGTTCTCCACGCGGCCCTGCACATGCGGAGCGATCTTCATCAGGTACTCGGGGTTGAGCGCCCACTTCTGCACTTCCCTGGCGAAGTCCTCGACGGACAGTTCGCGAATCCACTGGCCGTTCAGCCAGGAGAGCTTCTCGATGTCGAAGATCGGACCACCCAGCGACACGCGGGACAGGTCGAAGTGTTCGATCATCTCCGCCAGGCTGAATTTCTCGCGCTCGTCGGGCATGGACCAGCCCATGCGGCCGAGGTAGTTCAGCAGCGCCTGGGGCAGCAGGCCCATGCGCTCGTAGAAGGTGATGGAGGTGGGGTTCTTGCGCTTGGACAGCTTGCTCTTGTCCGGGTTGCGCAGCAGCGGCATGTAGCAGAGCACCGGCTGTTCCCAACCGAAATACTCGTACAGCTTGATCAGCTTGGGCGCCGAGGGCAGCCACTCTTCGCCGCGCAGGACGTGGGTGATGCCCATCAGGTGGTCGTCGACCACGTTGGCGAGGAAGTAGGTGGGCAGCCCGTCGGCCTTCATCAGCACCTGCATGTCCATGCGGTCCCACGGGATTTCCACGTCGCCACGGAGCATGTCCGGGACCACGCAGACACCCTCGGTCGGCACCTTCATGCGCACCACATGGGATTCGCCGGCAGCAATGCGCTTGGCCGATTCCTCTTTCGCAAGGTGCATGCAGTGGCCGTCGTAGCGCGGGGTTTCCTTGCGCGCCTGTTGTTCGGCACGCAGCGCGTCGAGGCGCTCGGAGGAGCAGAAGCAGGGGAAAGCATGGCCTTTGTCGACCAGCTCATCGCTGTACTGCTTATAGATGGCGCCACGTTCGCTCTGCCGATACGGGCCGTGCGGGCCGCCGACGTCCGGGCCCTCGTCCCACTCGATACCCAGCCAGCGCAGCGCGTCGAAGATCTGCTGTTCCGATTCGCGGGTCGAGCGCACCTGATCGGTGTCCTCGATGCGCAGAATGAACTGGCCGCCGTGCTGGCGGGCGAAGCAGAGGTTGAACAGCGCGATATACGCGGTGCCGACGTGCGGGTCGCCGGTGGGAGACGGCGCGATACGGGTGCGGACTGTGGTCATGAAGGCTCTCGTGTGCAGCAATTCTTCGTGTGAAGCGGACAGCGCACGACGGCGCGCGCGCTCATGGGTGCGATGGTATCAGGCGGGCCGCCTTCGGCTCCAGCCAACGACCGGGATCGATAGGCAGGTTGTGGATCAGGAAGTCGAGAAATGCCTTCACCTTCATCGCCTGGAAGCGCCGCGACGGATAGACGGCATACAGCTCGCCCACCGGCAACTGGACCTGGGGCAACACTCGAACCAGATGACCACTGGCCAGTTGTTCATCGACGATCAGCTCTGGCAGCGAAGCAATTCCCACCCCGGCCAGCACGGCTTCGCGGGCGAAGGTGATGTTGTTGCACGACAGCACCCGGTGACACGGTACGGTTTCCCCGCGAAGCGGCCAATAGCGCTGGGAGTCCGCCTGGAGCAGCACCGCACGGTGGCCGGCCAGTTGTTCGACGGTGTCCGGGCGGCCGTGCAGCGCCAGGTAATCCGGGCTGGCGCACAGGCAGCGGTTGGTGGTCAGCATGCGCCGGGCGATCAGGGTCGAGTCTTCTGGCTGGCCAACCATGATGACGATATCCACACCCTCCTCCAGCGGATCGACGGTGCGCGAGGTCAGTTCAACCTCGGCATTGATCTGGGGGTAAAGGTTCATGAATTCGCCCAGCACCTTGGCCAGGTACATCTGGCCGAACTCAATGGGCGCGCTGATCCGCAACAATCCCGAGGGGGCCTGCTGCAACTGCATCACGGCCTGCTCGGCTTCGGCAAAGTCGTGCATGATCTGCCGGCAACGGTCGTAGTAGGCCTGACCCACCTCGGTCAGGCGCAGCTTGCGGGTCGTACGGTTGATCAGGCGTACGCCCAGGCGCTCTTCCAACAGCGCGATGCGCCGGCTCACCGTGGACTTCTGCATCCCAAGACTGTGCGCGGCCTGGGTGAAACTGTGCAGCTCCACCACTCGAGTGAAGATCAGCGCATCATCCAGCCCCATGATTGTTCCCTATAAGCAACAAAGTTTCCGAAGTGTAGCGGCTACGTGCCGCCACGGAACACTGTTACATTGGCAAACATTTTTTGGCCAACCAAACGCTCGTTTACCTATGCCCGCACAATTACAACGCCGCCTGACCGTGTTCTTCATCATCCTCGCCGTGGTCGCCCTTGCCTTCCTGGCGCGCTGGTACTTCGTCGGCCGCTTCGTCGAGACCACCGACAATGCCTACGTGCAGGGTGAAATCACCCGCATCGCCAGTCAACTCGGCGCCCGCGTCGATGAGGTGCTGGTGCAGGACAACCAGCATGTGGAGAAAGGCCAACTGCTGGTGAAGCTGGAAACCGCCGACTTCCAGCTGGCGCTGGACCGCGCCAAGGCCACCCTGGCGACCCGCGAGGCGGAATTGGAGCAGGCGCGCAGCAAGCTCAAGGGCCAGACCAGCATGATCGCGGCCAGCGCGGCCGACGTGAACGCCAGCCAGGCCACTCTCGGCCGCACCGAGGTCGACCTCGGTCGCGCCCAGGCACTGCGCAAGCCTGGCTATGTGTCGGAGGAGCGCGTGACCACCCTGGCCGCCGACTCCAACGTCGCCCGTTCCCAGGTCGCCAAGGCCCAGGCCGACCTGCAGGCCCAGCGCGTGCAACGCGAAACCCTCGGCACCGATGTGCAGCGCCTGCAAGCGCAGATCGAGAGCGCCCGCGCAGATATCACCCAGGCCGAGATCAACCTCGCTCGCACCGAAATCCACGCCCCAGTCAGCGGCCTGGTCGGCCAGCGCGGCGCCCGCGTCGGTCAGTACGTGCAGGTGGGCAGCCAGCTACTGTCGCTGGTGCCAGACGACGGCATCTGGGTCCAGGCCAACTTCAAGGAAACCCAGATCGGCAAGATGCGCCCCGGCCAGACTGCCAAGCTGGTGTTCGACTCCTTCCCCGACCAGCCCATCGAAGGCCAGCTGCAGAGCCTGTTCGCCGCCTCCGGCGCGCAGTTCAGCCTGCTGCCGCCGGACAACGCCACCGGCAACTTCACCAAGGTGGTGCAGCGCATTCCGGTCAAGATCACGTTCGCCGACGACAATCCGCTCAAGGGGCTGATCCGCCCGGGCATGTCCGTCGCGGCCGAGGTCGAGCTGGGTGGCCGGTGATGCGCTGATCCGGCCGGTCGGGGAACCGACCCGCCGCGACTGGATCGCCGTGTTCAGCGCCATGCTCGGCGCGTTCATGGCGGTGCTCGACATCCAGATCACCAACTCTTCGTTGAAAGACATCCAGGGCGCGCTGGCCGCCACCCTGGAAGAAGGCTCATGGATCTCCACCTCCTACCTGGTGGCCGAGATCATCATGATCCCGCTCACCGCCTGGCTGGTACAGCTGCTCTCGGCGCGCCGGCTGGCCTGGATGATATCCGTCGGATTCCTGTTCTCTTCTCTGCTCTGCTCGTTCGCCTGGAACCTGGAGAGCATGATCGTGTTCCGCGCCATGCAGGGCTTCACGGGCGGCGCGCTGATTCCCCTGGCCTTCACCCTGGCGCTGATCAAGCTGCCGGAGCACCACCGCCCCAAGGGCATGGCGCTGTTCGCCATCACCGCGACCTTCGCGCCCTCCATCGGCCCGACCCTGGGCGGCTGGCTGACGGAGAACTTCGGCTGGGAATACATTTTCTACATCAACATCCCGCCGGGCCTGCTGATGATCGCCGGCCTGCTCTACGGCCTGGAGAAGAAGGAAGCGCACTGGGAACTGCTCAAGAGCACCGACTATGCCGGCATCGTCACCATGGCCATCGGCTTGGGTTGCCTGCAGGTGTTCCTCGAGGAAGGCCACCGCAAGGACTGGCTGGAATCCAGCCTGATCGTCAGCCTGGGCAGCATCGCCGTGGTCAGCCTGATCCTCTTCGTGATCCTGCAGACCTCACGACCGAACCCGCTGATCAACCTGGGCATCCTGCGCAACCGCAACTTCGGGCTGTCGAGCATCTCCAGCATCGGCCTGGGAATGGGCCTGTATGGCTCGATCTACGTGTTGCCGCTGTATCTCGCGCAGATCCAGGGCTACAACGCCATGCAGATCGGCGAAGTGATCATGTGGATGGGCGTGCCGCAGCTGTTCCTCATTCCACTGATCCCCAAGCTGATGAAGATCATCGAGCCGCGCCTGCTCTGCGCCATGGGCTTCGGCCTGTTCGGCATGGCGAGTTTCTTCTCCGGGGTGCTCAACCCGGACTTCGCCGGCCCGCAGTTCAACCAGATCCAGCTGCTGCGCGCCCTCGGCCAGCCGATGGTGATGGTCACCATCTCGCTGATCGCTACTGTCTACCTGCAGCCGCAGGACGCGGGCTCGGCTTCCAGTCTGTTCAACATTCTGCGTAACCTCGGCGGCGCCATTGGCATCGCCTTGCTGGCAACCCTGCTGGATAGCCGAGCCAAGGTCTATTACGACTACCTGCGCGAAGCGGTGGTGCCGGTGAACGGCGCGGTGGACGAGCGCCTGGCGCAGCTGACCTCGCAACTGGGAACACAGCAGGCTGCGCTGGGCAAGATCAGCGAGATCGTCCACCAGCAGGCGGCGATCATGGCTTACAACGACGCCTTCCACGCTATCGGCATCGTGCTGGCAGTGAGCATGCTGGCGGTGCTGCTGACCCGCCCGCTGCCGGCGGGCATGGGGGCTGGGGCGGGAGCTGGGGCGCACTGAGCATCCCGCGCTACGCCACCCCTTGCAGGAGCGAGCTTGCTCGCGAACCTTGTGTCACGACGGGGCCTGAAGGTGCTGGGCGATTCGCGAGCAAGCTCGCTCCTACGAAAAGCTGGGCCAGGACCGTACTCGCCAGCCGGCGAGTCCCCATCACTCAGCCCATCGACACCATCCGATCACGCAACTTGCCGATCTCGTCGCGCACCCCGGCCGCGGCCTCGAACTCCAGGTCGCGGGCTAGCTGATACATGCGTTCTTCCAGTTGCTTGATGCGCTTGCCGATCTCGTCCGGCGTGCGCAGCTCGTTCTCGTAGCGCCCGCTCTCCTCCGCTACCTTCGCCAGGCTGCGGCGCTTGCCCTTGGCGCCCGGTACCACGGCACCCTCGAGGATGTCCTTGATGTCCTTGGTCACGCCCTTGGGCACGATGCCATGCAATTCGTTGAAGGCCACTTGCTTGGCGCGGCGGCGGTCGGTCTCGTTGATTGCCCGCTCCATCGAGCCAGTGATCTTGTCGGCATAGAGAATCGCCTTGCCGTGCAGGTTTCGTGCGGCGCGGCCGATGGTCTGGATCAGCGAACGCTCAGAACGCAGGAAGCCTTCCTTGTCCGCATCGAGAATGGCGACCAGCGCCACTTCCGGCATGTCCAGGCCCTCGCGCAGCAGGTTGATGCCCACCAGCACGTCGAACTTGCCCAGGCGCAGGTCGCGGATGATCTCCACCCGCTCCACGGTGTCGATGTCCGAGTGCAAGTAGCGCACGCGCACATCGTGGTCGCCCAGGTAGTCGGTGAGGTCTTCGGCCATGCGCTTGGTCAGGGTGGTGACCAGCACGCGCTGCTCCAGCGCCACACGTTTGCCAATTTCCGAGAGCAGGTCATCCACCTGGGTGGTCGCCGGGCGGATTTCCACTTCCGGGTCGACCAGGCCAGTGGGCCGCACCACCTGCTCGATCACCCGACCGGCATGCTGCTCCTCATAAGGGCCGGGAGTCGCCGAAACAAAGATAGTCTGCGGGCTGATCGCCTCCCACTCCTCGAAGCGCAGCGGGCGGTTGTCCAGCGCCGAGGGCAGGCGGAAGCCGTACTCCACCAGGGTTTCCTTGCGCGAACGGTCGCCCTTGTACATGGCGCCAACCTGGGGAACGCTGACATGGGACTCGTCGATCACCAGCAGGGCGTTGTCCGGCAGGTAGTCGTAGAGGGTCGGCGGCGGCTCGCCGGGGCCACGCCCGGAGAGGTAGCGCGAGTAGTTCTCGATGCCGTTGCAATAGCCCAGTTCAAGAATCATCTCCAGATCGAAGCGGGTGCGCTGCTCCAGGCGCTGAGCTTCCACCAGCTTGTTGTTGGCGCGCAGGTAGTCCAGGCGCTGCTTGAGCTCGGCCTTGATGTGCTCCATCGCCTCCAGCAACGTCTCCCGCGGAGTGACGTAGTGGCTCTTCGGGTAGAAGGTGAAGCGCGGCAGCTTGGTCAGCACCTCGCCGGTCAGCGGGTCAAAGGCGGCGATGTTCTCCACCTCATCGTCGAACAGCTCGATGCGGATGGCCTCCAGGTCCGATTCCGCCGGGAAGACATCGATGACGTCGCCGCGCACGCGGAAGGTGGCGCGGGCGAAGTCCATGTCGTTGCGGGTGTACTGCAGGCTGGTCAGGCGGCGCAGCAACTCGCGCTGATCCATCTTGTCGCCGCGATCCAGGTGCAGGACCATCTTCAGGTACGACGCGGGGTCACCCAGGCCGTAGATCGAGGACACGGTGCAGACGATGATGGCGTCCTTGCGCTCCAGCAGCGCCTTGGTCGCCGACAGCCGCATCTGCTCGATGTGGTCGTTGATCGAGGAGTCCTTCTCGATGTAGGTATCCGAGGACGGCACGTAGGCCTCGGGCTGGTAGTAGTCGTAGTAGGAGACGAAGTACTCCACGGCGTTATTCGGGAAGAAGGCCTTGAATTCGCCGTAGAGCTGCGCAGCCAGCGTCTTGTTCGGCGCCAGCACCATGGTCGGGCGCTGCACCTGGGAAATGACGTTGGCGATGCTGAAGGTCTTGCCCGAACCGGTCACCCCCAGCAGCGTCTGGTGCGACAGACCCGCTTCCAGCCCCTCGACCATCTGTCGGATGGCTTCCGGCTGGTCGCCGGCGGGCTCGAATCGCGAATCCAGTTGAAAAATCGACATGGGAACCTCGCATTGGCGTGTGACGCTTCGGTCGCCAAAGCGTCATACCAGTCGAAAAGCATGCGCGACAACTCGCCGCCTGCCGTAGAGGCCTATATAATACCGGCCCGTCGACGCAACCCCCAGCGCCGTGAGCGGGTGGGTTGCAATTGCACTTCACTCCCGCCTTAGAGCTGCTGCCAAAATGAGTCTGTTCTCCGCTGTCGAAATGGCCCCTCGCGACCCGATCCTGGGCCTGAACGAAGCTTTCAACGCCGATACCCGTCCGGGCAAGATCAACCTGGGCGTTGGTGTGTACTACAACGAGGAAGGCCGTCTCCCGTTGCTGCGCGCCGTACAGGCCGCGGAGAAGGCCCGCATCGAGGCCCACGCTCCGCGCGGCTATCTGCCGATCGAAGGCATCGCCGCCTACGATTCGGGCGTGCAGAAGCTGCTGTTCGGTGCTGATTCCGAGCTGCTGGCCGAAGGCCGCGTGGTCACCACCCAGGCCGTCGGCGGCACCGGCGCACTGAAGACCGGCGCCGACTTCCTCAAGCGCCTGCTGCCCAACGCCACCGTTGCCATCAGTGACCCGAGCTGGGAAAACCACCGTGCGCTGTTCGAAGCGGCCGGCTTCCCGGTGCAAAACTACCGCTACTATGACGCCGCCACCCAAGGCGTGAACCGCGTCGGCCTGCTGGAAGACCTCAACGCCCTGCCCTCGCAGTCCATCGTTGTGCTGCACGCCTGCTGCCACAACCCGACCGGCGTCGACCTGACCATGGACGACTGGAAGCAGGTTCTGGACGTGCTCAAGGCCAAGGGCCATGTGCCGTTCCTCGACATCGCCTACCAGGGCTTCGGTGATGGCATCGACGAAGACGCCTCCGCTGTGCGCCTGTTCGCCCAGTCGGGCCTGAACTTCTTCGTTTCCAGTTCCTTCTCCAAGTCGTTCTCGCTGTACGGCGAGCGCGTTGGCGCTCTGTCGGTGGTGACCGACAGCCGTGAGGAATCCGCCCGCGTCCTGTCCCAGGTCAAGCGCGTGATCCGCACCAACTACTCCAACCCGCCGACCCACGGCGCCAGCGTCGTCGCCGCCGTGCTGAACAGCCCGGAACTGCGTGCCGTGTGGGAAGAGGAACTGGGCGAGATGCGCACCCGCATTCGCACCATGCGCGTGGCCATGGTCGAGCAACTGGCCACCCTGGGCGCCAAGCGTGACTTCGGCTTCGTTGCCCAGCAGCGCGGCATGTTCTCCTACTCCGGCCTGACCGCCGAGCAGGTGGAGCGCCTGAAGAACGAGTTCGGTATCTACGCCGTCGGCACCGGCCGTATCTGCGTTGCTGCGCTGAACAACGGCAATCTGGACACCGTTACCCGCGCCATCGTCCAGGTGCTGTAAAAAATCAGGGGAAGTCGTCGGGGCTATGTTGACTTCCCCTTTTTAATCAGTAAGATACGCCCCGTTGTTCCGCGATAGCTCAGTCGGTAGAGCAAATGACTGTTAATCATTGGGTCCCTGGTTCGAGTCCAGGTCGCGGAGCCAAAAATTCAAAGCCCTCGGCACATGCCGGGGGCTTTTTTATTGGGCGTGGACTCTCTCCAGGGACTGCGTCCCAGGTGATTCCCCCTTCGGGGCCGCGCTGAAGCGCGTTCGGCTAACGCCGTCGAGTCCAGGTCGCGGAGCCAAAAATTCAAAGCCCTCGGCACATGCCGGGGGCTTTTTCATTGGGCGCTGGACTCTCTCCAGGGACTGCGTCCCAGGTGATTCCCCCTTCGGGGCCGCGCTGAAGCGCGTTCGGCTAACGCCGTCGAGTCCAGGTCGCGGAGCCAAAATTCAAAGCCCTCGGCACATGCCGGGGGCTTTTTTATTGCAGCGAAAAAAGAACCTTCACTCTCTGCACCACCCTGAGAAAACCGGTCATCGACCGGCTTTCTCATTTCATCAAGTGACGGTTCAGAGCGAAATGCGGTCGCGGTTCTTATCCAGAGTGCCCTTGCCGATGCCCTTCACCTCCAGCAGCTGATCGACCGTGGCGAACGGGCCGTGGGCGGTGCGGTAATCAACGATGGCCTGGGCCTTGACCTTGCCAATCCCCTTCAGCGACTTCTGCAGCTCCTCGACCGATGCACTGTTGATATTCACCGACTCCACCTGCGAGACAGGTGCCTTCGCAGCCGGCGCAGCTGTTTCGGTGGCGGGCTGAGCGGTGGGATCGGCTTTCGTGGCCGCCTGGGCGATGCCTCCGAAGGAGAGGCTCGCCAGCAGGATCATGCTTGCAACGGATAGCAGGCTCTTTTTCATGGGTCATTCCTGGACGTAGATAGCGGTAGGCGGTCGCGGTTGCGCCGCCTGGAAAACATATCGCCAGGAATGACCTTGAAAACGTCGGTTTAGAGAGTCGGCGGCAATTTCCGCTGCCGCCGACAGATCACCAAGAAAGGGCTGACAACGCTCACAGACGCAGCAATCACAGCGTCTGCTAGGAGCCCTGGATCAGGGCTCCATCCGCCGCTGCTGGTGGATCAGGTCGACAATCTCGCCCTCAGGGCAATAGCCGCTGACGGTTTCCCGCAACAGTTGCCGCACCCGAGCGTAATTGCCGTGCTCCACCGCCTTGAGCAGATCGGCCAGGACCAACTTGAAGCCTTCCCAGGGCATCAACTCCTCGTTGGCCTTCATGATCATCGGATGCTCGGTGACGCTGACGTTGTCGCCGATCAGCAGCTCTTCATAGAGCTTCTCACCGGGACGCAGGCCGCTGAACTCAATGGAGATATCGCCGTGAGGCGCACGCTCGGAACGAACGCTCAGACCGGACAGGTGGATCATGCGCTCGGCCAACTCGAGGATCTTCACCGGCTGCCCCATGTCGAGCACGAACACGTCGCCGCCGCGCCCCATGGAGCCCGCCTGGATCACCAACTGGGCTGCTTCGGGAATAGTCATGAAATAGCGGGTGATGCCCGGATGGGTCACGGTAACCGGCCCGCCACGCTTGATCTGCTCGCGGAACAGTGGGATGACGGAACCGGACGACCCCAGCACATTACCGAAGCGCACCATGGTGAAACGGGTCTTGTTGACCTGGTGCACGCCGGATTTATCGCCAAACAGCACCGGTGCAGATTCCTGACTTAACGCCTGCAGGATCATCTCCGCGAGGCGCTTGGTGCTGCCCATCACATTGGTCGGGCGCACTGCCTTGTCGGTAGAGATCAGGACGAAATGTTGTACACCCGCCTGCACCGCCACCTGAGCGGTATGCAGAGTGCCCATGACGTTGTTCAGCACACCTTCAGAGATGTTGTGCTCGACGATGGGCACATGCTTGTAAGCCGCGGCGTGATAGACCGTGGCGACTTTCCAGGTACGCATGACATCCAGCAGGCGCTCGGCACTGCGCACCGAACCCAGGATCGGCACCAGTTGTACTGCGAGAGACTCGCGCTTGATGCGGTTTTCCAGCTCCTGGTGAACCCGGTAGAGGTTGTATTCGCTGTGTTCGAACAGTACCAGCACGGTCGGCCCGGACCCGAGTATCTGGCGGCAAAGTTCAGAGCCAATAGACCCCCCGGCGCCAGTTACCATCACCACTTCGCCGCGGATGCAGTGTTCGAACAGCTCCTTGCGCGGCTCCACCGCATCCCTGCCCAGCAGGTCGGCGATGTCCACTTCCTGGATGTCATCCACACGCACCCGACCGTTCGCCAGATCGATGAACCCGGGAACGCTTCGTACATGGACCGGGTAAGGCTCGAGCAAACCGAGAATCTCGCGGCGACGGGCTCGGGTCGCGGACGGGATGGCCAGCAGCACTTCCTGCACACCGGTCTCGTCGATCATCTGCTGGATATGCTTGGGCTTGTAGACGCGCAGCCCGGCAATGACGCGGTTGGCGATCTCGTCGTCGTCATCGATGAAGGCCACCGGCCGCATTGCACGCCCCAGGCGCAACGCCGCCACCAACTGGTTGCCGGCAGAGCCGGCCCCATAGACGGCGACCTTGGGCAAGCCGTCCTGCTGCTTCAGGAAAGGAACGGCCTGAACCGTGCTGTACCAATCCCCCATGAAATACTGGCGCATCGCCAAACGCAGGCCACCGATCAACAGCAGGCTCAGCCACCAATAGTTGAGCACCAGGGAGCGCGGCACCATCTCGGTCACCGAGCGGTTCCAGTAGACGATCAGCGACAGCAGCAATGCGGAGACCGTAACGGCCTTCCAGATCGCGATCAGCGCATCATTGCCAAGGTAACGCATGACCGCTCGGTACATGCCGAAGCGAATGAACAACGGAATCGCCACCATCGGCGCCACAACGAACAGCCAGCCATGAACCCGGAACGGATACTCCAGATCGTCCGTTCCCAGACGCACGATGAACGCCAACCACAAGGCGAACCACACCAGGAAAATATCGGTGGCGACCTGCAGTAACCGTTTATGTCGTCTCGGAAGCCTCAACAGGCGTTCTCGGAGCATCAGCGCTTGTCCTTAATCCTGAGCGGAGAAAATAGTCCACCCGCTACATTGACCACCAAATCCGGCGGAGTTCAGCTCACTTCCTGTTCATCCGGACGGCCTGCACCCAGATGAGCTACGACAAGCACCAGAGGAGCATAGGCCACAATCAATGCCAGCAAGCCCGAAACATGCCCTAGCGCCACCAGCAAAGCCAGCGGTACCAGCCACAGCACATTGATGGCCGTCACCGTCAGCGACACCCGCAGGTGGCTACCGTAGCGTCGCGATGCCCGCTGATAGGCATGGCTGCGATGCGCCTCGTAGACACGCTCGCCACGCATCAGGCGACGGATCAAGGTGAAGGTGGCATCCACTACAAACACGCCGAGCAGGATCAACCAGCTCCAGACCAGTGGCGAAGCCATCGACCCCGCCTGCAATGCCAGCCCTCCCAGGATCAGTCCGAGGAAGCCGCTACCCGCATCCCCCATGAAGATCCGTGCCGGGGGGAAATTCCACACCAGAAACCCTGCTACAGCCATGCCCAGGATCAAGGGCAGCCAGACCAACTGTGGCGCCCCGACGAGCCAGCTGCAAAGGGCGCCGCCCAGGCAGACGCTGATGGCCTCCAGGCCGGCGATCCCGTCGATACCATCCATGAAGTTATACAGATTGAGCAGCCAGACCAGGAACACCAGCCCCAGGAAGTCGCCCATCAGGCCCAGATCCAGCGTCCCCCAGGGTACTGGCAGCGCGGGTACGCCTCCCAGCCAGCAAAGCAGCCAGAGCGCGGCGACAAAATGTCCCAGCAGCCGCCAACGCGCGGGGATATGTTGGTGATCGTCAAGGAAACCAATGACCGCCACCAGGGCACCAGCCGGCAACAATGCCAACAGGCTGCGCCCATCCACCGCCCCCAGGACGCCAGCCAACGGCAGGCAACCGAGAAAGCCCAGCACAATGGCCACGCCACCGCCACGCGGTGTGGGAACCTGGTGCGAGCTGCGGGCATTGGGAATGTCCATGATGCTGCGCGCCAGTGCATAACGACGTACCCCGGCTGTCATCGCCCAGGATGCGACAAACACGGCCACCAGCAGAATCCCCATGCTCATCGTCCCGGCTCCTGACCGCATCCCCGCGCCGTTTCCCGCAGCGCCTGCTCGACACTGACGGGAGGAGTCCAGGCCAATCGACTGCGCGTGGCGGAAATGTCCACCTGCAACGACCCCAGCAGACGCTGCACCTGCTGCCCCCGCCCCGTCAGCAGCCCGAGCAGACGCAGCAGCGCAGCCGGTATCGGCAGCAAGCGCGGCCGAACCCCCAGAGCCTTGCTCAGGCCACGGCAAAGCTGTGCGGTCGACATATCCTCACCGTCACTGACCAGGAAAACCTGCCCGGCCGCCGCAGGATGGCGAGAGCAGAGCAGCAACAGATCGACCAGGTTGTCCCGCGCCACCAGGCTGCGGCGATTGTCGATGGCGCCGAAGGGCAACGGCAATTGCCGCTGCAAGGCGCGCATCAGACTGGCAAAGTTGGCTTTCACACCCGGACCATAAACCAGCGGCGGGCGCACCACTGCCACTTCCAGACTCGTCTGCCGGGCAACGTCGAACAACGCCTGCTCAGCTTCGAGCTTGGACTGCCCGTAGGGATCCTGCGGTTGCGGCTCAGCGTCGGCGGTAAACGGATGGCCCGGCGCGGTTGCCTCGCCATTGACCTTGATCGAACTGACGAAGACGAAGCGCTTCACTCCCGCCGCCGCCGCTTCCTGCGCCAGGTGGCGGGTCGCCTCGACGTTGACTGCGCGAAACTCGGCAAGGGGATCGGCCGCCTGCTCGTCCATGACATGGACGCGCGCAGCGCAATGAATCACCACATCGACCCCCTGCAGCGCCGACGCCCAGGATTGAGCCACGCTCAGCCCGTCGATGCGAGCCACCTCGACACCGTCCGGCCAGGAGGTTGCAACGCCGCGCTGGGCGACGCGAACCTGTACATCGTTTTCCTGGCACAAGCGCGCCAGCACGCCTCGGCCGACAAACCCGCTCGCGCCCGTCAGTAGAACCTTCAATCAGATACCTGCAGAACCTGACGCCAGCGGCGTCTTCCATGTTTTGAGCGAGCGCGTCAGAGCGGCGAAATGACCGGGCGCAACGCGTTCCAAGCATGACAACTGGGACATTGCCAATGCAGTTCGCGACCGGCAAAACCACACTTGCCGCATCGATAGCGCGGCATTGTCTTATACAAACCGATGATTATCGGAGCGATTTTCTCAGTCGGCGAGTCTTTTTCAGCATCCTTGCCGGCAACTTCCAAGTACTCGCCAACGCCCTGCCACGAAGGATGACGCTCCACCCGCTCCAGCAAGCTTTCGCGCCAGGTCGACGAGCTTGCCGACTGCCCACACTCCGCCAGTAGCGCGAGAATGGCCGGCGGCACCTCTTCCCCCTCGGCCAACTCACGCAGACAGTCGTGCAGTTCGGGCAGATCCAGCCCGTCATGGCGGCGCAACAACGGCACGACCTCACCCAGGAAAGCCTTGGCATCGCGTGCCAGCTCGCCGATGGTGGCAATCGCCGCTGCCTGGTCCTTGCGCCAGAGCTCGCAGTCCAGGCGCATCAGCATGGCGCGCACGCAACGCTTGTCCACGCGGCGGGCCTCGCGCAGCAGTTCCTGCATGGCGCTGCGATCCCCGGTCCGGCCCTTCTCCTGGGCCAACTCGCAGTAATAGTTGGCCAAGGCGGCACTGAGTTCCGGGCGGCTCGGGACCAGCCGGGCGGCCAGTTCGATGGCGCGCGACCAGTTTTTCTCGCGTTCGCAGATCAGCCGCTGCTCATCCAGCGCTTCGTGGGAGATAGGCTCCTCACCCTGCTGCGTCAGCTCGTCCAGCAGCTCTTCGGCGCTACCCAGCAGGCCGCCGGCAATATAGTCACGCGCCAGCTCCAGACGTACCTGCGCGACCAGCGAACCATCCTCACCGGCGCGGCCGAGCAGGTCCTGGTGAATATGGATGGCTTTCTCGATATCGCCCCGGCGGCGAAACAGATTACCGACATGCAGGTGGCTTTCGAGGGTTTCCGGGCTGACGACCAACCCTTGGGAAAGGCTCTCCAGCGCGTCGTCGGAATGCCGCTCCAGCAGGTTGTGCATGTTGTGGACGCGGGCCCGAAGAGTCTCTTCCGGAGCCGCTTCAGGCCTGGAAAGAGAACGACGCCCCAACCACCAGCCGATGGCCAGGGCGCAGAAGAAGAACAGCGTGGCGATGACGCTAGGCATGATCCGTCAGCGACTTTTCACGCAGCGCGTCATTCTCCTTGCGGAAACGGGTGACTTCGGAGCGCAGCCCGGTCATGCGGACGTGCGCCTTCGCGCGAAAGGGGATGCTCAGCAACAGGCCGATTGCGCCGCCGACGACGAAGGCAAGGGAGATGAAGACCACCAGCGGCCACTGCGGCGACTGCCAGCCGAGGAAGGTCAGCTGCGCAGGCTGCAGGTTTTCCAGGACGAAAACCACAACGACAGCGGCCAGGACGACCAGCGCCAGAATCAGCAGAAAACGTTTTGCCCGAAGCATGGACACTCCTTCTTGAAGACGGGTACCCCGGGGTCACTCGGGTTCGTTGACGCGATCGCGCAACTCCTTGCCGGGCTTGAAGTGCGGGACGAACTTGCCGTCCAAACGCACGGATTCGCCGGTTTTCGGATTACGGCCGGTACGCGGTGCGCGGTAATGCAACGAGAAGCTACCGAACCCCCGGATTTCGATGCGATCCCCAGTGGCCAGAGCCTGGGACATTTGCTCAAGCATGGTCTTGATCGCCAGCTCCACATCCTTTGCGGAAAGCTGCCCCTGATGGGTGACGATTCTCTCGATCAACTCCGACTTGGTCATGGTTTTCCCTTCTTTTTCAAGCGGCTAGATCAGCTCTAGGTTCTTTTAGCACGCTGGTCATGCTTTGAACAGCCCGAACCCGAAGGATGTGTTTTCCCGCCGGTCAAGCGCTTGCCGAATAAAAAATGGCCGATCTCGGGGGAGGAGATCGGCCACGGTCGCGCCCAGGAGCGGAGGGCGCGCAAGGGAGAAAGCGAATCAGGCGATGGCGGCGAGCTGTGCCTTGGCCTTGGCCAGGCCCTTCTCGGCGAACTCACCGCCCATGTTCAGGCCTTCGGCGTGGATGAAGGTCACGTCATGAATGCCGACGAAGCCCAGCGCCTGGCGCAGGTAGGGTTCCTGGTGATCCAGCGCGCCACCGGCGTAGACGCCACCGCGGCTGGTCAGGACGAAGGCGCGCTTGCCGGTGAGCAGGCCTTGCGGGCCGGTCTCTGTGTATTTGAAGGTGACGCCGGCGCGCAGCACGTGATCCAGCCAGGACTTCAGGGTGCTGGGGATGGCGAAGTTGTACATCGGCGCCGCCAGAACCAGCACGTCGGCGGCCTGCAGCTCGGCAGTCAGCAGGTTGGAGCGTTCCAGCGCCGCGCGTTCGATTGCGCTGTGCTCCTGCGCCGGCTTCATCCAGCCGCCCAGCAGGTTGGCGTCCAGGTGCGGCACCTGCTCGAGGGCCAGGTCACGGACCTGAACTTCGTCCGCCGGGTGAGCGGCCTGCCACTGGGCGATGAAATCGCGGGTCAGTTGGCGGGAAACGGAACCTTCCTGACGGGCACTGCTTTCGATAACCAGGACGCGGGACATGGACTGGACCTCCATCGGTCGTTGAATATGTCGATGGAGGCCATCCTAAAGATTAATAAATCGATAAAAAAGCGTAAAAAATCGCTTCTAATTATCGAATAAATTGATTTCTTGCTATGCTGCTTCTAGTCTTGTCCGGCAAGCGTACTCAGGACGGATTACAGGTCAGCTTGATGCGCAGCTTGATCACCGCGCGGCTGAAGCTGGAAGTCAGGTTGGCTTCCTTGCCCGGCGCCATAGTGGCCTTGCGCACATGAGGCGTCTCGGGGCCGTTGACGAAGACCGCGGTACAGGTCACATCCTGCTGGCCGCCATTGCGCAGGATGATTGCGCCCATCTGGTCGCCGATGTCCTGGGTCTCGACATCCACCTCGGTGCCATTGAGGCTCTTCTGCACTTCGATGGGATAAGCCAGGGCGGTCAGCGGCAACAGTGCCAGAACGGCGCAACAGAATTTTTTCATGGCGGTCTCTTGTGGGTCTTCTGCGGACCGCCAGATTAGACAAGAGGAAGCGAGGATGAAAGCGCCCCGCGTTACCCTGGACCAGTGGAGAACCCTGCAGGCCGTGGTCGATCACGGTGGATTCGCCCAGGCGGCGGAAGCCCTGCACCGTTCGCAGTCGTCGATCAGCTACACCGTGGCACGCATGCAGGAGCAACTCGGCGTGCCGCTGCTACGTATCGATGGGCGCAAGGCCGTACTCACCGAAGCCGGCGAAGTGCTGCTGCGCCGTTCGCGGCAACTGGTGAAATCCGCCGGCCAGCTGGAAGAGCTGGCCCACCACATGGAACAGGGCTGGGAGCCGGAAGTCCGCCTGGTCGTCGACGCCGCCTACCCCACCGTACGCCTGGTCCGTTCGCTGTCGGCCTTCATGCCGCAGAGCCGCGGTTGCCGCGTACTGCTGCGCGAAGAAGTGCTCTCCGGCGTCGAGGAAGCCCTGGTGCAGGGCCACGCCGACCTCGCCATCAGCGGCCTGAACATCCCTGGCCACCTGGGCGCCGACCTTTCCATCGTCGACTTCGTCGCCGTTGCTCATCCCGATCACCCATTGCATCGTCTGCAGCGTGAGGTCACCCACCAGGACCTGGAAACCCAGATGCAGGTGGTGATCCGTGACTCCGGTCGCCTGCAGCCACGCGACGTCGGCTGGCTCGGCGCCGAGCAGCGCTGGACGGTGGGCAGCCTGGCCACCGCCGCCACCTTCGTCAGCAACGGCCTGGGCTTCGCCTGGTTGCCACGACACATGATCGAGCGCGAGTTGCGCGACGGCCAGCTCAAGCCGCTGCTGATGAAACAGGGCGGCGTGCGCGAGAGCCGCTTCTATCTTTACCCGAACAAGGAAAAGCCCCTGGGCCCGGCCACTCAGATCCTCGTGGAGCTGCTGACCACCTTTGCCAACGTGCCCCTCGACGCCCATTTCGCCGCCCCGGAAAGCCCGGCCTGACGCCACAGGCCGCACGAACAAGGAGCCCTTCATGCCGTTCTTCGACCACGCCGGTCACCGTCTGCACTACGAGGAAAGCGGATTCGGCACACCGGTGCTGCTGGTGCACGGGCTCGGCTCCAGCACCCGCGACTGGGAGTACCAGGTGCCGGAACTGGAAAAGCGTCACCGGGTGATCGCCCTCGACGTGCGCGGTCACGGCCAGTCGGACAAACCGCGCCAGCGCTACAGCATCGCTGCCTTCGCCGAGGACGTGATCGCCCTGCTCGACCATCTGAGCCTGGGTCGTGTGCATCTGGTCGGCATCAGCATGGGCGGCATGATTGGCTTCGAACTGGCTACCCGCTGGCCGGAACGACTCAATAGCCTGACCATCGTCAACAGCGCCCCGGAAGTGAAACCACGCAGCCTGCGCGAGTATCTGGAAGTGGCGCGCCGACTGTTCCTCGCCCATGTCCTGGGCCTGGACACGGTGGGCAAGGCGCTGGGCAAGATGCTTTTCCCCAAGCCCGAACAGAGCGACCTGCGCCGCAAGATCCAGCAGCGCTGGCCGCAGAACGACAAGCGCGCCTACCTCTCCAGCCTGCACGCCATCCTCGGCTGGGGTGTGCAGGAGCGCCTCGCGCGCATAACCTGTCCAACCCTGGTGATCAGCGCCGACCGCGACTACACCCCGGTATCGCTCAAACAGGCCTACGTCGGGCGCCTGCCCAACGCGCGCCTGGTGGTGATCGAGGACTCGCGCCACGCGACGCCGCTGGACCAGCCGGAACGATTCAATTCCACCCTGCTCGACTTCCTCGATCAGGTCGACCATCCCTAGAACCTTCAGGAAACATCCGCCAAATGACCCTGTTCAAACGCTTCCTGCTCGCTGCCTGCTCCCTGGTCCTGGCCAGCTCGGCAATCGCCGCCGACGCCAACAAGCCGCACGTGCTGCTGTCCACCACCTCGGGCGAAATCGAAATCGAGCTGTACGCCGACAAGGCACCGATTTCTGTGAAGAACTACCTGTCCTACGTCGACAGCGGCTTCTACAACGGCACCATCTTCCATCGCGTGATCCCCAACTTCATGATCCAGGGCGGCGGCTTCACCGAGGCCATGAAGGAGAAGGACACCCAGGCGCCAATCAAGAACGAGGCCGACAACGGCCTGCTCAACGAGCGCGGCACCCTGGCCATGGCGCGTACCAGCGACGTCAACTCCGCCACCAGCCAGTTCTTCATCAACCTGACCGGCAACGACTTCCTCAACCACGGCTCCCGCGACTTCGGCTACGCCGTGTTCGGCAAGGTCGTGCGTGGCATGGGCGTGGTCGACCAGATCGCCGGCGTAAAGACCGGCAACCGCGGCATGTTCCAGGACGTACCGACCACCCCGGTGGTCATCCTCTCCGCCAAGCGTCTGTGATTCTGCGGAACCACGGCTGACGGAGGCCATTGACGGCAGGGCCGGGAAGGCCCTGCCAACAACCCGAGAGCCATCATGCTTTACCGTCGTTTCGAACGTCTGATCGATCCCTTCCGCGACGCCCCCGAGCGCATGCCGCCGTCCGACGTCATCCGCTTCTACGTCTACTACCTGCGCCAGGTCTGGCCGGTATTCCTCGCCCTGCTCTTCGTCGGCCTGATCGTCGCGCTGATCGAAGTCGCACTGTTCAGCTACCTCGGGCGCATCGTCGACCTCGCACAAGGCTCGGCCCCCGCCGACTTCTTCAGCCTGCACGGCCGCGAACTGGCCTGGATGGCCGTCGTCGCACTGATCCTGCGCCCACTGTTCAACGGCCTGCACGACATGCTGGTGCACCAGAGCATCAACCCCAGCATGACCAACCTGATCCGCTGGCAGAATCACCGCTACGTGCTCAAGCAGAGCCTGGGCTTCTTCCAGAACGACTTCGCCGGGCGCATCGCCCAGCGCATCATGCAGACCGGCAACTCCCTGCGCGACTCCGCCGTCCAGGTGGTCGACGCCATCTGGCACGTGCTCATCTACACCATCAGCGCCCTGGTGCTGTTCGCCGAAGCCGACTGGCGCCTGATGATTCCGCTGATAGTCTGGGTGTTCGGCTACATCGGCGCCCTGGGCTACTTCATCCCGCAGGTGAAACGCCGCTCGGTGGAAGCCTCCGATTCGCGCTCCAAGCTCATGGGGCGCATCGTCGACGGCTATACCAACATCACTACCCTCAAGCTGTTCGCCCACACGCGCCAGGAAGAAAACTACGCCCGCGAAGCCATCGACGACCAGACCCGCAAGGCCCAACGCGCCGGTCGCGTGGTGACCTCGATGGACGTCACCATCACCATTTTCAACGGCCTGCTGATTGCCGGCACCACGGGCCTGGCCCTGTGGCTGTGGACCCAGTCGCTGATCTCGGTGGGCGCCATCGCCCTGGCCACCGGCCTGGTCATCCGCATCAACAACATGTCCGGCTGGATCATGTGGGTGGTGGGCGGCATCTTCGAGAACGTCGGCCAGGTGCAGGACGGCATGCAGACCATCGCCCTGCCCCGCCAGGTGGTCGATGTGCCTGATGCCAAGCCGCTGGAGGTGAAGCACGGGGAAGTGCGCTTCGACCAGGTATCCTTCAGCTACGGCAAAGGTGGCGGCTTAATCAGCGGCCTCGACCTCACCGTGCGCCCCGGCGAGAAGATCGGTCTGGTCGGCCCCTCCGGCGCCGGCAAGTCGACCCTGGTGAACCTCCTGCTGCGCCTGTATGACCTGGAAGGCGGTCGCATCCTGATCGACAGCCAGGACATTGCCCACGTCACGCAGGAAAGCCTGCGCGCGCACGTCGGCATGGTCACCCAGGACACCTCGCTGCTGCATCGCTCGATTCGCGACAACCTGCTCTATGGACGTCCGGATGCCAGCGATGAGGAGTTGCAGGACGCGATCCGGAAAGCTCGCGCCGCGGAATTCATCCCGCAGTTGAGCGATGCCGAGGGCCGCACCGGCCTCGACGCCCATGTCGGCGAGCGCGGCGTGAAGCTCTCCGGCGGCCAGCGCCAGCGCATAGCGATCACCCGCGTGCTGCTCAAGGACGCGCCGATCCTGATCCTCGACGAGGCCACCTCGGCGCTGGACTCGGAAGTGGAAGCGGCGATCCAGGAAAGCCTGGAGACCCTGATGCAGGGCAAGACGGTGATCGCCATTGCCCACCGCCTCTCCACCATCGCGCGCATGGATCGGCTGGTGGTGCTGGAGCATGGCCGCGTGGTCGAGAGCGGCAGCCATGCCGAACTGCTGGCCCATGGCGGGCTGTATGCGCGGCTCTGGCGACACCAGACCGGCGGGTTTGTCGGAGTGGATTGAGCGGCATCGCTGTCGTTGCTGAGCGCCCTGCGACAGGCTTTTTGTAGGATGGTGTGGAGCTTGCGATACCCATCGGCTTTTCCTTCCGAGCCATTGATGGGGGTATCGCTGCGCTCCACGCCATCCTACGAAGAGCAGTCTTGTGGAATTCATAAAAAAGCCCGGCATAAGCCGGGCATGTCCAGATCGGGACAGCTCAGTGTGTATCCAGTAGCGCCAGCGCCTCGCGGCTCAGGCGCTCGACCGTGGCCCAGTCGCCGCTGTCGATGGCAGCCTTGGGCAGCATCCAGCTGCCGCCCACGCACATCACGTTGGCCAGCCGGTAGTAGTCGTTGAGGTTATCCGGGCCGACGCCGCCGGTGGGGCAGAAACGCACCTCGGGGAACGGGCCGCCAAAAGCCTTGAGCGCCTCTACCCCGCCAGCGACCTTCGCCGGGAACAGTTTGAAGCGACGCAGGCCATGGCGGTACGCGGCCATGATTTCCGACGCGGTCGCCACGCCCGGTAACAGCGGCACCGGGCGGGTCACGGCGTACTCCAGCAACTGCTCGGTGCAGCCCGGCGTGACGATGAACTTCGCCCCCGCCTCTTCCGCCTGGCGGAAGGTCTGCGCGTCGAGCACGGTGCCGGCGCCAATGAGCAGCTCCGGGCGCTGCTCGCTCAACTGGCGAATCGCGGTGAGGCCCAGCGACGTCCGCAAGGTCACTTCCAGAACGGTGATACCGCCGGCGGCCAGCGCGTCCGCCATGGGCAGGATGTCCGCCTCGCGGTCGATGGTGATCACCGGCAGGATGCGCGCGCGCTGCGCCAGGGCATCGATCTGCTGGATGTGTTGTTCAGACATTGCGGTAACTCCGTGCCTCAGGGGCACCAGTGGATCGAAAGAGGTGAACGCAGGAACGCATTGACCGGCATGCGCTGGTCGTCGTTGTCACTCAGCGCCTGGCTCAGGGTGGCCAGCCTGGATTCGCCCTGAATCGCCAGTATCTGCACCCGCGCGCCCTGCAGCACGGCGCGGGTCAGGGTCAGGCGCTGGTGCGGTACGGTCGGTGCCCACATCGACAGGCAACGGCGCGTACCGGCGGGGTCGAGCGCCTCGACCAGATTGGCGCTGCCGGGGAACAGGGACGCCGTGTGGCCGTCATCGCCCATGCCCAGCACCAGCACGTCGATCGGCAGCATCAGCTCATGCAGGTAGCGGTCGGCCTTGTCGGCCGCCTCTTCCAGGCTGGTCGCCGGCTGGTAGAGGCCGATGAACTGCGCCTTGGCCGCCGCGCCCTTGAACAGGTGACGGTGCAACAGGCCGGCGTTGCTGTCGGGGTGCGACTCGGGCACCCAGCGTTCGTCGGCAAGGCTGACGGCCACTTTCGACCAGTCCAGCACCGCGCCGCTCAGGGCTTCGAGGAATGCCACTGGGCTGCGCCCGCCGGACACCACCAGCAGCGCACGGCCGCGCTCGATCAGCGCCTCGCGCAGTGCATCGGCGACGGCTTCGGCCAGGCCGCGAGCCTGTTCGGCGGCGTCGTTCCAGGTCTTCCAGGCCATGCCTTCAGCCAGTTTCGGTTCAGAGATCGCCATACCAGTCCCTCCCGTCGCGTGCGATCAGGGCAACCGAGGCCTGCGGCCCCCAACTGCCAGCCGGGTAGGGCTTGGGCTCCTCACCCAGGCGCCCCCAGCCGGCGATCAGGCCGTCACACCATTTCCAGGCGGCCTCGATCTCATCCTTGCGGACGAACAGGTTCTGGTTGCCTTGCGTGACTTCCAGCAACAGTCGCTCGTAGGCATCCGGCGTCCGGGCGGTCTGGAAGGTTTCGGAGAAATTCAGTTGCAGCGGGCCGGTACGCAGTTGCATGCCCTTGCCCAGGCCCTGGTCCTTGGTCATCACCTGCAGGGAAATGCCCTCGTCCGGCTGCAGGCGGATGATCAGGCGGTTGCTGATCAGCGAACGCTGCTCCGGGGCGAAGATGTAGTGCGGCGGCTCCTTGAAGTGGATGACGATCTGCGAATGCTTCTGCGGCATGCGCTTGCCGGTGCGCAGGTAGAACGGCACGCCGGACCAGCGCCAGTTGCGGATATCCACACGCAGGGCGACGAAGGTCTCGGCATCGCTGTTGGAATTGGCATTCTCCTCGGCGAGATAGCCAGGCACCGCCTTGCCGTCGATGTAGCCGGCGGTGTACTGGCCGCGCACCACGCGGGTCGCCAGTTGCTCGGGGGCGATCGGCTCCAGCGCGCGCAGCACCTTCACCTTCTCGTCGCGGATGCTGTCGGCGGTGAGGTCCGCTGGGGGGTCCATGGCGATCAGGCAGAGTAGTTGCAGCAGGTGGTTCTGCACCATGTCACGTAGCTGGCCGGCCTTGTCGAAGTAGCCCCAGCGGCCTTCGATGCCGACCTTCTCGGCCACGGTGATCTCGACGTGGGAGATGTGGTTCTGGTTCCACTGCGTTTCGAACAGACTGTTGGCGAAGCGTAGCGCGATGAGGTTCTGCACCGTCTCCTTGCCCAGATAGTGGTCAATCCGGTAGATGCGGTTTTCCGGGAAGAAGCGCGCCACCGCGTCGTTCACCGCGCGGGACGACTCCAGGTCGTGGCCGATGGGTTTCTCCAGCACAACCCGAGTGCGCTCGGCGAGGCCGGCGGCAGCGAGGTTCTCGCAGATGCCTCCGAACACCGAGGCAGCGGTGGCGAAGTAGGCGACCAGGGTCTTCTCGTCACCGACCAGCTCGGCCAGTGCCTGGTAGGAGCCGGCATCGAGGAAATCCAGGCTCAGGTGATGCAGGCGCGCCTGGAAGCGGGCCCAGACGGTTTCGTCCCACTCCTTCGCTGGCACGGCCTGGCGAAGACGGCTCTCGATGGTCGCCAGGGGCTCTTCGCTGGCACCGTCGTCGCGGGCCAGGGCGAGAATGCGGGTATCGCGGTGCAGCAGGTCTTCGCGGTCGAGCTGGTAGAGCGCCGGAATCAGTTTACGCAGGGCAAGATCACCCAGGGCGCCGAACAGCGCGAGGGTGCAGGGCAGAACGCGGACTTCAGGCATTTGTTGTTACCAACCAAATTTTGAACGATATTTAGCCTTCTACGCCAGCATTAAGACAAATATGTAGTAATTAAACAACATATTTTTACCGCCTCGCGCCGCTGTTGGTCGCCTGCCGGCCTGACGTTAGGATAGCGCCGCTGACCGTAGCCAACCGGTCAACCGTCGATTGCCCAAGGAGCACGGATGAAAAACCTGCTGGAGCATATCCAGAGCCGTCTGGAACAGCTGAACAAGGCCGAGCGCAAGGTCGCCGAAGTGATCCTGCGCGACCCGCAGCAGGCCACGCGCTTCAGCATCGCCGCGCTGGCCCAGGCGTCGAGCGTCAGCGAGCCAACGGTGAACCGTTTCTGCCGCTCGTTTGGCATGAGCGGCTACCCGGAACTGAAGATCCAACTGGCCCAGAGCCTGGCCAGCGGCGCGGCGTTCGTGACCCAGGCGGTGGCCGCCGACGACGGTCCCGAAGCCTACACGCGGAAGATTTTCAGCAGCACCATCGCCTCGCTGGACAGCGCCCACAAGCTGCTCGACCCGAAGCTGATCGACCGCGCCGTGGATCTGCTGATCCAGGCCCGGCAGATCCATTTCTTCGGCCTCGGTGCGTCCAGCTCCGTGGCGCTCGATGCGCAGCACAAATTCTTCCGATTCAACCTGGCGGTGTCGGCCCACAGCGATGTGCTGATGCAGCGGATGATCGCCTCGGTGGCGCACACCGGCGACCTGTTCGTGGTGATTTCTTACACCGGCCGCACCCGCGAGCTGGTGGACGTGGCGCACCTGGCGCGGCAGAACGGTGCCTCGGTGCTCGGCCTGACCGCCGCCGATTCGCCGCTGGCCAAGGCCAGCACGCTGAGCCTGGACATTCCGCTACCGGAGGACACCGACATCTATATGCCGATGACTTCGCGGATCATCCAGCTGACCGTGCTCGATGTACTCGCCACTGGCGTGACCCTGCGCCGAGGCGTGGACTTCCAGCCGCACCTGCGCAAGATCAAGGAGAGCCTGGTGGCGACGCGCTACCAGCTCGACGAGGAAGACTGAGCGCTCCTACAGGAAAGCCCCTGCGCCGTCAGTCATCCGCGTTCGGATCGAGCCCCGGGAACAACACCTCGGTAAAGCCGAACTTGCTGAAATCGGTAATGCGCGACGGGTACAGGCGGCCGATCAGGTGGTCGCATTCGTGCTGCACCACGCGAGCGTGGAAGGCTTCCACCGTGCGGTCGATGGGTTGTCCTTGCGGGTCGACGCCCTGGTAGCGGATGCGCTGGTAACGATTCACCGCGCCGCGCAGGCCTGGTACGGAAAGGCAGCCCTCCCAGCCCTCCTCCAGCTCATCGCCGATGGGCGTAATCACTGGGTTGAGGAGGATGGTCGCTGGCACTGCCGGCGCGTCCGGATAGCGCTCGCTGCGCTCGAAACCGAAGATCACCAGTTGCAGGTCGACGCCGATCTGCGGCGCGGCCAGACCGACGCCGCCGACGTGGTGCATGGTCTCGAACATGTCGTCGATCAGTAGCTGCAGCTCGGCGCTGCCGATCATCGAATCGGGCACCGGTGGGGCGATGCGCAGCAGGCGCTCGTCGCCCATCTTGAGAATCTCGCGGATCATCTCGGCCTCGTTCGCCGTTGTGTGAAAGCGGCATGCTTCCAATGAGAGCTGCATCCTCGGCCCCACTGGCCGCTCTGGCAACCCCGCTACCGCCGGGCAGCGCCCCGCAGGCCGCGTCGTCACGGTGTTAGACTGATTTCTGCCGACAACCATCGAACGACGGATATTTGCCGATTTTCGCGGCAGATAGCGATCGAACCCTGGGGGAATCTTGCGTTCCGGGGGCGGGAGGTTCGTCATGAACAGGCATTACTACATCAGCGACAACCTGGACGATCTGGAACAGGTCGAACAGGAGCTTTCCGAAAGCGGTATCGGCATCGAGCAAATGCATGTGCTCAGCGACAGCGATGCGGACATGCAGGAGCACCGTCTTCACGAAGTGCCCTCGATGATGAAGAAGGACGTGGTGCACTGGGGCAAGATCGGCCTCATGATCGGCGCCGCGCTGGCCGCGCTGGTGCTATTGGTGGGCTACCTGAGCGGCTGGACGCAGACGGCGGCCGGCTGGATTCCCGTGGTGTTCCTCGCCGCGGTGCTGCTGGGCTTCAGTCTGTGGGAAAGCAGCTTCTTCGGCCTGCAGCGCCCCAGCGGCGACGTACGCCGCTTCCAGGACAACCTGCATGAAGGCCGTCATGTGTTCTTCGTCGATGTGAAGCCCGAGCAGGAACCGGTGCTGGACATGGTGGTGCGCCACCACCCGCGCCTGGAGATCGCCGGTTTCGGCAGCGCCATGCCGGCCTGGTGGCTGTCCATCGAACAGGCCTGGAACCGCTTCCGCCACATGATGTGACGCAAAGGCGCTGTCCAGCGACCGCCCTCTCCCGCGCTGCTGATGCCCGCGGCAGGTGGGTTGCGGACCAGCCTAACGAGACCGTCCGCCGTTCAGCCGCGCCCAGAACAGTTAGCCGGCTATTGATTTAAATCACCCGCCGACCTCCAGCCGGGTTCGACACTATTCGAGCCCCAATTCTCAGGAGGCTGGGAAATGCCCACATCACCCAACCAGCAGCTTGGCCTGGCCACCCCACCGCCCTGATGGTCGGTACCATGATCGGGGCGGCATCGCCTCTCTGCTATAAGGCGTCGCGAAAAGCGCCAACTCCAGCGCCATACTGAGCGGCTGGGTCATCAGCGGCGTCGGTATGCAGATGTTCGCCTTTGCCCCCCAGAGCCTGTCCAACCGCAAACCTGAATTGGACGCGCGCTTTGGCTTTCAAGGAGAAAAGTGCTTCCCAGGAGAACAGCATGACCACGCCCACCCAGGTCACCATCCATTCCAGTGTTGGCCTCGACCAGCAGCAATACCGCATCCGCCTGAGCTACAAGGTGGAGAATGCCGCCAGCCGCGATGCGCAGGTGAAATTCGAACTGGACGGTGAGATCGACGGCCAGCCGTTCAAGGACGGCTTCGAGCTGCCCGGCGATATCGCCTTCAACTTCGCCGCCAGCGCCACGCGCATCCTGCGTCGCCACGGCCTGCGAGTCTGCCATGGGCCGATACTGCGCTTTCGCAGGGAACACGACCGGGTGTTCGACGACCTGCGCCGTCAACTCAAGGCTGAGCCGGGTACGCCGATCGACCTGCAGCGCATGGACTCACTGGCACCGGCACAACCGCGCTGCGCAGTGGCCGAATCCATCGTCCGCGGGCGGAGCTAGCCTCAGGCCAGTTCGATACCGTCGTCATGAATGACGATCAACCCCTGCTTGAACAACCCGCCGATGGCCTTCTTGAAGTTGCCCTTGCTGACGCCGAACTGCTGGGCGATGGCCTCCGGCGGGCTCTTGTCGCTGAGCGCCAGTTGGCCGCCGGCCTCGCGCAGGGCCTGGAGGATCTGCTCGCTGAGCGCATCGGACAGGCCAGCGCCCGCCGGCTGCAGGCTCAGGCTGATCTTGCCGTCGGCGCGCATTTCCTTGATGTAGCCCTTCTCGCGCAGGCCACCACGGAGGAACTTGAAGGCCTCGTTCTTGTGGATCAGGCCCCAATGCTTGCCTTCGATGATCGCCTTGTAACCTAGGTCCGTGCGCTCCACGACCAGCAGCTCGACTTCCTGGCCGGCACTGTAGTTAGCCGGAGTATTGTCCAGGTAGCGGTCCAGGCGCGCGGTGGCGGTGATGCGGCGGCTGCGCTCATCAAGATAGACGTAGACCACGCAGTAGTCACCGACCTGCAGCGGGCGCTTCTCTTCCGAGTGCGGCAGCAGCAGGTCCTTGGGCAGGCCCCAGTCGAGGAACAGGCCGATACGGTTGACCTCGACCACCTTGAGGCTGGCGAAGCCGCCGACCTGCACCTTGGGCTTCTGCGTGGTGGCGATCAGGCGGTCTTCGCTGTCCAGGTAGATGAACACGTTGAGCCAGTCGCCCACTTCGGTGTCTTCGTTCTTCGGCACGTAGCGTTTGGGCAGCAGGATTTCGCCATGGCTCTCGCCATCCAGGTAGAGACCGAAATCGGTGTGCTTGACCACCTGCAACGAATTGAACCGACCTATGACTGCCATGACGCTTACCTCGTGAACGGGGCGAGCATTCTACGCGCATTGGAACCGGAATGCCGGACAAGTGTAGGAGCGAAAGGGCACCCAGCGCTTGCTCGCGAACGAGGTACTCGGCGAGCACGACCATCCATCGTTCTGCCCAACGGTCCCCTCTACCGCTTGCGGAGGAGGGTTAGGGAGGGGGAGCGGAGTCCAACCGACGTCCGTCGCGAATCCCCCCCTCCCCAGCCCTGGCGACGCGCCCCGCTCCGAAGGGAGAGGGAGCAATCCGTGTGAGGCGAGATATCAGCGCTCTACCTGGCCAAACTGCAGTTCCGCCAGGCGCGCATAGAGCGGGCTGCTGACCACCAGCTCGGCGTGCCGCCCCAGCGCTACCAGGCGGCCGTGCTCGATCACGGCGATACGGTCGGCGTTGAGCACGGTGGCCAGGCGATGGGCGATCACCAACGTGGTGCGGTCGCGCATCAGCCCCGGCAGCGCCTGCTGGATCAGGTGCTCGCTCTCGGCATCCAGTGCGCTGGTGGCTTCGTCCAGCAACAGAATAGGCGCGTCCACCAGCAGCGCGCGAGCAATGGCCAGGCGCTGGCGTTGGCCACCGGAAAGGCCCAGGCCACTCTCCCCCAGGTGTGTCTGGTAGCCCTGCGGCAGGCGCAGGATGAATTCGTGGGCATGGGCCGCGCGGGCCGCCGCCTCGACCTCGGCGTCGCTGGCGCCCGCTCGGCCGTAGCGAATGTTCTCCTCCACCGTGCCGAAGAACAGCGCCGGGTTCTGCGAGACCAGGGCGAAACTGCGGCGCAAATCCGCCGGGTCGAGCTGGGCGATGGGCTGGCCGTCGATCAGGATGCGCCCCTGCTGCGGATCATAGAAGCGCAGCAGCAGGTCGAACAGGGTGGATTTACCAGCGCCGGACGGGCCGACCAGCGCCAGGGTCTCGCCCGGTTCCACGCGCAGATCGATGCCGTCGATCGCCCACTGCTCCGGGCGCGATGGATAGGCGAAACGCACGGCCTGCAAGTCGATACTGCCGACGATGCGTTCGGGCAGGCGTAGCAGGTTACTGGTCGGCGCAACGATTTCACTGCGCGCCCGCAGCAGCTCGGCGATGCGCTCAGCGGCGCCGGCCGCGCGCTGCAACTCGCCGATCACTTCACTGAGCGTGCCGAAGGCCATGCCAACGATCAGGCTGTAAAACACGAAGGCCGCCAGGTCGCCGGGGCTGATGCGCCCGGCGATCACGTCCATGCCGCCGACCCAGAGCATCACGCCCACCGCGCCCAGCACCAGCAGGATCACCACGCTGACCAGCCAGGAGCGCTGCAGGATGCGTTTGCGCGCGGTATCAAAAGCATCTTCGACAGTGCGGCCGAAGCGAGCTCGGTCCTGCGCCTGGTGGTTGTAGGCCTGCACCGTCTTGATCTGGCCGAGGGATTCGCCGACGTAGCTGCCGACGTCCGCCACGCGATCCTGGCTGAGCCGCGAAAGACTGCGCACGCGGCGGCCGAACAGCAGGATCGGCGCGATCACCAACGGCAACGAGGCGACCACGATGCTGGTCAGCTTGGCGTTGGTGAAGAACATCAGGATGATCCCGCCCAGCAACATCAGCACATTGCGCAGCGCCATGGACAGCGAAGAGCCGATCACCGATTGCAGCAGTGTGGTGTCGGCAGTCAGGCGCGACTGGATTTCCGAAGACCGGTTGTTCTCGTAAAAGCCGGGGTGCAGCTCGATCAGGTGGTCGAACACACGCTGGCGGATATCGGCGACGAAGCGTTCGCCGATCCACGACACCAGATAGAAGCGCACAAAAGTTCCCACCGCCAGGCACAGCACCAGCAGAAAGAAGATGCCGATGGCGCGGGTGAGCAGTGGTTCGGACTGGGTGATGAAACCCTGGTCCACCAGCAGGCGGATACCCTGCCCCAGGGAAAGGGTGATGGCGGCGGTGAACAGCAATGCCAGTAGGGCGCCGACGGCGCGCCAGCGGTACGGCGCGAGAAACGAACGAGCCAGGCGCAGGGCATTGCGCTGGCGGGACGACAGCAGGGACATGGTGGGCTCAAGACGGCCGGAATGGGCTGAGGGTAGCACCGCCGGAGCGCCATAGGCGAAGGACGTTTCAGACAAGGGAAAGGGACCGTTCGTTCCGATCCCTCCCCGAAAGGTGCTCGTTTGATGTACAATGGGCGGCCAATTTGCGTAGACAGGTATGGCAGATATGACCACGCAGCCCTCCACCCGCCAGAAAGCCACCCGCCAGAAAGCCACTCCAAAAGCTCCCGCTGCCACCGCAACCAGCGAAGCACTGGACGCTCAGATCGCCGCCTTCCTGAATTCCGGCGGTGAGATCCAGCAGATCGCCAAGGGCGTCACTGGTCAGAACTACGGCGCACCGAGCCGCCACATCAGCCTCGGCAAGAAGTAAGACTTCGCAGGCAAGCCTGCCGGCTCCCGGTAGGCTGCCCGCCTCCTCCGCGCGCCCTCCCCCGTGATACACCCCCGCTTTACACTTCAGTTTCCGCAATTCCGAATGTCCCGTCTTGCCTCCGCACCTTGCACTCGGGCAGAGTCCGCCGATAGTTAGGACTGGGTCGAACCACGACCCCCTCGCAAGGAGCACACCCATGCTGCCCTCTCCGGAAAAGCTGCTTTCGCGCAACCTGCTCGACGTGCTGATCCGCGCCGGCCTGATCCTGTTGCTGGCCCTGTTCTGTTTCCGCATCTTCCATCCCTTCCTCGACCTGATGCTCTGGTCGGTGATCCTCGCCATCTCGCTCTACCCTCTGCACCAGCTGCTCAGCCACTGGCTAGGCGAGCGCCCCAACAGCGCGGCGACGCTGATCGTAGTGTTGGGCCTGGTGATCCTGCTGGTGCCGGTAGTGATGATCGGCATGTCCATGGCCGATTCGGTGCGCGACCTGGTGCATGCCATCCAGAACCGCACCTTGCAGATCCCGCTGCCGCCAGACTCGGTGCAGAACTGGCCGGTGGTCGGGCAGTACATCTACCCCTTCTGGCACCGCGTGGCCACCGACTTCATGGGCGTGGCGCAGCAGGTGGCGCCGCACCTGCAGGGCGTGGCGAAGAAGGTCGCCGGGCAGGCGGCAGGCGTCGGCATGGGGCTGATGCAGTTCCTCGCCGCCTTCGTCATCGCCGGGGTGATCATGGCCTACGGCAAGCTGGGTAGCCGGACCGCCTGCGACATCGCCATCCGCATTTCCGGGCCGGACCGTGGCCCCGGCCTGGCCGAGCTGTGCACCGGCACCATCCGCGCGGTGGCCCAGGGCGTGGTGGGCGTGGCCTTCATCCAGACGCTGATCCTCGGCCTCGGCTTCATCGTCATGGGCATCCCCGGCGCCGGCCTACTCGCGCTGGGCGTACTGCTGCTGGGCATCACCCAACTGCCGGTGGTGCTGATCACCTTGCCGGCGATCGCCTATGTGTTCATGACCAACGATTCGCTGCTGGTGGCCATCCTGTTCACCATCTGGACCGCCGCCGGCGGCCTCAGTGACAACGTGCTCAAGCCGCTGATGTTCGGCCGTGGCAGCAAGGTGCCGATGGCGGTGATCCTGATCGGCGCCCTGGGCGGCATGCTCAGTAACGGCATCATCGGCCTGTTCGTCGGGCCAGTGGTGCTGGCCCTGGGTTACGAGCTGTTCATGTCCTGGGTCCACGAGCGCGAAGCGCCCGTTGCACCGCCCGCCGAACCACCCGTGCAGCCTGCCCCCTGATATCCCGCTCGCGGTGCGAACCGCGGGCGCTCACCCTGCAATGGACTGCTCCCGATGTCGCAACGCGGCTCCCCTACTGTCGCCAGCCTTCTGCTCTCGCCACTTGGTCTGAAGGTGTGACCGGAAGCAGCGCGGATCATTCCGCCGGCTTGCGGTTACAATGGGAGCTTTCCCCTGTCTGGTTACCCGAAATGTCCGAAGCCATCCGCCTGTCCAAGCGCCTCGCCGAGCTGCTGCCCTGTTCGCGCCGCGAAGCCGAGCTGTACATCGAGGGCGGCTGGGTCACGGTGGACGGCCAGCGTGTCGAAGAGCCACAGTTCAAGGTCGATACCCAGCGTATCGAGTTGCTGCCGGGCGCCTTCCCCGAGCCGATTCCGCCGGTGACCATCCTGGTGCACAAACCCGTCGGCTTCGGCAGCGGCAACGGCGCCAATTCCGCCCAGCAGTTGCTGACGCCGGACAAGCGCTGGGCCGAGGACAACCTGCAGCAACGCCTGCTGCGCAAGCACTTCGGCCACCAGTTCAACACCACGGTGCTGGAAACCGACGCCAGTGGCCTGCTGGTCTACACCCAGAGTCGCGGCGTGCAGCGCCGGCTGGTGGACGAGGCAGACAACATCGAGCACGAGTACGTGGTCGAAGTCAGCGGGCAGATCGCCGACAACGGCTTGAAGCGTCTGTGCCGCGGCATGCTGATCGACGGCCGCGAGCTGCCGCCACTGAAGGTCAGCTGGCAGAGCGAAAACCGCCTGCGCTTCGCCGGCAAACAGTTCCGCCCTGGCCAGATCGCCGCCATGTGCCGCGCCGTCGGCCTTCACGCCGAATCGATCCGTCGCCTGCGCCTGGGTGGCGTGGCCATGGGCAAGCTGCCCGCCGGCCAGTGGCGGTTCCTGCAGCCGGGCGAGAAGTTCTGAGACCCTGACCTGCAGGAGCGAGCTTGCTCGCGAACCCGCCTCAAGTTGCAGTCAGTTCGCGAGCAAGCTCGCTCCTACGAAGAGCCAAACCGCTCTGCGATGAGGCTTTGCGCCGCCATCGATAACGTCGATAGTCACCAGTCGACGCATTCAGTTCTCTTGATAGTCCGCGCGCGGCATCTTTGCCCTATCAACTCGCTGGCAGGAGATTCGCCGGCCCCGCCATCGGGCCGCAGGGGCGAACAAGCTACTCGCGAGACGCCCCCAACGGATCGTCAAGAGGACACCTCCATGCAAGTCATTCTCGATTTCCTGCTGCTGGTCGGCTCCCTGGTGGAGCTGCTGCTGTACGTCGCTCTGGCCAGCGTGGTGCTTGCCACCGTCCTGCTGCTCGGCGGAATCGCCGTGCTGACCCTGCGCTCGCCGGGCTCGGCGGTGGTCATCCCCGACCGTCGCCCTTCGGCCAGCCGCCAGCCTCGCCCCGCGGTGAAACATCAACTGGCCCGGCCAATACTGGTCGCCGTGGCAAACGATCCGATCCTGGCGAAGTCCGCCTGAATCAGTCCTGCCTCCCTTCAGCCCCCCTGAGCGCAACGTCCTGTCGCGCCTGCAAACATTTCCCCTGACAGCAACGGAATACTGCCTGGCCGTCAGTGGTGGCCGATGCCCTGGTCTTCCAGGTGGTCGGCCTCGAACAGGGTTTCCAGCTCCTTGCGCGCCTCGCGGGCGGTCTGGATCACCGCCTTCTCGTCGTCGTAGACGCGGTACTGGGCCATCAGCACCGCTTCGTCGTGGCGCTTGAAGCGACGGATGCGCGCGGCAACCTGCTCCTCGTTCAGACCCAGGCCAGTGAGCAGCAGGCGGCTCATCTCCAGGCTTGAGTGGAAGGTTTCGCGCACCGGCGTCGCGTCGGCGTCCAGCAGGTGGTAGACGTGTTGGCGGTTACGCGCCCGGCCGATGACTTTCATGTGCGGGTAGAGCTTGCGCACCAGCCGCGCGGTCTCGATGTTGGTCTGCGGGTCGTCGGTGGCGACGACGAAGAACTCGGCCTTCTCCACCTGGGCAGCACGGAGGATTTCCGGGCGTAGCGGGTCGCCGTAGAAGATCGGGATGTTGCCGTAGCTGCGGGTCAGCTCGATGGTGTCCACCGAGGTATCCAGTGCGACGAAGGGCACCCCCTGCGCACGCAGGATACGCGCGACCACCTGGCCCATCCGGCCCATGCCGGCGATCACCACACGCGGCGCGTCATCCGGCAACTGGCGGTACTCGGGCGGCGGCTCGCGCAGGGCGGCCGGTTTGGGTTTGATGCTGCGCGCCAGGGCCAGCACCAGCAGCGGGGTCATTGCCATCGACAGGGTGATGCACAGCACCAGCAGCGAGTGCAGCTTGCCGTCCATCAAGTCCTGGGCCAACGCGAGCTTGAACACCACGAAGGCGAACTCACCGCCAGCGCCCAGCAGCACGCCCAGGCGAATCGCCGAGACTTTATCCAGCCCGCCAGCCAGGCGACCAATGACGAACAGCAGCGGCAACTTGATGCCCAGCAGCAGCAGGGTCAGGCCGATCACCAGCAGCGGCTCGCTCTTCATCAGGCCGAGGTCGGCACTCATGCCCACACTGATGAAGAACAACCCGAGCAGCAGGCCCTTGAAGGGTTCGATCTGCGCTTCCAGCTCATGGCGGTATTCCGAATCCGCCAGTAGCAGGCCGGCGAGGAAGGCGCCCAGGCCCATGGAAACGCCGGCCTCTTCCATCAGCCAGGCAGTACCGACCACCACCAGCAAAGCCGTGGCGGTCGACAGGTCGGCCTGACCGGTGCGCGCCACCGTACGGAACACCGGGCGCAGCAGGAAGCGCCCGCCGATCACCACCACGGCGACACTGCCGACCACTTCCATCACATGGGCCCAGTCGCCGCCCGCTGCCGCCGAGTCAGCGCGCGCACCGAGCAGCGGGATCATGGCGATCAGCGGGATGGCAGCGATGTCCTGGAACAGCAGGATGGCGAAGCCCAGGCGGCCGTAGGGTGTCGTCAGTTCCTTGCGCTCGGCGAGAATCTGCAGGCCGAAGGCGGTAGACGACAGCGCCAGCCCGCCGCCCAGCACCACGGCGGTATTCACCGGCAGGTCGAAAGCCAGCACGGCGATGCTGCCGATGGCCAACGCGGTAATCAGCACCTGAGCCAGGCCCACACCGAACACCTGCTTGCGCATCACCCACAGGCGTTTGGGCGACAGTTCCAGGCCGATGATGAACAGCAGCAGCACCACGCCCAGTTCGGAGAGGCTGGCCACGCTGTCGGGGTTGTCGATCAGCCCCAGCAGCGACGGGCCGATAAACACCCCGGCGAGCAGGTAGCCGAGCACCGCGCCCAGTTGCAGGCGCTTGGCAATCGGCACCATGAACACCGCCGCGAGCAGGAAGACCACTGCCGACTGCAGGTAATTCGTCCCATGTTCCATGTATCAAGACTCCTTGGAAGGGTTGGGGCGAAGCGAAGATCCACCCATATCGTTCATCTCAGACATCCAGCGCCACACCCTCGGCCAGCAGATGTCGCTGGAACTGCCCTGCGAGCGCAGCGACCTGCTCCCACGGCTGCTCGTAGCGTTCATCCAGCGCCACATGGCTGGCGGCACGCACGCGCACGTCGAGCCCGCAGTTCTCGTAGAACGCATTCACTGCCGCCACCATCGGCTCGCGCTGGTTTTCCATCAGGATGGCGCCGTGGGCCAGCACCACATAGCGCCCGTCACTGGGCCGGCGGCGCCAGCGCTGGGCAGTGCCGACCAGCTTGCGACCACCCAGGTTGACGTTGTAGCGACCATCGCAGAAGGCGCCCTCCACTTCCCCCAGCCCCGGATCGAGGCCAAGCGCGGCAAGCCAGTCGCACAGCGGCTGACACAGGCGCAGGTAGGCGGTTTCGATGCGCGTCTGTTCGTTGTCGCTCGGCGGGATCGCATAGACCAGTGCGACGTTGAGCACGCCAGCGGATTGCGGTACCGGCTCACCACCGGTATCACGCAGGGCGATCGGCCAGCCCAGTCCTGCGCACGCGGCCTCGGCGGCGCCGAAGCCTTCCAGGCGACTCAGCCGGCGCGGCATCACCAGGGACTGCTCCAGCGGGCGCCAGAACAACAGGCCGCTGTCGCGATCACCAGCGAAGGTGGCGTCGAGCAGCGCGCGCTCGGCATCCAGGCCCTGCTGTGCCGACAGTCGTTGCACTCTATTCATGACAGCGTCCTTGGGATGAATGATGCTCACCATGGGGTTCATGGCAGCATGGGTGAACAAACCGGGTTGCGGACTATGCCCGCCGAGGGCCTATCCGACAATGTTCCCGGCCAATTTGTTGCCGCACTCAAACATTTCAGCGTAGCGGCCTGTGACTGCCGTGGTGTCGCGCCAGGTCAATGCGATTTCAAACTGCCCCGCAACGAAGCGGCGCTGCGTCTATCCTGCTACTGGCCAGCACTTGCGCAGGAGGCCAGAGACCGTGCCCAGGACGTTGCTCCAGCGTCTGCACCACGCCATTGCGGTCAACGACGCGCTGGCGCTACCTATCGCCCGGGAAAACCTCCGGCGGCTGTACTTTTCCGCGCTGCTGGCGGTGCCTTTCGACCTGATCCACATTCTGGTCTTCCGCCTCAACCTGCAGGGCTCAAGCCCCGAATACGATGACTGGCGGCTGGACATCATCCGCGTCCATGTCGTCGTCGCCGTGCTCTTCACCCTCCTCGGCCTGCTCGCCTGGCAGGCCTCGCCACCACGGCGCAGCACGCCGCTGTGGTATATGCAGACGCTCACCGTGCTGGGCAGCGCCTTGGTACTGGGGTTCGGCATCGCCATCACCGGCGCCGACCAACAGGTCACCAGCAGTATCACGCCCTTCCTCATGGCCTCGGTCGCCACGGCGCTGATCATCCTGCTGCGACCGACCCTGGCGGTCGTTCTCTATATCCTCGCTCTGGGCGCCTTCGAACTGACCATGGCGCTGACTCAGGGGAGCCCGCAGCTACGGCTGTCGAACCAGATGGGCGGACTGACCATCTGCGGTATTGGCCTGGTGCTGTCGTTCATCCTCTGGCACGGCCATGTGCGCAACCTGCGCCAGCGCGAGTTCCTCCGCCAGCAACGGCTGGAACTGGAGGAAAAGAACCGCCAGCTGGAATACCTGGCCGGCCATGACCCGCTGACCGGGCTGTTCAACCGCCGCCAGTTCGACCAACTGGTGGGCATGGAGCTCTCACGCGCCACTCGCCAGCCGGCACCGATCAGCCTGCTCATGGTGGACCTGGATCATTTCAAGTTCATCAACGACCGCTACGGCCATCCACTGGGCGACGAAGTCATCCGCCACACTGCGACCCTGCTGAGAAACCACACGCGCACCGGGGACAGCGTGGCGCGCCTGGGCGGCGAGGAGTTTCTCCTGCTGCTGCCCGACACTTCACAGCCCCAGGCGCGGGTCATCGCGGAGAAGGTACGCCGCCTGCTGGAGGAAACCCCTCTCCCCATGAAGGACGGCCTGCTCTACCTCACGGCGAGCTTTGGCATCGCCTGCCTGGACGCAGGCCTGCCGGGCACCTACGAAGGACTCTACGCGGCGGCGGACAAGGCGCTGTACAAGGCCAAGGCGAGCGGGCGCAATCGGGTGGAGGTGATAGCGCTGGGTGCGGAGATGGGGACGTTCGACTGACGGCCCAAACTCTCTGCTATCCCGAGTGCGTAGGAGCGGACTCCGTCCGCGATAGGCTGGGTCGCGCTCCCGGGTTGGCAGCAGCGCGTTGAGATGATCGCGGACAGAGTCCTACCTGAAATATCGCGCTGGGGCATGCCCTCTCCCCCGCCCTGGCTGCGCGCCTCGCTCCGAAGGGAGAGGGTTAGGGAGAGGGCGGTGGGCACAACCGAGTAATGGACCGTTCGCGAGCAAGCTCGCTCCTACGAAAAGCCGGTAGCGCTGTGCGTTACTGCGCGTATTTACGCGTCAGCCCCGGTGGTACACCGCTGCTGTCGGTCTCAGTCCACGGGCCCTGCGGGCCGACGCCCCAATACCAGCCGCCATCCCAGTGGTAATAGGTGCGCTGGCGGTAGTAGAGATCCTTCTGCCCCTGGATCACGTAAACGCCCAGGCTGGCGTCCCAGCGGCCCTTGCCGCCGGGCGGCGGGGCGAACTGGGTCGGACGCTTGGACACAGCTGCCGGTTTGGACGGCTGCGGGGTGATAGGCGAGCTGGAGGTTTTTGCCGGGGGGATCGGCTTGCCCGGCTGCGAGGGCGGCAACGTCTGCACGGGCGGCTGCTCCGGCTGCTGCGGTTGCACCACGCAACCACCCAGTACCAGCATGGCGCCCAGCGCCAGCAATCTGCCCTTCATCGCTCAACCCTCTCTTGTCGTATTACTTCTGGTCCGGACTGTCGATTGTCACGCTCTGCTCGCCCGCCTGGGAAGTAGACAACGAAGCGCTTCGTCCGATCCATTCCCCCGCGGTGGCGTTACCGGCACGGGAGATACGCGCAACCAGCTGCACCTGCGGATGCTGGGAGAGCTTGAGCTGCGGCATCATCGCGTCGGCATCGCTGAGCGAAACCTCGCTGGGCAGGTCGGAGACCTTCAGGCGCTTCACCGCCAGCGGCATCGGCGGGCCGCTCACGGCGCGGGCGAAGACGAACACGCTGTCGTCCGGCTTGACCTGGCCCTTCACGGCGGCGGTCAGGTCGACCTTCACCTTCAGGGTCACGCCAGCCGTGGCGGCGGCAATCGGCGCCTCGGGCGGGGTCTGACCCTTCTCGACCATGCGCTGGCGGGCGCGCTCGATGCCACCGGCGATGGCATCGCGGGAGGGATCGTCCGGCGGCAGCACCGCGACCAGGCGGCCCCAGTAATCGATGGCATCGGCGTACTTCTCGCCCTCGAAAGCGGCGATGCCGAGCAGGCCGAGGGTGGTGACTTCCTGCGGGTCCTTCTTCAGCGCTTCGTCGGCCAGATCGAGGACCTGCTGGCTGAGCGCCTTGTCACCGGCGAAGTACAGCGCCTGGGCCCACTGACCAAGGACCTCCGGTTGACGACCGGAAAGGCGCGCGGCCTGCTCGAATGCCTTGGCAGCGTCGGCGGCGCGGTTCTGGGTCATGTAGGTGCGGCCGAGGAAGTACCAGCCTTCGGCGGAGTCCGGCTGGGCCTGCACCGCGCGCTCCAGGCGGGCGGTCATCTCCTCCATGGACTTGGGCGCCTGGGCGAACTCGCGGGCCAGCTCGACCTTGTCGCTGGCGCCCCAGTGCAGGTAAAGGCCCAGGGCGAGGAACGGCAGGACCAGCGCAGCCAGCAGCGGCGCGGCGCGGCCGAGGCGGGAGCGGCGGTCATCGCCGGCGCCCTCGGTGTCGGAGAGCAGCTCGCGGGCCGCTTCGGCGCGGCCGGCTTCGAACTGCGCGGCGTCCAGGGTGCCGGCGTCACGCTGGGTACCCAGCTCGGCCAGACGCTCCTGGTACAGGGCGACGTTGAGGGCGGTGCGGTCTTCCTCGGCCTGGGCCTTGCGGCCGCGCAGCAGAGGGACGAGGAGGAATGCCAGGGCTACCAGCAACAGCAGGCCGGCGGCGAGCCAGAAATCGATCATTTGTCTTGGTTATCCAGCAATTGGTCGAGACGCGCCTGCTCCTCGGCGGACAGCGTGGTGGAAGTGGCCGCGGACGGGCGACGGCGGCGCACGACGATGGCGCCGATGACGATCACGCCCAGGCCCAGCAGAACGGCGGGACCGAACCAGAGCAGCCAGGTGCGCTCGCTGACTTCGGGCTTGTAGCGCACGAATTCGCCGTAGCGGTCGACCATGTAGTCGATGATCTGCTGGTTGCTCTTGCCGGCCGCCATCTGGGTGAAGATCTGCTTGCGCAGGTCGGCGGCGATCGGCGCGTTGGAGTCGGCGATGTCCTGGTTCTGGCACTTGGGGCAGCGCAGCTCGGTGGTCAGGTCACGGAAGCGCGCGCGTTCCGCGTCATTGGCGAACTCGTAGGTATCGATGGCGGCGTGGGCAATGCCGGTGAGGCACAGGCCCAATCCAAAAGAGAATGCGGCGGCGGCAAGAAGACGCTTCATTTGCCCTCCGCTTCGTCGACCAGGCCCTGGTAGATCGGCGCCAGCTGTTCACGCCAGACCTTCTCGTCGACGGCGCCGACCAGCTTGTGGCGGATGATGCCGTCCTTGTCGATGATGTAGGTCTCCGGCGCGCCGTAGACGCCCAGGTCCAGGCCCAGGGTGCCCTGCGCATCGGCGATGTTCAGCAGGTAGGGGTTGTGCAGCTCCTTGAGCCACTTCTGCGCGGCGGCGTCATCGTCCTTGTAGTTGATGCCGTAGATCACCACGCCCTTGGCGGCAAGGTCAGTGAGCACCGGGTGCTCGAAGCGGCAGGTCGGGCACCAGGTGCCCCAGACGTTGACCAGCGCCGGCTTGCCCTTGATATCGGCCTCGGTGTAGGTCTTGCCCGGCTCGGTGACGCTGGGCAGGGAGAACGCCGGGAACGGCTTGCCGATCAGCGCCGAGGGCAGCTCGCTGGGGTCCAGCCACAGGCCACGGAAGAGGAACACCGCGACGACCAGGAAGATCGCCAGGGGCAACAGCAGGATCGCACGCTTCACACTCAGGCTCCCTGTCCGGCAAGGCCCAGGGCCTCGCGTACACGCGTTTTCACTTTCAGCCGATAGCGACGGTCCAGCGCCGCCAGCACGCCGCCCAGGGCCATCATCAGGCCGCCGAGCCAGATGAAGCGCACGAAAGGCTTGATGTGCACGCGCACGGCCCAGGCGCCATTCTCCAGCGGCTCACCCAGGGCGACGTAGAGGTCGCGGGTCAGGCTGCCGTGGATGCCGGCTTCGGTCATCATCGAGCTCTGTACGCTGTACAGGCGCTTCTCCGGGTGCAGCGTCGCAACTTCGGAACCGTTGCGGGTCACCAGCACGGTGCCCTTGTCGGAGGTGAAGTTCGGGCCTTCGAAGTGATGGGTACCCTCGAAACGGAACTGGTAGCCGGCCAGCTCCACCGACTCGCCCGGCGCCATGCGCAGGTCGCGCTGGGCGCTGAACTGGCTGGTGAGGACCACGCCGATGGCGCAGATGGCGATACCGAAGTGCGCCAGCTGCATGCCCCAGTAACTGCGGTTGAGGCCCGCAGCGCCGGCGATCACGCCCTTGTGGCGAACCTTGTCGAAGAAGTCACGCACACCGGCCAGCACCACCCAGGCGGCCAGCATGAACACGCTCAGCACTTCCCAGTGCAGCTCGCCGTACAGGAAGCTGCCGAGACCGCCCAGCACCACGGTGCCGATCAGCACCGGGGTGAGCATGTTGCGCAGCCAGCGGGTCGGGGTGTCCTTCCAGCGCACCAGCACGCCGACCGCCAGGGTCAGCATCAGCGCCGCGATCAGCGGCACGAACAGCGCGTTGAAGTACGGCGGCCCGACCGACAGCTTGGCGCCGCTGATGGCGTCGAGCACCAGCGGGTAGAGGGTGCCCAGCAGGATCATCGAAGCGGTGACCACCAGGATCAGGTTGTTCAGCAGCAGCAGGGTCTCGCGGGACCACAGCGCGAAGCCGACCTGGCTCTTGACCACCGGCGCGCGCAGGGCGAACAGCGTCAGTGAGCCACCCACCACCAGCAGCAGGAAGGCGAGGATGAATACGCCGCGCTCGGGGTCCGAGGCGAAGGCGTGGACCGAGGTCAGCACGCCGGAGCGGACCAGGAAGGTACCCAGCAGGCTCAGCGAGAAGGCTGCGATGGCCAGCAGCACGGTCCAGCTCTTGAACACACCGCGCTTCTCGGTCACCGCCAGCGAGTGGATCAGCGCAGTGCCCACCAGCCAGGGCATGAAGGAGGCGTTTTCCACCGGGTCCCAGAACCACCAGCCGCCCCAGCCCAGCTCGTAGTAGGCCCACCAGGAGCCGAGCACGATGCCGATGCCAAGGAAGGTCCAGGCCACCAGCGTCCACGGCCGCGACCAGCGCGCCCAGGCGGCGTCAAGGCGACCGCCGAGCAGCGCGGCGATGGCGAAGGCGAAGGCTACCGAGAAGCCCACGTAGCCCATGTAGAGCATCGGCGGGTGGAAGATCAGGCCCGGGTCCTGCAGCAGTGGGTTGAGGTCGTTGCCGTCGGCCGGCACCTGCGGCAGCAGGCGGCTGAACGGGTTGGAGGTGATGATCAGGAACAGCAGGAAGCCGGTGCTGATCATGCCCATCACGGCCAGCACGCGGGCCAGCATCACTTCCGGCAACTGGCGGGAGAACACCGACACGGCGAAGGTCCAGCCGCCGAGGATCAGCGCCCAGAGCAGCAGCGAGCCTTCGTGGGCGCCCCACACGGCGCTGAACTTGTAGAACCAGGGCAGCGCGCTGTTGGAGTTGCTGGCGACGTAGGCCACCGAGAAATCATCGTGGAGGAAGGCCCAGGTCAGGCAGCCGAAGGAGAACAGCAGGAAGGCGAACTGCCCCCAGGCTGCCGGGCGCGCCAGGCTCATCCACTGGCGATCGCCGCGCCAGGCGCCGATCAGCGGGAAGAACGACATCACCAGCGCCATGCACAGCGCGAGGATCAGCGAGAGGTGGCCGAGCTCGGGAACCATGTCAGTTACTCCCCTGTTGCGGCGCGGCGCTGCCGTTCTGGCTGGCCTCGTAGTGTTCCAGCTTGCCGCTGTCCTTGAGCGCCTTGGTGACTTCCGGCGGCATGTACTTCTCGTCGTGCTTGGCCAGCACTTCGTCAGCGGTCAGCACGCCAGCGGAGTCGATCTTGCCGAGGGCGACGATGCCCTGCCCTTCGCGGAACAGGTCCGGGAGGATGCCGCGGTACTTCACCGTGACCTCCCTGGCGAAGTCGGTGACCACGAACTCCACGTCCAGCGAGTCGCCCGAGCGTTTCAGCGACCCCTTCTCGACCATGCCGCCGGCACGGATGCGCGTGTCATGCGGGGCTTCACCGTTGGCGATCTGGGTCGGGGTATAGAACAGGTTGATGTTTTCCTGCAGCGCCGACAGCGCCAGGGTGACGGCAACCCCTACGCCAGCGACGATGGCGAGGACGATGTACAGACGCTTCTTGCGGACCGGATTCACTTGCTGGCCTCCCGGCGCAGACGACGCGCCTCTTCTTGCAGGTAACGCCGGCGCGCCACGATTGGCGAGACGACGTTGATCGCCAGGACCACCAGGCAGATGGCGTAGGCGGACCACACGTAAGGGCCATGGTGACCCATGGCGATGAAATCGGAGAAGGACTCGAAACTCATAGCGCGCGCTCCACCTCGGCCTTGACCCAGCTCGCGCGGGCTTCGCGCTTGAGCACTTCCAGGCGCATGCGCATCATCAGCACCACGGCGAAGAAGCAGTAGAAGCCGGCGACCATCATCAGCAGCGGAATCCACATCTCCGGCGGCATCGGCGGCTTTTCAGTCAGGGTGAAGGTGGCTGGCTGGTGTAGGGTGTTCCACCAATCCACCGAGTACTTGATGATCGGGATGTTCACCACGCCAACGATGGCCAGCACCGCGCAAGCCTTGGCCGCGCTGTCGCGGTTGGTAATGGCCTGGCCCAGGGCGATGATGCCGAAGTAGAGGAACAGCAGGATCAGCATCGAGGTCAGGCGCGCGTCCCAGACCCACCAGGCGCCCCAGGTCGGCTTGCCCCAGATGGCGCCGGTGACCAGCGCAACGAAGGTCATCCAGGCACCGATGGGCGCGGCGCACTGCACGGCGACGTCGGCGATCTTCATCTTCCAGATCAGCCCGACCGCGCCGGCCACCGCCAGCATCACGTAGCAGGACTGGGCGAGGAACGCCGCCGGGACGTGGATATAGATGATCCGGAAGCTGTTGCCCTGCTGGTAATCCGGCGGTGCGAAGGCCAGGCCCCAGACGGTGCCGGCGCCGATCAGCAGGATCGCGGCGACCGCGAACCAGGGCATCCAGCGTCCGCTGATCTCGTAGAACCACTTGGGCGAGCCAAGCTTGTGAAACCAAGTCCAGTTCATCATCAGGCTCTGTACTTCAGGGCTCTAGTCTGCCGCCAGTCCCGCTTCCCAGGCTGGCGATCGTTCGTTCACTCGCCGACGCTGATCTTCAGCCCGGCGGCGATGGCAAAGGGCGTCAGCGTCAATGCTAACGCCGTCAGGCTGGCCAGCCACAACAGGTGCCCGGCGGTGGGCATTCCCTGCAGCGAGGCCTGCAGCGCTCCGCTGCCCAGGATCAGCACCGGAATGTAGAGTGGCAGGATCAGCAGGGCCAGCAGCAGGCCGCCGCGCTTGAGCCCTACCGTCAGTGCCGCGCCGACGGCGCCCAGCAGGCTCAGTACCGGCGTGCCCAGCAACAGCGACAGCAGCAGGTCCGGCAGGCAGCGCGCCGGCAGGCCCAGCATCAGGGCGAACAACGGCGACAGCAGCACCAGGGCCAGCCCAGAAACCAGCCAGTGTGCCAGCACTTTGGCCAGGACCAGTAGTGGCAGGGGGTGCGGCGAAAGGACCCACTGTTCTAAAGAACCATCCTCGAAATCGCTGCGGAACAGGCCATCCAGCGACAGCAGCACCGCCAGCAAAGCCGCAACCCAGACCAGGCCCGGCGAGAGGTTCTTGAGCATTTCCGATTCGGGGCCGACCGCCAGCGGGAACAGCGCAATGACGATGGCAAAGAACACCAAAGGATTAGCCAGCTCCGCCGGACGGCGGAACAGCAGGCGCGCTTCGCGGGCGAGCAGCAGGGTGAAGACGTTGCTCATTGCGCCGCCATCTCCCGCGCATGCTGGCCCAGGTCGAGGGCACGGTAGCCCTGCGGCATGCGCTCCAGGGTGTGGTGGGTGGTCAGCACGACCATGCCGCCTCGCTCGCAATGGCTGGCCAGGTGTTCTTCCAGTTGCGCCACGCCCTGTTTGTCGAGGGCGGTGAAGGGTTCGTCGAGAATCCACAGCGGCGGCGCATCGAGATAAAGGCGTGCCAGGGCCACGCGGCGCTGCTGGCCGGCGGACAAGGTATGGCTGGGAACGTCCTCGAAGCCGCGCAGGCCGACAGCTTCCAGTGCGCGCCAGATGGCATCGCGATCGGCCGGCTGGTGCAGGGCGCAGAGCCAGGCGAGGTTCTCTTCAGCGGTGAGCAGGCCCTTGATGCCGGCGGCATGGCCGATCCACAACAGCAGGCGGGCGAGTTCGTGGCGTTGCTCGGTCAGCGGCTTGCCATTGAGCAGCACGTCACCGGCGGTGGGCTGCATCAACCCGCTGAGCAGGCGCAGCAGGCTGGTCTTGCCGCTGCCATTGGGACCGACGATCTGTAGCATCTCGCCAGCGCCCAGTCGCAAATCGAGACGCTCGAACAGCATGCGCCAGTCCCGCTCGCAGGCGAGCGCCACGGTTTCGAGGAGGGGATGGTTCAAGGGCATTGGCAACCGTCAGGCAGAAAAATTCAGTGGTGCAAAAAAGCGGCCATACCGCCCGGACCGCCAAGCGCGGCCTCGGGCGGCGCATTATACACAGCCGTTCCTACGCCAGACGTCAGGTTTTTCGACAGGGTGTAACGTCAAAACAGCGCACCCTCCCCCCTCTCCCTCCGCCCCATTCCCGCCGGACGGTCTAAAGTGCCGGCAACTGCCGCCGATACAGTGGGCGTAATCCCGTTCCGTCTTCCAGTCAGGTTTCCGATGCCGAGCGAAATTGGCGCTTCCCGCCCGCTACCGCCTACGCCGTCGCTGCGCAACACGCAGAGCGCGGCCGAGCTGACGCTCAAGCTCGCGCAGAGTCTGGGCGACCTGATCCCGCCCGGCGAAAAAGCCAGCGCCGAAGTGCTCGCGGTACGCGAGACCCCAGTCAATTTCCAATTGCTGCTGCGCCTGACCATGGCCAGCGGCCAGCAGGCTCTGGTGGTTGCGGACAGCCAGCAGGCGCTACCCAAGGGCAGCACCCTGGAACTCGCAGCGCTGAACCAGACCCAACTCACCGCCACCCTGATCAATCAGACGAGCCTCACCCAGTTGAGTGCGGGAGGTCGCCAGGGGCCGCTGGGCAGCCTCGACCTCAACCTGCTTCCGGTGGGCACGCTGATCCAGGGCAAGATCGACGCGAGCCAGCTGCTCGCCCAGGGCAAGGCCGAGCAGGCCGTCTACAAGGTGCTGGTGACGCTGCTCAATACGCCGCTGGCGGGGCGCCAACTGAGCATCGAGTCGCCCAACCCGCTGCCACAGGGCAGCCTGCTCAGCGCCCGCGTACAGAGCCAGCAGGCCCTGCAGTTCCTGCCGCTGGACACCCGCCTGGACCAACTCATCCTCAACAACCAGCTGTCCGCGCAGCAAAGCCGCCAGGGTTCGCTGGAGGGTCTGTTCAACGCGCTGCAAGGCGCAGGTCGCGGACAGTCGATGTCGCCCGAGCTGCACCAGGCTGTGGACAAGTTGCTCGCCGCCCTCCCCGATGTCCGCCAGCTCAGCGACGCCAAAGGCGTCGCCCAGGCCCTGCAACACAGCGGAGCCTTCCTCGAAGCCCAGCTATTGCGCGGCGCCGAAGCGCTGCCGCAGGACCTCAAGGCCAACCTGCTGCGGCTGATCGCCCAACTGCTGCCGGCCACCCAGAACGGCACTGCCGCCGGCGTACTCGGCAACCTGCCCGGCAACGCCCTGGCCGGGGCCAGCAACCTGGCGCAGTCGCTGCCGGCCTTCGTCCGCAACGCCCTGGGCGTGCTGGGGCAGGCCGGCGGGCGTACTCCCCCGCCAGCCAGCTTCCCGCTGCCCAGCCGGCTGGCGCACCAACTGGAGAATGAAGGCGACCTGGAGTCCCTGCTCAAGCTGGCCGCGGCCGCCGTCTCGCGCCTGCAGACACACCAGCTCAGCAGTCTCTCGCAGAGCGAAGTACTGCCCGACGGCACCCTGCTCAATACCTGGCAGATGGAAATCCCCCTGCGCCAACAGCACCAGTTGGTGCCTTTGCAGGTACGCATTCAGCAGGAAGAAAAGCCTGCCAGCGAGCGCGACCCACAGCAACAGGACACGCTCTGGCGGGTGGAGCTGGCTTTCGATCTCGAACCGCTGGGCCCGCTGCAGGTCCAGGCCACCCTCGCCCACGGCAGCATCGCCAGCCAGATGTGGGCCGAGCAGGCCAGCACCGCCAGCCTGATCGACCGCGAACTGGGCACCCTGCGCCAGCGCCTGAACGATGCCGGCCTGACCGTCGGCGAGCTGTCCTGCAGCCAGGGCAAGCCGCCCCAGGGCCCGCGTACCGCGGTGGAACAGCGCTGGGTGGATGAGACCGCATGAAGAAGCAGAAGACACCGCCGCGCCAGGTCATCGCCCTCAACTACGACGGCCAGAATGCCCCGACGCTGACGGCCAAGGGCGACGACGAACTGGCCGAGACCCTCCTCGCCATTGCCCGCCACCACGAAGTGCCGATCTACGAGAACGCCGACCTGGTGCGCCTGCTGGCGCGACTGGAACTAGGCGAGGCGATCCCCGAGGCGCTCTATCGCACCCTCGCAGAGATCATCGCCTTTGCCTGGCACCTCAAGGGCAAGAGCCCGCTGAACAATCGACCCAGCCCACAGGAAGGCGATGCTCCGCGGCTACTGGAACGACCGACGCCCCACCCCGACTGAAGCCGATCAGCGCTGGCAGTCACTGCCTGTCAGGCAGGACAGGTGATCACCGGAAGGCGCGTAATCATGGAATTCGCGCACCGAAGAGCGAATCGGCCGCTCATCCTCGCTGTGGTAGAGCACCATGCTGCTGGTCACTTCGCGCAGTTGCGCCAGCGATACCGGCTTGTCCAGCACATCCAGCAACGGCACGCGGTTGGCCCAGGCCCACTGCATCAGGCCGCTCTTTTCCTCGGCGCTGTAGTGTCCGACCAGCAGGAACTGGCGGAAGGTGTTGCTCTGGCTGAGCGCCTTCAGGCTGAGCAGCTCGCCCGCGCCCGGACGAAAATCGTCGTGGATGAACAGGCTGTAGCGCTGCCGGCTGGCCAGCGCCTTGCGCACCTCGTCGAGGTTCAGGCACAGACTCAGGTGATAGAACTCCAGGCGGTTGAGCAGCACGCTGTAGTTCAGCAGCCTGCCGGGATGCGAGCACAGCACCATGGCCCGGTGGGAAATGGTCGCCATATCGATAGCCTCGGGAAATATTGACGAGGCCAATTTAGCGACGACTTGCCACTTTTCTTATCAGACGAGTCCTAATTGCCGGTAGTGAAATTCCTACAAGCAAGGAATCCCGATAAACGGCAGAAGTGGGGAGAACAGCGTACTCCAGGCCTCGACGCGGGCTCAGTCCCGCGCCTTGCCCTGATGCAGGCGAGCAACCAGCTCGGCTTCAGCCTGGGACAGGCCACAGCTCTGGGTCAGGTCTTCAGGGCTCGCGCCCATGCCAACCAGACGCGCCGCCTGGCTGAAGGACAGGCTGGTGGGGTCGCGCTGCTCGATGCGCACCAGGCGCTCGGGCAGCGGCGCGACCTGCTTGTTCAGCTCGCGCAGCTCTTCGCCCATGCGGATGTTGACCTGCTGGTAGGACTCGATGCGCTTGCCCGCATCCTTCAGGCGCTGCTCGAACGCCGCAAGCTGTTTTTCCAGCAGCACCGTCTGCGCTTCCTGCGCGCGCTGCCGGCCGGACAGCCATACGCATGCCATGGCCAGGCCAACGCAGGCAACCCCCAGTACCACCAGAGCGATCAGCACCTCAGATGCTCTCCAGCTCCGACCATTCTTCCTCGGTCATCATCTTGTCCAGCTCGACCAGGATCAGCAGTTCGCCGTTCTTGTTGCAGACGCCCTGAATGAACTTCGCCGACTCATCATTACCAACGTTGGGCGCGGTCTCGATCTCGGACTGGCGCAGGTAGACGACCTCGGCGACGCTATCGACCAGGATGCCCACCACCTGCTTGTCGGCTTCGATGATGACGATGCGGGTGTTGTCCGAGACCGGCGCCGGGTCCAGGCCGAAGCGCTGGCGGGTGTCGATCACGGTGACCACGTTGCCGCGCAGGTTGATGATGCCCAGCACGTAGCTCGGGGCGCCGGGGACCGGAGCGATCTCGGTGTAGCGCAGCACTTCCTGGACCTGCATCACGTTGATGCCGTAGGTCTCGTTGTCCAGGCGGAAGGTGACCCACTGCAGAATCGGATCTTCGGCACCTTGCGCTGACGTTTTCTTCATATCCCCTCGCCTCTTCTGGTTCCACGCCGCCTGCGGCGCAGAGGTTTTCGTTCAATTGAGTGGTGGCCCAGCCTCAGGGCTGCAGGCGCTTGGCGGCGCCGCTGGCGATCAGTTCGGCCAGGGCCGAGACGTCGAGCAGCGCGCACATCTGGTCGATCACCGTGCCGGCCAGCCACGGGCGTTGCTGGCGCTGGCTGCGCCATTTCACCTCGGACGGGTCCAGGCGCACCGAACGGCTGACCTGGTGCACGGCCAGCCCCCATTCGTAGCCCTGCACGGAGATCACGTATTGCAGCCCTTCGCGGTAATCGTCGCGGTAACGCTCGGGCATCACCCAACGCGCGGTATCGAGCACCTTCAGGTTGCCGTTCTGGCCCGGCAGGATGCCGAGGAACCAGTCCGGTTGGCCGAACAGCGGGGTCAGGTCGTGCCCTGCCAGCGGGTAGATCGAGCCCAGGCACACCAGCGGCACCGCCAGGGTCAGCCCGGCAACGTCGAACAGCAGGCACTCGAAGGGTTCGGCAGCCCACACCGGGCGACCATCGTCGAGCAGCTTCAGCGGCGCGACAGGCATCTCGGCGCTGCCAGGTTGGTGCAGGTCGATGACCTGGCCAATCTGCACCGGCGGCTCATCAACGGCCGGGTCATCGATAACCGGCGGCTCGATAACCGGGGCCTTGGCGACCGGCGCGCGAACGGCAACGTTGAGGCGCGCATCGCGAACCTGCTCCTCGAGCACGGCGGCCTCGAACTCATCGAGGCTGACGCTGATGTCCGAGGTCTGAACCACCGCCGTCTGGGGCTCGGCGGTCAGCGGCACGACTGGCTCGCTGACGACCAGTGCCACCGGGGCGACCGGAGCCTGAACAACGGGCGCGGCAACAGGCTGCGCCACCGGCTCCGGCGCGAAGTCTTCGAAAGTGGCCTCCTGCAGCAGCGCGTCCAGGTAGGACTGCAGCGCGAGCTGGGGGCGCGTGGCGGTAGCGGAACGACTCATGAGGGATGACCGCGCAAGGTGACTGTCCAGCCTATCGGCAGCGGGCGCACAGGACTTGAACGCATCCGTCGGATTCTTTTGTTCAGGCCGGCCTTCTTCAGCAACAGCATCTTCAGGCTACCTGGCTCGCCGGCACATGGGCCAGCAGATGCTTGAGCAGCGCACGGTAGGCGATCACGCCGCGGCTGTTGCTGTCATTGCGCGAGGGCACCATGCCCAGGCGGCTGGCGTCGCGCAGCTTGGTATCCACCGGAATGAAAGCCTGCCAGAGCGTATCCGGGTAGGTGTCACGCAGCACCCGCAGGGTGCCCAGGGAGGCCTGGGTGCGGCGGTCGAACAGGGTCGGCACGATGGTGAACGGCAGCGCCTGCTTGCGCGAGCGGTTGACCATCTTCAGGGTGTTGACCATGCGCTCCAGGCCCTTGAGGGCGAGGAACTCGGTCTGCACCGGAATCACCAGGTGCTGGCTGGCCGCCATCGCGTTGACCATCAGCACGCCCAGCAACGGCGGGCTGTCGATGATCGCGTAATCGAATTCGTGCCACAGCTGCGCCAGACTCTTGGCGATCACCAGGCCCAGGCCGTTCTGCCCCGGCGACTGGCGCTCCAGGGTGGCCAGCGCGGTGCTCGAAGGCAGCAGGCGGATGTTCTCGTGGCTGGTGGGCAGCAGCAGCGACCGGGGCAGCCCCTCGGGCACGTTGCCCTGGTGCAGGAACAGGTCGAACACGCTGTGCTCCAGGGTGTCCGGGTCATGGCCGAAGTAGCTGGTCATCGAGCCATGGGGGTCCAGGTCGACGATCAGCACACGCTTGCCGGCGTCCGCCAGCAGGCCCGCCAAGGCAATGGAGGAGGTGGTCTTGCCGACGCCACCTTTCTGGTTGGCTACCGCCCAGACTTTCATAGTGCTGGCTCCCCGCAGGCCGTGAGTCGGATCAGGGTCATCATGTCGTTCAGTCCCCTGCCGATGACGAAGAATTGACGGCGCCGCTCGCGGGCGCCTCGCTGGCTATCACTGGTGCAGATTGCGTGCCAGCATGCCGCAGTACCGGGTCCGGCTGCGCCTTGCCGCTACCCACGCCGCTGATGCTGCGGCGCACCTCCAGGTTACGGGAGATCACCAGCACCACCCGGCGGTTGCGTGCGCGGCCATCCGCCGTGGCATTGTCCGCCACGGGCTGGAATTCGCCATAGCCCACCGCCGCCAGCCGACCGGCGTCGAGGCCGTCCTGGGCGAGCATGCGGACGATGCTGGCGGCGCGGGCCGCCGACAGTTCCCAGTTGGTCGGGTACTGCGAATTGTGGATCGGCACGTTGTCGGTGAAGCCTTCGACGTGCACCGGGTTGCGGTAAGGCGCCAGAATCATGGCGACCTTCTCGATGATCGCGAAGGCGGCGTCATTGGGAATCGCATCGCCGCTGGGGAACAGCAGGCTGGAATTGAGGGTGATCTCGATCCAGAACTCGTTGCCGCGCACCGACAGCTGATCGGTGGAAATCAGGTCGCCGAAGGCCTGGCGCACGCTCTCGGTGATCTGCTGCAGGCTATCGGGGTTGCCCTGGGCCTGGCCCTCGTCCTGCGGCTCGTTCAGCGACTGGTCCGGCTGCGCGGTACGCGGGCGCTCCTCGCCAACGGGAATCGGGCGGATCGAGCGGTCCGGCTGGTTGAACACGCCGGTCAGGGTTTCCGAGAGGATCTTGTACTTGCCCTCGTTGATCGAGGAGATCGAGTACATCACCACGAAGAAGGCGAACAGCAGGGTGATGAAGTCCGCGTAGGACACCAGCCAGCGTTCGTGATTTTCGTGTTCCTCGTGGCGCCGACGGCGAGGCATGCGCATCCCCTCCTCAGCCGACGAAGCCTTGCAGCTTCAACTCGATGGAGCGCGGGTTCTCGCCTTCGGCGATGGACAGCAGCCCCTCCATCAGCATTTCGCGGTAGCACGACTGGCGCAAGACGACGCTTTTCAGCTTGTTGCCGATGGGCAACAGCAGCAAGTTGGCCAGGCCCACGCCATAGATGGTGGCGACGAAGGCCACGGCGATACCACTGCCCAACTGGCTGGGGTCGGCGAGGTTGCCCATCACATGGATCAGGCCCATCACCGCGCCGATGATGCCGATGGTCGGCGAGTAGCCACCCATGGCTTCGAATACCTTGGCGGCCGCCAGGTCGCGGCTCTCCTGGTTGTACAGGTCGACTTCGAGGATGCTGCGGATGGCTTCGGGCTCGGCGCCGTCCACCAGCAGTTGCAGGCCCTTGCGCGCATAGGGGTCGCGCTCGGCGTCGGCGACGGCTTCCAGGCCCAGCAGACCTTCCTTGCGCGCCGTCATGCTCCAGCCAACCACATGGTTGATGCCGCCGACCAGGTCCAGCTTGGGCGGCAGGATCATCCAGCGCAGCAGGGTCAGGGCGCGCTTGAGTACCGCCACCGGGGTTTGCAGCAATGCGGCAGCCAGCGTGCCGCCGACCACGATCAGTGCCGCCGGGCCATTGGCCAGGGCACCGACGTGCCCGCCCTCGAGGAAGTTGCCACCAATGATGGCAACCATCGCGAGAATCAGGCCGACCAGGCTGAGGACATCCATCAGCCGCAGGCCTCGGACAGGTGACGGCCGATGTCGTCCAGGCTGTACACCGCATCGGCCAGGCCCGCCTTGGCGATGGCCATGGGCATGCCGTAGATCACGCAGCTGGCTTCATCCTGTGCCCACACCTGGGCGCCGCCCTGCTTGAGCATGCGCGCCCCTTCGCGGCCATCGGCGCCCATGCCGGTGAGGACCACCGCCAGCACCTTGTCGCCATAGGCCTTGGAGGCGGAGCCGAAGGTCACGTCAACGCAGGGTTTGTAGTTGAGGCGTTCGTCACCGGGCAGGATGCGGATCGCGCCGCGAGCGTCGACCATCATCTGCTTGCCGCCGGGGGCCAGCAGGGCCACGCCAGGGCGCAGGATGTCACCATCTTCTGCTTCCTTGACGGTGATCCTGCAGAGCTTGTCCAGGCGCTCGGCGAAGGCCTTGGTGAAGGCCGCCGGCATGTGCTGGATCAGCACCAGGGGTGCGGGGAAGTTGGCAGGCAGCTGGGTCAGGACCCGCTGCAGCGCCACCGGCCCACCGGTCGACGTGCCGATGGCTACCAGCCGGTAGGGCTTACGCTTTGGGGCAGCGGAGGTCGTCGGCGCGGTGGCGGCGGGTGCGTGACTGCCGCCTTGCGCAGTCGGCGCAGTGGCAGGGCGAGAGATGCTGCCGGCAGCGCTCGGCGCAGCGGCCGGGGCGCTGGAAGAATAGGACGAATAAGCCGCGAAGCGACGGTTGCTCTTGGCAATGGTATGGACTTTCTCGCACAGCAACTGGCGGACCTTGTCCGGGTTGCGCGAGATGTCTTCGAAATTCTTCGGCAGGTAATCGACGGCGCCGGCGTCCAGCGCGTCCAGGGTCACCCGCGCGCCCTCGTGGGTCAGCGAGGAGAACATCAGGACCGGCGTCGGGCAGCGCTGCATGATGGTCCGCACGGCGGTGATGCCGTCCATCAGCGGCATCTCGTAGTCCATGGTGATCACGTCGGGCTTGAGCGCCAGCGCCTGATCGATCGCCTCGCGGCCATTGGTCGCCGTGCCGACCACCTGGATCTGCGGGTCAGCCGAAAGAATCTCCGAGACGCGGCGGCGGAAGAACCCCGAATCGTCCACCACCAGGACTTTGACAGCCATAGACACTCCTGAAAAAACGTCTTCCATCACACGGACGGGCGCGGGGTCATCCCACGGCCCGCCCCTGGCGGTCAGATACGACGGGCGTAGCGCTTGAGCATGCTCGGCACATCGAGGATCAGCGCAATGCGGCCGTCCCCGGTGATCGTTGCCCCGGCCATGCCCGGTGTGCCCTGCAGCATTTTGCCCAGCGGCTTGATCACCACCTCTTCCTGGCCCACCAGTTGGTCGACCACGAAGCCGATGCGCTGGGTGCCCACGGAAAGGATCACCACATGGCCCTCGCCCGGCTCGTCGTGCTGCGCGCCCGGCACCAGCCAGCGCTTGAGGTAGAACAACGGCAAGGCCTTGTCGCGGACGATCACCACTTCCTGGCCGTCGACCACATTGGTGTTCGACAGGTCGAGGTGGAAGATTTCGTTGACGTTGACCAGCGGGAAAGCGAACGCCTGGTTGCCCAGCATCACCATCAGGGTCGGCATGATCGCCAGGGTCAGCGGGACCTTGATGACGATCTTCGAGCCCTGGCCCTTGGCCGAGTAGATATTGATGATGCCGTTGAGCTGGGAAATCTTGGTCTTCACCACGTCCATGCCGACGCCACGGCCGGAGACGTCGGAAATCTCGGTCTTGGTCGAGAAACCCGGGGCGAAGATCAGGTTGTAGCAATCGGACTCGGACAGGCGATCGGCCGCGTCCTTGTCCAGCAGGCCCTTCTCCACGGCCTTGGCGCGCAGCACGTCCGGGTCCATGCCTTTGCCGTCGTCGGAAATCGACAGCAGGATGTGGTCACCCTCCTGCTCGGCGGACAGCACCACCTTGCCCGAGCGCGACTTGCCGGCGGCTTCGCGCTCGTCCGGGCCTTCGATGCCGTGGTCCACCGCGTTGCGCACCAGGTGCACCAACGGGTCGGCCAGGGCCTCGACCAGGTTCTTGTCGAGGTCGGTCTCTTCGCCGATCAGCTCGAGATTGATCTCTTTCTTCAGGTTGCGCGCCAGATCGCGGACCTGGCGCGGGAAGCGGCCGAAGACCTTCTTGATCGGCTGCATGCGGGTCTTCATGACCGCCGACTGCAGGTCAGCGGTGACCACGTCGAGGTTGGAGACAGCCTTGGCCATCGCCTCGTCGCCGCTGTTGGCGCCCAGGCGCACCAGGCGGTTACGCACCAGCACCAGTTCGCCGACCATGTTCATGATCTCGTCCAGGCGGGCGGTGTCCACGCGCACGGTGGTTTCCGCCTCGTTGGCCGGCTTCTCCACGGCAGCAGCAGCGGGCTTGGCGGCTGCCGTCGGTACTGGAGCCACGGGTTTCGACGCCGGCGCGACGACAGGCTGAGTCGTCGGCTTGGCGGCCGCGACCGGCTCTTCCTTGGCGCCGGTGAACTGGCCCTTGCCGTGCAGCTCGTCGAGCAGCTTCTCGAATTCGTCGTCGCTGATGTTGTCGTCGGCGGCAGCCGGGGCAGTCTCGGCCTTCTGCTCAGTAGCGGCGGCCTCGACAGCAGCAGCGGTGGCCGCTTCTTCCTTCGCGCCGGTGAACTGGCCCTTGCCATGCAACTGGTCGAGCAGCGCCTCGAACTCGTCGTCGCTGATCTCGTCACCAGAACCCGCGGTCGGCGTCTCGGCAACCGGTGCCGGAGCTGCGCTGACGGGCTCCTTGGCAGCAGCGCTGAACTGGCCCTTGCCATGCAACTGGTCGAGCAGTGCTTCGAATTCGTCGTCGGTGATGTCGTCGCCGCCGCTACCGACCGGCGCGACGGGCGCGTCAGCGGCGGGTTCGAGGGCATCCATCAGTTGTTCGAACTCGGCATCGGTGATGTCGCCATAAGCGGCCGGGGCTTCTTCCACGACGGGCTCGGCAACGGCCGCGGCGGGAGCTTCGGCAGGAGCGGCGTTCGGGTCGGCCAGACGCGACAGCGCAGCGAGCAACTCGGGCGTGGCCGGGGTCGGCTCCTGCGCATCGCGCACCTGCTGGAACATGACGTTGACGGTGTCCAGCGCCTGCAGGACCACATCCATCAGCTCGGCATCCACGCGGCGTTCGCCCTTGCGCAGCATGTCGAAGACGTTCTCGGCGATGTGGCAGCACTCCACCAGCGCATTCAGCTGGAGGAAGCCCGCACCACCTTTGACGGTATGGAACCCACGGAAGATTGCGTTGAGCAGGTCCATGTCATCCGGGCGGCTTTCCAGCTCGACCAGTTGCTCGGACAGTAGCTCGAGAATCTCGCCGGCCTCCACCAGGAAGTCCTGGAGGATTTCGTCATCGGCGTCGAAGCTCATTCAGTGCTCCCTCTACAGCGTCAACCGACGCTTAAAAACCAAGGCTGGACAACAGGTCGTCGACATCGTCCTGACCGGATACGACGTCCTTTCTTGTATCGGCAGCAATCTGCGGACCTTCACCCTTGGACGATCTTTCTTTTTCCACCGCGTCGCGCATGCTCTCGTGGTCATGCTCGATGCCAGCGTAGCGATCGACCTGCCCGGCCATGCAGACCAGCTTGACCAGGTTCGACTCGACCTCGGTGACCAGCTTGGTAACGCGCTTGATCACCTGCCCGGTGAGGTCCTGGAAGTCCTGCGCCAGCAGGATGTCGTTCAGGTGCGAGGAGAGCTTGCGGCTGTCCTGGGCGCTGATGTAGAGGAACTGTTCGACGCGCTTGGCCAGGTCGCGGAAGGCTTCGGGGCCCAGCTCGCGGCGCATGAAGCGCGACCAGTCTTCCTGCAACTCCTTGGCCTGGGTCTCGATGTGCATGACCACCGGGGTGCACTCCTCCACCAGGTCCATGGTGCGATTGGCCGCTTTCTCGGTCATCGTCACCACATAGGACAGGCGGTCGGTGGCGTCGGCGATCTGCGAGACTTCCTGGGCGCGCGGGGAGTTGGGGTCGATCTGGAAGTTGACGATGGCGTTGTGCAGCTCGCGGGTGAGCTTGCCCACTTCCTGGTAGAGACCGCGATCACGCGCCTGGTTGAGCTCGGAGATCAGTTGCACGGCGGTCTGCACGTCGCCCTGCTCCAGGCACTCAACCAATTCGTGTGCGTGTTTTTTCAGGGTCGACTCGAAGTCACCCGTGGATTCGTTGAAATCCATGACGCCCTCTTGTCAGCCTCAGCTGCCGACCCGCTCGAAAATCTTCTCGATCTTTTCTTTCAGCACCTGAGCGGTGAAAGGCTTGACCACATAGCCGTTGACCCCGGCCTGGGCCGCTTCGATGATCTGGTCGCGCTTGGCTTCGGCGGTGACCATCAGCACCGGCAGGTGCTTGAGGCGCTCGTCGGCGCGGACCGCGCGCAGCAGGTCGATGCCGGTCATGCCGGGCATGTTCCAGTCGGTCACGAGGAAGTCGAAGTTGCCGCTGTGCAGCATCGGCAGCGCAGTGGTGCCGTCGTCGGCTTCTGCGGTGTTGGTGAACCCCAGGTCCCGCAGGAGGTTCTTGATGATGCGCCTCATCGTGGAAAAGTCGTCCACGATGAGAATTTTCATGTTCTTGTCCAAACCTGCCTCCATCGATACCAAACGCGCCCTGGCGGGCGTGCCGTCAATTCATCGAGCGTCGTGCGCTCTTTGCCGCGGGTGCGTCAAAGGGACGTCACCCAAAAATTCGTAAGCCTCTAACTTGCCTAAAGAAAATGCCTTCAGACTTTTCGCTAGGAACAAGCAGGCGCGAAACTACCCGATGCTCAGCGAGCGCGCCACTCCGCCAGCCGCGAGCGCAGGCGCGCGGCGCACTGGCTGTGCAGCTGGCTGACACGGGATTCGCTGACCCCCAGCACTTCGCCGATCTCCTTGAGGTTGAGCTCCTCGTCGTAGTACAGGGCCAGCACCAGCCGCTCGCGCTCGGGCAGCTTGGTGATGGCGTCGGCCAGGGCCGCCTGGAAGCGTTCGTCTTCCAGCCCGTGGGACGGCTCGTTCTCGTGGTGCGAAGCGTCTTCGACAAAGCCGCTCCCCTGGTCACCGTCCTGCAACATGTCATCGAAGCTGTACAGACGGCTGCCCTGGGTGTCGCTGAGGATGCCGTAATAATCTTCGAGACTCATATTGAGTTCGGCAGCAACCTCCTGATCTTTAGCGTCACGTCCGGTTCGCGCCTCGACGGCGCGGATGGCGTCGCTGACCATGCGGGTATTGCGGTGCACCGAACGCGGGGCCCAGTCACCCTTGCGCACCTCGTCGAGCATGGCGCCGCGGATGCGGATGCCGGCGTAGGTCTCGAAGCTCGCGCCCTTGCCGGCGTCGTATTTCTTGGCAGCCTCCAGCAGGCCGATCATGCCGGCCTGCATCAGGTCCTCCACCTGCACGCTGGCCGGCAAGCGGCCGAGCAGGTGGTAGGCGATGCGCTTGACCAGAGGCGCATGCTTCTGGATCAGCAGTTCCTGGGAGTTGTGCGCCTGTGCCTTGCTGTACATACGCGCTCCGGAGGCCGCGGTCATACGGCCGAACCCGTGGGATGTTGCACCAGGCGCTCGACGAAGAACTCCAGGTGCCCTCGTGGGTTGGCCGGCAGCGGCCAGCTGTCGACCTTCTGCGCCACCGCGCGGAAGGCCAGGGAAGCCTTGCTGCGCGGGAACGCCTCATACACCGAACGCTGCTTCTGCACCGCCTTGCGCACCGACTCGTCGTAGGGAATGGCGCCGACGTACTGCAGCGCCACGTCCAGGAAACGGTCGGTGACCTTGGTCAGCTTGGCGAACAGGTTGCGGCCCTCCTGCGGGCTGTGGGCCATGTTCGCCAGCACGCGGAAACGGGTCATGCCGTAGTCGCGATTGAGCAGCTTGATCAATGCGTAGGCATCGGTGATGGACGTGGGTTCATCACAAACGACCAGCAGCACTTCCTGCGCTGCCCGGACGAAGCTCACCACCGAGTCGCCGATGCCGGCGGCGGTGTCCACCACCAGCACGTCGATGTTGTCGCTGATGTCGCTGAAGGCCTGGATCAGGCCGGCATGCTGCATCGGCGTGAGGTGCACCATGCTCTGGGTGCCCGAGGCCGCCGGAACGATGCGAATGCCGCCAGGCCCCTGGAGGATCACGTCGCGCAGGTCGCATTCGCCTTCGATCACGTCGGCCAGCGTCCGCTTGGGCGACAGGCCCAGCAGCACATCGACGTTGGCCAGGCCCAGGTCGGCATCCAGCAGCATGACGCGACGGCCCAGATCGGCCAGCGCCAGCGACAGATTCACCGACACGTTGGTCTTGCCCACGCCACCCTTGCCACCAGTGACCGCGATTACCTGAACGGGATGCATGCCCATATCAATACCTTGTCTCGTCGTTCGACCGTCGCGCTTCTGGCGCTTCGGCTAATCCGGCTGCGGTGCTCTACCGCCGCCGGTGCTCGCGGATCTTCTGACAGAGCATCCGCATCGCTTGGGCGGCTCAACCGGCCGCCCCACGCCCCACCCGGGGCTCACAATCCTCAGCTGGCGCGACGCACCGGCTGCTGATAAAGACCGGCAAACAGGTCGGCCATCGCTTCTTCGCTCGGTTCCTCCGGCGACTGCAGGCTCACTGCACGGCTGACCAACTGGTGCGCGCGTGCCACCTGCAAGTCATCCGGGATCTTCGGCCCGTCAGCCAGATAGGCTACCGGGAGATGCTGGCTGATAGCCAGAGCCAGAGCTTCGCCGAGGCTACCCGCTTCGTCCAGTTTGGTCAGGATGCACCCGGCCAGCCCGCAGGAACGATAGTTCTGCCAGGCGGCCTTGAGCACCTGGCTCTGGCTGGTCGCAGCCAGCACCAGGTAATTCTTCACGTTCAGGCTCAGCGACGACAGCGCTTCGAGCTGCATGCGCAGCGCCGGATCGTTGGCGGGCAGGCCGGCTGTGTCGATCAGCACCAGACGCTTGCGCGCCAGCGGCGCCATGGCCTGGATCAGCGACTGGCCGGGGTCGACCAGGGTCACCGGCACGTTGAGGATGCGGCCCAGGGTCTTGATCTGTTCCTGCGCGCCGATACGGAAGCTGTCCATGGACACCAGCGCGATGCTCTGCGCGCCGTATTTCAGCACGTAGCGGGCAGCCAGCTTGGCCAGGGTCGTGGTCTTGCCCATGCCGGCCGGGCCGACCAGGGCGATCACCCCGCCCTGCTCCAGCAGGTCGGTTTCCGGGGTGTTGATGGAACGTGCCAGGTGCGCCAGCACCATGCGCCAGGCCTGCTTCGGGTCGGCAATGGAAGCCACGCGCTCCAGCAGCTTGCGCGACAGGTCGGCCGGCAGGCCCATGCGCTGCAGGCGGCGCCACAGGTTGGCCTGTTTCGGACGCTGGCTCTGCAGCTGATTCCAGGCGATGGAGCCCAACTGCACTTCGATCAGTTCACGCAGGCCATTGAGTTCGAAGCGCATGGCTTCCAGCGCCTGCTGGCCTACGGCGCCAGCTACCGGGGCGGCCGGTGCCGCCATGGCTTCGGCCAGGGTTTCGGCGGCGCTGCGGCGCGGCGCTTCGGTGCCGTACATTTGACGGTCCTTGCGCACGCCCTCGCTGGCACGGGCCGGAGTGGAAAGGTCGGCCTTGGCCTGGGCGATCGTCGCCTGGGTCTTGCGCAGCTCGGCCTCCAGCGCAGGGTTCGGCTTGCTGGCCGCGATCGGGGCCTGGTAATCCAGCGCCGCGGTCAGCTCCACGCCGCCGGCGACCCGGCGATTGCCGATGATCGAGGCGTCCGGGCCCAGCTCGTCACGGACCAGTTTCATGGCCTGACGCATATCAGCGGCGAAGAAGCGTTTTACCTGCATGGCCTGGGACCTCGATGCGCTCTATCTATTCTTCCGACTACTGCTGCCCAACGGTGGCAACAATGGTGACCTGTTTGTTGTCGGGGATTTCCTGGTAAGCCAGCACGTTCATGGTGGGAACCGCCATCCGGGCGAATCGCGACATCATCGCGCGGATGGGACCTGCCACCAGCAGAATCGCCGGCTTGCCAAGCATCTCCTGACGCTGCGCCGCTTCAACCATCGAGCGTTGCAGCTTTTCGGCCATTCCGGGTTCCAGCAACATGCCGTCTTCGGAGCCCTGCCCGGCCTTCTGAAGACTATTGAGCAATATCTGTTCCAACCTCGGCTCCAGGGTGATCACAGGCAGCTCCGGCTCTAGTCCCACAATGGTTTGCACGATTGCACGGGCCAGCGCGACGCGAACCGCCGCCACCATCGCGGCGGGATCTTGACTCTTCACCGCCACGTTGGCGATGGCTTCGGCAATGGTGCGGATGTCCCGTACCGGCACCTGCTCCTGCAGCAGCGCCTGCAACACCTTGAGCAGCGTCGACAGGGAAATCATCCCCGGCACCAGCTCTTCGGCGAGCTTGGGCGAGGTCTTGGCCAGCAGTTGCATCAGTTGCTGGACTTCCTCGTGGCCGAGCAGCTCGTGGGCATGCTTGTGCAGCACCTGGTTCAGGTGAGTGGCGACCACGGTACTTGCGTCGACCACGGTGTAGCCCAGGGACTGCGCCTGATCGCGCTGCGAGGCTTCGATCCACACGGCTTCCAGGCCGAAGGCCGGGTCCTTGCCGGCGATGCCGTTGAGAGTGCCGAACACCTGGCCGGGGTTGATCGCCAGGTCGCGGTCCGGGTAGATCTCGGCCTCCGCCACGCTGACGCCCATGAGCGTCAAACGGTAGGCGTTGGGCAGCAGGTCGAGGTTGTCGCGGATGTGCACCGACGGCATCAGGAAGCCCAGGTCCTGGGACAGCTTCTTGCGTACGCCCTTGATCCGCGCCAGCAATTGACCGCCCTGGTTGCGATCCACCAGCGGAATCAGGCGGTAGCCCACTTCCAGGCCGACCATGTCCACCGGCGTCACGTCGTCCCAGCCCAGCTCCTTGGTCTGTTCGGCACGCTGCGCGGGCAGCAGTTCCTGCTGGGTCTGGGCTTCCTGCTCGGCCTTCTGGCTGGCCTGGCGCTGGCGGTGCCAGATCAGGTACGCACCAGCGGCAGCCAGGCCGCCCAGGCCGATGAAGGACACATGCGGCATGCCGGGCACCAGACCCATGGCGATCAGGATGGCCGCCGAGATGGCCAGCGCCTTGGGCGAGGCGAACATCTGCCGGTTGACCTGCTGGCCCATGTCCTCGGCGCTGGAAACGCGGGTCACCATGATCGCGGCGGCGGTGGACAGCAGCAGCGAAGGCAACTGCGCCACCAGACCGTCACCAATGGTCAGCAGGGCGTAAACCTTGCCGGCGTCGCCGAAGCTCATCGAGTGCTGGACCATGCCGATGGCCACGCCACCGATAAGGTTGATGAAGAGGATCAGCAGGCCGGCAACGGCGTCACCGCGGACGAACTTGCTGGCACCGTCCATGGAGCCGTAGAAGTCGGCCTCCTGGGCCACTTCGGCGCGGCGTGTCTTCGCTTCGCCCTGCTCGATCAGGCCGGCATTGAGGTCGGCGTCGATGGCCATCTGCTTGCCGGGCATGGCGTCGAGGGTGAAACGCGCGCTCACCTCGGAGATACGCCCGGCGCCCTTGGTGACCACCACGAAGTTGATGATCATGAGGATCGCGAAGACGACGATACCGACGACGTAGTTGCCGCCGATCACCACCTCGCCGAACGCCTGGATCACCTTGCCCGCGGCCGCGTGGCCATCGTGGCCGTGCAGCAGCACGACGCGGGTGGAAGCGACGTTCAGCGCCAGGCGCAACAGAGTGGCGACCAGCAGGATGGTCGGGAACACGGCGAAGTCCAGCGGGCGCAGGGCGTACACGCTGACCAGCAGCACCACGATGGACAGGGCGATGTTGAAGGTGAACAGCACATCCAGCAGGAACGGCGGGATCGGCAGGGTCATCATCGCCAGCATGGCGAGCAACAGCAGCGGCACGCCGAGGTTGCCCCGGCTTAGCCCCACCAGATTGCTGCGAACAGTGCCGATCAGTTGCGTACGATCCACCCGAAACTCCCTTGCGCGTGGGTGGCCGAGTCGGCCACCGGATCAAACTTTTGACGCCCAACGGGCATCCGCACAGGGTTTTGCAGGAAGCGTTCCAACTTTCTCGACTGTGTGGAAATGCCTGGCGCAGAGCGGCCAGGCGGATGGCGAACTCCACGCGGCTGCGCTTCCAGGTCTTGTAGCGAGGACGAACGGCAGGCAGAGCAACGCCACGCCAATGCAGCCGCCGATGGGCAGGGCCAGCAGCCGCCGCTGCATTGAGGCGATCCAGCCGCTGCCGAGGGTGCTGGCAAGGTCGGTGACCGGGCTTTCCAGGCGGGGAACGGTGATGGCGGATGGGATGTCTTCCTGCGCGGCATCGGCGGTATCCACCGTGTTCGCCGGTTCGTCAGGCTGTGCCGCCAGCGCGAGGGGCACGCCCAGCAGGAAGAGCAAGGTTTTCATCAGGCAGCCGTTCGCGGACGCCCACGCAGGGCCTGGAGAACGCCCATCGACAGCTTCGGGTCATGCAACTGGCCGTGCCAGGCACGGAAGGCACTGAAACCGAGGCTGATGACGGCATAGACAGTGACCAGAATGCCAAAGAGCCCGATCAGCGCACGGCTGGCCAGTTCGAGCAGCTCGATTTCCCCGTCCCGCGCGACCACCCCAAGGGACCCGATCAGCAGGCCGGCAGCCACGCTGAATAGCAGCACGGATAGAAGCAGGTCCAGTACCCGCAGCATCACCTCGCGCGCCAGCGGTAACGCTCTGCGCCGGAGCAGGAGATAGCCCAGCACCAGCAACGGAGCAGACCAGAACGAAACGTAGAGGAGCAGCGGCGAGACAACGGGGATGAGTACGGCGATACGGCGGTCGCGGGCAGTGCTTTCCATGGCTTTACTCTGTGCCTCCTGGCAGCGGTGAGAACCTCGGATGCTAGTACAACCCACCGACGCGCGCAGCCGACCCGATCACTCGTCGCGGCGCAAATCCGGCGGAATCGGCAGGTCCGGCATTGGCCCGGGGCGTTTGCCCTTGCCGGCGCGGAACTGCTTGAGCTGGTAGACGTAGGCCAGCACCTGCGCCACGGCGAGGTAGAGGCCGGCGGGAATCTCGTGATCCAGCTCGGTGGAGTAATACACCGCCCGCGCCAGCGCCGGCGATTCGAGCACCATGACCTTGTGCTCCTGGGCGATCTCGCGAATCTTCAGCGCCATGAAGTCGTTGCCCTTGGCCAGCAGTTTGGGCGCGCCGGTGGCGGCCGGGTCGTACTGCAGGGCGACGGCGAAGTGGGTCGGGTTGGTGATCACCACGTCGGCCTGGGGCACGGCCTGCATCATTCGCCGGTTGGCCATCTCGCGCTGCATCTGGCGGACCTTGGCCTTGACCTCCGGCTTGCCCTCGGAGTCCTTGTACTCGTCCTTGACCTCCTGCTTGGTCATCATCAGCTTCTTGCGGTTGTCCCAGAGCTGGTAGGGCACGTCGAAAGCGGCGATGAGCATCAGGCTGCAGGCTAGCCAGAAGGCACTCCAGCCCACCACTTTGGCGCAGTGGATCAGCGCCTGCTCCATCGGTTCGTGGGCCATGGCCAGCAGGTCGTCCTGGTCGGACTTGAGCACCAGGATGGCCACCGCCAGCACCACGGTGAATTTCACCAGCGCCTTGGACAGCTCCACCACCGAGCGCACGGAGAACATGCGCTTGAGCCCTTCCAGCGGGTTCATCCGGCTGAACTTGGGCGCCAGCGCCTCGGCCGAGAACAGCCAGCCGCCCAGCGACACCGGCCCGATCAGCGCTGCCGCCAGCAGCACCGCGAGGATCGGCCAGACGCCGTCACCGGCGATCTTCGCCGCGGCCGCCAGCAGGTTGAGCATGCTCTCGCTGTTCATCAGCGTGGCGCGGTCCAGCTCGAAGCTGCTACGCATCAGGCGCATCAGCGCGTCGGCCAGGTTGGCGCCATACATCAGCAGCGCACCGGCGCCAGCCACGAGCACGGCGAGGGTGTTCAGCTCCTTGGATCGCGGCAGCTGGCCTTTCTCGCGCGCCTCCCGGCGCCGTTTCTCGGTGGGTTCCTCTGTCTTGTCTTCGCTGCTGTCGTTCTCGGCCATCAGCGGGCCCTCACGAGTTCGCGAAGCAGTTGCAGCCCCTCGCTGGCGAGCGACTGGTACTGCGACAGGATATCGGCGCTACCGATCCAGACGATGATGAAGCCCATGATCAGGGTCAGCGGGAAGCCGATGGAGAAGATGTTCAGCTGCGGCGCGGCGCGGGTCATGGCGCCGAAGGCGAGGTTGACCACCAGCAGCGCGGTAACCGCCGGCAGCGCCAGGATCAGCCCGGCGCCGATCACCCAGCCAAGCTTGCCGGCGACGGTAATCAGGTGATTGCCCGACAGCCCCTCGCCCACCGGCAGGGTCACGAAGCTCTCGGCGAGCACCTCGAACACCACCAGGTGGCCGTTCATGGCGAGGAACAGCAGGGTCACCAGCATGGTGAAGAACTGCCCCAGCACCGGCACCGAGATGCCGTTGGTAGGGTCGATCATCGAGGCGAAGCCCAGGCCCATCTGCATGGAGATGATCTGCCCGGCGATGACGTAGGCGTGGAACATCAGCTGCAGGGCAAAGCCGAGCATGGCGCCGATGAGGATCTGTTCGCCGATCAGGAACATGGCCTTCATGCTCAATGCATCGACCTGCGGCATCGGCGGCAGGCTGGGCACCAGCACCACGGCGATCGCCAGGGACAGGTAAAGACGCACTCGGGTGGGCACCAACTGGGTGCCGAAGATCGGCATCACCATCAGCAGGCTGGCGATGCGGAACAGCGGGAACAGGAAGGACCCGATCCAGCTGCCAATCTGCGCATTGCTGAGTTCAAGCATCAGCCGATCAGCGTGGGGATGCTGGTGATCAGCGTCTGGGTGTACTCCATCAACTGCCGAATCAGCCAGGGCCCCAGCACGATGAGGGTGAGCAGCACCACGATCAGGCGCGGCAGGAAGCTCAGGGTCTGCTCGTTGATCTGCGTGGCGGCCTGGAACATCGCCACCAGCAACCCCACCAGCAGGCTGGGGACGATCAGGATGGCGACGATCATGGCGGTCAGCCAGAGCGCTTCACGGAACAGGTCGACGGCGACTTCGGGGGTCATGGTCAGTCCTCTTTCGCCCCGGCACGCAGGAGTGGCGAGGGTAGCAGTGTGCTGTGCGTAGGATGGGTGAAGCTTGCGATACCCATCGGCGATATCTGCGGAGTACTCGATGGGTATCGCTGCGCTCCACGCCATCCTGCGGAGTCACCGGGAGCTGTTGTTCCGGCCGAGCAGTCGGGCATCGCTACACCGTCCCGAAACTGCCGGCGAGCGTGCCGATGATCAGCGCCCAGCCGTCCACCAGGACGAACAGCATGATCTTGAACGGCAATGAAATGATCAGCGGCGAGAGCATCATCATGCCCATCGCCATCAGCACGCTGGACACCACCAGGTCGATGATCAGGAACGGAATGAAGATCATGAAACCGATCTGGAACGCGGTCTTCAACTCCGAGGTGACGAACGCCGGCACCAGGATGGTCAGGGGCGTGGCTTCGGCACTCTGGATGTCGGTGCGCTTGGACAGGCGCACGAACAGCTCCAGGTCCGACTGCCGGGTCTGCGCCAGCATGAAAGCCTTGATCGGTCCTTCGGCGCGACTGAGCGCCTCCTGGGCGGGAATCTGCTCACTGAGGTAAGGCTGCAGAGCGGTGGCGTTGATCTTGTCGAACACCGGTGCCATCACGAACATCGTCAGGAACAGCGCCAGGCCTACCAGGATCTGGTTCGATGGCGTGCTCTGCAGGCCCAGCGCCTGGCGCAGGATGGAGAAGACGATGATGATCCGGGTGAAGCTGGTCATCAGCATGACGAACGCCGGGATGAAGCTCAGCGCGGTCATGATCAGCAGGATCTGCAGGCTGACCGAGTACTCCTGCTGCCCCTGCGGATTGGTGGTCACGGTGATCGCCGTCAGCTGCGTCGGATCGGCGGCGAAGGCCTGCGGCGCCACCAGCGCCAGCAAGGCCAGTAGCAGCGGCGCGGCTCGCCTGAGGACGTCGATCAGCACGGCAAGGTTCGGCGAGCGGGTCACTGCGGGCGGCCCTTGTCCTTGTTCAGCAGTTCCAGCAGGCGCTGGGCGAATTCCGGCTGCGCCGGTTCCGATTCGGCAGCGTGCACCGGCTGGCGCATGACGTGCAGCGGAGTAATGCGGCCGGGAGTCAGGCCCAGCAGCACCTGCTCCTCGCCCACCTGCACCAGCACCAGGCGGTCGCGCGGGCCGAGGGCCTGGCTGGAGATCAGGCGGATCGCCTGGTTGCTCTTCGGGCCAACCTGTTGCACCCGGCGCACCAGCCAGGCGAGCAGGAAGATCAGCCCGACCACCAGCACCAGGCCCAGCAGCAACTGCATCAGCTGCGCGCCGGCGCTACCGGTGATGAGGTTCGGCGTGGAGCTGGCGTGGACGATGGCCGGGTTGGAGGCCGGCGCCTTGGCCGCTTCCTCGCCCAGGGCGAAGAGGGACAACCCCAGCAACGGCAGGGCACAGAGGTTAACGAGCAGGCGGGGACTCGCGAGCAGGCGGGCCATGTCAGCGCAGCTTCTTGATGCGTTCGCTGGGGCTGATCACGTCGGTGAGGCGGATGCCGAACTTCTCGTTCACCACCACCACTTCGCCGTGGGCGATCAGCGTACCGTTGACCAGCACGTCCAGCGGCTCGCCGGCCAGGCGATCGAGTTCGATCACCGAGCCCTGGTTGAGCTGCAGCAGGTTGCGGATGCTGATGTCGGTGTGGCCGACCTCCATGGAGATGGTCACCGGAATGTCCAGGATCACGTCCAGGTTGGGGCCTTCGAGGCCGGCAATGGTCGGCGCCTTGGGCGCCATGCCGAACTCTTCCATGGGCGCGCGCGGCGCGGCCGGAGCCACTGGCGTGGCGCCGCCCTGGGCCATCAGCGCGTCGATGTCGTCCTGGTTGGCGTCACCCGATTCGGAGAGCGCCGCGGCCCACTCGTCGGCCAGCGCCTGTTCTTCGGGAGTTACGTTTTCTTCGTCAGACATGGTGGGTCCTCTGGGGATTCGCTCAGCGCGGGCGCACGAGCGGATCGAGAATCTGCAGAGCCAGGTTGCCCTTGTGCGAACCCAGCTTGACCTTGAAGGAAGGCACGCCGTTGGCGCGCATGATCATGTGCTCGGGCAGCTCCACCGGGATCACATCGCCGGGCTGCATGTGCAGGATGTCGCGCAGCTTGAGCTGGCGGCGGACGACGGTGGCGCCCAGCGGCACGCTGACATCGAGGATGTCTTCGCGCAGGGCGTTGATCCAGCGCTCGTCCTGGTCGTCCACGTCGGACTGGAAGCCGGCGTCGAGCATCTCGCGGATCGGTTCGATCATCGCGTACGGCAGGGTGATGTGCAGGTCGCCACCGCCGCCATCCAGTTCGATGTGGAAGGTGGAGACCACCACCACTTCGCTGGGGCTGACGATGTTGGCCATCGCCGGGTTCACCTCGGAGTTGACGTACTCGAAGGCAATCGGCATCACCGCGTGCCAGGCTTCGGCGAGGTCGACGAATGCCTGCTCGATGACCATCCGCACCACCCGCAATTCGGTGGGGGTGAACTCGCGGCCCTCGATCTTGGCGTGACGACCGTCACCGCCGAAGAAGTTGTCCACCAGCTTGAACACCAGCTTGGCGTCGAGGATGAACAGCGCGGTGCCGCGCAGCGGCTTCATCTTCACCAGGTTGAGGCTGGTGGGTACGTACAGCGAGTGCACGTACTCGCCGAACTTCATCACCTGCACACCGCCCACGGCGACATCCGCCGAGCGGCGCAGCAGGTTGAACATGCTGATGCGGGTGTAGCGGGCGAACCGCTCGTTGATCATCTCCAGGGTCGGCATGCGCCCCCGGACGATACGGTCCTGACTGGTCAGGTCGTAGGACTTGATCGCCCCCGGCTCGACGTCGGACTCGGTTTCCACCACGCCGTCGTCGACGCCGTGCAACAGCGCGTCGATCTCGTCCTGGGAAAGTAGATCCTGCATGGCCATGGCGGGTACCTACTGCAATACGAAATTGGTGAAAAGCACTTGCTCCACGGTCAACTGACCGGTCGCCTTCTTCGCCAGTTCCTGAAGGCTGGCGGTTGCCTGCTGACGGAGCATCTCCTTGCCGACCGGCGTCACCAGCGTGTCGAAATTCTGACTGGAGAACAGCATCACCAGTTGATTGCGCACCAGCGGCATCTGCTCGCGTAGCGCATCCATCTGCGCCTGGTCACGGCCCATCAGGGCGACGGCTACCTGCAGATAGCGCTGGCGGCCGTTCTGATTGAAGTTGACCACGAAGGACGGCGCGAGGATCTCGTACACCGCCTGCTTCTTCGTCGGCTCGGCATGTTCCGCCGTCTTGGCTGCGACCTCGTCGGGCTTGGCGCTCTTATTCAGGAAGAACCAGGTACCGCCCACCGACGCGCCCACCGCCAGCAGGAAGGCCAGCACGATGATGATGATCAGCTTCAGCTTGCCCTTGCCGGGCTCCTGACCATCGGGGAGAGAAGGCGTCTGTTCTTTCTTGGCCATGCCAATTATCCGTCACTATTCCGGCGCAATGCGCTGATACCGGGGTAGCAGCAAAGGCTGTGCCAGTTTGGGAATGTCCTGCTGGCGCAGCCGCGGATATTACAGACTAGAAGGCGGATGTCACGGGGAGGAGTAAGAATTTTCCTCAGCGCCGGATAGAACCGGTGTTGAGGCGGTTCGCGAGCAAGCTCGCTCCTACAGCCAGGCGACGTGACCGCTCTTCGTAGGAGCGAGCTCGCTCGCGAACGAGTTGAACCTGGCGCTCGGGCTTACACCCTCTCCCCAGCCCTCTCCCTGAAGGGAGAGGGAGCAGACCGGCGCTGCCGGCTGGCACGGCGTTTCGCTTGACACTGAACAGGCCCCTCTAGCGCCGGATAGAACCGGTGTTGAGGCGGTTCGCGAGCAAGCTCGCTCCTACAGCCAGGCCGACGTGACCGCTCTTCGTAGGAGCGAGCTCGCTCGCGAACGAGTTGAACCTGGCGCTCGGGTTTACACCCTCTCCCCAGCCCTCTCCCTGAAGGGAGAGGGAGCAGACCGGCGCTGCCGGCTGGCACGGCGTTTCGCTTGACACTGAACAGGCCCCTCTAGCGCCGGATAGAACCGCTGTTGAGGCGGTTCGCGAGCTAGCTCGCTCCTACAGCCAGGCCGACGTGACCGCTCTTCGTAGGAGCGAGCTTGCTCGCGAACGGGGTGAACCTGGCGCTCGGGCTTACACCTTCTCCCCAGCCCTCTCCCCTCGGAGCGGGCGCGCAGCCAGGGTTAGGGAGTGGGTGCTCCAGGACACCCACAGAAGTACCGGTGAATCACGCGTAGTAATCCACCAATCCCCTGCCCTGCGCTGCCGATTGCGCGCGGATCTCGGACACGCCGCTGATCATCGGCTCGTCATCGCCGTCAGAGCCGGCCACGCGCCGCGAACCGCCACGCTCGTCGCCGCTCTGTTGCTGCTGCCAGCCACGACCCGACTGATCGGAGACGTTGACGTCCAGTTGCCCCATGCCCTGCTGGTTGAACATCTCGCGCAGGCGGTGCTGCTGGCTGTCCAGCGCTTCGCGGACATTGGCGTTGGCGCTGACGAAGTTCACCTGGGTCTGGTCGGCGCTCATGTGGATGCGTACTTCCAGACGGCCGAGGTCCGCCGGGTCCATCTGGATCTCGGCGGACTTGAGGTTCTGCGACGACATCCACATCACCCGATCCACCACCTGGTCGGTCCAGCCATTCTGTTGCACCGACACCGGCTGCCCAGGCACCAGCGGGTTCACCGGGCGGTTGGTCATCGCCTGCGGCGTGTTCAGCGCCTGGGTCAGGGAGTCCAGGCGCGCGGTAAAGGAATCATTGCGCGGCGCTTCAGGCTTTGTCTCCATTTGCAGTTCCGGCAACTGCTGGCTCAGGTCGCCAGCGGCCTGCAGCGCCCCTTCCGCCAACTTGCCTTCGGCGCTCTTGGCCGTGGCATCCGGGTTCAGCGCGGCCAGGGCGGCGGAGAGGTCCAGCTTGGCCTTGCCATCCGCCGGCGTGTCTGCCGCCTTGGTCGCCAGCTCACCAGAGACCTGAGTCTGCTGAGCCTGTTGCGCCTGGTCCTGGGCGCCCTGGCCGAGGGCCATGCTCACGCCGGGCAAACCATTGAGCTTCTCCAGGTCACCATCGGTGCTGGCTGCGGTCTGCTGGCCGATACCACTGCTGATCACCAGCGGCGGCGCTTCGGTGGCCGGCAGTTGGCCGGTCATGCCGAGCATCAGCAGCGGATCGAGAGTCGCCTCGGGTTTCTCGTCACCTTCGGCCACCTTGCCTTCGTCACCGTTGTTGGCAGCGTCGGCCGGCAAGGCCTTGCCGTCTTCGGCAACCGCTGGTTTGTCGGCGGCAGTGGCGTCCTTGGAATCGCTGGCCTTGGCGCTCTTGTCGGGGTTGTCCCTGGGCTTCTCGGTCTTGGGCTTGGCCGCCTTGTCCGGGCGCTCGCTGGCGGCCGGACGCTGCTCCTGGGCATAGACGTCGGCGAAGCTGGAGCCCCTGTCGTTGCTGGCGTTAGCCGACTTTTGCGGCACCGCCGCCTTGGGCCTGGAGTCAGGCGTGGGCGTCAATAAAATATCCGGGGCGACAGCCATCGGAGTGCTCCGTTGAGGTGAATATCCAACACGGAGATAGCAAGGGGCGGGCCAACTCGAAATAGGTCAGGGGCGACCCGGCAGCAGCAGGGTGCGAACGATGCCGAACTCGTGCTCGACCTTGGCGATCAGGCCCTCGGCAGTGGCCAGGTCGTTGTGTCGCGCGGCTTCCTCCAGGCGCTTGCACAGGCTGCTCAGCACCGCCGCGCCCATGTTGCCGCAACTGCCCTTGAAGCTGTGCGCAGCGTGGCGCAGGGTCGGTGCATCGCTGGCGGCGAAAGCCTCGCGGATGCTGCGCAGGCGCTCCTCGGAGTCACCGAGGAAGGTCTCTACCAGGAGCGGGTACTCGTCTTCCATGATCGACAGCAAATTGCTCAGCACGACGCCATCGAGATGCGGCTCGGACATGGGGCACTCCCTGAAGGATGGCTCGCCACCCTTCAGAACCTATTCATAATCTGCCTGCGCTGGCCCGGGCTCGGCGAGACTCTGAACAAGTTCAGGGGGACAAGAAGGCCCCGATTATGCCTGAGCCGACCAGAAGAACTCCACGGAGACCGCCTTGCCATCGCCCGACCATTGACAGCGGTCAGCCAGTTGCCGAACCAGCGTCAGCCCGCGCCCACAGAGGCTGCCAGCGGCCTTCTGCGAAGCCAGCACCGCGCCCACGTCGAAGCCGTCGCCGCTGTCCTCCACCCGCACCAGCAGCCTCCCGCCATCGCCGTGGGGCGCGAGGTCGAGATGGAAGCGCACGAAGCCGTCGCGCAGCGTGGCAAGGCGCTTGGTGCGCTCATGGTAGTAACGGGCGAAACCGGCGGAGTCGCACTTGAGCGTGGAGTCCAGGCCCATCACACCGTGCTCCAGGGCGTTGGAGTACAGCTCGGCGAGCACGCTGTAGAGCGCACCGCCGCGCGGGCGCAGGTCCTGCACTTCCATCAGCAGTTGCAGCAGGAAGGGCAGCGGATTGAAGTGGCGCAGCGTCGGCGCACGGAATTCGAAACTGGCGGACCAGTCCAGCGGGCTGCTCAGACCATTGTCGGAGAACGCCAGCGGCGGACGCTGCAGCGAGTCCTCGGGGACCAGTGCGATCTCCAGCATGCTGACATCGTCCTGGGCCTCACCGCGAAAGCGCGACACCGCCGCCTGGATGCCGTCGAACAGGCGTGACGGTGCGAGGCCCTCGGCGTACACCTGGCGCAGGCGCTCCTCGCCGAAAGCCTCGCCTGTGGCATTGCGCGCTTCCAGCACGCCGTCGGAGAAGAGGAACACACGGTCGCCCTCCTCCATCGCGTAGATCTCGAAGTGGTCGCTGAAGGCCGTGGGGTCGAGAATCCCCAGCGGCAGGTGGCGCGACACCAGCGGCTGCAATTCGCTGCTGCCCTGGCGGTGCAGATAGCCATTGGGCAGGCCGCCGTTCCATACCTCCACCAGGCCGCGCTGGAAGCTCAGGTTGAGCACCGCGGCGCAGCAGAACACCCCCACCGGGAGAATGCGTTTGAGCTTGGCGTTCATCTCGCGAAGGATGTCCGCCATTGGGTAGCCCTTGGCGGTCATGCCATAGAACACCTCGGCCAGCGGCATGGCGCCAATGGCCGCCGGCAAGCCGTGGCCGGTGAAGTCGCCGAGCAGCACATGCATGCCCCCCGAGGGCTTGAACGCCGCCAGCAGCAGGTCGCCGTTGAACAATGCGAAGGGCGATTGCAGGTAGCGAATATTCGCCGCGCTCAGGCAACCCGAGTGCGCCACCTTGTCGAACACCGCCTTGGCCACCCGCTGCTCGTTGAGCAGGTGTTCGTTGTGCCGGGCGATCAGGTCGCGCTGCTCCAGCACCATCCGCTGCAGATGATGCAGGCGACCCATGGCGCGGATCTTGGCTTCGAGGATGACGCGGTTGTAGGGTTTGGACAGGAAGTCGTCGCCGCCCGCCTCCAGGCTCTGCACCAGCGCCTCGGGCTCGCTCAGCGAGGTGAGGAAGATGATCGGCACCAGCTCCTCGCCGGCCTGCCGGCGAATCCGCCGGGCCGCCTCGAAGCCGTCCATCACCGGCATCAACGCATCCATCAGCACCAGCTGCGGGCGTTCCTGGGCGAACAATGCCAGCGCTTCCAGGCCGTTGGCGGCGGTCAGCACGCGGTGCCCCTGGCGGCTGACGATGGTCGACAACAGCAGGCGATCGGCGGCGTTGTCGTCGGCGATCAGGACGGTGAGAAGTTCGGACATGGCCGTTGCCATTGCGGGGCGTAGCGCGTCAGTTGATCTTGAACAACTGCTCGAAGTTGGAGATCGCCAGCACCTTGCGCACGTCCGGGTTGCAGTGCGCCAGGCTGATCTGCGCGCTCTCGCCGCCGGCATGGTCGCGCAGCAGCAGGAGCATGCCCAGCGCCGAGCTGTCGAGGTAGGTGGCGCCCTTGAGGTCCACCACGTAGCGCTTGGGCGTGGTCTCGACGCGCTCGTAGGCGTCGCGGAATTCCTGGTGTGCGCCGAAGTCGAAACGTCCCTGGACCACGATGGTGAGCTCCTGCCCGTCAGCAGAAGGAACGGAAGTGATGGCCATGGGATTCTCCTTATCGATCGATGGTCGCGCACGAACTTGAAGATGTAGCAGTTAGCGATGACAGCGGCAACCTCGACATCTGAAGGAAATTCACCCGCAAAAGGCGAGGGAATTATCCGACAACGTACGAATGACCTGAAATGGACTACCGGACCGCACAGGCCAGGCAAATGCCGTAACCTTGATCCACGCGATTCGGGGCTCGGGGTTCGTTGGACACCCGCAGCGGGTCGCGCCAGGCAAGAAGGGAGGAGCATGTACAAGTCCATTCTCATCGCGGCCTGCGTGTTTTGCGCGGCGCCGTACGCGGCTGCCCAGGTGATGCAGCGCGAGCTGGGCGATTTCGAACTCAGGTTCGCCAACTCGCCAACCCGCAGCATGGCCCAGGGGCTGGTCCAGCCGGGGCAGGCCAACAGCGCCCAGGGCGGCCTCGACATCACCCACGACAGCGGGTGGTATGTCGGCAGTTGGACGTCGAACCTGGAACAGGAAAAACCACTGGAGATCGACAGCTACGCCGGTTTCAAGCAGCCACTGGGCGACGGCAAGCTGGGCTACGAAGTGGGCACCCTGCGCTACAGCCGCCCGGAACAGCCCGACTACGACAGCCAGGCCCTGTACGGCGGCCTCTCGGTGTTCGGCAGCCGCCTCGGCGCAGCCTACAGCGCCCAGGCCGGGCGCAGCACCACCACGCTGTTCACCGACCTGGGCGTGCAGCAGGACCTCGGCTTCGACGTGACCTTCAAGTATTCCACCTACAGTCTCGCTTCCCCCGTGAGCCTGAACAGTGGCGGCAGCGTCAACGGCTTCGGCGACTGGTCGCTGAACTTCAGTCGGCCGTGGAACGGTATCGACCTGAACTTCTCCTACAGCGGCAGCAGCCTCACGGGTGGCGATTGCAGCGCCTACTCCGGGCACAACGCCTATTGCGACTCGGCGTTCATGCTCAAGGCGTCGCGGCCGTTTTTCTGAGGCTACGTATGCTGCGGACTCCCGAATCCCCTCACCCCAGCCATCTCCCGGAGGGAGAGGGGGCAGACCGCTGCCTGGGGTAAGTTCGCCGCTCTCCCTGCGTCAGCATTTCCGACTGACGTCGACTTCCCCGCACACTCCGAACGGCCCCCTCTCCCCCTGGGAGAGGGCTGGGGTGAGGGCGAGACCGCGCGCCGAAAGCTCCCGGCGCCAAGAAGTCAATTTCATTCAAGATCGTCAGCGCGCGAAGGACTACTCTGCCAATCACCTTCCCGCCCTCGCAGGCCCGCCCCGATGCTGCACCGAGTGAACTGCACTACCGCCGCCCTGCCCGGCCTGCGTACCGTCGAGATCCTCACGCAGCGCAGCTTCCCGCGACACGCCCACGACGAATACGGCATCGGCTTGATGCTCGAAGGCGGCCACCGCTCGTGGAGCGGCCGCGGCCAGGTCGAGGCCGGGCCGTGCGACATCATCACCGTCAGCCCCAACGAACTGCACGACGGCATTCCCCTGCGCGGCGCTCCGCGTCGCTGGTGGATGCTGTACGTCGAGCCGACGGTGATCGCTCGACTGGCCGGCGACGAAATGGCTGGCCGGGAGTTCTCCCTGCCTTCCCTCGCTGACCCGCGACTTGCCCGGCGCATCGCCAGCGTGTTGCAGCACCTGCCGGAAGCCTCCGCAGATGAAGCCACTGAAGGCCTGCTCGACCTGTTCGGCGAACTGCTTGACCCGCGCTTCGACACGAGCGTGGCGACCCTGCCCTCCCGCAGCGTGGTGCGCATGCTCGAACGGATTCACGACGACCCGCGCAACGCCCCCACGCTGGCGGAGCTGGCCGATATCGCCGGACTGACAACCTACGCGGCCTTGCGCCGCTTCCGCCGCGAGCTAGGCACCACGCCCCATGCCTACCTCCTGCAGCACCGCGTGCGGCAGGCCCACAAGGCCATCGGCGCTGGCCACACGCTGGCCGAAGCCGCTCTGCTCGCCGGCTTCGCCGATCAGCCCCACATGACCCGCGCGTTCGCCCGCCAGCTAGGGCTGACACCGGGGCAATGGCGCACTTCGCTCAAGCATCCACCACACGCCCCCTGAGCCCACAGGCCACACGGCCTTTCCCCGCCAACAGAGGAAACCCACGGGAATGAACGCAGAATTCCTGCTGACGGCGTTCGTCGTCGTTTTACTGCCCGGCACCGGCGTGCTCTACACCCTGGCTGTCGGCCTCGGCCTTGGCGCCCGCTCGGCGACCCTCGCGGCGCTGGGCTGCACGCTGGGCATGCTGCCGCAACTGCTGCTCGCCACCTTCGGCCTGTCGCTGATCCTGCAGGCCAGCGCGACCAGCTTCCAGGCCATCAAACTGCTGGGCACCGCCTACCTGCTGTTCATCGCCTGGCAGGTGTTTCGCGGCAGCGGCGCGCTAGCGCTGGATTCAGCCAGCCACCCGCGCAGCACGGCGCAACTGGTGGGCAACGGACTCTGGCTGAACCTGCTCAACCCCAAGCTGGGGCTGTTCTTCCTGGCTTTCCTGCCGCAGTTCGTGCCGCCCGGCAACGAGGACGCCAAGGCGCTGTTCCTGATGCTGGGCCTGGTGTTCGCGCTGATGACCTTCGTCGTGTTCATCGGCTATGGGCTGCTGGCGTCCTGGGTGCGCGACTACGTGATTGGGCGCCCGGCGGTGATGAGGCTGATCCGCTGGAGCTTCACCCTCGCGTTTGTTGTGCTGGCGCTGCGTCTGGCGGTCGAGACGCTCCAGCCCTGATCAGTCCGGCTAGCCGATCAACCCCGCGCCCATGTTGATCGCCAGCCCGAGGATCGCGGTGTTGAACAGGAAGCCGATCACCGAATGCGCCAGCACCACTTTGCGCATGGCACGCGAGGCAACCACCACGTCGGAGGTCTGCACCGCCACGCTGAGGGTGAAGGAGAAGTAGAGGAAGTCCCAGTAGTCCGGGTTCTGCTCACCCTCGGGAAAACGCAGCACCGGCTGCGCCGCGTCGGCCGAGTAGAACTGGCGGGCGTAGTGCATGGTGAAGGTGATGCCGATGAGGAACCAGGAGCCGAGCACGGTGCTGGCGGTGAAGGCATAGCGGGCGAGCTTCTCGCTACCGTTGGCCTGCCCGGCGGTGGCCAGCTCGAAGACGATGGCGACCAGGCTGGCCACTGCGGCGACGGTAACCAGCACCAGCACCGCCTCGGCATTCTCGTCCTCGATCTCGGCCAGACGGCGCACTTCCGACGGTGCCGCGCGCAAGGCCAGCCAACCGATCAGCAATACATAGAGCCAGGCCATGCAGTTCCAGCCCAGCAGGACGCGGGTCATGGGCGTGAGTTTGTAGCAGGCCAGCGCCACCACCACACCGACCACACAAGCGCTGATCAGGCGCGGATGTGCCTGCAGCAGGGCGCGGTTCAGGCGCAGCATGCGCTGCGGTCCAGCTCGGCCGCGGCCAGGTGCGCCACGCTCAGGTCGCTGTCGGCAACCATGCCGTCGTCGAGGAACCACGCGGCGGAGAGGCCGGCAAAAGCCAGCACCCACTCCAGCAGGCGGCGCCGGTCAACGCTGGCGTGCTCGACGATCACATCCAGTTGGCGGAGGAAACGCGCCCGCTCGCGGGAGGTCGGCAGATCCGGGTTGCACAGCAGGTTGGCGTAGTCGAACAGCCGCTCGCCATGGAGGCGCTTGGGGTCGATCGCCAACCAGCCGCGCGGGCCGAAATCGAGGATGTTGTCGTGGTGCACGTCGCCGTGCAGCACGGCGTGATCATGCTCGCTGGCCAGCAGCGCCTCGGCGGTTTCCAGGCAACGCGGGAACAGGCCACCGTAGCGCGTGGCGGCGGGAGCAAGGTCACGAAACCACGGACGCAGGCCGAGCAGCTCCGGCGGCGGCGCATCCCGCGGCCGGTGCAGGCGCTGTACCACGTCGCAGACAATGCGGCTGGCCTGGTCGTCCTCGCCGTGCAGCGCCATGTGCATCAGCGAGCGCTTGCCCTCGGCGCGCTCCATCAGGATCGCATCGCGCTCGTGGGCGAACACCTGCGCGGCGCCCTCGCCACCCCACCAGCGCATCACCTGCGCACCACCCTGCTCGTCCACGTCGAGCGCGACCTTGATCATCGCCGCGCGGCCCTGCCAGCGGACAGGCAGCAGATGGCTGGAATGGGTAATGATGGGCTCGCCCTCGGGGATCAGTTCCCACAGGCGTAGCAGGTGCTGGAAATCGGCGGGGCGCGGGGGTGGAAGCGGCATGGAGGGGGTCCGGTCAGAGCTCAGACTGGAGCCTAGCACGGCCATCCGCCGGTCAATCCGCCGAAGGCCTCAGGCGCTGGGCGAACTCGTCGAGCTGCTTCTGCTCGTACTTGTCGGCGGCCAGTCGTGCTTCCTCGCGGTAACGCTCCACCAGTTTGCGCAGTCCTTCCAGGCGGGTGTACTTCTCCTGCCAGGCGGCACGCGCCTTGTCGACAATGCCCTGGTGCCAGTCCACCGCGCGGTTCTGCTGCTCCACCGCGCCTTCGAGCTGCGACAGGAAGCGCTGGTAGTTGATCAGCCACTGGCCGCTGACGCCCTGCTGGCCGTTGCGGATCCACTGCTGCTGGTAGTCGAAGCGGTAGCGTTCCAGCTCGGCGAGCTTGCGCTGCGCCTGCTGCAACTGGCCCTGCACCTGGCCGAGCTGGCGCGCGGTTTCGCGCTCGGCCTTGAGCGCCATCTCCACCACCGGGGCGAGGCGTTCGGCGCGGCGGTTCATAGGCTCACTGCAAACCGTAGGATGGGTGGAGCGGAGCGATACCCATGCTGCAACTCGCCACGAGCTGAAAGACGATGGGTATCGCAAGCTCCACCCATCCTACGAGAGCGTGCATCTGTCATCAGCCGGCCTTGCCGCTGACGACGGCATCCAGCAGCAGGCGGCTGTCGTCGAGGTTCTGGCTTTCGTCCAGGGCCTGGCGGAGGAACTGGCGCATGATCGGGAAGCGCTGGATGGCCAGGTCGGTTTCCGGATCACCGCCGGCCACGTAAGCGCCGACGCTGATCAGGTCGCGGCTCTGCTGGTAGCGCGACCACAGTTGCTTGAAGCGCTGGGCGTCGCGCAGGTGTTCGGGCGTAGTGACCTGGGGCATCACCCGGCTGATGGAAGCTTCGATGTCGATGGCCGGGTAATGACCTTCCTCGGCCAGCCGGCGCGACAGCACGAAGTGGCCGTCGAGCACACCCCGCGCGGCGTCGGCGATCGGGTCCTGCTGGTCGTCGCCTTCGCTGAGCACGGTGTAGAAAGCGGTGATCGAACCGCCGCCCTTCTCGCCGTTGCCGGCACGCTCGACCAGACGCGGCAGCTTGGCGAACACCGACGGCGGATAGCCCTTGGTCGCCGGCGGCTCGCCGATGGCCAGGGCGATTTCACGCTGGGCCTGGGCGTAGCGGGTCAGCGAGTCCATCAGCAGCAGGACGTTCTTGCCCTTGTCGCGGAAGTACTCGGCGATGCGCGTGCAGTACTGCGCGGCGCGCAGGCGCATCAGCGGCGCGTCGTCCGCTGGCGAGGCGACGACCACGGAACGCTTGAGGCCTTCCTCGCCGAGGATGTGCTCGATGAATTCCTTCACCTCGCGGCCCCGTTCGCCGATCAGCCCGACCACGATGATGTCGGCCTTGGTGAAGCGGGTCATCATGCCCAGCAGCACCGATTTACCGACGCCGGTACCGGCGAACAGGCCCAGACGCTGGCCACGGCCGACAGTGAGCAGGGAGTTGATCGAGCGGATGCCGACGTCCATCGGCTCATGGATCGGGTCGCGCGCCAGCGGGTTGATGATCGGGCCGTCCATCGGCACCCAGTCCTCGGCGCGCATGCCGCCCTTGCCATCCAGCGCGCGGCCGACGCCGTCGAGCACGCGACCGAGCATGGACATGCCCATGGGCAGGCGGCCGGAATCCGGCAGCGGCACCACGCGGGCGCCGGGGGCGATGCCGACCAGGCTGCCCACCGGCATCAGGTAGATCTTGCTGCCGGAGAACCCCATGACCTCGGCTTCCACCTGCACCGGGTGATAGCCGCCGTCGTTGATCACCTGGCAGCGGCTGCCGACGGCGGCCTGCAGGCCTTCGGCTTCCAGCGTCAGGCCGACCATGCGCAGCAGGCGGCCCTCCACCACCGGCTGCGCCGGCAGGCTCACCGCGTCGCTGTAACCTTGCAGGCGGCGGGCGAAGCTGACGCGGTCAAGGCGCATCGGGAGCGCTCTCGCCGCTGTCGAAGTCCACTTGCATGTCCGGCTCCAGCGCGTGGGTCGCCTGGTCGCGCTGCTGCTCGAAGAGTTGCTTCACCGCCTGGGCCAGACGCGTCTCGACAGTGGCGTCGATGCGCGAGTGTTCGGTTTCGATACGGCAGCCGCCGGGCAGCAGACCGTCGTCCTCGATGATTTTCCAGCTTTCCTCGTGCCGGTCGCGCAGGGCCTTCACCAACTCGAAGTCCTGCGGGTTGACCTGGATGCGGATGTTGCTGGCGCCCATGGGCAGCAGCTTGAGCGCCTCGCGCAGCACCAGGCGGATCTGGCTGGAATCGGTGGCCAGCTCACGCTGCACCACCTGGCGCACCACGTGGGTCACCAGGTTGAGCATGCCCTGCTCGAGCATCTGGTCCTGCTCGGCGATGGGCTCGAGCAGGTGCGACATCAGGGTTTCGAGATTCTGCAGGCGCGGTTGCAGCGCCGCGTCAGCTTCCTGTCGCGCCTTCAACTGGCCTGCGTGGAAGCCGTCCTTCTCGCCGGTGGAAAAGCCCTCGTTGTAAGCCTCCTGGCGGATGGCCTCGAGTTCGTCCAGCGTCAGCGGCTTGACCTCTTCCTCCGGCACCTCCTCGATCTGCGGCGGCTCCTCGGCCACCGGCTCGGGTTCAGGCTCGGGCTCCGGGACTGGTCGCACGGGGTCGAAGCTGGGCAGCGACCAACGGTCGAAGCCCGCCACGTCGCGTGCGCGGATCAGTTCGCTGAGCTTGTCTTCATCTCTGGCCGGCGGTACCACGTCAGATCATCTCCTCGCCGCCCTTGCCACCCAGCACGATTTCGCCGGAGTCCGCCATACGACGGGCAATGGTGAGGATTTCCTTCTGCGCACCTTCCACTTCGCTGACCCGTACCGGGCCCTTGGCCTCCAGGTCGTCGCGCAGCAACTCGGCGGCACGCTTGGACATGTTGCGGAAGATCTTCTCGCGGATCGCCTCGTCCGAGCCCTTGAGCGCCAGCACCAGCACGTCCGAGGAGATCTCGCGCAGCAGCGCCTGGATGCCACGGTCATCGACGTCGGCGAGGTTGTCGAAGACGAACATCAGGTCTTCGATCTGGCCCGACAGGTCTTCATCGACGTCGCGGATGGCGTCCATCAGCGCGCCTTCGACCGAGCTGTCGAGGTAGTTCATGATGTCCGCCGCGCGCTTCACGCCGCCCATGGTGGTGCGGGTGGAGTTGGCGTTGCCGGCGAACTGCTTCTCCAGGATCAGGTTCAGTTCCTTGAGCGCGGAGGGCTGCACGGTGTTCAGCGAGGACACGCGCAGGATGATGTCCAGGCGCACCTTGTGGTCGAAGTGACTGAGCACTTCACCGGCCTGGTCCGGGTCGAGGTAGGCGACCACGATGGCCTGGATCTGCGGGTGCTCGTAACGGATCACGTCGGCTACGGCGCGCGGCTCCATCCACTTCAGGCTGTCCAGGCCGCTGGTGTTGCCGCCCAGCAGAATGCGGTCGATGAGGTTGTTCGCCTTGTCCTCGCCCAGGGCCTGGGTGAGCATCTTGCGGATGTAACTGTCGGCGCCCACGCCCAGGCTGGTCTGGTCGCCGACGATCTCGACGAACTCGCCCATCACCTGTTCGACCTGCTCGCGGTGCACGTTGCGCATCTGCGCCATGGCCACGCCGACCTTCTGCACTTCCTTAGGGCCCATGTGGCGCAGCACCTGCGCGGCATCGGTCTCACCCAGGGAGAGCAGGAGGATGGCGGCCTTGTCGACCTTGTTCAGTTTGGCGCTCATGCGGGCTTCACTCATCGGAATTGATCCAGTCCTTCACTACCTGGGCAACGCGCCCCGGGTCCTGGGCGACCAGTGTCTTGATCGCATTCAATTGTGCATCGTACCCCTCGGTGGGGCTGGGCAGCAGGATACTGGCCGGGCCGCCGAGGCTCACGCGGTCTTCCGACAGCTCGCCATCCAGGCCGCCCAACTCGCCCAGGCCGCCCTCGCCTGCCGCGCCACCGGCCACCAGGGCCTTGCTCTTGTTGCCCGACAGGTTGTTCAACACGGGGCGCAGCACGCCCAGCACCAGCACCAGGATGAAGACGATGCCCAGCACCTGCTTGATCACGTCCCAGAACCAGGGCTGCGAGTAGAACGGTGGCGCAGCGATTTCCTCACCCAGCTCCGGGGCGAACGGCGCGTTGATCACACTGACGCTGTCGCCACGGCTGGCGTCATAGCCTACCGCGTCCTGCACCAGGCGAGTGAAGCGGCCCAGCTCGTCGGCGGTCCACGGCTGGTGGCTGACCTCGCCCGTCTTCGGGTCGGCGATCATGCGGTCATCCAGCACCACCGCGACGGAAAGCCGGCGCAGGCGACCCTGTTGCTGCTTGGTGTAGCTCACCGAGCGATCCAGCTCGTAGTTGCGGGTGTTCTGCGCGCGCTTGTCGGTCGGGTACGGCGCCAGTTCGGGCTTGCCGGTCTTCGGGTCGATGATCGGCTGGCCGTTGGCGTCCTTCAGCGGCTGGCCCGGCGCGACGTAGTCGGACGGGGCGCTGCCAGTGGCGCTCTGCGGCGCGCTGGCCGGCGCGGGCGGCTGGTTCGACAGCGCTCCCGGCACGCCCTGCGGGCCGTTGCTGTTCTGCCGTTCCTCGTTGTTGCTCTGCTCACTGCGCAGGGCCGGCTGGTCCGGGTTGAACGATTCGGACGTCGATTCCACCGCGCTGAAATCGACGTCGGCGGACACCTCGGCCTTGTAGCGGCCGTTACCCAGCACCGGCGCGAGGATGCTGTGCACGCGCTGGGTGAAGTTGGTTTCCATGCGGCGGGTGAAGTCAAACTGCTTGCCGGCCATGGTCAGCTCGGAGAGCTCCTGCTGATCGGAGAGCAGATTGCCCTTCTGGTCGACCACGGTGACCTGGGATTTGTCCAGCTCCGGCACACTGGTAGCGACCAGGTTGACGATGGCCAGTACCTGGCTCGGCTCCAGGCTGCGGCCCGGGTACAGCTCGACCAGCACCGAGGCGCTGGGCTTACGGTCGTCACGGACGAACACCGAGCTCTTGGGGATCGCCAGGTGCACACGGGCGCCCTTGACGTTGTTCAGGCTGGAGACGGTGCGCGCCAGCTCGCCTTCCAGGCCGCGACGGTAATTGGTCGCTTCCATGAACTGGCTGGTGCCCAGCGCCTGCTCCTTGTCGAGGATCTCGAAGCCGACGTTGCTGTCGGTCGGCGCCAGGCCGGCGCCAGCGACCTTCATGCGCGCACGGCCGAGGTCGTCGGCCTTCACCAGCAGCGCGCCGGAGTTGGGTTCGATCTTGTAGCCGATGTCGGCAGCGGACAGCGCCTCGACCACCTTGTTCGCATCGACGCCATTGAGGCTGCCGTACAGCGGCTTGTAGTCCGGCTGCTGCGACCACAGGACCATGCCGAAACCGATGGCGATGCTCGCGGCGAGGCCGACCAGCAGGCCGACCTGGCGCAGCACCGGCATGTCCGCGAGGTTCTCGAGAAACGTCAGGCCCAGCAGCGGCTTTTTCGGCGCGTCGGCACCGACCTTGGCCGGCACCTGGCTGTCAACAACGGAGGATTGGGACATTACCTACGATCCTCGCCGCTCAAACCGGCATCTGCATGATGTCCTGGTACGCCTGCACGAGCTTGTTGCGTACCTGGGTCATCGCCTGGAAAGAAACACTGGCCTTCTGCGAGGCGATCATCACCTCGGTGAGATCGACACCGCCCTGCCCCATCTCGAAAGCGGACGCCATGTCGGAGGCGACCTGTTGGGTACCGTTCACCTTGTCCACCGCCTGCCCGAGCAACTGCGAGAAGCTCGGCGCACCCGGCTCAACCGGCGCGGCCTGGGTCTTCGCCTTGGCCATGGCCTCCATTTGCATGGAGCGCATTTCCAACAACAGACGATTGAACTCGACACCCTGACTCATCACTTACCCCTCCGACTGGCCGCGGTTTTTTGACACTGCGCGGCGCTTTGCAAAGGTGATTGCAACTTGGGTGCCAGGTTTTCGGAGAGTGGGAAAATGCGCAGGATGATTCTGGAGCGGAACAGCAGTAGGCAACTTGGAATATCGGAGCAAGCCGCCCGCCCTCACCCCAACCCTCTCCCAGGGGGAGAGGGGGCAGATCGGCGCGACGGATGAGAACGGCACCCCGCCGGAGACTTCGCAGTAAGAGGCTTGGGATATCGGCGCAAGCCGCCCCCCCTCACCCCAACCCTCTCCCAGGGGGAGAGGGGGCAGATCGACGCGGCAGATGAGAACGGCAACCCGCCGGAGACTTCGCAGTAAGAGGCTTGGGATATCGGCGCAAGCCGCCCTCCCTCACCCCAACCCTCTCCCAGGGGGAGAGGGGGCAGATCGGCACAGCGGATGAGAACGGCAACCCGCCGGATACTCCGCAGTAAGAGGCTTGGGACATCGGCGCAAGCCGCCCTCCCTCACCCCAACCCTCTCCCAGGGGGAGAGGGGGCAGATCGGCGCGAGTGGTAATAGCGGCATTCAACCGGACGCCTCGCAGCATCAGGAAAAGCGCCAGATATACAACTGGCAGAGGACAGCCCCCTCTCCCTCCGGGAGAGGGTTGGGGTGAGGGCAATTACCTCACTCCGGGCTCGACCTCCAAGCGGAGCGCTTCGAGCACAACATCAATTCTGAAGAGAACATCGTGATTCCAGAATCGGACCACCCGAATCCCCTGTCTCACTAGCCAAGCATCCCGCTCAGCGTCGTGGGCGGACTCCAGATGCTGCCCGCCATCGAGCTCGACGGCCAACCGCAGCTCATGACAGTAGAAATCCAGCACGTAGACACCACAGGGCACCTGCCGCCGAAACTTCAATCCGAGAAACCTCCGGTCCCGCAGATACCCCCAAATCCTGCGCTCAGCGTCGGTTTGCCGTCGCCGCAACTGTCGCGCGAACTCCACCTCGTCCATGACTCACTCCCTGATCGATCACCAGGGAAACAGTCCTGCATCCCGCCATCGGCATCTGCCGGACGAGGACTTTTTTCAGCCGCAGAAACCACCGAGTCCCCACCAAGAAAAAGCCCGCACAACGGCGGGCCAAGAGGGGAACCCGTCAAACCATCAACTGGCGTACAGATACGCCTCCACATCCATCCCCGCATCGCGCATCTGCGCGAGCTTGTAGCGCAGGGTGCGCGGGCTGATGCCCAGGCGTTCGGCGGCTTCCTTGCGGCGGCCGCGCTCGCTGCGCAAGGTGTCGATGATCATCTGGAACTCGCGGCGCTTGAGGTCTTCGCCCAGTTGCCCGGCCTCAGCGGAGACCGGTGACGGAATGTCGACGCTGGCCGGAGGCTGCGCCGCCAACGAAGTCGGCACCGCCGCCAGCAGCGGGCGCGGGGCCAGGCCGATAGGCGCGCTCAGGCACAGGTCGGCGGCCTGGATCTGGCCGCCCTGCTGCAGGATCAGCGAACGCTGGATGGCGTTGTCCAGCTCACGCACGTTGCCCGGCCAGGGGTGCGTCAGCAAAGCGGCGCGGGCGTCGTCGGCCAGGCTCACCGGCGCATGATTCATCTTGCGCGCGTACTTGGCCAGCAGGCGTTCGGCCAGCGGCAGGATGTCGGCGGGACGCTCGCGCAGCGGCCGCCAGGCCAGCGGGAAAACCGACAGGCGATAGTAGAGGTCTTCGCGGAAACGGCCGGCGGCGACTTCGCCGAGCAGGTCGCGGTTGGTGGTGGCGAGCACGCGAATATCCAGGCTGATCGGTTTGCGCGCTCCGACGCGCTCCACCTCCCGCTCCTGCAGCACCCGCAGCAACTTGGCCTGCAAGGCCAGCGGCATCTCGGAGATTTCGTCGAGCAGGAGGGTGCCGCCGTCGGCCAGTTCGAACTTGCCTGGCTGGGCGGCGATGGCACCGGTGAAGGCGCCCTTCTCGTGGCCGAACAGGGTGGCCTCGAGCATGTTGTCCGGGATCGCCGCACAGTTGATGGCGACGAAGGGTTTGCCGACGCGAGGTGACTGCTGGTGGATGTACTGCGCCAGGACTTCCTTGCCAGTGCCGGACTCGCCGGAAATCAGCACGGTGGAATCGCTGCGGGCGACGCGGGCGGCCAGCTCCAGCAGTTGCTGGCTGGCCGGCTCCAGGGCCACCGGGCCCTCGCCGCCACTGGCAGGGACGGCGCCCAATGCATGGCGGGCGACCAGCTCCAGCAAGGCACGCGGCTCGAAAGGTTTGACCAGGTAATCGGCCGCGCCCTGGCGCATGGCATCCACGGCGCGGTCGACCGCACCGTAGGCGGTCATCAGCAATACCGGCAGTTGCGGGTAGCGCTTGCGGATCAGGCCGAGCAACTGGTGCCCGTCCATGCCAGGCATGTTCACATCGCTGATCACCAGGCTGAAGGCGTCCTTCTCCAGCGCCGGCAGCGCGGCCTCGGCGCAATCGACGGCAACGAAGTCATGCCCGCCGAGCGACAGGGTGTCGGCGAGGGCTTCACGAAGGGCGCGGTCGTCTTCGACCAGCAGGACTTTGGCGGCCATGGAAATCACTCCTCGTGGACGACGGGTTGAGCCACGATCAGCGGCAGGATCAGGGTGGCGCTGGTGCCGAAACCTGGGCGCGAACGCAGGCGCAGCTCACCCTGGTGGGCCTTGGCGACGGCTTTCACCACGGCCAGGCCGAGGCCGGTGCCGGTGGTCTTGGTGGTGAAGAACGGCTCCCCCAGGCGCGCCAGGGTTTCGCCGCTCATGCCCGGCCCGTTGTCGCTGATGGCCAGGCGCAGGCTGTTGTCGCGCTGGTAGAGGTGCACCTTCAGGCGTACGTCACGGCCGGCGGCCTGGATGGCGTTTTCCACCAGGTTGAGCACCGTGCCGACCAGGGTGTCGCGGTTGCACAGCAGTTCGCCCACGCGAGCGTCGCACTGCCAGCGCACGTTCAGGCCGGCGACATGGGATTCGGCGGCGGCGCGCAGGCTGGCGAAGAGTTGCTTGGGGACCAGCCGATCCGGCAGCGGCAGTTCGCCACGGGCGAACACCAGCATGTCGCGCACCTGGCTTTCCAGCTCGTGCAGGCGCTCCTTGATGCGGCCGGCGAAACGCTGCTGCTGTTCGACCGGCAGCTCGCCTTCACTCAGGTGGCCGGCGTAGAGCATGGCGGCGGACAGCGGGGTACGGATCTGGTGGGCCAGGGAAGCGACCATGCGCCCCAGGGCGGACAGGCGTTCGTGGCGGGCCAGTTGGTCCTGCAGGCGACGGGTTTCCGTCAGGTCGTTGAGCAGCACCAGTTGGCCGGGCTCGCCGTTCAGCGGGCGGATGGCGATGGACACGCGGCGGCCATCGCGCAGGGACACTTCGTGGCCGTCATCGGCGCGCGGGGCGAAGCTGCGGGAGATCACCTCGCGCCAGAGCATGCCCACCAGCGGCTTGCCAAGCAGCGCCACCGCCACTGGATTGGCGTCGCGCACGACACCCTGGCCATCGATCACGATGACGCCGCCAGGCAGCACATCGAGCAGGCTCTGCAGGCGGTTGGCCAGGCGCTCCTTCTCGGCCAGCTCCTGCATGCGCTGCGCGCTGACCAGGGCCAGCTCGCCCTTCAGCTCGGTAACGCGCGCTTCCAGCAGGCTGTAGGACTGGTTGAGCTGGCTGGACATCTGGTTGAACAGCGCGAAGGTCTGCTCCAGATGGGCGCGGCTCTGCTGCTCCACCGGCACCTGCAGTGGGTCTGCAGGCAACTGGGAAGCGAGTTCAGTCTGGCGGTGGGTGACGGGCATCATGCGGTTTTTCCTCATCCGTCCGACGGCGTGAATCTGTCGGTCGGATGAGTCTTAGCAAACCCCGTGCCTAAAATTTACTCGTTATATTTCAATGACTTAGAAAAACGAGTGTGACGGAGGCGTCAATCCTCCGCCATTTCCTCTTCGCGGCGGCTCATGCCGTACTTGCGCATTTTCTCCACCAGGGTGGTGCGGCGGATACGCAGGCGTTCGGCGGCACGGGCGACCACGCCACTGGCGTCGTCCAGCGCCTGCTGGATCAGGCCCTGTTCCAGGTTGGCCAGGTAATCCTTCAGGTCGATGCCCTCGGCCGGCAGCATCGCCGGCGAGTCGAGGCCCGGCAGGCCGGCAGTGATCGCCGCGCGTTCTTCCAGTTCCTCGCGCAGGCTGGTCGCCAGCTGCTCGTCCTCGTCGTCGACGTGGCGGAACTTCTTCGGCAACTCGCCCACGCCGATTACGCCGTAGGGATGCATGATCGCCAGGCGCTCGACCAGGTTGGCCAGCTCGCGCACGTTGCCCGGCCAGTCGTGACGGCAGAGCGACATGATGGCGGCGGAGTTGAAGCGGATCGAACCGCGCTTCTCGTGCTCCATGCGCGAGATAAGTTCGTTCATCAGCAGCGGGATGTCCTCCACGCGCTCACGCAGCGGGGCCATCTCGATGGGGAAGACGTTGAGGCGGTAGTACAGGTCTTCGCGGAAGCTGCCGTCCTCGATCATCTTCTCGAGGTTCTTGTGGGTCGCGGCGATGATGCGCACGTCCACGTTCTGCGTCTTGTTGCTGCCCACGCGCTCGAAGGTGCGCTCCTGCAACACGCGCAGCAGCTTGACCTGCATCGGCAGCGGCATGTCGCCGATTTCGTCGAGGAACAGGGTGCCGCCGTTGGCCAGCTCGAAGCGACCGGCACGGGTGGTGATGGCGCCGGTGAAGGCGCCCTTCTCGTGGCCGAACAGTTCGCTTTCCAGCAGCTCCGCCGGGATCGCGCCGCAGTTCACCGGCACGAAGGGCGCATCGCGGCGCTTGGAGTGATAGTGCAGGTTGCGCGCGACCACTTCCTTGCCGGTGCCGGACTCGCCGAGGATCAGCACGCTGGCGTCGGTATCGGCGACCTGCTGCATCATCTGCCGCACCTGCTGGATGGCACGACTGGTGCCCACCAGGCTGCGGAACAGGTTGGGTTCGCGCTGACGGCCGCGCTCGCGGGCCTGGTCGTACATCTCGCGGTAGACCTGGGCGCGGTGCAGGGAGTCGAGCAGCTTGTTGTAGCTGGGCGGCATCTCGAGGCTGGCCAGCACGCGGCGGCGCAGCTCTTCGGGCCACTCGTTGGGCACCGGCTCGCCCATCAGCAGGACGGGCAGGTATTCATCCCAGGCCGCGAGCTGCTTGAGCAACTCCAGCGCCCCGCCCTTGCTCTCCACGGCGCCGACCAGTACGCAGAGTACGTCGCGACTGCCGTTGGGCAGCGGATCGACGACCTGGCGCCAGTCACGACTGCCACAGGACAACTGGTCTTCACCCAGGAAACTGATGATCACCGAGAGGTCTCGGCAGCGGTCCTGGTTGTCGTCGATCACGAGGATTTTCGTTTCGCGCCACATCTTAGCTTGTCATCCCGGGCTTGAAGGCCGTCGTACGGCGGCTGACACGATCTGGCCACAGCACAAATTCCTCGTGCTAGCCAGCATTTGGCCACTAGTTAAGTCAAAAATGTGGCTCGAGTCAAATTTATGGCGTGTTTTTTTTGATGTAGCCCGACGAAGGGTGTTGATCCCCGTCATGGCAATCGAACTGGAGGGTAGTTCGAAGTGTAGGCGGCGGCCACCGGCACCTGGCCGCTCACCGCCGAAAGAAAGCCGATCCGGACGGATCAGCCGAACATCTGGTAAACCTTGGCGCCCTGGCTGGAGCGGCGCACAGCGGTCAGCTCTTCGCCGATGGCGGTGCGCTGGGCAGTGCAGACCTGGACCAGGTCGGCGTACAGCGCCAGCAACTGCTCCATGGTTTCGCGCAGGGCCTGCTCGTCGCGCGTGGCATCCTGCATGGCCACATCGACCTGCTCACGGCACTTCTGGTCGAGGTCGCCGATGGCTTCCCAGTCCTGGTTGTGCAGGGCGGTGCTCAGGGCAGCGCGGGTTTCGTTGAGTTGAAGCATGGCCTGGCTCATGACTGTTCCTTCCTTCAGGCGGCGATCGCGTCCCAGCCCGATTTTACTTCACGCAGCAGCCCCGAGACTTCATCGAGGATCGCAGCGTCACCATTGCGGTTGGCCTCCAGCAGACGCTCGGTCATGTACGCGTAGAGGCGGTCAAGGTTCAGCGCCAACTCGCCGCCCGCTTCCGGGTTCAGCGCTTCGCGCAGGCCGCCGACGATGCCGATGGCCTTGCTGATCAGCTCGCCGCGCTCGGCCAGCTGGCCGCGCTCGACGGCGCCACGGGCCTGGGCCAGACGCTCCAGACCACCCTGCATGAGCAACTGGATCAGGCCGTGCGGCGAGCTCTCGGCGACGCGCGCTTCCAGGCTGACTTGCTGGTATTGCTTCATGGCTTTCATGGCGTACATGGCAGGCTCCTGCTGCGAATTCTCTTACTGACCAAGGTATCGGCCAGTGAAGCGGGAGCTTGAAGACTAGTTTGCGATTTTTTCACCGTGGCCACGCTTCAGCGGGCCACGGCGGATTCAGGATCAGTTCTTGGCGAACGGCAGGCTGGCGAGCTGGCTGGTGAGGCTGTTGGCCGTGGATTGCAAACTGCCCACCAGCGAATCCATCGCGTTGAACTGCTTGAGCAAGCGTTCCTGCAGCGAGGTGATCCGCCGGTTCAGATCGACCTGCTGTTTATCGACGCTTTGCAGCGTGGTCTGCAGTGCCTTGTTGCGCAACTCCAGAACACCGCCAGTATCGGTATAGGGTTTGAGGGTGTTGGTCAGTCGAGTGGCCAGCCCCTTGTCACCGACGAAGAGGTTGGCGACATCCTCGAAGTTGGCGCTGACCATCTTGTCCAGCTTGGTGGAATCCAGCTCCAGCGTGCCGTCCTGCTTGGTGGTGATCCCCAGGTCGGCCAGTACACGCACACCACCGTCCCCCTGGGTGGCGACCAACTCGTTGCGCACGCTGCTCAGCAGGCTGCGCACCGTAGCATCGCCCACCAGTGCGCCGGTCACCGGAGCCTTGTCCTCACCCACCTTGGTGACGACGGTCTGCTCCTTGATCGTGCCCATCAGCTTGTTGTAGGCATCGACGAACTTCTTGATGTTCGACTTGACCCCATCGGTGTCCAGGCTGACGCCGACGGTCAGCGGCTTGCCGGTCTCGGTCACACTCTTGAGGTTGAGGGTCACACCTTCCAGAGCGTTCTCCACGGTATTGGAGTTGCTCGTGACCTTGAGCCCGTCGATGGTCAGCTCGGCGCTCTTGGCACGGCTCAGCATGCGCGCAGCGGCCGGGTCACTCGGTACCGGCGGATCGACGGCATCCGGGTCGGTCGGGGCGGCACTGGGGGTGAAGGCCAGGCTGTTCAGGCTGGCACTGCCACTACCATCGTCACCGCTGACGTCGACGGAGATGTCCTTGCCATCCCCCATCTTGCTGCTGCTGAGAACCAGGCGCGAGCCATGGGCATCGGTCACGATGGTGGCGCTGATCCCCTCATCCTTGCCGGTCTTGTTGATGGCATCCCGCAGGCCCGCCAGGGTGTTGTTGCTGTCGTTGACATCAATGGCCGGCAGCGCGGTATCGCCCAGCTTGATGGTCAGGCTGCCCTTGCCGAAGGTCGCGGCCTGATCGCCGTTGGATGGCACAGCCCCCAGGGCAACCTTGCTGCCCTGAGCCAGTTGCTGGACCTCGACCTGGTAGCTACCCACACCTGCCTTGGCGGTACCGGTCGCAGAGAGGATGTCGGCCTTGGAAGAGCTGACGGATCGCCCCTGGAATTTGTCGACCTTGTTCAGGTCGGCCAGTGCGGTCTGGAAATCGCTGATGGCGCTCTTCAGGCTCCCCAGCGCGGTGATCTTGGCGGTGGTGTCCTTGCTCAGCTTATCGATCTGGTTCTGCTTGGGGGCCTTTTCCGCCGCCACAAGCGTACTGACGATATTGTTGATATCGAGGCCCGAGCCAAGCCCAGTGATGGTGGTAGCCATTTTCCTTCTCCGTCAAGAAACCGCGCAAATCTCCGCTGAACAGAAACGCGAGCAAGAACTGCGCCAGGTACTCATACCCCAGTCAGGCACGCGTTTCGAACATCAGGCTGCGCATATCTTCCAACCGGGCGGCAAGTTTGAGCACTTCCTCGGAAGGAATTTGCCGCACCACTTTGCCGGAATCACCATCGATGACCTTGACCACGACATCGCCGGTCGCATCGTCGATGCTGAAGTTCAGATTGCGGCGCACGCCTTGTACATGTTTCTGGATATCCGACACGGCGGCATCCAGACGGGCACGTACGTCACGCGCATCCTCTGCACCAGCCTGCGCATCCGGCTTCGCGGCGGCAGTGGCGGAGGGAGGCGCGGGCTCGCTGCGCGAGGCGCCCTGGAACGCCGATGCTCCGGCTACGTTGCCAACGTCCATGGTTCACTCCTTCGCAAAGCCAAAAGGGAGGAAGGGTTGCCCCTTCCTCCCGTAGTCGGATCGACTATCCCTCAACCTTAGCGGAGCAGGCTGAGCACCGACTGCGGCAGTTGGTTGGCCTGGGCCAGGATCGCGGTACCGGCCTGTTGCAGCACCTGGTTCTTCGACAGGGTCGCGGTTTCCGCGGCGAAGTCGGCGTCCTTGATGCGGCTGCGGGCGGCATCGACGTTCTCGGAGATGCTCTGCAGGTTGGCGATGGTGTTGTCGAAACGGTTCTGCACCGCACCCAGGCTGGAACGGGTGTTGTCGATCTGGGCCAGGGCCGAGTCGATGATGCCGATGGCCTTCTGGGCGCCGTTCACGTCGCTGATGTCGATCGACTGCACGGTGTCCATGGTGGAGTTGGCGGCAGTGTTGGCGAAGATGGTCGAGTCTGCGCTGGCCTGGATGCTGAAGCCGCTCAGCGAGGTCACGCGGATGTCACCGCTCACCAGGGTGGAGTCGTTGCCGCCTTCGGTCAGAGTCACGCTGGTAACGGCATTGTCATCGTAGTCGTAGGACTTGAGATCGACGCTCTGGTTACCAGCGGTGCCGACGGCGAAGTCCGAAATGCCGATGTTGCTGCCGTCTTTGGCTTCGAGGGTCAGGCTGCCTTTGTCGTCGATCTTGGCAGTAACACCGGTAGTGGACGACTTGGCGTTGATCGCATCACGAACGCTGGACAGGTCGGTAGCGTCGCTGACGTTGGCGGAGATCGCAGTGCTGGCACCGCCCTTACCGCTCAGAGTGAAGGAGACGTTACCGGTGCCGGACAGGTTCGACAGAACAGTCTTGGTGCGAGCCTCGGCCTTCACGCCGGTAGCCGACTCTTTAGCGTTGATGGCGGCAGCCACATCAGCAGCACTGCTACCAGCAGCACCACCCACGGAGGCGGTGGTCGCCTGACCGTCCGGACCGGTGATGGTCAGGGTGTTGGCAGTCATGCCGTTGCCGGCTGCGGGGATAGCGGCAGCGGCGGCGGTTGCGGTACCGAACATGGTGCCGGCAGCAGCACGACCTTTGATCGAGTGAGTACCCAGGTCCGTGGAGCTGGCAGCGCCGACGGAAACGCTGATGGTCTCACGGGCGTTGGAGCCAACCTGGAAGTCGACGTTGGTGAAGGAGCCGTCCAGCACCTTGCGGCCACCGAAGGTGGTGGTGTCGGCGATACGGGTCATTTCGTCCTGGAGGGCGCTGACCTCTTTCTGCAGGGCCTTGCGGTCGGTGGCATCGTTGGTGCCGTTGGCCGACTGCAGGGACAGGTCACGCATACGCTGCAGGATGTTGGTGGACTGCTGCAGGGCGCCTTCAGCGGTCTGCGAAAGCGAGATGCCGTCGTTGGCGTTGCGCACGGCAACGTTCAGGCCGCTGATCTGGCTGCTCATGCGGTTGGAGATCTGCAGGCCGGCGGCATCGTCCTTGGCGCTGTTGATGCGGTTGCCGGTGGACAGACGCTGCAGCGAGGTATTCAGGGCGTTCGACGAACCGCTGAGGTTACGCTGGGTGTTCAGGGAAGCAATGTTGGTATTGACGGTAAGGGCCATGGTGGTCTCCTTCAGTGGTCCTGTTAGTTCCTGAGCCTGCGATATCCCGGCCTGCTTGCTCAGGGACACCAAGAATTCGCATTCGAATTGTTTATCGGCGCTGATCCAGTGAGCTTTAGCGAAATTTCAAGAGATTTTTTTCAGCTTGCGGATCAGTCACTTACAGACACTTACCGGCAAGAGCACGGGTAGGAGCGAGCTTGCTCGCGAAGGATTCACAGGCAGCAGCGGAGCCCAGGGGGTTCGCGAGCAAGCTCGCTCCTACAAAAGGGGTTCCGTGCAGAAATTTTGTCGACAAAAAAGCCCGCGGCTTTAGGCGCGCGGGCTTCGTTGTTCTCGAAGACGATCAGTTGAGGTAATTGAACAGGCTCAGCCCACTGATCTTTACGTAGCTCTGTTGCGCCGCCTGCAGGACGGTCGACTGCATCGACAGGCGCGACAGCGCTTCGGCGTAGTCCAGGTCCTGCAGGTCGGAGATGACGCCCGCGTTCACCAGCTTCACGTCGTCGATGAATATCTCGGTGGAGTCGATGGTATTGAGCCGCGCACCGATCTGCCCGCGCCCCTTGAGTACCTGCCCGCTGGCTGCGTCCAGGTTGGAGATGGCAACCCCGGTTGCGTCGCGGATGGCCTTGCTGCTCTCGGTGTCGTCCCCACCCTTTTCCAGTGCCTTGCGCAAATCCGAAACCACGTTCAGCAGGCTGCGCTTCTCGCTGTCAGGATCACGCTTGATGCTGAACTCGTCACCGGCCTTCGGGGTGCCATCGAGGATCACACTGACGCCACCGTAACGGATGTAATCCTTGGTCAAGGGGTCATCGTCGATGGCGCCGGTACTGAGCTGCCCGGTCGGCGGAGTGGTCGGGTCGTAGGTAGTCCAGTCGTAACCGGCCGGCAACTGCGTCGGGTCGTAAACGACATAGTTGTTCTGATCGAGGAAGTGAATACCGACGCCATCCGTAGGTTGCGGCGGATTACTGGTCGGGAACACGGTGTCATAGTCCACCTTGTCCTCGACCATGCCCAGGGATATGCGCCCGGTTCCGGTGTTCGCGGCGGCGCCAGCGGTGCTCACCCGATTGGCGTTGGCAACGTCCTCGAACAGGAACTTGCCGCTGTCGCCGACGCCCAGGAGGGTGCTGCTGGCAATCTGCAGTTGGCGCTGACTTTCGTCGCCCTGGTAGCTGTAGGTGCCATCCGCGTTGCGCACGAAGGGCTGGGTGTCGCCCTGCGAGCCGGAGAACAGATACTTGCCACTGGCATCCTTGCTGTTGAGCAGGTTCAGCAGTTCGTCTTCGCGTTGCGACAATTCGGTCCCCAGGGCCTTGCGGTCGGAGTCATCCCTGGCGCCGTTGCCCGCCTCCACCGCGATCTCGCGAATGCGCTGGATCACGTTGCCCACGGAATTGAGGATCGACTCCTCCGTCGTCAGGCTGTTCTTCGCCGCCGTGATGTTGCTTTTGTACTGGTCGTTGAGCGACTGCTCCTGGCTCAGCTGCAACAGGCGCACCGAGGCCACCGGGTCGTCCGCCGGGGTGAGGATGCGCTTGCCGGTGCTGATCTGTTCCTGGGTGCGGGTCACGCTGCCGTAGTTCTTCTGCAGCCCGCCGACGGAGTTGTTGTACGCCTGGATAGTGGAGATGCGCATGGTCGAATCCTTCGTCAGCTATCAGCGGAACGCGCCGATCAGGGTGTCGAACAGCGATCGGGCGACCTGGATCACCTGGGCCGACGCGCTGTAGTACTGCTGGAACTGGATGAGGTTGGCGGCCTCTTCGTCCAGGTTCACGCCCGACAGCGAATCGCGGTTGTTCTGGGCCTGATTGAGCACGGTGTTGCTGGCGTCGGCGTTGTTGCGCACCTGCGCGGTCAGGGTACCGATGCGCTCCACCAGGCCGCCGTAGGCGTCGTTGTAGGAGGCGCCGGTGCTGCCGGTGCCGCCCACGGTGGCCTTGCTTTGCAGGCCGGACAGCGCCAGGGCATTGCTGTTGTCGGAGATGCCCTTGGTGTTCATACCGACCGTGAAGCTGTCGCCGGCCTGGGGCACGCCGCTCAGGGTGAATTCGTAGCTGTAGCTGTTGCCGCTGCCCGGGTCGGTGTAGTCCAGGCGCACGGTGTTGGTTTGCCCGGAGGTCAGGCCACCCGTCGAGGGCGACACGTAGCTCAGGGTCGCGCCCGCTGGCAAGGTGCCGGTCAGGCTGTTGCCGGTGGCGTCGAAGCTCAGCTTCAGGCCGTTGGCGCCGAACAGGTTCTGCAGGTCGCCGGTGTTGATCGGCGACGGGCCGCCGACGAGCTTGGGTTGGCCAATGGAACCGGTGCCGCGGTTGTTGGTGGTGGACTCGCTGCGCGCGGTGCCGGCAAAGGCCAGTTGATCGCCCTTGGTCAGCACCGTGCTGATGTCCGCCGCACCGCGCCGGGTCGGCTGCAGGGTGAAGCCGTCGCCCGCCGGCGGCAGTGCGTTCATGGTCATGGTGAAGCCCTGCTTCGCCCCGTCCTTGTCGGCAAAGTTCAGGGTGTAGGTGGCAGGTACTCCGCTGGAAGTGACGGTGACGTCGATGGGCTCGTTGTCGCTCAGGCGGCGTGCCGTGAACTTGGTGCCGTCGTACTCCACCCGGTAATCACTGGCGCCCAGCTTGCTGGTGTCGGTGATCTGCAACTGGGCATCCACCGTGCCGGTATTGGTCGACTGCGCCAGCACGCGCAGGCGCGCGATGCTCGGGTCGTTGATGTTGCCGAACAGGTTGCTGCCGGCATTGCCGGAGAGGTCCAGACCCTGGCCGAGCTGCTTGTTGACGGTGTCGGCGAAGGTCAGGGCGATCTGCCCGAGCTTGTTGTACGAGGCATCCAGCGCGGTGTCGCGGTAGGCCAGCAGGCCGCCCATCTGCCCACCGGAAATCTGCGTGGTGATGGTCTGGGTGGCGCTGCCGCTGACCAGTTGCACTTCGTAGCGGCTCGGGTCATTGGTGCCCGGCACGACCTGCAGCGCCGACGTGCTGGTGCCCACCACCAGCGGCTGGCCGGTGCCGATGAACAGGTTGACCGAGCTGTCGTCCTGGGGCACGGCCTGCACGCCGATCAGCTCGGAGAGCTTGCGGATGGTCTCCTCGCGGGCATCGATCAGGTCGTTGGGCTGCCCGCCGGCGGCCTTGGCCTTGGCGATGGCGTCGTTGTAGCTGGCGACGCTGGACGCCAGCGAGTTGACCTGGCTGGCCAGCGAGCCGAGCTGCTGGTTGATCAGGCTGTTCTGCTTGTCCAGCTGGTCATAGAGGGTGTTGAACGACTTCGACAGCCCCTGCGCCTCGGCCAGCAGCGCCTCGCGGCCTTCGGTAGCCGACGGGTTGGCGGCGGCGGTCTGCAGCGCGGCGAAGAACTTCTGCAGCGCCGGGCTGATGCCGGTGGTGGTATCGGAGAGCAGCGAGTCGAGCTGTTCGATCTGGCCCTGGAAGGCACTCAGTTCATTGGCCTGGCTGGTGGCGGTGCGCACCTGCGAGAACAGGTAGTCGCTGGCGAGCCGGCGCACGTCCACGACCTGGCTGCCCGAACCGATGTAGCCGGCGCCGCTGTACTGCGGGATGCCGCTCTGCTGCACCGATTGCTGACGGGAATAGCCGGGCGTGTTGACGTTGGTGATGTTGTGGCCGGTCACCGTCAACGAAGTCTGGCTGGAACGCAGGCCAGACAGGCCAATGGAAAGTAGATCGCTCATCGCTCTTTGTCCTTATCCCAGGGGCGGGGTGTCCGCCGCGGCGACCGCCTGGTAGACCTGCATCTGCCGGGCGATCTGCGACACCTTGCGGGCGTAGTTCGGGTCGGTGGCATAGCCGGCCTGCTGCAGTTCCTTCATGAACTGTTCGGGGCGCCGGGTGGAGTCCAGGGCGTCCGAGTAGCGGTCGTTGTTCTGCAGGAAGCTCACGTAGTCGTTGAAGCTCTGCTCGAAGGAGTCGTAGGAGCGGAACGCCGCGACTTCCTTCACTTTCTTGCCGTTCTCGTACTCGCTGGTCAGCGCCTGCGCGGAGTCGCCGCCCCAGCGGGAGCCGGTCTTGATGCCGAACAGGTTGTGGCTGCTGGAGCCGTCCTGGTCACGAATGATGGATTTGCCCCAGCCGGTTTCCAGGGCGGCCTGGGCCACCAGGTAACGGGCATCGACGCCGATGCGTTCGGCGGCCTTCTGCGCCATGGGCAACAGGGTGGAGACGAACTCGTCCGCCGAGGCGAAGGCCGACTTGCCCGGCGCCCGTGACGGCTGGGCGTCGCGGCGAGCGCTGACGTCCCCGACTGAGGCGGAGGCGGAAATGGCGGCGGCCGCCGCGTCCACGTCCCGCACGGCGTTGGCGAAGGACTTGGCGGTCTGCCAGTCGTTGCCGGCCAGGGGCTTGCCCTGCTCTTCCGACTGGGCGGCGCCCGGGACGATGCCAGCCATCACGCGGTCGGCGAGCTTGCCCGGCAGTGCCAGGCGACGGGCATTGAGCAGCTTGGAGTCGTCACGGCCCTGCTCGGGTTGCGGCAAGGGTTTGCCACTGGCGTTCACGCCGGTGGTGGACGGCCAGCTGGCGGTGCTGTTGAGTTTCGAATGAGCGCCAGCGACCTGGGCGAAGGGATTCGCCGCGCCGCTGTGCTTGCCGCCATTCATCTTCGACAACTGCCGGGTAAGCACGTCCGACAGGCCGATGCCGCGGCCCTGGGTGGACAGGCTGACGGACAGCTGCTGGTCGTACATTTCCTGGTACTGCTTGGTGGTCGAGGTATTCATGAAGTTGCCCTCGGCCAGCACGTCGTTGGCCGAGCGCATGGACTTGAGCATTTCGTTCATGAACAGCGATTCGAATTCCTGGGCCACCTTGCGGATGTTGCCCTCGCTGTCGCGGCCGGAACCGTTCTTCAGCTGCGCCAGGCGATTGAGGTCGGTGTAGGCCCCGGAATTAGTCCCGGAGCTCTTGGTTCCAGGAGCAGCGCCGGAAAGCAGTTTGGCATCCACGTCGGCGTCCTCAGATCACGATCAGGTCGGCTTGCAGCGCGCCGGCCTGTTTCAGGGCTTCGAGAATCGCCATCAGGTCGCCGGGCGCGGCGCCCACCTGGTTAACGGCACGGACGATTTCATCCAGCGTGGTGCCGGGGCCGAACTTGAACATCGGCTTGGCTTCCTGCTCGGCGTTCACCCGCGAACGCGGGACCACGGCGGTCTGGCCGTTGGAGAACGGGCCGGGCTGGCTGACGATCGGGTCTTCGGTGATGGTCACGGTCAGGCTGCCGTGGGTCACGGCGGCCGGCGACACGCGCACGTTCTGGCCGATCACGATGGTGCCGGTGCGCGAGTTGATGATGACCTTCGCCACCGCTTCGCCAGCCTGCACGTCGAGGTTTTCCAGCACCGACATGTAGTCCACCCGCTGGTTCGGATCCAGCGGCGCGCTGACGCGCACCGAGCCGGCATCCACGGCCTGGGCGACGCCCGGGCCGAGCAGTTCGTTGATGCGGTCGACGATGTGCTTGGCGGTGGTGAAGTCGGGGCGGTTGAGGTTCAGGGTCAGCGTGTTGCCCTGGTCGAAGCCGCTCGGCACCGAGCGCTCGACGGTAGCGCCGCCGGGGATACGACCGGCCGACGGCACGTTGACGGTGATCTTGGAACCGTCGCGGCCTTCGGCGTCAAAGCCGCCGACCACCAGGTTGCCCTGGGCCACGGCGTAGGTCTGGCCGTCGATGCCCTTGAGCTGGGTCATCAGCAGGCTGCCGCCGCGCAGGCTCTTGGCGTTGCCGATGGACGACACGGTGATGTCGATGACCTGGCCGGGCTTGGAGAACGGCGGCAGGTCGGCATGGATGGACACCGCGGCGACGTTCTTCAACTGCACGTTGCCGACGTTGGCCGGCACCTTGATGCCGAACTGCGCCAGCATGTTGTTGAAGGTCTGCAGGGTGAACGGCGTCTGGGTGGTCTGGTCGCCCGTGCCATTGAGGCCGACGACCAGGCCGTAGCCGATCAACTGGTTGTTGCGCACACCCTGGATGGTGGCGATGTCCTTGAGCCGCTCAGCATGAGCCGCCGGAATCACCAGCCATGCACAGAGCAGCAGGAAGATGTAGGAGCGAGCTTGCTCGCGAACACCTTTGGCAGAGAACTTCGCGAGCAAGCTCGCTCCTACAATGGCCATGACATTCACCCTGCTCAGAACGGGAACAGCGGGCTGAGGAAGAAGCGATCGAACCAGCCCGGCTGGCTCGCATCGGCGAACGCACCGGTGCCCGAGTAGGTGATGCGCGCATCGGCGACCCGGTTGGAAGCGACGGTGTTGTCGGTGGCGATATCGTCCGCGCGGATCATGCCGGCGATGCGCACCAGCTCGTTGCCGGTGTTCAGGGTCATCCACTTCTCGCCGCGCACGGCGAGGATGCCGTTGGGCATGACGTCGGCCACGGTAACGGTGATCGAACCGGTCAGGCTGTTGCTCTGCCCGGCCTGGCTGTCGCCCTTGGCATCGCGCGAGCCGCCGTATTCGGCGGAGAGGCTGAGGTCGGCGCCGCCGATGGGGTTGTTGGTGGTCAGGCCGCTGCCCAGCATCGAGGTCAGCCCCATCTTGGTCTTGCTGTCCTTGGAGATGTCGGCGCTGGCTTTCTTGCTGGCCTGGGTCTTCTCGTTGAGGGTGATGGTGATGATGTCACCCACGCGGAAGGCCTTGCGGTCCCCGTAGAGGTTGTTGTCGAAACCCGACTGGTAGATCGAACCGTTGTTCTGCGCAGCCGGCATGGGGGTACGCGGCAGCACCGGAGCGTAATAGGGATCGTCCGGTTTCGGCGGCGGGCTCACGCACCCTGCCAGCGTGGCGATGGCCAGCAGCGGAAGGAGGTGGGAACGGTTCATCTACAGCTACCTCTCGGGGAGAGCGACTACGGGATCAGCGGGCCCGCAGGCCCGGGTATTCCTTGGGGATTAGAGGTTCTGGGTGACGAACGACAACATCTGGTCGGCGGTGGAGATGACCTTGGAGTTCATCTCGTAGGCGCGCTGGGTGGTGATCATGTTCACCAGCTCCTCGACCACGTTGACGTTGGAGTTTTCCAGGGTGTTCTGCTGCACCGTGCCCAGCCCGGTCAGGCCCGGGGTGCCGACCTGCGGCGCGCCGCTGGAGCCGGTTTCCAGGAACAGGTTGTTGCCGATCGCCTGCAGGCCGGCCGGGTTGATGAAATCGGCGGTCTGCAGGTTGCCGATGATCTGCGGCTGCGCGTTGCCGTTGGTGGTCACCGAGACGGTGCCGTCCTGGCCAACGGTGAAGGTCTGGGTTTCGTTCGGCACGACGATGGCCGGCTCCAGCGCGTAACCGTTGGCGGTGACGATCTGGCCATCGGAGTTCAGGTGGAAGCTGCCGTCACGGGTGTAGCCGACGGTGCCGTCGGGCATCAGCACCTGGAAGAAGCCGCGACCGTTGACCGCCATGTCCAGCGGCTGGTCGGTGGTCTGCAGGCTGCCTTCGGTGAAGTTCTTCTGCGTGCCGACGATGCGCACACCGGTACCCAGTTGCAGGCCCGAGGGCAGCTGGCTGTCCTGGGTGGAGTTGGCACCGGGCTGGCGCTTGATCTGGTACAGCAGGTCCTGGAACTCGGCGCGATCACGCTTGAAGCCGGTGGTCGAGACGTTGGCCAGGTTGTTGGAAATGGTGGTCAGGTTCATGTCCTGGGCGGACAGACCGGTCTTGCTGACCCAAAGTGCCGGAAGCATGTCGATCTCCTCGGACGCCGGATTCGTGGCGCCTCGAACGGTTAATCAGGTTCTAATCAGGCTCTAAATCAACTGAACTGCAAAACACGCGCCATGGCCGCCGAATCGTCTTCGGCGGTGCGCATCATCTTGACGTGGAGCTCGAACTGGCGGGACAGCGAGAGGATCGAGGTCATCTCTTCCACCGCGTTGACGTTGCTCGCTTCGAGGAAGCCGGATTCGACCTGGGCGTTGGCGTCGGCCTGCACCGCCGGCTGGCCGGGCTGCTGCTTGATGCGCACCAGGCCGTCGGCGCCCTTCTCCAACTGCTTCGGGTCCGGGCTGACCAGTTTGATACGGTCCACTTCGGCCACCACGTTGGGGTTGTCGCCCAGGCCGCGGATGCTGATGGTGCCGTCCTCACCGATGTCGATCTTTTCCTGCGGCGGCACGGCAATCGGCCCGCCATTGCCGATCACCGGCAAACCGTCGCCGGTGCGCAGTTGGCCGAGGGCGTCGATTTCCAGGCTGCCGGTACGCACGTAGGCTTCGCCGCCATCGGGCGCCTGCACGGCGATCCAGGCATCACCCTTGGCTGCCACGTCCAGGTCACGCCCGGTTTCCTGCAGGCTGCCGGCGGAGAAGTCGGTGGCCGGACGTTCGCTCATGGCGTAGACCCGCGACGGAAAACTGTCGCCGAACACCTGCATCGAACGCGCCTGCTCGAAGTCACGGCGGAAGCCGTTGGTGGAGATGTTCGCCAGGTTGTTGGCGTGGGCGCGCATGGCCAGGGTGTTCTGGCTTGCACCGCTCATGGAGACGTAAAGCATCTTGTCCATCGAATCCTCCAGACCCGCGTACGGGTTGTCTTGAAAGCGATAGAGCAAGTGCCGTGCCAGAGTCGCGAATAACCCGCAAGCGGCTGATATATAAAGGCTTATAAAAAGAAAGAGCCCCAGAAGGGGCCCTCGGAAGCCGTTGGCGGCGACGGTCTGCCGCCACCGGCAAGGGGAAAGTTGCCGCCTGCGCCGTGATACCGGCGCGGGGCTCGCCGCCCGCCTCCCTTTTATGCGGAGGCGGAGACGGCGGCGTCAACGCAGATTGATGATGGTCTGGGTGACCGCGTCTTCAGTCTGGATGGTCTTGGCGTTGGCCTGATAGTTGCGCTGGGCGACGATCAGGTCCACCAGTTCATTGGACAGGTCGACGTTGGAGGCTTCCAACGAGCCCGACTGCAAGGCTCCGAGGGTACCCGAGCGCGGCGTGCCGACCACCGGCTCGCCGGACTCCGAGGACTGCACCCAGGAAGTCTTGCCGATCGGGGTCAGGCCCTGGACGTTGGCGAAATTCGCCAGCACCACCTGGCCCTGCACCTTGGACTGGCCGTTGGTGTAGCGGGCGAAGATATTGCCTTCGTCGTCGATCTCCAGGCCCGACAGCTGGCCGGTGGTGTAGCCATCCTGGTTGACGGCATTGACCGCAAAGGCGGTGGCGTACTGGGTCGACTTGCGGATGTCCAGGGCAATTCCGCCGGTGTTCGCGGTGGCGCCGTTGGCGCTCCAGGTGGCCGGGGTCTTGCCGTCGGAGATGGCCGGAACCCAGTCGCCCATGACCAGGGTGCCGTCGGTAGGATTGACCGTGAAGGCATCGCCGGTCCCGTTATCCACCGGGGTCTGGGTCAGCAGTTGGCCCGCCGGGCTGAAGGTCAGGTTGACCTGGTACGGGCTGGTACCCATGCCGCTGACGGCAGCCAGCACACTGGCCGGGGTGGCGCCGGTGGCGGCAGCGGCGGCATTGGCGGCGGCAATCGCGGCAGGCGTGGCGCCCGAGCCGGCAACCGCAGCGGCAACGCTGGCAGGCGTGGCGCCGGTGGCGGCAGCGGCCGTAGTTGCCGAGCTAATCGCGGTGCTGTCGTCGGCCGGGTTGGCCGGGTTGCGCCCGTCGACCAGCACGTTCATGGCCCAGGTGTTCGCCCCGGTCTTGGTGAAGTACTGGGTCATGACATGGGCATTGCCCTGGCTGTCATAGATGTTCACCGAGGTCGAGGAGTTATAGGTGGTCGGGTCGCTCGAGTTGAACGGGGTGACCGTCGGCGTGGTGTTGGTGGAGTTCAGGTTGACCGTCTGGCTGACCTGGCTGGTGGCCTTGGGCGCCTGGTTCGAGGTCTCGATGCGCAGGTCGCCGACCACGCCACTCTGCAGCTGGCCCTGGGCGTTCACCGGGTAGCCTTGCAGGCGGTAGCCGTTGTTGTCGACCACATAGCCGCTCTTGTCGGTGCCGAAGTAGCCGGCACGGGTGTAGCTCACCGCGCCGTTGTTGCTGGTGACGAAGAAGCCGTTGCCGTTGATGGCCATGTCCAGGGCGTTCTGGGTCGAATCGATGGTGCCCTGGTTGAACAACTGCGACACGTTGGAGAGCAGCACGCCGCTGCCCACCGGGTTGCTGCCGCTACCCAGCACGGACGCCGCGTAGACGTCGGAGAACTCCGCGCGGGACTGCTTGAAGCCCACGGTGCTGGCGTTGGCGATGTTGTTGCCGGTGGTGTTGAGGTCACTGGAAGCGGCCTTGATACCACTGAGCCCGATATTGAAAGACATGCTTAGCTCCTGGTCGGTAGCGCCGACTTACTGGCCAATGATCTGGACTTTGGACAGGCCGATGCTGCCCAGCCCGGCGAGATTGAGGGTCAGCTCGCCACCGTTCTGCCCCAGGGTCACGCTATCGACGTTGGCTGGCAGGAAGGTGGTCAGGCCGTAGGTCTTGCCCTCGTAGTTGGTCTGCGCTTCGAACTTGTAGCGGCCGGGCGGCATGAGATTGCCGCTGGAGTCCTTGCCGTCCCACATGAAGCTGACGTTGCCGGCGGTCTGCTGGCCCATGTCGACGCGGTTCACCAGGGTGCCACTGTCGTCGTAGATGTTGACCCAGCTGTTGGACGTGGTCACCGGCAGGGTGTAGGTGCCCTTGAAGGTTTCGGCGGTATCCACCACCGATTTCTCGGTCGGCACGATGACCTTGCGGCCCACCAGCGAGGAGGCCTGCAGGGCCTGGGATGACTGGTAGTTGGAGAGCACGCTGTCCATGCTGGTGTTCAACGACTGGATGCCTTCCACGGTGCTGAACTGCGCCAGCTGGGCAATGAACTCGCCGTTCTCCTGGGGCGACATCGGGTCCTGGTTGTTCATCTGCGCCACCAGCAGCTTGAGGAACTCGTCCTTGCCGAGGTTGCTCTTGCCAGCCGTGGCGGTGCCGCTGCTGTCCTTGTTGACCGCATACTGGTCCAGAACCGAGCTGGAGCCGTTGATGCTGCTGTTATCGATGCTCATCGTGCTCTTTCCTCAGCGCTTACTGACCCAGGGTCAGGACCTTCTGCATCATCTGCTTGGCGGTGTTCATCATTTCCGCGTTGGTCTGGAACGAGCGGCTGGCGGAGATCATGTCGGCCATCTCCTCCACCACGTTGACGTTCGGGTAATAGACGTAGCCGTCCTTGTCGGCGGCCGGGTGGTTCGGCTCGTAGCGCGGCACCAGCGAGCTCTTGTCTTCCACCACGCCCAGCACCTGCACACCGGAGCCGGCCTGGTCGGTCTCGCCGAACAGCGACCCCTGGTCGCCGCCACCCTGGGCTTGCTGGAACATGGTGGCGAACACCGGATGGCGGGCGCGGTAGGTCTGGTCGACGCTGGAGGAAACGGTCTCGGCGTTGGCGATGTTCGATGCGGTGGTGTTCAGACGGGTGGTCTGGGCACTCATGCCGGTTCCGGCGATGTTGAAGACACTGGCGAGCGACATGGCGATTACTCCCCGCGCAGGGCGTTCATCAGCCCTTTGAACTTGCTGTTGAGGAAGGTGAACGAGGCCTGGAACTGCACGGAGTTTTCCGCGTAGTTGGACTGTTCGATCTGCTCATCGACGGTGTTCTGGTCGATCGACGGCTGGGTCGGATTGCGGTACTTGAGCGACTCGTCACCGATGCCGAAACCATCCGCGGCAATGTGATGCGCGTTGGTCAGGGTGGCGCTGAAGCTACCGTTCTTCATCTTGTCCGACTGGGCCGCCAGCACCGAGGCGAAATCCAGATCGCGCGCCTTGTAGTTGGGCGTGTCGGCGTTGGCCAGGTTATTGGCCAGGACTTCAGCGCGCTGGGAGCGGAAGCTCAGTGCTTGCTGGTGGATGCCGAGGGCTTTGTCGAAGCTGATGCTCATGGTCGCGAACCTGTTTGCCGGTGTGGGCTTGCGAACACTTCAGCAAGGTGCGTGCCATATTTTAATTTCCTTTATAATCAAGGCGTTGAGGAAATTCCAGAAGCGGCAAGGGGCGGCAAACAGCGGCAAAGCGGCAAGTGCTTTCCTTGCCGCCGCAGGCAAGGCGGCAAGCTTGCCGCTGCGTTTTGCCGGCACCGTCCTGGCCTTTCGCAGGAACGAGCTTGCTCCGACAAGATCAAGAACCCCTCACCCTAACCCTCTCCCGCAAGCGGGAGAGGGGACCGTCCGGTGCAGGATGAAACCACAGCATCAGCTGGCACGATCTGCCCCCTCTCCCTTTGGAGCGGGGCGCGCAGCCAGGGCAGGGGTGAGGGGGCGCGCTGGCACAGATATCCCAGAAGAAGACAGTTGCTCCTACCTGAAATCCGTGCCAAGGCTTGCCCTCACCCTAGCCCTCTCCCAGGGGGAGAGGGGACAGTTCAGAGCAGGATGAAACCATGGCGTCAGCCGGCAGGTTCGGCTCCCTCTCCCTGAGGGAGAGGGCTGGGGTGAGGGGGGAAACACAGGCACGGACTATCCAGAGGAAGACAGTTGCTCCTACGATAATCGCGGCGGATCGAACCTGGAAACGCCCCGGCTCCCATGCCAAGGCCTGGCCGCCGGAGCCGCAATGAAAAACCCCCGGCGTCTCCGCCGGGGGTTTCTCGCAGGTGCCGAATCGCCTGCGTGGAGCGGCCAGCACCCTTCGGGCAAGGGCCTGCGCCCTCGCCCGCCGTGCTCAACTCAGCGCACGGCCTCGAACAGCCCGGTGGCGCCCATGCCGCCGCCTACGCACATGGTCACGATGCCGTAGCGCAGGTTGCGGCGCTGCAGTTCGCGCACCAGGTGGCCAACCTGGCGCGAGCCGGTCATGCCGAAGGGGTGGCCGATGGAGATGGAGCCGCCGTTGACGTTGTACTTGTCGTTGTCGATGCCCAGGTGATCGCGGGCGTACAGGCACTGCGAGGCGAAGGCTTCGTTGAGCTCCCAGAGGTCGATGTCGCTGACCTGCAGGCCCTTGGCCTTGAGCAGCTTGGGCACCGAGAACACCGGGCCGATGCCCATCTCGTCCGGCTCGCAGCCGGCGACGGTGAAGCCGCGGAAGAATGCCTTGGGTTTCAGGCCCAGTTCCAGCGCCTTGTCCAGGCTCATGATCAGGGTCATCGAGGCGCCGTCGGAGAGCTGCGAGGCGTTGCCGGCGGTGACCGAGCCGTCCTCGGCGAACACCGGCTTGAGCGAGTTCAGGCCTTCGAGGGTGGTCTCCGGGCGGTTGCAATCGTCGCGGTCGACTACGCCGTCGAGCACCTTCTTCTCGCCGGTGGCCTTGTCTTCCACCAGGTACTTCACGCTCATCGGCACGATTTCGTCGTCGAACAGGCCTTCGGCCTGGGCGCGGGCGGTGCGCTGCTGGCTCTGCAGGGAGTACAGGTCCTGCTGCTCACGGGTGACGTTGTAGCGGCGGGCGACGATCTCGGCGGTCTGGCCCATGGGGTAGTAGATGCCGGGGAACTCGTCCTTCAGGCGCGGGTTCACGAAGTTGTCGAGGTTCTGCTTGCCCATGGTCAGGGTGATGGACTCGACGCCGCCGGCCACCAGGATGTCGCTGCAGCCCGAGGCCACCTGGTTGGCGGCAATCGCGATGGCCTGCAGGCCCGAGGAGCAGTAGCGGTTCAGCGTCATGCCGGCGACGTGGGTGCCCAGGCGCGACAGCACGGCGGCGTTGCGGCCGATGTTGTGGCCCTGGGCGCCTTCGTTGGAGCCGGCGCCGACCACGCAATCGTCCACCAGCAGCGGGTCGAGGTTATTGCGCGCCAGCAGCGCGTCGATGCAATGGGCGACCATGTCGTCCGGACGGGTCATGTTGAATTTGCCACGGAAGGACTTGGCCAGGCCGGTACGGACGCTGTCGACGATCACCACTTCGCGCATGGGAAACCTCATTGCTTGTTGTTGGAGGAGGGTTTGGCCCCGAGCATAGGCGCCAGTGAGGACGCAGGGCGACGATCATTCACCAGCCGTATAGCCGTGCCCCGTCCCTTGTTGGGCAGGCGCAAACGAAACCGCCGCCCAGGGGCGGCGGTTTCGGCTTGCGTGACGCGACTCAGACGGTATCGGTCTTGATCGCGTGGTCCCCGAGCAGGCCGTTGAGCACGGTCTGCGTATCCCCTGCCGAGAGCACGCCGTTGCCGACATGGCCCGCGTACTTGGCGGAGAGATCGACGTTGGCCAGGTCGACGGTCTGGGTGACGGCGCCATTGCTGGTGGGGCTGACGCCGATGGTGGTGGTGCCGGCACTGACCGAGAAGCTCAGGTAGTGCGCCAGCGACGACGCCGTGGCGGCCTCCCCTTGCAGCAGGTCGGCGAAGTTCAGCACGTCATGCTCGGCGATGTTGAAGTCCTTGATCACATCGTGGCCGGTATCGCCGGACTTCCAGATGAACTCATCCGCCCCGGTGCCGCCGTACAGGATGTCGTCGCCGGGCCCGCCGATCAGCTTGTCGTTGCCGCCCTGACCGAACATCAGGTCATTGCCGGCGCCGCCTTCGAGGATGTCGTCGCCGCCGCGGGTATCACCGGCGACGTTGAGCTGATCCGCGTGCTGGATGATGTAGTTGCTGATCGTGGCCGCCGTCGGCGCCGTGCCGTTGGTGGCGGTCAGGTAGTCCACCAGTCCCTGGAAGCCCTGCCCGTTGTGCGTGCCGGCAGCATGCCCGGCCCAGGCCAGCTGGTCGGTGTTGATGACATCGCCGAACAGGATGTCGTTGCCTGCGCCGCCGACCAGGTGGTCGTTGCCCACGCTCACCGGTGTGCTGGTGCTGAAGCCTTCCTGCAACGCCGCCTGCAACTGCTCGGCGGTGTTGATGATCTGCGGCTGGCCGACCGTGTTGGAGAGGTTGGTGCCATCGACATTGGTCACCACGGTGCCGGTGGTATTGGTGTTGTCGAAGTAACGCAGGTAGTCGCTGTTGATGCCGTTGCCGATACCGATGGCATTGACCGATACCGAGTCGCCGCCGATGAGGGTGCCAGCGTGGTGCAGCATGTCGTTGCCCGAGGTGATCGCGACGTTCATGTCGTTGTAGCTGGTGCTGCTGCCACTGCCGGAGTTGCCGTTGTAGACGGTCGGGTTACCGTCGGTGAGGAAGAACGCCAGGTTGACGTAACCATGGGCCGCATCGGCGTGGTTGGTGCCGACCTGGGTGTTGAACCATGCCGAAGCCTTCTGCATGGCATCGTCATAGTTGGTCGCACCGCTCGCACTGAGGGCGTTGATCGCAGTGATGAGCAAGGTCACGTTGGCCGCAGTCAGACCGTTGTAGCTGACGCGGGTGGCGCTGTCGCTGAACGATACCAGGCTGACGTTGATGACCCCGTCGTGGCCCTTGATGGCGTTGACCAGGTTGACCAGCGCGTTCTTCGCCAGGTCCATGCGCGACAGGGTCCCAGTGCCGGAAGCATCCCTCATGCTGGTGGAGGTATCGACGATCAGCGAGATGTTGTAGTTCTTGCCCGGCTGGGTATAGACCGACACCCCGCCCGGATCGCCGATCAGCACGTCGCTGCCACCGCCACCGCTGATGGTCCCGGCCTTGTCCACATCCTGCGGGTTGGGCAGAGTGTGCTGGGTGCTGGAGCCATCGAGGTCGCTGCTGTTGCTACCGACCACCAGCAGCGGCTGCGGCGTGCTCAGGTCCACGCACAGGTTCAGCCCGGTGCTGTCGCCATCGCCGTCGGTGATGCCGACGTGGAAGTTGAGGTCGATATCGTCAGGCAGGACCGACTGCCCGGCGGAGACGGTGACGAGGCGGTAGTCGCCGCTGTTGCTGCTCAGTACCACGCTGTTGAAGCCACCCTCGGACAGCTGGAAGGCCGAGCCGCTGGTGAAATGACCATCAGTCAGCAGGTTGAAGGAGGCCGAGCTGTTTTCGCCATAACCGGCCGGCGGCGAGAAGGTGCCGGTTGCCAGCACGACACCACCGTCGCCCAGCACTTTCCAGCTCAGCACGTCGCTGGTGGAGAGTTTCTGCACGTCGAAGCTGACGTCGTAGATCTTCTCGCTGAAGGCGATGTTGAGGTTCTCGCCGGGGGTGATGAGGTTGTTGCCGCCCACACCCATGCCGTTGTCGGAGGGGTTCACGTTGCCGTTGGGGCTGGTGAAGACCACCGTAAGACCATCGGAGGACAGACTGACGGAAGGCCGCGGGCCGCCGGCGGAGACCTGGGTCAGGTCGTACTCCACCGTCGAAATCGGCCGCGAGTTGAGTACTTCGAAGCTGTAAGTGCCGTCACCGTTGACCTTGATGACGAAGAAGGCTTCGTTGGAGTCGTCGTAGGCGGTCAGTTGCGAGCCGCCACCGGCCAGTTGGGTGACCACATAGGTCAGGCCGTCCGGCGCGGTATTGCCGCTGAGGTCGAAGGCACCGCGGCCGTCACCGCCAAAACTCACGTCAAGCGTGCCATTGAGCACGAAGCCGGGAACCTCGGCGACGTCCTGGCAAGGCGGTTCGCTGTGCACCACCGGCAGGTCGTCCTGCACGTTGATCACCAGCGAGCCACTGCCCAGGCTGACCGGATCGCCGTCGCCGTCGGTGGCCTTGATCACGCCGCCGAGGTTGAGCGCCAGTTGCTCGGCATCACTGCCATTGTGCAGCGGATGGTCCAGCGGACCGACGAGCTTGAACTCGTAGTTACCCGCCGCATCCACCGACAGGGTAAAGATGGTCTTGGCACCGGCCGTGGCGGTCAGCAGATTGCCGACCACGCTGTAGCCCAGCTCCACGCCACCGGAGCGCAGGTGCTGCGAGATCAGCGACGAGTAGTCGCCGGTCAGCGAGAACGCACCGGGGCCATCCGCACCGAAGTTCACCAGGGCGCCGAGCGAACCCTTGGCCACCGTGGTGTCGCTGGCGCCGTCGGGGTTGCCATTGGGCAGGGCATCTTCCATGACCTGGCCGGTCAGGCTGCCGCCCGCAATGAGCGCCGGGCCGTCGTCCTTGAACACCAGCTTGTCGCCCAGGTCGATGCTGGCGGACTTGTGGTCGCCATCGCCGTCGGTGATGGTCGCCACCAGGGAGATCTTGTTGCCCAGCGGGCTGACCGAGTCGTCGGGGTTGGTGGCGTCAGCGTGCTTGAATGCCATTTGCTGGTCGAGCTTGAGCTCGCCGGTAGCGCTGTCGAGGGTCAGGCTGAACGCAACCGCGCCGCCAGTATTGCCCACGCGGCCCTCGACCAGGGTATCGCTGACCTTGACCAGCACGATGCTTTGCCCGCTGGTGGTCTGCAGCCCGCTCGCGGTGCCGCTGGTGGCGGAGAGGCTGTAGCCCACGCTGCCGCCGTCGGCGCCGGTGCTGGAGGTAAAGGCGCCGCTGAAGTTGCCGCTGGCGTCGGTGGAGAGCACCGTTTCATCCACCGTCAGGGTCGGTGCATTGTCGGCGTTGGCGTTGATGCTCGGGGCATCGTCGTGGAACACCAGCTTGCTGCCCAGGTCGATGGAGGCGCTGTCGCTGTCACCTTCCTTGTCGGTGATGGTGCCGGTGAGGGTGATCTTGCCGATGGCGATGCTCAGGGTTTCATCGTCGCTGTTGCCGTCGGGATGGATGAAGGCCACGCGCTGGTCGAGGGTGAGCGCACCGCCATCGGGGCGCACCACAAAGGCGATGGCGCCTGTGCCTTCCACCTTGCCGACGACGCCGTTGCCATCGTTGAACAGCAGGATGCGTGCGCCACCCGCGCTTTCGCGCAGGCCACTGTCGGTACCATCCACGGTGCTCACTTTGTAGCTGATCGCACCAGCGCCGTCGGCACCGAAATCAGTGGTGAACAGCGTCGCCACGTCAGGCGCTTCGACGCGGGCGTTGCTGGCCAGGTTGGACTCGTCCACTTCCAGACGAATGTCGGCGTCCGTGCACGGCTGGATGCTCGGGCCGTCATCGAGGAAGGTCAGCTTGCTGCCCAGGTCCACGCTGGCCGAAGCGTGGTCGCCGTCGCCATCGGTGATGGTCGCAGTGAGGGTGATCTTGTCAGTGCCGATGCTCAGCGGATCATTGGCATCGGTGATCACCGGGTGCACCAACGCACGCTGCTGGTCGAGGGTGATCGCGCCGTTGTTGGCGGTCACGCTGAAGGCCACCAGATTGGTGCCCTCCACACGGCCTTCCACGCCGTTGGCGGTGTTGTAGAGGAAGATCTTGCTACCGGTGGCAGTGTCCCGCAGGCCACTGTCGGTGCCGTCGGTGGTGGTGACCTTGTAGGTAATACCGCCGGCACCGTCATTGCCGAAGTGGCTGGTGAACAGCGCCGTTACATCGTTAGCGGAAGCCTGGGCGTCAACACTCAGCTTGGTCTCATCCACCGTCAGCCGGATATCGGCGTCGGTGCACGGCTCGATGCGCGGGCCATCATCGTAGAACACCATCTTGCTGCCCAGGTCGACATGGGCCGACGCCTTGTCGCCGTCACCATCGGTGATGGTGGCGGTGAGGGTGACCTTGCCGCTGTCCAGGCGCAACGGTTCGTCCGAGTCGGCGGCATCCGGGTGTACCAGGGCCAAACGCTGGTCGAGCTGCAGGGCGCCATGGTCTTCGCTGACCACGAAGGCGATGGCATTGCTGCCCTCGACGCGGCCGACCACGGTGTCGTTCTCGTTGAACAGCAGGATGCGATCACCGCTTGCGGTTTCACGCAGGCCACTGTCGGTGCCATCCACGGTACTGACCTTGTAGGTGATGCCTCCCGCGCCATCGGCGCCGAAGTGCGACTCGAACAGCAGCGAAACCAGGCTGTTCTCGACGCGGGCATCGTTGTCGAGGATGGTCTCGTCCACCTCCAGGCTGATGTCGTAGATGCTGGACGGGGCAATGCTCGGGCCGTCGTCGAGGAAGGTCAGTTTGCTGCCCAGGTCGATGTGGGCACTGGCGCTGTCGCCATCCTTGTCGGTGATGGTCGCGGTCAGGGTGACCTGGCCGCTGAGGCTCAGGGAATCATCGGGGTTGCTGGCGTCCGGGTGCGCCATGGCACGCAGCTGTTCCAGGGTGACCTTGCCGTCGCCATCGACGAACACGCGGAAGACCACGGTGCTGGTGCCCTGCAGGCGGCCTTCGATACCCGCGTCGGTGTTGTACAGGTAGACCTTCTGGCCGGTCGCGGTGTCCTTCAGGCCGGTGTCGGTGTTGTCGGCCCCGGCCAGCTTGTAGGTGATATCGCCGGCGCCGTCCGCACCGAAGTGGGTGGTGAACAGGTCGGCCACCGAGGCGCTGCTGGTGTCCGGCGTACCGAGGTGGGTCTCGTCGACGCTCAGCTTGATGTCGACATCGTTGCACGGCGCGATGCTCGGGCCGTCGTCGAGGAAGCTCAGCTTGCCGCTCAGGTCGATATGCGCCTGGGCACTGTCGCCGTCCTTGTCGGTGATGGTCGCCGTGAGGCTGATGCTGTTCGAATCGAGGCTGACGCCTTCGTTATGGCTGTCCGGATCGAGGTGTACGACGGCGCGTACCTGGTCGAGGGTGACTGTGCCGTCCTGCCCCAGGGTCACGCGGAACGCAACTGTGCCGCCTTCACCGCCCACACGGCCTTCCACTCCCGTGGCGGTGTTGAAGAGGAAGATCTTGCTGCCGGTTTCGGTGTCCTTCAGACCGCTGTCGGTGTTGTCCTGGGTCTCCACCTTGTAGGTGATCCCGCCCGCGCCATCAGCGCCGAAGTGGGAGGTGAACAGGTCGGACACCGTGATCGAACTGGTGTCGGTCACGCCCAGCTCGGTTTCGTCCACCGTCAGCTTGATATCCACGTCCGCGCACGGCGCGATGCTCGGGCCGTCGTCGAGGAAGCTCAGCTTGCTGCCCAGGTCGATATGCGCGGAGGAGCTGTCGCCATCCTTGTCGGTGATGGTGGCGGTCAGGGTCAGGGTGTTCGGGTCGAGGCTGACGCCTTCATTGGCATCGCTGGTTGGGTGAACGACGGCGCGCACCTGGTCGAGGGTGATCTTGCCGTCCTGCCCCAGAGTCACGCGGAAGGCGACTTCGCCATTTTCACCGCCCACGCGCCCTTCCACACCGTTGGCGGTGTTGAACAGGAAAATCTTGCTGCCGGTTTCGGTGTCCTTCAGGCCGCTGTCGGTGTTGTCCTGAGCCTCGACCTTGTAGGCGATCCCGCCCGCGCCATCGGCGCCGAAGTGGGAGGTGAACAGGTCGGACACGCTGGCCGTGCTGGTGGCATCCAGATTGAGCTGGGTTTCATCCACCGTCAGCTGGATATCGTGCTCGGTACTCGGCGCAATGCTCGGGCCGTCGTCGAGGAAGCTCAGCTTGTCGCCCAAGTCGATCTGCGCGGTGGCGCTGTCGCCATCCTTGTCGGTGATGGTGGCACTGAGGGCGATCTTGCCGGCCAGATTCAGCGCATCGTTGGCATCGTCGGGATCGCCATGCGCCAACGCGCGCAGCTGTTCCAGGGTGACCTTGCCGTCCTGGCCGATGGTCACGCGGAAGGCCGTTTCGCCGCTGGTTTCCAGGCGCCCTTCCACACCGCTGGCGGTGTTGAAGAGGAATATCCTGCTGCCGGTTTCGGTGTCCTTCAGGCCGCTGTCGGTGTTGTTGGCGGCTTCGAGCTTGTAGGTGATCGAACCCTGGCCGTCCGCGCCAAACTGGCCGTTGAACAGCTCGGCCACCGAACTGGTGCTGGTCGCCGGCTGACCGAGGGTGGTTTCGTCCACACTCAGGTGCAGGTCGCCACCTTCGATGGGCGCAATGCGCGGGCCGTCATCGAGGAAGGTGAGCTTGCTGCCCAGGTCGAGCCCGGCACTCTGGTGGTCGCCGTCGGCGTCGGTCACTGTGGCGGTCAGGCTGATCCTGCCTTCGCCCAGGCTCAGCGGATCGTTGGCGTCCGTGCTGTCCGGATGGACCAGCGCACGTACCTGATCGAGGGTGATCTTGCCGTCCTCACTCAGGGTCACGCGGAACGCGACTGCGCCATCCACGCCGCCCACGCGGCCTTCAACACCGTTGGCGGTATTGAAGAGGAAGATCTTGCTGCCAGTCTCCGTGTCCTTCAAGCCGCTGTCGGTGTTGTCGGTGGTGCCGACCTTGTAGGTGATCGAGCCGGCGCCGTCTGCGCCGAACTGGGCATTGAACAGGTCGCCCACCGCTACCGTGCTGGCGGCGTCCTGGCTCAGGTCGGACTCGTCTACCGTCAGGTGCAGGCCTTCGCTGCTGCCCAGCGAAATGCTCGGGCCGTCATCGAGGAAGGTGAGCTTGCTGCCCAGGTCGAGCCCGGCACTCTGGTGGTCGCCGTCGGCGTCGGTCACCGTGGCGGTCAGGCTGATCTTGCCTTCGCCCAGGCTCAGCGGATCGTTGGCGTCCGTGCTGTCCGGATGGACCAGCGCACGCACCTGATCGAGGGTGATCTTGCCGTCCTCACTCAGGGTCACGCGGAAGGCGACTGCGCCATCCACGCCGCCCACGCGGCCTTCAACACCGTTGGCGGTATTGAAGAGGAAAATCTGGCTGCCAGTCTCCGTGTCCTTCAGGCCGCTGTCGGTGTTGTCGGTGGTGCCGACCTTGTAGGTGATCGAGCCGGCGCCGTCCGCGCCGAACTGGGCATTGAACAGGTCGCCCACCGCCACCGTGCTGGTGGCGTCCTGGCCAAGACTGGATTCGTCCACCGTCAGGTGCAGGCCTTCGGTGTCGCCCACGGCGATGGTCGGGCCGTCATCGGTAAAGCTCACCCGGCCGCCCAGATCGATGGAGCTGCTGGAGGACACGCTGTCGCCGTCGCGGTCGGTGACCGTCACGTTGCCCTGCAGTTGCACCAGGCCGGAGTCGAGCACGGCCTGCTGGCTGGCGTAGTTGCCGTCGCTGCCCGGCAGTACGTGGTCCACGGCGCTGAACTGGGTCAGGGTGACCACACCGGTGCTGCCATTCACAGACAGGCTGAAGACGGTGTTCTCACCGTTGACACCAGCGGCGCTGGCGGAAGTGGAAGCGACAATGGCGCCGCCCACGCTGTACAGGTAAATAGCTGCGCCGCCGCTGGTCAGCCCCGAATCGGCGCCGTTGCCACCAACCAGGTTCAGGCCATAGGAAAGCTGGGTGGTGCCGGCGCCGTCGCCGCCGTAGTTGGCGGTCACCTGGAAGGCCGAGCTGTAGTCGGCGGTCGAGGTGTCGAAGGCTGCGCCGGCGGTATTGGCGTCATGGGTCTGCAACAGCACGTCCACGCCGTTGTTGGTGGACAGGCTGGCCTGCGGCGCATCGTCGACGACGCCTACGGTCAGGCTGCCGCCGGCCGGGGTGCCGTTGCCATCGGTGATGGTGTAGGGAATCTCGAGGGTCAGGGTGTCTTCGCTGCCCTTGTCCGGGTGGTCCAGCGGCTGCTGCAGATTCAGCTCGAAGGCACCGGTGTTGATGTCAGTGATAGTCAGAGTGAACACCGGGGCGCCGTTGGCGCTACCGGTGAGGGTCAGGCCGTCCGGGCTGACGCTGTAGGTCAACGGCACGCCGCCGGAAGTCAGGTTCGGCAGGCCGGCGGTACCCCAGGAGAAGCTGCCGACACCGTCGGAACCAAAGCTGTAGCCCAGGCTGCCGGTGAAGGTCGAACCTTCGCCCGCGCCGTTGGGCAGGCCGCCGGGCAGGCCGGCCTCGAACACGCTGGCCGCTCCCGGTCCGGCGCTGGGCACGCCATCCGGCGGAAGCACCGGCGGTTCAGCCTCGGCGCGTACATCCGGCGTACCGTCGAATTCACGCAATGGCAGCGGACCTGAACCGATCGGCCCGGTGGGGAAACCGATATCCGGATCGAGGTGCCCGCCGACTTCAGTGAGCAGAACGAAAGAGTGCCCGCCACCGGGTTTGCCGTTGGCGGCGCCCGCGGCGCTCGGGCCAGCGGCGGTGGCCTCAGCGGCCTGGGTCGGGTCGACACCCGCAGCGATGGCGGCCTGCAAGGCCTTGACGTCGGTGACGTCCTGTTGCGTCGGCGTCGCCGGCTGTTGCTGGGCAACCGCCTGGTCACCCTGATCCGACTGGTGCGCCGCGGAGAGCATCTGCGCGGTCATCGGCAGGGCGCTGTCGCGGCCCAGCGTGATCTCGCCGCCACCGGCGATCTTCAGCGCTACCGCGCCATTGGCGCCGGTGACCAGCTGCTCACCGACAAAAACCTTGTCTCCCTGTTCCAAAGGACGACGCGATCCATCGGCGGCTACCGCAAACACTTCGCCGATTACCTTGCTGACGACACCCATCAAAGTAGCCATGAGTCCTTCCTCCGCTGCACATCCAGCGCCCGGTTCCACCGGCACGCAATTGACCGAAACAGGCCATGGCACGCTTGTATCCGGATGCTGCGAAGAAAGTTGCGAAGGGAGCAAAAAGGACTGCTAGCGTTTTTGCATCAAAAAGCCAGCGACAATTTTTTGTCATGCTGGCCACGCGTTTCTTGTCCTTCTGCGGTGGTCCCCGCCCTAACTGCTACAAACCGTACCTGGCTTCTTCTGCAAGCACCTGCTCCGGCCCATACCCAGGAAACACGAGGGCTTGCACGTTCAAACAATGTGCTGCTTTTCACAGGGCTCATAAGACTTTTTCCGAATAACCCTTGTGAAAAATTCTTCTGAGCTTCTCGAAAAGTTGTTCTTAGCTCTGATGTTACAGGCGTGAAACGCTTGATAAGAGAAAAAAGCCAATAAATTGGCGATCCGAGAGCATCGAAGGACGAGAACACCAGGAGCAAAGCCATGCGCAGTCGTAACGCGGCATTATGGAGCGGTGTATTTTTGGCGGTGTCGGGGACTCATGGGCAGGCCATGACGCTGACCGAAGCTATACAAAGCACGCTGCAATACCACCCGGAAATCAGCCAGAGCGTAAACAGCCGCCTCACCGCGGATGAAGAACTGAAATTCGCCAGGGGCGGCTACCTGCCCAGCGTCGACCTTCTCGCGGGCTATGGGCGCGAGAACACCGACAGCCCCAGCACACGCGCCCTGGGTAACCACAACGACGAAACCCTGACCCGCGGCGACGCGGAAATCCGTCTGCGGCAGATGCTGTTCGACGGCTTCGGCACCCCCAACGAGGTCAAGCGCAACGAGGCCAATGTCAATTCCAAGGCCTTCCGCATCCTCGGCACCTCGGAAACCGCCGCCCTGCGCACCGTCGAGGTCTACCTCGACGTGCTCAAGCGCCGCGAGATGGTGACGCTGGCGAAGAACAACCTGCAGGCCCACGAACGTATCGGCGACCAGATCCGCCTGCGCAGCGAGCGCGGGGTCGGCAGTACCGCCGACAACGACCAGGCCATCGCCCGTCTGGCCCTGGCGCAGAACAACCTCTACACCGAGGAAGTGAACCTGGCCGATGCCGAGGCCAGCTTCTATAGCGCCACCGGGCGGATGCCCGACCAGCTGGAAGCGCCCTCCACGGTGAAGGCGGACCTGCCACCGGACCTGCTCGAAGCACGCCAGGGCATGCTCAATGAAAACCCGCTGCTGAAATCGGCGCAGGCCGACGTCAACGCCGCCGAATCCCAGTACGAGGCGGCCAAGGCGCCCTTCTACCCGCGCTTCGACGCCGAACTGGCCAAGGCGGCCAACAACAACGTCGACGGTGACGAGGGCCACTACAACAGCTGGGAAGCCCAGGTCGTGATGCGCTACAACCTGTTCAACGGCATGCGCGACAAGGCCCACCTCAACGCCACCTCGCACCAGATCGGCGAGGCCCAGGACATCCGCAACAACGCGCTGCGGCTGCTCAACGAGAACCTCTCGCTGGCCTGGGACGCGATGGAAAACGCCAAGAAGCAGACCCAGCCGGCCCGCGAGTACGCCGACTACACCCGCAAGGTGCGCGAGGCGTACCAGCAGCAGTTCACCCTCGGCCAGCGCACCCTGCTCGACCTGCTGGACAGCGAGAACGAACTGTTCACCGCCAACCGCCGCTACACCGAAGTGCGCTACACCGAGGAATACTCGATGTACCGCGTGCTCGGCAGCATGGGCGGACTGCTGCGCTCACAGCATGTGGTAGCGCCGCACGAGTCCGTGGCCCTGTCGGATGTGAAGAACGAGGCACGCCTGCCTGACCTGAAATAAGAAAGTCGCATGCGTCCGTCACTGTGCCCCGCGCCGCCCGGTGTCGGGGCGACGGCCGTGAAGCGACACGACAGGGCACGGAGAACCCGACGACCGGCCTGCGCCAGCGAACACCTGCAAGTGTTCGCCAGTGGCCGCCGGCGCGGGTTGGCCCGGCCCGGGAGGAAGTAGCGTGACCATGATCATCCAGGAGCGCGGCACAACCGCGCCGGGCGATCCGCGCCTGAGCCATGACGATCCCCTGCTCGACGGACTGCTGATCCTCTGCCGCCTGCATGGCTGCGCGGTCAGCCGCAACAGCCTGTCCGCCGGCCTGCCGCTGCGCGACCAGCGCATCTCGGCCGCCCTGCTGCCCCGCGCCGCCGCCCGTGCCGGGCTGCAAGGGCGACTGCTGCGCCGCGAGCTGAAAAGCATCTCCAACCTGAACCTGCCGGTCCTGCTGCTGCTCAACGATGGTCGCAGCGCCGTGCTGCGCCAGTGGCGCGACGATGGTCAGGCGCTAATCCTGCCCTGCGAGACCGAAGGCGGTGAACAGTCCGTGAGCGCCGACGAGCTGGCCGCCCAGTACAGCGGCCAGGCCCTCTTTGCGCGCCCGCGCCATGAGCTGGAGGCCGCGCGCAAGCCACTGGTGCCGCGCGTCGAAGCCTGGTTCCGCGACACCCTGCGGCTGTCGCGCTGGCTCTATACCGACGCCCTGGTCGCCAGCCTGCTGATCAACTTGCTGGGCATGCTGGTGCCGCTGTTCGTCATGCAGACCTACGACCGCGTGGTGCCCAACCAGGCGCTTTCGACCCTCTGGGTACTCGCCACCGGCCTGCTGATCGGCACCCTGTTCGAACTGCTGCTGCGGGTGCTGCGCTCCAACCTGCTGGACATGGCCGGCAAGAAGACCGACGTGGTGCTCTCCGCCACCCTGTTCGAGCGCATCACCGGCATGTCGCTCAAGGCCAAGCCCGAGACCGTCGGCGGCTTCGCCCAGAGCATCCATGACTTCCAGGGCCTGCGCGAATTCCTCACCGCCTTGACCCTGACCAGCCTGATCGACCTGCCCTTCTCGCTGCTGATGATCCTGGTCATCGGCCTGCTCGGCGGTTGGCTCATCGCGATTCCGCTACTGGCCTTCCCGCTCACCATCGCCTTCGCCCTCATCATCCAGAGCCGTCTGCGCGACACCGTGCAGAAGAGCCTGACCCTGGGCGCCGAACGCCAGGCCCTGCTGATCGAGACCCTCGGCGGCCTGGAAACCCTCAAGGCCTGCGGTGCCGAAAGCGAACGCCAGTACCGCTGGGAATCCACCCACGGCGCCCTGGCGCGGCTGGACAACCACGCGCGCTTCCTCTCCGCCCTGGCCACCAACGGCACCCTGTTCCTCCAGCAATTCGCCGGCCTGGCAATGATCTGCGCGGGGGTCTACAGCATCCTCGAGGGCAACCTCAGCGTCGGCGCGCTGGTCGCCAGCTACATGCTCAACAGCCGCGTGCTCGCCCCGCTGGGGCAGATCGCCGGGCTGATCACCCGTTACCAGCAGGCTCGCCTGACCATGAAGAGCACCGACGCGCTGATGGAGCTACCGCAGGAGCGCCAGGCCCGCCAGCGCCCGCTGGAGCGCACCCAGTTGCATGGCGCGCTGGAAGTGCGCCAGCTCAGCTTCAGCTATCCAGAGCAGGCCACCCCGGCGCTGAACCACGTCAGCCTGCGCATGGCTCCCGGCGAGAAGATCGGCATCATCGGCAAGAGCGGCTCGGGCAAGAGCACCTTCGGCCGCCTGCTGATGGGCTTCTATCACCCCGACGAAGGGCAGATCCTGCTCGACGGCCTGGACCTGCGCCAGCTCGACGTCGCCGACCTGCGCCAGCAGATCGGCTACGTCGCCCATGACCTGCCGCTGCTGGCCGGCAGCCTGCGCGACAACCTGACCCTCGGCGCGCGCTACGTCAGCGATGCACGGATGCTCGAAGTGGCCGAGCTGACTGGCGTCAGCGAACTGGCCCGGCAGCACCCGGCCGGCTTCGACCGCCCGGTGGGCGAGCGCGGCCAGTTGCTTTCCGGCGGCCAGCGCCAGGCGGTACTGATGGCCCGCGCGATGCTGCTCGACCCGCCGATCCTGCTGCTGGACGAACCGACCAGCGCCATGGACAACAGCAGCGAGGAAATCCTGCGCAAGCGCCTGCACGAGGCCTGCCGCGACAAGACCCTGCTGCTGGTCACCCACCGCACCTCGATGCTCAGCCTGGTCGACCGCCTGCTGGTGCTCGACAGCGGCCGCATCGTCGCCGACGGCCCGAAAGACGCGGTCATCGAAGCATTGCGCAAGGGCCACGTCGGCCCGGCAGCGGGGTAATGGCCATGCACTTCTCACAATCGATCCGCGGCTACCTGGGCGGCAACGGCGCCCGCGACACCGAGTTCATGCCCGAGGTCCAGGGCACCCTGCTGGAAGATTCGCCCAACGCCACCCGCATCACCCTCTGGGCGGCGCTCGGGTTATTGGTAGCGGCCATCACCTGGGCCTACTTCGCCGACATCGAGGAAGTGACCAAGGGCGAAGGCAAGGCCATCCCCTCTTCCAAGGTGCAGACCATCCAGAACCTGGAAGGCGGCATCGTCTCGGAAATCTTCGTCCGCGAGGGTCAGGTGGTGGAAAAGGGCCAGCCGCTGCTGCGCCTGGACGACACCCGTTTCTCCTCCAACAAGGGCGAGTCCGAGGCCGACCGCAACTCCCTGGAAGCCCGCGTCGAACGTCTGAGCGCGGAAGCCGAAGGGCGCGAACCGGTGTTCAGCGACGACCTGAAGAAGGCTGTGCCGCTGATGGTGGAAGACCAGCTGGCGTTCTACCAGACCCGCATGCAGCGGCAGAACAGCGAGTTGAGCATCCTCCAGGAACAGCTGCGGCAGAAGGGTCAGGAGCTGCAGGAGTTCCGCGCCAAGACCCAGCAGTACCGCTCAAGCCTCGGGCTGGTGCAGCAGGAAATCAACATGTCCGAGCCGCTGGTGAAGGCCGGCGCGGTGTCCCCGGTGGAACTGTTGCGCCTGCGTCGCAGCGCGGTGGAAATCAGCGGCGACCTCAACGCCACTAACCTCGCCATCCCCCGCGCCGAAGCGGCGGTGAACGAAATCCAGCGCAAGATAGAAGAGTCGAAGCTGGGCTTTCGCAGTGATGCGCTGAAGGAGCTCAACGACGTCCGCACCGACCTCAACAAGCTCACCGCCACCAGCCGCGCCATCGACGACAAGGTCAACCGCACCCTGGTGGTCGCGCCCCTGCGCGGCATCGTCAAGCAGCTCAAGGTGAACACCATCGGCGGCGTGGTGCAGCCGGGCAACGACATGGTGGAAATCGTCCCGCTGGAGGACAACCTGCTGGTGGAGGCGCGGGTGCGCCCGCAGGACATCGCCTTCCTCCACCCCGGCCAGCCGGCCACGGTGAAGTTCACCGCCTACGACTACACCATCTACGGCGGGCTCAAGGCCAAGCTGGAAATGATCAGCGCCGACACCATCACCGACGACAAGGGCAACAGCTTCTACATGATCCAGGTGCGCACCGACAAGAACCACCTGGGCACCGACGCCAAGCCCCTGCTGATCATCCCCGGCATGGTGGCGACGGTGGACATCATCACCGGCGAGAAGAGCGTGCTGGACTACATCCTCAAGCCGGTGCTCAAGGCTCGGTGGGAGGCGTTGCGGGAGCGGTGAGTTGCTGGCCGGACTCGCCGCTCGGGCTTGCCCGCACCCCAGCCCTGGCTGCGCGCCCCGCTCCGGAGGGAGAGGGCGTAGTTCGTACGGGCCCACTCGCGCAAAGGCACCCGGCTAACTCATCTGCCGCACTTCACTCGGGACAGTCCCCTCTCCCTCTGGGAGAGGGTTAGGGTGAGGGGCTTTTCAGCTCTCCCCCCCTCCGAACTCACTCCCCCGCCAATGCGCCCCCGGCCCCTCCTCCGCCAACCGATCCCCCGGATTGCGCAACGGGCAGGCCTCCATCGACAGGCAGCCGCAGCCGATGCAGCCATCGAGTTGATCGCGCAACAGCAGCAACTTCTCGATCCGGTCGTTCAGGTCATCCCGCCAGCGCGCCGACAGCCGCGCCCAGTCCGCCGCCGTCGGGTTGTGCCCGGTCGGCAGCGATGCCAGCGCCTCGGCGATCTCCCCCAGAGGAATGCCCACTCGTTGCGCGACCTTGATCACCGCCACCCGGCGCAGCGTGTCGCGGGAATAGCGGCGCTGGTTGCCGGCGTTGCGCGAGCTGGCGATCAGGCCCTTGGCCTCGTAGAAGTGCAGCGCGGAAACGGCGACGCCGGCACGCTTGGCCAGCTCGCCGACACTCAGCTCGCGGTGCATGGAGCAGGAAGAAGATTTTTTCATGGGCTATTGACCTCAACTTAAGTTGAGGTTTTACCCTCGCCAGGCATTCGGTTCAAGCCAGGGAGCCAAGGAACATGACGCAACCCGCCCCGATCACCGCCCATGCCTGCGTGGACGATCCGCACTTCATCCTGCAGATCGAGATCGACGTAACGCCCCAGCAACGCCCGCACATCGCCGCGCGCCTGTGCGATTACCTGTCGCAACTGCAGGATCTGTTCTACCTGCGCCCCGGCTACCTCGCCAGCGAGCTGCATGCCGAAGGCGAGCCGCAGCGCCTGATCGGCCGCCTGCACTGGCGCCGCAGGGAAGACTGGGAAGCCGCCTGGGACTGCCGCCACACCGCCAGCGACCTGTTCGCCGACAGCCTGCTCAAGCTCGGCGCGCGGAGCATTCGCTTCGGCAGCGGCGAGACAGAACACAGCGCGTGAACCTGTTGTAGGAGCGAGCTTGCTCGCGAACCGCTTGACTCCGCTGCTGCGGGAGATTTGTTCGCGAGCAAGCTCGCTCCTACAGGTAAACCGTGCCTTATTCGGGGGCCGGCAGGCTCATGTGCAGCAACGGGAAGGGCCGCCCCTCGCCATCGGTGGGCGAGCGCCCGGTCTGGACGAAGCCGTAGTGCCGATAGAACCCCACCGCCTGCGGGTTCTGCTCGTTGACGTCGACGCTCAGCGTGCCGCGCATTTCGCGTGTGAAATCGAGCAGCGCGCGGCCGATGCCCTGGCCACGCCGTTCCGGGTCGATGAAGAGCATTTCCACATGGCTGTCGTTGAGCCCGATGAAACCCAGCGGGCGGTCAGCATCGTCCACCGCCACCCAGACCTCGACGGCGGGCAGGTAGAGGTCACGGACCTGGGGCAGCAGTTCGTCGATATCCGACGCCTGGAGGAAGTGGTGGGTCGCGCGCACGGCGCCCAGCCAGATGTCGAGCAGCCGCGGATTGTCCGCAGCGATGCGTTGGCGAATGAGCATGAATGCATCCTGATTCAGCAGATCACAAAGGGATAGCGCGCCACGCAAGGTGACGGCCGTTGGAGCGTCGGCAGCATGAATGCCCGCTTCGCGATTCAACGCCTGGGCGGAACACGGCAGAGGCAGCCGGAAAGAGAGGGAGGTCGATCCTACCCAGCCCTACCCGGCCGGTAAACCCTTAGCCGACCGACCAGCGCCAGCCGTCCTCCGCGCATTCCAACCGCGCCTCCAACTCCAGCCGGCCCAGAAACGCCGCGTCATGGGACACCACCAGCAGCGCGCCGCGGTATTGCCGCAACAGGTGCTCCAGCGCCTCACGGGACGGCAGGTCGAGGTGGTTGTCGGGCTCGTCCAGGAGCAGCAACTGCGCCGGGTGCTCGGCGTAGAGCTCGCAAGCCAGCGCCGCCTTCAGCCGCTCGCCGCCACTGAGCAGCGCGCTGGGCAGCTCGACCCGCGCGGCCGGCAAACCCAGTTGCGCCAGCCGGGTGCGCAGCACCGCAGGGTCCACCACGCGATTGCGCTCCTGCAGCAGCTCCAGCACCGAGCGCTCGGGCGAAAGAGCGGCGAGATGCTGATCGAGATAGGCACTGCGCACCTTCACTTCGCGCGAGCCCGCAACTGGGTCGAGCACACCCGCGATCACCTTGAGCAGGGTCGACTTGCCGCTGCCGTTGCGCCCAGTGACTGCCACGCGGCGCGGGCCGCTCAACTGAATGTCCAGCGGCGCGGCATTGCCGAACGGCAGGCGCAGCGCTTCCAGCAGCAACACACCACGGGATTCGGGCAACTCGCCGTCCGGCGCGTTCAGCACCACCGTAACGTCTTCGCGCAACTGCCCGAAAGCGTCATGCACCTCCCGCGCCAGCCGCTCCCGACGTTCATCATGCTGCGTGGCCAGGCGGGCGATGCTGGTCTGGCTGCGCTCCTTCTGCCGGTCGACGAGGATCTTCGCCTGATTGGCTTGCTTCGCCTCCTTGCGTCCCTTCGCCTGTCGGTGCTCCTGGCGCTCGCGCTGCTCCTGCATGGCGTGTTGCTGGCGATCACGCTCCAGCTTGCGCCGCTGCAACTCGCGCTGGGCGTTGTCCTGCTCATGCTGGCGCACCTCGCGGTAGAAGGCATAGCCGCCGGAGTAGCTGCGCAGGCCTGAGGGCGACAGCTCGACGATGCGCTGCATGTCGTCCAGCAGCAAACGGTCATGGCTGATGAGGATCAGGCCGCCGCGCCAGCGTTGCAGTTGCTCACGCAGGGCCTCACGGCCGGCGCGGTCGAGGTGGTTGCTCGGTTCGTCGAGGATCAGCCAGTCGGCGTCGCTGAGCCAGGCGCCAAGCAGCGCCACTCGCGTGCATTCGCCGCCACTCAGGCGCGAGGCGGGCGTGTCCGGCATCAGGTGCGCCAGTCCGGCGAGAGCCAGTTCAGCTTCCAGGTGGGCGCGGATATCCCAGTGGCCGTCGAGGCGCTCGAAGTCAGCGGGATCGACACCACCGTTCTCGACGCGGGCCAGCGCATCCAGCAACGGCTGCACACCGGCCAGCTCCGCAACGCTGCGGAACGCCTGCGGCTCGATGCGCTGCGGCAGGTAATGTAGCGGCCCGGATGCCAGGCAGCGGCCGGCGCTGGCGGCCAACTCGCCGGCCATGATCCGCGCCAGCACGGACTTGCCCGCGCCATTGCGCCCGACCAGTGCGGTGCGGCGGTCGTCGAAGGTTTCGGTGAGGTCACTCAGCAGCAGCTCGCCGCTGGGCAATTGGAAAGCGACGCCTTGCAGCGCCAGGGTGAACGGGCTCGTCATGCGCAGTACCAGATTGATGCCGGAAATCCCTCGGGAACGGGCCAGGGAAGGAAACGGGCCGTGAAACCACGGCGGCATCAATTGCGCATTGGACGAACACCTCGCGAAGGGGGATGAGGGGCGCAGTATAACGAGTCGACCGCAGCAAGCGAATCCGCCGGCCGCCCCGGCACAGGTTTTTCGTAGGAGCGAGCTTGTTCGCGAACCCGCTTGACGCCGTCGTTGCCGGTACTCGTTCGCGAGCAAGCTCGCTCCTACAGGTGGAGACCGCGTCCGGATACCAGTCAGGGTCCACCGTCAGGCGGAAGAACGCGGCCCATGATTACGCCGGAAGGTCTCCTCGCCCATCGCGGAGATCTGCCCCTCGATCAGCGCATCGAACGGGCGCAGCAGGTCGGCGTGGGACTGCGGCGCGTCCAGCGCATCGAGCGCCTGCACCACCGCCTCGATGGTCGACAGCGCACCTTCGGCCGGCGCCTTGCGCAGGCGGTAGCGCGAGGTCAGTCCTTCGGGCAGCACCACGCGTGGCAGCGCCGCGAGGTTCGGATTGAGGTGCAGCAGCTTGCGCGCCTTGCGCCAGGTGCCGTCGGGCACGACCAGCAGGCGCGGTTTATCCACAGGCCGCGCGGCCAGGTCGGCCAGCGCCACGGCGGCTTCGCCGGGGAACAGCAGCCAGGCGTCCCAGGCGGACAGGTCCAGATCGCTGAAATCCTCGCCCACCAGCAGCTCCGCATTGGCCAGGCCTAGCGCCGCCAGACGCGCGGTGTTCAGCGCATGCCCGACCTCGCTCGGGTGCTGCAGCAGGAGCACGCGGGTGCGGTTGTCCAGGCGCGGGATCAGCGCACACAGACAGTGGTTCAGCGGACGCTCGCAGCGCGGGCAGCGGGCGCGGCTCATGGCTGGCTCGGCTGGGCGCGCAGCAGGTCGCGGAAGTTCTGGATCAGCGGTTCGCGGGAGCGGCCGCGACGCAGGATCAGCGAGAACGGCGCCTGGTAGCCGAAGGTCGCCGGTAGCAAGGCGCGCAGGCGTCCCTGATCCACCCAGGGATGGGCGTAGTGCTCGGGCAGGTAGCCGATGTAGCCACCGGAAAGGATCAGGATCAGCTGTGCCTCCATACTCTCCACGGTGCCGGCGCTGTGCTTGAAACCGTGCCGCGCCAGCTCCGCCTGGCTCCAGTAGCCACGGCCGACCATGCGCTGCTGGGTGATCAGTTCGGCAGGGATGCGCCGGCCGTCGAACAGCGGATGGCGGTCGCTGCAGTACAGCCAGTGCTGCTCTCTATATAAAGGCTGGTAGAGCAGGCCGTTCATCCGGCTGAAGAAGGAGCCGATGGCCAGGTCCAGGCGGTTATCCAGCACCGCCAGTTGCAGCTCGTAGGGACTCTGCACCTGCAAATGCAGGTGCACTGCCGGGTGCAGGCCGCTGAAAGCGCCGATCACTTCGGCCAGCGGCAGCGCCGGGTCGGTCACGGTGGAGTCCAGCACGCCAAGGTTCAGGGTGCCGCGCAGCTCGCCCTTGAGGGTCGCCGCATAGCGCTCGAAGCCCTCCAGTTCGCCGAGGATGCGCAGGGTTTCCTGGTGGAACAGCTCGCCCTTGCTGGTCAGGCCGAAGCCGCCGCGACCCCGGTGGCACAGCACGATGCCCAGCTGGTTTTCCAACTGGCTCATGTAGGTACTGATGGCCGAGGTCGACAGGTTCAGTTCCTGCTGGGCGGCAGCGAAGCCCTGGCTACGCACCACGCAGGCGAAAATCCGCAGCAGTTTGACGTCGGGTAGTGCGCTCGCGCTCATGAAGACTCCGCAAAACCGCGGCCGAGCCGCTCTAGTTCAGTACTTTCTGTACCTGACAAACGGATGATAGCAAGCCACCTATCTATTCAGGAACCGCAGGCCACAGGCCCGGCAGACCGTCTGCTGCGGCAAGGTGGCGCAGTCTAGCGACCCCAATTAGTTTAGAAAACTCTGAAGTGATTATTTGTAGCCAGCGATTTTTTCCACTACCGCCCCTGACGAGAATCGACCCCCAGTATTCAACAAGCCTGTTTCCACGAAGACAGCGATCAGCCTGAGGCCCTCCCCATGGACAAGAAACTTCACCAGCCCCTGGGCGGTAACGAAATGCCGCGTTTCGGCGGCATCGCCACCATGATGCGCCTGCCGCATATCCAGTCCCCCGAAGAGCTCAACCAGCTCGATGCCGCCTTCGTCGGCGTGCCGCTGGACATCGGCACCTCCCTGCGCTCCGGCACCCGTTTCGGGCCGCGCGAAATCCGCGCCGAGTCGGTGATGATCCGTCCGTACAACATGGCCACCGGCGCCGCTCCGTTCGACTCGCTGAACATCGCCGACATCGGTGACGTGGCGATCAACACCTTCAACCTGATGGAAGCGGTACGCATCATCGAGGAGTCCTACGACAAGATCCTCGACCACGGCATCCTCCCGCTGACCCTGGGCGGCGACCACACCATCACCCTGCCGATCCTGCGTGCCATCCACAAGAAGCACGGCAAGGTCGGCCTGGTTCACATCGACGCCCACGCCGATGTGAACGACCACATGTTCGGCGAGAAGATCGCCCACGGCACCACCTTCCGCCGCGCGGTGGAAGAAGGCCTGCTGGACTGCGACCGCGTGGTGCAGATCGGCCTGCGTGCGCAGGGCTACACCGCCGAAGACTTCAACTGGAGCCGCAAGCAGGGCTTCCGCGTGGTGCAGGCCGAAGAGTGCTGGCACAAGTCGCTGGAACCGCTGATGGCCGAAGTCCGCGAGAAAGTCGGCGGCGGCCCGGTCTACCTGTCCTTCGACATCGATGGCATCGACCCGGCCTGGGCGCCCGGTACCGGCACCCCGGAAATCGGCGGCCTGACCACCATCCAGGCGATCGAGATCGTTCGTGGCTGCCAGGGCCTGGACATCATCGGCTGCGACCTGGTCGAGGTCTCCCCGCCTTACGACACCACCGGCAACACCTCGTTGCTCGGCGCCAACCTGCTGTACGAAATGCTCTGCATCCTCCCGGGCGTAGAGCGCCGCTGAGCGCACGAGCACACAGATGAATAACGACGCCTGCGTAGCACAGGTGCTGGAGGCTGCCCGCGATCTCGTGGCAGCCTTCGCGCGCACCGACACCGAAGCCTACTTCGCCGCCTTCAGCGAAGACGCCAGCTTCATCTTCCACACCTGGCCGCAGCCGCTGCTGTCGCGCGCGGCGTACCGCGAGGTTTGGGAAAGCTGGCTGCGTGACGATGGTTTCGAGGTCCTTGACTGCCTTTCGAGCAACACCTTTGTCAGCCTGCAGGGCGAAGACGTGGCCGTGTTCTGCCACGACGTCGCCACGCGGCTGCGCATCCAGGGAGAGGAAAGCCTGAACCACGAACGGGAGACCATCGTCTTCCGCCGTGATCCGAAACAGGGCCGCTGGCTGGCCACACACGAGCACCTGTCACCGTCTCCGACGCCATAAAGACAGGGCTCCCCGGGAGGAAGTCATGGATAACAAGAACAAAGCACACGCCATCACCACGATCGAGACATTCGGGGTCGAACAGATCCCGGACAACGAACGCAACGCTACGCCCACCGACCTGTTCCGCATGATCTTCGGTGGCGCCAACACCTTCGCCACCGCCGTGCTCGGCAGCTTCCCGGTACTGTTCGGGCTGTCGTTCCAGGCCGGCGTCTGGGCCATCGTCCTCGGCGTACTGGTCGGTTCGATCATCCTCGCGCCGATGAGCCTGTTCGGCCCGCTCAACGGCACCAACAACGCGGTCTCCTCGGGCGCCCACTTCGGTGTGCACGGGCGGATCGTCGGCTCGTTCCTGTCGCTGCTCACCGCCGTCGCCTTCTTCTCGCTCTCCGTGTGGAGCTCGGGTGACGCACTGGTCGGCGGCGCCAAGCGCCTGTTCGACCTGCCGGAAACCGACCTGACCCTGGGCCTGGCCTACGGCCTGTTCGCCGTGCTGGTGCTGATCGTCTGCATCTACGGTTTCCGCTTCATGCTGATGGTCAACAAGATCGCCGTGTGGGCCGCGAGCCTGCTGTTCCTGCTCGGCCTGTTCGCCTTCTCCGGCCCGTTCGATGCTGGCTACGCAGGCACCGTGCAGATGGGCAGCGAAGGCTTCTGGGCTGCCTTCATCGGCGCCGCCCTGCTGGCCATGAGCAACCCGGTATCGTTCGGCGCCTTCCTCGGTGACTGGGCGCGCTACATCCCGCGCCAGACCTCGCAGAAGCGCATCATGCTGGCGGTGATCTGCGCCCAGCTGGCGACCCTGATCCCGTTCCTGTTCGGCCTGGCCACCGCCACCATCGTCGCGGTCAACGCCCCGGACTACATCGCGCAGAACAACTACGTCGGCGGCCTGCTGGCCGTTTCGCCGAGCTGGTTCTTCCTGCCGGTGTGCCTGATCGCGGTGATCGGCGGCATGTCCACCGGCACCACCTCGCTGTACGGCACCGGCCTGGACATGTCCAGCGTGTTCCCGCGCCTGCTCAGCCGCGTGCAAGCCACCCTGCTGATCGGCCTGCTGTCCATCGCCTTCATCTTCATCGGTCGCTTCGCCGCCAACCTGGTGCAGAGCGTGTCCACCTTCGCCGTGCTGATCATCACCTGCACCAGCCCCTGGATGGTGATCATGATCCTCGGCCTGGTGATCCGTCGTGGCTTCTACCACGCCGATGATCTGCAGGTGTTCACCCGTGGCCAGGAAGGCGGCGCCTACTGGTTCCACAACGGCTGGAACTGGCGCGGCATGGGTGCGTGGATCCCCAGCGCAGCCCTGGGCCTGTGCTTCGTCAACCTGCCGGGCCAGTTCGTCGGCCCGCTGGGCAACCTGGCTGGCGGCATCGACATCAGCCTGCCGGTCACCCTCGGCATGGCCGCCCTGCTCTACGTCGCCCTGTTGCGCACCTTCCCCGAGCCCGCCGGCGTCTACGGCCCCAAAGGCCCTCGCTGGGTCGGCAGCCATGACCGCCCGGTCCGCGGCATCAACGAGCCGGCGGCCTGACGCGAGGCGCACGACCTGAAAGTTTCCATCGGACCGGTTGCCGCCGGTCCGGTGCCCTACCGCACGCCACAAGCGCGCGGCAACAATGACAATGCAAGTGTGAGGAGCCGACCATGGCGTTAGATCTGATCGTCGTACTGATATATGCCGCTGGCATGTTGTGGCTGGGCTGGTACGGCATGCGCCGCGCCAAGACCCACGAAGACTACCTGGTGGCCGGCCGCAACCTCGGCCCGTCGTTCTACATGGGCACCATGGCTGCCACCGTACTGGGCGGCGCCTCCACCGTGGGCACCGTGCGCCTGGGCTACGTCCATGGCATCTCCGGCTTCTGGCTGTGCGCTGCGCTGGGCGCCGGCATCATCGCGCTGAACCTGTTCCTCGCCAAACCGCTGCTCAAGCTGCGCATCTTCACCGTGACGCAAGTGCTGGAGCGCCGCTACAACCCCATGGCCCGCCAGGCTTCGGCGGTGATCATGTTCGCCTACGCGCTGATGATCGGCGTGGTCTCCACCCTGGCCATCGGCACCGTGATGCAGGTGCTGTTCGGCCTGCCGTTCTGGGTGTCCGTACTGCTGGGCGGCGGTGTCGTGGTGATCTACTCCACCATCGGCGGCATGTGGTCGCTGACCCTCACCGACATCGTGCAGTTCATCATCAAGACCGTCGGCCTGATGTTCATCCTGCTGCCGATCTGCCTGTACCGCGTCGGCGGCTGGGACGAACTGGTGGCCAAGCTGCCGGCCAGCGCCTTCAGCTTCCACACCATCGGCTATGACACGATCATCACCTACTTCCTGATCTACTTCTTCGGCATCCTGATCGGCCAGGACATCTGGCAGCGCGTGTTCACCGCCCGCGACGACAAGGTCACCAAGTACGCCGGCACCGCCGCGGGCGTGTACTGCGTGATCTACGGCCTGGTCGGCGCGCTGATCGGCATGTGCGCCAAGGTCCTGCTGCCTGACCTGGACAACGTCAACAACGCCTTCGCCGCCATCGTCAGCGCCGCCCTGCCGGACGGCATCCGTGGCCTGGTGATCGCTGCGGCCCTGGCCGCGATGATGTCCACCGCCAGCGCCGGCCTGCTCGCCGCCTCCACCACCATCACCGAAGACCTGCTGCCGATCTTCACCGGCCAGCGCTCCACCCGCCTGAGCCTGAACCGCATCTGCACCCTGCTCACCGGTATCGTGGTACTGGGCATCGCCCTGGTGGTGAACGACGTGCTCAACGCCCTGACCCTGGCGTACAACCTGCTGGTGGGTGGCATGCTGATTCCGCTGATCGGCGCCATCTACTGGAAGCGCGCCACCACCGCCGGCGCGATCACCAGCATGGCCCTGGGCTTCGTCACTGCCCTGGTGTTCATGTACAAGGATGGCCTCGACGCCAACACCCCGATCTACTACAGCCTGGCCATCGGCCTGGTCAGTTTCATCGTCGTCAGCCTGCTGTCGCCGCGCCCGGCGCCGGTCGCCGACGCGGCCTGATAAGAACGTGCGCTAGGCAAAAGGGCGCGGCGAGCTGATCTCCGCGCCCTTTTGCATGAATGATGACCACGACCTCACCCACGAATTTTAAGGAACTGCCATGACCACCTGCGGCGAATTCCTCGTCAAGCAACTCGAAGCCTGGGGCGTCGATACCGTCTTCGGCATCCCCGGCGTGCACACCGTCGAGCTGTACCGCGGCCTGCCCCACAGCGGCATCCGCCACATCACCCCGCGCCACGAACAGGGCGCCGGCTTCATGGCCGACGGCTACGCGCGCGTCACCGGCAAGCCGGGCACCTGCTTCATCATCACCGGCCCGGGCATGACCAACATCCTCACCGCCATGGGCCAGGCCTACGCCGACTCCATCCCCATGCTGGTGATCAGCAGCGTCAACGAGCGCTCGCGCCTGGCCCACGGCAACGGCTACCTGCACGAGCTGCCGAACCAGCGCGCCATGGTCGCCGGCGTCAGCGCCTTCAGCCACACCCTGATGAGCGTCGACGAGCTGCCCGCCGTACTGGCCCGCGCCTTCGCCGTGTTCGACAGCGAGCGCCCACGCCCGGTGCATATCGAACTGCCGCTGGACATCATCACCGCCCCGGCCGACCACATGCAGGTGCTGCCGCGCGTGCAACTGGCCCGCCCGGCCCCGGCGCGCTCGCCGCTGCACGAGGCTGCCGCCAAGCTGGCCAAGGCGCAGAAGCCGCTGCTGCTGCTCGGTGGTGGCTGCGTCGCCGCCCAGGCCGAAGCCCGCGCCCTGGCCATCGCCCTCGACGCGCCAACCGCACAGACCATCAACGCCAAGGGCCTGCTGCAGCCGGACCACCCGCTGCTGATCGGCAGCAACCAGTCGCTGATCCCGGTCCGTGAACTGGCGCTGGAGGCCGACGTGGTGCTGGCCATCGGCACCGAGCTGGGCGAGACCGACTACGACGTGGTGTTCGACGGCAACTTCAAGATCGGCGGCGAGCTGATCCGCATCGACATCGACCCGCAGCAACTGATGCGCAACTTCGCGCCGACCATCGCCATCCAGGCCGACGCCCGCACCGCCATGCGCGCCCTGCTGGAGCTGCTGCCGGCCCGCGAGGCCGACACCGCCAGCCCCGGCGCCCAGCGCGCAGCCAAGGTGCGTGCGCAACTGGCCGAGGACTTCAGCGGCTGGGCGCACTACCGCACCCTGTTCGACAAGATCCTCGAAGTGCTGCCCGATGCCCGCTTCGTCGGCGACTCGACCCAGACCGTCTACAGCGGCAACCACCTGGTGGAACTGGACGGCGGCCGCCGCTGGTTCAACGCTTCCACCGGCTACGGCACCCTGGGCTACGGCCTGCCGGCGGCAATCGGCGCCAAGCTCGGCGAGCCGGGCCGCCCGGTGATCAGCCTGATGGGCGACGGTGGCCTGCAGTTCACCATGACCGAACTGGCCAGCGCCGTGGAAGCCAAGGTGGGTATCGTCGTGCTGCTGTGGAACAACTACGGCTACGGCGAGATCAAGCGCTACATGGAACGCCGCGACATCACCCCGCTGGGCGTGGACATCTACACCCCGGACTTCCTCGCCATCGCCAAGGGCTTCGGCTGCGCCGCCGAGCGCGCCCGCGACCACGATCACCTGCAGGAGCTGCTGCGCAGCGCGCCGAGCGATCGCCCGCTGATCGTGGAAGTGATGGAAGCGGCGCCTTTCGCGCCGTAAGCAATCGTAGGGCGCATAACGCGCCAGCGTTATCCGCCGCGAATCCTCGATACCCCGGCCAACGGCGGATAACCGTGAACGGTTATTCGCCCTACGTTCAAGTCACTTCATCCAGCCCTGCCCTCTCCCAGGGGGAGCGGGAGCCCGCCAGAGCCGAGCGGCGGCGCAGCTACCGGCGACGCCGCTCCAATCCCCCAAGGCTCCGAACGGTTCCCTCTCCCCCTGGGAGAGGTTAGGGTGAAGCGAACCTGGCCTCGCAGCGGGGTTTGTTCGCGAGCAAGCTCGCTCCTACACCAAACGCCCGGAATCCGACTCATGAAGATCGTCACCCGTGACCGCTGGTTCGAGGTCCGTCACTGCTACGACGGCGTCAGCCTGATTCACGAGCCCTACATCCGCCCCTTCTATCGCTGCAACCTGTGGCACATCCAGGGTCGTGAGCGCGACGTACTGGTGGACAGCGGCTCCGGCCTGGTCAGCCTGCGCGAGCAACTACCCTGGCTCACCGAGCGCCCGCTGCTCGCCGTCGCCAGCCACACCCACTTCGATCACATCGCCGGCCACCACGAGTTCGACGAGCGACTGGTACACCCCGCCGAAGCCGACATCCTCGCCAGCCCCGACGGCGAGCGCACCCTGGCCACCGCCTTCGTCGACGACCCGATGTTCGACGCGCACCCGGACTGCCCGCTGTGCTACGCCGAATACCGGGTCAGGGCCGCGCCAGCGACCCGCACTATCGACGAAGGCGACGTGCTCGACCTCGGCGACCGTACCCTGCAGGTGCTGCACACCCCCGGCCACTCGCCGGGCGGCATCAGCCTGTGGGAAGAGAAGACGCAGACGCTGTTCTCCGGCGACATCATCTACGACGGCCCGCTGATCGAGGATGCCTACCACTCCAACCTCGACGATTACGCCGCAAGCCTGGCGCGCCTGCGCGAGCTGCCGGTGCGCACCGTGCACGGCGGGCACTTCGAGAGTTTCTCCGGGGAAAGGCTGAAGTCGATGATCGACGACTGGTTCAAGGCCCACGAATGACGGGCAATCCGTGAAGAACCCATAAAAAAACCCGCCGATTGGCGGGTTTTTCTTTTGCGCTTGGCGGGGCGCGATCAGTAGCGCCGGCGCTGTTCCATCAGGCGACGCTGCTCGTCGCTGCGGATGGGGATGGGTTGCAGTCGTGGAGGCTCGATCAAGCCGAGCGCGACACCGAGTTTCCACGCAATGCTTTGCAGCCAGACTTTCATGGAACGCCTCCTCGTGCGAATTCAGGTCGGGCAGCCCGTTACCACCATGGGCCGCCCTAGGAAGAATAGCCCGGCGTCCCACTCTCCGCCCGTGCCACTCACTCCTTGCAACAAAGACTATCGCCTTACCCGTCCGCAGCGCCTGACCTGAATCAAGAGTGCGACATTTCCTATATCAGCGGCGCAGCATCCGGCGAATCCACTGCTCGCTGCTCACCAGGGTGATACCCGCCAGCACCAGCACGGCACCGGCGACAAAATTCAGGGTCAGTGGCTCACCGAGAATCAGCACGCCAAAAGCGATGCCGAACATCGGCGTCATGAAGGAGAACACCGCGAGATTCGAAGCCAGGTAGCGGCGCAGCAACCAGAACCAGGTGAAGTAGCTGAAGAACGACACCACCAGCCCCTGGAACAGCACGCTGCCCACGCCGATGGCGGTGAAGCTCACATCGTGCGTCTTCCCCAGCGCCAGCGCGGCGAAGGGCAGCAGCAGGGCTGCGATCAACAGCTGGTAGAACAGCGTCAGGATCGGCTTCGCCTCGGACAGCCGCGTGGTGCGCACCGCCACCGTGGTCATGCCCCAGGAGAACCCGGCCAGCACACCGAAGGCATCGCCCAACAGCATGCGGCCGTCCATGTTCGCGACGTCGAAGCCACCGCCGAAGCACAGGGCGATCCCCGCGAAGCACACGCCGATCCCCACCCATTGCAGCCGTCGCAGGCGCTCGCTGGGCAGCAGGAAATGCAGCGCCAGCGCGGAGAAGATCGGCGCCGTGTAGATGAACACCGCCATGTGCGAGGCCGACGTATAGACCAGCCCCTGGGCGATGAAGAAGAACTCGGCGGCGAACAGCACGCCGGCCAGCAGCCCACCCTTCAGCGTGCCCTGGCGCAGGAAGCCTTCCCAGCCGCCGCGCCAGCACATCAGCAGACCAACCACCACGGCGGCCACCAGGTTGCGCCCGAAGGCCTGCATGATCGGTGCGATATCGGGCGCGGCGAGTTTCACCATCACCGCCTGGATGCCCCAGATGACGCACAGCCCGGTCATGACCTGGATGGCGAAGGCGTCGGCGCCCTTGCGTTCGACGATATTGGCTTGAGTATTCACGGGCGCCTCCTTGCGAAGGCATGGGCAACGTTCCGGCAGGTCATGGCAAGGCTCGGCAGCAAAAGGCATAAAGCGGGAAGCCCGAAAGACAATCGGCGGACTTCCTCGAAGAAAGTCCGCCGATCATGCCAGTTCGCGCCCGCCGGCCGCCAACGGAAATCCGCTGCTCAGCCAGCCGCCAGCGACATTATTTCCCGGATTTCACCTGGGTCCAGGTGCGGGTACGGATGCGCTCCAGCTTCGGCGGCAGCATCTCCACCGAGAACAGCTTGGCCTGCACGTCCGCCGGCGGGTAGACGTTGGGGTTGTCGTGCAGCTCCCTGGAGATCAGCCCGTCCGCCGCCTGGTTGGGGTTGGCATAGGCGACGTAGTCGGAGATCGGCGCGACCACTTCCGGGCGCAGCAGGTAGTTGAGGAAGGCATGGGCCTGCTCGACGTTCTTCGAGTCCCTCGGGATCGCCAGCACGTCGAACCAGGCCGCCGCGCCTTCCTTGGGAATGCGGTACTCGATGTGGATGCCGTTGTTGGCTTCCTTGGCGCGGTTGGCCGCCTGCATCGCGCCGCCGGACCAGGCCAGGGCCACGCAGACGTCGCCGTTGGCCAGATCGGTAACGAATTTCGACGAGCTGAAGTAGGTGATGTGCGGGCGCAGTTTCGCCAGCAACGCCTCAGCCTTCTTGTAGTCGTCCGGGTTGTGGCTATTGGGCGACAGGCCGAGGTAGTGCAGCACCTGCGGGATCACCTCGGTGGGCGAATCGAGGAAGGCCACGCCACAGGATTTCAGCTTGGCGAGGTTTTCCGGCTTGAACACCAGGTCCCAGGAGTCCAGCGGCGCGTTGTCGCCGAGCACGGCCTTGACCTTGTCGACGTTGTAGGCGATGCCATTGGTGCCCCACATGTAGGGCATCACGTACTGGTTGCCGGGGTCCTTGCTCTCCAGCACCTTGAGCAGTGCCGGGTTGAGATTCTTCCAGTTCGGCAGCTTGCTCTTGTCCAGCGGCTGGAACACGCCGGCCTTGAGGTAGTTGGGGAGGAAGCTGTCGCTGGGCACGACCACGTCATAGCCCGAATGCCCGGAAAGCAGCTTGGCTTCCAGCACTTCGTTGCTGTCGTAGACGTCGTATTGCGGCTTGATGCCGGTTTCGCTCTGGAAGCCCTTGAGGGTGTCCGGGCCGATGTAGTCGAACCAGTTGTAGATGCGCACTTCCGGCGCAGCGCAGGCGGCGCTGGCCGTGACGAGGGTGGCGGCGGCGAGCAGGCCGCGCAGCGCGGTATTCTTGTTCATGTCCTTCCCCAGTTGGATGCGCTCGCACTCTGACCATTACCAACAACGGGTCGCGAGCAATCAAAAGCAATCGGGCGGATTCTCATCCGCCCGACGTCACTCAAGGTGTAGCTATCAGCGTGCAGCGCCTTCGTAGCCCTGCAGCACGTTCACCGCGTTGACGCCGATCGCCTCCACCGCGTAACCGCCTTCCATGATGAACAGGGTCGGAATCCCCAGGGCGGCAATGCGCTCGCCCATCTTCAGGTAGTCCGGGCTGTCCAGCTTGAACTCGGAAATCGGGTCGTCCTTATACGTATCCACGCCCAGGGAGACAACCACCGCGTCCGGCGCGTAGTCCGCGATCTTGCGGCAAGCGTCTTCCAGCGCGGCGAACCAGCCGTCCCAGCCGGTGCCATGGGGCAGCGGGTAGTTGTGGTTGTAGCCCTCGCCGGCGCCTTCGCCGTGCTCGTTGGCGTGACCGAGGAAGTACGGGTACTCCACCAGCGGGTCGCCATGGATCGAGGCGAACAGCACGTCGTTGCGGCGGTAGAAGATGTCCTGGGTACCGTTGCCGTGGTGGTAGTCCACGTCAAGGATGGCCACGCGCTTGGCGCCCTGGTCGAGGAACGCCTGGCTGACGATGGCGGCGTTGTTCAGGAAGCAGTAGCCGCCCATGAAGTCGCTGCCGGCGTGGTGGCCCGGCGGACGGCACAGGGCGAAGGCGGTGCTGGCACCCTGGCGCATGTGGTCCTGGGCAGTCAGCGCGACCTGCGCCGAGCTGTATATGGCCTGCCAGGTGCCGGCGGTGATCGGCGCCTCGGTGTCGAAGCTGTAGTGGCCCACTTCGCCCATCAGCGCAGTCGGGATCGGACCGTCACGCAGCAGGCGGCGCCCCGGGAAGGTGGTGGAGACCAGGTCACCGGTGTGGCCTTCGGCGGCCCAGCGGGCCCAGGCGCCCTTGAGGAATTCGACGTAGCGGGTGTTGTGCGCACGCAGGATCGGCTGCATGCCGAAGTCCTTGGGCTCGATGATTTCGCCCAGGTTCTGCGACTTCACGCGGGCCAGCACGGTGTCCGCGCGGCTGGGCATCTCGAAGCAGGGCTGGAGTTTGCCGTCGACCAGTTCGGACTGGCCAAAATGCAGGCGGTGATCATCGCTGTACACGGTAAGCATGGGAGTACCCTCTGAAGGATTCTTGTTGTCCGGTGACGGGAATTCTGCCCAGCGACCGCGCCACACAGAACAGCGGAAGCGGCCAAAAGGGGATCGATATGGCCAGAATTTATGACCTTTAACCATCTGCACACAGGGATTATCCCGATTCGATCTGCAAAGGCCAGTCCGTGCGGCGCTATGCTCCAGGGAATTGTCCGGGCCATGGGCCGGTCGAACATCGATAAGCGTTTTGACCACAGGATGGGGGAACATGCGGGAAACCTTCGTACGCGCCTGTAGCCGCGCGCTGCTGATGCTGACCTTGTCGCTGGCCGGCATCGGCGCCGTGCTGGCGGACGAACCGACCGATCTCCAGGCCGGCGATTCGATTCAACTGCCCGAACTGCCCGAGGACGCCAGCCTCGACCAGTTGAGCGACCGCCTCGAACTGATCCGCCAGCGCGTCTCCGCCGACAGTGACGACGGCCTGTTGTCGAACCTGCGCCAGTCAGCGCTGGCCGTTCAGGCCCGCGCCGAACAGAGCGCCACTGACCTCGGCACGCAACTGTCGCGCACCGAAGACCAGCTCAAGGTGCTCGGCCCGGCCACGCCCAATGAGGCCGAGAACCTGAGCAACCAGCGCAACGACCTGGTCGCCGAGCAGAAACGCCTGCAGAAGCAGCAGGAACGCGCCAACCAGCTGGACAAGGACGCCCAGGACCTCGCGGCGCAGATCGTCAACCTGCGCCGCAGTCAGTTCAACTCGCAGATCGCCACCCGCTATCCGCCGCCGCTGAGCCCACGCTTCTGGTCGAACCTGATCCGCCCTACGGCGGATGACCTGTCGCGCCTGCAGAACATGCGCGAACAGATCGGCAGTGCCTTCGCCACGAGCTGGCAAGCCGAGCACCGCTGGCCCTTCGTCGCCAGCCTGATCGCCGCGGCGCTGCTGTGGATCCCGGGCAGGCGCCTGCTGGAACAGTTGCTGACCAAGGCGATGATCCGCTGGATTCCGGTCGGCCGCCTGCGCCGAAGCGCCCTGGCGGTGGCGGTCAGCCTGGCCACCATCGTCACCCTCGGAGGCGGCGCCACGCTGATCCATGAGGGCCTGAACTGGCACGAGCAGCTCAGCGGCAACATGGTCAACCTGGGCGATCAGATGCTCTCGCTGGTGATCTTCTGCACCTTCACCGCCGGCCTGGGCCGCGCGCTGTTGGCGGTGCAGCGACCGTCCTGGCGCCTGCCCGACTTGCCCGACCCGGTGGCCACCGCCCTCTCCCCTTTCCCCTGGCTGATGGCCTGGCTGCTGCTGGCCCTGGGCACGGTGGATCGCATCAACAGCTCCAGCGGCGCGAGCCTTGCCCTCACCGTGGCGGTCAACGGCATCACCGCCCTGACCACGGCCCTGCTGTACGGTATCGCGTTGTATCGCTACCGCCGCGCACGCCGCGAAGCCGAGGGGCACGAGACCTCCCCGCTGGCCGGCATCATCGCGCTGGCGATGCTGATCACCGTGCTGCTGATCGTCCTCGCGCTGGTCACCGGCTACCTGTCGCTGGCCTATTTTTTCGCCGGCAAGCTGCTCTGGGCCAGTGTGGTCGGTGCCTCCGGCTACCTGCTGACAACACTCTTCGTCGATCTCTGCGAAGTGCTGTTATCGCCCAAGCAACCCATTGGCGCGCGGCTCGCGGAGACCCTCGGCGTCGACCCGCGTCACCAGGCGCAGTTCGCCACCTTGCTCACCGGCGCCGGGCGCACGCTGCTGGTGCTGTCCACCCTGCTGATTGCCTTCTCCACCTCCGGTACCAGCCCTGGCGAGCTGCTCCAGGGCCTGGTGCAACTGCTGGAAAGCGGCCAGTCCCTGGGCCGCCTGAACATCGTCCCGCAGGACATCCTGCTGGCACTCGGCACCCTCGCCGCCGGGCTGTTCGGCCTGCGCCTGCTCAAGCGCTGGCTGGCCGACGAACTGCTGCCGGAAACCAGCATGGACGCCGGCATGCGCGCCTCACTGGTGACCCTGGTGGGCTACATCGGCATGGTCATTCTGGTGCTGCTGGTGCTGTCGGCGCTGCGCATCAACCTCACCAGCCTGACCTGGGTGGTCAGCGCCCTGTCGGTGGGCATCGGCTTCGGCCTGCAGGCCATTGTGCAGAACTTCATCTCCGGCCTGATCCTGCTTACCGAGCGCCCGGTGAAGGTGGGCGACTGGGTCAGTCTCACCGGTGGGGTCGAAGGCGATATCCGCCGGATCAATGTGCGCGCCACGGAAATCCAGATGGCCGACCAGTCCACGGTGATCGTGCCCAACTCCCAGTTCATCTCGCAAAACGTGCGTAACGTGACCATGGGCAGCGCCCTGGGCGTAGTCGGCATCAACCTCACCCTGCCGCTGGACACCGACGTGCAGAAAGTTCGTGAACTGATGCTCAAGGCCTATACCGAGCACCCGAGCATCGTCGAAACGCCCGCCCCGTCGGTGACGTTCAAGGATCTCAGCGCCACCGGCCTGACCCTGGCCGCCTCGGGCAACGTCAGCAGCCCGCGCGCGGTTTACTCAACCAAGAGCGACCTGCTGTTCACCCTCTTCAGCGGCTTGCGCGAGGCGGGCATCAACCTCACCGTGGCGCAAAACCTGATCCTCCAGCGCCCCCAGGTGGCACGTATCGAACCGGCCGATGAAACGGCAACACCGCAAGTCGGCGACGCCGCCGGGCCGAATCCGCCGCCGTAGAATGAAGGGGTTACGCCGGCGAGGTGGCCGCCTTGCCGGCCTTTGCGCAACAGTCCCGCGCGGGAGCTGGCGTTGCGCCTGTAGCGCCCGTGCCTGCCGTTGGCCGGCGCCCGTCGCGGCTCGGGCCGCCTGCGTCCCTGCCGCTCCGCATTCCACGGTTTCCCGCCGAGCGGCTGCCCGGCGGGTTCGCAGGGGAGATCGCGCGATGGACGAAGCCAGACTCAACGACTTCATGGGCAAGCTGGTCACCGACATGGGTGGCGCGGCGATGCTCGCCAACATCATCCTGGGCGAGGAACTGGGCCTCTACAAAGCCATGGCCGATGGTCAGTGGCTCAGCCCGGCGCAACTGGCCGAGCGCAGCGGCTGCAATGCCCGCCTGCTGCGCGAGTGGCTGAGTGCCCACGCCGCGTCGGGGTACATGGAGCACCAGGACGGCAACTTTCGCCTGCCCGAAGAGCAGGCCATGGCGCTGGCCATCGAAGATTCGCCGGTCTACGTCGCTGGCGGTGCCGCCGTGGTCGCCGCGCTCTACCACGACAAGGACAAGCTGGTCGCCGCCATGCGCGGCGACGGCGGCCTGGCCTGGGGTGACCACCACCCCTGCATGTTCTCCGGCACCGAGAAGTTCTTCCGCCCCGGCTACCGCGCGCACCTGGTGGCCGAGTGGCTGCCGGCCCTGGGCGACGTGGTCGGCAAGCTCCAGCACGGCGCGCGGGTCGCCGATGTCGGCTGCGGTCACGGCGCCTCCACCATCGTCATGGCGCAATCCTTCCCCGCGTCGAACTTCGTCGGCTTCGACTATCACCAGCCGTCCATCGAGGTGGCCAACCAGCGCGCCGACCAGGCCGAGGTGGCAGGACGCGCCAGCTTCCAGCGCGCCAGCGCCAAGGATTACCCCGGCAACGACTACGACCTGATCTGCTTCTTCGACTGCCTGCACGACATGGGCGACCCGGTGGGCGCCGCGCAACACGCACGCCAGGCACTGAAGCCGGACGGCACGGTGCTGCTGGTGGAACCCTTCGCCAATGACCACCTGGACGACAACCAGAACCCGGTCGGCCGGCTGTTCTATGCCGCCTCGACCTTCATCTGCACGCCGAACTCGCTGTCGCAGGAAGTCGGGCTGGGGCTGGGTGCCCAGGCCGGTGAAGCACGCTTGCGCAAGGTGTTCGAGGAGGCCGGTTTCAGCCGCTTTCGCCGTGCTGCGCAAACGCCGTTCAACCTGATTCTCGAAGCTCGCCCCTGAGCTATCCGAAGACTGCCCTCAGCGCCCGCCATCCGGGCGCTGAGCCGCCGAATCAATTCGTCATTTGCCCGTCATCAATCCGTTATGCAGCCCCTTGAAACTCGCAGGCTTTCAACCCCAGGGAAGCCCCCAGATGTTCAATAAGAAAGCTGCCAGCAATGTTGCATCGCTCACCCTGCTCGTCGCCGCCCTCGCGGGCTGTGCCGGCCAACAGCAGGTCGCCAGCAAGGAAGCCACGCCCAACAACGACGACTGGTACCTGGTGCGCACCGAATCGACCCTCTACGTGTTCGATGACGCCGCCGTCTACCGCGACTACGTCGTGACGGGCAAGACCACCTACACCAAGGACGTGGGTGAGAAAGACAAGTTCGGCCAGGACATCGTGCTGGTGGTGCGTGCCGAGGACCAGGGCAAGGATGTGAAGAAGATCGCTGGCTACCAGTTCCTCAAGCAGAGCCTGCCGCCAGCCGCCGGTTTCTATGGCGAAATCCGCCAGGAAGGCGTGATCTACGTGGCCCAGCGCTACGGCGACATGGTCGATATGAACGGCCTGGGCGAGCCGATCTTCCGCCACACCGAAATCGCCAGCGGCCCCAACGGCGAGCGGGTGGTCTACCTGATGCAGAAGGAAGAGAAGAAGCCGGTCAGCCTGATCGCGCGCTTCCAGAAGCTCTACGGCATCACCCCGGCCAAGGGCTGATGACGTGAAAGCGCGCACTCCGGGGAGGGAGTGCGCGCTTTTGTTCTTTCGGTACCGCCAGGGCGAGTGCTAGTGGGAAGGTTCCAGCTGCACGGCGGGTATAGTTTCCGGCGCCTCGATACCCCAGTCACCGAACTGGTACCAGTCGTCGCCGAGCATCTCGGCCGGGTGCATGGTGCGATCAGCACCGTTGCCGCAGGCCAGGTTGGTCGCCGGGCAGTAGCGGTCACAGCCCCAGCAGATGCGCTCGGGGTGCGGTGGATTGAGCGGGAATTTCTTGGCCATGGTCAGGCCCTCGGGGGGTTCCTTGTGGGATCCCTGAAGGCTACGCCTGTCGGATCGGCCTGATCCTTGATCTGCGACAATTTCGCGCGGGTTTCATGCCCGGCTCTTTAGGCGCGGTTTTTATGCACCGCTCTTCATGCACGGAAGTGGCTCGGCGGTTGCCCGCTCCAGCGCTGGAAGGCGTGCCGCAGGCTGGCAGTCTCGCTGAAGCCCAGTTCCTCGGCGATACGGTAGATCGGCATATCACCTCCCTGCAGCAGCTCCTTGGCGCGGGCGAAGCGCAGCTCGTCGAGCAGTTGCTGGTAGCTGGTCTGCTGTTGCTGCAGGTGGCGGCGCAGGCTGCGCGAGGAACAGTTCAGGCGGCGCGCCAGCTCTTCCAGGCCCGGCGGCTCCTGCAGGCGCTCACCGAGGATCGCGCGGACCTTGTCCAGCCAGGCGCGGCGCGCGGCCAGGTCGATGTTCTGGCGGCGACACTGCTCCAGCATCTCCCGGTGGGTCACCGCGTCGGCCAGAGGCAGGCGCATGTCCAGCCAGCTCGCGGGGAAGCCAATGGCGCTGCGCGAGCCGTCGAAACTCAGCTGGCAGCCGAACAGCGTGCTGTAGGCGGCGCGGCGCTCGGCCGGACCTTCGTAGTCGAACTCGGCAAGCACCAGGGGCAGTGGCTGCCCCAGAAGATCGGCGCAGGCAACCTTCAGCGAGCCCAGGCACAGCTCGGTGTTGAACGGACGCAGCTCCTCCTCTTCGCCATAACCGGTGGCAACCAGCCAGGCCATGTCGCCGTCCACTTCCAGCGCAAGGTGGAAGTAGGTGCCCAGCAGCACCGGGTAGCTCAGGCCGATGCGCAGCGCCTCACCCAGGGTCGGTGCGGAGATCAGTGCGTAACCCAGCAGACCGTAGGCTGTGATCCGTGTGCGTACGCCCAGGCGCAGGCCCAGGGCCGCCTCGCCCGCAAGGTTCTGCACGTTGCCGAAGACCTGCTGCTCCTGCCACGGGCTGACCAGCCGGCGCAGGTCGAGCAGGTCGTCGCCGGTGATGCCGCTGCCCTCGAGAATGGACTCGCGGCTGTGCCCCTCGGATTCCATCAGCGCGACGGTCAGCGAGGTCATGTGCAGGGAGTTGAGCCAGGTGGAGCGGGAGAAGGTCAGAGGATTCATGCGATGCCCATCGTAGACGCTACGGCGCGCCGTCAGGTGTTACCGCGACAGGCGCAGGTCAGGAGCAGGCAAGTTGCGTGCCGGCCACTCGGTGTGGCCGTATCGATCCCCATGCCATGGGGCCTTCAACGCAAAACGGAGGTTATGCACCTCCGCTACAGGGTTACCTTTGCGGACAGAAGGACGGTGCGTGTGCACCGTCCTGTGCTCAACCGCGGGAGAGGAAACGCATGCCCTCTTCGAGGCCGCTCAAGGTCAGCGGGAACATCTGCTCCTTCACCAGCTCACGGACCAGACCGGTGGAGGCGGTGTAGTTCCAGGTGTCCTTCGGGTAGGGGTTGATCCAGATGAGCTTCTTGTACTTCTCCATGAAGCGCTGCATCCAGACGTAACCGGCCTCCTCGTTCCAGTGCTCGACGCTGCCGCCGGCCTGGGTGATCTCGTAGGGCGCCATGGCGGCGTCGCCGACGAACACCACCTTGTAGTCCGGCCCGTACTTGTGCAGCAGGTCGAAGGTGGAGGTGCGCTCGCTGCCGCGGCGCAGGTTGTTCTTCCACACCGACTCGTAGATGAAGTTGTGGAAGTAGAAGTACTCCAGGTGCTTGAACTCGGTCTTGCAGGCCGAGAACAGCTCCTCGCAGACCTTGACGTGGGCGTCCATGGAGCCGCCGATATCCAGCAGCAACAGGAGCTTCACGGTGTTGCGGCGTTCGGGACGCATCTGGATGTTGAGCAGGCCGGCATCCTTGGCGGTGTGGTCGATGGTGCCGTCGATATCCAGCTCTTCCGCCGCGCCTTCGCGGGCGAACTTGCGCAGGCGGCGCAGGGCGATCTTGATGTTGCGCGTGCCCAGCTCGACCTGATCGTCGAGGTTCTTGTATTCGCGCTGGTCCCAGACCTTGGCGGCCTTACCCTGGCGCTTGCCGGCGTCGCCGACGCGGATGCCCTCGGGGTTGAAGCCGCCGGAGCCGAACGGGCTGGTGCCGCCGGTGCCGATCCACTTGTTGCCGCCGGCGTGGCGTTCCTTCTGCTCTTCCAGGCGCTTCTTGAACTCCTCGATGAGCTTGTCCAGGCCGCCGAGGGACTGGATCTGCGCGCGCTCCTCGTCGGTCAGCAAACGCTCGAATTCCTTGCGCAGCCACTCCTCGGGGATCAGCGCCTTGAGGTGGTCGTCGAGCTTTTCCAGGCCCTTGAAGTAGGCGCCGAAGGCCCGGTCGAACTTATCGAAATGGCGCTCGTCCTTCACCATGATGGTGCGGGCGAGGTAATAGAACTCGTCCATGTCGGCGAACACGACGCGGTGCTTGAGCGCATCGATCAGGTCGAGCAGCTCGCGCACCGACACCGGCACCTTGGCCGCGCGCATTTCGTTGAACAGGTTGAGCAGCATGGCTGCGTCCTCTCGTGGAGCACATGCCCTGTAGGAGCGAGCTTGCTCGCGAAGCCGCAAAAAGCTTCGCGAGCAAGCTCGCTCCTACGAAGAGCCAGTCAAATTCAGCGCGATGCGCGGCGGCTCATGAAGGCGAGGCGCTCCAGCAACTGGACGTCCTGCTCGTTCTTCACCAGGGCGCCGGCCAGCGGCGGGATAGCCTTGGTGGGGTCGCGCTCGCGCAGCACGGCTTCGCCGATGTTGTCGGCCATCAGCAGCTTCAGCCAGTCCACCAGTTCGGAGGTGGAAGGCTTCTTCTTCAGGCCCGGCACCTTGCGCACGTCGAAGAAGATGTCCAGCGCCTCGCTGACCAGCGTGCCGCTGATCTTCGGGTAGTGGACGTCGACGATCTTCTGCAGGGTCTCGCGGTCGGGGAAGGCGATGTAGTGGAAGAAGCAGCGGCGCAGGAAGGCGTCCGGCAGCTCCTTCTCGTTGTTGGAGGTAATGATGATGATCGGGCGCTGCTTGGCCTTGATGGTCTCGTCGGTTTCGTAGACGTAGAACTCCATCTTGTCGAGTTCCTGCAACAGGTCGTTGGGGAACTCGATGTCGGCCTTGTCGATTTCGTCGATCAGCAGGATCACCCGCTCTTCGGCCTCGAAGGCCTCCCAGAGCTTGCCCTTCTTCAGGTAGTTGCGCACGTCGTGGACCTTTTCCACGCCCAGTTGCGAGTCGCGCAGGCGGCTGACCGCATCGTACTCGTAGAGGCCCTGGTGGGCCTTGGTCGTGGACTTGATGTGCCAGGTGATCAGCTTGGCGCCGAAGGACTCCGCCAGCTGTTCGGCGAGCATGGTCTTGCCGGTGCCCGGCTCGCCTTTCACCAGCAGCGGGCGCTGCAGGGTGATGGCGGCGTTGACCGCCAGCTTGAGGTCGTCGGTGGCGACGTAGGACTGGGTGCCTTCGAACTTCATCGGTGAATCCTCGAACGATAGCGGGCCGGGCGTTCTGCCGGGCCGGGCGAATGGGCGGACAAGCTGCGACTATACCGCGCAGCCAAGGCGAGTGTGAACGCAGACGCGGCATTCAGTCATTGAATGGCGGGTCAGGGGATGACTGATCGAAATCGAGCCGGGAAGGACAAGATTACTTTACATCGACGCCCTCTTCAGCGGTCTGTCCGAAAGCCGGGCCCACGCCCACCGACTGGACTACCAGGCCCGCCGGGCATAGGCTGCTGGGTCTGCACAGCTCCGAACCCAAGGAACGCATCATGAGCCGCATTTTCGCCGACAACGCGCAGTCCATCGGCAATACGCCGCTGGTCCAGATCAATCGCATCGCCCCGCGCGGCGTCACCATCCTGGCCAAGATCGAAGGCCGCAATCCAGGTTATTCGGTGAAATGCCGGATCGGCGCCAACATGATCTGGGACGCCGAATCCAGCGGCCGCCTGAAGTCGGGTATGACCCTCGTCGAGCCGACCTCCGGCAACACCGGCATCGGCCTGGCCTTCGTCGCCGCCGCCCGTGGCTACAAGCTGATCCTCACCATGCCCTCCTCCATGAGCCTGGAACGCCGCAAGGTGCTCAAGGCCCTGGGTGCGGAGATCGTCCTGACCGAACCGGCCAAGGGCATGAAGGGCGCCATCGCCAAGGCCGAGGAAATCCTCGCGAGCGACCCGGCCAGGTACTTCATGCCGGCGCAGTTCGACAACCCGGCCAACCCGGCGATCCATGAGAAGACCACCGGCCCGGAAATCTGGAACGACACCGATGGCGCGGTGGACGTGCTGGTGGCCGGCGTAGGCACTGGCGGCACCCTCACCGGCGTGTCGCGCTTCATCAAGAACACCAAGGGCAAGCCGATCCTCTCGGTGGCCGTCGAGCCGGTCACCTCGCCGGTGATCAGCCAGGCGCTGGCCGGCGAAGAGATCAAGCCCAACCCGCACAAGATCCAGGGTATCGGCGCCGGTTTCGTACCGAAGAACCTCGATCTGTCGCTGGTCGACCGCGTCGCTACCGTCGCCGACGAAGACGCCAAGAACATGGCCCTGCGCCTGATGCAGGAAGAAGGCATCCTCTGCGGTATTTCCAGCGGCGCCGCCATGGCCGCCGCGGTGAAGCTCGCCGAAGAGCCGAACATGCAGGGCAAGACCATCGTCGTGGTGCTGCCGGACTCGGGCGAGCGCTACCTCTCCACCATGCTGTTCGATGGCCTGTTCGAGGACCAGGAACTGGTTCAGTAAGACTTTACCCGCCCCGCAACGGGGCGGTTTCCTACCGGCCGTTCCGATCGGGTGCGGCCTGGGTCACGTGCGCTGTCTGCGGACCCGCAGGCAGCCGTGGCCCCTCGCCATGTTCCGACAAAATGGTTAATTCTTGCCCAGCCCGCGACGCAGCGTCGCCCATCTCCAGCCGATGGCCCGGGCATTCCGCACCGTTGTCAGGAACACAAGAATGAAAATTTCCGCCCCGTTGCTCTCCACCCTCGCACTTTCTCTCACTGTCGCCACCGGCGCCGCCCAGGCCGACAGCGTCAAGATCTACAACTGGTCCGACTACATCGCCCCGGACACCGTACCGACCTTCACCAAGGAAACCGGCATCCAGGCGACCTACGACGTCTACGACAGCAACGAGACCCTCGATGGCAAGCTGATGACCGGCAAATCCGGTTACGACATCGTGGTGCCGTCGAACCACTTCATGGCCAAGCAGATCCAGGCCGGCGCGCTGAAGAAGCTGGACAAGAGCCAGCTGCCGAACTGGAAGAACCTCAACCCGGTGCTGATGAAGGCGCTGGAAGTGAACGACCCGGGCAACGAGCACGGCTTCCCCTACCTGTGGGGCACCACCGGCATCGGCTACAACCCGGCGAAGATCAAGGAAGTGCTCGGCGACAATGCGCCGATCGACTCCTGGGACATCTTCTTCAAGCCCGAGTACATGGAGAAGCTGGCCAAGTGCGGCGTCGCGGTGCTGGACAACGGCCCGGAGCTGCTGCCGATCACCCTGAACTACCTGGGCCTGCCACATCACAGCCAGAAGCTGGATGACTACAAGAAGGCCGAGGAAGCCCTGCTCAAGGTGCGTCCGTACATCCGCTACTTCCACTCCTCCAAGTACGTCAGCGACCTGGCCAACGGCGAGATCTGCGTGGCCATCGGCTTCTCCGGCGACATCCTGCAGGCCGCCACACGCGCCAAGGAAGCCAAGAACGGCGTGGAAATCCAGTACTCCACCCCGAAGGAAGGCTCGCCGCTGTGGTTCGACATGATCGCCATGCCGAACGACGCACCGGACGAGAAAGCCGCGTATGCCTTCATGAACTACCTGCTGCGCCCCGAAGTGATGGCCGGCGTCAGTAACTACGTGCACTACGCCAACGGCAACCTGGCCGCCGACGCGCTGGTGGACAAGGCAATCAAGGCCGACCCGGCGATCTACCCGCCGCAGGACAAGATGGCCAAGCTGTTCGCCCTCGAATCCATGCCGATGAAGATCGACCGCGTGCGTACCCGCACCTGGAACACCATCAAGACCGGCAAGTAAGCGTCACCCTTGCCTGACAACGCGCGGCCCTGGCCGCGCGTTGTCGTTTCTGTCGCGGGAGTCGCGCTTTGCCGCGCGGCTCGCGCAGGGCTCGTCAGCAGCGAGCCGGGCCGCTATAGTCAGCCCACGCAGCGCAGTCGCTGCCCCACTGAACAGGTTCGCCTACCATGTCCCGATACCCATTGCCCGATCCGGCAATCATCGCTGCAGCCTCCCCGGCACGCGGTGCGGGTGCGGGCGCGGCCTGCCCTCCCCCGCCCCCTGTCGTCGCTGTCGCGTCGCCTCCGCCTCCCGGTGCGGCCTACCCGCCCCCCGGCGTGAGCTTCTGACGCCACCCGCGTTTTCCATCGCCTGGTTTTCCGCGCTCGACTGACGCGGCTCCCGGCCTGTGTCCGGCCCTTCGAAGGCCGGTCGTGATCTGCCTGACGACAGGTGCATTACATGATTTCGTTCAACCGCTCGTCCCTGGCTGCCCTGGCCAGCACTTCCCTGTTCGTGCTGCTGTGGAGCAGCGCCGCCATCATCAGCAAGTGGGGCCTGGCCCACGCCTCGCCGATGGTGTTCCTGATCGCCCGCTTCGGCACCGCGCTGGTGGCGCTGCTGATCCTCTCCCCGCTGATCGGCCTGCGCTGGCCGCGCGAACGCAGGCAGATACGCCACGCCATCCTCACCGGCCTGGTGATGTTGGGCATCTACCCGATCTTCTATCTGATGGCGCTGGACCTGCACGTCACTCCCGGCGTCATCGCCACGGTGCTCGGCGTGCAGCCGATGCTCACCAGCTTCCTGCTCGAACGCCGGCATTCGGCGCCGCGCCTGGGCGGCCTCGCACTGGGCCTGATCGGCCTGGTGATGGTGGTCTACCAGAGCATTGGGCTATCGGGCCTGACATTCGCCGGGCTGGCCTGCTGCCTGCTGGCGTTGCTGTCGATCACCGGCGGCTCGATCCTGCAGAAGAACATCCGCGAGAACCCGCTAGGCACCCTGCCCCTGCAGTACATCGCCGGGCTCGTCTTGTGCTTCGCCGTAGCGCCCTTCCAGCCGCTGCATGTGGAGTGGAATGCCGCGTTCATCCTCAGTGCCCTGTGGATGGGCCTGATGGTCTCGGTGCTGGCCACCGTGCTGCTCTACCGGATGATCGCGGCAGGCAACCTGGTCAACGTCACCAGCCTGTTCTACCTGGTGCCGGCGGTCACGGCGCTGATGGATTACGCAGTGTTCGGCAATAGCCTGTCCGCCCTCGGGCTGCTGGGCATGGGGTTGATCGTGGCGGGGTTGATGCTGGTGTTTCGCCAGGCAGCCCCGGCGCGTGGTGCGGCGACAAGAGAAGTAGCGGACAACTGTTAGTCCACTGCTTACCGAGCCCCCTCACCCCAGCTCTCTCCCGAGGGGAGAGGGGGCCGTTCGGAGGAAAAGGAAAGCTCAGCGCTCACCGGATGCACAGGACAGTCCCCTCTCCCTCCGGGAGAGGGTTAGGGCATCCTCTTCGCCGAGGTCCCACTGCCTTCCCCTCGACAGCCATTCACCCCGCCGCCTCCACCTTCGGCTGCGGCGCGGGGCGCAAGACCAGCCACAGCGCCAGGGCGATCAGCACGCCGCCCTGCAGGTGCGCCCAGGACAGCGACTCGTCCAGCAGCAACACCCCCCAGAACACCCCGAACGGCGGAATCAGGAAGGTCACCGTCATGGTCTTCAGTGGGCCGATGCTGGCCAGCAGGCGGAAATACAGGACATAGGCGAAGGACGTGCAGAGGAAGCCCAACCCGGCCAGCGCCAGCAGGATCTTCGGCTCGGCCAGCGGCGCCAGCGGCATGTCCAGGCTGGTACCGAGGAAGAACGGCAACAGGCATAGGGTCGCGCCCGTCTGGCTGCCCAGGGCCGAGACAGCGAAGTCCATGCCGCCCTGATCGTTGATCCAGCGTTTGGTGATGAAACCGGCGAAGCCGTAACAGGTGGTCGCCACCAGGCAGGCCGCCGCGCCCCACAGCAGCGCGGCGTCGAACGGCACCGGGCCGGCGCGGGTCAGCACCGCCACCCCAGCCAACCCCATCAGTACGCCACCGGCCTTGGCGCCGGTGAGCGCTTCACCAAAGAACAGCGAGCCGATCACCACGCCCATCAGCGGCGTAGTGGCGTTGAAGATCGCCGAATAGCCCGCCGGTAACACCTGCGCCGCCAGGCTGTACATCAGCACCGGGATGCCCGAACTGATCACGCCGATGATCAGGATGCGCCCGAACTTGCCGCGAAAGTCCCAGCGCGTACGAAGCGCCAGCAGGATCACCACCAGCCCGATGGCCGAGAGGAACACCCGGAAGAACGCCGTCGGCATCACGCCGATGACCGGCACCAACTGGCGCATGAACAGGAAGCTGGCACCCCAGATGGCGGCCAGGGCGAGCAGGTTCAACAGGGCGGCGGGGGTCATCGGCAACAGCTCCAGGGCAGGTAATCCACCAGCCTACGCCGGTGGCGAATACCATCCATCCACAGCTGACTTTCAAAGTCCACCGTCAGATGCAACGCAGCCGCGCCATGCTCAGCGCATCGGCGAATACTCCATCGCGGAAGGCGTAGTCGCGTAACGTACCTTCATCGACAAAGCCGAACTTGCGGTATAGAGCGATGGCCGGCTCGTTGTCGGTGTAGACGGTCAGCTCGACGCGGCGCAGGTTCATCCAGTTATCGGCAATCTCCAGCAACTCAGCCAACAACCGGCTGCCAATGCCACGCCCCTGCCAGGCCACGGCGACACCCATGCCAATGCTGCCGCAATGGCTACGGCGCAAACGGGTGAATTTCTCGAGGGTGGCAGTACCGACCAACTCACCCTGATGCATGGCCGCCAACGTCACCAGCCCTTCGCAATCCAGGGTCATCCGCTTGCGCCACAGCTCGGGTGCCTGATACGGCATTTGCAGCACCTGGCGAGCCACGGCGGGGTCGTTGTAAAGGGCCGTCAGGCCAGTGATGTGCTGCTCGGTGTAGCGTTCGATGCGGATGTCTTGCATGGCGTGCCGGCTCCTTGCCGAAAGCTGATTCCCCGGAGAACGGCGGACCAGCATACCCACTGAACCCGCAGGAAATCTGCACGATCCTCCGGCGAAATCGCCCTTTCCCTCGCCCTTCGGCGTGGCTAAGCTCGCTGCAGAAGAAACCTGCAGAGGCACTCCCATGGCTCAGCACTGGCCGGCGACCGAGATCGCGACCCTGATCCTCGAAGGCTTCGACGACTACCGCGCGAAGTTCCACCAGATCACCGCCGGGGCCCCGGCGCGCTTCGAGCAGGCGCTCTGGCAGGAAGCCCAGCGCGCCTCCGCCGAGCGCATCGACCTGTACGAGGAAATGGTCGCCGAGACCGTCGGCCGACTGACCCGCGCCATGGCCGGCATCGACCTGGTGGACGTGGAGCGCTGGCCGATCGCCAAGAGCGCCTACATCACCCTGATCGACCCACGGCTGGACGACGAGCTGGCGGAAACCTGGTTCAACTCGATCTTCTGCGGCCTGTTCAGCCACGACAACATCAGCGACGGCACGATGTTCGTGCACACCACCCGGCCCTCGCTGCGCGCCCACTCCCGCGACCCGCACACGCGCATCTACCGCCCCGGCGGCAAGCTGCGCCAGGCGCTGGCAAACATCTGCGACGACTACCGATTCGCCGTGGACTACGACGACCGCGAGCGCGACCTGGAACGCCTGGACAGCCTGCTGCACGCCAACCTGCCGGACTGGGTGTGCAAGGACCCGGCCCTGACCATCGAGCTGATCGGCTCGGTGTTCTACCGCAACAAGGGCGCCTACCTGGTGGGCCGCCTGTTCACCCCGGACGAGCAGTGGCCGCTGGTGTTCCCGCTGGTGCACCACGAGGGGCGCGGCATCCAGTTCGACACGGTGATCACCGACGAGGCGGAAGTCTCGATCATCTTCTCCTTCACGCGCTCCTACTTCATGGTCGACGCACCGGTGCCGGCGGAAATGGTCGCCTTTCTCAAGCGCCTGCTGCCGGGCAAGCACATCGCCGAGCTGTACACCTCAATCGGCTTCTACAAGCAGGGCAAGAGCGAGTTCTACCGCGCGCTGATCAACCACCTGGCGACCACCGACGACCGCTTCGTCATGGCCCCCGGCGTGCGCGGCATGGTCATGAGCGTGTTCACCCTGCCCGGCTTCAACACCGTGTTCAAGATCATCAAGGACAACTTCAACCCGGCCAAAACCGTGGACCACGCCACGGTGATCCAGAAGTACCAGTTGGTGAAGAACCACGACCGTGTTGGTCGCCTGGCCGATACCCAGCAGTTCGCCGACTTCCGCTTCCCGGTGAGCAAGTTCGCCCCGGACTGCCTCGCCGAACTGCTCGACGTTGCACCCTCCACCGTGATGCTGGAAGGCGACGTGGTGCTGATCCGCCATTGCTGGACCGAACGGCGCATGACTCCGCTGAACATCTACCTGGAGCACGCCACCGAGGCGCAGGTAGAAGAGGCGCTGAACGACTACGGACTGGCCATCAAGCAGTTGGCTGCGGCGAACATATTTCCCGGCGACATGCTGCTGAAGAACTTCGGCGTCACCCGCCATGGCCGCGTGGTGTTCTACGACTACGACGAGATTTCCTACCTCACCGAGGTGCACTTCCGCCACATCCCGCCGGCACGCTACGAAGAAGACGAGATGTCGTCCGAGCCCTGGTATTCGGTGGGCCCGATGGACGTGTTCCCGGAGGAGTTCCCGCGCTTTCTGTTCGTCGACCTGAAGCTGCGCCGACGCTTCGCCAAGCTGCACGGCAACCTGTTCGACGCGGATTACTGGAAGGGATTACAGGAACAGATTCGCGCCGGGAAGGTGATCGATGTATTCCCCTACCGTCGCCATGAATCGCCGGAAGAAGCGCTGGCACGCTGATGTCGCCCGCAGGTAGCACGCCATCCTACGTTGGAGGCCCATCGGCGAGACCAGCGCTGGGGCAGACATAGAATCCCCTACGAAGAGCCGTCAGTTCCAATGCCGCCGCGAAGCGCGACGGTTGTCCCCCAGGCCGACCAGCGCCGCCACCGAGGCCATCAGCACTTCGGCGATCCACGCCAGCAGCAGCCCGCCAGCCAGCGCCCAGCCGATCGCCTCGGGCTCCAGTACCACCTGGTAACGGTAATTGGCGTAGGTTTCCTGCAGCAGCTCGTGGTTGGGCGCGGTCACCATGTGCAGGGCGCGCTGGTACCAGGAGCCCTGCAAGGCCTGCCATTCGTTCTCGAACAGCTGGGCACGACGTATCAGGCGCTCGAGGTTGTCGGCATCGCGCTGGAACACCGGGTCGGCGCTGCCACGGTAGTGCGCCACCAGAGCATTCAGGTCACCCTGAAAGAACTGCCCGGAGGTGTCCTTGAAGCCTTGCAGCGCCTGTGCCGCCTCGATGCGGTGGGCGTCGACGCGTTGCGCGTAGTCCTTGATGTACCCCGGTACCTGGACCGCGACCATCAGCCCCAGTGCGAACAGCACCATGCGTATGTAACTGCGCAGCATCGTTTCCCCCCTCGTTTTTATGGTGTGCAAGGCGCCGGGAGATTCTCCCCGATGCCAACGCTGCGTTCCGGGACTGCCTCACGTCCCGCTCAGATGCGGCCCTGGGTGACGATCTCGCCCCGCCACCAGAGCATCCATTCGCCGCCCTGCATCAGGGTCCAGTTCTCGTTGTCGGTCAGTGGTTCTGTGGCGATCACCGTGACCACATCGTTGGGTGTGGTTTGCGACTGGAAATCCACGGTCACGTCGGCATCGCGCAGGCGTGCCGGGCCGAACGGCGCGCGACGGGTGATCCAGGCCAGCTTGGTGGTGCAGAAGGTGAACAGCCAGTCGCCGTCGCTGAGCAGGCAGTTGAAGACGCCCTTCTCTCGATAGGAAGCGCAGGCGGTGACCAGCGTGGGCAACAGCACCTCCACCGGAACGGGCTCGGGGAACGCCCGGCGCACCCGGTTGAGCAAATCGCAGAAGGCCGCTTCGCTGTCGGTGTCGCCCACCGCGCGGTACAGACCGGGCTCGGGCTGGAAATCGGCGAGCTGGCCGTTGTGGGCAAAGGTCCAGTAGCGCCCGCCCATCTCGCGCACGAACGGATGGGTGTTGGCCAGGCTGACCTTGCCGACGTTGGCCTGGCGGATATGGCCAATCACCGCTTCGCTCTTGATCGGGTAGCGCTGCACCAGCCGCGCGACTTCCGAGTCGACGCTGGCGGACGGGTCCTGGAACAGTCGCACGCCGCGCCCTTCATAGAAGGCGATGCCCCAGCCGTCGCGGTGCGGCCCGGTGCCGCCGCCGCGCTGCATCAGCCCGGTGAAACTGAAGACGATGTCCGTCGGGACGTTGGCGCTCATGCCGAGCAACTCGCACATGAATCAGTTCTCCTCCATCAGTGCCTCGCGCAGCTGATGCAGCTCGCGTTCCAGGCGATTCTGCATCCTTTTCCGCCCCAGCGGCAGGAACCGCGTGAGCATGCGTAGCAGCAAGACTGGCAGGTCGTTCAGCTCACGCGGGATAAGGTGCAGATGAAAATGTGCAACGTGCTGGTTGGCCGCCGGGCCGTCGTTGACCAGCAGGTTGATGCCGACCCGCCCGAAGCCGGCGCGGCGCAGGACTCGCTCCATGCGTTCGGCCAGCGGGATCAGGTCCTGCTGCGCAGCCTCGGAGAGCTGGTGCAGGAAAATCGCATGCTCGCGGGCCACCAGCAGCAAGTGCGCAAGGCGCAGCGGGAAGATGTCCAGCAGCACGATGAAATGGTCGTCTTCGTAGAGGGTACGGGCCGGCACGCGACCGGCCGCGATGGCGCAGAACACGCAGTCCATGGGAACTCCTCGAAAGGCCGTTCAGTTCATGCTGGACGCGTGCGGGGCAGGACGCAAGGCCGGTCTACAGGCGCGGTTCGATCCGCGCGCGGTTGTCGTGCCGCTCGCTCGGGTGGGCGTCCACGCCCTCGACCAGCTCAGGCTGCATCAGTTGGCGCAGCGTCGGCTCGTCTTCCGCTTCCTTGTCCTGGCGGCGCTTCTTCATCGCGCGCTCCAGCGGCCAGCGGATCGCCACGAACAGCAGGTACAGGGCGAACGCCGCGAGCAACACCAGGGCGAGGTCGGAGACGGCGCGCCAGGCGTTGTTGCCGACCTTGAACAGCACGTCGAGCGCAGTGATGGCGATCGCTGGGGCGTACAGGTTGTTCGTCGGGTCCACCGGGGTCGGGGTGAACAGCAGGACGAGGACGATCACCCGCAACGGCTCGCGCAGCCAGCGCCACATCCAGCCGGTCATCAGGAACCAGACCAGGGTCAGGCCAAGGCCGGCGGCGATGTAGGCGCCCCAGGCAAGCATGTAATCGTGTTCGTTCATGCGCGTGCGTACGTGCGGTGTCGACAGAGGGGTGCGTATGATAGCCGCTTTTCCCCATGGGTGCGCAGCCGGGCGTCATCCATGCCGTCCCCAAGGAGTCGCCATGACCGACCGTCAGCCCCCCATCGCCCGCCGCGAGGCCGCCGCCGATCCCTATGCCTGGCTGGAAAACCGCGACGCCGAAGACGTTCTCGACTACCTGAAAGCAGAAAATGCCTACCTGGAAGATCAGCTTCTTCCTCAGATGAAGCTGCGCGAAACCCTGTTCCAGGAGATCAAGGGCCGCATCCGCGAGACCGACCTATCGTTGCCCACGCCCTGGGGCCCGTGGCTCTACTACCAGCGCACCACTGCCGGTGACGAGTATCCGCGCCACTACCGCAGCCCGCGTCCGGCCGACGGTTCGTTGAGCGTCGACGAGAGCGCCGAGCAGTTGCTGCTGGACCCGAACGTCCTGGCCGACGATGGTTTCCTGTCGATTGGCGCCTTCAGCATCAGCCCCGACCATTCGAAGCTGGCCTACAGCCTGGATACCAGCGGCGACGAGATCTACACCCTCTACGTGAAGGAACTGGCTGACGGTAGCGTCACCACCCTGCCCTTCGACGATTGTGACGGCAGCCTGACCTGGGCCAACGACAACCGCACCCTGTTCTTCGGCGAGCTGGACGACACCCACCGCCCGCACAAGCTCTATCGCCACCGCCTGGGCGACAGCGGCGCGCAACTGATCTTCGAGGAGCCCGACGGGCGTTTCTTCCTCAACTGCTACCGCGCCAGCTCCGAGCGCCAGTTGGTACTGCTGCTGAACAGCAAGACCACCAGCGAAGCCTGGGTGCTGGATGCCAACACACCCGAGGGTGAGTTTGTCTGCCTGGCGCCGCGCGAGGAAGGCCACGAATACTACCCGGACCACGGCCGTCTTGAGAGCTCCTGGGCCTGGCTGATCCGCAGTAACCAGACTGGCATCAACTTCGCCCTCTACCACGCCAGCGAAGCGCAGCCGACCCGCGCCCACTGGCAGGAGTTGGTGGCGCACCGCGACGACGTGATGCTCGAAGGCCTGACCCTGAGCGCCAGCGCCCTGACCCTGAGCCTGCGCGAAGGCGGCCTGCCAATCGTCGAGGTCCACCCGCACGGCCAACCGGCGCACCGCGTCGACCTGCCCGACGCCGCCTACAACCTTTATGTGCAGGACAGCCTGGAGTTCGACAGCGCGGTGATCCGCCTGCGCTACGAGGCGCTCAATCGCCCGGCGCAGATTCGCCAGCTGGAGCTTTCCAGCGGTGAACAGAAAGTGCTGAAGGAAACCCCGGTAGAAGGCCCGTTCGACGCCGACGCCTACGAAAGCCGCCGCCTCTGGGCCACCGCCGCCGACGGCGTGCAGGTGCCGATCAGCCTGGTCGGCCGCCGCGAGGTGCTGGAGAACATCGCCCGTGGCGAACCGGCTCCGCTCTACCTCTACGGCTACGGCGCCTACGGCGAGAGCCTCGACCCGTGGTTCTCCCACGCGCGCCTGAGCCTGCTGGAACGCGGCTTCGTCTTCGCCATCGCCCATGTGCGTGGCGGCGGCGAACTGGGCGAAGCCTGGTATCGCGCCGGCAAGCTGGAACACAAACAGAACACCTTCAGCGACTTCATCGCCTGTGCCGAACACCTGCTGGGCCAGGGCTACAGCACCGCGGCGCAACTGGCCATCAGCGGCGGCAGCGCCGGCGGCCTGCTGATTGGCGCGGTGCTCAACCAGCGCCCACCGTTGTTTGCCGCCGCCATCGCCGAAGTGCCCTTCGTCGATGTGCTCAACAGCATGCTCAACCCCGACCTGCCGCTCACCGTCACCGAGTACGACGAATGGGGCAACCCGCAGGAGCCAGAGGTCTACGAGCGCATCCGCGCCTATGCGCCGTACGAGAACGTCAGCGCCCAGGACTACCCCGCGCTGCTGGTGGTGGCCGGCTACAACGACAGCCGCGTGCAGTACTGGGAAGCCGCCAAGTGGGTGGCCAAGCTGCGGGTGAGCAAGACCGACGAGCGCCTGCTGCTGCTCAAGACCGACCTGGGCGCTGGTCACGGCGGCATGAGCGGCCGCTACCAGGGCCTGAAGGACGTGGCGCTGGAATACGCCTTCCTGTTCAAGGTGCTGGGCATCGAAGGCAACGCCTGATGCTCTACACCTGCCCCTGCTGCGGTTACTTCAGTTTCGGCGACCCTCCGGGGTCGTACGAAATCTGCGAGATCTGCTTCTGGGAGGACGACCAACTGCAGCTCTGCTTCCCCGATGCACGCGGCGGCGCCAACGCGGTCAGCCTGATCGAGGCACAGGTCAACTTCGTGCAATGGGGCGCCTGCGAACGGCGCCTGCGCGGCCAGGTGCGCCCGGCGACCATCGATGACGAAAAGGACGAGCGCTGGTTCCCGCTGTGGGAAAAACGTGTGGAACTGCCCGATGGCGCAGCGCCGCTGACCGGCGAAGAAGCCTGCTACTGGCTGCGCACGCCGGGCTGAGTGCGGCTCAGCCGGCGCGGAAGATCAGGTGCTCTTCCCAGTCGTCTTCGGCCACCGAGTTCTCACTGAGCATGCGCCCCGATTGCGAGATGCGCTCGTGGTGCACCGCGTCCGGGTCGCCACAGACCAGGTGGTGCCACAGCGGCAGGTCCTTGCCTTCGGCCACCAGGCGGTAGCCGCAGGTTGGCGGCAGCCACTGGAACTCGTCGGCCTGTGCCGGAGTGAGCTGGATGCAATCAGGCACGCTGGCGCGGCGGTTGGCGTAGTCGGTGCAGCGGCAGGTCTTCATGTCCAACAGCTTGCAGGCGATTCGCGTGTAGTAGACGGCGCCGTCATCCTCGTCTTCGAGCTTCTGCAGGCAGCACAGGCCGCAGCCATCGCACAGCGACTCCCACTCTTGCTGATCGAGCTGGTCGAGGGTCTTGCGTTTCCAGAAGGGTTCGACTTTGGCGGCCATTTTTTAATCAGGGGCTATTTCACGGGGCGCAAAGTCTAAGCCCGTCGCGCGCGCAGGCCAAGCGCAGGCGACCATTGACCGCGCAGCCCTTGCCAGAGCGGGCCGCGCTGGTTAGCTTGAGCGACCCACGGGCCCGGTCCGCCGCCGCTTTGCTGCGCGACCCGCCAGCCGCTTCAAGCAGCCGCGCCGCCCGTTCCCACCGCGATGCCCGGCCGACCACGGCACCATCGGCAGATTCCAGCCCTTACAGGAGCCACCATGAGCGCCAACCCTCGCGTTTCCGAGCACCCCATCGACCCGCAGTTCATCAATCGCTGGTCGCCGCGCGCCTTCAACGGCGAAGACATTCCCCAAGCCACCCTGCTGAGCTTCATCGAGGCCGCGCGCTGGGCGCCGTCCTCCTTCAACTCGCAGCCCTGGCGCTTCCTCTTCGCCCGGCGCGACACACCGAACTGGCAGCGTTATCTGAACCTGCTGGGCGAATTCAACCGCGGCTGGGCGCAGCACGCCTCGGCGCTGGTGGTGGTGCTGTCCAAAACCACTTTCGCCCCGCCCGGCTCCAGCGAAGAGAAGCCAGCCCTGTGGCACAGCTTCGACACCGGTTCCGCCTGGGGTTTCCTCGCCCTGCAGGCGAGCCTGGCGGGCTGGCACACCCACGGCATGGCTGGCTTCGACCGCGAACTGGCACGCACCGAGCTGAAGGTGCCGGCGGACCACGAGATCCACGCGGTGATTGCCATCGGCAAGCTGGGCGACAAGGCGATCCTCTCCGAAAGCCTGCAAGCCCGCGAAGTGCCCAACGCCCGCCGCCCGCTGGCGGAGATCGTGGCCGAGGGTGATTTCTCGCTCTGACTGAACACGGTTCCCTGTAGGAGCGAGCTTGCTCGCGAACCTGCACGGCACGGAGTTGAGTAGTTCGCGAGCAAGCTCGCTCCTACAGAAAAGCCAAAAGAAAAAGGCCCCTATGGGGGCCTTTTTTTGTGCTCGCAGCGGTCAGTAACCGCGCGAGAAATCCACCTCGCCGCGCATCGCCTGCCCCGCCCAGAAGCGCGTGAGGTTGTCGCGGAACAGGTCGATCAACAGGCTGGGCAGCGTCGGCGCGGCGCTATGGCCGGTCAGCAATAGGCGGGGCGTGTGCCAGAACGGGTGCGACGGCGGCAACGGCTCCTGGCGGCAAACGTCGATCACCGCACCGGCCAACTGGTTGCCCTCCAGCGCCGCGACCAGGTCCTCGTCCACCACCGAGGTACCACGCCCGGCATTGAGGAACAGCGCGGTGGGTTTCATCCGCTGGAACAGCGGGAAGTTGTAGATATCCGCGGTTTCCGGCGTGTCGGGCAGCAGGTTGATCACGTAGTCGGCGGTCCCGGCCAGACGCGGCAGGTCATCCAGCCCACCCATGCGGCCGAAGGGCACCAGCGCACGCGGGTTCTTCGCCACGCCAACCAGCTCCACGCCGAAGGGCGCCAGCATGTGCGCCACGGCCTGGCCGATCTCCCCGGTGCCGACGATCAGGACCTGCCGGCCACTCAGGCTGCCCGGCGCACGGTCGTCCCACTGCACGCCGACCTGGCTGGCCAGGCGGCCGAGGAACTGGCGTTCGTGGGCGAGCATGTAGGTGAGCAGGTACTCGGTCATGACCTGGCCGAAGATACCGACGGCGCGGGTCAGGGCGTAGTCCTTGGGTAGGTCGTCGCCCAGCAACGGGGTGATGCCCGCCCAGCTGGACTGGATCCACACCGGGTGCACGCCCTTGCGCAGCAGTTGCGCAGCCAGGGTCGGCTCACCGAGCCAGACCGGGCATTGCGCCGCCGCGTCCAGCAGGGAATCGGGGTTATTGCCGGAGATGACCGTCAATTGAGGTTCAGCCGCCATCAGCAGGGCGGCGTAGAGGGCGTGTTCGCGATCGAGTACGAGCAGGCGCATGGTCAGGCCTTTCGCTTCGAACGGTGGAGCATTTCCGGCTGGCGCATCTGGACTCGCTTCAAGGGAGCTTCCCTGGGGAAATCGTCGTCAGTTCTAGGGAAGTCAGGCGGCTATAGACACAGCCAGAGACCAAGCGTTCCGCTCCGTTGAACCCTATTTCTGAGCGCATCATGCGCTCAAGCCGCGCACTTGCACAGTGCCAGCACTGGGCAAATACGCGGCTTGAGAGGGGCGCTGCCAGATTCGCGGTCAGACTGGATCGTTGCGGCGCAGCAATTCCTCGGGGAGGTGCTGGATGTATTCCTCTTCCGCCGGCGGCATCTGCAGGTGGAAGCCTTGTTTCTCGATGTTGTCCAGCACGACGTTGATGTCTTCGCGGGCCAGCTGGCGCTCGGGGCTCAGGACCAGATCGAAGGCGTGCTGCGGTGCGCCGAACGCGACGATCAGCGCCTCGGGCACACGGCTGAGGGCCTCGCGCTTGTCGACGTACAGGTACATCTCGTTCTTGCGCGGACTCTTGTAGATGGAGCAGATGCGTTTCATGTCGGTATTTTTCGCATTTGGAGCGGGCCGCATTTGGAGCGGGCCGCGTTATGGAGTGGGTCGCGTTATTCGGGGGTCTGGGCAGCCAGGCTGTCCAGCAGGGCCTGCCCCATCAGCTCGCGGCGCCAGCCTTGCAGCGAATCGGGCAGTTGGTAGGGTCCGTTGGGCCAGCCGGTCTTGAGCAGGGCTTCGAGAATCTTCTTGCGCAGCATCAGCTCCGGCGCCATGTCCAGGCGTTCGGCCTCCTTCTGGCCGACTTCGCGCAGTTTCTTCAGCACCGGGGTGATCTCGCGCGGCAGCGGTTCGGGCAGGGTTTGCGGCCAGACGGCTTCGGGCAGCTTCGCGGCATGGGCCATCAGTGCGATCAGGGCATCGCCGTCCTGGCGCACGGTCCGCGGGTGCATATCGTCGATACGAGCCAGCGCGACCTTGTCGCTGGGTTGGAAGCGCGCCAGCGGCCACAGGGTGTGCTCGCGCAGCACATGGTTGCGCGGCTTGTTGCGCACCCGCGCCTGCTCCTCGCGCCAGACGCACAGCTCACGCAGCACGGCCAGTTGCTGGCGACCCAGCTTCCACGCCAGCTTGACGTCGAGGTAGGCCTCCTGCGGATCGCTGACGCGACTCTGGTTGCGGGTCAGGTCGGTGCCATCGGCCAGCAGCCACTGCAGCTTTTCATCGCTCAGGCGCGGCGCCAACTTCACGTAGACCTCGGCCAGGTGCTGCACATCTTCGGCGGCGTAGCGCACCTGCATATCGGTCAGCGGGCGTTGCAGCCAGTCGGAGCGGGTTTCGTCCTTGGGCAGGTCGAGGCCGAGGATTTCCAGCACCAGCCTGGAATAGCCCATGGAATGCGGCATGCCCAGGTAGGCAGCAGCCAACTGGGTGTCGAACAGCGGCTGCGGCAGGCTGCCGGTCAGGCGCTGGAAGACTTCCAGGTCCTCACCGCAGGCATGGAATACCTTGACCACCACCGGCGACTCCAGGATCGCGGAGAACGGCGACCAGTCACGGATCAGCAGCGGGTCGATCAGCCACACACCGGTGCCGTCGCCCACCTGCACCAGCCCGGCGGCCGGGTAGAAGGTATCGACACGCATGAACTCGGTATCGAGTGCGAGGTACGGCAGTTCTTTCCAGTCCTGGCACTTGCGCTCCAGGGTGGCATCGTCGCGAATCCACTGTATGTCGAGGACGGTCACGAACATCTCCTTCGTTTCGGTGCGCGCAGTATATAGAGATGCATGATGTGCGAGCATTCCACTCGGCCATTGGTCTGTGACGATTGGCCTGCAATCTCTACGCTTTGCTCCGCCCACAACTACAAGAAGGCAGCTTGCGCATGAAAAAGCTTCTCGGACTGGTCGTCCTGCTGGTCGCCGCCCTGGCGGTCTACCTGGCGCTCACGCCCAGCCCCATTGACCCGCTGGCCTGGACGCCGCCCAAGGCGCCGCCGATGACCGGGGTGATGGAACCCAACGATACGTTGATGAAAGCCGAACTCCTCGCCCAGGGCCAGATCGTCGGCCCTGAAGACACCGCCGTGGACAGCCACGGCCGGCTGTTCGCCGGGCTGGATGACGGGCGCATCGTGCGCATGGGCAGCGACGGCAAGGCCGAGACCTTCGTCGAAACCGGCGGCCGCCCGCTGGGCCTGGCGTTCGACAAGAGTGGCAACCTCATCGTCGCCGACGCCTGGAAAGGCCTGCTGGAGGTCGACCCGCAAGGCAGAATCCGCGTGCTGACCGACTCTGCCGACGGCGTTCCCTTTGCCTTCACCGACGATCTGGACATCGCCAGCGACGGGCGCATCTATTTCAGCGACGCCTCCAGCCGCTTCCACCAGCCCGACTACCTCCTCGACCTGCTCGAAGCCCGTCCCCATGGGCGCCTGCTGCGCTACGACCCGGCGACCGGCAAGACCCAGACGCTGCTCAAGGACCTGTACTTCGCCAATGGCGTGGCGTTGTCGCAGAACGAGGATTTCGTGCTGGTCAACGAGACCTACCGCTATCGAATCACCCGATACTGGCTCAGGGGCGAAAAAGCCGGGCAGCATGAGGTCTTCATCGACAACCTGCCGGGCCTGCCGGACAACCTCGCCAGCGACCGCAGCGGCACCTTCTGGGTCGCCCTGCCTTCACCGCGCAAGGCCGATGCCGATGTGATCCAGCAGATGCCCTGGCTGAAACGCCAGCTCACCAAGTTGCCGCGCGCCGTCCTGCCCAAGCCGGTGCCCTACGGCCTGGTGATCCAGGTGAACGAGAAAGGCGAGATCGTGCGCAGCCTGCACGACACCAGCGGCCAGCACCTGCGCATGGTGACCTCGGCGAAGCCGGTGAACGGCGTGCTCTACCTGGGCAGCCTGGAGAACGATCGCATCGGACGGCTGGTCCTGCACTGACGCCTCAAGCCGGCGTCTGCTCCTCACGGGCAGGCGCCGGAGCGGGCGCCGCGACCGGCTCCAACAGCTCCAGCATGCGCTCGCGCACTTCGGCCATCAGTGCCTCCACCCCATGGTCGGTGAAAGCCGTGGAGTCGATTGGCGCGCCGACATGCACTTCCACCGGCATGCCGAGGTTCAGCTTCAGGCCACCGGCTGGCAGCAGTTGCTGGATACCGCGAATCGCCACCGGCACGATGATCGCGTCGGTCTGCTGGGCCAGGCGGAAACAGCCCTTCTTGAAAGGCTGCAACTGGCCGTCCTTGGAGCGCGTGCCCTCGGGCGCGGCCCAGAGCACGATGCCGCTCTCCATCATTTCCCGCGCCCTGGCCAGGTCGGCCATGGCCTGGTGACGGTTGTGCCGATCGATGGACGGGAACTCCGCCGCGCGCATCGCTGCGCCCCATACCGGTACGGCAAACAGCTCGCGCTTGGCCAGCATGCGGATCGACCCGGGCAGCGTCACGAAGATCGCCGGGATGTCGTAGAAGCTGGAATGGGTGCAGAGGATCATGTAGCGACGGCCATCGCCGAAGTCCGGCACCTCGCCGTGGCGGCTCAGGCGCGCACCGGTCAGGCGCAGCAGGCTGCCGGACCAGTCGCGGGTAAAGCCGTCGACCTTGCTGCGACGCAACCGGCCCATGGCACCGAGGGCCAGGACCCGGACGCTGTAGCCCAGGGTGATCAGAACGGTCGCCACGCCCACCAGGGCAACGCGCAGCGGGCCGGCCTTGCGCGGCGCCGATTGCTGGTTGTGCATGTTCGCCAACTCCCCACCAACTTTTCATCGTACAAGCCTTATGATGCGTTTCGGCCCCGTCACGACACAGGAACGCGCCCATGACCCAAGCCCGCCTGCTCACGCCCGAGCAACTGGCCGCCCGCCTCGATGACCCGAATCTCGTTCTGCTCGACTGCCGCTTCGCCCTCGAAGACCCGGCCTACGGCGCGCGCAGCTACCAGGAGAACCACATCCCCGGCGCGCACTTCGCCGACCTCAATCGCGACCTGTCCTCCCCGGTGATGCCGGGCGTCACCGGCCGCCACCCGCTCCCCGACCCACAGCTTCTGCAAGAGAAACTGCGCGCCTGGGGCCTGAACGCCGACAGCGAAGTGGTGCTGTATGACGATGGCCCCGGCGCCTTCGCCGCCCGCGCCTGGTGGCAGCTGCTGTGGCTGGGCAAGAGCGAGGGTGTCTACCTGCTCGATGGCGGCCTGACCGCCTGGCGCGGTGCCAGCCTGCGCCTGACCACGGCTGAATCGCCACTGCGCCCCGGAGACTTCAAGGGCGAGCCGGACAACAGCCTGCTGATCAGCGCCAGCGAACTGGCCGCGAAACTGGGCGACGCCGAGCTGCCGCTGATCGACGCACGCGGCCTGCCGCGCTTCCGCGGCGACATCGAACCTATCGATCCGGTCGCCGGGCACATCCCTGGCGCACAATGCGCCGCCTTCACCGACAACCTCGGCAGCGACGGCCGTTTCCTTCGACCGGAACACCTGCACCAGCGTTTCGCCGGCCTGCTGCGCGGGCGCCCCGCCGAGCACCTGGTGGCCTACTGCGGCTCCGGCGTCACCGCCTGCCACAACCTGTTCGCCCTGAGCCTCGCCGGCTACCCGTTGGGGCGCCTGTATGCAGGCTCCTGGAGCGAATGGATCACCGACTCCCGGCGCCCGGTGGCCAAGGGCGACTGATCCACCCGCTCTGGCAGAAAAAACGGAAGGGGCTTCGCACCGGCGCCTTCCGTTCCTATGGATAGGTGCAGGGGCATCCGTCAGACTCATGCCCGAATTTCAAAGGAGTGATCCCATGCCCTCGCGCATTCGCCAAACCTTGCTCGCCAGTTTGCTGCTAGGCCTGTGCAGCGCCGTCCCGGCTTACGCCACCGCCCTGGAGGCCACTCCCTGCGAGATCCAAGACCAATGGTCGGACCTCTACGGCGAAGATCTGGTGAAGGCGGCCAAGGCCGGCCACGCCAGCGCGCAATACACGCTGGGGCTGGAATACGACTCCGGCAGTGACGAGTACGACCAGGACTATGAGAAAGCCGCCTACTGGTATGAGAAGGCCGCGCAGCAGGGCCACGCTTGCGCCCAGTACAACCTCGGCAACGCCTACGACAATGGCGATGGCGTCGAGCAGGACCCCGCCAAGGCGGTGTTCTGGTATCAGAAGGCCGTCGACCAGGGCGACAAGGACGCCCAGTTCAACCTGGCGATCATGTACGAAAACGGTACTGGCGTGACCCGCAGCTACAAGAAGGCCTTTGCCCTATATATGCAGTCGGCCAAGCAAGGCGATGTGGACGCCGAGTTCGAAGTGGCGGAGAGCTACTCCAAGGGCCGCGGCGTGGCGAAGAACCCGGCGCAGGCGCGTGCCTGGTACCAGAAAGCGGCTGACCAGGGCCACGAAGAGGCGGAGGAAAAGCTCGCGACGATGCCGGAGTTACCGCCAAGTATCTAATCGCCAGAAGGAATATGCAGAAAAGCAGCGCCGACGAAACAATTTAAAAACAGTCCTTTACATCATCTTCATCGCACTACACTTCAAATCGAGCGGCTAAGTCCGCTTCCGGCGGGGCCGAGGATAATCATCAGAAGCTGCCAAGACGCCCAGCCCCGCCGGTCATCGATGACGAGGATGTCATGGGAATCGCCGCGAACGATCTTTGCCAGTATGTGATTCGCCCTACCCTGCAATATCTGGGGCGTCACAGTGTCGCGGCCGAATCGCTGCTGCTGGGGGCAGCGGCCTGTCAGTCGGCGCTGGGGAGCGCCCTCGATGACAGCCATGGCCATGGGCTGTACCGCATTGGTGAACTGCGGCACCAGACGCTCTGGGACGGATTCCTGGCGCTGGACCCCGAGCTGGCCAGCCGCGTCCGCGGGCTGGCCAGCCAGCATGCGTTCCTCGATGCGCCCCACCTCGAACTCACGGTCAACCTGCGCTACAGCACCGCCATCGCCTGGATGCTGGTGGAGGCGGAGCACCTGCCCCTGCCACTGGTGGACGACCCCATGGAGCTGGCCCGTGTCTGGCGTCAGGTCTTCCACCCTCACGGACGCCTCCACGACTTCGTCGACGCCTGGCACAGCTATGTCGGAAATTTCAGTCGGGTCGCCTAGCACTCAACCACGCAAACCGTGACCGATCGGTCAGAAATTATTTACTTACCGCGACGAACGGGCGCCCTCCAGATGGAACGCTTGTTTGAGCCCTGAAGCCCAAGGTAGAGCGCCTGCCCAGCACTACCCAAGACCCGGGAATCTTGGTAGCTTGCGCGCCGATAAACACAGGAGTTGCTCTTACAATGAAAACAACATGGCTTAAGACCACCCTCGCACTGACCATTAGCGCTGCCTCCGCTCAGGTGCTTGCCAACGGCATCGCCATCAACGAGCAGAGCGCCAGCGGCGCCGGTACCGCCTACGCGGGCCGCGCTTCCTCGGCATTGGACGCCAGCACCATCTACGGCAACCCTGCCGGCATTTCCAAGCTCAAGCGAACTGAAGTCAGCGGCGGTCTGGCCGTTGTTTCCGCGAAGGACGACATCAGCGACGCGCACAGCACCGCCTCGGGCAGCAACAAAGGCGATTCCGTACCGCTGGCCGCCGTGCCGTTCGGCTACTTCGCCACTCCGCTGGACGACAAGGTCAGCGTCGGCCTGGGCATCTACGTGCCGTACGGCATCATCAACGACTACGAAAGTAGCTTCCAGGGCCGTTCCCATGGTTCCTACAGCAAGGTCCAGGTGATCACCGTCCAGCCGACCATCAGCTACAAGTTCAACGACGTGGTGGCTGTCGGCTTCGGTCCGACCATCAACCGCATCGACGGCAAGCTGGAGAACTACCTGAACACCGGCGCGCTGAACGGCGCCCTGGGTGGCAACGGCGATGACACCAAGATCAGCATCAAGGGCGACGACACCGCTACCGGTTACAACGTCGGCCTGTTGATCACCCCGACCGAGAGCACCTCCATCGGCGCCACCTACCACTCCAAGGTGAAGTACGAGCTCAAGGGCCACACCACCGTGTCCAACTCGCCGGCCGGCCTGTTCGACTCGCGCATGGACGCCAACCTGGACATCACCCTGCCCGAGTCCCTGGACCTGTCCATCACCCAGAAGCTGGATGACCGCTGGACCGTCTACGGTGGCACCACCTGGACACGCTGGAGCCGTCTGGAGTCCATCGAGGTGCAGAACACTGGCGCTCCGCTGCCGCAGTTCAACACCATCGGCGAAGACCTGAGCTGGCACGACACCTGGTCGGCCGCCATCGGTACTTCCTACCAGTACAACGACCAGTGGGTGCTGCGTACCGGCTTCGCCTACGACCCGTCGCCGACCACCAACGAGCACCGCACCGTGCGCATCCCGGTGGGCGATCGCAAGATCTTCACCCTGGGCGCCGGCTACTCGCCCAACGCCGACATGACCTTCGACTTCGCTTACGCCTACCTGTGGGAATCCACTGCCGGTGTGAACCAGCCGGACGGTCAGGAACTGGCGGGCATGCAACTGCAGCCGGGCTACAGCGCCAAGTACGACAACAGCGCCCACGGCCTGACCGCGCAGATGACCTATCGCTTCTGATCGTTTCTGCGTGACGAAAAAGCCGGGCAGATGCCCGGCTTTTTCATGCCTTCTCGCCCGACACGACAGCGTTTTTTTGTAGGAGCGAGCTTGCTCGCGAACCGCCTTGAGTCGAACTCGCCGGATACTTCGTTCGCGAGCAATCTCGCTCCTACGAAGAGCAGGGCCGCCGCCGCGGAGGCTCAGGCCGCCTGATCCGGCTCGGCGTGCTCGCGGCAGATGAGGTCAGCCTCGGCGACCTCCAGCCGCTCCCCCGTCAACCCGCACAACGCGCCATCGTCCAGCCGCTGGTGGAACCGGCAGGTACGGCACAGGCCGAAGCCCGGCACATTTTCCTGGCGCTGCACGGTCGCCAACAGCTCGCGCAGCAGCTCGACCAGCAACTCACTGCGCTGCCCCAGCGTTGCCTCGGCGCGCCGCAGGAAAGCCGGCGGCACCAGCGCATCGATCAGGTCCCGGCCTTCTTGTGTCAGCTCCAGGTGCACGCTGCGGCGGTCCTGCGCATCCGGACGCTTCTCGATCAGCCCCTTGGCCTCCAGCGCCTTGAGCGACTGCGACACCGTGCCCTTGGTCAATCCGAGGAAATCCGTCACCCCCAATGGCGTATTCGAATAGCGGTTGCAGCGCGCCAGGTAGTTCAGCGCGCTCAGCTGGATCGGCTGCAGGTCGGCCATCAAGGGCTGCTCGCGCGCCCAGACGCGCATCAGGCTGGCGATGCGTTCGAGATAGTCGTACAGGGTCGTATCGGTCATGGGCTAATCCTCTCGATAGATAGTATCGATCAAAAACCAGTTTGACAGAAGGTCAATTTCAATCGCAGACTGAACTGGTATCGAATCGATACCTAACTGATCAGGAGAAGCGTCATGAGCAAAGCCATTTATTACCATGCCGGCTGCCCCGTCTGCGTCGAAGCCGAGCGCACGCTGCTGCCGCTGCTGAACCGGGAAGTGGAAGTGGTGCACCTGGGCGAGCAGTCGCCACGTGTCGCCGAAGCCGAAGCGGCTGGCGTGAAATCGGTGCCGGCGCTGGTGGTCGATGGGCAGGTGCTACACCTGAACTTCGGCGCCGCCCTTGTCGACCTGAAGTAAGGAGCGCGCCATGCAGGTCCACGTCTACGACACTCACGTGCGCACCCGCGATGGCCGCTATTTGCACTTCGATGTTCTGGTCCAACCGGACGATGCCAGCCGCGCCGAGGAATTCGCGGCGCACTGGCTGGCATCGCGCGGTATCCAGGCCGACGACGTGCAGGCGAGCCGTTGCCAGTTCTGCCACAGCGAGTTTTCCACGCCAGCGGTGGAAACAGCCTTGCAGAACCCGGGTTACTACATCATCGAAATGGAGGGCTGCTGAGGCATGGACGCCTACCAGCCACTGCACTGCGATCTGCATGACTACCTGGAGATCGCCTGCCTCCACCGCTACTGGCTGCGGATCGAGTTGCGTGACTGCCTGGCGTTCGACGCCCAGGCTTTCACCACGCACACGCGGCGAAACACGGACGGAATGCTGGAGGAGTACCTGGAAGTACGAGTGGACGATGCCAGCCGGGAGTTCCGGCTGGACCGTCTGCATGCCGTCACGCCGCTATCGGCGCAGGCATTGTTCGGGAGAGTGGAGCTCAACCCGGCTGGCTGAGCGGCCGTAACGACCTCACCACATGAGGTCGTCGGGCACCACGTAATCCTTGTACGGATCGTCGTCGTCCGGCTCGCCGCTGGGCTCGCTGAGCAGGATGACACGGCGCTCGTCGCGCTCCTGGATACGCAGCGCGGCGTCACGCGGAACGATCTCGTAGCGGCCGTCGTAGCTGACGATGGCCAGGCTGCCACGACTGAGCTTGTCGCGGATCAGGTCATTCACCGCGATGCGCTTGACCTTCTTGTTGTCGACGAAATTGAAGTAGTCGTCCGACTCCATCTTCGGCAGGCGCGTGCCCTCGATCAGTTGCTTGATCTGCGCAGTCTTGGCCTTCTTGTCAGCCTTTTCCTGCTGCTGACGATTAAGTTCGGTATCACGGGCCAGCTTTTCGGCCTGAGCCTGCAATGCCGCCTGACGCTGGCTGTCATCCTTGACCACCTGGTTCTTGTGCTCCAGGCGTTGCTGTTTCTGCTTCTGCTTGCCGGCCTGCTTGGCCTGCTTCTCGTTGACCAGCCCGGCTTTCAGCAACTGGTCACGTAATGACATGCTCATGAAGTAAGGCTCTCCAACAGCCCATAGTGATGCCAGACAAATCCCAGACTAACGCATAGCTGCGGCGGGACTGCCCTCAAGGGGTATAATCCTCGGGCCTGTGCCAGCGCAGCGCAAGTGCCTGGCTCGATTTCACTCATCTGGAGCGGACTCGTTACCGCCATGCTGAAGCTCATCGTTCTCGCGATACTGGCCATCTTCCTCGTCGCCATCCTCTACGTACACCTGCGCGGCAAGGTGCGGCTGCCCTTCCTGCGCCAGGTGGTGAACCACTCGGCCTGGTTTGCCCCGTACAACTCGCTGATGTACCTGAACTCCAGCGTGCCGTCCAAGCCCTACCTGGACCGCGAGCGCTTCCCCGAACTCGACAAGCTGCGCGATAACTGGCAGATGATCCGCGAGGAAGCCGAGAAGCTGTTCGACGAGGGCTACATCCGCGACGCGCTGAACAACAACGAGGCCGGCTTCGGCTCCTTCTTCAAGAAGGGCTGGACCCGTTTCTACCTGACCTGGTACGACGGCGCCCTGCCCTCCGCACAGCGACTGTGCCCCAAGACCGTGGAGCTGGTGAGCAGCATTCCCAACGTCAAGGGCGCGATGTTCACCCGCCTGCCCCCGCGCAGCCACCTGAACAAGCACCGCGACCCCTACGGCGGCTCTCTGCGTTACCACCTCGGCCTGGCAACGCCAAACTCCGAGGAGTGCCGCATCTTCGTCGACGGCCAGCCTTATGCCTGGCGGGACGGCCAGGACGTGATGTTCGACGAAACCTTCGTCCACTGGGTGAAGAACGAGACGGACGAATCGCGCCTGATCCTCTTCTGCGACGTAGAGCGCCCGCTCAAGTCACCGCTGCTGACCCGCATCAACCGAAGCGTCAGCGCCTTCCTCGGCCGCGCCACGGCGCCGCAGAACGTCGAGGGCGAGCGCGTCGGCGGGATCAACCAGGCCTATTCGGTGCTGATCCGCTTCGGCGACGCCGTGGGCAGTAAGGTGAAGGTCTTCAAGCGCGCCTATCCCACGGCCTATCGCATCGCCCGGCCGGTGCTCGCGGTGGTGTTGCTGGTGCTGGTCCTGCGCTGGTTGTTTGGCTGACTAGCAGCCACCTGTAGGAGCGAGGAGGACGCCTAGTTATTGCTCGCGAACAGATTTCCCGGCAGCGCCGGCATTCAGCGGTTCGCGAGCAAGCTCGCTCCTACGAAAAACCATGAAAAAGCCCGGAATCATCCGGGCTTTTTCATGGTTGGGAGAACAACTTATCCACAACTGAGCGGGTTCTTCTCGTCGCGCTTGGCAGCGCCCCACAGCTCGTCCATCTCTTCCAGGTTGCTGTCTTCCAGCGTGCGCCCCTGGTCACGCAGGGCCGTCTCGATGTAGCGGAAGCGCCGTTCAAACTTGGCGTTAGCCGCGCGCAGGGCAGTCTCCGGGTCGACCTTGAGCTTGCGCGCCAGGTTGACCACCACGAACAGCAGGTCACCCACCTCTTCCGCCTGGGCCTCGGCGTCACCGCCGGCCATGGCTTCGAGCACCTCGTCCAGCTCCTCGCGAACCTTGTCCACCACCGGCAAGGCATCGGCCCAGTCGAAGCCGACCTGGGAAGCACGCTTCTGCAGTTTGTTGGCACGGCTCAACGCCGGCAGCGCATTGGGTACGTCGTCCAGCAGGGACAACTGCACCGGCTCGGCAGCCTTGGCGGCGCGCTCCTCGGCTTTCAGTTCCTCCCAACGCTGCTTGACCGCGGCTTCCGCCAGCTTCGCTGGGTCCGACTCGCCGTACAGGTCCCCGTCGGGGAACACATGCGGGTGGCGGCGGATCAGCTTAGTGGTGATCCCATCGACCACCGCATCGAACTCGAAACGCCCCTCCTCCCGAGCCAACTGCGCGTAATACACCACCTGGAAGAGCAGGTCTCCCAACTCCTCGCGCAGATGATCGAAGTCACCGCGCTCGATGGCGTCGGCCACCTCGTACGCCTCTTCGAGGGTGTAGGGGACTATGGTTGCGTAGCTCTGCTTGAGGTCCCAGGGGCACCCGTGCTGCGGGTCGCGCAGCCGGGCCATGAGGTACAGCAGGTCGTCGAGCTTATGCATCCTTGGCACTCGCGCGGTCACGCCGCGCCTCGATGATGTTGGGCAGCTGCGAGATGCGTCCCAGCAGGCGACCCAGCGAGTCGAGGCCGGGGATCTCGATGGTCAGGCGCATGATTGCGGTGTTGTCTTCCTTGTCCGAGCGGGTGTTCACCGCCAGCACGTTGATGCGTTCGTTGAGCAGCATCTGCGAGACATCGCGCAACAGGCCGGAACGGTCGTAGGCCCGGATGATGATATCCACCGGATAGGTGCTGACCGGCACCGGGCCCCAGCTGACCTGGATAATCCGCTCTGGCTCACGCCCGGCCAGCTGCAGCGCCGTGGCGCAGTCCTGGCGGTGGATGGTGACGCCGCGACCGAGGGTGATGTAGCCGACGATCGGGTCGCCCGGCAGCGGCTGGCAGCAGCCGGCCATCTGCGTGAGCAGGTTGCCGACGCCCTGGATCTGGATGTCGCCACGCTTGCCGTGGCCGATCTTGCTCGGCTTGCGCGGGATGAGTTCGAGCTGTTCGGTGCCGCGCTCGGGCTCGACCAACTGCTGCGCGTAGTTGACCACGTGGGCCAGGCGCAAGTCGCCAGCACCCAGAGCGGCGAACAGGTCTTCACCCGTCTTGTAGTTGGCCTTCTCGGCGAGCTTCTCGAAGTCCACCGGCGGCAGTGCCAGGCGACCGAGTTCGCGCTCGAGCATGGACTTGCCGGCCGCGACGTTCTGGTCGCGCGCCTGCAGCTTGAACCAGTGGACGATTTTCGCCCGCGCCCGCGAGGTAGTGACATAACCCAGGTTCTGGTTGAGCCAGTCACGGCTCGGCGCGCCCTGCTTGCCGGTGATGATTTCCACCTGCTCGCCGGTCTGCAGGCTGTAGTTCAGCGGCACGATGCGGCCGTTGATCTTGGCGCCACGGCAGTTGTGGCCGACCTCGGTGTGTACCCGGTAGGCGAAGTCCAGCGGAGTGGAGCCCTTGGGCAGGTCGATGGCGTGGCCGTCGGGGGTGAAGACGTAGACCCGGTCGGGCTCGATATCCACCCGCAGTTGCTCGGCCAGGCCACCGATGTCGCCCAGTTCCTCGTGCCACTCGAGCACCTGGCGCAGCCAGGAAATCTTCTCTTCGTAGTGGTTGGAGCTGGCTTTGACGTCGGTGCCCTTGTAGCGCCAGTGCGCACAGACGCCCAGCTCGGCTTCCTCGTGCATGGCGTGGGTGCGGATCTGCACTTCCAGCACCTTGCCCTCGGGGCCGATCACCGCGGTGTGCAGCGAGCGGTAGCCGTTTTCCTTGGGGTTGGCGATGTAGTCGTCGAATTCCTTGGGGATGTGCCGCCAGAGGGTGTGCACGATGCCCAGCGCGGTGTAGCAGTCGCGCATTTCCGGCACCAGCACGCGCACGGCGCGCACGTCGTAGATCTGGCTGAAGTCCAGGCCCTTGCGCTTCATCTTCCGCCAGATGGAATAGATGTGCTTGGCGCGGCCGGAGAGGTCAGCCTTGATGCCGGTGGCGGCCAGGGCGTCCTTGAGCTGCCCCATGACGGTGGCGATGTACTGCTCGCGGTCCAGCCGGCGCTCGTGCAGCAGCTTGGCAATCTGCTTGTACTGGTCGGGCTCGAGGTAGCGGAAGGACAGGTCTTCCAGCTCCCATTTGATGTGGCCGATGCCCAGGCGGTGGGCCAGCGGAGCGTAGATGTCGAAGACTTCGCGGGCGACGCGCATGCGCTTTTCTTCGTCGGCGTTCTTCACCGCGCGAATGGCGCAGGTGCGCTCGGCGAGCTTGATCAGCGCGACGCGCACGTCGTCGACCATGGCCACCAGCATCTTGCGCAGGTTCTCGACCTGCGCCTGGGTGCCGAGCACCAGCGACTGCCGCGGGATCAGGCTGGCACTGATCGCCGCCATGCGCAGCACACCCTCGATCAGCTTCGCGACCACCGGGCCGAAGCGCTGCGCCACGTCCTCCAGCTTGACCTTGCCTTCGCGCACGCCACGGTAGATCACCGCGGCGACCAGCGATTCCTGGTCCAGCTTGAGGTCCGCCAGGATTTCGGCGATCTCCAGTCCCGTCTGGAAGCTGGAGGTGCCGTCCGCCCAGGAGTTGTCCGTCGTGCTGACCGCCTTGTGCTCCACCTCGCGGGCGAATTCACAAGCTTCCAGCAGGACCTTGCGATCCAGTCCCGGGACCAGGGTCTGGACATGGTCCAGCCAGGCCTCGAGATTGATACTGCCGTCGGTGTTGACCGGCTGGTGCGCTCTCACCTGTACCATCGTGTCTACCCTTCCCCACGGTGCGCCACAACACACCGCTCACTGCGCCGGCCTTTCTTGCTTGAGCCGGTCGGATTGCGCAGGCCTTCCTAGCCTGCCTCGAACAAAGCCATGGCCTCGACATGGGCCGTCTGCGGGAACATGTCGAGGATGCCGGCACGCTTCAGGCGATAGCCCTGTCGGGCCAGTTCGCCAGCATCGCGCGCCAGGGTCGCCGGGTTGCAGGACACATAGAGTACCCGCTCCGCGCCCAGTGAACGCATCTGCCGCGCCGGCTCGAAGGCTCCGTCACGCGGAGGGTCGAGCAGCACGGCGGTGAAATCCTCCGCCGCCCAGGGGGCTTCGGCAAGCGGTTTCGTCAGGTCAGCCTGATGGAACCGGGTATTGGCCAGCCCGTTGGCCCGGGCATTGGCGGCGGCGCGCTCGACCATGGTCTGCACACCTTCCACGCCGACCACCTCGCGCACCTGGCGCGCCAGCGGCAGGGCGAAGTTGCCCAGGCCGCAGAACAGGTCCAGCACGCGCTCGTCGCTGCCCGGCTTCAGCCAGTCCAGCGCCTGGGCGACCATCGCCTCGTTTATCGGCGCGTTCACTTGAACGAAGTCGCCGGGGCGGTAGGCCAGCGTCAGATTCCAGGCTTCGAGCCGGAAGCCAAGCCCGCGCTTCACAGTGTTTGCTGCATCGTCGGGGCAAAGCGTCGGTTCGCCGTCACCTTGCAACCACAGTTGCACATCCCGTGCCGAACAGAATTCCAGCAGTCGCGCGCGGTCGCTATCGGACAAAGGTTCGATATGCCGCAACAGCAACGCGCTGGACGTACCGTGGAACAGCTCGACGTGGCCGAGGGACTGCGGCTTGGCGAAGCCTCGCAGCAACTCCGGCAACTCGCGAGCGAGAAATTGCAATTCCGGCACCAGTACCAGGCAGTCGTCGAAGGCCACGATGGCCTGGCTGGCGGCGGCGCGGAAGCCGACTTCCAGGCGCTTGGCCTTCACGTCCCAGCGCACGGCGAGGCGGGCGCGGCGGCGGTAGCCGAACTCTGGCCCGACCAACGGCGCGGCCCACTCTTCCGGCGTCAGGCCGGAGAAACGCTCAAGCTGCTCGGCGAGGGTGCGCTGTTTGAGCGCCAACTGATCGGCATGGGACAGGTGCTGCAGGCTGCAGCCGCCACAGGTGCCAGCCACCGGGCACGGCTCGGTGCGGCGGTTGGCGGCAGCAGTGAAGATGCGTTCGCTGCGGGCGTCGACGATCTGCGCGCGAGCGGAAAGCACGCGGGCTTCCACCGACTCGCCCGGCAGGGCGTTGTCGACGAACCAGGTGCGCCCGTCGATGTGGGCGATACCGCGGCCGTCGTGGGCCAGGCGCTCGATGTTCAGGCGCTGTTTCTTGCCCACCGGTACCGCAGGGCTGCGCGCTCCGCCGCTGGGCTGGAAGCGCAGGCCGGATCTCTGCTTGGCCATGTCAGTTGGAGTCGAACACGCCCGAGGACAGGTAACGGTCGCCACGGTCGCAGATGATCGCCACCAGGGTCGCGTTTTCCAGTTCGCGCGACAGGCGCAACATCGCCGCCACCGCACCGCCGGAGGACACGCCGCAGAAGATGCCCTCTTCGCGGGCCAGGCGGCGCATCACGTCCTCGGCCTCATGCTGCTGCATATCGACGACGCGATCGACGCGGGTGGCATCGAAGATCTTCGGCAGGTATTCCTGCGGCCAGCGGCGGATGCCGGGGATGGACGAGCCTTCCATCGGCTGCAGGCCGACGATCTGCACGTTGGGATTCTGCTCCTTGAGGTAGCGCGACACGCCCATGATGGTGCCGGTGGTGCCCATGGAGCTGACGAAATGGGTGATCTGACCGCCGGTCTGCTGCCAGATTTCCGGGCCGGTGGAATGGTAGTGGGCGATCGGGTTGTCGCCGTTGGCGAACTGGTCGAGCACCTTGCCCTGACCTTCGCGTGCCATCTGGTCGGCAAGGTCGCGGGCGCCTTCCATGCCCTGCTCCCTGGTCACCAGGATCAACTCGGCGCCGTAGGCGGTCATCGCGGCCTTGCGCTCGGCAGTGGAGTTGTCGGGCATGATCAGGATCATGCGGTAGCCCTTGATCGCCGCCGCCATCGCCAGGGCGATGCCGGTGTTGCCGGAAGTAGCTTCGATCAGCGTGTCGCCGGGCTTGATGTCGCCGCGCAGTTCGGCACGGGTGATCATCGACAGCGCCGGGCGATCCTTCACCGAACCCGCGGGATTGTTCCCCTCGAGCTTCACCAGCAGGGTGTTGGAAGTCTCCCCGGCCAGGCGCTGCAGGCGCACCAGCGGGGTATTGCCGACGCAATCGGCGATAGTCGGGTACTGCACGGTCATGGGGGCACTCGGCTCCGAATCGCGAAAGGGGATGACTCGCTATGATACCGGCAAACGACGCCCCGCCATACGAAACTTCCTAACAAGCCGTGTTCGACGGCCGCGAGCCGTCTCAGGCCGCCGCCGCGTCCGGCAGGCGCAGGTGCACGCGCAGGCCCGCCTCGGCGCAGTCTGCCCACAGCTCGCCACCCTGCATACGCAGCGAGCTGCGGGCGATGCTCAGGCCCAGGCCGAAGCCTTCGCCGGTGCGGGCGTCGGAGAGCCGGGTGAAGGGCAGGAAGATGCGTTCCAGATCAGTTTCCGGCACGCCCGGGCCATCGTCCTCCAGCCAAAGGTGCCAGCCGCCGGACTCGTGCCGGCCGCTCAAGCGGATGCGGCCATCCTCCGGGGAGTGGCGGATGGCATTGCGCAGCAGGTTTTCCAACGCTTGCGCCAGGCCATTGAGATGGCCACGCACGCGACAGTCCGCTGACACTTGATAAAGGAAGCGCTCGGCGCCCCAGCCCGCCTCGAAGCGCGCATCGTCCACCAGCAGGTCCCACAGCGAGCGCAGGTCGATCGCTTCCAGCTCAAGGCGCGGGCGTTCGGTGTCCAGCCAGGCCAGCTCCAGCGTGTCGCCAACCAGACGCTGCATCACTTCCACTTCGCGTTCCACCCGCAGGCGCAGCGCGGCTTCGCTGATTGGGCTCTCGCCGGCAACGCGCAAGCGACTGAGCGGCGTACGCAGCTCGTGAGACAGATCGCGCAACAGCTGGCGCTGCAAGCCGACATGGCCGCGCAGGCGCTCGGCCATGTGGTCCAGCGCGCGGCCCAGTTCGCCAAGCTCGTCGCGGCGGGCGATCAGTTCCGGTCCGGCGACCGAGCCGAGGTTATCCGCCTGCAAGGCGTTGGCGTGTTCGCGCAGGCGCTTGAGCGGGCGCACCAGGCGGCGGTAGATCAGCCAGCAGAGCAGCAGGGCGAGGATCGCTGGCACCAGCGCATGGCTGATGGACTGGCGCAGGAAGGTCAAGCCGCCGGGCAGATAGCGCTGTGGCAGTTGCACGACGAGCCGGCCAGCGCTCGGCTCGTCCGGGAAGGGAATGCCGATATACGGCAGAGTCACCGAGCGCGAGCTCACCGGCCAGTCCAGCCCGCGCTGGAAGGTCAGGTGCGCCACGTCCGCCATCGGCAGCGGCTGCGAGCCCAGCGACTGCAAGCGGCCATCCACCACCACCATCCAGACCGGCTCGCGTTGCTTCATCTGCGCAAGCCAGGCATCGACGCCCGCCGCGCCACCTGCACGCCAGGCTTGCTGGGCCTGGCCGGCATAGCCGGCGAGCACCTGCCGCGCCGTTTCGGAGAGGTAGTAGCTGTCGCGCTCCATCTGCTTGCCCCAGTTCCAGGACAGCCAGATCACCGACAGGCACAGCACCACCAGGGCGACGGCGAGCTTCCAGAACAGCGAGTGACGACCGGGCATGTCAGTCCTCGGCCTCGGCGAACACGTAGCCCTTGCCCCACACGGTGTGCAGTTGGTGGCGCAGGTAGCTGATGGCCTGCAGCTTGCGGCGCAAGTGGCTGACGTGCATGTCCAGGCTGCGGTCGTGGGCGGTGAAGGCACGGTGCAGCACGTGCTGATAAAGGAAGGGTTTGCTCAGGGTCTCGCCCTGGCTGCCAAGGAAAGTTTCCAGCAGGCGGTACTCGGTGCCGGTCAGCCCGGCCCACTGGCCGTCGAGGCCGACGTCGTCCTTCTGCGGGTCCATCTGCAATCCGGTGGGCGCGCCGGCCAGCGACTGGCTGCCGCGCTCCAGCGCCACGCGGCGCAGCACCGCGTCCACGCGCACGCTCAGCTCGGCGAGGCTGAAAGGCTTGGGCAGGTAGTCATCGGCGCCCTGGGAGAAACCGGCGATACGGTCCTGCTCGGCGCCCAGCGCGGACATCAGGATCACCGGCACCGCACGCTCGCGGCGCAGGGTGCGGAGGATGTCCAGGCCACTGATGCCGGGCAGCATGATATCCATCAGCACCAGGTCGTAGTCGCCGCCGCGCGCCTGCACCAGGCCCTCATCGCCGTCCTGGCACCAGGTGACCTCGAAGCCGCGCTCGCTCAGGTGGGAAGACAGGTGGGCGCCCAGGGTCGGGTCGTCCTCGATGGTCAACAGGCGCAGCCCGGACGAAGCGATGGCATTCATATCAAATAAGAGTGATTAGCAATTGCGTGAAGTATTCCCGATTCCTTGCCTGCTCGGCAAGGCAAAGGGCTTCCGACGAAGGTCTGAACCGCTACACTGCCGGGGATAAACGCATCGGAGGAAGCGCGTGTTCAAGGATCTCGGCATCAAGGGACGGGTACTGCTGCTCACCCTGCTGCCCACCAGCCTGCTGGCGCTGGTACTGGGCGGCTACTTCACCTGGGTGCAGCTGGCGGACATGCACGCCCAGTTGATCGAGCGCGGACAACTGATCGCCGAACAACTGGCGCCGCTGTCCGCCCCGGCCATGGCCAGCCACAACAACGAGCTACTGGAGCGCATCGCCAACGAGGCGCTGGACCAGCCCGACGTGCGCGCCGTGACCTTCCTCGATCCGGACCGGGAAAAGCTGGTCCACGCCGGCCCCAGCATCCTGACGCCAATGCCCAGTGGAGACGGCTCGCACCTGAGCATGGCGAGCAACCTGGACACCACCCACTTCCTCCTGCCGGTGCTGGGCAAGCACCGCAGCCTGTCCGGCGACCCGGACCAGGACGCCGAGAAGCTGCTGGGCTGGGTGGAGCTGGAGCTGTCGCACCACGGCACCCTGCTGCGTGGCTACCGCAGCCTGTTCACCAGCCTGCTGCTGATCGGCGCAGGCCTGGCCGTCACCGCCCTCCTCGCCCTGCGCATGAGCAGAGCGATCAACGCGCCGCTGGGGCAAATCGCCCAGGGCGTGGCCCAGCTCAAGGAAGGCCGGCTGGAAACTCGCCTGCCGGCGCTGGGCAGCCATGAACTGGACGAGCTGGCCGGCGGCATCAACCGCATGGCCGAGGCGCTGCAGAGCGCCCAGGAAGAGATGCAGCACAACATCGACCAGGCCACCGAGGACGTGCGGCAGAACTTGGAAACCATCGAGATCCAGAACATCGAGCTGGACCTGGCACGCAAGGAAGCCCTCGAAGCGAGCCGGATCAAATCCGAATTCCTCGCCAACATGAGCCACGAGATCCGCACCCCGCTCAACGGCATCCTCGGCTTCACCAACCTGCTGCAGAAGAGCGAGATGACCACCCGCCAGCAGGACTACCTGGGCACCATCCACAAGTCCGCCGAGAGCCTGTTGGGGATCATCAACGAGATCCTCGACTTCTCGAAGATCGAGGCCGGCAAGCTGGTGCTGGAAAACATCCCGTTCAACCTGCGCGAACTGATCCAGGACACCCTGACCATCCTCGCCCCCGCCGCCCACGAGAAACACCTGGAGCTGGTCAGCCTGATCTACCGCGACACCCCGCTGCAGCTGGTGGGCGACCCGCAGCGCCTGAAGCAGGTGCTGACCAACCTGGTGAGCAACGCCATCAAGTTCACCCACGACGGCAGCATCGCCGTGCGTGCCATGCTCGAAGACGAGAGCGACGACCGCGCACAATTGCGCATCAGCGTGCAGGACACCGGCGTCGGCCTCAGCGATGCCGACCTGCGTGCGTTGTTCCAGGCCTTCAGCCAGGCCGACAACTCGCTGTCCCGGCAGGCCGGCGGCACCGGCCTGGGGCTGGTGATTTCCAAGCGCCTGATCGAGCAGATGGGCGGCGAGATCGGCGTCGAAAGCAGCGCCGGCGACGGCTCCGAATTCTGGATCAGCCTCAACCTGCCCAAGGCCCGCGACGACGGCGACGACCTGCCGCCCACCCTGGCCGGCGGCCTGCGCGTGGCGCTTTACGAACCCCATGAACTGACCCGTACCGCCCTGCACCACCAATTGGAAGACTGCGGCCTGGAAGTCACCGAGTTTCCCGACCTCGCCGCGCTGGAAAAGGCCCTGCTGGCCGGGCCGGCGGACCAGGCGCCGATCACTCTGGCGCTGCTCGGCGTGACCGCCGCCGAACACCCGCCCGAGGCGCTGCGGCAGTCCATCCGCGAACTCGAACAGCACGGCTGCAAGAGCCTGGTGCTCTGCCCGACCATCGAACAGGCGCACTACAACGACGTGCTGCCCGACGCCCAGGTGCAGAGCAAACCCGCCTGCACACGCAAGCTGCAACAGGCGATGAATGAACTGCTGCACCTGCGCCCCTTGCGCAAGGACAAATCCGTCAACGGCCGGCTCGAGCGCACGCCGCGCCTGCTCTGCGTCGACGACAACCCGGCCAACCTGCTGCTGGTGAAGACCCTGCTGAGCGACATGGGGGCGGACGTGATAGCCGTGGACAGCGGCCTGGCGGCTGTCGAGGCGGTGCAGCGCGAACGCTTCGACCTGGTGTTCATGGACGTGCAGATGCCGATCATGGACGGCCGTCAGGCCACCGAGGCAATTCGCCACTGGGAAAGCGAGCGCGAGGTCAGCCCGGTGCCGATCATCGCCCTCACTGCACACGCCTTGGCCAACGAGAAACGTGCGCTGCTGCAAGGTGGCATGGACGACTACCTAACCAAGCCGATCGACGAGCGCCAACTGGTCCAGGTGATCCTCAAGTGGACCGGCCTGGCCTTGGGCGAGCCGCGCGACGAACGCCCGCGCCACACCGAATCGGCCCTGGGCAGCCTCGCGGTCCTCGACGCAGAGGAAGGCCTGCGCCTGGCCGCCGGCAAAGCGGAGCTGGCTGCCGACATGCTCGGCATGCTGCTCGCCTCGCTGTCAGCCGACCGCCAGGTGATTCGCCAGGCCCGCGAGCGCAACGACCGCAGCACGATGCTCGAGCGCATCCACCGCCTGCACGGTGCCACCCGCTACTGCGGCGTACCGATGCTGCGCGCTGCCTGCCAGCGCGCCGAGACGCTGCTCAAGCAAGGAGATCCGGACGCCCCTGTCGCGCTGGACGAACTGGACCAGGCCATGGCCGAACTGGCACAGGCGACCGAGGCCCGCGTAGAAGCCGAAGCCGGCCAGCCGCACTGAAGACGGAAACCCAAGCGATGCGCATCATCCTGTTCAGCAACCAGACCTACGACCGCGACAGCTTCCTCGCCGCCAATCACAGCCACGGCTTCGAGCTGCATTTCCAGCAGGCCCAGCTACGCGAAGACACCGTCGCCCTGGCCATGGGTTTCGAGGTGGTCTGCCCCTTCGTCAACGACAGTCTGTCGCGCCCGGTGCTGGAGCACCTGGCTGCCGGCGGCACGAAACTGATCGCCTTGCGCTCGGCCGGCTACAACCACGTTGACCTGGCCGCCGCCCACGCTTTGGGACTGGCGGTGGTGCGCGTACCAGCCTATTCACCCCACGCCGTGGCCGAGCACGGAGTGGGGCTGGTCCTGGCGTTGTGTCGGCACCTGCACCGCGCCTACAACCGCACCCGCGAAGGCGACTTCTCCCTGCACGGCCTGACCGGTTTCGACCTGCACGGGCGCACCGTCGGGGTGATCGGCAGCGGGCAGATCGGCGAAGTCTTCGCCCGCATCATGAGCGGCTTCGGCTGCAACATCCTGGCCTACGATCCCTACCCCAACCGCGCCATCGAAGGCCTCGGCGGGCGTTTCGTCGAACTGGACGAGTTGCTCGCGCAGTCCGACATCATCAGCCTGCACTGCCCGCTCAACGCGGCCACCAAGCACCTGATCAACGCCCAGAGCCTTACGCGCATGAAGCGTGGCGCCATGCTGATCAATACCGGCCGTGGCGCGCTGGTCGACACCCCGGCACTGATCGAGGCGCTGAAAAGCGGCCAACTCGGCTACCTCGGCCTGGACGTCTATGAAGAGGAAGCCGAAATCTTCTTCGCCGACCGCTCCGACCAGCCGCTGCAGGACGACGTACTGGCGCGCCTGCTGACCTTCCCCAACGTGATCATCACCGCGCACCAGGCCTTCCTCACCCGCGAAGCACTCGCCGGAATTGCCCAGACCACCCTGGCCAACATCGCGGCCTGGCAGGCCGGCAACCCGGCCAACCTCGTCGAGGGTTGATCGGATGGTGCTCGCATCCGCACGCCTCGCCCCCTAGAATGCCGCGCTTTCCCGGAGGACCCATGGCCCAGCACGACTTTCGCTACACCCTGCTCAACCCGCAATTCACCCTCAACGAGTGCCGCGCGCTGACTCCGGGCCGCTATCAGGTCACCGGCATCGGTGGCTCGATCAAGGTCGGCGACACCCTGCTGGTCAGCCTCAAGGGCAGCAAGAGCCTGAGCATGACCCTGGCAGTGGAAAAGGTCCGCCACCTGATCAACCCGCCGGGGCAGTGGATGGCCGTGGCCAAGGGACCGGTGTTCCGTGAACTGGGTATCCATAAGTGGAAGGTCAATTGCGACGGTTGCGGGGCTACACTGGACTTCGAATTCGCCGTCGATGCCACCCTCGGCAAGGCTGCCCAGCAGCCAGCCGCCGAACTGCGCATCGCCGAACTCGGATGGGCCAAGGCCGGTAATCGCCACCTGTGCCCGGACTGCCAGAGCAAGGAGACCGCATGAAAGCCCTGATCGCCAGCGCCTGTACCGCGCTGGCCCTGGCCGGCTGCGCCAGCAAGCCGGCACCTGAAGCCGAGCAGACCTACCGCGTGGAATGGGTCGGCGAGCGCCCGCTGATCGACTACACCCACATCAGCCTGACCCTGGATGGCAGCGGCCGCGCCTACGGCAGCGCCGGCTGCAACCACTGGTTCGCCAGCTACAAGCTCGAAGGCGACCAGTTGACCTTCGGCCAGCCGGGCGCCACCCGCAAACTCTGCGCCGATCTGGTGATGGAGCAGGAACAGCAGTTCCTCAAGATGCTCGGCACCGTGCAGCGCTGGGATATCACCGACGAAGGTGAACTGCGCCTGTGGCCGGCCAGCGGCCGCGCCATGCGTCTATGGCCGGAAGGCTGAGCCTCAGCTAGAACAGACTGAGCTGCTCATGGGCGCCGCGCAGGTCCACCAGGCGCACGCCCACGCCAATCAGCCGCACGGCCTTGTTACCGCGCTGGAAGGCCTGCCCCAGCAGCAGCCGGTAGCTTTCCAGGTCCCGCGCGGCACCGGCCTGTTCCAGGGTGGTCTGGGTGAAGTCGTGGAACTTCAGCTTGATGAACGGCTTGCCCGGCCGGTAACTGGTGTCCAGGCGCGTCATGCGTCGCTCCAGCTCGCCCAGCAGTGACGGCAACTCCTCCTGGCAGGCGGCGAGATCCGGCAGGTCCTGATCGAAGGTGTTTTCCACACTGATCGACTGGCGCCGGCTGTCCACCTGCACCGGGCGCTCATCGATGCCGCGCGACAAGCCCCAGAGCCGCTCGCCGAAGCTGCCGAACTCCTTGGCCAAGCGGATCCGCGACCAGTCGCGCAGGTCCGCGCAGGTGCGAATCCCCAGGCGCGCCAGCTTCTCCGCGGTGACCTTGCCCACGCCGTGCAGCTTCTTGACCGGCAACTCGGCGACGAAGCCGTCCACCTCATCCGGTGTCACCACGAACAATCCATTCGGCTTGCGCCAGTCGCTGGCGATCTTGGCGATGAACTTGTTCGGCGCTACCCCGGCCGACACCGTGATATGCAACGTTTCCCAAACGCGCTGGCGAATCTCCCGAGCGATGCGCGTGGCACTGCCGCCACAGCGCTCGCTGTCGCTGACGTCGAGATAGGCTTCATCCAGGGACAGTGGCTCGATTTGCTCGGTGTAGTCGCGGAAGATCGCATGGATGTCCCGCGAGGCCTCGCGGTAGACATCCATGCGCGGGCGCACGATGGTCAGGTCCGGGCACAGTTTCACGGCGGTGCGCATGGCCATCGCCGAATGCAGCCCATAGGCGCGCGCCTCGTAGTTGCAGGTCGCGACCACGCCACGCTTGTCCGGCGAACCGCCCACGGCCAGCGGCTTGCCCGCGAGGGTCGGGTCGTCGCGCATCTCGATGGCGGCATAGAAGCAATCGCAATCGATGTGGATGATCTTTCTCTGCCGTGTCACGAAGAAGGCGCCTGCATCACCGTCGGAAGCCGCCTGGAAAGGCAGCAGAAACCCATCCATGGTAATGCAAAAATCCGCCACCTCGGTTATCCACAGCCGCGAAAAACCCAACCCAGCGAGACGCCGGTGCAAGCCCTCACGTTGCTATACGCCGTCGCTAAATAATTGATAAAAAATCACTTTTCCCAATTTATCGGTTGACACGAAGGCGCACTGGCGTAGAATGGCCGGCGCGGGATGGAGCAGTCTGGTAGCTCGTCGGGCTCATAACCCGAAGGTCGTAGGTTCAAATCCTGCTCCCGCAACCAGATACAAGAAAAAGGCCACTCTTCGGAGTGGCCTTTTTCGTTTGCGCGCGATTTAAATAATTGATCGAAAGCTAAATATCGATTGACAAGACCTTTCACATCCGTAGAATGGCCGGCGCGGGATGGAGCAGTCTGGTAGCTCGTCGGGCTCATAACCCGAAGGTCGTAGGTTCAAATCCTGCTCCCGCAACCAGACACAAGGAAAAGGCCACTCTTCGGAGTGGCCTTTTTCGTTTGCGCGCGATTTAAGTTGTTGATCAAAAACGAAAATATCGTTTGACACGAGTCTTCATCTCTATAGAATGGCCGGCGCGGGATGGAGCAGTCTGGTAGCTCGTCGGGCTCATAACCCGAAGGTCGTAGGTTCAAATCCTGCTCCCGCAACCAGACATCAAGAAGAAAGCCACTCTTAGGAGTGGCTTTTTTCGTTGTGCCGGAAAATTGATCGCCCACGGGTGGCGTCTCACGGATCAGGAAAATACTCTTCCGGAGACTTGGGAATTCGCGTCAGTGCCCCTACTCTGTCGCGCTAAATCGATTGAGGTGCCCGATGAGCGCCAACCCTGCCACTCCCGATACCCCTGCCAGCGAAGACGCTCCTACCCGAGCGACCTGGCTCAACTGGGTCAATGCCAATCGTCAGGCACTCGGCCTGGGCGTGACCCTGGTGCTGTTCAGCCTGGCGCTGATCGCCTGCTATCACCTGCTGCGCGACATCGACGCCTACTCCCTGCACGACGCCCTGCTGGATGTGCCCACCACCTCGCTGCTTGGTGCCTTCGCCGCCACCGTGGTGGGTTTCATCTTCCTGCTCGGCTATGAATGGTCCGCCAGCCGCTTCGCCGGCGTGAAGCTGCCCACCCCGGCACTACTGACCGGCGGCTTCTCCGCCTTCGCCATCGGCAACGCCGTGGGCCTGTCGATGCTCTCCGGCGGCTCGGTACGCTATCGCCTGTATGCCCGCCAGGGGCTGGGGGCCGGTGACGTTGCGTTGATGACCCTGTTCGCCAGTCTGTCGCTGGGCTGCGCTCTGCCGATACTGGCGGCGCTCGCGGCACTGAGCGATCTTTCCGACGCCTCCCTCGCCCTGCACCTGCCGGAGTGGCTGGTGGCCGTGCTGGCGCTGGCCATCATCGCCCTCTGTCTATGGTTGGTGGTGGCCGTCGAACGCCGCCGCCTGCCGGAACAGCCCTCACCCGACAGCCATCTGGTCCGCTTCGGCCGTCGCACCCTGCGCCTGCCAGCTCTGCGCCTGTCACTGCTGCAACTGCTGATCACCGCGCTCGATGTGGCCGCCGCCGCCACCGTGCTTTACCTGCTGCTGCCGGAAGCCCCGCCCTTTGGCGCCTTCCTGCTGGTCTACCTGATTGCCCTGGCCGCCGGCGTGCTCAGCCATGTGCCGGGCGGCGTCGGCGTGTTCGAAGCCGTGCTGCTGGCGGCCTTCGCCGGCCAGTTGGGCGCTGCGCCACTGGCCGCCGCGTTGCTGCTGTATCGCCTGATCTACGTAGTGCTGCCGCTGATCGCCGCCTGCCTGCTGCTGCTGTTCCTCGAAGCACGCCGCGTGCTGGTGGCCAAGCAGGCCGTGCGAGTGGCCTCCGGCTTCGCCGCGCAGATCCTCTCGCTGCTGGTGTTCATCTCCGGCATCGTGCTGCTGTTCTCCGGCGCCACGCCATCCATTGACACTCGCCTGGACGACATCGGCTTCCTCGTCCCGCACCGCCTGATCGACGCCTCGCACCTGGCCGCCAGCCTGATCGGCGTTCTCTGCCTGTTGCTCGCCTACGGCCTGCGCCGCCGCCTCTCTGCCGCCTGGGCGCTGACCCTCGGCCTGCTGAGCGCAGGTGCGGTGCTCTCGCTGCTCAAGGGCTTCGACTGGGAAGAAGCGCTGATCCTCAGCTTCACCGCCGCCCTGCTGGTGATCTTCCGCAGTGCCTTCTATCGCCGCAGCCGCCTGATGGACCTGCCCTTCTCGCCGCTGTACCTGGGTGCCGCCGCCTGCGTGATCGCCGCGTCGATCTGGCTGCTGCTGTTCGCCTACCAGGACGTACCCTACAGCCACGAACTCTGGTGGCAGTTCGCCCTCGACGCCGACGCCCCGCGTGGCCTGCGCGCCGCCCTGGGCAGTTGCCTGCTGCTGGCCGCCCTGGCGCTGTACTGGCTGCTGCGTACCGCGCCGCCGGCGATCCACGAGCCTACCCGCGAAGATCTGGATACCGCCGCCGGCATCCTCGCCAACTCCGCGCAGCCCGATGGCGGCCTGGCCCTGTCGGGCGACAAGGCACTGCTGTTCCACGAAGGCAACGACGCCTTCCTCATGTATGCCCGCCGTGGCCGCAGCCTGGTGGCACTGTTCGACCCGATCGGCCCGGCCCAGGCCCGCGCCGAACTGATCTGGCAGTTCCGCGACCTCTGCGACCTGCACCACTCGCGCCCGGTGTTCTACCAGGTGCGTGCGGAGAACCTGCCGCTGTACATGGACATCGGCCTGACCGCGCTCAAGCTCGGCGAGGAGGCGCGGGTCGACCTGCGCCGCTTCGACCTGGAGAGCAAGGGCAAGGAGATGAAAGACCTGCGCTACACCTGGAACCGCGGCCAGCGCGATGGCCTGAGCCTGGAGTTCCATGACGCCGGACAAGCGCCGATGGACGAGCTGCGCGCCATCTCCGATGCCTGGCTGGGCGGCAAGAACGTCCGCGAGAAAGGTTTCTCCCTCGGCCGCTTCACCCCCGAGTACCTGCACTATTTCCGCGTCGTCGTGGTCCGCTTCCAGGGCCGCGCCGTGGCCTTCGCCAACCTGCTGGAAACCTCCGGCAAGGAATTGGCGAGCATCGACCTGATGCGCGTGGCACCCGACGCACCCAAGCTGACCATGGAGTTCCTCATGCTCGGCCTGATCCTGCATTACAAGGAGAGCGGGCACACCCGCTTCAGCCTCGGCATGGTGCCCCTGGCCGGCTTGCAGCCGCGCCGTGGCGCCCCGCTGACCCAACGTCTCGGCGCGCTGGTTTTTCGCCGGGGTGAGCAGTTCTACAATTTCCAGGGGTTGCGGCGCTTCAAGGACAAGTTCCAGCCCGACTGGGAACCCCGTTACCTGGCCGTGCCCGCCGGACTGGATCCGCTGGTGGCCCTGGCCGATACGGCCGCCCTCATCGCAGGCGGCCTGAGTGGATTGGTAAAACGCTGATATGTTGAAACGTCGCTGGCGACACCTGCTCGCCCTCCTCCTGCTGATTATCATTGCCGTCGGCCTGCTGCTGTGGAGCCGCCCGGCCTCGCAGGCCTCCCTCGAACACCGCCAGCTCGCCGACGGCAGCGCCGTCGCCCTGGCCATTCCCAGCAAGCAACCGAACGCCCGGGTACTGCTGGCCGTGCAGGCCGACCAGAAACTCGACGACGGCCAACTCCTGGCCCTGGCCCACGACAGTGGCGCCCGTGTGGTGCAGTTCGTCTTCCCGGACAAGGACTGCGCCACCCAGCAGGCCCGCATCAAGGCCGCCAGCGAACTGCTCGACGGCCAGCCGACCCTGGTCGCCGGTATCGGCCCCGGCGGGGCCTACGCCTTCCGCTGGCTCGCCGGGCAGAGCGACGACAAGGCCAAGGCCCTGTCGGTCGGCTTCTCCCTGGAAAAGCCCGACTGCGCCGCCACCCCACTGCCGACCAGCGCCGCCCATGGCCACTGGCTGGCCGCCTGGAACGACAACCCGGACGACGCCAGCGCGCGCTTCGCCCGTGGCCTGCAGAACGCCGAGACGGTGATCAGCGACTACGACACACCGCTGTCCAAGGTGCTCGCCGACCAGTTGCACCAACTGCTGCAAGGCGGTGGCGGCAATGTGCCGGTGGTGGAAGTCCCGGCCGCCAAGCCGTCGGACACCGTCACCCTGTTCTATTCCGGCGATGGCGGCTGGCGCGACCTGGACCGCGACGTTGCCGCGCAGATGGCCGAGCTGGGCTATCCGGTGGTGGGCGTCGATGCGCTGCGCTACTTCTGGGAGCACAAGACCCCGGAACAGAGCGCCGCCGACCTCGCCCTGCTGATGCAGCACTACCGCGAGAAATGGGGTGCCAAGCACTTCGTGCTGGCCGGCTACTCCTTTGGTGCCGACGTGCTGCCGGCGATCTACAACCGCCTGCCAGCGGACGCCAAGAAGGACGTCAGCGCAGTGATCCTGCTGGCCTTCGCCCGCAGCGGCAGCTTCGAGATCGAGGTACAGGGCTGGCTCGGCAAGGCCGGCCAGGAAGCCGCCACCGGTCCGGAAATGGCCCGTCTGCCAGGGCCGAAAGTGCTCTGCGTGTACGGTATCGAAGAGAAGGACGAGAGCGGCTGCACCCAGCCGCAATCAGTGGGCGAGAACCTGCAACTGCCCGGTGGCCACCACTTCGACGAAGACTACCCGGCCCTGGCCAAGCGACTGGTGAACGCCATCCGTTCCCGCCAGTCAGCCGACGACGAAGGCTGACCGACATCAAAAGGGCCGCACATTGCGGCCCTTTCACTTTGGCTTAACGGTTTTTCAGACACGTTTAAGGCTCTATGCTCAGACTGGCAACCCCGTCGTAAGAACGCGGCGTACGAAACCGAGCCACACAAGGAACCGTCATGAGCCTGTCCAAGCCCCCATCACGCTACGGAAAGCTGTCCATTGCCATGCACTGGATCATGCTTTTGCTGATCGCCGCTACGTACGCCTGCATCGAGCTGCGCGGCAACTTCCCCAAGGGCAGTGAAACCCGCGAACTGTTCAAACAATGGCATTTCATGCTCGGCCTGAGCGTCTTCGTGCTGGTCTGGTTGCGCCTCGTCGGCCGCTTCATCTATCCCACCCCGCCCATCGTCCCGGCACCACCGGCCTGGCAGATGGCGCTGGCGAAGCTGGCGCACCTGGCGTTGTACGGCCTGATGATCGGCCTGCCGCTGGCCGGCTGGATCATCCTCAGCGCCGCCGACAAGCCGGTGCCGTTCTGGGGCATGGAGCTGCCACACCTGGTAGACAAGAACCCGGACCTGGCCAAGCAGGTGAAGTACTGGCACGAAACTATCGCGGTACTCGGCTACTGGCTGATCGGCCTCCACGCGCTGGCCGCACTGTTCCACCACTACATCAGCCGCGACAACACCCTGGTGCGCATGCTGCCGGGCAAGGGTGAGGCGAAGCCGGAGTAACTCTGCACACAGGGCGCATTGCGCAGTGATACACCCTGCTCCGACACCCGCCCCTGGGCGACCAGTAGGATGGTGTGGAGCGAAGCGATACCCATCGTTTGTATCACGGAGCCGGCTGATGGGTATCGCAAGCTCCACCCATCCTACAAATTGACCTCACGGAAAGGCTACAAGCGGGCCATGCCCGCAACAGCCGGATGAGCGTTGCAGCTAAATGCCGCACTCCTGCCGATAAGGCAGCGCCGCGCGGGCCTCTTCGGCGTAGGCCAGGATGCCCGCCCGCTCGCCCACCAGGAACTCTTCCACCGCATCGCGCAGCCCCGGATGCCCCAGGCGATGCCAGGAACGCGTGATCACCGGCTCGAAGCCGCGGATCAGCTTATGTTCGCCCTGCGCTCCGGCGTCGAAGCGCTGCAGGCCATGGCCGATGGCGTAATCCAGGCCCTGGTAGAAACAGGTCTCGAAGTGCAGGCGGTCGAACTCCGCCAGGCAGCCCCAGTAGCGACCGTACAACGTATCGCCGCTCAATAAACTGAAGGCCATGGCGACGGGTCGGCCATTCTGATGGGCGAACACCACGCGGATCGCCTCCGGCATGCGCTCGCCGATCAGGCTGAAGAACGCCCGGCTCAGATAAGGCGCCTGCCCACGCACCTCGTAGGTGCTGCTGTAGCAGGCGTAGACGAAGTCCCAATGCGCCTCGGAAAGCTCACACCCTGGCATCCAGACGAAGTCCAGCCCGAGCCCGGCGACCTGCTCGCGCTCCTTGCGCAGTTGCTTGCGCTTGCGCGAACTGAGCGCGTCGAGGAAATCCTGGAAATCGCGGTAGCCGCGATTGCTCCAGTGGTACTGGCAGCCCAGGCGCTCCAGCCAGCCGTCGGCATCGCGCAGCAGCGCATCGGCGGCAGGATCGGTGAAGTTCACATGCACGCCTGAGCAGCGCCCCTCGTCCACTTCACCCGCCAGCGCACCAACCAGGCTCAACGCCGCTTCCGGCGCGCCCAGCAGGCGAGCGCCACCCACTGGCGAAAAGGGAATGCCCACCAGCAGCTTGGGGTAGTAGGGAATGCCGGCGCGCAGGCAGGCGTCCGCCCAGCTCCAGTCGAATACGTACTCGCCGTAGGAATGGCTCTTCAGATAGGCCGGCGCGGCGGCCAGCAGACGGCCATCGTCGCCCAGCAGCACCCGATGGGCCGGCTCCCAGCCGGTGCGACCGCCGACGCTGCCGCTTTCCTCCAGGGCTGAGAGAAAGGCGTGGCGCAGGAACGGCTGGTCGTCCGGCAACAGGGCGTCCCACTGACAGGCGTCGACTTCGGCGAGGCGGGAAAGGGTCTGGATTGGCATGGCCGACAGTCTGGCGCTCCGGGCCGACCTTGGGAAGGTTCGAGCGGGAAATCTCCAGTGAAGGAGACATTCGCGTTCGTCGGTATACGGCAAAAAGCCCTGCCGGCTGGTCTATGTTGGGGGTTACCAAGGCTTGCCGGGCGCACAGCGCCAGCATCGTTCCGCCCGCCACCCGCCCTTCGGGGTCTTTGGCGAACCGCCAGGAGGACACCCCATGAGCCTGATGCAATGCGAGTACCGCAAGTACACCATCACTGCCGACGTCGTCGAACACCCCGGCCTGCCCACCCCTTGGGCCGCCGGCTGCCACATCACCAGCCCGGACGGGCATACCACCAAACGCAAGACGCTGCCGGTGGAATTCGCCTTCATGTCGGACCTGGAGAAGGCCCAGCACGCCTCCATCGCCCACGGTAAGTGGCTGGTGGACCAGAGCCTGGACCACGATCGCCAGCTGTTCTGATCAGCCGCTGCCGTAGCCCGGCTCTTCACTAACCGGCAAATCCGTCAGGCGAACCTGAAGCGCCAGGAATTCCTGCGCCGATGCCCGCCAGGCCTGCTCGCGCGCCCACTGCGCGCAGGCGCGGCGATCCCGTTCCAGTGCCCGCAGGCTGGTGACCACGCCGTTGACCTGCGGCTGCCAGGCATCGGTAACGATCAGCAGCCTCACGCTGCCGACTCGACCACCGCTGGCTCGGCAACGCGGGCCTGCTCGTCGGCCAGACGGTAGAGCTGGATGCTACCGTCCCAGTGCTCGATCAGCGCCGAGCAGGACTCCACCCAATCGCCGCAGTTGAGGTATTCCACCTCGCCGATCTGGCGGATCTCCGCGTGGTGGATATGCCCGCAGACCACGCCGCTCAAACCACGCTTCTGGACCTCATGGGCAATGGCTTCCTCGAAGTCGCCGATGAAGTTCACCGCCGACTTCACCTTGTGCTTGAGGTAGGCCGACAGCGACCAGTAGCCGTAGCCATACCGGCTGCGCCAGTGGTTGAGCCAGCGGTTCAGGGTCAGGGTGAATTCGTAGGCGGAGTCGCCGAGGAAGGCCAACCACTTGTGATAGCGGGTGATCACGTCGAACTGGTCGCCGTGGATCACCAGCAGCTGGCGGCCGTCGGCGGTGCTGTGGACGATCTCGTCGACCAGACGGATGTTGCCCAGCAGCAGCGAGGAATAGCGGCGCAGGAACTCGTCGTGGTTGCCGGTGACGTAGATCACTTCGGTGCCGCGCTTGCTCATGGTCAGCAGGCGGCGAATCACGTTGGTGTGCGCTTGCGGCCAGTAGATGCCACCGCGCAGCCTCCAGCCATCGATGATGTCGCCCACCAGGTAGATGCGGTCGGCGTGGTAGCGTTTGAGGAAGCCGGCCAGGTGCTCGGCCTGGCAGTCACGGGTGCCCAGGTGGACATCGGATATCCACAGGGTGCGTACCCGTTGTTTCTTCGTCGGCGTCATGCGTTGCGCGCTGCTCATCGTCGGCGACCTCCAGAGGGGTTTTTCCGAGTGTCAGCGCACGCGGTGAAACGAAAGTGACCGACTGGCGACAGTCCCGTTACAGCCCACGGCACGCTAGACTGTCAGCCTGTCCGCCAGCCCAGAAAGCCGCTTCGCATGAACCAGATTCTCTCCCTGCGCCATTACAGCCACGACCACCTCGCCCACAGCCACAGCCATGCGCAGCTGGTGCTGGGGCTGTCCGGCAGCCTGGATTTCGAAGTGGGTGGACGCGGCAGCCTGGTGACCCGGCAGACCTTCGCCGTGGTGCCGCGTGACGAGCACCACGCCTGCGCCAGCCCCGATGGCAGCCGCTGCCTGGTGGTGGACCTGGAAGATGAGGAGGACCTGCTCGGCGGTCTCGGCCTGCACAGCGATGCCGGCCGCCGCCTGCTGGAAACCCCGGGGCAGCGTCTGCTCAGCAATGACCAGGCGCAGCTGGTGCACTGGCTCGCCGGCAGCTCGCTGCATGACCCGGTACTGGCGCGCCAGGGCGCGATCCTGCTACTCGCCAGCCTCGCCGCCGGCCAGCAGCGCATCGAGGAACCGACGCAACTGCCGCTGGCCAGTCTCGACAGCTACATCGACCGCCACGCCGCGCATCCGCTGCAGGTCGCCGACCTGGCGCGGCTCGCCGGGCTTTCCGCCGCACGCTTCCACGCCCGCTTCCTCGCCGAAACCGGGCAGACGCCGATGGATTACGTCCGCCAGCGCCGCCTGCAACTGGGCCGTGATCTGCTGCGCGGCTCGCACCAGTCGGTGGGTGAGATCGCCGCACAAGTCGGCTACGCCTCGCAAAGCGCCTTCACCGCCGCCCTGGTGCGCCAGTTCGGCACCACTGCGCGCCAACTGCGCCGGGAGGCGCGCGACAATCCTCGCTAGCCGCGCGACAGACAGCCTCGTGCCCAGGGCCTAGACTGCCGACCATCGAACTGAACAAGAGAACAGAGATGTCGGCAGACACCATCGAGTGGCAGGATTTCGAGCGCGTGGAACTGCGCGTGGGCACCATCGTCCAGGCCGAACCCAACGTGAAGGCGCGCAAGCCCGCCTACATCCTCCAGGTCGACCTCGGCCCGCTGGGGATCAAGACCTCCAGCGCGCAGGTCACCGCGCACTATGAAGCCAATGAGCTGATCGGCCGCCAGGTCCTGTGCGTGTGCAACTTCGCACCAAAATCCATCGCCGGCGTACGCTCGGAAGTGCTAGTCACCGGTGCGTACGACAGCGACGAGAAAGTGGTGCTGGCCGGTTTCGACAAGCCGCTGCCCAATGGCTCACGACTGGCCTGATCGACGCGTCACTCCGCGCCGGCGGTCCCGGTGCGCCATCTCAGCTCTCGAACAAGGCCCGTCACCACAGCCGGCGGGTTCACAGGCATGAAGCAGGTTACCCAACTCACTCCCCGCGGCGCCCTGATCGGCCTGCACATCGGCGCCCTGATGTTCGGGTTGTCCGGCATCTTCGGCAAACTCATCCTTGCCGGCCCGTTGATCATCGTCTTCGGTCGCGCGCTGTTCGGCTCGCTGTCGTTGGCGGCGGTATTCGCCGGGCATTTGCGTCAACAGAAGCGCCCCACGCTGAAACAGGCAGCCATGCTGCTGGGCGGCGGCGTGTTGCTGTGCACCCACTGGCTGACCTTCTTCATGGCGGTGAAGGTCGGCAACGTCGCCGTCGCCACCCTCGGCTTCGCCAGCTTCCCGGCCTTCACCGTACTGCTGGAAGGCCTGCTGTTCCGCGAGCGCATCCGCAAGGGCGAGTACGGGGTGGTGGTACTGGTGTGCATCGGTTTGATGATGGTCACGCCGAGCCTGGATTTCAGCGACGGCGCAACCCTCGGCCTGCTCTGGGGTACCCTCTCCGGCCTGCTGTTCGCTCTGCTGTCGCTGGCCAACCGGGTGAGCGTGCGCGGCATCGACCCGATCCAGGCGGCGCTGTGCCAGAACCTGACGATCATTGCCTGCCTGCTGCCGCTGGTGCTGTTCGAGCTGCCCTCGGTACGCGGCATGGACTGGCTGTGGCTGGTGGCGCTGGGCGTGCTCTGCACCGGTGTCGCCCACAGCCTGTTCGTTGCCAGCCTGCGACTGATCAAGGCGCGCACGGCAGCGGTGATCTTCGCCCTGGAGCCGGTCTACGGCATCGCCTTCGCCGCCGTGCTGTTCGGCGAAGAGCCGAGCCTGCGGATGCTGGCGGGCGGCGTGCTGATCATCTTCGCCACCTTCCTCAGTGCGCGCGGGTCGCACTGACTCCGCGTATATCGTCATGCCAGCTCTAGTGTAGGAGCGAGCTTGCTCGCGAACCGCTTGGCGCCGGAGCAGGACCTGTTCGCGAGCCAGCTCGTTCCTACAAGGGCTGAATCGGCGCGGGCGGCAAAAAAAGAAGGCCGCCCCGCAGCATGCGAAACTCGAACCTTGCCCCGGGGAGGGAATGCCAAGGATTCATCGCACGACAGCCTGCGTGGCGGCCTGTTCGGTTGGGTGCCTGTGGACATTGTCTCGCGCGTTCCCCCTGCGCAGTGTCAGCGGAGGGTAAAGACTGGGTAAAGCCCGTTACACGCGGTATCAGTCCTGTTGCAGGAGCCAGCGGCAATAGCGCTGTACCCCCTCCTCCACGCCCATCATCGGCGCGCGATAACCCGCCTCGCGGAGAAAGGCGATGTCGGCGCAGGTGTAGCACTGGTACTTGCCTCGCAGCTCATCCGGGAACTCGGTGTATTCCAACAACTCGGCACGGACTGCCGCGTCCAGGGTCAGCGGCTGCAGGTCCTGCTGTTCGCGCAGGGTATTGATCACCGCCAGCGCCACGTCGTTGAACGGCTGGGCACGGCCGCTGCCGAGGTTGAAGATACCGCTGCGCTCGGGGTTGTCGAGGAAGTACAGGTTGACCTTCGCCACGTCTTCCACCGAGACGAAATCGCGCAGGTGGCCACCGGCCGGGTAGTCGCCGTATTCGCCGAACAGCTTCACCTTGCCGGTCTCGCGGAACTGGTTGAAGCAGTGGAAGGCCACTGACGCCATGCGCCCCTTGTGCTGCTCGCGCGGGCCGTAGACGTTGAAGTAACGGAAGCCGGCAACTTGGGTGCGGGCGGTGGGCAGCACCTTGCGCACGCGCTGGTCGAAGAGGAATTTCGAGTAGCCGTAGACGTTCAGCGGCCGCTCGCAGGAGCGGGTTTCACGGAACTCATGGCCGCCGCCATAGACTGCCGCCGACGAGGCATAGAGGAACGGCACGCCCAGCGACAGGCTGGCGTCCAGCAACTCGCAGCTGTAACGGTAGTTGTTGTCCATCATGTAGCGCCCGTCGCGCTCCATGGTGCTGGAGCAGGCGCCCTGATGCAGCAGCGCGCGCACCACGCCGAAGTCGCCACGGGCGTAGCGCTCGATGAAGTCGCGCTTGTCGAGGTAGTCGCTGATGTCACAGTCGGCGAGGTTGGCGAACTTGTCGCCTTCGGTCAGGTCATCGACCGCGATGATGTCAGTCTCGCCGCGCTGGTTCAGCGCCTTGACGAGATTGCTGCCGATGAAACCGGCGGCGCCAGTGATGATGATGCTCATGGTGGGGGCATCCTCTGCGGAGAATGGATGCCATCAGACTAAGAGTGGGACGCGCGTACGCCGTTGACATGAAGCAAACAAGTTAGCCAGCTATCGAATTATTCCGCCGACCGGTAGCGGCGGACTCAGGAGCGGTCGTTGTGCCCCAGGTCGCGCTGCGGATCGATGCAATCGCGCACCCGCTGCTTGAGCACCTTGGCCTCGGGGAAACCGCCGTCGGCCTTGCGCTCCCAGATCTGTTCGCCGTCACAGCTGATGTGGAAGATCCCACCCGTGCCCGGCACCAGGCTGACCTTGCCCAGGTCGTCGCCAAAGGTGCTCAACAGTTCCTGCGCCAGCCAGGCGGCGCGCAGCAGCCACTGGCACTGGGTGCAATAGGTGATGACGATTTCGGCTTTGGCTTCGGACATGAATCAGACTCTGCTGTAGGACGCGATCCTATAATACCGGTCTGAAACACCCTACCGGACTCTTCTCTTCATGCGCCGACTGCTGTTCGCCCTCCTCCTGCTCCTTCCCCTCGGCGCCCTGGCGGCGAACACGCCGCCGAAGATCGGCCTGGTTCTCTCCGGCGGCGCGGCGCGCGGCCTGGCGCACATCGGCGTGCTGAAGGCGCTGGACGAACAGGGTATCCATGTCGACGCCATTGCCGGCACCAGCATGGGCGCGGTGATCGGCGGCCTGTACGCGGCAGGCTACACGCCCAGGGAGCTGGAGCAGCTGGCCCTGGGCCTGGACTGGAAGGAGGCGCTGTCCGACTCGCCACCACGGGTCGACGTGCCGTTCCGCCGCAAGCAGGACGACCGCGACTTCCTGGTGAAGCAGAAGCTCAGCTTCCGCGACGACGGCACTCTCGGCCTGCCGCTGGGGGCGATCCAGGGGCAGAACCTGTCGATGCTGCTGGAGAGCCTGCTGGTGCACACCAGCGATACCCGCAACTTCGACCAGTTGGCGATCCCCTTTCGCGCCGTCGCCACCGACATCTCCACCGGCGAGAAGGTGGTGTTCAGCAAGGGCCACCTGCCCCAGGCGATCCGCGCCAGCATGTCGATCCCGGCGGTGTTCGCCCCGGTAGATGTCAACGGCAAGCTGCTGGTGGACGGCGGCATGGTCGACAACATCCCGGTGGACGTGGCTCGGCAGATGGGCGTCGACGTCGTCATCGTGGTCGACATCGGTAACCCGCTGCTGGACCGCAAGCAGCTGACCACGGTAGTGGACATGCTCAACCAGTCCATCACCCTGATGACCCGCAAGAACTCCGAGGCGCAGCTGGCGACCCTGACGTCCAGCGACATCCTCGTGCAGCCGCCACTGAGCGGCTACAGCTCCACCGACTTCGGCCGTGTGCCGCAGTTGATCGACGCCGGCTACCGCGCCACCAGCATCCTCGCGCCGCGCCTGGCGATGCTGCGCAAGCCCGCCGACGCCGAGGCGGTGGCACTGAACGAGGCGCGCACGCCGGGCGAGCGACGGCCGGTGATCGATCGTATCGAGGTGGAGAACAACTCCAAGGTCAGCGACGACGTCATCCTCCACTACATCCGCCAGCCGCTGGGCGAGCCGCTGGACCTGGAGCGCCTGCAGCGCGACATGAGCACCCTCTACGGCCTGGATTACTTCGACCAGGTGCAGTACCGCGTGGTGCACAACAAGGCGGGCAAGGATGGCAAGGCGGGCAATGCGCTGGTCATCCACGCCTACGGCAAGCGCAGCGGCACCGACTACCTGCGCCTGGGCCTGAACCTCTCCGACGACCTGCGCGGCGACAGCACCTTCAACGTCGGCGGCAGCTACCGCATGAACGGCATCAACCGTCTCGGCGCGGAATGGCTGACGCGCCTGCAGATCGGTGACCGCCAGGAGCTCTACAGCGAGTTCTACCAGCCGCTGGACGTGGGCTCGCGCTACTTCGTCGCGCCCTACCTGTTCAACCAGGCGCAGAACGTCGAGGCCACCGACAACGACGACCCCATCGCCGAGTACCGCCTGGAGCGCTACGGCTACGGCCTCAACCTCGGGCGGCAGATCGCCAACAATGGCGAGTTCCGCCTCGGCGTGGCCCAGGCCTTCGGCAAGGCCGACGTGCGGGTGGGCGAACAGGACCTGCCCAACTACCACTTCAACGAAGGCTATGCCCAGCTGCAGTACTCCTTCGACACCATGGACAACGTCGACTTCCCCCATGAAGGCGAGAACATCCAGACCTCGTTCCGCGAGCACACGCCGTCGCTGGGCGACGACGACCGCTACCGGCAATGGGACATCCGCCTGGACAAGGCGCTGAGCAGCGGCCCGAACAGCTGGCTGCTGGGCGGCGGCTACGGGCGCACCATCGACGACGCCGATGTGGTGGTTTCGAGCTTCCTCCTCGGCGGCGCGCGGCAGCTCTCCGGCTACCGCCAGGACGCGCTGGCCGGGCAGAACTACAGCCTCGGGCGAGTCATCTACTACCGGCGCATGACCGAGCGCTCCTTCCTGCCGCTGGACTTCCCCTTCTACCTGGGCGGCAGCCTGGAGCGTGGGCGGGTGTGGAACAACGACAACAGCTACGACACCGGCTACGTCAACGCCGGCAGCCTCCTCATGGGCTTCGAGACACCGCTGGGGCCGCTGACCTTCAGCTACGGCCTGAACGATGCCAGCGAGCACGCGGTGTACATCAACCTGGGCCGCAACTTCTGAGGTCTCGCGCAGAAGGAACAGGCAACCTGTAGGAGCGCGCTTGCTTGCGAGCGGAGTTCCGGCGGGTTTCCAGGTGTGCGGCTCGCGAGCCAGCTCGATCCTACAGCCGGGAGAGGCCGCCAAGCTTGCCCTCAGCGGATCTTGTCCGCGAAAGACAAGCAGGCCCCGCACTGCAATTTCCTGCTCCAAGAAAAAGCCCGGCATCGGCCGGGCTTTTTCATACGCGGTGAGGATCAGGCAATCAGCGCCAACAGTTCGCGAGCTTCAGCCTTGGCCTTCGAGTCGCCGCTGGCAATCACCTGCTTGAGGATGCCGTAGGCCTCTTCCAGGTTGCCCTGGTCGATACAACGACGGGCGCGGTCGAGGCTGGCCAGCAGCTCGTCGTGCTCGTGGCCGATATCGTCCGGCAGATCGAAGGTCAGTGCATCTTCCACGCCCTGGGTCTTGCTGCCATGGCCGAACATCTCGCCATGCTCGCCCAGGTCCAGCTCGGTGATTTCCGGCAGCTCGTGCAGGTTGCTGCGGAAGTCCGATGGGACCTCCTGCACGATCTTCGCCGCGGCCTTGCCCTGCTTGGGCGAGTCGAAGGGGTTGTCGAGCTTGTCCCAGTCCAGGTCCAGCGACAGGTCGCTGAGGTTCATGGCGAAGTCCGGCTGCTCCTGCGGGGCCTTGACCGGCTCCGTGATAACGTCTTCGGGCTCGCCCAGCTCCAGGTCATCCCAGTCGGTGAGCGTCTCACCGGTAGGCGGCTGAAGGGCGTCTTCGATGCTGACCAGCATCGCCGGGTAGCGCGATTTGAGCTGGTCGATCTGCTTCTGGTCACCCCCTATAGCCACCAGGCTGCGCTCTTCCTCGTGGAAAGCGTTGATGTCACCCAGTTCGGCCAGGACCAGCAGCAACTTCATGCGCAGTTCACGACGGCCTGGCTCGGCATTGACCGCCTTGCGCAGCATGTCGCGAGCCTGATTGAAGCGGCCGTAGGCAATGTAGATATCCGCGCCTTCCAGGCTGTCCGCGCTGGCGGCCGGCAGACGGGCGACGCCCGATTCCGGCGTGGCGACCACCACAGGATGCGGGGTCGACACTGGCGCCACCACGGCAGCGGTCAGCGGTTTGGCCGGAGGAAGCGGCTTGACCAGTTCGGCGGCGGTCGCACGCAATGGCGGCATCTCCACCGGCTTTTCTTCGCGCTGGCGGCGGGCGAACAGCAGGCCGACCAGCAAGGCGCCAAGGGCGCCTGCGCCCAGCCAGGGCCAATAGTTGAACCCGGAGCCCACTGCGTCCTGCGCGGGGGTTGCCGGCTGGGCAACGCTCGGGGCTGGAGCATCTTGCGACGCCGGTGCTACCGCATCAGGGGCGGCGGGTACGGCATTGCTCGGAGCATTGGCCATCGGCGCATTAGCGGCCGGCGCGCCGCCGGCGGCATCCGCGCCCTGGCGGCGATCCAGCTCGGCCTGTAACGACTGCACCTGCTGGTCGCGACTCTGCAGCGCCTGCTGGAGGGTTTCCAGCTGCTTCTGCAGATCGTCCATGCGCTGGTTCATCTGATCGCGCTGGGCGTTGGCCAGGAGCAAGTCAGCTTCGACCTTGGCGAAATTGGCGTCACCGGCCGGCGGTGCCGCATTGCCTTGAGCTTGAGCGTTGGGCGCGGTCGATTGCGCTGCCTGAGCCGCGCTGGCCGGCTGTGCGGCAGCCGACGGCGACACAGTGGCTGGCTGCGCCAGGGCGGCGGCATTTGCGGAATCGGTAAGTTGTTGGCCCTGCGGCAGAACCAGCGTCTGGCCGACCTTCAGCCGATGCGGGTCGCCATTGACGAAGGCCTGCGGGTTCAATGCGACGATGCTGTCCATCAACTGTGCGCGCGAGGCTCCGCTGCCGGCCAGGTGCGAAGTGATCTTCCACAGGGTGTCATTGCGCACCGTGGTATAGCGGCCGTCACCTGCCGGCAGCGGCGGCTGCGTTGGTGCGCGACGCACCGGCTCCGAGCGGTAGCTATCCGGGCGGTAACCGGAAGACTGCGCAAGTGCCGCCCCGTTCATCCCCACGCTGGCGGCCACGCTGCGATTGGCGCTGTTGTACTCCGGCGGATCGATCAGCAGGGTGTACTCGCGCAGAATGCGGCCATTGGGACGCTCCACGGCGATCAGGAAATTCAGGTAAGGCTCGTGGACCGGTTGCGTGGACACCACCTTGATGTAGCCACGCCCGTTGCGGATCACCGGAGTGAAACGCAAGCTCTGCAGGAACACGAAGCGGTCGACGCCGGCGTTCTCGTAATCGGCGGGACTCGCGAGTTTCGCGATCAGTTCGTCGGATGTCATGTCGCCGGTTTCGAGCAGGGCAATCTCGGCATCCAGCGGCTGGTTCAGCCCGGAATGCAGCGTGATATCCCCAAGACCGAGGGCATTCGCGTGAGCAGAGACAAAAACCGAAAGTGCGGCAAGCGTCAGCGGAATTCTATTTATTCGAGCCATAACCCCATCCCCTTATGTCCGGGTCTGCACGCCATTCCCTGACCACTCGAAAGCGGCAGGCTGAACCTGTCCACACACTGGAACCATGCCGGACTGCAGACCGTCACGCACTACTCCTCTGTACCTTGCAGAGTACAGGCCGTCTGATATCACGGATTAGGTGGTGCGCTGGGTTTGGTCAAGAAAGATCGTCGAAAAACCGGCGAATGGTTAAGGGAGGGATAGCGAATGGCCGGCGCCCCCGCAAAGGACCGCCAGAAAAATGGCTACTTTACCCGAATAACGTGACGGATTGCTCAGTTCCGCTCGAGATTGCCGAGAATCCGACTGAGCGTTTTCTGGCACAGCGCGATTTCTTCCTCGGAAATCCCCGCCAGCACTTCGTTACGCACGGCGGCAGCGATGTTCTCGATATCGGAAATCAGGACATCTGCCTTGGGGGTCAGGGCGATGCGCTTGGCGCGGCGATCCTCAACCACGGCCTGGCGACGGACCAGCCCCTGGGCTTCCAGGCCGTCGAGCAGACGGGCCAGGGTTGGGCCCTCGACGCCAACCGATTGCGCGAGTTCGCGCTGGGTGGGGGCGGCGGCGTGACGCGCCAGGTGCAGCAGCACCAGCCAGCGCGCCTGGGACAGGCCGAGGTGGCTGAGACGGCGGTCGAGTTCAGCCCGCCATGCACGCGAAGCCTGGGCCAGTTGGGTACCGAAGTAGTGCTTATCGTTGTCTGACATTGTCTTGCAGCGTTCGGGAATGAGTCGGTATGTTGATTTGACTAATTATTAGCCAGCTAATCAAGCCCGTACAATGACAGATTGTCGCAGGGTGTGACGCAAGGCCTCACCACTTCGCATATTGGTCCTCGACAAAGCCCCACAGATTGTCAATGCGCACCTCTTGCTGCCCCACCGGTCGCAGCACACCGCTGAAGCGCCCGAAGATCTGCTTGAAGTTGCTCGCCAGCACCCCGAGATTGAGGCGCTCCTGGTGCAGGCCATGGGCCTCGAAGCGCAACTCGACCTGCCCGTCGAAGGAGCGGATGGTCCAGGGCTGGAGCGGCCGGTCGCGGTCGAACTCGAAGCGTACGCTGTCGACTTTCACCAACCGGCCATCCAGCCAGTAGCAGTTCTCGGTGAAGCTGGTCTCGTTGACCCCGCACGACAGGTTCAGGCCGACTCGCCGCCCCTGCGCCTCGCCGGACAGGCACGCCCAGTTCCAGAAGGTCTCGCGGCGCATGTAGCCGGCGGACCAGTCATGGTGTGCGTAGGCATCCAGCTCGCGCAGATCGTAGTTGCCCAACGCGCTGCGCACCTCGCCGTGGCAGTGCACGCCGGCGACCTTGCGCGCATAGACCCAGCCGTTCACCGCCGTCGGGGTGCAGAGACTCATGGGCTCGAAGGCCGGCTGATCCTCGCTGAAGCGCGCGTCGATGCGCGTGCCGTCGTCCAGCTCGACCAGCAGACGCTTCTCCAGGGGAGACGAGCCGTTCTCCAGGCGCAGCAGGTTGCGCCCCTGGCGCAGTTCGCAGACACCGTCGTTGGGGCTCTGCGAGAAGCTCGAGCCGCGGCCCAACGGGCACTTGAACTGGCGCTCGATCATCCGCCCGCTTTCAGGGTGGTAGAGGTAGACGAAGCCGATGGACAACAGACTCAGGTCCGCCAACGCGCAGCCGCCGATCAGTGTCGGGCTGATCAGGCCGAAGTACTGGAACTGGTGGAAGCTGCGCCACTTGCTCAGCGCGCCGAGGCGCCGGCCCATGGGCGAACGGAAATCGAAGTCGCGGTGGTTGATGGTCGCCGGAGTGCCGGGAAAGATGCCGTAGTGCGGTTGGCCGTTAGGCTGGATCAGCTGCTGCATGGGCGCGGGCTCGGTGACGGGGACCGGCGCATGCTAGCACCGGGCCTGCGCGCGCCGCAGTCACCCACGGCGCCAGTGCGGGGGACGGAATGGGCCACGTCGCAAGACACCGGACTCTCTGCAGGAGCGTTTCGCTCAGGCGACCACCTGGTTGCGCCCGAACGCCTTGGCCTCGTACAGCGCCCGGTCGGCATGCTCGTAGATGCTGCGCAGCGGGTGCCCGGTTTCCGGCCACAGACATGAGACGCCGATGGACAGCGTCACTTCATCCGCCGTCAGCGAGCCCTCGTGGGCGATGCCCAGGGCCTGCACCGATTCGCGCAGCACCTCCGCGCGCTCCTTGGCTTCACGCTCGCTGGCACCATAGAGCAGCACGGCGAACTCCTCGCCACCCAGGCGCACCGCCATGTCCAGCGGGCGCCGTGCGCTGAACATCAGCACCTCGCCGATGCGCTGCAGCACGCCATCGCCGGCCTGGTGGCCGTAGCGGTCGTTGTAGGCCTTGAAGTGATCGACATCGCAGAGCAGCAGCGCCAACCCGACACTCTCGCGCTGCGCCTGGCGCCACAGGCGCTCTAGCTGGCGATTGAAGCTGCGGCGGTTGTGCAGGCCGGTCAGCGCGTCGTGTTCGGCCATGACCTTCAGCAGGCGGCTGATCAGGAAGTGCTGGCGGGATTTGTAATCGAGCAGGTAGCAGCCCACCGCACCGACCAGGTTGCCGAACAGCAGGAACACCACATTGCTGACCAGCTTGGGCAACGGCAACCCCGCATAGAGCTCGAAGCCCACGTAGGCCAGCAGGATCACCGAAGCGCAGCCAACCGCCTCAGTGAAACGCAGCCCGATCAGGAAGTAGGCGGCCATGCTGACCAGCAGCAGGCCTTCGTAGGGATAGCTCTGGTCCACGGTGTGGGCGATGCCGGCGACCGCCGCCGCACCGATGCCGACGCTGAGGATGCACGCCAGGCTCAACGGCACCAGCAGGTGGATATGCCGACGCTGCAGGATCAGCCCGCCGCAGACAGTCAGCAACACCAGCACGCCGATACGCACCGCGAGCATCTGCCAATGCTCCGGAGCACCGATGAGGAAGAAATCGATAGCCGCCAGCGCCAGCCAGATCAGCACGCCGATGGTCAGCGCGGTGCGCTTGAGATCGAAGCTGTCTTCCAGCAGGTAGTGGCGATATTGGGTTTCGAGGTCGGGCTCGAAGCGCAGGCGACGAAAGCCCTGGGAGAGCTGTTCGGCATAGGCATTGGAGCGGACGTCGTCCAGCCAGCTTTGTTGTTGTGACACACTCACCTCTTCTCGTGGAGGTCTAAGTGCCACCATAGCCGTTCGGGACGTGCGTCACAAGTTTGTCGTTTTGCCCCGTCACGAAACTGACGACCCCTGGTGCGACGAACTCTACCCTTGCCGTAGGAGCGGTCGCCGTCCGAGATGGGCAAGCCCAGCTCCTTGGCTGTCCGGAGCGAACGGTGAATCGATCGCGGACGAAGTCCGCTCCTACGCCGGTACCTACCGCTCAGACTTCCAGCTCGGCCTGCAAGGCAGCACGCACGCAGTGCAGGACACCCAGCGGCACGCGGCCCTCGAACAGCTCGGCGATCGCCGTCACTGGAGGAAGCTCGCCGTCCTCGTCGAGGAAGGCGTCCTGGATCTCGCCCAGCAGTTCCTCGGGCAGGTCCAGTGCCTGCTCCAGGCCCAATTGTTGGCGGCCGATGGCTTCGGCCAACAGGCTGTAGACGTTCTTCTCGCTGCAATCGAGCTGGCGGGCGATCTGCGCCGGCGTCATGCCGGCGCGGGCCAGGGTCACCAGTTCATGGCGCAGGTCGGCAACCGGTGCCGGAGTGTCCGGCGCCTTGTCCGATTCGGTGAGCACATCGAGGAAGGCCTGGCCGTAGCGCTCCAGCTTGCGCGCGCCAACGCCGCTGACCTGGGCCATGGCGGACAGCGTAGTGGGCTGGCTACGCAGCATTTCCAGCAGGGTCGCGTCGGGGAAGATGACGTAGGGCGGCACCGAGTGCTCCTCGGCCAGCTTGCGGCGCAAGGTACGCAGGGCCTCCCACATCTCGCGCTCTTCCTGGCGCACCAGTTGGCTGGCCGGGCTGGCGCCGCCGGAGGAAGAAGACTTGCTGCGCTGCGGTTTGGGATCGCGGCGCAGGGCCAGCGTCTCCTCGCCGCGCAGCAGCGGACGGCAGGCATCGGTCAGGCGCAGGCCGTTGAAGCCGTCGACGTCGACATCAGCAAAGCCACGGGCGACCAGTTGGCGGAACAGCGTGCGCCATTCGTCCTCAGCACGGGACTTGCCGATTCCGAACACCGCCAGGTGCTGGTGGCCGGCACTGCGCACCTTCTCGTTATCCTTGCCCAGCAGCACGTCCACCAGGTGGCCGACGCCGTAGCGCTGGCCGCTGCGGTAGATGGCCGACAGGGCCTGGCGCGCAGGTTCGGTGGCGTCCCAGGTTTCCACGCCGTCGACGCAGATGTCGCAGTGCCCGCAGGGGTTGGGCATTACCTCGTCGAAGTAGGCCAGCAGGGCCTGGCGACGGCAGCGGGTTTCCTCGCACAGCGCCAGCATGGCTTCGAGCTTGTGCCGTTCGACGCGCTTGTGGCGCTCGTCGCCTTCGGAGTTCTGCATCATCTGCCGCAGCAGCAACACGTCCTGCAGGCCGTAGGCCATCCAGGCATCGGCGGGCAGGCCGTCACGGCCGGCGCGGCCGGTTTCCTGGTAGTACGCCTCCAGGCTCTTGGGCAGGTCCAGGTGCGCGACGAAGCGTACGTTGGGCTTGTCGATACCCATGCCGAAAGCGACGGTCGCGACCATGATCAGCCCTTCCTCGTTGAGGAAGCGCTTCTGGTGATAGGCACGCAGCTCGTTGGCCAGCCCGGCGTGGTACGGCAGCGCCGGGAAGCCTTGGCTGGAGAGGAACTCGGCGACCTCCTCGACCTTCTTGCGCGACATGCAGTAGACGATGCCCGCGTCGCCACGACGCTCGGCGAGGAAACCGAGCAACTGCTTGCGCGGCTGCTCCTTGGGCACGATGCGGTAGAAGATGTTCGGCCGGTCGAAGCTGGAGAGGAACTGCTCGGCGTCCTGCAAGTGCAGGCGCTGGATCATTTCCTCGCGGGTACGCATGTCCGCCGTGGCGGTCAGGGCGATGCGCGGCACATGCGGGAACAGCTCGGCGAGCTGGCCCAGTTGCAGGTATTCGGGACGGAAGTCGTGGCCCCATTGCGACACGCAGTGCGCTTCGTCGATGGCGAACAGGCCGATCTCCAGGCGCTGCAGGAAGGCCAGCATGCGCGGTTGAACCAGGCGTTCCGGGGCGAGGTAGAGCAGCTTGATCTCACCGCGCTGCAGGCGGTCGGCGATCTCGCGCTGGGCCTCGGGGCTCAGCGAGGAGTTCAGCGCCGCGACCGGCACGCCCAGCTCGTCCAGCGTGGCGACCTGGTCTTCCATCAGCGCAATCAGCGGCGAAACCACCACGGTCAGGCCGCTCCGCAGCAGCGCCGGGACCTGGAAGCACAGCGACTTGCCACCGCCGGTGGGCATCAGCACCAGGGCATCGCCGCCGTTGGCCACGCGCTCGATGATCCGCGCCTGATTGCCGCGGAAGGCGTCGTAACCGAAAACGTCTTTGAGGATGCGCAGGGCCTGATCAAGCATGGGGGACTCCGAATGAAGCCGCGCATTATACGCAAGCGATCCGCCCGCGACCGGCACCTTGTCCGGGAAACTGCGGAAAAATCCGCCACATGCGTCCAGACCCCGCGTCGGCGCGGGCCGCACGGGTATTTGGCTTTTGCCGCAGGCCGGCGGAAAGACTACAATTCGGGACCGATCACCTCCGAGGTAGTACCCGATGTCCTTCGCCGACCAATTGTCCCGCCTGCAAGCCTTTCTCGATGCCGATGACCTGCACGAGGAAGCCTTGGACTACGTGGCGGCACACGGCTACCTGACCGCCCTGGCGATCTGCCCGGAGGAAGTGCCGGAGCGCGAGTGGATCGACGCCCTGTTCGCCGAGCCGCCGCACTACCGCAGCGAGGAAGAGCGCAGCGAGATCGAATCCACCCTGGTCCAGCTCAAGGCGCACATCATCCGCCAGATGGCCGGTGACGAGGAGCTGGAGCTGCCCTGCGAACCCTACCTGGGCGCCGAGCCGGACGACTCCGACATCCGCGGCTGGTGCATCGGCTTCATGGAAGGCGTGTTCCTGCGTGAGGCGATCTGGTTCGAGCAGGCCGAAGAAGAAGTCAGCGAACTGCTGCTGCCGATCATGGTCGGTTCCGGCCTGTTCGACGAACAGCCGGAGTTTGACGAGATCGCCAGCGACCGCGGGCTGGTCGACGACATGGTCGCGCAGATCCCCGAGCTGCTGACCAACCTGTTCCTGCTGTGCCAGGCCCCGGAAGAGAAGCCGGCGCTCCTGAAGCCACGCACCCACTAAAAGCTCGATGTCTTCGCGGGAAATCCGCCAGAGCCGCCACGCCTGGGTTCGCTACCTGCTACTCGGCGTCGGCTGGCTCAGCGTGGTATTGGGCGTGATCGGCATCTTCCTGCCGGTCCTGCCCACCACGCCCTTCCTCCTGCTCGCCGCTGCCTGCTTCATGCGCAGCTCGCAGCGCTTCTACGACTGGCTGGTGAACCACCCGCGACTCGGCCCCTGGATTCGCGACTACCTCGACGGCGAAGGTATCCCGCTCAAGGGCAAGGTCTACGCCATCGGCCTGATGTGGTGCAGCATCCTGGTTTCCGGCTTCCTGGTGCAGCGTCCCTGGGCCTGGGCGTTCATGCTGACCAGTGCAACGCTGGTGAGCATTTACCTGATTCGGGTGAAGACGCGGCGGTTGGATTGATCCCGCCGCCGACGCGAACACCGCCCCACCCTGCGCGCCCCTCCTCTGAACCCCACCAAGCCCCGTACGACGTGGCTTTTCACCCAATGGCGATACGCCAGCGCAACTTCTCGAAGACCGCCTAGACTCCACACATCCCACATGGAGCGCTGGCGATGCAGCCACCCCGAGGAGCCCTCTGGCTGTTCGCCAACCCGCTGCGTCTGCGGGCCGGCGTGCTGCTGCTCGCGCTCCTCGCGCTGACCGCCGGCGCTGCCTGGAATTTCGACACCATCCTGAAGAACGCCGAGCAGCGCTACGGCAACCTCGGTACCGCCAAGACCCGCATCGAATCCTGGGGCCGACTGATCGCTGACAGCGAAAACCTCGACGAGCCAGCCAAACTCAAAGCGGTCAACGCCTTCTTCAACGGCGCCCTGGTGTTCACCGACGACCGCACCGTCTGGCGCCAGGACGACTACTGGGCGACGCCCATCGAATCCCTCTACAAGGGTGCTGGCGACTGCGAGGACTACTCCATCGCCAAGTTCGTCACCCTGCGCCGCCTCGGCGTCGCCAGCGACAAGCTGCGCATCACCTACGTCAAGGCGCTGCAGCAGAACCAGGCGCACATGGTGCTCACCTACTACGCCTCCCCCGCTGCCGAACCGTTGGTACTGGATAACCTGATCCCGCAGATCAAGCCCGCTTCCCAGCGCAAGGACCTCCTGCCCGTCTACGCCTTCAACGCCGAGGGGCTGTGGTTGCCTGGCGCCAACGGCGGCAAGCGCACCGGCGACAGCAAGAAGCTGTCGCGCTGGCAGGACCTGTTGACCAAGATGCGCGCCGAGGGCCTGGACCTCGACGAGACGCGATAGGAGAACCCCGGCATGTCATTGCTCAAGCAACTGTTCCTGGCGATCTGCCTGTTCCTGGTGGTGGCCTTCGCCGGCAGCTTCGCCGCCAGCCTGGAAAGCTCCCGCGAGCAGATGATCAGCCAGTTGCGCTCCCACGCCCAGGACGCCGCCACCGCGCTGGGGCTGTCGCTCACCCCGCACGTGGATGACCCGGCGATGATCGAACTGATGGTCAGCTCGATCTTCGACTCCGGCTACTTCGCCACCATCCGCGTGGTGAGCATTCCCGAGGGCAAGGTCATCGTCGAGCGCGACAGCGACACGCAGAACCAGCAGGTGCCGAGCTGGTTCGCCAAGCTGGTCAACCTCAAGGCCCAGGGCGGCGACGCGCTGATCATGCGCGGCTGGGAACAGGCCGCGCGGGTCGAGGTCGTCAGCCATCCGCAATTCGCCCTGGCCAAGCTGTGGGACGGCGCGCTGGGCAGCCTTGCCTGGTTGCTGGCCTGCGGGCTGGTCAGCGCGATCCTCGGCGGCTGGCTGCTGCGTACCCAGCTCAAGCCGCTGGACCAGATGGTGCAGCAGGCCCACGCCATCACCCGCCGCGAATTTCTCACCCTGCCCAGGGAGCCGCGCACCCCGGAACTCAAGCGTGTGGTGCAGGCAATGAACCAGATGGTCGACAAGCTCAAGGCACTGTTCGCCGAGGAAGCCACCCGCAGCGAAAAGCTGCGCGAAGAGGCCTACCAGGACAGTCTCTCGGGCCTGGCCAACCGTCGCCTGTTCGACGCGCGACTGGATGCCCAGCTGTCACCCAGCGAACAGAACGCCGCCGGCTACCTGTTGCTGCTGCGGCTGAACGACCTGGCCGGGCTCAACCAGCGCCTGGGCGGGCAACGTACCGACGCGCTGATCCGCGACGTGGCCGAGCTGCTGGAGCGTGAGCGTGAGCAGCACGGCACCCCGGACTGGCTGGCCGCGCGCAGCCGGGGCGGCGAGTTCACCCTGCTCGCGCCTGGCCTGGACAGCGCCAGCGCCGAGCAATTGGCCGATCAACTCAGCGCCGCCCTGGAGAACCTGCGCAACACCGGGGCCAGTGACTGCACACCCGTCGCGCACCTGGGGCTGAGCGCCTTCCGCCCCGGCGAAGCCGCGGCCAGCGTGCTGTCCCGTGCCGACCAGGCGCTGGCCCAGGCGCAGGGATCGCCGGATCGCCCCTGGCAGCGCCTGGACAGCTCCGGCGGCCAACCCGCGCAGGACTCCCGCACCTGGCGTGAATGGCTCGACGATGCCCTGCAGAAGGGCAAGCTGCAGCTGTGGTTCCAGCCTGTGCGTGCCTGCGCCGAGAATGGCGAGTTACTGCACCAGAAGGTTCTCGCGCGGCTGCTCGACCCCAAGGGCGAAGCCGTCGCGGCCGGGCAGTTCCTGCCATGGATCGAGCGCTTCGGCTGGTCCGCGCGCTTCGACCTGGCGATGCTCGAACACGCCCTCGCCCACCTGGCCCAGCAACCGGCGCCGCTGGCCCTGTCGCTGTCGGCGGAAACCGTGCGCAGCGCCGAACCCTTGCGCCAACTGTTCGAGATCCTCCGCGCCCACCCGCGGGAAGCGCAGCTGATGATCCTGGAAGTGGACGAGCGCTACCTGCCGCCGCCAGCCGAGCTGGAGAAACTTGCCCAGTCGGTCCAGGACGTCGGCGCCAGGCTGGGGCTGCAGCACTTCGGCGGGCGCTTCAGCCTGATCGGCAACCTGACCCGCCTTGGCCTTGCGTACCTGAAGATCGACGGCAGCTATATCCGCTCCATCGATCAGGACAACGACAAGCGCCTGTTCATCGAAGCCATGTACCGCGCCTCCAACAGCATCGACCTGCCGCTGATCGCGGAGATGGTTGAGACCGAAGGCGAGTTGCAGGTGCTGCGCGAGATGGGCATCGCCGGCGCGATGGGGCGTCTGGTCGGGGCGCCGAAGCCTTCGCAGAGGAACGGCGGGTAGACCGTCGACCCAGCCGACGGATCGCGGGCATGGGCCAGGCCCGCCCCTTCCTACAGGGGAATGCGGTGCCATGCGGTTCGCGAGCAAGCTCGCTCCTACAAAGAGCCAGACGTCTCAGTCCTTCTTGCCCTTCTTCGCACTGGCGTAAGCCGCCTCCAGCGCATCGTTGATGGTCTTCAGCACCTTCACCCGCGCATAGCGCTTGTCATTGGCCTCCACCAGCGTCCAGGGCGCGATCTCGGTGCTGGTGCGGTCGACCATGTCGCCCACCGCGTCCACGTAGAGGTCCCACTTGTCGCGGTTGCGCCAGTCCTCCTCGGTGATCTTGAAGCGCTTGAAGGGGATCGACTCGCGCTCCTTGAAGCGCTCCAGCTGGGTGTCCTGGTCGATGGACAGCCAGAACTTCACCAGCACGATGCCGTAGTTCGTCAGTTGCTCCTCGAAGTCGTTGATCTCTGCGTAGGCACGTAGCCAATCAGCGTCAGAGGCGAAGCCCTCGACCCGCTCCACCAACACGCGGCCATACCAGGAGCGGTCGAAGATGGTGAACTGCCGGCGCGCCGGGATGTGCCGCCAGAAGCGCCACAGGTAGGGCTGCGCGCGCTCCTCCTCGGTCGGCGCGGCAATCGGCACGATACGGTACTGGCGCGGGTCCAGCGCGTCGGTGACGCGGCGGATGGCGCCGCCCTTGCCAGCAGCATCGTTGCCTTCGAACACGGCAATCAGCGAGTGGCTGCGGAAGCGCTTGTCACGCATCAGCGTGGCCAGACGCGCCTGCTCCTTGGCCAGTTGTTCCTTGTACTGGTCCTTGTCCAGCGACAGGCTCAGGTCCAGCGCGTCGAGCAGCCCCTTGTTATCCAGGCTGGACACCAGTGGCGCCGCATGGGGCTGCGGGGTCGGGCGGTCCTTGCGCTTGAGCGCGGCCTGCAGGCTTTCGAGAATGGTGCGGCCGACCGTCAGGCTGCGGTAGCGCTCATCGGAGCCCTCCACCACATACCAGGGCGCGTAGTCGCGGCTGGTGCGGCGCAGCACGCGCTCGCCGTAGCGCACGAACTTGTCGTAGACCTCGTTCTGCTTCCAGTCGATCTCGCTCAGCTGCCAGCTGCGCGTCGGGTCATTTTCCAGTGCCTTGAGGCGCTCCTTGAGCTGCTTCTTGGAGAGGTGGAACCAGAACTTGAAGATCAGCGCGCCCTCGTCGGAGTACATCCGCTCGAAGCGCTCGGCATCGTTGATCAGGCCATCGAGCTGGCTGTCCTTGATCTCGCCGGTGACCCGCGCGTAGAGCATCTGGCTGTACCAGTTGCCGAAGAAGATGCCGGTGCGGCCCTTGGGCGGCAGGCGGCGCCAGAAGCGCCACTGCGGCGGCCGCGAGAGTTCCTCGTCGGTGGGCAGGAGGAAACTTTCCACGCGGATCAGGCGCGGATCCATCCACTCGTTCAACAGCTTCACCGTCTCGCCCTTGCCGGCGCCCTCGATGCCGTTGATCAGGATGATCACCGGGAAGCGCGCCTGCTGCTTGAGCTCGTACTGCGCCTCGAGCAGGGCCTCGCGCAACACCGCGACTTCCTTCTCGTAGGTTTCCTTGTCGATGGAATGACCGATCTCGGCGGACTCGAACATGCAGCTCTCCTTGTTTCGAAGTGAATAGAAGGTAGCGGAACTGACGCAGCCTGTCCTCGGAACGGATCGGCTAAACTGCCGCCTTCGTTTCCCTGCATTGCCTTCCTTCATGCCAGATATCAGCAGCGCCCAGATCGACTGGGACGAGAACGGCCAGCCCACCTCCCGCGTCTATGACGACGTGTATTTCTCCCCCGTCTCCGGCATCGAGGAGACGCAGCACGTATTCATCAACGGCAACCGCCTGCGTGAACGCTTTGACGCGCTGCCTGCCGGCGGGCGCCTGTGCATCGGTGAAACCGGCTTCGGCACCGGGCTGAATTTTCTCTGCGCCTGGCAGCTGTTCGAGGCGCTGGCGCCGCGGGATGCGCGGCTGCACTTCGTCACCACCGAGAAATACCCAGTGGCGCCGGAAGACCTGCGCCGCGCCTTCGCCCTCTGGCCGGAGCTAGCGGCTCTGTCGGGGCAGTTGCTGGAGCAGTACGTGGCGATCCACCCCGGCTTCCAGCGCCTGGTATTCGCCGGCGGCCGCGTGGTGCTGACCCTGTTGGTGGGTGACGTACTGGAGACCCTGCCGGAGCTGGACGCGAGCATCGACGCCTGGTTCCTCGACGGTTTCTCCCCGGCGAAGAACCCGCAGATGTGGAACGACGCGCTCTACGCGCAGCTCGCGCGCCTGTCGGCGCCGGGCACGACCCTCGCTACCTTCACCAGCGCCGGCTTCGTCCGCCGTGGGCTGATCGCCGCCGGCTTCAAGATCCGCCGCACACCTGGCTTCGGCAAGAAATGGGAGATGTCCCAGGGCGAGTTCATCGGTGCCGCGCAACCGGCCGGCAAACCCTGGTATGCCCGCCCAACCCGCGCGAAGCATGCGCGCGAAGCATTGGTGATCGGCGGCGGCATGGCCGGTTGCGCCAGCGCCGCCAGCCTAGCCATGCGCGGCTGGCAAGTGACGCTGATCGAGCGCCATGCAGGGCTGGCAGAGGAAGCCTCGGGCAATCCGCAGGGCGTGCTCTACCTCAAGCTGTCCGCCCATGGCACTGCGTTATCGCGGCTGATCGTCAGCGGTTTCGGCCACACGCGGCGGCTGATCCAGCGCCTGCAGAAGGGTGAGGAATGGTCCGATTGCGGCGTGCTGCAACTGGGCTTCGATGAGGCCGAGACCCAGCGCCAGAGCAAGCTGGCCGAAGCCTTCCCGCCGACCCTGTTGCGCCAGCTGGACAAGGCCGAGGCGGAATCCATCGCCGGCATCGGCCTGCCCGCCGGCGGGCTGTTCTACCCCGAAGGCGGCTGGGTACATCCGCCCGCGCTGTGCCGGCACCTGGCGCAGCATCCGAACATCCGCGTGCTGACCGGCGAGGAAGTCCGCCTGCAACGCGAAGCCGATGGCTGGAGTGCCTGGAGCGGCGAGCAGAAGCTCGCCAACGCGCCCGTTGCCATCCTCGCCACCGCCGCCGAAGTGCGCCGCTTCGCCGGGGCCGAGACACTGCCGATGAAGCGCATCCGCGGGCAGATCACCCGCGTACCGGCTACCGCCGAGAGCTCCGCCCTGAGCACCGTGGTGTGTGCCGAAGGCTACGTCGCCCCGCCGCGCCACGGCGAGCACACCCTGGGCGCCAGTTTCGAATTCAAGCGAGACGACACCGAGCCATCATTGGAAGAACATCTGGGCAACCTCGACCTGCTGGCAGAGATATCCACAGACCTGACAGAGCGAATGCACATCACCCAGCTCGACCCCGCGACCCTGCAAGGCCGCGCCGCCTTCCGCTGCACCACCCAGGACTACCTGCCACTGGTGGGCCCGCTGGCGGATCGCGAAGCCTTCGCCCAGGCTTATGCGGTGCTCGGCAAGGATGCGCGCCAGGTACCGGAGACGCCCTGCCCCTGGCTCAACGGCCTGTACCTGAACAGCGCCCACGGCTCACGCGGGCTGGTCACCGCGCCACTGGCCGGTGAATTGCTGGCGGCCTGGATCGACGACGAACCGCTACCCTTGCCCCGCGCCGTGGCCGAGGCCTGCCACCCGAACCGTTTCTTCCTGCGCGACGTCGTGCGCGGCCAGAAGAATTCCTGATCATTTCGCGGTTCATCGACAGAACCGCGCCAGCCTCCAGAGCGGACCACCGACATGGATGCACTGCTGCTTGAATCTTCCGCCATCGGCCTGATCCTCGGCCTGCTACTGGGCCTGACCGGCGCCGGCGGCTCGCTGGTGGCCCTGCCCCTGCTGCTCAGCCTGCACCTGCCGCTGCACGACGCCATCGGCGTCAGCCTCGGTGCCGTCGCGCTGTCGGCGGCCATCGGCGCAATACCGCGCGCGCGGCAGGGTCAGGTGGCGTGGAAGCCGCTGTTCTGGCTGGTCATCACCGGCTGGCCGGGCAACGCCGTTGGCCAGTGGCTGGGGAAATTCATCCCGGACGCGTGGCTGATAGTCGGTTTCTGCCTGCTGGTGCTGTGGTCGGCCTGGCGCATGTGGCAAGGCTCCAGCCAGCCGATCACCGGCGACAAGCCGATGCGCAACGGCCCGCTGCTGGGCGTCGGGCTGGCGGTCGGCGTGCTGTCGGGGCTGATGGGCGTGGGCGGCGGCTTCCTTATCGTGCCAGGGCTGCTGTGGTTCACACCGCTGTCGATGCTGGCGGCGACGGCAACCTCCATGGCGGTGATCGCCCTGGTTTCCGGCGGCGGCTTCCTGCTCTATCTCACCCATGCACAGCCGCCACTGCCCCTGCTGGCCTGCCTGGCGGCGGGTGGCGCGCTCGGCGTGCTGTTCGGCAATCGCCTGGCAGTGCGCCTGGGTGGCGCGACACTGCAGCGCCTGTTCGCGCTGATGCTGGTGGCCGTCAGCCTGTCGCTGGCCGCACAGAAGCTCATCAACTGACGCTTAGAACTCTTCGTCCTCGGCGCCGGCACTGGGCGTCTCGAACAGTTCGGCGGCGCGCAGCAGCCCAGCCAGGATCGCGTGCTGCTCCCACTCCGGCAGCCCGGCGAAACGTTCCAGCGCGTGCTCGGGCAGCAGCGCGGGGCTGTGCTTGAGGGCCTGGCGACCGTCGGACTCCAGGCTCATCCACTGCTTGCGCCGGTCGTCGTCATCGCGCCGCCGGCTGAGCAGGCCCTTGCATTCCAGGCGGGTCAACGCACTGGAGATCGACGACTGCGACAACGCCACCTGGCGCGCCAACTGACCAGCGGTTATCTCCCCCTCCAGCTCCACGACCTGCAGGATCAGCAGCTGCAGCGGCGTCAGTTCGCCTTCGCGACCCAGGCTCTTGGAGTGCACCTCAGCCGCCTGTTGCAGGCGCCTGAGGGCCTGCAACATCGCGAGTGCGTGGGCGTTGCGCATCGAAGTCTTGCTCTCGGCCATTTCAGTCCACCTGCTGCTCCGTCATTTTTTCTCAATGAAATCAGATAGAACTCTCGCCAGATCGACGGGTCATCCCCTAAGGCGTCCGTGAGGCGCCACCCACTTGATCCCCAACGGAGAACCGGTAAGGAAATGTGCGGAATTGCAGGAGAACTACGTTTCGATAAACAGGCTGCGGACCTCTCCGCAGTCGAACGAATCACCCATCACCTTGCCCCTCGGGGCCCCGATGCCTGGGGCTTCCACAGCGAAGGGCCGGTGGCCCTGGGGCACCGGCGGCTGAAGATCATGGACCTGGCCGAAGCCTCCGGTCAGCCAATGATCGACACTGCGCTGGGCCTGTCGCTGGTGTTCAACGGGGCAATCTACAACTACCCCGAGCTGCGCGGCGAGCTGGAAGCCCTGGGGTACCGCTTCTTTTCCGGAGGCGATACCGAAGTACTCCTGAAGGGATACCACGCCTGGGGTGAACAACTATTGCCGCGCCTCAATGGCATGTTTGCCTTCGCCATCTGGGAACGCGACAAACGGCGCCTGTTCATCGCCCGCGACCGTCTCGGCATCAAGCCGCTGTACCTGTCGCAGACCGGCCAGCGCCTGCGCTTCGCCTCCAGCCTGCCGGCGCTGCTCAAGGGTGGCGACATCGACCCGGCGCTGGACCCGGTGGCGCTCAACCACTACCTGAACTTCCACGCCGTGGTGCCTGCGCCGCGCACCCTGCTGGCCGAGGTGCAGAAGCTGCCGCCGGCCACCTGGATGACCATCGACGCCGACGGCCACAGCGAGCGCCAGCGCTGGTGGACGCTGGACTATGGCCCGTTGCCGGACGAGCGTGAACTGACCCTGGACGACTGGGAAGACCGCCTGCTAAACAGCCTGCGCGATGCCGTGAGCGTGCGTCAGCGTGCCGCCCGCGAAGTCGGTGTGCTGCTCTCCGGCGGGGTGGATTCCAGCCTGCTGGTCGGCCTGCTGCACGAAGCCGGCGTCGAGGACCTGCTGACCTTTTCCATCGGCTTCGAGGATGCCGGCGGCGAGCGCGGCGACGAGTTCCAGTACTCCGACCTGATCGCCCAACGCTATGGCACCCGCCACCACCAACTGCGCATCGACGAGAACGAAGTCATCTCGCAGTTGCCAGCGGCCTTCCGCGCCATGAGCGAGCCGATGGTCAGCCACGACTGCATCGCCTTCTACCTGCTCTCGCGGGAAGTCTCGAAGCACTGCAAGGTGGTGCAGAGCGGCCAGGGCGCCGACGAGCTGTTTGCCGGTTACCACTGGTACCCGAAGGTGGCCGGTGCCAAGGACCCGCTGCAGGCCTACCGGGCGGCCTTTTTCGACCGCAGCCACGGCGAGTACCTGGACACCATGCGCGAAGCCCTGCGGGTGGAGGACGTGGCCAGCGAGTTCGTCCGCGAGCACTTCGCCCAACCCGGAGCGGACGACCCGGTGGACAAGGCGCTGCGGCTGGACAGCACCATCATGCTGGTCGACGACCCGGTCAAGCGCGTGGACAACATGACCATGGCCTGGGGCCTGGAGGCGCGCGTGCCGTTCCTCGACTACCGCGTCGCGGAACTGTCGGCGCGTATCCCGCCACGCTTCAAGCTCGGCGACGGCGGCAAGCAGGTGCTCAAGGCCGCCGCGCGCAAGGTTATCCCCAGCGAGGTCATCGATCGGCCCAAAGGCTACTTCCCGGTGCCCGGTCTGAAACACCTGCAAGGCAATACCCGCACCTGGGTCAGCGAACTGCTGCTGGACCCGAGCCAGGACCGTGGGCTGTTCGAGACGGCAATGCTCGACCGTCTGCTCAGCGACCCGGCGAGCGACCTCACCCCGCTGCGTGGTTCCAAGTTGTGGCAGTTGGCGGCCCTCAACCTCTGGCTGACGGAACAAGGCCTATAGAGCCGGTTGGTGCCGTTTGCAGAAACGGCGCCAACCCTTCCCGAAAGCCCAGGACAGATGCCTTATCAGGGAGCGCAAGATGAAACCCCATTCCAACCTGCCCCATCCCCACAACCAGCGGCTGCTGCGTGGCCAGACGCCGACCTACGAACGTCTGCAGGCGCGCTTCGCCGGCGACCACGCGGAGAGCCACGGCCCGCTGATCCTGCAATGCGGCTGGGGTCGCCTGCTGATTGGCCACACCTTCTCCAGCCCCGACAAGCTCGCCGCCGAACTGCTCAACGAACGCCCCGGCGAACGCGACATCGCCCTCTACGTGGCCGCGCCACAACAGGTGCTGGCGCACGCCCCGCAACAACTCTTCCTCGACCCGTCCGACGCGCTGCGCCTGTGGTTCACCGACTACCGCCCGGCGCGCCGGCCCTTCCGTGGCTTCCGCATCCGCCGCGTGCACAGCGACGACGACTGGACGGCAATCAACCGCCTGTACCTGTCGCGCGGCATGCTGCCGGTCGATCCATCCAACGTCACCCCGCGTCACCAGGGCGGCCCGGCCTACTGGCTGGCGGAGGACGCCGAGACTGGCACGGTGATCGGCACCGTCATGGGCATCAACCACGCCAAGGCCTTCCGCGACCCGGAAGGCGGCTCCAGCCTCTGGTGCCTGGCGGTGGACCCGCAATCCAGCCGGCCGGGCGTCGGCGAAGCGCTGGTGCGCCACCTGATCGAGCACTTCATGAGCCGCGGCCTGGCGTACCTCGACCTGTCCGTGCTGCACGGCAACCAGCAGGCCAAGTCGCTGTACCGCAAGCTGCGCTTCCGCGAGCTGCCGACCTTCGCGGTGAAGTGCAAGAACGGCATCAACCAGTCGCTGTTCCTCGGCCCTGGCCCGGAGGAAGGCCTTAACCCCTACGCCAGGATCATCGTCGACGAATCCCATCGACGCGGTATCGAGGTGCAGGTGCAGGACGCCGACGCCGGCCTCTTCACCCTCACCCAGGGCGGCCGGCGCATCCGCTGCCGCGAGTCGCTGTGCGACCTGACCAGCGCGGTGAGCATGAGCCTGTGCCAGGACAAGACCCTCACCCACCGCGCTCTCGACCGGGCCGGCCTGCGCCAACCGCAGCAGCGCGTGGCTGCCAGCGCGGAAGAGAATGCCGCGTTCCTCGAAGAACACCGTGCACTGGTGGTCAAGCCGGTGGACGGCGAACAGGGCCAGGGCGTCGCCGTGGACCTGCGCACGCCCGAGGAAGTGGAGAACGCCATCGCCCACGCGAAGCAATTCGACGTCCGCGTGATCCTCGAGAGTTACCACCCAGGGCAGGACCTGCGCATCGTGGTGATCGGCTACGAAGTGGTGGCCGCCGCCATCCGCCGCCCCGCCGAAGTGATCGGCGATGGCCGGCACAGCATCCGCAAACTGATCGAAGCGCAGAGCCGTCGGCGCCAGGCCGCCACCGACGGCGAGAGCCGCATTCCGCTGGACGGCGAGACCGAACGCACCCTGAGCGCCGCCGGCTTCAGCTATGACGACGTGTTGCCCAGCGGCCAGCGCCTGGCTGTGCGACGCACCGCCAACCTGCACACCGGCGGCACCCTGGAAGACGTCACCGAGCGCCTGCATCCCGCGCTGGCCGAGGCCGCCACCCGTGCGGCGCGGGCCTTGGAAATTCCAGTCACCGGCCTCGACCTGCTGGTCACCGAGGCCGACCAGGCGGACTACGTGATCATCGAAGCCAACGAGCGGCCGGGGCTGGCCAACCATGAGCCACAGCCCGTCGCCGAACGCTTCGTCGACCTGTTGTTCCCGCTGAGCCGCGAACTGCTGCACCGCGACCAGCCACACCCCAACGTGGAGGCCCCGGCATGAGCCCATTGCCACAACCGGACCTGAACTACCTGCAACGCGTGCTGCTGGAAATGCTCGCCATCCCCAGCCCCACCGGCTTCACCGACACCATCGTGCGCTACGTCGCCGAGCGGCTGGAAGAGATCGGCGTGCCCTTCGAGATGACCCGCCGCGGGACCATCCGCGCGACCCTGCTGGGCCGGCGCAAGAGCCCGGACCGCGCGGTCTCTGCTCACCTCGACACGATTGGCGCGATTGTCCGCGAGATCAAACCCAATGGTCGCCTGGCACTGGCGCCAGTGGGCTGCTGGTCGAGCCGCTTCGCCGAGGGCAGCCGGGTCACGGTGTTCTGCGAGAACGGCGTGTTCCGTGGCAGCGTGCTGCCGCTGCTGGCCTCCGGGCACGCCTTCAATACCGCCGTGGATACCCTGCCGATCAGTTGGGACCACGTCGAGCTGCGCCTGGACACCTACACCGCCAGCCGCGCTGACAGTGAATCCCTTGGCGTGGCCATTGGCGACTTCGTTGCCTTCGACCCACTGCCGGAGTTCACCGAAAGCGGCCACATCAGCGCCCGCCACCTCGACGACAAGGCCGGCGTCGCCGCGCTGCTGGCCGCGCTGAAGGCCATCGTGGAGAACGGCCAGGTGCCGCCCATCGACTGCCACCCACTGTTCACCATCACAGAGGAGATCGGCTCCGGCGCGGCCGGCGCGCTGCCCTGGGACGTCAGCGAGTTCGTCGGCATCGACATCGCCCCGGTGGCCGAGGGGCAGAACTCCAGCGAACACGCGGTGAGCGTGGCGCTGCAGGACTCCGGCGGGCCTTACGACTTCCACCTCTCGCGCCACCTGCTGCGCCTGGGCGAACGCCACGAGGTGCCGGTGCGCCGGGACCTGTTCCGCTACTACCACAGCGATGCGCAGTCGGCGATCACCGCCGGCCATGACATCCGCACCGCGCTGCTGGCCTTCGGTTGCGATGCCACCCATGGCTACGAACGCACCCATATCGACAGCCTCGCCGCGCTGGCAAAACTGCTCACTGCCTACATGCTTAGCCCGCCGGTGTTCGACAGCGATGCGGAACCCAGCGAGGGCACGCTGGAGCGCTTCAGCAAGCAGCTGGAGCATCCGGTGCACATGGAAAGCACCACCCATGTGCCGCCGGTGGACGACCTGATCGACAGCGGCGATGGGGCGTCCGACAAGGGCAAGGACCCGGACCGGAACAAGAACTGAGGCTGCACTCGGCGCAGCGCGGGACTACAATCCCGCGCTGCGATTCACGAGTAGCCAGTCATGCTGATCCCCTTCGAGCTCATCGAAGCCGACACCCTCAACAACCTGCTGGAAGACTTCGTCACCCGCGAAGGCACCGACAACGGCGACGACACGCCGCTGGATGTGCGCGTGGAGCGCGCGCGGCATGCGCTCAAGCGCGGCGAGGCGGTGATCGTCTTCGACCCGGAAAGCCAGCAGTGCCAGTTGATGCTGAAAAGCGAAGTGCCGAGGGAGTGGCTGGAGGACTGACATAGCCGTTCTGGAACGTTTCATGCCCATTGCGCCGGCTGAATACCACGTAGGATGGCGTGGAGCGCAGCGATACCCATCGATTGCACGCACCCACAGCATGGGTATCGCAAGCTCCATCCATCCTACGCTGAAGCTCAGTGGCAAAGTGGGAGCAGGCCCCTTGTAGGAGCGAGCTTGCTCGCCAACCCGGCGCTCGCCGACCACTCATCGGCAGCCGGTTACTCCGTTCGCGAGCAAGCTCGCTCCTACAGGTTCAGGCTGCATAACGCCGTCGGCGTTATTCGCCAGATGTTGAGCGGATCAGGGCGCGAAGCGCGGCCCGAGCAGCACCACGCTGGCGCCGATCACGCACAGCGCCACGCCCACCCAGTCGCTCCACAGCGGGCGACTCTTCTCGACGAAGGCCAGCCAGAACAGCGAGGCGGCGACATAGATGCCGCCGTACGCGGCATAGGCACGCCCGGCGTAGTTGGCTTCGACGCGGGTGAGCAGCAGAGCGAAGACGGTCAGGCTGAGCAGGCCGGGAATTATCCACAGGGCGCTCTTGTCCAGGCGCAGCCAGAGGTAGAAGGCGTAACAGCCGCCGATCTCGCAGAACGCGGCGAGGACGAACCAGAGGTAGTTGATCACAGCGGTCTTTCCTGGAGGGCTCAGCCGCGCAGGCCGCCCTCGCGTTCCCAGGCGCAGCGTACTTTCAGCTCACCTTCGCGAGGGCTGTGGAAGCCGTTCTCGGATTCCCAGCGGAAGGTGTGGCTGCCGTTGACTTCGGTTTCCAGGTGCACCACCGCGCTGGCCCAGTAGAGGCGGCGCAGCAGGGCTTCGAACTGTTCGACCCAGAGTTTCCACTCGTATTCGATGGTCTGGTAGCTGGCGCCGAAATGGATCACCTGGGACTGGTAGAGGCCCGCGCCCTCGGTCTCGCAGCGGCTGAACATCTCGCGGCCGAGGAACGGCCAGGCCTCGCCCATGGGCAGGCTGTCGAGCACCTTGCGGTTGGCGGCACGGCGCAGGCGGCGCTCCATCGAGTCGCCGGGCCAGTCGCGGATACAGCCATAGACGATGGATTCACAGTGCAAGCGGGTTCTTCCTTCAATAACACGCAAGCCTTCTAACACAGGCCTGCCCACACGCAAAGCGCGAATCCCCACCGCTGCGCAGTGGCCCGAAAAAGCAAAAGCCCCGCGACATGAGCGGGGCTTTCACCGGGGTCCAACGTACTTCACAGCCAGGCAGGCCGGTGACTAAAACTAACCCTTTGCACTGACCTGGGCAAGCCCTCTCTTTCACTGCACCGAAAGGGGGCAAGACCCGTGTGAATATCAGGAGAGACTACGGCGTTTGGCCTGCATCTTCTCCGCCATTTTCGCCATCTCGTCGTAGATCGCCTGGGGGTTCTGTTGCTTGATCTGCCAGGCCATGCGGCCCTGTTCGTGGGGCAGGATCATGAACACGTCGCGGGCCACTTCCTGGTGGATGTAGTCGGCGATGTCGGCAGCGCTGATCGGCGAGCTTTCCAGCAGCTTGCCGACCTGGGTCTTCATCTCCGGGCTCGGGCCGCGGAAGGAGTCCAGCAGGTTGGTCTGGAAGAACGACGGGCAGACCACGTGGACCTTCACATCGACCAGGCTGAGGTCGGCCAGCAGGCTTTCCGAGAGCGCCACCACGCCGGCCTTGGCCACGTTGTAGTTGCTCATCGCCGGGCCCTGCATCAGCGCGGCCATGGAAGCGATGTTGACGATGCGTCCCTTGCTCTTCTCCAGCAGCGGCAGGAAGGCCTTGCAGCCCTTGACCACGCCCATCAGGTTGATCGAGATCTGCCAGTCCCAGTCTTCCAGCGACAGTTCGCTGAAGAACCCGCCGGAGGCAACGCCGGCGTTGTTGACGATGATGTCGATGCCACCGAATTTCTCTTCGCAGGACTGCGCCAGCTGGGTCAGCTGGCTGTAGTCGCGCACGTCGCAGCGCTGGGTAAAGCCGTCACCGCCGGCCTCGCGCACCAGCTTGAGGGTTTGGGCAAGGCCTGCTTCGTTGACGTCGGCCAGCGCCAGCTTCCAGCCCTCGCGGGCCCAGCGCAGGGCGATTTCGCGTCCGAGGCCGGAACCGGCGCCGGTGATCATGATGCGATTTTGCATAGGGGAGGTCTGCCTTTTCTTGTCTTGTTCGGGACGGGTGATCGACAACGCTTTGTCGACGACTGTGGCCCGAAGTGTAACCAAGGCTTTGTGCTTCCAGCGGCGAAATCAGGGCGCTGAATGCCCCTGGCAAACCGCCGGCGCACTAGCGCTTCATGGGGTGCAGGTCAGGCCTGGAGAAGCACGCAGAGCTTGCCCAGCACCAGGGCGATACCGGCGGCGACAAGCAGGTGGGCAGCACAGTTGATGCGCTCGCGCTTGAGCTGGGCCAAGCCGCTGATGCGGTAGCGCAGTATGAAGATGCCCAAGGCCACGGGAAGGGCCGGGCCGAGGAAGGCGAACTGCCAATAGCGATCGAGGTTGACCACCGGGTCCAGGGTCATGGCTTCGGCCAGCGGCAGCAGGCCCAGCCCGCACTGGACGAGCAACCACACCACGCCCAGCACAACCAGTACAACGCCCAGCATCCCTAAGACTCCCTGATGGCAAAGGCCCAGTATGTTAATACAGGCACTCCGCCAGGGCTGTGCGACGAATCACCCTGTGACGTATCGGCGCTGTGACGTATGCGGGGAAAGCTGATACCCGCCAGAGCGAGGGTCGAGCAATTGCGGACGGAGTCCGCTCCTACCTGAAATCCCGTGCCAGGGCCTGCCCTCACCCTAGCCCTCTCCCAGGGGGAGAGGGGACAGTTCGGAGCAGGATGTAACTATGGCATCAGCCGGCAGACTCGGCTCCCTCTCCCTTCAGGGATAGGGAAAACCCAGGCACGGATTTTCAGAAGAAGACAGTTGCTCCTACGATGCCGGGAATTTCGGTGCTTTTCGTAGGAGCGGATTCATCCGCGATGTTCTTGCCGGAGGCAGGTCAGATCCGCCCAAGCAACAACAGCACCAGCAGCACGACCAGCACCACGCCAATCACGCCCGAGGGGCCGTAACCCCAGCTGCGCGAGTGGGGGAAGACCGGCAGACCGCCGATCAGTAGCAGGATCAGAATGATCAACAGGATGGTCCCGAGTCCCATATCGTCTCTCCTCCTCCAGTCAACGAGGAGCGATGGCTCGCGGTGGTGCGATTGGCCAGCGCTTATCGTTTCCGACTGGGAGGGCGCACGGAAGATTCAAAGAATCTGCGCGCGCCGGAGTCAGCTCAGATCGCGGGGCAGCGAGCCCTTGCGCAGGCGCAGGAACATCAGCGCGGCGGTGCGCGCATCGCCGATGGCGGTGTGACGGCCTTCGATGGGGATATCCAGGTTGCGCGCCAGGGTGTCGAAGCGCAGGTCCAGGTGCAGGTCGGGAAAGCGCCGGCTCATCTTGCGGTGGTAGATCTCCGAGACCTCCACGCGAGGGTTGTCCAATGTTGCATCGAACTGCTCACGCAAGTGTCGGCGCAGCACGGCAACATCGAAGGACAGGTAGTAGCCCAGCAGCGGCCGGTCGCCGACGAAGGCCTGCACCCGACGCAGCGCCTCCACCAGCGGCAGCTGGCCTTCGAGGTCGGCGCGACGCAGCTTGTGGATGCGGATCGACTCGCCGTCCAGCGACGGCGGCGGCTCCACCAGCAGCTCCAGACGCTCGCCGAGGATCAGCTTGCCACGCCGGATCACCACCGCGCCGATGCTGAGGATGTCGGCCTTGCGCGGGTCGAGGCTGGTGGTCTCCAGGTCCAGCGACACCAGCTCTTCCGCCTCCGCCGGGTCGTGCCGCCACCAGTAGAGACGGCGGCGCCAGGCGGACCAGTGCGGATCGGGGGCAACGATGCAGGCGTTCATCGGGTCTCCAGGTGAAATTGGCGGGTCAGGCTCTGCTTGAACTTCTTCACCGTGTGCAGCCCGAAGCGCAGCAGGTCGCGCTCGTGGCGGCTGAGACGGGAAACATCGAGCCCCTGTTCGCGGCCGTCGCGTTGGCCATCCAGTTGCTGGCGCAGGCGCAGCTGGAGGAACAGTTCGAAGGCTTCGACCAGGTTGTCGGCCAGCGCTTCATCCAGCACGCCGAGCGCCTTCAGCGCGGCAAGGCGACCGAGGGTGCCGCGCTCGTCCAACCCTTCGCGCACGGCCAGCACGCGAGCGCCGTGGACGATGGGGAAGATGCCGCCACGCTTCACGTCCAGGTGCGCGTCCTGGGTCTTCAACTGCCCGAGGAAGGTCAGTGGCGTGTCAAACTGCAGGGCCGGCAGGGCCAGGTCGCTCATCCAGCGGCTGCTGTCGCCGGCCAGTTCGTGCAGGCATTCGCTCAAGCCGTCGAACAAACGCCGGTTGCCCGCCACCGGCCAGGCATCGGCGAGGATCGACAGGCGCATCAGCTGTTCGGGGCGACCTTGCAACGGCAGCTCGCGCAACTCGCGCTGCCACTCCGACAGCGGCTTGCACCACTCCGGCCGGCTGGCCATCACGCCGCCAGGGCACGGCGGATAGCCGAACTCCAGCAACGCAGCGGAGAAGCGCTGCATCAGCAACAGGCCCTGCTCGATGGGCAGGCCGTCGTCGAGGATCAGCGCGTTGTCCTGGTCGGTCTTCAGCAGCTGCTCCGCGCGCCCTTCGCTGCCCATCACCAGCAGGCAGCAGCGACCGCGCAGCACCGGCGGCACCTGCAGTTCGAACAGGCGCTCGAGCAGTTGTTCGTTGAGCGCGCTGACCAGTTGCATGATGAAACGCAGGCGGATGCCATTGCCCGCCAGGGTCGCGATCAGCGTGTGCAGGGTCTCGGCGGCGGCGCGCAGCTCGGCCTCGCTTTCGGCGCGGGCAATGCGCAACGCCAGCACGTGGGAATGGGTGGAGAACAGGCTGAGCACCTGGGTCAGGTGCAACAGGCCGACCACCCTGCCCTCCTCGCACACGGCCACGCGCTCGATGCGCTGGCGGGTCATGAGGATCATCGCGTCGAAGAGAAAGTCTCCCAGTTCGACGTGGCTCAGCGGGCGGTGCGCCAGCGGGCCGATGGGTTGCGCCTCGCTGAAGCCATCGCGGAAGTGCGCGGTCATCAGGTCGGTGCGGGTCACGATGCCCAGCGCGCCGTCCTCGCGCACCAGCAGAGCGTCGGCGCCCTGGCTGAGTTGCAGGCGCGCGGCATCCCCCAGCGGCAGACCGGGCTCGACTTCGATGGCCGGCAACAGGTGTTCAGGGGCGATGCGGGTGAGGATGAATTCGGCGAGGTTCTGCCCGTCACGGCGCTCCAACTGGCGCTTGCTGGCCAGGTCCGCGCGGAAGAAACGGGCGAACTGTGGGTTGTCCATGCACAGCTGGTGGAACACCGCCGCCGGCAGTTCGTAGACGATGCTCTCTTCCACCGCCTGGTAGCGATGCTTGCTGCTGCCGGAGAACAGCCCGCGCACGTCGAACAGGTCTTCGGCACCGTAGTGGGCGAACAGCTTGCCGTCCTCGCCGCGCTCCTCGATCACGCCCTTCATCAGGACGAACAGGCAAGGCACCGGCGCCCCGGTTTCGAGTAGCACTTCGTCGACCGTGTAGTAGCCCACGCTCAGCGCATCGCGCAGTTGCTCGCGCTCCAGCGGGCGGAGCTGGTCGAAGGGTGGCGAGGCGAAGTTGAAGTCGTCGGACATCCGTATTCCATCCCGGTCAAAAAAGCGGGGCCGGAGGTGTTTCCACCTCCGGCCCCGGCAGGTTAGCTCAGGCTATCAGTGGGCAGCGGCGCCACTGGCCCCCAGGCCGGTCTGCGAACGGATGAACTGCGGGAAGAAGCGCGCGCGCTCTTCGTCGGCAGCGGTCGACTTGTCGGTGATGGAGAAGAACCAGATACCGATGAAGGCCACGGCCATGGAGAACAGCGCCGGGTACTCGTACGGGTAGATGGCTTTCTCGTGGCCGAGGATCTGAACCCAGATGGTCGGGCCGAGGATCATCAGGGTCACCGCGGTGATCAGGCCGAGCCAGCCACCGATCATTGCGCCACGGGTGGTCAGGTTCTTCCAGTACATCGAGAGCAGCAGCACCGGGAAGTTGCAGCTGGCGGCGATGGAGAAGGCCAGGCCGACCATGAAGGCGATGTTCTGCTTCTCGAACAGGATGCCGAGGACGATCGCGACCACACCCAGGCACACGGTGGTGATCTTCGAGACGCGCAGTTCATCCTTCTCGTTGGCCTTGCCGCCCTTCAGCACACTGGCGTACAGGTCGTGGGACACGGCCGAGGCACCGGCCAGGGTCAGGCCGGCAACCACCGCGAGGATGGTGGCGAAGGCCACGGCGGAGATGAAGCCCAGGAACAGGCTGCCACCGACGGCATCGGCCAGGTGCACAGCGGCCATGTTGTTGCCGCCCAGCAGCGCGCCGGTGGCGTCCTTGAAGTCCGGGTTGGTGCTGACCAGCAGGATCGCGCCGAAGCCGATGATGAAGGTCAGGATGTAGAAGTAGCCGATGAAGCCGGTGGCGAAGAACACCGACTTGCGGGCTTCCTTGGCGTCACTGACGGTGAAGAAGCGCATCAGGATATGCGGCAGGCCGGCGGTCCCGAACATCAGTGCGAAGCCCAGGGAGAACGCGGAGATCGGGTCCTTCACCAGGCCGCCGGGGCTCATGATCGACTCGCCCTTGGGGTGAACCTTGATAGCTTCGGAGAACAGGGTGCTGATGTCGAAGTTGACGTGCTTGAGCACCATGATCGCCATGAAGGTGGCGCCCGAGAGCAGCAGCACGGCCTTGATGATCTGTACCCAGGTGGTCGCGAGCATGCCGCCGAACAGCACGTACAGCACCATCAGGATGCCAACCATGACCACGGCGACGTGGTAGTTCAGGCCGAACAGCAGCTCGATGAGCTTGCCGGCGCCGACCATCTGCGCGATCAGGTAGAAGGCCACCACCACCAGCGAGCCGCAGGCGGACAGGGTGCGGATGTCCTTCTGCTTCAGGCGATAGGACGCCACGTCGGCAAAGGTGTACTTGCCCAGGTTGCGCAGGCGCTCGGCGATCAGGAAGAGGATGATCGGCCAGCCGACGAGGAAGCCGATGGAGTAGATCAGGCCGTCGTAGCCGGAGGTGAACACCAGCGCGGAAATGCCGAGGAAGGAAGCGGCGGACATGTAGTCGCCGGCGATCGCCAGACCGTTCTGGAAGCCGGTGATGCTGCCGCCAGCGGTGTAGAAGTCAGCGGCGGATTTGCTGCGTTTGGAGGCCCAGTAGGTGATGCACAGGGTCAGGCCAACGAAGGCGACGAACATGACGATGGCGGAGACGTTCAGCGGCTGGCGCTGCACCTCGCCGGTGAGGGCGTCAGCCCAGAGTGCAGGAGCGAAAGCGGCCAACGCGAGGGCCGCAGAAATTCGGCCTTTCATTGCTGGGCCTCCTTGAGGATTTCCTGATTCATGCGATCGAATTCGCCGTTGGCGCGGCGCACGTAGATGCCGGTGAGCACGAAGGCCGAGAGGATCAGCCCGACACCGATGGGGATGCCCCAGGTGACGGACGAGTCGGCACTGATCTTCGCGCCGAGCAACTGCGGCTGGAAGGCGATGACCAGGATGAAGAGCACGTACAGGCTCAACATGATCAGGGAGAGCAGCCAGGCGAAGCGCTCGCGCTTGGCCACCAGCTCTTTGAAGCGCGGATTGGTATCAATCCGCTGGTAGATGCTGTCGTTCATTTTGTTGTTGTCCTCACAGCGGGGATGACGCGGATGTCGTCGATCTCTAATTTATGTGTCCGCCGCAAGCGCTCCAGACGACTTTAGTCGTAGCGCTTGGCCAGGATTTTCGAACAAGCCCGGAATAGACACGTCCGCATAAAAAAATCCCCCGCAAACCTTTCGGTTCGCGGGGGATTTTTCTGTGTCGCGCGAGGGTACGCTCTAGGCGATCACAGCCACTCCTTCACCCGGTCCGGATGCGCCTCGACCCACTTCTTGGCGGCCACCTCCGGCTTCTCGCCATTCTGCACGGCAAGCATGACTTCGCCGATTTCCTGGCCGTCCTTCCACTGGAACTTCTTCAGGAAGGCCCAGACTTCCGGTGCCTTCTTCTCCAGTGCCGGGTTGGCCACGCTGTCCACGTGTTCCTCGTCGCCGTAGACCTTTTTCGGGTCTTCGAGGAACTTCAGCTTCCACTTGGCGAACATCCAGTGCGGAATCCAGCCGGTCACCGCCACGGCCTTCTTGTCGTTCTCCGCGCGGGTCAGCTCCGAGATCATGCCGCTGCCGGAACTCGCCACCAGCTTGTAGTCCAGGCCGTAGTCCTTGATCGCCTGGTCGGTCTTGAGCATCACCCCGGCGCCAGCGTCGATGCCGACGATGCGACCGCCGAAATCGTCCTTCTGCGCCTTGAGGTCCTCGATGCTGTTGGCTTTCACGTAGTCGGGGACAATCAGGCCGATCTTCGCGCCCGGGTAGTTCACGCCCAGGTTGACCACCTTGTCCTTCATCTTCTCGTAGTAGGCGCCGTGAGTGACCGGCAGCCAGGCCGAGAGCATGGCGTCGAGCTTGCCGCGCGCCACGCCCTGCCACATGATCCCGGCGGCGACCGGCATCAGCTTGACCTGGTAGCCGAGTTTCTCGCGCATGATCTCGGCGGCGACATGGGTGGTCGCTACGCTGTCCGACCAGCCGTCCACGTAACCGATGGTGATTTCCGGCTTGGCCGCCGCACCGGCCAGCCCGGCAGCCGCCGACAGCACCAGCCCTGCGCCCAGGCCCATCAGGCGTCGCATCATTCGCATGGTTTTCTCCCCGTGATTTTATTGGCGCGTCCGGGCGAGCCCGGCGCAGTTCGCGGTCTTGGCCGCCCCTTCATGATCGGCGCACGCTGCTGGCGAACTGCTCTGAGAGCGACGCCAAACGGTCCGATCCACGACAGAACCCGTCCATCCACGACCGCGCCATTCCCTATACGACGGCACTGCCGGCCTATCGCCGCCATACAGAGGCTCGATTACCCGGCCGCGCTCCTGCGCAGTAGCCTTTCAGCAACGGAGAATCATTCTCGACTGGAGGCTCGCTACCATGCTCAAGACCGTCACTTTCACCCTGATGCACTTCGTGATCGCCTTCAGCGTCGCCTACGCGCTGACCGGCAGCATCGCCGTGGGCGGCCTGGTGGCGGTGGTCGAGCCGCTGTGCAACGCGGTGGGCTTCCACTTCCACGAGAAGTTCTGGAAGCGCATCGAGGGCAACGCCGCAGGCGATTCGGCACCGACGCACCACTGGATTCATCGCCACGCCTGAGTGCCACGCGCGGGCACTGACGGCGGTCGGCGGCGTTGCTAAGATGCGCGCCTCGCCACGGCTCGCGTGCCCCCATGCCACAGTTCTCGCGCTTTCCGCTTCGCCCCTATTGCCTCGCCCTGCTGCTCGCCCTGATGGCCCTCTGCGGGCTCTGGTACGGCCTGGGCAAACCGGTAGTCCTGCCCGACGCGGCCACGCCCACGCACAAGCTGCAGTGCGCGTCCTACAGCCCGTTTGCCAAGGACCAGTCGCCCTTCGACCAGCCTTTCGTCCTGCGCCCGGAGCAGATGGACGCCGACCTCGCCCTGCTGGCGACGCGGTTCGACTGCGTGCGCACCTATTCCATGACCGGCCTGGAAGGTATTCCGGCGCTGGCCCGCAAGCATGGCCTGAAGTTGATGCTCGGCGCCTGGGTCAACGCCAACCCGGTGGATACCGAGCGTGAAGTCCAGGCTCTGATCAAGGCCGCCAACGACTATCCGGACGTGGTGCAGGCAGTGATCGTCGGCAACGAGACCCTGCTGCGCAAGGAAGTCACCGGGCACTACCTGGCCGGACTTATCCACAAGGTGAAGGCCCAGGTGCGCCAGCCGGTGACCTACGCCGATGTCTGGGAGTTCTGGCACCAGCACCCGGAGATCGCCCCGGCGGTGGACTTCATCACCATCCACCTGCTGCCCTACTGGGAAGACAACCCGCGCGGCATCGACGATGCCCTCGCCCACGTGGCGAAGATCCGCGAGGACTTCGGCCGCGAGTTCGCCCCCAAGGATATCCTCATCGGCGAGACCGGCTGGCCCAGCGAAGGCCGCCAGCGCGAGACCGCCCTGCCCAGCCGGGTCAACGAGGCGCGCTTCATCCGTGGCTTCGTGCACATGGCCGAGGAGCATGGCTGGCATTACAACCTGATCGAGGCCTTCGACCAGCCGTGGAAGCGCCAGAGCGAAGGCGCGGTGGGCGGCTACTGGGGCCTGTTCAGCGCCGACCGCGAGGAGAAAGGCGTGCTCGCCGGGCCGATCAGTAATCTGCCGAGCTGGCCGCTGTGGCTGGGCCTGTCCGGCGTGATCCTGCTCGGCGGGCTGCTGGTGGGCGGCCGTCCCGCCTCTACCCGCAACGCCCTCCTGCTGCCCTTGGCCGGTGCGCTGGGGGCCGGCTGCATCGGCCTTTGGCTGGAGCTGTCGGTGATTACCAGCCGCTTCTGGGGTGAGTGGCTTTGGGCAGCGGCACTGGTCGGCCTCAACCTGCTGGTGCTGCTGCACATCAGCCTCGCCCTGTCGGCTCGCGCAGGCTGGAGGGCAAAAGCGTTCAATGCGCTGGAGAAGCGCGCCGGCCTGTGGCTGGCCGCCGCCGGATTCGCCGGCGCGGTGCTGATGCTCGGGCTGGTCTTCGATGCGCGCTACCGCAGCTTCCCCAGCGCGGCCCTGCTGTTCCCGGCGCTGGTCTACCTGTGCCGGCCGGTTGCGGCACCACGTCGAGAAACGCTGCTACTGGCGCTGATCATCGCCGTCGGAATTCCCGCACAACTGGCGCTGGAAGGGCTGAGCAACCTGCAGGCGCTGGGCTGGGCGGCCGTAAGCCTGCTCCTGCTCGGCGCGCTGTTGCGGGGGCTGCGCCCCGCATCCCGGACGACTTGACTCAGCGGGACTGTGCGCGCACCAGGCGCAGCCCGGCCAGCACCACCGCGAACACTGCGAGCCCGGCGTTGTACAGCACCAACGCCGGCAAGGTGAACAGCATCGCCAGCACCGCCAGCCACCACCCCGCCTGGCGGGGCACGAAGAAGGCCAGCAGCGAAAGCCCCAGCGCCAGCTTGCCGAACACCCCGAAGTGGATCGCCCAGCCCAACTGCGAGCGCACGCCGCACTCCCAGCGCGTGGCTTCGTCGGCGCAGAGGCCAACCCAGCGACCATCCTCCATCAGCCCGAAACGCAGGCCATAGCTGGCCGCCAGCCAGAGCGCCAGGGCGAGCAGCAGGAGAATCACGGGTAAACGACGGGACATGGCGCCACTACTCCGGGCAGGCGGGAATTCGGCGCCCAGCATAACCAGCGCCAAGAGCGATGCAAGGGGGGGCGATCCCTGGCTAAACTTCGCCCACCAACGGAGCCTTCGATGAAGCGATCGACCCTGTTCCTGCTGGCCTGCGTGGCCACCAGCTTCTGGTGGCTGTGGCCGACCGACCAGCCCCAGGCACCGCAGCAGCACAGCCAGGCCCAGCCCGACGGTGGCTTCCGCGTCGAGCGCTATTCGATCTATCCGCTGCAGGACTTCACTATCGAGGCACGCGTGCTCGGCCGCGAGGATTACCACCTGGGTCGCGAGGCCGAGCTGTCGCCCACCGACCTGGCGCTTGGCTGGGGGCCGATGGACGATCCGAAGGTGCTGGCCGATATCCGCATCAGCCAGGGCAACCGCTGGTTCTACTGGCATGCCGACAAGCTGCCGATTCCCCGCCGCGAGCTGGAAACCCATGCCGCCAACATGCACATGATCCCGGCCAACGACAGCGTGGCGCGCGCCCTGGCCCAGGTCAGCGCCGGCGAGCACATTCGCCTGTCCGGCAAGCTGGTACGCGTGGAAGGCGACGACGGCTGGCGCTGGGTCAGCTCGCTGACCCGCGATGACACCGGTGCCGGCGCCTGCGAGCTGATCTGGCTGGAAAGCCTGGAGCGTTACTGAAGCGCCTGTTGCCAGAGACGCGGCGCATTGGGCATGCTCGGACGCCCCCGCTCTCCAAGGAACGCCCCATGCCTCGCGTCACCCTGCGCCCTGCCGTCCCCGACGACATCCCGCTGATCCTCGACCTCATCCGCGAACTGGCCGACTACGAAAAGCTGCTCGACGAAGTGAAAGCCGATGCCCAGCGCATGCACGACCACCTGTTCGGCCCGCGCCCCTACGCCGAGGTGCTGATCGGCGAGGTGGACGGCGCGCCGCAAGGTTTCGCGCTGTTCTTCCACAACTACTCCACCTGGCTAAGCCAACCGGGTATCTACCTCGAAGACCTCTATGTACGCCCCGCCGCCCGTGGCGCCGGCCTGGGCAAGGCGCTGCTCAGCGAACTGGCGAAGCTGGCGGTAGAACGCCACTGCGGACGCCTGGAGTGGTCGGTACTGGACTGGAACGAACCGGCCATTGGCTTCTACCGCAGCCTGGGTGCGTGCCCGCAAGACGAGTGGACCGTCTATCGTCTGACCGGTGACGCCCTGCGTGACTTGGCACGCAAGGGCTGAAACGAGCATCGCACTTGTGGGAAATGTGCTGGTCTTAATGCGCGCTCACCCTAGAGTTGGCCTCCTCTTGAAAGGACTCCGAACCATGATACTTCTACGCCGCGTGGCCGCCCTGATCGGCAGCCTCGCACTGGGACTCGCCGGGCCCGCTTCCGCCCGCGATGTGGACCAGGCCAGCTACGGCTATCCATTGGTCAACCCGTTCGAGGCGACCATCGCCACCACCCCACCCGAGCTGCGCCCGGAGTTGCCGACGGACGACGACATCCGCCAGTCGGACTACGCGCTCAAGTTGCGCCCCGAGCGCGAGCACGAGCTGCCGAGCAACTTCTGGCCGGTGAAAAAGCTGCACTACCGCCTGGCCCGCCAGGATCACGAAGCGCCACTGGTCTTCATCATCGCCGGCACCGGCGCGCACTACTCCAGCAGCACCCCGGAATACCTCAAGCGCCTGTTCTACAGCGCCGGTTACCACGTCGTGCAATTGTCCTCGCCGACCAGCTGGGACTTCATGGTCGGCGCCTCCCAGGTCGCCACCCCCGGTTACACACCCGACGACGCCGATGATCTCTACCGGGTAATGCAGGCCGTGCGCGCGCAGCATCCGGACCTGCCCATCAGCGACTACTACCTGACCGGCTACAGCCTCGGCGCGCTGCATGCGGCCTTCGTCAGCAAGCTCGACGAGACCCGCCGCAGCTTCAACTTCAAGCGCGTGCTGCTGCTCAACCCACCGGTGAACCTCTACACCTCGGTGAGCAACCTGGACAAGATGGTGCAGACCGAGGTCAAGGGCATCAACGACACCAACACCTTCTACCAGGTGGTGCTGTCCAAGCTGACCCGCTACTTCAAGCAGAAGGGCTACGTCGACCTCAACGACGCTTTCCTCTTCGACCTGCAGCAGTCCAAGCAGCACCTGTCCAACGAAGAAATGGCCATGCTGATCGGCGCGGTGTTCCGCTTCTCGTCCGCCGACATCGCCTTCACTTCCGACCTGATCAACCGCCGCGGCCTGATCACCCCGCCCAAGTACCCGATCACCGAAGGCACCAGCCTGACGCCCTTCTTCAAGCGCGCCATGCAGTGCGACTTCGAGTGCTACATGACCGACCAGTTGATGCCACTGTGGCGCGCCAAGTACGACGGCGGCAGCCTGCCGCAGCTGATCCAGCAGGTCAGCCTGTACGCCCTGAAGGACTACCTGCACGACAGCCCGAAGATCGCCGTGATGCACAACGCCGACGACGTCATCCTCGGCCCGGGTGACATCGGCTTCCTGCGCAGCACCTTCGGCGACCGCCTGACGCTTTACCCGCGCGGCGGCCACTGCGGCAACCTCAACTACCGCGTGAACGCCCAGGACATGCTGGGCTTCTTCAAGGGACAGGATGCCTCGGCCGCAGGCATCGCCACCGCGCAGACAGGGAACTGACTCCATGCCATTTCGCCATTCCTGGACCCTCGCCTTTCTGCTCGCCTGCGGCTACGCCCAGGCCGAGACGCCGCAACCGGTACAGCCACCCGCCACCAGCAAATTCGACACGGCACCGGACGAAGACGGCTTCAAGCACCCGCTGGATGTACTGAAGTTCAATCCCGGCCTGGATCAGCGCGAATTCGAACGCGCCACCATCGATGCCCTCACCGTCTATGACCCCTGGGAGTCGTGGAACCGTCGGGTCTACCACTTCAACTACCGCTTCGATGAATGGGTATTCCTGCCCGTCGTGAACGGCTACCAGTACGTGACCCCGCACTTCGTGCGCACCGGCGTGAGCAACTTCTTCAGCAACCTGGGCGAAGTGTCGACCCTGCTCAACAGCGTCGCCCAGCTCAAGCCCGAGCGCGCCGCCAACAGCACTGCGCGGCTGCTGTTCAACACCATTCTCGGCATCGGCGGCCTGTGGGACCCGGCCACCGCCATGGGCCTGCCGAAGATCAGCGAGGACTTCGGTCAAACCCTGGGCTACTGGGGCGTGCCGGATGGGCCGTACCTGATGCTGCCCATCCTCGGCCCCTCCAACCTGCGCGACACCGGCGGGCTGGTCACCGACTTCGTCGCTGCCCGCGAAGTGAACTACCTGAACTACTCCGACCTGAGCCGCGAATACTGGGAGCTGCCGGTCCTGGAAATCATCGACAAGCGCTACAGCAACAGCTTCCGCTACGGGCAGATGAACTCTCCCTTCGAGTACGAGAAGCTGCGCTACTTCTACACCGAAGCCCGACACCTGCAGATCCAGGAGTGACCCAGGAAACGCCGCCCTCGGGCGGCGTTTTCTTTCCTTAAACAATCAGATTATTCGATATATAAGTCGAAAAAACCGCAACCATTAATCCATCAATTGGGAATAGGATGCTCTCCATTCACAGATCAAGGAGGTTCCTATGACCCGTCTACGTACCGTGATCGACCAGCACATCGGCCACCCAGCCTCCGACGGCGCCGGTGTGCGCCTGACCCGCGTGATCGGCGGCCCCGGCATCGAGCGCTTCGATCCGTTCCTGATGCTCGACCAGTTCGACACGCAGAACCCCGACGACTACATCGCCGGCTTCCCCGCCCACCCGCACCGCGGCTTCGAGACCGTCACCTACATGCTCGAAGGGCGCATGCGCCACGAAGACCACCTGGGCAATCGTGGCCTGCTCAAGCCCGGCGGCGTGCAGTGGATGACCGCCGCCCACGGCATCATCCACAGCGAGATGCCCGAGCAGGTGGAAGGTGCCATGCGCGGCTTCCAGCTGTGGCTGAACCTGCCGGCGAAAGACAAGCTGTCCCCGGCCGGCTACCGCGACATCGAACCCGAGGACGTGCCGCGCGTGACCACCGCGCAAGGTGTGGGCGTGACCGTGATCGCCGGGCGCTTCGACGACGGAGAGACCGCTATCGACGGCGCCGTGCAGCGCCCCGGTACCGAGCCGCACTACTACGACCTGGTGCTGCCGGCCGGCACTTCCGTGGCTCCGCGCATTCCGGCGGGCCATCGGGTGATGCTGTACGTCTACGAAGGTTCGCTGCAGGTGCCGGGGGAGCGCGGCGACGAGACCGTCGCCACCAACCGCCTGGTGCGCCTGGGCCAGGGCGATGAGATCCGGCTCTCCAGCGATCAGGGCGCGCGCGTCCTGCTGCTGGCCGGCAAGCCGCTCGATGAGCCGATCGTGCAGTACGGCCCGTTCGTGATGAACAGCCGAGAGGAAATCGAGCAGGCCCTGCGTGATTACCGCGATGGGGTGTTCGCGGTTTGACTCATACGCACAAAGACAGGCTGGTGCAGGAGCGGACTCCGTCCGCGATAGGTCCGCTTCGCGCCGGGAGTCAATCGCGGACAGAGTCCGCTCCTACGCTCACGGAAACCCAGTAATTGACCGGCCTACAGCGACCAGTCCTCCATCCCCAGAAAGCGCGCGATCTCCGCGCGCTTTTCCATGGCATCGTGATAGCCCAGTTCGATCAACGCATTGCAATAACCCGGCTCGAACAACAGGTAGCTGAGCACTCCCGCCCCGCTAGCCTTGGTTGCGCCCGGCCCATGCAGGAACAGGCGCAATGCCCGTGGCAATTCGTGGCGGTACTGCGCGGCGATCTCGTCCAGCGGCCTGCTCGGTGAAATCAGCAATACATCCACCGGCGCCAGCCCCAGCGTCGCCCGGCGCGCCTCTTCGGGCACCAGCGAGCTGAGGAAGTTGATGCGGTGCAGCAACTCGATGTCGCCTTCCAGACTGTCGATAAAGGTGCTGTTCAGCAGATGAACGCCCACCTGGGCCAGGCTCGGCGGCTGGCCCGTCCGATAATTGGCCACTTGTTCGTTGGCGCTGCCGACCGTGGGGTTACCGCTCACGCCAATCACCAGCACGCGGTTGGCGCCCAGGTGCAGCGCCGGGCTGATCGGCGCCTGCTGGCGCACCGCGCCGTCACCGAAGTACTCGCGAAGGATCTTCACCGGGCGGAACAACAGCGGGATCGCCGAGCTGGCGAGCAGGTGCTCGATCTGCAGCCGCGTCGGCACACCGATGCGGCGGTGGCGCAGCCAGGGATCGATGGTGGCGCGGCCCTGGTAAAAGGTCACCGCCTGACCGGATTCATAACCGAAGGCAGTGACCGCCACGGCGCGCAAGTTGCGGCGACGCACGGCGGCAGCGATACCTGACAGGTCCAGTTCCCGTTCGAGGAGGTAGCGCAGTGGCGTGCTGTCCAGCAGCGCTACCGGCTCGCGCTTGCCCAGCCCCAGCAGACTATGACCGAGGAACTTGAAGGCCTGGCTGAACACGCCGGGCCAGTCGGCGCGGTACACCTGGCCGGTGCGAAAGCCCTTCCAGACCTGCGTCAGGCGCTCCACCGCGCCAGAGAAGGACAACGCCCCGCAGGCCAACCCGACGGCGTTGATGGCGCCGGCGGAAGTACCCACGATCACCGGGAAGGGATTCTCGGCGCCCTCGGGCAGCAGCTCGGCGATGGCGGCCAGCACACCGACCTGATAAGCCGCCCGCGCGCCGCCGCCGGAGAGGATCAGACCCGTAACGGCAGGACAATCTGGGGGAGTGGCGGAGTCGGTCACGGCAGAAGTCCTTATCTCGTCGATTCCAGCGTAGCCCGCCAACGCACTACTTCTTCTTGTCGTAGAGCTTGGGCTCGCCCTCGGGGCGGCTCTTGAAGCGGCGGTGCGCCCAGAGGTACTGCTCGGGCTGGCGGCGGATCTCGCTCTCCACCCACTGGTTGATGCGGATGCAGTCGGCCTCTTCACTCTCGCCGGGGAAGTCTTCCAGCGGCGGGTGGATGGTCAGGCGGTAGCCGGAACCATCGGCCAGGCGCGACTGGGTGAACGGCAGCACCAGCGCACGGCCCAGGCGGGCGAACTTGGTGGTGGCGGTGACGGTGGCGGCCTGGATGCCGAACAGCGGCACGAACAGGCTCTGCTTGGCGCCGTAGTCCTGGTCCGGCGCATACCAGATGGCCCGTCCGGCGCGCAGCACCTTGAGCATGGCGCGTACGTCTTCGCGCTCGATGGCGGTGGCGTCGGCGTTGTGTCGCTCGCGGCCAGTACGCTGGACGAAATCGAACACCGGGTTGTCGTGTTCGCGGTACATGCCATCGATGGTCTGTACCTGGCCCAGCAGCGCCGCGCCGATCTCCAGGGTGGTGAAGTGCATGGCCATGAGGATCACGCCCTTGCCTTCAGCCTCGGCCTTCTTCAGATGCTCGATGCCCTCGATGTGGGCAAGCCTGGCCAGGCGCGCCTTCGGCCACCACCAACTCATGGCCATCTCGAAGAAGGCGATGCCAGTGGAGGCGAAGTTTTCCTTGAGCAGGCGCTTGCGCTCGGCAGCGGACAGCTCCGGGAAGCACAACTCCAGGTTGCGTGCAGCAATCGCCCGGCGACTCCCCACCGCGCGGTACATCAACGCGCCCAGGGCGCGTCCCAGGCCGAGCAACGCCGGGTAGGGCAACTGGACCACCAGCCACAGCACGCCAAGGCCGAGCCAGAGCGGCCAGTGGCGGGGATGGAGGAACTCACGGCGAAAGGTGGGGCGGTCCATGGAACTTTCCGGTCACGATCGAAGCCCGACATTCTACCTTGCCGACACGCGCGGCGCTTCCTGTGTGGCCTAGCCATCGGCCACGCTTGCGGCTACCGGGGCGGTCCGCTATAAGTCCAACCCATTTGATGACGCAGTCCGACCATGAGCCAAGCTGACCTTCTCGACCACGATCCCGTATTCCAGCTCAAGGGCAGCATGCTGGCCGTCACCGTTCTGGAACTGGCCCACAATGACCTGCCGCGCCTGGATCGCCAGCTCGCCCAGAAGGTCGCCCAGGCGCCCAATTTCTTCCGCGACACCCCGCTGGTGCTGGCGCTGGACAAACTGCCCGACGGCGAAGGCCAGCTCGACCTGCAAGGCGTGCTGGACATCTGCCGCCGCCATGGCCTGCGCACCCTGGCCATCCGCGCCAGCCGCGAAGAAGACATCCGCCTGGCCACCATGTTCGACATCCCGGTGCTGCCGCCGTCCGGCTCCTCTCGCGAGCGCGTGGTCGAGGCCAAGGACGCCGTCCCGCAGGTGACCGGCGCCGCGCCGGTGCGCCGCCCGCGTGGCGAGAAACTCTCTGAGAAGGTGGTCGAGCAGGCCGCCGGCGCTGGCGTGCAGGCCGAGAAACCGGCTGAGCAGCCCGCCGAGACCAAGCACGAGGCGCCGGCCGAGGCGAGCGCCGAGCCAACCGCCGAAGCGCAGGAAGCCGCCCAACAGGACGCCGCGCCGGAAGCTGTTCCGGAAAAGCCTGCCGAGCCACCGGTACCGGTCGTCCGGCCGACCAAGCTGGTCACCACCCCGGTACGCGGCGGCGTGCAGATCTACGCCGCCGGTGGCGACCTGATTGTGCTCGCCCCGGTCAGCCCGGGTGCGGAACTTCTCGCCGACGGCAACATCCATGTGTACGGTCCCATGCGTGGTCGCGCCCTGGCCGGCGTCAAGGGCGATACCAGCGCACGGATTTTCTGCCAGCAACTGGCCGCGGAACTCGTGTCCATCGCGGGTAATTACAAGGTCGCCGAAGACCTTCGGCGCAGTCCGCAATGGGGGCAGGCGGTGCATGTCAGCCTGTCGGGTGACGTGTTGAACATCACCCGCCTTTAACGGATACTGCCGCGAAATTAAGTGACCAGAATTCTTCGTTTTTTCTTTGGGGTGAATCACCTTGGCCAAGATCCTCGTAGTCACTTCCGGTAAGGGTGGCGTCGGTAAAACCACCACCAGCGCAGCCATCGGCACCGGCCTGGCCCTGCGCGGCCACAAGACCGTCATCGTCGACTTCGACGTAGGCCTGCGTAACCTCGACCTGATCATGGGCTGCGAACGCCGCGTGGTTTACGACTTCGTCAACGTCATCAACGGCGAAGCGACCCTGACCCAGGCCCTGATCAAGGACAAGCGCCTCGAGAACCTGTTCGTGCTGGCCGCCAGCCAGACCCGCGACAAGGACGCTCTCACCCAGGAAGGCGTCGGCAAGGTCATCGAAGAGCTCAAGCAGTCCTTCGACTATGTCATCTGCGACTCCCCGGCCGGCATCGAGAAAGGTGCCCACCTGGCCATGTACTACGCCGACGAGGCGATTGTCGTGACCAACCCGGAAGTTTCCTCGGTCCGTGACTCCGACCGCATGCTCGGCCTGCTGGCGAGCAAGTCCGCCCGCGCCGAGAAAGGCGAAGGCGCGATCAAGGAACACCTGTTGCTGACCCGCTACAACCCGGAGCGCGTCACCAAGGGCGAAATGCTCGGCGTCGAGGACGTCGAGGAAATCCTGGCCATCCGTCTGCTCGGCGTGATCCCGGAATCCCAGGCGGTGCTCAAGGCATCCAACCAGGGCGTACCGGTCATCCTCGACGAAGAAAGCGATGCCGGCCAGGCGTACAGCGACGCCGTCGAGCGACTGCTGGGCAAAGAAATGCCCCACCGTTTCCTCGACGTGCAGAAGAAAGGATTCCTGCAACGACTGTTCGGAGGACGTGAATGAGCCTTTTAGATTTCTTCCGCAGCCGGAAGCCGCAAAACAGCGCCTCCATCGCGAAAGAAAGACTCCAGATCATCGTCGCCCATGAGCGCGGCAACCGTTCGCAACCGGATTACCTTCCGCAGCTGCAGAAAGACCTGCTGGAAGTGATTCGCAAATATGTGCCCATCGACCAGGAGCAGATTCAGGTCGAGCTGGCCAACCAGGGCAGCTGTTCGATCCTGGAACTCAACATCACCCTGCCGGAACGTTGATACGGCGGTGGTGAACCTGCGGCGGCCTTGGCCGCCGCAGGCGTTTCTGTCTCTCACTTTTCGCGCAATGGCGCACGAGTTTCCATGCCGCTTTCCCAGATCGAATTCGTCCATGAGGATGCCGCCCTGCTGGTGGTGAACAAGCCCACCCTGCTGCTCTCCGTGCCCGGTCGCGCGGACGACAACAAGGACTGCCTGATCACCCGCCTGCAGGAAAACGGCTACCCGGAAGCGCGCATCGTCCACCGCCTGGACTGGGAAACCTCCGGCCTGATCGTGCTGGCCCGCGACGCCGACAGCCACCGCGAGCTGTCCCGCCAGTTCCACGACCGCGAGACCGAGAAGGCCTACGCCGCTTTGTGCTGGGGCGAGCCGGAACTGGACAGCGGCCGTATCGAAGCACCGCTGCGCTACGACCCGCCGACCAAGCCGCGCCATGTGGTGGACTTCGAACAGGGCCGCCACGCGCTGACCTTCTGGCGCGTCATGGAGCGCCACGGCAACTGGAGCCGAGTCGAGCTCACGCCGATCACCGGCCGCTCGCACCAACTGCGCGTGCACATGCTGAGCATCGGCCATCCGCTGCTTGGCGATCGCCTGTATGCCGAAGGTGAAGCGCTGGAACTGCGCGACCGCCTGTGCCTGCACGCCTGCATGCTCAGTCTGACCCACCCGCAGACCGGCGAGCGCCTGCGCTTCGAGTCTCCTGCGCCGTTCTGACGCCTTCGGCTGTTGTAGGAGCGAGCTTGCTCGCGAACCTCCCGGCACCAATGTCGCCGGCTGAATCCATTCGCGAGCAAGCTCGCTCCTACAAGGGCTTCTGCGCGGGCGCGCAATGGCGCGCCTGAACGGGCCGCGGATTCGCGCATTTACGTTAAACTTCCGGCCATTCGCTGTCCGGAGTTACCCATGCGTACAGAACTCAACCAGGGCCTGATCGATTTCCTCGCGGCCTCCCCCACCCCCTTCCACGCCACCCAGGCCCTCGCCCGCCGCCTCGAAGAGGCTGGCTACCAGCGCCTGGACGAGCGCGACGCGTGGCGCACCGAAGCCGGTGGCCGCTACTACGTCACCCGCAACGACTCCTCGCTGATCGCCTTCAAGCTCGGCACCGCGCCGCTGCTGGAGAACGGCCTGCGCCTGGTCGGCGCACACACTGACAGCCCGTGCCTGCGCGTCAAGCCCAACCCCGAGCTGGTGCGCAACGGCTACTGGCAGCTGGGTGTCGAAGTCTACGGCGGTGCGCTGTTCGCCCCCTGGTTCGACCGCGACCTGTCCCTGGCCGGCCGCGTCACCTTCCGCCTGGCCGGCAAGGTCGAGAGCAAGCTGATCGACTTCCGGGCGCCTATCGCGGTGATCCCGAACCTGGCGATCCACCTCAACCGCGAAGCGAACATGGGCTGGTCAATCAACGCGCAGACCGAATTGCCACCGATCCTCGCCCAGGTCGCCGCTGGCACGACCCGTGACTTCCGCGACCTGCTCGGCGAACAGTTGCAGCTGGAGCACGGCATCACCGCCGACGCCGTTCTTGACTACGAGCTGAGTTTCTACGACACCCAGCGCGCCGCCGTGATCGGCCTGGACCAGGCGTTCATCGCCGGCGCCCGCCTGGACAATCTGCTGTCCTGCTTCGCCGGCCTGCAGGCCCTGCTGGGCAGCAACGATGAGCAGAGCGGCGTGCTGGTCTGCACCGACCACGAAGAAGTCGGCTCCTGCTCCGCCTGTGGCGCCGACGGCCCGTTCCTGGAGCAGGTGTTGCGCCGCGTGCTGCCCGAGGGCGATGCCTTCACCCGCACCGTTCAGCGCTCGCTGCTGGTCTCCGCCGACAACGCCCACGGCGTGCACCCGAACTACGCCGACAAGCACGACGGCAACCATGGCCCCAAGCTCAACGGCGGCCCGGTGATCAAGATCAACAGCAACCAGCGCTACGCCACCAGCAGCGAGACTGCCGGTTTCTTCCGCCACCTGTGCCTGGAAAACGAAGTGCCGGTGCAGAGCTTCGTGACCCGTAGCGACATGGGTTGCGGCTCCACCATCGGCCCGATCACCGCCAGCCAGATCGGCGTGCGCACCGTGGACATCGGCCTGCCGACCTTCGCCATGCACTCCATCCGCGAGCTGGCCGGCAGCCAGGACCTGCACTACCTGGCCAAGGTACTCAGCGCCTTCTACGACAGCGCCGACCTGCCCTGACCCGAACGCCCGGCACCCGCCGGGCTTTTTTTTGTGAAGAGTCATTCTGGAGAGTCTTCGAGGAGAGCCCGCCATGCCCTTCAACGGAAGCTGCCTGTGCGGCGATATCGGCTATGAGATCGATGGCCTGGACATGCCGATCGGCCACTGTCACTGCCGAACCTGCCAGAAGGCCCACGCGGCGGCCTTCGCCAGCACCGCCGGGGTGATGCGCGAGCACTTCCGCTGGACCCGCGGCGCGGACAAGGTGGCGGCGTATGAGTCGTCGCCCGGCAAGCTGCGCAAGTTCTGCCCGCGCTGTGGAACGCAGTTGATCGCCGAGCGCGACGGCCAGCCTCACGTCATCGTCCGCGTGGCCAGCCTTGACGACGACCCGGGCGTGCGGCCGGCGCGGCATATCTGGGTATCCCATGACCGCCCCTGGCTGGCACAGGAAGGGATTCCGGCCTATCCGGAATGGAATCCGGATCGGTGAAGGGGAATGTGTTTTTCGTAGGAGCGAGCTTGCTCGCGAATCGTGAAGCGTCGGAGTTGCCTGATACGCCCTCTCCCTGAAAGGAGAGGGTTAGGGAGAGGGTGTAAACCGGCAGTGACGTCGTTGGGCTGTTCGCGAGCAAGCTCGCTCCTATACGTCGGGTTCAGCGGTAGCGGCTCAATCCGGCACTTCCACGCTCACATGAATCGCATCGTGCCGCCAGAACTCCAGGTCGCAATCGATGATGCGCCCATGCTGGTCGCCGTTGATGCGGGTGATGCGCAGCGCCGGGCTGCCCTCGGCGACGCGCAGTACGCTGGCCGCCTCACCATGCAGGGCGGTGGGCACCATGTCGAAGCGCACGCGGCCGTAGCGGATGTCATAGCGGCTGGCATACAGCTCAGTGAGTGAACAGGTCAGGTCGCTGTCGAGAATCCCGGGGAAGTACGCCGGGTTGAGGTAATGCTCGACATAGAGCACCAACCGCCCGTCGATCCGCCGCACCCGGCGAATCTGGTAGACGCTGGACAGCGCCGGCAGCTCCAGCAGTTCGCAGATCGCCGCGCTGGCAGGAATCTGCCGCGCCGACAGCACCTCGGTCGCCGGCACCCGCCCCTGCCCTTCCACCATCGCGTGGTAGTGGCTGCGCACCAGCGGGTTGTACAGCAGGCGCGGCGGCGAGACGAACCAGCCGCGGCGTTCCTCGCGGTAGATCAGCCCCTGCGCCTCCAGTTGCCCCAGTGCCTCGCGCAGGGTGATCCGCGTGGTGTCGAACAGTTCGCTCAGCTTGCGTTCAGCCGGCAGCTTGCCGCCGGCGCTGAGCAGGCCGCTGTCGATCTGTTCGATGAGTGCGCGGCAGATCGCCGTGACCGTGGGTAGCGCCGTATCGCGCATTCGATTCCCTCTTTTGGACTAGTCCAGCCCCAGAACAGGGCATTTCCTTCCCCTTGCGGGGTGCGGTCATCCTAGGAAAGCCCGATGACCGTCCCGTGACAATGCCTTTGCAAGCAGCGCCCATGCCAGTTAACGACACCAGCGTAGACCAGGCGGATCAAGGCGTTGGCGATGGTCTACGCTTTTCCCCTACGACCCGCCGGCAGCTCAAGGCCGGGCCGGCGCGCCTGGGGCGTACATCAAACTGTCATCCGCCCTGCATAGATTGGCCTGCGTCTTGCTGATCTAGACCACGCTTGAAAACACCGAACTTCATCCGAAGGAGCACCGAATGAAACGCTTGCTTGCTTCATTGCTGGGATCGGCCATTGCCTTTGGCAGCGGCCTCGCCATGGCGGCCACCGCCGATCTGCAATCGCTGGAAGCCGCCGCCCGCAAGGAAGGCCAGGTCAACAGCGTGGGCATGCCCGACAGCTGGGCGAACTGGAAGGACACCTGGAAGGACCTGGAAAGCAAGTACGGCCTCAAGCACATGGACACCGACATGAGCTCGGCCCAGGAGCTGGCCAAGTTCAAGGCCGAGAAGGAAAACGCCAGCGCCGACATCGGCGACGTCGGCGCCGCCTTCGGTCCCATTGCCGTACAGCAGGATGTCAGCCAGCCCTACAAGCCCAGCACCTGGGACCAGGTGCCGGATTGGGCCAAGGACAAGGACGGCCACTGGGCGCTCGCCTACACCGGCACCATCGCTTTCATCGTCAACAAGCAGTTGGTGAAGGACGTTCCGCACAGCTGGGCCGATCTGCTCAAGGGCAAGTACAAGGTCACCATCGGTGACGTCAGCACCGCCGCCCAGGCCGTCAACGGCGTGCTGTCCGCTTCCATCGCCAACGGCGGCGACGAGAAGAACATCAAGCCCGGCCTGGAGTTCTTCGCCCAGTTGGCCAAGCAGGGCCGCCTGTCGCTGACCAACCCGGTGATCAACACCCTGGAGAAGGGTGAAGTGGAAGTCGGCATCGTCTGGGACTTCAACGGCCTGAGCTACCGCGACCAGATCGACCCGTCGCGCTTCGAGGTGCTGATTCCTTCCGACGGCTCGGTGATCTCCGGCTACACCACCATCATCAACAAGTATGCGAAGAACCCGAACGCCGCCAAGCTGGCGCGTGAATACATCTTCAGCGACGCCGGGCAGATCAACCTGGCCAAGGGCAACGCACGCCCGATCCGCGCCGAGCACCTGACCCTGCCCGCCGAGGTGAAAGCCAAGCTGCTGCCCAACGAGCAGTACGCCAAGGCCCAGCCGATCAAGGACCCCAAGGCCTGGGAAGAGACCTCCAAGCGCCTACCGCGGATGTGGCAGGAAAACGTCATCATCAACATGCAATGACGCCCAGCCGCCCCGGTTCGCGCCGGGGCGGCCGTGCTTCGACAAAGGCCCCGCCCCATGCGCCACGACGTCATCCTGGTCGTCCTCGACGGCCTCAACTACAGCGTCGCCCATGACTGCATGGGCCACCTGCAGGCCCTGTGCAATGCCGGCCGCGGCCAGCTCTACCGACTCGAATGCGAACTCCCCTCGCTGTCGCGCCCGCTGTACGAATGTATCCTCACCGGCGTGCGTCCCATCGACAGCGGCATCCTGCACAACGACGTGTCACGCCTGTCCAACCAGCGCAGCCTGTTCCACTACGCCCGCGATGCCGGCCTGACGACTGCCGCCGCGGCGTACAACTGGGTCAGCGAGCTGTACAACCGCACGCCCTTCGACCCGGCGCGCGACCGTCATACCGACGACCAATCCCTGCCGATCCAGCACGGCCACTTCTACTGGACAGACCACTACCCCGACTCACACCTGTTCACCGACGCCGAGTCGCTGCGCCGCCGGCACGCACCGAACTGCCTGCTGGTGCACCCGATGAACATCGACGACGCCGGCCACAAGCACGGCCTGGGCACGCCGCAGTACCGCAACAGCGCGCGGCACGCCGACATCATCCTTTCCGAGTACCTGCACCAGTGGCTGGCCGCCGGCTACCAGGTGATGGTCACCGCTGACCACGGCATGAACGACGACCGCAGCCACGGCGGCATCCTCCCCGAGGAGCGCGAAGTGCCGCTGTTCGTCTTCGGCGAGGCGTTCAGCCTCGATGACCAGGCGCGCCCGCGCCAGGTCGAACTCTGCGGCACGCTGTGCGAGATACTCGGCGCCGCCCACGACAAGCCGGTCTGCCGGGAGCTGCTCAAGGCATGAGATCGAACACCGGGAAACTCTTCGCCCTGCTCTGCCTGCTGCCCTTCGCGCTGTTCTTCTTCGCGTTCCAGTTGGCACCGCTGCTGTGGGTGATGATCAACAGCGTGCGCACCGGCGACGGCTGGGGCCTGGCCAACTTCAGCGAGATCTTCGGCTCGCCGTTCTATCTGCAGGCAATCCGCTACAGCCTGGAAATCTCGCTGTGGTCGAGCCTGATCGGCCTGCTGATCGCCGTGCTCGGCAGCTACTCGCTGCGCCAGGTGGATAGCAGGCTGCGCGACTTCGTGATGGCCTTTGCCAACATGACCAGCAACTTCGCCGGGGTGCCGCTGGCCTTCGCCTTCATCATCATCCTCGGTTTCAACGGCGCCATTACCCTGCTGCTCAAGCAGGCCGGGCTGATCCAGGACTTCAACCTCTACTCGAAGACTGGCCTGATCATCCTCTACACCTACTTCCAGATTCCCCTGGGCGTGATGCTGCTCTACCCGGCCTTCGACGCCCTGCGCGAGGACTGGCGCGAATCTGCCGCGCTGCTGGGCGCCAGCCAGTGGGCCTTCTGGCGGCACATCGGCATCCCGGTACTGACGCCGGCGCTGCTGGGCACCTTCGTCATCCTGCTGGCCAACGCGCTGGGCGCCTACGCCACGGTCTACTCGCTGACTACCGGCAACTTCAACGTTGTGCCGATCCGAATCGCCGGGCTGGTGTCGGGCGACGTGTTCCTCGACCCGAACATGGCCAGTGCGCTGGCGATGGTGCTGGTCGGCCTGATGACCATCATCACCCTGGCCCACCAGTGGCTGCTGCGCCGGAGCTACCATGTCGAGAAACGCTAGCCCGCTGTACCACCGCGTGGTGGTCTATGCGCTGTTCCTGATCCTGCTTGTGCCGCTGGCCGCCACCCTGCTCTATTCGCTGGCCACTTCGTGGAGCGCCAGCGTGCTGCCGGACGGGCTGACCCTGAAGTGGTTCCTGACCCTCTGGAGCGACCCGCGCTTCCTCGTCGCTTTCGGCCAATCGCTGCTGGTGTGCTTCGGCGCGCTGATCCTCAGCGTGGTGCTGGTGCTGCCGCTGATGTTCGTCATCCACTACTACTTCCCGCGCCTGGACGCGCTGATGAACGTGCTGATCCTGCTGCCCTTCGCGGTGCCTCCAGTGGTGTCGTCGGTTGGCCTGCTGCAGCTCTACGCCTCGGGCCCGGTGCCCATCGTCGGTACGCCGTGGATACTCATCGGCTGCTACTTCACCATCGCCCTGCCCTTCATGTACCGGGCGATCAGCAACAACCTGCAGGCGATCAACCTGCACGATCTGATGGACGCCGCCCACCTGCTCGGCGCCAGCACCTGGCAGGCCGCCCTGCTGGTGGTGCTGCCGAACCTGCGCAAGGGCCTGATGGTGGCGCTGTTCCTGTCGTTCTCCTTCCTCATCGGCGAGTTCGTCTTCGCCAACCTGCTGGTGGGCACCCGCTACGAGACGCTGCAGGTGTTCCTCAACAACATGCGCAACAGCAGTGGCCACTACACCAGCGCGGTGGTGGTCTCCTATTTCCTCTTCGTCCTGCTGCTCACCTGGGCAGCAAATCGGTTGGGCTCTGATAACAAAGAGATGGACAAGACATGAGCTTCCTCAGCGTCGAGACACTGAACAAGAGCTTCGGCAGCACCACGGTCTTCCAGGACATCGACTTCGCCGCCGAGCGTGGCGAGTTCGTCACCCTGCTCGGCCCCAGCGGCTGCGGCAAATCCACCCTGCTACGCTGCATCGCCGGTCTCACCGCGGTGGACAGCGGGCGCATCCTGCTGGACGACGAAGACATCGTGCCGAAAAGCCCGCAAAAGCGCGGTATCGCCATGGTGTTCCAGAGCTATGCACTGTTCCCCAACATGACCGTCGAGCAGAACGTCGCCTTCGGCTTGCGCATGCAGAAGGTGCCCGCAGCGGAGTCCGCGCAGCGCGTGCGCGAGGCGCTGGAGATGGTCGAGCTCGGCCCGCTGGCCGCGCGCTATCCACACCAGTTGTCCGGCGGCCAGTGCCAGCGCGTCGCCCTGGCCCGTTCGCTGGTCACCCGCCCGCGCCTGCTGCTGCTCGACGAGCCGCTGTCGGCGCTGGACGCGCGCATCCGCAAGCACCTGCGCGAGCAGATCCGCCGTATCCAGCAGGAACTGAAACTGACCACGGTGTTCGTCACCCACGACCAGGAAGAAGCCCTGACGCTGTCCGACCGCATCGTGCTGATGAACGCCGGGCGCATCGTCCAGAGCGGCGACGCCGAGACGCTCTACACCGCTCCGGAAAACGCCTTCGCCGCCGGTTTCATCGGCAACTACAACCTGCTCGAAGCAGCCCAGGCGACCAGGCTGCTGGACCGTCCCTTCAAGCAGCAGGTGGCGATCCGCCCCGAGTCCCTGCGCCTGAGCATGGAGCCGGGCGAGGGCATCCCGGTTCGGGTACTCTCCCACAGCCTGCTGGGCAACGTGATTCGTTACCGGGTCGACGCCAGCGGCGTCGAGCTGACCGTGGACGTCCTCAATCGCAGCGCCGAGCGCCTGTACCCGGCCGGCACCCAGCTCGGCCTGCAAATCGACATTGAAAGCATTCGGGAGGTGGCCTGATGGCCCTGGTGATATTCGACCTCGACGACACCCTGATCGACGGCGACTGCGCGAGCCTGTGGAGCCAGCGCATGGCCGATCTCGGCTGGGTGGATGCGGAGTCGTTCCTCAAGCGCGACGCCGAACTGATGGCGCAGTACGCGCAGGGCAAACTGCCCATGGAGGACTACATGGCCTTCGCCCTGGAGCCGATGGCCGGGCGCAGCGTGGATGAGATCGAACGGGAAGTGGAAACCTTCGTCGAGGACGTGATCGAGCCGCTGATCCACAGCGACGCCTGCACCACCCTCGCCCGCCATCGCGAGGCCGGCGACCGCCCGCTGGTGATCTCTGCCTCGGGCGTGCACCTGGTCAAACCCATCGCCGAACGCATCGGCATCGACGAGGTGCTGGCCATCGATCTGGAGGTGGTCAACGGCCACTACACCGGCCGCACCGTCGGCGTGCTGACCTACCGCGAAGGCAAGGTGCTGCGCCTGCTCGACCTGCTCGAAGGCGACGACAGCCCGCTGGCCGAGGCGCACTTCTACTCCGACTCGCGCAACGACCTGCCGCTGCTCAAGCTGGTGGGCAAGCCGCATGTGGTGAATGCCGACCCGGTGCTGCTGGAGCACGCGCAGAAGATGGGCTGGGACGTCCTGAACTGGAAGTGAGCCCGGCATGCCGGCCTGCCTGAACCGTCAAGCCGGCAACATCTCCAGCAGATACTTCTGTATACGAAGCTCTTCCGTCTCCTGGGACAGGTCCGGTGACAGCCGCGCGGAGGCCACCGCCCGATTGAGCTGCTGGCGAAACGCCTGTTGATCTCCTGCGTCTGCAGCGCGCATCGCCAGGCAGCGCGCCCAGATGCTCGCGTATTCGCGTTTCAGGCGCTGCGGCAGCAACTCGTCGAACAACCCGAGCGCACTCCGGGAGGCAACGGCCTGGGCGAACGCCAGCTCGGCGCCGATCAACCGGAGCATGTCGTAAAGCACCGTTTGCAGCGCCTCAGGAAGAGCGTTGCGCTGAACCTGGAAAGCAGCATCCAAGGCGGCGGCCTCCTGCCAGCGCCCCTGGATCTGCAGTGCGCGTAGACGGATGGATAGCGCCACCAGCGGCATCGGCGACTCCTGGGATTCGAGCAACTCCAGGTCCGCTTCGGGCATCTGGTCCGCACACAGCCCCGAGCAGGACAGCCCCATCAAACGAGCGAAAGCCAATTGCGGATGTTCCGCATCCATCCCCCGCCACCAGCGCAGCATCCACAAGCCGTCGCTGACCTGCTTGAGCTTGCCCTGCACCGGCAACAGATTGGCGATCCCCATGCAGGCATTGGTCGCGGCCACCGCGAGCAGGCCCCCCTGTGCAGGACCATCTGCCAGCGCCAGCGAAACCAGCCCCGCGAACACGGCCACGACCAGGTTCGCCAACGGACCACCGGCATTGAACCAGACATGCTGGCGCCGCCAGGGACCACGCGGGTCGGCGAAGGCCATCACATAGCCGGCGAGTTTCTGCGGGTGTTTCGGCTGCCGGCTGAATGTCCAGCCCTGGCGCTGCATGCGGAAATCCCAGCGACCGACGCGCAGGCGCATCACCGTCATACCGCCCAGGCGCGCGCCCAGGAAGTGCCCGAATTCATGCACGAAGATGGACTGGTAGATGGCCACGAAGCCGAGCAGCAGACCGGGGACGATCCACACCGCTCCGACCGGCATCGAGAGCATGCTCAGGGCCATGCCCAACGCGCCCGTCGCACCCCCGAGAAAGATCATCAGCAGCCTCAATGGCGTGTTGAGCCACTCAGGCAGTGACCAGAGACCGGCAGCATTGCCGGCTCTGGTTTGCGACATCCCTGTCTCGCTCATGGCTGCACCCCCTGCGCCAAGTGCCCGATCAGCTCAGGCTTTCGTCGATCAGTACCACCACTTTGCCCTGCACCTGGTTGCTCGCCAGCGCATCGAACGCGCTCTGCGCTTCGCGCACCGGGAAGGTGCGCTCCAGTTGCGGGCTCAGCTTGCCAGTTTCGAACAATGGCCAGACCTGCTGCCCCAGCTCGGCGATCAGCTGTGCCTTGAAGTCAGCATCGCGCGAACGCAGGGTCGAACCGATCAGTTGGATACGCTTGCCCAGCAGCAACGCCAAGTCCAGTTCAGCCTTGCGACCACCCATCAGACCGATAACCACCCATCGCCCGTCACGGCCAAGGATTTCCAGATCCAGCTTGGCGTAGTTCGCGCCCACCGGATCGAGGATCACATCGAAGGGAGCGAAATCCCGAAGCGATTCGAGGCTCTCGCCGCGCAGGGCGCCGCCTTCTGCACCCAGACCCTCGCAGTACGCGAGACGGTCGGCCGAACCGACGCTGACCCAGCACGGGCTGCCGAAGGCCTTGCACAGCTGGATACCCGCCGAGCCGACGCCGCTGGCGCCTGCGTGCAACAGCACCTTCTCGCCCGGCTGCAGTGCACCGAGCATGAACAGGTTCAACCACGCGGTGGCGTACACCTCGGGCAGCGCAGCGGCTTCGGCCAGGCTCAGGCCGGCGGGTACCGGCAAGGCATGACGCCCATCGACCACCACTTCCTCAGCCATGCCGCCACCGGCCAGCAGGGCGCAAACGCGGTCACCCACCTGCCAGGTACTACCGGCGCCGACCTCGGTCACCACCCCGGAACATTCCAGGCCGATGATGTCGCTCGCCCCCGGTGGTGGCGGGTAAAGACCGGCCACTTGCAGCAGGTCGGCACGGTTGAGTCCCGCCGCGGCGACCTGAATTCGGATCTGTCCCTGTGCGCAAGTCGGGTTCGCGCGCTCACCCCACTCCACTCGCCCTTCGATGCCTTGCAATGCGTTCACGCTGCCTCCATAGTGACCTTGCAGGGCCCGATCCGTAAGGTCGGGCCCTTTCTTCGCGCCGAATTCACCTGCGATTGAACCCGGCGCCGCCAATTAAGGCCTAATATGCGTCATAACTCCGCGATCAGTCGAATCAGCATGAAGCGATTTTTGCCCCGTACCGCCCTGTTGTTCATCCTCGGCGCCACCGCCTTTTCCTCGTTCGCGGCGACCACCAGCCCGAACGTCTGGGATGGCCTGCAGCCCGACCGTGATCAGGTGATCGCCAGCCTCAACATCGTTGAGTTGCTCAAGCGCCATCACTACAACAAGCCGCCGCTGAACGACGAGCGCTCGGCGAAAATCTACGACAGCTACCTGAAGACGCTCGACCCGGCGCGCATGTACTTCACCGCCGCCGACATCGACCAGTTCGCGCCTTGGCGTACCCAGTTCGACGACTTCCTGAAAAGCGGCGAATTGGAACCGGGCTTCACCATCTACAAGCGTCATCTCGACCGCCTCAAGGAGCGCCTGGATTTTGCCCTGGCCACCCTGAACAAGGGCGTCGACAAGATGGACTTCAAGGCTGACGAATCGCTGGAAATCGATCGCGAGAAATCACCCTGGGCAAAAGACAGCGCCGCGCTCGACGACCTGTGGCGCAAGAAGGTGAAGGACGAAGTCCTGCGCCTGAAGATCGCCGGCAAGGACAACAAGGCCATCCAGGAACAACTGACCAAGCGCTACAAGAACCAGCTGATGCGCCTGGAGCAGACCCGCAGCGAAGACATCTTCCAGGCCTACATCAACGCCTTCGCCCAGACCTACGATCCGCACACCCAGTACCTGTCTCCGGACAGCGCGGAGAACTTCGACATCAACATGAGCCTCTCGCTGGAAGGCATCGGCGCTGTACTGCAGAGCGACAACGACTACGTGAAAGTCGTGCGCCTGGTACCCGCCGGCCCCGCCGAGAAGAGCAAGCAGATCGCCACCTCCGACAAGATCATCGGCGTCGCCCAGGGCAAGGGCGAGATGGTCGACGTGGTCGGCTGGCGTCTGGATGAAGTGGTCAAGCTGATCCGCGGCCCGAAAGGCTCGCAGGTCCGCCTGGAAGTGATCCCGTCGACCAACGCGCCGAACGACCAGACCAGCAAGATCGTCACCATCACCCGCGAGGCGGTGAAGCTGGAAGACCAGGCGGCGAAGAAGTCGGAAATCACCATTGAACACGAAGGCAAGAACTACAAGCTGGGCATCATCGACGTGCCGGCGTTCTACCTCGACTTCAAGGCTTACCGCGCCGGCGATCCGAACTACAAGTCCACCACCCGCGACGTGAAGAAGCTGATCGCCGAACTGCAAAAGGACAAGGTCGACGGCATCGTCATCGACCTGCGCAACAACGGCGGCGGCTCCCTGCAGGAAGCCACCGAGCTGACCGGCCTGTTCATCGACCAGGGCCCGACCGTGCTGGTGCGCAACAGCGACGGCCGCGTCGACGTGCTCAACGATGACGAGGGCAAGGCCTTCTACACCGGCCCGATGACCGTACTGGTCAACCGCCTGTCCGCCTCGGCCTCGGAGATCTTCGCTGGCGCCATGCAGGACTACCACCGCGCGCTCATCGTCGGTGGCCAGACCTTCGGCAAGGGCACCGTGCAGACCATCCAGCCGCTCAACCACGGTGAACTGAAACTGACCCTGGCCAAGTTCTACCGCGTCTCCGGCCAGAGCACCCAGCACCAGGGCGTGATTCCGGACATCAACTACCCGTCCATCGTCGACGACAAGGAAATCGGCGAGAGCGCCCTGCCCGACTCCATGCCGTGGGACACCATCAAGCCCGTGCTGAAGGCCCAGGCCGATCCGTTCAAGCCGTTCATCGACCAGTTGCGCACTCGTCACGACGCGCGCACCGAGCACAACGCAGACTTCGTCTACGCCCGTGAGCGCCTGGCCCTTGCCCAGGAGCTGATGAAGGAGAAGACCGTCAGCCTCAACGAGGCCAAGCGTCGCGCCCAGCAGACCAGCATCGAGAACCGTCAACTGGCCATGGAGAACGCCCTGCGCAAATCCAAGGGCCAGGAGCCGCTCAAGGAGCTGAAGAAGGAAGACGAGAACGCCCTGCCGGAAGAGGACAAGACCAAGCCGCAGGACGACGCGTACCTCACCGAGTCCGGGCACATCCTGATCGACTACCTGAATCTGGACTCCCAGGTCGCAAAACACTGATCGGATATCATCAAACAGTCATGACGCTGTCGTGAAATGCACAGGGCCGGGAAACCGGCCCTTTGCTTTGACAGCCACCGAGAACCGTCATGACCGTCATGACCGTCACCGAGCAGTTGAGCGCGCTGGACCATATCCTCGCTCACGGCGACCTGCACTGCCTGTTCCAACCCATCCTGTCGCTCTCCGAAAGGCGTCTGGTGGGCTACGAAGCCCTCACCCGCGGCCCGTCCAGCGGCCCCCTGCACTCGCCCCTGCCGCTGTTCAGCATTGCGCGCAGCAGCGGCCGCCTCAGCCAGCTGGAGCTACTGTGCCGGCGCAAGGCCTGCGCGCGCTTTCGCGACCTGAAACTCGAAGGCAAGCTGTTCCTCAATGTGTCCCCGGAATCCCTGCTGGAACCAACCCATCAGCCCGGCCGCACGCTGCAGTTGCTGCAGACCTTCGGCATCTCGCCCAGCGACGTGGTGATCGAGTTGACCGAGCAGACGCCCATCGAGGACTTCACCCTCCTCGACACCGCGCTGCACCACTACCGCGCCATGGGATTCTCCATTGCCCTGGATGACTTGGGTGCCGGCTACTCCAGCCTGCGCCTGTGGTCCGAGCTGCGCCCCGACTACGTGAAGATCGACCGCCACTTCATCGAAGGCATCCACCTGGATGCAGTGAAGCGCGAGTTCGTCGGCTCGATTCTGAAGATGGCCCACGCCTCCCGCGCCCAGGTGATTGCCGAAGGCATCGAGATTGCGGAGGAGCTGGCGGTACTGTCGGAGATGGGCGTGGACCTGGTGCAGGGCTACCTGCTCGGCCGCCCCAGCGAAACCCCGCCACGCGACGCTCGCGCACTGCTGCCGGAAGTGGACAGCGCCGGCGCGCTGCTCGCCGAGGATCAATCCGACCTCGAACCACTGCTGCTGGAACAGCCGGCGGTCCGCGACAACACGCCCATCGGCGACGTGCTGGAAGCCTTCCGCGCCCAGGCCAACCTGAACTCCCTGGCGGTGCTGGACAGTCACGCCCAACCGGTGGGCATCGTCCACCGCCATGCGCTGTCAGACGCCCTGCTCAAGCCCTTCGCCCCGGAGCTGTATGCGCGCAAGCCGATCAGCCGGCTGATGAGCGAAGACTTCCTCGCCGTAGAGCGCAGCCAGTCGCTGCAGCAGGTCAGCCGCCTGCTCACCAGCCGCGCACGGCAGCGCATCGAGGAAGATTTCATCATCACCCTCAATGGCCGCTACCTGGGTTTGGGCCGGGTGATCGACGTACTCAAACTGATCACCGAGCTGAAGATCCGCCAGGCGCGCCATGCCAACCCGCTGACCTTGCTGCCCGGCAACGTACCGATCCAGCAATGCCTGGCGCGGTTGCTCCAGCAGGGGCGGGAAGCCGTGGTCTGCTACGTCGATATCGACAGTTTCAAGCCGTTCAACGACCTCTACGGCTATGCCCGCGGTGACGAAGTCCTGCTGTGCCTGGCCCAATGCCTGGGCGAGCGGGTGGACCCGACTCGGGACTTCGTCGGCCATATCGGCGGGGACGACTTCATACTGGTGTTGGGAACACAGGACTGGCGCGAGCGGCTCAATCACCTGCTGGAGGGTTTCCAGGGCCAGTGCCGACGCTTCTACAGCCGTGAGCACCTGGACGCGGGCTGTTTCGTTGCGCACAACCGCCAGGGGCGGCGCGAAGAATATCCGCTGCTATCGCTGTCGATTGGCGTGGTACATGTGAAGAGTGGCGCCGCGCAGCGCCTGGATGCCAGTCAACTGGCCGGGCTGGCCTCGGAGGCCAAGCGCCACGCGAAGAACATGCCCGGCTACAGCCTGCACATCCTCACCGCCGAATGAGTCAAAGGCCCAACTGGCGAGCGCGCGCCTCAAAGCGCTCGGCCTGGGCCTCATCGGCCTCGAGACCGGGGCCGCCGCTGCGATAAAGCTCGCCGAGCTTGCGTGCCGCCAACGGATGGCCCGCCTCGGCGGCTTGGCTCCAATAACGCATGGCTTCCTGCGCATCGGCCGCACGACGAGTATCGCCCTTGAGCGATTGCACACCCACCTGATAGGCCGCCTTGTGGTCACCCGCCGCAGCGGCCAGACGCAGCAGACGCAGGCCCTCCTCGCGAGCACCAAGCCCCTGCCCGCGGAACAGCAGCAGGTGCCCGTAGAAACTCTGCGCGCCGACGTCACCCAAAGCAGCCATGCGCGAGAACTGGCCCTGCATCCACGCCCAGGAGCGCGGCTGGCGAACCATCCACGGCCACCCCATCAGGCGTCGTGCCACGGCGTAACTCAACCGCGCACGCAGGCGCCAGAACAGCTCGCGAGGGTTGGCCACGTCAAAGCTCCTCGGGGTACTCGAATTCGAACACGCGGGCCACTTCCGCCGCGTGCCAGCCGGCGGCAGCCGGGCCATCCGGCGCACCGGAGAAACGCCCGAGCTGTTCGACGTGCTCGAAGAAGCCGGTGCGCGGCAGACGGCTGGCACCCTGGCTGATTACCAGCGAACTGCGCAGTGGGCGACCAGCACGGGCATCCAGAGCCGCCAAGTGCTCCAGTGCTGCGGTCAGCACGGTCATGGCCGGGGTCGGCAATTGCAGGCGCTCGATCAGCGCCCGGTAGGTGAGCAGGTGGCGCTGGCGGCGGGCGTCTTCCAGCTCGCCGAGCAAGCCTTCCCAATGTTTGCGACTGATCTGCACGCTCAAGAAGCCGACTCCCCAGTGCCCAGGGCACGACGCAGGCCATGCTGGATGGCGTCGCTGGCTTCGCGTTCGCCGTTCTCGATCAGTTCCAGGTAGGACGGGCTGATGCCTACTGAGCGCGCCAGCATTTCCAGGGAGAAGCCACGGGCTTCGCGCAGTGCTTTCCAGTCCAGCTTCTCGTCGAATGTCGGAGCGGCTGCGGGTTTGACGACCTGGGCGGCACCTCGGCCGGCGGCTGCCAGCAGTGCCTGGTACTCCCCCCAGGGAACCACGGCGTACTCCGCTTCGCCGTCACGCATGATGACTTGAACGTTCATGACAACACTCCTTGCAGGCGGCCATCTTAACAGTCTGATGCGCGCCTGTGCCGGCTATACTGCGCACCGCCTCTCGCCACCAGACATGGGGACCGACTTGCAGCGCTTCCTTCCATTCTGCCTCTGCCTGGCCAGCGCCCTGTGCAGCGCCGAGGAACTGCGCTGGGGCTATTCGCCAAGCAACGGCATGCCCTACGCAGAAAGTATCGACCATGAATTGGCGCCTGGCTTCATCCGCGATCTGGGCGAAATCGTCGGAAAGCGCCTCGGGCTCGAGGTTCGCTTCGTGGAAACACCGGACAAACGTGCCGAACCCGCCCTCGCCCAAGGCGCGATTCATTTGTTGTGCATCAACAATCCGCAGTGGATGAAGGCACCGGAGAAGCTGCACTGGTCGCCCAGCCTGTTCGAGGAAGAAGACGCCCTGGCCCAGAGGGCGGATGCACCGCCGGTGGAAAACCTCGCGCAGTTGCATGACATTCGCCTCGGCACCAGCCTTGGCTACGTCTACCCCGCTCCGCTGATGCAGGCCTTCGCCGAAGGTCGCGTGAAACGCGCCGATGTGCGTGATCTGGATACTCGCCTGCACATGCTCGAACTCGGTCGCCTGGATGCGTTGATCGAGATGCGCCGACCGATGGAGTACCTCCTCGCACAACACCGCGAGCTACCCGTGGCCATCAGCCGCCGCAATGTGCAGCGCTATTCCATCCATTGCTCGTACGGGCCGGCGCTACCGCTCGCCGCCGAGCGCCTGGATGCCACTCTGCAGATGATGGTGGATGACGGCACCATCCAGCGCCTGCTCGGCGAGCAGAATGCGCGGCTGCGTCAACGACGCTGAACGGATTCCGGCGCCGGCAGTTGCTTCAGCGCTTCGCGGACTTCCACGCCCTGACCGTCGCGCCAGAGCTTGAAAGCATCGATCTCCGACTGCCAGCGGCGCACTACCCACGCCAGCACCGCCAGGTCATCGAGGAAGCCAACACCCAGCAGCCAGTCGGGGACCAGGTCCACCGGAGACAGGAAGTACAGCAACGCCGCCACTACGGAGACCAGCGCCTGAGAGCTGATACCACGGTAGTCGCCGCGCACCCAGGCCACCAGCAGCTCCTGCAGCAGTTTCAGATCGGTCTTGGCCAGCTTCGCCCGGCCACTCTTGCGCGCGACAGCAAACAGCAGCGCGGGTATCCGGCCGCCGGCGATAAAGCGGCTGGCGAGCTTCAGGAAGCGGTCAAATCCCGGAGGCTTTTTCATCGATTCACCTCGATAGGAATATTCGTACAGCGCGGGTTCAGGTTATCCACCTTTCCTGTGGATAACTCTGTTGAAAGCCACCCACGATATCGCCAAAACGCCCGAGCCATGAGGGCTGCAGACAGATCGGCGATTTTTTGTTCACCCCTACAAATACGTTAAAAATCATGCAGTTGCGGCTAAGCGAAGGGATCGGCAATGTCAAGGGGAGGGCATTGCTTCAACTGCGTCAAATATGTGCATAAGGGTAACACCGGCCCCAAGGTTACTCCCTTTCAGACCCGCCGGTCAGCGGGCCGTTCCAGAGCGCTCCTTGCACAAATGAAAACGCCCCGTGGGTAACGGGGCGTTTTCTCTGGTACGAGGGTACTCAGTTACTTCTTCGGCGCTTCCGCGGCCGGCGCAGGAGCTTCGGCTTCGGGCTGGTTCGGGTCCTTGATGGCCAGCAGTTCCAGATCGAACACCAGGACCGAGTTGGCCGGAATGGTCGGGCTCGGGCTCTGAGCGCCGTAGGCCAGTTCGCTCGGGATGAACAGCTTGATCTTCTCGCCGACGTGCATCAGTTGCAGGGCTTCGACCCAACCCGGAATCACGCCGCCAACCGGTAGATCGATCGGGCTGCCGCGCTGGATGGAGCTGTCGAAGACCGTACCATCGACCAGCTTGCCTTCGTAGTGAACGGTGACGACGTCGGTCGCCTTGGGCTGGGCGCCATCGGCCTTCTTCACGACTTCGTACTGCAGACCGGACTTGGTGGTGACCACACCGTCGCGCTTGCCGTTCTCGGCGAGGAATTTCTTGCCGGCTTCCAGGGCTTCGGAGTTCTTCTTGGCGACCTGCTCTTCAGCGCGCTTCTGCAGGGCGGTGAAGGCTTCGGTCAGCTCTTCGTCGGTCAGCTTCTGCTTCTGCTTGCCGACGGCGTCTTCAATACCCAGGGCGACGGCTTTCGAATCCAGGTCATTCATGCCTTCCTGGGCGAGGCTCTTGCCCATGTTCAGGCCGATGCCATAGGAAGCTTTCTGCGCAGGAGTCTTGAGTTCCACTTCGGCGGCCTGTTTGTCGCAGCCCGCGAGAACCAGGCCGACCAGCGCGATCGCTGCCGCCAACCGATGTTGTTTCATGCTGAATCCTTGTCTTTGCGCCGTCATGGCTGAAGTAATGAAGCCGCGAGCTTATCAGGCGCTCGTGGCCAGTGGCTATGGGCAATAGGAACCACCACCACGAGAGAAGTTCCCACAGCAAACTTATAAGAAAATTAACAGGATAAGTCAGACGGCCAGCACGGAATCGCTGTGATCGAAGCGGGCAACTTTCGACGAGAAGCTTTCGCAGGAAAGACTGTCGCAGGCAAAGAAAGGCGGGCAACAAAAAAGCCCCCAGGCATTGCTACCTGAGGGCTTTGAATTGTGGCGCAGCGGACGGGACTCGAACCCGCGACCCCCGGCGTGACAGGCCGGTATTCTAACCGACTGAACTACCGCTGCGTCGGACCTCGAGTGGTGGGTGATGACGGGATCGAACCGCCGACCCTCTGCTTGTAAGGCAGATGCTCTCCCGGCTGAGCTAATCACCCTTCGTCTCGAAGTGGGGCGCATTCTACGGAGGACATTGATACCTGGCAAGCCCCCGAATGAAAAAAATTTTCAGATGTTCCAAAGGCTTAGATGAAGAGGATGAATGACGAAACGGGGTTGGCCTGAACCGCTCCGAACGGAATAATGCATCCTTTGCATCCAGGAGTTAGCCCCTCATGTGGTTCCGCAACCTGCTCGTATACCGCCTCACCCAGGATCTGCAGATCGACGCCGATACCCTGGAGAAGGCCCTGGCCAGCAAGCCGGCGCGCTCCTGCGCCAGCCAGGAACTGACGACCTACGGTTTTTCCGCGCCCTTCGGCAAAGGCCCGGACGCCCCGCTGGTGCATGCCAGCGAAGGCTTCTTCCTGGTCAGTGCACGCAAGGAAGAGCGCATCCTCCCCGGCAGCGTCGTGCGTGACGCGCTCAAGGAGAAGGTCGACGAGATCGAAGCCACGCAGATGCGCAAGGTCTATAAAAAGGAGCGCGACCAGCTCAAGGACGACATCGTCCAGACCCTGCTGCCCCGCGCCTTTATCCGCCGCTCGGCGACCTTCGCCGCGATCGCCCCGAGCCTTGGCCTGATCCTGGTCGATACCTCCAGCGCGAAGAAGGCCGAAGACCTGCTCTCCACCCTGCGCGAAGCACTGGGCTCGCTGCCAGTTCGCCCGCTGACCGTGAAGACCGCGCCGACCGCTACCCTGACTGACTGGGTGAAGACCCAGGAAGCCGCCGGCGACTTCTTCGTCCTCGACGAGTGCGAGCTGCGCGACACCCACGAGGATGGCGGTGTAGTGCGCTGCAAGCGCCAGGACCTGACCAGCGAGGAAATCCAGCTGCACCTGACCGCCGGCAAGTTGGTCACCCAACTGTCCCTGGCCTGGTCGGACAAGCTGTCCTTTGTCCTCGACGACAAGGTGGCAATCAAGCGCCTGCGCTTTGAAGACATGCTGCAGGAGAAAGCGGAGCAGGACGGCGGCGAAGACGCCCTCGGCCAGCTCGACGCCAGCTTCACCCTGATGATGCTGACCTTCGCCGAGTTCATCCCGGCGCTGATCGAAGCGCTCGGCGGCGAGGCGATGCCCGAAGGCATCTGATGCCCTGGCAGGCGCCGCGTCCGCGCGGCGCCTGCCCTATAAACAGGCCCACATAAATAGAAGGACGGCCCATGCGTGCTCTCATCCTGCTCAGCCGCTTCATGGGTAACACCTTCGCCCTCTGGGTGCTGCTCTTCGCCCTCCTGGCGTTCTTCGTGCCCACCCTCTTCACTCCGCTCACCGTCGCCATCGTACCCATGCTCGGCGTGGTGATGTTCGGCATGGGCCTGACGCTCAAGGTCGAGGACTTCGCCGAAGTCGCCCGCCACCCATGGCGCGTCACTCTCGGCGTGATTGCCCACTTCGTCATCATGCCCGGCATGGCCTGGCTGCTCTGTCAGCTGATGCAGCTGCCGGCGGAAATCGCCGTGGGCGTCATCCTGGTTGGCTGCTGCCCCAGCGGCACCGCCTCCAACGTGATGACCTGGCTGTCGCGCGGCGACCTGGCGCTGTCGGTAGCCATTGCCGGCGTCACCACCCTCCTCGCCCCGCTGCTCACTCCGGCACTGATCTGGCTCCTGGCCTCGGCGTGGCTGCCGGTATCGTTCGGCGCGTTGTTCTGGTCGATCCTGCAGGTAGTCGTAGTACCTATCGTGCTCGGCCTCGTCGTCCAGCGTGCGCTCGGCGCGCGAGTGCGTCATGTGGTGGACGTGCTGCCGCTAATCTCGGTGGTGTCCATCGTGATCATCGTCGCCGCCGTGGTCGCCGCCAGCCAGGCGAAGATCGCCGAATCCGGCCTGCTGATCATGGCCGTGGTGATACTGCACAACGGCTTTGGCTTCCTGCTCGGCTACTTCACCGCCAAGGTCTTCGGCCTGCCACTGGCGCAGCGCAAGTCGCTGGCGCTGGAAGTCGGCATGCAGAACTCCGGCCTCGGCGCCGCCCTTGCCAGCGCTCACTTCTCGCCCCTGGCGGCGGTGCCCAGCGCGCTGTTCAGCGTCTGGCACAATATCTCTGGCGCCGCGCTTTCCACCTGGTTCCGCCGCATGACCGACGAGCCATCGGTCCGGAAACAGGCACCGCTATAGGGCAACGAACCGGCGCCGGGTTGCCCGGCGCACCGGTTTTGTGCAAAATAATGCACATCGTGAGGACGACCTCACCACCTTCCGGTGCTCCAGCGGGGACGGCCCTCCATACCATCCACCGTCTGGAGAGCTCCATGTCCTGGATCATTCTGTTCGTCGCCGGCCTGTTCGAAGTCGCCTGGGCTGTCGGCCTGAAGTACACCGAAGGTTTCACTCGACCGATACCGACCGCGCTGACCGTGCTGGCAATCATCACCAGCATGGGCCTGCTGGGTTTGGCCATGCGCAATCTGCCGCTGGGTACCGCTTACGCCATCTGGACCGGCGTCGGCGCAGTGGGCACCGTCATCGTCGGTATTGTGCTGTTCGGCGAGTCCATGGCACCGGTACGCCTGCTCAGCGTTGCGCTGATCCTGTGCGGACTGGTCGGCCTGAAATTGAGCCACTGACGCTGTATCGGTTCTCGATACCGGCGGGATGTCGCTTTCCCGAAAATTTGTCGGTATGCTGCGGGCCACTGTGTTTGCTAGGGTCACTGTGGCTCGTGACCTGATGGGGCCATTCCCCATCACCCGGCTTCGACTGCACCTTGCAACTCAGGACGAGCGCGGACCTTTTCCGCAAAACAATCTTCAATAAGTTCAAGGTGTAATTCCATGTCGAATCGTCAGACCGGCACCGTCAAGTGGTTCAACGACGCTAAAGGCTTCGGCTTCATCACCCCGGAAAGCGGCAACGATGTATTCGTTCACTTCCGCTCCATCCAGGGCAATGGCTTCAAGTCGCTGCAGGAAGGCCAGAAGGTCTCCTTCATCGTCGTGGAAGGCCAGAAGGGCCTGCAGGCTGACGAAGTTCAGGTTATCTGATCCTCGTCCTGCACCACGAAAAAGCCCCGGCATTGCCGGGGCTTTTTCTATTGCGCTGCCGTTGAAATCTAGCGAGCGGCGCCTCGCAGTTCGGCTACCTGCTCCTGCAGCATCAGGCGCTTGGCCTCTTCCGGCGCCACCGGCTGGCCAGCCACCAGACAGACGTGTGACCACAGGCGGCGCAGGAAGCCCTTCTGCGGATCGCGGCTGAAGAAGCTGCCCCACAATCCCTGCAGCGCCATCGGAATCACCGGCACCGGGGTCTCCTCGATGATGCGCTCCACGCCGCTGCGAAACTCGTTCATCTCACCGTCCAGAGTCAGCATGCCCTCGGGGAAGATGCACACCAGCTCCCCTTCGCGCAGGTACTCGGCGACCTTGGCAAACGCCTTCTCATAGGTCGCGGCATCCTCATTGCGCCCGGCAATCGGCACAGCACCGGCAGTGCGGAAGATGAAGTTGAGTACCGGGATTCGGAAGATCTTGTAGTACATGACGAAGCGCACCGGTCGACGCACGGAGCCAGCGATGAGCAGCGCGTCGACGAAGGACACATGGTTGCACACCAGCACAGCCGGGCCTTCATCGGGGATGGTTTCGAGGTTGCGGTGGTCGACCCGGTACATCGAGTGGGTCAACAGCCACACCAGGAAGCGCATGGTGAACTCAGGCACGATCTTGAAGATGTACACATTCACCGCGACGTTTGCCAGCGAGAGCACGAGGAACAGCTCGGGGATCGACAGCTTCGCCACCGACAGCAGCAGGATCGAGACGATCGCCGCGGCCACCATGAACAGCGCGTTGAGGATGTTGTTGGCGGCGATGACCCGCGCACGCTTGTCTTCCTCGGTGCGCGCCTGGATCAGCGCGTACAGCGGGACGATATAGAAGCCGCCGAAGATACCGATGCCGAGGATATCCGCCAGCACCGCCCAGGACTGCGAGTGCTCCAGTACCGCCAGCCAGTGGTAGGGCTGCTCGCCCTGCGGGAAGCCGCCCGAATGCCACCAGAGCAGAATGCCGAACAGACTCAAGCCAAAGGAGCCGAAGGGCACCAGGCCGATCTCCACCTTCTTGCCCGAGAGCTTCTCGCAGAGCATCGAACCCAGCGCGATGCCCACGGAGAACACGGTGAGGATCAGCGTCACCACACTCTCGTCGCCGTGCAGCAACTCCTTGGCGTAGGTCGGGATCTGGGTGAGATAGACCGCGCCAAGGAACCAGAACCAGGAGTTGCCCACCAGCGAACGTGATACCGCCGGGCGCTGGTGCAGGCCGAGCATGAGGATGGCCCAGGACTGGCGGAAGATGTTCCAGTCCACCTTCAGGTCCGGCAGCGCCGCCGCCGCGCGCGGGATATTGCGGCTGGCGAGGAAGCCACAGATCGCCACCAGTACCACGGCAATGCCGACGCCGGCGGCGTAGTCCTGCCGTGACATCAGCACGCCCGCACCGATGGTGCCGCAGAGAATGGCTAGGAAGGTACCCATCTCGACCAGGGCATTACCGCCCACCAGTTCGTCTTCGCGCAGGTGCTGCGGCAGGATCGAGTACTTCACCGGGCCGAACAGCGCCGAGTGAGTGCCCATGGCGAACAGCGCCAGGAACAGCAGCGGCAGGCTGCCGAACACAAACCCCGCAGCGCCAACCGCCATGATCACGATCTCGGCCAGCTTCAGCGCGCGCATCAGCGCGTCCTTGTTGAACTTCTCGCCGAACTGGCCGCCCAGGGCGGAGAACAGGAAGAACGGCAGGATGAACAACAGCGCGCAGAGGTTGACCAGCAGGTTGCGGTCACCGCTGACGGTGAGGTGATAGAGGATCGCCAGGATCAGCGACTGCTTGAAGATGTTGTCGTTGAACGCACCCAGCAGTTGGGTAATGAAGAAGGGCAGGAATCGCTTGGTGCCCAGCAGGGCGAATTGCGAGTGTTGAGACATCGTCCTTGTATACCTGCGTAGCGGCCTTGAGCCGGAATGACAGCATGGATGTGACGGCAACCGCGTGAAGAAAAGCCACATTTTCCGCACAAATCCATTCGAATGCCGCAATCCGTGCAATAAAAAGCCCGTCGCGAGGGACGGGCTTTTCAATGGGCCGGGGCGACGTCAGAAGCCGACGCTGCCCTGCACGTAGAAGGTGCGCGGTTCGCCAAGGTAGATACCGGCGTTGTTGTCGCTGGAGCGGGTGTAGTTCATCTGGTCGAAGAGGTTCTTCACCCCAGCGGCCACCTTCAGGTTCGACGCCTGCGGGCCGAAGTCGTAGCCCACGCGGGCGTTCCACAGCATGTAGCCGGGAATGTCGCCGTACTGGCCGTCCGCGGTCGGCTCGGTGATGTAGTCGCCGGTGAAGCTTCCGTTGGACTTGGTGGTCGGGCCGGGCGCGCGCTGCTTCGATTGGGCGAAGCCGTCGAAGTTGTAGGTCCAGCGGTCGTGCTCGTAGCGCAGGCCGATGGTCGCCACCTGGCGCGAGTACAAAGGCAGGTCGCGGCCCTTGAAGCCGGGGATTTCGCCTTCGTAGGTCGCGCGGGTGTAGGTCAGGGTGCCGTACGCGGTCAGGCCGGCGAGCAGCGGGTCGAGCGCGGCCATGTCGTAATGCGCCGAGGTCTCGATGCCCTGGTGCTTGGTGGCGCCCAGGTTGGTCCAGCCCACGTCGTTGCTGATGTACTGCAGCTCGTCGTCAAAGTCGATGTAGAACAGCGTGACTTCGCCACCCCAGCTGCCATTGTCGTAGCGGGTGCCCACTTCGTAGGTCTTCGCCTTCTCCGGTTGCAGGCCACTGGCGGTGTCGTTGCCGCTGCCGCCCTGGCCGAGCTGGAAGTACTGCAGGCTGCCGAAGGAGGTCTCGTAGTTGGCGAACAGCTTCCACTCATCGGACAGGTGATACATCACCGCCAGCGCCGGCAGCGGCTCGTTGTAGTCCTTGCTGCGGTTCTTCTCCTGGACCGGTTTGCCCTTGTTGTCGATCACCGGGCGCTCATGCCAGTCGGTGGAGATGCGCTCGAAGCGAATGCCCGGAGTGACGGTCCAGTTGCCCACGTCGATCTTGTCGTCGAGGTAGATGGAGTTCGCTTCGGTGCCGCCGGTGCGATCCTGGTAGGTATGGCCATCGGCGCCGGGGATCGGCGTCGGGATGTTGTTGACCAGACCGACCTGGCTGGCGCGCTCGTGCATCGCTTCCTTGAGGTAGCGGTAGCCGATGCTGGCTTCCTGGGTGGTCGGGCCGACCATGAAGATCTTCGACACGCGCGGCTCGATGCCGAAGGTGTGGTAGTCGCGCGGGTAGGACGCCAGGGTCTTTAGGTCGCGGTTGGCGATGGTGCTGCCACGGAAGCTGTCGCTGTAGTAGGTCAGCACTTCGACCTGGGTGAGATCGTCGATCTGCCGCTTGTACTTGAGCGAGAAGTCCTTGCGACGGCCAGTGAAGTTGTCGTAGTCGCGCACGGACTGGTACGGGTCCTTGTCGAATTGCGCCTGGGTCAGGCCGCCGGGCATGTCGGCGCTGCCATCGTAGTAATGGAAATTCGCCGAGAATTCGTCGACGTCGGTGGGCGCCCAGTGGGTCTTGAACATCACGTCGTCGATGTCGGTGGCGTCGTTGCCGTCGCGGTAGCCCGCGCCTTTAACGCCGGAATACAGCAGCGCGGCGCCCATGCCGTTGTCGGCGGTGCCACCGAGGAAGGCGTTGTAGAGCTTCTTCCAGCCGCCGTGGGAAGCGGTTTCCACGGTGCTGCCGACGTCACCGGAGAACTCCTTGGGGATCGCCCGGGTGACGAAGTTGATCACCCCGCCGACGTTCTGCGGGCCATAGCGTACGGAGCCAGCGCCACGCACGACGTCGACGCTGTCGAGGTTGCCGACCGACAGCGGGAACATCGACAGCTGCGGCTGGCCGTAGGGCGCCACGGCGGCCGGAACACCATCGATGAGCACGGTGGAGCGCGGTGACAGGCGCGAAGTCAGACCGCGCACGCCGACGTTGAGGGAAACGTCGCTGCCGCCGGTACCGTTGTTGTCCTGCACCTGTACGCCGGGAATGCCGCGCAGCACGTCGCGCACGTTCTGCGCGCCCTCTTCGATCATCTGCTCGCGGCGCACCACGGTGCGCGCACCAGGGTGGTTCTGCACCACTTGCTGATCAGCCTCGCCGAGCCAGTCACCGACGACGGTGACGCTCTCCAGCTCCTTGCTCTCTTCCTCGGCTTGCGCCGGCTGCAGCGGCGTGGCCAGGGCTACGGCGATCGCCAGGCGCGACCACGAACGAACGTGCGACATGCTTCTCCCTCCCCGGGTACTTCGTGAAGGGGGCGAAAAATACGGTCAGGTGTAAATTTTGTAAATGCAAATGTATCGCAAATGACAAAATATTTCGGTTGACTCGAATTCTCTTTTAGGCATTTCGATCGACTGCTCATCGCCGACTCAGCACCCGGCCAGCAGCCCTGCTGCAGCAGTGGATCGGCGGGAAGCAAGGCGCAAAGATCAGGCCGAACGGAACGACCGCGCGCAAGCCTGGCGGTATTCGCCAGGACCGACGCCATAGGCTTGCTTGAACTGCCGGCTGAGGTGGCTCTGGTCAGCGAAGCCCAGCTGCGTCGCCACGTTTACCGGCATGCATCCCTGCTTGAGTAGCGCCCGCGCCTGCTCCAGCCGGCGCTGCTTGAGCCAGGCGTGGGGCGGCAGGCCGGTGGCCTTGCGGAACACGCGAGCGAAGTGGAAAGGCGACAGCCCGACGGCGGCCGCCAGCTCCTCCAGCGACGGCGGCTCCATCAGCCGCGCGCCGAGCAGCTCGCGGGCGCGAGCCACGGCCACAGGCTCATTGCCTGCCGATGGTGCCTCGGGAATCCGCGCGTGACGCTGGAACAGCAGCAGGAGCGCCTCGCGCCAGCAGGTCTGGCGCTGCAGCACGCTGGCGTCGGAATCCAGCAAGTGGTGAGCGGCGAACAGCGCCTGCACCAGCTCGGGGTCGAACACCACGCTGGCGTCGAAGGACGGCGTACCGCCTGATTCCAGTTCCAGCTCCGCCAGCACGCCGGAGACCTGCGCCAGCTCCGGGTAGAAGCCGCGGTAGCGCCAGCCGGCCTCGTCGGCCTTGGAACCGGTATGAACCTCGTCGGGGTTGATCAGCACCACGCTGCCGGCCGGGGCGAAGTGTTCGGCGCCGCGATGGTGGAAGCGCTGCGCGCCCTGCTCGATCATGACGAAGGCGAAGCCTTCATGGACGTGGGGCGAGAACACCTGCTCGATGTAACGCGCGTGCAGCAGCTCGACGCCGCCCAGCTCCTGGGCGCGCCAGAAGCGGGTGCGTTCGCCGTTCGCGTGGTGTTCTGCCATGGTCCTGCCTCGATGTCGCTCCGCGCGCGCTGCAGAGCGCGCGGGTCGATCACCTTACACCGCCCCTTCAGCCGTTGAAACCAGCTTCCAGCGCGGCCTTCACCTGCGGCCATTCCTGGTCGGTGATGCTGTAGAGGATGGTGTCGTCCAGTCGCCCGCCGGCCAGGCGCCGGTGGTTGCGCAGCACGCCCTCGCGCACCGCGCCGAGCTTCTCGATGGCGCGCTGGGAGCGCTCATTGCTGGCGGCGGTCTTGAACTGCACGCGTACCATCTTCCAGCTGTCGAAGGCGTGGCGCAGCATCAGGTACTTCATGGTGGCGTTGAGGCCGCTGCCGTGCTGGGCCTGGTCCAGCCAGGTAGCGCCGATCTCGCAGGCCGGCAGCGCCGGGAGGAAGTCCATGAAGCGCGTGGTGCCGACGATCTGGTTGCCCAGGCGCACCACCAGCGGCAGGGCGCGGCCCTCGCGCTGGTCGGCCAGGCCCTGGCGGTACCAGTCCGGGCGCCCCGGGGCACTCATGAACTGCAGGACGTCGCGGTTCTGTTCCGCCAGCGTCACCAGATCCGGCACGTCGGCCTCCACCATGGGCTCCAGGCGCAGGGCCCCGCGCTGCAAGGTGATGGGTAACGGTCTGAACATGGCGCCCTCCTCGGAACACGACGCGAAATCATCGCTCACATCAGAGCGTAGCGGCCGGATGAAGTGCCGCGTACCCAACCGGGTGCGACGGACGGACCGCGAAAAGGCCGGCAAGCTACCAGTACGCAGCCCTCCCCTCAAGTGAGACGCGCGACACAGCGCCACTGAGACATTGGTAGCAGGTGTCTGACAGTTCCGGACTTTGGTGCGAAACTGCTGCGAGTGCTCCTGCGGGGGAGCCAGTTCACTTCCGGAGTCAGCATGTCGTTGTCCAGTGGGTTGATCGCAACGGTCGCCCTGCTCTACATGGCGGTCCTGTTCGCCATCGCGTTCTATGGCGACCGCCGTCGCGCCCCTCTTTCGCCGCGTGTCCGCGCCTGGGTCTACAGTCTCTCGCTGGCGGTCTACTGCACCAGCTGGACCTTCTTCGGCGCCGTCGGCCAAGCCGCCGACCAGCTCTGGTCGTTCCTGCCGATCTACATCGGCCCCGTGCTGCTGATGCTCTTCGCGCCCTGGGTGCTGCAGAAGATGATCATGATCAGCAAGCAGGAGAACATCACCTCCATCGCTGACTTCATCGCCGCGCGCTACGGCAAGTCCCAGGCGCTGGCCGTGGTGGTGGCGCTGATCTGCGTGGTCTGCGTGCTGCCCTACATCGCCCTGCAGCTCAAGGGCATCGTCCTCGGCGTGAACCTGCTGATCGGCGCCGGCCCCGACTCCACCGGCATCCGCGCCCAGGACACGGCACTGATCGTGTCGCTGATCCTCGCCCTGTTCACCATTGTCTTCGGTACCCGCAACCTCGACGTCACCGAGCACCACCGCGGCATGGTGCTGGCGATTGCCTTCGAGTCGCTGGTCAAGCTCACCGCCTTCATCGCCGTGGGCATCTTCGTCACCTTCGGCCTCTACGACGGCTTCGGCGACCTGGTCGACAAGGCCCGCGTCGCCCCGCAACTCACCGAGTACTGGAAGGAGACCGTGCACTGGCCGGCGATGTTGCTGCAGACCGGTGTAGCGATGACCGCGATCATGTGCCTGCCGCGCCAGTTCCACGTACTGGTGGTGGAGAACATCGAGCCGCGCGACCTCAACCTCGCGCGCTGGGTGTTCCCGATCTACCTGGTGCTGGCCGCGCTGTTCGTGGTGCCCATCGCCCTGGCCGGGCAGATGCACCTGCCCGCCGGCGTGATGCCCGACTCCTTCGTGATCAGCCTGCCGCTGGCCGAGTCACATCCGGCGCTGGCCTTACTGGCCTTCATCGGCGGCGCCTCGGCGGCCACCGGCATGGTCATCGTCGCCAGCGTGGCGCTGTCCACCATGGTCTCCAACGACATGCTGCTGCCCTGGTTGCTGCGCCGCAAAGGCGAGGCCGAGCAGCCCTTCGAGGTGTTCCGCCACTGGCTGCTGACCGTGCGCCGGGTGAGCATCGCGCTGATCCTCCTGCTGGCCTACGTCAGCTACCGCCTGCTGGGCTCCACCGCGAGCCTCGCCACCATCGGCCAGATCGCCTTCGCCGCCATCGCCCAGCTCGGCCCGGCGATGATCGGCGCGCTGTACTGGAAGCAGGCCAATCGCCGCGGCGTGTTCGCCGGCCTTGCCGCAGGCTCCCTGCTCTGGGCCTACACCCTGGTGCTGCCGGTGATCGCCAAGGGCCTGGGCTGGCCGCTGGAAACCTTCCCCGGCCTGGCCTGGCTCGCCGGACGGCCATTCGGCCTGAGCATCGAACCGCTGACTCTGGGCGTGCTGCTCTCGCTGATCGGCAACTTCGCGCTGTTCGGGCTGGTCTCGGTGTTCTCCCGCACCCGCGTCTCCGAGCACTGGCAGGCCAGCCGCTTCATCGGCCAGGAAATCTCGCAGAAACTCAGCTCGCGCTCGATGCTCGCCGTGCAGCTGGAAGACCTGCTGATGCTCGCCGCCCGCTTCGTCGGCGAGGAACGTGCGCGGCAGAGCTTCATCCGCTTCGCCTACCGCCAGGGCAAGGGCTTCACCCCCAGCCAGAACGCCAACGACGAGTGGATCGCCCACACCGAACGCCTGCTCGCCGGGGTACTCGGCGCCTCCTCCGCACGCGCCGTGGTGAAGGCCGCCATCGAAGGCCGCGAGATGCAGGTGGAGGACGTGGTGAAGATCGCCGACGAAGCCTCCGAAGTGCTGCAGTTCAACCGCGCGCTGCTGCAGGGCGCCATCGAGAACATCACCCAGGGCATCAGCGTGGTCGACCAGTCGCTGCGCCTGGTGGCCTGGAACCATCGCTACATCGAGCTGTTCGAGTACCCGGACGGGCTGATCTACGTCGGCCGCCCGATCGCCGACATCATCCGCTACAACGCCGAGCGCAACCTCTGCGGGCCGGGCGACCCGGACCTGCACGTGGCCAAGCGCCTGTACTGGATGCGCCAGGGCACGCCGCACACCTCCGAGCGGCTGTTCCCCAACGGCCGGGTGATCGAACTGATCGGCAACCCGATGCCCGGCGGCGGCTTCGTCATGAGCTTCACCGACATCACCAACTACCGTGACGCCGAACAGGGCCTGAAGGACGCCAACGAAGGCCTGGAGCAGCGCGTGCAGGAACGCACCTTCGAGCTGTCGCAACTGAACCAGGCACTCACCGAGGCCAAGGGCACGGCCGAGGCGGCGAACCAGTCGAAGTCGCGCTTCCTCGCTGCGGTCAGCCACGACCTGATGCAGCCGCTGAACGCCGCGCGGCTGTTCTCCGCCGCCCTCGCCCACCAGGAAAAACTCCCCGAGGAGGCCACCGAACTGGTGCGCCACCTGGACTCGTCGCTGCGCTCGGCGGAAGACCTGATCACCGACCTGCTGGACATCTCGCGCCTGGAAGGCGGCCGCGTCAGCGCCGACGTCGCGGCCTTCCCGCTGAGCAACCTGTACGACACCCTCGGCGTGGAATTCCGCGTACTGGCCCAGGAGCACGGTATCGACTTCCATGTACGCGGCAGCAAGCTGCGCGTGGAAAGCGACATCAAGCTGCTGCGCCGCGTGCTGCAGAACTTCCTCACCAACGCCTTCCGCTACGCCAAGGGCCACGTGCTGCTGGGTGTGCGCCGCGAGGCCGGGCACCTGCGCCTGGAAGTCTGGGACCACGGCCCAGGCATCCCGCCGGATAAATTGCAGGTGATCTTCGAGGAATTCAAACGCCTGGACAGCCACCAGACCCGTGCCGAAAAGGGCCTGGGCCTCGGCCTGGCGATCGCCGACCGGCTCTGCAAGGTGCTCGGCCACCGCCTGGAAGTACGCTCCTGGCCGGGCAAGGGCAGCGTGTTCAGCGTCAGCGTGCCGCTCGCCCGCCAGCCGGCCCCCGTGCCGCTCAACGGGCACAAGGTGGAAACCCCGGAACAGCTCAACGGCGCGCAAGTGCTCTGCGTGGACAACGAGGACAGCATCCTCACCGGCATGAACAGCCTGCTGACCCGCTGGGGCTGCCGCGTGCTCACCGCGCGCAGCCGCGAGGAGTGCCAGGCCCTGCTCGAAGGCGACGCTCGCCCGCAGTTGGCGCTGATCGACTACCACCTCGACGACGGCGAACTGGGTACCGACTTGATGGCCTGGCTGCGCACCCGCCTGGGTGAACCAGTGCCGGGCGTGGTGATCAGCGCGGACGCCCGCCCCGAACTGGTGGCGCAGATTCATGCGGCTGGCCTGGACTTCCTGCCCAAGCCGGTGAAACCGGCAGCGCTGCGGGCGCTGTTGAGTCGGCATTTGAGTTTGCGATAAGCCGCCCGATCGGGCCTTGGTAGCGGCGGCGGTTCGCGAGCAAGCGCGCTCCTACAGTCAATGCAAGCGCCGGAGCGCTTTTGTCGGAACGAGGGGGGCGCCTAGCCCTTGCTCGCGAACCCGCCCAGCACCATCTGCAAAAGCATCTTCAAACCACCCTCCCCCGCCACTGCAACAACACCACCCCGGCAATGATCAGCCCGACGGCCAGCAGGCCCTCGGGCGACAGCCGCCGCACCGCGAATCCCGCCCAGCCGAACTGGTCGCACAACGCCGACATCAACATCTGCCCCGCCACCACGCAGGCCAGGAAAGTCGCCGCACCCAGCTGCGGCGCGAGCATCACCGCAACGGTCAGATACGCTGCGCCGAACAGTCCGCCCAGCCAGCCCCACCAGGGCGTCGTGGCAATACCCGCTGCCGCCGGTAGCGGCACACGAAAAGCCAGCAGCGCGACGATCACCGCCGCCAGGCTGACCCCCAGCGAAGCCAGGCTGGCACTCAACGGGTGGCCCAGCTGGCGGCCGAGCAGCGAGTTGCTGCCAGCCTGCAGGGCAACCAACGCGCCTACACCGATGGCAGGCAGCAGAAGAAGCAGTTTCGACATCGTCTTTCCTCCGTTTCTTGTCGATGCACTCAGCTTCTGCTATCCATCTCACGCATGGAAATGAATGATCGGTACAGCATAAATGCACTCGATTCATGACTTGCGCCGCATCGACCTCAACCTCCTGGTGATCCTCGATGCCTTGCTGGACGAGCGCCACGTCTCCCGCGCGGCCGAGAGGCTGGCGATGACGCAGCCGGCAGTCAGCCATGCGCTCAATCGTCTGCGCGACCTGCTCGACGACCCGCTGCTGGTGCGCGCCGGCAACCAGATGCAACTGACCCGCCGCGCCTTCGAGCTGGCCGGGCCGCTGCGGGAAATCCTCGGCGGCGTACGCCGGCTGGTACTGGGCGACGATTTCGACCCGGCCAGCGCCGAACTTGAGCTGCGCCTGGGCATGTCCGACTACGGCGCCTGGGTGGTGCTGCCGACCCTGCTGCCGCTTCTGCGTCGCGAAGCGCCGGGTATTCACCTGGACGTGCGCCAGGCCTCGCGGGTGGGCATGGCCGAGCAGGTAGCGAGCGGCGAGCTGGACGGCGCGCTCGGCGTCTTCCCAATGCTGCCCGAGGGGCTGCGCGTGCAGCAGTTGTTCGAGGAACGTTTCATCTGCCTGTGTTCGAGGGAAACCCTGGGCGGGAGAAAACACCTGGACCTCGACGATTACCTCGCCGCCCCGCACTTGCGAGTCGCCCTGCAGCAGAGCCCGGCGGAGGAGATCGACAGCCATCTGGAAAAGCTCGGCCGGCGGCGCAAGGTGGCCGCCACCGTGCCGCATTTCAGCGTGGCGCCCAGCCTGCTGGCCGGCACCGCTCTGGTCCTGACGATTGCCGCGCGGATGCTCCCGGACGACCTCGAAAGCCACGGCCTGGCCAGCTTCGAGCCGCCACTGAAACTGGCGCCTTTCGATTTCGTGCATATCTGGTCGGAGACCAGCGAAGACGACCCGGCGCGGCGCTGGCTGCGCGGCAAACTGGCCGAGGTGGCCGGCCGGACCTGAGCCGTTACTCCGGCGTTTCCAGGCGCCGGAGGATTTCCCCGACGCGCTCGCCGAGCATCTCGTTGGCCGAGCGCTTCAGGCCGCGCGCCAGCTCCACCAGCACCACCTGCTCAGCCACCGGGCGCAGGCGCTGGAAGACTTCGGCAAGACGTTCGAGATCTGCCGCGCCGGGCAGCAGGTCGGCGCCGGGCTTGTCCACCAGGTGGGTCACCACCAGGCGCACGATGCCGGCGGCGAGGTGTTCGGTGTCGCTGCGCAGCACCGCCAGATGATCCAGCAGCGCCGCCAGCGGAATGCCGGCGCGGTACAGCTCGACGCCGGCATTGAACAGGCGCGGGCTGGGGATACTGATGCGCTCGCCGTCGAAGGCCAACAGGCCCTGCGCCAGCGCCTGGTCGATCACCGCGTCATTCAGCTCGTCGCCGAACAGCGCCTGCAGCTCGCTGAACTCGATGGTGCCGGCGGACTCCAGGTTCCACGGGCCGACGATGGCTTCGTCGAGGCCGAGCACATGGTCCAGGTCGCGGCCATGCTCCCAGCTTTGCAGCAGCTCCTTGATATTGGCGATGTTGTAGCCGCGCTCCAGCAGGCGGTTGATCAGCCGCAGGCGGCGCAGGTGGCTGGCGAAGTACACCCCGGCCCGGCCCCGGCGCTCGGGCGGCGGCAGCAGGCCGCGATCCTGGTACGCGCGCAGGTTGCGCACCGTGGTGCCGCCCTCGCGGGCCAGCTCATCCACCGTGTACTCGCGCTCTTCCTCCACCGTGGAGGGCGCATCGTCCGGGCGTTGCAGCAGACGCTGCAGGAGGTTCAGGGGTGTGCTCATGGCGCGGATGATAGTCACCGTTGCGCCTGTAGAACAATCGAAAGCACGAGTCCCAAAGTGATCCGCCGCACAGCCCGGCGGCCCAACCAAAGACGGGAACTGCACCCGCCGGAAATCTCCCGCCGCCCCACAACCCGCGCAGTCAGCGGCTCCGCGCCCCGGTAACACTCAGGGCGCGGCGTGCACGGCATGGCGCAACGCCCGCCGATGGGTCAGCATCGATCATGACATTGCTCAATGTCACGATAACAACAACCAGCCTGGAGAAAGTCATGTCCCAAGGCGCCTGGGTACGTAACCCCGTAGACCTGACCCCCGAAGACCTGCGGCACTTCCGCGAGACTCAGCAACTGGCCTACCGCTGCTGCGAAACCGTTGCCGGCGAACTGCGCCCAGGCATCAGCGAGCGCGAGACCGCCGCCCTGATGAAGACCTGGCTGCTCGATCACGGTGTGCGCGACTGGTTCCACCAGCCCTTCGCCTGGTTCGGCCCGCGTACCTCGTTCAAGGGCTTCGACGGCCTGCGCCACCTGGGCGGCTTCAACCTGGCCTTCTACCCCGGCAAGCAACGCCTGGAGGAAGGCATGCCCTTCATCCTCGACTGCGCACCAACCCTGGGCGCCTACACCGCCGACGTCGGCTACTCCGGCGCGCTGGGCCACAACCTGCTGGTGGAACGGCTGATGGACGACCTGCTGGCGCACCGCAACCTGATTCTCGAACAGGTGCGCCAACGCCTGCCGCTGGCGGAAGTCAGCCAGTCGGTGGACCGCCTCTGCCAGCGCCAGGGCACCCTGCCGCGACACAAGGCCTACCCCTTCGAAGTGCTGGCCCACCGCGTGGAAAAACTCGGCGCACGGAACAGCGGCCCATCGCTGGCGCGCTTCGGTGTGCGCAACATCGCCACGCTGATGAAGAACGCCCTGATCACCGGCCGCCGCGAAGGCTGGTCGCCGCTGTGGTCGAGCAACGATCGCTCGCAACATGCCCCGACACCCGGCCTCTGGGCGGTCGAGCCGCACCTGGGCGTGCGCGGCGTGGGGGCCAAGTTCGAGGAGCTGCTGGTGGTCACCGAAGACGACGCCTACTGGCTGGACGACGACCTGCCCCACGTGCGCCGCTGGATAGCACGCGGCCTGATCAGCACCCCGGCGCGGCGGGAAGTGGCATGAACGCGATGCTGGAAAAAGCACTGCCGACGCCGGAGCGTCTCGAGGTGCAATCGGGCAATGTGCGCCTCGCGGTATGGCGCTGGGGTGAGCCGCATCTGCCGATGGTCCTGTTCGTCCACGGCTACCCGGACAACCATGAAGTCTGGCTACCGCTGATCCGGCGCCTGTCCGGGCGCTACCAACTGGTCGCCTACGATGTGCGTGGCGCGGGCGAATCGGACAAGCCACGCAAGACCCGCGACTACCGCCTGGAGCTGCTCAGCCAGGACCTCAAGGCGGTGCTCGATGCCGTCAGCCCGCAGCGCGCGGTGCATCTGGTGGCCCACGACTGGGGCTCGATCCAGACCTGGGAGAGCGTCACCGATCCGCAGCTGCGCACACGCATCGCCTCCTACACCAGCGTCTCCGGCCCGTGCCTGGACCACGTCGGCTTCTGGATGCGCGACCGCCTGCGCCGCAAGACGCCGCGGGCGCTGCTGCAGATGCTCAGTCAACTGGTGAGTTCCTGGTACATCTATTACTTCCACCTGCCGCTACTGCCGTCGCTGTCGTGGCGCTTCGGCGCGGCGAAGGCCTGGCCGCAGTACCTGCGCAAGGTCGAAGGCATCCGCAACCCGGCACCCAACCCGCACCAGGCCAGCGACGGCGAGCATGGTGTGAAGCTCTACCGGGCCAACTTCATCACTTCGATCTTCAAACCGCGCAAGCGCCATACCGAGGTGCCGGTGCAACTCATCGTGCCGACCCGTGACCGCTACGTCGGCCAGCAACTGTTCCAGCAACTCTCGCTGTGGGCACCGCGCCTGTGGCGTCGCGATGTCAGCGCCGGGCACTGGCAGTTGCTCGCCGAGCCGACCCGGCTGGGCGGCTGGATCGACGAATTCGTCAGCCACATCGAGGGCGGCGAAGCCACGCCGGAACTGCAGCGCGCCGCGCTGAAACCCGGTGCCGGCCCCTTCGCCGGCAAGCTGGTGGTAGTCACTGGCGCGGGGGGCGGCATTGGCCGCTCGACCCTGCTGAGCTTCGCCGAACGCGGCGCCAGCGTGCTGGCCGCAGACATCGACCCGGCCGCCGCCGAGCGCAGCGCCGAACTGGCCCGCGCGGTGGGCGCCAGCGCCTACAGCTATTGCGTGGACGTGGGCGACAGCGCGGCCATGGAGCGTTTCGCGCAATGGGTGAAGAACAGCCTCGGCGTGCCCGACGTGGTGGTCAGCAATGCCGGCATCGGCATGGCCGGGCCGATGCTCAAGACCACCCCGGAAGAATGGGAGCGCCTGCTGCGCATCAACCTGTGGAGCGTGATCGACGGCTGCCGGCTGTTCGGCAAGCAGATGGTCGAGAGCGGCAAGCCGGGGCACCTGGTCAACGTCGCTTCCGGCGTGGCTTTCGCGCCGTCGCGCAACTACCCGGCCTACGCCACCAGCAAGGCGGCGGTGCTGATGCTCAGCGAGTGCCTGCGCGCGGAGCTGGCGAGCAATGGCATCGGTGTCAGCGCGGCGTGCCCGGGCTTCGTCGATACCGGCATCGTCCAGGCCACGCGCTTCGCCGGCCTGGATGACGAACAACAGGCGAAACACCGCGCGAAGGTACAGCGTTTCTACCGTCGGCGCCGGCTCAGCCCGGACACCGTCGGCGAGCGCATCACCCGCGCGGTGGAACGCAACCTGCCGGTGGTGAAGGTCGGCAGCGAAGTGCACCTGGGCGCCCTGCAGTGGCGCTTCATGCCCTGGCTGTCGCGCCTGTTCGCCCGCCTCAACCTGACTGCCTGAGAATCCCCATGAACGACCATCATCACAAGCTGGTGCAACGCAAGGTGCAGTTCGACTACTGCGATTCGCCCCTGCACTGGATTCCCGGCGAGGCCGAGGCGTCACACACCATCAACGTCATCCACATGATGCTGCCGGCCGGCGAGCTGTGGTTCTGCCGGCTGTACAACAAGGCCCTGCCCTTCGTGAAGGAAGGCCGCCTGCGCGACGACGTGCAGGGCTTCATCCGCCAGGAGGCGATGCACGCTCGCGCCCACAACGGCGCCCTGGAGCGCTACCTGAGCCACCATGGCATCGACACCACGCGCTACGTGAGGGTCATGGACTACCTGTTCGAGCAGTTGCTCAGTGACACGCCGCTGGGCCTCACCCTGTTCAATCGTACGGCCTGGCTCAAGCGCTGGTGGATCGGCCAGCGCTGCGCCATCGTCGCGGCGGTGGAGCACTTCACCTGCGTCCTCGGCAAGTGGATTCTGGAGGCCGATGCGCTGGACCGCGCCAAGGCCGACCCGGTGCTGCTGGACCTGTTCCGCTGGCACGGCGCCGAAGAGGTGGAGCACCGCAACGTCGCCCACGACCTGCACGTGCACCTGGGCGGCAGCTTCGTCAGCCGCCAGCTGTGGATGTTCGTGGTGCTGCCGCTGATCATCTACCTGTTCGCCTTCGGCACCCGCACCCTGTCGCGGCAGGACCCGAGCATCGTCAAACCGCGCTCCTTCGCCGCCATCTGGCGCGATGGTTCGCGCAATGGCGTGCTGCCGAAGATCGGCTCGGTGGCCACCAGCTTCCTGCGCTACTTCAAACCCTGGTACCACCCCGACCACGAGGCCAACACCCAGGAAGCGCTGGACTACCTGGCGCGCTCGCCGGCCGCCAGCCGGGCCGCGCGCGCCTCTTAAAGGCCTGTCGGCGCGCCCGCGCAGTGGATGCGCGGCGCACAGCAATCGCATACTGCGGCATCCGTTATTCGACTCAGGGATGCCGCCGTATGCCGATGGGAACCTACCCCCTTCACCCCGCCCTATCCTCCCGCGTGGAGCGTTTGCCGGAGCAGGTCGACGTGGTCATCGCCGGCAGCGGCATCATGGGCTGCGCCACCGCCTGGCAGCTGGCCGGCCTTGGCCTGAGCGTACTGGTGCTGGACAAGGCGGGCCTCGCCAGCCAGCAATCCACCCGCGCCTGGGGCTTCGTTCGCCAGCAGGCGCGCGACCCGGCGGAAGTACCGCTGATGATGGCGGCCATCCCGCTGTGGGAACGCCTGGAAGAAGAACTGCAACTGCCGCTGGAATGGCGCCACGGCGGCTGCCTGTACCTGGCCGAAACGCCGGAGCAGCAGCACCAGTACGAGGACTGGCTGAAAGTCGCCGCCAACTTCGGTCTCGGTACCCGACTGCTGAGCCGCGCAGAAGTCGTGCAACGGATGCCGGCGTTGAGCGACCCCGCACTCGGCGCCCTCTACACCGCCAACGACGGCCAGGCCGAGCCACGCCGGGTTGCACCCGGTTATGCACTACGGGCCATCGAGCGCGGCGCCGTGTTCGTCGAAGGCTGCGGCGTCACCGGCATCGACCGTGCTGCTGGCGCCATCTGCGGTGTGCAGACCGAGTGCGGCTACGTGAAGACCCGGCAGTTGCTGGTCTGCGCCGGCGCGAGCAGCTGGCGCCTGGTGCAAAGCCTCGGTCTGACATTGCCGCAACAGGCCGTACGCTGCACTGTCTCGCGCACCAGCCCAGGCCCGGACGTAGGCGCGCAGAGCTTCATCGGCCACGGCATCGGCTTTCGCCAGCGGGCCGACGGCAGCCTCAACCTCGCCGACGAAACCCAGGCCGATATCGACCTGAATCTCGACTATCTGCGCGGCGCCCGGCACTACCTGCCGCACCTGCCGGCCAACCGCGCGAGCTTCTCGTTCAAGCTCAATGGCGCGCTGCTGCACGACCTGCGCCAGCGCCTGCCGGGTTCGGAAAGCAACGTGAACGGCCCGGTGCTTGGCGAGCGCGATCCACAGGTGAAGGCCAACACCTCGCGCGTCTTCCAGGCGCAAAACAACCTCGCCCGGGCATTCCCAGCGCTGCGCGACGTGAAGGTGGTGGAAAGCTGGGCTGGCCTGATCGACGTGCTGCCCGACGGCATCCCGGTGCTTGACGCTCCGCCGGAAGTGCCCGGCCTGCTGATCGCCACCGGGTTCTGCGGCCACGGCTTTGCCATGGGGCCCATCGTCGGGCAGTTGATGAGCCAGTGGATTCACAAGGGCGAGTCCGGCATGGACCTGCATGCCTTCCGGCTGCGGCGCTTCGCCGATGGGACGGCAGGCAAGCCCTACTCGCTGTTCTGAGGGTGCGCTTTTCGTAGGATCGAGGGGGACGCCCAGTTCTTGCTCGCGAACAGAAGCCGCCGGCTGCATCAGCGCATCCAGGAAATCAGGCTTCGCGAGCAAGCTCGCTCCTACAAGAGCTGCTACTCGCCCTCTTCCACCAACGGCGCATCATCACTCAACGCTCGCTCCAGCCAGTCTGTCGGCAGGTTCTTGCTGGCCCGCGCGCCCAGCAGCTTCACCTGCTCGGCGCGGCTGATCAGGTTGCCGCGCCCTTCGCAGAGCTTGTTGCGCGCCGCCGCGTATGTCTTGTCCAGCTGTTGCAGGCGAGTGCCCATCTCGTCCAGGTCCTGCACGAAGAGCACGAACTTGTCGTACAGCGCCCCGGCGCGCTCGGCGATCTCGCGGGCGTTCTGGTTCTGCCGCTCCTGTCGCCACAGGCTGTCGATCACTCGCAGCGTCGCCAGCAAGGTAGTCGGGCTGACGATCACGATGTTGCGCTCGAAGGCTTCCTGGAACAGGTTCGGCTCGGCCTGCAGCGCCGCCGAGAAGGCCGCTTCGATCGGCATGAACAGCAGCACGAAGTCGAGGCTGTGCAGGCCTTCGAGGCGGCGGTAATCCTTCCCGGAAAGCCCCTTCACATGGTTGCGCAGCGACAGCACATGCGCCTTCAGCGCCTGCTGGCGGATTACTTCATCTTCGGCGGCGATGAACTGCTGGTAGGCCGTCAGGCTGACCTTGGCGTCCACCACCACCTGCTTGTCGCCGGGCAGGCGAATCAGCACGTCGGGTTGGAAGCGCTCGCCATCCGGCGCGCGCAGGCTGACCTGAGTTTCGTATTCGCGGCCCTTCTCCAGGCCGGCATGCTCCAGCACGCGCTCAAGTACCAGTTCTCCCCAGTTACCCTGGGTCTTCTGGCCCTTCAGCGCGCGGGTCAGGTTGGTGGCTTCCTCGCCCAGGCGCAGGTTCAGTTGCTGCAGACGTTCCAGCTCCTTGGTCAGCGAGAAACGCTCACGAGCCTCGGCCTGATAGCTTTCCTCCACACGCTTCTCGAAGGACTGGATGCGCTCCTTCAGCGGGTCGAGCAACTGCCCGAGCCGCTGCTGGCTGGACTCGGCGAAGCGCTGTTCGCGTTCATCGAAGATCTTCCCGGCCAGCTCGGCGAACTGTGCGCGCAGATCGTCCTTTGCGGCCTGCAGATCACCCAGGCGCTGCTGGTGATTGTCCTGCTGCTCGCGCAACTCGGCCGACAGTGCCGCATGCTCGGCGGAGAGCCGGCGCAGCTCGACTTCCTTGTCGGCGCGCTCGGCTTGCCAGTCTTGCTCGGCATTGCCCAGGCGCGCGCGCTCTTCCTTGCTCAATTCGACTTCGCGGCGCAACGCCGCCGCCTCGGCAGAAAGCTCGCCGTGCCGGCCGCTCAGGCGCTGGAAGGCCTCGCGATCCGCCTCAGCCTGGGCGGACAGACCGTCCTGCGCCAGTTGTGCCGTCGCCAGGCGCTCGCGCAGCAGGGTCGACTCCTGCTCCACCTCCACCCGCCGTGCCTGCAGGCGCCAGGCAAGCGCTGCCATGGGCAGCAATCCGGCGAGTGCACCGAGCAACAGGGCGGAAAGATCGAGGGGCATGCAGGGCTCCGGGGTGTGGCAATGGATCGCGCCAGTCTAACAGCCGGCCGCCTCAGGCCGCTTCGTCCGCTGTAAAGGCCCTGGAACAAGGCTCCTGAGCAAGCGCTCGGGACAATCCACAGAAACTGTGGATAACTCAGTGGAGAACTTGCTGAAAACAGCCCATACCCCCAGTGAACCGGGGCCGGGTGACAGATTGGTGATTTTTTCACCAATCAAAATTTCCCTTATTTTTCAATAAGTTAAAAAACGCAAGGAAATTTACGAGGTGGCCAACTGCAATGTTTCGAGGGCTTGACAGAGTGCGTCAGCATTGTGCACAAGTGCGCGCCACGCAGCAGCCGACCGCCCCGTTTCAGGGCGGCGGATAAGAAATATTCTCAGGTGAACCGCGTATTCAACCGGATAACGCACGCATCGGAAGCTCCCTCTTCCAACGCCGATTCCCGGAGAATGTCATGCGATCTGAATCTGGCGGCGCAACAAGCGCTGCGGCCGGGCAACTTTGGGCGGGCTGGGAAGCTGAATCGCCTGCTGCTCGGCGGCACAAACCCGCGCATAAATGCGCTCGGCCGCGCTGCGGCTGTTGCAGTCGTAGAAGAACTGATTGAGGTACACGCGCCAGCGACGATCGTCGCTGGGATGGACGGCTATCCGTATATCCATGGTCTGGCGCTCCCTGCTTGGCCATCCGGAAACATACACCGCTGACCATGACGCGTAGAGGGCGATACGATGAACGGTCAGGCCGGATGCGGCAGCCTGCCATCGATCAGGAATTGCTCACGTCGATGGATGCGCGGGCTGTCCGGCACCTGGGCATGCTTGAAGGCGACGTACTCCGAAGTGGTCTCGCAAAGCCAGGGCATCAGGTTGCGTGGCCGCTTCTCGGTGAAGGCCGAGGGGACGAACAGCGCCACATTGATACCGCCCTGCGGACAACGTGCCGAGCGATACTCGAAAGCCTCCACACCAGCATCCCGCATGGCGCTGCCCAGGCCCTGGGTGACGCTGTAATCCTGCGGATCGAGCAGCGCCTCGTGCTCGCGGAACGGAGGAAGGTGCAGGCGCACGCCCTTCTGTACCTGGAAGCGTGCTTCGAACGAGGCATGTTCGGAAAGAATCCGTCCGCTGGGCGGCGGCGTTGCCATGCCTTCCCACAGTACGAAGCGATAGAAAGCCGACTCCGCCATGGCCGTCTCCAGCTTGAGCGCGCCGTAGAACAGGCTCGGCTCATGGCGCCGGCCGAAGCGCGAGCCCCAGCGCAGCGGTGGATAGCGGAACGGCGTCTTCAATAGATAGTGCAGCGGCTCGGCCGGTGGCGGCATGCGCGGCTTGCTGGTTTCCAGCAACTCCTCCAGCAGCGACTGCTCTTCCAGGGTGTCCACCAGTTGCAGGGTCGCCACCTGGCCCTGGCTCTCCACCAGTCGCACCAGACGCCCGCGCATCGGGGCAATGACAGATTCCTCATGGTTTGCCCAGAGACGGGCCCCAGCCGCGACGGACATTCAGACCTTGCCCCGGATGGCGTCGAGATACTCGACCACCGCGACCAGCCCCTGCACCTGCTCCATCAACTGCAGCGGCACGCCACCCAGGTGACGGTTCTCGGTGCGCAGGAAATGGCGCATGTCTTCATGGTTGCCGCCGAACAGAGCGAACAGCGCGCGGTAGATACGCACCAACAGCAGCGCCAGTTCCCCGGTCTTGCTGTCCACGCGCAGACCGTTCTGCTTCCAGCGGCTCACCGCGCTGCGGTCTACGCCGACGATGGCGGCCAACTCCTGCTGAGTCATCGCCAGATGCTCGCGGGCGGTCAGCACCGCTTTCGCCAGGACGGTGTCGGCAGCCGGGTTTTCCTTCAGCAGAGCGCTCATGGCGAAACTCCATTCAGTGTATTTTCTGCAAAAATACCATCAAATGCTGTAAGCACACAAAGGCGGAGATGATCATTCCCACCCCCGAAACTCAGGCAGGACCCGGATCGTTAGGGAGATGAGCGTGGAAATACACACCGCCGAACGGTTTCGCCAGGAGCACAACATCAAGTAGTCCGCCCCCCTGTGCTGTGCCGGTCAGATACTCGGCAGCGAGCTGGAAAGGGTCGCGAGCATCGGGTAAAGGCCCTAGGATAGGCGCCTTTATTTCCAGCCTGCCGCCATGGACAAGAAACGCGCCTACCAATTGATCCTCAGCCGCCTTGCCGAAGACCTCGACGTCGCCGTGCGCGCCGCCCAGACGGCCCACGAGACCGCGACCCACGAGGAGAATATCGCCGAAAACAAATACGACACCCTCGGCCTGGAAGCCGCCTATCTCGCCGCCGGCCAGTCACGTCGCGTCGACGAGATCCGCCAGGCGCTGTCACTGTTCGAGAACCTGCAACTGCGCGACTTCGACGAAGAACAAGGCATTCAGACCAGTGCCCTGGTGCAACTGGCCAACGCACAGGATCAGCGGCGCTGGGTCTTCCTCGGCCCGGACGGCGCCGGCGTCAAGGTGCAGTACGAAGGCAGCGAGATCCTCGTCATCACCACCCGCGCCCCGCTGGGTAGCGCCCTGCTCCATCGTCACCCCGGCGACGAAGTGGAAGTCGGTACGGGCAGCGCTCGCCAGCGCTACGAAATCCTCGACGTCCATTAACGGGTGACGCACGCGCTTGCCCAACGGCAGTCGAGCGCATCGATGAAAACTCTGAGCAGAACAGACAATACCCGGCGAGCCGGCTGGCGCAGACTAAGCTTCAAGGCCACACCCCATCCCTCCCTGCCTCATGGAGAAGCATCATGCTGTTCAACTGGTCCGAGTACGTCCCCGCCGTGAAGAAAGCCTTCGGTGCCCTGGGCAAGAAACACCCGAAGATGATCGCCGCCTACCAGGCCCTGGAAGCCGCCGCCGCCGACGGCGACGCCCTGGATGCCAAGACCCGCGAACTGATCGCCATCGCCGTGGCCATCACCACCCGTTGCGACGGTTGCATCGGCGTCCACGCCGAAGCCGCCCGCAAAGCCGGCGCCACCGAAGCCGAGATTGCCCAGACCCTCGCCACCGCCATCTCCCTCAATGCCGGCGCAGCCTATATCTACTCCCTGCGCGCCCTCGAAGCGTACGAGTCCGCCGCCGCCCCGAAGTGAGCCGACGCCCGCGACGCCCTCCGGCGCCGCGGGCCAGCCTCTTTCCCTTCAGGACTCGGATGGGTTATCAGTGGGGCTTAGCCAACCAAAGCCTCGACCCATGCCCCAGCCCCTCAGCTTCTGGAAACTCACCCTCGCCATCGCCGCTGGCATCTGGCTCGGCTGCCTGGCCGTCGCCGCTACCGCGTGGCTGATCTGGCGCGACGTCCCGCCTGCTCTTGCTACACGGCTGGTTCAACCACCCGTGGCAACACCTGCCACCCTCCCTTCACCGCGCAGCAACGAAGAAATGTTCCAGCAATATCTGCAACGCCAGCAGGCCGTGCAGGAACAGCAGAATCGTCAGATCGAGAAATCGGCGCAGGAAAAGCGCTTCAACAGTGCCCCGTGCCAGTTCTGGCTACAGCAGTACCAGGCGAACCCCACGCAGGGGAATCGAGAGAAGATGGATGGGTATTGCGGGTGATGGGGCGTAGGGTGGAGATTTTCAGAGCGCAGAAAAGACGAAGCCCCTGAAATTCCAGGAATTTCAGGGGCTTCAGCCATTGCAATAATGGCGGAGAGATAGGGATTTGAACCCTAGGAACTGTTGCCAGTTCAACGGATTTCGAATCCGTCCCGTTCGGCCACTCCGGCATCTCTCCGTGCGGCGCGCATCATACCAGCTTGAAGCCCGAAGGCGAAGCCCTGTTTCAGGATTTTTTCGCGTGGTATCAGGCGCTTGCGCGCGCTCGTCGGATCAGAGCGGAACGCCGAGGCGGTGGGCCACTTCTTCGTAGGCTTCGATCACGTCGCCCAGCCCTTGGCGGAAGCGGTCCTTGTCCATCTTCTTGCGGGTTTCCTTGTCCCACAGGCGGCAGCCGTCCGGGCTGAACTCGTCGCCCAGGACGATCTTGCCGTGGAACACGCCGAACTCGAGCTTGAAGTCCACCAGCAGCAGGCCTGCGTCGTCGAACAGCTTGTTCAGCACTTCGTTGACCTTGAAGGAGTAGGCCTTCATTTCGGCCAGTTGCTCCAAAGTCGCCCAGCCGAAGGCCTGGACGTGGGATTCGTTGATGAACGGGTCGCCCAGAGCGTCGTTCTTCAGGAACAGTTCGAAGGTCGGCGGAGTGAGCCGCAGGCCCTCTTCCACGCCCAGGCGGCGCACCAGGCTGCCGGCGGCGTAGTTACGCACGACGCACTCGACCGGAATCATGGCGAGTTTCTTGACCAGCACTTCGTTGTCCGACAGCAGGGCATCGAACTGGGTCGGAATGCCGGCAGCTTCGAGCTTCTGCATGATGAAGGCGTTGAACTTGTTGTTCACCATGCCTTTGCGATCGAGCTGTTCGATGCGCTTGCCGTCGAACGCCGAGGTGTCGTTGCGGAACAGCAGGACGAGGCGGTCAGCGTCATCGGTGGTGTAAACCGACTTGGCCTTGCCGCGATAGAGTTCTTCGCGTTTTTCCATGATGGGCTCCGCTTGCTTAGGGGGTGGGCTCAGGCGATGGTGCGCCAGTCGAGTCCAGAATGCTGATCGGCTACCTGCAGCCAGTCCGGGTCGCACCCGAGGGTGTCGACGAAGCTTTGCCGGGCCAACTGCGGCGAGTTGTTCTTTTCGCTGAGATGCGCCAGCACCAGGTGCTGCAGGCTTTCCCAGCCCAGCTGGGCCACGAGTTCGGCGGCCTGCCGGTTGTTCAAATGTCCCCACTGGCCGCCTACACGGACCTTGAGTGGGTAGGGATACGGACCGCGGGCCAGCATGTCGGTATCGTGATTCGCTTCGATGATCAACGCATCGAGGCCACGATAGCATTCCAGCACCTGCGCCGTGGCGGCTCCCAGATCGGTGAGCTGGCCAAAGCGCTTCCGGCCATCGGAAAACACGTACTGCAGGGGCTCCCGCGCATCGTGGGAGACGCTCACCGCAGTGACTTCCAGGTCTTTCAGTACCAGACGGTCGCCGCACTTGAGCAGCCCCGTCGGTGTCACCGGCTTGCGCATTCCCTGCAAGGTGCCGGCGCTGAGGTACACGGGTATTCGATGGTGCCGGGCCAGCAGTTCGACGCCGTTGATGTGATCAGAGTGTTCGTGCGTGACCAGTATCGCGTCCAGCTGCCCGGGCTCTACGCCCAGGCGCGCCAGACGGCGGATGGTTTCACGCAGCGGGAAACCGCAATCGATCAGTATCCGGGTGTCAGAACTGCTCACCAAGGCCGAATTGCCCCGGCTTCCGCTCCCCAGGACCGCGAAGTGCATTGCGCATACTCTCCTGGAGTTTTTCCAACACGCCCTGCGCCACGTCAGCCGGTGCGGAGGTGTTGATGTCTTTGTCGACGGTAATCTGGACGGTGTTGCTCACGCTGGTCAGGCGAACCTGGTAGCGCTGAGCCTTGGCATCCTCTTCTTCCTTGGTCTTCTCGCCACCACCGAACATCCGGCTGAAGAAGCCGGGCTTGTCCTCGTCCTTTTTCTTCGCGCCTTCGGCAATGTTGACGTAGTACACGCCGAGGCTGCGGTTGAGGTCGTCAACGCGGATGTCGGCACGGTCCAGGGCGCGGCCTACGCTGACCCAGGCACGGTCGAAGTCGGAGTCGACAGTCAACACCGGGTTGCCACTGCCGTCCTTGTTCAGCTGAACGGCGCCGGGGGTGTCGTAATCCGAGTGCGCGGCGAGCAGGGAGACGGAGCCACCCTTCTCGGCGCTGGTGGCCATGCTGGCGATCATTTCGTCGAGCAGCGCGGCGTCCAGGCTCGGTACGACCGGTTTGGTCGGCCAGTCGGCGCTGGCGGTGCTGCCGGCCGGGCGAGTTTCGCTCAGCACGTAGACTTCGCTGGTGTTGGTCTGCACGCCCGGTTCGATGCGCACGCGAACACGCGCTTCGCTGTCAGGCTCCACGCCCGACACACGGCTGCTCAGGCGACGCGCCAGGGGTGCGGAGAGCTGCGACAGCGGCTGCCAGTTGGTGCTGAATTCGCCAGTCTGCGGACGCTCGTTGGCGATGGAGAAGCCGTTGTCCTGGAAGAACTGGTGGGCGACCGGCCAGACTTCGGCCGGCGGACGCTGAGCGACCAGCCAGCGCGAGTCGCCGCTTTTCTGCAGGCTGAAGTCGCTGACTTCGCCGGAGCCGGCCAGCGGTTGCGGACGCGGCACTTCGAATTCGCCTTCCTTCTCGGTGCTGGTGGCGACATTCATCGGAATCGGCAGCAGCGGGTCAAGCTGCTTGCTCTGCAGACCTTCGGGCACCTTCATCGGTGCGGTTTCGCGGGCGTTCAAATAATCGGCGCCACGGTCGCGGAAGTAGCCTTCCGGGCCCCACAGCCAGCCGCAGCCGGAGGTGTTGCCGATAACCAGGGCGAGCGCAGTCAGTCCTGCCAGTCGCTTCATGCGAGGGAGCTCCTTAAGCCAGCACGCCGGTCTGGCGCATGGCCTGACGCAGCGGTTCGTGGCAGCGCGGGCTGAGCCAGGTCAGGGGCAGGCGGATGCCCTCTGGAATCAGCCCCATTTCGTGCAGGGCGAACTTGACCGGGATGGGGTTGGATTCGATGAACAGCGCCTTGTGCAGCGGCATCAGGCGATCATTGATGGCGCGTGCGGCGGCGGCTTCGCCGCGCATGGCGGCGGCGCACAGGTCGCTCATGGCGCGCGGGGCGACGTTGGCGGTCACCGAGATGTTGCCCTTGCCACCCATCAGCATCAGCTCGACGGCGGTGGCGTCGTCGCCGGAGTAGACGAGGAAGTCCTTGCCGACGCGGTCCAGTACTTCCTTGCCGCGCTGCAGGTCGCCAGTGGCTTCCTTGATGCCGATGATGTTCGGCACCTTGGACAGGCGCTCGACGGTCTCGGGCAGCATGTCGCAGGCGGTGCGGCCGGGCACGTTGTAGAGGATCTGCGGAATGGCCACGGCTTCGGCGATGTGGCGGAAGTGCTGGTACAGGCCTTCCTGGGTCGGCTTGTTGTAGTACGGGGTCACCAGCAGGCAGGCATCGGCGCCGCCGGACTTGGCGGCCTCGGTCAGCTCGACGGCTTCGCGGGTGGAGTTGGCGCCGGTGCCGGCGATGACCGGGATGCGGCCGTTGACCTGATCGACCACGCGACGAATCACGTCCAGGTGTTCGCTGACGTCCAGAGTGGCCGATTCACCAGTGGTGCCGACCGCTACGATGGCGTTGGTGCCTTCCTGCAGGTGGAAATCCACCAGCTTCGCGAGGCTGTCCCAATCCAGTCGACCCTGAGCATCGAAGGGGGTGACCAGCGCCACCATACTGCCCGCAATCATGCAACCGCTCCTGCCGGAAAAATAAAGCCGTAATGGTACTGTCGCCACCGGCCACGCACAAGGTGACGCAGCGACCCGCGAGCGGCCAGTCATTCCCCTCATCGGCGCTTTTCGCTACCCTTTCTTCTTTGTCGATGCGGCCCGCTTGGCCGCCACTCCCAGGAAAGCTGCATGTCCGCCTCTCACCCTCGTGAACAATTCCTTCTGATCAGTGCTCTGGGCCCGAACCCGATGGAACTGACCAGCGTGCTTTGCCGCACCTGCATCGACAACCGTTGCTCGGTCGTCAGCAGTCGCCTGACTCGTCACGGCGAGTTCAGTGCGCTGGTTCTGCAGGTTTCCGGCAGCTGGGACGCCCTGGCCCGCCTGGAAGGGGGTCTGTCGCCGCTGGCCAAACGCCACGGTTTCACCCTCAGCGTTACCCGCAGCAATGTCCACGTCACCCGCGCCCAGGCCCTGCCGTATGTGGTCTACGTCAGTGCCGTATATCGACCGGACATCCTCAATGAGCTGTGCCAGTTCTTCAGCGATCACAACATCGAGCTGGAGAACCTCACCTGCGACACCTACCAGGCGCCGCACACCAACACCAGCATGCTCAACGCTACTATCACCGTGACCCTGCCGGCCGGCACCCAGATCAGTTGGCTGCGCGATCAGTTCCTCGATTTCGCCGATGCACTGAACCTGGACGCGCTGATCGAACCCTGGCGCCCGCAACATCCGTAAGGATGCTCTCGAGGAGAAAATCCGCATGGCCGTCGAACTGAACAAGCCCGTCGCCGATTTCCAGGCGCCAGCCACCAGCGGCGTCGACTTTCGCCTGTCCGAACTCAAGGGCAAGCAGGTCGTCCTGTATTTCTACCCCAAGGACAGCACGCCCGGCTGTACCACCGAAGGCCAGGGCTTCCGCGACAGGATCGAGGACTTCGCCAAAGCCAACACCCTGGTGTTTGGCGTATCTCGCGACGGCATCAAGTCCCACGAGAACTTCAAGGCCAAGCAGTGCTTCCCCTTCGAGCTGATCAGCGACAAGGACGAAGCCGTCTGCCAACTGTTCGACGTGATCAAGCTGAAGAAGCTCTACGGCAAGGAATACCTGGGTGTGGACCGCAGCACCTTCCTGATCGACACCAAGGGCGTGCTGCGCCAGGAATGGCGAGGCGTGAAGGTGCCCGGCCACGTCGACGCCGTGCTCGCCGCGGCTCAGGAACTGAACAACTGAGCCAGAGCTGAATTACTCCCCTGAAAGGCCGCTGATCAGCGGCCTTTTTCCTTTCGTTTGTCCCGCCCTGAATAAGGTGTCCCGTCCAGAACAACGTCACATCAGCGGGCTGACTTGCGGCTCCGGCGCCGGTTGGCGTGGCCAGGCATCCAGCACCGCCTTCACCAGGGTTGCCAGCGGAATGGCGAAGAACACGCCCCAGAAGCCCCACAGCCCGCCGAACAGCAGTACCGCACAGATGATCGCCACCGGGTGCAGGTTCACCGCCTCGGAGAACAGCAGCGGCACCAGCACGTTGCCATCCAGCGCCTGGATGATCGCGTGGGCGGCCATCAGGTAGATGAACTGGTCGCTCCAGCCCCACTGGAACAGCGCGATCATCGCCACCGGCACGGTGACCACGACGGCGCCGATGTAGGGCACCACCACCGACAGACCGACCAGCAGCGCGAGCAACGCCGCATAGTTCAGCCCCAGCACCGCGAAGGCGATGTAGGTCGTCACGCCGGTGATGAATATCTCGATGACCTTGCCACGAATGTAATTGGCAATCTGCTGGTTCATCTCGTTCCACACCTGCTTCATCAGCCCGCGCTCGCGGGGCAGATAGCGGCGGAACCAGTGATAGAAGCGACGGCGATCCTTGAGGAAGAAGAACACCAGGATCGGCACCAGCACCAGGTAGATCATGATGTTGACCACCACCGGCAGGCCCGACAGTGAGAAGGTCAACGCCCACTGGCCGAGCTGGCCCAACTCGCTGCGAGCCGCCTCGACAGTACGCAGCACCTGCTCCTCTGTGACCATGTCCGGGTAGCGCTCGGGCAGCATCAGCAGGGTCGCCTGCCATTCACCGAGCATGCCGGGCAGCTCGTTGAACAGGGTGAACAACTGCTTCCACAGCAGTGGCACCAGCACCAGCAGGAACACCGCAAGCAGGCCGAGGAACAGCGAATACACCAGCCATACGGCGAACAGGTGCGGCACGCGCAGGCGCTCCAGCACGCCAACCATTCCCTGAATGAGGAAGGCAATCACCATCGCTGCCAGCACCGGCGCGAGCATCCCGCCGAAAGTAAGGATGACGGTAAAGCCCAGACCAAGAATGACCGCCAGCACTATCGCCTCCTCGTCGGAGAAATAGCGCTGCATCCAGTCCTGTAAAACCTTGAGCATCAACAAAACCTGCGAAACGAAAGGGGCAACATCTCGGTCACCCGGGATCAGGGGCTACTTCTTGCGCAGCCAGTAGCGATAGACACCGGCTTCGACCTCTTCGTGGAGCAGCGAGTGCCCGGCAAGATCGGCGAAAACTCGGAAGTCGCGCTGTGAACCGGCGTCGGTGGCGATCACTTTGAGCACCGCTCCGCTTGGAAGACGGTTCAGCTCGAGCTTGGCCTTGAGCAGCGGCAACGGACAATTGAGACCGCTGGCATCCAGCTCCGCGTCACAGGCGGGGATGGACGGCGTAGATTCGGACATCGAAACGAACTCCGGTCAGGGCGCCCAAGAATACCGAAAGCGTTGGAAAAGTAACCAGGTCCGTCCGAGACCGCGTTCAATAATCAAGCCGTCAGCGCCAGGGTTAAAAAGGGCGGCAAAGCGCAAAATACCCATTTCGAATTGCGCCGCACTTCCGCCCTGCAAACTAGGCATAGGCGATAACGTGCGGCTAAAGTAGAGCCTTTCTCGGAACGAGCCTCGTGTACATGAAAGTACTCCGCCCTGCCCTGCTGTCGCTTGCTGTCGCCCTTGCCACGCCAGCCCTGGCGGACGACCTTCCTTCCCTGGGGGACGCCAGCTCGTCCATTGTGTCCCCGGAGCAGGAATTCCAGCTCGGCCGTGCCTGGCTGAGCATGCTGCGCAACCAGGTCGACACGCTCAACGATCCGCAACTCAAGGACTTCGTCGAGTCCAGCGTCTACCGTCTGGCCGAATCCAGCGAACTGCAGGACCACCGCCTGGCCTTCATCCTGATCCGCGACAAACAGATCAACGCCTTTGCCGCACCCGGCGGCGTGGTCGGCGTGAACGGCGGCCTGTTCATCTATGCCCAGACCGAAGGCGAATACATCGCGGTGCTGGCGCACGAACTCGGTCATTTGAGCCAACGCCACTTCGCCCGCGGCATCGAGGCGCAGCAACGCATGCAGGTCCCGGTGATGGCCGCCATGCTCGCCGGCATCATCGCCGCCGCGGCAGGCGCCGGTGACGCCGGCATCGCCGCGATCGCCGGCACCCAGGCCGCGGCCATCCAGAACCAGCTGCGCTTCTCCCGGCAGAACGAGCAGGAAGCCGACCGCGTCGGCGTCGCCACCATGGTCCGTGCCGGCTATGACCCGCGCTCCATGCCCAACATGTTCGAGCGCCTGGCCCGCCAGTACCGTTACGAGGGCAAGCCGCCGGAATTTTTGCTGACTCACCCGGTGACCGAATCGCGTATCGCCGACACCCGCAACCGCGCTGAGCAGTACCCCAAGGGCGGCAAGGAAGACTCGCTGCGCTACGAGCTGATGCGCGCCCGGGTCCAGCAGATGTTCGAAGACACGCCCGGCATGGCCAGCAAGCAATTCCGCGCGCAGCTCGACGAAGACCCGAAAAACGATGCCGCACGCTATGGCCTGGCGCTTTCGCAGACCAAGATCGGCCAGCTCAACGAGGCACGCAGCAATCTCCAGCAACTGCTGGCCAAAGCTCCCAACGACATCAGCTACAACCTGGCGATGGCCGACGTGGACATCACTGCCAACAAGCTGCCCGACGCCCAGGCGCGGGTGCAGAAGATGCTCGGCCAGTACCCGGACAGCTACCCCCTGATCCAGGCCAATGCCGACCTGATGATGAAGACCAATCGCGCCGCAGACGCCGAGAAGACGCTGTTCAAGCTCTCCCAGCGCCGCCCACTGGACCCGGACGTATGGAACCGCCTGGCCGACGCCTGCACCCTGAGCGGCAACGCCATCGGCGTGTACCAGGCCCGCGCGGAGTACTACGCACTCACCGGCGACTACAAGCAGGCCATCGAGCAGCTGGACTTCGCCAAGCGTCGCGCTGGCGGCAACTTCACCCTGGCCGCACGCCTGGATGCCCGCCAGCAGGAGTTCCGCGAACAGGAGCGCATCCTCAAGGAAATGATGGGCCGCTAGACCTTCCAGCCGCCCATGAAAAAGCCCGGCATCTGCCGGGCTTTTTCATTCGTACGGTCGCATCAGGCATTGCCCGCCAGCTTCAGCTTCGCCGCCTGGGTGAAGTCGAGCATGCGCTTGAGCGGCTTGATCGCCTTGGGAATCAGCGCCGGGTCGACGAAGATTTCGCCCGAGCCTTCCTTCAGGCACGCCAGGGTGCGCTCCAGGGTGTTCATGGCCATCCACGGGCAGTGCGCACAGCTGCGGCACGCAGCGCCGTTGCCGGCGGTGGGCGCTTCGATGAACTCCTTGTCCGGACACAACTGCTGCATCTTGTAGAAGATGCCGCGGTCGGTAGCGACGATGAAGCGCTTGTTCGGCAGCGTCTGCGCGGCCTTGATCAACTGACTGGTGGAGCCCACGGCATCGGCCAGGTCCACCACCGCCTCCGGCGACTCCGGGTGCACCAGGATCGCGGCGTCCGGATAGATCGCCTTGAGGTCTTCCAGCTGCTTGGCCTTGAACTCCTCGTGGACGATACAGGCACCGTCCCAGAGCAACATGTCAGCGCCAGTCTCGCGCTGGATGTAACGTCCCAGGTGCTGGTCCGGCGCCCAGAGAATCGGCTCGCCGTTGTCCATCAAGTGCTCGACGATTTCCACCGCACAGCTGGAGGTCACCACCCAGTCGGCGCGTGCCTTAACGGCGGCCGAGGTGTTCGCGTAAACCACCACGGTGCGCTCGGGATGCTTGTCACAGAAAGCGGAGAATTCTTCCACCGGGCAACCCAGGTCCAGCGAGCAGGTTGCCTCCAGGGTCGGCATCAGCACGCGCTTTTCCGGGTTGAGGATTTTCGCGGTCTCGCCCATGAAGCGAACACCGGCGACCACTACGGTCTGCGCCGAATGCTGGTTGCCGAAGCGAGCCATTTCCAGCGAATCGGATACGCAGCCGCCGGTCTCTTCGGCCAGCGCCTGGATCACCGGGTCGCAGTAGTAGTGCGCGACGAGCACGGCGTTCTGCGCCTTAAGCTCGGCGGCGATGGCCGCACGGTAGTCGGCCTCTTCCTGCGCACTCAGCACCCGCGGCTGCTTCGCCGCCAGATGGGCCTGGACCAGCAGGCGTTCGGAAATCTGGGACATCGTATGGAAACCCTCATCAGGCACGGTCTGATTATGCCGGCGATTTTATCACCACCGTCCTACGACGCGATGCGCCATGGATGCCCATACGGCGGACTTTTTCCGGCACATGGCAAAAGCCCCGTGACCTTTCGATCACGGGGCTTTTGTCTTACATGTTGGTGGGTCGTGTGGGATTCGAACCTACGACCAATTGGTTAAAAGCCAACTGCTCTACCGACTGAGCTAACGACCCAACGTGGGGCGTATAATACTGATTTCTAACGCAAAAACAACACCCTTCGAAAACTTTTTTCAAAAATACCGCGTTGGGTCGGAAATTCCAGCGGCGGAAAAGCCCTCGGAACGCAGTCGGCAGCTATCGCATTTACCACACGCACGCCCCTCATCATCGGCTTGGTAGCAAGACACCGTCAGGCTGTAATCCACACCCTGGGCAATGCCCGCCTCGATGATCTGAGCCTTGGAGAGGAACTGCAGCGGCGCCTGAATACGGAAACTGTCGCCCTCCACACCCGCCTTGGTCGCCAGGTTGGCCATGCGCTCGAAGGCCTCGACGAACTCAGGGCGGCAATCCGGGTAGCCGGAATAATCCACGGCATTCACACCGATGAAGATGTCTCGCGCGCCCAACACCTCCGCCCAGCCCAGGGCGAGCGAGAGGAACACGGTATTGCGTGCCGGCACGTAGGTCACCGGGATACCTTCACTGGGCGCTTCCGGCACATCGATGCTGCTGTCAGTCAGGGCCGAGCCGCCGATGCCATTCAGGTTCAGCCCGATCACCTTGTGCTCGCTCACGCCCTGCTGACGTGCCACGCGCTCGGCGGCCTGCAGTTCGGCACGATGACGCTGGCCGTAGTCGAAGCTCATGGTGTAGCAGTCGTAGCCCTTGGCCTTGGCCATGGCGACCACAGTCGCAGAGTCCAGGCCGCCGGAGAGCAGGATCACGGCCTTCTTGTCGTTCACGGTTTTCTTATCGGACATAAACAGGGGCTCCTCCGCGCTCAGTGGCCCGGCTCGTCATTCCAGAGAATCTTGTGCAATTGCAGCTGCAGGCGCACCGGCAGGTTATCGCTGACGATCCAGTCGGCAAGCGCGCGCGCATCCACCTCACGGTGACTGGGCGAGAACAACACCTCGCCGGCTCGTTGCTCCAGGCGGTACTCGATCAGCTTGGATACAGCCCAGTCATAGTCCTCGCGAGAGCAGATGACGAATTTCACCTGATCGTTAGAGGTCAGCTCGCCGATGTTCTCGTAGCGATTGCGCGCCACCTCCCCGGAACCGGGAGTCTTCAGGTCGAGAACTCGGCTGACGCGGCGATCGGTGGCGGAGATATCCAGCGCGCCACTGGTTTCCAGCGAAACCTCATAGCCGACATCGCACAGGCGCCCAAGCAGCGGGATGCAGTTGGGCTGGGCCAGCGGCTCGCCGCCGGTCACGCAGACGTAGCGTGGCCGGTACTGGGCAACCTGATCGAGGATGGTGTCGAGCGTCTGGATCTCGCCGCCACTGAAGGCGTAGGCGGTATCGCAGTAGTTGCAGCGCAGGGGACAGCCGGTCAGGCGTACGAACACGGTCGGCAAGCCGAAGGTGCGCGTTTCCCCCTGCAACGAGTAGAAAATCTCGGTAATGCGCAGGGTCTGTTGCATATCAGCCACGGGCGTGACGGCTATACAGACCATCCGCCTCCGTTGCGTTGGAGTCGTGGGCGCGCTCGCTGGGCGCCCGGAAAGCCCGGAACGCAGCAGACATCAGCCGAGCTGAAACCACTGACACCTTCCGGGGGCGGGAATTCTAACGAAAAAAACCCGCGACAAGCGCGGGTTTTCAGAACGGTGGCGCGGAGCCTTACTTGAGGTTCTTCAGGTCGCGCTGGGACAGCTGGGCGGCGGAAGAACCCGGGTACTGGGCTACGACCTGCTGCAGGATGCCGCGAGCCTTGTCGGTATTGCCCAGGCGGCGCTCGACGTCGGCGAGCTTGTACAGCGAGTCCGGCACCTTGGCGCTGCTCGGATAAGCCTGGCTGACACGGGCAAAGGCCTGGCCAGCGCCCTGCAGATCGCCCTTGGCGAGGTTCACCTCACCCAGCCAGTACTGCGCGTTGCCAGCGTACTGGCTGCTCGGGTACTTGCGCAGGAAGGCACCGAAGGCCTGGCTGGCCTTGTCGAAGTCCTTGGCCTTGATCAGGTCGAAGGCGGCGTCGTAGTACAGCTTCTCTTTTGCCGGATCACCCGGCTCACTGCTGGCGGCGGGCTGCTGTTGCTGGGCGGCGGCAACGCCTGCTCCAGCGGCAGCTCCGGCACTGGCGCCGGCAGCGGGGGAATTGGATTGAACTGCAGCACCGGCCGCTCCTGCACCTGCACCGCTGGAAAGGCGGCTGTCGATGTCCTGGAAGCGCTCCTGGTTTTCCTGCTTCATTTGCTGGATCTGGTTCTGCTGCTCTTCAAGCATGCCGCGCAGACGGGACAGTTCGTCCTGCATCTGCTGCAGCTGCATGAACAGCTGAGCCTGACCGGAGACGGGCGTATTCATCCCGCCTCCGGCGTAGGCGCCATCTGCGCCTGCGGTGCCATAACCCGAGGGCGGTGCGCTGGCATAGCCACCATTACCGTCCTGTACCGGAACCGCGGCTGCCGCCAGGAGGGGCAGTCCGCATGCGATCAAGGTCAGAAAACGCAGGCGCATTGGCATCAGGTCTTACTTCTTCAGCTCAACGCGACGGTTCTGGGCCCAGGACTGCTCGTCATGGCCAGTAGCGATCGGACGCTCTTTGCCGTAGGAAACCAGTTCCAGCTGAGCCGGGGAAACGCCCTGCAGTACCAGGTAGCGCTGAACGGCCTTGGCGCGACGCTCGCCCAGAGCCATGTTGTACTCGCGGGTACCGCGCTCGTCAGTGTGGCCTTCCAGGACTACGCGCTGGCCGGAACCTTTCAGGTCCTTGGCGTGTACGTCGAGGGCGCGCATGGCTTCCGGCTTCAGGTCGGAGCTGTCGTACTCGAAGTAGAAAGTGGTGATAGCACGCAGAGCGGCTTCGTCGCTCAGGGAGCCGTCAACGGCACCGCTGTTGGCGCCGTAGCCAGCGTTCGGATCAACGCCGCCATTGGCGCCTTCACCAGTAGCATCGCCTTTCTTGGACGAACAGCCTACGGCAACAGCCATGGCGAGGGCGATAACGGCAAATTTGCCGAATTTCAGCATTTCCATCATGTAACTCCTAATGAACCCCAGTGTATAAATTTGAAACAGTTGGCAACCGTCAGTTCAGGTAAGGGGACCAGGAAGGCTCGCGCACGTCGCCTTGAGCGGTGGGTAGCGGTAACCGAACACGTCCGTTGATGCTCACGAGCATCAACACGCCCCGGTCCTGCTGGCGGGTGGCATATATTAGCATCGTGCCATTTGGCGCAACAGTGGGCGAATCATCCAGGTTAGTGTTGGAAAGTACCCGGAGATTACCGCGCTGAAGGTCCTGCGCCGCGATCTGGAAGTTGGTGAAACCGTCCTGGCGGTGAACCATGACCAGGGTCTTCTCGTCCGCCGAGAGTTTCGGGTTGGCGTTGTAGTTGCCGATGAAGGTCACGCGGTCGGTAGCGCCCGAGTTCACGTTCATCTTGTAGATCTGCGGCTTGCCACCACGATCCGAGGTGAAGTACAGGGTCGAACCATCCGCGCCCCAGAAGGGCTCGGTGTCGATCGCCGAATTGTTGGTCAGGCGACGCAGCTGGCGGCTGCCCAGGTCCATCACGTAGATTTCCGGGTTGCCATCGCGCGACAGCACGAAGGCCAGACGATTGCCGTCCGGCGAGAAAGCCGGAGCGCCATTGAGGCCTTCGAAGCTGGAGATCTGCTCGCGGCGGCCAGTGTCGACGTACTGCATGAAGATGCGCGGACGCTTCTGCTCGAACGATACATAGGCAATGCGACGGCCATCGGGCGAGAAGCGTGGCGAGAGGATCGGCTCGCGCGATTGCAGCAGGGTCACCGGGCGGGCACCGTCATAGTCGGAGCGCTGCAGGGTATAGCGGGTGTTATCCACCGAGAAGCGCTCTGCAGTCACGTAAAGCAGCCGGGTGGAGAACGCACCCTTGATACCGGTGAGCTTCTCGAACGACTGGTCGGCGATGTAGTGCGACATGTCGCGCAATTGGTCGGTGGTGCCGCCCACGCTGCCGGTCATGATCTGCTGCTGGGTCGCCACGTTGAGCAGGGCATACTGGATCTGCAAGCGACCGCCGCTGGGCACGATATTGCCGACCAGCACGTACTGCGCGCCGAGGGCCTGCCAATCGCGGTAGATCACTTCGCTGGCCTGAGCCGGCTGGCTGATCATGTTCTGGCGCGGAATCGGTTCGAAGTAACCGGAGTTGCGCAGGTCGTTGCCAATGATGTTCGACATGTCTTCGGGCAGGACGTTGCCGCCCTGCCAGCCGAACGGAACCACGGCGATCGGGACGGCCGAGTCACGACCGCTGGAGATCACCAGCGGGTCGGCGGCCTGCGCTGCGCCGGCCACCAGGGCCAGGGCGAAGAGCGCAAAGCGAATCAGGGTACTCACAGATCTAAATCCTCCGGTTTGAAGACCATTCGGCGCTGACGATACAGGCTATCGAAAGTGGCGCGATCCAGATTTTGCAGTTCGGGAATACGGCCCACATTCTTGACCGCGGCCACCGCCGAATCGTCGAACGGTTTGTCGCCACTGGAGCGGGTCACGCTCACGTTGGTGATGGCCCCGCTCGGCAGCATCTGAATCAGCACTTCTACGCTCATTCCGTTACGAGCTGAAGGAGGACGGTTCCACTGCTGGCTCACCAGGCTGACGATCAGATCGTCGAAGTTACCCGCCACCTCATTACCTTGCTCGTCGGCCAGGGCCTGTTGCCGCTGCGTGTCGTCCGACAGCAGTTCAGCCAGGGCCTGGGCCTTCTTGTCTTCCTGCGCCTTGCGAGCTGCGGCGGCGGCTGAAGCGGCAGCCTTCTTCTTCGCAGCGGCGACCGCGGCAGCCTTCTTCTTGGCATCATCCGCGGCGGCTTTTTTCTTCGCGTCCTCGGCGGCCTTCTTCTTGGCTTCCTCGGCAGCTTTCTTCTTTGCCTCGTCGGCGGCCTCTTTCTTGGCCTCTTCTTCGGCTTTCTTCTTGGCGATGTCCGCCTGCTGTTTCTGCTCGGCAGCCTTGGCCTCAGCCGCTTTCTTGGCGGCTGCAGCGGCATCGGCCGCCTTCTTGGCGTCGTCCGCCTTCTTGGCGTCAGCGGCCTTCTCAGCGGCATCAGCAGCCTTTTGAGCCGCGTCGGCCTTCTTTTGTTCCTCGGCTTTCGCAGCAGCCAATGCCTGCTGCTCAGCCTTCTTCTGCTCGAGCTGCTCCTGCTCGTATTGCCGCGACGAGGTTTTCTTCGCCTCGCCGGCTATCTTCTGGTTGGTCTGCTGGGTCGCCTGGCTCTTGGACTTCAGCTGGTACAGGGTGGCCTGGACGATCGGCCGCGAAGGCGGCAGTTCAGGCGTACTGGCCCAACTGACGAACAGCATGGCGAAAATCAGGACATGCAGGGCCACGGCCAGCACCGTCGGCCAGAAGTAGCCTTCCGATTGAGAGCGCTCGAGCTGGTGCATCAATTACCTGGCGCCTCGGTAATCAGACCGACGTTGCCAACCCCGGCTTTCTGCAGGCCGCCCATGACAGCCATGACCGAGCCATAGTCGACAGCCTTGTCACCCCGGACAAAAACCTGGACTTTCTTACCTTGGCGGCTGTTCTCGGCCATGATGCCGGTGGCAGCGTTGACCAGTTGATCGAGCTCCACGGCAGTCTGGCTGCTCTTGCCCTGATCCGGGTCCACTTCCGAGCCCATGTTCCAGTAGTAGGTCTTGTCGGCCTTGATGGAGATGGTGAGCACGCGGGAGTCGTTATCCTGCGGCAGCGCTTCGCTGGAAACCTTGGGCAGGTCGACCTTGACCCCCTGGTTGAGCATCGGCGCGGTCACCATGAAAATGACCAGCAGCACCAACATCACGTCGATGTAGGGCACCACGTTCATTTCCGCGACCGGCTTGCGCTTGTGACGAACTCTTGCCATGACGGCTTACCTCTTGGTCGTCGATCAATCGTCGCTGGTGTGCACTTTGCGGTGCAGGATGGCCTGGAACTCGTCGGCGAAGGTGTAGTAACGGCCGATGAGCATTTCCGAGCGAGCGGCGAAACGGTTGTAGGCGATGACCGCGGGGATGGCCGCGAACAGGCCGATGGCGGTGGCGATCAGTGCTTCGGCAATGCCCGGCGCCACGGTGGCGAGGGTGGCCTGCTGCACAGTGGCCAGGCCACGGAAGGAGTTCATGATGCCCCACACGGTACCGAACAGACCGATGTACGGGCTGGTGGAACCGACGGTGGCGAGGAATGGCAGGCTGGTTTCCAGCTTCTCTTCCTCACGGGAAATGGCAACGCGCATGGCGCGGGAAACGCCCTCCATCACCGCATCCGGGTCAACGCCGGCCTGCTGGCGCAGACGGGAGAATTCCTTGAAGCCGGCACGGAAGATCTGCTCGACCCCCGAATCCGGATCGGGGTTGCTGCCCGCCTGACGATAGAGCTTGGACAGGTCGATGCCCGACCAGAAGCGCTCTTCGAAGGAATCCAGGGCCTTCTTCGCCGAGCGCATCATGTTGCTGCGCTGGAAAATCATGATCCAGGAAGTGACCGATGCGGCCACCAGGGTCAGCATCACCAGCTGTACCACGACGCTGGCGTTACTGATCAAGCTCCACATGGAAGTATGGTCGACGACGTTCGGTTCCACGTTAATCTCCTGCTGAAAGGGTGTCCGGACTGCCGGCAAATGCCGCACGCAACACATCTGGGATAGCGCGGGGTTTCAAGGTGTCCGCCCGCACGCACGCCACCAGGAATCGCCCCTCGCAGAGCAAGGTCGAATCCGACGCCCGTCGAACCTGTTGACGAAACTTCAGGCTCGCACGGTTCAACTCCTCCACTTCGGCGCTGACGAGCAGTTCGTCATCCAGGCGGGCCGGCGCGTGATAGCGCGCCTCGGCCGAATGAACGACGAAAAGCAGGTTCTCTTCCGCCAACTGCGACTGGGCGAAGCCCAGATCACGCAGCCGCTCGGTACGAGCCCGCTCCATGAACTTGAGGTAGTTGACGTAGTAGACGATGCCGCCGGCGTCGGTGTCCTCGAAATAGACCCGATACCGCTGTTGGAACGGCTGACCCCCGTGTTGCGCGCGCATACTCTAAAACCAAGTCCTGGCTTTGCCAATCGGCAATCGCCTACAAATGCAATTAATTACCATCTTCAGGGGCGAACAGATCCGGTGTCGCCGCCTCCCCCATCCGCTTCGGCACATTCAGGCCGAAATGCAGGTACGCATGCCGGGTCACTACACGTCCCCGAGGTGTGCGCATGATATAGCCTTGCTGGATCAGATAGGGCTCCAGCACGTCTTCAATCGTGTGCCTTTCTTCGCTGATCGCCGCCGCCAGGTTGTCGATGCCCACCGGACCACCGTCGAACTTGTCGATCATGGTCAACAGCAGGCGGCGATCCTGGTGATCGAAGCCTCTTTCGTCAACGTCCAGCAGGTTCAGCGCCTTGTCGGCAATGTCGCTGCTGATATGCCCGGTGCCTCGCACTTCGGCGAAATCCCGTACCCGCCGCAGCAGTCGGTTGGCGATCCGCGGCGTACCGCGCGCGCGCCGAGCGATCTCGTAGGCGCCTGCCGGTTCGATTTCCAGACCGAGGATGCCCGCCGAACGGGCGACGATGCTGGACAGGTCGTCGACACCATAGAACTCAAGACGCTGGACGATACCGAAGCGGTCCCGCAACGGGTTGGTCAGCATGCCGGCGCGCGTCGTCGCCCCCACCAGGGTAAAGGGCGGCAGGTCGAGCTTGATCGAGCGCGCCGCCGGGCCTTCGCCGATCATGATGTCCAGCTGGAAGTCTTCCATCGCCGGGTACAGCACTTCTTCGACGATCGGTGACAGGCGATGGATCTCGTCCACGAACAGCACATCGTTGGGCTCAAGGTTGGTCAGCAGCGCCGCCAGATCGCCAGGGCGCTCCAGCACCGGGCCGGAAGTACTCTTGATCGAGACGCCCATTTCCTGGGCGATGATGTTCGCCAGGGTGGTCTTGCCCAGGCCGGGCGGGCCGAAAATCAACGTGTGATCGAGGGCCTCCTGGCGCCCACGGGCCGCCTGGATGAACAGCTCCATCTGCTCACGCACCACGGGCTGACCGACGTAGTCGGCCAGCCTCAGCGGGCGGATGGCGCGGTCGAGCTGCTCTTCGCGGTCGCGACCGGTTACAGAGGAGATCAGGCGATCGGCTTCGATCATCGATGGCTACCTAGACCATGCCCTTGAGGGCACGGCGGATGAGTTCTTCGCTGGATAAGCCTTCCTCCTGCACGGCAGCCACGGCGCGGCTTGCCTCCTGGGGCTTGAAGCCCAGGGCAATCAGCGCGCTGACCGCATCGGATTCGGCGCTTGAGACTGCACCAACCAGCCGGGGTTCCACGACCAACGGTGCAATGGAAGGAATATTCTCCCACGCCTTGAAGCGATCTTTCAGCTCCACCAGCAGACGCTCGGCGGTCTTCTTGCCCACCCCGGGAATCTTCACCAGGGTGGAAGTATCCTGAGCCTGCACGCAACGCACCAGTTCATCGACCTCCAGGCCCGACATCAACGCCAGGGCCAGCTTCGGTCCTACGCCATTGAGGCGGATCAGCTCACGGAACAGTTCACGCTCGCGCTTCTCGGCGAAGCCATAGAGCAGATGAGCATCCTCTCGCACCACCAGATGGGTGTGCAGGGTCACCGGCTCGCCCAGGCTCGGCAGGCGATACAGAGTGGTCATCGGTACTTCGAGCTCATAACCCACGCCATTCACGTCAACAATCAGGTGCGGCGGTTGCTTTTCCGCCAGGGTGCCACGCAGGCGTCCAATCACAGGTGTTTGTCCTTGCTCATTAGGTTTCCGGATGTCACAGGCGCAACCTGCCGCCACGACGGCGGGCACCAACCAGTCCGTGCGGCACCAGGCTCTGCCGGGTGTGCGCGTGGCACAGGGCGATGGCCAGAGCATCGGAGGCGTCGATCTGCGGCTTCTGCGTAAGCTTGAGCAGGTGCATGACCATCATCTGGACCTGCTGCTTGTCCGCGCCGCCAGTCCCGGCAATCGCCTGCTTGACCTGGCTGGCGGTGTACTCGGCAATCTGCAGCCCCTCTTCCGCCGCCGCGACTATAGCCGCGCCACGCGCCTGCCCCAGCTTCAGCGCCGAATCAGCGTTGCGCGCCATGAACACCTGCTCGATACCCATCATGGTCGGCTGGTAGGTCTGGATGACCTCGCGCACGCCACGAAAGACGATCTGAAGGCGCTCGAACAGCTCGCCGTTGCCGGTACGGATGCAGCCCGAAGCCACGTACTCGCAGCCACGGCCGGTGTCGCGCACTACGCCGAAGCCGGTAATTCGTGAACCTGGATCGATGCCGAGAATCAGGGTCATGTCCGTCCGATCAAACCTTGTCCTGCACTTCAGATAACAAAAACCGGAAGCGGGAGGCGCCGCTGACGACCACTCCCGCTTCCGGCTTCAGTACATCGCCGGTGGTGGGATCAGCCCAGCTGGGCCATCACCTCGTCCGGGATGTCCGCATTGGAGTACACGTTCTGCACGTCGTCCAGGTCTTCGAGCATGTCGATCAGCTTGAGGACCTTCTGCGCGGTGTCCAGATCCAGGGTCGCAGTGGTCGACGGGATCATGGTGATCTCCGCGTCATCACCCTTGAACCCAGCTTCAGTCAGCGCTTCATTGACCGAGATGAAATCGGCGAAGGTGGTGAAGACGTCGATGGAACCATCGTCGTTGACCACCACATCGTCGGCGCCGGCTTCCAGCGCGGCATCCATCAGGGCCTCTTCGCTGACGCCCGGCGCATAGCTGATCTGGCCCTTGCGCTCGAACATGTAGGCCACCGAACCATCGGTGCCCAGGTTGCCGCCGCACTTGCTGAAGGCATGACGCACTTCGGCCGCGGTACGGTTGCGGTTGTCGGTCATGGCCTCGACGATGATCGCCACGCCGCTGGGCGCGTAACCTTCGTAGGTCAGCTCGGCCATGTTGTCGGCTTCGCTGGAACCCACGCCGCGCTGGATGGCGCGATCGATGGTGTCGCGGGTCATGTTGGAGGTCAGCGCCTTGTCCACGGCCAGGCGCAGACGCGGGTTGTCCGCTGGGATCCCACCGCCCTGCTTGGCAGCGACCGTCAGCTCACGAATGAGCTTGGTGAAGATCTTGCCCTTCTTGGCGTCCTGACGTTCCTTGCGGTGCTTGATGTTGGCCCATTTGGAATGACCAGCCATAACTCACTCCGTATCGCTTGTTTTCCGCAAGCGACGCCCGGATGCGGACGCCGCTTCAATTTGAATCGACTTACTCGGCGGCCTTCTGCTGCTCGCGCAGACGGATGTGCAGCTCGCGCAGTGCCTTGCCGTCCACGGTGCCCGGAGCCTGGGTCATGACATCGCCAGCGCTCTGGGTTTTCGGGAAGGCGATGACTTCGCGGATCGAGGCCGCGCCGGTCATCAGCATCACCAGACGATCCAGACCGAAGGCCAGGCCGCCGTGCGGCGGTGCACCGTACTTGAGCGCGTCGAGGAGGAAGCCGAACTTCTCTTCCTGCTCCGCATCATCGATGCCCAGCACGCGGAACACCGCCTGCTGCATGGACTTGTCGTGGATACGGATGGAGCCGCCACCCAGCTCGGTGCCGTTGAGCACCATGTCGTAGGCGCGGGACAGCTTGTCGGCCGGGCTGGCCTCCAGCTCTTCCGGGCTGCACTTGGGCGCGGTGAACGGGTGGTGCAGCGAAGTCAGGCTGCCGTCATCGTTCTCTTCGAACATCGGGAAGTCCACGACCCACATCGGCGCCCACTCCTTGGTGAGCAGATTGAGGTCATGGCCGACCTTGATACGCAGCGCGCCCAGGGCGTCGCAGACGATCTTGGCCTTGTCGGCACCGAAGAACACGATGTCGCCATCGACCGCGCCAACGCGATCGAGGATCTCGTTCAGGTTCGGCTCGGCGATGTTCTTCACGATCGGCGACTGCAGGCCTTCCACGCCCTTGGCGCGTTCGTTGACCTTGATGTAGGCCAGGCCCTTGGCGCCGTAGATGCCGACGAATTTGGTGTAGTCGTCGATCTGCTTGCGCGGCATGCTCGCTCCGCCCGGAACGCGCAGGGCGGCAACGCGGCCTTTCGGATCGTTGGCCGGACCGGAGAAGACCTTGAACTCGACGTCCTTGAGCTGATCAGCCACGTCGACCAGTTCCAGCGGGATGCGCAGGTCAGGCTTGTCCGAACCGTAGCGGCGCATGGCCTCGGAGAACGGCATGTGCGGGAACTCGTCGAACTCGACGTTCAGCACTTCCTTGAACAGCTGGCGCACCATCTTCTCGGTGATCTCGATGATGTCGCTTTCTTCGAGGAAGCTGGTCTCGATGTCGATCTGGGTGAATTCCGGCTGGCGGTCGGCACGCAGGTCCTCGTCGCGGAAGCACTTGGCAATCTGGTAGTAGCGGTCGAAGCCGGCCACCATCAGCAGCTGCTTGAACAGCTGGGGCGACTGCGGCAGGGCGAAGAAGTGACCCGGGTAGGTACGGCTCGGCACCAGGTAGTCACGCGCGCCTTCCGGAGTCGGTCGACCGAGGATCGGGGTTTCCACGTCGAGGAAGCCGTTGTCGTCCAGATAGCGGCGGATGCTGCTGGTGATGCGCGCGCGCAGCTTCAGCTTGGCAGCCATCTCCGGGCGACGCAGGTCGATGAAGCGGTAGCGCAGGCGGGTTTCCTCGCCCACGTCGGAGTATTCGTCCAGCGGGAACGGCGGGGTCTCGGCCTGGTTCAGCACTTCCAGCTCGTAACCCAGCACTTCGATGGCGCCGGAAGCCATGTTCGAGTTACGCGCACCTTCAGGGCGCAGGCGCACCTTGCCGGTGATCTTCACCACGTACTCGCTGCGCACGCGGTCGGCCTTGGCGAAGGTCTCGACGCGATCCGGGTCGAACACGACCTGGGCCAGGCCCTCGCGATCACGCACGTCGAGGAAGATCACCCCGCCGTGGTCGCGGCGGCGATGAACCCAACCGCAAAGAGTGACTTCCTGGCCGTCCAGGCTCTCGTTCAACTGGCCGCAATAGTGGCTGCGCATCATGGTGTGTTTCGCTTCTCGAAAGTCTTGAATTCTAGGGAACCGCTCATTCGCTGGCGGAGCAGCCGCCACCACCGCAACCGGTGGCCGGGCAGGCCGCAGAGGCGTCGCCGGAGGCGAGGTTCTTCTTCGCTCCGGTCTTGAAGTCGGTCTCGTACCAACCGCTGCCGCCCAGGCGGAAGCCCGGAGCCGACAACATCTTCTTCAATTCGGGAGCCTTGCAGGCCGGACAATCGACCAACGGCGCATCGCTGATTTTCTGGAGGGATTCCAGCTGATGCGCACAGGACTGGCACTGGTACTCGTAAATCGGCATGGGACACCTTGACTGATCACACGGCCACGGGCCCGCATCCCGCGGCAAAGATGCCGATTATAGCCTGAAAAATCCGCAGGTTGCAGCCAGGCACCGGCGACCGAAATGCCGGCTGGGCGCACAGCCCTCCGATAGATAACCTCAATCGATTGCTTTGATTTAGGCCAAGAGATTCGCGCCAATACGGGTGATAGCCTCCAATCCAACCCTTTCGAATCAGCCATGCCAACGATGAGGAGATCGCCATGGAAATCAACATTGGAATTGCCGAGCAGGATCGTGCCGCCATCGCTGAAGGCCTGTCCCGACTACTGGCCGACACCTACACGCTGTACCTGAAGACCCATAATTTCCACTGGAACGTTACCGGGCCGATGTTCAACACCCTGCACCTGATGTTCGAGGGGCAATACACCGAACTGGCGCTAGCCGTGGACAGCATCGCCGAGCGCATTCGTGCCCTGGGCTTCCCGGCGCCGGGCACCTACGCCGCCTATGCCCGCCTGTCGTCCATCCAGGAAGAGGGAGGCGTGCCGGATGCCCAGCAGATGATCCGCCTGCTGGTACAAGGCCAGGAGGCCGTGGTGCGCACCGCACGCAGCATCTTCCCACTGGCCGACAAGGTCGCCGACGAGCCAACAGCAGACCTGCTCACCCAGCGCATGCAAGTACACGAGAAGACCGCCTGGATGCTGCGCAGCCTACTCGCCGACTGATCCTTCCTTATATAAGGAAGCCTGCCCACGAGCGGGCTTCCCTCCCCTACGAATGGCCTAAGCGGTTGATTTGAGAAGGCAGGAGGTTTGCTGTTAAATACCTGCCGTGCGTTTCACGCATAGGCCGTCCGGCGCGCTTTCATTTTCTCATCCGGCGTCGCACTCAGGGACGGCTGCTTCTTTTTTCGTTTCCCGCTCAAGGTGAATCCGTAACCATGCTCAAGATCGTCCATCTCGTGACGGGCGTTGCCGCACTCGTACTCTCCCTTATCCCGAGCCTACGCAGCGATGCCCTGCCCTACCTGCAACAAAGCGATGCCATCTACCTGGCCCTGCTCGGCCTGACCAGCCTCCTGCTCGCTCCGGGCAGCCAGCTGAAACAACCTTCCGCCCTGCAAGGCCTGGCCACCGCCCTGGTGGTACTGGCCGTAGTCCTGCAGGCGCTGATCCTGCTCGCCCCGCTACCCTTCATCGGCGAACAGCCGGCCATCGTGCTGCCGCTGCTGAGCCTCGCCGGCGCAGTCGTGCTGCAGTGGGCCGCCAGCCTGAACCCGGCACGTCCCCACACGCCGATGGAAACTTTCGCCGGGGAAAACCGCGAAACCGGCACTGTAAAGTGGTTCAACACCTCCAAGGGTTTTGGCTTCATCTCCCGCGACTCCGGCGAGGACATCTTCGTCCATTTCCGCGCCATTCGCGGTGAGGGCCACCGCATCCTGATCGAAGGCCAACGCGTTGAGTTCTCGGTCATTCAGCGCGACAAAGGCCTGCAGGCGGAGGATGTGATAGCCGCCCTGCCCAACCGCCGCTGAACGCCACCCCCATGAAAAAGCCCGCCGATTGGCGGGCTTTTTCATGCAGGCAATCAATAGTGCGGCGGCGGAGCATCGTCTTCCGACACGCCAACCTGACCCTGCAGATCCTCCAGGCGCCGGAGCAGCACCTGCATCTGCAGGCGCAGACGCTCGATCACCCGCTCTTGCTCATAGACCACGTCGCTCAGGGTCTGCAACGCGTCATCCTGGAAAGCCAGCCGGCTTTCCAGATCCATCACTCGAGTCTCCAGATCCATCAGTCACTCCTGGCTGAAGCGAAAACCATCACCCAGCGCCATGCGCAACTTCTCGCGCACCCGCGCCAGCTCCTCGCCCGTATAAGGAACGGCCGGATGCCTGCCCCAGACCGGGCCCGGCCAGGCGACATCGTCCCTTTTACGCACGATCACATGTACGTGAAGCTGACTAACGACGTTCCCGAGGTTAGCCACGTTCATCTTGTCGGCATCGAAAGTATCCTTGAGCACTTCCGCCAACTGAGTCGCTTCCCGCCATAGCTGCTGCTGGTCAGCGGAGTCCAACTGGAAGATTTCACTGACGTCCTCGCGACGCGGCACCAGGATGAGCCAGGGGTACTGCGAGTCGTTCATCAGCAGCAGACTGCTCAGCGGGAAATCACCCACCGCGACGGTATCCTGCTTGAGCCGGGTATCCAGGGCGAACATAAGACCTCTCCTGTTCGACGTGCCTTTATTTAAGCCTAGCTCCGCGAAGGAGCCGAAGGGCGCGAAGAATACTAGAGAGCCCTCCCGGCGAACATGCCCGACCGACGCCTCCTCCCGGAGCGCGTTCGCAAGCCCTCCGCACCACGACCGCGCATGACGCGAATTGGCACATCCCAACAATAGGCGCGTGCAGGAATCTGCACGGCAATCACAGCCATCAGCGGCGAAAAATCGTTTAAACAGCTACAACTACGGGATGCCGGAAAACGACACACGCGCTCGTTGATGTTGCAAATCGCCAACAGAAGCCGTGAAATGCGCCAACACGTCGCAAGACGGGCACTGTGAAAGCAGCTCCGAGCATTTGTGCACGGTTGTTGCTAGAGGCAAGGACATCGCACCGACGACCACCCCAACTGGAGAAGTGGGCGCGGAGGCGGGAGAACTTAAGAAGTGGTCAATGGAATAGAGAGCCACAGGAGCTGAAGTACCAATGAAGCAATCAGGGGGCAATCTCTTTTTGCAACATGAGAACTGCTTGAATGCGACATGCGTCATGCAGTTTTGCGACAGTCCCGTAAAGGTTTTGTGTGTTTATTTGGGCAACTATCGCCAACTGAACACGCGTGCTATAAGTTAGCGCCGACAAAAAGAATGAGCCGTCACCGCGGCACTGTGATGGCAGATAATTTCAAAACCAAAGGAGCAATCACAATGAAAGTGATGAAGTGGAGCGCCATCGCCCTGGCGGTATCTGCAGGCAGCACACAACTGGCAATGGCCGAACCCTTCGTAGGCAATCAGGCTGACGCCAAAGGCTTTGTCGAAGACAGCAGCCTGAACTTCCTGGTTCGCAACTACTACTTCAATCGCAGCAACACCGGCGGCAAGGTCGACGCCCGTGACTGGACCCAAGGCTTCTGGGCCAACTTCAACTCCGGCTTCACCCAAGGCACCGTTGGTTTCGGTGTTGACGCCTTCGGCTACCTGGGCCTGAAACTCGACGGCGGCAGTGGCTACGGCGGCACCGGCAACCTGCCGGTTCACGATGACGGCGACAAGGCCGATGATTTCGGCAAAGCCGGTGCAGCCGTCAAGGTCCGCATCTCCAAGACCGAGCTGAAATTCGGCGACATGCAGCCCACCGCACCGGTGTTCGCTGTAGGCGGCACCCGTCTGCTGCCGCAGACCGCCAGCGGCTTCAGCCTGATGAGCAGCGAAGTCGATGGCCTGGACCTGGAAGCAGGTCATTTCTACTCCGGTACCGGCCAGGACACCACCAACCGCGATGGTGAGATCTGGGCTACCTACGCTGTCGTGGCAGCCAACTCAGCCGACTTCGTAGGCGGCAAGTACGCCTTCAACGATCAGTTCTCCGCTTCGCTGTATGGCGCCAAGCTGGAAGACATGTGGGACCAGTACTACGTCAACCTGAACTACACCCTGCCGATCGCAGACAATCAGTCGCTGGGGCTGGACTTCAACTATTACAACACCCGCGACGAAGGCAAATCCGAGCTGGGCGACATCAGCAACAACACCTTCTCGCTGGCCGCTGCCTATACCATCAGCGCTCACACCTTCACTCTCGCCTACCAGGACGTCAACGGAGACACCCCGTTCGACTATATCGGCATCGGCGATAACAATGGCGGCGGTGACTCCATCTTTCTCGCCAACTCCATTCAGTACTCCGACTTCAACGGTCCGGGCGAAAAATCCTGGCAAGGCCGTTACGACCTGAACATGGCCGAGTACGGCGTTCCGGGCCTGACCTTCATGACCCGCTACATTTACGGTAAGGATATCGACGGCACCCACGCTGACGATACCGCCTACGCCGGCTTCTATGGCAAAGACGACAAAGAGCGCGAGACCAACGTCGAAGCCAAGTATGTTCTGCAAAGCGGCCCGGCCAAGGACCTGTCCTTCCGTATCCGTCAAGCTTGGCACCGTGGCGACGCCAGCACTGGTGGCAGCGTCGACGAGTTCCGCCTGATCGTCGACTACCCGCTGTCCGTTCTGTAATCCAGAACGACCTGCAGGTAACTAAAAAGCCCGGCTTCTGCCGGGCTTTTTATTGCAACTTACCTACAACTACGAACGTATCTGTTACATCGGTAATACATATGTTCCGGTGACATGAGCCACCAACTCCTGCGGATTGCTGACCGAGTAGACAGCTACTTCGCAAACTACCTGCCGACGCCCCAACTTCAATATCTTTGCCTCCGCCAGCAGGTCTTCGGGCTTGGGCTTGCTCAAGAAGTTGATATTGAGATTGGAAGTCACCGCCATTTCAACGTTTTCCAGCTGAGCCAGGATCACCGCATACATTGCCGCATCCGCCAGCGCCATGATGGTGGGCCCGGACACCGTGCCGCCCGGCCGCACCAGCTTTCCATGGAAGGGAACCCGCGCGAACGCGCTGCGCCCTTCCAGCGCATCGATGCGGAAATCCATGTCGTCCGCCATGGGCAACCCCGCGCGGATGAACGCCTGTACCTGCGCTGCATTCAATCGACTCACACCACTCCTCCGTCTCCACCCGCCGCGCGCTGTACGCAGCCAGACCTGCACCGTACAATGCCCAGCCTATATCCCCCTTCGCAACCGACAAAACGGCCAAAGATGCGTACCAGTCAGTACCTGCTGTCCACCCTGAAAGAAACCCCTTCCGATGCGGTCGTCATCAGCCACCAGCTGATGCTGCGTGCCGGCATGATCCGCAAGCTGGCGTCCGGCCTCTACACCTGGCTGCCAATGGGTCTGCGGGTACTGCGCAAGGTGGAGACCATCGTTCGCGAAGAGATGAACGCCGCCGGCGCCCTGGAGGTGCTGATGCCCGCCATCCAGCCCGCCGAGCTGTGGCAGGAGTCCGGCCGCTGGCAGCAGTACGGCCCCGAGCTGCTGCGCCTGAAGGATCGCAATGACCGCGACTTCTGCGTCGGCCCGACCCACGAGGAAGTGATCACCGATCTCGCGCGCAACGAGCTGAACAGCTACAAGCAGCTGCCGATCAACCTGTATCAGATCCAGACCAAGTTCCGTGACGAAATCCGTCCGCGCTTCGGCCTGATGCGCGGCCGCGAGTTCATCATGAAGGATGCGTACTCCTTCCATGCCAGCCAGGACTCGCTGCAGGCGACCTACGACGTCATGTACGGCGCGTACAGCAAGATCTTCACCCGCCTGGGCCTGAACTTCCGCGCCGTACAGGCCGACAACGGCTCCATCGGCGGCAGCGGCTCCCACGAATTCCACGTGCTGGCCAGCTCCGGTGAGGACGACATCGTCTTCAGCGAGACCACCGACTACGCCGCCAACATCGAGAAGGCCGAAGCCCTGCCGCGCGAAACCACTCGCGGCGCCGCCAGCGAAGAGCTGCGCCTGGTCGATACCCCCGAGACCAAAACCATCGCTGCGCTGGTGGAAAAGTTCGGCCTGCCGATCGAGAAGACCATCAAGACCCTGGTGGTGCATGCCGCCGAGGAAGGCAAGCTGATCGCCCTGATCGTCCGTGGCGACCATGAACTCAACGAGATCAAGGCTGGCAACCACCCGCTGGTGGCCGCACCCCTGCAGATGGCCAGCGAAGCGGACATCAAGGCCGCCATCGGCGCCGCTCCCGGCTCCCTCGGCCCGCTGAACCTGCCGCTGCCCTGCATCATCGACCGCTCCGTTGCGCTGATGAGCGACTTCGCCGCCGGCGCCAACGTCGACGACCAGCACTACTTCGGCGTGAACTGGGAGCGCGACCTGCCGGTACCGGAAGTCGCCGACCTGCGTAACGTCGTCGAAGGCGACCAGAGCCCGGATGGCAAGGGCACCCTGGTGATCCGTCGCGGCATCGAAGTCGGCCACATCTTCCAGCTCGGCACCAAGTACAGTGAAGCCATGAAGCTCTCCGTACTGGGCGAGACCGGCAAGCCGGTCACCCTGCTGATGGGCTGCTACGGTATCGGCGTTTCCCGCGTGGTCGCCGCCGCCATCGAGCAGAACTACGACGACCGCGGCATCCTCTGGCCGGCCGCCCTGGCGCCCTTCCAGGTCGCCATCGTGCCGATGAAGTACGAGAACGAAGCTGTGCGCACCGCTACCGACAAGCTGTACGCGGACCTCACTGCCGCTGGCTTCGAAGTGCTGCTGGACGACCGTGACAAGAAGACCAGCCCTGGCGTGAAGTTCGCCGACATGGAGCTGATTGGCATCCCGCACCGCATCGTCGTCAGCGAGCGCGGCCTGGACGAAGGCACCCTGGAGTACAAGGGCCGCCGTGACGCCGAGTCGCAGCCAGTCGCCCTGTCCGACCTGCAAGCCTTCATCACGGCCAAGATCCGCAACTGAGCAGAGCAATGTCCACCCGAAGTACCTCCAGCCTCGTGGCTGCCGCCTTGTGCGGCAGCCTCCTGCTGAGCGGCTGCGCCAATCAGCTGCCGCAACGCAGCGAGCATGAAGAACGCGTCGAGCGCAAACTGCTCGACCACAGTCTGCAGATCGACGTCGGCACTCCGGGCACCCTGGAGCTGCCGCAGCGTCGTATCCGTGTGCAGGAGCAGAAGACTTTCGAAGTCACCGAGTTCGAAGTCACCCGTCGCTACGATCGCTATACGCCTTACCAGGGCTGGCGCAAGGTGTACGAAATGCCGCTGGGCGTCGTCGCCTTCGTCGGCGGCATCGGCGCCAATGTGGTCAACGTGTTCGCCCTTGGCAACCTGCCCGAAAGCGTCACCCGCGGCTGGATCCGCTACGGCATCGACGGCATGAATCCGTTCATGAACGTCGAGTCCAATGGCCGTGCCGAACAGAATCTGGCAGCCATCGACGAGAAGCAGCGCGACAAGCGCACCGAGTACTCCAGCCTACCCTGGTCGGAGCGCCCGGTGACCGTCACCGCCGGCAAGAACTCCCAGGAACTGCTCACCGATCGCCACGGCGTACTGCGCCTGAACCTGCTCGAAGGCCCCTTCAGCGACGACGAAGTCAGCCGCATTGGCCGTCTACAGTTCAGCGTCCAGGATCCTTCTGACGACACCCGCGCCGACGCCAGCGTGATGGTCAGCCGTTCACTGCGCGGCAAGCTCAAGGAAGCCCACGCGCTGATCTATGACGACCTGGAAGGTGACGACGTGCATCACTGGGTGCACCGGGTGAAGCGCCTCTCCGACCTCGGCATGGAAGAGGAAGCGAGCGAGCTGGAACAGAGCCTGATCGAACTGACCCGCAACGATCCGGAGCTGCAGAAGGAATTCCTTCACAGCCTGATGACCAACGCCGGCCGCCTGGCAGCGGACCCCGGCGCCAGCAACTGACGCTCAGCGACGGACGATAAAGCCGGTGATGCCCTGGGGCGTCATCGGCTGCAGTTCCACCGACGCTACCCTGGCCTTGACTGGGCCGCGCGCCAGCCACTTCTCCAGCTCGCGCACCGCCCCCTCCTCACCCTCGATCAGCAACTCCACACGACCGTCATCCAGGTTGCGCACCCAACCATCGATATCCAGACGCTCGGCCTGTTCCTCGGTGCTCTGGCGGTAATAGACGCCCTGCACCTTGCCGCTGATATAACCGTGCAGACAGATCCTGGCCATCACTGCTTCTCCTCGCGCAATGCGCTCAAGCGCGCCTGCAGGCCGGCAGCGGTCTGCTCACCGAGCAACTGCTCGCGCATCCTGCCCTCAGGGTCGATGAGGTAGGTTACAGGCAGCGCTTCGCTGCGCGGCAGGCTGTAGCGCGGCGCAGGGTCATCGGCCAGCACGGTGTACTGCACGCCCAGCGCCTGTGAAGCCTTCGCCAGGTCCGCATCGCGCAGCCCATCGAAATTCACCCCCAGCACCCGGAAGCCCTTCGCCTTGCCTTCTGCCGCGAGCTGATTCAACTCGGGAATTTCCTTGCGGCACGGCGCGCACCACTCCGCCCAGTAATTAATCACTAGCCACTGGCCATCTACGCTTGCAGCGGGTACTTTCTGTCCATGCTGATCGGTGCCATAGTCCGCCGAGCAGCCGGCCAGGATCAGGCCGGCCATCAAGCCCATCACAATACGGAGCCGCACTCCCATGCCTTCAATCCTCGTGTATGCGGGGTGGTCATGATGCTCGATGCCCTGCGTCTGGAGGTGCCGGACATCCTCGAAGAAGATGCCGAGGCAATGAGCAACCTGGCGGTCAGGCTTCAGGAATCGCGGCAGCAGCCCCTGCAGGAAGGTTTGCAGAAGGCTCTGGGCACGCTGTTCCGCCTCAACCGATGCGCGCTGACCTTACTGGAAAGACAGCGCGCCCTGCAAAGCCTCAGTGAAGAGTATCGGCACTACGAACGGCTGATCCGCCAGGAAAAGACGCCTCCTGCGCTCTTCGTGCACTTCTGCAGCGAACTCGCCGCCGGCTTCAAGCGCCTGCTGCTACAGATCCTGCACGGCCGTAAACCGTCCCGGCCACATATGGCCTGGTGCCTGTACATGGCGCAGCACTTTCTCGCCCAGGCCTTGCTGCGCCATTACCAGCAATATCAACAGCCACCAGGCAGCCTCTGGCGCGACAGCCACCTGCTCTACTGGATCGGCGAACACCAGGAGTGCCTGGACGAGCCCGTCGCGGCAGCATTCGACCCGGTTCCGGCGGGGACCTTGCGCGGGCTGTACCAGCAGATTCTGCTACTAGCCCTGAGTAACCCGTTCCATCTGACCGAGGGTGAAGCACCGCAACTGTTCAGCGCCCTTGCCCCCCTGGCCGCGCTGGGCCGCCTGCTGCCCTGGGATGACGAGGAACAGGAAGGCTTCGTCGTCGACCTCGGCTCGGACCAACCCTGCCTCGCCGTCGAGCAGACCACCGAAGCCCCGGCCGAGCAACTGCGCCGCCTGGAACTAGGCGCCCTGCTGATCGCGCTGCATGACCCCGCTCCCCTGCGCCGATTAGACCAGGGGGCGCTGCTGGCGCGCGTCCGCCATCACTGGCTAGGCCACCAGGCGCGTCGCCATGAGCGCGCCGAGCAAAGCGGCACTTGTCGCCTGGTGGTCGGCCTTGCAGCCATCCAGCAGCACCTGCTGGATGGCTCCGCCAGTCCCAGCCGGGAAGCGGCAATGATGGACGCCAGCGCCGGCGGCGCACGCATTCTCTGCACCGGCCAGCAGGCCGGGCAGCTTCCGGTCGGCCAACTGCTGCTGATCCCCAATGAAGGCGGAACTCCCACCCTCGCCGTGGTGCGCTGGCGACATCTCAACAGCGACGGGCTGCACCTCGGCCTGCGCTACCTGAAAGGGCTTCCCCGGCCGATCTGGCTACGCCGTGCACCTGACGCCCAGCGTCACCCCGGCGTCCTGCAGAGCACGCCGGAGCCGGGCAACGGCTGGTATCACGGGCTGTGGGTACCCCAGGGGCAGTTCGTCGAAGGCGAGAACCTCTGGCTGCAACTGGCCAGCTTTGACAACCAGACCATTCTGCCGCTGCCCGTCGCCAACCTCAGCACACCCCTGGTAGCACGCCACCCGCTACGCCTGGCCTGAATGTCGATTTTGGGAGAGAAGTCACAGGTAAGATCGGCAGTACGCCCGGAATAGCTGGCCACCGCGTCTCTATAATTCGAACGTTCGTTCTGACTCTCGGGACGATTCTCGCGCGCCGATAACTCAGCGGCCTTCAGAATGCGGCTGGCGCCATGTACGTCGGCCTCCATCGACAGGACAGCCCGATGCAGCCTACAGACCAGCTTGTCAGCAAGGTACCCAGCCATATTGTCGCCAGCGCGCGGCCGGCCAATGCGGCCAATGGAGGGCGACTGGCCGACTTCAATGTCGCGGCATGGCTGCATCTGCCCGGCGTGGCGGATCTGCCGGTGACGCTGGTGCTCAGTTATCGCGATGGTGAGCGCAGCCGGGAAGTGGTCATCGACCATGGCACGGTCAACAAACAGAGCCGCATCCTGCTCTCAGGCGTGGCGCGTCTGGCGTTTTCCCAGCGGATCGAGGATGCGCAGATCAAGCTGCGCTCGGCTGTTCCGCTGTCGCGGATGATTGCCGAAGAGGTCTTCATGCAGGCCGTGGAGCAGCAGGAAGGCGCCGCGCGCCCCCTGGCCACCAGCCTCTGAGGGATCAGCCCAACTGACGAACCTGGGTCTCGTCTGTCGAATCGGTCGCGACGGGTGCGGTGGTTTCCTGCGAGACGGTCGGCAGGAGCGACTCAGGCCAACTGCTGAAGTGCAGACCAGTGATTCTATTCAACCGCTCCAGAGCGCTCGTCAGATCGCGCTGATGCAGATGTACTACGTTGTTCTGGTCTTTTTTCATGGGTTCGCTGGCCTTGGAGGAACTTCTGAAGGACATCTATGTCCCGTCCGTTTCATAGCCAGGACATAGCCAGAACTGTGCCAATTCTGAAGAAGCGAGAATTGGCGCATTTCTGAGGACGCATGAAGCGCCCGAGGCATCAGAATCGCCGCAAACTGACGTTTTGCGTCACTCAGAATGTGACGGCTTCAACCATTTCGCCAGACTGTCACCGAACAGCTCCTGACGATCCGCCTGGTAGCGTGCCAAGGCCTCCTTCAATTCCGGATACCAGGGCTCATCCAGCTCCGCTGGCAGGGCATCCAGGCACGGCAGGGGCCAGGGGCTGCGGTTGAGCAGGTGATGCAGGCTATAACTGCCCAGGTCGCGGCACAGCACCCAGGCAGCGGTGGTCGAGCCGGCGCGGCAGACCAGTTGCTCGCCTTCCAGAAAATCCAGCACCTCTTCCCACTCGTCTTCCGGCAGCAGCCAACCTGCACGGTGCAGATGCGCCAGGCGCGTCGGCAGGCCGTGGCGCTGACGGTCGAAGAACACCCGCAGCACGCCGAGGATCACCAGCAGACGCGGCATGGCGCGGCGCCGCCAGAGACGGGTCGAGGACAGGTTGCAGACCAGCTCCGCGCCAAACAGCACGATCAGCCAGGACAGGTAGATCCACAGCAGGAACAGCGGCACCGTGGCAAAGGCGCCATAGATCAGCTTGTAGCCGGGAAAGAAGCTCACATAGAAGCCGAACAGCGATTTGGCCGCCTCGAACAGGATCGCGGTGAAGACACCGCCGGCCAGCGCATGCAGGAACGGCACCCGCGCGTTGGGTACCGCCGCATAGATCAGGGTGAAGGCGGCGACGCTAAACAGCAGGGGCATAACCTTCAGCAATGTCGCGGCCCCCGGAAGCGCATGGGGGCCAGAGAGCAACGACAGCGACGTGATATAGGTGGACATGGCAAAACCGGTCCCCAGCAGCAGCGGCCCGAGGCTGAGAATCGCCCAGTACAGCAGGAAGCGGGTAACGCCCCGGCGCGGCTGACGTACGCGCCAGATGGCATTGAAGGCCTTCTCGATGGTCACCAGCATGGTGAAGGCAGTGACCGCCAGGAAGGCCACGCCCAGCCAGGTCAAATGCCGCGCCTGCACAGTGAAGTTGCGCAAGTAAGCCTCGACCGCTTCTCCCGTAGAGGGCACGAAGTTGCGGAACACGAACAGCTGGATGCGCTCGCCCATGCCCTCGAAAGCCGGCACCGCCGAGAGCATGGCGAAGGTCACGGTCATCATCGGAACGACCGCGAACAACGTGGTGTAAGTCAGGGCCGCGGCGCTGTTGGGCGCCTTGTCGGCGAGGAAGCGCTGGACCAGATAGCGGCCGAATTCGACCAGGCCCTGCAGGCGTTCGTGCATGAAGTGTCCTTTGGCTGCACCGAAAAATCCGTCCTCGTAGATCACGGAGAACAACAGCGGTTCAGTCCAGTCCGAGGAGGCGGTTAGAATAGCCGCCACTTCATCGGCCTTGCGAGCCCCGGCACATGAGTCAGATTTCAATTTTCCACAATCCGCGCTGCTCCAAGTCCCGTGGAGCCCTCGAACTGCTCGAAGAACGCGGCATCCAGCCCGAGATCATCCGCTACCTGGAAACCCCGCCCAGCGCCGCCGAACTCAAGGCGCTGCTCGGCAAGCTGGGCATCAGTGCGCGTCAGCTGCTGCGCAGTGGCGAGGATGAATACCAGGAACTCGACCTGGCCAACCCGGCGCTGAGCGATGAGCAACTGATCGAGGCGATGACCCGGCATCCCAAGCTGATCGAGCGACCGATCGTCATCGTCGGCGACAAGGCGGTGATTGGCCGTCCACCGGAGAAGGTGCTGGAGATCCTGCCTTGAGTGCTTCCTACATCCTGGTTCTGTATTACAGCCGCCACGGCGCCACTGCTGAAATGGCCCGGCAGATCGCCCGTGGCGTCGAGCAGGGCGGCCTGGAGGCGCGCGTACGCACAGTGCCCGCGGTTTCCACCGAGTGCGAAGCCGTTGCTCCGGATATTCCGGCCGAAGGCGCGCTCTACGCCACCCTGGATGACCTGAAGGACTGCTCCGGCCTTGTGCTCGGCAGCCCGACGCGCTTCGGCAACATGGCCGCGCCGCTCAAGTACTTCCTCGACGGCACCAGCAGCCTGTGGCTGACCGGCGGCCTGGCGGGCAAGCCGGCGGCGGTCTTCACCTCCACCGCCAGCCTGCATGGCGGCCAGGAAACCACCCAGCTGTCGATGATGCTGCCGTTGTTGCACCACGGCATGATCATCACCGGCATCCCCTATAGCGAGCCCGCGCTGCTGGAGACGCGAGGCGGCGGCACGCCCTATGGCGCCAGCCACTTCGCCACTGCCGACGGCAAGCGCAGCCTGGACGAACACGAAATCACCCTGTGCCGCGCGCTGGGCAAGCGCCTGGCCGAAGTCGCCCGCAAACTGGAGAGTTGAATGGCCCGCAAGAACAAACCGCTGCCGCCCCTGGAGTGGCTCAAACCCCGGCTGGCCGCCAGCCGTGCGGTCGCCCTCGGCAGCTTCATCGGGCTGATCCTGCTCATCGTCATCTGGGACCTGCTGTTCGCCGACGCCCACGGTGCGGCGCACTGGGTCCCCTGGGCAGTGCTGGCGTTCAAGCTGCTGCCGCTGCTGGTGGTGGCGCCGGGCATCCTGATCGGCAGCGCACGCGGCCACGCCTGGGCGTGCTACGTGATCAACCTTTACTTCATCCTCGGCGTGCTCAACGCCTTCGATCCCAACCACGCCATCTTCGGCTGGGCGGAGATCATCCTCAGCGTGTCGCTGTTCTGTTCGGCGCTGATGTACACGCGCTGGCGCTTCCAGTACGACCGCAAGCTGGCCGGTGAAGGCCAGGAACCACAGCAGGAAGCGACGAGCGCCTGATCGGCGAATCAGGGAAACCGGGGCTTACCAGCCCATGGTTTCCTTGAGGAAGGGAATGGTCAGCTTGCGCTGCGCCTGCAGCGAGGCCTTGTCCAGTTCGTCCAGCAGATCGAAGAGGAACTGCATGCTTCGCGCGCCGCGGGTGAGGATGAAGCGCCCCACTTCGTCGGTCAGGTGCAGGCCACGGCGCGAAGCGCGCAACTGAAGGGCGCGCAGCTTCTCGTCGTCGGTCAGCGGGTGCAGCTGGAAGATCAGCGAGAGGGTCAGCCGCGATTTCAGGTCCGGCAGCTTCACCTTCAGCTCGCGCGGCGACACCGAGGCCGACAGCAGCAGCTTGCGGCCGGAGTCGCGCAGGCGGTTGAACAGGTGGAACAGCGCCTCTTCCCACTCGCGCTTGCCGGCCAGGGCGTCGAGATCGTCCAGGCACACCAGCTCGCGCTGTTCGAGGTTGTCGAAGATTTCCGGGCCGTAGGCCACCAGGTCTGCCATCGGCAGGTACACCGACGGCTCGCCCAGCTGTTCGGAGCGAATGCAGGCGGCCTGCAACAGGTGACTGCGGCCCACGCCATCGGCGCCCCAGAGATAGATCAGGCTTTCCGTCCACCCCGCTTCGGGCTCGCACAGACGCTCGACATAGCCGAGCGCCGCGGCATTGGCGCCGGGGTAGTAGTTGGCGAACGTTGCGTCATCGCGCAGACGTACGCTGAGTGGGAGCTGCATAGGAGTCATGCCGGGCCGGGCGTTTCTTCAATCGCTTGGGGTGGGCCTTGGTGACTGAAAGTTTATCCAAATCAGAAGGATAACGCAGCTCCCACGTGCGACTCAGAGCCACTGGAGCCTGGAAGCGGGACTTTGCCCGCCCCCAGACGCGTTCATCACCAGTGGAAGCGCAGGGTGTTCTGCGCTGGCACGGCGGCGTTCGGCACCGGCTGGCCATTGGCGTCCACCGCGGGTTGCGCCGGCTCGGCCGGGGCCTCCTGCAAGCGCGCCAGGGCCAGTTGCGCACGCAGTTGCTCGGCGCTGGCAGTCACGCGGTAGATGAGCTTGTTACCCTGGACCTCCACCAGCTTGGCGCCCATGGGCTCCAGCAGGCGCGAGACTTCGGCGTAACGGGCCAGGTCGGCGCCTTCGATTTGCAGGACCTGGGCCGAAGCCGAGCCGGCCGAACCGACGAAGCGCTGCGACAGGCGCTGGGAAACGCCCAGCATGACGGCATCGGCCAAGGCGTCCGGAGTATCGCCCTGGGCCTGGCCCTGCTCACGGCTATCGCCCATCCAGACGCGCCAGGTGGCGGTCCACTTGCCGTCGGCTTCCTTGGCGTCCACCGCCAGGAGGGCGTCGGCACCGTAGCGTTCAGAGGCCGACTTCAGCGCGTCAGGCTGGGCGGCATTGAGGTTTTCAGCGGTACCGACCTGCTGCTCGCTGAGGTCGGCGATCGGCAGGCGCAGCGGCAGGCCACGGCGCTGGGCAGCGCGGTTCAACGGTGCGGAGGCTTCCTGGCTATCACCCACCAGGCTGCTGCCGTTGGCGCTTTCGTTCAGCCACCAGGCCAGCACGCTCGGCCGGCTGGCGCCCCAGACAGACAGGCCGGCCTGGCGCAGGGCGTTGTCGGTGGCGGTCGGATCAAAGTCCACCACCAGCGCCATGGGCGGGCCATTTTCAAAGCCGTACTGGCTGATCAGTTGCTGCGGGTCCTTGAAGTAGCCGGCCAGGGCCGGGCTCTGCGCAGCGGAGGCATTGCCGGTCAGGCGCAGCACCAGGGTCTGCAGGGCACGGCTCAGGCCGGCATTGCGTTCGTCCGGCTGCTGGGAAGCGACCGGTTCGTGCACCTGGTACAGGTTACCCAGCGTTTCAGCGAAGGACGGCAGGCTGAACAGCGACAGACAGAGGATCAACAAGCGGGCGGTCAGGCGCATGGCGGGCTCTCGCGGAGTAAATCGAAGTTGCCAGCCTCCAACGAGCTGGCAAGGAAGGCCTATACCTTAAACAGCCGTCCGGCCAGCGGCAACAGCGCGAGATGGCCGCTGCCGGGCAAGCCTGATAAAATCCCGCGCCTCCCGCGCAGGCCGGGAAGCGCGAACGGCGCACCCGGCGGCAAGACGAATCATCCCTTTTAAAGGCCTGGATTTATGAGCAACAAGCAACCCTCGTTGAGCTACAAGGACGCCGGTGTGGACATCGACGCCGGCGAAGCCCTGGTCGAACGCATCAAAGGCGTCGCCAAGCGCACCGCGCGTCCGGAAGTCATGGGCGGTCTGGGTGGCTTTGGCGCTCTGTGCGAAATCCCGGCTGGTTACAAGCAACCCGTGCTGGTCTCCGGCACCGACGGCGTCGGCACCAAGCTGCGTCTGGCGCTGAACCTGAACAAGCACGACAGCATCGGCCAGGATCTGGTCGCCATGTGCGTCAACGACCTGGTCGTGTGCGGCGCCGAGCCGCTGTTCTTCCTCGACTACTACGCCACCGGCAAACTGAATGTCGACGTGGCTGCCACCGTGGTCACCGGCATCGGCGCCGGCTGCGAGCTGGCAGGTTGCTCCCTGGTCGGTGGCGAAACCGCCGAGATGCCGGGCATGTACGAAGGCGAAGACTACGACCTGGCTGGCTTCTGCGTCGGCGTGGTAGAGAAGTCCGAAATCATCGACGGCTCGAAAGTGGTCGCCGGCGACGCCCTGATCGCCCTGCCCTCCTCCGGCCCGCACTCCAACGGCTACTCGCTGATCCGCAAGATCATCGAAGTCTCCGGCGCCGACATCGAAGCCACCCAGCTGAACGGCCAGCCCCTGGCCGACCTGCTGATGGCTCCGACGCGCATCTACGTGAAGCCGCTGCTGCAACTGATCAAGCAGACCGGCGCGGTCAAGGCCATGGCCCACATCACCGGCGGCGGCCTGCTGGACAACATCCCGCGCGTCCTCCCGGACAATGCCCAGGCCGTGGTCGACGTGGCCAGCTGGCAGCGCCCGGCGGTCTTCGACTGGCTGCAGGAGAAAGGCAACGTTGACGAGACCGAGATGCACCGCGTGCTGAACTGCGGCGTGGGCATGGTCATCTGCGTCGCCCAGGATCAGGTCGAGGTTTCCCTGAAAGCCCTGCGTGACGCCGGCGAGCAGCCGTGGGTCATCGGCAGCATCGATGCTTGCGCCGCCGACGCCGAGCGCGTGGTCCTGAACAACCTGAAAGGCCACTGATGTCCACACCTTGCAATGTCGTGGTGCTGATTTCCGGCTCCGGCAGCAACCTGCAAGCCCTGATCGACAGTCTCGCCGGCACCGACACGCCGGCGGTGATCCGCGCGGTGATTTCCAACCGCGCGGACGCCTACGGCCTGGAGCGTGCGCGCAAGGCCGGCATCGAGACCTGCTTCCTCGACCACAAGGCCTACGCCGATCGCGAAAGCTTCGATGCCGCGCTGATCCAGGCCATCGACGGCTTCGACGCTGATCTAGTGCTGCTCGCCGGCTTCATGCGCATCCTCAGCGCAGACTTCGTGCGTCACTACCAGGGCCGCCTGCTGAACATCCATCCGTCCCTGCTGCCCAAGTACAAGGGCCTGCATACCCACCAGCGTGCGCTGGAGGCCGGCGACGCCGAGCACGGCTGCAGTGTGCACTTCGTCACCGAGGAACTTGATGGCGGTCCTCTGGTCGTACAGGCGGCAATCCCGGTACAGTCTGACGACACGCCGGAAACGCTGGCGCAGCGCGTTCACCTGCAGGAGCATGTGATCTATCCGCTGGCCATGCGCTGGTTCGCCGAAGGCCGAGTACGCCTGGGCGATCAAGGCGCCACGCTGGATGGGGAGCTTCTGCCCGCGTCCGGCTATTCGTACCGAACCTAGGAGATTCGCGATGCGTAGAGCTCTGTTATTCCTGATGGCCGTGCTGACCTTGCCGGCCCAGGCTTATGAGCTGGAACCGTTCGATGCCAGCTACACCGCCGACTGGAAGCAGATGCCCATCAGCGGTACCGCCTCCCGTAGCCTCAAGCAGGGCGATGGCGGCCGTTGGGAGCTGAATTTCAAGGCCTCCATGCTGCTGGCCAGCCTGACCGAGAACAGCACATTCAAGGTCGAGAACGACACCTACCTGCCGCTGACCTACCGCTGGGCTCGCGAAGGCCTGGGCAAGAACAAGCAGACCGAGCTCGATTTCGACTGGGCGGAGAAGCAGGTGCTGGGCAGCGACCGTGGCGACCAGGTGCGCCAGCCGCTGAACAAGGGCCAGCTGGACAAGTCCACCTACCAGCTCGCGCTGCAGCATGACGTGGCCGTCGGCAAGAAGGCCATGAGCTACCAGGTGATCGAGGGTACCGACACCGATACCTACGATTTCCGCGTGCTCGGCGAAGAGAAGGTCCGCACCCAGGCCGGCCTGATCACCGCGATCAAGGTGGAGCGCGTGCGCGACCCCACCAAGAGCAACCGCAAGACTATCCTCTGGTTCGCCAAGGATTGGGACTTCCTCCTCGTGCGCCTGTACCAGCAGGAGTCCGACGGCAAGGAATACCAGATCATGCTCAAGGAAGGCACCGTGAACGGCAAAGCGGTTCAGGGTGAGAAAGGCTGATCCTTCAGCACATGAAAAGCCGGGCAATGCCCGGCTTTTTCTTGCCTGCTCCAAACGGTGCCAGGCCTGTAGGAGCGAGCTTGCTCGCGAACCGCCCGACGCTGATACCGCCGGGAGCATTGTTCGCGAGCAAGCTCGCTCCTACGAAGAGCCAAAGAAAAAGCCGGGCAGATGCCCGGCTTTTTTGTGCCTCGAAAGTCAGGCCGGGAAATCAGCCTTCGTTCGACGGCTTGCGTTTGAAACGCCGGGCGAGCCAGCCGATGGCCAGGGCCGGGACGATCCACAGCTTCTTCAGCAGCACCAGCAAAGTGGCGAACAGGCCGACCTTGGCGGCGACCTTGCCGGCGATCAGCGCGCCCAGGCCGTAGGCGGCAACCTTGTCGACGCTGGGGTTGAAGTCGACATAGCGGCTGCCCGGATTGAACTCGGTCATCGCCAGTACCTTGCCGACGTTCTGCTCGATCTCCGGCAGTTGCTCCATGCCGGCGACGAAGTTCAGCACCAGCACACCTTTGCGGCCCAGCGCACGGATGTTGTAGTTCAGCGTGTGAGCCTTGGCGTCACCGAACTGCAGCTCCTTGGCCCAATAGAGCTTCTTCTCCGCAGCGTCATAACGCGGGGGTGCGGCCCAGCCGATCAACTGGATCGCCTCGAAACCCTGCTGCTCGCGCTGCGGGTTGGCTTCCTTGAGGTCGTCCTGCATCTCCTTGAGCATCTCGGCGTAGTCGATCTTCGCCGCGTCCTCATCGGAGACATAGCCACTCTCCTCGTACTGCACGGTCACCGCCCAGGACTCGGTAGCGAAAGGTGATACCCCGGCCGGCATCAGCATGCCCAGCGGCGGCTCGGAACTGGGTGGGTTGCCCCAGGCTTCCAGTACGCGCTCGGCGTCCTTGCCGTCGAGGAAGACGAAATTGTCCGGCAGGTCGAAAGTAGCCAGGTTATCGCCGACCACCACCTTGCCCTTCTGGAAGTGCAGGCTGGCGACGAAAGTCTCGGGCGACATCTCCTCGTCCGACTCGGCGGCGGGAGCAGGCGCAGCAGCAGAAGCAGCGGGGGCTTCGCTCTGGTTGGAGGTAGCAGGTGCGGCGAATGCCGGCGTGGCGACGGCTTGAGCGAGCAAGGCGGCCAGAAAGAGGGTTTTGCCATCCATAGGGGTCAATCTCCTGAATTGTATCCATGACATCGACGGCCAATTGCTGTGCCGTCGGGCTCGAATTGTCGCACTCCAGCGCCGAACCTGTAACAGAAAATTTCCAACCATGCGATGCGGGCGCACAAAAGCCCGGCTTTCGCTTTCTGTAGGAGCGAGCTTGCTCGCGAATGAGTTTCCGGCCGCACCGGTGCCATTCGGTTCGCGAGCAAGGACTGGGCGTCCCCCTCGCTCCTGCGAAAGCAGATCGGCGCGTCAGGGCTGGCTGGCGATAGCCTTCTCGATCGCCGCCCGCAGTTCCGGGTCATCCGGCTTGGTCAGGCTGGAAAACTGGGCGACCACCTTGCCCTGGCGGTCCACCACGTACTTGAAGAAGTTCCAGCGCGGTACCTGGTCGGCCTGCTGGGCCAAGTCCTTGAACAGCGGGATCGCCTCGTCGCCGCGGACGTGCTGCACCGAGGTCATGTTGAAGGTCACACCGTAGTTGCCGTAGCAGACCTTGGCGGTCTCAGCGGCGTCGGCATCTTCCTGCTTGAAGTCGTCGGAGGGCACGCCGAGCACTTCCAGGCCCTGGCCCTTGTACTGCTGGTAAACGGCTTCGAGGCCCTTGAACTGCGGGGTGAAGCCGCAGTGGCTGGCAGTGTTCACCACCACCAGCGGCTTGCCGGCATACAACTCGCACAGGTCGAGCACATCCTTGGAGCGCAGCTTGGGCAGTTCGCCCTGGGTCTTGAGCAGCGCCGGGCAGTCGGCGGCTTGCGCGGCCAGGGGCAACAGCAAAGTCAGGGCGAGCAAGGGAAGACGCATGGCAGTGATCCTCGATTTATCCCGCCACGCTACCCCGCGCGCCGGGCATCAGCAACTGCCCATGCCCAACTGCATCAGCGCCAGGCCGCCGCGTTGCCAGCCCCACCAGGCGAGGCCGACCAGTGCCAGGCCGAGGCCCAGCAGCAACCCGAGCACTACTGAACGCTTCATGCCACCCCCAGCGCCGTGCGCTCGACCGGGCGTTCGCGCACCGGCCAGTTGAGCAAGGCGGCGAGCAGGCTGAGGAGGATGGAAATCTGCCAGACCAGGTCGTAGTTGCCGGTGTGGTCATACACGTAGCCGCCCAGCCAGCCGCCGAGGAAGGCGCCGATCTGGTGGAACAGGAAGGTGATGCCGCCGAGCATCGACAAGTTGCGCACACCGAACAGCGTGGCGACCGTACCGTTGGTGAGCGGCACGGTGGACAGCCACAGCAGGCCCATGGCGATGCCGAACAGGTAGGCCGTCCACATCGTCAGCGGCGCCCAGAGGAAAGTGATGATCACCACGCCGCGCAGCAGGTAAAGGCCGGTGAGCAGCTTGGGCTTGCTCATCCGCCCGCCCAGCCAGCCGGCGAGGTAGGTACCGAACACATTGAACAGCCCCACCAGCGCCAGCACCGTGGTGCCGACGGTGGCCGGCAGGTGGCGGTCCACCAGGTAGGCCGGCAGGTGCACGCCGATGAATACCACCTGGAAGCCGCAGACGAAGAAGCCCAGCGACAGCAGCCAGAAGCCGGAGTGGCCGACGGCCTCGCGCAGTGCTTCGCCGAGGCTTTGTTCATGGCCCTGCATGGGCAACGGCTTGTCGCGCATCAGCGCCGCCAGTGGAACGATGAAAGCCACCAGCAGGCCCAGCACCAGCAATGCGGCGGACCAGCCCAGCCAGCCGATCAACCCCAGCGTTCCCGGCAGCATGATGAACTGGCCGAAGGAGCCCGCCGCCGCCGAGATGCCCATCGCCATGCTGCGGCGTTCCAGCGGCACCGCACGGCCGACCGCGCCGAGGATCACCGAGAACGAAGTACCGGAGAGGCCAATGCCGATCAGCAGGCCCGCACTCATCGACAGGCTGAAGGCCGAGTCGGAATAGCCCATCAGCACCAGGCCGACGGCATAGAGGATGCCGCCCACCAGCACGGTGCGCATGGCGCCGAAGCGGTCGGCGATGGCGCCGGTGAACGGCTGGGCGATCCCCCAGATCAGGTTCTGCAGGGCGATGGCAAAGGCGAAGGTTTCGCGCCCCCAGCCGAACTCGGCGCTCATCGGCGCGAGAAACAGGCCGAAGCCATGGCGGATACCCAGGGACAGGGCGAGGATCAGGGCGCCGGATAGCAGTATCCAGAACCCCGTGCGCGACAGCTTCGACATCGGTTGCTCCTGCACGGGTATATACCCGCTTTTGTTCGTTCTTCTAAACAGCACGCAGGCCGCCGCTAGCTCTCCAGCGCGACCAATTCATCCAGCAAGGCTTCCAGCTGACGGCGCTTGTCATCACCCAGGTGCGCCGCCACATCCTGCTGCGCCGCGTCCCAGGCTTCACGTCCGCGCACGATACGTTCGAGCCCGGCCGGCGTCAGCGCCACGATACGGTTGCGCAGGTCCTCACCCTCTTCCAGCTTCACCAGGCCATCGGCCTCCAGTGGCTTGAGATTGCGCCCGAGGGTACTGCGATCCAGCCCCATGGCCTCGGCCAGCTCGGAGATGCTCGGCTGCTCCAGCCGCGACAGGTGCCGCAGCAGGGAAAATTGCGCAGTGGTCAGCCCGACGCCCTTCAGGGCATCGTCGTAGACGCGGGTCACGGCGCGGGCCGAGCGACGCAGTTTGGTGCAGAGGCAGTGGGTGGTCAGCATGAATACGTGTATATACCCGCAACTTGCGCCCGGTCAATGGCCGGCGCGACCGATTGTCCCATCTGCCAGTGCGAGGCGTTGGCGCAGCCAAGGGCACCACCGCGGACCAGCCGTATAACTGCGGCCGTCCAGCCCCGCGCTTTCGACGGGGCGCATCACGGTCCGAGGTCCCCGATGCCCGTCTACAAAGCCCCGCTGCGCGACACCCGCTTCCTGCTCAACGAAGTCTTCGATTTCCCCAGCCATTACCAGAACCTGGTCAACGGCGGCGAAGCCACGCCAGACATGGTCGACGCCATCCTCGGCGAATGCGCCAGGCTCTGCGAGGAAGTGATCGCCCCGCTCTACCACAGTGGTGACGAGGAAGGCTGCCACCTGGAGAACGGCGAAGTGCGCACGCCCCAGGGATTCAAGGAAGCCTACGACGCCTACGTCGCCGGCGGCTGGCAGGGCCTGTCGCACCCGGTGGAATATGGCGGCCAGGGCCTGCCGATGAGCCTCGGCGCGCTCAAGCAGGAGATGCTGGGCACCGCCAACTGGCCGTTCTCGATGTATCCGGGCCTGTCACTGGGCGCGATGAACACCGTGATGCAGCACGGCACCGAGGAACAGAAACACACCTACCTCACCCCGCTCACCGAAGGCCGCTGGGGCGGCACCATGTGCCTGACAGAGCCGCAGTGCGGCACCGATCTGGGCCAGGTGAAGACCCGCGCCGAAACCAACGCCGACGGCAGCTACGCGATCACCGGCACCAAGATTTTCATCTCCTCCGGCGAGCACGACCTCACCGAGAACATCGTCCACATCGTCCTCGCCCGCCTGCCCGATGCGCCCAAGGGCACGCGCGGCATCTCGCTGTTCATCGTTCCCAAATTTCTTCCCGGAGTCGCCGGCAGCCTCGGCCCGCGCAACGGCGTGACCTGCGGCGCGCTGGAAAAGAAGATGGGCATCAAGGCCTCGGCCACCTGCGTGATGAACTTCGACGGTGCCACCGGCTACCTGATCGGCGAACCGAACAAGGGCCTGGAATGCATGTTCACCTTCATGAACAGCGCACGCATCGGCACGGCCATCCAGGGCGTCGCCACCGCCGAGTTGGCCTACCAGGGCGCACTCGCCTACGCCCGTGAACGCCGTTCGATGCGCGCCCTTTCCGGCACCAAGGAACCGGGCGAGATCGCCGATACCCTGATGCACCACGGCGACGTGCGCCGCATGCTGCTGACCCAGAAGGCCGTGGCCGAGGGCGGCCGCGCGCTGATCTACCTGGCCACCCAGTACGCCGACAAGATGATCCAGGGCCTGCTGACCAACGATAACGCCGAGTACGACCGCTGGGACGACAAGCTCGGCTTCCTCACCCCGATCCTCAAGGGCTGCCTGACCGAGCTGGGCCTGGAGAGCGCCAACCTCGGCATGCAGGTATTCGGCGGCCATGGCTACATCAAGGAACACGGCATGGAGCAGATCGTCCGCGACGCGCGAATCGCCACGCTCTACGAGGGCACCACCGGCATCCAGGCGCTGGACCTGCTCGGCCGCAAGGTGCTGCTGATGACCCAGGGCAAGGCCGTGCGCGACTTCACCCGGCAGGTGGCGAAGTTCGCCATCGAGCTGCTGAAGCAGGAGCCAGCCATGCGCGGCCGCGCGCTCACCCTGCTCAAGCTCTGCGCGCAGTGGAACCTGCTGACGATGCGCATCGCCCTCACCGCCCGCAAGCAACGCGACCTGGTAAGCACCGCCAGCCACGACTACCTGATGTTCTCCGGCTACGCCGCACTGGCGTATTCCTGGGCGCTGCAGGAAGCCGCCGCGCGCAAGCGCCTGCGCCAGGGCGGCAGTGAATCGAGCGACTTCTACAAGGCCAAGATCGCCACCAGCGACTTCTACTTCGCCCGTATGCTGCCGCGCGCCAAGGGGCATGCATCGGCGATGGCGAAGCCGGTGCGGTCGATCATGGGGTTGAAGTCGGAGCATTTCGCCTTCGATTGAGGAAGACGCAGAGCGATGCCCCCTCCCAAAGGCGGAGGGCCCATGTAGGAGCGAGCTTGCTCGCGAACAGATTTTCCGGCCGCATCGGCACCATGCGGTTCGCGAGCAAGCTCGCTCCTACAGGGTTGCTCCGGCTACGCTGGATATCGAGAACGTAGGATGGGTGGAGCTTGCGATACCCATGCTGTCGGTACAGGAACATTGATGGGTATCGCTACGCTCCACGCCATCCTACAAAGGCGTCCAGGCCGGGCCCGCGTCCGCCGGCGGGATCAGAGCGCCAACGCCACCAGCACCGCGCACTCGATCATTTCCAGCATCGCCCCGGCGGTATCCCCGGTGGTACCGCCCAGGCGGGCGATAAAGCGGCTGCGCAGCCAGACGAACACCACCAGCGCGACCACCAGCGCCAGCATCCCGGTCAGCCCCGCCAGCAGCATCAGCGCGGCGTTGGCCGCCAGCATCCACGGCATCGCACCGCGCGGCAGATGGTCGGCCAGCGCCTGGCCCAGGCCGCCCTTGCGCGCATAGTCGGTGGTGAAGAACAGCAGCGGCAGCGCGCAGCGCCCCAGCCAGGGCGCCAACAACAAGCCCCAGTGCTGGTGATTGCCGAGGATGGCGGTGATCGCCGCGAACTTCAGCAGCAGCAACAGCACCAGCGCAACGACCGCGGCCGGCCCGCAGCGCGGGTCTTTCATGATCGCCAACGTGCGTTCGCGGTCGCCCAGGCCGCCGACCCAGGCGTCCGCCGTATCGGCCAGGCCATCGAGGTGCAACGCGCCGGTAAAGGCCACCCACACCAGCAGGATCAGCGCGGCCTGCAACAGCAGGTGCACGCCACTGAGCAACTCGCCCATGGCAAACAGCACGGCACCGATCAGCAAGCCCACCAGGGGGTAATACAGCGTGGCGCGGCCGAACTGCTCCGGCGTCGGCATGTGCCCAAGGCGCACCGGCAAGCGGGTGAGGAACTGCACCGCCACCAGTGGCAGGCACCAGTCGCTGAGCTGGGCGACGCGCGCGTCCGCTCCGCTCTGCTCGGCAGGCTCGGGGGCCTCTTGCTCGCGATCCGGGTGTGGGTTGCTCATCAGGGTTTCGACTTAAAGTTGCGCCTTGTGGATGCGCCAGCCGTCACCCTCGCGGGTCACTTCCAGCGCCATGCATTCGCCGTGAGTCACCACCACTTCCAGCAAGCGTTTCGCCGGCAGGCCGTTGGCCAGGGCGCCGAGCAGGCGCATCACACCGCCGTGGGTGACGACCAGCACAGAAGATCCGGCATGGGTCTGGTAGAGGCGTTCCAGCGCCGCGAAGACGCGGGATTCGAAGTCGCCCATGGCCTCGCCACCGGGCGGCGGGAAGGTGTATGGATCGTTCCAGAAGCGCTCCAGCGCCGCAGCATCGCTCTCCATCAGAGTAGCTGGCGAAAGGCCTTCCCACTGGCCGAAATCCAGCTCCTGCAGGCCCGCCTCGAAGCCCAGCGGCAAACCATGGCGCGCCGCCAATTCCTCAGCGAAAGCCGCGCAGCGCTGCAAAGGCGAGCTGACCAGCGCCGACCAGCGGCACTCATCTGCCACCGCCGCACGCATCTGCGCCCAACCCGCTTCGGTCAGCGCGTCGTCCAGGCGTCCGCGAAAACCACCACCGAGTTCGGTTTCACCGTGGCGCAGCAGCTCCAGGCGCAGCGTCATGCCGGGCGATCCGACACCGCTGCCTCGGCGAAGGTCGCCATCCCCGCATGCAGCCGACACGCCTGGCGCAGCAGCGGCACTGCCAACGCCGCGCCACTGCCCTCGCCCAGGCGCAGGCCGAGGTCCAGCAGCGGCTGTGCGTTCAAGGCTGCGAGTACGCGGTTGTGCCCCGGCTCCGCACCAGCGTGGGCGAACAGCAGCCAGTCGCGGCAGTGGGGGTTGAGGTGCGTCGCGCACAGCGCGGCGGTGGTGCAGATGAAACCGTCCACCAGCGCCGGGATGCCCTTCTGCGCGCAGGCGAGATAGGCGCCTACCAGCGCGGCGATCTCGAAACCGCCGAGACGGCAGAGCGCCTCGAAGGGCTCGTCGCAGTGGGCGCGGTGCAGCGCCAGCGCGCGGTCGATCACTTCGACCTTGCGCGCGACGCCCTGCGCGTCCAGCCCGGTGCCAGGGCCGACCAGCGCCTGCGCCGGCTCGTCCAGCAGCGCGCAGGCGAGCGCCGCCGCCGAGCTGGTATTGCCGATGCCCATCTCACCACCGATGAACAGCTCGGTACCGGCCTGCTGCGCGCGGCGCACGGACTCGCGCCCGGCTTCCAGGGCGATCAGGCACTGGGCGGCGGTCATCGCTGGCTCCCGGGTGAAGTTGGCGGTGCCGGCGCCGACCATCACATGCTGTACGCCCGGCAGCGGCTCCAGCGGCGTGGCGGTCCCCAGATCAATCACCTCCAGGCGCGCGTCGAGGTCACGGGCCAGCACACTGATCGCCGCGCCGCCGCGCACGAAGTTGCGCAGCATCTCGACAGTCACCGCCTGCGGGTAGGCCGACACGCCCTCAGCCACCACGCCATGATCGCCAGCGAACAGGGCGATCCAGAGATGCTCCAGGCCCGGCCGCTCGCGGCCCTGCAGTCCGGCGAGACGGATGGTCTCCTCTTCCAGCCGGCCCAGTGCGCCACGCGGCTTGGTCAGCTGGTCCTGGCGTGCGGCAGCCTTGTCCTGCGCCACGCGGTCGATCGGCTGGGTGGATTGCAGCCACCATTGCAGACTCATAACGCTTCCCCCTTCAACACCATGGGCAGGCCGGCGACGGTGAACACCACGCGCTCGCTGACCTCGGCCAGGGACTGGTGCAGCCAGCCGGCCTCGTCGACATATCGGCGGCTGAGCTCGCCCATCGGCACTACGCCCAGCCCGGTTTCATTGCTGACCAGAAGGATGCGTCCGGGCAGTTGCGGCAGCACCTCCAGCAGCGCATCGATCTCGCCGCGCAGGCGCCAGCCGTCTTCATGGAGCAGCAGGTTGGTGACCCACAGGGTCAGGCAATCCACCAGCACGCAATGCTGCGGCGCTGCCAGGCGCTCCAGCGTGTCGGCCAGGGCCAGCGGTTCTTCCACCAGCCCCCAGTGCTCGGGACGGCGCTCGCGGTGCTGGAGGATACGGGTAGACATCTCGCCATCGCCGGCCTGCGCCGTGGCGACGTAAGTGACCGGCAGGCCGCTTTGCAGCGCCAGGCGCTCGGCCAGACGGCTCTTGCCCGAACGGGCGCCGCCGAGGATCAGTTCAAGCATGGATTCTCCCTTTGTAGGAGCGAGCTTGCTCGCGAACCGCATAACTCCGGCGTAACCGGGACGTTGTGTTCGCGAGCAAGCTCGCTCCTACGAAAAGCAGGCGTAGGGCGCATAACGCCCCCGGCGTTATCCGCCGAAACAGTGGCAAGACGAAACGGCGGATAACCGCGAACGGTCATGCGCCCTACAGTCCGCACAGTTCTCTCAGTTTTTCAGTATCCAGATGCGCCTCGACCTGATCGGCCAGGCGCTCGATGTCGCGTTCACGCAGGCCGTGGTAGTCGATGCTCTGCACCTCGCGCAGCCCGGCCCAGCGCAGCAGCGCGGAGCTGGCGGCACTGGACTCGAACAGCCCGTGCAAATAAGTCCCCATCACCTGGCCGTCGTCACTCAACGCGCCGTCGCAGCGGCCATCGCTCAAGCGCACGGCGGGGTTCGCCAGAGCCGGGCCTTCGGTGACGCCGGCATGAATCTCGTAACCACTCACCGGGGCCTCTTCCAACGCCAAGTGGCCGCCGACATTGCGCAGCTGCTTCTGCGGCTCCAGCACGGTATGGAAATCCAGCAGGCCAAGCCCCTCACTCTCGCCCGCCGCACCTTCCAGGCCGTGCGGGTCGGCCAGGGTGCGGCCGAGCATCTGCAAGCCGCCGCAGATGCCCAGCAGCTTGCCGCCATAACGCAGGTGGCGCTCGATGGCGGCATCCCAGCCTTGGGCGCGGAGGAAGGCCAGGTCCGGCCGCACGCTCTTGGAGCCCGGCAGGATGATCAGGTCCGCCGGTGGGATCGGCTGGCCGGGGCCGACGAAGGTCAGCTCCACCTGCGGGTGCAGGCGCAGCGGGTCGAAGTCGGTGTGGTTGCTGATGCGCGGCAGCACCGGCACCACCACGCGCAGGCGCTCGCCGGTCTTGGCGGTCTGGCGGGTGTCGATGGCGTCCTCGGCTTCCAGATGGAAATCCATCAGGTACGGCAGCACACCCAGCACCGGCACGCCGGTGCGCTCTTCCAGCCAGTCGAGGCCGTTCTGCAGCAGCGCGATATCACCGCGGAAGCGGTTGATAACGAAGCCCTTCACCCTTGCCCGCTCAGACTCGGAGAGCAGCTCCAGGGTGCCAACCAGATGGGCGAACACGCCGCCGCGGTCGATATCGGCGATCAGGATCACCGGGCAGTCCACCGCCTCGGCGAAGCCCATGTTGGCGATGTCGTTGGCGCGCAGGTTGATCTCCGCTGGCGACCCCGCCCCCTCCACCATCACCACCGGGTATTGGGCGCTCAGGCGCTGGTGGGATTCGAGCACCGCCTGCATCGCCACGCGCTTGTAGTCGTGGTAGGCCACGGCGTTCATGCTGGTGACCGCGCGACCGTGGATGATCACCTGGGCGCCGGTGTCGCTGTTGGGCTTGAGCAGCACCGGGTTCATGTCGGTGTGCGGCGCCAGATGGCAGGCCTGTGCCTGCACCGCCTGGGCGCGACCGATCTCGCCACCGTCAGCGGTCACCGCGCTGTTGAGCGCCATGTTCTGCGGCTTGAACGGCACCACTGACACACCCTGGCGAATCAGCCAGCGGCACAGCGCGGTCACCAGCGTGCTTTTGCCGGCATCCGAAGTCGTGCCCTGCACCATCAGCGTGCTCAACGCAGGCTCTCCATCTGGTTGAAGGTGCGCAGGCCGTGCTCCAGGCGTTCCCAGCCTTTCTCGTCCGGCGGCAGGCCGAAGCGCAGGCTGCCGGGCGTCTCGAACAGACGCACGAGAATGCCCTGGCGCGCCAGGTGGTCGCGCAGCGCTTGGGCGCGCATCGACACCACCCACTGGAACAGCGCCGTGCCGCCCTGCGGCGCGAAGCCGTGCTCACCGAGCAAACCGGCCAGGCGGCGGCTGGCGTCATGCAGGTCGCGGCGGCGCTGGATCTGTTCCTGGAACTCGCCCAGCACTGCCTGCGCCACCCAGCGCGTCGGGCCGCTCACCGCCCAGGGGCCGAGCAGTTTGGCCAGGCTTTCCAGCAGGCGCGGTTCGGCGAAGGCGAAGCCCAGGCGCGCGCCGGCGAGGCCGAAGAACTTGCCGAACGAGCGCAGCACAATCAGCCCCGGACGGCTGGCGCAGCTGGGCACCAGGCTGTGTTCGGGCGTGCAGTCCATGAAGGCTTCGTCCACCACCAGCCAGCCGCCGCGCTCCTGCAGGCGTGCGTGCCACTCCAGCAGCACGCCGGCCTCGATGCGTCGGCCGGTGGGGTTATTCGGGTTGACCACCACCAGCACGTCGAAGCGCTCCAGGTGATGAGGCACTTCCTGGTCGCTGACCTCGCGCAGGATATGCCCGGCGGCGCGCCAGGACTCGGCGTGCTCGGCATAACAGGGCGAGACCACGCCGACCTTGCCCGGCCGGCGCAATCGCGGCAGCAACTGGATCGCCGCCTGGCTGCCGGGCAGCGGCAGCAGCTTCTCGGCGCCATGCAGCTTCTCGAGGCCATAGTAGCGGCGTGCGGCGGCTTCCAGGCCGTCGCGGTCCTCGGGCAGGCGCATCCAGGTCGCCGCCGGCACGCTGGGCAAGGCCCAGGGCCAGGGCGAAATGCCGGTGGACAGGTCCAGCCATTCGGCGAGCGGAATACCGTACTGCTGCGCCGCTTTGCGCAACCGGCCGCCATGTTCGAGCATTAGAGCACTCCCAGGATGAGGATGACCGCCAGCCACAGCAGCACGCCCTGGCGCACCAGGGCCAGCGCGCGCCAGATGTCCGTGGCGGTCGGCGCCGGGCCTTCGCCCAGCTGCGGGCGTTGGTGGAGTTCGCCGTGGTAGCGGGCACAGCCGCCGAGCGACACGCCCAGCGCTCCCGCGCCGGCCGCCATCACCGGGCCGGCGTTGGGACTGTCCCATTGTGGCGCCTGTGTACGCCAGCAGCGCAGGGCGAGCCGGGTGTGACCAAGCAGCGCATAGGTGAAGGCCACCAGCCGCGCCGGAATGTAGTTAAGGACGTCGTCGATCTTCGCCGCTGCCCAGCCGAAGCGCTCGAAGCGCGCATTGCGGTAGCCCCACATGGCGTCAAGGGTGTTGCTCAGGCGATAGAGCACCACGCCCGGCGCGCCAGCCACGGCAAACCAGAACAGCGCGGCATACACCGCATCGCTGCCGTTCTCCAGCACCGACTCGGTGGCGGCGCGGGCCACGGCGGTGTCGTCCAGTTCGGCGGTTTCGCGGCTGACCATGTAGCCCACGCGCAGGCGTGCTTCGTTGAGGTCGTCGGCGCGCAGGGCCAACGCTACCGGTTCGGCGTGTTCGCCCAGGCTGCGCAGGCCCAGCGCGGCGTATAGCGCGAGTGCCTGGACGATCCAGCCAACGTAGGGCAGCAGGCTGAGCAGCAGCGCGAGCAGGGTCAGTGGGATGACCGCGATGATCCAGGCGGTGACGCCGTGGCTGCGCCAGGCGAGGCCGGGGGTGTCGCTCCCGGAAACATCGGAGTGTGAGGAAGCACCCTCTCCCCCGCCCTCTGACTGGGCGCCCCCCCCATGAAGGGAGAGGAAGCTGTCCGTGCCGGCTGACGCTAAGGTTTCAACCTGCTCCGTACGGTCCCCTCTCCCTTCGGAGCGGGGCGCGTAGCCAGGGTTAGGGAGAGGGGGCTCTTCAGCTCGGTCCGCCACCCGCGAACGATTGAACCGCCGCTCCAACCGATCCGCCAAACGCCCGAAAGCCACCAGCGGATGCCAGCGTTTCGGCTCACCCAGCAGGGTATCCAGCGCTACGCCGAGAACGCTCAGCAGGGCCAGGCTCATGGCTGTTCTCCCCAGTGGTTCTCGTACAGCAGCTCGCTGAGTGCGCGCGGTTGGCGCCAGCCTTCCAGGGCCAGCATCGGCGCCGGGTAGAACTCGCGGACCGGGCCGAGACAGATCACCGCCACGGCTTCGGCGCCCGCCGGCAAGCCCAGCAGGTCGCCCAGTGCGGCGGGGTCGAACAGCGACACCCAGCCCATGCCCAGGCCTTCGGCGCGGGAAGCCAGCCAGAGGTTCTGGATCGCGCAGGACAACGAAGCCAGGTCCATGTTCGGCAGCGTGCGGCGACCAAAGACGTGCGCCTCGCGGCCCTCCATCAGCGCCGCCACCAGCACTTCGGCGCAGTCGAGCACGCCTTCGACCTTCAGGCGCATGAACTCGTCAGAGCGCTCGCCCAACGCCTCGGCGGTGCGCACGCGCTCCTCTTCCACCAGGCGGTGGATCGACTGGCGCAGTTCCGGCGAGGTAGCGCGGATGAACCGCCACGGCTGCATCAGCCCGACGCTGGGTGCCTGGTGCGCCGCTTCGAGCAGGCGCGCGAGCAGTTCGGGCGCCACTTCGCCGCCGCTGAAATGGCGCATGTCGCGGCGCTCGGCGATGGCGCGGTAGAGCGCGGCGCGCTCCTCGGGAGTGTAAGCGTGCTCAGTCATGGTCTCAGCAGGGCTGCTGCGGCGTCCGGAGCGGACGGCAGGTAGAAGTGGATATAGGACGCGGTGAGCCGGCCACGGCGGAACACCGCTTCGGCCACCGGCTTGTCGTTGGGGCAGACGCCACGGGCCAGCGGCTCCTCGCTGCTGTCCAGCAACGAGTGGTGGAAGGTGTGCCCGCGCAGGGTGCCTTCGGGCAGCGTTACCGCTTGCAGTGCCAGGGCGGCCAGGCGCTTCTGCAGGCGTGCCTCGCCCGGCAGCAGGCCGAGCAGTGGCGCGCGTGCGCCGGCCACGTCGGTCAGCGCGTCGAGCAGATAGAGCATGCCGCCGCACTCGGCGAGGATCGGCTTGCCCATCTCGTGATGTGCATGGATGGCCTGGGCCATGGCGCGGTTCTCGGCCAGCGCCTGCAGGTGCAGTTCCGGGTAGCCGCCGGGCAGGTAGAGGCTGTCCACTTCCGGCAGCACCTGGTCACGCAGCGGCGAGAAGAACACCAGCTCGGCGCCCAACTCGCGCAGCAGGTCGAGGTTGGCCTGATAGAGGAAGGCGAAGGCGTTGTCCCGCGCCACGCCGATGCGTACGCCATCCAGGCGCGAAGTCTCGCGGCTCGACTCGGGCGCGGCAAAGCTCACCGGCAGCGGCAGTTCGGTACTGGCGCTGGCCGCCAAAGCATCAGCGGCGGCGTCCAGGCGGGCGTCGAGGTCGGCCAGTTCGTCGGCCTGCACCAGGCCGAGGTGGCGGCTGGGCAGTTCCACTTCGGTAGCGCGCGGCAAGGCGCCATACCAGCGAATCCACTCGGGCAGGCTGTCGCGCACCAGATCACGGTGGCGCTGGCTGCCAATGCGGTTGGCGAGCACACCGGAGAACGGCAGGTCCGGCTGATAAGTCGCCATGCCGACGGCCATCGCGCCGAAGGTCTGGGCCATGGACTGGCCGTTGATCACCGCCATCACTGGCACGTTGAAGCAGCGGGCCAGATCGGCCGCCGAGGGCGAACCGTCGAACAGGCCCATCACGCCTTCGATGAGGATCAGGTCGGCCTCGCCGGCCGCCTCCCAGAGCAGGCGGCGACTCTCCTCCTCGCCCACCATCCACAGGTCCAGCTGGTAGACCGGCGCAGCGCTCGCGCGGGCAAGGATCATCGGGTCGAGGAAATCCGGGCCGCACTTGAACACCCGCACCTTGCGCCCGAGGCGCGTGTGCAGGCGCGCCAGGGCGGCGGTCACGGTGGTCTTGCCCTGGCCGGAAGCGGGGGCGGCGATCAGCAGTGCGGGGCATTGGCGTGCTTCGAGCATCAGGTGCGCTCCGCAGTCATGGCGAGGAGCACCCTCTCCCGGAGGGAGAGGGGGCAGTTGGGTGCCATCTGCAGCCGTTGTGTCCGATGCGCGACAGTCGCGCCACCACTGAGCCCGCCAACAGCATCGGCTGGCGAGCGCAGATCTCCCACCACACGCCTAACGACCCCCTCTCCCACTGGGAGACGACTGCCGGGATGCAGGAGGTAGAGCGACGCAGGATGCCAAAGCCGAGGGCTGGGGTGAGGGCAAGCCACGAACATCAGAACTCCACCCCTTTCTGCGCCTTGATGCCGGCCTTGAAGGCATGTTTCACCAGGCCCATCTCGGTCACGGTGTCGGCGGCTTCGAGCATTGCCGGCTGCGCACCACGGCCGGTGGCGACCACATGCTGCATCGGCGGGCGGGCAGCAATATCGGCCAGCACGGTGTCCAGCTCCAGGTAGCCGTGCTTGAGGGCGATGTTCACCTCGTCCAGCACCACCAGGCCAACCTCCGGGTCGGCCAGCAGTTGGCGCGCCACATCCCAGGCGAACTGCGCCTTGGCGATGTCGCGCTGGCGGTCCTGGGTTTCCCAGGTGAAGCCTTCGCCCATCACATGGAAGCTGACTTCCTCGGGGAAGCGCCGGAAGAACGCCTCCTCGCCCGTGGTCGCGGCGCCCTTGATGAACTGCACCACGCCCACCTTCATGCCGTGGCCCAGCGCGCGGGCGACCATGCCGAAGGCCGAGCTGCTCTTGCCCTTGCCATTGCCGCTGTTGACCAGGAACACGCCGCGCTCACCCTGGGCCTGGGCGATCTTGTCGTCGATCACCGCCTTCTTGCGCTGCATGCGCGAGCGATGGCGCTCGTCCTTTTCCGGGGATTCAGTCATGGCAGGTTGCTCCTGAAAGGAATTGCACAGGCGTCAGGCTGCCGGCCGGATGGCAGCGAACGGGGAATGGAATGGGCAGGGTCGAACCGCTGGCGCGCGCAGGCGCCATGCGGCAAAGGTCGCCCAGCACGAGGGCTGAAGACCTGGGGAATAGGGATTTCACCTGAAGGATTCTCCGCCGCTCTCACCCGCGCGGCACTGACCAGTCGGGGCAGGCGGAGGACGGCAACGCACGGCGCAGACGGCCGGCGTCGGCAGCGCCTCCCGCGATGCCATGCGATGCAGCAGGCCGGTCTCCGGGCTTGCGAGTGACGCCGTGAGGCTGTCGATGAACCGCGCCTTCCCATGCCGAGGCACAGTGGCGGAATGCGGCTCAAAGCTCGCTTACCGTTGCGGGGGCAGCGCCGGAATGGTCGATGCGTGGATCGAGTTCACCGGCTTCCCTGTTTCACTCGCGGCTTGCGCCGAGAGCACCTGAAGCAGGCGCGCAGCTTAGTGGCAGGCGGGCTGGGGCGTCAATTGAACAGGATGTCGCCGAGGCCCGCCCTGAGCGCGGCGAAGGCTCTACAAAGCCTCACACAAGTCAAGTGGTCAGGGCGCATAACTTCGCTAGAATGCGAGTCATGACGACGACTGCCCAGCCCGGCCAGCTCCAGCTCGACACCTCCGCCAGCCCACCGCTGATGCACGTCAGCGGCGACTGGACGCTCGCGCACTTCGCCACGCTGGAAGCCCAGGTGGCCGCCCAGCGCCACGCCGACTCCCCCACCGCGCTGGACTTCGCCGGCCTTGGCGCGCTGGATACCGCCGGAGCCGCCCTGCTGGCCGAGATTATCGGCGGCGCAAGGATGAGCCAGCTGGAACAGATCGCCCGCAACCTGCCCGCCGAACGCCAGGCGCTCCTGCGCGCCGTGGGCAGCGCCATCACCCAATGCCGTCTCGACGAGAAGGCACCGCCGCCAGGCAACGCGCTGGGCGATGTGCTGGAGCGCATCGGCATCGCCACCCTGACCTTCCGCGAACACCTGGTCGGCCTGCTCGGTTTCATCGGCCTGACCCTGCAGACGCTAGTGCGCAACCTGTTCCGCCCGCGACGCTGGCGCCTCACCTCGCTGGCCGCGCACATGGAGGAAACCGGGCTGGACGCCGTCCCCATCGTCGCCCTGCTGACCTTCATGGTCGGCGCGGTGGTGGCCTTCCTCGGCGCCACCGTGCTGCAGAAGTTCGGCGCGCAGATCTACACGGTCGACCTGGTAGGCTTCTCCTTCCTGCGCGAATTCGGCGTGCTGCTCACCGCCATCCTGCTCGCCGGCCGCACCGCCAGCGCCTTCACCGCGCAGATCGGCTCGATGAAGGCCAACCAGGAAATCGACGCGATCCAGGCCCTGGGCCTCGACCCGGTGGAACTGCTGGTGCTGCCGCGCGTGCTGGCCCTGCTGCTGACCCTGCCGATGCTGACCTTCCTGGCGATGCTCTCCGGCATCTTCGGCGGCGGAGTGGTCTGCGCCCTGGCCCTGGACATCTCGCCGCGCATGTTCCTCTACATGCTGCAGAACGACATCGCCGTGCAGCACTTCCTGGTGGGCATCGTCAAAGCCCCGGTGTTCGCCTTCATCATCGCCGTGATCGGCTGCCTGGAAGGCTTCCGCGTCAGCGGCAGCGCGCAGTCGGTGGGCGAGCACACGACCTCCAGCGTGGTCCAGTCGATCTTCGTGGTGATCCTGCTGGATGCGACGTTCGCGCTGTTCTTCATGGAGATGGGCTGGTGAGCGAACCGATCATCGTCGTCCGCGACCTGGCCAACCGCTTCGGCACCCACGCCGTGCACGAGCATCTGGACCTCGACGTCATGAAGGGTGAAATCCTCGGCGTGGTCGGCGGCTCGGGCACCGGCAAGTCCGTACTGCTGCGCAGCATCATCGGCCTGCGCCAGCCCAGCGAAGGCAGCGTCCACGTGTTCGGGCAGAACCTGCCGGCATTACCGCCGCAGGAGCGCTCGAAACTGGAACGACGCTTCGGCGTGCTGTTCCAGAACGGCGCGCTGTTCTCCTCACTGACGGTGAGCGAGAACATCTGCCTGCCGCTGATCGAGCATGCCCGGCTGTCCCGCGCCGACGCGCAATTCATGGCCAAGGTGAAGATTTCCCTCGCCGGCCTGCCGCCCGATGCCGGCGGCAAATACCCGGCCGAGCTCTCCGGCGGCATGGTCAAGCGCGCCGCCCTGGCCCGCGCCCTGGCGCTGGACCCGGACATCCTGTTCCTCGACGAACCCACCGCCGGCCTCGACCCCATCGGCGCGGCGGCCTTCGACCAACTCATCCTGACCCTGCGCGACGCCTTCGGCCTCACCGTGTTCCTGGTCACCCATGACCTCGACACCCTCTACACCATCTGCGATCGCGTCGCCGTGCTCTCGCAGAAACGCGTGCTGGTGGTGGGGCCGCTGGACCAGGTCGCCCAGACCGACGACGCCTGGGTACAGGACTATTTCCACGGCCCGCGCGGCCGTGCTGCGCTGCAGGCCACCGAACACCTGCGGGAGGAAAGCTGAATGGAAACCCGTGCCCATCACGTGCTGATCGGCCTGTTCACCCTGGTCGTATCGATCGGCGCGTTGCTCTTCGCCCTGTGGCTGGCGCAGTCGAGCAACGACCAGAAGTACAAGCTCTACGACGTGATCTTCAACGAGGCGGTGACCGGCCTGTCCGAAGGCGGCACCGTGCAGTACAGCGGCATCCGCGTGGGCGACGTGGTGTCCCTGCGCCTGGACCCGAACGACCCGCGCAAGGTCCGCGCGCGCATCCGCGTCTACGACAGCACGCCAATCCGCGAAGACACGCGCGCCAAGCTCGCCCTCACCGGCGTCACCGGCCAGGCCATCATCCAGCTCTCCAGCGCCGCCCAGGACAGCCCGCCGCTGGCCAGCAAGGACGGCGAGGTGCCGGTGATCAAGACCATCCCCTCGCCCTTCGCCAAGCTGCTGGCCAACGGCGAAGACATCGCCACCAACATCAACAACCTGATCAACAACGTGAACCGCATGTTCTCCCAGGAGAACGTCGACCGCATCAGCCGCACCCTGGACCACATCGACCAGGCCACCGGCGTCGTCGCCGAGCAGCGCGGCGACATCCGCAAGACGGTGCAGGAACTGGCCGCCGCCAGTGAACAGGCGCGCCTGGCCTTCGCCAAGGCCAATGAAATGCTCGAACGCACCAACCAGACCTTGGGCAGCCGCGGCCCGCAGATGCTCGACGACACCCAGAAGACCCTCGCCGCCCTGCGCAACAGCAGCGAGCGCGTGGAAAAGCTACTCGACAGCAACTACGACTCAGTGAACGGCGGCCTCAACGGCCTGGGCGAAATCGGCCCGGCGATCCGCGAATTGCGCTCCACCCTGGAAGACCTGCGCGGCGTCACCCGCCGCCTGCGGGAAAACCCCACCGGCTACCTGCTCGGCCGCGAACGCAACAAGGAGTTCCAGCCATGACCGCCCTTCCCCGCCTGCTCGGCGTCGCCGCCCTGGTCAGTCTGCTGGGCGCCTGCTCGATCCTCCCGGAAGCGGAGAGCCCGGACTTCTACCTGCTACCGGCCACGCAACAGCCGACGCGCAGCACAGCGGTGGTGAACTGGTCGCTGCGGGTCAGCGCGCCGACCGCCAGCCTCGCGCTGGACAGCAACCGCATCGCCGTGGTCCCGCAGGGCAACCAGCTGAGCAGCTACCAGGGCTCGCGCTGGGCGAACCGCGCACCGGGGCTGCTGCGTGACCGCCTGCTCGACGCCTTCACCGCCAACGGCAGCATCCGCGCCCTGAGCAGCGACGAAAGCAGCCTGCAGGCCGACCTCGACCTGACCGGCGAACTGCGCGCCTTCCAGAGCGAGTACCAGAACGGCAAACCGGTGATCCACATCCGCTACGACGCCCGCCTGGTGCGCACCCTCGGCCTGCGCATCGTCGCCTCGCGCACCTTCGAGGTCAGCCAGCCGGTAGAGGGCAAACAGGTGCCCGAAGTGGTCAGCGCCTTCGGCAAGGCCGCCGACCAGCTTTCGGCGCAGGTGGTGGAGTGGACGTTGCAGCAAGGGAAGATGCAGAAGCTCACGCCACCGACACCACAGTAAGCACAAGGCCGGCGATTGCCGGCCTTTTTCATTGGGGCAGAGCATTCTGCTGACGCACTTCGCCCTTCATTTCTGACAGACGCCGCCGATACCTCCCCTGCGCGAGCACCTGTGCTTGCCGGTGTTGCAGGCTGCCCCTATGCTGCGCCCGTCACGGCCAAATCCGTGGCCGGGTTTGACAGCCCGTTGGAGTGGCGCGATTGCGCCAGCAGGTGCATGCGAAAAACGGCGAACGTTTTTCGTAGGCCTTGTCACGACTGTGATTTCTGATCGCAGGGTTTATGGCAGATCGCGCGGGGAGACCTCCCCGTGAGGTCTGCCGGCTCCACTTCCCGGTCTGTCAACCCCGCGTGGTCTGCCTCCATTGTTTGACAGCAATGGCGGCAGCTCCTGACCTCAACGAAGTGGAGTTACGCAAATGTCTTCAGACAACAACACCCTCGATCCCGAATCAGCCCTGCTCGACGCTCAGCCAAACGGCGATCAATCCCCCGTGTTCAAGCTTCCCGTGGACTGGCCGGAGGAGTCGCAACTCGTCATGGCCTACGGAGACGTGGTAGCCCGCGAATGGTTGTTTGCCCCAGGCGGCGAAACGCTCTGGGTCAACTTCGCCAAAGGCCGCACGCTGCAAAAGGACATGCTGAATCGGATGGCCTACGAAATCGGCTTCCTCAATCACTTGCAACGACAGTTCGAACGGCTGTCGTAAGGAGCGCGTGGCGGCTGGGGATGGCCCGAGCCGCCACTTTCAGCACGTAGGGCGCATAACCCGGAACGGGTTATCCGCCGCAACCCCTCCGGCGAATAACGCCTTAGGCGTTATTCGCCCTACAGGAAACCGTCAGAGCCCGTGCCGTTTCGCGAACCGCTGTCAGTGGCAGTGATACGGGCTTTCGCCTTCCAGCTCCTGGTCTGACTCCACATCCTTGATGGTGATGATGGCCTTCGGATAGACCGAGCAGAGGGAGTTGCGCACGGTATAGATACCGCTGCCATGGGCGAGGAATTTGCCGTTGCTCAGGGCCTTGCCGGACTCGTCATGGGCGCTGACTTCGTAGTTGCCGGTCATGGTGATGCAGCCAGCGAGCGCCAGCAGGGAAAGGACGGGAACGAGGAACTTCATGAATTCTCCTTGGACGCGAGGCGCCCCGCCTACCAAGGCGTAGGGCGGCGCGGTTGTCGATCCGTGACGTGTTCGCGGGAGCGGGAATGGCCAGCCAGCATGGCAAGGCCGATGCGGATACGACCCATGGCGGTCACCGCAGTTCAGCCAGCAGACCCGCAAGGGCGCCGGCTGAGGGAGTTTCGGACGAGAGGTCGTCTCAGCGCTTGCCCATGGAGCGACGCGAGCCGCGCGGGTGCGGTGGACGATATTCGGCCTGGTCGTGCGGCTTGCGGTGTTGATAGGCCGTTTTGGCTTGCTGCTGCGCGGCGAGCGCGGCCTTGGCGAGTTCTGCCAGGGACAGCGAAGGTTGTTCCTGGGAGGTTTCTGCGCTGTCGTCGCGCGGCGGCTGCTGAGAGGAAGTCATGGATGAACCGGATAGAAGGAGTTTGACCGGCACACATGATAGCCGAAGTGCCCTTTCCCGGCTGCTGTCCGCTCGGAGGAATCTCACGAGCGGCCTGGCATCACCTTTCAGATCGACCTGTCAGGTCGGTGGGAAGAGAGTATCCGGACGGGTGACGTACTCGGTCGCTTCCGCTTCCGTCAGTACCCAGATCTGACTGATCCGGCTATCCAGGCCCATCTTGATGCCGACGAACTTGCCGCTGATCTTCGGCAGCATGCCGTAAACCATGAAACGGTTGGTCTCATCACGGATGCGGATGGACACGGAGAGCGGATAACTGATGGTCTTTTCGTACAGCCCAAGGGTCACCACCTGGCGCAGCAAGGTCGGTTTCGGCCGTTTCAGGGTAATCACCGGAAACACGGCGCTATCGACGAAGCCGACCATCATCCCCGATGGAATCACTCGATCCGCCAGCGCCGGGCTGCTCAGCCCCAGCATCAACGCAAGTGCGCCCAGCAACTGAAGCGACCAGCGTTGCAGCGAAGCGCGTGAAAGTACTGCTGAAGTCATCGGATTTCCCGCCCTGGTTTTCCTGTTTTCGTTATCGCCCGGTTAATGATTCCGGATCTGAGCGTGGAGCGTAGCGGTTCGCCACGTCGCTGTCCGCACATTGATTCACAGCCTCTGGAGTTTCCGGCCGTGAGCTGGCGGATCGATGCGCGACATTCCAGTGCAGGCCGGCGTCACGCGTCCGCCGGCCACATTGCGGCAACCCCTCGGGCGCTCTATCGTGACGCATCCCGCCGCCGAATCGAGAACTCCTCATGAGCGCCCTGCGCGAAGCCCTCGCCCGCTTTCCCCGCCTCGACCTGGCCGGCGGCCCGACGCCTGTGGACAAGCTGGAGCGGCTGTCCGCACATCTGGGCCGCGAGCTGCATGTGAAACGCGACGACACCACGCCCTTCGCCCTGGGCGGTAACAAGGTGCGCAAGCTGGAATTCCTCGCCGCCGACGCCTTGAACGCCGGCGCCGATACCCTGGTGACCGCCGGAGCGATCCAGTCCAACCACGTGCGCCAGACTGCCGCTGTCGCGGCCCGACTCGGCCTGCGCTGCGTGGCGCTGCTGGAAAACCCTATCGGCACCGATGACCACAACTACCTGAGCAACGGCAACCGCCTGCTGCTGGACCTGTTCGGCACCGAGGTGAAACTCGTGGCCAACCTGGACACTGCTGACGAGTTGCTGGCGCAAACCGGCGGACACCTGCGCCGCGAAGGCCGCAAGCCCTACATCGTGCCCATCGGTGGCTCCAATGCATTGGGTGCCCTGGGCTATGTTCGCGCCGGGCTGGAACTGGCGGAACAGATTCGCGCCAACGGGCAGCGTTTCTCCGCCGTGGTGCTCGCCTCCGGCAGTGCCGGTACGCATGCCGGCCTCGCGGTAGCGCTGGCCGATGAGTTGCCGGAGCTGGACGTGATTGGCGTGACCGTCTCGCGCACCGATGCGGCGCAGCGACCGAAGGTGGAAGGACTGGTCCGCAGCACGCTGGAGCTGCTCGGCCACGCCGCGCCGGCAGTGCCTACAGTACAGCTGTGGGACGAGTATTTCGGCCCGCGCTACGGCGAACCCAATGCCGGCACGCTGGAAGCAGTACGCCTGCTGGCCAGCCAGGAAGGCCTGCTGCTCGACCCGGTGTACACCGGTAAGGCGATGGCCGGACTGCTCGATGGCATCCGCCGTGATCGCTTCGTGAAGCCCGGGCCTATCCTGTTCCTGCACACCGGCGGTTCGCCGGCGCTGTTCGCCTATCATTCGGCAAATTGAACAACCTAATAATCAGAACTAGGTATGTAATTTTTTATTATTTTATTGCATAACGATTCCGACCCTATAGTCGCCACGCGTTGACTAACCTGCTTAAAACACCAAAAACGGGGACCACCATGACCTTCTCCGCACTGCGACGTCATTTCCTGCTTGCCAGCCTGACCCTCACCCTCGGCGCCGGCCTGTTTGGCCAAGCCCAGGCCGCCGATGACCTGCTCGCCCAGATCAAGGAAAAAGGCCAGGTCCGCGTGGGCCTGGAAGGCACCTACCCGCCCTTCAGCTTCCAGGACGAAAACGGCAAGCTCGCCGGCTTCGAAGTGGACTTCTCCAACCTGATTGCCAAGGAGCTGGGCGCCACTGCCAAGCTGCAGCCGACCAAGTGGGACGGCATCCTCGCCGCACTGGAATCCAAGCGCCTCGACCTGGTGATCAACCAAGTGACCATCTCCGAGGAGCGTAAGAAGAAGTACGACTTCTCCGACGCCTACACCGTTTCCGGCATCCAGGCACTGGTGCGCAAGGGCGACGAAGGCAAGTACGACGCACCGGAAAAACTCGCTGGCGTGAAGGTCGGCGTGGGCCTGGGCACCAACTACGAGCAGTGGCTGCGCGAACATGTGCCGCAGGCTGATGTGCGCACCTATGAAGACGACCCGACCAAGTTCCAGGACCTGCGCAGCGGCCGCATCGACGTGATCCTGGTGGACCGCCTGGCCGCCTTCGACATGGTCAACAAGACCAACGGCGCCATGGCCCTCACCGGCGCGCCCTTCGCTCGCCAGGAAGCCGGTATCGCCCTGCGCAAGGGCAACCCGGAGCTGCTCGCGGCGCTGAACAAGGCCATCGAGAAACTGCGTGCCGATGGCACCCTGAAACAGCTCTCGGAAAAGTGGTTCAAGGCTGACGTGACCCAATGATCGACGCAAGCCTGCAGCTTGCGCTGGATTCCGCGCCCTTCCTGCTGAAGGGTGCGGTCTTCACGGTAGTCCTCAGCGTAGGCGGCATGTTCTTCGGACTGCTGCTCGGATTCGTGCTGGCGCTGATGCGCCTGTACGGTTTCACCCCCGTGCGCTGGCTCGCGCGCATCTACGTGTCGTTCTTCCGCGGCACGCCGTTGCTTGTCCAGCTGTTCATGATCTATTACGGCCTGCCCCAGGCCGGCATCGAACTCGACCCGCTGCCGGCGGCACTGATCGGCTTCTCGCTGAACATGGCGGCATACGTCTGCGAAATCCTCCGCGCCGCCATCGGCTCCATCGACAAGGGCCAGTGGGAAGCCGCCGCCAGCATCGGCATGACCCGCGCCGAGACCTTGCGCCGGGTGATCCTGCCGCAGGCCGCGCGCACCGCCCTCCCACCGCTGGGCAACAGCTTCATTTCGCTGGTCAAGGACACCGCCCTGGCCGCCACCATCCAGGTCCCGGAACTGTTCCGCCAGGCCCAGTTGATCACCGCGCGCACCTTCGAGGTCTTCACCATGTACCTCGCCGCCGCGCTCATCTACTGGATCCTCGCGAGCATCCTGTCGCACCTGCAGAACCGCCTGGAAGACCGGGTCAACCGCCATGACCAGGAGCACGACGCATGATCGAAGTCCGCCAGCTGACCAAGCAGTTCCGCGGCCAGGAGGTGCTCAAGGGCATCGACCTGACCGTCGAGGCCGGCGAAGTGGTCGCGATCATCGGCCCCAGCGGCTCGGGCAAGACCACCCTGCTGCGCTGCCTGAACCTGCTGGAAACGCCCAACGGCGGGACTATTCAGGTCGGCGACATCCTCATCGACGCCTCCCGGCCGCTGAGCAGCCAGCAGGGGTTGATCCGCAAGCTGCGCCAGCATGTGGGCTTCGTCTTCCAGAACTTCAACCTGTTCCCCCACCGCACCGCGCTGGAGAACGTGGTGGAAGGCCCGATCATCGTGAAGAAGGAACCCCGCGCCCAGGCCATCGAGCGCGCCCGCCAGTTGCTGGCGAAGGTCGGGTTGTCCGGCAAGGAGGATTCCTACCCCAAGCGCCTCTCCGGCGGCCAGCAACAGCGTGTCGCCATCGCCCGCGCCCTGGCCATGCAGCCGGACGTGATCCTGTTCGACGAGCCCACCTCGGCGCTGGACCCTGAACTGGTTGGGGAGGTCCTGACGACTATCCGCAGCCTGGCCCAGGAAAAACGCACCATGGTCATCGTCACCCACGAGATGAGCTTCGCCCGCGACGTGGCGAACCGGGCGATCTTCATCGACAAGGGGGTGATCGTCGAACAGGGCGACGCCAAGGCGCTGTTCGCCCACCCGAAAGAGGAGCGCACCCGCCAGTTCCTCAGCAAATTCCTCGATCAGGGCGAAAAGCGCGTGGCAGAATAGAATCGACTTATTCGATCAATATCTGCCGATATTTGCGCTTTTTTATCGATCAACTGCGAGAGAACATAGTCCCATGAACCGCGCGGACTGGCTCAGATGCCAGCCGCGCCCCACGAGGACTCAGTCATGATCGAACGCAGACCCTTCCAGCAACTCGGCGGCGCCAACCACGGCTGGCTCAACGCCAAGCACCACTTCTCCTTCGCCGAGTACTACGACCCCGAGCGCATGGACTGGGGCAACCTGCGCGTCTGGAACGATGACGAAATCGCCGCCGGCACCGGCTTCCCGCCGCACCCGCACCGCGAGATGGAAATCATCACCTACGTCCGTCAGGGCGCGATCACCCACCAGGACAGCCTGGGCAACAAGGGCCGTACCGAAGCGGGCGACGTGCAGGTGATGAGCGCAGGCTCGGGCATCGTGCACTCGGAGTACAACCTGGAGAAGGATGTCACCAAGATCTTCCAGATCTGGATCATCCCCTCGGTACGCGGCGGCACTCCGTCCTGGGGCGCCAAACCCTTCCCGAAGGGCGACCGCGCCGGGCGCTTCGTGACCCTGGCCAGCGGCCATGAAGAGGATGCCGATGCCCTGCGCATTCGCGCCGAAGGTCGCCTGGTCGCCGCCACCCTGAAGGCCGGGCAGACCGCCGAGTATGAACTGGGCAACGGTCGCCGCGCCTACCTGGTGCCGGCGGCGGGCAAGGTCGAGGTCAATGGCGTCGAACTGCTGGCCCGCGACGGCGCCGCCATCGCCGACGAGGCGGTGGTGAAGGTCACCGCGCTGGAAGACAGCGAAGTGATTCTGGTGGATGTCGCCTGATCCAGGCGGTAGTAACGACAAAGGCACGCCGGTTGGCGTGCCTTTTTTCTGTCCGATCCACCATCAACGCTTGCGGCAGAGACTCATGCCATCACCAATCGGCACCAGCGAATAATCCACCCGCGCATCGGCCTTCAGCGCCAGGTTGAGCTGCTGGATGGCACGCGTGTCCGCGCTTTCCGGGTTCGCTTCCAGCACTCGACCGCTCCACAGCACGTTATCGAAGACCACCAGGCCGCCTACCCGCAGCAGGGTCAGGGCGTGTTCCAGGTAGAGGGGGTAGTTGGCCTTGTCGGCATCGATGAAGACCAGGTCGAAGGCACCCTGCTGGTTACCTGTCTCCAGCGCTTTCAGCGTATCCAGTGCAGGCCCGAGGCGCAGTTCGATGCGCGAGTCGACACCTGCGTCCTGCCAGTAACGGCGCGCGATATCGTTGTATTCGCCGGGAAGATCGCAACAAAGGACAAGGCCGCCCTCTGGCAAAGCCTCGGCCATGCACAGGGCGCTGTAACCGGTGAAGGTGCCGATTTCGAGGATGCGCTTCGTGCCCGTCAGCTTGACCAGCAACGCGAGGAACTGCCCCTGTTCCGGGGCGACCTGCCAGCGGGACATGGGCAGCTTGGCAGTTTCGGCGCGCAGGCGTGCCTTGACGGGGGAATCACGCAGGGAAACGTCGAGAAGGTACTGGTAGAGCGAGTCGTCCAGGTTCAGTGTGCGGGTGGTCATGGGCCCTCCTGAGAATCAGGGATGGAGGGCGAGACTCTGCACGGCGAGGACGCGCTTGGCTTCCAGGAAGGCTTTCTGCCAATAGGCGCTGTCGAGGCTGTCCAGGCGTACGGTCCCGCCCGTTCTGGGCGCGTGAACGAAGCGCCCTTCCCCAACATAGATACCCGCATGGCTGACTCCACGTCCACCGCTGGTAGCGAAGAACACCAGGTCACCGCTCTGCAGGGACTCGCGGCCAACGGTGGGCGCGCGCAGGGTGATCATCTCGCGAGTGGAGCGCGGCAGCATCAGGCCAGTGGCATCGCGGTAGACATAGCCAATCAGGCCGCTGCAATCGAAACCGCCATCGGGCGTATTGCCGCCCCAGCGATAAGGCGTACCGACCAGGCCAATGGCACGGATCAGGACGTCGTCAGCAGCTTGCATGTTGTAGACGGGAGCTGAGCGCGTATTCACCACCGGAGGCGGCGACGGCGGAGTGCGACTGGCGCAGGCGGCCAGCGAGGCGAGAACAGCGAGGAGAATGATGCGCTGAAAAGCGAGCATGAGATGGCATCCCGTCAAGGAGTGCCATCACTTTGTACCAACAATGACTTGAGCGCAATACTTAAAGTAAAACTTTAAGTTTAGCGGGTCACCGTCTTCGGCTCGTAGCCCGGCTCGAGCACACGCTTGGCTTCCATGAAGCTCAGGCGCCAGTAGCTCTCGTCCAGACGATCCACCCGAACACCACCACCACGGCGGCTGGCAGAGTGAATGAACTGTCCGTCACCGATATAGATGCCGGCGTGGCTGACCCGACCGCGACCACGGTTGTTGAAGAAGATCAGGTCGCCCGGCTGCAGGTCTTCTTTCGAGACCAGCGGGACGTCCATGTTGATCATCTCTCGCGTGGAGCGCGGCAGGCTGATGCCCGCCTCTTCGCGGAACAGATAGCCCACGAAGCCGCTGCAATCGAAACCGGTCCGCTCCGATTTCCCACCAAAGCGGTACGGAGTACCGATCAGCGAAAATGCGCGGTCCAGAATGTCGGATACATGGGCAGTCGAACTGCCGTTCTCGTTTTTGGCCCCCTCGTCCTGCGACTCATTCACCAGCGCTATGTTGTGCTGGTTGACCTGGAACGCTGCTCGAGTAGCAGGCACTGAAGCGACCTGGTTCGGCTGCGATTCCGGCGAATGGCTGGCGCAAGCTGCCAGCAGCAGAACGAAACTCATGGGCACGAGGGGTGCTAAGCGTTTAAGCATGGGCACGACCGTGTCTCATTAGCTCCATTTATTAGCGGGCTAATTTGCCCGCTCAATGGGGGTAATGCAAGTTTTTTATAGCGGAATGTGACTCAGCAAGCGCGGCATAATGTCTAAGGCTCGACCCACCATTCTTTCTTCGACCACCGAACTCAGGTCGGTCAGCCGCGGATTCACCTCCGCAGTGAAGCCTCCCGCGTCCCGCGTGCGCAGCACCGGCTCGATGATGTAGGGGAAGCTCGCCGTGGTTCCCACCAGCAGAACGGCGTCGAATCCCTTGCGCAATTGCGCATAGAGCATGTCGATCGCGGCCTCCGGCAACATCTCCTCGAAAAGCACTACCGGCGGGCGCAACACGCCGGCGCAGCGCGCGCATTTGGGCGGCAGCGGGCCTTCCAGATACCCTGCCAGCTCGGCGCTTTCCTGCCCGCACGATTGGCAATACAGCGGCTCCAGTTGGCCATGGATCTCGATCAGCCGTTCCGGCGGCGAACCGGCACGGCGATGAAAGCCATCGATGTTCTGCGTCAGCACCCAACACTCCGGCTTGAGCCGTTGCAGCTCCGCGATGGCTTCGTGGCCGGCGTTGGGTTGCGCATTCAGGCAGGCCTTGCCCAGCTCCGCCAGGTACTTCCAGCACAGCGCCGGGTCCTTCTGCAGCATCGGGCCGGAAATCGCCACCTCGATGGGGATCCCTTCCGCCGTCCGGCCGTTGTATAGCCCGCCCAGGCCGCGATAGGTCGGCATGCCGGAATCGGCGGAAAGGCCGGCGCCGGTAATCACCAGGATGCGTTCAGCGCGGGCCAGTGCCGCACCCGTGCGGTCGATCGCCGAATCCATGCGCCCCTCCTCCGCGGCCGGGCCGCGTGTCAGTGGTTGACCGTGTACGACAGCATCATCGAGATATGGCTCAGCGGGCGAGCGCTTTGTTCCTGCCAGGTGTTGAAGGCCGCCTGCACCAGGGCCAAATCCTTCAGGCTGGTGGGAGTCTTGTCGACGATTTCCTGGGCCTTGAGCGCGGCGACCACGTCGTCACTGAGAACGAAAGTGTCCTTGCCGGCCATGCGCAGGAACCGCGGTGCAGACATGCCACCCAACTGATTGCCACGTTTGGCCAGCAGCTTCCACAGGCCGACGATGTCGCTGGACGGCCAGTCGGCCAGCAGTTGGCCGAAGCTGCCGTATTCACGGGCGATGTCCAGGACGAACTGGGCGTTGCGCGGCACGCTCTTGAGCTTGCCCAGGTGGCGGATCAGCCGGGTGTCCTGCATCAGGTTTTCCAGGCGCTCGCCGCCCATCAGCACGACCTTCTCCGGATCGAAGCCGAAGAAGACTTCCTCGAAGGCCGGCCACTTGGCGTCCACCAGGCTGTGCTTGAGGCCTGCGCGGAAGATGCGCAGGCTGATCAGCGACAAGTAGCGATCATTGCCGACCGCCGCCAGCTCGGCCGCCGACTTGGCCTGCGGCATCCGTGCTTCCAGGGCCTCGATCGAGCCGAAGCGGTTCAGGCAGTATTCGTACAACCACTGGTAATCGCGCATCGGGCGTCCTTGCGGGCTTTCTGTCGCTGCGGGGATCAGAGATTCATCACATCGACGAAGCGCGGGGTGGCAGTCTCGTCGATGCGCAGGCTGTTGAAGTCGAACAGATCGCGGTCGGCCAGTTGCGACGGCACCACGTTCTGCAGGGCGCGGAACATGATCTCGGTGCGCCCCGGCGACTTGCGCTCCCAGTCCAGCAGCATTTCCTTGACCACCTGGCGCTGCAGGTTTTCCTGCGAACCGCACAGGTTGCACGGGATGATCGGGAACTCCTTGAGCACCGAGTAGGCCTCGATGTCCTTCTCGTTGCAGTACGCCAGCGGGCGGATCACCACGTTGCGGCCGTCGTCGGACAGCAGCTTGGGCGGCATGGCCTTGAGGGTGCCGCCGTAGAACATATTAAGGAAGAAGGTTTCCAGGATGTCGTCGCGGTGGTGTCCCAGCGCCATCTTGGTCGCGCCGATCTCGTCGGCGTAGGTGTAAAGGGTGCCACGGCGCAGGCGCGAACACAGCGAGCAGGTGGTCTTGCCCTCCGGGATCTTCTCCTTCACCACCGAATAGGTGTCCTTCTCGATGATGTGGTACTGCACGCCGATGGATTCCAGGTACGCCGGCAGTATGTGCTCGGGAAAGCCAGGCTGCTTCTGGTCCATGTTCACCGCGACGATCTCGAACTGGATCGGCGCCACTTTCTGCAGGTACAGCAGGATGTCCAGCAGGGTATAGCTGTCCTTGCCGCCGGACAGGCAGACCATCACCTTGTCGCCGTCCTCGATCATGTTGAAGTCGGTGACCGCTTCGCCAACCTGGCGGCGCAGGCGTTTCTGCAGTTTGTTCTGGTTGACCGAAAGGGTGCTGGCCATGGTGCTCTGGAATCCGAAGGGCAAGACGAAAAGCCGGACATTTTACGCGCAAAGCGACGCATACCCCAGCCCCTCTATCGGGGTACTGCTAATCTGACAGCATGACGCCCGACCTCGATCCTTCCCTCGACCTGACAGACCAGCTCCTGCAGCTGCTGCGGGAAGCGCCTGAGGGAATCTCCGAATTCCAGTTGATCCAGCAATTGAAGGCTCGGCATTCCACCCATGTGCCCAATCTGCCGCTGACCGACAAACTGGTGCTGTTCCGCACCCACTTCATGGTCTTCAACGCGCTGTACCGCCTGCGCGACCGGCTCTGGGAAGAGAACACCGCGCACCTGGAGATCGGCCCGCTGCAGATCCGCCTTTCTCCCTATATGAGCGGGGTGCAGGCACTCGGCGAGCAGGACGCTCTGCGCGCTTATTACCTCGAAGAGAAGCACCTGAAGGAAACCACCGAGCGCGATGTGGAGAAGCTGCTGGAAAGCTTCTGGACGCGAATGCAAGGCAACGAGGAAAAGGCCGCCGCACTGGCCCTTTTCGAGCTGGAAGACGGCCCGGTGGACTACGCGCTGATCAAGCTGCGCTACCGCCAACTGGTCAGCCAGCACCACCCCGATCGGGGCGGCAGCACCACGCGCCTGCAGTCGATCAACAAGGCCATGGAAATTCTGCAGCGCTATTACAGCCGCCCGTGAAACTTCCATTTGCTCTAACCCCACGGACGACGTGGCCTGCAGCCATTCCTATACTGCGACTTAAGGTCGCATAGGTCGGCCGGGCACCGGATGACGCTGGCTACGCGTATTCGGCGCCTCGCTGGGGGGCGACCTTCTATAAGAAGAGGAGAATGCTGACATGATCCATCATGTGTGGGGGCTCTTCACCCATCCCGATCAGGAATGGCAGGACATCCGTGGCGAAGAAGAATCCATCAGCCACATGTACCTGACGCACGTCCTGATCCTCGCTGCCATCCCGGTCATTTCCGCCTACATCGGCACCACGCAGGTCGGCTGGGTACTGGGCAATGCAGGACCGGTCAAGCTGACGGCCGCCAGTGCGATCCAGCTGACCATCATGACCTACATCGCCATGCTCGCCGGCGTCGCCATCATGGGCGCATTCATTCACTGGATGGCCCGCACCTACGACGCATCACCATCGCTGACCCAATGCATCGTCTTCGCCGCGTACACCGCTACCCCGCTGTTCATCGGCGGACTGGCGGCGCTCTACCCGCACCTGTGGCTGGGCATGATCATCGGCACCGCCGCAGTTTGCTACACCGTCTACCTGCTCTACGTCGGCATCCCGACCTTCATGAACATTCACAAGGATGAAGGCTTCCTGTTCTCCAGCTCGGTACTGGCGGTAGGACTGGTGGTGCTGGTGGCGATGATGGCCCTGTCGGTCATCCTCTGGGGCAGCGGCGTCGGCCCGGAATACACTTGATCTCATGCTGTGCAAAAAAACCGGGCCCTCGTGGCCCGGTTTCTTTTTGGCTCTTCGTAGGAGCGAGCTTGCTCGCGAACAATGCTCGCCGGTGGCTCCATCGCCAGGTGGTTCGCGAGCAAGCTCGCTCCTACAGAAAAGCGGTGCTTGCCTGAAACGCCTTCCGACTTGCCTGAATCTGCAGGGCAGACGAGTGGCCGCGAGAAATCCTCCACCCGCGCTCCGACTGCGGCATAATCTGCCCCCGTCGGAGAACCACTGTATGCCCGAACAGCTCAACGCTCGCGTCGAAGCCTGCTACCAGCAGGCCGAAGCCTTCTTCCAGCGGCGCTTTCCCCGCCCGGAAGTGAGCTTCCGGCTACGCGGCCAGAAGGCCGGCGTCGCCCACCTGGATGAAAACCTGCTGCGCTTCAACCCTCAGCTGTACCGGGAAAACCACGAACACTTCCTGCAGCAGACTGTGGCCCACGAAGTGGCCCACTTGATCGCCCATCAGATGTTCGGCCCGCGTATCCGCCCACATGGCGAGGAGTGGCAGCTGATCATGCGCGGCATCTACGGCCTGCCGCCGGATCGCTGCCACACCTATGAGATCAAGCGACGCCGCTCCACCCGTTATCTGTACCGCTGCCATTGCGGCGAGGGCAACGAGTTCCCCTTTTCGTCCCAGCGCCACAACCTGGTCGCCCAGGGCCGCCGCTACTACTGCCGGCGCTGCCGCGCGACGCTGATCTTCACCGGCGAAACCCGCCGCGAGTGATGCTGGTCAGGCGATGACCTTCGCCGCCTTCAGCGCCTGCACCTGCTCGGCCGAATATCCCAGCTCCGCCAAGACTTCCGCCGTGTGCGCGCCCAATGCGGCGCCAATATGGCGTGGCTCGGGCAGGCCGGCAGAGAAGCGAATCGGACAAGCCACCTGCCGCTGCTCGCCACCCTTGCCGTTGGGCACCTGGGTGACCACGCCGCGTTCTCGCAACTGTGGATGCTCAACCGCCTCGGCCAGCGACAGCATCGGCTCGACGCAGGCGTCCAGCGCGGCGAAGCGCTCCTGCCACTGGGCGAAATCCTGCTTCTCGAACTCGATGGCGATCTCGCGCTTGAGCGCCTGCTGATCCTCCGACTTGGGCGAAAGCCCACGGGCGGCCAGCTCCGGGCGGCCGATGGCGGCGCAGAACTGCTGCATGAACTGCGGCTCCAGGCTGCCCACCGAGAACCAGCGACCATCACGGGTGCGGTAGTAGTCGTAGAAGCTGCCGCCGTTGAGCGCGAGGGCTTCCATCTCCGGCTCCACGCCCGCCGCGAGATAGCCCGCGCCGGCCATGCCGTGCAGGCTGAAGGCACAGTCGGTCATGCTCACGTCGACCTGCTGCCCCTCCCCTGTCTGCTGCCGATGGATGACCGCCGCCAGCAGCCCCATCACACCATGCAGCGAGCCGCCGCCAATGTCCGCCAGTTGCACACCCAGCGGCAGCGGGCCGCTCTCGCGGCGGCCGGTGTAGCTGGCGACCCCGGCCAGGGCCAGGTAGTTGATGTCGTGCCCTGCGCGGTCGCGGAACGGTCCGGTCTGGCCGTAACCGGTGATCGACACGTAGATCAGCTTCGGGTTGATCGCCTTGAGCGCCTCGTAGCCCACGCCCAGCTTGTCCATCACGCCGGGGCGGAACTGCTCCAGCACGATGTCGTATTCCTGCACCAGTTGCTTCACCACCTCCACCGCCTCGGCCTGCTTCAGGTCCAGCGCCATGCAGCGCTTGTTGCGGTTGAGGTAGGCGTGGCTGGCGGAGGTGCCGTCCACATGCGGCGGCAGCACGCGCACCAGGTCCATGCGCGTGGGGGATTCCACGCGCAGCACCTGGGCGCCCATGTCGGCCAGCAGCAGCGAGGCGAACGGCCCCGGCAGCAGGGTGGAGAAATCGAGGACTTTCAGTGAGGCGAGCGGGCCGTTCATGGGCACTCCTGTTTCGCTCAATCGATGCGTGGGCGCCGCGCCTCAGAGCTTCATGCCGCGGCTGATGATCTCTTTCATGATCTCCGAGGTGCCGGCGAAGATGCGCTGGATGCGCGCGTTCGCGTACATCTTGCAGATCGGATACTCCCACATGTAACCCCAGCCGCCGTGCAGTTGCACGCCTTCATCGACCACCTTGCACAGCAGCTCGGTGGTGAACAGCTTGGCTTCGGCGGCCACTTCGGGGGTGAGCTTCTTCTGGTTGTGGTCCATCACGCAACGGTCGGTGAAGACCTGCGCCACGTCGATCTGCGTGCGCATCTCGGCGAGCTTGAAGCGGGTGTTCTGGAAGTGCGCCACCGGGCGGTCGAAGGCCTTGCGCTCCTTCACGTAGTCGACGGTCGCATTCAGCGCCGCCTCGGCGCCAGCCACCGCGCCGCAGGCGTTGGTCAGGCGTTCCTGGGCGAGCATGTTCATCAGGTAGAAGAAGCCGCCCTTGGCATCGCCCAGCAGGTTTTCCTTGGGCACCTTCACCTCGTTGAAGAACAGCTCGGCGGTGTCCTGGCTCTTCATGCCCAGCTTCTTCAGGTTGCGCCCGCGCTCGAAGCCTTCCATCCCGCGCTCGACCACGAACAGGCCCATGGCGTGCTTGTTATTCGGATCGGTCTTGGCCGCGACTATCACCAGATCCGCCAGCAACCCGTTGGAGATGAACACCTTGGAACCGTTGAGGACGTAATGGTCGCCCTTGTCCACCGCCGTGGTGCGCATGCCGGCCAGGTCGGAGCCGGCCGACGGCTCGGTCATCGCCACCGCCAGGATGCTTTCGCCACGGATGATGCCCGGCAGCCAGCGGGCCTTCTGCTCGGCATTGCCGTATTCGGCGATATAGGGACCGCACAGCGCCGAGTGCAGCGGAATCATGAAGCCCGGCTCGTTGATGGCAGCCAGTTCCTCACACATGATCTGTTCGTAGCGGAAATCCTTCAGCGCGGTTCCGCCGTACTCCTCTTCCGCCCAGGGCAGCAGGAAGCCCATTTCCCCTGCCTTGCGCCAGACACTGCGGTCCACCACGCCGGCTTCCTCCCACTCCTCCTGGTGAGGCACCACTTCCTTATTGAGGAAGGATCGGAACGCATCGCGGAACAGGTTGTGCTCGGTCTCGAAGTGATTGCGCAGCATGGTCGACTCCCGGTGGGTTGAGTGCCCGCAGGGTAGGTGCTGGCTGCGCGCGGCCTCAATGACGCGAGCGCTCAGGGTCGATTGACGCAATCGCCCAGCAGATGCGAGTGTGAAACTTCCCAAAGCTGCACCGGAGAGCCCCCGCATGCAGATTCGCCCTTTCCAGGCGGAGGACATCCCGCCGTACGAAAGCTGGTTCGACGATCCAGTGCTCTACGCGCAACTGGGCCCGATGGATCGCTATTGGCTGGAACAGGTGCTGAAGGATGCGGACAAGGCCCAGTACAGCATTCTGCGTGGCGGCCTGCTGGTCGCGGTGGTGGGGGTTTGCCTGCCCACCCCGGCGCATCCGTATTACTTCGTCACCGACCTCGCAGTACGCCCGGAGTTACGCGGTTCTGGCGTCGGGCGCGAAGTGATGACGCTGGTGATGAGCCGAGCGGAGCTGCAGAGCAATCCCTTGTGGCGGGCCAGCGTCAGGCCGGATAACCCGGCGGCGCTGGCTTTCCTGATCAAGCTGGGCTGGACGCGACTGGAAATGGGCAATCCGTTCGATGAGCTGCTCGAGTTCGAATTTCGCCGACCGCCTGCCCGCCCCGGTTTCCGCTGATCAGGCATATGCGTAGGAGCGGACTCCGTCCGCGATGGCTAGCCGCCGCGCCAAGCCCACCCGATCGCGGATAAATCCGCTCCTACACAAGCAAGAAGTTCGGCGTTCGTAGGGAGGTAGTTTCCCGGTTCCCATAAAAAAACCCCGCCGGGGCGGGGTTCACACAAAGGAGTCAAACGGTAGAGCTGTAGTTCTTAGAACACGTACTGCAGGCGGGTTACGACACCGTTGCCGTCGTCGTCGCCGTTGGCGTTGCGGATGCCGTCGGTGCTGAGGTGCACGTAGTCCAGGGACACCTTCACGGCTTCGTTGGCATACCAGTTCACACCGATGGTGTTGGTGCTGGCCTTGGTGTCGCCCACGTCGCGGGTGGCGGTAGCCACGACCACGTTCGGGTCATCGACCTTGATGTGGTCGTAACGGTAGAAGACTTCCCAGGCACCGATTTCCTTGTTGGACGGCTTGATGGTGTCGAATTTGGCGCCATCGAGTTTGTACACGCGGGACTCACCGGTGATGGTGTAAGCCAGTTGGCCGTAGTAGCCGTCAGCCTTGATGTCCTGGTAAGCGTCGGCATCGGCCTTCAGCTTGCGCTTCAGGTATTCGGCCTGAGCGGAGAACGGGCCGAAGGCGTAGGCGAATTCAGCGCCCCAGGTGGAGTCATCCTTGTAGGAACCGGCCGGGCTCAGGGTGGCGCCGCCGAAGGTGGCGCGGTTGCCGTTTTCACCAGCGTCGTTACCGCCGTTGGTGGCGATACCACGCATGCCCAGACGCGGGCGGATGCGGGAGTCGAAAGCGGTGTCGTCCAGGTCGCGGTAGGCGTAGTCCACGCCGATGTGCAGGACATTGCCGTCGGTGTTCAGCGGAGCGAACACGCCACGGAGGTTGAACTGCTTGACGCTGTCGCCGTCGGTGTCGTCGGCGTCCTTGGCGTAGATGCCGGCGTCCAGGTAAGCCATGTTGGCGACGACACCGCCCACCTGGGCACCCATGCCGTCCTGGTGGGTGTTGATCCAGTCAGCCAGTTCGTAGGCCGAAGTACGCTCGGTGGCGGTGACCCACTTGGAGCTGGTGGCTTTTTCCAGACCGAAGTCCGGGTCGAAGCGGCCAAACTTCAGGGTAACCGGGCTGAAGCCGGTGTAGCTGAAGGAAGCTTCGTCGAAGTAGCCGTTATCAGAGTTACCCGAGTTGTGGGACATGTCGTAGTTGATCTGGTATTTCCAGTCTTTGTAGACAGTGCCGCCCAGTTCCAGGTAAGCGCGGCGGAAGTAGGCGCCGTCACCGTTGTTGCCGTTCTTGGTGTAGAAACCATCGAAGCGGCTGTAATCCGCTTGCAGACGGCCACCGAGCTTGAAGCTGAATTCCTTGTCGGTGGTGGCGACTTCAAGACCGCCTTTGGTCTTGATAACGATATCGGCGCCATCGGTGGTGACTGTGCCTGCGAAAGCCTGGGCGGAAACGGCCAGTGCCAGGGCAGTGGCGGCGTAACCGGCGAAGTGCTTACGGATCATCGAAGATTCCCCTTAATGGTATTTGCGTTGAACACGCCGAGTGCCTGGCTGCTGCGCGCCCCCCAAGGACTCGCACAGGCCGTTCTGGCGGCCCCCGTTTGTGTTGCTGGGAATCTTGGCGAGGGGTTATTTCAGAGCGGTTGCTCCTAGATAAAACTTTTATTACAAAGGAACTTTTGATTTCTTTATGGCATAAAGGTCCTAAGCCACGTCCCACAAGGCTTGCGGTACTTTCTGAAGTCCGCTTTGCCGGTATGCTGTCACCTTCCTTTGGAAGTCTTTTCCCGCTCAGGCTTTCCCATGCACGAACTGCAACCCCTGATCCAGCAGCACGGCTTGAGCCTGCTGTTCCTCAACGTCCTGCTGGAGCAACTGGGCCTGCCGATTCCGGCCTATCCGGCACTGATCGTCGCCGGTGCCCTCGCCTTGCAAGGCAGCGGCGTTCCGCTGGGTCAGGCGCTCGCGGTGGCCGTGTGTGCGTGCCTGATCGCAGACCTGATCTGGTTCTGCGCCGGGCGGCGCTACGGCGGCTTCATGCTGCGCAGCGTGTGCAAGGTTTCGCTGTCACCAGACAGTTGCATTCGCCAGAGTCAGAGCTTGTACCTGCGCATCGGCCCACGCGCGCTGCTGATCTCGCGCTTCCTCCCCGGCGCCAGCGCGCTGACCACCACCATGGCCGGCATGACGCGCACGCCGCTGCCACGCTTCCTCGCCTACGACTGCGCCGGCGCAGCGCTCTGGGCCGGCTCTGCGCTGATGCTCGGGAGCATTTTCAGCGATGCGGTGGACCGACTCCTGGGCTGGCTCACCGAATACGCCAGCGTTGGTGTCGCGGTGCTGCTGGGTGCCTTCGCATTGTTCATCGCCTGGAAGCTCTGGCAGCGCTTCAGCCTGCTCAAGCGCACCTCGCGGATACCGCGCATCAGTGTCGACGAATTGCGGGCGCGCCTGGACGGTGACGAACCGCCACTGATTCTCGATGTGCGCGCGCAATTCGATGACGAGGCAATACCCGGCTCCATCGCCTTCAGCCTCGATGGGGCGCTGGACGAGCTGCGCGGCAGCCTGGAGGACAAGGACGTGGTGATCTACTGCGCCTGCCCCCACGAGCTGTCCGCGGCGATGCTGGCGGAGCGGCTGCAGGCCTTCGGGCATCCGCGCACCTGGGCATTGTCGGGCGGGCTGGATGCGTGGCGGGCGCAAGCACCTGCGTCGGTCCTGAATCCGACGTAGGAGCGGACTCCGTCCGCGATTGGTATCCGCCGTGTAGAAATCGCGGATGAATCCGCTCCTACGCCAACACCAAGCGCAGGAGCAGCCTGAGGCTCAGCGTCGCGCGCTGTCCCGGCGCAGTTCGGCGAGGTGGTCGGCCAGGCGTTCCGAGTCGGGGCGCGGCGGGTCCGGCAGCAGGCGCAGGGTGGCCTGGGCCAGACGCATCTGCCGAAGGTAGCGCCGGCAATTTCGGCACAACAGCAGGTGCCGGCGCAGGGCGAGCTTCTCGCGCCAACCGAGCTGTTCGTCCAGCAGGTCGCTGGAGCGCGCCACCAGTTCCTTGCAGGTCAGCATTCCCCCGTCTCCTCGAAGTGCTCCACGGTGGCAAACACCTTCAGCCGCGCACGGTGCAGCAGCACCCTGGCATTGGAGAGTGAAACCTCCAGCAGATTACAGATCTCGTCCAACTCCAGCCCCTGGCGCTCGCGCAACAGCAACACACTGCGCTGCAGTTCGGAGAGACTGAGCAGGGTCTTTTCCAGGCATTCGCGCAGCTCGTCCTCGGCCAGCAGGGCTTCAGGCGAATCCTCGTGCCAGGCCAGCGGCGCCGGGCTCCAGTGGCCGTCAGCGGCGAAGCGGGAGTCGTCGAGGCTGCCGTGGGGCGCGGGCAGGTCGTCCAGCGAAACGTCACGGCGGACCTTGCGCAGGCGGGATTTGGCGGTATTGGCGGTGATGGTCAGCAGCCAGGTCTTGAGGCTGGAGCGCGCCTGGAAGCCATCCAGGTTACGCACGGCGGCGAGCCAGGCGTCCTGCACCACTTCATCGGCATGGGCGGCGCCGACGATGGCGATGGCCACGGCGCGCATCGCACCCTGGTAGGTCGCTACCAGGGTGCGGAAGGCCTGCTGGTCACCGGCCAGCAGGCGCGACAACAGCTCGCTGTCGTCGGCGGGCACGATCAGCGCTTGCGCAGGATCACGCTGCCGATGGAGTAGCCGGCGCCGAAGGAACTCAGCACGCCGATGGAACCGGCGGGCAGGTCGTCCTGGTACTTGTGCAGGGCGATGACCGAACCGGCCGAGCTGGTATTGGCGTAGGTGTCGAGGATCACCGGCGCTTCGTGGGCCTCAGCATCGCGGCCGATGAGCCTGCGGGTGATCAGCAGGTTCATGTTCAGGTTGGCCTGGTGCAGCCAGAAACGCTTCACGTCGCTGACCGGGATGTCGTTCTGCGCCAGGTGCTCGCCGATCAGCTCGGCCACCATGGGGCAGACGTCCTTGAACACCTTGCGGCCTTCCTGCACGAACAGCTTGTCGCGGCTGCCAATGCCCTCTTCCGCAGCGCGGTTGAGGAAACCGAAGTTGTTGCGGATGTTGTTGGAGAACTGGGTCAGCAGCTTGGTGCTGACCACGTCGAACTGGTGCTCGCTGGTGGCCTGGTCGGCGCGCTCGATGATCACGGCGGTGGCGGCGTCGCCGAAGATGAAGTGGCTGTCGCGGTCGCGGAAGTTCAGGTGGCCGGTGCAGATTTCCGGGTTGACCATGAGGATCGCGCGGGCCTGGCCCAGTTGCACGCTGTTCACTGCAGCCTGAATACCGAAAGTGGCCGAGGAGCAGGCGACGTTCATGTCGTAGCCGAAGCCCTGGATGCCGAGGGCGGCCTGCACTTCGATGGCCACGGCCGGGTAGGCGCGCTGCAGGTTGGAACAGGCGACGATCACCCCGTCGATGTCCTCCGGGGTACGGCCGGCGCGCTGCAAGGCCTGCTTGGCGGCGGCGGTGGCCATCTCGCAGAGGATGCCCCAATCCTCGTTGGAACGCTCCGGGATGCGCGGCGCCATGCGCTGCGGATCGAGGATGCCTTCCTTGTTCACCACGAAGCGGCTCTTGATGCCGGAGGCCTTTTCGATGAACGCCGAACTGGACTCGGACAGCGCTTCGACCTCGCCCCGGGCGATGGCTTCGGCATTCTGCTCGTTGTGACTGCGGACGTAGCTGTTGAAGGATTCCACCAGTTCATCGTTGGAGATGCTGAACGGCGGGGTATACAGGCCGGTTCCGCTGATCACGACTTTATGCACGGTCAATCCTCTTCTCAATCTGCGCCGCCGGGCCGGGCGGCAAGGTTAGGCATCAAGGTGCCCGCCCACTGGCCGGCACTGGATATTCGTCGCTCCGCGTCCTGGCGCGAAGGCTTAGGGATGGCAATCCCTGCAACAGGGCAGTGTGCCACTCCCACCCGCGGTGGGCACTTCTGCCCGCCCGGCGGTTTGCGGTTTCACCCAAGGTGCAACCGCTGATCGCTGATTATGCTGCAATTTTCGCCGAAAAGCCGCCGTGCGAGGACGGCAATTGCGCAAGATCATGGACGTAAATCACGCCGCGCCTGTCCTGAAGCAACGGATTGAAATTTTCCACCGGCACCATAGGCACAGTGTTGGCGCGCTCTGGCGCGCCAATCCTTATCCTTTCGTGCATTCCCGACTTTGCCAAGGAGACTTCAGGATGAGTGCCGCGAACCACCCGGAAATGGACGAACAGACCCTGGAATTCGCCAATCAGGTGATCGACCTTGCCCGCCAGGGTGACACCGAGCGTCTGAACGAACTGCTGCGTCAGGGCCTGCCGGCCAACCTGCGCAACCACAAGGGCGACAGCCTGCTGATGCTGGCCAGCTACTACGGCCACCACGACACCGTGGGCGTACTACTCGATCACGGCGCCGACCCGGACCTGCGCAACAACGCCGGGCAAACGCCGCTGGCCGGAGCCGCCTTCAAGGGCGACCTGGAGATGGTGCGCCTGCTGCTCAGTCGTGGGGCCCAGGTAGAGGGCGCATCCCCCGATGGCAAGACCGCGCTGATGATGGCCGCCATGTTCAACCACCCGGAAATCGTCCGCTGCCTGCTGGAGCACGGCGCTGATCGCGAAGCACGCGACGCCAGCGGCCTGACCGCGCTCACTGCGGCGAAGATGATGGGCGCGAGCGACACCCTGGCGCTGCTCGAAGCCGCCTGAGTCAGTCGATGCGCACGTGCTCGGCGAGGAAGTCGAGCAGCGCGCGCACCCGCGCCGGCAGATGCCCCGGCTTGCCCAGGTAAAGCGCATGCATGGGCTTGCGGTCACCGGGATTGAAGTCCTCCAGCACCGCGACCAGGCGCCCGGCGGCGATATCGTCGCGCACCTGGAACTCCGCCAGTCGTGCCAGCCCCAACCCCGCCAGCGCCAGATGGCGCACGCTGTCGCCGTCGCTGGCCAACAGGTTGCCGTTGGGCTCGGGATCGTCCGCCTGCTTGCCGAGTAATGGCCAGTCCGGTTCGATGCGCCGATAGCTGAAGCCCACGCAGTTGTGCTCGCCCAACTCACGCGGAGACTGCGGCGTACCGTGCCGCGCCAGATACTCGGGCGCGGCGACTATCTTGTGCCCGGACTCCCCCAGCGAGCGGGCCACCAGCCGCGAATCCCTTAGCGGACCGCTGCGAATAGCGACGTCTGCACGCACTTCCAGCAGGTCCACCACTTCATCGGTCAGTTGCAGGTCCAACTGCACGCCGGGGTAGCGCTCGAAGAACAGCGGCAGCGCCGGGATCAGGAACTGCCGGCCCACCGGCAGGTTGCAACTGATCCGCACCCGCCCCTGCGGCTCGGTGCTGGCCGAAGCCTCGCGCTCGGCTTCATCGAGGTCCGCGAGGATGCGCAGGCTGCGCTCGTAGAAGGCCGCACCTTCGGCGGTGAGCTGCTGGCGCCGGGTGGAGCGGTTGAACAGCCGCGCGCCGAGACGATCCTCCAGGCGCGCCACCAGCTTGCTCACTGCCGAGGGCGTCATCCCGCACTGCTGCGCGGCAGCGGTGAAACCGCCGGTTTCCACCACGCGGATGAAGACTTCCATTTCGCCGAAGCGGTTGACGTCAGGGCGGGCCATGCTGAATTCAATTCACAGGTGATTTGCTCAAAGGCAGTCTATATCAACAATACGCGCGGGGATAAGGTGGCGCCCATTCTTCGAATCCATCGGGAGAGCCCACGTGCCCATTGCCTTGTATGCCTTGACCGCCGGTGCCTTTGGCATCGGCGTTACCGAATTCGTGATCATGGGATTGCTGCTGGAGGTCGGCCATGACTTCGGCGTATCCATCTCCGCCGCCGGCCTGCTGATCTCCGGCTACGCGCTGGGTGTGGTGCTCGGTGCGCCGTTGCTCACCGCCCTCACCGCGCGCTGGCCGCAACGCCGCACGCTGCTCGGGCTGATGGTGATCTTTACTCTCGGCAACCTCGCCTGTGCCCTGGCGCCGGACTACGCCACGCTGATGGCCGCGCGGGTACTGACCTCCTTCGCCCACGGCACCTTCTTCGGCGTCGGCTCGGTGGTCGCCACCAGCCTGGTGCCGGCCGAACGCCGCGCCTCGGCCATTGCCCTGATGTTCACCGGCCTTACCGTCGCCACCATCCTCGGCGTGCCGCTGGGCACCTGGCTCGGCCAACTCTATGGCTGGCGCGCGGCCTTCTGGGTGGTGACCGGCATCGGCGTACTGGCGCTGGCGATCCTGGCGATCTATCTGCCGCGCCACAGCGCACCGCCGGCCGCTGGCAACCTGCGTGACGACTTCCGCGTACTGAAGCGCCCGGCCGTGCTGCTCGGCCTGCTGACCACCGTCCTCGGTTTCGGCGGCGTGTTTACCGTGTTCAGCTATGTCTCGCCGCTGCTGACCCGCCTCGCCGGCTTCTCTGAAAGTGCGGTGTCGCCGGTGCTGCTGGTGTTCGGCGGCGGCCTGGTGCTGGGCAACCTGCTGGGCGGCAAGCTCGCCGACCGCAAGTTGGTCCCTGCCCTGCTCGGTAGCCTGGTGGCGCTGGCGGTGGTGATGGGCCTGATGAGCTTCGCGCTGCAGAACCAGGTTGCCGTGGTCATCTTTATCGCCCTGCTTGGCGCCGCCGGTTTCGCCACCGTGCCGCCGCTGCAGATGTGGGTGCTGGAGAAGGCCCACGGCGCCGGCCAGAGTGTCGCGGCCAGCTTCAATATCGCCGCGTTCAACCTGGGCAACGCGCTGGGCGCCTGGCTCGGCGGCATGACCATCGACCACGGCCCCGGCCTCGCCGCGCTCCCCTGGGTCGGCGCCCTGCTGCCGGTCACGGCCATCGCCACCGCGCTGCTCTGCCTGCGCCTGGAGCGTGAACCGGCGATGCCGGCGGTGAAACCTGCTCAGACCGGGTCGCTGTAGACCAGGCGATTGCGCCCCTCGGCCTTGCCGCGATACAGGCGACGGTCGGTGCAGCGGTAGAGTTCGTCGGCATCCAGACCGTCGCTCGGCCACTCGGCGAGGCCGAAAGTCGCGGAGATCGGGATGCGCTGCCCGTGGTACATCAGTGGCGCCTCGTCGATGTCCCGGCGCAGGGACTCCACCAGCGGCGTGGCGTCGAAGCGGTCGGTGAAGGGCAGCAGCAGGCCGAACTCCTCGCCGCCCAGGCGGCCGATCAGGTCGGTGGCGCGCAGGCGGTGGCGCAAGCGGTGGCACAGGTGCTGCAGCGCCTTGTCGCCGGCATCGTGGCCCCACTGGTCATTGATGTTCTTGAAGTGGTCGACGTCCAGCACCACCAGCACCAGCCGCGTGTCATAGCGCGCCGCCTCCTGGATGCAGCGGTCCAGCGCGCGCTGGAAGCTCTCGCGGCTGGCCACGCCGGTCAGCGCATCGGTCAGTGCCAGATGCCGCAGTTGCTGGTAGGCGGCGGCACGGCGCCCTTCGTAAACGTGCATGAAGGCAATCACCAGCACGCCACAGAAAACACCGTTGCCGATATCAATCAGGCCAGGCGCATCCAGAGTGAGGCGGTTGGCATGCAGGTACATCAGCGTGGCCACCAGCATGAACGGCACCGCCAGCAGAAAGCCGCGCCACTTCCCCAGCAGCAGGTAGGCCATCACCGGCATCAGGTAGACCCAGACGAACGCCGTGGCCGAGGCGTTGGGCATGACGATGATGTAGAGGATGAAGCAGAAGGTCGGCAGCAGGTAGGCGATGATCCAGGGCACCAGGCGGCGTACGTGCTTGAGCCGGTATGAGGCCCACAGCAATAGCCCGCAGGTGGCCAGTTCGGCGCCGGATAGCCAGTAGTTGCCGGCGAAGAATTGCAGGATGGCGAACAGGCCCAGGGTTGCGCCGGTACAGGCGAAGATCAGCCGCATCAGCAGGCGATGGTCGGCCTCTTCCAGGCCGGTCGGTCCGACGCTGGACTCGAACAGGTGGTCGGGGTCGCTGTTGCGGTGCATCGGCCCTGCTCCTTGGCTCGACCGCCCAGCGGGTCGGCCTGAATGGCGGCGTCCGGGCGATCCTGCCCGATTCACGCTTTCAGAAGACTACTCCAATTTCCCACGCGCAGTGATCCAACCGACAGAAGTCGGCAGGATGGTGCGGGCTGCGCTAGCCTTCGCAGCAGCATTCCAGGAGGAAATCCATGCGTTCGATTCTTGCCGTCGTGTCCGTGCTTGCGCTTTCGGGCTGTGCCTCGTACCAGAGCGATGAAGTTCACCCCGTCCCCACCGATCGCCTGCTGGGCTACCAGCAACCGGGCAAGGACAGCGTCCAGGTCGACGTGACCCGCGACGTGGGCTATATCGGTGGCGGCTGTTACGTCGCCCTCACCATCGACCATGAGATAGCCGCGCGCATCGGCAAGGGCGAGTCGGCCAGCTTCCATGTGCCGGCGGGCAAGCACGTGGTCGGCATCATCGGCGACAAGGACGGCGATGGCCTTTGCAGCAAGGCCATGTTGCGCCGCGAATTGCTGGTGCCGCTGGTGCCCGGCGGCGACAACGCCTTCCGTATCGTCAGCGACAACCGCAGTGGTTTCGACATCAAGCCGGCAGTCGAGTAACCGACGGCCCGGGTGCGCCTCAGCCGTTCAGACGGGCAACGAGGCGCGCCTGCAGCTTCTCCAGCTCTCCCGCATCGGCCTTGTTCGCCGCATGGATGCCCAGGCCTTCACCGGCATAGCGCGGGACGATGTGCACATGAATGTGGAACACCGTCTGCCCGGCCGGCGCGCCATTGAACTGGGCGACCTGCACGCCATCGGGGTTCAGCTCTTCGACGATCACACCCGTCAGGCGCTGCACCACGCGCATCACCTTGGCCAGCGCATCGGGGTCGACTTCGAGGATGTTGCGCGCCGGGGAGTTCTTCGGAATCACCAGCGCGTGGCCGAAGGACTGCGGGAACAGGTCGAGGAAGGCGAGCACATCGTCGTCCTCGTACAGCTTGTAGCAGGGAGCCTCGCCGCGAATGATCTGGGCGAAGATGTTCTGCGGATCGTAGGTGCCGTGCAGGCTCATGCGGGGTTCCTTTTCCATTGACCGGGTAGGGGCGCACCATACCGGTTTGTCGTGTGCGGGTCATGACCGTCGGCGCGCGGAGGTCTATCCTGAGGGCCGACTCAAGTTCCCGCTCACCTGACCGGAGTATGCATGTCAGACCTTTCCGCGTTCCCCATCACCCGCAAATGGCCCGCCGAACACCCTGACCGCCTGCAGCTGTACTCGCTGCCCACGCCCAACGGCGTGAAGGTGTCGATCATGCTGGAAGAGCTCGGCCTGCCCTATGAGCCACACCTGGTCAGCTTCGAGCGCAATGACCAGATGTCCGCGGAATTCCTCTCGCTGAACCCGAACAACAAGATCCCGGCGATCCTCGATCCCAACGGCCCGGACGGCAAGCCGCTGGCGCTGTTCGAGTCCGGCGCGATCCTGGTCTACCTCGCCGACAAGACCGACTCGCTGATCGCCCCCGGCGCCAGCGGCCGCTATGAAACCCTGCAGTGGCTGATGTTCCAGATGGGCGGGATCGGCCCGATGTTCGGCCAGATCGGCTTCTTCAACAAATTCGCCGGCAAGGACTACGAGGACAAGCGCCCACTGCAGCGCTACGTCGACGAAGCCAAGCGGCTGCTGGCCGTGCTCGACCGCCACCTGCAAGGCCGCGACTGGATCATGGGCGAGCGCTACACCATCGCCGACATCGCCACCTTCCCGTGGATTCGCAACCTGATCGGCTTTTACGAAGCGGGCGAGTTGGTGGGCTTCGACAACTTCCAGAACGTGAAGCGTGTGCTGGAGCGCTTCCTCGCGCGGCCGGCGGTGCAGCGCGGGCTGAACATTCCCAAGCGCGACTGACCTCCGGTACCGACCTGCAGGAGCGAGCTTGCTCGCGAACAGATTCCCCGGAACCTCAGACGCTGGGCGGGTTCGCGAGCAAGCTCGCTCCAACAGAGAAGCAAAAGCCGCGCCCCCTTCTCCGTAGGGCGCATAACGCGCCAGTGTTATCCGCCGCGCAGGGATCGGCGGATAACCTGTTCCAGGTTATTCGCCCTACGGAACTGTTCGCGAGCAAGCTCGCTCCTACAAGATCAACCGCAGTCAGGCCTCGACCTGGCTCCACTGCTTCGACAGGCGCTTGTCCGACACCGGCACCTTCGTCCCCAACTGCTGGGCGAACAGCGAGACGCGGTACTCTTCCAGCATCCAGCGGTACAGCGCCAGCTCCGGGTCGCGCTTGCCTTCCTGGGCATGCTTGGCCAGGCGCGCCAAATACTGTTCCCAATACCCGGCCATTTCGCTGCTCCACACACGGTCGCGCTGGACCTGCCCGGCGACCTTGTCCAGGCGCTGCTCGATCGCCTTCAGGTAGCGCGGGTACTCCTTCAACCACTCCAGCGGCGTGTCACGCACGAAGCCGGGGTAGACCAGCTTGGCCAACTGGCCCTTCACGTCGTTCAGCGGCACCGTCATGGCAAGGTCGACCTTGCCCTTGAAGCGCTTCTGCAGGCCGTGCCAGAGCTTGAGGATTTCCAGGGTCAGGCGGGCGATGCGCTCGGCGTGCTCGGTCCACGCGCCACGCTTCTTCTCGGCCAGTGACGCGAGCCCGGCGCCGTCGCGCGGCAGATTGCTTTCACCGTCGAGAATGGCGCTGTCCAGACTGGCCAGCAGGATATCCTCCACCAACGACTCGACACGGCCCAGCTCACGGTAGAGCAGGCCCATGTCGGTCTGTCCCGGCAGCTTGCTGCGCAGAAACTTGGCCGGCTCGGCGAGCTGTTGCAGGAGCAGGCGCTGCAAGGCACGGCGGTGCTGGTAGTCGGCCTCGGCCTGGGTCGGGAAGCGGTTTTCCTTGACCACGCCTGCCTCCTCTACCAGCGCCGGGTAGACCGTCATCGACAGCCCGGCGATCTTCTGCTGGACCTTCTCCGCCACTTCGCCAAAGCCCTTGGCTTCCACCGGCTTCTGCGGCTTGTCTGCCTGCGGGATCGCCAGCGCGGCCTGGCTGGCCTCGGCGAAGCGCGCGGTGAGTTCGGCAAGGTCGCGGCCTTCGCCGAGGAACTTGCCACGGGCGTCGACCACTTCGATGTTCATCCGCAGGTGGCTTTCCACCTGGGTCTCGGCTTCCGCCCAGGCCTCTTCCGGCACGCGGCTGCCGGTCATGCGTTGTAGTTCTCGGCCGAGGGATGCGGACAGCGCGCCCTCGGCGAAGACCATCTTGCCCAGTGCCGCGCGGACGAAATCAGGCACCGGCACGAAGTTCTTGCGGATCGCCTTGGGCAGGCTGCGCACCAGTTCGATGCACTTGGCTTCCAGCAGCCCCGGCACTAGCCACTCCAGGCGCTCGGCAGGCAACTGCGGCAGCAGCGGCGCGGGTACGCGCACGGTCACGCCATCACGCACGTGGCCCGGCTCGAAGTGGTAGGTGAGCGGCAATTGCAGCTCGCCCAGTTGCAAGCGATCCGGGTAGAGGCCGGCGGTGACTTCGCTGGCGTCGCGAGCGAGCACATCTTCCTCGCGCATGATCAGCAGGTCCGGCTGCGCCTTGTGTTCGCGCTCGTACCACTTCTCGAAGTTGGCGGACTGGTAGATGTCCGCCGGCAGGCGCGCGTCGTAGTAGGCGAACAGGGTTTCCTCGTCGGCGAGGATGTCGCGGCGGCGCGCCTTGGCTTCCAGCTCGTCGAGCTTTTCCAGCAATTGGCGGTTGGCCGACAGGCACTTGGCGCGGCTGTTGATCTCGCCGCGCACCAGCGCCTCGCGGATGAACATCTCGCGGGACACCGGCGCATCGATCGGGCCGTAGTGCACGGCGCGGCGGCCGATGATGATCAGACCGTAGAGGGTGACCTGCTCATAAGCCACCACCTGGCCGCGCTTCTTCTCCCAGTGCGGCTCCAGGTAGTTCTTCTTCACCAGGTGGCCGGCCAGCGGTTCCAGCCAGTCCGGCTCGATCTTCGCAACCATGCGGGCGAACAGCTTGGTGGTCTCCACCAGCTCGGCGGCCATGATCCACTGCGGCTTCTTGCGACCGATCACACTGGAGGGGTGAATCCAGAAGCGTCGCTGGCGCGCGCCGAGGTAATCACCCTCCTCCGCCTTCTGGCCGATCTGACTGAGCAGGCCGGAGAGGATCGCCTTGTGCACGGCGGCATAGTCGATGTCGCGCGGTTTCGCCTCGGGCTCGCCGCCCTTGTAGGAGCGAGCTTGCTCGCGAACCTGCTTCGCACCTTTATCGACGGCGGGCTGGCGGCCTTTGTTGTCCTGGGGTTTCGCAGTGTTGGGCTGTTCGCGAGCAAGCTCGCTCCTACGGGTGCCACCGTCTGGCTTGGTGAACGGCAGCTGCAACTCGCGGCAGATCAGCGTCAGTTGGCGGTGCGCATCGCGCCATTCGCGCAGGCGCAGGTAATTCAGGAAGTTCTTCCGGCACCAGTTGCGCAGCGGGTTGGAGCCCAGCGCCTGGCGCTGTTCCTCGAAGCCGCGCCAGAGGTTGATCAGCGCGGCGAAGTCCGAGTCCGGGTCCTTCCACTGCGCATGGGCCTGGTCGGCGGCCTGCTGGCGGTCCATCGGCCGCTCGCGCGGGTCCTGCACCGACAGCGCGCTGGCCACGGTGAGCACTTCCGGCAGGCTGCCCAGTTGCGCGGCTTCCAGCAACATGCGGCCCAGCCGTGGGTCGACCGGCAGGCGCGCCAGCTGGCGGCCCAGCGGCGTCAACTGGCCCTCACGATTCACCGCCGAGAGTTCCTGCAGCAGGGTGAAGCCGTCGTTGATCGCCTTGCCATCCGGCGGCTCGATGAAGGGGAAGGCCTCGATGTCGCCCAGGCGCAGATGGAGCATCTGCAGGATCACCGCCGCAAGGTTGGTGCGCAGGATTTCCGGATCGGTGAAGGCCGGGCGGCCGTTGAAGTCTTCCTCGCTGTACAGACGTACGCAGATGCCCGGCTCGACCCGGCCGCAACGGCCCTTGCGCTGGTTGGCGCTGGCTTGCGAGACGGCCTCGATGGGCAGGCGCTGAACCTTGGCGCGGTAGCTGTAACGGCTGATGCGCGCGGTGCCGCTGTCGATCACGTAGCGGATGCCCGGTACGGTCAGCGAAGTTTCCGCGACGTTGGTGGCGAGCACGATCTTGCGCCCCGGCATCGGCGCGAAAATCTTCTGCTGCTCGGCCGGCGTCAGGCGCGCGTAAAGCGGCAGCACTTCGGTGTGGCGCAGGTTGGCCTTGCGCAGCATGTCGGCGGCATCGCGAATCTCACGCTCACCAGGAAGGAACACCAGCACGTCGCCGGGGCGCTTGCCGATCTCCCGCTCATGGGCGGCGATCTCGTCCAGTGCCCGCAGGATCCCCTGGTCCACGGAGAGATCGTCGAACAGCGCTTCACCGTTCTCGTCCTGCTCCGCCGCCAGCGGGCGGTACCAGGTCTCCACCGGGTAGGTGCGGCCGGAAACCTCGACGATCGGCGCATCGTTGAAGTGCTTGGAGAAGCGCTCCAGGTCGATGGTCGCCGAGGTGATGATCAGCTTCAGGTCCGGCCGGCGGTGCAGCAGGGTCTTCAGGAAACCGAGCAGGAAGTCGATGTTCAGGCTGCGTTCGTGGGCTTCGTCGACGATGATCGTGTCGTAGCGTTCCAGGTAACGGTCGTGCTGGGTCTCGGCCAGCAGGATGCCGTCGGTCATCAGCTTGATCAGTGTGCTGTCGTCGCTCTGGTCCTCGAAGCGCACCTGGTAGCCGACCAGCGAACCCAGCGGCGTGCCGATTTCCTCGGCGACGCGGGTGGCCACGCTGCGCGCGGCGAGGCGGCGCGGCTGGGTGTGGCCAATCAGGCCGTGGGTGCCGCGGCCCAGCTCCAGGCAGATCTTCGGCAGCTGGGTGGTCTTGCCCGAACCGGTCTCGCCGGCGATCACCACCACCTGGCTCTTTTCCAGCGCGGCCTTGATCTCGTCGCGCTTGGCGGCGATGGGCAGGCTGTCGTCGTAGCGCATCTTCGGGATGCTCGCGCGGCGCGCCTCGGCCTTGGCGCACGAAGCCTGGAAGCGCTCGGCCCACTGGGCGAGCTTGGCTTCGTCGGGGTGCTTGCGCAGTTCGTGGAGCTGCCGGCGCAGGCGATGGCGGTCGCGGATCATCGCGTGATCCATGCGCTGCAGGAGTTGTTCGGGAGTCGGCGTGCTATCTGTGGTCATCGGCTTCGCGGGCATCTGGGCGGGAGCGGCGCGAGCAAGTGCAAAGCCGGTCCCTGGAATGGGCTGTCATGGCGACAATTCGTGAATTGTCGCAAAAGACCGGCAGGGGCCGCCACGCCGATTACTTGGCGGCCCGGATCAGCGGGACTTTGCGCCCCGCCTGATCAGATGCGGAACTGGCCGACCAGTTGGCGCAGGCGCTCACCCAGGCCGTTCAGCTCGGTCGCCGTGCGCGCGCCCTTGGCTGCGTCGTCGGCCACGCTTTCAACGCCCCCGGCGATCTGGTGCACGCTGCGGTTGATCTCCTCGGCCACCGCGGTCTGTTCCTCGGCGGCGCTGGCGATCTGCGCGTTCATCGAGTTGATGGTGCCGATCAACTGGGCGATGGCGTCCAGCGACTGGCCGGCCTGGTTGGCTTGGCCACGGGTGCGCTCGGCCATGTCGCTGGCGCGCTGCATGGCATTCACCGAGCCTTCGGTGGTGCCGCGCAGGCGGTCGATCATCTGCTGGATTTCCCCGGTGCTCTGCTGGGTGCGGCTGGCCAGCGCGCGGACTTCGTCGGCAACCACGGCGAACCCACGCCCGGCCTCGCCGGCTCGGGCCGCTTCGATGGCCGCGTTGAGCGCCAGCAGGTTGGTCTGCTCGGCAATGGAGCGGATCACTTCGAGTACGCCGACGATGCCTTGCACGTCCTGGCGCAGGGTGTCGAGGGAATCGCTGCTGCTACGCACTTCGCCTGCCAGGTCGTTGATCTGCGCGACGCACAGGTCCACTTCGCGCTTGGCCGCCTGGCCCTCGCGGTCGGTCTGCTGCGCGGCATCGGCGGCCTGTTGCGCACTGCGCGCGACTTCCTGGGCGGCGGCGGTCATTTCGTTGATGGCGGTGGCGACCTGATCGGTCTCGTGGCGCTGGCCGTCCATCGCACGCTCGGAGCGCTGTGCCTGCTGGGCAACATCGCCCACCAGCCCGGACATCTGCTGAGTGGTGCCGGCCACCTGCTGCACCAGCACATGGATCTTCTCGACGAAGCGGTTGAACGAGCCGGCAAGTTCGCCCAGTTCGTCGTGGCGACCGAGGTTCAGCCGATGGGTCAGGTTGCCGTCGCCGGCGGCCATGTCGTCGAGGTTGTCGCGCACCTGCACGATGGGCTGGACGATGGTGCGGCTGAACAGCCCGGCGAGCACGCCGATCACCACCAGCAGCGCCAGCGCCGAGCCGCCCATGAGCAGCAGCAGGTTATCGATCTTGGCGTCGAAGGCGGCGCCCGCCGCCTGCGCTTCGCGCTCGACGTCGTCGAGGTTCAGCGAGGTGCCGAACACCAGGTTCCACTTGGGCAGGTAATGGGCGTAGCCGATCTTCGGCACGATGCTGTTGCCGCCCGGCAGGGTGAAGCTGTAGCGCACGTAGTGCTGGCCGCTCTGGCCGGCGCTGACCAGCTCGCGGATGGCGTAGACGCCATTGGGGTCACGGTAGCTGCTGAAATCGTCGCCCAGGCGCTCGTCACTGGTGCCCTGGAAGACGCGGACGGAGCGGGTGTCGTAGCCCCAGAAGTAGCCGCCCTGACCATATACGAGTCGCTTGAGGATCGCGATACCCTGCTCGCGCGCCTGAGCATCACCTTCGGCGGCCGCCTGGTAGACCGGCCCGACGGCAGCCAGGGCCACGTCGACGAAGTTCTTCAACTGCGCTTCGCGGTCATGCGTGAGGTTCTCACGGATCTGCGCCTCCTGCTGGGTCGACAACTGCATCAGGGCGACGGTGGCGATGGCGCACAACAGGACAGTGAGCAGCAGGATCGGAGCGATGGCCAGGAGCAGTACCTTGGCGCGCAGTCGAAGGACAGTGTTCAAGGCGATTACCTCAAGCAGATAAAGGGCGCGGCATCCTTGCCCGGATCAAAAAACCCGCCTCGCGGCGGGTTCTTTGTTTATCGGCTCAAGCCTTGAGTTTCTTGAGTTCCTCGTCGCGCAATTCGCGCCGCAGGATCTTGCCGACGTTGGTGGTCGGCAGGCTGTCGCGGAACTCGACGGACTTGGGTCGTTTGTAACCGGTGAGGTTGTCGTGCATGTGCTGCATGACTTGTTCCTTGGTCAGGGTAACGCCCGGCTTGGACACCACGAAGACCTTGATCACCTCGCCGGATTTCTCGTCCGGGATGCCAATGGCGGCGCACTGCAGCACGCCCGGCAGGGCGGCGAGCACGTCTTCCAGTTCGTTGGGGTAAACGTTGAAGCCCGACACCAGGATCATGTCTTTCTTGCGGTCGACGATCCGCATGTAGCCGTCTTCCTGGATGATCGCGATGTCGCCGGTACGCAGCCAGCCGTCCTTGTCGAGGATCTCGTCGGTGGCTTCCTGGCGCTGCCAGTAACCCTTCATCACCTGCGGGCCCTTGACGCACAGTTCGCCACGCTCGCCCAGCGGCAGGTCCTGGCCGTCATCGCTGATGACCTTGCACAAGGTCGACGGAACCGGGATGCCGATGGTGCCGATCTGGATGTTCTGGAACGGGTTCACCGAGACCACCGGGCTGGTCTCGGTCATGCCGTAGCCTTCGCAGATGGCGCAGCCGGTGACGTCTTTCCAGCGCTCGGCGGCGGCCTGTTGCAGGGCCATGCCACCGGAGAGAGTCAGCTTCAGCGCGGAGAAGTCCAGCTTGCGGAAGCCTTCGTTGTTGCACAGGCCGACGAACAGGGTGTTCAGGCCGACGAAGCCGGTGAACTTCCACTGCGACAGTTCCTTGACCATGCTGGCCAGGTCGCGCGGGTTGGTCACCAGGATGTTGTGGTTACCGGTGAGCATCATCGCCATGCAATGGAAGGTAAAGGCGTAGATGTGGTACAGCGGCAGCGGGGCGATGAGGATCTCGCAACCTTCGTTGAGGTTGGCGCCCATCAGTGCCTTGCACTGCAGCATGTTGGCGACCAGGTTGCGGTGGGTCAGCATCGCGCCCTTGGCCACGCCGGTGGTGCCGCCGGTGTATTGCAGCACGGCAACATCGTCGTTATGCGGCGAGGCTTCCCTCACCGCCTTGCCACGGCCCTTGGCCAGGGCGTCGGTGAGCTTCTGCGCATTGGCGATGTGGTAGGCCGGGACCATCTTCTTGATGTTCTTGACCACGAAATTGACGATGAAGCGCTTGAGCGGCGGCAGCATGTCACCCACTTCGGTGACGATGACGTTGCGGATGCCGGTCTTGGGCAGCACTTCCTCGGCCAGGTGCGCCATGTTCGCCAGGCACACCAGCGCCTTGGCGCCGGAGTCGTTGAACTGGTGCTCCATTTCCCGCGCGGTATACAGCGGGTTGGTGTTGACCACGACCAGGCCGGCGCGCATGGCGCCGAAGACCACGACCGGGTACTGGAGCACGTTGGGCAGTTGCACGGCGATGCGATCGCCGGGCTTGAGATCGGTGTGCTGCTGCAGGTAGGCGGCGAAGTCCCCGGAGAGTTTGTACATCTCGCCGTAGGTCAGGGTCTTGCCCAGGTTGCTGAAGGCAGGCTTGTCTGCAAAACGTTGGCAGGACTCTTTGAGTACCGCGAGGATGTTCGGGTACTGGTCAGCATTGATCTCGGCAGCGATCCCTACTGGGTATTTGTCCTTCCAGAAATTGTCGGTCATGGAAGCCCACTCCTAAGCAACAGCTCATCTTTACCGCGTACGCGGTTCTTTGTTGTGTTTGTGTCGCTTTCCCCAGCCTCGGGGAGCGAAAAGCGGGCCGAGATTATCAGCTTTGAGAAACAGCGACCAGCACCAAACACAGCCTTGTCAGTAAGAAAAATGACCGGAGACAGGCATTTCGGTCATCAATCTTCCACTCATCGGAAAAGCCCGTCCCAGAAGGGCTGCGGCCTTGTTGGATTGTCTGACAAAGTGGATTTCATGGAGATGAAACCGGAAAAAAGAACGGGGACTGGCGGTCAGACCTGTCCTCTTCGCAGGTGAGAATCGCCGGAGTTCGATCAGGCAGTTTCGCGCCCGCCCTGACGTCGGATACTGCACGCAGGGAAAGCACAAAGAGCTGCGGGTTGCGGAACATTTCATCCGCCAGGTACCGGCGAAATCACCTTCTGGAGATGATCTACCTCAACACCCGTCGGCTGCGGATCCCGCAGAGTACTTTTGCACTCTCCTGGAGAACCCCCCATGTTTCCCGAATTCCGCGAAAAGATTACCCGCCTGAAAGCCGAAGACCCGAATTTCGCCAAGCTCTTCCATAGCCATAACGATCTCGATCAGGAGATCAAGAACATGGAAGCCGGCATCACCCCTGCATCGCACGACACCATCGAGGCGCTGAAGAAGCAGAAGCTGCAGCTCAAGGACGATCTCTACGAGATCCTCCGCGAGAAAAAAAGCTGCTGTGGCGGCTGTGGTGGTTGACCGGCTCTGGCCGACAACCCGCTCTAAATAATCCCGCTCTAAATAAAAAAGGGGGCTGATCCTGGATCAGCCCCCTTTTTCATTCACGCTCGCCTCAGGCGGTTTCGCGCAGCTCCCGGCGCAGGATCTTGCCCACCGGGGTCATCGGCAAGGCGTCCTTAAGCACGATGTGCTTGGGTACCTTGTAGCCGGTGAAGTTTTCCTTGCAGTAGGCCTTGAGCTCTTCCACGGTCACCCCGCCCTCGCGAGCGACGACGAACAGCTTCACCGCCTCGCCGGATTTCTCGTCCGGCACGCCGACGGCCGCGCAGTTGGCGACTTTCGGGTGGGCCATGACCACGTCCTCGATCTCATTGGGATAGACATTGAAGCCGGAGACGATGATCAAGTCTTTCTTGCGGTCGACGATGCGGGTGAAGCCGTCCGGGTCGATCACCGCGATGTCGCCGGTGCGCAGCCAGCCTTCGGCGTCCAGCACCTCGGCGGTGGCGTCCGGGCGCTGCCAGTAGCCTTTCATGACCTGCGGGCCCTTCACGCACAGCTCGCCGCGCTCGCCCAGGCCGACATCATTGCCATTGTCGTCGATGACTTTCAGCGCGGTGCCCGGCACCGGCAGGCCGACGGTGCCCAGACGCGCCGCATCTCCGTAGGGGTTGGTGCTGACCACCGGCGAGGTTTCGGTCAGGCCGTAGCCTTCCACCACGGTGCAGCCGGTCATGGCCTTCCAGCGCTCGGCGGTGGCGGTGACCAGCGCGGTGCCGCCGGAATTGGTGACCTTGAGGTTGGAGAAGTCCAGTTCCTTGAACTCCGGGCGATCCATCAAGGCGACGAACAGCGTGTTCAGGCCCAGCAGAGCGGAGAAGCGCCACTTCTTCAGCTCCTTGATGAAGCCGGGAATGTCGCGCGGATTGCTGATCAGTACGTTGTGGTTGCCGTTGACCATCATGCACATGCAGTTCGCGGTGAAGGCATAGATGTGGTACAGCGGCAGCGGCGCGATCATCACCTCGTTGCCGACCTGCATCAGCGGCTTGCCGTCCGGGCCGTGCTGCTGCAGGCAGGCATGCACCTGCTGCATGTTCGCCACCAGGTTACCGTGGGTGAGCATGGCGCCCTTGGCCACGCCGGTGGTGCCGCCGGTGTACTGCAGCACCGCGATGTCTTCCAGGCCAACCTTGACCGGCTGCAGGCCATGGCCACGGCCCTGGCGCAGGGCGGCCTTGAAGGGGACGGCCTGGGGCAGGTTGTACTGCGGCACCATCTTCTTCACGTGCTTGACCACGGTATTGACCAGCAGCCCCTTGAGCGCGGGCTGCAAGTCGCCCATCTGCGCCTCGATCAGGTATTCGATGCCCGTATCGGGCAGCACTTCCTGCACCAGCTTGCCGAACAGGTTCACGTAGACCAGCGCACGGGCGCCGGAATCCTTGAACTGATGGCGCATTTCGCGGGCGGTGTAGAGCGGGTTGGTGTTGACCACAATGAGGCCGGCGCGCAGGGCGCCAAATACCGCGATGGGGTATTGCAGGATGTTCGGCATCTGCACGGCGATGCGGTCGCCGGGCTTCAGGTCAGTATTCTTCTGCAGGTAGGCGCCGAAGGCGGCGGACAGGCGGTCCAGCTCGGCGTAGGTCAGGGTCACGCCCATGTTGCTGAAGGCCGGACGGTCGGCGAACTTCTTGCAGGAGCGCTCGAAGACTTCCACCACCGATTTGTAGGCGGTGAGGTCAATGTCGCTGGGCACGCCGGCCGGGCGTTTGTCGTTCCAGAAATCAGGTTGCATTTATTCTTATCCTCATACCTGAGCGAAACCGAACCGTCATTGCGGTCATTCGACGGAAGCTAGCAGTTCCTTTGGTCATCGCAAAGACTCCAGGCGGCGTCATAGACTGCGTGAATCTTGCGCCACCATCCCGGCATGGCGCGGGATAGAGCCGACGGCCGCCTAGGACGGGGCTTACACGACAATGGCCGGGTGCTGTCAGCAATCCATACAGAACGTGTCCCGGCGTGGCAGAATCGCCCCGCTCGGCCCGTTTCATGTCCCATTCCAATAAGAATCGACCCACAAGAATCAGGATGGACCCCATGCCCTACGCCGCCTACTGGCTCGCCGCCAGCGACGAGACACCGCTCTATACCCGCCACTGGGCACCGGAAGGCCCGTCCCGCGGCGCCCTGATGCTGTCCCACGGCATGGCGGAGCATGCCGGCCGCTACGAGCGCCTGGGCCTGGCACTGAACGCAGCCGGCTACCACCTCTATGCCATCGACCAGCGCGGTCACGGCCGCACCGCCGAGAACGGCGAACTGGGCCACTACGCCGACCGCGGCGGCTGGGGCAAGGTGATCGGCGACCTGCACACGCTGAACCAGCATGTGCGCGAGGAACACCCGGACCTGCCGATCATCCTGCTCGGCCACAGCATGGGCAGCTACATCGGCACCGCCTACCTGATGCAGCACAGCGCCAGCGTGAAGGCGGCGGTGCTGTCCGGCTCCAACTACCAGCCGGCGGCGCTGTACAAGAGCGCCCGCGTCATAGCGCGCTTCGAGCGCTGGCGCCAGGGCCCGCTGGGGCACAGCGCGCTGATCGACTTCCTGTCCTTCGGCTCGTTCAACAAGGCCTTCAAACCCAATCGCACCGCCTTCGACTGGCTCAGCCGCGACCCGGTCGAGGTCGACAAGTACGTTGCCGACCCGCTCTGCGGCTTCCGCTGCAGCAACCAGCTGTGGATCGACCTGCTCGGCGGCCTGGCCGACATCACCCCGCTGGAGCACCTGTCGCACATCCGCGCCGACCTGCCGGTGATGGTCATCGGCGGCGAGCGCGACCCGGTCAGCCAGGGCAAGCGCCTGCGCGATCTCGCCCAGGCGATGACCCGGGCCGGGGTGCGTGACGTCCAACTGAAGATTTATCCCGACGCTCGCCACGAGTTGTTCAACGAGAGCAACCGCGACGAGGTCACCCGCAACCTGATCGACTGGCTGGCGGCGCACTGCCCCGTCCCGCAGGTCGAGAAAACCGAGGAGCCCCTATGACTTCCGTACAAAATGTTCCCTACGAAGAACTCGAAGTCGGCCAGAAGGCCAACTTCCAGCGCAGCGTCACCGAGCGCGATATCCAGCTGTTCGCCGAAGTCTCCGGCGACCGCAACCCGGTACACCTGGACGCCGATTACGCCGCCACCACCCAGTTCAAGGAGCGCATCGCCCACGGCATGCTCACCGGCGCGCTGATCAGCGCGGCGATCGCCACCACCCTGCCCGGCCCGGGCACCATCTACCTCGGCCAGAACCTGAGCTTCACCCGCCCGGTGAAGCTCGGCGACGAACTGACAGTAGAGTTGGAAGTGCTGGAAAAGCTGCCGAAGAACCGCGTGCGCATCAGCACCACCGTGCTCAACCAGGACGGCAAGGCCGTGGTCAAGGGCGAGGCCGAAGTCATGGCACCGACCGAGAAACTCAACATCGAACTGCCCGCCCTGCCGCCGATCACCATCGGCTGACGCGCGCTCCGGGGTCGGTCATCCGGCCCCGGAAAATTGTATACAGTTTCCCCCTCGACTACCCTGCCCCCGTCACATCACATCCACTTGGGATAACCGAAGGCTTCGTGCCCGAAACCCCTCACCGGGAATCGGAGCCGCCATGGACCTTCGACTGCTGTTGCTGTCCCTCTGCACCTTCGCCGCGGGTCTCGCCGAGGCCATCCTCACCGGCATCCTGCCCTCGCTCGCCGCCGACCTGCATGTCTCCCTCAGCCTCGCCGGCCAGCTCACCAGCCTGTTCTCCCTGAGCTTCGCCATCGCCGCGCCGTTGCTCGGCTGGCTCACCCGTGGCGCCGACTGCCGCCGGCTGCTGTTCATCACCCTGCTGGTATTCGCCGCGTTCAACGCGGGCGCCGCGATGAGTCCTGGCTACGTTGCGCTGCTGCTGATGCGCATCGGCATGGCCGCCTGTTGCGGGCTGCTGATCATGCAGGCCAGCCTGCTGGCGGTGGAGCTGGCGCCGCCGGCCCAGCGCGGGCGGGCCATCGGCCTGATCTTCATGGGCATCAGCGGTTCGCTGGTGTTCGGCGTGCCGGTCGGTGTGCTGGTCAACGACTGGCTCGGCTGGCGCTGGATCTTCGCCGCCATCGCCCTCTACTCCCTGCCGCTGGCCGCCCTGCTACTGATCGCCCTGCCCCGCCGCACGCTCGGCAGCCCAGCCAATGGCGCGGCCTACCGGCGCCAGTTGCGCAATCCGGCGCTGAACCTGGCACAGCTGGTATCGATCCTGCTGCTGGGCGGGCACTTCACCCTGTTCGCCTACATCACCCCGTGGTTCCAGCAGATCGCCGGGATCACCGACAGCCAGGGCATCGCCCTGACCCTGCTGCTGATCGGCCTGGCGGCCATCGGTGGCGGCTACCTGGGTGGCTGGCTGAGCGATCGTCTCGGCCATCGCCGCGCGCTGATGGTGGTACCGGTGCTGTTTGGATTGGCGATGCTGGCGATCCCGCTGAGCCTCGGTCACCCCTGGCTGCTGATCGGCGCCTTGATGATCTGGAGCACCATCAGTTGGATGATCTCGCCCGCGGTACAGAGCTACCTGCTGGCCAGCGACCCGGCCAGCGGCAGCGCAGGGGTGGCGCTGAACACTTCGGCCATGCACCTGGGCGTGGCCCTCGGCGCGGCGCTGGGCGGTGCGGTGATCAGCCTGGCCGGCATCGCCTGGACGCCCTGGGTGGGCGTCTCGCTGGTCGCCGCGTCGATCTTCTGCGCGACCTTGTCCTGCTGGCTTCAGCGCGAGCGGGCAGACGCCCCGCTCACGGCTTTACGGTGACGCTGGCGGTCATGCCGGCGCTCAGGTGCACGCCCTCGGGCACCTTGTCGAGGTGGATGCGCACCGGGATGCGCTGGGCCAGGCGCACCCAGTTGAAGGTCGGTTCGACGTTGGCCAGCAACTGGCTGTCGGGGACCGCGTTGCGGTCGGTGATGCCGCTGCTGATGCTCTCCACGGTGCCGTCGATGGCAATATCGCCGCTCATCAGCACCACCTGGGCCGGCTGGCCGATACGGATGCCGGGTAGCTTGGTTTCCTCGAAGTAGGCGGTGACGTAGAAGGACTTCTGGTCCACCAGCGCCATCATTGCCTGGCCCGCCTGAACATAGTTGCCCTGGGCCAGACGCAGGTTGGTGATCTGCCCGTCGCGCGGGGCGCGCATCTCACTGCGAGTCAGGTTCAGTTGCGCCAGGCGCACCTGGGCCTGCGCCTCGTCGTACTCGCTCTTGGCGATGGAGGCGTTGATCTGCGCGGTTTCCTTGTCCTCCGCACTGATCGCGACGATGCCCAGTTTGCTGCGCCGCGCGGCTTCGCTCACCCGCAGCAGGTACTGCTGGTGGCGGGTCTCGGCCAGGGCCTTGGCCTGCTCCAGGTTCGCCGCGTAGCGCTCGTGGTCGATGCGCATGATCAGGTCGCCAACCTTGACCTGCTGGTTGTCCTGCACGGCGAGGTCGGTGACCCAGCCGGAAACATCCGGGGCGATCACCACCACGTCGGCGCGCACGCGCGCATCGCGGGTCCACGGCGACAGCATGTAGTAGCGCCACAGCCACGTGCCGGCCAGCACGGCGGCGATGACCAGGGCAAGGGTGACGGCTACGCGAAGGTATCCGCGCATTCAACTTCTCCTCTCAGGGCGCCGCACTGAGCGCCCAGGTGATGCCGCAAAGAATAAGCACGAACAGCGCACAGTCGAACAGCGCTTCGTGCCAGATCCAGCGGCCGAAGGGGGTGGCCTGCAGCAGCAGGCGAAGGACGACGGTCAGCCCCAGGGCAAGCACCGCGTAGATGAACAGCGGGCTCAGGAAAACACCGCCCCAGCCGAACTCATGCAAGCCCATTGGCGTCCTCCAGATGGCACCACTGGCGCCAGGTATGGCGCAATTGCGCCAGCGCGGCTCGGGCCAGGCGGTTGGGTTCATTGTCGCCTTGAAGATCGTTGACCAGGGCTTCCTCCAGCGGCGGGCAGAGGCTTTCCAGGCGCTGCTCGCGCCCCGCGCCGGGGCCTTTTTCCAGCACGCTGCCCAGGGTGCCGAGGAACTGGTCGCGACGCTTGCGCAATGGCCCCTGGGCTCCGTTGAGGCAGGCACGCAGGTGGATCAACTCATTGCCCAGGTCAAGGGCGAACAGGCCATCCTGCCAGCGCCGCTGCTCTTCCTTGGGCAGCAGCGTGTAGTGTCGCGCCAGGCGAATCAGGCGGTCGGCCATGCGCCCGCCGAACCAGTTCTCGGCCTCGGCCAGCGGCCGCCGGGTCAGGCGTCCGAGGTCCTCGCAGGTGGCCTGGATCAGCCGGCGGTTGAGCCAGTCCGCGGGGAGGGTCAGCAGGCGGAACACCAACACGGCGAAGCCCACGCCGATGACGATGCCCTGGGCGGAGTTGAGCAGGGTTGCCAGGTCGTACTTCATCACGTTACTCGGCGCCACCAGGGTGACGAAGTGGATCGAGAAAGACGTCGCCGTGCCCGCCAGCGCCGGCGTGGCCATGCCCAGCAAGGCGAAGAACAGCGGCACGCCCAGCGCCAGGCAGAGCAATGGGAAACCATTCCACTGCGGCAACAACCACTGGCTGACCACCGTCGCCGCCGGAATCGCGTAGAGGATGCCGCGCAGGAAGCCCAGACCGATGGTGACGGCATTGTCACGGTTGGCGAACAGGCTGCAGATCACCGCTGCCAGCGTCATGCCTCCCGTGGCGGCAGGCCAGGCAGTGGCCATCCAGAAGGCCGACATGCCCAATAGCGCCAGCGCACTACGCAGGCCGTAGAACAACGCCATCAGCCCGTCGCGGTGCCAGGACAAGGTGCCGGTGGCGACATCGTCGACCCGCCCATCCGCCACCGCGCGCATGGTCTTCTCCGAGTTCAGGGCCTTGAGCAACAGCAAGGCGCAGCGGGTCAGGCAGTAGCGCAGATCGTTGGAGTAGTTTTCATCCAGGCCGGCCTCCTGCAGGCGCTCCTGCAGCGAGCGCAAGGCGTCGACTTGCGGATCGTCCAGTACGGCGCGCAACTCCTCGAACCAGGGCTGCAGGCGCGCACGGTCGTCGGCATCCAGTACGCTGCGCTGCCGAGCCACGCCGCGTGCGGTGCGCAGCAGGCTGAGCAGATCGCGGGAAAGTATCCGCAGCGCGCGCGAACGCATCCGTCCGCGGTATCCCTCGAACCAGGCGTGGTCGCGCTGCACATCGACTTCGACGATCTTTCCCAGCGCCTGCAACAGCCCCTTGATCTGCCGCGCGTCGGCATCGATTTCGCTGCGTGCGGCCTGCATGCCAGTGAGCCAGGTGGCGTGGGCCTGCTTGTCCAGGTTGGCTTCGACGCGGCGTGGCCAAAGGATGGCGCTGACCGCCGAGGCGCAGAGAATCCCCAGGCAGATTTCCGTACTGCGCGCCACGGCCTGGTCGAACACGCCCAGCGGATGGCTGATCGCTGGCAGGCCGATGATCGCCACGGTGTAGCCCGACAGCACGAAGGCGTAGGACACGTGATTGCGCAGGGAAGTGGAAGCTGCGGTGCAGAGGCCGAGCCAGAGCGAAATGGCCAGCAGGAAAAGCCAGGGGGTCTGGGCGAACAGCGCGAGCATCACCACCGACATGACCGTGCCGATCAGGGTGCCGATCAGGCGAAAAATCCCCTTGGCCACCACCATGCCCGAGAGCGGCTGGGACACGATGAACACCGTCATCAGCGCCCACTGCGGCTGCTCCAGGTCGAAGCGGAAAGCGCACCAGAGCGCCAGGCCGCCAGCCAGGAGGGTCTTGATCGCGAACTTCAGCGCCAGCGTATCCGGCGCAAGGAATGCCTGTAGCGTAGGTCGCACGCGGTCTCTCGAAAGGCCCGGGTCTATCGCTTAAAGATAGTCGGCAAAGGGAATGACGGAATCGTTGTCCACAATATTATTAGCAAGCTAACAATATGTCATCCCGACTTTCGGCGAGGCAAAAAAAACGGGCGACCTAAGTCGCCCGAAGTGCCTTGCGTGCTCTGTGACTCTGTAAGGATCAGCTCTTCTTGTGGCTGTCCTTCCAGATGAAAATTCCGACCCCGCCGAAGAAAACAACCATCAGTCCGACGGTAAGGATGCCTGCTAGAACCACTTCGTCGATGAACATGATGCTGGCCTCCTGTTGCCTACATCGTCTGGGGATGTGTGCAGATTACCGGTGGCCGGGCAGGACAAATTGACCTGGATCAATGGTCGACAAGGCGTTTTCCGGGGAGGGCCGGAGCACTGACGCAGGTCAAGTTTCGGTAAGGGGCGGGTGCGGCGGGAAGCCGCGCAGAGCGGGGCCTGGCGGCCCTGGGAGGGGGTTAATCAGCGTTTCTTGGGCTTGTTCTTGCCCTTCTTGCGCGGCTTGCCCAGCGGCAGCGCCTGCTCAAAGGCCTTGCGCACGTCCTGCAGGCGCTTTTCGTGCACATCGTGAATGCGCTTGTCGCGCTCGGCGGTGAAGTCGATCAGCTTGTCGTCGTTGCTCATGGCAGGGCATGCACCAGGCGGAAAGTCAGATTCAGGCGCGGCGCGACCGGACGGCGCGTCTTGGCAACCTGATGTTGCCAATAATGCTGTGTCGCGCCGGACATGACCAGCAGCGAACCACCGGAGAGTTCGATGGAATGTTCGATTGTGTTTCTTCCCTTGCGCCGCAGGTCGAAGCGCCGCGTACCGCCCAGGTTCAACGAGGCGACCACCGGGTTGCGCCCGAGCTCGGGCTCGTCATCGCTGTGCCAGCCCATGGAGTCCTGGCCGTCGCGGTAGTGGTTGAGCAGCACGCCGTTGAAGCGCTGGCCGGCCGCCGCCTCCACCGCCGAGCGGATTTCCGCCAGCAGCGGCGTCCAGGACAGCGGCGCATGGGTCAGGCCGGAATAGGTATAGAAGGCCTCGGGATCGCCGTACCAGTTGACCAGGCGCGGCACCGGGTAATCACGGCCATGCAGATGCACTTGCGGCTGCTCCCAGGGCGTCTCGGCGAGCAGTTGTTCCAGCCAGCAGGCAGCGCGCGACGGCGAGCACCAGTCGGGGATCAGGCGCAGTTCGGCATCGGGAAGAAGGATCGGGGCGTCGTTGAACAACATGGCAAGCTCGGGAGTTCGCTGATGAGAGCAGTCTACTCCCCGGCCAGGTCAGACCTCGACATCGATCCACAGCCCCTTGCGCGGCGCTCCCTGCACTTCGTCTCCCAGCTCCTCGACCTCCTCCAGTTCCTCCAGCGCCTCAGCCTCGGGCGTGCCGTCGGCCACCTGGCGACGCTTGCGCCGGCGCTGATACTCCTCTTGCAGCGCCTCTTCGTCGGGCCGGCGTTCCAGTTCCACACCGGCATTGCCCGCACTGGGCGCAGGCGGGGTCACCGGAGCGACATCCGGTCGCGGCCTGGGCACGTCCTGCTGGGCAGTGACGGGTGCCAGACTATGGGGAATAGGTGGCAGCATTGCGTTGGTCCTTGGGCGCTAGCCCTTGCAAGAAGCCCGATGGGAAGTCCTCTTGTCAGGCTATCGGCGAAGTTGCGACAGACTTGAGAGCGCCTCGCTACACTTTCCACGATTCGTGATGAGTGCGCGCCCGTAGCCGGTTACGCCAATATTTCAGACGACCGGAGGCGCCGACGGCCATCGCTGAACGCTGCGCGTTCCGGTACCATAGCCGGCTTTTTTTGGGAGGTGTCCATGGCGCAGTATCAACCCGGTCAACGCTGGATCAGCGACAGTGAAGCGGAACTCGGCCTGGGGACCATCCTGGCGCTGGATGGCCGCATGCTCACAGTGCTTTATCCGGCCACCGGTGATACCCGCCAGTACGCCGAGCGCAATGCGCCGCTGACCCGTGTGCGCTTCGCCCCGGGCGACGAGATCACCCACTTCGAAGGCTGGAAGATGACTGTCCGCGAAGTGGACGAGGTCGATGGCCTGCTGATCTACCACGGCCTCACCGCGCAGAACGACCAGCGCACCGTGCCGGAAACCCAGCTGTCGAACTTCATCCAGTTCCGCCTGGCCAGCGACCGCCTGTTCGCCGGGCAGATCGACCCGATGTCCTGGTTCGGCCTGCGCTACCACACCCTGGAACACCGCACCCGCCTGCTGCAGTCCTCGCTCTGGGGCCTGGGCGGTGCCCGCGCGCAACCCATCGCGCACCAGCTGCACATCGCCCGCGAAGTTGCCGACCGCATGGCGCCGCGCGTCCTGCTGGCCGACGAAGTGGGCCTGGGCAAGACCATCGAAGCGGGCCTGGTGATCCACCGCCAATTGCTCTCCGGCCGCGCCAGCCGCGTGCTGATCCTGGTGCCGGAAAACCTCCAGCACCAGTGGCTGGTGGAAATGCGCCGGCGCTTCAACCTCGAAGTCGCCCTGTTCGACCGCGAGCGCTTCGTCGAGAGCGATGCCGGCAACCCGTTCGAGGACACCCAGCTGGCCCTGGTGGCGCTGGAGTGGCTGCGTGAAGACGAAAAGGCCCAGGACGCGCTGTTCGCCGCCGAATGGGACATGCTCGTCGTCGACGAAGCCCACCACCTCGTCTGGCACCCGGAGCAGGCCAGCGCGGAGTACCAACTGGTCGAACAACTGTCCCAGGTCATCCCCGGCGTGCTGCTGCTCACCGCGACCCCGGAACAGCTCGGCCTGGACAGCCACTTCGCCCGCCTGCGCCTGCTCGACCCGGACCGTTTCCACGACCTGGAAGCCTTCCGCCGTGAAAGCAGCCAGTACCGCCCGGTTGCCGAGGCGGTGCAGGAACTGGTCGACCAGGGCACCCTCTCCCCCGCCGCGCGCCAGGCCATCCACGGTTTCCTCGGCAGCGAAGGCGACGAGCTGCTGGCCAGCGTCGAAGGCGGCAATGAAGAAGCCCGCGCCCGCCTGGTACGCGAGCTGCTTGACCGCCACGGCACCGGCCGCGTGCTGTTCCGCAACACCCGCGCCGCCGTGCAGGGCTTCCCGGAGCGCCAGCTGCACCCCTACGTGCTGACCAACCCGATCGAGTACATGGAGCTGCCGCTGGGCGAGCACCCGGACCTGTACCCGGAAGTGAGCTTCCAGGCCCAGGCCGAGGATGGCGACGAGAACAACCGCTGGTGGCGTTTCGACCCGCGCGTCGAATGGTTGATCGACACCCTGAAGATGCTCAAGCAGTACAAGGTACTGGTGATCTGCGCCCACGCCGAGACGGCGATGGACCTGGGCGATGCACTGCGCCTGAAGTCAGGTGTTCCGGCCACCGTGTTCCACGAAGGCATGAGCATCCTCGAGCGCGACCGCGCCGCCGCCTACTTCGCCGATGAAGAGTTCGGCGCCCAGGTGCTGATCTGCTCGGAAATCGGCAGCGAAGGCCGCAACTTCCAGTTCGCCCATCACCTGGTGCTGTTCGACCTGCCGGCCCACCCGGACCAGCTGGAACAGCGCATCGGCCGCCTGGACCGGATCGGCCAGAAGCACACCATCCAGATCCATGTGCCGCACCTGGAAAACAGCCCGCAGGAGCGACTGTTCCAGTGGTACCACCAGGCGCTGAACGCCTTCCTCAACACCTGCCCCACCGGCAACGCCCTGCAGCACCGCTTCGGCCCGCGCCTGGTAGAGCTGCTGGACGGCGGCGATGACGACGCCTTCGAGGCCCTGCTGGCCGAAGGCACCGCCGCCCGTGAAGCGCTGGAAGCCGAAATGCACAACGGTCGTGACCGCCTGCTGGAGCTGAACTCCGGGGGCGCCGGTGAAGGCGAAGCGCTGGTGGAAGAGATCGACGAACAGGACGACCAGTTCGCCCTGCCGATCTACATGGAGCGCCTGTTCGACACCTACGGCATCGACAGCGAGGACCACTCGGAAAACGCGTTGATCCTGCGCCCGAGCGAGAAGATGCTCGACGCCAGCTTCCCGCTGGGCGACGACGAAGGCGTGACCGTCACCTACGACCGCGCCCAGGCACTGGCCCGCGAAGACATGCAGTTCCTCACCTGGGAGCACCCCATGGTGCAGGGCGGCATGGACCTGGTGCTGTCCGGCTCGCTGGGCAATACCTCGGTGGCGCTGATCAAGAACAAGGCGCTCAAGCCCGGCACCGTGCTGCTGGAGCTGCTGTTCGTCAGCGAAGCCGTGGCGCCGCGCAAGCTGCAGCTGGGGCGCTTCCTGCCACCGGTGGCGCTGCGCTGCCTGATGGATGCCAATGGCAACGACCTGTCCGCACGCGTGTCCTTCGATACCTTGAACGACCAGCTGGAAAGCGTGCCGCGCGCCAGCGCCAACAAGTTCGTGCAGGCCCAGCGTGATGCACTGGCCAAGCAGTTCGCCCAGGCCGAGACCAAGATCACCCCGCGCCATGCCGAACGCGTCGAAGCCGCGCGCCAGCAACTGACCGCGACCCTGGACGAGGAGCTGGCGCGTCTGACCGCTCTCAAGGCCGTCAACCCCAGCGTGCGCGACAGCGAGCTGGACGCCCTGCGCAAGCAGCGTGACGACAGCTTGTCGATGCTCGACAAGGCCTCCCTGCGCCTGGAGGCGATCCGCGTGCTGGTCGCTGGCTGATCCTGCTACTGCGTCACGAAAAAGCCGCCACCGGGTAACCGGTGGCGGCTTTTTTCATGGGCCAACCGGCTGCGTAGGAGCGGACTCTGTCCGCGATGTCTAATCGGCGGCTCCCTGGGTGACCCTGGCGTGAGGATGAAACGATCGCGGACGAAGTCCGCTCCTACGCACAGGCAAGCCCCGCAATCAGCGAAACAAGCCTCTCTATTACCGGCGCTTTCAGACACACCGACTACCATTGACGCTGCGCAAGGGAATCTCGCCCATGGGGGGATAGAGTTTCCCTACCAAGCCACTCATTGAGGGAACACATCATGTACGAGCGCATTCTGGTAGCGGTGGACGGCAGCCCGGTTTCCGACCGAGCCCTGGTCGAAGCGGCCAAGTTGGCCCAACTGAGCGGAGGCGAGCTGCGTGTCGTCACCATCGTCGACAGCCCCCTGCGGCATCTGCCCGACTACGCCGTGTACTACAACCCGGAGCCGCTGCGCGAAGCCGCACTGAAAGCCGCCGATGACATCCTCGGCAAGGCGAAGGAAAAGATCGCCGAGTTCCCGGTGAAATCCAGCTTCGAGCGGGTCTGCCAGGAACGCGCCAGCGAAGAGATCGCCGAGCGCATCGAGATCGAAGCCGAAGCTGCCAAGGCGGACATCATCGTCATGGGCACCCACGGCCGCCGTGGCGTACGCCGCCTGATGCTCGGCAGCGTGGCCGAAGGCCTGCTGCGCGTCAGCAACCGCCCGGTACTGCTGGTTCGCGAGAAGTAACAGCGCCCGAAAGACAAAAGGCCCTGCGGTGCAAACCGCAGGGCCTTTTTCATGCTGCCCGCCACGCCTTACTGCGCAGCGGTCATATCGCGCCGGCAGGAGTGGAAGATGTCCAGGTCCGGCTGGTACAGGCTGGTGTGCACGCCATAAAGACCGAGCACCGAGTGGAACAGGTTGTCATGGCTCAGCTCGGCGCCATCGGCCTTCTTCTCCAGGCAGCCGCGGTCCACGCCCATGCCGCCCAGCGCGCCATTGCCAAACCACATCACCATGGGCACATGGGTCTGCGCTTTCGGTGCGATGGCATAGGGCGCGGCATGCAGGTACACGCCGTTCTCGCCCAGCGACTCGCCATGGTCGGAGACGTAGACCATCGAGGTGTCGAAGCGCTCCTGGTTGTGCTTGAGCAGCTCAACCACCCTGGACAGGAAGAAGTCGGTGTAGAGGATGGTGTTGTCGTAGACGTTCAGCAGCTCCTCGCTGCTGCAACTACCCAACTGGTTGGTGCGGCACACCGGGGTGAAGCGCTCCAGGGTCTTGGGATAGCGCTCGTAATACTCGGGGCCATGGCTGCCGTCGGCATGCAGGACGATGATGGCGTTGTCCTTCAGGCCGTCGATGTAGGCCTGCAGGTTCTGCAGCAGGGCTTCGTCCAGGCAGTTCTTGCCGTCACAGAAGGGACCGGGCTGATCCTTCGGGATATCGCGGTTGGGTACCCGCAGGCAAGTGCCCTTGCAGTCGCTGTTGTTGTCCAGCCAGAGCACTGACACACCAACACGCTGAAGGATGTCCAGCAGGCCCTGATTGGTCTTGCCCTTCTTGTCGCTGTAGTCCTCGCGGGGAAACTTGGAGAACATGCAGGGCACCGACACCGCCGTCGAAGTACCGCAGGAGCTGACATTGGTGAAGTTGAGGATGTCGAGCTTCTTCAGTTCCGGGTTGGTGTCGCGGGCGTAGCCGTTGAGGGAGAAGTGGTCCGCGCGGGCGGTTTCGCCAACCACGAAGATCATCAGCGACTTCCTGCCGTCAGCACTGACCTTGCGCGGCATGACCGCATCTTCGCCGATGGGCTGCACCACCAGGTTTTCCTTGATGCCCAGGCGTTGCTTGGTGAACTTGCTCACCGCATAGATGTAGTTGGTCGGGTTGATGAAGTGAGTCAGCTTCTCTTCCTGACGGAACACCGGGGCGTAGGTGGAATAGAAGGCGCCCACGCAGACGGCAACCACTACCAGGCAGCCGAAGATCACCAGCACCTTGTTCAGCAGGCCGCGAAAGAACGGGCTGTAGCGCACTGGCGTCATCCAGATGATCGCCGCCGGCAGCACGCCCAACAGCAGCAGGTAGCCGAGCATACGCAGGCTGAACAGCGCAGTGGCCTCGCCAGGGTTGGTCTCGACGACGTTCTGCACCATCACGGTATCGATCACGACACCGTAGGAGTTCATGAAGTAAGCCGCGGCCGCAGACACCAGCGCCACCAGGGTCAGCGCCGGCTTGAGCAGCGGGCGGAAGGACACCAGGGTCAGCAGCAAGGTAAAGGCCGCCCAGAGGAACAAGGCGAACGAGGCGAAGAACGCCACGCCCCACACACCCTCCATGGGGACCAGGCTGTTCAGCGCCCGCCAGGTGGCGAAGTTGTAGAACAGCACCAGGGCCAGCGAAAACAGCAGGACCAGCCGCGCGGAGCTGACCTGGGGGAAGAGGCGGCGCTTGCCCTCGGACATCGAGCGCACTCCTTACATCGATAGGCGGAGAGTAAATGGGATGGCCGAACCCTGCCGGCCGGCGGCGCAACTCTAGCGGGCAGTTAGTCAAAAAAGTGTCAAGTTGGCTACCCGATTTCGGCCAGTGGTCCGATCTACGATCACCTGGGCAGTTGGCACTACCGTACGTCGCGCCCTGCGTGGCTTTGCCCTGAAAATTCAGCCGACTCCTTGCAGCGTCACGACGACTTCCTAGACTCAAAGCAGAGTGATATCAATCCGCCTTCATCCCCCTCGACATCCGGAGCATCCCGCCCATGGACTGGCACCAGGACGCATTACCCGATGCTGTGCTGCTGGAGTGTTCTCACAATCCCGGACTGGTCCTGCTGGCCATCTTCATCGCCTGCGTCGCCAGCTTCGTCGCCCTGAACATCACCGCGCGAATGGTCCGCGCACCGCAACATGCTCATCGCTGGCAGTGGGTCGGCGGGATATGCCTGGGCAGTGGCATCTGGTCGATGCACTTCGTCGCCATGCTGGCCTTCCATTCCTCGGTGCCACTGCATTTTTCCGGCGGCCTGACACTGCTCTCGCTGCTCATCGCCATCGGCATCTGCGTGATCGCCATGCGCCTGCTGGCCCACGCCGGATTGAGCCCACTGCAGTACCTGCTGGCTGCCTGCTGCATCGGCGCCAGCATCGCCGGCATGCACTACACCGGCATGGCGGCCATCGAGTCGCCACCCATGCAGCATTACGACCCGCTGCTGGTCACGCTGTCGGTGCTCATGGCGGTGCTCGTGGCCTTCGTCGCCCTGGTACTGGCGCCGGTGCTGAACCGCCAGCCGGCGGGGCGCCAGTGGATCTACCAGATCCTTGCCAGCCTGTTGCTGGGCGGCGCCATTTCCAGCATGCACTTCACCGGCATGGCCGCCCTCACCCTGACCCTGCCGAGCTGGGTCGTGCCGGCGGCCGACCTGGGCCGTAACAATGCCATCCAGCTCGGCCTGATGGTCGGCCTGCTCGCCCTGGCGGTGGTGCTGGCCGGGCTCTGGGCCGCCTGGATCGAGGACAGCCTGGAAAGCAAGGAAAACGAGCTGAGCCGGGTCAATACCCTGCTCAACCAACTGGACAATGCCAACGCCTCGCTGCAGAAGCTGGCGAGCTTCGACGGCCTCACCGGCCTGCACAACCGCAACGCGCTGAACGAAGAGTTCGCCACCCGCCTGCAGCGCAACCGGCACAAGGGCCAGGGCATGGCGGTGATCCTGCTGGACCTGGACCACTTCAAGCGGGTCAACGACTCCCTCGGGCACCCCGCCGGTGACGAGCTGCTATGCATCGTCTCCGAACGCATCCGCAGCGCACTGCGCAGCACCGATCTGCTGGCGCGCTTCGGCGGCGACGAGTTCTGCATCCTTGCCGACCTGGGTGAGGATCACGAGGCGCGCATCCTCGCCCAGCGCCTGATGCAGCGCATGAAGGAGCCGATCAGCACCGCCGGGCGCAGCCTGGTGATGACCATGAGCGTCGGCATCAGCCTGTTCCCCAACGACGGCGAGCAGCCCGAGGAACTGCTCAAGCACGCGGACCTTGCGCTGTACCAGTCCAAGGGCAACGGCCGCAACGCGACGCACTTCTTCAGCCCGCACCTGAAGACCAAGGCAACCCAGGAACTGCAACTGGAAGAGGAACTGCGCAAGGCCCTGTGGGACGACGAGCTGGTGCTCTACTACCAGCCGATCCTGCGTATCGACCACGGCGATGTCGAGCAACTCGAAGCACTGGTGCGCTGGAAGCATCCGACCCGCGGGCTGCTGTCGCCGGACCGCTTCATCGGCCTGGCGACCGCCAACGGGCTGATCGGCGCGCTGGACTCCTGGGTGTTGCGCCGTGCCTGCCAGGACCTGAGCCGGCTGCATGACCTGGGCTACAGGAACCTGCGGGTGGCGGTGAACTGCTGCGCCAGCAACCTGGGCCGCGAAAGCCTGGTCGACGAGGTGCAGCACACCCTCGCCGAAACTGGCCTCGCCGCGCGCTACCTGGAGATGGAAGTCACCGAGAACGCCGTGATGGCCAACATCAACCAGGCCATCCCGGTGCTCAGCCGCCTGCGCGATCTGGGCGTGAGCCTGTCCATCGACGACTTCGGCACCGGCTATTCGTCGTTGTCCTACCTGCGCCAGCTGCCGCTGGATGCGCTGAAGGTGGACCGCTCGTTCATCCGCGACGTACCGCAATCGCGCCGCGACAGCGAGATCGCCCAGGCCATCATCGCCATGGCGCAGAAGCTGCACCTGAAGGTAATCGCCGAAGGCGTGGAGCACGCGCAGCAACTGGCGTTCCTGCGCGACAACCATTGCGAGCTGGCCCAGGGCTACCTGTTCAGCCGGCCGCTGCCCCTCACCGCGCTGGTGGAGTTCCTCGAGGCCTACCGCGAGGACAGCGACTCGGTGCTGCTGCGCAGCCAGGCCTGAGGCCCGTGATCCAGGCTCAGAAGTCGAACTTGCCCGCGCGCCAGCGCGGCAGCCAGCGCAGGGAATCGGCAGTGGTGCCGGTGGGGCGATATTCGGCACCCAGCCATCCGTCGTAGCCCACGTCGTCGAGGACCTGCAGCGGCACCTCGAACTCCATTTCACCCGAGCCCGGTTCGCCGCGCTCGGGGTAGTCGGCGAACTGAACGTGGCCGATCTGGCCCATCAGCGCGTAGATGCAATCCACCAGCTCCAGGCCCATGCGCGCCATGTGGTAGAGATCCAGCTGCGCGCGCAGGTTTTCCCGCGCCACGCGCTCGAGCATGTCCTGCAGGTGCTCAGGGGTGTTGAGCAGGAAGTCCTTCATGTCGTGGCAGTTGATGGCCTCCATCAGCACATCGGTGCCGCTGCCGGCGAACGCATCGCAGGTGGCGCGCAGGCGCTCGGCCAGGGTCTGCAGCGCGGCCTCGCGCTCCCGCCCCTCTACCAGGCGACCGGCCAGCACGTTGACGTGCTGCGGCTTGGCGATGCGCGCGTAGTCCAGCGCCTTGGCCAACGCCGCCTCGAACTCCGCACCGCGCTCCGCCACGGCAGCGATGCCCGGCCCTCCCTGCATCAGGTCGCCGGCCGGCAGATTGATCAACACCAGTGGCAAGCCGGCTTCGTCCAGTGCGGTCTTCAGGTCCTGCGCCGGCACGTCGTAGGGGAACTGGATTTCCACGCCCTCGAAGCCGGCCTTGGCGGCGGCGTCGATACGCTGCAGCAGCGGGACTTCGGTGAACAGCAGGGACAGGTTGGCGCAGAGCTTCATGCGGGGAATTCCTTCGACTGACGGTATTGCTCGACCAGGGTAGCCGGGTCGCGTTCGAGATTGCCCTGGCTGCCATGCAGGCGCATCAGTTGCGCGGCGAGGCCGCTCATGGGCGTGGCCGAGCCTTCCTCGCGGGAAAGCCTGACGGCGGTGTCCAGGTCCTTGAGCAGTGTGCGCACATGCCATTTCACGGGCTCGAAGCGGCTCTCGGCCATCTGCGGTGCGAGGATCTGCAAGGGCCTGGAGTCAGCGAAACCGCCGGCCAGAGCCGGGGCGATCAGGCTAGCATCGACGCCAGACTGCTCCGCCAGCGCCACCACTTCGGCGATCACCAGGGCATTGCAGGCAACGATCATCTGGTTGCACACCTTGGTCACCTGCCCTGCGCCGACATTGCCCATGCGCGTCAGTCGCTGGCCAAGGTGGGCGAGGATCGGCCGCACGCGCTCGATGTCCTCGACCCGGCCGCCGGCCATGATCGCCAGGGTGCCGGCTTCGGCGCCCGGCGTGCCGCCGGAAACCGGCGCGTCGACCCAACGCATGCCGGTGCGCGCTTCCAGCTCTGCGGCCATTTCGCGGGTGGCGGCCGGCTCCAGGCTGGAGAAGTCCACCAGCAACTGACCAGAACGAGCGCTTTCGACGATGCCTCCGGCACCGAACACCACCTCGCGTACCGCAGCGGTATCGGCCAGGCAGAGCATCACCACCTCGGCGTCGGCGCAAAGCTGCGCGGGTGTCTCCACGGCCCTGGCGCCTTCAGTGGCGAGCAGCTCGCGCTTGCTGGCGGAGCGGTTCCACACGGTCAGCGGGTAGCCGGCAGCGAGCAGGCGGCGCGTCATGGGTACCCCCATCAAGCCGAGACCGGCAAAAGCGAGGGATGGCAAAGGGGACGACATGGGGTGATCTCCAGTTCGACAGCAAGGCGGGCACGGGGGAGCGGCATTCTAGCAGGCGCCGCCATCGCCAGAAGTGCAATCCAGCAGCTGCCAAACAGGCGCGCCGCCACTATACTCCCGGAGTTTTTTCCGCCATTGAACCGGAGAACTCTCCCCATGCTGAAACGCTCCCTGGCGCTCGCCGCCGGTTTTGCCCTGTCCCTGTCCGCTGTTTTCGCCCATGCCGATACCCCCAAGGAACTGAAAGTCTCGGCCATTCCCGATGAAGCTCCTACCGAACTGCTGCGCAAGTTCAAGCCGCTGGGCGCCTACCTGGAAGAACAACTGGGCATGCCCGTGAAGTTCATCCCGGTGTCCGACTATGCCGGCGTGGTCGAAGCCCTGGCTTCGGATCGCCTGGACATGGCCTGGCTGGGCGGCTTCACCTTCGTCCAGGCGCGCCTGAAGACCGGCAACGCCATCCCGCTGGTGCAGCGCGAGCAGGACAAACAGTTCACCAGCAAATTCATCACGGCCGACCCGAACGTGAAATCGATCCAGGACCTCAAGGGCAAGACCTTCGCCTTCGGTTCGGTATCGTCCACCTCTGGCAGCCTGATGCCGCGCTACTTCATGCAGAAAGACGGCGTGGTGCCCGAGCAGTTCTTCTCCCGCGTGGCCTACTCCGGCGCCCACGACGCCACCGTCGCCTGGGTCCAGGCCGGCAAGGTCGATGCTGGCGTGCTGAACGCCTCCGTCTGGCAGAAGCTGGTGGACAGCGGCAAGGTCGACACCAACAAGGTGAAGGTCTTCGCGACCACCCCGACCTACTACGACTACAACTGGACCGTGCGCGGCAACCTCGACCCCGCGCTAGCGGAGAAGATCAAGAAGGCCTTCCTCGCCCTCGACCCGAGCAAACCGCGCGACAAGGAAATCCTCGACCTGCAGGCGGCCAGCCGCTTCATCGAAACATCGCCTGAAAACTACAAGGGCATCGAGGAATCGGCACGCGCCGCCGGCCTGCTGAAGTGACCCTGAAATTGACCGGCGTGGAGCACATCCACGCCAACGGCCAGCGCTCGCTTGCCGGCATCGACCTCAGCGTCGCTGCCGGTGAACGGGTGGCGATCATCGGCCCTTCGGGCGCCGGCAAGACCACCCTGCTGCGCATTCTGGCCACCGCACTGAAACCCGCCTCGGGCAGCTTCGAGCTGCTCGGCACCCAGCCCTGGGCGCTGAGCGCCCCCGCCCGCCAGCGCCTGCGCTCGCGCATTGCCCTGGTGCACCAGGCGCCACCGCTGCCACCGCGCCAGCGCGTGGTTACCGCCGTGCTCGCCGGCCGCCTCGGCCAGTGGCCACTGTGGAAGAGCCTGGCCAGCCTGCTCTACCCCGTCGACAGCGCCGGCGCCCGCAGCGAACTGCAACGCCTGGACCTCTCCGACAAACTCTTCGAGCGCTGCGACCAGCTTTCCGGCGGCCAACTGCAGCGCGTCGGCATCGCCCGTGCGCTGTACCAACAGGCCGAAGTGCTGCTGGCCGACGAACCCGTCTCGGCCATGGACCCGGTGCTCGCCGGCCACACCCTCGGCGTGCTCACCCGTGAAGCGCAGAACCGTGGCGTGACGCTACTGGCCAGCCTGCACGCGGTGGACCTGGCACTGGAGCACTTCCCGCGCATCGTCGGTGTGCGCGACGGCCGCATCGCCTTCGACAAGCCGGCGGCAAACGTCACTCCTGAAGACCTTCGCGCGCTGTACGCCAACGAACAACTTGGCCTGCAGGACGCGTCCTCGCCGGTGGGGAAACCGGTGGTGGTGCAGATTCCGCGATGCTGAAACCAGCACTCTCGAAGAGCCCGCCTCGCGACCCGGCAGCGCTGCCGCGCCTGCTGCTCACCCTGCTCGCCCTGGCCTTGCTGTGGCCGGGGCTGCGCCTGTCCGAGCTGGACATCGTCGGCCTGTTCAGCGGCGACAATGCGCGGACCATGGCCAACTTCCTCGGCGGCTTCTGGCCGCCGGCCCATGACGACGAATTCCTCGCCCTGCTCGGCCGCGCCACCCTGGAAACCCTGGCCATCGCCACCGCCGGCATGGCGCTGGCCTGGCTGATCGCCTTCCCCGCCGCGCTGCTGGCCACCCGCGCGCTGTCGATCTCCGCCCTGCCCCGCGGCGGCCTGCCGGCCTGGTGGGCGCGCGCTCTGCGCTGGCCGGTGCGCGGCCTGCTGATCGTGCTGCGCAGCGTGCCCGAGATCGTCTGGGCCCTGCTGTTCGTCCGCGCGGTTGGCCTTGGCCCCACCGCCGGTGTGCTGGCCATCACCATCACCTACGGCGGCATGCTCGGCAAGGTCTACGCGGAAATCTTCGAATCGGTGGACCCGCGTCCGACCCGCGCCCTGCTGCTGGGCGGCAGCTCGCGGCTGCAGGCCTTCACCTACGGCGTGCTGCCTTCGGCGGCGGCGGAATTGATTTCCTACACCGTTTACCGCTGGGAATGCGCGATCCGCGCCTCGGTGGTGATGGGCTTCGTCGGTGCCGGCGGCCTCGGCCAGCAGATCGACCTGTCGCTGCGTATGTTCGCCGGTGGCGAGGTGGCGAGCATCCTGCTGACCTTCCTGGTACTGGTGCTGGGCGCCGACCTGCTCAGCCGCTTCCTGCGCGGGAGGCTCGAATGACCGGCCTGCTGCGCAGCCTGGGCTGGCTGCTGCTGATCCTGCTCGCCGTCGGTGCGTCCTTCGCCTACCTGGAGATGGACACCGGAGGGCTGTTCGATGCGCGCGGCCTGGGGCAGATGCTCGATTACGGCCGCGACTTCCTCTCACCGGACCTGAGCGCCCCCCACCTCACCGCCGTTGGCCGCGGCGCCCTGGAAACCCTGGCCATGTCGGCCATCGGCACCCTGCTCGCAGCGCTGCTCGGCCTGCTCCTCGCGCTGCCGGCCGCAGGCCGCTGCGGGCGCATCGCGCAGAGCCTGTCGCGGCTGCTGCTCAACGCCCTGCGCGCAGTGCCGGAACTGGTCTGGGGCGCGTTGATGGTGCTGGCTGCCGGCCTCGGCCCGAATGCCGGCACGCTGGCGCTGGCGCTGCATACCGGCGGCGTGCTCGGCCGGCTGTTCGCCGAGGCGCTGGAAAACACTCCGGCCGCTCCGGCCGAAGCCGTGCGCCTGGCCGGTGGCGGGCGCGTCGCTGCCTTCGCCTACGGGACCCTTCCGGCGGTCTGGCCACAACTGGTGGCCTACATGCTCTACCGCTGGGAGAACAACATCCGCATGGCCAGCGTGCTCGGTTTCGTCGGCGCCGGCGGCCTGGGGCAGATGCTGTACTTCAGCCTCAGTCTGTTCCAGCAGGCCCAGGCAGCGACGGTGATCCTCGCCATGCTGGTGCTGGTGCTGTGCGTCGACAGCCTGAGCGCCTGGGCGCGGCAGCGCTGGGTTAGCGCGTAGCAGCGAGCTCGCGAACGAGCTCACTGGAGGCGCTCATGAACGAATGTCCCGGCAGCTCTATTGCCATCGGGGTTCGCGAGCAATCTCGCTCCTGCAGGAAAGCTTCGGATCGCTCGCAAAAAAAAACGGCCCAGAAGGGCCGTTTTTTTGTCGCCGCAGGAAGGATCAGCCGCCGAGGTACGCGTCGCGCACCTTGGGGTTCACCAGCAGGTTGGCGCCGGTGTCCTGCATGACGATGCGACCATTCTCCAGCACGTAGCCACGGTCGGCGAGCTTGAGCGCCTGGTTGGCGTTCTGCTCGACGAGGAAGACGGTGACGCCTTCCTGGCGCAGCTGTTCGACGATGTCGAATATCTGCTGGATGATGATCGGCGCCAGGCCCAGCGACGGCTCATCGAGCAGCAGCAGCTTGGGCTTGCTCATCAGCGCACGACCGATGGCGAGCATCTGCTGTTCGCCGCCGGACATGGTGCCACCGCGCTGGTTGAAGCGTTCCTTCAAGCGCGGGAAGAGCCCCAGGACCTTGTCCATCTGCTCCTGGTAATCGCCCTTGCTGGTGAAGAATCCGCCCATGGCCAGGTTTTCTTCCACGGTCAGGCGGGCAAACACGCGACGGCCTTCCGGCACGACAGCGATGCTCTTGCGCATGATCACGGAGGATTCCTTGCCGACCAGTTCCTCGCCCAGGTAGGTGATGCTCCCCGAGGAGGCGCGCGGCGAGCCACACAGCGTCATCAGCAGGGTCGACTTGCCGGCGCCGTTGGCGCCGATCAGGGTGACGATCTCGCCCTGCTGGACTTCCATGCTGACGTCATGCAGCGCCTGGATCTTGCCGTAGAAGGTGGAAACCTTGTCGAACTTCAGCATGACTCAGGCCTCCCCCAGATAGGCTTTGATCACATCCGGGTTGCCACGGATTTCTTCCGGGGTGCCGTCGGCCAGGGGAGTGCCCTGGTTGATCACGTAGATATGGTCGGAAATGCTCATCACCAGCTTCATGTCGTGCTCGATGAGCAGAACGGTGACGCCGTGCTCCGAGCGCAGCATGGCGATCAGCGCCTTGAGGTCCTCGGTTTCCCGAGGGTTCAGGCCAGCCGCCGGTTCGTCCAGCATCAACAGCTGCGGACGGGTCATCATGCAGCGGGCAATCTCCAGGCGACGCTGCTGGCCGTAGGCGAGGGTACCCGCCGGGCGGTTGGCGATGTCCTTGAGATTGACGATCTCCAGCCAGTGCGCGGCGTAGTCCAGCGCCTCTGCCTCGCGGCGGCGGAACGCCGGGGTCTTGAGCAAGCCAGCGAGGAAGTTGGTGTTGAGGTGGCGGTGCTGGGCGACCAGCAGGTTCTCCACCGCGGTCATTTCCTTGAACAGGCGAACGTTCTGGAATGTCCGCACCACGCCCTTGTGGGCGATCTTGTGGCCGGGCAGGTCCTGCACGGCTTCGCCGCGCAGGAGGATTTCACCGCCGGTGGGCTGGTAGAAGCCGGTCAGGCAGTTGAACACGGTGGTCTTGCCGGCGCCGTTGGGGCCGATCATCGAAACCACCTGCTTTTCCTTCACGTTCAGCGCCACACCGTTGACGGCGAGCAGGCCGCCGAAGCGCATGGTCAGGCCGTTTACTTCGAGAATGGTCTGGCTCATTTGCGCAACTCCAGATGCGGACGCTGCATGGGCAGCAGCCCCTGCGGACGCCAGATCATCATCAGCACCATGAGGGCGCCGAACATCAGCATGCGGTACTCGCTGAACTCACGCATCAGCTCGGGCAGCAGGATCATCACCACGGCGGCGAGGATCACGCCCAGCTGCGAACCCAGGCCACCCAGCACGACGATGGCAAGGATGGTCGCCGACTCGATGAAGGTGAACGACTCCGGGGTGACCAGGCCCTGGCGCGCGGCGAAGAAGCTGCCGGCGAAACCGGCGAAGCAGGCGCCGAGGGTGAAGGCCGAGAGTTTGATCAGCGTCGGGTTCAGACCCAGTGCACGGCAGGCGATCTCGTCTTCGCGCAGGGCTTCCCAGGCTCGGCCCAGGGGCATGCGCAGCAGGCGGTTGATCACGAACAGCACCAGCAACACCAGCAGCAGCGCGACCAGGTAGAGGAACACGACCTTGTAGTTCGAGTTGTAGGCGATGCCGAAGAACTCGTGGAAGGTCTGCATCCCCTCGGGCGCGCGGCGCTCGAAGCTTAGGCCGAACAGGCTCGGCTTTTCGATGTTGCTGATGCCGTTGGGACCGCCGGTGAGCCAGGTCAGGTTGCGCAGCAGGATGCGGATGATCTCGCCGAAGCCCAGGGTCACGATCGCGAGGTAGTCACCGCGCAGGCGCAACACCGGGAAGCCAAGGATGAAGCCGAAGAACGCGGCCATCAGACCGGCGATTGGCAAGCACACCCAGAAGCCCAGGCCGTAGTAGTGCGACAGCAGCGCGTAGCTGTAGGCGCCCACGGCGTAGAAGCCGACGTAGCCGAGGTCGAGCAGGCCGGCCAGGCCCACCACGATGTTCAGGCCAAGGCCCAGCAGCACGTAGATCAGGATCAACGTGGCGATGTCCACCGCGCCGCGCGAGCCGAAGAACGGCCAGGCGAGGGCGACGAGGATCAGCACCATGATGATCTTGCGCTGCACGGAGGAGTGGGTCAGGCGTTCGGCCAGCTTGGTGTGCGGGTGGGACAAGGCCTGTTTCACGCTGCCGCCGAAGGCGAAGCGGTCACGCACCAGTTGCCAGACGAACATGCCCACGGCACACGCGGCGATAGCCCATAGCGTTGACGGGGCGACGCCCTGCAACTGCAGGCCGATGCCGATCACGCTGAGTTTGATGCCGAGTACCGGGTAGGCAACGGCCATCACCAGCAGGGCGCTGAAGAACGCAGTCTTGAGTCTCTGGCTCATACCTTTTCCACCTCCGGGCGGCCGAGGATGCCGGTGGGGCGGAAGAGCAGGACGAGCACCAGCAGGGTGAACGCCACCACGTCCTTGTACTGGTCACCGAACACGTCGGCGCCGAAGGCTTCGGCAACACCCAGCACCAGCCCGCCGAGCATGGCGCCCGGAATGCTGCCGATGCCACCGAGCACCGCGGCGGTGAACGCCTTGATGCCGGCGAGGAAGCCGATATGCGGGTTGATCACGCCGTACTGCAGGCCCAGCAGCACCGCGGCCACGGCGGCCAGGGTGGCGCCGATGACGAAGGTCAGGGCAATGATGTTGTTGGTGTTGATGCCCAGCAGGTTGGCCATCTTCAGGTCTTCCGCACAGGCGCGGCAGGCGCGACCCAGGCGGGAACGGGAAATGAACATGGACAGGCCGTACATGGCCAGCAGGGTGACGATGAAGATCAGCACCTGCATGTAGGAGATGGTCACGCCGGTCATCTCGTCCGCGCCGATGATGAAGTTGCCCGGCAGCAGGTTGGGGATTGCCTTGTCCTTGGAATCCTGGGCCAGCAAGACCTCGTTCTGCAGGAAGATCGACATGCCGATCGCGGAGATCAGCGGAATCAGCCGGTTGCTTCCACGCAGAGGCCGATAGGCGATCCGTTCGATGCTGTAGCCGTAGGCACTGGTGACGATGATGCTCGCGGCGAAGGTGCAGATGATGACGACAGGCAGACTGACAATACCCATCATCGCCAGCCCCGTGATCACGATGAAGGCCACGTACGAGCCAATCATGTACACCTCGCCATGGGCGAAGTTGATCATGCCGATGATGCCATAGACCATGGTGTAGCCAATGGCGATCAGGGCATAGGTGCTGCCGACGGTGAGGCCGTTGATCAGCTGTTGCAGATAGTGATAGAGATCAGGCATTACCTAACTCCTCGGGCGTCGCGTGAAGCGGCGCTTGTGGCGCGACGGACCCCCGGAATACTCGGATAAACAAAGCCCACTGCGGATGCAGTGGGCTTTGTGTGGCGGCGGGTGGCTTACTTGGCTTCGGTCTTGGTGCCGTCCTTGTGCCACTGGTAGACCACGAAGTTGAAGTTCTTCAGGTCGCCCTTCTCGTCGAAGGCCAGGTCACCGGTCGGGGTCGCGAAGGTGTTGGAGCGCAGAGCGGCGGCAACCTTGTCGGTGTCCTCGCTGCCAGCTTTCTTGATGCCTTCGGCGATGACTTCAACGGCCGCGTAGGCCGGGAACACGAACGGACCGCTCGGGTCTTCGTTCTTGGCCTTGAAGGCGTCAACCAGCGGCTGGTTCTTCGGATCCTGGTCGAAGGATTTCGGCAGGGTCACGTAGAGGCCTTCGGAAGCCGGGCCGGCGATGGCGGAGATCTCTTTGTTGCCAACGCCTTCCGGACCCATGAAGCCGACCTTCAGGCCTTTCTCGGAAGCCTGGCGCAGGATCAGGCCCAGCTCCGGGTGGTAGCCGCCGTAGTAGACGAAGTCGACCTTGGCCTGCTTGAGCTTGGCGATCATCGCGGAGAAGTCCTTGTCGCCGGCATTGATGCCTTCGAACAGGGCGACCTTGACGCCAGCGTCTTCCAGGGTCTTCTTCACGGCAGTGGCGATGCCTTCGCCGTACTGCTGCTTGTCGTGGATCACGGCCACGGTCTTGGGCTTGATGTGCTCGACGATGAACTTGCCGGCGGTCGGACCCTGCAGGCTGTCCAGACCGATGGTGCGGAAGATCAGCTTGTAACCGCGCGAGGTGATGTCCGGGCTGGTGGAGGCCGCGGTGATCATCAGGATGCCTTCGTCCTCGTAGATGTCGGACGCCGGCTGAGTGGAGCTGGAGCACAGGTGGCCAACGACGAACTTGACGCCATCGTTGACGATCTTGTTGGCAACGGCCACGGCCTGTTTCGGGTCGCAAGCGTCGTCGTAGACCACGCCTTCGAGTTGCTTGCCGTCTACGCCGCCGGCCTTGTTGATCTGCTCAATGGCCATTTTCGCGCCAATGAACTGCATCTCCCCATACTGGGCGACTGCGCCGGTCACCGGGCCGGCAAGAGCGATCTTGATGGTGTCTGCGGCCATGGAGAAGCTGGCAACGCCGGCCAGGGCCATGGCGGTGAACAGCTGGGAAAGACGCTGAGTACCCTTTTTCATAGTGCTCCACTCTTCTTGTGTTTTCGTTTTTGTAGTCCTGGTTGCCGAAGGCTTCAGGACCGGGATTGCCCCGGACAGCCCACCGGCAACTGTACCGGTACAGTGTAGAGTGCCGCCGGACCGCTTGAAAAGCGGGAGGCGGGCAGCCAAATGTGGGCATGTCGCAAGATTGAAACAAACGTACAGAAAAACGGCGCTGTATGACTTCTCCTTAGGGATTATCTGTCACCAGCGAAATTGCCGTCCGAACCTTGCCTGGCGCGGTCCCGGCGCTATCATGGCGCCGTTCGTTGACCAGGTGAGATCCATGACTGAAGAAGCTAGCACCCTCTATGCCAAGTTGCTTGGCGAAACCGCGAAGATTTCCTGGCAGGAACTCGCGCCCTTCTTCGCCCGAGGCAACCTGCTCAAGGTCGCGGGTTCCGCCGATCTGGTGGAGGTGGCGATGGGCGTGGCCGAGGACGACAAAGCCAAGGTGGCTGCCTGGCTGACCCGTGGAGACCTGAGCAAGGTCGACGAAAACCTGGCGCAGGACTATCTTGAGCGCGACCCGGAGCTCTGGGCCGTGGTCATCGCGCCCTGGGTGCTGGTTCAAGAAAGAGTTCGAAAGGACGTTCTGCACTGACTCAGGACGATTCGAATTCACAAAGGCCAGCTAAACTGTCGGGATTCCATAGAAGGAGATTCGCCATGTTCGAACCGGGCCATCTGCATCTCCAGTCCCTTCCAGGGCTGGGGCAGCAGGAGATCGACGCTCACATCAACTATGAAGTTCGCAAGGATGCAGCAAAGGGCACGCTCGTCCACTTCACCATGAAGGGCGAGATTGACGGTAATTCGTTCACCGAAGAGTGGGACATGCCCAAGGAGCAGGCTTTCAATTTCGCCAGCGATGCCACCCGCATCGCGCAGAAGCATGGCCTACACCCGCGATTCGGCTCGATGGTGCGCAACCACAAGGAATATGACGCCATGTTCGAGGACATCCGTCAGAAACTCGGCACCCAGTCAGGCGAGCCGATTGATCTGGACAAGGTCATTCACGGCAGCGAGTAAGACGCCTATTCGAGTAAAGCCCGGCCAATGTGCCGGGCTTTTTATTGCGCGCTGCTTCCACTCGCTCGTCTGGCTTTTTCTGTAGGAGCGAGCTTGCTCGCGAAGCTCGTCAACGGTGGAACCGCCGTCGCTCCTACAGCCGACCTGCCCTCCTCTGCCTTTTCCGCCTGCGCTCCCGACGCGTCCGACAGACAGCGCGCCAGGGCTCACCAAGCATCTGCGGATACATCAAGGAGAGCCGCCATGAACGCCGATCACCTCAGCGAATCCCTCGCCCTGCTGCGCAAGCTGGCCCACGGTATCGACCCGCGCCACGACGCCCCCCTGGCCGTCGACGATCCTTGTCAGGCACCGGAGGTGATCCGTGCCCTCTTCCACGCCATCCACGCCCTGGAGGCACCTGCGCCCAAGCCCCGCTGCCTGCCGCAACAGGCCGGCAAGCCCTGGCAGACTGAAGAGGAAGAAGTGTTGCTGCAGCGCTTCGAGGCAGGCGAAACGGTGGCTGCCATCGCCCGTGAACACGGCCGCACCACTGGCGGCATTCGTTCGCGCTTGAAGTACCTGGGCAAGTTGTAGGGCCCCGAAACGAAAACGCCGCCCATTGGGCGGCGTTTTAGTTGCAGGTCGATTCAGGTGCCGTAGCTCAGCACCTGTGCACGCTGGCGCAACTGCGAGACTACATCGTCCTCCATGCGGCCTTCGGAGATCAGCAGATCGCGGCGGATGGTCTGCACCGCCTCCTCGCTCTGCCCATGGTCGGCCAGGTGCTGGCCTTCGATGACACGCCGCAGTACCACGTCTCCGTCGTCGTTAGTGAGGGTCAGAATTCGGCCGCCGTCAGGGCGTGCCGGGCCCAGGGAGGGAACGTAGGGAGCGAAGGCCTCGGTCAGCAGGGTGCTCAGCCGGTCCATGTCGTATCTCCTTGTTGCGAAATGAAAAACACAGGGAGAAGACCGCACGATCGGCGATAAAGTTCGCCGCTTTCAGTACCGTTGGTCATGACGACATGTTTCACGGCCTGACGCCCGCCCCCATTCGCGGACATGAAAAAGCCCGCCAGAGGGCGGGCTTCTTCGACCGGCGATCCGCGTGTTAGAGCGGCTTGCCGCGGTTGCCGTGAGCGCTGACGAAGGCCTGCACCTTGGCCAGTTCGTTCGCCAGCACGGTGCAACGTTCTTCCCGCTCGAACAGGTCGGTCAGGTGCGCCGGCAGTGCCGGAACGGCCTCGATGCCAGCCTTCTCCACCGCTTCCGGGAACTTGACCGGATGCGCGGTACCCAGGGTGACCATGGGCACGGCCAGGCTGCGACGGCATTCGCGGGCCGCACGCACGCCAATGGCGGTGTGCGGGTCGAGCAGCTCGCCGGACTCAGCGTAGACCTGAGCGATGGTCTCGCAGGTCTCCTCGTCGTTCACCGCGAGGGAATCGAACAGGCGGCGGGCTTCGGTCCAGCGGTCATCCTCGACGGCCAGCTTGCCGGTGGCCTTGAAGTTGTCCATCAGTTCGGCGACAGCCTTGCCGTTGCGACCGTGCAGGTCGAACAGCAGGCGCTCGAAGTTGGACGAGACCATGATGTCCATCGACGGCGACAGCGACGCGTGCAGGGTGTCCTTGTCATAGCGGTTGCCGGACATGAAGCGGTGCAGGATGTCGTTGCGGTTGGTCGCGACGATCAGTTGGCTGATCGGCAGGCCCATGTTGCGCGCCAGGTAGCCGGCGAAGATGTCGCCGAAGTTACCGGTAGGCACCGAGAACGCCACGGAACGGGCCGGTGCGCCAAGCTGCAGGGCGGCGTGGAAGTAGTAGACGATCTGGGCCATGATCCGCGCCCAGTTGATCGAGTTCACTGCCACCAGACGGGTGCCCTTCAGGAAACCCTGGTCGGCGAAGCTGGCCTTGACCATCTCCTGGCAGTCGTCGAAGTTGCCTTCGATGGCGATGTTGTGGATGTTCTCGCCGAGGATGGTGGTCATCTGCCGGCGCTGCACCTCGGACACACGGTTGTGCGGGTGCATGATGAAGATATCGACGTTCTCGCAGGCCTTGCAGCCTTCGATGGCGGCCGAGCCGGTGTCGCCGGAGGTCGCGCCCATGATCACCACGCGCTCGCCGCGCTTGGTCAGCACGTGGTCGAGCAGGCGGCCGAGCAGCTGCAGGGCGAAGTCCTTGAAGGCCAGGGTCGGGCCGTGGAACAGCTCCAGCACCCACTCATTGCCGTTGAGCTGGCGCAGCGGCGCCACGGCATTGTGGGCGAAGACACCGTAGGTCTCTTCGAGGATCTTCTTGAAATCGGCGTCGGAGATGCTGCCAGCCACGAACGGGCGCATCACGCGGAAGGCCAGCTCGTGGTACGGCAGGCCGGCCCAGGAGGCGATCTCTTCGACGGTGAAGCGCGGCAGGTTTTCCGGAACGTAGAGGCCGCCGTCGCTGGCCAGGCCAGCCAGCAGCACGTCTTCGAAGTTCAGCGCGGGCGCCTGGCCGCGGGTACTGATGTAACGCATGGTGTGAAACCTTCGGGTTGGCAGCGGCGCGCAGGCGCCGCCGCAGTCGATTCAGTTCAGTTGTTCGACGCGGATGCGTACGACATTGCCGACGACGTCATCCAGCGCTTCCAGCGCGGCGATGGCTTCGATGATGCGGGACTCGAGCACGCGGTGGGTAACCAGGATCATCGGCACCAGACCGTCATGCTCTTCGACTTCCATCTGCATGATCGATTCGATGTTGATGCCGCGCTCGGAGAGGATGGTCGCCACCTGGGCCAGTACGCCCGGATGGTCCTTGGCCTGGATGCGCAGGTAGTAGGCGCTTTCGCAGGCGTCGATCGGCAGGATCGGGTGGTCGGAGAGCGAGTCCGGCTGGAAGGCCAGGTGCGGCACGCGGTTCTCCGGGTCGGCGGTCATGGCGCGAACCACGTCCACCAGGTCGGCGACCACCGAGGAAGCGGTGGGCTCCATGCCGGCGCCAGCGCCGTAGAACAGCGTGGAACCGGCGGCATCGCCGTTGACCATGACCGCGTTCATCACGCCATTGACGTTGGCGATCAGGCGGTCGGCCGGGATCAGGGTCGGGTGTACGCGCAGCTCGATGCCCTTGTCGGTACGGCGGGCGACGCCCAGGTGCTTGATGCGGTAGCCCAGGGCCTCGGCGTAGTTCACGTCGGCGGTGGTCAGCTGGGTGATGCCTTCGGTGTAGGCCTTGTCGAACTGCAGCGGGATACCGAAGGCGATGGACGCGAGGATGGTCAGCTTGTGCGCGGCGTCGATGCCTTCGACGTCGAAGGTCGGATCGGCTTCGGCGTAGCCCAGCGCCTGGGCTTCCTTCAGCACGTCGGCGAAGGCGCGGCCTTTCTCGCGCATTTCGGTGAGGATGAAGTTGCCGGTGCCGTTGATGATGCCGGCCAGCCAGTTGATGCGGTTGGCGGCCAGGCCCTCGCGGATCGCCTTGATCACCGGAATACCGCCGGCCACGGCGGCTTCGAAGGCGACGATGACGCCTTTCTCGCGGGCTTTGGCGAAGATCTCGTTGCCGTGCACGGCAATCAGCGCCTTGTTGGCGGTGACCACGTGCTTGCCGTTCTCGATGGCCTTGAGTACCAGCTCATGGGCCAGGGTGTAGCCACCGATCAGCTCGATGACCACGTCGATTTCCGGGTTGTTCGCCACGTCGAAGATGTCGGCAGTAATGGGGGTACTGCCGGTTTCACACTTCGGATTGGGGCGACGGGCGGCAATCTGCGCAACCTCGATACCACGCCCGGCACGGCGGGCAATCTCCTCGGCGTTGCGTTTGAGTACATTGAAGGTACCGCCACCGACGGTCCCCAACCCACAGATTCCCACTTTCACCGGATTCACGCTGAAACTCCCCATGATTACAGCATCGGGGCGCCTGACACACCGATGCCCGCAACGAGGCGGGCGCGGCGGTAGGCACCGAGTCAGAACAGGCGAAGCGCCTGCTCCCTAGTCAAAAGGAATCGAACATTACGAATCGATTCCGCTTTAGTCAATCAGAGCGCAAGCCGCGGCTTACTTGGCTTCCAGCGCCAGCTTGGCGATCTGGGCAGCCGGCTGGTAGCCCGGCAGCATGGTGCCGTCGGCGAGGATGACCGCCGGGGTGCCCTGCACACCGACCATCTGGCCCAGGGCGAACTGCGCATCCACCGGGTTCTCGCACTTGGCAGCCTTCACTTCCTTCTCATGGAACATGTCGGTCATGGCTGCCTGGCGGTCCTTGGAGCACCATACGGCCTGCAGCTGCTGGTCGCCAGGCGAGTTCGGGCCCTGCCGCGGGAAGGCCAGGTAGCGCACTTCGATACCGCGTTTCTGCAGCTCCGGTACTTCGGCGTGCATTTTCTGGCAATACGGGCAGGTGGTGTCGGTGAAGACGGTGATGTGCGCCTTGGTCTCGCCTTTGGCCGGGAACACCACCATGTCCTTGGCGGGAATGGCGTTGATGGTCTTGGCCACGCCGGCGCTCTCGGCCTTCTCGGTCAGGTTGGTCGGCTTGCCGTCCTTCACCTGATAGATGTTGCCCTGCACGACGAACTGGCCGTCGGCGCTGGCATAGAGAATCCGGCCGCCCTTGAGCTGGACCTGGTAGATGCCTTCCAGGGGGCCCTTGGAAATGTTCTCGATGGGCAGGTCAGGCTGCAGGGACTGCAGGGTAGTACGGATCGCCTGATCCGGTTCGGCGGCCAGGGCGAGGGTGCTGACGAGGCCAAGGGCCGCGGCAGTCAGAAGTCGGGACAAACGCATGGAAAGCTCCTGATGTCAGTCGGCGAAGACTACCACACCAGACGGGGCAGGCCGAGCCGCAGGCTGTAGCCGGAAGCTTCGGCGGCTCTTCTGTAGGAGCGAGCTTGCTCGCGAACCGCACAACCCGGAAAGATTCGGAGAAATGCGTTCGCGAGCAAGCTCGCTCCTACAGTGTCAGCTCAGCCGCGGGGGTGGTGTTGGGTATGCAGGTCCTGCAGACGGGCACGGGCAATGTGCGTGTAGATCTGCGTAGTCGAGAGGTCGCTGTGGCCCAGCAGCATCTGTACCACGCGCAGGTCGGCGCCGTGGTTGAGCAGATGGGTGGCGAAGGCGTGCCGCAGGGTGTGCGGCGACAGGCTCTTGCCGATACCGGCGACCCTGGCGTGCAGTTTGATGCGGTGCCAGAAGGTCTGCCGGGTCATCTGCTCGCCGCGCAGGCTGGGAAACAGCACGTCACTCGGCTTACCGGCCAGCAGATCGCCGCGCGCCTCGCGGACATAGCGCTCGATCCAGCGGATGGCCTCCTCACCCAGCGGCACCAGGCGCTCCTTGCTGCCCTTGCCAAGCACGCGCACCACGCCCTGACGCAGGTTGACCTGCTCCAGGGTCAGCCCGACCAGCTCGCTGACGCGCAGTCCGCATGCATACAAAACCTCGAGCATGGTGCGATCGCGCAGGCCGAGCGGGTCGTCGGTCTCCGGAGCCGCCAGCAGGGCCTCCACATCCGACTCTGACAGCGACTTGGGCAACGGTTTTCCCAACTGTGGCAGCTCTATCAGCAGGGTCGGGTCTTCGCTGATCAACCCCTCGCGCAGGCAGTAACGATAGAAACCGCGCAGCCCGGAAAGGAATCGAGCCGTGGACCGTGCTTTGTAGCCCTCCCCCAGGCGCCAGGCCAGGTGGTCGAGGATCACATCACGCCCGGCCGACTCCAGCGCCACACCACGCTCATCCAGCCAGCCATTGAACAGGGCCAGGTCGCTTCCATAGGCGCTGCGGGTATTGTCGGAAAGGCCCTTCTCCAGCCAGAGGGCGTCGAGGAAACGATCGATCAATGAATGCGGTAGCGGGTTCATCTAAAGCCATGGCAAAGGAAGATGTGGCGCGGGTAGTCTTTCATAACCTCCATCCCCTCTCCAGTCTCGCAAAGGACGCCACTGCTCCATGGACGAACACAGCACCTACTACGCTCTTGCCGGAATCGGCGCTGCCTCCCTTGCCAGCCAGTGGCTCGCGTGGCGCCTGCGGCTACCGGCGATCCTGTTCCTGCTGCTGAGCGGCATACTGGTCGGCCCCGTGCTGCACCTGCTGTCGCCGGAGATGCTATTCGGGCCACTGCTGTTCCCGCTGGTCTCTCTCGCGGTGGCTCTGGTGCTGTTCGAGGGCAGCCTGACCCTGCACCTGGACGAGTGGAAGGAAATCGGCACCGTGGTGCGGCGCCTGGTCACCGTAGGCGCGCTCCTCACCTGGGGCGTGATCGCGCTGGCGACCCACTACCTGCTGGACTTCACCTGGGAAATGGCCCTGCTGTTCGGCACCCTCACCCTGGTCACCGGGCCTACGGTGATAGTGCCGATGCTGCGCGTGGTGCGGCCCAACGCCACGATCGCCAACATCCTGCGCTGGGAAGGCATCGTGATCGACCCTATCGGCGCCATTCTCGCGGTGGTGGTTTACACCTTCATCGCCGCGAGCGATGTCGGGGCCGGCTGGCTGGACAGCCTGCTGACCTTCTTCAGCGTGATCGGCACCGGGATCGCCGCCGGCCTGCTGGGCGGCCAGGCGCTGGGCGTTAGCCTGAGGCGCCACTGGCTGCCGGACTACCTGCACAACCTGGCCTCGCTCTCCGTGGTCCTCGGTGTCTTCGTCCTGTCCAATACCCTGATGTCCGAGTCGGGACTACTGGCAGTGACCGTGATGGGGCTGCGCCTTGCCAACATGCAAGGCGTCGACGTGCGGCACATTCTGCACTTCAAGGAGAACCTCAGTGTCCTGCTGATTTCCGGCCTCTTCGTGCTGCTGGCCGCGCGACTGGACCTGCCGGCGTTACTGGGCCTGGGGCCGATAGCACTGCTGGTGTTGGCACTGATTCAGTTCGTCGCGCGCCCACTGAACGTGCTGATCGCCACCGCCGGCTCCACGCTCAACTGGCGCGAGCGAGCGCTGTTGAGCTGGATCGCACCACGCGGCATCGTCGCCGCAGCCGTTTCAGCGATCTTCGCCATCCGCCTGCAGGAGGCCGGCCACGCCCAGGCCGGCGTGCTGGTCCCCCTCACCTTCCTGATCATCATCGGCACGGTGATCCTGCAGAGCGCTACGGCACGCCCCCTGGCGCGCCTGCTGAAAGTCGCCGAGCCGGTGCCCACCGGTTTCCTGATCATCGGCGCCAACCCGGTTGCCCGCGCCATTGGCAGCGGCCTGCAGAATGCCGGGGTGAAGGTACTGCTGACCGATTCGAGCTGGGAGAACACCCGCGCTGCGCGCATGGACAATCTACCCACCTATTTCGGCAATCCGGCCTCGCAACATGCCGAGGCACACCTGGACCTGATCGGACTGGGACATCTCCTGGCCCTGTCGCCCAACGCCGAGCTCAATGCCCTGATGTGCATGAGTTTCCGCCACGAGTTCAACGCGCGTCAGCGCTTCATCCTGCCCAGCAGCCAGGACAGCCGACGCAGCGAAAAGCATCGGGTCAGCGACCGTCATCGTGGCCGTGCGCTGGGCCAATCAGCGATCACCTTCCCGCAGATCGCCGGCCAGATCGCGCGGGGAGCGGAAATTCGGTCGACACTGCTCAGCGAGAACTTCGGCTGGGAGGACTACCAGGCCCAGCACGGCAACCGCGCACTGTTGCTGTTCGCCAGGGATCCGAGCGGACGCCTGCATATTGCCAGCCATGAGCAGCCACTGACTCCCAGCACGGGCTGGACGGTGATTTCGCTGATCGAGGAGGCGCCCGAAAATGCACCGAGTGCGCAAGAAACGACGCGCTCCGCAACAACCTGACGACCGGCCATGTCTGCCTATCTTTAGGCTGGTGACAGAATTCGTCTGGCAGACAATGATTGCACCACGCCATCATTGCACCGTACGAAGCCCACGCCATGCCCAGTCAACAGAACTCCCGCCTCGGCCAGATCCTTGTCAGCAAGGGGCTGATCACCGCCCATCAGCTGGACAAGGCCATCCAGCTCCAGCTCACCAACGGACTGCGCCTGGGCGAAACCTTGATCCAGCAGGGCTGGATCACTGAGCGCCAACTCGGCCGTGCACTGAAGAAACAGAACAACCTGCGCCTGGCGGCAACCTTGGTTGCGGCCCTGCTCAGCCCGTTCCAACTGGCCAACGCCGATGTGCAGCGCCAGGCGCCCAGCAGCATCACCCGCCATGAGACGCCCAAGGGCCTGAAACCGCTGAGCGACCGCGAGATGAGCGACGTCAGCGCCCAGGGCTTCGACGACACCCTGCAGAGCCTGCTGGTCAGCGCCGAAAGCGGCGACGGCGTCGGTGCGATCAAGCAGCTTTCCCGCCTGGTGATGCCAGTGGTGGATAGCCTCGACGCCGAGACCTCACTGCACGACGTGCAGTACGACACCGCACACGCCTCTTCCTCGCTGAACGCGGACGGCTCGATCAACGTGCGCCTGCCCAGCTCCATTGGCGAAGTGCGCTTCGACAACATCCGCGTCGCCGGCGCACCCAAGACCCAGAGCATGGGCAGCCTGAGCCTGCAGAACATCGACCTGTCCCAGGCCTCGCTGAAGATCAGCCTGCGCCACTGAGCGTTGCTGTAGGAGCGACGGGGACGCCATCGTTATTGCTCGCGAACCGCCCAACACTGACCTGGTCGGTTAAATTGTTCGCGAGCAAGCTCGCTCCTACGAAAAACTGCTCCCGTCTAAATGAATGAAGGCGCCCGTGGGCGCCTTCTTGCGTTTCAGGCCTCAAAGCCGGGCAGGACCGGCACCGGGCGCTTCTCGTCGTCAATGGCAACGAAACTGAACAGCCCATGGATGGCCTTCTCGCGGCCGTCGGCGGACATGCTCTCGACGAACACTTCCACTTCGACCTTGAGGCTGGTGTTGCCCACCTTCACCACCCGGCCGATCAGCTCGACGATGGAGCCGGCGGGAATCGGGTGTTTGAAATCGATGCGGTCGGTGGACACAGTCACCAGCGGCAGACGGCAGAAGCGTGTCGCGGCGATGAACGAGACTTCGTCCATCCAGGCCAGCGCAGTGCCGCCGAACAGGGTGTTGTGGTGGTTGGTGGTGGGCGGGAAGACCGCCTTGGTCACACGGGTTTCCGCCAGCTCTGTGCGACGGAGTATTTCTTGCTCTCTGGGGCTCATGCCACTGCTACCTGATGCAATAAAGGTGGCTGCCGGTGTTGCGGGTGTTGTGTTTCTAATGCGCTGACGAAGGCAGATGGCGCCGATCGCTAAACGACAGGCAAGAAAAAAGCAGCCCGTGGGCTGCTTTTTTCGGGAACAACCGGCGACTTAGGCCAGTTTTTCCTTGATGCGTGCTGCCTTGCCGGACAGTTCGCGGAGGTAGTACAGCTTGGCCTTGCGCACGTCGCCGCGACGCTTGACGGAAATGCTGTCAACCAGCGGGCTGTAGGTCTGGAAGGTACGCTCAACGCCTACGCCGTTGGAGATCTTGCGAACGGTGAAAGCACTGTTCAGGCCGCGGTTACGCTTGCCGATGACAACGCCTTCGAAGGCCTGCAGACGCTGACGGTCGCCTTCCTTCACTTTAACCTGGACGATTACGGTGTCGCCGGGGGCGAACGCCGGAATCTCTTTGCTCATCTGTTCAGCTTCGATCTGCTGAATGATCTTGTTGGTCATTTCGTGCTCCTAAGACAAGCGCTCGGCGCTCGCCATCGATACGTTAACTATCGTTCCGCTGGCGGATGTATTCCTCCAGCAGCTTTTTCTCTTCTCCAGAAAGCGAGCGGCAATCCAGAAGATCGGCACGTCGTTCCCAGGTCCTGCCTAAGGACTGCTGTAAACGCCAGCGCCGGATGTGTTCGTGGTTGCCGCTGAGCAGCACCTCCGGAACACGTTTGTCTGCGTACACCTCAGGTCGGGTGTAGTGCGGACAGTCGAGCAGGCCATCCGTGAAGGAGTCCTCCTCGGCGGAGTCCACGTGGCCCAATGCACCGGGCAACAACCGCGTGACCGCGTCAATCAGCACCATGGCCGGAAGCTCACCCCCGGACAAGACATAATCGCCAACCGACCATTCCTCATCGACATGCTCTTCAATGAAGCGCTCGTCGATGCCTTCGTAACGCCCGGCGATCAGGATCAGACGCTCCTCGTTCGCCAGTTCTTTCACGGCCGCCTGCGTGAGCTTGCGACCTTGCGGCGAGAGGTAGATCACCTTCACCGGTCCGCCTGCAGCTTGCCGGGCATCGCCCAACGCGCCTTCGAGCGGCTTGATTTTCATCACCATGCCGGGACCACCGCCGAAAGGCCTGTCGTCCACCGTCTGGTGACGGTCCTCGGTGTTGCTCCGCGGGTTGAAGCACTGAAGCTGAATCAGCTCCTGCTTGACCGCGCGACTCGTGATGCCGTAATCGCTGATGGCGCGAAACATCTCCGGAAAGATGCTGATGACCCCTATCCACATTGGCTGAAGGCTCTCATCCACATGAATTAGAAGTCCGCGTCCCAGTCCACCCGAATCTCACCGGCTTCCAGGTCTACCGAATGCACGCACTGATCCGTATACGGGAGCAGGCGTTCACGGTCGTCCAAGCTGCCTGCGCAGGGCTTGACTACCATCACATCGTTGGCGCCGGTCTCCAGCATGTGGTCGAGAATCCCGAACAGTTGCCCGTTCTGGTCGATCACCTTGAGACCTTCCAACTGGCTCCAGTAGAACTCGCCATCCTCCAGCACCGGCAGCTCGCTGCGCGGGACCAGGATTTCGAATTCAGCGAAGGTGCGGGCGATCTCGCGATCTTCCAGTCCCTTCAGCTTCACGACCAGGACATTGCCCTGTACGCGACCTTGAACCAGCTCCGCCTGTCGAACCTCGTTGCCACGCTTGAGCGTCCAGCGACGATAGTCCAGCAGGTTGTCCAACGGATCGGTAAAGGAATACACCTTCACCTCACCACGAATACCGTGCACCGATACGATCTTGCCGAGAACTACCATCTCCTCGGCGGGAGCAGGATTCGTGTTCATCGATCTCAGGCAGCCTTGGCGGCTTCCTTGATCAGCTGAGCAACACGCTCAGACGGTTGAGCGCCTTGGCTCAGCCAGTAGTTCAGACGCTCCTGGTTGACCGAGAACTTGGGCTCGGCGCCAGTGGCGACGGGGTTGAAGAAGCCGACGCGCTCAACAAAACGGCCGTCGCGAGCGTTGCGGCTGTTGGTCACGGTCAGGTGATAGAACGGGCGCTTCTTGGAGCCGCCACGAGCCAGACGAATGGTTACCATGCGTACGTTGTTCCTATGGTTTGCTTGCAAAAAAGAAATGCAGCCCTCGGGCACATAGCCCGAAAGGCCGCATATTCTATGAGCTAAAACCCCGCGCCGCAAGCCGCAGCGCGTCCGGTCCGCCAGGTGGCGAGCCGCCTGGGCTTACATCTTCGGCATGCCGCCGGGGAACATGCTCCCCATGCCGCGCATCATCTTGGCCATGCCGCCCTTGGCGGTGACCTTCTTCATCATCTTCTGCATCTGCTTGTGCTGCTTGATGAGGCGACCGACGTCCTGCACCTGGGTACCCGAGCCCATGGCGATGCGGCGTTTGCGCGAACCGCTGATCACTTCCGGATCACGGCGCTCGCCGGGGGTCATGGAGTTGATGATCGCCTCCATCTGCTTGAACTGCTTCTCCGCCGCGTTCTGCGCGTTGCCCATCTGCGACAGGTTGACGCCGCCGAGCATCGGCAGCTTGTCCATCAGGCCGCCGAGGCCGCCCATGTTCTTCATCTGTTGCAACTGATCGCGGAAGTCTTCCAGGTCGAAACCCTTGCCCTTCTTGATTTTCTTCGCGAGCTTCTCGGCCTTCTCGCGATCCATGCTCTGCTCGGCCTGCTCGATCAGGCTGAGTACGTCGCCCATGCCGAGGATGCGCGAAGCCACGCGATCGGGGTGGAACGGGTCGAGCGCTTCGCTCTTCTCGCCCATGCCGAGGAACTTGATCGGCTTGCCGGTGATGGCGCGCACCGACAGCGCAGCACCGCCACGGGCGTCGCCGTCGACCTTGGTCAGCACCACGCCGGTCAGCGGCAGCGCGTCATTGAAGGCCTTGGCGGTGTTGGCGGCGTCCTGGCCGGTCATGGCGTCGACCACGAACAGGGTTTCCACCGGTTTGATCGCCGCGTGGACCTGCTTGATCTCGTCCATCATGTCGGCGTCGATGTGCAGACGACCGGCGGTGTCGACGATCACCACATCGATGAACTTCAGCTTGGCTTCGCGAATCGCGGCCTCGGCGATGGCCACCGGCTTCTGGCTGGTATCGGACGGGAAGAAGCTCACGCCGATATCGCTGGCCAGGGTTTCCAGCTGCTTGATCGCCGCCGGGCGGTAGACGTCGGCGGACACCACCAGCACGGACTTCTTCTTGCGCTCTTTAAGGAAGCGCGCCAGCTTGCCGGCGGTGGTGGTCTTGCCCGCGCCCTGCAGGCCGGCCATCAGGATGACCGCTGGCGGGGCAGCATTGAGATCGAGGTCCTCGTTGGCCGCGCCCATCAGCTCGACCAGTTCGGCCTGGACGATCTTCACGAAGGCCTGGCCCGGGGTCAGGCTCTTGGAAACCTCGGTACCGACCGCGCGATCCTTGATCTTGGCGACGAAGTCCTTGACCACCGGCAGGGCCACGTCGGCCTCCAGCAGGGCCATCCGCACTTCGCGGAGCGTGTCCTTGATGTTGTCCTCGGTCAGCTTGGCCTTGCCGGTGACGTGGCGCAGCGTTTGCGAGAGGCGATCTGTAAGGTTTTCGAACATGCGCGTTCCTAATCAGGCCCGGTCGGACCAGGGTTTGGCTTGTCAGCAAGCCGCCGATTATAGCGAAGTGCGGCCAACGCCAACACCGCCGATGATCCCTATATGACAGACCGCGTCCCAACCCAGAAGCGAACTGTTCTCAGCGGCTTTCTAGGCGCGGGCGATCTGTGCCAAACTCAGCACCTTTCGGGTCCCCCGTCGACGGACTGTTCCAAGGACTTATGCAACCTCTGCTGCCCAGCCTGATCGCCGCCGTCCTTTATATCGGCACCACTGCCTACCAGGGCGCAAGCCTGGCCCGCCGCACCCCGCCGCAGAAACCGCTGCTCCTCCTGCTGGGCCTGATCGCCCTGCTCTGTCAGGTCTACAGCCTGAGCCAGGAGCTGCTGACGCCCGCGGGCCTGGCGCTGGACTTCTTCAACGCCGCCAGCCTGATCTCCGCCGCGGTCACCGCCCTGACCCTGCTGGCCTGCCTGCGCATTCCGGTGCACAACCTGCTGATTTTCCTTTATCCGCTCGGTGCGCTGACCACCCTGCTGGCCGTGCTGATGCCCCACGGCACCATCGAGCCGATCAATGAGCAGCCGGGCATCCTCGCTCACATCCTGCTGTCGATCCTCGCCTACGGCCTGCTGACCATCGCCGTGGTCCAGGCGCTGCTGCTGCTGGTCCAGGACCATCAGTTGAAGAACAAGCACCCATCGGGCCTGATTCGCAACTTCCCGCCGTTGCAGACCATGGAAAGCCTGCTGTTCGGCTTCCTCTGGGGCGGCTGGTCGCTGCTCTCGCTGTCGCTGATCTCCGGCTGGCTGTTCGTCGACAACCTGTTCGCCCAGCACCTGGCGCACAAGACCATCCTCTCCTGCTTCGCCTGGGTGGTGTTCGGCGTACTGCTGTGGGGCCGCCACCAGCTCGGCTGGCGGGGCCACAAGGCGATCCGCTGGACCCTCGCGGGTTTCTGCCTGCTGATGCTGGCCTACTTCGGCAGCAAGCTGGTCAAGGAATTCATCCTGCACATCTGACGCTAACGGCGGCGCCAACGCGCCGCTGAAGGACCTGCGCGCATGGAAGAGATCCACCCCGGCTACCTGATCGGCCTGCTGGTCTTCCTGATCCTCTGCTCGGCGTTCTTCTCCAGCGTCGAGACCGGCATGCTCAGCCTCGACCGCTACCGCCTGCGCCACCTGTCCAAGAAGGGCAACCGCGGCGCGCGGCGCACCAGCTGGCTGCTGCTGCGCACCGACCGTCTGCTCGGGACCATCCTGATCGGCAACAACTTCGTCAACATCATCGCCTCGTCCCTGGCGACCCTGCTGGCTCTGCGCTTATGGGGCGAAGCCGGCGTGGCGATCGCCACCGTGGTGCTGACGCTGATCCTCCTGATCTTCGGCGAGATCACCCCCAAGACCTACGCCGCCCTGCGTCCCGAGCGCGTAGCCTTCCCCGCCAGCCTGCCGCTGATCTGGATGCAGAAGCTGTTCAGCCCGCTGCTCTGGCTGATGACCGGCATCAGCAACCTCCTGCTGCGCCTGGGCGGCCTCGACCCGACCCAGCGCGGCGGCAAGCCGTTGAGCAACGACGAGCTGCGCAGCGTCGTCACCGACTCCAGCGAGAAGCTCACCCACAATCGCCAGGACATGCTGCTGAGCATCCTCGACCTGGAAAAGATCACGGTGAACGACCTGATGGTGCCGCGCAACGAAGTCCAGGGCATCGACCTGGACGACGAGCTGGAAACCATCATCGGCCAGTTGCGCAACACCACCCACACCCGCCTGCCGGTGTTCCGCAATGACATCAACCAGGTCGAAGGCGTGGTGCACATGCGCCAGATCGCCCGCCTGCTGACGCACAACCAGTTGACCAAGGAAAGCCTCAAGGCCGCGTGCCTGGAGCCCTACTTCGTGCCCGAGAGCACGCCGCTGTCGACCCAGCTGATCAACTTCCAGAAGCAGAAGCGACGCATCGGCATCGTCGTCGACGAATACGGCGAAGTGATCGGCATCATCACCCTGGAAGACATCCTCGAAGAAATCGTCGGCGAGTTCAGTAACCAGAACACCCTGCGCAACCCGGACATCCACCCCCAGGCCGACGGCACCTACGTGATCGACGGCTCGGCCAACCTGCGCGACATCAATCGCGCCCTCGGCTGGCAACTGCCCAGTGACGGCCCCAAGACCCTCAACGGGCTGGTCACCGAAGCGCTGGAGCAGATTCCCGACTGCGCGGTGTGCCTGAAGATCGGCCGCTACCGCCTGGAGATCCTGCAGTCCGGCGAGAACCGGGTAAAAAGCGTACGTGCCTGGCTGCCCGGCGCTCCGCCGAAAGAGCCCTACGCCGACGAGCTTGCCTGAGCCGCCCCGCCCGCCCCTATAATCCGGACGGCTTACCCAGCCTCCCACCGACGCCCGCCGCTACCCGTGACGCCGCGCCGGCCAGTCAATCGCACGCCCCGCCGAGCCTCGACCTTGCGTCGTTGCCTTGCGAAGCAGCCGGCCTCGCTCTGACCCACCGCGAGCCGCGCCCACCCTGCCCCGATCCGGGGCCGCGCTCGTACTCGCACCGTGGCGATGCCTCCTATGACGCCGGACACGACCGCCAGAGTCGTCGCCGTGCCTGACTGCCAGGGAATTTCCCCGTATGACCAGCGCCACCCTCGAAGCCGCACAGCCGGCCGAACAGACCAACTCCACCACCCGCGTCGCGGTGGCCAGTTTCATCGGCACCGCCATCGAGTTCTACGACTTCTACGTCTACGCCACCGCCGCCGCGCTGGTGATCGGCCCGGTATTCTTCCCACAGACCTCCGGCACCGCCCAGGCGCTCAGCGCCTTCATCACCTTCGGCATCGCCTTCCTCGCTCGCCCGCTGGGCTCGGCGTTGTTCGGCCACTTCGGTGACCGTATCGGGCGCAAGTCGACCCTGGTGGCCTCGCTGCTGCTGATGGGCATTTCCACCACACTGATCGGTCTGCTACCGGGCTACGACAGCATCGGCGCGTGGGCGCCGATCCTGCTCTGCGTGCTGCGCTTCGGCCAGGGCCTGGGGCTGGGTGGCGAATGGGGCGGCGCCGCGCTGCTGGCCACCGAGAACGCGCCCAAGGGTCGCCGCGCCTGGTTCGGCATGTTCCCGCAGATGGGCCCGTCGATTGGTTTCCTGGCCGCCAACGGCCTGTTCCTCTGCCTGGCCATGCTGCTCAGCGAAGAACAGTTCCGCGCCTGGGGCTGGCGTATTCCGTTCGTGCTCAGCGCTGTACTGGTCATCGTCGGCCTCTACGTACGCTTGAAGCTGGTGGAGACCCCGGTGTTCGCCAAGGCCATGGAGCGCCAGGAGCGTTCCAGCCTGCCGATCGCCGACCTGTTGAGCAAACACTGGCGCCCCACTCTGCTGGGCGCCATGGCGATGGTGGTGTGCTACGCCCTCTTCTATATCTCCACGGTGTTCTCCCTGAGCTACGGCGTCAGCACCCTGGGCTACAGTCGCGAGGACTTCCTCGGCCTGCTGTGCATTGCCGTACTGTTCATGGCCGCCGCCACACCAGTCTCTGCCTGGCTGAGCGACCGCTTCGGGCGCAAGCCGGTGCTGATCGTCGGCACCCTCGCCGCCATCGCCTCGGGCTTCGCCATGGAGCCGCTGCTGAGCCAGGGCTCGTCAGTGGAAGTAGCGGTGTTCCTGTCGCTGGAACTGTTCCTCATGGGCGTGACCTTCGCCCCCATGGGCGCACTGCTGCCGGAACTCTTCCCCACCCACGTGCGCTACACCGGCGCTTCGGCAGCCTACAACCTGGGCGGTATTCTCGGCGCCTCGCTAGCCCCGTACATCGCGCAGAAGCTGGTAGGTATGGGTGGATTGAGCTGGGTGGGCGGTTACGTGTCGGTAGCAGCGGCGCTCAGCCTGCTGGCCGTGCTGTGCCTGCGCGAGACCCGCGGGGATGATCTGAACGATATCCGCTGAGGAATTGCTCTTCTGTAGGAGCAAGCTTGCTCGCGGACGGCCCAACGCCAGGACAACTGGATACGTTTGTTCGCGAGCAAGCTCGCTCCTACAAAGAGCCAGGTACTGCGAGCTGAGCCTCGGGGCCAGCGGCAATTGGCGTACAACCGCGCATGGTTGTATGCCCTACACCTGCACCAGCCACTCAGCCAAGTGCTCACCCCACACCTGATAGCCCAGCGCCGACGGGTGATAGCCGTCGATGGCGAGGAACTGCGGCTGCATCTCCAGGCTCACGCTGCAATAGCCCGCCCCCTGCGCCAGCGCCAGAGCGCGGAGCTGGCGATCCAGCAGCGCCGCGCGCCACCCCAGCAACTGCCGCAACAGCCAAGGCAAAGCCGTGAAGTGCTGCAACGGCGGAACCGCCGTGCACACGACCCGAGCGCCACGTCCACGGAAGTGCTCGATCAGTCGTTCAAGAGAGCCCTGCCAGTGCCGACTGGAGCTGAAGTGCGTGGTGTCATTGACGCCGAAGACCAGCGCCACCAGCTCATAATCCTGTTCGGCGACCAGCGGCAGCAGGCGCTCGCAGGCTTCACCGGCAGTGATGCCGTTCTCCCCCGCCGCCCGCCAGACGACGGGCCGCTGGAGACGACCGGAGAGCGCCGAAGCCAGCCGGCCGGCCAGCGCGAAATCCAGGCAGGACGCGCCAACACCGGCAACGGTGGACTCCCCCAACAGCAATAGACGAAAGGGTTCGCCAGTCAGCTCCGCCCCGGCAACGCCCTCACGGACGCCCGCGGCGGGAGCCAGGCGCAAAGCCGTGCGCCGGGTGCGCACGGCCATGGGCAGGGCCAGCGGCAGCAGCGGCAACGCCGCCGCCCACCAGACCAGCCCCGCCCAGCGGCTCACAGTTCGACTTTGACCGCCTGGGCCGAGCGAGTGGCCTTGGCGCGGGCGGCGTCGATCGACTCGTCGCGCGCCAGGGCAACGCCCATGCGGCGCTGACCATCCACTTCCGGCTTGCCGAACAGGCGCAGCGCGGTGTCCGGCTCGCTCAGCGCGGCACCGAGGTTGCCGAAGGAAACCTGCTGCGACTTGCCTTCCACCAGGATCACCGCCGAGGCGGAGTCGCCCAGCTGGCGGATCACCGGGATCGGCAGGCCAAGAATGGCGCGGGCGTGCAGAGCGAACTCCGAGAGATCCTGGGAAATCAGGGTGACCAGACCGGTGTCATGCGGGCGCGGCGACACTTCGCTGAACCACACTTCGTCGCCCTTGACGAACAGTTCCACGCCGAACAGGCCGCGGCCACCCAGAGACTCGGTAACCGCCTTGGCCACCCGCTCGGACTCGGCCAGCGCTTTCGGGCTCATGGCCTGGGGCTGCCAGGACTCATGGTAGTCACCCTTCACCTGGCGGTGACCGATGGGCGCGCAGAAGGTGGTGCCACCGATGTGACGCACGGTCAGCAGGGTGATTTCGTAGTCGAAGTCGATGAAGCCCTCGACGATGACCCGGCCCTTGCCGGCGCGGCCGCCTTCCTGGGCATAGTCCCAGGCGGTCTTCAGATCGGCATCGGACTTCAGCACGCTCTGGCCCTTGCCCGAGGAGCTCATGATCGGCTTCACCACGCACGGGTAACCCACGGCGGCGACGCCAGCAGCGTAGTCCTCGTAGGTGTCGGCGAAGTGGTAGGGCGAGGTCGGCAGGCCCAGCTCCTCGGCGGCCAGGCGACGGATGCCCTCGCGGTTCATGGTCAGCTGCGCGGCACGGGCGGTGGGAATGACGGTGTAGCCTTCGCTCTCCAGCTCGACCAGGGTCGCGGTGGCGATGGCTTCGATCTCCGGCACGATGTAGTGCGGCTTCTCCTGCTCGATCACCGCGCGCAGGGCAACACCGTCGAGCATGCTGATCACATGGCTGCGGTGCGCGACCTGCATGGCCGGTGCATCCTCGTAGCGGTCGACGGCGATGACTTCGCAGCCCAGGCGCTGCAGCTCGATCGCCACTTCCTTGCCCAGCTCACCGGAGCCACAGAGCAATACGCGGGTCGCGCTCGGCGACAGGGGAGTTCCAATACGGGGCATTGCGGGAAACCTCGGGGAAAGAAAGTTCGAAACGGGTGGTTCGTAAACGGAAAAGCTCGCGGGCGGCTAGACCAGCACGCCCTGCTCGCGGGCACGCTGTTCGCAACGCAGGAGCACCTCGCGGCGCTCGGCGTTGCCCATCAGGCCCCAGCGGGTGATTTCGGCGGCGCTGCGCTGGCAGCCCAGACAGATGTCGGCGTCGTCCAGCGCGCAAACGTGCACGCAGGGCGAGGCGACGGGGCGTTCTTCAGTCATCTTCCTGCTCGGCCAGGTCTCGGGCGTAACGCTGGGCGTTGTGCACGTAATGGGCGGCGCTGGCTTCGAGCATCTTCTTCTGCGGCTCGGTAAGTTCACGCACCACCTTGCCAGGCGAGCCCATGACCAGCGAGCCATCGGGAATTTCCTTGCCCTCGGGGATCAGCGCGTTGGCGCCGATGATGCAGTACTTGCCGATCTTCGCGCCGTTGAGGATCACCGCGTTGATGCCGATCAGGCTGTAATCGCCGACCGAGCAGCCGTGCAGCATGGCGTTGTGGCCGATGGTGACGCCCTTGCCCAGAGTCAGCGGGAAGCCCATGTCGGTGTGCATGACGGTGCCATCCTGCACGTTGCTGTGCTCGCCGATATGGATCAGCTCGTTGTCGCCGCGCAGCACGGCGTTGAACCAGACACTCGCGCTGGCGTCGAGGCGCACCTTGCCGACTACCGTGGCATTGGGGGCAATCCAGCTTTCCGGATGGGTTTCGACTCGGGACGAGCCCAGGCGGTACTTCATGGGTTTCTCCTCAGGCGGGGGCCGCTCTTTATTATCGAGTCTCAGCTCAGCTTGATGAACGTCGACGGCGGCTGGTGCAGGTCGATGCCGCTGTCGTACAGCAGGTTCAGCAGCTCGACCAGCATGATCGCGGACAGGCCCCAGATCTTGTACCCCTCGAACAGATAGCTCGGGACGTACCAGCTGCGGCCGAAATAATCGATGCGGTGGGTGGTTTCCCGCGGGTCGCCGCGGAAGAAATCCAGCGGCACCTTGAAGACGGCGGCAATCTCGCCGTCATTGGGGCGGTACTCCACGAAATCGGGGACAAAACCGACATACGGCTTGACCAGGATGCCGTGCCGCGAGACCAGGGTGCTCAATGGCCCGACGACCTCCACCAGGCCCGGCGGCAGGGCGATCTCCTCCTGGGCCTCGCGCAGGGCGGTGTGGATCAGGTCCACATCCTCCGGATCGCGGCGCCCACCCGGGAAGGCGACTTCGCCGCTGTGAGTGGAAAGCCCGGTCGCGCGCAGGGTGAGCACGAGCTCTTCCTGGGGAGTGATGGGGAGCAGGACCGCCGCTTCGGGGAAGCTGTGATCCGTTTCAAGGTCGCGTGGTGTGTGCGTCTGTATGCGTTGGCGCAGCTGGTCCAGCATGCCGAACATCCTGCGGGGGGCCGATTCTTCTAATGGAAGGATCATGGCACGAAAGACACGCCCTGCCCAACCCCCGCCCCTTGCTGGTCGCCTGGCGCTGCGCGCAAGATTGACGCACTTTCCAACCAAGAATCGATAACAAGGAAGCGGCATGAAATTCTGCAGTCAGTGCGGCGCCGGCGTCAGCCTGCGCATTCCCAGCGGCGACAATCGCCCGCGCTACGTCTGCGACCAGTGCCATGTCGTGCATTACCAGAACCCGAGGATCGTCGCCGGCTGCCTGCCGGCTTGGGAGGGCCGCATCCTCCTCTGCCGCCGCGCCATCCAGCCGCGCCAGGGCTTCTGGACGTTGCCGGCGGGCTTCATGGAGAACGGCGAGACGCTGGAACAGGCCGCCGCCCGCGAGACCCTCGAGGAGGCCAACGCCCGCGTCCACGGCCTGCAGCTTTATACGGTCTTTGATCTACCGCATATCAGCCAGGTTTATATCTTCTTCCGCGCCGAACTGGCCGACCTGGACTTCTCCGCCGGCGAGGAAAGCCTGGAGGTGCAACTCTTCGAAGAATCCGACATTCCGTGGGGCGAGCTGGCTTTCCCCACCGTGGGCCGTACCTTAGAATATTTCCTGGCGGATCGGATCGTTCAGAACTTCCCGATACGCAACGAAGGGATTCTCCCAATGCCTGTACAGAAAAAGAACTAATAAGCTCATTTACCGCCTCTAAGGCTTCAGGCCTCTAGAACTTTAGGAATTACCGGGGAACACCACTCGATGCGCTGGTTGATTGCCGTACTTTGCCTGACCTTCGCAGCGTTCTCGCATGCCAATGCGACGCCCACGCTCGACGGTCACATCGACAAGATTCTCGTGCTCAAGTCCGAGCGCAAACTGCACCTCATGAGCAACGGCAAGGTTCTCAAGAGCTATCGTGTGTCCCTGGGCAAACGCCCGCAGGGCCCGAAACTCGCCGAGGGCGACAACCGCACGCCGGAAGGCTTCTACTGGCTCGACTGGCGCAAGACCAGCGACAAGTACAACCTCTCCATGCACATCTCCTACCCCAACGCGCGCGATGTCGCCAAAGCGCGGGAAAAGAGCCTGCCGCCGGGCGGCATGATCATGATCCACGGCACGCCAATGGATGAGAACTACCCCGAGTGGTACTTCTCGACCCTGGACTGGACCAATGGCTGCATCGCCATGACCAACGCCGATATGCGCGAGGTCTGGAGCCTGGTCAAGGACGGCACGCTGATCGAGATCCGCCCCTGACACGAACCACATCGATACCAGTTCAAACGCCGCCACGGCCCTGCCCTGGCGGCGTTTTTCGTTGTGCGCCCCGGACTACTGCCGCTCCCTGCAATCCTTTTCCGTACTTACCCCCTGATTTTTGGCTATCTGCGACACCGATTACAGTTCGTCGGCTAGCGCCTGTCGATCTTATGACTGGCGTTGACGTGGTATTTAAGTGGTATTAGCGTAAATCCCACTCTATTGCCATCGAGCCAGCCATGAGCAGTCAGCGCCCCCTGATCAGCGCCGAGCAACGCCTGCAGGCCCTGCGCCCGGACGAAACCCTGTCCACCCCGCTGTACCTGCAACTGGCCCGCAGCCTGGAAAGCGCCATCCATGCCGGCCACTGGCGTGCGGAAGAAGCCTTGCCGTCGGAGCGCAACCTGAGCGAGTTCCTCGGGCTGTCGCGGGTCACCGCTCGCAAGGCGCTGGAGGTCCTGCTCGAACAGGGCCTGGTACACCGCATCCAGGGCTCCGGAACTTTCATCACGCCACGCCTGGAGCAGCCGCTGTCGCGCCTTTCCAGCTTCAGCGAGATGCTTCGCCTCAAGGGTTTCACCCCCAGTTCCACCTGGCTGGAGCGCGAAATCAGCCTGCCGACCCACGAGGAGGTCATCCGCCTGGGCCTGTCGCCCACTGAGAAGGTCGTGCGCATGAAGCGTCTGCGCAAGGCCGACGGCGTGGTCATGGCCATCGAGCAGAGCTGCCTGCCAGCCCGCCTGATGGGTGACCCCACCACCGTAGGCGACTCCCTCTACGCCCACCTGGATCGTATCGGCCGCCCGGTGGTTCGCGCCCTTCAGCACGTACAGGCAGTCAATGCCTCGGCTGAAGAGGCGGCGCTGGTGGGCATCAAGCCCGGCACCGCGATGCTGCTGATGACCCGCATTGGGTACCTCGAAGACAACACCGCCATCGAGCTGACCGACACCTACTGCCGCAACGACTACTACGACTTCGTCGCCGAACTGCGGCGCTGACTCCGGGAAGCCACCCCATGCTCGAAGGCAACATCCTCACCCCCCAGGGCTGGATCGTGGGCCGCCTGCACCTGCAGGAAGGCCGCATCCAGCGCATCGAAGGCTCGCTTGGCGACCCTTCGCACAACGACCTGCCCTACCTGCTGCCCGGCTTCATCGACCTGCATGTGCATGGCGGTGGCGGTCACGACATCATGGAAGGCGCCGATGCCTTCTCAGCCATCACCCGCACACACCTGCGCTTCGGCACCACCTCGCTGCTCGCCACCACCATGACCGCCCCAAGGGACGAGATTGCCGGCGTGCTCCGCGCGCTGGGCGAGTATTGCCAGGCACCTCGCGGTCAATCAGCGCGGGTATTGGGCGTGCATCTGGAAGGCCCGTTCATCAACTCCGGCAAGCTCGGCGCGCAGCCCAACTTCGCCCATACCGCCGCGCTCGACGAAGTGGACGGGTTCCTGCGCCTGGCGCCGATCCGGGTCATCACCATTGCCCCGGAGCTTGCCGGCCACCTGCCGCTGATCCGCTCCCTGGCCGAGCGCGGCGTACGCCTGCAGATCGGCCACAGCCTGGGCAGTTATGAAGACGGCGTGGCGGCCATGGAAGCCGGCGCCACCAGTTTCACCCACCTGTACAACGCCATGACCGGCCTGCATCACCGCGAGCCCGGCATGGTCGGCGCGGCCCTGGCCCATGCGCAGTACGCCGAACTGATCCCCGACCTGCTGCACGTACACCCCGGTGCGATCAAGGTCGCCCTGCGCTCGATTCCCTGCCTGTACTGCGTGACTGATTCCACTGCCGCCGCCGGGATGCCCGACGGCGAATACAAGCTGGGCAGCCACACCGTCACCAAATGCCTGGGCGGCGTGCGCCTGCCCGACGGCACCCTGGCCGGCAGCACCCTGACCATGGACCAGGCGCTGCGCAACCTGGTGAAAATCGGCCTGCCCATCGCCGAAGCCTCACAACGCCTCTCGCAATTCCCCGCCGACTACCTGGGCATCGCCGATCGCGGTCGCCTCACCCCCGGAGCCTGGGCCGACATCGTTCGCCTGGACCGTTCCCTGACCCTCGAGACCGTATGGGTCGAAGGAGACCTGATTGACCTCGCTGATGCTTGAAGAAGCGCTGTCCGCCGCCGATGTGGTGGCACGCCAACTGACCGTACTGGACACTCGCCTGCCCGCTCTCGGCGAGCGCCTGCGCGCCGTCGCGCCGAAGTTGGCGATGACCGTGGCCCGTGGCAGCTCCGACCACGCCGCCAGCTACTTCGCCTACCTGACCATGCAGCACGCCGGCCTGCCGGTGACCTCACTGCCGATGTCGGTGGTCACCCTGCGTCAGGCACCGCTGCAGGTGGACGGTCAAGTCGCTTTCGCCTTTTCCCAGTCCGGCCAGAGCCCGGACCTGGTCGACACCCTGAGCCGCCTGCGTGAGCGCGGCGCCTTGAGCGTCGCCCTGGTGAACGCCGAAGACTCGCCGCTGGAAGCCACCGCCGAGTTCACCGTGCCGCTTTGCGCCGGCCCGGAGCGCAGCGTCGCCGCCACCAAAAGCTTCATCGCCACCCTCAGCGCCTCCACCCGCCTGCTTGCCCACTGGCAGCGCGACCAAGCCCTGCTCGATGCCGGTGCCTGTCTCGCCGCCGACCTCAAGCGCGCCGCCGCCCTCGACTGGACGCCAGCCATTCAGTCGCTGCGCGACTGCCAGCGGCTGATGGTCATCGGCCGTGGCACCGGCTTCGCCGTGGCCCAGGAGGCCGCGCTGAAATTCAAGGAAACCTCGGCCATCCAGGCCGAAGCCTTCAGCAGTGCCGAAGTCCGTCACGGCCCGATGGCGCTGGTGGACGAACACTACCCGCTGCTCATCCTCGCTCCACGCGGCCCCGAACAGGCCGGCCTGCTGGCCCTGGCCGAGGACATGCGCCAGCGCGGCGCCCGTGTCCTGCTGGCTGCCCCCGACGACGTCGCCGGGCGCGATCTGCCGCTGGCCACCGCCGCCCACCCGGCGCTGGACCCGATCCTCGCGATCCAGAGCTTCTACGTCATGGCTGCCGGCTTGTCCGAAGCGCGCGGCATGAACCCGGACCAGCCACGGCACCTGAGCAAGGTCACCCGTACCCACTGAGCGCAGCCACCATGAACAACAACAATCTGGCCCTCAAAGCCCCCTTGAGCGGCCCCGTGATGCCACTCAGCAGCGTCCCCGATCCAGTGTTCTCCAGCGGCGCGATGGGCGATGGCATCGCCATCGACCCGCTGAACGATTGCCTGCATGCGCCCTGCAGCGGGGTGGTCATGCACCTCGCGCGGACCCGGCATGCCCTGACCCTGAAGGCCGACAACGGCGCCGAGCTGCTGCTGCACCTGGGCCTGGACACCGTCCAGTTGCAGGGCGAAGGCTTCGAAGCGCTGGTGCAGGAAGGCGCACGGGTCACTGAAGGCCAACCGCTGCTGCGCTTCGACCTGGACAAGGTAGCGCGCGGCAGCAAGAGCCTGATCACCGTACTGATCCTCACCAATGGCGAAGGCTTCCAGCTGCACCCGCTGACCACCACCTCCGTGGACGTCGGCGCGCCGCTGCTGCAACTCAGCCGAATCGGCACGGCGGCTGTGGCCAACGAACAACAGGCCAGCGGCAGCGAAGCCCGCGGCCGCGTACGGGTGGCGTTGCACGGCGGCCTGCACGCGCGCCCCGCTGCCCTGCTACGCAAGACCGCACAGGAGTTCTCCAGCCGCGTCGAACTGCACTTCGATGGCCGCTCCAGCAATGTCGACAGCCTGGTTGGCATCATGGGCCTGGGTGTCGCCGAGCAGGACGAAGTGGAAGTCACCTGCCGCGGCCAGGACAGTGAAGCGGCACTCCACGCACTACTGAAGACCCTTGGTACCGCCGATGGCGAACCGCGCCTGGTCGTTACCGCCAGTGTTCCCGTGGCCTTGCCGAACGCTGCGCAAGAACCCGGTGTCCTGAGTGGCGTCTGCGCCTCGCCCGGCCTGGCCAGCGGCCCGCTCGTACGGCTCGGCGCTATTCAACTGCCGGAACACACCAGCAACCATCAACCGGATGAACAGCACCGCGCCCTCGACCTGGCACTGGAACAGGTTCGCGGCGATGTTCGAACCACGCTGCAACAGGCCGGAAAGGCCGGTCACACGGACGAGGAAGCGATCTTCTCCGCCCACCTCGCCCTGCTGGAAGACCCTGGCTTGCTGGATGCCGCCGACCTGCTGATCGAGCAGCGCGCCAGTGCCGCCCATGCCTGGCACCGCGCCGTGCAGGCCCAGTGTGGCGTTCTCCAGGCACTGGGCAACCCGTTGCTGGCCGAACGCGCCAACGACCTGCGCGACCTGGAAAAGCGCGTGCTGCGCGTCCTGCTTGGTGCCGAAGGCGAGCAGGCAGTTCCTGCCGGCAGCCTGGTCGCCGCCGACGAAATCACCCCGTCGGATCTCGGCCCGCTGGTCCGTGCCGGCGTTGCCGGGCTGTGCATGGCCGAAGGTGGCGCCACCTCCCACGTCGCCATTCTCGCCCGCGCCAAGGGCCTGCCCTGCCTGGTGGCCCTCGGCCCGCGCCTGCTGGAGCTGGACGAAGGCCGCACGCTGGTCCTGGACGCCGACCACGGCCGACTCGAATACAGCCCCAGCGCGGAACGGGTTGCGCAGGTTGCCGCCAGCCGTGAACAACGCCAACTGACCCGTGAACGCCAACGCGTGGCAGCCCAGCAACCGGCGCTGACCCGCGACGGTCGGCACATCGAGATCGGCGCCAACGTCGCCAGTCCGCAAGAGGCCGCCGAAGCCTACGCCGCTGGCGCCGACGGCGTGGGCCTGCTGCGTACCGAATTCCTCTTCCTCGACCGCCAACAGGCGCCGAACGAGCAGGAGCAGCAGCGCGCCTACCAGGACGTACTGGATGCCATGGGCGAGCGACGCGTCATCATCCGGACCATCGATGTCGGCGGCGACAAGCACCTCGCCTACCTGCCGCTGCCCGCCGAGGAAAACCCGGCCCTGGGCCTGCGCGGTATCCGCCTGGGCCAGGCACTGCCGCACCTGCTCGACCAGCAGTTGCGCGCGCTGCTTCAGGTATCGCCAACACGCCGCTGCCGCGTGCTGCTGCCCATGGTCAGCGAGGTGGATGAACTGATCGCCATCCGCCAGCGCCTGGACCGACTGGCGCAGGAACTGGGTATCGAGGAACGCCCCGAGCTGGGTGTGATGATCGAAGTGCCCTCCGCCGCCCTGCTGGCCGACCAGCTCGCCGAGCACGCCGATTTCCTGTCCATCGGTACCAACGACCTTTCGCAGTACGCCTTGGCCATGGACCGCTGCCACGCAGGGCTGGCTGCACGCATTGATGCGCTGCACCCCGCGCTGCTGCGGCTGATCGCCCAGACCTGCGCCGGGGCCGCCCGCCATGGCCGCTGGGTCGGCGTCTGCGGGGCCCTGGCTTCCGAAGCGCTGGCCACGCCGGTGCTGATCGGCCTGGGCGTGCAGGAACTGTCGGTCAGCCCCGGACTGGTCGGTGAGATCAAGGCGCGGGTGCGCGAACTCGACGCCGAAGACTGCCGCCAACGCAGCCAGGAACTCCTGGCCCTGGGTAGCGCCCGTGCCGTGCGCGAAGCCTGCGCCCGCTTCTGGCCGCAGCCCTGATGCCCCAAGACAAGAATCGGAGTCATACCATGACCACTGAGCTGATCCAGACAGCGCAAGGCCCGCGCCAATTGCTCGCGCAGCTATACGGCGCCTTCATCGAAACCCTTCAGCGCCTGGGCCGCGCCCTGATGCTGCCGATCGCCATCCTGCCCATCGCCGGGCTGTTGCTGCGCCTGGGCGACAAGGACCTGCTGAACATCCTGCTGATCCACGATGCCGGCAACGCGATCTTCGCCAACCTGGCACTGATCTTCGCCATCGGCATCGCCGTCGGCTTCGCCCGTGACAACAACGGCACTGCCGGCCTTGCCGGGGCCATCGGCTACCTGGTCATGATGTCGACCCTGAACGCCATCGACCCGCACATCAACATGGGCGTGCTCTCGGGGATCATCAGCGGCCTGGTGGCCGGCGCGCTGTACAACCGCTTCAAGGACATCGCCCTGCCGCAGTACCTGGCCTTCTTCGGTGGCCGGCGCTTCGTACCCATCGTCACCGGCTTCGCCGCGCTGGGCCTGGGCGCGCTGTTCGGTCTGATCTGGCCGCCGGTCCAACAGGTCATCGACAACCTGGGCAACCTGCTGGTCGGCAGCGGCAGCCTCGGCGCCTTCGCCTTCGGCGTGCTCAACCGCCTGCTGATCGTCACCGGCCTGCACCACATCCTCAACAACCTGATGTGGTTCGTCTTCGGCGCCTTCTCCGACCCGGAAACCGGCCGCCAGGTCACCGGCGATCTGGCACGCTATTTCGCCGGCGACCCGAAAGGCGGCCAGTTCATGGCCGGCATGTTCCCGGTGATGATGTTCGGCCTGCCCGCCGCATGCCTGGCGATGTACCGCAACGCACGCCAGGAGCGACGCAAGCTGGTCGGCGGGCTGTTGCTGTCAATGGCGCTCACCGCCTTCCTGACCGGCGTGACCGAACCCATCGAATTCGCCTTCATGTTCCTCGCGCCGCTCCTGTACCTGGCGCACGCGCTGCTGACCGGGCTGTCGATGGCGATCACCGATCTGCTGAACATCCGCCTGGGCTTCACCTTCTCCGGCGGCGCCATCGACCTGGCGCTGGGCTGGGGCAAGTCCACCAACGGCTGGATGCTCTGGCCGCTGGGCCTGTGCTACGCCGTCGCTTACTACTTCGTGTTCGACTTCTGCATCCGGCGCTTCCAGTTGAAGACTCCCGGACGCGAGGAAATCGACGAAAGCACTGACAGCGAGACGACCGCCAGTTCGTCCGAACAGCGCGCACCGGCCTTCATCAAGGCCCTGGGCGGCACCGCCAACCTGGAAGTAGTGGACGCTTGCACCACCCGTCTGCGCCTGAAACTGGTGGACCGTAACAAGGCCTCCGACGCGCAGCTCAAGGCACTGGGCGCCATGGCCGTGGTGAGGCCTGGCAAGGCGGGCAGCCTGCAGGTCGTGGTGGGCCCGGAAGCCGACAGCATCGCCGATGAAATCCGCCGCGCCCTGCCGGCGGGAGCTCTGCAGGCTAACCTCGCCACGCCCCACGGCGAGGACTTGGTGGAACAGCCCGCCGAACTCGTCACGCCGCAGGAGGCCAGGCAATGGCTGGAAGCGCTGGGTGGCCGGGACAATCTGCGCAGTGTGGAGAGCGTGGCACTGACGCGTCTGCGGGTCGCCGTAAAGCACGGCGAGCAACTGCAGCACAGCCACCTCAGCGACTTGGGTTGCCAGGGAATCAGCCCGTTGGCGGATGGTGTCTACCACCTGCTGGTTGGGCCCCGCGCCAGTGCGCTGGGATCATCACTGAGCAGTCTGCACGGCTGATACCGAGCCATGAAAAAGGCGCCTGCGGGCGCCTTTTTCATTTCTGTCAGAACACCATGTCGGACAACCGCCAGACCTCGAAGGCCGGCGTTTCGTAAGGATGGGCCTGTTTGAGCGCCTTCACCGAGTCATGGATCAACTCGTCGGCCACCACCATCTCCACCTTCCACTCGGCAACCTGCTCGACGCTGCCGGCCTGGCCGATGAATGGATTGCTGCCCGCCAGCGGGCGGAACTGTCCCTGTCCGAGCGCCTGCCAGCAACAGCTGTCATACGCACCGATGCGTCCTGCACCGGCAGCGAACAGCGCTTTCTTGACCGGTTCCAGATGGCTTTCCGGCACGTAGAAACACAGTTTGTACATCGGAGACTCCGATCGAAACAGGGACACGACCCTGGCGTTGTATGCCACGGGGGACAAATGCTGCCATAAATAGTGGCACTTTGCCTCTTGTGACTTGCAGGTCGTCGTGGAAGTTCGACCGTCCGGTTCCGGGGTTGTTCGCCCATGACCGACTTTGTACGAAATCTGTGACGGACTTCGACTTCACCTTCCGGCGAAGCGGCGCCAGCGCCCCATCAGACCTGGCGCCACAGGGGCGTGGGATCCGTCGCAGTGCGGCAGCTTCGCCGACCGGCCGCAGCGGCACAGCAGCAGATGGCGCTCACGCCTGACCGTCAGCTCCAGCACATCGGCACAATCGGCAGCGGCATCCGGCAGGCTGGCGCACCGCCCGCAACCACACAGGCGCAGGACCTGCCCGGGCTCGACCGCGCGGACTTCCGGAAGAATCTCCTCGTCAGCCAAGACGCTCCCCTTGATGGGCTGGTAAGCATGGGTTCTAGGAAGAAGTTGCGCAGTATCTCCATAAGCCTGCGCCTGTGCCATCGCTGAACGAAGGCAGGAGTGACTGGCGAGTTTCACTTCAGACGCCCAGCCAGTTGGTAACGCTCATCCCGCTGCCCTGCCCCCATGAAAAAGCCCCGCCTAGGCGGGGCTTTTTCATGCACGAGCAGCCTTACAGCTTGCCGGCGTTCTCGGCCAGGTAGGCGGCGACGCCTTCGGGCGAGGCGGTCATGCCCTTGTCGCCCTTCTTCCAGTTGGCCGGGCAGACTTCGCCGTGCTCCTCGGTGAACTGCAGGGCGTCGACCAGCCGCAGCAGTTCGTCCATGTTGCGGCCCAGCGGCAGGTCGTTGACGATCTGCGAACGCACCACGCCGTTCAGGTCGATCAGGAAGGCACCACGGAAAGCCACGCCGCCTTCGGACTCGACGTCGTAGGCCTTGGCGATCTCGTGGGTGATGTCAGCGGCCAGGGTGTACTTGACCTGGCCGATACCACCCTTGTCCACCGGGGTGTTGCGCCAGGCGTTGTGGGTGAAGTGGGAGTCGATGGAAACACCGATCACTTCGACGTTGCGCGCCTGGAAGTCAGGGATGCGGTGGTCCAGGGCGATCAGCTCGGACGGGCAGACGAAGGTGAAGTCCAGCGGGTAGAAGAACACCAGGCCGTACTTGCCCTTGATGGCTTCGGACAGCACGAAGCTGTCGACGATCTCGCCGGTGCCCAGCACGGCGGCCACGTTGAAATCGGGGGCTTTCTTACCTACGAGTACGCTCATTTCGCATCTCCTTTCGTGAGGCCTTGATGGTGAGGCGCTTGGGAGCGAGAAGCCCACTACCCGGTCGAAACTGCCGGGCTTGAGGGGCTGCCACTCCAGTGGGGCAGCCATCATACACCCCGAGCGCAACGCCTTCATCCACGCGGCCCCGGTGCTGACTCCCCGAGCCTGTTAACCATTTATCGGGAGGCAGGGATGAGACCTCGGTAACTTTTGACAATCATTCTCATTATTATTAGTATCGCTTCCAACAACCCCACAGCGACTGTAGTGCAACCATGTACGTCTGCCTCTGCAACGGTGTTACCGATACCCAGATTCGCGATGCGATCTACGACGGCGCCTGCAACTACCGCGAGGTACGTGAATGCACCGGCGTCGGCACCCAGTGCGGCAAGTGCGCCTGCCTGGCCAAACAGGTGGTTCGCGAGACCCTTGGCGAGCTGCAAAGCGCCCAGGCGGTGAACTACAACCTGGCCTATGCGGCGGGTTGAGAAAAAAGACCGCTGATCAGTTCAGCAAGCATTCCGAAGAAACCGGGCCACAGCCCGGTTTTTTTATGCCTGAAATTCAGTGATTTACCGCCAAGTTGCGGAATGAAAACATTCGCATTCATATTCCTTTTTATAGCAGATTCAAGGGCTTACGTTTGACAGGCAGTTATAAGGGCGCGAGAATTTCAATCTCTCCCACTCCACACGGCAGGACTCCGGCATGAAAGGCGACAAGAAAGTCATCCAGCATCTGAACAAGATCCTCGGCAACGAGCTGATCGCCATCAACCAGTACTTCCTGCACTCGCGCATGTGGAACGACTGGGGCCTGAAGCGCCTCGGCGCGCACGAGTACCACGAGTCCATCGATGAGATGAAACACGCCGACAAGCTCATCGAACGCATCCTGTTCCTCGAAGGCCTGCCCAACCTGCAGGACCTGGGCAAGCTGCTGGTCGGCGAGAACACCCAGGAAATGCTGCAGTGCGACCTGAACCTGGAACTCAAGGCCTGCAAGGACCTGCGCGACGCCATCGTGCATTGCGAAAGCGTGCATGACTACGTGAGCCGCGACCTGCTCAAGAACATCCTCGAATCCGAGGAGGAGCACATCGACTACCTGGAAACCCAACTGGGCCTGATCCAGAAAGTCGGCCTGGAGAACTACCTGCAGTCGCACATGCACGAAGACGACTGATCGAAAAAAGGCACCGGCGCTGTTGTGGACGCCGGTGCCCTTCCTTCCTAGGCGTTCGCCTTCGGCGGACGGCGCACCAGCGGCGCCTTCAGCACCAGCCCGGCACACAACCCCACCACCACCAGCAATGACAGACGCAAGCCCACGTGCTCGGCGAGGAAGCCGATCAACGGCGGGCCCATCAGCAAGCCGCCATAACCGAACGACGCCACCGCCGCCACGCCGCGTGAAGGCTCTACTCCCGGACGGTTGCCCGCCGCGCCGATCAGGATCGGCACCACCACCGACAGTCCCGCACCCACCAGGGCAAAACCGGCAATCGCACCGGCGACCCAGGGGCTGAACAGCGCCAGCAGCATCCCCACGATGGCCAGCCACGCCAGGTTGCGCACCAGCACCTCGTCGGCGAAGCGTACGCGCAGACGGTCACCAAACAGCCGGCCCAGCACCATGGTCGCGGAGAACGCCGCGAAGCCCAGCGCCGCCAGGCGTTCAGAGGCACCCAGCACCTGGTGCAGCAGCAAGGCGCCCCAGTCGGCGACCGCCCCTTCGGAAACGAACGCGCACAGGGTCAGCAAACCCAGGCCGATCAAGGCCGGTGGCGGCAGGCGCCAGCCACGTTGGGCTGGCGCCTCCTCCTCCAGGGGTTCCGGCCGACCCTCGAACAGGTGGCGGGCGAAGAACGGCAGGATCGCCACCGCGATCACCGCCAGCAGACTGAAGTGCCATATCGGTGCCAGATCAGCAAAGGCTGCGGCACCAACAGCCCCCACCAATCCGCCCAGGCTGTACATGCCATGCAGGCTGGAAATGCAGGGGCGGCCGAGGCGCCGCTCCACTTCCACCGCCTGAGTATTCATCGCCACGTCCATGGTCGCGAAGGTCAGGCCGAGGGCCAGAAAAGCCGCCGCCAGCCCCCAAACATCCTGTGCCAACCCGAGCAACGGGAAGGTCGCCATCAGGGCCAACCCCGAGATGACGGTGACCGCCCGGCTGCCGTAACGGCGCACCAGGGCCCCCGCGAAAGCGAACGCCAGCAATGCGCCAAAGCCCGCGCCCAGCAGGGCCTGGCCGAGTTGCTGCTCGTCCACCCCGGTCATGCTCTTGAGCGCAGGCACCCGGCCCATCACGCTGCCATGGACCATCCCGCCCATGGCGAAGCAGTATCCGCACGCCCAGCGCGCGGCGTTGGCCCGCGTCTGTTCAGTCATTTTTTCTTCCCAAAAACAAAGCCCCGCCAAGGCGGGGCTTTGTGCGACAGCACGAAAGACTCAGGCGTTGGCCTTGCTCACGGCGTCCTTGATCAGTGGTTGCAGTTCACCCTTGTCGAACATCTCGGCCAGGATGTCGCTGCCGCCGACCAGCTCACCACCGACCCACAGTTGCGGGAAGGTCGGCCAGTTGGCGTACTTGGGCAGGTTGGCACGGATTTCCGGGTTCTGCAGGATGTCGACATAGGCGAACTTTTCGCCACAAGCCATCAGCACCTGCGCGGCGCGGGACGAGAAACCGCACTGGGGAGCATTCGGCGAACCCTTCATGTACAGCAGAACGGGGTTGCTGGAGATCTGCTCTTTGATGGTATCGATGATATCCATGAACTTCCTCGGCTTAACTATCAGACACTGACCCGGCAGTCGCCTCTGGGGGCATAGGCCGGCACGGTACCGCGCATTGTACTGCAAAGCCGAGTACAACGCTCGGCTTTGCAGGTGACGTGCGTCAGCTTGTCAGGCCGCCTCGACCTCCACCGGCACGCCGTTGAGCGCGGTGTTGCCGGAGAGCGCATCCAGATGGCGCTCATCGGTCAGATCGTTGGCACTGGCGCCGCCCTGCTCGCGGGCGATGGACAGCTGCACGCCCGGCCGGCCGTGTCCCCAGCCGTGAGGCAGGCTGACCACACCAGCCATGACTTCATCGCTGGAAGTCACCTCGATCTCGATGCTGCCGACCCGCGAACGTACGCGCACCATCTGCCCGTCCACCAGCCCGCGCGAGGCCAGGTCCTGCGGATGCATGAGCAGTTGATGGCGCGGCTTGCCCTTCACCAGGCGGTGATAGTTGTGCATCCACGAGTTGTTGCTGCGCACGTGGCGACGGCCGATCAGCAGCAGTTGATCGACGGCGGGGGACTGGGTATCGGCAAAGCGGCGCAAGTCACCGAGGAAGATGTCCGGTGCCGCCTCGATGCTGCGGCTGGCGGTTTTCAGGCGCGGCGCCAGGTTCGGCTGCAGCGGGCCCAGGTCCAGCCCGTGCGGATGTTCGCGCAGCCGCGCCAGGTTGAGCTTGTGTTCGCTGGCGTCGCCGTAGGGGCCGAAGCGCAGGCCCATCTCGATCATCTGCTCCGGCGCCAGGGTCGGCTTGAGCTCGGTGCCCAGGCGCGCGGCGTAGGCCTTGGCCAGGCCGACGAAGATTTCCCAGTCGTGCAACGCCCCGTCGGGCTTGGGCAGAATCGCCTCGTTGAAGCGGGTGACATTGCGCACCGCGAACACGTTGAAGGTGGTGTCGTAGTGATCGTGCTCCAGCGGCGCGGTGGGCGGCAGGATCAGGTCGGCATAGCGGGTGGTTTCGTTGATGTAGAGGTCGATGCTGAGCATGAACTCCAGGCCATCCAGCGCCTGCTCCAGGCGGCGGCCATTGGGCGTGGACAGCACTGGATTGCCGGCCACCGTCACCAGCGCGCGCACCTGCCCTTCCCCTTCGGTGAGCATCTCCTCGGCCAGCGCCGCCACCGGCAGTTCGCCGCCATATTCCGGCAGGCCGGACACGCGGCTCTGCCAGCGATTGAAGGCACCGCCTGCGGTCGTCGCCACCAGATCGACCGCCGGCGTGGTGCACAGGGTGCCACCCACGCGGTCGAGGTTACCGGTGACCAGGTTGATCAGCTGCACCAGCCACTGGCACAGGCTGCCGAAGACTTGCGTCGAAACACCCATGCGCCCGTAGCAGACGGCCTTGTCCGCCGCAGCAAAATCTCGCGCCAGCTGGCGGATCGCATCGGCCGGCACACCGCAGCGCGCGGCCATGGCCTCGACCTTGAACGGCGCCAGAGCCTTGCGCACCGCCTCCAGCCCGTTTACCGGCAGGGAGGTATCGCGGGTCAGCCCTTCGCCGAGCAGCGTGTCGAGGATGCCCAGCAGCAGCGCCGCATCCTCGCCGGGACGGACGAACAGGTGCTGGTCCGCCAGCACCGCTGTCTCGGTGCGGCGCGGGTCGACCACCACCAGCTTGCCGCCGCGCGCCTTCAGCGCTTTCAGGCGTTTCTCCACGTCCGGCACGGTCATGATGCTGCCGTTGGAGGCCAGCGGGTTGCCACCGAGGATCAGCATGAAATCGGTGTGATCGATGTCGGGAATCGGAATCAGCAGGCCGTGGCCGAACATCTGCTGGCTGACCAGGTGGTGTGGCAGTTGGTCTACCGAAGTCGCCGAATAGCGGTTGCGGGTCTTCAACTGACCGAGGAAGTAGTTGCTGTGGGTCATCAGCCCGTAGTTGTGCACGCTGGGGTTGCCCTGGTACACGGCCACGGCGTCATTGCCATGGCGTGAACGGATCTCCGCCAGGCGCGTGGCAACCAGCTCGAAGGCCTCGTCCCAGCCGATCGGCTGCCACTCGTTGCCGACACGGCGCACCGGTTGGCGCAGGCGGTCCGGGTCGTTCTGGATGTCCTGCAGGGCCACCGCCTTGGGGCAGACGTGACCGCGGCTGAAGCTGTCCAGGGCGTCGCCCTTGATCGAGAGGATGCGTTCATCCTCGGTCTCGATGGTCAGGCCGCAGATGGCCTCGCACAGATGGCACGCACGGTGGTGGAGGGTCTTGCTCATGGCTCGCCTCGGCAGTGTTGTCGCCGGCCATTCGGGGGGCCGGTCGCAGGGTCACAAGCACTATGAGACCTGGCCTTGCGCAGCACCACCGGCTTACGTCGGGTGAATCCTGCGGCATCAGGAACGACCATGTTGAAGCCCCGCCCGACGGGCCTTCCGGGCGAAACTTGCGTAGATCCGTCATTTCCTTATAGGATCGCGCCTTCCCCCATTTTCCGCTCCATGCGGTCCCGCCGCAGGTTCAGCCCGTTTTTTCTCACGAAAGCCGGTCGGTACCTCGGCCTGATTCTGAGAATAAGTAGTAGGTACGAACCATGAGCGCACGTCACTTCCTCTCGATGCTGGATTACACGACCGACGAACTCCTCGGTCTGATCCGCCGCGCCACCGAGCTGAAGGACCTGCGGGACCGAGGCGTGCTCTACGAACCGCTGAAGAACCGCGTGCTGGGGATGATCTTCGAGAAGGCCTCGACCCGGACGCGGATTTCCTTCGAAGCTGGCATGATCCAGCTCGGCGGCCAGGCCATCTTCCTCTCCCCGCGCGACACCCAACTGGGCCGTGGCGAGCCGATCGCCGACGCCGCACGGGTGATGTCGCGGATGGTCGATGCGGTGATGATCCGCACCTTCGCCCACAGCAACCTGATCGAATTCTCCGAGAACTCCCGCGTGCCGGTGATCAACGGCCTGTCGGATGATCTGCACCCTTGCCAGTTGCTGGCCGACATGCAGACCTTCCTTGAGCACCGCGGCAGCATCGCCGGCAAGACCGTGGCCTGGATCGGCGACGGCAACAACATGTGCAACAGCTACATCGAGGCGGCGATCCGCTTCGACTTCCAGCTGAATGTGGCGTGCCCGGAAGGCTACGAGCCCAATGCCGCTCTCATGGAACTGGCCGGCGAGCGCGTGAAGATCTTCCGCGACCCGCGCGAGGCAGTGGCTGGCGCGCACCTGGTGAGCACCGACGTCTGGGCCTCGATGGGCCAGGAAGACGAAGCGGCCGCGCGCCTGCGCCTGTTCCAGCCATATCAGGTAACACGTGCGCTGCTCGACGGCGCAGCGGCAGATGTACTATTCATGCACTGCCTGCCAGCCCACCGTGGCGAAGAGATCAGCGAAGACCTGCTGGACGACACGCGCTCGGTAGCCTGGGACCAGGCGGAAAACCGTCTCCACGCCCAGAAGGCGCTGCTCGAACTGCTGGTCGAGCACGCCCACTACGCCTGAATCCGTTCCGAGTCCGATGACCCAACCGCTGCTGCTCACCCTCGACGATCTTTCCTGTGGCTATGAACAGCAGCGCGTGGTGCAAGGCGTCAGCCTGCACCTGAACGCCGGCGACATCGGCTGCCTGCTCGGCCCCTCGGGCTGCGGCAAGACCACTACCCTGCGCGCCATCGCCGGTTTCGAGCCGGTGCAGGGCGGCCGCATCGAACTGGCCGGCGAAGTGATTTCCCGCCCCGGCTTCACCCTGTCGCCGGAGAAGCGCCGGATCGGCATGGTGTTCCAGGATTACGCGCTGTTCCCGCACCTGTCGGTGGCGGACAACATCGTCTTCGGCATCCCTAAGCACCCCGAGCGCGAGCGCATCGTCGGCGAACTGCTGGAACTGGTGAAACTCGACGGCCTCGGCCTGCGCTTCCCCCACGAACTCTCCGGCGGCCAGCAGCAACGCGTGGCGCTGGCCCGCGCGCTGGCGCCGCAACCGCAACTGCTGCTGCTCGACGAACCCTTCTCCAACCTCGACGTGGAACTGCGCCGGCAGCTCAGCCATGAGGTGCGCGACATCCTCAAGGCACGTGGCACCAGTGCGATCCTGGTCACCCACGACCAGGAAGAAGCCTTTGCCGTCAGCGATCACGTCGGTGTTTTCCGCCACGGCGTGCTGGAGCAGTGGGATACCCCGTTCAACCTCTACCACGAGCCGCAGACGCCCTTCGTCGCCAGCTTTGTCGGCCAGGGCTATTTCATTCGCGGGCAGATGCACGGTAGCGACTCCGTACAAACCGAACTGGGCCTGCTGCGCGGCAACCGTGCCTACAACCTGGCGGACGGCAGCGCAGTGGATGTATTGCTACGCCCGGACGACCTGGTCCCGGCCGCCGACGGCCCGTTGAAGGCGCGGATCATCGGCAAGTCGTTCCTCGGCGCCGCAACGCTCTATCGCCTGCAACTGCCCACCGGTACCCAGCTGGAATCGCTGTTCCCCAGCCACGCCGACCACCAGCCCGGCGACGAAGTGGGCATTGGCGTAGCCGCCGAACACCTGGTGCTGTTCCCGGCCCAGGGCAGCGTGGCGCTCTAGTCGAGCGCGCTGTCCAGCTCGCGCAGCAGTTCGGGCAGCAACTCGAACAGGTCGCCCTGCAGGCCGTAGTCAGCGATCTCGAAGATCGGTGCATCCGGGTCGAGATTGATCGCGGCGATGACCTTGGCGTCCTTCATGCCCGCCACATGCTGCACCGCACCGGAAATCCCCACCGCCAGGTAAAGCTCCGGCGCGACGATGCGCCCGGACTGGCCGATCTGCAGTTCCGCCGGCGCAAAGCCCGCATCCACCGCCGCCAGCGAAGCGCCGACCGCACCGTGCAGGCGATCCGCCAGGGGATAGAGCGCCGCGAAGCCTTCCGCAGTTTGCAGGCCGCGACCGCCGGCCACTATCACCCGCGCAGATTCCAGCGCAGGCCGCTCGAAGTCCGGATATTCCTCGCCCTGCCATGACGAGAGCGCCAGATCGCCAGCCCCGCTGACGTGCTCCAGCTCGGCGCTCCCGCCCTGAGCAGGAACGGGGTCAAAAGCCGTGGCGCGGATACCCAGCACCTTAACCGGCCCTGCGCAGCGCACCGTAGCGATGGCGTTACCGGCGTAGATCGGGCGCTGGAAAGTCTCGCTATCGATGACAGCGATCACATCGGAGACCGCATCCACATCCAGCAGCGCAGCGATTCGCGGCAGGCAATCGCGGCCCATTGCCGTGGCTGGCGCAAGGATGTGGCTGTAGCCAGAAGAAAGCCGAATGACCAGCACAGAGAGATTCTCCGCCAGCAAGTGGTCGTAGGCGGAATCGTCCACCAGCATGACCCGCGAGACGTTTTCGATGCAACGTGCCTGCTCGGCGAGTTGTGTCAGGCCGCTGCCGGCCAGCAGCAGATGCGCGTCACCGCCAATCTGCCGCGCAGCCGCCAGGGCGTTCAGGGTCGCCGGGGCGAGAACGGCGGAGCCGGTGTGGGTGTGGTAGTCAGCGATGACCAGGATTGCCATGGGCCTGCCTCCGAGCCGCGCCGGGTGCGCGGCAGCCAATGGGAAGCAAGCCTAGGCCAGGGGGCGAAAATCGCCCCGGTCACAGATCAAACAACCAGCAGACGACCGCTGGCCACCAGGTGCGCGTAACCGGCGATGCTCACGCGGTCGCCCTCCAGACGGCACCACAGCTCGCCGCCGCGCTCGGAGCACTGGAAGGCGCGCATCTGCAGCTTGTTCAGGCGAGCCGACCAGTAGGGGATCAGGTTGCAGTGAGTCGCTCCGGTGACCGGGTCCTCATTGATGCCGATTGCCGGGCAGAAGAAACGCGACACGAAATCGTAGTCGTCGCCACGCGCGGTAACGATCACCCCCAGATAAGGCATACGTGCCAACGCCGCGAAATCCGGCTTGCACTCACGCACCGCCTGCTCCGACTCCAGCAGAACCATCAGGTGCTTGGCGGTGGACAGCGCATCTACCACCGGCAACCCCAGCGCCTGCTCCAGCTCCACGGTCGCGCCCAGCTCACTGGGTGGCTGAGACGGGAAGTTCAGCGCCAACCTGCCTTCCTCGCGGGTCACGCGCAGCGGGCCGGACAGCGAATTCAGCTCCAGCACCTCGCCCGGCTCATCGAACACCTCGAACAGCACGTGGGCGCTGGCCAGGGTGGCATGGCCGCACAGCGGCACCTCGGCAGTCGGGGTGAACCAGCGGATGCGCCAGCCCTCGGGTTCCTTCACCAGGAAGGCGGTTTCCGAGAGGTTGTGCTCGGCGGCGATCTTCTGCATCAGTTCGTCGCCCAGCCAGGCGTCGAGGCGGTAGACCATGGCCGGGTTGCCGGCGAAGGGACGGTCGGTGAAGGCGTCCACCTGATGGAAGTCGAGCAGCATGGCGATCTCCTTGTAAGTGATGGCCGAGCATGACAGAAGCCGGCAGGCGGTGAACCGTACAGTGGGGAGCACACAGTGGCACTGAGATGCCCCTCGGCTAGGCCCCTCTCCCTTCAGGGAGAGGGTTAGGGAGAGGGAAATCTTCGCGCCGGGATTTCAGAAGAAGACAATTGCTCCTACCGGCAAAACTACCCACGCCCGATAGGCGCAAACTTCGCCGAGGTCAGCCCGGCCAGGGTCTCGGCGCTCAGTTCCACTTCCAGGCCGCGCCGGCCGGCGCTGACATGGATGGTCGGGAAGCCCTGGGCGGATTCGTCGATGAAAGTGCGCAGGCGCTTCTTCTGCCCCAGCGGGCTGATGCCGCCCACCAGGTAGCCGGTGGCGCGCTGCGCGGCATTGGGGTCGGCCATGTCCGCCTTCTTCACGCCCGCCGCATGGGCCAGCGCCTTGAGGTCCAGGGTGCCCACCACCGGCACCACGGCCACCAGCAGTTCGCCCTTCTCGCTCGCCGCCAGCAAGGTCTTGAATACGCGCGCCGGGTCGAGGTTGAGTTTCTCGGCGGCCTCCAGGCCGTAGGACGGCGCCTTGGGATCGTGCTCGTAGCTCAGCACATGGTGTTCGGCGCGGTTCTTCTTCAGCAGGTCGATGGCGGGGGTCATGATCGGCGGGCGTCTCGCAGGCGGCTTTCCAGCGCATAACAGTAAGCCAAGGTGTGGCGCACTGCACGGTGTTCGCTTCACCGACGCGGATGAATCCCGTATGTTCACCGCCAATCCCCACCCGGCCCTGCCGCCGGGGTTGCCGAACGGAATCCGCACAAGGCCGCCGCCATGACGAACCTTACGAACAAGAAATACGTCGTCGCCCTCGACCAGGGCACCACCAGCTCGCGCGCCATCATCTTCGACCACGATGCCAACGTGGTCTGCTCGGCCCAGCGCGAATTCGCGCAGATCTACCCGCAGCCGGGCTGGGTCGAACATGACCCGATGGAAATCTGGGCGACGCAAAGTTCGACCCTGGTGGAAGCCCTCGCCCAGGCCAGCATCAGCGTTGCCGAGGTGGCCGCCATCGGCATCACCAACCAGCGCGAAACTACCCTGGTGTGGGACAAGGCCACCGGCCGACCGATCCACAACGCCATCGTCTGGCAATGCCGGCGCAGCGCGGCGATCTGCGAGCAGCTCAAGCGCGACGGCCTGGAACAGCACATCCGCGACACCACCGGACTGGTCATCGACCCCTATTTCTCCGGCACCAAGCTGAAGTGGATCCTCGACAACGTCGAAGGCGCCCGCGAGCGCGCCCAGCGCGGCGAGCTGCTGTTCGGCACGGTCGACAGCTGGCTGATCTGGAAGCTCACCGAAGGCGAGGTGCACGTCACCGACTACACCAACGCCTCGCGCACCCTGATGTTCGACATCCACAAGCGCGACTGGGACGAACGCCTGCTCGCCGCGCTGGACGTACCGCGCGCCATGCTGCCGACGGTGCGCCCGTCTTCCGAAGTGTATGGCCATGCCAAGGTCGGCGGCCTCGGCGTACACCGCACGCCGATTGCCGGGATCGCCGGCGACCAGCAGGCCGCGCTGTTCGGCCAGATGTGCGTGGAGCCGGGCCAGGCGAAGAACACTTACGGCACCGGCTGCTTCCTGCTGATGAACACCGGTGCCAACGCGGTGAAGTCCACCCACGGCCTGCTCACCACCATCGCCTGCGGCCCGCGTGGCGAAGTGGCTTATGCGCTGGAAGGCGCGGTGTTCAACGGCGGCTCCACCGTGCAGTGGCTGCGCGACGAACTGAAAGTGATCAACGACGCCCACGATTCCGAGTACTTCGCCACCAAGGTGAAGGACAGCAACGGCGTCTACCTGGTCCCCGCGTTCACCGGCCTCGGCGCGCCCTACTGGGACCCGTACGCCCGCGGCGCGCTGTTCGGCCTGACCCGTGGGGTGAAGGCCGACCACCTGATCCGCGCCACCCTGGAATCCATCGCCTACCAGACCCGCGACGTGCTCGACGCCATGCAGCAGGATGCCGGCGAACCGCTGCGCGCCCTGCGCGTGGACGGCGGCGCGGTGGCCAACAACTTCCTCATGCAGTTCCAGGCCGACATCCTCGGCACCCCGGTGGAGCGCCCGCAGATGCGCGAAACCACCGCTCTCGGCGCCGCCGTGCTGGCGGGCCTGGCCTGCGGCTTCTGGGGCAGCCTGGCGGAGCTGAAGAACAAGGCGGTGATCGAGCGGGTGTTCCAGCCGGCTTGTGACGAGGCTGAGCGTGCGCGGTTGTATGCGGGGTGGAAGAAGGCCGTGGAGCGCACTCGGGGCTGGGCCGAAGACTGACGTATTCGGCACGGTAGGATGGCGTGGAGCGAAGCGATACCCATCGATGTTCATGCGAGCAATGCTGATGGGTATCGCAAGCTCCCCCATCCTACGGACTGGCGCCATTGAGCTTTTCGTAGGAGCGAGCTTGCTCGCGAACCTCGCTTGGCACCGCGTCATCCGGCGGTTCGCGAGCAAGCTCGCTCCTACAGGTACACCCCGCACCGCATGACAGCAAGGCCCCCACTCCGGCATCCTTGCCCCTTCGCCCGTCCGCACGAGCACAGCGCATGAACCTGCCACCCCGACAGCAAAGCATCCTCGACCTGGTCCGCGAACGCGGCTACCTGAGCATCGAAGAGCTCGCCCAGCAGTTCGCCGTGACCCCGCAGACCATCCGCCGCGACATCAACCAGCTCGCCGAACAGAACCTGTTGCGCCGCTACCACGGCGGCGCGGCCTGGGATTCGAGCATCGAGAACACCGCCTACAACACCCGCTCCGACCAGATGCGCGACGAGAAGCAGCGCATCGCCGAGGCCATCGCCGCGCACATCCCGGACAACGCCTCGCTGTTCATCAACATCGGCACCACCACCGAAGCCATCGCCCGCGCCCTGCTCGGCCACCGCAACCTCAAGGTCATCACCAACAACCTGCACGTCGCCAGCATCCTCGCCGGCAAGGACGACTTCGAAGTGCTGATCGCCGGCGGCACTGTGCGTGGCGACGGTGGAGTGGTCGGGCAAGCGGCGGTGGACTTCATCGAACAGTTTCGCGTCGACTTCGCCGTGGTCGGCATCAGCGGCATCGACGAAGACGGCAGCCTGCTGGACTTCGACTACCAGGAAGTGCGCGTCTCCCGCGCCATCATCGACAACGCCCGGCAGGTGTTCCTCGCCGCCGACTCCAGCAAGTTCGGACGCAACGCCATGGTGCGCCTGGGGCCGATCTCCCTGGTCAGCCGGGTGTTCACCGACAACCCGCCGCCCGCCGCCGTGGTGCGCCTGATGCACCAGCACAAGGTCCAGCTCGAGCTGGTCTGAGCGTAACGCCGCCCAAAATATTCATTTTCGAACATTCAGACGAAAGCCTGCGCGAAATCGCGCCGAAGGCTGGTCATATTTCATTCATTGAACTAGTATATTTTCGAAAACGAACATCAAAATATTCACATTCACTCTTCCAGGCGGCCCCCATGAACCCAACCAGCAAGCGCCACGCGCCCCTGGCCGAAGTCTATGACCTGGCCGTCGTCGGCGGTGGCATCAACGGCGCGGGGATTGCGGCGGACGCCGCCGGGCGTGGGCTGTCGGTGTTCCTTTGCGAACAGCACGACCTCGCCGCCCACACCTCCTCCGCCAGCAGCAAGCTGATCCACGGCGGCCTGCGCTACCTGGAACACTACGAATTCCGCCTGGTCCGCGAAGCCCTCGCCGAGCGCGAAGTGCTGCTGGCCAAGGCCCCGCACATCGTCCACCCGCTGCGCTTCGTGCTGCCACACCGCCCGCACCTGCGCCCGGCCTGGATGATCCGCGCCGGCCTGTTCCTCTATGACCACCTGGGCAAGCGCGAGAAGCTGCCGGCCTCCCGCGGGGTGCGCTTTGACCAGGGCAGCCCGCTGAAGGCCGAGATCACCCGCGGCTTCGAATATTCCGATTGCTCCGTGGATGACGCGCGCCTGGTGGTTCTCAACGCCATGGCTGCCCGCGAAAATGGCGCCCATGTACACCCGCGGACCCGTTGTGTCAGCGCCCGGCGCAGCAAGGGCCTGTGGCACCTGCACCTGGAACGCCGCGACGGCAGCCTGTACTCGGTGCGCGCCCGCGCCCTGGTCAACGCTGCCGGCCCCTGGGTCGACCGCTTTCTGCGCGAGGAACTGCGGCAGAAACCGCCCTATGGCATCCGCCTGATCCAGGGCAGCCACCTGATCGTGCCGCGCCTCTACGAAGGCGAGCACGCCTACATCCTGCAGAACGAAGATCGGCGCATCGTCTTCGCCATTCCCTACCTGCGCCAGTTCACCCTGATCGGCACCACCGACCGCGAATACCAGGGCGACCCGGCGAAGATCAGCATCAGCGAAGAAGAAACCGACTACCTGCTCGACGTGGTCAACGCGCACTTCAAGCATCAACTGGGCCGCGAGGACATCCTGCGCAGCTTCTCCGGCGTGCGCCCGCTGTGCGACGACGAGTCCGACGATCCCTCCGCCGTCACCCGCGACTACACCCTGGCGCTGGACAATACCCCCGGCGAAGCGCCGCTGCTGTCGGTGTTCGGCGGCAAGCTGACGACCTACCGCAAGCTCGCCGAGGCCGCGCTGGAGCAACTGGCGCCGCACTTCGCCGGCGTGATGAAAGCCAGCTGGACCGCCAGCGCCCCGCTTCCCGGTGGTGAAGCCATGACCTGCGTGGACGACCTGGCCGTCCAGCTCATGGACCGCCTGCGCCAGCTCGACCCGGCCCTCGCCCGGCGCTGGGCCAGCACTTACGGCAGCCGCATCTGGAAAGTGCTCGACGGCGCGCACAACCTCAGCGAGCTGGGCGAACACCTGGGCGCCGGACTCTATGCGCGGGAAGTGGAATACCTGGTTCACCAGGAATGGGCGCGCGACGCCGACGACATCCTCTGGCGCCGCACCAAGCTCGGCCTGTTCCTCAATGCCCGGCAGCGCGAGCGCCTGGAGCAGTTCCTCAGCAGCGAAAGCCCGCTGGAGCCCAGTACGCAAGTCGCCTGAAGGTCGACTTGGAGCCAGTAGCCACTCTTGCGGATACTCCACCGACAATCCCCCGACGCCACTGCCCCGGTGGAGTCACCGCATAGAGAAAGACGTGGACCTGATCCTCAAGGCAACTATCGGCGCCGGCGTGGTGCTGATCCTCGCCGCGCTGTCGAAGACGCGCAATTACTACATCGCAGGCCTGGTGCCGCTGTTCCCCACCTTCGCCCTGATCGCCCACTACATCGTCGGCAAGGGCCGTTCGCTGGACGACCTGAAGACCACCATCCTGTTCGGCATGTGGTCGATCATCCCCTACTTCGTCTACCTCGCCGCGCTCTACCTGATGGTGGATCGCCTACGCCTGGAACTGTCGCTGGCAATGGCTGCACTCGCCTGGCTGGTGGCCGCATCGTTGCTGGTGTTCGTCTGGGTGCGCTTGCACTGAAGCCCAGAGGGTGACGCTTCGCGTCAGAGCTGCGCGACGTGCCCGCCGCCCTGATGTTCGCGCAGGTACGGCAGCACCGCACCCAGCAGCGGCTCCTTGAAGTCTTCCTGGAAGCGGTGCGCCATGCCGGGGATCAGCTTGAGCACCGAGCCGCGCACGTGCGCCGCTACGTGCACACCATGCATGACTGGCAGCAGCGGGTCGGCGGTGCCGTGGACCACCAGGGTCGGCACGTTCAGGCGGTTGAGCAGCTCTACGCGGCTCGGTTCGGCGAGGATCGCCAGCATCTGCCGCTGCACGCCTTCGGGGTTGAAGGCGCGGTCGTAGGAGCGCGCCGCCTGCTCCAGCAATTGCTGACGGTCGTCACGCACTTCCGGGCTACCGAGCGCGGCCAGCAGGTCGGCCTGTTGCTCGATGGCCCGTTCACGGCTGGCCGCTTCGCGCCGGGCGAGCAGGCGCAGCAGCGATTCACTGGGAGCCGGCAGGCCTTCGGCGCCGGAGCTGGTCATCACCAGGGTCAGGCTGATCACCCGCGCGGGCGCCATGTCAGCCACGTGCTGGGCAATCATCCCGCCCATGCTCGCGCCCAGCACGTGGGCGCGTTCTACGTGCAAGGCATCCAGCAGGTGCAGCGCATCGCCGGCCATGTCGGTCAGGCTGTAGGGCGCACTCACGGGCAGGCCGAGGCGATAGCGAATGACTTCGTAGGTCAGGTTGCCGCTGGGCGTCGGAACCCGCCAGGACGACAGGCCGACATCGCGATTGTCGTAGCGGATCACCCGGAAGCCCTGTTGGCAGAGCGCCTCGACCACTTCGTCAGGCCAGTGGATCAGTTGCCCGCCCAGGCCCATGACCAGCAGCAGCGTCGGGTCCTGCGGACGGCCGATGCTCTGATAGGCCAGGCGCACGTCGCCCAGGTCGACCAGTTCGGTCGGCACCCGCGCATCGCAGCGATCCGCGGCAACGGCCTGATTGGCAATAGAGAGAGAGGACAGGCTGCAGCAAAGAGCGACTGCCAGCAGAAAAGCACGCATGAATGAAAATCCGGAACGCAAAACCCCAGTTGGGAGCGATTCTGATGAATTTCCGTCGTTCGCTCTGCCACAGGTCCGTGACAGTTTGATGAAAGGCGCTGAGCGGTCACCAACGGTTCTTCCCATGCTTCCCATGACAGGGATCAAGGGCAATCAGCCCCAACACTCGCGAAGATAGGAACCCCCCGCTCGGAAGTTCCGCCATGGCCTACCCCATCCTGCTGGTGCTGCACCTGTTCGCCGCGATCATGTTCGTCGGCACGGTGTTCTTCGAAGTGCTGATCCTGGAAAGCATCCACCGCCATGTGCCGGCGCGGGCGATGAAAATGGTGGAGGGTGCGCTGGGCCGTCGCCTGCGCCGGGTGATGCCCTGGGTGATCCTGACCCTGTTCGGTAGCGGCCTGAGCATGCTGCACCTGCGTTATGCGCCGCTGCTGGCCGATCCGCTGGCGTCGCCCTTCGCCACCCTGCTCAGCCTCAAGCTGCTGCTGGCCACCAGCGTCCTCGGCCATTTCATCTTCGCCATGTACTCCTTCCGTGTAGGACGCATGACCGGCCAGCGCTCCCGGCGCATCCACTACAGCGTGTTCATCCACGTGGTGCTCATCGTCCTGCTGGCCAAGGGCATGTTCTACCTGAGCTGGTGAGATTCGGGCGGATCAAGTCGCGCTGGTGAAGCGCCAGCGGCCGGCTTATCATGAACCCAGCTCAACTGATCCGTCGTTTCATCAAGATTTCCTCATACTGAGGCGAGGCCGCGCCATGCTTGAACTCCGTCACCTGAAAACCCTGCATGCCCTGCGCGAAGCCGACAGTCTGGTGGAGGCCGCCGAGCGCCTGCACCTCACGCAGTCCGCCCTGTCCCACCAGTTCAAGGAACTGGAGGAGCGCCTCGGCCTGTCGCTGTTCATCCGCAAGACCAAACCGGTGCGCTTCACCAGCGCCGGCCTGCGCCTGCTGCAACTGGCAGACGCCGTGCTGCCGCAGTTGCGCGGCGCCGAGCGCGACCTGGCGCGCCTGGCCGGCGGTACCGCCGGCCGCCTGCACATGGCCATCGAGTGCCACAGCTGCTTCCAGTGGCTGATGCCGACCATCGACCAGTTCCGCGATGCCTGGCCGGAAGTGGAGCTGGACCTCGCCTCCGGCTTCTCCTTCGCCCCGCTGCCAGCACTGGCCCGCGGTGACCTGGATCTGGTGGTGACCTCCGACCCGGTGGACATGACCGGCATCACCTACGTCCCGCTGTTCACCTATGAAGCGCTGCTGGCGGTGGACAACCACCATGCGCTGGCCGGCAAGTCCTGCATCGTCCCGGAAGACCTGGCCAACCTGACGTTGATCACCTACCCCATCGAGCGCGATCGCCTGGACATCTTCACCCGCTTCCTCGAGCCCGCCGACATCGAACCGGCACAAGTGCGCACCTCGGAGCTGACCGTGATGATGATGCAGTTGGTGGCCTCGGGGCGGGGCGTCTGCAGCCTGCCCAACTGGGCGCTGCACGAATACAGCTCGCGCGGCTACGTGACCGCCAAGCGCCTGGGCGAGAAAGGCCTGTACTGCACCCTTTTCGCCGCCATCCGCGCCGACATGCTGGATGCGCCGTTCATGCGCGATTTCCTGCTGACCGCGAAGGACACTTCCTTCGCCACCCTGGAAGGCGTGAGCGCGGCAAAACATTGATCTGACACCGGGCGCTCTTCGCAGAGTGGCCTCCGCGCAACGCCGACACCACACCAACGCTGGCGCCTGGCGAGAGCACCGCTATAAGGAAAGCCACCCAACTTCTGGAGAAGCCCGGTGCTCAAGGACTTTCCGCCAAGCTACTTTTCGCTGGTCATGGCGACCGGCATCGTATCCCTGGCCTGCCACCTGATCGGCTTGCAACCGGTAGCCCTCGGCCTGTTCTACCTCAACATCCTGCAGTACGCGCTGTGCCTCTCGTGCAGCCTTTATCGTCTGGCCCGCTATCCGCAGCTGATGTGGCAGGACCTCACCCACCACGCACGCGGGCCGGGCTTCCTCACGCTGGTCGCAGGCACCAACGTGCTCGGTGTGCAATTCATCCTGCTGGCCGACCTGCCCGTCATCGCCCACGCACTGTGGCTGTTTGCCGGGCCGCTGTGGCTGCTGTGCATGTACGCGATGCTCGCCGGCGTCACCCTTACCCAGCACAAGCCCACGCTGGAACAGGGCCTGAACGGCACCTGGCTGCTGTGCACGGTGTCCAGTGCCTCGGTCTGCGTGCTCGGCAGCTACCTGGCGCAGCGCTTTGCCGATCCGGAGCTGATCCTCTTCGTCTGCGTGGCGGCCTACATGGTCGGCATCATGCTGTACGTGCTGATCATGTCGCAGATCCTCTACCGCTGGCTGTTCCTCGACCTGGAGGCCGGGGAGCTGTCGCCGTCCTACTGGATCAACATGGGCGCCCTGGCAATCTCCACGCTGGCCGGCGCGCGCCTGCTGACCGCGGGGGCCGACAGCGCTCTGATCCAGTCGCTCGCGCCCTTCATCCTCGGCCTGTCAGTCTTCGTCGGCGCCTTCGCCTGTTGGTGGATTCCGTTTCTCGTGCTGGTGTTCGTCACCCATCGAGTGCGTTACGGCATCGGCATCCATTACGACCTGCAGAACTGGGCCGTGGTGTTCCCACTGGGGATGTTCTGCGTCGCCTCGTTCAACTTCCTGCCGCTGGTGCATCAGCAGGTGTTCCTGCCGGCCATCCAGATGATCGCCTACGTCGCCCTGGCCGCCTGGACGGCGACTTTCTTCGGCCTGGTGCGCCAGCTCGTCCGTCGTTGAAGCCCAGAAAAAAGGCCCATCCTTGCGGATGGGCCATGGGGACACGATCAAGACGTTGTGAGGATCTTATGGTTCCAGCGGCGCCGTGTGATGGGGGTACGCGGCGTTGGGGCAATCATTGACCAGCGACTTTCGCTGGGAAATAAAGCCACGCGAAGAAACGAATATTCCCACACGACATGCGACTGAATCCGCAAAACGCTCCAGAAGCACCGCGCTCGCCTGAAACCGTTCTATGGCTCTATCCCGGTACTTCGCCAGGACTCAGGGGGCTTTTTCCTCCGCCACCTTGGCGTGCTCCTCCGCCCAGTGCGTATCACGCTCCCACACACGGGTGAAGGCAGGACGCGAGGTCACCAGCTCCACATAGCGCTCGAACACCGGCAGCTTGGGTACCACGCCAAAACCAATGGTCCAGCGCAGCGCAGCCCCCCACAGGACATCGGCGGCAGTCATGCGGCTCCCCAGCAGGTAGGGGCCCGCTTCCAACTGTTCGGCGATGGCGCGCATCACGCTGTCAAAATCACCGTAGGGGCTCATGCCAGGCGGCGCGGGGTCGCGATTCAGGGCGCGGTCGACGATGGCCGGTTCGAAGCTTGAGCCATAGAACACCAGCCAGCGTAAATACGGCCCGCGCAGCGGGTCATCGAGGGCAGGGGCCAGGTTCGCTCGGGGAAAGAGATCGGCCAGGTAGATGAAGATGGCGCCCTGTTCGGTGACCAGGGATTCGCCCATGCGGATCGCCGGGACCTTGCCCAGCGGGTTGACCGCCAGGTAGGCCGGCTTGCGCTGGTCGCCGGCCTTCATGTTGATCAGTTCGAGGTCGTACTCGGCGCCCAGTTCCTCCAGCAGTACCAGGGTGCCGCTGGAGCGTGTCTGGGGCGAATGGTAGAGGGTGAGGCGGGGCATGGCGGGATCTCCTCGTGCATCACGGCTCGGAGTCCCCAGCATAGCCCCGCGCGGGGCTCACGCCTCCTCGAAATGCATCTCCGGTGGTTGCTGGCGGAAGCCGCTGGTGATCACCGCCAGGTAGATCACGCCGAGCACCAGCCAGGTAGCGCCGAGCCAGATCGCCCGGTGGTCGAGGCTGACCATCAGCCACAGGTCGGCGAGCAGGCCGATCAGCGGGAACAGCAGGAACAGCACCAGTTCGCGCAGGCCGCGGCGCTCGGCGTTCAGGTAGTAGTGGAAGATCACCGAGAGGTTCACCAGGCTGAAAGCCAGGAAGGCGCCGAAGTTGATGAACGAGGTGGAGGTGGTGACGTCCATGTGCAGCGCCAGCAGGGCCACCACGCCGCACAGCACGATGCTGTTCACCGGGGTTTCGAAGCGCTTGCTGATGCGCCCGAAGAACGGCCGTGGCAGCACGCCGTCGCGACCCATGGCAAACAGCAGGCGCGAGGCGCTGGCCTGGGCCGACAGGCCGGAGGTGAACTGGCCGACGATCAGGCCGATCAGGAAGAAGCTGACGAATACGTCACCGCCGATGTTGCGGGCAATTTCGTAGGCGGCGGAATCGGCGTTCTGGAACTCCACCGACGGGTGCGCCAGCTGTACGAAGTAGCTGGCGGCGATGAAGATGCCGCCACCGATCAGGGTGATCAGCAGGATCGCGCGCGGAATGGTCTTGCGCGGTTCGTGGGTTTCTTCGGTCAGAGTGCTGACCGCGTCGAAACCCAGGAAGGAGTAACAGGCGATGGCCGCGCCGCCCATGATCAGCGGCAGCTGGGTGCCTTCCTTGAGGAACGGCTCCAGGGTCCACAGCGGCCGGCTGCCGTCACCCATGATGTAGTGGATGGCCAGGCCGACGAAGGCAATCAGCACGAGGAACTGCACCAGCATCAACACGCCGTTGATGTTCTTCGCCAGGCGCAGGCCGACCACGTTGATTGCGGTGGTCACGCCGATGAACGCCAGCACCCACAGGGCCTGGGGCACGGCCGGGAAGGCCGAGTGCAGGTAGGCCGCGCCGATCAGCCAGATGGCCATGGGCAGGAACAGGTAGTCCAGAAGAACGGCCCAGCCGGCGAGGAAACCCAGCTTCGGGCTGATCGACTTGCGCACATAGGTGTAGGCAGAGCCGGCGACCGGGAAGGCAGCGGCCATGCGCCCATAACTGAGCGCGGTGAAGAGCATGGCCACGGAGGCGACGAGGTAGGCCGAGGGGACTACGCCGCGGGTGACGTCGGCGAGGATACCGAAGGTGCCGAGGACGATGATCGGGGTCATGTAGGCGATGCCGAACAGCACCACCGAACCCAGCGTCAGGGTTCGTTTCAATCGAGCCATTACTGCTTACTCCGCGTTGTGGTTGTTATGGCAGTGCAAAGTTGCTGGCTTGCGCTCACCCGCAAGCCTCGCGGGCGCTCAGGGCACCCGTCGTTGATGGAGAATCGCTTCGCTGGCGCGGCCCTGCGCCCCGGCTCATGGCAAGCCGGAAGGGAATCAGGCGGGAATGATCAGCTCGCGCAGGCCGCCTTCGTGCTCGCGCATCTCGCCGGGCAGGACGAAGCGGCGCTCGGCCAGGTAGCTGTAGTCGCGGCGCGATTGCGCCAGGCGCTCGAAGTCCAGCTCGACGATCTGCCGGCACTCTTCGCGGCCGGCCTCGACGATCAGTTGGCCGTAGGGGTCGACCACGGCGCTGCCGCCGGCGAACACCAAGTCGTCATCGCCTGCGCCGACGCGGTTGACCATCACCGCGTAGGCCTGGTTTTCCATGGCGCGCCCCATGATCGCGGTGCGATGCGTCGGGCCGTAGGGGTCCATGTTGCCGTTGGTCACGAGGATCAGCTCGGCACCCAGCTGACCCAGGGCGCGGGCGGATTCGGGGAACTCGATGTCGAAGCAGATCACGATGCCGACGCGGATGCCGTTCCACAGGCAAGTGACGTAGCGGTCGCCGGGGGTGAAGATGCCGCGGTCCGACGCCCACAGGTGCGTCTTGCGGTACTTCAGGGCGATACCTTCGGGAGTGATCAACAGCGTGGTGTTGTAGAAGCGCCCATCGGCGGCTTCGGCGAAGCCCACGGTGACAGCGATGTTCTTCTCCCGCGCGGCGCGCTGCACGGCCTGCACGCTGGGGCCGTCCACCGGCTCGGCGATGGCGGCGATGTTCGCCTCGGTGGGGAAGCCGGTCAGTTGAGTCTCGGGGAATACCACCAGCCGGGTGTCGTCGGCGCAGGCATGGATGGCCTCCAGGGTGCGGGCCAGGTTCCAGGCCACATCGCCATCACGGCCGGCGAGCTGGACGAGTTCTACTTTCATGAGGCTTCCTCGGATTCTTGTGTTTCAGTGACCGCGCGGCGCAAAAGAGTCAGAATGCGCACCGCGCCGGCTCAAGGCATTCACCGAGTATGCCGGGCATGCCATCACCGGGTAATTACGCCCGCGTGGTAACCCATCGGGGGTAGAGTCATGAGCCTTTCCCTTCAGGATATCGCCTGGCACCGCTCGGTCGGGCAGCTGATCGAGGCACTGGACAAGCCGACCTTCTGGACCTCGCTGGTGCGCCTGCTGGGCCAGTATGTACCCTTCGACAGCTGGGTCGTGCTGCTCTTCAGTGACGGCCGCCCGCAGGTGTTCGCCGAATGCCCGGGCGAGGACGGCGGCCCCGATTCGCTGTTCCAGGATTACCTCAAAGGCCTCTATCTGCTCGACCCTTTCTACATCGCCAGCCGCGAGGCGCCCGCCAGCGGACTGTTCCGCCTGGACGACGTGGCGCCGGAGATGTTCGAGCAGACCGACTACTACCAGCGCTACTTCAGCCTCAACGTGGTCGCCGACGAAGTGCAGATCAACGTGCAGCTCGATAGCGAACGCACCCTGTGCTGCTCGGTGGGCAGCAAGGGCCGCTTCACCCCGCAGCAGATCGCCCTGCTCGCCCTGGTGCAGCCCTGGGTCGCCGGGCTGATGCGCCAACGCATGGCCTTCGAGCGCGAAGTGCAGGAAGCGCCCCCGCCGCCGCGCTGGCAGAATCGTCTGGAATCCACCGCCCAGCAGATGGAAACCCCGCTCACCGCGCGCGAACTGGAAGTCGGCCGGTTGATGCTCAGCGGCTGCTCGAGCAAGGAAATCGCCCGCAAACTGGCAATCTCCACCGAGACGGTGAAGGTCCACCGCAAGCACATGTACGCCAAGCTGGGGATCAAATCGCAGTCGGAGCTGTTCTCGCTGTTCCTCCAGGCGCAGGGGTGACTCCACTTTCGTAGGATGGCGTGGAGCGCAGCGATACCCATCGCGGCGGATAACGCTGCGCGTTATTCGCCCTACGGGCTGACGCCGCCGGCCTCGGTGTCCGCGTCGAGCCATCGCGGATGAATCCGCTCCTACAAGAGCGATGCCTCCCGCACCGTAGGAGCGGACTTCGTCCGCGATAGGTCACCCTTCGCTCCGGTCTTCCCCATAAAAAACGCCCAGCCGTCGAGCGGCCGGTGAGCATTCGCGGCCGCGCGGGTCCATGCTGGAGGACAGGAGGAAACCCCATGAGCCTCAGCGTCTTCGACATGTTCAAGCCCGGCGTCGGGCCATCCAGCTCCCACACCGTCGGGCCGATGCGCGCCACCCGCGAGTTTGCCGACCGCCTGCGCGACGACGATCTGCTGCCGCGCACCAGCACCGTGGAGGTCCACCTCTACGGTTCCCTCAGCGCCACCGGCAAGGGCCACGCCACTGACCGCGCCTGCCTGATCGGTCTGCTCGGCATCGACCCGGCCGAAGCCGACCCCGCCGCCCTCGCCCCACAAGTGGACGACATCCTGCTGCGCCATCGTCTGCGACTGGGCGGCGTGCAGGAGATCGACTTCGACCCGGCGCGCCAACTGGTCTTCCACGACGACAGCCTGCCGGCCCACCCCAACGGCCTGCACCTGCGGGCGTTGGACGACAACGGCGAGCTGCTGGCCGAGCGCGTCTGTTATTCGGTCGGCGGCGGCTTCGTGGTAGATGCAGCGGACTTCAACACCGACCGCGCCCTGCCGGGCAGCCCCATGCCCTACCCCTTCCACAGCGCCGAGGAACTGCTGCGTCTGTGCCACGAGCAGGGCTTCCGGCGCATCAGCGACCTGATGTGGGCCAACGAACGCACGCTGCGCAGTGACGCGGAAATCCACGCGGGCCTTGCGCATATCTGGGAAGAAATGCAGGCCTGCGTGAACCGAGGCCTGGAAACCGAAGGCACGCTGCCTGGCGGCCTCAAGGTGCGACGCCGCGCGCCCATGTTGTTCCGCCGGCTCAATGAAGCGGACAGTGGCAATCTGATCGCCACCACCCTCGGCGCTCTGGATTGGGTCGACCTCTGGGCGCTGGCCGTGAACGAGGAAAACGCCGCCGGTGGACGCGTCGTCACAGCACCCACCAATGGCGCCGCCGGCATAGTCCCGGCGGTGCTGCACTACTACGCGCGCTACGACGGCAATGCCAACGCCGACGGCATCGAACGCTACCTGCTGACCGCCGCCGCCATCGGCATCCTGTGCAAGCTCAACGCCTCCATCTCCGGCGCCGAAGTCGGCTGCCAGGGGGAAGTCGGCTCGGCCTGCGCCATGGCTGCCGGCGGCCTGGCGGAAGTCCTTGGTGGCAGCCTGGAACAGGTGGAGAACGCCGCCGAGATCGGCCTGGAGCATAACCTCGGCCTGACCTGCGACCCAGTGGCCGGGCTGGTCCAGGTGCCCTGCATCGAACGCAACGCCATGGCCTCGCTCAAGGCCATCAATGCCGCCCAGCTCGCCCTGCGCGGTGATGGCCAGCACCTGGTTTCGTTGGACAAGGCCATCGACACCCTGCGCGATACCGGGCGCGACATGATGGACAAGTACAAGGAGACGGCGAAGGGCGGGCTGGCGGTCAATGTGATTGCCTGCTAGCTGGAGCGAATGCAGGTTCGCGAGCAAGGACCAGGCGTCCCCCTCGGTCCTACGAAGAGCGCACCACAGTCAGGCCTGTAGGAGCGAGCTTGCTCGCGAACATCCCAGACACGAGATTCCTTGCACCGCCCGAAACAAGCTTTCTCAGCCCCCGGGAAAATCGTTAGCTAGCTTTCTTTTCATCCCGCTTCGGGCTACCGTCGATGCCCACCACCACTAGAAAATCTTCCGAAAGTCCGCCGCATTGACGTTCGCCCGGGCACGTTCGCGCAATGCCTGCCATGCTCTGTGGCGGCCCTTTTGGCCAACCTTACCGTGATCGAAGCCCGACGACTGGAGACTCCATGAACCTGTCGCTGTTAAGTCGCTATGCCTTTTTCGCCGCCTGCGTCCTGTTCACCGTGTTCAGCCTGCCCTTCCTCGGGCATGACTGGGTGTGGCCCTTCACCCTGCTGACCTTTGCCCTGAGCGTGCTCGGGGTCCTCGACCTGCAGCAGGAGCGCCACGCCGTCAGGCGCAACTACCCGATCCTGGGCAACATCCGCTACCTGGTGGAAGCCATCCGCCCGGAAATCCGCCAGTACCTGCTCGAAGGCGACCAGGAGGCCCTGCCCTTCTCCCGCGCCCAGCGCGCCCTGGTTTACTCGCGGGCGAAGAACGAAACCGCCGACAAACCCTTCGGCACCCTGATCGATGTCTACCAGTCGGGCTTCGAGTTCATCGCCCACTCCATCCGCCCGGCGCCGGTGGCCGACCCCTGCACTTTCCGCGTCAGCGTCGGCGGCCCGGCGTGCCAGCAGCCCTACTCCATCTCGGTGTTCAACATCTCGGCGATGAGCTTCGGCTCGCTCAGCGCCAACGCCATCCGCGCGCTGAACAAGGGCGCCAAGCTGGGCGGTTTCATCCATGACACCGGCGAGGGCAGCATCAGCCCCTACCACCGCGAATACGGCGGCGACCTGACCTGGGAACTGGGCAGCGGCTACTTCGGCTGCCGCAACGACGACGGCACCTTCAGCCCCGAGCGCTTCGCCAAGCAGGCGGTCGACCCGCAGGTGAAGATGATCGAGATCAAGCTCAGCCAGGGCGCCAAGCCCGGCCACGGCGGCATCCTGCCCAAGCACAAGGTGACCCCGGAAATCGCCGCCACCCGTGGCGTGCCCATGGGCCAGGACTGCATCTCGCCCTCCTCCCACAGCGCCTTCGACTCGCCCCACGGTTTGCTCGACTTCATCGTCCAACTGCGCGAGCTTTCCGGCGGCAAGCCGGTGGGCTTCAAGCTGTGCATCGGCCACCCGTGGGAATTCATGGGCATCGCCAAGGCCATGCATGAGACCGGCATCCTCCCCGACTTCATCGTCGTCGACGGCAAGGAAGGCGGCACCGGCGCCGCGCCCCTGGAGTTCACCGACCACATGGGCCTGCCGATGCGCGAGGGCCTGCTGTTCGTGCACAACACCCTGGTCGGGCTGGGCCTGCGCGACAAGATCCGCATCGGCGCCAGCGGCAAGATCGTCAGCGCCTTCGACATTGCCAGCGTACTGGCCATGGGCGCCGACTGGGCCAACTCGGCACGCGGCTTCATGTTCGCCATCGGCTGCATCCAGAGCCAGAGTTGCCACACCAACAAATGCCCCACCGGCGTGGCCACCCAGGACCCGCTGCGCCAGCGCGCCCTGGTGGTGCCGGACAAGGCCGAGCGCGTCTACCACTTCCACCGCAACACGCTCAAAGGCCTGGCCGAGATGATCGCCGCCGCCGGCATCCAGCACCCGTCGCAGCTGGAAGCCAAGCACCTGGTGCGGCGCATCTCGGCCACCGAGATTCGTCTGTTCTCGCACCTGCACTACTTCCTCAAACCCGGTGAACTGCTCTCGGGCAACATCGAGGGCGAGTTCTACGAGCGCATGTGGCGCATGGCGCGCAGCGACAGCTTCGAGGCCGCCGCCAGCTGACCCTCCCCCGGATCGTGCGGCCATCGGCTCGATGGCTGCACGAATCTTCCAGACAGCCACCCCACGCGCGTTATGCTGGCCGACCGGGCAAGCGGTGCGGAGGCGGCCCATGCACAAAGACAACTGGATCGACCTGCTGCAGGACGCCGACACCGGCATCCAGAGCCTGCGCGCGCACTTCAAGGGCCACGCCTACGACCCGCACTGGCACGACAGCTACCTGATCGGCTACACCGAATCCGGTGTGCAGCAGTTCCGCAGCCGCAACCAGCGCTACGTCAGCACCACCGGCCAGGTGTTCTTCCTCGAGCCCGGCGACATCCACGACGGCGAAGCGCCCACCGAAGGCGGCTTCACCTACCGCACCCTGTACCTCGACGCACCCTGGCTGGAACGCGAGATCGGCACCCTCTTCGAAGAGGCACCCGGCAACTGCCAACTGGCCGTGCCCGAGTTGCTGATCGACGACCCGCGACTGGCGAGACGCATCGACAACGCCTTCCAGGCGGTGCACGGCAACGACCTGAAGATCGTCCGCCAGAGCGCCATCGACGACCTGCTCGACGGCATGACCCGCCACCTGCACTGGCGCCAGCGCAGCACCACGCCAGTACACCTGCCGCTGGTGGCGCAGCGTGCGCGGGACTACCTGCACGCCAACCTGACCGCCGACATCGGCCTCGATGACCTGGCCCAGGCCTGCGGCTGCGATCGCTTCCGCCTGACCCGCGCGTTCAAGCAGGCCTTCGGCCTGCCGCCCCACGCCTACCTGATCCAGCTGCGCCTGGCCCGCGCGCGGCAGTTGCTCGGTCGCGGCCTGGCACCGGCGGATATCGCCGCCGACCTTGGCTTCGCCGACCAGAGCCACCTCGGCCGCTGGTTTCGCCGCGCCTATGGGGTAACGCCCGCCTACTACCGCAAGCGTTGCTCAAAGCTTCCAGACTGAGCCTGCCGCGCTGGCGAAGATGGGCTCCCACGGATTCACCGGAGTTCCCGCCATGCACCTCTCGCAGCTCGGCCAATGGCTGCCCTTCCTCCTCTTCGCCTTCGTCGCCTCGATCACGCCCGGCCCGACCAACCTGCTGATCTTCAGCAACAGCGCGCGCTTCGGCTGGAGTGCCGCGTTGCCGATCATGTTCGGCGGCTGTGCTGCCGCCGCCGCGCTGGTGCTGGCCGTAGGCAGCGGGCTGGGCGAAGTGCTGACCAGCCTGCCGCGCTTACAGCAGGCGATGAGCGTAGTCGGCGTGCTCTGGCTGAGTTGGCTGGCGTGGCAGATCTTCCGCAGCCCGCCAACCGACCTTGCGCGCGATACCGACGCCGCACGCCTGGGCGCGCTCGGCGCCGCCGCACTGCAACTGGTCAACCCCAAGACCTGGATGATGGCGCTGGCGGTGATCAGCGTGTACGCCGGGCACGGCGTCGATCGGCTGGACCGCGTGCAACTGCTGTCGCTGCTGTTCTTCCTCGTGTCGATTCCCTGCACAGCGGTCTGGGCTGGCCTGGGAATCGGCAGCCAACGCCTGCTCTCGCCCCGGCAGCTGCAGCGGCTCAACCAGTTGATGGCGCTCCTGCTGCTGGTGTCAGCTTGGGCCGGGGCGTTGCTCTAGCCCTTAAAGGATGCCGTCGCGCCGCAGGTAGTCGCGCAGATGCTCGATGAACGCGTGGATCTTGCGCGTCGCCCGGCGGTTGCTCGGGTACACCGCGAGAATCTGCGCGCCGAAGGTGTCCGGCTCGAAGAAGAAACTATCCAGTACCGTCACCAGCCGTCCGCTGCGCAAATGCTCCAGCACACTCCAGCGCGGGCACGGCAGCAGGCCGTGTCCGGCCAGGCAGGCGGTGAGCAGCACGGCCTGGTTGTCGCTGTTCAGGCGGCCGTTGCGCGCAGTGGAGAAGCGCTCGCCCTCCACATCGAACCACCAGCGGTCGTCCAGCGCCGGGTGGCGGTAGACCAGGCAGTCGTGGTCGACGATCTCGCTGGGGTGCCGGGGCGTGCCGCGCCGCGCCAGGTAAGCCGGTGCTGCGCAGAGGGCGATCCGGCTCTCGGCCAGCGGTTGGGCGATCAGCCCTGGCAGGTCGCTGTTGCCCATGCGCAGGGCGAGGTCGTAGCGGCCGTCGAGCAAGTCGAGGTAGCTGTCGGAGAGGTCCACCTGCAAGCGCACGTCCGGGTGCAGATCGAGGAATTCGGCGCAGGCCTGGTCGAGGAACACCGGGCCGACGATCAGCGGCCCGGTGATGCGCAGCACGCCGCGCAGGCTGTGCTGCAGCTGGGCGATTTCCTCGGTGGTTTCGCGCATCCGCGCCAGCACCTCGCGGGCGCCATCGAGGTAGAGCTGGCCGGCTTCGGTGAGCGACATGCTGCGCGTGGTGCGTTCGAACAGCCGCGCGCCGACCTCGATTTCCAGCTGTCCGACCGCCTTGGTCACCGCCGAGGGCGTCTTGCCCAGTTGTTCAGCGGCGCGGCTGAAACTGCCGGTCTCGGCGCTGGCGACGAACATTGCCAGGCTGCTGAATCTGTCCATCGTCATTCGTGCCAATCCTTCACAAGTGTTATGCCCGTTCGCGACTTCCACGACTTCCGTCACGCCGTTAGCCTGCGCCGCAGACCAACAATAATCCATCGAAAAGCAAGGGGAAGTCATGCACGGCATGCTCAAGGGCGCGCTGGCGCTCGCCATCGCACTCGGCACTTTTGAAGCTCAGGCACAGGACGCAGACCTGGTCCTGTACAACGCCAAGGTCTTCACCGCCGAGCCAGGCCAGCCGCTGCAGCAGGCCGTCGCGGTCGCCGACGGCAAGGTTCTGCAGGTGGGCTCCAACGAGGACATCCGCAAGCTCGCCGGCAAAGACAGCAAGCAGGTCGACCTGGGCGGCAAGGTGCTGATGCCCGGTTTCATCGACAGCCACTCGCACTCCATCTTCGGCGGCCTGGAGCTGATCTCTGCCAGCCTGCAGGATGAAGAGATGGACCTCGACGCCTTCGTCACCCGCCTGAAGCAGGACCGCGATAGCGGCAAGGCGAAAAACGGTGACGTCGTGGTGATGAACGGCATGAACTCCAGCTACTGGTCCAAGGCCGACGGCCTGGCCCAGCGCCTGAACCACGGCGAATGGGCGAAGGTGCCGGTGATCCTGATCGGCAGCGACCACCACACCGCCTGGGCCAACACCGCCATGCTCAAGCGTGCCAAGCTCGACGCCAAGCGCGTACGCGGACTCAGCGCGCTGGAACAGGGCAACATCACCCACGACAAGAACTTCAACCCCACGGGCTTCCTGGTGGACTCGGGCTTCGACCTGGTGGCCGCGACCCTGCCTGCCGCCAGCACCCAGACCATGGACCGCGCCGGCCGCGCCGCGGTGAAGTTCAACAACAGCCTCGGCATCACCGCCTGGATGGACCCGGCCGCCAACGGCGCGCCCGGCGAGGCAGTGTTCAACATCAAGCCCACCGAGAAGAGCGTCGGCGTATTGCCGGTGTACCGCGACCTGGCTCGTGACGGTGAACTCACCGCCCACGTCGCCGCGCTGCAGGTGGTCAACCCCAGGAGCACTCCGGCCGATCTTGACGTCATCGAGAAGGTCCGCCAGCAGTTCCAGGGCATTCCCAACCTGACGCTGCCGGGCATCAAGGTGTTCGCCGACGGCGTGATCGAGTTCCCGGCCCAGTCCGCCGCCCTGCTGGAGGACTACAAGAACAGCCACAAGCCGGGCGAACTGCTGATCGATCCGAAGCATTTCGGCGAGCTGGTCAGCGCCGCCGATGCCCGTGGCTGGCTGGTGCATATCCACGCCATCGGCGACCGCGCGGTGCGTGAATCGCTCAATGGCATCGAGCAGGCGCGCAAGGACCGCCAGAGCGGTGTCGCCCACTCGATCACCCACCTGCAGCTGGTCACTGCGCAGGATTACCCGCGCTTCAAGCAACTGGGCGTGATCGCCTCGATGCAGCTGGACTGGGCCACCGCGGAAACCTACACGGAAGAGCTGGTGAAGCCCTACATCGCCGACGACGCCTACCGCGGCATGTACCCGGCGAAGTCGCTGCTGGACAACGGCGCCACCATCGCCGGCGCCAGCGACTGGCCGGTGTCCACGCCGGACCCGATGAAAGCCATCTACCAGGCCATCACCCGCAAGGGCGAGATGGGTGTGCTCAACGCCGCGCAAGGCGTCGACCGCGAAACCATGTTCTACGCCTACACCCGCAACGCCGCGCAGGCCATCGGCCTGGATAAGCAGATCGGCAGCCTGGCTCCAGGCAAGCAGGCCGACATGGTCGTGCTCGACCGCGACGTGTTCAACGTATCCAACGAGCAACTGGCGGAAGCCCGCGTGCTCCGCACCCTCTTCGAAGGTCGCGAAGTCTACCGCGCCGACGACGTGCCGGCTCTGTAAGGAGCCGGGCTCCTGCGCCGGGGCCGAACACCCCGGCGCCTTACCCGCCAGCCCAGCCCTTGCCGCCACTTCCCGAGTCGACCGGGAGGGCCGGTGCTGTGCGGGATTTTTCGACTGCCCCACAGACAATCACAACAAAGGGACATCCGCATGAACCGCCCGCAATGGCTCCTCGGCGCACTGCTCGCCTGCGCACCGCTCACTCAAACCCAGGCCGTGGAGCTCAACGAAGACTTCCTCCTGCAGATCGACACTGCGCTGGTCAGCGACTATCGCACCCGCGGCATCTCGCAGACCCAGGGCGACCCGGCCGCCCAGTTCGGCCTCACGCTGCAGCACATCAGCGGCCTGTACGCAGGCGCCTGGACCTCCAACGTCGACTACGGCTACGACACCAACACCCGCCAGGAAGTGGACTACTACGCCGGCTGGTACTGGCAGGCCAACGACGACGTGGCCCTGGACCTCGGCTACGTCAAGTACGCCTACCCCAAGTCCAGCGAGTTCAACCAGAGCGACGTGTACGCCATCCTCTACGCCTACGGCTTCGAGGCAGCGGTCTACTACGGCAACGACTACCCCAACTACTTCGGCGAGAAGAACAGCAACCTCTACAGCTACCTGGCCTACAACGCCGAGCTGCCGGCCGAATTCAAACTGCGCACGCGCTTTGGCCACAACGACGCCAAGGACCCGCTCTATCTCTCCGGCAGCGGCGACACGCGCGACAGCTACAACGAGTGGGAGGTCAAGTTGAGCCATGAGCTGGTGGGGCTGGACTGGTCGCTGAGCTATATCGACACCGACCTTTCGCAGAATGAATGCTTCAACAACAACGGTTACAAGGACGTCTGCACCGCCACTGTGGTGGCCGGCGTGTCGAAGACCTTCTAACGCACGGCGTTCGAGTGGGGCGGCCGCGCGCCCCGCTCGCCCTGCAGGGCAATCAGGCACAGCGCCAGCGCGGCAACATTGGTCGTGACCGGGTTGAAAGCGCCCAGCAGCAACGCCGGCGAGAACAACGCCACGTCCACCAGCAGGGCCACCAGGGCCGCGGCGGCAATCCTCAACGGCCACTGGCTGCGGCGCAGCAACAGAATGCACAGCGCCAGGACGATTTCGGCAGCGCCGGCAGCCTGGGCAATGCGCAGGGTCGAGAGTGGCCAGTCGTGGGCCTCGATCATCCGGACTTCGTCGGGGCTGAGGAACAGCAGCTTGGGCACCAGGCCGTGGTAGAGGAACACCACGCCCAGCGTCAGGCGCGCGATGGACGCACTAGTCATTGCCGAGGAAACGCCCACGGTACTGCGGCGACGGCACCAGGCAGATAGCCTCGCGGCCGAACAGACGATAGCGGTTCAGCGCGATGCGGTCGTAGCCCCAGTCGCGCAGCGGCCGGGGAATCAGCCAGAGCACACGCAGCCAGTTCCACGGCGCCGGCAACTGGCCGATCACCCGCAGAAAGGCGTCGCTGCGCTCGGCACCTTCGCAGCCATCGACGTAGAGCATGGTGTCGAAGTATTCGGTGGGCAGGCCGAACCAGTCGAGGATCGCCTGGCCCTCGGCGGACTGCACACTGCACAGCTTGATTCGACGGTCCCGGTCGTGCCGCAGAAGGAAGCGGCTCCAGCCGTTGCACAGGCGGCAGGTGCCGTCGAACAGCACCACCTTGTCATCGGGCTGCATATGCGGGGGCAGAGCCATCGGGTCATCTCCTGGTCCCTGACGCTTCAACTGTGCCCGCCGTGTGTGACAAGTCTTGCTGTTCATCGCTCATCCATTGGCAAGTGAGTACAAACGGTATTCGACCCAGCCCGGCCCCAGCCGGCCCTCGCCCACCGCCAGTTGGTGATTGAGCCAGCGGTAGCGATCGTCGCCCACTTCGAAGCGCGGCTGGATCATGAAATAGGTGTCGCCGAATTCGGTGCTGTCGCCCCGCGAAACAGCGTTGATGATGCGGGGGTTAGCCACCAGCAAGCCGTTGTGCTGCATGAGGATTCGCGCACCATCGTCAGTGCGCAGCACCAGCCGCACTTCCAGGTGCCAGCCGCCATCGCTGTCCACCAGGATCCAGTCGCCGCCGCCGGGCAGTACCTCACCACTCAGTCGCTGGCCCTTGAAAGTGCCGCCGCCGGCCGCCGAGATCAGTCGCTGGCCCTGCGGCACACGGCCGATTTCCAGCGGCACGCTGGCCTTCACGTTCATTTCCATCAACGGCTCGAGCTTCATCGCCAGCTCCTGAACAAGGTCGTCGTAGACGCATCAGTAAAGCAGCCGGGGCGCGGTGCGGCCATCTGCTCAGGATGACGGGCCGAAGCGATAGCGCAGCAGACGGCCCATGCGGCGCATCGCCGGAATGGCCAGGGTGATCTCGTAGAGCAGGCGCATGCCCAGGGACAGCCGCGCGATCTGCCCGCGGTCGTAGGCAGCAACGGCATCGACAAAACGCAGGGCCGGCACCCGCTGTTCCAGCTCCTGCGGTTCATCGATGCCCCAATGCAGCACGGCGCCGGTGCGGCGGATCATCGGGTTCCATTGCAGCAGACGGATACCCAGGCGACTGTAGCCGTCGAACAACAGCTCACCCTGGCCGAAGTGCGCCGTCAGCGCGCCCAGCAGGCGGAATACCTCGTCGGTTTCCACATAAGGCAGCACGCCCTCGGCGATCATCAGCAACGGCTGCCCGCTCGGTACGGTGCGCCACCAGTCCGGCGCGGTCAGCGAAGAAGCCAGCAAGTGGCAGTTCTCCCGTTCCGGATACAGGCGCTCGCGCAACGCGATCACCTGGGGGAAGTCCACCTCGAACCACTGCACGGTGGAGGGCGGATCGATGCGAAAGACCCGGCTGTCCAGCCCGCAGCCCAGTTGCAGGACCACGCAGGTCGGATACTGCGCAAGGAAATCGCGCACCCAGTCGTCGAACAGCTTGGCGCGCAGGGCGATACCCACCTGCTCGGCGCGGCCGATGTGCAGGCGGGCGAAGTCGTAGTCGATCTGCTCCACGGCATGCTGTGCGAAGTGGTCGTGCAGCAGGCTGTCCACCAGCTCGCTTTCCCTCGCCTTGGCGTAGAGGGTGATCAGCAGGGTTTCCGGTGTACCGTGCAGGGCAATGCGTTCCACGTCATTCGTGCAGGTAGTAGAGCTTGTTGACGATCTGCCAGCCGTTGCCGCTACGCAGCAGCGCAAGGTAGTCAGTGAAGCGCATGCCAAGGAACTCGTCGGTGACCTTGGCCACCGCGCTGTCGCCCGTGATGTCCAGCGACTTCAGCTCCCACGCTGGCGGTGCACCTTCGGCGGGCGGCGACTCGGCCTTGATGGCGCCGATGAACTCGTCCAGCGACGCCCACTCCAGCGCGCCGTGGTAGTTGCCAATGATCTTGCAGGACGGATGGAACGCCAGGCGCAGCCGCGACTCGTCACCGAAGGTCATGCCCTCGACGTAGTCCTTCAGCACGCGGTTGATGGCGGCGCTGTCCGCCGTGTAGTTGCTCATCGCTGCAGCCCTCTCCGGTCGGTGACCATGGGGCAAGGCTAGCACCGCGCTCCGGCTGCGCCCTGGCGAGCGACGACTGGGGCTCGGGCTTCAGACCACCGCCAGATGCCGCTTGCGGGTCGGCGGCGGGAAGGCGGCGTCCAGTGTTTCGAGGTCCTCGGGCGTCAGGCGCAGTTGCAGCGCGGCGGCGTTGTCGCGCACATGCAGCGGCTCCACGGCCTTGGGGATGGCGATCACGCCCGGCTGGTGGATCAGCCACGCCAGGGCCACGCGTGCCGGGGTGGCGTCGTGGCGACCAGCAATCTCGGCCAGCACGCGATGACGCAACAGGCTGCCGCCCTGCCCCACCGGGCAGTAGGCCATCAGCGGCATGCGTGCTTCCTGGCACCAGGGCAGCAAGTCCCACTCGATACCGCGCTCCTCCAGGCTGTACTGCACCTGGTTGGTGGCGCACGCCGGTTCGTTCAGTTCCTGCATATCGTCGAGGTCGAAGTTCGACACGCCCCAGCGCTTGATCTTGCCCGCCTCGCGCAGACGCTCGAACGCCTCGACGGTTTCCGCAAGCTCGTACTGGCCACGCCAGTGCAGCAGGTAGAGGTCCAGGCAGTCGGTGCGCAGGCGTTTGAGGCTGCGCTCGCAGGCTTCGGGAATGCCGCGCCGGCTGGCGTTGTGCGGGTAGACCTTGCTGACCAGGAAGACCTGGTCGCGCAGCCCGGCCAGTGCTTCACCGACTACCTCTTCCGAGCCGCCCTCACCGTACATCTCGGCGGTGTCGATCAAGGTCAGGCCGCGCTCGATGCCTTCGCGCAAAGCTGCAACTTCGCGGCTGCGCTGGGAACGATCCTCGCCCATGCGCCAGGTACCCTGGCCAATGGCGGGCACGGCAGTGCCGTCGGCAAATACCACAGTGTTCATCTCGTGCTCCTTGTCGAAGGGTTGGAGGTCACGGGGCCGGCCGCCCATCGGGGCAGCGGGCTGGACAGGGTAGCGCAGTCGACGGGATTGCGTGTGGGGATCAGTGCCAGGGATCGTAGGTGCCGAAGCTCCAGATATGCCCTTCCGGATCGCGACAGGTGAAGCCCTGGCCGCCGTAGTCCTCGTCCTTGATGTCGATGACGATCTGCGCGCCGCCATCCACTGCCGCGCGGTACAGCGCGTCGGCATCCTTCACCACCACGTAGATGCTCTGGGTGCAGCCACCGATCTCGTCGGGCTGGCGCATCAGCCGGCCGTACTCGTTGTCGTGCAGCGAGCCGAGCATCAGCAGCCCGCTGCCGTCGGCCAGGGCCAGTTGCGCATGGGCGATGCCGCCGTGGTCATCGGCGACCACCAGCTGGCGCTGGAAGCCAAAGGTCGCGCACAGCCAGTCGATGGCCTGGGGCGCATCGCGGTAGCGCAGGCAGGGGATGACGCTGGGGCGAGTGGTGGGAACAGGCGTGGACATGGCGATCTCCGGGGCAGCGGGCGCGATGTTCTGAGCATAGTCGCCCGCGTTTCGCTCCCCGGTGCTACACGGCGACCAGCAGCAACAGCGACACCGAAGCGCAAGTTCCTGCAAGACCGTTGACCAGGTTGGCCGTAGTTTCAACCGACCCATTCCAAGGAGAAAAACACCGTGACTCAACGCCAACCGATCAACCTGCAGGACAAACTCGGCCGCCTCAGCGAAACCTGGCAGCCGCGGGTGATCGCCGAGATGAACGACTACCAGTTCAAGGTGGTGAAGTTGCACGGCGACTTCGTCTGGCACAGCCACGCCGACACCGACGAGACCTTCATCGTGCTGGACGGTGAACTGCGCATCGACTTCCGCGACGGCCCGTTAACGCTGCGCGCTGGCGAACTGTACGTGGTGCCCCGTGGCGTAGAGCACAAGCCGTATGCCGAGCACGAGGTGCAGGTGATGCTGATCGAGCCGCGCGGCGTGTTGAACACCGGGGATGAGGGCGGTGAGCGCACGGCGGAGAATGATCGCTGGGTGTGACCGTTCCTTGCTCAGATATCCAGCAGGTCGACGTGAATTCCCAGTGCCTTTGCGACCTTCTCCCGCGTGGGTTTGCGCGGCCGCGTCGCGGCTTCCTGCTGGGCATAGGCGGACTGGCTGATGCCAATGCGCTCGGCCACTTCAGCCTGGGTCAGCCCCAGGTGCCTGCGCCAGGCGCCGACGGCGGTCAGCCCTTCCTTGACCATGAAACCAACCACCTCGTTGGGGACCAGGTCCTCCTTCGGGTGGGTGGCGATGTACTCGGCGTAGGGGATGACCACGAAGGCCGGTACACCATCCGGCCCGTTGATGATCTGCACGCTAGTACGTGTGCTCATCGCGCTTGCTGACCTCTTCGATATTCACGATGCGGATGCCGCCATCCCAGTCGAACAGCACCCGGTATTTGCCCACACGCAGGCGGTAGCCATAGGTGTGGTTGACCAGTCTTTTCACATTCTGGACGTTCGGCATCCGCGCCAGCTCCTGCACGGCGTCGTAGATCACCGGCTGATCCGCCCTATTGAGCCTGCCGAGCTGTTTCACGGCCTTTCGGGTCCAGTTGATCCGGTTCATGACTGCCTCGCTGGGGAGGCAGGAATATAAGCCTTTCGATAAGCATATTAACGCAAGTGCAACGGTTATGGGACCACGTTCCCAGACGCTGACCGTCGATCACCTGCCCTGGCGACCGCCGATCAGCGGCCGCTCCCGCTTCGCTGGTTGCTGCTATGCCTGTCGGAAGAACGCCGCTCCCAGCCGAAGGCTGTCACGCCTGGGATACACAGGCGCGGTTCAGGCGGCGTTGCCGGTTCGGGTCCGCGCATCATCACAGCCCGGAGTCGGGCCGGAGGTGCGACATGCTCTATCTGGTGAGTTGGACTATCCCCATGGAAAACCGCGATGCCGCCATCGAGCGGTTCCTCAGGACTGGCGCGCAGCCCCACGACAAGGTGCAACTGCGCGGCCGCTGGCACGCTGTCGGGCACATGCTCGGCTTCGGGTTGGCCGAAGCCGAGAGCCCCATCGAAATACAACGCTGGATGATGCAGTGGAACGACCTGCTGGATATGCAGGTTCACCCGGCTCTGACTGACAGTGACCTGGCGCCGCTCATGATGGAGCTCATGCAGCAACGCAACGACGCGCTCAATCGCTGAAGGCGTTTGCTCCGGTCTTGGCGCCGAAGCGCTTGCGGTAGTCGCTCGGCGCCATCCCGGTGATCTTGCGGAAGGTGCTGCGGAACGAGCCGGGATCGAGGTAGCCGACCGTGTAGGCGATGTGGTCCACCGTGCCGTTGGTGAACTCCAGCAGCTCGCGCGCCTTGCCTACCCGCAGGTGCTGGCAGTACTCGGTGGGCTTGAGCCCGGTGGCCGCGCGGAAGCGGCGCAGGAAGGTGCGCTCCTCCAGCCCGGCCTGGGCGGCCATGGCAGCGAGGCTGACGTCCACCGCACCATTGCCCTGCAGCCAGTGCTGCACTTTGAGGATGGCCGCGTCGCCATGCCCCAGCAGCGGTGCGAAGTTGCTGCCGCATTGCTGGGCGCTGTCGCTGTGTTCGACCACCAGGAAACGTGCGGTGCGGTTGGCGATGCTCGGCCCGAGCAAGCGGTCGACAATGCGCAGGCCGAGGTCCGACCAGGCCATCAGCCCAGCGGAGGTGATCAGGTCGCCGTCGTCCACCATCGGCTTGTGCGCTTCCAGCCGCACACGCGGGAAGCGTTTGCCGAAGGCCTCGGCGCCGCTCCAGTGGGCGGTGGCACTGCGCCCGTCGAGCAACCCGGCCTCGGCCACCAGCAGGCCGCCGATGCACACCGAGCCGACAATGGCGCCCTCGCCGTGGCGCGCGGCGAGCCAGTCAGTGAGGTTGCGCAGCGGCGCGGCATCCGGCAGGCCGAACAGCGACGGCGGGACCAGCACCGCGACCAGCCGGCTTTCGGCATCAGGATGCGTATCAAAGATGCGCTGCGGCTCGCCGCCGCCTTCGCCAGACCAGTGGCTGACGCGCAGCGCTGGCAGCTGCTGCGCGGCTTCTTCGCCAGCGATGCGCTCGGCCACCGCGAACAGATCGGTCAGCCCATGCAACGCCGCCGCTTGCACGCCGGGATAGATCAGCAATGCGATCTCGACGACGCGCCTTTGCCCAGTTGTCACTTTAGCCCCCGTTATTGTCGTTCCGACTGATCCCCGGTTTTCGCCCGGCGCCCCATACTGGTTCCACTTCCCCACATCACCTCCCCACACGAAGAGGACTTCGGACATGGCCAAGCAAGCGCTCATCCTAGTGGATATCCAGAACGACTACTTCCCTTCCGGCAAGTGGCCGCTGGTCGGCATCGAAACCGCCGCCGACCAGGCCGCCAAGGTGCTCGCCGCGTTCCGCGAGCGCGGTGACCTGGTGGTGCATGTGCGCCACGAATTCGAAAGCGCCGACGCCCCGTTCTTCGCTCCCGGCAGCGACGGCGCGAAGATCCACGGCAAGGTCGCCAACCTGCCCGGCGAGCCGGTGGTGCTCAAGCACTTCGTCAACTCCTTCCGCGACACCGACCTGAAGGCCATCCTCGACCAGCACGGCGTGGAATCGCTGGTGGTGGTCGGCCACATGAGCCACATGTGCGTGGATGGCGCAGTACGCGCCGCTGCCGACTTCGGCTACCCGGTGACCGTGCTGCACGACGCGTGCGCCACCCTGGACCTGGAGTTCAACGGCGTGAAGGTTCCGGCAGCGCAGGTGCATGCGTCCTACATGGCCTCCCTGGCTTTCGCCTATGCCGAGGTGGTGTCCACCGCCGAGTACCTGAACCGCTGATCCGGGGCGCTCCCACAAGGAAATCTGACGCTGGGCGATACCTGTAGGAGCGAGCTTGCTCGCGAACCGCTTGATGCCGAAGGTGCCAGGCGGGTTCGCGAGCAAGCTCGCTCCTACAACAGCGGTCAGTTCTACGTTTCGAGGAAAAGGATGAGGCCCGTTTTGCTGGCTTTCCGCTATGATCGACGCTCGATCGCCTGCCGATAAGGACATCCCATGAGCGTTTCTTCGATCATCACCCTCGCCATCATCGCTGGTGTCATCTTCCTGCTGATCAGCGTATTCAACCGCCTGGTCGCGCTACGCAACCGCTACCAGAACGCCTTCGCGCAGATCGAAGTGCAGCTCAAGCGCCGCTACGACCTGATCCCCAACCTGGTGGAAACCGCCAAGGCCTACCTCAAGCACGAGCGCGAGACCCTGGAAGCGGTGATCGCCGCGCGTAACGCTGCAGTCGCCGGCCTGAAGGCCGCTTCCGAGCAACCCGGCGACGCCGGCCGCATGGCGCAACTGGCCGCTGCCGAGAATGCCCTGGGCGGCGCCATGGGCCGCCTGAACGTGACCCTGGAAGCCTACCCGGACCTCAAAGCCTCGCAGAATCTGCAGCAAGTCAGCGAGGAGCTGTCGAGCACCGAGAACAAGGTCGCCTTCGCCCGCCAGGCCTACAACGACGCGGTGATGGAGTACAACACCTACCGCCAGTCGTTCCCCGCCAACTTCCTGGCCGCCACCTACGGCCACAGCAAGGACGCCAGCCTGCTGGAGTTCGAGGACAGCAAGGCCATTCAGGCCGCGCCGAAAGTCGCCTTCTAAAACCTCGGCGCAGGACGCGCGATGAACTTCTTCGAACACCAGGACCGCGCCCGCAAGCAGACCGGACGCCTGGTCCTGCTGCTGAGCGTCGCGGTGGTCTGCCTGGTCACCATCACCAGCTTCGCCCTGGGCTGGCTCTGGCGGCACCTGGGTGAGCCGGCGCTGCACCTGACTTCGCGCGCGTCCCTGCCCGACCCGGAGCTGTACCTGTCGGTGGCCGCCGTGATCGTCGGCGTAGTCGTGCTCGGCGCGCTGTACAAGCAGGTGCAACTGAGCGCCGGCGGCAAGGTAGTGGCCGAGAACCTCGGCGGCCGTTTGCTCAACCTCAGCGCCAGCAACGCCGACGAGCGCCGCCTGCTCAATGTCGTCGAGGAAATGGCCCTGGCCTCCGGCTCGCCGGTGCCGCCGGTGTATGTGCTGGAAGACAGCTCGATCAATGCCTTCGCCGCCGGCCTGACGCCGCGCGATGCGGTGATCGGCATTACCCGTGGCGCCATCGAGCAACTCGACCGCAACGAGCTGCAGGGTGTGATCGCCCACGAATTCAGCCACATCCACCACGGCGACATGCTGCTCAACACGCGGCTGACCGCCCTGCTCCACGGCATGCTCCTGCTCGGTTTGATCGGCGGGATGCTGCTGCGCGGCTGGAGCGAAACCAGCAGCGGCATCCGCGTCAGCAGCCGGAGCAGCAGCAACGACAAGAACGGCGGCGGCAGTGTGGTGCTGCTGGTGATCGGCGCCGGCGTGGTGCTCTACGTGCTGGGCTACGTCGGCACCTTCTTCGGCCAGTTGATCAAAGCCTCGGTCAGCCGCCAGCGCGAGTACCTGGCCGACGCCTCGGCGGTGCAGTTCACCCGCGATCCCTCGACCATCGCCGGCGCGCTCAAGAAGATCGGTAGCAACCCGCTGGGCGCCCTGCTCAGCGCGCCGCGCGCGGCCGAGTTCAGCCACCTGTACTTCGGCGACGGCGTGGGCAGCAGCTGGTTCGACACCCACCCGCCGCTGAAGGATCGCATCCGCCGCGTCGATCCGGGCTGGGACGGCCGCTACCCGAAGTTAGAGCCGCGTCTGGACGTGGCGCTGATGAACCAGGACGCCTGGACCGCCGCCGTCACCGGCCAGCCTTACCAGCCCAGCGCCGTGGAAGTGGCCGTGGCCGCCGTGGGCGCACCGACTGCCGCTCACCTGCTGGAAGCGCGCAGCACCCTGCAGCGCCTGGACGAACGCCTGCAACGCGCCGCCCATGACAGCGAAGGCGCCGAGGCACTGATCTACGGCCTGCTGCTGGACAGCGAACCCGGCCTGCGCGCGCGCCAACTGGAAGAGATCAAGAAGCGCCTGAACCTGAGCCTGGCGCTGCAACTGGACCTGCTGGAAGAGTGGCTGCTGCGGCTCGACCCCGGCCAGCGCCTGCCGCTGCTGGACCTGGCGATGCCGGCGCTCAAGCAACGGGACGCCCCGGCCTTCCTCGCCCTGCGCGAGAACATGGCGCTGCTGATCAAGCTGGATGGCAAGGTGAAGCTGCTGGAGTGGACCCTGCTGCGCATCGTCGAGCGCAACCTGCGGCCGGGCAGCGGGAGGATCGGCCATGTGGCGCTGGCGGAGCTTTCCGAAGCATCCGCGACGCTGCTGGCCTTCCTCGCCCGTGTCGGTGAAGCCAGCGAGATGGAAACCGCACAGGCGTTCGCCGATGCCTGGAGCGGCCTGCCCTTCGCGCCTCGTCCGTTGCCGGCGGAAGGCAGCCTGCGTGACCTGGAAGGCGCCCTGAAGAAGCTCGAGCAACTGCGCCCGCTGCAGAAGCCGCAACTGCTCAAGGCGCTGGCTCGCTGCATCGAACACGACGGGCGCATCAGTACCGGCGAGGCGGAGCTGATGCGCGCGGTGGCGGATATCCTGGACTGCCCGATGCCGCCGTTGCTGGGGGCCTGACGCGCTCCCGATTCAATCTGTAAGAGCAAGGGGCGCCATCGTTTTTGCTCGCGAAC
>NZ_PEKX01000007.1:0-424267 GCF_002796985.1 Pseudomonas sp. | reverse complement strand
TTGCTCGCGAACAGCCCCCCATGCCGCCCTCCCCCGGCGAACGCGTTCGTAGGATGGGTCGGGCGGCGTTCCGCGAGCTTGCGATACCCATGCTGCTTCGTTGCACGAAAGTCGATGGGTATCGCTACGCTTCACGCCATCCTACGTTGGTGTTCTGCCGTGATTTCGATATGGATGAAAACGCCAATCGCACGCGGGCGTTTCTACAGGTCGGCGCCATCGAATACGTAGTCACCCGCATATCTCAAGCGAGTCCGTCGCCCTAGGATGGCTGGCATCACGGAGACCGGACGCTCGCCATGCCCCACATCGCCATCGACTACACCGCCAACCTCGCCGACGACCTCGCACCGCTGGGCCTTGCGCAGAAACTCCATGAGGCCGCGCAGACTCTCGGGGTCTTCCCCATCAACGGTCTGCGCACCTTCGCCCGCGCCATCGAGGAATACCGGGTAGGCGCCAACACGAAGAACGAAGCCTTCATCAATATCCAGGTCCGCATCGCCCCCGGCCGCCCGGAGGAGTTGCGCCAGCGCATCGTCGACACGCTGTTCGCCACGGCCGAGCAGACCCTCGCCGCGCTCATCGAACAGCGCCCCATCGGCCTGCAACTGGAAGTCACCGAATTCGACCGCAGACTGACGCGGATGGCCGGCAGCCTGCCTTCCAATTGAGCCGGGCGCACAAAAGAAAAGGGCCTCCGAAGAGGCCCTTTTTTATTCGCTCAACCGCGCATCAGGCACGGCTGGCGACGCTCTGCTCTTTCGGAGCCAGATTCTTGGGGGCAAGGTTCAGCGCGTAGTACAGCACCGTCAGCAGCACCAGGAAGGCCGGGCCGATGTACAGCGCGATGCGGGTGTCCTCGAAGAAGGCCATCAACACCACCACCAGTACCAGGAAGGCCATGGCCAGGTAGGAGCTGATCGGGTACAGCCACATCTTGAACTGCAGCTTGCCGGCTTCGGCGGCGGAGAGGCCGCGGCGGAATTTCAGCTGCGCCAGCAGGATCATCGCCCAGGTCCAGATCGCACCGAAGGTGGCGATGGAAGTCACCCAGGTGAACACCTTCTCGGGCACCAGGTAGTTCATCAGCACACCCAGCAGCAGCGCGCCGATGGACAGCAGCAGCGCATTGCGCGGCACGCCACCCCTGGAGGTCTTGGCGAACACGGCCGGGGCCTGGCCATGCTGGGCGAGGCTGTAGAGCATGCGACCGGTGCTGAAGATGCCGCCGTTGCAGGACGACAGCGCGGCGGTGATCACCACGAAGTTGATGATGCCGGCGGCGGTCTTGATGCCCATGCGCTCGAAGGTCATTACGAAGGGGCTGCCCTGGGTGCCGATCTCGTTCCACGGGTAGATCGACATGATCACGAACAGCGCGCCCACATAGAACAGCAGGATGCGCCAGAACACCGAGTTGATCGCGCCGGGGATGGTCTTCTGCGGGTTCTTCGCTTCACCGGCGGTGAGGCCGATCATCTCCACGCCCAGGTAGGCGAACATCACCATCTGCAGCGACATCAGCACGCCGGTGATGCCGTGGGGCATGAAGCCGCCGTTGCTCCAGAGGTTGGAGATACCGGTGGCGATGCCGCCGTTGCCGAAACCGAAGAAGATCATGCCGGCGCCGACCAGGATCATGGCGACGATGGTGACGATCTTGATCAGGGCGAACCAGAACTCGAACTCGCCAAAGGCGCGCACGGCGATCAGGTTGATGGTGCCCATGCTCGCCAGCGCGGCCAGCGCCCAGATCCAGCGCGGCACGTCGGGGAACCAGATGCCCATGTAGATGGCCACCGCGGTGATCTCCGCGACGCAGGTCACCAGCCAGAGGAACCAGTAGTTCCAGCCGGTCAGGTAGCCGGCCAGCGGACCGAGGTAGTCCTGCGCGTAGCGGGCGAAGGAACCGGCCACGGGATTGTGCACGGCCATCTCGCCGAGGGCGCGCATGATCACGAGGATGGCGAGACCGCCGATGATGTAGGAGAGCATGATGGCCGGGCCGGCCATCTGGATGGCCTTGGCGGAGCCGAGGAACAGACCGACGCCGATGCAGGCGCCAAGGGCCATGAGACGGATGTGCCGCTCGTTGAGATCCCTTTGGAGATCGTGGGACGACATGCTGATGCAACCTCATTTTGTTCTTGGGGGTAATCAGCTGCGGACTCTGAGTGCAGTCGGGATGCGGAACCACCGGAAAGGCTTCGCCACCGCGCCGGGCGGCACGGAGGGAGAAGTGTCTGGCAGTTCCAGGACGGCACACCGGAAGAGGCTGCCCGCTCTTGTGAAGCGGACGTGGGCATTGCGGGAGGACCACGGCTGAGGTCGCGGGCGAGTGTTGCACAAGTGCGTAGGAAACGTCTGCACCACCAAGGTGCAATGTGACCAAAGGAATAGCGGCGTATCGCCACATCAGCGCGGCTTGCAAGCGCCGGTGTAGAGCGATTCAGCCCGCCAGCGGCTGCAACTCCAGCAACAGCGAGCCGGGTTGGCCGGTGCCCGGATGGCGCGGCTCGCGCAGCTGTCGCAAACGCCAGCCGCTGGTGGCCAGCAGCGCCAGCCAGGACTCCAGGGTGCGGAAGTACCAAGGCATCGGCGCGCTGAATTCGCCGCCAAAGCTGGCGAAGGTTTCCAGCCGCCATCCGTCCACGTAGGGCTCGTCAGCGCAGGCAGCCCAAGGGTGCACGGTCTGGATCAGCAAGCGCCCGCCGGGATCGAGCCGCTCGCGCAGTGCGCCGAGCAAGGGCGCGATGGTTTCGTCGAGCAGGGCGAAGTTGCACACCAGCGTGTCGAACTGGCCCAGAGCCTCTCCCTTTTCGATCAGCGCGGCGTACCCCATCACCTCGAAGCGCCCGCCGCCCCCGGCTTGTGCGGCTTCGATCAGAGGCTCGGAGGCATCCACACCGACGCACTCACTGCCCCGCGCCGCCAGCGCGCGACACAACCAGCCTTCTCCACAGCCGATATCGAGCACACGCCGCGCTAACCCATCGGCGATGGCATTGAGGATTGCTGCATCGGTTACCAGCCGCCGGCTCTCGATGCGCTGCTCGCGCACGGCGCGGGTCCAGGCCTCGGCGTTGGCCTGCCAGCTGTGGCGGATTCGGGCGTCGGGGTCGGTCATCGAAAGCTCCGTGCGTTAGGTGAGCCGATCGCGGATGAATCCGCTCCTACTTGAAATCCTGCGCCAAGGCCTGCCCTCACCCTAACCCTCTCCCTGAGGGAGAGGGTTAGGGTGAGGGGGAAAGACGGCACCCATCGTGCCGGTGCAGACAATTTCCCCAAGATCCTGAACCTACTGCGTCTTCCACCCCTTGGGCACCGCCAACCCCTTGGGCGACGGTGTCTGCGGCAGCATCTCGCGGCAACCGGCATCGCGGAACGGCCCGCCAATCTTCTGCCAACCACTACCCGGTGAAGTCTGCTGGCAGGTATAGGCGCCATCGAGCTTGCTCTGCCACTTGTAGAACGGCATGGGCGCCGCCTGGGCACTCAAGGACGCCAGTAACAGAGCGGCGAAAGGCAAGAAAGGCGAACGCATGGGCAAGGGTCTCTATCGAAGTCAGTACATTGCACCTGCTGGCCGTCGGCAAATCAATCCGCATGGCCATCAACGGTGCCCGCCGGCGCGCAGTTTTTCCGCCGCCGACTACGCTGGAAAGTAGGAAAGCCGCGGGGATAGGGGCTTTCGCGGCGCCAGGAAGGTGCCGGCCATCACGTGGGCGGAGTCCGCTACCTGAGCTGTCGTACAAGCATGGGCGGGGCGTGAAAATGGGCAACTCGAAGCATTCCGGTACGCAAGTGGCAGGTCAACCGGGAAGTCTGGGGCCCGGTATTTCCCCGCAGAAAGTGCATCACCACCGCTTCCTTCTCCTGTTCCTGTTTCTCCTGCCGTTGCTGGCGGCCATGGGCGCGGCGCTGCTCTATGAAGCGCGCACGTCCAAACTGCAGGCGCGCGAGCTGGCGCGCTATGCCACCGGGCTGACCTGGAACCTGGAACAGGGCGGCACCGGCAACGTGGTTTATCCACAGGGCGGCCCATTCGACCGGCGCCTGGGCTACCAGCAGTTGCCGACCTTCCTGGGCCGCCTGCACGAGCGCAGTTTCGTCACCCTGAGCCAGGCACGCTTCTCCGATCCGCTGTTGCAGTACACCGGCCACGGCATGTTCCCGCCCTACCCGGAGAAGGCCCAGGCCGGCGTCGACATCGCCGACTGCCGTGGTCTGCCGATCTACAACTTCCGCTACCCGCAGCGCCTGTACGCCAACTTCGAGAGCATCTCGCCCACCATCGTCAACAGCCTGCTGTTCATCGAGAACCGCGACCTGCTCGACCCCGAGCGCCCCTACCTGAACCCGGCCATCGACTGGAGCCGCTTCACCCAGGCCTCCGTGGCACAGGTAGGCAAGCTGGTCGGCCTGGGTAACCACGCGCCCGGCGGCAGCACTCTCGCCACGCAGATCGAGAAGTACCGCCACTCCGAGGATGGCCGCACCAACTCCATCACCGACAAGCTGCGGCAGATGGCTTCGGCCAGCGTGCGCACCTACCAGAACGGTGCGGAGAACATGGCCGCGCGGCGCACCGTCGCCCTCACCTACCTCAACTCCGTGCCGCTCTCGGCGCAACCCGGCTACGGCGAAGTGAGCGGCCTGCCGGACGGCCTGTGGATCTGGTATGGCGCCGACTACCAGCAGGTCAACAAGCTGCTCAACACCCCGCCCGCCAGCGGCGCGGAACTGGCCGCCCAGGGCAAGGCACTGCGTCAGGTGGTGTCGCTGATGATCGCCCACCGCCGGCCGTCCTGGTACCTGGCGCGCGGCCGTGACCAGCTCGCCGTGCTGACCGACAGCTACCTGCGCGTGCTCGCGCAGAACAATGTCATCGCCCCCGAGCTGCGCGACGCCGCGCTGAAGCAGAAACTGGCATTCCGCGACCCGCGCAGCGAGCCGAGCTTCACTCCGCTGGAAAACAACAAGGGCATCGGCCTGGCGCGCACCCGCCTGGCCGGCATGCTCGATGTGCCGCTGTACGACCTCGACCGCTTCGACATGAGCTTCACCACCACCCTGCAGCATGAACTGCAGGAGCAGGTCACCGGCTACCTGCGGCACTTGTCGGACCCGGAGTACGCCGAGCAGATTGGCCTGTTCGGCGAACACCTGCTGTCCAAGGACAAGACCAGGGACGTGCGCTACAGCTTCACCCTCTTCGAGCGCACCCCCAGCGGCAACCGCGTGCGCGTGCAGACCGACAGCACCGAGCAACCCTTCGACATCAACGAAGGCAGCAAGCTGGAGCTGGGTTCCACCGCCAAGCTGCGCGTGCTTTCCACCTACCTCGAAACCATCGCCGACCTGCACCAGCAGTACGCGCCGATGAGTGTCGCGGAGCTGAAGAAAGTGCCGGTGGAGCCGCTGGACTTCCTCACCCGCTGGTCCATCGACTACCTGATCACCGCCAAGGACCGCGACCTGCCGGACATGCTCGCCGCCGCCCTGCAGCGCAAGTACTCCGCGAGCCCCTACGAAAGCTTCTTCACCGGCGGCGGCATCCACACCTTCAGTAACTTCCGCAAGGAGGACAACGGTCGCATTCCAACCGTCCAGGATGCCCTGCGCGAGTCGATCAACCTGCCCTTCGTGCGCCTGCTGCGCGACCTGGTGCGCCACGACATCTACGCCAACGAAGGCAGCAAGGTCGCCGTGCTGGCCGATGACAAGGACCCGCGCCGGCAGGACTACCTCGACCGCTTCGTCGACAAGGAAAGCCAGGTCTACCTGCTGCGCTTCTGGCAGAAGTACAAGGGCAAGGACAACGACGCCCGCCTGACCACCTTCCTCGACGGCCTGCGCGCCTGGCCGGTGCGGCTGGCGGCGATCCACCGCTACCTGCAACCGCAGGCCGACGTGCCGACCTTCGCCGCCTTCCTCCAGGACCGCCTGAAGCAGGGCAAGTACACCGGCGACAAGCTCACCGACAAGCGCATCGAGGACCTTTACACCCGCTACGGGCCGGGCGCTTTCGATCTCAACGACCAGGGCTACGTCGCCCGCGTGCACCCGCTGGAACTCTGGCTGCTGGGCTACCTGCAGCGTCAGCCGGCCGCGACCTTCGCCGACGCCGTGGCGGCCAGTTCAGCCGAGCGCAAGCAGGTTTACGGCTGGTTGTACAAATCGCGGCACAAGTACGCCCGCGACAAGCGCATCCGCATCATGCTGGAGGTGGAAGCCTTCCTCGACCTGCACGAGCAGTGGAAGCGCCTGGGCTACCCGTTCGACCACCTGGTGCCGTCGCTGGCCACCGCGCTGGGCAGCTCGGGTGATCGCCCGGCGGCGCTGGCGGAGCTGATGGGGATCATCCTCAACGACGGCATGCGCCTGCAGACCCTGCGCATCGACAGCGTGCATTTCGCCGCTGCCACGCCCTATGAAGTCAGCCTCGGCCCGGAATCCGGCAACGGCCGCCAGGTGATGCGCTCGGAAGTCGCGCAGGCCTTACGCACAGCGCTATCGCAGGTGGTGGATGCGGGCACCGCGCGACGCCTGTCCGGCACCTTCAAACTGGCCGACGGCAACGCACTGGTGATGGGGGGCAAGACCGGTACCGGCGACAACCGTATCGAGAGCGTCACCCGCAGCGGCTGGGTGAAGAGCTCCAAGGCGATGAACCGCACAGCGACCTTCGTCTTCTACATCGGCCCGCGCCACTTCGGCACGCTCACCGCCTACGTGGCCGGCAGCGAGTCGGATGGATTCAAGTTCACCTCGGCGTTGCCGGTGCAGGTGCTCAAGGGCATGGCGCCGCTGCTGACCGGTTACCTGGAGCCGGGGATCAGCACCGGGTGCCAGGAGCGCCTGGATAACCTGCGGGTGAGTTGGCGGTAACCCTGTAGGAGCGAGCTTGCTCGCGAACCTGGCCGGGCACCCATGGCATCAAGCGGTTCGCGAGCAAGCTCGCTCCTACGAAGAATTCTGCGCTCGCCGGCTGACTTCCTACGTAGGGCGAATAACCCGGAACGGGTTATCCGCCGACACTGCGACGGCGGATAACGCCGGCGCGTTATGCGCCCTACGATCCCTGGCAGCCTCCGCGCCGAACGGCTCCCTCTCCCTGGGGAGAGGGTTGGGGTGAGGGGACAACCCGAGCACCGATACTTCCCAAAACCTGTAGGAGCGAGCTTGCTCGCGAACCTGACCGATCACCAATGGCATCAAGCGGTTCGCGAGCAAGCTCGCTCCTACCAAGAGCAGAGCCGCTCGGTTATTTCCCCTGCACGCTCTTCACGTACAACGCCTCGACCTGCTCCCGCGCCCACGGCGTGCGGCGCAGGAAGGTCAGGCTGGACTTGATGCTCGGGTCGTTCTTGAAGCAGCGGATGTCGATGCGCTTGGCCAGGCCATCCCAGCCGTACTGGGCGACCAGTTGATTGAGGATGGCTTCCAGGGTCACGCCATGCAGCGGGTTCTTCGGTTTGTCGTTCATGCTCGGTGCCGTCGTGCGGAGAATGCGCGGCACCTTAACATCAGGCCCGCAGCCCAGCCACGCCGGCAATGATCAGGGCGACCGACGCCAGTTTGGTCAGGGTCAGCGCCTCGCCCAGCAGCAGGAAGCCGAAGAACACCGTGCCCAGCGTGCCGATGGCCGTCCACACCGGGTAGGCGATGCTCACCGGTAACTGGCGCATCGCCAGGGTGAGGAAGAATATCCCGCCGATCACCGCGACCACCGTCACCACGGTCGGCAGCGGCCGGGTGAAACCCTCGGCGTACTTCATCGACACCGCGAACATCACCTCGAACACCGCCGCCACCATCAACATCGCCCAGGCCATCACGCACGCGCCCACTCGCCCTCGGCGAGGTCGGCCAGGGCCTGCTCGGCCTGTTGATAGGAGGCGCGGAAGGCTTCGGGATTGCCCTCCTCGCCCTCGGCGGCGATCACTCGCACATCGTCGATTCCGAGGAAGCCCAGCGCCACGCGCAGCCAGGCATCGGCGTGGTTCATCCACTCCAGCTCTCCGCCCGGCCCCATGCCCGCACCACCGCGGCTGGTGACGATCAGCGCCTTGCGCCCCTTGAGCAGCGGTTCGTACTCCGCCTCGCCATCCTTCAAGTGCAGGTCGAAGGTGCGGCCGATACGGACGATCTGGTCGACCCAGGCCTTCAACCCGCTGGGCACGCTGAAGTTGTACATGGGCGTGGAGATCACCAGCACGTCGTGGGCGAGCAGCTCATCTACCAGCTCTTCGCTCAGCGCCAGCTCGGCCTGCAACTCGGCCGGGCGATGCTCGCGCTGCGGGTGGAAAGCGGCGGCGATGAAGCCTTCGCTGACGTGGGGCAGATCGGCGCGGCCCACTTCGCGGCGGGTGATCTGCGCCTGCGGCAGCGCGGCGAGAAAGCCCTCGGCCAGGCGGCGGGAATGGGAGCGGTCGGCACGGGCGCTGGCGTGGATGGCGAGAATCCTGTTCATCTGTCGTTCCTTGCCTGAGGTGTACACTACGGAGGTCCTGATGGGCCTCCTGTTGCCGCCTAAGCTATTTCCAGCCACAGAGCCGGACAACTGAGGGGATTTCCTTCCAGATGAATTCAGCTCATCCATGGAGCGCACCATGTTCGCCAACCTGCCGCTTCCCGCCCTGCGCACCTTCGAATCCGCCGCGCGCCAGTTGAGCTTCAAGGCCGCCGCCCAGGAGCTGGCGGTGACGCCCACGGCGGTGTCCCACCAGGTGCGCGCGCTGGAGGAATGGCTGGGCCTGCCGCTGTTCGAGCGCCTGCCGCGCCAGGTGCGCCTGACCGAGGCCGGCGAGCGACTGTTTCGCAGCCTGCATGGCGCGCTGCTGGAGGTATCGCAATCGGTGGACAGCCTGCGCCCGCAGCGCAGCGCCAGCAGCCTGACGATCTCCACCACGCCGGCTTTCGCCGCGCTCTGGCTGGTGCCGCGCCTGGGACGTTTCTACGCACGCCACCCGCACATCCGCCTGCGCCTGGACAGCCAGTGCGAGCTGCTCGACCTGCAGCAGGACGCCAGCGTCGACCTGGCGATCCGTTACGGCTTCGGCGACTACCCGCGCATGCACAGCCAGTTCCTGCTGGCGGAACGCTTCGCCGTCTATGGCGCGCCAGCGCTGGTGGCCACCGCCGACGTGGAAGTGCCGGAGATGATCAGCGTGCGCTGGCACAACTCCGAGCTCTACGAGCGCGGCTGGAAGGCCTGGTGCCAGGTGGCCGGCGAGCAATGCCTGCTGGCCCAGGCGGTGCAGCGCGAGTACGACGAGGAGTTCTATGCCCTGCAGGCAGCCATCGCCGGCCAGGGGCTGGTGCTGGCCAGTTCGCTGCTGGTGTCCGAGAGCGTGGAGAAGGGCCTGCTGCTGCCCTACCGCCCGGATATCAACGTGCCCGGCGCCCGCTACACTGCGCTCTGCGTGCCGGGCCGCGAGCGCCACCCGCCGGTGCGCGCGTTCCTCGACTGGCTGGCAGAGGAAGCGGCGCAGGCGGCCGACCCGCTGATCGACAACGCCGCCTGAGCCTGCCGCTGCGCCCGCGCTGGGCGGCAATCGCCGTGCGCGATGGGCAACCCGTGGGTAGAATTGCGCCTGCCGCAACAACAATTCTTCTTTGCCCGCGACACGCCCCGCGTGATCCCAAGGCACGGCCTGAGCCCCACTTCACCTCAGGATTCCCATGACCACCGCGCAAGAAACCCGCTCCGGCAGTTGGCTGAACGTCATCGCCCTGGCCATCGCCGCCTTCATCTTCAACACCACCGAGTTCGTCCCGGTGGGTCTGCTCAGCGACATCGGCGCGAGCTTCGACATGCGCCCGGAACAGACCGGGCTGATGCTCACGCTCTATGCCTGGGTCGTGTCGCTGGCCTCGCTGCCGCTGATGCAACTGACCCGCAACATGGAGCGCCGCCGCTTGCTGGTGGTGATCTTCTGCCTGTTCATCGTCAGCCACGTGCTCTCGGGCTTCGCCTGGAACTTCACGGTGCTGATGATCAGCCGCTTCGGCATCGCCTTCGCCCACGCAGTGTTCTGGTCGATCACCGCCTCACTCGCAGTGCGCGTGGCGCCGCCGGGACAGCAGGCGAAAGCCCTCGGCCTGCTCGCCACCGGGACCATCCTGGCGATGGTGCTGGGCATTCCGCTGGGCCGTGTGCTGGGCGAGGCAATGGGCTGGCGCACCACCTTCCTGGCGATTGCCGGGGTCTCGGTGGTCGTGGTGCTCTGGCTGGCCCGCGCGCTGCCGCTGCTGCCGAGCCAGAACTCCGGCTCGCTGCGCAGCCTGCCGCTGCTGTTGCGACGCCCGGCGCTGGTGTCGATGTACGTACTCACCGTGCTGGTGATCACCGCGCAGTTCACCGCCTACAGCTACATCGAGCCGTTCGCCCGCGAGGTCGCCGCGCTGGATAGCCAGAAGACCACCCTGCTCCTGCTGCTGTTCGGCGGCGCCGGGATGTTCGGTTCGATCCTCTTCAGCCGCTACAGCGAGCGCTTCCCGCGCGCCTTCCCGTGCATCGCGATTGGCGTGCTCGGCGCTTCGCTCCTGCTGCTGATGCCGCTGGCCCATTCGCCTGCGGCGCTGCTCGGCCTGAGCCTGTTCTGGGGCGCGGCGATCCTCTGCTTCGGCCTGGCGTTGCAGGCCAAGGTGCTGCAACTGGCCCATGACGCCACCGACGTGGCCATGGCGATGTTCTCGGGCCTGTACAACGTTGGCATCGGCGGCGGCGCACTGCTGGGCAGCCGCGTGGCGGTGGGCATGGGGCTGGAATGGATCGGCTACGTCGGCGGCGCGCTGGCGGTGGCTGGCCTGCTGCTGTGCCTGTTCGCCTGCTGGCGGTATGCGGCGGCGATGAGTGGTGGGCACGCCGCGCACTGAAACATCGGTTCTCCCTGTAGGAGCGAGCTTGCTCGCGAATCGGCCGGGCATCCAAGGCATCAAGCGGTTCGCGAGCAAGCTCGCTCCTACGAAAAGCAAAAGGCCGCGCCCCTTGCGGGAGCGCGGCCTTCTGTCATTCAGCGCAGGATCAGCGGCTGGTCACGGTAGTGCCGGCCGGCTGAGTGGCTTCGGCGTATTCCGCCTCGGCTTCCTCGAAGCGCTGGATCATCGCCTTCGACGGTGCGGAGCCAATCAGGCTGAACACCACGATGGAGAGACTGGAGAGGATGAAGCCCGGGATGATCTCGTACAGGCCGAGCCAGCCGAACTGCTTCCAGACGATCACGGTGACCGCACCAACGATGATGCCGGCCAGCGCGCCGTTGCGGGTCATGCCCTTCCACAGCACGGAGAGCAGCACCAGCGGACCGAATGCCGCGCCGAAGCCGGCCCAGGCGTAGGACACCAGGCCCAGCACGCGGTTTTCCGGGTTGGCGGCCAGGGCGATGGAGATCAGCGCCACCAGCAGCACCATGGCGCGACCGACCCAGACCAGCTCCAGCTGGCCGGCGTTCTTGCGCAGGAAGGCCTTGTAGAAGTCCTCGGTCAGCGCCGAGGAGCACACCAGCAACTGGCAGCTCAGGGTGCTCATCACCGCGGCGAGGATGGCGGACAGCAGGATGCCGGCGATCCACGGGTTGAAGAGGATCTTCGCCAGCTCGATGAAGATGCGCTCGTGGTTCTCGCCTACGGCGCCAGCTTGTTCCGGGTGCGCCTGGAAGTAGGCGATGCCGAAGAAGCCGACGGCGACGGCGCCGCCCAGGCAGAGGATCATCCAGGCCATGGAAATGCGGCGGGCAGCCGGGATCGACTTCACCGAGTCAGCGGCCATGAAGCGCGCCAGGATGTGCGGCTGGCCGAAGTAGCCCAGGCCCCAGGCCATCAGCGACAGGACGCCGACGAAGGAAGCGCCCTTGAACATGTCGAAGTTGGCGGCGTCCTTCAGTTCGATGGCGGCAAAAGCCGGATCGATACCGCCGGTGGCGAGCAGCACGAAGATCGGCGTGAGGATCAGCGCGAAGATCATCAGCGAGGCCTGCACGGTGTCGGTCCAGCTCACCGCCAGGAAGCCACCGACGAAGGTGTAGGCGATGGTCGCGGCGGCACCGGCCCATAGGGCGGTCTCGTAGGACAAGCCGAAGGTGCTTTCGAACAGGCGGGCGCCGGCGACGATGCCGGAAGCGCAGTAGATGGTGAAGAACACCAGGATCACCAACGCGGAGATCACGCGCAGAACGCGGCTGTTGTCCTCGAAGCGGGTGCTGAAGTAGTCCGGCAGCGTCAGGGCGTTGCCGTTGTGCTCGGTGTGCACGCGCAGGCGGCCGGCGACGAACAGCCAGTTCAGGTAGGCGCCGCAGATCAGGCCGATGGCGATCCAGCTTTCCGAGATGCCCGACAGGTAGATGGCGCCCGGCAGGCCCATCAGCAGCCAGCCGCTCATGTCCGAGGCGCCGGCCGACAGCGCGGTGACGAAGCTGCCGAGGCTGCGGCCACCGAGGATGTAATCGGAGAAGTTGTTGGTCGAACGATAGGCGGCCAAGCCGATCAGAACCATGGCCGCGATGTAGATCACGAAGGTGATCAGTGTTGGCGTGTTGATGCTCATGGGGACTCCCCTACAGCTTGTTTTTATCCGGGTTCGCGGGGTATCGCGGACCCTTGACTGGCAGTCAGCGTGTTTGACGCCGACCGGGTTGCGCTTGCTCACAGGCAAACCGGGTTGCGCGTGGCGCCAAACTGGCACCGAACCGCTACGCATCCCGACGCAGGCACGCCTTCATCCTTGCTGGCGCCTTCCTGCAGCCACCGTCTCACCACGGCGACCTCCGTCCCGCCTTCGCCGGTAAGCGAGGTGCGGAGCGTTATTCCGGGCTAGGCCCGGTCATCCATCAGGCGCTGGAATGAGCGCCCGGCTCCCGGCGAGTTCCGGCCAGCCGCACGCTACGGGGCTGACGACGGCAACCGTCGGAAGTGACTGTAACTGTGTTCACGCGCGCATGGAGGTGCGGCAGGGGGTGGCCGACGCGCGAGGGCGCGGATTGTACCGAAAGCTTCGAGGCGAATAGCGCCACTGGTCCGAGGGCGGACGGCGCAAGTCCACGGGCGGGCGCTGCGGGCCGGGCCGTGGTGGTGTTTGCGCGGCCAGGTGCAGGCGCGCAGGTGAAGACAGAACCGGTGATGGGCATATCGCCCTCCCGCGTATCGAGGCGGCTATTGTTCTTGGTCTAACCGGGTTGCACCTGCAACTCGGTGGGCGGACTCTATGGGTTGCACCGTGCGAATTTCTTGCCGAAAGCTCTGGAGTTCTTGCAAAAGACTCCGGCACTCAAGGGTCGACAACTGACCACTCGATCAGCATCCAGGGGCGCGCAGGCTAGCGGATTCAGCAGCGGCGCAGGCTGCCCGGGGTCAAGCCCAGGTAACGGCGCATCGCCGTAGTCAGCGCGCTCTGGCTGGAGAAGCCGCACTCCCCAGCCACGCCGACCAACGGTAAGTCGGTTTCCCGCAGCAGGCGCGCGGCGCGATCAAGGCGCTGGCGCAGCAGGTACTGGTGTGGCGAAAGGCCGACACGGTCCTTGAATTGCGCGTGGAAATGGCTGGGGCTCAGGCAGGCGACCTGCGCCAACTCAGCCACTGTGAGGCGTCGGGAAAGGTGCTCGGCGATGTAGCCGTCCAGCCGCTCCAGGTCCAGCGGGCCGCTGCGTGGGGGGCGATCTTCTCCGAACAGGCGCAGGTGCAGCGCGCGAATCAGCACGCCGCCCAGCGCGCGGGCCAGCAACGGGTCGCCGCCGTAGCGGGCAACCTCCGCGCCGGCGTAGCTGAGCAGGTTCTGGAAGTCCGCATCCAGGGTCGGGTAGCGCGGCACTTCGAACAGCCGCGCCAGCAGGTCGCGGTCCTGCTCGGCGGCGTCGGCGGCGTCGAGATCGACGATGAGCATCCGGTTATCGCCCAGCCCTGCGAACTCATGCCCCACATCCCCCGGCACCAGGCAGGCGCGCATGCGGCAGACCTCGCCGCCCGCGCCGCCAATCTCGAATTCCGCGCGGCCGCTCAGGGACATCACCAACTGGTGATGATCATGGGCGTGCTGGTCGGTCTGGTCGGACAGCGTGGCGAGACGGGTATCGAACATGGCGCTGGGTGATCAAATTTTGAGCATGGTACGGGATTCAGCCAGGCCTGCCCAGCGCACAGGTGCAACCGGGCGCAACTCCAAGAATGAACAATCACTAAAGCGTCTAAGCCGGAAAATCTTGCTAACTGATCGATATGTTATGTTATAACAAATAGCACATCCCTATTTCCCCTCCCCGCCGCCTGGCGCATCCCTGACCACGAGGGAGGGGTTCGCTTTGCCAAAAGAAAAACCAGGAGTTCGTCATGCCCCCTTCCCTCCCCCGCCCGCGCTGGCGTCTAGCACCGCTGGGCCTGGCCCTGTGCGCCGGCGCACCCTCGCTGGCCGATGCCGCCCCCACCGAACTGGAGCCCCAGGTAATCACCGCCAACCCGCTGGGCTACACTTCGCCCGCCGCGCCCAGCAGTGTGCTGCAGGGCGACGAACTGACCCTGCGGCAGAAAGGCAGCCTGGGCGAAACCCTCAACGGCATGCCGGGCGTGTCCTCCACCTGGTTCGGCCCTGGTGCCAGCCGCCCGGTAATCCGCGGCATGGACGGCGATCGCATCCGCATCCTGCGCAATGGCGTGGGCGCGCTGGACGCCTCCTCGCTGTCCTACGACCACGCCGTGCCGGAAGACCCCAACGTGGTCGAGCGCATCGAAGTCGTCCGCGGCCCGGCCGCCCTGCTCTACGGCGGCAACGCCATCGGCGGCGTGGTCAACAGCTTCGACAACCGCATCCCCAGCGAACCGGTGGACGGCATCCACGGCCAGGGCGAGCTGCGCTACGGCGGCTCGGACACCACCCGCAGCGCCGCCGGCGCACTGGAAGCCGGCGACGGCACCTTCGCCCTGCACCTGGACGCCGGCTCCCGCGAGTTCAACGACCTGCGCATCCCCGGCTACGCCCATTCCGCGCGCCAACGCCAGACCGATGGCAATGACTCGAAGCACCGCGTGAACAACAGCGACGGCCGCCAGGACAGCGGCGCCATTGGCGGCAGCTACCACTGGGATCACGGCTATGCCGGCCTGTCCTACAGCGGCTATGACAGCAACTACGGCTCGCCCGCCGAAGACGCCGTGCGCCTGAAGATGCAGCAGGACCGCTACGCCTTCGCCTCGGAAATCCGCGACCTCGAAGGCCCCTTCAGTTCGGTGAAGGTGGACGCCGCCTACACCGAATACCAGCACAAGGAGATCGAGGACGGCGAGACCGGCACCACTTTCAAGAACGATGGCTACGAGGCTCGCATCGAGGCACGGCATAAGCCCATCGGCCCGCTGGACGGCGTGGTCGGCGCGCAGGTCGGCAACAGCCGCTTCTCGGCGCTGGGCGAAGAAGCCTTCGTGCCACACACCGAGACCGACAGCGCCGCGCTGTTCTTCCTGGAGAACTGGCAGGCCACCGAACGCCTGGCGCTGAACCTGGGTGGCCGCGTCGAGCACACGCGCATCGAGCCCAACGCCAAGGACAACGAGCGCTTCGCCGAGAACGACGGCTCGCGCAGCTTCACCGCCGGCAGCCTGTCCACCGGCGCGGTTTACCAGCTGACGCCGATCTGGGCGCTGGCCGGAACCCTGGCCTACACCGAGCGCGCGCCAACCTTCTACGAGCTTTACGCCAACGGCGCCCACGCCGCCACCGGCACCTTTGAAGTGGGCGACGCCAATGCGAGCAAGGAAAAGGCCGTCTCCACCGATCTGGCCCTGCGCTTCGACGGCGGCCGCCACAAAGGCAGCGTGGGCGTGTTCTACAGCCGCTTCTCCAACTACATCGGCCTGCTGGCCAGCGGGCGCTACCGCGACGAGGAAGGTGCGGTGGTGGATGCCGGCGACGACGAGGCGCTGCCCGAATACCTCTACAGCGGCGTGAAGGCGGACTTCTACGGTGTTGAGGCGCAGGACCGCATCCACCTGCTGGACAGCCCCTACGGCCGCTTCGACCTGGAGCTTTCCGGCGACTACACCCGCGCCAGGAACAAGGACACCGGCGAAGCCCTGCCGCGCATCGCCCCGTTGCGCCTGAACAGCGCGCTGCTCTGGGAGCTGCAACAGTGGCAGGCACGGGTCGACGTGGAATACGCCGCCGAGCAGAACCGCGTGCCAGAGAACGAACTGCGTACCGACGGCTACACCACCCTCGGCGCCAGTGTTGGCTACCGCTTCGATCTGGGCGACAGCCGCTGGCTGGCCTTCGTCAAGGGCGAGAACCTCACCAACCAGACCGTGCGCTACGCCAGCTCCATCCTGCGCGACAGCGTGCCGGCCGGTGGGCGCGGTATCCAGGCGGGGGTGAAAGTGGCCTTCTAGATAAGCTGAGGCCGACGCCCCGCGTAATCGCGGGCGAACTGCGCGGCGATCCGCCCGGACCGCGATCCGCGGTGGGTCGCCCAGCGGATCGCTGCCTGTTCCCACTCGTCCTGCTGCACGCCATCCAGGCCGTGGGACTCCAGCCAGCGGGCGACCGCCTCCAGGTACTGCTCCTGGCTGAAGGCATAGAAAGATATCCACAGGCCGAAGCGCTCGGAGAGCGAGATCTTTTCCTCCACCGCCTCGCCGGGATGCAACTCGCCGCTCTCGCTGCGCTGGAAGGACAGGTTGTCCTCGGCGCGCTCGGCCAGCAGGTGGCGGCGGTTTGAGGTGGCGTAGATCAGCACGTTGCCGGACTGCCCGGCCACCGAGCCGTCGAGCACGGTCTTCAGGCCCTTGTAGCCGGTCTCGCCATCCTCGAAGGAGAGGTCGTCGCAGAACAGGATGAAGCGCTCGGGGCGATGGCGCAGCAGGTCGATGATCTGCGGCAGGTCGGCCAGGTGTTCCTTGTCCACCTCGATCAGGCGCAACCCTTCAGCATGGAAGGCGTCCAAGCAGGCCTTCACCAGCGAACTCTTGCCAGTGCCGCGCGCGCCGGTCAGCAGCGCGTTGTTGGCCGGGCGGCCGGAGACGAACTGCCGGGTGTTCTGCTCGATCAGCGCCTTCTGCCGATCGACGTTGCGCAGGTCGTCGAAGGCGATCAGCGCCGGCTCGATCACCGGGGTCAGGCGCGGCTGGCCCTGGCGGTATTCCCACAAGTGGGCGATGGCACCCTCTTGCAGCGCCAGTTCGGCGCGTACCGGCAGGGATTGTTCGAGCAACCGGGCGATTCGAGCCAGTTGTTCGGCGATAACAGACATGTCGTTCATGGCGGGGTCATCGAGGCAGAAGGGACTGTTCGGCAGCCTAACGATGGAGGAAAGTGGTCGTCTAACGACAAACAGGCATCCAGATGCGCAAAAAGGACATTGCAGCGGCACCACCGGAAAACCACGGCAACGAACGCGCCGCCAGTCCGGTGGCAGCCGTTGCCCTGGATTTCCCCGATGGCCATCAGGTGCCAGCCCACAGCCATCACCGCGCGCAACTGCTCTATGCCGTGCGCGGCGTGCTCGTGGTGGGCAGCGCCAGCGGCCAGTGGGTGGTGCCGGACAACCGTGGCCTGTGGATACCCGGCGGCGTGGAGCACTGGACGCGCATGGTCGGTGACGTACAGGTGCGCACCCTTTATGTGGAGCCGGGCAGCGCCCCGCACCTGCCGCCCGATTGCTGCGTATTGGCCGTCTCGCCACTGCTGCGGGAATTGATCCTGGCGGCGCTGTCGATCAGCGGCGAGGTGACGGCGGATTCCCGTGACGGCCGCGTCCTCGGCCTGCTGCTGGACGAGCTGCGCGAAGAACCCGTGCTGCCGCTGCACCTGCCCCTCCCGGCCCATCCGCGCCTGCGCGCGCTGTGCCAGGCCATCCAGGCCCAACCTGGAGACAACGCCGGCCTCGCCGACTGGGCGGCCCGGCTGAGCGTCGACAGCAAGACGGTGCAACGCTGGTTCTTCGGCGAAACCGGGCTGACCTTCGGCCAATGGCGGCAACAAGCGCGTTTGCTGGCTGCACTGGAGCGCCTGGCTCTGGGCGAAAGCGTGCTGAGCGTGGCACTGGAGGTGGGCTACAGCACGCCCAGCGCCTTCAGTGCCATGTTCAGCCGCCAGTTCGGCCGGCCGCCCAGCGATTTCCTCCGGCCGCGCACGCTAATCCGCCCGTAAGCTCCGTTCGTACACAATCGGCCGCAACATCTACGGACACATCCTTCCAAGCAATGGGATTGAAACCCCGCGCCGGTTTCCCCATCTAGACTGTCATGTTCAATCAGTCAGGTGCCTCATGAGCGACCACGACGAGATTCACGATATCAATAGCGCCGAAGAGGTCAGCAGCACCGGGCTGGTATTGCCGGGGCAGAACCTGCCGACCACGGTCTATGTCATTCCGATCCACAACCGGCCCTTCTTCCCGGCGCAGGTGCTGCCGGTGATCGTCAATGAAGAGCCGTGGGCGGAAACCCTGGAGCTGGTGGCCAAGACCGAGCACCACAGCCTGGCGCTGTTCTACATGGACAACCCGCCGGAAGACCCGCGCCACTTCGACCCGGACAGCCTGCCCGAGCACGGCACCCTGGTGCGCGTGCATCACGCCAGCCGCGAGGGCGGCAAGCTGCAGTTCGTTGCCCAGGGCCTGTCGCGCGTGCGCATCCGCGGCTGGATCAAGCGCCATCGCCCGCCCTTCCTGGTGGAAGTGGAATACCCGCACACCCCCAACGACCCGAGCGACGAGGTGAAGGCCTACGGCATGGCCCTGATCAACGCGATCAAGGAACTGCTGCCGCTCAACCCGCTGTACAGCGAAGAGCTGAAGAACTACCTGAACCGTTTCAACCCCAACGACCCATCGCCGCTGACCGACTTCGCCGCCGCGCTGACCACCGCGCCGGGTTCCGAGCTGCAAGGCGTGCTGGATACCGTGCCGATGCTCAAGCGCATGGAGAAGGTACTGCCACTGCTGCGCAAGGAAGTGGAAGTCGCGCGCCTGCAGAAGGAGCTGTCCGCGGAGGTCAACCGCAAGATCGGCGAGCGCCAGCGCGAATTCTTCCTGCAGGAACAGCTGAAGATCATTCAGCAGGAACTGGGCATCACCAAGGACGACAAGAGCGCCGACTCCGACGAATTCCGCGCACGCCTGGAAGGCAAGACTCTGCCCGACCAGGCGAAGAAGCGCATCGACGAAGAACTCAACAAACTGTCGATCCTGGAGACCGGCTCGCCGGAATACGCCGTCACGCGCAATTACCTCGACTGGGCGACGTCGGTGCCGTGGGGCCTGATGGGCGTCGACAAGCTCGACCTCAAGCACGCGCGCAAGGTCCTCGACCGGCACCATTCCGGCCTGGAAGACGTCAAGGACCGCATCCTCGAATTCCTCGCGGTGGGCACCTTCAAGGGCGAGATCGCCGGCTCCATCGTGCTGCTGGTGGGCCCGCCGGGCGTGGGCAAGACCAGCATCGGCAAGTCCATCGCCGAAAGCCTGGGGCGGCCGTTCTACCGCTTCAGCGTCGGCGGCATGCGTGACGAGGCCGAGATCAAGGGCCACCGCCGCACCTACATCGGCGCCCTGCCCGGCAAGCTGGTGCAGGCGTTGAAGGACGTGGAGGTGATGAACCCGGTGATCATGCTCGACGAGATCGACAAGCTCGGCAGCAGCTACCAGGGCGACCCCGCCTCGGCGCTGCTGGAGACGCTCGATCCGGAGCAGAACGTGGAGTTCCTCGACCACTACCTGGACCTGCGCCTGGACCTGTCCAAGGTGCTGTTCGTCTGCACCGCCAACACCCTGGACGCCATTCCCGGCCCGCTGCTGGACCGCATGGAGGTCATCCGCCTGTCCGGCTACATCGCCGAGGAGAAGCTGGCCATTGCCAAGCGTCACCTGTGGCCCAAGCAGCTGGAGAAGGCTGGCGTACCGAAGAATCGCCTGTCGATCAACGACGCCGCCCTGCGCGCGGTGATCGAGGGTTACGCCCGCGAGGCCGGCGTGCGTCAGCTGGAGAAAGTGCTCGGCAAGCTGGTGCGCAAGTCGGTAATGAAGCTGCTGGAAGACCCGGACTCGGTGGTGAAGATCGGCGCCAAGGACCTGGAGGAATACCTCGGTATGCCAGTATTCCGCACCGAGCAGGTGCTCTCCGGCATCGGCGTGATCACGGGCCTTGCCTGGACCAGCATGGGTGGCGCGACGCTGCCCATCGAGGCGACGCGCATCCACACGCTGAACCGGGGCTTCAAGCTCACCGGGCAACTGGGCGACGTGATGAAGGAGTCGGCGGAAATCGCCTACAGCTACATCAGCTCGAACCTGAAGAAGTACGGCGGTGAGCCAACCTTCTTCGACCAGGCCTTCGTCCACCTGCACGTCCCCGAGGGCGCCACGCCCAAGGACGGCCCCAGTGCCGGTGTGACCATGGCCAGCGCCCTGCTGTCGCTGGCGCGCAACCAGGCGCCAAAGAAAGGCGTGGCCATGACCGGCGAGCTGACCCTCACCGGGCAGGTATTGCCGATTGGCGGGGTGCGCGAGAAGGTCATCGCGGCGCGCCGGCAGAAGATCTACGAGCTGATCCTGCCCGAGCCCAACCGTGGCGACTTCGAGGAGCTGCCGGAGTACCTGAAGGAAGGCCTGACGGTGCATTTCGCCAAGCGCTATGGGGATGTGGCGAAGGTGCTGTTCCCGGCCTGATGGCCTGAGCCTGAATGACTCGCTCCTACCCCCTGTAGGAGCGAGCTTGCTCGCGAACCGCCCTCTGCCGTCGCTACCAGTGAACACTTTTGTAGGATGGGTGGAGCTTGCGATACCCATGCTGTCCCTGGCACCGCCATCGATGGGTATCGCTACGCTCCACACCATCCTACGTTCGTGCTCCGTCGCAATGCCGTGGTCGACGGAAAGGCCGGTCGCGGATATGGCCCGCTCCTACAGGTCAGTCTCGTTCCAGCTCTGCCTTCCGACGACTTCCAGCGAAACGTCCGTACGCGCCGAATGCCCCGTTCAGGAGGCCTCGTTGAAGCGGAGTTTCAGGGGTTGAGCGGCATGAATGCCGCGAGAGCCACGATGGGCCAGGGATGGCCCTTCGTGGGGGGACGCCGAGTTCGCGCCCCTGAATCTTCGTTTCAACGAGGGTATTTTTCGCCTAAGCGAAAAACCGGATGTCCGCGGCAAGCCTACTTGGTTACTTCTTTGGGGGCGGCCATCCGACGTTTGGAAGAAGTGACTCGCCCGAGGGGGCGAAACAAGTAGTCCGCGCCCCCGCCGAAGCGGCGCTATGACGCCAAGCCAAAAGCGTTGCGGATGGAGTCCGCTCCAGCGCCGATTGCGTTATCCTGCGGCCCAACCTGTCCCCTCCCAGGAGCCGTCATGCCGTCGTACCGCTCATTGCTGCCCCTCACCCTGGCCCTGCTCGCCGGCTGCGCCGGGCAGAGCAAACCCGTGGTCACCCTGGAAGACGCCAGCGACTGCAAGCCGTTGAAACTGCACGAAGGTCAGGAACTGGTACTGATCCTGCCGAGTAATCCCACCACCGGTTTCCGCTGGGAAATGCGCAACGCCGCCAACGGCCTGCTGCGCCCCCTCGGCCCCGAGGTCTACAGCAACCCGGAAGACGCAGGCCTGGTCGGCAGCGCCGGCGAATCCACCTGGCGCTTCCGCGTAACCGGCGCCGGCGAAGACAAGCTGGAACTGGCCTACCGCCGCCCGTGGGAAGCGGAAGTAGCACCCGCGCAGACCTTCGTCTGCCCGATTGCCGTCAAGTAACGCTCGATCCCGCAAGAAGCCCATCCGGCGCCATAAGCCGCTCGCGCTGACGCCTTCGGCCTGTAGGCCGTGCGTCGTGCTGCGGCACAGTGGACGTTCGTTTCCACGGGAGGGAACCCCATGCGCTGGGCACTCTTGGCACTGATCGGCGGTGCCGCCTACCTGTTCGCCGTCACTTTCGACCTGCCTGTGCTCAGGATGCTGTGCAAGCCGCTGCCGGTGCTGGCCATGCTGTTCTGGATTCTCGGCACCCCCGCCGACGGCTATCGCCGCTGGGTCGCGATCGGCCTGGTGCTGTCGATGCTCGGCGACATCCTGCTGGAATGGCCGATCAACGCCTTCGTGCCCGGCCTCGCCGCGTTTCTGCTGGCGCACCTGGCCTACCTGGTCGCCTACCTGAGCGACACGCGCCGCTTCGCCCCGCTCGGCCTGCTGGTCGCGGGCGCACTGGGTGGCGGCCTGTTTGCCCTGCTCTACAGTCGGGGGCTCGGCCCGCTGCTACTGCCAATCGCGCTCTACAGCCTGACCATCAGCGCCATGCTCTGGCGCGCCATCGCCCGCCTCGGGGTGCCTTCCATAGCCAATACCAGCCGGGTGTTCGCCGCCCTCGGCGCGCTGCTGTTCGTCAGCTCCGACTCGATGATCGGCATCAGCCGCTTCGTCGCTGCCTTCGACGGCTCCTCCTACGCCATCATGCTGACCTATTGGCTCGGCCAGTTCGGTATCGCCGCGTCCGTCAAATCCCGTCATATCGCTCTGCCATACTCGGAAGGACCAACTACTTCCCGAGCCTGACATGCTGCGAATTGCTTCACCGCTGCTGCTCCTCTGTTCGGCGCTGGCCAGCGCCGAACCCCTGCGCCTGGCCGGCGACGACTGGTGCCCCTACCTCTGCCCAGGCGATCCGGACAAGCCCGGTCTTCTCCTCGAAGCCCTCGGCCAGGTGCTGCCGCAACCACCGCTGTTCGAGCTCCTGCCCTGGCCGCGCGCGCTGCAGATGGCCCGCGAGGGGCTGGTGGACGGCGTAATCGGCGCCTACAGCGAAGAGTCCGCGGAACTGCTGATCGGCGACGAACCCATCGGCTGGGTGACCCTGCGTTTCTACGTGCGCAACGACAACCGCTGGACCTGGAACGGCCCGGCCTCATTGAGCAGCCAGTCCATCGGGCTCGCCCAGGGCTACTCCTACGGCCAGGAGCTGGACGCCTGGCGTGATGAGCACCTGGCGAATCACGAGCAGGTGCAGGTGCTCAGTGGCGAAAAGGTACTCGAGCGCAACATCCAGAAACTGCTGCTCGGGCGCATCACGGTGCTGCTCGAAGACAGCCAGATCGTCGAGCACTACCTGCACCGCCACGGCCTGTCGGAGCGAGTTCAAGCCGCCGGTGAGCTCGCCGATAAACGCCCCATGTACGTCGCGCTGAACCCACGCCTGGAAGACGTGCAGGAGCGCCTGGCCGACCTCGACGAAGGCCTGCGTGAACTGCGCCGAAACGACCAGTGGAAACCGCTGATGCAGGGTTACGGCATCGCCGTTGACTAGTCCTACAAAGGCGTGAGAAAAGTCCGGCAGAGCCCTCTGTCATCGGCTATAGATCAATCATAAGAGACTGGGAAAAAGGGGAGCTCCATGCGTGCAGTAGTTCGCTCGATGTTGTTGCTGGGAGCCTGCCTGACTCTCTCGGCCTGTGGCAGCCTGTTGCCCAGCGAACGCGCGGAAGTGCAGTCACCATTCCTGGATTACCAGGATGCACAGAGCCGCTACAACCAGGTCGACGCTGGCAAGACCACCAAGTCGCAGCTCTACGCGCTGGGCTTCGATCCGCTGTCCCAGGGTAATGCCAAGATGCTCTCGTTCATCGACGTGCGCCTGCTCTTCGTGCAGCCCAACATCCCCATCGACTACCTGCCCGACGGCCTGGTGACCTGTCTGCAGGCCAAGGACCGCTGCGTGGGCTACGCCTTCGACTTCAACAAGACCGACAGCCAGCGCGTGGGCAGCTTCTGGGCCGATATCTTCAACTTCCGCAAGCGCCGCCAGGTGCAAGGCTGGTCGTTCCGCCCGGTGTTCGTGCTGATCGACGACGTAGTCGTGCACAAGACCAGCAACGGCGAGCCGAACATCCGCCGCATGGAAGACAAGAAGAACCCTCTCGGCCCGTTGCAGGGCGCCGGCGAATACTTCTCCGACCAGCTCAAGTGACCCTCGTCCGCTAACGGTTGGGCACACCTCGCGCCTCGGCTACAATGCGCGCCCCGGCAAACCGGGCGCGCCGCGCCCTGCTGCCTGTTCCGTGCAACGAGGCCCCATCCAGCGTGAGCGAGTCCGACCGCATCTTCGCCCAGCCGCACCCCCAGGTTCCCGACTTCACCTTCAACGAGGACGTGGTGCGCGTCTTCCCGGACATGATCAAGCGATCGGTGCCGGGCTACCCCACCATTGTCGAGAACATCGGCGTGCTCGGTGCGCGCTTCGCCGCCCCGAACAGCGTGCTCTACGATCTCGGCTGCTCGCTGGGCGCCGTGACCCAGGCGCTGCGCCGCCATGTAAAGACCGAAGGCTGCCGTGTCATCGGCGTCGACAACTCCGCACCGATGATCGAACGCTGCGGCGAATACCTGCGCGCCCAGGACGCCATGCACCAGGAGTTGCTGCCGGTCGAGCTGATCGAGGCGGACATCCTGACGCTGGACCTCAAGCCCTGCTCGCTGATCGCGCTGAACTTCACCCTGCAGTTCATCGCTCCCGATCAACGCCTGGAACTCCTGACTCGCCTGCACAACAACCTGCTGCCAGGCGGCGCGCTGATCCTCTCGGAAAAACTGCGCTTCGCCGACGAGCAGGAGCACGAACTGCTCACCGACCTGCACATCGACTTCAAGCGCGCCAATGGCTACAGCGAACTGGAAATCGCCCAGAAGCGCACCGCCATCGAGAACGTCATGCGCCCCGACACCCTGGAAACCCACCGCGAACGCCTACTGGCCGCCGGCTTTTCCAAGGTCGTGCCCTGGTTCCAATGCCTCAACTTCGCCTCTCTGATTGCCCTGCCATGATCGAACGCTTCGACCTCGACCGCCTGCGCCTTGAACTGGCCGGCACGCCACTGGAATCCTGGGCGACTTCGCTGCCCACGCAACTGGCCGCCAAGGTCGACGATGGCCACGGCGATCTGGAGCGCTGGCTGGCGGCGGTGGATCGCCTGCCGCAGCTGCAAGCCGCCGCCGTCGAACTGCGCGAGCGCTTCAACCTCGAAGGCGCCTGCGACGAAGACACCCGCGCGCAACTCAAGCTGGCCCTGCAAGGGCTGATCCCGTGGCGCAAGGGGCCATTCAATCTGTTCGGCGTGCACATCGACACCGAATGGCGCTCGGACTGGAAATGGGAGCGCGTCTCGCCGCACATCGACCTGGCGGGCAAGCGCGTCCTCGACGTTGGCTGCGGCAACGGCTACTACCAGTGGCGCATGCTCGGCGCTGGCGCGCGCAGCGTGGTGGGCGTCGACCCAAACTGGCTGTTCTTCTGCCAGTTCCTCGCCATGAAGCACTACCTGCCGGGCTTACCGGCCTGGCACCTGCCCTTCGCCCTGGAAGACCTGCCGGCAAACCTGGAAGGCTTCGACACGGTGTTCTCCATGGGCGTGCTCTACCATCGCCGCTCGCCCATCGACCACCTGCTGGCGCTCAAGGACTGCCTGCGCCGTGGCGGCGAACTGGTGCTGGAAACGCTGGTGGTGGAAGGCGACGTGAACACCGTGCTGGTGCCCGAGGACCGCTACGCGCAGATGCGCAACGTGTGGTTCCTGCCGTCGGTGCCGGCGCTGGAGCTATGGCTGCGCCGCGCGGGCTTCACCGACGTGCGCAGCGTCGACATCAGCCTCACCTCGGTGGAAGAACAGCGCGCCACCGAGTGGATGCGCTACCAGTCGCTGCCGGACTTCCTCGACCCGGACGACCACAGCCGCACCCTCGAAGGCCTGCCGGCGCCCATGCGCGCCACGCTGGTAGCGCGCAAGCCCTGAGCGCTGCCCAGGTCGAATCAGAACGTAGGGCGCATAACGCCTAAGGCGTTATCCGCCGTGGTGGCGGATAACCCGTTCCAGGTTATGCGCCATACGGTTTCAAATCAGGTGGCGATCAGCGGTTCGCCGCCGCCACGATCAGCGCTTTCATCTCGGCAACCGCCTGCTTGAACCCCACGAACAGCGCATGGGCGACGATGGCGTGGCCGATGTTCAGCTCGTTGATCCCGGCAATCGCCGCTACCGGCTCGGCATTGTGGTAATGCAGGCCATGGCCGGCGTTGACGATCAGGCCATGGGACAAACCGAACTCCACACCATCGCGGATGCGCGCCAGCTCATGGGCGCCTTCGGCCGGGTTGTGGGCGTCGGCGTAGCGACCGGTGTGCAGCTCCACGGCCGGCGCACCGATGCGCGCGGAGGCTTCGATCTGGCGTTGGTCCGGGTCGATGAACAGCGACACTTCGCAGCCGGCGGCGGACAGGCGCTGCACCGCTTCGCGGATGCGCGCTTCCTGGCCGGCGACGTCCAGGCCACCCTCGGTGGTCAGTTCCTGGCGGGTTTCCGGAACCAGGCAGACGTGGGCCGGGCGAATGATCTCGGCGAAGGCCATCATCTCTTCAGTGACGCCCATCTCGAAGTTCATACGGGTCTGCAGCACTTCGGCCAGCACCCGCACGTCGCGGTCCTGAATGTGTCGGCGGTCCTCGCGCAGGTGTACGGTGATGCCGTCGGCGCCGGCTTCCTCGGCGTCCAGCGCGGCTTTCACCGGGTCGGGATAACGGGTGCCGCGGGCCTGGCGCAGGGTGGCAACGTGGTCGATGTTCACGCCGAGCAGGATACGGTTGGCTTCAGTCACGGGAGTTGTCCTTGCGATTCATGAAGAGCTCGCGGCTGACCAGCGGTCGGCCGCCAAGATGGGGCGCCAGGGCCTGGCGCATCAGGCGCTTGGCCGCCGCCAGGGCGCCGGGAGCGCTCCAGTCGGCCTCAGCCATGGCCAGAAGGTCGGCGCCGTGGAACAGGCCCGGTTGCAGGCTGCCAACCGGCTCCAGACCGGCGTCGGGCAGCAGGCGGTAGAGACCGTCGGGCGCCACGCTCTGGCCAACGATATCGGTGTCCAGGGAAAAACCATAACCCAGGTCATCCAGCAGCCGCCATTCGAAGGAGCGCAGCAAGGGCTCCAGCGGACTGCCGGCAGCCAGCAGCGGCAGGGTCGCACGGTAGTGCTCGAACAGCGCGGGATGCGGGTCTTCCGCCGGCAGCAGGCGGACCATCAGTTCGTTCAGGTACAGGCCGCTGAACAACGCTTCGCCACCGAGCAGATTGGGGATGCCGTTGGGCTCCAGGCGCACGACATTCTTCAGGTCGCTGCGCCCACGGAATTCGGCTTCCAGCGGCACGAAGGGCCGCGCCAGCGCCCCCGCCTTGCCCCGCGCACCACGCAGCACTGCGCGCAAACGCCCCTGCGGGGTGAAGAAATCCACCAGCGCGCTGGTTTCCTTGTAGGGACGGCTGTGCAGGACGAACGCGGCTTGGGCAGTAGAAGCGAGGCTCATGGCGCTGCGCCTGGAGTGGGAGTCGGGAGGTAGGCGCGCTCAGGCGCCCGAAGGGAACGCCCCGCAAAGACTCGCGGGGCGCCAGGGGTCAGAGGTCGCCGTAGCCCAGCGAACGCAGCGCGCGCTCGTCGTCGGACCAGCCGCCCTTCACTTTCACCCAGAGGTTGAGCATGACCTTGGAGTCGAACAGCACTTCCATGTCCTTGCGGGCGTTCTGGCCGATGCTTTTGATGCGCTCGCCCTTGTCGCCGATGATGATTTTCTTCTGGCCATCACGCTCCACCAGGATCAGTGCGTGGATGTGCAGGATCGGGCCGTCCTGCTTGAACTCTTCAATTTCCACGGTGACCTGGTAGGGCAGCTCGGCGCCCAGCTGGCGCATGATCTTCTCGCGCACCAGTTCGGCAGCAAGGAAACGGCTGCTGCGGTCAGTGATCTGGTCTTCGGGGAAGAAGTGCTCGTTCTGCGGCAGGCGCTCGGCGACCAGGCCTTCCAGTACGTCGAGATTCTGCCCGTGCTGGGCGGAAATCGGCACCACTTCGGCGTTGGGCAGTTGCTCGGCCAACCACTGCAGGTGCGGCAGCAGCTCACCCTTGTCTTCCATGCGATCGACCTTGTTCACCGCCAGCAGAACCGGGCAGCTCACGTACTTCACCTTGTCGTAGACCATCTGGTCTTCGTCGGTCCAGCGGTTGCGGTCGACGACGAAGATCACCACATCGACGTCCTTCAGCGCGGCGCTGGCCGAACGGTTCATGTAGCGGTTGAGCGCCTTGTCGTTGTCCTTGTGCAAGCCGGGGGTGTCGACGTACACGGCCTGCACATCACCCTCGGTCTTGATGCCCAGCAGGGTGTGGCGGGTGGTCTGCGGCTTGCGCGAGGTGATCGCCAGCTTCTGCCCGAGGATATGGTTGAGCAGGGTCGACTTGCCGACGTTGGGGCGGCCGACGATGGCGACGTAGCCGCAACGAACGGCTCCTGCTTCATCGTGCTCGGATGGGTCGTGCTGGTCTTGCTCGTGCTCACTCATGGCCATTCTCCACGCCCAGGGCTGCCAGCGCGGCGGCGGCGGCCACCTGCTCGGCAATGCGGCGACTGCCGCCGTGACCGTGGGTCTTGTCGTTCAACAGGGCAACCTCGCACTCGACGAAGAAGGTGCGGCAATGCGGTTCACCCTGGATATCCACCACGTCGTAGCGCGGCAGGTCGCACCCGCGGGACTGCAGGAATTCCTGCAGGCGGGTCTTGGGATCCTTGTTGGTATCCACCGGGGTCAGCTCGCGCAACTGAGGGCCGAGCCAGCCCATGATCCGCTCGCGAGCGGAATCCATACCGGTGTCCAGGTAGATGGCGCCGATCAGCGCCTCCATGGCGTCAGCCAGGATCGACTCGCGGCGATAACCGCCGCTCTTCAGCTCGCCCGAGCCCAGTCGCAGGTAATCCCCGATTTCGAAACCGCGGGCCAGCAGTGCCAGGGTCTCACCCTTCACCAGACGCGCACGCAGACGCGACAGCTGGCCTTCGCGGGCCTGGGGGAAGTGGGTGAACAGGGCTTCGCCAATGACGAAGTTGAGGATGGCGTCACCGAGGAACTCCAGGCGCTCATTGTTGCGCCCGGCGAAACTGCGATGGGTCAGCGCCAGGACCATCAGGTCCGGGTCACGGAAGGTGTAGCCAAGCTTGCGCTCGAGTCGATCCAGGCTGTTGTTACTCACGGCATTCGTACACGGAATTCTTTGTCAAATTTGACCACCAGGTCGATGTTCTGCACCAGTGGCTCGCGTTTTTCATATTTCAGGTGGGCGCGGAACTCGTTGTTCTCGAGCTTCACGTCCAGCGCATCGTCCAGTTTGAGATCTCGTATCCCGTTGATCGTCAACGCCTTGCTCACATAAGCATAGAACTCGGGAACGGTACGTACTTCCGCCGCCTTATCGGTTTCCACCGAGGTGATGGCCTTTTCGATGGCGTAGTAGTCCAGGTAATGCGGGATAACCTTGAACGCGGCGCTGGCGAGAAACGCCACGATAGCGAGCACGACCAGCCAACCCAGCAACGACATTCCCTTCTGCGAACGTGCGTACGTCATATCGACCTCATGTCGGTATCTTTCTTATTTGCCCGCCATTCGCGGCGGGTCCAAGTGAAGCGGGGCTGCCTCGCTCCCCGCGTGCAGCCCCGCCCTTTTTTCTAGCACCGATCCAGCCCTGTTGGCCTGGAGCGCCTCACAAGTTTAGTGAATCACACCGACTCGCGAGAAATTCGGTAGATTGCGCATTTTCGGATCCGGCCAGCTCATCCACACCGCAAACGCCTTGCCGACGATATTGCGGTCCGGAACCATGCCCAGCAGATTCTTCGGGATCTTCGGGTCGTTCCAGTAGCGGCTGTCGTTGGAGTTGTCGCGGTTGTCGCCCATCATGAAGTAGTGCTCTGCGGGGACTTTCCACTGCTTGCCCGGCTCGATGCGGAAACGGGTCATTTCCTTGCGGATCATGTGCTCCGCAGCGCCAAGCTTCTCCTGGTACAGGGTCACGCTGCCCAGGGTACCCGGCTCCTCGCCTACCAGCGACTCGGCCACCGGCTGGTCGTTGATGTACAGGCGCTTGTCACTGGTGTAACGGATGGTGTCGCCCGGCACGCCGACGACGCGTTTGATGTAGTTGATGTTCGGGTCGCTGGGGTAGCGGAACACCATGACATCGCCACGTTGCGGGTCTCCCACCGGGATCACCTTGGTGTCCAGCACCGGCAGGCGGATGCCATAGGCAAACTTGTTCACCAGGATGAAATCGCCCACTTCCAGCGTCGGCTTCATCGAGCCCGACGGGATCTGGAAAGGCTCGACCAGGAACGAACGCAGCACCAACACGATGAACAGTACCGGGAAGAACGACTTGCCGTATTCGACCAGTATCGGTTCCTTGTTCAGCTTCTCCAGCACTTCCGGGTCGGCTTCGCCGACCGTGCCTTCATAGGCGGAAATGGCCGCCCGGCGGCGCGGTGCGAACAGCACCAGATCCACCAGGGCGAGAACACCGCAAACAGCAACGGCAATCACCAGCAACAGCGGGAAATTCAGGGTCATAGGGTTCAACTGTCCACTTTGAGCACGGCGAGGAAGGCTTCCTGCGGAATCTCCACGCTACCGACCTGCTTCATCCTTTTCTTACCAGCCTTCTGCTTCTCCAGCAGCTTGCGCTTACGGCTCACGTCACCACCGTAACACTTGGCCAGCACGTTCTTCCTGAGCGCCTTGACCGTCGAGCGGGCGATGACCTGCCCACCGATAGCCGCCTGAATCGCGACGTCGAACATCTGCCGCGGAATCAGTTCTTTCATCTTTTCCACCAACTGACGCCCTTTGTACGGGGCGTTATCGCGGTGAACGATCAGGGCGAGGGCGTCAACCTTCTCACCGTTGATCAGCACATCGAGACGTACCAGGTTGGCCGGCTCGAAACGATCGAAGCTGTAGTCCAGCGAAGCATAGCCACGACTGGTGGACTTCAGGCGATCGAAGAAGTCCAGCACCACTTCGTTCATCGGCATATCGTAGATCACCTGGACCTGGCCGCTGAGGAAGTGCATGTCGCGCTGAACGCCGCGCTTTTCGATGCACAGGGTAATGACGTTGCCCAGGTGCTCCTGAGGCACAAGGATGGTGGCGCGGCAGATCGGCTCGCGCATTTCATCGATGGACGAGATATCGGGCAGCTTGGACGGGTTGTCGACGTAGATGATCTCGCCGTTCTTCTGCACGATCTCGAAGATCACGGTCGGTGCGGTGGTGATCAGGTCCAGGTCGTATTCGCGCTCCAGGCGCTCCTGGATGATCTCCATGTGCAGCATGCCGAGGAAGCCGATGCGGAAGCCAAAACCCAGGGCTTCGGAGCTTTCCGGCTCGTATTGCAGCGCAGCGTCGTTCAGCGTCAGCTTCTGCAGGGCTTCGCGGAAGTCCTCGAAATCATCTGAACTGACCGGGAACAGGCCGGCGTAAACCTGCGGCTTGATGCGTTTGAAGCCCGGCAGCACGTCCACGTCGGGCGTGCTGTTCAGGGTCAGGGTATCGCCCACCGGCGCACCAAGAATCTCCTTGATGCCGGCGATGATGAAGCCCACTTCGCCGGCCTTGAGGTCCGGAGTCTCGGTGTGCTTCGGGGTGAAGACGCCGACGCTGTCCACCTGGTGGACCTTGCCGGTGGACTTCACCAGGATCTTGTCGCCTTTCTTGACGCGGCCGTGTTTCACACGCACCAGCGAGACCACGCCCAGGTAGTTGTCGAACCAGGAGTCGATGATCAGCGCTTGCAGCGGTGCATCGATATTGCCTTCCGGAGCGGGAATGGTGGCAACCAGGCGCTCCAGCACCTCGTCGACGCCCATGCCGCTCTTGGCCGAGCAGGCCACGGCGTCGGTGGCATCGATACCGATGATGCTCTCGATCTCGTCTTTAACGCGGTCCGGGTCGGCCTGCGGCAGGTCCATCTTGTTCAGCACGGGCATGACTTCCAGGCCCTGCTCGATGGCGGTGTAGCAGTTGGCGACCGACTGCGCTTCCACGCCCTGGCCGGCATCGACCACCAGCAGCGCGCCTTCGCAGGCGGCCAGCGAACGGCTGACTTCGTAGGTGAAGTCGACGTGGCCGGGGGTATCGATGAAGTTCAACTGGTAGGTCTTGCCGTCCTTCGCCTTGTAGTGAAGGGTCACGCTGTGCGCTTTGATAGTGATGCCGCGCTCGCGCTCCAGGTCCATGGAGTCCAGTACCTGGGCCTCCATCTCGCGATCGGACAGGCCGCCGCACATCTGGATGAAGCGGTCTGCCAGCGTCGACTTGCCATGGTCGATGTGGGCGATGATGGAGAAATTGCGGATATGACTCAGGTCACTCACGGCGAACACACTCGGAAGGCTGAAGGCGGCGGTCCGCCGAAAAATAGCGGGGGAGTTTACCTGAATACAGCCGGACGCGTCACGCCGCGCCGGGCACAGGCATGAAAAAGGGCGACCGAAGCCGCCCTTTCTGGTGCGCCGACCTTACTCGGTCAGCTTGAACGTGATGAAGCTGGCACGTCCCTGGCGCAGCACGCGCATGGAAATCGAACGGTCCTTGGGCAGCGCCTTGGCGATATCGCTGAAGGTTTTCGAAGAATCCACCGCACGGTTGTTCAGGTGAGTGATGACGTCTCCCGGACGCAGGCCGATCATGGCTGCCGGGCCACCCTGCACTTCCTTGATCACCACGCCGCCCTTGATGTCCATGGACTTGCGCTGCTCGGAGGTCAGTTCCGCCACGGTCACGCCCATACGGTTGCTGCTGCGCTCGGCGCCCTTGCCCTCGACGGCGGCGACGGCATCGTCGTCGTCCGGCAGGCTACCGATGGTCATATTGAGGGTCTGGCGCTTGTTGTCGCGAATGACTTCCAGAGCCGCCTTGTCGCCCGGTTTCATGTTGCCCACCAGGTGCGGCAGATCGGCGGATTCGTTGATGGTCTGGCCGTTCAGACTCAGGATCACATCACCCACCTGCAGGCCGCCCTTGGCCGCCGGGCCGTCTTCCACCAGTTGCGCCACCAGCGCGCCGGACGGCTTGTCGAGACCGAAGGATTCGGCCAGATCCTTGTTCACTTCCTGGATCACCACGCCCAGCCAACCGCGATTGACCTTGCCGCCGGCTTTCAGCTGATCGGCGACGTTCAGCGCCACATCGATCGGGATTGCGAAGGAAAGCCCCATGAAACCGCCGGAACGGGTGAAGATCTGCGAGTTGATACCCACCACTTCGCCCTGCAGGTTCAGCAGCGGGCCGCCGGAGTTGCCCGGGTTGATCGCCACGTCGGTCTGGATGAACGGCACGTAGTTCTCGTTCGGCAGGCTGCGGCCCTTGGCGCTGACGATACCGGCGGTCACCGAGTGGTCGAAGCCGAACGGCGAACCGATGGCCAGCACCCACTCGCCGACCTTCAGCTTGTCCGAGTCGCCCAGCTTGAGCGTCGGCAGGCCCTTGGCGTCGATCTTCAGTACCGCCACGTCGCTACGCGGGTCGGCACCGACCAGCTTGGCCTTGTGCTCACTGCGATCGGACAGGCGCACGAGGATTTCGTCAGCGTCGGCCACTACGTGGTTGTTGGTGAGGATGTAGCCATCATCGGAAATGATGAAGCCCGAGCCCAGGGATTGGGCCTCGCGCTGCTGACCACGGGGCGCCTGGCCCTGGCCGCGGGGAATGCTGCGCTCGAAGAATTCACGCAGGCCCGGCGGCAGACCATCGAGGTCCGGAATGCCCATCTGCGCGTTAGAGCGATCGGGAAGCTTCTGGGTGGTACTGATGTTGACCACCGCCGGCGAGGCCTTCTCGACCAGCGGAGTGAAGTCCGGTAGTTCAGCCCGCGCGGTGACCGACAGGCTCAGGGCCAGCAGGGCGACCAGCGCAGCCATGCTGCGTTTCAGGGTTTGCATTGACTACAGCTCCCGTGATGTTGATTGGGAAGATCACTAAACAGGGCCGGGCGGCCCACCGACCAGCGCACGCAGCACAACCGGTTGCATCGCCGGATCATTCGAATGGCGCCGCGCGTAGCGACGCACGAGCAGCCAGGCCAGCAGAAAACCCGCCAGCCCGGCCACGATGATAAGAGGTTCTCCCAAATCAAGGCGCGACGCCAGCAACGCCAGCGCGAACAGCCCCAGCATAGGGGAGAGATAGAAAAGCAGGGCACTTTTCAGCAGAAGGTGTTCGTCCACGCCCAGTACGACTTCGTCGCCGGGCGCCAATTCCTGTGAAGCCAAATGCCGCGAAGGCAGCGCGCGCACCTGACTGCGCTCTCGCGCAACGCCGAGCCGCTCCAGAAGGCCCTGGCCGCAACCGGCGCCGGCTGAACAACCTGAGCAGGTGGAGCGACGTAGCGTTTCGACCTGGAAAGCTCCAGACTCGACCGCAATCACCCTCCCCCACTCTTCGATCACTGTGGCTGGGCTCCCGCTGGCCGCATGGACAACGCCACACGTTCAGCCGTGCCACTGGGTATCTCGCCAACCACGGTCACCATCGTACCGCCGTCGTCACTGGCGAACCGCCTCGACACCACAGTGGTCGGGCCCAACTGGGTGCGGGCATCGTCGACCTTGGCACCGTGCAACGGCTCGAGGAATACCGAGAAACGCGCCAGGCCGTCGCCATAAGCGAGGCACAGCACCTGGTCATTGGAGACCGGGCTGCGCTCCTGCAGCGTACTGTTCAGGGTAAAGCCCGGCGGCACCCATTCGGAATGCCAGTTGGTCTTCACCTCGGCAACCTTGGTTTCCTTGACCGGCTTGCAGGCCGCAGTCGGCTGCAACTCGCCGTCATCCGGCGCCGCCATGTCGACACGGGTGAACTGCAGGCGCTCGATGATCTGACCCTTGTCGTTGAGCAACAGGGACTTGAGCGGCAGGCCGGTCTCCTTGTCCAGATGCAGCTCGAAACCGTAGCGATGCTGGTCGCGCGGGATCACGGCCAGGACCACCGCAGAACGATCGGCAATACGTGACTCCCCAGCGACGCGAATGTCATACCAGGAGGCCAGTTCGGTCGGGTTGAGTTTGCGTGCCGGCCACATCTCACTGGTCGATACCTGACCCGACATACCGCCGCCCACGCACTGAGTGGCGCCGTTGATGCGCACCACCTCCTGACGCGGCCCGTCGACCTGGACCAGATGTTCGCGCACCGAGCCGTCGCTCTCCACCCGATGCCAGACATCGTGGGTGGTGAAGGCGCCACTGCGCTCGTAGATGAAGGTGCCCTGGAAGTTCTGTTTCTGATCAGCCTCGGAGAGGCGCTTGATCCAGTCCAACGCATCGGCGGCCTGGACTGGCAATGCCAGCAGACCGCCAAGGAAGAACAACAGTGCTGTCGTCGCGCGCATGTCGCTCCTTAAGGTCGCAAATCAGCGGCTTTCCAGGCTCGCAGCGCGCGCGTAAGGCAGAGCGCTATCGGTGCCGCTGACAGCGGACTGCTGCGCGTGTTGACGCAGGTAACCCGGAAGACGCTGCTCGTGCCAGGTGGTCTGCCCGCCCTGGGCATTGGTGATCACCTGCGGCGCCTCGTCCTGAGTGTAGCCTGCCAGCACCGCCGGGCCTTGCACTTGCGGCAGGGCGATCTGCGGAGTAGCGCCTTGCTGGGCAAGGCCGTTGGCGACACTGTCATCCTGATGGTACATGCGCACACCAGCCAGCACGGCCAGGGTCACCGAAGCGGCAACCGCCAGACGACCGACGTTGCGCCACGGATTGCGGCTGCGCGGCGCCGGTGCGGCCTCATCGGCCAGCGCGGCGGACACAGCGGCGGCGATGTCCAGCTTGGGCATAGCCGGCTCGCGGTGCATCACTGCACTGGCCAACTGGTAACGGGACCAGGTGGCCCGCAATTCGGCGTCCTCGCCGCAGGCTGTCAGCACACGCCGCAGCTCCAGCTCATCCGCTTCGTTATCCATAACAGCGGACAGCGACTCCTGCAGGGCTTCACGACTCATAGCGGTACCTCTCTTGGCTTTTGCCGCTGTATCAGACTTCATCATGCAGCAACGGCTGCAAAGCTTTGTCGATCGCTTCCCGCGCACGGAAGATCCGTGAGCGGACTGTTCCCACCGGACACTGCATCACGGTGGCGATATCTTCATAACTCAGGCCTTCGAACTCACGCAGGGTCAAAGCCGTGCGCAAATCATCAGGCAACTGCTGGATGGTGCGATGGACCGTTTCCTCGATCTCATCCCGCAGCATGGCTCTTTCCGGCGACTCGATGTCCTTCAGGGCGTGGTCGCCGTCGAAGAACTCCGCATCCTCTGCCGTGACATCGCTGTCCGGCGGCCGCCGACCGCGCGCCACCAGATGGTTCTTCGCGGTATTGATGGCGATACGGTACAGCCAGGTATAAAAGGCACTGTCACCCCGGAAGTTACCCAAGGCGCGGTACGCCTTGATGAATGCTTCCTGTGCAACGTCCTGGGCTTCCTGGGCGTCGTGCACGAAACGCACGATGAGCCCCAGAATCTTGTGCTGGTACTTCAATACCAACAGGTCGAAAGCCCGTTTGTCTCCGCGCTGTACCCGTTCAACCAGTTGCTGATCCTGTTCCTGGGTTAGCATGAATGCTCCTCTACGAGCCTGGAGGAGCTTCGAGCACCCTGGTAAATCGTCCTGCCAAGATAGACTCGGGTCTTTTGCAAAAGTTCTCCCCTCCAAGCATGCGCCGCACAGTTTTTTCACATTGGCGGCAATCGGACCCCGACATGCGTCCGAAGCCCGTCAAATTCAACTGTACCGGGCGGAACACCCGCTCTCCTTCCGCGCAATGTCAATCTGCGCGCAAAGTAGATTGGGTATTCCGTGTTTGAACCGGAACGCCTGAAAAAGTTCCGGTGATTGGCTGTGATCAGTCAATGACTTCGATACCAGCCCTGGCGTCCGCCGGGCCAGCTTGAGCGGGGGAGAAGGCCTCCCGCCCTGTGACTGCCGCCCCACCGCACGCACCTTCAGTGTCATCGGTTCGCCAGTATTGTGCCGTGGCCCCCTTCTATATACTAGGGCGCCATTTTGTGGAGCCGGGTATGAGTCAGCATTTCCAGCACGACGTCCTAGTGATCGGCAGCGGGGCCGCCGGCCTGACGCTGGCTTTGACCCTGCCTTCGCACCTGAGGATCGCCGTGCTGAGCAAGGGCGAACTCTCCCAGGGCTCTACCTTCTGGGCCCAGGGCGGTGTCGCTGCCGTGCTGGATGACGCCGATACCGTCGAGTCCCACGTCGAGGACACCTTGGTCGCCGGCGCCGGCCTGTGCCGCGAGGATGCGGTCAAGTTCACTGTCGAGCATAGCCGCGAGGCTATCCAGTGGTTGATCGAGCAGGGCGTGCCCTTCACCCGCGACCATGAACCGGGTCGCGAAGACGGCGGCTTCGAATTTCATCTGACCCGCGAGGGCGGCCACAGCCACCGGCGGATCATCCACGCCGCCGACGCCACCGGCGCAGCCATCTTCAACGCCCTGCTGGAACAGGCGCGGCAGCGGCCGAACATCGAGCTGCTGTCACAACGGGTCGCTGTCGACCTGATCACCGAGCCGAAACTCGGGATAGAGGGTCAACGCTGCCTGGGCGCCTACGTACTGGATCGCGCCACCGGCGAAGTGGACACCTTCAGCGCGCGCTTCACCGTGCTCGCCTCTGGCGGCGCCAGCAAGGTCTACCTCTATACCAGCAACCCCGACGGCAACTCCGGCGATGGCATCGCCATGGCCTGGCGCGCCGGCTGCCGGGTCGGCAACCTGGAATTCAACCAGTTCCATCCGACCTGCCTGTACCACCCGCAGGCCAAGAGTTTTCTGATCACCGAGGCGCTGCGCGGCGAAGGCGCCCTGCTCCGCCTGCCCAATGGCGAGCGCTTCATGCCGCGCTTCCACGCCCTGGGCGAACTCGCCCCGCGCGACGTGGTAGCCCGCGCCATCGACCACGAGATGAAGCGTCTGGGGATCGACTACGTCTACCTGGACATCAGCCACAAGCCGGCCGAGTTCATCCGCGAGCACTTCCCCACCGTCTATGAGCGTTGCCTGGACTTCGGCATCGACATCACCTGCGAGCCCATCCCGGTGGTGCCAGCGGCGCACTACACCTGCGGCGGCGTGCTGGTGGACTCCCGGGGCCGCACCGACGTGCCGAACCTCTACGCCATCGGCGAAACCACCTTCACCGGCCTGCACGGCGCCAACCGCATGGCCAGCAACTCGCTGCTGGAGTGCTTCGTCTACGCCCGCTCCGCCGCCGCCGACATCCTCGCCGAGCTGCCCAAGGCGCAAGACCTGGTCGCACTGCCCTGCTGGGACGCCAGCCAGGTGACCGACTCGGACGAAGACGTGATCATCGCGCACAACTGGGACGAGCTGCGGCGTTTCATGTGGGACTACGTGGGCATCGTGCGCACCAACAAGCGCCTGGCGCGCGCCCAGCACCGGGTGCGCCTGCTGCTGGACGAGATCGACGAGTTCTACTCGAACTACAAGGTCAGCCGTGACCTGATCGAGTTGCGAAACCTCGCCCAGGTGGCCGAGCTGATCATCAACTCCGCCATGCAACGCCACGAGAGCCGTGGACTGCACTACACGCTGGACTACCCGGACCTGTTGCCCGAGGCTCGCGACACTATTCTGGCGCCGCCCACCTATGGCGGCTGAAGCGCAGCCGCACGCGCAAACGCCGGTGCAGCTCCGGCGCCAAGGCATCAGCAGGGACGCAAACGCTGCGCGCCAGCCAGTCGCCGGGGCGACGAAAGCGCAGAACGATCAAAGCAGGCAGCGCCAGGCTGTCCGACATCAGCCGCACCGGCTGAAAGCCTTCCCGCTCGCTCCACAGCTGCCAGCCCTCGGCGTTGTGGCGCAGCGCACGCACCGAGTCCGGCGCGCGCAATAGAATCTGCCGCGGCACAACCCAGCAGGCATGCAATAGGCAGAGGCTCAGGCCGAGCGTTTTCCAGTGAAGGGGAACGTCCGCGAGCAGCAGCGCCAGGATGGCGCAGCACTGCGCGGCAAGGTAGGCCGCCAGCAACCCGATAGACGGTTGCCAGCGACACTCGAAGGGGTCACTTCGGCTGGACACGGTCCAGGATCATGCGAACGATGATGCGCAGGTCGGCATCTTCCGGCTCGCCACGCTGCATGAACCAGCCGAACATGTCCTGATCCTCGCTTTCCAGCAGCTTGCGGAAACGCGCCTGATCTTCAGCCGGCAGGCCCGGATAGGCCTCCTGGAGGAAGGGCACCAGCAGGACGTCCAGTTCCAGCATGCCGCGACGGCTGTGCCAGAAAAGGCGTTTGAGTTCGGTTTCGTCGTTCATCTGCGGGGTCCTCTCGTGTACATCGGGGCGCTCGCGTAGTCGACGCACCGCGCGAGCCGAGCGGCATTATACGCATGCTCGGCTCCCCCGGCACCCGCTGACAAGGCACGGCCCGAGCTCTATCATGAGGCCCCTAACTTTCTTCCAGCGAACCGTGATGACCGACTCCGTTTTCTTCACCGAACTCAATCACGAAGGGATTCTCGCCGTACGCGGTGCGGACGCCGCGAAATTCCTCCAGGGCCAGCTGACCTGCAACCTCAATTACCTCAACGCCGAATATTCCAGCCTCGGCGCCCGCTGCACGCCCAAGGGCCGAATGACCTCCAGCTTCCGCATCCTCGCCGAGGGCGATGGCTTCCTGCTGGCCATGGCCAACGACCTGCTGGACAGCCAGCTGACGGACCTGAAGAAATACGCGGTGTTCTCCAAGGTCACGCTGTCCGATGACAGCGCCCAGCGGGCGCGCTTCGGCCTGAGCGGTGCCGATGCCGTACTTGCCGAACTAGGCCTGACATTGACCGGCGAAGCCGACCAGGTGGCGCGGGCCGACGGCCTGATCGCCATCGGCCTCGGCCAGGGCCGCGTCGAACTCTGGGTGCCGGCCGAACGTGCCGCCGCCATCGCCGACCTGCTGCAGGCTCGCCTGCCCCATGGCGAACTCAACGACTGGCTGCTTGGCCAGGTGCGCGCCGGCGTCGGCCAGGTGTTCGGCGCCACCCGCGAGCTGTTCATTCCGCAGATGATCAACCTGCAGGCCGTGGGCGGCGTGAGCTTCAAGAAGGGCTGTTACACCGGCCAGGAAATCGTCGCGCGCATGCAGTACCTCGGCCGCCTCAAACGCCGCCTGAAGCGCCTGAAGCTCGACGGCGCCGAACTGCCGGAGGCGGGCCGCGAGCTGTTTTCGCCGGTGCACTCCAGTAGCGTGGGCGAAGTGGTGCTGGCCGCCCGCGCGGCCGACGGCGTGGAGCTGCTCGCCGTGCTGCAGGAAGACGCCGCTGCCGATGGCAACGTGCGCCTGGGCGATGACCAGCCCCTGCGCCTGCTGGATCTGCCTTACGTTCTGGACAGCGACCGCGAGATCCAGCGCTGAATTTTGTGCCGGGCGGGGAGCCCGGTTTTCCCTGAAGGACACTTCATGAGCAAGCTTGCCGAAAAAGTACAACAGGAACTGCTGCGGGCCATCGACAACGATGAGCTGGTGCTGCCGACGCTGCCGGAAGTCGCCCTGCGCGTCCGTGAAGCGGCGGAAGACCCGGACATCAGCATCCAGGACCTCAGCAAGGTGATCGGCAACGACGCTGCGCTGACCGCGCGCATCATCAAGGTGGTGAACAGCCCACTGCTGCGCACCAACAAGGAAATCACCGACCTGCAGATGGCGATCAGCCGCCTGGGGATCAACTACACCTGCAACCTGGCCACCGGTCTGGCCATGGAGCAGATGTTCCAGGCCACTTCCGACGTGGTCGACCGCAAGATGCGCGAGGTGTGGAACAAGAGCACCGAGATCGCCGGCATCTGCCACGCCCTGTGCCGCCACTACACCCGCCTGGCGCCGGATCAGGCGACCCTCGCCGGCCTGGTGCATCAGATCGGCGTGCTGCCGATCCTCACCTACGCCGAGGAGCACAGCGAGTTGCTGGCCGATTCCATCAGCCTCAACCATGTGATCGAGCGCATCCACCCGGTCATTGGCGACCGCATCCTCAAGGCCTGGGACTTCCCGGCGCCGATTGCCGCCGTGCCGGGCCAGCACCTGGATTTCAGCCGCGACTCGGCCAAGGTCGACTATGTGGACATCGTCCAGGTCGCCACCCTGCAGAGCTACCTCGGCAGCCAGCACCCCTACACCGAGTTGGACTGGGCGACCATTCCGGCCTTCGCCAAGCTGGGCCTGGACCCGAAGGCGGACGTGAAGGAAGACGAAGACCTCTCCGCCGCCATGGAAGCGGCGATGAGCATGTTGCAGTAAGCGACGTCACAAGCGAGCCGGCGGCAGCGGCCAATCTGTAGTAGCGAGCTTGCTCGCGAACGGATTTCGCTGGAGAACGGTTCGCGAGCAAGCTCGCTCCTACGAAGAGCCCTTGCCACCGTCGAAACCCGCCCCTACCGGCGGGTTTTGCATTTCCGGCTCAGCTGTTTTCCGCCGGGAAGGTCACCCGCACCAGCAGGCCGCCCAGCTCGCCCTGGCCCAGCTCGATATGCGCACGGTGCGCGCTGCAGATCTCGCCGACGATGGCCAGCCCCAGACCGGTACCCTGCTGGCGGCGGCGGTAGAAGCGGCGGAACACCTTGTCGCGCTCCTCCGGTGGGATACCGGGGCCGTCGTCCTCGACTTCCAGCTCGGCCGGCGAGCGCACGCGGATGATCACATTGCCGTCTGCCGGTGCATGGGCGATGGCGTTGTCCACCAGGTTGCTGAGCAGCTCGTTGAGCAGCGTCGGATCGCCCTTCACCCAGGCCGGCTCGTCTGCCTCCAGCGCCAGCGACACGCCGCGCGAATAGGCCAGCGGCGCCAGCGCCAGACCGAGTTCGCGAGCCAGCTGGCCGAGTTCAATGCTCTCCCCTGCCCCCTCGGCAATCGCGCGGGCGCCGCTTTCCACCCGCGCCAGAGACAGCAACTGGTTCGCGAGCCCGGTCACCCGGTCGGTGTTCTGCACGGCCTCGGCCAATGTCGCGCGCCACTGCTGCGGGTCCTGCTCACGCAGGCCCAGTTCCAGCCGCGCCTTGAGCGCCGCCAGCGGGGTACGCAACTCGTGAGAGGCCTCGGCAATGAACTGCGACTGGCGGTCGAACAGCCCGCGCAGGCGCACAGTGAAGTGGTTGAGCGCCGCCACCAGCGGGCGCAACTCTTTCTGTACACGGACTACCGGCAGCGGCCGCAAGTCGTCCGGCTGGCGCTCCTCCACCGCTTCGCGCAACCGATCCAGCGGGCGCAGGCCGGCGCTCACCGCGTACCAGACCATCATCAGGGCGGCGATGGCCGACAGCGCGAGGTTGAGCAGCGTGTCGGCGAGCAGGGTGCGCGCCAGCCGCTCGCGGGCGCCCATGGTTTCGGCGACACGGATTTCCGCCATGCCGCTGACCGTCGGCTGGCTCACTGGCTGCAACAGGCTGACCACCCGCACGCCCTGCCCTTCATAGGAGGCGTCGTAAAACTTGGCGAGCGCCGGGTAATCGTCGGTGCGCGGCGTGGTCGGCAGCGGCGCCGGCAGGTTCTCGTAGCCGGAGATCATGTTCCCCTGGGGATCGATCACCTGGTAGAAGATGCGCCCGGCGCTGTCGTACTCGAAGCTGTCCAGCGCCACGTAGGGCACGTTGGCGCGCAGGGTGCCGTCGCTGGCGTAGAGGCCGTCGGCGATGTCGCGCGCCGAAGCCAGCAAGGTGCGGTCATAGGCAATGTCGGCGGCATGCCGGGCACGCCAGTAAGTCGCCGCGCTGCCGATCAGCAGCAACACCACCAGCAACCCGCCGAGACGCCAGAGCAGCCGGCCGCGCAGGCTGCCGGCGCCGAGAAAACCCCAGCGCCGCTCAGCCATCCTGGGCCTCGAGCAGATAGCCCAGGCCACGGAAGGTGACGATACGCACCGAACTGCCTTCAAGTTTCTTGCGCAGACGGTGCACGTAGATTTCGATGGCGTCCGCGCTGGCGTCCTGGTCCAGGCCGAACACCTGGGCCGCCAGTTGCTCCTTGCTCATCACCCGCCCCGGCCGCGCGATCAGCGCCTCCAGCACGGCCTGCTCGCGGGAGGTCAGGTTCATCGCCTGCTCGGCCAGGGTGAAGCGCCGCGCGCCGAGGTCGTAGACCAGCTCGCCGCAGCGCTGCTGCTGTTCGCCACCCAGCACACTGCGGCGCAGCAAGGCCTTCACCCGCGCTTCCAGCTCGGTGAGCTCGAAGGGTTTGGCCAGGTAGTCGTCGGCGCCCAGGTTCAGCCCATGCACGCGGTCGCGCACTTCGCCGCGCGCGGTGAGCATCAGCACCGGCAGGGTCTTGCCACGCTCGCGCAGGCGCGCCAGCACCTGAAAGCCATCGAGCCGCGGCAGGCCGACATCAAGGATCGCCAGCGCATAGTCCTCGCTGGCAAGGGCCAGGTCGGCCGCTACGCCGTCCTGCAGCAGGTCCACGGTCCAGCCGGCGCCCTTGAGCGCCTGGGCGACGCTTTCGCCAAGCTGCGGATGGTCTTCAACCAGGAGGATTCGCACGCGTTTCTACCCCTCGGACTACAGGTTCGGGCCGGCAGTTTACCCATCCGCGAGCCGCTGTGAATGGGGGAAATTCGCTGAAATCACTGCGAAAGGTGACTGAAAGCCTGGCGAAAGCTTAGCCCGTTAGCATCGCCAACGAGCCGCCTCCCACCCCCCGATTTTCAGCGCCGACTGCCCAGGCGCAACGGTGGGAGAAGCAGGCTCGACGACGGCAAAGACCGTCAACAGAGCGGAAGGCGGCGTGGTGCCCTTTCGCGACAACAACAAGAATGGAGACCACAGATGACCACCGCCCGGCCTTTGGCTGCACCGGCTTTCGCCAAGCCCAACTCCCGCTGTCTGACACCCGCCCTGCTGGCTTTCGCCGGGGTCGCCCCGTTGTGCGAAGCCGCCGGCTTCATCGAAGACAGCAGCGCCACGCTCAGCACCCAGAACATCTACTTCAACCGTGACTTCCGCGACGGCGCCGGCCAGTCCAAGCGCGAAGAATGGGCGCAGGGTTTCATCCTTGATTTCCAGTCCGGCTACACCCCCGGCACCATTGGCGTCGGCCTGGACGCCATGGGCATGCTCGGCCTCAAGCTCGATTCGTCCCCGGACCGCACCGGCACCGGCCTGCTTCCGACCCACGATGACGGTCGCGCCGCCGACGAATACAGCAAGCTCGGCCTGACCGCCAAGTTCAAGGCCTCCGAGACGGAGCTGAAGATCGGCAGCCTGATCCCCGACCTGCCAACCCTGCAGCCCAACGACAGCCGACTGTTCCCGCAGACCTTCGAGGGCGGCTTGCTCAACTCCACCGACCTGCCCGGCCTGAACTTCACCGGCGGGCGCCTGGAGAAAGTGAAAGACCGCGACTCCACCGACTGGCAGGACCTCGCGCTGAACAACAAGAACAAACGCTTTTCCGGCGGCAACGCCGAAGGCAAGCACTACGACCTGGCCGGTGGCGACTACAAATTCACCGACCACCTCACCGGCCGCTACCACTACGCGCAGCTGGACGAGGTCTACCGCCAGCACTTCGTCGGCCTGCTCGCGGCCTACCCGCTGGGCCCAGGCAAGTTCAGCGCCGATTTGCGCCTGGCCCTCAGCGACGACCAGGGCGCTGCCCGAGGCGGGGAGATCGACAACCGAGCCTTCAACGGCATGCTCGGCTACGCCCTGGGCGCCAACAAGTTCAGCCTCGGCTGGCAACAGATGAACGGCGACACGGCCTTCCCCTACATCGACGGCAGCAACCCCTACCTCGTCAACTTCGTCCAGGTCGGCGACTTTGCCGACGCCGAGGAACGCTCCTGGCAGGTGCGCCACGACTACGACTTCGCCGGCCTCGGCATCCCCGGCCTGACCCTGATGAATCGCTACATCAGCGGTGACAATGCCAAAATCAACGGCATGGACGGTCACGGCAAGGAATGGGAGCGCAACACCGACATCAAGTACGTGATCCAGAGCGGCCCGCTCAAGGACGTCGCGGTGCGCGTGCGTAACGCCACCTACCGTTCCAGCTTCGCGCGGGACGCCGACGAGACGCGTGTCTACCTCAGCTACTCCCTGGCGATCTGGTAAACCGACAACAACAAGAGAGGAATCGCACCATGTCCACCGTCCTGCGCAACCTGACCCTCGCCGGCGCCACCCTGCTCGCCGCCAGCCAACTGATGGCCGAGCCCAAGCGCCCGGAATGCATCGCCCCGGCCTCTCCCGGCGGCGGCTTCGACCTCACCTGCAAGCTGGCGCAGAGCGCCCTGGTAGACGAGAAGCTGCTGACCAAGCCGATGCGCGTCACCTACATGCCCGGCGGCGTCGGCGCTGTGGCCTACAACGCGGTGGTCGCCCAGCGTCCGGCCGACGGCAACACCATCACCGCCTTCTCCAGCGGATCCCTGCTGAACCTGGCCCAGGGCAAATTCGGCCGATTCGACGAGAACGCCGTGAAGTGGCTGGCCGCCGTCGGCACCAGCTATGGCGCCATCGCCGTGCCGAGCGACTCGCCATTCAAGAACCTCAGTGACCTGGTCGCCGCGCTCAAGGCCGACCCGAGCAAGGTGGTGATCGGCTCCGGCGGCACCGTCGGCAGCCAGGACTGGATGCAGACCGCACTGATCGCCAAGGCCGCCGGCATCGACCCGAAGCAACTGCGCTACGTCGCCCTGGAAGGCGGCGGCGAAATCGCCACGGCGTTGCTGGGCGGGCACATCCAGGTGGGCAGCACGGACATCTCCGACTCCATGCCGCACATCCGCGCCGGCAAGATGCGCCTGCTCGCCGTGTTCGCCGAGGAGCGCCTGAAGGATGAAGGCATGACCGACATCCCCACCGCCAAGGAACAGGGCTACGACATCGTCTGGCCGGTGGTGCGCGGCTTCTATGTCGGCCCGAAGGTGAGCGACGAGGACTACGCGTTCTGGAAAGGCGCCTTCGACAAGCTGCTGGCCTCGGAAGACTTCGCCAAGCTGCGTGACCAGCGCGAGCTGTTCCCCTTCGCCATGACCGGCCCGGAGCTGGACGCCTACGTGAAGCAGCAGGTCGCCCAGTACAAGCAGTTGGCCCGCGAGTTCGGCCTCATCCAGTAACGCCCCGAGCGGCGCCGCCTTCAGCGAAGGCGGCGCCAGGAGACTCCCCATGTCCCGTACCAGCCTCTTCCAGCGGCTGTTCGCCGGCGCCTGGCTGCTCGCCTGCGTCGCCTTCGCCCTGATCGCCTGGCACCTCCAGGCGCCCTTCTCCTACGAACCGGTCGGCCCGCGCGCCTACCCGCTGCTGTGCCTGTGCCTGATGGCCATCGGACTCGCCTGGCTGATCGCGCGCCCCACGCCGATCAAGCGCGAGGAAGACGAACCCGCGCTGGAAGGCGCGCTACTGGCCAAGGTGGTGCTCTGCGTCGCTCTGCTGGCGGTCTATGCCGGCCTGTTCGAGCCGCTGGGCTTCATCCCCGCGAGCGCCCTGGTCGGCACCTTCATCGCGCTGATCTACGGCGGCCGCCCGCTGGCCAGCGTGATCACCGCGACGCTGCTCGCCGTCGGCCTCTACGTGCTGTTCGACCGCACCCTGGACGTCCCGCTGCCGCTGGGCATCCTCGATCCCCTGCTCTGAGGAAACCGTCATGGAAACATTGAGCTACCTCGGGCAAGGCTTCGGCGTCGCCCTGAGCCCGTACAACCTGATCACCGCGCTGATCGGCACCCTGATCGGCACCGTCGTCGGCCTGCTGCCGGGCCTGGGCCCGATCAACGGCGTGGCCCTGCTGATCCCCGTCGCCTTCGCCCTCGGCCTGCCGCCGGAATCGGCGCTGATCCTGCTCGCCGCCGTGTACCTGGGCTGTGAATACGGCGGACGGATTTCCTCGATCCTGCTGAACATTCCCGGCGAAGCCTCCACCGTGATGACCACCCTCGACGGCTATCCCATGGCACGCAACGGCCTGGCCGGCGTGGCCCTGTCGCTGTCGGCCTGGAGTTCCTTCATCGGCGCCTTCATCGCCACTTGCGGCATGGTGCTGTTCGCCCCGCTGCTGGCGAAATGGGCGATCGCCTTCGGCCCGGCGGAATACTTCGTGCTGATGGTCTTCGCCATCGTCGCCCTCGGCGGGCTGGCCGGCGACCGCCCGCTGAAGACGCTGCTGGCGGCGCTGCTCGGGCTGTTCCTGTCCAGCGTCGGGATCGACGCCAACAGCGGCGTCTACCGCTTCACCTTCGACAACATCCACGTCTCCGACGGCATCCAGTTCGTGGTGCTGGTACTGGGCCTGTTCTCGGTGAGCGAAATCCTCCTGCTGCTGGAGAAGACCCACCACGGCCACAAAATGGTCGAGGCCAGCGGGCGCATGCTGTTCAACGTGAAGGAAGCAGCCTCGGTGGCCGTGGTCAACGTACGCTGCGGCCTGCTCGGCTTCATCATGGGTGTGCTGCCCGGCGCCGGCGCGACCCTGGCCAGCGCCGTGGCCTACATGACCGAGAAGAAACTGGCCGGCGACTCGGGCAAGTTCGGCAAGGGCGACCTGCGCGGCCTGGCCGCCCCGGAAACCGCCATCGGCGCTTCCGCCTGCGGCGCCCTGGTGCCGATGCTGACCCTCGGCGTCCCCGGCTCGGGCACCACCGCCGTGATGATCGGCGCGCTCAGCCTGTACAACATCACCCCCGGCCCGCTGCTGTTCCAGGAACAGCCGAACATCGTCTGGGGCCTGATCGCCTCGCTGTTCATCGCCAACGTCATGCTGATCATCCTCAACGTGCCGATGGTGCGGGTGTTCACCCGCATCCTTTCGGTGCCGAACTGGGCGCTGGTGCCGGGCATCGCGATCATCACCGCGATCGGCGTCTACGCCGTGCACGCCACCACCTTCGACCTGTTCCTGATGGTCGCCATCGGCATCCTCGGCTACCTCCTGCGCAAGCTGGACTTCCCGCTGTCGCCGCTGCTGCTGGGGTTCATCCTCGGCGGGCTGATGGAGCAGAACCTGCGCCGCGCGCTGTCCATCTCCAACGGCGAACTGGGCATCCTCTGGTCCAGCCCGATCACCCTCGGCACCTGGGCACTGGTCGCACTCATGCTCGGCCTGCCGCTGTACCGCGCCTGGCGCAAGCGCACCCGCCGTGCCCGCGAGGCCGTGGCTGACGCCGCGTAAAGCCACCACGCTCGCCGCGTCGAGACGCGCGGCGACTTTCAAGGCCCGCCTCTGTGCGGGCCTCTTTTTTGGCGGGATGACGGAAAAAACTGACGCTGATTCGGCTAACGCTTTAGGACAGGTCCTATCGCCACAGAAGTGCATGATTGCGTAAAAGCGGGACTCTCTCCGACAAGGATGCCTGCCAGATGAATTTCCGCGCCTTCGCCGCCTCCGCAATTAATAACCGTCCTCCAACTAATAGCACCCCGACCAAACTCCGGATCGTAAAAGCTATCCAGACTTCGACGCTGGCACTTCTGTTCTCGACCCTTCTCGGCTGCGGCACCCTGGGGGCAGCAGTATCCTATGGCCCAACCTGCCCATATCAAGGATTGTCGTGGGACTTCGCCGCCATGACTGATTGGTCGGCGATAAAGAGCACACTTGGCTTCAATATCTTGCTGGGCGCTCTCGATACGCCGTTCTCCTTTATTGCCGACACACTCACCCTGCCGCTGACGGACTGGAGTGAAGAGGATCTTTCGCAATGCCCGCGGCACTTCAACTGATAGTGACAAGCCTATATCCAAGCAATTATGACAACCTCTTTCCGGAGAATTAAATGAAAACACCTGGATTATTCACGGCATCGGCCGCCTTCCTGTTATTCAGTCTCGGCGGTTGCGCCCAAGAGGCCGTATTTTCTCCCCCGCCCAACAGCGAGCAAGTCACGGTCAGCGTCAAAGTGCCCAAGGATCTGGCAGCGGACACGATGCACGTGATGTACCGCTCGGCCAAATGCCCGAGCAAGGAATCTGCCGATGGCGTGCCCTACGAGATAGACGGCTTCTACCCCATCGACGTGGCGCCCCGGCAGGTGGGGCAGAGCGACCTGTATGAGGCCAAGTTGGCCAGGGACGGCGGCGGCGCCTGCCAATGGAAACTTAGTAACGTGACCTTTGGGGTGCATTACGAGAATACGGCGCAGTTTGGGGGGGGTGTTAAGTACGGGCGCGGGGGGGGAGTAATTGTAATCTTTGATAACAATCATCCCCAAGAGCAAACAGGCGAAGGCATCGAAATTGTGGAAGGTGACTTATCAATAAGAAAGGAATACTACCCATGGATCATTGAGAATTTCCTTAGTGGCCATCGTGTAAAGATAAATATATTCGGAATAAAAGACACAGAAACATATCTCGCAAAAAAAGCGAAACAAATCCATTTCGAGCCAATTTTACACGACAACCTAATCGTAAAAACCTTGGGCGTAAGGGATAGAAATAGCAATGAGCAAGCAAAAAATTCATATCCCGACGGCACAATATCTGACAGTAACTCAAGGCCAAGATTTCAAAAGCTACAAGAGCTAACCCCCCCAAAGCCAACCGATTAAATAGCTCGTCATGGAGGACTCCCCATGTCTGAATACTCCCATCGTACCGATACCATCTGCGCAGTCAAAACAGTCATCGTTCGTGGCAAGCAGATTCGCCACTGGCTGGAACTCCAGTTGCTCGACGAACAAGGTGACCCGCTGCCGCACCAACCTTATCGAGCGAGCAACGAGGCAACGCGCTGCGGATTGGTCCCCGAGTTCAGCGGCCAAAGCGATGGTCAGGGCGTGATCCGCTTGGAAGGCCTCCATCCCATTGCCGTGACCTTGTGGCTGACTGCCGATCCGCTGGCTGAGGTCATGCAGACCCGCCGCTTGCGCGCCACGCGCGGGGAAAAGCTGCGGGAGCCGCTGTACGCCTATAGCTACGGTCCGCCAGCACCGGGCTCTCGAGCGGAAAAGCTGGCGCGGGAAGCCGGCAATGCCCATCACTACCTACGCATTGGTCAACTGTGCGACCGCTTACCTAAGATTAAGCCTGAGTGGACTGGCAACCAACTGCCCGCCTTCCATTTCCCTGATCCCAAGTTCAGCGGCTTTACCATCGCAGCTGACGCACTGAACCGCCGCCATGTGCTGGAAATCTGCCCGTTCCGCGCCTGGAACCTGGTGCTGCACCACCAGCCCGAATACAGCATGGCCAATGCCTACAACCTGGGGCTGATGGCGGACCTCTCCTACACCGATGTGACCTTCAAGGCACGCAAGCAGCGCGTGCTCACTCCTGCGGAAGAACTGCGCGGCTCAGTAGAGGAGTTCTTCTTCCGGCAATGCCTGGACCTCTCTCGAACGCCCTCCTTCCCGCCCCCCACGCCCGGCGGGCTTTGGCCAGCGGCGCTGGTGGTAGATGTGCCCTTCAGCGAGCGCTACACCACGGCAGTGATGCTGGATGCGCGCACGGTGTCGGTGCCCAAGAGCGAACCGAACATTCCGCTGCGCATCATCGAGGACACCCAGCTGTTCTATGTCAGCAACAAGACCCAACTGCTGGTGGCCTGGCGCGGCACCTCGGAGTTCTGGGACTGGCTGACCGATGCGCAGTACCAGCCGGTGCTGGCCGATGGCACGCGCTGTGAAACCAAGGCGCCCTGCACGCAACTGACCAACAAGGGCAAGGTGCATTTCGGATTCCTACAAGCTTTCGAAGTTGCCAAAAAACTATTTGGTGAGCGCCTTGAGGAAATACAGGAACAAGCTCGCGATAAGAAGCTATTCATCTGTGGCCACAGCCTGGGCGGCGCCTTGGGTCTGATCCACTCGGCCGAACTAAAAGACTTCAACCCCCTGCTCTACACCTATGGCATGCCGCGTACCTTTACCGCCATGGCCATGCAATATCTGCGCTTCACGCACTACCGCCATATCAACGACGCCGACCTGATCCCCTGCGTGCCGCCGGAAGCCGAGCTGGACAACTGGCTGTACCAGGCGCTCGGCCCGCTGGGGCCGGACCTGGGCTACCTGTGGTCCACCGGCGAGCTGCTGGCCAGCAAGATCGTGGAGTTCGGCGACCCGTACTGGCACCACGGCAACCCGGTGCTGTTCTTCACCGCCCAGCAGACGATGCAAAGCAACGACACACAACCCGCCGTCCAGGGCGGCAATGACGGCCCGCGCATGCCGCAACAACGCGTACTGACCCGGCGCTTGGCGAAAATCACCAAGCTCTACCTGGTGCCCAGCCTGAGCGATGAAAAGAGCCAGTACGCCAGCGAGCAGCAAAAGGCCTTCATCCAATCGCTGTCGAGGGACAGCCTGAAGCAGTATTTCCCGCCCTACAGCAACCCCGAACCGGTTCCCATCGCGTCAGCGCCACGGACCATTTCATGAGTTCGCAGTACCTGCCCTTCCTGCACAACCAGTTGCTGGAACTGTGCGCCCCAACCATGCCACTGGAACGCAAGAAAGAGCGCGCCGCCTTCATGGAACAGATGGCCAGTGGGTCTGCGAAAAGCCCCGAGGAGGAGCGCAAGCGCAACGAGCTGTTCCTCGCCCTGCAACAGTTACTGCCCCAGGCAATGGTGATGACCGAACAACTGGAAGGCGGCGGCGACGCGATCGAACGCTTCGCCGGCCTGGAGCGACCAGTCGGCGAGCCCACCGAAAACATCTACCGCAAGCGCCCAACCGAGGAGTGACAGCATGAGCAACATCCTGATCCACCCCGGCCAGTTCCCGCTCCACCAGGTGACCTACCAGGTCACACAGCACAATGGTGGCCCGTACGCCTTTGTGCAGTACCGCATCACCACCCAGGAACACAAGGTCTACGAGGGGGTGGCCGACCAGCACGGCATGACCCGGGCCATCCCACCCGCTACCCCGACGAGCTGAGCATCACGCTGCCCAACAGCGTCAATGAAGAGGACCAGTGAGCATGAACTTTCTGATCAATAGCGCCAGCGGCACCCTGCTCGCGCTCGCCAGCCTCAGCGGCTGCGCGCAGCAACCAACATTCGCTCCGGCACCCGGCGGCGAACAGGTGACCATCACTATCAAGGTGCCACCGGACCTGGCGGCGGACAGCATGCGGGTGATGTACCGCTCGGCAAAATGTCCAAGCAAGGAGTCAGCCGATGGTGTTCCTTACGAAGTCGACGGGTTCTACCCTATCGAAGTGCAACCACAGCGCCAGAGGCAAAGTGATCGCTATGAAGCCAAGTTAGCCAGGAATGGTGGCGGTGCCTGCCAGTGGAAGCTGAGCAACGTTACTTTTGGGGTTAGCTACCAGAACACAGGGCGCTTCGGGGCAGATGTTCAATCAGGTCGAGGGGGGGGGGTCATCGCTATTTTTGATGACAACTATCCCCAGCAACGCTCATACCCCGATCAGACACAGGACATCGTGGGCAATTTATTGATACAGGAGGACTACTACCCTTGGGTGGATGAAGAGTTCCTAGGCCCCTACAGGAAGCAAGTTCGCTTGTTAGGAGATGGTGATATCTATAGGTCTTATAGAGTTCCCACTGCGCAACGTGTCGACTTTGAACCTGCACTGCACGCTGGTTACGTAGTTTATTCAGCGGGACCGAAGGTGAAAAAGGAGGGTAACCATACTCAATTCACCTACCCAGACGGCAGCATCATCGCCGACGGCAGCAGCGAGCCCGACTTCGACAAACTCCAAGCTATCCGCCTGGGGCAATCGAAATGAGTCCGTCGCAAAGCAGGTTCATATCTGTTTTGTCACTTGGGAGTCTCTGCCTGGGTCTTGCCGCTTGCAGTCAGAATAGCCTCGCCCCACCACCGGACAGCCCGCAGCTGTCGGTGGCGGTGAAGGTGCAGCCAGGCTCTTCCATTCTGCCTGCGGTGGCGTTCTATGTGTCCAAGCACTGTGAATCGAATCAGCGAGTAGCTATGGGACTTGAGCCAGAACTCAAGATTGTCCAGGCGGAACTTCTGCAACAGGGCAGCAGCGACATCTACCGGACCCGTTTTTACCTGGATGGCGGCGGCCGCTGCCAGTGGAAATTGAACCACGTCATGCTTAGAACGAAGTACTCCCTGGCAGCAGAAGGACGAACGATCACCGGGAATTTGGAGGAACTTTTTGTCGTTGAGGAGCGACGTACAACATCCGATCAAGTCCCCAGAGAGAAGAGAGCCCCATTGTTGGTCATTCAAAAGAAGTACATCCCCTTCATCACCACGGACGAATTCGACAGGGAGACGCTGGATTTCAAGCGTAAAGACGAATGGCCACGCTTTTCATTTGATGCTATCGGGGCAGAGGCCATTCGCTTCGAACCCTGGGTTTCACAATTACAAGGCAAGTAAGCACGGCTGCGTAGTCGATCTCGTAAAGCCATAGATCGACTCGCTGGAACGATGATTGTCGACAAGGGAGCCGGCAGCGAGTCAGCTCCCGCCAAGCACAAGGCCCGGCAGCACTGCTAGCCACACGCGCCGGAGCATCGGCATCACACCGGCGGCAGCGACCAGTCGATAGGCGTCAGGCCGTTCTGTTCGAGGAACTTGTTGGTGCGGCTGAAGTGGCCGTTGCCGAGGAAGCCCCGGTAAGCCGACAGCGGCGAGGGGTGCGCGGACTTGAGCACCAGGTGCTTCTGCGCGTCGATCAGCTTTTGCTTGCTCTGCGCGTGGGCGCCCCAGAGCAGGAACACCAGGCAGTCGCAGCGCGCGCTGACGACTTCGATCACCTTGTCGGTGAACGGTTGCCAACCGGCATTGGCGTGGGAGCCGGCATTGGCCTGCTCGACGGTGAGCGAGGTGTTGAGCAGCAATACGCCCTGCTCGGCCCAGTGCTGCAGGTAGCCGTGGCTGGGGATCGGCAGGTTGAGGTCGCGATGCAGCTCCTTGTAGATGTTCTGCAGCGACGGCGGCGTCGGCACGCCCGGCTGCACCGAGAAGCACAGACCGTGGGCCTGGCCGGGGCCGTGGTACGGGTCCTGGCCGATGATCACGACCTTGATGCGCTCCAGCGGCGTGCTGTTCAGCGCATTGAAGATCAGCGGACCGGGCGGGAAGATCACCTTGCCGGCGGCCTTCTCCGTGCGCAGGAACTCGCCCAGCTGCTTCATGTAGGGCTTTTCGAATTCCTCATGGAGGGCTTCTTTCCAGCTGGGTTCCAGCTTGATCCGGTCTTCGTTGGTCATGGTGCATCCGCCTGGTAAAACGAACCGGCACGCTAAGCAAGCGCCCCGGCTAAGTCAAGGCGACTTGTGCCGCGCTGCCCATGCGCCCGGCAAACGCGGCAAAGCGCTGCCCAGGCCGGCAAAAATCCACGCCACGACGGCGACCGTCAGCCCCAGGTGGAACAGTTCGCGACGCGGCAAACCGGCCAGTTCGCCGCGGGTGCCGATCAGCAGGCCGCTGCCGATGAACAGCAGCGCGCCGAGCAATGCCATCGCATAGCGCCGGGAACGGCCGGGCCAGGCGATCACCAGCAGTGCGATCAGGTTGCTCACCAGCGAGAGCTGCGCCAGGAACACCAGCAGCACGCCGACAACCAGCACCAGCGCCTGCCGGCCGAGGCCGCCAGACAAGCGCCCGAGCGCGATCAACGGCAGGCCCACGGCGCCGGACACCACGCTCGCGACGTGATGCGCGTCGGCCAGCCCGACGGCGCCGCCATATTCCAGCGCACCCAGCAGTGCCGCGATGCCCATGGACAGGAAACCCAGCGCCCGCCAGCCCATTTTCTCGCGCAGAGCGAGCCAGGCGGCGATGGCGCAGGCCAGGGTCAGTAGCAGTTCGGCGATCACGGGCAGCATGGGACAGGCTCCTCTTCTTGTGGTCGTCGCAGACTAGCGAGCCTTGAGCTGACGTGCACGGTGGTGCACGCCAGCACGGCAGACGCACCACGCCACGTGCCCATTTCAGAGTCAGCCGGTATGCAGCGCACGGTAGTGACTGGGTGCCATGCCCACCACGCTCTTGAACAGCCGCGAGAAGTAGTACGGGTCGGCGTAGCCCAGTTGCTCGGCAACCTGCCGTACTTCCAGGTTGCCCTGGTCGAGCAGGCGGCAGGCATGGGTCATCTTCAACCGGATGAAATCCTGGATCGGCGCCTGGCCGGTCAATGCGCGATAGGTCTTGGCGAAGTGGAAGCGCGACAGGCGGAACTGCGCCGCCAGCTCGTCGAGGTTCAGCGCGTCGTGCAGGTGCTCGCGCATCATTGCCTGCACCGCTTCCACGTCCAGTACCCGCCCGGACTTCAAGCGCGCCCGCGCCGGGCGCAGGGCCAGCGAGGTCAGCAGGCTTTGCAGCAGGTGCGCGGCGTGAATGAAGTGCGGCAGGCTCAGGCCTTGCCGACGCAGCGCCAACAGCGCATCGAACTCACCGAGAATGCGCGGCTGCACGCCCACGCGCAGGCGCGGCGACTTGCCCAGCGGGCGCAGGAAGTCTTCGGCCAAGCGGCCTTCCAGGTGCACCCAGAAGATCGACCAGGGCCGCTGCGGGTCAGCACCGTAGGCGTGGGCGTGGCCCTTGGGCAGCACGAGAAAATCGCCGCCGACAACCTCGAATCGTCCATCCGCTGTTTCCAGCCAACCCTGCCCGGCGCTGCAATAGATCAGCAGGTGGTCATCCGGCTTCTCTCGCTCCATGCGGTGCCCCACCGCCGCCGGGTAGTACCCCAGAGCCAGTGGATAGCAGGCCTGACCCAGCGGGTGGCGATCCAGTGCGCGGCGCAGGCGCGGTGGCGTGATGAAGCGCACGCCCTGCTGCGGCAGCGGCCAGGTGGAGATCAGTGGACGGGACATGGGCACGAATCCAGATGCGGCAATGCCAAGATCGTCCATCCCTTACACAAGATCGTCAATCCACAGCCGTCGGCGCAACGGCTATAAACGGAGGACTCTCTATCGAAGAGAATCGTGCCCGGCACGACGCTGTAGCCGACAAGAACAAACAGAGGTAGCTGCATGCATTTCGATCTGTCCGAAGAACAACGCCTGCTGGTGGACAGCGCCCGCGCCTTCGCCAGCCGCGAACTGGCGCCCCACGCCGCCGACTGGGACCGCCAACACCACTTCCCGGTGGAAGTGATCCGCCGCGCCGCCGAGCAGGGCTACCTGGGCCTGTACATCGCCGAGGAAGACGGCGGCCTGGGCCTGTCGCGCCTGTCTGCCTCGCTGATCTTCGAGCAACTGGCCGCCGGCTGCGTTGCCACCACCGCGTACATGACCATCCACAACATGGCCAGTTGGATGCTCGCCAGTTTCGGCGACGCCGCGCTCAAGGAGCAGTGGCTGCCGGGGTTGATCGGCGGCGAACTGCTGGCCTCCTACTGCCTCACCGAGCCGGATGCCGGCTCCGACGCCGCACGCCTGCGCACCCGCGCCAGGCGCGACGGTGACGAGTACGTGCTCGATGGCGCCAAGACCTTCATCTCCGGCGCCGGCAGCACCGACGTGCTGATCGTCATGGCGCGCACCGGCGAGGAAGGCGCCAAGGGCATCTCCTGCTTCCTGGTGCCGGCCAACGCCGAGGGCGTCCGCTACGGGCGCAACGAGGACAAGATGGGCTGGAAGGCGCAGCCGACCCGCACCATCACCTTCGAGGGCGTGCGCATCCCGGCGGGTAACCGCATTGGTCCGGAAGGCCAGGGCTTCGTCTACGCCATGAAGGGCCTGGACGGCGGCCGCCTGAACATCGCCAGTTGCTCCCTCGGCGCGGCCCAGGCAGCGCTGGAGCAGTCGCTGCGCTACGTCGAGGAGCGCAAACAGTTCGGCAAGGCGCTGGCCGAGTTCCAGGCCCTGCAATTCAAGCTTGCCGACATGCTCACCGACCTCACCGCCAGCCGGCAGATGGTGCGCCTGGCCGCGCACAAGCTGGACCACAAGGACGGCGAGGCGACCCTGTACTGCGCCATGGCCAAGCGCTTCGCCACCGACCGCTGCTTCACCCTGTGCAACGAGGCGCTGCAACTGCATGGCGGCTATGGCTACCTCAACGACTACCCGCTGGAACGCTGGGTGCGCGACAGCCGCGTGCACCAGATTCTGGAGGGCACCAACGAGATCATGCGAGTGATCGTTGCCCGCCGCCTGCTGGAGCAGGGCGGGATGCTGGACCGCCTGCTGTGAGATCCCCCCTGTAGGAGCGAGGGGGACGCCATCGTTATTGCTCGCGAACATTCACCGCTGCGGGGTTGGTTCGCGAGCAAGCTCGCTCCTACGAAAAGCGAAGATCAAAAGCACTGGAAAAACCGCCCGCCCACGCGAGCGCAATCGAACAGATCGGACATGGACGCGCGGCGCCGGGCGCGCCTAGAGTCCATGCCCATACTCCCGCCCACAGGCGGTACCGACCAGGAGATGCCCATGAGCAATGCCCTCGAGCCCTACAAGCCCGGAGTCTTCGACCTGACCCACAAGCTGACGGTGGAGAAGCACGGCCATACCGCGCTGATCACCATCAACCATCCGCCGGCCAACACCTGGGACCGCGACTCGCTGATTGGTCTGCGCCAGCTGATCGAGCACCTGAACCGTGACGACGACATCTACGCACTGGTGGTGACCGGCCAGGGCCCGAAATTCTTCTCCGCCGGCGCCGACCTGAACATGTTCGCCGACGGCGACAAGGCCCGCGCCCGCGAGATGGCCCGCCGCTTCGGCGAAGCCTTCGAGGCGCTGCGCGATTTCCGTGGCGTGTCCATTGCCGCGATCAACGGCTATGCCATGGGTGGCGGACTGGAATGCGCCCTGGCCTGCGACATCCGCATCGCCGAGCGCCAGGCGCAGATGGCCCTGCCCGAAGCCACCGTGGGCCTGCTGCCCTGCGCCGGCGGCACCCAGGCGCTGCCTTGGCTGGTCGGCGAAGGCTGGGCCAAGCGCATGATCCTCTGCGGCGAGCGTGTCGATGCCGACACCGCGCTGCGCATCGGCCTCATCGAGCAGGTTGTCGATACCGGCGAAGCGCGCGGCACTGCGTTGCTGCTGGCCGCCAAGGTCGCGCGGCAGAGCCCGGTGGCGGTGCGCACCATCAAGCCGCTGATCCAGGGCGCCCGCGAGCGTGGCCCGAGCACCTGGCTGCCGGAAGAGCGCGAGCGCTTCGTCGACCTGTTCGACGCCGACGACACCCGCGAAGGCGTGAATGCCTTCCTGGAAAAACGCGACCCACACTGGCGCAACCAATAAGGCTCTGACCATGAATGTGATGTTCGAGGAACGCCCCGGCCTGCACGGCTTCCGCATTGGCGTGGTAACGCTGGATGCGGAGAAGAGCCTCAACGCCCTGAGCCTGCCGATGATCGAGGCGATGAACCACCGGCTGCGTGCCTGGAAGGACGACGCGCAGATCGCCTGCGTGGTCCTGCGCGGCAACGGCGGCAAGGCCTTCTGCGCCGGCGGCGACGTGCGCAAACTGGTCGACGCCTGCCGCGAGAAGCCTGGCGAGGTGCCGGAACTGGCCCGCCGCTTCTTCGCCGACGAATACCGCCTGGACTACCTCATCCACAGCTATCCGAAGCCGCTGATCTGCTGGGCCCACGGTTACGTGATGGGTGGCGGTATGGGGCTGATGCAGGGTGCCGACGTGCGCATCGTCACCCCGAGCAGCCGGCTGGCGATGCCGGAGATCAATATCGGCCTGTACCCGGATGTCGGCGCCAGCTGGTTCCTTGCCCGCCTGCCCGGCAGCCTCGGGCTGTTCCTCGGGCTGACCGCGACGCAGATGAACGCCCGCGACGCGCTGGACCTGGACCTCGCCGACCGCTTCCTGCTCGACACCCAGCAGGACGATCTGATCGAAGGCCTGGAGCAACTGAACTGGCGTGAACAGGCGGATGTGCAGATACATAGCCTGCTCCAGGCGCTGGAGCACGAAGCCCGCGGTGAAATGCCCGAGGCGCAGTTGCTGCCGCGTCGCGAGCGTCTGGATGCGGTACTCGACAGCGCCAACGTCGCCGAAGCCTGGCAAGCACTGACCGCGCTCACCGAGGACGCCGATGCACTGATCGCCCGAGGCGCGAAGACCTTGGCCGCGGGCTGCCCGCTGACCGCTCGTCTGGTCTGGGAGCAGATCCGCCGCGCGCGCCATCTGTCGACTGCCGAGGTGTTCCGCATGGAGTACGCGATGAGCCTGAACTGCTGCCGCTATCCGGAATTCCCGGAGGGCGTGCGGGCCCGGTTGATCGACAAGGACAACACCCCGCACTGGCACTGGCCGGATATCGCTGCCATACCTGATGCTGTGGTGAATGCGCACTTCGACGCGACCTGGGAGGGCGAGCATCCGCTGGCGGACCTGTAACCGCCACGGTCGACCCCTGTAGGAGCGAGCTTGTGACCCACAGGAATGTGGGAAATGCCGAACCCCGTCGGGAACCGATTCGGCCTCGCGAACCCGCCCCGCTACGAGGCTGTTCGCGAGCAAGCTCGCTCCTACAAGAGCAAAAGCGCTGGAGTGCCTGTCGTCGTTGAACAGGAGGAAACCAGCATGCAAACCATCGCCTTCATCGGCCTCGGCCACATGGGCGCCCCCATGGCCGCCAACCTGATCAAGGCCGGCTACCTGCTGCGCGTGTTCGACCTGGTCCAGAGCGCCATCGACGGCCTGGTCGTCCAGGGCGCCAGTGCTGCGCGCAGTGCCCACGACGCGGTGGACGGCGCCGATGTGGTCGTCACCATGCTGCCGGCCAGCCAGCACGTCGAAGGGCTCTACCTCGGCAAGGAAGGCCTGCTGGCACACATCACCCCCGGCACCCTGGTGCTGGAATGCTCCACCATCGCCCCGGCCTCGGCGCGCAAGGTGCATCAGGCCGCCGCCGAACTCAGGATTCCCATGCTCGACGCTCCGGTCTCCGGCGGCACCGGCGGCGCCATCGCCGGCACCCTGACCTTCATGGTCGGCGGCGACGCCGAGGTGCTCGAACGCGCCCGCCCGGTACTTTCCGCCATGGGCCGAAACCTCTTCCACGCTGGCGGCGACGGCGCCGGGCAGGTCGCCAAGGTGTGCAACAACCAATTGCTCGCCGTGCTGATGATCGGCACCGCCGAATCCCTCGCCCTCGGCACCGCCAATGGCCTCGACCCGGCGGTGCTGTCGGAGATCATGCGGCGCAGCTCCGGCGGCAACTGGGCGCTGGAGGTCTATAACCCCTGGCCTGGCGTGATGGAGAACGCCCCCGCGTCACGCGGCTATACCGGCGGCTTCATGACCGCGCTGATGACCAAGGACCTGGGACTCGCCCTGGAAACCGCCCAGGTCAGCGGCAACAGCACGCCCATGGGCAGCCTGGCGCTGGCTCTCTATCGTCTGCTGGTGAAACAGGGCCATGGAGAACAGGATTTTTCCGTCGTGCAGAAGCTGTTCGATTCCTAGCCGCAGGCATGGCATTGCGCTCGTAGCCTGGTCGAGACTGGCCGCCCCTTGAAGACAGAGGGCCACTGGCCTTGAATTCATTCCTACTGCGCTATCGCTTTCGCCTGCTGCTCAACAGCGTCCTGCTGTTGCTGGTCGTCCTGGCCTTTCCATCGCCCAACCCGCTGCTGGAACTGTGCAGCCTGTTGCTGATGGTGCTGGCCGGCCTGAACACCGTCCGCAGCCACAGCATGCTCTTCAGTTTCATCAGCGTGATGGGCGTGCTCAGCCTGTTCATGCTGTTCGCCCCCACCGCATGGCATGTGCATCCCGCACTGCAGCGTGGCATTCCCCAATTGATCTTCATTCAGTTGCTGGTCGTCGCCCTGTTCCGTCGCGTTACCCAGGAGCGCCCCGTCACCGGCGAGCTGCTTTACGGGCTCTGCGCCCTGTACCTGAACTTCGCCCTGTCCTTCGCCCTCGCCTACAACCTGATCGAGGACCTCTGGCCCGGCAGCTTCCAGACCAACAACGGAGCGCTGCACCTGGATGCCTTCATCTACTTCAGCATGATCACCCTGACCACCATCGGCTATGGCGACATCGTCCCGGTGCAGCCACTGGCGCGCCTGCTGGCGGGCAGCGAGGCGATCATGGGCGCGCTGTTCATCGCCCTCGCCGTGGCGCGGGGGCTGAGCCTGATGAGCGACGACAGCAAGGACTGATTGTGAAGCCGGGCTTACGAGTGCATGGCGTCAGCCCGTCTTTATCGCCGGCCGCACGGCGACGAAGATGAATCACCCGCCGGCAATACACACTCAGGCGCGGCACTCCATCCCACGAAGGTGATTCCATGAACATTGCCCTGATCGGCGCCACCGGCCATGTCGGCCATTACTTCCTCGAAGAAGCCCTGCGTCGCGGGCACCAGGTTACTGCGCTGGTGCGCGACCCGGCGAAACTGCCGGCGCGCGACAACCTCACGGTGGTGCAGGCCGATATCTACGACCCGGCCCAGGTCGCCCGCGCCGTGGCAGGGCAGGACGTCGTGGTCAGCGCGTTCAACGCTGGCTGGGGCAACCCGAATATCCGCGAGGCCCACGCCAGCGGCAGCCGCGCCATCCTCGACGGCGTAAAGGCCGCCGGCGTGAAGCGTCTGCTGGTGCTCGGCGGCGCCGGCAGCCTGGAGATCGCCCCCGGCCAGCGCCTGGTGGACAGCCCGGAATTTCCCGAACAGTGGAAGCAGGGCGCACTGGGCGCCGCCGACGCGCTCGACCAGTTGCGCGCGGAAAAGGCGTTGGATTGGGCGTTCCTCAGCCCGGCGATGCTGCTCGACGGCGAAACCCGCACCGGTAGCTTCCGCATTGGCGGCGACCAGGTGCTGTTCGATGGCAACGGCGAGAGCCGCATCTCCCTGCCGGACCTGGCGGTGGCGATGATCGACGAGGCCGAGCAGGCCAACCATCACCAGCAGCGGTTTACCGTGGCTTATTGATCGGGGCCGTGGGTTCGCGAGCAAGCTCGCTCCTACAGAAAGCTGCTCCGTTCTGGCTCTGGCTCTGGCTCTGGCTCTGGCTCTTGAAGTCTTCCAGAGAAACATCCAAACGCGCCGAACGCCCCTTTCAGGAGGCCTCGTTGAGGCGGAGTTTCAGGGGTTGAGCGACATGGATGTCGCGAGAGCCACGCTGGGCCAGGGATGGCCCGTCGTGGCGAGCCCCTGAAACTGTGATTCAACGAGGGAATTTTTCGCCTAAGCGAAAAACCGGATGGAGGGGCAAGCCTTCTTGGTTACTTCTTTGGGGGCGGCCTTCCGACGTTTGGAAGAAGTGACTCGCCGAGAGGCGAAACAAAATATCCCAGCGCACGCCAAGGCGGCGCGGAAACACCCGATCAGCAGCAAGAGCATCGCGGAGAAGCTCCGCTCCTGTGTGAAGTCCTGGGCAAGAGCCGGCCCTCACCCTAACCCTCTCCCAGAGGGAGAGGGTACCGTTCGGCGCAAAGGGCGATCCTGGTATCAGCCGGTACGAAGCGTCCCTCGACGGCGCTCTTGCGGACTGACCACGATCACCGCTCCCGCAATGCCTCCGCCTTGGCCCGCAGGATGGGCTTGAGCAGGTAGCTGAGGATGCTCTTCTTGCCGGTAATGATATCCACCGTGGCAATCATCCCGGGGATGATCAGCAGCGGCTTGTCGTCCGTACCCAGGTGGCTTTTGCGGGTGCGCAGCTTGATCAGGTAGAAGCTGTTGCCATCGTCGTCGGTGACGGTATCGGCGCCGATCTGCTCCAGGTCCGCCTGCAGGCCGCCGTAGATGGTGTAGTCGTAGGCGGTGAACTTGACCATGGCGTGCTGGCCAGGGCGCAGGAAGGCGATGTCCTGCGGACGGATGCGCGCCTCTACCAACAGGGTGTCGTCCAGCGGGACGATCTCGATCAGGTCGCTGCCGGGCTGGATCACCCCGCCAATGGTATTCACCAGCATCTGCTTGACGATGCCGCGCACCGGCGAGGTGACCAGGGTGCGGCTGACGCGGTCTTCCAGCGCCTTGCCGGTGGCCGTGGCCTTGCTCAGTTCGGTGCGGGCTTCGTTGAGCTCCTTCAGCGCATCGCTGCGGAAGCGCGAGCGGGTCTCGGCGACCTTGCGCTCCACTTCCTTCACGGCGGCCTCGGCACGGGGTATCGCCAGGGTAGTGGCGTCGAGCTGGCCACGGTTTTCCACTTCACCACGCTTGAGACGCAGCAGCTCCACCTGGGACATGGCGCCCTGGGCCACCAGCGGCTCGGACATGGATATTTCCTGACGCAGCAGGCTCAGGCTGTTGCGGTACTGCGCCTGCTTGGAAATGAACTCGCGCAGCTCCTGCTGCTTCTGTACCAACTGCTGCTGCAGGCCGCCGGTTTCATCCGTGAGCTGCTGCTGGCGGCTGTGGAACAGCGCCTCTTCACTGCGGGCCTGGTTCGGCACCTTGGCGCGCACGTCGTCGGGAATGTTCAGCGGGCGCTCTTCCACCTCGGCGGACAGACGCTCCACCCGCAGGAACATCGCCAGGCGGTCGGCCTCGGTTTCGCCGACGTTGGACTGGAAGCGCGTCGGGTCCAGGCGCATCAGCTGCTCGCCGGCCTGCACCACCTGTCCTTCGTGGACGAATATCTGCGAGACGATGCCGCCTTCCAGGTTCTGGATCTTCTGCACCTTGGACGAGGGAATCGCCTTGCCCTCGCCACGGGTGACCTCGTCGATCTGCGCGAAATGCGCCCAGAGCAGGAGGAAGGCAACGAAGCCGATCAGGATCCAGATGGTCAGGCGCACCACACGCGGCGCGTCTTCGATCAGTGCCTTGCTGACTTCCGGAAGTGGCTGCCCGGAGAGGTTGTCGCCGCCCTTGAAATAGCCACGGACAGAGTGGCGGATACTGCCCAGAGGATTAAGCGACACTGATCTGCCCCTTCTTCAGTGCATCCATGACCACGTCCTTCGGACCGTCGGCGATGATGCGGCCCTTGTCGATGATCACCAGACGGTCCACCAGGCTGAGCATGGAGGCGCGGTGGGTGACCAGCAGCAGTGTCTTCTCGCCCATGATCGCCTGCAGGCGCTGTTTCAGGCGCTCCTCGCCGGCGTTGTCCATGGCGCTGGTGGGTTCGTCCAGCAGCAGGATCGGTGGGTCGAGCAACAGCGCGCGGGCCAGGGCGACGTTCTGCCGCTGGCCGCCGGAGAGGTTGTGGCCCCGCTCGCCGACCTGCAGCTCGTAACCCTGCGGGTGCAGGCGGGCGAACTCGTTCACGCCGGTCAGCTCGGCCACTTCCAGCACGCGCTCGTCATCGATGTAGCGCGCTCCCGCGACCAGGTTGTCGCGCAGGGTGCCGCTGAACAGGCTGATGTCCTGCGGCACATAGCCGATGTTGTGGCGCAGCTCGCTGATGTCCAGCTGACGCACGTCGGCGCCGTCCACCAGCAGGTTGCCGTTGTCGGGTTGGTGCAGGCCGACGATCAGCTTGGCCAGGGAGCTCTTGCCCGAGCCGCTGCGGCCGATGATGCCGATCTTCTCGCCAGCGCGAATCTGCAGGTTGATGCCGTGCAGCGCTGCGACCTGCTGGTTCGGGTAGGCGAAGTCGAGGCCGCGCATTTCGATGCCGCCGCGCAGTTGCGAGCGGGTCAGCGGACGCTCGTCGGCGTTGCGTTCCTGCGGCAGCTCCATCATCTGGTTGGTGGTGGCCATCGACAGGCGCGCCTGCTGGTAGCGCTGGATCAGCCCGGAGAGCTGGGTCAGCGGGCCGAGGGCGCGGCCGTTGAGCATGTAGCAGGCGATCAGGCCGCCCATGGACAGGTCGCCGGCAATGATCAGGTAGACGCCGCCGATGATCATGATGACCCCGGCCAGCGCCTGGATCAGCACGGTGATGTTCATCGCCAGAGTCGACAGCAGCTTGACTCGCAGTTCCAGCCGGCTGAGGGTGCCGATGGTCTGCTCCCAGAGGTACTGGCGCTCGCTTTCGGCGTTGTTGACCTTCACCGCGTCGAGGCTGGCGAGGGTCTCGATCAGGCTCGACTGGCGCTCGGCGGCCAGCGCCATGGTGCGGTTCATGGTTTCCACCAGCGGCTTCTGCAGCAGCCAGCCGAGGCCCGCGGCCAGCGGGAAGGCGATGAGCGGGACGAACAGCAGCGGCCCGCCGATGATGCCGATCACCAGCAGGATCAACAGGGTGAAGGGCATGTCGATCAGGGTGGTGAGCGTGAGCGAGTTGAGGAAGTCGCGCAGCGTCTGGAATTCGTGGATGTTCTGCGCGAACGAGCCGACGCGCGCCGGGCGGTACTTCATGCTCATGCCGACGATGCGCTCGAACAGGGTCGCCGAGATGATCAGGTCGGTCTTCTTGCCGGCGAGGTCCAGGCACAGGCCGCGCATGGTCTTGAGCAGCAGGTCGAACAGGTAGGCGCCGCTGATGCCGATGGCCAGCACCCAGAGGGTGGCAGCGGCCTGGTTGGGTACCACGCGGTCGTAGACGTTCATCACGAACAGCGGCGCAGCCAGGGCGATCAGGTTGATCAGCAGGCTCGCGGCCACGGCGTCGACATACAGCCAGCGCGAGCGCTTGAGGGTGTCGCGGAACCAGCTCTTGGCGCGCGGGATCAGCTCGCCGTGTTGCAGGTCGAACTTGTGCTGCGGCTGGGCGAAGAAAGCCAGGCCGGCATAGTCCTCGCTGAGCAGTTCGCGGCTGACGCACACTTCACCGCCGTCACTCTCGGACAGCAGCAGGCGCGCATCGCCATTGCTTTCCCAACCCAGCAGCACCGCGCAGCGCCCTTCGCGCAGCAGCAGCATGGCGGGCATGGCCAGGGCGGGAATCTGCTCCAGCTTGCGTTGCAGCAAACGCCCCTGCAGGCCGGCACGGGCCGCCGCGCGCGGCAGCAGCTCGGCGGACAGACGCTGCCCCGGCAGCGGCAGGCCGCTGGTGAGCATGGCGCGACTGGCGGGCTTCTGGTGCAGCTGACAGAGCGTCAGCAGGCTGTCCAGCAGCGGGTCGTCGAGCAGACCGCGCGGATCATGGCTTAGGGGTACTGCGCTGACTTCTTGATCCACGCGGATGCTCTCTCGGGCAGGTTAGTTAAGGCCGGGCAGCTGGACGGTCGGTTTGATGTCTTCGGAAGCCACCGCCGCCATCGGCGCTACTACGCCCTGGCTCTTGAGCAGCTCGCCCAGGGTGGCCTTGATGCGGTACTGGGTGAACAGTTCGGTGTACTTCAGGTCGACCAGGCGGCGCGAAGCGTTGAACAGCTCATTTTCACTGTCCAGCAGATCGAGCAGGGTGCGCTCGCCGATGGTGAACTGCTTCTGGTAGGCCTCGCGCACGCGGGTGCTGTAGTCCACGTACTGGCGGGCAATCGGCAACTGGCCGCGGGCGTTGTTCAGGGCGTTCCAGGACAACCCGAGTTCCTCGTTCAACTGACGCAGGGCGTTGTTGCGGATATCCAGAGCCTGGTTCGCCTCATAGGACTTGGCTTCCAGCTCGGCCTTGTTGCTGCCGCCGGCGAACAGGTTGTACCGCATGCGCAGCATGGCCTGCCATTCGTTGTTGTGGCCTTCTTCGCCGTCGAGGTTGTTATCGGCACCGCGGGAAAGTTCTGCATCGAATCTCGGATAGAAGGTCGATTTCGCTGCGTCGTACTGTTTCTCGGCGGCGGCCACGTCGGACTCCGCGGAACGCAGGATCGGGCTGTTCTCCACCAGTTGCCGACGGGCCGCCTGCAGGTCTTCCGGCAGTTGGCCAACCAGCCCGGTCGGCTCGCTCAGTTCGAGCGGATCGCTGCCCACCACGCTGTAGTAGTTGGTACGCGCATCGGCCAGGTTGGTCTGCTCGGTCATCAGGTTGTTCTGCGCCTGGGCCAGACGGGCCTCGGCCTGGTCCTGGTCGGCGAGGCGGCCGACGCCACGGGAGCTGCGCAGGCTGATCTGGTCATAGACGCGCTGGTGGCGCTTCAGGTTTTCCTCGGCCAGACGAACCATTTCCTGACGACGCAGCACATCGGTGTAGACCTGGGCGACGTCCAGCGCGGTGCGCTCGGAGGTACCGAGCAGCGCATAGGCGCGGGAATTCACGTTGGCCTGCTGGCGGCCGACTTCGCTGGAGGTGGCGAAGCCGTCGAACACCATCTGGCGCAGGGCCAGGTTGGATTCGCCACGGTTCAGGGTGTCCCAGTGGTCGCCCTGGCCACGCGTGGTGGTGTTGTCGGAGCCCTCACGGCCATACCCCGCGGTCAGGTCGACGGATGGCAGATAACCACCCTTCGCAGCGCGCAGCTGCTTGTCCGCAGCGAGACGGGAATTCACGCCAGCCTGGATTTCCGGGTGGTACTCCAGGGCCTTTTGCATGGCCTGGTTGAGGGTGTCGGCCTGAACCGGCAAAGCAACGGGAATGACGAAAGCCAGGGCGAAGGGCACGACGTGAGCGAATCGCATGCGCATGAGGAAAACATCCTTATCAGTGAGATAGCCGCAGCGATTCGATTGCCGCAATCAGCGTCAAAAGACCGGCGAATGGCTGCAAAAAAAGCATCAAAAAGCGTGATGGATTTCACGCTAAATATTTTTGGGCGAACCACCGATATCAAAGTGACATCGATTTGCCAATTGTTTAGGATGGCAATCGAATGGTCAATAGATTGGCATATAGGTAATTTCAACTCGCTATAAGCCTATTTTTTGACGCCAAACTTTTGCTCTAAAAATGACAAGGGAATGCCTCCTGATCCGACCGCCCTACGGCCGGTCGGCAACCAGGCAAGCCTCACCAGGAGAAATGCATGAGCAGCGTCGTCGCGGTCGTAAAAAGCATCATCGGCCAAGTGATTGCGGTAACCCCCGAAGGCGCACAGCGCGTCCTCGTCGAAGGTGATCGCATCTACCAGGGCGAACAGCTGCTCACCGGCGCCTCCGGCGCGGTGACCCTGGATGTCGGCAAGGGCAAGCTGGTGGACCTGGGCCGTGACAGCCAGTGGAGCAGCGCCGACCTGCCGCAGGCCGAGGCATCCCACGCCGCCACGCAGCCGAATAACGCGCCGAGCACCGAGGACTTGCAGAAGGCCATCGCCGCCGGCCTCGACCCGACCCAGGCGCTTGCCCCCACGGCCGCCGGCCCGAGCGCCGCGCCTTCGTCTGCCGGCAATGGTGGCGTTGGCGGCGGCCACAGCTTCGTGGTGCTGGATGCCACCGCCGGTCGCGTCGACCCGAACATTGGCTACACCACCGCCGGCCTGGACAACGGCGGCGCAGCCGCTGGCGAGCGCCAGGGCGAACTACCGCCCAATCTCGCCCCCCAGTTCATCGACGGCGGCAATGGCGGCGGCAATGGCGTGCTGAACCTCACCACCGCCGAAGACACCCTGCTCACCGGCGCCTTCTCCGCCCGCGATCCGAACGGCGACCTGATCTCCTACAGCCTCGGCCAGCCGCCGGCCAACGGCCTGCTGGTGCTCAACCCCAACGGCACCTGGCAGTACAACCCCAATGGCGACTACAACGGCGTCGACGGCTTCACCGTGATCGTTACCGACAGCCGTGGCGCGTCCAGCACCCTGGTGGTGAACGTCGGCATCACCCCGGTGAACGACGCTCCGGTGGCCACTGGCACCTATACCAGTGCCATCACTGACACCTCCGCCAACGACAGCTTCGCCGACATCAAGGGCCAACTGACCGCCACCGACATCGACGACAGCCACCTGACCTGGAGCGGCAGCGCCAAGGGCGCCTTCGGCGAGCTGACCGTCAACGCCGACGGCAGCTACACCTACGTGGTCGACGCCAATGCGGTGAACGCCCTGCCGCTGGGCCAGAACCCCAGCGAAAGCTTCACCGTCACTGTCACCGACCCGTCCGGGGCGACCGACACCCGCGTCATCACGATCAACGTCCAGGGTGCCAACGACACCCCGGTTGCCCAGGATGGCCAGGCCAGCGGCAATGAAGACAGCGTGATCGGCGGCCAACTGGAGGCCACCGACCGCGACACCGGCAGCACCCTGACCTTCACCGGCAACGGCAACCCGCCAGCAGGCTTCACCCTGAAGCCGGACGGCAGCTGGACCTTCGATGGCAAGGACCCGGCCTACCAGCACCTGACCGAGGGCGAGACCCTGGTGGTACAGGTGCCCTACACCGTCACCGACGAGCACGGCGCGACCAGCACCGCCACCCTTACCGTGACCCTGACCGGCACCAATGACGCGCCGGTCGCCCTGCCGGGCGCGGCCACCACCGAAGAAAACACCGTTCTCAACGGCCAGGTCCCTGCCGCCTCCGACATCGACGGCAACGTGACCGGCTATCAGTTGGCCACCGACCTCGGCCAGGGCAACGGCAACCTGACCTTCAACCCGGACGGCAGCTACAGCTTCAACCCCGGCAAGGACTTCGACAGCCTGGCCCAGGGTGAAACCCGCGACGTCACCTTCACCTACCAGGCGAAGGACAACAACGGCGCCCTGAGCGACCCGCAGACCATCACCATCACGGTCACCGGCACCAACGACGCGCCGGTCGCCCTGCCGGGCGCGGCCACCACCGAAGAGAACACCGTTCTCAATGGCCAGGTGCCGGCCGCCTCCGACGTGGACGGCAGCGTCACCGGCTACCAGCTGACCACTGACGTCGGCCAGGGCAACGGCAGCCTGACCTTCAACCCGGACGGCAGCTACAGCTTCATCCCCGGCAAGGACTTCGACAGCCTGGCCCAGGGTGAAACCCGCGACGTCACCTTCACCTACCAGGCGAAGGACAACAACGGCGCGCTGAGCGACCCGCAGACCATCACCATCACGGTCACCGGCACCAACGACGCAGCCGTGATCACCGGCCAGACCAGCGGCAGCGCGGATGAAACCAACGCCCCGGTCACTATCGATGGCAAGCTGAACATCAGCGACTTCGACGGCCCGGCCAGCTTCCAGGTCCAGACCGGCACCGCTGGCGACTTTGGCAAGTTCAGCGTCGCCGCTGACGGCAGCTGGACCTACGTCACCAACGAGGCCTTCAACGCGCTGAAGGACGGCGAGCACCAGACCGAATCCTTCAACGTCCTGGCCGCCGATGGCACCAGCACCACCGTGACCGTGACCCTAATCGGCACCAACGACGCGCCGGTCGCCTCTGCCGACACCGCCACCACCGAAGAGAACGCCGTTCTCAACGGCCAGGTTCCGGCCGCCACCGACGTGGACGGCACCGTCGTCAGCTACCAGCTGACCACCGACGTCGCCCAGGGCAAGGGCTCGCTGACCTTCAACACCAACGGCAGCTACAGCTTCAACCCGGGCACCGCCTTCGACCATCTGGCCGCCGGCGCCCAGGAGACCGTGACCTTCACCTACCAGGCGCAGGACAACAACGGCGCCCTGAGCGACCCGCAGACCATCACCATCACCGTCACCGGCAGCAACGACGCGCCGGTCGCCAGCGCCACCAGCGGCGCGGTGAAGGAAGATGCGCAGATCAGCGGCCAGCTCGCCGCCACCGACGCCGACAACGGCGCCCAGCTCAGCTACGCCCTGGACAAGGCCGCCCCGGCCGGCTTCAGCGTCGATGCCGACGGCAAGTGGACCTTCGATGCCAGCGGCAGCGAGTACCAGCACCTGAAGGCCGGCGCCACCCAGACCCTGAGCATCCCGTTCACCGTCACCGACGAGCACGGCGCCACCAGCTCCAGCAGCCTGACCATCACCATCACTGGCACCAACGATGCACCGGTGGCCAATGCGGCGTCCGCCAAGGCCAGCGAAGACAAGTTCAGCGCCGGCAAACTGACCGCCAGCGACGTCGACGACGGCGCCAGGCTCAGCTTCAGCCTCAACGACAAGGCACCGGCCGGCTTCACCCTGTTCAAGGACGGCAACTGGGTCTTCAGCGGCCTCGACCCGGCCTACCAGAGCCTGGCTGCCGGCGAGACCAAGGTTCTGAAGATTGACTACACCGTCACCGACGAACACGGCGCCACCAGCACCAACACCCTGACGCTGACCGTCACCGGCACCAACGACACGCCGATCGCCCTGCCCTCGCTGCTCAATGGCGTCAAGGAAGATGCGCAGATCAGCGGCCAGCTGAAAGCCATCGACCTGGACAATGGCGCACAGCTCACCTACAGCCTGAACAAGGCCGCTCCGGCGGGCCTGACCCTGGGCAGCGACGGCAAGTGGAGCTTCGACGCCAGCGATGCCGCCTACCAGCACCTGAAGGCCGGCGCGACCCAGCTGATCAGCGTGGGTTACACCGTCACCGACGAACACGGCGCCAGCACCCAGAGCGTGCTGGTGATCACCGTCACCGGCACCAACGATGCACCCAAGGCTGACGCCGCCACCGCGGCCGCCCAGGAAGACGCCGTCAGCAAGGGCCAGCTCACCGCCACCGACGTCGACGATGGCGCCAAGCTGAGCTTCAGCGTTTCCGGCAACCCGCCGGCCGGCTTCACCCTGAAGACCGACGGCAGCTGGACCTTCGACGGCAAGAACCCGGCCTACCAGTCCCTCGCCGAGGGCGAGACCCAGGACATCCAGGTCAAGTACATCGTCACCGACGAGCACGGCGCCACTGACACCCAGACGCTGACCCTCACCGTCACCGGCACCAACGACCCGGCCGTCATTGGCGGCGTGGCCAGCGTTCGTGTCGATGAGACCGATGCCCCGATCACCACCAGCGGCCAACTGACCGTCAGCGATGTCGACGGCTTGGCCAGCTTCCAGGCCCAGAGCAACGTCGCTGGCCTGCACGGCACCTTCAATCTTGGCGCCGACGGTGCCTGGACCTACACCGCCAACGATGCCTACAACGAGCTGAAGGCAGGTGAAGAACTGACCGACAGCTTCGTCGTCAAGGCGGCCGACGGCACCAGCTCCACCGTGACCGTCACCCTCGTCGGCACCAACGACGCACCGGTAGCCAACGCCGATGTGGCCAAGACCGCGATCAACGTCGGCCTGAACAACATCGATGTGCTCGGCAACGACACCGATGCCGAGAAGGACGGCCTCAGCGTCACCCAGGCCACACTGCAGAACCCCGCCCAGGGCAACGTCAGCATCAACGCCGACGGCACCCTGAACTTCGTGCCGGGCAGCAACGTCAGCGGTCCGGTGGTGATCACCTACCAGATCAGCGACGGCCACGGCGGCACCCACAGCAGCACCCTGATCGTGAACGTCGGCGCAAACACCGCGCCGGAAGGCACTGATGGCCACGAGACCCTCGACGAGGACAGCAGCCACAGCTTCAGCGCAGCGGACTTCGGCTTCACTGACGCCGATGCCGGCCAGCAGCTGCAGGCCGTGCGCATCGACAGCCTGCCTGGCGCGGGCAGCTTCACCTTCAATGGCAACCCGGTCACCGCCGGTACCGTGATCGCGGTCGGCGACCTGGGCAACCTGCACTACACCCCGGACGCCAACGGCAACGGCACGCCCTACGCCAGCTTCACCTTCAGCGTGCAGGACAGCGCCGGCGACTTCTCTGCCACACCGAATACCTACGTATTCGACGTCACCCCGGTGGACGATCCTTCCGTGCTGGCCCCGGACACCGGCAGCGCCCAGGAAGACCACGACGCCACCGGCAACGTGCTGATCAACGACCACGACGTCGACAGCACCCTGTCGGTCGCCAGCTTCAGCATCAATGGCGTCAGCGGCAGCTTCACCGCCGGCACCACCGCCACCATCGCTGGCGTGGGTGACTTCACCCTCAACGGCAACGGCAGCTACCTCTTCACTCCGGTGAAGGACTGGAACGGCGACGTTCCGCAGATCACCTACACCACCAACACCGGCTCCAGCACCACCCTGGACATCAACATCGCGCCCGTGCAGGACGCGCCGGTGGCCAACGACGATCACTTCACCATCGCCGAAGACACCTCGCTGGTGCTGAATGCCAGCACGCTGAACACACTGGTCGGCAACGATACCGATGCCGATGGCGATTCCCTCAGCGTCTACATGGTGGGCAACGCCACCCATGGCACTTTGGAGTTCAAGGGCGGAGAGCTAGTCTTCACTCCGGACGCCAACTACAACGGCCCGGCCTCGTTCACCTACTGGATCACCGATGGCCAAGGCAACACCGCCTCGGCGACCGTCAATATCACCGTGACCGCCGTGGATGATCCGTCCGTCCTCGGCGCGGACACCGGCTCTGCCCAGGAAGACCACACCGCCACCGGCAACGTGCTGAGCAACGACAGCGATGTCGACAACACCCTGAGTGTGGCCAGCTTCACCATCGCCGGTGTCAGCGGCACCTTCACTGCCGGCGCCATCGTCACTCTGGCCGGCAAGGGCGAGTTCACCCTCGCCGCCGATGGCCAGTACAGCTTCACCCCGGCGAAGGACTGGAACGGCGCGGTGCCGCAGGTCACCTACACCACCAACACCGGCTCCAGCACCACCCTGGACATCAGCATCACCCCGGTGAACGATGCCCCGGTGGCCAACGACGACCACTTCACCATCGCCGAAGACACCTCGCTGAGCTTCAGCCTGAACAACCTCACTGCGCTGACCGGCAATGACTTCGACGTTGATGGCGACAACCTCACCGTCGTCGCGGTCAGTGGCTCCAGCCACGGCACCCTGAACATCGTCGGCGGGCAACTGGTCTTCACCCCGGACGCCAACTTCAACGGCCAGGCCTCCTTCACCTACACCATCAGCGACGGCCACGGCGGCGCGGCAACCGGCACTGCCATTATCACCGTCACCCCGGTAAACGATGCACCGACCACCGCCAACCAGGCCGTCAGCGGCGCCGAAGACACGCCGATCCCCGGCCAGATCGTGGCCAACGATGTCGACGGCGATGCCCTTAGCTACGCCGTTGCCGCCGGCAAGGGCCCGGCTCATGGCAGCCTGACGCTGAACAGCGCCACCGGCCAGTACGTCTATACCCCGAATGCCAATTACCACGGCGGAGACACCTTCACCGTCGGCGTCAGCGATGGCCACGGCGGCTACGTCGAATCCGTGGTGAGTATCACCGTCACCCCGGTCAACGACGCGCCGACCACTGCCGATCAGGCCAAGTCCACCGCCGAAGATACTGCTGTCAGCGGCCAGATTGCCGCCAATGACATCGACGGCGACAGCCTCAGCTACGCCCTGGCTGCTGGCAAGGGCCCAGCCCATGGCAGCCTGACCCTGGACAGCGCCACCGGCCAGTACGTCTATACCCCGGGCGCCAACTACCACGGCAACGACAGCTTCACCGTCGGCGTCAGCGACGGTCACGGCGGCTACGTCGAATCCGTGGTCTCGATCACCGTCACTCCGGTGAACGACAACCCGGTTGCCGCCAACGACAGCGCCAGCGTCCGCGAAGACGAAAGCGTCTCCATCGACGTGCTGCAAAACGACAGCGACGTGGACGGCGACCCGCTGACCGTGACCACCGCCAGCGCTGGCAACGGCAGCGTGGTGATCAACCAGGACGGCACCCTGAGCTACACGCCCAAGGCGAACTTCAGCGGCACCGACACCATCACCTACCAGGTCAGCGACGGCCACGGCGGTACCAGCAGCGCCACCGTCAACGTCACCATCGAAGCGGTGGCGGACAAGCCCGACCTGAACCTGGATGCCAGCGCCAGCCACCCGAAGGCTACCGGCCTGAACGTGGAGACCTGGACCGGCCTGGCCCTGGGTAACGGCGGCAACGGCGCGGCGCCGGCCGACCTGCAGGCGAAGATCGATGCAGCCGGCACTCCGGGCACCCATGGCTCCACCGACAGCGTGCGCAACACCGACGTCACCGCCGGCACCGCCACCAAGGTCAGCGGCCTGATCTTCCTCGAGGCCGGCCACACCTACACCTTCAGCGGCGTCGGTGACGACAGCGTGCGCCTGGTGGTCGGTGGCAGTACCGTCGCCGAAGCCACCTGGGGCGGCTCCAGCGGCAAGTTCAGCGGCACCTTTACCCCGAGCGAAAGCGGCTACTACCCGATCGCCTTCTACCAGCACAACCAGAACGGCCCGGGCAGCTACACCCTGAGCGTCTCCGACAACGGCAGCGCCGCCCAGGTGCTGGGCACCGGCAGTGCGCAGGTGTTCCACGACGTCAGCGAACTGACCGCCGGCGGCGAGCGTCTGTCCGACCTGAGCAGCAGCGGCCAGAGCCACTACAAGGTCTTCGGCCTCAACGAAGGCAATGAAGACACCGCGATCAACCTGTCAAAGGTCAAGGCCGCCCTGGTCGACACCGACGGCTCGGAAACCCTGTCGGTCAGCATCGGCAAGATTCCTGCCGGCGCCACCCTCTCCGACGGAACGAACACCTTCACCGCCGACGCCACCCACGACAGCATCAACCTCAAGGGCTGGAACCTCGACACCCTGACGCTGACGCCGCCGGCCGACTTCAACGGCACCATCCAGCTGGAAGTCAGCGCCACCGCGACCGAAGGCAGCAACAGCGACGCCGCCACTCGCACTGTCGACCTGAATGTCACCGTCTACCCGGTGAACGACGCTCCGACCGTCAGCAGCGCGCAGAACCTCACGACCGACGAGGACACTTCGGTCTCCGGGCAGATCCATGCCAGCGACGTCGACGGCGACAACCTCACCTATGCCTTGAAGAACGGCAGCAGCCCGGCCCACGGCTCCGTGAGCTTCGGCAGCGACGGCCAGTACACCTACACCCCGTCGAAGGACTACAACGGCAGCGACAGCTTCACCGTGGTGGTCAGCGACGGCAAGGGCGGCAGCGTCGAGCAGGTGGTCAACGTCGGCATCAAGCCGGTGAATGATCTGCCGGTGTTCGATGCCCCCAACAACACCAGCACACCGGAAGACAAACCGCTCGACAGCCGCGTCACCGCGACCGACGTCGATGGCGACAGCCTCAGCTTCAGCCTCAAGTCCGCCCCGACTCACGGCTCCATCGTGCTCAATGCCGATGGGCGCTACACCTACACCCCATCCAAGGATTACAACGGTACCGACAGCTTCACCGTCACCGTCAATGACGGCAAAGGCGGCCTGGTCGATCAGGTGGTGAACCTCAGCGTCACCCCGGTGAACGACGCACCCGAGGCGAAGAACGACAGCACATCCACCGGCGAAAACAGCTCGGTCAGCGGCCAGGTTCCGGTCGCCACCGACATAGACAGCGCCGTGGACGGCAATGGCTACGCGCTGGTCAGCGGCCCGAGCGCGGGCACCCTGACCTTCAACGCCAACGGCAGCTACGTGTACAACCCGGGCACCGCGTTCGACTCGCTCAACGTCGGCGAATCGCGCGAGGTGACCTTCACCTACACCGCCAAGGACGTCCAGGGCGCGATCAGCGCTCCGGCCACCGTGACCATCACCATCAACGGCGAGAACGACGCCCCGACCGGTGCCAACAACACCGTCAGCCTGAACGAGGATGGCAGCCGCGGCTTCAACGCCGCCGACTTCGGCTTCTCCGACAAGGACGCCGGTGACGCGCTCAAGGCGATCCGCATCGACAACCTGCCCACCGCTGGCAGCCTGACCCTCAATGGCCAGTCGGTGACCGCCGGCCAGGTGATCGCCGTCAGCCTGCTCGCCAGCCTGGTCTACACCCCGATCGCCAATGCCGCAGGCGCCGCCTACGCGACGTTGAACTTCTCGGTGCAGGACAGCCACGACAGCTTCTCCAGCTCGTCCAACACCCTGACCTTCACGGTCAACGCGGTGAACGATGCGCCGCTGTCGGCGGACGGTTCGGCCAGCCTCTACGCCGGCAAGGCCTACACCTTCAGCCTCAAGGACTTCGCCTTCAGCGACACCGCGGACTCCGCCAACGGCCAGAACCACAGCCTGCAGAACGTCGTCATCAAGGCCCTGCCGGACTCCGGCAGCCTGCTGCTCAACGGCATCGCCGTGAAGGCTGGCCAGCCCATCAGCGTCAGTGACGTGGCCGGCGGCAAGCTGACCTTCGTGCCGGACGCCTCCGGCGCCAACGCGCACTTCAGCTTCGCCGTGCAGGACAGCGGTGGCGTGGCCAACGGCGGCGTCGACACCTCGCCGACCTATGGCTTCGACCTCCACGTCGGCCAGGTGCAGATCCCCGGCACCACCCCCAACGGCGACAACACCCTCACCGGCGGCTCGGGCGACGACGTGATCCTCGGTGACGTGGGCGGCCTGCTGAGCAACACCCAGCCGGGCACCAACTACAACATCGCGCTGGTGGTCGATACCTCCGGCAGCATGGCGTACAACCTCGCAGGCGCCAATGGCGCGGCCTACGCCGACTCGCGGATGAAGCTGGTCAAGGATGCGCTGATCAACCTGGCCAACACCCTGAAGGGCCATGACGGGGTGATCAATATCAGCCTGATCGGCTTCTCCGGCACCGCCAGCATCAAGGTCAGCGTCGCCGATCTGAATAGCGGCAACGTCGACCAACTGATCACGGCTATCGGCAAGACCCAGTACGCCGGTCTGCAGGCCGATGGCGGCACCGACTACCAGGCGGCCTTCGAGCAGGCAGTGAGCTGGTTCAACGGCCAGAAGAACGGTTACGAAAACCTCACGCTGTTCCTCACCGATGGCAACCCGACCGAATCGCGTAACGACAACAACGGCCAGAACACCACCTACACCGTGGTCAAGGATTCGGTCGAGGCCTTCGCGAACCTGTCTGCACTCGGCGAGGTGCACGCCATCGGTATCGGCACCAGCGTCAACGAAAACCTGTTGAAGTTCTTCGACAACAGCAATCTCACCGGTACCGGCTCACTCAACTTTGGCACCACGAGCAGCACCAGCACCCTGTTCGACTTCAACAATGGCAGCGTGGCCGGCTGGACGCTGAGCAGCGTCGGCTCGGGCAACGGCACCACCGCCCCCAACAGCTGGAGCCTGTTCAACGGCTGGCAGGGCGAAATGAAGATGGTCGACAGCAACGGCAACGCGGCCCCCACGCAGGCGATCAGCCCTGGCTTCAGCGTCGCCGAAGGCGCCAGCGCTACCTTCAGCTTCGATTTCGACAAGTCGATGAACAACCGCGACACCTTCGTGTGGAAACTGGAAAAACTGGTCAGCGGCAACTGGAGCACGGTTTCCGAATCCGGGACGCTGACCTTCCAGTCCGACAGCACCACCATCACCACCAAACCGGTTGGCGAAGGGACGTACCGTTTCGACTTCATTCTGACCGACAACAGCAACGGCAGCGGTAACAACAGCAGCGCTACGGTCTACATCGACAACATCAAGCAAACCACCTCGACCACGACCGTGGTCGAGGGTCCCACCGGCGAAGTGGAAATCGTCAAGCAGGCCAGCGACCTCACCGCCGCCCTGCACGGCGGTTCCAGCAGCTCGGAACTGGCGCCTTCGGGCAACGACACCATCCACGGTGGCGCGGGTGATGACATCCTCTTCGGTGACGCCATCAACACCGACAACCTGCCCTGGGGCGCCAACGGCAACCCGGCCAAACCGGCCGACATGCCGGCGGGCTCGGGCGTCAGTGCGCTGTCGGCGTTCCTGGAGCTGAAGAACGGCCATGCCGCCACCAGCGCCGAGATGTACGACTACATCAAGAACAACCACACGTTGTTCAACGTCGAGGGCGACACCCGTGGCGGCAGCGACCACCTGTACGGTGGCGAGGGCAACGACATCCTCTACGGCCAGGGCGGCAACGACTTCCTGTTCGGCGAGAATGGCAACGACATCCTCATCGGCGGTACCGGCGATGACCAGCTCACGGGCGGCAAAGGCAATGACATCCTTACCGGCGGAGCGGGTGCCGACCTGTTCATCTGGAAGGCCGGCGATGTCGGCAACGACACCATCACCGACTTCAAGGCCGGCGAAGGCGACCGCATCGACATCAGCGACCTGCTGCCGGACACCGCGCACAACGACATCCTCAGCTACCTGAAGGTGGATACCGCCACCGCGACCCTGCAGGTGAGCACCACCGGGCAGATCAACAACGGCGGTGCGGCGGACGTCACCATCAAGCTGAGCGGCGTGGATCTCTCAGCCTACGGTTCGACCTCCACGGAAATCGTCAACAAGCTGGTGGCGGGCTCCGATCCGGTGGTCAAGACTGAGCATCACTGATCCGCGGTTGCCGCAAGGCAAGCAAAGAGTCAGGCTCTGACACGGCGACAGCGGGGCCACCCTTCGGGGTGGCTCCGCTGTCGTTCCTTCACATCACAAGAATTGGGGACGGGCCGATGCTGTACATCCAGCGCAACGCCGACGGAAAGGTCTCGCGCGTCGAGGACAACGAGTTCGACGGGATGACCGGCAGCCTGCCGGCGGACCATCCGGACATCCAGGCCTGGGCGGCCGAGAGCAGCCTGCTGCAGCTCAAGCAGAGCGACCTGGACATGATCCGGGTGCTGGAGGACTTGATCTCGGTATTGATCACCAAGGGGGTGATCCGCATCACCGACCTGCCGCCGGCGGCGCGCTCCAAGCTGCTCAACCGGACCCAGGCCCGTGAGGCGCTGGGCGGGCTGACCCGGCTGATCAACGATGACGAGGAAACGGGGCTGATCTGAGCCCCGTTTTTTTGGCGCCGCCGTTGCCTGTAGCGAGCTTGCTCGCAAACCGCCCCACCACGGTGGTTCGAGGACAACGCTTTCGTAGGATGGCGTGGAGCGCAGCGATACCCATCGCTCCGAGGCACCGACAGCAGGGGTATCGCTGCGCTCCACCCACCCAGCAAGGGTGTCATGCCGGACAAGACGCGACTCGCTGAGGGATTCGCGAGCAAGCTCGCTCCTACGAAAAGCGCCCCGGCCGGATGTCGATCACCAAGGCGCCGGCCCACCAAACAATTGCCCCTGCACGCCCTGAATCCCCATCTCCTTCAACACGCGGAACTCCCCCGCCGTCCCCACACGCTCGGCAATCAGCCACGACGGCGGATAACGCTGGCGCGTTATGCGCCCTACGCCCCTGCGCAACCGTGAACTCCGGCATCAACCTGTAGGAGCGAGCTTGCTCGCGAACCGTCGGCCAGACCGGCATCGCAAGCGCGAACTCAGATCACCAAGGCGCCGGCCCACCAAACAATTGCCCTTGCACGCCCTGAATCCCCATCTCCTTCAACACGCGGAACTCCCCCGCCGTCTCCACACGCTCGGCGATCAGCCACGACGGCGGATAACGCTGGCGCGTTATCCGCCCTACGCCCCTGCGCAACCGTGAACTCCGGCATCAACCTGTAGGAGCGAGCTTGCTCGCGAACCGCCGGCCAGGCCGGCGTCGCGAGCGCGAACTCAGATCACCACGGCGCCGGCCCACCAAACAATTGCCCTTGCACGCCCTGAATCCCCATCTCCTTCAACACGCGGAACTCCCCCGCCGTCTCCACACGCTCGGCGATCAGCGGCAGGTCAATGCTGTGCGCCGCGCGCTGCATGGCCTCGATGAACAGGCGCTTGTCGTTCTCCTGGTCGATGTGGCGGATGTGGCTGCCATCGACCTTGAGGTAGGCCAGCCCCAGCCGCGCCAGGTTGCCGATCATGCTGAAGCGCCCGCCGAAGTGCTGCAGGCTCAGGCGATAGCCCAGCTCGCCGAGGCGGCGGGTCAGGACTTCAAGCACCGCTTGCGCCGGCAACTGGTCTTCCTCCAGCTCCAGGGTCAGGCGCCCGGCGAATTGCGGGTGCTGGCGCAACAGGTCGAACACCCGAGTGGTCGCCCATTCATCACGCAGCAGCGCGGCGGACAGGTTCAGCGCCAGCGGGCGGTTGTGCTTGGCCATGTCCGCCAGCACGCTTTCCAGCATCAGCAGGTCCAGCCGCGCGGTCCAGCCGAAGCGGTCCAGCCAGGGCAGGAAGCGCCCGGCGGCAATGCTGCCGCCCTGCCCGTCCGGCAGGCGCGAGAGTACCTTGTAGTGCAGCACCACCTGCGGGTCGGCGCAGGACACCACCGCCTGGAAGTGCAGCTGGAAACGCTTGTGCACCAGCGCCTCGTCCAGCAACTGGTGCCAGCTGTGGCGCTCCTCGGCGACCGGCTTGGCGCCGCCCTGGAGGAAGGCCCAGCAACTGTCGTTCTGCCGTTCGGCCTGCACCAGCGCCTCGTCCGCGCGCTGCAGCAACGCCTGCGCCGATTCGCCGGAAACGAACGGCACCAGCCCCAGGCACGCCACTGGGCTGACATCGCTGGCACCGGTGCTGGCCAACGCAGCGAGCATGCCCTCCAGGCGCATGGCCAAGGCCGGCGCGTCCTCGGGCATCAGCCCCGGCGCCAGCATCACGAACTCGCCACCCCGGCTGCGCGCCAGGGTCAGGCCAGCCCCCAGGCCCTGCCCGGCCAGGCGCAATTGATCGGCCACGGCCTTGAGCAACTGGTCGACGCGCTGGCCACCCAGGCGCTGGTTGAGCCCGGCCAGGTCCTTCACCCGCAGCACCAGCAGCACGCCGCTGCTGACCTGGTCCTCGGCACTCAGCCGGTTGTGCAGTTGCATGTCGAAGAAGCGCCGGTTGCCCAGCCCGGTCAGGCTGTCCTGGTAGGCCTCGTCGCGCAGGCGTTCGCTGCGCTGGGCCTGCTCCTGGAACAGCGCCTTGAGCTTCTCCACCATCTGGTTCATGGCCTGCACCACGCGGCGCAGCTCGGGTGTGCGCGGCAGTTCCGGCAGGCTGAGGAATTCACGGCGGGCGATGGCGTGGGACTGCTCCACCATGTAGTCCAGCGGCTTGAGCTGGCGGCGCAGCAGGATGGCGCCGAGCACGGCACTGGCGATACCGCACAGCACCAGCCAGAGCAGGCTGCCCAGGGCGCTCTGCCAGAGCTTGGCGATGGCGAACATCGGGTGGCTGAGCACCTCGACCCGCGCGGCCTGGGTCCAGCCGCGGCTGACGATGGCGTCGCCACCGGCCGAGTGCAGGTCGATCAGCGAGATGAACCATTGCGGCACCTTGGCCGCCACCGCGTCGGGCACCCCGGTGCGCTCGACCATCACCTTGCCGGTCGAGAGGTCGATCACCCGGATGCTCTCGAAGTAGCCGCTGTCGAAGATCGAACTGACCATCAGCTCGACCATCGCCGGGTCGTCGATGTTCGGCGTCAACGACAGGCCCAGCGCGGTGGCCGCGTCCTGGGCATGGGAGCGCAGCTGGTTGCCGTACTGCTCTCGCGAGCTTTCCAGGCCGACCATGAAGCTGCCGCTGAAGGCAACCACCAGGAACAGGCAGATGGCGATCAACAACTGTTTGAACAGGGACATCGTGTCTCCAGGCTCCCCCCGCGGGAGCTATTCGAGTCGGTTCAGCTTTTCGTTCTGTAGCTATTCATTCAAGGGAAAGCCTTCGGCCTTCATCTTCTTCAACAGATCCTGCCAGCGTGACAGCCGCTTGCTGTCGCCCACCTGCTTGCCACCGCCAGCGCCATTGCCGGCAAGCCACAGGCCCTCGCCGTTGAACGCGTAGACCGGCTGCAAATCATTGCGCTGGCTGGCCGGCAGGATGCTGCCGATCAGGTTGTCCAGCACCAGCGGCACGGCGTCGGGCCGTGGGTAATACGTGAGGACCATATGCGCCTGGTTCAGGCGCAACGCCTTGACGTAGGTAATGCGCAGCTTCTGCGCCGGCACGCCCAGATGTCGCAGGCTGATGTACTTGGCGACGGCGAAGTCCTCGCAATCACCCGCTCCCTGGTGCAACGCCTCCACCGGCGTGGCCCAGTAGTCCACTTCGCGCCAGAGGCTGAGGTCATCGGTGAAGCGCAACTGGTCGTTGAAGAAACGATTGATCGCCTGCAACTGGTCGCGCTCGCTCGCCGTGGACTGCTGCACGAGCAGCTTTTGCCAGGCGTCGATGCGCACCTGGCCTTCGCCCAGCGGGCCATAGAGCCGTGCGGACTGTTGACCGATCAGCTTGAAATCCCACTCGGCCTGCTGCGCCCCCGCCAGGACGCCGAGCGAAGTCACCAGCACCAGGGCCAACGACCCCGGCCAGCAACGGCGCAACACCCTGCAACAACGGCTGAACACGATCACGACTACTCGACTGCGAGCGCCGGCAACCAGCTGCGGGCGCAGGGGTTGCATGGTGCAGACTGGCCGCGGAAAAAACAATGGCACAATGCAATCACTGCATTGTGCCATCCAGAGGAGACGCGGCCTGGCGGGGAGCCGGCCGCGTAGATGGGGAAAGAATCAGCTCTTTTGCGGCGGGGTGACGACGTCGAACCAGAAGTTGAAGTCTTCCAGCATGCCGAACAGCTTGGCCAGCAGCAGCGGGTTGCCCGAGCTCTTGAGCTTGCCCTCGAACACCAGGCGCACCGGCGAGACTTCCTTGAGCATCAGGCGATTGAGGTCGGCGCGGTCGATGGTCACGGTCTGCCCGGCGTTTTCGTTCTGCACACCCTTGATGTTGTTCAGGTGCGAGTTCTTCAGCTCCAGCAGGTATTTCTCGTTCTTGTCCGGCAGCACCAGGTTGATGGCGAAGTCCTCGCCCTCGGCCTTCTCGGCATTCAGGCGCACGCCGAGGTAATCGAACAGCAGGCCGGTGTCCATCGCCGCCAGCGCGTCGGGACTGCCCGATTTCATGGTCGGCATGTCACGCGGCACGCCATTGCGCAGTTCCTGTGCGGCGGTCAGGTAGCTGTTGCGCCAGCCGGCGTTTTCCGCCTGGTAGCCGAGCTGCTCCAGGGCATCTGCCTGCAGGCTGCGCGCCGCCTGGTTGGTCGGGTCGGCGAAGACCAGCTTGTTGACCACCTCCACCACCCAGCGGTACTCGCCCTTGTCGAAGGACGCCTTGGCCATCTGCAGCAGGTGATCGGCGCCGCCCATGAACTCGACGTACTTCACCGCCGAGTCCTCCGGCGCCAGCGGGTTCAGGGTCGCGGGGTTGCTGTCGTAGTAGCCCAGGTACTTGTTCACCACGGCGCGCACGTTGTGGCTGACGCTGCCGTGGTAGCCACGGTTGAACCACTCGTTGGCCAGCTCCGGCGGCACTTTCAGGCGCTCGTGGATCTGGTTGATGGTCACCCCGTTGTTGGCCAGGTGCAGGGTCTGGTCGTTCAGGTAGCCGTACATGTCGCGCTGCTTCTCCAGGGTGCGGACGATGTCCTCGTGCCCCCAGCGCGGCCAGTTGTGCACGGCGAACATCACCTCGGCCTTGTCGCCGAAGCGATGCAGCGCCTCGTTGATGTACTTGCTCCAGCCCAGCGGGTCGCGGGTCTCGGCGCCGCGCAGGGTGTAGAGGTTGTGCAGGGTGGCGGTGACGTTCTCGGCCATCAGCAGCGCCTTCTGCTGCGGCAGCCAGACGTTCATCTCCGCCGGCGATTCGGTGCCCGGGGTGTTCTGGAAGGTCACAGGCACGCCGTCGATCTCCATCTCCACCAGCGAGCCATCGACGGTCTTGGTCGGCGCGATGATGCTCATCGGGCCCTTGGCGACGGCCTTGCCGATGGCCATGTCGACGTGGCCTTCCGGGCCCTGCGGCAGCATGGTGCCGTACTGGTAGGTGGCACGGCGCAGCATGGCGTTGCCGGCCAGCACGTTCTCCTTGATCGCCGCTTCCATGAAGCCCTTGGGCGCGATGATCTGCACCTCGCCCTTGTCCACCTGCTCCTGGCTGACCAGGCCCTTCACGCCGCCGAAGTGGTCGATGTGGGCATGGCTGTAGATGATCGCGCGGATCGGCTTCTGCCCCAGCTCCTGGCTCACCAGGGCGTAGGCGGCCCTGGAAGTCGCCGGGGTGGTCAGGGTGTCGATGACGATCCAGCCGGTCTTGCCTTCGATGAAGGTGGTATTGGCGAGGTCGAAACCGCGCACCTGGTAGATGCCGTCGGTGACCTTGAACAGGCCGTAGCTGAGGTTCAGCTGGGCCTGGCGCATCAGGCTCGGGTTGACGCTGGCGACGTCCCTGGCGGCCTTGAGGAAGTCGTAGCCACCCAGTTGCCAGGCGACCGTGCCGTCCTCGTTCTTGATCACCAGGTTCTCGGGGCGCTTGACCAGGCCTTTCTCCACCCGGTCGAAATCGGCACGGTCACTGAACGGCAGCGACTGGCGCACCTGCTCCTGCGCGGCCTGGGTGAAGGAAGTCGGGGGCTTGGGCTGTTCGGCGGCGACCAGCAGGCCGGGGCAGAGGCTGGCGACCAGCACGGCTGCAGAAAGACGGGACATCGGAGGGCTCCGGTATTTGTTGTTGTGCTCGCACTATGCCGGCCGTCGCGCTAATAATTCCAATGCATTCCAAATTCACAATCAATGCAGGAAGCGCATGAGCGATCTCCGCCAGCTACGCCACTTCGTCGCACTCGCCGAGCACGGCCACTTCGCCCGTGCCGCCGATGCGGTGAATCTTAGTCAACCCGCCCTGTCGCGGAGCATCCAGGCGCTGGAAGGCCAGTTGAGCTGCCAACTGGTGGACCGCAACCCGCGCGGCATCACCCTTACCGCCCACGGCCGGCTGGTGCTGGAACACGCGCGCCGCCTGCTGGCCGGCGACCGCGCGCTGAAGAACGCGGTGCTGCAACTGGCCGACCTGGAAACCGGCGAACTGCGTCTGGGCGCCGGCCCCTTCCCCGGCGCACGGCTGATGCCGCAGGCGCTCGCGCGCTACAGCAGGGCGCACCCCAAGGTGACGGTCCTGCTGTCCATCGAGAACTGGAGCGAGCTGCACCAGCGCCTGCTGGACGACGAGCTGGAGCTGTTCATCGCCGACTACCGGGAACTGGAAGGCGACAGCCGCCTCGACATCCTGCCGCTGCGGGTGCACCGGGGCGTGCTGTTCTGCCGGCCGGGGCATCCACTGGTGGGCACCAGAGCATCGGTGGAGCGCGTGCTCGACTACCCGCTGGCCGGCCCGCGCCTGCCGCGTGACGCCCATGAGGGCATGGTGCGTACCCTCGGCCGCGAGCAGCCGTTGAGCGTGCAATGCGATGACGTGCTGATGCTCAAGGAACTGGTGAAAAGCAGCGACGTGCTCTGCCTCGCCACCTGGGATGTGGTGGCTGCGGATGTGCAGGCCGGGCGACTGGCGGTGCTGCCCTGGCCCAATGGCAGCGATGTCTCGGGGCGCGGCTCCGCCTACGCCCTGGTGCGCCATGCCAGCCGCAGCCTCTCGCCTGCGGCCAGCCAGTTCGTCGAGTTGTTGCTGGAAGAAGACGCGGCGTTCAACACCGCGTCATAAGCGCTTTTCGTAGGATGGCGTGGAGCGCAGCGATACCCATCAGGACCACCCCTCAACGGTGCCAGCCCTGGTACGGGCCACCGTAGTAAGCCGGCGGCGGCGCCGGGCGGTAGTAGTGCGGCCGGTCGCGCCAGCCACCGCGATCGTGGTCATGCTCGTAGACCACGCAGCCGGTCAGCGGAAGGATCATCAGTACAGCAGCGAAGAAACGACGCATGGCGCCTCCATCAGGCGAGCCGGCCGCCCCGCCGGGATGCGGGGCGTACATTCTTCCGGTCTCACAGGATCAGACATATCCGTCAGAAGACGGTGCCACGCGCCAAGGTAAAGCTTGGGTAAATCAGCCGTTTACAGTGGCCAGCCGGCGCACCTTCCGGCTCTGCAGATGCAGCACGCCGAACAGCAACACCTGCACCTGCTCCAGCCAGGAGCGACGGCGCGCCAGCAACAGCACCTCGCCCACATGCACCACCAGCAGGATCGCGGAGAGCCACAGCAGCGGGCGATGCAGCTCGCCGAAGGGATAGATCAGGTTGAGTACGGCGGCGACCCAGAACATGGTCAACGCACCCTTGGCAAAGCTCAGCAACTCGGACATGGCGATGGATTCCTCAAGGTGAAGGTCGCTGCAGTCTGCCGCCCGGCACGCCCGGCACGCTCCTGCCTTTCGACTGGCCCCGCGCACCAGGATGCGGCGGCGCGCCTCATTTGAGGGCGGGCCCCCGCCCTCCGTTGCAGCGAAAAATCCGCCCCGATTCGCCGCAGCCCTTCTGCCCCGGCACTTTCGCCAACTTGGCACGCCGCTCGCTTTGTTCCCGCTGTGCAGGAACGATCCGAACCATTCGGACAGCGGCACCACAATCTGACAATGGATGACTAGGGTTCCGGCTCGCGCAGCGAGTGACTGGTCCGAGAGTCATCGACCTCCAGCGAGGTTACACGGCGGGACAAAAGCCCGGGAGACGAGAGCGACAAGTGCCGCCCGACTCCTGCCTGCCCGCCAATCGACTGGAGATGCTCCATGCACAAGCCCCTTCTGACCGCCCTGTTCGCCGCCGGCCTCGCGGCCTTCAGTCTCTCCGCTTCCGCCGCCGCGAAGAACAGCTTCAACCTCTGCTGGACCCTCTACGCCGGCTGGATGCCCTGGGAGTACGCGGCCAGCCACGGCATCGTCGACAAGTGGGCGAAGAAGTACGGCATCGAGATCAAGGTCACCCAGCTCAACGACTACATCGAGTCGATCAACCAGTACACCGCCGGCCAGTTCGACGGCTGCACCATGACCAACATGGACGCCCTGACCATCCCCGCCGCCGGCGGCGTCGACTCCACCGCGCTGATCGTCAGCGACTTCTCCAACGGCAATGACGGCATCGTCGTCAAGGGCGAAGGCAAGACCCCGGCCGACCTCAAGGGCATGAACGTCAACCTGGTGGAGCTGTCCGTCTCCCACTACCTGCTCGCCCGCGCCCTGGAAAACGCCCGTCTCAGCGAGAAGGACGTGACCACGGTGAACACCTCCGACGCCGACATCGCCGCCGCCTTCAATACCGACGACGTGCAGGCCGTGACCACCTGGAACCCGATGCTCGCCGAGGCGCGCGCCAAGCCGGGCACCACCGAGGTGTTCAACTCCAGCCAGGTCCCCGGCGAGATCATGGACATGATGGTGGTCAACAGCGCCGTCCTGAAGGACAACCCCGCGCTGGGCAAGGCGCTGGTCGGAGCCTGGTTCGAGACTGTCGCGCTGATGCAGGGCGACAGCGCCGAAACCCGTGCCGCGCTGGAGCACATGGCCAAGGCCTCGGGCACCGACCTCGCCGGCTACCAGAGCCAGCTCGCCACCACCAGGCTGTTTGCCACGCCGAAAGAAGCGCTGGCCTTCGCCACCAGCCCGAAACTGCCGGCGACCATGGACAAAGTCGCGGCCTTCTCCTTCGCCCACGGCCTGCTGGGCGAGGGCGCGAAAAGCGCCGAAGCGGTCGGCATGAGTTTCGCGGCCGGCCACACCACCGGCGATGTGCAGAACCTCAAGCTGCGCTTCGACCCAACCTACGTGCAGATGGCGGCTGACGGGAAGCTCTGAGGCTCTTGGGCCTTTCGTAGGAGCGAGCTTGCTCGCGAACCGCATGGCACCTGAGTGCCAGGCGGAACTCTGTTCGCGAGCAAGAACTGGGCGTCCCCCTCGCTCCTACAAGAGCCCCTCTCCCCACCCTGGCTGCGCGCCCCGCTCCGAATGGAGAGGGTTAGGGAGAGGGCGCTTCACACAGAAATCCACAGGTACGACCCATGCGCCTGATCAACCGAACCCCCGACCGCAGCAGCCGCCTGTTCCTGGTACTGCTGCCCTTCGCCCTGCTGCTGTTCGCCTATTTCGCAGGCTCCACATCGCGGCTGGCGGAGAACCCCAATGACAAGCTGCTGCCCAGCGCCGTGCAGATGGCCGACGCGGTGAACCGCCTGGCCTTCAGCGAAGACAAGCGCACCGGCGAAGTGCTGTTCTGGAGGGACACCGGCGCCAGCCTGCAACGCCTGGCAATGGGCCTCTCCATCGCCGCCCTGCTCGGCCTGGTGCTGGGCATCGCCGCCGGCAGCGTGCCGCTGTTCGGTGCCCCGCTGTCGCCGCTGCTCACCGTGCTGTCGATGATTCCGCCACTGGCGATCCTGCCGGTGCTGTTTATCGTCTTCGGTCTCGGCGAGCTGTCCAAGGTGGTGCTGATCGTCATCGGCGTCGCCCCCTGCATCGCCCGCGACATCGAACAGCGCGCCCGGGAAATCCCCCGCGAACTGCTGATCAAGGCGCAGACCCTGGGCGCCAGCACCTGGACGCTGATCCTGCGCGTGGTGCTGCCGCAACTGATGCCCCGCCTGCTGATCTCCCTGCGCCTGATGCTCGGCTCGGCCTGGCTGTTCCTCATCGCCGCCGAGGCCATCGCCTCCACCGACGGCCTGGGCTACCGCATCTTCCTGGTGCGCCGTTACCTGGCCATGGACGTGATCCTGCCCTACGTGGTGTGGATCACCGCACTGGCCTGGCTGATGGACTGGGCGTTGCGCGCGCTCACCCGGCGCGCCTTCCCCTGGTACGAAGGAGCCAAGGCATGAGCTTCATCCAGGTGAAGAACGTCTGGCAGGAATATGACGGCAACGTGGTACTCGAACGCCTGAACCTCGAAGTGCAGGAAGGCGAGTTCTGCACCCTGGTCGGCGCCTCCGGCTGCGGCAAGTCCACCTTCCTGCGCCTGCTGCTCGGCCAGGAACGTCCCAGCCGTGGCGAGCTGCTGCTCGAAGGCCGGCCACTGGTGGGCGAACCCGACCCGAGCCGTGGCGTGGTGTTCCAGCGCTACTCGGTGTTCCCGCACCTGTCCGTGCTCGACAACGTCGCCCTCGGCCTGGAACTACCGCGCTCGCCGCTGCTCGGCCGGCTATTCGGCGCGGCCAAGCGCGAGGCGCGCGAACAGGCTGCCGAATTGCTCCAGCGCGTCGGCCTCGGCCATGCGTTGCAGCAGTATCCGAGCGCCCTCTCCGGCGGCATGCAGCAACGCCTGGCGATCGCCCAGGCGCTGGTGATGAAGCCGCGCGTGCTGCTGCTCGACGAACCCTTCGGCGCGCTGGACCCGGGTATCCGCAAGGACATGCACGCCCTGCTGCTGGAGCTGTGGCAGGAAACCCGGCTCACCGTGTTCATGGTCACCCACGACCTCGCCGAGGGCTTCAGCCTGGGCACCCGCCTGCTGGTCTTCGACAAGGTCCGCCACGACCCGCAGGCGCCCAGCGCCTACGGCGCCCGCATCACCTACGACATCCCGCTCAACACCGACCGCCGGGCTGCCCGCGCCGCCCTGCCGGCAACGCTCGCCGCGCGCCTGCAACCCGCCGCCGAGCCCGCGATCACGCCGGCCTACTAAGGAGCCCGCCATGAACGAACTGCGCACCACCCTCTTTGAGGAAACCGTCCCCGGTGGCGGCCACACCTCCTTCATCCTCAAGCGCGGCCAGGTGCTGCGCCTGACCGACCTGGAAGGCGGCGGCAACGCCAGCGTGCTGCTGTTCAACGCCGCCGAGAAAAGCGAGCGGCTGAACCTGCCTGACAGCCTCAAGTGCCAGCACACCGCGCGCCTCACCGCCGGCCACTGCCTGTACTCGGACATGGGCCGCGTGCTGGCCGCCATCAGCGCCGACAGCTGCGGCTGGCACGACAGCTTAGGCGGCGTGCTGAACGCCGCCGAGGTGCAGGAGAAATACGGCGCGGGCCGCTACCAGGAACTGCGCAACGGCTTCCACCGCAACGGCGTGGACAACCTGCTGGTGGAAATGGGCAAGTGGGACATGCGCCTGCAGGACCTGCTGATGTGCCTGAACCTGTTCAGCCGCGTGGACGTCGACGCCGACGGCTGCCTGCGCTTCGCCCAGGGCAACTCCAAGGCCGGCGACTACGTCGAGCTCTACGCACCGATGGACACCCTCGTCGTGCTCACCGCCCTGCAGCACCCGCTGGACCCGAACCCGCAGTACGCGCCCAAGCCCATCGGCCTGACCTGGCAGCAGGTCGCGTCCGACGGCATCAGCGTGCTCTGCCGCACTTCCCGCGCGGAGAACGGCCGCGGCTTCCACAACACCGAACGCCAGTACCTGTAAGGAGCGCGAGCATGCCCATCGTCCCCAGCGACAAACACCCCGAAGCCTGCGTCTCGCGCACCCTGATCCCGGCCGGCGAACCCAGCCTCACCGAACTCAAGGCCGGGCAGACCCTGCGCATCCTCGACCTGGAAGGTAACCAGGCGGTGGACACGCTGTTCTTCAGCGCCGCCAACCCGCGCGAGCGCTACGACGTGCAGCGCACCCTGCGCAAGCAGGGTCAGGTCTACCTCAGCGCCGGCAGCGTGCTCTGGTCCAACCTCGGCAACCCGATGCTGACCATCAGCGCCGACACCTGCGGCCGCCACGACACCCTCGGCGGCGCCTGCGCCCAGGAGAGCAACACCGTGCGCTACGCCCTGGAAAAGCGCTACATGCACAGCTGCCGCGACAACTTCCTGCGCGCCAGCCTGCACGACGGCCGCCTGACCAAGGCCGACATCAGCCACAACATCAACTTCTTCATGAACGTGCCGGTCACCGCCGAGGGCGGCCTGACCTTCGAGGACGGCATCTCCGGCGCCGGCAAGTACGTCGAGCTGCTCGCACACATGGACGTCATCGTCCTGATCTCCAACTGCCCGCAGCTCAACAACCCCTGCAATGGCTGGAACCCGACCCCGGCGGAGCTGCTGGTATGGGATTGACCACGCGCCTGCGCCAGTGGCTGTTCGCGCTCTGCCAGAGCCGCAGCGCCCAATGCAGCCCGACGCTGAAAACCTGTAGGAGCGAGGGGGACGCCATCGTTATTGCTCGCGAACAGACCTCGTCCGAGCACCGGAGCTAGGCCGGGTTCGCGAGCAAGCTCGCTCCTACGAAGTGCACTTCGACGCCACGGACGACCGCGGCGCGCACCGAATGACGGCGGGACGGCCCGCCACCCCATGGGGACGCCCTCATGTTCGACAAGCTCCTGATCGCCAACCGCGGCGCCATCGCCTGCCGCATCCTGCGTACGCTTCGTGACCTGCAAGTAGAGGGCGTGGCCGTCTACTCCGAAGCCGACGCCGCCAGCCTGCACATCCAGCAGGCCGCCCAGGCCATCAGCCTCGGCGAAGGCCCCGCGTCGAGCACCTACCTGGTGGTCGAGAAGATTCTCCAGGCTGCCCGCGACAGCGGCGCGAAGGCGATCCACCCCGGCTACGGCTTTCTCTCCGAGAACGCCGCCTTCGCCGAAGCCTGCGAAGCCGCCGGCATCGCCTTCGTCGGCCCGACGCCTGAGCAGCTGCGGGTGTTCGGCCTCAAGCACACCGCCCGCGCCCTCGCCCGTGAACAGGGCGTACCGATGCTCGAAGGCACCGACCTGCTGGAAGACCTCGACGCCGCCCTGCGTGCGGGCGAACAAGTCGGCTACCCGGTGATGCTCAAGAGCACCGCCGGTGGCGGCGGCATCGGCATGCGCGTGTGTCGCTCGGCAGAAGAACTGCGCGACGCCTTCGACGCGGTGAAGCGCCTGGGGCAGAACAACTTCAGCGACTCGGGGGTGTTCATCGAGAAGTACATCCAGCGCGCCCGCCACCTGGAAGTACAGGTGTTCGGCGACGGCCAGGGCGAGGTCATCGCCCTCGGTGTGCGCGACTGCTCGGTGCAGCGGCGCAACCAGAAAGTGCTGGAGGAAACCCCGGCGCCCAACCTGCCCGCCGGCATGGCCGAAGCCCTGTGCGCGGCGGCGATCCAGCTGGCGAAAGCCGTCAGCTACCGCAGCGCCGGCACCGTGGAATTCGTCTACGACAGCGAGGCGCAGCGCTTCTACTTCCTCGAAGTGAACACCCGCCTGCAAGTCGAACACGGTGTCACCGAGCAGGTCTGGGGTGTCGACCTGGTGCGCTGGATGATCGAGTTGGCCGCCGGCGACCTGCCGCCCCTGGCCGAGCTGGCCGCCGCGCTGAAACCCAGCGGCCACGCGATCCAGGCGCGCCTCTACGCGGAAGACCCCGGCCGCGACTTCCAGCCCTGCCCCGGCCTGCTTACCGCCGTGCAGTTCCCGGCCGCCGACGGCAAGACGCTGCGCATCGACACCTGGGTCGAGGCCGGCTGCGAGATTCCGCCCTACTTCGACCCGATGATCGCCAAGCTCATCGCCTGGGCGCCGACCCGCGAGCTGGCCAGCGCCGGCCTCGACCGCGCCCTCGGCGAAAGCCAGCTCTACGGCGTGGAATGCAACCGCGACTACCTGCGGCAGATTCTTGCCGATGTGCCCTTCGCCAGCGGCTCGCCCTGGACCCGCTGCCTTGAGGGCCTGCGCTACCACGCGCAGACCTTCGAAGTACTCAGCGCCGGCACCCAGACCAGCGTGCAGGACTACCCCGGCCGCCTGGGCTACTGGGCTGTGGGCGTACCGCCGTCCGGGCCGATGGACGACCGCGCACTGCGCCTGGGCAACCGGTTGCTGGGCAACCCCGAGGGCGCCGCCGCGCTGGAAATCACCATGAGCGGCCCGACCCTGCGCTTCAACACCGACGCGGTGGTGGCCGTCACCGGCGCGGCGCTGCCGATCAGCCTGGATGGCGTCGAACAGCCGATGGACACCTCGCTGTTCATCGCCGCCGGTTCCACCCTCAGCCTCGGCACCGTTGGCGGCGCCGGTGCGCGCAGCTACCTGTGCCTTCGCGGTGGCCTGCAGGTGCCGGATTACCTGGGCAGCAAAAGCACCTTCACCCTCGGCCAGTTCGGCGGCCACGGCGGCCGCGCCCTGCGGGCCGGCGATGTGCTGCACCTGGCGGAACTGGCGGACGACAGCCACGGCGCCAGCCTGCCGCCCGAGCTGCGCACCGATCTGCCAGCCGTGCGGCAGGTCCGCGTGATCTACGGCCCCCACGGCGCGCCGGAATACTTCACTCCGGCCTACATCGACACCTTCTTCGCTACCGACTGGGAAGTGCACTTCAACTCCAGCCGCACCGGCGTGCGCCTGATCGGCCCGAAGCCGGAATGGGTGCGCGAGAGCGGCGGCGAGGCCGGCCTGCACCCATCGAACATCCACGACAACCCCTACGCCATCGGCGCGGTGGACTTCACCGGCGACATGCCAGTGATCCTCGGCCCGGACGGCCCGAGCCTGGGCGGCTTCGTCTGCCCGGTGACGGTGATCGAGGCCGACCTCTGGCAACTCGGCCAGCTCAAGGCCGGGGACAGGGTGCGTTTCCTCCCCATCGACATCTCCACCGCCCGCGAGCTTGCGGCTTTTCGTAGGAGCGAGGGGGGCGCCTCAGCCCTTGCTCGCGAACCGCATGTCACCGGAGCGCCAGGCGAAACTGCGTTCGCGAGCAAGCTCGCTCCTACAGTCCAGCCCAACTCCGATGCCGCCGGTTTCCCCTCACCCCAGCCCTCTCCCGGAGGGAGAGGGAGCGGTCCGGCGTTGCCGGCGGGCACAGTGTTTCCCGGTGGCACGGACAGCCCCCTCTCCCGCTTGCGGGAGAGGGCGGGGGGTGAGGGCAGCCCGAGCACCAGTCTCCCCTCCCCCATCGTCCTCGACCTCGGCCAGGACGACACCCGCCTGGTCGCCCGTCTCTCCGGCGACACCCACCTGCTGCTGGAAATCGGCCAGCCCGAGCTGGACCTGGTCCTGCGCTTCCGCGCCCACGCGCTGATGCAAGCTCTGCAAGCGAGAGCCCTGGCCGGCGTGATCGACCTCACCCCCGGCATCCGTTCGCTGCAGGTGCACTACCAGCCGGAAACCCTGCCGCTGCAAAGCCTGCTGGAATCCGTCGCCGGCCTGTGGGACGCCGTCTGCGCGGCGCAGGATCTCAAGGTGCCGTCGCGCATCGTCTACCTGCCGCTGTCCTGGGACGACCCGGCCTGCCAGCTGGCCATCGAGAAGTACATGACCACCGTGCGCAAGGACGCGCCCTGGTGCCCGAGCAACCTGGAGTTCATCCGCCGCATCAACGAGCTGCCGGACCTGGAGGCGGTGTACCGCACCGTGTTCGAGGCCAGCTACCTGGTGATGGGCCTGGGCGACGTCTACCTCGGCGCGCCGGTGGCCACGCCGCTGGACCCACGCCACCGCCTGGTCACCACCAAGTACAACCCGGCACGCACCTGGACTGCGGAAAATTCCGTGGGCATCGGCGGCGCGTATATGTGCGTCTACGGCATGGAAGGCCCCGGCGGCTACCAGTTCGTCGGCCGCACCCTGCAGATGTGGAACCGCTACCGCGAGGTCGCGGCGTTCGACGGCAAGCCGTGGCTGCTGCGCTTCTTCGACCAGATACGGTTCTACCCGGTGTCCGCCGAGGAGCTGCTGCGCATCCGCCGCGACTTCCCGCTGGGCCGCTACCCGCTGCGCATCGAGCACAGCGAACTGCGCCTGGCCGACTACCAGCAGTTCCTCACCGAGGAAGCCGGGAGCATTGCCGCCTTCCGCAGCCACCAGCGCGCCGCCTTCGATGCCGAACGTGAGCGCTGGATCGCCTCCGGCCAGGCCCACTTCGAGAGCGACGAAGCCGCCGCCGATACCGGCGATGAGGCCCCGCTCGGCGCCGGCCAGCACGCCGTCGAAAGCCACATCGCCGGCAACCTCTGGCAGGTGCAGGTGGAAGCCGGCGCCAGCGTCAAGGCCGGCGACATCCTGGTGATCCTCGAATCCATGAAGATGGAAATCCCCCTCACCGCCCCGCGCGACGGTGTGGTCCGCGAGGTCCGCGTGCAGCCCGGCTCACCGGTGCGCGCCGGGCAGCGGGTGGTGGTGATGGAGGAGGCGTGAACGGGTCCGCGCAGAGCCAAGAGCCCCTCTCCCCAGCCCTCTCCCGCAAGCGGGAGAGGGAGTTGTTCGGAGCGAGAGGCAACTTCCGACTTCTCCTGAAAACTCATCGTTAGATCTCGCGCAGGAGCGCACTTCCCCCTCTCCCTTCAGGGAGAGGGCCGGGGAGAGGGTATCCGCCCAGCACCGGAACCCAAAACCACGGCCCACCGCCTGATGGGTCGTGCTTGGAAACAGACACCGCGCCGGACTGCTCTTCCCCCTCTCCCTCCGGGAGAGGGCCGGGGTGAGGGCAGTCTGAGCGAATAACTGACAGACCCCAAGGAATCCCGACCATGCCCCACCCCTTCGACCTCCGCCTCGCCACCCTGCGCACCGCCTACCGCGAAGGCCGCGCCACGCCGCGCCAGCTGATCGCCGAGCTGCGCAAAAAGGCCGCCGCGCTGAACCCGGACTACCACCTGTTCATCCACCTGCTGAGCCTGGAAGAACTGGAGCCCTACTTCGCCGCACTGGACGAGAAATCCCCCGAGGCGCTGCCGCTCTACGGCATCCCCTTCGCCATCAAGGACAACATCGACCTCGCCGGCATCCCCACTACCGCCGCCTGCCCGGCCTTTGCCTACACGCTGGAATCCTCGGCAACGCTGGTGCAGCAACTGATCGACCTGGGCGCCATCCCGCTGGGCAAGACCAATCTCGACCAGTTCGCCACCGGCCTCAACGGCACCCGCTCGCCCTACGGCGAATGCCGCAACAGCGTGCTGCCGGAGTATCCCTCGGGCGGCTCCAGCGCAGGCTCGTCGCTGGCCGTGGCACTGGGAGTGACGACCTTCGCCCTGGGCACCGACACCGCCGGCTCCGGCCGCGTGCCGGCGGCGCTCAACGGCCTGCTGGGGCTCAAGCCGAGCAAGGGCCTGCTGTCCAACCACGGGCTGGTGCCGGCCTGCCGCACGCTGGACTGCATCACCTACTTCACCGCCAGTGCCGCCGAGGCCAGCGAGCTGCTCGCACTCACCGCCCGGCTCGATCCACAGGACGGCTACAGCCGCGCCAATCCCGCCTGGAACGACGCCAGCGCCTTCGGTGCACCCAAACCCTTCCGCTTCGGCGTGCCCCGAGCCGATCAGCTGGAATTCTTCGGCTGCCACGAAGGCCCGGTGCTGTTCACCGACGCCCTCGACCAGCTCAAGGCCCTGGGCGGCGAGGCGCGGGAGATCGACTTCGCGCCCTTCCTCGAAGCTGCGCGCCTGCTCTACGAAGGCCCCTGGGTGGCCGAGCGCTACAGCGTGGCCGGCGAGCTGATCGAGCGCGACCCACAAGCCGTACTGCCGGTGATCCGCGACGTGCTGGCGAAAGCTCCGGGCGCCACCGCCGTGCAGGCGTTCCGCGCGCAGTACCGGCTGCAGGAACTCAAGGCTCAGTGCGATGCGATCCTCGCCGACCTCGACTGCGTGCTGACGCCCACCATCGGCCGCCCGGTGACCCTGGACGAGCTGCACGCCGAACCGGTAAAGCGCAATTCCGAGCTGGGCTACTACACCAACTTCATGAACCTGCTGGACTACGCTGCCGTCGCCGTGCCCAGCGCGATCATGGACAACGGCCTGCCCTGGGGCGTGACGCTGTTCGGCCGCGCCTTCACCGACCAGTACCTGCTCGGCGTGGCCGACGCCCTGCAACGCCGGCACAACCTGCCGCTCACCGGCGGCAACGGCATCGCCCCGGCGTCCTCCGCCAATGCCGCGCGTAACGACCGCGCGCGCCTGGTGGTGTGCGGCGCGCACCTCGACGGCCTGGCGCTGAACTGGCAACTGCGCCAGCGCGGCGCCCGCCTGCTGCGCGCCACTCAAAGCGCTCCGGCCTACAAACTCTATGCCCTGGCCGGCGGCCCGCCGCTGCGCCCCGGCATGCTGCGCGTGGCCGAAGGCGGCGTGGCCATCGAGGTTGAAGTCTGGGAACTGCCCAGCGCCGAGTTGGGCTCCTTCCTCACCGGCATCCCCGCGCCGCTGGGGCTGGGCAAGGTGCAGCTGGACGATGGCAGCTGGGAGACCGGCTTCATCTGTGACGCCTGGGGCCTGGACGGCGCCGAGGACATCAGCCGCTTCGGCGGTTGGCGCGCGTGGCTGCAAAGCCGTAGCTGATCACAGCGAGATTTCGTAGGGCGCATAACGCGCCAGCGTTATCCGCCGCGCAAGGTCGGCGGATAACCTGTCCCAGCTTATTCGCCCTACGTTTCTACAACGCTCCGAAAACGGGCCCGCGCGTAGGAGCGGACTTCGTCCGCGATGGTCCGCCCCCGCGAAATGGTTCCCTGGAATTCCATGGAACCCCGCCGCGCCACCAGCTAGAGTCCCAGCATCACCCGCCGCAAGGACCGGTCATGCCCGACCTCAGCCACCAGCAGGCGCAGCATCGCGTCAACGATATCCAGGCCTTCGAGCGCGAGCTCCAGCGCCTGCACGACGAAGGCGCCCTGGCCCTCGACAACGCCCAAAGCGAACGCCTGCACGACCACCAGCAACGCCTGCTCGCCGACTACCGCGCGCGCTTCGACATCGACCGCGACAGCCAGGACCATCGCCTCTCCCTGGGCATGCGCATCGCCTCCTTCCTCGGCGCGCTGGCCCTGGCCGCCAGCCTGTTCTTCCTGTTCTACCAGTTCTGGGGGCTGTTCGCGGAAACCGCCCAGGTGCTTATCCTCATCGCCGCGGCCGTGGGTAGCCTGCTGCTGACCCTCGCCCTGCAACGCCGCGATGCCTCTGGTTACTTCGCCAAGCTGGGCGCCATGCTCGCCTTCGCCTGCCTGGTGTTGAACGTGATCATGGTCGGGCAGATCTTCAACATCACCCCATCCGACAAAGCCCTGCTGCCCTGGGCCGCCTACGCCCTGCTGCTGGCCTACACCTGCAACACGCGCCTGCTGCTGAGCGCTGCGCTGATCTGCGTGATGGGCTACGTCGCCGCGCGGGTCGGCACCTGGAGCGGTGTCTACTGGCTGGACGTCGGTGAGCGCCCGGAGAACTTCTTCCCCGCCGCGTTGCTGATCTTCCTCGTTCCCTCGTTCATCACGCAGAACCGCTTCGACGGCTTCGCCACGATCTACCGGGTGTTCGGCCTTCTCGGGCTGTTCCTGCCGATGCTGGTGCTGGCCAACTGGGGAGGAGGCAGCTACCTGCCACAGGGCGTCAGCAACGTAGAGAACCTCTACCAGGTGCTCGGCTTCGCCGCCTCGGCGCTGGTCATCTGGCTCGGCGCGCGCCGCGAATGGCCGGAGGTGGTGAACACCGGGCTGACCTTCTTCGTGATCTTCCTCTACACCAAGTTCTTCGACTGGTGGTGGGAGGTGATGCCCAAGTACCTGTTCTTCCTCGTGCTGGGCCTCTGCGCGGTGCTGATCCTGCTGGTGCTGCGCCGCCTGCGCCGGGCCCACGGCCTGCTGGGAGGGCCTTCGTCATGAACTGGACGCGCACCCATGCCCTGATCGGCGGCATCGGCCTGATCCTGCTGGTCAACGCCGTCGCCCTCGCCGGCGTCGCCTGGAACCGCTCGGGCGAGCCGGACAGCGTGCTGCGCCTGAGCCAGCGCGAGCTGGACCGCAACAGCTCCTGGCACAACGAGAACAGCGGCCTGAGCCTGCGCCTGCGTTGGCGCACACCCACGCGGGACGAAAGCACGCGGCACAATCGCGGTTGGCTGCCAGCCATCGATGCGCAAAAGATGGCCAAGCTGGGCTTCGCCATGCCGGCGCAGGTGGATGACGACAGCGCCCCGCGCTTCGGCCGCCAGCAATCTCGCGACGCCCTGCTGGTCCTGGAGCTGAACGGCCCGCTGTACCAGCGCGAGGTTCAGCTGACGCGCAAGCGCCTCGACGAAGCCCGCCTCGCCGCCGACGCTGCGCCGCAGAATGCGCGCCTGGCCGACGAGCGCGACTTCATCCGCCGCGAGCTGGACAGCGAGGAGAAAACCGACACGCGCCTGCTGCTCAAGGACGTCGGCCTGGACCTGCAAACCCTGCGCGCCCAATACCCCGACCGCCAGCGCTACCTGATCGTCCACGGCCGCGTTCGCCCCATCTCCAACTACTACCAGCACATCTGGACGCTGGGCGGCACCGCCAGCTCGGTTGGCACCGACAGCCTCAACGTGCCGTATCCGTGGCGCGAACGCCTCGACCAGGTCTTCTCGCGACCTGCACGGACCGCGGACGGAAGCGCCCAGCCCTACACCGCCGAAGTCGCCTTCGGCCGGCGCCTGGAACCCTGGATCGAGCGTATCGACATCCCCTGACCAGGCCCCGCCGCGCCGATCCGAATCCGCTTGCGCGATGAGGGTCGGCGCTGCACCCTGTGCCCCCGCATCAACACCTTGTCCCCGCCCTGATCGGCCATGAATAACGTCATTCCCGACACCAGCCGCTGCCCGCTCTGCGGCCAGTCCAACCGTTGCACCCAGGCCGATCCGGCGCTGGCCGGCCAGAGCTGCTGGTGCTTCAGCACGCCCGTCGACCGCGAGGCGCTGGAGAGCATTCCGCCCGAGCTGGTCGACCGCGCGTGCCTGTGCCCGCGCTGCGCCGCCGGGCTTGCAGCGCCGAGCCCGGACGCCGAGAACGCCTGATGCGTCTGGACCGTTTCATCGCCAACCTGCCCCACCTGAACCGCCAGCAGGCCCGCCAACTGCTCGCCGAAGGTCGCCTGCGCGTCGACGGCCAGGTGGTGCGCGATAGCCGCCACGAGGTGCGCGAATTTTCCCGCGTGGAGCTCGACGACGAGCTACTGCAGGCCGGCAAGCCGGCGCGCTACTTCATGCTGCACAAGCCCGCCGGCTGCGTCAGCGCCACCCGCGACGCCGAGCACCGCACCGTGCTCGACCTGCTGGACGAGCCGGACAAGCACGAGCTGCACATCGGCGGCCGTCTGGACTACAACACCACCGGCCTGTTGCTGATCACCAACGACGGCCAGTGGTCACGGCGCATGACGCTGCCAGGGCGCAAGCTGCCCAAGGTCTACTACGTCGAGACTGAAGATCCGATCGAGGAACGCTACATCGCGACCTTCGAACAGGGCCTGTACTTCGCCTTCGAGGACCTCACCACCCTGCCCGCCCAACTGGAAATCCTCGGCTCCCACGCTGCTCGCCTGACCCTGCACGAGGGACGCTACCACCAGGTCAAACGCATGTTCGGCCACTTCCAGAACAAGGTGACTCGTCTGCACCGCGAGAGCATGGGGAGCCTCGTGCTCGACCCGGCCCTGCAAGCCGGCGAGTACCGCGTGCTGACCGCGTCGGAAATCGCTGAACTGGACCAGGGCATGTAGCAGCGGAATTCGTCCGCGATGGCTGGGCCCGGCACCGTCTGCCAGGCAGGAGCCACTGTTGAATCGATCGCGGACAGAGTTCGCTCCTACCTGAAATTCCGTGCCAAGGCATGCCCTCACCCTAGCCCTCTCCCAGGGGGAGAGGGGACAGTTCGGAGCAGGATAAAACCATGGCGTCAGCCGGCACATTCGGCCACCTCTCCGTGAGGGGCGGGTTGGGGTAAAGGGGACGCGCGGGCACGGGCTATCCAGAGGAAGACAGTTGCTCCTACGTCTCGCGCGCCGCTCGACGTTCAGAAAAAACCTACGCGCACCGCTCAGCCCGGCAGTTTGCAGCCACCGTCGCTGCTTGGCTAAGCTGCCTGCCATGCCCTCGTTCCAAGGAAAGGTAATGAAGAAACTGTCGGTAGCCCTGCTGATCGCCCTGAGCGCCAGCGTCGCCTTTGCCAGTCCGGGCAAGCCCTCGCCGCTCTCGAACCTGCAGGCCGCGCTGAAGACGCTCAAGCCCGGCCAGTTCCTCTGGTACCCGGAAATCTCCCCGGCGGGCCCGGTCACCCTGGTAGTCAGCCTCACCGAGCAGCGCGCCTACGTGTACCGCAACGGCATCGCCATCGGCGTGGCCACCGTCAGCACCGGGAAGAAGGGCAAGGAAACCCCCACCGGCGTGTTCTCCATCCTGCAGAAGAAAGTCGAGTACCACTCCGACCTCTACAACAGCGCGCCCATGCCCTACATGCAGCGCCTGACCTGGGACGGCATCGCCCTGCATGCCGGCAACCTGCCGGGCTACCCGGCGTCCCACGGTTGCATCCGCCTGCCCATGGCGTTCGCCAAGAAGCTCTACGAAGTCACCGGCTTCACCTCCACCACCGTGATCATCTCCGACGCCAAGAGTTCGCCCGTGGAGGTCTACCACCCCGGCCTGCTCGCCCCCATCGTCAGCGCCGGCCGCGCCGCCGGCCCGCACGAGGACAGCGGCATGGTGGTGCCGTTCTGGAGCGATCCGGGCGCGGAAAAGGGCCCGGTTTCCGTGCTGGTCAGCCGCGCCGACCGTCGCCTCTACGTCTACCGTGGCGGCCTGCAGATCGGCACCGCGCCGGTGGCCTTCGAACACCCCGAGGAAAGAACCGGCGTCGCCGCCTTCTCCCTGATGGAGAAGCCTTCCCCGGCCGAGATCGACAGTGTGAGCCCGAACCTGCGCTGGACCAGCGTGCAGGTCAGTGATCCGCAGCGCGGCCTGTCGCCCGCCGAGCAGTTGGGCAAGTTCAGCCTCGACCGGGAATTCCTGCGCAACCTGCTGGCCAGCATGGATGTCGGTAGCACCCTGGTGATCACCGACCTGCCGTCCACCCGCGACATGCGCAGCAACCCGGACTTCACCGTGATCACCACCAACGACCGCAAGGCGGAGCAGAAGCCGGTCAAGAACCAGTCCGTGGAGTAAGCGGATGAGCCGGAGCGGTGCCAGGCCGCTCCAGATTTCCCCTACAGCGTCTTCATCCTTCCACTGCGCCATCGACCGCCATCTCCCGCCACACTGCCAGCCCTCACCTGCGGACAGACGGCCTAATGCAGGCCGTGCAAGTAGCCGAAGAATCTCGAGACACAAAGAGTCAAGGCGCCTGTCCGGGGTGAGTTCTTTCCCGCTTTCCCGTGAGGAAACACAGCGCCTCAGGGCATTCTGCCGCAGCGGAGAGTTCGTAATTACCGACAGGCGGATCCATACTTGATTAAAAAACAACCACATCGCTGGTCAAAAATCGCGCACAATGCGGCGTTTCCCAGAAAAAACCATATCTATTCAACGGGAATGTTGTATTCATGCTGACTTTTTTGAAGTTACGGGGGTTCTTCCGGATTTCGCTCGCCAGTGCCGCGCTCTTCGCGATCGGTAGCTGGCAGACTGCGTCCGCCGCCCGCCTGCCCACGGCCGAGGAGTTGCACCGCCTCGCGCCCGCGACCAACACCGAAACCCTGCGCCTGGCGCTCAGCGCGCTGCAGTGCGCCAGCACCCAACTGGGTGGTCAGAGCAATGTGCTGACGGTGATCGACTACTCCAAGCCATCCCGCGACAAGCGCCTCTGGGTCTTCGACCTGAAGCAGCGCAAGCTCCTCTTCGAAGAGTGGGTCGCCCATGGCAAGAAGAGTGGCGACGACATGGCCACCTCCTTCTCCAACCGCCCGGAGAGCAACCAGTCCTCCATCGGCCTCTACCAGACCGGCCAGACCTACAGCGGCAAGCACGGCCGCTCCCTGCGCCTGCTGGGCCTGGAGCCGGGCTTCAATGACAACAGCGAAGAACGCGCCATCGTCATGCACGCCGCCGCCTACGCCGACCCCAAGGTCGTCTCCGGCCTCGGTCGCCTGGGCCGCAGCCTGGGCTGCCCGGCAGTACGCCCGCAGGTGGCGCAGAAGCTGATCGACACGGTGAAGAACGGCAGCTACGTATTCGCCTACTACCCGCAGCAGCAGTACCTGAAGACCTCGCAGTTCCTGGCCGGGCAAAGCTGCACCGTGGCGAAGAACCCGCAGATCAACCGCTACGCCAGCAACCTCGCCAAGCGCTGATCGACTTCCGCACCCCAAAACGCAAACCGCCGGCATCAGCCGGCGGTTTGCGTTTCAGGCGCTGCTACGCCTTCACCCCATCCAGTATCTGCAGGATCGCCCGCACATCCACAGCATCCATCTGCTCAGGGTGGAGGAAGCGCTCGCCGTACTCGCGGTACACCCCCTGGCTGATGAACAGACGGAACAGGTCCGCGTCGATGTGCTGGTCGCGGGCCATGAAGGCGAGGATCTTCAGGGACTCCGACAGCGTCTTCGGCGCCTTGTAAGGGCGATCGGCAGCGGTCAGCGCCTCGAAGATGTCGGCGATCGCCATCACCCGTTCCGGGATGCTCATCTGTTCGCGGGAGAGTTTGCGCGGGTAGCCGGTGCCATCCATCTTCTCGTGGTGGTTGGCGGCGATGGTCGGCACGCGGCGCAGGTTGCGCGGTAGCGGCAGGGTGGTGAGCATCATCAGGGTCTGGACGATGTGCTCGTTGATCTTGAAGCGTTCCTCATCGTTCAGCGTGCCACGGCGGATGCCGAGGTTGTACAGCTCGCCGTAATGGCTGGCGTAGGGCGGCAGGCGCATGTCGAAGCCCCAGATGTTGCGCGGGTCATCCTTCGTCACCGGCGGCTTGCGCTCGCCCCAGGGCACGCGATGTTCGGGCTTGTCGGCAAGGAGGAACTCCTCCGCCGGCAGCGGCCGCTCGGGCCGCCCCTGCAGGCGCTCGGCCTCGTCGTGGGAAATGCCCAGACGGTCGTCGAAATGGCGCAGCCAGCGGCGCTCGCCGATCTGCTTGAGGCGCTCGATGTCCTCATCCTTCATGAATTCGCCGCCGACATTGGCCTGGGCGACGAAGGTGTAGTCATCACGCAGCGACGCGTGCAACGCATCGCGCCGTGCGGCAAGCAGACCGATGTCATTGCCTTCGGCGATGCCGCGCCAGTAATCCAGCTCGATGTCGCGCCAGACCACCTCGAAGCGCATGCGCACTTCGTGCAGACGGTTGTACAGGGTCTCCAGCTTGGTTGCCTTGTCCACCACGTATTCGGGGCTGGTGATCTTGCCGCAGTCGTGCAGCCAGGCGGCAATCTGGAATTCGTAGCGCTCCGCATCGCTCATGGTGAAGCCGGCGTACTCGCCGTCGTGCGACTCGATGACCTTCTGCAGCAACAGGTCGGCCAGCTGCGGCACGCGTTCGCAGTGCCCGCCGGTGTAGGGACTCTTGGCGTCGATGGCATCGGCCAGCAGCTTGATGATGGCGTCCAGCAAACGCTGCTGGGCTTCGATCAGTTGGCGGGTCTCGATGGCCACGGCGGCGGCGCCGGAGAGTTCCTCGACGAAGCGCTTGAACGGTTTGCGCGGCTGCAGGCTGTGCACGCCCTCCTCGGCCAGTTGCAGTACCAGGATGCCCAACAGTTCATCCGAGCGGTTACGCAGGGAAACCTCCAGGTACTGCCCGCGGTTGGCCAACGCCTGGTCCACCCGTTCAGCGAGCTGCGCCTCGGTGAAGCCCTCGATCAGCATCGATTGCGGGTACTGCTCACCGTTCACCGCGCAGGCCAGGCGCAGGCGGCACTCATCGTCGTCCAGCAGGTAGACCGCGCCGCCCATCACGCCGGTGGCCTCCACCAGGCGCGAGAGCACGCCTTCGAGCATGCTCTCCAGGCGCGTCTCGCGGCTCAGGGTCAGGGTGATCGCCTGGAAGTTGTGGATGGTGCGCGACATGCTGCCCAGCACACTGCTCAAGTCGCGAACCTCGGCAATCTTCGACTCCACGCCCACCGGCCGGGCGAAATCGAAGGCCGCCAGCGCGCCAACCTGATCGGCCAGCGCGGTCAACGGACGAGCGATGCGCCGGCCGATGTACCAGCCGATCAGCAACAGTACCAGCACCAGCGTGCCGCTCCACAGGGCCTGGTTGAACAACAGTTGCCGCGCACCCGCCAGCAGCTCCGCGGCGGGAATGGCGATCAGCACCTTCACCTCGTTGCTGGTGAAGTTCGACAGCGGCACCCAGATGCCATACCAATCCTGGTCGTTGACCTGATAGGAAATCGGCGTACCTGACGGAGCCGCTTTGGTGTTGAGCTCGCTCAGGCTGGGCACGTTCAACTCGGCCAGTGTCGCCAGGCGCAGGTCCTTGCCCTCATGAATCATCAGCTTGGACAGGTCCGGGTAGGCGATCACCGTCCCCTTGCCGTCGACCACCGCCAGCTCGGTGTTGGCGGTCTGGCGCAGGTCACCCATCTCGCCACCCAGGTCGTTGACCGAGGCGTCCATGCCGATCACCGCCGCCCCGTCGACGCTGCGGTGCGCCAGGGTCAGGCCGATCTCGCGGGTGGTGAAGAACACGTAGGGCTGGGTCAGCACCGTCTTGCTGGTGAGGCGCGCCTCGTTGTACCAGGGCCGCTGACGCGGGTCGTAGCGGTATTCCGGGCGCTCCTGAGAGCGCAGCAGACGCAGTTCGCCATCGTAGAAACGCCATTCACCCAGCAGACCTCCCTGGCCGTCCAGGGTCTGGCTCTGCACCAGGTATTTGGCCGCGTCCGGCGCCTGCAGAGCGCGCCGGACCTCTGGAATACGCAGCGCGCGAACCAGCAGAAACTCGCCATTCGGATAACCGATATACACCGCGCTCAAGGTCCGGTTGGCGCGCAGGTTCTCCACCAGCATCGGCAAGCGCTCCAGTCGCGCCGGCAGGTTGTCGGTCTGCGAGATGGGGTCGTGGGTCAGCAGACGCAACGCGCTTTCCGCCGGATCGATCAGGCGTCGGATACGCTCGTTGATGGTCGCCCCCAGCTGGCTGGCCGATTCCCCGGCCGCCGTCACCAGCGCCCCTTCCACGCCTCGATACCCCTGGACCAGCAACGCACCCGCCAGCACCAGCATGCTGGCAATAATGGCCCCGGCCACCAGCAGTTGCAGCGGAATGCCCCGTTCGAATGCCTTCATCCTTTACCAGCCTCTATCCGTGGAGCCGTAACGATATCCACTATCGAGAAACTCCACCGCCAGCGGCGCCGGAGCATTCCTGTTCATGATCTTCAGCAGCCCGCCATCGAGCCACATGGCGTCTATTTCGCGCTGCCATTGCGCACTCTGCGCCGCGGTAAAACTCTTGCGTCCCAACACCAGGCCCAGCCCCAACGCCGGCCCCGGGCTCACATCCACCACACGAAAATGACTGCGCTGCTGAGGATCGAGAATGACGCTTCGCAGATTCATCTCGTGGCCAATGACCCCTTCGACCTCACCGTTGATCAGCGCACTGAAACGTGCGGCGTCATCGAGGTACTCCCTCACCCGCCCCTCTGTCCGCAACATCCGCAACATCGCATCGATGTAGGGACCATGGCGGTAGCCGGCAATGACCCCGATGCGCGCTCCCGGCATGTCATGAAACGCCTCCAGACTATTCAGGTCATCGCCCAGGTCGCGGGGCAGGATCAGCTTGTTACGCAAATACAGATAGGGGATGAAGTAGGCGATGGCACGGCGCTCGGCGGTAGAAATACCGCTGGTAGCCATGTCCAGATCACCGCTTTGCAGCGCCTTCCAAGTCTCCGCCCGCGGTTGCACCGAGAGTTCAAAACGGCAACCGGTACGCCTTGCCAACTCGGAGACAACATCCTGATCGATGCCACCGCCGTCGTGGTAGACCAGTGGATTACGGTAGAACGCCAGGCGGATTGGCTGATTGCAGCCCAGGCGATCCTCGGCCATGGCTTCCGCACACAGCCATACAGCCGGGCCCAGGACCAGCAGTGAAAGGAACCTTCGGTGAAGTGCCATGAACCCGCTCCGCACGCGGTATCGGCCTCAGGGGGAGCACGGCGAGATCGCTCGTCTTCGGCAGGGGGCGTTACAGCTATCACAAGAGTGTAATCCGGCTTCTCCAAAGCGCCGGACAATCGCGCGCAGAAATGTCATTTCGTCGGAATCCGCGCCACACACGTGACTCAACCGTCCGGCGGCGGTTGCGCCGCCTGAGCCAGGCTGCTTAACTCAGGCCAAAGCGTGACCGATGAGTCACACGCTACGTCCAAGAGAGCTTTCCGCGGCCCAGCGTCCCCCCAAAGCCGCCCCTTACCTGCCTGATCAAGAGCCCCAATCCGCGCCGTGAAACGGTATCGGAACTGAGCCTTTTGATGTCGTTTTTGTTTCGCAAGCATCTGAAAATCAAGAGATTGTTAACTTTCGTCGAGTGACATGAAGCTGTCACGTCAAGACGCTTTCCTCTGCCTGGGTACTTTCTTCGCATCCGATGGTGGGTGCGCACCATGACCTGCGTCTGGAGGAATACGACATGAGGCCGGAAACCGCCGTCGTCGAGATTCAGCAACACCGGGTACACACGGAGTTTCACGCCAACAGGGAAGCGCGGCAGACCATCATCCTGGTCAACGGCTCGCTGGCAACCACCGCCTCCTTCGCGCAAACGGTGAAATACCTGCAACCGCACTTCAACGTCGTCTGCTACGACCAGCCGTACGCGGGCCAATCCAAGGCCCACAACGACTGCCGGGAAGTGATCACCAAGGAGTACGAGGCGCAGCTGCTGGTCGACCTGATCGAACACTTCCGCGCCGACGTGGTGATGTCCTTCTCCTGGGGCGGCGTCGCCACCCTGCTCGCCCTGGCCCAGCGCCCAGCACGGATCCAGAAGGCAGTGATCAACTCCTTCTCACCGCTGCTCAACGCCGCCATGCTCGACTACCTGCACCGCGGCCTGGACTATCTCTCGGCATGCGACCGTATCAACATCGGCAACCTGGTCAACGACACCATTGGCCGCTACCTGCCGCATCTGTTCAAGCGCTACAACTTCCGCCACGTCGCCGGCCTCGACGAGCACGAATACCAGCAGATGCACTTCCACATCTGCCAGGTGCTCAAGCTCAGCGCGGACAGCTACATGGAGAAATTCGCGGCCATCGACATCCCGCTGCTGTTCCTCAACGGCGAGCTGGACATCTACACCACACCGGCCGAGGCGAAGCTGTTCCAGCAACTGATCCGTGACTGCGAGTTCCGCACCATCCGCAACGCCGGCCACTTCATCGACGTGGAACACAAGAAGGCCTGGCAGGAAACCCAGGACGCCCTCCTGACCTTCCTCCAGCCGCAGCCCCACCCGCCCCTGACCAGCCCCTACCTGCCCAGCAGCCAGGGCGTGCCCATCGCCGCCATGGTGGGCTGATGCAGCCAGCGCACACAGCCGGGGGGGCGGCCCCCAAAACCTTCCGCCCCCGGCTTTTTATTGCGCAGAATTCGTCACAGAGGTGACCCGGCCGGCACAGCACGCCAGCCAAGGCTTCACTAAGCCCCGTCCTTCTGGTAAAAAGGCACCCCCAAGCGGGCGTCGTATAATGGCATTACCTGAGCTTCCCAAGCTCATGACGAGGGTTCGATTCCCTTCGCCCGCTCCAGAACACCCTGCCAAACCCCTGAAATGCCTAGCGTTTCGGGGGTTTTGCGTTTTCTGGGCCGGAAAGGTGTCGAAAAAGTGTCGAGGAGCAGCGTGACTTACTCCGTTGCGCCCTGAGCAATACGTCCAGGGATAACGCGATAAGCAATCATGGCTCAGGTTTCTTAGCTATATCTTTGACCCATTCGGATCTTCTAATGGGTGGCTTATAACCAGTTTTACCTGGTCTGACCTCCTGAATTTCGCCGCCGTGCGACAAAAACTCTTCAGTTTTCGCAATTATCTCCGATCTCACTCGATCCAAATAAAGATTCGACATCAAAATATCCTCCTGCGAAAGCCAGATTGGCTACGCGTCTTGTTGACTATACCGACAACTGGACTACCTCCGAATTTAATTATTACCACCGGTCCGATTTAATCGATTCTCAAAATTAAAGGTATCCATCCCAAACCACCTCTGTATGATCATTATTGCCTGCTTTGTTAAGCGGCCCCGTTCTGATGATCTCAAGACTCGACGTACATCTCCTCGGCCACTTCACTTTGCACTCAGGAATCACCAGCCATCCTGGCTGGTATTTCAGTCTCTGGAGATAAAGTCATGTCAGACCGTCAAACCGGCACCGTAAAGTGGTTCAACGCAGTCAAAGGCTATGGATTCATCACACCGGAAAGTGGAGAGGACATATTCGTTCATTTCCGTGAAATAGTAAGCGATGGATATAAGTCCTTAGATGAAGGGCAAAGAGTCAGCTTTTCCCTTGGGTCAGGCCCTAAAGGAACTCAGGCCGAACAGGTCAGAGTAGTGTGAAGATAACTACCGTTGGCCCGGTAACGCTGGGCCAATGAGAGATAACACAAAGCAATTCAAATTAAATAGCAAGACACCCTAAAGGCCAGCACGCACATGGATGACGAACGATTCAATCAAAGTTTGCATATCGCGAGCTGCTGTTTAGGCCAAGCCCTTGATGATTTACTTATCGAAGAGCTCACCACTGGAAACTCTAACCAGAGACTCCATCTAAGGGACATCAGAAATCAACTTGAAAGCTGCTCAACAATACTGAGATCCCTCCAGAGAACTCGAAATGAACCATTAGAGTTCACCATTTCGAAAATCTAACCCTCTCGAAATAACGGATTCAGCCTTACTGCCTCAGTCAGGTGGTCTTGAGAGAGGTGAGCGTACCTCATTGTCATTGAGAGCGAGGCGTGCCCCAGGATGTGTTGCAACGTGACAATGTGCCCGCCGTTCATGATGAAGTGACTCGCGAACGTGTGGCGTAGCACGTGGCTGGCCTGCCCTCGCGGAAGCTTGATCGACGTCGACAGCAGCACGATGCGAAACACGCCAAGGCAGTTGGTGAACGGTCCGTGAGTCTGCCAGTGCTGACGAATCTCTTTGGCCAAGGCTTCCGAGATTGGCACCGAGCGAACGCGCTTCGACTTGGTGTTGGCGAAGATCACCGTGTTGCCCTTCAACCGATCCAGGGTCAGTGCCTGCGCTTCTCCCCATCGAGCACCGGTTGCGAGGCAGATGCGAGCGACCATCTTCGGATGCGGCGATGTGGTGCGAGCATCGAGCGCAGCAAGCAGCTCAGACACCTGATGCTTGGTCAGGTATGACAGCGGCTTCTCCTGAAGCTTCAGCGGGCGCATGCGTCCGACGGGATTCTCGTAGTCGATGGTCCCCAGCTGTCGTAGCTCGTTGTACATCGACTTGAGGTAGCCAAGGCGGTTGTTGGCGTACTTGCCCGACATGCCTTTAGCGACCTGCAAGGAACGCAAACGGGCCACTTTCGCCGGTTCCAGGGCTACCGCCACCGGGTCACCCAAATCCTTCGCAATCAGCCGCAGAATCGCCACACAGCGCTTACCGTTCGCGAGAGTCTGGCCATGCAGCTCGTACCAGAGTTCGACTAGCTCGGAGAGCTTGCGGCGATCCTTGGGCTTGATCGTCCAACCCGGATTCTCAGAGCACTTCTGGCGAGCATTGGCTTCAAACTGCTGCGCTTCCATCTTGGTCTTGAACCGCTTCCGGAAACGCTTGCCCTTGATCGGCTCTACATCGACGAACCAGCGACCATCTGGGAGCTTGGTGATACTCATCAGATGGCGTATCCCCGTCTCAAGTACCGATCATTGATCAGCCCGCAGATGTGCTTTTCGAGGTCGCGAGTGCTGTAGCCCTTGGCCGTGTAGTGGTCTTCGATCACATGCCAGAAGGGGAGCGTTCTCCCGACCTCAAGTGCCTTTTTTGAGGGGATGCGCTCCCGCGCAATCAGGCTGGCGAACTGGCCCAGGAACATCTCGCAGTTCTTGCCAGAGAAGCCCTGTGCGGTCTTGTAGTAGCGGCGATATTCGGTGCGCTCAATCAGCGGATCGGCCTCTACCTGGACCTTGGTTTCCAGGGTGATCAGCGACCAGAACGGGTCGTACCACTTCGGATCTTTCAGCAGCAGCCGGAAGCTGTCGCAGGCGTATTCCCACAGGCCTTGCAGATGCGGGCATAGGCCGGCATAGGTGCGGCAACCGATCACCTCACCTGAGGACAATTTGGAGCCTTCGGAGAACTGCTGGACTATGGAGTGATGGAAGCGGAACTCGATACGCCACACCGTTTCCTCCGGGTTGTAGGCGGGCTCCCCATCACCAAAGGGATCGCCATTGAGTGACGCCCATACGTTGCTCCAGTAATCGAGCTTGTCGGTGGCGCGTGCCTGGAGCGTTTTGTTGTAGATGCAGAGCTGCATGCCGTTGGCCGAGCCGAACATGAAGGTCTCACCACGCCCATACACCGAGGCGTTGCCATGGAACTCGATACGGTCGATGCCGCTGATCTGCCGCACACGAGTCGAACGACAGCGCATGCGCTCCACGATGTCCGCGGAAGGCGTCCAGCCCTGCACATCCAGCGCGAGATGCACGGCGCACTGGTTCGTTTCGCAGTGAGCGAGCACGGCACTAGCCAGGTCATCAAGCATGCCTTGAAGAGTCGCCGGATCAGCTCCGTCCAGGGCGTGTGGAGACACCTCAATCTTGAGGTGCGGCCCGATGTTCTCCAGCTTCACGTTGTGATTCTTGATCAGCAGGATCAGGCCTGTATCGGCGTTCTGCAGGCGGTACTGGTAGCCGGAGTCGCGCCCTACCCTGCCCTTGACCCATTGGAAGCCAGCGAACTCCACGATGTCTTCCGGCTCATCGAACAGCGCCATTACCTCCAGGCGGATCATGCCGTTGTACAGCTGGCGGACCGTATCGACGCCGCAGCGCAGCAGGCGCACGCCGGACAGATCAGTGAACTTGGCCAGCTTGTCGTCGAAGAACAGGCGCCCCTCGGGCGACTCGTAAATCTCGCCAGCGGACTTAACCGTGACACGGACTTGATGCTTTGGCTTGGTCATTGAAGTGCTCCAAATAGCTACGTAATGAAACAGTGATCAGTGGGTTATCCGACGTGTTACAGGGGCGTCGGCCGCGCCCTCCGGCAGGGCGCTCGTGCCTTACGCTACTTGCCGGGGGCGCGGCCAACGCCCAGCTCTCGACCCTCAATAGGGAAACGCCACCGCAGGCGACGAAGACCCCAGGACCGAGAGCGCGCCCAACAGGAAGGCCAACACCAACAGCACAAGGTCATAGGTCCAATCGGGTAGTTGCATCGCGCTGCCTCCTTTGCCTTTTCGCAGGCATGAGCTGGCCCGGCACGGATAAACAGGCGCGCTCGCCAGTTCATCTGCGCTATCGAGGTTTTGCAGTGGGATATGGGTATTGAATCAAACAGCCGGCGGCGCGACCAATTGTTTGAATTGATGGCTGAAAGCCCGTTCTAGACGCACTGGAATGAATAGTGACGGAACGACATTCAAGGTTTTGAGGAGGCGTTCCGAGCTATCAATTCCGTTGATGGCTGATGCCACCAACACACCAAGGGCGCTGCCCTTGTCATCCCGCTCTTGCCGCCGAGGGCTCGGGAGCGCGGGGCGGAGAAGCTGCCCCACACTCACCGGCCGAGGCTGATGAGGAGCATGCGTTCAAGGGTTCGCTCCGCCCGTGCTTCCGTTCGCCGGAACGGTGGGGCTGTTCCGACGAGCCGGGAGCGCGGCCCTTGAGCGCGAGTCGTCAGGGTGGGTGACGCGGCCCAGTACGTTGCCGGAACCCTGCCGGTCGCGGTACCGCATCACCCGGATCGTGCGGATGTTTTCCCAGAAGGCTTCATCCGCGAATGCTTTGTCTGCACCGAGCTTCAGAGTGAGGAAGTGCGGACCGCCGCGCAGACCTTCCGCAGGCAGGACGACGCCGACAACGCGGACCCAACGCCAGATCGGTTCCGGCTCCTCGTCCCACACCATTTCCATCAGAACAGTCTGCCCCAGGTAGCGCACTGCACTTTGAGCATCCAGGGTGATGGGTGAGTTAGTCATGGCTGTAGTCCCCTGCGCCGAAGGTGGCCTTGCCGCGCTCCATGTCATCGCGGAAGCGAGCGAGGTTGATCATGCGAAAGCAGCCCATCTGGATACTCGGGACAGTTCCGTCTTCTGCCCACTGGGCCGCTTCGTCGTACGTCACGCTGCACATTTCCGCGAAGGTGGAGATGCCGCACAGGTCCAGATTCCATTTCTCCTTGCTCACAGTCGTTCTCCCTTTCTGTCGTTCATGCCGTCCACTCCTGTTCCAGCAACCAGGCGCGGAGCAATGCACTGTTCACAACGCGCAGCTTGCCGAGCTTCACCGAAGGCAGGATGCCCCGGTATACCCACGCTCGAGCAATGCCGTAGCTGATGCCGTTTCGGTCAGCCCACTTCTCGATGCGCTCCAAATCTTGCTGCGGCCCTACCAGGGCGCTGGGGTTCAGCTCTTCCAGTTCCATGCTCGTTCCGTCACTATTCGTTTCAATAAAGCGATTCGCCTTAGGGTGATCCAAATTGGATCAACTTAAGCTGGATAGTGCATGGATTTATCCGTTTTGGATAGATCACCAATAGATCATTTCATTATGATAAAGGCACGTGTTATAGAAATTTTGAAAAGCTCTGGCATGCGTCTGCCGGAGCTGGAAGACCGCACGGGAATCAGCCGCTATACGTGGAATAACCTGAAGAACCCGGCACGCAATCGTGAAATCAAAGAAGAGGAAATCTTGGCCATCGCCCAGGTCTATCCTCAATACCGCTGGTGGCTACTCACCGGCGAGGTAATGCCAGAAATCGGGCAAACTAGCCCGGAATATGACGAAGCTCATTCAAACTTGCCCAGTCAGAGCGCGGGATAGCAATTACGCAAAAAGTAGCTAGGCAATGGTACGCCCGAGTCAAGTGCGCAAAAAAGTGAGCAATTAGCAACCCCACGGAAGAACATGCCATGAGTAGCTATGTATTCACCGATACAGATGTAAGCGCCGCAGCAGAAGGTTTCATGCAGGAGCTAACTAATTGGTGCGCCGAAAAATACATTCAATGCTATGTGCTAAAAAAACCTCTTATTGAGGTTAAATCCGACTATCCGGGCGGCGACAGCTATGCAGTTCTAATTCCAAAAAGAAAAATTCTTTTTGTGAATTTCGATCAAAACAATAATGCCTTCGATGAATATGTTGAAGACTTTATCGAAGACATTGGATACATCTCGAATAAATACAACTACAAAGAAAAAATTGGCCGCCCCAAGAACTGGACAGATGACTTAACTGTTGAAATAAGAGTTAAGGAAAGTTTAGGTATTGAAGAGTACCTTCAAAAAACCGATCTAAATGACCTGTTTCACCAGCGGGTTTCAGAGCTTTTAGTTTCACTCGTCACCGGCAGCATTAACGATATCGACCGCGTCGGCGTAAATGTCCCAGAAAACGACCTTGACCGTATAAAAAGAAACATCCTCCTATTTGATGGCGATCAAACTCGTTTTGTTTATCAGAAACTAAAACAAAAAGTAATCCGAATCCAGGGCCTATCAGGAACAGGAAAAACTGAGCTTCTTCTGCACAAGCTTAAAGAGCTGTATGTTTCCGAAGGCAAAAGCAAAATAATAATGACATGCCATAACAAAATATTGGCAGCCAATTTAAGACGAAGAATCCCTGGATTCTTTAACTTCATGAAAGTTGAGCAACAAATTGAATGGGATAAAAGACTATATTGCGTCCACGGCTGGGGCTCCCAAAACGACCCAACGAGTGGATCGTATGCTGCAATATGCGGCCATTACAACCTAACTTTTTACCCCTGGTCGAAATTGATGGACTTCGACAGGGTTTGTAAGTTAGCGCTCAAAGAGCTCGACGAAAAAGGAATTCCCGAAGGCGACTACGCCTTTGATTACATGCTAATAGATGAGAGTCAAGACTTCCCCGAGAGCTTTTTTGAGCTTTGCGGAAAGGTCACCAGAAACTCAATCTATATCGCAGGCGATATATTCCAGAGTATTTTTGATGAGCGGAAGGAAGCTGGCGGACAGCCAGAATTCATTCTCAGTAAATGTTACAGAACTGCTCCGGCAACCCTCATGTTCGCACAGGCACTGGGCATGGGGTACTTTGAGCCGAAAAAGCTGAATTGGTTATCTAACGAGGACCTTGAGGCTTGCGGCTATCTGAGCAAGACTGATAACGCGACGAAAGAAATAATTCTCAAGCGTGAGCCTATCAGTAGATTCGAAGACATTAAGGACGAGAACGAAAGTGTCAACTTAATTCGAATCAGCGGAAATTATATTGCTCAGTGCTCATCCACAATAATTAAATGTCTCCATGAGATAAAAAAATCTTACCCTAATGTTGAGCCAGCAGATATCGGCATTATTATGATCGACAGGGGAAAGTCTTCATATGAAATTTCCGACCTACTCGCGACAATGATTCCACGAGAAATGGGCTGGCCTGTAAACAAAGCATATGAAACTCGCCAACCAAGTAGAGCGGGAGAGATATTCCTAAGCAACACCAACCATGTTAAAGGCCTAGAATTCCCATTTGTTATCTGCGCCACTCACAGTCTTTCCGATTCGTTCAGCCATCGAAACTCCTTGTACATGGCTATTACACGATCGTTCTTAAAAACCTATTTTATTGTTAGAGAAGACTCCAACACAGAAGCTCTCAACAACATTCAAGCTGGCCTTAATAACATTCTAAAAGAGCATGTACTCCGAGTCACTCCGCCTTCAGAAGCCGAGCAAGAGCAAATCAAGGCCAACGTTAAATGGCAAGGAAGCTTAAAAACATTCGACGAGGTGGCCATGGAGGTCCTAATTGAGCTCAATGTTACCGGAAAAAACGCAGACAAGCTCTTGAGCGCAATGAAGATAATGCTCGATGCGAATTCGGAAAGGGATGAGATCCTTAAACTTGCAAAAAAACTGATCTCAGAATAGAGGGAGTACCACATGACTTCCTACTCATTCGCTATAGATCAATTCCAACATGCGAGAGCCGTCAAGGTAATTCGCAGCAGATTTGATGTTCTAGAAATTTGGATGGAGCTAGCAAAACTCATAATAAACTACTACCCTCCGAGCAGAGAGTCCATTTACGCATCGGTAGAAGTAATTTGCACTCGAATGAACCGAGTCTTTGTGCGAACGGACGAAAAAGTATTTTCAATTGCATTTCCGTTCCGAATAGAGCGGGAAGGAGAACAATATCAGCTAACTTCATCTCACGGGGTTCAGATTGACAGCCAAGTGACATCGGAAGTTCTTTTGGCAATCTCTGCATTCAAGGGAGGTGGAATCCAAACCGAGTGGGATTTAATACAATACTTCGATGACCAGGGCGGGGCATCCGAGGGATTTTGGGCGTTATTCACAGAGATGCTTGATTCTGAGGACGGTTATCTAAGATTTGACTATGACCCCGCCCAGGAAGACGGCCATATTCACCCGCTCAATCATGCCGATATCTTCTATACAAATCGATCCACATTTAAAGTCGGATTCAAGGAGCGGCCAAACATAGAGAGGATGATCGACATTCTCGATAGAGAAACGGACTGCCACTACCTTGAACTGCCACAGACAGGGCGATGACGACTTGTAGGCTCCTTACACGCTCTACCCTGTCGGTGTCGAAAAAGTGTCGAAATTAACGGGCCGAATAGATACGTTTTCCAACTGTGAGCCCTTGAGAAGACACGGAATGGAATACATTGGGACGTTCTGGAATGCAGGTCTCAAGGGTTCGATTCCCTTCGCCCGCTCCATATCAAATCCTGAAACCGCTCTAAAACGCGGCTTTCAGAGCGCAAAATGGTGAAAACGCAGATCAGGCAGGTCACGGAATCAATCATTTCGAATGACTGCCCATGTCACAGCGTACCGCTAACACCCCGCACATGACCTTCAGCCGCGACCGCGGTTTCCACTGCATCCCTCGGATGACCGCCTCCCCAAGCAGTTGCGCGGGTCGCTAGGCCAAAACCACGAAAGCCCCGCAACAGGGAATGCCTGGAACAGGTCACTGCAACGGCAGGGCTGCCTGTGCTGACTCAGTGCCGAGCCGATCCGGCGGCAAACCTGAGTAGCAATGTGCAAGTGCGGACCAGCATGAGGACTCAAGTGAAGCGCGACGATGTGAAAGCCCGGCATGCTGCAGGTATATTCTTTGACACGCATGTGATCGCAAACCCGATCAACACCAAGGAGTGGATCGTGTTCTTCAAGAAGAAGGCAGGACGAAGCTTTTTCCTGGTGGATGACAACGAGGAGGTAGAATCATTTGCCCACCTGGATGGCCTGATCGACGAACTACGCGATCTCGGCATCAAGAACGCAGAAATCCATTGCTGACCCGAAAGGCGCCATCATGCCAGTGAACACCCGGCCCTCTGCCCATCCGCGAATGGTGCACCGCCGCATCAGGCGAGCAAATCCGTGAGCTGCACCACCCGTCGAAAGATTGACCATTTGCGTCGACAGATTCCGTCTTTCGCCTGCGTACCTGGGTGTCACGATTGCTGCGGACCGGTGACCGCCTCGTCCGAGGAATTGTCACGATTACCGCGAAAAAGCGATGGCGAGCATGAGGCTGCCCTTGAGCAATGGAACTGCGTGCATCTGGGTGCCCAAGGCTGCGAAGTGTACGAGGAACGTCCACTGATCTGTCGTCTGTTCGGGACTACCCCGAACTTGCCATGCCCGCGCGGCCGCGGACCGGAAACCGCTACGGAGGAGCGTGTCGAGCGCCAGGTGCATCAATTGATTGCCTCCACCCGGCAAGTGCTCGTTTAGCCAGCGGATGCAGCGCAAACAGCACCGAGTGATAGCGGCGCCCATGAAGTGACCACAATCACTCTGACCTCTGCGGGCGCACACCAGAATCGATCGGAGCAGGTGGCCCAACGGCGCCCAGTGCGTAGGCGCTGGCCTTTTCCGTCTCGCTCGCCGAGCACCGGCCGCCACTGCTGAAGTACTCGCAGCCTTACAAGGGGCCTCACCGCACCGAAGAGACTCCGGCCCAGCCGCAGAGCGGTGATGGGTTGCTAGTCACTGACTGGATGCTTTTGAGTTCTGCCGTTCACGGTCATTCGTCCATGCTTGTGCAGTACCCAAGTGCATCAGCAGTAGCTCTCCGTACTATCAGCGGCCAAATGCAGACGAGCGGTGAACGCACCTTCTGCTTCATTGGATTAGCCCCGCCTGATGGCCGAGCCTTGGGCTGAGGACTAGGCGATCGTGAACCGGGGCATTGGCTCCAGTTGAACGGTAGCCCTGCCTTCCGAGAGCTCCGGCTGGACGCTGATCTCAGCTCTGGCTGGCGGCATGGGATTGGGAAGCTTGTACTCCAGACAACGCTGAGCGGCATCATGAGCCTGCGCTCGCATCGCCCAGTCCCTAGCTTCTGCCTCTGATTGGCAGTACCAGAAACACGTCCCCAGGAAGACCTTCCATGTGGGCGGATCTCCAGCCATGCATTCGATTCGAATATCCATGGCGACCCATTTTTTTTGCACGCAAAAGATGCCGTGTGGGATGGGGGCTCCCTAACGGCACAGTCGATAGAAAGTCAGCAAAAAATGAGACTAGCCTTGCTTGAGCAAAAGGCCAGCAATCACGCGCCCGCCCGGATGGGCGGGCGGGATACTTCAAGTGCGCTGAGGTAAACCGATCCTTTTCCTCATACGCGCCCGTCCTTCCGGCGAATTCACGCTGCCATGATCCACTCCGCTGCCCGCTCGGCGATCATGATGGACGGGGCATTGGTGTTGCCGCCGACCAACGTTGGCATGATGGAGGCGTCGACCACCCGTAGCCCCTCGATCCCGCGAACCCGCAGTTGCTCGTCCACCACCGCCATCTCGTCGCTCCCCATCTTGCAGGTGCCAACAGGGTGGTAAACGGTATCGGTGCGCTGGCGTAGCAGATCAATCAGTTGCTCATCGCTGGAGAGGTTCCGACTGTAGATGTCCTTCAAGCCATAGCGGGCCAGCGGGGCCTGCCCGACGATGTCCTTCACCATGCGATAGCCCTTCAGCAGGGTACTGACGTCGTCGTCGTGCCCGAGGAAGTTCGGATCGATTCGCGGCGCAGCAAAAGGATCGGCGGAGTGCAGGCCGACGCTGCCAATGCTCTTGGGCCGAAGCACGCAGACATGACAGCTGAAGCCATGCCCCCAGTGCAGCTTGCGGCCATGGTCATCGATCGGACCGATCACCGCATGCAGCTGGATATCGGGGCGCGAAAGGTCAGCAGAGGTTTTGAGGAACCCACCACTTTCGGCGCAGTTGCTCGCGAACGGCCCGGTGCGATGCCGGGTGTAATCGATGAAGGCCTTGCCCATTCGAACGGAACCCCTGGCAGAAATGCCCAGCAGGGAAGTGTCATGGCTCTTGTAGCAAGCCACGAAGTCCGGATGGTCCTGGAGGTTCTGCCCTACCCCTGGCAGTTCATGCTGCATGGCAATGCCGTGGGGTTTGAGGTCGGCGTCCGCGCCAATACCCGAGAGCATCAGCAGTTGCGGGCTGCCAAAAGCCCCGGCGCTCAGTAGAACCTCTTTGCGTGCCTTGATTTCCAGGCGCTCGCCTTTGACGGATATCTGCATGCCAATGGCGCGCTTGCCTTGCAGCAGGATGCGCTGGGCGTGGGCTCCGGTGATCACGGTCAGGTTGCCACGCAGCTCACGAATGGGCTTCAGGAACGCCGTGGCGGTGCTCCAGCGGCGCCCCTCGCGGATGGTGACGTCGTAATGCCCGACCCCTTCCTGCTCGACCCCATTGAAGTCCGCATTGCGCTGGTGCCCCGCTCGCTGGGCGGCATCCAGGAAGGCATTGGTGACCGGGTGAGCTTGCACCCGGCCGACATACAACTCGCCATCACCACCATGGAAATCACATCCGCCACGGTGATGCCCCTCGCTCTTTCGGAAGTAAGGCAGTACGTCCTCGTATGACCAGCCCGGGTTTCCCAGAGAGTGCCAGTCGTCGTAGTCGCTGCGATGCCCTCGGATGTAGATCATCCCGTTGATCGAACTACTACCGCCGAGGGTTTTTCCGCGCGGCTGATACCCGCAGCGGCCATTCAGGCCAGGCTGGGGAACCGTTTGAAATGCCCAGTTCACATGCCGCGTCGGCAGGATGGCCGCCACCCCGATCGGGGTATGAATGAGCGGAGAGGTATCTTCAGAGCCGGACTCCAGGAGACACACTCGCACCGACGGATCGGCGCTCAAACGGTTAGCCAATACGCAGCCGGCCGAGCCGGCACCCACGATGATGTAGTCGAATTCCATAATTATTCTTCTCGGCTCTCGGTTCACGGGCGATGGATGACGCACACCGAGCAGCTCTTCTCGGCGCAGCAGTCTGGAATTCTTCGCCGACTAAGCGCACATTAATTGACCTTTGACGACTTCATTTTGATTTTTAACGACTGTGACCGCACTCATCCGCACCACCTCGTTCATTGGCTTTCCGCAGCTGGTTGCACAGCTGGGCGGGGATTGCGCTCAACTGCTCCGCCGCTTCGAGATAGACCCACAGGCACTCGACGACGATGAGGCAAGAGTTCCGCTTCGCTCCCTGGTGGGTGTTCTTGAGTGCGCCGCCAACGAACTGGGCTGCCCCGATCTGGGCCTTCGCATGGCGGAGCATCAGGATCTGCAAGTGCTGGGACCTGTCGCTCTGATCGCCCGCAACTCGGCAACGGTAGGCCAGGCACTGGAGGAAATTTCGAGGTTCATCGGTTACCACAGCCCCGGCATCGATGTGCAACTCGATCGCGGTGATCCTGATGCGCCACGGCTGGTCATCGAGATTCGACTGCCAGGCTCCACGCGACTACGGCAGATGCAGGAGCTGGCACTGGGAGTGGGCTACAACACGATGAAACTGCTGTGCGGCAGTCAGTTCAGCGCCAGGTCCTTGCTGCTCAGTGGGGCTGGCTCGCTACCAGCGGCGCGATATCTGCGCTATTTCAAAACGGCGGCCTACTTCAGCCAGGACTGCAATGCCTTGGTCCTCAGCGAGGAACAGCTCGGCAGACGGATCGAACAACAGGACCCGCAGTTACACCGTGTGCTGCTGGACTACCTTCGCCCCTTCGACGCCCAGGCATCCGCCGGCCTGGTGCGGCAAGTAGAAAACCTGATTCTGCGGACATTGCCGACCCAGCGTTGCCGCATCAGCCTGATTGCCGAGCAGCTCGGTTTGCATGAGCGCGTACTGCAACGGCGCCTGGTCGATCTCGGAACAGGATTCGAAGCACTGCTGGAGCAAGCTCGACGCTCCTGCGCAGAGCGCTATCTTGCCGAGCGTCATATGCCGATGTCGCAAGTGGCAGGCCTGCTGGGGTACAGCGAACAGAGCGTCTTCAACCGGGCTTGCCGCCGCTGGTTCCAGGACACACCACGGGCAGTCCGCCGACAGCTGCTCCAGAGGAACGACGGCTCATCTCCCAATGGCCCGCCCAGCCACCTCTAGTCGGCGATCAGCGCGTCTTCAGCGCTATCTCACCAGCCCCAGTTCCTTGGCTCGGACGATTGCCTGAGTGCGCCGTGCCACGCCCAGCTTCACGTTGATTTTCTGCGCATGGCTCTTGACCGTGTGCAAAGAGATGAACAACTGCTCGGCGATGTCCTGGTTGGACAACCCCTGGGCAATCATCTTCAGCACTGACAGCTCGCGCGGGCTGAGCAAGACCGCTGCAGCTTGCTGATCGTCAGGCCTGAGTGACTCCTTCCCCCAGCGCACCAGGCCGGGATTGCGCAGGCTGCAGCCGTACTCTGCGCTGACCAGGCCTATCTGCCTGGATAGCGCCATCGCATCGAGCAAGGCCCGCTGCGCATTGCTCTGCTGGCCCTTGGCATAGTGCGCCTCGGCCAGGCCAAACCACAGTTCCACAGCCAGGCCACGCCGCTCCTGTTGCAGGGCTGCCTTGAGCATCTCCTCGAAGACCTCACAGACATCTTCGCCCGCCGCCAGACGTGCATGAACCAGCGCCAATTGCAGGTGCTGCACGAGCTCTGGATTACCGTACGGTGGTCTTTTGCGCTCAAGGCCGGTGTACTGCTGCAGGCATTCCTCCAACGCAGCACGAGCCCGTCCTGCATGCCCTTCCTGGATCCACAACCGGGCGTAACCGAGCACCAGCAGGTTCTGGTAGAGCGGCTCGGTGATATTGCGGAACTGCAACAGCCGCTCCGCATCGGCTAAACGCTGGTAAGCCTGCGCGGGCGCCTTATGCATGGCATCGAGTTCGGCCAGGCCGATGTAACCCCAGGAAGCGGCCGGGTCTTCGCAGTACAGGCACTCCTGCAGCCCGGCTTCAAAATGCCCACGAGCGACAGCGTAATGCCCCAGCCGGGAGAACAACGCCCCGAGGCGCAAACGTGTCCGACCACTCAGAGGGTTAGGCTCGCCTTTACCCTCAGCGCTCAGTTCCTGATGCAGTTGCTCAACCAGACGCAGCGCCTGCTTGAGCTCACCACGCATCTCCAGCAGCTGTGCCTGCTGCAGGAGTAACACAGCCTCCAGCATGCGGCTTCCGTTGCGGCGAGCCAGCTTGATGGCATCACGATGAAACTGCTGGGCCGTCTCCATCCGCCCGTCGACGATCGCCACCTCGATGAGTGCGGTGAGCACGATCACATGCTGTGCCCAGGCAGTCTCCGGCAGATGATCCAGCGCCTCGCGCATGTGCGGAGCGTCGACCTTGCCACGGTGATATTCAAGCTTCCCGGTCAGCGCCTGGCACTGCGCAAGAAGCTCGCGCTGACGCTGTGCTGTTGGCTGTGGCAGAAAGCGTTGAAGCTGCGCCGCACAGACCTCGGCCTCGTCAAGGCGGCCGCTGATGAGGAGCGCCCAGGAGTTCAGAATCAACAAGCGAGGCGTGCTGGAAATCAGCTCGCCAGGCAGCAGGTGTTGCCACCTGATCACTCGAGCCATCTGGCTACCCTGCAGCAGCCTGTCCCCCGTGAAGTGCTGCAGAAGACTCGCGGCTACCTCGGGTTGATCGGCGAGAAGCGCGTAGTCGATCGCCTGACGAATCCGGCTGCACCCTGCAGCCCATTGGCAGGCGTGGCGATACAGGGCCCGCTTGAGGTCCTGAGCAATTTCCGCCTCGAGAATACTGGCCACTGCAGGTCGAACCCGATGCAAACCTGAATCGCCATCGAGCGTTTCGATGAAGACGCCGGCCTCCAGTAACTGCTGAAGCAGTTGTTTTCCCTCGCCGGCCCCCAATACGTGATCGCACAGCGAAAAGTCGAAGTCCTGGAGACAGGACAATTTGCACAGCGCTTCGCGCAACTCGCTCGAGAGCTCTGCGAGCACTTCCTGTTCCAGGTAGCGCCGGACCAATGCATTGCCCTGCGCGGCCTCGGTAGGCTGACCGGGATCCCTGCCGTGCAGGCGTAAACGTATCCCCGCGAACCAGCCATCCGTCTGCATCATCAGGGCCTGGACAGTGGCGGGGGCGACCTCGCCATACAGGCTGCCCAGCAGCTCGCCCAATTCGGCGGCCGTCATGGCCAGATCGTCGGCGCCAAGCTCGAAAAGCTCCCCGTCGAGCAAGAGGCGCTCCAGCTTGCAGGCGGGGCGGCGGCGGCTGGCGATCCACCAGGACACACTCGGCGGCGAAGTGCGCAGCAAGAGTTCGAGGAGCCGGTCGAGGCGCTCATCCGCCACTCGCGGCAGATCATCGAGCATGACCCAGAGCGGGCGATCCTGACGCGCCAGGCGGTTGACCACGACACTGGCCTCACTGCTCTCAAGCTCGAGCGCCGAGGCCAGCAGCCTCAGGAGGGCAGGCTCATCCAGCAATAGCCCTTTCAGATCGAGCCACAGCACGCGCGTCCCCTCTGGCCGGGCCAGTGCACATTCGCGCAGCAACACACTCTTGCCGCTACCGGCAGGGGCGCAAATCAGCCGCAGCCGGCAGGGTGCAAGGAGAAGAGCCTGACTCAAACGGGGACGTGGCAGGAAGCTGGTTGGCAACGCGGGAGCGCGGCACGGGTCGGCGCAGATGTTCGCCGTGGGCATGGCGTTACTCACAGGGTTTCGAAAATGCAAAGACAGTCATGGTACGGCTTGCACCCATGGGCTGTATTGGGCTTGCCGACGATCTGGCATAAAAAAGGGCGGCTGATTGGCCGCCCAAACACGGAGTTGCTCAGTAAAGACGCTTGGCGTCAGCGGACACCGGTTTGACGCAAGGCCGCCGGGGTGTAGTCCGCGGCGAGCGCCTTGGCACCGAACACGATGCCCTGCTTCTCTTCGTTCTTCAGCCCCATGACCGAGTAGCGACCCGAGATGACGTCGTAGAGAGTCTCAGCGGTATAGCCCGGCACTTTCTGGTTGTAATACTGCTGGGCGTGCCCCTCACCGACGCGCCACAGCTGGCCGCGGCCATCGTAGTGATCGACTTCGGCCAGCTGCCAGGTGTCCTCGTCGAAGAACATGTGGCGCTTGGCGTAGATGTGCCGTTCGCCGCTCCTGAGCGTACCGACCACCTCCCAAACCCGATGCAGCTCGTAGCGGGTCAGATCCTGATTGATATGGCCCGGCTTGATGATGTCGTCGTACTTCAGTGACGGCGAGTCGAGCTTGTAGCTGTTGTACGGGATGTACAGTTCCTTCTTGCCGACCAGCTTCCACTCGTAACGATCAGGCGAGCCGTTGTACATATCGTAGTTGTCGGAGGTGGCCAGACCGTCGGCAGCCGTTGCCGGGCCGTCATAAGCGACCTGCGGCGCACGCCGCACACGGCGCTGACCCGCATTGTAGAGCCAGGCCTGGCGAGGCTCCTTCACCTGGTCGATGGTCTCGTGCACCAGCAGGACATTGCCCGCCAGGCGCGCCGGCGCAGTCACACGCTGGATGAAGTAGAAGAGAATGTTGTCGCCCTTGGCCTTGTCGAAATCGGGCAGATTGGCCGGATACGACACCTCATCCTCGAAGTGAACCATCGAGAACGAACCATCTACCTGCGGCTGCACCCGCGTGATGTAGCGATGGATGTTACCGCCGCGGTAACGCGTTTCGTGGTTCCACACCAGCTCCACACCGGTCTTCGGGATCGGGAACGCGTAGTAGTGGCTGTCGAAGTTTTGCAGGCCATTACCACCGCCTACCAGCTCGGTATGCTGGGCACTGCTCTTGATCGCGGCGTAGATGTTGTCGGGCAGCGCGGCCGTACGGTGTGTCGGATACACCGGAATCTTGTAGCTGTCCGGATAGCGCTTGAACATCGCCATCTGGCCTTCGGTCAGCTTGTCCTTGTACTGCTCGGCGTTGGTCGCCGTGATGACGAAAAGCGGCTTTTCGCTAGCGAAGGGATCGGCCAGGAAGCCCTTGGCGTCGACCACCCCGGCATCTACGGGCAAACCGCCGGTCCAGGCCGGGATGCTGCCGTCGGCATTGCCTGCCTTCTCGGCGCCCATGGGGGTGAGCGTACCACCCAGCTGCGCCACCTCGGCCGCAGGAGCCGCTGCCATCACGCTGCTCGCAAGCAGCGACAGCGCCAGCACGCCGGATTTCAACAGTGTTTTCTGAATATGCATTGCGGAGTCCCCTGCGTTAGAAGTTCACGCCAAAACTGAGTGCGACGAAGTCTCTGTCGACCGACGTGTTGAAGTCGCCGCCAAAGAAGTCGGTGTAGGAAAGACTGGTGGTGTAGGTGTTGGCGTAGTCCGCATCCAGACCGAAGCTGACGGCCTTGCTGCCTTCGTTGAACAGGCCGTTGGGACCGTAACCGTTGACGTCGTGCGACCAACTGATGTTCGGGCGCAGGTTCACTCCGGCGAAGACGCTGTTGTAGTCCCAGATCGCGCGGGCGCGGTATCCCCAGGAGGTGGCGGTGACGTAACCGTCATTGACACAGTTCGAGGTGAGGTTGGAGTAGTCGTTGTTGCCCACCGCGCCGGCGATGGTGGTCTGGTTCAGCGCGCGGCAGGTGTTGACTGATCCGGTGGCGGGCAACGGCCCTGGCCCATAGACCGGGTCGCGACCATAACGGGCATCACTGGTCGATTCCAACCCGCCGACATGCACCACGCCCACCTCGCCAACGAGCGTCAGGCGCTCGGCGCCCATGACCTGGTCGAAGAAGTGCGTCAGGGTCGTCTGGAACTGGGTGATTTCCTTGCGGCGATAGCCGTGCAGGTCACCGCCGGGAGTCGCCTGGAGCACCGAGGCATTACCGAATGCCGCATACGCGGCCGGGTTGATGGCGGCCAGTGGACCTACCCCGGAGAACAACAGGTCAGTCGTACTGAGCTGGACAGGGGCGTTCGGGCGGTAGCTCACCTCGCCACTCCAGGCCGTGCCTGTCGGCAGCGTCGTGGAGAAGCTCAGGCCATAGAGATGGATATCCTCCGGGTACTCCATGAAGTAGCCGGAGTTCCCCGCAACGACCAGAGGAGCCGCCGCGCCAGTGCGTCCTGCCACGTTGTAGACGCTTTGCGAGGGCGCCGTGACGCTAAGGAAGGGGGCGCGGCTGTGGTAGTTGATGAAGTACCCACCAAACTCGGTGTTCAGCGGATCGAACATGTAGCGCAGCGCCAGGCCCCACTGACCGCTATCGCGGGCATCGCGATCCGCTCCACGGCGAACCAGGGTGCCTTCGCTGTTCTGGTCGATATCCAGACTGGTCCCCGGCAACGCGGCATTGATTGCCTTGCCGGCCGCAAGGTTGTTGGTGAGCAGGCGCAGATTGTTGCTGCAACCGTCCGCCACCACATCGGCCTGGGAGAAGAAGGTGCCGCAGTTGTCGACGACCGTCTGATCCCACTCCAGCTGGTAGAAGGCTTCTGCCGAGAGGCTGTCCGTCAGGCTCTGCGATACGTAGAACATGTTCACCGGGATCAGGCCTTCCTTGATCTCGGCCCCCGGGCGGCGAAACGCGGCAACGTCGATCGGGTTGACCGAGTTGATGCTGTTCAGGATGAAGGTGCTCTCCCCCCAGCTCACCACCTGCTTGCCCAGACGAACCGACCCCGGCTGATTGGCAATCGTGTAGTTGTGGTAGACGAAAGCGTCCAGCATCTGGGCGCCCGCGGACTTCGCACCCTCTTTGCGCCCGCTGTCGTCGATATCCTTGAACGGCCGGCTTTCATCCTTGAGCTCAAAGTCGTACCAGTACTTGCCACGCAGGAACACGCCGGTGTCTTCGTACTTGAGCTCGAGATCGTGGATACCCTTGAAGATCTTCGAGAAGGTCTTGCCCTTCTTGAAGTTGAGGTGGCCATCATCGGTGGTCTGCGACAAGCCCTTGCCGCCATTGTTGACACCGATGAGGTCGGGATCACCACCGCGTAGCGCCCAACTGGCTCCCACGGACAGCGATGAGTCGAACGTTCCCTCGACCTCACCGATATTGAATGTGGCGGCCTGAGCCTGCGCGGCGCAGCCAAGTGCAATGGCTAGCGCCAGGGCGTTAGGGGTGAATCCGGCGCGCGCTGTTTTTGTTTTCATGCGGCTTTCCCGTGGTTGGTATTGGCCCGGGAAAACTAATCAGTGCGAGAGCACCACGTAAGCGACGAAGTAGGGATTCAGAAAATCATACTTAGGTATGAGCGGCTGAAATCGCAGAGGTTGGACGCGACGAAAACTACCGAATTGATCCGCGAAAACGCAGGCCAGGACTACCCGTTCAAGTGCATCTCCAGTGAGCAACTTGTCGTGAAATGCTCATTGCCTGATGTGATCGGCAAGCCGCTCCGGTCAGTATTTCTCATCCCCCCGTCTAAGCTATTGCCTGCGCTTGAGTCCGTTGTCCAGGTGCTGGCAGCAAGCCCCAGGGCCAAGTACAGAGCGGAAGTAGAAGAGCAACGAAATCAGGCGAGTACGTCTGGACGATCAAGGAGAGACCGTATGTTTCGCTTCATCAAGACAACCATTGCTGGTGGGTTGCTATTCATCCTTCCCCTGGTACTGCTCCTGGTACTGATCGAAAAGGCCATTCACTTGTTAAGCGGACCGTTACAGAAAGTGCTGCCGATCCTTGACAGCTTTTCTGTAGCCGGCGCCACGTCAGTGACGGTGGCCGCCATTTTCGTTCTTTTACTTTTTTGCTTCCTGGCAGGGCTGCTGGCAAAGACTGCGACGGCATCACGCGCACTGGAAACGCTTGAGGACAAGCTCCTCGGAAATCTTCCGGGGTATCAACTGCTGAAAGATGCAACCGCCCGCTTTACCGGCATGGAGAACATTGAAGGCGCCAGAGTCGTCATGGTCATTCAGGACAGCGGCTACCGGTTTGGGTTAACCCTGGAAAGTCGCGACGATTGGCTGCTTGTCTACATGCCCGATGGTGGCCCTGCCGGTGGCACGGCAGGAGAAGTGCAGTTGCTGTCGAACGATGCCGTCGTGATGACCGACATCCCCTGGCTGTCGCTGCTGGCATGCCTGCGCCGTGGGGGACGAGGAGCATTGGAGCTCGCCGCCCCCTATCTGAGCGAGACGGCTCAAGCCGCCCGCCCCTGACCCGCCAACACTCTGCGCCTATCCCTGCATGCACTTCAGGACCTCAACCGTGTGCCCATGCGACAAGGAGATCCGTTGATGGTCGACTACGTTCTACACGCATTACGCGCCAACCCCGAAATCGCCGTTTTCCTCGCCATTGCCCTTGGTGTGTTGGTTGGCAGAGTGCGAATAGGCGAGTTTCATCTGGGCTCCGTCGCCGGAGCGCTATTGATGGGGCTTCTGATTGGCCAAATCGGTCTGGAGATTCCTCACGAACTGAAGTCCGTATTCTTCGCGTTGTTCATCTATGCAGTGGGATTCAAAAGCGGGCCGGAATTCTTCGGCAGTCTCAATCGTGGCACGCTGAAGCTGGTCACGCTGTCAGTCGTTCTTTGTGCCACTGCGCTTGCCACGATCCTGGCCATGTACAGCATCTTTCACTTTGACGCAGGATTCACCGCAGGCTTAGGCGCAGGAGCCCTGACCGACACCGCCATCATGGGGACCGCGAGCAGCGCTATCGCGCAACTGAGCCTTGACGCTGCCAGCAAAGCGCAACTCAACAGTCATATGGCTGTTGCCTACGCAATCACCTACCTCTTCGGCACGATTGGTCTGATTGTCTTTGTCGGTAGCATTGCGCCAAAGCTGATGCGCATCGACTTGCGCAGCGCTGCCAAGGAGCTCGAGCAACAACTGGGGATCGAGCGCGAAGAGAATGCCATCAGCATCCCCTACACCCGTATTGTCGTGCGCGCCCACCGACTGCTAGCGGCCGACATCATCGGGAAGAGAATTGCGGAAATCGAAGAGCTCCACGCGTCACTGAGTATTGAGCGAGTCATCCGAGGCGATCAGGTGCTTGAGCGAGACCCGGAACTGCGCCTGGTTGCTGGCGATATTCTGGGAGTCTATGCATTGCGCGAGGCAGTGGCGGAACTGAGCCAGTGGATCGGACCTGAAGTCGATAATCAGGAGTGCATGTCCTTTTCGACTCGCGATGCTGACATCGTCCTGACTTCCCGCCATCTGGCGGGCAAGACTATCCACCAGATCAAGTCGGAGCTGATCGGTTCCGACCGCATGGGCTGCTTCATCCGAACCATCCGCCGGCAAGGTCTGGAGTTGCCCTTGCTCCCCCATACCGTCCTGCGCCGTGGTGACGTCATCACGCTGGTCGGACGCACAGCCAGCGTCGAGGCACTGGCGGCGCAGATCGGGCGCATTCGGGTAAGCAACTACAAGAGCGACATCGCGATCCACGCGCTGGGCATGGTGGCGGGCTCGCTGGTGGGCATGCTCTCCACCCACATTGGCATGATCCCCGTCGAACTGGGCGTGGGTGGGGGCGTGCTGTTGGCCGGCCTGTTGATCGGCTGGTACAACTCACGGCACCCGGAGCTGGGGGCATTGCCACCTGCGGCACAATGGGCGTTTTCCGAGTTCGGCCTGACAGCATTTGGCGCCGTCGTGGGCCTGCTCGCCGGCCCAGCCGCGATTGCAGCCATGCAGGAACAAGGCGCAGCGTTACTGCTGTCGGGCGCCCTGGTCACGCTTATCCCACCGCTGGTGACGCTGTATTTCGGACGCTACGTGCTGGGGCTGCACCCGATTATTCTATTCGGCGCCCTGGCCGGGGCGCAGACCGAAGCGGCCTCCATGAACAAGATCATCGAGCAGTCCGGCAGCAATACCCCGGTGATTGGTTTTACCGTGTGCTACGCCATCTCCAATGTGCTGTTGGCGGTTTGCGGGCCGATCATCGTCGCGATCACGGCTACCTGACGGCAATGCGCTTGCCCGCCAGGTAGCCGCTTGATCTTTTGCTTCAGCGCACCACATGCAGGTAGTGCAGGTGGCGTTCGTACTGATCGAGGATGTCGGCGATCACGTCGTCACGGCTCCAGCCCATGATGTCGTAGTCCTGCCCGCCCTCGCGCAGGTGCACTTCGGCGCGGAAGTACTTGCGCGCCTCCGTCCCCTCCTCTTCTTCCAGCAGCACGAAACTGGGGCTGGTGAAGGCCCGAGGGCGGACTTCGTAGCGGAAATGCGCTTCGCTCGAAGGCGACAGGTCGAGGCTGACGCGTCCGTCGTCGAGTTCGACGACGGTGACTTCCTGGCCCTGTTTGCGCAACTCCGTCGCCACCTCCTCGCAGGCCGGCCGCACTACCTCGGTGATGAACCGGGTGACGTGGGCGCGACGTGGTTTCAGGGCGATGTGGCGCAGGCGGCGCTGCCAACCGCCTTCGTGATGCGGCGCGTGGCGCGGTGCGGGCAGCGCCTGGTTGCGCAAGCCGCGTCGCGTGGCATCCAGGTGCAGCGCGCGGAATAAACCCCAGATCGATGCCAGCAGGATGATGGAGAACGGCAGCGCGCTGGCGATGGTCGCGGTCTGCAGCGCCTTCAGCCCGTTGGCCAGCAGCAGCGCCACGGCGACCACGCCGATGCTCACCGACCAGAAGATGCGCTGCCAGAGCGGCGAATGGGAATGCCCCGAGGAGGCCAGCATATCCACCACCAGCGCGCCCGAATCGGCAGACGTCACGAAGAACACCACCACCATCAGCACCGCCACCATCGACACCACGCTGGACAGCGGGAAATGCTCGAGGAAGGCGAACAGCGCCAGTGAGCTGTCCTGGTCCACCACCGCCGCCAGGTCCTTCACGCCTTCGTTGAGGATCATGTGGATCGCGGAGTCGCCAAACACGGTCATCCACAGCAGCGTGAAGCCGGCCGGCACGAAGAGCACACCGCAGACGAATTCGCGGATGGTCCGGCCACGGGAAATGCGCGCGATGAACAACCCCACGAAGGGCGACCAGGACAGCCACCAGCCCCAGTAGAGCAGCGTCCAGCCGCCGATCCAGTCGGTCGGCTGGTAGGCGTAGAGGTTGAACGTCTTGTTGACGATGTCCGAGAGATACGCGCCGGTGTTCTGCACGTAGGTTTGCAGCAGGAAGACAGTGGGGCCGAGCAGCAGCACGAAGAGCATGAGGATGACGGCCAGCGCCAGGTTCAGCTCGGAGAGGATGCGGATGCCCTTGTCCAGGCCGCTGGCGACCGACAGCGTGGCCAGGCCGCAGGTGACGGTGATGAGGATGATCTGCACCGTGGCGTTCACCGGCAGACCGAACAGGTGGTGGAAGCCGCTGTTGATCTGCAGCACACCGTAGCCCAGCGAAGTGGCGACGCCGAACACCGTGCCGATGATGGCGAAGACATCCACGCCGTGGCCGATCGGACCGTAGATACGCTCGCCGATCAGCGGGTAAAGCGCCGAGCGCAGGGTCAGTGGCAAGCCTTTGCGGAAGCTGAAATAGGCCAGGATCAGGCCGACGATGGCGTAGATCGCCCAGGCGTGCAGGCCCCAGTGGAAGAAGGTGATCTTCATCGCTTCACGGGCTGCCGCGACGGTGCCGGCTTCGCCCACCGGCGGGCTGGTGAAGTGCATGACCGGCTCGGCGACACCGAAGAACATCAGGCCGATGCCCATGCCGGCGGAGAACAGCATGGCGAACCAGCTGCTGCTGCGGTACTCCGGCTCGCTGTGGTCCGGGCCGAGCTTGATGTCGCCGTAGCGGCTGATGGCAAGGAACACCACGCTGATCAGGATCAGCGCCACGGCCAGGATGTAGAACCAGCTGGCGTTGCCAAAGATCCAGCGCTGGACGCTGTCGAACTGCGCCTGGGCCTGCGCCTGGAAGACCACGGCATAGAGCACCAGGAGGAAGATCAGGGCGGCGCTGGTGTAGAAAACCGGTGGGTTGAGGGTGCTGCGGGGGCGGGACGAAGTCTCCATCGAATGTTATCTCCTGTAACGCATTCACCTGCGCCAGACACAGGCGCAAGTGCTGCCAAGGGTAACCGAGTTCGGGAACGAGCGTTTTCGATGCGCTGCCCTGGCGACTTCCTCCCCTGCCGCTGGAGGTCAGGGACAGGCGTTCGCGGCGCTTGCCCGCGCCACCTGCTCCGCCAGCTGGCGCAGATTGCCCTGATGCGCGGCGACCAGGCCGTCGACGCTGTTGTCGGCCTGGGTCTGCAGGCTACTGCGGCAAATCAGCGGCTGGCCCGTGGCCGATTTCTGCAGCCGCCACTGCGCTTCGAGCAGCGAGTATTTTCCCGGTACCGAATCGAAACGCTGGACGTCCACACGCAACAGCGCCGCCCCGGCACTGGGCGCGCCGAGCTGGTCCTGCAGGGCATTGCCGAACTCGTCCACCAGGGGCGCGCCCCACCATTGGGTTTCGAGGATCGCCAGACCGCTGCTGCCCTGCCGGACGACGATCTGCGAGCGATCCACCTGGGGCGGCATGGTGACGCGCTCGACCCGCACCTTGCCGCTGGCGGGGCTGCCCGGCTGGGCCGGGACCAGGGTGTGATACTGGATCGGCGCGCTACTGCACCCCCCGAGCAGCGGGAACAGTCCTGCCAGGAGCAGCAAGGGTAACTTCGGCATGGGCTTTCTCTCCTCTATTGAGTGCGGTCTCAGGGTTGCAGGTTGTCCGCGTCCGCGCCCTTGGGTCGGCCGCGAAGAAGCGATTCAGGATGCCGCCCAAGGTAATCGGACAGGTCGCGCAGCGAGCGCGACATGCGGTCCAGCTCATTCAGCGTGTCACCCAGCTTCTGCCGCTGCGGCGAGTTCTCGCCCAGCGCGGAGTTGGCCGTGGCCAGCGTCGAACGCACCTCGTTCAAGGTACTGGTCACCGCAGGCAGGGTTTGGCCGTTGAACTGCTTGAGGCTCCCCTGCAACTCGCGCAGGTTGCCGTCGAGATTGTTGGCGATGCGTTCCAGCGGCAACTTGCGAATACGCTCCACCACCGCCTGCAACTGCTCCTGGAGCTTCTCCAGGCTGCTGGGAACCGTGGGAATGAGCAGCGGCCGGGCGTTGGCATCGAACGCCACGGCCTTCGCATCGGGATAGAAGTCCAGGGAGATGTACAGCTGGCCCGTCAGCAGGTTGCCGCTGCGGGCCTGGGCGCGCATACCGTGTTCGACGAAGCTGCTGATGACCCGGCTGACGCCGGCCTCTTCGCCTACCTTGCTGTCGAAAACCTTCAGCATCTTCTGGTGCACCGGCCCCAAGCGCTGCGGGTAGATCACCGCATCGACCAGGACCGGGAAGCTCTGCAGCTTCTCGTCGTAGTCCAGCTGGATGCCCGTCACCTTGCCGAACTCCACGCCCATGAACTCCACCGGCGCGCCAACGCTCAACCCACGCATCGACTGGTCGAAGCGCAGCCGCAGGTACTGCGCCAGGCCAGCCGGAGGCGCCAGGGCGCCCTCGCGGTCGGCGTACAGGTCAAACGGCTGGTTGTCGCTGGCGACTTCGGCCGCCGCACTGCCCTCGGGCGTACCGAAGGCCAGCCCGCCCACCAGCAGGGCCGAGAGCGATTCGGTATTGACCTTCAAGCCATTGGCGCCCACGTCGACGTCGACGCCGCTGGCGTTCCAGAAGCGAGTGTTCCGGGTGACGAAAGCGTCGTTCGGCGCATCGACGAAAATGCCCAGGTCCACGCCCTTGCCGTCGCTGCGCAAGGCATAGGAGGTCACCTGCCCGACCGGGATCTTGCGGTAGTAGATCGGCGAGCCGATATCCAGCGAGCCCAGGTCATCGGCGCGCAGCACGAAGCTCTTGCCCTTCTCGCCATAGGTGACTGGCGGCGGCGCCTCAAGGCCGGTGAAGCGCTTCTGCGGGGCACTCGATTCCCCGGCGTCGGCTCCGATGAAGTTGCCCGACAGCAGAGTGTCCACGCCGGTCACGCCGCCGGCGCCGATGCGCGGGCGCACCACCCAGAACTTAGCGCCCTGCGTGGCGAAGGACTCGGCCTCCTTGTTGAGTTTGATGCTGGCGTTGACGCTGTTCTTGTCCTTGGCCAGCTCGACCGCTTCGACTTCGCCAATCACCACGCTGCGGTACTTCACTTGCGTCTTGTGAGCGACCAGGCCTTCGCCGGTCTTGAAGGAAATCTCGATGGTCGGGCCCTGTTCCATCCAGTTGCGCACGATCAACGAAGCGCCGATCAGCAGCGCGACGATCGGCACGATCCAGACCAGCGAGACACTCCAGCGCCGGGTGTGGACCTGCGGTTGCCCCGGGGTATGACGTTCAGTTGTGTCCTGCGCCATCGCTAGCGTCTCCCTCGTCCCAAATGTGCCGTGGTTCGAAACTCATGGCGGAGAGCATGGTGAGCACCACCACCATGCCGAAGAACAGAATGCCGGCTCGCGGCTCGATGGTGCCCAACTCGCGCATCTGCACCAGCGCGGCCACCAGCGCGACGACCATGACGTCGAGCATCGACCAGTAGCCGATCAGCTCGACGAAACGATAAAGCTGCGAGCGCTGCCGGCGAGCCCAGGAGCTGCGGCGCTGAGCGGTGTACAGCAGCAGTCCCAGGGACAGGAATTTGATCGCCGGCACGCCGATGCTGGCGATGAAGATGATCAGCGCAATGTCCCAGGCACCGCTTTCCCAGAACTCCAGCACCCCACCACCGATAGTGCTGTCGATGCCCTGGCCGAGCATTTCCGTGTGCATGACCGGCAGTAGGTTCGCCGGCACATAGAAGACCAGCGCGGCGACCAGATAGGCCCAGCCGCGGTTGATGGCGTCGTGCTTGCGCGTGTGCAGCGCAGCGCCGCAGCGCTCGCAATGGTGGGCGCTGCGGATGTCGCAAGCCATGCCGCAGCCGTGGCAGAGGCACAGGTGCAGGTCGCTGGCCAGCGGTGGCGTAGTCATATCACCCCCCACAGGTCACGGATGTCCTTGCCGGCAATGGCGATGATCAGCACGCTCAACGCGGCCATGGCGACCAGGCCGATGCCGGGTATCACATCCAGCAGCCCCGCCAGCTTGATGACGGCGACCATGGTGCCCAGCAGACAGACTTCCAGCATGCTCCAGGGCCGCAGGGTTTCCAGCCAGCGCATGCAAAAGGCAAAAGCGGGGGCGCGGCGCCCGGTCAGGGCGAAGCTCAGCACCCAGATGAGCAGCGCCACCTGCAAGGCAGGCGCGAGGATGATGGCCAGACCGGTGACCAGTGCGATGAAGGTGATGGGGCCACTGCTGAGAATCAGCACCGCATCCCACAGCGTCGCCGAGTTGCTCAGGCCCTGCATGCTGATCGTCATCACCGGGTAGGCATTGGCGAAGGCCAGCAGCACCGCCCCGGTCACCGCCAGCGCCAGGCGCTGCTGTATCGAAAGGGCGTTGTGCCGATGCAGCACACCCCCACAGCGCACACACAGCGCGCGCTGATGGGGGTGCAGCGGTTGGCGCTCGTACACCGCATCACAGTATTCGCAGATGGTCAGCTCACCAACCTTGCTCATCGGCCACCCAGGAACCAGCGGTAATAGGGGTTATCCCCATCATCCATTGCGACCCGCCGCGCGTCCCGTGCCCAGGCCTGGCGGTCACCGCGGTAGGCGTGCAGGCTCAGGTCATAGAAGCGTCGCAGTCTCAGCCAGGAATCATCGACCGATGCGCGAACCGAGGGCAAGGCGTTTTCCAGCGGCGGCGGCGAACGTAGCGCCAACAGCGACGGCAGCACACGGGCGATTTCCTTCGGCCGCACCCAGGGCGCGTACTCGATGCGCGGATGGTCGTCGGTGACCGGAAGCGCATCACCGGCATAACGCTCAAGGCCAGCACGATCGGTGACCCAGGTGGCCAGCAATGCCTCCACCGAATCAATCCCCACTTCACTCAATGCAGCCGCCACATCGGGCTGCTCGAAGCGCTGGCGGATGGTGCTCATGTCGAGGTGGAGAGGCTCAGGCGAACCCACCAGGAGCATCTCGTGGAACTCTGTCGTCCAGAGCGTGGCGTACGGGAACACGTCGATGAAGCTGCGCACCAGGGAGCGGCTTTCCTCGTCGTTCTGCGTCGGCAGCGGCAGCCACTGGGCAACGATGCCACGCTCCTCCAGGCGCGAGGCGGCCAGTTGGTAGAAGTCGCGGGAATACAGGTTGACCACACCGGCCGCCGACGGCGGCGGCGGCTCCAGGGTGATCATGTCGTAGCGTTCGGTGCTGCGCAGCAGTTCGCGGCGGCCGTCGCGCAGGCGAATGTCCAGGCGCGGGTCGTGGATGGCGTCGAAGTTGCCCTGGAAGTTCGGAGCGGCGGCCAGCACCTCGGGCAACAATTCGGCGACCACCGGATGCTGCAGGTCGCGGTAGCGCAGCATGGCGCCGACGGTGATGCCGGTGCCAAAACCGATCACCAGGGCCGAGCGCGGCTCGCCATTGTGGATAAGCAGGGGCAACAGCGCCTGCAGACGCATGTAGCGCAGCGATGGCATCGCATCACCGGTGTTGGAGACGCCCTGGATGTACAGGCGGCTGAAGCGGTTGTCGCCTCTGCCCTGCTGCACCACCGCCACGGTGCCGCCACGGCCTTCGGCGTAGAAACTGATCTGGCCGTTGCGCGCTCCGGGCATCAGCTGCGCCAGGTGCTGCAGTGGCGTCAGCGCACCGATTCCCAGGGTCAGCACGGCGATGGCCGCCACACCCAGGCGCTGAAGCTTGCCCACGCCCTCGCCTCGCCAGACCGCCAGCAAACCCACGACAGCAGCCAACGCGCCGAGAACCGCCAAAGTGCGCACCAGGCCCAGGCCTGGCACCAGGACGAAGCCGGTCAGCATCACCCCCGCGATACCGCCCAGGGTGTTGAGCGCTACGACCACGCCCACATCGCGACCGACGTGATGGCGGTCCACCGACAACCGCAGGGCAATGGGAAACGCCGCGCCCAGCAGAGTCGTCGGCAGGAACACCACGCACAGCGCCGCCACGGCGAAGCGTGCGCACATTCCCATCAGCTCGCTGCCACCGGCTTGCAGCACCAGCCATTCGGCGCGAGTCTGCCAGTTGATCAGCCAGGCTCCGAGCCCGGCGATCTGCACGATGGCCAGCAGCCCGGCGGCGGCGATGAGCAGGCCGAACAGGCCCCACGGATCACGGATACGGTCCGCGCGGCGGGCGTACAGGGCACTGCCCAGCACCAAGCCAAAGAGGTAGGTGGCCAGCACGACGGCGAAGGCGAAGGTCCGGGTGCTCATGAACTGCACGATGGACTGCGTCCAGACCACCTCGTAACCCAGTGCCACGCCACCAGCGACGCAATACAGAGCGATGGCCAGACGTGCCGCTGGGCTGCGCGGTTCGGCCTTGTTCACGGGCTGAGCCAGGGGTTCGGCCGTCTCTCGGCGAATCAACAACGCCCCCGCCGCAGCGCACAGGTTGAACGCTGCCGCCGCACAGGCGCTGCCCAATACGCCCAGCAAGGGCAACAGAACGAAAGCCGCCACCAGCGTGCCGGCGATGGCCCCCGCCGTATTGGCGGCATAAAGGCCACCACCGGCACGGCCCATCTGGCCGGCGCCGGGCTCCACAGCGCGCACCAGCACCGGCAGCGTGCCCCCCATGAAGAAAGCCGGAACGCCCACCAACACGAACGGCAGCGCCCAGGCCAGGGCACCGAACGCGCTCTCCAGAAACGCGAAAGCACCGGCTGCATTGGCCAGCGCCACGGTAGCGGCCACGCCCAGCAGCGCCACCAGCAATTCCAGCCCGGCATACAGCCGCAGCGGCCGTCCCAGACGGTCCGCCAAACGCCCGAAGGCCAGCCCACCCAGGGCCAGCCCTGCAAAAAAGGCGCTGATGGCGGTGGTGACGGCGTACACCTCCACCCCTACCACCAGCGAAAGTTGCTTGACCCACAACACCTGAAACACCAACGCCGATCCACCCGAGGCGAACAGCAACAGCGCCGGCACCCACATCCCAAGCGTTAGCCGCGAACGGCTTGCCACCTGCTCGGCGCGAGGAGTGCTCATCGGAGGGGAACTGACCGCTGGAGGCATCGAAAGACCCTTGTCTGACAATGGAGCCCCCGCGATAGCCAGGCTATCGCGGGGGACGGGTTGGGCGCCTGGATTCGGGCGCCCCGATTGCAGATCACTACTTGGCGCCCTGCTTCATCTTCGCTTCGATCTTCGCGTCCACTTCCTTGCGCACCGACTCGATGCTGAAGCTGGCCGGTTTCTGGCTCGGCGGATAATCGACGAAGGTCTGCAGGAAGGCCGCTGCCTTGCGCTCGCCCTGGAAGAGCAGGTAGTCGTTCTTCGCCAGCCAGTCGTAGTACTGATCGGAGACAACGTCCGCCCGCTCGTAGGGGTCCATGCGCAGGTTGAACATCTTGGGTACCCGCAGGCAGGTGAACGGCTCGCTCCAGACCTTGAAACCGCCGGGAGCACGCTGCTCGCAGAACACCAGCTTCCAGTCGCCGAAGCGCATCCCCACCAGGTCGCCGTCATCGCTGAAGTAGTAGAACTCGTCGCGAGCGCTCTTGTCGGATTTGCCGGTCAGGTAGTCCAGCTGGTTATAGCCGTCCAGGTGCACCTTGAAGTTCTTGCCGCCGACATCCGCACCCTTGAGCAGGCGCTCCTTGATGTCGGTGTCACCCACCGCGGCCAGCAAGGTCGGGAACCAGTCCAGCCCGGAGAACATCTGGGTGGAAACGCTGCCCGGCTTCACATGGTTCGGCCAGCGAATGATCGCCGGTACGCGGTAGGCGCCTTCCCAGTTGGAGTTCTTCTCGTTGCGGAACGGCGTGGTCGCCGCATCCGGCCAGGACCACTGGTTCGGCCCGTTGTCGGTGGTGTAGACGACAATGGTGTTGTCGGCGATCTTCAGGTCATCCACCGCCTTGAGCAGCTTACCGACATCGCCATCGTGCTCGATCATGCCGTCGGCGTATTCATTGCCGACCATGCCGCTTTGCCCCTGCATGGATTCGCGCACGTGGGTGTAGGCGTGCATGCGCGTGGTGTTCATCCAGACGAAGAAGGGTTTGTCCGCCTTCACCTGTTTGTCCATGAAGTTGATCGCGGCCTGGGTGGTGTCGTCGTCGATGGTTTCCATGCGCTTCTTGGTCAGCGCACCGGTGTCCTCGATCTTGCCGTCGGCGGTGGCCTTCAGCACGCCACGGGGCGAAGCAGCCTTGATGAAGGCTTGGTCGTCCTTGGGCCAGTACGGGCGCTCCGGCTCCTCTTCGGCATTGAGGTGGTAGAGGTTGCCGAAGAACTCGTCGAAACCGTGCTTGGTCGGCAGATATTCGTCGCGGTCACCCAGGTGGTTCTTGCCGAACTGGCCGGTGGCGTAACCGTGAGCCTTGAGCGCCTGGGCGATGGTGACATCGCGGTCCTGCAGGCCGACCGGCACGCCCGGCATGCCGACCTTGGACAGCCCGGTGCGCAGCGCCGCCTGCCCGGTGATGAAGGTGGAGCGGCCGGCGGTGCAGCTGTTCTCCGCGTAGTAATCGGTGAACATCATGCCTTCCTTGGCGATGCGGTCGATGTTCGGCGTCTGGTAGCCGACCACGCCGAAGGCGTAGGCACTGATGTTGGTCTGGCCGATATCGTCGCCGAATATCACCAGGATGTTCGGCTTGTCCGCCGCACTGGCGACCGAGCACCCCACGATCGCCGTCGCCGCGAGGGCGAACTGCGATATCCATCTTCCCGTGCGCTTCATTGGTGTTTCTCCCTTCCAGTTACTCATCGTTTGCCACGACTGCGTTCACTGGTAATACCGAATGCCCGACTGGTAATCCCCGTGTCCCTGTGGTTTTGCTTGTTGGATTGTTACTGATCGAACGGATAGACCCGCTTCCACTCCTCTGCCATGTCCACTACCACCCACTCCTTGGCCCTGGCGATATCGAGTGCCTTGTCCAGACGCCCGACCTTGCTCTGTCGATCGTAGGCCCACTCGCGCTTTTCATCGGTGTGGTGCACCAGGCCGGCGAATCTCAACCCTTTACCTGCCGCGGTCCACTGCAGCATCTGCAAATCACCGTCGGAGTTGCCGAAGGCCAGGATCGGCCGGCGGCCGATGATGCTGTCGATGCTCTCCGGCTTGCCGGGGCCATCGTCGTTGTGGACCAGCTTGGGCAAACGCTGGATCGACAACTGGCCATCGCGATCCTCGAAACGGCTGCCCAGCGTGGTGCCGATCACCTGCTCGGGTGGAATGCCGTAGACCTCCTCGGCGAAAGCGCGCATGAACGCCACCTCACCGCCAGAAACGATGTAGGTCTTGAAGCCGTTGGCGCGCAAATAGCCCAGCAATTCCAACATCGGCTGGAAGACCATTTCGGTGTACGGCTTGCCGCTGCGCGGATGGCGCGCCGTGGCAAGCCAGCGCCGGGCATTGGCGATGAACTCATCGGTGCTCACGCCCGAATGGGTGGCGGCGACAATCTCCAAGATGCCCTTCATGCCACTGTCGGCCAGGGTCTTCCTGTCACCTTCAAGCACCGCCTTGAACGGTTGCTGGCCCTTCCACTCCGGGTGCTGTGGCGCCTGCCGCTTCACCTCGTCCAGGGCAAAGAGCACCTGGAAATACATCGGCTGCTCGCTCCACAGCGTGCCGTCGTTATCGAACACCGCGATGCGTTCGGCCGGGGCGACGAAGTCCTTCCCGCCGTCCTGGGTCACGGCCTTCACGAAGGCGATGATCGCCTGCCGCGAGGGCCCGTCGTTCCACGACGGCAGTTCATCGGCGGCCTGCGCCAGGAGCGGCAGCCCCAGCAACAGCAGGAGCATCCAGCGGGCAATCGGTCGAGCAAGGTACGAATTCATGTCACGTCCCTGGGTCACGGATTCAATGGTTTGAGGCAATGCGTCGGCAAGCTCGTCTGAGACCCCTGCCCCAGCCCCCGCTGGATATCGGGCAACGCCTGGATCAGTTGCGCAGGGTCCGCGCCCGACTGCGCACCGGGGCGCCCGTAGCGGGCCCTGAGAAAAGTTAGCAAAGGATCGCCGGCTTTGACGGAATGTTCAGGAATTGCCCTTCTCATTTCACGACAACCGGTTGTCCGGCGAAGCCAAAGGTAAAGCGCCCCCACTTGCGGCGGATCACCCTTGAGCTGGTTTCGTACCTGGCGCCAAGCGTAGGCAGGCGACTCTCTCCAGGCCTGGCGGCGGCGCTGCAAGGCGCCTTTCGCCCTGGCGCGCAATGCATCTCCCCAGGCGTGGATGGCATAGGCAATGGCCGCCAATACCACCAATACAGCCGCCAGCATCAGCCAGTGACTGGCGATGCGAACCTGGGCCCTGTGCCCCAGTTCGCGCAGATCGTCGCTGATGGAGAAAGGTGCCTGGTAGACCGCAGCGGCCTGGGCCGACAGCTTCAACGCGGGAACGGATGCCGAGCGCTGTTCGCCGCTGTCCGCAGCCCACCAGTGCACCTCGATGGCGGGAAGCTGGAAGTCCCCGGCCTGGGTGATCACATAGGTCACCGCATCCCTACGCTCGCCACCCAGGACGCCACCCCGGCCATCACTCAATGGCTGCACGATCGGTGATTGCACGTAGCGGCGCAGCCCCTCCACATCGGCGAATATCGGCGCGGGAATCAGCATGGCCTGGGCGCCTTCCGCGCGGACATGCAACGTACGCGTCACGCTATCGCCAACTCGCAGCGGCTCGTGAGACGCCTTGAGTTCCTGGCTGATGCTCACCTGGCTCGCTACCAGGCGCTGCCCCGCGCTGTCGCCCGCGCCTGCGGGCTGCTTGGCAATGAAGTGCAGCGCCGGGCTGCGCACCTGCACCGGCCCGCTGCCTTGCCCCGGTTGCAGATGAATGTCCAGCGGCGGGATGTCGAATGGCTGGGCGCCCTGCGGGGTGATCTGGTAGCGGTAGCGCAGGCCAAAAAAGGCCTTGCCGTCGATGGTCTCGTTGAGGTGCGTCGCCTCGCTGCTGGGCTCGGAGACCACCGCTCCGGCCAGCTTCAGCGGCGGCAATTGCGGCGGTTGGCTGAACCAGGTGTCCACCAGCAGATCGACCTGCAGGGTGAGCGTGCCACCCACCATTACCGAATCTCCCGGCAGCAGTTGGGCGCGAACCTTGACCTCGGGCTCGTCGGCCAGCCCGAGCAAGGGCAGGCAGAGCAGCAGGAAAGCCACGACGAATTTCATGATCCCGCCCCCCGCGCCGCGTCCTGCAGCATGAACTTGCGACGCAGGAATTGCGCCGGCGAGGTGCTGAGGTTGTTCAGCCACTGCTCATCCGACTCGGCCTGAGCTCCGGCGCGGGGCACGTTTTTCCCTTTGCCCGTCGTGTTGTCGAAGACTTCCTGGTCGGGCTTCTCGTCAGGCGGGCCGGCCTTTTGCTGATCCTCACGGTCCTTCTGCAGCGCCTGGGCCAGCGCCAGATTGGCCGTGGCCGCCGGGAAGTCGGCCTGGCGTGCCAGCGCCTGCCGATAGGCGCCGATGGCCTGGTCGAACTTCGACAGGCGCACATAGGTGTTGCCCAGGTAGAAATACGCAGGCGCCGAATCCAGTCGGGCAAAGCTCGCCAGGGCCAGCGGGTAATCGGCCGCGCGGTACGCGGCCAGCCCCTTCCAGAACGGATCACGAAAATGCGCCGCAGCCTGCGGATAGTGCTCGTGCTCGAACGCCCAGCGGCCCTGCTGATCCGCCGTGAAAAAGGCATCGGCGAGCGGCCCGGCCCGCGCCGGCTCCGGCAACCCACTTAGTCCCACAGCGAGCAACAGCGCGCTCATCCAGTGCACCTTCCACCCTTTGCGCACACTCAGCAGCACGAGCAGCAGCAAGGGCCAGCACAACCAATAGCCGGCATCCTTCCAGTGCAATTGCTGCTCGTCACCCTGGGCAGCCTGGAAGTGCTGCTGGGCATGCAACTCGATCCAGTCCAGGTCATCGTCGTTGAGCGTCAGGCTGCCCAGCGGCGCGTCGGCGGCATCCGCCAGGCCCTTCAAACCTTCCGCGTCGAAGGTCGCTAGCAAGGGGCGGTCCGCGGAGTCCTGCTGACCGCCGGAGAGCAGGCCGCCATCCTGGCTGCCGACCGCCAGCACCAGTACCTGCAGGTCGCTGCCGCGCAGCGCCTTGTCGATGGCGTCGAACTGCTCCTTGTCGGCGCCATCGGTCAGCAAGACGAGCGTGCCCGGCGCCTGCTCGGCGGCCAACAGCCGTTTGGCAATCTCGATGGCACCCAGCGCATCCTTGCCGCTGCGCTGGATCAGCCCCGGCGCCAGGGCCTGAAGGAAGCTGTCGAGCAACCCGGCATCCTGGGTGGCGGGCAGCACCAGGTGCGCACTGCCGGCGTAGGCGATGAGCGCCGTCGGGCTGCCCGGCCGGCGCTGGATGAGGTCGTGCAGTTTGTGCTTGGCCGCCTCGATGCGCGAGGGCGGCACATCGTTGGCGGCCATCGAAGGCGACAGGTCCAGGGCCAGGATCAACGGCGCGCGGTTCTCCAGGAAGGCCGGGCGGTCCTGCTCCCAGGTCGGCCCGGAAGCGGCCACCGCGCCGGCCACCAGCACGGCGCCGAGCAACTGCACCGGGCGCACGCGGTGTGGGTCGAGCGGGGTGATCACCAGGTGCTGCAGCAGGTGGGGCGCGATAATGCCATCGAGCCGCCGCGCCAGATCGTGGCGGCGGCTCCAGAGCAGCGGCAGCAGGACGCCCGGCACCAGGAGCAGCAGCCACCAGGGGCGCAGGAAGTGGAAGGCGCTGAGGTCGATGTCCATCAGCCCTCCGCTTCCTGGCCGGATTGCGACTGACGCGGCACCGCCAGCCGCCCGGCGACAGCGGCCAGGGCATGCGCCACCAGCAGCAACAGCAGCGCTGCGCCCAGCGGCAGCCAGAACAGGTCTCGCTTGGGTTGGTGGCTCAGAGTCTTCACCTGATGCGGAGTGATGCGGTCCAGCGTTGCGTAGACCGCCTGCAGCGCCTCGCGGTCGCCGGCGCGGAAGAACCGCCCGCCGGTGGTCCGGGCGATGTCCTGCAGGGTCCCGAGGTCCACCTTCGACTCGCCACTGGCGGCGGGATCGCCGATGCCGATGGTGTGTACCACCACGCCCCGCTCACGGGCCATGGCAGCCGCGTGGCTGGGAGTAATGGCGCTGCCGGTGTCATTGCCGTCGGTGAGCAGGACCAGCACCTTCTCCTGCTCAGGCGCCTTTTCGAGCAGCTTGATGGTCAGGCCGATGGCATCGCCCAGGGCGGTGTTCGGCCCCGCCATGCCGATGCCCACTTCGTCGAGCAGCATCAGCAGGCTGGCGTGGTCCAGCGTCGGTGGAGACTGCGCGAAGGCACCCGTGCCGAAGACGATGAGCCCGATGCGGTCCTCCTTGCGTTGCCCAATGAAGTCGCGCACCACACCCTTGACGATGCTCAGCCGGTCCACTCGCTGGCCGTTGGCGTCGCGGTAGTCATTGGTTGACATGGACTGCGAGATGTCGATGGCCAGCATCAGGTCGCGGATCGGCTGCACCCGCTGGATAGGTTTCTCCACCAGCACCGGGCGCGCGCACGCCACCAGCAGCAGGGCCCACACCAGCAGGTTGAGCGGCAACTGCCAGCGCCCGCCCGCAGCACCGCCACGGCTTGGCTCCTGCCCGGCGGCGTGGCTCATGGCGGCAAAGAAGGGTACCCGCAGGGCGCTGCGTGACTCGCGGTAGGCCGGCAGATAGCGCCAGGCGAGCCACGGCAGGGGCAGCAGGAGCAGCAGCCAGGGGTACTCAAGCTGCCACATGATGAACCTCGACCCATTGCCGACAGGCCGCCAGCAGAGCCTGCGCATCCTGCTCGCTCATGCCCTGGATACTTGCGTCCGGCGCGTAAGCCAGCACGGCCAGGTGGCGGTCGAGATCGGCGGGCAACGCCAGCGTGCTGCGCTGCTGTAGAAACGCCTGCCAATCAGCGCCGCCCAGAGGCGCTGATGCTCCGCCGTCGGGCATAGACAGCGCGACGCGCTTGATCAACGCCGGCAGCTGGCGCAACGCGGTCACGCGGTTCGACGGGTCTTTCGCCGCGGCGCCAAGCTCATCGAGCAGGGCCAGCGCCTCGCGCCGGTAGCGATCGCGCCGCCAACGCCGATAACGCCAGAGCGCCCACGTTGCCGCGGCCAACAGCAAGAGCAGCGCGAGCAGTGCCCAGGCCCAGGTCTGCGGCCAGTAACTGACCGTCGCAGGCGGCGCCGCCAATTCCTGGAGTTGATCGATGCTGGGAATGCTCATCGCGCCAGGCGCCCGAGTTCACCGCGCAATTGCTCCAGGCTGTCGCGTCCGCTGCTGAACATCATCAGCGGCACCTGGCTGCGGCGCAGCAGTGTCGCGACATCCTTCAACCGACCGGAAAGGAACTCGCCCAGCGGTCGATGAACCTGACGCCGACCGACTTCCAGCTCGACCTGCAACTCTCCCTGGGTCACCGTCACACGGCCCTTGTCGGGCAGTTTCAGGGCGATAGGGTCGAAGACCTGCAAGGCCAGCACGTCGTTATGCGCGCTCAACTGCCGTAACAGTTGCAGCGTCTGCTCGGTCACCCCGGCAAAGTCGCTGATGATCACCACCAGGCTGTCGTGCCCGGCGACACCCAGGCATTGGCGCAACACCCGGTCGAGCTGTCCGGGCGAGTCGTCGTCGCTGCGCGTGGCATGCAGCGCGTGATTATGCCGGACGATGGCCGCGCACAGCGCCTCCACCCGCGCTCTGCTGCGTAACGGTCGGATGTACTCGATGTGGCGGTCGCCGAAGACCAGCCCGCCGACCCGATCGCCGGCCTGCAAGGCCATCCAGGCGCCCAGTGCGCAAAGCTCTGCAGCGATCACCGACTTGAAGCTGCGCTTCGAACCGAAGTACATGCTCATGCGCTGGTCCACCAGCAGCAGGGTCGGCCGGTCCCGCTCCTCGGTGTAGCTGCGCACGAATGGCTTGCCGTAGCGCAGCGAGGCGCGCCAGTCGAGGTGGCGCAGGTCATCGCCGGGGTTGTACTGGCGCAGCTCGTCGAAGCTCAAGCCGCGCCCGCGCAAACGCGCCGCATGGCTACCCGACAGCACACTGGAAAGCGGTTGCCGCGAGAGAAAGCTCAGGCCGCGCACGCGATGCTCCAGCAGCATCAGCTGGTCCAGCGACGCGTAGACGTAACCATCGGCAACCGGCTGAGGTTCAGCCATGGGCGCGCTCCTCCTCAGGCTGGGATCGCGACTTTGTCGAGCAGCCGGTCAATCACCTGATCGGCGCCTACCCCATCGGCCACCGCGTCGTAGGACAGCAGCAAGCGATGGCGAAGAACGGGATGCACAACGGCTCGCACATCGTCGGGCGTGACGTAGTCGTTGCCGGCCATCCAGGCGTGCGCGCGGGAGACTCGATCCAGGCTGATGCCGCCGCGCGGGCTGGCGCCAACCTTCAGCCAGCGCGCCAGGTCGGCGTCGTAATCGGCCGGTCGACGCGTGGCGTGGATCAGGTCGATCAGGTAGCGGTCGATGGCCTCGGAAACGTGAATGTCTCCGACCTCTTTCCTGGCCGCGAACACGGCATCCTGCGCGAGCGGGGTGATCGCCTCGGCAGCCGCACCGGACTGCTGGCTGCGTTCCTCCGCGCGCACCAGCTGGAGCACGCGGGATTCGTCCTCGACTTTGGGGTAGTCGATCAGCAGCTTCATCAGGAAGCGGTCCATCTGCGCCTCGGGCAGCGGGTAGGTGCCCTCCTGCTCGATGGGGTTCTGCGTCGCCAGCACCATGAACAGCCCCGGCATGGGGTGCGTCTGCCCGGCCACCGTGATCTGGCGCTCCTCCATGGCTTCGAGCAGCGCGGCCTGTACCTTGGCCGGCGCGCGGTTGATTTCGTCAGCGAGGATGACGTTGCCGAACAGCGGGCCAGGCTGGAATTTCAGCTGGTTGCCCTGCTCCGTCTGCTGGAGGATTTCCGCGCCGGTGATGTCCGAGGGCAGCAGGTCGGGGGTGAACTGCACGCGGCTCATGCGCGCATCGAGGTGCCGGGACAGCGCCTTGACCGTACGCGTCTTGGCCAGCCCCGGCAGGCTTTCCAGCAACACATGACCATTGGCCAGAAGGCCCAGCAGAATGTGCCGGACGGTTTCTTCCTGGCCCAGTACCTGCGCCGATACGGCAGTTTCCAGGTCCGCAATCTGTTCACGCGTGGACACGGCTTGTTCCTTGTTCCGTCGAGATGAAGTCCTTGCCGATGGCGTGCTGGAACTGCGCCCCAGACACACGGCCATGCCACCGTCTGCGGGGTAACTGTAGCTAAGAACGGCCTCTCCACAATGGCCTCTGTCGTGAAATGAACAGGAAATCATGCAGAAATGCGTGCCCTCGGTTGCACAACCCAAGCCAGCATCTAGTCTGCATTACGTCGCCGCGCAAGCCTCGGGGGGGCTGCGGTGCAGGGGAGAAGGGCGGCAACACGCTGGAGTACCTGCCCGGCGCGAGCTGCTTCATTAGCCAGCAGAACGACGAGCGCAGCACCATCGGCTTTGGCACCTATGGCAATTTCGGCCTCGCCGTGGACTACGACGACGGCTGGGCGAGCTGGATGCCGAGCAGACCACGTCACGATCCGGCAACACCTTTTCCGCTATCAACAAGGACGTCGCCCTGCCTGGGCTGGGCGCTGGCGTCACCTGGCGCTTCCAGCGCCGGGGCAAAGCTCCCGCAAGCCAATCTCTGCCAGTCTCGAACACAAGGAGCAACTCCATGAAGTTGAAGTCGTTAGCGGTCTCGCTGTGCCTCACGTCCCTGGTGCTGTCCGGTTGCGCAAGCAAATATGTGGAGCCCGAGCAGTACTCGGGTTTCCTCAAGGACTACAAAGCGCTCAAGGAGGAGAAATCGCCCTCCGGTGAAGCGGTGATGCGTTGGGTCAAGCCTGGAGTCGATGTCAGCCAGTTCACCAGTGTCTACGTTGAGCCCAGCCAGCTCTACCCACTACCGCAACCGACCGAGAAGATTCCGCAGAGCACCCTGGACGGCATCACCCACTACTACGACCAGTCATTGAAAACCCAGTTTGCCAAGGCGTTGCCCCTGGCCGATGGCCCCGGCCCAGGCGTGCTGATCGTGCGCCCGGCCATTACCGCGGTCAGCGCCTCGACCAAGGGCCTGCAGCCCTATGAAGTGATCCCGATCGCCCTGATCGCCGCCGGTGTCAGCACCGCAACCGGCATCCGCGACCAGGACACCAGCATTGCCACCGAGGCCGCCTTCCTCAACGGTAACGACGGAACGGTGGTCGCCCAGGTCGTGCGCAAAGGTGCCGGCACCGAGCTGGACAACTCTTCCCAGGTGATGACCGCCAACGATGCCAAGGCGGTACTGGATGGCTGGGCGCGGGACATGCTCAAGTCCTTCGAACAGCTCAAGCACAAGTGACCGACGGGGCGCCCTGGCGGGCGCCCTTTTCCTGCACAGCGTGGCCCGCCTGGGAGGCGACCATGGACAGTATCCGAGGAACCGCCCTCCTGCAGTTCGGTGAACTGCTCGCTCAGCGGGGTGCGTCATTGCACGATCAGTTTGCCCCTCATCGCATCAGCCTGGATGTCGTGGGCGATTACGAGAAGACGCTCTCCTACAAGAGTCTGGTGCAAATCTTCGAAGGAACTGCCAATGCCCTGCAGATGCCAGAGCTGGGACTGGGGCTGGGGCTGGGCCTCCACGCTGCTCGGCCCGCTCCAGCATCTTGCCAGCACAGCCGCCACCGTCTGCGACTCACTCGTCGCGGTATTGCGCTACATGGGATTCTATAGCCCCTCCATCCATTACCGGCTGGAGCAACGGGCCGGGCGGGCCGTGCTGTACTTCGACAACGCCGTGCCTTGCCGTACGCAAATACCGCAGATCATCGAGAAATCGGCCCTGCATGGCTGCCTGATGATTTCCGAATTGCTCGACTCATCTTTCGGCCCCCAGGCCGCGCTGTTCCGCCACCAACCGCTCAGCGATCTGGTCAGCTACCAACACTATTTCAATTGCCCGGCGCTGTTTGGCCAGGACCACAACGCCCTCATGCTACGTTCCGAAGACCTCAAGCGGGCCGTGCGTCCATGCCAATGCGACGCTGCGTGAAATTGTAAGGTTCTACCTGGGTGCCCACTGCGCCCCGAAAGACAATCTCTATCTTCAACTCCAGCGCCATATCCAGGCGCTGCTGCCGAGGAATCGCTGCTCGCTCGAGGAAGTGGCACTCCTGATCCGCCTGCACTCCCGAACATTGCAGCGCCGTCTGGCCAGCAGCGGAATGGACTTCGAAGATCGCGTCAATCAGATTCGCCAGCAGCAAGCCTCCCAGCTAATGCGCGACACCCGCCTGACGGTTGCGCAGATCTCCCTGGAGCAGGGGTATCGACGCACTACTTCCTTCTGCCGCGCCCACCATCGCTGGTTCGGCATGACGCCGATGGAACATCACCAGCAGGCTCAACCGCGCGTCAAAGCAGCGCCCAAGTAGACAGCTATTCAGCCCGGTCGCTAAACCCTACTGGCCGCCGCTCAGGATGCGCTGGTACTCCTGCTGATACTGCTCATACGGCAGGTTGCGCTGCTGCAGGTCGGCAAGCTTCTGCTCGAGGGAGGCCTGTTCGGCCGCCTTCGAGGGAGGTGTCGGGATAGCCTCGGATCGCGCAAGCGCACTGGCACCGCGCACGTCCGCCACGATGGACCGAGACAGCGCCTCCAACTGCTTATCGGTCATCGCGGAAAGAATGCCTTCCCACGCACTCGAAGAGGTGTCGTAGTTACGCGAACCCATGAGCTTACCGGTCTGCCCATCGAGGTATTGCACCTCCGAATTGACCCAGGCATTACCGACCATCACCCCGAGGTTCACCCGCTCGCCGGTGGTCAGGTAACGGAAGTTCGTGACATTGATCTGCACCAGGGTGGCTGGCACTTGCGTCAAGCGCACTTCACCCACCTGCTCGGTGTACTTCAGGCCCGCCGCCGTGGCCTGGCGCTGCATGGCATTCATCCAGACATTGCGCAGCACGCCCCACTCGGCATTGTTCTGCACCCGTTCGGTGCCAGTGATGTTGAGCACCATGGACCCGCGCGTGTCGGAGTACAGTGCCAACGGCTCCTCGGCGGACTTCTTCACATGAGCGGAGCAGCCCGCCAGCAACACAATGAGCAATGCAGTAATCAGCCTCATACGACCTCCTTGTCAGCGATGAGCTCATTTTGACATCACCTGATAGAAGGCTGCACAGGTTTCTTGTGTTCGCCCTTTGCACTGTTGATTCAGCACTGAAGCCAGCGATGCTCAATCGCTGCGACCGTCGCCGCGCAACTTCCCCAACCACCCACCGACACCCGCCGATATCGTGCTGAACTTCGGCACGTCGTCCCAGGAAACCCACAGACGCCCCTGCCAGTCGAGGACCGTCACTCGGTCGGAGCGCCAGCTCATCTGGACGCGCCGGGGTCGCTGCGGATCGCCTCGCCCCTGATCGCGCAGCAGTGGGATCACTTCGTCCGACAACCAGCACGCCACCGCGCGGTACTCCGGATGGCCGTAGGTGAAGCTTTATCCGCAATATGCGCTGTGCGGATATCGAACAAGAGCAGCCGAATGCACTCGACAAGTAGGCCAACCACATGGGTGCGCTACTGAAACAGACTGCCGAGCGATGTATGTTTCTGAGCGGGAATTTAAGCCCTCAGAAACTGCCCACAACCGCCACGGAACGCTCCCCATCAGGAAATCATTTTTCAGCTGCAAACAGCATCGCCTAAGCGTATCCTTCTGGATACAGTCACCGCATGACCTACCAACTCAAGCAAACTGCCCAGTTTGATCACTGGCTCTCCGGACTTCGGGATGCCCGTGGGAAAGTCGCAATCCTACGTCGTCTGGACCGTGTCCGATCAGGTCACTTCGGCGATTTCCGGTCAGTAGGTATTGGTGTATCGGAAATCCGATTGGATATCGGTCCTGGCTATCGCGTGTACTTCACGCGCCGTGGCGATGTGGTGATCCTGCTGCTGTGTGGCGGGGACAAGTCTTCCCAGCAGCGGGATATCAAGCTGGCGCAGCAGCTGGCGGGAGCCATTGAATGACCATCGAACTGAGCGACTTCGACACCAGCCACTACCTGGACAACGAGGAAGTCATCGCCGAATACCTGTCCCAGGTCCTGGCTGACGGCGATCCCGATGAGTTGCTGCTGGCCATCGGCAACATCGCCAAGGCGCGTGGGATGACCAAGATCGCCAATGACTCGGGTCTAGGCCGGGAGAGCCTTTACAAGGTCTTCACGCCGGGCGCCAAGCCGCGCTTCGAGACGGTGATGAAGGTCATGCGGGCACTGGGAGTAGAGCTGCAAGCAAGGCCCGCCGGCAGCAGAAAATAAGAAGGGGCGGATGCGCCATCCGCCCCTTCACTCAGGCCCCAACCTTCGCCCCATCCCTCTCCTTCAACAACGCCTGAATCACCTGCTCCTGCTCCTCGTACCCGCCCTCGCCGATCGACAGGTGGCGAACTCGCCCCTGGGCGTCGATGAAGTAGTGCGCCGGCCAGTACTGGTTGGCGAAGGCGTTCCAGAGGCGGTACTGGTTATCCAGCGCCACGGGGTAGTGGATGTCGTGCTGCTTCACCGCTTCGCGGACGTTGGCCGGCACGCGTTCAAAGGGGTATTCCGGGGTGTGCACGCCGATCACCACCAGGCCCTGGTCCGCATACTTCTTCGCCCAGGCATTCACGTACGGCAGGCTGTGCTGGCAGTTGATGCAGTCGTAGGTCCAGAAGTCGACCAGCACTACCTTGCCGCGCAGATCGCGCAGGTTCAGTTCGGGGCTGTTGATCCACTCCACCGCGCCTTGCAGTTCCGGAGCCGGGCCGAGGTCGGGCAGGCGTTCGGCGCCGTGGGCCATGTCGCCGGGCATCAGTTTTGCGATGAGCGCAGGCACGCCGTCGACGACCTTGCGTTCCAGGCTGTTCACCAGCGTGGATGAGCTGCCGGAAGCCAGTTGCGCGCTGGTGCCGCTGGCGATACCGACCACCGCCAGCAGGGCGAGCACGCCGGTGGCGCGGCGCAGTCCTTCGATGACGGCCATGCGCGGCCGCAGGTGCTGCATCAGCCGGCGACCGGCGAAGAGCACCACACCCAGCACCGTGGCACTACCCAGACCGTAGGCGAACAGCAGCAGGCTGGTCTGCGCACTCGGCCCTTGCAGCATGGCGCCGGAGAGAATCAGCCCCAGCACCGGCCCAGCGCAGGGCGCCCACAGCAGTCCGGCAGCGAAGCCCAGCACCCAGGTAGAAAGCGCCGGCGGCAGGCGGCGGGATTCGCCCTGCAGGCGGTCGCCGATCCACGCCCAGGGCTTGGCCAGCCAGTCGCTGAAGCGCGGCCAGAGCAACGCAACGGCGGAAACCGCTAGCAGCACGAGGGCAAAGTATCGGCCCCATTCGCTGGCGGCGATCACCCAGTTGCTGGACACGGTCGCCAGACTCGCCAGCACGGCGAAGCCGCTGGCCAGGCCGAGCAGCGTGACCCACGGCGACCACGCCGGGCCGCCGGCGCGCTGCAATAGCAAGGGCAGTACGGGAAGGATGCAGGGGCTGAGCAGGGTCAGCACCCCGCCGAGAAAGGCGACGAGCAACATGGGCACCTCGATGGGCCATCGGCCCGTGGGGGTCACGCTGGGGATAAACGCCGCGGCCGTCCTTGGCCGGGGCCAAGGGGAATCAGCCGCCTTCGTTGCAGTCGGTGGCGAACTTGCGATAGGCCAGGCTGTGCGGCTGGCCATTGGAATCCAGGTAGTCCATGCGCGCGTTGACGATGCCGCAGTCGAAGGGCGAGGCGCTATCTTCGTGGATGGCCAGGACGCGCTTCACGTCCAGTTTCTGGCCGTAGTGGTACTGCTCGGCGGGTTGCGAGTCGGCAGCCTGGGCGCCGAAGCTGGCGAAGGCGGCAACGGCAGCGAAAAGGCAAGCGTTGGCGAGCTGGATGGCTTTCATGGTGGTTCTCCTGTCCTGTGTCGGGTTTGGCCGGCGAGGGCTGTATGCCTCGCCGTTGGTGCCCATTTCACGTTCAGGAGGTATCGGGCTTGTGTCGCGCAAGGCCCGGGTTTGCCGCGCCGGGTATCGGCGGCGGCCGTAGATACAGTGGAATACAAAGCGCGGCAGGCAAGCGTAGCGTGGCGCTATAAACTCGCTTCAACCCACCACAAACGAGGCACCGGCATGGACCATGTCGATCACGTACTGATCGTCGACGACGACCGCGAGATCCGCGAGCTGGTCGGCAACTACCTGAAGAAGAACGGCCTGCGCGTGAGCCTGGCGGCGGACGGTCGGCAGATGCGCGCCTTCCTCGACGGCAACTCGGTCGACCTGATCGTCCTCGACATCATGATGCCCGGCGACGACGGCCTGAAGCTGTGCCGCGAGCTGCGCGTGGGCAAGCACAGGTCCACCCCGGTGCTGATGCTCACCGCGCGCAACGACGAGACCGATCGCATCATCGGCCTGGAAATGGGCGCCGACGATTACCTCACCAAGCCCTTCTCCGCCCGCGAACTGCTGGCACGGATCAACGCCGTGCTGCGCCGTACCCGCATGCTGCCGCCGAACCTGCAGGTCAGCGAGGCGAGCCGGCTGATCGGCTTCGGCCGCTGGAAGCTGGACACCACCGCGCGCCACCTGCTGGACGAGGACGGCACCCTGGTCGCCCTGAGCGGCGCCGAATACCGCCTGCTGCGCGTGTTCGTCGATCACCCGCAGCGCGTGCTCAGCCGCGAACAACTGCTGAACCTCACCCAGGGCCGTGAGGCGGATATCTTCGACCGCTCCATCGACCTGCTGGTCAGCCGCCTGCGCCAGCGCCTGCTGGATGACGCCCGCGAGCCGGCCTACATCAAGACGGTGCGCAGCGAGGGCTATGTCTTCGCCCTGGCCGTCGAATTGATCGAGCCCAACGAATGAAATCCGTCCTGCACTGGCCACGCACGCTGGCCGCGCGCCTGGCGCTGATCTTCCTCGCCGGGTTGGTGTTCGCCTACAGCCTGTCGTTCTGCTCGCAGTTCTACGAGCGCTACCAGAGCGCGCGCAACATGATGCTGGGCAACCTGGAGACCGACGTCAGCACCGCCGTCGCCCTGCTCGACCGCATGCCCAAAGATGAGCGCGAAGCCTGGCTGCCCATGGTGCAACGGCCCAATTACCGCTACCTGCTCAGTGAAGGCCAGCCCGGCGAGCCGATGAACATGGCGCAGGCGCCGATGGCCGCCATGTCTATCGCCGATGTCGTCGGGCCGCGCTACCCACTGCGCTTCGAGACTATTCCCGGTGCCATCCCGCACTTCCAGGTGCACCTTAAACTCAAGGACGGCAGCCCGCTGACCATCGACGTAACGCCCAAGGGCGTGCCCGTGGCGCAATGGTTGCCCTGGGTGCTGATCGTGCAACTGGCGCTGCTGCTGTTCTGCACCTGGATCGCCGTGCGCCTGGCGATTCGCCCGCTGACGCAACTGGCCGAAGCCGTCGACCATCTCGACCCGGATGCCCCGGCGCCAGAACTGGACGAGCGCGGCCCCAGCGAAGTTATCTACGCCGCCCGCGCCTTCAACGCGCTGCAGGGGCGTATCGGCTCCTACCTCAAGGAGCGCATGCAACTGCTCGCCGCCATCTCCCATGACCTGCAGACGCCCATCACGCGGATGAAGCTGCGCGTCGAGCAGATGGACGACTCGCCCGAGCGCGAACGCCTGTGGAACGACCTGGAGGAGATGCAGCACCTGGTCCGAGAAGGCGTGGCCTACGCGCGCAGCATGGACGGCGCCAGCGAGGCGGCGGTGAAGGTCAACCTCGACGCCTTCCTCGACAGCCTCGTTCTCGACTACCAGGACAGCGGCCAGGCCGTGGAGCTGCACGGCAATAGCAACGCCGTGCTGGAAACCCGCCCCCACGCGCTGCGCCGGGTGCTCACCAACCTGGTGGACAACGCCCTGAAATTCGGCGGTTCCGCCCAGGTGGAAGTCGAGCGCGATGCCCGGGGCGCTGTGTATATTCGTGTGCTCGACGACGGCCCGGGCATTCCGGAGGATGAGCTGAGCGAAGTGGTGAAACCCTTCTACCGGGTGGAAAGCTCGCGCAACCGCAGCACCGGCGGCACCGGCCTGGGGCTGGCGATCGCCCAGCAGCTGAGCCAGGCACTGGGCGGTACGTTGACCCTGTCCAACCGCGCCAGCGGCGGGCTGTGCGTGCAGCTGGAACTGCCGCCCGCCCGATAATGTACAGAGAGATACAAGACGGCCTTCCCCGGACACATCCGGGATAAGGCCCGTCGACAAGATGGCTCCACGAACAGCGGCGGCACGCCGCCCGCCGCGTTCCCCAAAGGAGCCCGCCATGAATCGTCCCGCCGAACCTGCCCGCCTGCATGGCTGGCGCCTGTTTTCCCTGTTGTCGCTGCTGGTACTGATCGCCGCCGCGCTGGCCCTGTGGGCCCAGCCGCAATGGGTGGAAGCGCTGCGCAGTTCGATCCGCGTCACCGCCCGCACCTCCTTCGCGCTGTTCCTCGCCACTTTCCTCGCCTCGTCCCTGGCAGCGCTGGTGCCGAGCGACCTCACCCGTGGCCTGCTGCGTGAGCGACGCTTCCTCGGCCTGGCTTTTGCCTTTTCCCATGCCGTGCACGCGGTGCTGATCATCCTCTACGTAAAGTTCTTCCCCGAGACCTTCTGGCACGGCCGCAGCGCCGCCGCGAATATTCCCGGCTCGGTCGGTTACCTGTTCATCATCCTGCTGACCATCACCTCCTTCTCCTACGCGGTGAAGCTGCTCGGCGCCCGCCTCTGGAAGGGCCTGCACAGCACCGGCACCTGGGTGATCGCCGGGGTGTTCTTCCTGTCGTTCTACAAGCGCCTGCCGATGGGCTCCTGGTACCCGCTGGGCTTCGGCCTGATCTTCAGCGCCATCGTCTTCAAGCTCATCGCCAAGCTGGCCGCGCACCTGCGCCGTAGCGCACGCCCCGCGCTACCGAACGCCTGATATCGAGCTCCTCCGCCGCGGGGCCAAGCCATCGCCCGGCCGCCCCCGCCTTGCCCACGACCAATTGCCCACAACATTACCCACGAGGTGCACCATGACCCTGCTGACCCTGAACCCGATCAAAGCCGCTTTCGAGCAACTCGACCGCCTCGCCACCTGGGGCTGGGACATTCCGTTACGGCTGTTCCTGGCCTGGGAGTTCTTCGAATCGGGCCTGGAGAAATGGCACGGCGACAACTGGTTCGAACAGATCCACGCCAGCTTCCCCTTCCCCTTCAACCACTTCTCCGCCGGCTTCGACTGGCAGGTGTCGATGTGGGCCGAGCTGATCGCGCCGGTGTTGCTGCTCCTGGGGCTGGCCACCCGCTTCGCCTCGGCCTCGCTGATCGTCGTGACCCTCGTCGCCATCGCTGCGGTGCACTGGCCGGCGCAGTGGTCGAGCCTGGCGGAACTGGCCCAGGGCTACTCGATCACCGACCATGGTTTTGGCAACTACAAACTGCCGCTGATCTACCTGGTGGCGTTGGTGCCGCTGGTGTTGAAGGGGGCGGGAGCACTGAGTGTGGATGGGCTGGTGGGGCGCTTCCTGGGCGCTTCGCGGACAGTCTGATCAGCTAGCGATTCGTCTGATTTACCAGCGACGCCCTCTCCTTTGGAGAGGGCGTTTTTGTTTGTCTGCGGGAACGCTCTGTGGAGCGGCTGAGCAACGGCACGGACTGGCCTTGGGAAGGTCAATGAAGACGCAGCGTATGAATATGCAGGACGTCGGCGAGCTATGTAGCCGTAGGGTGCATAACCGTGCGCGGTTATCCACCACCGATACATCGGCCGGCGCATTCATTGTGAATGTGAAATGGATGGCGGATAACGCCTGTGGCGTTATTCGCCCTACGGGTTCGATCCAGACAACCGAGATGGGCCAAAACTGTAGGAGCGAGCTTGCTCGCGAACGGATTCACCGACGACTCCGAAGCGGGGCGGGTTCGCGAGCAAGCTCGCTCCTACAAAAAGCAAAAGCCCGCACACCGATGAAGGTGCACGGGCTGCGCTGTGGACGAAGGATCAGTCAGGGAATAACGAACCCAACCTCGATATTGCCGCGCGATGCCTTGGAATACGGGCAGATCTGATGGGCTTCATCGACCAGCTTCGCCTTGTCCTCTGCCTCCAATCCCGGCAGGTGCGCGGTGAGCTGGGCGGCCAGTACGAAGCCGCCGTCGGCGGTGTTGCCCAGAAAGACATAGGTGGTCTGGCCGCGGCCGTCGCGGCCGCCGCTGGTATGGGTATGGGTATGGGCGGTGTAGATCACGGTTGCCAGGGTATCGGGCATGACGCTTCTCCCTCAGGGGCGAGCCAATGGGGGACGGCGGGGAGTGGTGCAATTGGGGCGGGTGCCGAGCACCACGCCTTGTTCTTTCAGGCTGCGCAGCAGGGCAATGCCCTGCCCTTCGATGGCGTCCGGTTCGACGCCGGCGATTTCCGCCAGCGCCTTGAGGTGTTGGCGACCGGTGAGCTGCCACTGTTGCAGCGACACCAGCAGAGCATGGGCCAGCGGTGCCAGGCGCGAGAAGTACACCTTCAGGTCACTACCCCGACGGGCCAGCAGCAGGGTCGGCTCGGCCGGAGCTTGCAGCGGGATGTGCTCAGGGCCGAGGTGGCTGACCGGCCAGGCATAGGCCAGCGGCGCGGCGAGACTGGAGAGTAGTGGCACGCCGTCGAGCAGGTCACCGTCCGGATCATGGGCCGGCTCACGTTTGTCGCTGAGCAGCAGCGCTGTTTCGATCCATTCGTAGTGCGCCAGTTCGGCGACCCAGCCGGGCTGCTCGCTGCGGCCATCCAGGTATTCGACGAACTCGCCGGCCACCTCGGTGAACAGCGGCGTCTGGCAGCGGAAGCCGGCATAGAAGTCCTCGGTCAGCGCCTGCCACTGTTCGCGCGGCAGGCTGGCGTGCAGCACCGGGAAGTTGCCGGCGAGCAACGCTTGCAGGTTGCCGAAGAACAGTTGCCGGTACACCGCCAGGCGCCGCGCGTCGATGCCGGGCGGCGGCTCGTTGGCTTGCGGGTCGCGGATGTAGCGGGTCATGCGCAATTGCTGTTCGCGCAGGGTCTCAGCCATGACGCACCTCCGGTTGGCGCGCGCTCGCTTGCAGGCTGCGGATGGTGTCCACCTCGCCGAGCAGTTCGGCCAGCGGCGGCAGATTGAAGTCGCGCTCCAGCAACGTCGGGACGCTGCCCAGGTGCTGGTAGGCGCTGGCCAGCAGGTTCCAGACGTCATCCCTCACGGCGGCGCCGTGGGTGTCGATCTTCAGCTCCGGCGCTTCGTCGTAGTGGCCGGCGACGTGCAGGCAGACGACGCGCTCGGCCGGTACGCGGGCCAGGAAGCCGGCGGCGGCGTAGCCGTGGTTGTGGGCGTTGACGTAGAGGTTGTTGACGTCCAGCAACAAGTCGCAGTCGGCCTCGCTGAGCACGGCGCGGAGAAAGTCGATCTCGCTCAGCGCCTGGTAGGGCGCGGCGTAGTAGGAGATGTTTTCCACAGCGATGCGCCGGCCGAGGAGGTCCTGCACTTCACGGATGCGGCTGGCGATGTGGCGCACGGCCTCGTCGGTGAAGGGCATGGGAATCAGGTCGTAGAGATGGCCTTCGTCGGAGCAGTAGCTCAGGTGCTCGCTGAACAGCGGCACGTTGTGCTGGTCGAGGAACGCGCGGACGCGGCCGAGGAATATGTGGTCCAGCGGCTCCGGGCCGCCCAGCGACAGCGACAGGCCGTGGCAGGACAGCGGGAAGCGCTCGGCCAGGCGGGCCAGCCCTTCGCCGTAGCTACCGCCAACGCCGATCCAGTTGTCCGGGGCGACTTCGAGGAAGTCCACGGCGCGGTCGTCGAGGGTCAGCAGGTCGGGCAACATCGCGCGGCGCAGGCCGAGGCCGGCTCCTTGCAGGGGAATGGCAGGGCTCATGGCGGTCTCCTTGGGCGAGGTGCCCTCCCCGGCCAATGGCGCGGGGAGGTAGCGGCTTGGCTCAGTTCCTGGCCTGGCTCAGCTTGCTGTACAGGTCGGACGGGAACGGCTTGCCGTTGGCGTCGAACTGGTTCTTGCGGAACTGAAAGACCTCGGCCTCAGAGAGGTAGCCGTCGTGGTTGGCGTCGATGGCGTCGAACTCGGCGCTGGCCTTGGGCGCCACGGCCAGCAGTTCGGTGCGGGAGACGCGGCCATCGTGGTCGGCATCGGTGCGGGCGAAGGAGGCGTCGCCGCACTTGCCTTCACCACACTTGCCCTCGGCGCCGGAGGCCTTGGCCTGGGCGCCGTCGGCACCACATTTGCCTTCGCCGCATTTGCCTTCGCCCTGGTTGGCCTTGGCCTCTTTGGCGGCGCCGCATTTGCCCTCGCCACACTTGCCCTCCCCGGCCTTGGCGGCGGAGGCCAATTGGTAACCCTGCGGCAGGGCTTCGACGGCGAAGGCGGAGGACGCCAGGTTCAGGCCACCGGCCAGGGCGACAGCGAGCAGGCCAAGCTGGGTTTTCGAGGTACGGGTCATGGTGCTTCTCCAGATGCTGTGGCGCGTGGTGCGCCGGGTCATGCCGCAAGGGCGAATCCCTGGAACGCAGCGCTGGAGGTATTCCCTCCCGAAGCGCCGTGTCGTTCGGGTAGGGCTATTTCGCCTTGGCGATGTATCGCGGGCGTATCGGCAACGGGAGGCTTTTGTATGCGTGTGTCCGCTCAGGGAGCGACAGATACAAAGGAATACATTCGGGAGGGCTGGAGCGGGTGCCGTTCGCGAGCAAGCTCGCTCCTACGAAGAGCAGCGTGGCGCGGACCTGTAGGAGCGAGGGGGACGCCTAGTTCTTGCTCGCGAACCAGAGGCGCGCTCAGGTCGAAGAAGCAGAACAAATAAAGAAAGGGCCGCAATGCGGCCCGATCCAGCAAAGGCGCGGAGATCAGCTCGCGCGCTTGGCCGCGATGGCGGTGACTTCCACCTTCATGCCTTCCACCGCCAGCTCGGAGATACCGACGGCAGCGCGCACCGGGTAGGGCTTGGCGAAGAAGCGGCAGTAAACCTCGTTGAACGCGGCGCGCTCGGCCATGCTGGTGAGGTAGATGGTCAGGTGCAGTACGTGGTCCAGGCCGCTGCCGGCCTTTTCCAGGGCCAACTGCAGGCTGCGCAGGGTAGCCTCGCTCTGGGCCTTGATGTCGCCCAGTTCCAGGCTGCCGTCCTCGCGGGTGGGGATCTGCGTGGAAACCAGCAGGCCGCCGAAACCGGCGACGTCGGAGGAAATGGATTCGGGGTCCGCGTCGGGGATGAAGGTAGGCGTCATGGGACAAATCTCTGCTGTCGGTGAATGAGGCACGTCGCCGCACGGGTGCGGCGGCTAGGTCGCGCAGCTTAGCCGCATCGCGCCGCCGCGCGCCATGTCACCGTGCCCGCAGCCCCCGGGAACAGTGACATTGCCTCTAGCCGCACAACTTACCGAGTACTTATTTCAATTCGACCAAAGTCCGGATTATTACAGTTTGAGACATAGACCTTTTCATAATCCGTTATTTAATCAGCGAACTCTTTGGGCATTATGACGTCGTCTTTTCGCGTCTGGAGCCATTCGCGAAGAGCGAAATACCAAGATCATCGCAACAATGCCAACGCAACTTCCTGCGACTTTCCGCCGTGGTTAATCCAGGAGCGGATTCATTGTGCCTGCCTATAAAAACGTCCGGCTCTCACGCACTTCACCGAGCCGGTCCTCCAAGACTCTAGGGGCAATATCCATGAAGCACCTCAAACGCAGCGCTATCGTGCTCGCTGTTTCCGCCGCCGCCAGCCAGTTCGCCAGCGCCGAACCCTTCGTCAGCGACCAGGCCGATGCCAAGGGCTTCGTCGAGGACGCCAAGCTCGACGTCCTGCTGCGCAACCAGTACTACGACCACGACGGCAAGAACGGCGGGGCCGACAACCGCGACTGGACCCAGGGCTTCCTGGCCAACTTCTCCTCCGGCTACACCCAGGGCACCGTCGGCTTCGGCGTGGACGCCTTCGGCTACCTGGGCATCAAGCTCGACGCTGGCGGTGGCCGTGCCGGAACCGGCAACCTGCCGGTGGGCAACGATGGCAAGCCGGACGACGACTACGGCAAGGCCGGCGGCGCACTGAAAGTGCGTATTTCCAAGACCGAGCTGAAATTCGGCGACATGCAACCGACCGCACCGGTGTTCGCCGCCGGCGGCACCCGCCTGATCCCGCAGACCGCCTCGGGCTTCAACCTGCTGAGCAGCGAGATCGACGGCCTGGACCTGGAAGCCGGCCACTTCACCTCCGGCACCAGCCCGATCACCACCGCTCGCGATGGCGGCATCTATGCCACCTACGCAAACGTCGAGGCGAATAGTGCCGACTTCGTGGGCGGCAAGTACGCCATCACCGACAACCTGAGCGTGTCGCTGTATGGCTCGGAACTCGAAGACATCTGGCGCCAGTACTACGGCAACGTGAACTGGCTGCTGCCGGTCGCCGATGACCAGTCGCTGGGCTTCGACTTCAACATCTACCGCACCAACGACTACGGCCAGGCCAAGGCCGGCGAGATCAGCAACACCACCTGGTCGCTGGCTACCGCCTACTCCTTCCTGCAGGCGCACACCGTCACCCTGGCCTACCAGAAGGTCCACGGCGATACCCCGTTCGACTATGTCGGCTTCGGCGACAACGGCGCTGGCGCCGGCGGCGACTCGATCTTCCTCGCCAACTCCGTGCAGTACTCCGACTTCAACGGTCCGGGCGAGCGCTCCTGGCAAGTCCGCTACGACCTGGCGATGGACACCTACGGCGTACCGGGCCTGAGCTTCATGGCCCGCTACATCAACGGTACCGGTATCGACGGCAGCCACATGGACTCCGACAGCCAGTACCTGGGCTATGGCTACGGCGAAGATGGCAGCCACCACGAGACCGACCTGGAAGCCAAGTACGTGGTCCAGGCAGGCCCGGCCAAGGACCTGTCCTTCCGCCTGCGCCAGGCCTTCCACCGCGCCAACGCCGACCAGGCAGAAGATGACAACAACGAACTGCGCCTGATCGTCGAATACCCGCTGTCGATTCTGTAATTCAGAGCGGATAACTACGCAGGGCAAACTTTCAGATTCATCTGGACGTTTGCCCTGCGTTTTCGTGTATCCCTACGATTATTGCGTCCGTGCAGAAAGTCTCTTCCCGGAATCACGGTTTATCCCGGCGGGACAACTTTCTAGAATGACCCCATCTTCCCGCTTCCGCACTTTCCGTGCGGAAGACAACTCCTGACGTTGATATTGTGATTGCTCCTTCGACGTCCTTCGAGCCGCTCCCCTGGAGCGGCTTTTTTTATGCTCGGGATTTATCGCTCAAATAAGCATCCGAACAAAAAGTGATCGAACCTTCTGACGCGGCAGTCCAACTCTCCGACGGCACGCTAATCCCGCCCGCGAACCCAGGAGGCTCCCCACCATGAGCGCAATGACCCTCGAAGGCTGGTGCAAGACGACCGCCGAACAGAAGCCCACGCCGCTGGAAGACATCCGTTTCTACCTGACCGCCGACGACCGGCTTCACCTGGAACAGGCCGAGGTCTACCTGCAGGAAAACGGCCAACGGGAAATGATGGTCGACGCCAACCCCGACACCCTCGAGCTGCACATGCCCGAAGGCTACGGACCGCTGGCCGACTGCATGTTCCGTGTGTACCTGAGCGGCACCGAACACCGCGGCCAGTTCCACCTGGTCGGCCACCGCGCCAGCGACGGCAGCCTGATCTACACCAATGCCGTGCTGATCGATCAACTGGTCAACTGATGCCCCCAACTCGCCGGGCACCGGTTCATCGGGTTCCCGGAGATGCACGCTCGTCGCCCGTATCGCAAGCGGAGATTGTGGCCACGGACCCGCCCGTGATTTCATAAAGCCACCTGCGTCCTCCCGCCGCACCTCTGGCGCGGACCGCAACCAAGAACTACGCCCATCCTCCGTTGAAGAAGCTGCTATCGGATGCGAACTTCCAGTAATCCTGCGGTAAAGGAGTACGGGCGATATGACGGCCTGCTGCGTCTCGCCCGCCAGGCAGGCGGCGATTGTGCCGTCCTGCTTATCGACCTGAGCGGTCAGTTGCTCGGCCAACTCGGCATCGATGGCGCCGGTGCGCTCTCCCTGGCCACCCTGCTCACCCTCAACGCCGCCTCCAGCCCCCTGAGCCACCAGGGCCAGCTCCTGCACCTGCTCGCCTGCGAGACACTGCGCGACCCGGAAGGCTTTCCCCAGGCGCGCCTGCTGCTGCTCAGCGGCAGCAACAAGGTACTCAGCCCGCCGCAGCAAACCTTGCTGGCCGATGTGCTGGAACTGGGTGAAGCCCTCCTCGATCGCGCCCGTGCACCACAGGAGGAAAGCGAAAGGCGCACGGCCCTGGCAGTGGACGGCAGCGGCACCGGCATCTGGGACCGCCACGTGCCCACCGGCCAGATCCACTACTCCAGCGCCTGGAAATCCCTGCTGGGCTATGCCGAGGACGAGATCGGCAGCCGCATCGAAGACGCCTACACCCGCGTGCACCCGGACGACCTCGAGTACGTGCAGAGCAGCATGCGCAACCACTTCGATGGCCACACCGAGGCCTACGAGGTGGAGCACCGCCTGCAGCACAAGGACGGCCATTACCTCTGGGTCTGCAGCCGCGGCAAGGTGGTGGAGCGTGATGCCGCCGGTAATGCCCTGCGCATGCTCGGCACCACCACCGACATCACTGCCCTGCGGGGCATGGCCGAGCAACTGCGCGAAAGCGTGCAACTGCTCACCGACCTGACCAACGAAATCCCCGGCATGGTCTTCCAGTTCCGCCGTCTGCCCGACGGCACCGGCACCTTCCCCTATGTCAGCGCGGGGGTGCTGGACATCTACGGCGTACCGGCCGAACAGATGCGCCATGACTCCGTGGTCCTGCGCGACCTGGTCCATCCCGAGGACCTGCCGGCCTGCCTCGCCTCGCTGGAAGCCTCCGCTGCACAGATGCAACCCTGGCGTCACGAATACCGGGTGCAGATCGCCGGCCGCGGCACGTTCTGGCGCCAGGGCAACGCCCATCCCAAGCGCCAGGCCGATGGCAGCCTGATCTGGCACGGCTTCATCACCGACATCACCGAACGCAAGCGCATCGAAGCCGAACTGCAATTGCTGGCGACCACCGACTATCTCACCCAGTTGCCCAATCGCGGCCACTTCATGCACCTGATCGAGGCCGAACTGGGCCGAGTGCAGCGCAGCATCGAACGCAACGCGGCGATCCTGATGTGCGACATCGACCACTTCAAGTCGATCAACGACCGCTGGGGCCACGCCGTGGGTGACGAAGCCCTGCGCCACTTCGCCAGCATCCTCGGGCGCGCCATCCGCCGCGTCGACTTCGCCGGACGCATGGGCGGCGAGGAGTTCGCCGTGGTGCTGGGCGATGCCGATATCGCCAGCGCACAGGTATTCGCCCAGCGCCTGCAGCAGCAATTGCTGGAGCAGCCATTGACGCAGGGCGGCCAGCGTATCCCGCTGAGCATCAGCATTGGCATTGCCGCGCTGGACGCCGCCGACGCGTCCGCCGAGGCCGGCCTCTCGCGCAGCGACACTGCGCTCTACCGGGCCAAGCAGAACGGCCGTAACCGCATCGAGTGCCACTGAAGGCAAACCCGCGAGGCAGAGCGCGCCGCCCGGCGCGGGCGTTGCCGATCCTGAACGGCCGCCGTGAAAAAGTGTGCGGAATTTTTCACCATTATGACCAGGCGTTTTAAATAATGGACTTTTCAGCACGCTTGGATATTTACAAAAATCCTTTAAAAACAATTAGTTGAAATAATTGTAAGACAGGATTTCGGCCATTATTTTTGACGCCCTTCACCGAATTCGTTTGACATATTTAACGGCTCTGGCAGGCTGGTAGGCAGGTTTCGACCGGGAATCATCGCCTTCTGTGCGCTCTCGGCAGTGCTCGAAACCTCAGGTAGCGCGCCCTCCAGCTGCGCGCCTGCACAAAATCGATGGGCTGCAGCCCATCCAAAGGTGACATATGTCCAACAGCAACATTGGCAACAAGAAACAGACCCTCCGTAAACCTGTCGTCCTGATGTCCATGGGCAGCCAAGAGCGCAAAGGCCACGACTATCAGGTCATGACGCACAAATACATCGTGCCCCTGGTCGAACAGTCCGATTGCGTGCCGGTGCTGGTACCGACCTGCTGCGGCATCGAAGACCTCGAGCAATACCTGGACATGGCCGACGGCGTGTACCTGACCGGCGCCGGCAGCAACATCGATCCGAGCCTGTACGGCCAGGAGAATGAAACTCCCGGCAAGGGCCAGGACAAGGACCGCGACAACTTCGACATCCCGCTGATCAAGGCCGCCATCGCGCGTGGCCTGCCGATCTTCGGCATCTGCCGCGGCATGCAGGAAATCAACGTGGCCCTGGGCGGCGATATCTACCAGAAGGTCTACGCCGAGCCCGGCTTCAACGACCATCGCGAGAACTCCGAAGACCCGGTCGACGTACAGTACAGCCCGGCCCACGGCGTTCGCCCGCTAGCGGGCAGCTGGCTGCAGAAGCTGCTGGGTGACGAGATCCGCGTCAACTCGCTGCACGGCCAGGGCCTGAAGAACCTGGGCAAGGGCATCGAAGCCATCGCCCACGCCGAAGACGGCCTGGTCGAAGCCATCCACGCCCCGACCCTTCCCTCCTTCCTCTTCGCAGTGCAGTGGCACCCGGAATGGCAGGCGGCGAAGAACCCCGACTCGGTGAAGATCTTCCAGGCGTTCGGCGATGCTTGCCGCGCACAGGTGAAGAAGAAGCAGACTCGCGCACTCGCTGCCTGATTCGCTTCCCGCGTCATGAAAAAGCCCGGCATCCGCCGGGCTTTTTCTTTGGTGTTCCCCGCGACGACAAGCCAACTGCATGGCGCGCTTCTGCAGGGTATTTCCGTGCTCGGATCTGCCCTCACCCTAACCCTCTCCCAGAGGGAGAGGGGACCATTCGTAGCAGGATGAAACCAAGGCATCAGCCGGCACAGCCTGCTCCCTCTCCCTGAGGGAGAGGGCTGGGGTGAGGGGGAAGTCCAGACACAGTTCTCCCCGCGAGAAGCCAGCCGCTCCCGCATCATTCGTACTGCGAATGGCGCACCCTGCACGCCCTTGAGAGCGCCTCGGGCTAACCTTGGCGGTCAGCGAATTCGCTCTGATGAACAAGGTGCAGCCATGAGCAACGACCTCTTTTCCCTTGCCGGCAAGACCGTACTGGTCACCGGAGCCTCCAGCGGCATCGGCGCACACCTGGCGCGGGTGGCCGCCCGTGCTGGCGCCCGCGTGGTACTTGCGGCACGGCGTACCGAGCGGCTGGCGCAGTTGGCCGAAGCGATCCGTGCCGACGGTGGCGAAGCCCATGCCGTGGCGCTGGACGTGACCGATCGCGCCAGCGTGGAAGCTGCCTTCGACAGCGCCGAGGCGCAGTTCGGTGTGGTCGAAGTGGTACTCAACAACGCCGGTATCGGTAATGGCCAGCGTGCGCTGGAGGTCAGCGAGGAGGACTGGCGCACCATGCTCTCGACCAACCTCGACGGCGTCTGGCGCGTTGCCCAGTGCGCGGCGCAACGCCTGGCCAAGGCCGGGCGCGGTGGCAGCATCGTCAACATCGCCTCGATCCTCGGCCTGCGCGTGGGCGGCGGCTACAGCCACTACTGCGCGGCCAAGGCCGGCGTGGTGCAACTGAGCAAATCCCTGGCGCTGGAGCTGGCGCGTTACAACGTGCGGGTCAATGCCATCGCACCGGGCTACTTCAAGACGGAAATGAACGACGCCTACTTCGACAGCGACAAGGGCCAGGCCTACATCCGCGACACGGTGCCGATGCGCCGCCTCGGCCAGTTGCAGGAACTGGAAGGCCCGTTCCTGCTACTGGCCAGCGATGCCGGCGCCTTCATGACCGGCGCGGTGCTGGCCGTGGACGGCGGGCACCTGGTCAGCAGCCTCTAGAGCGCCCCGGCCAAGCCTCCGCCCAGCGCTCCCAGCAGCACCAGCGTCCAGGGCGGAACCCGGCCGCTGAGCAGCACCCCGAAGGCTAGCGCGACGACGGTAATGTCGAGCAGGCCGCTAATGGTTTCGCTGCCGATGGGGTGGATCAGCGCCGCCAGCAACAGGCCGACCACGGCGGCGTTCACCCCGGCCAGTGCCGCGCGCAGACGACGCAGGCGGCGCAGGTTTTCCCAGAACGGCAAGGCGCCCAGTACCAGCAGGAAGGACGGCAGGAAGATCGCCACCAGGCAGAGCAGCGCCCCGGCGGCCCCGCCCGGTTCGGCCATGGTTGCGCCGAGGAAGGCGGCGAAGGTGAACAGCGGCCCCGGCAGCGCCTGGGCCGCACCGTAGCCGGCAAGGAAGCTCTGCGCATCGACCCAGCCGGGCTCGACCACCGCGCTCTGCAACAGCGGCAATACCACATGCCCGCCTCCGAAGACCAGGCTGCCGACCCGGTAGAAGGCGTCGAACTGCGCCAGCCAAGGTGCCTGCGATGCTGCCGCCAGCAAAGGCAGAAACACCAGCAGCACGAAGAACAGCAGCAGGTAGAAGCCACCCCGGCGACGGGATGTCTCAGGGCCTTGGATCCCAGAGCCGCTCGCAGCGGATGACTGCAGCCAGACCATGCCGATCAGCGCGGCCGCGAGGATCACCAGCAATTGCACGACCACACCGGGCCAGCGCAACGCCACGGCGGTCACCAGGATCATCAGCCCCTGGCGCTGCCAGTCCGGGCACAGCGACTTGGCCATCCCCCACACGGCATGGGCCACCACCGCGACCGATACCAGCATCAGCCCGTGCAGCGCCCCAGCCGGCAACCATTGCCCGTGACGCGACAGGCCCAGGGCGACCAGCAGCATCAGCAGGGCCGACGGCAGGGTGAAACCTACCCACGCCGCCAGCGCGCCCCACTGCCCTGCGCGCAAAGCCCCCAGCGCCATGCCCAGCTGGCTGCTGGCGGGGCCGGGGAGGAACTGGCAGAGGGCGATCAGATCGGCGTAGTGCGACTCGTCCAGCCAACGCCGGCGGCGCACGAACTCCTCGCGAAAATAACCCAGATGCGCCACCGGCCCACCGAAGGAGGTCAGGCCCAGGCGCAGGAAAATCAGGAAGACGGTCCAGAGGGAGTCGCGCGGTGTTGGCTCGGTCATGGGCGGCGTTCGGGGCAAGACAGTCGGACAGTCTGGCAGCTCGATGTTGCAGTGCCAATCAATCGCCTGCTACTTCATCCAGGTCGCGAATCCGCTGTTCGAGGAAGCGTCGCTCCGGTTCCAGCTTCGCCAGTTCCAGTGCCCGCCCGTAGGCTTCACGCGCCGCCTCGCGGAGCCCCAGACGCCGGCAGAAATCCGCACGGGCAGCGTGGGCCAGGTGGTAATCCTGCAGTTCGCCACGAGCGAGGATGGCGTCCACCTGCGCCAGCCCCGCTGCGGGGCCGTCACGCATGGCCAGGGCCACGGCGCGATTGAGCTCGATCACTGGCGATGGCTGCATCGCCAGCAGCAGGTCGTAGAGGCCAACGATTTCCGCCCAGTCGGTACCCGCCATGTCCGGGGCCGCTGCGTGGACGGCAGAAATGGCGGCCTGCAGCGTGTAGGGGCCGACTCGGCGGGTGGCCAACGCCGCCGTGATCAGCTGCTGCCCCTCTTCGATCAGCGCGCGACTCCAGCGTGAACGGTCCTGGCTTTCCAGCAGCACCAGTTCACCATCCTCGGCGGTACGCGCCTCGCGCCGCGACTCGTGCAGCAGCATCAGTGCCAGCAGGCCCATCACTTCGGATTCTGGCAGTAGCTCCAGCAATTGCCGGCCGAGGCGGATGGCCTCGGTGGAGAGATCCTGGCGCGTCAGCGAGTCGCCGGCCGAGGCCGAGTAGCCTTCGTTGAACACCAGGTAGATGACCCGCAGCACGCTGGCCAGGCGCTCGGGCAATTCGGCAGCCTCCGGGACCTGGTAGGGAATCTGCGCATCGCGAATCTTCGCCTTGGCGCGAACGATGCGCTGGGCGATGGTCGAGGGCGTGGCGAGATAGGCGCGGGCGATTTCCTCGGTCTTCAGGTCGCAGACCTCGCGCAGGGTCAGCGGCACCTGCGAGTCCGCCGGCAGCACCGGGTGGCAGCAGGTGAAAATCAGCCGCAGGCGATCGTCCTCGACGCTTTCGTCGGCCAGTTCCTCCACCGATTGCGCGTCGATTTCCAACTGCTCGGCAATCTGCGTCAGGGACGCATCGAAGCGCGAACGCCGGCGCAGGCCGTCGATGGCCTTGAAGCGCCCGGCGGAGACCAGCCAGGCGCGCGGGTTGGCCGGCACGCCATCGCGCCGCCACTGATCGACGGCGGCGACGAAGGCTTCGTGCAGCGCTTCCTCGGCCAGGTCGAAATCGCCCAGCAGGCGAATCAGCGTGGCCAGCACCCGACGCGATTCACGGCGATAGACCTCGTCCACCACGTCGCGCAGGGGCTGGGAGGCGTAGTCGTGCATGGGCCGAAGATCCTTGGCGGGGAAAGGGTCTGCCTATCCTGCACGCATTCCCTTCAAGACGGGAGGTGGTCGGACGGATGCGACGGGGGGATCGTTGCAGCGTGTTTCGTCGGGCCGGGAAGTTGGACCCAGGCATTGCGCGCCCCGCGAAGGGGCCGTGTGGTGGAAGCCGAGGTCGACAGGTGCGGCTTTTCGTAGGAACGAGCTTGCTCGCGAACCGCCTGACTCCATCGGTGCCAAGCGAGTTTCGCGAGCAAGCTCGCTCCTACAAGTCGAGGTCCAGGCCAGGGTTCGAGCAGAGGCCGAGGTCAGGGTTTGGCATCGAACAACAGCTGCCCCGTCGCCGGGTCGAAGGGAATCGAGAAGTGCTCATGGGCGATCTTCCACTGCCCGCCCTCGCGCCGCAGGCAAACGGTCACCCGCGCCCAGGAGGCGTTGTGCTGGCCTTTGTCGTCGGTGCCGCCGCAGTACGCCAGGTAGTGCCCGAAGGCCGTCTCGCCGCCGCCCTCGAAGCTCAACTCGTGTATCTCGAAGGTGGTCTCCTTGCACATTTGCGTGCAGGCGCGCCAATGGCTGGCATAAGCCTCGACGCCCTTGAACTGCAGTTGCTTCACCGCATCGAAGGCGAGGATGTCGCGGGTGTAGTGGCGGGTGATGCCCTCTACGTCAGCGGCGAGCACGGATTTCAGCCAGCTTTCCAGCAGTGCGTGCAGTTCGCCGTGGGTAGCGTTTTGTTCGGCAGCAGTCATCGGGAATTCCTCCTCGTGGCAACCGGGTCGGATCAGGAACCGCAGCAGCTGTGCGGTGGCGAGGCTTCGTCGTAGTCGTCGTGGAAGCGCGTCCAGTTCATGCCCTTGCCCTGGTAATCGGGCATGCCGCCCCAGCCTTCGCCACGTCCCAGCGGGGTGAGGTCGAGCAGGTGGTAGGTGAACAGCGGCGCCTCCAGCCCCCGACCATAGGTCGAGTAGCTGTGGAAGACCTGGTCGCCATCGCGCAGGAACACGCTCATGCCCGGCTGCTCGCCACGCACGTGGTAGTCCTGGCCGAGGCGCTCCAGCTCCGCCTTGTCACGATAGTTGTATTCCACCGGGGCGACCGACTCGTCGACGCTGACGTGGAAGTCGTAGTTGAAGTCGCTGCCGAACGACGAATACCAGGGAAACTGCCAGCCCATGCGGGTACGGAACGGCGCGATCTCCTCCAGCGGCGCGCGGGACACCATGGCGAAGGTGGTGCCACGGGCATGCAGGTGCTCCAGCCGGCCAAGGTTGTCGATCAGATAGGAACAGCCCTCGCAGCCCAGCCCCGAGTCGCGGTGGAACATGAAGTGGTAGACGATCAGCTGCGGCCGGCCGTCGAACAGATCGAGCAGGCGCAGCGGGCCGTGCGCACCCTCGAAGCGGTAGTCCTTGTCGATGCGCACCACCGGCAGCTCGCGACGCTGGGCGTTGAGCGCGTCGCGGGCGTGGGTGGCGGCCTTCTCCTGCTCCAGCAGGCGCAGGCGCGCCTGTCGCCAGGCGGCCGGGGAGACGACTCTTGGAAAGTCCTGATTGGCCAGTTTCATGTCGCACGCTCCTGGGGGCGCTCCCGTTGCTCGTTGGGCCGGGCGCGGCGCTTGCCGCGCAGGCGGGTGACGGCGAATGCGCTGACGCCGCCGGCGGAAAGGACGCTGGTGACCGCCAGCGTCAGGGTCGATACGCACAGTGGGCACATGGCTCACCTCCACGGTTGGCTGCGGGTGGAATCAGCTCTTTTCGGCCAGCCCCTTGAGGCTGGCCAGGCCCGCCTCGAAGTCCTTGCCGACCATGCTGTCCACGTCGAAGAACAGGTGCATGACCTTCGCCACAAAGGGCACCGGGCCGAACATCGCCCAGGTCACCTCGGTGCCGCCGTCACGCGGCGCCAGGGTGAATTCCGCGGTATTGCTGGCCTTGAACGGCTTGAGGAACTCCAGCGCGATGGTCACGCGGCGGCCGGGGTCGATCTCGACGACTTCCATCCGCCCAGCCCCGGCCTTGCCGTCGCCTGCCCAGGCGTACACCGCCCCACGCCCTTGCTCGGCACCGGAGAAGGTGCGCTGCATGGCCGGGTCGAGCTTCTCGAAGGGCGACCAGCGCGGCCACTGGTGGAAGTCTTCGATATAGCCCTGGACCTCCTCTGGCGGCGCCTGGATGTACGCGCTGCGCTCCACGCGGAAGGTGCCCGGCCGATTCGCCGCCAGCACCAGAACCACCGCCAAGGCCAATACCACCACCAACGCAATCCACTTGAGCATCACATCCTCCCGATGTCGGCTGCACGGACAGAACCGGGCTCAACGCCCGGCGAAATAGCGGTCCCAGTCACGGACCGGTCGGACTTCCACGGCGCCCAGGCGGCCGCTGGGAATTCGTTCGGCAAGCTGCAGCGCCTCGTTGAGGTCGCGGGCGTCGATCAGCACGAAGCCGCCCAGGTATTCGCGGGTCTCGGCGAAGGGGCCGTCGGTGATCGACAGCCCCGCCGCGCCGTGGCGCAGGGTGGTAGCGGTCTCCACCGTTTCCAGCGCCTCGGAAGCCAGCACCCGCCCGGCCCGGCGCTGGTACTCGTCGTTGGCGAAGCACTCATCCATCAGATGCCGGTATTCCGGCCCGGACAGACTGGAAAGCCGCTGGTCATCCACATAGATCAGGCAGAGGTACTTCATGCTCGTCTCCGGAGCGCTGTGCGCTTGCAGTTACCTCTTAGTCGAAGCGCGCAGGCGGGAATCGACAGCGGCAGGCAAGTTTTATCGCGCAGCGTGTGCCCGCGTGCCTCAGCAGCCTTTTTGCAAGGCTCTGCCACGGGCCTCGCAGCCGTTCGTCAGGCACAGCGTGTGCTGCGCGCCAGCGCATTCAGATTCGTTCCGAGCTTTCCGAAAGTTCCGATGGGGGGCTGGCCTGGGGGGAAAGCCTGCCCCCTCGTCACCTCACGACAAGTCCAGCAACCCGCTCGCCCGCTGCACGCGCCGCTCCGTTGCCGCTTCCAGCACCTGCCAGCCACGCCCGGCGCTGGCCAGGGTGAACCACTTCCGTGCACGGGTAATACCGGTGTAGACCAGCTCGCGGGTGAGGATGGGGTTGAGGCTGTCGGGCAGCAGCAGCGCGGTGTGAGTGAACTCCGAGCCCTGGGATTTGTGCACGGTCATGGCGAACACCGTTTCCACTGCCTGCAGGCGGCTGGGCAGGATCCAGCGGATGGCGTCGGTGCCGTCGCCCGCCGGGAAGGCCACGCGCGCCACCCAGCGCAGCGAGCCGTCGTCGGCCGCCTGCGGCAGCGCCAGGGTGATGCCGATGTCGCCGTTCATCAGGCCCAGGCCGTAGTCATTACGGGTGACCAGCACCGGGCGGCCGGCGAACCAGCCGCTTGCCAAGGGGATCAGTCCTTCACGTTGCAGCAGGTCGCCGATCAGACTGTTCAGACCTTCCACGCCCCAGGGTCCGCGACGCAGCGCGCAGAGCAACTGGAACTGGCCGTGGGCTTCCAGCACCTTCCTGGCCCAGGCATCCAGCGCGGCCTGATCGGCGTCGTCTGCCGGGCGCGAGCCATTGACCACGCGCAGGTAGTGCGCATAACCGACCGGGCCGAACAGGTCGCCACCGCGCCCGCCGTCGATCACCAGGTCGCGCAGGCTGCGGGTTTCCTGGGCGTCCACGGCGATGCGGGCGAGGTCTTCGTGCTGCGCCTTCCACACCTGGCGCAGGGCCGGGATATCGCCGGCGTTGACTGCTTCGGCCAACTGGCCGATACCGCTGTCGGCGCTGAAGCGGTGGCTGTGGCGGAGCATGGCCACGGCCTGGTCGAGGTCGCTGCCGGTGGTGTCCAGCAGCGTGGCGTCGATCTGTTCGCCGGTTACCGCCTCCAGCCAGTCGCGGCTGGCCGGGCGGTAGTGACCTTCACGGGCGCGGCTGCACAGTTCGCCGAGCACCGCCCCGGCCTCCACCGAGGCCAACTGGTCCTTGTCGCCCAGCAGAATCAAGCGTGCGCGCGGCGGTAGCGCCGCGAGCAGCGAGGCCATCATTTCCAGGTCGACCATGGACGCCTCGTCCACCACCAGCAGCTCCAGCGCCAGCGGGTTGCCGGCGTGGTGGCGGAACTGGCGGCTGTCCGGCCGGCTGCCGAGCAGGCGGTGCAGCGTGGTGACTTCGGTGGGGATCTCCTTCCGCACGGCTTCGCCATTGGACAGCGCTTCCAACTGCAGACCTTTCACCGCTCCGGAAATCGATTCGTTCAGGCGCGCGGCGGCCTTGCCAGTGGGCGCGGCGAGGCGAATGCGCAGCGGCCGACCGCCCTCCCCCAGCGCCAGGCTTTGCAGCAGGGCAAGCAGCTTCACCACAGTGGTCGTCTTGCCGGTGCCGGGGCCGCCGGTGACGATGCCGAAGGCGTTGCCGGCGACCAGTGCACAGGCGAGTTTCTGCCAGTCGGCCCCCTGGCTCTTCTGAGCAGCGCCGGGCTTTTTCGGGAACAGCGCATCCAGCGCCTGACGCAGTTGGGCTGTAGGCAGCGCTGCTCGCAATGCGTCGCCCTGCTGCAGGCGCTGGTCAATGCCGGCGCGCACTTCTCGCTCGTACTGCCAGTAGCGACGCAGGTACAGGCGGCGACCGGAAAGCACCAGTGGCGTGTCACCGGGGCCATCGCCGACCAGACGCGGGTCGCTGAGCACGGCACGCCAGGCGTCGAGATCGAAGCCGTCCAGCAGTACGCCAGGGAGCTCCGGTGCGTCCTTGACCGAGTCGCCTTCGGGCGGCAGGGACAGGGCGAAACGGCTGTCGGCCAACGTGGCTTGCAGGTCGAGGCAGACATGCCCGCGACCGAGCTGGTGGCTGGCCAGGGCGGCGGCAAGGATCAGCAGCGGGTTGGCATCCGGTGCGCGCTCGACGAGGAAAGTCGCGAAGGCGCGGTCCAGCTCGCGCAGCCAGCCGCGCTCGGCCCAGCGGCCAATCAGTTCGAGCATTTCAGCGGTGCTCTTCATGCTGACACCTCTGCGCGGAACAGGCGGTCCAGCTCGTCCATCAGTGCCTTGGGCGGGCGCTCCAGGGTCATGCCCTGGGTTGCCGAGGAGCTGCCACGCAGGAACAGGTACATCGCGCCTCCGATGTGGCGGTCGTAGTCATAGTCGGGCAGGCGCGCCTGCAGCAGCCGGTGCAGGGCGAACAGGTACAGCGCGTACTGCAGGTCGTAACGATGTTCCAGCAGCGCCTCGCGCAGCGCTGCTTCGGTGTAGGCCTCGTCGTCGGCGCCCAGCCAGTTGGATTTGTAGTCGGCCACGTAATAGCGGCCCTCGTGCTCGAACACCAGGTCGATGAAGCCCTTGAGCATGCCGTTGAGCAGGTTCGCCTGCAGCGTTGGCCGCGCCACGCCGCCAAGGGTATGGCGGGTCACGGCGTCGTCGAGGCGCCGGGTATCGACGTGGCGGGTGGAGAACCAGAACTCCATTTCCTTCTGGAACGTGGCCAGCCCGGCAAGGCTGACCGGCGTCGCACCGGGCACGCGGAAGGCGGTGCGCAGATACTGGCCAAGCCAGCCGGTAAGCGGCTCGATCCACTCCTGCCAGCCACGCAGGGCGCAGCGCCGGGCGATCTGGTCGCGCAGCTGTTGCTCATCGAACTCGAAATTTTCGTCGGCGGCCCACTCCAGCAAACCATGGAGGAAGCTGCCGGGGTTAGCGCCACGCGGGAAGGCGTGCAGACTGAAGGGCGCGGGCGCAGCTTCCAGCTCGCGGTGCTCTTCCAGGCTGCTTTCGCGCAGCAGGTCTTCACCGGCGCTGATGGGTTCATCGGCGGCCGGTGCCGGGGCGATTTCGCTGTCGTCCTCGGTGGCCCCCACGGACGTCATATTGGCCAGCGCCGAGTAGCTGGCGATCCACCACTTTTCCGCCACGCGGCGGCGCGGTTCGCGGGCCGCGCCCAGCTCGCCGGCCTGGACGCCGACGAACACTTGCGTGCCGACTTCCGGCGCCGGCTCCAGGGCGATTTCCGCCTGGCCGGCCTGCAAGTCGCCCAGCCGCGCGGACACGTCGTCGACACTCAGCGCGTTGCCGCCACCGAGCAGGTAGCCCATCGCGCCCTTGTGCAGTTCGGGGCTCTTGCTGTTGCTCATCACCAGCGGTGCCACGCCTAGCCACACCGCGTGGCGCGCACGGGTCAGGGCCACGTAGAGCAGACGCATGTCCTCGCTCAGGCGTTCGTCGTTGGCCAGCTGGAACGCGGCCTTGGCCAACTCCTTGTCGCGGGACAGCTCGACTACCCGCGATTCGCCGCACTGGAAGCTCGGCGGCGTGCCGCTCTTGCCGTCCAGTTCGCGCCAGGTACAGATGAAGGGCAGCAATACCAGCGGGTATTCCAGGCCCTTGGACTTGTGGATGGTCACCACCTTGATCAGGTCGGCGTCGCTTTCCAGGCGGAGGATTTCCTCGCTGGAGGGGCTCTCCAGCTGCTCGGCGAGTACCCGCAGCAGCGCGTGTTCGCCGTCCAGTTCCACGGCCTCGCGCTGCAGCCATTCAGCCAGGTGCAGCAGGTTGGTCAGGCTGCGTTCGCCATCGGTTTCACGCAGCAGGCGCGCTGGCAGGGCGAAGTCGGCGAGCAGGCGGCGCAGCATCGGCAGTACGCCCTGCTGCTGCCAGAGCAGGCGGTAGTCACGGAAGCGCAGGACCATGTTTTCCCAGAAGCGCTCGTCCTGGTTCAGCCGTTCCAGGGTCGCCCAGTCCAGCGCCAGGCTGCGGGTGGCCAGGGCGATACGCAGCGCGCCGTCGTCGCCAGGGTCAGCGCAGGCGCGCAGCCAGTGCAGCAGGTCGACCGCCTCGGGGCTGTCGAACACCGAATCGCGGTCGGACAGGTAGACGCTGGCGAGCCGGCGCTTGGCCAACTCGCTGCGCACCGCCTCGGCTTCGCTGCGGCCGCGCACAAGGATGGCGATGTCCGCCGGGCGCAGCGCACGCCAGTCTCCAGCGGCATCACGGAAGCCGCTCTGCGGGGAGCTCAGCCAGCGCTGGATAGCGCTGGCGGTGCGCTCGGCCATCTCTTCCCGATAGTCACCGGAGCGGCAAACTTCCCCGTTTTTCTCCAGCTGCCAGAAGGTCATGGCCGGCGTTTCGCTGCCTTCGAGCAGCAGGGTTTCATCGCGCCCGCGGGCGTCGACGTTAAGGAAAGGCACCGGGTTTTCCTGGCCTTCCACAGCAAAGCGGAACGCACCGCGAGGATGGTTTTCGGCGAACAGGAAGCAGCGGTTGGCCGCCTTCACCATGGCCAGCGTGGAGCGGTAGTTGGTGCCCAGCGTGTAGTGCCGCCCGGCAGTGGCAGCGCGGGCGCGCAAATAGGTATGGATGTCGGCGCCACGGAAGGCGTAGATCGCCTGCTTGGGGTCACCGATCATGAACAGCCCCAGTCTCTTTTCTGCAGAGCCTTCGGGGGGGCTCTCCGAAATGCGGTAGACGCGCTCGAAGATGCGGTACTGCAGCGGGTCGGTGTCCTGGAATTCGTCGATCAGCGCGATCGGGAACTGCTCGCGGATGCGCTCGGCCAGGCGCTCGCCGCTGCTGCCAGCCAGCGCGCGGTCGAGGCGCACCAGCAGGTCGTCGAAGCCCAGCTCCGCGCGTTTCTGCTTTTCCACCTCCAGGTTGTGGCGCACCTCGTCCAGGGCGTGCAGCAACAATTGCGGGGCAATCTCCGGGCGTTGCTCGGAGCGCTCGACCCAGGCGTCGATGGCTTGCAACGCGGGGTGCTCCGGCACCACAGCCTTGCCTTTCAGCTTGATCCGCGTCTGGCCGAACTTCGCCAGGTTGTCCGGCGCGTCGGCGCCGTCGCTCCAGGCATCCAGCGCCTCGATCCAGCCGGCGAACACGGCGTCGTCATCCTTGCCGCGATAGCTGTTGCCGTTGAGGTCGCCGCGCAGGTTGCGCAGCAGTTCGGCGAGGTTGTCGCGGTCCGCCGCCCAGGCTTCGCGGGCGCGAGTTTCGGCGGCGACGAGTTCGTCATAGAACTGGCCGGTGGTTTCCAGCAGCTCGCTGAGCGAGGCCGGGGCAGTCAGCGGCTGGTCGGCGTAGCGGAAGCCGGCCTCCTGCGCCGCCAGGAGCGGTTGCAGGGCGCGGGCCAACGCTTCGGGGCCGGCGTAGCAATGGCGCACGGCGTTGGCCGCCGCCACGCCCAGCGGGTAGAAGTTGCGCCGCCAGTAGTCGCGCACCGCTTCGGCGAGCAGTTCGCTCTGGTCGGCGGCAAGGTCCTGGGTGAACAGGCTGCCACTGTCGAAGGCGTGCTCGCGCAGCATGCGGTAGCACCAGCTGTGGATGGTCGAGACGGCGGCCTCGTCCATCCACTCGGCGGCCAGGCGCAGCAGGCGCGCGCAACCGGGCCAGCGCTCGGCGGCATAGCTGTCGCGCAGCTTCACCAGCAGGCCGTCGTGTTTCTGCTCGGGTTCGGCGAAGCAACGTGCCGCCTCGCCCAGGCGCGCGCGGATACGCTCGCGCAATTCCTGGGTGGCGGCTTCGGTGAAGGTCACCACGAGGATTTCCGGCGGGCTCAGTGGCCGGCCGAAAGCGGCCTGTTCGCCGCCATGGTCGAGGACCAGGCGTACGTAGAGCAAGGCGATGGTGAAGGTCTTGCCGGTGCCGGCACTGGCCTCGATCAACCGGCTGCCGTGCAGCGGGAAATCGAGAGGGTTCAGCTCGACGGCGCTCATTGTTCCGCCTCCTTGCGCTGCAGCAGTTCGAACAAGGGCCCGTAGAGTGCTTCGGCCCAGGCAGCAAATTCCCCGCTGGCGTTGAGCGCGGCGAAGTCCGGGTAGACCCGCGCCAGCGCCGCCGAGGACGCCGCCTCGCCGCTCAGGTTGAAGCCTCCGTCATAGCGCTTGGCGGCTTCGCGGGTGGCACGCTCTTCGTCCTCTCCAGCGGCCAGCCAGGCGAAAGCCGCCTTGCAGGCGACCGGCAGCGGTCGGCTCATGCCCTGGAACCAGGCATCCAGCAGCGCATTCAGTTCGGCGCGGGCTTCCTGCGCCGGCAACGGCGGGAATTCCAGGGTGCCGGTCAGGCCGACGAGCACGCTGGTCACCGGTTCGCCGCACAGTTGCAACGCGAGGTGGCGCACCCACGGGCGCACCAGCCCATGCCATTTGTAGCCCTTGCCCTCGTGCAGCTTGCCGCTGACCAGTTGCAGGCTGGCGAGCTGGCCGTCGGCGTTGCGGCGCAGGCCACCGAGCCAGTCGGCCAGTTCGATGTCGGCGTGCTCGTGGTTGAGCTCGCGCTGTTCGTCCTCCACCTGCGACCAGTGCTCCAGTTGCTCGCGGTAGCGCGCCAGCAGGTCATGTAACGGGGCGACCAGCGCCTGCGCAGAGAAATCGCCGAACGCCGCCAGCGGCAGCCGCCCTTCGCGGCGCAGCCGTTCTACCTGGGCGGTCAGTTGCCCGGCCAGTTGGTCGTCTTGCCAGTGCTGTTCCACCCACGGACGCAGGCGTTCGCAGAGTTCGAACTGCAGTTGCCAGACGTCCAGGCCGTTCAGCTCGAAAGGCTCTTCGTCCTGGCCGGTCAGTTGCTCCTCGGCAAAGCGCACCTTGAGGCGCTGCAGGAAGAAGGCGCCGACGGGGTTGGCGAGGAAGTCCGAGAGCACGCGCAGGCCGATGGGCGCGTCGAGCACCAGCAACGGCAGCGGCGCATTGTCCGTCTCGCCATCGTGCTCGCGGTGCACATCGCGCCACTCGCGGGCGTAGGTGTAGAGGCCGTCGATGCCATGGTCGGAAGGATGTTCGAAATAGGCGCGGCTGAAGGGTTGCAGCGGGTGTTCCTGGGTCAGGCCATGCAGCAGATCGCCGTCATTGGCGCTGTGCCAGCCGGCTGCGAGGTGGTCGCGCAGCTGGCCGACCAGCACCGAAGGCGGCCGGTCGGTGTTGTCGCGGATGCTCCGCCCGACCCAGCTGACATAGAGCTGGCGGCGCGCCGAGAGCAGCGCCTCGAGCAGCAGGTAGCGGTCGTCCTCGCGCCGCGAACGGTCGCCGGGGCGGTAGTCGTTGCGCATCAGGTCGAAGTCCAGCGGCGATTGCGGGCGCGGGTAGTCGCCGTCGTTCATGCCCAGCAGGCAGACCAGCTGGAAGGGAATCGCGCGCATCGGCATCAGCGTGCAAAAGCTCACCGCGCCAGCGAGGAAGCGCTGGTTCAGGCCGCCAGCATCCAGCCCGCTGAGCCAGGCCTCGCGCACGACCGAAAGCGGCAGCGGGTCACTGAAGCCGGCGTGGCCGCAGGTTTCCAGCCATTCATCACGCAGTTCGAGGAGTCTCTGGTGAAGTAATTCATCGTGTTCATCAGTGACCAGGAAGAAGCGCTGCAGGAGCGCGCCCAATCGTTCAACCCATTGCTCGGGTGTCGCTTCATCGGCCAGCTCTTCGCAAGTGATCTCCAGCGCCTGCAACAAGCCGGCCAAAGGGCCGAGCGCCGCAGCATCGAGCCCGCCGATTTCCGCGTAGGGCTGGATGCCCTGGAAGGCTTCGCCCTCGCCCACCGCAAAGCCCAGCAGCATGCGCCGCAGGCCGAAGCGCCAGCTGTTGGCTTCGGCGGCGGCGGGCAGGCCGAGGCGTTCACGCTGCTGGCCGTCGAGGCCCCAGCGCACGCCGGCACCGTCGATCCAGCGACGCAGCAGCGGCAGGTCGGCATCGGCCAGACCGAAGCGCGCACGCACGGCGGCGACGTCCAGCAGGTCGAGGATTTCACTCACCGCGAAACGGCTTTCGGGCAGCCGCAGCAAGTGTTCCAGCGCCACCAGCAGCGGTTCGCGGCCGCGCTGGCCCTGGTCGGCCAGGGTGTAGGGAATGAAGCGCTTGTCGTCGCGCGCCAGCTGGCCAAACACGGCTTCGATGTGCGGCGCGTAGGGGTTGATGTCCGGGACCATGACGATCACGTCGCGCGGGCGCAGTGTCGGGTCAGCGTCGAAACGGGCGAGCAACTGGTCGTGGAGAACCTCCACTTCGCGCTGCGCGCTGTGGGCGACGTGGAAGCGCACGGAGTCGTCGGCCTGCGGATCGACCGCCGGCCAGTGTTCGCGCGTCTCGTTGAGCGGACGCAGTTCGAGGATGTCGTCCTGCAGTTGACCGAGCAGGTTGCCGGGCTCGACTTCGCTGAACAGGTCGATGCGCCCGTTGCTCACGGCGCCCAGGCGCGCGCGGTAGCTTTCCGGATCGTCGTACTGGTCGAGCAGGTTGATGTAGTCGCGCCCCTGCTTGCCCCAGGCGGCCAGCAGTGGCTGGGCGTACTGGTGCTGCTGGTCGTCGCTGAGCAGCTCCGGGGTGCCGGCACGGCGGCGCTGGCGGCGGTATTCGTGGCGCAGCAGGTCCTTGTCGGCCACGATGTCGGCCCAGTGGTGACGACAGGGGTTGTGTACGCAGAGCAGCACCTGGGCGTGGCGCGCCAGCACGGCAAGGGCTTCCACCGTTTGCGCGGGCATGGCGGAGATGCCGAAGACCACCACGCGGCGCGGCAAACCAGGCAGGGGGTTCTCGGCGGCCTTGAGCTTCTCGATGAAGCGCCCGTGCACGCCGGCGCGGCTGGTGGCCAGGCCTTCCGGGCCGACGTCGTCGAGCAGCGCACGCCATAGGGCGGCCTGCCAGCGGTTGTCGGCTTCCAGCTCGCGCACGCTGCCGTTGGCCAGGCGCAGCTGATCGACGCCACGGCTCCAGTCTTCCAGCCAGTCGGCACGGTAGACCTGGTACTGGTCGAACAGGTCGGCCAGGCGCTCGGCCAGTTGGTGACGCTTGCGCAGGTCGGCGTCATCGGCGAGGAAGCGCTGCAAGGTGGCGAACTCGTCGCGTTCCAGCAGGGTCGGCAGCAGGCGCATCAGCCGCCAGGTCAGCGGGCCCTTGTCGAGCACCGAGACTTCGGGGATTTCATCGCGCCCCAGCGCACCACGGTAGGCGCGCCAGAGAAATTGCGCGGGCAATTGCACATCCAGCGCGGCGGTGACGCCACAGCCACCCTCTTCCACGTCGCGCCCCAGCGCCAGCTTCAGCCACTGGGCGATGCCGTTGCTCTGCACCAGGATGACTTCGTTCTCCAGCGGCGCCAGCGGGTGCAGGCTCATCCACTGCACCAGCAGGTCGCGCAGCGCTTCCGGATGGTTGCCGTGGATCACCATCAGGCCGGGGGTCAGTCGCTGCTCGCTCATCTTGTCTCCTGAAGGTGAGCGGGCAATGGGAGGCGCCCGCCGGGGATGACGGGCATTTCACCAAAAAAGCGTGACGGCGGGGCAGTTTTTTGCGCGGCGGCTCAGGCCGCCGCCGCGGCAACGGTTTCCTGACTCCAGGCCTGGCGGATGGCGCTGGAGATTTCATCACGCAGTGCCTCGCGACGACGAAACTCGCTGCGGCGCTGGCTTTTCACCTCGGCGATGTCGCGTACGGGCTCACGCTCGGGCAGGCGGTACCAGTGACGGTCGTGGCGGCTGGCCTGGGCTTCCTGCCAGAAGGTGTCGTAGCTGGACTTGAGCTTGTGCGAGCAGGTATGCGCGGCGTCGCTGATGCCCAGCAGTTGCCGGCCGCCCATCTGCTCGCCCAGGGTATAGAGCACGGTGAGCAGCAGGTTCTTCGGGCGCAGGCCGAACATCTCCTTGCCCAGCCATTTGACGGTGCCTTCGTCCATCGTGGTGCGCGGGCCCTGCAGCCCGCCGATCAGCAACTGGCCACCCTTGCCGAAGGTAAAGCTCAGGGAATACAGGCGCTCGCCTTCGCCATTGCGCATGTACAGGCCCAGTTCGCCCTCACGGTAGAAGTCCGACGGTTCCAGCAGCACTTCCAGCGCCTCACCACTCTTGAGGGGAACCTGGCAAAGGGAAACAGGCCCCAATGCCAGCAGTCTCTCCTTCCAGCTTCCAGGCAGGCAATCCAGTTGGGAATAGTGTTCGAGGAGCGCGGCGAGCCTGCGGCGGATGCTCCAGTGGCGGCACAGGTATTTTCGCCAATGCTTCTGAGCAGGCGGGAGCCCGCTCTTGTAAGACATCGACAATGCAGGGAGCTCCTGCACACAGCGCGACCAGCGCCAATGCAGATAGGGGAAGAAAGTGGCAGCCAACGCACGCTGGCCACCCTTGCGAATGGATTTCCAGCGCATGAGGCAGATCGATCCAGAGGGGGGAAAGACATCACGACCGCCTCTGGCTGCCGCAATAGTGAAGCGCCAGTGTGGTCGCGTATTCCTACTGGAAACATCGGCTGCCCTACCGCTGCGCCGAGTGATTTTTCTGATCAGCTTGCGGCAAACTCTGACCGTCATCACCACGCTTTCGCAGATGCTCGATAGCCAACCACCGCTATGCTCTGTGAGTCAGCCAAACGCCCCACCCTGGAGATCACGATGGGCAAGAAGAGCAAAACCAAGAGTCAGACTGTGGAACCGCAAGGCAAGATGAAGAACAGGGACTACGAGGAACACCTGCGCAAGCTGTCCGTGGAGCTGGTCAAACTGCAGGAATGGGTGGTGCACAAGGGCCTGAAGGTCTGCATCATCTTCGAGGGCCGCGACGGCGCGGGCAAAGGTGGCACCATCAAGGCGCTCACCGAGCGCGTCAGCCCGCGGGTGTTCCGTGTGGTGGCGTTGCCCACGCCCACCGAACGGGAGAAGTCCCAGCTCTACGCCCAACGTTACATCCGCCACCTGCCCTCGGCCGGTGAAGTGGTGATCTTCGACCGCAGCTGGTACAACCGCGCCGGCGTCGAGCGGGTGATGGGCTTCTGCACCGAGGAGCAGGCCGACAAGTTCCTCGCCGTGACCCCGCTGTTCGAGCGCATGCTCACCGAGTCAGGGATCGTCCTGCTGAAGTTCTGGCTGGAGGTCAGCCCCGAAGAGCAGGAGCGCCGCCTGAAGGACCGCATCACCGACGGCCGCAAGATCTGGAAGCTCTCGCCGATGGACGTGAAGTCCTTCACCCGCTGGGATGAATACACCCGCGCCCGCGACCTGATGTTCGCCGCCACCGACTCGCCCTGGGCGCCCTGGATCGTGGCGCCGTCCGAGGACAAGAAGCGCGTACGCCTGAACGTCATCAGCCACATCCTCAAGCACGTGCCGTACAAGGAAATTCCGCGCGAGGAAGTGAAGCTGCCCAGGCGCGGCAAGATCGGCAAGTACAAAAGCCCTGACTATCCGTTCCACTACATCGACGAAAACTTCTAAGGCCAACCGGGGCCGGCACGCGCCGGCCCCGGATCGTTCGCCATCGGCGTCAGCCGATATCCCGCAAGTAAGCTTCCACTTCGTCAGCGAGCCACCCGGCAAACGCGGCCACTTTCGCCTGCGTCGCCTCGCGCTCAGGCCATACCAGCCAGTAGGGAAAGCCATAGGGCACGCGCAGATCACTCAACGCGACCAGCTCGCCGCTTTCTAGCGCACCAGCGACCAGGCTACGACGCTCAAGACCCACGCCCTGCCCCATGCGCACGGCCTCGATACTCAGGTTGGAATCGTTCACCACGAACTCCGCGGGTTCCTGCGGCACCGCCACGCCCGCCGCCTGACACCAGCCCAGCCAGGATTCAAACCCGGTAACGCGCGGGCAACGGAGGATTTCCTCCGGCGTCCGTGGCAAGCGCCCACCGTTGAAGTCCGGCGCGGCCACGACCACCACTTCGTCCTCGAACAGGCGCTCCTGCGCCAGACCTTCCCAGTGCCCCTGGCCGATACGGATCGCCACGTCAGCCAACCCCTGGCGCAGGTCCATCACCTCCAGGCTGGCCAGTAGACGCAGGCGGTATTGTGGATAAGTCGCGCGGAAGGCCGATAGGCGCGGCAGCAACCACTTCTGGCCGAAGGACGGCGTCAGCGCCACGACCAGTTCGTCCTCGCCTGGACGCGCCTTCGCCAGACGGGTCGCCTCGGCGATGTCACGTAGCGCACCGCGGATCTGCAGGGCGTAGAGCCTGCCCTCCTCGCTCAAGCGCAACCCCCGGCCCTCACGCTGCAGCAGGGTGACGCCCAACAGGCTCTCAAGCTGGCGCACCTGCTGGCTGATGGCCGAATGCGTGACGTGCAGTTCGCTGGCAGCGAGGGTCACGCTGCCGAGCCGGGCCACGGCCTCGAAACTGCGCAGGGCGGAGAGCGGTGGCAGTGCACTCATGTAAGTTTTCCTAACCGAGTCGGTCATTAATCGTCGCTATTTCGCAGCGGTCAAAGCCGCTAGATTCATGGCCACGGCGTGGACCACCGCGCCCGTCACGATGCAATTTTCACTAACAGGATGTACCCATGCAACAGAAGCTTCCGCACCTGATCGGTATGCTCGACTCGCCCTACGTGCGCCGCGTCGCCATCACCCTGCGCCTGCTCGGCATCGAATTCAGCCACCAGTCGCTGTCGGTGTTCCGCACCTATGAGGAATTCCGCGGCATCAATCCGGTGGTGAAGGCGCCAACCCTGGTGCTGGGTGACGGCCAGGTGCTGATGGATTCCACTCTGATCATCGATTGCTTCGAACACCTGGCCGGGCGCAGCCTGATGCCCGCCGAGCCGGCCGCGCGGGTACGCACCACGCGCCTGCTGGGCCTTGCCCTGGCAGTGATGGAAAAGGCGGTGCAACGCTATTACGAGCAGCAGCGGCCGGAAGACAAGCAACTGGGCAGTTGGCAGGAGCGCGTCGACCAGCAGTTGCACGCCGCCCTGGCGCAACTGGAAAGCGAGCTGCGCGAGATGTCGCTGGATGCCGGCGCCCCGCTGGACCAGGCCGGCCTGAGCATTGCAGTGGCCTGGACCTTCGTGCAGCTGCTGCACGCTGAAGACATCCCGGCGGACAGCTACCCGGCGGTGCGCGACTGGACAGAGCAGGCCGAGGCCTTGGAGGTATTCAAGGCTTTCCCTCCGGCCTGACCTCTCACTGAGCGTAGGAGCGGACTCCGTCCGCGATAGCTCACAGGCGCGCCGGGAACCAATCGCGGACGGAGTCCGCTCCTACGCCGCCTGAGGCTTAGTCCTTCGGCAACTCCTCGTGCTGCTGCCGGGTGAAGCGCAGCAGGCCGAAGCAGATGAAGAAGCCGCACAGCGCCAGTCCCGCCGCCACAAGGAAGATCGACGCATAACCGTGGCGTGCGGCGACCAGCCCCATCAGCGGGCCGGCGACGCCCATCGCCAGGTCGAAGAACAGCGCGTAGGCACCCAGCCCGGCGCTGCGACTGCTGGCCGGGATGCGCAGCACCGCCTCGACACCCAGTGACGGATAGACCAGCGACAGGCCGCAACCGGTGAGCGCCGCGCCCAGCAGCGCGAAGCCCGGCCCAGGCGCCTGCCAGAGCAGCAGCAGGCCGAAGACTTCCACACCGAGGCAGGCCACCGCGACGGCGAAGCCGCCGAAGCGATTGACCATCCCTGAAAAGATCAGCCGCGCGCCGACGAAGCAGACGCCGAAGGCGGTCAGGCACCAGGCCGGATTCGCCCAGCCCTGGCTGCCGTAATAGAGGGTGATGAAGGTGGCCAGGGTGCCGAAGCCGATGGAGCCGAGCATCACGCACAGGCCATAGGGCAGTACGCGGCCGAGCACTGCATGGAAGGCCATGCGGACGCCCGGAATGGTCGGCACCTCCGCGCGGCCACGGGCCGCCAGCCAGCCCAGCGCGGTGAGCACCAGGATGCTCGCGCCCAGGCTCCACAAGCCCAGCGAGGCGGACATGGTCACCCCCAGCGGCGCACCGATGGCGATGCCGCCGTAGCTGACGATGCCGTTCCAGGAGATCACCTTGGCGGTGTTCTGCGTGCCCACCAGGGCAATGCCCCAGCTCGCCGTACCAATCCCCAGCAGCCCTTGCGCCAGACCGAACAGCAGGCGGCTGCCAAGTAGCAGTGCCAGGCTCAGCCAGGTCACCGACTCGACACTGGTGGACGCCAGCACCAGCACGCCGCCGGCGCCCAGCACGCCCAGGCCGTAGAGCACGGCGCGCTTGGCGCCGTAGGTATCGGCCACATAGCCCGCCAGCGGTCGCGACAGCAGCGTGGCGATGTACTGCAGGCCAATCACCCCGCCGGCAATCACCGTGGAATAGCCCAGGCCTTCGTGGACGAAGCCGGGCAGCACCGGCAACAGCAGACCGATGCTCAGGAACAGGACGAAAGTGAAGAAGACGGTGGCGAGAATGCGCAGGGTGACGGAGGCAGTTCGCTGCTCGGACGAGCTCATGGACGGGCCTGACGGTGGGTAGCGGAGCGAGTGGCGGGGACGATTGAAAGCAGGCTATCTATTTCCGCCTCGCTTGCCAATCCGAACCTTGCTTGCCCCCGAGTGCTTCTATAGTTGTTCCATTGCCGAGTTGTTCCATTGCCGCGCGCCGTGGCGGTGCGCTCCCTTCACTCAAGGAGATCGACATGGATACCAGCCAGCACAGCCTGGGCGCCCTGTTCAAGCAACTGGGCCTGCCCGATGGGCGCCAGGAGATCGATACCTTTCTCGGCAGCCACCGCCTCACCGAAGGCCAGAGTTTGCCGGATGCACCATTCTGGAATGCCGCGCAGTCACAGTTCCTGCGCGAGGCGCTACAGCAGGATTCGGACTGGACCGAGGAAGCCGATGAGCTGGCGGTGCGGCTGTCCAACTGACCCTGCTGGCTTCAGCGGATCGCGTTGAGGCGCTCTATTTCAGATAGGAGCGCAGCACGCCCATGACCTCTTCCAGGTCTTCGTGGCGCTGCGCGGCGGTGCGGTCCTCGGCGCCCAGGTGGTCACGCATGTGGCCTTCGAGCACCTCGGCCATCAGGCCGTTGACCGCACCACGGATGGCGGCGATCTGCTGCAGGATCGCCGTGCATTCGCTGCCCGCCTCCAGCGCTCGCTCCAGCGCCTCGCTCTGGCCCTTGATACGACGCACACGGGTCAGCAGCTTCTTCTGGTCCTTGATGGTGTGTCCCACGTCAAAACTCCTAAGGTATACTGGGGTATAGTATCCAGACTGATCCTACGGACCATCATCATGCAGCATGCCGCCCACCCGCAAGACGGTCGTCACGACCACCAGTTTCACGAAGGCAATCCCTTGGCCGAACGCAACACCCTGCGCGCGGCACTGCTGACGGTCGTGATGATGGTGGTGGAGATCGCCGGCGGTTGGGTCTTCAACTCCATGGCCTTGCTCGCCGATGGCTGGCACATGAGTTCCCACGCCCTGGCGCTGGGCCTGGCGTTCTTCGCCTACGTGGCGGCGCGGCGCTTCAAGGGCGACGCGCGCTTCGCCTTCGGCACCTTCAAGATCGAGATTCTCGCCAGCTACACCAGCGCCATCCTGCTGCTGGGCGTGGCGGCGCTGATGATGTTCGAGTCAGTGGCGCGGCTGCTCTCCCCTTCACCAATCCATTACCAGCAGGCCATCGCCATCGCGGTCATCGGCCTGCTGGTAAACCTGGCCTGCGCCTGGCTGCTGCGCGGCGAGCACCATGGCCATGGCCATGACCACGGACATGGCCACGATCACCACCACCATGGCCATGACCACCATCACGGCCACGACCATGGCCATGACCTGAACCTGCGCGCGGCCTACCTGCACGTGCTGGCCGACGCCGCCACTTCGGTGGCCGCGATCATCGCCCTGATCGGCGGCCTGATCTGGGGCGCCGCCTGGCTCGACCCGTTGATGGGCATGGTCGGCGCCGTGCTGGTCGCCATCTGGTCGGTCGGCCTGCTCAAACAAAGTGGGCGGGTACTGCTGGACGCCGAGATGAACGACCCGGTGGTGGAGGAAATCCGCGAGGTGGTCGCCGAACTGCCGCACCCCGCGCGTATCACTGACCTGCACCTGTGGCGCGTGGGCAAGTCGCGCTATGCCTGCATCCTCAGCCTCGCCAGCAGCGGCGACCTGACACCGGAACTGGTACGCCAGCGCCTGCAGGTGCATGAGGAGCTGGCGCACATCACGGTGGAGATCAACCCGGTCCCGGCTTGAGAACCGCCCCTGGAAAGACCGGGAGTCGTGGCGGCTTTGACGGGCGCCACGCCGCTGCGGCCTAATGCGCAGCCTGTCGAACCCCGGTTACCCCCGAAGATGTCCAGCCCTCGTTTCTCCGCCGCCCAGCAACGCGCCAGCACCCTGCACCTGCCCGCCGGCCCCTGGGCAACCGTGCTGGACTGCCTGTGCGCGCGCTTTCCGGCGATCAGCCGCGATACCTGGCTGGACCGCATGGCGCGCGGCAAGGTGCTGGGCAGCGACGGCCAGCCCATCAGCCCCGAGCATCCCTATCGCGAGGCGCTGCGCATCCATTACTTCCGCGAGGTACCGCAGGAAGCGCCGATCCCCTTCCAGGAAAACGTGCTCTACGCCGACGAACACCTGGTGGTGGCGGACAAGCCGCACTTCCTGCCAGTGACGCCCGCCGGCCAGTACGTCGAGGAAACCCTCCTCGCCCGCCTCGCCAAACGCCTGGACAACCCTTTGCTGGTGCCGCTGCACCGCATCGACCGGCTCACCGCCGGGCTGGTGCTGTTCTCCGCCCACCCGGACAACCGCGACGCCTACCAGGCGCTGTTCCGCGAGCGGCGCATCGACAAGCTGTACGAGGCCATCGCGCCGGCGCTGCCGCAACTGGAATTCCCGCGGGTGCATCGTTCGCGGATGGTAGAAGGCGATCCCTTCATCCGCATGCAGGAGGTAGACGGCACGCCCAACAGCGAAACGCGCATCGAAGTGCTGGAGCAGCGCGGCGACCTCTGGCGCTATGGCCTGCACCCGGTCTCCGGCAAGCGCCACCAACTGCGCGTGCACATGTCCGGCCTCGGCGCGGCGCTGTGCTTCGACCCGCTCTACCCGACGCTGCCGCCGCGCGGTGAGCGCCCGCCGGAAGACTTCGACAAACCGCTGAAGCTGCTGGCGCGCCAACTGGAGTTCACCGACCCGATCACCGGGGAGGCACGGCATTTCAGGAGCCAGCTGGAGCTCTCCTGGCCTTCCATCAATTTCATCGATGGTCACCCTTAAGGCGATCCATTTCCGTCGATAGCGGTCCGGGTGTTTTCATAACTCCACCCCAAGGAGAGAAAGCATCGGGAGCCCGATCATGAGCTACAGCGCCAAGTCCTTTTCCGCCCTCGTCAACGCCCTGCGTGCCGATGGCATTACCCGTCCCGAACAGATGGCCCGCCAGCCCTTCCGCAATGCCCAGGGCTTCTGGTCAGCGGTGGCGAAGAAATGAACCTCGTCCGGCGACTCCCGCCCGCGCTACGCATGGATGCGGTGATCGTCCTCTACGCCCTGGCCTCGGCCTGGCTGGTTTTTTCCGGGTTGTAAGACCGCGCTGAATAGCGCTCGCCGGGTGCTCCCGGCGCCCACTTCAAGACGTTCGCGAGCAAGCTCGCTCCTACGAAGAGCAAGCCGATGTGCGAGCTGGCTGTAAGAGCGAGCTGACTCGCGAACCGCTCAGCGAACCATTAAAAAGGGCAGCCATGGCTGCCCTTCTCGTCCCGCGCGGCCCTGCCGCGCTCCATCCTCACTACTTCTTCAGACAAGTGCTCATGAACGCCTTGCGTTCATCGCCCTTGAGCGCCTTGGTGGTCGCATCGGCGTTGCAGGTCTTCATCTTTTCCTGCTGCGGCGTCATGGCCTTGGTATCGCTGCCGGCCTTCAGGCAGGTGCTCATGAACGCCTTGCGCTCATCACCCTTGAGTGCCTTGGTGGTGGCGTTGGTGTTGCAGGTTTTCATCTTTTCCTGCTGAGCAGTCTGCGCGGCGGTGGCAGCGAAGCCTTGCACCGAAAACAGCAGAGCCAGTGCCAGCAACGGAATCCGAACGGTGGTCATGGAGTGGTCTCCCAGGATGGAATTGCCACTCTGAGCGTAGCTTGCAGCCCAGCATTCGCGAGGGCTGCGACGCATTACAGCAGCACCGGGGACGAAGCCCGTGACATTCGCCACGGCGCGAAAAGCACTTAAAGTTATATATAAATTCTAATTGATAATTTTTTGAAATAACAAAAATACCGCAGTATGGCGCTGCCACCCATTCGGTACGCCAGGAACCTGCCATGTCGCTGTTGACCCTTCCCAATGCCCGCGAGCAAACCAAGTCGGTCCGCGCCACGGTGCTGGTGTTCAAGGACCCACGCTCGCAGGAGCTGCTCAACCGTATCGAACGCCTGGCGCCCAGTGAAGCCAACGCACTGATCATCGGCGAGACCGGCACCGGCAAGGAGCTGGTCGCGCGCCATATCCACAAGCTTAGCCGCCGTAGTGGCGCGCCCTTTGTAGCGGTGAACTGCGGCGCGTTCTCCGAAACACTGGTGGAGAGCGAGCTGTTCGGCCACGAGAAAGGCGCCTACACCGGCGCCACCAGCAGCAAGGCCGGCTGGTTCGAGTCGGCCAACGGCGGCACCCTGTTCCTCGACGAGATCGGCGACCTGCCGCTGAACATGCAAGTCAAGCTGCTGCGTGTGCTGCAGGAGCGCGAAGTCGTGCGTCTCGGCTCGCGTACGCCGGTACCGATCAACGTGCGAGTGGTCGCCGCGACCAACGTCAACCTGGCCGACGCCGTGGTGGCCGGGCACTTCCGCGAGGACCTGTTCTACCGTCTGCACGTCGCCACCATTCGCCTGCCCCCACTGCGCGAGCGTCCCGGCGACATCCTGCCACTGGCCGAATTCTTCCTCGAAGAACATTGCCAGCGCCTGGGCTACAACCGCGCGTCCTTGAGCCCGGAGACCGAACGCAAGCTGCTGGGCCACACCTGGCCGGGCAACATCCGCGAGCTGGAGAATGCCATCCACCACGCCCTGCTGGTCTGCCGCAACCAGCAGGTACAGCCGGGAGATCTGCAACTGGCGGAGCTGCCCTCGGCGCCGCGCCACGATCAGTGGCGCCACGAATCCTCCCCCCATGCACTCGCCCCGCGTGTCGAGGCCACCCTGGAGCAGGCGCTGCTCGAACTCTTCGAGAGCAACAAGCCCGACCTCTACGAGCACGTCGAGGAAGTGCTGTTCCGCACCGCCTACCACTTCTGCCACGGCAACCAGTTGCAGACCGGCCGTCTGCTGGGCATCAGCCGCAACATCGTCCGCGCGCGCCTGGAAAAGATCGGCGAACTCAACCTCAGCCGCACCGGCTGAGGTCACCTCACCCCGCGCCAGCCCTGGCCGGAAACCGTCCGTCGGCGGTCCTCGCCCGATCTCCCCCCGCGAAAGGTTATAATCTGCGCCGTTTTCCGGCCGGCCCGGCAGTGCGCGACCCAACGTCTACACTGCAAGGGCGACGTCCCGCAGGGATGTCAAACGCCAGAACAGCCAACAGATTCAAGCCATCAGCTTCTAGTCATCATCATTTTCTAGTAGCCATCAGGAACCATCGTGACCAAAGACGAACTGCGCGCGGAACTGGAGCGCCAGGAGCAACGCTACAAGGATGAACAGGGCGGCGAAGTGACCCTTTATGCCGCCCAGGCCGAACCCGGCAAGAAACCCTGGCGCAAGCGACCCAGCGTGCAGGACAAGGCCTTCGACCGGGAACTGGAAAGAATCGAAGAAGAACGACTGAAAAAGGATCAGGAAGCCGCTTCCCTATAAATCGCAGATCCGGCCCCCGGTTGAGCGAACTGCCCCAAACTGTTGTGGGAAGTCGTCTCCGGAAGGGTAAGCAGCGCTCCGTGGGGGAGCCCGCCAACCGGCCTGCAAACACTCATCCGATGGGCCGGCGGCCCGCATGGAAGCATTGCAAATTTTTTCCACCCAGCCTGAAAGCGCCGTGCGACGAGGCGTCGCGCAAATTGGAGAAACCGTTTCAGCCTGAATACGGTGCTCCACGCTTCTGGCATAATCGCCGCCCCGTCTCCGACCGGTCATAGAATTTTCATGTTCGATCTCTTCAGCGGACTCGATGTCTGGGTGGGTATCAGCCTGGTGCTGGCACTCGCGTTCGTCCTGGCCTTCGAGTTCATCAACGGCTTCCATGACACCGCCAACGCGGTGGCCACGGTCATCTACACCAAGGCCATGTCCCCGTACCGCGCGGTGATCCTCTCCGGCATCTTCAACTTCCTCGGCGTATTGCTCGGTGGCGTCGGCGTCGCCTACGCGATCGTCCACCTGTTGCCGGTAGAACTGCTGATCAACGTGAACACCGGCCACGGCCTGGCCATGGTGTTCTCGCTGCTCGCCGCCGCCATCACCTGGAACCTGGGCACCTGGTACTTCGGTATCCCGGCCTCCAGTTCGCACACCCTGATCGGCTCGATCCTCGGTGTAGGCCTGGCCAACGCACTGATCAATGGCGTGCCGGTGGCCGACGGGATCAACTGGGGCAAGGCGATCGACATCGGCCTGTCGCTGATCTTCTCGCCGATGGCCGGCTTCATCGTCGCCGGCGCCCTGCTGATCGGCCTGAAGTGGCTGTACCCGCTGTCGAAGATGCACAAGACGCCGGAAACCCGCCGCGACGTCGACGAGAAGAAGCACCCACCGTTCTGGAACCGTCTGGTGCTGGTGATCTCGGCCATGACCGTGAGCTTCGTGCACGGCTCCAACGACGGCCAGAAAGGCATCGGCCTGATCATGCTGGTGCTGATCGGCATCGTCCCGGCCAAGTTCGTCCTCGACCTGAACAGCACCACCTACCAGATCGAGCGCACCCGCGACGCTGCCATTCACCTGCAGCAGTTCTTCAACCGCCACTCCGACACCCTTGGCGAGATGCTCGCCCTGGGCAAGGCCAGCGAAGCGGAGATGCCGGACCTGTACCGCTGTGAACCAAAGCAGACCGAAGCGACCATCAAGGGCCTGCTGAGCGACCTGCACGGTGTTTCCAGCTACACCGAGCTGAACGACGACGAGCGCGTGCAGGTACGTCGTTACCTGTTGTGCCTGGACGACACCGCGAAGAAAGTCGGCAAACTCTCCGAGCTGCCATCCCGCGAGAAGGCGGACCTGGAGAAACTGCGCAAGGACCTGACCACCACCACCGAGTACGCGCCCTTCTGGGTGATCATCGCGGTGGCCCTGGCCCTGGGCGTCGGCACCATGGTTGGCTGGAAGCGCGTGGTGCTCACCGTCGGCGAGAAGATCGGCAAGCAGGGCATGAGCTATGCCCAGGGCATCGCCGCCCAGCTCACCGCGACCGCCGCCATCGGCATGGCCAACATCTATAGCCTGCCGGTCTCCACGACCCACGTCCTGTCCTCAGGCGTGGCGGGCACCATGGTGGCCAACCGCAGTGGCCTGCAAAGCAGCACCGTGCGCAATATCCTCATGGCCTGGATACTCACCCTGCCCGTGTCGATCGCACTGGCTGCCGGCCTGTTCTGGCTGTCCTCGCGCTTCATCGGCTGACAGCGCGCGGCGCAGTATGAAAAACGCCTGCATCCGCAGGCGTTTTTCATTTCCGGAGGGATCAAGGATTCGTCGCCTGCTGTGGCAAGCGAATCACGAAGCGCGCGCCGCCCTTGAAGTTATCCACAGACAGGCTGCCGCCCATGTTGCGGATCAGCTCATGGCTCACCGACAGCCCCAGCCCGGTGCCCTTGCCGATGGGCTTGGTGGTGAAGAAAGCTTCGAAGATGCGCTCGATCACCACGGGGTCGATACCGCCGGCGTTATCGCGCACATGCAGTTCGATCCAGCCGGCATCGGTGCAGGCCTCCTGGGAGACACCGATCCAGCGCGCGCCCTCCCCGCTCCGTCCGAGCAGTGCATCGCGGGCGTTGGCCAACAGGTTGATCAGCACCTGCTCCAACTGGTCGGCATAACCACGCACCACCCCCCGCTGCGCAGGAGCTCGGCACTCGAGGGTGATGCCCTGCTGCGTCAGGCTTTCGCCCAGCAACGCGATGGCGCCTTCACAGGCGTCGTAGGGGTCGAAGGGTGCGGCTTCCAGCTCCGATTTGCGGCTGAACACGCCCATGTGGCTGATCACCCGCGAGAGCCGGTCGATCTGCGCGTCGGCGCGCTCCAGCTTCTCCTTCAGGTACTCCGGCTCACCCAGTTTCTGCCGCGCGTTGTAGAGGGACATGCGCATGACGTGCAGCGGCTGCTTCATCTCGTGGGCCATGCCGCTGACCATCTCGCCCAGACTGGCCATCTTCGCGCCCTGGGCCAGTTGCTGCTGGGCATGGCGCACCGCGGTGTTGTCGCGGCCCACGGCCTGGATTTCCACCAGCCGCCCCTCGGCATCCAGCAACAGGCGATCCGACCAGATCAGCCAGAGGTTGCGTTGACCGGGGAGGCTGAAGCGCAGTTCCCAGGAATCGTCCGCCGCGCCCTTGCCTCCGCCCACCAGGCGCGCGCGCAGAGCGCTGCAATCCTGTTCCGACAGCCACTCATCCAGCCGCCGGCCGAGTAGCGCTTCCACTGGCTCGCCCAGCACCTGGGCGAAAGTGTGGTTGACGAAGGTCAGTTGCAGGCTCGGGTCGTAGCGGCAGATCAGCGCTGGCGAGTCCTCCACCAGCACGCGGTAGCGCTCCTCGCTCTCGGCGATCTGCAACGCGGCGAGGTGCTGCTCGGTGACGTCCAGCCACAGGCCGACCGCCTCCTGCGGGATGCCCTGAATATCACGCAGCAGCTTGGCCTCGTCGTACAGCCAGTGCCATTCGCCGGCACTGTCACGCAGGCGGTATTCGGTGCGTACGCGGCCTTCGCGCAGCAGTTCACGGCCACGATCGAGGAAGGTTTCCAGATCCTCCGGGTGTACCCGCTCGGCCAGCGCCTGCCAGTTCTGCCCTTGCAGGTCGAGGCCGAGCAGGTTGCCGGCGCTCTCGCTGTAGAACTCGGGGATCAGGTGCCCCTCCTCCACGCGCTGCACATAGATGACCACGGGAGCACTGTCGATCAGGTTGCGCAGCCGGGCGTGGGCCGCCAGCGCCTGTTCCTCCTGCAATTTGCCCTCGCTGATATCCAGCAGCACGCCGTCCATCAGTTGGTCGCCGGCGCGAGCCTGGCGTCGGCCCTGCAAGCGCAGCCAGCGGCGCGGCTGGGTAGACGTCGCGCCGCGCAGGCGCAGGTCCTGGACCAACTGCCCACCCGGTTGCAGGTTGCGCAGGCGCAGGCTGAGTTCGTCGGCGTCGGCCGGGTGCAACTGGCTCAGCAGGTCGGCCAGTGCCAGCTGCAGTTGCCCGTCAGGCAACCCAAGGCTGGCCGCAACGGCCGGCGACAAGTCGAACAGGCCCTGGTCGACCTGCAGTCGCCACCAGCCGCCGCCGACCATGTCCTGCAGCAGGCTCAGGCGCCGACTACTGTCGCGCAGGCTGTGCAGCTCGGTGCGTTCGTGGACGAGGTTGCCGAGGATTTCCGCCAGGTACTGCCAGTCGCTGGGAGCCAGCACCGGCCAGGCGCTGGCGTGCTCCATCGGTTCGGCCAGCAGGCCGACCAGACGCCCACCCCGGACCTGCGCCGGGATCAGGTAAAGCTGCTCGCAGCAAAGCGCGCGGAGCAGCTCCGAAGGGCTGTCATCGGCCCCCAGCAACCGCGCGCCGGTGGCCGCTCGCAGCTCGTCGCTGGGCACCGCCAGATGGTCCCGCAGCAGGCTGTCGAATCCAGGCTGGATGTGGCAGGCGAAGACACGCAGGGTCTGGTCCGGCGCCTCCAGCAGCAAGGCCATGCTGCGCATGTGGAAGTTGCTGCAGAACGACTCCAGCACTTCGCCGACCGCTTCCCCCAGGCGACGGTGCGAGCTGTGCCGCAGACGCGCCAGCAGCAACTTGCTGAGGTTCAGGCATTGCAGCTTGTGTTGCTGGCTGTCGGACTGCCAGTTCAGGTCCGAGATGTCCGTGCCCAGCAGCAGGCAATGTTCGTTGGCCTGCAGGACCGCCTGGAAACGGCAGACCAGCGGCAGATCACCCGTGCTGCGCAGTACCAGGTCGAGACGCTCGCCGCCGCGCAGGCTGGATACCTGCATGCCCCCAGGAATTCGCCGGTCGAGGTAATCCCCGAGTCCCGGCGAATCGCCGTTGCCGGGCACGGGCGGCAACAGTCGATGGGCCTGGCTGCCGCCCCGGGCGACGACCCGATCACGGCTGTCCAGCTCCAGCCAGAGGTCCCAGTGGCCGGTCACCACCGGCTCAGCCACCGCTTCCGCCGGCAAATCCAGGCGGCGGCGTGCCGCCAAGGGCCGACTCGGCGCCGGGTGGTCATTCAACTCATGCTGGCCGCGAGGCCTGGAGCGCCAGAAGTCGAACATCCGGTGCCTCAGAGCAGGACGCTGGCTGTGCCGCTGAGCACGTCGGGCAGGCGCGGCACCGTACCGATTCCCGGCAGGGTCAGCAGCGGGACGATGGGCGAGGTGGCATAGGGATAACTGACACAGACATTGACACGAGTGTACTTGCGGCCAACCACCGTCACCTCTTCCGGCGCCTTCATGAAGGAGCCGCCGTAACAACCCTTGCGCCAGCCTTCAGGCATCCAGCTCAGGCGCTGAGTCACGGCAGTGTCCACTGCTTTCTTGAGTGCGTCGTCGTAGCCCCCCGGCGCCAGGGGATTCACCGAAACAGCCACTCGCGCGCCCGCCGCCGCGGCATCGTTGAACGACTGCAGCATCAGCAGGGGGACGCAATAACCGAGCAGCCCATAGAGAACAGCGAAGAACAGGACGAATACCGCGGCAAACTCGATTGCTACCGCACCTCGTTGTGTGCCACGCCCGCCGACTCCGTTCATGCGCAATACTCCTCGACCAACTTCCAACTTGAATGATCGTTCAACTTATCGGCGCCACTGGACATAACTGAAGATACCTGCCGTCAGACAACTACCGTTATCGACCAATACTAGGCGTTCCGCTGGAATTCGCCGCCACGGCATATCGGAATAACGTTTTGAGCCAAACTCGACTTCAATTGGCTTGAATTGCAATATAGCGCTGAAATACGAGATACCTTAAAAATCCATCTGTCTCCTTCGTCGTCGCCGCTCCGGGATAAGGATGTTCTCGATGCTGTTCAAATTCTGCCTGCTGGGCTGGTTCGCGGTATGCGCCTATCAGGACCTCACGCGGCTGCGTGTCAGCAACTGGCTGACCCTGGGTGGGGTGCTGATCGCGCTGCTGTTCCTGTTGCTCAAAGGGCACACGCTGACCGGCTATGCACCGCTGGCGGCCGCGGTGGCAGCGGTGTTGGCGGCGCTGCTCAGCGGGCCGGGCTACTGGCTGGGGAAGCTCGGCGCGGCCGACGTGAAACTGCTGGTAGCCCTGGGGCTGGCCAGTGACCCGCTGACGCTGCTCTACACCCTGGCGCTGGCCTGCCTGTTCTGCCTGGCACTGATGTTCGCCAGCAAACTTTTGATTGATTCGGACAGCGTTCCGGCTAATTTCAAAAAGAAATTAGCAAGACTGCAACCGTCAAAGTTCAAGTCATTTCCTTTCATATTTGCGCTGTTCGCCGGTCTTCTGACGACTTTATCTTTCATTCACTGAATGACCTCGGCGAGTGGCGCGATCCAAACTTAACGACTATATGCTAAGGGTTAATACCATCCGTCGCCTGATGGAAAAACCGGCTGCAGCAAGTTGAACAGCCGGCCGATAAAAACAACGAAAAAAGTAGTATTCCAAGGAGCGTGCAGTCATGGAAAAAACGGCCAATCGCCGTTTCAGCGTGCTAGTCATCGACGACGAGCCACAAGTCACTTCCGAGCTTTCCGAATTGCTGGAGAACAGCGGCTACCGCTGCGTGATCAGCGACAGCAAGGACAGCGCCCTGCAGAAATTCCGCGATGATGCCGCGATCGGTCTGGTGATCTGCGATCTCGGCCTGGGTCGCGACAACGGCATTTGTGTGGTCGAGGCACTCAAGGACGTGGCCGGCTCGACGCGGTTCTTCGAAACCATCATCCTCACCGGCCAGCAGGGTAGCCGGGAAGTCATCGAGGCCATGCGCGTGGGCGTCGCCGATTACTACCAGAAGCCGGTGGCGCCGATGGACCTGCTCAAGGGCCTGGAGCGCCTGGATGCCCGCCTGCACGAACGCATCCGCAGCCAGCTCAGCCTGAGTCATGTGAACCAGCGCCTGGAGTACCTCGCCGAATCGCTGAACTCGATTTCGCGGGATATCCACAAGATCAAGTACGAGGTCCACGGCGGCGGCCAGCCCGCCAGCAGCAGCGCCCTGAAGCAGGAGCAGGCGGAAGCGCCGGCCAGCTCCGCATCGAGCAACACCGAGCAGATCGCCCCGATGGTGAGCAACCCGCTGTTCAACAAGCTCTCGCCGCGCCAGCAGGCAGTGGCGCGCCTGGTGAGCAAAGGGCTGACCAACTACCAGATCGCCTACGACCTGGGCATCACCGAGAACACCGTGAAGCTGTATGTCTCCCAGGTGCTGCGGCTGATGCACATGCACAACCGCACGCAGCTCGCCCTCGCCATCTCCCCCAACGCGTCGCAGAGCAGCGCGGTGCACTGACGCTGCGCTAACCGACCTTCAGATCAGCAGCTCCGCGCCGCCGGTCTGGAGGTCGATGAGGCGCACGTCGATGGTGCCCAGTCCGACACCCAGCAACCTGAGCAACGGATCGAGGACGACGGTGCCCAGTGCAGAAATAGCTGGTGTGAGCAGCTTGAGCACGTCTGCGACCAACCAGCCCAGCGGCACTGGGATCCCTGCTACCTTCGTCGTCACCACCAAGGTCGAGCCCAGGGTATTCAGGGCATTGGCCAGTGACTGGCTGAGTTGGCTGGACGCCCCCTCTACCTCACTGGGCAGACCCGACGGCGGCGTCACCTTGTACTTCAAGGTCGTGGAGTCGGCACCACCGACCACGGCATTCGCCCCCACTTCGACATCTGCCACACCACTGAGCACGCTCACTTTGATAGGCGTCAGCGTCCCTCCGGTCTGGGGGCTCGCATACGTCCCCAACTGCAGCCTGGCAATCCCCGGTAACGCCTGGACTTCGACGCTCACTGGCTTGCCGACGCCAGCACAGGCGATGGTGTCCAGGGCAGCAGTACCTTGCGCGACGTCGAGTGCGAGGCCAAGATCGATACGCAAGACCAGCGGCAACTCGACTGCTCCAGCAACATTGGCCCGCAGCGCCGCCGTCCGAACCTGCGTCCGCCATTGCCCGTTGCTGCCCTTGCCGGGATAACCGAAGGCGATTTGAGGCGGCTCGATAATCCAGAGGTTGATCTTGGCGGACACCAGTCCTCCCAGATTGACCCCAGCATTGAGCGCCACCGCATGCTGCTTGTTCGCAACCATGGCCAACGCAGTGATCAAGTCCAGTGCATTGACCTTGCCTTGCAACGCCTCATCTTGCACGGACTCGGGCGCCACCACCGAAAGGATGCTGCCCAGCGTGACCGTCGCCGACTGGACCCCCGTCTTGATCAGTTGGTTTCTGAGGAGTGTGGTATCCAGGTCCAACACCTGGCTGGGATCGACCGCATCCACGGTCGCGCCCAGCAACTGAGCCAGCGTCGCCTGGGCCCCCAGCAGCGACTCCACCGACCCCGCCGCTACATCGACGCCCGCCGCCCGCAAGTTGTCCGACAGCCCCAACAGGCTGACATTGGCATTGGCCAGGCCTCTGTAGCCGGCCGCATTCAGCGACAGGTTGCTGCCCAGCAAGGCATTCAGCAGATTGTTCAGCAGCGGGGATTGCGAGCTGTCGAGTGAGGCCAGAGTCGTTCCCGCCGAGATACCCGCCATCGCAGTCCGCCTTGCCACGGCGCGAGCGCCGAGTTGTGTCGTCGCGGGAAAGTCACCGAATACGCTGGCGACATTGAGTACCAGGCTGGAAGGAACACTGCGGCTGACGCGAACCTCAACGGAGTCCTGCAGATCGCCGCCAGGGGTGAAGACCCGGTGCGAGTCCTTGCCGTATTCGTCATCGAAACTGATGCTACCCAGGGTCGCCACGAGATCACTGCTCGTGGCGGGCACAAAACCGTTGGATGCTGCGCTGCTCAGCGCGTAGCCGCGCGGGTCACTGTTGCTCGCCGCACACATGCCACTCTGCGTCGCCGTCTCCAGCGCCGCCATGTCCGCAACCCGCTGCAATTTGCGCTGTTCGTAATACAGGCGCCCGGTGTCGATCACCAGTGCCAGGCAGATCAGCGCCAGCAGCAGGGTGACCGCCGCCATGACGCCAATTGCGCCCCGCTGCCGTTCGCGTCCCATGGCACGCTCCCGAAGGATTACTTCTTGTCGGTGCTGAAACCGTTGTTGTCGTCGAGCAGATACTCGGGAATTTCGCGGGTATAGCTCTTCAGGTAGCGCTGGTAGGCGCGGTCGCGCTCGGCCGGCGTGGCGCTCTGCCGGTTGGCCGAGGCGGCCTGGCCGCTGCTTTGCAGTTGCAACCAGGTCAGCACTTCCTGCTGGTCACGGGCGGTGGTGCCTGCGACGGTATTCGCGCTGTCCATTGCCTGGGCCAGCAGCGGCGAAACCAGCAGCGCGCCGGCCAGAATCCATTGCTTCATCCTGTTCTCCCTGCCCGGCTCAGCGGGCCTTGACCAGTAGCTTGGCGTCGCGCGCCACAGCGGGTACCGACTCGACCGGGACCGGGTGCGCGTCCTCCACCGAATCGTCCACATAGCTCACGCTTTCCACTTCAATCGCAGGATGACTGGCCGGGCTGCCGGAGCTGGGAGCGCGCAGGTCCCTGGCCTGGTCCTGGGCTGCGCGCACCTGCTCCGAAGACAGCCCGACACTCTGGATCAGCCGGGTGGCCTCGCTGCTCTCGCCCTGGATGAGCATGACGCTGAGCAGGTTGGTCGCCGGCAGCTTGTCGTGCTCGTTCAGTTCCATGGCGGTGATGAACTCGAAGCGTGCCTTCTCCATTTCGCCACGCCGTAGCAGGACGTAACCCAGGTCGTTGCGCAGCGCGCTGTCGGTCGGCTGCAAACGCGCCGCCTCACGCAACTCGCGTTCCGCTTCCACGGTATTGCCACCGCGCATGGCGATCTGCCCCAGACCGTGATGGGCTTCGGCCGCCTTGCAGGTGCCGAGCAACCCCTGGTAGACGATCCGCGCCTTCGGGTCGCCGATGCGGCGCAGGGCCAGGGCCTTGCTTTCGCGCACTTCCAGCGAGTTCGGCGGCAGGGTTTCCAGATTGGCGAGCGCGGCATGCGCGCGGCCGTTGTCGAGCATCTCCCGCGCCAGGTTGAGTTGCAGCTCCACCGCCTGGCCCAGCTTTTCGTCGCAGTTCTGCCCGACGCTCGGCCCGCGGAGGGTGTCGAAATTGGCGCAACCGCCGAGCGCCAGGCCCAGCAGGCCGATCAAGCATGCGTTTCTCATCCCATTCTCCCCAAGGCCTTGGTAATCGCCAGGAAACCTGGCCCGGCAAGGATGATCAGCAACGCCGGAAACAGCAGCAGCATCATCACCAGGCTCATTTTTGCCGATAGCTTGCTGACCTTCTCCTGCAGGCCCGTGAGGCGCCGGTCCTCGAACAATTGCTTGAGCGTCAGCAGCGAGCCGCGCGCGCTGCCGCCCTGGCGGACCATCTGCCGCAGCACGTTGCAGCAGTCGCTCAACTCGGCAACCGCCAGGCGTTTGCTCAGCAGGTCCAGTTCGTCGGCCAGGTCCAGCCCGCTCTCGGCATGCGCCAGCACGCCGTCGAGCTCCACCACCAGCACCGGCACGATGCTCCGGCCCTCACGGCAGACCACACGCAGGCTCTGCTCCACGGTGAGGCCGGAATCGAAGAGGATGCGGATCAGCTGAATGAACAGGATCACCTCGTCCGCCAGGCGTTGCCGGCGTTTGCCGGCGAAGTAGGCCAGCACCCGCTTTGGCAGCAGGAAGCCAATACCTCCGGCAAAGGCCAGGGGCAATAACGGCGAGGTGTTGGCGTGGCTCGGCGCGGCGAGGACGACGAGCACGATGGCCAGCAGCAAGACCGGGCAGAGCACTACCGACATCAGATAAAGGCTGCGCGGTGTATTGCCGCTCCAGCCGGCCTGGTTCAGCAACAGCCGAACTTCCTCGTCGCGCAGTTGCAGGCGCTGGCCCAGACCACTGCCGCCCATCCGGTCGAGCGCCCGGGCGATCCGCTGGGTACCGTCGCGCGGCAACGCATCGCTCCCCAGGCGCTGTTCGATCAGGCGCTGCTCGCGCCCGGCAGCCCGACTTTGCGAGAGCAAAAGCAGGATTGCCGCAAGGGCCAGGATCAGCACCATCAGACCATAGAGCAAGGGCATGTCGGCCTCCTCAAATGCTCTTGAGCATGCGCCAGAGGGTGTAGCACCCCAGCACCTGCAGACCGAGGGACGTCAGCAGCAGCATCCGGCCGCCATGGTCGAGCCACATGTTCATCAGGTAGCCCGGATTGGTGAACAGGATGTAGCCGCCCAGGCTGACCGGGAGCACCGCCAATACCAACGCACTCAGGCGGGTCTCGCCGGTCATGGCGCGCAGTTGGCGGCCGAGCTTTTCGCGCTCGTGAATGACCTTGATGATGTTGTCCAGCAGGTCGGTGGTATTGCCGCCATAGCGATGGTTCACCGCCACGCCGAGGGAGAACACATGCAGCTCTTCCACGTCGTAGAGCTCGGCCACCTCCTGCAACGCCTCCGGCAGGCTGATGCCCAACAGGACGTGGTTGTTGACCAGGGAAAAGATCTCTCGCAGCGGATCGACGGAGACGCTCACCGCCTGGCTGATGGCATCGCCCAGGGTGCGCCCGGAGTGCAGGCTGCGGACGACCTGATCGAGGAAGTTCGGCATTTGCCGAATCATTTTCTGCAGGCGACGCCGGTAGAGCACGTTGAGCAGCAGGTGGAACCCCAGCACCACCAACAGCACACCGCCCAAGCCCCCCACCGGACCGAAAAGACGCATGCCGAGCAGCGCCAGCAGTATTGCCGCCACGGCACAACCCACCCACCACCGGCGCGCCTCGGCAATCCCCGCGCGGCGCATGCGGCGGGCCAGCCAGTGGCTACTGCGGGCCCGTGCAGCGCTCACTGCCGCATTCTCCCCAGTCAGGCGGCGCATCACCTGCTCGTTATGCCGCGCACGCCAACTCATTACGCCCACGATCGAACCGACAGCAGCCAGCACCAGGCTGGCCAGGCCCATCAGGATTGCGCCGCTCACAGCAGCACCTGGCGGAACTTCAGCCCGCTCGGCTGCGCAGTGCGGACGAACTCTCCGCTGCCGCGCCGGTCGAGGCTGAACAGGGAATTGGTGACGTAGACGCCGTCGCGAACCTCCAGCACTTCGAGGATCTCGCTGACGCAGCGGCGGCCGTTGGACAGGCGGGTGATCTGCACGACGATGTCCAGCGCCGAGCAGAGCATCTGCCGCAGGGTCTGCTCCGGCACGCGCTGGCCGGTGAGGCCCACCAGCATTTCCAGACGCAGCAGCGAGTCCATCGCCGAGTTGGCGTGCACGGTACTCATCGAACCGTCGTGGCCGGTGTTCATCGCCTGCAGCACGTCGAGCACTTCGACACCGCGGATTTCGCCGAGGATGATGCGGTCCGGGCGCATCCGCAGAGCGTTGCGGATCAGGTCACGGGCGCTGACTTCGCCGAACCCTTCGGCGTTCGGCGGGCGGGTCTCCAGGCGCACCACATGGTCGTGGCCCAGTTGCAGCTCGGCGGTGTCCTCGATGGTGACGATGCGCTCGCGCTCGTCGATGAAGCTGCTCATGACGTTGAGCAGCGTGGTCTTGCCGGTGCCGGTGCCGCCGCTGATAAGGATGTTGCAGCGGCTCGCCACCGCCTGGCGAAGGAACGCCAGCATTGCCTCATCGACGCTCTGGTAGGCCAGCAGGTCGCCGCTCTTGAGCAGCTCTTTGCTGAACTTGCGGATCGACAGGCAGGGGCCGTCCAGCGCCACCGGCGGGATGATCGCGTTGACCCGGCTGCCATCGGGCAGGCGCGCGTCCACCATCGGACTGGATTCGTCCAGGCGTCGCCCCAGCGGCGCGAGGATGCGCTGGATGACCCGCTGCACATGGTGGTCGTCGATGAAGCGCAGGTCACTCTGGTACAGCCGGCCTTCGTGTTCGATGAACACCCGGTCCGGGCCGTTGACCAGGATTTCCGAGATGCCCGGATCGCGCAGGAGGATTTCCAGCGGGCCGAAGCCGGTCAGCTCGTCCACCACCTCTTCGGCGAGGCGGTCCAGCTCATAGCGGGAGATCGCCAGCTGGCGGCGCGAGGCGTACTCGCAGACCTTCTCGGAGACGTACTGCGCCACCGCCGGCCGCGCGCCCTCCAGCAGGTTCATGCCGTCTTCGTCGATCTCGTCGATGATGTAGCGGTGCAGGCGCATCTTCAGCGTCTGCAAGTCCTGGTCGTGGCGACCCTGGCCGCCGCCGTAGTGCTGGCTCATGAACGCGCAGCCTTCGCGCGGCCGATCCAGCTGAACAGCCCGCGCTTCTCGGTTACGTCAGCCCCCAGCGCTTCGGCCAGGTCGCGCAGCTTCACCGTCAGCGGGTCGCGCGGCGCCAGGTCGAACAGGCTCTGGCCGACGTTCTTGGCGCGCAGGCGGGCTTCGGGCGAGGCCGGCAACACACCGAACAATTCCAGGCCGAACATCTTGCCCAGCGCCGGGGCATCCGGCGGCACCGAGGCCCAGTAGCGCTCGATCAAAAGTTCGATGCGCGGCAGCGAGGGCGTGCGCTCACGCAGGCGGCGCAGGCGCTCCAGGCCCTTCTTGCAGGAAGGCACGCTCTGGTCCACCAGCCACAGCACGCGGCTGGCCTGCATCAGCAGTTGCCCGCTGAGCTCGCCCTCGGCAACGCCGGTGAGGTTGATCAGGATATGGCTGAAGGCGCTACGCAGGTTGCCCAGCAACAGGTACAGCTCGGCGGTGGTGATGCGCTCCAGCACGCCGGGCTCATCCGACAGGCTGAGCACACGCAAGCCGGACTCGTGACGGGTGAAGGCGCTGTCGATCAGGGTCTGGTCCAGGCGCCGCAGGTTGCGCAGTGCATCGGCGAAGGTGAACGCGGGCTCCATGCCGAGAATGGCCAGCGCCTCGCCGGTGGGCTGGCCAATGTCCACCAGCAGCACCTGGTGATCCGGCTGGCGTTGCAGCGCCAGGGCCAGGTGCAGCGCGACGAAGGCGCCGTCGGCATCCGGCCGGGCGCTGACCAGGCTGATCAGTTCGCCCTGCTGGGCGGCGCTGACCGGCACCGTGGGCAAACGTCCGCCGAGACGACGGATCAGGCCGCTCAGCTCACTGGCGCGGGCACCGTAGGTGACGAAGTCCCGCGCCCCCGCGCGCATGGCGGCCAGCACCAGTTGGTTGTCCATGCCGTCGCCCACGGCCACCACCGAAAGCAATGGTCGCGCGGAAATCAGCCCTTCGATCAGCGATCCCTGGTTCACCAGGTTGGCCTTGTTCAGGCTGGTGAACAGCACCGTCGCGCCGGTGACGTCCAGCAGCGACAGCAGTTCTTCCAGGGTACCGCTATTGGCCAGCACCACCTGCCCGCAGCTGGCCAGGCTGCTCTGCAGCCACTCCTGCTCGCCGGGATGCTGGACCAGCGCCACAAAGGTCTGACTCATGCCCGTGCTCCCTTCCTTTGCCTTGCCTCCCGCTCTCTGGCGGGTCAGCGCTTCGTAGGTATCCATCAGTGCGACATCCCGCTGCTGGCCTTGCGCTTGTCGAAGCGACCGTCCTCGAGGAAGTAGAACTCGCCGAACCCCGGGTCGTAGTTGCGCAGCCCTTCACCCGGCAAGCTGGGCAACGCGGCATTGGCGGCCAGCGGCTGCACCAGGTGGGGGGTGACGATCATCAGCAGCTCGCGGTCGTCCTTGTCCAACTGCGAGGAACGGAATAGCGCGCCGATCACCGGGATGTTGCCCAGGAAGGGAAACTTGTCGACGTTGCTGATGGTGCTGCTGCTGATCAGGCCGCTGATCACGAAGCTCTCGCCGTCGGCCAGCATCACGCTGGTATCGGTGCGCCGCACGGTCAGCGCGGGCACGGCGATGTCGTTGGTGCGGATGCCGCTGGAGAAGTCCAGTTCGCTAACTTCCGGGGCAACCTTCAGGGCGATGCGCTTGTCATTCATCACCGTCGGGGTCAGGGTCAGGCGCACGCCGAACTCCTTGTACTCGATGGTGATGTTGTTGTTATCGCCGTTGGGCACGGGGATCGGGAACTCGCCGCCAGCCAGGAACGAGGCGCTCTGACCGCTGGTGGCGACCAGGCTCGGGCGCGCCAGGGTGTAGGCGAAGCCGCTGCCTTCCAGGGCGTTGATGAAGCCCAGCCACTTGCTGCTGCCACCGCCCCAGATGATGTTGAAGCCGCCGCTGGCGTTGCCGAAGGTGCCGTCGAGGTTGCCGACAGGATCGACCGACAGATTGCCCAGGCTGCCCGGCGCACCCAGTACGAAGGTGTTGGAGCCGCGCCGCACCAGCGAGGTGCTGGCCTGCTTGAGCTTGCTGCGGCTGACTTCGACGAAGCGGATGTCGGTCTGCACCTGGTTGGACAGGCTGGCGGCGCCAGCTCCAGCGACACCGGCCACATCGCCGACCGCGCGCGCTCCAACGCGCACCACGGTGCGCATGGGCTGGTCGCTGCAAGGGGTCCAGATCAGCAGGCTGGTCAGGCCCTCGGCCTTGCCGGTGACGAGGAAGTCGCGCTTGTCGAGCACCTGCACGTCGGCGATGTTCGGATCACCAATGGCCAGGCGCTTGATCGGCACCGGCAGTTGCTGGTCGCGCTGGGCGCCCTGCTCCACGTCGAGGTTCAGTTGCTGACCGGCGAACCCTGCGCAGGCGCTTGGTATGGCCTGTGCCGTAGAGTGAATGGCACAGGCCAGCAGTGCGATCAGGGGAAAGATGAAGCGCTTGGACATCGATGCACTCCTTGCTCAATGTGCTTCACGGGTAACGGTGGTGCCGCGGTAGACCACCACGCCGGCGTCCACCTGCGGCGCAGAGACCTGGCGCACGGCAGGAGCCTTGGCCGGCTGCGGTTTGCCGATCAGTTGTTCGAGCGTGATCGGCTGGCTGCCGGTGGCGCCGAGCGAAGCCTGGATATAGCGGCCCTGCTGCTCTTTCTCGTAGAGATTCTCGTCCTTGCTGCGCACGGCCAGGCGCAGGGAGCCGGCCTGGCTGGCAAGCATCAGGCGCGAGGCCGCTTCGGCGGGCACTGCCAGCACGGCAGTGCGCGGCGGCTTGGGAGTCTTGTCCTTGGGGTCGCCAGCGGTGCGCGCCTGGCCGTCAGTGGAAACGGCAATCTGCTCGCCATAGGTCAGCACCCGCACGCCGGGCAGCACCACCTGGGCGCTGAGGCTGCGCTCGGTACTCTGCTGGTCCTGGACAAAGAGCATGACGTCGACATAGTCGCCGGGCAGCACGAAGCCGCCGCCGCCGATGACTTCATCCACGGCAATGGCCATGGCACGCTCGTCCGGCCGGATGGTGCGGGCCAGTGGGCCGCCCGGCTCAGTCACGGCGGAAGTGAGGATGTTGCCCGCCGGAACGGCAACCCAGACGCGCTGGCCGATCAAGGCTTCGGGCTTGGGAAAGCTGCCGGCGGGTGCCGTGCGCAGCATCTCCACGCTGAGGTCGTCCTTGCTGATCACCGCCAGGGCCGGCAGGTCGCGTGCCGCCACCACGACGGCGGCACGCTGCAACTTGTCGGCCTCGGCCACCGCTGCCGGTGCCACGTCCTGCACCACCCCAGCGGCCGGCTTGCCGACCTTCAGCCCGAGATACCCCACCACACCGGCGCACACCAACAACAGCCCGGCGAATACCATCAGCACCTTGCTATTCATGACCACATCCTTGGGCGATCTCGGAAATGCGGACCGAAGGGTCCACGGCCTTTTCGTAAGAAGTTTCATCACCGACGGCGCCGGTGCTTGTCCTTCAGACCTTTATTGTTGTTTCGGCCAGACGAAGAAGTTCAATAAGAAGCATTCTTCATAATCAGTTTTTGTTTGTTCCAAAGCAGAATTTAGTAGCTGTGTTAATAGCGTCAACCACGCGCGTTAAATTTCCAACCCCCAGATAGTGCTACTTCGCCATGACTATAACTTTGGTATTAGCGCTATTTGTACAATTGCGTTTAGCCATACGACGCCTAGCCTGACGATGAAGTCGGGGCGCCGCCCCGGGGGTATTCAGAGGGAGCACCCGCGATGGACCTGAAGATAAAAGACCTGTCCCTGAAACTGTACTGCAAGGCCAAGGCATTCGTGGCCGACAAGGAAGGCGCCACCGCGATTGAATATGCGGTTATTGCCGGGTTGATCGCGGTGGTCATCATGGTGGGCGCAAAGGCCCTGGGAAAAGACCTGAGCGACCTGTTTACGAGCATCGGTAGCGCACTTCCCGCTGCATCTTCGGGGTCCACCCCCTAAATAAGCGGAAGAACAACTTCCGCCCATCGTTATATACCCAGATAATTTACACCCGACTGTCGCTCCATGCAGCCGGGTGTTTCTGCGTATTTATTCTTAAAGTAATCGGCCGACTGGCCGATAACTCCTGCTCAAACCCGTTTTACAGCAGGATGCTTTACCCATGCTTCGTTCGCTGTCCTTCTCCAGGAAGATCCTCCTGGCGGCCTCTCTGGTGGTCACCTTCGCCTTCGCCTGTTTCATCGTCTTCAACGACTTCCGCCAGCGCGAGGCGATCCACTCCGACACCGAGTCCTATCTCTCCGAAGTCGGCAGTCTGACCGCCAGCAACATCCAGAGTTGGCTGGAAGGCCGCATCCAGTTGGTGGAAGCGGAGGCCGCACAACTGGCCGATGGCGAGCCGACGCCAGAGCGCATCCAACACGTACTGGAGCAGGCGGTGTTCCAGAAGAACTTCGAGTCGGTGTACCTCGGCGAAGCCGCCAGCGGCGTGTTCACCATGCGCCCCTACTCGCCGATGCCCGATGGCTACGATCCGCGCACCCGTGGCTGGTACAAGGACGCCGTGGCCGCCGGCCGGCTGATCGTCACCGAGCCCTTCCTCGACGCCGGCACCAACGAGCAGATCCTCGCCATGTCGATGCCGGTCATGCGCAATGGCCAACTGGTCGGCGTGGCCGCCGGCGACATGAAGCTGGAAACCATCACCGCGATCATCAACTCGCTGAAATTCGACGGCGACGGCTACGCCTTCCTGGTCAGCGACGCCGGCAAGATTCTCCTGCACCCCGATAGCAGCCTGATCTTCAAGAGCCTCGGCGACGTCTACCAGCAAGGCGCGCCGAAGGTGCAGTCGGGCGTGCAGGAGGTCAGCATCAACGGTGAGGAGCAGCTGGTTTCCATGACCCCGGTGAAGGGCCTGCCGGGCGTGACCTGGTACGTCGCACTGGTGCTCAACAAAGACTCCGCCTACGCGATGCTCAGCGACTTCCGCAACACCGCGATCATTGCCACGGTGATCGCCATCGTTGCCATCCTCTTCCTGCTGGGCATGCTGATCCGCGTGCTGATGGCGCCGCTGACCGACATGGGCCGCGCCATGCAGGACATTGCCCAGGGCGAAGGCGACCTGACCAAGCGCCTGCAGGTCGCCAGCAACGACGAGTTCGGCGTGCTGGCCAATGCCTTCAACCGCTTCGTCGAGCGTATCCACGAATCCATTCGTGAAGTCGCCTCCACCGCACGCCAGTTGCACGATGTCTCGCAGTTGGTGGTGAACGCCTCCAACTCGTCCATGAGCAACTCCGACGAACAGGCCAATCGCACCAACAGCGTCGCCGCGGCGATCAACGAACTGGGCGCCGCCGCCCAGGAAATCGCCCGCAACGCCGCCGATGCCTCGCACCACGCCACCGATGCCTCGCACCAGGCCGGTGACGGTCGCCAGGTGGTGGAACAGAGCATCAGCTCGATGAACCTGCTGTCGGACAAGATCAGCTCGGCCTGCGCCAACATCGAGGCGCTGAACAGCCGCACGGTGAACATCGGGCAGATTCTGGAGGTCATCAAAGGCATCTCCGAGCAGACCAACCTGCTGGCGCTGAACGCTGCCATCGAGGCCGCCCGCGCCGGTGAAGCCGGTCGCGGCTTCGCCGTGGTGGCAGACGAAGTGCGCAACCTGGCGCACCGCGCCCAGGAGTCCGCGCAGGAAATCCAGAAGATGATCGAGGAGTTGCAGGTCGGTGCCCGCGAAGCCGTGGACACCATGACCGAGAGCCAGCGCTACAGCCTGGAAAGCGTGGAGATCGCCAACCGCGCCGGCGAGCGCCTGGCCAGCGTGACCCACCGCATCGGCGAGATCGACTCGATGAACCAGTCAGTCGCCACCGCCACCGAGGAGCAGACCGCCGTCGTCGACTCGCTGAACATGGACATCACCGAGATCAACACGCTGAACCAGGAAGGCGTGGAAAACCTCCAGGCCACCCTGCGCGCCTGCGCCGACCTGGAAAACCAGGCTGGCCGCCTGCGCCAGCTGGTGGACAGCTTCCGCATCTGATCGCGGTTGCATTGAAAAAGGCGCCTTCGGGCGCCTTTTTTTGTTCGCGCGCAAGCTCGCTCCTACGAAGAACTGCGGTTTCTGTAGAAGCGAGCTTGCGCGCGAACCGCCCCACGCAGAACCAACCAGTGCCCAGGGCGGATAACCCAGTGCGCATAATCCGGAACGGGTTATGCGCCAATACCACAACGGCGGATAACGCTGGCGCGTTCGATCTTACCGCCGCTTGCTGCCGCCCAGCAGCGCCCCCATCAGCCCGCGCACCAGTTGCCGGCCGATCTGGTTCGCCGCCTGGCGCACCACGGTCTTGCTGACCTGGCTGGCCAGGGAACCAAGCAGCTCGCCAGCGATGTCACCGAAGTCGGTGCCGGCGCTCTTCCCCTCGGTCGGCGCCATCTTGTCGTCGGCGCGACCAGTCAGTTTCTCGTAAGCGGACTCACGGTCGATCGGCTGGTCGTAGCGGCCGGCCAGCGGCGAGCGACGGATGACATCGGCACGCTCGGCATCGGTCAGCGGGCCGATGCGCGACTGCGGCGGCGCCACGGCCACGCGCTGGACCATCGCCGGCGTGCCCTTCTCCTCCAGCGTGCCGACCAACGCCTCGCCAATGCCCAGCTCGGTGAGCACCGTCAAGGTGTCGATAGCGGGGTTGGGGCGGAAGCCATCGGCCACCGCTCGCAGGGACTTCTGCTCCTTGGCGGTGAATGCGCGCAAGCCGTGCTGGATACGCAGGCCCAACTGCGCCAGCACGTCGTCCGGCAGGTCACCGGGCGACTGGGTGACGAAATACACACCGACGCCCTTGGAACGGATCAGCCGCACCACCTGCTCCAGGCGGTCCTGCAGGGCCTTGGGCGTGCCGTTGAACAGCAGATGCGCCTCGTCGAAGAACAGCGCGAGGATCGGTTTGTCCGCATCCCCGCGTTCGGGCAGTTGCTCGAACAGCTCGGCCAGCAGCCAGAGCAGGAAGGTGGCGTAGACCTTGGGCGCGTCATGCACCAGCTTGCTGGCATCCAGCAGGTGGATACGGCCCCGCCCGTCGGCCTCGGGGCGCAGCAGGTCTTCCAGTTGCAGCGCCGGCTCGCCGAAGAAGTCCTCGGCGCCCTGCTGCTCCAGCAGCGCCAGGCGCCGCAGCAGCGCCTGGGACGAGGCGGCGGTGAACAGGGCACGGTCCTCCCCGAGAACCTCCGGGTGCTCCTTGAAGTGGTTGAGCAGCGCCTTGAGGTCTTTCAGGTCGAGCAGCAGCAGACCTTCGCGGTCGGCCACCTTGAAGGCGGCAAACAGCGCGGCCTGCTGGCTTTCGGTGAGCTCCAGCAGGTTGGCCAGCAGCAGCGGGCCCATCTCCGACAGCGTGGTGCGCAGTGGGTGGCCAGTCTTGCCGGCAACGTCCCAGATGCTCACCGGGTAGGCCTGGGGCTTGTAGTTCAGCCAGGGCATGCTGGCAATTCGTTCAGCCACCTTGCCCTGCGGGTTGCCGGCGGCAGCGATGCCGCAGAGGTCGCCCTTGATGTCGGCGGCGAACACCGCGACGCCGGCGTCGCTGAAGGATTCGGCGAGACGTTGTAGCGTCACCGTCTTACCGGTGCCGGTGGCGCCGGCGATCAGGCCGTGGCGATTGGCAAGCCTCCAGGACTGGCCGACCGGCTGTCCGTCCGGGCCGGCACCGATGATGAGTTCGTTCGTGGCTGACATCCGTTGTTCCCCTTCAGTGGGTCTGTCGCGCCAGTGGGCCTGTCGCGTTGGCTGCTTGAGCAAGAGTGGCGTGTCCGGCTGCGCCGCGCAATCGGCTAACCCGGTACTTTGAAGACGTGCTTGAGGTAGTGCAGGAAGTTCTCGTCCTGACACTGGGTCTTGCCCGGTACGTCTGAGATCTTCGCCACCGGATGGCCGTTGCAGGCGGCCATCTTCAGCACGATGTTCATCGGCTGAACACCCGGCACATCGCAAGTGAAATGGGTGCCGATACCGAAGCTGACGTCGATGCGCTCGCGCAGCGAACGGTAAATCTCCAGCGCCCTCGGCAGGTTGAGCCCATCGGAAAACACCAGGGTCTTGGTCAGCGGGTCGATGCCCAGGCGCTCGTAATGCCGGATGGCCTTTTCCGCCCACTCCAGCGGGTCGCCCGAGTCATGACGCAAGCCATCGAAGAGCTTGGCGAAGTACAGGTCGAAATCAGCCAGGAAGGCGTCCATGGTGATGCAGTCGGTCAGCGCGATGCCCAACTGGCCACGGTATTCGCGGACCCAGGCGTCCAGGGCTGCGGCCTGGCTGTCGATCAGCCGTGGGCCGAGTTGCTGGTGCGCCATCAACCATTCGTGGGCCATGGTGCCCAGCGGTTTCACGCCCAGCTCGCGCGCCAGGTAAACGTTGCTGGTGCCGACGAAGTGGCCCGGAAAGCCATCGCGAAGGTCGCGCACCACCGCTTCCTGCACCGGGTAGGAGAAACGCCGGCGGGTGCCAAAGTCGGCCATCTTGAACCCGGCCAACTCTTCCGTGCTGGCCTCCTTGCGCAGCCAGTCGAACTTCTCCTGCAGGCGCTCGCGGACCAGCGTCAGCGTCATGCCCGGATGACGGAACCGGTTGCGCACTTCGCTGATGGTCGCCAGCAGCGGCACCTCGAACAGAATCACATGCAGCCAGGGGCCTTTCAGGCGCAGGAAGAATTCTTCGTTCTCCACGCCCAGTTGCACATAACTGGGGTTGAAGCGGAACAGGCCGAGAAAGCGGATGAAATCGGGTTTGAAGAAGGGAATACGCTCGAGGAAGGCCAGGTCCTGCGGCGAAAAACAGAGCTCAGCCAGGCACTCGATCTGCTCGCGCAGCGGGTCCAGGTATGCGCGCAGGTCCTCTTCGTTACGGCAGCGAAACTCCCATTCCACCTCGGCGTTGGGGTAGTTGTGCAGTACTGCCTGCATCATGCTCAGCTTGTAGAAATCGGTATCCAGCAGGTTCTGCACGATCCGCCGGGAAAATGCGCTGTCGCTCATGCTCGTCTCATTGCAGGCTTCGAACCGGCAGTCTAAACCCGTCGCCCACAAAAAACCCCGCCGAGGCGGGGTTTTGAGTTCGAATCAGAAATCAGCGGGCCTTGCTCTGTGACATCCCGAACAGGAAAAGCAACAGGTCGTCATCCGGGCGGATGTTCTGTTGCTTGGCGCGCAGGTTGGGCGGCATCGGGCAGCTGTCCAAGCCACCTTTTCCGGAAATGACCGAAGGACCCGGCTCATGCCAGGCCGCCGCCGCCAGGGTTGCCACCCCGAGCGCACCGACGAGGAGCAAACCTCGCGTAATTTCTAACTTCATGTCTGCAACCCTTTGATGGCGCTGCCAAACGCCGCTTGGTAACCATAGACAAAGGCCTGCCATTGCGCCTCTGTCCACGACGAGCGGCGTTTTACCTGGCGAAGATCGTGACGGGCGGCGCGCTGCGCGCTGAAGCGCTGGCGGGCTTTTTCCATGTCAATCAGAGCCACTTCGATCTTGTCGCCGTCCACCCGCACGAATACGTGCTTGAGGTAAAGGCAGCCATGCTGCCAACGACCGGCGTTGAGCTTGGCAAGGGTACTACCGTAATGTTGCAGAATTCTTTGGTGCAGAGCATCGCCCCAACGCTCCTGGTCGCCACGGGCGTAGCAATCTTCCAGGCTGCTGAAACCATCCAGGGACTCGGTGACCAACAGGGCCTGCCACTCGCCATCCACCTTGCGGCAGCCGGAATAGATCAGGGTCGGAACCTTTACGCCAAGCGCTTCGGCGGCCTTGAGCGCATTGCGCTCGCGGATGGCGGTCGGATAGCCGAAGGGGTGTAGCAGGTCGCGGTAGATGTGGCCGACCTGCTGCTTGCGGTAGAGCATCCGGCCGTCAGAGGTCAGGACTCGCTGCACACCGCTTTCGCCGCCGCGCCGACGGTTAGGCTCCTCGACCCACTTGCCGGGTACCTGGAGCCAACGGTCGATGGCGTTCTCACCGGAAATTTGCTGCAGCGATGCCAGATCAACGGCCATCCATCACTCCTTACGCAGAATGTAGACCCGCCACATATGTACGAGCGGGACGAAATCAATGTGATCCTGGACCTTGAAACCAGCCTGGCGGAACTCCGCCTCGACGGTCTTGGCGGGAATCACGAAGCGGTTCTGGTAGCTGTGCTTCTTGCGAGCCGACTCGGCGCGCGCACGCTTCCAGGACTTGAAGTTGCCATCCACCCACAGCGACAGGATCACCGAATCGCGGGTCACGCGGTGAAATTCGCGCAACATCGTCAAACGATCATCAGATTCGCCGATGTGGTGCATCAGGCGCATCGAGAAGATGCTGTCGACGGCGTTGTCCGGCAGATCGATGGCAAACGCCGAAGTCTGCAAAGGTCGGACGCGTTTTACAACCTCATTCGGTTGACCGGCGCAAGCCACGGCAATCATATCGGCGGAATTGTCCGCCCCGATGATCACCCGGTTCTCTTTCTCGGCCAACATCGGCCAGAAGCGCCCGGCGCCGCACGGCAGGTCGAGTACCAGATTGGGCTGGCCGGCAAGCTTGAGTGCCTGCCGGCCAATCTGGACATCTCGCCAGTGGGAAAGTTTTCGAGATAGTCCGGCCTGATGCTTACGCAGGTAACGCTCTGCGTGCTGGCGGTCGTACTTTTGGGAGAACTCCAGGTCGACGGATTTTTCACTCATCGGATTAATACCTTTCCCGAATTCAGGGCGAACGATACGAACCAGCCTGTCACAGCCGGGTCATGCACTTGTGAATATTTCGTCAAACGACGGCTAGGCGAACTTCGAAGCGACAGCCATGCGGGTCCACCGGGCGCAAGGTGACATCCCAACCCTCCGAGGCACAAATCCGCTTGACCAGTGAGAGCCCCAGCCCAAGCCCCTCACCACGCGGGTTCTGGCCGCGAACGAACGGTTGGAAGACGAGTTCGCGCTGCTCTTCGGGGATTCCGGCGCCGGTGTCTTCGACCCAGAATCCGTTCAGCCCAAGTTGTAAGCGGATGCTGCCGCTTTCGGTGTAATGCATGGCATTGCGCAATAAATTGCTCATTACTGAGCGTAGGAAAGAGGCGTTGAACTGTCCGAGCATTTCCTGGCTTGCGTCGTACTCCAGCGTAAGACCTTTCGCCTCAATGGGGCCTCGCCACTGTTCGACCAGTTCATCTCCGATCTGCCGCACTCCGGCCCGTGTGACGATGGACAGGTCCTTGCGCTGGGCGCGAGCCAGCATGAGGAAGGTTTGCACCAGATCGCGCATTTCCTCACAGGCGCTGCTCATGCGTGCCAGTTGGGCGCGCGCTCTCGGGCTGAGCCCCGGCTCTTCCGCCAACAGCTCGCAACTGGTGGCGATCACCATCAGCGGTGTACGCAGTTCGTGGCTGACATCGCTGGTGAAGAGTTTTTCCCGGGTCAGTACATCGTGCAGCCGTCCCATGGCGTAATCGAACGCTGCTGCCAGCTCGCCGACCTCGTCGTTGGCGTAGTCAGGCGACATGGGCGGCGCCAGCTCCAGCAACTGATCACGGTGACGCACCTGGCGCGCCAGGCGCGAAACCGGCTCCATGACCTTGCGCGACAGCAGCCAACCCAGCAGTCCGGAGAGCGTCAGGCTGAGTACATAGCCGGTGACCACGGCGGCGTAGAGGATCTGCTCGCGCGCCTCGAAGTCGCTCTGGTCCTGCAGCAGGACGAAACGACGGCCGTCGATATCGCGCGTCAGGGCGTGGAACGACAGCTCGCCATCGAAGACCTCGTGGAACCCGGCGTCCAGCCGGCGCAGCGCCGGCGGCATGGCGTAGACGCCTACGCCATCGCTGATGAAGAAGCGCATGCCCGGGTCGAGCTTGGGAGCCTGGCCGTTGCCCAGGTCTTCATTGATGATGCGATCCAGCTCACCGCCCAGGTCGCGGGAGATCAGTCGCTCCTCGACGATATGGACAACGCCGACGATTCCCACCGAGAACAGGCCGCCGACGGCGGCGGTCATGAGTACGAAGGCAAAGACAATCCGTCGGGAAAGGCTCTGCTTATACTCCATGCGTTTCCACCGCCAGCTTGTAGCCGACGCCATGCACGGTGTGAAGCAGGGAGGATGCGAAAGGTTTGTCGATCACCTGGCGCAGCTGGTGTACGTGGCTGCGCAGGCTGTCGCTATCAGGGCAGTCATCGCCCCACACAGCTTCTTCGAGCACGTCACGGCGCACCACGTGCGGGCTCTTCTGCATCAGCACCGCCAGCAGCTTGAGGCCGATGGGGTTGAGCTTGAGGGGCTTGCCGGCGCGGTTCACTTCCAGGGTATCGAGGTTGTAGCTCAAGTCGGCGACCTGCAGCTCGCGACGACCGCCGCCCTGGCTGCGACGCAGCACCGCTTCGATGCGTGCGGCCAGCTCGGACAGGGCGAAAGGCTTGAGCAGATAGTCGTCGGCGCCGGAACGGAAGCCCTGCAGGCGATCATCCAGTTGGTCACGGGCGGTGAGCATGATCACCGGAGTGTCGCGGCGCGCGTCCTCGCGCAGGCGGCGGCACAGGGTGAACCCGTCCAGACCCGGCAGCATCACGTCCAGCACGATCAGGTCGTAATGGGACGTCGCCGCCAGGTGCAATCCGGACAGGCCGTCCTGGGCGCAATCCACCGTGTAGCCCTTGAGGCCCAGGTAGTCGGCCATATTGGCCAGGATGTCCCGATTGTCTTCAACCAACAAAATGCGCATATGTTCTCCTCGAACGCAATGCACGTTAGCCTAACCAGCTTAAATAGAACTTAAACGCCTTTGACGAAATTTTCACATCTTGCTCGCCAAATCCCTGTCCGGCGAGCGGACGCGCCTTCCTGTGCTGAGTGCAGGGAACTCAGTCGTCCTCGCCCGTGACACCGAATTCGATCGGGGTCTTTACATAGAACAGCTTCACACCTGCCGTGCGGATGACCGCAAAGATCCGTTCCGACTCCTCCTCGCTCACCGCCATGGTGACTTCCTGCGGCTGGTCCGCCAGCTCGAAGAAGTGCGCGTAGTGGATACGCCCGGTCTTGCCAAACCCTTCACTCGCCGTCATCAGCGTCGCACCGCGAACACCTTGGCGCCGAGCCTCTTCCAGTAGCCACTGAGCCAGCGGCAGGCCGGCATGCTTGCGGTCCTGCTGGGTGAAGAACTTCAATTGGTAGCCGTTCATCTCTTCCTCCCGAGGCCTAACGGCCCATCAGCGCGTGCACCGACCAGAGTCCAGCCAGGGTCATCAACAGAGAACCGGCGAGGTGCGTGGCGACCGTACCCATCGCCCAGGTCAGTCGGCCCTGCTGCAGAAGGACGACGACTTCCGCCGAGAAGGTCGAGAAGGTGGTCAGACCGCCACAGAAACCGGTGATGATCAGTAACCGCCATTCTGGCGCCAAGCCGGGTGTGTTGGCGAAGAAGGCGATGGCCGCGCCGATGATGTAGCCGCCGACCAGGTTGGCGACCACCGTGCCGGGCGGCATGGAAGGCAGGAGGGTATTGAGCTTGAGCCCGAGGACCCAGCGCAGTAGTGCGCCAAGAGCGGCTCCGAGGGAGACGGCGAGAATGGATTTCCACATGGTCCTGTCCTGTAGAAGGTGTTTGGACAGGCTGCAGGCGAGCGCCTACGCGCCTTTCCAGGTCTATGCGTAGGCATCATCAGCCACAAGGGCGGTTGAAGGAGGAATGCCATCTCCTGCGGCGCAGTCTGGCATATCCGCCGCCCATGAAAAAGCCCCGCCTAGGCGGGGCTTTTTCTTACAGCAGGTGCCGGGTGGCTTACATCATGCCGCCCATGCCACCCATGCCGCCCATGTCCGGCATGGCCGGACCGGCCTTGTCGTCAGCCACTTCGGCAACCATGGCCTCGGTGGTGACCATCAGGCCGCCGATGGAAGCGGCAGCTTGCAGGGCCGAACGGGTGACTTTGGCCGGATCGAGAATACCCATCTCGATCATGTCGCCGTACTCGCCGGTAGCAGCGTTGTAGCCGAAGTTGCCCGAACCTTGCTTGACCTTGTCGACCACGACGCTCGGCTCGTCACCGGAGTTGGCAACGATCTGGCGCAGCGGCGCTTCGACTGCGCGACGCAGCAGAGCGATACCGACGTTCTGGTCTTCGTTGTCGCCTTTCAGGCCTTCGATGGCCAGCAGGGCGCGCACCAGGGCAACACCACCGCCAGGCACCACGCCTTCTTCCACTGCAGCGCGGGTTGCGTGCAGGGCGTCTTCAACGCGGGCTTTCTTCTCTTTCATCTCGACTTCGGTGGCTGCGCCAACCTTGATTACGGCAACACCGCCGGCCAGCTTGGCCAGACGCTCTTGCAGCTTCTCACGGTCGTAATCCGAGGAAGTCTCTTCGACTTGCTTGCGGATCTGCAGGACGCGAGCTTCGATGTCAGCCTGAGCGCCAGCACCATCGATGATGGTGGTGTTTTCTTTGCTCAGAACGACGCGCTTGGCGTTGCCCAGGTGCTCCAGGGTGGCGCCTTCCAGGCTCAGACCGACTTCTTCGGAGATGACGGTACCGCCGGTCAGGATGGCGATGTCCTGCAGCATGGCCTTGCGGCGGTCGCCGAAGCCCGGAGCCTTGACGGCCGCGACCTTGACGATGCCACGCATGTTGTTGACGACCAGGGTAGCCAGGGCTTCGCCTTCGACGTCTTCAGCCACGATCAGCAGCGGGCGGCCGGCCTTGGCGACAGCTTCCAGCACCGGCAGCATTTCGCGGATGTTGGAGATCTTCTTGTCGACCAGCAGCAGCAGCGGGCCGTCAAGCTCGGCAACCATGGTGTCCGGCTTGTTGATGAAGTAGGGGGACAGGTAGCCACGGTCGAACTGCATGCCTTCTACGACGGACAGTTCGTTTTCCAGGCCCGAGCCTTCTTCAACGGTGATCACGCCTTCTTTACCGACTTTTTCCATGGCTTCGGCAATGATGTTGCCGATGGAGTCGTCGGAGTTGGCGGAGATGGTGCCTACCTGGGCGATGGCCTTGGTGTCGGCGCAGGGCTTGGCCTGCTCCTTGAGCTGGGCAACGATGGCGATGGTCGCCTTGTCGATGCCGCGCTTGAGGTCCATCGGGTTCATGCCGGCAGCGACGGCTTTCAGGCCTTCGTTGACGATGGCCTGAGCCAGAACGGTAGCGGTGGTGGTGCCGTCACCGGCAGCGTCGTTGGCCTTGGAGGCAACGTCTTTCACCAGCTGGGCGCCCATGTTCTCGAACTTGTCTTTGAGTTCGATTTCCTTGGCAACGGAAACGCCGTCCTTGGTGATGGTCGGAGCGCCGAAGCTCTTGTCCAGGATGACGTTACGACCTTTCGGGCCGAGGGTTGCTTTGACAGCGTCGGCCAGCACGTTAACGCCGGTCAGCATTTTCTTGCGTGCGGAATCGCCGAACTTAACTTCTTTGGCAGCCATGTTCTGTTTCCTCTAAATCGAATTCGGTGGGGAGTGGACGGACTGGAATCAGTCTTCCAGGACGGCGAGGATCTCGGACTCGCCCATCACCAGCAGTTCTTCGCCGTCAACCTTGATGGCGTTGCTGCCCGAGTACGGGCCGAAGACCACCTTGTCGCCGACCTTCACGGCCAGAGCGCGAACTTCGCCGTTGTCCAGGACACGGCCGGCACCAACAGCAACCACTTCACCGCGGTTCGGCTTCTCGGCGGCGGAACCCGGCAGCACGATGCCGCCTGCGGTCTTGGTCTCTTCCTCGCTGCGACGGATGACGACGCGGTCATGCAGAGGACGAAGCTTCATAGTCGTAACTCTCCCAAACTGTGGTTTCCAGCGGCCGGATCGATGTCCGGCAGGTTTTATTGAATCCGGCGGGGCCGGTTTGCGTCCCGACGGGCGAGACGCGTAAAGAGCAGCCTGTCCGTGTGACAGGGACCTTGCGGTGACCGGTACATAAGGTCGCTGCGAGGCATTTCAAGTGTGTGACTAAAAAAATTTGCTAACGAAAGGAGCTTGGCCGACCGAAACCGCCCGAAGCTCAACGCAGATGGTCACGCTTTTCTTCGCGGCGCTGGTACTCGCCTTCGATCACGCGGGGGCCGCCAGGTTGCTGGGCGGCCGGATCGTCGGCGAAGGCGCGGCGACGCTCGGCCTGCTCCTGCATGCGCTGGCGCACACGGCCGAGCATCAGGCGGCGAGTGAAGGGGATCAGGCAAAGCAGGCCGAAAGCATCGCTGATGAAGCCCGGCAGCATCAGCAGGCCGCCACCGAGGGCGATCACCAGGCCTTCGAGCATTTCCTGTTCGGGAAGCTCGCCACGGTTCAGCCGCTCACGGGCACGCAGCGCAGTAGCGACGCCGGCCACGCGCAATACCGCGGCACCGATGAAGGCGCCAGCGATGATCAGCAGGAGGGTCCAGCCCACGCCGATCACGCTGCCGACCTTGATCATCACGGCCAGCTCGATCAGCGGGAACAGCAGAATCAGAAACAGGGGAACTCGCATCGATGAATCCTTGGCGGGGTCATTGCCCGGGTAGAAAGCTAGGTGGCGACGCCCCGCTCCGATTTCAAGGGAATGCCAAGGGATCACTCAGATCTGGATCACTTCGTTGCCCGGCCAGACGTCCGCCTTGGCCAATTGCACCAGCGCCTGGCGCACCGCGCCAGCGTTGCCGCAGGGCGCGGGGAACGGCAGCCAGTGCAGCCCCTGACCGATGCGCAGGTGGAAACCTTCTGTATCAATCCCTACCAACTGCGGGTCTTTGCCGGCGGGCAGCCCGGCCAGTTCGACATAGTGCGCGATAGCGTTGGCGTGGTCGCTGTTCATGTGCTCGACCATGCTCTTTTCCGCCTCGCCGACGAAGGGGTTGGCAAGCGGTACGCTGTTGGCGCCCAGCCAGTGGATATCGCCGAAGCCGCCGATGAAGCGCCACTGCACCGGCTCCAGGACCCAGAAATCAAAGTCGTGGACGATGTGGTAGTCCTGCGAGCCGGGGAAATAACGGTAGTAACGCTCGGCGGCGCCAGCGATGGCGTCGACATCCTCGATCATCAGCGCCTCGGCCAGCAGGGTCAGGCGGCCGGCGGCCTGGATGTCGTCGACGCCGCGCTCGCCGATGAGCAGCGAGCATTTGCCGTCCATCTGCAGGTTGTGGGTGTGCTGGGCGATGCGACTGATCAGGATCAGCGGCCGGCCCGCCTCGTCCAGGCAGTACGGCACCACGGAGCCGAAGGGGAACCCGGGCCACTTTTTCGAGTGGGTCGAGAGAACGCCGCGGTATTCCTTGAGCAGCAGTTCTCGGGCATGCTTGGCAGCTTTCACGCTCAACTTATGACTCCTCGCAAAGAATCCGTCGCAAACGGACGGGCAGGACTGACTCTGTGCACAGCTGCCGGCGGGGCCTTTCACCAGAAACTGTTCGTGGGGTTGTTCCGATGCAATTGAAAGACAAGGTCATCATCATCACCGGTGGCTGCCAGGGCCTGGGCCGCGCCATGGGCGAGTATCTCTCCGGCAAGGGCGCGCGCGTCGCGCTGGTTGACCTCAATGCCGAAAAACTGGACGAAGCCGTGGCAGCCTGCAAGGCCGCCGGCGGTGACGCCCGCGCCTACCTGTGCAACGTCGCCAACGAGGAACAGGTTACCCATATGGTGGCCCAGGTCGCCAGCGACTTCGGCGCCATCAACGGCCTGGTCAACAACGCCGGCATCCTGCGCGATGGCCTGACCATCAAGGTCAAGGACGGCGAACTGAGCAAGATGAGCCTGGCCCAGTGGCAGGCGGTGATCGACGTCAACCTGACCGGCGTGTTCCTCTGCACCCGCGAAGTGGCGGCGAAGATGATCGAGCTGAAGAACGAAGGTGCGATCGTCAACATTTCCTCCATCTCCCGCGCCGGCAACATGGGCCAGGCCAACTACTCCGCGGCCAAGGCCGGCGTCGCCGCCGACACCGTGGTATGGGCGAAGGAACTGGCGCGCTACGGCATCCGCGTGGCGGGCGTGGCTCCCGGCTTCATCGAGACCGACATGGTCGCCAGCATGAAGCCCGAAGCACTGGAGAAGATGACCTCCGGCATTCCGCTCAAGCGTCTGGGCAAACCGCTGGAAATCGCTCACTCGGTGGCCTACATCCTCGAAAACGACTACTACACCGGCCGCGTGCTGGAGCTGGACGGCGGCCTGCGTCTGTAATCCGCCCGCCCATGAAAAAGCCCCGCCAGGTGCGGGGCTTTTTCATGCTCGGAATTCATCTGTAGGAGCGAGGGGAACACCATCGTTATTGCTCGCGAATCATCCAAGCCACAGTGCCAGGCGCTTCGCGAGCAAGCTCGCTCCGACATAAAGCGGTGTTACCAGCCTACGCCCAGGCCGAGGGTGTAACGCCGCTCGTTGACATCGCCATCGTTGCCACTGAGCTTGTCCCACTCGGCCTTCAGACTCAGGGACGCCCAGGACGTCAGTTTGTAGCGGATGCCCGCCTCGCTCTCCAGTTCGTAGTCCACGTTGGACTCCAGCGGCTTGCTCACCTCACCGTTGGTGAACAGCTCGAACTGCTTGGCCAGCAGGTAGCGGTTGTAGTCCCACTTCACGCTGGAGCTGTAGAAGTGCGACTTCTCGTCATCGACGAATTCGTAGTCGTTGCGGTTGACCAGCGTGGCCAGGGAGAACGCGCCCAGCTCGTTATCCCAGAACTGGTAGCCCGGCCCCGTACCGACGGTACGCTTCTTCTGCAGGTCTTCGATCCAGTCACGCTTGTACTGCGCCTGGCCCTGCCAGAACCAGTGCTCGTCGAGGAAGCGGTCCAGCGCGTACTGCGCGGAGTAGTTGTTGGTGCTGACCGAATCGTCCTTCTTCTCGCGGTTGTACTCGCCCTGCAGGTTGTGGCGCCAGCGGCCGTGGCGGGCGTTGGTCTTGAAGTCGATGTCGTAATCCTCGACATCGTTCTCGGCCTGCTTGTGATCCAGGGAGAAGTCGACGTTACCGGTCCACACCCAGTCTTCGAGGATCGGCTTGGGCGGCATCATCTGCTCGATCTTCGCCAGGTCCACCGTGCGCGCCTCGCCGTTGACCAGCGTGACCTTGCCCTGGTCGGACGCTTTCAGGCCCTTGGAGTGCTCGCCGGATTCCTCGTCGTACTTCACCAGGAGGTTCTGGTCGCTCTCCAGCGTCTTGATCTTGTCCCACTTCAGGGCGATTTCGCCGCCATAGTCGGTCGCCAGCAGCAGCTTGCCGCCGTCGTACAACTTGATGGTGCCGGTGAGGCGGTCACCATTCTTCAACCAGATGGTGTCTGCGAGTGTTGTGAATGAAACGGACGCAAGGGCAACGGACAATAGAGTTCTGGAAAGCATGAGTAGGAATCGTCTGGATCTGATTAGGCAAAAAGCCGGGCATTATCCAGATACCCGACACCAGAGCAACGACTGACAGACCCATCCCGGCGGAGTTCACCACTTCTGACAGATGGAGGAAAATCCATCTGTCAGACTGCCCTCGCAATCACCAATTGATTCCCACCCCCATCACCAGGCGCCGATCGCTGTTGTCCGGAGCATCCGCCTTGAAGGTTATCTTTTCCCATTCCGTACGCACGTTCAGGGACGCCCAGGAAGTCACCTTGTAACGAAGTCCCAGCCGTCCTCGCGATATGGTGTCGATGTCGTACAAATACTCCGACTCCATTTTTTCCATCATTTTCTGGTAAGTGCCATCGCTGAACAGCTCAAGGCGTTTGGCTAGCAGAAAGTGCCTGTAGTCCCAACCAAGGGCTGACGAATAAACCTTCAGCTGTTCGGGATAAGTGAGTTCAAGCTCGCTGCGGTAGATCAGTGCCGTCAGGGAGAATGCGCCCGTTTCATCGTCCCAGAACTGATATCCCGGCCCGGTCGCCACATCCCGCTCAATCGCCAGTTCATCGACCCAATCGCGCCAGTACTCCAGGCGCCCCTGCCAGAACCAGTGCTCCCCCCAGAAGCGGTCGAGTGCGTACTGAAGGTTGTAATTGTCAGTGGCGACATTGGCATCCTTGACTTCGCGGTGATACTCACCCTCCAAGGTATTCCGCCAATTACGGTTACGCACGACCGTCTTGGCCCTTACGTCGACCTTGTCGGTGTCTTTCGCCGCCCGTTTCTGGTCCATGGCTGCATCGACGTTGCCACTCCACCGCCAATCCTTGGCGATTGGCGTGTGCGGCACGACTTGCCGAACATCGGCAAGCGCTACGGAGCGCGGAGCGCTGCCATCCAGGCCAACCTGCCCGGGCTGGCCAGCCTGCAATCCATGCAGCAGTTGTTGTTCACCTCCCTTGAAGCGGACCATCAGGTCCTGAACGCTTTCAACACTGGAAATCTTGCTGCCCTCGATCGTTATCACGCCTGCGAAGTCGGTGTTGAGCAACAACTTGCCACTGTCGTAGAGCTTGATCTTGCCGGAGAGACGGTCACCGCTCTTGAGCCAGACAGTGTCGGCGAGGCTCGGAAGGCTGTAGAGGCAGGCAGCGGCAAGGAACAGCAGGATTCTGGAAAACATCGCAGGGCAACGGGGACCAGGAAATGGCCGGAAAGTATCCGGGCGGGCACCGGCGATTAGCCGCCTCGGCCGGACGTACGACAGGCCGGATGCCCCGGCCGGGAGCGCGATCACATTTTGGCGGTGGCGTCCGCGGGTATGCCGCCTTGGCGCATCCAGCTATCCTGTGCAGCAAGCCGACACGCGTGATGCCCCATGCCAGAGCGATGTAAAGACTCACCCGCCGATCGCACCCAGGAAAGCCTGCAGATGCGCCGCGAAGCGATCTTCCTGGTGATCGCCCAAGTGCCCGAAGGCTGCGTCATCACCTACGGCGATGTCGCCCGCCTCGCCGGCCTGGGCCGCGCGGCTCGGCTGGTGGGCCGCACCCTCGGGCAGCTACCAGAAGGCACACGCCTGCCCTGGCACCGGGTGATTGCTGCCGGCGGGCGCATCAGCCTGCCCATCGGCACCGTCTCGGGGAACGAGCAGCGCGCACGATTGCGTGCGGAAGGTGTCAGAATCCATAACGATCGGGTGGACATACGTCGGCACGGCTGGCCTAGCGGCGAGCAGTCCTAGTAAAGTTCGCAAGAATTTTCGTCCTGCTGGAAAACACCCCATGAAAGAGCACTCCTGGCGAGAGGCATGGATTGCCTACAAGTCTCCCGCCAGCCTCGCGCTTTTGCTGCTGGGATTCGCCGCCGGCCTGCCTTACATGCTGGTGCTCTCCACCCTCTCGGTGTGGTTGCGTGAAGCGGGTGTCGCTCGGGAAACCATCGGATTCGCCAGCTGGATCGGGCTGGTCTACGCGTTCAAGTGGGTGTGGTCGCCCATGCTCGACCAATGGCGCCTGCCCTTCATCGGCCGCCTGGGTCGCCGCCGCTCCTGGCTGGTGTTCTCCCAGGGGCTGATCGCCATCGGCCTGCTCGGCATGGCCCTGTGCAACCCGCAAGCGCACCTGAACTGGCTGATCGCCCTGGCGATGGTGGTGGCCTTTGCCTCCGCCACCCAGGACATCGCCATCGACGCCTACCGCCTGGAAATCGCCGAGAACACTCGCCAGGCCGCGCTGGCCGCCTGCTACATGACCGGCTATCGGGTCGCCGTACTGTTCGCCACCGCTGGCGTGCTGTTTCTCGCCGAATGGGCCGGCTCCAGTGCCCTGCACTACAGCCAGTCGGCCTGGGCGCTGACCTATGCCGTGTGCTCGCTGGCAATCCTGCCCGGCCTGATCACCACGCTGCTGATGAAAGAACCGCCGGTCAACGTACAGCCGCAGGCTGGCAGTTCGGCTTTCGCCTTCAACCACCAACTGCTCTCGGTGCTGACCCTGCTGGTGCTGTTGATCTCCGTGCCAGCCATGCTCACTGCGCTGACCGCGCAAGCCTGGCCGCGCGCCGCGTTGTACGCGATCTTCATCGGCATCTGCATGACGCCCCACGGGCGCCGGCAGATCCGCCCGGTGCGCGAACTGCTGTCGAAAGTGCGCCGTCCGCTGCTGCTGGCCGTGCACGGGCGCGGCCTGCCGCAGTTCGATTTCGTGCACCAGGCCGTGTCGGTGATCGTGCTGATCATCCTGCTGGTGACCGGCGCCGCCTTCATCAACATGACCGAAGCTGGCAAGTGGTGGCTCGCCATCCTCTACCTGCTGATCGCCCTGAGTTGTATTTCCGCCCCCGGCCGCCTGCTGATGGCGCCGGTGCTGACCCCCATCACCGAGTTCGTCCGCCGCTACCGCTGGCAGGCGCTGCTGCTGCTCGGGCTGATCTCCACCTATCGCATGTCCGACACGGTCATGGGCACCATGGCCAGCGTGTTCTACATCGACATGGGCTTCACCAAGGACACCATCGCCACCGTCAGCAAGCTGTTCGGCGTGATCATGACCCTGGTGGGCGCGGCAGCCGGCGGTGTGCTGATCGCTCGCTTCAGCATCCTGCCGATCCTGTTCATCGGCGGTGCGGCCTCGGCGGCGACCAACCTGCTGTTCGCCATGCTGGCGCAGATGGGTGCGATCGATGACCCACACCTGTTGGGCCAGAACGTGTTTGCCCTGCTCAAGGTGCTGGAGCCTCACGTCACCATGCTGGTGGTGACCATCATGCTCGACAACTTCAGTGGCGGCCTGGCCACCTCGGCCTTCGTCGCCTACCTGTCGAGCCTGACCAACCTGAAGTTCTCCGCGACCCAGTACGCCATGCTCAGCTCCACCATGCTGTTGCTGCCGCGCTTCATCGGCGGTTATTCCGGCACCATGGTCGAGGGCATGGGTTACGAGCGATTCTTCTTCTTCACTGCCCTGCTCGGCGTCCCCACGCTATTGCTGATCGGCTGGCTGTGGCTGCACCGCAAGAACGACATGACCAACGGCGCCGCCGAGGAATCCACGGAAACCACAGCGCAGCACCCCAGCGCCGAACGTCACTGACCCTTGCCATGAAGCAGCGCCCACGAAAAAGGCCGGCAAATGCCGGCCTTTTTCGTTCACGCTCATGGCGGTCAGTCCGCCAGAACCTCAATCGGCGAGAACCGCGGCCTCTTCCCCTTTGACCACTCGCACCACCTTGTGAGGCGCCAGGTCGATAGCGGCGTCGCGCAGACGCAAACGTACCTGCTCGTTGAGCATGAAGGTGACGCCCCAGTAGTCGGAGTTGGCGGTCCACAGGCGCAGTGACAGGGTCACCGAGCTCTCACCCAAGCCAGCGACCACAACCACCGGTGCAGGCGATTTGAGTACGCGCGAATCGTCCGCCAGCTCCTTGAGAATGGCGCGCGCGCTTTCCAGGTCGGCGTCATAGGCCAGCTTCACGTCGAAGATCACCTGACGGGTCGTCTGGGTCGAAGTGTTGGTAATGATACCGTTGGACAGGGCGCCGTTAGGCACGACCACGGTGCGGTTGTCACCGGTGCGCAGTACGGTGTGGAAGATCATGATGTTGTCCACGGTGCCGGACACGCCCTGAGCCTCGATCCAGTCGCCGATCTTGAACGGGCGGAACAACAGGATCAGCACGCCACCGGCGAAGTTCGACAGGCTGCCCTGCAGCGCCAGGCCGATGGCCAGGCCGGCGGCGCCGATGGCAGCGACGAAGCTGGTGGTCTGGATGCCGATCATCGAAGCCACGCTGACCATCAGCAGGATCTTCAGGACGATATTCACCATGCTGCCAATGAAGCCCTGCAGCGCCTTGTCCACATGTTTGGTCGATAGCAGACCACCGATGCGACGGGTAAACAGATTGATCACCCACCAGCCGATCAACAGCGTCAACAGCGCCAGCACGGCATTGCCCAGATAAGCCAGGACCACCGGTGTCCACGCCTCCGCACTGTGCATGATCTGCTCGTAATTCATATCCATGGATGCAGGCCCCTTGTCTATTGCCATTCCAAAAACAAAACCGCCATGGCAAGCCATGGCGGTCGGGAGTTCGCCGAGCGACTCTTAACTGCGACGTCGCGCGAGCGATGAGGTTCCCCAGCTTTTCTTCAGTTGCGTATATCAGTCGCGGAAATTGTTGAACTGCAGCGGCATGCCGAGGGACTCGCCGCGCAGCAGCGCGATGGCTTCCTGCAGGTCATCGCGCTTCTTGCCGGTGACGCGTACCTGCTCACCCTGGATGGCGGCCTGGACCTTGAGCTTCTTGTCCTTGATCAGGGCGACGATCTTCTTCGCCAGGTCCTTGTCGATGCCCTCGCGGAAGTCGACTTCCTGCTTGACCACCTTGCCGGAGGCGAAGGAATCCTTGATCTCCATGCACTGCGCGTCAATCTTGCGTTTGACCAGGCTGGAGCGAAGAATGTCGAGCATCTGCTCGAGCATGAAATCCGCTTCGGCGGTCAGGGTGATGGACTTTTCCTTGGCCTCGAAGCTGCACTTGCCCTTCAGGTCGAAACGGCGGTCCAGTTCCTTGGTGGCGTTATCCAAGGCGTTGGTCAGTTCGTGTTTGTCCAGTTCGGACACCACGTCGAACGAAGGCATGACATCTCTCCAGATGGACGGCGCGATGCGGTTCACAGACCGCATCGAGCCTGGCTTGACGATAAAAATGCGCGGTCATTATAACTGACAGACAAGACTGCGCCCGGCCTCTGACATGACGAGCCGGCATTTCCTACCCGTTTCCGAGACAATCCATGCCAACCAACCATCTCAGCATTCTGGTGGTCGACGACGCCAAGTTTTCCAGCGCCATGATCGGCCGCGCGCTGAGTCAGGCCGGTTACCAGAACGTGCGCTTCGCCAGCAGTGCCAGCGAAGCGCTCGACCTGCTGGAAAAGGAACCGGTCAGCGTTCTCCTCGCCGACTGGCTGATGCCCGAGATGGACGGCCTGGAGCTTACCGCCCGGGTGCGTCAGCTCGACGAGAGCGGCGACCACTACACCTACATCATCCTGCTGACCGGCAAGGAGGGCGACAACGCCCTGGCCGAGGCCTTCGACCGCGGCGTGGACGACTTCGTCAGCAAGTCGTCGATGAACGAGCAACTGGTGCCCCGTGTGCTGGCTGCCGACCGCCTGAGCAACACCCTGCAGCGCCTGCTGATGGAAAACCGCCTGCTGACCGAAAACATCACCAGCCTGGAAGAACGCAACCTGGTGGACAGCGCCACCGGCCTGGGCAACCAGCGCTACCTGAAGCAGAAGCTGGCGGACAGCATCCGCCAGGTAGAGTCGCGCGGTGGCGCGGTGTGCTACATGCTGATCGGCCTGCCGGAGCTGGCCGAGCTGGGTCAGAAGCACGGCCAGCCGTTCCAGAACGAACTGCTTCATGGCGTCGCCCGCCGCCTGCAACAACTGGTGCGACCGCTCGACGTGCTGGCGCGCCTGGACAGCCAGCACTTCGCCCTGATCACCCTGCTCGAAGACCTGCAGGAGTGCTCCCCGAGCAGTTTCCGCCGGCTGCACGAGGGCCTTAACCTCAAGGCCTTCAAGACCAGCGAAGGCTTTATCACGCTCAAGGCTGGCATCAGCCTGGTCGGCCTGGACGCCAAGGCGCTGCCGCTGGAGGTCGAGCACCTCATGCAGCAAGGCCGTGCGCTGCTGCCCGACGCCTTCGCCAGCGGACGAATCAACGCCAGCCGCCTGACCGGCCTGCGCTAAACTTCGCGGTAAGCCCCCGAACCCGCGAAGTTCTTCCCATGACCTGGACCATCCTCGGCGCCGGCAGCCTCGGTTGCCTGTGGGCCGCCCGCCTGTCCCGCGCCGGCTTGCCGGTGCGCCTGCTGTTGCGCGACCGCCAGCGCCTCAACGCCTACCACGCCCTCGGCGGCATCACCCTGGTGGAGGACGGTCGCGAAAGCCTCTACCCGATTCCAGCGGAAACTGCCGCCCAGGGTGCGCCGATCCAGCGCCTGTTGCTGGCCTGCAAGGCCTATGACGCCGAGTCCGCCGCCGCCAGCGTGGCCGCGCGCCTGGCTCCCGGCGCCGAGTTGATCCTGCTGCAGAACGGTCTGGGCAGCCAGCAGGCGGTCAGCGCCCACCTGCCGCGCGCCCGCTGCCTGTTTGCCTCCAGTACCGAAGGTGCATTCCGCGAGGCCGACTTCCGCGTGGTGTTCGCAGGTGCTGGGCAGACCTGGCTCGGTGACGAACAGGACGGCCCCGAACCTGGCTGGCTGGCCGATCTGCACCGCGCGGAGATTCCCGTGCAGTGGAGCGGCGACATCCTCGAACGGCTGTGGCGCAAGCTCGCCCTGAACTGTGCGATCAACCCGCTCACCGTGCTGCACCAGTGCCGCAACGGCGAACTGGCCAGCCACCCCGACGAAGTGGCCGGGCTCTGTGACGAACTCGGCCAGCTGCTCCATGCTGGTGGCTACTCCACCGCCGCGCATGAGCTGCAGAGCGATGTGGAGCGCGTGATTGCCGCCACCGCCGCGAACTTCTCCTCCATGTACCAGGACGTCGCCAACGGCCGGCGCAGCGAAATCGCCTACCTGCTCGGCCACGCCTGCCGCGAAGGCGACCGCCTGCACCTGAAACTGCCGCAATTGCGGGCCCTGCACGAGCGCCTGCGCGCTTGCCTGCTGGCGCGCGGATTGCCCGACAACTGATCGCGGGCTACCCTGCCCGCCTCCCCTGTTTTCTCTTTGACACGCCCATGCCTTCACCGATGAACCTGCGCCAGCGCCTGGAAGACCTGCCGGTCGGCCAGAAAGTCCTCGCCGCCCTGCTGGTATTGCTGGCAACCGTGATGCTGGTCGCCAACCTGGCCTTCATCAGCGCGGCCTACTGGATTTCCCAGGACAGCGTCGCGCCCCAGGCCCTGCAGACCATCGGCCGGCTGATCGCCAACCCGGCGCTCAGCGAGCCGGCGCTGTCCTCGCCAACCCAGGCCCAGGTGCTGCTGCGCCAACTGGACGACTACCAGCCCCTGCGCGCCGCCGCGCTCTATGACAGCAACGGCGAGCGCATCGCCCAGACGCCGAGCAACGGCCCGGTCGCCCTGCCCGAACGCCTGGACCACCTGGAACGCTGGCGCCAACACGAATACCGCCTCAACGCCCTGTTCGAGCTGCCGCAGGCCGGCCGCAACAGTGGCTACCTGCTGCTGGTGGCCAGCAGCGAGCTGCCGGGTGCGTTCTACACCGGCACCCTCACCGCCAGCCTGGTGATTCTGGCCGTCTCGGTGCTGCTATGGATGCTCATCGCCCAGCAGATCCGTCGCCTGATTACCCGGCCGATCCGCAGCCTGGAAGAGCTTTCGCGCCAGGTCACCCGCGAAGAGAACTACGCCCTGCGCGCCGAACGCGGCAACGCCGACGAAATCGGCCGCCTGGCCGACGCCTTCAATACCATGCTGACCCGTATCGAGGCCCGCGAGCAGCAGCTCAAGCGCGCCCGCGACGACGCACAGGAAGCCGTGGAGCAGGCCCAGTCGCTGGCCGAGGAAACCCGTCGCTCAAACCGCAAGCTGGAGCTGGAAGTCCAGGTGCGCAGCAAGATCGAGAAGAAGCTCACCGGCTTCCAGCACTACCTCAACAGCATCATCGACTCCATGCCCTCGGCGCTGATCGCAGTGGACGAGCAGCTCTACGTCACCCAGTGGAACCAGGAAGCCAGCCAGCTCTCCGGCACCAGCCTGGACGACGCCGTGAACCAGCCGGTATTCCTCGCCTTCCCGTCGCTCAAGCCCTTCCTGCCGCAGCTCACTCGCGCGGCAGAGCAACACAAGGTCGAGCGCGTCGAGCGCGTCACCTGGGCCCTTACCGACGCGCCGCGCCACTATGCGCTGACCTTCTACCCGCTGATGGGCGGCACCGGTCGCGGCGCGGTGATCCGTATCGACGACATCACCGATCGCCTGGGCATGGAAGAAATGATGGTGCAGTCGGAGAAGATGCTCTCCGTCGGCGGCCTCGCCGCCGGCATGGCTCACGAGATCAACAACCCATTGGGCGCCATCCTGCACAACGTGCAGAACATCCGTCGCCGCCTGTCGGCGGACCTGCCGAAGAACCTCGAAGTAGCCGGCGAAGTGGGCGTGCGCCTGGACGACCTCAACCACTATCTGGAGGCGCGGGAAATTCCCAAGCTGATGGACGGCATCCAGTACGCCGGCTCCCGCGCGGCGAAGATCGTCACCCACATGCTTTCCTTCAGTCGCCGCAGCCACCGCCAGATGGCCGCCTGCGAGCTGCCGGCACTGCTGGAGCAGGCCGTGGAGATCGCCGGCAACGACTTCGACCTCACCGGCGGCTTCGACTTCAAGTCGCTGGAGATCGTCCACGAATACGATCAGCGCCTGGGCCCGGTGCCGGTGATCGCCAACGAGATCGAACAGGTCCTGCTCAACCTCTTGAAGAACGCCGCCCAGGCCATCCACCTGCGCGACGACGAGGAGGAAGGCGAGTTCGGCCGCATCATCCTGCGCACCCGGCTCAATCCGCCGTGGGCGGAAATCCAGGTGGAAGACAACGGCTCCGGCATGCCGGAGAGCGTGCGCAAGCGCATCTTCGAGCCCTTCTTCACCACCAAGGAGGTCGGCCAGGGCACCGGGCTGGGCCTGTCGGTCTCGTATTTCATCGTCACCAACAACCACAAGGGACAGATGGAGGTGCAGTCCGAACTCGGCCTGGGCACCTGCTTCACCCTCCGCCTGCCGCTGGGCAGCGAGATTTCTCCGCCGCTGCCGCTGCTGGCGCGCGATGACCAGGAGCATTGAGCCATGGGCAACCGACTGTCGAAGATCTACACCCGCACCGGCGACGCCGGGGAAACCGGCCTGGCCGATGGCCGCCGCGTGCCCAAGCACCACCCGCGCGTGGAGGCCATGGGCGCGGTCGACGAGCTGAACAGCCACCTCGGCCTGCTACTGGCCGGGCTGCACGAGGCACGTAGCAGCGCGCTGGAAGAAGTGATCAGCGTGCTGGCACCGATCCAGCACCGCTTGTTCGACCTGGGTGGTGAGCTGGCGATGCCGGAATACCGCGCGCTGAACGATGCGGAAGTGGAGCGTCTGGAGCAGGTGATCGACCGCTGGAACGAAGAGCTCGGTCCGCTGAAGAACTTCATCCTGCCCGGCGGCTCGCGCCTGGTTGCCCTCGCTCACCTGTGTCGCGCCCAGGCGCGCAACGCCGAACGCCGCTGCCAGCAGCTGAATGCCGAGGAGCCGCTGGAGGGTGCGGGCCTGCGCTACCTGAATCGGCTGTCCGACCTGTTGTTCGTCGCCGCGCGCTTCATCGCCCGGCGCCAGGGCGTGGAAGAGATACTCTGGCAGGCCGCAGAAAAGCCCGTCTGATCGATACACGGGCTGGAAACTGACCTGCAGGAGCGAGCTTGCGCGCGAACCGCGCGGCACCGTAGCTCGGCCTGTTCGCAAGCAAGCTCGCTCCTACGAAAAGCGCTCGTTGCGCCTCTGATCAGCCTTCGCTTTTCGGCCAGAACGCACGAATCCCCGCCACACCCTGCGCACCGGCCTGCCAGGCGCGCTCGATGTCCTGCGGACCGACACCGCCGAGCAGGAACACCGGCTGGTTGAAGCCGTCGATCAGCTCCTGCGCCGCATCCCATCCCAATGCCGGCTCGCCCGGATGGCTCTCGGTGGGCTGCACTGGCGACAGAGTGACGAAATCCACCCCCATACGCGCCGCCAGCTCCAATTCCTCGGCGCTGTGGCAGGAAGCCGCCAGCAGGCGCTCGCGAGGGAACGGCCGGCCGTCGGGCGCGTACTTGCGCAGTTGCTCGGAGGTCAGGTGCCAGCCGGCCGCCGGGAAGTCTCCCAGCCACTCCAGCGGGCCCTTGAGCATCAGTTGCGCCTTGCCGGCGCAGAGGCCCTGCACATCAACGGCAAGGTCACGGTACTCGGGGCTGTACATGTTCGGCGCGCGTAGCTGGATCAGGCGGATGCCGCTGGCAACGGCCGCCCGCACACCCTGTACCAGTTGCGGGATTTCCAGACCTTCCGGAGTGATGAGGTAGCGATCCGGCAAGCGCGCAGCCTGCACGATCGGCTCATTGGCGGCCGGGAATTCGTAGTCCGGCAGGTCGCGCGGAGCAACCCAGGCCAGCGGCTGGCCCTCGGCGCCGTGGGGTGCGCCAGAGAAGGCGGAGACTTCCCATACATCCAGCAGCACGTGCTTGTCGCTGTAGTCATGCTGCACGCGAATCAGCGGGCGCGCCTGCTCGACATCGATACCCAGCTCCTCCTTCAGCTCGCGGGCCAGGGCGGCCTGCACCACTTCGCCCTCCTCCACCTTGCCGCCAGGAAACTCCCAGAGACCACCCTGGTGCTTGTCGTCCGGACGGCGGGCGATCAGCACCCGGCCATCGAGTCCGCGAATCACGGCGGCGGCGACATGTACTCGTTTCACAGTGCTACTCCTCAATCCGATTCAGGCAGGGCCCGCGCAGACGGGCATTCTACCGTCATTGGCGGTCGGGATCAGGCGCGTTCGACCATCGCCGCGTCCAGCCAGGGACGGAAGGCCGGCCAGGCGTAGATCGCATCGACATAGTTCTGCGCCTCGATGGGCAGGGTCACGCAGTAGCTGCGCAGGCGCGTTGCTACGGGAGCGTAGAAGGCGTCGGCAATGCTGGCGTGGCCAAACAGGAACGGGCCGTCCTGGCCGAACTGCTGACGGCACAGCGACCAGAGTTCGACGACGCGGGCGATATCCGCCTCTACTGCTTCGGGCACTTCCGCCAACGGCTGGTTGCGCTGGAGATCCATGGGCATGTTCGAACGCAGCGCCATGAAACCACTGTGCATCTCGGCGCAGACCGTGCGCGCCAGGGCGCGGGCGGCTTCGCCACGGGGCCAGAGGTGCGCTTCGGGGAAACGTTCGGCGAGGTATTCGGCGATCGACAGGGAATCCCAGATCAGTCCGTGCTCACACTTGAGCGCCGGCACCTTGCCGCTGGGAGAGTGCTCGCGGATGCGCCGAGCGGTGTCTTGGCCGCCCAGGGGAATGAGGATTTCCTCGAACTCGGCGCCGGTGAGCTGCATGGCCAACCAGCCGCGCAGGGACCAGGAGGAGACGTTCTTGCTGCCGATGATCAGGGTGAGGGACATGGAGGCGATGCTCTTGAGGGTCTGTCAGGAGACCTTAGAGCGCGGCAGCCATGAAAACAAATTCCCGATTTTCATCCATCGATGAAAATCAGGAATCCGAGTGGAGCGAGGCGCCGACGTGGGACGGCGCCTGAGCTTACGCAGCGATCAGGTGCGGTATTCAGCGTTGATCTTTACGTACTCATGGGACAGGTCGGTGGTCCAGATGGTCTCGCTGCAGGTGCCACGGCCGAGATCGATACGGATGGTGATCTCTTCCTGGGCCATGACCTTGGCGCCCTGGTCCTCGGTGTAGCTGCTGGCACGGCAGCCGCGGCTGGCGATGGCTACGTCATCGAGGAACACGTCGATCAGGCTGACATCCAGGTCCGGTACGCCCGCACGGCCGACAGCAGCGAGGATGCGGCCCCAGTTCGGGTCCGAGGCGAACAGTGCGGTCTTGATCAGCGGCGAGTGCGACACGGCGTAGCCGACGTCCAGGCACTCCTGGTGAGTGGCGCCGCCGTTCACCTGCACGGTGACGAACTTGGTGGCGCCTTCGCCGTCACGGACGATGGCCTGGGCCAGTTCCATGGAGACTTCCAGCACGGCCTGCTTCAGCGCGGCGAACAGCGCGCCGCTGGCGGCAGTGATTTCCGGCAGCGCAGCCTGGCCGGTGGCGATCAGCATGCAGCAGTCGTTGGTGGAGGTATCGCCGTCGATGGTGATGCGGTTGAAGGACTTGTTCGATGCATCGCGCAGCAAGTCCTGCAGCACGCCCTGGGCGACCTTGGCGTCGGTGGCGATGTAGCCGAGCATGGTGGCCATGTTCGGCTTGATCATGCCGGCGCCCTTGCTGATGCCCGTGACGGTGATGGTCACGCCGTCATGCTGGAACTGACGGCTGGCGCCCTTGGGCAGGGTGTCGGTGGTCATGATGCCGGCAGCCGCGTCGGCCCAGTTATCCACAGACAGGTTGGCCAGCGCGGCGGGCAGCGCGGCTTCGATCTTCTCGACAGGCAGCGGCTCACCGATCACACCGGTGGAGTACGGCAGCACGGCGCTTTCCGCTACGCCGGCGAGTTCCGCCAGTTTGGCGCAGGTGCGGGTGGCATTGGCCAGGCCCGGCTCGCCGGTGCCAGCGTTGGCGTTGCCGGTGTTGGTCAGCAGATAGCGCACCGGGCCGAGGAAGCGGCTGCGTGCCAGGATTACGGGAGCGGCACAGAAAGCGTTGGTGGTGAATACGCCAGCCACGCTGGAGCCCTCGGCACATCGCATGACCACGATGTCCTTGCGGCCGGGTCGCTTGATGCCGGCAGACGCGATGCCGAGTTCGAAACCGGGGACCGGGTGCAGGGTGGACATGGGGCCGAGACCAACAGCCATGTGGCGCGCTCCTTTCTAGTCAAATCAGTGGATCGGATGAGAAAAACGCCGCGAGCGGCAGGGCCGGTCGCGGCGTTGGTATCAGGGTCGGGAGAGGTTATTCCACCTGACCATGACAGTGCTTGTACTTCTTGCCGGAACCGCACGGGCATGGCTCGTTGCGGCCGATTTTCGCTTCGTTGCGCACCGGCTCCATGGGCACGACGTTGCCGGTGCCTACAGGCAGTTCGCCCTCATTCTCCGGCTCGTCGGTGACCTGGTCCATGGACGGCGCGGCGGCATGCTGGAATTGCATGCGCTTGGCCATTTCCTCGGCTTCGCGGCGCAGGCGGGCTTCTTCCTCGGCCGGGTCTTCGCGGCGGACCTGGACGAAGGACATGACGCGGATGGTGTCACGCTTGATGGAGTTCAGCAGTTCCTGGAACAGGTTGAACGACTCGCGCTTGTATTCCTGCTTCGGGTTCTTCTGTGCGTAGCCGCGCAGGTGGATGCCGTGGCGCAGGTGATCCATGGTCGACAGGTGGTCTTTCCACAGGTCGTCCAGCACGCGCAGCAGCATCTGCTTCTCGAAGGTACGCAGGGCTTCGGCGCCAGCGAGGTCTTCCTTCTCGTGGTAGGCAGCCACCAGCTCGGCGAGAATCTTCTCGCGCAGGGTTTCTTCGTAGAGCTTCTCGTCGTCGTCCAGCCACTGCTGGATCGGCAGCTTCAGGCCGAAATCGCTGTACAGCGCGGCTTCCAGACCAGCGACGTCCCACTGTTCAGGCAGCGACTGCGGCGGGATGTGCTCGCTGACGGTGTTGTTCAGGGTCTCTTCGCGGAACTCGGCGATGGTCTCGCCGATGTTGTCGGCCGCGAGCAGGGTGTTGCGCATGTGGTAGATCACCTTGCGCTGCTCGTTGGCGACGTCGTCGAACTCCAGCAGTTGTTTGCGGATGTCGAAGTTGCGGCCTTCAACCTTGCGCTGGGCCTTTTCGATGGCGCTGGTCACCATGCGGTGCTCAATCGCCTCGCCCGGCTGCATGCCCAGGGCTTTCATGAAGTTCTTCACCCGGTCGGAGGCGAAGATGCGCATCAGGTGGTCTTCCAGCGACAGGTAGAAGCGGCTGGAGCCCGGGTCGCCCTGACGGCCGGCACGGCCACGCAGCTGGTTGTCGATACGACGGGACTCGTGGCGCTCGGAAGCGATCACATGCAGGCCGCCCGACTCGATGACCTGCTGGTGGCGCTTCTGCCAGTCAGCCTTGATCTGCGCGACCTGTTCGTCGGTGGGGTTCTCCAGCGCGGCGACTTCCACTTCCCAGTTGCCGCCCAGCAGGATGTCAGTACCCCGACCGGCCATGTTGGTGGCGATGGTGACCGAGCCCGGACGACCGGCCTGGGCGATGATCTCGGCTTCCTTCTCGTGGTACTTGGCGTTCAGTACCTTGTGCTCGATACCGGCGCCCTGCAGCAGTTGCGAGACGTACTCGGACGTCTCGACCGAGGCGGTACCCACGAGGATCGGACGGCCCAGTGCCTGGCACTGCTGCACGTCGGTGATGATGGCGGCGTACTTCTCGTCCTGGGTCAGGTAGACCAGGTCGTTGAAGTCCTTACGGGCGACCGGACGGTGGGTCGGGATCACCACCACGTCGAGGCCGTAGGTCTGACGGAATTCGAAGGCCTCGGTGTCGGCGGTGCCGGTCATGCCGGCCAGCTTGGTGTAGAGGCGGAAGTAGTTCTGGAAGGTGGTCGAGGCCAGGGTCTGGCTCTCGGCCTGGATCGGCAGGTTTTCCTTCGCCTCGATGGCCTGGTGCAGGCCCTCGGAGAGGCGGCGGCCCGGCATGGTACGGCCAGTGTGCTCGTCGATCAGCAGGACCTGGTCGCCCTGGACGATATATTCCACGTTGCGGTGGAACAGGGTGTGGGCACGCAGCGCGGCGTAGACGTGGGTCAGCAGGCTGAGGTTGTGCGCCGAGTAGAGGCTCTCACCCTCGGCCAGCAGGCCGTTCTGGGTCAGCAGTTCCTCGACGTAGGCGTGGCCCTGCTCGTTGAGTTCGACCTGGCGGGTCTTCTCGTCGATGCTGTAGTGGCCCTGCTGGGTCACCTGGCCTTCGACTTCCTCGATGTGGCGCTTCAGGCGCGGAATCAGCTTGTTGATCTTGATGTACAGCTCGGAGCTGTCTTCGGCCTGGCCTGAGATGATCAGCGGAGTCCGCGCCTCGTCGATGAGGATGGAGTCCACTTCGTCGACCACGGCGAAGTTGAGCTCGCGCTGGAACTTGTCTTCCAGGCTGAACGCCATGTTGTCGCGCAGATAGTCGAAGCCGAATTCGTTGTTGGTGCCGTAGGTGATGTCGGAGGCGTAGGCGGCGCGCTTTTCTTCCGGCGGCTGGAACGGCGTGACGATGCCGACGGAGAGGCCGAGGAACTCATACAGCGGACGCATCCAGTTGGCGTCACGACGGGCCAGGTAATCGTTCACCGTAACCACGTGCACGCCTTTGCCGGACAGGGCGTTCAGGTAGACGGCCAGGGTACCCACGAGGGTCTTGCCCTCACCGGTACGCATCTCGGCGATCTTGCCTTCGTGCAGGGTCATGCCGCCGATCAGCTGGACGTCGAAGTGGCGCATGCCCATCACGCGCTTGCCGGCCTCGCGGGCGACAGCGAAGGCTTCCGGAAGAATCTGGTCGAGGGTCTCACCCTTGGCGACACGTGCCTTGAACTCTTCAGTCTTGGCCTTCAGTTGCTCGTCGGAAAGCGGGACCATCTGGGGCTCGAGTGCATTGATGGCCTGGACCTGCTTGGCCATGCGCTTCACTTCGCGCTCGTTCTTGCTTCCAAAGAGTTTTTTCAACAAAGGCGCAAACATATCGACTGGGTCATCCGAACTGGAGAATTGGAGGGCTGCCCGACTGGCTGGCCGCGGCGCGGAACGGCAATGAAGCGGGCATTCTACCCGGAAACTTCCGGGAAAAAAGTGCCGAAGTCATCCTCCGAAGCTTCGCATTCTGCGAGCTCCGGAGCAATGCATAGGCGGACAACTTTGAGTCCTGGTTGGGAATATGGTGACGCAGCAGCCCAACTTCAAGGCTGGGCGGTGGCATCTGGCCCACGCCGCATCTGTTACCATCCCCCTTCATTCATCCCGGTGCTCCTCATGGCCTTCCGCCCCCTGCCCGCCAAGGCGATGACCAAGCTGCTGCGCGAAGCCAAGCCGCTGCAGTCGCTGTTTGCCGAAGCGCAACGCCTCTCGCACCTGCAGGAACTGCTCGACTCGCAATTGCAGCCCGCCGCGCGCCCCTACTGCCGCATCGCCTCCTGGCGCGAGGGCAGCCTGCTGCTGATCGTCACCGACGGTCACTGGGCCACGCGCCTGCGCTACCAGCAGAACCGCCTGCTACGGCAACTGGCTGCATACGAAGAGTTCAAGGGGCTGGCGCGCATCCTGTTCAAGGTGCAGCCCGTGACCCAGACGCCGGCGCCGGTGAACACCAACCGAATCACCGCCTCTGCCTCAGCCACTCTGCACGAAGCCGCCGAAGGCATCAGCGACCCACAACTCAAGGCCGCCCTCGAGCGCCTCGCCAGCCGCAGCCGCAAGCCACCGGAGCAAGGCGGGGAATAAAACCACAGGCATAAAAAAAGGCCACCCGAGGGTGGCCTTTGAATGTATAGCTGAAGGAGGAGGTTACTTATACGGCCGCAGCGGGTCGCATATAGGAGATCGGCGCAGTCTTGGCGTCGTCGAAAGTCACCACTTCCCAAGCGTCCTTGTCTGCGATGAGGGTACGCAGGAGACGGTTGTTCAGGGCGTGACCGGACTTGTAGCCGATGAACTCGCCGATGAGGCTGTTACCCAGCAGGTACAGGTCTCCAATGGCGTCCAGGATCTTGTGCTTGACGAACTCGTCCTCATAACGAAGACCATCTTCGTTGAGCACTCGATACTCGTCGACCACGATGGCGTTCTCCACGCTGCCACCCAGAGCCAGGTTCTGCGAACGTAGCATCTCGATGTCACGCATGAACCCGAAGGTACGGGCGCGGCTGACTTCCTTCACGAAGGAAGTGCTGGAGAAATCCACCACAGCTTTCTGGGTGCGACCACGGAAGACCGGGTGATCGAAATCGATCTCGAAGCTCACCTTGAAGCCGTCGAACGGAACGAAGGTGGCGCGCTTGTCGCCCTCTTCCACCGTCACTTCGCGCTTGATGCGGATGAACTTCTTGGCCGCTTCCTGCTCTTGCAGGCCAGCGGACTGGATCAGGAATACAAAGGGTCCTGCGCTGCCGTCCATGATCGGTACTTCCGACGCGGACAGCTCGACATAGGCGTTGTCGATACCCAGGCCGGCCATGGCCGAAAGCAGATGCTCCACGGTATCCACTTTGACGTCACCCTTGATCAGGGTGGTCGACATGGTGGTTTCGCCGACGTTCGAGGCCCGGGCGGGAATTTCCACCACGGGGTCAAGGTCAGCCCGGCAGAACACGATGCCAGTATCGACGGGAGCCGGCTTCAGGGTCAGGTAAACCTTCTCCCCGGAGTGCAGGCCGACACCGGTCGCCCGGATGATGTTCTTCAAGGTGCGTTGTCTGATCATGGCTTTGGCCGCTTTCGCGCAAGTTGCGAACTGTTGTCAACAATGGGCGGCGATGATAGCAGAACCGCCCTTTGCTGAACACCAATCACATTGATACTCCTGATAAATCGACTCAATCGGCCTGACGACGCAGGAAGGCCGGGATGTCCAGGTAGTCCAGATCATCCTGCGGATTCAGCTTGGCCGCGGTGGCAGCGCCGCCGTGGTTCTGATTACGCATGACGGTCGGACGATCCAGGTCGCGGTAGTTCACCGACTGCTGCTCGCGCTGAACCGGAGCCTGGGAACTGACGGCCTGGGTCTGCACGGTGTTGTCGACGACCTTGACCGGCTTCTCCAGACGAGCGCCCAGACCGGTGGCGACGACGGTGACGTGCAGTTCGTCGCGCATGTCCGGATCGATCACGGTGCCCACTTTTACAGTGGCGTGTTCGGAAGCGAACTGCTCGATGATGTTACCCACGTCGGAGTACTCGCCCAGGGACAGGTCGGGGCCGGCGGTGATGTTCACCAGGATGCCGCGAGCGCCCTGCAGGTTGACGTCTTCCAGCAGCGGGTTGCGGATCGCGGCTTCGGTAGCCTCGCGAGCGCGGTTCGGGCCGCTGGCGCAGCCGGTGCCCATCATCGCCATGCCCATTTCGCTCATGACGGTTTTCACGTCGGCGAAGTCGACGTTGATCATGCCCGGGCGCTTGATGATGTCGGAGATACCGCGAACGGCACCGGCCAGTACATCGTCAGCCTTGGCGAAAGCGGCCAGCAGGCTCGCATCCTTGCCCAGGATGGTCAGCAGTTTTTCGTTCGGGATGGTGATCAGCGAGTCGACGCTTTCAGCCAGCGAGCGGATGCCTTCATCGGCGATCTGCATGCGCTTGCGACCTTCGAACGGGAACGGACGGGTGACCACGGCCACGGTGAGGATGCCCATTTCCTTGGCAACCTCGGCGATGATCGGCGCAGCACCGGTACCGGTACCGCCACCCATGCCAGTGGTGATGAAGACCATGTCGGCGCCTTCCAGAACCTCGGCGATACGCTCGCGGTCCTCTATGGCGGCCTGGCGGCCTACTTCAGGGTTGGCGCCAGCGCCCAGGCCCTTGGTCACACCCGGGCCGAGCTGCAGCACGGTGCGCGCGGCGATGTTCTTCAGCGCCTGCGCATCGGTGTTGGCGCAAATGAATTCGACGCCATCAACGTTGTTCTTGGCCATGTGATTCACGGCGTTGCCGCCGCCACCACCCACGCCGATAACCTTGATGACTGCTGTAGTTGGGACGTTATCTACCAGTTCAAACATTTCCCCTCTCCTTCCTTTCTAGTTGTGTCGCCTACGTTTACCGCGGTGGTAAATCAGAAATTGCCCTGGACCCAGCGTTTAAGCTTTTCCAGTACCGGTGTCTTGGGTTCGTCGCTGCTGAAGCTGCTACCGGACATGGAGATGCCGTCGGACTGTTTTTGCAGTCCATAGAGAAGCAGCCCCACGCCGGTGGAATAAATCGGATTGCGCACGACGTCGGCCAGTCCTTTGACACTGTGAGGTACGCCCAGGCGTACCGGCATGTGAAAGATCTCTTCGGCCAACTCGACGGCGCCTTCCATCTTGGAGGTGCCACCGGTCAGGACGATGCCGGCTGGAATCAGGTCTTCGTAGCCACTGCGACGCAGCTCCGCCTGAACCAGGGTGAAGAGCTCGTCGTAACGCGGCTCGACCACTTCGGCAAGCGCCTGGCGTGACAGTTCCCGCGGCGGTCGATCACCGACGCTGGGAACTTTGATGGTTTCGCCGGGGCCGGCCAGTTTGGCCAGGGCGCATGCATACCGAATCTTGATTTCTTCGGCATATTGGGTCGGGGTGCGCAGCGCCATGGCGATGTCGTTGGTGACCTGATCGCCGGCGATCGGGATAACGGCGGTGTGACGGATGGCGCCTTCGGTGAAGATCGCAATGTCGGTGGTGCCGCCACCGATGTCCACCAGGCACACGCCCAGCTCCTTCTCGTCCTCGGTGAGCACGGAGTAGGCCGAGGCCAACTGCTCAAGGATGATGTCGTCCACTTCCAGGCCACAACGGCGCACGCACTTTTCGATGTTCTGCGAGGCGTTCACCGCGCAGGTCACCACGTGCACCTTGGCTTCCAGGCGTACGCCGGACATGCCCAGCGGCTCGCGCACGCCTTCCTGGTTATCGATCACGTAATCCTGGGCCAACGTGTGCAGCACACGCTGATCGGCCGGGATAGCCACGGCCTGGGCCGCGTCCAGTACACGCTCGATGTCCGCGCCGCTCACTTCGCGGTCGCGAATCGCCACGATGCCGTGGGAATTCAGGCTGCGGATATGGTTGCCAGCGATGCCGACGAAAGCCGAGTGGATACGGCAGCCCGCCATCTGCTGGGCTTCATCGATGGCGCGCTGGATCGACTGCACGGTGGACTCGATGTTTACCACCACGCCCTTCTTCAGGCCGCGCGACGGATGCGTCCCGATGCCGACGATTTCCAGCTTGCCATCGGCCGCCACCTCACCCACCAGCGCCACCACCTTGGAGGTGCCGATGTCCAGGCCGACGACCATTTTGCCGCTCTGCACGCTTGCCATGTTTATCAAAGTCTCCTCAACTCACTGCACGCCGGTGGTCTGGGCCACCGTCGTTTCCGGCACCGGGTCGCGCCACGCCACGGCCAGGCCGTTGGGGTAGCGCATGTCGATGCGGGCAATTTTCGTAATCTGTTCTTTCAGCGCCTTGTCGTAGATGGTCACGAGCCGGCGAATCTGTTCTACCGCATGATCGCGCCCCAGCATGATCTCCACGCCCTGCGCAGTGCCCAGGGTCCAGGCGCCGCGTGAGCTCATGTCCAGGCTGGCGATGGTGAAGCCCAGCGGGCGGAGCATCTGGCTGAGAATCTGGTACTGCTGCATCACTTGCTGCTGGGCACGCTGCGGGCCGGACAGGCGCGGCAGGTGCTCGTAGTTGGCTACTTCACGCGGGGCGAAAGCCTGACCCTGGTTGTTCAGCAAGGCTTCATCCCCCCAACGGGCGATGGGCAATTGTTCGTCCAGGCGGACAACCACCTGGTCGGGCCATACGCGACGCACCTCGGCGTGGGCGATCCAGGGCATCTGCTCCAGCTCCTGGCGCATACCGGCCAGGTCGATGGTAAAGAAGCTGGCCGAAACGTAGGGGCTGATCCGCTGCTGCACCGCCGCCTGGCTGATGTAGCTGAGGTCGCCTTCCACGCTGACCTTGGCGATCGGCCGGTCCGCATAGGGCAGCACGTACTGTGCGCCGTAGTAAGCACCACCGCCGAGCACGCCCAGCACCAGAGGCCACAACAACACTTTCAGGAAGCCGAAGCTGGGCTTGGGCATGCGGGCGCTGAGCGGCTCCTTGGCCACCAGACGGCTGGCGCCGCGCGGCACCGGCTTGCGTGCGGGAGCACGGCCGATTCCGGGGTTCTGGTGACGAAGCTGCGCGCCGTTCATGACTTACCCCCTTGCCTCTACGCTGTCGGCGAGGATCGCCAGCACCAGTTGCTGGAAATCCAGGCCGGCCGCGCGTGCGGCCATGGGCACCAGGCTGTGATCGGTCATGCCTGGTGCGGTGTTCACTTCCAGCAGCCAGAAGCGCCCTTGGGCGTCCTGCATCACGTCGGCCCGGCCCCACCCCTGGATGCCGAGAGCATCACAGGCGCGCGCGGTCAGGTCTTTGAGTTCCTCTTCCTTGGCAGCGTCGAGGCCACAGGGAATCTGGTACTGGGTATCGCTGGCGAGATACTTGGCGTCGTAGTCGTAGAAGGTGTGCGGGGTGCCCAGGCGAATGGGCGGCAGCACCTGGCCACGCAGGATCGCGACGGTGAATTCCGGACCGCTGATCCACTGTTCGACGAGGACCTGCGAGTCGTACTTCGCAGCGCCCGCCCAGGCAGCGATCAGCTCTTCCACGCTGTTCACCTTGGCCATGCCGATGCTGGAGCCTTCGTTGGCCGGCTTGACGATCAGCGGGAAACCCAGCTGCGATGCGGCAGTGCGGCAATCGGCTTCGCTGCCGAGCACGGCGTGGTCGGGCGTCGGCAGGCCCAGGCTCAGCCACACGCGCTTGGTGCGCAGCTTGTCCATGGCCAGCGCGGAGGCCAGCACACCGCTGCCGGTGTAGGGAATGCCGGCGATTTCCAGCAGGCCCTGCATGGTCCCGTCTTCACCGCCACGACCGTGGAGGATGATGAAAGCGCGATCGATCTTCTCGCGAGTCAGACGCTCCAGCAGATCGTCACCCACGTCGATGCCGAAGGCATCCACACCCGCACCCTGCAGAGCCTGCAGGACCATGGTGCCGGACTTCAGCGACACCTCACGCTCGGCGCTCTTGCCGCCGAACAGCACGGCGACGCGACCGAAGGCGCGGGGCTCGAGGGCGGATTTGAGGGCGTCACTCATGGCTGCTTCTCCTCGGAGCCAGCATCAGTGGCGCCGAACATCGGATTCTTGATCAGTTGCGGAGCCAGCCCGCCGATATCGCCGGCGCCCTGGCAGAGCAGGATGTCGCCCGGACGCAGCAGCGGCTTGAGCAGCGAAGCGAGATCACCGCCACGCTCCAGGTAGATCGGATCGAGCTGGCCGCGCTGGCGGATGCTATGGCACAGATGACGGCTGTCGGCACCGGGGATCGGCTCCTCGCCGGCCGGGTAGACCTCCATCAGCATCAGCACGTTGGCCTCGCCCAGTACCTGCACGAAGTCGTCGTACAGGTCGCGGGTACGGGAATAGCGGTGCGGCTGGTAGACCATCACCAGACGGCGCTCCGGCCAGCCACCGCGCACAGCCTTGATCACCGCCGCGACTTCGCGCGGGTGGTGGCCGTAGTCGTCGACCAGCATCACGCTGCCGCCTTCCACCTGCAGGTCGCCGTAGACCTGGAAGCGTCGGCCGACGCCCTGGAAGCCGGACAGCCCCTGGACGATGGCTTCGTCAGAGATGCCTTCGTCGGTGGCGATGACGATGGTTGCCAGCGAGTTCAGTACATTGTGCAGGCCGGGCATGTTCACCGAGACGTCCAGAGGCTCGCGCTCGGGGCGAAGCACGGTGAAGTAGGTGCGCATGCCTTCCTGGCGGATGTTGATGGCGCGGACGTCGGCGTCCTCGCTCAGGCCGTAGGTCACGGTCGGGCGGGCAACCTGCGGCAGGATTTCGCGCACGACCGGGTCGTCCACGCAGACTACGGCCAGGCCGTAGAACGGCAGGTTGTGCAGGAAGTCGACGAAGGTGCGCTTGAGTTTGTTGAAGTCGCCGCCGTAGGTGCTCATATGGTCGGCGTCGATGTTGGTAACCACCGAGACCATCGGCTGCAGGTGCAGGAAGCTGGCGTCGCTCTCGTCGGCCTCGGCCACCAGGTAGCGGCTGGTGCCCAGCTGCGCGTTGGTGCCGGCGGCGTTCAGACGGCCACCGATGACGAAGGTCGGGTCCAGGCCGCCGGCGGCGAATACCGAAGCGATCAGGCTGGTCGTGGTGGTCTTGCCATGGGTACCGGCTACGGCGATGCCGTGGCGATAGCGCATCAGCTCGGCGAGCATCTCGGCGCGCGGCACAACAGGCACACGGCGGTCCAGCGCGGCGGCGACTTCCGGGTTCGACTTGTTCACGGCGCTGGAAACCACCAGCACGTCGGCGCCGTCGGAGTTCTCGGCGCGGTGACCGATAAAGATTTCCGCGCCGAACTTTTCCAGTCGCTCGGTGACTGGCGAAGCCTTGAGGTCGGAGCCGGATACTTCATAACCGAGGTTGAGCAGCACTTCCGCGATGCCACACATGCCCACGCCACCGATACCGACGAAGTGGATACGACGGATACGCCGCATGGTGCGGGTAACGCCGGTGGGTTCTTTAACCACGGGCCACCTCCAGGCAGGCATCGACTACCGTGCGGGTAGCCTCGGGCTTGGCCAGGCTGCGAGCGCGAGCGGCCATGCGGGTCAGGGAATCGGGATGCATCAATACCTCGGACAACTGCGCGGCCAGTTCGGCGGCGCTGGTAGATTTCTGCGGCAGCAGGTGGGCCGCGCCCTCCCGCACCAGGAATTCGGCATTCTTGGTCTGGTGGTCGTCGATCGCATGGGGCAGTGGCACCAGGAAGGACGGCAGGCCGGCGGCGGTCAGTTCGCTGACGGTCAGCGCACCAGCGCGGCAGATCACCAGGTCGGCCCAGGCGTAGGCGGCCGCCATGTCTGCGATGAACGGAGCTACGTCCGCTTCGACCCCGGCGGCGCGATAACGCTCCGCGGTAACTTCGTCGTGCTGACGACCGGCCTGATGGCGAATGGCCGGACGGATTTCGCTGGCCACTTGCGCGAGCGCTTCCGGCAGCAGCTTGTTCAGCGGCTCGGCACCCAGGCTGCCACCCAGTACCAGCAGGTTGACTCGACGGCCGGCCAGCGGCGCGCGGGCGCCCTCTTCCAGGAACAACTCGACGCGCACCGGGTTGCCGGTGGTCAGACGCTTGGCGCTGCTGTCAAAGGTATCCGGGAAGGCTTCGCAGACACGCTTGGCCAGCGGCGCGAGGCTGCGGTTGGCGGTGCCGGCGACGGCGTTCTGTTCGTGGATCACCAGCGGCACGCCGGACAGCTTGGCGGCCAGGCCGCCGGGGCCAGTGACGTAGCCGCCCAGACCCAGCACGCAGACCGGCTTGAGCTGGCGAACCACGCCCAGGGCCTGGAACAGCGACTTGAGCAGATCGAACGGCGCGCGCAGCAGCGACTTGATGCCTTTGCCGCGCAGGCCGCTGACGTTGATCAGGTGCAGCGGCAGACCGGCTTTGGGCACCAGATCGTTTTCGATACCACGCGGGGTGCCCAGCCAGTGCACGCTGTAACCGCGCGCCTGGAACTCACGGGCACAAGCCAGGGCCGGGAACACGTGTCCTCCGGTACCGCCGGCCATGATCAGGACGTTACCTTTCATCGGCAAAGTCCTCTTCGCTGAATTCATATTCCTCGCTGCCCATCACGGTGCGGCGTTCCCATTCGATGCGCAGGAGCATCCCCAGGGAGGCGCAGCAGATCACCAGCGAGCTGCCGCCGTAGCTTAAGAACGGCAGGGTCAGCCCCTTGGTCGGCAACAGGCCGACGTTTACGCCGACGTTGATCAGGAACTGGCCAATCCAGAGGAAGGCCAAACCGTAGGCGACGTAAGCGGAGAAGTACTGTTTCGACTGCTCGGCCCAGATGCCGATGTACAGCGCGCGCAGGCTGACGAAGACGAACAGCGCTACGGTGGCCATGGCGCCAACGATGCCCAGCTCTTCGGCAAGCACGGCGAACACAAAGTCCGTGTGCGCTTCGGGCAGGTAGAACTGCTTCTGGATGCTGTTGCCCAGGCCCATGCCGGTCCAGCCGCCACGACCGAAGGCGATCAGCGCCTGGCTGAGCTGGTAGCCCGCGCCGAACTGGTCGGCCCAGGGATCGGTGAAGTTGGTCAGGCGCGCCATCCGGTAAGGCTGGGTCTGGATCAGCAGCACCACCGCACCGACCGCCAGCGCAACCATCAGGCCGAAGCGGAACAGGCCCACGCCGCCGAGGAACAGCATCGCGGCGGCCGCACCCATCATCACGACGGTGGCGCCGAAGTCGGGCTCGCGCAGCAGCAGGCCGGCCATCGGCAGCAGCACCACGAAGGGTTTGAAGAAGCCCAGCCAGCTCTCGCGTACTTCTTCCTGACGGCGCACCAGGTAGCCGGCCATGAACACCACCACGAAGACCTTGGCGATCTCCGAGGGCTGGATGTTGAACAGGCCAAAGCCGATCCAGCGCATGGAACCGTTCACCTCGCGGCCGATTCCGGGGGTGATCACCATCACCAGCAGCGCGAAGGCTACCGCCAGCAGCTTCCAGCTCCAGCGTTGCCAAGTTTCCATCGGCACCATCATGGTCACGCCACAGGCGACGAAACCGATGGCGAGGTAGATCAGGTGGCGAACCGAGAAGTACAGCGGATTGCCGGACTGCGCCGCAGCGACCTCGGACGATGCCGAGGTGACCATCACCAGTCCCAGACCGAGCAGCGCCAGGCAACCCGCCAGCAACGGGAAGTCGATATCAATGCCGTTGCGGCTGATCAGCGGGGACGGATACGGGCGCAGGAAGGAGAACATCAGGCGAGCTCCTCCACGGCCTTGGCGAACAGGCGTCCGCGTTCTTCGTAGTTCTTGAACATGTCCAGGCTCGCGCAGGCCGGTGACAGCAGCACGGCATCACCCGGCAGAGCTAGCTCGGCAGCGTGCTCGACAGCTTCGTCCAGGGTGCTCACGCGGACTTTGGGGATAGCGTTGCCAAGGGCGGCGCTGACCAACTCGGCGTCGCGGCCCAGCAGTACCACCGCGCGGCAATGCTGCGCGACCGGGCTACGCAGATCGTGGAAATCGGCGCCCTTGCCATCGCCGCCGGCGATCAGCACCAGCTTGCCGTCGATATCGGCCCCCAGGCCTTCGATGGCGGCCAGGGCAGCGCCAACATTGGTAGCCTTGGAGTCGTCGTAGTAATTCACACCGTTGCGCTCGCGCACCCACTGGCAGCGGTGGGCGAGACCGGCGAATTCACGCAGGGTCGCGAGCATCGGCTCAAGCGGCAGGCCAACGGCATGCCCGAGCGCCAGCGCAGCCAGGGCGTTGGACTGGTTGTGCGCACCGCGAATCTTCAGCTCGCGGACCGACATTAGCTTGTCGAACTGGAAGGCGAGCCACTTCTCACCGTCTTCTTCGATCAGACCGAAGCCCTTGAAGTCCGGCTTGTTGGTACCGAAGGTCCAGCACGGTACGTTGTCGGCGATCAGCGGGCGGCTCAGCGCATCGGCGCGGTTCACCACCACCTGCCTGGCGCCACGGAAGATGCGGTGCTTGGCCAGGTGGTAGTCGGCCATGCCGTCGTAGCGGTCCATGTGGTCTTCGCTGACGTTCAGGCAGGTGGCGACTTCCGCACCGAGGCGTTCGCAGGTTTCCAGCTGGAAGCTCGACAGCTCCACCACGTACAGCTCGACGTCGTCGGCCAACAGGTCCAGTGCCGGGGTGCCAAGGTTGCCGCCAACGGCAACACGCTTGCCTGCAGCCCTGGCCATGTCACCCACCAGGGTGGTGACAGTGCTCTTGGCGTTGGAACCGGTAATGGCGACGATCGGTGCCTTCGCATGGCGCGCGAACAGGTCAACGTCGCCGGACATGCGCACGCCACGGGCGGCGGCTTCGATCAGTGCAGGAACGCGCAGCGACAGACCGGGGCTCACGTAGAGCTCCTGGGCGCGGCAGAGGAAATCGGCGTCAAGGTCGCCACAACGCACCTCGACCTGCGGGTACTGCTCGCGCAGGGTCGCCAGCTCCGGCGGATTCGCGCGCGTATCGGCCACGGCAAAAGGCACACCTTGGCGCGCCAGGTAGCGCACCAGGGACATGCCGCTCTTGCCGAGGCCGACAACGATGCGGAATTGGTCGGAAGCGATCAGGCTCATGCTCGATCAGTCCTCAACGCAGTTTCAACGTGGCCAGGCCGATCAGCACGAGAATCACCGTGATGATCCAGAAGCGCACGATCACGCGCGGCTCCGGCCAGCCTTTGAGTTCGAAGTGGTGGTGGATCGGCGCCATGCGGAACACCCGCTTGCCGGTCAATTTGAAGGAGGCGACCTGGATCACCACCGACAGGGTTTCCATGACGAACACGCCACCCATGATGAACAGCACGATTTCCTGGCGGACGATCACCGCGATGGTGCCCAGCGCGGCGCCGAGCGCCAGCGCACCAACGTCACCCATGAAGACCTGTGCCGGGTAAGTGTTGAACCAGAGGAAGCCCAAGCCTGCGCCGACGATGGCGCCGCAGAAGATGATCAGCTCGCCCGCCCCTGGAACGCTTGGAATGAACAGGTATTCGGCGAATTTGATGTTGCCCGACAGGTAGCAGAAGATGCCTAGCGCGCCACCGACCATCACGGTGGGCATGATGGCGAGGCCGTCGAGGCCGTCGGTCAGGTTCACCGCGTTGCTGGAGCCGACGATCACGAAGTAGGTCAGCACCACGAAGAAGATGCCCAGCGGGATTTCGACGCTTTTCAGCATCGGCACGATCAGGGTGGTCTCGACGGGCGTCTCGGCGGTCATATAAAGGAAGATCGCTGCCCCCAGGCCGAACACCGACTGCCAGAAATACTTCCAGCGGCTCGGCAGGCCGCGGGAGTTCTTCTCGATCACCTTGCGGTAGTCATCCACCCAGCCGACAGCACCGAACAGCAGGGTTACGGCGAGTACGACCCAGACGTAGCGGTTCGACCAGTCCGCCCACAGCAGGGTGCTGATGGCGATGGCGGTGAGGATCAGCGCACCACCCATGGTCGGCGTGCCTTTCTTGGACAGGTGCGATTGCGGGCCGTCGTTGCGCACCGACTGGCCGATCTGGCGGATCTGCAGCGTGCGGATCATCCACGGGCCAAGCCAGAGCGACAGGACGAGCGCGGTCAGCACACTCAGGATGCCGCGCAGGGTCAGGTACTGGAAGACGCCGAAGCCCTTGTAGAACTGTTGCAGGTACTCGGCGAGCAGCAGCAGCATTTAGTGACTCTCCTCGGAGGAACCGCACAGCGCCGCAACGACTTTGTCCATCGCCGCGCTGCGGGAACCCTTGATCAGAATGGTGGTGGTCGAAGTTTCTGCGGCCAGGGCGCTGATCAGGCTGGCCTGATCGGCGAAATGCCGGCCCGCGGAACCGAACGCCTGCACGGCGTGGCTCATCAGCGGTCCGACGGCATAGAGCGCGGTGACTTTGCCAATGGCGTAGGTCCCCACTTCGCGGTGGGAAGACTCCGCCCAGGCACCCAACTCGCCCATGTCCCCGAGGACCAGGACGGTCCGGCCGGAAAAGCCGGCGAGTATATCAACCGCCGCGCAAATTGAAGCCGGGTTGGCGTTGTAGCTGTCGTCGATCACACGCATGCCATTCGTCGCCAGCTGGGCTACGGCGCGACCCTTGACCGGCTGCAGGTTCTGCAGGCCGGAAACGATCCCGACCAGCGGCACGCCCAGGGCATGAGCAGCGGCGGCAGCGGCCAGTGCGTTCGTGACGTTGTGCTCACCTAGCAGATTCAGCTGAACGGCAGCCTCGCCAGCCGGGCCGTGCAGGGTGAAGCCAGGGCATCCACGGGCGTCACGCCGCACCTCACTGGCGCGAAAGTCGGCGCGAGCATCATGCAGGCCAAAGCTGGAAATGCGGCGGCCGGCGGCACGGGACTGCCAGGTATCGAAGGCCTTGTCATCGCGATTGAGGATGGCCACACCGTCGGCAGCCAGCCCTTCGAGAATCTCGCCTTTGGCCAGGACGATCTTGTCCTGGCCGCCGAACTCGCCCACGTGGGCGGTGCCGGCGTTGGTGATGATGGCGACCTGCGGACGGGCCAGCGCAACAGTGTAGGCAATCTCGCCGACACGGTTGGCGCCCAGCTCGATGACCGCGCTTTTATGCTCCGGCGCCAGTTGCAGCAGGGTCAGCGGTGCGCCGAGATCGTTGTTCAGATTACCGCGGGTCGCCAGGACATCGCCCTGGGTGCGCAGGATGCTCGCGAGCATCTCCTTCACGGTGGTCTTGCCGCTGGAGCCGGTCACGGCAGCCACGCGGCCGGTGAAGGCGGAGCGGTTCAGAGCACCGAGCTGACCCAGCGCGATACGGGTATCTGCCACGACCAGTTGCGGCAGCGGCGCACCCGCGACTTCCCGCTCGACGAGGGCGGCAACCGCACCCTTGGCAGCGACGTCGGCCAGGTAGTCGTGGCCATCAAAACGCGGGCCGGTCAGGGCAATGAACAGCTGGCCGGGAACAATGGCGCGACTGTCGGTGCTCACGGCGTCGAAGCTGGCGTCGGCGCCGACCACTCGGCCTTGCAGTGCGCCAGCGACTTCATTGAGCGACAGGGGCTTAAGCACGCTTCACCTCCCAGGCAGCCAGCGCCTTGGCGGCTTGCTCCAGATCGGAGAACGGGTGGCGAACACCGTCGATCTCCTGGTAATCCTCGTGCCCCTTACCGGCCAGCAGCACGACGTCATCGACGCCGGCAGCGGCGATCAGACGAGCGATGGCATCACCACGACCGGGCACGAACTCGACCGCTTCGGGCTTGGCGAAACCGGCACGGATGTCGGCGATGATTGCATCGCTGTTTTCGGTACGCGGGTTGTCGTCGGTGACCAGCACGCGGTCGGCATACTGCTCGGCAATCTGCGCCATGATCGGGCGCTTGCCGCTGTCACGGTCACCACCGCAGCCGAACAGGCAGAGCAGTTGGCCGTGCACGTGCGGGCGCAAAGCCTGCAGGACCTTATCCAGCGCGTCCGGGGTATGGGCGTAGTCCACGACCACCAGCGGCTTGTCGCCGCCGCCCAGGCGTTGCATGCGGCCAATAGGGCCCTCCAGTTGCGGCAGGACCTTGAGCACGTCACCCAGCGGGTAATCCAGGCCAAGCAGCGCGCCGACCACGGCCAGCAGGTTGCTCAGATTGAACCTGCCCAGCAGTGAACTGCGCAGCAGGCCTTCACCCTGCGGGGTGACGATCTGCGCCTGTACGCCAGCATCGCTGAACTTGGCTTCGCGGCAATAAATGTAGGCCGACGGGTCGATCAGGCTGTAACCCATCAGGCGAGACTCTTGAGGCTCGGCTGCCAGTTGGCGGCCAAAGTCGTCGTCCAGGTTGACCACCCGGCAACGCAAGCCCTGCCACGCAAACAGCTTGGCCTTGGCGGCGCCGTAGGCCTCCATCGAGCCGTGGTAATCCAGATGATCGCGGGACAGATTGGTGAACACCGCCACATCGAAGCCCAGCGCCGCGACACGGCCCTGTTCGAGTCCGTGGGACGACACTTCCATGGCCACCGCTCTGGCGCCGGCCTGTTTCAGGCGCGCCAGGGTCGCTTGCACGGCCAGCGGGTCAGGTGTGGTGTGGCGGCCACTTTCCAGCGCGCCATAGAAACCGGTGCCGAGAGTACCGACGATGCCGCAGCGCTCACCCAGCAGATCCAAGGCTTGCGCCACCAACTGGCTGACGCTGGTCTTGCCGTTGGTACCGGTTACTCCGACCAGCTCGACAGCACGGCTTGGCTCGCCATAGAAGCGCCCGGCAATGGCCGAAAGCTGCTTGGCCAGGCCCTTGATGGCGATCATCGGCACATCGCTGGGCGGCAGATCGACGGCACCTTCTGCCTCGTAGGCAACGGCAGCGGCGCCCTGCTTGAGCGCCGCAGCGATGTGCCCACGGCCGTCCTGGCGCCCACCCGGCACGGCCAGGAACAGGTCGCCCGGCTTGACGGTGCGGCTGTCCAGGGTCAGTTCGCGAATCAGTTCGCCGCTTTCGGCCTGGGGCAGCAGTTGGTTAAGGCTCATCGGCATCAGCCACGCCCTCCTTTGGTAGCGGGCGCAGCATCAGCTTGCTGCGAAGTCGTCGTCAGGTTGTCCGGCGTCACGTTCATCAGTCGCAACGTGCCGGACATCACCCTACTGAACACCGGCGCAGACACCAGGCCACCGAAGTAGCCGGCCTTGCTGGGTTCATCGATGACCACCACGATGGCGTAACGCGGGTTGCTCATCGGCGCGAAGCCGGCGAACAGGGAACGGTAGGAGTTCTCGGCATAGCCCTTGGTACCGGTCTGGGTCTTACGCGCGGTCCCGGACTTGCCGGCCACGTGGTAACCCGGCACCTGGGCACGGTACACGCCGTTCGGGGCCTCGATCACCTGCTGCAGCATGCCTTGCATGGTCTTGGCGACAGGCTCGGAGATGACCTGAGTAGCCTCGGGCTGACGATCGGCACGCACCATGGTCAAGGGGACGGCGCGACCGTTATTGGCCAGCGCGGCATAGGCATGCGCCATCTGCACGGCTGTGACCGACAGGCCGTAGCCGTAGGACAGAGTGGCGGTTTCCGCCTTGCGCCACTCCCGATAGTTCGGCAGGTTGCCGACGCGCTCACCGGGGAAACCAAGGCCGGTGTCCTGCCCGAGCCCGACGCGCTGCATCATGCTGTAGATGGCTTCGCCGCCGATATCGAAGGCGACCTTGCTCATGCCCACGTTGCTGGAACGAATCAGGATGCCGGTCAGGTCCAGTACCGGACCTTCAGTACGGGACACGTCGCGAATGGTGTAACGGCCGATCTGCAGGGTACCGGGATAGACCTCGACCTTGTCGGTGGGCTTCCAGCGGCCGGTCTCCAGCGCCGCGCTCATGGAGAACGGCTTCATGGTCGAGCCGGGCTCGAACACGTCGATCATGGCGCGATTGCGCATCGCCGCCGGTTGCAGGTTGCGGCGGTTATTCGGGTTGTAGGTCGGCTGGTTGGCCATGGCCAGTACTTCGCCGGTCTTCACGTCGAGGATCACCAGGCTGCCGGCTTTGGCGCCGTTCTCCACCAACGCGTTGCGCAGCTCGCGGTTGGCAAGGTATTGCAGGCGCAGGTCGATGGACAGTGCCAACGTCTTGCCGGCCTTGGCGTTACGGGTCACTTGCACGTCGCGGATCAGGTGGCCACGGCGATCCTTGAGCACCTGGCGCTTGCCCGGCACGCCGGCCAGCCAGCTGTCGAAGGCCAGTTCCACGCCTTCACGCCCACGGTCATCCACGTCGGTGAAGCCGACGATCTGAGCGGCGACTTCGCCGGACGGATAAAAACGGCGGAATTCTTCAACCGAATAGACGCCCGGAATGTGATGGGTCTTCACCTGGGCCATCACAGCCTCGCCCTGCTCCGGAGCCAGGCCACGGACCAGGTAGATGAACTCCTTGTCGGCATTCGCTTCCAGGCGCTCGGACAGTGCAGCCCTGGGCTGACCGAGCGCGTCAGCCAGAACGCCCCACTTCTCGCGGTCCAGCATCAGTTCCTTGGGATTGGCCCAGAGCGTGGCGACCGGAGTACTGACGGCCAGCGGCTCGCCATTGCGGTCAGTGATCAGGCCACGGTGCGCGGGAATGGAGATGTGGCGCACGCTGCGCGCATCGCCCTGACCCTTGAGGAAATCGTGGTCGATGACGTGCAGGTCGACGATTCGCCAGGCGATCGCAGCCACCATCGCCAGCAGCAAGGCGATGACGACACGGAAGCGCCAGGGGTAACGAGCGCCGGCCAGGTCTTTCATGGTGCCACCATGATGATTTCGGCCGGATCGGGCACGCGCATCTTCAACTGGTCGGTCGCAAGGCCTTCGATGCGGCTATAGGCCGTCCAGGTGCTTTGCTCGAGGATCAGGCGGCCGTACTCGGCCTGCGCCTTGTCGCGCACGCTGAGTTCGGTGTACAGCGAGTTGAGCAGTTGGCGGTTCCAGTAGGCGCTGTAGGAAACCGAGATCGCCGACAACAGTACGCCAATGAACAACAGCAGCATGAAGAAGCTGCCGGTGGGCAGGCGCTTGGCGAAGAGGCGGCTCATCTGAGCTTCTCCGCGATGCGCATGACTGCGCTGCGCGAGCGCGGGTTGGCCTTGAGTTCGGCCTCGGAGGCGTAGACCGGCTTGCCGATCAGCTTCAGACGTGGCTCGAAGGGCTTGACGCGAATCGGCAGGTTGCGTGGCAGGTTGTCCGCCTCGCCCTTCACCTGCTTGCGCATGAACTGTTTGACGATACGGTCTTCCAGCGAGTGGAAGCTGATCACCACCAGGCGACCGCCCACCGCCAGGCCTTCCATCGCGGCCTCGAGGCCACGCTCCAGATCGCCCAGCTCGTTGTTGATGAAGATACGCAGCCCCTGGAAGGCACGAGTGGCCGGGTTCTTGCCCTTCTCCCAGGCAGGGTTGGCCTCGGTGACCACGGCAGCCAGGTCAGCGGTGCGCTCGAACGGTTTTTCCGCTCGACGCTGCACGATGGCGCGAGCCATGCGCTTGGCGAAACGCTCCTCGCCGTAATCCTTGAACACGCGGGCAATCTCGTCTTCCGCGGCGGCGGCGATCCACTGCGCAGCGCTGACGCCCTGATCCGGGTTCATGCGCATGTCCAGCGGGCCGTCATTGAGGAAGCTGAAGCCACGCTCCGGGTCATCCAGCTGTGGCGAGGACACGCCAAGGTCCAGCAGGACGCCATTCACTGCGCCCTGCAGGCCGCGTGCGGAGAACTCTTCCGCCATCTCGGCGAAGGACCTTTGCACAATGACGAAGCGGCCGTCTTCGGCCGCCAGTGCTTTTCCCGTCGCGATGGCTTGGGGATCCTTGTCGAACCCGAGCAGTTGACCACCCGGCCCGAGCTTGCCGAGCAAGGCCCGACTGTGCCCGCCCCTCCCGAACGTCCCATCCACATAGCGGCCGCCCTCCAGGGGGGCCAGCGCTTCGACGGCCTCCTCGAGCAGAACGGTGATGTGTTGGAAGGTACTGGTCACAGGCAGGCTCACAGAATAAGGTCGCGCAATTCATCCGGCAGGCCGCCGGGCTCTTTGATGGCTGCGAGGTCGGCCTCGGCAACCGCATTCCACTTGTCTTCGTCCCACAACTGGAACTTGTTCAGCTGGCCGACCAGCATCGCTTTCTTGTCCAGGCCGGCGTACTCGCGCAGGCGCGGCGGAACGAGAAAACGCCCGGCGCTATCGAGCTCCAGGTCCACGGCATTACCAATCAGCAAACGCTGCAGGCGCCGCGTCTCTTCACGCAACGAGGGCAGCTCGCGCAATTTGGTTTCGATAAGTTCCCATTCAGGAAGGGGGTAGACAGTCAGGCAGGTATCGACGGCATCGATGGTGACGATGAGCTGGCCGTTGCAACGCGAAACGAGCTCGTCACGATACCGACTCGGCATCGCGAGGCGCCCTTTGGCGTCGAGACTGATGGCGTTAGCTCCGCGAAACACGTCAGCGCTTCCCCTGTGGTTGGCTATCCATGCCTGTTGATCCCACTTTTACCCACTTCATACCACTTCCGCACACTATAGAAATCCGCGCTCCCCACCGTCAAGGCAAGCCGAAGGGGAAAAATCCTTACAGGACCGAGATTTAGCGTGCTTTTGCGATATCCGGGGAGGGTTTTTGACGCACTAGAAAAGAGAAAAGCCCAGTGTTTTCAAAACACTGGGCTTTCATACTTAAAGTGATTTCTTAAGTTTGTAACTTCTTCCGGTCAGCGACAAATGGTCATGTGGGAAGAAGTGGAGAAAAAGGCTGAGAGTCGATCTGTAAGCCGGGTTCTGTCGAGGACAGCCATTCCTCTGGGACATTCATCACTGAATGCCTCAAGCGATCTACCCGAACCCAACGCGGGCCGCGCCAATAGGTTCCTATTTGATCTTGCTCCGAGTGGGGTTTACCTAGCCACGAACTGTTGCCAGTCGTGCGGTGCGCTCTTACCGCACCTTTTCACCCTTACCGGCGCTTGCGCGCTTAGGCGGTTATTTTCTGTGGCACTTTCCGTAGGCTCGCGCCTCCCAGGCGTTACCTGGCACTCTGCCCTATGGAGCCCGGACTTTCCTCCATCCCGTGATGGAACACCACGGAACAGCGACTGTCCAATCGACTCTCAGTCCGCAAGATTAGCGCCTGGCGACGCTCAGGACAAGCTCAAGCCTTACCCTGGCGCTCCAGCGCGAGCTGGTAGAGCTGGTTCTTGCGCGCCCCGGTGATCTCGGCAGCAAGCGCCGCAGCACGCTTGACCGGCAGTTCCGCCAGCAACAGATCGAGCACCCGCAAGGTCTGCGCATCCACCGCCTCATCCCCTACCGGCGCTGGCTTGCCAGCCACCAGTAGCACGCATTCGCCGCGCTGCTGGTTACTGTCGGACGCGACGAATTCGCGCAACTCGCCCAGCGGCAGCCCTTTCAGGGTCTCGAACGTCTTGGTCAGCTCGCGGGCCAGCAGCGCCGGCCGTTCATCGCCGAAGACCGCCGCCATATCCTCGATACACTCCAGTACGCGGTGTGGCGCTTCGTAGAAGATCAACGTGCGGGGCTCCTCCAGCAGCGCCTCCAGGCGCCCCCGACGGCCAGCAGCCTTGGCTGGCAGGAAGCCTTCGAAGACGAAACGATCCGACGGCAGGCCAGCTGCGGAGAGCGCTGCAATCAACGCACAGGCGCCCGGCACCGGCACCACGGCAATACCCGCCGCACGCGCCTGGCGCACCAGGTGGTAACCCGGATCGGAAATCAGCGGCGTGCCCGCATCGGAGATCAGCGCGACATCCTCACCGGCCAACAGCTTGGTGAGAAAACGACCGCCCTGCTCCCGCTCATTGTGCTCGTGGCAGGCCGCCAGCGGCGTCTGGATGCCGAAGTGTTGCAGCAGGCGCACCGAATGCCGGGTGTCTTCGGCCGCGATGAGTGCCACATCAGCCAGCACCTTGAGCGCCCGGGCGCTGATGTCATCCAGGTTGCCAATGGGAGTAGCCACCACATAGAGAGTGCCAAGGGTCACGCGCCAACCTCGCCGGAAGTATCTGAAAAAGCCGCATTGTATCCCGATTCCGCCACCCGCCATCGCGCCACCCTCGCCGCTTGGGTACAATCGGCAGCTCTTTGAATGCGTCACGAGAAGCCCGATATGATCGCTCGCCTGCGTCCGCTATCCGCTCTGTTCCTGGCCGGCATGCTCGCCGCCTGTGCGTCCTCCCCGTCGTCCAGTCTCGGCGAACTGCCGCGCTCCCCGGACGCCAGCATCGAACAGCTGCTGCAGCAGGCCTCCACCGCCAAGCCCGACGAGGCCTCCGTCCTGCGCCTGTCCGCCGCCGACCTGGCCTACAAGCAGAAGGACATCGGCCGCTCCACGCAGATCCTCGACCAGATCCCGATGGACAGCCTGAAGCCGGCCCAGCAGGTCTTCGCCAGCACCCTGCGTGCCCAGCTGGAACTGGCCCGCAATAAAACCAAGGCTGCCCTGAAGGCCTTCGACAACCCCAGCTTCCAGCGCTTGGGCGAAATGCCCGTGGACCTGCAGGCCCGCGCCGGCATGGTCAAGTCCCTGGCCCTGGCCGCCGACGGTCAGACCCTGAGCGCAGCCCGCGAACGCGTGTTCATCGATCCGCTGCTGAATGCCGAGGCCAGCAAGGCCAACCACGAAGAAATCTGGAAGCTGGTGTCCAGCCTGCCGCTTGAGCAAATGCAAGCCAGCAGCAACGAAGGCGACCTGAACGGCTGGCTGAAGCTGGCGCGCATCACCAAGTCCTCCTCGACCCTGAAGGAACAGCAGTCGAACATCGACAACTGGGTCGCGCAGAACCCCGATCACCCGGCCGCCAAGCAACTGCCGGACGCCCTGACCAAGCTGAAGTCCCTGGCCGCCCAGCCGCTGAACAAGATCGGCCTGCTGCTGCCGCAGCAAGGCCAGCTCGCCTCCGTCGCCCGCGCCCTGCAGGATGGCTTCCTCGCTGCCCACTACCAGGCCCAGCAGAGCGGCCAGGCGCAGCCGGCGATCAAGCTCTACGACAGCACCCAGGTGCGCTCGCTGGATGAGTTCTACCGCCAAGCTCAGGCCGACGGCGTGCAACTGGTGGTAGGCCCGCTGGAGAAGAACCTGGTCAAGCAGATGAGCAGCCAACCACAGCTGCCGATCACCACCCTCGCCCTGAACTACGCTGACAGCAGCCAGGAAGGTCCAGCCCAATTGTTCCAGTTCGGCCTGTCCGCCGAGGACGAAGCCCGCGAAGTCGCCAACCGCGCCTGGAACGACGGCATGCGCCGCGCCGTGGCCCTGGTGCCGCGGGGCGAGTGGGGCGATCGCGTACTGGCCTCCTTCAGCCGTAACTGGCAGGCCGCCGGCGGCACCCTGATTGCCGCCGAGCACGTCGACCAGCCGGTCGAACTGGCCCGCCAGATCGCCGACCTGCTGCAACTGCGCCAGAGCGAAGGCCGCGCCAAACGCCTGCAAGGCGTACTCGACAGCAGTGTCGACACCCAGCCGTCGCGCCGCCAGGACATCGACTTCATCTTCCTCGCCGCCACTCCGCAGCAGGCCCGCCAGATCAAACCGACCCTGGCCTTCCAGTACGCCGGCGACCTGCCGGTCTACGCCACCTCCAACCTGTATACCGGCGTGAACAACCCGGCACAGGACCAGGACCTGAACGGCATCCGCTTCTGCGAAACCCCCTGGCTGTTGAACCCCAACAACGCCCTGCGCCAGCAGGTCGCCGCACAGTGGCCGGCGGCCAATGGCAGCCTTGGCCGCCTGTATGCCATGGGCGCCGACGCCTACCAGTTGGCCCCGCGCCTGCCGGAGCTCAAGGCCGTACCGAGCATGCAGGTGGATGGCCTGACCGGCACCCTGAGCGTCAGCGCCGGTCAGCGCGTCGAGCGCCGCCTGCCCTGGGCCGAGTTCAAGAACGGCCAGGTCCAGCCGCTGGAGAACAGCGGTATTTGATCGGCAACAGCCCCACCCAGAAGGCCGGGCAGCAGGCTGAAGCTGCCGCCCTGGCCCATCTGGAACAGCATGGATTGCGCCTCCTGGCGCAGAACTGGACGTGCCGCCGAGGCGAGCTCGATCTGGTCATGCTGGACGGCGATACAGTAGTATTCGTCGAAGTTCGCTCCCGCCGGCATTCCGCCTGGGGAGGAGCGCTGGAAAGCGTGGACTGGCGCAAGCGTCAACGCCTGGCCATCTCCGCCGAACTCTTCCTGCAACAGAACGCCCGCTGGAGCAGCCACCCGTGCCGGTTCGACGTCGTCGCCATCGACGCTCGCACCCCAGGCTCCGCAGGGCACTTGAACTGGATTCCCAACGCTTTTGACACCTGATCAGACGCCCGACGAAAGGTCACACCTGATGGACATGCAATCCCGTATCCGCCAGCTCTTCCATGCCAGCATCGAGACCAAGCAACAGGCCACCGAGGTGCTCATCCCGCATATCGAGCAGGCCAGCATGGTCATGGTCAATGCCCTGCTCAACGAGGGCAAGATTCTCTCCTGCGGCAACGGCGGCTCCGCCGGCGACGCTCAGCACTTCTCCTCCGAACTGCTGAACCGCTTCGAGCGCGAACGCCCGAGCCTGCCGGCGGTCGCCCTGACCACCGACAGCTCCACCATCACCTCGATCGCCAACGACTACAGCTACAACGAAGTCTTCTCCAAGCAGATCCGCGCTCTCGGCCAGCCTGGCGACGTATTGCTGGCGATCTCCACCAGCGGCAACTCGGCGAACGTCATTCAGGCTATCCAGGCCGCACATGACCGCGAAATGGTTGTCGTAGCTCTGACCGGCCGCGACGGCGGCAACATGGCTTCACTGTTGCTGCCCGAAGACGTGGAAATCCGCGTCCCGGCCAAGGTCACCGCGCGCATCCAGGAAGTCCACCTGCTGGTCATCCATTGCCTGTGCGACCTTATCGACCGTCAACTGTTCGGGAGTGAAGAATGACCCGTACCCCTCTGATCGCAGCCGCACTGGCCGTGACCATGGCATTGGGTGGTTGCAGCAGCTTCGTCAGCGCCACCCGCGACAAACCGATCGACGATGACAAGGGCACCCGCACCCTTGGCAGCAAGATCGACGACTCGCTGATCGAAACCAAGGTGGCAGTGAACGTCGCCAAGGCCGATCCCGACCTCGACCGCAATTCCCACGTCGTGGTTATCAGCTACAACGGCGTGGTGCTGCTGGCCGGCCAGACGCCCCGCGCCGACCTGAAGAACAAGGCCGAGCAGGCTGCCAAGGAAGTGCAGAAGGTCAAGACCGTGCACAACGAGCTGCAGATCCTGCAGCCGTCATCCCTGGCCGCCCGCAGCAACGACACCTGGCTGACCACCAAGATCAAGAGCCAGATGCTCGCCGACGCGAACGTGCCCTCTACCCGCATCAAGGTTCTGACCGAGAACGGCATCGTCTACATGCTGGGCCTGGTCACCCGCCGCGAAGGCGATCTGGCTACCCAGGTAGTCCAGAGCGTGGATGGCGTGCAGAAGATCGTCCGCCTGTTCGAGTACATCGACTGACTGGCCGAATCGCAGGCATGAAAAAGGCGACCCGAGGGTCGCCTTTTTTTATTTCACTACCTTGAGACTGGGCCGTCCACTGGGGCGCGGCGGCTCATCCGAGGGACCGTCATCCGGCAGATCCTCGTCATCAGTCGGCACTGGCGGCTCCAGGTCGAAGACCATGCCCTGGCCGTTCTCCCGCGCATAGATGGCCATCACGGCCTGGGACGGGACATAGAGGTTCTGGGCAACGCCGCCGAAACGCCCTTCAAAGCTGACCGCCTCATTATCCATTTGCAGGTGGCGCACCGCGGTCGGCGAAACGTTGAGCACAATCTGGCCGTCGCTGGCATAGCCCGGCGGCACGCGCACGCCTGGGTACTCGGAGTTCACCAGGATATGCGGCGTGCAGCCGTTGTCGACGATCCACTCATAGAGGGCTCGCACGAGGTAGGGACGACTGGAGTTCATCATCAGGCTCCTTAGCGCATATCACGTTCGATAGAGGACAGGCTCGCACGGAAAGTGTCCCGCGCAAACTGCCGCTCCATGTAGTCCAGCAGAGGCTTCGCCGGTCGCGGAAGTTCAATACCCAGGATCGGCAGACGCCAGAGAATCGGCAACAGGCAGCAATCCACCAGGCTCAGATCGTCACTGAGGAAGAACGCCTTGTCGGCAAACAGCGGCGAAACACCCGTCAGGCTCTCACGCAATTCCTTGCGCGCCAAGGCGCGTTCGGCATCCTTGCGGCGGGTATCGAGGATACGGTCCACCAGGCTGCACCAGTCGCGCTGGATGCGATGCATCAGCAGGCGGCTGTTCGCGCGGGCCACCGGGTAGACCGGCAGCAGCGGCGGATGTGGATAACGTTCATCGAGGTACTCCATGACGACCGTCGACTCGTAGAGCGCGAGATCGCGGTCCACCAGGGTCGGCAGGCTGCCATAAGGGTTTACTTCGGCGAGCTTGGCCGGAATGTTGCCAGCTGGTACGTCGATGATGTCGGCGACGACGCTCTTCTCCGCCAGGACCAGGCGCACGCGATGGCTGTAATGGCAGGAAGGGTCGGAGAAGCAGGTGAGCTTATTGATTGCGGCCATGCCGCGCGCCTCCTCGCAGGATTTTCTTGTGGGAGGTAGAAAAACGCACGCGCGCCCCGTAGGGCGCGCGCTTGTTACTACTACGGATGTCGCTTAATGGACGTCTTTCCAGTACTCGCGCTTGAGCAGGTAGGCGAATACGAAGAAGAAGGCCAGGAACAGCAGGACATAGGTGCCGATGCGGTGAGAATCCAGCTTGTTCGGATCAGCCGAATAAGCCAGGAAGGTCACCAGGTTCTTCACCTTCTCGTCGAACTGAGCTTCGGTCAACTGGCCGGACTTCGGCACGATGGTCAGCTGATCGCAGGCCTCGTGGGTGATCGGAGTACCGGTCAGCGGATCGTATTGCTTCTTGCCGTCTTCGACGACCTGAATCTGCTTGCAGCCGACGACCTGACGACCCTGCAGGCTCACCAGCACGTTCGGCATGCCGACGTTCGGGAAGACCTTGTTGTTCACACCCCAAGGCCGCTTGGGATCTTCGTAGAACGAACGCAGGTAGGTGTACAGCCAGTCGGCGCCGCGAACACGGGCAACCAGGGTCAGGTCCGGCGGCGCAGCACCGAACCATACCTTGGCGTCAGCCGGCTTCATGCCGATGTCCATGTGGTCGCCGATCTTCGCCCCGGTGAACACCAGGTGGCTCATCATCAGCTCTTCCGGAATCCCCAGATCACGGCCGACACGCTCATAACGCTGAAACTTGGCGCTGTGGCAGCCCATGCAGTAGTTGGCGAAGGTACGCGCGCCATCCTGCATGGCAGCCTTGTCGGTCAGGTCGATATCGACGCGATCAAGGGCTGGGCCATGGCCTTCGGCGGCGAAGCCGAAGACAGGCAGCAGAGCCAGAACAAATGCAGCGAATTGCTTTTTCATCAGCCAGTCACCCTTTCCGGAACCGGTTTGGTTTTCTCCATCCGGGTGTAGAACGGCATCAGGATGAAGAAGGCGAAATACAGAATGGTGCACAGGCGCGACAGGGTGGTGCCCAGCGGCGACGGCGCTTGCGAGCCGTAGTAGCCGAGGATCACGAACGACACCGCGAAGATCACCAGCCAGATCTTGCTCAGCCAGCCCTTGTAGCGGATCGAGCGAACCGGGCTACGGTCCAGCCATGGCAGCACGAACAGCACAGCGATGGCGGCACCCATGGCGATAACGCCCATCAGCTTGTCTGGAACGGCGCGCAGGATGGCGTAGAACGGCGTGAAGTACCAAACCGGGGCGATGTGATCCGGGGTCTTGAACTGGTTTGCCATCTCGAAGTTGGGCTTCTCGAGGAAGAATCCGCCCATTTCCGGGAAGAAGAAGATCACGGTGCAGAAGACGAACAGGAAGACCACGACACCGACGATGTCTTTCACGGTGTAGTACGGGTGGAACGGGATGCCGTCCAACGGAATGCCGTTCTCGTCCTTCTTCTTCTTGATGTCCACGCCATCGGGGTTGTTCGAGCCGACTTCGTGCAGCGCCAGGATGTGCAGTACGACCAGGCCGAGCAGGACGATCGGCAGTGCGATCACATGCAAGGCGAAGAAGCGGTTCAGGGTGATGCCGGAAATCAGGAAGTCACCACGGATCCACTGGGACAGGTCTTCACCGATCACCGGGATGGCGCCGAACAGCGAGATGATCACCTGGGCACCCCAGTAGGACATCTGGCCCCAGGGCAACAGGTAGCCCATGAAGGCCTCGGCCATCAGGGCGAGGTAGATCAGCATGCCGAAGATCCACACCAGCTCGCGCGGCTTCTGGTACGAACCGTACAGCAGGCCACGGAACATGTGCAGGTAGACGACCACGAAGAACGCCGATGCACCAGTGGAGTGCATGTAGCGGATAATCCAGCCGTAATCTACATCTCGCATGATGTACTCGACGGAAGCGAATGCCTCTTCCGCCGACGGGGTGAAACTCATGGTCAGCCAGATACCGGTGAGGATCTGGTTAACCAGGACCAACAGTGCGAGCGAGCCGAAGAAGTACCAGAAGTTGAAGTTCTTCGGGGCGTAGTACTTGCTCAGATGGTCTTCCCACATCTTGGTCGCTGGGAAGCGGGCATCGACCCAAGCCATGAACTTATTCATCAGGCTTTCTCCTGGTCCACGCCGATAGTGATGACATCATCAGCATCGTAGGTATAAGGCGGAATCGGCAGATTCAGAGGAGCAGGCTGCCCCTTGTAAACACGGCCGGCGAGGTCGTAATGGGAGCCGTGACACGGGCAGAAATAACCGCCCTTCCAGTCCGGACCGAGGTCCGCGGGAGCGACTTCCGGGCGGAAGGTCGGCGAGCAGCCCAAGTGGGTGCAGATACCGACGATCACTGCCAGTTCAGGCTTGATCGAACGCAGCTTGGGATCGACATACGTCGGCTGTTCCGACGCCTTCGACTCGGGGTCGGCCAATTGCCCGTCGAGAGTCGGCAGCGCGTCCAGCATTTCCTTGGTGCGATGCACCAGGAATACCGGCTTGCCGCGCCACTCGGCCACGACCTGCTGGCCCGGCTCGATCTTCCCTACGTTGACCTTCACCGGCGCGCCAGCGGCCTTCGCCTTGGCACTGGGGAACCATGACCCCACGAACGGGACCGCAGCTCCGACCGCTCCTGCCGCACCTACCACCGAAGTGGCCGCGACAAGGAAGCGACGCCGGCCTGCATTCACGCCGTCATTACTCATTCAGTCGTCTCCCATCAGCTTCAAGCCTGTTCAATTCAGGCTTTTAAGTAAAAATTCGAGCCGCGCAAAAAATTCGCCAAATGGTAAAGAAAAGCCCCTGTGATGACAAGGTAATAGCCTGTTACGCAACCCTTGGAACCCTTGCGCCGCGCGGCCTGCGCAGATGCGACACCTTGCCGCACGAACTTATTGAAGACATAAAAAAACGCCCAGTCCAAAAGAACTGGGCGTTTTTTTCGAAGCGTCGTATTAACGCTTGGAGTACTGCGGACGCTTACGCGCCTTACGCAGACCGACTTTCTTACGTTCAACTTCGCGAGCGTCGCGAGTGACGTAGCCGGCCTTACGCAGCGAGCTGCGCAGGGTCTCGTCGTACTCGATCAGAGCGCGGGTGATACCGTGACGGATCGCACCGGCCTGGCCGCTTACGCCACCGCCAACAACGGTCACGTAGATATCGAACTTCTCGGTGTTCTCGGTCAGCTCGAGCGGCTGACGGACAACCATGCGAGCGGTCTCACGACCGAAGAACTGCTCGATGGAGCGGTTGTTGATGGAGATTTTGCCAGTGCCCGGACGCAGGAAGACGCGAGCGGTAGCGGTCTTACGACGGCCAGTGCCGTAATTTTGAGTCGCCGACATGATGAGCTATCCCGTTAAATCTTCAGTTCTTGAGGCTGCTGAGCGGTGTGCGGGTGGTTGGCACCCTTGTACACTTTCAGCTTGCGGTACATGTCGCGGCCCAGCGGGTTCTTCGGCAGCATGCCTTTGACGGCAGTTTCGATGACGCGCTCAGGAGCCTTGGCGATCAGCTTCTCGAAGTTGATCGACTTGATACCGCCCGGGAAGCCCGAGTGATGGTAGTACATCTTGTCGGTAGCTTTGGCGCCAGTGACACGAACCTGCTCGGCGTTGATGACGACGATGTAGTCGCCGGTGTCAACGTGCGGGGTGTATTCCGGCTTGTGCTTGCCGCGCAGGCGGGTAGCAATCTCGGTAGCCAGACGACCCAGGGTCAGGCCAGCAGCGTCGACGACGAACCAGTCGCGCTTAACAGTTTCTGGTTTCGCGGTATAAGTTTTCATTCGTATAGCCTCAGGGGCCGCCTGAAAATAAGACGGCGAATCTTACTGGACAGTGGTTGCCTTGACAAGTCAAGGACAGCCGAAGACAGACACGAATTGGGGCTCGGGTCGGTGTGCGTCCGTAACGACTAGATGTATCAATCGGCAGGCTTTGGCATCCCCCACCGATGAAAGGCTGCGGAATTATGCAGATTCCGGCAGAATTTTCAACTGTATGACGCACTTGTTTTCATGAGGAGACCTGCATGGAGTACCGCCCGCTCGGCCGCACCGAACTGAAAGTCAGCGCCTTGTGCCTGGGAACCATGACCTGGGGCGAGCAGAACACGCAAAGCGAAGCCTTCGCGCAGATCGAGCGAGCCAAGGCCGCTGGTCTGAATTTCATCGATACTGCCGAGATGTATCCGGTTCCGCCGCGCGCGGAAACCTACACCCGCACCGAACAGATCATCGGCAACTGGTTCACCCAACGTGGCGATCGCGCCGACTGGGTGCTCGCCAGCAAGATCGCCGGCCCCGGAAACTCCATCAGCCATATCCGTGACGGCCAGCCGAAACAGGACCGCAAGAATATCGTTGCGGCGCTGGATGGCAGCCTCAAGCGCCTGCAGACCGACTGGATCGACCTCTACCAGTTGCACTGGCCCGAGCGCAGCACCAACTTCTTCGGCCAGTTGGGCTATCAGCACAAGGAAGAAGGCTTCACGGCGCTGGAGGACACCCTGGAAGCCCTCGACGAGCAGGTCCGCGCCGGCAAGATCCGCCATATCGGCCTGTCCAACGAGACGCCCTGGGGCACCATGCGCTTCCTGCAGATCGCCCAGGAGCGCGGCTGGCCACGCGCCGTGTCGATCCAGAACCCCTACAACTTGCTCAACCGCAGCTTCGAGGTAGGCCTTGCGGAAATTGCCATCCGCGAGCAGATCGGCCTCCTCGCCTACTCGCCCCTGGCCTTTGGCATGCTTTCGGGCAAGTACTTCGGCGGCGCGCGCCCAGCCAATGCGCGCATCAGCCTGTTCAGCCGCTTCACCCGCTACACCAATCCGCAGAGCGAGGCTGCCTGCGACCGTTACGTGAGCCTGGCTCGCGAGCACGGCCTGGACCCGGCGCAGATGGCCCTGGCCTTCGTCACCAGCCGGCCGTTCGTGACCAGCAATATCATCGGCGCCACCAACCTCGAACAGCTGGAAGTCAACTTAGACAGCTTCGACCTGAAGCTCTCTGACGAGGTGCTGGCCGATATCGAAGCGATCCACAAGGACCAGCCGAACCCGGCGCCATAAACCCCTCCTTTGAAGGAGCGAGCTTGTTCGCGAACGGTTAGTCGGGCGCTGGCGGCGTCAGACGCTTCGCGAGCAAGCTCGCTCCTACAGGAATGGGCATTTACAGCGCGCGGGCGATGATCTCCTTCATGATTTCGTTGGTGCCGGCATAGATGCGTTGCACCCGCGCATCGGCCCAGGCTCGGGCAATCGGGTACTCCCACATGAAGCCGTAGCCGCCGTGCAACTGCACGCACTCATCGAGGACCTTGCACTGCAGGTCGGTGGTCCAGTACTTGGCCATCGCCGCCGTGGGCACATCCAGCTTGCCCTCCAGGTGCTGCTCCAGGCAGCGGTCGACGAAGACGCGGCCGACCTGGATTTCGGTGGCCATTTCCGCGAGCTTGAAGCGCGTGTTCTGGAAGTCCGCGACGGATTTTCCGAAGGCCTTGCGATCGCGGGTGTAGTCCAGCGTCCATTTCAACGCCGCCTCGGCCGAGGCCAACGCACCAAGGGCCACGGTCAGGCGCTCCTGGGGCAGCTCCTGCATCAGGTAGATGAACCCCTGCCCGTCCTTGCCCAGCAGGTTTTCCTTGGGAATTCGCACGTCCTGGAAGAACAGCTCGGAGGTGTCCTGGGCCTTCATGCCGACCTTTTCCAGGCGCTTGCCCTTGCTGAAGCCCGGCGTGCCGGCCTCCACCAGGAACAGGCTGGTGCCCTTGGCGCCAGCCTTGGGGTCGGTCTTGGCGACCACGATCACCAGATCGGCCAGCCAGCCGTTGGTGATGAACGTCTTCGAGCCGTTAATCACGTACTCGTCACCCTCCAGCACCGCAGTGGTCTTCACGCCCTGCAGGTCGGAACCGGCACCCGGCTCGGTCATGGCGATGGCCGATACCATCTCGCCGGAGATCAGCTTCGGCAGGTAGCGCTGCTTCAGCTCCTCGCTGCCGTAGTGAAGGATGTAGGGCGCAACGATGTCCGAATGCAAGGAGAAACCGATGCCGGTCAGGCCCAGGCGGCCAACCTCCTCGATCACCACGGCGCTGTAGAGAAAATCCGCCGCCATGCCGCCATAGGCCTCGGGCAGGTGCGAGCAGAGCATCCCGGCTTCACCGGCCTTGTTCCACAGCTGACGGTCGATGTGACCGTCCTTTTCCCACTGGGCATGGAAGGGCACCGCCTCCTGTTCAAGAAACTTGCGGACGCTGTCGCGGAACAGCTCGTGGTCGGAACTGAACAGGGTTCTAGGAATCATGCGGTGCACCTGCGAATCGATTGTAGGAATTATTGGAATGCCGACTGTAGGCCAGCATGAACCGCTCTGCACTGGACACTTTCGCCAAAAAATAAGACGATCCAGCCGCAGCATGACCGCTTTAGCGTCATGCCAAGACATCCATAAGAAGTACAAGAACCGATGCCCAATCCAGCTTCCCGAGTGCTGCGCCGTGTCAGCATTCTCGCCACCCATGGCGTCTTCGGCTCCACGCTGATGCAGGCCAAGGATTTCTTCCACATGGCCGCCCTGCGCCATGGCCGCCAACAGGGCCTCGGCCTGCAGCCCAGCTTCGAGACCCGCATCGTCAGCCCCGACGGCCAGCCAGTGATGAGCTTCAGCGGCGACCTGCTGCCCGTGCACGGCGCCCTGGACGATCCGGAGCTGGTCATCCTCCCAGCCTTCTGGGGCGACTTCGACGAACTGCTCACGCTGTACCCGCAGGTAATGCCCTGGCTGCGCGAGCGCCACGCAGCGGGCTGCGTACTCTGCGGAGAAGTGTCCGGGGTGTTCTGGCTGGCCGAGGCGGGCCTGCTGGACGGCAAGGAAGCGACCACCTACTGGCGCTTCTTCCGCGAATTCGCCGAGCGTTATCCCAGGGTGCTGCTCAACCAGGACAAGCACATCGCCGACGCCGACAACATCTACAGCGCCAGCGGCCTGACCTCGGTGCGCGACCTGTATATCTACCTGATCGAGCATTTCTGCGGCGCCGCCGTGGCCCAGGGCGTGGCCCGCGACATCCTCTATGAGGTGCAACGAAGCTACACGCCGGGCCGCCTGGGTTTCGGTGGGCAGAAACTGCACCACGACCCGGCGATCCTGCAGATCCAGCATTGGCTGGAAGAACACTTCTGCGACAAGTTCCGCTTCGAGGACGTCGCCCGCGAGCACGGCATGAGCATCCGCAATTTCATGCGGCGCTTCCAGGCGGCCACTGGCGACAAGCCGCTGCATTACCTGCAGCGGCTGCGCATCGAGACCGCACGCAACCTGCTTTCCACCAGCCGCAAGAGCATCAAGACCATCAGCTACGAAGTCGGCTACGACGATGCCAGCTTCTTCGCCCGCCTGTTCAGACAGCACACCGGGCTGTCGCCGAATCATTACCGGCGCCAGTACGAACAAAAGGAAACCTGAAACAGGCCATCCCTAGGATGGGTTCATGGACTCGGGTGCCGCCCTATGATCTGGGCAGTTTTCGACAACAAGAACCCAACGGGATATCGCCATGCGCCGCTTTCTGCTTGCCCTGCTGGCCGTCTTCAGCCTGAACGCTGTGGCGGACGACACCTGGAAACCCTTCCCCTACGACCAGAGCGCCTTCGACTACAGCGGCGACAAGCTGCGTGAGGCCTGGCCGCGGCTGACCCGAGGCTTCGGCGCCAACTACCCCTTCCCGGATGCGGACTGGGTGGTGACCATGGCCACGAAGCATCCCGAAGCCCTGGAGAAGACCGTGATCGCCGGCACCGGTTTCAGCGGCAAGCCGGAAGAGGCGCAGGTCTACGCCGAGAAGCTGCAGGACGTGTGGCGCAAGGTGTTCCGTGGTGACTTCGCCCAGGCCAAGAAGGACGGCCTCGCATTGGGCGTCGGCGGGCAGGTGCCGGGCATGTTCGCCCAGGTGCTCTACGCCCTGTTCCTCGCGCCGAACCAGGACGAGAAGCAGCGCCTGCTGGAGGAAGTCATCCGCTACACCGACGAGGCCGGTCCGCTGCTCAACGCCGACCCTATCGCCCAGTTCGGCCGCGCCTATGCCAAGGCGCGCCTGGCCGAGGACCTGCCAGTGCCGGTGGTGCTCAAGCGCGGCTACACCCGCGAGATTCCCAAGGAACTGGACGGCCTGCTGGCCCAGCAGCCGAACCAGCCGTTCGCCCTGGCGCTCTACGGCGGCTATGAGGCTGGCGTGATCCGCAAGGTCGGCAAGCTGGTGGGCAAGATGACCTACGGGGTCAGCGCCGACAAGATGGAGCAGTACTTCGCCCGCTCCTTCCGCGCTTCCGACGATCTGCCCATCGGCCACTACGAATACGCCAACGCGCTGGGCTATGTGTACGGCGAGGACGAGGAACAGAAGGCGCTGGAGCAACTGAAGAAAGCCGTGGCGATCAAACCGATCAATGCCATGGAGGCGCTGGAAGTCGTCCACGCCCAGCAATTGCTGAAGAAGGCGCAGCAGGAAATGGCGCAGCGCTGATTCTTTACCTGTAGGAGCGAGCTTGCTCGCGAACATATCACCGGCAGCTCCGGCGCCAGGCAATTCGCGAGCAAGCTCGCTCCTACGAACAGCACAAACGAAGAAGGCTGCCCGAGGGCAGCCTTTTCGTTCACCGAACCGTCAGGGACGGTGCGGGCGGCTCAGGTATTCGTGGGACTGCATTTCCAGCAGGCGGCTCAGGGTGCGCTGGAATTCGAACTCCAGGCGGCCACCGGTGTACAGATCCTTGAGCTCCACCTCGGCGGAGAGGATCAGCTTGACGTTGCGGTCGTAGAACTCGTCCACCAGGTTGATGAAGCGGCGGGCCATGTCGTCCTTGGCCACGCCCATCTGCTCGACATTGGAAATCAGGATCGCGTGGAAGATCTTCGCCAGTTCGATGTAGTCGTTCTGGCTGCGCGGGCCATCGCACAGCTCGCGGAATTCGAACCAGGCCACGTCATCACAGGTCAGGCGCGCGCGGATTTCGCGATTCTCGATCATCAGCACGTCGTCGCGGGTGGCGCCAGCGCACTCCGGAGTCAACGCCTTGAAGTCACGAGCCATGGCCTGGTCGGCCTGCTCGGACAGCGGCCAGTGGTACAACTCGGCCTGCTCCAGGGCGCGCAGTCGGTAATCCACGCCGCTGTCGACGTTGACCACCTCGGTGTGCTGCTTGACCAGCGCAATCGCCGGCAGGAAGCGGGCGCGCTGCAGGCCATCCTTGTAAAGGCCGTCCGGCACGATGTTGGAAGTCGCTACCAGGCTGACGCCGTTCTTGAACAGCTCGTCCAGCAGGGTCGCGAGGATCATCGCGTCGGTAATGTCGGAGACGAAGAACTCGTCGAAGCAGATCACCCGCGCTTCGTCGGCAAAGCGCTTGCCGATGATGGTCAACGGGTTCTTCTCGCCCTTGAGGGTCTTCATTTCCTCATGGACGCGCTTCATGAAGCGGTGGAAGTGCGTGCGCATCTTCTGCTTGAACGGCAGCGCTTCGAAGAAGGTATCCACCAGGTAGGTCTTGCCACGGCCGACGCCGCCCCAGAAATACAGGCCCTTCACCGGCACCTGGGACTTCTTGCCCAGCAGCTTGCCGAACAGTCCGGACTTGCCCTTGTCGGCAGCGACAAGGTCGTCGTAGAGGCGTTGCAGGTGCTTCACGGCATTGGCTTGCGCCGCGTCGTGAAAGAAGTCGGGGCGTTTCAGATCTTCCTGGTAGCGCTGAAGAGGCGTCATGATCGGTAGCAAGGCAACGAAAACGGGGGCGCACACTTTAGCGGCGCCCCCGTTGCTTGGCAATTGGCCGGTAGTCGGACCGGCCTGCCAATCCGTCACTCCTGGGGAGCGAGGGCCTCGCGCAGGCGCTGCATGGCAGCGTCGCGCTCCGCGTCGGTGGAGAATTCCGGGCTATAGGCCACGGCTTTGCCATCCAGGCGCACGCTGAAGGAACTCAGCTCGGCGTGCAGGTCCAGCTCCTCGGTCTGCAGGCGCTTGGTCACCTGCCCCGCAGCCTTGCCATCGGCGAAGGCGACAGACAGCAGCAGTTGCTCGCCAGCAGCGTCCAGCAGGCGGAAGCGGAAGCCGTCGTCCTCGCGGAAGCTGACGAAACGCGCCGCCTTGGCGGCCTTCTTCTTGCCTTCGCCCGCCACTTGTACCTGCTCGCGGAACGAGCGCAGGCCCACGGCCTCGCGCAGTTCGCCGAGGAACGGGGTGGCAGTGCGACGGGCCTTGGCAGCACCGTCCAGCAGGATATCTTCCAGGTCGGCCGGGCGGGTGATCAGCGCGTGGTAGCGCTCGCGGGCCTCGCCCAGCTCGTTATCGAGCAGCTCGAACAGGCGCTGTTTGGCTTCGCCCCAGGCCAGGCCGCCGAGCAGCTCGGCGCGGAACGCCGCCTGTTGCTCGTGGGTGGAGAAGGCCTGGTAGAGGGTGAACAGGTGCGAGTTGTCCGGGTCCTTCGGCTCGCCCGGCGCGCGGGAGTCGGTGACGATGCGCGCCACGGCGTCCTTGAGCTGCTTGGCGCTGCCAAACAGCGGAATGGTGTTGTCGTAGCTCTTGGACATCTTGCGACCGTCCAGGCCCGGCAGGGTCGCCACGTCTTCCTCGATCACCACCTCGGGCAGGGTGAACAGCTCCTTGCCGTTGCCGAACAGGTGGTTGAAGCGCTGGCCGATATCGCGGGCCATCTCCACATGCTGGATCTGGTCACGGCCGACCGGCACCTTGTGCGCGTTGAACATCAGGATGTCCGCGGCCATCAGCACCGGGTAGCTGTACAGGCCCATGGTGACGCCAGCGTCCGGGTCTTCGCCGGCCTCGACATTCTTGTCCACCGAGGCCTTGTAGGCGTGGGCGCGGTTGAGCAGGCCCTTGGCGCTGACGCAGGTGAGCAGCCAGGTCAGTTCGGGAATTTCGGGAATATCGGACTGGCGATAGAAAGTCGCCTTGTCAGCATCCAGGCCGCAGGCCAGCCAGGTGGCGGCAATTTCCAGACGCGAGCGCTGGATGCGCGTCGGGTCATCGCACTTGATCAGTGCGTGGTAGTCGGCCAGGAAGTAGAAGGAATCTGCCTGCGGATCGCGGCTGGCAACGATGGCCGGGCGGATAGCGCCGGCGTAGTTGCCCAGGTGCGGAGTACCGGTGGTGGTGATGCCGGTCAGGATACGGGTCGTCATGGGAATCCAGGAATCAACACAAATGAAATGGCGGGCCGGATGGTAACGCGGCGCGGTGGCCTAGGCGAGCCGCGCCTGTATCAGGTCCTTGAGCTCGATCAGCTTGCCGTGGAAGAAATGGCTGCACTCCGCGACGCGAATCAGCTCGTGGGGCTTGCTCAGCTCGGCGCTCCAGGCGTAGACGCGCTCAGGCGTGACCACTTCGTCCGCTTCCGGCTGGATCACCGTGAGCGGGCAGCGCTCAGGCAGGTCGACGTCGAAGCGCTCCACCGGCGGCGCCAGCATGAACAGTTGCGCCAGCTCGGCGCCCTCCTCCTCCAGGCGCTCGGCGGCATTGCCGGCCACGCAGGAGCCGAAGGAGAAGCCCATCAGCGTCAGCGGCAGCTCCGGATGCTGCTCGGCGAGCCAGCGCGCAGCGGCCAGCGCGTCGTCGATCTCACCGCGGCCTTCGGCATAACTGCCGGCGCTCTGACCCACGCCACGAAAATTGAAACGCAGGGTGGCGTATCCTGCATCCCGCGCGGCGCGTTGCAGGGTGGCGACCACCTTGTTCTGCATCGTACCGGCGAACAGCGGGTGCGGATGACAGATCAGCGCCACGCCCTTGGCGTCTGGCGTGGCGAGGTGCAGGGCTTCCAACTGGCCGTCGGGACCGTCGAGGAACAGGGGGATTTCGCGGGTGGACAAGCAACAGCTCCGTGACCCCGTGGCGGGTCGTCTCGTCTAGCTCAATACCTGCGCAGGCGGCGAAGCATTCGCCACGGTATACAAGCACAGGTGCAAGCCGCTAACGTAAAGCAAAGCCGTCTATAGAGGAAGGATTCGCGTGGAACAGTCCCTCACCACCTGGTTGCTGCCGCTACTCGCCCTGATCGTCGGGGTTGGCATCGGCTTCCTGATCGCCCGTCTGCTGCCCAACGCCGCGCCGAACAAGCTGCAGCGTCAGGTCGACGACATGCAGGATCGTTTCGATAGCTACCAGCGCGAAGTGGTGACCCACTTCAGCACCTCTGCCAGCCTGATGAAGAAGCTCACCCAGAGCTATCAGGATGTGCAGGATCACCTGTCCGAAGGCGCCGAGCGCCTGGCCCTGGACGAACAGACCAAGCAGCGCCTGCTGGCCGCCCTGCATGCCGACGAATACCCCGAGCGCCGCGAGCGCCTGACGCCGCCGGCGAACAACGAAGTACCGAAGGACTATGCGCCCAAGACCGGCGACGGCCCGGGCACGCTGGACGAAACGTACGGGCTGAAAAGCAAATACTGAAGCCCCAGCACCCTGAAAAAGCCCCGCCTCGGCGGGGCTTTTTCATGCGCAAATGTGCCGCCTAGCGAACCGCCAGATACCCGATCATCCAGGACAGGTTCGCGAGCAAGCTCGCCCCTACCCAGAGCAAAAGAAAAAGCCCCGCAGATGCGGGGCTTCTTCCATTCAGCGTTACGCGGTCAGATCGCACCGCGCTGGCGGAGCAGGTCGATGACAGCCTTGACGCCCTCTTCCACCGACTGGCTCTGGGTGTCGATCACCAGATCGGCATCCAGTGGCACGTCGAACGGGAAGGACTCGCCCGGGATGTTGTCATGGCCGGCCGCGTACAGACCCTGCGGGTCGCGCTCACGGCAGACCTGCGGGGAAGCCTGGACGTAGACAGTGACCAGACGATCGGCACCGATCAGCGTCTTGGCGCGTTCACGACCTTCGGCGCTTGGGGCGACGAAGGCGCACAGGCTGATCAGGCCCGCTTCGTTGAACTGCTTGGCTACATGGGCAGTACGCAGCCAGTTCTCGGTGCGCCCGGCGCGGTCCTGCGGCAGCCCCTTGTTCAGGTCATGACGCAGGTTCTGGCCGTCCAGCACGTAAACAGCGCGGCCCATGTCGAACAACTTGCGCTCCAGGGCGTAGGCCAGGGTGCTCTTGCCTGCGCCGGAGAGACCGCTGAACAGCACGGTAGCCGGCTGCTGGCCGAAGCGTGCGGCGCGCTCCTCGCGAGCTACGTGGGCATTCGCACCGTGATGGGTGCTGGTGCCATGGCTCGCTTGCGGTGCAGCGATGATCATGCCGGCACCGACCGTGCCGTTGGTGAGGCGATCGATAACGATGAAGGCGCCAGTGGTGCGGTTCTGGCCATAGCCATCCAGCGCAATGGACGCATCCAGGCTGACCTTCACGCGGGCGATCTCGTTGAGCTTGAGTTCGCTGGCCGGAGTCTCTTCCAGGGTGTTCACGTCCACCTTGTGGGTGATGCTCGGAATCGAGCCCGGCACGTAGCTGGTGGCGCGTTTGATGTCGTACTTCTTGCCCGGCAGCATCGGCTCTTCGGCCATCCACACCAACATGGCGTCGAAGCCGTCGGTGACCTGCGGGCGATTGTCGGCATGCACCAGCATGTCGCCGCGGGAGACGTCGATCTCGTCTTCCAGGGTCAGGGTGACGGCCTGGCCCGGGCCGGCCTGCTCCAGTTCACCTTCGTAAGTGACGATGGACTTGACCTTGCTGCCCTTGCCCGACGGCAGGGCGATGACTTCGTCACCCTTGCGCACGATGCCGCTCGCCAGGGTGCCGGCGAAGCCACGGAAGTTCAGGTTCGGGCGATTGACGTACTGCACCGGGAAGCGCATGTCGTCGAGGTTGCGGTCGCCCGCGACTTCCACGGTCTCGAGGATTTCCATCAGCGACTGGCCGGTGTACCACGGCGAGCGCTCGGACTTGTTGACCACGTTGTCGCCCTTCAGCGCCGACATCGGCACGAAGTGCAGGGAATTGGTCTTGAGATTGATCTTCTGCGCGAACTGCAGATAGTCGGCTTTGATCTGCTCAAACACGCCCTGGTCGAAACCCTTGAGGTCCATCTTGTTGATGGCGACGACGATGTGCTTGATGCCCAGCAGCGAGGCGATGAAGCTGTGCCGGCGGGTCTGGGTCTGCACGCCGTAGCGGGCGTCGATCAGGATGATGGCCAGGTCGCAGGTGGACGCGCCGGTGGCCATGTTGCGGGTGTACTGCTCATGGCCGGGGGTGTCGGCGATGATGAACTTGCGCTTGGCGGTGCTGAAGTAGCGGTACGCCACGTCGATGGTGATGCCCTGCTCGCGCTCGGCCTGCAGGCCGTCCACCAGCAGCGCCAGGTCGACGTCATCGCCGGTGGTGCCGACTTTCTTCGAGTCGCGGGTGATGGCTTCGAGGTGGTCCTCGTAGATCATCTTGGAGTCATGCAGCAGGCGCCCGATCAGGGTGCTCTTGCCGTCGTCGACGTTGCCGCAGGTGAGGAAGCGCAACAGTTCCTTGCGCTCGTGCTGGGCCAGGTAGGCGAGGATGTCCTCGCTGATCAGATCGGATTGATGCGACATGGTGCGAGAACCTTAGAAGTAGCCCTGACGTTTCTTTTCTTCCATCGAGCCGGCAGCGTCGTGGTCGATGACCCGGCCCTGGCGCTCGGAAGTCCGCGTCAGCAGCATTTCCTGGATGATTTCCGGCAGCGAGGTAGCGGTGGACTCCACCGCGCCGGTCAGCGGGTAGCAGCCCAGGGTGCGGAAACGCACCATCTTCTTCTGGATGCTGGCCTTCTGCTCTGGCGTGAGGTGCTCGAGGATGCGCTCGTCGTCGATCATGATCAGCGAGCCGTTCATCTCGATGACTTCGCGCTCGGCGGCGAAGTACAGCGGCACGATCGGGATCTGCTCCAGGTAGATGTATTGCCAGATGTCCAGCTCGGTCCAGTTCGACAGCGGGAAGACGCGGATCGATTCGCCCTTCTTCACCTTGCCGTTGTAGACGTTCCACAGCTCCGGACGCTGGTTCTTCGGGTCCCAGCGGTGCTTGCTGTCACGGAAGGAGTAGACGCGCTCCTTGGCGCGGGACTTCTCCTCGTCGCGGCGAGCACCACCGAAGGCGGCGTCGAAACCGTGCTTGTCGAGGGCCTGCTTGAGGCCTTCGGTCTTCATGATGTCGGTGTGCTTGGCGCTGCCGTGGGTAAACGGGTTGATGTCCTGAGCCACGCCATCGGGGTTGATGTGGGTGATCAGGTCCAGACCCAGTTCCTCGACCATCTTGGTGCGGAAACTGTACATCTCCTGGAATTTCCAGCGGGTGTCGACGTGCATCACCGGGAAAGGCAGCTTGCCGGGGAAGAAGGCCTTGCGCGCGAGGTGAAGCATCACCGCGCTGTCCTTGCCGATCGAGTACAGCATCACCGGGTTGTCGAACTCGGCGGCGACCTCGCGGATGATGTGGATGCTCTCGGCCTCCAGCTGTTTCAGATGCGTCAGTTTGTCGACCATGGCTACTCACGGAATTGCTTATGGACGGCCGGCGGGCCGTAGACGAGGGCGCACTCTATCACAGCACAAGGCTCTAACCGGGGCGCCGGTTATACCGAAAAAATATACCGATATAGCCATACGCGCTCAGTGTTCAAAGCGGTGTCGCGCCCGCCGGCGGAGTATGCCAAAGCACCGGCCGACGCTGCCCGGAAGGGCTCTTCGAGCACCGTCCTCAGACGGATGGACAAGGACGATGAGGACTTTTCCTGCAACAGACTCGCACTGTCCCGGCTTGTACCCGCACGGCACTGCGCTAGCATAGCGGCACGTTTTCCTGCCCCAGAAGATTCCCCATGCGCCGCATCGCTTACACCCTGCCTTTGCTCGTCCTCATCTCCGCATGCAGCAGCAAACCGACCCCCGCTCCACAGCCGGCCCAGAAGCCGAAGACGCCCACCCTGATCACGCCCAGCGCCCACCCGGCGTTCGGCTCGGTGCAGCCGATCACCCCGCTGCGCGGCGACTTCGCCGGCAACGCCAGCGCCCAACGTTTCATCGACCGCATGGTGAGCCAACACAATTTCAATCGTCAGGACCTGCAGGACCTGTTCGCCCAGACCCGCGAGCTGGACTGGGTGATCCGCCTGATGGATCGCCAGGCGCCGACCTACACCGCTCCCAGCGGCCCGAACGGCGCCTGGCTGCGCTACCGGAAGAAGTTCATCACCCCAGACAACGTGCAGAAGGGTGTGCAGTTCTGGAACGAGTACGAAGCCGACCTGCAGCGCGCCTCGCGTACCTACGGCGTGCCGGCGGAAATCATCGTCGGCATCATCGGCGTGGAAACCCGCTGGGGCCGCGTGATGGGCAAGACGCGGATCATCGATGCGCTCGCCACCCTGTCGTTCTCCTACCCGCGCCGCGCCGAATTCTTCAGCGGCGAGCTGGAGCAGTTCCTCCTGCAGGCACGCAAGGAAGGCGACAACCCACTGGAGATGCGCGGCTCCTATGCCGGCGCCATGGGCTACGGGCAATTCATGCCCTCCTCCTTCACCCAATACGCGGTGGACTTCGACGGCGACGGCCACCGCGACCTGTGGAACCCGCGCGATGCCATCGGCAGCGTGGCCAACTACTTCAAGCAGCACGGCTGGATTACCGGCGACGCGGTGGCGATCCCGGCCATCGGCCAGGCCCGCTCGCTGGAAGATGGTTTCAAGACCCAGTACCCGATCAGCGTGCTGTCTTCTGCCGGCCTGCGCCCGCAAGGCTCGCTGGGCAATCACCAGAGCGCCAGCCTGCTGCGCCTGGACATGGGCAACACCTACCAGTACTGGTACGGCCTGCCGAACTTCTTCGTGATCACCCGCTACAACCACAGCACCCACTACGCCATGGCGGTGTGGGAACTGGGCAAGGCGGTGGATCGGCAGCGCCACGGTTACCGCTGAGGCAGTTACGAAAAAGGCCGACTCATTGAGTCGGCCTTTTTCATTGCCGCGGGGATGGATCTCCACGTATAGGAGCGAGGGGGACGCCATCGTTATTGTTCGCGAACCCTTGCGCCGTGCCCGGGCTTTTCGCGAGCAAGCTCGCTCCTACAAGGAAAACCGCTGCGTCAGGCCGGGTTCGGGCAATCGATGAACAGGTGCTCGAGGGCGAAGCGCTTGGCCAGGTAATCCCCCAGCGCCTGTACACCATAGCGCTCGGTGGCGTGATGGCCGGCGGCGATGAAGCTGATGCCGTTTTCCCGCGCGCTGTGCACGGTCTGCTCGGAGACTTCGCCGGTCAGGTAGGCATCAACGCCCGCAGCAATCGCCTGGTCGATGTAGCCCTGGGCGCCACCGGTGCACCAGGCTATGCGCCGAATCGGCTGCCCGCCATCGACCAACAGCGGCTCACGCCCCAGCACGTCACGCACATGGATGGCCAGGTCGCTCGGCAACAGGGGCTCCGGCAACGAGCCAACCAGCACGATGGAGCGCGGGTTGCCCGGCTCCAGCGGCCCTTCGATCTCGAAGCCGAGCTGACGTCCCAGTTGCGCGTTGTTGCCCACTTCGCCATGCAGGTCCAGCGGCAGGTGATAGGCCAGTAAGCTGATGTCATGGCTCAGCAGGGTCTTCAGACGACGCTGCTTCATGCCCACGACGCGAGCGTCCTCGCCCTTCCAGAAGTAACCGTGATGGACCAGCACCACATCGGCATCCGCCTCCACGGCAGCATCCAGCAACGCCTGGCTGGCGGTGACGCCGGAAACGATGCGACGCACCTGCGGGCGACCCTCGACCTGCAGGCCGTTGGGGCAATAATCCTGGATCTTCGCCGCGTCCAAAAAGCGGTCCGCTTCCTCGACCAGCGTGCTCAGTGCGATTGCCATCGAAATTCCTCCAACATCGGCTGCGAGCGTCTATTTTCTTGGCTCGCCGCCCGTATAATGGCCGCCACCCTATCGGCCATCCCCCGGCCAAGCAACCCCAAGGATTTTCTTCGATGCTGAAGGCCCTGCGTTTCCTCGGCTGGCCCGTGCTGGTTGGCGTCCTGTTGGCGCTACTGATCATCCAGCATAACCCGCAATGGGTCGGCCTTCCGCAGCAGGAAGTGCATTTGCAGCAGGCTCCGCTGCTCAGCCGCCTCCAGCAGGGCCCGGCCAGCTACGCCGACGCCGTGACCCGCTCTTCGCCCGCCGTGGCCAACCTGTACACCACCAAGATGGTCAGCAAGCCGAACAACTCGATGCTCGACGATCCGCTGTTCCGGCGCTTCTTCGGCGATAACCTGCCACAGCAGAAGCGCATGGAATCGAGCTTGGGTTCGGCGGTGATCATGAGCCCCGAAGGCTACCTGCTGACCAACAACCATGTGACCGCCGGCGCTGACCAGATTGTCGTGGCCCTGCGCGACGGTCGCGAGACCATCGCCCGCCTGGTGGGCAGCGACCCCGAGACCGACCTTGCGGTGCTGAAGATCGACCTCAAGGACCTGCCATCGATCATGCTCGGTCGCTCCGACGGCATCCGCACCGGCGACGTCTGCCTGGCCATCGGCAACCCCTTCGGCGTCGGGCAGACCGTCACCATGGGTATCATCAGCGCCACCGGCCGCAACCAACTGGGCCTGAATACCTACGAAGACTTCATCCAGACCGACGCGGCGATCAACCCGGGCAACTCCGGCGGCGCGCTGGTGGACGCCAACGGCAATCTGATCGGCATCAACACTGCGATCTTCTCCAAGTCCGGCGGCTCCCAGGGTATCGGCTTCGCCATCCCGACCAAGCTGGCGCTGGAGGTCATGCAGTCGATCATCGAGCACGGCCAGGTGATTCGTGGCTGGCTCGGCGTCGAAGTACAGCCGCTGCCCCCTGAACTGGCCGAATCCTTCGACCTCAAGGACAAGGCCGGCATCGTCGTCGCCGGCGTCTACCGCGACGGCCCAGCCGCCAAGGCCGGCCTGCTGCCGGGCGACATCATCCTGAACATCGACGGCGAAGCCGCTAGCGATGGCCGCCGCTCGATGAACCAGGTGGCACGCACCAAGCCGGGCGAGAAGATCACCATCGAAGTGCTGCGCAACGGCAAGCCGGTGACGCTCAACGCCGAAGTCGGCCTGCGTCCGCCGCCCGCCCCCAACGGCAATTGATGCAGCCCTCTTTTCCACAGCAATGAAAAACGGCGCCCGAGGGCGCCGTTTTCTTTTGCAGTAACAGCCTTACAGCTTCAGCCGCAGGGCATCCACCAGAGCCTGGTTCTGCTCCTCGGTGCCGATGCTGATACGCAGGAACTGGTTGATCCGTTGCTGCTTGAAGTGACGCACGATCACGCCCTCCTCGCGCAGGGCAGCAGCCAGTTCGGCACCGTCGCGCTGCGGGTGGCGGGCGAAGATGAAGTTCGCTGCCGACGGCAGTACGTCGAAGCCCAGCGTCTTCAGTTCAGCCACCAGTTTCTCGCGGCTGTGGATAACCGCGTTGCAGGTCTGCTCGAAGTAGGCCTGATCCTCAAAGGACGCTACCGCGCCGGCCAAGGCCAGGCGGTCCAGCGGGTAGGAGTTGAAGCTGTTCTTCACCCGCTCCAGCGCTTCGATCAGGTCTTCATGGCCGACCGCGAAGCCGACCCGCAGGCCGGCCAGCGAACGCGATTTGGACAGGGTCTGCGCCACCAGCAGGTTCGGGTAGCGATTGACCAGTGAGATCGCCGTCTCGCCACCGAAGTCGACGTAGGCTTCATCCACCAGCACCACGCTGTCCGGGCTGGCTTGCAGCAGGCGCTCGATGGCTTCGAGCGGCAGCAGGCAACCAGTGGGCGCGTTGGGATTGGGGAAGATGATGCCGCTGTTCGGGCGCGCGTAATCCTCGACGCGGATCTGGAACTGCTCGTCCAGCGCCAGCGCTTCGAAATCGATGCCGTAGAGACCGCAGTAGACCGGATAGAAGCTGTAGGTCACGTCGGGGAACAGCAGCGGCTTGCCGTGCTGGAACAGCGCGTGGAAGGCGTGAGCCAGGACCTCGTCCGAGCCGTTGCCGACGAAGACCTGAGCGGTCTTCACGCCGTGGTACTCGGCGATGGTCTGCTTGAGGCGGTCGGCGTTGGGGTCCGGGTACAGGCGCAGCGTGTCGTTCAGCTCGGCCTGGATCGCGGCGACCACCTTCGGCGAGGGGCCGTAGGGGTTCTCGTTGGTGTTCAGCTTGACCAGCTTGGCCAGCTTCGGCTGCTCGCCCGGAACGTAAGGCACCAGTTCCTTGACGAAGGGACTCCAGAACTTGCTCATGGGTTACTCACTCTTGCCGTCAAGGATGCGGAATTCGGCGCTGCGCGCGTGGGCGGTCAGTGACTCGCCACGGGCCAGGACCGAAGCGGTCTTACCCAGTTCGGAAGCGCCCGGTGCGGAGCAGAAGATGATCGAGGAACGCTTCTGGAAGTCGTACACGCCCAGCGGCGAGGAGAAGCGCGCGGTGCCGGAGGTCGGCAGCACGTGGTTCGGGCCGGCGCAGTAGTCGCCCAGTGCCTCGGCGGTGTAGCGGCCCATGAAAATGGCGCCGGCGTGGCGAATCTTCGGCAGCCAGCTTTCCGGGTCGGCCACCGACAGTTCCAGGTGCTCCGGGGCGATGCGGTTGGCGACCTGGCAGGCCTGCTCCTGGTCGGCGACCAGAATCAGCGCGCCCCGGTTGGTCAGCGAGGTGCGGATGATCTCGGCGCGCTCCATGGTCGGCAGCAGCTTCTCGATGCTGGCGGCGACCTTGTCGAGGAAGGCGGCGTCCGGGCTGACCAGGATCGACTGGGCGTCCTCGTCGTGCTCGGCCTGGGAGAACAGGTCCATGGCGATCCAGTCCGGGTCAGTGCCACCGTCGCAGACCACGAGGATCTCGGAGGGGCCGGCGATCATGTCGATGCCAACCTGACCGAATACATGGCGTTTGGCGGTAGCGACGTAGATGTTGCCCGGGCCGACGACCTTGTCCACCTGCGGCACGCTCTCGGTGCCATAGGCCAGCGCGGCCACGGCCTGGGCGCCACCGATGGTGAAGACGCGATCGACGCCGGCGATGCAGGCGGCGGCCAGGACGATCTCGTTGATTTCGCCACGCGGGGTCGGTACCACCATCACCACTTCGGCGACACCGGCGACCTTGGCCGGAATGGCGTTCATCAGCACGGAAGACGGATAGGACGCCTTGCCGCCGGGCACATATAGGCCGGCGCGGTCCAGCGGGGTGACCTGCTGGCCGAGCACGGTGCCGTCGGCTTCGGTGTAGCGCCAGGAGTCCTGCTTCTGCTTCTCGTGGTAGCTGCGCACGCGCTCGGCAGCGGTTTCCAGCGCCTCGCGCTGGGCCGGGGTGATACGGGTCAGGGCCAGTTCCAGGCGCTCGCGCGGCAGGATCAGGTCGGCCATGGTCTTGGCGTCGACGCCATCGAAACGTTGGGTGAACTCCACCACGGCGGCGTCGCCGCGCTTGCGTACGTCGGCGATGATGTCCAGCACACGCTGGTTCACCGACTCGTCGGACACGCTTTCCCAGGAGAGCAGATGGTCCAGATGACGCGCGAAGTCCGGATCGGCGGCGTTGAGTCGACGGAGTGCGAAGGGTGCGGTCATAGCTGGCCTCTTTAATTGGCATGATCTCGGGCGCCGCAAGACTATCAAGCCTTCCGTGCGGGCACCCGAGAAAATTTGGCTATGACACGGATAGGCGTCTGCGGCCAGGGCCGCAGTGATTATCAGTGACGGTGTCGAGCGTCGACGGCTTCGCGCAGGGTGTCGATCAGCGCCTGGATGCGCGCGTGCTGCATCTTCATCGAGGCTTTGTTCACGACCAGGCGCGAGCTGATATGCGCGATCAGATCCTGAGGCTCCAGGCCATTTGCACGCAAGGTGTTACCGGTATCGACCACGTCGATGATCTTGTCGGCGAGGCCGACCAGCGGCGCCAGCTCCATGGAGCCGTACAGCTTGATCACATCGACCTGGCGGCCCTGTTCGGCGTAGTAGCGCTTGGCGACGTTGACGAACTTGGTCGCCACGCGCAGGCGACCCTTGGGCTCCGACGCGCCGACCGCACCGGCGGTCATCAGCTTGCAGTTGGCGATCTTCAGGTCCAGCGGCTCGTAGAGGCCCTGGCCACCGTACTCCATGAGTACGTCCTTGCCCGCCACGCCGAGGTCGGCGGCGCCGTGCTCGACGTAGGTCGGAACGTCGGTGGCGCGCACGATCAGCAGGCGCACGTCATCGAGGGTGGTGGGGATGATCAGTTTGCGGCTCTTGTCCGGATTCTCGGTCGGCACGATACCTGCCGCTGCAAGCAGCGGCAGGGTGTCGTCGAGGATACGGCCCTTGGACAGGGCAATCGTCAGCATGGTCTGGCTCAGCCCTAGCCCGGTACGCGGCGAATCTTCGCCCCGAGCAATTGCAGTTTCTCTTCGATGCACTCATAGCCACGATCGATGTGGTAGATGCGGTCGATCAGGGTGTCGCCTTCTGCCACCAGGGCAGCGATGACCAGGCTGGCGGAGGCACGCAGATCGGTCGCCATGACCGGTGCACCCTTGAGCTGCGGAACGCCGGTGACGATGGCGGTATTGCCTTCGACCAGGATCTGCGCACCCATGCGGTTCATTTCGTAGACGTGCATGAAGCGGTTCTCGAACACGGTCTCGATGACCGCGCCGGTACCTTCGGCGATGGCGTTCAGGGAGATGAACTGCGCCTGCATGTCGGTGGGGAATGCCGGGTACGGCGCGGTGCGGAGGTTCACCGCCTTCGGCCGGTTGCCCTTCATGTCCAGCTCGATCCAGTTGCTGCCGGTCGTGATGTGCGCGCCGGCTTCGACCAGCTTGGCCAGCACGGCCTCGAGGATGGTCGGATCGGTGTCCTTGAGCTTGACGCGGCCACCGGTAGCGGCAGCAGCGGCCAGGTAGGTGCCGGTCTCGATGCGGTCGGGCATGACGCTGTACTTGGCGCCGCCACCCAGACTTTTTACACCGTTGATCACGATGGTATCGGTGCCCGCGCCCTGCACATCACCGCCCATGGCGTTGATGAAGTTGGCCAGGTCGACGACCTCAGGCTCGCGCGCGGCGTTTTCCAGCACGGAGCGGCCATTGGCAAGGGCTGCGGCCATCATGATGTTCTCGGTACCGGTCACGCTGACGGTATCGAAGAAGAAGTGCGCGCCACGCAGACCGCCGGCCGGAGCCTTGGCCTTGATGTAGCCGCCTTCGACGGTGATCTGCGCGCCCATGGCCTCGAGGCCGCGGATGTGCAGGTCCACCGGACGCGAACCGATGGCACAACCGCCGGGCAGCGCGACTTCGGCCTCACCGAAGCGGGCAACCATCGGGCCGAGCACCAGGATCGACGCACGCATGGTTTTCACCAGCTCGTAGGGCGCCACCAGGGTCTTGATGGTGCTGGCGTCGACTTCGACATTGAGCTTCTCGTCGATGACCGGCTGCACGCCCATGCGACCGAACAGTTCGATCATGGTGGTGATGTCGTGCAGGTGCGGCAGGTTGCAGACGGTCACCGGAGTGTCCGCCAGCAGGGTTGCGGCGAGGATCGGCAGCGCCGAGTTCTTCGCGCCGGAGATGCGGATCTCGCCATCGAGACGAGTACCGCCGGTAATAATCAGTTTATCCATTGCTATTTTCCCCGTGGGCTCAGGAACGCTCGGCCCAGGCGGCGCGGCTGAAGAATTTCATGGTGACGGCATGGATGGCGCCTGAGGCGATCCACTCGTTCAGGTGGGCATAGATCTGCTGCTGGCGCTTGACCGGGCTCAGGCCGGCGAGCTCGTCGCTGATCAGGTTCAGCTGAAAATTGCAGCCTTCGCCTTCCACTTCAATCTGGGTACCTGGGAGTTTCGATTCCAGGAAGTTTTTGACTTCTACGGCCTGCATGCTCAACCTCGTTCGGCGCCCTACGCGCGCGGGTCGGCCATGATACAAAAAAGCCCCCCACCTGCGAACCCCGGCTGGGGAAGTCGCGGACGGAGGGCTTTTTCAGTGTTTCAATGCTGTAACGGCAGAATCTCCAGGAGCTCGCCAACCTTGGCGATTTCCTGCATGTCCTTGGGCATGCCGACGATCTGCAAGGTTTTGCCGGCCTTGCGGGCATCACGGGTGAACGACAGCAGCAGCGACAATCCGACGCTGCTGGAGTGCGCCACCGCCGAGCAGTCCAGGCACAACACGCCCGCCTTGCTCGCGGCGATCAGACGTCCTCCCTGCTCACGCAGCGCGGGCCCGGTGCTGTAGTCCAGCACGCCGGCCAGGGCCAGTTCGCCCTCGGCACGCTCCGTGATACTGCCCTGACTCATTCTGCGCCGCCTTCCGACTGGCCCTTGGCCGCGTCCTTGGCTTTGGCGACGACCTGCCCCCAACCGGCGATGGTCGCCTCCAGGTCGTTACGGTTCTTCTGCATGGAATCGGCGAACTGGTCACGGAACAGCTTGCCAATGTTGATGCCGTTGATGATCACGTTACGCAGGCGCCACTCGCCGCCCTGGTTGACCATGGTGTACTGCACCGGATAAATCGCACCGCTGCCACCCACGACTTCCATGTTCACCGAAGCACGATCCTGGTCCTGCTTGCCAGTATTCAGCACGCGGATGTCCTGGTTGTCGTACTCCAGCAGCGCATTGCCGTAGAACTGGAACAGGCTGTTCTTGAAGGTTTCCTCGAAGCGCTTGATCTGCTCCGGCGTCGCCTGGCGCGAATACTTGACGGTCATGACGCCACGGGCAATGCCCTCGGAGTCCACCACCGGGCCGAGGATGCGATTCAGGGTGTCGTAGAACGCCTGGGGATTGGCCTTGTAGCTGGCCTTGTTGGTTTTCAGGTCCGACAGCAGGCCATCGACGGTCTGTTGCACGACCTGCTGGGCGGTCTGCTCGGCCTGGGCGAACAGCGGCAGGATCGCAAGCAGGATCAGGAAGCCACGGCGCAAGGTTTTCAACATGGAATGAGTCCTCATTTCTTCGAGTCGTCTTTGTTGACCGAATTCAGCAGGAACTTGCCGATCAGGTCTTCCAGCACAAGTGCCGACTGGGTGTCCTTGATGGTATCGCCATCTTTCAGTAGCTCTTCATCACCACCAACGCTGATGCCGATGTACTTCTCGCCCAGCAGGCCGGCGGTCAGGATGGAGGCCGTAGAGTCATCCGGCAGGTTGTTGACCTGGCGATTGACCTCCATGGTCACACGACCACGATAGCTGTCATGGTCCAGGTCCACCGCAGTGACCTTGCCGATGGTGACGCCCGCCATGGTGACCTTGCCGCGCACGGTAACGCCGGCAATGTTGTCGAAGTAGGCGTACAGCTTATAGGTATCGCCCGAATTGCCGATGGTCAGTCCACTGACACGCAGGGCCAGCAGCAGCAGGGCCAGCAGGCCGGCCAGAATGAACAGGCCTACACCGATTTCCAGGGTGCGGGTTTGCATCAGAAGTCTCCAAACATCAAGGCAGTCAGGATGAAGTCCAACCCCAGCACGGCCAGGGAGGCATACACAACGGTACGGGTGGTGGCGCGGCTGATCCCCTCGGAGGTGGGTTCGCAGTCATAGCCCTGGTACACCGCGATCCAGGTCACGACGAAGGCGAACACCACGCTCTTGATCACGCCATTGAGAATGTCCTTGGTGAACTGCACGCTGTTCTGCATGTTCGACCAGTACGAACCGTCATACACACCCAGCCAGTCCACGGCGACCAGGGCTCCGCCCCAGATACCGACGACACTGAAGATCGCCGCCAGCAGCGGCATCGAAATGAAGCCCGCCCACAGTCGCGGCGCAATGATGTACTTGAGCGGGTCGACGCCGATCATCTCCAGGCTGGACAACTGCTCCGTGGATTTCATGTTGCCGATCTCGGCAGTCAGCGCCGAGCCGGCACGCCCCGCGAACAACAGGCCGGTCACCACCGGCCCCAGCTCACGCAACAGCGTCAGCGCGACCATCTGGCCAACCGCCTGCTCGGAGCCGTAGCTCGCCAGGATGTTATAGCCCTGCAGGGCCAGCACCATGCCGATGAACAGGCCGGACACGACGATGATCGCCAGGGACAACACGCCCACCGAATACAACTGCTTGACCAGCAACTGGAAGGCGCCGCTGTGAACGCGACGACCGAAGATGGCATGGACAAGGAACAGCGTCGAACGGCCTAGCGCCTCGAGAACATCGAGGCCCGCGCGCCCGAGCAGGCGAACTCGCTCGAGCGGTGAAGTCTTGCGCATCAACGTTCTCCCAGCAGGTCGGCGCGGTAATCGCGAGCAGGATAATGGAACGGCACCGGACCATCCGGGATGCCCTTCATGAACTGACGCACGCGCGGATCATCAAGACCCTGCAGATCAGCCGGCGTTCCGTGCCCAAGTACACGGCCGTCGCCAACAATATAGATGTAGTCGGCGATGCTCGCGGTCTCTGCCAAGTCGTGGGAAACCACGATACTGGTGATGCCGAGGGCGTCGTTGAGCAGGCGGATCAGGCGCACCAGCACGCCCATGGCGATCGGGTCCTGGCCCACGAAAGGCTCGTCGTACATCAGGATCTGCGGGTCCAGCGCAATAGCTCGGGCCAGCGCCACACGACGTTTCATACCGCCGGACAGCTCATCCGGCATCAGTTCCACCGCTCCGCGCAAGCCCACGGCCTGGAGCTTCATCAGGACGATGTCGCGGATCATTTCCTCGGGCAACTCGGTATGCACACGCAGCGGAAACGCAACGTTCTCGAAGACATCGAGGTCGGTGAACAGCGCGCCGCTCTGGAACAGCACGCCGAACTGCTTGCGCATATCGAACAGGTCGCTACGGCCCAGCGACGGCAGGTTCTGGCCGTTGACCCACACCTCGCCGCTCGCCGGGCGCAGCTGGGCGGCGATCAGTCGCAACAGGGTGGTCTTGCCACAACCCGACGGTCCCATGATCCCGGTGACCTTGCCGCGTGGAATGCGGATGTCCACGTTATCGAAAATCTTCCGCGTGCCGCGCTTGAAGCTCAGGCCCTTCAGCTCGACCGCGTATTGGTCATTGGTGCTCATAGAACTCCTTTCATCACGGCGCTGTCCGTTGCCCCGTCTGTCACACGGCAGAAACACGGCGCGGCAGCCCGAACGGCCGCGAACTATAACACCCCGCGAAGCCGCGCCCCAAGGGCTGCTAAGCCGTCGTTAAGGACCAGTTCAGCAAAATGCGTTCAACATTGAGATGCCATTGATGAAGCCTTTGCCGCTTTCCCGTTATAATCTCGCACTTCATTTTGCCCCGCGCCTTTCGAACATGAGCCAGAATCACGATTTCATCCAGTCGGCACAACGCACCATTCGCCTCGAGCGTGACTCGGTGGATGCCCTGCTGCCGCGTATTGGCGCCGATTTCTCCCTGGCCTGCGAGCTGCTCCTCGACTGCAAGGGCCGCGTGGTCGTGGTCGGCATGGGCAAGTCCGGGCACATCGCCCGCAAGATCGCTGCCACCCTCGCCAGCACTGGAACGCCGTCCTTCTTCGTCCACCCGGCCGAAGCCAGCCACGGCGACATGGGCATGATCACCAAGGACGACGTTGTCCTGGCCCTGTCCAACTCCGGCTCCACCGCGGAAATCATCACCCTGCTGCCGCTGATCAAGCGCCTGGGCATTACCCTGATCAGCATGACCGGCAACGCCGAATCGCCGCTGGCCAAGGCCGCCGCAGTCAATCTGGATGCCAGTGTCGAGCACGAAGCGTGCTCGCTGAATCTGGCGCCGACCTCCTCCACCACGGTTTCCCTGGTGATCGGCGACGCGCTCGCCATCGCGCTGCTGGAAGCCCGCGGTTTTACCGCCGAAGACTTCGCTTTCTCGCATCCGGGCGGCGCACTGGGTCGTCGATTGTTGCTGAAAGTGGAAAACATCATGCACGTGGGTGAAGCATTGCCGCAGGTTTCTCCCGGCACTTCGCTCAGCGGCGCCCTGCTGGAAATGACCCGCAAGGGCCTCGGCATGACCATCATCCTCGGCGAAGACGGCCGCCTGGCCGGGGTCTTCACCGACGGCGACCTGCGTCGCACCCTGGACAAGGGCCTGGACGTGCGCCAGGTGACCATCGACCAGGTCATGACCGTGCACGGCAAGACCGCCCGCCCGGACATGCTCGCCGCCGAGGCGCTGAAGATCATGGACGACCACAAGATCAACGTGCTGGTCGTAATTGACGACAAGGACCACCCGGTCGGCGTGCTGCACGTTCACGACCTGACCCGTGCGGGAGTCATCTGAATGACTGCCGACCTGCTGCAACGCGCGAAAGCGGTCCGCCTGGCGGTGTTCGACGTCGACGGCGTGCTCACCGATGGCAAGCTCTACTTCCTGCCCGACGGCGGCGAGTTCAAGACTTTCAGCACCCTGGATGGCCAAGGCATCAAGATGCTCATGGCCTCCGGCGTGCGCACCGCGATCATCACCGGCCGCTCGAGCCCAGTGGTCGAGCGCCGAGCGAAGAACCTGGGCATCAACCACCTGTTCCAGGGCCGCGAGGACAAGCTGGTCGCCCTGGACGAGTTGCTCGCCGAACTGGGTCTAGGCTATGAAGAAGTTGCCTACCTGGGTGACGACCTGCCCGACCTCCCGGCCATCCGTCGCGCCGGACTGGGAATGGCCGTGGCCAATGCCGATGCCTTCGTTCGCCAGCACGCCGACGGCGTTACCCAGGCGCGAGGCGGCGAAGGCGCCGCGCGCGAGTTCTGCGAACTGATCCTGCGCGCCCAGGGCAGCCTCGAAGCTGCTCAGAACGCGTATCTCTAGAGCCGAACATGCCCAAGACATTCCAACAGAAGCTGTTGCTCGCCCTGATCGCCATCCTGCTGATCGCCCTCGGCTATTACTGGAACGTGCGCCTGGACTTCAACGAGCGGCAACTCAAGTCGCAGACCAGCGATGCGATCGATTTCTATGTGGTGAACGCCAAGAGCGTGCAATACCGCCTCGACGGTTCCCTCGCCTACGAGATGACCGCCGACAAACTCGAACACCTGAAAGCAACCGACGTGACCCTGGTCACCACGCCGGACCTCTACTTCCATCGGGAGAATGAGCCGCAGCCGTGGCATGTCCAGAGTGTTCGCGCCGAAGTGGCCCCCGAAGGCAAGCAGGTCGAGCTGATCGACGACGTGCGCGTTGCACGTACCGATGCGCAGCAGCGCACGCTCCTCCTCAACACCTCGCGCATGACGGTGTTCCCAGACAAGGACTATGCGCAGACTGACCAGCCCGTGAAGATCACCGAACCCAACGGTGTCACCACTGCAGTTGGCATGAAAGCGTATCTGAAAGACAGCCGGATGCTCCTGCTGTCCAACGTAAGAGGTCAGCATGAGGCTCGTTAACACCCTCCCCCTTCTTTTCAGCCTCGCCGCCGCTATTGGCAGCTCTGCCGCCTGGGCTCTCCCCACCGACCGGGAGCAGCCGATTCGTGTCCAGGCCGATAGCGCCGAACTGGATGACAAGCAGGGCGTAGCCGTCTATCGCGGTGACGTGGTGGTGACCCAGGGCAGCATGAAGCTGACCGGCAATACCGTCACGCTCAAGCAGAACAAGAATGGTGACATCGAAGTCGTCACCTCTGTAGGCAAGCCCGCGTACTTCGAGCAGAAGCCGGCGCCGGACAAGCAGATCACCCAGGCCTACGGTCTGACCATCCAGTACTTCGTCGCCCAGAACCGCGTCGTGCTGATCGACCAGGCCAAGGTGATCCAGGAAGGCAACACCTTCGAAGGCGAGAAGATCGTCTATGACACCCAGCGCCAGATCGTCAACGCGGGCCGCGCCACCGGTTCCCAGGTGACTACGCCACGCCCGCGCATCGACATGGTCATCCAGCCCAAGAAAAAGCAGGATCAAGCGCAGTAATGGCTACGCTAACCGCCCAGCACCTCGCCAAGAGCTACAAGAGCCGGCAAGTCGTCCGCGACGTCAGCATGAGCATCGAAAGCGGGCAGATCGTCGGCTTGCTCGGCCCCAACGGAGCGGGCAAGACCACCTGCTTCTATATGATTGTCGGCCTGGTTCGCGCCGATCAGGGCGTCGTGCGCATCGACGATAAGGACGTCACCCACCTGCCTATGCACGGCCGCGCCCGCGCCGGCATCGGCTACCTGCCGCAGGAAGCCTCGATCTTCCGCAAGCTGTCGGTGGCAGACAACATCGGCGCCATCCTCGAAACCCGTACCGACCTGGATCGTGCTGGTCGCCAGGAAGCGCTGGAGGGGCTGCTGGAGGAGTTCCACATTCACCACATCCGCGACAACCTCGGTATGAGCCTGTCCGGTGGTGAACGCCGCCGCGTGGAAATCGCCCGCGCCCTCGCCAGTTCGCCGAAATTCATCCTGCTGGACGAACCCTTCGCCGGTGTCGACCCGATCTCCGTGGGCGACATCAAGCAGATCATCCATCACCTCAAGGCCAAGGGTATCGGTGTGCTGATCACCGACCACAACGTCCGCGAGACGCTGGATATCTGCGAAACGGCGTACATCGTCAACGACGGTCAACTGATCGCCGAAGGCAGTGCCGAAAGCATCCTCGCCAACGACCTGGTGAAGGAAGTCTACCTGGGCCACGAATTCCGCCTGTAAGGCCCCGCGCCGCGCTGGACCTGGGCGCGGCAGCTCCAACTCTCCCCCAAGCGTGGTGCGGCTCATCGGCTGCTTCGCGGCGTATTTGGCTGCCTGGCCAAACCCGGCGCAACCGGGTTGTAACGAAAGGTCGACAGGCCCTAGGCAAAGCGTCCAAACTCAGGCATATAATTTGCTTCCTCGCGGCGCCCCGGCGTCCGTAGTCGTGGATATGGCGCGCTTCGCGCCAGCGAACAAGGTGCCTAGTTCCAGCCATGAAACCATCGCTAGTCCTCAAGATGGGCCAGCAGCTGACGATGACCCCGCAGCTGCAACAGGCCATCCGACTGCTCCAGCTCTCCACGCTGGACCTCCAACAGGAAATCCAGGAAGCCCTGGAGTCCAACCCGATGCTGGAGCGCCAGGAAGAAGGCGAGGATTACGACAACAGCGATCCCATGGCCGACGGTGCCGAGTCGGGTGCCAACGGTACCAGCAGCAACTCTCAGGACAACTTCCAGGAAAGCACCACGCCCAACGTCGACAGCCTCGACGAGGACCAGTGGGCCGAGCGCATTCCCAACGAGCTGCCGGTCGACACCGCCTGGGAAGATATCTACCAGACCAGCGCCAGCAGCCTGCCCAGCAACGATGACGACGAATGGGACTTCACCTCCCGCACCTCCGCCGGTGAAAGCCTGCAGAGCCATCTGCTGTGGCAGCTCAACCTCCTACCGATGTCCGATACCGACCGCCTGATCGCCCTGAGCATCATCGACGGCATCACGGATGACGGTTACCTCGACGAGTCCCTCGACGACATCCTCGCCTCCATCGACCCCGAACTGGGCGTAGAGATGGACGAGGTGGAAGTCGTCCTGCGCCGTGTGCAGCAGCTTGAACCCGCCGGCGTCGGCGCGCGCAACCTGCGCGAATGCCTGCTTCTGCAACTGCGCCAGCTGCCGACCAAGACCGCTCTGCTGGCCGAGGCCGTTCGCCTGGTCAGCGACCACCTCGACCTGCTCGGCAGCCGCGACTACAGCCAACTGATGCGGCGCATGAAGCTCAAGGAAGACGAGCTGCGCGAGACCATCGAGCTGATCCAGTCGCTGCACCCGCGCCCAGGCTCACAGATCGAGTCCGGCGAAGCCGAATACGTGGTGCCGGATGTCATCGTGCGCAAACACAACGAGCGCTGGCTGGTGGAACTGAACCAGGAAGCGATGCCGCGCCTGCGCGTGAACTCGCAATACGCAGGCCTGGTACGCCGCGCCGACTCCAGCGCCGACAACACCTTCATGCGCAATCAGTTGCAGGAAGCACGCTGGTTCATCAAGAGCCTGCAGAGCCGCAACGAGACACTGATGAAGGTGGCAACGCAGATCGTCGAGCACCAGCGCGGCTTCCTCGAGTATGGCGAGGAGGCGATGAAGCCGCTGGTCCTGCACGACATCGCCGAGGCGGTGGGCATGCACGAGTCGACCATCTCCCGCGTCACCACGCAGAAATTCATGCACACGCCCCGTGGCATCTTCGAGCTGAAGTACTTCTTCTCCAGCCACGTCAGCACCTCCGAGGGCGGCGAGTGCTCGTCCACCGCGATCCGCGCCATCATCAAGAAACTGGTCGCGGCGGAAAGTCCGAAAAAGCCATTGAGTGACAGCAAGATCGCTGGTTTACTGGAGGCACAGGGCATTCAAGTGGCACGTCGTACCGTCGCCAAGTACCGGGAGTCCCTAGGAATCTCCCCCTCGAGCGAGCGCAAGCGACTGGTGTGACGTTGATCCACGCCAAGGTGTTCCGGCGGCAGGCCTCATAACCTGCCTCTTACACACGGGCAACAAGGAGAAAGCGGTATGCAAGTCAACATCAGTGGACATCAACTGGATGTGACCGACGCCCTGCGCGACTATGTCGGCGAGAAACTTGGCCGACTGGAGCGCCACTTCGACAAGATCACCAATGTTCAGGTCATCATGGAGGTCGAGAAGCTGAAGCAGAAAATTGAAGCCACCCTCCACATCGCCGGTGGCGAAGTGGTGGCCTGCGCGGAACATGAAGACATGTACGCAGCCATCGACCTGCTCACCGACAAGCTCGACCGCCAACTGATCAAGCACAAGGAAAAATACCTCGAACGCCAGCAAGGTGTTGGCGTCCGTTAACCCCTCTCTATGATCCGACTTGAGCAAATCCTGACCCCCGGCCGTTCCCTCGTGAACGTGCCGGGCGGCAGCAAAAAACGTGTCCTCGAACAAATCGCCAACCTGGTGGCTCGCGAGCTGCCGGGTTTCGATTCCCAAGACATCTTTGACAGCCTGGTGGCCCGGGAGCGCCTGGGTTCCACCGGTTTTGGCAATGGCATCGCCATTCCGCACTGCCGCCTCCCCGGCTGCCAGTCGCCCATCAGCGCCATCCTGCACCTTGACCACCCGGTAGACTTCGACGCCCTTGACGGCGCACCGGTGGACCTGGTGTTCGTGCTGCTGGTGCCAGAAGCCGCCACCGAAGAGCACCTGGAACTGCTGCGGCAGATCGCCTCCATGCTCGACCGCTCCGACGTCCGCGACCGCCTGCGTCACGCCGCCAACGGCGAGGACCTGTACCGGATCGTCGTGGACTTCCAGAACAACGGGCACTGATCATGCGCCTGATCATCATCAGCGGGAGATCTGGCTCGGGCAAGAGCACCGCGCTCAATGTGCTCGAGGACAACGGCTTCTACTGCATCGACAACCTGCCGGCCAGCCTCCTGCCGGACCTGGCACAGCGCGCACTGCTGCACACCGAGCTGCTGCACCCGCAGGTTGCCGTATCCATCGACGCGCGCAACCTGCCCAGCCAGCTACAACGCTTCCCGGAGCTGCTGCAGGAGGCTCGCGACAAGCACATCCAGTGCGACGTGCTGTACCTCGATGCCGATGATGAAACGCTGCTCAAGCGCTTCTCCGAGACCCGTCGGCGCCACCCGCTGACCACCGACAGCCGCTCCCTGGCCGAGGCCATCGGCGACGAATCGAATCTGCTGGCGCCGATCGCCGACCTGGCCGATCTCAAACTCAACACCACCAACCTGAACCTGTACCAGCTGCGCGACGTACTCAAGCTGCGCTTGCTGAACAAGCCCGAACTGGGCACCGCCTTCCTGGTCGAATCCTTCGGCTTCAAGCGTGGCATGCCGGTGGACGCCGACCTGGTGTTCGACGTGCGCTGCCTGCCCAACCCCTACTGGAAACCCGAGTTGCGCGAGCACACCGGGCTCGACGCGAACGTTCAGGAATATCTGGCGGCACAACCCGATGTCGAAGAGATGTACTTAGACATCCTCGGCTACCTGAACAAATGGCTGCCGCGCTTCGCCGCGAGCAACCGGGCCTACGTGACCATCGCCATCGGCTGCACCGGAGGCCAGCACCGCTCGACCTACCTGGCCGAGCGGATCGGCCAGGCCCTCAAGGAAAGCCTCACCAACGTACAGATTCGCCACCGCGACCTGAGCTAAGCAGCGACAGACAACAAAAGGACAGCCCCTCGCGATGCCCGCCCTCGAAGTCACCATCATCAACAAGCTTGGCCTGCACGCCCGCGCGGCAGCCAAATTCGTCGGCGTCGCGGGACGTTTCCCCTGCCAGGTTCGCGTGGGTCGCAACCCGGAGAGTACAGTGGACGGCAAGAGCATCATGGCCGTGATGATGCTCGCGGCCGGCAAGGGCACCCAACTGCACCTCGCTGCCGAAGGCGAGCAGGAAGACGAAGCGATCAAGGCGCTCGTCGAGCTGATCAACAACTACTTCGACGAAGGCGAGTAACGCGCCGGGCCCTCTGCCCAGCGACGTATCCTGCACCATCATCAGACAGAAACCGAGAATCCTCCTCGCAGGCCTGCGCCGCACCGGACGCTGCGGCCAACAGCGCGCCAGCCAGAAGAAGTCGCACGAGCAGGGGCTGGAAGCCGCGGCCAGCGGGAGCCGCGGCGGGAGGATCAGTTGCCGGCGACCATCATCTTTTCGATGAGCACGGAGCCGGTATGCAGGTTGCCGCGGTACTCCACATCGTTGCCGATGGCGACGATGTTGCGGAACAGGTCGCGCAGGTTGGCGGCGATGGTAACTTCCTGCACCGGGAACTGGATCTCACCGTTCTCCACCCAGTAACCGCCGGCGCCACGAGAGTAGTCACCGGTCACCAGGTTGACGCCCTGCCCCATCAGTTCGGTGACCAACAGGCCACGGCCCATGCGGCGGATCAGAGCAGCCTGGTCTTCATCGCCATGGCTGACGAACAGGTTGTGTACACCGCCGGAGTTGGCCGTGCTGGGCATGCCCAGCTTGCGCCCGGAGTAGGTGCCGAGCACGTAGGAAACCAGTTCACCGCCCTCGACGAAGGGCTTGGCATAAGTGGCCAGACCGTCATTGTCGAACGACGCGCTGCCTAGTGCGCCGCGCAGAAGCGGGCGCTCGTCCAGGGTCAACCATTCCGGGAACAGCCGCTGGCCCAGCGCGCCTTCGAGGAAGGACGACTTGCGGTACAGGCTGCCACCGGAAATCGCACCGAGGAAGTGACCGAACAGGCCGACCGCGACTTCCGGAGCGAACAGCACCGGCACTTCGGCGGTTGGCACCGGGCGGGCACCCAGGCGGCTGGCGGCGCGTTCGGCAGCGCGACGGCCGATGGATTCGGGACTGGCCAGCAGCTCGCCGCGACGGTTCACGTCGTACCAGTAGTCGCGCTGCATCTGCCCTTCACCCTCGGCGATCATCACACAGCTCAGGCTGTGCCGAGTGCTGGCGTAGCCGCCGACGAAACCGTGGCTGTTGCCGTAGACGCGGCAGCCCTGATGAGTATTGAGCGTGGTGCCATCGGCCTTGGTGACGCGCGGGTCGGTGGCGAATGCGGCAGCCTCGCAGGTCAGCGCGCGCTCGATGGCCTGGTCGGGGGTGATCGACCAGCCGTGGTACAGGTCCAGGTCCGGCAGATCGCGGGCCATCAGTGCTGGATCGGCCAGCCCGGCGCAATCGTCTTCGGAGGCGTGCTTGGCAATGGCCAGTGCCGCCGCCACGGTTTCGCGGATGGCGTCCGCGCCAGTTGCCGAAGTGCTCGCCGAGCCCTTGCGCTGGCCGACGTAGAGGGTGATGCCGAAGCCCTGGTCGCGGTTGAACTCGACGGTCTCGACTTCACCCTGGCGCACCGAGGTCGACAGCCCCTGCTCCACCGACACCGCCACCTCGCAGGCGCTGGCGCCTTGTCGGGTAGCCTCGGCAATGATCCGCTCGACCTGCTCGCGCAGTTCGGGGAGGACCTCCGGGCTCACCGCCGGGTTGTGTTCGCTCATTGCATGCCTCTCCTGTTCATGGGCCGGCCCTACCTTCAGACGGCGGCGACCGGCGCGGGCCGGACAAGCGGCCCCTGACTCGTTATCATGGCGGCGTTTTCTACGAGACCCCCGCCATGGCTGAAATTCACGATGACGACTCGCTCTTCGATGAGAAGAGCAAGACGCAAGTAAAACGCGAAATGCACGCGCTGCAGGAACTCGGCGAGCGCCTGACCACGCTCAAGGCCGACATGCTCGACCGCATGCCGCTCACCGATCCGCTGCGCCGCGCACTGGACGAAGCACCCAAGCACAAGGCCAACGCCGCCAAGAAGCGCCACCGGCAGTTCATCGGCAAGCTGATGCGCGACCAGGACATCGAGGCCATCGTCGCACTGCTCGATCAGGTAGACACCTCGACCCGCCAGTACAACGAACGCTTCCACGCTCTGGAGCGCTGGCGCGATCACCTGATCACCGGCGGCGACGAGGCCCTCTCGGCGTTCTTCGGCGAATACCCGGAGAGCGACCGCCAGCACCTGCTGCAACTGATCCGCCACGCCCAGCACGAGGCCGCTCACAACAAGCCTCCGGCCGCCGCGCGGAAGATCTTCAAGTACATCCGCGAGCTGGACGAACTCAAGCGCGGCCTGCGCTGAGCAGCCGCGCCCCGGCCTTCCAGCCTCACGGACAACGACCTCAGGCGCCCGTGCCGCCAACGGTGATCGCGTCGATCTTCAACGTCGGCTGACCGACACCGACCGGCACGGACTGGCCGTCCTTGCCACAGGTGCCCACGCCGCTGTCCAGCGCCAGGTCGTTGCCGACCATGGACACCCGGCTCATCACTTCCGGACCGTTGCCGATCAGGGTCGCACCCTTCACTGGGCGGGTGATCTTGCCGTTCTCGATCAGGTAGGCCTCGCTGGTGGCGAAGACGAACTTGCCGCTGGTGATGTCCACCTGGCCGCCACCGAGGTTCGCGCAGTAGATGCCGCGCTCGACGCTGGCGATGATTTCTTCCGGATCGCTCTGCCCGGCCAGCATGTAGGTGTTGGTCATGCGCGGCATCGGCAGGTGCGCATAGGACTCGCGGCGGCCGTTGCCAGTGCGCGCCACGCCCATCAGCCGGGCGTTGAGCTTGTCCTGCATGTAGCCCTTGAGGATGCCGTTTTCGATCAGCACGTTGCAGTTCGTCGGCGTGCCTTCGTCGTCCACCGACAGTGAACCGCGACGGCCGGCAATGGTGCCGTCGTCGACAATGGTGCACAGGCTGGACGCGACCTTCTCGCCGATGCGGCCGCTGTAGTTCGAGCTGCCCTTGCGGTTGAAGTCACCCTCCAGGCCGTGACCCACGGCTTCGTGCAGCAGCACGCCGGACCAGCCGGCGCCCATCACCACCGGCAGACTGCCGGCTGGTGCAGGAACGGCTTCGAGGTTGACCAGGGCCTGGCGCAGCGCCTCGCGGGCATAGCTCATGGCGCGGTCTTCCTGCAGGAAATACTTGTAATCAGTACGACCGCCACCACCGTGACCACCACGCTCGCGGCGACCATTCTGCTCGACGATGACGCTGACGTTGAAGCGCACCAGCGGGCGGATATCCGCGGCCAGTGAGCCGTCTGCAGCAGCAATCAGCACCTGATCCCAGACGCCCGCGAGGCTGACCGTGACCTGCTGGATACGCGGATCGAGCGCGCGGGTGGCGATGTCAATCTTCTGCAGCAGCTCCACCTTCTCGGCGCGGCTCAGCACGTCCAGCGGATTCTCGCCAGCATACAGGCGCGTCGGCACCACGGCCTTGAAGGCCTGCACCTTTCCATACTGCCCAGCGCGGGAGATCGAACGAGCGGCGCGGGCGGCCTGGATCAGCGCCTCATGGTTGATCGCGTTGCTGTAGGCAAAGCCGGTCTTCTCGCCAGACTGCGCGCGCACGCCGACGCCCTGGTCCATATGGAAGCTGCCTTCCTTGACGATGCCGTCCTCGAGCATCCAGGACTCGGAAACCTGGCTCTGGAAGTACAGGTCGGCGGCATCGATGCCCGGGCCGCTCAGCTCGTGCAGGATCGGCGACAGCAGGTCGATATCCAGACCGCCGGGCGCCAGCAGGTGCTGGCTGACGGATGACAACAGTTCGCTCATATTCACTCCGTACGCGCCGGTCGTGGCTCGACCGGCGGGAAAAATCTTCTGTGCCGGGCAATCGGCATGCGCTGCCGGATTGCCGTCTGTTCGTCGCTGTCGCGCTCGGCCAGCAACACGGCCTCGCCCTTGGCCTGTTCGGCGAGGATACGCCCCCAGGGGTCGACAATGGCCGACTGGCCCCAGGTTTCCCGCCCTTTGGGGTGGGTACCGCCCTGCCCGGCCGCCAGCAGATAGCACTGGGTCTCGATGGCACGGGCGCGAATGAGGATTTCCCAATGCGCCGCGCCGGTCACTGCGGTGAAGGCCGCCGGTGCACTGATCAGTTCCGCGCCGGCTTCGCGCAGCGCGGTGTAGAGCTCGGGGAAGCGCAGGTCGTAGCAGACCGTCAGCCCGAGCCGGCCGACCGGCGTGTCCGCTACGACTACACGCTGACCGAAGGCGTAGTCATCCGACTCGCGATAACGGCCACGGGCGTCGGCGACGTCCACGTCGAACAGGTGCAGCTTGTCGTAACGCGCCGCCACTTCGCCGTGCTCGTCGACCAGCAGGGAACAGGCATTGGCCTTGGCGTCCGGCTGATCGACCGGCGGCAGAGGCAGGGTGCCGGCGACTATCCACAACCTGAGGTCACGGGCGGTACTTTTCAACCAGGGCACGATCGGGCCTTCGCCCAGCGCTTCGGCGCGGCCGATCTGGGCGAGGTCGCGACGGCCCATGGCGGCGAAGTTCTCCGGCAACACGGCGAGGCGCGCGCCACCCTCGGCAGCCTGTTCGAGCAGGCGACGGGCGGCGGCGAGATTGGCCAGGACATCGTCCTGGCTGACCATCTGGATGACGGCAAGAGACATGGTTAGCTCCGGTAATGCCTGGGTTTCATGCTAACCGATGCCCGCACAGTCTGCTCAGTGGGGTTTCTCGAAAGGCTTCTCGAAAGCAATGGTGGGACTCTGCCACGGGCCCTTCACGCTGTACTGCACACTGGCGAAGCGCGCGACCTTGTCGCCCAGCAGCTTGTCCACGACGAACAGTGCGCCACCAATGGCCGGCGCACCGACGATCAGTGCCGCCAGCGGCAGGTTGTTGGTCACCGGCAGGGTCACCAGCAACTTGGCGTCGATCTGGTCGTGGGCCAGGTCGAGGGTGCCGTTGAGCTCCAGGTTGCTCGACGGCCCGTCCAGGCGCAGCGGCTCGCGGGTGAAGTAGACGCCGTCGTTGGCTGTCAGCACGCCTTTCACGCGGTCGTAGCTCAAGCCCTTGCCCAGCAGGTCGGAGAAGTCCAGGCGCAGACGGCGGTTGATGGCGTTGAAGTTGAGCAGGCCGAACACGCGCAGGGCGTTGGCGCCGCCTTCCACTTCGACGAACTGGCCCTTGCGCAGGCTGGCATCGAGGGTGCCGCCGAAGCGCCGCAGATTCAGCGCCGCAGGCGAGCCCGGCCAGTTGCCGTTGATGTCCACGCGGAACCGCTCACTGGTCACGCTGGGCGCGAAGTCCCAGGCCTTGAGCACGTCGCCGATATTCTTGCCTTCCAGTTGGCCCTGGAAAGTACTGCGAGCGCTCGCGTCCATACCATCCCAGCGCAGGTTGCCCTTCACCGACAGGCCTCGCAGATCCAGGTTCACGTCGTTGAAGCCTGCACCGGTCGGCGTCGGCCGCACATTGAAGCTCCAGGCCCCCACCGGCTTGCCGGCCTTCAGGACCTGGCGAATGCTCACATCCATGGGCGGCAGGGTGCGTGGGTCGATTTTCGCCAGCGGGTCGGGCTGTTCCACCGCCTTCTTGGAATCGATGGCCTCACCCTTGGGCAGGTCGATTCGGTCCAAGGCGATCTGGATTGGACGGTTCTTGTTGTCCGGCAGGGTGATCTTGCCGGACGCCAGCGAGCTGACCAATCCGAGCTGCCAGCTGCTGTCGATACGGGCCAGGTCCAGGGTGAGGTTCTCCAGAGTCTGTCCGAAACCCTTGAAGCGCCCGATCTGCAGGTCCGCTCCGCGCAATAGTCCTGCAGCCCCCTCGACACCGGTATTGGAGTACTTCTTCGCGACCGCCATCCAGGCGTCGGCGTCGACTTCGTCGATCTTGCCGCGTACCTGCATACCATTCCAGTTGGGCAGCACGGCCGGATCGCCGCCCAGGCGCAGCACGCCACGGCCGGCCAGTGGCTGTTCCGCCGGGGCAGCATAGGCCAGGCTGGCGCGGTCGCCATAGGTCGCCCAGTAGCGCCGCTCGGCGCCGTCCAGGGTCATGCGCCACTCGCTCTCGCGGGTTTCCTGGGCGGCCTTGCCCAACGGCGCGGGCAGGTCGATGGTCACGCCCTGCAGGTTGGAGGCCACCTGCAGCTGGCTGTCCTTGCCATCGAGCAGCAGATTGAGCTGGAACGGCACCCGACCGTCCACTGGCAACTGCGTCTGCACCTTGCCCCAATCGAGCAGTGCTTTGACCGGTACTTGTCCGCCGACCAGCACTCGCGTGCGCGGCACGCCGTTGCGGCCCTCGGCGCGGATGCTGCCGGTAATTCGGCTGCCCAGTACCTGGGCGACCACATTCTGCCCACTCAGACCGCTGTCGGTGTCGTAGCGGAACTTGCCCTTGACCTGTTCGAGGGTCAACTCGGGCTTGGCGATTTTCAGCCGAGCCTTGTTGGTGTCGAAGTCGACTATCACCCGCGCCTTGCTCACTTCACCCTTGGCCAGGGGAATGTCGAGATTGAGGTGGCCGTTCAGATTGCCCGCGCCCTCCCAGCCAGCGAAGGTATGGGTGGCTCCGATCGGCGAGTCCTGAAGGATCTTCAGGCCATCGGCGAGGTTGCTGTCGATATCGCCATTGACATGCAGGTGGGAGACTTCGCCCGGATCCGAATGGGGAATCTCCACCGAGACATCGCGCACCTGACTGTTGAGAATCTGCCCGCGGGTGGCGTTGATGCTTACCCCGCTGTCCTCGACGCGGACCTCGCCCTCCGCCTTGCTCAGGCCGGGCCAGCCCGGCTGGTAGTCGAGTACCCCCTCGTGGACCTTGAAGTACAGGCTCATGGCGTGAGCTTCGGGCGCCGACCCCTTCTGCAGCGAGCCTTGCCAGAGGAAATAGCCCTGCTCGATGCGACCACTCTTGATCGAGCCCTTGAGCCAGGCCGCAAGATCCTTGCTCATCTGCGGAATAACCGTGGGCAGGTACTTGCTGGTGTAGCGCGCATCGCCATTGCTCATGCCGACACGCAGGTCCATGTAGTCCTCCTGCGCCGGGTCGCGCATCAGACGGATCAACATGTCACCGGCAATGTTGCCCTCCTCGCCCTCCACGTTCATCAAATGGCTGCCGAGGGTGAAGGCTTCGTCGTTGAGCTGGAAGAACAGCCGCGCGTGGGCGGTGCGGTAGCGCCAGGGCTCGGGGAACAGCGTCGCCAGATGCAGCATGAAGTCCTGGGCGTTGGCATCCAGCGTGCCGCCGCCAAGGTTGCCACTGAGGGTACCGTCGACATTGGCCACGGCGGGCACGTCATGGAAGGCACTGACACCAACCTTCTCCAGGTTGGTGGCATAGGTGATGCGCTCGGCGCCCTCGCGCTGCGGCCAGTAGTCGAAGTTGACGTTATGCAGGACGCCATGCGGTTTCAGGCCGTCAAGCCATTCGATGACCTTGTCCGGCAGCGGCGCCAGGGCAGTGATGGTTGGCCCCAGCGGCGTCAGGTCGAGACGATCGGCGCGCAGTTGCCAGTGCTCCTCGCCCTTCATCCGGCGAGTAAGCTCGAGTTCCACTTCGCCCCAGCGGGTTTCGCCGAGGTTCGCCGCCAGATCGGCGACACGCAGGCTGAGATCATCACCCTGGCGCTCGAAGAACAGACTGACGCCCAGGTCGCTCAGGCTCACCGGCTTGTGGTCGCCCAGTGCAGCATCGATCTTCGGTGCATTCAGGCGCGCCACGGCAGCGACCGGCACGCCTTTGTCGATGGTCGCCCAGAACTCACCACCAGCCTTGGCCTGGGACAGCTTCCAGGCGCCGGTGAGGCGTTCGGGCAGCCACTTGGCCCAGTCAGCCTGCGGCAGGCTCAGGTACAGCTCGGCCGAGCTCTTCGTCCAGTCGTCACGGTTCAGGCGGGTTTCCAGGCGCGCCGCCACCGGCTCGCCGCCGGGCAGGCTGAGACGCGCTTCCAGGCGCTGGCGGCTGCCGCTGCGCAGGGTCATGCCGACATAGGTCAGCGACAGCGGGTTGGCCTGCTGGGGCAGCACGGTCAACTGGCTGTCCATCAGCGACAAGCGACGCGGAGTCAGCAGCAGGTCAATGAGCTTGCGCGGATCGGTATCGCCGCCATGGCTGGGCAAGCCATCGGCGTGCCACTGGCCATCCTCGTCCTCCCGCAGGGTCAGGTGCAGGCCTTCCAGCTCCAGGCTGTCGATGCGCGGCTGACGCGCCATCAGGCTACCGAGAATATCCGGGGTCAGACGCACGCGTTCCAGGCGTAGCGCGTCATTGCCCTCGCCCAGCTGAATATCGCGCACCACGATGATCGGGCTGAAGGCATGCCAGTGTCCCTCCAGCGCGCCGATGGCCACTGGCAGGCCCAGTTGCTCGCTGGCCTTCTGCGCCAGGTCGTCGCGGTACTCCGCCACCAACGGCACCAGTTGCCGGCCGAGGCTGACGTACAGTGCGAGCAGCACCAGCCCCAACGCTACAAGGCCCAGGACGATACGTAGCGAGGTGGCGAACAGACGGCCCGCGTTTTCCATGTCAGCCGGCCGCCTGCGAGGTGAAGCGAAGGGTCATCGAGCGGCCTCCCAGCCGTGCAGGATCGAACCTGGTCTGACAGTGTGCGTCAGGCAAAGCTCCAATAAACCCCATTGCAAAGCGGCCTCCTGCCGGCATCCCATATTGTGCGACCCGCTGCTCAAAGCAGGACCACGTCGTACTGCTCCTGGGAATACATGGCCTCGACCTGGAACTTGATCGGGCGGCCGATGAACAGTTCGAGATCGGCGACATTGCCCGACTCCTCGTCGAGCAGGCGATCCACCACTTTCTGATTGGCCAGCACCAGGTAGGAATCGGCTTGGTAAGCCCGCGCCTCCCGGAGAATCTCGCGGAATATCTCGTAGCAGATGGTCTCGGGCGTCTTCAGCATGCCGCGCCCCTGGCAGCTCGGGCAGGGCTCGCAGAGCACCTGCACCAGGCTTTCGCGGGTGCGCTTGCGGGTCATCTGCACCAGGCCCAGCTCGGTGATGCCAATGATGTTGGTCTTGGCATGGTCGCGTTCGAGCTGCTTCTCCAGGGTCCGCAGGACCTGACGGCGGTGCTCCTCGTCTTCCATGTCGATGAAGTCGATGATGATGATCCCGCCCAGGTTGCGCAGGCGCAGTTGGCGGGCGATGGCGGTGGCCGCCTCGAGGTTGGTCTTGAAGATGGTCTCTTCAAGATTGCGGTGTCCGACGAAAGCGCCGGTGTTCACATCGATGGTGGTCATCGCCTCGGTCGGGTCGATGATCAGGTAGCCACCAGACTTGAGCAGCACCTTGCGATCCAGCGCCTTCTGCACCTCGTCCTCGACCCCATAGAGGTCGAAGATCGGCCGTTCGCCAGGGTAATGCTCCAGGCGGTCGGCGATTTCCGGCATCAGTTCTTCGACGAACTGCGTGATTTTCTGGAAGTTCTCCCGGGAATCGACGCGGATCTTCTCGATGCGCGGGTTCACCAGGTCGCGCAGGGTACGCAGCGCCAGGGAGAGGTCTTCATAGATCATCGTCGGCGCACCGACGGTCTTGATCTGCGCGTCGATCTGGTCCCAGAGCCTGCGCAAGTAGCGGATATCGGCGAGGATCTCGTCTTCACCGGCGCCCTCGGCGGCGGTCCGCAGGATGAACCCACCGCGCTCGACAATGCCTTCGGCTTCGACGCACTTGGCAACCACCTGCTTGAGGCGCTCGCGCTCGTGCTCGTCCTCGATTTTCAGGGAGATGCCGACATGACTGGTGCGCGGCATGTAGACCAGATAGCGCGAGGGAATCGACAGGTGCGTGGTCAGCCGCGCGCCCTTGGTGCCGATGGGGTCCTTGGTGACCTGCACCACCAGGCTCTGCCCTTCGTGGACCAGCGCGCCGATGCTCTCCACGGCACTGCCCTCGCGGGTGGAAATCTCCGCCGCATGGATGAAGGCCGCGCGTTCCAGGCCAACATCGACGAAGGCCGCCTGCATGCCCGGCAGCACCCGAACGACCTTGCCCTTGTAGATGTTGCCGACGATCCCGCGGCGCAGCGTGCGCTCGACGTGGACTTCCTGCAGGACGCCGTTCTCCACCACCGCCACGCGCGATTCCATCGGCGTGATATTGATCAGGATCTCTTCGCTCATGCGCCCTTCCTTATCGCGCCCGGAGTGATGCCAGCGCTACTTCGTGATCAAGACTGCCAGCTAGGGATGGAGAAGTCAGCCAGCAATGCCGCGGTTTCGCACAAAGGCAAGCCGACAACGGCGCTGTAGCTGCCCTCGACCCGGCTGACGAAGATCGCCGCAAGCCCCTGGATAGCATAGCCACCCGCCTTGTCTTGCGGTTCGCCGGTTTCCCAGTAGCGCTCGGCTTCCTCGGCGGAAATATCGCGGAAGGTCACGCGGCTGCTGACTACACGCGCTTCGCAGCGATCACGATCGGCCACCGCCACGGCGGTCAGCACCTCGTGCTCGCGGCCTGACAGCGCCTGCAGCATGCTCAGAGCGTCGTCGCGATCCACAGGCTTGCCGAGGATGCGACCGTCCCGAACCACGGCGGTATCGGCGCCGAGCACGCAGACATCGGCACGCTGGGCAAGGAAGTTCAACCCGGCCAGCGCCTTGCTGCGCGCCAGGCGCTCGACATAGGCGTGGGCTGATTCGCCGGCCTCCGGCGTTTCGTCGACGGACGCGGGCACTATGTGGAACGGCAGGCCGATCTGGGTGAGCAGTTCGCGGCGGCGCGGCGAACTGGAGGCGAGGTACAGCTGGGCCATCAAGGACTCCGAAACGAACCCGCACAACGCAGGCCCGGCGATTCCCCCGCAAAAGGGGCGATCAGTTGATATTCAGGCGCAGCCGCAGGGCCCGAAGCAGTGTGTAGACCCAGGGCCAGAGCAAGGCGCTGACCAATGCCGGCAGGAGGAATGCCAGGGTCGGCGGGCGGTTGCCGGTCAGGGCGCTGATCCACAACTGGACCAATTGGGCGAGACCGAAGACCACCAGCAACACCAGGCATTGCTGCCAGATGGGGAACATGCGCAGGCGCTGGTGCAGCGATAGCACCAGGCAGATGATCAGGCTCAGGATCAGGGCGTTCTGCCCCAACAGGCTGCCGTAGAGTACGTCTTCGGCAACACCCAGCACCCAGGCGGTCAACATACCGACCTTGTGCGGTAAGTAGAGCACCCAATAGGTGAGGAACATCGCCAGCCAGAGCGGACGACCGATTTCCATGAAGCTGGGCATCGGCGCCACAGACAGCAGCAGCGCCAGCAGCAGGGTGAGCCAGATGGCCCAGCCATTGTTCGAGCCCTGCACCGCCATCAGTGACGGATCCTTGCATCGGGGTGCGATGCCGGCGCACCAGGAGCGGCCGGCGCTACGCCATTAGCACCGGCCGGATGAGCGGGCTGCGCGGCGGGGGCAGCCGGAGCGGCAGGCCGCGCACCTTCATGCGGCTGGGCGGCCGCAGCGCCAGGCTCGGCGGGGGCAGCAGCAGGCTGCGCCGGCGCACCGGATTCGGCGGCCTTGCGGTCGGCCTCGGCCTGAGCTTCGGCGGCATCGGTAGCGCGCTGCTCGGGGGTGCGGCTGTCACTGAAGACCAGCAGCACGTAGCGACTGCGATTCATCTTGGCGGTCGGCACGGCACGAATAGTGGCAAATGGCCCTCCAGTGTCGTGCAGTACTTCCTTGACCACCGCCACCGGATAGCCGGCCGGGAAGCGCTGACCAAGGCCAGAGCTGACCAGCAGGTCGCCCTCCTTGATGTCGGCGGTATCGGCGACGTAGCGCAGCTCCAGGCGCTCCGGGTTGCCAGTGCCCACGGCAATGGCACGCAGGCCGTTGCGGTTCACCTGCACCGGGATGCTGTGGGTGGTGTCTGTCAGCAGCAGGACGCGCGCGGTATAGGGCATCACCTCGACCACCTGGCCCATCAGGCCGCTGGCATCGAGCACCGGCTGTCCCTGGAACACGCCGTCCTTCTCGCCCTTGTCGATCAGGATGCGCTGGGTAAAGGGGTTCGGGTCGACGCCGATCAGCTCGCCCACCAGCACCTTGTCATCGACCAGGGCAGAGGAGTTGAGCAGCTCGCGCAGGCGCACGTTCTGTTCCGTGAGGGTGGCCAGTTTCTGCAGGCGGCGCTGCATCAGCAGCTGCTCGGCCTTCAGTCGCTCGTTCTCGGCCAGCAGCTCGCTGCGGCTGGTGAACTGGTCGCGCACACCTTCCCAGGCTCGAACGGGAATGTCGGCGATGCCATAGAAGGGGCTCAGCACGAGGCCCATCTGGCTGCGTACCGGTTTCAGATAATCGAAGCGGGCATCGACCACCATCAAGGCGACCGACAGGACAGCGAGCACCAACAGGCGCGCGCCCAGCGAGGGCCCTTTGGAGAATATCGGTTTGATGACCGGCTCCTAGCTGTGCAAAGTCGGTTGAAGTTTCACCATGGACGGTGAAACGTCAACCAACCTCTACAGGAATCCCCAACCTTACTCGGTGGAGAGCAGGTCCATCGAATGACGGTCCATCATTTCCAGCGCCTTGCCGCCGCCACGGGCGACGCAGGTCAGCGGGTCTTCGGCGACGATCACCGGCAGGCCGGTTTCCTGGGCCAGCAGCTTGTCCAGGTCACGCAGCAGCGCGCCACCACCGGTCAGCACCAGACCGCGCTCGGCGATGTCGGAAGCCAGTTCCGGCGGGGACTGCTCCAGCGCGCTCTTGACCGCCTGGACGATGGTCGCCAGGGACTCCTGCAGCGCTTCGAGCACTTCGTTGGAGTTCAGGGTGAAGCTGCGCGGTACGCCTTCGGCCAGGTTGCGGCCACGGACGTCGACTTCGCGGACTTCACCGCCCGGGAAGGCGGTGCCGATTTCCTGCTTGATGCGCTCGGCGGTGGATTCACCGATGAGGCTGCCGTAGTTGCGGCGCACGTAAGTGACGATAGCTTCGTCGAAGCGGTCGCCGCCGACGCGGACGGATTCGGCGTAGACCACGCCGTTGAGGGAGATCAGCGCGATCTCGGTGGTACCGCCGCCGATATCGACGACCATGGAACCACGGGCCTCTTCCACCGGCAGACCGGCGCCGATGGCCGCGGCCATCGGTTCTTCGATCAGGTACACCTCACGGGCACCGGCACCCAGTGCCGATTCACGGATGGCGCGGCGTTCCACCTGGGTGGACTTGCAAGGCACGCAGATCAGCACTCGCGGGCTGGGCTGCAGGAAGCTGTTCTCGTGAACCTTGTTGATGAAGTACTGCAGCATCTTCTCGCAGACGCTGAAGTCGGCGATCACGCCGTCCTTCATCGGACGAATGGCGGCAATGTTGCCTGGGGTACGGCCGAGCATGCGCTTGGCTTCGGTACCGACCGCTACCACGCTCTTTTGGCTGCCGTGGCTACGAATGGCGACCACGGACGGTTCGTTCAGGACGATGCCGCGCTCGCGCACATAAATCAGGGTATTGGCAGTGCCCAGGTCGATCGACAGATCACTGGAGAACATGCCACGCAGTTTTTTGAACATTGGAAAGAAACCCATAGGTGGCGCGTGGGTGAAAAGTGCGCGGGTAAAAAAGTGCGGCAAACTCTAACAATGACGGGGATTTTGGGCAAGGCGGCAATTTATGCTAGATTCCTCGTTTTTCCGGGCCTGCGGGCCCGTCCCAGCGGCCTTCGACCGTCTGCCGCGGGTTACGTTCCCTGCCCTGCAAATTCCGTCCGGCCAGGCCCAGTTCGAGTCTGGCCGCTCTAGCTGGAGACCCCCGATGGCGCTTGAACGCTCCGACGTGGAAAAGATCGCCCACCTCGCCCGCCTGGGCCTGGAGGAAGCCGACATTTCGCGTACCACCGATACCCTCAACAACATCCTCGGCCTGATCGACGCCATGCAGGCGGTCGACACCGACGGCGTGGAGCCCCTGGCCCACCCGCTGGAGGCCACGCAACGCCTGCGCGCCGACGCGGTCACCGAGGAGAACCGCCGCGAAGCCTACCAGGCCATCGCGCCGGCCGTGGAAGACGGCCTCTACCTCGTCCCGAAAGTCATCGAGTAAGCGAGAAGGACACGGACATATGCTGCATCAATTGACCCTCGCCGAAGTCGCCCGCGGACTCGCCGACAAGCAATTCTCCGCCCAGGAACTGGCCACTGCCCTGCTCGCGCGCATCCAGCAGCTCGACCCGCAGCTGAACAGCTTCATCACCGTCACCGAGGAAAGCGCCCTGGCCCAGGCCAAGGCGGCCGACGAGCGGCGCGCCAAAGGCGAGACCGGGGCCCTGCTGGGCGCACCGATCGCCCACAAGGACCTGTTCTGCACCCAGGGCGTGCGCACCAGCTGCGGCTCGAAGATCCTCGACGCCTTCGTCTCGCCGTACGACGCCACCGTCGTCGAGCGCCTGGCGGACGCCGGCACAGTGAGCCTGGGCAAGCTGAACATGGACGAATTCGCCATGGGCTCGGCCAACGAATCCAGCCATTACGGCCCGGTGAAGAACCCCTGGGACACCTCCCGCGTTCCGGGCGGCTCCTCCGGCGGTTCCGCTGCCGCCGTGGCCGCACGCCTGATCCCGGCCGCCACGGGCACCGACACCGGCGGCTCGATCCGCCAGCCGGCCGCGCTGACCAACCTCACCGGCATCAAGCCCACCTATGGACGGGTTTCCCGCTGGGGCATGATCGCCTACGCCTCCAGCCTCGACCAGGGCGGCCCGCTGGCCCGCACCGCAGAGGACTGCGCACTGATGCTCGGCGCCATGGCCGGCTTCGATCCGAAGGACTCCACCTGCGTCGACCAGCCGGTGGACGACTACCTGGCCGCCCTGGCCAAGCCGCTGACCGGCCTGCGCATCGGCCTGCCGAAGGAGTACTTCGGCGCCGGTCTGGACAGCCGCATCGCCGACGCGGTGCTGAAGGTGGTCGAACAGCTCAAGCAGCTCGGCGCGGTGGTCAAGGAGATCTCCCTGCCGAACATGCAGCACGCGATCCCTGCCTATTATGTGATCGCGCCCGCAGAAGCGAGCTCCAACCTGTCGCGCTTCGACGGTGTTCGCTACGGCTACCGCTGTGAAGACCCGCAGAACCTTGAAGACCTGTACAAGCGCTCCCGCGCCGAAGGCTTCGGCGCTGAAGTGAAGAACCGCATCATGGTCGGCACCTACGCGCTTTCCGCCGGTTACTACGACGCCTACTACCTGAAAGCTCAGAAAATTCGCCGCCTGATCAAGAACGATTTCACCAGCGCCTTCGCCGAAGTCGACGTGATCCTCGGCCCGACCACGCCGAACCCGGCCTGGAAACGGGGCGAGAAGAACAACGACCCGGTCGCCCAGTACCTGGAAGACATCTACACCATCACCGCCAACCTCGCCGGCATCCCGGGCCTGTCCATGCCCGCGGGCTTCGTCGACGGTCTGCCGGTGGGTGTCCAGTTGCTCGCGCCGTACTTCCAGGAAGGCCGCCTGCTCAACGTCGCGCACCAGTACCAACTGGTGACCGACTGGCACAAACAAGCCCCGGCTGGATTCTGAGGACGACACACATGCAATGGGAAACCGTGATCGGGCTGGAAATCCACGCACAGCTCTCCACCCAATCGAAGATCTTCTCCGGTAGCGCCACCACCTTCGGCGCCGCCCCGAACACCCAGGCCAGCCTGGTTGACCTGGCCATGCCCGGCACCCTGCCGGTACTGAACCAGGAGGCCGTGCGCATGGCCTGCCAGTTCGGCCTGGCAATCAACGCCGAGATCGCCGGGCGCAACGTGTTCGCCCGGAAGAACTACTTCTACCCGGACCTGCCCAAGGGCTACCAGACCAGCCAGATGGACCATCCCATCGTCGGCAAGGGATTTCTTGACATCACCCTGGAAGACGGCACCGTCAAGCGCGTCGGCATTACCCGTGCGCACCTGGAAGAGGACGCCGGCAAGAGCCTGCACGAAGACTTCCATGGCATGAGCGGCATCGACCTGAACCGCGCCGGTACTCCGCTGCTGGAGATCGTCTCCGAGCCGGACATCCGCAGCGCCAAGGAAGCCGTGGCCTACGTCAAGGCGATCCACGCCATGGTGCGCTACCTGGGCATCTGCGACGGCAACATGGCCGAAGGCTCGCTGCGCTGCGACTGCAACGTCTCGGTGCGCCCAAAGGGCCAGGCCGAGTTCGGCACCCGCGCCGAGATCAAGAACGTGAACTCCTTCCGCTTCATCGAGAAGGCGATCAACCACGAAGTGCAGCGCCAGATCGAGCTGATCGAGGACGGCGGCAAGGTCGTGCAGGAAACCCGCCTGTACGACCCGAACAAGGACGAAACGCGCTCCATGCGCAGCAAGGAAGAAGCCAACGACTACCGTTACTTCCCCTGCCCGGACCTGCTGCCGGTGGTGATCGAGCAGAGCTTCCTCGAAGAACTGCGCGGCCAATTGCCGGAACTGCCGGACCAGAAGCGCGAGCGCTTCGAGAGCCAGTACGGTCTGTCCGCCTACGACGCCAGCGTGCTGTCCGCCAGCCGTGAGATGGCCGACTATTTCGAGCAGGTAGAAACCATCTGCGCCGACGCCAAGCTGGCCGCCAACTGGGTGATGGGCGAGCTCTCCAGCCTGCTCAACAAGGACGGCCTGGAAATCGAACAGTCACCGGTTTCCGCCGAGCACCTGGGCGGCATGATCCTGCGCCTGAAGGACGGCACCATCAACGGCAAGGCAGCCAAGACCGTGTTCGCCGCCCTGGCCGAAGGTGAAGGCTCGCCCGACGAGATCATCAAGGCCAAGGACCTGGTGCAGAACACCGATTCTGGCGCCGTCGAGAAGCTGCTGGACGACGTGCTGGCGGCCAACGCCGAGCAGGTCGAGCAGTACCGCGCCAGCGACGAAGCCAAGCGCGGCAAGATGTTCGGCTTCTTCGTCGGCCAGGCCATGAAGGCCGCCAAGGGCAAGGCCAACCCGGCGCAAGTGAACGAACTGCTGAAGAAGAAGCTCGAAGGCTGAGCCCACACTTCAATAACGCCGGGCTTGCCCGGCGTTTTTTCGTCCGGAGGTTCGATGCTGCGACCCATGGCTCTCGTCGGCTGCCTGGCCCTGCTGGCCGGCTGTAGCACCACGTCTTATGACAGCGACTCGGATGTCTCCGGCCGCGGCTACCGCGCCGAAGGCACCGCGTCCTATTACGGCAAGGCGCACCATGGCAAACGCACCGCCAGCGGTGAGCGCTTCAACCAGAACGCCCTGACCGCCGCACATCGCACCCTGCCCTTCGGCACGCGGGTGAAAGTGACCAACCTCGATAACGGCCGCAGCGTCGTGGTGCGCATCAACGACCGCGGGCCGTTCGGCCGTGGGCGGATCATCGATGTCTCCAAGGCGGCCGCCGAACAACTCAACATGCTGCGCTCCGGCACCGCGCCGGTGCGCCTGGAAGGTCTCTGAAGGAGCCAGAATGAGCCACGACAACCGCAAGGCCGGCGAGCAGGTCCGCCGCGAAGTGATGGGCGACGCTTTCGTCGACCGCGCCCTGGGCAACGCCACCGAGTTCACCCAGCCGCTGCAGGACTTCGTCAACGAGCACGCCTGGGGCGGCGTGTGGAACCGCGAAGGCTTGCCGCTCAAGACCCGCAGCCTGATCACCCTGGCTGCGCTGACCGCGCTCAAGTGCCCGCAGGAGCTGAAAGGCCATGTGCGCGGCGCGCTGAACAACGGCTGCACGGTGGAAGAGATTCGCGAAGCGCTGCTGCATTGCGCGGTCTACGCCGGTGTTCCGGCGGCTATCGACGCCTTCCGTGCGGCGCAGGAAGTGATCGACGCTTGGCAGGCGGATCAGAAGGGCTGACCTCTCTGGCACCAAGCTCTTCGCCGCTTAGCGGTTGGTGTTTCCGCGCCGCTTCGGAGTGCGCGTGGACAGTGTGTTTCGCCCCCTCGGGCGAGTCCCTTTTGGCAAACGCCCCAAAAGGAACCAAAAGGTCTCGCCCCTACATCCGGCTTTTCGCTTCGCGAAAAGTACCCTCTGTTCTTCGGAATTTCAGAGGGCCGCCGCGAAGGGCCATCCCTGGCCAATCGCGGCTTGCGCGGCATCCATGCCGCTCTCCCCCTGAAATTCCGATCACCTTCGGCCTCCTGAAAGGGGCACTCCGGAGCGTGCGGAGACTTCTCTGGAAGACCTCAAGAGCCAGAGCGGGCGCTTGTGCGTAGGGCGCATAACCCGGAACGGGTTATCCGCCCTACAAACCGAGCGTGGCGTGATCCTGTAGGAGCGGACCTTGTCCGCGAAAGATTCGCCTCGCGCCGGTAGCCATCGCGGACGGAGTCCGCTCCTACGAAAGCGCTCGTGTCATTACGGGTAACTGAACCGCTTCACCAGCGTCAGCTCGCCCGGCTGGCGCATGGGGATCAGGAAGGACTCCTGCTTCTCGTTCACCGTCCCCTCCTCCGTGACGATGGTCACCTGCGCCGTGGTCAGTGGCTTGGCCGCATTCACGTCGCCCGAGCTCTCATCCGAGCTCCAGCCGCCGCCGTAGTAGTTCACGTAGACCAGGTACTGGCCCTTGAGCGGAGTCGGGCTGGCGATGATTTCCGGGCCATAGCCGGTGGTCACGTCGACGTCCTGGGCCGCGCCGTTGGGCAGCGAGCGATTGCCGTACCAGACATGCCCGCCATCGGGCGTCACCAGGTGCAGGTCAAGGTCAGTGTTGTCCGAATCCCAGGACAGCATGACCCGCAGCTTGGCCGCCACTTCGCCGCCACCACCGCCATGGTAGAACTGCACGCGCTTGCGCTGCTGGCCGTCCGGACTGACGACTTCGACGCTGTTGGAGCCCGCCGGGAAGGCGAACGGGCGGTCGAACTTGCCATCGCTTTCGACCCGCATCGGCATCGCCACACCGTTCACCACCAGACGCGCCGGCTCCTTGCTGTCCTTGGGCAAGCCACGGATTTCGCCACGGATGCGCGCGGTATCGGACTGGTCCTCCCGCGAGTTCACCGAGGACGCCGGGTAGTTCACCGTCTGCCGGAAGTCGGCCTTGTCGCCATCGCCCGAGCGCCAGCCGCCCAGCGGGGTATCCAGGCTGATCGGCGATTCGGCAGCCTGCGCGCCCAGCGGGATCAGGCTGGCGAGCAGGGACAGGCGGAGCGCGTGGGCGAGTTTCATGCTGATCATTCCAGTATCAGGCGACGGGCCAGGCTTTCCACGTAGCCCTCGTCTTGTCCATTGGGGTGCGCCTGGAAGGCCAGGTGCAGGTATTCATGAGCCAGGTCGAGGCGGTCCTGCTGGGAGTACAGGCCACGCACGTAGATGCGCTGGCGTTCGCGGTCAACGTAGGGCCGACCACTGCTCAGGCGGCACACGGCGAAGGACTGCAGCTCCTCATAACCGGCCTCGGTTTCCAGGCGCGGGCGCCAGTCGCGCCGTTGTGCCTTCAGCCAGCGCTCGGCCTCGGGTAGCGGCTGGCAGGCGGCGGTCGGGTTGCTCCAACGGCTGAGGCTGGTGCGCGGGAATGCGCGGGCAAGGATCGCGTCATAGCGCAGGCCCTTGGCGGCCTGCTCCTGGGCATCGCGCCAGGACAGCTTCGACTGCCCCGCCTCGTCCGAGTGATAGGTGACGGTGCCACCCGCCAGCACCAGATCGGCAGTCCAGGCGGCGATGCCACGCGCCGCCTCGCTGGCCGGTCGCGGCGCCACACGCTGGCGCTGGCTGCTGTCGTCGATATTCAGGCAGTCGCCGCGCGGGGCGCCGTTCTGCAACAGATAAGTGCGGATGGTCACCGCCAGCGCCTTGGCCGCCTCCGGCGGCGTGGAGGAAGCTTCGCGGTCGAGCACGCGGGCGACGTACTCCTCGCGGGACAGGCGGGCAGTCAGGCGGGGCCCCTGCGCATCGCGTTCGAGGAAAAGGTCGCCGCTGCTGTTCACGTCGAGCCGAACGCCATTGGCGAACAACACATTCTGCCGGCCGGCCAGCAAGCCTTCGGCGGCGGGCTGATTGCGTGCGCCGTAGACTTCTTTCAGCGGATAGCGGCTGAACAGCCCCACCTCGACGCAACGCCCCGGATCGCGAGGCCACGGTGCCGGCAGCGCGGCACCGATGGCATTGCCGTACTTGGCCAGCACCGTCTTGCTGGTGCCCGGCCCGCGCGCCCACAGCGGAGTGCCATCGACCAGCCAACCGGCGAAGCCACCCTCACGCTGGCCGCCTTCATCCCAACTCCAGGTTTTCACCCGCAGGCGTCCACCGAGCGCGGCGGGTGCGCGGCCGTCGTCGGCGGCAAGGCTGACATCGAGCAGCACCTTGCGCGCCTGTTCCTGGGCCGGCAGGTGCTGCAGTTGATCGAGCAGCTCGGCGACCGGTACTTCGGTCTGCGGCGCCAGCTTTTCCAGCTGGGCGATCCAGGCCGGCGCGTGGCGCGCCTGCCAGTATTGTTGCCAGACCGAACCATCAATTCCCAGGCGCTGCGGCTGGAAGTACAGGCCGCAGGACTTCACCAGCGCGGCATCGCGCTCGATGCTCTGCCCTGCCGAACAGCAATAGACCTCTTCCTTGCTTCCGCCATGGCACTGGTAGGCCAGTTCATGCTGGCCGGTATCGATGAGCCAGGCATAGACGAACAGCTTCCACAGGCTGCCCAGCGGAGCGTGCAGGTCGGCCGGCAACGGCTGGCGATCGAGCATCTGCTGCGGCCCGAGCCGCAACAGTTCGTCGCCCTGCGTCGTGCGCCAGGCCAGCTGCGCCGCCTGCTCCTGTGCCAGAGCAGAAGCTCCACAAGCCCAGAGCGGCAACAGCAGGATCAGCCCGGCCAGACGCGCGCGCATCGATTACTGAACCTTGATCTTCGCCAGGGCCGGCTTCTGCTCCAGCGCCTGCTCCTGCGGCGCGTAGAGGCGCTGGTAACGCGCCGGCGGCAGGACGAACTCGCCCTTCTGCGAGAAGCGCACCAGATGGCGGAAGCGCAGCTCGCCGCCCAGAGTGTCCACCGGCACGCCATAGAACAGGTCACCCGGTTCGTTGCGCGCGCGCTCCAGGCTGGTCGCCTCGACGCCGCCCAGGCCGCTGATCTGCAGGCCCCAGGTGGTGCGTTCGACGTCCGCGCCCGGCGGCAGCGGCACTTCCAGCATGCCGTACCGCAGGGCTTGTGCCTGCTCGGTGGTCAGGGTCACTTCGTCCAGGTACAGCTCGTCGCTGGACAGCGGCTTGTCACCCAGTTCCTCGGCGCTGAAGGCGAAGGCGTCCTCGCCCGGCACCAGGCGCAGCAGGCGGCGCTTGATGGTCACCGGCAGCTGGCTGGCCGGCGCTTCGGCGCTGCGGAAGGTCACGGAAGCGTTGAGCGGTCGCGACGGCGCGGCGCTCAGGTCCAACTGCGCAGGCACGTCATTGCCCTGCCATTGCCAGAAGGCATCGCCGGTGGTGCTGTGGCTTTCCTTCCAGCCCGCGACCGGCTTGGGCAGCTCGGCAGCCGGGGCATCGGCCACGGCGCGCTGCATCCAGGTCAGCGCCAGAGCGCGTTCGACGGTGGATTGCTGCGGCGCCAGGCTCTGCAGCAGTGCGCGGGCACGGCTGGCATCGACGGTACCGCTATAGAGCTGCACGGCACGGGCGAACGGCTGGTCGCTGGTGTTCAGCTTCAGGCGCGCACCATCCAGTTGCTTGGCGAAACCTTGCGGCAGCGCGACCTTGTTCTGCTCGGCCAGGCTGGCCGTCAGTACACGTGCCACCGCCAGGCCCAGCTCGGAATCCGGCTGGCCCATGACCAGGCTGTCGTCGCTGTCGAAGTCGTTCACCGACTTCGCCGCCTCGCCCTTGCCGGCGTTCTCCAGGTCGGTGAGCAGGCCGCTGACCAGGGTCTGCACCGGCAACTTCATGTCGCGGGCGAAGGCCAGGATCAGTGCGCGCTGCAGCAACGGTGTGGCGCTGGCGCGTGCGGAGTAAAGCTCCAGTACGCGCTGCCAGTGGTCCGGCGGCAGCTGGATTTCCAGCGCGCGACTGGCGTGCCAGTCGGCGTAGTAGGCGTACGCGGTAAGGAAGGCGTCGTAGTCTTCGCCACCCCACCAGGTGAAGTAGGCGTCCGGGCCGGCCATCTGCACCAGGCGCAGGCGGCTGGTCTGCATGATCAGCCGCAGGCGGTCGCGCACGCGCGGCTCGCCGTTGGCCAGCATCGGGTACGCGACGCTGAGCGGCAGCAACTGGCTAGCGGTCTGCTCGACGCCACCCCAGGGGTAATCGAGCAGCGAGTCGAGGTTGCCGCGCAGCAGGGCCTGGGCGCTGTCATCCAGGCGCAGGCTGACGTCGCGGGCATCCGCCGGCAACTGCAGCGGGGTGTTCTGCGCGTTGACCTGCAGCGGCCTGGATTGCAGTACTTGCCAGCTGTCCGCCACCAGACTGAAGTGCACGCCGAGACTGTCGCGTGCCTTGCCGTCCTGGCGTAGCTCGACGCTCCAGTCGCCATCGCTGAGCGGCTGTGGCGGCAGGGCGATGTAGTTGACGCCGCGCTTGAGGTCCAGCGCCTGGGTCTTCTCCGTACCGTTGGCGCGGATCAGCAGCTCTGCCTTGGCGTCCTGCTCGCCCTGGTTGAAGACGAACAGGCCGAGGTCAGGCGCATCGCCAGTGCGGAAGCGTTTCGGGCCGCTCCATTTCAGGTACAGCGGCTTCTCGGAGCGGATGAACTGCTTCTTCTGGCCGACCTGCCCTTGGTCATCCATGGCGCGGGCGGTGATGCGCCAGCGGGTCAGGGAGTCGGGCATGCGGAACTTGAACTGGGCTTTGCCGTTGGCGTCGGTGACCAGCTCCGGCTCCCAGGCGGCGGTGTCGACTTCCTCGCGGCGCGGGCGCTCCAGCACCTTCACGCCACGCTCGCTGCGGTTGGCGCGGCCGGGCGCGCTGGGCGTGCCGGGCAGTGCCACGTCGTAGCTGATGAACGCGAGGCTGGCGCTGGTGCGCACGTTGTTGCGGCGCGGGTGGTAGAAGAACTGGTCGATGCCCGGGGCGATCTCCGGCTGCAGCGCGTAGATCATCTCGTCCACCACACTCACGGTGAGGTGGCTGGAGACCGGCTTGCCGGCGTAGGCGGTGTCGAGGTTGACGGTAACCGTCTCACCCGGCTCGTAGCGTTCCTTGTCGGTGCTGACGGCGATCTCCACCTGCGGCACGGCGACCTTGATGCCGGCGTTCTGGAAGCTGTAGTCGCCGCTGCGGGTGTAGAGCACGGAGAAGGTCAGGTTCGGCGAGAACTCGGCCTTCACCGGAATGCGTGCGCGGTACTGGGTCGGGTTGAGCTTCTCCAGCTTCAGCCAGTCGCCGCCCTTGGACAGCAGCGCGGTGGCCTCGACCTTGTCGCGCTCCAGCGACAGCAGCGCGTCGTCCACCGGCTCGGGGAAGGTGATCAGCGCCAGCGCTTCTTCACCCGCCTGGTACTCGGCCTTGTCGAGGACGATTTCCACGGTGCCCGGCACGGCCTTCACGCCATCACCGCTGACCGAGTGGCCGGTGCCGCCGAGCAGTTGGCCGGCCTTGTCGCGCAGCTCAACGCTGTAGGTGCCGGGTTTGTCGAAGGTGATGGCGAACTTGCCGTCGGCCACTGCGCCGTCGCCGCTGCTGCGGTCTTCCAGGCGCAGCCAGCGGTAGGCGGTCGGCTGGATCTGCGTCTGCTGTTCGGCGGCGTAGCTGAACTCGACCTTGTCACCGGCGGCGCTGAAGCGCTGCGGCGCATTCACGCGGTAGCGCGCGGCGCCACGCTCGATGAGGATTTCCTTGCTGGTCTTCACGCGGTACGCGGCGCCATCGCTGGCGAACACGGTAAGCATGTAGCGGCTGGGCTTCTCCGCCGCCGGCAGGTCCAGCGCCGCGCGCCCCTGGGCGTCGGTGGTGATCTGTGCGCTGGTCAGCTCCACGGGGAACTGGCCGAGGTACTGCAGTTCGTTGTCCACCATGGACAACTGCTGGGCGCGCAGACTCAGTTCAAGGCGGGCATTGGCCACCGGCTTGCCGTCCGGGTAGAGCAGGATCAGGTTGCCTTTCACCGGCTCGCCGGTCTTGAAATCCGGCTTGGCCAGGTCGAGGGAAATCTCGAAGTGCGGCTTGATGTACTCGGCGACGCGGAAGGCGCTGCTGTAGGTCTGGTCGCGGTAGTCGAAGCGCAGTTCGTAACCGCCGGCAACGGCGTTGGCCGGCAGCTGGAAGCGGCCGTTGGTGCCGCTCCTGGCGTCGTACTTGAGGTCCAGAGTCTGCAGCGTGGTGCCCGCGGCGTCGATCACCGACAGGCGCAGCGGCGCGCTCTGCGGCGACTGCGACTCACGGGAGTTCTTGAACTCGCGGCCGACGATCTTCAGCGACACCCAGTCGCCCGGACGGTAGAGCGGGCGGTCGGTGAAGGCGTAGAGCTTGGTGTCGTAGATTTCGCTGTCGTAATAGAAGTTCTCGGCGACGAAGACGCCGCCCTCCTCGTCCTCGCCGATCACGAAGGAGCGCTCGGGGCTGATGTGCTGCAGGCGCAGCAAGCCGTCGGCGTCGCTGCTGCCGCTGCTCATCACACCCAGGCCGTCGGTCCACAGCACCTTGGCGCCGCCCACCGGCGTGCCTTCATGCTTGCGCGCGGTCCACACCAGCAGCTCATTGCCGGCGATCTTGCTCACCGCCACGCTGTTGGAGACGAACACCACGGTGGTCGCGCGGTATTTGCCGACCAGCGCTTCGACCAGGTACAGGCCGGGCTTCAGCTTGCCCAGTGGTACGTAGACGTTGCCCGGCGCGACGTTGATGAACTCGCTGGAGGAGCCGGCGAGGGTGACTTCCTTCGGCGGCTGGATCGGTTTGGCATCCCACAGCGGATAGCGGAACTGGCTGACCATCGGCAAGCCGGGAATCGGCGCGTACTGCGGCTGCGCGTCGTAGGGCGTCGGCGCCTTGATGGCATTGCCCATCTTCAGCTCGGGCACCACCTCGGTGACCTGCTGGCGCGACTCGTAGGAGAAGGTCCGCTGCATCACCCGACGCGACTTGCGGTACCAGTTGTCCCACAGGTAGGCCAGGGTGTTGGACAAGCCCTCGCCCTTGAACTGCCCTTCGGACAGCACGCGGTGCAGGTTCTTCTGGCGCTTGAGGAAGTCCAGCGGCTTGTCGATGCGGTAGACGCGGATGTCCGCACCGCCGTAGGGCTCCATGCGGTAGCGACGGTAGTCGCGGCCCGGCGCTTCCAGGCGCACCTTGGCCACCTCGTCGGAAGCGAAGCTCGAGTCGGCGAGCAGGAAGAACGACTCGCCGGCCATGGGCGAATAGCCGCTCGCCGGAACGTCGTCGTCCGCCTGCACGATTGCGGGTGCGGCGGCGAGCAGGCCGGCGCAGGCCAGGGCAGCGGCAATGCCGCGCAGCGCGGTCATCGGGTCAGGAAGGACAAGCGATAGACGCCGATAAAGTTGGGATTGGATTCGTCGGGTATCCATCGGGTGTCCTTCCATGTCATGAGTTGTTGCAGGCTGACCGAGCGCATGCCGTTGTCGGTCGCCGTACGAGTGCCGGTGTGATAAGCGATGTCGCGGCCCATCCAGATCATCAGATGCTGGTCATCGCCCTGGTCGAAGAACATCAGGTCGCCGGGGCGCGCCTGGTTGAGGTCGCGGCCAACGAGCTGGCTGTTGTATTGAATGAGTTTGATCGCGTTGACGTAGGGGCCGGTCTTGCCGCCGCCCTGTTGCCAGGTCTGCGCGAGACTGCGCTGCCCATCGGACAGTTCCAGCTCCGGCGGCAGGTAGCGATTGGACAGGCCATTGGCGCGCAACCACTTGGCGTCGTGCACCTTCAGCGCCTCGTTGGCGGCGAAGCGCACGAGGCCGGCGCAATCCTGCTGGTACCAGCGCGGATTCGGCCCGCGGCGCAGCTGCTCCTCGGCGATGCGCACGAACCAGGCGCGGAACACCTGGGTCTGCTGCGCATCCAGCGCCGGCTCCGATGCGTGCGCCAACGTGGCGACCAGCAGAGCAGCCAGCAGCGTGAAGGGTTTGCGGATCACAGCGCCTTCCATTCCAGCGGCAGCCACTCCCACTCGCCGCTGGGTTCGCTGCCGGCCGGCAGGGTCAGGGCGTAGGAGCCGTTGCCGGCGAGGGTCTTCAGGCGCGGCAGGAGCAGCGTGTCGGCGGCGTTGCGGAACACCGGTTCGAGGTCCTGCGGCAGGCTGTCGAGGGTCTCGCGCTGGAGCAGTGCGGAAAGCGTCTTGGGTGCCAGGTAGGCGGGCACCAGGGCATCCTTCGGCAGCACGTCGGATAGCGGCGGGTAACGCTTGGCCAGGGTGTTGCGGGCCTTGTCGAGCAGCTTGTCGTCGATGGAGAACAGCAGGGTGTTGCCATCGCGCAGCAGGCTGACGCGGAAGAAGCCGTTGCCGCTGACCTGATCGGGATTCTCCGCCTCACTGGCCGGATACTGGCCGAAGCGCGAGCTGACCTGGCGCTGCCAGAGTCGCCCATCGCCCTCGGCGCGGCTGTCCACCGGGAAGGAACCTCCTTCCACATTGGCCTCGTAGGCACCGATCATGCCGCTGAACAGCTTGCCCAGTTCCTCATCCAGCTCGGGGCTGGCGGGTGCGTCGAGCTTAACCGCGAGCAGCGGCGAGTGCAGGCGCGACTCCGGGTACCAGCACAGGCCGGCGGCGCCGGATAGGTGTTCGGAGAACGACGCGGCCATCTTCTGCTCTGCGCCCAGCTTCACCAGCATGCTGTCGTATAGACCGGGCGTGACCGGCAGCGCGACGCAGGCGCTGGCGCCCATCGGCATGGCCTGCCAAACGGGGGTGAAATCCAGGTCCGGTTGGCGGGCCACTTCATTGAGCGCCAGGTAACTGTGCCAGCCGTCCTTGCCCTGCTCGAAGCGCACGCCGGCGAAGGTCGGAATGAAGCGCTGGTAGCCCATGGCGAGCACGCCAGCGCCCAGGGTGATGCGCTGTTGCAGCTCGCCGCGCGGCTCCAGGGCGAAGTCCTTGGCGAACAGCGGTTCGCCTTCCAGCGCGGCGCCCAGGTCCTTGGCGACGGCGGCGTCAGGCTCGCCCAGGTCGTCGTAGCCGGCGGCGGTGAAGAGCATCTTCGGGTTCGACAGCACCAGCATCTGGTCGCCATGGGAGGCGAACAGCAGGGTCTTCTCAGCGCCGTAGCGCAAGCTGTAGAGCGGTGTGGCACTGCCCTTCACCTGGATTTCCGAGACTTTCTTCAGCTGGGTATCGTCGGCCGCGACCTTGGCTAGCGGCTCCAGCACCTTCGCCAGACCACCGCGCTTGAGCACCACCATGAAATCGCGCAGACGGCCATCAGCACCGCGCCACAGAGCGACCTGGGCTGGCTGATCGAGCAGTTCCTCGATCACGCTGTCCTTCAGGGTCAGGTCGTGTTCGTAGACGATGCGCCGCAGGGTGCCGGTCAGGCCCAGGCGGTCGGCGTTGTTCTCGTAGTAGAAGACGAAGTCCTCGGTGAGCACGTCGCGCAGCAGTGGCACTTCCAGCACGGCCTTGGGCAACTGGCTGAGGGATGCGCTCTCGATCAGCGCGTCCGGGCGCTTGAGGTCGCGGACCACTTCCGGGCTTTCCGGCGCTTCCAGGGTGCCCACCGGCGCGGAATGGAAGGCGGGGATCAGGCCGAAGGCCAAGGCCAGGCCGCCGGCGACCAGCGCGGCGGCGAGCGCGCCGATGGCGATCAGCGGACCACGGCTCGGGGCCTGGGCCGGTGTCGGCGAAGGGGTGCTGTCTTGGCTGCTGGAGGGCGTATTGTCGCTCATGGATCGCTTGTCCCGTGTCATCCCTGCGAGGGGCGAATTCAGTAGTTGAAGGTCTTCACCAGCACCAGATCGCCGATGGTGCGCATGGGCACCACGAAGGTCTCGCGCTTCTCGTTGACGGTATTTTCGTTGAACACCAGGTTGATCTCGGCGGTGATCACATCCTGCTCGTGATTGCCTTCCTGGAAGTTGTAACCCTGGCTGGCGTTGTAGTTGCCCCAGTAGTTCACGTAGACCAGATAGGTGCCGTGCAGCGGCGCAGCCAGGGTGAACATTTCCGGCCCGGGGCCGTCGACGCCGTCCGGGTCAAGGCCGCCGCCGTTGCTCAGGCGCGGCCGCGCCCAGAAAGCATGCTGGCCGTCGGGCGTGACGATATGCAGGTCGAGCTCGGCCTTGGGGTCGTTCCAGCCCAGCGCCAGGCGCAGACGCGGTGCGACCCGGTGGTTGTTGGCTTCATAGAACTGGATGCGCTTGAGGGATTTGCCCTCGGCGCTGGCCACCTCAACGCTGTTGCTGCCGGCACCGAAGTTGTAGGGGCGGACGAACTTGCCTTCGCCGTCGGTATAGAGGGGGAGCGGGTTGCCGTTGACCACCAGGCGCTGGGCGCGGTCGATGCCGGCCACTTCGCGCAGATGGCCTTCGATCAGGCTGCGCCCACGCGAACCGCCACGGTCGATGGGCGGCGTGGGGTAGGCCACGCGGGGCACACTGGGATCATCGGTCAGGCCGGAATAGCGCCAGCCGGCGCTGGGGCTCGAGAGCTCCGCGCGGGGCTCGGCAACGGCCGCCGCAGCCAGGAAACTGGCTGACAGATAGAAGACGGCACGAACCATCCGGCGCGTGAGCTGCATGAACATTCCTTGATCGTGCATAGCGAGGGGCCAAATGTAACCGGTCTTATCGGCGCGCGGAACGGGCTTTGCGCGGCGCGGGGATGCAGAGCGATCTTTCGGAAATGTCCTACAAGCCGAATAGCTTTTGGCGCAATAGCAATTGGAAGAATCTCGACTGGCGCCGAGTCACATCCAGCCGCCCCACTGCAGCACGAAGATGCCGACGTTGGTAGTCAGCGCCGCCACCAGGGTAGTGATGACGATGATCGACGCCGCCAGTTCGTGGTTGGCATTGGCGGCGCGGGCCATAACGTAACTGGCGGCCGCCGTGGGGCTGGCGAAATAAAGGAAGAGTATGCCCAGCTCGGCACCACGGAAGCCGAGCGACCAGGCGACGGAGGTGCAGATCAGTGGCAGCCAGACCATCTTCATCAGGCTCGCGCTGATCGCCAGCCCGCCACTCTCGCGCAGGGAGGCCAGCGACAGGGTCCCACCGATGCAGACCAGCGCCAGCGGCAAAGTCATTTGGGCGAAGTAGTCGGCAGAGGTCAGCAGCCACTTGGGCAGGCCGATGCCGAACCAGGAGAACGGCAGCGCCGCCAGCACACTGATGATCAGCGGGTTGCAGATGACGTTGCGGGCGATGCTCAGCGGGTCGGACTTCATGCTCGGGCTGTAGATCGCCAGCACCACCGAGGACAGCGTGTTGTAGCAGAGGATCACCAGGGCGGCGAGGACCGAGCCCAGCGCCAGGCCGTGCTCACCGTAGAGACTGGTGGCCAGCGCCAGGCCGATGATGCCGTTGTTGCCGCGGAACGAGCCCTGCACGTAGACGCCGCGCTCCTCGCGCGGCACCCGCCAGGCAGCCCAGCCCCAGGCCAGCAGGAAGCCCACCAGGGTCGCCGCGCAGAAGTACAGCAACACTTCCGGCCGCGCCGCACTGTGCAGGTCGGAGTGGTAGATACCGAGGAACAGCATCGCCGGCATGGTGGCGTTGAACACCAACGCCGACGCTGTCTGGATGAACTCCGGATTGATCGCCCCCACACGGCGCAACAGCACTCCGAGGAACAGCATGGCGAAGACCGGAGCTGTGATGCTGAAGGTCTGGAGCAGGAGTGCGAGCATGGCGCGGGAGGGTCTTGGCGGTGGGGGCGACAATCATAGCAAGCTAAGTACCCACCTCGCGGGGGCAAATCAGGCTTCGGCTGCCTCTTCGCGCACCGGAGCCGGCAGTTCCAGCGGCTTAGGTACTTCGCCGTCGGCCAGGCGGGTCAGTTTGCCGTCCACCGTGGCGCCGTTTTCCATGCTCAGCTGGCGGTACTGGATATTGCCGATCACTCGCGCGTTGGAATGCAGCTCCAGCAGGTGCTCGACGTAGAGGTCGCCGACGATGGTGCCGTCGATCAGTGCGTCGTAGCTGCTGACGTTGCCCTCGATCCGACCTTCCGCACTGAGCGCGAGCAGGCTCGCCGCACCAGGCTTGTGGCAGACGTTGCCCTTCACCGTGCCAAGGATCTTCAAGCCGTCCTGGAACTGCATGTCGCCGACCAGATCGACATTGCCCGAGAGCAGGCTGGAGAACTTGTCCACCGATACCTGCGGGCCCTTCTTCTTACTGCTGCTGAACATCGCAATTCCTCGCGCGTACTACTTGCCAGGTTTCTGCTGGCGAAAGAAGGCCAGCTCGGTCTTGAGTTTCTTGATCTCGGCGGACATCGCGTCGATCCGCAGCATCAGTTGCTCGCGGTTGGCGCGCTCCTCCTCGGCTTGCAGGCGCTTTTCCTCCAGCGTCTGCGTCAACTCGGCGTTCTGTGCCTCGAGCGCATCGATACGCTCGCGCATCTGACCACCGTCGCGAACGCGTAGCTGCCAGCCGGCCAAAATCAGCGCGGCCAGGATCAGCAGGATCAACGCCGCCCAGCCCAGCCAGGCAAAGCCACGGGGAACGTGGGGGCGGTGCTCGGCGCGCAGCAGTTGGCGGGTGGAAGGCCGCTTAGTCCGTGGCCAGGCCATCGCTGTCGATCTCCATGCCGCCCAGGGAAAGGAAGTTCTGCGGGTCGACGAATTCGCCGTGGTAAAGCACTTCAAAATGCAGGTGCGGCCCGGTAGATCGCCCGGTGGAGCCAACCTTGGCGATCTCCTGCCCCGGCAGCACGACATTCCCCACCTTCACCAGCAGCTTGGAGGCGTGGGCGTAGCGGGTCACCAGGCCATTGCCATGGTCGATCTCAACGCGATTGCCGTAGGACGGGTTCGGCCCCGCCACTATCACCCGGCCTCCGGCGGCCGCATGGATCGGGCTTCCGGTGGGTGCCGAGAAGTCCTGGCCGGAATGGAACGCCAGGTGGCGATTGAATGGGTCGACACGGTTGCCAAAGGGCGAACCGAGGCGAGCCTGCTCCAGCGGGCGGCGCGCCGGAATTGCCATGAAGTCGGCATTGCGGCGGGCCACCTGGTCCATCAGCAGGTCGAAGACCCGGCGCAGACATTTGGCCGACTGCTCGTTGCGCTCCAGATCGGCGGCAGCAGCCGGCAGCGGGTCGACGCAGGCCCTGGGAGGCAGCAGGATGCCTCCCTCGCTTCGTGCAGTGGTCGGTTTGGCCTTGGGAGTGGGTACCAGTTCCGGATCGACCCTGGACAGCTTGCGGGCGATTTCCGCGTGACTGTCAACGGCCTTGAGCAGGTAGTCCGCGTCTTTCTCCAGGACCTGCAGGCGGCCAGTCAACTCGCCGATCCGCTCGGCTGCAAAACGCTCGCCGGACTCGTCCGGCGCTTCGTCGGACTGCACCACCGGCACCATCACCGGTTCGGCCTGCCCCCGTCCGATCCACAGCCCGCCAGCGAAGGCAGCCGCGGCGAGGACCAGCGACACGCAGGCAGCACCCAGCACATACCGGCGCGTGTTGATCAGGCTCAGGTCGGAGCGGGTCAGCGCCTGCCGTGACGGGGAAAGGGATTTCATAGCGGTACCGTTGAAATGCATTCGCCCGACGGGGTGGCCGCCGGGGTTGCACAGGGTACCTGTTATTGAAAACTTCGCAGCGACTAAACACTGAAATATGTAAATAAATAAGAAGAAATCATCCTGTCTGAGAAGACTTTCAGATGTTTCCCACTAACGGGATCACATTATTCCAGTGAATCAAACTGCCATCACGCGGGTAAAACCGACTCTATCTCCTGCAAACGATGCTCCTCCAGACGCAACTGACGCGGGTGGAATCGCTTCAGGCTGACGCGATGACCAATGCTGACCAGGGTGACGCCCGGCAACTCCTCCAGCAACACCTGGTAGAGCGCGGCCTCGTCGGTTTCATCCAGCGCGGACGTCGCCTCGTCGAGGAACAGCCATTGCGGCGCATAGAGCAGCGCTCGGGCGATGGCCAGGCGTTGCTGCTCGCCGGGGGAGAGGACGCGTTGCCAGTGATCCGCCTCGTCCAGACGCGGCACCAGAGAATCCAGGCGGCACAGGTGCAGCACCTGCTTCAACTGCTCGGGGGCGTGCCGGTCGCCCGCCTCCGGGTAGCAGAGCGCCTCGGCCAGGGTGCCGATCGGCAGGTAGGGTTTCTGCGGGACGAACAGGCTGCGTGCGTCGGGCATCTGCACCACGCCGCTGCCGTAGCGCCACAGGCCGCTCATCGCGCGCAGCAGAGTACTCTTGCCGCCGCCGGAAGGGCCGCCGATCAGCACGTGCTCGCCGGGATTCAACGCCAGGCTGGTGGGTTGCAGCAGTTCGCGACCGTTGCCCAGGCTCAGGGTGAGGTTGTGCAGTTGCAGGTTGTCGCCGGTCTTGCGCACGTCGATGTTGGCGGACTCGTGGGCGGTTTCGTCCATGGCAGAGCGGAAGCTCAGCAGACGGTCGCAGGTGGCGCGCCAGCTGGCGAGGCTGGCGTAGGCGTCGATGAACCAGCTCAGGCCATCCTGCACGTTGCCGAAGGCGGAGTTGATCTGCATGAGTTCGCCCAACTGGATCTGCCCGGAGAAGTAGCGCGGCGCGGCGACGATGAAGGGAAACACGGTGGCGATCTGGGCATAGCCGGAGCTGAAGAAGGTCAGGCGCTTCTGCACCTTCATCAGTTCCCAGAAGTTGCCCCAGACGTTGCGGAAGCGCCCCATCAGGCGCGTGCTCTCGTTGGCCTCGCCGTTGTACAGGGCGATGCTTTCAGCGTTCTCGCGTACCCGCACCAGGCCGAAACGCAGGTCCGCCTCATAGCGTTGCTGGCGGTTGTTCAGGCCGATCAGGCGACGTGCGATGAGGTGGGTCAGCCAGCTGCCGACCGCGGCGTAGAGCAGTGCCGCCCAGAACATGTAGCCGGGAATGCTGATGCCGAAGAGCTCGATGCTGCCGGACACACCCCAGAGGATCACCGAGAAGGACACCAGGCTGACGATGTTGCGGATCAGGCCCAGGCCGAGCGTCAGGGTGGTGTCGGTGAAGCTGTTGAGGTCCTCGGAAAGACGCTGGTCGGGGTTGTCGGTGTGCCCGCGCTGCTCAAGGCGGTAGTAGTTCTTGTCACCCAGCCAGGCGGCAAAGTGTTTCTCCGTCAGCCAGCGGCGCCAGCGGATGGTGAGCATCTGCGTCAGGTACAGCCGATAGACCGCCGTGAGGATGAACACTGCGGCAATCCCGCTGAACATCAGCATCAGGTGGATGAAGCTCTTCAGGTCCTTGTTCTGCAGGGCGTTGTAGAAGTCGCGGTACCAGCTGTTGAGCCAGACGCTGAGGGCCACGCCGACCAGCGACAGGGCGATCACCACGATCAGCAGCAGCCAGGCCATGCCCTTCTCTTCGCTGCGCCAGTAAGGTGCGGTGAGCTGCCAGACTCGGTGGAAGAAGCGGCTGCGAACGGCGTCGTTCGCAGCCCGATACTCGGCGCTGTCAGTCATAGGTCGGCTCGCACGGCTGGAAATAAAAAGGAGCGCTCATTGGCGCTCCTTCCTGTTATCGATCGCTTAACGCCTCACCGGGCGCTTCTGCAGCTTGCGTTGCAATGTGCGCCGGTGCATACCCAGCGCACGGGCGGTCGCGGAGATGTTGCCGTCATGTTCGGCAAGCACGCGCTGGATATGTTCCCACTGCAGACGGTCCACCGACATGGGGTTTTCCGGTACCAGGGTATCCAGGTTCGCGTGTTGTGACAGCAGTGCGGTCAGCACGTCGTCGGCATCGGCGGGTTTGCACAGGTAGTTGGTGGCGCCGCGCTTGATGGCCTCCACCGCAGTGGCGATGCTGGAGTAACCGGTGAGGATCACCACACGCATCTCGGCATCCAGTTCGAGCAGCTTGGGCAGCAGCACCAGACCGGAGTCGCCGTCCATCTTCAGGTCCAGCACGGCGTAGTCGGGCAGATCTTCCTTGGCCATGGCCAAACCTTCCTCGGCGGAGCCGGCGACCGACACCCGCAACCCGCGACGGGTCATGGCGCGGGCCATGACGCGGGTAAAGGTGGCATCGTCGTCCACCAGCAGCAGGTGGGGCTGCTCTTCGCCTTCGAACAGGATTTCTTCGCTCATGGTACTTCCTCGCGGGCGCGGCGATCAGGCCACGCCATAGCTTCTGGGCAGACGCAACTCGGTCAGAGTGCCGCCATCTTCGTGGTTATACAACTTCACCGTACCACCCGCGCGGGTCACGCTGGCCTGGCTGAGGAACAACCCCAGGCCGAAACCCTTGCCCTTGGTGGTAAAGAACGGTTTGCCCAGCTGCTCGGCAATCGCCAGCGGCACACCAGGCCCCTGGTCGCGAATGCTCAGGCAGATTTCCCCGGCATCCCAGTCGATGCGGATGTCCAGGTCGTCCGGGCAAGCGTCGGTAGCATTGTTCAGCAGGTTCAGCAGCGCCTGGCTCAGGTCGGTCGGCGGAGTCATCCGTGGCGCCTTGCCCTTGCCGAGAATCTGGTAGCGGTAGCTCGCTTCCGGGCGCATCAGGTGCCAGCGCCGCAGCACCGCCTCGACCCACTCATTGGCACCCTGTTCTTCCACCGCCTGGCGACGATCCGCTTCGGCGGCCCGCACCAGGTGCTGCAGGGTGTCCTTGCACAGCTTGACCTGCTCCTGCAGCAGGGCGAGATCTTCCTGCAGCATGGGCTGGTCCGTATTGGTCTGGCGCAATTCCTTGAGCAATACGCTCATGGTCGCCAGCGGCGTGCCCAGTTCATGGGCGGCACCGGCAGCCTGGGTCGCCACCGCCAGCAGTTGCTGGTCGCGCATGCCTTCTTCGCGGCGCTGGGCTTGCAGTTGCTCCTGCCGACGCAGGGATTCGGACATGCGGGCGACGAAGAAGGTGATCAGCGCGGCGGCCAGGGCGAAGCTCAACCACATGCCGTAGATCAGCAGGTTGTCGCGCTGCCCGGCCGCCATCTCCAGCGGGTGGAACCACACCAGCAGCACCGTGTAGCTGGCCAGCGCGAGGCCAGCCAGGGCAATGGTGTAGAGCCACGGCAGGGTCGCCGCAGCAATGGTCAGCGGCACCAGGTAGTAGGAGACGAAGGGGTTGCTCGAGCCGCCCGAGTAATAGAGCAGCACGCTGTGGATGACCAGGTCGCAGGCCAACTGCACGGCGTACTCGAGTTCAGTCACCGGCCACGGGCCGCGCAGACGCAGCGCAGTGCCCAGGCAGAGCACGAGGGAGATGCCGATGGTCACGCCGAGCGCGAGCCAGGGCAGTTGGATCAGCTGGGCCTTGTAGGCAAGCCCGACCGAACCGGCCTGGGCGGCAAGCACGAGAATACGGATGAGCGTCAGATGCAGAAGGTTCTGACGACTGGCGGAAAGCTGGAAAACCGGTGGGCGCATGGTGAATTCCGGAATTTGCGCGAGTATAGCCAAGAGCCCCTTCCCCTTTATGCGGCATAGCGCCACAGCATACCCCAGCGCATCCTGTGACCGCCGCCTCAGTCCGAAACAATTGGTGACACCCACCCTTGACCCGTTTGCGAACCAATCCTCGTCAAAGGGTCTGACAGTCCTCGCCACAGCCTCTACGACTAAGCTGTGGCCCCGGACCTTTTCTGGAGCAAGGAGTCATCCATGTCTGTACTGAAGAAACCCTTCACCGCCATCGCCGCCGCCATCGCCCTGTGCGCCACCAGCCTGGGAGCCCTGGCAGACGAACCTCGCTACAACCAGGTTTCGCTGCGCGCCGAGGTCAGCCAGGAAGTCGCCCACGACCTGATGCATGTGACCCTGTTCAGCGAAGGTCAGGCCAGCGACCCGGCGAAGCTGGCGGCCGACACCACCACGGCGCTGAACGCGGCGCTGGAACGAGCGCGCAAGGTGAAGGGCGTGACCGTCAGCCTGGGCAGCCGCAACAGCTACCCGGTGTATGACGACAAGGGCCAGAAGATCACCGCCTGGCGCGAGCGTGCGGAAGTGCGCCTGGAAAGCGCCGACTTCGCCGCTCTCTCGCAACTCACCGCCGACCTGCTGGGCAGCCTGAAGATGGGCAGCATGAACTTCAGCATCGCCGACGGCACCCGCGCGAAGAACGAAGACGCGCTGATGAAAGGCGCCGTGGATGCCTTCAAGGCCCGTGCCCAGGTGCTTACCGATGCGCTCGGCGGCAAGGGCTACAAGCTGGTCAGCCTGAACCTGAACACCTCTGGCGCACCGCGCCCGATGCCAGTGATGCGCATGGCGGCTATGAAAGCCGACAGCTACGGCGGTGCCCCGGCACAGGAAATCGAAGCCGGCACCAGCCAGGTCACCGTCAGCGCCGACGGCACGATCGAGGTGCAGATGCCGTAACACCCAAGGCCTCTTCCAGCGCGGCGTTCCCAGGAGTCGGGGCGCCGCCACCCCACCGCACGGTTCCCATTGTCGAAATTGCGACATTCCCTTGCACCCGCGTCACAACTTCTACACTCATCCCGGTCAGCCGCTTGCGCCCGGCACATGCCGTGCATAGCTTCACGCAACGCAGCCCACAAGGCTGCCCCTCGATGACAACCAGAATAAATAGAGGTTTGTATGCGTAAGAACGCCGTCATCCGCGCCATGATTGCCGCTGGGCTGATCGCCAGCGCCCCGCTCGCCCACGCCGCCAACAACCTGGTCTACTGCTCCGAAGGCAGCCCCGCGGGCTTCGATCCCGGCCAATACACCACCGGCACCGACTTCGATGCCTCGGCCGAGACGGTCTTCAACCGCCTCACCCAGTTCGAGCGCGGCGGCACCCAGGTCATCCCCGGGCTGGCAGAAAAATGGGATGTATCCGACGACGGCAAGACCTACACCTTCCACCTGCGTTCCGGTGTGAAGTTCCATACCACCGACTATTTCAAGCCGACCCGCGAGTTCAACGCCGACGACGTGCTGTTCACCTTCAACCGCATGCTCGACAAGAACCATCCGTTCCGTAAGGCGTACCAGACCGAATTCCCCTACTTCACCGACATGGGCATGGACGCGAACATCGCCAAGGTGGAGAAGGTCGACGACCACACCGTCAAGTTCACCCTCAACGAAGTCGACGCCGCGTTCATCCAGAACCTGGCGATGAGCTTCGCCTCGATCCAGTCCGGCGAATACGCCGACCAGTTGCTCAAGCAGGGCAAGGCCGCCGATATCAACCAGAAGCCGATCGGCACCGGCCCGTTCGTGTTCAGTCGCTACCAGAAAGACGCGATGATCCGCTTCAAGGCCAACCCGGACTACTGGAACAAGGGTGAGGTGAAGATCGACAACCTGATCTTCGCCATCAACACCGACGCCTCGGTGCGCATGCAGAAGCTCAAGGCCAACGAATGCCAGATCACCCTCTTCCCGCGTCCGGCCGATCTGGATTCGCTGAAGAAGGACCCGAACCTGGACATGCCGTCGCAGCCGGGCTTCAACCTCGGCTACATCGCCTACAACGTCCAGCACAAGCCATTCGACAAGCTGGAAGTACGCCAGGCACTGGACATGGCGGTGAACAAGAAGGCGATCATCGACGCCGTCTACCAGGGCGCCGGCCAGTTGGCCGTGAACGGCATGCCGCCGACTCAGTGGTCCTACGACGACAGCATCAAGGACCCGGCTTTCGATCCGGAAAAAGCCAAGGAACTACTGAAGAAGGCCGGCGTCGCCGAAGGCACCGAGATCACCCTGTGGGCCATGCCGGTACAGCGCCCGTACAACCCCAACGCCAAGCTGATGGCCGAGATGCTGCAGTCCGACTGGGCCAAGGTCGGCATCAAGGCGAAGATCGTTACCTACGAGTGGGGCGAGTACATCAAGCGCGCCAAAGCCGGTGAGCACGACGCCATGCTGATCGGTTGGAGCGGCGACAACGGTGACCCGGACAACTGGCTCGGCACTCTCTACGGCTGCGATGCAGTGGGTGGCAACAACTATTCGGAATGGTGCGACAAGTCCTACGACAAACTGATAGTCGCCGCCAAACGCACCCCGGATCAGGCCAAGCGCACCGAGCTGTACAAACAGGCCCAGCACATTCTCAAGGAGCAGGTGCCGATCACCCCGATCGCCCACTCCACCGTGTACCAGCCAATGCGCAAGACGGTGCAGGACTTCAAGATCAGCCCGTTCGCGCTGAACTCGTTCTACGGCGTCAGCGTAGGCAAGTAAGGTCAGTGGCCGCCGGGCTTCCCGGCGGCCCTTTCTTTCGGCAGCCGCCGTGCGCAAAGCGCTCATCCGCCTGACCCTCGCCAGCCTGCTCGGCTGCGCGCCGGCCTTTGGTCAATCCCTGGTGGTCTGCACCGAGGCCAGCCCGGAAGGGTTCGACATCACCCAGTACACCGCCGCCACCACTGCCGATGCCTCCGCCGAGACGGTCTTCGAGCGCCTGGTGCAGTTCGCCCCCGGCAGCACCCGCGTGGTGCCCGCGCTGGCGGAGAGCTGGGAGATCAGCGACGACGGTCTGCAGTACACCTTCGCCCTGCGTCAGGGCGTGAAATTCCACAGCACCGACTACTTCACCCCGACCCGCGAGTTCGACGCCGACGATGTGCTCTGGAGCTTCCAGCGCCAGCTCGACCCGAAGCATCCGTGGAACAAGCTGGCCCCGCGCGGCTTCCCCTACGCCGAGGCGATGGGGCTGCCCGGCCTGATCAGCGCGGTGGAGAAGCTCGACGACCACCACGTGCGCTTCACCCTGAAACACCCCGAGGCGCCCTTCCTAGCCGACCTGGCGATGGGCTTCGCCTCTATCTATTCCGCCGAGTACGGTGACCTGCTGCTCGCCGCCGAGAAGGCCGACCAGTTGAACAACCTGCCCATCGGCACCGGCCCCTTCGTCTTCCAGCGCTACCAGAAGGACGCCCAGGTACGCTTCAACGCCAATCCGGATTACTGGGGAGGCAAGCCGAAGATCGACCACCTGCTGTTGGCGATCACCCCCGATCCAAACGTGCGCATCCAGAAGGTCAAGGCCGGCGACTGTCAGATCGCCGTCTACCCCAAACCAACCGACGTTCCCACGCTGCGCCAGGACCCGAAGCTGAAGATCGAGGAACTGGACTCGCTGCTGGTCGCCTACGTCGGCATCAATACCCGGCACAAGCCGCTGGATGACGTGCGCGTGCGCCAGGCGATCAACCTCGCCTTCGACCGCAACGCTTACCTGCGCGCGCAGTTCGGCGAAGGTGCTGCGACGCTGGCTGTGGCGCCTTATCCGCCGACGCTGTGGGGTTCAGACCCGCAACTCAAGGTCTGGCCCCACGACCCGGCGCGGGCAAAACAGTTGCTGGAGGAAGCGGGCATCAAGCCCGGCCTGAAGCTGTCGATCTGGACCCGCCCCGGCGGCGGGCCGACCAACCCCAACCCCGGCATCGGCGCGCAGATGCTACAGAGCGATCTGGGGCAGATCGGCATCCAGGCGGACATCCGCGTGTTCGAATGGGGCGAGCTGATCAAGCGCGCCAAGCAGGGCGAGCACGACCTGATCTTCATGGGTTGGGCCGGCGACAATGGCGATCCGGACAACTTCCTGACGCCGAACCTGTCCTGCGCCGCCGCGAAGAGTGGCGAGAACCAGGCGGGCTGGTGCAACGCGGAGTTCGACGAACTGCTGCGCAAGGCCCGCGCCATCACCGATCAGGAAGCCCGCGCGGGCCTCTACCGCCAGGCGCTGGCGATCTACCAGCGCGAAGCGCCGTGGATCGCCCTGGCGTACCCGAAGCAGTTCGCCGTGGTGCGGCCGGGCGTGAGCGGTTTCACCCTGAGCCCGCTGGGGTCGAACAATTTTTCGCGGGTTGAACTGAGCCCCTGACAGCTTTTCGTAGGACCGAGGCGGACGCCCAGTTCTTGCTCGCGAATGTCCCCGCAGCGAGGCTTGTTCGCGAGCAAGCTCGCTCCTACAGAAACTTCAGGCGTCCAGGCCGAACGGATCGTCCACCGAATGACTCGGCTGGGTAAACCAGCGCGGACCTTCCGCCGTCATGTAGAAGTGATCCTCCAGACGGATACCGAACTCCCCCGGTACGCAGATCATCGGCTCGTTGCTGAAGCACATGCCGACGTCCAGCGGCGTACGGTCGCCGCGCACCAGGTACGGACCTTCGTGGATATCCAGGCCGATACCGTGGCCGGTGCGATGCGGCAGACCCGGCAGCGCGTAGTCCGGCCCGAGGCCACCGGCCTCCAGGCAACGGCGGGCGGCGGCGTCCACCTGCTCGCAGGGCTCACCCAGCACAGCAGCATCGAATGCAGCTTGCTGCGCAGCCTTCTCCAGGTTCCACAGCTCGCACTGCCGCGCGCTGGGCGTACCGAACACGTAACTACGGGTGATATCCGAGTTGTAGCCATAGAGTTGGCAGCCGGTGTCGATCAGCACCATGTCGCCTTCACGCAACGGCCGCGGCTGACGCACGCCGTGGGGGAAGGCGCTGTCCTCGCCGAACAGCACGATGCAGAAGGTCGAACCCGGTGCGCCGACCTGCCGGTGCGCCGCCTCAATGAAGCGCGTCACCTCGGTGGTGGTGATGCCCTCGCGCAGAATGCTCGCGGCAGCCTTGTGCACCTCCAGGGTCATGTCCTTCGCCCGCTGCATCAGCGCCAGCTCTGCCGGCGACTTGCAGCGCCGGCACTGCTCGATCAGCGCGCCAGCGTCTACCAGTTGCAGCGTGCCTGTCGCCTGGCGCAAGCGCTCATACATGCCAAACGGCAGACTGTGGGAAAGACCGACTCGCGCACCTTCACGCACCTCGATCTCCACCAGCATGCCGGCCAACAGGGCGAACGGGCTTTCATGTTCGGCCCACACACTGATACTGCCAGGCAGCACCTGCAAATCACGAACCGTACCCTTTTCGAACGCCGGAGCGATATAACGCACTTCGCCTCGCGCCGGCACCAGCGCACCCACCAGCCGCTCACTCGGGCTCCATTTCAGACCGGTGAAGTAGAACAGTGAGCTGCCGGCATCGACGAATACCGCGGCAATTTCCCGAGCCTGCATCAGGCCCTGCAACTGCGCGATCCGCGCCTGGTATTCCTCGACCGCGATCGGGCGTGCACCGGCCGTCATGGCCTGCAATTTCGCCAGCACCTGCTCGGGGCTCACGCCCCCTACTCCCAATGTCATGCGACTCTCCCGAGGAATGAAACGACACGGAATTTAAGCAGCACTGAAATTTCCGGTCAAAGGCTTTTCGGCGCCCGGCACCCTTGCGACCGATTTTCCGCCCGCTAATGGCTCGATGCTTTCACCTGGCGACGACACTGGTATGCTGCCGGCGTCCCACAAGAGCCTTGCCAATGTCCGCAGATCGTATCGGAGAACGCCTGCGCCGTTATCGGCGCGCAGCGAAGAAGACCCTGAGCCAGGTGGCCGCCGAATCCGGCCTCACCGCCAGCTTCCTGTCCCAGGCCGAGCGCAACCTCACCGGCGTCTCGCTGTCCTCCCTGGCCAGCATCGCCAAGGCGCTGGACGTACCGCTCAACGCCCTCTTCGACTCTCCGCAGCAGATCCCGCCGGACTCGCACCAGGGCGAGCGCGTGCGCTACACCATTGAAGGCCAGCCGCTGAGCTACGAACGGCTGTCCAGCAGCTTTCCCGGCAACCAGCTGAACGCGGTGAAGGTGACGGTCCCGGTGGGCTACGAATCGGAGCTCATTACCCACGACGGCTCGGAATTCGCCTACGTCCTCAGCGGACGCATTGCCTACGTGATCAACGGCCATACCTACCCGCTCGGTCCGGGTGACTCGGTACACTTCGATTCCGGCAAGCGTCATTGCCTGCGCAACGTCGGCGACAGCGTGGCTGAAATGCTCACCGTCACCACCCTTCCGCTGTTCGGCGAACATCCCGCCACCTGATTCACATAGCGGCAAAATTTTCAGCACCACTGAATTTTAAGTTGAACTTAATTTCAGCCTGACTTAACTTCGGCGCGGCGTGGCCGGGCACAGCCCGACCATGAATGGATAGGCCTTATCCGGCCCAGTCCGACCAGGCCGGCTGCAAACCCCATCGGTTCGCCGGCCCCTCAGAAAAACAAGAATGAGGTCAGGCAATGCGCAAGATGCGACGTAATCCCCTGCACGCACTCGCCTTCGGCGGGCTGCTGCTCGCCGGCTCCGCGGCCAACGCGGCTTCCACTCTGGTGTACTGCTCCGAAGGCAGCCCGGCGGGTTTCGACCCCGGCCAATACACCACCGGCACCGATTACGACGCCACCTCGGAAACCCTGTTCAATCGCCTCGTGCAGTTCCAGCGCGGCGGCACCGAAGCCCAGCCGGCCCTGGCGCAAAGCTGGGAAACCTCCGCCGACGGCAAGACCTGGACCTTCCACCTGCGCCCGAGCGTGAAGTTCCACACTACCGACTATTTCAAACCGACCCGCGCATTCAACGCTGACGACGTGCTGTTCACCTTCAACCGCATGCTCGACAAGCAGCAACCCTTCCGCAAGGCGTACCCCACCGAGTTCCCGTACTTCACCGACATGGGCCTGGACCGCAACATCGCCAGGGTCAGCAAAGTCGACGAGCACACCGTGACCTTCACCCTGAACGAGGTCGACGCGGCCTTCGTGCAGAACCTGGCGATGAACTTCGCGGTGATCCAGTCCGCCGAATACGCCGACCAGTTGCTCCAGCAGGGCAAGCCCGGCGAGATCAACCAGAAGCCCATCGGCACCGGCCCCTTCGTGTTCAGCCGCTACCAGAAGGACGCGATGATCCGCTTCAAGGGCAACAAGGATTACTGGAAGCCCGATGACGTGAAGGTCGACAATCTGGTCTTCGCCATCAACACCGATGCCTCGGTGCGCCTGCAGAAGCTCAAGGCCGGCGAATGCCAGATCACCCTGAACCCACGCCCGGCGGACCTCGAGGCGCTGAAGCAGGACCCGAACCTGAACATGCCGTCGCAGCCGGGCTTCAACCTCGGCTACCTGGCCTACAACGTCACCCACGCCCCGCTGGACAAGACCGACGTACGCCGGGCGCTGGACATGGCGCTGAACAAGCTGGCGATCATTGACGCGATTTACCAGGGTGCCGGCCAACTGGCGGTGAACGCCATGCCGCCGACCCAATGGTCCTATGACGAATCGATCAAGGGCCAGGCCTACGATCCGGAACAGGCCAAGGCGCTGCTGAAGAAGGCCGGCATCGCCGAAGGTACCGAGATCACCCTGTGGGCGATGCCCGTGCAACGCCCTTACAACCCCAACGCCAAGCTGATGGCCGAGATGATCCAGGCCGACTGGGCCAAGGTCGGCATCAAGGCGAAGATCGTCAGCTACGAATGGGGCGAGTACATCAAGCGCGCCCACGCCGGCGAGCATGACGCCGCGCTGTTCGGCTGGACCGGCGACAACGGCGACCCGGACAACTGGCTCGGCACGCTCTACGGTTGCGACTCGGTGAATGGCAACAACATCTCCAAGTGGTGCGACGCCGACTACGACAAGCTGGTACGCCAGGCCAAGGCCACCACCGACCACGAACAACGCGTGGCCCTCTACCAGAAGGCTCAGCAACTCCTCGCGCAGCAACTGCCGATCAGCCCGATCGCCCACTCCACCGTCTACCAACCCATGCGCAAATTGGTGCAGGGCTTCCTGATCAGCCCCTTCGGGCGCAACTCCTTCTACGGCGTGGCCAACCAGCCCTGATCGCCGACTCGACTGCGGCGGCCAAGGCCGCCTGAACGCCAGCCCGGCACAGACCGGGCGGCACACCCCGCCTTCCCCTCTGCCTGCCGGCTCCCCCATCTCTCCGATGGGCGGAGGGGATGCATTCGTTGCTAGGAAAACCGATAACAACAAGGAGCAACTCATGCAGCATCACGTATTCACCCGCCCCCTCCTGGCACTGGCCATCTGCAGCGCCCCGCTGGGCCTGGCCTGGGCCGACGAAGACGACCTGCCGCCGGACGAAGCCCGCCGCGACAGTGAAGTCGTGGTCAAGGGCCAGGCCAGCGCGAAAGGTTTCGTCGAAGGCCAGAGTCTGACCTTCAGCACCCGCAACTTCGCCGCCCGCGAGCAGATGAAGGACAGCTTCCATTTCAACATCAAGAAGGACGGCTACACCGAACCGACCCACAGCCGCTACACCTGGACCCAGGGCAGCCAGCTCAAGTACAGCTCCGGCTACACCCAGGGCACCGTGGGCGTCGGCCTGGACGCCTCCGCCTTCAACGAGATCGCCCTGGAGCGCGGCCACGGACGCATCGCTGGCGGCGGCACGCGCACCCTGACCGACAGCGACGGGGATGCCGTACCGCAGTGGTCAAAGATGGGCGTGGCCAACGTGAAGCTGCGCGCTTCCAATACGGTGCTGCGCGCCGGCCGCCAGCAGACCGAGAACCCGGTATTCAACATCAACGACAACCGCGCCCTGCCCTCGTCCTTTGATGGTGTCAGCCTGCTCAGCGAGGAGCTCGAAGGCCTTGAAGTGCAGGCCGGCGGCTTCACCCGCGCCAGCCCGCGCACCGGCTCCGGCCATGAAGGCCTGACAACCGAGTACGGCGCGCAGGACTTCACCGGCAGCAGCTTCAGCTACCTCGGTGGCAGCTACCAGGCGATGAAGAAGCTGAAGCTCACCGCCTACGGCGCGCACTTCGAAGACATCTGGAACCAGTACTACTTCGGCGCCTCCCACGACCTGGGCGACCCGGCCAGCCTGGCGCTGAACACCAAGCTGGACTACTACCACACCGGCGACACCGGCGAACGCAAGGCCGGCTACATCGACAACGATGCCTACAGCCTCGCCTTCACCCTCACCCACGGCGCCCATGCCGTGCTGCTGGGCTGGCAGCAGATCCGTGGCGACGAGTACTTCGACTACGTGCACGAGACCGCGGCCATCTACCTGGCCAACTCGTTGCTCTCCGACTACAACGGTCCCAACGAAAAGTCCCTGCAGTTGCGCTACAGCACCGACTGGGCGGCCTTCGGCGTGCCCGGCCTGACCACCATGGCGTGGTACGCCAAGGGCTGGGGCATCGACGGCACCCACTACGACGGCGACCGCAACGGCGTGAGCGGCTACAACGTGCGTGCCATGGACGACGAGAAGCACCACGAGCTCGGTCTCTCCACCGGCTACACGCTGCAGGGCGGCCCACTCAAGAGCAGCAGCTTCCGCCTGACCTACATGAAACACCTGGCCAGCCAGAACCAGGCGGACGGCAGCGTCAACGAGGTTCGCCTGGTCAGCAACTTCCCGTTCAACCTGCTGTAAGGAGAACCAGCATGCCCATCCCGCGTCTGATTCCGCTACTGCTGGCACTCGGCAGTGGCACCGCCCTGGCGCAGAACCTGGTGGTCTGCACCGAAGCGAGCCCGGAAGGGTTCGACATCGTCCAATACACCGGCGCAGTCACCGCTGACGCCAGCGGCCAGACCGTCTTCAACCGCCTGGCGGACTTCCGCCCAGGCACCACCGAGGTGGTGCCGTCGCTGGCGCAAAGCTGGGAGGTCAGCCCCGACGGGCTGACCTACACCTTCCACCTGCGCCCGGACGTGAAGTTCCATACCACCGACTACTTCAAGCCCACGCGCGCCCTCAACGCCGACGACGTGCTCTGGACCTTCCAGCGCCCGCTGGACCCGAAGCATCCCTGGCATGAATCTTCCGCGCGCGGCTATGCCTACTTCGACGCCATGGGTATGCGCGAGCTGATCAAGTCGGTGGAGAAGCTCGACGACCTCACCGTGCGCTTCACCCTGAACCACCCGGAATCGCCGTTCCTGGCCGACATGGCGATGGACTTCGCCTCCATCTACTCGGCCGAGTACGGCGACCAGTTGCTGGCCGCCGGCAAGCAGGGGCAGCTCAACAACCTGCCCATCGGCACCGGGCCCTTCGTCTTCAACCGTTACGCCAAGGATGCCCAGGTGCGCTTCCGCGCCAACCCGGACTACTTCGGTGGCAAGCCGAAGATCGACAATCTGGTGTTCGCCATCACTCCGGATTCCAACGTCCGGCTGCAGAAGATTCGCCGCAACGAGTGCCAGATCGCGCTCTACCCCAAACCGTCGGACGTACCCGGCCTCGAACAGGACAAGAACCTGGCGGTCGATAGCATCGACGCGCTGCTCACGACCTATGTCGCCCTGAATACCCGGCACAAGCCGCTGGACGACGTGCGCGTGCGCCAGGCCATCAACCTGGCGTTCGACAAGAAAGCCATGCTGGATGCCGTCTATGGTGCCGGCGCGGCCACGCCGGCCATCAACCCGTACCCTGCCACGCTGCTGGGTTATGACAAAGACATCCAGGACTGGCCGCACGATCCCGAACGCGCCAGGGCGCTGCTCAAGGAAGCCGGCGTGGAGGATCTCAAGCTGACCCTGTTCACCCGCAACGGCAGCTCCTCGACCATTCCCAATGCGGCGCAAATGGCACAGATGCTGCAGTCCGACCTGGCCAAGGTGGGCATCACCCTGGACATCCGCACGCTGGAGTTCGGCGAGCTGATCAAGCGCATCAAGGCCGGCGAGCACGATCTCTCGCTCTACGGCGGCTGGGCCGGCGACAACGGCGACCCGGACAACTTCCTCTCGCCCAACCTGAGCTGTGCGGCAGCGAAATCAGGCGAAAACCATGCATTCTGGTGCGATCAGGACTTCGAAACACTGATCCAGGAAGCCCGCCAGACCAGCGACAACGCAAAACGGGCGGAACTTTATAAAAAGGCGACATCCATATTCCACGAGCAGGCCCCATGGATTCCCCTGGCACATCCTAAGCTGTTCAATGTGCGCCGCAGCAATATCTCGGGCTACACCATCAGCCCGCTGACAAAAAACAACTTCGCCGACGTTCAGATCCAGTAACCGGCAAAGTCATAAGAAACCGGCGCCCGTCGTGATCCGACGGGTAGCCGCTCGGTGAGGAGCCCCCCAACACCATGCTCAGTTTCATCGCACGCCGATTCGGTCTGCTGATCCCGACCTTCTTCGGCGTCACCCTGCTCACCTTCGCGCTGATCCGCCTGATCCCAGGCGACCCCGTGGAAGTAATGATGGGTGAACGCCGCGTCGATCCGCAGATGCATGCCGAGGCCATGCACCGCCTGGGGCTCGACAAGCCCCTCTACCAGCAGTACCTCGACTACATCGGCAACCTCGCCCAGGGCAACCTCGGCGAATCGCTGACCACCCGCGACAGCGTCTGGCACGAGTTCCTCACCCTGTTCCCCGCCACCCTCGAACTGTCCCTGGCCGCCCTGCTGTTCGCCGGCACCTTCGGCCTGCTTGCCGGAGTGATCGCGGCGCTCAAACGCGGCTCGCTATTCGACCACGGGGTGATGACCATCTCCCTGGCCGGCTACTCGATGCCGATTTTCTGGTGGGGCCTGATCCTCATCATGCTGTTCTCCGTCTCCCTGGGCTGGACGCCGGTTTCCGGGCGCCTGGACCTGCTCTACGACATCCCGCCCAAGACCGGCTTCATGCTCATCGACACGCTGCTGTCCGATGAAGAAGGCGCGTTCATCGACGCTGTACGCCACCTGATCCTGCCGGCCATCGTGCTGGGTACCATCCCGCTGGCGGTGATCGCGAGGATGACCCGCTCCTCGATGCTCGAAGTGCTGCGCGAAGACTACGTACGCACCGCCCGCGCCAAGGGCCTGTCGCCGGCCCGCGTGGTGTTCGTGCACGCCCTGCGCAACGCCATGATCCCGGTGCTTACCGTATTCGGCCTGCAAGTCGGCACGCTGCTGGCCGGCGCGGTGCTGACCGAAACCATCTTCTCCTGGCCGGGCATCGGCAAATGGCTGATCGACGCCATCGGCCGCCGCGACTACCCGGTGGTGCAGAACGGCATCCTGCTGGTGGCGACCCTGGTGATCCTGGTGAACTTCATCGTGGACATCCTCTACGGCCTCGCCAACCCACGCATCCGCCACCAACGCTAACCGGAGCCGACGCCATGAATGCCAACGCCAAAGCTCCCGCCAGCGACCCGAGCCTGGTCTACCCATCCCCGTTGAAAGAATTCTGGCAAGCCTTCTCGCGCAACAAGGGCGCGGTCGGCGGCCTGCTGTTCATGCTGGTCATCGTGTTCTGCGCGCTGTTCGCTCCGTGGGTGGCACCGCATGACCCGAGCGAACAGTTCCGCGACTTCCTGCTCACCCCGCCGCTCTGGCTCGAAGGCGGCAACACGCAGTTCCTGCTGGGCACCGACGAACTGGGCCGCGACCTGCTCTCGCGCCTGATGCACGGCGCACGGCTGTCGCTGATGATCGGCCTGACTTCGGTGCTGATCTCGATGATCCCCGGCATCTTCCTCGGCCTGCTCGCCGGCTTCTCGCCAACCCGACTGGGCCCGGTGATCATGCGCCTGATGGACATCATGCTGGCCCTGCCCTCGCTGCTGCTGGCGGTGGCCATCGTCGCCATCCTCGGCCCAGGCCTGATCAACACCGTGATCGCCATCGCCATCGTCTCGCTGCCGGCCTACGTGCGCCTGACCCGCGCCGCCGTGATGGGCGAACTGAACCGCGACTACGTCACCGCCTCGCGCCTCGCCGGCGCCGGTACCCTGCGCCTGATGTTCGTCACCGTGCTACCCAACTGCATGGCGCCGTTGATTGTGCAGGCCACCCTGAGCTTCTCCTCGGCCATCCTCGACGCCGCCGCCCTGGGCTTCCTCGGCCTGGGCGTGCAACCGCCGACGCCCGAGTGGGGCACCATGCTGGCCTCCGCGCGCGACTACATCGAGCGAGCCTGGTGGGTTGTCTCGCTACCCGGCCTGACCATCCTGCTCAGCGTGCTGGCAATCAACCTGATGGGCGACGGCCTGCGCGATGCGCTGGACCCGAAGCTGAAGAACGCGGCGTGAGGAGCATGCAGATGAATACCCTCGTGCCCTTCGTAGGAGCGAGCTTGCTCGCGAACCTGCAATCCCCTGCGTTCCCCGTTCGCGAGCAAGCTCGCTCCTACAAGTACAAGAGCCTGATGGAGACCGCCGTATGAGCCTCCTCGACCTGCGCAATCTCTCGGTCCGCTTCGGCGACCGCAACGCCGTCCCGGTGGTGGACGGCCTCGACCTCTCGGTGGACAAGGGCGAAGTCCTGGCCATCGTCGGCGAATCCGGCTCCGGCAAGTCGGTGACCATGATGGCCCTGATGGGACTGATCGACGCCCCCGGCATCATCACCGCCGACACCATGCAGTTCGACGGCACTGACATGCTGCGCCTGAAGGGCCGCGAGCGGCGGCGCATCGTTGGCAAGGACATCGCCATGGTCTTCCAGGACCCGATGACCGCCCTCAACCCCAGCTTCACCGTCGGCTACCAGATCGAGGAAGTGCTCAAGCTGCACCTCGGCCTGCGCGGCAAGGCCCTGCGCCAGCGCGCCCTGGAACTGCTCGAACGGGTGGAAATCCCCGGCGCCGCCCAGCGCATGGACGCCTACCCGCACCAGCTGTCCGGCGGCATGAGCCAGCGCGTGGCAATCGCCATGGCGATTGCCGGCGAGCCCAAGCTGCTGATCGCCGACGAACCCACCACCGCGCTGGACGTCACCATCCAGGCGCAGATCATGGACCTGCTGCTGAGCCTGCAACGCGACCAGGGCATGGCGCTGATCCTCATCACCCACGACCTCGCCGTGGTCGCCGAGACTGCCCAGCGCGTCTGCGTCATGTACGCGGGGCAAGCGGTGGAGATCGGCCAGGTGCCGGCGCTGTTCGACCTGCCGACCCATCCCTATACCGAAGCGCTGCTCAAGGCCATTCCCGAGCACAGCGCTGGCGAGGAACGCCTGGCCACCCTGCCCGGCATCGTCCCCGGCCAGTACGACCGCCCGCAAGGTTGCCTGCTGTCGCCGCGCTGCCCCTACGTGCAGGACAACTGCCGCACTGTGCGCCCGGCCCTGGAAACCCATGAGCGCGGCGCGGTGCGCTGCTTCTACCCGCTCAACCTGACCCCCGAGGTGGCCCGATGAGCGCCGTCCTGACCGCCCGCGACCTGACCCGCCATTACGAAATCTCCCAGGGCCTGTTCAAGCCGCACGCCTTGGTCCGCGCGCTGAACGGCGTGTCCTTCGACCTGCAGGCCGGCAAGACCCTCGCCGTGGTCGGCGAATCCGGCTGCGGCAAGTCCACCCTCGCCCGCGCGCTGACCCTGATCGAGGAGCCCACCTCCGGCTCCCTGCAGATCGCCGGCCACGAGGTGAAAGGCGCCGACCACGACACCCGCAAGCAACTGCGCCGCGACGTGCAGATGGTCTTCCAGAACCCCTACGCCTCGCTCAACCCGCGGCAGAAGATCGGCGACCAGTTGGCCGAGCCGCTGGTCATCAACACCAGCCTGTCCCGCATCGAACGCCGCGAGCGCGTGCAGGCGATGATGAAACAGGTCGGCCTGCGCCCCGAGCACTACCAGCGCTACCCGCACATGTTCTCCGGCGGCCAGCGCCAGCGCATCGCCCTGGCCCGCGCGATGATGCTGCGGCCCAAGGTGCTGGTGGCGGACGAACCGACCTCGGCGCTGGACGTGTCGATCCAGGCCCAGGTGCTCAACCTGTTCATGGACCTGCAGCAGGAGTTCGGCACGGCCTACGTGTTCATCTCCCACAACCTCGCCGTGGTCCGCCACGTGGCCGACGATGTGCTGGTGATGTACCTCGGCCGCCCGGCGGAAATGGGCCCGGCGGACAAGCTCTACCAGCGCCCGCTGCACCCCTACACCCAGGCGCTACTGTCGGCGACCCCGGCCATCCACCCCGATCCGAGCAAGACCAAGATCAAGATCCAGGGCGAACTGCCCAACCCGCTCAAACCGCCCAGCGGCTGCGCCTTCCACAAGCGCTGCCCCTATGCGACCGAGCGCTGCAAGGCCGAGGTGCCGGAACTGCGCCAGCTCGATGAGCGCCAGGTGGCCTGCCACCACGCGGAGCAGTTCCTGAACTGATGCGAAACGGGCCGGTCATAGGCCGGCCCCTCTTGCAGATACAGCTGCGTCCTACAGCGCAGCAGGAACAGGCCTGCTACCTGATCCAATACATCCCGCTAGGGTGGCGTCCCGCCACTGCCTGCCAGCCGTGGCCGTTATCCACAGGGCCACGATCATCCATGCTGCTGTTCTTCCTCCTGCTCATCCTCGTCACCGCCGTCGTCGCCAACGTCCAGCTGCACAAGTGGAAGCGTCAGCGGCGGATGGACGTGCGTGCGGCCGTGAAGTCTCGGAAGAAACCGGTGCCGAGGAAGAAGGCAGCAGCGGAAGTCGATCTCGACGAGATCGACTGGGACGGACTCGACCAGGAAGAACTGGACTTCAGCGCGCCAGCGCCGAAGCCGCCCGCGCCGGTTCGCGCCAAGGCTGCCGCCCAGCCACCGGCCGAGGCCAAACCGAAAGCCGAGCCCAAAGACGAGTTTTCCCCCCTGGAGCGAGCACTGCCACCGGGACAGCTGACGGCCCCCCAGCGCGACGAAGCCATGGCGCAACTGCTCAAGACCAGCCTGCACATTCCCGCTCCGGACCCCGGCGAGAAGCATGTGGTGCTGGACATGGACGACGGCAGCTACGTGCCGGTCGCCACCCACCCGGCAGCGGCGGCCATCGCCCTCGGGCATCTCGCCGAGAACCTGCAACAGCGCCAGGGCGCGCAGCTGCTGCGCGAGTTGCGCGGCAAGGATCTGGGCCTGCTGGTGGTCGCACGCAATCCGCAGAAGCCCTCGGTGGCGCGGCTGTGGAAAATCCAGCCGGAAGACCTCTGATACCTACCTGCAACCTTGCACTGTCACGTCCGGCTCTCGCAGGAGCGGACTTTGTCCGCGATGTGCAACAGGCCAGCTCAGAGCTGCCGGCAATCTATCGCAGACGGCGTCCGCTCCTACACCCTGCCCGAGCGACGGAGCCGATCTGTAGGAGCGCTCCAGCCGGCGATCACGCCGCTCTAAAGGTCACGAATCAGCGCCAGGCGCACGCCGAACCCCAACAGAATCCCGCCGAAGCCCCACTGCTGAACGCGCTGCATCGTCCGGTGCCGCGCCAGCCAGCGGCCCATGCGCTCGCCGCTGATGGCGTAGAAGCTGTCGAAGCCCAGCCCGACCACCACCAGCACGCCGCCCAGCAGCGCGAACTGCAGCGCCAACGGGCCGTTCTGCGGATGGATGAACTGTGGCAGCAGCACCGAGCAGAACAGCAGTGCCTTGGGATTGAGCAGATTGGTCAGCAGGCCCCGCCTGAAAGCACGCCCATAGCTGACTGTGGATAACCCAGCCGCCCCATCCGCTACTGGCAAACCCACCGGCGCGCGCAGCAGTTGCAGGCCGATCCACGCCAGGTAAAGGCCGCCGCCGATGCGCACGACATCGAAAGTCCAGGGCGCGGTGCGGAACAGTAGCGCCAGCCCGGTCGCCGCCAGCGCCACATGGCAGCCACGCGCCACGCCAAGCCCCACAGCGGTTGCCAACGCCGCACGGCAGCCGTCGCGGGCGCCGGTGTGCAGCAGGAGAATCATGTCCGGCCCCGGCAGCAGGTAGACCATCGCCAGGGCCAGCAGAAAGACGCCAATATCCACAAGAGCCACTCCGAAGAAGTCATTGCGGATAGGGATTCTATGCCTGAAGGTCGAGGCAGGTGGTTGCGTATTCGACCAGCTTGACGCTAACAATTGGCATATCCTGCCAATCGAAAGCTCATTGAATAGTCACTCATGCCAAACCCAAAACTGGACGCCTACGACCACCGTATCCTCGCCGCCTTGCAGCGCGATGGCCGGCTGACCAACGTGCAGCTCGCCGAGGAGATCGGCCTGTCACCCTCCCCCTGCCTGCGCCGGGTGCGCCTGCTGGAGGAAGCCGGGATGATCCGTGGCTACCACGCCGAACTGGGCCGCGACGAGGTCGGCCTGGGGCTGACCGTGTTCGTCGGGGTGAAGGTGGAACGCCACAGCGACACCAGCGCCGCCGCGTTCCGCCAGGCCGTGATCGACCTGCCGGAAGTCATCTCGGTGCACCTGGTCAGCGGCGAGTCGGACTTCCTCCTGCAAGTGGTGCTGCCCGACCTGCGCGCCTACGAGCAGTTCCTCACCGGCACCCTGCTCAAGCTGCCGGGCGTCAGCGACATCCGCAGCAACTTCGCCATCCAGACGGTGAAGGAGTCGGCGCCGCTGCCGCTGCAGCACCTGCCTAAGTAGCGAAGAAGCGCAGGAACTCACTCAGATCCGCCTGCGCCTGCTCCACGCTTGCCGGGGCGAATCGCACTTCGCTGTGCGCCGGGCATTGCGCCAGGCGGCCAACGTCCAGCGGGTGCAGCACGCCCAGCAGTGGGTAGCCGCCCATGCTCTGGCGGTCGGCCAGCAGGACAATCGGCTGGCCGTCCGGCGGCACCTGGATGGCGCCTTCCACTATCCCCAACGACCATTGCCGACGCGGCGCGCTCAGCGCCTCGCCGCGCAGGCGCACGCCCATGCGGTCGGATTGCGGGCTGATCTGCCAGCGCTGCCCGAAGAAGGCCTGGCGTTGTTCCTCGCTGAAAACATCCGGACCCGGCAGCACACGCAATGTCGGGGCCTCTCGGTAGTCCGGCCGATAAGGCCAGGGCACGCTGGCGCCGCGGTTGAAACATTCGCCGTGGGCTGCGCATTCCAGCAGATCGTCGGCAGCGAGAGGCTGGCCATTGCCAGCACGACCGCCGAGTTTTTCCCGCATCTGGGTCGCGACGCTGCCCAGTATCGGTTCGGTAATAAAGCCTCCGGCAGCGGCGAGATAGGCACGCTGACCGGCACGGGCGAAGCCCAGTTTCAGGCGCTGCCCGGCCCACACGCGAAAGCGCGACCAGCCCGGCAGCGGCTGGCCATCGAGCGTCGCCGGCAGCTCGGCGCCGGTCAGTGCCAGCCAGGTATCGACCTGCGCTTCCAGGTCCAGGCCGCCCAGGGCAACTTCCAGCAGCGGCGCGCCCGGCACATTTCCAAGCAGACGATTGGCCCAGGCCGCCGCATGTTTATCCACAGGGCCGCTCGGCGATACGCCCAGGTGCTGCCAGCCTCGCCGGCCGCCGTCCTGCAGCAGGCACAGCGGTCCGCAGGCGATGACTTTCAGGCTCATGGCGCGCCCCCGGCCGCGCGATAAGCCACCTCATCGATAGGCACGAAACGCACGCGATCCCCCACGGCCAAAGGGCAAGGCGGCGGCTGGCCTGGATCGAACAGGCGTTGCGCGGTACGGCCGAGCAGATGCCAACCACCGGGCGAGGCCTGTGGATAAACCGCTGTCTGCCGCTCGGCAATCGCCAGGCTGCCGGCGGGCACGTGTGTACGCGGCGTTGCCCGGCGCGGCAGGGCAAGGCGTTCGTCCAGCTCACCGAGGTAGGCGAAGCCAGGGGAGAAGCCGATGGCGCCGACGCGATAGTCGCGGCCGGCGTGCAGGTCGATCACCTGGGCGGAAGTGAGCCCGCACAACCGGGCGACTTCGCTGAGATCCTCGCCGGCGTACCACACGGCGATTTCATGCAGGCGCCCGGCGTCGTTCACCTGGGCGTCGCCGGGCCAGTCCGCCAGCGCTGCCTGCACGCGGCTTTGCAGTTGCGGCAGGTCTATGCGTAGCAGGTCGTAGTGCAGCAGCAGCGTGGTCCAGCCCGGCACGCAGTCCATCAGCGCCGCGCCCAGCTCGGCGCGCAGTCGCTCGGCCAGTCGGGCGATGCGCAACGGCAGCGCGTCGTCGGGCTGCTCGGCGAGGGTGATCAGCAGCGCCGTGGCGCCGAAGGCTTCGACACGGATCATGCCTGGTCCAGCAGGCCACGCAGGCGCCGCAGCACCGCCAGGGATTCGGGGTTGTCACCATGCACGCAGAGGCTGTCGGCGCGCAGGCATAGCGGGTTTCCGTCGATGTCCGGGAAGGGTTCGCCACGGGCGATGGCCAGGGCCTGGTCGAGGATGCGCTGCGGCTCGTGGTGCACGGCGCTGGGCAGGCGGCGCGGGGCAAGCTGACCGTCAGGCAGGTAGGCGCGGTCGGCGAAGGCTTCGAACATCAGCGGCACGTCGGCTACATCGGCCAGTTGCAGCTCACGGCTGTTGTCAGCCAGGGCCAGCACCATCAGCGGCAGGCGCTTGCGGTAGGCGGCGCAGGCGTCGAGCACAGCGGACAACAACGCGTCGTCACGCACCAGGTCGTTGTACAGCGCGCCGTGGGGCTTCACGTAGGCCACCTGGGTGCCGGCGGCGCGGCAGAAAGCGTCCAGCGCGCCGATCTGGTACAGCACCAGGGCGTGGACTTCCTCGGGCGAACAGCTCATGTGCCGGCGACCGAAGCCGGCAAGGTCCGGATAGGCCGGGTGTGCGCCGATACTGACGCCACAGCCTACCGCGAGATGAACAGTGCGTTGCATGGTCAGCGGGTCGCCGGCGTGATAACCACAGGCCAGGTTGGCCTGGTCGATCAGCGGCATGGCGTGGGTATCGTCGCCCATGCGCCAGGCGCCGAAGCTCTCGCCCATGTCGCAGTTGAGCAGGATTCGCGGGGTGCGCTCGGTCATCGGTCTCGCCATCCTTCGATATTTCCCACAGGGTAAATCAGCAAATGGCCTTTGGCCTTCGGAGAATACTCAGTCACGTTCAGGAGGAGTACCATTCCCCGCCTAGACCCGTGGAAACTTCCCCCAGAATGATCAAAGCCGCCATTCTGGCCGCCTTCGGCCTGAGCATCGTTTATGTCCACCTGCGTGGGCGGGTGCGCCACAAGTTCACACGCCAGTTGAGCGACCACTCCAGCTTCCTGGCGCCGATCAACTGCCTCATGTACCTGTTCTCCAGGGTGCCGAGCCGCCCGTACCTGGCGACCGACGAATTCCCCGAGATGCGCCTGCTGACCGAGAACTGGGAAGCCATCCGCAGCGAGGCCCTGCACCTGCGCGACGCCGGCAGCATCAAGCGCGCCGACCAGCTCAACGACGTGGGTTTCAACTCCTTCTTCAAGACCGGCTGGAAGCGCTTCTACCTGAAATGGTACGACGACAGCCATCCGTCCGCCGACGCCCTGTGCCCGAAGACCACCGAACTGCTGCGGCAGATTCCATCGGTGAAGGCGGCGATGTTTGCAGAGCTGCCGCCGGGCTCGCGCCTGGTGCGCCATCGCGACCCCTATGCCGGTTCGCTGCGCTACCACCTTGGCTTGCTCACGCCGAACGATCCGGGCTGCTTCATCGAGGTGGACGGCGAGCGCTACCACTGGCGCGATGGCGAGGCAGTGGTGTTCGACGAGACCTACATCCACTACGCCGAGAACACCACCGAGCACGACCGGGTGATCCTCTTCTGCGACATCGAGCGGCCGCTGAAATACGGCTGGGTGACGGCCTTCAACCGCTGGTTCAGCCGCAACGTGATGGCCGCAGCGGCCTCGCCCAACGACGCGGGCGACAAGACTGGCGGGATCAACCGCGCCTTCGCCTCGCTGTACAAGATCCGCCTGCACGGCAAGGCCCTGAAGAAGCGCAACCGCAAGCTGTACTACCTGCAGAAGTGGGGATTGTTCGCGGCGGTGCTGGCGTTGTTCCTGTGGATCTGAGCCGCGTCTGAAATCAAAAAGGCCTCCGCAATCGCGGGGGCCTTTTTGTTTGGGGCGCACCGAAAAGCATCTCGGACGAAGTGCGGCCCATCCTTGTAGGAGCGAGCTTGCTCGCGAACCCACCCAGCTCCGGGGCCGCCGGGAAAACTATTCGCGAGCAAGCTCGCTCCTACAAAAGTCGGTCAACCCGCGCGCAGGAGCGGACTCCGTCCGCGATTGCTGGCATCAAACGCCAGATCAATAAACGTCGCGCCGATACCGCCCGCTCTCCAGCAGCGCCTCGACTTCTGCATCGCCAAGCATCTCGCGCAGGGCCCGGTCGATGCCTTCGGCCATGCCTTGCAGGCTGCCGCAGACGTAGATCGCCGCGCCGTCGTCGAGCCACTGGGCGAGGGCTTCGCCATTGGCGCGCAGGCGGTCCTGCACGTAGACCTTCTCCGCCTGGTCGCGGGAGAAGGCGACGTCCAGGCGCTGCAGTTCACCGCGCGCCAGCATGCCTTCAAGTTCGTCGCGGCAGTAGAAGTCGTGGGCGATGTTGCGCTCGCCGAACAGCAACCAGTTGCGCGAACGGCCCTCGGCCACGTTCGCCTGCAGCAGCGCGCGTAGGCCGGCGATGCCGGTGCCGTTGCCGATCAGGATCAGCGGGCGATCCTCCTCGGTCAGGTGGAAGCTACGGTTGCGGCGCAGGCGCAACAGCAGGCTGCCGCCGTCGGGCAGGTACTCGGTGAGCCAACCGGAGCAGATGCCCAGCGAGCCGTCCGCATGCTGCTCCTGGCGGACGATCAGCTCCAGGGCGCCTTCGCTGCGCAGCGAGGCGATGGAGTACTGGCGCACCGAGAGCTTGATCAGCGCGTCGTAGACTGCCTGACCGTGCTGGCCGACCAGGTGTTCGAGGTTGCCCGGCAGCAGGCAACCGGCCAGGGCGTCCTTCAGTGGCAGGCTCAGGCCATCCAGCTGGACCTTGGCGGTGCCGTCCAGGCCGAGGCGTTCGAGCCAGCGGGCAACGAGGAAGTCCGGTTGGCGCGGGACGACTTCCACCAGGTCGCCGGCAGCCCAGTCGATCTGCGAGTCGTTCGGTGCGCTCAGGCGCAGCAGCCAGGTGGATTCGCCCTGGCTGCCGGGGTTCAGGTGTTCGCGACCGCTCAGCGTCCACACTTCGAAGGCCGGCGCGCTAAAAGCCACTTGCGGCGCGGCGCCGGAGAGCTCCGCCAGGCGCACCTGCCAGTCGTGCAGCGCGGCGGCGTCGCCGTTGTCCACTTCCACGCCGTCGAACAGCGGGCGCGCGCCCTGCCCTTGCAGCCAGCCTTGCATGCGCCGGGCGAAGCCGCAGAAGTGTTCGTACTGGCGGTCGCCCAGGGCGAGGATGGCAAAGCGCAAGTCATCGAGGCCCAGCGCCTGGCCGAGTAATTGGCGCTCGAAGCCACGGGCGCTGTCCGGTGCCTCGCCTTCGCCGAAGGTGCTGACCACGAACAGCGCATTGCGGGTCTGCTCCAGTTGCGCGCGGTCCAGCTTGCCCAGCGGCTCGACGCGCACCGGCAGCCCGGCGGCCTGCAGTTGGCCGGCGCTCTGCCAGGCCAGTTGCTCGGCGAAGCCGCTCTGACTGGCGTAGCCCACCAGCCACGAATCGGCGCCGCCGGCGTTGTTATCCAGCTCGCCACGGGCGGCCTGCGCAGCGCGTTTCTTGCGGCGGCGGTCGAGGTAGAGCAGCCAGCCGGTAATGAAGAACAGCGGCATGGCCAGGCTGGCGAACATCATCAGCAGGCGCCCGGTGAGGCCGAAGTAGCTGCCCACGTGCAGGGCGTAGACGCTGGTGAGCAGTTGCTTGCCGGCGCTGCTGTCGTTGTAGCGGCGATCCTTGAGCAGCTTGCCGCTGGCCGGGTCGATGGTCATCTCGTTGAAGGCGCGTTCGTGGGCGGCATCATCGAGGAGGTAGAACACGCTGGCCGGCTGGCCCTTCACCGGCGGCAGGCGCAGGTTGTAGGCGGTCATGCGGGGGCCGCCGGTCTGCGCGATGGTGTTCCAGATGGCCGTGGCGTCCACCACCGGCGGCGGGCCTTGCGGCGCCGGGCCGCGTTTGCCGCCGCGCTGGCCGCCCTTGGCCTGGCCGGCGGGGGCGTCGTCAAGCAGCTTGAACAGGCCGTTGCGGTACCACTCGTAGGACCAGTACAGGCCGGTCAGCGAGGCCAGGAGGTAGAACGCCAGGCACCAGGTGCCGGCCACGGCGTGCAGGTCCCAGTTGAAGGCGCGGCCTTTCTTGCGCCAGTCGAAGGTCAGCCAGGTACGCCAGTTCAGTGCCTTGCGCGGCCAGCGCAGGTAGAGGCCGGAGAGGCAGAAGAAGATCAGGATCAGGGTGCAGGCGCCGGTGATCTTCTGCCCGACTTCGCCGGCGGCGAGGAAGCGGTGCAGCTGCATGATGAACTGGAAGGCGCCTTCGCCCACCGGCGCGGGCAGGGCCTGCGCGGTGTACGGGTCGACATAGCGCGACTCCCCACGACGCTGGCCCGGCGGCGGAGTGAAGAAGATGCGCGCGGAGTCTTCGCCGCCGGTCTTGAGCCAGAAGAAGGAAACTTTCTTGCCCGGTTCGGCGCTCTCCACCCGGCGGATCAGTTCGTCCATCGGCAGCACGCCTTCGGCACGCTTTTCCACCACCAGGCTGTCGGGGTTGATGGCGCGCAGGATTTCATCCTGGAACGACAGCATCGCACCGGTGACGCCCATCAGCGCCAGCACCAGACCTGCGCTGATACCGAACAGCCAATGCAACTGGAACAGGACCTTCTTCAACACCGCGGCTTCACCTTCGGACACCCTCACGCAGGGCGGCATTTTAATGAGAATGGCTCGCAAGCGCAGCCGGTTTAACAATCTTTACCCTGGCCTTAGCTTCGCCCGTTGGCGCCCGGACAAAGAAAAGCCCCGGCCGAGGAGCATCGGCCGGGGCGGGCGCCAGTGCTGCGCGCCCTTAGAAGTGCAGGTTGACGCCCAGCAGTGCGGTGCGGCCCGGGGCCACGTGCGCCATGTGGGTGCTGAAGACCTGGTCGAAGTAGCGTTTGTCGGTCAGGTTCTGCACGTTGAGCTGCAGGTCGACGTTCTTGCTGATCACGTACTTGGCCATGGCGTCGTAGCGCCAGTAGGACGGGATCATGGTGCTGTTGGCGGTATTGCCGAACTGCTCGTCGACGTAGGTGGCGCCGCCACCCACGGTGAAGTTCTGCAGCACGTCGTAGGTCGACCAGAGGGTGAAGTTGTTCTGCGCGGTCTGCGGCATGCGGTTGCCTTCGTCGCTGGCCACACTGGACTTGAGGATCTCGCTGTCCAGGTAGGTGTAGCCGCCGAAGACTTTCCACTTGGGCGTCAGCGCGCCACTGAAGCCCAGCTCGACGCCCTGCACGCGCTGCTCGCCGTCCAGCACCTGCACGGTGGAGTCATCCGGCGAGGCGACGCGGGCGTTGGTCTTGTCGGTGCGGAAGACCGCCGCGTTGAGCGACAGCGCTTCGTCGAAGAACGCCCACTTGGTGCCGATCTCGTAGTTGCGGTTGCGTTCCGGGTCGAGGTTGGTGTTGGCCAGTGCCAGGTCACCACCGCCCTCACCGGCGGTCTCACCGCTAGGGTTGCTGGAGGTGGACCAGGCGGCGTAGACGCTGCCGTTGGGCGCCGGCTTGTAGACCACGCCGAGTTGGTAATTCCAGAAGTGGCTGTTGTTCTGACGGTCGAAATCGCCGGCAGGCGAGCCACGGCCGCCGGTGGAGTAGCCGCTGGAGCGGGTCTCGAAGTCGTCGTAACGCAGGCCGAGGTTGAGGTCCCACTGCTCGCTGAGTCTGAGGGTGTCGAACACGTAGGCCGAAGCGGTCTTGGTGTCGGTGTCCGTGAAGGCGGCGCTGTCTTTGATGCTACCGGTCCAGTGATCGCCCGGGGTGGGCTTGTTCAGGCTGGTGCAGTCGCCGCTGGCGATCAGCGACGGAGTGCAGATGTTGCCGCTGCCGCCGCCGGGAGTGATCACGTAAGGCCGGTTGTGCACGTCCTCGTAGCTGAACTCCATGCCGGTCACCAGGGTGTGGCCGATGAAGCCGGTGTCGAAGGTGGCCTTCAGGTCGGTCTGGTTGACCCAGCCCTTGGAGGTGGAGTTACGGTTCTTCGAGGAGCGATACACCAGCCCATTGGCAACGTTGCCACGGCTGTCGTCGGGGTTGGTGACGATGTAGTCGAGCGTGGTGCGCACCAGGCGGAAGCTGTTGGACAAGGTCAGGTTGTCGTTCAGGTCGTGTTCGATGCGGAAGGTGCCGGAATCGGTGGTGCTCTTGCGGTAGTCGCGGTCGTTCAGGCCGTAGAAGTTGCTCTTGTCCACGGACACTGGCTTGCTTGGGTTGCGCTCACTACGCCCGGCCAACGTCAGCGGAATGCCGTAGTCGGGCATGTCGTCGGTGGACAGGTGGTAGTACGACAGGGTCGCGCGGGTCGGCGTGTTGAAGCCGAAGGTGACGGTGGGCGCCACGCCCCAGCGGCTGACGTTGACCTCGTCGCGGCCGGCGACGTTGGCGTCGTGCTTCATCAGGTTGAGGCGGAACGCCGCGTTGTCGCCCAGCATGTGGTTGACGTCGAGGGTGGTGCGGCGGGTCTGGTCGGTGCCCAGCACGACGCTGGCATCGTTGAAGTCGGCCTGCTTGGCGGTCTTGCTGATCAGGTTGAGGCTGCCACCGGTGGAACCGGCGCCGGTATAGGCAGAACCCGGCCCCTTGCTGACTTCGATCTGCTCGATGTTGAAGATTTCGCGAGTCTGCGAAGCTACGTCGCGCATGCCGTCGAGGAAGGTGTCGCTCTCGGCGTTGAAGCCACGGATGAACGGACGATCGCCGGCCGGGTTGCCACCCTCGCCCGCACCGAAGGTGATACCGGGCGTGGTACGCAGGGCGTCCTGCAGCGTCAGGGCACCGGTGTCCTTGATCACCTGCTGCGGGATCACCGTGACGGTCTTGGGCGTGTCCAGCAGGGGCGCGGTGTACTTCTCGTTGGAGGACTTCTCGACGTTGTAGGTGGTCGGGTCCTGCTGCTGGGTGCCGACGACGGTGTCGGCGTCCAGGGACAGTACGTCCTGGCCGGACTTCTTCTCCGAAGCTTCGGCAGCGTGGGCCAGTTGGGCACCGGACAGGGCGGTGATCGCCACGCCGACAGCGCTGACTAGAAGGCGCGGCTTGCTGCCGGCGAACTCGGTGGATTGACGCGACATCGAAACTCCCTCCCCAGGGGCTCTTGAAGGCCGCGCAATGTATTGTAATTGAGAATTTGTAGCAATTAATATCAGTTACCATACGCAGATGATTTACAACTTTTACACTTTCCCCCTGTCGGAAGTAAGGGTATGGCGGTTGTATCGGTATGTTGCAAATCATTATCATTGGCAAATTATCGAACCCGATGGAATCGGCCCATGCTGCTGCACATCCCTGGCGTCTTCACCCGCGATGAGGTGACGCGCATCCGCGCCGCCCTGGAACAGGCCGAGTGGGCCGACGGCAAGGTCACCGCCGGTTACCAGTCGTCCCGCGCCAAGCACAACCTGCAACTGCCGCAGGACCACCCGCTGGCCCGCGAAATCGGCGAAGCCATGCTGCAGCGCCTGTGGAGCAACCCGCTGTTCCAGTCCGCCGCGCTGCCGAACAAGGTCTTCCCGCCGCTGTTCAACTGCTACACCGGCGGCGGCTCGTTCGACTTCCACATCGACAACGCCGTGCGCGACACCCAGGGTGGCCGCGAGCGGGTGCGCACCGACGTCTCCTCGACGCTGTTCTTCAGCGACCCGGAGGACTACGACGGCGGCGAGCTGGTGATCCACGACACCTACGGCACCCAACAGGTGAAACTGCCGGCCGGCGACCTGGTGCTCTACCCCGCCACCAGCCTGCACAAGGTCAACCCGGTGACCCGTGGCGCGCGCATTGCCTCATTCTTCTGGACCCAGAGCCTGGTGCGCGAGGACAGCCAGCGCGCCCTGCTGTTCCAGATGGACCAGTCGATCCAGGCACTGACCCGCGACGTGCCGGATCACCCGGCACTGATCGAGCTGACCGGCACCTACCACAACCTGCTGCGCCGCTGGGTGGATGTCTGACCCGCCATGAGTTTCGTCCTGCGTCGTACTGAAGAAATCAACGTCGAAGACCTCACCGGCCAGCTCGCCGACAACCCGCGGCAGGCTGCCCGGCTGATCCTCGCCGGCGCCCGCGAGGGCGACCTGGAAGCCCAGGCACTGCTCGGACAGATCCTCCTCGACGGCCACGGCATCGAGCAGGACATCGGCCTCGCCCTGACCTGGTTCGGCCTCGCCGCCGAGCGCGGCCACGCCATGGCGCGCAACATGCTCGGGCGCTGCCTGGAGCACGGCTGGGGCTGCGTGAAAGACGAGGCCGGCGCCGCCCGTCATTACGCGATAGCCACGCAACAGAAGCTCGACTGGGCGATGTACAACCTCGCCAATCTGCTCTCCACAGGCCGCGGTGTGGAGCGCGACGACGCCCGCGCGCTGGCGCTCTACCAGAGCGCGGCGGCGCTGGGCCATGCCAAGTCGATGAACCTGGTCGGACGCTTCCACGAGGAAGGCCTGGTGGTGCCGCGTGATCTGGACACGGCCCGGCAGTGGTACCGCCGCTCCGCCGAGGCCGGGGACTTTCGTGGGCAGTTCAGCCACGCCTCGGTGCTCGCCGAACGCGGCGACCTGGCTGCCGCGCGCATTTGGCTGGAACGGGCGCTGGAGGGCGGCAACCTCAACTTCCTGCGTGTGGCACGCGAGCAACTCGCCACTTCCATGCCGCCAAGCCTGCAAGAACTGACACTGGCCTACTTCCAGCGGGCCGCCGAACTGGGTGATGAATCAGATCTGCAGCGCCTGTCGCAAGTGCTGGCCGCCGCCTTCTAGCAGATATTCGCCATTATTTGACGTAATCTTCACGCCCGCCCTGCTAGCTTCGCCGGCCACCCTGGCTGCCGGAACGTTCGGCAGCCACCACGCAACAACGAGGCACAAGTGTCGAACACTACATCACCCACAGCGCGCAAAGGCGTGGACTGGGCCGGCCTGGGCTGGCTCCTGCTGTTCTTCTGGTACTTCTCCGGCGTCACCCAGGCGCTGATCCTGTTCAGCGGCACCACGGGCTTCGCCGGCTTCCGCGACGCCTTCTTCCTCAGCAGCCTGTGGCTCGCACCGCCGCTGCTGCTGCCGCGCTTCACCAAGGGCATTGCCGCCGTCATCGGCCTGGTGCTCTGGGGCGCCTCGCTGGTGGGCCTGAGCTACTTCGGCATCTATCACCAGGAGTTCTCGCAGAGCGTCATCTTCGTGATGTTCGAGTCGAACACCGCCGAGGCCGGCGAATACTTCAGCCAGTACTTCAGCCTCTGGCTGTGCCTGGCGCTGCTGGCCTACACCGTGGTCGCCGTGCTGCTGTGGAGGCGCATCCGCCCGGTCACCCTGCCGCTCTACACCCGCGTGCCGGTGGCCGTGCTGCTGGTGGCCATGAACCTGCTCTATCCCTTCTACAAGCAGATGGTCACCCAGGAGCGCACCTTCGCCCAGGCGCTGGAGAAGGTGCAGTCGCGCATGGAGCCGGCTGTGCCGTGGCAATTGGTGGTGGGCTACGCCCAGTACCGCCAGCAGTTGGACAACATGCAGAAGCTGCTGCAGCAGAACGCCTCGCTGCCACCGCTGCAGAACCTCAAGGACAGCAGCGGTGAAGCCCCGCGCACCCTGGTGCTGGTGCTGGGCGAATCCACCACCCGCCAGCACATGCATTTGTATGGCTACGGCCGTGACACCACGCCGAACCTCGACGCCCTCGCCGCCAACGGCAAGGACCTCACCGTGTTCCAGAACGTGGTCGCGCCGCGCCCCTACACCATCGAGGTGATGCAGCAGATCCTCACCTTCGGCGATGAGCAGAACCCGGACAAGTTCCTCACCGATCCGTCGCTGATCAACCTGATGAAACAGGCAGGCTACAAGACCTTCTGGATCACCAACCAGCAGACGATGACCAAGCGCAACACCATGCTCACCACCTTCTCCCAGCAGACGGACGAGCCGGTGTACCTGAACAACCAGCGCAACCAGAACGCCAGCCAGTACGACGGCGTGGTGCTGGACCCGTTCGAGAAGGCCCTGAAGGACCCGGCACAGAAGAAGTTCATCGTGATCCACCTGCTGGGCACGCACATGGACTACCGCTACCGCTATCCGGATGAGTTCGCCTACTTCAAGGACCGCCAGGGCGCGCCCTCGGCGTTGTCGGATGACCAGGTGGAAACCTACAACTTCTACGACAACGCAGTGCGCTACAACGACTTCGTGGTGTCGAGCCTGATCAAGCGCTACTCCGCCGCCAACGCCAACGGCTTCATGCTCTACCTCTCCGACCACGGCGAAGAGGTCTACAGCACAGGCAACCACGACCGCCTGGGTCGCAACGAGTCGGACCCGACCCGACCGATGTACACCATCCCGTTCATGGTCTGGACTTCGCCGAGCTGGCAGGCCGAGCACCCGCGCGATCTGCAGGCGGTGGCCAATCGTTCCTACAGCAGCTCGCACCTGATCCACACACTGTCGGACCTCGCCGGCCTGAGCTACGACCGCTACGAGCCGGCCAAGAGCCTGGTGAACCAGCAGTTCGCCGCCGCTCCGCGCTGGATTGGCGACCCGTACAAGAAGGACGGCCTGCGCGACTTCGACAAGCTGCCGCTGGACAAGGCCGCACAGGAGCAGGAAATCGCCAAGGACGCCAAGGCCCCCGCCACCGCCCAGGCCCCAGAGCAGAAGCACCCCAAGGAGGGTTGAGTCCTCCGTGATGCAATGCAAACGCCCCGCCCTTGCGGGGCGTTTTTCATTCTGGAGCGTGACGATTCTGGCTTTCCGCAGGATTGGGCAGGCACGGCGTTATGCGTTCGCGAGCAAGCTCGCTCCTACGAAGAGCTCAAGCGCCCAGCTCACCGGCTGGAGCAGCGGCTCTCAAGGGACATCCGCTGCCGCAAAAGAAAAAGCCCCGCATCAGCGGGGCTTGTTCATTGCCGCGAGACTTACAGGTAGAACGCCTTCAGCGGCGGGAAGCCGTTGAATTCCACCGCGCTGTAGCTGGTGGTGTAGGCGCCGGTGGACAGCCAGTACAGGCGGTCGCCAGCCGCCAGGTTCAGCGGCAGGCCGTACTTGTAGTGCTCGTACATGATGTCCGCGCTGTCGCAGGTCGGGCCGGCGATCACCACTTCTTCCAGCTCGCCGGCCTTCTCCACATGGATCGGGAACTTGATGGACTCGTCCATGGTTTCGATCAGGCCGGAGAACTTGCCCACGTCGGTAAACACCCAGCGCTCGACGGCGGTACGCGACTTGCGCGCTACCAGCACCACTTCGCTGACCAGGATGCCGGCGTTGGCGATCAGCGAGCGGCCCGGCTCCAGGATGATTTCCGGCAGCTCGTCGCCGAAGTCTTCCTTGAGGAAGCGGATGATCTCTTCCGCGTAGGTTTCCAGGCTGTTGGTCTTGGCGATGTAGTTGGCCGGGAAGCCGCCGCCCATGTTGATCAGCTTCAGCTCGATGCCGTCTTCTTCCTTCAGGCGCTCGAAGATGACCTTCACCTTGCCGATGGCCGCGTCCCACACGCCGATGTCGCGCTGCTGCGAGCCGACATGGAAGGACACACCGTAGGGCACCAGGCCCAGGTCGCGGGCCAGCACCAGCAGGTCCATGGCCATGTCCGACTGGCAGCCGAACTTGCGCGACAGCGGCCAGTCGGCCGAAGTGGAGCCTTCGGTGAGGATGCGCACGTAGACCTTGGAGCCCGGCGCGGCCTTGGCGATGTTGCGCAGGTCGGCCTCGGAGTCGGTGGCGAACAGGCGCACGCCCTTCTCATAGAAGTAGCGAATGTCGCGGGCTTTCTTGATGGTGTTGCCGTAGCTGATCTGCTCGGCGCGCACGCCGGTCTTCATCACCTTGTCCAGCTCATAGATGGAGGCGATGTCGAAGTTCGAGCCCTTGTCGCGCAGCAGTTCGGTGATCTCGGTGGCGGGGTTGGCCTTCACCGCGTAGTAGATCTTGGCGAACGGGAAGCAGCCGGTCAGCTGGTCGTAGGCATCGGAAATGGTCTGCTTGTCGATGACGACGAAGGGGGTTTCCTGCTTGTCGGCAAACGCCTTCATGCGCTGGAAGGTTTCGGGGGCGAAGTAATCCTCGACCTTGATGGACATGCTTGGGACTCCAAATGGCAGAACAGGTTATTCGTAGGGGTGAAGCTGAACGTCGAATCCGTTTCCCCACTTTGGTTCGCCTACTTCCCAAGGCATGTCGCCGAGTATCACCTGGTGCCTGGCTGAAAGGACTTCCAGAAAATCTCTCGTCGTCAGTACTTGAGCCGGATGGATCGTTTCCAGCATGGACGTTCGGGCGCGAACTTTAGGACCTGAAGTTCGTGAGTTCAACCCTGAATTGCCGCTTTTTTACATCCCTTTGTCGCACTACCGGTTGACTGTTTTGGATACTCAACAAAATGCACGGAATACCGCACAGAACGGGGCTTTCGACGGGTTTCTGCATCATCGTCCTACTGAGTTAACGACAGGTGACAGAGGGGGGAGTTCAGCTGACAGGGATGGGTGGGGCGGGAGGGGAACGTCCGAGGTTTTTGTGTCCTTGTAGGAGCGAGCTTGCTCGCGAACCACTCCGCAGCGGAGGAGCAGGTTCGCGAGCAAGCTCGCTCCTACAGTTAACGTCCTACGACGCCTGCGCCACCTCCGCCGGCGAAACGATATTGGTCTTGCGCCCACGCGAGCGCCCCGAACTCAGGTAATCGGCAATCGACTCCTGCGTCACCTCGCCCAGGAACTGCCCCTCGGCATCCAGCACCGGCAGCCACGAGCTGTTGAATTCATACATGCGCGACAACAGGATGCGCAGGTGCTCGTCGTGGCTGGCAGTGACGCGGAATTCGTTGAGGAAGTCGCTGCACGCGCCCTGCTGGCGACGCATGTCCTTGCGGCGCACATAGCCCAATCCCTTGCCGCTGCCGTCGACCACCACCAGGTAGCGGCGGTCGTCTTCCTCCATCTTCTCCAGCGCCTCGGCAACAGGGGTCTGCGGGTTGGCGGTGACGATGCTGCTGTCCGCGGCATCCTCGGCACGCACCAGCAGCAGGCGCTTCAGAGTGCTGTCCTGGCCGGTGAAGGCGCTGACGAATTCGTCCGCCGGGTGCGCCAGCAGGGTGTCCGGATGATCGTACTGGAGCAGCCGGCCGCTCTTGAACACCGCCACCTTGTCGCCCAGCTTGATCGCCTCGTCGATGTCGTGGCTGACCATGATCACGGTCATGCCCAGCTTGCGCTGCAGCTCGAAGAACTCGTTCTGGATCGACTCGCGGTTGATCGGGTCCACCGCACCGAACGGCTCGTCCATCAGCAGCAGCGGCGCATCGGCCGCCAGCGCGCGGATCACGCCGATACGCTGTTGCTGCCCGCCCGACAGCTCGCGCGGGTAGCGCGACAGGTACTGCTTGGGTTCGAGCTTGACCATGGCCATCAGCTCGCGCGCCTTGTCCTTGCACTTCTGCTTGTCCCAGCCGAGCAGGCGCGGCACGACCATGATGTTTTCCTCGATGGTCATGTTGGGGAACAGGCCGATCTGCTGGATCACGTAGCCGATCTGCCGGCGCAGGGTCACCTCGTCCAGTTCAGCGGTGTCCTGGCCGTCGATCAGCACGCGCCCGGAAGTCGGCTGGATGATCCGGTTGATCATCTTCAGCGTGGTGGTCTTGCCGCAACCGGAGGGGCCGAGGAACACGCAGATCTCGCCCTTCTCCACGGTCAGGCTGACCTTGTCCACGGCGCGGAATTCCTTGCCGTCCTTGAGGGTGAAGGTCTTGGTCAGTTGGTCGAGTTCGATCATGTTCAGTCTCCTGTCTGCGGGCGCAGGCCCTTCGGGGTGAGCGCACGCTGCAACCACTGCAGCAGCAGGTCGGCGGCGATGGCCAAGAGGCTCACCAGCACGGCGCCGACCACCAGCATGGGCATGTTGGATTGGCTGATGGAATTGAGGATGAGCACGCCCAGGCCACCGGCGCCGATCACCGCGGCGATGGTCATCACCCCGATGTTCATCACCACGGCGGTGCGCACGCCCGCGAGAATCACCGGCACGGCGATGGGGATGTCGACCATCCGCAGGCGTTGCCAGAAGGTCATGCCGATGCCCTTGCCGGCCTCGCGGATGCCGGGCTCGACGTTGGTCAGCGCGAGGAAGGTGTTGCGCAGGATCGGCAGCAGCGAATAGAGGAACACCGCGGTGATCGCCGGCAGCGGGCCGAGGCCCTGGCCGATCTTCGAGTAGAGCGGCAGCATCAGGCCGAACAGCGCGATGGACGGGATGGTCAGCACCACGGTGGCGGCGCCCTGCAGCGGCCCGGACAGCCACTTGAAGCGCGTCATCAGCACGCCCAGCGGCACGCCGACGACGATGGCCAGGCCCACGGCAATGGACACCAGCATCAGATGCTGCAGCGTCAGCTGGCCGACCTGCGCCCAGTCCAGGCGGGAAATCACGGTCATGAAGTCCATGTCAGTTCTCCTCCTGCGCAGGGTTGGCCTTGTCGCCCAGCAGACCGTGCTCGCGCAGGAACCGCTGTGCCACGCGCTGCGGCGGTTCCTGCTGGATATCGACCTGGGCGTTGAGCGCCTGCATGGTCTGGTCGTCGAGCAGATCGGAGATAGGTTCGAACAGGGTCTTCAACTCCGGGCGTTTCTCCAGCAGGTCGGCGCGCATCACCGGGGCGGCGTTGTAGAACGGGAAGAAGTGCCTGTCATCTTCCAGCACGCGTAGTTTGAAGTCCTTCAGGCGGCCGTCGGTGGTGTAGACGAGGCCGACGAACACCTGACGGTTCTTCAGCGCGGTGTACACCAGCCCGGCATCCATCTGCCGCACGTCGTCACGGGTGAAGTGGAAACCATACAGCTCGCTCATCGGCCCGAGGCCATCGGGGCGCCCGGCGAATTCCGGGTCCATGGCGAACAGGTGGGTGTTCTTCTCGCCCTGCTCCTTCATCACCCGCGCGAGGTCGCTCAGGGTGCGCACGCCGAGTTGCTCGGCCTGCTCCTCGGGCATCGCCAGCGCATAGGTGTTGTTGAACGGCGCAGGCTTGGGCCAGACCAGGCCCTTCCTGCCGTCCAGCTCACGGACCTTGGCCAGGGACTGCTGGGCGTCCAGCTTGTCCTTGACCTTGTTGTAGACGATCAGCGACGAGCCGGTGTACTCCCAGACCAGGTCCAACTGGCCGCTCTGCTGGGCGCTGCGCGCGAGAGTGCTGCCCAGGCCGTTGGTGACCTTCACCTCGTAGCCCTTGCTCTGCAGGTACTGCGCGGTGATGGCGGTGAGGATGCGCTGTTCGGTGAACGGTTTGCCGCCGATGCGGATCACATCGGCCGCCTGGGCAGCGCCAGTGACGACGGTGAGCATCAGGCCCAACGCGCCAAGCAGACGTCGAGTCATGCGGGCTCCTTTGATAGAGGCATTCATTTCGCCAGCCCCCGTTCGAGGAAACCACGGCTGAACAGCACCACCAGGCCATCGAGCACCAGCGCCAGCAGGGCGGTACACACGGCGCCGAGCAGCAGTTTGGATTGGTCGTCCAGGGCGATGGCGGGGAAGATCAGGCTGCCCAGGCTGTTGGCGCCAATCAGGAACGCCAGCGGCGCAGAACCGACGTTCAACGCCAGGGCGATGCGTACGCCGCCCATGATCAGCGGAACGGCGTTGGGCAACTCGACACGCAGCAGCACCTGGCGCGGCGTCATGCCAATGCCGGTGGCTGCTTCCTTGAGCGAGGCCGGCACGGCGCGCAGGCCCTCGTAGGTATTGCGCACGATGGGCAGCAAGGATGCGAGGAACAGCGCGAGGATCGCCGGGCCGTTGCCGATCCCGACTATCGCCAGGGCGATGGCCAGCACGGCCAGCGGCGGGATGGTGTTGCCGACGTTGAACACCTGCATCAGGCGTTCAGCCTGCCCTTGCAGGGCCGGCCGACTGAGCAACATGCCGGCGGGGATACCGACCGCAATGGCGGCCAGCATGGACGCGAACACCAGGACCAGGTGCGCCTGCAGATAGAACAGCAGGTCTTCGCGGTACTGCCACAAAGTGGCGGGGGTGATCCAGTGGATCAGCAAAGCCAGCACAACGACTGCGAAGCAGACGCCGAACAGGGCCTTGCCCGTGGTGGACTTCACCATGGTTGGGGGACTCCCTTCGGGTGCGCGGCGACTGGCATCGCCGCGCTCACTTGACGCTCGGCCCCGTCCATGAAATTGCGTTGGGGCCGTCATTAAATGCAACGAGAATCAGGCACTTGCGATTAGCTTGTGGATTGACGTCGCGAAGGGGTGGACCCCGCCGCGTGCCGTTACGTTCAATCCAATTGCCATCCTTGTGCCATCGCGCGGCGGCCCATTCGGCCGCAGCCCCCATGGTCCGGGGGCTGTGGCCGACATACTTTTTTTCGAAAAAATCCTCGATCCGGGTGAACCATCGCCTATCGGCACTTGCCCAACGCCGAATGCGCCCGGCGAAAACGCGCGCTGATTGGCTCAGCGGTTATCATCGGGCTCCTTTCGCGTGCCCCCGACCCATGGATAGGTCACTCGGGGCCGGCGTCTTGCCTACCACGGAGATTCATCACCATGCTCGATCTGGCTGCGGCGTTCATCGCGCTGACCACCCTGCTCACCTACGTCAACTACCGCTTCATCCGCCTGCCGCCGACCATCGGCGTGATGGCCACCGCCCTGGTGTTCTCACTGATCGCCCAGGGGCTGTCGATGGCCGGTTATCCGGTCCTGGAAGTCGAGATGCAGCAAATGATCAGCCGCATCGACTTCTCCGATGTGCTGATGACCTGGTTCCTCCCGGCCCTGCTGTTCGCCGGCGCCTTGCACGTCAACCTCGCCGACCTGCGCAACTACCAGTGGCCGATCACCCTGCTGGCCACCTTCGGCGTGCTGATCGCCACCACTGTGATCGGCTACCTGGCCTACTACACCTTCGCCCTGTTCGGCTGGCACGTGGACTTCATCTACTGCCTGCTGTTCGGCGCACTGATCTCGCCCACCGACCCTATCGCGGTACTGGGCATCCTCAAGTCCGCCGGCGCGCCCAAGCCGCTTGCCACCACCATCGTCGGCGAATCGCTGTTCAACGACGGCACCGCCGTGGTGGTCTTCACCCTCCTGCTGGGCATCCTCCTGGCCGGCGAAACGCCCAGCGCCTCGACCATCGCCTGGCTGTTCGTGCAGGAAGCCGTCGGCGGCCTGCTGTTCGGCGCGGCACTGGGCTACGGGGTGTTCCTGATGATGCGCGGCATCGACCAGTATCAGGTGGAGGTCATGCTGACCCTGGCCCTGGTGATCGGAGGCGCGGCACTGGCTGCGCGGCTGCATGTCTCGGCGCCGATCGCCATGGTGGTCGCCGGCCTGATCATCGGTAACCACGTACGCCAATACGCGATGTCCGACGAGACGCGGCGCTACATCGACAAGTTCTGGGAGCTGATCGACGAGATTCTCAACGCCCTGCTGTTCGCCCTGATCGGCCTGGAACTGCTTCTGCTGCCGTTCAACTGGCTGCATGTGGTCGCCGGCCTCACCCTCGGCGGTGCGGTGCTGGTGTCGCGCCTGCTCACCGTGGCCCCGGTCATCCTGGCGCTGCGCCAGACCGCATCCGGACGCCGCCAGGTGCCCACCGGCACCATCCGCATCCTCGTCTGGGGCGGCCTGCGCGGTGGCGTCTCGGTCGCCCTGGCGCTGTCCCTGCCGCTGGGCGAGCAGCGCGACCTGATCCTCAGCCTCACCTACATCGTGGTGCTGGTGTCGATCCTGCTTCAGGGCCTGTCCATCGGCCCGCTGGTACGACGCATCTACAAGGGCGCCGAGCCCGCTGCCGACAGCGATCACTGACGGCCGCAAGCCTTGCGTCGCCGGGTCTGCCGGCGACGCAGCGCTTTACGCTATAATCCCGCGCTTTTCGGGCCGCTCGCCGCCCGTCTTCACCGAATCGACCAGGCACCCATCCATGAGCATCCAAGCCGCCGAAGTCGCGAAGCGCCGCACGTTCGCGATCATCTCCCACCCCGACGCCGGTAAGACCACCATTACCGAGAAGCTCCTGCTGATGGGCAAGGCAATCGCCGTCGCCGGTACCGTGAAGTCGCGCAAGTCCGACCGCCACGCCACCTCCGACTGGATGGAGATGGAGAAGCAGCGCGGCATCTCCATCACCACCTCGGTGATGCAGTTCCCCTACCGCGAGCACATGATCAACCTGCTCGACACCCCCGGCCACGAAGACTTCTCCGAAGACACCTACCGCACCCTGACCGCGGTGGACTCGGCGCTGATGGTCCTCGACGGCGGCAAGGGTGTAGAGCCACGCACCATCGCCCTGATGGAAGTCTGCCGGCTGCGCGACACGCCCATCGTCAGCTTCATCAACAAACTCGACCGCGACATCCGCGACCCCATCGAGCTGCTCGACGAAATCGAAGCGGTACTGAAGATCAAGGCCGCGCCGATCACCTGGCCGATCGGTTGCTACCGCGACTTCAAGGGCGTCTATCACCTCGCCCAGGACAAGATCATCGTCTACGTGCCCGGCCACGGCCACGAGCGCATCGAGACGAAGATCATCGACAAGCTCGACTCGGACGAAGCCCGCGCGCACCTGGGCGACCTCTACGACAACTTCCTCGAAGAGCTGGAGCTGGTGCAGGGCGCCTGCCACGAGTTCAGCAAGGAAGCCTTCCTCAAGGGCGAGATGACCCCGGTGTTCTTCGGTACCGCGCTGGGCAACTTCGGCGTCGACCAGGTGCTCGACTGCATCGTCGACTGGGCCCCGCAGCCGCTGGAGCGTGGCGCCAACGAGCGCGTGGTGCAGCCGACCGAAGAGAAATTCTCCGGCTTCGTGTTCAAGATCCAGGCGAACATGGACCCGAAACACCGCGACCGCATCGCCTTCATGCGCATCTGCTCGGGCAAGTACGAGAAGGGCATGAAGATGCGCCACGTACGCCTGGGCAAGGACGTGAAGATCGCCGACGCGCTGACCTTCTTCTCCAGCGAGCGCGAGCAGCTGGAAGAGGCCTTCGCCGGCGACATCATCGGCCTGCACAACCACGGCACCATCCAGATCGGCGACACCTTCACCGAAGGCGAGGCGCTGGGCTTCACCGGCATCCCGCACTTCGCCCCGGAACTGTTCCGCCGCGTACGCCTGAAGGACCCGCTGAAATCCAAGCAGCTGCGCCAGGGCCTGCAGGAGCTGGCCGAGGAAGGCGCGACGCAAGTCTTCTTCCCCGAGCGCAACAACGACATCATCCTCGGCGCCGTCGGCGTGCTGCAGTTCGACGTCGTCGCCAGCCGCCTGAAGGAGGAATACAAGGTCGAGTGCGCCTACGAGCAGATCAACGTCTGGTCGGCGCGCTGGATCGAGTGCAAGGACGAGAAGAAGCTCAAGGAGTTCAAGGACAAGGCCTTCGAGAACCTCTCCGTGGACGGCGGTGGCCACCTCACCTACCTGGCCCCGACCCGCGTCAACCTGGCGCTGATGGAAGAGCGCTGGCCGGACGTCACCTTCCGCGCCACCCGCGAACACCACTGAGTTCGCCGCCCACAAAACGCCCGCCTTGCGCGGGCGTTTTCATTTGTCTTTTCGTAGGAGCGAGCTTGCTCGCGAACCGGACCCAGCAGGTTCGCGAGCAAGCTCGCTCCTACAGTCAGGCCCGGCCTCCTCTGCAATCTTTGGCGCTGGATTGCGAGGGGGATTGGCTATGGGATTTCATGGCAAGGATTTGCGTAATGGACGGCACTCAATACCCGGTCAGATCTACTTAGTCACCACAGTGGCCAATCAACGTGAACAGATCTTTAACGAGTGGAGTAGCGCGCAGGCGGTTGCACGGGAAATTCATTCTTTTCCCCAGCACGCACCTGCTGAAATCCATGCCTGGGTGCTCATGCCAGATCATCTGCACTGCCTGATCGTACTGGACGAAATGAATCTCGATAGTTGCATGCAGCAGCTTAAGTCGCGCACGGCAATCGCCCTGAATAGATCAACAGGCCGCAGTGGCAAAGTCTGGCAATCGGGCTATCACGATCATGCCCTGCGCCGTGACGAAGACCTGAAAGCCGCAGCCCGTTACCTGGTCGCCAATCCCATCCGCGCCGGGTTGGTTCGATCGGTCCGCGAGTACCCCTTCTGGAACGCCATCTGGCTGTAACGCATAGCCTGTAGGAGCGAGCTTGCTCGCGAACCCGGCCCCGCAGCGGGGTTTGTTCGCGAGCAAGCTCGCTCCTACGAAAAGCAGCATCCTACGGATCGAGCGCACCCGAGCTCCAGGTGCTGGACGTCGCCCTGCCGGTCAGCTTCGCGGCGATGGCGCCCTGCGGGATCAGCCGGTCGCGATAGCGCGTGGCGAGCAGCCCGTCCTGCGGTGCGCGCAGGATGTGTTCGCTGCTGGCATCGCCAGGCCGGGAAATGATTCGCGCGAAGCGCTCCCCTGCCTCGATGTGCTCACCCAGTTCCCGCTCGAAAACCAGCACACCCGCCGCCGGGGCGAACACGGTTTCCATGAAGCCCATTGGTGTGGCGACGCCCTTCCACTCCGGCAACGCTTCGGCGTCGGTCACCACGCCGCGCGCCCCGAGGAAGCGATAGAGCCCGTCGGCATCCTGCTGCGCCAGCGCATCGCTGACGTCGCCCTGTCCGCGCAATTCAACGGTCGCCACTAGGCGCCCGGCGAATCGCTGCTCGGCTAGCCAAGGGGCGATCACCACCTCCTCGAACGCGCCATCGCCATTGCCTTCCCAGATGATCGCCAGCTCCGCGCGCAGCGCGGCGGCGAGGTCCTGCGCGGCGGGCCAGAAGCACTCGTGGATGTACAGGTACTGCAACGCTTCGTCATCGGTGTGCAGGTCGAGCACGATGTCTGCCGGCGCGGCCAATTCGGCCAAGCGCTTCTGCCACAGCGTGAGGTTGTCCAGCGTCCCGCTGGCGGCGGCCGAAGCGATGAAGCCACGGTTGAAATTGCGCGACGTCGAGTCGTGGTGGCGCCCGAGAATCCGCCCTTGACGGAACTGCCCGATACCGATGGGGTTGGCCTGCGGCACCAGCGTCACGCTGCCGTTCAGCACACCCCGCTCGGCGGCGTCACACAGACGTGGCAGCAGCTCGTGCAGCACCAGCATCCCGGCGATTTCATCGGCGTGCACACCCGCCTGCAGGTACACCCTGGGCCCGGGTCTGCCGCTGTCGATGCGCCAGGCGCGCACACACAACTCGGCGCCGGAATCACCGGGTACGACGAAGGATACGTCCTCGATCATCTGCACTTTCTCCCCTGTCTGGTCTGTGTCTGCTCTCTGTCCGAAGTGCCCATGGAAATCTTCCCCGGCGCCTCCTAGTATCGAAACCGTTCGCCGCGTACCGGCACCCCGCAACACAGGACGCCAGCCCTTGGATATCCCCCGCCAGAAAGCCCAGCGAGCCACGCCCGAGGAACGCCGCGACCATCTCGTGCGCGCCTGCCTCAGGTGTCTGGTCGCCGATGGCCACGCGGGTATCTCGGTGCGCCGCATCGCCAAGGAAGCCGGCGTTGCCGTCGGCCTGGTCAACCACCATTTCGGCAGCATCGACGCACTGGTCGCGCAGGCCTACGAGACCCTCGCCAGTGAAGTCACCCAGGCCCTTTACCAGCAAGTCGATGCCGTCGGCAGCGACCCTGTCGCGCGCATGGAAGCCTTCCTCACCGGCTCCTTTTCGCCCCAGGTGCTGGACCCCGACCTGCTCAGCCCCTGGGTGGTGTTCTGGAGCCTGATACGCCACTCACCGCCGGTGAACGAGGCACATGAGCGTGGCTACCAGAGCTACCTCACGCTCCTGGAAAAACTCATCAGCGAACTCGCCAGCGCCGAAGGCTTCGGCGTGGCGCGCCCACGCCTGGCCGCCATCGGCCTGTCCGCCATGCTCGACGGCCTGTGGCTGGAGTGGTGCCTGAACCCGACCAACTTCAGCGCCGCCGACGGCCTCGAACTCAGCCGCTGCTGGGTGGAAGGCCTCAGACGCGGCGCCTACGCCTGAGGCTCGGCAACGATCTGCTGCGCGTCGGCTGGATATCCTTGGACGAGCCGTGAAATCTCAAACTGCCGTTCTCGCACGGCGTTTACCGAACCAGCTGCGCTGCGGCGGCTTCTGCGCCTCGCGGCGGACCGGCGTGGTGCGCTCCAGCACGGCGAACAGCGCCTCGATGATGAAGGTCAGGCAGACATAGATCGCCGCCACCAACAGCAGCGGCTCGTAGACCTGGAAGGTCTGCGCGCGAACCACGTTGGCCGCGCCGAGCAGATCGACCACGGCGATGGTGGAAGCCAGCGCGGTGGACTTGAGCAGCATCACGCTCTCCCCCGCCAGGGTCGGCAACAGCAGGCGGATCGCCCGTGGTAGCCAGACGCGATATAGCACCAGCGTGCGGTTCATGCCGAACGCCGAAGCGGCCTCCAGCTCACCACGCGGCACGGCCTTCAGGCCGCCGCGCACCACCTCGCCGACATAGGCGCCGACCGAGAGGATCAATGCGATGACGATGTACCAGAAGCCATCGCGCAGGTATGGCCAGAGGAAGCTGCCGCGGATCAGCGGGAACTGCGCGAACAGGCTGCCCAGGCCGTAATAGAAGATGTAGATCTGCACCAGCAGCGGCGTGCCGCGAATGACGCTGGTGTACGCCAGCGCCAGGCGCGAGACCAGGAAGTTGCGCGACATCCGCGCCAGCGCCACGACCAGCGCCAGGGCGAAGCCCAGCGTGGCGGAAATCAGCAGGATCACCAGAGTGGTGCCCAGGCCCTTGAGCAGCAGGGCTCCGTAGACGAATAGCCAGTGTTCGTTCATCGCCGCGCCTCGTTCAGACCGCCGGAATCCAGCGGCGGAAGCGCCGCTCCAGGTAGCCCGCGAACAGGTTGGAAAGCACGGTGAGCACGTAGTACAGCGCCGCCGCGGTGAGGTAGAAGGTCAGGTAGTGACGGGTCGAGCCGGCCGCCTGCTTGGCGGTGTAAAGCAGCTCGTTGGTGCCCACCACGCTGATCAGCGCGCTGTCCTTGATCAGGTTCACCCACAGGTTGGCCATGCCGGCCAGCGCGTTGGGCGCCATCATCGGCAGGGTCACCCGACGGAACAGGCCGAAGCCGTGCATGCCATAGGCGCGCGCCGCTTCGATCTGGCCGAAGGGAATCGACTGGATCGCGCCACGGAAGATTTCCGAGGCATACGCCCCCTGCACCAGGCCGAGCACGACGATGGCCACCATCATGCCGTTGAGCTTCACCTGGCCGTAGCCGAGCCACTCGAAGAACTGGTTCAGGCCCATGGAGCCGACGTAGAACAGCAGCAGGATCAGCAGCAGCTCCGGCACCGCCCGGCACAGCGTGGTATAGCCGCGCGCCAGCATCGCCAGCGGGCGCGGTCCGCCGATCTTGGCGCTGGCCGCCGCCAGGCCGATCAGCAGGCCGACGAGAAAGGCGCCAACGGAAATCTGCAGGGTGACCAGCAGCCCCTTGAGCAGGGCCGGGCCCCAGCCGGTGGGGCCGAAGCCGATCAGGTCGAAGATGCTTTGCATGGCCGTCTCCAGGATAGGAGGGTCAGGGGTCATCCCCGTGCCCGCAGCGGGCACGGGTCCAGCTCACGCCGGGATCACTGCTTGGGCGCGACGCTCATGCCGAAGTACTTGTCCGACAGCGTCTTGTAATCGTCGCTGGCGAGCAGCTTGCCGATGGCTTCGTCCATCTTCGCCTTCAGCGCGGTGTCGTCCTTGCGCATGCCGGCGCCGACGCCACGGCCGAACACCGGGTCGTACTTCACCTCGCCCTTGCTGACGATGCCGGCTGCCTGCGCATCCGGCGACTTGACGAAGGACGCCACGGCGATGCCGTCGGCCATCATCAGGTCGATGCGCCCGGCGACCAGGTCGGCGTTCACCGAGTCCTGGGTGTCGTAGTAGCGCACGTCGGCAATCTTCTCGTAGTACTTCTTCAGGTAGTTGGAGCTGACGGTGGATATCTGCACGCCGATGGTCTTGCCCTTCAGTCCTTCGGGAGTGACCTGCACGTCCACGGCCTGCGGCGCGGCAACCGCGACCGGGGTGTCGTAGTAGGGGCGACTGAAGGCGATCTGTTTTTCGCGCTCGTCGGTGATCGACAGGGAGTTGAAGATCACGTCGATCTTCTTCGCCAGCAGCGCCGGAATGATGCCGTCCCAGGCCACTTCATCAATCTCGCAGGTGGCCTTCATCTCGGCGCAGACCTTGTGGATCAGGTCCGGCTCGAAGCCGACCCAGCTGCCGTCAGGCTGCTTCTGCGAGAACGGCGGATAGGGCTCGGCGGCCAGGGCGAAGCGGATCGTCTCGGCCTGGGCGCTTGCCACGCCAGCCACCAGCATCGCCGCACCCACCATCAGATTGCACAGACCTTTCTTGTTCATCGTGATCCCCTGCATTGTTTTTATTGAGTGTTGGGTCACGCTCATCGATGCGCCGACTGCGCGGCATCGGTCAGCGATTCTGGTGCGCGTTGACGAACTGCCGGCAGCGCTCGCTGCGCGGTCGCGAGAAAACTTCTTCCGGCGTGCCTTCCTCTTCGATCAGGCCCTTGTGCAGGAAAGCCACATGGCTGGAGACATCGCGGGCGAAAGCCATCTCGTGGGTGACCAGGATCATGGTCCGCCCCTCCTCGGCCAGCGAGCGGATTACCCGCAGCACTTCGCCCACCAGCTCCGGGTCCAGCGCCGAGGTCGGCTCGTCGAACAGCATCACTTTAGGCCGCACGGCGAGGGCACGCGCGATGGCGACGCGCTGCTGCTGGCCACCGGAGAGGAAGGCCGGGTATTCGTGGCGCTTCTCCGCCAGGCCGACGCGCTCCAGCAGCGCCTCGGCGCGCTCGCGGGCCTCGGTTTTGCTCTCATGAAGGACGAACGTCGGCGCCTCGATCAGGTTCTCCAGCACGGTGCGGTGCGGCCACAGGTTGAAGCTCTGGAACACCATGCCCAGCTGCGAGCGGATGCGCGTGAGTTGCTTCTGGTCGGCGACCATCGGATCGCCCTGGCGGTTCTGCGTCAGGCGGATGGTTTCGCCGTTGACCGTGACCGAACCTTGGTTGGGAATCTCCAGCATGTTGATGCAGCGCAGCAGCGTGCTCTTGCCCGAGCCGCTGGCGCCGATCAGCGAAATCACCTCGCCCTCGCGGGCCGACAGCGATACGCCCTTGAGTACCTCGAAATCGCCGAAGCGCTTGTGGATATCGCGTACTTCGATGACGGGCTTGCTCGCGGGCTGCGTCAACTCTTGTAGGAGCGAGCTTGCTCGCGAACGCTCCTGATGTTTCGGTGGCTGAGGCAGGTTCGCGAGCAAGCTCGCTCCTACAGGGCGTGCCGGCAGGGATTCGACAAAGCGGATGATCCGCGCACAAGCCTCCGCCATGCTCTCGTCGCTCAAGCCAAAGGACAGCCGCACAAAGCCCTCCGCCTGCGGGCCAAAGGCCGCTGCGTCGAGCACGGACACACCGCTGGCATGGAACAGCTGCCAGGAGAAATCCAGCGAACTGAGGCCGGTATCGCGCACATCCACCATGACGAACATGCCGGCTTCGGGCTTCAGAACTTTCACACGGGGGCAGTCGCTCAGCGCCGCGACCACCAGGTCACGGCGACGGCGGTAGATCTCGCGCATCGACGACACCACCTCGTCATGGCGCTCCACCGCCACCCGCGCGGCCTCCTGCACAAAGCCCGGCAGGCCGTAGAACATGTTCAGCGCAAGGTTTTCCAGGTGCCCGACCAGTGTCGGGTTGGCGACGACCCAACCGGCGCGCCAGCCGGTCATCGCATGGGATTTCGACAGGCTGCCGATGCTCAGGGTGCGCTCGGCCATGCCCGGCAAGGCGGCAAAGCCCTGGTGCTCGCGCTCGAAGGTCAACCCCTCGTAGACCTCGTCCACCACTACCCAAAGGTCATGGGCCTGGGCCAGCTCGGCGATGGCCAGCAGCTCGTCGCGGTTCAGCACGACGCCGGTGGGGTTGTTCGGGTTGGCGAAGAAGATCGCCTTGGTGCGCGGGGTAATCGCGGCAGCGAGGTCGGCTGCCAGGGGGCGAAAGCCGCTTTCCGGACGGGTCGGCACCGGCACCAATACCGCGCCAGTGGCCTTCAGCGTGGCTTCGTAGGTGACGTAGACCGGGTCGAAGACGATGACCTCGTCGCCCTTCTCCAGCAGGCACATCGCGGCGGCGAACAGGCCGTTCTGTGCTCCGGCGACGACGATGACATTTTCCGCGCCCGCCTTTTGCCCGAATCGCCGCTCATGCAGCGCGGCGATCGCCTGGCGCAGTGCGGGTTTGCCGGCCACGTCGCTGTAATGCGTATCACCGGCGCGCAGCGAGGTGATGGCGGCCTCGGTGATGAAGTCCGGCGTGGCGAAATCGGGGTCACCGACGCTGAGCACTATCACGTCGCGACCGGCTCGCTGGGCGGCAATGGCGGCGTAGTGAATGTCCCAGGCGGCGACGCCGGGCCCGACCATCCTGTCCACAAGCGACGAATAACGCATGCAAGGGCCTCATCCGAATGACGGAACGTCCTGCGGATAGATCCGTAGGAATGTGGGGCCACCATAGCCAAGGATGAACGAGTGTTCAACAGCGTTTTCCGACATCAGATATGTCGTTTTCAGACCGTTCACTCAAACAGCTTCCCGCCTTCCGGTGCTGCATGTCGCAAGTCTGACCGACGAACGGAATAACGACATCCACTTAACGGCTTCTTAACGATCTCCCCCGTAGCGTTCTCTCACCCCCTGACAGAGCCGGCACGGCCTTTGGAACACCACATGGAAATGCCCTTCCTCCCTTTCTCCCGCCCCAGCATCGGCGAGGAGGAGATCCAGGCAGTCAATGAAGTCCTGCGTTCGGGCTGGATCACCACCGGGCCGAAGAACGCGGAACTGGAACAACGCTTCGCTCAATCCATCGGTTGCCGACACGCCATCGCGCTGTCCTCCGCCACCGGCGGCATGCACCTGGCACTGATGGCCCTGGGCATCGGCCCCGGTGACGAGGTGATCACCCCGTCGCAGACCTGGGTGTCCACGGTCAACATGATCAGCCTGCTGGGCGCGACGCCGGTGTTCGTCGATGTCGACCGCGACACCCTGATGACCGACGCCGCGCGCATCGAGGCCGCGATCACCCCGCGTACCCGCGCGATCATCCCGGTGCACTACGCCGGCGCCGCCTGCGACATGGACCCGATCGACGAGCTCGCCCTGCGCCACGGCCTCGCCGTCATCGAGGATGCCGCCCACGCCGCTGGCACCCTCTACCGCGGTCGCCCGGTGGGACAGCGCGGCACCGCGATCTTCTCTTTCCACGCGATCAAGAACCTCACCTGCGCCGAAGGCGCCATGTTCGTCACCGACGACGATGCCCTGGCCAATCGCGTGCGCACCCTGAAGTTCCACGGCCTGGGCGTCGACGCCTATGACCGCCTGACCCACGGCCGCAAGCCGCAGGCCCAGGTAGTCGAGCCGGGCTTCAAGTACAACCTCACCGACATCAACGCCGCCATCGCCCTGGTCCAACTGCCCAGGCTCGAAGCGATCAACGCCCGTCGAGCCGAACTGGCCGCTACTTACGCGGAGCGCCTGGCCCACCTGCCGGTGCAACCGCTGGCGATCCCTGACTACCCGCAACACCACGCCTGGCACCTGTACGTCCTGCGCATCGATGCAGAACGCTGCGGCATAGACCGCGACGCCTTCATGCAGGGCCTGCAGCAACGCGGCATCGGCACCGGCATCCACTTCATCGGCAGCCACCTGCACAGCTACTACCGCCAGCGCTACCCGAAGGTGCAGCTGCCCAACACCGAGTGGAACTCCTCGCGGATCGTCTCGATCCCGCTGTTCCCCGACATGACCCGCGACGACCAGGACCGCGTGGTCGACGCCATCGAAACTCTGATCCGGTAATGCCGTCGTGAAACCCTATCCGATCCACCGTGTGTCCATCGTCATCCCGGTGTACAACGAAGAGGCCAGCCTGCCCGAGCTGCTGCGCCGTACCAACGCCGCCTGCGAACAACTGGGCCGCGACTACGAGATCGTGCTGATCGACGACGGCAGCCGCGACAGCTCTGCCGAGTTGCTGCAGGAAGCCGCCGAGGCGCCCGGCAGCCACGTGGTGGCGGTGATCCTCAACCGCAACTACGGCCAGCACGCCGCGATCATGGCCGGCTTCGAGCAATGCCAGGGCGACCTGGTGATCACCCTCGACGCCGACCTGCAGAACCCGCCGGAAGAAATCCCGCGCCTGGTGGAAGAAGCCGCCAAGGGCTACGACGTGGTCGGCAGCGTACGCCAGCAACGCCAGGATTCCGCCCTGCGCCGCTGGCCGTCGAAGCTGATCAACCTCGCCGTGCAGCGCTCTACCGGCGTCGCCATGAACGACTACGGCTGCATGCTGCGCGCTTACCGCGCGAGCATCGTCAAGGCGATGCTCGCCTGCCGCGAGCGCAGCACCTTCATCCCGATCCTGGCCAACAGTTTCGCCCGCCACACCAGCGAGATTCTCGTCGCCCACGCCGAGCGCGAGCACGGCGAATCGAAGTATGACTTCGTGCGCCTGATCAACCTGATGTTCGACCTGGTCACCTGCATGACCACCTCGCCGCTGCGCCTGCTGTCTTTCGTCGGCGGCGGCATGGCAGTGGCCGGCTTCGCTTTCGCGCTGATGTTGCTGGTGCTGCGACTGCTGTTCGGCGCCGCCTGGGCCGGCCACGGCACATTCGTGCTGTTCGCCGTGCTGTTCATGTTCACCGGCGTGCAGCTGGTCGGCATGGGCCTGCTCGGTGAGTACCTGGGCCGCATGTACAACGATGTGCGCGCCCGTCCCCGCTTCTTCATCGAGCGCATCGTCCGCGCCGATGCGCCGCGTCCGCAGATTTCCTCTTCTTCCCCTTCTTTCGAGTCCATCCAGCCATGACCCAGCAGACCATCGTCTTCGCCTATCACGACTTCGGCTGCGCCGGCATCGAGGCGCTGCTCGCCGCCGGTTACCAGATCGACGCCGTCTTCACCCACGCCGACGATCCCAAGGAAAATCGCTTCTACGGCTCGGTGGCGCAGCTCTGCGCACGCCTGGGCATTCCCGTGCACGCTCCGGAAGACGTCAACCATCCGCTGTGGGTCGCGCGCATCCGCGAGCTGCAGCCGCAGTACATCTTCTCCTTCTATTACCGCCATCTGCTCAGCGAAGACCTGTTGGCCTGCGCCGCCGTCGGTGCCTACAACCTGCATGGTTCGCTGCTGCCGCGCTACCGTGGCCGCGCCCCGGCCAACTGGGTTCTGGTCAATGGCGAAAGCGAAACCGGCGTGACCCTGCACCGCATGGTCAAGCGCGCCGACGCCGGTGGCATCCTCGCCCAGCAGAGCGTCGCCATTGCCCCTGATGACACCGCACTGGTGCTGCACGGCAAGCTGCGCGAAGCCACCCGCGAACTGCTCGCTGCCGCGCTCCCCCGCCTGGCGCGCGGTGAGCTGCAGGAAGTCGCCCAGGACGAATCCCGCGCCAGCTACTTCGGTCGCCGCACGCCGGCGGACGGCCAGCTCGACTGGAAACGCCCTGCCCGCGAACTGCACAACCTGGTGCGCGCCGTGACCCAGCCGTACCCCGGCGCCTTCGCCCCGGTGGGCGATCGCAAGCTGATCGTCTGGAGCTCGCGTCTGGTCGCCGGCAACAACGGCCTGGCGCCCGGCTCCGTGCTTTCCGTTGAACCGCTGCGCATCGCCTGCGGCGAAGACTCGCTGGAAATCCTCTCCGGCCAGCAGGGCGACAGCGGCCTGTTCCTCGCCGGCCCCCAACTGGCCCGCGAGATGGGCCTGGTGGACGGCTCGCGCCTGCACGGCGGCGTCGGCAAACCCAAGCGCAAGACCCGCGTACTGATCCTCGGCGTCAACGGTTTCATCGGCAACCACCTCTCCGAGCGCCTGCTGCGCGACGGCAACTACGAGGTCTATGGCCTGGACATCGGCTCCGATGCCATCGAACGCCTGAAGGGCAACCCGGACTTCCACTTCGTCGAAGGCGACATCAGCATCCACACCGAGTGGATCGAGTACCACATCAAGAAGTGCGATGTGGTCCTGCCGCTGGTGGCCATCGCCACGCCCATCGAATACACCCGCAACCCGCTGCGCGTGTTCGAGCTGGACTTCGAGGAAAACCTCAAGCTGGTCCGCTACTGCGTGAAGTACAACAAGCGCGTGATCTTCCCGTCCACCTCCGAGGTGTACGGCATGTGCAGCGACGCCAACTTCGACGAAGACAAGTCCAACCTCATCGTCGGCCCGATCAACAAGCAGCGCTGGATCTACTCGGTCTCCAAGCAACTGCTCGACCGCGTCATCTGGGCCTATGGCCAGAAGGGCCTGAAGTTCACCCTGTTCCGTCCGTTCAACTGGATGGGCCCGCGCCTGGACCGTCTGGACTCAGCCCGCATCGGCAGCTCCCGCGCCATCACCCAGCTGATCCTGCACCTGGTGGAAGGCACCCCGATCCGCCTGGTCGACGGCGGCGAGCAGAAGCGCTGCTTCACCGACGTGGACGACGGCATCGAGGCGCTGGCACGGATCATCGACAACGACGGCAGCCGCTGCGACGGGCAGATCGTCAACATTGGCAACCCGGACAACGAAGCCAGCATCCGCCAGTTGGGCGAAGAACTGCTGCGCCAGTTCGAGGCTCACCCGCTGCGCGACCAGTTCCCGCCCTTCGCCGGCTTCCGCGAAGTGGAAAGCCGCAGCTTCTACGGCGAAGGCTACCAGGACGTTTCGCACCGCAAACCGAGCATCGAGAACGCTCGCCGCCTGCTGAACTGGCAGCCGAGCGTGGAGCTGGCCGCCACCATCGGCAAGACCCTGGACTTCTTCCTCCGTGAAGCCCTGGCTGAACGTGCCGGCGGTGTGCCCCACGCCGTCCCGCTGAAGAAAAGCATCGCCTGATGAGAGCGGGACTGCGCATCGACGTCGACACCTACCGTGGCACCCGTGATGGTGTGCCACGGCTGCTGGACATGCTCGCCGAGGCCGACGTGAAGGCGACCTTCTTCTTCAGCGTCGGCCCCGACAACATGGGTCGGCACTTGTGGCGCCTGATTCGCCCGCAGTTCCTGTGGAAGATGCTGCGCTCCAATGCCGCCGGGCTGTATGGCTGGGACATCCTCCTGGCCGGCACCGCCTGGCCGGGCAAGCCCATCGGCCGCGACCTGGGCCACCTGATGCGGCGCGCCCAGGACGCCGGCCACGAAGTCGGCCTGCACGCCTGGGACCACCACGGCTGGCAGGCCAACGCCGGGCGCTGGAGCGCGCAGCAACTGGAGCAGCAGATCCGCCTCGGCGTGGACACCCTCGCCGACATCCTCGGCAACCCGGTGCAGTGCTCGGCAGTGGCCGGCTGGCGCGCCGACGAGCGCACCGTGGAAGCCAAGGAGCGTTTCGGCTTCCGCTACAACAGCGACTGCCGCGGCCGTTCACCGTTCCGCCCGCGCCTGGCCGACGGCCGCGCCGGCACCCCGCAGATCCCGGTGGACATGCCGACCTTCGACGAAGTCGTGGGGCCACAGGTGGCTCCCTCCGCCTTCAACGACTACATCCTTTCCCGCTTCGACATGGACGCCTTGAACGTGTACACCATTCACGCCGAAGTCGAGGGCATTCTCATGGCCCACGACTTCCGCCGCCTGCTGGCCCAGACCCGCGCCAGCGGCATTCGCTTCGTGCCCCTTGGCCGGCTGCTGCCGGACGACCCGACCACCCTGCCGGAGGCCCGCCTGGTGCGCGGCGAACTGGCAGGCCGCGAAGGCTGGCTGGGGGTCCAGCACGCATGAAGCGCCTGGCCTACCCCACACTCCTGGCCGCCTTCGTGCTGTGCATCCTGCTGCCGATGGCCTTCCACGGACTGTGGATCCCCGACGAGTCACGCAACGCGCAGATCAGCCAGTCCATGCTGCAGAGTGGCGACTGGGTTTCCCCGCACCTGCTCGGCCTGCGCTACTTCGAGAAGCCCACCGGCGGCTACTGGCTGACTGCAGCCAGCCAGGCGGTTTTCGGGCAGAACCTGTTCGGCGTGCGCTTCGGCTCGGCGCTGGTGACCGCGCTGAGCACCCTGCTGGTCATCCTGGTCGCCCGCCGGCTGTGGAACGACCCGCGTCGCACCTGGGCCGCGGGCCTGCTGTACATGAGCTTCGGGCTGATAGCAGGCCAGGCGGGCTACGCCAACCTGGACCCGCAGTTCACCCTGTGCGTGAACCTCAGCCTTGGCGCCCTGTGGTTCGCCTTCGACGCCACCACTGCGCGCGGGCGCTTCGCCGCCTGGAGCCTGCTGGGCGCGGCCTGCGCGTTCGGCTTCATGACCAAGGGGTTCCTCGCCTTCCTGCTGCCGGTGATCGTCGGCCTGCCCTACGCCGTGCTGCAGAAGCGTTTCGGCGAACTGCTGCGCTACGGGCCGCTCGCCGTACTGGTAGCGGCGCTGGTCTGCGCCCCCTGGGTGCTGCTGATCCATGCCCGCGAGCCGGACTTCTGGGACTTCTTCTTCTGGCACGAGCACATTCGCCGCTTCGCCGGGGAAGACGCCCAGCATGGCCGCCCGCTCTGGTTCTTCGTCCCGCTGTTGTTCGCCAGTGCACTGCCCTGGGCGGTGCTGATCTTCCCCGCGCTGCGTAACGGGCTCAAAGGCTGGCGCGACTCGAAGCTGGTGTTCCTGCTGCTGTGGTTCGCCATGCCCTTCCTGTTCTTCAGCCTGGCCAAGGGCAAGCTGCCGACCTACATCATGCCTTGCTTCGCCCCGCTGGCCCTGCTGATGGCCGACGCCATCGGCCGCGCGCTGCAGCAGCGCAAGCAGGTCGCCCTGAAACTCAACGGCGCGCTCAACCTGCTGCTGGGCAGCAGCGCGCTGGCCGGCCTGCTGCTCATGCAAGCCCGCCACCCGCAGTACCACGACGAACTGCCCAGCGTGCTGATGATCGCCCTGGTCTGCTTCGCCTGGGGGCTCGCCGGCCTGCTGCAACTGCTGCGCCCCAATCGCCTCTGGGCGGCGCCAGCCTTTGCAGCCTGGCTGCTGGTGGCGCTGGTGCCCAATGCGATGCCGAACAAGATGGTCAACAGCAAGATGCCCGACCAGTTCATCGCCGAGCATCTGGACCAGCTCAAGGGTGCGCGCAGCCTGCTGAGCAACGACCTGGGTGCCGCCACCGCCCTGGCCTGGCGCACCCAACGCAGCGACATCACCCTGTTCAACACCGAGGGCGAGTTGAAGTACGGCCTGGGCTACCCCGAAGGCCGGGGACGCAGCATCGCCCCAGAAGATATCCACGCGTGGATCGACCGCGCCCGCGCCGAGGGCTCCATCGGCGTGATCATGCGGGTCAACAGCGCCAGCGATGAAGCAGAGCTGGCGATGCTCCCCAGCGACGCCATCAGCTACCGGCAGAACCATCTCGTGGTCCTGCTGATTCCCCAGGCCGCGCCATGACCGCCCTGCTGCTGGCCAGCGTCTGCCTGCTCACCTGCCTGGGCCAACTGGCGCAGAAGTTCGCCGTGGAAAGCTGGCGCGGCGCGCCGTCGAGCCTCTCGGCCAAGCTTTTCTCGCCCTGGCTGATGCTGGCCGTCGCCTGCCTGGGCGGCGGGCTGCTGCTCTGGTTGCTCGTTCTGCAGCGCCTGGAAGTGGGCGTCGCCTACCCGATGCTGAGCCTGAACTTCGTCCTGGTGACCCTGCTGGCGAGCCGCCTGTTCGGCGAGCGTATCGACGCCCGCCACTGGTTCGGCGTGGCTCTGATCGTCGGTGGTGTTGTCCTGCTGGGGATGCACTCATGAAGCGCGGCATCGCCTTTGCCCTGGGCAGCGTACTGCTGGTCAGCGGCGCGCAACTGGGCATGCGCTGGAGCATGACGCGCCTGCCCACGCAGTGGCCGTTCGAGCTGGCGCAGCTGGACGTGGCTGCCCTGCTGGCGCTGGCCGGCGCGGTGCTGGCCTACGCCCTGTCCATGCTCTGCTGGCTGCTCGCCCTGAAACATCTGCCGCTCAGCCGCGCCTACTCGTGGCTGAGCCTGAGCTACGCGCTCGTCTACCTCGGCGCCGCCGTGCTGCCGGGCCTGGGCGAACCCCTGAGCCTGTCACGCACCCTGGGCGTAGCCCTGGTGATCGCTGGCGTGATCGCAATCAACGCGCCACGCCGCCAGAACAGAACAACCGTCATCAAACCCAGCGACGCTCGCTCCGAGCACGCGCAGTTCGATTGACCTCAATCCCGCTTCGAGTCCCTTTTCGGGAGAGCACATCATGAAAATCAGCGTATTCGGAATCGGTTATGTGGGCCTGGTGCAGGCCGCGGTGATGGCCGAAGTGGGTCACGACGTCCTGTGCATGGACATCGACGAGGACAAGATCGCCAAGCTCAAGCGCGGGCAGATCAGCATCTTCGAACCGGGCCTGGCCGAGCTGGTGAAAGACAACCTGGAAGCCGGCCGCCTGCGCTTTACCAGCGACGTCGTGGAAGCCGCCGCCCATGGTCGCGTGCAGTTCATCGCCGTCGGCACCCCGCCGCTGCCCGATGGCTCTGCCGACCTGCGCGCCGTGCTGGCGGTGGCCGAAGGCATCGCCCGCAACCGCACCCAGCCGGTGATCATCGTCGAGAAGTCCACCGTGCCGGTGGGCACTGGCGACCGTGTCAAAGCCAGGATCCAGGCGGTGCTCGCCGAAGCCGGCCGCAGCCTGGACTACGAGATTGTCTCCAACCCCGAATTCCTCAAGGAAGGCTCGGCCCTGGCCGATTGCCGCAAGCCCGACCGTATCGTTATCGGCTGCGAAAGCCCCGTCGTGCTGGACGTGATGCGCGAGATCTACGAGCCGTTCAACCGCAACCACGACCGTATCCTCAGCATGAACCTGCGCAGCGCGGAGCTGACCAAGTACGCCGCCAACTGCATGCTCGCGACCAAAATCAGCTTCATCAACCAGATCGCCGAGCTCGCCGAGCACCTGGGCGCCGACATCGAGGCAGTGCGCCAGGGCATGGGCGCTGACCCGCGCATCGGCTACCACTTCATCTACCCCGGCTGTGGCTACGGCGGCTCGTGCTTCCCCAAGGACGTCCAGGCGCTGATACAGAGCGCCGAGGAAGCCCACTGCTCCAGCGACCTGCTGCGCGCCGTGGAAGCGGTGAACCAGCGGCAGAAGAGCAAGCTGTTCGAGCGCATCCGCAGCTACTACGGCGGCAAGCTCAAGGGCCGCACCTTCGCGCTCTGGGGCCTGTCGTTCAAGCCCAACACCGACGACATGCGCGACGCACCCAGCCGCACCCTGATGGAAGCCCTGTGGGCTGCCGGCGCCAAGGTCCGCGCCTTCGACCCCGAAGCGATGCCCGAAGCGCAGCGCCTGTACGGCCATGATGAGCGCCTGACCCTGATGGGGACTCCGGAGGCCACCCTGGGCGGCGCCGACGCCCTGGTGATCTGCACCGAATGGCGGCAGTTCAAGGCGCCGGACTTCGAACTGGTGGCCAGCCGCCTGAAAACGCCGGTGATCTTCGACGGCCGCAACCTGTTCGACCCCGAGCGCGTGGCGCGCTACGGCTTCGAGTATTTCCCCATGGGCCGTGGCGACTCGCACCGCCTGCCAGTGCCGGCACAGGTCGTCGAACAGCGCCCCCGCCGCAGCGCCTGACGCCAGCCTTAATCTGTAAAGCCACGGCTCGCGAACATCGCCACACAGAACTGTAGGGCGCATAACCCGGAGCGGGTTATCCGCCGCATCGGCGCTGAAGAAATGTGTAGGAGCGGACTCCGTCCGCGATAGGTCCGCATCACGCCGGAATCCAATCGCGGACGGAGTCCGCTCCTACGCCAAGGCCCGCTCCGTTATACCTGCCCCATCACCATCATCGGCGCCGCCTCGCCGCGCTTGAGCAGCGCATAGAGCACCCCGGTCACCACGCTGCCGATGGCAATCGCCAGCAGATACAGCAGCGCGTGGTTCATCGCGTTGGGGATCAGCAGCACGAACAGCCCGCCATGGGGCGCCAGCAGCTTGCAGCCGAACAACATCGACAGTGCGCCAGTCAGCGCGCCGCCCGCGATGCTCGCCGGGATCACCCGCAGCGGGTCTTTCGCGGCAAAGGGAATCGCGCCCTCGGAGATGAAGCACAGCCCCAGCACCAGCGCCGCCTTGCCGGCCTCGCGCTCGCTCTGGGCGAACTTGCGCCGCGCCAGCAGCGTGGCGATGCCCATGCCAATCGGCGGGACCATGCCACCAGCCATCACCGCCGCCATCGGCGCATAGCTCTGCGAAGCGAGTAGCCCGACGGAGAACGCGTAGGCGGCCTTGTTGATCGGCCCGCCCAGGTCAACACACATCATCCCGCCCAGCAGCAGCCCGAGCAGGACCGCGTTGGTGGTGCCCATGCCGGCGAGAAAATCGGTGAGCGAACGCATCATCGCCGCCACCGGCGAACCCACCACGTAGATCATCACCAACCCGGTGAACAGGCTGGCCAGCAGCGGAATGATCAGGATCGGCTTGAGCGCCGCGACGCTGGCCGGCAGCGGAAGCCACTGGGCAATCGCCCGCGCCGAATAGCCCGCGAGCAGGCCGGCGACTATGCCGCCGAGGAAGCCCGCGCCCAGCGTGCTGGCCAGCAGCCCGCCGATCATTCCTGGCGCCAGGCCCGGACGGTCGGCGATGGACCAGGCGATGTAGCCGGCGAGCATCGGCACCATCAGCTTGAACGCCGCGTCGCCGCCGATCTGCATCAGCGCTGCTGCCAAGGTGCCCTGCTGCTTGAACGCCTCGATGCCGAAGACGAAGGACAGCGCGATCATCAGGCCGCCGGCCACCACCATCGGCAGCATGAAGGACACGCCGGTGAGCAGGTGTTTGTAGACACCGCGTGCGTCGCTCTTCGCCGGAGCCGAACCGCTGCTGGCGGCCGGCGCCGACTCCACGGTCGCTTCCTTCAGTGCGCGCTCGATGATCGTCTGCGGCTGCTTCAGCGCCACGCCAGTGCCGCAACGGAAGATGCGCTTGCCGGCAAAACGCTCGGGGTTGACCTCGATGTCCGCCGCCAGCAGGACCACATCGGCGGCAGCGATTTCTTCCGCCGTCAGCGGGTTGCGCGCGCCAACCGAGCCCTGGGTTTCCACCCGCAACTCGACGCCCATCTGCCGCGCCGTCTGTTGCAGTGCCTCGGCCGCCATGAAGGTGTGCGCCACACCGGTCGGGCAGGCAGTGACCGCAACGACTTTCGCTGCGCGCTCCACTGCGACCGGCGCGCTCGACGGCTCGGCGGGCTGCCAGACCTGCGCCTCTTCCTGCGCTCGCTGCAGGAAGCTGGCGGGCTCGGCCAGCGCTTCAGCCGGCCTGGCCTGAACCAGACGCTTGCCGGCGAAGCGCGAAAGCTCCAGCGGCTGCGTACTGACCACCAGCACCCAGTCGGCCGCGGCGATCTGGCCTTCGCTCAACTGGCGCTCCGGATGCTGCGGGTCGCATTGTTCGACACACACCGACCAGCCCAGGCGCTCGGCCGCCGCCCGCAGCAGGCGAGCGCTGAGCACGCTGGAAATCTGGCCGTTGGGGCAGGCCGTGATCAGGGCAAGGTTCATCGTCATACCTCTTGTTGTTCTATCGCTCAGGCCTGGCTCGGGGCCAACGCCTGAACCTGCACCGCGTCCTCGATGCACTGCAGCCGCTGCACATCGCCGATGCCAAACTGGAACTGGGTGACCGCCAGCGCGGAGACCGCCGTGGCCTGACGCAACACGCGCTCGGCCGGCCAGCCGGCGAGCAGGCCGTGGACCATGGCGGCCAACAGGGAATCGCCGGCACCCACGGTGCTGGCCACTTCGACCTGGGGCGGAATCGCCTGCCAGATGCCCTGTGGACCGAACCAGCGCACGCCTTCGGCGCCCTGGGAAACCACTACTTGCTCGATGCCACGGGCCCGCAGCGATTCGACCTGCGCGGCCAGCTCCTCGGCGCTGTCGGCAAGCTGTCCACAGGCCTCGCCCAGTTCCTGGTCGTTGGGTTTGATCAACCAGGGAGCGGCTTCGATGCCGGCGCGCAAGGCCGCGCCGCTGCAATCGAAAGCGACCTTCAGGCCGTGGCGCTGCAAGCGCAGCAACAGCTCGCGCAACCACTGGGGATCGACACCCTGCGGCAGGCTGCCGGCGACCACAGCGATCGCGAAGTCGGCGGCGATCAGGTCGAGGCGATCCAGCAAGGCGTCCTGCTGGCTCTCGCTCACCTCCGGACCGGGCCCGTTGATATCGGTGATGCGACCCGTGCCTTCGGCAAGCTTGATGTTGCTGCGGGTCTCCCCCGGCACGCGGACGAAGGCATCGACGAAGCCACGGCGGCGGAACAGCGCCTCGAAAGGCTGCGCGTTGTCCGCACCGAGAAAGCCGGCGACCGTCAGCGAGTGGCCAAGGTCGGCCAGCACCTGGGCGACGTTCACGCCCTTGCCGGCCGCCTGGCTGAGCACCGACTCGCTGCGATTCACCTCGCCGGGCGCAAGCGTCGGCAGGCGCACGGTGAGGTCCAGCGCGGGGTTCAGGGTCAGAGTCAGGATGCGGGCCATCAGTGCACCTCCGGCAGCGCGAGGGCGACACTCTGGCGAACGTCCGCCGCCGAGCACAGGGTCAGAGCGGCCTGCGCCAGCTCGCGGGAAGTCGGCAGGTCCAGTTCGCGGACCCGCGCCTTCACCAGGGGAATGCTGCGCGCCGAGACACTCAACTCATCGACACCTAAGCCAACCAGCAGCGGCACCGCCAGCGGGTCGGCGGCCAGTTCGCCGCACACGCCCACCCACTTGCCGTGGGCATGGGCGGCGCGCACGGTCATGTCGATCAGTTGCAACACCGCCGGGTGCAGGCCGTCGGCCTGGGCGGAAAGGCTCGGATGGCCACGGTCGATGGCCAGCGCGTACTGGGTCAGGTCATTGGTGCCGACGCTGAAGAAATCCACCTCGCGCGCCAGCACCGGCGCCAGCAATGCCGCGGACGGTACCTCAACCATGATGCCGAGCTGCAGGTCGTGCTCGCCGCCCAGCTCCGCGCAGAGCTCGAGGGTGAGATCGCGAGCCTGCCGCCATTCCTCCACCTGCCCGACCATGGGGAACATGATGCGCAGCGGGCGGCCGCCAGCGGCGGTCAGCAGGGCGCGGAGTTGAGTGCGGAAAATCTGCGGACGCTGCAGCGTGAGGCGCACGCCACGGAGCCCCAGGTAGGGGTTCGCCTCTTCGGGAATCGGCCAGTAAGGCAGCGGCTTGTCGCCGCCCACATCAAGGGTGCGCGCCACCAGCGGGCGGCCGCCCAGGGCATCGAGCACACGGCGGTATTCGATCTCCTGGGTCGCCTGGTCCGGCGCCTGGGGGTTGTCCATGAAGACGAACTCGGTACGCAGCAGGCCCACGCCTTCCGCCCCCAGCTCCACGGCTTTCGCCGCCCCGGCGGTGTCGCCGAGGTTGGCGCAGACTTCCACGGCATGACCATCGCGAGTGACCGCCGGCTCATGGCGGCGCGCTTCTGCCTGCTCGGCACGCCGCTGGCGCAGGTCGCGCTGGGTTTCGGCGGCGTGCAGCGTTTGCGCGTCCGGCGCGATCGTCAGCTCGCCCTGCTCGCCATCCAGCAGCAAGACGGTGTCGGATTCCAGCGCCAGCACACTCTCCCCTGCGCCCACCAGCGCGGGGATGCCCAGCGCGCGAGCGATGATCGCGCTGTGCGAAGTGGCGCCACCACGCGCAATCACGATGCCGGCCACGCGCTCCGGGTCAAGCCGCGCCACGTCCGACGGGCCGACTTCATCCATCACCAGGATGTAGGGCTCGCTGGGTTCCACGGCACTCTCGACACCACACAGGCGCGCCAACACACGCCGACCGACGTCGCGCAGGTCCGCCGCACGCTCGGCCAGCAGCACGTCGCGCAGGGCCTCCTGCTCGCCGGCTACGCGCTCGATCACCTGGCTCCAGGCCGCTTCGGCGCTGGCGCCCTCGACCAGCCGCGCCTGCACCTCGTCCAGCAGTTCGGGGTCGTCCAGCAGGGCCTGGTGGGTGACGAAGATGTCGCGGATCGCCTTGACCTGGCTGCGCTCCACCAGGGTTTCGATCTCCTGGCTGATGGCCGTGCGCGCCTCGTCCAGGCGCTGGCGCTCGACCTCTGGCGACTCGCCGCGCGCGGCGAACTCGAAGGCGCGGGCGACCTGCACGTAGGCCGGCCCGTGGGCAATGCCCGGCGACGCGGGAATGGCCTGGAGCTGCACGCCCGCTTCGGGAGCTCGCACGGCCTGTAATTCCTGCTCGTCCAGTTGAATACTTTCGACGATCAGCTCGAGGGTTTCCGGCAGCGGTTCGACCTCTTCGCCCAGGCCCTGCTCCACTGCCGCGCGGACGGCCGCCAGCGCGGCTTCGGCGATCTCCGGTTCGGCGAAGAACTCCAGCATCTGCCCACGCCGAGCGCCGAGGCTGAGCAGCTTGCTCAGGCTGCGTATCGACACCGGCGCACCGTCGCCCTCGGCGATACGCACACGGATTTCCCCGCTGAACTCCCGCGCCAGCAGCATCAACACCTGCGCCGGGCGGGCATGCAGGCCATGGGGGTTGGCCAGTGGCACGCGCACACTGGGCCAATCCACCGGCAACTCGCCCCCCAAGGCTTCCAGCACTGCTCGCACAGACGTGGCACTGGCCAACTCGCCCGCGCGGCCATCCACCAGCAGATCGCCGAGGCGGCCCAACACGTCGGCATGCGCATCGCCCTGGCGGGCCAGGCAGAACAGGCCGCGCACCGGCTGGCCGGCGTGGTTCAGCTCGCGCGTGGGGGTTACGAAGACAAGACCGGGGCGCGTGACGCATTGCTCGCTGTCCTGCCACCACAGCCCCGCGCCCAGCGGCAGGGCTTCCTGGTCGTGCAGCGCGGCGGCGAAACCGGGAACCACGCAGCCGGTTTTCTTCAGACGGCGCGCGCCAGCCAGCGCCAGCTCGTCGAAGTCCTCGGCGGCGACGCCAAGGCCGACCAATTGCTCATCGAACAACAAGGGCTGGGGCGCTCCACCCCGCAAGAGTTGCAGCAGGTCCTCGGGCTTCTCCGCTGCACGCAGCGCCGCACCCACTTCGCCGTCACCCAGCGCACGGGTGAGCAGTTGCAGCAGGCGCAGGTGTTCGTCGGACTTGGCGGCGATGGCGATGGCCAGGTGCACAGTCTGCCCGTCGCCCCAGTGCACGCCCTCGGGGAAGTGCATCAGGCGGACGCCGGTGCGCTGTACCAGGTGGCGCGTTTCCGGAGTGCCGTGGGGAACGGCGATGCCCTGTCCTAGATAGGTGGAGCCTTGCGCCTCGCGAGCCTGCAGGCCGGCCAGGTAGCCTTCGGCAACCAGGCCGTCGTCTTCGAGGGCGGAGCCGAGCATGACCAGAGCGGCCTGCTTGTCGGCAGCGCGCTGGCCCATGCGGACCTGCTGCGCGTTGAATTCGAGCATCGCGTTCTCCTCACCGGCGTTCGCGCGCGCCAGCGCTGGGCGGTTATCCGCTTGTACGGTGATCAGCTTAGAGGTTGCGGCGCAGGAACAGGGTTCAGGCAATACTGCACGCGCAATGCTGAATCGTTTCACCTATTGAGACTGGCACGTTACTCGATAATGCGTGATCCTTGAAGCCCCCAATTGTCGGCAGCATCCCGCGTTGAAACTCAGTGATATCGCCCGCCTGGCCGGTGTTTCGGTCACCACCGCCAGCTATGTGATCAACGGCAAGGCCATTCAGCGACGCATCAGCGCCGCCACGGTGGAACGCGTGCGCGCAGTGATCGAGGAGCACGGCTACCAGCCGGACCAGCAAGCCGCCAGCCTGCGCCGCGGGCAGACGCGCACCCTGGGCTTTGTCCTGCCGGACCTGGAAAACCCCAGCTACGCCAAGCTCGCCAAGCTGCTCGAACAGGGTGCGAGGGCGCGCGGCTACCAGTTGCTGATCGCCTGCTCCGACGACGAGCCGGATACCGAGCGCCAGGTACTCAACCTGTTCCGCGCGCGCCGCTGCGACGCACTGATAGTTGCCAGTTGCCTGCCGGCCGGCGACGACAGTCACACGCGCCTGCAAGCAGACGGCGTACCGATCATCGCGGTGGATCGCCAGCTCGACCCGCAGCGCTTCTGTTCGGTGGTCAGCGACGACCGCGACGCCAGCCAGCGCCTCACCGCCAGCCTGCTGAAGCCGGCGCCGCGCAGCATCGCCCTGCTTGGCGCACGACCGGAGCTGATCATCTCCCAGGAGCGCGCCGCCGGGTTCCGCAGCGCCCTGCGCGACTTCAAGGGCCAGGTGCTGGTCGAGCACGGCGAGACCTTCAGTCGCCCTTGCGGCCGTCGGCTGATGGAAGAATTGCTCGCAGGCCAGGGCCAACTGCCCGATGCGCTGATCACCACTTCCTACGTGCTGCTCGAAGGCGTCTTCGACGTGCTCCAGGCACTGCCCCACGGCTGGCCGGCGGACCTGCGTATCGCCACCTTCGGCGATACCCAACTGCTCGACTTCGTACCGCTGAAGGTCAACGCGATTTCCCAGCAGCACGCGCTGATCGCCGAGCGCGCCCTGGACCTGGCGCTGGCCGCCATCGAACAGAACAGCTACACCCCCGGCGTGCACCCGATCCCGCGCACCCTCAAGCTGCGCACGGAGTGAACCGATGCGCCTGATCGATACCCACAACCACCTCGACTGCCCGGACTTCGCCCAAGACCGCGCGGCAGTGCTGCAACGCAGCCGCGAGCGGGGAGTGGAGCGACAGGTGCTGCTGGGGGTGTTCCGGGAAAACTGGGAAGACGTCTGGGCCTTGGTGGAAAGCGAACCGGACCTGTACGCCGCGCTGGGTCTGCACCCGATCTTTCTGGCGCGACATAAGGCAGAGCATCTCGTCGCCCTGCGCGAATGGCTGCAGCGACTCGCCGGGCACTCGAAGCTCTGCGCGGTGGGCGAGATCGGCCTGGACTACTACCTGGAAGACCTCGACCGCGACGGCCAGCAAGCCATCTTCGAGGAGCAACTGCGCATCGCCATCGACTTCGAGCTGCCGGTACTGCTGCATGTGCGCCGCGCCCACGCGGCGATGATCGCCACGCTCAAGCGCTACAAGCCCGAACGCCGGGGCATCATCCATGCCTTCGCCGGCAGCCGCGAGGAAGCCCGCGAATACCTCAAGCTGGGTTTCCGCCTGGGCCTGGGCGGCGCGCCGACCTGGCCGCAGGCCAACCGCCTGCGCAAGGTGGTGCCGGAGATTCCGCTGGAGTCCATCGTGCTGGAGACCGACTCGCCGGACATGGCGCCGGCCATGTATCCCGGCGTGCGCAACAGCCCGGAGCATCTGCCGGAGATCTGCGTGGCACTGGCCCAGTTGAAGGGCATCAGCCCGGAAGAGCTGGCCAGCGCCAGCACGCGCAATGCGATGGAGTTGTTCGGCTGGAGCTGAACTGCGGGTTTTCGCGTGGGCGGGCTCTGGCCCGCTCTTGATCGCGGATGAATCCGCTCCTACGGGAACACTCGCATCTCTTACGCTTTAGCTCTCGCTTTTGAGGTCGTCCAGAGAAACACCCGCACGCTCCGGAATGCCCCTTTCAGGAGGCCTCGTTGAATTGGAGTTTCAGGGGTTGAGCGACATGGATGTCGCGAGAGCCACGATGGGCCAGGGATGGCCCGTCGTGGCGTGCCCCTGAAACTTCGATTCAACGAGGGAATTTTTCGCCTAGGCGAAAAACCGGATGGAGGGGCAAGCCTTCTTGGTTACTTCTTCGGCGTTTGGAAGAAGTGACTCGCCGAGAGGCGAAACCAAATCCATCAGCGCACACCGAAGCGGCGCAGAAACACCCAACCCCGTGGTGCTCCCGCAAGATGGCAAGAGCCTTGAGTTCACCGACAAACCGATGCCCGTGAGATGGGGTGCATCCGTGCGACCCACGGACATCGGCCTGCTGGCGAAAACCTCGTTGCGAAGCGGACCGCCACGTCCGCTCCGGATCCATTGGATCAGACGCGGAACGCGCCGATCAGTCGTTTCAGCTCCACCACCTGCCCGGCCAGTTCGCGGCTGGCGCGCTCGGTCTCGCTGGCGCCTTCGGAGGTGCGTTCGCCGGCCTGGTTGATCTCGACGATGTTCTGGTCGATGTCATGGGCCACGGCGGTCTGCTGCTCGGCAGCAGCGGCGATCTGCTGGTTCTGGTCGACGATGGCGCCCACTGCCTGGAGGATGTTCTCCAGCGCCTGCTGCACCTGGGCCGACTGGCTGACGGTGCCATCGGCGGTCTGGTGGCTGCTGCCCATCGCCTTCACCGCTGCACCTACGCCATTCTGCAGACGAGCGATCATCTGCTCGATCTCTTCGGTGGACTGTTGGGTACGCTTGGCCAGCGTGCGCACCTCGTCGGCCACCACCGCGAAGCCCCTGCCCTGTTCTCCGGCGCGCGCGGCCTCGATGGCGGCATTGAGCGCCAGCAGGTTGGTCTGTTCGGCAACGCCCTTGATCACGTCCAGCACGCGGCTGATGGAGGCGCTGTCGGCAGCCAGTTGATTGATCACCGCCACCGACTCGTCGATCTCGCCGGCCAGGCGCTGGATGCTGCCCACCTGGGACTCCACCAGGGCTCGGCCGCTGGCGGTTTCCTGATTCACGTTGTGCGCGCTGCCGACCGCGACGGCGGCGCTGCGTGCGACTTCCTGAGCAGTTGCGGCCATCTGGTTCATCGCCGTGGCGACCTGCTCGATCTGGTTGCGCTGGCCGGCCACCGCCTGGTTGCTTTCCGCGGACACCGACTCCACGCGCACGGTCTGCCGCTCCACTTCGCTGACGGTGCGGCCGACCTGCTCGATCAGGTCATGAATCTTCGACACGGTCTGGTTGAAGGCATCGCCCAGTTCGCCCAGCTCATCGCGGCTCTGGGCCTGGAAGGTGACGGTCATGTCGCCAGCAGCGACGCGCTCCATCATCTGGCCCAGGTTCTTCAGGGTGGTGCGGGTGGAGACGTAGAAGCCGCCGTAGAGGTAGACGATGGAGACGAATACCACCAGCAGCGCCACGACCAGCAGCACCATCTGCCGCTGCTTGCTGGCCAGGCGTGCCTGCAGCTGGCCGTCGAAGAATTGCAGGACATGGTCATCCAGGCGATAGGTCTGATCCATCGCCTTGCTGACCTGCTCGTAGAAGTCGAGCCACGGGGTGTCGAGGGTGTCGGCCATCACCACCTTGTCCTCGAACAGCTTGCCCATGCTCTTGATGGTTTCACGGCTGGCCTGGGCGTCGGCGGACAGCGCACTCTGCGCCGCCGGGCTGGCACCCAGGGCTTCCTGCAGCTTGAGCCCGTATTCGGCGTGGAGCTTCTCCAGCTCCTGCAACAAGTCATCGAGCTTGCCGCTGGTGGACGAGTTGAGGAAGCCCTGGCCCAGCGCGCTGGCACCCATGGTGCGGCCCTGGCTGAGGGTTTCGGTAACCTGCGGGGTGCCGGAGGTGATCAGTTCGGCGAGTTGGCGCAGGTCACGGGCGTCGTCCTGGCTGAGGCCCGCCTGGGACACCAGCAGCTTGTTGAACACCTGCACCTGGCTAAGCAGGTGTGCGGCCATGGCCGATTTGCTCTGCAACGAACCCTCGGCATCGACGCCTTTCAAGCCGGCCAGCAATTCATCACGCTTGGCGTTGAATTCGGCGATCTGCTCGGTGTCCTGGGTGACCGGCTGCAAAGCGCCGATCTGCGCCTGCAGGTCCTTGTGCAACTGACCGATGCGCGAATCGAGGCCGGCGGTCTTGTTGGACTGGCCGAGAATCCCGTTGATCTGCAACAGGTCGTTGTAGGCTTCAAGGTGGCGGCGAACTTTCAGGCCGTCGCTGATCAGCGAAAGACTTTCCAGCTCGGCGCGGGTGCTGACGAACTGCCCATAGGAGTCGCGCACCAGATAGAAGTTGGTGATCAGCATCGGCAGCAAGAACAGCACACTGATCAGGCTGAACTTCATGCCGAAGCTCAGACGGTTCATCAGCGCGATGGCCGGATAGAGCACGGTCCTCACGTAAGACGTCTCCTGTTCCCGTTATTGTTATGTCGCTTGTCGGGGATGGTACGGCGCGCCCCTGGACGGGCCGTCGCCACGAGCGCTTGCCAGCGCGGCCACAGTCAGGCAGCGGCCGCCATCTCGCGCTTCGGGTTCGATGTGTACCTGATATCGGCGGGGAGTTCTGTAACTTAAGGTTAAAATGCCATCATCGGACCGGCGGTCGCCGGCCCGACTCGCTGGCTCAGAGCAGCAGTGTCCAGATGGCGAACGCCGCGTACCAGAGTACCGCGGAGCGCACCAGCAACTGCCAGAGTGCGTCCAGGCTGGCGACGCCCTTGGCGCCCAGGCCGCCTTCGTTGAAGTCTTCCGCCACGTAGCCGGCGCGCGCCAGCAGGCGAGCGGCAGGCACGTCCCAGGCCAGCAGGTCGTGCAATAGCGTGCGGGTCACCGCGACGAAGTTGCCCACCAGGGCGAAACTCAGCACCAGCGCCCGCGCCGGCAGCCAGTCAAAGGCATGCCGCAGTTGCGCGGCGCGCTCGCGCAGTTCCGGCTGGCGCGCCTGCTCGGCGGCGATGGCGAGCAGCCGGTAGGCCAGCGCGGCCACCGGGCCGAGCAGCGCGTACCAGAAGATCACGGCGAAGAAGGCCTGGTAGGCCTCCCATACCAGTGTGCCCTGCACCACGGCGAGTAGGTCGTCGTCGCCATCGGCCTGCACCTGTACCCCCAGGTCGCGTTCGGCGACGTGGTAGGCGCCCTGGGCGTCCTCACGGCGCCAGGCATCGCGGAACGGGCCGATCGCATGCAGCACATCGCCGCGCCCCAGGCTCCAGACCACCACCAGCAACTGCACCGGCAACGCCAACAGACCGTAGGCGACTGGTTCAACAAGGGTCAGCAACAGCGCCAGCAACAGCAGCGGCGGCAGGATGGCCACCAGCAGGCCGAGCCAGGGTCGCGCCAGCATCGACTTCACGCCGCCCACGGTGGCCAGCCAGCCGAGCCACCAACCGTCGCGCTGTACTTGGGCGCGCCAGCCGGAAAACTTCTCGATCAGCAGGACCAGCAACAGCACCAGGAAACTCATGTCGACTCCTTGTTTGCGCCGACGTGGGCGCCACTGTCATCACCGAGACTGGCAAAGAAGCGCGCCCAGTCGAACGCCTCACCGGGGTCGGTCTTGCGCTCCGGGGCGATGTCGCAGTGGCCCTGGATGCGCTCCGGGGTGATCGCCGGGTACGCCTTGCGCAGCTGTCGTGTCAGCTGCGCCAGCACTTCGTACTGACGCTCGCTGTAGGGTTCGGTATCGGTGCCTTCCAGCTCGATGCCGATGGAGAAATCGTTGCAGTTCTCCCGCCCGTCGAAGCGCGACACACCGGCGTGCCAGGCCCGCGAGTTGCAGGAGACGAACTGGAACAGCGAGCCGTCGCGTTCGATGAGAAAGTGCGCGGACACCGTGAGGCTGCAGATGCTGGCGAAGTACGGATGCTCGTCGGCGTCCAGGCGGTTCTGGAAGAACTCCTGCACCTTGCAGGTGCCGAACTGGCCGGGCGGCAGGCTGATGTTATGAATGACCAGCAGCGAAACGACCTCGCCATCGGGGCGGGCGTTGAAGTTCGGCGAGGGACAGCGCTGGGCTTCGAGGCACCAGCCGGATTCGACATCGATCTGCATGGGGGCTCCTTGGCAGAAGCCCCACTCTAAAGCAGCCGGACGGGGAAATGAACTCGCGAGGGTGTTGCGGCGGGGCTCAGGCGTTCTTCAGCCGGCGCAGGTTGCCGATCACCGACTCCAGGGCGCGGTCGAACAGCAGCGCGTCGTCGAGCAGGCGCACGGCGTTGCGGCGGAACTCGACGGCCAGGCTCATGCGGGTCTTCTCCAGCACCTTCATGCCGGTGCGGTTGACGAAGATATAGCGCCCACTCGGGCGAATTACTGCCGCCAGCTTGCAGCGCAGCTTGTGCTCTTCGTCTTCCTGGATTTCCACCCAACTGCCGACACGCAGGTCGTCGACCTTGCGCAGGGATTCGTCGTCATCGGCGAAGGCCTCCTCAGGCTCCACCGCACGGACTGGCTCAGGCGAGGCCAGGACGATTTCCTCGACCACCGCGACCATGGCCGGCTGCGTAGCCGCAGGCGCAACGGCGGCCGGCGCATCCAGCGGGTCGTCCAGCAGCGGCAGGTCGTCTTCCAGATCGAGCAGCGGCGCTTCCTCGACCTGTTTGTAGCGCTGGAAGGCCTGAACGTGCAGCCCTTCCAGACGGCTGAAGAATTCCCCGGTGGAGAACGGATTGAAGGCGGCCGAAGCCAGGCCTTCGCGCAGCGACTTGAGCAACTGCGGCACCATCTCCAGCAGGCGCAGGCGGGAGTCCGGATCTTCGTGGGGCTCGACGCTCCAGATCAGGTCGTCCATGGTCGCCAGTGCGGCTTCCCACTCGGTGGAGTGCGTGCCGTGCTTCAGGCAGGTGAGCAACAGGACCTGGCTCCAGGCTTCCTGCAGCAGGCGCACCACGACTTCGGGCAGGGTGCGGCCGAGCAGGCGCCCGTTCAGTACACTCTCTACGTCCTGGCGAGCCAGCTCGGCGCGGGCGCGGCCTTCCTCGGCATCGCGGGTGCGCTGTTCCAGCAGATCGCTGCGGCGGCGCTCGTCACCGGTGAAGGCAACGAATTCGTCGAGCATCTCGGAGAAGATCGCCGGGTCATCGACGAAGTCGTTCAGCAGGCGCATCACCACCTGCTCGATCTTCTGGTACAGCAGATCGCGCTGGCCATCCGATTGCTCGGCCCAGCCCAGGGCGGCGGAGGCGATCTCGTTGAGCAGGCGGCGCGCCGGGTGGCTGCCACGGCTGAAGAAGGTGTTGTCGAGAACCGCGACCTTGAGCATCGGGATCTGCATGCGGCCGATCAGGGCCTTGAGCGAATCCGGCAGGGTGCGGTCATCGAGGATGAATTCGAAGAGCATGGAGACGAGGTTGATGACGTCTTCGTCCACCTGGCCAACCACGCGGGAGCGGCCGCTCTTGCTGCTGACGCGGGTCAGCAGGTGATCCAGGTGCTGGCGCACGTCGATTTCGTCGATGCTCTGTGCCGGCAGGTGCGACTGCAAGTGGGAGAGCAGGCGCATCAGGTCATTGCTGGAGATCGGCAGCGCATCGGCAGGCATCGGCCGGGTTGGAGCGGCGCTGCCGCGAACCTGCGAGAGCAAGTCGCGCAGGGCAGCGAAGGCCGCCTGGCTGTCGGCGTCCATGTACTGGCCGGCGACGCTCTGCTCGCCCGCTTCGGCGGCGCTGGCGGCAGGCTCGGCGCCCTGGCTGGAAACGGTGCGTTGCGGCGGGCGGCGCAGCGGGACGGACTTCAACTCCGGCAGCACGCCGAGAGCAATCAGGGTCTGGTTGGCTTCCGCGTACAGGTGCTCGGCATCGGCCAGCACGTATTTCTCGAAGAGCTTGAGGATGATCAGCTTGACCTTGATCTCCACGCCCAGGCCACGGCAGGCCTCGAGGAAGTCTTCGCAGAGCAGGCGCGGGCCAAGCGGATTGGTCTTGTCCTCGACCTTCTTGCTGACCAGGGTGTTGATACGGGTGGTGAGGTGCGTGAGGGCGACACCGTCGCGACTCATCACCTTGGCGACCATGGCGTCGAGGGCGACGGACTCTTCCAGCTCGTCGTTCTGCACCAGGGTGAGGTTATCGTAGGAAACCGTGTCCAGCGCCGACGCCCGGCCGATGTCGTACTGGCTCAGGTTGGCGAAGCTCTCGAAGAGCTTCTGCAGAAAGCCGCGCTCGATCCCCTTGCGCTTGAGGCGCAGGTCACGCATGGCTTCGAAGTAGGCGCTCTGTTCGGCGTTGTTGCCGGCACGATCGGCCATCTCGAACAGGGTGTCGTCAGCGTTGTCGAACAGAGCCTGCATGGCATGACGCAGTTGGACGGCGACTTTATCGCGGACAGCGACCAACCCCGCCGGAACGCGTCCAGCGAAAGAAGTCTGCGAGGGTTCCGTGGCCGACTTGTTCAGCGGCACTACGTTCGCGTCGTTCTGCATCGCAAGTCTCCTGCCGTCAGACCCATCTGGCGGCACCAACAATCATCGAGGCGTCATCCGTAACGTCAAATTCGTGGCGTCAAAAATTGGAAATCTTCAAGGTCATTATAGGGAAGCTTCTTACACAACCAAGAGACATTTCACGCATTCTTGAAGAATTTCCCACCGAACCAACCGCCGTCCGTCCGACAAATCCCAAGACGACCCAAAAATAAGTCTGCCCTGCACGCCAGGCGCCGTCGTCCGTATAATCGCGCCACTGCGAACAGGAGCCTTCCATGCCGAACCTCACCCTCGCCGAGCTTTCCGGGGAAATCCAGGCCAACGTCCGCGCCGCACTGGCCGAAGACATTGGCAGCGGCGACATCACCGCCCAGTTGATCCCCGCCGAGCGCGACGCCAGCGCCCGCATCATCACCCGCGAGAACGCCACCCTCGCCGGCACCGCCTGGGTCGACGAGGTGTTCCGCCAGGTCGACCCGCGCGTACAGGTGAAATGGCAGGTTCAGGATGGCCAGCAAGTCAGCGCCGACCAGACCCTGTTCACCCTGGAAGGCCCGGCCCGCGCCCTGCTCACCGGCGAGCGCAGCGCACTGAACTTCCTCCAGTTGCTTTCCGGCACCGCCAGCCGTGCCCGCCACTATGCCGACCTGGTCGAGGGCACCGGCGTCAAGCTGCTCGACACCCGCAAGACCCTGCCCGGCCTGCGGTTGGCGCAGAAGTACGCGATTACCTGCGGCGGCTGCCATAACCACCGTATCGGCCTGTATGACGCCTTCCTGATCAAGGAAAACCACATCGCTGCCTGCGGCGGCATCGCCCAGGCCATCGAAGCGGCCAAGCGCATCGCCCCCGGCAAGCCGGTGGAGATCGAGGTAGAAGACCTGGCCGAGCTGCGCCAGGCCCTGGACGCCGGCGCCGACATCGTCATGCTTGACGAACTGAGCCTGGACGACATGCGCACCGCCGTCGCCCTGACCGCCGGCCGCGCCAAGCTGGAGGCCTCGGGCGGCATCACCGAGAGCACCCTGCGCACCATCGCCGAGACCGGCGTCGACTACATCTCCATCGGCACCCTGACCAAGGACGTCAAGGCGCTGGACCTGTCGATGCGACTGAGCCTGTAAAATTTCCTACTCGCGTTCACGCTGCCCCTGATAGTGCCGATTCATGTGCCTCTGACATACTCAGGCGCTCACGAATCGGCGAACAGCGAAGGGAGCAATAGCGCGATCATGACAAAAAGGATTCTGCTGACCGGTGGCTGTGGCTACATCGGTTCCCACATCTGCCTGGAACTGATCGAGCAGGGCTTCCGCCCCGTCGTCCTCGACAACCTCAGCAACAGCTCGCCCATTCCGCTGCAACGCATCGAGCAACTTACCGGCCAAGCAATCCCCTTCGTGGAGGGCGATGTCCGCGACGAAGCCGTCCTCGACCGCCTGTTCCGCGAACACGAGATCGACGCCACCATTCACCTCGCCGGCCTGAAATCCGTCGCCGAGTCAGTGGCCGACCCCATCGCCTACTACCAGACCAACTTCGCCGGCACCGTCACTCTCTGCCAGGTCATGCAACGCCATGGAGTGAAGCGCTTCATCTATAGCTCCTCCGCCACGGTTTACGGCCTGGCAGCCGAAAGCCCGATCCGCGAAGACGCCCCAACCGGCCCGGCCAGCCCCTACGGCCAGTCCAAGCTGATGGCGGAAATCGCCTTGCGCGACATTGCCCGCGCCGATCCACAGTGGACCACGGCCATCCTGCGCTACTTCAACCCGGTGGGCGCCCACGCCAGCGGGCGCATCGGCGAAGACCCCAACGGCATCCCCAACAACCTGATGCCCTACGTCTCCCAGGTCGCCACCGGCAAACAGCCCTTCATCCGCGTGTTCGGCAACGACTACCCCACCCCGGACGGCACCGGCGTGCGCGACTACCTGCACGTCGTCGACCTGGCCAACGCCCACCTCAGCGCCCTGCGCTGGCTGGACGGCGCCAACGGCGCGAAGACCTTCAACATCGGCACCGGCCGTGGCTACAGCGTGCTGGAAATCATCCACGCCTACGAAAAGGCCTGCGGCCGCGAACTCCCCTTCCAGTTCCTGCCCCGCCGCGATGGCGACATCGCCAGCTACCACGCCGACCCGGCCCTGGCGGGCGCAGAACTGCGCTGGAGCGCCGCCCGCGACATCGAAGACATGTGCCGCGACGCCTGGAACTGGCAGAGCCAGAACCCCAACGGCTACGCCTGATTTTTCCGCTGACGGAAAACAAAAAGCCCCGCTCGAAAGCGGGGCTTTTTGTTGAAGCTGGTGCCGGTAAAAGGAATCGAACCCTCGACCTTCTCATTACGAATGGGAGGGCATATGGATACCCGATCATTTACAAACCCTAACTAACCTATACAGAGCAACACCTTAGAGCCTATCCTAGCTTTACGGGCCAACATGAAAATCGACCAAATTTGTTAGCCCATGTTAGCCCGGTGTTAGCCCGGCTTTTGTCGGAAGGAGTTGAGGCAGGATCATGGCGAAGCTGAAATTCACCAAAACCGCTCTGCTGGCATTGCCCCCACCCGAGGCTGGCAAGCGCCTGGCCGTCTACGATATCGAAGTGCCAAAGCTGGCAATGCGGATCACCGCAACCGGCACCCGCACCTTTTACGTAATCAAGCGCGCAGGCGCCTCGATTGCTTGGGTGAAGCTGGGCACCTTCCCTGAAATGACCGTCGAACAGGCACGCACCGAGGCTCAAAAGATCCTTGGCGAGTTTGCCACCGGCGCGAACCCCGCAGCAGCTCGCCGAGCGATTCGGGAGGAACCGACCTTTGCCGAGATGTTCGAGCAATTCCTCGCGAAGAAGAAAAAGCGCGATGGCACTCCGCTGGGCGAGAAGACTAAAAGGGACTACCGCGACCTTCTACGTCTGCACCTGGAGTCGATCAAGTCGAGGAAGCTGTCACACATCACCAAGCAAGATATGAAGGCCGCTCATGCAAAGGCGACCAAGAAAAGTCCAACGCAGGCCGACAAGGCAATGGCCGTCGCCTCCTCTGTATTCAACTTTGCCACAGACCTTGAGCTGTTCGAGGGCACCAACCCGGCGAGCCGCGTTCAGAAGAACCCCGCACCTTCTCGCGACCGCTTCGCACAAGCCACCGAACTACCGTACCCATCAGAAAATCAAGATCGGAAAAATGGCAGAAATCGTCTACGGCGACCTTCAAGAGGCTGAGGACCGCAAATTGGCAAGCGGCCCTGACGTCGTCAGGAGATGGATTAGACCCGTTGCCCCGGACTACGCAAAAAAACCGGGAGCACAGAAATAGCGCCAATCTGACAATCGTAACGAAAATCCAATACTCGTAACGATTGGAATATTTCTAGTTCCCGCCTTTTCAGAGCATGACTCCGCCGAATCACACTCGATGGAGTCGTACCCATGTCCACCCCGCACGCCGCCACGATCGCGGCACTCAAAGCCGAGATCGCCGCCCAACTCGGCTTTGATCCGAATAGCCCGCCCGTCAGCGTCGACGACAAACAGGCCGCCTACGTGCTCGACGTGAAGCCGACCACCCTCGCCGTCTGGCGCTCGACAGGCCGCTATAACCTGCCGTTCCTCAAGGTTGGCCGCTTGGTGAAGTACCGCCTGAGCGACCTCGCCGAGTTCCTCGCGCGCCGCACCGCCAACCATACCGGCGAGGTGCGCGCGTAATGAAGAAGACCATCCCCCACCTCTCGCAAGGTAACCTGCACCTCGATATCCAGCGCATCGCCGATATACGCGTCGCAATGCGGCGCGCAGTCACCATGTGGAGCATCTGATCTTTAATTTTCATTCCCAGGGCGGTCTTCGCTCATTGCGCGAAACGCTGGCGAATTTCACGCGTGGCGCTGCGCTGTCGATGCCATTGGCGCATCAATGAACAGGAGCGTCGTGATGATGGCGCAGGTTACTCTTCGAAAACTGACGTCGGTAAACCGACGAGCTCTAGTCATATAGTGTTCATCCGTGAAACCTAGGTATGGATGTGCAATACGCATGGACGATGGTCGGTGCGGCCCGTCAGCGAATAGGGTTTGCCTACCGGTGCCCAGCCCATACAGCGCTCCCGCAGCGCTCGCGGGTCAGGCCGGCCCAGCCCCATTTTCCGCGCGAGCGGTAACCTGACGAGAGCTTTCACCATGACCGACGAGACCCAAGGAACTACCCGCCGCGCCCTGATGAGTGCCGGCGTAGCAGCCGCCACCCTGGCGGTTGCACTGCCTGCCCTGGCGGGCCAATCGGGTAGCACCCAGGCCGCAGCGACCCCGGGCACGCGTCCCAAGAACCAGGGTTCGGGCTACCTTACCCTGCGCGATGGCATCCAGCTGTTCTACAAGGACTGGGGCAGCGGCCAACCCATCGTATTCCACCACGGCTGGCCGCTCTCAGGGGATGACTGGGACAACCAGATGCTGTTCTTCCTCGCCAGGGGGTACCGGGTGATCGCCCACGACCGTCGAGGACATGGGCGTTCCTCGCAGACGGCGCAAGGCAACGACATGGACACCTACGCCGCCGACCTCGCGGAACTGGCGGCGCACCTAGACCTGAAGAATGCGGTGCACATCGGCCACTCCACCGGTGGCGGCGAAGTCGCGCGCTACGTGGCGCAGCATGGCGCCGGTCGCGTCGCCAAGGCAGTGCTGATCGGCGCCGTGCCACCGATCATGTTGCGCACCGAGAAGAACCCCGGCGGTCTGCCGCTGACGGTCTTTGATGGTTTCCGTGAAGCCCTCGCCGCCAACCGCGCGAACTTCTACCGCGACGTCGCGGCGGGCCCCTTCTACGGCTTCAACCGTCCAGGCACCAAGGTCTCCGAGGCGGTGATCGACAACTGGTGGCGCCAGGGCATGAACGGCGGCGCCAAGGCCCATTACGACTGTATTGCGGCCTTCTCGGAAACCGACTTCACCGATGACCTGAAGCAGATCGCCGTGCCGACCCTGGTGCTGCACGGTGAAGACGACCAGATCGTCCCCATCGACGACTCCGCACGCCTCTCGATCAAGCTGCTGCGCCACGGCACCCTGAAGACCTACCCCGGCCTGCCCCATGGCATGTGCACCACCCACGCCGACACCATCAACGCGGACCTGCTGGCCTTCATCAAGGGCTAAAACCGCTGGAAGACAAAGGCCCGGCGCATGACGCGCCGGGCCTTTTTCCGTTCAGAGCTGCGACAGCCCGCCATCGACGCACAGGTCGACACCGGTGATGAAGCTGCTGTCGTCCGAAGCGAGGAACAGCGCGGCGTTCGCCAGCTCTTCCGGGCGGCCGAGGCGGCCCAGCGGAATCAACCCCGCCAGTTGCTTTTCGAACGCACCGAACTGCGCCTCGCCGATGCCCATCTTGCCAATGATCGGAGTCAGCACCGGGCCGGGGCTCAGGCAGTTGACGCGGATGTTGCGGCCCTTGAGTTCCGCCGCCCAGCTGCGGGCGAAGGAACGCACCGCCGCCTTGGTCGCCGCGTAGACCACATGAGCCTCCAGCGCCTTCAGGTGGGCGATGGACGACACCAGCACGATGGCGCCACCGTCACGCAGCAACGGCAGCGCTTTCTGGATGGTGTAGAAGACGCCTTTGACGTTGATGTCGAACTGTTCGTCGAACTGTTGCTCATCGACCTGATCGCCTGGAGCCGGGCGGATGACGCCAGCGTTGGCGACCAGCACGTCCAGACGGCCGAAGCGCTCGCCAATCTGCCGGTACAGGGCGTCCAGGTCCTCCAGCCGGCTAGCGTCGGCGCAGATGCCCACGGCGTTTTCACCGATGAGCCCGACTGCCTCCTCCACCACTTGCCGACGGCGCCCGGTGATGACCACCTCGGCGCCTTCCAGGGCGAATCGTTGCGCGGTGGCCAGGCCAATACCGCTGTTGCCGCCCGTGACCAGGGCGACCTTGTTGCTTAGCTTTCCCATCATCTCTCCAACGTGGCTTGTGAATCCGCTCGTTTGGGAGGTCGCAAATCGGGAGCGCGCAGCAGGCCCTCGTGCAAGGGCAGATAGCGCTCGATCTTTTCCGCCAGGCGTTCGCGGCGCTCGGCCAGTTGAGCCTGGAGTGCATCAAGGGCCACCAGCTTTTCCAGGTGCTGCTGCAGGCAGGCGAGGAAACCTTCGCTGTCCTCTTCATCCTCCAGGTACTGCAGCAGGCCGTGGATCTGCCGGGTGCTGAAACCGCACTCGAGCAGCTCGCGAACCCAGAGCACGCGCTGCACCATGGACGCGGCGTAGTCGCGATAGCCATTGTCCAGCCGCTCCGACTCGATCAGCTGCTTCGACTCGTAATGGCGAAGCGCACGTGTGCTGACGCCAGCGCGCAAGGCCAGCTCTCCGATTTGCATGTTGACCTCCGATGGCGAGCACTCTGGGGGCTTGACGCTAGTGTCAAGGTCAAGCCCCTCTTTCGCTTTTTCAGGCGTCCGTTGCGGGATACGCCGGCAGGGTGAACTGCACCACCGCGCCACGGGGCGGGTTGGCGCTGGCCCAGAGACGGCCGCCATGGCTGTCGATGATCGAGCGGCAGATCGACAGACCCATGCCCATGCCGGTGGCCTTGGTGGTGTAGAACGGCGCGAAGAGCAGATCGGCATTGCTCTCGGCGAACCCCGGCCCGTTGTCGCACACCCTCACCCGCACACCACCCTCGTGGTACTCGGAGCGGACCAGCAGGTGGCGCTCGCCGGCAGGAACACTGCCCATGGCTTCCAGGGCATTGACGATCAGGTTGAGCATCACCTGCTGCAACTCGACCCGGTCGCCTTCCACTTCCGGCAGGCCGTCGGCGAGTTCGACGCGCACCACCGCACCGGATTTCGCCGCCTCGCCACGGGTGAATTCGACCATCTCGCGCAGCGCCGCGCTGACGTCCACGGGCTGCTTCTGCGGCGGCGTCTTGCGGATCAACTGGCGGATACGCCCGAGCACCTCGGCGGCACGGTTAGCGTCCTTGATGATGCGCCCCAGCACCTGGTTGACCTCACCCAGTACCGGCGGCTGCGCACCCAGCCAGCGCAGCGCGGCATTGGCATTGGTCACGGTGGCGGCAATCGGCTGGTTCACCTCGTGGGCGATGGACGCCGCCAGTTGCCCCATGGTCGCCACGCGGTTGGCGTGGGCCAGTTCTGTCTGCACCTCGCGATAGCGCCGTTCGCCCTCGCGCACCCTCTCCTCGGCCTGCTTGCGCTCGGTGAGGTCGAGGACGAAGGCCACCCCTTCCCGCAGGCTGGCCTCGAAGGCGGCCAGGCCGACGATCACCGGCACGCGGCTGCCGTCCTTGCGGATGTATTCCTTCTCGAAGGGCTGCGCATGCCCGGTCCGAATGGCCGTGGCGAGATGCGCCTGACTCAGCGCCAAGGATTCCGGCGGCGTCATGTCGTGCCAGCGCACGCGGCCGGAAAGCAGGTCGTCGCGCTCGTAGCCGACCATGCGCAGGAAGGCGTCGTTGGCTTCGGCTATCTCACCGCCCGCACTCCAGACGATGATGCCAATGATGTTGGCGTCCACCAGCCGGCGAATCTTTGCCTCGCGCTCGGCGGCATCGCGATACAGGCGCGCGTTCTCCAGCGAGATCGCCGCCTGCGAGGCCACCAGCCGCAGCACGGCTATCCGCGCCGGGCTGAACACGCCGGCCGAGAGGTTGTTCTCCAGGTACAGCGCGCCGGTGAGCTTGGCCTGGTTCATCAGCGGCAGGCAGAGGATCGAACGCGCGCCGAGCTGGCGGACATGGGGATCGGTGGTGAATGCCGGATCGACCATGGCGTCCTCCAGGCACAGGCTCTCGCCGGTGCGCAGCACCTGGTAGAGCACCGTTTCGGCCAGCGCCAGCGCACTTACCGGCTCGTTGCACAACAGCATCGCGCCGTCGCCAACCGTCGCCTGCGCCACGATGCGCGGCTCGCCCGCTTCGGCGAGGACCAGCACGCCGCGCTCGGCACCGGCCTGTTCGATGGCCGTGCGCATTACCATGTCGATCAGTTTCTCCAGGACGATCTCGCCCGAAGCGGCCTGGGACACCTTGAGAACCGTGGCCAGGTCCAGGTGTTCCACCGGCGTGGCGATGGTGGCGGTCGGTCCCGGCGCCGGCTCTTCGTTGCGCAGGTAGCGGTGGCGCCCTTCGAGCTGCCGGACCTTGCCGTCGGCGCCCCAGCGCAGGTAGCCGTAACGGGCATCCTGCAGGTACACGCGAGCGATCTTGGCCAGGCCACGGGCGCCGTAGAAGCGCCCCGCCAGTTCATTGGCCAGCGCCTCGATGTTGACGAAGCCGCCACCCTGGGCCTGCTGGATGGCCTCTTCGTAAAGCAGTTCGGCCTCCACCAGCCGACCTTCGATGCGGGCATGTTCAGCGCCCACCAGCGCCACCCGGCAGGCGAAGGACTCGGCGCACTGCTGCGCCCACTCCTGCAACTGGGCATGGTGCGCAGCCAGCGCCTGCAACTGGTCGGGCTGATCTGCGGCCTCGGTGGAGTCGATCGTGGCCGCGAGGGTCAGCGCCGCGTGGAAGTGGTATTCGGCTTCCTCGGTGAAGGATTCGGCAACCCAGATCAGTGCCTTAGCCTGCGCCACGCATTGTGCGGCCGCGGCGTAGTTTCCGGCCAGGTAGCGTGCCTGTAGCTTGCGCACCCAGTACTTGGCCGCAGCCAGCGCCAGGCCCGGCGTACTGGCCAGATGCGCCTCGAAGCGTGCCTCGTCGAACTGCTCGGAGTCGAAACAACCGAAAGCCGGCGTCTGCCCACGAAGCGTGCGGATCAAGGCCAGTTGCGTGCTGATGAAATCCACCACCAGGCCGAAGCGCACCTTCTGCGCGTAGGCCAGTCCCTGCTCGGCCTCCTCCTGCACCTGCCCCAGCGGCTCGCCGAGGAACAACACATCGGCGATGTGACCGTTGCCGGCATAGGCGGCGTAAGGCAGGTCGCCGACCCGGTTGGCCGCGACGAAAGCGCGGCGCAGCAGCTCCCGACACTCGCGCACCGGCCGCATCCAGCGCGCCACGAACATCGAGAAACACAAGTAGGTTCGCGCCTCGAAGCGATTCAGGCCTCGCCGGTCGACCAGCTCGCAGCCCAGCCGACCAAAGCGGTAGCCGGCCTCGTAGTCACCGAAACGCCGCCCGGCAACCAGGCCGACATTCGCATAGAGCATGCAGGAGGCATCGCAGTTGCCGTGTTCCAGGCTCAGGCTGACGGCCTTGCAGATGGTCAGGCTGGCCAGATTGCCGTCGCTCTGCAGGGCCGGGGCGAACAGCTTGCCGAGGGCATCGAGAGTGGCCAGCGTGGAGGCGTCCGTCATCAGCGGCAGATCGATGAGCTGCTCGATGCTGCGTTCGCCCAGTTGCGTCCCGATCTGCTGGTACTCCTCACGCACCTGCTCGTCATCGGGATGGGCCGTCCAGTGGATGCCCGCCTCGTGCAGATACGCCAGGCATACGGCGACGGCACTATCGCTGCGATCCTGCATCAGGCACACGTCCATCTGCAGGCAGGCTACCGCCGCCTGCTCCACCGTGGTAGCGGCGCGTGGCGTCAAGGCGCTCAGGCGCTCGTCAGCCTTCGCAAGCTGGCCCGTGAGGAATTCGCACTCGGCGCGATTGAGCTCCAGGGCGAAGCACAGCTCGTGGCGCCGCCCCCAGCAATCGCCGTCGAGCAGCTCGGCACCAGCGCCCAGGTAGGCCAGCGCCGAGCTATAGGCGCTGGAGGCCTTGGCGCGCTGCCCGGCCAGCAGGTTGTACTCGGCGAGCTGCTCGCGCTCGGCCCGGTCGAAGATCAACCCGGCGCCACGATTGAGCTGACCGACGATTTCGAAGATGGCCTCTTCGCGACGGTCCAGCGGAGTCTGCTCGGCCAGCAGGCGGCCGATGCGCAAGTGCGCCTCGGCACGCGTGGCCTCGGCGATCAGCGAATACGCCGCCTCATGAATACGGTCATGAGCGAACGCACACGCGCCCTCCAGGCGTTCCACCAGCTCCTGGCGCACCGCCGCCCAGAGCACCGTCTGAACCCGCGCTGGCGGCAGGTCGAGCACGGTCGCCAGGGTATCGATCCGCGCCCGGCTGCCCAGGCAGGCCAGTTGCTGCAGCGCGTGCTGGGTCTCCACCGGCAGCCGCGCGAGCTTGCCGACCATCAGGTCGACGACGTTGTCGGTAAACCCCTTGGCGTGGATGCGCTCGGGCTCCCAGCGCCAGCGGCGGGCCTGGTGGTCGTAGGCCAGCAGTTCTTCCTCGGCCAGCGCCTGGAGGAACTGGATGACGAAGAACGGGTTGCCGGCGGTCTTGTCCTGCACCAGCCGGGCCAGCGCCACGATGCTCGGCGGCGGGCAGCGCAGCGCCTCGGCGATCAGTTGCTCGATGTGCGCACGGGCCAGGGGCGCGAGGCGAATCTCGTCGATCCGCACACCAGCCTGACGAATGGCCTGGAGCTTGCGCGTCAGCGGATGGCTGGCGTCCACCTCGTTGTCGCGGTAGGCACCCACCAGCATCAGGTGGCGCAACTCGGAATGGGTCAGCAGGTCTTCGAGCAGATCGAGGGTCGCCGCGTCCAGCCACTGCAAATCGTCAAGGAACAGTGCCAGGGGATGATCGGCGCGGGCAAAGACCCCGATGAAGCGGCGGAACACCAGCAGGAAGCGGCGTTGCGCCTGTTGTGGTTCCAGGTCCGGCACCGGCGGCGGTTCGCCAATGATCAGCCGCAGCTCGGGAATCAGCTCGGTCATCAGCCGGGCATTGGGCTCCAGCGCCTCCAGCAGCGCGTTGCGCCAGCCGGCGAGCACTTCGCCGCTCTTGCCCAGCAGCGTGCGCACTAGCCCCTGGAAGGCCTGCACCAGCGTCGAGTAGGGAATATCGCGCTTGTACTGGTCGAACTTGCCGGAAGCGAACAGCCCGCGCGGCGGCACCAGGACCTTGTGCAGCTCGTTGACCACCGAGGACTTGCCGATCCCGGAGTAGCCCGACACCAACACCAGCTCGGGAGTGCTGCTGGCGACGATGCGCGAGAAGGCCTCGACCAGCACCTCCACCTCGCGCTCGCGGCCATAGAGTTTCTCGGGCACCAGCAGGCGGTCGGGCGTGCCTTGCTCGTCCAGGTTGAACGGCTCGATGCGCTGGCCTTGCAGCCAGTCGGCCAGACAGCGGCGCAGATCGTGCTCGACGCCGGCGGCGCTCTGGTAGCGTTCCTCGGCTGTCTTGGCGAGCAACTTGAGGATGATCTGCGAGAGCATCGGAGGCACGCTGGCGACTCGCTCGCCGGGCGGCGTCGGCTTGCGTGCAATGTGGCAATGCACCCACTCCATGGGGTCGCTGGCGGTAAAGGGCAGCGTGCCGGTAAGCATCTGATAGAGAACCACGCCGAAGGCATAGAGGTCGCTGCGCGAATCGATGGAGCGGTTCATCCGCCCGGTCTGCTCCGGCGCCATGTAGGCCAGGGTGCCGGCGATGGTCTCTGGCGGTTCGGGTGCCTGTCGCTCCCGCGGCAACCGCGAGGCCAGGCCGAAGCCAGTCAGGCGTGCGTGGCCATCGCTGCAATTGACCTGGATGTGATGGGGCTTGAGGTCCTTGTGCACCAGCCCTCGCTGGTGCAGGTGGCGCAGCGCCACGGCGATATCCACCGCCAGGCGCAGGCAGGCTTCGGTATCCAGCGGTTGCCGAAGCAACCGCGACAAGGGCTCGCCGCCGGGGTCATCGAGCAGCAGACGGGTCTTTCCGCCTTCGCGGTGCAGCGCCTGTGGGCGTAGCGCCCAGGCACTGTGCAATTCATCCCGGAGGCTGTACTCGTGGGCCAGCCGCTCCAGCGTAGCGGGCAACGGATGCTCAGCGGCCGGCCGCACCAGCAACACGCTGGCACCGCCATCCCCCGTTTGGCGGGCGCGGCAGAACACCCGCTCACCATCGTCCCACAGGATTTTCTGTTTGCTGGCCATCGGCTCGGCACCATCTGGAGGTTTGTGCTGCCCTCCAAGTGGTGGCCAGCGACTGTTCGGCGAAGGCGCGCGGCTGCGCTCAGGTCGCCCGTTGCAGCGGTTCCACGCCCAGTGCTTCGGCCATGCGGACCAGGTCGGCGACCGAGCGTGCGGCGAGCTTCTTCATCACCTGGCCACGGTGCACCTTCACGGTCACTTCGCTGAGGTTGAGCTCGGCGGCAATCTGCTTGTTCATCAGCCCCGCCACCACGAAACGCAGCACCTCGCGCTCGCGCAGAGTCAGTGCGTCGAAGGCCTGGCGCAGCGCCGCGCCGGAACGCTCGGCGTGCAAGCGCTCCCCGTCGCGGGCCAGCGCGCTGGCTACCGCATCGAGCATATCCTGGTCACGGAACGGCTTGGCGAGGAAGTCAACGGCGCCGGCCTTCATCGCCTTGACCGTCATGGCGATGTCGCCGTGACCGGTCATGAACACGATGGGCATGTGTACGCCGCTCTTTTCCATCTGCTCCTGGAACGCCAGGCCGCTTTCGCCGCGCAGGCGTACATCGAGGATCAGGCAGCTGGGCACGTCGCGTCTGACGTAGGCAAGAAAGGCCTGAGTGGAGTCGAAGGTCTGCACCTGCAGACCGATGGAACGCAGCAAGCCGTCGAGGGCGAGGCGCATGGACTCGTCGTCATCGACCACATAGACCACCGGTTCCTTCGAGCCCTGTGGGCCTGGTGGCGGGTTGGAATGCGACCACGAGGTCATCTTGCCTCCTTAGCGGGACCGCGACACTCGCGGTGTGCAGGTCAAAAAATCTAGTCCATGATGAGCCCCGCGGCAAAATGCCAGCCCGATGGTCGTGCAGGCCCGGCCGGTGGCCCAGGCGCTCGCCATGGCGATGGAGTGCCGCGAGCAAGGCTAGCCTGGCGGTGCGAACCGCTGCCAGGCCAAAAATCCCTGAATATCGGCCATACCTGCGGCGCTTGATACCGCGCCAATTTCACCAGGCCGCTCGAACAGGCAGAACCCCGATGGCCAGCGCTTCCGCTCCCGCACATCCGCTACCCGCCGCCGCACCGCGAGTCGTCGCCTTCATCGCTTACCCGCAGATGGGCCTGCTCGACCTCAGCGGCGCCCAGACCGTGTTCTGGGCCGCCAGCAAGGCGCTGTCGCAGCGCGGGCTGCCCGGCTACCAACTGCTCACGGCGAGTCTGGACGGCGGGCTGGTGAGGACCGCGGAGGGACTCTCGGTGGACACCCGTCCATTGGCCGGGCTCGATCTCGCAGCGGTCGACACCCTGGTGGTACCCGGCGCCCCGGACATTGGCGAAACCCTCGACAGCCACGGCGAGCTGGCGGCCTGGCTGAACCAGGCGGCGCCCAGCGTGTGCCGGGTCGCCTCGGTATGCAGCGGCGCTTTCCTGCTGGCCAAGGCCGGGCTGCTCGACGGTTGTCGCACCGCTACCCACTGGGCCCTGTGCGACACCCTGCAATTGCGCTTCCCCGCGCTGCAAGTAGATACCGATGCGATCTTCATCCAGCAGGGTGCGATCTGGACTTCCGCGGGCGTTACCGCCGGCATCGACCTGGCGCTGGCGCTGGTGGAAGCCGACTGCGGCCGCGAGGTGAGCATGCAGGCGGCCCGCGAACTGGTGGTGTACCTCAAGCGCCCCGGCGGCCAGGCGCAATACAGTACCCTGTTGCAGTTGCAGACCCAGGACAGCCCAGCCTTCGACGACCTGCACCGCTGGCTGGCGGAGAATCTGGGTGACCCGGAGCTGACGGTGGAGCATCTCGCCGAGCAGGCAAAGATGAGCCTGCGCAACTTCTCCCGTGTCTATAAAGAGCGCACCGGCCGCACGCCGGCCAAGGCGATCGAACTGTTCCGCCTGGAAGCGGCAAAACGCCTGCTGGAGAGTTCACCGCGCAACATCGGGCAGATCGCCAGTGTCTGCGGCTTCGCCGATGAAGAGCGTTTGCGCACGACCTTCCAGCGCCACCTGTCGATTTCCCCTCGCGATTACCGCAGCCGCTTCTCCCGCGAAGGCTGACCTGCTCAGGCCACGGCCAGCGCCCGCGAACGTTCCGGTTGCTGCTCCAGGTGACGGGCGAAGCAGGCGCGCAGCCAGCGTTCGCGCGGGTCGGCATGGCTGGTGCCACGCCAGGCCATGGACAGGTCCGGGCTCGACAAGGGCAGCGGCGCGTACTCCGCGCGCAGACCTTCCACCCGCGCCATTGCCTGGGCCACGTAGTCGGGCACGATGGCCAGCAGGTCGCTGCCGGCCAGCAGCGCCGGCAACGCGCTGAACTGCGGCACCGCCAGCAGCACCCGGCGCTGCCGGTCGTGGCGCGCCAGCGCGCGGTCGACGTCATCAGTGACCTTGCCCAGCGCCGATACCGCTACATGCGGGCGCCGGCAGAACTCGTCGAGGCTCACCGGCCCCGCCACCGAGTCGGCGCGCAGCAGCATCGGCTGCACCGGGCGCAGGCTGCGGCAATGGGCACTGGCCGGCAGCTCCTGCGCCTGGCCGATCCCCAACGAGATGTCCCCGGCGACCAACAGTTGCGGCAGCTGCCACGGGTCCACCCGGCGCACCACCAAGGTGATGTTCGGTGCCTCCTTGCGCAGCTGCTGCATCAGTCGGGGCAGCAGTGCGTACTCCACTTCGTCACAGAGCCCGACGTGGAAGGTCTCCTCGCTGGTGCGCGGGTCGAACTCCCGCGCACAACTCAGCGCCACGGCGATACCTTCGAGCGCGGGCCCCAGTCGCACATGGATTTCCTCGGCCCGTGCGGTGGGTTCCATCACCCGCCCGGTGCGGATGAACAGCGGGTCGTCGAACATCGTCCGCAACCGACCCAGCGCACTGCTGATGGTGGTCTGGCAAAGGAACAGGCGTTCGCCCGCCCGGGTAACATTGCGCTCGCGCATCATGGTTTCGAAGACAACCAGCAAGTTGATATCGGCATGCCGCAGGTCATTTCTGTTCATCTCGTTCGCCCGCCTGGTGAAGTTGGATTCGAACAGCCTGTCGCTGCGCCCGTTGACTTCTCCAGGCCTGCGATGTGCTTCCAGATTATTCAGGCAAACTTCTCGGGTCTGTTGTACATGAGTTCAATACCGCCATCCATTGGCCGCTCGAACTTATACCTGGGTATTGTTCCGGCGAACTTCTTGCCGCGAATATCATTCGCCTGGGACTGCCGGCCAGGATTCCCATACTTAGGGCTTGCCCACCTATACCTAGGTATACTTCTACGACGGGTTCGACGGCGTATCTTTCAAGTACACCAGGCGCCGCCATAAGTGCCCCCACAGGATGCAAAAGAAACTAATGCGCAATAAGGCAGTCATTGCAGTTGTCGACGACGATGAATCCCTTCGCACCGCGCTGGAAGGCCTGCTGCGCGCCACCGGCTACCTGGCGCGCACCTATGGCGGGGCCCGCGAGTTCCTCGACTCCGACGGTCCGGTACAGGCCCGCTGCCTGATCTCCGACATCCAGATGCCCGGCATGAGCGGTGTGGAGCTGTACGAAGCCCTGCGCGCACGGGGCCTGCATATCCCGGTGATTTTCGTCACGGCCTACCCTGGCGAGCGGCCGCGCATCAGTGCGGACATGCCCGGGGTGATCGCTTGCCTGCCCAAGCCGTTCGAAGCCGAACAATTGCTGAACTGCATCGAGACCGCCCTGCTCCAGACGTCCTGAACACCCTCGCCAAGTTTCTGCATACCCCCTTGCCCGATACCTTCGTATAGTTCTCTTCAACGGATGCGTAATTCCCGCACACTGATGTAGAAGTGCGCCTGAAAGTTCTCTTCCCTAGCATGGATTCACAGCGGACGACTGGACAAAGAACAACGCGGACCGCACTTCGCAGCAGCCAGTCAGCGTCACGCCGAACTTGAATAAAGATATTCAAGGTTATTCATCCATTCGAGTCAGGAGCACATGATGAAACAGCAACTTCTGGTTATTGGCGCGGGCTTCGGTGGACTGTGGAGCGCACTGAGCGCCGCCCGCCTGCTGGACATGCACGACCGCAACGATGTGGAGATCACCCTGCTGGCGCCGCAGGCCGAACTGCGCATCCGCCCGCGCTTCTACGAGCCCGATGTGCACAGCATGTTCGCTCCGCTGACCGAGCTGTTCGAGGCCGTGGGCGTGCGCTTCGTCAAGGGTACCGCCGAGAGCATCAACGAGCAGACCCGCAAGGTTGGCTACCGCGACGAAACCGGCCGCGCTGGCGAACTGAGCTACGACCGCCTGGTGCTGGCCAGCGGCAGCCAACTGTCCCGCCCGCCGGTGCCGGGCCTGAAGGAACATGCCTTCGACGTCGACCAGATCGAATCGGCGGCGCACCTTGAAAGCCACCTGATGTCGCTGCGCAACCAGCCGGCCAGCCGCGCACGCAACACCGTGGTGATCGCCGGCGGCGGCTTCACCGGTATCGAGACCGGCACGGAAATGCCAGCCCGCCTGCGTGCGGCGCTGGGTGAGGACCAGGACGTCCGCGTGGTCATCGTCGACCGTGGCGAGCGCATCGGCGCGGTGATGGGCGACGGCATTCGCCCGTCGATCATCGAGGCCTCCGACAGCCTGGGCATCGAATGGATCACCGGCGCCACGGTCGCCTCCGTGGACGCCAACGGCGTCACCCTCGCCGACGGCCGCCACATCGAGAGCCACACGGTGATCTGGACCGTGGGTTTCCGCGCCAGCCCGCTGACCGAACAGCTGACTGCCCAGCGTGACGGTCAGGGCCGCCTGCACGTGGACGGCAACCTCAAGGTGCGCGGACTGCAGAACGTCTTCGCTGCCGGTGACGTCGCCTACGCCGCCACCGACGACATCGGCAACTTCGCCGCGATGTCCTGCCAGCACGCCATCAGCCTCGGACGCCATGCCGGCAACAACGCCGCCGCCGACCTGCTGGGCGTCGCCCAGACCCAGTACCGCCAGCCCAAGTACGTCACCTGCCTCGACCTCGGCGCCTGGGGCGCCGTGTACACCGAAGGCTGGGACCGCCAGCTGAAGCTGGTGAAGGCCGAGGCCAAGGAGCTCAAGACGCAGATCAACACCGTCTGGATCTACCCGCCGGCCGCCGACCGCCGCGCCGCCCTGGCCGCTGCCGACCCGCTGATCCCGGTGGCCTGACCGCCTCCCCGGCACTCCCTTGCCCCGCGGGAGTGCCATTCGCCTGATGGACTCGTCCTAACAAGCAACAGGAGAACCACCATGACCATGCAGCTGAATACCTTCGCCCAGCCCGATGCCACCACCCCGGCCCAGGAACTGGTGCCTTCGCGCTACGCCCTGCGCGTGGGCGAGATCGACGTGCTGGTGGTCAGCGACGGCGTGCTGCCGCTGCCGACCGAAACCATGTCGACCAACGCCACCCCGGAAGAGCGCGCCGCGTGGTTCAAGGAAATGTACCTGGGCCCGGATATGTTCGACTGGGCACTGAACGTGCTGGTGGTGCGCAGCGGCGAGCAGACCATCCTGGTCGACGCTGGCCTAGGCAACCAGTTCCCCGGTTTCCCCCGCGCCGGGCAGTTCCCCAAGCGCCTGAAGGATGCCGGCATCGAGCTGTCGTCGATCACCGATATCGTGATCACCCACATGCACATGGACCACATCGGCGGGCTGCTCACCGACACCGTGAAGAACGGCCTGAGCCCTGAGGTGCGCATCCACGTCACGGCCACCGAAGTCGATTTCTGGAAGATCCCGGACTTCAGCCTGACCGAGATGCCGCAGCCGGTACCGGACGTCCTGCGGCGCACCGCCAACGAGTTCATGGCCCACTATGAGAGCCGCCTGCACATCTTCGAGGACGAGCTCCAGATAGCGTCGGGCGTGGTGGCGAAGCTCACCGGCGGCCACACCCCCGGCCATTGCATCGTCTACGTCGATTCCGCCGGCGAGCGCCTGACCTTCGCCGGCGACGCGCTATTCCCGGTGGCTTTCGACCATCCGGAATGGCACAACGGCTTCGAGCACGACCCTGAAGAATCGGTCCACGTGCGTGTGCGACTGCTGCGCGAAGCGGCAGCCAGCGGCGAGCTGTTCGTCGCCACCCACCTGCCCTTCCCTTCGGTTGGCCGCGTAGCCATTGATGGTGATGCCTTCCGGTGGATCGCAGGGTTCTGGGACTACTAATACCAAAAGTAAAGTGTTGCTACCCCTGTCCCGCTGGGTGCCTTTCAAGCACCCAGCGGGACAGGGTTTTGATTTTCAATGTCAGTAACTGGTTAGTAGTAGAGGTGCACCTTCAGGTGCAGGCAAGTGTTCCGAAGGAAGAGTTTAGGCTTTCGCCGGTAGCTCCCCAAAAGGCTCCGGCCTGTAACTCGGCACTAAAAGGGGGAACATAGTCAAACCTCAGTCTGCTCCGCCATCTCCAGAGCGTCATCGACCTCAATACCCAAATACCTCACAGTGGTCTGTCCCGGAACTGGTGGACAGGTAGTTAAGAGCTATTGCTCGCATTTTGCCGCTCAAACTCCATCGGACTGAGGTAGCCCAACGTCGAGTGGCGACGGCGGTGATTGTAGAAGCGGATGTAGTCGAACAGGTCGGTTTTCGCCTCTTGGTAGCTGGCGTAGCGCGTCAGGTACACCCGCTCGGCCTTCAGCGAACGGAAGAAACCCTCCATCGCGGCGTTATCCCAACAGTTTCCCCGCCGCGAGTGGCTGGGCACGATGCGATGCCGCCGAAGCAAGGCCTGGTAGTCGTACGCGCAGTATTGGCTGCCACGATCCGAGTGCAGCAGCACTTCTCCTTTCGGCTGTCGACGTGTAACGGCCATCTCCAGCGCGGCGTGTACCAAAGCCTGCTGCATGCGGTGGGGCTGGTGTCTTTCTCCGACAAGAAGCCTGGTTTGAGCTATGACGGGCAGCACGTCAATGCGGCAAGCAGCCAGCGAACTATGCAGCCAGGTGATTGAGCTCTGTGGCGCGGAGCTTGCGAAGGGACACCGGCGTTCTCCGCCCACTGATCCGTCCGCTTTGGGTCGGTAGCTGCGCCTCGCCAGGGGCAGTAATCGGCCAATAGCGGACGACTGAGTGGAGCAGGTTCGAATTGGTGAGTAGCTGAAGGAATCTGTGGTCTAGCCTTGAGGTAGCCCCGTCAACTACCTCCGAAGGATCGCATCCTCGGACTGCTCCAGGCCTGACTCATGCGTACATCATTGGAAAAGCACCAGCATTGCCAAACTCCGCTTCGTACCTCCGTTCAAGCAGATTTCGACATCGCTCAGTTTGGGGTATTGCGTTATCTGGTCTCGTCAGCAGCAAATGTTGACGATGCTCTTGTCTCACTCGTTCGCTACATGAGCGTCTGTGTAACGACGATTCATTGCCGCCTAGAGCGCCACTCTTCACATGTCCTACTGCACTTTGATTGTGCCAGCTCCTCGCAGGATGACAGCTCGGCCACTGAAATCTGGATGCTTCGCGTGACCGGGCTGATAGGAAAGCTGCTTGGACGACCGTTCCATCCGGGGCAGGTCGCGTTTCGTCATGGCCCACATGGTGATCGTAGCGATTACTTCAGGCGATTCGGCTGCCCAGCCTTGTTTAGGCAGAAGAACAACTCCTTGGTGCTGCCCCCCACCATACTCAGAGAGCCGTGTTTAGAAGCCGACCCGACGCTGCACTCCATCATGCGCTTCTACTTTGAATCGCAGACTAGTTGTTCAGGGCATGTACAGGAGCTAGTCACAGCCCACATTCTGAGACTCATGCCCCTTCATCAAGGGACACTTGTCCTCGTTTCACAGGCTCTAGACATGAACCCTCGAACGCTACAGCGGCGACTCACTGATGAGCAAACCGACTTCGAGCAACTGTTGGACAATGTGCGTCGCAGCCAAGCGCTCCATATGCTCCAGCACACGAACTTAGGAACTAGCGAGATTGCCAGCGCGCTTGGCTATCGGCGCACTGGCTCCTTCTGCAGAGCGCATCAGCGATGGTTTGGCGTCTCACCAGCGGAGTTTCGCAGCCAGTTCTCGGCACAGTTGGTTAGCGCGAGGAGAGGTTGACGGGAAGGAGTGGATTTCTGTTGTTTGTCTCCTGAGACGTCCGCTATGGGTCGGTAGCCACCGTCCAACATCCGGGCCCGATGCATGAGAGTCGAAAGCTCTCAGGAGCGCGGACATTCCGCCTTCCCAGGCTCCTGGAGTGAGCGGCTACATAGTCTGCCCAAATTCGGTTACCCCAATAGTGAAAACCCCGATCCCCATAAGTAATAGCCCGACTCCATACACCCACTTTAGATACTTCATCCAACCTTTAGGTGCAGAAAATGCTCTATCAACAAACCCTTCAGACTTTGTAATTACCTTATCACCCCATACAAAACCAATCACACCTGAAATCATCATCATAATTCCAACAAACTTAAGAATAACAAACATGAAACCTCTCCTCTCCATGCCAAGACCCCACACTATTTCCTTTGATTTTAGGATGAAAAGCCGGCAATGCACGAAACGCAATCTCGGAATCGATTCGAACAGAGGCGATACTTTCCACTTATCAACAGTGAATCGACCCTAGTTTCGTAGACACCTCCGTGCCTCATAATACGACCCATTAGGAGGTGCC
>NZ_PEKX01000027.1 GCF_002796985.1 Pseudomonas sp. | reverse complement strand
CTATGTCTCCCGACACCTGTTACCCATGTGTCCCGGCAGAACACTGCGCTCCACCCATCCTACGTTCGTGCCAGCGGACTGTGTTCGCGTTGTTCCGGTACGGGTTCTGTCGCAGGCATGGGCTAGGTGCCCCCGCGCATCCTGAAGGTTGGATCCGTAGCCTCCGGCAATTCTGCAACGCCCCTGAAGAGGCCCTTGCAGAACTGCAAAGTGACCCTGCAATCCTGTCTATTCCGCGCCTTGCAGGCATGGATCAAGATTCGTCCGTCCTCTGGAAATACCTCCCCCACTTTCAAGGAACCGAATCATGAACACCAAGAAATCCCTGCTCGCCGCCTCCCTCGCCCTGGCCATCGGCAACGTCTTCGCCGCTGGCAACCCCACCGTCGAACACAACACCCAGGCTTTCCTCGAAGCCCTGGAAGCCGGCAAGGGCCAGCCGCTGGAAACCCTCTCGCCGAAAGACGCCCGTGCCGTCCTGACCGGCGCCCAGGCTTCGGTGAAGGTGGACCTCTCCGGCACCCAGGTCAGCGAGAAGACCGTGCAGACCGACGTCGGCCCCGTGAAGCTGACCATCGTCCGTCCGGCCGGCGTGAAGGGCACTCTGCCGGTGTTCATGTTCTTCCATGGCGGCGGCTGGGTGCTGGGTGACTACCCGACCCACGCCCGTTTGATCCACGACCTGGTGGTGAACTCTGGCGCGGTGGCGGTCTACGTCGACTACACCCCGTCCCCCGAGGCGCATTACCCGGTCGCGATCAACCAGGCCTACGCCGCGACCCAATGGGTCGCCGAGCACGGCAAGGAGATTAACGTCGATGGCAAGCGCCTGGCGGTGGCTGGCAACAGCGTCGGCGGCAACATGGCTGCGGTGGTGGCACTGATGGCCAAGGACAAGGGCACGCCGAAGCTGCGCTTCCAGGCCCTGCTGTGGCCGGTGACCGATGCCAGCTTCGAGACTGGCTCGTACCACCAGTTCGCCCAGGGGCACTTCCTCACCCGGCCGATGATGCAGTGGTTTTGGGACAGCTACACCACCGACCCGAAACAGCGCGCCGAGATCTACGCATCACCGCTGCGTGCCACCACCGACCAGCTCAAGGGCCTGCCGCCGACCCTGATCCAGACCGCCGAGTCCGACGTGCTGCGCGATGAAGGCGAAGCCTACGGTCGCAAACTCGACGCCGCCGGTGTGGCTGTCACGTCTGTGCGCTACAACGGAATGATCCATGACTACGGCCTGCTCAACGTGGTGAGCAAGGTGCCGGCGGTCCAGGCCGCCATGCGCCAGGCCGGTGAAGAGCTGAAGGTTCACCTACAGTAAGCCGCTTTCCTCCCTCGCCGCCGGGCGGGGGAGGACACTTCTCTGGAGGCCTTTTTGGAGAGAATCCACATGAGCCAGCCCACGCAGCAAGAATCCGTCACCCTGATCATCCGCCACCGCGCCCGCCCCGACAGCGTCGCCGCCTATGAATCCATCCTGCGTGAACTGACCCGTGCCGCCAGTGAGTTCCCCGGTCACCTGGGCGTGGACGTGATGCGCCAGGGCGACCATTTCACCTCGGTCCTGCGCTTCGCCAGCGCCAACGAACTGCAGGCTTGGCTGGACTCACCGCAGCGTCATGAACTGATCGGCCGCGCCAACCCGCACCTGATCGACGGTGAGCAGAAAGAACTGCACCGCGCCCACGAGTTCTGGTTCGCCTCTCCGGACAACCCGCAGAAGCAGCCGCCGCGCTGGAAACAGGCGGCCATCTCCTACCTGGTGATCCTGCCGCTGGTGATGCTGGTGCCGCAGCTGTGGCGCCCGCTGTTCACCCAGGTTCCGCTGCTGGGCGGCTTCGTGCCGGCCAACATGCTCATCGTCGCCACCATCGTCCTGCTGGTGGTCTACGTTTTCATGCCACGGGCCACGCGCCTGTTCTCCGCCTGGCTCAACGCCCGCTGATCGAAAGAGGAACATCGCCATGTACGCCGACCTGATCCTGACCAACGGCCGCTTCCACACCGTCGACCGCGAGAAACCCGAGGCCACCGCCGTGGCCATCGCCGACGGCAAGTTCATCGCCGTGGGCAGCGAGGCGGAGGCCATGGCCTTCCGCGCTGGCGCCACCCGCGTCATCGACCTCAAGGGGCGCACCGCGATCCCCGGTCTCAACGACTCGCACCTGCACCTGATCCGCGGCGGGCTGAACTACAACCTCGAACTGCGCTGGGAAGGCGTGCCGTCCCTGGCCGACGCCCTGCGCCTGCTCAAGGAGCAGGCCCTGCGCACGCCGTCGCCGCAATGGGTGCGCGTGGTGGGCGGCTGGAACGAATTCCAGTTTGCCGAGAAGCGCATGCCGACCATTGAGGAACTGAACCAGGCCGCACCGGACACGCCTGTCTTCGTCCTGCACCTGTATGACCGCGCGTTGCTGAACCGCGCCGCTCTGCGAGTGGTCGGCTACACCAAGGACACCCCGAACCCGCCCGGCGGCGAGATCGTCCGTGACAGCAAGGGCGAGCCCACCGGCATGCTGGTGGCCCGGCCCAACGCGATGATCCTCTACGCGACCCTGGCCAAGGGGCCGAAGTTGCCGCTGGAATACCAGGTCAACTCCACCCGCCAGTTCATGCGCGAACTGAACCGCCTGGGCGTCACCAGCGCCATCGACGCTGGCGGCGGCTTCCAGAACTACCCGGACGACTACCAGGTGATCGAACAGCTGGAGAAAGACCACCAGCTCACCGTGCGCATCGCCTACAACCTGTTCACCCAGAAGCCCAAGGAAGAACTGGCGGACTTCAAGAACTGGACCAGCAGCGTCAAGTACGGCCAGGGCAGCGACTTCCTGCGGCACAACGGGGCTGGCGAGATGCTGGTGTTCTCGGCCGCCGACTTCGAGGACTTCCTCGAACCGCGCCCCGACCTGCCGGGCAGCATGGAGGCCGAACTGGAGCCGGTGGTGCGCCACCTCGTCGAGCAGCGCTGGCCGTTCCGCCTGCACGCCACCTACGACGAATCCATCTCGCGGATGCTCGACGTGTTCGAGAAGGTCAACCGGGACATCCCGTTCAACGGCCTGCACTGGTTCTTCGACCACTGCGAAACCATCTCGCAGAAGAACATCGAGCGGGTGAGGGCGCTGGGCGGCGGTATCGCCATTCAGGACCGCATGGCCTTCCAGGGCGAGTACTTCGTCGACCGCTACGGCAAGCAGGCCGCCGAAGCGACCCCGCCGATCAAGCGCATGCTGGCCGAAGGCGTGCCGGTGGGCGCCGGCACCGACGCCACCCGCGTCTCCAGCTACAACCCCTGGACCTCGCTGTACTGGATGGTCAGCGGCAAGACCGTCGGCGGCCTGGAGCTGTACCCCGAAGGCTTGTCCCGCACTACTGCGCTGGAGCTGTACACCCACGGCAGTGCCTGGTTCTCCAACGAACAGGGCAGGAAGGGCATGCTCAAGGTCGGGCAGATGGCTGACGTTGCCGTGCTCTCGGCGGACTACTTCAGCGTGCCCGAGGACGACATCAAGGCCATCGAGTCAGTGCTGACCGTGGTGGATGGCCGCGTGGTGTTCGGCAGCGGCGACTTCGAACGCCAGGCGCCGAGCGCCATTCCGGTGCTGCCGGACTGGTCCCCGGTGGCCAAGGTTCCCGGCCACTGGCGCCCGCAGGCTCCGTTGCAGAATGCTGTGCACCAGTGTGCCGGCTCCTGCGGTGTACATGGCCACGGCCACGAACGCGCTCGCCAGTCGAGCGTGCCGGTAAGTGACTTCCAGGGCTTCTGGGGCGCCTTCGGCTGCTCGTGCTTCGCGTTCTGACCCTGGCGCAGCGGCCTGGGGCTCTTCTGTAGGAGCGAGCTTGCTCGCGAACCCGCGTCACGCCGGATCGATCCGGTGTTGGGCATTTCGCGAGCAAGCTCGCTCCTACAGGGGCACTCGGTGCGTTCCTTGCAGAGTCGCGGAGGGAAGCCTCGTCCTTGCTCGCGAATCACAAAAGCACTCGCTGACCGAGTCTCTCCCGCTAGAACCCCACCAACTGCCCCACAGCCTGCGCCTGCGGGTCATCGCTGCGGCTCACCAGCGCGTAGTTGTAGCCACCTTGGCTCCAGTAGCGCGCCAGCAGGTCGCCATCCGTGCGCTGCCCCTGCGGCAACATCTCGTGGCGCGGGCCCGGCGGGCGGATGAAGAAGGTCAACCGCCGGCCCTGACCATCCTCGTAAATCACCAGCGCCGCCGCGCCCTGTTCGGTTGCGAGCAGCCGCGCGCCGACCGTCTTCAAGCCAACCTGCTCCAGCTCAGGCGGTGGCGGGGCGTCCTTCAGGTAGCGAGCCAGCCAGCCGCGCAGGTCACCGCCGTCGCGCAGGTCCAGCCCGCTCTGATTGACATCGGCGAACAACCGATAAGCCTGTACCGCGTCCTGCATCGGCACCATGCCGCGCAGCATTGCGTCGCCGCGCATCTGCCAGCCACCCATGCCACCGACGCCCAACGCAATCAGCAGGGCTGCCGCGGTGGCGAGGCGAGAGCGCCGCCGCTGTAGGATCTGCCGGCGAATCCGCGCCGGATCGAGCTGCTCCGGCAGTGCCCCACGCGCCTGCCCGGCAAAGGCCGCGCGCAATTGCTGGGCATCCTGCCGCCAGCCTTCCACGCGGCGGGCGTCGTCCGGGTGGGCGGCGAGCCAGGCTTCCACCCACTGGCGGCGTGCCGGGTCCAGTTGGTCGTCGATATAGGCGTGCAGATCCTGTTCCTGGGGAGTGCCGTCGGGAATGCGTTCGTTCATTTCAGTACCCGCAAAGAAGGTGTCGCCGCCTGTCCTTCGCTCAGCGCGCGCAGCGCCGTGCGGGCGCGCGACAGGCGGGACATGACGGTGCCCATGGGAATATCCAGTGCCTCGGCCACCTCGCGGTAGCTCAGGCCCTCGACGCTGACCAGCGTCAGCAGCGCGCGTTGTTCGGCGGGCAGGCGCTCGAAGGCCTCCAGCGTCGAGCGTGCGCTGACGATGTCCTCCGGCGAGGCGCTCACCGCGCTGTCCGCACCGAACAGGCTGAGCAGGCGTGCATAGCGTTTCGCCCGGCGCTGCCCGTCGATGAAGTGCCGGTAGAGGATCGAGAACAGCCAGGCGCGCAGGTCGCCGTCGTCGCGACGGCCGGTCCAGGCCGACAGCGCCTTCTCCAGGGTCGCCTGGACCAGGTCGTCGGCGCTGCTCGCGCTGCGGGTCAGCGACAGCGCGAAACGCCGCAGCCGGGGCAGCAGTTCGCGCAGTGAATGGTCGTCCAGTGAATGCATCGGGGCGCCAGGAGTGGGTGGGTTCGAGCGAGAAAGACGAACGCTGCGGCGTTCTATTCCCGTCGCGGGGAAAAATAATTAATTCGCGCTGGGCGGGAATAACCCGTCACACGGTGCGTCGTACCGGCTCAACGCATTCAGCCTAAGCCTGAGGAGCTGGAAATGACAGAAACACCGCCCACCGCACCCAACGTGCCCCTGCGCCTGGCCGCCATCGGCGCCGTGGTGCTCGGCGTGGCCGCCGTCTTTGCCTACGTGGCCGGCTGGCTCGACCCGCAGCGGCTCACCCCGGCCGGCGTGATCAACACCCTGGAGCACAACAGCGGCGTCTACCCCGGCTACCGGCGCAACCACGCCAAGGGCCTGTGCGTGATCGGCCACTTCGACAGCAACGGCGGCGCGGCCGATCTGTCCCGCGCCAGCCTGTTCTCCGTTGGCCGCGTGCCGGTGGTAGGGCGCCTCGCCATCCCCGGCGGCAACCCCAAGGCCAGCGACGGTGCCGCGCCGATCCGCAGCCTGGCCCTGCGCTTCCAGCCGGCTGATGGCCAGGAATGGCGCACCGGCATGAACGCCATGCCGGTCTTCGTCGTGCGTGACGTCGCCAGCTTCTACGCCCTGCAGCAGGCAACCGCGCCGCAGCCGGGCACCGGCAAGCCCGACCCGGAAAAGGCCGGCGCCTTCTTCAAAGCGCACCCCGAGACCCAGGCCTTCCTCAAATGGGCCAAGTCCTCGACGCCGTCCTCCAGCTACGCCAACAGCGCCTACTACAGCCTCAACGCGTTCTACCTGGTGAACAAGCAAGGCAAGGAGCAACCGGTGCGCTGGTCCGTGCAGCCCGAAGCGCCGGTCGAGCCGCTGGCCGCCGACAAGCGCGGCGATGCCGACTTCCTCGCCGCCGAACTGGCCCAGCGCATCGCCGCCGGCCCGCTGCGCTGGCGCCTGCAGTTCACCCTCGGTGAGCCCGGCGACAGCACCGTCGACCCCACCCAGGCCTGGCCCGACAGCCGCCGCACCGTGGACGCGGGGGAACTGGTGATCGAACGCCTGCAACCGGAAATCGGCGGCGACTGCCGCGACGTCAACTACGACCCGCTGATCCTCCCCGACGGCATCCGCGCCTCCGACGACCCGCTGCTCAGCGCACGCTCGGCCGCCTACTCGGAATCGTTCAACCGCCGCACCCGTGAGCAGGCCCAGGAGACCCACTGATGAAACCGACCTACTTCCCGCTCTCCCTGCGCGTGCTGCACTGGCTGATGGCCGTGCTGGTGCTTGCCATGCTGCTGATCGGCCTGGGCATGGTCGCCAGCGTCTCCCCGCGCCACGCCGCGCTGGTCGCCATCCACAAACCCCTGGGCGCCGCGCTGCTGGTACTCGTGCTGCTGCGCATCCTGGTTCGCTTGACCCACCGCATCCCCGCGCTGCCCAGCGACATGCCCGGCTGGCAACGCAGCGCCGCGCACCTCTCGCACCTGGCGCTCTACGGCCTGCTGCTGGCCCAGCCGCTGGTGGGCTGGACCATGCAATCCGCCGGCGGCTACCCCGTCGTGCTCTGGGGCGGCTTCGAACTGCCCGCACTGGTCTCGCCGTCGGTGCAGCTTCACAGCATTCTGCGCAGCGCCCACACGGTCATCGCCTACGCCTTGCTGGCGACCATCCTCTTGCACCTCGCCGCCGCGCTGTTCCACGGGCTCATCCGCCGCGACGAAGTCCTCCCCAGCATGACCGGCGCCGCTATGCCGCGTAGCTCCAGAGGAGAGCGGCCATGAAGCGCTTGCTCGGCGTCGCCTGCCTCTTCACCTCCTGCGCGGCCCTCGCCGCACAGGACACTCCACCTGTGCAGGACTACCACTACGGCCAGAAGCTCGACATCAAGCGCGTGGTGCAACAACCGGACCTGGGGTTTTGCGGGATTCGCGAGGTCGAGATGATCTACGAGGACAGCGCCGGGCAGCGGCATACGCTGCGGTATCCGGTGTGGGGGCAGGGGTGTGGGAATGAGAATTGAGGCGATGGCTGCGCTGAATAGTGTGCATTGTTTTGCGTATGATGCTGCGTAATACTGGGGCGTCGGCCAATCTGTGTCTGACCACCACTGCACACATCTGACCATCATCAGGGCCTTCATCTTCGGTGAAGCCGTTGAACCCTCCGGATGTGCTAAATCCACCGCGAACATTTGAGGTAGCTGCGAAATGAGTGCACTCCTAAACCGGGCTGAACAGGCAGTGTCCGCTACCGCCATGGTTCGTAATTTCGGGGCGCGATTGAAGGAGGTCAGCAGTGGGGAAGTCACTCACCTGGTCATCTTCAAGGACAACGAGCCGGCTGCGGTGTTGGTGGGCGTAGAAGCCTACCAGGCGCTGCAGGACGAGCTTGAAGATCTGCGTGCCGAAAGGCTGGCCATCGAGCGCCTGTCCACCCTGGATGACCAAACCACCGTGAGCCTCGAGGACATGGAGGCTCGCTTCAACTAGGCGCTACGCCATGAAATGGAGCGTTCGGTTTCACCCTGAGGTCGAGAACGATCTCAAGCTACTGGGAAGTGCTGAAGCCCTGCGGGTGCTGAAAGTCATCCGCCAGCGCATTGCCGAAGGTGAGCCCGACAAGATCGGCAAACCCCTGCGCGGTGCCCTGGCGGGCCTGCGCAGGATTCGGACCGGCGATGTACGCATCGTCTACCGGATCAATGGAGCCGAGATCGTTTTGGTTCTCTGCATAGGAGCCCGGCGTGACGAAGAGGTTTATATCGCCGCGACCAGCCGAGTCCGCTCCTGACCCCGCTTTGGCGGGGTTTTCATTTAGTGCGTCTCGGAGACATCGCCGGAAATGCGGCGTGGCTCCGCGCCTTCCGCACCGTCTCCACAAACGGCGTAACGATCAGGCTCCACAGCGACGAATACTTCTCGTCATCCTGCTCCCCGGCGCCGAACCGGATCGGCTCCGGCGCGCGCTGGGTGACATAGAGCGTGCCGAATATCCAGTCCCACAGCGACAGGTTGATGCCAAAGTTCTTGTTGAAGTGACGGGGCGCGTCGCTGTGGTGGATCTGGTGCTGGGCGGGGCTGTTCACCACGTGCTCGATCGCCGGCCCGAACGACAGCCACACATGGCTGTGGCGCAGGTTCGTTGCCAGCACGTTGAACAGCAGGATCATGTAGGTGACGCCGAACAGCGTGTAGGCGCTGATCTGGCCGCCGCAGGCGTACCAGAAGATGCCGGCGTAGGCGCCCAGGGCGATGGCGCCAGCCAGTTTCGCCGCCAGCTTCTCCACGAAGTGCACGCGGCTCGCGGTGATCGGCGTCAGCACCGCCGCCGAGTGATGCACCTTGTGGAACGCCCACAGCCAGCGAGAATGGAAGGCGCGGTGCACCCAGTAGTTCTTGAAGTCGCTGACCAGGAACACACCCAGCCCATAGAGCAGCGACAGGCCGAGGTTCGTCCCCACCTGCGGGCGCGCGCCCCACAGGTGGGTGAAGAAGGCGATGTAGTCGCCCGAGCGCAGGATATAGGGATCGATCAGGCCGACGATGGGCACCAGCAACGCCACATTGAGGATGCCGCGCACCAGGTAGTAGCGGTAATCCAACAGCGCCGAACGATGCAGATTCACCCGACTGCCGCCAATGAACTGCCAGAACGACGCCGCCTGCGTCAGCCCGCGCTGCCGACGGAAGCGGAACAGCGCGTAGGCGATGGCGTAGGAACACAGCAGGAACACCACGCCGACCCGGCCGCTGAGGTCGAATAGGCCGGCGACCTGGTTGGTGATGGGAGTGATCACCAGCTCGGTGAAGTGACGGTGGACGTGTGAAAGGTCAGGCATGGGCGTCAGGCGTTGGTGGAGTGGGTGAGGTGCTGCGGCTTCGGAGCCTGCAGTCAGATTTTCGACTCTGGGAGTCGCCTTTTCTTGTTGGCGTGATCAGGCGGGACGCTCGCACTGCCACGCATGCTGATCAGCATGGAACTGGGTGGTTCAAGCTGTCAAAGCTCGATTTTGCAGGGAGGGGGCATTTCGACAGGTGGGCCTGTGTTGATTAAATCCTGATGCTATAGCCGCTTCCGGCCCAGACCGTGTAAAAACGCAGCGGGTGATGAAGAGCTGGTTATTGGATTGCTTTAGCGGT
>NZ_PEKX01000006.1 GCF_002796985.1 Pseudomonas sp. | reverse complement strand
AAACGTTGTCCCCCACTACCAGGCAGATTCCTAGGCATTACTCACCCGTCCGCCGCTGAATCCGGGAGCAAGCTCCCATCATCCGCTCGACTTGCATGTGTTAGGCCTGCCGCCAGCGTTCAATCTGAGCCATGATCAAACTCTTCAGTTCAATACTGCTTGGGTTTTGAGAAAACCCTAAACTTGGCTCAGCAATCGCATGCTCAATTTAATGAGCTAAAACTCTCGAATTCACGAGTGTTACTTGCGTTGCTGATAATCAGTCGATCACCAGTCTTACATCACAAGCACCCACACGAATTGCTTGATTCAACTTGTTAAAGAGCAGTTGGTTNNTTCCGTCAAGCTTTATTTTCGAAAATTTCTTTTCTACTCAATCGCTTGGGCTTCAGCGAAGGCAAACCTTCTCATCAGCGGGAGGCGCATTCTACAGCGATCAAACTCACTGTCAAGCACCTCGGCGACCTTCTTTTCAGCTCGCTGCCGGAGCAGCTAATGAAGAGCAGCAAGTGAATCACCTGCCTGATCACCACTCTCAACCTCGAATCTCTGTAAGTACTTGATTTTCAAGTTCTTTCATCGCTTCGTCGCTGGGAGTGGTGCGCATTATAGGGAGTTTAAATCGGCCGTCAACGACTTTTTGCAGAAAGATGACAAAGGCCCCCCTCTATAGAAACAGCACCTTCCTGCGCCCTCACCACACCGGCGCATCAGCAGCATCCAAACGGGTGCGTCTTGCTGCCTATATTAAAGAAGGCACCGCTGAACCTCACATCCCCAGCGCGCTTCCCGGATTCCTACGCGCTTTGCAGGTTGCCGCCTCGGAACGCTCTCCCCCATCCTCCGCCCGTCACGGTCATTCCCGTGACCAGGTTTAGCGACTTGAGAGATGGCGCGACTGCGCTGAAAGCGCATGCGGGAAACAGCGAAGGTTTCCTGTAGGCCCTTTCACGCCTGTAGTATTCACTACTGGCTCTATGGCGGATCGCGCGGGGAGACCCTCGGGTCTGCCGGTACCATCTCCCGGTTCGCTAACCCTGCGCGGTCCGCCACCCTTCGAATAGCGACGACGCGTGGCGGCTCCTCAACCTCGTAGATGGAGCTTCACCATGCACGACGTCTACAAGCCTGTCGTTTTCCAACGCCACACCTACCAACTGCGCGCCATCCTGATCGACCGCCAACCCTGGTTCGTCGCCCACGACTTCGCCCTGCTGATCAACGCCCGCCGCCCCTACCGCCTACCAAAGCGCATGGACCCAGAACAGAAACGCGCCGTCGTCCTGGAATACAACAGCGGCTTCCGCGAGGAAGTGGAAGTCATCAGCGAATCCGGCGCCTACAAAGCCCTCTACCGCTTCTGGCACCCCGAACACCGCAACATCGCAACATCGCCAAATGGCTCAGCGACGAAGTCCTCCCCACCCTCCACGACACCCAGCACATCCCCGACACCAATCCCCACCGCGCCTTCATGACCTGGGCCGACCAACGCATCGGCGTCATCAAGTGGCAAGGCGAAATCTGGATAGCCCGCGGCGACCTGCCAACCTTTCTGGCGGCGCAGGATGATTGGGCGCTGCGGGACGCGCCGAGTTGGAGATCGATCTAGGTAATCTTTGCGGGAAGAGAAATGCAAAAAAGCCGGTTCATTGCTGAACCGGCCTTTTCAAATTTGGTCGGGACGGAGTGATTCGAACACTCTACCCCTTGCACCCCATGCAGCGCGCGAGTCCTCTGCAATAGAATGATTAATAAGGAGAAAATGCCATCACTGCCGGTGCAAAAATCACCAATGTGGGTGCTTATACAAACGTAGCCATGCGGGCTGCAGGGGCGGTTTTGCGCAACCGAAACGCCCTCGAAGGATCTGCACCAGAGCATCCCTCCTTCGCTAGCTAGGCTTCCGAGCGCTCGATAAGCAATCGCTTTTGGAGCGTTTTCACGTCTGCCCCATCATTCAAAACATGCATGCGTCGATGGCAGTTCGGGCACAGCGCCACTGTGTTCTCCACAGTGTCCTCACCATCACGAGCTAGCCAAACAATGTGATGTGTCTCCAAGTAGGCAGTCCCATCTTTCCGCGTAAACGGAGCGGGCCCTTCACAAAGCTCGCACTTCCCTTTTGCACGCCGCTTCGCGTGCTCCGCCACCCAAGGAGACCGCTGGTACTGGGTCGCACGAACGCTACGCTGACCTACCGCCTGCCGACCAGTCCGGCGTGCTTGCTCAGCTACCTGCTCGTCACTGAGCCGTCGAATCTGCTTCTCTTTCAGCTCGTTCAACTCATGGAGAGCTGCCTCGGGGATCTCCGGGGGCGCTCCGGTCTTTAGCCGCATGGGGAAGATCCATACCAAACGAGAGCGCCCCAGAGCGTCAGGCTGCTTCTCGGAGTAGGCACTGCCCGACAGCTCGACCTCACCGATGTAGGTGTATACCTTCGGCGTGAAGACCTCGAAAAGGTGTACCGCCACGCCATTGGAGCTTGATTTATGGAGCGTCTTATTTTGAGCGAAGGCCAGTGATTGGTCTCCCTCCTGCCCCATGCCGGTGTAATGCAAGACATCGCTAATCCAGCGATCGTCATAAACAGACTTCACGTGGTTGGAGACAATGACTAGCGTGTTGGTCTCCTTTGAACGTCGCATACCGCCTTGGGGACTACACCTGAACCAAGCAGTAAGCTCATCGTTGTTAAGCGTGGCACCAGACTCTGGGGGAACGAAGCTATCCATACTTCCCAATGATCTCCATAGCTATCGGAATGTCTGCAGGAGCCAGCTCGTAGCTCAGCAGCTCGCGAGGCAGACACCACTCAACGCGGTCATGCACCTGCAGAACGAAATGCGTGGAATTCAGAACGAGCTCCACAGCGATCAAGTGAATTGTGCCGCCGGGATAGGCAAAGGTGGACTCAGTGAGGATCTCGCCAGCCTCAGAGTAGACTCCAAGCTCTTCGCGGATCTCGCGAACAATGCAGCGTTGCGGAGTCTCATCGACCTCAAGCTTTCCGCCCGGAAACTCCCACATCCCAGCAAGCTTTTCACCTGGAGCACGGCGAGTGAGGAGCACCTTCCCGTCGAGGTATACAACTGCAGCTGCAACCTTCTTCATTTTGACCTCAGAACTCCGCGCGCAGAGGGCTATGATGTAATCATTGCGCTTTAGCTGTGGATGGCTAAATAGTCTTTCTAGTGAGAATGTCGCAAAATCTTGTCACTGAAGATCCATAAGCATCACCAACGTGAACCGGATTTGAATCCACATCATAATTGCCTGCCCCCCATGCTTTTTCGATTGCATCAATGGCAATCTCATAGTTTGTCTTAAAATTATCTTGATGATACCCATCAATTGATGCTAGCCAGTCAGGCTTTCTAACTTTGCTTAGCTCAAGAAGGTTGCTTTCTTGCTCAAAGTGGTCAAAGTCGCTCTTTGCGATATCTTCATCATCGTGAGTGACCTCATCATCATAGATAATGATTTCGCTAAGTTTGGCAGCCTCATGCTCTAGCTGTTCAACAGTGACTTTTTTCCCGCCTAGCCTTCCAATAGTAAGACCAGAAGCAGTTGCGCCATAATGTATTAGCAATGCGCAGCACGCGGGAGTCATCATATTATTTTTCAGCATGATCTGTTTTTGAGCTTCAGCCCAGACCGTAAGCTGTTTAACTGTTATATCAGGAATGGCGGTAGTTCTAGCAAGATCTTCTTGCGGCTTTGACTTTATAATCCCAGTCAACCCTGAGATATCTGCAGCTTTAATTCCGTTGGTAACAGCAACCCCTGAGTGAACAAGGTAAGATGAGAATTCTCGGGTATTATAAATGCAGGCACGCCCCTTGAGCTCATCCCCCTCAAATATATCCGTAAACTCCTGCGTATATTTAGAGTTGCCCTTTCCGATTCGCTCAAGTATTTGACCTGAACCAATTGAAATCCAATCGTTAGCTTGAACAGCAAGAGTTCTAGGCTGCAGCTCGGTTTTTGTGTAAATATTTATATCTAGCGCAGGGGCTAGACTTGCACAAAGCTGAGAAATTGTGAGTCTCGGGGAGTCTTTGTAGAAAGATAGTTTTGGGAGTAGTCCCTCCACAATCTCTTTACTTATCGGCGTGACTATTTTTGTTCCGTGTCTTTTTAGTTTTTCTTCGCTTGATGGTGGCCGTAGAATTGGGCGACTCCTGGTTCCATTGGTGAACTCTAGAACCCAATCTTTACTTTCGTCGTTTTTACTATCACAACGTTTTGTTATTACTTTTGGCTGATCACCAAGCATGAACAGCGAGAAGAAGCCAATGCCAAATTTACCTGTCGGTTTAAATTTTGCCCTTGTTAGGTCTTCCCATTCCCTTCTTAAATCAGGACTCCCCCAAAGAGATCGCCCAAAGTCAAGCAAGACCTCTGTTAGCACGTACTTGCTCATTCCTACTCCAGTGTCGGACACTGTGAGTAAATAATCCTCCTCCCGCTTAATTAGTGCTACTTCAATTTCACCCTCTTCCTCCGATAGTGCACCTAAAGCTCGACAGGCGCGAATAGCGTCAGCGGAGTTTTGAATTAACTCTCTCAGAGCTTGGGCTGGCGAGCTCCCATAGAGTCTAGAGCCACCAAAATTTTCGACTATATTATTTATATTTGTAATTTTAATACTGGTATCGATCGGATGCCATTCTTTAGCTGGAACATTTATTGCGAAATCGCTAGGTGTATTTATATAGGCAACACTTCTAGCTGCAAGTCTCTGCCTATGAGTTTCGACAAGGATTATGTCTGCAGCGCGAAGCTCTTTATCTATTAACTTTGCCGTGTCGTATGCTAGCCACCAAGCAGCCTGTTCCTGTATAGGAAATTCGGTTCCAGATACAATTAGCTCATGCCGCTCATGGTTGTCCGCTAGCTTTATATCGTGGATTCTGCCTTGAAACTGCCAATGAGGTATGGAAGAGGCAGAGGGTTTTGTTAATGCGAAAAGGAACTTTGGGGCGCGCAAGCTATTTATATGTGCAGCGTCAGCAGTGCGTAAGAGGATGGCTAGCTTTAGGAGGTCGATCTTCCAAGGGGCAGGGTTTATTACAGCAGGTGGATTTATGGTTTTCTTATTGAATGCCTCTAATTCTTGTGGATAAAACCAGTGACTCTCTGCTATTTGCCCTATTACATCCCCGTAGGCTGCTCTAAGCTCATCATGTGGAATAAGGTATAATTCAGTTGTGTCTTGAGGAGCCTTCCATTTCGCGTGAGGAAGCTTCCTGGCCTGCTTCGGATGCATATATCGAAGCACTTCAAATAAGGTAACTTGAAATTCTATGCTACCAGGCTTCGCATGGATCAACTCCCCATTTTCTTTAGGTAGAAACGATTCCCATTCAGGAAGACTCATAATTTCCTGAATACCTCCGGGGTAGGCGGCAATAGTATGGGCTGAGTCATGAAGCAAGAACGCTCCTCCGAGAACAAATGCCTCAGCGGGATTTATTTCGAAGTCATCGCCGGCCACCTCTGATGCCGTCCACCAGAGTGCGTCAATATGAGTAATATCGTGCACTGTCAAGTCAGGCATATCGGCGTGTATTTTTGAGACTAGCAAGGATGCTCGCCCTCTAAATTCTTCATATGCTTTCTCCAACAATTCACCTTGCTTTTTGAATACAAGATTCTTTTCGGAGAATGCACTTTTCCAGAGCGGAGAGTCTTTGTAGTCCATCACTTGGGTCCGTTTAGTATATTTCGATAGCTTAGTTTTAGCGTCAAATCAGAAAGCTAAATTATAGTAGCGCCATATATCCATAATGCCACTATAGATACGACCACTCCAGAAGCGAAGCCTAGGATAAATGTTTTCTTCGCCCTTCTGCGAATCGCTAGTTCATAACGAGCCGCCCATACCGAGTATTCAGGCGGAGCAGACATTTTTTGGATCCAGGGCTCTCGATACCTTGTTGTAACTTTTGGTTCTTGGCGACCATTCTGAGTAAATTTTGTTTGCTCATCCTGTTCGCTACGAGCGCTTCTGAACCATTCCCTGTCGTATAATCCCATTTGCTGCTCCTTGCCCTAATTTTTTAGGACGCACCAGCGCCTAGTTACTTCCCCATGTAATCGCTATCCCGCGTCTTGTCCGGCCAAGCTTCTATGGGACTCATCATATTCAGGGCTAGTTTGGCCGCTTTCAGGCGCGACCTTTCCAGTCACCAGCCAAAGGGCGTATTGGGGGAAAAGTGCTATTACAGCTTCAATCTCGGCGTCCGTAATGCGCGCCTTTCCATTACGCACGTTTCCCCACCGGTAGCGATCAATACCGGTTTCTTTCTCAAACCAGACGCTAGTCCGCTCCTTGTTGAACAAGGTTATAAGCCGGTCTTTTATCATTCCCAAATATTCTACTTAGTAGATTGTACTTAGCGACAATCTAGATGTATGGTTTTGCTACTTAGTAAATGTTACTCAGTAAGAGTGTTTTTTATTATAGGGCAAAACCATGGAAGAGTCTGGAATAGTGGGGTTCACCGTCACAGGTGCGATGGAGAGAGTCACGGACTTCCGTACCGCTCCGTTCTGCTCCCAGGCGGTATTCGCTCAGATGCTGGGCCTGGAGGACATCACGGAAGACGTGGTGCGCGGCTGGGTCGAAACCAAGACCGTGCCGACCGCCAAGATTGGTCGCCGCCGCGTCATCAACCTCCACAAAATCCGCCGCGACCTCGACCGGGGTAAGTCGATCTTCTGCCAAGGGGATTACGACGATGAATGACGCCCGGTCCTTCTCCCAATTCAAGCTGCGTATGCCTCCGGCTCTTCGCTCCCAGGTTGAGCAAGCCGCCGAAGCTTCCCTGCGCTCCCTGAACGCCGAACTGGTCTTCCGCCTTCAACAGAGCTTCGAAGGGGAGGTGCCCGCCGATGCATCCGAGCAAGTACCTGCACCGACCGCATCCATTGGACTGCGACTGCTCTGTCTGCTGGTCCCGTCGCGAACTGGGGAAAATCAGTCCCTGCCAATCCACACCGTGCACCGAATGCCGCCCTACGCGAGTCGTCACCGTAGTTACCGTGATGAAGAAGGTCGCTGGAGCGTGGCGCTCGATCTCCTCGACCTACCGGGTGGAACGGGGTTTTACCTGCGCGAAACACATGCCCGCGCTCCGTCCCCCGAAGTACTGGCACGTTGTGTACGACAGCGGCAGGCCGACTCCCTTCGTTCCTGTGCGCGAACCATTCGAGCTGGAGGGCTGAGCCATGGTCTCTAACCCGATCCCGCACCTGATCTTCTGGCTCGTCCTGCTGGCAGTTGGCGCAGTGGTTGGCCACTACCACGCTCGTCACACCATCCCCACCTGGGCCAACCAGGTCCAGGGCCGCCGCACCGGCTTGTCCGAACGCGCTTTCCCGTTCGGACAAACGGAGCGCCGAGCGAAGCGCACCCTTGACCGTCCCCCTCCCTGAGTAGCCTCCGCTCGGGAGTGAGGGGCAGCATCACCGCCCCGCGCTCCTGAGCCCTCGGCGGCGAGAGCGGGATGACAAGGGCAGAGCCCTTGGTGTTATTCGAACATGAGTAATCTGCACTTTAGAGAACTTCTAATTACTCAATATTGCAGAGTGTTACTTGTTAGAAGCACTCACTTGATAAATTCGCACAAACGGTTTTAGCCGGCTTTTTTGTGCTGATATAGAGCTGTTGCAAGGCAATTTAGCTAAAGAAATTTGGCTCTTAAATCCTAAAGAAAACAACCCCGCTGAATTAACGGTACATGAGCCGAATTGCAGCAGCGGGCCAACTCATGCCCGAAAAAGGCAAAGGAGCTTCAGATGAACATGTTTGCAACCACTGGCGGCGTAGTTGAACTCTGGGTCACCAAGACTGATACCTACACCTCCACGAAGAGCGGCGAGATCTTCGCCAGCGTCCAGGCGATTTCCCCAATCCCGGAAACCGCTCGTGGCAACGCCAAGGGCTTCGAGATCAGCGAATACAACGTTGAGCCGACCCTGCTGGACTCCATCGTCTTCGAAGGCGCTCCGGTGCTCTGCAAGTTCGCCAGCGTCGTCCGCCCAACCCAGGACCGTTTCGGTCGCACCACCAATACCCAGGTGCTGACCGAACTGCTGGCCGTGGGCAAAGAAGCCAGCGCGCCTTCTCCGGCAGCCCGTCCCGCTGCACAGCAGCAGGCCCAGCGCCCCACTCAGCAGCCCGCCGCCGAGAAGCCCGGCGACTCGGCCAAGAGCTAATTCGGGAGCGCTGCCATGACTAAGTACCTCTCCCTGTTCGTCGTGGGCCTCGCCACCGGCTACCTGTGGGGCTGGCTCGATGGCGTGGCGCGCTTCCTGTGAATTTCCTCGCTTGTGACGGCAACTGGGCTGTCAGCGCCGATGGCTCGGCCATCTGCACCGGAGTCCTGCACGTCGTCACGAGCGAGGAACTGCAGAGCGAGTTCGGCTCTGCACTCACCTGGGATCAGGTCGCGGAACTGCGTGGCGAAGTCCTCGCGCTGTTCTGCATCGCCTTCGGCTTCCTGGTCCTGAAACGACTGCTCAAGTAGCGAGGTAATACCCATGAAACAGCTCAAGACCCACCTGCAAAACAGTGCTTCGGCATTCGGTCGCAAGGCCGCTGCTGTCGGCGCTCTGACCCTCAGCGCCGCTGGTGCCGCCATGGCTGCCGTACCGGCTGACGCCACTGCCGCCCTGACCACCGCGGGCGACGACACCAACACCATCGGTTGGGCCGTCTTCGCCGTGCTGGTCGCCGCCGCGGCGTTCAAGTACATGCGTCGCGCCCTGTAAGCCCACCCGGCTAACAAGCCGAAGCACCGAACCCCGCTCCGGCGGGGTTCTTTCTTCTGGAGTCCGAACAATGTCCGTTCAATGGTTCGTCCTCATCGTCACCACCGTGGCCTTTGCCGTGGTCCTGTTCGGGCGGGTGTGAGCATGGGCCGATATCTCGCACTGCTGCTGGCCCTGATCGTCGGGCCAGCCTTCGCCACCGAGCGAGTGAAGGTCGATCCCTTCATCAAGGCAGGTCCCGGCTACAGCGCCGCCAACGGATCGATCACCGGCTACGTCCCTTCCAAGTCCAACGCTGATCTTCTGCTCGAAGCCGAGCGCAAGGGCTGGATGGGCGGCTCCGCTGCGAAGACTCCGGTCACGGTAAAACCCAAGGTCACCGTGCCCGTCAGCGGGATCGGCTCCAAGCTCAAGGCGGGCCTCAAGACCAATGCCGGGCAACTGGCGATGAGCGCCGCCATTTCCGGTGCCATCGCCGCAGTGGGCTGGGTGATGTCCGACGACAACACCAAGCTACAAAAGAAACAGGAGTCGGTCGACGGCATCCCGGTATCAGGCAGTGGCACCGGCTCATTTGATGCGTGCTCGTACCCCGCCGCCGAAGTCCTCAACAAGATCAAGGTGGTGACTGCCAACGGTGTCACTCGTGCCATTGGTGCGTGGCCCTCCGGCGCCAAACCCGGCGATGGGATTCCATCGGGCTACACGCTCGTCAACAACTGCACCAACACCAAGTTGGGCTACGACTGGAACAAGACCACCGGCTACTGGCCGTCCTCCGCCACGCGGACTATCTCCATCGATGAAGTTCAGTCCGTGAAGATGGACCTCACCGACTCCGACCTGAACCAGCTGGACCCGTGGGTGAGCGCGCAGACCGCCCCCTTCCTGCGCGACCTGCTGAAGGCCACCTGCGAGGGTTCGCTGGCTCCGCAGGCTTGCTACGACGACCTGCAGAAGCAATCGAAAGCCATCATCACCGGCCCGGCCTCCGTCCAGGGGCCGAAGCAAACCACAACCGGCACCTACAACCGCCCGGACGGCACCCTCGGCAATACCTCCACCACGAGCAACACCACCTACAACATCCGCTACGGCGATTCGTACTTCGACTACGACACCGTCACCACCACGACGACCTATCAGGACGGCCAGAAGACCGGCGAGCAAACCACCTCGGATGAAGGTAACCCACAGGAAAAGCCCGACGAAGAAAAGGACAAGGAGGACGAGGAAAAACCCGAACGCCTAGCCTCCGGTGAGCCCTGCGACGTGCCGTTGTCTTGCTCCGGCGACGCCATCGATTGCGCGGTGCTGACCCAGGAAAAAGCCCTGCGCTGCGCCTACGAAAAGCAGAGTGACTACGAGAAGCACGAGGCCGACATCAAGGCCGCCGTCACCGGTGCGAAGTTCGAAATGGACGACAGCACCGAGATTCAAATCCCGTCCTTCATCAACCAGGGCACGCGCTTTCTCCCCGCGTCCTGCCCGGCTGACAAGACCTTCACCCTCAGAACCAACGGCGGCCGCACGTTCGCCGTCACCTACGAGCCGCTCTGCGCGGCTGCCACAGACCTTGGCTACCTGATCGTCATCGCGGTCGGGGCTTTCTGCGTCCTCTACGTCGGACGCTCTCTCGGAGGTGAATGATGCAATACGCCTTTATCGTCCAGATGCTCCTGATCATCGCCGTGCCCATCGTGAAGATGGTCCTGCGCGCCATCGGCTTCGCCGTCGTCAGCTACGTCGGCTTCAACCTGCTGATCGACGTGGCCCGCAGTTACCTGATGTCGCAGATGGGCAATGTCGCCGTGCCGATCCAGCAGATCCTCGGCCTCGCGAAGATCGATGTGGCGATCAACATGTATCTCGCTGCCGTCACCACCCGTGCGCTCATGGCCGGCTGGTTGAAAGCGCAGGACCGTCTCCGTCGGCAGGTGTGGAACCCGCCGGGCCGTGACTACATCGACGCGTAAGGGGGACCGGTCATGCTCTATATCCGCACCGGTAAGCCCGGCCACGGCAAAACCCTCAACACCATCCGCGAAGTGGACGCCAAGGCCAAAGCTGAAGGCCGCATCGTCTACTTCCACAACGTCGCCGGCCTCAAACCCGAAAAGCTCGAAGCGGCCTGGTTCGAGTTCGAAGATCCGTTCAAATGGTACGAGCTGCCTCAGGACGCGATCATCGTCGTGGACGAGGCCCAGGGCTGGTTCGGCGCCCGCGACCCGCGTAACCGCCCACCGGAGCACATCACCCGCTTCGAAACCATGCGCCACCAGGGCCACGAAGTGCATCTGGTGACTCAGGACCCGCGTTACATCGATGTGCACCTGCGCCGCTTGTGCAATGGCCATATCCACTACTGGCGGGTCTTCAAGAGCCAGCAGCTACTGCGGTTCGAATCGGAAGCCGTGATCGAGGCAGTCGAGAAAAAGACCAGCTTCAAGGATGCCGACAAGACGGTCATCAAGCTCGATAAGAAGTACTTCGGCGTCTACACCAGCACCCAGGCGCAGCACCACTTCAAGTTCAAGCCACCGAAGAAAATGGTGCTCGCACTGGCGGTCATCGTCGGCGCCGGTTTCATGGTGTATCGCGCCTTCGAGCGCTACCAGCAGGGCAGCAAGCCGGCAGAAACGGCGGCCACGGCCAACGTACCGAAAGACCAGCCCGGCATGGTCGATCAGGCCAAGTCGATGGTGGGCTCGCTGATCAGCCCCAGCGGCGGCGACGCCCCGAAGGCCGTCACTCCCGAGCAATACATTGAGCAGCGAAAACCACGCATCGCGGATCTGCCAGCCTCGGCCCCGGTGTATGACCAGCTCACCACACCGGTCAGCAAACCCCGCATCTACTGCCTGTCGACCAGCGACCCGAGGCTCGTAGAGCGGCGGCCGCCGGAGACGGTCAAGGACGGCCAGTCCTGCCAGTGCTACACGCAGCAGGCGACCAAGTTCGCGACCTCCTTCGACTTCTGCATCAGCGTGGCGCGCAACGGCTACTTCGATCCCACCTTGCCCGACCGTGGCATCGGCCCTGATGCGCGCATGGCGCAGCAGCTCCCGCCGGGGCAGGCATTCCCCACGAACCAGCCCGCGCCCACCAGCGAGGCCGAGGGGACGAGGGTGACGGTCATTCCCTACGAGAAGGGCAAGTTCCTGTGGTGAGCCCGCCAGGGCCGTTTTGCGGTTTGAGCCGACGTAGGAGGCCACCCGCAAACGGCCCGGCGGGGCGGGCCGACGCCCCTGTAACACGTCAGATAGCTAACGAGTAAGCACCTCAATAAACCTCATTGAAGGTACGAAAGAATGAAAAAGGCAGTTCACCCCCTCCGCCTGATCCTCAAGGAGACCGGGGATTTTTATGAGTCGTCCGAAGGACGGATTTTCATGGACCCGAGCAACGGCCGATTCGCCGACCTGTCGGGTGTGCGCCTGCTGCGCTGTGGCGTCGATACCGTGCGGCAGCTGTACAACGGCATGATCCGCCCGGAAGTGATGGCGCTGTTCGATGAGCCGGAGGATCTCGTCAACTTCGCCGGCTACAAGTGGGCCAAGGGCCGCATCGGTCGTGACTCGGGCTACCAGTTCCGCCTGCAGAACGCCGACCTCGGTCTGATCTTGCTGATCAAGAACCACAACGTGAAGCTGGAGAACATCGGCCCGCACCTCAAGATTGAAGTGTCGCCTCACGCCCTGGATGGCGCCGATCCGAAGATCCTGCAGGGCGTAATGGATGACCTGGCCGCTGGAGTGCTCTCGGCCTGCGAGGTGAACCAGTGCGCCGTCCACATCGCCCTCGACGTCCAAGGCTGGATCCCACCCGTGGACTTCGTGGACCGCATGCACTGCCGATCCCGTCGTGTGCGCCAGATCAGCGGCATCGACCGCATCGAGTATGACGGCAACGCCTCGGTCTATGGGCGTGGTGAGACCTTCATGTTCGGCTCGGCCAACGGTCTGCAGATGTGCCTCTACAACAAAACGCTGCAGGCGAGAGCGACCGACAAGCTCGACTATTGGGAATCCGTGTGGGCCTCCCTCAACGGTGATCCCTTCGGCGATGGTGAACCCGCCTTCAACCCGCTGGAAACGGTGTGGCGTATCGAATTCCGCTTCCACCATTCCATCGTCCAGCAGTTCTCCGAAGGCTCCACGATGTCCTCTGGCGAGGTGATCGGCTGCCGGACCTATGAGGGTCTCTGTCCGCACCTGCAAGGCCTCTGGCAGTACGCCTGCGACAACTACAAGCTCATTTCCCGGGAAGGGATCTTCGATGCCTTCTGGTCGCTGATCAGCCTCGACACCAAGGTCCAGGTGGAAGCGGATCCACTCATTGAACGCACCGAGTACCGCCGCTACTACAAGACCGCTCAGGGCTTCTCCGGCAAGAACTGCGAGATGTTCCTGGGCCAGTTCGCCAGCCTGATCGCACGGGAGCGCATCCCGCCAAAAAAAGCGCTTGAGGTCGGGAGAACGCTCCCCTTCTGGCATGTGATCGAAGACCACTACACCGCCAAGGGCTACAGCACTCGCGACCTCGAAAAGCACGTTATCGGATTGATCAATGATCGCTACATCAGGCGCGGCTACGCCATTTGATGACATCAGCGGATCAAGTAGTAGCGATGGAGTAAGAGAAATGGAATCGAAAGCAGGCACTCGCAGAATACTGCGCTTACCCGAGGTGATTCATCTTTGCGGCATCAAGCGCTCGACCATCTATCTCTGGATGAGCACGGGAGTCTTTCCCCAAGCCAAACAGATTGGCCCATCAATGGTGGGATGGGACTCCCTGGAAATCGATCAGTGGATCTCCGCTCGACTCGATGGAAAAGGCTGGAAGTCCGAGGGGGAAGAATGAGCAGAGAGCTGATTAAGATTGCTGAGTTCCAGCGTCGGTATTGGGGAGTGAACGGAACACCTCTCTGCAGTCAGACCATACGTAACCAGATCCGCAATGGTGATATTCCGGGCGTCAGGATCGGCAAGCTCTGGTATGTGGATTGGCGAGCTTTCAATAAGGGGACAAGCAACGAACTGGTCGCCATGGTGCTCAAGGACCACTGCTGATGTCACCGCGTCCTCGTAACAAAGCAAATAGGTCCCTTCCGCAGAATCTCTACTTCGACGGTCGACGTGGGACTTTCAGGTACAGGCGCCCTACTGATGGCGTCTGGTTTCAATTCGGAAAGGATCGGCTCAAGGCAATTGATGCTGCCAAGCAACTGAATCTCACCTTCATGGAAGGTGCCGACCTAGTTGCCAAGGTTAAAGGCCTGGCTACAACCTTGTTCGTCGACTTTCTGGATTACTACCAGCGTGAAGTACTGCCGCCTCGCGAATTGGCAAAAGCCACCCTGGAACTCTACGCAGTGAGATTCAGGCAGTTCCGAGCAGCCTGGCCGTCTAAGGCCGTGGATGAAATCACGCTTCGAATGGCTGCTGAACTACTCGATAGCCTGACCGCGCGGGCATCCAACCAAGCAAGAGCGCTTCTTATCGATATCTTCAACCACGCTGCCGCTAAGGGACTATGCCCGGATAATCCTGCAGCCGGGACTATCCCCAGGATCGAAAAGAAGCAGCGCAAGCGCCACACCGCGGAAGGACTCAAGGCTATCAGAGAAGAATCTCCGACCTGGCTGCAGAACGCGATTGATCTGGCTTTGATCACAGGCCAAAGGCGTTCGGATATCTTGTCGATGAAATTCGATGATATCCGGGACGGGTTCCTGTACGTCATCCAGCAGAAGACAGCCAAAGTATCGGATGCCGCCTGGATCCGCTTCCGCGTTACCCGCGAGCTGCAGGATGTAATGGATCGCTGTAACGATGGCGTCCCCTCCCCCTTCCTGATTCATCGGCGACCGGACCGGAAACTGGGGCTTGCTGACCGAAAGGAGCATTGGACGAAGATCGATGAGCGTTATCTGTCCAGGGCATTCAAAGAAGCGCGGGACGCTTCAGCCTGCTATTCAGGATGGAAAGACGAAGAGATGCCGGGCTTCCATGAGATCAGAGCCCTGTCGCTGCATTTGTATAAGAAGGCCGGGAAAGATGGCCAGAAGATCGCTGGGCATGCCAGCGCAGAGATGACGAAGAACTATCAGCGGGACCATGCCGAAGTGGTCTGGTCAGATGCAATTCCGGACCTGGATATCAGCGAATTTGCCCGCTAGTTTTGCGCGCATATTGCGCCGGTTTTGCGCAGTCCAGAAATGAAAACGGCCCAAACACTGTAAGTATTTGAGCCGCTTCAAGAATTTGGTCGGGACGGAGTGATTCGAACACTCGACCCCTTGCACCCCATGCAAGTGCGCTACCAGGCTGCGCTACGCCCCGACGTTGCTTTTGAGTTCCCTCAGAAGCGGATCGCACTATACCCCAAGCATTTGCTTTGGAGAAGTGCTTTTTTCATTTTTTTCAGTTACTTGCGCAACACATGCAGCACATCTTCCAATTCGGCGATCATCTGCCGGATCAGTTGTTTGTACTGGGTGGCGTCATCGCGGGCTTCGTCGCCGGTGAGGCGCTGACGGGCGCCACCAATGGTGAAGCCCTGGTCGTAGAGCAGCGCACGGATCTGGCGAATCATGAGGACGTCCTGACGCTGATAGTAGCGCCGGTTGCCTCGTCGCTTGACCGGGTTGAGTTGCGGGAACTCCTGTTCCCAGTACCGCAGCACGTGCGGCTTCACCGCGCAAAGATCGCTCACTTCACCGATGGTGAAGTAGCGCTTGCCCGGAATGGGGGGCAACTCGTCGTTATGACTTGGTTCCAGCATAAGCTTCAACCCTGGCCTTCAGTTTCTGCCCTGGACGAAAGGTGACGACGCGCCGGGCTGTGATCGGGATTTCCTCTCCCGTCTTCGGGTTGCGTCCGGGACGCTGGCGCTTATCGCGCAGATCGAAGTTGCCGAAACCTGACAACTTTACCTGTTCGTTATGCTCCAGCGCCTGGCGGATCTCTTCGAAGAAGAGCTCCACCAGTTCCTTGGCTTCCCGCTTATTCAGGCCCAGCTCTTCGTACAGACGTTCAGCAATTTCAGCTTTCGTCAGAGCCCCCATACGCTACTTCCTTAACGTGGCGTTGAACCTTTGTTCCAGCGAGGCGACGATATTCTGCGTAGTCGCGTTCACCTCGTCATCATTAAGAGTGCGTGATGGATGCTGCCAGGTCAAGCCAACGGCCAAGCTTTTTCTAAGCGGATCAATGCCTTTACCGTGGTAGACGTCAAACAACCTGAGATCTGTCAGCCATTCGCCCGCCGTTTCACGGATATTTGCCAGGACGAATTCGGCCGGGGTTTCCAGATCGACGATCAGGGCGAGGTCACGGCGCACTTCAGGGAAGCGCGACAGTTCGCTGAATTTCGGCAAGCGGCCCTTGGCGACTTCGGCCAGTACCAGCTCGAAGACATAGACCGGGCGGTCCAGATCCAGCACCTTGGCCAACTCCGGGTGCAGGGCGCCGAGGTAGCCGACCAGTACGCCGTCACGCTCGATCTTGGCGGTCTGGCCCGGGTGCAGCGCCGGGTGTTCTGCCGGGGAGAAGGTGAAGGCCTCGATGGCGCCAGCGTTACCCAGCAGCGCTTCGACATCAGCTTTCACGTCGAAGAAGTCGACGTTCTCGCGGCCGTTGGCCCAGCCTTCCGGCTGACGGGCACCGCAGACGACGCCGGCGAGCATGTTTTCCTGCACCAACCCTTCCAGCTGACCGACGAAGCGCAGGCCGCTTTCGAACAGGCGCACACGGGTCTGCTGACGATTGAGGTTGTGCTGCAGGGACTTCACCAGACCCGGCCAGAGCGAGGCGCGCATGGCGGCCATGTCGGCAGAGATCGGGTTGGCCAGCATCAGCGGCTCGACGCCAGGGTGGAACAGCTGGAACAGCTTGGGATCAATGAAGCTGTAGGTGATGGCTTCCTGGTAATCGCGGGCGACCAGCAGGCGGCGCAGCGCCGGCAGCTCGGCCTGGGACTCGGACTTGGTGTTCGGCGCCAGGCGGGCCTGCGGGTAGCGAACCGGCAGACGGTTGTAGCCATACAGGCGGCCCAGTTCCTCGATCAGGTCGACCTCGATGGAGACGTCGAAGCGATGGCTCGGTACACCAACGGTCCAGGCATCGGCACCAGACTTCTGGACGTCGAACTCCAGGGCGGCGAGTAGACGCTCGATCTCGGCGTTTTCCAGGGTCATGCCCAACATCTGGGTGACGCGCTCGGCACGCAAGGTGACCGGCGCAATCTTCGGCAGGTCAGCTTCGCTGGCTTGCTCCACGATCGGACCGGCTTCGCCGCCAACAATCTGCAGCAGCAGTTCGGTGGCGCGCTCCATGGCGCGACGGGCCAGTTGCGAGTCCACGCCACGCTCGAAGCGGTGCGATGCATCTGTGTGCAGGCCATAGGAACGTGCCTTGCCGGCCACGGCGATGTTGTCGAAGAAGGCGCTTTCGAGGAACAGGTCGCGGGTCTTGGCGCTGACGCCGCTATGCTCGCCCCCCATCACGCCGGCGATGGCCAGGGCGCGTTCGTGGTCGGCGATTACCAGGGTGTCGGCACGCAGGGTAACTTCCTGACCGTCTAGCAGAACGAGCTTCTCGCCCTCCTCCGCCAACCGCACGCGAATGCCGCCCTTGATCTCATCAAGGTCGAAAGCGTGCATCGGCTGGCCCAGTTCGATCATCACGTAGTTGGTGATGTCGACGGCGGCGTCGATGCTTCGGATGTCGGAACGGCGCAGGCGCTCGACCATCCACAGGGGGGATGGTTTGCTCAGGTCGACGTTGCGGATGACGCGGCCGAGGTAGCGCGGGCAGGCCTTGGGTGCCAGCAGCTCGATGCTGCGCACTTCGTCGATCTGCGGAGCAACGGCATTGACCACCACCGGCTTGACCTCGGCGCTGTAAAGCGCACCGACTTCGCGGGCGAGGCCGGTCAGGGACAAGCAGTCGCCGCGGTTCGGGGTCAGGCCGATCTCGATGGACGCGTCATCCAGTTCAAGGTAGTCGCGCACGTCAGCACCCACCGGCGCATCTGCGGCGAGCTCCATCAGACCGGCGTTTTCTTCGCTGATTTCCAGCTCTTTGGCCGAGCAGAGCATGCCGTTGGACTCAACGCCGCGCAGCTTGGCTTTCTTGATCTTGAACTCGCCCGGCAGTTCGGCGCCAATCATGGCGAAGGGGATCTTCAGGCCTGGGCGCACATTGGGCGCGCCGCAGACGACCTGGAAGGTCTCCGAACCATTACTGACCTGACAGACGCGCAGCTTGTCGGCGTCCGGGTGCTGTTCGGTCGACAGCACTTCGCCCACGACCACACCGCTGAACTGGCCGGCAACCGGGATCACGGCGTCGACTTCGAGGCCGGCCATGGACAGACGAGCCACCAGCTCATCACGGGATACCTGCGGATTTACCCAGCTCCGCAGCCACTGTTCACTGAATTTCATCCTGCTCTCCTAAATGCGTTGACGGTCGTGCGGGCTAGCGGAACTGGCCGAGGAACCGCAGATCGTTGTCGAAGAACAGGCGCAAGTCGTTAACGCCATAGCGCAACATGGCCAAGCGCTCAATGCCCATGCCGAAGGCGAAGCCCTGGTATTTTTCGGGGTCAATGCCCGACATGCGCAGCACGTCGGGGTGGACCATGCCGCAACCCATGACTTCCAGCCAGCCGGTCTGCTTGCAGACGCGGCAACCCTTGCCGCTGCAGAGCACGCACTGGATATCGACTTCCGCCGAAGGCTCGGTGAAGGGGAAGAAAGATGGACGGAAGCGGACGGAGAATTCCTTCTCGAAGAAGGCACGGAGGAATTCCTCGATGGTGCCCTTGAGGTCGGCGAAGCTGACGTCTTCATCGACCAACAGACCTTCGACCTGGTGGAACATGGGCGAGTGAGTCAGGTCGGAGTCGCAACGGTAGACGCGGCCCGGGCAGACAATGCGAATCGGCGGCTTCTGGTTTTCCATGGTGCGAACCTGTACCGGCGAGGTATGGGTGCGCAGCAGCATGTTCGCATTGAAGTAGAAGGTGTCGTGCATGGCACGAGCCGGATGGTGGCCCGGAATATTGAGCGCTTCAAAGTTGTGGTAGTCGTCTTCGACTTCCGGACCCTCGGCGACTTCGTAGCCGATGCGGGTGAAGCACTGCTCGATGCGCTCCTTGGTACGGGTGACCGGATGCAGACCGCCGGAGGACTGGCCACGGCCCGGCAAGGTCACGTCGATGCGCTCGGCGGCCAGCTTGGCGGCGAGGGCGGCGCCCTCAAGCTCAGCCTTGCGGGCGTTCAGCACATCCTGAACCTGTTCCTTGGCGACGTTGATCAGCGCACCGATTTTGGGGCGCTCTTCGGCGGGCAGGTCGCCCAGGGTCTTCATGACCTGGGTCAGTTCGCCTTTCTTGCCGAGGTAGTGAACCCGGATCTGCTCCAGGGCGTTGACGTCTTCGGTGTTTCGCACGGCGTCCAGGGCCTGCGAAACCAGCGCGTCCAGGTTTTCCATGTACCAACTCCAGATACAAAATAGGGGAAGAGCGGTAAGGCTCTTCCCCTATCGGTGACGTTACGTCCGGACCGAGATCCGGTAACTGTCGTGGGGCTTAAGCCAGGCTGGCCTTCGCTTTCTCGACAATCGCGGTAAACGCCGCTTTTTCGTTCACAGCCAGATCGGCCAGGACCTTACGGTCGATCTCGATGGCCGCTTTTTTCAGGCCAGCGATCAGACGGCTGTAGGACAGACCGTTCAGACGAGCACCAGCGTTGATACGGGCGATCCACAGAGCACGGAACTGACGCTTGCGCTGACGACGGTCGCGGTAGGCGTATTGGCCTGCCTTGATTACCGCCTGCTTGGCAACACGGAACACACGCGAACGCGCGCCGTAGTAGCCTTTTGCGAGCTTCAGAATCTTTTTGTGACGACGACGGGCAATTACGCCACGCTTAACACGAGCCATTTATTTATCCTCTACCAGAAATCAACGCAGACGCAGGGAGCGCGCTACACGGCGAACGTCGGAAGCAGCGAGCATCGAAGTGCCGCGCAGCTGACGCTTACGCTTGGTGGTCATTTTGGTCAGGATGTGGCTCTTGAAAGCGTGCTTGTGCTTGATGCCACCAGCAGTCACTTTGAAGCGCTTTTTGGCGCCACTCTTGGTTTTCATCTTTGGCATGTTTGGTACTCCGCATTCGTTAACAACTGATAACCATCAGGCCTGCCAGTGCCCGGGAGGTTATTTACGCTTCTTGGGAGCGATGACCATCATCAGCTGGCGTCCTTCCAGCTTAGGATGCTGTTCCACGGTGCCGATCTCGGCGAGGTCGTTTTCGACCCGCTTCAACAGCTCCATGCCCAGCTCCTGGTGGGCCATCTCACGACCACGGAATCGAAGCGATACCTTGGCCTTGTCCCCTTCATTAAGGAAACGTACCAGGTTGCGTAGTTTTACCTGGTAATCCCCTTCTTCCGTCCCTGGACGAAACTTGATTTCTTTGATCTGCTGCTGGTGCTGATTCTTTTTCGCAATAGCGGCTTGTTTCTTCTTCTCGAAGAGGTGCTTGCCGTAGTCCATGATGCGGCAGACAGGGGGCAGCGCATCAGCAGAAATTTCCACCAGGTCCAGCTTGGCCTCGTCAGCCAGACGGAGAGCCTCATCGATGGAGACCACACCGATCTGCTGACCGTCAGCACCAATCAGACGAACCTCACGGGCAGTGATGTTCTCGTTGATCGGCGGTTTCGGGAGAGCCCGCTTATCCTGTCTCATTTCACGCTTAATAATGATTACTCCGAGTCTTGGCGACCACGCCGGGAAACCGCCTGAGCAAGCAGCTCAGCGAACTGGGCGACCGGCATCGAGCCGAGGTCTGCCCCTTCGCGCGTACGTACGGCGACGGCCTGCGATTCAACTTCCCGATCGCCTATAACAAGCAGATAGGGAACCTTGAGCAAGGTATGCTCGCGGATTTTAAAGCCAATTTTCTCGTTTCTCAAGTCGGACTTGGCACGGAATCCGCTTTCCTCGAGCTGACGAACCACTTCTTCGGCCCATTCGCCCTGCTTGTCAGTGATATTCATCACCACGGCCTGGGTCGGCGCGAGCCACGCAGGGAACAGGCCCGCGTAGTGCTCGATGAGCATGCCGATGAAGCGCTCGAAGGATCCGAGAATCGCGCGATGCAGCATGACCGGACGGGTACGACTGTTATCTTCGGCGATATAGCTGGCATCCAGACGTTCCGGCAGGTTCGGATCGTACTGCAGGGTGCCACACTGCCAGTTACGGCCGAGGCAATCTTTCAGGGTGAACTCGATCTTCGGACCGTAGAACGCGCCCTCGCCCGGCTGGTATTCCCACTCCAGGCCGGATTCGTTCAGGGCGTCGGCCAGCGCACTTTCGGCGCGGTCCCACAGCTCTTCGGAACCAACGCGCTTGGCCGGACGAGTGGACAGCTTCATGGAGACATCGCTGAAACCGAAGTCCGAATAGACCTGCAGGGTTAGCCTGATGAAGTCGGCCGCTTCCTTCTTCACCTGCTCTTCAGTGCAGAAGATGTGGGCGTCGTCCTGAGTGAAACCACGCACACGCATGATGCCGTGCAGCGCGCCGGACGGCTCATTGCGGTGGCAGGCGCCGAACTCGGCGAGGCGCAGCGGCAGGTCACGGTAGGACTTCAGGCCCTGATTGAAGATCTGCACGTGGCACGGGCAGTTCATCGGCTTGACCGCGAAGTCGCGACTTTCCGACGCAGTGGTGAACATGTTTTCGGCGTAGTTGGTCCAGTGACCGGAACGCTCCCAGAGGATACGGTCGACGACCTGAGGAGTGCGCACCTCCACATAACCGTGGTCACGCTGCACCTTGCGCATGTACTGCTCGAGCACCTGATAGACGGTCCAGCCGTTCGGGTGCCAGAAGACCATGCCCGGCGCTTCTTCCTGGAGATGGAAGAGGTCGAGCTGCTTGCCGATGCGGCGGTGATCGCGCTTCTCGGCTTCCTCGATGCGCTGAATGTAGGCGGCCAACTGCTTCTTGTCCGCCCAGGCGGTGCCATAGACACGCTGCAGCTGCTCGTTCTTCGAGTCGCCGCGCCAGTACGCGCCGGAAATCTTGGTCAGCTTGAAGGCTTTCAGGAAACGCGTGTTCGGCACATGCGGGCCGCGGCACATGTCCACGTACTCCTCATGGAAGTACAGGCCCATGGCCTTCTCGTCCGGCATATCCTCGATGAGGCGCAGCTTGTATTCCTCACCACGAGCCTTGAAGGTCTCGATGACTTCGGCACGCGGAGTCATCTTCTTGATGACGTCGTAGTCCTTCTCGATCAACTCGGCCATGCGCTTTTCGATGGCGGCCATGTCTTCCGGCGTAAAGGGGCGCTCGAAGGCGATGTCGTAATAGAAGCCCTCATCGATCACCGGACCGATAACCATCTTGGCGGTTGGATACAGCTGCTTGACCGCATGGCCCACCAGGTGCGCGCAGGAGTGGCGGATGATTTCCAGCCCGTCCTCGTCCTTCGGGGTAATGATCTGCAGCGTCGCATCGCTGTCGATGATGTCGCAGGCATCGACCAAACGGCCGTTGACCTTGCCGGCCAGAGTGGCTTTCGCCAAGCCTGCGCCAATGGATTGCGCCACCTCGGTCACACTGACCGGATGATCGAAGGAACGCTGACTACCGTCGGGAAGAGTAATGATGGGCATGGCGCCTCCTCTCCTAGTGGTGACCCCTACGAAAGGCCACATGGGTTGGGATGTGCCAGTAAGCGTCGCCCGCCGGGAAAGCCTGCCTCACAGTGGCAGGCGCCTTGTCGGCACCCTGCGCATTCGCGCGCGGACGTAGATCACTGGAAGAAATCGAAAACCTGCCCGCGAACGATAGCGGGCAGGACGTGGAATGTTACTGCAAGTTAGCGAAACTGACGAGCGGCAACTCTGGCGTCACTCAGCACCACTCGACAAATTCCAGCACGGCACGATTAAAGGTTGCTGGGCGAATCACGTTCATGCCATGGGACGCCCCAGGAATCACCACCGTCTGGGCATTTCTAATGATCGATTGCAGCGCCTGAATGATTCGCGGAAACGGCTCTGGACTTCCAGCTCCACCGATCAGCAGTACCGGCATCTGCAATTGTTCAATTTGTTCGCGATTAATGGGCACCGGATGGTCGGCCACTTGCCCGACCAACGTCATGGCATTGGCCGTTGCCATTTCACGGAACTGCCGGGAGGATCGAGCCCAAACCCCTGCCCCACTAACTGTATCGACAAAGAGTCGCAACCCCTCCTCCACCTCACCAGCACGAATCAACTTCAGCGCCTGCTGACGAAACTGATTGCGCTCAACGGGAGATACTGGCGCTTCGATATTTACCCCAGTGAAGACATCATCGGCAAAATCTCCTCCGGGATCTGCAAGCGTCAAGGAAAGCAGTTTCTGCGGAGCCGCCAGCGCCATTCGTAAACAGAGATTGCCGCCTCGCGAATGGCCCAACAGATGAACCTGTCCGGGCAACTTATCAAGTAGCGCCAGCAGATCACGGACATGTTGCTCGGTCGTGAAGCCCGTGCCCTCACCATCCCATTGTTCGGGGAAATAGTGACGCAGACTGGGTACTATCACACGATAGCGGCCAGACAAAGCCTCAATCTGCCCCTGCCAGTAGCGATAGTCACAAAGCGACCCGTGAACCAGCAGCAGCGGCACCCCTTGCCCGGCAACCTGGCACGTCAGCTCATAGTCACCAACCCGGTATCGCACTATCTCGTTATTCATCCAGCACTCGCACGCAACGCACCACAATAAAGCACACAGGTTTTTCCAGGGGTTACTGACGGGCAGGCAACCCCCTTGAATCCACGCATTATCCCCCACCGATCAATTATTTCGCCAACCCTTCATGTGCTCTTAATATTTAAAGGTTTCTTCCCAATCGCAACAATTCATATATTCAGTTGACGCGCACAGTCACCAGAACACAGAATCGCCCGGTACTAATCAACCCTACTTACGGGAGCACCTAGATGTCCAAACTTGCGGAATTCCGTGAAGCCGAGCGCAAACTCCAAGAACAACTCGCCCTCCTCGAGAAACTCAAGAGCGATGGCGGCCTGAAAAAAGAACTGGAGTTCAAGGATCAACTACAATCCCTGATGGACCAGTACGGCATGAACCTGCGCAATGTCATCGACATTCTCGACCCGCAGATCTCTGCCGAGCCCGCCGCCGCACAACAGCCGCGCCGCACCCGCCAACTGAAAGTCTACAAGAACCCGCATAACGGCGAGACTATCGAAACCAAAGGCGGCAACCACAAGACCCTGAAAGCCTGGAAACAGCAGTACGGTGGCGACACCGTGGAGTCCTGGCTGCAGTAACACCGCGCTTCCGCGGAGCGCTCCCGCTCCGCGGAATACCCTATCCACCACAGGGAACTGACCGACGGCTGTATAAAAACTAGCCATCGTTAGCAGGATTCCTTATAATCGTTGAAGCGAACACCAAACCCAAGGTCGCCCCTCCCAGTACTCCCTACCTGATCCAGGGCAGAATCTGGGCTCTACAGGGCCACGGCCAGCGCATCCTCCGCATCGATTCCAGAGCACGTCAACCGCGCCAGGAACATTTGCCCGAGCGATCAGCGCCCCACGTCAGATCATCTGCCTTTACCCAACATTGCAGCCTGGCGCGACAGACCCCCAAGTTTCCAATCGCTGCCATATTCCGGTCACACGTCTTCTGCATTCTCAGATCGCACCCGGAGCTTTTGACGATTTCGACGGTCACAGGACCGTTACCTATTTGGAAAGACAAGACAATGAAAACTTCCCTGCAAATCCAGGAGGCGATTGGCACCCTCTCCGCGGCCTTCGCCCCTCTGAACTGCGTCATCCAGGCCACGCGCAAGCATGGCTTCAGCTTCACCCTGGTGAACGAGCATGGCATCGCCAAGCACACCGAGCGCCTCTATCCCCAGCAGTATCTGGGTGAGGCACCGCTGAACGCGGTGATCCAGCGAGTGCAAGCCACCATCGCTGCCTGAGCCAGAAAACGAAAAAGCCCCGCCTAAGCGGGGCTTTGCATTTGTGCCTTCTTATATAAAGGAAGGCAGCACTCAGTGCAGACTGATACCCACCTTCACCGACTCGATCTCCCCCGCCAGCGCCGCATAGCGCTGGGACGGTGCCGCATAGGTCAGCGAGTAGGCCACCCCATCACCGAGCGCGACCTGCACAGTCTGCCTGAGCACTTCGGTGCCGTTCTGACTGATGCCGCAATGGACTTCCAGCCCCGCCAGCCCACCCAGCTTCGTCTCCAGCGGCTTGCCGCACGCCGCCTGGAAACCCTGGCGCATGAAGTCTTTCTGCAACGCCTTGCGCATCTCGACGATGACATTCTCGACGCTGACCGCGACACCGGAACCGAGTCGACTGCGCGTAACCTCCATGACCAGGTCCTGGGATCCGTCTTGCGCCATGCGCACGCCGCGCTGGCGAACCACCGGCGCATTGGCGGCGGCATCCGCCGGCGAACGCGAGACATCCCAACCCTGCGGCCAGATCACCTGCATTTCCGCCAGCGCTGGCAACGGGACAAGCAAAGTACCGAACAACAACCAGGATCGCAGACTGCTCATCACCACCTCCGACCACACCCCAAGGGAACACCATAGCAGGTGCGCCCGCGCCTTCGCGGACCAGCAACTTTTCCACAGGCAAACAAAAAGGGCGATCCTTTCGGATCGCCCTCTAAGTACCGCCAGAAGCGGGTTTGTTTGGTAGGCACAATTGGACTCGAACCAACGACCCCCACCATGTCAAGGTGGTGCTCTAACCAACTGAGCTATGTGCCTGTCGTGTGGGGCGCATTCTACGCGATCACTTTCGAGCGTCAAGCACTTTTTCAGCTAAGCCACTGAAAAAGTGAATTTTTTTATGTTCGACCGTCCGTAAATTATTTTGCACGGGCACTAGCCGGCCAGATTCGACTCAGGTAGCATCCGCTCATCTCGTAAAAAATAACAAACACAGGTGCATTATGCCGCACACTTCCTACCCCACTTCCTATTACGCAGCTTCGGCCAACCCGGTTCCGGCCCGTCCTGAACTGCAGGGCGAGGTGGAAACCGATGTCTGCGTGATCGGCGCAGGCTACACCGGCTTGTCGACCGCCCTGTTCCTGCTGGAAAGCGGCTTCAAGGTCACCGTACTGGAAGCCGCCAAGGTCGGCTTCGGCGCGTCGGGCCGCAACGGCGGCCAGATCGTCAACAGCTATAGCCGTGACATCGACGTCATCGAACGCACCGTCGGCGCCAAGCAGGCCAAATTGCTGGGTGACATGGCTTTCGAAGGCGGCCGCATCATTCGCGATCGTATCGCCAAGTACAACATCCAGTGCGACCTGAAGGACGGTGGCGTGTTCGCGGCCCTCAGCGCCAAGCAGATGGGCCACCTGGAGTCCCAGAAGAAGCTGTGGGAGCGTTTCGGCCACACCCAGCTGGAACTGCTGGACGCCAAGCGCATCCGCGAAGTCGTCAAGACCGACAGCTACGTCGGCGGCATGCTCGACATGAGCGGCGGCCACATCCACCCGCTGAACCTCGCCCTGGGCGAAGCCGCGGCCGTGGAATCGCTGGGCGGCGTGATTCACGAGCAGTCTCCTGCCATCCGTATCGAACGTGGTGCCAACCCGGTCGTGCACACTCCGCAAGGCCGCGTAAAAGCCAAGTTCATCGTGGTGGCCGGTAACGCCTACCTCGGCGGCCTGGTTCCGGAACTGGCGTCCAAGTCCATGCCGTGCGGGACCCAGGTGATCACCACCGAGCCGCTGAGCGCCGACCTGGCCAAGTCCCTGCTGCCGCAGGACTACTGCGTCGAAGACTGCAACTACCTGCTCGACTACTACCGCCTGACCGGCGACAACCGTCTGATCTTCGGCGGCGGCGTGGTCTACGGTGCGCGTGATCCGTCGAACATCGAGGCGATCATTCGTCCGAAGATGCTCAAGGTCTTCCCGCAGCTGAAGGACGTGAAGATCGACTTCGCCTGGACCGGCAACTTCCTGCTGACCCTCTCGCGCCTGCCGCAGGTTGGCCGCATCGGCGACAACATCTACTACTCCCAGGGCTGCTCCGGCCACGGCGTTACCTATACCCACCTCGCCGGCAAGGTGCTGGCCGAGGCCCTGCGTGGCCAGGCCGAGCGTTTCGACGCCTTTGCCGATCTGCCGCACTATCCCTTCCCGGGCGGGCGCATGTTCCAGGTTCCGTTCTCCGCGATCGGTGCCTGGTACTACACCCTGCGAGACAAGCTGGGCGTCTGACGCTCCGCACCGCACGAAGAAGAACGGCGCCTCTGGGCGCCGTTTTCTTTTTCATCGCGAGGCGCCACCTTCTTCGCAGCCGACGCACTCGCCTTGGCTGACGCTCCGCCGCGTACCGATGTTTTTTTCGTGGCCACGCCAAGCACCTCGCCGGGGGCATTGCAGGACTCGCTACGCCCTCCCCGCTTTGGCTCAGGAACCGGCAGCCTCAGTTCGCCGGGCAGGCCGGTACCGACTGGCAACTGGCACCCGCCACTGCCGCACTGCTGACTTTCTGCGAGAAACGCGCATCGTCCGGCGCCAAGTGACGCGCACAACTCGCCGCGACGCCGGCCTGCTGCGGGCAGCCGCGCTCACCCAGCACGTTGGCCAGATTGAACCAGCCCGCTGCAAACGCCGGCTTCGCGCCGACACTGCGGCGCAGCGCGTCCTCGGCATCACTCAGGTTGCCGTCCGTGTAACGCGCGTTGGCGAGGGCGAACCAGCCGAGGGACTCCTGCGGCCAGGCACGGGTCGCGGTGCGATAGGCCTGCTCCGCCAACGCCGGCTGCCCGGTTTCCTCCAGGTCATGAGCCGCCCGCAACCAGGCTGTCGGCTCCGCCGTGGCAGGCAGGCGATCCACCGGTACGGTCAGCACCGCCCAGCGCTGGCTGCGTTTCCAGGTCAGGTCGAAGGCGGTGAAGTCGATCACCAGGCGCTCGGTGATGCCCGAGCGGAGGATCAGTTCGTGGCGATTGCGGTCAAAGCCGACCACCACTGCGAAGTGCCAGACCGGCAGCCAGTCCAGCCCCTGATTCTGCAGGATCAGCACCGGATTGCCCGCCGCCACTTCGCTGAGGATGCTCTCCAGGCGCGGCTTGAGCGGATAGACCAACATGCCCTTCTCCCGAGCCGCGGCCACCAGCTCCACCTGCAGGCTGCCCTCGCGGCCGGGGATGAACACCCGATCCTTCAGCTCGCGAGGAGTCACCCGCACGCCGCGCTGGTTAAGCATGGTCGCGAGCGCGGCCGGGCCGCACTGAAACTCCTGCTGCGGGAAGAACTGCACATCGCTCAGCTCCACTCGCTCCGGCAACGCCTCCACGCTGGATGGCAGCGTCGGCGACTGCGCGCAGCCGCCGAGTGCCACGGCCGCCGCGAGGGCGACGGCCATGGCCCAGCACCTCAACGCTGGCACCTCACGAAGGTGAAGATGTGGGTAATACACAGCATGTCGGTGATCACGAAGATCAGCAGGAACAACAGGATGATGCCGATGATCCCACCCGCCGGCGCCTGGTCCAGTTGCTGGTTGAACTGCGCGAGCTCTTCGTTGGACAGACTCTTGATGCGCTGTTCGACCTTGCCGCGCTCCACGCCCATGGACTGCAGCTTTTTCTGCACCCCCTGGTCATCGAGCATCTTCAACAACTGTTCGCGGTCGACCTGTTGCTGCTGTGCCTGCAGCACTTCGCCCGTACCCACCATGGCGGCCTGAGCCAACGGGATTTGCGCAACGACACCCAACTGCGCGAACACCAGGACTGCCGCAAGGCTTTTTACCCGTTTTGTTATGGTCATTCTGGGTCACCTCATCATGGACTGCATGCACTAAGCAGGAGGTGCAGGCCGCTCGCACGCGAGACAACCGACCACCACGCTCCCGCCACTTCGGCGGCAACCGCAGGGCCGCTATCTAGTGAGATGCTGGCTCAGGCAAAGAGTTCGAAGCGCAATTGGCTCCAGTCGGCGTCCAGATGACCCAGGTAGAGGCAGGCGTGGCCACGGGGAAAGAGAATGTGCTCCGGGCCGATACCCGGACCTTCGAGGCGCAACAGACGCCCCCAGGGGTGGTGGCTGATGCGTCCGCGCACGTCCTCGACTGTGCCGCCACGCCACCAATGGATAGCGGCCTCCGCATCTTCGACACCTTCAGGCTGCTCGATGCGCACCGGCTCGTCGCACCAGCCGATCACCCGTTGCGGGTCGAAACCGGGCTGCTGCGCCAACGGAAGCGGGGTGATCCAAAACGCGCCGTCACGCTCTTCCAGCAACACTGCCACGGGGCACCACCGCGGCTGCTCCAGCGCCCAGAGCAGATCGCCATCGATCTCCAGCGAGGGTTCAGGCTGGGCCTGGATGCGAAAGCCGGGGCAAACCAGCGCGCCCTCGCGCAAGGGAATGCGGAGATCGCTCATGCCGGCTCCGGCTGGGAATGGCGGAGAAGGAAGAACAAGGCGCGGCGCACTTCATCCTCCCTACGGCTGGCGCGCGAACGGCAGCGGCGATTTTAGGGAAGAAGACGGCTCAGGGCGACTTCTGTTTCGCTTTCTGGCGCTCGAGGAAGTCCACTTTCCACTGCTCGACGCCCAGGTGCTCGGAATCCAGGCTCGCCTCGACACCATACTTCGTCTTGAGCGCAGCGACTTCCTTGGCGTGGTCGACGAGGAAGCGGTCGAAGCGCTCGACCAGCTCGCCCTGCTTCACCGTGGACAGGTGGAAGGCGCTGCGGGTGTGCGGCAGCGACGGATCGAACACCAGAGCGCCCGGCTTCGCGCGAATATTGTCCAGGTAGTAGGTGGCGACCACCACGTTGAAATAGGCGCCATCAGCCTGCTTCTTCAGCGCGGCGTGAATCATCTGCCGCAGGTCGGCGCCCGGCGCGATGCTGATCTGCCCGGACTGCACCTGCTGCTCGTAACCACGAGGCGTCCAGCCGTCCACCAGCGCCAGCCGCTTCAGCGCGCCGACGCCCTGTCCCAGCCGCTCCGGCGCCACCAGCACGCCATCGACATATTGGCTCACCGGCTGGCTGTAACGCAGGGTTTTCCCGGCCTTCTGTTCGGGCGCCCAGTTGGGGTTGTCCGGGTACTTGAGGTCGACCTGGCCGGAAAGCAGCGCCGGCAGCAGGGCATCCACCGGTAGTGGGCGGTATTCCAGGGTGATGCCATTGGTGCTGGCGAACAGGTCCAGCACTTCTCGGGCGAAGCCCTGGTAATTGCCCTGTGCATCGGTGACGTAGTGCGGGGCGAAGGCGAGTTTCTCGACGCCGACCACATAGGTCTGCGCCATGACGCCAGTGGAAAGGATGCTGGCAAGCGCGCAGCAGAAGGCCTTGAGCTTCAAACGACTCTCCTTGTTAGCTGTTGTTTTTGTTCTGTCAGGCGGGCCGGGCAGCCGCCGTGGCGGACTCAGCCGCCGGTCATGCTCATGAAGCGCAGTACCTGCACTTGTCGATCCGCCTCGAAGTGGTGTCGTTCGGGCTTGAGCTGCAGCGCCTGCATCAGTGCATCGCGCAGGCGCACGCCATCGCCAGGGTGCTCGCGCAGCAGTTGGCGCAAGTCCAGTGCGCCTTCGTGCCCCAGGCAGAGCACCAGCTTGCCTTCAGCAGTCACCCGTACGCGATTGCAGTCGCCACAGAAGTTGTGACTGTGCGGGGAAATGAAGCCGATGCGGCTGGCGTTACCGTCGATGCGGTAGTAACGCGACGGCCCACCGCTGCGCTCGGGCGTCGGCAGCAATTGCCAGCGCTCGGCGAGCTGCGCGCGGACTTCGTCGCTGCTGCACAGAGTCTGCTTGCGCTCGTGGCTGCTGACGCTGCCCAGCGGCATCTCTTCGATGAAACTGATGTCGATGCCCTTCTCCAGGGCGAAGGCCACCAGGTCGCAGACTTCGTCGTCATTGCGGCCTTTCTGCACCACGGCATTGAGCTTGATGCGCTCGAACCCGGCTTCGCGGGCGGCGTCGATGCCGTCGAGCACCTGCTCCAGCTTGTCGGATCGAGTGAAGGCGGCGAAGCGTTCACGGCGCAGCGAGTCCAGGCTGATATTCAGGCGGCGCACACCGGCGGCGCGCAGTTCGGCCGCGCGCTCGCGCAGTTGCGAGCCATTGGTGGTGATGGAGAGGTCTTCCAGCTCCGGACGCGCACCCAACCGCTTCAGCAGACCGGTCAGGCCCTTGCGCACCAGCGGCTCGCCGCCGGTGATGCGGATGCGCTTCACACCCAGACCAATGAAGGCGTCGGCCACGGCTTCAAGTTCCTCCAGGCTCAACACCTGGTCGCGCGGCAGGAACTGCATGTCTTCGCTCATGCAGTAGGTGCAGCGGAAGTCGCAGCGGTCGGTGACCGACAGGCGCAGGTAGGTAATGCGTCGACCGAAGGGGTCGACCAACTGGGAATCGGGCATGGCAGTGGGATTTTCCGGATGGCAGGTGCCGAACGAAAGTGCGCTAGAAATACCTTAGAACGCCATCGCTGTATACACAAAATCGACCCGCGAGTCAGGAAATTGCACGCCAGTACCCGCGACCGGGCCGAGTTGAGAGGCTCGAGAGCCCGGTGCTACCATGCCCGGCTCTGTTCTGTGACAACAGCAATAAAAGAAAGAAGACCAGCCAATGACCAGCATTCGCGAGCGTAACCGGCGCCTCATCCTGCGAGCAGCCAGCGAGGAATTTGCCGAGAAGGGTTTCGCGGCGACCAAGACCAGCGACATCGCCGCTCGCGCGGGGCTGCCCAAGCCCAACGTCTATTACTACTTCCAGTCCAAGGAAAACCTTTACCGCTGCGTGCTGGAAAGCGTCGTCGAGCCGCTGCTGCAGGCCTCCGCGCCATTCCGCGAGGACGACGAGCCGAGTGAGGCACTGCGCGCCTACATCCGCTCCAAGGTGAAGATATCCCAGGAACTGCCGCACGCCTCGAAGGTGTTCGCCAGCGAACTGATGCACGGTGCGCCGCACCTGCCGAAGGAATACCTGGATGAGCTGAACACCCAGGCCCAGCGCAATATTGCCTGCCTGCAGAGCTGGATCGACCGCGGGCTGCTGGCGTCGGTGGACCCGCATCACCTGCTGTTCACCATCTGGGCGGCGACTCAGACCTACGCCGATTTCGACTGGCAGATTTCCATCGTCACCGGCAAGGCCAGCCTCAGCGATGCGGACTTCGAGGCCGCCATCGAGACCATCACCCGCCTGGTACTGCGAGGCACCGCGCCGGACAATGGTGCCGAGCCCAAGCCGCAGGGGCGTTTGCGGCCGTTGTCGATCTGACGGTTTTCAACCGCTGCAGCATGGGTATCGCTTCGCTCCACCCGCCCTGCAAGTACCCCGGAAGCGCGTAGGAGCGAGGCGCGCGATGAGCCGCGCGCCCTTCCCTGCTTCGATCAGCCCGCGTCGGCGACCAGGCCCAGCGCCTGCACGCCACGGATCGCGCATTGCTCGTCGATGTCCGAAGCGTCGCCGCTGATGCCGATGGCGCCTATCACTTCATTGGCCGAATTGCGGATCAGCACGCCACCGGGTGCGGGTACCACGTTGCCTTGCGCCAGCGTGTTCACCGCCGCGATGAACGCCGGGCGCTGCTGAGCGTCAGCCGCCAGCACTCGCGACGACTTACCCAACGCCACCGCGCCCCACGCCTTGCCGATGGCGATCTGCGGACGAAGCATGCTCGCACCATCCTCGCGCTGCAGGCTCAGCAAGTGCCCGCCGGCGTCCAGCACGGCGATGGTCAGTGGCGCAGTGGACAGCTCACGGCTGGCGACCAGGGCGTGGCGGGTAATGTCCAGTGCGGTTTCCAGACTCAGGATGCTCATGAGGTTTTCCTCTTCAAGTTGATAAGGCGGATCAAGGTCGGTAAGTCGGGGCCACGGCATGCGCACAGGTGAATGCTGCGCACACGCGTATCAGAAATCTGTACGCAATCTAGTAGCCGAAGGTCTCACTCAAAGCAACAGAAAAGGACAATTCACATCTATTTTTGTATACATTTTTTCAAACGATAGTTTGACCCCGCGTTCAGCTTTTTCCTGCAAGCATCTAAATAGAAGGCTTCCAAGCAAAAATGACCGCTCAGTCCCTCGTATACAACCCATCTTGACCTTCGCCGAATTGCCTGCCTAGAATCGCCTCAACTTTTGTACACAATCAGTATAAGAACCGAGGAACAAAATATGGCCAGAATGAGAGCAATCGAGGCTGCCGTACTCGTCATGCGTCGCGAAGGTGTCGATACCGCCTTCGGCGTGCCGGGCGCCGCCATCAACCCCATGTATGCGGCCATGAAGAAACTCGGTGGCATCGATCACGTCCTGGCCCGCCACGTCGAAGGCGCCTCGCACATGGCTGAGGGTTACACCCGCACCAACGCCGGCAACATCGGCGTGTGCATCGGTACTTCCGGCCCTGCCGGCACCGACATGGTCACCGGCCTGTACTCGGCTTCCGCCGACTCCATCCCGATCCTCTGCATCACCGGCCAGGCTCCCCGTGCGCGCATGCACAAGGAAGACTTCCAGGCCGTGGACATCACCAGCATCGTCAAGCCGGTCACCAAGTGGGCGACCACCGTGCTGGAGCCGGGCCAGGTGCCCTATGCCTTCCAGAAAGCCTTCTTCGAAATGCGCAGCGGCCGTCCCGGCCCGGTGCTGATCGACCTGCCGTTCGACGTGCAGATGGCCGAGATCGAATTCGACATCGACGCCTACGAACCGCTGGCGGTGAACAAGCCCAAGGCCACCCGCGCCCAGGCTGAAAAAGCACTGGCCCTGTTCAATGACGCCGAGCGTCCGCTGATCTGCGCCGGCGGCGGCATCATCAACGCCGACGCTTCCGACAAGCTGGTGGAGTTCGCCGAGCTGACCGGCGTGCCGGTGGTCCCGACCCTGATGGGCTGGGGCACCATCCCTGACGATCACCCGCTGATGGCCGGCATGTGCGGTCTGCAGACCTCGCACCGCTACGGCAACGCCACCGTCCTGGAATCGGACATGGTGCTGGGCATCGGCAACCGCTGGGCCAACCGCCACACCGGTTCGGTCGACGTCTACACCGCAGGCCGCAAGTTCGTCCACGTGGACATCGAACCGACCCAGATCGGTCGCGTCTTCACCCCGGACCTGGGCATTGTTTCCGACGCCGGCTCCGCCCTGGATGTGTTCCTCGAAGTAGCCCGCGAGTGGAAAGCCGCCGGCAAGCTGAAGGACCGCAGCGCCTGGGTCGAAGCCTGCCGCGAGCGCAAGCGCACGATGCAGCGCAAGACCCACTTCGACAACGTGCCGGTCAAGCCGCAGCGCGTCTACGAAGAAATGAACGAGTTCTTCGGCAAGGACACCTGCTACGTCAGCACCATCGGCCTGTCGCAGATCGCTGGCGCGCAGTTCCTCCACGTCTACAAGCCGCGCCACTGGATCAACTGTGGCCAGGCCGGCCCGCTGGGCTGGACCATTCCGGCAGCCCTGGGCGTGGTCAAGGCCGACCCGAGCCGTCAGGTCGTCGCGCTGTCGGGCGACTATGACTTCCAGTTCATGATCGAAGAACTGGCCGCCGGTGCGCAGTTCAACCTGCCGTACATCCACGTACTGGTGAACAACTCCTACCTGGGTCTGATCCGTCAGGCGCAGCGCGGCTTCGAGATCGACTACTGCGTGCAGCTGGCGTTCGAAAACGTCAACGCACCGGAGCTCAACGGCTACGGCGTCGACCATGTGGCCGTGGTCGAGGGCCTGGGTTGCAAGGCGATCCGCGTGACCGACCCGAACCAGATCGGCGCCGCCTTCGCCCAAGCCCGCGAGCTGATGCAGCAGCACCGTGTACCGGTGGTGGTCGAGGTCATCCTGGAGCGCGTCACCAACATCTCCATGGGTACCGAAATCAACGCGGTCAACGAGTTCGAAGAGCTGGCGCTCAAGGGTATCGACGCACCGACTGCCATCTCTCTCTTGGATTAAGCCGCTGCTGGACTGATCAGCTGTACCGAACCCGGGAGCGCGCGGTGACGCCCTCTCCCCAACCCTCTCCCTGATGGGAGAGGGGGCTGTTCGTGCAACACGCCATCAAGGAGTCAACCAATGCCCCGTTTCTGCGCCAACCTGTCCATGCTGTTCACCGAGGTGGACTTCCTCGACCGTTTCGAAGCCGCCGCGCGCGCCGGCTTCAGTGGTGTCGAGTACCTCTTTCCGTATGACGTCGAGGCCGAGGTGATCAAGGCCCGCCTGGACGCCAACCAGCTCGAACAAGTGCTGTTCAACCTGCCCGCCGGCGACTGGGCCAAGGGCGAGCGCGGTATCGCCTGCCACCCGGACCGCGTCGAGGAATTCCGCGCCGGCGTCGACAAGGCCATCGCCTACGCCAAGGTGCTGGGCAACACCCAGATCAACTGCCTGGCCGGCATCCGTCCGCAGGGTTACGACTGCGCGACCATCGAAAACACCTTCCTGAACAACCTGGAGTACGCGGCGGGCAAGCTCGAAGCCGCGGGCATCAAGCTGGTCATGGAAATGATCAACACCCTCGACATTCCCGGCTTCTACCTGCAGACCACGAAGCAGGCCCAGGACATCCGCGAGAAGGTCGGCAGCGCCAACCTGTTCCTGCAGTACGACATCTACCACATGCAGATCATGGAAGGTGACCTGGCGCGCACCCTCGAGAAGAACCTCGCCTCGATCAACCACGTGCAGCTGGCCGACAACCCCGGCCGCCACGAACCGGGCACCGGCGAAATCAACTATCGCTTCCTGTTCGACCACCTGGACCGCATCGGTTACCGCGGCTGGGTCGGCTGCGAATACAAGCCCAAGACCACTACCGAAGCTGGCCTCGGCTGGCTGAAGAGCCACAACGTCATCTGATTCGCCGGCCGGCGCGTTGGGTACGCAGCGCACCAGCCAGCCTAACAAGAACAACCAGGAGAATTCCTCATGGCCAAAATCGGATTCATCGGCACCGGCATCATGGGCCTGCCCATGGCGCAGAACCTGCAGAAAGCCGGTCACCAGATCTTCGTTTCCACCCACCACGACGCCGCCCCGGCGGCCCTGGTCGAAGCCGGCGCCATCGGCCTGGGCAACCCCAAGGAAGTCGCCCAGGAAGCCGAGTTCATCATCGTGATGGTCCCGGACACCCCGCAGGTCGAAGACGTGCTGTTCCGCAAGGACGGCATCGCCGAGGGCGTGGGCCCGAACAAGGTGGTGATCGACATGAGCTCGATCTCCCCCACCGCCACCAAGACCTTCGCCGAGAAGATCAAGGCGACCGGCGCGCAGTACCTGGACGCCCCGGTTTCCGGCGGTGAAGTCGGCGCCAAGGCCGCGACCCTGAGCATCATGGTCGGCGGCTGCCCGAACACCTTCGAACGCGCCCTGCCGCTGCTTCAGGCGATGGGCAAGAACATCACCCGCGTCGGCGGCAATGGCGATGGCCAGACCGCCAAGGTAGCCAACCAGATCATCGTCGCCCTGAACATCCAGGCCGTCGCCGAAGCCCTGCTGTTCGCCGCCAAGAACGGCGCCGACCCGGCCAAGGTGCGTGAAGCGCTGATGGGCGGCTTCGCCTCCTCGCGCATCCTCGAAGTACACGGCGAGCGCATGGTCAAGGGCACCTTCGATCCGGGCTTCCGCATCAGCCTGCACCAGAAGGACCTCAACCTGGCCCTGGCCGGCGCTCGCGAACTGGGCCTGAACCTGCCCAACACCGCCAACGCCCAACAGGTGTTCAGTACCTGCGCAGCCATCGGCGGCAGCAACTGGGACCACTCCGGCCTGATCAAGGGCCTGGAGCACATGGCCAACTTCTCCATCCGCAAGGACTGAGAAATGCCTTCGCAGGATGGGTGGAGCTTGCGATACCCATCATTCAGCGGTACCGGGATCGATGGGTATCGCTTCGCTCCACGCCATCCTACGAAGAGCCAGTTGTACGGCGGATAACGCCAGCAAGAGCAAAGTGACGGGCGACGTTATGGGAGTGGCTTAGCCCGCCACGCTGCAAAGCGACTCGAACACCCGGCCGTAGGGAATCACGGCCTCGCCGGCCGGGTGTTCGATTCCATCGCTGAGCCTTCTGACGACAGAAGCCTGAGCCATGGAACACCACAACAAGAATCACCGGAGCCTGTCATGAGCCTCGACCCACGCGCCTTCCTGCGCGAGCTGTTCGACACCGCCATCGCCGCCGCGCATCCGGCCCAGGTACTGGCGCAACACCTGCCCGCCGACCAGGGCGGCCGCACCATCGTCATCGGCGCCGGCAAGGCCGCCGGGGCCATGGCCGAAGTCGCCGAGAAGCACTGGAACGGCCAGGTCGAAGGCCTGGTAGTTGCGCCCTACGGCTACGGAGCCGAGTGCCGCAGCATCGAAGTGGTGGAAGCCTCGCACCCGGTGCCGGACGACGCCGGTGAACGCGTCGCCCGTCGTGTGCTGGAGCTGATCAGCGGCCTCTCCGAGAACGACCGCGTGATCTTCCTGCTCTCCGGCGGCGGCTCCGCCCTGCTCGCCCTGCCCGCCGAAGGCATCAGCCTCGACGACAAGCGCAGCGTGAACAAGGCGCTGCTGAAATCCGGCGCCGCGATCAACGAAATGAACTGTGTGCGCAAGCATCTCTCGGCTATCAAGGGCGGCCGCCTGGCCCGCGCCTGCTGGCCGGCCAGCGTGTACACCTACGCGATTTCCGATGTGCCCGGTGACGAGGCCACGGTGATCGCTTCCGGCCCCACCGTGGGCGACCCGACCACCTCCGCCGATGCCCTGGCAATCCTCAAGCGCTACGCCATCGACGTCCCGGCGCACGTGCGCACCTGGTTGGAAGACCCACGCTCGGAGACCGTCAAACCCGGTGACGAATGCCTGTCGCGCAGCCACTTCAAGCTGATCGCCACGCCCCAGCACGCCCTCGATGCAGTCGCTGCCAAGGCTGAAGCCGCCGGCATCCCGACGCTGATCCTGGGCGACCTGGAAGGCGAATCCCGCGAGGTGGCCAAGGTCCACGCCGGCATCGCCCGGCAAATCCGCAAGCATGGCCAGCCGATGAAGGCGCCGTGCCTGATCCTCTCCGGTGGCGAGACCACCGTGACCGTGCGCGGCAACGGCCGTGGCGGACGCAACGCCGAGTTTCTCCTCAGCCTCACCGCCGACCTCAAAGGTGAACCGAACCTCTGGGCCCTGGCGGGGGACACCGATGGCATCGACGGCATGGAAAGCAACGCCGGTGCCCTGATGAGCCCATGCAGCTACAGCCGCGCCCTCAAGGCCGGCCTGAACCCGCTGCACGAGCTCGACAACAACAACGGCTACGGCTTCTTCGCCGAACTGGGCGACCTGGTGATCACCAAGCCGACCCGCACCAACGTCAACGACTTCCGCGCCATTCTGGTCCTCGAGAACGACAAATGACCCCTGACAAGAAAGTAAAGATTCTCGCCACCCTGGGCCCGGCGATCAAAAGCCGCGACGACATCCGCGCCCTGGTGGAAGCCGGCGCCAACCTGTTCCGCCTGAACTTCAGCCACGGCGAGTACAGCGACCACGCCCAGCGTTTCGCCTGGGTACGTGAAGTGGAAGCCGAGCTGAACTACCCCATCGGCATCCTCATGGACCTGCAAGGGCCGAAGCTGCGCGTGGGTCGTTTCGCCGAGGGCGCGGTACAACTGCAGAAGGGCCAGACCTTCACTCTCGACCTGAACGACGCACCAGGCGACGACAAGCGCGTCACCCTGCCCCACCCGGAAATCATCCAGGCGCTGGAGCCGGGCATGAGCCTGCTGCTGGACGACGGCAAGATTCGCCTGCAGGTGCTCAACGCCCACAGCGATGCCATCGAGACCCGCGTGATGAACAGCGGCGAGCTGTCCGACCGCAAGGGCGTCAACGTCCCGGAAGCGGTGCTCAAGCTCAGCCCGCTGACCGCCAAGGATCGCCGCGACCTGACCTTCGGCCTGGAGCTGGGCGTGGACTGGGTAGCCCTGTCCTTCGTGCAGCGCCCCGAAGACATCGAGGAAGCCCGCGAGCTGATCGGTGACAAGGCCTTCCTCATGGCCAAGATCGAGAAGCCCTCGGCGGTGCAGTCCATCGAAGCCATCGCGAAGCTGTCCGACGCGATCATGGTCGCCCGTGGCGACCTCGGCGTGGAGATGCCGGCCGAGAGCGTGCCGGGCATCCAGAAGCGCATCATCCAGGTCTGCCGCCAGCTCGGCCGTCCGGTGGTGGTGGCGACCCAGATGCTCGAATCGATGCGTTTCTCCCCGGCGCCGACCCGCGCCGAGGTGACCGACGTTGCCAACGCCGTCAGCGAAGGCGCGGACTGCGTGATGCTCAGCGCCGAGAGCGCCTCGGGCCAATACCCGCGCGAATCGGTGGAAATGATGGCGAAGATCATCCGCCAGGTCGAAGCCGAGCCGGACTATCAGGCCCAGCTGGAGCTCAACCGTGCCGAGCCGGACGCCACCGTGTCCGACGCCATCAGCTGCGCGATCCGCCGGATCAGCCGCATCCTGCCGGTGGCGGTGCTGGTGAACTACACCGAGTCCGGCGCCTCGACCCTGCGCGCCTCCCGCGAACGGCCCAAGGCACCGATCCTCAGCCTGACCCCGCAACTGAAATCCGCCCGCCGCCTGACCGTGGCCTGGGGCGTCCATTCGGTGGTCAACGCGCAGCTCGCCCATGTCGACGAGATCTGCTCCACCGCCCTGGACATCGCCCTGGCCCAGCGCATGGCGCGCCGTGGCGACACTGTGGTGATCACCGCCGGCGTGCCCTTCGGCCAGCCGGGCAGCACCAACATGCTGCGGATCGAGACCGTAGCACCGGCATTGGGGGCTTAAGAAAAGCCAGAGCCCCTCACTCCAACCCTCTCCCGCAAGCGGGAGAGAGAGCTGATCGGAGTCGCCGGCAAGTGTGGCGCTCCTTGAAATACCGCGCAGCCTGAACGTACCGGGTAGCACCGGACTGATAGCCACACCGAACGGCCCCCTATCCCTCTGAGAGGGGCGCGCAGCCAGGGCTGGGGTGAGGGAAAGCAGGCTGGCAGGAGAAACACCGAGTTCAGGAGCCACGCCACCGCGCGTGCCTCCGCACCGAGTCACTTCCGGACGGACGGGGCCGGGAATACGGGGCCGCGTCCCCGTCCGTCCGGGATTGACCTTGCTACTGAGTGCTTCAGCAGCAGAAACACGAGTACCGAATGCTTGTCGGTCCATGGCCCCCACGCAGCAACTCCCAATGCTGGCCATGGATTTTCGAGGCTGTTCGCGGTGATCCCGCGGGCAGCCTCTTTTCTTTTTCCAGACCCGTGGCGCGGCTCCGTATGGCGGCGTCACAAGGTTCTCACGCAGCGCCCGCCGATGGGGCCTCGATGCCCTACACCCAACGAGGCGCTGCGGAGTCACTTTCAACTGCCCAGAACCAACATGCCCCTGAACCCGTTCCCCCCGAAACAGCAGCTCCGTACCCGGCTGATCGGCTTCGGCCAGATCTACCTGCAGGCCGACGCCCGTTTCGGCCTGATCCTGCTGCTGACCATCGCCTGGTCCGCCCCGCACCTGCTGCCCGGCGCACTGCTGGGTGCGCTGCTCGGCCCGCTCACTGCGCGCTTCGTGCGTGAATCGCAGGCAGATATCGACGCCGGCCTGCACGACTACAACCCGATCCTCATCGGCCTGCTGCTGCCCTTCCAGTTCCAGTGGTCGCTGGGGCTGGTGATGCTCAGCGTCGCCGCCATCCTCACCAGCGTCGCCGTGCAGGCCGTGCTGCTGCGCCAGTCGCGCCGGCGCTTCGGCCTGCCGGCCTATACCTCGGCCTTCGTGCTGCTGGGCTGGGTCTCGGTAGCGCTGGGCAAGGCGCTCGGCCTTGCACCAGCGAGCGGCATCGCCTGCCTGTCCTGCGGCGTGGCCAATCCGCTGCTGGACTCGACCGCGCAGGGCTTCGGCGAAGTGATCTTCCTCGGCGAACCACTCGCCGGCCTGACCATCGCCCTCGGCCTGCTGCTGGTGGAACGTCGCGCCGCCTTCTGGGCGTTGGCCGGCGCCGCCGGAGCACTGGCCATGGCACCGCTGTTCGACCTGCCGGCCGCCTCGGCGCAGGCCGGGCTGCTCGGCCTGAACGGCGCGCTGGCCGGCATAGCCCTGTCGCTGCGCTTCCGCAGCCCGCTGGCGCCACTGTGCGGCATTGCCCTGGCGGTGCTGCTGCAACCCTGTTTCGCCCTCGTCGGCCTGCCCGCGTTCACTGCGCCCTTCATCCTCGCCTGCTGGCTGGTCATCCTCGGCCAGCGCGCGCTGGAAGCGCTGCTGCATAACCTGGGAAGGGAAAACAGCGAGCCGCGTGTATAGTCGGATTCATCTTTCGGCGACGGATCGCGGCGATGAACTTCGTGAAATACCAGGCCCTGGGTAACGACTATCTGGTCTACGCCGGCACCGCGCCATTCACCCTGAGCGCGGCACAGATCGGCCGCGTCTGCGACCGCCACCACGGCATCGGCTCCGATGGCATCCTGGTGGCGAATCACACGGACAACGCCTTCGGCCTGCGCATCCTCAACCCCGACGGCTCCGAAGCGGAGAAGAGCGGCAACGGCCTGCGCATCTTCTCCCGCTACCTGTGGGACGGCGGGCTGGTCGCCGACCAGCCGTTCGCCATCGTCACCGCCGGCGGCACCGTCACCAGCCAGGTGTTCGATGAGGGCCGCACCGTGGAGGTGTCCATGGGCCGGGCCGAGTTTTCCTGCGCGAAGATTCCGGTGCTGATCGACGCCCCCGAGGCGCTGGACTATCCCCTGGAAATCAATGGACCACTGGAAGTCGACGGCGTGGCGCTGAAGATCAACGCCGTCTCCATGGGCAACCCGCACTGCGTGGTGTTCGTCGAGCAGACCAGCCGCGAGCTGGCCTGCCGCCTCGGCCCGCTGCTGGAAAACCACCCACTGTTCCCCCGGCGCACCAATGTGCAGTTCGTCCAGTGGCTGTCCCGCAACGCCCTGCGTGTGGAAATCTGGGAGCGCGGCGCGGGCTACACGCTCTCCTCGGGGACCAGCAGTTGCGCAGCAGCCTCGGTGGCGCGCCGACTCGGCCTGTGCGACGAGCACATCGACCTGCAACTGGCCGGCGGTCGCCTGAAAATCCGCGTCGAGGATGACTTCCAGGTCACCATGCGCGGCGCCGTGCAGCGGGTCGCCGCCATCGACCTGGACCCGGAAGCCTTCGTCGAACTCGGCTGAGAGCCAGCCTATTGCCAAGGCGACCGGCATGGATCAATGCCGGCCCAAGCTCGCACACTCAGACTGCAACCCGACACCTGCCGAAACGCAAGTGGACCGTTCAATCGACGGGTAACCGCGCATTTCCCGGCATCAGACGGCATAATCCGCGACCTTTCGCACCCTGTGCGATCCCACTTCCAGCAGCGAAAGATGCCATGACGCTTCCAGCTCCCACCCTCCTGCAGCGGCTCAAGCGCACCAGCCTGGTCCTGCGGATCTTCATCGGCATGCTCTGCGGCATTGCCCTCGCCGTGCTCTGGCCGCAAGGCGCCGTAGCCGTCGGCTTGCTCGGCAAGCTGTTCATCTCCGCCCTGAAGGCCGTGGCACCAGTGCTCGTACTGGTGTTGGTGATGGCTTCCATCGCCAACCACAAGCAGGGCCAGCGCACCCATATCCGGCCAATCCTGCTGCTGTACCTGATCGGCACCTTCGCGGCAGCCGTGGTCGCGGTGATCGCCAGTTTCACCTTTCCGTCCACCCTGGTGCTGCACGCGCCGGCCAGTGAACTGTCGCCACCCGGCGGCATCGGCGAAGTCATGCGCTCGCTGCTGTTCAGCGTCACCACCAACCCGGTGAAGGCACTGCTGGAGGCGGACTTCATCGCCATCCTGGCCTGGGCCATCGGGCTGGGCATCGCCCTGCGCCACGCTCGCCAGAGCACCCGCGACCTGCTCGATGACATGGCCAGTGGCGTGACCCTGATCGTCCGTGTGGTGATCGCCTTCGCCCCGCTGGGCATCTTCGGCCTGGTGGCCGGCACCATTGCCGAATCCGGTTTCGACGCACTGCTCGGCTACCTGCACCTGCTGGCCGTGCTGCTGGGCTGCATGCTGTTCGTTGCGCTGGTGGTCAACCCGCTGATCGTCTTCACCAAGCTCCGTCGCAACCCTTACCCGCTGGTGCTGACGTGCCTGCGCGAGAGCGGCATCACCGCCTTCTTCACCCGCAGCTCGGCGGCCAACATCCCGGTCAACCTGCAACTGTGCGAACGCCTGGGCCTGCACGAGGACACCTACTCGGTGTCGATCCCGCTGGGCGCCACCATCAACATGGCCGGCGCGGCGATCACCATCAGCGTGCTGACCCTCGCGGCGGTGCACACCCTCGGCATCGACGTGGACCTGCCCACCGCCATCCTGCTCAGCGTGGTCGCCTCGGTCTGCGCCTGCGGCGCATCCGGCGTGGCTGGCGGCTCGCTGCTGCTGATCCCGCTGGCCTGCGGCCTGTTCGGTATTTCCAGCGAAGTGGCGATGCAGGTGGTGGCGGTCGGCTTCATCATCGGCATCCTCCAGGATTCCGCCGAAACCGCGCTGAACTCCTCCACCGACGTGCTGTTCACCGCCGCGGCCTGCCTGGCCGAGGGCGACGTGGACGAGCCGCCGGCCGGCGAGCGCGCCTGACCTGACATTCTCAAACGCGCGCGGGGGCGGCTACGGCTGCCCCCGCGCATCTCGGCTAAGGTGTCTGAATCCCCTGACGTGGATTCCCCCATGGCCGATTCCCCCCGCTGGCGCCAGCGCCTCTACGTCATCATCTTCCAATCCGACACCGTCGCCGGCCGGCGTTTCGACAGCGTATTGCTGATCGTCATCCTCACCAGCCTGCTGGTGGTGATCCTTGATAGCGTCGACGACATCAGCCTTGCCTACGGCAGCCTGCTCAGCGACATCGAATGGGTGATCAACGGCCTGTTCCTCATCGAATACCTGCTGCGCCTGTACTGCTCCCCCAAGCCGCTGCGCTACGCGCTGAGCTTCTACGGGCTGATCGACCTGCTGGCCGTGGTGCCCGGCGTGGTTGCCATCTTCTACCCGAACGCGCAGTACCTGCTGGCCGTGCGGGTGGTCCGCGTGCTGCGCATCTTCCGCATCCTCAAGCTGCGCCAGTACCTGCGCCAGGCCGACTTCCTGCTCACCGCGCTACGCGGCAGCCGACAGAAGATCACGGTGTTCTTCGTCTCGGTGATGAGCCTGGTGACGGTGTTCGGCTCGCTGATGTACGTAGTCGAAGGCCCCGAGCACGGCTTCACCAGCATCCCGCGCGGCATCTATTGGGCCATCGTCACGCTGACCACCGTGGGCTTCGGCGACATCACCCCGAAAACCCCGCTGGGCCAGGCCATCGCCAGCCTGGTCATGCTCACCGGCTACTCGATCATCGCCGTGCCCACCGGCATCTTCAGTGCCGAACTGCACAACGCCATGCGCCAGGAGCGCGCGCCGGGGCAACTGGACAAGCCCTGCCCGGCGTGCGCCAAGACCAGCCATGAGCCGGAAGCCGCATTCTGCTCGCGTTGCGGCAACGCACTTTTTCCGCGGCCCAGCGAATAAGCAAATAGCCTTTAAGTATTTAAGTGCCATATAACCTGCCGGCATAATCGACACCCAACAACACTGCCAAAAGGAACTGCTCGTGAAACGTCTGTTCAGCGCCTCGCTGCTGGCCGCCGGCCTCGCCCTGGCTTCCGCCGCCCAGGCCGCCCAGCCCCTGCTCAACGTCTCCTACGACGTGATGCGCGACTTCTACAAGGATTACAACGCCGCCTTCCAGAAGCACTGGCAGGCCGAGAAAGGCGAGAAGATCACCATCCAGATGTCCCACGGCGGTTCCAGCAAACAGGCCCGCGCAGTGATCGACGGCCTGCCGGCCGACGTCATCACCATGAACCAGGCCACCGACATCGACGCCCTGGCCGACCACGGCGGCCTGGTGCCCAAGGACTGGGCCACCCGCCTGCCCAACGACAGCGCGCCCTTTACCTCCGCCACCGTGTTCATCGTGCGCAAGGGCAACCCCAAGGGCCTGAAGGACTGGGACGACCTGGTGAAACCGGGCGTGCAGGTCGTGGTGCCGAACCCGAAGACCTCGGGCAACGGCCGCTACACCTACCTCTCTGCCTGGGGCTACGCGCAGAAGCACGGTGCCGATGAAGCCAAGGCCAAGGCATTCGTCGCCCAACTGTTCAAGAACGTCCCTGTGCTGGATACCGGCGGCCGCGCGGCGACCACCACCTTCATGCAGAACCAGATCGGCGACGTGCTGGTGACCTTCGAAAACGAAGCCGAAATGATCGCTCGCGAGTTCGGCCGTGGCGGTTTCGAAGTGGTCTACCCGACCGTCTCCGCCGAAGCCGAGCCGCCGGTGGCCGTTGTCGACAAGGTGGTCGACAAGAAAGGCACCCGCGCCGAGGCCGAGGCCTACCTGAAGTACCTGTGGTCCGACGAAGGCCAGACCATCGCCGCGAACAACTACCTGCGCCCGCGCAATCCGGAAGTGCTGGCCAAGTTCTCCGACCGCTTCCCGAAGGTGGACTTCTTCTCCGTGGTGAAGACCTTCGGCGACTGGCGCACCGTGCAGAAGACCCACTTCGCCGACGGTGGCGTGTTCGACCAGATCTACACCCCGAACTGATCGGCGGTACGGGAAAGGCAAAAGCCGGAGCTGCCCAGCAGCTCCGGCTTTTTTATTGCTGTTCGCAGGATGGGTGGAGCGCAGCGCAGCGATACCCATGCTGCATCGGCACAGGGCCAATCAATGGGTATCGCTTCGCTCCATCCTACAAATGCGTCACGTCATCTCTTCCAACCGACTTCGCGCAGGGCCGCCAGCAACCGTTCCCCGCTCAGCGCCGGCACCAGCACGCCGTCATCGGTGCGCATGTCCTTGCCGGCCAGCAGCGCGTTGACGATGGCTTCCTCCACGGCCTCGGCTGCCGCCGCGAACAGCGGCGAGATGTGGTCGTTGTTGACCATCTCCAGGGCCGTGGTGAACGGCAGGTCCTTGCGCCCGTAGTCCGCCAGCGGCAGGTCGCGATTACCGGTGGCGAAGGCGAGGAAGATGTCGCCGCTGGAATCGTCGGTGCCACCGCCGGTACGGGCGATCCCCAATGAAGCGCGCTGCGCCAGGCGCTGGCACTGGTGCGGCAGCAGCGGCGCGTCGGTGGCGAGGATCACCACGATGGAGCCCATGCCCGGCGTACCTTGCTCGGCGAAGGGCGAAGGCAGGTCGCCCAGGTGGCGGCCGACCGGGTAACCATCCACCCGCAATTCGCGGCGCTGACCATGGTTGGCCTGCACCAGCGCGCCCACCGTCCAGCCGCCCTGCTCCGCCGGCAACTTGCGCGAGGAGGTGCCGATGCCGCCCTTGAACTCGTGGCAGATCATCCCCGTGCCGCCACCCACCGGGCCTTCCCGCACCGGGCCGGGTTCAGCCGCCGCCAGCGCCTCGCGCACCTGCTCGGCACCAACGTGCTGGCCCCAGATGTCGTTGAGTAGGCCGTCGTAGGTCTCCATCACCACCGGCATGCACCAGTAGACGGACGGGTCCGCCAGCTCGGCGTGCTCGGCGGCGATCAACGCATCGCGCACCGCGCCCACGCTGTGCGTATTGGTGATGGCGATGGGCGTGGTCAGCAGCCCCGCCTCGCGAATCCACTCAAGGCCGGTGGCGTCACCGTTGCCATTGAGTACGTGGCAGCCGGCGAAGCAGGGTTGCTGGCGCGCCGCGCCGTCGCGTGGTTGCACTACCGTGACCCCGGTGCGCACGGCCTTGCCGTCACGCTCGCCGATCAGGGTGCTGTGGCCGACGCGGATGCCGGGCACATCGGTGATGGCGTTGAACTCGCCGGGCGTGCCCAGGCCGAGGGTGATGCCGAGTTGACGAGCGCGCATGCTGTCTCCTTGGAAAGGTTCAGAGCTTCTGGAAGGCCGGGCTGAGCTTGCCGTAGGTGCTGTAGAGAATCACCGACACGGCCAGTATCCCGGCAATGATCATGACGTCCCGCGAGGAAGCGTCGAGCAACAGGTTGAGCAGCAGGTAGCCGGCACCGACCACCGCCAGCATCGCCGGCAGCGGCCACAGCGGCATGCGGTACGGATGCTCGCGGTCGCGGCGCAGCACGCGGCTGAACAGCGCGCAAAGCGCTACCACCAGGTAGACCATCACCAGCAGCAGGACGGTGAAGGAGGTCAGCTCCTCCAGGTTCGAGCTGAAGCTCAGCGCGGCCGAGGGCACGCCGAGGAACAGCGTGGCGATCCAGGGCGACTCCCAGCGCGGATGGATGCGGGTGAAAGCGCGGTTCATCAGCGGCGTCCACAGCTCGTCGCGGCCGCTGCTGAAGATCACCCGGCCGACCTGGATGACGATGGCGACGATGGCGTTGAACACCGAGAGGAAGATGCCGGCGCTGACCAGCCGCGACAGCGTTTCGTTGCCATGGGCGGTGAGCAGGTAGCCGACCGGGTCGGGGCTGGCGATCATGTCTTTCAGCGAGGGCGCGCCCAGCAGCAGCGCGGTCAGCGGGACGATCTCGATCACCACCACCAGCACCAGCGACCAGATCACTGCGCGGTGCACGCTGCGCCCGCCGCACTTCATGTCCTCGGCTAGCAGCACCGCGCCGCCGAAACCGTTGTAGGAGAACAGCGCGGTGCCCACGGCGCCGATCACCAGCGCCCAGGGCGCAGCGGCCAGTATCCCGCCGTCGATATGCTGTGGCTGCACCAGCACGCTCATTGGCTGGCTGACGTGGCCGAAACCGAGCACCACGATCACCAGCAGTGCCGCCACTTCGCAGAGCAGGAACACGCCGGTGATCCAGGCATTCACGCGGATGTTGAGGATGCCCAGCACGTAGCTGGCGGCGACTATTACCAGGGCGACGGTCTGGGTGTCGAAGTTCGTTCCCAGGGCGTTGTTGAGGTAGGTCGCCGCGCCCGTCGCCAGTACCGGCGGGATGAACAGCAACGAGACCAGCACGGTAAGGAAGGTGGCGTAGCCAGCGAGACCACCGAACACGCGCTTGGCGTAGACGTACTCGCCGCCGGCGGAGCTGTGGGCGCGGCCGAGTTCGGCGTAGCACCAGGCGAACATCAGGGCCAGGAACCCGGCGAAGACGAAGGCCAGGAAGGCGCCGCTGCCGGCCTGCTGGATGGCGAAGGGAGCGATGACGAAAACGGAGCTGGCGGGGGTGACCGCCGAGACGGTGATGGCGACTACGTCGAGCACGCCCAGGCTGGGCTTGAGCGCGCTCGCTGGCGCAGGGGAAGCGCTCATATCGTTGTTTCCTCGTGTTGTTATTGGTGGCTGAGGCAGGAACGAAAACCTTGTTGCGCCCTCTTGCTCGGGGCGTCAGGTGGCGCTGAGTCTGTGCGGGGTACGCGCAGCGGCCAATCACCATTTGGGGTTACGCCCCCTTGACGGCGGGCGGGTAAAAGGAGGAAACCGTGGGCCCAGTCCCCCTCTCTGCACTGGAGAAAACCCGCCGATGCACACCCTGTTCCGCGAGGTCGGCATGCACGCCAACCTCGGCCGCGCCATCGAGCAGATCGGCCAGCCGCGTTTCTGGAAACAACTGGTCCTGCTACTGCACCAGTGGCTGCCGTTCGATAACGCCCTGGCGATGTTCTACCCGGCCAGCGGTACGCCGGTGGCGCTGGAGGAATACGACGCCGAGCCCACCGCCGGGCCCGCGGCCATGGCCATCTACCTCGACGGCCTGTTCCAACTCGACCCGTTCTACCAGGCCTGCCGCGAGGGCGTGCCCAGCGGGCTGTACCGGCTGGAAGAAATTTCCCCGGACCAGTTCCGCCAGAGCGAGTACTTCCTCAGCTACTTCCACGACAACGTGCTGGAGGACGAGGTGCAGTTCATCCTCCAACTGCCCGGCGAAGGCGCTCTGTCGCTGTCGCTGGGCATGCGCAGGTTGTTCGACGGCGAGCAAACCGGCCTGCTGGCGATGCTTTGCCCCTGGGTGCTGGCACTGATGCAGCAGCACTGGCAGCAGCGCCGCCAACGCCTGCTGCCGGGTGCCAATGACGGCGTGGCGGTGCAGGTACGCGATGCCCTGAGCCACTTCGGCGCGGGTGTGCTTTCCGAGCGCGAGCTGGAGATCGCCCGGCTGATCCTGCGGGGTTACTCCTCCAAGGCCATGGCCGAGCGCCTGGCGATATCCCCGGAGACCGTCAAGGTCCACCGCCGCCACCTGTACAACAAGCTCGACATCTCCTCGCAGCCGGAGCTGTTCTCGCTGTTCCTGCAGTCGCTGGGCCACGACCCGCAGAACCCTTGAGCGTTTCTTCTGGCCAGAGCGGCCGCCATCCGCGCGGCTGATGCCACGCCATTCGCGCCCACCGGGACACCCCGCTGGCGCTGCACGGACACTACCGCCGCTGCGACAGGCTTCTAGACTGGAGCCGTCCCCCTCCAACAATCACAAGAGGACAGCCTGATGAACGCACGCGCCCACTTCACCCACATGGAAGACGGCAGCGCCGAGGACTGGGCGATCATCGCCAAGGACTTCGGCCAGTACGCCGCCCTCCTGCCCGACCGCATCCTGACCCACCTGCGCCTGCTCGACGGCGACTTCGGCGGCTTCCCGGTGGATCGCCTGACCCACTCGCTACAGACCGCCACCCTGGCCCACCGTGACGGCCGCGACGAGGAGTACGTGGTCTGCGCCCTGCTCCACGATATCGGCGACACCCTCGGCTCGTTCAACCACGCCGACATCGCCGCGGCCATCCTCAAGCCGTTCGTCAGCGAGGCGAACCTGTGGATGATCGAGAAGCACGCGATCTTCCAGGGCTACTACTTCTTCCACCACCTGGGTCTGGACCGGCACCTGCGCGAGCAGTTCAAGGACCACCCGCAGTTCGAGCAGACCATCGAATTCTGCGCGCGCTACGACGCCGCCGCCTTCGATCCGGACGGCGAAGTGCTGCCCCTGGCGTTCTTCGAACCCATGCTGCGGCGGGTCTTTGCCCAGCCCCGCCGCTCGATCTACCAGAAGCCCGACGGCACGATGGCCTGAGGGTCCCGAGGTGACCGGCGGTCCGCGGCGAAGAGTGTCGAACCGTCGCTGGCCCCGGGGACTGCGCATGGAATAAGATTCCCCCAAAATCAGACGCGCAATTGGCCACGAGCCTACGCGCACTAGGGAAGTTTCTTGCGCATGAAGCCTAACGTTCTCGAGCGCTCCAGCAGTTCGCTCACCCCCGTTCCCCTGCGCGAATACCATTCCCGCGTGCTGGCCTATATTGCCGTTGCCGCAACCATCACCGCCGGCACCGTTGCCAAGTATTTCGGCTACGACATCCTCTGGATGATTCCGTATGCCCTGCTCTACCCGCACCTCGCCCAGCAGGTCAGCCGCCGATTCAAGCGCGACCACCCGCAGCGCACCCGCCTGGTGCTGCTGTTCGTCGACGCCCTGCACGCCGGCATCGCCACCACACTGCTGGGCTTCTCCGAAGTGCCCAGCCTGATGCTGGTGCTGGTCCTCGCCTTCTCCGCGCTGATCATCGGCGGCCTGCGCTCCCTGGGCCTGGCGCTGCTGGTGGCACTGAGCGCCGCGGTGCTCAGCGCCGCGCTGATCGCCCCAGCCTACAAGGGCCAGACGCCAAGCATCGTCGCCCTGGTCAGCGTACTGTTCTCCACGCTGTACATCTGCGTTACCGCCTTCTTCGTGCACCAGCAGGGCCTGCGCCTGGCCCTGGCCCGCTCGGCCATCACCCTGGAGCAGGAAAAGGCCGCGCGCCTGGCCAGCAACCTGGCCAAGTACCTGTCGCCGCAGGTGTGGGAATCGATCTTCAGCGGCAAGCGCAGCGTGCGCCTGGAGACCCAGCGCAAGAAGCTCACGGTGTTCTTCTCCGACATCAAGGGCTTCACCGAGCTGTCCGAGGAGCTCGAAGCCGAAGCCCTCACCGACATGCTCAACAACTACCTCAACGAGATGTCGAAGATCGCCCTGAAATACGGCGGCACCATCGACAAGTTCGTCGGCGACTGCGTGATGGTGTTCTTCGGCGACCCGGCCACCCAGGGCGCGAAGAAGGATGCCGTGGCCGCCGTGTCCATGGCCGTGGCGATGCGCAAGCACATGAAGGTCATGCGCCAGCAGTGGCGCGCCCAGGGCATCACCAAGCCGCTGGAGGTGCGGATGGGCCTGAACACCGGCTACTGCACCGTGGGCAACTTCGGCGCCGATACGCGCATGGACTACACCATCATCGGCCGCGAAGTGAACCTCGCCAGCCGCCTGGAAAGCGCCGCCGAAGCCGGCGAGATCCTCATCAGCCACGAGACCTACTCGCTGGTGAAGGATGTGCTGATGTGCCGCGACAAGGGCCAGATCACCGTGAAAGGCTTCAGCAAGCCGGTGCAGATCTACCAGGTGGTCGACTTCCGCCGCGACCTGGGTTCCAACCCCAGCTTCGTCGAGCACGAGGTGCCGGGCTTCTCCATGTACCTGGACACCAACAACGTGCAGAACTACGACAAGGAACGGGTCATCCAGGCGCTGCAGCAGGCGGCGGAGAAGCTCAAGGACAAGATCATTCTCTGATCGTCCGGCTCCCTTCCTGCAGCAATGCGCCCTCCTCGCTGACGCCCACCCGATCGCGGACGAAGTCCTCTCCTACGCTCGCCGGGTAGGCTCTGGTTGCCGGTGTCCGGCCTCCTCATTCTCGACCGGTCGAAGGCACGGAGCATCTGTGGGAGCGAGCTTGCTCGCGAACCCGCCCGACTCCGCTGCTTGCTGGAAACCATTCGCGAGCAAGCTCGCTCCTACGAAGAACCTGGCGCAAACCACTCGCCCATAAAAAAGCCCGCTCAAATGAGCGGGCTGGAAAGGCTCCGGTGCTTCACGTTCACCGGGCCGAATTGCTCGTTGGGAAACCCGTCAGGAAGGCTGCAGCTCCGCCGAGTTGCCCGGGCCAGCGGCCAGTTCCGCAGACAGGGTCTTCTCGTCCAGCTGCTTGCACCACTTGGCGACCACGATGGTGGCGACGCCGTTGCCAACCAGGTTGGTCAGCGCGCGGGCCTCGGACATGAAACGGTCGATACCCAGGATCAGCGCCAGACCGGCAACCGGCAGGTGGCCGACCGCGGACAGGGTCGCAGCCAGTACGATGAAGCCCGAACCGGTGACACCGGCGGCGCCCTTGGAGGCGATCAGCAGCACTACCAGCAGGGTCAACTGGTGGCCGATGTCCATCGGGGTGTCGGTAGCCTGGGCGATGAACACGGCGGCCATGGTCAGGTAGATCGAGGTGCCGTCCAGGTTGAACGAGTAGCCGGTGGGGATCACCAGGCCGACGACGCTCTTGTCGGCGCCCAGCTTCTCCATCTTGGCGATCATGCGCGGCAGGGCGGATTCGGAGGACGAGGTGCCCAGCACGATCAGCAGCTCTTCGCGGATGTAGGAGATGAAGCGCAGGATGTTGAAGCCGTGGGCGCGGGCAATGCCGCCAAGCACGACCAGCACGAACAGCAGGCAGGTGATGTAGAAGCACAGCATCAGCTGGCCCAGTTGCACCAGCGAACCAAGGCCATAGGCACCGATGGTGAAGGCCATGGCACCGAAGGCGCCGATGGGAGCGACCTTCATGATCACGTTGATGATGTTGAACATCACGTGGGTGATGCGATCGATGAACTCGAACACCGGCTTGCCGTAGTCGCCCAGGCGGTGCAGCGCGTAGCCGAACAGCACGGAGAAGAACAGCACCTGGAGGATGTCACCGTTGGCGAAGGCGCCGACCACGGTGCCCGGGATGACGTTCATGAAGAAGTCGATGGTGCTCTGCTTCTCGCCTGATGCGATGAAGCCGGTGAGCGCCGCGTTCTTGTTCATTTCGGCGGTCAGCGTGGCGACGTCGGCGTGCATGCCGGCGCCCGGCTGGACCACGTTGACCACGACCAGGCCGATGATCAGCGCGATGGTGGAAACGATTTCGAAGTACAGCAGTGCCATGCCGCCCGTCTTGCCCACGGCCTTCATGCTCTGCATGCCGGCGATGCCGGTCACCACGGTGCAGAAGATGATCGGCGCGATGGCCATCTTGATCAGTTTGACGAAGCCATCGCCCAGCGGCTTCATCAGTTTGGCGGTGTCGGGGTAGAAGTGGCCGAGTGCGATACCGATGGCGATGGCGATCAGTACCTGCACGTACAGGCTTTTGTAGAAGGGTTGCTTGGTCATGGCAGCTCTGTCCTCACGGGTGAGTGCTCCCTGGGGGAACACCACACCGAACGCGTTATCTCCCTGCAATGGGAGAATTTGTTTTCAGGGCATGCCAGACGGCAGGCCTTGAGCGCATATCGCAAGTGCTGTGCCAGACCTTAAAAAAATAACATAACTCTTTAAATTCAATAGCTTGCACGCAAAGTCACGGCACGGAAGGCTCCAGAAATGGCGGAAATCCGCCTTCTCGCTGGCGGGTTTCCCGCCCTCTGGCGGGTATCCGCCAGGGCCTTCGTACCGTAGATTGTAGAACCCCGATCAGGTTCGATCGGGTTTATCGCACCGCTGTTGGACGTGCGACCAGAACAACAAGGACCGCTCATGCGTGAACGCACCATTGCCAGCCATTTCGTCCGCGCCGCCGTTCACGGCGCGCAGCGCAAGGGGCTGGACATTCAACTGTTGCTGCGTGAAGCCGGCATCGCCCCGGCGATCCTCGACGAGCCCCGCGCGCGCATCGATCCCTCGCAGTTCACCTGCCTGCTGCAGCGCCTTTGGGAAGTGCTCGACGACGAATACATGGGCTTCGGCGCCATGCCCAGCAAGCGCGGCACCTTCGCCATGATGTGCAATGCGATCATCCATTGCCGCACGCTGGAGAAAGCACTGGGACGCGGTGCGCTGTTCTATGGACTGTTTCCGAACGCCCCGCGGATCGAACTGGTACGCGAGGGCGATTGGGCACGACTGACCCTCGACGAGACGCACCTGCGTGACCCGGATCATTTCCTCGCCGAGAGCCTGCTGCTGATCTGGCACCGCCTGGCCAGCTGGCTGATCGGCCAGCGCATCCGTCTGGACGAAGCTACCTTCAGCTACCCGGCGCCCGAGCACCAGGCCGAATACGACCTGATCTTCCCCTGCCCTCGCCGCTTCTCGGCCGGCAGCACCAGCCTGCTGTTGCAGGCGCGTTACCTGGACATGCCACTGCTACAGGACGAGCGCACGCTCAAGCACTTCCTCAAGGACTCCCCCGCCGACCTGCTCGCCCGCCCCGATGGCGGCGACAGCCTGACCAGCCAGATCCGCCGCCTGCTCGGCCGCGACTGCCGCAGTTGGCCAGATCTGGAGCAGGTCGCCGCGCAACTGCACATGAGCCCGCAGACCCTGCGCCGCCATCTGCGCGAGGAAGGGCCGAACTTCCAGGAGTTGAAGGACCAGCTGCGCCGCGACCTGGCGATCTACTGCCTGGGGCGCGCCGAGCATTCGATTCAGGACATCGCCGACCAGCTCGGCTTCTCCGAGCCTTCGGCCTTCCACCGGGCGTTCAAGAAATGGACGGGGCTGACGCCGGGGGCTTACCGGGCGCAGCAGGGGGAGTGACTGTTGCGGGCTTGTCACAGGATGGGTGGAGCTTGGGATACCCATGCTGCCCCGGACATCTCACGAATGATGGGTATCGCTTCGCTCCACACTATCCTACGGGAGCGAAAGAGTAGCCCTCACCCCGGCAACCGAATCCGGAAACACGCCCCGCCCAGCACGGAATCCTCCAGCGCCAGTTCGCCGTCGTAGCTGTCGATGATGTCCTTCACCACCGCCGTGCCAATACCCTGGCCGGGGTGCTGGGTGTCCAGCCGCTCGCCGCGCTTGAGGATGCGTTCCCGCTGGCTGGCCGGCACGCCGGGGCCATCGTCCTCGATGATCAGCTCGAACATCCGGCCATTCTTGCGCGCGCTGACCTTCACCGTGGTCAGGCACAGGCGGTACGCGTTCTCCAGCAGGTTGCCGAGCATCTCCAGCAATGCGCCCTTCTCCAGCGGCAGGGAAAAGCCCGGCGGGATATCCCGCTCCAGCTTCACGCGCTTGTCGCGGTAAACCTTGTCCAGCGCGCCGGCGATGGTGTCCAGCAGGGGATCGAGGGCTGCGCGGTGGCGAATCAGGCCGCTCTTGCGCATGGTCGCGCGCTGCAACTGGTAACCGATCTGCTGGCTCATGCGCTCGATCTGGGTCCGCAGCACCTGCACCTGTTCGCGGTTCTTCGGCTCATCGGCGAGGGTTTCACTGACGCCCTGCAGTACCGCCAGCGGCGTCTTCAGGCTATGGGCGAGGTCGCCCAGGGAATTGCGGTAGCGCTCGCGCTGGGCGCGCTCGCTGTCCAGCAGGCGGTTCACCGAGCCGGTCAGGCGCAGCATCTCCTGGGGGTGGTCATCGCTCAGGCGTTCGCGGTCACCGGTCTCGATCTGGTCCAGCTCCGAACGCAACCCGCGCATGGAGCGAAACCCCCAGCCCAGGCCGAGCCAGAGCAGGCCCAGCAGCAGCAACAGCGCGCCACCCAGCCAGACGTAGAGCTGGTCGCGGAAGCCGCTGACCAATTCGCGGAACTCGCTTTCCGGCTGCATGGTGACAATGCTGTAGGCCGCGCGCTGGCCGCCGAGCAGGTCGATCTCCACGTCATAGACGAAGAACTCCTGGCCAGTGGCATCACGGATACGGGTGAACTCGTCCATCAGGCCGTCGTACCTGGGCGAGTAATCGACGCTCTCGTCCTGCGCCGAGGTGGAGCGCCACACCAGCTTCCCGGACTGGTCGTAGATGAAGCCCAGCAGCTTGGATTCGGGGAGGTTGAAGTCCTCCACCGGCAGGTGCTCGGGCATGCTCAGGACGTTACCTTCGATGCGCGCCGAGGACACCAGGGTCGCCACGTCCGCCGCCAGACGCTGCTGGATGGCGTTCTCCAAAGCGATGCTGAAGGCACGCTGGAGAGCCGGCAGCAGCGCCACCATGAACAGCACGGCAAGAATCGCCGCACCGATCATCAGGCGCAGCCGCAGCGATCGGATCACTTGCACCGCTCGTTGAAGATGTAGCCCTGGCCGCGCACGGTATCGATCGGCTTGAACGCGGCGGCAGCCTCCAGCTTGCGGCGCAGGCGGCCGACCAGCACCTCGATGACGTTCGGGTCGCGCTCGTCGTCGTCCGGGTAGAGCTGCTCGATCAGCCGTTCCTTGGCCACCACCTGCTGGTGATGGCGCATGAGGTATTCGAGGATGCGGTACTCGAAGGCGGTCAGCTGCAGCGACTCGCCATTGACCAGCGCCTGCTTGCGGTTGATGTCCAGCACCAGCGGGCCGGCCTCGATGCTCGCCTGGGCGAAACCGCTGGAGCGGCGCAGCAGAGCGTTCAGGCGCGCCTCCAGCTCCTCGAACTGGAAGGGTTTGACCACGTAGTCGTCGGCGCCGGCGGCCAAGCCTTCGACCTTGTCCTGCCAGTTGCCGCGAGCGGTGAGGACGAGAATGGGGAAGGTCTTGCCCTGGCTGCGGAATTCGCGGATCAGGTCCAGGCCGCTCATGCCCGGCAACCCGAGGTCGATCATGGCCAGGTCGTGATGGTATTCGCTGGCGCGGTACAGCGCCTCCTCGGCATTGGCAACGGCATCGACCACATGGCCTTGCTCGCCGAGCCGGGTATACAGGTGATGGCGCAACAGCGCCTCGTCTTCCACCACCAGCAGTTTCATGCGCGTGCTCCCTGAGTCAGGCAACCGGGCCACGCGGGGCCCGGTTGCGGTACCGGTCAGAACTTGTAGTTGGCGCCCAGGTAGAACTGGGAGCTGCTGTGCAGGTCAAGGGATCCCACCTTGCTGCCACCGTGCGGGCTCATCTCGGTACTCGCGTTGGTACGCAGGTAACGGTAGCCGCCTTCCACGGATGCGTTCTTGCCGAGCTCCTGGAGGATACCGGCTTGCGCGCCGAGGGCGTAACCCACATCGCTGTCGCGGCTGTAGCCTCTGGAGTCCTGCTCCAGCTTGACCAGGCCGGCGGTGCCGCCGCCGAACAGCTTGGTGCCCTGGTCGCCCAGCGGCAGGAAGGCGTCGTAGCTGCCGAGCAGGTTCTGCTGGCGCAGCTTCAGGCCGTTCTCGGTGTCCGAGACGTTTTCATAGGTGATGTAGTAGCGGCCCTGCTCCATCTGCTGGCCGGCGCGAACACCCCAGGTGCCGCTGTTGTTGATCACGCTGTCGAACTTCGGATTGCCCAGGTTGCGGTTCAGCGCGTCAGACTTCTGGATGTTGTTGCTGGTTTCGCCCCAGGTCATACCGACGAAGGTGTCGGCAGCGTTGGCGGCGGTAGCGGCGACGCTGGCACCGAGGATGGCGCTGGCGAGGGCGATTTTCTTCAGAGCTTTCATGGGGATTCTCCCGTCAAGGATTTGCGTAATGGGTTGACGGGGAGAAGGTTACGAGGGGGGCACTGAACCGAACCTGTCGGACTGCTGAACCAATGCTGAACGAATTATCCGAAGGAAATTTCACGTTTTTTTGGGATTGCGGAGCCCACGGCGGGCCCCGTCGCTCACATTTGGTTCGCGAGCAAGCTCGCTCCTACAGTCGTGCGCCGTCCTTTCACATCGCGCCCGGCTGTTTTTCGTAGGACCGAGGGGGACGCCTAGTCCTTGCTCGCGAACAAAGGCCCGGACACAAACGAAAAGCCCCGGCATGGGCCGGGGCTTCTCTTGATCCAGGCGTAACGGTCAGCCGCCCTGCAACGCCTTCAGGATCTTTTGCCCCGCGCGCCCGTCCGCCGGCGTCAGGCCGCGCTTGTTCTGCTCCTGCTGGATCGCCTTGCGCGTCACGTCGCCGATCATGCCGTCGGCCTGGCCGATGTCGTAGCCGCGCTGGATCAGCAGCTCCTGCAGCTCCTTGCGTTGTGCCCGGCTCAGGCCCGGATCGTCGGTCGGCCAGGATGTGCGCAAGCCCGGCTCGCCACGCAGGCGGTCGGACAGCAGTGCAATGGCCAGCGCATAGCTTTCCGCCGCGTTGTAGGAATAGATCGCGTCGTAGTTGCGCAGCACCAGGAAGGCCGGGCCATTGGCGCCTGCCGGCAGCAGGATGGCAGCCTTGGAATCGATACTCGGGATCGCCTTGCCATCGATGCGCTTCACACCACGGCTGGTCCAGTCCGACAGCGCACGGCGCTTGGTGCGCCCGGCCAGCGACGCGTCGAAGCCCGCCGGCAGTTTCACCTCGTAGCCCCAGGGCTGCCCTTCGCGCCAGCCGGCCTTGCGCAGGTAGTTGGCGGTGGAGGCCAGGGCGTCGGCGGTGCTGCCCACCAGGTCGCGGTGGCCGTCACCGTCGAAGTCCTCAGCGATGCGCGCGTAGGTCGAGGGCATGAACTGCGTCTGACCGAAGGCACCGGCCCAGGAGCCGGTGATGCCGCTGTCGCGGATATCGCCCTGCTGCAGCAGCTTGAGGGTGGCGATGAACTCGCCCTGGAAGAACGACTGGCGCCGGCCATAGCAGGACAACGTCGACAGCGATACCAGCAACGGGCGCTTGCCGGTGATGCGGCCGTAATCGCTCTCCACGCCCCACACCGCGACCACCGTGGCCGGGTCGACCTGATAGCGCGCGGCGATCTTGCGCAACAGGTCGGCATGTTCGGTCATTCGTGCCTTGCCGTCGGCCACGCGCTGCTCGTCCACCAGCCCGGCCAGGTAATCCCAGATCGGCGTGGTGAATTCGGGCTGGGCGTCCAGCAGCGGCAGCACGCTCATGTCCGGCTGCAGGCCTTTGGTGAACTGCGCGAAGCTGGCGGAGCTGACGCCCTTGGCCTGGGCAGCGCCCTGCAAGCGGTTCAAGCAGGAGCCGAAATCGTCGCCCGGTGCGGCCTGCGCCAGTGCCGCCGGCAGCAGCAGAGCCAAGGCCAGGGAAGCGCGACGCGCGATGGAGAAAGTCTTCATTGGTGTCGAATGCTCAGATCGGTGAAGGTGGCGCGCCCGCCCTCGCTGGCGGGCCCGCGATTGTCCTGCAGGTAGAGGCCTGCCTTGAAGTACAGGCCCTGGTAGGCCCACTGGGTGTCCAGTTGCTGGCTGACCTGGCCGCTCTCGACCTGCACGCTCAGCACCCCGCTGCTGGACACGCCCAGCCGGTAGGTAAAGGTATCGCCCAGGGGAATGCCGTCATAGACGGTATAGGTGCGCGTGGTGATGTCGTCCGGCCGATCGCGAACCAGCGCCTGTACCCGCGCCTTGTCCAGGCGCTGCTGGTAGACCAGCTTGACCAGAGGCAGGGCCTCGGCGCTGCCGCTGCCGTTGCTGTGGACCTGCCCGATCACCATGCGCCGGCTGGAAGGCACCGCCTCCACTCGCAGGGTGGCGACCAGCAGGTTCTCCGCCAGCGGATAGCGCCAGGTCACCAGGCGACCGTCGGGCCTGGTCTCGCGCAGTTCGGTACGGGGATATTCGCTGCCACTGGTATGGGCGCCGTTCACCGGCACCCAGAACTCCACGCCCTCGGCGCTGCGGCGGAAATACGGGCTCTGGTAGTCACGGCCGAGTTTCGCCGTGGAAATGGTCGCGGCCGGGCCGCGTTGCGGAATGGTCAGATTCCAGGTGCTCAGGTCCAACATCGGCCTATCGCTTCGCGGGTCAGAACATGGGCGCAAGGGTAGACGAGGCTGTCGGACTTTTCACTCATCAGCCGCCTATCTTTCAGTCGACAACCGCACCCTTGAGCGGCTGCGTGCATTCTGCACGGGCGTTTTGCGCATCAGCGGCTATCTTCTTGGGTTCCGCGCCCCTTACCCATTGCCCACTGGCTATCGCCACGGCCCACGCTACGGAGAATCCCCATGCGCCTGCTCACCGCCCTGCTGCTGTTCGCCTTTGCGGCCAGCGCTTCAGCCGCGATCAAGACCCAGGAAATTCCCTACGAATCCGCTGGCGGCACGAAACTGATCGGTTACTTCGCCTACGACGACGCCAAATCCGGTATCCGCCCCGGTGTGCTGGTGGTGCACGAATGGTGGGGCCTGAACGACTACGCGAAAAGCCGCGCCCGGCAGCTCGCCGAACTGGGCTACAGCGCACTGGCCATCGACATGTATGGCGAAGGCAAGCACACCGAGCACCCCGAAGACGCCAAGGCCTTCATGAGTGAAGCGCTGAAGAATGCCGATGCGGCCAAGGCACGCTTCCAGGCCGGCCTCGACCTGCTGAAGAAACAGCCGCAGACCGACCCGAGCAAGATCGCCGCCATCGGCTACTGCTTCGGCGGCAAGGTGGTGCTGGACATGGCCCGCGCCGGCCTGCCGCTGGCCGGCGTGGCCAGCTTCCACGGCATACTGGCGACCCAGACGCCGGCGCAGCCAGGGCAGATCAAGGCGAAGATCCTGGTCGAACACGGCGCCGCCGACACCCTGGTGCCGGCCGACAGCGTCACAGCCTTCAAGACCGAGATGGACAACGCCAAGGCCGACTACAAGCTGGTGATCCAGCCCGGCGCCAAGCACAGTTTCACCAGCCCGGACGCCGACAAACACAAGGGGCACGGCCTGGACGTGGGCTACGACAAGACGGCCGACCAGAAGTCCTGGGCGGACCTCAAGGCGTTCTTCAAGGAAATCTTCGACGTAAAAACAGGCGCGTAGTCAAACGCCGGCCATAAAAAACGGGAGCCCATCCGGGCTCCCGCACTCAATCAAGTGTCAAAGGTCAGAGCCCACCTTGGCGGCACTCCAACAACAACCTCACCTGCGTCCCCTTGGGAACGCGACATGAAGTGTGACAAAGCCTGTCAGACGAATCCGTACGCCTTTGGTGAAGGTTTGCAATCGAATGTAAGTGCCGCGTGACTGGTGAGCCACGTTCTGGCGCGGCAGAATGCACCCATGACCGCCCTCCCCGACTTCTGCACCCCGCTCGACGCCGACTGGCCCCTGCCCACGCCGCTGGCCGGCTGCCAGTTGCGCAGCACCCGCTTCGACCGCCAGCGCCTGCAAGCCGGCGACTTTGCCCTGAGCCGAGTCGAGGCGCCGGCCAATATCCAGCGCTCCGTCGCCAAGCGGCAGGCCGAGTATCTCGCCGGGCGCCTCTGCGCCCGCGCAGCGCTGCTGGCGGCGGGCTCGCAGACCTGGGTGCCGGGAACCGACGAGGAACGCGCACCGATCTGGCCAGCGGGTTTCTGTGGCTCGATCACCCATGGCGACGGCTGGGCGGCCGCTATCGTCGCCAGCGACAGCCATTGGCGCGGGCTCGGCCTGGATGTGGAAAATCGGCTGGAAAGCGCGCGCGCGGAACGACTGGCGGCGGAAATCCTTACGCCAGGTGAACTGGCGCGCCTCGATCCGCAGCAGGCCGCACTGCAAGTCACCCTGACCTTTTCCCTCAAGGAAAGCCTGTTCAAGGCGCTCTTCCCCTTGGTGCGCAAGCGCTTCTACTTCGAGCACGCCGAGCTGCTGAGCTGGTCCGCTGGCGGCCACGCTCGGCTGCGTCTGCTGACCGATCTGTCGGAGGAATGGCTCCACGGCAAGGAGATCGACGGGCAGTTCAGCCTGTTCGACGACCGCCTGCTGAGCCTGGTCGCCATTCCCGCGCTCAACGGCAGCAACTGACAGCTGAAGCTGACAGAAAAAACTGAAGTCTTGACTTAAAAGTCAGAATTTGGCGTCATGCACGCCGCCCAGACGTACCCGTACCCACAATGATCCTCAGATTTTGCGCTCAGAGGAATCGTCAGCAGGCCCATCGGTATATAGAATTATATACAGCCAGACGGCAACGTCTGATTCTTCGGTTCCCACAAAAAGAAATGACCATCGGAGCAACGTAATGACCAGAAACACCCTGGCGCTCGCCATTGCGGCGAGTTCGCTCGGCCTCATCGCGCCATCGGTCCACGCTGGCGGCTTCATCGAAGACAGCAAGGCCAGCCTGACCCTGCGCAACTTCTACATCAACACCGACAACCGTAACGGCAGCGCCTCGCCCAGCAAGCAGGAAGAGTGGGGCCAGGGCTTCATGCTCAACTATTCCTCGGGCTTCACCCAGGGCACCGTGGGCTTCGGCGTCGACGCCCTGGGCCTGCTCGGCGTGCGCCTGGACGGCGGCGGCAAGGCTGGCAAGGCCGGCATCGATCGCCAGCCCGGTACCGTCTTCCCGCTGGAGAGCGACGGCAGTGCGGTGGATGAATTCAGCAGCCTCGGCATGACAGCCAAGGCGAAGATCTCCAGGACCGAATTCCGCTACGGCACCCTGCAGCCCAAGCTGCCGGTGGTGGTCTACAACGACGCCCGCCTGCTGCCGATGACCTACGAAGGGGGCCAGGTAACCTCCAGCGACATCGACAACCTGACCCTGACCGGCGGCCAACTGACCCACACCAAGGGCCGCAACTCGACCGACTGGCGCAGCATGTCCATCGCTGGCGCCAACGGCAGCAGCGCCTCCTCGCGCGACAGCAACAAGTTCTACTTCGCCGGCGGCGACTACAAGGCCAGCAAGAACCTGACCCTGTCGTACTACTACGGCGAGCTGGATAACTTCTACAAACAGAACTACCTCGGCCTGGTGCATAGCTTTGCTGTAGGACCGGGCACCCTGAAGTCCGACATCCGCGTCTTCATCAGTGATTCCGACGGCAAGAACGGCAGCGCCTCCGGCCGCGCCGACGGCTATGTCAGCAGCGGTTACTACGGTGGCAACAGCCTCAAGGGCGAAGTCGACAACAACGTCTACAGCGGCATGTTCACCTACGCCCTGGGCGGCCACAGCATCGGCGCCGGCTACCAGACAATGACTGGCGACAGCGACTTCCCCTACCTGAACCGAGGCGACGGCGAAGGCACCAGCACCTACCTGATCTCCGACGCCCAACTGCTGAAGTTCAACCATGCCGGCGAGCGTACCTGGATCGGTCGTTACGCCTACGACTTCGCCGACCTCGGCGTGCCCGGCCTGACCTTCAGCGTGCTCTACCTGAACGCCGACAACATCGACACCAAGCAGGGTGACCAGGGCGAGTGGGAACGGGATATCGCGCTGGGCTACGTCGTCCAGGAAGGGACCCTCAAGGGCCTGGGCCTGGCCTGGAAGAACGCCACCATGCGCAGCGGCCTGCCGGCAGCGTCCACTCCGGGCGTACCGAGCCAGCGCGACCAGGACGAGAACCGCCTGATCGTCAGCTACACCATTCCGCTGCTGTAAGGCGTGGAGTGAAACGAGGAAGGGCGGCCAGTGGCCGCCCTTCTTCGTTTCTGATCTACCCGCAAAGCTGGACGTCAGGAGGCATCTGTAGGATGGCGTGGAGCGCAGCGATACCCATCGTTCCAGCGCACCGGCAGCATGGGTATCGCTGCGCTCCACCCATCCTACGAAAAGCAGGTGCAGTCTCAGGCCAGCAACGCCACCGACTTGATCTGCGCCCAAACCGCCTGACCAGTGCGCAAGCCGAGTTGGTCGCGGGAATAGCGGGTGATCCGTGCCAGTAGGGGCGTACCGGCCACGTCCAGCTTCACCAGCAGGTGCGCCGGGTTGTCCATCGGCACGATCTCGACCACCGTCGCCGGCAGCACGTTGAGGATGCTGCTGTGGGCCGCAGGCTCCAGGCTCAGGCTGACGTCGCGCGCCTGCACCTTGATGCGCAGCGCCCGGCCCTTGTCCATCGGCGCATGGGCCAGGCGGATACGCTGTTCGCAGTGCGGCAACGCCACGGTCAGCAGGCCGTAGTCGGCGTTATGACCGAGGACCTGGCCGTCGATCACCACCCCGGCATCCTCCAGGTGGGAGATCGGCAGGTCGGTGCGCGCCAGGGTTTCCACCACCGGGCCGCTGGCGATGGAGCGGCCCTGGTCCAGCAGCACCAGGTGATCGGCCAGCCGCGCCACTTCATCGGGCGAGTGGCTGACGTAGAGAATCGGGATATCCAGCTCGTCGTGCAGGCGTTCCAGGTACGGCAGGATTTCTGCCTTGCGCTTGAGATCCAGCGCCGCCAGCGGCTCATCCATCAGCAGCAGGCGCGGGCTGGTCAGTAGCGCACGGGCCATGCCGACGCGCTGGCGTTCGCCGCCGGAAAGGTGCCCCGGCATGCGCTCCAGCAGGTGGCCGATACCCAGCAGCTCGGTGGCCTGCTCCAGCTCCACACGGTGCTGGTCGCGCGGCACGCGCTTCATGCCGTAGGTGAGGTTGCGCTTCACCGACAGGTGCTCGAACAGGTTGGCTTCCTGGAACACGTAGCCCAGCGCGCGTTTGTGCGGCGGCAGGAACACGCCCGTCGCGCTGTCCTGCCAGACCTCGCCGTTCACCACCAGCCGGCCGAGCGGCGCGCGCTCCAGGCCCGCCACACAGCGCAGACAGGTGGTCTTGCCGGAGCCGGAATGGCCGAACAGCGCGGTCACGCCCTTGCCCGGCAGTTGCAGGTCGACGTCCAGGCTGAAGCCCGAATAGGCGATCTGGAAGCGAGCCTCGATGGCGCGTGCGGGAAGCTCTTGCGGCATGCCCACCTCAGGCCCAGGCCGAACGGCTGCGGCGGCTCGCGTAGAGCGCCAGCAGGACGAAGAAGGAGAAGATCACCATGCCACCGGCCAGCCAGTGCGCCTGGGCGTACTCCATGGCCTCGACGTGATCGAATATCTGCACCGACACCACGCGGGTCTTGCCCGGAATGTTGCCGCCGATCATCAGCACCACGCCGAACTCACCCACCGTGTGGGCGAAACCGAGGATGCTGGCGGTGATGAAGCCCGGCCGTGCCAGCGGCAGGACGACCGAGAAGAAGGTATCCAGGGGACTCGCGCGCAAGGTCGCGGCGGCCTCCAGCGGTTTGTTGCCGATGGCCTCGAAGGCGTTCTGCAACGGCTGCACCACGAAGGGCAGCGAATAGAACACCGAGCCCACCACGAGCCCAGCGAAGGTGAACGGCAAGCGCCCCAGACCCAGGCTCTCGGTGGCCTGACCGATGAAGCCGTTGGGCCCCATGGTGATCAGCAGGTAGAAGCCGATCACCGTCGGCGGCAGCACCAGCGGCAGCGCCACCACGGCTCCCAGCGGGCCTTTCAGCCAGGAGCGGGTGCGCGACAGCCACCAGGCGATCGGCGTGCCGATCAGCAGGAGAATCAGGGTGCTCAGGGCGGCCAGCTCGAGGGTGAGCCGGATGGCCAGGAAATCCTCCTGCGTGAGGGGCATCGCGTTTCCTTAGAGGCTTAGAGTTCGTAACCGTAGGACTTGATCACCGCAGCGGCCTTCGGCCCTTTCAGGTACTCGACCAGCGCCTTGGCAGCGGCGCTGTCCTTGCCCTTGTTGAGGATCACTGCGTCCTGGCGGATCGGGTCGTGCAGGTCGGCCGGCACGATCCAGGCGGAACCGCTGCTCACCTTGCCATCCTTGTAGATCTGCGACAACGCCACGAAGCCCAGCTCCGCGTTGCCGGTGGAGACGAACTGGAAGGCCTGGGTGATGTTCTGGCCTTCGACGATCTTGCCGGCGACCTTGTCCTTGAGGCCGAGCTTGTCGATCACCTGGGTGGCGGCCAGGCCATAGGGCGCGGTTTTCGGGTTGGCGATGGACAGGTGCTGGTACTCGTTGCTCTTCAGCACGTCGCCCTTGGCATCGACGTAACCGTCTTTCGCCGACCACAGCGCTAGGGTGCCAACGGCATAAGTGAAGCGCGAACCGGGGACGATTTCCTTCTCTTCCTCGAGTTTCTTCGGCGTGCTGTCGTCGGCGGCGAGGAAGACTTCGAACGGCGCGCCGTTCTTGATCTGGGTGTAGAACTGGCCGGTGGCGCCATAGGCGGCGACCAGTTTGTGCCCGGTGTCCTTCTCGAAGTCCTTGGCGATCGCCTGGATCGGCGCGGTGAAGTTGGCAGCGACGGCGACCTGGACTTCATCGGCCAGCGCCGAGTGCAGGCTGAAGCAGGAAGCGACCAGCAGGGACAGGCTTGCGAAGCGGTGTTTCATCATGAAGCTCCAGTGGGTGTGGTTCTCAAGCGTCGTTCCGGCTGATTAAATCGCCTGCATCCGCTCGCTATAACAAAAATTACATAACGATAGCGGTGACTCTGCAATACCCCTCATGGGATAGCAACATCAGTGCGAGAAATCAGTACAGGGCAGGCTTGCCATCAGCCGGTGATGGCACCGCAGCATTCTGCATTTTTTGACTAACAGGTCAAATACTGTCGTCGACCTTCGGCGCCTGGCGACGTGGCCACATCAGCGTGAAGCACGCACCGCCCAGCACTTCGCTCTTGGCGATCTGCGCGCGGCCGCCGTGCCAGTGGATGATCCGCCGCACGATGGACAACCCCAGCCCATGCCCGCCAGTGACCCGCGCGCGGCTGTCATCAGCACGGAAGAACGGCTGGAACAGCCGGTGCCACTGCGCTTCCGGCACGCCGGGGCCGTCATCCTCCACGTCCACCTGGCAGCGGTCCACGCTCACCCGGTAACTGATCCGTACCCGTCCTTCGGCATAGCGCAGCGCGTTGGTCATCAGGTTCTGCAGCGCACGGTGCAGGTAGCGCGGCTCGGCCTCGATCCAGCTGCCCTGGTCGAACGGCACCAGTGAGCCCGCCTCGCAGGTCACGGTGATTTCCCGGCGCAGCGGGGCGATCTCCGTGACCACCTGCTCCACCAGCGCGCCCAGCTCGATGCGCTGGTAGGCCAGCGCTGGCGAGCCTTGCTCCAGCCGCGCGTAGGTGAGCATCTCGTCCACCAGTTGGTCGAGGTCCTGGATGTCGCCGTCCATGCCTTCCATGTACTTGCGCCGCGCCGTGTCGGTCTCGGCGGACTCGATCATCTCCAGCCCGAAGCGCAACCGCGCCACCGGCGTGCGCAGCTCGTGGGACACTGCGCGCACCAGCTCGCGCTGCACCGTCAGCAACAGGTGCAGCTGCTCGGCCATGTGGTTGAAGGCTCCGGCGAGGCGCCCCACCGAGTCCGCACCACGCACCTCCACGCGGGTATCCAGGCTGCCACGGGCGATGCGCGTGGCTGCGGATTCGAGGCCGCGCAGGCGCTGCTCCAGGCCGCTGATCAGCAGGTACAGGGTCAGGCCAATCAGGGTCAGCGCCACCACCACGATGATCGTCAACAGTTGCGGCGGATAGGGGTTCATCTGGTAGATCGGCCCCAGCTCCAGCACCCACGGCGTATCGAGGATGCCCGAGAGCACGCGGATCGAATCACCGCCCTTGCCCAGCGCCATCACCGTGTCACCCTCTTCCACCCGGCGACTCTGGTCGTCGTCCAGGTCGACCTCCTTCAGGCGCAGCAGATGCACCTCGAAGCCGAAACGCTTGTCGCGGACGATGCGCGCCAGGTGATAGGGCTGCTCGCTGGCCGGGTAGCGCTTGAGCTCGTCCATCAGCAGGTAGATGGTGGCGCGCGCCAACTGCTCGCTGACCTGCTCCACCTCGCCGGTAAGGACCAGCCCTTCGGCCGCACTCACCTGGGTCATCACCTGCACTTCATGGGGCGCGCTGGCCTGCACCAGTACCTGGTCGTTCATCAACCGCGCCCGGCTGCGCCCTTCCATACCCAGCGCGTCCAGGCTGGTGAGCTTCAGCGGGATACCGAGCAGGCGGCTCCACTGGCTCAACGCGCGCTTGCGGTCGACCTCGCTCATAGGCAGCAACTCATCGGCCATTAGGCGGAACGTGCCGCGCGCCAGGTCCTCGCGGTAGCGTTCGCCGCGCACGTCGTTGACCAGGTGCAGGGTCAGCACCGCCAGCGCGGCGACCGCCACCAGGGTCAGCAGCATGCCGCCATAGATGCGCAGGAAGATGGATTTCATGGGTGGTTGATCCGGACAGGCGCGGTGCAGGCTGGGAGCACCCTCACCCTAGCCCTGGCTGCGCGCCCCGCTCGGAGGGAGAGGGGACTGTTCGGCGTGCGCGCGAAGATTGGCGCCCTGCTCGGATGGCTCGGCTGGCATCTATCACGACAGCACAACGCCGAACCGGCAGCCGGCACTGACGGCCCCCTCTCCCCTCGGGAGAGGGCTGGGGGGAGGGCCAGCCCGAGCACCGAGCTCACCCTGCGTCCACCGAATTGAGCAACCCGTAGTAATCCAGGCTGAGGAACGCCCCGTCCTTCACCTCGCACTCGCGGCGCCGGCCTTCCAGCGTAAATCCCTGGCGCAGCAGCAGGCGGCCGCTGGCGAGGTTCTCCGTTTCCACCTCGGCCTCGATGCGGTGCACGTTCATTTCGCGGAAGGCGTGGCGGAAGATCAGCGGCAGGCATTCGCCCATCACGCCCTGCCCCCAATGCTCGGGCAGCAGCCAGTAGCCCAGCTCCAGACGACGATGCTCCTGCTGCCAGTCGTTGAAGCCACAGCCGCCGACGATCTCCTCGGGTGCGTCCGGCCGGCAGATCGCCCACCAAATGCCGCTGCTCTCCTTATAGATGCGCTCGAACCACTCCATCTGCTCGCGGGTGGCTTCCAGCGACGCGTAGGAGACGCCGTAGTAGCGGATCACCTCAGGATGCGACAGCGCGCGGAACACCGCCGGCTGGTCGGCATCGGTAAAGGCGCGCAGGCTGAACCGCTCACTGTGCAGTTCCGGGAACGGCTGCTCGCCGGCCACGGCTCAAAGCTCCCCGACGAACAGGTAGCCCTTGCTGCGCACCGTCTTGATCAGGCGCGGGTGCATCGGGTCGTCGCCGATCTTCGGGCGGATGCGCGAAATACGCACATCGATGGAGCGGTCCTGGCCGTCGTACTCGATGCCGCGCAGGGAGTTGAAGATTTCCTCGCGGGAGAGGATGCGCCCGGTGTTCGCCGCCAGCAGCCAGAGCAAATCGAACTCGGCGCTGGTCAGCTCGATGGTCTGCTCGTCCAGCCAGGCCTCGCGCATGGCGTTGTCGATCACCAGCTTGCCGAAGGTCAGGCGCTTGCCACCCGCCGCCGGCGCGGCCTCAGCCGGCTCGCTGCGCCGCAGCAGGGCGCGGATACGCGCCAGCAGCACGCGCGGGCGCACCGGCTTGCACACGTAATCGTCGGCCCCCATCTCCAGGCCCTGCACCTGATCCATATCGTCGGTACGCGCGGTGAGCATCAGGATCGGCCCGTCGTAATCCGGGCGCAGGCGCTTGCAGATGGACAACCCATCCTCCCCCGGCAACATCAGGTCGAGCACCACCAGATCCGGCCGCTCGGCCAGCACCCGGTCCACCGCCCTGCCGCCATGGGACTCGATGGACACCAGCAGACCGTTGCTCTCCAGGTAGTCCTGGGTCAACTCGGCCAATCGCTGGTCGTCCTCGACGATGAGAATGCGCGCTTCTTGTTCCACCTTGCCTCCTGATGCGCCATGAGCGAGCGCGGGCATTCTCACTATAGAGAGTGACTATAGGGAGCCCGCAAAAGCGGCCGGCATTGTAGCCAGATTGCCATCGCCGCCGCACTCCACCGGTGCACGCAGGCATTGCGCGAAAAGGTCAAGGCCGGCTGCGGCAAAAACACTACATATTGTGGTAGCGTTCCGCGCCGCGCAGCACAGCCGATGCGTGTGAAAAATCTGTCACCAGCCGCGACGAACGGTGAAAGGCCGACAGCATCAGGGATGGCGCGAGTTACCCCGCTTCACCCACATTCCATGCACATTTTATCCACAGCTTTTCCCCGTTCCTCCGCCTTGCAAACCCCCCCATAGCGCATTATCTTGTATCCCCGTTGCGGTATACCCCTACATCTTGGGGTTGCCACTACGAACCGGGCACAAGAAGCAAGTCGAAATCCAGAGCCTGTTCCACGGCTCCACCGGTTCCACCACAACGTATTCCAGACGTACTGATGTGCCAGGCGGCCCAGCCCGCAAGGAGCGATTCATGTCGATGGAAATGCGGTACGGGTGTTGCAACGTAACGTTCAACACCACTAGGTATTGTGGTCCCGGCCCGTAAAGCCGGCACCCGAGTTGGGCCAGGGAGGCGCTTCGGGTCATTCCCCCTGTTCCAGAAGAATTCCAGCTTGCGGCTGACCCCGCGAGCGACCGCTCTTTTTGCTCTTTGTTTTTGCTCTTTGTATCTAGAGAACGGCGCCAGGGGCGCCGGCAACGCACCCATTACGAGAACGTGGAGACAACCACCCCATGCAAATCGACACCACTCGCGAGAACCCGCAGGCCAACGCGCCGCAGACCGCCGAATCCGCCCAGGATCTGGCCGCCACTGCGCCCGGCCAGCTGCGCGTGATCAAGCGCAACGGCACCGTAGTTCCCTACACCGATGACAAGATCACCGTAGCCATCACCAAGGCGTTCCTCGCCGTGGAAGGCGGCACCGCCGCTGCCTCGTCGCGCATCCATGAAACCGTGCGCCGCCTGACCGAGCAGGTCTCCGCGACCTTCAAGCGCCGCATGCCATCGGGTGGCACCATCCACATCGAAGAAATCCAGGACCAGGTCGAACTGTCCCTGATGCGCGCCGGCGAACAGAAAGTCGCCCGCGACTACGTGATCTACCGCGAAGCCCGTGCCAACGAGCGCAAGAGCGCCGGCAACGCCAGCGACATCGCCCAGCCGCACCCGAGCATCCGCATCACCAAGGCCGACGGCAGCACCCAGCCGCTGGACATGGGCCGCCTGCAGACCATCATCCGCGAAGCCTGCGAAGGCCTGGCCGAAGTCGATGGCAGCCTGATCGAACGCGAGACCCTGAAGAACCTGTACGACGGCGTCGCCGAGAAGGACGTCAACACCGCCCTGGTGATGACCGCCCGTACCCTGGTCGAGCGCGAGCCGAACTACTCCTACGTCACCGCCCGCCTGCTGATGGACACCCTGCGCGCCGAAGCCCTGGGCTTCCTGGGCGTCGCCGAGAGCGCCACTCACCACGAGATGGCCGACCTCTACGCCACCGCCCTGGCGGCCTACGTCGAAAAAGGTTCCGAGTTCGAGCTGATCGACAGCAAGCTCAAAGGCTACGACCTGGCCAAGCTGGGCGCCGCGATCAACCACGAGCGCGACCAGCAGTTCACCTACCTGGGCCTGCAGACCCTGTACGACCGCTACTTCATCCACAAGGACGGCATCCGTTTCGAACTGCCGCAGGTCTTCTTCATGCGCGTGGCCATGGGCCTGGCCATCGAAGAGAAGGACCGTGAAGCTCGCGCCATCGAGTTCTACAACCTGCTCTCGTCGTTCGACTACATGTCGTCGACCCCCACCCTGTTCAACGCCGGCACCCTGCGTCCGCAGCTCTCCAGCTGCTACCTGACCACCGTGCCGGATGACCTGTCGGGCATCTACAACGCCATCCACGACAACGCCATGCTGTCCAAATTCGCAGGCGGCCTGGGCAACGACTGGACTCCGGTGCGTGCGCTGGGCTCCTACATCAAGGGCACCAACGGCAAGTCCCAGGGCGTCGTGCCCTTCCTGAAAGTGGTGAACGACACCGCCGTCGCCGTGAACCAGGGTGGCAAGCGCAAGGGCGCCGTCTGCGCGTACCTTGAAACCTGGCACATGGACATCGAAGAGTTCATCGAGCTGCGCAAGAACACCGGTGACGACCGCCGCCGCACCCACGACATGAACACCGCGAACTGGATTCCCGACCTGTTCATGAAGCGCGTGTTCGACGACGGCCAGTGGACCCTGTTCTCGCCGTCCGAAGTGCCGGACCTGCACGACCTGACCGGCAAGGCCTTCGAAGAGCGCTACGAGTACTACGAAGCCCTGACCCAGTACGGCAAGATCAAGCTGTTCAAGACCATCCAGGCCAAAGACCTGTGGCGCAAGATGCTCTCGATGCTCTTCGAGACCGGCCACCCGTGGCTGACCTTCAAGGACCCGTGCAACCTGCGCAGCCCGCAGCAGCATGTGGGCGTCGTGCACAGCTCGAACCTGTGCACCGAGATCACCCTGAACACCAACAAGGACGAGATCGCAGTCTGCAACCTGGGCTCGATCAACCTGGTCAACCACATCGTCGACGGCAAGCTGGACACCGCCAAGCTTGAGAAGACCGTGAAGACCGCCGTGCGCATGCTCGATAACGTTATCGACATCAACTACTACTCGGTCCCGCAGGCTCGCAACTCGAACCTCAAGCACCGCCCGGTAGGCCTCGGCATCATGGGCTTCCAGGACGCCCTGTACCTGCAGCACATCGCCTACGGTTCCGACGCGGCCATCGAGTTCGCCGACAAGTCCATGGAAGCGGTGAGCTACTTCGCCATCCAGGCTTCCTGTGACCTGGCCGACGAGCGCGGCGCCTACGAGACCTTCGACGGCTCCCTGTGGTCCAAGGGCATCCTGCCGCTGGACTCCCAGCAGATCCTCATCGAAGCCCGTGGCCAGAAGTACATCGACGTCGACCTCACCGAATCCCTCGACTGGGCTCCGGTCCGTGCCCGCGTACAGAAAGGCATCCGTAACTCGAACATCATGGCCATCGCGCCGACCGCGACCATCGCCAACATCACCGGCGTATCGCAGTCCATCGAGCCGACCTACCAGAACCTGTACGTGAAATCGAACCTCTCCGGCGAATTCACCGTGATCAACCCCTACCTGGTTCACGACCTCAAGGCTCGTGGCCTGTGGGACCCGGTCATGGTCAACGACCTGAAGTACTACGACGGCTCCGTGCAGCAGATCGAGCGCATCCCGCAAGACCTGAAAGACCTGTACGCCACCGCCTTCGAAGTCGAGACCAAGTGGATCGTCGACGCCGCCAGCCGCCGCCAGAAGTGGATCGACCAGGCGCAGTCGCTGAACCTCTACATCGCCGGCGCCTCGGGCAAGAAGCTCGACGTGACCTACCGCATGGCGTGGTTCCGTGGTCTGAAGACCACCTACTACCTCCGTGCCCTGGCCGCGACCAGCACCGAGAAGTCCACCATCAACACCGGCAAGCTCAACGCCGTATCGGCCGGTGGCAACGACGGCCTGCAAGCCGCCGCTGCCGAGCCGCAGCCGGCTCCGGTGCCGCAAGCCTGCAGCATCGACAACCCCGACTGCGAAGCCTGCCAATAAGGTGAGCGCGCCGCGAAAGCGGCGCTGACACCGAAACGGCAGACCGCACGGACTGTCCCCTCTCCCCCTGGGAGAGGGCTAGGGTGAGGGGCTTTTCAAGGCCCCTCCTCCTTACAGAACAACAGCCTCCTCCGCCGCGCACCGCGCATGACGGAAGACGCACAAGCTCTTAGCGTGCACCACACGCCACCAGACATCAGGCCGCCCCAGAGCGGCCCACCAGGAGAGGACCCCCATGCTGAGCTGGGACGAATTCGACAAAGAAGACGCCACCGAAGCCAAGGCCGCCCCGGCAGTCGCCCAGGCCGCCGCGCAGAACGCTGAAAAACTCGACGCCGACGCCGCCGGTTCCGTCGAAGAAGCGCGCGCCGTATCCGCCAACGACTCCGACGCCGTTGCCCGCGCCAAGCAGGCCCTCGACGCCCTGGACATCCAGGAAGGCCTGGACGATCTGGAAGGCTCCGCCGCCCGCGTACAAGTCGGCGACAAGCAGATGATCAACGCCCGCGCCGACCTCAACCAGCTCGTACCCTTCAAGTACGACTGGGCCTGGCAGAAGTATCTGGATGGTTGCGCCAACCACTGGATGCCCCAGGAAGTGAACATGAACGCCGACATTGCCCTGTGGAAGAGCAAGGACGGCCTCAGCGAAGACGAGCGCCGCATCGTCATGCGCAACCTCGGCTTCTTCTCCACCGCCGACTCCCTGGTCGCCAACAACCTGGTGCTGGCCGTCTACCGCCTGATCACCAACCCCGAATGCCGCCAGTACATCCTGCGCCAGGCCTTCGAGGAAGCGATCCACACCCACGCCTACCAGTACTGCATCGAATCGCTGGGCATGGACGAGGGCGAAATCTTCAACATGTACCACGAGATTCCTTCGGTCGCTAAGAAGGCGTCCTGGGGCCTCAAGTACACCCGCTCGATCTCCGATCCCAAGTTCGAAACCGGTACTCCTGAGACCGACCGCCAGTTCCTGCGCAACCTGATCGCCTACTACTGCGTTCTGGAAGGCATCTTCTTCTACTGCGGCTTCACCCAGATCCTCTCCATGGGCCGCCGCAACAAGATGACCGGCACTGCCGAGCAGTTCCAGTACATCCTGCGCGACGAATCCATGCACCTGAACTTCGGCATCGACGTGATCAACCAGATCAAGATCGAAAACCCGCACCTGTGGGATGCCCAGATGAAGGACGAGGCCACCCAGATGATCCTCCAGGGCACCCAACTGGAAATCGAATACGCTCGCGACACCATGCCGCGTGGCGTACTGGGCATGAACGCCGCGATGATGGAGGACTACCTCAAGTTCATCGCCAACCGCCGCCTGACCCAGATCGGCCTCAAAGAGGAATACCCGGGCACCAGCAACCCGTTCCCGTGGATGAGCGAAATCATGGACCTGAAGAAGGAAAAGAACTTCTTCGAGACCCGCGTGATCGAGTACCAGACTGGCGGCGCGCTGAGCTGGGACTGACGGAAGTAGTAGCAAGACGGCAAGTCAAGACCATTAGAAACGCTGTAGACCGAAATGGAATTTTGGGGCAGTGATAAAGAAAGACGAAAAGCCCCGCCTAGTGCGGGGCTTTTTCTTAGGCCAGCTAAAAGTTTAAATCACCACATTGATAGCTACTGGCCAGTAGTGTAAATTCGATTGAACACCCAGCAAGGATGTCGGGGATCAGATCAAAATCTAGCCCTGCCTTGTGCGGGCTTTTTATTTCCAATCACAATCGGAGAGAATATGGACTGGATAATAGCCAATAAAGAATGGTTCTTCAGCGGAGCGGGAATTAGCTTAATTGGCTTAATATATCAAATTATGAAAGGAAAGCCTGAACCAGCACAGGCGCTACCGTCCTCTCCGGCCATTACAATTAACAACAACAACAACAACAACAACAACAACAACAACACTGAAAGCACAGAAAAGGCGGAGCATACCACTACAAAGGAAGCTCAACCTATAACAAAGACCCTGCAAGATTACAAGAACGAAACAAAAATACTATTCATTGATGACGACACAAAATTTAAAGTAGCAAAAATACTGTCAAGAAGCGGATGGGTCCACACAAAGCTTATTAAAGACGCTGACACACTAGATATGCAAGACATCGCAGAGGCAAACATACTATTCATTGATGTGCAAGGTGTCGGCATTGCAATGGGTTTCCATGACGAAGGGCTAGGCCTTGCTCTTGCAGTAAAGAAAAAATATCCATCCAAGAAAGTTATAATTTACTCTGCAGAAACCCAAGGAAATAGGTTTCATGAGGCACTACGAAAGGCGGACACATTCCTAGCAAAAAACGCCGAACCGTATGAATTCCAACAGATTGTTGAAGAGTACACAGTGGGAAGCCTCGAGCAAAAATGAAAATCAGATATAGAATAACTGACAAATACAACAAAATACTATTCTGCAATCTACTTCAAAAGGAGATAGAGACGCTTCCTAACGTCACAACAAGCTCCACCAAAATAGCCGACGGGAGAGCCCGATGCGGCGCTCATATCGGGGAGCTTGGCACCGTGTACGCATTTACTAACGACAGAGAATTCGTTGCCAGTTCTAGCAAATTTCGGACGACGTTAGATGCTATAGCAAACAGCCTAACAACAATAAAAGAAATAATATCAGAGAGCAACGAGCGCCATAACACAAATACCAGACGACTAATCCACAATCTTACATCTCTAAACGCACACAACATCCAAGAGGTCTACTCACTAATTCCACAGGACGTTATTAGCCGAAGAACAGGAACGCATGTAGATTTCGTAGAAAAAATAGTAAAAGAAGAGCCTAGAGATACAGCCTTAGCACTACTAAGAATTGCGAAACACAATGCTGCAATGAAAGCGGAATTTTCCGTTTTCAAAAAGCTATTCACGAGCACTCCTTCTCTTGACCCCAGGTATCACAACACTCATAAAGTACTGATGAACATATTCTACCTCTTCTTTCCAGACTTCACCGAGAAAGAGGTAAGAGTAGAAATCGGGGAGAGCTCTCATACAGCATTTTTCGATTACGAGTCTATTCACGTCGCCCTATATCACATAATTGAAAACGCAACAAAATACATAAAGCAAAAATCAGACTTAAAAGTCAACATCCATGACAGCGGAGCTTATACCACTGTCGAAATGGACATGATCAGCATAAAAATATCAGAAAAAGAAAAACTCGCTATTTTTGAAGAGGGTGTCTCAGGGGAAATTCCAAAAAAACTAAGCAAATCAGGGGATGGAGTCGGACTTAACAGAGTTAAAAAGATTATTGAATTGAACAATGGCCACATTGAGTTAATCACTCACCCGTCAACCTCTGAGCAAATTCTGGGAATTCCTTATCAACGAAATGTATTTTGTCTTCATCTGCCTAGGCGGCATGAGCCAACACTAAAAGATTAGATATTCCAAGATTCGAAGGGCATCACTTCTGCTTGACCCTTCACCGCCATCGCCCTACCCTCGCACCGGCGCCTAAGAAACGCCTGCCACACAGCGGCCTGACCGCTCCCGAAAGTTAAGCGGCTTTTTCGAGCACGCTGGATTCATTCGTCCTCGAAAAACCTCTGCGACGCCGGGAGTGGGCTAATACAAGACCCGAAAGGGGAATACGTCCGGCCCTCTGTGTGGGGTTTCTTAGCTCCCGGCACCCAGCCCTAAGAAAGCTGGTCACATCACACAGAGGTAATGGATATGCCTTTCACCCCTAGCCTTCGCCCCGAAGGCGCTTCGCTGTACCCGCCCTCTTCTGCCTCCTTCCCGGAGGTGCGCCATGTCTGAAGAGTTTCTGATCCCCACCGAATTCATCCGCCACAAGCGCCTGCTGCGCGCCGTGCTGCTGGAAGACCAGTGCTGGTTCTGCGCCCACGACCTGGGCCGGCTGATCGGTGTTCCATGGCTGGCCGAGCGCGTGGAGCGTAACCTGGACGACGACCAGTTCCGCCGCGCCTGGGTGCGCGATGGCAGCGGCGATTACGTCGATGAGCTGCTGATCAGCGAATCGGCGGTGTATGCGGCGCTGATTCACTACTTCCATCCGGAGAATCGCAGCGTGCGGCAGTGGTTGTCGCTGCATGTGATTCCGGCGTTGCGGGACCAGCATCGCGCCGGCCTCGGCGAGCCACGCCGGGAAACGCTGCGGGCGGCGATGCAGACGTTGTCGGTGTTGAAATGGCAAGGTGTGACCTGGGTGCCCTTCCAGCTCTGGCCCGAGCTGAGTGCCGGGCCGGAGAGCACGACGTAGGATGGTGTGGAGCGGAGCGATACCCATCGCTCTGCTCTTCCCCTTCACCGCTCGGTATTCCCCTGTAGGACGGGCGGGGGCGCCTAGCCCATGCCCGCGATCCGTCGGCAGGGCCGGCGTCTGCTTCTGCGCTGGTATTGGTTTGTTGCTTGGGATTGGGTGTTTCAGCGCCGCTTCGGCGTACGCCCAGGCTTCTTGTTTCGCCCCCTCGGGCGACCCACTTTGGCAAACGACGGATGGCCGCCCCACCCAAAGTGGGCAAAGGTCTAGCCCCTGCCATCCGGCTTTTCGCTTCGCGAAAAGTACCCTCGGCTCTTCGGAGTTTCAGGGGGCCGAACTAGGCGTCCCCCCACGAAGGGCCATCCCTGGCCAGTCGCGGCTTCCGCGGCATCCATGCCGCTCTCCCCCTGAAACTCCGATCACCTTCGGCCTCCTGAACGGGGCACTTCGGCGCGTGTGGATGTTTTTCTGGAAGACATCAAAGGCAACAGCCAGAGCCAAAGCGGGGGCGTAGTGGTGCGGCGTGGCTTTTCGTAGGAGCGGACTTTGTCCGCGATATCCTTCGCGGCGGGCCGTGCATATCCCTGTGCCTGCCACAGATTCGCGCCTGCACCGTAGGAGCAAGCTTGCTCGCGAACGGCATCCTGCCAACGTCTCCGGAAAACGCTGGCGTGGACTGGGGGGCAACGTTCCGAGGAATTGCGATACACGTGATGTCGGTGCGCAGGAATCGATGGGTATCGCTGCGCTCCACGCCATCCTACGTTCGTGCTTCGCCGTGATTTCGATATGGTCGGCAACTCTTATCGCGGACTAGGTCTGCTACTACAGGCGGGCAGCAGTGCCAAGTGGTTCGCGAGCAAGCTCGCTCCTACGAAAAGCCAAACGCCTCGATCTGGCTTTGTCTCTGGCGTTGGCTCTGAAAGACTTCCAGAGAAATACCAGCGCACTCCAGACCGCCCCGTTCAGGAGGCCTCGTTGAAGCGGAGTTTCAGGGGTTGAGCGACATGGATGTCGCGAGAGCGGCGATGGGCCAGGGATGGCCCTTCGCGGCGTGCCCCTGAAACTTCGATTCAACGAGGGAATTTTTCGCCCCAAGCGAAAAACCGGATGTCCGGGGCAAGACCTTTGCCCACTTTGGGTGGGGCGGCCATCCGTCGTTTGCCAAAGTGGGTCGCCCGAGGGGGCGAAACGAGAAGTCCGCGCGCGCGCCGAAGCGACGCGGGAAACCCGGAGCGAGGCAGACACATCGCGGACGAAGTCCGCTCCTACGCCGTCCGTTAGTCCGCCGCGAGGGTTTGCCCTCTCCCTAACCCTCTCCCTGAAGGGAGAGGGGACTGGTTCGGCGCCGGTTGAAACCAAGGCGTCAGCCGGCACAATCTGCCCCCTCTCCCTCTGGGAGAGGGCTGGGGAGAGGGAAAACACAGGCACGGACTTTCAGAAGAAGACAGTTGCTCCTACAGGTAGGCAGCGGTGTCATGCGGTTCGCGAGCAAGCTCGCTCCTACGAAAAGCAAAAAAACCGGAGCCTCGCGGGAGGCTCCGGTTTTCATTTCAGCAGACGGTTACTTGCCCCCAGTCAGCGCGTTGTAGCTGGTCATCAGATTCCGGTAATCCGGAATGTGGTTCGAGCACAGCGCCGCCAGCCCTTCGACATCGTTGCGCCAGTCACGGTGCAGCTCACAGGCCACGCCAAACCAGGTCATCAGCTGCGCGCCAGCCGCTTCCATCCGGCGCCAGGCCGCATCGCGGGTCATCTCGTTGAAGGTGCCGGACGCATCCGCCACCACGAACACATCGAAGCCTTCCGCCAGCGCCGACAGCGCCGGGAACGCCACGCAAACCTCGGTCACCACACCGGCGATGATCAGCTGCTTCTTGCCAGTGGCCTTCACCGCCTTGACGAAGTCCTCGTTGTCCCAGGCGTTGATCTGGCCGGGGCGGGCAATGTACGGCGCATCCGGGAACTGCGCTTTCAGCTCGGGAACCAGCGGGCCGTTGGGGCCGGTTTCGAAGCTGGTGGTGAGGATGGTCGGCAGGTTGAAGAACTTGGCCAGGTCGCCCAGCGCCAGCACGTTGTTCTTGAACTTGTCCGGATCGATATCGCGGACCAGCGAGAGCAGGCCGGCCTGGTGGTCGACCAGCAGTACGACGGCGTTGTCTTTGTCCAGGCGGTTGTAGGTGGCGTTGGTCATGGTGAAATCCTCGATTTGCTTTCAGTGGATGCCGGCTCGGCCGGAGGTTTTTGGCTCGCTTCGCAGTGCGTCACTGCATGGAACAAAGATTAATTTCGACACCCTTGATCCACCAGACGGCAAAAACCGCCTCTAGCGTTCCATTTTCAGGACGATAGAGGAGAACGAGCCCTCAACTTCACGGCGTCCGAGGGCTGCGCCCATGGGCCAGCACCGGGAATGCGCTCCGGATCGCTCAGAAATCAGCGCCAGAGCTGCCGATTTCACTTCCTTCAGAAAGCTGCCTTACCGATAGTCACGCAGGCCTTTACAAGAAATACTGTATTTACATACAGTATTTCCATCCACCCCGAACCGGAGGCCTCCCATGCACGCCGCAACCTACAATCAGCTGTCCGCCCGCGTGAACGCCCTGCTGGCAGACCCGACCACCCTGAAGAACCTCGGCATCACCCTGCGCCGTGAGCCTTCCGATGACTCAGCCGCCTGGAGCCAACTGGTCACCGACCTGCGCCAGGCCCCGAACCTGACGCTGCTGCCCTTGCAGGACGGCGCCATTCGCCTGGCGTGGCATAGCTGGCTGGATTGAACCGCGAGAGGGAGAGCGAACCAGGATGGACCACAAACTCCCCATCCCGGCAGGACTTACGGCGAACTGGTCCGCGCCGTATCGGCGATGGCGTTGCAGGTGGTGGGGTTGAGGCAGTAGGTGATGTAGGTCGCCTGCTTGTTACAGCCGCGCACGCCGATGGTGTACTCGGTGCGCTCCATGGCACGGCGAACCTGGGTGACCTTGCTCGACAGCACGCTGCTGGTAATCGACTCGCAATTGAGCTCGAACTTCGCCCGCGACTCAGTGGCCTTGATCGCGGCGGGCTGGTTCGAGGCGAGAAACTCTTCATTGCTCATGCAACCGGACAACGCGGCGACAGCAGCCAGCACCGGCAGGGACAGCGGTAGACGTTTCATGGTGACGTTCTCCGTGTGGTTCCCCCGGATTGGGTCAGCTTCTGGAGTCTAGATCGCGCTGAAGGAAACGTCCGACGTGCAGTCCGTCGGCTGATACGGCGCAACGCCACTACGGTTCTACGCTCACCTCTGAGGGTATTGCAGTGGAGCGACGCACGATGAATCTCGACGACGATTTCGACCTCAGTGACTTCAATTTCGATGACCTGAACCTCGATGAACTCAGCCTGGTACCCATGGAACCGGCCAAGCCATCCCCCATGGAAGCCCCGCCCGCCATGCAGGCCAAGGCGAAGTTCCAGATCGACACCCGCCACGGCGATCGGCGCTGTAGCGCCGACCGACGACAAACCATCCGTTTCGAAGACGACCGCCGCAAGGGCGATCGGCGCGGCAGCAGGGTCGACGATCCCTGGGCGAAGAGCGTCGACTTCTGAGCCCCATCGGCACCCGGTGATTTGCCGGGTTCAAGGCGAGCTGTTAGAAAGCGGTATCAGCATTCAGATATCCGATACCGCCATGAGCGACAGTGATAAATCGAATACCCGCCTCTTCGACCTCGACCTGCTCCGCGCCATCGTCACGGTGGCCGACTGTGGCAGTTTCACCACGGCGGCCACGCGCCTGCATTCGACCCAATCCACGGTCAGCCAGAAGATCCGCCGGCTGGAGGAAATGGCCGGGCATCGTCTGCTCGAACGCGGCAATCGCGATGTGCTGCCCACCGATGCCGGCGACACGCTGCTGGGTTATGCGCGGCGGCTGCTGGCGCTGAACGACGAGATGGTCGAGGCGCTGTCCGGTGCCACCGTGGCGTTGACGGTGCGTATCGGCGTGCCGGATGACTTCGCCACCGGGCGCACCACCGAGCAGTTGGCCGCCTTCAATCGCCGCTACCCGCAGGTGAAGCTGGAAGTCACCAGCGGCCTGAGTCGTGACCTGTCCGCCAGCTATGACCGTGGCGAGCTGGACCTGGTGCTGCTCAAGCAGCGGCAGAACGCCCGCGAGGCGGTAGCCTGCTGGCCAGAGAAGACGCGCTGGGTGGATAGCGCGAAGAATGCCTGCATCGAGCTGGACCCGCTGCCCATCGTCACCTTCCCGCCGCGCGGGGTGTACCGCGACGAGATGATCGCCGCACTGGAATCCATCGGCCGGCGCTGGCACATCAGCTTCACCAGTTCGAGCCTTTCCGGCATCCAGTCGGCCATCGCCGACGGCATGGGCATCGGCCTGTTGCCGCAGCGCGCGGTGACGGCGGGGCACGCCGTGCTGGCGAAGAATATCGGGCTACCCTCGGTGGACGTGTTCGAGGTCGCGCTGCTGCACCGGCCGACGGTTGACCCGATGGTGAAGGAGCTGGCACGGGTGCTGTCGCGGGTTCTGGCGCAGGACACGCGTGCTTGAGTGCCTTCCCCAAACATTCACAAATCGAATACAGCGGATTCCAACATTTAATTTGTGCATGAACACGCCGCTGGATATTGTGGTTTCCAGCGACGGCCAGCGCTCCCAGCGCGCCGCTCTGCACAAATTGCTCACCACGGCGCCGCACGCGCCGGGCAGCAAGACAACAATGAGGAAGTACCCCATGGCCAAATCCAGCTATTACGCGCCGCACGGCGGGCACCCGGCACAGACCGAGCTGCTCACCGACCGCGCCATGTTCACCGAAGCCTATGCCGTGATCCCCAAGGGCGTGATGCGTGACATCGTCACCAGTCACCTGCCCTTCTGGGACAACATGCGCATGTGGGTCATCGCCCGCCCGCTGTCGGGCTTCGCCGAGACCTTCTCGCAGTACATCGTCGAACTGGCGCCCCAGGGCGGCAGCGACAAGCCCGAGCAGGACATCAACGCCGAAGCGGTGCTGTTCATCGTCGAAGGCGAGCTGACCCTGACCCTGCAGGGTGAAGTGCACCAGATGCAGGCGGGCGGCTACGCGTTCATTCCGCCGGGCGCCGACTACAAGGTGCGCAACACCAGCGGCCAGCACACCCGCTTCCACTGGATCCGCAAGCACTACCAGAAAGTCGACGGCGTACCGCTGCCCGAAGCCTTCGTCACCAACGAGCAGGACATCGAGCCGCGCGTGATGCCGGATACCGAAGGCCGCTGGAGCACCACCCGCTTCGTCGACATGGCCGACATGCGCCATGACATGCACGTGAACATCGTGAACTTCGAGCCGGGCGGCGTGATTCCGTTCGCCGAGACCCACGTGATGGAACACGGCCTGTACGTGCTGGAAGGCAAGGCGGTGTACCGCCTGAACCAGGACTGGGTCGAGGTGGAAGCCGGCGACTTCATGTGGCTGCGCGCCTTCTGCCCGCAGGCCTGCTACTCCGGCGGCCCCAGCCGCTTCCGCTACCTGCTGTACAAGGATGTGAACCGCCAGATGCGCCTGACCCTGAACCAGCCGCACTGAGTGCAAGGTTCGGGCAGCGAGTCGCAGCGACTCGCCGCACGGCAGATGAGAAACCGGCGCCCAGGCGCCGGTTTTTCTTTTGGGGACGGCGTGACGGCGTGAACTGCCTCGCGTGGCAAGCACCGCGCAGTCTGCTAAAAAGTCAGGCTGAAAGACGTTTCGCAGTCGCCGAGGAAATATGCGCATGGATGTCCGGTTCTTGCCCCAGACCGAGTTCGACAACGTCCATTTCTATCGTGCCGTCACCCTGCTGATCCTGCTGGCGATGATCACCTTTACCCTGATCAAGATGTTCAGCGGCGTGGTCAGCCTGTTCTCCGCCCTACCCCTCTGCCTGCTGCTGCTCGGCTGGCGCTTCGCTATCGAGTGGCGGAGGGTCGCGCGGGCCGAGCCGGCCTTCATCGACAAGGGCGAGCTGGTGCTGTGCGGCAAGGAAAGCCACCGGCAGATCGCCCTGGAGAAGATTCGCGAGGTGCGCAGCCGCCACAGCCTGTTCATGGTGCGGCGCTATCGCTCCTGGGCGGAGCACCTGGCGTTCGTGGAGTTCACCCTGGACAGCGGCGAGCGCGTCTCCACGCTAGCCGAAAGCGGCGTGCTCGAACTCCCGGCGGCCTCGGGCACGCTGGCGGCCGTCGATTCGGCCATCCTCGCGGCGAAAGTGAAGCGTCAGGGCGGCGAGCCGGGCGCTGTCAGCAACGGTTGATGACGGCTCAGGGCGAGCCGAACATCGCCGTCCAGTAGATGCCTGCGTCGCTCTTCGGGTCCGCCGCGTAGGCCGCGCCCAGTTCGCTGTACTGCGGGTTCATCAGGTTGGCGCAATGGCCGGGGCTGGCCAGCCAGCTGTCCACCACCTTCTGTGCATTGCCTTGGCCGGCGGCGATGTTCTCGCCGATGCGCTGGCCGGCGTAGCCGTTCAGTTCCGCGCGGTCGCCCGGCGTGCTGCCGTCGCGGCCCTTGTGGTCGAAGTAGTTGTTGTTGGCCATGTCACGGCTGTGGGCTTCGGCAGTGCCGCCCAGGGTCGCGTTCCAGCTCAGTGCGCCTGTCGGCCCGAAGGCCTGGTTGCCGCATTGGCGCCCTTTGCCGCGCGCGGCGTTGATCGCCTGCAGCAGTTGCTGGCCCTCTGCTTCCCAGGTACCCAATTTGCCCTGCAGCAGCGGGCGGCCGAGCAGCACGCGCCAGTCGTCGCCCTCGCGGACGATGCCGACGTCGACGAACTGCGGGTCCAGCAGTACCTGGCAAAAGCTCTCCTGCAGCGCCTTCATGGCGGCCGTCACATCGCGCGGGCCGGTAAGGCTGAGCATACGCACGCTGCTCATCGGGTAACCGGCCTGGTTCAACGCGGCCTTCCACTCCCCCGCCGAGGCCGGCAGCGCCAGGCGCGGGTCCGGCGACAGCGGCGGCAGCACCTGGGAAGCCTGCCCGGCGCAGGACTGCACGTCGCCGCGGTAGGCGTTGATGGCTTCGAGCAGTTGGTCCTGGTCGGCCGCGCCGGCATCGGCAACGGCCAGCAGGCCGAGCGACAACAGCAGGCTACGCAGAAGGAACGGCTGATTGGGCATGGACGGCTCCGAGGGTCGAGAAGGGCTCAATGATGCGGGATTTCTCGGCGTTTGGCTGCGGCTGGCGGGCGCGGGCTCCCTTCGCCGTAAAAGTCGGCAACGTTTGCCCTGCCAGACCAGGGAGAATTTCCGGGGAGCCTGACATAGGACAAAGGAGTCCCCAACAGCGATTGAACCCCGCCCGCCACCCCCAAAGACTCAGATATATGAAGTCATTTTCGGAGGTTGGCGTGGTGCTCAAACCCGTTCGAGTGTTCTGCTTCATCTTCCTCCTGGCGGTACTCGCCACGCTGCTGACCGGCTGGCACATGCTGCAAATGAAGGAGGATGCGCTGGCCTATGCCCACGCCAGCGGCAAGAACACCCTGCTGCTGGTAGAGCGCGAGTTCCACCGTGACCTGGACGTGCACGCGCAAACCCTGCAGACCCTCTCCAATGTGCTGACCGGCCCGGCGACACCGGCGCTCACCCAGCAGATCCTGCAGGAACTGGTGCAGGGCCACGCCGCCGGCTCCGTGCAATCCGGCACGCTGGTTGTGACCGATGCCAACGGCCAACTGCTGATGGACCTGAACCATGCCGGCGAGTTGCGCCGCGACCTGTCCGAACGCGAGTACTTCCAGGCGGCGCGGGACAATCCGGGCCGGCAGTTCCTCAGTCGGCCGTTCCTGCCGTCCTACCCCGGTGCCTCGGAAAGCACCGCCCTCAGCCGCGCCGTACTGGATGCGAACGGCCAGTTCGTCGGTGTGGTGGCCGCGATCAAGGAACTGCGGCACATGGAATCCTTCGTGCGTGGGCTGGACCTGGGCGAGCTCGGCGATGTCTCCATCCGCCTGCTCGACGGCAGCGTCCTGGCCCAATGGCCAGCGGAGCCCAAGCGCTCCAGCGCGGACGAACGCCAGACCTTCGAGGCCTTCGTCGCCAGCGGCGAGGTCGAAACCTTCCGCCAGCAGGCGAACACCCCCGACGCTTACTGGCGCGGCTACCGGCGCATCGGTGATTACCCGGCGGTGGTGTCGGTGGAGCTGGGCCGTAAGGCCATCTTCCATACCTGGACGGCGCGCACCTGGATCACCAGCGGCCTGCTGCTGGCGATCAACGCAATGACGCTGTTCTTCGCCTATCGCCTGACCCGCCACCTGCGCCGCCGCGATGCCCAGGAAAGCCGGCTACGCACGCAGGCCGACACCGACCCGCTGACCGGCCTGCACAACCGCCGCTGGTTCGACCAGAAGGCACAGCGGGAATGGCAGCGCCGCCGCGCGGGTGACGGCCAGTTGGCGGTGCTGATGATGGATATCGACCAGTTCAAGGCCTACAACGACCACTACGGGCACCCGCGCGGCGACCTGGCGTTGATCAACGTCGCGCACCTGGTGGGGAAAGGCTGTCGCCGCGAGGAAGACGGCGCGGCACGTTACGGCGGCGAAGAGTTCGTGATGATCCTCCCCGGCTGCGACACCGCCGCCGCCGCACGGATTGCCGAGTCGATCCGCCGCGAGATAGAGGAAACCGCGCTGCCCCACGCCAAGGGTGACCGTGGCGTGGTGACCCTCAGCATCGGTGTGGCCAGCACGTCGGACACGGCAGCGGAGAGCATCGAGGCGCTGATCGACGCGGCGGACGCCAACCTCTACAAGGCCAAGGCGGCGGGGCGCAACAAGGTGGTGGCCTGAGCGTCGATCAGCGCGGCGGCATCACCTCGACCTTCTGGACAGCGAAATCGCGGCGCAGGTATTCCATGCGCCGCTCATGGAACTCCCGCATGTGCGGCAGCGCGGTGTGAATGGCCAGGTGCTCACGGCTCTGCCAGACCTCGAAGAAGGTGAACAGGGTCGGGTCGCTGGCGTCGCGCAGCATGTGGTACTGGATGCAGCCGTCTTCGGCGCGGCTGGGGGTCAGGTAAGTCCGGAAGAGGTTCTCGAAAGCTTCGGCTTTTTCCGGGCGGGTATGGGCCTGGAGGATGAAGGCGTACACAGGTTGGCGCTCCTGAAGTGGGGAAGGATTGCCTTATGCTGACGCAAATCAATCCTCGTCATTCTTGATTCTCACGCACGTATCCTTTGTCCGAAAACGGGTTTTTCCGCCCTGCTTCGCCCGATATTCTGCCGCCATCGAATTTCTGACTTGCGGAGCTCACACCATGAAAAAGATTCTGCTGATCAATGGCGGCAAACAGTTCGCCCACTCCGAAGGCCGCTACAACGCGACCCTGCACGAAGCCGCCATCGCCCATCTGGACCGCGCCGGTTTCGACGTGAAGGAAACCTTCATCGACGGCGGCTACGACATCCAGGAAGAAGTGCAGAAGATGCTCTGGGCCGACGTCATCGTCTACCAGATGCCCGGCTGGTGGATGGGCGCGCCCTGGACGGTCAAGCAGTACATCGACGAGGTGTTCACCGCCGGCCACGGCAGCCTCTACGCCAACGACGGCCGCACCCGTTCCGACGCTTCGCAGAAGTACGGCAGCGGCGGCCTGCTGCAGGGCAAGCAGTACATGATCTCGGCCACCTGGAACGCGCCGCAGCAGGCCTTTGACGATCCGACTGATTTCTTCGAGGGCAAGGGCGTGGACGCGGTGTACTTCCCCTTCCACAAGGCCAACCAGTTCCTGGGCATGAGCCCGCTGCCGACCTTCCTCAGCGTGGACGTGATGAAGCGTCCGAACATCGAGGCCGATGTGCAGCGCTACCTGCAGCACCTGAGCGAAGTGCTGGACGCCAAGGCCTGACGGATCAGGCGTAGGAGCGGACTCCGTCCGCGATCGCTTGCCGCTGGCACGTCCTCCATCTGGGCGAGGTCCATCGCGGATGAATCCGCTCCTACGCGCGTCCCACCCTGGCAGCGGCCTGTAGGAGCGAGCTTGCTCGCGAACGGACTTACCGGCGATTTGGAAGCTGGGCGGTTCGCCAGCAAGCTCGCTCCTACATCAGCCTGCTGTCAGACAACCTGGCATTGGGTTCAGCCACGGAATCAGCTAGGCTTCGCCCTTTCTTACTGCCTGTTCAGGAGTTATCCCATGGCCCGTGCATCCGCCCGTCACATCCTGGTTTCCAGCGAAGCCAAGTGCAATGAACTCAAAGCTTCCATCGAAGGCGGCGCCGACTTCGCCCAGGTGGCACGCGACAACTCCACTTGCCCGTCCGGCCAGAGCGGCGGCGACCTGGGCACCTTCCGCCCGGGCCAGATGGTTCGCGAATTCGACCAGGTCGTGTTCAGCGCCCCGCTGAACGTCGTCCAGGGTCCGGTGAAGACCCAGTTCGGCTACCACCTGGTGGAAGTGACCAGCCGCGAGGACTGATCCGCTTCGCCTGCGCCGCGCCCGTCTCCGGGGGCGGCGCTGCTTCACCCGCTTGCCCGCCCTCCCCGCGCCACCAGCATCACTCCCAGCACCACCCCTATCCAGCCGCGCACACGCGGTATCAGTCGTTGGCCGCCCCCCCCCCCGCCTCAACACGCCGAGCAGCAACACGGTCTTGGGGTTGAGCGCCTCGACGATGAGGCCATCGCCAGGATGGTTTGCAACATCGTCTGAAAACGGGCGCCAGACCTTGCAGCATGCGGGCTACGACGATCAATCCGGGCTAAAGTCGCGAGCGGTTTGGCCGATGCAATGGGTGAAACGAATCGGCAATAGCCTTCGTGCCTCACCACTAGAGAAAGCCGCCGCATGTTCAACTCGCGTTTGAAGCAGGAGCTGGCCGCCCTGCGTGAAGAGCTCGCCTCCGTGGAGGAGATCCGCGCCAGCCTCGACGAGGAAATGCTCGTGCTGTTCCTCGACCCCCGAGGGCGCATCGAATCGGTGAACACCAACTTCGAGAAGGAAATGCTCCATCGCGGGGAGCAGCTCAAGGGCCGTCCGCTGCTGGACCTGATTCCCGACCATGTACGCGGGCTGGACTTCCATTTGAAGGTAAAGCACGCCATCGAGCGCGGCGAGCACCTGGCCGGGGTGATCCGCCTGCTCCGCGGCAACGGCGAGGAGGCCTGGCTGCGCTCGATCCTGCAGCCGGTGCACGACAGCGCCGGGAAGATCCAGCGCATCTCGATCTACGCCAGCGACCTCACCCGTACCATCGAGAACTCGCGCGAGCACGAGAACCTGATCGAGGCGCTACAACGCTCCACCGCGGTGATCGAATTCAACCTGCTGGGCGAAGTACTCACCGCCAACGACCGCTTCCTCAACGCCATGGGCTACGGCCTGACGCAAATCCAGGGCAAGCATCACCGGATGTTCTGCGAGCCCGCCGAATACAACTCGTCGAACTACGAGGCCTTCTGGGCCAAGCTGCGCCGCGGCGAGTTCGTCACCGGCCGCTTCAAACGCATCGACAGCCGTGGCCACGAAGTCTGGCTGGAAGCCTCGTACAACCCGATCATCGACGCCCACGACCGCCTCTACAAAGTGGTGAAGTTCGCCACCGTGATCACCGAACAGGTGCGCCGCGAGAACGCCGTGGCCGAGGCGGCGACCATTGCCTTCGACACCTCGCAGAGCACTGACAACAGCGCAACCAAAGGCGCGGCCGTGGTCCAGCAGACGGTCGACGTGATGCGCGAACTGGCCGACCGCATGCAGGAGGCAACCCAGGGCATCGAGGCGCTTGACCGCCAGTCCCTGGCCATCGGTGCGCTGGTGCAGAGCATCCGCAGCATCGCCGACCAGACCAACCTGCTGGCCCTCAACGCCGCCATCGAAGCGGCCCGCGCGGGCGATCAGGGCCGCGGCTTCGCGGTGGTCGCCGACGAGGTTCGCCAGCTCGCCTCGCGCACCAGCGCCGCCACCGAGGAAATCACCCGCGTGGTAGCGCAGAACCAGCAACTGGCCGGCCAGGCCGTGGCGATGATCGATCGCGGCAAGCAACAAGCCGAGCTGGGCCTGGAACTCTCCGGTCAGGCCGGCACGGTGATCATCGAGATCCAGGACAGCGCCCAGCGCGTGGTCAACGCCGTGGGCCAGTTCGCCAACCAGCTGTCGACCTGAAACTGCGGCACGTCAACACGACGTGCCACGGCCTCCCCTAGGCTCCCGTCCGGCATTGCAACTAGGCTCAATGCAGTTGCGCCCTCTCGCAATCTAAGGATGGTTCCATGAGCGACACTTCCCTCCCCGACGTTTTCAGCTACCTGGCCCTGCTGCCGAAACAGGGCGGCTCGGACATGTTCTTCAGCGTCGGTGCGCCGCCGCACCTGAAGGTCGAGGGCCACAGCCAGCCGGTGGGTGAGCGCGTGCTCGGCCCCGGCGAGGTGAAGACCCTGGCCTGGCAGCTGATGTCGCCGGCACAGGCGCAGGACTTCGAGCGCGACCTGGAAATGAACCTGGCGCTGAGCGTGCCAAACGTGGGGCGTTTCCGCGCGAACATCTACTTCCAGCGCGGCGAAGTGGCCATGGTGGTGCGCCTGATCAAGCAGGTGATCCCGGACGTGACCGCGCTCGGCCTGCCGTCAATCCTCGACAAGCTGGCGATGCAGGATCGTGGGCTGATCCTGGTGATCGGCGCGGCCGGCGCAGGCAAGTCGACGACCCTGGCGAGCATGCTGGATTTCCGCAACCGCCACCGCTCCGGGCACATCGTCTGCATCGAAGACCCCATCGAGTTTCTCCACACGCACAAGAAGTCGATCATCGATCAGCGCGAGGTCGGCCTGGATACTCACAGCTACGAGGATGCTCTGCGCAACGTACTGCGCGAGGCGCCGGACGTGATCATGCTCGGCGAAATCCGCGACGCCGCCACCATGCAGCACGCGCTGCACTATGCCGAGACCGGCCACCTGTGTGTCGCCACCCTGCACGGCACCAGTTGCCGCCACGCCATCGAGCGTATCACCCGCTTCTTCCCCGACGAGGCGCGCCCGCAAGTGCTGGCCGACCTGTCGCAGAACATCCTCGCGCTGGTCGGCCAGCGCCTGGTGCCCGGCTCGCACCAGCGCCGCGCCGTGGCGGTGGAGCTGGTGCTGGGCACACCGCACATTCGCGGCATCATCCAGCGCGACGAACTGCCCGAGCTCAAGGGCGCGGTGGAGCGCGCGTTGGAAAGCGGCATGCAGAGCTTCGACCAGAGCCTCTACAGGCTGCTGGAGGAAGGCCGAGTGAGCGTGGCCGACGCACTGAAGTTCGCTGATTCGCGCACCGACCTGGCGTTGAAGATCAAGCTGGAGCGCGGCATGGACGACGACAGCATCGGGCCTGCATTCGGTAGTTGAGGCGGCAGCCGAGGCTCCTTTCCGGCAATGCGGGCGTCAGGCGGGTCGCGGGCATGGCCCGCCCTTACGAGATAAAGAGCCCCTCACCCTAACCCTCTTCCGCAAGCGGGAGAGGGGACCGTTCAGTGCAGGATGAAACCACAGCATCAGCCGGCGCGATCAGCCCCCTCTCCCTGAGGGAGAGGGCTGGGGTGAGGGGGAAACGTCGGCACATGGTTGCCGGAAAAAAGACAGTTGCCCCTACAGGACGCCCTTGAGCAACGCATCGATATCCACGCTCTCCGCCATTGCCCGGTCCCCCGCATCGCTGGGGTGCAGGTGGTCGCCGCTGTCGTAGGCCGGCAGCAGGCGCAGCGGGTGGGCGGGATCGCGCAGGTGCGCATCCAGGTCCAGCACCGCATCGAACTCCCCGCTCTGGCGAATCCACTGGTTCACCCGCTGGCGCAGCGCTTCCTTGTTGGCCGCATGGTAGTTCTCGATCGGCGAGCCGCTGAGGGCGCGCTCGAACGGCAGAAGAGTCGCGCCGATGATGCGTACGCCCCGCACATGGGCCTGGGCGATCAATTGCCGGTAGCCGGCAAGCAGGTCTTCGTACTGCACCAGCGGGTTGTTCGGCGCGAAGGTGCTGCCGGGCCAGGAGATGTCGTTGATCCCCAGCAGCACGATGACCGCCTTGACCCCTGGCTTGCCCAACACATCGCGCTGCATCCGCACCAGTGCGCTCTGCCCCATGCCGTCGGAGAGCAGCCGCGCGCCGGAGATGCCGGCATTGATCACGCCCACGTCACGCGCCGCCAGCCGCTGCGCCAGCACGTCCGGCCAACGCTGGTTGCCGTCCAGGCTGGCGCCACGGCCGTCAGTAATCGAGTCGCCGAGCACCGCCACCACCGGGCGCGGTTCGGGCGTTTCCACCAGTACGTCCGAGAGGTACAGGCGCGCCTCCATCTGGCCGTCGGCCGGCAACCGTGCGGCATCGAGCTGTTCGCCGGGAGCGCCGTAGACGCGCTGCTTGCCGTCCCAGTGGAAGCCCTCGATAGCGGTTGGCTGCGGCAGGTAGATCGACACCGCCAGCTCGCCCAGCGCCGGGACGGCCAGGTCCAGCGGATCGCTGAGCAGCTCGGCGCCCGGCGCGATGTAGGCCGTGGGCTGGCCGGCGAAAGTCAGGCGCCGGCTCGGGCCATCGAGCTGCCCGGCAGACGTCGCAAGTGCCACGGCAACACCGCCGATGGCCACCGGCTGGCTGCCATAGGCATTGGACAGCCCGATGCGCACGCGCTGGCCACCCAGGCTGAGCTTCACGCTCTGCCGCAGCGTGTGGTTGCCGATAACCGGCGGCACACCCAGCGGCAGCGGTACTTCCTTGCCCCAGGTGCGCTGCGGGCTAGAGCTCCAGGTGGCCTGCCAGTGTCCTTCTTCGGCCTGCGCCTGCGGCAGGGCCAGGGTGATCAGGGCGGCGAGCAGCAATCTTTTCATGGTGGTCCTCGACATCAGTGGTGGGTTAGGCCATAGGCTCGGCCATTCCCAATCACCACGGTAGACGGCATATTTGCAGACCCGCCATTCGATAAGCGAATAGGACATGGATACCCTCAAGGCGTTGCACTGTTTCGTCCGCGCGGTGGAGTTGGGCAGTCTTTCCGCTGTGGCCCGCGAGGCCGGCAGCAGCCAGCCGACGGTGAGCAAGACCATGGCGGCGCTGGAGCGCCAGGTCGGCGCACAACTGCTGATCCGCAGCACCACCCGCGTGCAGCCTACCGAGCAGGGCCGGCGCTTCTACGAGCACGCCCGGCAGACGCTGGAGAGCTATGCCGAGGGCGTCAGCGAAGCCCGTGGCGAGACCGAGCAGGTGCGCGGCCGCCTCCGCGTCAGCGCACCAGTAAGCCTGGGCGTGCTGCGCCTGAACGCACTGCTGCTGGAGTTCATGCAGAGGCACCCGGAAGTCGAGGTGGAGCTACTGCTCAACGACCGCTTCGTCGACCTCGCCGAGGAAGGTATCGACCTCGCCCTGCGCCTGGGTGGCGAACTGCCCGATCACCTGATCGCCCGCCCACTGGCCCGCTCGCCACGGTATCTGGTGGCCGCTCCCGCGTGGCTCGCCCGTCTGCCACAACTGAACGGTCCCGAAGACCTGCCGCTGGCCGACTATCTGCGCTTCGCCTGGCTCGACGCCGGGCAGAACCTGCTGCTGCGCCACGTCGATGGCCGCGAGCTCAATCTCGCCACCCGCAGCCGCTACACGGTGAACAGCTCCCTGGCGATCCGCGAGAGCTACTGCCAGGGCGCCGGCTTCGGCCTGACGCCCGCCTGGCTGGTGGCCGACCTGCTGGCCGACGGCAGCCTGCGACGCATCCTTGCGCAGTGGCACGGGCCAACCCAGGAGGCCAGCCTGCTGTTTCCTTCGCGGCAATTTCTGCCGGCCCGAACCCGCGCGCTGATCGATTTCCTCATCGAGCGCCTGCCGCGCCTGCCCGGTTTCGAAGCTCTCTGACGCGTAGCGGCTATGCTGTTCGCCAATGAGCAGAACCGGCGCGCCCACTGCCCGGTCGCCCCCCTGACACTCGCCCCCGAGGGACTTGCATGGGCAAGCCACACACCCCTTGTATTCTGGCCGCTCTGGCCCTGCCACTGCTGTTGGCCGGCTGCTCCACATCCGCCACCAGCCCCTGCGACGAACCGCTGAGCGGCGAGGCCTGTCGCCAGGAGCGCCTGCTCTACCAGAACGACATGCTGCAGGCGAAAATGCTGATCGCCAGCGGCGACCTGGCCAACTACGAACTGGCCGATGCCCTGCTCAGCCGCGCCCTGGAGAGGGACAAGCGCGGCGAGGCGAGCTTCTACATGGCGCTGCTGAAGATCAAGGAAGGCCCGCAGGTGGACGAAGTGCTGCCGCTGCTGGAGAAGGCCGCCGATGCCGGCCAACCCTACGCCGTGGCGCTGCTCTACAAGATCTGGTCGGAACCCTTCCTGGTGGACCAGGCCAATCCGCAGAAGGCCCAGCGCTACAAAAACGCCTACGGCAGCCTGGATGTCGCCCGGAGCGGCTACCCGTCCTTCGAGAAGGCCACCGCGCTGGTCGACGCCCTGCTCAGCGAGCCGCCCGCCGTCGCAGGCCAATCGGTACGACCCTAACCCTCCTCCGGCGCCGGCGCGGCCGGGTCGAAGGTCTTTTCGCCGGCATCCTTGCCGTGGGGCAGATGGTGCTCGATCACCGCGTTGAGTTCCGCGCCCAGCAGCAGCACCGCCGACGAGATGTAGAAGTACAGCAGCAGCACGATGATCGCCCCGACGCTGCCGTACATGGCGTTGTAGTCGGCGAAGTTCTTCACGTAGTAGCCAAAGCCCAGCGAGGCGGAAATCCACAGCACCACGGCGAGCACCGAGCCGGGGGTGATGAAGCGAAAGCGTTGCTGCACGTTGGGCGTGACGTAGTAGATGATCGCCACCGCCATCATCATCAGCAGCACGATCACCGGCCAGCGCAGGATGCTCCAGAGGATCACCACGAAGTCCTCCAGCCCCACCTTGGCGGCGATCCAGCCCATCACCTGCGGCCCCAGGATCATCAGCGCGGCGATCAGCATCAGCATGGCCACCAGGCCGAAGGTGTAGAACAGCGACAACGGAATGCGCTTCCACGCCGGGCGCCCCTCGCGCACGTCATAGGCGGCGTTGAGGGCGATCATCAGCGAACGCACCGCCGCCGAGGACGACCACAGCGCCACCACGATACCGATGGACAGCAGCCCGCCCTGGCGCTGCTGCAGCTGGTCGATCACCGGATTGACCAGCTCCAGTGCCTGACTCGGCAGCACGTAATTGGCCTGCTGGCGGAGGAAGTCGAAGAACTCGGGCAGGTGCAGGAAACCCAGCAATGCGATGAGGAACAGCAGGAAGGGAAACAGCGAGAACAAGCCCTGGTAGGCCAGCGCGGCGGCATAGGTGGACATCTCGTCATCGAGAAATTCCTTCACCGTCAGGCGGATCAGTTTCCAGGGCCCCAGACTGAGCCCGCGCATGTCCATGAATCGCATCCCGCACCGTCCTCCCGATGAGCGTCCCGCCCGCCGGCGGCTGCAGGGTGGACCCGCGCAACGCCGGCAAAGTTGCAACAAAAGTGCGACGCAGAGCGCCGGCCAGCACAGACCATAGCCGTTGACGGCCGATGGAGGCCAGCGCGGGGAAGGATTACTCGGCCAGGCGATAGACCTTGGCGAAGCGCTCGGCCTTCACCACGCCGTAATCGCCGGGAGCGTACTGCATGACCCAGTCGCCGGCCGCGCCGGTGAGGCGGTCGCTACCCGCCGAGCGCAGCAGGGTGAAGGGCTCGTCCATACGCCGGGCGAGCACCGGGCTGGGGATGTTGCGATAGGCGCCCGGCTCGCCATGGGCGAGCGTCGCCTCGGCAGGCCGGTACTTGGGATCGAAGCGCTCGCGGGAGACGACCCAGCGCTCACCGGTCGCGCCGCTGATGATCGCGTCACCCACGGCGTACCGGTTAGGGCCTTCCAGGCTGATCAACTCTCCCGCTGCGGTGGCGAATTCGACGGTGACGGTTTCGTCCTTTACCACGCGTTGCGCAGCGGAGTCAGTGGTGAGGTCGAGTTGGCTCAGTTCGATCATGACGGGACAGAAACCTGCGGGAAAGTTGGGGGAAAGTTGGGGGAAATGACCGCGCGAAAGCCTACCCGGAAAAGAATGGCCCCGCGAGCGGCCAGCGGCTGACGGTGCTCTACACTCACAGACCATGAGCGCGCCGTCACCGCACGCTTGTCAGTACCCGGCCATACCTTGGCTTCGCACCGACTGAAACCCTCCTTCGCAGCACGCCCATCAGCCGTACAGGAATCCCCCATGCCGTTTGCCCGCCTCGCCCTGCCCTTGCTGTTGCTCGCCAGCCTTGCCGTTCACGCCGAAGATTCCGCCGAAGAGGCGAAATTCCTCAAGGACTCGGTGGACTATTTCGACCAGGTGACCAAAGCCAACCTGCCGCGCCAGGTGGACAAGGTGACTACCCTCAACAGCGTGCAACTCGACCCGGCGAAGAAGATGCTGTATTACCGCTACGGCATCTCCAACCTGAGCCTGGCCAGCATGGACCTGGGCGCCCGCGCCAAGTTCGAGAACGGCCTGAAGAAGCAGCTCGAAGACACCACCTGCCAGCAGACCGAGCTGCTGCAGCGCTTCCGCGAGCACCACCTGAGCGTCACCCACGAATACACCGGCAGCGACGCCAAACCGCTGGCCAGCATCACCATCGACCCGCAGACCCTGAGCTGCTCCAAAACCTGACGCTCTGCCGAAGCCCCGTACCGATGAGCCGTGCCGACTACCACCAGGAACACGCCCAGCGCGCCGAGGCAGAAGCCCGGCGCCTGCTGGCCGAACGCGAACACCTCGGCTCGCGCTGGCTGCCCTGGGTGGCCAGCGAGCTGTACCACCTGAGCCCGCCTCCCTACGCCAACATGGTGCGCCGCGAGCTGGAGCGTCTGACCGCCGGCTGAACGGCCGCCTGCCACGGGACTATGCTGAAGCAGTCAGCTCTCGGCCCGAGGGCGTCTGTCGGAGGACAGGCTCATGAAAGGTCTCGACGCGAAGAAACAAGCGAAGAAGAAGCCGCTGAAAACCGCGCACGAAAAGCGCATGTCCAAGCGGCAGAAGAAAACCGGCAAGTCGCTGCTGGGCACTCCGCAGCAACCGTCCTGAGGGTTCGGCCCTCGTCCTGCGGATGGCCTCGGCGAGGGGCTGTCCGCGCTCATCGTCTCACCCGAAACGACACAGCGCTCCTTGAAGCCTCACGCCAGGGCCTTTCAGAGGAAAGCAGTGCTTGCCGAATCAGCTCCACGCCTGCTTTTCGCAGGAGATTCTTTGTCTACCCCAGCGCCGATCTCGCCGACGGGCCTCCAACGTAGGATGTGGTGGAGCGCAGCGATACCCATGCTGTCGGTGCCCGGAATCGATGGGTATCGCTGCGCTCCACGCCATCCTACGACGTGTTCCTCCTGACGCTTGTGTGAAAGGCGACACCCTTCAATCAAACGCCACAATCGCCTCCAGCTCGTGTAGTGCGTAGGGCGGATAACCCGGAACGGGTTATCCGCCGATGCCACGGCGGCGAATAACGCTGGCGCGTTATGCGTCCTACGGTCTGTAGGAGCGAGCTTGCTCGCGAATGAGCTCGCCGCGTATGACAGGGCCAAGCGGTTCGCGAGCAAGAACTAGGCGTCCCCCTCGCTCCTACAGCCCGGCCCACCGACGGCAATTAACCGATCAGACCAACCCCGCCCGCAGGTTCAGCAGCATCCGCTCACCCTGGGCAAGAATCAGCCCGCCGGCGCGATAGCCGGCAGCGCCGATGCACAGGAAACGCTCCGCCTCGCCCGGCTCCACCTGCTCCACCGCACGGCTGCCGGGGTGCCAGATGACACTACCGGCGCTGGTGTTCTTGTCGATGCGCAGGCGGCGCTGCCAGCCGGCATCTTCCAGCACCAGGGAACCGGTGTTGTAGAGCACCTGCTTGACCGCGCCACGGGGCGCCCAGGTGTTAGGCAGGCCGCTGGCCTTGCCGTCCAGCTCCATTCCGTGGACCACCGAACGACGCAGGGAACCCACGCGCCAGTAAGGCTGCAGGGCAAAGCTGAAGAGGCAGTCGCTGTCATCCTCGTGGTAGCTGGAGAGTTCCATGTCGAGCTCCTGGCCCAGGCGCGCTTCCAGGCGCACATGCCAGTCCTCGATATCCAGCTGCCAGCTGACCACCACTTTCTGGTCGTCCGCCCAGGCGTCGAGCATGCGCCACTCGCGCTGACGCGCCCAGCCGTGCTGCGGCCAGTCGGCTTCCACTGGGTGGCTACCGAACCAAGGCCAGCAAACCGGGATACCACCACGGATCGGCGCCGTGCTCAGGCTCGGCCACTGGCTGGAGCACCACAGCAGCGGGCGCGCGCCGCGTGGCTGGAAGTGCAGCAGTTGCGCGCCCTGGCGGCTGAAGACCGCCTGGCATTGCGGGTGATCGATGAGCAGCAGGTCGCGACGCTGGAAGCGCACCCAGTCGAAGGGGCGCTTGCCCCGCATGGAATGAAAAAAGCGCTGCAGCGGATGCTCGAGCATTATCTGGATGTCCTGATCCAATCCCTGCCCGGACATTCCGGGGCGTGAAGTTCTCTGTAGTTTCACTACATCGTACAGAAAAGGCCGCGATTCTAACCGCAAAGCCTAGTCACGCGCAGCGCTTGCGCCAACGGAAAATAAGATCCTCACGCGCTCCATGTCCGAGCGTTTTCTGCGGATGCAGGAGCGAGCTTGCTTGCGAACAACCCGTGGCACAGGTGCCAAGCGGTTCGCGAGCAAGCTCGCTCCTACAAAAAGCTGTCTCCTCAATCCGCGCACTCGCCCCTTGAAGCTGGCAAAAAAGGCCCGTCACAAGGACAGGCCAGGTTCGCACCAGGGAGCAATCAGAAACTGGACTGGATCTTCAGGCCGGCCACCACGGCGTTGTTGACCTCGTCCACCCCGCCCGGATGGCGGATGTACTGCAGGCTCGGGCGCACGGTGAGCCAATCGGTCGCATGCACGCCGTAGTACAGCTCGGCGTTGTACTCGGCGTCCTGAATGGGCTGGTTCACCCGGCGCTGGCGATGGTGTCGCGATCGAGAATCTGCCGGGGATTGTCGAGGAATACGGCGCCGCTGAGGAAATGCTCCTCGCCATCTTCGTGGAACAGCCGGTGGCTGATGGTATCCAGCCGCCAGTCGTCGAAGGCGATGATCTCGCCACCGCGCACCTGGGTGAACTGCGCGCGGCACAGGCTGAAGCCATCCTCGTCGGGCAGCATCACGTCGAGGATCGCCAGGGCGGCGTCCTCGTTTCACAGCGCGCGGCGGAAGCTCTCGCCATCGGCGACGCTGCGCACCTGGAAGACGGCGCGGCTGAGGTAGGTTTCCAGCAGCTCGCGGATTTCCTGGTCGTCATCCACCAGCAGGATGGAGCGGGCAGGCTGGTTCACTTCGGGCGTCCCTTCTTGTTGTTATTCAGGGGTGGAGCGACAAATCAGCCTTCGTTGCGCAGTGCCTGCTCCAGGGCCACACCGGCACCGAACAGCCCCGGATGATCCGCCGTCATGACCCACACCGGCACCGGATCGAGGTACGGCCCGCTGGTCTTGCCACGGCTGCGGAAGGCCTCGGCGAAGCCGCTGCGCTGGAAGCGTTCGAGGAAGCGCGGGACGATGCCGCCGGTGATGTACACGCCACCCAGCGCGCCGACCGTCAGCACGGCGTTGCCGGCGACCCGCGCCAGCCAGACGAAGAAGTGTTCCAGCACCGCGTCGGCGTAGGTGTCGCCGGCCATGGCGCGCTCGCCGATTTCGGCGGCGCTGGCGCATTTCGGCTCCACGCCATCGAGCTGGCAGCTCATGCGGTAGAGGTTTTCCAGGCCGCTGCCGGAGAGCACGCGCTCGGCCGAGACATGGCCGTACTTCTCGCGCAGCAGTTGCCAGATAGCGAAGTCGCGCTCGGAGGTCACCGGCAGGTCGACGTGGCCGCCTTCGCAGGGCAACACTTCCCAGCCACCGCCCGGCAGCGGCATCAGGCTGCCGACGCCCAGGCCGGTGCCCGGCCCGATGATCAGCCGGGCGCGACCTTCCAGCGCCTGGCCAGGACGCACCTGCACCAGGTGTTCCTCCGACAGCCGCGAAGCGGCCCAGGCCATGGTGCTGAAGTCGTTCACCAGCAGCAGGTGGCTCAGGCCCAGCTCGGCGCGGAAGGCGTCGCGGCGGATCACCCAGTGGTTGTTGGTGAACTTGAAGTCGCCAGCGCCCACCGGCCCTGCACAGGCCAGGCACACGTTGTCGATGGCCGACAGCGGCTGACCGACGCGCTGCAGGTAGTCGCGCACGGCATCTTCCGGGCGCGGGTAATCGGCGCAGGCCAGGACCTGGATGGATTCGAGGACTTCACCGCGCCACAGGGCGAAGCGGGCGTTGGTGCCGCCGATGTCGCCGACCAGGGCGAAACCGTTCGAGGCGTGCTGAGCATTGTTGGAATTCATGGCGAGCTCGGGCCTGGACGTGGGGAAAAAAGCGCTGCGCGAAGTCATGCCGACAGGGGCGGCGCGGTGAGCGCTCCCACGCGGCGGACAGGCAGTCACACCGCGCGGAAGATTCCATCAGGTAGGCGTCTTAGCGCAAGCCGTCGAGCTCGGCGGTGAAGCTGCACGCGCCCTGCTCGGCTGAACTGAAAGCATTGCGCATGAAGGCGAACAGCTCGCGGCCCATGCCGATGTTATCCAGCGCCGGGGTATCGACGAGCGGACGGGCATCCCATTCCGCCGCTTCCACCAGCACGCGCAGTTCGCCGGTGGTGCCATCGACACGCACCACGTCGCCGTCGCGCAGCTTGGCCAACGGGCCGCCGTTGAGTGCTTCGGGGGACACATGGATCGCCGCCGGCACCTTGCCGGAAGCGCCGGACATGCGCCCGTCGGTGACCAGCGCCACCTTGAAGCCACGGTCCTGCAGTACACCGAGGAACGGCGTGAGCTTGTGCAGCTCCGGCATGCCATTGGCGCGCGGGCCCTGGAAGCGCACCACGGCGACCAGGTCACGCTCCAGCTCGCCGGCCTTGAAGGCGGCGGCCAGGCTCGACTGGTCGTGGAAGATACGCACCGGGGCCTCGACGATCTGGTGCTCCAGTGCCACGGCGGACACCTTCATCACGCCGCGACCGAGGTTGCCTTCCATCAGGCGCAGGCCACCTTCGGCGGAGAACGGCTTGTCGATGGGGCGCAGGATGTTCTCGTCCAGGCTCGCCGCCGGGCCTTCGCGCCAGACCAGCTTGCCATCGTCGAGGAAGGGTTCCTGTAGATAGCGGCGCAGGCCCTTGCCGACCACGGTCTGCACGTCTTCATGCAGCAAGCCGCCATCGAGTAGCTGGCGGATGAGGAAGGACATGCCGCCCGCCGCCTGGAAGTGGTTGATGTCGGCCTGACCGTTGGGATAGATGCGCGCCAGCAGTGGCACGACTTCGGAGAGGTCGGCCATGTCCTGCCAGGTCAGCTGGATGCCGGCAGCCTGGGCGATGGCCAGCAGGTGCAGGGTGTGGTTGGTCGAGCCGCCAGTGGCGAGCAGCGCCACCACCGAGTTGACCAGGGCCTTCTCGTCGACGATTTCCGCCATGGGCACGAACTGGCCGTTCTCCGGCGCCAGTCGCGCGGCCTGGCGAGCGGCTTCGCGAGTCAGCTCGTCGCGCAGCGGGGTGTTCGGGTTGACGAAGGAGGCGCCCGGCAGGTGCAGGCCCATCACTTCCACCAGCAGTTGGTTGGTGTTGGCGGTGCCGTAGAAGGTGCAGGTGCCCGGCGCGTGGTAGGAGGCCATCTCCGAGGTCAGCAGTTCCTCGCGGGTGGCCTTGCCTTCGGCGAACAGCTGGCGCACCGCGGCCTTCTCCTTGTTGGAGATGCCGGTGGGCATCGGCCCGGCGGGCACGAACACCACCGGCAGGTGGCCGAAGCGCAGCGAGCCGATCAGCAGGCCGGGAACGATCTTGTCGCACACGCCCAGGCACAGCGCGGCGTCGAACATGTTGTGCGACAGCGCGATGGCGGTGCCCATGGCGATCACGTCGCGGCTGGCCAGGGACAGTTCCATCCCCGGCTCGCCCTGGGTCACGCCGTCGCACATGGCCGGTACGCCGCCAGCGAACTGGCCGACCGAGCCGATCTGCCGCAGGGCGTCCTTGATCAGCTCGGGGAAGCGTTCCAGCGGCTGGTGCGCGGAGAGCATGTCGTTGTAGGCGGAGACGATGGCGACGTTGGCCTGGTTCATCAGCCGCAGCGCCTGTTTGTCGGAATCACCACAAGCCGCGACGCCGTGGGCGAGGTTGCCGCAGGGCAGCGTGCCACGGTGCGGGCCCTTGGTGGCGGCTGCCTTGACCAGGTCGAGGTAGCGCTGGCGGGTGGCCGCGCTGCGGGCCTGGATGCGCTGGGTGACTTCAAGCACACGAGGGTGCATGGCAGCATTCTCCTACCGACTATCGGTTGTTGTTTTTACAACATAATCATCGATTACTGGGCGTTTACTTTTCATCGACAGCGAAATTTAATGGTTTTTACCACAACAAAAGAAAAGAGACGACCTTCATGACTATACGCCTGGCAATCAACGGATTTGGCCGCATCGGTCGGAACGTCCTCCGCGCGCTCTACTCGGGCCCCTACCGCCAGCACCTGAAAGTGGTAGCGATCAACGATCTGGGTGACGCCGCGATCAACGCCCACCTGTTCCAGTACGACAGCGTGCATGGGCGTTTCGCCGGCCACGTCGAGCATGACGCCGAAAGCCTCAGGGTAGAGGGCGACCGCATCGCCGTCACGGCGATCCGCAATCCGGCGGAACTGCCGTGGGAAGCCCTGGGGGTAGACATCGTGCTGGAGTGCACCGGTCTCTTCACCTCCCGCGACAAGGCCGCCGCGCATTTGCAGGCCGGCGCCCGCCAGGTGCTCATCTCCGCTCCCGGTCAGGGCGTGGACGCCACGGTGGTGTTCGGCGTCAATGACAGCATCCTGCGCGCGGAACACCGCATCGTCTCCAACGCTTCCTGCACCACCAACTGCCTGGCGCCAGTGGCCCAGGTGCTGCAGCGCGAGCTGGGCATCGAGCACGGGCTGATGACCACCATCCACGCCTACACCAACGACCAGCACCTCACCGACGTCTACCACAACGACCCGTATCGGGCGCGCTCGGCCACCCAGTCGATGATCCCGACCAAAACCGGCGCCGCCGAAGCGGTGGGCCTGGTGCTGCCGGAGCTGGCCGGCAAGCTGACCGGGCTGGCGGTGCGGGTGCCGGTGATCAACGTATCGCTGGTGGACCTCACCGTGCAGGTCGCCCGCGACACCAGCGCTCAGGAAGTGAATGCACTGCTGGAGCGCGCCAGCGAAGGCTCGGCGATCCTCGGCTTCAACCGCCAGCCGCTGGTCTCGGTGGACTTCAACCACGACCCGCGCTCCGCCATCTTCGACGCCAGCCACACGCGGGTGAATGGCCGGCTGGTGAAGGTGATGGTCTGGTATGACAACGAGTGGGGGTTCTCCAACCGCATGCTGGATACGGCGCGGGCGATGGTTTCGGCGCGGAGTTGAACAGGGTTCGCGAGCAAGCTCGCTCCTACGAAGAGCGCGTCTGCCGCACCTGTAGGAGCGAGCTTGCTCGCGAACATCCACCACGCCGCCGTCTCATCAGCGATAAAGCCTTTTCCCCTGCGCCTCCAGCACCAGCAGGCGCATGTCCGCCTCGGCCAGGATCGCTTCCTGGCCCAGGTGATCGACACGCTTCCACTCTTTGATTTCCTCGCGGCTGCGGCCGCAGCCCAGGCAGATGCCCTGTTCGAACTCGCAGACCTTGATGCACGGACTCTTCACTGACTTCCTCTCGACTCGATGGGTGAACGTCAGTGGGCCTGCACAATGGACACCCGCGCGGTGCCAAGGTCCAACTCGATTTCCCCATCGACGCCATCGAGCCAGGCAATCGAAGCGGGCAATCGAAGGCTGCGCGCCTTGCTAGAATCCGCCCTCCACGCTTTTCGACTGCGCCCATGCTCGCCCTCAAGCTCACCCTGGTTCCGCTGTTCCTGCTGCTGGTATCCCTCTCCGGGCGCTGGTGGGGGCCGACCGTTGCCGGCTGTCTGGCCGCCCTGCCCGCCATCGCCGGTCCCATTCTCTACCTGATGACCGTGGAGCACGGCCGCGACTTCGGCACCCAGGCCGCGTTGCTGGCGCTGGCGGCGATCTTCGCTTCGGAAGCGTTCAACTTCGCCTATGCCTGGCTGTGCCGGAAGCACCGTTGGCCGCTGGCCCTGGGCGGCGCGATGCTCGCCTGGCTGGTGGCCGCCTGGGCATTGACGCAACTTCCCGCTCAACCTATTTCAAGGGCAGCCGTCTGGGCTCTTCTCGCCGCAACACTGGGCGCACTGACCAGCCAGCTGTTCATGCCCCGCGCCGAGCTGCCGGGCACCGTCGCCGCGCTGGGCCGCTTCGAGCTGGGCCTGCGCATGCTCGCCGGTGCGCTGCTGACGCTGGCCGTCACGGCCCTCGCCGGCCGGGCCGGGCCGAGCTGGAGCGGCCTGCTGGCGGTGTTCCCGCTGCTCTCCATCGTGCTCTGCGTTTCGTCGCAGCGGCTGCACGGCGCGGGCTTTGTTATCGCCCTGCTGCGCGGCATGGTCAACGGGCGCCCGGCCTTCGCGGCGTTCTGCCTGTGGCTGGCGCTGCGCCTGCCGGCCAACGACACCCTGCCGAGCTTCGCCGAGGCGGCGCTGCTCGCCGTGCTGGTGCAGGGCGCAGTGCGCTGGCTGATCGGGCTGCGCTCCCGACAACCAGCCAAAGCCGCCTGAAAGTAAAACGCCACGGCTGGATCAGCCGTGGCGTTTTCGTTTGCAGCAGCGAATGACGCTTAGAGCAGCGTGAAGCTCTGCTCCTTCACGTTGTCCGAGTCCAGGCCGACGTAGACCTTGAACTCGCCCGGCTCCGAGGCGTAGCGCAGTTGGCTGTCGTAGAAGCGCAGGTCTTCCTCGCGGATCGGGAACTGCACCACCTTCGACTCGCCCGGCTGCAGGAGGATCTTGCTGAAGCCCTTGAGCTCCTTGACCGGGCGGCTGATGGACGCGGCGACGTCGCGCAGGTAGAGCTGCACGGTGGTTTCGCCGGCGACCTTGCCGGTGTTCTTCACGGTCACGCTGGCGGTCAACTGGTCACCCTTCTTCAGCTTGCTGCCCGACATCTTCACGTCCGAGACGCTGAAGTCGGTGTAGCTCAAGCCGTAGCCGAAGGGGTACAGCGGGCCGTTCTGCGAGTCGAAGTAGCGCGAGGTGTACTTGTTCGGGTGCTCGTGGTCGAACGGGCGGCCGGTGTTCAGGTGGTTGTAGTAGATCGGCACCTGGCCCACCGAACGCGGGAAGGTCATGGTCAGCTTGCCCGACGGGTTGTAGTCGCCGAACAGCACGTCGGCGATGGCGTTGCCGCCTTCGGTGCCGCTGAACCAGGTTTCCAGCACGGCGTCGGCGTTGGCGCTTTCCCAGCGCAGGTCCATCGGCCGGCCGTTCATCAGCACCAGCACCAGCGGCTTGCCGGTCGCCTTGAGGGCCTTGAGCAGCTCGATCTGGCTCTGCGCGATGTGCAGGTTGGTCTTGCTCGACGCTTCGTGGGCCATGCCCTGGGACTCGCCGACCACGGCCACCACCACGTCAGCCTGCTTCGCCTTCGCGACCGCTTCGTCGATCATGGCCTTCGGGCTGCGTGAGTCGACCTTCACGTCCTCGCTGTACTCGTTGAGGTATTTGACGATCTCCGGATCGTCGGTGACGTTGGCGCCCTTGGCGTAGAGCAGCGCCGCATGGCCACGGGTGGCGGCGCCCATGCCTTCGAGCACGGTCACGGCCTGGAAGGCCTTGCCGGCAGCGGACCAGCTGCCCATCACGTCGCGCTTGCTGTCGGCCAGCGGGCCGATCAGGGCGATTACGCCGTCACGCTTGAGCGGCAGCACGCCACCTTCGTTCTTCAGCAGGACCATGCCCTTGCGCGCGATCTCGCGGGCGTCGGCGCGGTGCAGACGCTCCTCGGCGTCGGTGTCGACCGGGTCCTGGCCCTGCAGGTAGCGGTACGGGTCCTGGAACAGGCCCATGTCCCACTTGGCGGCGAGCACGTCGCGGCAGGCACGGTCGATCTCGTCCTGGCTGATCAGCCCGGCCTTGAGCAGCTCGGGCATGTGCTTGCCGTAGAGATCGTCGTTCATGTTCATTTCGACGCCGGCGTTGATCGCCGCCTGGGTGGCGTCGCGCTCGGTGGCGGCCACGCCGTGCTTGATCAGCTCCAGCACCGCGCCGTGGTCGCTCAGGGTCAGGCCCTTGTAGCCCCACTGGCCGCGCAGCAGGTCCTGCAGCAGCCACTTGTTGGCGGTGGCCGGCACGCCGTTGATGCTGTTCAGCGAGACCATCACCGCGCCGGCGCCGGCGTCGATGGCCGCGCGGTACGGCGGCAGGTAGTCCTGGAACATGCGCTGCGGGCTCATGTCCACGGTGTTGTAGTCGCGTCCGCCTTCGCCGGCGCCGTACAGGGCGAAGTGCTTGACCCCGGCCATGATGGTTTCCGGCTGGTTCAGACCCTTGCCCTGGTAGCCCTTGACCACTGCGGCGGCGACCTTGCTGGTCAGCCAGGCGTCCTCACCGAAGCCTTCGGAGACACGGCCCCAGCGCGGGTCGCGGGCGATGTCGACGGTGGGCGAATAGGTCAGGTTGAGGCCGTCGGCGCTGGCCTCGATGGCCGCGACACGGGCGCTGCGCTCGATGGACTCCATGTCCCAGCTCGCCGCCAGGCCCAGACCGATGGGAAACACGGTGCGGTGGCCGTGGACCACGTCATAGGCGAAGAACAGCGGGATCTTCAGCCGGCTCTTCATGGCCGCGTCCTGCAGGTCGCGGATGCCCGGACGGACCACGGTGTTGAACACCGCGCCGGTGGTGCCCTCGGCGATTTCCTTCAGCAGTACCGGCTTGGGATGGTCCGGCCCGACGCTGACCAGGCGCAGCTGGCCGATCTTCTCTTCCAGCGTCATGCGCTGCATCAGGCTGTCGATGAAGGCGTCCTTCGACTGCCCGGCCAGCGGCACGGCGGGTGCGGCGGCAGGCGCCTGGGCGGCGGAAAGCGAAGCGCTGCTCAGGCCCAGCAGGAGGCCGAGCCAGCAGATACGGCTGATTGGAGTTCTTTTCATATGGGTACTCAGCAGCCTGCGCGAGGCGCCAGGCCACTGTGGATTGTTATCGAGAGGCATCGCGGGACGGGTAAATGGGCGGCATCCCCGGGTGTTGCCGCCTGCGCCCTGCGAACGCGGCACATAAGGTCGTCGCGCCCGAGGCGGAAGTCAATCACCGAACGGCTGGAAAGCCTCGGTCGGATACGCAAAAGGCTGGGCTCAATGGTCGCGATTGCGCGCGTTGAACTCCATTTCCTCGAGCATCGCTTCGCGCAGGGCGCGCTCTTCGTCCCACTCTTCTTCCTGCGCGGTAACCGGCGGTGGCGGAGCAGCCTCAGGCGGCACGGGCGCTGCGGCTTCGGATGCGTCTTCGACGGCACCCTCGATTGCATCGGGCGACTCGACCTCGGGCAACGCATGCACGCCACTGAAGTCGGCGTCCACGCCGGTGTCTTCGTCGTCACTCGGCGGGCGGTCGATCAGGTCGTCGAAGTCAGTCTTCAGGCCTTGCTCCATCTCGTCCAGCTCAATGAGCAGGCTGCGGAAGCTGGTTTCCTCCTTCGGCTCTTCCGGCGGCGCAGGTTCGGGCTCTTCGCCGGCATCGCGCACGGCCTGGTCGGCCAAGGCCTGAAGGGACGCGGGCACGTAATCCTCGTCGTACTCCTCGGGGTTCGGCAGGCTGGCCACCGGTGCCATGTCCTCGAGGATCGGCTGCGGCTCAGGCTCCATCAACTTCAGCTCGGCCAGCGGCGGCAGCTCTTCCAGGCTCTTGAGGTTGAAGTAGTCGAGGAAGGTGCGGGTGGTGGCGAGCATCGCTGGGCGGCCGGGAACTTCGCGGTAGCCGACGATGCGGATCCACTCGCGCTCCATCAGCGTCTTGACGATCTGGGTGTTCACCGCGACGCCACGGATCTCCTCGATTTCGCCACGGGTGATGGGCTGGCGGTAGGCGATCAGCGACAGGGTCTCCAGCAGCGCACGGGAGTAGCGCTGCGGGCGCTCCTCCCAGAGCCGGCCGACCCAGGAGGCGAACTTCTCGCGCACCTGCAGGCGGTAACCGGTGGCAACTTCCTTCAGCTCGAAGGAACGCCCGGAACAGGACAGGCTCAGCACCGCCAGCGCATCGCGGAACTGCTGCGGCTCGGGGCGCTCGGCCTCCTCGAACAGCTCGCCGAGGCGCTCCAGCGACATGGGCTTGCCGGCAGCCAGGAGGATGCCTTCGAGCAGGGTCGCCAGTTCTTGCGGGTCGGAGAGATTCATCGGGGGCTCGGGTCAGGGTCGGAATACGAAGGTTTCACCGTTCAGGCGGGAAAGCTACTCAAAGCGCGGCGCCAGGGCAACGCTGGCGGATCAGAGCGGCTCGTCTTCCGGCTCGCCATCCAGGGCCTGGTCGAGCACTGCCTCACCTTCCGGGCCGTCGAAATGGCCGTCCTCGAAGGTCAGTTCGGCCGGCGCTTCCTCGCGCGGCTCGAACGCGCCTTCACCGCCGTCCTCCAGCACCTCTTCCGACACTTCGCCAAAGCGTGCACCGCCCTCCTGCACTTCCGTGCGGGCGCGGACATGGATGGGAGCGAAGGCTTCGTTCTGCACCAGCTCCACCAGTTGCTCCTTGACCAGTTCCAGCACCGCCATGAAGGTCACCACCACGCCGAGCTTGCCCTCCTCGACACGGAACAGGCTGATGAAGGGCACGAAGCCCTCGCCCTTCAGGCGTTCGAGAATCTCCGTCATGCGCTCGCGGGTGGAGAGCATCTCGCGGGTGACCTGGTGGCTTTCGAACAGGTCGGCGCGGCGCAGCACCTCGGCCATGCACAGCATCAGCTCCTGCATGTCGACTTCCGGCAGCAGCCGGCGCGCCCGCGCATCCGGCGCGGCAACGGTGGGCACCACGTAGTCGCGGCCCAGGCGCGGCAGGTCGTCGAGGTCCTCGGCGGCCTTCTTGAAGCGCTCGTACTCCTGCAGGCGACGGATCAGCTCGGCGCGCGGGTCTTCCTCTTCTTCCTCGGCCTCGGCAGAGCGCGGCAGCAGCATGCGCGACTTGATCTCGGCGAGCATGGCCGCCATCACCAGGTACTCGGCAGCCAGTTCCAGGTGCGCCGACTTCATCAGCTCGACGTAACCCATGTACTGGCGGGTGATCTCCGCCACGGGAATATCGAGGATGTTGATGTTCTGCTTGCGGATCAGGTAGAGCAGCAGGTCGAGCGGGCCCTCGAAGGCTTCGAGGAAGACTTCGAGGGCGTCCGGCGGGATGTACAGGTCCTGCGGCAGCTCGGTCAGGGCCTCGCCGTACACGAGCGCCAGCTGCACCGGCACCTGGTATTCAGGGGCGGCGGCGGGGGCATCCGGCTCGGTCAGGTCACTCATCGGCCACTCGTCAGGCGCTGGGGATCGAAGGCGGCATTATCCCTGCTTTTACCGGCGGTGCGAGGGGCTTTTGGCTCAAGGGATGGGTGGTGTCACATCACAGCGCATGAAGGTTGGCATTGCTGTAGGAGCGAGCTTGCTCGCGAACCACCCCAACGGCGGAGCCAGGTTCGCGAGCAAGCTCGCTCCTACAAAGAGCAAAAGCAGCTCTATCGGTACGACAAGCCCATCGCATGCCGCACTTCCACCAGCGTCTCCCGCGCCGCCTCGCGGGCGCGCTCGGCGCCCTCGGCGAGGATGCTGCGCACCAGCTCGGGGTTGTCCTCGTAGTCCAGTGCGCGCTCCTGGATCGGCGCGAGTTCCTGGAGGATCGACTCGATCAGCGGCCGCTTGCAGTCCAGGCAGCCGATCCCGGCGCTGCGGCAGCCTTCCTGCACCCACTGGCGGCAGCCGTCGTCGGAGTAGATCAGGTGCCACTGCCACACCGGGCAACGCTCCGGCTCGCCGGGGTCGCGCCGATGTACGCGCGCCGGGTCGGTGGGCATGCGCGCGAGCTTCTCCTCGATGGCCGCCGGGCTGTCGCGCAGGGCGATGGTGTTGTGGTGCGACTTGGACATCTTCTGCCCGTCCAGCCCCGGCATCTTTGGCGCATGGCTGGTGAGAGTCTGCGGCTCGGGCAGCAGCACGCGGCTGCTGCCTTCCAGGTAGCCGAACAGTCGGTCACGGTCGCCCAGGGTCAGGCTCTGCTGCTCCATGAGCAGCGCACGGGCGGTTTCCAGCGCCTGCGAATCACCCTGTTCCTGCCAGGCGCGGCGCAGGCTGCTGTAAAGCTTGCCGGTCTTCTTGCCCAGGCGGGTAATGGCCGTCTGGGCGCGGTCCTCGAAGTCCACCTCGCCGCCATACAGGTGGTTGAAGCGGCGGGCGATCTCGCGGGTGAATTCGACGTGGGCGAACTGGTCCGAGCCCACCGGCACCAGGCCTGCGCGGTAGATCAGGATGTCGGCGGCCTGCAGCAGCGGGTAGCCGAGGAAGCCGAAGGTGGAGAGGTCCTTGTGGACCAGCTTTTCCTGCAGCTCCTTGAAGGTCGGCACGCGCTCCAGCCACGACAGCGGGCAGATCATCGACAGCAGCAGGTGCAGCTCGGCGTGCTCGGGCACCTGAGACTGGATGAACAGCGTCGCGGCGCTGGGGCTGACACCCACCGCCAGCCAGTCGATGGCCATATCGCGCACGTGCTGGCGGATGCTGGCGGTCTCGTCGTACTCGGTGGTCAGCGCATGCCAGTCGACGATGGAGAAGTAGCATTCGTACTCGTGCTGCAGCTTCACCCAGTTCTGCAGCACACCGTGGTAATGCCCCAGGTGCAGACGCCCGGTGGGGCGCATGCCGGAGAGCACACGGCGCAGGGATTCGACGCTGGTCAAGCGATCAACCTCGCGGGTTCGGCAATCGGACGACGGAGTATAGCCAGCACGCCGGGCGTGCTCAGGCGTTGACCATGAAGGGTTCCGGGTCGCCGCAGCCAACGCGCACCACCACCGGGTCCTCGTCAGTCAGGGCAATCACCGTGGAGGCCTCGCCACCGCCGAAACCACCGTCGATGATGAGGTCGACGAAGTGCTCGAGCTGGTCACGCATCTCGTAGGGGTCGTTCAGCGGCTCGCTCTGGCCGGGCAGGATCAGGCTGACGCTCATCAGCGGCTCACCCAGCTCCTCCAGCAGCGCCAGGGCGATCGGGCAGGCCGGCACGCGCAGGCCGATGGTGCGGCGCTTGGGGTGCAGCAGCATGCGCGGCACTTCGCGCGTGGCGTTGAGGATGAAGGTGTAAGGGCCGGGGGTATGCGCCTTGAGCAGGCGGAACAGGCGGGTGTCGACCTTGGCGTAGAGGCCCAGCTCGGAGAGGTCGCGGCATACCAGAGTAAAGTTGTGCTTGTCGTCCAGCCGGCGCAGGTGGCGGATGCGCTCCACCGCGGACTTCTCGCCGATGCGGCAACCCAGCGCGTAGGACGAGTCGGTGGGATAGGCGATCACCCCACCCTGCCGGACGATCTCCACCGCCTGCTTGATCAGGCGCGCCTGGGGATTTTCCGGGTGGATCTGAAAGAACTGGCTCATGGAGTCTCCTTGATCCCGATGGCGTTCTCGGCGCTGGCGAAGCGCGGCCAGAGCGGCGGCAGGTCTTCCGGCACGCTCCGGTAAAGGCCCAGCTCCGACCAGTCGCTGGGGCCGTGGAAGTCGCTGCCGGCGGTGACCATCAGGCCGAACTCGCGGACAAGGATGCTCAGCACGCCGACCTGCTCGGCCGGTTGCGGGCCGTTGCAGACTTCCAGCGCATGGCCGCCGGCGGCGATGAAGTCGGCCACCAGCTTGCGTCGCTTGGTACGGGTGAAATCGTACTGGTAGGGGTGCGCCAGGCTGATCCAGGCGCCCGCCGCGCGCAGCGTGCCGACGGCGTCGGCGAGGCTCGGCCAGTGCTGCTTGACGTCACCCATCTTGCCGGCGCCCAGCCACTTGCGGAAGGCCTCCGCGCGATCCTTGACGTAGCCCTGGCGCAGCAGGAACTCGGCGAAGTGCGGGCGCGCCGGGGCGTTCTCGCTGTCGCCCAGCTCGGCCTGCACCGCCCGCGCGCCCTCGAAAGCGCCGGGCATGCCCTTGGCTTCCAGGCGCCGGCCGATCTCCTCGGCGCGGGTCCAGCGGGCGCGGTGCAGGTCGTCCAGCGCCTTCACCAGCGGCTCGGCCGTCGCATCGAAGCCATAGCCCAGCACGTGAATGGTCGCCCCGCCCCAGGTGCAGGACACCTCGACGCCGTCCACCAGTTCCATGCCCAGCGCCTGCGCGGCGCGGCGCGCCTCGGGCAGGCCATCGAGGGTGTCGTGGTCGGTCAGCGCCAGCACGCGCACGCCGCGCCCGTGGGCGCGCTCGACCAGGGCCGTCGGGCTGAGGAGTCCGTCGGACGCGGTGCTGTGGCAATGCAGGTCGACTCGCATGGGGCTTCCAGGGAATGCAGGGATGAGTTTCGATCCGGATAACTTTCTGTATAGACGCTTCTGTGCCAACGCTCCCGCGGCAACGGCTTGAAACCATGATCTGACGCAGCGTTGGGCGGATGGCCCTTTCAGTTAATCCGCAGGTTGGTATTATGCCGGCTCTACTGGGCTCTGGCTGCCGTAATGAAGCAATTCATCGATTTCATTCCCCTCATTCTCTTCTTCATCGTCTACAAGCTCGACCCGCGCAACGTCGAACTCGCCGGCCAGAGCTTCTCGGTCGGCGGGATCTACAGCGCCACCGCGGTGCTGATCGCCACTTCCGTGGTGGTCTACGGCGCCCTGCTGATCAAGCAGCGCAAACTGGACAAGGGCCAGTGGGTGACGCTCGCCGCCTGCCTGGTGTTCGGCGGCATGACCCTGGCCTTCCACAGCGAAACCTTCCTCAAGTGGAAGGCGCCGGTGGTGAACTGGCTCTTCGCCCTGGCCTTCGCCGGCAGTCACTTCATTGGTGGCCAGCCGCTGATCCAGCGCATCATGGGCCACGCGGTACACCTGAACGATTCCCTCTGGGCGAAGCTGAACGTCGCCTGGGTGCTGTTCTTCCTGATCTGCGGCTGTGTCCAGCTGTTCGTCGCCTTCAACTTCCAGGACTACTGGGTGGACTTCAAGGTGTTCGGCAGCCTGGGCATGACCCTGCTGTTCCTGATCGGCCAGGGCGTGTTCCTGGCCCGCCACATGCACGATGAACCTACCGGCGAAAAACCCAAGGACTGACATGCTCTACGCGATCATTGCCCGTGACATCACCGCCTCCCAAGAACGTCGCCTGGCTGCCCGCCCCGCGCACATCGCCCGCCTGGAGCAATTGAAGGAAGAGGGCCGCCTGGTCCTGGCCGGCCCGCACCCGGCCATCGATAGCAACGACCCGGGCGCCGCCGGCTTCACCGGCAGCCTGATCGTCGCCGAGTTCGACTCCCTGGCCGCCGCGCAAGCCTGGGCCGACGCCGACCCGTACCGCGCCGCCGGCGTCTACGCCGAAGTCGTGGTCAAGCCGTTCAAGAAAGTCCTGCCCTAACAGCGCGCCAGCGTTGCACCCCGCGGCACGGAGCGCTACGGGGCATCGCGGCCGGACAGCGCCGGGATGGCCATGGACGGCGGCACATCATCGAACAAGGAGTCCCGATGCGCCGTTTGCCCCTGCTCGCCTGCCTCGCCCTACCGCTACCCGCCCTCGCCGAAGAGCCCGTCACGGAGCAACCGGCGCAATCCGCTGTCCAAGAAACAGCTCAACCGCCGACCGCTGATCCTGAACTGGAGCAGCGCCTGGCGGAAAGCGAACGGCAGCGTGCCGAACTGGCCGCACAACTCGCCGCGCAACCCGCAAATCAGGACAACAGCCAGGACGAAGCGCGTATCGCCCGCCTGACCCAGGAAAACCAGCGCCTGAAGCTGCAACTGCGCGAGGCCCAGGCCAACCAGCCGCCGCGTCTGCTCACCGAGCAGCAGACCTGGTACCTGACCGGCGCCGGCACCGCCCTGCTGGCGTTCATCCTGGGCATGTTGAGCCGTGGCCGACGCCGCGGGCGCCGCGAATGGATCAACTGAAAGAAGCCTCTTCATGAGTGAACTGCTGCTGATCGACGACGATGTCGAGCTCTGCGAACTGCTGACCACCTGGCTGACCCAGGAAGGCTTCAGCATCCGCGCCGCCCACGATGGCGCACAGGCCCGTGCCGCGCTGGGCAGTCGCGCGCCGGACGCGGTCGTGCTCGACGTGATGCTGCCCGACGGCAGCGGCCTGGAACTGCTCAAGTCGCTGCGCAGCGACCACCCCGACCTGCCGGTGCTGATGCTCTCCGCCCGCGGCGAACCGCTGGACCGCATCCTCGGTCTGGAACTGGGCGCCGACGACTACCTGGCCAAACCCTGCGACCCGCGCGAACTGACCGCCCGCCTGCGCGCCGTACTGCGCCGCAGCCACCCGGCGCAGCCCGCCGCCCAATTGGAACTGGGCGACCTGGCGCTGAACCTGTCGCGTGGCGTGGCCACCATCGGTGCCGAGGAAATCAGCCTGACCCTCTCCGAGAGCCGCATCCTCGAAGCCCTGCTGCGCCAACCGGGCGAGCCGCTGGACAAGCAGGCCCTGGCGCAGCTCGCGCTGGGCCGCAAGCTGACCCTGTACGACCGCAGCCTGGACATGCACGTCAGCAACCTGCGCAAGAAGCTCGGCGGCCACCCCGACGGCCGCCCGCGCATCCTCGCCCTGCGCGGGCGCGGCTATTTCTACGCGCCCTGAACCTTCGTCGTTTTTCCGCCCGGGCCGCTCTGGCCCGGACTTCGTAAATATTCCAGCAAGACCTCACGCAATCTTTACCGAAGCTTTACGTGGGACTGACCGCCCTTGACCTTGCCGACCCTAGACTGGGCTCATCCGGTAACGACCGGCCCCTGAAAGGAGAAACACCATGCGCAAGACCCTGACCGCCCTGCTGATCGCTGCCGCCCTGCCGACCGTCGCGCTGGCGGCCACTCCGGCGCCGACCGACGCTCCGCCACCGGCCCCGTTCATGAAGGACCACGGCCCGGGCATGCACCGCGGCGAACACGGCGGCGCGTTCCGCGAACTGAACCTGACCCAGGATCAGCGCCAGCAAGTCGGCAAGCTGATGGGCGACTCGATGAAGGATCGCCGCGCGATCACCGAGAAGTACTGGAACAAGCTGCCCGAGGCCGACCGCAAGGCCATGCAGGAAGAACTCAAGGCCAACCGTGACAAGGCCGACGCCGGCATCCGCGGCATCCTTACCCCCGAACAGCAGAAGAAGTTCGACGAGCTGAAGAAGCAGCGCGAACAGCGCAAGGCCGAATGGGCCGAGTTCCAGAGCTGGAAGGCTCAGAAGGACGGCGCCAAGACCAACTGATAGCGCAAGCCACGCAGGCGCCGGGTCATGACCCGGCGTCTGCCGTGGAGCCCCTGACAACGGATAGACCATGCGGCTGAACAGGAAGACCATGCGTTCACTCTTCTGGCGGATCCTCGCCGCCTTCTGGCTCGCCCTGTTGCTGGTGGCCGGACTGTCGATCCTGCTGGGCCGCGCCCTGAACCAGGACACCTGGGTCATCGCCCGTTATCCGGGGCTGCACGACATCGCCAAGCAATGGACCCTGCGCTACGAGACGCAAGGCCCGGACGCCGCACAAAAGTTGCTGGAAAGCCGCCGGCAGCAATACGAACTTTCGGTGCAGGTCCTCGACGAGACCGGCCAGCGCCTGGTCAACGGCACCAACCTGCCCCGCCCGCCACGCCCGCGCGGCAACTTCGACCGCGAGAACCTGCCGCGCTTCCCCTGGCGCCAACTGAGCCAGGAATACACCAGCAGCCGCACCGACCAGACCTACCTGTTCATCTACCGCATACCACACCCGACGCTGCAGGCCTGGCACCGCAGCAGCCTGCTCTGGCCGCTGAGCGCGCTGGGTATCGCCCTGGTGGTGCTGACCGTATTCAGCCTGTTGCTGACCCTGTCCATCACCCGCCCGCTGAACCGCCTGCGCCGCGCCGTGCATGACCTCGGCCAGACCAGTTACCAACAGGACAGCCTCGCCCGCCTCTCACGCCGTGGTGACGAACTGGGCGTACTGGCCCGCGACTTCAACCGCATGGGCGACCGCCTGCAAAGGCTGATCGGCAGCCAGCGCCAGCTGCTGCGTGACGTGTCCCACGAACTGCGCTCGCCGCTGGCACGCCTGCGCATCGCCCTGGCCCTGGCCGAACGCGCCGGGCCCGAACAGCGCGCCGCCATGTGGCCGCGGCTGGAGCAGGAATGCGACCGTCTTGAGGCGCTGATCAGCGAAATCCTCACCCTCGCCCGCCTCGATGCCGAGCCCGGCCCGACCAGCCACATCGATCTGCTGCCGCTGTTCGAGCGCCTGCGCAATGATGCGCAACTGCTCCATCCCGAACAGCACATCCAACTCGACATCGCCCCGCCACTGGCCCTCGACGGCTGGCCGGACATGCTCGAACGCGCCCTCGACAACCTGCTGCGCAACGCGCTGCGCTTCAACCCGGCGGAGCAGCCGTTGGAAGTGCGGGCCGAGGTCGCTGACGATCGCTTGCACATCAGCATTCGCGATCATGGTCCCGGCGCCAGCGAGGAACACCTGGCGCAACTGGGCGAACCCTTCTTCCGCGCTCCCAACCAGAGCAGCCCCGGCCATGGTCTGGGCCTGGCCATCGCCCGTCGCGCCATCGAGCGCCACCACGGCAAGCTGCGTCTGGCCAACCATCCCGAGGGCGGTTTCCTGGCCAGCATCGACCTGCCGCTGCATCGGCGAGTCAGCTGATTCGAGCGCACTTTCGGAGAGCAACCATGAGCCTTCCCGCTTTCGCTACCCCGATCCCCACCCCGCCATTGCCGCCGCCGGCCGCCCTGCTGCGCAGCGAGCCCTATGATGATCCGCAGTATCTGGTGCTGGCGGTGGAACTGGCGCGCCTCGCGAGCCAGTGGCGCGCACGATGGCCCGGCTTGCGTCTGAGCCTGCCGCAAAGCGGCACCTGGCCGCTGGAAAGCTGGCCGGATGCGCTGGGCGATGCATTGGATTCGCTGCTGGAAGCGGCGCTGGTGCGCCATCCGCATGCCGCGCTGGAGCTATCGCTCGGTTCAGCACACGGTGAGCTGCGCCTGGATTTACAGGGTCGCGACCCGCAGGCGCGGGCCTGGCTGCCGGAGGCCCTGCCCCCGGCGCGGCAACTGGCGGCCTGGCAAGGCGGACACCTGCTCTGGCGCGCCCGCGCCAGCGGCTGGAAGGTTCGCCTGGAACTGCCGCTCAGCCCCGCCAGGCGCTGACGAACCCGGCCGGGTCCAGCGGCGCCGGGCGGCGCAACTCACCGATCGGCGTGCCGAGGTAGATGAAACCGACGATGCGCTCGTTCTCGGCCAGGCCCAGGCCCTCACGCACCAGCGGGTCGAACGCCATGGCGCCGGTCCGCCACATCGCCCCCAGCCCTTCGGCGTAGGCCGCCTGGATAATGCCGTGGGCGGCACAGCCCGCCGCCAGCCACTGTTCGATTTCCGGTACCTTGGGGTGATCCTGCAGGCGCGCCACGGCGACCACCAGCAGTGGCGCGCGCAGCGGCATGGCGCGTGCCTTGTCCAGCGCCTCGGGCTTGCCGTCCGGCTCATTGGCGGCCAGTGCGCGGGCGAACAGCTCACCCAGCGCCTTGCGCGCCTCGCCTTCCACGGTGAGGAAACGCCAGGGCCGCAGTTGCCCGTGGTCCGGGGCGCGCAAGGCGCTGCGGAACATGCGGTCCAGTTGCTCGGCGGACGGTGCCGGCTCGCTCAGGCGGGCGTGGGACACACGGTTGAGCAACGCGTCGAGAGCCTCCATGGGCTGCCTCCAGTCAATCTCGAAAGCCGCCATTGTAGACGCAAAGGGTTCGCATTTTCCCAGGAAAGACTGCACCTGCCTTTCCCGCTCAACTTGTAAAGGGGAACGCTGTCACGCGGTTTACTCTCGCCAGACGGCAGGTAGAATGGCCGGTTCCCGTCCTTCCAGAACTCCAGCGCATGGCACTGCCGACACTCCGTACCCTTGGTTTCATCATCGGCATCTTCGTGATCACGCTGGCGGTCGCCATGCTGGTCCCCATGGCCACGCTGCTGTATTACGGCCGCGCCAACGAACTGCACCCGTTCATCTGGTCGGCGATCATCACCTTCACCTGCGGGCTGGGCCTGGTCATCCCCGGCCGCCCGGAGCAGGTGCACCTGCGCCCGCGGGACATGTACATGCTCACCGTGTCGAGCTGGGTGATCGTCTGCTTCTTCTCTTCCCTGCCGTTCATGTTCGCCCGGCACATCAGCTTTACCGACGCGATCTTCGAGAGCATGTCGGGCATCACCGCCACCGGCTCGACCGTCCTTTCCGGCCTGGACAAGATGTCCCCGGGCATTCTCATCTGGCGCTCGCTGCTGCACTGGCTGGGCGGCATCGGCTTCATCGCCATGGCGGTGGCGATCCTGCCGATGCTGCGCATCGGCGGCATGCGCCTGTTCCAGACCGAATCCTCCGACCGCTCAGACAAGGTCATGCCGCGCTCGCACATGGTGGCCAAGTACATCGTCGGGGTTTACGTGGCCATCACCATCGCCGGTACCCTGGCATTCTGGTGGGCCGGCATGGGCCTGTTCGACTCGCTCAACCATGCCATGTCGGCGATCTCCACCGGCGGCTTTTCCACCTCCGACCAGTCGCTGGCCAAGTGGCATCAGCCGGCGGTGCACTGGGTCGCGGTAATGGTGATGATCCTCGGCAGCATCCCCTTCGTGCTCTACGTCGCCACCCTGCGCGGCAACCGCAAGGCGCTGCTGCGCGACCACCAGGTGCACGGCTTTCTGGGCCTGCTGGTGTTCACCTGGCTGGTGATGGGCACCTGGTATTCGGTGAACTCCGGCCTGCCCTGGTTCGACGCCTTCCGCATCGTCGCGGTGAACGTGACCTCGGTGATGACCACCACCGGCTTCGCCCTGGGCGACTACGGCCTGTGGGGGCATTTCTCGATCATGCTGTTCTTCTACCTGGGCTTCATCGGCGGCTGCTCCGGCTCCACCGCCGGCGGCATCAAGATCTTCCGCTTCCAGGTGGCCTATACCCTGCTGCGCGCCAGCCTGTACCAGCTGATCCACCCACGCGCGGTGATCAAGCAAAGCTACAACGGCCACCGCCTCGACGAAGAGATCGTGCGCTCGATCCTGACCTTCTCGTTCTTCTTCGGCGCCACGGTCGGCGGCCTGGCGCTGGGCCTGTCATTCCTCGGCCTGGACTGGATGACCTCGCTCACCGGCGCCGCCAGCACGGTAGCCGGCGTCGGCCCGGGCATGGGCCCGATCATCGGCCCCTCGGGCAACTTCGCCTCGCTGCCGGACGCCGCCAAGTGGCTGCTCTGCGGCGGCATGCTGCTCGGGCGGCTGGAGATCATCACCGTGCTGGTGCTATTCACCCCGGCCTTCTGGCGGCATTGAACGCCCCCACAGCCGCTTAGTGGGCCGGATGAATACGCCGTAGGATGGCGTGGAGCGCAGCGATACCCATCGAATCCGCGCACCGACAGCATGGGTTGCGCTCCAGCCATCCTACAAATCGATATACCGGGAACGCCGGCACACGGCGCTGCCCTTGTAGGAGCGAGGGGGACGCCCTCGTTATTGCTCGCGAACCGCTTAACGCTGGAGCAGGCGGGAACTCCTTCGCGAGCAAGCTCGCTCCTACAACAACTTAAAGCCCCTCGCGGTACTCCCCCGGCGTCTTGCCGAACCAGCGGCGGAAGGCGCGGAAGAAGTTGCTCGGCTCCGAGAACCCCAGCAGGTAGGCGATTTCCAGCAGCGTCATGCGCGGCGTGGCCAGGTACTGCTGGGCCAGTTCGCGGCGGGTGTCATCGAGCAGTTGCTGGTAGCTGCTGCCCTCCTCCTGCAGGCGACGCTGCAGGGTGCGCTCGGAGAGGTGCAGCGCCTGCGCCACGCTTTCGCGCTTAGGCTCGCCCTGGGGCAGCAGGCGGCACAGCACCTGACGGGTCTGGTGGCTGAAGCGGCTGCTGACGAAGCGCGCCAGGTACTCCCCGGCGAATCGATCATGCAGACGCGCCAGCTCCTCGTTGGCGGTGGGCAGCGGTGCGCTCATGTCCTCGTGGGAGAACAGCATCGCGCAGTCCGTGTGACCAAAGCTCAACGGCGCCTGGAACAGCTCGCGGTAGGGTTCCAGGTTCTGCGGCGCGTCGCCGGCCAGGCGCACTTCCAGTGGCTTGATCGCCCGCCCGGTGATCCAGCGCAGCATGGCGATCAGACTGGCCAACGAGCACTCCGCGCTCTGCCGTGGCACGGGCAGGCGGTCGCCATGCACCACGATGCGGTACAGGCAGCCTTCGGGCAGGCGGCGGAAAGTCAGGTCGGCACCCTCGGCAATGATCCGCTGGTAACGCTCCAGGCGCTCGAAACCCTCGCCCAGGTTGCGGCTGGACATCAGCGCATAGCCGACCACGGGGAACGCCGGCGTGTGCACGCGGGCGATGTTCAGGCCGATGGCCGGGTTGCCGGAAAGTGCCACGGCGCGGTTCCACAGACGGCTCATGGCGTCCTGCGGGAAACGTGCGTCGGGGTCGTCGAGGGCGGCGAAATCAAGCTCTAGTTCAGTGAACAACGCGCGGCAGTCGAGGCCCTCCAGCTCCAGGGACTGGACGATCCCCCGCACCCAGCTGGACAAGGTTGTACGCTCAGGCATGCAATTTCTTCTGGTTATGGTGGTGATCCGCGCCGAACGGCCGGATAAGCCGGCGGCACAGGGGGATACTAAACTGGCCCCCACTGTCATCCGCAAGTCTGAAGGCACCAGCCTACACTGGCGTCATCACAACAACAGGAGGTGCGCCATGAGCACCCAGACCGCCGATCGATTCCAGAGCTTCGCCGAGTTCTACCCGTACTACCTGCAGGAACACAGCAACGCCGTGTGCCGCCGCCTGCATTACGTGGGCAGCCTGCTGGTGCTGTCCATCCTCGCCTACGCCATCATCAGCGGGCACTGGCTGTGGTTGCTGGCCATGCCGCTGGCCGGCTACGGCTTCGCCTGGGTCGGCCACTTCGTGTTCGAGAAGAACCGCCCGGCCACCTTCAAGTACCCACTGTGGTCGCTGATGGGCGACTGGGTGATGCTCAAGGACGCCTTCACCGGGCGCATTCGTTTCTGAGCCCTCAGCGCGCGGCGTTTCTCAGCGCCACGCGTTCGAACAGCAGCGCCTGCACTTCCCCGCCGGCATGCTGGGCGACTCGCCGCCAGCTGGCGGGCACATCGGGGATCTCGTTGTCGTTGTAGCGACTCATTACCAGCCAGACGCGGCCATCGTCCTGCGGCAGGTCGGCCAGGCGATCGACGAAGCTGTGCTGGCGGTCATCGATCAGCGAACCGAAACCATAACGGCCCGGCCGCCCGGAAGAGCCGTCCGGCGCCGGCGCGGTATACAGCAGCGGCTCGCTGCCGGTGCCGTTGTAATAACGGAACGCCAGGTACCAGAGGATATCGTCCACCACCACTCGGTCGCCGGCGCGGTAATGGACGTTGACGTACGCGACCATGCCGTCGAACTGTTCGTCCGGGTCCGTCTCGTAGGCGCGCGCCAACCCCAGGCCCTGCAGGCCGAGCAGCGTCGCCAGCGCCACTGCCCCCAGCGCACGCCGCACCTCCAGCAAGCGGTCCAGCGCCAGCGCGAACAGCAGCGGCAGGCCCAGGGCAAATGCCGTCAGATAGCGCTCGACGAACACCGACGAAACGAAAGACACGCCATACAGCGCCAGCAGCGGCAGGCCGACATACAGCACCAGCAGAACGCCGATGCGCTGACGGCTGCGGTCGCTGCGCAGCACCAGCAGGATCGTCGCCAGCACCAGCAGCGGCACGCCCACCAGCAAGGGCCAGGGCAACTCGTTGCCGTCGGATTGCGCCAGCCATTGCCAGAGCATCGAGGGTACGGAGCGGGCATCTACCGGTGGCTCCCAGCCCACATCACCGCCCGCGACCAGCACACCCATGTGGCGAATCAGATCGAGCAGGCCGGGCAACCAGGGCAGGAACAGCACGACGATCGCCAGGTTGGCCAACCACCAGTCGCGCCGACGCAACGGACTGTGCGGCAGCGACGCCAGCCACAGCCAATGCACCAGCAGCCCGAGCAGGCTGAAATAGTGGGTATAGAGCGCCGCCGTCATCAGCAGCGCGTAGGCCAGCAGATAACGCCGCCGCCCCGCTTCCAGCCAGTACAGCAGGGCCAGGGTCGCCGCCAGCAGCCAGCAGCCCAGCAGTGAGTACATGCGCACTTCCTGGCTGTAGCGCACCGCCGTGGGCAGCACCGCCAGCAGCAGGACGGCGAGCCAAGCCGCGCGACGATTGGTGATCCGCCAGGCCAGCCAGCCGCCGAGAAATACCGCGAGCGTGCCGAACAGCGCGCTGAGCAGGCGCAGCGACAGAACGCCCTCGCCAAACAGTCCGGTCCACAAGTGCAGCAGGTAGAAGTACAGCGGCGGATGTACGTCGTGGGCGGCGTGCTGCCAGAGTTGCAGCGGCGCATAGCGGGCAAGGAACAGACTGGAGCTTTCGTCACCCCAGATGGCCGAGCCGGTCAGTTCATGCAGACGCAGGCACAGCGCAAGCACCAGCAGTGGCAGGAACCACCACTGGCGCAGCAGGGCAGGCAGGCTCGGGGGCTCGCGGGAAGACATCACAGCCTCACTAGGAGAAACTTCCGTGCCGCTGAGTGTAAGCCAGCGTCAGCGGCGGATCAGCAGTTCCCGCGCGCGGGCCTGGTCTTCCGCCGCCAGCTCCGCGAACAGCTCCACCTCGCCCGCGATCAACGCGCCCACCGGCACGCCATCGCGGTAGAGCACGCGGTTGCTACTCAGCGCCGGCACCTTGCGCCCCGGCAGCAGCGTGCCGGCGAGGTTCAGCGGGTCGACCGCCGAGACCACCAGCCATTCGCCGCTCACCTCGCGGCGGCGCACTTCGCGCAGCAGGCCGACGGCTTCGGGCAGGGCGAACTGCTCGCCGGTCAGCCCGGCGACGAAGCGCCCGCCACGGATTTCCCCGCGCGCTTCCAGGCGGTGGTAGACCCGCAGCAGGTCGCGCCAGGGCGGCAGCCAATCGGCTTCACGGTCGAGCAGGCGCCAGCAGACCACGCCGTAGCGGCGCAGCAGGGTCATGGCGACATGTTCAAGCACTTCCGCCGGCAGCCGCGCTCCCGGCTCCAGCGAGGAGCGGCGCAGCAATGCCCAGCGCCCGGCATCGGCCATGCCGAACAGCGGTGTGCGTGAGCGCCGCTGCGGATGGCGCCTCGCTGCGGGCATCAGCAAGGCACGCAGGCCGGCAAAGCTGTCGGCGTTCACCCGCTCCGCCGCCACCAGCTCACCCAGCACCGTTTCCAGTTCGGTGCGCAACAGGTGGCTGTCGCTGACCAGTTCCTCGAAGAACGACGCGCCGTGTTCCTTGAGCACCTCCAGCACCTTGCTGGCCTTGGCGGACAGCTCCGCCTCCGCCTGCCCCGTGCTCAGCACGCTCCACTGCGCCATTTGCGCGCGCGGCAGCAACACGATGGGCGTGCTCTTCAGCGGGCCACCACGGCCCTTGGCGACGGCTCGGCCCGGCAGGCGCGCCCAGACGATGCGCCCGGCACGGCACAGGTCATCCAGCCAGTTGATCCCGTAATCGGCCACGCGGCTGGGCAGGAGGTCGCTTTCCCAGGCGCTGGCGGCGGCCTGGAAACCTTCCAGCTGGCTGAGCACCCCAGCCAGGGATTCCGCACCGCGCACCCGCGTTCCAGCAGACACACGCTGCCAGTCGAACAGGAAGCGCATGAAATCCGCCCGCGCCACCGGCTCGATCTCCCGGCGCAGGCGCTTGACCGTGTAGCGGTGGATGCGCGCCAGCAAGTGGCGCTCGCACCATTCCTCTTCGCTCGCTCCCGGCGTAAAACGACCGCGCAGCACATAGCCCTCTCGCTCCAGGCTGGCCAGGGCGAAGCCGGTATCGCCGATGGCAATGCCCAGGTCCTGCGCCAGCTCACGCAGCAGGCGCGGGCCGAAACCAGTCAGGCGCGCCCGCACCAGTTCGACCTGCGCCTCGTCCACCGTGCAGGGTTCGCACAGCGCCGGCGGCAGATCGAGCAGCGGCGTCATCGCGACCTGTGGATGCAGCGCCAGCCACTGGCTGAGCCGCTCCGCCGCCACCCAGACAGCGCCCACGGGCAGTTCCAGGCGCGTCGCCCGCCCCGCCTTGGCCAGCGACTGGAGCAGGAAGGGCCAGCCCTCGTTGGCCTGCACCTCGCTCTCGCGGATGCCGCCCAAGCCAGTCAGCGCCTCGTGCATCTCGTCGGCATCGCGGGCTTCGGGCCAGGATTCGGCGCGCACCGCATCGATGGCTTCAACATCCAGCGCACCAAGATCGTCGGCGCTTTCCGGGTCGGTCCAGCGGCGGCTCTGCACGGCCTGGGTGCGGCGCTCTTCCAGCGGCGCGTCGTCGAGGAATGAATAGGGGCTGGCGGACAGCACCTCCGCCGCCAGCGGCGACGGCGCCGGCAGGTCGCGCGCCAGCAGGGTCACTTCGCCACGCTCCATGCGCCGCAGCAAGGCGAGCCAGCCTTCGCTGTCCATCGCCTCGTGCAGGCAGTCGTCGAGGGTCTGCGCCACCAGCGGGTGATCGGGAATCTCGCGCTCGCCGACGATGTTTTCCAGGCACGCGACCTGGTCGGGGAACACCGAGGCCAGCAGGTCCTCGCTGCGCATGCGCTGCAACTGCGGGGCGACTTTGCGCCCGCCGCTGTAGCGCGGCAAGGCCAGCGCCGTGGTGGCGTTCCAGCGCCAGCGCACGCCGAACAGCGGTGCATCGAGCAACGCCTGGATCAGCACCTGCTCGGCACTGTTGGAGTGCAGGTAGCGCCACACTTCGTCCAGCGGGAAGCTGTGGCTGGTGGACAGCGAGAGGATGATCGCGTCTTCGGTGGCGGCGGCCTGCAGCTCGAAGTTGAAGGTGCGGCAGAAGCGCTTGCGCAACGCCAGGCCCCAGGCGCGATTGATGCGGCTGCCGTAGGGCGAATGGATGACCAGTTGCATGCCGCCGGATTCGTCGAAGAAGCGTTCGAGGATCAACGTCTTCTGCGTCGGCAGCGCGCCGAGGGCGTGGCGCGCGCGGGCCAGGTACTCGACCAGTTGCCGCGCCGCCGCATCGTTCAGGCCGAGCTGGCCTTGCAGCCAGTCGATGGCCCGCGCCAGCGGCTCAGCGTCGCTCTCGCCCTGGGCCAGCAATTCGTCCAGTTGGCCGCGCAGGCGCGCGACGCTGGTGGACAGCTCGTCGGTGCGTCCCGGCGCCTCGCCGAGCCAGAAGGGAATGTTCGGCGGCTGGCCCTGGGCGTCCTCGACGCGTACGCGGCCCGGCTCGACCCGGAGGATGCGGTAGGAAATATTGCCCAGCTGGAACACGTCGCCGGCCAGGCTTTCGACAGCAAAATCCTCGTTCACCGTGCCCACCGTCAGCCCCTGCGGCTCCAGCAGTACGGCGTAATCACCGGCGTCGGGAATGGTGCCGCCGGAAGTCACGGCGGTGAGCTTGGCACCGCGCCGGCCGCGCAGGCGCTGGTGCACGGCATCGCGGTGCAGGTAAGCGCCGCGCTGGCCGTTGCGGCTGGCGTAGCCCTCGGCGAGGGTGCGCAGCATGGCGTCGAACTGCTCGCGGCTCAGGTCGGCGTAGGGCTGCGCGGCGGTGAACAGTTCGAACAGCGCGTCCTCGCGCCATTCCTGGCAGGCCACCTCGGCGACTATCTGCTGGGCCAGCACGTCCAGCGGCGCGTGGGGAATACTCAGGGCGTCCAGCTCGTTCTGCCGCACGCTGTCGAGCAATGCCACGCACTCGATCAGGTCGTCCCGCGAGGTGGGGAACAGCCGCCCCTTGGGCGTGCCGCCAACGCTGTGGCCGGAGCGCCCGACGCGTTGCAGGAAGGCAGCGATGGAACGCGGCGAGCCGATCTGGCAGACCAGTTCGACATCACCAATGTCGATGCCCAGCTCCAGCGAAGCGGTGGCCACCAGCACCTTCAGTTGCCCGGCCTTGAGGCGCCGCTCGGCGCCCAGGCGCAGCTCCTTGGACAGGCTGCCGTGGTGCGCCGCCACCCAGCCGGCGCCGATGCGCTCGGCCAGGTGCCGGGTAATGCGCTCGGACAGCCGCCGGGTATTGACGAAGACCAGCGTGGTGCGATGCTCGCCGGCCAGCTCGGCGAGGCGGTCGTAGACCTTGTCCCAGACATCGTGGGACATCACCGCCTCCAGCGGCGCCGCCGGCACTTCCAGGTTCAGGTCGCGCTGGCGGCTGTAGCCGATGTCGACGATGCGGCAGGCCTGATGGCGCCCGACCAGGAAAGCGGCCACTGCCGCGATGGGCTTCTGCGTGGCGGACAGGCCGATGCGCACCAGCGGCGCCTCGCACAATGCCTGCAGACGTTCCAGCGACAACGCCAGGTGGCTGCCTCGTTTGCTTGCCGCCAGCGCATGGATTTCATCGACTATCACGCTGCGCGTGCCAGCCAGCATGGCGCGGCCGGAATCCGAGCCGAGCAGCACGTAGAGCGATTCGGGGGTGGTGACGAGGATGTGCGGCACCTGCCGGCGCATGGCCTCGCGCTCGCTGGAGGTGGTGTCGCCGGTGCGCACCGCCGTGCGGATATCCACCTCCGGCAGACCCAGTTCCACCAGCGCCGCGCGGACGCCGGCCAGGGGCTCCTCGAGGTTGATGCGGATGTCGTTGGACAGCGCCTTGAGCGGTGAGACGTAGACCACCGTGGTGCGGTCCGGCAGCTCGCCGCCGTGTTCCAGCCCCTCGCGAACCAGTGCGTCGATGGCCGAAAGAAACGCCGTGAGCGTCTTGCCCGAGCCGGTGGGCGCCGCCACCAGCGTCGACTCGCGCGCCTGGATCGCCGGCCAGGCCTCGATCTGCGCCTGGGTCGGCGCAGGGAAATGTGCGCGGAACCAGCCGGCCACCGCCGGGTGGAAAGCGGACAGCACATCGGCTCGCTGGGCGCGAGAGGAGATTCGAGGGGCAGTCATGCCAACCAATATGGTGGTGCGCGAAGCCCGTCACAAGGACCACTGATCGCACCTCGCCGCAGGCCGCGCCAGCCGTTACTCTTCCTCCATCCACAAGGCGAAAGAGCACTCGATGAGCGACCGTGATCGCGACTACTACTGGGAACAGGTCAGGCAGCAGAATCGGCGGAAGCCGCCCGAAGACCCGAAGCGCAATTGGCGGATGCTGGTGAAGCCGCTGCTGTGGTTCCTCATCCCACTGCTGATCATCGCCGCCGGCACGGCCCTGTGGCGCAACCCGGCCAGCCATGCCTGGGTGCAGGAACGCTGGATGGTCCTGCAGAGTCGCCTGGGCCTTTCCCCTGCCGGAATGGAAGCGGCACCGGCGGCCTCGCCCTACAGCGACAGCCCGCGCAAGCTGTCGGACTGCATCAAGCCGGGGAATGTGATCGACGACGAAGTCCGGGCCTGCGTAAAGGGGTACCGGCCGAAAACCTGGTAACGGAAATCAGTCGGGCCAGCCGACGGATTGCGGGCGTGGCGCTCTCCTGCAATCGAAGCCCCCGCCCGGACAGGCCAATCACTTGGCCTTGTAGATGATCCCCGGGCTGCACTGAACCATCTGGTAGTGATCCGGCAGCGCGTTGAGCGCCTCGGAAGCGCCGAGGAACAGGTAGCCGCCCGGTTTGAGCGTGGCATGGATGCGCAGGAGGATGTCGCGCTTCACCTCGGCCGAGAAATAGATCAGCACGTTGCGGCAGAACACCATGTCGAACTTGCCCAGCGTCGCGTAGCTGTCCAGCAGGTTCAGCGCGCGGAACTCCACGCGGCTCTTGATCGCCGGCTTCACCGTCCAGCGGCCCGGGGTCTTCTGGTCGAAGTAGCGCGCCAGGCGCTCCTGCGACAGGCCGCGGCCGATCGCCAGGCTGTCGTACTCGCCGCCCTTGCAGGCGGTGAGCATGGAGCCGGACAGGTCGGTGGCGACGATCTGCACGCCCGCCTTCAACTGGCCAAGGTTGCTGCGCTCGAACTCGTCGATGGTCATCGACAGTGAATAAGGTTCCTGCCCCGAGGAGCAGGCCGCCGACCAGATACGCAGGCGCTGGCCGGGCGCAGCCTTGATCGCCTCCGGCAGCACGCGGCTCTTCAGCACCTCGAAGGGATAGGTATCGCGAAACCACAGGGTCTCGTTGGTGGTCATCGCGTCGACCACCTGCTCGCGCAGCTGGCTGCGCATCTGGACCTTCTGCACCAGTTCGCCCAGGGACTTGATGCCCTGCTGTTCCATCAACTTGTTCAAGCGGCTGGCGACCAGGTACTGCTTGTTGGCACCCAGGAGGATGCCGCAGGTCTTCTCCAGGAAATCCCGGAACAGCTCGAATTCAGAATGGGTGGATGTCACAGATACGCCTCTTTGCTCGTGGGCGGCTGCCGACGGTACGCCGACAACTGCCTGACCGGTGTTCAAAAAACCTTAGACGATGCGGACGGCACCGGCGCCACCCGCAACTTGTCACGCTGGATCAGGCCGACGCACCATCCACCGCCTTGATCCGGTCCGACACACGGGCTGCCAGGTCGTCGGGACGGAACTTGGCGAGGAAGTCGTCAGCGCCGACCTTCTTCACCATGGCCTGGTTGAACACCCCGGACAACGAAGTATGCAGGAGAATATGCAGGTCCTGCATGCGCGGGTCGTGACGGATTTCCGCCGTGAGCGTGTAGCCGTCCATTTCCGGCATCTCGATATCCGAGATCACCATCAGCAGATCACTGCCCGGATGCCCTCCGGCTTCCACCATCTGGTGCAGGTAATCCAGCGCCTGGCGGCCATCGTTGAGCGCCAGCACCTCGACGCCGACAGTTTCCAGGCAACGCACCAGCTGTTTGCGCGCCACCGAGGAGTCGTCCACCACCAGCACGCGCTTGCTCACCGCGCGGGCCTGGGTCTCGGCATCCAGCACGCCTTCGGAGATGTCCTCCGAGGTTGGCGCCACTTCGGCGAGGATCTTCTCCACGTCGATGATTTCCACCAGTTGGTCGTCCACCCGCGTCACCGCCGTCAGGTAATGGTCGCGGCCGGTGCCCTTGGGTGGCGGATGGATCGACTCCCAGTTCATGTTGACGATGCGCTCCACCGAGTGCACCAGGAAGCCCTGCACCTTGGTGTTGTACTCGGTGATGATCACGAAGCTGTTGGCGATGTCCCGCAGGGCGTAACGCCCCGTGGCCAGCGCCAGGTCGAGAATCGGAATGGTGCCGCCACGGATGTTCGCCACCCCGCGTACCACCTGGCTGGATTTGGGCATCACGGTCAGGCGGGGGCACTGCAGCACCTCCTTTACCTTGAACACGTTGATCCCGTACAGCTGGCTGCCGTTCAAGCGGAACAGCAGCAGTTCGAGACGATTCTGGCCAACCAGCTGCGTACGCCGATTGACCGAATCCATGACTCCGGCCATTGAGCCTCCTGTGCACGCAACGCCGCCCGACTCACAAAGGCGGCATGACCATTGCTTGGATCGTTGCATGAAACACGCAACGACATTTTTCCGACAGCCGAGACCCGCGCGCGCCCTGCTGGCTGCGCTGCTCGGCATGACGGGTGCGCTGACCCTCTCCCCGGCTGGGGCGGAAGGCTTCACCGCGCCTGAGATCCTTATCGGCTCCACCCAGGGCTTTCTTGAGTTCAAGGTGGAAGATTATCTGCAGACTTCCGGCACAGACGCGCGCTACGAGATCGAAGTCGCCCGCATCGACCCCCGCCTGCGCCTGGCGCAGTGCGACAAAGACCTGACGCAGGCGCTGGAAAGCCCGGCGCAGCCCGTGGGTCGGGTCACGGTGCGGGTACGCTGCGACGGCAGCTCGCCCTGGACGGTTTTCGTCCCGGCCACGGTCAGGTTGTACCGTCAGATTGTCGTCACCACCCAGCCGCTCAAGCGCGACCATGTGATCGAAGCCGCCGACATCAGCGTCGTCGAGCGCGACGTCGGTCCGCTGACCCAGGGCTACCTGACCGACCCCGAGCGGGCGCTGGGGCAGAAGCTCAAGCGTGCCACGGTGAACGACCAGGTCCTGGCGCCGGTCTTCCTCGAGCAGGCCGCCGCCGTGCGCAAGGGCGAGCAGGTGGTGATCCGCGCCCGCACCAGCGCCATCAAAGTACTGATGCCCGGCGAGGCGCTGTCCGACGGCGTGCCAGGCGAGCAGATCCGCGTGCGCAACCTGCGCTCGCAGCGTATCGTCAAGGCACGGGTGATCGAGCCGGGGACCGTCGAAGTCACCCTGTAACCCTGCGGTTGGCAGCCGTTTCTGGCATGATGACGGCAGCGCTGCGCAAAATGTGTTCGGGCGCACAAAAATTCGGCCTAAAGTTTTCCTGCAGACGGCCGAAAAGCTTGGCAAGCGTCCAATACCTCCAGAGGTTTCCAACATGGTCATCGACTTCAACCGGCTGAACCCGGCCTCTACGCCAGCCACCACTGGCCGTAGCGGTGCCGCCCAGAGCGGTCGCAGCGAAACCGCCAGCGAATCCACCGTCAACGCCCCGGCCAAGAGCGGCGAACCGGTACAGCTCAGCGATACCGCGCAGCAGCTGCAGAAAGTGAGCGATCAACTGAAGGACCAGCCCGTGGTCGACAACGAGAAAGTGGCTCGCATCAAGGCGGCCATCGCTGACGGCAGCTATCAGGTCGACAGCCAGCGGGTGGCCGGCAAGCTGCTCGATTTCGAATCCCAGCACTGAGTCCGACTCGCGCTGGCCCCTTTCGTAGAACGCCGAGCCCAAGATGTCTGACGCCCTGCTTTCCCTGATCAATGGCGACATCGAAGCCGCCCGCGCGCTGCTGCAACTGATCGACGACGAGTTCCAGGCGCTGCAGGTGCGCGACCTGGCCCAGTTGCAGAAGCTGCTTGATCGCAAGCTGCCGCTGCTCCAGCAGCTCGAGCGCAATGGTCGCGAGCGCACCGTCGCGCTGCAACAGGCCGGCGTCAGCGTCGATCGCGAAGGTCTGGTCCAGCTCGCCCAGGCCAGCGCCAACGGCGAACTGCTGGCGCGCGGCGACGAACTCGCCACCCTCCTCGACCAGTGCCAGGAAGCCAACCAGCGCAACGGCAAGGTCATCCGCGCCGGCCAGGCCAGCACCGGGCGCCTGCTCGATATCCTGCGCGGCCAGGACACTCCCAATCTCTACGACCGCCGTGGCGGCTCGACCCAGAGCAGCCGCCAGCGCCCGCTCAGCCAGGCCTGATCGCCTCTGGCCTGAAGCTCCGCCCTGGGGCAAAATGCCATCACCCGCCCTGCCCCGTGCACGACTCATAACAAACACAATGGAGACCCGCGGACCGTGTCCAATCTGTTCGCCGAGGAAAATGGCCCTCAACCGCCGAAGGTGTTGAAAGCTCCGGTGGAGATCCACGCCAGCCTGAAAATGCTGATGGACAGTCACGATCCCCTGGTGATCACCTTCGAAGGTCGCAGCCAGCGCTTCCAGAGCTTCGTCGTCGAGGTCAACCGCGAACGCAACCTCGTAGCCCTCGATGAACTCATTCCCAACGACGGCGAGCGTTACCTGCAGAACGGCGAGCAATTCCGCATCGAGGCCTTCCATGAAGGCGTGCGCATCGCCTGGGAAAACACCCAGAACGCCTTCTTCTCCGAAATCGACGGCGCCCGCTGCTACTGGCTGCCGGTACCCGCCGAGATGCTCTACCACCAGCGCCGCAACGCCTTCCGAGCCCCCGTGGGCCAGGGTCAGCCGGTGGCCGTGGAAATCGGCGGCAGCAAACTGAAATCCCCGCTCAAGGGCAGCCTGATCGACATCTCCGCCACCGGCTGCAAGATTCGCCTGGAAGGCAACGCCGCCGAGCGCCTGCAGCCCGGCCAGATCTATGAAGAATTCACCGCCCGCCTGCCCTTCGGCGCCCTGACCCTGGAAGTCGAACTGCGCCACGTGCATTTCGAGGAAAAGGTCGGGTACAGCTTTGCCGGCGTGCGCTTCCATCAGATGAGCGGCCTGACGCAGCGCAACATCGAGCGCCTGGTCTACCAGTTGCAACGCGAAGCCCGACGCTTCGAGAAGGACGAACTGTTCTAGCCCCTGCCGGGCGGCAAGCGCCTGCCGCCCTGGCCTCCTGGCCTCCTGGCCTCCTGACCTCAAGCAGGCCGACTTTCTTCCTCTGCTTCCGTCTCCGTCTCGGGTACCGGCGCGCTGCTGTCGTTACCCTTCATCTGCTCTTCCACGGCCGCTTCGTCAACGCGCGGATCGAGGGCGGCGGACAACGGCGAGGACGCCAGGCTGTCCGGCGTGGCGACATGCTTGACCGGCGCCTCGTCGACCCGGTGTAGGCCGCTGACCTTCTCCGGGCGCACCCGCAGGATCAGAATCAGCGAACAGGCGCAGACGAACACGTAGAGCATGTTGGCGCCGAACAGCTTCATCAGCGCGCCAGCGGCCAACGGGCCGATACAGGCGCCCACGCCGAAGGTCACCAGCAGCATCGCCGTCAGGGAAACGCGGCGCTCGCCCTCGACGTGGTCGTTGGAGAACGCCACCGCCAGCGGATACAGGGTGAACTGCACCAGGCAGACCACGAAGCCCATCGGCAGCAGCCACGCCAGTGAAATCGGCGGCACCGGCAGCAGCGGCAACAGCGCCAGCGGCAAGGCCACCACCAGCAACAGGATGGCCGCATTGCGGATCAACACGGCACGGTCGATGCGGTCCGACAGCCAGCCCAGCGGCCACTGCACCAGCAGCCCGGCGAAGATGCAGCCGCCCATGAACAGACCGATCTCCTCGGTGCTCAAGCCCTGGCGCACCGCATACAGCGGCGCCAGGCCGTAGAACGACCCCACCACCAAGCCGGACACCAGCACCGTGGTCAGCGACTGCGGCACGCGCTGGATGAAAAAGCGAGGCTCCAGCGGAGCCGGGCGCAGCGGCGCGGGGTGAACCTTGTGGGTGATCGCCACCGGGATCAGCGACAGCGCAAAGCACAGCGCGATCAGCATCGGCAGCTCCGGCCCCAGCCCCGGATGCACCACCAGCACCAGTTGGCCGAGCACCAGCCCCAGGTAGGACGCGACCATGTAGCCGGCAAACACGGCGCCGCGCTGGCGTGCCTCGGCCTGCTCGTTGAGCCAGCTCTCGATGACCATGTACTGGCACATCATCCCCAGGCCGATGGCGACCCGCAGCAACAACCAGAAGCCCAGCCAGGGCAACAGACCGATGCCCAGCACGGCGGCGGTCACCAAACCGCCGCAGGCCACGTAGGCGCGGATGTGTCCGACGCGAGCGATCAGCCGGTGGCCGATCTTGCCGCCCAGCACCAGGCCGAGGTAGTAGGCCGCCATCATGGCGCCGATCCACAGCCCATCGACCTTTTCTGCGCCCAGGCGCAAGGCGAGGTAGGTACTGAGCAGACCGGAACCGGTCAGGAGCATGACGGCGGCGAAGTACAGAGCGCGGAAGGCAGTGACGATCCGAAGCATTGGAGCTCCTGGTCCAGGACAACCCCGGTACAACGTCCGGGCAGCGGAAAGCGGGACTTGCGCTGACACCTTAGAGCCTGCCAATCGGCGCGTCGAGAGGCCTGCCGGGCCTGGAATAACGCGCGTCGCATGCGGTCATGCGGGGCGTTTTTCAGGATCTCGGCCCGATGAACGAGGATGACTTGAAGATCGCCTGGAGATGGCCGCCGATCGCAGCCGCGTCGTACTTCGACGCAGCTGTGTCGGCGTGCCCGCGAATCAACCCATTCGCATCAGGCCTGGGCGGCGAGGACGCGGCGCTCCCACGGGGTGATTTCGTCGAAGAAGCTGGTCAGCTCCAGTGACTTGGTCGCGCAGTAGCCGTCGATGAACTCGTTGCCGAACACCTCGCGGGCCAGCTCGCTGCGCTGCAGGCGCTGCAAGGCGTCGACCATCGTGCAGGGCAACAGCAGTTCCGGCGGCACCTCGAACTCCCCCTGGATCGGCGCGGTAGGTTCCAGCGCGCGCTCGATGCCGTGCAGGCCGGCAGCGAGGCTCGCGGCAATGGCCAGGTAGGGGTTGGCGTCGGCGCCAGGCAGGCGGTTTTCCACGCGGCGGGCCACCGGCGCGCTGGCCGGAATGCGCAGGCCGGCGGCGCGGTTGTCATGGGACCAGCAGGCGTTGTTCGGCGAAGCGTACGGGTGGCACAGGCGCTGGAAGGAATTCACGTTCGGCGCGAACAGCAGGGTGAAGTCCGACAGGCAGGCCTGCTGGCCGCCGATGAAGTGGCGGAAGGCCGGTGTGGCCTCGCCCTGGGCATCGCTGAAGATATTGCGGCCCTCGCCATCGACGATGCTCTGGTGAATATGCATCGAGCTGCCCGGCGTGTGCGCCAGCGGCTTGGCCATGCACACCACGATCAGCCCGTGCTTGAGCGCGACCTCCTTGAGCAGGTGCTTGAACAGGAAGGTCTGGTCGGCCAGCAGCACCGGGTCGCCATGCAGGAAGTTGATCTCGAACTGGGTGGTGCCCATCTCGTGCATGAAGGTGTCGCGCTCCAGCCCCACCGCCGCCATGCAGCGGTAGACGTCCTGGAAGAACGGGCGCAGGCCGTTATGGGAGGACACGCTGAAGGCCGAGTGGCCGATCTCGCGGCGGCCGTCGAGGCCGACCGGCGCCTGGAAGGCTTCCAGCGGATCGGGGTTGGGGGCGAAGACGAAGAACTCCAGCTCGGTCGCCACCACCGGGCTCCAGCCACGCTCGGCGTAGCGCGCGACAACCTGCTTGAGCAGGCCGCGGGTGGACAGGCCGGAGGGCTTGCCGTCGAGTTCCACCGCGTCGCAGATGGCGAAGGCGCGGGGTTCGTCGCTCCAGGGCAGGCGGTGAATCTGGGTCGGCTCGGCGATCAGGGCGAGGTCGCCGTCATCGCTGCCATAGAACTTCGCGGCCGGGTAGCCGCCCATGATGCATTGCAGCAGGACGCCGCGCGCCAGTTGCAGCCGGCGCCCGGTGAGGAAGCCCTCGCCGGTCATCACCTTGCCACGCGGCACCCCGTTGAGGTCGGGGGTGACGCACTCGATCTCTTCCACTCCAGCCAGACGCTCGGCGAGTGGGATTCCTGGATCGCTACTCATGACTTCTTATCCTTGTTCTTTTGTCCTTGTCACAGGACGCCGCGCGAGGCGCGCGAGCCCGTACAAAATACGCACCACGCGTTCGATATTTCAAGCAGCCCTCGATGGGAGTTTGCACATGCGCGGCATGTGTAGGAGCGAGCTTGCTCGCGAACCAGCCCAGTTCCGAAGTCGCCGGATGATCTGTTCGCGAGCAAGCTCGCTCCTACAAGGGAGTGCCAATGAAAACGCCGCTCAAGAGAGCGGCGTTCTCGTTGCATCACCCACGGTCAGAACAGGTGGGTGAACAGCCAGTACAGCGACGCCGAAAGCACGATGGCCGCCGGCAGGGTCAGCACCCAGGCCATCAGCAGGTTGCGGATGGTGCGCATCTGCAGGCCCGAGCCGTTGGCGGCCATGGTGCCGGCCACACCGGACGACAGCACGTGGGTCGTCGACACCGGTAATCCGTACAGGTCCGCCGCGCCGATGGTCAGCATCGCCACCAGCTCCGCCGAGGCACCCTGGGCGTAGGTCAGGTGGGTCTTGCCAATCTTCTCGCCGACGGTCACCACGATGCGCTTCCAGCCGACCATGGTGCCCAGGCCGAGGGCGATGGCCACGGCGACCTTCACCCACAGTGGGATGAAGCGCGTCGACTCGTCGATCTTGCCCTTGAACGCGGCCAGTTTGCTGGTGGTGTCCGTGTCGAAGTTGCCGACCTTGTCCTTGTCCATCAGGCGGATCGCCTCGCTGGTCAGGTACATGTCGTTGCGCACGTTGCCCATGGCTTCGGCCGGCACACGGGCCAGGCTGCCGTAGCCCTTCACTTCCGCGCCGATGGCGCCGGTCAGCGCCGCCAGGGAGGGGATCAGCTCCGGCTTGGCTTCCTTGGTGCGCACGTACTCCGACAGCACCGCGCGCGGGTCGGCCGGGGCCGGCTGCGGCACGGCGCGGACCAGCGCCTGCTGGGTAACTTCGGCGACGGCGACGAACTGCACGGTCTGGTCCGCCGGCATGGTGCGGTTCAGCGCGTAGGCCATCGGCAGGGTGCCGACCAGGATCAGCATGATCAGGCCCATGCCCTTCTGCCCGTCGTTGGAGCCGTGGGCGAAGGACACGCCGGTGCAGGTGAGGATCAGCAGGCCACGAATCCACCACGGTGGCGGCGTCTTGCCCTTGGGCGCCTTGTACAGCGCGCGGTTCCTCACCAGCAGGCGCAGCGCCAGCAGCAGGAGCGCGGCGCAGACGAAGCCGATCAGCGGCGAGAGCAGCAGCGAGTAACCGACCTTGGTCGCCTGCGCCCAGTCCACGCCGCTGGTGCCATCGCGCCCGTGCATCAGCGCGTTGGCGATGCCGACACCGATGATCGAGCCGATCAGGGTATGCGAGGACGACGCCGGCAGGCCCAGCCACCAGGTGCCGAGGTTCCACAGGATGGCGGCGATCAGCAGGGCGAAGACCATGGCGAAGCCGGCCGAGGAGCCGACCTGCAGGATCAGCTCCACCGGCAGCAGGGCGATGATGCCGAAAGCCACCGCGCCACTGGAAAGCAGCACGCCGAGGAAGTTGAAGCAGCCCGACCAGACCACCGCGAAATGCGGCGGCAGCGAGTGGGTATAGATGACCGTGGCCACGGCGTTGGCGGTGTCGTGGAAGCCGTTGACGAACTCGAAGGCCAGGGCGATGAACAGCGCAACTCCCAGCAGCAGGAACGGCGTCCAGGTGGTGACCGCAGTGGTCACCTCATCGACGTCGCGCACCAGGCTCCAGGCCGAGAACAGCAGGCCGACGGCGAGCACGGCAAAGAAGATGAAGGCGGTCATGCGGCCGGGCTTGTGTTCCAGATGGGGCCGTCCTTCGGCGGGAAGGTCGCTGGCGGCCAGGGTATCGGTGGTCATGCTGGGAGTCCGCGTGGAGGGGTGTCCCGGTCATGATCGGCGGGGAATGTTACAGGTTGTGTCTCATCGCTTGAGGCCCGACATTGTAGGAGCGAGCTTGCTCGCGAACGGATTTCCCGGCGGCGCAGGCGCTGGGCCGGTTCGCGAGCAAGAACTAGGCGTCCCCCTCGCTCCTACGAAGAGCAGCGTTCTCAGTAAACTTCGGGCACCACGATCTGCTGCGGCGTCGGGGTGCGCGCGTAATCCTCGTGGCGCTGACGCTGTGGCAGTACCACCGGCGCCTGCTCGACGTCTTCGTAAGGGATCAGCTTCAGCAGATGACTGATGCAGTTCAGCCGCGCGCGCTTCTTGTCGTCCGCCTGCACCACCCACCAGGGCGCCTCGGCGATGTGGGTGCGTTCGAGCATGATTTCCTTGGCCTTGGTGTAGGCCTCCCAGCGCCGCCGCGACTCCAGGTCCATGGGGCTCAATTTCCACTGCTTGAGCGGGTCGTGGATGCGGCTGAGGAAGCGCAGGTGCTGCTCGTCGTCGGAGATGGAGAACCAGTACTTGATCAGCTGGATGCCCGAGCGCGCCAGCATGCGCTCGAACTCCGGCACGCTGCGGAAGAACTCCTCGTACTGGTCGTCCGAGCAGAAGCCCATCACCCGCTCGACCCCGGCGCGGTTGTACCAGCTGCGGTCGAACAGCACGATCTCCCCCGCCGCCGGCAGGTGCGAGACGTAGCGCTGGAAGTACCACTGGGTCTGCTCGCGGTCGTTCGGCGCGGGCAGCGCGGCAACTCGGCACACACGCGGGTTCAGACGCTGGGTGATGCGCTTGATCACCCCGCCCTTGCCGGCCGCATCGCGACCTTCGAAGAGGATCACCACCTTGTGCCCGGTCTTCACCACCCAACTCTGCAGCTTCACCAGTTCGCCCTGCAGGCGGAACAGCTCGCTGAAGTAACGGCGGCGGGCGAGCTTTTCCTCGTCGACGTCGGCGTGTTCATCGAACAGTTCGTCGAGGTTGCGCACATCTTCCAGCAGCTCCAGTTCCAGCTCTTCGTCGCTGTGGTCGAGCAGTTCGCGGTGGATGCGGCGGATCACGGACTCTTGGGTCAGGGGCATGGCGGCGGCCTTCACGCAGGGGCTTTGGCGCCAGACTAGGGGCGCTCGGTGTCAGGCTGGTGACAGCGGCCCCCTGGAATTCCCTGCGCTCAGGGATTCCCCTCCTTCTTCAGGAAGTGCGCGAATTCAATCCGTAACCGATAGCCATCGGCCCTATGACAAGGCTCTATCCTCGCGGCTTTCACCCACTCCAAAGGCCTCGCGGGCGGTTCGATTTCAGTGCGCCGGGAGGGTTCCGGACAGACGTTTCCAACGCCCCGGCGACAGCCCCGTCCAGCGCTGGAAAGCGCGGGAAAAACTCGCCGCCTCGGCGTAGCCCAGGCACTGGGCGATACCGTGCAGGTCCATCGGTGACTCGCGCAGCAGGCGTTCGGCAAGACGCTGCTTGATGCCGTCGTTCAGCCCCTGGAGGCTCTCTCCCTCCTGCGCCAGACGCCGTTGCAGCGTGCGCTCGGAAAGGCCCATTCGCTCGGCCACCAGCGCTGCCCCGAGCAGGCTCGCGGAGTCACGCAACAGCACTTGCTGCACCTGCCGCGCAGTTGGCGTGGCGGCCAGTGTCAGCGCCAGTTCGCCACAGAGGCGCTCGCAAAGTTGCTCACCGCTGTCGCGGGCGCTGATCTGCGCCTGGGGCAACGGCGTCTGCAAATCCTCCCAGGCGAACAACATGGCATTGCGCGGTGCCGCGAAGCTCGGTTCGATGCCGAAGGTCTCACGGAATACGCTGGCATCGCTCGGCGCCGGGCAGCGCAATTCGATAGCCAGGGGTTGCAGTGGCCGCTGCAGCAATTCGCCGGAGAGTTGCCAACATCCGGCGATGCCGCGCTCAACCACAAAGGCGCGGGCATCTTCGGGCAGCACGCGGTCGTCGAACACCAGCCACAGCCCGCGCACCTCCTTCTCGCTGCTCACTGGGCACAGTGTCAGCGCCAGGCTCTGGAAGCGCCCGAAGGTCTCGAAGGCTTCCTGTAGTGAGCGGCTGGCGAGCATGGTGAAACCCAGCAGGCCCAGCGAGGTGAGGTGGTAGCGCCGCCCCGTTGCCAGCCCCAGGCCCGGCCGGTCGATGTGCTGCAACAGGTTGCGGATCACCGCCAGCTCCTGCCAGGCCTGGATGCGCCCGGCGCGCGCTTGCAAGTCAGCCTGGGAGATGGCGCTGCCTACCAGGCAGTCGTCCACACCCAGGCCCTCGTCGCGGGCGCTGTCGAGCAGGTAATGCACTCCGGTGATCTCGCGGGTCTGGCGCCAGTCCATTGCAGGCTCCTGCAGGCGGGAAAGAACAATGTGGCGGAAATCATCAATTTTTGGCGGACTTAATCATGGAAGAAAGCGCCAGCGCTGACCATGCTGGAAGTGCCAATAACACCCACAAGAGGCTTCCCCATGTTCGAGTTCTTCTACGCCCTGCCGAGCCAGAACCGCGCGGCCGACTACCGCCACTTCCGCATCGTCCCCGCCACCGGCGCGATCGGCGCGGACGTCAGCGACCTCGACCTCACCACCCTGGGCGAGGAAGGCTACGCCGAGCTGCGCCAGGCGCTGCTGGCGCACAAGGTGCTGTTCATTCGCGGGCAGAACCTGAGCGTGGAGAACCTCGAAGCCGTGACCCTGCGCTTCGGCGAATTCGGCCGCGAGCCATACGTGGTCGGCATGGACGATCACCCGCACGTGGTGCGGGTGGTGAAGGAAGCCAACGAGAAGACCCCGGTGGTGTTCGGCGGCGCCTGGCACAGCGACTGGTCGTTCCAGGAGCTGCCGCCGGCCTTCACCCTGCTCTACGGCCACGACATCCCGCCGTTTGGCGGCGACACCCTCTACGCCAACCTGGCGCTGGCCTACGAATGGCTGTCACCGAAACTGCGCGCGCAACTGGAAACCCTCGACGCCATCCACAGCCCCGAGCGCGCCTACGGCGCCGAGGCCAAGCACAACGACCTGATGGAAAACATGGCGGTGCGCTACGGCAGCCACGACGGCGAGGTGCGCTCGCATCCGCTGGTGACCAAACACCCGGAAACCGGCAAGAAGATCCTCTACATCAACCCGGCCTACACCAGCGGTATCAAGGGCATGCGCCCGGCGGAGTCGCAGCCGTTGCTGGACTACCTGTTCGGCATTGCCACCCAGCCGGCCTTCACCTGCCGCATGCGCTGGACTGCGGGCACCCTGGCGATCTGGGACAACCGCAGCACCTGGCATTACCCGGTGTCGGACTACCATGGCATGCGTCGGGAGATGTACCGCACCACGGTGGTGGGCGAGGTGCCGAGCCGCTGAACACGCGCTTTGATCGTAGGGCGCATAACCTGGAACAGGTTATCCGCCGCATGCATCGCGGCGGATAACGCTGGCGCGTTATTCGCCCTACGGAGCCACGCCCAACTGTAGGAGCGGGCCATGCCCGCGATCCGCCGGCAGGGCCGGCGTTTGCCCTTTGCTCCGGTGTTGCAGGTTTGTTGCGGCGGTCCGGATCTTTCCGCGCCGCTTCGGCGTGCGCTCGGACTTCCTGTTTCGCCCCCTCGGGCGAGTTACTTTTCCAAACGCCGAAAAGTAACCAAAAGGCTTGCCCCGGACATCCGGTTTTTCGCCTAGGCGAAAAATACCCTCGTTGAACCGCAGTTTCAGGGGCACGCGTCGAAGGGCCATCCCTGGCCCATCGCCGCTCTCGCGACATCCATGTCGCTCAACCCCTGAAACTCCGATTCAACGAGGCCTCCTGAACGGGGCATTCGGCGCGTGCGGATGTTTCTCTGGAAGTCTTCAAGAGCCAAAGCCAAAGCCAAAGCCAAAGCCAAAGCGCTGACTGTGGCGCTTTCGTAGGAGCGAGCTTGCTCGCTCCTACGAAAAACCTACAGCTCCGTGCCATAACGCTGTGCATGCTCGCGCAGCATGCCCCGCAGCAATTGTGCGGCAGGAGAAAGGTAGGCGCCCTCGCGCACCGCCAAGCCGATGGTCCGCGTCAGCGTCGTCTCAGCAAGCTGCACCTCGCGCAGCTGGTCCATGCCGTGCCCGCCGGCCAGCGCCTCGCGGGCGATGAAGCTGAGCAGGCGGGTGCGGGCGATCAGGTTGGGCAGCATGGGAATCGCGTTGGTCTCGATCTGCACCTGCGGCATCGGCAACTGGTGGGCCTGGAAGGTGGCGTCCATCCAGCGCCGCGACGACACCCCGGTGGCCGGCAGTACCCAGCGGTAACGGCACAGGTCAGCCATGGCGACGGGGGCGTCGAAGATCGGATGGTCGCGGCTGGCGACCACCACCACCTGGTCCTGCAGCAAAGGCTCGCTGCTCAGTTGCGGGTCATCGACGATCCGCGAACAGATCGCCATGTCCAGCCGCCCGTTACGCAGTGCCTCGCGCAGCACGTCGTCCTGGCCCAGCACCAGGCTCATGGTGATCTCCGGCGCGCGCGCCAGCAGGTCCTCGGTCAGGCGCGGCAGCAGGTACTCGGCCATGGTCGCGGCGCAGCCGAGGCGGATGTTGCCCACCACGCCACTGGCGAAGTCGCGCACCTCGCGGCGGGTTTCCTCGACGTCCTGACGCAACTGCCGGGCGCGTTGCAGCATGAGTTCACCGGCCGGCGTCAGGCGGATGCGTCGGCCATCGCGCTGGAACAACCGCGCGCCGAGGGATTCCTCCAGGCGCTGGATGCTCTTGGTCAGCGCCGGCTGGCTGCGCCCCAGGCGCTCGGCGGCGCGCCCCAGGTGGCCAAGCTCGGCGATGGTTTCGAAGTAAGCGAGATCACGCAGGTCCATGGCGGCCAACCGATAGATTTCAGGAATGGATTCATGACTATTAGAAAATAGACTTGATCGATTCGGCTACCGATAATTCTTCCGTCTTCCCCGCCCGGAGCCGTCCGTGTCCAGCCGCCCTGCCCTGTCCGTCGCCCACATCCCCGTCAGCCTGCAATGGCTGGCCCTGGCGCTCGGAGCCGGAGGCGCCGGGCAGTTGCTGACCTGGCTAGGGATCCCTGCCGCGCTGTTCCTCGGCCCCATGCTGGTGGCCATCGTCTTCGGTGTCAGCGGCGCGCAGATCCGCCTGCCGCGCCAGGCCTTCCGCCTGAGCCAGGGCTGCATCGGCCTGCTGGTCGCCCACGCCATGAGCTGGTCGGTGCTGCAGGCGATGGTCGCCTCCTGGCCGCTGATGCTCAGCGCCACCCTGCTCACCCTGCTGCTCTCGGCCGTGGTCAGCTACGCCATGGTGCGCTTCGGCGGCATCCCCGGCAGCACCGCCGCCTGGGGCACCGCGCCGGGCGGCGCGGCGGCCATGGTGTCGATGGCCGAAGCCAACGGCGCCGACCCCCGCGTGGTCGCTACCATGCAGTACGTGCGGGTGGTCTGCGTGGTCATGGCCGGCGCTCTGGTCGGCCGCCTGCTGGGCATCGAAGGCGGCGGTTCGGCGGCGCACAGCACACCGATCATCGACACCGCCACCCTGCCCGACCTGATCAACTGCCTGCTGCTGATCTTCGTCTGCACCACCGTCGGCGCCAAGCTGCCGGCCGGCCCATTGCTGGTGCCGCTGGTGGCCGGCGCCGTGCTGCAACTCACCGGCGTGCTGCACATCACCCTGCCGCACTGGTTGCTGGCCGCCGCCTACGGCGTGATCGGCTGCTACATCGGCCTGCGCTTCGACCGCGAAAGCCTCGCCTACGTCGGTCGCCACCTGCCCGCCATGCTGGTCAGCGCCCTGGCCCTGATCGCCAGCTGTGCGCTGTTCGCCTGGGCATTGGCGGCCATCACCGGGATGGACTTCCTCTCCCTCTACCTCGCCACCAGCCCCGGCGGCCTGGACGCCATGGCGATCATCGCGGTGGACACCCACTCCGACGTCGGCCTGGTACTGGCGATGCAGACGCTGCGGTTGTTCGTGGTGCTGTTCACCGGGGTATCCGTCGCCCGCACGGTGATTCGCCTGAGCCGGGCTTGAATCCTGTAGGAGCGAGCTTGCTCGCGAAAAGCCCAGCATCGGGGCTGCCGGTTGACTCGGTTCGCGAGCAAGCTCGCTACTACAGAAAAGCGCCCCCTTGAATCGCAGCTCAATCCAACACTAAGGTCGTCGCTCTTTCACTGAGCGAGCACGACATGGACAGCCTTCGCCACCGCCCCACCGCCTTTCATGTCACCCACTGGAGCGACGACCCGTTCAGCCGCGGCGCCTACAGCACCCTGCTGCCCGGTGCCACGCCGGAGCATCGGCGCCGGCTCGGTGAACCGCTGAATGGGCGATTGGTGCTGGCCGGCGAGGCCTGCAATCCGATCGCCCCGGCCATGACCCATGGCGCCTGGAACGACGGCCTGCGCGCCGCCGACATCGCCATCGAATCCGCTGCCCGTCGCGTGTTGGTAATCGGCGCCGGATTCGCAGGCATTGCTGCCGCGCGGCGGCTGAAAGAGACGGGCATCGAGTGCTTGATACTGGAAGCCCGCGACCGCCTCGGCGGCCGCGTCCACAGCATCTCCCTCGGCCCGGTACGGGTGGACGAAGGCGCCGCCTGGCTGCAGCAATTCGACAACAACCCGCTGGCCGTCCACGCCCAGCGACTCGGCCTGCCGTTGCGGGAAACCGATTTCGGCCAGCCCCTGGCTGCGGCGGCGGATGGCCCGGTGCCCGACATCGATGCGGCCTGGGAAGCCCTGCGCGCCGGGATCGACCGCAGCCTGCCACTGGCGGAAGGTGTCGCGCGCTATCTCGAAGATCGCGATGAGGAAACTCGCCGCGCCACCCGTTTCGCCCTGGACGCCAACCTGATCCTGGAAGCCTGCCTGCCGCTGGAATCGCTGTCGGTCGATGCGCTCGACGAAGAAGGCGTCGGTGCCGGCGACCGCTTCCTGCCGCAGGGTTATTCACAGCTGGCCGTGCATCTCGCCGAAGGGCTGGATATCCGACTGAACCAGGTGGTGACCGCCATCGACTGGTCCGGAGACAAGGTGCGGATAGGTGATGAAAGCGCCGACTTCTGCGTCTGCACCGCGCCCATCGGCGTGCTGCGCGATATCCGCTTCACCCCGCCCCTGCCGGCGGCGCAGCAGGGTGCGCTGGCGCACCTGGGCATGGGTCAGCTGGAGAAGGTGGTGCTGCAGTTCGACGAGCGATGGTGGCCGGTATCGCCGTCGGGTTACCTGCGCTGGTACGACACGCCGGCCAGCTTCGGCGAGTGGCTGGACCTCACCGACGCCGTGGGCACGCCGACCGTCGCCGGATTGATCGCGGCGGATGCGCTGGAGCGGGTGTTTGCCGGGCGCAGCGACGAGGAGATTGCCCTCAAGGCCTGTGAAGCTCTGCAGGCATGGGCGGACGCCGTACGGACATTGTAGGAGCGAGCTTGCTCGCGAATCAGCACCGCTCCGGTGCTGGGGGAAAATCCGTTCGCGAGCAAGCTCGCTCCTACAGATACGTGCTCGGCGTCGTCCCCGAAATTCGCGGGCAAGCACCGTCCGCTAGAGAACGAACCCACAGCAGCGATTACAACCCTTCCAGCGTAAGATCCACCAGCCGCTCGACATACGCCACCTCCAGCTCCTCGCCGGAAAACAGGATGCGGTACACCAGCGGCGCCATCAGCCGGTCGACGATGCGGTCGACCTCCGGCAGCTTCTCGCCGCGCTCCCTGGCGCGCAGCAGGATGATGTCGAACTGGCCGCAGGCGATGGCCATGCAGCGCCCGGAGCAGCCGCCGCCGGCCGCCAGCAGGTCGAGCACCACCGCGCGGCCGGGCACCGAGGCGGTTTCCTCCATGTACTGCTCGCCCCAGGCCAGCAGGTCGCCGCGCAGGCTGCCGGTATCCGCCGGCTCGGCGTCGGGGCGGATGCGTTGCAGGGCGACATCGCCGAGCAATTCGCTGAGGTCACCCCAACGCCGGTAGATGGTCGACGGCGTGACGCCGGAGCGCGCGGCGATCAGCGGCACCGTCAGTTCGGCGCGATCGCGTTCTTCCAGCAACTCCTCGACCGCCTTGTGCACCGAGGCCTGCACCCGCGCGCTGCGGCCACCCGGTCGAACACCCTGATTGATTGCCATAAGCACCTTAAAGCAAAGAATTTGCTTTTATCCGGAAACGGGTCCAGCATCTCGCAAAAGCAAAATCTTAGCCTTTGCGAGCTGAATCATGGCACACACCCAATCGAAAAGCGCGTCCGGCTTCTCACCCAAAGCCTCCGCCCTGCTGCTGACGGTCATCCTCATGACCTTCCTCGCCGCTGCGGCCGCACCCACGCCGCTGTATGCGCTGTACCGCGAGTCCTGGCACTTCTCCCCCGCCCTGCTGACCCTGGTGTTCAGCATCTACGCCGGTGGCCTGATGTTGGCGCTGCTGGTGTTCGGCTCGCTGTCCGACCACCTCGGCCGGCGCCCGCTGATCCGCGCTGCATTGATCCTCGAACTGCTGGCGATGGCCGTATTCCTCTACGCCAACTCGGTCGAACTGCTGATCATCGCGCGCCTGCTGCAAGGCTTCGCCACTGGTATCGCCACCAGCGTGCTGGGCGCGGCGATGCTGGATATCGACCGCGAGCGCGGCCCGCTGATCAACAGCGTGGCGCCCATGCTCGGCATGGCCATGGGCGCGCTGGGCAGCAGCACGCTGGTGCAGTTCGGCGCTGACCCGCTGCACCAGGTTTACTCGTGGCTATTGGCGCTTTTTGCCCTGGGCATCGTGCTGCTGCGCTGGCTGCCGGAAAGCATCACCCGGCAACCCGGCGCGCTGGCCTCGCTGAAACCACGCATCCGCATTCCTCCGCAGGCGCGTCGTGCGTTCTGGAGCGTGGCGCCGCTGAACGCCAGCCTCTGGGCCCTGGGCGGTTTCTACCTGTCGCTGGGGCCGACGCTGGCGCGCCAGGTCACCGGCCTGCAAGTGCCGATGATCGGTGGCGGGCTGGTGTCGCTGCTGTGCCTGTGCGGCGCGCTGGCGATCTTCGCCCTGCGCAACCAGCCGGCGGCGGTGATCCTGCGCCGTGGTGGCCTGGCGCTGATCATCGGCCTGCTGATCACCCTGCTCGGCGTGGACAGCGCCAACCTCTGGCTGTTCTTCCTCGGCACCGCGGTGGCCGGGCTCGGCTTCGGTGGCGCCTTCCTCGGCGCACTGCGCTCGGTGGTACCACTGGCCCACGCCCACGAACGTGGCGCGCTGATGGCGAGCTTCTATGTGCTCAGCTACCTGGCCTTCAGCGTGCCGGCGATTCTCGCGGGGCTGTCGATCCAGCGCTACGGCCTGGTCGCCACCACCAACGGCTATGCCAGCCTGCAGATTCTGGCGGCTTCGCTGGTCCTGCTGCTGTCCTTGCGCGCGCCGGCCGCGCAGAAGGCGCAAGCCTGAGTCAGGACGCCTCGCGGGCTCGCAAGAAGTCGTAGAGCCCGCGCACCGCCGGATGCTCCAGCGCCTGGGCGGAGTGGCAGAGACCGATGCGGCGGATCGGCAGCGGCAGATTCAAAGTGCCGCTGCGCACTGTCGGCGCGCCGTTCAGCAGCGATGCCGGCAGGATCGCCGCGCCGACGCCCGCGCTGACCAGCCGCAGCGCCAGGTTCAGGGTGCTGGCCTGGGCGACCACTGGCGCGCCGCCATAAACCGTCATCAGGCGCTGATGGGAGGGATGCGTCGGACAGGTGATCCAACCGCTGCTCTGCGCATCCTCCTCGCCCGGCGGCAACGCCAGCACGTACGGGTCATCCCAGACCGGTACGAAGAGTTCGTCCTCGCAGCAGAATTCCTCCACCGCCAGCCGCGCATCGCCCACGCAGCCCTCCTCCAGGTGCAGCAGCAGATTGGGCACGGCCTGCTGTGCCAGGCTGACGAAGCCCTCGACCTGCTCGGCGCTGACATCCCCCTCTACGCCCAGGTGCAGTGGCTGGCGCGCCGAGGCCTGGCGGAACATGTTGCGCAGGCCGTCGGCCTCGGCCAGCAAGGCGCGGGCGCGCGGATACAAGGCCCGCGCTGCTTCGCTGACTTCCACCCCACGCGCCTGGCGCAGGAACAGCGCGGTGCCCAGCGCCTCTTCCAACTGGCGGATGGTCACCGACAGCGTCGGCTGGCTGACGAACAGACGCTGGGCGGCGGCGGTGATATTGCGTTCTTCAAAGACCGCGACGAAGGCGGCCAGCTGTCGGATATCCATAGACAAACCCGATACCAGGCACAGGAATAAGCCATTTTTCAGGCGTAATTCCACTCAATATACTTCACCGCATCGCCCAGTCATCCAGATTTCCGATAGCAGGAGAGTCCCCATGAGCAAGCCCCTGATCATCGTCACCGGCGCCAGTTCCGGTATCGGCGAAGCCACCGCCCGCCTTTTCTCCCAGCAGGGCCACCCGCTGCTGCTGCTCGCCCGCCGCATCGAGCGCCTGGAGGCGCTGCAACTGCCGAACGCGCTGTGCCGCACCGTGGACGTGACCGACCGTGACGCCCTGCTGGCCGCCGTGGCAGAAGCCGAGAAACGCTTCGGCCCGGCCGACGCGCTGGTGAACAACGCCGGCGTGATGCTGCTGGGCAACATGGTCGAGCAGGACCCGGCCGAGTGGGAGCGCATGCTCGACGTCAACGTGAAGGGCCTGCTCAATGGCGTACACGCGGTGCTCAAGGGCATGGTGGAACGCAACCGCGGCACGCTGATCAACGTCAGCTCGGTGGCCGGGCGCAAGACCTTCCCCAACCATGTCGCCTACGTCGGCACCAAGTTCGCGGTGCATGCGATCTCCGAGAACCTGCGCGAGGAAGTCGCGGCACACAACGTCCGCGTCGTCACCATCGCCCCCGGTGCGGTGGAGACCGAACTGCTCAGCCACACCACCGACGAGGCGATCAAGAGCGGCTACCAGGACTGGAAGCGCGAGATGGGCGGCAAGGTGCTCAGCGCCGAGGACGTGGCCAACGCCATCCGCTATGCCTACGACCAGCCGCAGGGCGTGTGCATCCGCGAGATCGTGCTGGCGGCGACGCGGCAGCCGGCGTGATCGACGCCAGCCTTTCCTATCGAGGGGAAGGGTTCTCGTAGGAGCGGACTCTGTCCGCGATAGGCTGATCCAATCGCAAGGCTCATCATCAGCGCGGCCGGCCAGACATCGCGGACGGAGTCCGCTCCTACGCCGGACCGTAGGATGGGTGGAGCCTAGGTGTTCTGCCGGGAGACATAGGTAACGGTTGTCGGGGGACATGGGTAACGGTTTCCTATCA
>NZ_PEKX01000026.1 GCF_002796985.1 Pseudomonas sp. | reverse complement strand
TGTGACTTACGGGAATTAATGCGACACAGCGAAATAATCTGCGACAAGCAAGAAAAAGACTCAGAATCAGCGCCACGATCAGGCAGCCATCGTGGCGTTGCTGTTTTGAGGATGAAGAACGATGCCCATCAGGCTCGAGCAACCGATTAAGCCATTGAGTCGGGTTATCCGACTCGAAAGCGACCTAGGAATAAGCGACCACGCGATGATCGCGTGGTGGTATTGCGGCATCTACAAAAATCCGGTTGCTAACTCTCAGCCCCATGCGCTCGTCGCGTTCAGAGAAATAGGGCCTGAGGGCCTAGGGGACGAGATCATTCCTCGCCGCATCCCTATTACTGAACTTGGCCAAGTTCGCATCGGCAGTATCTGGAAAGATCAGAAATGCCAGTCCGAAGCTATCTTCGAAGTCGATAAGTTCGACGTGATGATCAGCAGAAACACTTGGCGCGTGGTCTCGTTCAATGAGGCCCTGCTACAAGGCAATGCGCCGCCATACCCTTCTGAAATTCATCCTTTGCAATATGAAAGAGACAAGAACTGGATGATCGAATTTGATCTTCAGTCAGGAGGGAAATTACTAATTCCATGCATCGAATTCTTCACCCGATGCTATGGCCGGTCAGCAGAGTTAAAACGCGTACTAGCTACCTATCCTTGGTGCGAACCAACAGACATCCATAACAGCAGACTTTACGCACCACTTGGTGAGCCAGAAGAACCTGGGCAATGGAAGGTGAAACTACGCAGCCGAATGGTCAATGGCGATATCGTTTTTCTTGCTCACGCTAAGTACGACCCCTATACACGATCCGCAGCGAAAAGCATCTATGCACAGATAGAAGCAGAGCATGATCCTAGGGGTAGATTGCCCGCGTTCATTAAAGTGGCCCCGTGGTTCCAAGGGCATGCAGAGTTAAAGGTCTCCGGTATCCGCTTCAACAACGGCAAATCTTTCCTCGCTCTGCAAGTAAATGGATGCTCCAACCCTCAGGGGGCACTGATCGTTAGAGATCGAGAAAATTCCAACCGTGTAAACGAAGGTGCCGACCCAGGCGCTCGCGAGGCATGGGCAGGCACTCCTGAGCGGCAGCTAATCAAACCCCCGGAAATTGTTGACCTCACTAGCGATGAAGAGCCGGACCATAGCGCCGCCTCTATCGAGATTGAAGACGATGATTTTGAAGAGCTTGGCGAGAAGCGTTTGATTATCGACCGCCGCCGCGAAAAAGCGGAAAGCAAGGCAGGAGCTAAACAGCAGGGAACCTGTGCCGACAAATACTCTGGTGGAGAGCCGTCCGGGGATGGAAAAGGTGTCGGCTATGCGTCAATTCACGCCAAGCCAGTGCTTGAGTCGCAAGGAACCTTACGGGACGTCTGGAACGCCATGTTGTTCCTGCAAAAAAAGCATCCAGATAAAATTGAAAAGGTTCAGTGGTTTACATGGGAGGGCGGGTTCAAAAACGATCCAGAGCCCCAGCTTATTGGGCTGACCGAATTCGATAAGGAAGAAGAGGTCAGCACCACTATTCGTAACTGGCTTTACTCTGACACCGTCAGCAGAAAAGTCCGCGGAATCCTAGTGGCCCGCTTAATATTTCGAGATAAATGGGTATGTATTTTGGAAATTCAGCGGCGACCGAGAATGAAGAAAGATGCGAGTGGCGCGCCCAAGGAATCCGAGGAGAACTTCAAAGGATTGGTTTGTATTCCTCCCAATATGGATGAGTTCAAGAAATGGCTAACAGCCACCCTAGAATCAATTCGTTATTTGAAAGGGATTGTGCAGCCTCTCGAAGGTAAGCAAATTGAAAACTGCATGTCATTCTCCCACTCGCGAACCAAAAGTGAAGAAGTCGCAGGCGAAGCCGCCGTGCGTAACGCACTGGGAAAAGTGAATGTTCCCTTATCATAACCCCGAGCTCGGGCTGCTCCCGGATCGCCAGACGTCAAAATGAAAAAACCGGCGCTCATGTGAGTATTCGCATCGACACCGACACTAATTCGCCTGCCTGATCGACACCGGATTGCATGCAAAACCGCCAGCCATCCGCCTCCCCGACGCTTACCCCCTGGGCCGTAAGCTTGATCTCGCGGATGTGAGTTCCTTGACAAGTGGCACAGCCGAAATTAAATTAATTTAACTAAATCGATCAGTGTCATGGAGAAGCACGATGCCCAAAAAGCAGAACTATGTCCTCGTTGCCCTTGAGGCCGTAGCAAAAGCCCAGCAGGAATTGAATGCCAAAGTCGACAAGCACGAGAAGATAATCGAGAGCCAAGGCCAAGATATCGCACGCTTGGAAAAGCAGGTAATGCAGCTCCGAAACCAAGCTATTCAAGCTGAAATCGCCAGCGGCGAACGTACAGACGCGACCGCTGCCAAGTACGGTGTCTCGTCATCTCGCGTAGCTCAGATCGCACCGCGTAAAGAGTTCCATCGACCGAAGCCGAACTAAGATCATAGGTGCGTATGGCTCTGGTGATCTGGCCGCGCACATGGGGGCTTCGGTGCCCCCCTATTACCTCCCAGGAGATCGTTCAGGCCAAAACCGCTTCGCGGCGCGGCACAGCTCAGCTCAGCTCAGCTCAAGCGTTAGTGTCCGCTCTTGGCAGGTAGCTGCCTGCCCCCAGCGTCTGTCTCGGCCAAGAGCGGGCGCTGTTTGGTGTCGATTTTGAGTGCAAGGCGGTGTCGATCAGGCAGGCGAATTAGTGTCGGCGTCGATGCGAATACTCACTCATGCAAGATCGTGCCGTTCTCCAAGGCAATGCACCCGCATTTTCACCTCACCCAGCCTCGTCCACGGCAAAGCAACCAAGTTGAATTGGCACGTGAGCAGCAAGCGATGTTCCGTGTACCTGACCGCCGGCGTGCAGTGAGGTTGACGGCATAGTCCTTCACCATTAGGCTTGGCAACAAGAGTAACCCCCACGCCTCAGGCGAGATTTTTCTCGCACTGCGCACCAGGGGGTTAGTTTTTTCTGCTCTCCCAGCACATCCTCCAGTGCTCGTGCTGCTCGAAATTCTCAAGCGTTCACCAAGCCCTATTCAACGTCGCAAACCCTGAGCGGCCGGATGCGTCCTGCTGTAAACGCCCTGCAGGTCAGAAGCTTGGAGCAGCCCTCCCATCAACGATGCTGGTTGAGCTGGACTGCGGACGATTCCAGCTCCTGTTCGAACGCGAACGCGGCAAAGGTATCAATGTGCATCAAGGGGCTATGCGCACGCCATGGTGGGACGCTCCCAAAAGCAGAGCACATCGTCAGAATTGCGTTTGCTCGACAGCTCTAGCAGAACGAACCGATAGAAGTTCATCGGCGGATAGAGGGAGCTGAAGAGTCAGCGCCTTCCTGCCTTTAGGTTCTCTTCAAGATGCTGCACGCTGGACGTTCCAGGGATTGGGAACACCACGGGTGAAAATGCAAGTAACTCTTCAAGAGCTTCAGTGGTCGATAAACTGCTCGCCAGCCTCTTACCCGCCTCCAATGGTGCATAAGCGACGAACGCCGTGTCATTCTGCTCACACCATTGAATGATTGGCAGGGCCTCGCGGTTGGAAATACTGAAAGCGTTTTGAATCGCAGCGATTGGAGCGGTCTTGATCGCTTCCTCCACTTGGCGGACATCCACTTTCGAAAGCCCAAGTGCTTTGATTTTCCCCTCCACGCGCATTCGATCCAGCTCACCAACCTGGTCAGCGATCGGAATGTTCGGGTCAATGCGGTGCAGGTAGTACAGGTCTATAGCCTCGACATTTAGACGCCTGAGACTGAGCTCGACGCACTGCCTGAGGTAAGCAGGACTCCCGCAGGGAACCCAGCGACCAGGACCATGGCGAGTAAATCCACCTTTGGTTGCGATGAGTAGATCATCTGCATAGGGGTGTAACGCCTTGCAGATCAGTTCCTCGGCCACGTGAGGCCCATAGGCATCAGCTGTATCGATATGTTGGACACCCGCCGAAACTGCCGCGCGTAGGACGGCCAAAGCATTCTCTTCGTTCGTTGGAGGCCCCCATATCCCCGGGCCGGTCAGCCTCATTGTGCCAAACCCCAACCTGCGGACAGTTTTCTCGGCGAGCCTCGCCGCTACAGGAGAGCTCATTTGTACCCTAACTGAGAAAGTAGTTGGTTGCTGAGCGACGACATAAGTGAACCCTTCGCGGCTGGCGTTAGTAGTTGGTGCGAGATAGCCTGGCTTTCTAGGAGCCGATGTAGGTGCGAATCCACTAGCTCTCGAAATAATAGGTTGTTGTCCCTTTTCGGGCCGAGAGGAATGGATGTATCTAACTTAGTCGCCACAATTGCGCAGTATTCTTGCAGCCGACCTGATACCAACGCATATACACGTTCAGTTTCGCCGGTGCTGGCGGGGGCTTGGCGATAGTCAGTTGCGGCATTCCAGTACGCCAACGCGTCCAAAATCGGACGATCGACCAAGACGACTTCAGCAGACGAGCAGGCCAACCCCTGAGCTTCTAGCGTGCGGTCGATGAACCACATCGTCGAGTCGTAGGTATGCTGAGTGAGCAACGGAATACCCTGCTCTACTGCGAGTCTCCCGAAGGAAGGAATCGTAGCGACCTTGACCCCTTTGGCCTCCAAAGTGTGCTTCAGCTCTTCACAGAACGTGGACTTGCCAGTGGAGTGAGTCCCAGCGACACCAACGATCAACGCATTCACCACAAGCTTCCTTGTTCAGGAGGAGGCTCTTGCGATTCCGGCGCGGTATTGAACTGCGCGATTTTGCAGATCTCTGCCCAACTCGACGCTTTGGACTTCTTAAATAGATGGTCGAGCAAAAGGGCCGTCGCGTAAGCGTCATCTCCGGCACGGTGCAGTTGCTCTGATACCTGACTTCTCAAACCTGTCAGGGTCAACATTGCCTCAAGACCGTGACTTGAGGCATTGGGGTAAACATGGCGAGCAAGTTTAAGCGTGTCGATTACTCCGACGGGGCTCCAACTGGGTAGATGCCGCTTAACGACCGAGTAATCTACCGATGCATTGTGAGCAACGAACCACTTGCCCTCTAGATGCAGCTGTACCTCAGCCTGAACCTCGCCCCAAGGTGGGCAAAGCGAGACAGCAGCGTTATCTATTCCATGGATTCGCTCAGCCTGCCAGGTGATCGGTGCATCTGGTTTTATCAGCCAGCTCGCATAGGCTTTGCTGTTTTCCGCAGGGTAAGGAACGATCGCAATTTCGACCACGTCCGGCGGGTTTTGCCCATTGCCCTCGACATCAACGATGACAATGGGGGCAGTCGGTAGTGTGAATCCAATGTTCATTCAGCAGCTCCGTTCCGCTTCGGCCCGGCCATGCCGTGCGTAGTAATGGGGCTTTTCGGCATCATGCACTTGGTACCCAAAAGTGTGCTGTAGGAAGTAGCGCCGCTGCTCATCTAAACCGCGAACAACAATAGCTCGCTCATTCACTTCCGGCTCAGTTGTCGCGCCCAGGCTTAAACACATCTGTTTAAGTAGTGCCTCATCCGGTTTCCTCCAAGCACCTTTGCACAGCGACACTTGCGAAGCTGGGCACAAGGCACAGAGCTCGGCGATACCAAAATGGCCGTTATAGTCCGGCTGCTGATGTGTGTATGCGACTCCGCAAGATGTCTTGTGGAAGATTGGGGCGTCACGGTTCGACTGGCGAAAGAGTCTTAAAATTCGCTGCTCATCGTCTAGCGGCAGCAGCTTGCGCCTAGCAGTGCCCAGGTATGGTTCACGAATCCCCTCGGCCTTGAAGAACGCTGCGATCTCTTCGCGATAAAAGAGCCCGCTGAACACAGTCGCGTGTGCATGGGCGGCTAGTGATGCCGCTCGTGCAACATGCTCTGCAGTGTCGTTGACACCCGGAATAATGGGGCGCCAGTAGAGAAGCGCTCTGTAGCTTTTGGCGTTGCGAAACAATACCTTCAAGCTTTTCTCGGCAATTGAGGAATTGATGGGTTCGATCTTCGGATTGTCAATTCCGGAGTAAGTCACCAGCACCGTCAGCTTGATGTGCTTCAAGGCATTGAACTTGTCGCAGTCTTCCTCAGAAACCTTCCAGCGGGTGATGACAAGAACATGATTGGTCAGGCCGGCCTCGTCCAACAGGCGAAGGATGTTGTGAGTATGAGATCTCACCTCCGGCAGCATCGGATCTGTCGCGCGGTTGAACAACTGGATAGGCGTTACATGGGGCTGGAAGTATCGGTGTGAGACGAATTGCTCGAACGCATCCTCATCACTCATCAAGGCTTGAGGTACACGTTGATCAAAGTTTCCGAACAGATGGCGAACACAATAGCTGCAGTCAAGCGGACAGCCGACGATGTGGTTCAGGCTCAGCCCGCTTTTTCGGTAGTCGACTGGATCTTTGAGATGGGGATTGGCCGTCTCTAACTGACGTGCATCGATGATCGAGACTGTGCCATTCACAGTTGCACTCCTTGCATGAGGTAACGCAGCCCAAAGTCACTGATCACCGCCCCAGAAGGGTGCGATGGCCACGTGACATCTAACCTATGCACTCTGACGTGCAAGGTCAAACGAAGCATGACCTCATCAATGATCGATCCTGGTTCGATAGCACAGGGCAGACACTTAAATCTGCGTATTTTTTACGCAGATCTGCGCAAAAATAGCTAACTACTGCGTTGAGTCTACGCAGACGTCTACCTATACTGAGCCGATGCTATCCTCTCGCATTACATTTGCAGATCTCGCTGCCGTCGGCCGCGTTGACAGACATCGTCTGCGAAATTTGCTCAAAAACCTTCCAGAGTTCGCTAAACGGCCAGCCAGTGAGCGAGTCGCTAGGGAGTACACCCGTCACGACTTAATAGTTGTTGCGGTCCTGTGCGAACTGGAACGCTTGGGACTTCGAAAGGAAGCGATTGCGCACTGGGTTTCACCTATCCAGCAATCTCTTTCGGGTCCCCGTGCGATGGCGGCCCAGCAGCTCTTTTTGGCCAGCGACTCTTCTGAAGCCTTGTTGATTGATGAGCATCGCCAGCTTGGCGCAGGCATCATCATTAACCTGAATGAAGTTTTGAAGCTGGTAAACAGGCACTGTGCAGGGCTAGATGGCGTTCACGAACAACAGCGTGAGTTGGAGTTAGGCCCCGGCAGCGTGGGCCACTCGAAATTCGCCGTAAATAAACAGAAAGCGCGTAACCATGGATAACCTACAGGACTGGCTCGCCAAGGCAGGCGTGACCTCAGATAGCACCGTTGATCTTGGTGCGCCCTCAGGTCCACGTCACGTACGTTATTTAGATCTGCTTCCAAGCCAGGACAGTCAAGAGCTCCTCCCAGACGCTGTCGTAGAGTCGGGTGGCGTGCCGCTTATCTACATAGTTCGACGCGACACCTTGGGCAGTTCTCGGACAACCACGACCGAGCTGTCACAACTGGTCCGTGTACTAGCTTGCCGAGCAGACGCGCGCTACCTAGCAGTGGTTGAACCAGGAAAGGTGATTGTGTACCCCATCTTGATGGACGATACACTTCCTCCCCCTGTGCTGTCCGACACTGAAGCAGCCGGCTACGCCAAATTCCGCGGCATGCTCAGCGGTAGTACTACAGACATCACTCCAACTGTCAGCACACGCAAGTCTCGTAAAGCTGCCGGGCTTTGGCTGGACAGCTTATTGTTCCGGCTGCTAACGGACGCTGCGCGTGACATCCATCGTTGCGCTCCTTCACTCACCGTCCAGCAAGTACTTTCGCTTGTAGGCCGCGCATTGTTCTTTAGGTTTCTAGTCGACAGACGCATTGTCAGTGAGGCAGAGCTGCCGCGTATTAGTCGCCAAGCAAACGATCTTAGTATGGTGTTCAGTAATCTCGATGCGCTGATTGAAACGTGCACTTGGCTGGACAAAACATTCAATGGCGATCTGCTCAGCCTGACAGACTCACATGACGCCCCTGATAAGTATGGAGAGCTTCGACAACTGCTCGAAGCGGGCGCCGAAACTGTGTGCTGGCACCTGACCAACATCCAATACAAGGCGGTTCATGGACAGTTACCGCTTCAGTGGGGAGGTATTTACTTTAAACACGTCCCTGTCGACGTGCTTAGCCAAGTATACGAAGACTTCGCCCACCAATTTATTCCGGAGCTAGCCAGGGAAACCAGCATTCACTTCACTCCACGAAAACTCGCAGAGATTGTGGTCGATGGTGCCTTTAGTGCTGTGAGCAGCACGCCCCCCGATCGAGCTCGAGTGCTCGACCCATCTGTAGGCGGTGGAGTGTTCCTTGTGCTCGCGTTTAAGCGGCTCGTTGCCGAACGCTGGCGAGCAACGGGGGAACGTCCTTGCCGGGCAGAGATACGCCGGATACTGATGGAGCAGATCGCTGGTCTAGACGTAAACCACGATGCCCTGAATGTGACGGCTTTGAGCCTATATCTGTGCGCTCTTGAGCTCGACCCGGATCCCCGCCCTCTTTCGGAGCTCAAGTTCAAAAAGCTAATCGGCTCGATTCTGCACCCCGTTGACGAAAGCTCACTCGATCAGTCCTTGGTGCCTGACGACTCGCCGCACGATAACAAGCTGGGCAGCCTGTCCAGCGAAGTGCTACATCGCCATGCGGGGCAATACGACATTGTCGTCGGAAACCCACCTTGGAATGCGTTCAAGGATGACCGCGCCGGTGCGTTGAATCGTACGCTGCGCAAACTCCTCGCAAAGCCGACGCCATCCTCCACCTCGAACGTGGTTGCCCGCTATGGATCACCAGATATTGCCTTCCTGCTTGCCGCTTCAATATGGGCGAAACCCGCAGGTGCTATTGGTTTTGCAGTGCATGGTCGCTTCCTCTTTCAAGGTGACTCATTCGAACTGCGCCGCCACGTTTTTGAAAACCTTCGCGTTACAGGCGTGATGAATTTCGCGGCGCTACGTCAGGACCAGAAAATTTGGCCTAAGAATGATGCGCAATTTGCCTTAATGGTCGCGACCAATGAAACACCTGGGCCTCTAGACGGTTTCTTCTTTATCAGCCCTCGACATGAACCGCGACTTTCCCAAGAAGGCGTCTTCCGTATAGACCCGAGCTCCGCGATTCCTGTGTCGCTGCACCAGGCCTGCAGCGACCCACAAGCCTTTAAAGCGCTCTACAAAGGCGGACGGCTTGGGCTGGATTTACTTCATCGCATGCGCGGCGAAGCAGCGCTATCGCTGGGTCAACAGGTGGCCAAGCATGGTGGAAGCTTCAACAGTGGCTATCAGCTTGGCAAAGAGAAGAATCGTCAAACCGACGCTAGCCATCTGGTAGGGCTGCTCGACGTACAACACGACATGACTTTTGTTGTGGCCAGCGGCTCGAGAGTCTCGGGCGAAGATCTGTACTTTGAATTGCCCAAGTTACAATGGCCTCGCTCCCCTGAAATCTACCGTGGACCATTGCTATTACTACGCGAGTCTCCCAGGCAAGAGAGGGAATTCCGTGGCGCGCTTTTTTCAGCGTCAGATGTCGCTTACCGGGAGAGTTTTATTGGCCTGTCGGCCTTTGAGAAGCCCGAACTCGCAGGGTTGATTGATCTGATTTACGTCGTGTCCTATAGCGACCTATTTCTGTATCACCAATTGCTTACCAGCCCAAAATTTGGTGTTGAACGCGACTCGTCTCTGCAAAAGGATCTTTTGGACTTTCCGCTGATTAGGGAGGAAAAATTGACTCCCGAGCAATGGAAACAATTGCGAGTAGTGGCCGGAAAACTGCGTGAACGTAACGCGAACTGGCAGGAGCTAGATGAGCTCGTTTTCGATCTACACGGCCTGAGCACGGCGGATCGGCAGTTGGTACGCGACACGCTGAAGATGGAGTTACCGTTCACCGATGTATCGAAAGAAGCGACTGCCCCTACATGCACGGCTACTCGTCAGCAGTTCATCGATACGGTAGCGAAGCTAATCAATCCCTTCGTAGATCCTAGCCATTCGAAGGTAGCAGAGCTGCAAATTCGCCCCATTGATGGATGGGTCTTTATCGAGATCGGCGCGCCTGAAAGCTCATCACAAGAAGGTGTGCAGACCTCCGATTTAGCGCATCTGGTGGGCTTTACGCAAAGCTACTGGAGCTCGCGTATAGAGATAAGACTCAAGGACAGAACAGTGCTGGGACAGCTCGATCAGATGCGTTACTGGACTCTTACAGAGGCACGTAGTCTGACGCTAGATTGGTTGCAACCAGGAGAAGCCCTGGAGCCATGCGGCTCGTCCCTTATGAACGGCCAAGTGGGGGTATCTGCAACGTGACGTTCACGAGCCTAGGAAGGGTGCCCACTCAATACGATGCTTTTGCACCATGGAACCCCAGAGTGATAGCTGTTGTGGAACATGCGATTCGTCAAGCCTGGCGCATATTGGTACTTGAACATCAGGCGGTCTTGAACACTCACGACGAAGATCGCATTACAGATCGCTTACTCGATGTTCTAGTCGATATTCGTACCAAAGGTACAGTGCCAGGCTTCACAGCCGATTTATTCGGCGTGCCTGTGCGAGACGCCAAACTTGCCGACTGGCTCGGCGAATCAATCGACAAAACACCAGACATCACGGTGTACCCTGCACAGCCGCGCCAGGGTATTAGCGATGGTCGCCATGACGCACTTTTCCTAGAGTGCAAAGTGCTACACGGCAATCGTCGACTTACCCAATATGGTGACGAAGGGATTCAACGATTCCTAGATGGCCGTTACGCTTGGCGTATGCCTCACGCACACATGGTGGCTTATGTATTCTCAGCCACTGATCGCAATCCAGCCTCGGCACTCACCACTCACTTCTTGCGCAAGCGGTCAGGCCCCCCTCAACAAACCAATGGTCAACGATTGGCATTACGAGACGGGCCTACAGAGGTGTCACCAGCAGGTTGCGCGAATACACGCCCCATTATCCAAACTGGGCACCTGCGCTCCGCTCCCACATTACCTGGAAGAGACAATCCCATAATGCTGCGGCACCTATGGCTTTGCGATCCTGCTTGATGTAACGGTGTTGGATCCGGAATGATTTATACAACCGCTGATCCAGGTTAATACAATCTGCATGCGGGAAGCTCCCTAGTCGGGAGTATCCAGATCACTGATACGGTCAATCTGGCTTGGGCGACTTCAGGTAGGCAATAAAACCGGCCCAATCATGAGCGGCGTATTTTTCCAACATTCGTTTGGGTAGCTTGATCTGCGACCTGTCCCAGTCAATGGAGGCCTGCCATTCCTCCTCATCTAGGATTTGCTGGCCCGTGAAATACCGAACCTCGTCCTTAGTGGTGTTGTAAATTAGAAAAATACGAGCCGGGTTGTGGCTAACTGCTGCACGACTCAGACCTCGCTGATTGTTCCAATTTTCCCCACTCTTAATCTGTACTTCGAAATATCGCCCATTAAAACCAACGATTCCGTCTATCCCCTTGTCATCGACCAAGGAGGGAAAGACATCTATCTGCTCACCAAGCAGATAACCCCAGATGGCAAACTCGTTTCGTTTGCCGATGGCGAGCTTATTTTTGGTTTCTGTCGTCATCGATCTAGCCGTCCCTCTCCAGTGAAAGCAATATACCTTTTCTCTCCGATCCTGGACTCAGTGCGAAGATTACGAACGCAGAGATACGAAATCAGACAATGCTCAGGCATGTCGTACTTCGAAACTCGCGACTACCTGATTGACTCCATACCCCGGCTTTTTGTTGGTATTCCGGATCAACTGCAATACGGCTTTATCTAAGTCAGGATGTGTGTCGCCGCTTTTACTATCCCTGAAATAACGCATCACTGCGCCGGCCACGACATCAGCTAGCTGCAGTCCAATGGACTCGTATGAGTGTGCAAACTCTAGTGTAGCGCTCTCTTCAAATACGTAGTCTGAGCGCGGAGCGAAGGGCCGCTCATCTTTGGGCGCCTCGGCATTCGCTTTTCCTAGCTGAAGAATTTCTTCAATTTCCAACTGTTGATCGTGGACAATCCGAATACCGCTCAGCTTTTTGCTAAAAAAGAGGTTAAGCCGCGCATAAATGTTGGTGAATGAGGTGAGGTTGGGAAGCATCCAAACGCGCTTGTTTCGCTTGTTATGATCTGGCGGGGGAAGGAACTGAAGATACGCATTGGCATCCTCCGCTTTGAGTTCTAGGTACTCAGAGCGAGCATCCTCAACCATTAAACATAAGCACTCGGCGACAGGCCCAACTAATTTTCTTCGTTTTTCACCTAACTCTTGGAGCGCAGAAAAGGACAAAAGAACGTTTTCATCGCTGGGCTCAAGGCAGGCCTGAGCAAAAATATCTAACAGTTCATTGGGCGCTTCAGCACAGAGAAAATCGGCTATCCCGTTTCGAATATATGAGGTGCTGGCCCCCTCTGGAAAACTCATGCACGCGGGTGTCAGCTGAAAGGAAACAATGTTGGCGATGATGAAAAAACGCTTATCCACAAGCTCGACCAAAATCGGTGCATCGATCGATTCGAGAAAGCTGATCACGTCCAGAACAAATTTCGATTTGGATGTGAGGGATTTAGACTTCAGCTCGCCTGGTGGTATTCGATGAAGCGCTTTTAGCTCGTCAATTCGGGCTGCAATAAAAGCTTCGTCCTCTATCCCAACGGCAGCCAACGCAAAGAAAGGCTGACCTTTGAAGTCAAATTCATCTCCGCTGTTCACCGCGTCGCCGCTATGACCGCTTTCATCTAGGTAAAACGTCATAGCCATGTGAGGCTTGTCCTTTAAAAGTGAATTCTGCAGCCGATGTCTTGGTGCCGAGTACTGAGTGCCTGCACTGCCTAGAGTTTGATCGTTCGGTGCCTGGCTCGATTACCACAGCTCTTGGAAGCTGGGTCCATCTGACATTGGCGGTTGAGAAGGGCGACCAATTTGAATGGTCACCGGAATCGGAAAATCCACCCCCACCATTGCTACTTCACCCTGCTTGAGGTTGGGAAGGAATGCAGCAGCGGATCGATCTATCTCTCCGCATGCGCGCTCGACGACTTCTCGATCTCGATCATTGGTCAATCGATGCACTAGAAGGGTACCCATCTGGCTCAAAACGCCTTCGGTAATATCCCGAGGTCGTTGAGTTGCGAGGCAGATATTCAAGCCGTACTTACGGCCTTCTTTGGCAATCAGCTCAAATGCATCGAGATTCTGAAGGTCGTCCTCGTTTCCGAGGGTTTTGCCGAGGAAGTTATGAGCTTCATCGAGAATCACGATCAATGGGTTCCGGCGGAACGCTTCACTTCTGGCACGCTGCAGGAGCAGTCGTCCTATTGCATTGGCAATTACTTCCCGAGCATTAAATTCATAACCGATTGAGCTCAGGCAAATCCTGAACAGACGTTTTTCGCCCTCCAAGAATGCATCAAGGCTATCAACGAGACTCGGTACGTTTTCTTCAGGACTGAAAACGCAGCTGAGGGAGCGGGAGTTCATCACACTCATAATCCGGGTCATGAGCGAGGAGCAGTATGAAAGCTCATTGCTCGCGCTCCCCCAGCGATCCATTTTATCTACGCCAGCATCTAGATAGCAGCACTCTTGGACAACTTGCTGGACGAGGCGTCTAGGCTCGAATGGTTGGCTTGGATTGCCGACCAAGCTAGCGTTGTTGTCGCGCTTCATTGCTTCTCTGTAGATATTTTTAGATTGGTTGACCTTGCGCACAATTCCGTGCGGGAATAAATCTGGTGCAAGCGCCACCAACCGTAAGCTTTTAATCGCTTCCCTTAGCTTTGGCCCTTGAGTCTTCCCTGAAGGCTGGAACAAGGCGATGAAGTCAGTTTCAGCAAAGCTTGTGGGAGGGATGGCGACTTCGATCGACTCTGCACTTCGATGGATAGGCTCACCCAGGTGGCAATGAACGGTGTCGGCCCCATTTAGCGATCGATACTCCCCAGTAGCATCGATCAAGACGAGCTTGCATGAGAATTTTCGGCATTCTTGGATCAACTTGGATGTTGTCCAACTCTTGCCGCCGCCTGTCGAGCCCAAAATTGCGCAGTGTCGGCCAAATAGCTTCTCTGGGGTTACCGCGATTGGGAACCCGTTATCCCCCGCAACATGCCCTAGATCCAGAGTAACGCGTGGCACTTCTGCGCCTACACCTGCAGACGTCAGCACCGGAATCTGGGATATGAACTCGCCAGGTGCGGAGTAGACCCGATCACCTAGCCGAGGATAAGAGCTGACCCCGGCTGTGATCTTAAGGGTCTGAGGATTTACCGAGCCCAATAGACGAATGAACCCAATAGCGTCGATCTGGCGAATCCCTGAAAAATCTTGAGAGATTTCAGTACGATCACGGTCGGGAAGGTTGACCTCCGTGATACGGCCCAAAAGTACTGTTTGCTGACCTTCGATCAAGACAAGTTCGCCAACTTCACCTTTGCCATAGCGATTTTTGCCAAGATAGTGCCCGCTTACCTCGCCGGCATGAGCGAGATTGATTTTGATGAGTTGAGCGCTGACACTAGATACCACTCCTATTTTCAGGGTGCTGGTCAGTATTCCGTCCAGTGCCATCGATTATGCCCCTCCCTTTATGCGTCTCACGGCATTTGCTAGCTGCTCTGCGGGCGAAGCGGTACGAAGGTGAGGAATGTGGCTGACCATGTCCGCGAATGAAGCGCTGATGAAGTGGATGTCGAATCCCTCCATCGCAAGATCATGGAATTTCCCCCAATATGCACTTGAGCCATGTCGACCGCGATTATGTAGGTGAGGGATGCCGTGGAAGTCACAGAGAATAAGTTTGAGGCTTGGGTTGGACTGAATTGCAGAGTAAATGGGCTCAGAGAGGTGATCATCGTTGAAGCCGAAGCCCGCGATAATTAAGCAACTATTGGGTTGTCGCAAAAACTCCAAAAACCTTGATAGGAGTTCAAGGTGTGGCTGTAGGAATGCTTGCTGATACTTTCCCTTGGCTGGATAGATTAAACATGCATTCTCTGGAGAAGGAGCCGCATGCTCGTAAATCTCTGTACCTTCCCGACTCCAGCTTACGGACCCATGAAGCTTCAGGAGGTGGTAAATGCCCTCCGTAAATTCATGGCTGTCCGCCTCGCGTCGCACGATGTCATAGGTGAAGTGCTTCCCATCAAATCTGCGCTTTCGGGTGTACGAGAAGCCATCAATGGTAACCATCCCAAGATCGGATGCTGCGGTTTCGAAGCACATGTCGTAGTTCGTAGTAAAAACCTTTAGCCGAGGATCTCTAACCCTGCGCCTCGCTAACTTCTGCAGCAGATTCCTGTACGCTGAGATGTCCGAAGTATTGCTATTCATAAACTCCGAGCAGGCGTGAAGAATCAAGGCTTTCACTTCGTTAACAAATGCACTGACCCCGTCGTCGCTGTTGAATGCCAAATAGGCGTCGCACTGGGACAAAAAGTGCTCGATGTTGGGGTTGATTCTCTCTAGATAACGGACGGTATCTGCGATGTTGGCAGCGCGTTCGGAGAGCCTGTTTGGCTCCTCGGGGCACATCGCTCGTTGCCATAGTTCCCACATGCTCGGGCCGCCGACAGCTCCAAGCGAAGTACCACTTCCCGCAAAGAACCCTAGGTTGGGGATTTGAAGTGCGGACGCAAACATATCCGAAAGCGCAGATTTATTAGCGCGGATTTGTACATCATCAGCTTCGTCTACGGCCTTCAGTACCGTGAAAGCTTCCTCAGTCAACGGTAGCCACTCGATGGCACCTGGCGGGAGGTAAGCCTGTTGCCCCTTAAAATTATCGTCGAGCGGAGCTACTTCGTCTGTCATGACACGATCCTTTGTGTATGGCTAACCGCAACAACCCGAGTCGAGCGATAAGCCGAAGCGCCAGAGGCGGGGACGCTGCATTGGAAGAGTTGATGAGCGCCATAGTGCCATCATGCAATCACTCGCGGAAGCTGCGTGGCATGGCATGCACCGAGCGCTGAGGTTGCGGAATTGGCGGAGCTAGACAGGTGCGATCTCTGTGGTCTTTAGCTTAGTCACAGCTCCCATTAACCCGCCTGCAGCTCTTCTTTCCTGTAAGAGTCAGGCAATACACCCCACCGCGCGGGTCAGTGCAGAAAGTGCCTGTACCACACAGATGGTCGCCGGTGTCGCCCAGCATCTGCTGTGGGTATGCAAGGTGTTGGTGCTCGTCAAATCGCCCCCAAATTTCGTAGACAGTAATCAGGGGTCAAAGGCGGCCTGCTTCTAGCGGCCGCTTTTGAACGGAATGAGGGGCTATTCAGTAGCGGCTATAGACTCGGGGGTTGGCAGCCAGTACTCCTGCCCCCTAATGGAAATACGATAGCCATCGGCATCAATAGAAATTGCGTCACTTAGTACCTGTCCGCTCGGTACTTTTGAAAGCCCGTGGAAATACATCAGCCCGATGCAGACCCATTTGCGCCGAAAGCTATTACTGTCGCCACCACCGCGCGCCAAAGCCAGCAGTTTGGCCTCCAGACTTTGTCGACGGCGTGCCGCAGCGTGCTGCTCATCTACAACAGGCAAAAGGCCCAACGCATAGTGCTTGTTGAGATAGCAGATGAAGCCGATTAAAGCCGCTAGCTGGCCAGGAGTTTCGCGCAGCAGGCGATCTACGGTGGCTTGATTCGGCAATGTATTCCCGGAGCCATCCGCAACAAGCAACAAACTCACCGCCGGGCGAAGCGCTAGCCGCATCGAGCGACTTGTTGATTTCCCCGCGTCGACTTTTGCCTGCAGTAGGTCTCGATACGCTGTAAGCGCCAACGCACCAACAGTCCCAGCTGGCATAGTGCCGAGCAGCCTGCGGATGCGCCTGTTTTCGGAGTCTGCTTCACGCGCTACTGCGTTTACCTCCATGCGTTGGGCTTCGGTAAACCACGTCATGGGCAACCGGACATGCCGTAAACCTTCCGCGCCGAAGTGAGCTAGCAAGACGGAGTAACTAGGAACATCACGCCAACGCTGCTCGATCTCGATGAAAAATGGCAAGTATCGATGAATCCGCAGCGCCGCACGCTGCCAACCAATTCGCTCTTGTAGCCATGCAGCATATTCAGCGAACAAGGCTGCAAATTGCGGCGTAGCAAATGCAGCTTGATCAAGCTGCACACGTTTACTGTGCAGGCCACGCCAGTAACAGGATTCACACCTGATCCCCCGCCCTGCTGGCATCTGCTCTCCGCAGTCTCGGCAGCTCACTATTCCAACAGACATACATAGGCTGCACAGTAAGCGACCGTCTCGGCTCTCAGCTAAAATTCGATGTCGTCGACAGCTCTGGCAGGTAGCGAAGTCACGTCGTGCACATACAGGGCATACCTGCACATCCAGCCCCAAGCGCGAGACTCGGGATAGCCTATTGGATGGTTTTCCGCACTCGCCACAAGGCTTGGGATCGACGAAGTGTGGGCGGCACGCATTACACACAGGACCATAGCGCGTCATCACCCCAACACTCCGTCCGCTTGTGCCACAGCGTACACAGGGTCTAGCGCTTTCACATTTACGGCATATCGATCCGTCACCGGGCGGCAATCGAGCAAATCTTCCACAGCTCGAACACAAACGCCGCGTGAACAAACGCGCATAGCAGGTTGCACAAAAGCGCTCACCGTTATGCTTCCGATGCGCCTTCGCCATCGAACGGCCACAGCCGCTGCAGTAAAGCGCGGAAGCCGCATCAGCGGCATGCATTACCACCTTGCCTTTCTCTTGAGGCGCGCCACCATCCGCTCAACAGCGACGCGAGAGCGCGGACGACACTGCTTCTCTGATGGCTTTCTAGAGCATATTGAGGTGCCCTGCGGAAGAGCAGAAACCAATACATTGAGACAAGGCGGCGCGTGACCGCCAACAGAAAGTAACGCGTTGCGGGTAATGCCCGAAGATAAGGCGGCATCCACCAATGCATCTAGCTCCACATTGAGAACTTGGTATGCGGGGGCTAACAAAGCCATACGTTCGTATGTTGGTAGCAGCTCTAAAGGGAGCCCAGTTACCGGAGACCAAGTGCTGGCTTGCCCCATACCGACTCGCTCAAACATTTGGCTAAAACACTGGTGCCCTGCACGACCCGCAGCCCGAAGCAAAGCGACTAGAAAGCGTGCCAACCTAAACCACTCTGCCGTCAGAACAACAGTGTCTCCATAGCGCGCTTCACCATGCTCCACGGCTTGATCTGCACACAGCTGAAAGCGCGCTGCCTGCAAGTCATAGAGGGGTGATATTTGAGTGCGAAAGTCAGCTCCACACGTAGCACACAGCGCAAGGTTTGGGTTCGCGAGCGTCAATCGATGCGGCTCAGGAGTGCGACCACACACGCCACAGCGATCCATCAGCATGCAGCCGTGCTTTAGGCAACTGGTATGCCATGCCAGCCGCCAGCATCGACGATAGTAAGGCCAGGTATCTGCGGCTAAACACTCTGGGCAGAACTGCAGTCCGCCATGCCTACGACGGTTGCGACAACCCGCAGCAAGTATCCATGGCCAGACGGCTTCGCCTGGCCCTGTGTCATATGCAACTTTTGATGCGATTGACGCTAAGGTGAGCTCGGAGAAATCGCTCTCTGAAAGACCGGCGCAATCATGTGGACGCCCAATTGCCCCCCGATCTAGATCAGTCGCCCAAACGCGGCGCTGGGGCCAAAAGCAGGAGGTGAGCGCTAGCGGATCGCAGCCTTGCTTCATGGCCACGCGGACCAGCCAGGACGACAACAGCTCATCCGGTAAACGAGAGATGAATTGCATCACCGGGGCTACGCGATGAACTCTCGGATACCGCTGGTTGGACGCATCCAAGCCTTCGCCTCGATCACCTGTCTGTCGATGCATTCATGCCCGTTCTGGATCGCATCGGAAGCACATGCAACAAGCAAACGATGCAGGTTGCCGATATTGCCATCGCATATTGAATGCAAGGTCAACGCAAGCTCTGGCTGATGGAGACGTGAAGGTTGGCGTAAGGGCAGAACACGCTCAAAGCTAGCCAGCAACGCTTGGAACTCCTTATCCAGCGCCCAAGTTGAAAGGCTAAAGACGTCAAATCTACTCGCGTGTTGCGGATCGGTATGCAGTACACGTACTGCCTCACGTGTACCAACGCCGACAATGGGGATTGCAAGTTCATTGCACAGCAGCTTGATGGCATTCATGACCTCGCGCTGCTTGATCGGGGACCCAGTCAACAAGGAGTGGAACTCATCAATCACTAACATGCGCACATGGCAGGCACGGAACAGATGGATAACCTGGTAGCGCAGCTTGGCGCATGGGTCAGTAGCTCGATAAGGCGTAAAGAACTGCTCCAGGATGGAAATGTACAACCCTTTCTCGTCGGCACTCGGCGGTGCCTCGGCAAGGATTACAGGCTTGACCGGGTCCGACTCCTCATTCACATAACCCTTTCCGCAAAGATCGACAAAGCGGCGCACGATAGTGGTCTTGCCGTTGTTCGGCTCGCCCACGATCAGAAGATTAGGCATGCGCGGTCGTTGAGGCTTGTGCAAAAGGCCCTGAAGGGTCTCAAGCATCTGCTGCGCTTTTGCATAGCCAATCCAGCGTGGCATATCCAGAAAGGCAATCCGCTCCTTGTCCGACAAGGACATCACATGACGAAAATCTGGGTGTATATGCTCATACTTGGTCATGCGATATCTCCGAATGGATCTATGTCATCCAATAAGCCGGAAATGGCAGGGTTCGTCGGTGCTGGTGTAGAAGCTGGCGGCCGAGGAAGCACACCAGCCAATGGTGCTCCCGGAGACACCTTATTCGCGTGATCTTTACGGCGCTGAGCCTGTTTTCGGGCAAGCTTCGTCTTTTCTCGAGCCTCATCAACCTTGGTACGCAGCTCCGTAACTGCACGTAAGATCTGATGGTGATCTACACCAGCACGCCCCTCTTGTTTGAGCTTTTCCTTGGCTTGGCGGTACTCCCAAACACTCATGGCTGGCAGTGCCTGATTGGCGAATGGAATCTTGAAGTACTGCTTAATATCCGGATCGAAAAACCACAGCGTGCTAATGTCGCGCGGGTCTCGCCGGAACGTGAATTCGCGCTTCGCACCGGTCTCCTTTTCGATCGCATTTATCCAAGGGCGCAGCGCTTCGGCGTAATAGCTCATACCATCGATTGTCACACCAAAGGTCTGCACGGTACGCCTGAAGGCGGGTAGGAAATCCAGCAAGATGCTGTGGCCACCGACAGGCCGTGGGGGGATGCCAACACCCGGTGCTTCTGCGTTCCCGAAGATCCCAATCTCCCACTTGCGGGATGGTGACATCATTAAGGTCGAATGTAGGCGTTGGTGGTAAACCTTGCAGATGAGAGTTACCAACCACTCCTCGAACTCAGACTTGGTCAGTACCGCATGCTTCTCGGCATCGTACCCGTCACGCTCCTTAATCGATGAGAACGTGGTTCCCGGTAAGCCATGAATTTCGCGCAACAACGTGCCGAGCATTCGCTCAATGTGTCCGCCATAACGCGGTTGCTTAACAGGTCTGAACTCCAAATTGATACCGTACATGAGGCACGACTGCTGAAAATTGTTCGAGCGAAAATCCGCACCGTTGTCGACATGAATTGTTTTCGGTACACCCCAGACTGGCCACTGCGCATCTACTTTGTGCAGCGCGAGCCAGTCTTCCTTCGGTAGTACCGAATGGGCGACACACATAGCTACCGAGGTTTCTGATGGTGGATCGAAGGAGAGGTAATAACCCGTCACCATGCGGCTGTGAACATCCATCGCCAAGGTGATCCATGGACGACCAATAGGCTTACGGTAGACATCGTCTACAAGGATGATGTCGGCGGGTGTGTGGTCTATTTGCACGACGGCAAGAGGATAGTCGGCGTTAGGAAAGCTACCTGCTGCGGGAAGAAAACGATTCTTGGCTTTTTCCTTATATCCACGCCCACGCAGACGGTCCCGCTCACTGAGGTTTGCGATTCGCGCACGGATGGCGGACTCACCAGGAGCATTGATACCCCGATCCGAGCAGCGTCGCTGAATCTCTACAATGGTTTTCTGTACGCTGGGCCGTTGGCTGGTTAGATAGAAATCGGACAAGACCGCGCCGATGACTTCTTCGGCCTGGGCAGAAATGCGCCCCTTCCCCTGCTGCCATCCCCGCTTACGGGGAATGAGTGCAGAGATTACCTCATAGGCCCGGTACCGCTTCATCCAGCGGTACAAGGTCCCGGCGTCAACGCCCACCTCCTCTGCCCGCCGTGTAACCGCCTCGCGCCCTCCGCTGAAACTACCTAATAGTGGCTTGATTGCGGCAAACCTCTTCTCGGCAATCCTCCAGTCCTCATCCGCGATCTCGGCCAGATCCACATTGTGCGTTGACGACTGCACTCCAGCTTCTACAGGCCGTAGCTCGCCTAACCGCAAAGCCATGCTGCGCCCAGTTTCGACATCAAGACCAATCGCTGACTCAAAATCTAGATGCTGGACGATCTTATAGATGGCGCTGCCATGCTGCACAAAAGCGCCAATCTCTAGGCTGACACGCTGGCGGCATGGCTCAAACGCAGGATTTAGGTGCGCTTCATCGTCGATGTCATGCATAGCTAGACACCCACAACTCTGTCTGATCGCTAAGTGGACGGCTCATATCACACTCGATTTTCCGGCTCGCAAGGAGGTGCCAAATATGCGCAACACCATTTACGCGGTATGCGCCCATGAAGTGTCTAGATAGCAGGTAGTGAAAAGGCGTCGCGCCCATCTTCTGTAGGTTGTCGATGATCCAACGTGACTCTTCCACCGCAAACTCCATCCGCTGGTATCGCTCCAGAAAACGGATGTTCTGTAGTGTCTGATCGCGGATACGCGACTCGTCATAGATCCGAAACTGCCAACCCTGCACATGCGCAAACTGGCGCGCAGCCTTCCACTTACCTGCCCAGGCCCTCCAGTTGGCGCGCCATGCCTTGGCTGGTTTGACCTCCACCAGTAATGGTCGTGGGTAATCCTCATAGGAGCGATTGCCAAGCCGGTAATGAACCAAAAAGTCCGGCGTGTAGACGCTAGAACGTCCCTGTGGGTCGATAAATGGGATGCTGACCGGTTGAGCAGTCACAGCAAGCACATCCGACATGAATTCGGCTCGGATCAGGAAGTCCCTCTCCAGCGTCGATTCGAATGGGATAGACGCCTCCCGACGAAAAACGTAGATGCCGGAGACGCTTCGTCGTGTCGGACCAATGCGCCGTGTTTGCCGGACAACTATCTGATCGCAGCTATTGTCATCCATCTCATATCCAGTCGCAGTAAATAGGAGAAAACCGTCGCATTTAATTTCACAAATCCCCACGCCTACCGGCGGTGTATGCACCCCACAGTCGCATTTATTTGAGAATCTTACA
>NZ_PEKX01000005.1 GCF_002796985.1 Pseudomonas sp. | reverse complement strand
CCCATGTCCCCCGACAACCGTTACCTATGTCTCCCGGCAGAACACGCAGCGATACCCATGCTGCAGGTGCGCGAACTGATGGGTATCGCTGCGCTCCACGCCATCCTACAAAGCGTCAGCCGGTAGGACCGGAGCGATGGTTGGCACAGCGCTGTCCGCGGATCGCAGGCGACCAGGGGCTACACCGCCCGGCACGCCACGGGTGCCGGCGCGGCGTTTGGCCGGTACAATGCGCGATTGCCCGTGCCGTACCTGAAAAGCACACCTGATAAGCACGCCTGATAAAGAAGAAACCATGTCCCTGCCCAAACACCATCTGGAACTGCTCAGCCCTGCCCGCGATGTGGCCATCGCCCGCGAGGCCATCCTGCATGGCGCCGATGCCATCTATATCGGCGGCCCAAGCTTCGGCGCCCGGCACAACGCCAGCAACGATGTGAGCGATATCGCCCAGTTGGTGGAGTTCGCCCGCCGCTACCACGCGCGGGTGTTCACCACGATCAACACCATCCTCCACGACAACGAGCTGGAAGCGGCGCGTACGCTGATCCACCAGCTCTACGACGCCGGCGTCGATGCGCTGATCGTGCAGGACATGGGCATCATGGAACTGGACATCCCGCCGATCGAGCTGCACGCCAGCACCCAGACCGATATCCGTACCCTGGGCCGGGCGAAGTTCCTCGACCAGGCCGGCTTCTCACAGCTGGTACTGGCCCGTGAGCTGAACCTGCAGGAAATCCGCGCCATCGCCGACGAGACCGATGCCGCCATCGAGTTCTTCATCCACGGCGCGCTGTGCGTGGCCTTCTCCGGCCAGTGCAACATCTCCCACGCCCAGACTGGCCGCAGCGCCAACCGCGGCGACTGCTCCCAGGCCTGCCGTCTGCCCTACACCCTGAAGGATGACCAGGGCCGCGTGGTGGCCTTCGAAAAACACCTGTTGTCGATGAAGGACAACAACCAGAGTGCCAACCTCAGCGCCCTGGTCGACGCCGGCGTGCGCTCCTTCAAGATCGAAGGGCGCTACAAGGACATGGGCTACGTGAAGAACATCACCGCCTATTACCGCCAGTTGCTGGACGGCATTCTCGCCGAGCGCCCGGACCTGGCCCGCGCTTCCAGCGGCCGCACCGACCACTTCTTCGTGCCCGATCCGGACAAGACCTTCCACCGCGGCAGCACCGACTACTTCGTCACCGACCGCAAGGTCGATATCGGCGCCTTCGACTCGCCGACCTTCACCGGCCTGCTGGTGGGCACCGTGGAGAAAGTCGGCAAGCGCGACATGCTGGTGGTGACCCAGGAGCCGCTGTCCAACGGTGATGGCCTCAACGTGCTGGTGAAGCGCGAAGTGGTCGGCTTCCGCGCCAACATCGCCGAGCCCAAGGGCGAGTTCGAAGAGGATGGCGAGAAGCGCTACCGCTACCGCGTCGAGCCCAACGAAATGCACGAGGGCCTGTACCGCCTGCGCCCGAACCACCCGCTGTCACGTAACCTCGACCACAACTGGCAGCAGGCGCTGCAGAAGACCTCCGCCGAGCGCCGTGTCGGCCTGTCGTGGGTCGCCAGGCTGCGCGAAGAGCGCCTGGAACTGACCGCCACCAGCGAGGAAGGCGTCAGCGCCAGCGTCGCCCTGGACGGCCCGTTCGGCGCCGCCAACAAGCCGGAACAGGCACTGGACCAGTTGCACGACCTGCTCGGCCAGTTGGGCACCACCCAGTACCACGCCGACAGCATCGAGTTGGACGCTCCGCAGGCGTTCTTCATCCCCAACTCCCAGCTCAAGGCGTTGCGCCGCGAGGCCATCGAGGCGCTGACCGAAGCGCGCATCCAGGCCCACCCACGCGGCGGCCGCAAGGCCGAGACGACCCCGCCGCCGGTCTACCCGGAAGCGCACCTGTCCTTCCTGTTCAACGTCTACAACGAGAAGGCCCGCGCGTTTTACCACCGCCACGGCGTGCAGTTGATCGACGCCGCCTACGAGGCGCATGAAGAAACGGGTGAAGTGCCGGTGATGATCACCAAGCACTGCCTGCGCTTCTCCTTCAACCTGTGTCCGAAACAGGCCAAGGGCGTCACTGGCGTGCGCACCAAGGTGCAGCCGATGCAACTGATCCACGGCGACGAAGTGCTGACCCTGAAGTTCGATTGCAAGCCGTGCGAGATGCATGTGATCGGCAAGATCAAGGGCCACATCCTCGGCCTGCCGCTACCGGGCAGCGACGGCGTGAACCAGATCGTCGGGCAGATCAGCCCGGAAGACCTGCTCAAGACCATTCGCAAGCCGGCGCATTAGGCTCTCGCTGCAAGCGCGGCCTGAGACGCTGTAGAGCCCCCTCCACGAAATAAAGGCGGGGGCCTTTCGCATTAATGTACTCAGCTACATCTTGCCACAGCAAAGTTCAGTATCAGGCTATCCTTGATGGACAAATCTATCGAGTGATAAACAGCACCTGCGCAAGATGAACGAGACCTGCTTCATTGGGATCTTCACGAACAGCAATTCAAGACATAGCACTGGTGACGGGCCCGTTATTTCTGACAAGCGCTTTCGATCTAAAGATTGCTCTACTCAATCGAATGCAGGGCCGCTCAACTAGCAAATATCCAAGGTAGCCAAAAATCAAACTCAGAGGGACCGCCAATCCCCATACAGCCGCCGCCCCATACCTCGGCAATAGAACTATCAAACACGCATAAACCACAACATAATGGGTCAAATACAAGCTATATGATATTTTTCCGAGCCATCTCCCCAGCAGGAAGAATACAGACTCTTTTTTTATACTGAATGACATCACGATGAGCAGCATCACCCCCGCCCCCGTCACAAGGTCTCCGATCATCCGCTGCGGCGGAGACCATGGATTATCAAATGGATAAGCGTACAACGAAAGGGCGAGAAACCACATTCCCATCCTTCTGGTTCCAGAGAGAAGAGAGCACCACTTTAAAAGCTCGTCAATATTCAAAGCCACCCACGCTCCCGCCGCAAAAAACCCGGCTATTTGCACGGTCGTCAGAATATTGTGTCGTGGCATCGTCCATGTGGACGGCTGGAGAAAGCCATACACCAGAATCAACAGATTCAACAAGACAAAGCACAGCAACGCCCTGTGATTCCAGCGCCGAATAAACAAATAAATCAGCGGAAACACTATAGACACCCGCATCTCATGCACGAGCGTCCAGACAGGCGTATTTATCTCACTTGCATCATAGACACCCAACCAAGTCAGATGATTAACAATAACATCATAGGTCAAGACAGGCTTCGGCGCATTTAGCCAACCTTTCTCCCAATGAAATCCGGCGAAACTCAGCAAATAGTATCCAGCAACTGAAAAAGCCAGAGAAAAAACAAAAGGCACATAAAGACGAGCCAATCTAGATGCCAGATATCTTAAATAAAACTTACCTTGCACACTACTAATCATGCACGCCAGGGCAAAACCGGACAAAACAAAAAACAAATATACAGCCTGATGCCCAGAAAAAAACACCCTGACAGGCGTCCATTTCAACCAAGGCCAAACAGACGAAGCGTAAGGCCAGCAAATTGATATATGTGAAAACACTACAAAGAGCGCTGAATAACCTCTCAGCACATCAACAGACTCGGCACGCCGAAACTTATCATACATACTTATAGCCACCCAAACCGATCGAAACCATACAAATCGCACAGTCTTATGTCAGAGCCCTGAATCCCAAAAACCGGAGCTAACGCAGGCCCCAAGACGGCATACGCGAGCGCAGTGCACGCATCCTCAACCAGTTCCCCCGATGAAAGTTGACGCTAATACGCACCGGAAAGCACTTATCCCAAGGAGACTCTCCGGGTGCATTTGCACCTAAAGAATAATAATTTTACTCAATGAACCTGCCCAACCACCCACTCGAGCTCATTCGCCCCTCCGTACATACTACGGGCAGGCTGTTTACCAAGCCAGCAAGGCACGCTACCTCTGCGCAATTCCCCGATCCCCCGCTATGATCGGGACATGACCGCCACTCCCCCGCTCCGCCAGCAATGCCCGCCCGGCGCCTGCAACTGCGACCGGGAACGCCTGCTGGAACAGCCCGACGCCGACCTGCGCATCCTGCTGCTCACCCGGCACGAGGAGCAGCGCCTGCTGGAGCGGCTGGAGAACCTCAAGGACCTGGCGGACCTGGAGCGCATGCAGCACAAGCTCTACGAGCAGCTTGGCATCCGTCTGCACATCGCCCCCGGCTTCAACGAAGTGCGCACCATGCGCGGCATCGAATTCGACTTCGACGAGCAGCCCGGTCTCTGTCGCAAGACCCGCCAAGCCATACCCGCCGCGATCCGCCGGGGCCTGGAGAGGAACCCGGAGATCGCCTGGCGCCTGCTCGACGCCCACGACCTGCTCGGCGGGTTCTGATCAGAAGCCGCCGTCCAGCGGGTATTCCACGGCAACCCTCAGCTGATCGGTATTGAGCTCCGCCTGCGCGGCGTTGGCGCGGTGGCTGTTGTGCATCAGCACCAGCCGCAGCCCCTTGGCCGGACCTTCCGGCACGCGGTATTGAAGCATCAGGTCGCGCTCCCAGTGCTTGCCGCCCTCGCCGTACCCCAGGTACGCGTAGCCACCACGCGGGTCGGCGTGGCTGCCATCGATGTCCGTGCCACGCACGTAGGCCGCTGCCATCGACAACCCCGGCGCGCCGAAGCAAGCCAGGTCCAGGTCATAGCGCAACTGCCAGGAGCGTTCGTTGGGCGCATTGAAGTCCGATAGCTGCACCGCGTTGGTGAGGAAAATCGCCCCACGCGTCACGTAGTCGAACGGCGTGTCGCCCTCGACCTGCTGGTAACCGACACTCAGCCGGTGTGCGCCGAAACCGTAGCCGCCGAGCAGGCTCCAGGTGGTGTTGTCGATACGTCCCGAGAACGCCTGACCGGTGTCGCGGGTGCGGTAGAGGTTGAGGTTCAGCGACAGATCCTGCCCCTGCCCCAACGGCTGGCTGAAGGTGCCGCCGAGGTAATCCTGGCGCCAACTGTCGTCGTAGCGCGAGGTGAACAGGCTCAGGCTCGCCGACTTGGCCGGCGCATAAGTGAAGCCCGCGAGGTCGAAGGCATCGCCCTGGCGGGCGTTGGAGTAGTTCACCACGAAGCCGCGATCATGGCTGGAGGCGTTGCGATCAGTGCTTTCGGTGAAGTGCCCGGCCACCAGCCGCAGCCCGGAGAACTCCTCGCTGGAGAGGAAGAAACCGGTGGCCGTTTCCGGCAGCAGGCGGCTGTCGGACGAGCTGAATACCGGCGTCTTCACCCGCTGCTCACCCCACCACAGAGTCGTCGACGATACCCGCGCCTTCAGCGCCGCGCCGCCACGAGCGAAGCTGTCCTTGGGATGGCCTTCGTTATCCAGGCCGACCAGCCGGGCCTTTCCGGCACGCCCACCGCCGCTGTCCAGCAGCACGCCCTGGTAGAGGTGCGCGTCCAACCCCAATCCGACGCTGCCCCGGGTGAAGCCTGACTGCAGGCTGCCCATCAGCCCGTAGGCCCACTCCTCCGCATAGCCATTGCGCTCGCTGCGAGGCTTGTAGGCATTGCGCGCGCCACTGTTGCGGTCGCCGTGGAGGTACTCGCGCCGGTCGAACACCGTGCGGTTGAGCAGGCTCCAGCGGCTGTCCTCGACGAAACCGCCGGACTCCTCCTGCGCCGCGCCGAACGCCGGCGCGGACAGCGCCAGCAGCACTGCGGAACTGCGCAGCCTCACAGGTACTTCAGCCAGGCGATATCGCGACGACGGGCCTTGAGCCCGGCGAACCAGTGCACCGGCGGGTACAGGGCGACGATCAACACCAGCGCACCACCCCAGACCGCCCACACCGAATCGAAGCCGAAGTACTGCCCGTGGTTCAGCCCCCAGATTGCCGCGGCGGCCAGATAGAGCAGCTTCAGCACATAGAGGTGCAGCAGGTAGAAGAACATCGGCGCCGCGCCGAACACAGCCAGCCAGCGCGCCAGTGCGCCCTGCCCTCGGCGCTCGAAGAACACCAGCAGGAGCAGGCCGAGGCCCAGGGTCAGCGCCAGGAACAGTAGCGACGGCGGGTACTTGGTGATGTTGAAGAAGCTCATCAGCAGTTGCAGGTCGCTATCACCATCGCCCCAGGGCTTCTCGCCATAACCGTTGTTCAGGCGCAGGACGATGAAACCGCCCAGCGCGATGGCCGCTGCCAGCAGCAGGTTGCGGGTGCGCCGGGCAGCATCGGCAGAACGACCGAACCAGGGGCCGGCGGCGTACCCGAGGGCGATCACCCCGATCCACGGCAGCAGCGGATAGGACGTGCGCAAGCGCAGCGCATCACCCACCTCGATCCAGCCGCGATCATGCAGCACCGCCCAGGGCACATGGGCCCAGTCGCCGGGCGCGAAGTGCAGCCCATCGAGCAGGTTGTGCCCGGCCACCAGCGCCACTCCCAGCACCACCAGCGCGGCGCGCGGCAGCCAGACCAGTACGGAAAGCGTCAGCATGCTCAGGCCGATGGCCCAGATCACCTGCAGGTAGATGACCTGCGGCGGAAACTGGAAGGTCCACGCGAAGTTCACCAGGGTGATTTCAAGCAGCACCAGGAACAGCCCGCGCTTGAACAGGAAGGCCGAGACCGCCGCGCGGCCCTCGTGCTTCTCGCCATAGAGGAAGGCGGAAAGCCCGGTGAGGAAGACGAATACCGGCGCGCACAGGTGCGCCAGGGTGCGGCTGAAGAACAGCGCGGGGTCGGTCTGGGTCACGTCCATCGGGTCGCTCACCTGCAGGTGCAGGTAGAACGTCTCGCGGACGTGATCCAGCAGCATGAAGAGGATCACCAGCCCGCGCAGGGCATCGATGGAATGGAGTCGGGTAGCGGCATTGGCGATTGAGGGTGTTGCGGTGTTCAATGCGGAGGTCATGGGCGGAATCAATTGCGATTGAATTGTAATATTATTACATTCCACACAACCGATCCGCCAACCTTTCGAAACATGCGGGCATGTCTGGAACAGGCCTCACCGGCCCGGGCTCAGTCCAGCGCGCGCTTCATCGCCAAGGAAAGCTCGCCACTGCCGAGTTGCTCCAGCCGCTCGGCGGCACCCAGGCGATCGTGCTCTTCCTTGTTCTGACTGAGCTTGGATTTGCCGACGATCTCGCTGATCTCCACCTCGATACCGACGATGTTCGCCAGCATGCCGCTGATGAACTCGGGGGTGGAGTCGCTCATCTTCCAAGGCTTGGCTTCAGCGGCCTCGTGGGTGCGGGTCAGGCGGCCGACCACGCCACGCACGAAGCGCTCCTCGTCCATGACCTTGAGGCGACCACGAACATGCACCACCTGGTAGTTCCAGGTCGGCACCTGGCGGTGCTCTTCGTGCTTGCTCGGGTACCAGTTGGGCGAAACGTAGGCGTGCTCGCCACGGAAGATGATCAACACCTCCTCGCCGTCGGCCTCCTGCCACACCGGGTTGCTGCGGGCGACGTGGGCGCGCAGCAGCGGTTGCTCGCCGGAGAGTTCCAGCTCGAACGGCAGGTGGTTGGCGTCCAGCAGGCCGTCGTGGCCGGTCACCAGGATGCCCAGGGGATACTCGCGGATCAGCCGGTGCAGCTCGTCCGGGCGGGTTTCCTCGAAATGTGCAGGTACGTACATGAAAGACCCCGGCAGTAGGTGATGACGGTCATCATGCCGGCGCATTGGCACCTTATAAAGAGCCAATCAGCACCAGGTCGAGAGAACCAATCCCACCACACCGCCACGCTGGCACTCCCTCTGCGTCGCCACGCTGGACGGCGCGGATGTCGCACCCTACTCTAGCCCTTGGCCAGCATTCGCCCTGGATGGCAGACACAGGCTCCCACTCTCGATGACCGTACCCGAGTTTCCCGCCGTTCCTCCCCGGCAGCACCAGGGGAGAATTCCGCCGCGCCTGCAGGATGCCTACAAGGCGTACGTGGTCCAGCATTACCGGCGCTTCCTGTTGGCGATCAACTTCATCGCCATGGCTGCCTATGACTCCTACGTCCTGGCCGACGCCCTGCTGATCCCGGACGTGGCCAGGGAATCGCTGCTCCTGCGCGCGGGCCTGAGCCTGATCGGCCTGATCAACATCTTCCTGGTGTTCCGCTTCAGCCGCAGCGTGCTGGTGATGGACCTGCTGATGCCGGTACACGACATCATCTCCACCATTGCCTGGTTCGAGTTGCTCAAGCGCAGCGCCTCGCCCGACGTGCCCTTCTTCCTCTACGCCTCGGTGGTCTTCGTGCTGCTGGGCAACCTCGGCGTGCGCTACTCCTTCAAGGGCATCGCCATAGTCTCGGCGATCATCACGACGATCATCCTCTACAACGTCTGGCTGATCCACGACGGCGCCGCCAAGCCGCTGCTGATCTTCACCCTGGTCTACCTGCCCATCGCGCTGTTCAGCCTGTTCATCAGCTGGACCAACATCAAGGGCGTGCGCCAGGCCTTCCTCGCCGACCTCGAGGAGCGCCGCCAGCGCGCGGAACTCGCCACCCTCAACCTGCGCCTGCAGGAGCTGGCCGCCACCGACGGCCTCACCGGCGTGGGCAACCGCCGCTCGCTGGACCTGCAGCTCAACGAGAGCTGGCACGGCATGCACGCCCACGGCCGGCCGTTCGCCCTGCTGATGGCCGACATCGACTTCTTCAAGCCCTACAACGACCACTACGGCCACCAGGCCGGCGACCGCTGCCTGTGCCAGGTCGCCGAGAGCCTGGTGGGTACCCTGCGCGGCGGGCGCGCCAACGTCTATCGTTATGGCGGCGAGGAGTTCGCCATCCTGCTGGAGGCGACCAGCGCCGAAGACCTGCGCGGCGTCGCCGAGCGGTTGCGCGAACAGGTGGCGAGCCTGGGCATCGAGCATCTCTACCGGCCCGACAGCCTGCGCCACCTGACCATCAGCCTGGGGGCGGCGATGGCCAACGAGGGCGGCCTGCGAGAACCGCGCGAGCTGCTCGCACGCTGCGACCAGCACCTGTACGTCGCGAAACAGAAAGGCCGCAACCGTGTGCACCTCAGCGGCATGCCAAGTGTCTGACGAGCGACACGTAACCCGGCGCGCGTGGCCGGCGTCTCCCTGCTCTGCTGCGGGGCGATGCCCGCGGCGCACGGCAACCGCCACAGGGACCGCCCCAACGAGGCCAGAGTGAAACGCGACATCCGCCTTGCCATCCTCCTGCTGTCGATCATCAGCCTCACCGTGGCCGCCGCCACGGCCTGGGAGCTATGGTCGGCCCGCGAGCGCACGCTGGCCGAGGCCACCACGCACAACCTCAACCTCACCCAGGCGCTGGACACCTACGTCGAAGGCATCGTCACCCAGAGCTCCATGCTCCTGCTCGGCCTGGTTGAACGCCTGGAACACGAAGGCCGCGATGGGCTCCAGCTGCAACGACTGAACAACCTGGTGCAGGACCAGCAGCAGCTGCTCGGCCAGCTCGACGGTGTCAGCATCTACGACGCCCAGGGCAACTGGCTGATGACCTCCACCGGCCCCTTCCCGCCCGGCTCCAACAGCGCCGACCGCGCCTACTTCATCCACCACCGCGACAACCCATCGCTGGATGCCTACATCGGCGGGCCAATCCACAGCCGCTCCAGCGGAGTCTGGGTGATCACCGTCAGCCGCCGCTACAACGACGCCCAGGGCAACTTCGCCGGGGTGATAGTCGCTGCCCTCGGCGTGCCGGACTTCCTCCGCCTGTTCGGCAAGATCGACATCGGCACGACCGGCGCCATCGGCGTGGCCACCAGCAACGGCCAGGTGCTGGTGCGCTATCCCTTCCGCGAAAGCGACATGGGCCGGGTGCTTTCGCGCTCACCGATCTTCACCCAGTACCTGGACAACGCCACGGTCGGCAGCGCGACCTTCGCCTCCTCGCTGGACGGCATCGAACGCATCTACGCCTTCCGCAAGAACGAGCGCTACCCGCTGGTAACCTCAGTGGCCCTGGGCAAGGACGAAGCCCTCGCCGCCTGGAGAGCCGATGCCCTGCGCACGATCGCCATCGCCTTCGGCCTGCTGATGGTCATCGTGGTGATCGGCAGCCTGCTGATCCTCGCCATCCAGCGCCGCATCGGCACCGAACAACTGCTGCGCGACGCCCGCGAAGACCTGCTCAAGGCCAACCGCCAGCTGGAAGTGCTGGCCTCCCGCGACCCGCTCACCGGCCTTGAGAACCGCCGCAGCTTCGACGAGCACCTGATCGCCGAACTGCGTCGCGCCCACCGCGAACGCACGCCGCTGGGACTGCTGCTGATCGACGTGGACCACTTCAAGCGCTTCAACGACACCTACGGCCACCCGGCCGGCGACGACTGCCTGCGCCGAGTCGGCCGTGTCCTCGCTGACAGCGTACGGCGCCCCGCCGACCTCGCCGCCCGCTACGGCGGCGAAGAGCTGGCGGTGATCCTGCCCAACACCGGCGTGGACGGCGCCCTGGCGGTGGCCGAACAGTTCATGCAGCGCTTGCAGCAGGCCAACCTGGCCCACGTCGGCAGCCCGCTCGGGCGCATCACCGCGAGCATCGGCATCGCCACCCTGCCCGGCGGCACTGACATCAACCCCAAGGCCTTGATCGAAGCCGCCGACCGCGCGCTGTACCGCGCCAAGGCCGCTGGCCGCAATCGCCTGGAAAGCGCGCCGCCCCTGCAGGAAGTAGCGCAATAACCGTCTACCGCGCCCAGCCCGACGCTCGGCGCGTCATGCCATACACCCGCACCGGCGTTTGCGCCGGGCGCGGCGTCACCACCTTCCGCAAGCCTCTCAGCGGCCCATAGCCAGCCGGCGGCGGGTTTTACCCGCTGCTGACGGGTAGTGCACAAACAGTGGAAGCAACCCATTCATGCCACTGGAATGCGGAACTTTCATCGACACCGTTAATTACCTGTGCCGTTATAAAAGATAACTGAACAAACCCTTTAAACCATAAGAGCCCTAGGACACTTCCCAAACGCCCTACAACAACCGGCTCATATCAACCAACAACTTCACAACTTCCGCTTTCCTCCTACTTCCGTCGTTCACCTGGGGCCAGGCTATTGCAGGCGATCACCGTATTGATTCGCTGCAACCGCATTCGGTCAGGCCGAATTATCCATTGACTGCCTGTAGCGGCATGTCCATCGGCGTCTCTTCTCACTCTCGGCCAAGAACGGCGGCCAACCGGTTCGACCCAGCAGCCGATGCGTACTGGAGGAGCTTTCATGAACCGCCGAAACACACTGAAGTCCGGCCTTGTCCTGATCGGCAGCGCCACCCTCGCCACCCTGCTGCGCCCGGTCGGCGCCACCAGCCAGATACTGCCTGGCGGGCGTCACTGGGCCAGCGCCGACACCTTGCCGCCAGCACCAGTAAACCCCGAGCTGCGCCTGTTCTTCGATAAGCACGAAGCCACCCAGGTCAAGGCCATTTTCGATCGTCTGATTCCCGCCGATGAGCTGTCCACCAGCGCCTCCGAAGCGGGATGCGTGGTGTTCATCGATCACCAGTTGGCGGGTGACTATGGAAAAGGCCGCTCCCGCTTTCAATCCAAACCCTTCGTACAGGGCACTCCCGAGCAAGGCGATCAGTCGCCTCTGGCGCCCGCCGATATCTATCGAAGGGGACTTGCAGAGCTCGACAAGGATTGCCGCTACCGCTACGACAAGCCCTTCTCGCAATTATCCGAAGACATTCAGGACCAGTACCTGGAACAACTGGAAGCCGGTGTCATTCCCTTCTCCTTCATTACCTCCGGGGCGTTCTTTTCGCTGTTGCTGGGCAATGTCCGCGAAGGCTTCCTGGCCGACCCGATTTATGGCGGCAACCGCGACATGGTCGGCTGGAAAATGATCGGTTTCCCCGGCGCGCGCTACGACTACCGCGATGTCGTGGCCCTCAAGGGACAACCACTGGATATCCAGCCCGTAAGCCTGATCGGACGTATCTGACCGCTTCCACACACGAGGTACACCCATGCATTACACCCGTGAGAAAGCCGATGTGGTCATCGTCGGGCTGGGCTGGTCCGGCTCGTTGATGGCTGAAGAACTGACCCGCGCCGGATTGAAAGTGGTCGCCATCGACCGTGGCGCCTGGGAGCAGACGCACCGCAACTACCCGCCGAACATTGCCGCGGACGAACTGCGCTACGGCGTGCGCCGCGAAGCGCTGAGGCCGCCGGGCGTCGAGACCCTGACCTTCCGCAACAGTCCCTCGCAGATCGCCCTGCCGGGGCGCGACTGGAACAGCTGGCAGATGGGCAACAGCGTCGGTGGGGCCGGCAAGCACTGGGCGGCGAACGCCTGGCGCTTCTCCCCCGCCGACTTCCAGATGGCCACGCGGGTGCGCCAGCGCTATGCCGGCATGCCGCTGGCCAGGGGGCTGATCGTTCAGGATTGGGGCGTCAGCTACGACGACCTCGAACCACACTACGACCGCTTCGAGAAAATCGCGGGCATTTCCGGCAAGGCCGGCGTGCTCAACAACCAGACGGTTGCCGGCGGCAACCCCTTCGAAGGCTCGCGCAGCAGCGAGTACCCGACACCGCCGCTGGAACGCTCGCACTGGAACGAGCTGTTCCATGCCGCCACCCAGCGCATGGGCTACCACCCCTTCCCCATCCCCGCCGGCACCGTTGGCGCGCCCTACACCAACCCGCTGGGCGTCAACCTCGCGCCCTGTACCTATTGCGGTTACTGCGGCTTCTACGGTTGCGGCAACTGGTCGAAGTCGTCCCCCAACGCCTGTGTCATCCCGGCGTTGATGAACCGCCCCAACTTCACCCTGCTAACCGAATGCACGGTGCTGAAAATCGAAAAGATCCACGCCGACCGCACCGTCTCCGGCGTCACCTTCCTCGACTCGGCCGGCGGGGTCGGCTTCCAGCCGGCGGACATCGTCGTGGTCGCCGCCTACCAGCTGGACAACGTCCGCCTGCTGTTGCTCTCGCAGATCGGCCAGCCCTACGACCCGGCAAGCCGCACGGGAACGCTCGGCCGCGCCTACAGCTACCAGACCATGTCCTACGGCTTCCTGTACTTCGACGATGAGTACATGAACCCCTTCATCTCCACCGGCGCGCTGTCCACGCAGATCGACGACTTCAACGGCGACAATTTCGACCACACCGGCCTGGGCTTCATCGGCGGCGCGGGCATCCAGGCGCTGTCCGACCAGGGCACTCCGATCAGCATGGCCGACCGCGTCCCGCCGGGAACCCGGCAATGGGGCAGCGAATGGAAAAAGGCCTTCCGCCACAGCTACCAGAACTACGCCAAGATCCAGGGCCAGGGCACCTCGTATTCCCACGACGACAGCTACCTCTCGCTGGACCCGACCTACCGCGATGCCAACGGCCAGCCGCTGCTGCGCATGACCTTCGACTACAACGAAAACGACCGGCGCATGGCCGAATTCATCCGCCTGAAGATCGAGCAGATCTGCCATGAACTCGGCGCCCACTCCTGGGAGAGCGTCGCCTTCCCCGCCCAGCGCAACTCACCGTTCCGCGCCTACGACAGCTCCCACACCATCGGCGGCGCAGTGATGGGCGCCGACCCCGGCACCTCGGTGCTCAACCCGTTCCAGCAGCACTGGGACGCCCACAACCTGTTCGTCCTGGGCGCCTCCTCCTTCCCCAACAACGCCGGCTACAACCCCACCGGCACTCTCTGCGCCCTGGCCCTGTGGACCGCCAGGGCGATCGTCAACGACTACCTGCGGCATCCGCGCCCGCTGGTGGCCTGAGGGACATCCCATGAACGCTTCGATGAAACGCTCCGTGCCGGCCCTCTTCGCCGTGGCCGTGCTCGCCATGCTGGGCTATGCCGGCGCGGTGCTCTACGACCTGCGCCGCGCCTATCCGCAATCCACCGACGGCCTTGCCGGTCCCGCCCTGGAGCAACAGCGCCAGCGCGGCCAGTACATTGCCCGCCTGGGCGACTGCACTGCCTGTCACACCGCGCCCGATGGCCCGCCTTTCGCCGGCGGTTATCGCCTGGAAACACCCTTCGGCCCCCTGCTGACTTCCAACATCACCTCCGACCCGCAGACCGGTATCGGCGGCTGGACCCAGGAACAGTTCGACCGCGCCGTGCGCCATGGCAAGGGCAGCCACGGCTACCTCTATCCCGCGATGCCGTACACCGCCTACACCCGCCTGACCGACCAGGACCTGGCCGACCTCTGGCAGTACATCAGGGCCCTGCCGCCGGTCAGCAATGCCGTGGTCGAAAACCAGCTGCCCTTCCCGTTCAACCAGCGCTGGCTGCTGGCCGGCTGGAACCTGCTGTTCTTCCGGCCGGGCGTCTTCAAGCCGGACCCGCAACGAAGCGAGTCGCTCAACCGGGGCGACTACCTGGTCAACGGCCCCGGCCATTGCACGGTCTGCCATACCGCCGTGAATTTCCTCGGAGGGGACAGCGAAGACTCCCTGCAAGGCGCCGTGCTGGCGGGCTGGCACGCTCCGGACCTGACCGGCAACCTGCACACCGGCCTGGGCCACTGGAGCGAGAATGACATCGTCCAATACCTGAAGACCGGCACCAACCAGCGCAGCGTGGCCTCCGGCCCGATGATCGAAGCCATCGAGAATTCGACCCAGTACCTGACCGATGCGGACCTGCAGGCCATCGCCGACTACCTCAAGGCCATCCCCGCCAGCCTCAAGCCGCACGCCGAGCAGATGCCGGCCTCCGCGCCCGACATGGCCATGGGCAAGCGGATCTACGACAGCCAGTGCAACGCCTGCCACGTCAGCGATGGCTCGGGTGTACGGCAGATGATCCCCACGCTGGCTGGAAGCCCAGTAGTCAACTCACGCGACCCGGCCACCCTGCTACGCATGGTGCTCAACGGCAGCGATGCTCCGCGCACCGCCGGCAACCCCACCGGAGCCGGCATGCCCGCGTTCGACTGGCGGCTGGCGGACGACCAGGTGGCCGCCGTGCTGACCTACATCCGCAACGCCTGGGGCAACGCCGCACCGGGCGTCAACGCCCAGCAGGCGGCGCAATCGCGCCAGGAAACCGGGGCGCGACCCTCGGTCGGCGGCTGACCTGGCCCGGCCCGGCCGGGCAGCCTCAGGACGTAGGGCGCACAGGCACAGACCTGCCGACCAATAGGGGATTCTATGTCTCCCCCAGCGCCGGTCTCGCCGACGGGCCTCCACGCCATCCTACGACGGGTTCCTCCTGACGCTTCTGTGAAAGGCAACACCCCTCGATCAAACGCCTGGATCGCCTCCAGCTCATGCACCCTGCGGCCTACAAAGAACCCATAGGCGCAGACCTGCCGCCATCGTCATTGCTCGCGAACCACTACACCGTCGGCATCTGCAAGGTCACGCAGTGGATGCCGCCACCGCCGGCAGCGATCGGGTCGATGTTCAGCTGCACGACTTCGCGGTCCGGATACAGCTCGCTGAGCAGTGCATGGCAGTGCTCGTCGGCCGCCGCATCGCCGAACTTCGGCGCGATCACCCCGCCGTTCACCGGCAGGTAATTGATGTAGCCGGCGGCGAAGTCCGGGTTGTCGCGGTTGTAGGCATTCGGCTTGGGCTTCGTCGGCGGCGGCAGGCTGTGCAACTGGAGCTTGCGGCCATCGGCGTCGGTGGCGCCCTTGAGGATTTCCAGGTGGCGACGGGTCACCGCGTAGTCGTAGGACTGCGGATCATTGTCCAGGTTGACCACCACCACGCCCGGCTCGACGAAGCGCGCGTAGAAGTCCACGTGGGCGTCGGTGATGTCCTTGCCGCGAATGCCCGGCAGCCAGATGACCTTGCGCAACCCCAGCACGCGCTTCAGCTCCGCCTCGACGCGCGAACGCGTCCAGCCGGGATTGCGGTTGTCGTTGACCCAGCAACTCTCGGTGAAGATCGCCGTGCCGTGGCCGTCCACCTCGATGCCGCCGCCCTCCCCGCACAGCTCACTGACGATGGCTTTTGCCTCCAGGTCCTCGGCCAGTGCCACCGACACCCCACGGTCGCGCTCGGCGTGCTGCTTGCCGCCCCAACCGTTGAAGTTGAAATCGGCCAGCGCCAGGCCACCTGGCGCATCGTTGACCAGGAAGCAGCCACCGTAGTCGCGCACCCAGATGTCGTCCACCGGCACCGACAGGAAGTCGACGTTCTGCCCGCCACAGGCGCGCTTGGCCTCGGCCTGCTGCTCCGGCCGGCAGAGCACCGTCACCGGCTGGAACTCGGCGATGGCGCGGGCCAGCCGCGCCACCGTGGCGTTGACGTCCGGGGCGATGTCCTCCCAGACGTCGGGGCTCGCCGCGTAGGCGACGAACACCCGTTCCTGCTTGCGGTGCTCGTCGGGCATGTACCAGCGCTCCGCCGCCCCTGCGACGCGACTGAAACTCGAACCCAGGCCGAGCCCGAGACCCGTGGCCAGCGTCATGCCGGCGCCGAGCAGGTTCCTGCGTGTCATCATCCTCGCCTCCTCAGCCGCCGGTGCCGGTCTTGAAACTGGTCCAGGTGCGCATCCGCGCGCGCATGTCGCGCTGCGGGATGTCCTTGCCGGGGAACAGCCGCGCATACGCCTTCTCATCAAGATAGATGTCCGGATTGTCACGCATGCTCGCCTCGACCATCGGCCGCGCCTTGGCGTTGGATGTCGGATAGCCGGTGGCGTTGCTGATGGCCGCCATCACCTCCGGGCGCATCAGGTAGTTGATCAGCGCGTAAGCGTACTCGGGGTGCGGCGCGTCGGCGGGAATGGCCATGGTGTCCATCCACACCGAAGTGCCTTCACGCGGCACGCGGTACTCGAAGCGCTCGGGTTTCTTCGCCTCATCGGCGGCACGTTGCGACTGGATCACGTCGCCGCTGTAGCCCAGCGACAGACACAGGTCGCCGTTGACCAGTTGCGTCACCGGCTGCGACTGGAACTTGCGGATGTACGGGCGGATACCGTTGAGCACCGCCAGGGCTTCGCTCAGGTCCTCCGGCTTGCCGCTGCGCGGGTCGCGGCCGAGGTAGTTGAGCACCACGGCGAGTACTTCGTCCGGCGAGTCGATCATCGAGATGCCGCAGTCGGCGAAGTGCTTGGCCAGCTCCGGCTTGAACATCAGGTCGAGGCTGTTCACCGGCGCGCCGGGCATGCGCTGCTCGATCTTCGCCTGGTTGTAGGTCAGGCCGATGCTGCCCCAGGTGTAGGGCACCACCGCATGCCGCGAGTACGGGTATTTGGTCTGCAGCGTCTGCAGGCCCGGCTCGATATCGCCCAGGTGCTCCAGCTTGCTGTCGTCGAGCTTCTGCAATGCGCCGGCGCGCATCAGGCGCTCCGCAACGGTATCGCCGGGGAAGATCAGGTCGTAGCCACTGTGCCCGGCCATCATCTTGGCCTCCAGCGTCTCGCTGCTGTCCATCACGTCGTAGATGACGCGGATGCCGGTCTCCTGGGTGAAGTTGGCCAGGGTGTCGGGGGCAAAGTAGTCCGCCCAGTTGAACAGGCGCAGGACCTTCTCCTCCGCCGAGGCCGGTTGCAGGGTGCACGCCAGGGACAACCCCAGCGCGCCGATCAGCAGGTGCTTGTTCATGGTCAGACTCCTTGCCAGCGCGGGTGCAGGTGGCGGCCGTCGAGGCCGAGCAGCGGGCCGTACATTTCCGGGCGGCGGTCGCGGTAGACGCCCCAGGTCAGGCGTTCCTCGCGGGCCAGGTCGAGGTCCAGCTCGCAGACCAGTACAGCGGCCTCGTTGCGCCCGGCCTCGGCGAGCAGCGCGCCCTTGTGGTCGGTGATGAAGGACGAGCCGTAGAAGCGCATGCGCAGCGCATCATCGCTGGGCGCCACTTCCTCGCCGATGCGGTTGGCCGCCAGCACCGGCAACAGGTTGGCGGCGGCGTGGCCGCGCTGGGCGGTCTGCCAGTGGTCGCGGGAATCCAGCTGCTCGGCGCCCGGTTCGGAGCCGATGGCAGTGGGGAACAGCAGCATCTCTGCACCCTGCAGCGCCAGGCAACGGGCGGTCTCGGGGAACCACTGATCCCAGCAGATGCCTACGCCGATACGGCCGACGGCGGTATCCCAGACGCGGAAGCCGGTGTCGCCGGGGCTGAAGTATTCCTTCTCCTGGTAGCCGATGGCGTTGGGGATGTGCGTCTTGCGGTACACCCCGAGCAGGCTGCCGTCGGCATCGGCCACGGTCAGCGAATTGAAGTAGGCGTTGCCGGCGCGCTCGAACCAGCTGATCGGCAGCACCACGTTCAGCTCCGCCGCCAGGCTGGCGAAACGCTGCAACAGGGGGCTGTCGTCATACGGCTGGGCCAGGGCGAGGTGGATATGGTCCTGCTCGATGCAAAAGTACGGCGTGGCGAACAGCTCGGGCAGGAGGATCAGCTTCGCCCCGGCAGCCGCCGCCGCGCGCACGTGGCGCTCGGCTTCGGCGAGGTTGCGCGGCAGGTCCCAGCTGCAGGAGAACTGCAGGACAGCGACGGTCAGCTTGCTCATCACAGCCCCCCCAGCGGCCAGGCCGGCTGTTGTTGGGTGATGCAGTGCACGCCGCCACCGCCATGGGCCAGGTTGTTGATGCGCACCGGCACCACTTTGCGGCCAGGGAAGGCGCGGGCCAGCACCGCAGCGGCTTCGTCGTCGGCGGCGATGCCATAGGCCGGCATGATCACCGCGCCATTGGCCAGGTAGAAGTTGGTGTAGGACGCGCAGAAGACTTCCGCCTCCGGGTCCACTGCGGCGCTGGCTTCGAACAGCTCGATCAGCTCGAAGGAGCGGCCCTTGGCATCGGTGGCCAGTTCCAGCGCGCGACGGTTCTCGCGCGCCACTTCGGCGTAGGTGCTGGAGGCGTCGTGGGTGGCATCCAGCAGCAGCACGCCGGGGCGGGCGAAAGCGCACACGCCGTCGACGTGGCCGTCGGTCATGTCGCCGGTGACGTACTGCGGGTCGCCCGGCAGCCAAATGGTCTTGGTCACACCCAGCAGGCGGCTGAAGATTTCCTCCATCTCGCGCTTGCTGACGCCGGGGTTGCGGTTGGGGTTGAGCAGCACCGACTCGGTGGTGATCAGCGTGCCCTCGCCGTCCACGTGGATCGCCCCGCCCTCGTTGGACAGCGGCGTGCCGAAGCAGTCGAGCCCCAGGTTGTTGAGGATGCGCCGGCCCAGGCCTTCGTCCAGGGTGTGCTCGGACTTGCCGCCCCAGGCGTTGAAGCGCCAGCTCACACCGGCTACACCATGCTGCGGATGGCAAACGAAGGTCGGCCCGGAATCGCGGCACCAGCTGTCATCGATGGGCAGCGGCACCAACTCGACGTTGGCCCCGGACAGCTCGGCGGCGCGGGCCATGGCGGACGGGTCCACCACCAGTTTCACCGGCTCGAAGCGGGCGATGGCGTTGGCGACGCGGGCAAAGTCTTCCTGCACCTGTTCCAGGGTCACGTGCCAGCCGCCCTCCCAGAGCGGACGGTTGTGCGGGAATGCCATCCAGGTCGCCGCGTGGTTGACCCATTCGGCAGGCATGCGCCAGCCGTTCTGCCTATCGTCGTTGCGATGCATATTCGAACCTTTGGTAAGGAATTTTTATCGGAAGGAAAGGGTTAAGCGGCGCCTGATGACCATGCTAGGCCTGTAAAAATGCAACAACAAACGATAGATTTTGCGTAAATCTGATTAGGCGAACTTATCGATCATGCTCAAACACTGGCCACCCCTGAATGCCCTGCGCGGCTTCGAAGCCGCCGCACGCCTGGGCAGCTTCCACAAGGCCGCCGAGGAGCTGCACCTCACCCAGTCGGCCATCAGCCAGCAGATCCGCAGCCTGGAAAGCTTCGTCGAGCAGCCGCTGTTCTATCGCTCCGGGCGCAAGGTGGCGCTGACCGACGCCGGCGCCGACCTGCTCAGCACCACGCAATCCATGCTGCAGCAACTGGCTGTGGGCATCCGCCGCCTGGACCAGTACCGCAAGCCCAACCAGTTGGTGGTCAACACCACCCCGGCCTTCGCCCGCCACTGGCTGGTGCCGCGCCTGGGCGACTTCCACGCCCGCCACCCGCAGATCGACCTCTGGCTGCTGACCACCGACGAAACCCCGGAGATGGCCAGCCAGACCATCGACATCGCCGTGCGCGACGACCTCACCGCCCAGGCCGAATGCCGCTTCCGCGTGCTGCTGGAAGATCGCCTCTATCCCGCTTGCCACCCTTCACTGCTGCGGCAGCCGGAGCCGGCACACACCACCCTGCACGGCGAGCGAGAGATGGACTGGGCGCATTGGCAGGTGCAAGGCGGTGCCGACGTGGGCCAGCGCAGCGAGGGGTTGAACTTCTCCGATCCCGGCTTGTTGCTGGACGCCGCCTGCCAAGGGTTGGGCATCGCCCTGGTGAGCCAGTTGCTGGCCGGGGACGCTCGCGACAATGGCCTGCTGACGCCGCTCAGCGAGCAGACCGTGCGCGGGCCGAACTGGTCGCTGCTGGTGCATCAGCAGAGCGAGCGCAATGTGCAGGCGGTGGGGTTCTGTGAATGGCTGTCCGCCGCGCTGGGCATTCCCTTGTAGGAGCGAGCTTGCTCGCGAACCGCCCAGCGTTGGTGTAACCCGTCGGTATGCCCCTATCCCCAGCCAGGGTTAGGGTGAGGGCAAACTCCGCCCCAGATCCGTCAGACAGCACCTTTCCCCTTCCTCAACCGCCCCCGCTCCTGCTTCCCCTCCAGCGCACTCTCCCCCGCCGCCTTCACCAGCCGCTGGAAGGTCGGGCACTGCGCATGGCTGGGCGCAGGGCACGCCGCCGCATGGCGCAGCCCCCGGCTCATCGCCCGCAGGCGTTTGATCGTGGCATCCAGCTCGTCCGCCTTGGCCGCCAGCATCTGCCGGTCGATGTTCGTCCCGCCACCGCCTGCGAACATCGCGCGGATTTCCTCCAGGCTGAACCCCGCCGATTGTCCGAGTGTGATCAACGCCAGCTGGTCGAGAATCTGCGGTGCAAACTGGCGGCGCGCGCCGGGCTTGGCGAGCGAGACGATCAGTCCCTTCTCCTCGTAGAAACGCAGGGTCGATGCCGGCACGCCGGAGCGTTTCGCTACGTCAGCGATATCCATGGAAGACCTCTTGACCTCAAGCCCACTTGAACTTGCAGGGTCACGCCAAAGTCCGGCGCGGTCAATCTGTCCTTGGCTTTCCCGTTGCGTGGCATCGTCTACCCCAGCGCCAGCGGCCTCACCGAGCGAGCCGCCTTCTCGAGTAGCTGATCCGGCCGCGATGGCGTCAGAGCGCAGAGGAATGCCGGTGGGGGAACCGTAGGATGGCGTGGAGCGTAGCGATACCCATCAATCCGCATCACGCCATCGAATGGGTGTCGCCGCGTACCACCTATCCTGCAAAGCCGCCATGGCACGGATGTAGCCGTGGGCTCACCGGTTACTGCCGAATCCCGTCGGTGATCCGGCAGAAGCCCTCGCGCACGGCGCCGTCGGTGGTGTACATGCCGCCCAGGGTGACGAAGACATAACTGACCTTCGAACCCGTGCCCGACTTCTCCACCACGATATTCATCGGCGCGGTGCGGCTGCTCATGATGACGCCCTGGTAGGCGGAAATGGTGCCGCTCTTCTCATCGGCGCTCTGGATCGAGAAGCCTTCCTTCACCAGGGTCTTCTGCGCCTTGTCGAAGGCCTTGTCGGCGGGCATGTCGAGCTGGACGTTGGAGGTGAAGGTCTTGCCGGCGATGAAGCCACCTTCGGTGTTGAAGTTGTCTTCGCACGGGTTGCCGGTCTTCTGGTGCGCACAGCCCTGCAACAGGGCGGCAGCGAGCAGAATCATCGTGACTCGTCGCATCATCGTTCCTTGATTTCGTGGGGCCGCCATCCCTGCGGGTCTACAGCGGCGAAGGGGGTTTATAAGCCGAGGGCGCAGGCCCTGACCAGACTTTTCCTCACCCAGTGAGACAGCCAGCACGTAGGAAATACCCCCTCACCCGCTCAAGCACGCCCTTTCGCGCCGTTCGTCCCGGACATCACCCGCCCCGGCTTCGCGTCCGCAGTTACCGACAGGGGCTGGCCGCAGGAAGAAAACGGGCGACACCCTGGTCGCCCGTCCTGACATCAACGCAGACGACGCAGTACCTTGCCGTCGGCGTCGAGAACCGTCACTTCGCCGAACTTCAACTGGCGCACCGGCTTTTCGATCCGACGCCGATCGCCAATGACGATCCAGGTCAGCGCGTCGGTGCGCAGGAATGACTTCAAGGCGCCGTTGACGCTGTCCGCCGTCAACGCCTCGGCCCTGGATTTCAGGGTGTTGGCGAAATCGTCCGGGTAACGACGCTCCGCGTTCGTCACCAGCGTCGACAAGACGTCGTCTGAAGTCTCGTAACGGCTCGGCAAACCGCGAATGACGCTCTGCTTGGCCCGGTCCACCTCCTCACCCGTGAGTGGCCGCTGCCCGACTACATCGCCGACCTCGCGGAAGACCTCCCGCATCGACTCTGCCGTCTTGTCGGTCTGCACCGACGCACTGAGCAGGAGCGCCCGTTGCCCAAGGGTGTCCCCCAGGCTGCAGGACGCCCCGTAGGCCCAATGTTTCTGCTCACGCAGATTCATGTTCAGGCGCGAGGTGAAATCGCCGCACAGCACGATGGCCCCCAACTCGACCGCCATGCCATCGGGATCCAGAACCGAGGGAGCCAGCACCGCCGCCACTACCATCGACTGCTCCGCATTCGGCCGATCGACGAGGAAGACGCGGGGCCGAGCCTGTTCCGCCACCGCGGGTATCCGCAGTTTTTCCAGTGGCGCCGCAGGTGCCTGCCAATCTCCCAGTGCGGCCTCCAACTGAGGCAGTATCTGCTCCAGCGTGATATCGCCGGCCACCATGACCTTCATGTTGTCCGGCCGAATCCAGCGCTGATGGAACGCCTTCAGGTCGGAAACCTTCAGGATCGACAAGGTTTTCTCGGTGCCGGAACCCGAGGCCGGTACGCCATAAGGATGGTGCGCACCGTACAGCAACGGCGGATACAGACGCTCCGCCAGTTGGGCCGGATCGGCCTTTTCCTCGAGGATCGCCGCGTTACCGATGAGTTGCTCGGCATCAGCGGGGTCGAAAGTGGGATGGCGGACGATATCGGCAAAGAATTTCAGCGCCACCGGCAACTGCTCATTGGTCGCACTCAACAAGGCGGTGCAGGAGTCCGTGCTGCAGTCGATCGTCGTAATCTCCCCCAACAGTTGTTCCTGCTGCTTGGCCGGGAGCGCGTTCAGCTTCCGCGTAATGGCACTCATCAGTACCGTTGTCGTGATGGCTATTCCGGGCTTGTCCCCGTCGGCGGCAAAGCCACCGTCAAACGACAGCGCCACGCCGGTGACCGGAGCGCCATGCCATTGCGCCAGCGCCACCTCGACACCATTGCTCAAGCGGCCCCGCTCCACCGCGGGGAACTCCGCCTCGGGAAACTCCGTGACCTGGGGCACGCCCGCTTGCCGATCCAAAGGCGCCGTCAACTCGCCCCGAGCGATAGCGGCGGGTACCAGCGCCGCAGGGCGCCCGGCTTCCGCCGAGCGCGGCCTGACTTTGCCCGAGTCGCCCCGGCGGGTTCGGTGGGTATCCTGCGGAAGGATCACCAGTTGGTAGCTCCCCTGGCCCAACCAACGCCTGGCCGCCGCCGCGATATCGGCCGACGTGGCTCGCTCGACCTGTTCCAGCATCCGCCACGACAGAGCCGGATCACCCTTGAGGGCGAGCCCTTGCGAGAGTATTTCCGCCTTGCCGCTGACCCGCTCCAGCGAACGGATGAAATCCACCCGGTAGTTCGTCTTGGCACGCGTCAGTTCCTCGGGCGTTGGCCCATCGCGGAGGAATTTCCGCAGCACCTGGTCGAGGCTCGCGGCAATCCGCCCGCGATCCGCATCGTCCAGCTCGCTCACCGAGATCGTGAACAGGCCAGCCAGCGCATAGGCATCCAGGTCCGCCGAGACCTCATTGGAGAGCCCCTGCTGATCGACCAGGCGCTTGTTAAGACGCGACCTATCGTCATCCCCCAGCACCCGCGCCGCGAGATCCAGCAGTGTTGCATCCGTGGTGCCAATCTCCGGTGTCACCCAGGTGCGAACCAGCATGGGCTGTGGCACAGCATCGAACTGCACGCCCTGCCGCGACGCCTTCAGCGGCGTCACCCAAGGTTGCTGACGGGGCACAGGCGGGCCCCCGGGGATCTCACCGAAGTACCGCTCGACCTTGGCCCGCGCCGCCTCCACGGTGACGTCGCCAACCAGCACCAACGTTGCGTTGGCCGCGCCGTAGTACTGCCCGAACCACTGGCGGACATCGCCCAGCGAGCCGGCGTCGAGCGACTTCATCCGCCCGATGGGCAGTTCGTGGTAGGGATGATTGAGCGGGAAAACGCTGAGGAAGATGTTCTCGTTCTGGCGGCCATAGGGCACGCCCTCCCGCTCGCGTTTCTCGTTCTTGACCACCCCCCGCTGCGCGTCGAGTTCCTCCTGGCCGATAGCGCCCAGCAGGTAACCCATGCGGTCGGACTCCATCCACAGGGCCATGTCCAGCGCCGTGGTCGGCACGGTCTCGCTGTAATAGGTCCGGTCGAACACCGTGCTGCCTTCCGGGCTGCTCACACCCACCGCCTGGAAGGGCTGGAAATAGCTGCCGCGCTGGTGCTCCGAGCCCGAGAACATCAGGTGCTCGAACAGGTGGGCGAAGCCTTTGCGGGATGCGGGCTCGTCCGCCGAGCCGACGCGGTAGGTGACATTCACGCTCACCAGCGGGGCCTTGTGGTCCTCGTGCACCACCACGGTCAGGCCGTTAGCGAGGGTGAAGCGGGTAAAGGGAATCTCCGGCACCGTCAGGGGCTTCCCCGTGGCCGGCGGGTCTTCGGCACTCACCAGCGAGCTGGCGAAAAGTGCCAGCCCCGCGATGATCGATCGGCTTCTGCTCATTACACCTCCTTGGCCTTGCGGCCAAAAAGGGTTAAGCCTCCTGACTGGCGACACCACTGCCTATCGGAAAAGGGAACTCCCTTGACGAAAAAATGGCTCGCCGGTGGGAACGAAAAGACTGGCCGGCTCGCGCGACTCGAGTGCAATGCCTCGCCGACGCTCGCTGCGCCGTGGTGGCTGCCGGAGCAGCGACGGCGTGGTCTGTGACAGCCTCAAACCGAACCTTCCCACTCGACTCCGCGCAGCGGGCCTACAAGGAGGGCTCTTATCCTCGCCCGGCCAGGTAAATACCCTGGCCGGGTTTGACAGCCCTCAATCCAGGCGCGATGCGCCCAACCGGTGCATGTGAAAGCGGCGTGATCGCTTTCGCAGGCCCCCGCGCGACTGCAGCAAAGCCTGCAACGCTACAATGGCGGACCGCGCGGGGAGACCCACAAGGTCTGCCGGTTTCCTGGATCCGGTCTGTCAACCCCGCGCGGCCTGCCCCCCTTCGATGACAGCGGCGAGTGGCAGCTCACTTTATGGACTATCCAGGAGCTTTGCCCATGCAAGACCCCATCTACACCTCCACCACCTTCCAGCGGCACAACCACACCCTGCGCGGCATCCTGATCGACGACCAGCCGTGGTTCGTCGCCAGCGATCTGGCACGGCTGTTGGCCATGGATTATCCGCAGACGCTGGCGCGACGGGTGGAGCCCTATGAAGTGCAGGAGGTGCGATTACTTACCGCCAGCGGCGCGGAGCACGCCACGGAGGTCATCAACGAAGCGGCGCTGTACAAGGCGCTGATCCGCTTCGGCCACCCCGAGAGCCGCACGCTCGGGCGCTGGCTGTCGGAGCAGGTGATTCCGCTGTTGCGTGACGTGGGCAGGGAAGGCTCGGAGCAGCCGCGCCGCCTGCTGATGAGCTGGGAGTCGCAGCGGGTGGCGGTGCTGGATTGGCAGGGGGAACTCTGGGTGCCCTTCCAGCAGGTGCCGACCTTCAGCCCGTTCAAGGGGCGCCGCAGTTGGCTGGGTCGACTGAAAGGCAGCGCGCCGAGCCATGAGGCCGGCGTCTGATACCCAGTACCTCCCCGGCGTGCCGGGGAGGTTTCTGTCGCACTTACCAGATCGGCAAGGTGTAGCTGACGATGAAGCGGGTTTCGTCCATGTCGTTGCCGAAGCTGCTGCGGAAGGTGCTGTTGCGCAGCTTGAAGCCGACGTTCTTCAGCGGGCCGCTCTGCACCAGGTAACCGACATCGGTGTCGCGTTCCCACTCCTTGCCGTTGCCCTGCCCGTTCAGCAGGTCGATGTTGTCGCCGCGCAGGTAGCGGGTCATCAGGCTCAGGCCGGGCAGCCCGTAGGTGGCGAAGTTGAAGTCGTAGCGCAGTTGCCAGGAGCGTTCGTCCTTATTGGCGAAGTCGCCGATCTGCACGTAGTTGACCAGGTACGGGTCGGTACCGGACAGGTAGGCGAAGCCGGTGTCGCCGGACATGCGCTGCAGCCCGAGGCCGAACGCCTGGTTGCCGAGCTTGTAGGTGAACATGGCGTTGAGCGCGCGGTTGTCGACGTTGCTGCCGCCATCGTCGGTGGAGCGCGCCCAGCGGATATCGGATTTGAGCGACTGGCCCTCGGCGATCGGCAGCGTGTGCACCAGGCTCACGTAGTGCTGGCGGTAGAGGTCTTCGAGGTTGGCGTAGTGGTAGCTGGTGCTGAGCTGGTTGCTCCAGCGGTAGGTGCCGCCAGCGAGGTTGAACCGGTCGCTGGTGAGGTGGCTGCCGGCAACGATGTTGCGCTTGTTGCCACGGGTCATCGACAGGTCTTCGTCGTTGGACGAATCGCGCTGCTTCACCTCGCGCAGCTGGCCGAGTTGCAGGTCGAGGTCGTCGAGTTCCTTGGACTCCACCAGCGCGCCCTGGAAGGTCTGCGGCAGCAGGCGGGTGTCGTTGTACTGCACCACCGGCAGCTTGGGCAGCAGCGTGCCGACCTTCAACGTGCTCCTGGAGGCGCGCAGCTTGGCGGTCAGGCCCAGGGCGCTGTAGTCATCGGCGGCGCGCTTGTCGCTGGCGGAGTACGGCAGCAGGCCGGAGCCGGAGCGATCCGGGCTGGAGTCGAGCTTCAGGCCCAGCAGGCCGAGGGCATCGACGCCGACGCCGATGGTGCCGTCGGTGTAGCCCGACTCGTAGCGCAGCAGGAAGCCCTGCGCCCATTCCTCGGATTTCGACTGGGCGGCGCCGCTCTGGCGGTAATCGCGGTTGAAGTAGAAGTTGCGCGCTTCGATGCTGGCCTTGCTGTCAGCGAGGAAATCGGCGAGGGCGAACGGGGGCAGCAGCGCCAGTCCGGAGACCAGCACAGGGAGTCGACGAGTAATCATTGTTCTTGTTTCTTTCTACGTGGGTGTTGGCAAAACGCCGGGCCGATGACGGCTGGCCCGGCCAGGGGAATGAGCGGGATCAGACGGCCTTTTCCAGCTCCGGTATTGCTTCAAATAGATCGGCGACCAGGCCGTAGTCGGCCACCTGGAAGATCGGCGCCTCTTCGTCCTTGTTGATCGCCACGATCACTTTCGAATCCTTCATGCCCGCCAGGTGCTGGATGGCGCCGGAGATGCCGACGGCCACGTACAGCTGTGGAGCGACGATCTTGCCGGTCTGGCCGACCTGCATGTCGTTCGGCACGAAGCCGGCGTCAACGGCAGCGCGGGAAGCGCCGACGGCAGCGCCCAGCTTGTCCGCCAGGGAATAAAGGATGCTGAAGTTGTCGCCATTGCCCATGCCACGGCCGCCGGAAACGACG
>NZ_PEKX01000025.1:5218-5381 GCF_002796985.1 Pseudomonas sp. | reverse complement strand
GAAGCCCAAGCGATTGAGTAGAAAAGAAATTTTCGAAAATAAAGCTTGACGGAAAGAGAGGTTAGCGTAGAATGCGCGCCTCGGTTGAGACGAAAGCCTTAACCAACTGCTCTTTAACAAGTTGAATCAAGCAATTCGTGTGGGTGCTTGTGATGTAAGACTG
>NZ_PEKX01000025.1:0-5089 GCF_002796985.1 Pseudomonas sp. | reverse complement strand
GATTCAGCGGCGGACGGGTGAGTAATGCCTAGGAATCTGCCTGGTAGTGGGGGACAACGTTTCGAAAGGAACGCTAATACCGCATACGTCCTACGGGAGAAAGCAGGGGACCTTCGGGCCTTGCGCTATCAGATGAGCCTAGGTCGGATTAGCTAGTTGGTGGGGTAAAGGCCTACCAAGGCGACGATCCGTAACTGGTCTGAGAGGATGATCAGTCACACTGGAACTGAGACACGGTCCAGACTCCTACGGGAGGCAGCAGTGGGGAATATTGGACAATGGGCGAAAGCCTGATCCAGCCATGCCGCGTGTGTGAAGAAGGTCTTCGGATTGTAAAGCACTTTAAGTTGGGAGGAAGGGCAGTAAGCTAATATCTTGCTGTTTTGACGTTACCAACAGAATAAGCACCGGCTAACTTCGTGCCAGCAGCCGCGGTAATACGAAGGGTGCAAGCGTTAATCGGAATTACTGGGCGTAAAGCGCGCGTAGGTGGTTTGGTAAGATGGATGTGAAATCCCCGGGCTCAACCTGGGAACTGCATCCATAACTGCCTGACTAGAGTACGGTAGAGGGTGGTGGAATTTCCTGTGTAGCGGTGAAATGCGTAGATATAGGAAGGAACACCAGTGGCGAAGGCGACCACCTGGACTGATACTGACACTGAGGTGCGAAAGCGTGGGGAGCAAACAGGATTAGATACCCTGGTAGTCCACGCCGTAAACGATGTCGACTAGCCGTTGGGATCCTTGAGATCTTAGTGGCGCAGCTAACGCGATAAGTCGACCGCCTGGGGAGTACGGCCGCAAGGTTAAAACTCAAATGAATTGACGGGGGCCCGCACAAGCGGTGGAGCATGTGGTTTAATTCGAAGCAACGCGAAGAACCTTACCTGGCCTTGACATGTCCGGAATCTTGCAGAGATGCGAGAGTGCCTTCGGGAATCGGAACACAGGTGCTGCATGGCTGTCGTCAGCTCGTGTCGTGAGATGTTGGGTTAAGTCCCGTAACGAGCGCAACCCTTGTCCTTAGTTACCAGCACGTTATGGTGGGCACTCTAAGGAGACTGCCGGTGACAAACCGGAGGAAGGTGGGGATGACGTCAAGTCATCATGGCCCTTACGGCCAGGGCTACACACGTGCTACAATGGTCGGTACAGAGGGTTGCCAAGCCGCGAGGTGGAGCTAATCCCATAAAACCGATCGTAGTCCGGATCGCAGTCTGCAACTCGACTGCGTGAAGTCGGAATCGCTAGTAATCGTGAATCAGAATGTCACGGTGAATACGTTCCCGGGCCTTGTACACACCGCCCGTCACACCATGGGAGTGGGTTGCTCCAGAAGTAGCTAGTCTAACCGCAAGGGGGACGGTTACCACGGAGTGATTCATGACTGGGGTGAAGTCGTAACAAGGTAGCCGTAGGGGAACCTGCGGCTGGATCACCTCCTTAATCGAAGATCTCAGCTTCTTCATAAGCTCCCACACGAATTGCTTGATTCACTGGTTAGACGATTGGGTCTGTAGCTCAGTTGGTTAGAGCGCACCCCTGATAAGGGTGAGGTCGGCAGTTCGAATCTGCCCAGACCCACCAATTGTTGTGGTGTGTGCTGATCCGATGGGGCCATAGCTCAGCTGGGAGAGCGCCTGCTTTGCACGCAGGAGGTCAGGAGTTCGATCCTCCTTGGCTCCACCATTAAATCGTCGAAAGCTCAGACATGAATGTTCAGGTTGAACGAACATTGATGTCTGGTCTTTGTGCCAGAACTGTTCTTTAAAAATTTGGGTATGTGATAGAAGTAGACTGAATAATCTCTTTCACTGGTGATTATTCAAGTCAAGGTAAAATTTGCGAGTTCAAGCGCGAATTTTCGGCGAATGTCGTCTTCACGTTCGAGACAGTAACCAGATTGCTTGGGGTTATATGGTCAAGTGAAGAAGCGCATACGGTGGATGCCTTGGCAGTCAGAGGCGATGAAAGACGTGGTAGCCTGCGATAAGCTTCGGGGAGTCGGCAAACAGACTTTGATCCGGAGATCTCTGAATGGGGAAACCCACCTAGCATAAGTTAGGTATCTTGCACTGAATACATAGGTGTAAGAGGCGAACCAGGGGAACTGAAACATCTAAGTACCCTGAGGAAAAGAAATCAACCGAGATTCCCTTAGTAGTGGCGAGCGAACGGGGATTAGCCCTTAAGCTTCTTTGAATCTAACAGAACGCTCTGGAAAGTGCGGCCATAGTGGGTGATAGCCCCGTATGTGAAAGGTTCTTTGAAGTGAAATCGAGTAGGACGGAGCACGAGAAACTTTGTCTGAATATGGGGGGACCATCCTCCAAGGCTAAATACTACTGACTGACCGATAGTGAACCAGTACCGTGAGGGAAAGGCGAAAAGAACCCCGGAGAGGGGAGTGAAATAGAACCTGAAACCGTATGCGTACAAGCAGTGGGAGCCTACTTTGTTAGGTGACTGCGTACCTTTTGTATAATGGGTCAGCGACTTATATTCAGTGGCGAGCTTAACCGAATAGGGAAGGCGTAGCGAAAGCGAGTCTTAATAGGGCGTTTTAGTCGCTGGGTATAGACCCGAAACCGGGCGATCTATCCATGAGCAGGTTGAAGGTTAGGTAACACTGACTGGAGGACCGAACCCACTTCCGTTGAAAAGGCAGGGGATGACTTGTGGATCGGAGTGAAAGGCTAATCAAGCTCGGAGATAGCTGGTTCTCCTCGAAAGCTATTTAGGTAGCGCCTCACGTATCACTCCAGGGGGTAGAGCACTGTTTCGGCTAGGGGGTCATCCCGACTTACCAAACCGATGCAAACTCCGAATACCTGGAAGTGTCAGCGTGGGAGACACACGGCGGGTGCTAACGTCCGTCGTGAAAAGGGAAACAACCCAGACCGTCAGCTAAGGTCCCAAAGTTATGGTTAAGTGGTAAACGATGTGGGAAGGCTTAGACAGCTAGGAGGTTGGCTTAGAAGCAGCCACCCTTTAAAGAAAGCGTAATAGCTCACTAGTCGAGTCGGCCTGCGCGGAAGATGTAACGGGGCTCAAACCATACACCGAAGCTACGGGTGCATCGCAAGATGCGCGGTAGAGGAGCGTTCTGTAAGCCTGTGAAGGTGAGTTGAGAAGCTTGCTGGAGGTATCAGAAGTGCGAATGCTGACATGAGTAACGACAATGGGAGTGAAAAACTCCCACGCCGAAAGACCAAGGGTTCCTGCGCAACGTTAATCGACGCAGGGTTAGTCGGTCCCTAAGGCGAGGCTGAAGAGCGTAGTCGATGGGAAACAGGTTAATATTCCTGTACTTCTAGTTACTGCGATGGAGGGACGGAGAAGGCTAGGCCAGCTTGGCGTTGGTTGTCCAAGTTTAAGGTGGTAGGCAGAGATCTTAGGTAAATCCGGGATCTTAATGCCGAGAGCTGATGACGAGTCATCTTTTAGATGATGAAGTGGTTGATGCCATGCTTCCAGGAAAAGCTTCTAAGCTTCAGGTAACTAGGAACCGTACCCCAAACCGACACAGGTGGTTGGGTAGAGAATACCAAGGCGCTTGAGAGAACTCGGGTGAAGGAACTAGGCAAAATGGCACCGTAACTTCGGGAGAAGGTGCGCCGGCGAGGGTGAAGCATTTACTGCGTAAGCCCATGCCGGTCGAAGATACCAGGCCGCTGCGACTGTTTATTAAAAACACAGCACTCTGCAAACACGAAAGTGGACGTATAGGGTGTGACGCCTGCCCGGTGCCGGAAGGTTAATTGATGGGGTTAGCGAAAGCGAAGCTCTTGATCGAAGCCCCGGTAAACGGCGGCCGTAACTATAACGGTCCTAAGGTAGCGAAATTCCTTGTCGGGTAAGTTCCGACCTGCACGAATGGCGTAACGATGGCGGCGCTGTCTCCACCCGAGACTCAGTGAAATTGAAATCGCTGTGAAGATGCAGTGTATCCGCGGCTAGACGGAAAGACCCCGTGAACCTTTACTGTAGCTTTGCACTGGACTTTGAGCCTGCTTGTGTAGGATAGGTGGGAGGCTTTGAAGCGTGGACGCCAGTCTGCGTGGAGCCATCCTTGAAATACCACCCTGGCATGCTTGAGGTTCTAACTCTGGTCCGTTATCCGGATCGAGGACAGTGTATGGTGGGCAGTTTGACTGGGGCGGTCTCCTCCTAAAGAGTAACGGAGGAGTACGAAGGTGCGCTCAGACCGGTCGGAAATCGGTCGTAGAGTATAAAGGCAAAAGCGCGCTTGACTGCGAGACAGACACGTCGAGCAGGTACGAAAGTAGGTCTTAGTGATCCGGTGGTTCTGTATGGAAGGGCCATCGCTCAACGGATAAAAGGTACTCCGGGGATAACAGGCTGATACCGCCCAAGAGTTCATATCGACGGCGGTGTTTGGCACCTCGATGTCGGCTCATCACATCCTGGGGCTGAAGCCGGTCCCAAGGGTATGGCTGTTCGCCATTTAAAGTGGTACGCGAGCTGGGTTTAGAACGTCGTGAGACAGTTCGGTCCCTATCTGCCGTGGACGTTTGAGATTTGAGAGGGGCTGCTCCTAGTACGAGAGGACCGGAGTGGACGAACCTCTGGTGTTCCGGTTGTCACGCCAGTGGCATTGCCGGGTAGCTATGTTCGGAATAGATAACCGCTGAAAGCATCTAAGCGGGAAACTAGCCTCAAGATGAGATCTCACTGGGAACTTGATTCCCCTGAAGGGCCGTCGAAGACTACGACGTTGATAGGTCGGGTGTGTAAGCGCTGTGAGGCGTTGAGCTAACCGATACTAATTGCCCGTGAGGCTTGACCATATAACACCCAAACAATTTGTGTGTTAGACGGTGAAGACGTAACGAACCGAAAGTTCGTGAGAACCGCAAATTACCTGTCACATACCCGAATCTGGATGAGCGTGTGCGCAAGCCACGAGCGTCCATAAAGAATTGCTTGACGACCATAGAGCGTTGGAACCACCTGATCCCATCCCGAACTCAGTAGTGAAACGACGCATCGCCGATGGTAGTGTGGAGTTTCTCCATGTGAGAGTAGGTCATCGTCAAGCTCCTATCCCAAGACCCCTGGTCAGC
>NZ_PEKX01000004.1 GCF_002796985.1 Pseudomonas sp. | reverse complement strand
GTCCCCTCTCCCCCTGGGAGAGGGCTAGGGTGAGGGCCCGCCCAAGCGCCGAAACATCCCTGTAGGTTGGGCGGGGGTGCCTAGCCCATATCCGCGACCCGCCGGCCAGGCCGGCGCCTCACCCTGAACCAACCCTCACGCCCCCCCGCTGTCCAATCCGCTCATCCAGATTGGCGGCTTTCGACATTGCCCGCGCGCCCAGGCGGCGGGAACATCAGGGAACTCCAGACAAGAACAAACCCAGGAGTTCTGCGATGCGTTCCCATACCGCCGCCACGGCCGAATTCGACTACCGTGCCACCGCCGACGCCGTCCTGGCCGGCAACCTCGATGCCCTCAACGCTTGTGTCGAATGCTGCGACCGCCATGCCATCCCTGGCCGCGTCGCGCTGTTCTGGGAGGGCAAGGACGGCGACAGCGCCTCCTATACCTTCACCCAGCTCAAGGAACTCTCTGGCCGCTTCGCCAGCTTCCTCCACGGCCTCGGCGTGCGCCCCGGCGACGTGGTCTCCGGCATGCTGCCGCGCACCCCGGAACTGCTGATCGCCGTGCTCGGCGCGTGGCGGCTGGGCGCGGTCTACCAGCCGCTGTTCACCGCCTTCGGGCCCAAGGCCATCGAGCACCGGGTCAAGCTGGCCGGCAGCAAGGTGGTGGTGACCGACGGCGCCAACCGCAGCAAGCTCGACGAGGTACCCGACGCGCCCACGCTGGTGACTGTCGGCGGGCCGAAGGGGCAGGGCATCCGCCACGGCGACTACAGCTTCTGGGCCGAACTGGAGCGCCATTCGCCGGACTTCGAACCGGTACTGCGCAGTGGTGAAGACACCTTCCTGCTGATGTTCACCTCTGGCACCACCGGGCTGGCCAAGCCACTGGCCGTACCGCTCAAGGCCATCGTCGCCTTCGTCGGCTACATGCGCGATGTGGTCGGGCTGCGCGAGGAGGATTCGTTCTGGAACCTCGCCGATCCGGGCTGGGCCTACGGGCTCTACTACGGCATCACCGGGCCGCTGGCCATGGGGCACCCGATCACCTTCTACGAAGGCGCGTTCACGGTGGAGAGCACCTGCCGCATCGTGCGCAAGTACGCCATCACCAACCTGGCCGGCTCCCCCACCGCGTACCGGCTGCTGATCGCTGCCGGTGAAGCCGCGTCCAAACCGCTCAGGGGCCGCCTTCGCGCGGTGAGCAGCGCCGGTGAGCCGCTGACCCCGGAAGTGATCCGCTGGTTCGCCAGCGAGCTGGGCGTGACCATCCACGACCACTACGGCCAGACCGAGCTGGGCATGGTGCTGGCCAACCACCACGAGCTGGAGCACCCGGTGCACATGGGCGCCGCCGGCTACTCCATCCCCGGCCACCGCGTGGTGGTGCTGGACGAGCAGGGCAACGAGCTGCCCGCCGGCCAGCCCGGCGTGCTGGCCATGGATCGCCGCCAGTCGCCGCTGATGTGGTTCGCCGGCTACCAGGGCATGGAGACCAAGTCCTTTGTCGGCGACTACTACCTGAGCGGCGACACCGTGGAGCTGAACGCCGACGGCAGCATCAGCTTCGTCGGCCGCGCCGACGACCTGATTACCACCTCCGGCTACCGTGTCGGCCCGTTCGACGTGGAGAGCGCGCTGATCGAACACCCGGCGGTGATCGAGGCGGCGGTGATCGGCAAGCCGGACCCGGAACGCACCGAACTGGTCAAGGCCTTCGTGGTGCTCTGTTCATCCTACCGGCCGGGCGCGGAGCTGGCCGAGGAACTACAACAGTACGTGCGCAAGCGACTGTCGGCGCACAGCTACCCGCGGGAAGTGGAGTTCGTCGACGAACTGCCCAAGACCCCCAGCGGCAAGATCCAGCGCTTCCTCCTGCGCAACCAGGAGATCGCCAAGCAACGCGAAGCGGCCGAGAAATCGGCGGCTCACTGAGTACAGCGGAGAGACTTCATGCAGATCCAGAACAAGGTATTCCTCATCACTGGCGGCGGTTCCGGCCTCGGCGCGGCCACCGCGAAGCTGCTGGTGAGCGCTGGCGCCAAGGTGGTGCTGGCCGATGTCAACGCCGAAGCCGGCGCGGCCCAGGCCGCCGAACTGGGCGAGGCGAATGCGCGCTTTATCCGTACCGACGTGTGCAGCGAGGCTGACGGCAAGGCTGCCGTGCAACTTGCATTGGACACCTTCGGCGCCCTGCACGGCCTGGCCAACTGCGCGGGCGTTGCGCCCGCCGAGAAAGTCATCGGCCGCAACGGCGTACACGGGCTGGAAAGCTTCGCCCGCACCGTCAACATCAACCTGATCGGCACCTTCAACATGCTGCGCCTGGCTGCCGAAGCCATGGCCCGGAATGAGCCGGACGCCGGCGGCGAACGCGGGATCATCATCAACACCGCCTCGGTCGCCGCCTTCGACGGGCAGGTCGGTCAGGCCGCGTATTCCGCTTCCAAGAGCGCGGTGGTCGGCATGACCCTGCCGATTGCCCGCGAACTGGCGCGCTCGGGCATCCGCGTGATGACCATCGCCCCCGGTATCTTCGAGACGCCGATGATGGCCGCCATGCCCCAGGAAGTGCGTGACTCCCTCGGCGCCAGCGTGCCGTTCCCGCCGCGCCTCGGTCGCCCGGACGAGTACGCCGCGCTGGCCCGCCACATCATCGAGAACAGCATGCTCAACGGCGAAGTGATCCGCCTCGACGGCGCCATCCGCATGGCCGCGAAATAAGCAGGAGGAGAGAGTCATGAACGATCCCATCGTCATCGTCAGCGCCACCCGTACCCCCATGGGCGGCTTCCTCGGCGACTTCAAGGACGTCACCGCCGCCACCCTCGGCGCGGCAGCGATCCGCGCGGCGGTAGAACGTGCCCGCCTGGGCGCTGAAGAAGTGGATGAAGCCGTGCTCGGCTGCGTGCTCTCCGCCGGGCAAGGCCAGGCGCCGGCGCGCCAAGCCGTGCTGGGCGCGGGGCTTGCGCGCGGCACGCCGTGCTCCACGGTGAACAAGATGTGCGGCTCGGGCATGAAGGCCGCGATGATGGCCCACGACGCCATCCTCGCCGACAGCGCCCGCGTCGCCCTGGCTGGCGGCATGGAGAGCATGTCCAACGCGCCGTACCTGCTGGAGCGCGCCCGCAGCGGCTATCGCATGGGCCACGGCAAGGTGCTCGACCACATGTTCCTCGACGGCCTCGAGGACGCCTACGACAAGGGTCGCCTGATGGGCACCTTCGCCGAGGACTGCGCCGAGAAGTACGGCTTCACCCGCGAGCAGCAGGACGACTACGCGATCACTTCGCTGACCCGCGCGCAAAAGGCCATGAGCGAAGGCCGCTTCAAGGACGAGATCGTCGCGGTGACGGTCAAGGCCGGCAAGGAGCTGCGCGCCATCAGCGAAGACGAGCAGCCACCCAAGGCGCGGCCGGACAAGATCCCGACCCTGAAGCCGGCGTTCCGCGATGGCGGCACGGTGACGGCGGCCAACGCCAGCTCCATCTCCGACGGGGCCGCCGCGCTGGTGCTGATGCGTCTGTCCGAAGCCGAAAAGCGCGGCCTGACCCCGCTGGCGGCGATCCGTGGCCATTCGTCCTACGCCGATGCGCCGAACCTGTTCCCGACCGCCCCGGTCGGCGCGGTGAACCGGCTGATGCAGCGCACCGGCTGGGCACTGGGCGACGTCGACCTGTTCGAGGTCAATGAAGCCTTCGCCGTGGTCGCCATGGCCGCCATGCGCGACCTGGATATCCCCCACGACAAGCTCAACGTCCATGGCGGCGCCTGCGCCCTCGGTCACCCCATCGGCGCTTCCGGCGCGCGGGTGATTGTGACCCTGCTGTCGGCGCTGAAGCAGTACGACCTCAAGCGCGGCGTGGCCTCGGTGTGCATCGGTGGCGGCGAAGCCACGGCCATCGCGGTCGAGCGCCTGGCCTAAGGAGCGAGAGATGATTCCCAGCGAAGAAGACATCCAGATTCGCGACGTTGCCCGCCAGTTCGCCCAGGAACGGCTGAAACCCTTCGCCGCCGACTGGGACCGCGAGCATCGTTTCCCCGTCGAGGCGATCAAGGAAATGGCCGACCTCGGCTTCCTCGGTATGCTGGTGGCGGAGCAGTGGGGCGGCGCGCAGACCGGCCACCTGGCCTACGCCATGGCGCTGGAGGAAATTGCCGCCGGCGACGGCGCCTGCTCGACCATCATGAGCGTGCACAACTCGGTGGGCTGCATGCCCATCGCCAAGTTCGGCAACGATGAACAGAAGCACCAGTTCCTGGTGCCCCTGGCCCGTGGCGAGATGATCGGCGCCTTCGCCCTGACCGAACCGCAGGCCGGCTCCGACGCCAGCTTCCTGAAGACCCGCGCGCGCCGCGACGGCGACCACTATGTGCTGAATGGCAGCAAGCAGTTCATCACTTCCGGCAAACATGCCGGTGTGGTGATCGTCTTCGCGGTGACCGATGCGGCGGCCGGCAAGAAGGGTATCAGCGCCTTCATCGTGCCCACCGATACGCCCGGCTATCGCGTGGTACGCGTCGAGGACAAGCTCGGCCAGCATGCTTCCGATACCTGCCAGATCGCCTTCGACGACGTGCGCATCCCGGCCAGCTACCGGCTGGGCGAGGAGGGGCAGGGCTACAGCATCGCCTTGGCCAACCTGGAAGGTGGGCGCATTGGTATTGCCTCCCAGGCGGTCGGGATGGCCCGCGCAGCCTTCGAATACGCTCGCGACTACGCCCACGAGCGCGAGACGTTCGGCAAGCCGATCATCCAGCACCAGGCCGTGGCTTTCCGCCTCAGCGACATGGCCACCGAAATCGCCGTGGCGCGGCAGATGGTCCACCACGCCGCCAGCCTGCGCGAAGCCGGCCTGCCGTGCCTGACCGAAGCCTCCATGGCCAAGCTGTTCGCCTCGGAAATGGCCGAGCGCGTGTGCTCCGCGGCGATCCAGACCCTCGGCGGCTATGGCTATCTGCAGGACTTCCCGGTGGAGCGCATCTACCGCGACGTGCGCGTGTGCCAGATCTACGAAGGCACCAGCGACGTGCAGCGGCTGGTTATCGCGCGGAGCCTGTAACGGGTTCGCCGGCAGACCCCGGCCTGTTCGTTGGACAGGCACTTCGGCAGGGCGGGGGCTGCGGGTGGCTTGTTCTTCTGTAGGAGCGAGCTTGCTCGCGAACAATGCTCGCTGGGGATTTTCCGGTTGCGCGGTTCGCGAGCAAGCTCGCTCCTACAAGGTTGGCTCCGGCACACCAACGTAGGATGGCGTGGAGCGAAGCGATACCCATCGATGGGTATCGCCGGAAGCATCAGGCCCGCTCCGCCGCCTCACGCGCTTCCCGCGCCGTCACCTGCTGGCACAGTTCGATGATCTGCTCGCGCATCCAGCGGTTGGCCGGGTCCTGGTCGGTGCTTTCGTGCCAGTACAGGTGGGTTTCCAGCTTGGGCACGTCGTTCACCGGCAGGTCGACGAAGTGCAGGCCGTGGTGGCGGGCGAAGCGCTCGGGCACGGTGACCACCATGTCGGTCTGCTGCACCACGGTCGAAGCCATCAGGTAATGCTGCGAGCGCAGGGCGATCTTGCGCTGCAGGCCCATCTTGCCCAGCGACAGGTCCACATAGCCCAGGCCGCTGCGGCGGCTGGAAATCTGGATGTGCGCCACCGACAGGTATTCCTCCAGGGTCACCTTGTCCTTGGCCAGCGCATGGCCCTGGCGCATGGCGCAGACGTAGCGGTCTTCCATCAGCTTGACGTGGCGCACCTGCGGGTCGGTGTTCAGCGGCGCATCCACGGCGAAGTCCAGGCGGCCGGCGGCCAGTTCCTTGGTGGTCTCGCGACGCTTGGAGAGGAAGCTCTCGATGTGCACGTTCGGCGCCAGGCGACGCAGGCGCTGGAACAGCGGCGGCAGGACGATGGCCTCGGTGAGGTCGGTCATGCTGATGCGGTAGGTCTTGCTTGCCTGGGTCGGGGTGAAGGTGCGGCTCTCCTGCACCGAAACGCGCAACAACTGCAGCGCATTGCGCACCGGCCCGATGATGTTCTGCGCCATGGGCGTGGGCACCATGCCCTGCGCGGTGCGCACGAACAGCGGGTCGTTGAAGGTTTCACGCAGACGGGCGAGGGCGTTGGAGACGGCTGGCTGGGTAATGCCGACGATCTGCCCGGCGCGGGTCAGGTTGGCTTCGGTGTAGATCGCGTCGAAGACGATGAACAGGTTCAGATCGACCTTGCTGAGGTTCATTCCAGGGCTCCGCTTGTAGTTGTTCTGCGGCCGATCATACCCGAACGAACGCTCAGGTCCATACGGGTTATGAATGTTCATTGATTCGGATAATAGGCTGGGTAAATGCCCTTGGCTGTTCTAGCATCATCACCACACAAACAACCGCCGCCAGAAGGTTAGCCCCCATGGATTTCGCTTATTCCGCCAAGGTTCAGGACCTGCGTGAACGTGTCACCGCGTTCATGGAAGCTTACGTCTACCCCGCCGAGAAGGTGTTCGAGGAGCAAGTGGCGCAAGGCGACCGCTGGCAGCCCACGGCCATCATGGAAGAGCTCAAGGCCAAGGCCAGGGCCGAAGGCCTGTGGAACCTGTTCCTGCCTGAGTCCGAGCTGGGTGCCGGCCTGACCAACATGGAATACGCGCCGCTGGCGGAAATCATGGGCCGCTCGCTGATGGGCTCCGAGCCGTTCAACTGCTCCGCGCCGGACACCGGCAACATGGAAGTGCTGGTGCGTTACGGCACCGAAGAGCACAAGCGCACCTGGCTGGAGCCGCTGCTGCGCGGCGAGATCCGCTCCGCCTTCGCGATGACCGAGCCGGGCGTGGCCTCTTCCGACGCCACCAACATGGAAGCCAACGCCGTACGCGACGGTGACGAGTGGGTCATCAACGGCCGCAAGTGGTGGACCTCCGGCGCTTGCGATCCGCGCTGCAAGATCATGATCTTCATGGGCCTGACCAACCCGGACGCGCCGCGTCACCAGCAGCACTCGATGATCCTGGTGCCCACCGACGCTCCCGGCGTGAAGATTCTCCGCCCGCTGCCGGTATTCGGCTACGACGATGCCCCGCACGGCCACGCCGAAGTGCTCTTCGAGAACGTGCGCGTACCTTATGAGAACGTGCTGCTCGGCGAAGGCCGTGGCTTCGAGATCGCCCAGGGCCGCCTCGGCCCAGGCCGCATCCACCACTGCATGCGCTCCATCGGCATGGCCGAGCGCGCGCTGGAACTGATGTGCAAGCGCTCCGTCAGCCGTACCGCCTTCGGCAAGCCGCTGGCGCGCCTGGGCGGCAACATCGACCTCATCGCCAATTCGCGCATCGAGATCAACCAGGCCCGCCTGCTGACCCTGCATGCGGCGTACATGATGGACACCGCCGGCAACAAGATCGCCCAGAGCGAGATCGCCCAGATCAAGGTCGTCGCGCCCAATGTCGCCCTGCAGGTGATTGATCGCGCCATCCAGATGCACGGCGGTGCTGGCGTCTCCAACGACACCCCGTTGGCCTACTTCTACGCCATGCAGCGCACCCTGCGTCTGGCCGACGGCCCGGACGAAGTGCACCGCGCGGCCATCGGCAAGTTCGAGATCGGCAAGTACGTACCGCGTGATGCGCTGCGTAGCAGCCGCTGATCCCACCCGTAATGAAAAGGCCCGCTGATGCGGGCCTTTTCATTTATTGCGGGGGAGAGGGCTCCGTCCCGTCGCTCCTCGTCCGTTGCTCGATCAGCCATTCCCGCCGCGAGTGCAGTTGGGCGGCGAAGGCGCGCGCAGCGGCCTCATGGGGAAAGCGCAGCGTGCGACGACCGAGACGGACCTGCCAATAGGCCCGGCCGCGAAACTCAACGGCTTCGATCCTCACCTCCAGCGCTTGCATGGATCCTCTCCTGGCTGACGATTTCCAGCGGTTCCTCGCTGGAGCGACGGGTCTTGAGCAAAGATAGCAGTATGCCACCCGCCAAAAGGCCGAAGGTTACGCCAAGCGACAGGGCGGCGGGAACCTTGCCGATGAACCCATGCAGGAAAATCTTCGTGCCGATGAACACCAGCACCAGCGCCAGGGCGTACTTCAGGTAGACGAAGCGGTGGATCATCGCCGCCAGCGAGAAGTACAGGGCGCGCAGGCCGAGGATGGCGAAGATGTTCGAGGTGTAGACGATGAACGGGTCCTGGGTGATGGCGAAGATCGCCGGCACGCTGTCCACGGCGAACACCAGGTCGGCCAGCTCGATCAGGATCAGCGCCAGGAACAGCGGGGTGGCGTAGCGCACCAGCTTGCCCGAGGCATCCGGCATCTTCACGAAGAAGTGGTGCTCGTGGAGGGTGTCGGTCATGCGGATGCGCTTGCGCAGGAACTTCAGTACCGGGTTGTTGGCCAGGTCCGGCTCGCTGTCATGCTTGCTGAACAGCATCTTTACCCCGCTGAACAGCAGGAAGGCGCCGAACACGTACATGATCCACTCGAATTCCTTCACCAGCGCGGCGCCCAGGCCGATCATCAGCGCGCGCATGACGATGGCCCCGAGGATGCCCCAGAACAGCACCTGGTGCTGGTAGCGGCGGGGAATGCCGAAGAAACCGAAGATCATCGCCATGACGAACACGTTGTCCATGGACAGCGACTGTTCGACGAGGAAACCGGTGTAGTACTCCACCGCGCTGGTGGCGCCGAACTCGTACCAGACCCAGCCACCGAAGGCCAGGCCGCAGGCGAAGTAGCCGGCGGAGAGCATCAGGCTTTCGCGCACGCCGATCTCATGGTGATCGCGTTGCAAAACGCCCAGGTCGAGTACGAGCAGAAGAATCACGATGGCCAGGAAGGCCAGCCAGAACCAGGTGGCGGTTCCGAGGAATGGTGCGGTCAAAAAGGCGTGCAGAGCTGTCATGTGGCCCCTCCCTTAGTGTCGTTGTCGAAAAGTGACTCCGACATGGCGGTTGGCAACCGTCAGAGGGGCCCGGCGTCACTGGCGGGAAAATAGCAGAGCGGACGCCTCAGGCAAGTGCTGGAACGTAACAAGTTCCTACATGAATTCCGATTCGAGGCGTCAGCGTCTGAAGGAAAGTTTAGACGCTGATCCTCGGAAGGCTCGCTATTGGCTGGGTACTTCAGTAAACCCAGACTTCCACGCGACGGTTCTTCACCCGGCCGTCATTGTCGCTGTTGGCCGCCACCGGCAGGGCATCGCCCATGCCGCTGATCTCGCGGAACATCACGCCGTCCTTCGCCAGCTCGCGGCGCACGGCCATGGCGCGCAGCTTGGAGAGCAGCTCGGCGCGGGCCGGGTCCTGTTTGGGGTCGCCGAAGCCGACCAGCACCGCCTGCTTGTTCATCTTGCCGTTCTGCTGCAGGTAGGCCAGCAGGCGGTCGATGTCACGCTGGGCCTTGTTGTCCAGGGTGGCGCTGCCTTCGCGGAAGCGGAAGTTCACCGACAGCCGCTCGGCATCCCGCGCCAGGGCCTGGTAGCCCTCCGGCATGCTGGCGCGCGGGGCCATCTTCACCGCCTGTACGCGCTGGCCGACGAAGCCGCTGGCGCTGACCAGGGCCTGGCCCTTGTCGCCCTGGGCGAACTGCAGCAGGGCGCGGGCCCAGCGGTTCGGTTCCTCGGGTTTCATGTAGAGGAACAGGCGGCGCGACAGCGGGTAGTCTTCGGTCGCGATCAGCGTGGTGGAGGGCGGCATGGCCTGGGAGTCGCCATCGGCGATGCGCAGGGCCTTGGACTTCTGGATCGACGACAGGCCGACGAAGCCGATGCCCTGCGGGTCCTTGCTCACTTCGGTGGACAGCTGGTCGCTGGACTCGAAGCGCTGCACGCCGCTGGCCAGCGCCTTGCCGTGGCTGGCCAGCACCAGCTCCTTGAAGGTATCGAAGGTGCCGGAGTTGTCATCGCGGGCGTACAGGTGGATCGCACCGCCGCGGCCGCCCAATTCTTCCCAGGTTTTCACTTCACCGGAGAAAACTCGCGCCAGGTCGTCGGTGGTCAGCTCGTCCAGCGCATTGGCTGGGCTGACGATGATCGCCAGGCCATCGATGCCGATCACCTGTTCGGCCTTGGCGCTGCGCAGGTTGCCCGACGCCGACAGGCCCGCGACTTCGGCGTCCTTGATCGGGCGCGAGGCGGCGGCCAGTTCGGCAGTGTTGCCCTTCAGCGCGACGAAGCCGGTGCTCGAGCCGTGGGCCGCCAGGTCGACGATGGCCTCCTTTCCGTCGCCGGTGCGGCCGATGATGCGCTGTTCGTTCTCCGCCTGACCCGGCTGGACGCTGACGTTCGAGTAGCCCTCGCTGACCAGCAGGCCCTTTACCAGCTCCGGCAGAAGGTGCGCGCCGATAGTGTTGGAGCCCTGGATGCGCAGCACCGGAGCGTCGCCCTGGGACGAGGGCAGGGCGGCGAATGCCGACCAGGGGAACGCGTAGCAGATGAACGCGATGGTGAGCCAGGCGATGGTAACGGGCCAGGGTTGGGCATCACTGGGGCTCGACTTGTACTGCATGGGTCCACTTCCATTTGAGGCATCGTTGGCGCGGCAGATTAAGTCGGAATCATTGCATCGATATGACGCTTCGCTGCGGGGCAGAGCCGTTTCCGCAGCCTTCAGACATGACTGGTGGATTGCCGGAGATTTCCGATTTCACCGCCGTTCGGCCAGGGCTATACAGGTCGTCCGTTACGCCATGCCGGAGAACGAAATGGACGAGATCCTCGATTTTGCGTCGGTCCTGATGAAGCTGGTGCTCATCCTGCTGGCCGTGTTGATGGCTGGCGCCCTGGTCATGGCGCCTGAGAGGGCGCTGGCGGTGGCGCCCTCGATGCTCATGTTGGTGGCTCCGCTGTTCGCCCTGGTGATGCTGCTGGACTTGACAGGGGTTGTACGGCGTTTTTCAGCGGACAGGCTGGCCAGGAAGAGTGCGCGCCGCTGGAGCCACGACTGAGCCGGGGCTGCGGAATGTGCTGGCAACAGAGTGCGGATGGAGTGATAGGAAAAATCTCCCAGCTCATCAGGAAAGCCTGATAACACCCGTTTTCCGGCCAAGCGAAACTTGCGCCGTTTCAACGTCCCCGCCGGAAAGTGATCATGACCCAATCCCATAGCGCGCCAGCTCCGGCTGGCTCCGAGCATCGCCTCAAACCGACCGTCTTGGCCCTGCATGTCGCATCCGCTGCCTCCTGGGGACGCCCTTGGCGGCGCCGCGCACTGAGCCTGCCGTCCCCCAGAGCATTGACCTTCCAGGGCATCCGTCTGCCATTGCAGCCGTTGCGTTCCTGGCTCCATCTCCTGTCCAGGGCCGGGATGCTGGGAGTGCGTCAACCTGCCTTGAGCATTCTGAGCCATCCAGAGGAAGACGAGGACGTACCGACGAAGATCGAGGACCTGGGCTTCGAGATGGGCACCGAGATGATCCTGGACTTCGCGAATTTTGCCCGGCAGTCGCGGCTCAATAGCTCCGTCGAACAGAAATCGACAACGGCCGCCGAGGAGGTCGCCGGCGTTGATGAGCCGCCCGCAATCGCTTCCGAATCCGGCATCGACGAGCTGCATGCGCTCGGCATGGCCGGCAGCGTTTCGTCGGAGTCGGTGGACCAGGACTTCCTGGGAAGTGGCACTCCTGGCGCGCAGGACGACTCCGAGGTGAATACGGTGCAGCAGGGCCAGAACGCTGACCTATCCCCCGCTTTCGAATCGCGCATCCAGGCGGATGAGCCGTTGGGCCTGCAGACTCTGGACGCGCCGGAACCCGCCGTGGTTTCCGCAACGAGTTCGCCGGACATGACCGTTCTGGCTGAACAGCTCGAGCCGGCCGAAGAAGAGTCCAGGGAAGAGAGGTTGACCGGTATCGAGTCTCCGGAGCTTTCGTCGGGGGAAACCGTGACTCTGACTGAACTGTCCGCGCCCGAAACCATGGAAGTCGCTTCGCCCTCCATGATGGAGCCTTCGGAAGTGGAAGACTCGGAGGAGCATTCCACGGAGGAAGTGGTCGAGCATTCGCCACCGGAAGTGACAGATAGCGGTGTGCCGGAAATAGAAGCGTCAGTGACCATGGCAGAGGTGGCGCCCGAGTTCGACGGTACTTCGGAGCTGAACCAGTCTCCCCTTGAGAAGCTGCCGGTGGAGGCGGTGCACGAGCCAGTGATCGAGGCGGTCGTCGAGCAATCGCTGCCGGACATGATGTTCGCCGAACAGGGACCGGACCTGAGCGCTCCGGAAATTGCCGCCGAGAGCGAAATCGGTAACGGGCAAGTGGCCGAACCGACGCAACCGGAAGTGATGACGGCGTCAGAAGAACCCAAGGCGGTGGCTCCGGCAATTGTGGTCAGCGGCGTTCGTATCGCCAGGAAACCCGTAGTGCTGCCGCAGCCGACAGTGGCGCAGAAGCGCGCTACACCGAGCGCTGGCGTGCCATTGGCGGAAGAGATGAGCGCGCCGGCTGTCGAAGTGGCGATCGAGAAGCCTCTGCCGGAAGTGGCGGAAGAGTCTGCTGCGCAAGGTGTGGGTGAGGTGGAAACCACTGCTGTGAATGCGCCTGTCGTTGAAGACATTGCCCAGCAGCCGCAGCCCGCGCTCGCGAAGGCCATTGCACAGCCTGAGTCGGATAGCACACCGGTCGTCATGCACTGGACGCCGGTGGCGCTGGATCAACAGCCCGATCTGGTCATGGGCGATATGCAGGCGCTCGAACGGGCTCAGGAAGCAGTCGACTCCGACGAGTTCGGTTTCGAACCGATGATCGCCAGCCTCGAAGATGCCTTGGCCGTGCTGGCCGCTGCCAATGCTGTTCATGAAGAGGCGCCGGTCGCTCAGGTTGAGCCGGTAGCGACACTGAGCGCAGCACGAGCCACTTTAGCCCCCATTGCTGCCGAAGCCCGGTGGGCCGACGACAGCCGCCCTGAAGCAGCGGCGCTTCAGGGAATCTTTATCCAGAAGGAAACTGAAATGACCGAAATGCGCGATGAGTTACCCGAGGTCGATGTACAGGACACCGCTCCTATCTCTTCGATAGAGCTGCAGGAAGTGGCGGCCTCGCTGAGCGTGCCCCAACTCGAAGCCGATCCGGACGATGTGCTGTCCGATGTCCAGAGCACCTTGAATTCTCTCGCGGGCATGGCTCAAGGGCTGACCCAGCAAAAGCAGGCGGCTGGTCGTCTGCAGGAAGAGCTGGAAGAGTGGAACAACCTACTGCAGGAGCGTGAGCGCCTGGCGGGCGACAAGGAAGAGCGCCTGCTGCAGTTGGAGAACCATCTGAAGGAAGCCAAGACCAACCTTGATCGAATGGCTGCGGAGAACAACCGTCTCCTGGCGGAGCGTAGCGAGGCACTCAAGGAACTGGCGCAGACCGTCGACCTGCGTGACAAGACCACCGTCAAGCGTGCCGAGTCGATCCAGCTGGAACAGCAGCGTATCGATGAACAGGCGGCCGGCCTGCGTAACCGTGCGAGCGAGCTGGATGAGCGGGAGAGCGCCTTGAAGCGCAAGAGCGAGGAACTGGGCGTTCGGCTGAAGCAACTGCAAAGCGCCAAGGACAAGTTCAGCACCATCGTGAAGAGCTTCAACGAAACGGTGCAGTTCAACAGTACCTTGTCCGCCATTTCCAAGACGGTCAACGAGTGACCGGAACGACCTGCACGCCCTCGGGCGCGCCGGTCGAGAGCACCTGCCGCAGTGGAGACGCTGGCGCAACAAGGGTTGCCGAGACACGGAATTGTCCGGCTCCTTCGTTGCGTCAGCGGCGTATTCCGTTGGGGCAGCCATTCAACGACATTTCTGCGGGAACGACTGCTGCGGTGGATTCTTTCGATACGCCATGTCGCACCCGGCCCGCGGGGCCTTTGCTGCATGGAGGAACATGGCCCGCATAGTACTCATCGAACCATCGCGGCGTGACTTCGTCACACTCCGCCGCTTTCTGCTGGACCACGGCCATCAGTGCGACGTGCATTTCAAGTATGCGCGGCAAGCCCTGAGTGGTCTGGACGCCAGTGAATGCGATCTTCTGGTGGTGACGCTGGAGCTGCCGGACATTCATGGTATGGAACTGGTCACCATCCTGAGGCGTGATGGGCGGCTGAAACCGACTACCCCGGTGCTGGTGTGTTCCAGGTTGGGATCACCGCTGAATATTCAGCGCGCGATTAGAATCGGGGTGTCGGGATTTCTGCTGATGGACGATCGGCCCACGCTGATCGGCAGGGCCGTCGACGCCGTTCTCGCGGGCGGCAAGGTCTTTCCTGAGCATGCGCGATTGCCGCTGGGTGGCGATCCCAGGCTGGACTCTGCTCTGGTGCTTCCCACGCACCTGGTTGCTGTTCTGCATGGCCTGCACCGGGGGCGTTCGGTCGCTTCGCTGGCGGAGATCCTTGCGTTGTCAGGGGCGAGCATCGGTCAGCACAAAAGGCAACTGATGCGGAAGTTATCGGCCACGACCCTTGAGGAGCTGTTCAGCGTCAGCGAGGAGATTGGCCTGCTCTAGCGGGTGCGAACCCATTCTGCGTCCTTTGCCGAGCCCTGTTTTTCCGGCAAGCCTGGATCCCCCTGGGAACTGAGTCGATTCAGTCAGGTGGTCTTGCATAGTTTTCCTTCGTCTATGCAGGAATTTACTGACATTCACGATGGCTCCGAGTTGTAAGAATTCTTCCTGCAACCTGTCCTGCTCTTCCGCAAACGAGGAAGAGCGGGGCAGCCCATCGGCTCTTCCAGTCGGCCTGATTGCCCTTGATTTCGAAGCGGCATCGTCATCGAGCCTCTGACCTTGTTCGACTTGTCGAACGACGTGCAGAGGAGGTGTGGCTGACCACCCTCAGGGTAGGACGTTTCATGACTTCAGATGCGAAGCGGTTCGAAGGACATCAGGAGGAAGGCTTGTCTGTCATGACCGCCCCTCAGCAGTCCGAACAGGTAACCGCACTTCTTTCTCCGGGTACCGAGGAGGACCTGTCCGGCCTCGGGACGACGTTGTCCGCGTCCGCCGAGGACATCACTCGCCCTGTGTTGTCGGCTGGGTATATCTCGATCCAGGGCCAGGCCTCTTTGCCTGCCGGGCAGCCTGCGGATTCGCAGACTGTCGAGGCTTTCGAAAGCCTTGAAAGAGATCTCGCCGAACTCGCCTCGGCCTGCTCAGGTCTGGGCTCCGTGGAGCCCGGCTGCTCCGAGACCACCGAGCCGCTGTCGATGACCGCAGGCGTTTCGTCTGCCGACCTTGCCATCTCCGAAGCAGAAACGGCCGCCATCCTGCTCGATTCGCTCCAGCTCCCGGCGCAAACAGCCGATCACGAATGCAATACCACTGACGCTGCAACCCTTTCGTCTAGCAGACAGCCAATTTCCCCCTTTTCCCACGAGGAACCCCTCACCATGAACGCTCAAGCACAAGCCGCCAACTCCGATGCCACGAATGCCCGGGTATCCGTGGAATCCGCTGTGGCTGCACGTCCGTCCTCAGCCATTGAAACCGACGGTGTCCTGCACGACGTGCAGTCCACCCTTGACTCGCTGGCGGGCATGGCCCACGGGCTGTCGCAGCAGAAGCTGGAAATCGTGAAGATGCGCGAGGCGCTCGAGGAGCGTCGCCTGGCGACACTCGAGCGTGAGCGTCAACTGGCCGAGCGGGAGGAGCGTCTGAGCCAGCAGGAACAGCGCCTGCAGGAAGAGAAGCAAGGTATCGAACGTGTCGCCGAGCAGAATGCCGCAGTGCTCGCCGACCGCAGCACCGCGCTGCAAGCCCTGGCGGAAACCGTGGACAGCCGCGACCGTGCCACCACCAAGCGCGCCGAGGTGTTGAGCCAGGAGCAGCAGAGCATCGACCGCCAATTGAACCAGATGCGTGCCCGCATTCAGGAGCTGGACGACCGCGAGACCGGCCTGCAGCGCCAGGGCGCCGAGCTGGCGGATCGCTTCAAGCAATTGCTCGATGCCAAGGAGCGCTTCGGTGCCATCGTCAAGGGATTCAACGAAACCGTACGCTTCAACACCACCTACAGCGCCATCAGCAAGACGGTGGGAACCGGGGCGGAAGAAGCCTGAGCCCGGAGCTGAATCGAAGAGAAGGAAAGCCCGGCATTGGCCGGGCTTTTTTGTTCAGGGTGATTACTTCAGCTGTAGCCAGATCGGTGCATGGTCGGACGGTTTTTCCATGCCGCGGATGTCGTAGTCCACGCCGGTATCGGCAATGCGTCCGCGCAGGCCCTCGGAGGCGAGGATCACGTCGATGCGCAGGCCGCGCTTGGGGGTGTCCTCGAAGCCACGGCTGCGGTAGTCGAACCAGCTGAAGCGGTCGTCCACGCTCGGGTTCTGCAAACGGAAACTGTCCACCAGGCCCCAGCCCTTGAGGCGCGCCAGCCATTCGCGTTCTTCCGGCAGGAAGCTGCACTTGCCGGTCTTCAGCCAGCGCTTGCGGTTCTCTTCGCCGATACCGATGTCGCAGTCTTCCGGCGAGATGTTGATGTCGCCCATCACCACCAGCGGCTGGTCGGGCTGGAAGCGGGTTTCCAGCAGGTCCTGCAGGTCGGCGTAGAAGCGTTGCTTGGCCGGGAATTTCACCGGATGGTCGCGGCTTTCGCCCTGGGGGAAGTAGCCGTTCATTACGGTGATCGGCTGGCCCTCGGCGTCCTTGAAGGTGCCCCAGATGAAGCGGCGCTGGGAGTCCTCGCCGTCATTCGGGAAGCCGCGCTGCAGCTCCAGCGGCTCCTGGCGGGAGAGCAGGGCGACGCCGTAGTGCCCCTTCTGGCCGTGATAATGCACGTGGTAGCCGAGGGCTTTTATTTCCTCGTGGGGGAACTGCTCGTCGGCGACCTTGGTTTCCTGCAGGCCGATCACATCGGGCTGGTGACGCTCGATGATGGCCTGCAGCTGATGGGGGCGGGCGCGCAAGCCATTGATGTTGAAAGAGACGATTTTCATCCCGGGCGTCCTGGCAAAAACAAGATGCTAGCTCAGGCCGGCGGGCCCTGGCGACCCCGGCGAGGCACTGCTAGGGTTTCGTGGCTGGGCCGCTAACCATAGGAACACACAACAAGAAGAGGCGTCCGCATGCCTGATACTCCCGCTGAAGTCCGTCTGCTGGACGGCAATTACAGTCGTGAAGTCCGCTCGTTGCTGTATCACGCCTACCGCCATGAACCCACCTTCGCCTACCTGTTCGAGTCCGACCGTGCCGGCTTCGATCAGCGTGTGCGGGCCACTATCCGCGAACTGGTCAACCAGCACTTTCTCGAGGAGCTGCCGTCCATCGGCCTGCTGATCGAGGACCGTCTGGTGGGCGTGGCCCTCGTCGTGCCGCCACAACGTCGTCTGGACGTGACCGAAAGCTGGTTCTGGCGCATGCGCATGCTGCTGACCACCGGTCTGGGCTGCACCCGGCGCTACCTGGACTATCACGCGGCCGTACTCGGCTGCCTGCCGCCCGGGCCCTATCACATCCTGCCGCTGATCGGCGTGCACCCTGAATTCCAGGGCAAGCGCCTGGGCGAGCAGTTGCTCGATGCACTGCACGCCTGGTGCGCTGAGGATGGCGGCTCGCAGGGGCTGGTGCTGGACACGGGGAATGCGCGCTATCTGGAGTTCTACCGGCGTCATGGTTACAAGGAGCTGGGGGAGGTAGCCCTGGGACCGATCCGCGAGCATGTGTTGTTTCATCCCAATGCCGGGCGCGAAGCAGCGACAGCATCTGTCGGATAGACCGGTCTTGAGTCGTTCAGACGTTTCCCACGCTCTGGAATAGGGCCGGGCGGGGAAAACCCGTGCTAGCATTTCGCGCCATGAGAGTTGTCCAAGGATTGCTTGGGCTGCTGCTGGTAATGGCCTTCTGCTTGCAGGCGGTACTGGCTGCCGAAGCCCAACTCGACGTTCGTATCACTCCCGCCAACACTGCGCTCAAGGCCAATATCGAGGCCTATGTGGGCAGTCTTGGCGAGCGTGATCAGGCGGCCCTGCAAAGATTCCGGCGCAATGCCGTGGAGCAGGCGCAAAAGGCCGCCCAGGCTTTGGGCTACTACCAGGCGCGCATCCGCGGCCGGGTGACCGATGACAAGGTGGCCACCCTGCGGATCAATGTCCGTCCCGGCGAACCCATTCACCTGCGCAACGTGACGGTGCGCGTCGATGGCCCGGCGGCCAAACTCAAGAGCTTCCGGGTGCCTGGCGGCGATGCCCTGAAGCCGGGTTCGCAGCTTAACCATGGCGCCTATGAGGACGCCAAGCGGCTGATCCAGAACCAGGCCTCGCGCTTCGGTTTCTTCCGTGGCCAGTTCACCCAGCAGCAACTGCGCATCGACCCCGAAGCCGGCGTGGCGGATATCGAACTGGTGTACGCCAGCGGTCCGCGCTACCGCCTGGGCAAAGTTGATTTCGCCGGCGACTTCCCCTTCGACGAAGACCTGCTGCAGCGCATGGTGCCGTTCAAGGAAGGCGCCGACTACGACTCCGAGCAGATCGCCGATCTCAACCAGGCGCTGCAGTCCAGCGGCTATTTCGATGGCGTGCGGGTGGATGCCGCACCGACCAACGCCGACGGTGAGGTGGTGCCGGTGCATGTCCATCTGGAAGCGCGCAAGCCGCGCACCATGGGCCTTGGCCTGGGCTTCTCGACCGACGTCGGGCCGCGTGCCAGGGCCACCTGGACCCGCCACTGGGTCAACCCGCAGGGCCACAGCCTGGGCTTCGAGGCGGAGGTCTCCGCGCCCCGGCAGAACGTCGGCGCCTGGTACGAGATCCCGCTGGACCCGCCACTCACTGACAAGCTGCGCTTCACCAGCGGCTACCAGTACGAAGACCTGGTGGACACCGAGAGCAAGCTGCTCACCCTCGGCGGCGAATGGCACCACAAACTCGACAGCGGCTGGCAGCGGGTTGTCTCGCTGAACTGGCAGCGTGAGGAGTACAAGCTGGGCGACGATTCGGGGCTGAGCAGTTTCCTGATGCCGGGCATCGGCTACTCGATCCTCGAAGCCGACAACAAGATCGACCCCGGCAAGGGCTATCGCCTGCAATTCGAAGTGAAGGGCGCCAAGGAAGGGTTGCTGGCGGACGCCGACGTCGCCCATATCAACGCCATGGCCAAGGGCGTGACCAGTTTCTGGGGAGGGCAGCGTTTGCTCGGACGTATCCAGGTCGGTGGCATCGCCACCAACGACTACAGCGCGATCCCGCCGTCGCTGCGTTTCTTCGCCGGCGGTGACCAGAGCGTGCGCGGCTATGACTACCAGACCCTGTCGCCGAAGAACTCCGACGGCGACCGTATCGGTGGCCGCTACATGGTCGCCGGCAGTGTCGAGTACCAGTACCCCATCGCCGAACGCTGGCGCATCGCGGCCTTCGTCGACCAGGGCAACTCGTTCAACTCGCTGGACTTCCCCTCGATCAAGACCGGCGTGGGGATCGGCATCCGCTGGATTTCCCCGGTCGGCCCGTTGCGTCTGGACCTGGCCGACGGCCTGGACGAGGACGGCGGACTCCGCATCCACTTCTCCATGGGCCCTGAGCTATGAGCCGCGCGGGCTGGATGCGCGCGCTGCGCTGGAGCCTGGGCGGCCTGCTCGGGCTGATCCTGCTGCTGGCTATTGCCATCGCCAGCCTGCTCGGCACGTCGGCAGGTAGCCGCGCGGTGCTGAGCTGGGTGCCCGGCCTGAGCGTCGAGGCATTCGACGGGCGCCTTGCGGGCGGCTTCAGCGCCAAGCGCCTGGAGTGGACCGATGGCGCGACCCACCTGGTGCTGGACCAGCCGCAGATCGACTGGTCGCCGGCCTGCCTGCTGCGTATGACTCTGTGCCTGCACACGGTCGTGGCCAACGAGGTGCTGCTGACCCTGCCACCGAGCGAGCCGAGCGAATCGTCCGGCCCCGTCGAACTGCCCGACCTGAGCCTGCCGCTGTCGCTGGAGCTGGGCGACATCCGCATCGGCCGCTTCCTGCTCGATGGCCAGGAACAGCTGCGCGACGCCGAGTTGGCCGCGCATTGGGACCATGAAGGTCTGCACATCGACTCGGTGAAGCTCGCCCGCGACGGCCTGAATCTGTCGCTCAAGGGCCTGCTCAAGCCGACCCAGGGTTGGGCGCTGGAAGCCGAAGGCACCCTCGGGCTGCCCGCACCGGGCGAACAGCCCTGGACCCTGCAGCTGCAGGCCAAGGGCGAGCTGATGGGCCATCTGAAGTTGCAGGCACAGAGCAGTGGCTACTTGAATGGCAAGCTGGAGGGTGACCTGCAACCACTGGCGGAGAACCTGCCGGCCACTGCGCTGGTCACCGCCGACGGCTTCAAGGCGGATGCCTCGCTGCCCGACACCCTGACGCTGAACCAGCTGCGCCTGACCGCCAGCGGCAACCTCAAGGACGGCTACCAGCTGGCCGGTGCCGCGCTGCTGCCCGCCGTGGAAAGCCCGGTGGTGCTGACCCTGCGCGGCCGCGTCGACGCCGAGGGCGCGGACATCGCCGCGCTCGACCTGAGTGCCGCCAAGGACCAGCGCGTGGCACTGACCGGCCGCCTCGACTGGAAGGACGCCTTCGCCGCCAACGCCCAACTCGACTGGCTGGACTTCCCCTGGCGCCGCCTGTACCCGGAAGTCGACGAGCCGCCGGTGAGCGTGCACACCTTCAAGGCCGAAGTGAGCTACAGCGACGGCGCTTACCTGGGCAACTTCGACGGCGCCTTCAAGGGGCCGGCTGGCGATTTCACCCTGGCCAGCCCAGTGTCGGGCAACCTTGCGGAAGTCTTCCTGCCGTCGCTGAAACTGGTGGCGGGGCAGGGCAAGGCCGAAGGGCACCTGAAGGTCGGTTTCGCCGACGTGGTGAGCTGGGACGCAGCGCTCGACCTGTCCGACCTCGACCCGGCCTATTGGCTGGAGGAAATGCCCGGCCGCCTCGGCGGGCCGCTGCGCAGCAAGGGCTCGCTCAAGGGTGAGGCGCTGAACCTCGATGCCAACCTCGACCTGCAGGGCCGCCTGCGCGGCCAGCCGGCCACCTTCAGGGCCAATGCCACGGCGGCGGGGCAGGCGTGGAAGGTCGAAGGCCTGGCGCTGCAACTGGGCGACAACCGCATCAGCGGCCAGGCCACGCTGGACCAGCGGCTGTCCGGTCGCCTCGACATCGCCTTGAATCGACTCGGCCAACTGTGGCCGCAACTGTTCGGTCGTCTCAATGGCCAGCTCGACCTGGCTGGCACGCTGCAGGCGCCGCAAGGGCAACTGAAGCTCGACGGCCAGCGCGTCGCCTACGCCGACCAGGGCCTGCGCACGCTGGACCTGACTGCCTCCCTCGACGCCGCCCAGCGCGGCCGGGTAAACCTGACAGCCCAGGGGCTGCACAGCGGCGACACGGATTTTGGCGTGCTCAAGCTGGACGGCAGCGGCGACCTCAAGCGCCAGCAGCTCGCCCTGAACCTGCAGGGCAAGCCGGTAGTGCTCGACCTCGGCCTGGACGGTAACTGGAACGGCAAGGACTGGCGCGGGCGTCTGGTAAAAGGTGACATCCAGAGCGGCGGCCAGGACTGGCGCCTGCAACAGCCGGCACGCCTGGAGCGGCTGGCGGACGGGCGCATCAACCTCGGCGCCCATTGTTGGGCGTCCGGGCCGGCCAGCCTGTGCATGGAAGACCAGCGGCTGATGCCCGACCCGCGGCTGCGCCTGCACCTGCGCGAATTCCCGTTGGACAGCCTGGCGCGCTGGCTGCCCGAGGACTTTGCCTGGAAGGGCAAGCTCGATGGCGACGTGCAACTCGACCTGCCCGCCAGCGGCCCCAACGGTTCCATCCTGATCAACGCCAACAACGGCACCCTGCGCATCAAGGAGCAGGAGGAGTGGGTCGATTTTCCCTACCAGCGCCTGCAACTGGAGAGCCGCCTGACGCCCCGGCGCATCGACACCAGCCTGCAGTTCCTCGGCGACAAGCTCGGCAGCCTGCAGGCCCAGGTCCAGCTCGACCCACGGCCGAAAACCAAGCCGGTGAACGGCACTTTCAGTCTCAAGGGACTGGATATTGCCATTGCCCGGCCGTTCGCGCCGATGGTGGAAACCCTCAAGGGTCAGCTCAATGGCAGCGGGCAGATCTCCGGTGGGCTGCTGGCGCCACGGGTGGATGGCGAGTTGCGCCTGAATGACGGTGAAATCTCCGGTGGCGACCTGCCGACCCGTTTCGAGCGCTTGCAGGTCACGGCGCGAATCGCCGGCGAGCAGGTCGACCTGAGCGGTGACTGGAAGGCCGGAGAGCATGGCAACGGCAGCCTGTCCGGGCGCATCGCCTGGGCCAGCGGCCTGGATGTCGACGTGAAGCTGCATGGCAACCGCCTGCCGGTGACCGTGGAGCCCTACGCCAACCTCGAAGTCGAACCGGACCTCGCCGTGCAGATGGTCGGTGAAAAACTCGCGATTTCCGGCTCGGTGCAGGTGCCGCGCGGCGCCATCATCCTTCGCCAGCTGCCGCCGTCCACGGTCAAGGTGTCCGACGACACTGTGATCGTGGGCGCGAAGCAGGAGCCGAAAAGCGCCCTGGCGCTGAACATGGACATCGACGTCAGCGTGGGTAGCGACAAGCTGACCTTCAGCGGCTTCGGCCTGAACGCGGAACTGGCGGGGCAGGTGCACATTGGTGACAACCTGGATACCCGTGGCGAGCTGCGCCTGAACAACGGCCGCTACCGCGCCTACGGCCAGAAGCTGACCATCCGTCGTGCGCGCCTGCTGTTCGCCGGGCCCATCGACCAGCCGTTCCTCGACGTCGAGGCGATCCGCAAGGTCGACGACGTGGTCGCCGGCCTGCGCCTGACCGGCAACGCCGAGCAGCCGCGCAGCGAGGTGTTCTCCGAGCCCGCCATGAGCCAGCAACAGGCGCTGTCCTACCTGGTGCTGGGCCGGCCGATGTCCAGCGGCGAAGACAGCAACATGCTTGGCGAAGCGGCCCTGGCGCTTGGCCTTGCCGGTAGCGCGCCGCTCACCGGCGAGGTGGCCCAGCGCCTGGGTATTCAGGATTTCCAACTGGACACCGAAGGCACCGGCAACAGCACCAGCGTGGTCGCCAGCGGCCAGCTCTCCGACCGCCTCAGCCTGCGTTATGGCGTGGGTGTGTTCGAGCCGGCCAATACCATCGCGCTGCGCTACCTGCTGAGCAAGAAGGTCTACCTGGAGGCCGCCAGCGGCCTGGCCAGCTCGTTGGACATCTTCTACAAGCGCGACTTCTGAGGCGGTCGTGCTTTTCGTGGGAGCGAGCTTGCCCGCGAACCTCGTTATCCGCCGCAGCCGTGCATGACGCCTGAGGCGCTATGCGCTTTACGATCTCTGCAGACATGCCGCCCCTGGCGCTGCGCCAGCCTTCATGGCGCCTTAAGGTACTCGGCACAGACTCCCCCCGCCGCCGGACGATGTGCGCACAAGGGGAAAGTCATCATGCGCCTGGACCTCATCAGGACCCACCTGCTCGAATTCATCAACAAGGGCTTCCCGGCCCGTCAACTGCGCCGGTTGGCCGCGCGCGACCTGCTGCGTGGCTCCGCCGCCGGGCGCAAGGCGCCCAATGCGCTGACTTCGGTCCTGCTGGAGTGGTCCGCGTTGGAGCCGGCCTCGGTGCTGGAACGCCTGGAAAGCCGGCGTGAAGGCCTGAGCGAGAGCGAGGCGCAAGAGCGCCGCCAGCGCGACGGGTTGAACGAGGTGGACCAGGACCGGCCAATCAGCGCCTGGATGCACCTGTGGTACTGCTACTGCAATCCCTTCAACCTGCTGCTCACTGTGCTGGCGACCATTTCCTGGTTCACCGAGGACGTCGAGGCCGCCGTGGTGATCGGCAGCATGGTGGGTATTTCCACGCTGCTGCGCTTTATCCAGGAGAAGCGCTCCAACCGCGCCGCCGAGAAGCTCAAGGCGATGGTCAGCAACACCGCCACGGTGTTCCGCAGCGCCGAAGGTGATGGCCCCGCGTTGCGGGTGGAAGTGCCGATCCGAGAACTGGTGCCGGGCGATGTGCTGTGGCTGTCGGCCGGCGACATGGTGCCGGCGGATGTGCGCCTGCTCAGCGCCAAGGACCTGTTCGTCGGCCAGGCCGCGCTCACAGGGGAATCCCTGCCGGTGGAGAAATTCGCCCAGCTGCGCGACGCCCGTCAGGGTAATCCGCTGGAGCGCGACAGCCTGTGCTTCATGGGCACCACGGTGGTCAGCGGCTCTGCCCTGGCCGTGGTGATCGGCACGGGTACGCGCACCTACTTCGGCTCCCTCGCCGAGCGGGTGATCGCCAGCGACCCGACGCCGACGGCCTTCCAGACCGGCGTCAACCGCGTCAGCTGGCTGCTGATCCGCTTCATGCTGGTGATGGCGCCGGTGGTGCTGCTGATCAACGGCTTCACCAAGGGCGATTGGCTGGAGGCGTCATTGTTCGCGCTGTCCATCGCCGTCGGCCTGACCCCGGAAATGCTCCCGATGATCGTCACCTCGACCCTGGCCAAGGGCGCGGTGGTGCTCAGCCGCCGCAAGGTGATCGTCAAGCGCCTGGACGCCATCCAGAACTTCGGCGCGATGGACATCCTCTGCACCGACAAGACCGGCACCCTGACCCAGGACCGCATCGTCCTCGAGCGCCACACCGACGCCTTCGGCCAGGTGCAGGACCGTGTGCTGCAACTGGCCTTCCTCAACAGCCACTACCAGACCGGCCTGAAGAACCTGCTGGATGTCGCGGTGCTCGAACACGTCGAATTGCGCCATGCACTGAAGGTGGACAGCCGTTTCCGCAAGCTCGACGAGATTCCCTTCGACTTCGCCCGCCGGCGCATGTCGGTGGTGGTCAGCGAACGCGAGGACAACCACCTGCTGATCTGCAAGGGCGCGCTGGAAGAGGTGCTGGCGGTCTGCGAAACAGTAGAGACTGCCGGGGGCATCGAGCCGCTGACCGGCGCGCGCCTGGAGAGCATCCGTGCGGTGGCCGACGGGCTCAACCAGGAAGGCCTGCGGGTGGTCGCCGTGGCCACCCGCGAGCTGCCACCCACCCGCGACATCTACGGCGTGGCAGACGAAAGCGGGCTGTGCCTCGCTGGCTACATCGCCTTCCTCGATCCGCCCAAGGAAACCACCGCGCCGGCCCTGCGCGCCCTGGCGGAGAACGGCGTGGCGGTGAAGGTGCTGACCGGCGATAACGAACGGGTGAGCCTGAAGGTCTGCCGTGATGTAGGGCTGGTGGTCGAAGGCGTGCTGCTCGGCCCGCAGCTGGACGAGCTGGACGATGCCGTGCTGGGCGAACTGGCCGAACGCACCACGCTGTTCGCCAAGCTCACCCCCAGCCACAAGGAGCGCCTGGTGCGCGTGCTGCGCGAGCGCGGGCATGTGGTCGGCTTCCTCGGTGACGGCATCAACGACGCACCGGCGCTGCGCACGGCGGATATCGGCATCTCGGTGGATTCGGCGGTGGACATCGCCAAAGAGGCCGCTGACCTGATCCTCCTGGAAAAAAGCCTGATGGTCCTGGAGGAGGGCGTGATCGAAGGGCGCCGTACCTTCGCCAACATGCTCAAGTACATCCGCATGACCGCCAGCTCCAACTTCGGCAACGTGTTCAGCGTGCTGGTGGCCAGCGCCTTCATTCCCTTCCTGCCGATGCTGCCGCTGCAACTGCTGGTGCAGAACCTGCTCTATGACCTGTCGCAGATCGCCATTCCCTTCGACCACGTCGACGACGAGCTGCTGCGCCAGCCGCAGCAGTGGAACCCGGACGGCCTGGGGCGCTTCATGGTGTTCTTCGGGCCGATCAGTTCGATCTTCGACATCGCCACCTTCCTCGTGCTCTGGCACGTGTTCGGCGCAAATTCTCCGGCGCAGCAGACGCTGTTCCAGTCCGGCTGGTTCGTCGAGGGGCTGATCTCGCAACTGCTGGTGGTGCACATGATCCGCACCCGGCGCATTCCCTTCCTGCAGAGCCGCGCCGCCTGGCCGCTGCTGGGTATGACCCTGGCGATCGTCGCGGTGGCGATCTTCCTGCCCATGGGGCCGCTGGCGCATTCGTTCCGCATGGAGGCACTGCCGCTGGGTTACTGGCCTTGGCTGGCGGCGATCCTGCTGGGCTACATGGCGCTGACCCAGGCGGTGAAGGGCTGGTTCACCCGGCGCTACGGCTGGCAATGACGCGGGCCAGCCGGCGAGAGGCGACAGTGGCTCAGGGGCGGATGGTTTCCTGGGACGAAATCGCGTGCCATTGCCCGTTGTGTTTGCTGTAGACATCGGTGAAGACCACCGCCACGGGGCTCGCCGATATGTCCATATGTACTGTGTTGGTGCCGGTCACCACGGCCATGTCACCGTGCAGCCGGACGATGAGCCCGGACAGGGTCTGGCTGGCGCCGGCTGGAAGGGGCCTGGCACTGAGCACGGTGCTCTTGTCACGGATAACGCCCTGGACATTGATGTTGACGAAGGCATCGTCAAGCAGGTGACGAATGAATGCACTGTCTCCTTTGGCGCTGGCATCCACCCACTGTTGTTCAAGGGTCAGGATCTGTTCCTCGTCGCTGTTGGCCCAGGCCGTGCTGACCAGGCCACCCGCCACGAGCAGGGCAAGGCCGATGGATCGAAGCATTTTCACTGTCAGTCTCCTTTATCTGCTGGAGTCGTTCGCGCTATCACCGCGCCCGGCGGTGAGTTCGCGGCAGTCTAGGGAGGCTGTTGTTCGGGTGGTGTAGGAAAAATCCCTGATGTCCTACTCCATTTTCTAGTGTTGGTCGCGCGGGACCGAAACCCGACTTCGCTGGCGCCACCGCGCCAGGATCAGCGACGCCGACATCCCTTCCGGGAGGGCGCGGCGGCCCGTTCTCGCCAGTGGATTCACTTGCCGCTGGTAACACGGGCGTCCTGTTCAATACACTCCGGTCATCCGTCTTCTCCCGCTGTGAGTCGTGAACTTGCCGTCGCAAGCCCTTCGCCTGCCGTTGTTCCCGCATGTGCGCCTCAAGCGCCTGGCCCTGTTGAGCCTGGTGCTGGCCAGCCTGCCGCTGGCCGCCTGTGAAAAGACCCTGCGCTGGGATGACGACCCGCCCTTCAGCATGCAACTGCCCAATGGCAGTGTCGGCGGCCTCTACGTCGAGCTGAACCGGGAAGTGCTGGAACGTCTCGGTTGCCAGGTGCGAATGGTCAAGCTGCCCTGGGCGCGGGCACTCAAGGAGCTGGAACTGGGCCGCCTTGACGTGCTGCCCGGTGCCTTCCGCAATCCCGAACGCGAGGTCTACGCCTGGTTCTCCGGCACCGTGCTGCCGCCCTCGCGCAATATCCTCTTCGTCCGTCGCGGCCTGCCCCAGCGCGACAGCCTGCAGCAGCTTGCCGATTTGCCCGGCAGCGACTTCCGCCTCGGCGCGCAGATCGACGTGTCCTATGGCGAACCCTACCGCCAGCTGATGGCCGATCCGGATTACGCCGCGCGGGTGTTCTTCAACCCCAGCCGCAGCAACCTCTGGCACATGGTCGACAAGGGTCGCATCGACGGCATCATTGCCGACGAGCACAGCGGCCAGTACGAACTGCAGCAACTGGGCCTGGCCAAGCGCATCGTACCCACGGGCGTGGTGGTGTCAGCGGAGTCGGCGGAAGTCGCCTTCAGCAAGCGCACCCAGGACGAGGATTTCGTCCGTCGCTATGCACAGACGTTCAAGACGCTGGTGGACGAGGGCGAGGACCGGCGCATCCTGCAGCACTACGTCAGCAACTGAGCGTATTTGAGCTCAGGGCTCGCGCCAGAGGTTGGTGCGACGCGCTTTCGCTTCGTGTTCCTCGAACTGATACTGGCCGACTTCCTCGGGCGTCTGCGCGTCGCTCTGCCGCCAGCGCGCCAGGCCGATGCTCAACTGCGCGCGACCGATATCCAGGGTATGACCGCAGTTCGGGCACTCCGCCGGGGTAACCCAGACTGCTGCGCGCAGGCTGCCGTCGGATTGCTGCTCGGCGTGCTTGAGCGTGGCGCTCTTGCCCAGGGCGAGCTGCACCAGGGCGGCGCGGGAGCGCTGGCCGAAGGGTTGCTCCAGCTCCGGGGCGGTGATGCCGCGCAGGTGGATGGTGGTGTCGCTGCCGTCCGCGCGCTGACAGGTCAACTGGTCGCCGCTGAACACGGCCGTCACCTGGCATTCCTCGTCCGCGTGGGCGGCGAGGGGCAGGAAGGAAAGTACGAGCAGTGCGGCGGGAACGAATCGCATGAAGCCTCCGGTGGACCCCGTCAGCATAACCGCTGCGAGCGTCCACCGGAGCCCCGGTGCAGAGCTTTTACTGGATCAGCGCCATCACCTGTTCGCTGTAGCGCCCGCCGGCGGCTGCGCCGGTCGGGAAGATCGCGTCCAGCTCCAGCAGCTCCGCCTTCGTCAGCGCCAGATCCACGGCGGCGACATTCTCTTCCAGGTATTTGCGCTGCTTGGTGCCGGGGATCGGCACCAGGTGCTCGCCCTGGGCCAGCACCCAGGCCAGCGCCAGTTGCGAGGGCTTCACTCCGCGGGTGGCGGCCAGCTCGGCGACCTTGTCCACCAACTGCAGGTTCTTCGCAAAGTTGTCCCCGGTGAAGCGCGGGCTGGAGCGCCGGTAGTCGTCCTCGGCGAAATCATCCGGGCTCTTCAGCGCGCCGGTGAGGAAGCCGCGGCCCAGCGGGCTGTAGGGCACGAAGCCGACACCCAGGCGTTCGCAGGCAGCCAGCACGCCGTTCTCCTCCGGGTCGCGGGTCCACAGCGAATACTCGCTCTGCAGCGCGGTGATCGGGTGGACCTGGTGCGCGCGCTCCAGCGTATCCGCTGAGGCTTCACTCAGACCCAGGTAACGCACCTTGCCGGCCTTCACCAGCTCGGCCAGGGCGCCGACGGTTTCCTCGATGGGCACCCTGGGGTCGACGCGGTGCTGGTAGTAGAGGTCGATGTGGTCGGTGCCCAGCCGTTTCAGGCTGCCTTCCACGGCCTGGCGGATGTACTCCGGGCTGCCGTTGGCGCCGCGCACCTGCGGCTGGTCCGGGGTGCGCACGATGCCGAACTTGGTGGCGAGGAAGACCTGCTCGCGCTTGCCTTTCAGGGCGCGGCCGAGCAGTTCCTCGTTGGTGTGCGGGCCGTAGATGTCAGCGGTGTCGAGCAGGGTGACGCCCAGCTCCAGCGCACGGTGCAGGGTGGCGATGGATTCGGCTTCGTTGCTGCCGGTGGTGTAGAAGTCGGACATGCCCATGCAGCCGAGGCCGATGGCAGAGACGACGGGGCCTTGCGAGCCCAGGCGACGGGTCTTCATGCGGGATTCTCCGGGGTGGGGAAAGGGGCAGGACCATTCTTGTTGTTTGCCGGGCATGGATAAACCGGCAGATTGCGGTTTAACTATTCGGCCTGGATGAATAGTCGGAGTGCGCCATGGACCGCTTGCAGGCCATGCAGGTCTACACCCGCATCGTCGAACTCAAGGCCTTCGGCAAGGCGGCGGACAGCCTGCAACTGCCGCGCGCCAGCGTGACCCAGCTGATCCAGCAGTTGGAGACGCACCTGGGCGTGCAACTGCTGCGCCGCACCACGCGGCAGGTGAGCGTCACCGCCGACGGCCAGGCTTACTACGAGCGCTGCGTGCGCCTGCTGGAAGACCTGGAGGAGGCCGAGAACTGCTTCTCCGACTCACCCGACAACCCCCGCGGCAAGCTGCGCATCGACCTGCCCAGCTCGCTGGGACGGCTGGTGGTGATCCCGGCATTGCCGGCGTTCTGCCGGCGCTACCCGCAGATCGAACTGGAACTGAGCCTGAATGACCGCCAGGTGGACCTGGTGCGCGAAGGTGTGGATTGCGTGTTGCGCGCGGGCGAGCTGCCGGATTCCAGCCTGGTCGGTCGGCGCATCGCCGAGCTGGAGCAACTGACCTGCGTGAGCCGCACCTATGTGCAGGAGTTCGGCCTGCCCGAGCACCCGGAACAGCTCGAAGGGCACTTGGCGGTGGACTATCAGTCGGCATCCAGCGGGCGCATCTTCGACCTGGAGTTCCGCTTCGACGGCCAGCTGTGCACCCAGCGGCTGCCCAGCCGGATCACGGTGAACAACGCCGACGCCTATATCGCCGCCTGCCGTGCCGGCTTCGGCATGATCCAGGCGCCGCGCTACCACCTGCGTGAGGGCCTCGCCAGCGGCGAACTGGTGGAAGTGCTGCGCGCCTGGCAGCCGCCGCCACTGCCGGTCAGCGTGCTGTATCCGGTGCGCCGGCAGATGTCGCGGCGCCTGCGGGTGTTCTCCGATTGGCTCGGCGGCTTGTTCGCGGCCGGCATCGACTGAGCTGTCGCTCGTCGGAAAGGCGCTGGACGCGGGGGGCGGCGTCACCGCGCTGGCTATGCTCAAGGCCGCCGTAGAGCGGTCCGCAGTCGCTGAAGTTGCGGCGTTTCTTTTCAACCACTCCCTGAAGGAAACGACCCAAATGAGCTTTGTCAAAGCGAAAGATGGCACTGAAATCTTCTACAAGGATTGGGGCAGCGGGCAGCCGGTGGTGTTCTCCCATGGCTGGCCGCTGAATGCCGACGCCTGGGACGCGCAGATGCTGTTCCTGGTGCAGAAGGGCTACCGGGTCATCGCCCATGACCGGCGCGGCCACGGCCGGTCGGGCCAGCCGGCCAACGGCAATGACATGGACACCTACGCGGACGACCTGGCAGCAGTGATCGATGCGCTGGGACTCAAGGGCGCCACGCTGGTGGGCCACTCTACCGGCGGTGGCGAGGTGACGCGCTACATCGGCCGGCATGGCACCAAGCGCCTGGCCGGCGCGGTGCTGATCGGTGCGGTGCCGCCGCTGATGCTCAAGACGGCCGACAACCCCGGCGGTCTGCCGGTCGACGTGTTCGACGGCATCCGCAAGGGTGTGAAGGAAGACCGCTCGCAGTTCTTCAAGGATCTGGCGGTGCCGTTCTACGGCTACAACCGTGCAGGCGCGAAGCAGTCCCAGGGAGTGATCGACAATTTCTGGCTGCAGGGCATGACCGGCGGGCACCTTGGGCAATACCTGTGCATTCACGAATTCTCCGAGGTGGATTACACCGAGGACCTGAAGAAGATCGACGTGCCGGCGCTGATCCTGCACGGCGACGACGACCAGATCGTACCCATCGGTGCCGCTGGCCAGCGTTCGGTGGAACTGGTGCAGAAGGGCGAGTTGAAGGTCTACAAGGGGGCGCCGCACGGCATGTGCACCACCCTGGCCGATCAGGTGAACGAGGACCTGCTGGGCTTCCTCAACCGCTGAAATGAAGCGGCCGGGGCCAAGGGGTCCCGGCATTCCACGGTTGGATCAACGATCGTCCGAACGCCCACCCACGGTCCGATTGATGGCGCTCAGCGCGGTGTTGAAGCGCACCGTTTCATTGAAGCTGCGAACGATGGCGCTGAAGCGCTCCTTGGCGTCCACCAGTTGCTTGAAGCGTTCGGTCAGCTCGTTGTCTTTCTGTTGCAACAGCGTCTCGCGGCCATCCAGCTCGGCGTGGCGGATGCGCATCTGCGCCAGTTTGCGCTCCAACTGCTCCTGCTCCGACTGCAGCACTTCGCTGCGCTTGGTGGTGGCACGGTCGCGGCTGTCGACGGTCTCCGCCAGGCCTTGCAGGGTGGCACTGCGTTCGGCCAGGGTGGCGGTCTGCTGCTCGCCGAGTCGGGTCAATGCGGCCTTCTCCTGCTGTAACCGTTGCTCCCATTGGCGCAGCGTGTCTTCGCGTTCGTTGAGCAGGCGCTCGCGTTCATCGGCCTGCTCCTGGCGCACGTCCAGGGTCTCGCGCTCCCTGATGGATTCCAGGCGTTGCTGCGACAGGCCCTGGGCCATGCCCGCGAGGGAGTCCAGGGTGGTCTGCACGTCTTGCAGCACGTTCTCGGTGTCGCTGGCCTGTGGCGAGACGGCCGCCGCCAGTAGCTGATCGGCCTGGCTGAGTGGGCTGTCGGAGGGAGCGGCCGACGTACCGGCTGCCTTCGCGGTTGGCCGGTTTGCCTCGCGCTGGAGCGTTTCGTCCAGCTTGTCGAGTTGGTCCAGGGTGTGCTGCGCGCTGTGCTGCTGTTTCAGGGCGTAATCGGTGGCACCGGCCGAGTAGGCGGATGCCTGACCGGTGGCTCCGGCCAGCGGGTCCGGCAACTGGCCGGGTGGCAGGTCATAGCGCTGTGACAGATGGTCGTCCGGGTTGGCGAGTGGGCGCTGCGAATCGGCCGGGCCGGTGCCTTCGCTGGGCTCCTTGGAATTGCGAATGCTCATGCTGTTCTCCTGGTGCTGTTCCTTCGAGTTGCCCGTCGGCATCTGGGTGAGAGGGCTGGGGCGCGGTGCAAATAGGCCACCCAGGCGGGCGGTGAACTGGCGAACGCGAGACATACCGGGAAGCGGCTGGGGTGGCGCCGCTGCCGGAGATTGGAGCTGCGCCTGCAACCGGGCGGGTGGTGCCGATGGTGATATGTCGAATCGCTCTGGCATGGCGAAGCTCACGGCGGTGGGCAGTCTTGATCGCCGGGCTGCATGGCTCGCTATCAGGCTACTGCCTTTGGGGCGGGAGCCGATTCCATCCGGCGCTGGGCGTCTTGGTCTGCGGGCGCCCAGAAGCAGTTTAGGTCGCTCCGGGCGATTCGCCGGGAAACAGGCCACAGTGGCGGAGACGGTGACGAACGGTTGAGCGCTACCGGTGCTCCAGTGCGTTCACCAACGTACCCAGTGGAGCAAGCAGAAAGACGCGCACACACCCCAGGGGTCGACGGTCAACTGGTCGGTGATCGCATGACCGGTGGACGGTCATGGCGGAGCTCCGGCTCGGGAGCCCGCCAGCATCGCCGTTGCTCCGGCTGATACTCAGTGCGCCGGGCGCGCCGGTGGCATGCGCCGCCGATGGATGCGGTAGAACTGGTAGAGCACGCCGAGGATGAGTAGCAGCAGGGCGATCATCACCGCCGTCTGCACCGGTGGTGAATCCGGCCCCTGGCCGATGGGGTTGGAGGGCGGCAGGCGCGACAGGGATTCATTGAGCGTGGGGATCATCATCAGGAAGAAGCTGAAGCTCATCGCCGCCGTTTCCAGGTATTCGCCCAGCCCGCCCAGGGCGCTGATCCGTTGCGCGTAGCTGGCCACTGCAACAGAGAGCAGGCAGAGGAGGCCAATGGCATGCCCGGCGTTGAAGCCGCCGGTGCTGGACAGGCCGAAAGCCGTCAGCACGCCGAGGATCATTCCGTAGACGTACCAGCGCCCGACCGGGCTGCGCGGGTCGATGCGCCCCGCGCGATAGAACGCCCAGATACCGGCCATCAGCGGCACCAGGCTGATGGCGGTATGCACGATACCCAGGGTGGACAGGGGGTTGGCCATGACGAACACCTCGCAAGCGGACACTCGTTCGCGGATATGGGCGCCACGCATCCACGGGCTGTGCCGGAGCGCGGAGGCGCGGGTGTGTTGTCAGGTTAGACGCAACCCGCGTGGGAGTAAGGCTACGCCGAACTCAGCCGACGAGCGTCACCGCCGCTTGTTGAGCCAGTGCGCCAGGCAGGCCCCTGGAACGCCTGGCGCCAGCGGCAAAGCCGTTCAGGCCAATTCCTGACAAACATCGATCCAGTCCGCCGCCACCAACTGCGCCATGCGCAGCGGTTCGATCCTCACCGCGCTGTGCACCGCACCCGCCGCCGGCAGCACCTCGTCGAATGCCTGCAGCGACACATCGCAATACACCGGCAGCGGCGTCGCCAGGCCGAACGGGCAGACGCCGCCCACCGGATGCCCGGTCAGCGCCACTACGTCCTCGACGCCGAGCATCTTGGCCTTGCCGCCGAACGCTTCCTTGAGCTTGCGGTTGTCCAGCCGCGCATCGCCGCGGGCCACCACCAGCACGGTGCGCTCGCCCACCCGCAGGGACAGGGTCTTGGCGATGCGGCCTGGCTCCACGCCGTGGGCTTCGGCGGCGAGGGCGACGGTGGCGGTGCTGGTTTCCAGCTCGATGATGGCGATGTCCGGGGCCTTTTCGGCGAAGAAGGCGCGAACCGATTCCAGGCTCATGGGGCAATGCTCCGTGTCGTGGGAAAAGGCCTGAATCTAGGGAGCGCGGTCGGGGCTGTCCAGTCAGCCATTCGTCTGCCGCTGGCGGCATGGCGGTTGGATACCGAGAAACTTGAACTCGCTCCCGGTCGTCGCGCGCTCCCGTGAATCCGCGGCTCGCTCACGGCACCGTCATGACCACCGGCCTATGCTCAGAGCCCCCCATAGACCCACTCGAATTTTTTTTGCGTGGCATGTCGATCAGCCGTCACGCCCTTCGACTATTCGTCAGGAACCGGAAGCAACCGGCCGCCACGCTGGCAATTACAAGAGAATGACAAGAGGAGAAAGACCATGCGTTTCATGGTGATCGTCAAAGCCACCGCCGACTCCGAAGCCGGTGTAATGCCCAAGGAAGAACTGCTCGCCGCCATGGGGGCCTACAACGAGGAGCTGGTGAAGGCCGGTGTGATGCTGGCTGGCGAAGGCCTGCAGCCCAGCGCAAAGGGCGCGCGGGTGCGCTTCGATGGCGCGTCGCGGCAGGTAATCGACGGCCCGTTCGCCGAAACCAGGGAGCTGATCGCCGGCTTCTGGATCATGCAGACCGCCTCGCTGCAGGAGTGCATCGACTGGGTCAAGCGCTCCCCCAATCCGTTCGACGGCGAGTCCGAGATCGAGATCCGGCAGGTCTTCGAGGCCGAGGACTTCGGCGCCGAATTCACCCCTGAACTGCGCGAACAGGAAGAACGCCTGCGCGCCGAAATCGCCAGTAAATCCTGAGCCTGGAGGAAACTACCATGTTGATGAATGCCTACCTGGTCTTCGACGGCAACTGCGAAGAAGCCTTCCGCTATTACGCCGAAGTGCTGCATGGCGAGCTGCCGCACCTGATGCGCTTCTCCGATGCGCCGGGCTGCGAGGACATGCCCGAGGCGCTGAAGAACCGCATCATCCACGTCCGCCTGGAAGTGGGCGGACACGTGCTGATGGGCTCGGACGCCTCCCCGCAGTGCGGCCAGTACGAGGGCGTGAAGGGTGTGTCGATCACCCTCAACGTCGACACCAAGGCCGAAGCCCGGCGCATCTTCGAAGCCCTCGGCAAGGGCGGCAAGGTCACCATGCCGCTGGAGCAGACCTTCTGGGCCGAGCTGTTCGGCGCGCTGGAGGATCGCTTCGGGGTGCCGTGGATGATCAATTGCGAGAAGGAAGCTTAAGCGCACAGGCGAGCCGATCGCGGACGGAGTCCGCTCCTACACCAAGGCCAACCCTGGCGTAGGAGCGGACTCTGTCCGCGATTGCTTCACTCCGGCGCGATCCCGCCTGCTGCACGAAACCGCTCCGGCGTCGTCCCGGTGAACCGCTGGAAAGCCCGGTGGAAACTGGTGACGTGTTCATAGCCGAGCAGGAAGGCAATTTCCTGCAACGCCATCCGGCTGGCCAGCAGATAACGCTGGGCCAGCGCCATCCGCACTTCCAGCACGATTCCCTTGAAGGTCAGCCCGTGCTCGCGCAGCCGGCGCTGCAATGTATGCGGCGGCAGACGCAGCCAGGCGGCGGTCTGCTCCAGGTCCGGCAGTGGGATACGCGCGTTCTGCAGCAGGTAGTAGCGCACATCGTCCGGCAGCGCAGAGCCGCGCTCGAAGCTGGCCAAAGTCGCCGCGCCTTGCGCCTGGCACAGCCGGCTCACCGACGGGTTGGCGGTGGAGAAGGGCTGGTCGTGGAAGGCCTTGGGCATCCACAGCTCGGCCTGTTCGGCGTTGAAATGGCTGCAGCCGGGGAACAGCTCGCCGTAGAGCGCGGCATGGGCCGGCGGCGGGTAGGGCAGGTGCAGTTGCATGCCGGCGCAGCTCTCCAGGTCCGGCAGGCGCTGGCACAGCCAGCGCCAGGTACTGCTCAGCCACTCCTCGCAGAGAGCGATGCGCTCCACCTCGCTGAAGGGCGGTAGCTGCAGCGTCAGGCGGATGTGCTCGCCGACTTCCTCGCGGTGGGTGTGGATCGGGTGCGGCATCAGGCTCGATGGCTGGCCGAGGGAGATATCCCAGGAGCGCCGCAGGTTGGCCGCGCTGATCAGCGCGTAGCCGATCACCCCCAGGTCATAGAGGTTGTAGCGCTGGCCCAGGCGCAGGAAGAAGTCGCTCGGGCCGAGCAGCCCGGCGGCCTGTTGCAGCAGCCGATAGTAGCGGGCGAAGTTCATCTCGGCGGCCGCCGCTTCGCCGCTGCTTGGCAGGCCGAGACCGCCCAGCAAGGGCGCCAGCGCGGGCTGGGCGGGGCGGGCGCGCCACTCATCGAGGAAGTGGCGGAACAGCTGGCGGGCGGCGTAATCGATGTCGAAGGAGGCGGTGGGCATGGCGCAGGCTCAGGCTGTCGTCTTGTGCTAGTGAGTTGTCATCTTATGCTAGTCAGCAGCCGAAAGCCGAGCCCTATACTGCCTCCACGGACAAGAACAACAAGGGCTACCCATGACCGCTCCGGACCGCTTCCGCTCCTCCAATTCCCCCACCGAACGCTTTGCCGAACTGCTGCTGCACAACGGCCGCTTCTACACCCTCGACCCCGCCCAGCCCTGGGCCGAGGCCGTGGCCATCCGCGACGGCCGGCTGCTGGCGGTGGGGCGCCGCGAGGACATGGAGCACCTGATCGGCCCGGACACCCTGGTGCGCGACCTCGAAGGCGCGTTCTGCATGCCCGGCCTGCACGACATGCACACCCACCCGGACCTGGCGCTGAACCCGCGTTACGCCGACGATCTCGACGTCGGCATCGAGGACCCGACTCCGGAGCAATTGGCGAAAGCCATCCGCGACTACGCCGACAGCCACCCCGGCGACGGTTGGGTCTATGGCCAGTACTGGGTGCGCTACACCTTCCGCGAAGCCGGGCTGAAGCCGGGCCGCGAGTGGCTCGACAGCATCCTGCCGGATCGCCCGGTGGCGCTGCTCGACCGCATGTGGGGCACCATGATGGTCAACTCCCGCGCGCTGGAACTGGCCGGCATCGACGCCAGCACCGCCGACCCGCGCAACGGCTACCTGGAGCGTGACGAACTGACCGGCGAGCCCAACGGCCTGATGATCGACGGAGCCTACGCGCTGATCCACGCTGCGATGCCGCCGACCCCGGCCAAGGTGCTGCGCCAGTCCTACCGCGAGGGCGTGCACTTCCAGAGCTCGCGCGGCGTCACCGCGGCCAAGTACCTGCACGTCTGCGAGAACCGCCTGGATGCGCTCAAGTACCTCGACGACGCCGGGCAACTGACCCTGCGCGTGGAGGCGGCGATCAGCTGGCAGGACGACATCTTCCCGGTGCGCCGCCGCTGGGAGCTGCTCAGCGGCGAGCGCCACTACTACCGCAGCGCACGGCTATCGGCGAATGCGGTGAAGTTCCACTTCGACGGCACCGTCGAGCCGCGCTCGTCCTTCCTTATTACGCCCTGGCCAGGTGAGGACGGGGCGGGCGGGAGCGCCTGGCGCGGCAAGCTCAACCTGACGCCCGAGCACATCACCGACATGGTGGTGGACATGGATAGCCGCGGCATCCGCGTCATCGCCCACTGCACCGGCGATGCGGCGTCCGACGTGTTCCTCGACGCGGTGGCCGAAGCGCGCCGGCGCAACGGTTTCAGTGGCGTGCGTCACCAGTGTGCACACAGCACCATCCTGCATCCGGGCAACCTCAAGCGCTTCCGCGAACTGGAAGTGATCGCCGAGTTTTCCCCGGCGGCCTGGTACCCGACGCCCTTCGCCAGTGGCGCGCGTTCGGGCTACGGCGCCGATCGCCTGAAACGCATCTACGACTTCAAGGGCGTACTGGCTGCCGGCGGCATCGCGGTATTCGGCACCGACTGGCCGGTGGCGTCCATCGACCCCTGGCTGGCGCTGGAAACCCTGGTCACCCGGCAGAACCCGTGGAACGACGACCCGGCCTGCTTCGGTGAGCCGATCAGCCTGGAGCAGGCGATCCGCGTGGCAACGCTCAATGGCGCCTATGCCATGGGCCTGGAGAAGCTCACCGGCAGCCTGGAGGCGGGCAAGTCGGCGGACTTCATCGTCCTCGACCGCAATCTGTTCGAGCAGCCGGCACGCAATTTCATCCACCGCACCGAAGTGCAACTGACCTTCGTCGAGGGTCGCCCGGTCTACGACCGGCTCGGCCAGTTCAGCGATACCGCGCTGGCGGCGGTCTGGCAGGGCGAGCCGCCGCGTATCGAAGGCGTCAACGCATGAACACCGCGAGCATCCCGGTGACGGTGGTGGCCGGCTTCCTCGGTGCCGGCAAGACCACGCTGCTGCGCAACCTGCTGGAGCGCTGCGAAGGCCGGCGCCTGGCGGTGATCGTCAATGACTTCGGCGAGCTGAACATCGACGCCGGCATGATCGCCGAGCAGACCGAGGCCGTGTACAGCCTGGAGAACGGCTGCATCTGTTGCACCGTGCAGGACGATCTGCTGGCGCAACTGGAGCGCCTGGCCAACCTGCACCCACCGCTGGAGCAGGTGGTGATCGAGTGCAGCGGGGTGTCCGACCCGCAGCGCATCGTGCAGACGCTGGGCTATCCGAAACTGCGCCGGCGCCTGCATCTGGACGCGGTGCTGACCGTGGTGGACGCGGCGCGGCGCGAGCCGCTGGAAGGCGAGTACGCGCGACTGGAGCGCATGCAGGCGGCAGCCGCCGACCTGCTGCTGCTGAACAAATGCGATTTGCTGGAGGCCGACGAGCTGGCCGCGCAGCGCGAGCGCTTTGGCCGTGGCGCGCGGGTGCTGGAGACCATCCAGGCGCAGATCCCTGACGAGCTGCTGCTGGGCGAGCCGTCGCGCAAGCTGCGACCCCATGGGCAGGACGGCATCGATCATGGCGAGCTGTTCGACAGCTGGAGCTGGCAGGGCGAGGCGAGCTTCGATGGCGCGCGGCTGAAGCACTGGCTGGAAATGCTCCCGCGCGGCCTGCTGCGTCTCAAGGGGCTGATTCGCCTGGCGGGGCAGGGCGAGACGGTCTGGCTGCAATATGTCGGTGGGCGTTTTCAGCTGCGCCCGGCAACGGCGGCCGAGGCGGCGCAGGGTTCGCGGTTGGTGTTCATCGCGGAGAAGGATGCGGGGTTGCGGGTTGATCTTGAAGCCGGGCTGCACAACTGCTTTTCGTAGGATCGAGGGGGACGCCTAGTTCTTGCTCGCGAACAGCCCATAGCCGGAGCGGCCGGGAAGTGGTTCGCGAGCAAGCTCGCTCCTGCAAGGTCAGCTGCCGAGCAGCAGGCAATAAAAAACCGGCCACCAGGGCCGGTTTTTCGTCACGCGCCTAACTCAGCGGTATTCGCAGAGGTAGGCGGTGTCCTGGGCGACCTTCAGCTGGAACTTGCTGTTGGCCGGCACGGTGAAGTTGCTGCCGCCTTCGAAGGTTTCCCAGCTGTCGCTACCCGGCAGCTTGACGGTCAGCGCGCCGGCGACGACGTGCATCACCTCCAGCTGGCTGGTGCCGAATTCATATTCGCCGGGAGCCATCACGCCAATGGTGGCGGGGCCTGCGGTCATGTCGAAGGCGATGGATTTGACGGTGCCGTCGAAGTACTCGTTGACCTTGAACATGGGCTTCTCCTGCTAGAGGGGTGAAAAAGGGCTCGCCAGTATGCCCAAGGCCGCAGGCCCCGTCACTAGAGCGGCGCAGGCGACCATGCGGTCAGTGATTGAAGGAGGGTTTCAGCCGGCGACGGGCAGGGTCAGCGGCAGCAGCCGGGCGGTATTGCGGGCATCTTCCAGGGCGCGGTGCGGCTGCCCCTGGAAGTGCAGGCCGGCCAGGTGCAGCGCGGCGTTCAGGCCCACCGGGCGCTTGAGCTGGCGGGCCTGGGCGAAGCGCTGCTTGAGGTTGACGTGGGGAACGCGGGCCAGGTGGCTGTCCAGTTGCTGGCGGCGCCATTCCAACTCCAACTGATGGCGGTCGTAGTCACCCCAGCTGGTCCAGCCCGCCAGCCGGGGGCTGTGCTGCGCGAGCCAGCGCTCGAACTGCGGCCACACCTCGCGCAGGGGCGCGGCGGCGTCGACGTTGGCCTGGGTGATGTGGGTGAGTTCGCGGCAGAAGGTCGTCAGCAGCGGGCGCCGCTGCGGGCGGACGAAACGCTGGAAGTGGTCCAGCTCGCGGCCGTCGGCCTCGGCCACCAGGCTGGCGCCGATCTCGATGATTTCCATCTCCTCGACCGGCCAGCCGCCTTCCTCGGTGGTGGCTTCCAGGTCGATTACCAGCCAGTGGGGCATAGTCGGTGCTCGTGGTTGGGTTCGAAACGAGTATGGAAGGCGTTTGAGGGACCGGCAAACCGCTGTGCTAGGCTGACCGCCTTCATGGACAAGGGGACTGCGATGGCGAAAGTGGCTTTCATCGGCCTGGGCGTGATGGGTTACCCCATGGCCGGGCACCTGGCGCGCGAAGGGCATGAGGTGTGCGTCTATAACCGCACCGCGAGCCGCGCGGCCCAGTGGGTCAAGCAGTTTGGCGGCCGCTCGGCCGATACCCCGCGTGACGCCGCGCAATGGGCGGACTTCGTGATGTGCTGCGTGGGCAACGATGACGACCTGCGCAGTGTGGTGCTGGGCGACGACGGCGCATTGGCCGGCATGCAGCCCGGCGCCGTGCTGGTGGACCACACCACTGCTTCGGCGGAAGTGGCCCGCGAACTGGCGCTGACAGCGGCCGAGCGCGAGCTGAGCTTCCTCGATGCCCCGGTTTCCGGCGGCCAGGCGGGCGCCGAGAACGGTGCGCTGACGGTGATGGTCGGCGGCGATGCGGACATCTACGCCCGCGCCGAGCCGGTGATCGCCACCTATTCACGCATGGTGCGACGCATGGGGCCGGTGGGCAGCGGCCAACTGACCAAGATGGTCAATCAGATCTGCGTCGGCGGCTTGCTGCAGGGGTTGTCCGAGGCGCTGCACTTCGCCCAGAGCGCCGGCCTCGACGGCTTGGCGGCGATGGAAGTGATCAGCAAGGGCGCTGCGCAGTCCTGGCAACTGGAGAACCGTCACCAGAGCATGCTCGAAGGCCGCTTCGACTTCGGCTTTGCCGTGGACTGGATGCGCAAGGACCTGGGGATCGTCCTCGACGAGGCTCGTCGCAACGGCGCGCAACTGCCCGTCACGGCGCTGGTCGACCAGTTCTACGCCGAGGTGCAGGCCGCCGGTGGCGGGCGCTGGGACACTTCCAGTCTGATCACCCGCCTTCAGGACCCGTCCGAGTCCTGATCGCTTTCTCCCCCGCAGGTGGCGCTATCGGTCGCGGAGGTCGTCGTGCGCCGCCCCTGATCGCTTCAGGCGCGGAAGATAAAGTACACCGCGCCCAGCAGGCACATGCCGGCCCATAGATAGTCGAGCTTCAGTGGCTGCTGCATGAAGTACACGCTGAACGGCACGAAGACCGCCAGCGTGATGACTTCCTGCATGATCTTCAGTTGCCCCACCGACATCACTGTGTAGCCGATGCGGTTGGCCGGCACCTGCAGCAAGTACTCGAACAGTGCGATCCCCCAGCTGACCAGCGCCGCGATGATCCAGGGCTTGCTGCTCAGGGTTTTCAGGTGGCCGTACCAGGCAAAGGTCATGAACAGGTTGGAGAGCGACAGAAGAAACGCGGTTTGCAGCCAGACCGGCATGGCAGCGGCTCCAGTAAGGGACTGCGCCTGAGCCTAGTGGATGCGCGACTCGACAGCCAAGGGGCGCGGAGGTGATGAAGTTCGTATGCTGGGGAGGCGCGGCACGGCTGGTCGCTGGCGCGCCCGTGGTGGCTGGAGTTCCCCGCTGATCCGGCCAGCTTGGCGGAATGGTCGACGAGCTATATGCTCGGCGACCTATTTCTGCTGGCTCCGGCGCTGGAGCCTGAAGGGCAGCATCTGAACGTGGCGTTGCCCGAGGGCTGCTGCGCTCCAGCCCATGATTTCCCTGTCGAGAGTTCATCCATGCAATGCCGTATCGGCTGTGGCGCGTGCTGCATCGCGCCGTCGATTTCCTCGCCCATTCCCGGCATGCCTGACGGCAAGCCGGCAGGCGTGCGCTGCGTGCAGCTGGATGAGCGCAATCTGTGCCAACTATTCGGCGACGCGCGGCGCCCAAAGGTCTGTGCGGCCTTCGATGCGGACGCCGATGCCTGCGGCAGCAGCAACGAGCAGGCCCTCCTGATCCTCACCGAGTGGGAGCGCATCACGGCTGCCTGATGTGACTTGGAAGTCACGTTTTCGCGGTCCATACTGACGCCCCGACCCGCTCAAGACCGCGGATTGCAAAGGGGTGACGCAATTGCCGGCCCCACAAGATCAAGAATAAAGAGAGGTAAGACGATGCGTGGTGTATTGCGTATGACCCTGCTGGCCACAGCCGTAATGGGCTTTGCCGGCACTGCCCTGGCCGAAGACTGGAAGCTGGAGAAGGAAGAAGACGGCGTGAAGGTCTTCCTCAGCCCCGTTGCCGGCTCCAAGTACAAGGCCTACCGTGGCGTCGTCGACATCAAGGCCGATGTGGCCAAGATCAACGCCCTGCAGGAAGACGTGGCCGGCTCCTGCAAGTGGATCCACGCCTGCGGCGAGATGCGCCTGCTGAAAACCGAAGGCGACAATTCCTGGACCTACTCGAAGATCGACATGCCCTGGCCGGTCACCGGCCGCGACGTGGTGATCCACGTGACCACCGAGAAGACCGCCGACGGCGGCCTGATCCGTCACCTGAAGGCCGAGCCGACCTACATCCCGGAAGAAAAGGGTGAAATCCGCGTGCCGAAGCTGATCGGCGAGTGGAAGCTGGTGCCCAAGGGCGCTGGCGTGACCGAAGTGACCTACCAGGTACAGACCGAGCCGGGCGGCAGCATCCCTTCCTGGCTGGCCAACAGCTTCGTGGTCGATGCGCCGCTGAACACCCTGAAGGGCCTGCGCAGCGCTGCCGAGAAGTAATAGGCGCAGTCGCCTGCCTCGTGAAAAAACCGCCTTCGGGCGGTTTTTTGTTTCTGGGGAGTGGTGTCCTGGCGGGATAAACTGGCGTCTATCGGCTGCGTACCGACTCCACTCCGCCTCGAGTTGCAAGGAAATCCATGACCGACGTCGTCGACCTGTTCGACATCCAGTACTTCTGGATCCTGCTCGCCATCCTCTGGTTCCTGTTCTGCTGGATCGGCTATACCCGCTACGCCAAGACCAAGGCCCGCGACACCGCGTGCCTGGCCAGTGTGCTGCACCTCTATCGCCAGGACTGGATGCGCCGTGTGCTGCTGCGCGACAACCGCGTCGCGGACGCCAGCGTGATCGGCAACCTGGAGCGCAACGCTTCGTTCTTTGCCTCCAGCACCCTGATCATCCTCGCCGGTATCCTGACCTTGCTGGGCTCGGCGGAGCGCACGGTGTCGGTGCTCGCCGATCTCCCGTTCGTCATGCCTCCCACCCGCGGCCTGTCGGAGTTCAAGCTGCTGTGCCTGGCAGTGGTGTTCGTCTACGCGTTCTTCACCTTCAGCTGGTGCATGCGCCAGTACAACTTCGCCGCCGTGCTGATCGGCTCCGCGCCCATGGTGGGGGAACGCAATGTCGGCGAGCTGGAACGCAAGTCCTTCGCAGAGCGCGCGGCGCGCGTGGTGTCCCTGGCCGCGCACCAGTTCAACCAGGGGCTGCGCTCCTACTATTTCGGCATGGCCATGCTGGCCTGGTTCATCAACCCGTGGATCTTCATCCTGGTGACGGCCGGTGTCGTCGGGGTGCTGTACCAGCGCGAGTTCCATTCCAGCGTGCTCCATGTGATGGTCTACACGCCGACGCTCCAGGGTGACGCGCCGCGGGACAACGACATTCCCCCCAGCGGCTGACAGCCAACGGCAGAAACGACAAGGCCCGCAAAATGCGGGCCTTGTGCTGTACGGCGGAAGCGCGATTACTGCTTTTGCTCGTCGCCGGCGGGCTCCTGCGGCGCGGTGGCCGGGGCAGCCGGAGTAGCCGGGGCGGCTTCAGGTGCCGGCGGGGTGGTCGGCGCCGGAGTCGCCGGCTGCTCGGTTGCGGCGGGCGCAGCCGGGGCTTTCTGCTCTTCTTTCTTGTCACAGGCGGCAAGGCCCAGACCGGCGACGAGGATCAGAGCGAGGGGAAGGTTTTTTTTCATGCGGAGCCTCCATGTGCGGCTTTCCTGGTGTTAGCCCTTTGAACAAGGGTTGTGTGAATTAGTTCAACGAATATTCCTCAGGCCCTGTATTTCATCACTGCAGGAGTGACAGCGACCGAGTTATGATGCCGCCCCGTGCAGTCAATCGGTCGTCTTTCGTCATGTCCGAAAACCCACTCCTTGAGCGCGCCCAGCGCTTTCTCTCGGCGCTGCGTCACTGCCAATTGCTGGGCATCAGCGCACACGCGGCAGACGCCTCCGGCCTGACCCTGCGGCTTCCGTACAGCGAGGCCATCGTCGGTAACCCGGAAACCGGTGTGATCCACGGCGGCGCCATTACCACGCTGATGGACACCACCTGCGGTATCTCCACCGTCTGCGTGCTGCCGCAGTTCGAGATCTGCCCGACTCTGGACCTGCGCATCGACTACATGCACCCGGCCGATCCACACAAGGATGTCTACGGGTTCGCCGAGTGCTACCGGGTCACCCCGAACATCATCTTTACCCGCGGCTACGCCTACCAGGACGATCCTTCCGAGCCCATCGCCCACGTGGTGGGCACCTTCATGCGCATGGGCAAGGCGATTTCCGCCGGCGCGGTGAAGCGCGACGTCGATGGAGGCCAGGGATGAGCAAGGTGAACATCGAGCAGATGGTGCGCGCCGCGCACGAGAGCAAGAACTACGACCCGCTGCTGGACATGATCCCCTACGCCCGGCTGCTCGGTATTCGCTGCCTGCGCCTGGGCGACGACGCGATCTTCCAGCTGCCGGCCAACCCGGACAACATCGGCAACCCCACGCTGCCGGCCCTGCATGGCGGCGTGATCGCCGGCTTCATGGAGCACTCGGCGCTGCTGCACCTGTTGATGTTCATGGGCATTCCGCACATGCCCAAGATCATCGACTTCTCCATCGACTACCTGCGTGCCGGGCATTTCCGCGATACCTATGCGCAATGCCAGGTATGGCGCCAGGGCCGGCGCGTGGCCAACGTCGCCATCACCGCCTGGCAGACCACCCGTACCGAGCCCATCGCCACCGCCCGCGCGCACTTCAAGGTCGACGGCGCCTGAATGGATACGCTGCTGATCCTGCTCGGCCTGCTGCTGATCATCGCCGGGTACGTCTGGCTGATCGCCCGCGCCTTCGAACGCAGCCTGTTCTGGGGCCTGGCCAGCCTGCTACCGCCGCTGGCGCTGCTGTTTGTCCTGGTTCACTGGCGCCACGCCCGTAGCGCCGTGGCGCTCGGCAGTCTGGGCTGCATTCCGCTGGTGGTCGGCCTGACGATGCTGGCCAGCCAGGACAGTGCGCGACTGGAGGCCATCCTGCGCCTGGAATGGCTGAAACCCGAGCCGGTTGCCAAGCCCGAACTGGCCATCGATCTGCGTGGGGAGCTCAACGGCAAGCGCTTCGTGCCCGAGCAGGCCGAATTCATCGACGGCGTGCTCAGTCTGCGCGAAGGGCAGGACTTCTATGCCCACCGAGAGCTGCAGGTGCGCCTGGCCGCTCCGGTCAGCGGCCCGATCAGGCTGGATGTGCTGCCCGACGACAAGGGCAGCCTGCCGGAAATCGAAGTCAGCTGGCTCGCGCCTGGCCAGGACTTGCCCGAAGCGGTGCGCCTGCAACGCGGCTACAGCCTGCACCTGGACCTGACGCCGAAGGCCCCCAACCGCATGGAAGGCGCTTTCCACCTGGTGCTGCCGACGGAGATGCGGACCACGCTGTCCGGCACTCTCGAGGTGTTCACCGACCGCCTGCGCTACCGCAACGGCGAGGTCGATACCCGCTTCGATTCCCGCGATACCCTGCGTTATGTGCTGCAGGACTATCTGCAGCGGCGCTTCGCTAGCCGTGATGTCACCATCACCCGCCTGCCTACCCTGGATACCCAGCGTGCCACCCAGGAAGTTCCGTTGAGTCTCATCGTCGGCGGCGAGCCGCAGGACCTGCAGGTGACACTGGAGAAGAACCCGACGCGAGGGTGGGGCGTTCGTGACGACCGCTACCCCCGGCTGAAGGCGGTCAGCACAGCCGTGCTTCCGGTCTCGGCAGCCGTCCCGGTGAAAGTGAGCCCCCCAGTGCAGCCGACGCCGGAAAGCGGGCATCTTTCCCTGGAACGCCTGCTGGCCGCGCCCCAGCGCTATATCAACCGCAGCATGCGGGCGACCACCGAGCGTGGCCGGATCGCCGAGGGTGTTTTCGTTGGCTTGAACGCCGATGGGCGCATCGTCATCCGCCAGGTCATCGAGGGGCCGGGCGAGGCCAGCTACACCCTGCGTCCCAGCGAAGTGACGGACATCGAACTGTCGGCACGCTGACCGCCCACCGGCGATTTTTCTCCAACCCCTTGAATTGGCTCGGGAAGCCCCCATCTCGCTGACATCGGCCGCACGACGCGGCATTTGCCATCCTCGGAGCGAGAAACGATGAGCGCGGAGACTCAAAAAGAAACGCTGGGCTTCCAGACCGAAGTGAAGCAGCTGCTTCACCTGATGATTCACTCCCTGTATTCGAACAAGGAAATCTTCCTTCGCGAACTGATTTCCAACGCATCGGACGCCGCCGACAAGCTGCGTTTCGAGGCTCTGGCCAAGCCTGAGCTGCTCGAAGGCGGCGCCGAGCTGAAAATCCGTGTGAGCTTCGACAAGGACGCCAAGACCGTCACCCTCGAAGACAACGGCATCGGCATGAGCCGCGAGGAAGTCATTGCGCACCTGGGCACCATCGCCAAGTCCGGCACCTCCGACTTCCTGAAGAACCTCTCCGGTGACCAGAAGAAGGATTCGCACCTGATCGGCCAGTTCGGTGTGGGCTTCTACAGCGCCTTCATCGTCGCCGACAAGGTCGACGTCTTCAGCCGTCGTGCCGGCGCACCGGCCAGCGAGGGCGTGCACTGGTCCTCCAAGGGTGAAGGTGACTTCGAAGTCGCCACCGTCGAGAAAGCCGAGCGCGGCACCCGCATCGTCCTGCACCTGAAGGACGGCGAAGACGAGTTCGCCGACGGCTGGCGCCTGCGCAACATCGTCAAGAAGTACTCCGACCACATCGCGCTGCCCATCGAGCTGCCCAAGGAACACCACGGTGAAGAGGCTGACAAGCCGGCTGAAACCGAGTGGGAAGTGGTCAACCGCGCCAGCGCCCTGTGGACCCGTCCGCGCACCGAGGTGAAGGACGAGGAATACCAGGAGTTCTACAAGCACATCGCCCATGACTTCGAGAACCCGCTGACCTGGAGCCACAACAAGGTCGAGGGCAAGCTTGAGTACACCTCGCTGCTGTACGTTCCGGCGCGCGCGCCGTTCGACCTGTACCACCGCGAGGCCCCGCGCGGCCTGAAGCTGTACGTGCAGCGCGTGTTCATCATGGACCAGGCCGACCAGTTCCTGCCGCTGTACCTGCGCTTCATCAAGGGCGTGGTGGACTCCAACGACCTGTCGCTGAACGTCTCCCGCGAGATCCTGCAGTCCGGCCCCATCGTCGATTCGATGAAGTCGGCGCTGACCAAGCGCTCGCTGGACATGCTGGAGAAGTTGGCAAGCAACGACGCCGAAGCCTACAAGGGCTTCTGGAAAAACTTCGGCCAGGTGTTGAAGGAAGGCCCGGCCGAGGACTTCGCCAACAAGGACAAGATCGCCGGCCTGTTGCGCTTCTCTTCCACCAGCGACGAGAGCGGCGAGCAGAGCGTTTCCCTGGCCGACTACATCGGTCGTCTGAAGGAAGGCCAGGACAAGATCTACTACCTCACCGGCGAAAGCTTCGCCCAGGTGAAGAACAGCCCGCACCTGGAAGTCTTCCGCAAGAAAGGCATCGAAGTGCTGCTGCTGACCGACCGCATCGACGAGTGGCTGATGAGCTACCTGCCGGAGTTCGACGGCAAGCAACTGGTCGATGTCGCCCGTGGCGACCTGGACCTGGGCAGCCTGGACTCGGATGAGGACAAGCAGGCCCAGGAAGAGATCGCCAAGGCCAAAGCAGGCCTGGCCGAGCGCCTGAAGGCCGCGCTGGGCGAGGAAGTCGCCGAGGTTCGCGTGTCCCACCGCCTGACCGACTCGCCGGCGATCCTCGCCATCGGCGAACAGGATCTGGGCCTGCAGATGCGCCAGATCCTCGAGGCCAGCGGGCAGAAGGTGCCGGAAGCCAAGCCGATCTTCGAGTTCAACCCGGCCCACCCGTTGATCGAGAAACTCGACGCGGAAGCCGACGAAGACCGCTTCGGCGAGCTGACCCACATCCTCTTCGACCAGGCTGCCCTGGCCGCGGGGGACAGCCTGAAGGACCCGGCCGCCTACGTGCGCCGCCTGAACAAGCTGCTGGTGGAACTTTCCGCCTGAGTCGCCGCCTGAAAAACAAAGCCCGCTTCGGCGGGCTTTGTGCTTTCTTTATCCGCTCCACCCAACCGACAAGCGAAAAGGGGATTAGCCAATGAGCCAGATCAGCGTGCAACCGGTCGCCTACAGCCAGGACGGTGTGTCCTTCGAGGGCCAGCTGCTGTTCGATGCTTCCAGTACCGCACTGCGCCCCGGCCTGCTGATGGCGCCGAACTGGATGGGCGTCAGCCAGGGCGCCGTGGATATCGCGCGCAAGGTCGCCGAGCGCGGCTACGTGGTGCTGGTGGCGGACCTCTATGGCAAGGATGTCCGCCCCAACGGTACGGAGCAGGCCGCTGCGGCGATGATGCCGCTCAAGAATGACCGCGTGCTGCTGCGCCAGCGCATGCAGCTTTCACTCGCTACCTTGCTGGAGCAGGCCGGCAAGGTTCCGCTGGACACCACCCGGCTGGCCACCTTCGGCTTCTGCTTCGGCGGCTGTTGCGCCCTGGAACTGGCCCGCGATGGCGCGCCGCTGGCGGCTGCCGTGTCCTTCCATGGCACCCTGGATACGCCGAACCCGGCCGATGCGAAGAACATCAAGGGCTCGGTGCTGGTCCTCGACGGCGCCATCGACCCCTTCGTGCCGCGTGAGCAGTTGACTGAGTTCGCCAGGGAAATGATCGACGCCCAGGTCGACTGGGCACTGACCAGCTACGGCGGCGCCGCGCATTCCTTCACCGACCCGCATGCGCAGATCCCCGGCAAGATGCAGTACGACGCCAAGGTAGCGCGCCGCGCCTTTGCGGCGATGTTCGACCTGCTGGACGAGCGTTTCGGCTCCTGAGCTGATCGGGGGAGGGCATCGCGCCGCTCCCCCGATCCGGCTCAACGCAGCTTGGCCACCTTGAACTCCAGGTCCGGCCAGGCCGGCAGGCCGGCGAAGTCCTCCCGCAGGTAGCGCGCCAGTGCGATGATCTGCTCGTTGTTCAGGCTGTTGCGGAACGCCGGCATGTAGCCCAGCTCCGGCCGGGCGGGATCGCCGATGCCGTTCAGCACGACCAGCAGCAGGTTGTCCGGTGTTGCCGCGTACAGGTCGCTGCTCACCGCCAGGGACGGCCGCACGCCATTCAGCTTCGGGCTGTCGCCGTCATGGTGGCAAGCCATGCAGGCACCGTTGAACAGCCGTCCGCCAGTTCCGCTGGCCGGTTGCAGGGTGCCGTAGGTGCGCTGTTCCAGCTGCTGGGCCAATTGCTCTGGGGAGAAGTTGCCTGGCTGTTCCGGCAGGAAGGTGGCGAGGTAGCGCGCGATGGCTTGCAGGTCCGCATCCGACTGCTGGGCAAGCCCCGCTGCCACTGGCGCCATGGGGCCGGCGGCGCCGCCGTGGTAGCGCGAGAAACCATGGCGGAAGTAGTCGTACAGCGTTGCCTGGTCCCACGGGATGGGTGGCTTGCTGTCGGCATTGAGCGCAGGTGCCTTCCAGCCGTCCACCGTCGCGCCGGCAAAGCGCTCCTTGCCGCTGCGTTCGGCGCCCAGTGCGTTGCGCGGCGAGTGGCAGGCGCTGCAATGGCCGAGCCCCTCCACCAGATAGGCGCCGCGATTCCACTGCGTGTCCCGTTGCGGCTGCGCCGGCAGGGGGCCCTTGTCGAAGAACAGCAGGTTCCAGCCCGCCATGATCTGCCGGTGGTTGTAGGGGAAGGGCAGGCGATTGTCAGGGGTGTCGGTCTCCACGGCCGGGCGGCTCATCAGGTAGGCATAGAGGTCGCGCAGGTCTTCGTCGCCGACTCGGGTGAAGGCGGTGTAAGGGAAGGCCGGGTAGAGGTAGTCGCCTTCCCGCGAAATGCCTTCGCGCATCGCCCGCTTGAAAGCCTCGAAGGACCAGACGCCAATACCGTCCTCACGGTCCGGAGTGAGGTTGGTGGTGTAGAGCGTGCCGAACGGGGTGGCCATGGCGCGGCCGCCGCTTAGCGGGGCGCCGCCGTCACGGGTGTGGCACGCCGCGCAGTCGCCCAGGGCGGCCAGCCGCTGCCCGCGCGCGATGGCGTCGGCGGCAAAGCTGGCAGGGTCCGGCGGGTCGATCGGTGCAATGCTCGGTTGCCAAGTGGCGATCAGGCCCAGCACGGCGAGCGCGGCAAGCCCGCCGATAACGGCCAGTGAAGTGTTTTTCATGACGGTTGCTTCTCTTGCAGCGCGGCCCGAACCCGCTCGGGCGTGAACGGCGGGCGCAGGAAGCGCACGCCGGTGGCGTCGTACAGGGCGTTGGCGATGGCGGCGGCGCTGGGCACCGAGGTGGATTCTCCAGCCCCCAGCGGCGGGGTGCCGGGGCGGTCGAGCAGCAGCGCGGTGATCTTCGGCACCTGGGTGAAACCGAGGATCGGATAGCCGCCCCATTCCAGGCTGGTGACCCCGCTGCGGTCGAAGGTGGAGTACTCCATCAGCGCGCGGCTGGTGGCCTGGATCACGTTGCCGTGGACCTGATGGCGCACGCCGTCGGGGTTGACCATCTGCCCGCAGTCCTGCGCCACATGGACTTCGGCCACGCGGACGGCCCCGGTGTGTGGCTCGACTTCAACGTCGACGATCCAGGCGGCCCAGGCTGAGCCGAACCCCGGAAAGTCACTGTGGAAGTAGCGCGCATAGGCAAAGCCACGGCCGACCAGCAGGTTGCCCTGGTGCGCCTGTGGGTTGGGGGAGACGCGTGGCTGCCAGTGGGCGGAGGTGGCCAGCGCGTTGATCAGCGCAATCGCGCGGTCGTCGTGCAGATAGCGCAGGCGGAATTCGATGGGGTCGGCGCCGGCCATCTGCGCCAGTTCGTCGATGTAGGACTCGTGGGCGAACACGTTGGGCAGCGCCGACACGCCGCGCATCCACGACGCGCGGACGATGGGGGCGGCGTCATTGCAGACCACGCGCATGTGCGGATAGGCGTACTGCGGGACGGCAGTGCGGTCGCCCATCTTTGTCACCTGGGGTTTGGTGTCCGCCCGCAAAGTCAGCAGCAGCGCCAGGTTGATGCCGTTGTTGGAGGGGTAGCAGGTGGTGAAATCGTAGGCCGCCACGTTGCCGTCCTTGTCCAGCCCACCACGGACTTCGATCAGTTGCGCCGAGCCCTTGGGCTCCCAGCCGTGTTCCTCCTCGCGCATCAGCTGTACACGCACCGGCTGACCGACCGCCATGGCGAGCAGGGCGGCGTCGGCGGCCACGTCGTCCGCACAGTTGCGCCCGTAGCAGCCGGACGCTTCCATCCGTATGACTTCGACCTGTTCGGGCGGCATGCCGAGCAGTGTCACCAGGTCGGCGCGCAGGCTGTGGGGGTTCTGGGTGCCCGACCAGACCTTCATCACGTCGTCCTCGAAGTGCGCCAGCGCGCAGGACGGGCCGATGGAGGCATGCTGCTGATAGGGCCAGACGTAGGTGCGCTGCAGCGGGCGGGCGACTTGCTTGAGTACCGCGTCCATTTGCGCATCGTCCTGCAGCAGGCGCGGTTGCTTGGGGTGGGCGCGCAGGGTTGCTTCCAGGTCGTCGAGGCCCAGGGGCGGCAGGTCGCTCCAGTTCTTCCAGCGCACCTTCAGCTCGCGAGCTATGCGGATCGCCTGCTCCTCGCGCTCGGCCACCACGCCGATGAAGTCACCGATGACGACCAGCCGAACGAAGCCGGGCAGGTGGGCCACGGACTGTTCATCCACTGCCACCCGGCTTCTGCCCAGTGGTGCATTGACGTCGGCGCCGGTGTAGGGCGGGCGCACCACGCGGCCATGGAGCATGTCCGGCAGGCGCATGTCATGCACGTAGGTCAGTACGCCGGTGACCTTTGCGGGGATGTCCAGGCGTGGCACCGAATGCCCGACCACCCGGTAGTCGCTGTGTGCTTTGAGCGGCGCGCTGGCGTCGATCTTCAGTTCGAAGCGCTGCCCTTGCAGCAGCTCGCCATAGCCGATGCGGCGCGCCGGTTTGCGTTTGACGAAGATGGCGCCGTCCGCGCAGTCGAGCTGGCGGATATCGGTCTTCAGGGCTTGCGCGGCACGCTGCAGGAGGAACTCCCGCGCTTCGGCCGCGGCGCGGCGCAACGGGATGGCGCTGACCTGGATGCTCGAGCTGGCGATGGTCGGCCCCTGGTCGGGTGTATAGCGAGTGTCGCCCAGCAGCAGGGTCACCTGCCGGATATCGACATTCAGCTCTTCCGCGACGATCTGGCTCAGGGCGGTGCGGAGGCCGGTGCCCAGGTCGACATGGCCGCAGGAGCCGGTGATGGTGCCGTTGGCGGCGATGGCGATGAAGCTGTCGAGCTGGTCGAGCGGCAGGCCATTGTCGGCGCCCTGAGCCAGCAGCGGGCGTGGCAGCTGGACACTGACCAGCAGCACGCCGCCAGCCTTGAGGAAGTGGCGGCGGCTGAGCAGGTTCATGCCGGATTCCCCTGGCTGTCATCGCCGCGGCGGCCGGCGGCGCGTCGTACGGCGTTGAGGATTTCCATATGGGCGCCGCAGCGACAGAGGTTGTAGGCCAGTTCCTGGCGAATCTCGTCGTCGCTCGGCGTCGGGTTGCGGGAGAGCAGAGCCGCGCTGGTCATGACCATGCCGTTGGTGCAGTAGCCGCACTGGGCCGCCTGCTCGTCGATGAAGGCCTGCTGTACCGGGTGCAGGGCTTCGAGGCTGCCAAGTCCCTCAAGGGTGGTGACTTTGCGTCCCATGGCGGCGGAGACCGGCGTGATGCACGAACGCGTGGCGACGCCATCGAGGTGCACGGTGCAGGCGCCGCACTCGCCCAGGCCGCAGCCGAACTTGGGGCCGTTGAGCTGCAGGTCGTTGCGCAGGACATACAGCAGCGGCGTGTCGGCTGGCACGGCGAGCGGCCAGGACTGGCCGTTGACGACCAGTGTGAGGGGATCAGCCACGGGGTGGGCTCCTTCCTGAGAGAGACAGGCCCGACATCACCGCCGAGGACAGCGGGTGCAGGGAAAAGGAAGGGAGTCTTCGGGAGCGGCTTGACGCCAGCTAGGGCGAGCAGGCCGATAGGCCTGTAGGAATCGGGCGATAGGGGCGCAGGCACTGCGCCCCGTCAGGTGCTGGCTTCAGGCGTTGCGCGCGGGCGCCGTGGCGGGCTGGTCGGCGCGATAGCCGCGTACGCCGAACCAGATGATGTACAGGTAGCACACCAGTGGGATGGCGAAGGACGGCAGCAGGCCGATGCGGTCGGCGAAGAAGGCCTGCACCAGCGGCATCACGGCGCCGCCGACGATGGCCATGCAGAGCAGGCCGGAGCCCTTGCTGGTGAGGTTGCCCAGGCCCTCCAGGGCGAGGGAGAAGATGGTTGGGAACATGATCGAGTTGAACAGGCCGATCAGGATCAGCGCCCACATCGCCATGTGCCCACCGACGGTCAGCGCGGTGCCGATCAGCACTGCGATGGCAACGGCATTGAAGGCCAGCAGGCGGTTCGGTGCGATGGCACGCATCAGCGCGCTGCCGATGAAGCGCCCGACCATGGCGCCGCCCCAGTAGAACGACAGGTACTTGCCGGCCTGATCGGCAGGCAGGCCGGCGATTTCCGGTTGGCCCATCAGGCTGACCAGGTAGCTGCCGATGGACACCTCGGCGCCGACGTAGCAGAAGATCGCGATCACCCCGAACACCAGGTGGCGATGGGCGAAGATCGATTGGCGCCCGGCCACGCCGTCGGTGGGGGAGCCGTGGTGAATCTTCGGCAGGCGGAACAGGGCGATCAGCACGGCGATGGCGAACAGCAGACCGGCCAGCACCAGGTAGGGCGTCTTCACCGAGTCGGCCTCGCTGGCGGCCGAGCTGCCGATCTGCGAGGCGGCGCCGGCCCCGATGGCAAGGATGGTCACCGAGCCCACCAACGGGCCGACCGTGGTGCCCAGGGAATTGAAGGCCTGGGTCAGGTTCAGCCGACTCGCCGCCGTCGATGCGGGGCCGAGCACGTTGACGTAGGGGTTGGCCGCGACCTGCAACAGGGTGATGCCGGAGGCGAGGATGAACAACGCGGCGAGGAAGAACGGATAGGACTGCGAGCCGGCCGCAGGATAGAACAGCAGGCAGCCGATCCCGGCGGTGGCCAGGCCGACGATGATGCCGCTCTTGTAGCCGACTTTCTCCACCAGCCGCCCGGCGGGGAAGGACATGATGAAGTAGGCGCCGAAGAAGCAGAACTGCACCAGCGAGGCTTCTACGTAGGACAGGGTGAAGACCGCCTTGAGGTGCGGCACGAGGATGTCGTTCAGCGAGGTGATCAGGCCCCACATGAAGAACAGCAGGGTCAGCACGGTGAGGGCGCTGGTGTGGCGGTTGGCGGTCGACTGGTCCATCACGGACTCCTTGGGCCAGAAGTAGCGGGCTTGCCGTCGGCAAGGATTCGGGAGGTGCGATGCTGCGGCAAGCCGCATCGCGCGTCCCCTTTCATTCGCCGGTTTCGACTGCGGGGCGGCGATTTCTGATCGGTGTCTCTGTACGGCTAGCGCGGCAGTTCGATGCGTTCCTGCTCGCCCGGCACTGTCGGCCAGTCGCGCGCGGCCCAGCGTTCGCGAGCGCTGTCGATCAATGCCGGGTCGCTGGCGATGAAATTCCAGTTCATCCGCCGCGGCCCGTCCAGTGGGTCGCCGCCAATGATCACCGCATGGCAGTCGCCGCAGCCGGAGAGGGTGAAGGTCTCGCCCTCGGGCAGCACCACCAGTTCGTGCAGCGGCAGCGGCTCATCGTCCAGCAGTGCCTCGCCTTCGATCAGGTAGAGCGCGCGCTCGGGATGTTCGTCCGGGATCGCCAGGGTTGCACCGGCGCTGAGTTGCAAGTCGGCGTAGAGCGTCTTCGAGCGCACCGGCACCGGCGACTCCAGGCAGAAGCCTGAGCCGGCGATCATGCGGACGCGCACGCCCAGGCTGTCGCTCTCCGGCAGGCTGGCGCTGGCGTGGTGGCTGTAGCTGGGCTCGCAACCTTCCAGCTCGCGCGGCAGGGCCAGCCAGACCTGCAGGCCGTGCAGACGCGAGCCGCTGTGCAGCAGGTCCGCCGGGGTGCGCTCGACGTGGGCGACGCCGCGCCCGGCAGTCATCCAGCTGACGTCGCCGGGTAGCACCAACTGGTCGGAACCGAGGCTGTCCTTGTGCTGCACCTGGCCCTCGAACAGGTAGGTGAGGGTCGACAGGCCGATGTGCGGATGCTGGCGGATGTCCATGCCGTGCTGCGGCGCGAAGCGGCTTTCGAGCATGTGGTCGAAGAACACGAAGGGGCCGACGCTGCGGCGCTGGGCTGACGGCAGGGGCCGCAGGATGGGCACGCCCTCGACATCTTCGGCACGCGGGCGGATGGCTAGCAGGTTGGCGCTCATGATGGTGTCCAGTGGTCCGATCCACGCATGATAGACGCTTGGCGTCGTGGCGACCCGAGCGGCGTCAACCTGTCATCAGCCTGTCATGGCGATGTCATAGCCTCGCGCGGACCCCAACAAGGAGCGCGACATGTCCATTTCCCGCCTGCCAGCAGTCCTGGCTCTCTCCCTGGCTTCTGCCTTCGCCTCCTCGGCCTTTGCCGAAGTGCGAGTGAACGGCCCGGTCGAGTACGGCGTCTTCGTCAGCCACTACAAGGATTACCAGCCGGGCGAGCGCGTGCTCACTCGCAGTGAACAAGAGATCGACGCCACCACCCGCGTGCCGGCCAAGCTGGGCACCCAGTTCGGCATGCGTTACCAGCTCAGTGGCAAGCAGGAGGGCGACACCCCGCTGACCCTGCTGTACTTCACCCCTGGCGTGGTGACCCCGGACGGCCAGCGTCACGACAAATTCGAGGTGGTGCAGAAGCTGGTGGTGGGCGCGCCCACCGACGTGATGGCCTACCAGTTCACCGAGAGCCATGAGGTGGTACAGGGGCAGTGGCGCTTCATGGTGTTCCAGGGCGATCGCCTGCTGGCGGAAAAGACCTTCACCGTCGAGTAATTCGCGCGACACGTACTCTCTGTACGAACTCTCTTTGCCACCATCTGTACGAAGAAGGCCCGGCCATGTGCCGGGCTTTTCTTTGCCTACTGAATGACACGGATTACATCCTGTGGATTGGCACAGGGGAAACAGTTTGTTACTTTGCCTGCACGATAGTCCCAACTCCCGGCGTGCAAGCAAAAGAGGAGAGGGAGCCAAAGCGCCCGCAAGCGCTCTGGCAGGAGTGTTACTGCACGGTGGCCCGGGTTGATCCGAGGCGGCCGGCAGCCGAGAAACGAATAAGAACAGCACCGGCCGCAATGACCGGCGCGATAAATCTTGGCCATGGAGGTAATGCTGTCTATGAACAGTCGATTGGGTGCGCGTTCGTCCATTTTCTGGGCGCCGCGACGGGCAGGGGCGGTAATGGGGCTCTTGCCGCTGCTGGTGGCGGGGTCGGCTCAGGCCCTGGAGTTCAAGCTGGCGGAGAACGAGATCACCGGCTCGCTGGACAGCACGCTGTCCTACGGCGCCATGTGGCGCGTACAGGGCCGCGAGAAAAGCAACATCACCGATATCAACGCCGACGACGGTAACCGCAACTTCGATACCGGCCTGGTTTCCCAGGTCTTCAAGCTGACCTCCGACCTGGCGGCCAAGTACCAGAACTACGGCCTGTTCATGCGTGGCACTGCCTATTACGACACGCAGATCATGGACAAGCGCAACGACTACTACGACACCACCAATGGTGTGGAGCGTCCCAGCCAGTCGTTCCCGCAGGACGATCACTTCACCGATGACACCCGCCACATCGCCGGCCGCAAGGCCGAGCTGCTGGATGCCTACCTGTCCGGTAGCTGGGATGTCGCCGAGCACCCGCTGACCGGTCGCGTCGGCCGCCAGGTGCTGAACTGGGGCGAGGGCGTGTTCTATCGCGGCGGCATCAACACCATCAACCCGGTGGACGCCGCACGCTTCCACCTGCCGGGCTCCGAGCTCAAGGAAGTGCTGGTGCCGACCGAGGCCCTGAGCCTCAACTTCGGCCTCACCGACGACCTGTCCATGGAAACCTTCTACCAGTGGAAGTGGAAGGAAACCCGCCTGGACTCGGTGGGCACCTACTTCTCCGACACCGACCTGTTCAGCGACGGCGGCAACACCGCCTACACCACCGAGGACAACCCGCTGATCAAGGAGCTGCTGGGCGGCTATCCGACCGTGGCTTCCCTCGGTCTGCTGGGTAACGGGCCGCACGGGCCGAACGCTTACCTGAACCCCAACACCGGCACCTTCAAGGTCGCCAACGTCGGCAAGGATATCGAAGCCAGCGACAGCGGGCAGTTCGGCGTGGCCTTCCGCTACATCGCCGAGGAGCTGAATTCCACCGAGTTCGGTTTCTACTTCGTCAACTACCACGCCAAGGAACCGCAGATCGCAGTCGACCTGCGCGGCTACCAGGGTGTCGATGTCGACGAACTCAACTCGCTGCTCGGCCCGCTGGGCCTGGGCGATGCGGTGCCGGGGCTGGCCACGCTGGACATGGCGAGCAACGCCGAAGCACGCCGTGACTATGTCGAAGACATCCGCATGTACGGCTTCAGCTTCAACACCACGCTGGGTGACGCCTCGGTGTCCGGCGAAATTGCCTACCGGCCGAACATGCCGATCAGCATCTCCGCCACCGACGACCTCCTGGGTGACCTGCTGACCCAGGGCGTGCTCGGGCAGACCAACCTGTTCGATGCCAACACTCCCGCAGGCCAGGCCTGCGCCCCGGTGGCCGGCAAGCAACTGTGCCGTGGCGAGCTGTTCGAGAACTACGAACGCGCCGAGACCTACAACATCTCGCTGTCGACCATCTACAACTTCGGCCCGCACCTGACCTTCGACTCCATGACCGGCGTGGCGGAACTGGCTTCCGAACACATCCGCGGCAGCAGCCTGAAGTACACCGCCTGGGACGGCAGCGAGCGCAAGTTCGTCGGCTCCCAGGACAAGGCCTACGTTGGCGGTGCCGATGATGACGTGCAGATCAGCCGCGACAGCTACGGCTACACCCTGCTGCTCACCGGCAGCTGGAACGACGTCTACGCTGGGGTGAAGCTCTCGCCCTACGCCGTGTACCAGGAAGACTTCAGCGGCAACTCCGACCGCACCGGCAACTTCATCGAGGGGCGCAAGGCCTACACCCTCGGTATCGACGCCAGCTACCTGAACACCTTCGAAGTCGGCACCCAGTACACCAACTACTACGGCGCCGGCTCCAGCAACTCCATGCGCGACCGCGACAACGTCTCGATCACCGCGAAATACTCGTTCTGATCCGGAGAGAACCATGTACAAGAAGAGTTCCCTGATCGTCCTTGCCACGCTGACGGCCCTGGCCGTCACCGATGCGCGTGCCGCCGTCTCGGCCGACCAGGCCGCCCAGCTGAAAAGCAGCCTGACGCCCATGGGCGCGGAAAAGGCCGGCAACGCCGCCGGCACCATTCCCGCCTGGAGCGGTGGCCTGACCTCGGCGCCCGCCGGCTACAAGGGACCGGGCGCGCACCACGTTGACCCGTTCCCCGGCGAGAAGCCGCAGTTCGTCATCACCAAGGCCAACCTCGATCAGTACAAGGCGAACCTGACGGCAGGGCAGATCGCCCTGTTCAACGCCTACCCCGACACCTACCAGATGCCGGTGTACCCGACCCATCGCAGCGGCTCCGCGCCGCAGTGGGTCTACGACAACATCTTCAAGAACGCCACCAGCGCCAAACTGGTAGAAGGCGGCAACGGCTTCTCCGACGCCTACGGCGGTGTGCCGTTCCCCATCCCGCAGAGCGGCGTCGAAGCGGTGTGGAACCACATCGCCCGCTACCGTGGCACCTATATCGTGCGACGCTCCTCGCAGGCCGGCGTGCAGCGCAACGGCGCCTACGCGCTGGTGACCTCGCAGGACGAGGCGCTGTTCCGCTTCTACGACCCCAAGGGCAGCTACGACAAGCTCGGCAACACGCTGTTCTACTACATGACCTTCACCACCGCCCCGGCCCGCCTGGCCGGTAACGGCGCGCTGGTGCAGGAGACCCTCGACCAGGTCAAGGAGCCGCGCCAGGCCTGGGGCTACAACCCCGGCCAGCGCCGCGTGCGCCGCGCCCCGACGCTGGCCTATGACACCCCCATCGAAGACTCCGATGGCTTGCGCACCGCCGACGACACCGACATGTACAACGGCGCCCCGGACCGCTACGACTGGACCCTGGTGGGCAAGAAGGAAATCTACATCCCCTACAACAACTACCAGGTCACCAGCCCCGAGGTTAAATACAAGGACCTGCTCACCCCCGGCCACATCAATCCCAAGTACACCCGCTACGAGCTGCACCGCGTGTGGGTGGTGGACGGCAAGCTGAAACCTGGCGCACGGCACATCTACTCGCGTCGCACCCTGTACCTCGACGAGGACAGCTGGGGCGCCGCCGTGGTCGACCAGTACGACGGCCGTGGTGAGCTGTGGCGTGTGTCGCAGGCGTACCTGAAGAGCTTCTACGAGCAGCCGATGGTATGGACCGCACTGGACACCTTCCACGACCTCCAGGCGCACCGCTACAGCATCCAGTGGCTGGACAACGAAGAGCCCGGCACCGCCGACTTCAGCCAGCCGGCACCGGAAGATTCCAACTTCAGCCCCTCGGCGCTGCGTCGTAAAGCCTCGCGCTAAGCACGCAAACGACAAAGGCCCCGCAAGGGGCCTTTTTTCTTTCCAGCGGACAGCGTAAGGGCCGGCCCTGCCCGCGATCCGCCGGCAGGGCCGGCGTATGTTCTTGCTCGAATGCTGGTATGGGTGCCAGTTGCGGCTGGCATGCTTGGGCTTGGGTGTTCCAGCGCCGCTTCGGCGTGCGCTGAGAGTTCTGGTTTCGCCCCCTCGGGCAAGTCACTTTTCCAAGCGCCGAAAAGTAACCAAAAGGCTTGCCCCGGACATCCGGTTTTTCGCTTAGGCGAAAAATTCCCTCGTTGAATCGAAGTTTCGGAGGCACGCGTTGACGGGCCATCCCTGGCCCGACAACGCTCTCGCGGCATCCATGCCGCTCAACCCCCGAAACTCCGATCCAACGAGGCCTCCTGAACGGGGCAGTCGGAGCGCGCGGATATTTCTCTGGAAGTCTTCAGGGTGCGAAGAGCAGCTGTAGGAGCGAGCTTGCTCGCGAACCGCATAGCACGGTATCCCCCTGTAGGAGCGGGCCAACTTCGGCACGTGGTCATACGTAGGAAAAACTGTCTTCTTCTGAAGCCCCGCACAAGTGTTTTCCCTCTTCCGGACCCTGGCTGCGCGCCCCGCTCCGAAGGGAGAGGGCTGAGGTCGACACAGAACTATCCAGGGAGGAGCGGACTCTGTCCGCGATTGGTTCGCCGTTGTGCTGGGACGCCGGGATTCACGCCATCGGCGGTAACCGCCGCTTCACCGGGCTCTTCTTGACGATGGCGGTGTTGGTCTCGGCGAAGCCGTTGAGGTGATCGAGGATCTCGTCCAACTGCTCCATGGAGCGCACGCACATCCGCGCGTAGAAGCAATCCTCGCCGGTGACCTTGTCGCACTCGGTGAACTCGGGGATCGCCAGGATCTGCTTTTCCACCTCCTGCAGTTTCCCCGGCAACGGGCGCACCCGGACGATGGCCTGCAACTGGTAGCCGAAAGCGCGCGGGTCGACGTTCACCGTGTAGCCGGTGATCACCTGGCGCTCCTCCAGCTTGCGCAGGCGTTCGGCCACGCTGGGGGAGCTCAGGCCGCTGACCTGGGCCAGCGCCTTGAGCGAAAGGCGCGAATCTTCCATCAGTGCGGTGATCAGCAGTTGGTCGATCTCATCGGTCATGACGGCCTCGAAAGGTGGTATCGGTAATTTGCCTTGATAGTAAAGGTGATCAGCCTGTTTCGCCTGCGCCAGGCGATGGAGTGTGCGAATCCGCCTGTTCATACTGGTCTCCAACGAGCGGAGGTCAACCATGAACGAGCAGATCAAACGCGGCACCCTGGAAATGATCAGCGCCATGCTGATCTGCGGCACCATCGGCTGGTTGGTGGTTGTCTCGGGCCAACCGGTGCTGGACGTGGTGTTCTGGCGCTGCGTGTTCGGCGCCGCGACGCTCCTGGTGATCTGCGCGGTCATGGGCTTCCTGCGCCCCGGCATCCTCACCCGCGCCACCTTCGGCCTGGCGCTGCTCAGCGGCGCGGCCATCGTCGGCAATTGGGTGCTGCTGTTCGGTTCCTACTCGCGGGCATCCATCGCCATCGGTACAGCGGTCTACAACGTGCAGCCGTTCCTGCTGGTATTGCTGGGCGCGCTGTTCCTCGGCGAGAAGGTCACCGCGCAGAAACTCGCCTGGCTCGGCGTTTCCTTCGTCGGCATGCTGGCCATCGTCAGCGCGCACGGTGAAGCGGGGCAGGTGGGTAGCGACTACCTGGGCGGCATCGCCCTGGCGCTCGGAGCGGCGGCCCTGTACGCGGTGGCGGCGCTGATCATCAAGCGCCTGACCGGCGTGCCGCCGCACCTGATAGCGCTGATCCAGGCGGTGACCGGCGTCCTCCTGCTGGCGCCCTGGGCGACCCTGTCGCCACTGCCGCAGGCCACCACGGCCTGGGCCAGCCTGGCGACGCTGGGCATCGTCCACACCGGGTTTATGTATGTGCTGCTCTACGGCGCGATCCAGAAACTGCCGACGGCGCTGACCGGCGCGCTGTCGTTCGTCTACCCGATCGCCGCGATCTTCGTCGACTGGTTGGCCTTCGGCCACCGCCTGACCCCGTTGCAATGGCTGGGCGTGGTCGCCATCCTGCTGGCCGCCGCCGGCATGCAACGCGGCTGGAGCCTGAACCTGCGACGCCTGGCCTGGCGCTGAAATCCGTGCTTGCCTGACAATGCCGGGGAACCTGTGCCGCTGCGCACAGGTCCTGTAGGCGGACTTCAAGCAAGGAACGGACTATGACTGCGGCTGCCCTGACGGCGGATTCACTCAGCCTGAAAAGGCCTTCATCACGATGCATTCACCTGCTGGGCGTGGCCGCGCTGCTGGCGCTGGCCGGTTGCGGCAGCCGCGCGCCCAGCGTGCCGGAGCCGACCCCGGAAGAAGTACGCGGCAAGCTGACCAGGCTGATTCCGGCTGGCGCGTCCGACCGCCAGGGCTGGGCAAAGGACATCCAGGTCGCCTTCACCACCCAGCGCATTCCGGCGACCACCGAGAACCTCTGCTCGGTGGTGGCAATTACCGAGCAGGAATCCAACTTCAAGGCTGACCCTGCCGTGCCGGGGCTGGGCAAGATCGCCCGCGCCGAGATCGACCGGCGTGCGAGCAAGATACATGTGCCGGGTTTCCTCATCGACACCGCGCTGGCGCTGAAATCGCCGAATGGCCGCAGCTACAGCCAGCGCCTGGCGAGTGCGAAAACCGAGCGGGAATTGAGCGCGATATTCGATGACTTCATCGGCGGCGTACCGCTGGGCCAGCAATTGTTCGGCCGTTTCAACCCGGTGCATACCGGCGGGCCGATGCAGGTCAGCATCGAGTTCGCCCAGGCTCATGCCGACGGTTATCCGTACCCGGTGGACGGCAGCATCCGCCGCGAGGTGTTCAGCCGTCGCGGCGGCATGTACTTCGGCATCGCCCACCTGCTCGGCTACCCGGTGAACTACCCGCGCCAGCTGTACCGTTTCGCCGACTTCAACGCCGGCTGGTACGCCAGCCGCAACGCCGCGTTCCAGCGCGTGGTGGCGGATCTCACCGGCATCACCCTGGCCCTGGATGGCGACCTGATTCTCTACGGCAGCTACGACGCCGGCAGCACCGAGAAGGCGGTGCGCACCCTGGGGCCGAAACTGGGCATGAACGAGCGGGACATCCGCCGCGACCTGGAACTGGGCGACAAGCCGGAGTTCACCAAGTCGGAGCTTTACACCAAGGTCTTCGCGCTGGCCGAACGCTCCGCCGGCAAACCGATGCCACGGGCGATGCTGCCGGGCATCACGCTGCACAGCCCGAAGATCACCCGCCAGCTCACCACCGCCTGGTTCGCCCAGCGCGTGGACGAGCGCTACCAGCGTTGCCTCGGGCGAGCGCCAAACAACTGAATCAGTCGCCCTCGGCGGGGTCGCAAACGCCGCTGTCGCCGTCCGGGCCGGTGTAGGAAACGCTGACAGTGCCGTCGTCGTTGGTGCTGATCTGTATGGTCACGCCTTCGCCCTTGGCGACCACGGTGCTGTCGGTGCTCTGCGTGACCTTGGCTTCCTGACCATTGATGTAGACCGGCCCCCCCTCGTCGGTGTGGATCTGGATATCGTTGGGGCAGTCATAGTTGAGCATGGGGATGGCGGCAACGGCGGGCTGCACGACGATCAACAGCGATACGGCGATCAGTAGCGATTTCATGGCGTCTCCCAGACGAAGGCGGGCGCGGCTCGCGGCCGTGCGGACATCCCAAGCTTAGTGCAGCCACCGTTGCACGCTACAACGGCAGGCACGCGGCCGGTTCTGGCTCGGGGCCGCGCAAGAGCGGCCGGGCGAGCAGCAGCTGTTCTTCGTCAACCTGGGCGGCTACGAGCTGGGCAGCTTCGGCGCGGTGCACACCAGTATGTGAGCCTTCATGCTGCTGACACGGCCCTGTCATAAAACCTGACGTATAAGGGGCGCATAGCCGACCCCTGTGCCGAGGTAGTAATGACCGAGAAACGCCGAGTCCTGTTCGTCTGCGTCGCCAACGACGCCCGCTCGCCGATGGCCGAAGCGCTGCTGCGGCACACCGATGGTGCGCACTTCGAAGCCTTCAGCGCGGGTATCCACCCGACCGCCATCGACCCTCGCGCGCGCAACGTGCTGGAGCACGCCGGGATCTCCGCCGAGGGCCTGCGCAGCAAGTCCATCGACGAATTCCGAGGCCAGCACTTCGATTACCTGATCGACCTGTGCGACAAGTCCACCGACGAGGGCGACGAATTGCCGACCTCCAGCGAAGTGATCGTGTGGAACTTCGTCGACCCGGCCCACAGCGAACGGCACGACCCGTTCCGCCACACCCTGCAGGAAATCAGCGATCGCCTGAAGCTCTTTGAAATGGTGAAGAACCGCGACTGAAGCTTCTGGCGATGACCAAGCAAAAAGCCCGCATGGATGCGGGCTTTTTGCTTGGTAGGCCACAGGATTTCGCCGTTGCCTGGGGAGGGTTGCCGGCGGATTCCCGTAGAGATGGGGCGCTGGTCCTTCAGCGCAAGGGCGATTGTGGCGGAGGGATGTGACAGGGTTGTGTCACTTCGCTAGCAGCTGTGTGCCTTCGGGTGGGCTGCGATAGCGTTCGACACGATCGAGTATCTGACGCGCCTGGTCGTTGAGAGCCACGCCGCTGTCCTTGCTCAATTGTTCCAGCCGAGCGATTTCCAGTTGTTGGGCAATGATCATCGAGCGTCGTGCGTTGCGCGTGGTGTTGTCTCGATCTGCGGCTTCGCGGGCGACCTGCAACATCTGAATGGCATGCAGGTGGGAGCTGAGCTGGCGGCGGATTTCGTGTCGTTGCTTCAGATAGTCGATGTAGAACCACTGCACCGCCACGGCGCTCACAAGCAGGGTGAAAAGCGCTGAAAGCAGAACCTTGCGAACCATGGAACGTCCTTGTGTCATGGGCTGTATTACTGGCAGTCATGAATACTATCGATCCCGACGAGTGGCCAGGCCCGGCGGGCACCGATAGAGTCACGCTCAAAGTCATGTCCACCGCGCCGCTTCAGGCGGCGCCAGTGTGACCCGAATCGGAGTGCCTATGAAGTCCCTGTCAGATACTGCCTTCTCCATGCTCGACCTGGTGCCCGTGCGCGATCAGGGCACCGCTGCCGAGGCGTTGAACAACGCTGTCGCGGTGGCCCGTCACGTCGAGAAACTGGGCTTCAGCCGCTACTGGCTGGCGGAGCACCACAACATGGACGGCATCGCCAGCTCGGCCACCGCCGTGCTGATCGGCCACATCGCCGGCAAGACCGATCGCATCCGCGTCGGCTCCGGCGGGGTGATGCTGCCCAACCATCCGCCGCTGGTGGTGGCGGAGAACTTCGGCACCCTGGAAACCCTTTATCCCGGCCGCATCGACCTGGGCCTGGGCCGCGCGCCCGGCGCCGACCAGGCGACCATGCGCGCGCTGCGCCGCGATCGCCTGGGCGATGGCGCGGACTTCCCCGAACAAGTGGCCGAGCTGGAAATGCTCCTTGGCCCGCGTCGTTCGCAGCAGTCGCTACTGGCGATTCCGGGGGAGGGCACCAACGTGCCGATCTGGCTGCTGGGTTCCAGCCTGTTCAGTGCGCATCTGGCCGCGCAAAAGGGGCTGCCCTACGCCTTTGCCTCGCACTTCGCGCCGCGCTATCTGCATGACGCGCTGCGTATCTACCGCGAGAACTTCCAGCCCTCGGCGGTGCTCGACAAGCCCTACGCCATGATCGGCGTGCCACTGGTGGCCGCGCCGACCGATGAGGAAGCCGAGTACCTGGCGACGACGGCCTTCCAGCGTGTGCTGGCGCTGATCCGTGGCGACAGCCTGAAGCAGAGACCACCCGTGAAGAGCATGGCCGGCCTGTGGCTGCCCCATGAGCAGGACGCGGTGGGGAATTTCTTCGGCCTGGCGGTGATCGGCGGTCCTGAGAAGGTGCGCAGCCGCCTGGAAGTCCTGCTGGAGCAGACCGGTGTGGACGAGATCATCTTCACCAGCGACATCTACGACCACGAGCTGCGCCTGCGCTCGCTGGAGATCGTTGCCGGGCTGCGCTGATCAACCAACGCAGGAGCGTGGCTTGCGTAGGAGCGGACTCCGTCCGCGATGGTTTCCGGCGCGATGCGGACCTATCGCGGACGGAGTCCGCTCCTACCTTGAATCTTGCACGGGGTCTGCCCTCTCCCTAACCCTGGCTGCGCGCCCCGCTCCGAAGGGAGAGGGGACCGTTCGGTGCAGGATGAAACTACAGCGTCAGCCGGCACGATCTACCCCCTCTCCCTCTGGGAGAGGGCTGGGGTGAGGGTATTCGCAGGCACGGACTTCCCGGAAGACGACAGTCGCTCCTACAGCGAGTGGGCCCTCAGGTGACGGTTTGTGTGCGGGGGTGCGGATGCGCCCGGAATTCACGGGTGGTCTCAGGCCTCCCCGCCGTCCTTCTTCTTCAGCAGGTCCGCCAGCCCGGCCAACCCCTTGTGGGTGACCTTCGGCCCTGTCGCGCCCGCGTCATTGCCGGTCTGGTAGTGCAGGTCCACCTGCCGCTGATGCTCGTTGTCGTGGCAGAACAGGCAGAGCAGCTCCCAGTTGGAGCCGTCTTCGGGGTTGTTGTCGTGGTTGTGGTCGCGGTGGTGCACGGTCAGTTCGCGCAGGCGCACGCCGCTGAATTCGCGGGCGCAGCGGCCGCAGATCCAGGGATACATCTTCAGGGCTTTTTCGCGGTAGCTGGTTTCGCGGCGGCGCTGGGCTTCGGCGAGGACGGCGTCGACTTTGCTGGTGGGCTGGTTCATGGCTCGTGACAAGAGTGCGGAATCGGACCTCCAGCATAAATCCGCTACCGCGCCCTGGCTACGGCCTGGGCGTATCCGGGCGCGACCAGATCCACAGGTTGCCAACCGCCATGCCGAGAATCACTGCGTACAACCACAGGCCGTGGGGCAGGGTGATCAGCATGATTGCCAGGGCGGCGAGCATCGCCAGGCTGACGCTGATCTTCGCGCGGCGGGCCACGGCGCGGCCATTGCGCCAGTTGTGCAGGATGGGTCCGAACAGCCGGTGGTTTTCCAGCCAGGCGGACAGACGCGGTGAACTCTTCGACGCAGCCCAGGCAGCGAGCAGGACGAATTCGGTGGTCGGCAGTCCCGGTACCACCAACCCCACCATGCCCACGCCCAGGCTGGCGTATGCCAGCAGCGCAAAGACCAGCCTTGCCAGCCGTGAGCGGGCCGGGCCGAAAGGCTTGGCGCGCGCCGGCTCGACCGGCGCGCGCTGGATGGCTTCAGACGGTGGCGGGAGCACTGTCGTAGCTGTGTTGCAGCAGTTGGGTGAAACGCTCGAAAGCGGCGATGGCACCGGCCTCGGCTTCGCGCTCTTCGGTGTCGCTCAGCTCCAGGCCGTCGAGGGTACGGGTGAAGCTTTTCCAGCCTTCGGCGCGGCCGCCTTCGGGCTCGCCCAGGTGGCGGGCGCCGGTGTTCTCGTCCAGGCCCAGCGCGGCGACGCGCTTGATCAGGAAGGCGGCGCCGAGCTTGGAGCCTTCGGAGACGAACAGCCAGCCCAGGGCGTGGGCCTGGCTTGGCTGGCTGATGGCACCGGCGACCGGGGCGGGCACTTCGGTGTCGAGGTCGGCGAGGTCCAGGCGAGCCTGTTCGGCACGGCAACGCTGCGGCAGGTCGGGGAAGATCTTGCTCAGTTCGGCATCCTGATACAGGGCTTGCAGCTCGGACTGGAACAGGTACTGGGCGACCACGAAGCGGGCGAAGCGCTCGCGGTTGGAGAAAGGCTCGCGGGCCTTCACGGCATGGTCGAGACGCTCGTGGGAGGTGTGGGTCAGCGCGTTCAGACGCTGCGAGCGCAGCGCGGGAAGTTCCAGGGTGGTCATGTCCAATTCCTTGAAATTACAGGTCTTTACAGACGAGACGAACGAGTTCGGGGAATGCGTAAAGATTGTCGGGGGGCAAGGGGTGTTGCCGGGGCGGGTTCGCGAGCAAGCTCGCTCCTACAGGTATGGCGCTTTCTGTAGGAGCGAGCTTGCTCGCGAACATTGCAGACAGCGGAGTTGCGTGTCTGCGCTCTAGATATCCCACACCAGGTTGATCGCGAAGTTGCGGCCCGGCTGGGTCAGGCGGTCGAGGTTGGCCGGGGCCAGTACCGAGGCTTCGCCGACGCCGTCGTAGCCGCGCACGTCATCCCACAGCCAGTACTTCTTGTCGGTGAGGTTGTAGAGCCCTGCGTTGAGGGTCAGGTCGTCGGTCAACTGGTAGTAGCCGGTCAGGTCGAGGATGCCGAAGCCCGGTGTCTTGAACTGGCTGCTGGTGCCATCGGGGGCGTTGAACTGGCTGTCGTCGACGCGGTTCTTGCGCTTGACCAGGGTCCAGTCGAGCAGGGCGCCGTAGCGGCCGGCCTGTTCGTCGTAGCCCAGGCCGAACACGCCGGTGAGCGGGTTGACGCTGTTGATCGGCTCGCCAGTGTCCTTGTTGCGGCCATAGGCATAGGCCACCGAGCCCTTGGTGTAGAGGCCCTGCGGCGCGCCGAAGGCACCCAGTTCCAGGCGCCCCTTGAGCTCCACGCCCTTGATGATGGCGTGCTTGATGTTGTTGCTGGTGAAGGTCGGTTCGGAGTAGCCGGGGGTGATGGCGTCTTCGTTGATGAAGTCGCGGTACTTGTTATAGAAGGCCGCGACGTCGAATGAGCCTTCCTCGAAGTGGCCGCGCAGGCCAGTCTCGTAGCTCTGGCTGCGTTCCGGGTCCAGGTCCGGGTTGGGCTCCACGCGGTAGCCGGTGGTGGGGTTGTCGAAGCGACCGTAGAGCGCCTTGGCGGTCGGGGTACGGAAGCCCTGGGCGTACTGCCCGTACCACAGGTAGTTGTCGTTGAACGCGTAAGTTACGCCGAGCTTGGGCGAGAGCTGGTGCCAGCTCTTGTCTTCGCCGCTGACCTCGCCTTCGCCGCTCTGGTCGACGGTGCGCAGGAACTCCTCGGTGATGTGCGGGTTCAGGCGGGTATGGTCGTAGCGCAGGCCGGGCAGGAAGGTCCAGTCGTTCCAGCGGATCTCGTCCTGGGCGAAGAGCGCGTAGGTGTCGATGGTCGGGTCGGGAAAGTCGCTGCTGCGGGTCAGGTGGTCGGAGGCGACCGGGCTGGGCGCGCCAACGACGGTGCAGGTGCGGCTCACCGCCAGGCAGGTGGCGTCGCCTTCACGGTAGCCGGTGACTTTCTGGCGCTTGAGCGTGGTGCCGTAGGTCAGCAGGTGGTCGGTGTCGCCCAGGGCGAAGGCCTTGTCCATCTGCAGGTCGAGCACCCACTGGCGTTCCTTGTACTGCGTCTCGCGGGTGCGCAGCACCTTGCGGGTCATGGGGTAGTAGAACTCGTCGGTGCTCTGGTCGGTCTTGGCGATCTGGTAGTTGAAGCTCCACTTCAGGTGATCGGCCACCGCGCTGTCCAGCAGCATCTGGTGCTCAAGGCCAAAGCGCTCGCGGGTGATGGTGTCGTTGCCGGTGCGCCACTGGTACATGCCGCCGGGCAGCATGCTGTCCGGGATGGTCGGCGCGCCATTGAAGTACGGGCCGCCGTAGGCGCTCTTCTGGTCGGTGTCGACGTCGTCCTTGTACTTCTCGTAGACCAGGCCGAAACGGCTGCCTTCGGCGTAGTTCCAGCCCAGCTTGGCCAGCACGTTGGTAGTGCGGACGTCTTCGGGGTTGGCTTCGGTGCGGGACAGACCGGTGCCGCCGGTGCTGCCGTAGGACTCGGTCTCGTGGCCGTTGCGCTGGCTCAGGTGCAGCAGGCCGTCGAAGGCATCGTGGCGGCCGGCGACGGTGGCGGAGGTCAGCCAGCTGTCGTCGGCGGAGCTGTAGCCGGTCTTCAGGCGTGCGCCGACGTCCTGGCCATCCTTGATGATGTCGTCCGGGTCGAGGGTGAAGTAGCTCACCGCGCCGCCGATGGCATTGCTGCCGTAAAGGGCAGAGGCGGGGCCGCGCAGCACTTCCACGCGCTTGATGATTTCCGGGTCGACGTAGTTGCGTTCGGTCTGCGCGTAGGGGCCGTTGAAGAAGCTGTTGGGAATCTCGACGCCATCGATCTGCGTCAGCACGCGGTCGCCGTCGATGCCGCGGATGTTGTAGCCGGTGATGCCGGCGCGGTTGCCGGTGCCGCCGACGGAAACGCCGGGCATGTCGCGCACCAGTTCCTTGATGGTGTTGACGTTCTTGCGGTCCAGCTCTTCGCGGCCCACCACGTTGACCGTGCTCGGTACCGAGGTGACGCTCTGCGCCTGGCGGGTGGCGGTGACGGTGAGCGGCTGCATCTCGGCAACGGAGGAGAGGTTGCGCTCCAGCACCACGTTGCGCGGGCCGAGCTGGCGCACGCTGAGGCCAGTGCCGCCGAGCAGGGACTTCAACGCGCGCTCGGCTGGCAGACGGCCGCTGACGCCAGGGGATTCCACGCCGTCAGCCAGGTCGCCGGCCACTCCGACCTGCCAGCCCGTCACCGCGCTGAACGCGTTGAGTGCCTGGGGCAGCGGTTGGCGGGCGATGTCGAAGCGGTAGCCGGCCTGGGTCTGGCTGGCTTCGGCGGCGATGGCGGAAGTGGCCGGCAGGCTGGCAAGGCCGATGGACAGGGCGAGCAGCGAAATGCTGGCCGGCGCGGACAGCCGGCGCAGCGGGGCACGCGAAGAAGCAAGGGTCATCGAGGGGCTCTCTTAGTCAGTCTTTGTTCGCATTCGTAAATGCGAATCTATTGCATTGGCTTCTGACTAAACGAACGGGCCTTTCAAATCGCGTAAAAAAACTTTCTGTTCAGTGGGAGCAGGTCAATTGAGGATCAGCAGTTTCGGGTATTCGTGCAGCTCGGCGGAGGTGATCTGTGCCAGCGAACGGGCCACGCCCAGTGGGTCGTCCAGGCGCCAGTTTCCGGTGACGCTGACGTTGTCCAGGCGCTCGTTGGTGTTGACGATCCAGCCGGGGTAGTAGCGGCGCAGTTCGGCCAGCACCTGGCTGAGCGGGCAGTTCTCGAACACCAGGCGGCCCTTCACCCAGGCCAGCTGGGCATCGGCTTCGGCGCCGTGCTGGCGCTCGCCGAAGCCTTGCGGGCCGACGCGGATGCTGTCGCCGGCGCCGAGGCTGACGCGGGCGTCGTCCAGCCGCGTGCGCAGGTCCACTTCGCCGCGCTGCACGCTGACTTCCGCCTCGTTGCCCAGGTAACGCACGGCGAACGCGGTGCCGCGAACCGTGACCTGCACCGGCCCGGCTTCCACCTCGAAGGGGCGGCTGCGGTCGTGGGCCACGTCGAAGAAGGCTTCGCCGCGGTAGAGGCGGGCGACGCGCTGTTGATCATCGACCCGGCTGGAGAGCGCGGTATCGGTGTTGAGCAACACGTTCGAGCCATCGGCCAACCGGACTTTCTGCCGCTCGCCGACGGCGGTGAGGTGGTCGGCGCGCAGGCGCGTCAGCAGGTCGCCCTGCACCACGACACCCACTGCGAGCACCAGGGCGGCGGCGGTGGCGAGCGGTTTCCAGAAACGTCGACGATGATGCCGCGGGCGGACCGTTTCCTGCGCCCGTTTTATCTCCAGATGCGCAGCGGCGACTGGCAGCAACGGCGACTGCCAGGCATCGCGCACCCGCTGGTAAGCCCGCGCATTGCCTGCGCTGGCGGCAAGCCAGGCGTCGAAGCGCTCGCGGGTAGCGGCGTCCATGTCGTCCTCGAGGATCAGCCAGTCGAGGGCTTCGGCCATCGCTTGCTCATCGGGCGGCGTGGAGTGGGGCAAGGGACGGTCCTCGGGGCGGTCTGGGGAGTGCGAGCCGCGCATTGTTGTCGAATCGGCTGCGGAACGGTAGTCGGTCATACCGTTCCCTCGAGGCGGCTGAGCAGTCCGACGCAGATCGCCATGATCAGCTTCAGCTCCTTCTGCACCGTGCTGGGCGAGACGTCGAGTTGCTCGGCGATCTCCGCGTAGCCACAGCCATGCAGGCGGCTGAGGATGAAGATGCGCTGCTGGCGCTCGCTCAGTTGCCCGAGGGTGGCGCCCAGGCGTTCCAGCAACTTTTCCGCATGCAGTTGATCCTCGGCGCTGGAGCCCGGAGCAGGCACGGCCTGCACCACGTCGAAAGGCACATCCTCGAGCAGGGTCCGCGACTGCATGCGCAGGTGGCGCAGGTGGTCCAGGGCGAGGTTGCGGCCGGTCTGGAAGAGGAAGGGTTCCAGGTGGTCGATGCGCCGTTCCAGCAGGGTGCGGGCGACGCGCAGGTAGGTTTCCTGCACCAGGTCTTCGGCGATGCTCGGGTTCTTCACCATCCGGACGAGCGTGCGCAGCAAAGGCAGGCGCTGGGCCAGGAAGACCGCGTCGAGGTTGGAAGTGCTCACAAGGATGTCCAGCCGGAATATTTTTTAAATGATAATCAATATTATTAATGCGCGACTCATGGCACAAGCCCATCCGTGGTTCCGGATGTGTACAGCAAACGAAAAAAGGGCGAGGTGCGCGGGGCGCCTCGCCCATTCCCTCAGCCGGCCGGTGAGGGGTAAGCAGGACTCAGGAACGCACGGGGCGTGCGTTCAGCCGGGATTGGTCGCTGGTGTCTGGCTGCTGCTCGGTGGCTTCCGGGCGGCTGTTCCAGTGCGGAATGAGGATGCCGGCGGCGATCAGCGCGGTGACGGTGAAGCCGATGAACACGGTGTAGGTATCGAAGTAGCCGGGCAGCAGGCCACCGAGGATCGCGCCGATGGAGCCGCAGCCGTTGACGAAGCCTGCCGCGGTGCCGGCCGCCTCGCCGGTGCCGAAGTCCACGGCGGCGGAGCCGCTGATCATCGAGTCCGGTCCGTACAGGGTCAGGCCCATCATGAACAGCAGGGCCAGCACCAGCAGGCTGCTACCGGTCTGCATGGCCGGGACGAACAGCGCCAGGCACACCGTCAGGCCGAGCAGGCTGATCACGCAGGCGGGCATGCGCCGTGCGCCGAAGATGCGGTCGGAGGCATAGCCGATCAGGATCGGCCCGAGCAGCCCGGCGACCTCGAAGGCCGACGGCAGGATCGCCGCACCCACCTTGCCCAGGCCGGGCATGCGTTCGTAGACGATCACCGGGCCCCACAGCAGGATCGCGTAGCGCGCCGGCTTGAGCAGAAAGTAGGCCAGCCCCAGGGTCAGCACCGTGCGGTTGCGCAGCACCTTGCCGAGGATGCGCAGGGATTTGCCGTTCTCGCCTTCATGCTTGAAGCCGGCGTAGTTCACCGCCTCGGGTTGCTGCACATCGGCCTCAACCGGCGGCAGGCCAACGTCCTGCGGGCGGTTGCGTTGCAGCAGCAGGAACAGGATGGCGACTCCACCGACCACGGCGGCGGTGGAATAGAAGGCCGCATGCCAGGTGCCGAACACCTCGTAAGCCCACCAGCCGGCGAAGGGCGAGGCGACCAGCCCGCCGAAGGCGTAGCAGGTGCTCCACAGGCCGAGCACGCGACCCCGTTCGTGGGTGGCGAAGAAGCTGCCGATGTTCTTGCACAGCCCCGACCAGCCGGTGGACTGCGCCAGGCCCTGGACCACCATGCAGGTGGCGAAGATCGGCAGGGTGGCGAAGCTGCCCATCACCAGCGCGGCGGCGGCCGAGATCAGCAGGCCGCCGAACACCACCACGCGCGGGCCGTAGCGGTCGGCAAATACGCCCCAGGTGAACTGGCCCACGGCGTAGGCGGTGAGGTAGATGGCGTCGAGGTTGGCCATCGCGATCTTGTCGAGGTGGAAGCTGGGGTCTTCGGCGATGCCGAGCTTGGCGACCGAGAAGGCTTTGCGGGTGAAATAGAAGGCCGCGTAGGCCAGCCAGGTAATGGCGAATATCTGCCATTTCCAGCGTGAGATCGAGGAGCGCGGCGAAGCGGTGCCGTGAGGGTTGAGCATGATCTGACCTCGTTGTTGTTGTATGTGCCGGCAGTCAGTGGGGAACGCCTTTCTTGTTCTTCTTGTAGGAGCACGTCGCACCGTCTTTGCGGTGCGGGTCAGAAGCGTTGGAGCTGTTCTGTGCCTTCGCTGAACACTTCGGGTTCAGCGGCGGTGGAGGGATGGAAACAAGTTCGGATAAATAACTGAAATCGATTTATCAGATTTCAAAAATAAGCTGGGCTTGTATGTCGACGGGCCATGACGCTAGTGTTTCGTGCGAATGACCTCGTAGTCGCTTTCCGTCCGATGGCGGAAAGTCGGTCAGAACCTTCCCGCAGAGGCGCGCCCATGTCCGTTTCCCACGCTCAGCTCAAGGCCTTCCACGCGGTCGCCGTGCACGGCAGCTTCACCCGTGCCGCCGAGCGCCTGTTCCTCACCCAGCCGGCGGTGTCCGACCAGGTGCGCAAGCTGGAGGAGCGCTATGGCGTGCTGCTGTTCCACCGAAACAAGCGCTCGGTGCGCCTGACAGAACTGGGCGAACGCCTGCTGGCGGTGACCCAGCGGCTGTTCGTGATCGAGGCCGAGGCCCAGGAGCTATTGCAGGAATCCAGCGCGCTGCAGACCGGCAGCCTGACCCTGGCAGTGGATGCGCCGGTGCACGTGCTGCCGCAGATCGCGCGCTTCTGCCAGCGCCATCCGGGCATCCGCGTGAAGCTGGAAACGGGCAACACCGACGAGTCCCTGCAGCGCCTGTTCGACTATCAAGCGGACCTGGCGCTGCTGGGCCGCGAGGTACAGGACGAGCGACTGCTGACCTTCACCCTGCGCAGCGATCCCATCGTTGCCTTCGTCGGCCGCAGCCATCCCTGGGCCGGGCGCGAATCCATCGAACTGGCCGACCTCGACGACACGCCGCTGGTGCTACGGGAGCAGGGCTCGGTGACCCGGCAGATGCTCGAAGCGGAAATGGCCCGCGCCGGCCTGCGCATCCGCCCGGCCATCGAGGTGGAAGGCCGTGAGGCATCGCTGGAAGCGGTGGCGGTGGGGATTGGTGTCGGCGTGGTTTCGGCCGCAGAGCTTGGGGCGGATGCGCGGGTGCATGCGCTGCCGATCCTCGACTGTCACTGGCGCATGAGCGAGACATTGGTATGCCTGCGCGAGCAGAGCACCCGGCGGATCGTGGCGACCTTTCTCGATCTGGTGAAGGAAGATTTGCCGGTGGAGTAGGGCGGCTGTTCGCGAGCAAGCTCGCTCCTACGAAATGCCCCTCGACTCACGGCCGACCTGTAGGAGCGAGCTTGCTCGCGAACCGCATCCCTCCGAACGTTCCGTCATCCCTCCGCCAACTCCAGAAACGCACTCACCACCCTTAACCCCCGTCTCCGCTCCAGGCAGCCGATGGCATGGCGGTTGAGCAGCCCATCGCCACCCAGCGGAATTGCCTTCACCCGTGGGTCCGGGCTGACCTCCAGCGACGACACGATGCCGATCCCCAGCTCCGCCGCCACCGCTTCGGTCACCGCCTCGCGGCTGTCCAGCTCCAGCAGCACGCGGGGTGCGACCGACTGTGCCGAACAGGCCGTATCGAAGGTACGGCGGGTGATGGAGTCCGGCTCGCGCAGCACCATGATCTGCTGGTCCAGCTCGCCCAGGGGCAGCTCGCCAGCGTGCTCGCTCCAGGCATGGCTGGCCGGCACCAGGGCACAGATGCGCGACTCCACCAGCTCGCGCAGGAACAGCCCGGCGCGTGGCTCCACCTCGGTCAGCACGGCGATGTCGACGTGTTCGTCCATCAGCGCGGCGAGGGTTTCCTGCGCGTTGCCCAGGCGCAGGTTGACGGTGATGCCGGGGTAGCGCGCGCGCAGCCGGGCGAGCATCGGCATCACCAGGTGCGGGCCGTCAGCGGCCACTTCGATGCGCCCGGTCACCAGCTCGCGGCTGGCGTCGAGCATGGCCTCGGCTTCCTCCGCCAGGGCGAACAATGTGCGACTGATCGCTGAGAGTCGCACGCCATCTTCTGTCAGCTCCACGCCCCGTGCGGTGCGACGGAACAGGTTGACCTGGTAGTGCTCTTCCAGCGCTTTCACATGCCCGGTCACGGCCGGTTGGCTGATGAACAGGCGCTCGGCGGCGCGGGTGAAGCTGCGTTCGCGGGCGACGGCGTCGAAGGCGCGGAGCTGGAAGAGGTTCATGAGGTATATGTCCGGCTTATGCAGTGCATCGTGATAAACAATTTGAACGATATCTTCCCCGTCGGCAAGTTATGCCCAGGCCGCGACGAACCCGCCCGGCCCAACCGAATTCCGCCCTGACGACGTTCCCAAAAATAGAGGAATCGAGCATGAGCACTGCCGAGCGAGCCCCCATTCTGCTGACTCCCGGTCCGCTGACCACGTCCCCCCGCACCCGTCGCGCCATGATGGTCGACTGGGGCTCCTGGGACCGCGACTTCAACGACCTGACCGCCGACGTCTGCAAGCGCCTGCTGGCGATCATCCACGGCGAAGCGACCCATACCTGCGTACCGCTGCAGGGCAGCGGCACCTTCTCCGTCGAAGCCGCCATCGGCACCCTGGTGCCGCGTGACGGCAAGGTGCTGGTGCTGATCAACGGCGCCTACGGCAAACGCCTGGCGAAGATCTGCCAGGTGATCGGCCGCGAATTCAGCACCTTCGAAACCGAAGAAGACGTGCCGACCACCGCCGCCGATGTCGACCGCCTGCTCAGCGCAGACCCGAGCGTCACCCACGTCGCGCTGATCCACTGCGAAACCAGCACCGGCATCCTCAACCCGCTGGCCGACATCGCCAAGGTCATCGAGTCCCACGGCAAGCGCCTGATCATCGATGCCATGAGTTCCTTCGGCGCACTGGATATCGATGCCCGCGACATTCCCTTCGACGCGCTGATCGCCGCCTCCGGCAAGTGCCTGGAAGGCGTGCCGGGCATGGGCTTCGTCTTCGCCCGCAGTACCGCCCTGAATGCCAGCGCCGGCAACTGCCACTCGCTGTCCATGGACCTGCAGGACCAGCACGCCTACATGGCCAAGACCGGCCAGTGGCGATTCACCCCGCCGACCCATGTGGTCGCCGCGCTGCACGAAGCGCTGAGCCAGTACGAGGAAGAGGGCGGTCTCGCGGCCCGTCATCAGCGTTACGCAAACAATTGCCAGACTCTGCTGGCGGAGATGGCCGAGCTGGGATTCCGCAGCTTCCTGCCGGCGGAGATCCAGGCGCCGATCATCGTCACCTTCCATGCCCCGCGTGACGCTCGCTACACCTTCACCGAGTTCTACGGCCGGGTGCGCGAGAAGGGCTTCATCCTCTACCCGGGCAAGCTGACCCAGGTGGAAACCTTCCGCGTCGGTTGCATCGGTCAGGTCGACGCCAGCGGCATGCGCGCCGCCGTCGCGGCCATCGCCGAGACGCTGAAGGAAATGGAAGTCTTCGAAATCTGACGCCCGCCCGAATTCTCACAGGATTGAACGCCATGAATTACCAGCAACCCCAGCAACTGCAAGCCGTCATCCTCGACTGGGCCGGCACCGTGGTCGACTTCGGCTCCTTCGCGCCGACCCAGATCTTCGTCGAGGCCTTCGCCGAGTTCGGCGTGCAGGTCAGCCTGGAAGAAGCCCGTGGCCCGATGGGCATGGGCAAGTGGGACCACATCCGCACCCTGTGCGACATTCCGGCCATCGGCGAACGCTACCGCGCCGCTTTCGGCCACCTGCCCACCGACGATGACGTCACCGCCATCTATGAGCGCTTCATGCCGCTGCAGATCGAGAAGATCGCCGAGCACTCGGCGCTGATTCCCGGCGCACTGGACGCCATCGCCACCCTGCGCAAAGGCGGGCTGAAGATCGGTTCCTGCTCCGGCTACCCGGCGGTGGTGATGGAGAAGGTCGTCGCCCTGGCCAAAACCAACGGCTACGTCGCCGACCATGTGGTGGCGACCGATGAAGTGCCCAACGGCCGCCCGCACCCGGCACAGGCGCTGGCCAACGTGATCGCCCTGGGCATCAACGACGTGGCGGCCTGCGTGAAGGTCGACGACACCTGGCCGGGCATCCTCGAAGGCCGCAGCGCCGGCATGTGGACCGTCGCGCTGACCTGCTCGGGCAACGCCCTGGGCCTGACCTACGAGCAGTACAAGGCGCTGCCGGCGGAGAAGCTGGACCAGGAACGCCGCCGCATCGGCCAGATGTTCGAGGGCTCGCGCCCGCACTACCTGATCGACACCATCGCCGAACTGCCGGCAGTGATTGCCGACATCAATGCGCGCCTGGCGCGGGGGGAGATGCCGCAGGGTAGCTGACCGCTGGTGTGAGTAAGAAGGGCCCGCTTAGTGCGGGCCTTTTTTGTTGGTGCTGGTCTGACAAGTGGGGCTCTCTGTAGGACCAAGGGGGACGCCTAGTCCTTGCTCGCGAACCTCACGGCACAAACCGTAGGGCGCATATGCGCCATCGTTATCCGCCGTGCTGGCATCGATGGATAACCCGTTCCGGGTTATGCACCCTGCGTACTAATGATGAAGGCCCGCTTGATGCAGGCCTTGTTCTTTGGTTCTCGAGGATTTCCAGAGAAACGTCCGCGCACTCCGGACGGCCCCTTTCAGGAGGTCTCGTTGGATCGGAGTTTCAGGGGTTGAGCGACATGGATGTCGCGAGAGCTGCGATGGGCCAGGGATGGCCCTTCGCAGCGTGCCCCTGAAACTTCGATTCAACGAGGGTATTTTTCGCCCCAAGCGAAAAACCGGATGGAGGGGCAAGCCCTTTGGTTACTTTCTGGCGTTTGAGAAAGTGACTCGCCCGAGGGGGCGAAAGAAGAAGTTTCAGCACGCGCCGATGCGGCGCATACACACCGAACGTGAAAGCTCAGTTCACAACGTTCCGCACAAACCGCACCAGCACATCCCCATGGTTCTGGTAGGAAAACGGCTGGTTGCTCTTGAACACATGGAATCCGCCAGCCTCGACCTCCACCGTCCCTTCGGCGAGAACGATGGTCAGCCGGCCTTCGATCACATAGGCCATGTCGTACCAGCCTTCGGCGTCCGGTTCTGCGTTGTAGCTATCGCCGGGCGCGAGCGCCCAGTGCCAGAGTTCGGCCTGCCGAGAGGCGGGGGTGCTGGCGAGGAGGGTGCCGCGGCTGTCGGCCTGCTCGCCGCCCCAGGCGACGGCGTCGACGCGGGAAAGGCCGCCGGTGGACGGCGGGCGGACCAGATCGGCGAAGGTGACATGCAGGGCGGCGGCGATGCGGTCGAGGGTGGCGAGGCTGACGTTGGTGTCGCCGCTCTCGATGCCGACCAGCATCCGCCGGCTGACGCCCGACGCCTTGGCCAGTGCTTCCTGGCTGAGACTGGCGCCGCGGCGGTGCGTCTTCACGTTATCGGCGACGTGAACCAGCACGCTGGGGCGCTCGATGGTGGTGGGCAGTATATTGCTCATTCTGGCCTTTTTGCGCATTATGTTGCGCATAACAGTCAATCAAGATTTTTCCACCGTTGCAACGCCTGTCCAGGTCCGCACCATGCCTCGCTCTCGTTTTATTACTGCCGTTTTTCCCATCCTCATCCTGATCGTCTCCATGGCTTCGATCCAGACCGGCGCGTCGGTCGCCAAGAGCCTGTTCCCGGTGCTCGGCGCCGAAGGCGTGACCGCCATGCGGCTGATCTTCGCGGCGATTATCCTGCTGGCGATCCTGCGCCCGTGGCGCGTCTCGCTGCGTGGCAAGCCGCTCAAGCCGCTGTTCATCTACGGCGTGACCCTGGGCCTGATGAACCTGACTTTCTACATGGCGCTTCAGACCATCCCGCTGGGGGTCGCCGTGGCCCTGGAGTTCACCGGGCCGCTGGCGGTGGCGCTGTTCTATTCGCGCAAGCCGATCGACTTCCTGTGGATCGCCATCGCGGTGGTCGGCCTGGGCCTGCTGTTGCCGATCGCCGACTTCGGCAACGGCATCGACCCCAAGGGCGCCGCGCTGGCGCTGGGAGCGGGTGTTTGCTGGGGGCTCTACATCATCTTCGGCCAGCGCGCCGGCAATGACCTGGGCGCGCAGGGCGCGGCATTGGGCATCAGCATCGCGGCGATCTGCGTGGCGCCCATTGGCCTGGCGCACAGCGGTATGGCGCTGTTCGATATCAGCCTGTTCCCGGCGCTGCTGGGGGTGGCGATCCTCTCCAGCGCCTTGCCCTACACCCTGGAAATGATCGCGCTGACCCGCCTGCCGGCACGTACCTTCGGCACCCTGATGAGCATCGAGCCGGCGTTCGGCGCACTGTCCGGCCTGTTCTTCCTCGGCGAGCAACTGACTTCGCACCAATGGATCGCCATCGGCGCGATCATCGTCGCCTCGGTGGGCACCACCCTGAGCAGTCGGCCGAAGCCGGCGTTGGTCACTGACTGAGCCCTCGATTCGAAACAGGAAAGCCGCCCAAGGGCGGCTTTTTTGCTTTTGTAGGAGCGAGCTTGCTCGCGAACGGATTTTCCGCAGGCACTGGCGTCAAGCGGTTCGCGAGCAAGCTCGCTCCTACAGGGACCTCGTCGTTCGTAGGAAGGGTATCGCTGCGCTCCACGCCATCCTACGTGGTGTTTTTCCTGTGAGATTAGCAGACGAAAAAGCCGCCCTTGGGCGGCTTTTCTGTGTCATGGGGATTACCCCGCCGTTCGTATCCTGTTGAGCACGATCTGCCGCTTGGCGCTGCGCGACAGGCGGATGCACAGCATCACCGCTGCACAGGTCAGGCCGACGATCAGGCCTTCCCACAGGCCGCGCGGGCCGGTGGGTTGCTGCAGCCAGTCAGTCAAGCCGAGGCTGTAGCCCACCGGCAGGCCGATACCCCAGTAGGCGAACAGGGTCATGATCATGGTCGCGCGGGTGTCCTGGTAGCCGCGCAGGGCGCCAGCGGCGGTGACCTGCACGGCGTCGGAGAACTGGAACAGCGCCGAGAACACCAGCAGCGTGGCGGCCAGCGCCAGTACCTCCGGGTCCTGGGTATAGAGCCCGGCAATGTGCTCGCGCATCAGCAGCATGCCGCTGGCGGAAATGCACGCATAGGCGAGCGCCGCGCCCATGCCAACGCCAGCGGCGAAGCGCGCATCGCGTGGTGCGCCGGCGCCCAGTGACTGGCCGATGCGCACGGTCACGGCCATCGCCAGCGAATAGGGGATCATGAACACCAGCGCGCTGAAGTTCAGCGCCACCTGGTGGCCCGCCACGACCTTCTCGCCCAGCTCGCCGATCAGCAGGGCGATCACCGAGAAGATGCTGGACTCGGCGAACACCGCAATGCCAATCGGCAGGCCGACTGCCACCAGGCTGCCGATCACCTTCGGCTGCGGCAGTTCCCAGTGGCTGAACAACTGGCTCGGCTTGTAGACCTTGGCCCAGTTCACCCAGGCCAGCATGCCCAGCAGCATGAACCACATTACCGAACCGGTGGCCCAGCCGCAGCCGGGGCCGCCCAGGGCCGGGAAGCCCAGGTGGCCGTAGATCAGCACGTAGTTGATCGGGATGTTCAGCATCAGCCCGCAGATGCCCAGCACCATGCTTGGCCGGGTGCGCCCCAGGCCGTCGCTGAAGCAGCGCAGCACGTGGTACAGCGCCACAGCCGGCAGGCCGCAGGCGATGCCGCGCAGGTAGAAGCAGCTGGGCTCGATCAGCGCTTCCTCTACCTTCATTGCCCGCAGCACCGGCTCGGACAGCAGCCACAGCGTCGCCCCCGCCAGCGGGCCGATCAGCAGTGCCAGCCACAGCGCCTGGCGCACCAGCGGGCCGGTGCCGGCCTGGTCGCCCGCACCATAGCGCTGGGCCACCTTGGCAGTGGTGGCGAGCAGCGTGCCGGTCATCAGCAGGAACACCGGAATCCAGATCGAGTTGCCCAGCGCCACCGCCGCCAGGTCGCGTGGCCCGACGCTGCCGGCCATCACCGCATCGACGAAGCCCATCGCGGCGGTCGCCAGTTGGCCGATCATGATCGGCGCGGCGAGGGTCAGCAGTTCCTTGAGTTCGGTGGCGGTGCGCCGTCCGCGGGAGACGGGCTGGGTGAGGCTGGTCACGGCTTTCCTTGGCAGTAGAAATGGGCGGGAAGCCGGCCAGTTTAAGGGTTGTCTGCCCCAGTCAGGAAGTCTTGCGTGAGCTGCGCGGGACCGCGCGCAGGGGTGAACGATCGGCGCTGACGTAGGGCGGATAACGCGTCAGCGTTATCCGCCTTGAAGGTATCGGCGGATAACCTGTTCCAGGTTATGCGCCCTACATGGCTATCCGAGAGCGCCGGATGGCTCCCTCTCCCTTCGGAGCGGGGCGCGCAGCCAGGGCGGGGGGAGAGGGCAGGCCCTGCGCGCGGGACTTCAGGTAATAGCGCCCATGCTCGCGATCGCGCCCATGGCCCAACTCGCTGGTAAAGTAGCCGCAGCCGATTTCTGGAGTCAGCCCATGCGTATCCTTGCCGATGAAAACATTCCCCTGGTCGAAGCCTTCTTCGGCGCCCATGGCGATATCCGTCGCCTGCCCGGACGCGGCATCGACCGCGCCGCCCTGGGCGATGCCGAAGTCCTGCTGGTGCGCTCGGTCACCGACGTCAGCCGCGAGCTGCTCGAAGGCAGCCGGGTAAAGTTCGTCGGCACCTGCACCATCGGCACCGATCACCTGGCCCTCGACTACTTCGCCGAGGCCGGCATTGCCTGGTCCAGCGCGCCGGGCTGCAACGCTCGCGGCGTGGTGGACTGGGTGCTGGGCAGCCTGCTGGCGCTGGCCGAAGTGCACGGCGCCAAGCTTTCCGAACGCCGCTATGGCGTGATCGGCGCCGGGCAGGTCGGTGGTCGCCTGGTGGATGTGCTGCGCGGCCTGGGCTGGGACGTGCGCGTCTGCGACCCGCCCCGCTCCGCCGTCGAAGGCGGTGACTTCCGCAGCCTGGAAGAAGTACTGCGCGAGTGCGACGTGATCAGCCTGCATACGCCGCTGACCCGCGACGGTGAAAACCCGACCCGCCACCTGATCGATGCGCAGCGCCTCAAGGCGCTGCGCCCCGGCACCTGGCTGATCAACGCCAGCCGGGGCGGCGTGGTCGACAACACGGCGCTGCGCATCCACCTGGAATCTGGCGCGGATATCGACGTGGCGCTGGACGTCTGGGAAGGCGAGCCGGAAGTGAATGTGCAACTGGCCCAGCGCTGCCGCATCGCCACCCCGCACATCGCCGGCTACAGCCTGGACGGCAAGCTGCGCGGTACGGCGCAGATCTACGAGGCGTTCTGCGCCTGGCAGCAGTGCGAGCCGGCAGTTGATCTCGATGACCTGCTGCCCGCGCAATGGCTGGCCGAACTGAGCCTGAAGGAAGAGTGCGACCCGGACTGGGCGCTGGCCATGCTTTGCCGTGCGGTGTACGACCCGCGCAGCGATGACGCCAACTTCCGCCGCAGCCTGTTGGGTGACACCCATGCCCGGCGCGCGGCCTTCGACGCGCTGCGCAAGCACTACCCGCCGCGCCGCGAGATCACCGGGCTGTGGGTGGACATCCAGGGCGACTCGCCGCGCCTGGAAAGCCTGCTGACCGCGCTGGGCGCCAACCGGGTCGGGGAGTAGGGCGGCCGCGCCGGCTGTACTGGGAATCAGCGGCGCGTTGGCTCGCAGGTCTTGTCCAGTTCCTGGCAGGCGCGCTGGATCATGTCCTCGGTGATCGGCACTTCGCGGCCCTGGGCATCGATGATCGAGCCGCCGACCGGTTGCTGCGGCTGACGCGGGTTGGGGCGGGGGGTGGGTTCACGTTGGGTTTGCAGGCTCATGGCCAATCTCCTCTACATCAGTGCGTTGCAGTCTAGGCAGATCAGATGAAACCCCGGTGACAGAGGCGCGGGTGGCCGCGCCGAATTTCCGTCACCGAAGACAGACGACCGTAACGCCCTCGCAGATTGCGTGCCAATCGCGAAGTCCCCGGTCGTTTGCTTGTCGTTATAGTGAGTGGAATTGCCGCTTCCCTGGTCCGACCCGGCATTGCGCCGGTGGTTCGAAGAAGTTTCCCTCGAGGTTGAGTATGGACAGGATTCGCATTGGGCTGATCATCAATCCGCTGGCCGGTATCGGTGGGCCGACCGCTCTCAAGGGCAGCGATGGCGTGGCCGAGCTGGCCTTGGCGCGCGGCGCCGAGCCGCGGGCGGCGGAGCGCACACGGGTCGCCCTGGAGCACCTGCTGCCGGTGCGCGAGCGCCTGGAGTTCCTCACCTTCCCCGGCCCGATGGGCGCTGACCTGCTGGCAGACATGGGCTTTGCCCATCGCCAGGTGGGCGCGTTGGAGCAGGAGCAAAGCAGTGCTGCGGATACCCGGCACGCCGTGCAGGCGCTGCAGGAGGCCGGTGTGGCGCTGATCCTCTTCGCCGGCGGCGACGGCACCGCGCGCGACGTCGCCGAGGTGGCCCGCGAAGGCCAGCCGGTGCTGGGTATTCCTGCCGGGGTGAAGATCCATTCCGGGGTCTACACCATCAGCCCACGCGCTGCCGGGGAGCTGGCGCGGCGGTTGGTGGACGGCGGCCTGGTGCGGCTGACCCAGGGCGAGGTGCGCGACCTCGACGAAGCGGCCCTGCGCGAAGGCCGTGTCGCCGCGCGCTGGTACGCCGAACTGACGGTGCCCGAGGAAGGCCACTTCATGCAGCACGTGAAACAGGCTGGCATGGAGACCGAAGAGCTGGTGCTGGCCGATCTCGCCGCCTGGCTGGAAGACAGCTGGGAGGATGACGTGCGCTACGTCTTCGGGCCCGGCTCGACGCTGCACGGCCTGGCTGCCGACCTGCACCTGGATACCACGCTGCTGGGCGTCGATGTCATCGAGAACGGCGAAGTGATCGCCCGAGACGTCACCGAGGCACAGTTGTTCGACCTGGTGAATGGCTACCCGGCCTTCCTGCTGGTGACGGCTATCGGTGGGCAGGGGCATATCCTCGGCCGTGGCAACCAGCAGATCAGCCCGCGCGTGCTGCGGGCCATCGGCATCGAGAGGCTGCGGGTGATCGCCACCAAGCGCAAACTAGGTACCCTCGAAGGCCGCCCCCTGCTGGTGGACAGCGGCGATGCCGCGCTGGACGCGAGCTTCCCCGCAGCCGTGCGGGTGTGGGCCGGTTACAAGGAGGAACTGCTCTATCCGCTGGGTTGGGCAGGTGAAGAACTGCTCCGTTAGTGAAAGTCCTACGCTCGGGTTCGCCCTCACCCTAACCCTCTCCCAAGGGGAGAGGGGACCGTTCGGTGCAGGGGGAGATCATGGTTTCAACTGGCACGGACGGCTCCCTCTCCCAAGGGGAGAGGGCGGGGGTGAGGGGACGTGCAGGCAAGGACATCCCAGGAGAAGACAGTTGCTCCTACGCACGGTGGTGCAGGTAACCGTGCCTGATCTAGACTGCTTCGCTCCGCGAAACCGGAAGAGGGAGCAAGGCATGCATTCGGGTGGTTGTCTGTGTGGCGCGGTGCGCTACGAGATCAGCGGTGAGCTGGCGCCGATCCAGGTTTGCCATTGCGGCCAATGTCGCAAGGCACAGGGCGGGCCGTTCGCCACCAATGTCCCGGTGGCGCGCTCGGCGTTCCACCTGCTCAGTGGCGAGTCGGCGCTGGCCGAGTACCGCGCCACGCCGGAAAAGAGACGGGTGTTCTGCCGCATCTGCGGTTCGCCGATCTACAGCGCCCGCGATGCGCTGCCGGAAGCTTTGCGGGTGCGTGCGGGAACCCTGGACGAGCCGGTGCGGACAAAGCTCGAAGCACATTACTACGTCGACTCCCGCGCCAGTTGGTGGCCGCTGGAGGACAATCTGCTCCGCCACGGCGGCGCAAAGCCGGGATGAAAGAGCTGGCACAGCCAGCAGCAGTCAGGGAGCAACAGGGTCAGTGGGAATGGAACGGAAATTTCGGGTACTGGTGCTGGGCGGTTACGGCAACTTCGGCAGCCTGATCGTGCGTCGCCTCAGTGGCATCGAAGGTATCCGCGTATTGGTCGGCGGGCGCGACCAGCGCCGCGCCAATGAACTGGCCGCGCAGGTGGGCGGTGAGGCGGTGTGCCTGGACATGAACCAGCCGACGCTGGCCGGCCGCCTCAACGAGCTCAAGGTCGACCTGGTGATCTCCACTGCCGGGCCTTTCCAGGGGCAGGATTATCGCGTCGCCCGTGCCGCCATCGGCGCCCGCGCGCATTACATCGACCTGGCCGATGCTCGTCAGTTCGTCTGCGGCATCCACGAACTCGATCGCGCCGCGCGCAGCGCCGGGGTGCTGGTGTGCAGCGGGGCCAGTTCGGTGCCCGCGCTGGCCGCCTCGGTGATCGACGAACTGCTGCCGCGCTTCCAGCGGCTGGACAGCATCCACCATGGCATCAGCTCCTCGGCGAAGATTCCCGGGCAGGCCACCGTGGCCGCCGTGCTGGGCTACTGCGGGAAACCACTGCGCCAGTGGCGCCATGGCCGCTGGCAGAATGTGCACGGCTGGCAGGGCCTGAACCGCCATCGTTTTCCCGCGCCGCTGGGGCAACGCTGGCTGGCGCATTGTGACGTGCCGGACCTCGACCTGTTCCCGCAGCGCTACCCCGGCGTGCAGGACGTGCGTTTCTCCGCCGGCCTCGGCCTGGGACTCACCCAGTTCGGCACCTGGGGCCTGTCCTGGCTGGTGCGCGCCGGGCTGCTGAAGGACGCCTCGCGCCTGGGTGCCGGCCTGCACCGCATGGCCGTGGCGATGGAGCCGCTGGGCGATGGGCGCAGCGGTATGTTCGTCCAGTTGCAGGGTGTCGATGGCGACGGCAACCCCCTGGCGCTGTGCTGGGAAATCCTCGCGCAGCAGGACCACGGCCCGAACATCCCCTGCATGGCGGCGGTGGCGTTGGCGCGCAAGCTGGCCGCCGGGCAATTGCGTCAGCGCGGCGCGACGGCCTGCGTCGGCCTGCTGACCACCGCTGAATATGTGGCGGAGCTGGAAGGGCTGGACATCTCCCACGGCTTGCGCGAAGTCCCCGCCCACTGATGCCCGGCTGTTGCCCTGGCAGCAGTCGATCAGCAGCGCTGTTGCCTGAGTGACACGAGGCACTCGGCAAACCCCGCCGAAGTGCCCTGAAATCGCATATTTCCTGGTTGTTACGGCCCGCTCGGGGGTGGTACGGCCCTTGCTCAAGGCCTCTGTACCTCGCGCAACAGTCAACCGGGAAAACCCATGAGCCGTCCCATCAATGTGGTCGCCGTTTCTGGCGGAACCTATTGCCCCTTGCGCACCCAGGGCTCACCCAGGCCGTGCCGGACACCCTCGCCGGGCGCTGCGAGACCAACCTCACCGAGCCCTTCGGCGAAATGATCGGCAACGACGTACTGCACGAGCGCAAGGACGGCTGAGCCGGCCCACCAAAGCGTCGGGCAGGCGCCTGGCGCGCCCTGAATCGAATGCCCCTGAATCCAATGAAGAGGAAGCGAGCGTGAACGCCAATACGCGGCTCGACGCACAGACACCCGGTCAGACAGCACTGACCCCTGGGCAAGTTGCCCAGCGCCTGGCCGCCGGTTTCGCCGAAACCGCCGCCGAGCGCGATATCCGTGGCGGTACGCCGAAGGCCGAGCGCGACGCGTTGCGCCAGAGTGGCCTGCTGTCGCTGATCATCCCCAGCGAGTACGGCGGCCTGGGCGCCGACTGGAGCACCACGCTGGACATCGTCCGCCAGTTCGCCGTGGTCGACAGCTCCATCGCCCACGTGTTCGGCTTCCAGCATTTGATGCTGGCCACCGTGCGCCTGTTCTCCCGCCCCGAGCAGTGGCAGCCGTGGTTCGAGCTGACCGCGCGCAACCAATGGTTCTGGGGCAACGCACTCAACCCGCTGGATACCCGCACCGTGTCGCGCACCTTCGCCGGCTGGCGCGAGTTTTCCGGGCGCAAGAGCTTCTGCTCCGGCGCGCTGGATTCGGAAATGCTCATCGCCTCGGCGCTGGACGGCGAGGGCGGCAAGCTGCTGATCGCCGCCATTCCCACCGCGCGCAGCGGCATCAGCCTGGCCCACGACTGGGACAACATGGGCCAGCGCCAGACCGACAGCGGCAGCGCTACCTTCGAGCGCGTGCGGGTGGAGGAGAGCGAGCTGCTGCTCGATCCGGGCCCACTGAGCACGCCGTTCGCCTGCCTGCGCCCGCTGATCGCCCAACTGATCTTCACCCACGTCTTCCTCGGCATCGCCGAAGGCGCATTCGAAGAGGCGCGGCAGTACACGCTCAAGGAAGCCCGCCCGTGGTTCCGTGCCGGTGTCGCCAGCGTTAGCGAAGACCCTTACGTACTGGCGCACTACGGCGAGTTCTGGGTCGGCCTGGAAAGCACCCGCCTGCTGGTGCGCCGCGCCGCGCAGTTGCTCGATGAAGCCTGGAGCAGGGGCGCCGCGCTGGACGCCGAGGAACGCGGGCGGCTGGCGGTGGCCATCGCCACTGCCAAGGTTGCGGCGACCCGCAACGGCCTGGATATCTGCAACCGTCTGTTCGAGGTCACCGGCGCGCGCTCCACCCACGCCGCGCTGCGCATCGACCGCTACTGGCGCAACCTGCGCACCCAGACCCTGCACGACCCGGTGGACTACAAGGTCCGCGAGCTGGGCGACTGGGCGCTGAACCAGCAACTGCCGCAAGCGACTTTCTACTCATGACCCCTCCCGAAGGGCTGCGGCCCCTGCCCAAGTCCCCCGCGCTGACCGACCCGCAGCGAGGCGTGCGGTTGTCGATCTAGAGGCTGTCTATTTGGAGGTATTCGCCGTGGGCCACTGATCCACGGCAACGAAACCGGCCATGGGCCAGCCTAGACTCCGGGACCGCCCAATCCCCGCGAAAGGAGTCACCCATGCACGTGGACATCGCCATCGTCGGCGCCGGCCCCGCCGGGCTCTGCCTGGCCCGCTCGCTGTCGGGCAACGGCCTGTCGATCCTGCTGATCGACCGCCAGCCGCTGACCGCCGTGTCCGAGCCCGCCGAGGACGGCCGGGAGATCGCCCTGACCCACGCCTCCCGCGCCGAACTGCAGCGCCTGGGGATGTGGTCGCGGATCGCCCCGGAGGAAGTCTCGCCGCTGCGTGATGCCCAGGTGCTCAATGGCCCCTCGCTGTTCACCCTGCGTATCGAGGCCGAGCAGGCTGGCGCGGAGCAACTGGGTTACTTCGTGTCCAACCAGACGATCCGCCGTGCCGCCTTCGATGCGGTTCACGAGTGCGCGGATGTCTCACTGGTCTGTGGCCGCGCGCTGCGCACGCTGCAGGTGCAGCAGGATGGTGTGTCGCTGACCCTGGACGACGACAGTCGCGTCCATGCGCGCCTGCTAGTGGCGGCCGACAGCCGCTTCTCCGAGACCCGCCGCATGCTCGGCATCGGCGCGCATATGGAAGACTTCGGCAAGACCATGATGGTCTGCCGCATGGCCCACGAGAAACCGCACCACAACGTCGCCTGGGAATGGTTCGGCTACGGCCAGACCCTGGCGCTGCTGCCGATCAATGGCGACCGGTCCTCGGTGGTACTGACCCTGCCGCAGCGCGAGATGGCGCCGCTGCTGGAGTTGGACGAGAAAGCCTTCGCCCACGAGATGGAGCGCCGCTTCGACCGCCGCCTGGGTGGCATGCAACTGCTCGGCCCGCGGCACAGCTACCCGCTGGTGGGCGTGTACTCGGACCGCTTCGTCGGCCCGCGCAGCGCGCTGATCGGCGATGCCGCCGTGGGCATGCACCCGGTCACCGCGCACGGCTTCAACTTCGGTCTGCAGAGCCAGCGTCGGCTGGGCAACGAAATCCTCGCGACCCATCGCCGCGGCGGTGATATCGGCGGCACCTGGCCGCTGCGTCGTTATGCCATGGCCCACCGCCTGGCGACCTGGCCGCTGTACCAGGCCACCCGGTTGATCGTCGGCATGTACACCGACCCGCGCCCGCCGGTGCGCCTGCTGCGCAACGCCGGCCTGCGCCTGGCGCAGAACCTGCCGCCGATTCGCCAGGCGATTGCCAGGCACCTGACCCAGGGCGCCTGAAAGCTTCGCGAGCAAGCTCGCTCCTACAAGTGTCAGGGCTCACCTGCACGGCTCTGCGTAGGAGCGAGCTTGCTCGCGAACGGCACTCCTCTGCAGAGGCCTGGGTGCGAGGGCATGGCCATCGCGGACAACATCCGCGATCGCTATCAGCGCACGTCATTCCGCGACTGGAACGGCGCTCAGTACCGGGTGCGACAACCGGCCCCTGAGCAGGCGCCGGCGAGGCTGTCAGAATTCGAAATTCACCCGCTCGCAGAAGCGGGGACCTCCTGCGTGCGAATCCATAACAGAACAAATCCAGGGGGCAGCATGGCCATCAGTTCCAGCGATATCTGCGACGCCGCCGACGGGCTGGCCGGCTTCGTCGGTTTCAATCTCAAGACCGGCAAGTACATCGTCCGCTTCAGCGAGGACTCCTTCGGCATGGACGTGGCCGAGGACAGCATCCGCCCGGCCTGCGAGTTCGTCTGGGCACTCAAGAGCGGCGCAGTGATGACCCTCAGCCGCGAGTGCCTGCAGATCCTCGTCGAGCAGAACATCCACGACCGCCTGAACCTCAACGAAGCGCTGCTCACCTACCTGCGCCGCACCGACCTGCCGGAGATCGCCGCCGAGCGCCGGCTCAAGTAATCACTGAGCTGACAGGGTGCGTAGGTGCGGACTCCGTCCGCGATTGGCTTCCGTCGAGATGCGGACCTAGCGCGGACGGAGTCCGCTCCTACGCTCGGGTCTTGCCGCCGAGTGCATCAGAGGAACATGCCGCCCGAAGCCTCCACACGCTGGCCGTTGATCCAGCGGCCGCCGTCGGAGAGCAGGGTGGCGATCACCGCGCCGATGTCGTCCGGCAGGCCGACGCGGCCCAGGGCGGTGTTACTGGCGATCTGCTGGTTCAGCTCGGCGTTGTCACGCACCAGACCGCCGCCAAAATCAGTCTCGATGGCGCCAGGGGCGAGGATGTTCACGGCGATGCCGCGCGCGCCCAGTTCCTTCGCCTGGTACTTGGTCAGGGTTTCCATCGCGCCTTTCATGGTGGCGTAGGCGGCGTAGCCGGGCAGGGCGAAACGGGTCAGGCCGCTGGAGACGTTGAGGATGCGGCCGCCGTCGGCGATCAGCGGCAGCAGCTTCTGGGTCAGGAAGAACGGGCCCTTGAGCTGGATGTTCAGCAACTGGTCGAACTGCTCCTCGGTGGTCTCGGCGAAGCTGGCGTGGAGGCCGATGCCGGCATTGTTCACCAGGAAGTCGAAGTGCTCACGGCCGAACGTTTCACCGAGGATGGCGCGGACCTGTTCGGCGAAGGCGGCGAAGCTGGCGCTGTCGGCCACGTCCAGTTGCAGCATCACCGCGCGGCCGCCGTGCTGCTCGATCTCGGTGGTGACGGCGTGGGCTTCTTCAGCCTGGCTGCGGTAGGTGCCGATGATGTCGACGCCGGCGGCGGCGAGGTGCAGGGCGGCGTTGCGGCCAAGGCCACGGCTGGCGCCTGTGATGAGAGCGATCTTGCGGGTCATGGCGGGCTTCCTGTTTTTGCGGGGAGTGGGTGTGGATGGGATTGAGGGGAAGCTTATTGTTCGATTGGCTGGTGATAAACCAGCAGGAATCGGAAATACTGGTCGACACTGCCGAACAATGATTGGGCCATCCCATGATCCGCCCCGACCTGCTGCGCACCTTCGTCCGCGTCACCGAGCTGGCCAGCTTCACCCAGGCCGGCGAGCAGCTCGGCCTGCCGCGCTCCACCGTGTCCGAGCACATCCAGGCGCTGGAAGAACTACTCGGCACGCGTCTGCTGCCCCGCACTACCCGGCGTGTCACCGCAACCCAGGATGGCCTGGTGCTCTACGAGCGCAGCAAGGACATGCTGGCTCAGCTGGACGAATTGCAGGGGCTGTTCCGCCAGAACGATGAAGCCCTCGGTGGCCGCCTGCGGGTGGACATGCCGACGGTGATGGCGCGCAAGCTGGTGATGCCGCGCCTGGGCGAATTCCTTGTGCGGCACCCGGCGCTGGCGCTGGAAGTGAGCTGCACTGACCGGCGCGTTGACCTGGTGCGCGAGGGGTTCGATTGCGTGGTGCGGGTCGGTTCGGTGAACGATCCGTCGGTGGTGGCGCGCAGCCTAGGGCAGTTCCCGCAGGTGACCTGCGCCAGTCCGTCCTATCTCGCCGAGCACGGCGTGCCGCAGTCGCTGGACGACCTCGCCGGGCATCAGCTGATCCACTACGTGACGGTGCTGGGGGCGCGGCCGCCGGGCTTCGAGTACCTGCATCAGGGCGAGGTGCGTTACGTGCCGATGGGCGGGGCGCTGTCGGTGAACAACGCCGAGGCCTACGAAAGCGCGGCCATGGGCGGGCTGGGGATCATCCAGGTGCCGATCCATGGCGTGCTCGATGACCTGGAAGCGGGGCGGCTGGTGCCGGTGCTGGAGCACATTGCGCTGCCGCCCATGGAAATCTCCCTGCTCTACGCCCACCGCCGCCTGCCGCAGCGAGTGCGGGTATTCATGCAGTGGCTGGCGCAGTTGCTGGGCGAGCCCGGTGTGCTGGGCGCGCCGCTGTCTGTGAAGCCTTAGCTGGCCCAGTCGGAATTCAGGATCGCCTCGCAGAAGTTGCCGCGCACGAAGTCCGCGTCCTTCATCGCCAGCACGTCGGCTTTCACATTGCCAAAGGTGGATTCCGGTTTGCCTTTGATGCCGTCGTAGAAGGCCTGGAGGATGTCCTGCTTGAACTGCCCGCCGCGTGGGCGGGCGGCGACCACGGCGTTGCGCTGGGCGGCGGGGAACTGCTGGTAGGCGATGCCCAGCACGTCCATTTCCACCCGGGCGATGACCAGGGCGATCTCCAGTTTCCTGTGCTGCGGGATGTCAGGCGTGGTGTGCAGGGCGATGGCAGTCCACACCGTGTCTATATCGCTTTCGGCGATGCCGTGGCTGCGCAGGAACTGGGCGGTTCGCGAGCAAGCTCGCTCCTACAGGAAAGCGCTCAGTTGCTCGCGCTGGCTCGCAGGTCGGCTCCGAGCGGATAGGGAGCTTGTAGGAGCGAGCTTGCTCGCGAATGCATTACACCGGATGCCCGACGTGACGCGGGGGCGCGAGCAGAACGATGGCGCCCCAGGGAATATCGGTGCTGGGTGACTCGCTTGGGAGCGGACTCTGTCCGCGATCGAGCTGGCCCAGGGGGCGGTGTGCGCGGGCCGCCGGCCCTAGACGAACTGCGCCGCCGCGTAACCCGAGGCCCAGGCCCACTGGAAGTTGAAGCCGCCCAGGTGGCCGGTGACGTCCAGCACTTCGCCTACGAAGTACAGGCCGGGGGATTTCAGCGATTCCAGGGTCTTGGACGATACCTCACGCGTGTCGACGCCGCCGAGGGTGACTTCCGCCGTGCGGTAGCCCTCGGTACCGGCCGGCACCAGTTGCCAGTCGCCCAGGCGCTCGGCGATCGCCTTGAGCTCGGCCGGCGTGTACTGCTTCATCGGTTTGGAGACGAACCACTGCTCGGCCAGCAGGCCGGCCATCTTCTTGGTGAACAGCTCGCCCAGCAGCGTCTTCAGCTCGCTGTTGGGGCGCTCGCGCTGCTGCTCGGCAAGCCAGACGGGCAGGTCGATGCGCGGCAGCAGGTCGATGCTGATGGTGTCGCCGGGCTGCCAGTAGGAGGAAATCTGCAGGATCGCCGGGCCGCTGAGACCGCGGTGGGTGAACAGGATGTTCTCGACGAAGCTCTGGCCGTTGCAGCTGACCCGGCAGTCCTCCACCGAGGTGCCGGACAGCTCGGTGCACAGGGCCTTGAGCTGCGGGTCGGTGAGGGTGAAGGGCACCAGGCCGGCGCGGGTCGGCAGCACACTGTGGCCGAACTGGCGGGCGATCTGGTAGCCAAAGCCGGTGGCGCCGAGGGTCGGGATGGACAGGCCGCCGGTGGCGATCACCAGGGATTCGCAACGCACCAGGCCGAGGCTGGTCTGCAACTGGTAGCCGCCTTCGTCGAGGCGGGCAATCTCGATCACCGAGGTGTCCAGGCGCAGGTCGACGCCGACTTGTTCGCACTCGTCCAGCAGCAGGCCGAGGATGTCGCTGGACTTGTTATCGCAGAACAGCTGGCCGAGTTTCTTCTCGTGGTAGGGCACGCCGTGCTTGGCCACCAGGGCGATGAAGTCCCACTGGGTGAAACGGGCCAGCGCGGACTTGCAGAAGTGCGGGTTGTGCGAGAGGAAGTTGACCGGCTCGCAATACATATTGGTGAAGTTGCAGCGCCCGCCACCGGACATGAGGATCTTCTTGCCGGCCTTGTTGGCGTGGTCGATCAGCAATACCTGACGACCGCGCGCGGCGGCGCTCATGGCGCACATCAGTCCCGCGGCGCCGGCGCCGATGATGATGACCTGGGAGGTGAGCACGGTGGATTCCTCGTGGACGAGCGCCTGGGCGACGCAAAAGCCGCGCATCTTACCCCAAGGGCGGCCGCGCCGGCTGCCCGTGCCCGACCGCGCGTCGATTGCGCATCGGCGGTGAAAGCAGGCTTCCCGACCGGTGCCGGGCACGTCGGGATATCCCGAGGGCGCTTTTGTCCGGATAATGCCGGCCAGTTCGTTTTCTACTTTTTCGTGGTAATGCCCGCATGGAAATCAAGGTCAATTTTCTCGACAACCTCCGACTCGAAGCCAAGTTCGACGACTTCACGGTGATCGCCGACCAGCCTATCCGCTACAAGGGCGATGGCTCGGCACCGGGGCCGTTCGACTACTTCCTGGCTTCCTCGGCGTTGTGCGCGGCTTACTTCGTCAAGCTCTACTGCCAGACCCGCGACATCCCCACCGACAATATCCGCCTGTCGCAGAACAACATCGTCGACCCGGAAAATCGCTACAAGCAGATCTTCAAGATCCAGGTAGAACTGCCGGCGGACATCTCCGAGAAGGACCGCCAGGGCATCCTGCGCTCCATCGACCGCTGCACCGTGAAGAAGGTGGTGCAGACCGGCCCGGACTTCATCATCGAGGAGGTGGAAAACCTCGATGCCGACGCCCAGGCGCTGCTGATGCCGAGCACCGTTGCCGGCGCCAGCACCTATATCCAGGGCAAGGACCTGCCGCTGGAGCAGACCATCGCCAACCTGTCGGAAATCCTCGCCGGCCTGGGCATGAAGATCGAGATCGCCTCGTGGCGCAACATCGTGCCCAACGTCTGGTCGCTGCACATCCGCGACGCGCAGTCGCCGATGTGCTTCACCAATGGCAAGGGCGCCACCAAGGAGAGCGCGCTGGCCTCGGCGCTGGGCGAGTTCATCGAGCGACTGAACTGCAACTTCTTCTACAACGACCAGTTCTGGGGCGAGGAGATCGCCAACGCGCCGTTCGTGCATTACCCCGATGAGCGCTGGTTCCAGCCGGGCCCGAAGGATGCGCTGCCGGAGGAAATCCTCGACGAGTACTGCCTGGAGGTCTACAACCCGGACGGTGACTTGCGCGGCTCGCACCTCTACGACACCAACTCGGGCAATACCGAGCGCGGTATCTGCTCGCTGCCGTTCGTGCGCCAGTCCGATGGCGAGACGGTGTACTTCCCGTCCAACCTGATCGAGAACCTCTACCTCTCCAACGGCATGAGCGCCGGCAACACCCTGGCCGAGGCGCAGGTGCAGTGCCTGTCGGAAATCTTCGAGCGCGCGGTGAAGCGCGAAATCCTCGAGGGCGAATTGGCGCTGCCGGACGTGCCGCAGGAGGTGCTGGCCAAGTACCCGGGCATCGTTGCGGGGATCAAGGGCCTGGAGGAGCAGGGCTTCCCGGTGCTGGTCAAGGATGCGTCGCTGGGCGGTGAGTTCCCGGTGATGTGCGTGACGCTGATGAACCCGCGCACCGGTGGTGTGTTCGCCTCCTTCGGCGCCCACCCGAGCCTGGAAGTGGCGCTGGAGCGCAGCCTCACCGAGCTGCTCCAGGGCCGCAGCTTCGAGGGCCTCAACGACCTGCCGCGGCCGACCTTCGAAAGCCAGGCGCTGAGCGAGCCGAACAACTTCGTCGAGCACTTCATCGACTCCAGCGGCGTGGTGTCGTGGCGCTTCTTCAGCGCCAAGGCCGATTACGACTTCGTCGAGTGGGACTTCTCCGGCCAGGGCGGCTCCAGTGACAGAGAGGGGTCCAACGTCCAGGAAGCTAAGACCCTGTTCGGCATCCTCGAAGAGCAGGGCAAGGAGGTCTACATGGCGGTGTACGAGCACCTGGGCGCCACGGCCTGCCGCATCCTGGTACCGGGTTATTCGGAGATCTATCCGGTGGAAGACCTCATCTGGGACAACACCAACAAGGCGCTGGCGTTCCGCGCCGACATCCTCAACCTGCACAGCCTGAACATCGTCCGCCTCAAGTCGCTGCTCAAGCGCCTGGAAGCCTGCGAGGTGGACGAGTACACCGACATCACCACGCTGATCGGCATCGAATTCGACGACAACACGGTCTGGGGCCAGCTGACCATCCTCGAACTCAAGCTGCTGATCAACCTCGTGGCGAAGCGCTTCGAGACTGCCAAGGAGCTGGTGGAGCAGTTCCTCCAGTACAACGACAACACCGCCGAGCGCGGGCTGTTCTACCAGGCGCTCAGCGCGGCGCTGGAAGTGCAGCTGGACGAGGAACTGGAGATGGCCGACTTCGAGGCCAACTTCCGCCGCATGTTCGGCAACGAGCGCATGGACGCGGTGCTGGGTTCGCTGGATGGCAGCGTGCGTTTTTACGGCCTGACGCCGACCAACATGAAGCTCGAAGGCCTCGACAAGCACCTGCGGCTGATCGACAGCTACAAGAAGCTGCACCAGGCACGGGCCAGGGCGGTGGCAGGGCGCTGATCGAGCAAAGTCGATTTCGCTTGCACGCGTCCACTGCTGGAGGGATGGCCGAGCACTATTTGTAGGATGGCGCTCCGCTCCACGCCATCCTACTAAGCTGCACCAGGCACGGGGCTGGGCGCTGATCCGGGCAAGACGAAAAGGGTACCTTCGGGTGCCCTTTTTTTGTCCGGCGATTGGGTTGGCACCTTTGCATGCCGCTCGACCGGCCGTCCGGTGCCGCACGAAAGTCCGCCTAGACTTGTCGATTCCGTCGTCGCCCAGGCGACCAAGCTGCAGCCGGTCATGCCGACCGCGCGCGAATCAGGAGATTCACCATGTCCAGCCTGCAACGCGTCACCCCCTGCCTGTGGTTCGATGGCAAGGCCGAGGAAGCGGCCGAGTTCTACACAGCGATCTTCCCCAACTCACGGATCGTCCAGACTGCCTATTACCCCGAGGCCGAGAAGGAGCGCCACGGCGGCGAGCCCGGCTCGGTACTGACGGTGGAGTTCGTGCTGGACGGCCAGACCTTCATCGCCCTGAACGGCGGGCCGACCTTCAAGTTCACCGAGGCGCTATCGCTGCAGGTGATGTGCGACAGCCAGAAGGAGATCGACCACTTCTGGGACAAGCTCGGCGCCGACGGCCCGGAGGAGGCGCAGGTCTGTGGCTGGCTGAAGGATCGCTACGGAGTGTCCTGGCAGATCTGCCCGCGCCACGTTGGTGACATGGTCGCCGACCGCGACCCGGTGAAGGCCAGCCGCACGCTGCAGGCGGTGATGGGCATGAAGAAGCTGGACATGGCCGCCATCGAGCGCGCCCATGCCGGAAACTGAGTTCGGAAACCTGAACCGGTAACAGAAGAAGGAGGGCGCGCGGCATGTTCAGCCATATCACCGTCGGCACCAACGACCTGCCGCGCGCCATCGACTTCTACGGCAGGGTGCTCGGCGCGCTGGGGATCGTCCTCAAGGCGCACCGCCATGAGCCGGAGCGAGTGATTTTCGCCCACCCGGACAGCGACGTGGTGTTCTGCGTCTACCAACCCATCGACGGCCAGCCGGCCAGCATCGGCAATGGCAGCCTGGTGGCCTTCGAGGCGCGCACGCGGCATCAGGTGGACAGCTTCCATGCCCGCGCCGTGCAACTGGGCGGCATCGACGAAGGGCCGCCCGGCCTGCGCCTGAATTACTCGCCGACCTACTACGGCGCCTATGTGCGCGACCTGGACGGCAACAAGCTGTGCTGCGTCTGCCACCTGGACGAGTGAGGCGTCACGGCAGAAATTTCGAACCCTGCAACGCTGCGCCTCGTCCAACTCCCTGAACGTCGTAGTCCCCGGCACGCACCGATTGCCTGGCTGCGGCACAGCCACACGGCGAGGGTGCGCTTGCCGGACAGGGAGAATCCGCGATGGTCACTCACTACAAGGTCAAGGGGCACCTGGCCTGCGGGCATGCAGGCAAGCACCTGGAGTCCACCAGCGAGCTGAACCGGGTGAAATGCCGCAGCTGCCGTAATACCGAGGTCTACAAGGACGCCCGCCGCGATGCGCGCAACGCCGCGCGGCGCGCCCAGCGCAAGGCTCGCGGCGAAGCCGTGCACAACGACTGGCGCAGTTTCTGGGAAAAACGTCTGGCCGCCATGCCGGGCAGCCAGCGCCTGCCGCGCGGGTTTCAGGACCAGCCGTTCGTCTGAGTCGTGCTTGGGTGAGATAGAACACCGGGAGATAGGTGCAGCCAGGGTTAAGGTGAAGAACGCAGATCGTAGGGCGCATAACGCGCCAGCGTTGTCCGCCGCGGGGTCATCGGCGGATAATCCGTTCCGGATTATGCGCCCTACGTCGGGAGTCCCCTGTAGGAGCGAGCTTGCTCGCGAACAGCCCTCACGCCGGACCCCACTGACGCCCGACGGTTTCCATGTTTGCGCTTCCCCCAGTCCCTGAAGAGCGTGGTGCCTAGCCAGGGGCAGGGTAAGGGCTGTCGATCCTGCAGGGCTAGATGCATGCCCGAGCATTGCACTCGGGAAAGACGTGCTAGCATCTGCCCCGGCCCCGAATCCTCCGGCTGCGCTGGCACCCCGCCAGCGCGGCCACCCCTCATAGAAGGACCCAAGCAATGGCTCAAGTCACCCTCAAGGGCAACCCGGTTTCCGTCGACGGCAAGCTGCCGAGCAAAGGCGAGCAGGCTCCGGCCCTGTCGCTGGTCGCCGGCAACCTGTCCGACGTCACCCTGGAAGCCTACGCCGGCAAGCGCAAGGTGCTGAACATCTTCCCCAGCGTCGACACCCCGACCTGCGCTACCTCCGTGCGCAAGTTCAACGCCGAGGCGAGCAAGCTGGCCAACACCGTGGTGCTGTGCATCTCCGCTGACCTGCCGTTCGCCCAGGCGCGCTTCTGCGGCGCCGAAGGCCTGGAGAACGTAGTCAACCTGTCCACCCTGCGTGGTCGTGAATTCCTCGCCAACTACGGCGTGGCCATCGCTGACGGCCCGCTGGCCGGCCTGGCCGCCCGCGCCGTTGTCGTGCTGGACGAGCAGAACAAGGTGCTGCACAGCGAGCTGGTGGGCGAGATCGCCGACGAGCCGAACTACGCCGCCGCCATCGCCGCCCTGGCCTGATGACGCGGCTGCTTTCGTGAGAAAGCCGGGCCGACCCGCCAGGGTCGGTCCGTCAGGTCGGGAACCCTGCCGGCCAATCCGGGTCGCAATGCCCCGGTAATTCGTAACTCCCGGTAAATCAAAGGTAAATAGCGGGTAAAGAGACTTTGCCTGTGGCCTTGCTGTGCTTATCGTTCAGCCTCGCTATTCTCACTTTTTCGCGCCAAGCCCCTTTTCAACAAGACGAAGCCCCATGACTGCAAGCAACGGATCGCCCTCGAAACTTCGCACGCTGCGCCCCTGGCTCATCACCGCGCTGCTGTTTGCCGCCGTGGTGGGGCTGATCATGTGGCTGCACTCGACGTCGTCCGGGGCGCCGGCGGCCCAGGGCGGGCGCGGCGGGCGACCGGCGCCGGGGCAGATGGCCGCGGGGCAGGGCGGCACGGCGGTGACCGTCAGCGTCGCGCCGGTGACCAAGGGCGACCTGCCGGTGCACTACCACGCGCTGGGCACGGTGACGGCTTACAACACCGTCAACGTCCGCGCGCGGGTCAGCGGTCAGCTGGTCAAGGTGCCGTTCCAGGAAGGCCAGGAAGTGAAGGCCGGCGACGTCCTTGCGGTGATCGACCCGCGTCCGTTCCAGGCCGCGCTGGACCAGGCCCAGGGCACGCTGCTGCAGAACCAGGCGCAACTGAAGAACGCGCAGATCGACCTGGCCCGCTACAAGGGCCTGTACGCCGAAGACTCCATCGCCAAGCAGACCCTGGACACCCAGGAAGCCCAGGTACGTCAGTTCGAAGGCACCCTGAAGACCAACCAGGGCCAGGTCGCCGACGCCAAGCTCAACCTCGAATTCACCCAGGTGCGCGCACCCATCTCCGGCCGTGTCGGCCTGCGCCAGGTGGACGTGGGCAACCTCGTCACCTCCGGCGACACCACGCCACTGGTGGTCATCACCCAGGTCAAGCCGATCTCCGTGGTGTTCAGCCTGCCGCAGCAACAACTGGGCACCGTCGCCCGCGAGCTTTACGGCAACCAGCCGGTGCCGGTGCAGGCCATGGACCGCAACCAGAACCAGACCCTGGCCACCGGCGTGCTGAAGACCCTGGACAACCAGATCGACACCACCACCGGCACCGTCAAGCTCAAGGCCGGTTTCGCGAACGACGACCACAAGCTGTTCCCCAACCAGTTCGTCAACGTACGCCTGCTCGCCGAGACGCTGCCGGGCGTGCTGACCATCCCGGCCAACGCCGTGCAGCGCGGCAACGATGGCACCTACGTCTATCTGGTCGGTGAGGAGAGCAAGGCCAAGCGCCAGCTGGTAACGCTGGGCACCAGCGAGAGCGAGCGCGTGGTCGTCACCGAGGGCCTGAAGGAAGGCGATCGCGTCGTCGTCGAAGGCACCGACCGCCTGCGCGACGGCACCCGCATGAACATCGCCAGCTCTGACGAGAAAGCCCGCGCGGCCGCAGGCGTTGAGGGCGACAAGTCCACCGCCAAGCCGTTCGGTTCGGACAACCCTGGCCAGAGCAGCCCGGCCCAGGACAGCGGTAAGAGCGAATGAACCCGTCCCGCCTGTTTATCCTGCGGCCGGTCGCCACCACGCTGTTGATGGTGGCGATTCTGCTGTCGGGGATCATCTCCTACCGTTTCCTGCCGATTTCGGCGTTGCCGGAGGTGGACTACCCGACCATCCAGGTCGTGACCCTGTACCCCGGCGCCAGCCCGGACATCATGACCTCCTCGGTCACCGCGCCGCTGGAGAACCAGCTGGGGCAGATTCCCGGCTTGAACGAGATGTCCTCCACCAGCTCCGGCGGCGCCTCGGTGATCACCCTGCAGTTCAGCCTGCAGATCAACCTCGACGTCGCCGAGCAGGAAGTCCAGGCGGCGATCAACACCGCGCAGAGCCTGCTGCCCAAGGACCTGCCGAACCAGCCGGTGTACAGCAAGGTGAACCCGGCGGATGCACCGATCCTGACCTTGGCGGTGATGTCCCCGGACATGCCGCTGCCGCAGATCCAGGACCTGGTGGACACGCGCCTTGCGCAGAAGATTTCGCAGATTTCCGGCGTCGGACTGGTCAGCATCAGCGGCGGCCAGCGTCCGGCCGTGCGCATCCGCGCCAACCCCGGTGCCCTGGCGGCTGCCGGGCTGAGCCTGCAGGACCTGCAGACCACCGTCACCAACAACAACCTCAATGGCCCCAAGGGCAGCTTCGACGGCCCGACGCGCTCCTCGACCCTGGACGCCAACGACCAGCTCAAGTCCGCCGACGCCTACCGCGACCTGATCATCGCCTACAAGAACGGCTCGCCGCTGCGCGTGCGAGACGTGGCGAGCGTGGAAGACGATGCCGAGAACGTGCGCCTCGCCGCCTGGGCCAACACCTCGCCGGCGGTGGTGCTGAACATCCAGCGCCAGCCGGGCGCCAACGTCATCGAAGTGGTCGACAGCATCAAGAAGATGCTCCCGCAGTTGCAGGCGACCCTGCCGGGCAGCCTCGAAGTGACGGTGCTCACCGACCGCACCACGACCATCCGTGCCTCGGTGGCGGACGTGCAGTTCGAGCTGTTCCTGGCCGTCTGCCTGGTGGTGATGGTCACCTTCCTGTTCCTGCGCAATATCTCCGCGACGCTGATCCCCAGCTTCGCCGTACCGCTGTCGCTGATCGGCACCTTCGGCGTGATGTACCTGGCCGGCTTCTCGATCAACAACCTGACGCTGATGGCGCTGACCATCGCCACCGGCTTCGTCGTCGACGACGCCATCGTCATGGTGGAGAACATCGCGCGCTACCTGGAAAAGGGCGACCCGCCGCTGGAGGCCGCGCTCAAGGGCTCCAAGCAGATCGGCTTCACCATCATCTCGCTGACCTTCTCGCTGATCGCCGTGCTGATCCCGCTGCTGTTCATGGGCGACGTGGCCGGCCGGCTGTTCCGCGAATTCGCCATCACCCTGGCGGTGGCGATTCTGATTTCCGGCTTCGTCTCCCTGACCCTGACGCCGATGCTCAGCGCCAAGCTGCTGCGCCATGTCGAGCCGGAGAAGGAAGGGCGCTTTGCCCGCGCCGCCGGGCGCTTCATCGACAACATGATCGAGCGCTACGCCGCCGCCCTGCGCGTGGTGCTGCGCCACCAGGGCCTGACGCTGCTGGTAGCCATCGGCACCGTGGTGCTCACCGCGGCGCTGTACCTCTTCATGCCCAAGGGCTTCTTCCCGGTGCAGGACACCGGGGTGATCCAGGGCATCGCCGAAGCGCCGCAGTCGATCTCCTTCCAGTCCATGGCTTCCCGCCAGCAGGACCTGGCGAAGATCGTGCTGCAGGACCCGGCGGTGGAAAGCCTGTCTTCGTTCATCGGCGTCGACGGCACCAACGCCACGCTCAATACCGGACGCCTGCTGATCAACCTCAAGCCCCACGCCGAGCGCGACGTGACCGCCAGCGAGGTGATCCACCGCCTGCAGCCGGAGCTCGACCAGATCGCCGGCATCAAGCTGTACATGCAGCCGGTGCAGGACCTGACCATCGAAGACCGCATCGCCCGCACGCAGTACCAGTTCACCCTGCAGGACGCCGACCCGGAAGTGCTCGCCGACTGGGTGCCGCGCCTGGTGGACCGTCTGCAGCAACTGCCGGAGCTGGCCGACGTGGCCACCGACTGGCAGGACAAGGGCCTGCAGGCCTACATCAACATCGATCGCGACACCGCCTCGCGCCTGGGCGTGAGCCTGTCGAACATCGACAGCGTGCTGTACAACGCCTTCGGCCAGCGGCTGATCTCGACCATCTTCACCCAGGCCACGCAGTACCGCGTGGTGCTGGAAGTGGCGCCGGAATTCCAGATCGGCCCGCAGTCGCTGGAAAACCTCTACGTGCCGTCCGGCGACGGCACCCAGGTACGCCTGTCGAGCCTGGCCAAGGTCGAGGAGCGCCACACCCTGCTGGCGGTCAACCACATCGCCCAGTTCCCGGCCGCGACCATCTCCTTCAACCTGGCCAAGGGCGTCGCCCTCGGCGAGGCGGTGCAGGCGATCCGCGAGGTCGAGGCGCAGATGGAAATGCCCGTCAGCCTGCAAGGCAGCTTCCGTGGTGCGGCTCAGGCGTTCGAGGCTTCGCTGTCCAACACCCTGCTGCTGGTGCTGGCCTCCATCGTCACCATGTACATCGTGCTGGGCATCCTCTACGAGAGCTTCATCCACCCCGTGACCATCCTCTCCACGCTGCCCTCGGCGGGCGTCGGCGCGCTGCTGGCGCTGATGCTCTCGGGGCAGGACATCGGCATCGTGGCGATCATCGGCATCATCCTCTTGATCGGCATCGTCAAGAAGAACGCGATCATGATGATCGACTTCGCCCTGGACGCCGAACGCAACGAGGGCAAGCCGCCCCATGAGGCGATCTACCAGGCGTGCCTGTTGCGCTTCCGGCCGATCCTGATGACCACCATGGCTGCATTGCTCGGTGCACTGCCGCTGATGCTTGCCGGCGGTGCCGGCGCCGAGTTGCGCCAGCCGCTGGGCGTGACCATGGTCGGCGGCCTGCTGGTGAGCCAGCTGCTGACGCTGTTCACCACGCCGGTGATCTACCTGTACTTCGACCGCCTCGCGGCGCGCTGGGCTGCCTGGCGTGGTCGCCATGGCCTGGACGTGAACAGCATCGACCCGGCGGAGCGTGGCTGATGGGCGGCCTGTCTCGCCTGTTCATCCTGCGCCCAGTCGCCACCTGCCTGCTGACCCTGGCGCTGCTGCTGGCCGGCGTGCTGTCGTTCAGCCTGCTACCGGTGGCGCCGCTGCCCAACGTCGATTTCCCGACCATTCTGGTGCAGGCCTCGTTGCCTGGCGCCAGCCCGGAAACCATGGCCTCCACGGTGGCGACGCCGCTGGAACGCTCGCTGGGGCGCATCGCCGGGGTCACCGACATGACCTCCAGCAGCTCCCTGGGCAACACCACCATCATCATCCAGTTCGACCTGTCCAAGGACATCGACGGCGCCGCGCGCGAGGTGCAGTCGGCGATCAACGCGGCCATGAGCCTGCTGCCTTCGGGCATGCCGAACAACCCGACGTACCGCAAGGCGAACCCGTCGGACATGCCGATCATGATCCTCACGCTGACCTCGGATACCTATACCCGCGGGCAGATGTACGACCTGGCCTCGACCATCGTCTCGCCCAAGCTCGCACAGGTGAAAGGCGTGGGGCAGGTGAGCATCGGCGGCTCCTCGCTGCCGGCGGTGCGGGTCGATGTGAACCCGGACCAGCTCAGCCAGTACGGCATCTCCCTGGACACCGTGCGCACGGCAATCAACAACACCAACGCCGACGGCCCCAAGGGCTCGCTGGAGTTCGGCGAGCGGCACTGGCAGGTGGACTCCAACGACCAGTTGCGCAAGGCCAGCGAATACGCCCCGCTGATCGTTCACTACAACGCCGAGACCGGCGCGGCGGTACGCCTGAAGGACGTGGCCAAGGTCACCGACTCGGTGGAGGACGTGCGTAACGCCGGCTTCTCCGACGACCTGCCGGCGGTGCTGTTGATCATCACCCGCCAGCCTGGCGCCAACATCATCGAGGCCACCGACGCCATCCACGAGCAGTTGCCGATCATCCAGGACGTGCTTGGCCCGCAGGTGAAGCTGTCGGTGATGGACGACCGCAGCCCGTCGATCCGCTCCTCGCTGGAGGAGGCCGAGCTGACCCTGATGATCTCCGTGGTGCTGGTGATCCTGGTGGTCTACCTGTTCCTGCGCAACGGCCGCGCCACGCTGATTCCCAGCCTGGCAGTGCCGGTGTCGCTGGTGGGCACTTTCGCGGTCATGTACTTGTGCGGCTTCTCGCTGAACAACCTGTCGTTGATGGCGCTGATCATCGCCACCGGCTTCGTGGTGGACGACGCCATCGTGGTGGTGGAGAACATCGCGAGGCGCATCGAGGAGGGCGACCCGCCGATCCAGGCCGCCATTCGCGGGGCACGAGAGGTGAGTTTCACCGTGCTGTCGATGACCCTGTCGCTGGTGGCGGTGTTCATCCCGCTGCTGCTGATGGGCGGCATCACCGGGCGGCTGTTCCGCGAATTCTCGGTGACCCTGGCGGCGGCCATCCTGGTGTCGCTGGTGGTCTCCCTGACGCTGACGCCGATGCTCTGCGCGCGCCTGCTCAAACCCATGGAGCGGGGGCCGAAGAAGGCCTCGGTGGAGCGCCAGAGCAACCGTTACTTCGTTGCCTTCATGCAGCGCTACCGCGCCAGCCTGAGCTGGGCGCTGGAGCACTCGCGGCTGATGGTGATGATCATGCTCGGCTGCATCGCGCTGAACCTCTACCTGTTCGTGGTGGTGCCCAAGGGCTTCCTGCCGCAGCAGGATTCCGGGCGCCTGCGCGGCTTCGCGGTGGCCGACCAGAGCATCTCGTTCCAGGCGCTGGACAAGAAGATGGCCGAGTTCCGCAAGATCCTTTCCGAAGATCCGGGCGTGGAGAACGTGGTGGGCTTCGTCGGCGGCGGCAAGTGGCAGTCGAGCAACACCGGCTCGTTCTTCGTCACCCTCAAGGACATCAGCGAGCGCGACTCCGCCGAGGCCATCGTCAACCGCCTGCGCAAGAAGCTGGCGCAAGTCCCCGGCGCCAACCTGTTCCTGGTCGCCGGCCAGGACGTGCGCATCGGTGGCCGCCAGGGCAATGCGCAGTACGACTTCACCCTGCGCAGCGACGACCTGACCCTGCTGCGCGAATGGGCGCCCAAGGTCGAGGCGGCGATGAACAAGGTGCCGCAGATCGTCGATGTGAACAGCGACGCCCAGGACAAGGGCGTGCAGAGCCGCCTGGTGATCGACCGCGACCGCGCGGCGAGCCTGGGGGTGAACGTCGCCGAGGTGGATGCGGTGCTGAACAACTCCTACGGCCAGCGCCAGGTCTCGACCATCTTCAACCCGCTGAACCAGTACCACGTGGTGATGGAAGTCGCCCAGCCGTACCAGGAGACGCCCGAGGAGCTGCGCCAGGTCTACGTGATCAACAGTGAGGGGCAGCGCATCCCGCTCTCGGCCTTCACCCACATCGAGCCGAGCCGCGCACCGCTGGAGGTCAACCACCAGGGCCAGTTCGCCGCCACCACCTTCTCCTTCAACCTCGCCCAGGGCGCGCAGATCGGCCCGGCCCGTGACGCGATCCTGGCGGCGGTGGAGCCCATCCACCTGCCGATGGAAATCCAGGCCACCTTCGAAGGCAACGCCGGCGCGGTGCAGGACACGCAGAACGACATGCCCTGGCTGATCCTGCTGGCGCTGGTGTCGGTGTACATCGTGCTGGGCATCCTCTACGAGAGCTACGTGCACCCGCTGACCATCCTCTCGACGCTGCCCTCTGCGGGCGTTGGCGCACTGCTCACGCTGATGCTGTTCCGCACCGAGCTGTCGCTGATCGCGCTGATCGGGGTGATCCTGCTGATCGGCATCGTCAAGAAGAACGCCATCATGATGATCGACTTCGCCCTGGACGCCGAGCGCACCCAGGGCCTGTCACCTCGGGACGCGATTCTGGAGGCGGCGATGAAGCGCTTCCGGCCGATCATGATGACCACCCTGGCGGCCATCCTCGGCGCGCTGCCGCTGATCTTCGGCATCGGCGGCGACGCCGCGCTGCGCCGCCCGCTGGGCATGACCATCGTCGGCGGCCTGATCGGCAGCCAGTTGCTGACCCTGTACACCACCCCCGTCGTCTACCTCTACCTCGACCGCCTGCGCCATTGGGTCAACCAGAAGCGCGGCGTGCGCACCGACGGCGCCCTGGAGACACCGCTATGATCCGCCCCCGTTCCTTCCTCACTCCCCTGGCAGGCCTGGCGCTGGCCGTGGCCCTGGCTGGCTGCACCATCGGCCCGGACTACCAGCGCCCCGAGCTGACGGTGCCCGCCAGCTTCAAGGAGGGTGAGGGCTGGCAGCTGGCGAAGCCGCAGGACGGTTTCAACCACGGCGCCTGGTGGGCGCTGTATGGCGACGCCGCGCTCAATGATTTGCAGGCCCGCCTGGTGGCTGCCAACCAGACCCTGGCGCAATCCGTCGCGTCCTACCGTCAGGCCCAGGCGCTGGCCAAGGGCGCGCGCTCGTCGTTCTTCCCCACCATCAGCGCCGATACCGGCAAGACCCGCTCCGGCCAGGGCACCGGCAGCGGCGGCAGCGTTCGCCTGCCGGACGGCTCCACGGTCGCCAGCGGTGGCGGCGGGGGTATCTCCAACAGCTATGACGCCAGCCTCGGCGTGAGCTGGGAGCTGGACCTGTGGGGCAAGCTGCGCCGCCAGCTGGAGTCCGACACCGCGAGCATGGATGCCAGCGCTGCGGATCTCGCCGCCTCACGCCTGTCGCTGCAGTCGGAGCTGACCCAGGACTACCTGCAACTGCGGGTCATGGACCAGCAGATCAAGCTGCTCAACGACACCGTCAGCGCCTACCAGCGTTCGCTCAAGCTCACCGAGAACCAGTACAACGCCGGCATCGTCACCAAGGCCGACGTGGCCCAGGCGCGCACTCAGCTGAAGAGCACCGAGGCCCAGGCCATCGACCTGAAGTACCAGCGCGCCCAGCTGGAACACGCCATCGCCGTGCTGGTCGGCGTGCCGCCGGCGCAGTTCAGCCTGGCCGTCGTCGAAGGCGTGCCGGGCCTGCCGAATGTGCCGGGGCTGCTGCCGTCGGAACTGTTGCAACGCCGCCCGGACGTGGCTTCCGCCGAGCGCAAGGTGATCGCCGCCAACGCCAAGATCGGCGTGGCCAAGGCGGCCTGGTTCCCCGACCTGACCCTTACCGCCGCCGGCGGTTACCGCAGCGGCAGCTTCCAGAACTGGATCGAAACGCCCAACCGCTACTGGTCCATCGGCCCGCAGTTCGCCATGACGCTGTTCGACGGCGGGCTGATCGCCTCCCAGGTGGAACAGGCCGAGGCGAGCTACGACCAGACCGTGGCCAGCTACCGGCAGACCGTGCTGGACAGCTTCCGCGAGGTCGAGGACTACATGGTCCAGCTCAAGGTGCTGGAAGAGGAAAGCGGCGTGCAGCAGGAAGCGCTGGACTCCGCCCGTGAAGCACTGCGCCTGACCACCAACCAGTACAAGGCCGGCACCATCGACTACAGCAACGTGGTCACTACCCAGACCAGCGCGCTGTCCAACGAGCGCACGTTGCTGACCCTGACCGGCAACCGGCTGACCGCCAGCGTGCAGCTGATCGCCGCACTGGGCGGCGGCTGGGATGCGGCGAAAATCGCCGAGGAAGGGCAGGCGGCGCGGGACTGAACCGGCGGCGTTCGGGTCAGTCTTCGATCAGTGCGCTGAGGGGAATGCGGAAGCGGTTTTCCCCCTCCAGCGACTTGATGCCACGCGGCTGCGCGGTGCTCACCAGCGCCGTGCCATCCTGGCGTTCGAGCACCAGGCAATCGATCCGCCCGATGGCGGGCAGGCTGTCGTCCGGGCTACCGGTTCTCAGCTGTGCGCGTGGCTTGAGGAAACGCCAGTCGCGCCCGCCGGCATCGACCAGGCGGCATTCGGCCCAGCCAGGGAAGCACTCTTGCGTGTAGCGCACTATCTCGACCAGCAGGCTGGGCATTGTCAGGGGGTGTCCGGTGTCGGAAGGAAGGATCAGCCGTTGAAGCGGCGGGCGGTGGTGAAGCTGCGTTCCCAGTAGCTGTTGTCCAGCGAGTCCATGCGGATTCTTTCGCCGCTGCTGGGCGCGTGGATGAACTGGTTGTTGCCGATGTACAACCCGACATGGCTGACGTTGCCGCGACCATTGCGGTTGAAGAACACCGCATCGCCGGGCTTGAGCTCGCCGCGACGGACGCGCTGGCTGTCGCTGTCGATCATCTGGCCCGTTGTGCGCGGTAGCTTCATGCCGGCCTCGGTGCGGAACAGGTAGACCAGCAGCCCACTGCAATCGAATCCGTTTGCCACGCTGGTGCCGCCATGGCGGTAGGGCACGCCGATCAGTTGACGGGCCCGAGCCACGACTCGCGAGTTGCTGGCCATCGTCGTCTTGTGCCCGCCGGAACGCTGCGGACGCTTCGCTTCCTGGTGCAGGCGGACGTTATTGCGATTGACCGCCTTGTCGTGGGCCAGGCGCGACAGGCTGGAAGTCGCCTTGTGGAGCGGCGGGCGCTTCAGTTCACGGGCTTCGGCGAGAGGGACGGTCAGGGTGAGCAACAGGGTCGTGCTCAGCAGGGTGAGGAAACGCATCTTGGGTACATCGTGTGACTAGGTAGTGAAACGGGGCGCCATCTTAGGAATCTCTCGTGTCGGATGAACGTGGGGAATCTGCAAAACCATGTAGGCATTTTCTGATTGCCGCCTCGGGTAGTGACCCGTGTTCGCTTTCTATCGCTTCAGCCACTGAAGCGCCGCGCGGTGGTGTAGCTGCGCCGCCAGTAGCTGTTGTCCAGCGAGTCGATGCGAATGCTCTTGCCGGTGCTCGGGGCGTGGATGAAGCGGTCATCGCCGATGTACAGGCCGACATGGCTGGTACCGCCTTCGCCGTTATGGTTGAAGAACACCGCATCGCCGGGCTGCAACTCGTCACGCTCCACTGCGTTGTGGCGCTGGGCGATCATCGAGTGGGTAGTGCGTGGCAGCTTGCGGTGGGCAATGCTGCGGTAGAGGTAGACCAGCAGCCCGCTGCAGTCGAAGCCGTCTTCCTCGGTCTGGCCGCCCCAGCGGTAGGGCGTGCCGATCAGCTCGTAGGCGCGGGCGATGATGCGCGAGGTATCCGCTCTGCCGGCTGCGCTGCGTGCAACGGGCAGCGTGGTGCCGTAACGGTTGCCTGCTCGTGGTCGCGTGAATTGCCGGGAGGTACCTGCGCGCGCCGAATGGCCGGTGGGCAGGAATGTCTGGTCGACGGCGGCCGCTCCGTAGCGGCGCCAGTCGGGCGCATCGAGATCATCGGCCAGCACCACTGGCGAAGCCAGGGTGCAGAGCAGATAGAGAGGAAGCCAGCAGAGAGGGCGCACGTCGGGTCACCTTGGGGTGAACGGGGGAGACGGGCGCCATCCTAGGAATGGCTAGGGAATGTCGATGTAGGATATTTCCATTAGGAGTGAAGGCAAATTCCATCAAGGACGATCGGCACTTTCAGCGGGCGAACAACTGGCCGATGTCCTTGAAAGCCTTGAACTCCAGGGCATTGCCGCAGGGGTCGAAGAGGAACAGCGTGGCCTGTTCGCCCACCTGGCCCTGGAAGCGCACGTGGGGCTCGATGACGAACTGTGTGCCGCGCTCGCGCAGCCGCTGCGCCAATCGCTCCCAGTCCTCCCACGGCAGCACCACGCCGAAGTGCGGCACCGGCACGTCGTGGCCGTCCACGGCGTTGGTGTGTGCCGCTTCCTGGTTCGCCGTGCGTGGATGTTCGTGAATCACCAACTGGTGGCCGAAGAAGTCGAAGTCCACCCACTGGGCGCTGCTGCGCCCCTCGCTGAGGCCGAACACTTCGCCGTAGAAGCGCCGGGCCAGGGCCAGATCGTAGACCGGGATGGCCAGGTGGAAGGGTGATAGCGCCATGGACGAACTCCCTGTCAGGTTCAGGCCGGGACGGCCAGCAGGCGGGTGATGGTGGCTTTCGCCGCATTCATCTGGCCTTCGCGGGCGAGACGGGTGAATTCCAGCAGGGCCCTTTCGTGCTCGGCGAAGTCGTCGAGGATGTCGCGGTCATCGTCGTCGCCCAGGGCAGCCAGGCTGTCGTAGCGCTGGACGTAGGGCTCCACCAGCACTTCGAGCTTTTCCAGGGTCTGTGGCCAGTCGAGCCCGAGCCAGTCGGCGGCGCGCTGGCGACCCTGTGCGGCGGCATGCGCGGTGTCGCCCAGCGGCAGGCCGTGGCGCTGTAGCAGGCGCGCCATGCGCAAGCTGGTCTGGCGCTCCAGGCGTGCCAGCAGGAGCATCGAGGCGGCCCCCTCCGGCAGTTGCTCGGCCAGGCCGAGGAAGAAGTTCTCACCGCGGACTTCGCCCAGGTAGGCGGCCTGCAGTTCACTGGCTTGTCGGTGCATGCGTCGGTCCCCCTTGCTCAATGGGGACCAGCCTAGACGATGTGCGCCGGGCATCGAACCCGGCATGTCGTGTCTGGGCCAGTACGGGTCGCTCAGCGTTCGAAGCCGTACTCGCGCTCGACCCGGCTGATGCGCACGCGGAAGGCGCTGTACCAGTCGCGGCGGCCGGCCTGCTGGGCCATGCGGTGCTCGGCCTGCTGCTTCCAGTGGCGGATGGCCGCTTCGTCGCGCCAGTACGACACGGTGATGCCCAGTCCATCGGTGCCACGGGCGGACTCGACGCCGAGGAATCCATCCTGCTGTGCGGCCAGTTCCAGCATGCGTTCGGCGGTGGTGCCGTAGCCTTCCTCCTGCTCGGTGCGGTAGGAGGTGAAGGTCACGGCGTAGTAGGGTGGTTGCGGCGTGCTGGCGATCATGCGGGGCTCCCGATGCGGCTGGGTTCTGGACTGGACACTGGACTGGATTGGCGGCTGGATTCTCGGCTGGATTGTTGGCGAAAGGCGGCGGACAACAGCGCTTCGGCCAGCGGCACGGCGATACCGGCCAGCGCCTTGCGCTCGGGCTGGAACAGGGTGGCGACGAAGAACGGATGGTCGGTCGCCTCCAGCGCGCGAATGCTGCCGTCCTCGCCATGGGCGCAGGCGCGCAGCGAATCGCCGAACAATTCGTCCTGGAACGCCGGGTTCACCCCATAGCTGCACCGATAACCTTCGCGGATCTCCGGCAGGCCATAGATCGCCGCCAGGTGCGAGCCAGGCACCAGGCGGATGGTCTCGCTGACTTCCACCAGCGAACAGGGCAGTGCATGAACCACCGGACGGGCCGCTTCCGGGTCCATCTCTGCGTGGGCCGCGTCGCTCCAGCCGAGGACATTGCGGGCGCGTTCCAGCAGGGCGTGCTGGAAGCCGCCGCAGGTGCCGAGGAAAGGCACCCGGTTTTCGCGGGCGAAGGTGATCGCCCGCAGGGCGCCTTCGGTGCTCAGGTAGGGGCTGCCGGGGATGCCCCAGAAGCCCGAGTACGCTTCCAGCTCCAGGCCTGCGGCGAGGCGCGGGGTATCCAGCCAGTCCACTCGCAAGGTGCCCGAATGTGGCAGCAGCGATTGTTGCAGGGCCAGGGGAATCGCCCAATGGGCGGTGACGCGGCTGTCGCGGTCGCCGATCAGGCCGATCCGCAGTGCTTTACGACGTTTTCCCATGCTTTGTTCCCCCTGGCGTCGTGGCCCATTGGCGAGCCCATGGGCAGCAATTTATAGTTGCGCAAGCGCAATCGAAAATGGGCGGTTGCGCAACCTTGGAGTGCGTCAATGCAATACCGATTGGAATACGCCGATCTCGCCCTGGTGCTGGCCCTGGTGCGCGGTGGCAGCCTTGCGCGTGCTGCGGAATTGCTGGAGGTAGACGTCTCCACCGTGTTCCGCGCAGTGCGCCGGCTGGAGAAGGCGCTGGGCACCGCGCTGTTCGAGAAGGGCCGCAACGGCTACCTGGCGACGGCGACCGCGCAGCAACTGGCGACCCAGGCAGAACTGGCCGAACAGGCGCTGGAGGCGGCACGCCTGGGTCTGGAGCAGGGGCATGACGTGCTCAGCGGCACGGTGCGCCTGACCTGCTCTGATACGGTACTGCAAGGTCTGCTGCTGCCAGCCCTGGCACGCTTCATGAAGCGCTACCCAGCGCTGAATCTGGAGCTGACGACCTCCAACGCCTTCGCCAACCTCAGCCGCCGTGACGCCGACATCGCCCTGCGCCTGACCAGCGCGCCACCGGAACATCTGGTCGGACGCAACCTGGGCGAGGTGCATTACATGCTCTGCGCCCACCGCGACTACCTCGCCGAGCAGGGCGAGCGTCCGTGGCAGGAGCTGAGCTGGATCGCCCCGGACGAATTTCTTCCCGACCACTCCAGCGTCGCCTGGCGGCGTCAGGCGTTTCCGGCGGTGGTGCCGGCCTATCGCTGCAACAGCATGCTCTCGGTGCTCGATCTCTGCCGCGCCGGGCTTGGCCTGGCAGCGCTGCCGGCGTTCCTGCTGCGCCCCGGCGATGGATTGCAAGTGCTGGAATCGGAACTGCCTGGTTGCAGCACCCACCTGTGGCTGCTGACCCGCCCGGACTGCCGTGCGTTGCGAGCGGTAGTGACCTTGTTCGAGGAGCTGGCCGGGAGTATCCGGCTGACCGCCTGAATGAAAAGACCCCGCTCGAAAGCGGGGTCTTTTGTTTACCAGTGACGATAGTGGCCGGGCGGACCGTAGTAGCCCGGTCCGTAATAGCGCGGCGGGCCATAGTAGCGGGGCGGGCCGTAGTAGCGCGGGCCGGGCACCACCACGACCGGGCGGTAGACCGGCTGGTAGACGGGTTGGTAGACCGGCACCGGCTGGTAGTACACCGGTGGCGGCGGGTAATAGGCCACCGGGGGCGGCGGTGCGTAATAGGGGGCCGGAGCGGGTTGTGACCCGGCGACCACTGCACCCCCGACCACGGCACCGACCACGGCGCCAATCGCGGCGGCATCGGTGTTGCTGTTGGCCGCGGCCTGGCCGGCGAGGGCAAGGCCGGCGCAAAACAGGGCAACCTGGGGGAGACGGCGAAGCATGATGCACCTCCTGAGGAACCCGGCGAGGATTCCGGTATCTATGAGACATCTGCCTTGAACGAATCGTAACGCCGCCGGTGTAAAGGTTGTGTAAATGGCGCTGTACGGCTCTGCGACGGGCATTTCGTGCATCAGCTTGCAATACATCCGGCGCGCCGCCGCAGCCGTTGGGCTGGTAAGGTGGCGCCTTTCGCGTTTTTTCAGAACTTTCCAGAAGAACCAGGGAGACCTTTCATGCCCTTGAACCCCTTGTCCTTGAAGCGCGCGCTGCTGCCGCTTCTGGCAGTCGCCACGCTGGCTGGCTGCAGCTCCAAGGATTCCTCGTCCGATGCCACCCAACCGGCGGCGGACAACCCGGCTGCCATGACCGGCACCTGCAACGCCAAGGCGGTGCAGGCGATCGTCGGCAAGGTCATCACCCCGACCCTGACCGAGGAAGCCCGCCGCGATGCCGGTGCTAGCGTCGCTCGCGTGCTCACCCCGCACCAGCCGGTGACCATGGAGTACAACTCGCAGCGCCTGAATATCGATGTCGACGGGAACCAGGTGGTGAAGCAGGTCTCCTGCGGCTGAGCCGTTTCCGGTGAACCCGCCCCATGAAAAAGCCCCGCCCAGGCGGGGCTTTTTCATGGGGCGCTCAGCGCCTGGCGGTCCTGGTGCAGCCGTCGATCCCGAGCAAGGTGCGCGAGTGGTTGTGTTTCACAGCGCACTGAAGCGTTGGTCCAGTGCGTGTTTGCGGAAGTGCTCGATCACATAGTCGACAAACACCCGCGTCTTGGCTGGCAGCAGTTTCTGCGCGGCGTAGTAGAGCGCGGTGTTGCCGGCGTCCACGTACCACTCCGGCAGTACGCGCACCAGGCGCCCGTCGTCCAGGTAGGGCACCGCATGCTGCATGCTTACCAGGGTGACGCCCAGGCCCATCAGCGCGGCGACGCACGCGGCCTCCGGGTCACTGAAGGTCATGCGTTCCTTCAGCGCGATGGGTGCCTGGGCCTGTTGGCGATTGGTCAGCGGCCAGGGGCGCACGCGGCCGGTCTGCGGCGAGCGAATGCGGATGCCGTCGTGGCTGGGCAGGTCCGACGGGTAGCGGATCGCCGGGCGCCCGGCGAGGTAGGCCGGCGAGGCCAGCAGCACCAGGTGCGCCGGGCTCAGCTTGCGCGCCACCATGCCGGGCGGTAGCTCGAAGCCGCCGCCGATGGCCGCGTCGAAGCCCTCGGCGATGAGGTCGACCTGGCGGTTGTCGAAGTGCCAGTCCGGGCGGATCGCCGGGTAGCGCCCGAGGAAATCCCCCAGCAGCGGCAGGATGTAGTCGCGGCCGAATACCAGCCCCATGCTCACCTTCAACATGCCGCTGGGCTGGCCATCGGCGCTGGCCAGATTGGCGATGGCGCTCTGCAGGCTGGCCAGGCCGCCGCTGGCTTCGTCGAGAAACCGTTCGCCGGATTCGGTCAGGGCCAGGCTGCGGGTACTACGCTGGAACAGCCGTACACCCAGGTTGCTCTCCAGCCGCGCCACGTTCTTGCTCACCGCCGCTGGCGTCAGGCCCAGGCGTCGAGCGGCAGCGGCGAAGCTGCCCGCCTCGGCGCTGCGAACGAAGCATTCGATACTGATCAGGCTTTCCATGGGGGTATTCCGTACGTTTGGTATCGACTGAATATAGCGATTACTGGCTACCGGGTCAGGAGTGCGAGCGCGAAACTGGCCCCGTCGAACTGACTCCCCCACCAGATTCCTGGAGACACGAAATGACCACCACGCAAACCACCTCGCCCTCCACCTCGAAGCCGCTCACCGGTAAAGTCGCTTTCGTCCAGGGCGGTTCCCGCGGCATCGGCGCCGCCATCGTGCAGCGCCTGGCCCGCGAAGGCGCCGCCGTGGCCTTCACTTACGTCAGCTCGGCGCAGAAGGCCGAAGACCTCGCCGCCAGCATCGAAGCCGCCGGCGGCCGCGCCCTGGCGCTGAAAGCCGACAGCGGCGATGCAGCGTCGGTGCAACAGGCCATCGATACTGCCGCCCAGCGCCTGGGCGGCATCGACATCCTGGTGAACAACGCCGGCGTGCTGGCCATCGCCCCGGTGGAAGAGTTCAGCCTGGAAGACCTCGACCGCACCCTGGCGGTGAACGTGCGCAGTGTCTTCGTCGCCACCCAGGCCGCCGCGCGGCACATGGGGCAGGGCGGGCGCATCATCACCATCGGCAGCACCAACGCCGACCGCATGCCCTTCGGCGGTGGCGCGGTCTATGCCATGAGCAAGTCGGCCATCGTCGGCCTGACCAAGGGCCTCGCTCGCGACCTCGGCCCGCGCGGCATCACCGTGAACAACGTGCAGCCCGGCCCGGTGGACACCGACATGAACCCCGCCGACAGCGACTTCGCGGCCTCGCTGATGGACCTGATGGCGGTAGGGCGTTATGGCCGCGCGGAAGAAATCGCCGCCTTCGTCGCCTACCTGGCGGGCCCGGAAGCTGGCTATATCACCGGTGCCAGCCTGACTATCGACGGCGGTTTCGGCGCCTGATAGGCGCTTGATGAGAGCAGCGCGGCCGGGCTCAGGCCCGGTCGCGGCTCTGGATGTTCCAGTGTTCGGAGGTGCTGGCGAGTTTTTCCGAGAGCATCTCCACCTGCTCGTAGAGGCGCAGGGTGAGCCAGTAGAACCCCTGCTTCTCGAAGGAGTCGGTCAGGTTGTGCGGCCGCATCGGCAGGCTTTCCAGGCCCTGGCAGGCCTGCACCAGCTTGCTGGTGCGGCTGAACTTCAAGGCATGGGCCGATTGCAGCAACAAGCGGCCGATGATCTGCCGGTGCGTGTCGAGACTGGCCGGCACCGGTTCTATCTCCCCGGCCTGCGCGGCGAACTGCCGGGAGGCGATCAGCGATTCCAGGGTGCCCATGATGGCGCGGTGGATGCGCTGCAGCATCTCCAGCTCGCGCAGCGGCATGCCGGTCTCCCGTGATACCGGCCCCAGGTGCGCGCGTGACGCCACCAGACGGTGGTCCAGCTCCTCCAGCTGGCGGGCGAAATGCTCGGCGGTGAAGTCGTGGTTGGAGGAGAGCTGCCCGTACATCCGCGCGCAGGCCCGCAGGTTGTCCGAGAGCAGGTAGCGCCAGACGTAGACCGCGCGCAACGGGTAGATCTGCGAGAACGCCAGGGCCACGGCGACGCCGATCAGTACGTTGGCCGAACGCCACAACCCTTCGGTGAAACCGGTCTCGCCGGGGCCGGCGACGATGCACATCGTGATCCCCGCCAGTAGCGCCACATAGCCGGGCCGGCGGATCGCGTAGAAGGCCGAGGCGGCGCCGAGGATCGACATCAGCAGGTAGGTGAGGGTGAGCGATCGCGTCTGGTCATAGACCGCGATCACGCAGAGGCCCAGTGCTGCGCCTACCAGCGTGCCCATGACCCGCTCGTAGGATTTGCCGCGAATCGTCCCCTGGTGCACCAGCCCGCCCATCACCACCAGCACCGTCACCGAGGCCCACAGGCCATGGGGCAGCTTCAGCGCGCTGGTCAGCAGCATCGAGGCGAGCAGCGCCAGGCCGACGCGCACACAGTGGATCCAGGCGGCGTAGCGGTAGCGGGTGTAGGGGTTGGCCAGGCGGCGGAAGGGCAAGGTGAGGATCGAAGGTTGCTTCGCCAAGGGAAGCGGCTCCTGTGCGGGCGGTGGCGATGCAGCAAGGGTAGCCCCTCTCGGCCGAGAGGGGCGGCTTTGGGTCAATCTTGCGCGGGTTGCCGGCCGACGAAGTAGTAGTCACGCGAGCCGACGCTGAAGCGTTGCAGCACCTTCAGCGGTGCCTGGGGAGGAGACTGGCTCTCCAGTACGGCAACGTTGGCATCTGCCTGGCTCACGAAGGCCACCAGCTCCTCGGTGGTCTTGAGCTCCGGCAGCACGCTACGGGTATAGAACACGCTGGCACCCGCCAGGCGCTCGCTGGGCTGGAACAGCATGACCTTGCGCCCGGCTTGCTGGTGCTGGCGTATCTGCTCGGTCAACGGCAGGAAGGACTCACGTTGGTCGACACGCGGAGCGCCCCATTGCGCGTAGCCCAGATAGCAGGCCGGAATCACCAGTGCCAGGCCCAGGCCAAGGTGGCGAATCCAGGCCGCAGGATCGCCATGGCGGGTGCGCCAGCGCTGCAGCAGCTCCCTGGCGCACTCGGCGGCGATGACCGCGGCGGCCGGCGCCAGCGATGTCAGGTAGACCATGCGCTTGCTGGAGGCGAGGGTGAGCAGCGCGAACTGCGCGGCCAGCCAGAGATAGAAGAACAGCAGGTAGCGGTCGCCGGCCAGCCGTTTGCGCAGGCGCCATAGCCCCAGGTAGAGCAGCAGGTTCCAGGGCAGGAAGGCTTCCGGGAGGCGTGCCAGGTAGTAGTAGAAAGGCTCGTAGTGCCCGGCCTCGGTGAACGAGCCGTCGAAACGCCCAACGCTGTTGGTCAGGAGGATTTCCTTGAGGGCCGCGCTGCCGCCCGCGCGGTAGAGGAACAACAGCCAGATCAGCAACGGTACCAGGCCCAGCAGCGTCCACAGCAGCGGGCGGAGCCAGTGGGTGATATCGAGGCGGCGCCGCGCGAGGCTGTCCCAGGACAGGCAGGCGAAAATCACCACGCCCGGCAGCGCCAGGCCCAGCATGCCCTTGGTCAAAGTGGCGATGGTGATGCCTGTGGCAAATCCCAGCCAGTGCAGTGTGCGGCCCGGCGGTTCGAGCCACGCCTGCAGGAACGACAGCAGCGCCAGGGTCACGCCAAGGGTGAGCAAGGCGTCCTCGCCCACCTGGCGCACGTTGCCCCAGAAACTTCCCAGGGTCATCAGCATCAGCGCCGCCAGCAGCGCCAGCCCAGGGGCGCGGCTGACGCGCCGCAGCGCGCCGTAGAGCAGCAGCACGCAGAACAGGCCGGAGAACGCCGAGGTCAGGCGAACGGCCAATGGCGTCGGGCCGACCAGATGCAGGGCGGTGACGTCCAGCCACAGGCTCAACGGCGGCTTTTCCAGGAAAGGCATGCCGTTCAGGCGTGGCATCACCCAATCCCCGTCCAGATACATCTGCATGGCGATGCCCGCGACTCTGGGCTCGGTGGATTCGTGCAATTGGTGGTTGCCCAGTCCGAAGAAGAACAGGAGGCCGCCGAGTAGGAGCAGTACGAGGAGGTGGCGGTAAAGAGACATGGAAATTTCCGTTGGATATCAGAAAAGCCTGCAGATTCAGGCGGTGTCCGTGAGTGCGAAATTTCTGCGCACGATGATTCACTGCGCCGACTTTTTGTACGCAAAATCCCCAGGAGGGGTGGCATGTTCAGCAATACTCCAGGTCTGTTTTTCCAGAAGCCACGTAAACGGCCTTTGCGCTCCTTGTGGCTTATCTTGGCCGCACTACTCGGGATCGTGGCCTGCCTGGTCGGCTTCCAGGCCTTCGTGCCGCCATCGCCTTACACGCCGCTATCCGGGCAGAATCCTGCGCAGGTCACGCTTCTGGCACTGGGGGACCAGGGCACCGGTAACCTGCAGCAATGGCGCGTGGCACGGGGCATGGAGCGGGTTGCGGAAAGCGTCGGCGGGCTGAACATGGTGATGTTGCTGGGCGATAACTTCTATGGCCCGGACCTGTCGGGCGTCGGCGATTCTGCCTGGCAGCTCAAGTTCGAGCGCGTCTATCGGGGCGACTGGCTTGGGCGTGTGCCGTTCTATGCAGTACTTGGCAATCACGACTTCGATTCCGCTGCCGTGGAGCTGGAGTACGGCCGGCGTGGCCTGGGTTCCGGTCGCTGGAAGATGCCCGATCGGTACTACACGCAGGATTTTGGTGAAGTGGACGGGCGCCCGCTGCTGCGCGTGGTGTTCCTCGACAGCTCCCAGGACGCCGCCGGCCTGCAGCGCCAGGCGCAATTCCTGCGGGAGTCCTTCGCCAAGCCCGGGGCCGCACCGATCTGGAAGATGGTGGTTGCGCACCATGCGATACGCGCCGGCGGCGATCGGGGCAACAACCAGCCGCTGATGGACCTGCTGTTGCCGGCCATGCAGCAGAGCGCGGTGGACATCTACCTCTCCGCCCATGAGCACAACCAGCAGGTGATCCTGCACCCGGGAGAGCCTGCCTGGCTGATCTCCGGTGGTGGCGGCAACGAACTCGATACGACGAGAGCCAGGGCGCAGCCGCCCAAGTCGCCGGATTCCCATGTGATGCTCGCCGAGCGCCGGCATGGCTTTGCGCGGCTGGCCTTCACGTCCGGGCAGGCGCAGGTGGTCTACTACGATGCCGATGGTGGTCAGGCGCACCCTTTCACCTGGGCTCGCTCCTGCACCGGGATGGCCGAAGGCTGCCTGCAACCCGAAGAGGCGCCTCAGTTGGCGAGGAACAGTGCCTCCTCCGAGAGTCCTGAGCAGTAGCCCCAGAGCGGGGATCTGTCTCCCGGCTACTGCTGGCCGACGAAGTAGTAGTCGCGCTCGCCCACGCGGAAGTGCTGCAGCACGCTCAGGGGTGCCTGCGGCACGCTCTCGCTTTCCAGCAGGGCGATGTGTTGGTCCGGCTGGTTGAGGTAGGCGGTCAGCTCCTCGCGGGTCTGCAGGGCCGGCAGCAGGCTGCGGCTGTAGAACACGCTGGCGCCGGCCAGGCGCTCGCTGGGCTGGAACAGGGCGACCTGGCGCCCGGCCATCTGGTGCTGGCGGATGCGTTCGGTCAACGGCAGGAAGGACTCCTTCTGGTCGGCGCGCGGTTCGATCCAGATTGCGTAGCCCAGGTAACAGGTGGGCACCAGCAGTGCCAGGAACAAAGCGACTCCACGCATCCACCGCGACGCCTGTGCGTGCCAGTGCGGCAGGAAAACATGGCTGTACTCGGCGGCGATCACCGCCGCTGCCGGGGCCAGTGCCATCAGGTAGACCATGCGCTTGCTCGAGGCGAGGGTGAGCAGGGCGAACTGCGCCGCCAGCCACAGGCAGAAGAACAGCAGATAGCGGTCCCGCGCCAGGCGTTTGCGGAAATACCAGAGGCCCAGGTAGAGCAGGATATTCCACGGCAGGAAGGCCTGCGGCAGGCGCACCAGGTAGTAGTAGAAGGGCTCGAAATGCCCAGCCTCGCTGAACGAGCCGCTGAAGCGCCCGACACTGTTGGTCCAGAGGATTTCCTGCAGCGCTGCGCTGCCGCCGTCGTGGTCGAGCAGCAGCAGCCAGGCCAGCAGCGGCAACAGGCCCGGCAGCGTCCACAACAGCGGTCGCAGCCAGGCGGAGACTTCCAGCCGGCGCCGCGCCAGGCTGTCCCAGAGCAGGCAGGCGAAAATCACCACGCCCGGCAACGCCAGGCCCAGCACGCCTTTGCTCAGGGTAGAGAGGGCAATCCCCACGGCGAACAGCAGCCAATCACGCGGGCGGCCCGGTGGCTTGAGCCAGGCTTGCAGGAAGGACAGCAGCGCCAACGTCACCCCCAGGCTGAGCAGGGCGTCCTCGCCGACCTGGCGGGCATTGGCCCAGAAGCTCGCCAGGGTCATCAGCATGAGCGAGGCGAGCAGCGCCAGCGTGGTGGGTCGACCAACACGCCGGAGCGTGCCGTAAAGCAGCAGCACGCAAAACAGCCCGGCGAACGCCGAGGCCAGCCGCACGGCCAGGGCGGTCGGGCCGAACAGGCGGATGGCGGCGACGTCCAGCCACAGGCTCAGTGGCGGCTTTTCCAGGAATGCTTGGCCGTTCAGGCGCGGCGTCACCCAGTCCCGGTCGAGGTGCATTTCCATCGCGATGCCCGCCACTCGTGGCTCGGTGGAGCCCTGCAACTGGTGGTTGCCCAGCGCGCAGAAGAACAGCAGGCCACCGAGCAGGAGCAGCAGGACAAGGTGGCGGCGCTGGGGCATGGCAGGTTCCGTCGGTGCAAGAGAATGCCAGCATGTATAGGCGACATTTCGTTAACGCGGAATTAACCTTCGCGGTGATTCACTGCGACCCTCGCCCGGTACTCCCCAGGGGTCGCCATGTCCGTTCACCTGCCTCACCCCAGTGCTCCCCCTGCGCGCCGCTATCGCCGGCGCTACCTGCTGTTGGCCCTTGTGGTACTGGTCGTGGTGGCGGCGTGCCTGGCCGGCTTCATGGTGCTGGTTCCGCCGTCGCCCTATACGCCCGTGCCGGGCCAGAGCCCCTCGCAGATAACCCTGCTGGCGCTGGGCGACCAGGGCAGCGGCAACCTGCAGCAATGGCGCGTGGCCGAAGGCATGGAGCGCGTGGCCGAGCAGGAAGGCGGGCTGAACATGGTCTTGCTGCTGGGCGACAACTTCTACGGCAAGGCCCTGTCGGGCCTCGACGACCCGGAGTGGCAGCTCAAGTTCGAACGCGTGTATCACGGACACTGGCTCAGCCATGTGCCGTTCTATGCGGTGCTGGGCAATCACGACTATCCCGATTCGGCTGCCGTCGAGCTGGACTACGCCCGCAAGGCCGCGGGCTCCGCTCGTTGGCAGATGCCCGAGCCTTTTTATGCGCGCGATTTCGGCGAGGCCGAGGGCCGCCCCTTGCTGCGCGTGGTGTTCCTGGATACTTCCGAGGACGCCGCCGGCCGTCAGCGCCAGGCGGGCTTCCTGCAGACGGCCTTCGCCCGGCCGGGCCCGGCGCCGTTGTGGAAGATGGTGGTGGCCCACCACGCGATCCGCAGCAGTGGCGGCAAGCACGGCGATGATCAGGAGTTGCTGCAACAGCTGTTGCCAGCGATGCAGCACAGTGGCGTGGACCTCTACCTGTCGGGCCACGAGCACAACCAGGAGGTCATCGTCCGCCCCGGCGAACCGGCCTGGCTGGTGTCCGGCGGCGGCGGTCAGACCCTCGATGGGATCAGGCCGGGCGCTCCGGCCGATGGCACGCTGTTCGCCGTTGAGCAGCACGGGTTCGCGCGGCTGGCCTTCAGCCCGGAGCGGTTGCAATTGGCCTACTACGACCCGGCGGGACAGCGTGAGCAGGTTTTCCTCTGGGCACGCAATTGCCGGGGGATGGCCCAGGACTGCCTGAAACAGGACGATGGTGCGAAATTGGCGACGAACAGGGCCACTGGCCAGTAGTTGCGGGGCAGGGGATTTCGATAGAATCCCGGACTTTTGCGCGCATGAACTGCGTGCGGCCATCAGTGCTTGAGTCCATCAGAGAGCCCCCATGCTTACCGGTAGTTACGATCCCTCCCTTGTCCTGATTTCGCTGTGCGTCGCCATGCTGGCGTCCTACACGGCCCTGGACCTGGCCGGGCGCATCGCGACCACCCGCGGCTGGCCGGTGCTGTTGTGGGTCGGCGGCGGCGGGGTGGCCATGGGCATCGGCGTGTGGTCGATGCACTTCATCGGCATGCTCGCCTTCAGCCTGCCCATCCCGCTGGGCTACGACCTCACCCTGACGCTGCTGTCGCTGGCCATTGCCGTGCTCAGCTCGGGCTTCGCCCTGGCGCTGGTCAGCCAGGACCGCCTGCCGTTCTGGCAACTGGTTTGCGGTGCGCTGGCCATGGGCGCGGGGATCAGTTGCATGCACTACCTGGGCATGTACGCGATGCTGATGCAGCCGGGTATCGACTACGACCCGATGCTGTTCGGCCTGTCGCTGGTGATCGCCGTGGCGGCTTCCGGCGCCGCCTTGTGGATCGCCTTCAAGCTGCGGCAGAACACTCCCTACGTGCGTCTGGTCCGTGGTGGAGCCGCGCTGGTGATGGGCGTGGCCATCGTCGGCATGCACTACACCGGCATGGCCGCCGCGCGCTTTCCCGAAGGCAGCTTCTGCGGCGCATCCCCCAGCGGCCTGGACAGCGGCTGGCTGGCGCTGCTGATCATCATCGTCACCCTGACGGTGATCGGTATTGCACTGCTCACTTCGGTGCTGGATGCGCGCCTGGAATCACGCACCGCGCAGCTCACCTCGTCGCTGGCCCAGGCCAACCAGGAACTGACCCAGCTCGCCTTGCATGACAACCTCACGCGCCTGCCCAACCGCATCCTGCTGGAAGACCGTATCGAACAGATGATCGGCAAGGTGCAGCGCGGCGGCGGGCATTTCGCGCTGATGTTCCTCGACCTGGACGGCTTCAAACCGGTCAACGACGCCTTCGGCCACCACGTCGGCGACCTGCTGCTCAAGGCCGTGGCCCAGCGCCTGCGCGACAGCCTGCGCAGCGAAGACACCGTGGCGCGCATTGGCGGCGACGAATTCGTGGTGCTTGCCGAACTGGCCGAGGCCGAGGACGCAGTGACCGTCGCCGGGCAGCAGATCAGCCTGCTGGCCCAGCCGTTCCTGGTTGCCGGGCAGGAACTGCGCATCGCCGCCAGCATCGGCATCGTGGTCTATCCCGGCGACGGCGCCAGCCAGCACGAACTGCTGCGCAACGCCGACGCCGCCATGTACCACGCCAAGGGCAATGGCAAGAACGGCTACAGCTTCTTCGAGCAGTCGATGAACACCAATGCGCGCAACCATCTGCAACTGCTGCATGACCTGCGCGCAGCCCTGGAACGGCGGGAATTCACCCTGCATTACCAGCCCAAGTTCGCCGCCAGCGGCGAGCCCATCGGCGCCGAGGCGCTGCTGCGCTGGGAGCACCCGCAGCGCGGGTTGCTGATGCCCGACACCTTCATTGCCCTGGCCGAGCGTACCGGGCTGATCATCCCCATCGGTGACTGGGTACTGGACGAGGCTTGCCGGCAAATGCGCCTGTGGTACCTGCAAGGTCGCGAAAGCTGGCGGGTGGCGGTGAACCTCTCGGCGCTGCAGTTCTGCCATGCCGCGCTGGTGCAGACGGTGGCCGACGCGCTGGAGCGCCACCAGTTGCCGGCACGCTGCCTGACCCTGGAGATCACCGAAACTACCGCCATGCGCGACGCCGATTCCAGCCTGGAAATCCTCGGCAGGCTGTCGGACATGGGCGTGGACCTGTCCATCGACGACTTCGGCACCGGCTACTCCAGCCTGCTTTACCTCAAGCGCCTGCCGGCCAACGAGCTGAAGATCGACCGCGGTTTCGTCCGCGATCTGGAGCAGGACAGCGACGACGCCGCCATCGTCTCGGCGATCGTCGCCCTCGGCCAGGCGCTGGACTTGCGGATCGTTGCCGAAGGGGTGGAAACCTCCGGCCAGCAGAACTTCCTGACCCGCCTGGGCTGCGATTCGCTGCAGGGCTTCCTGCTCGGCAAGCCGGTGCCGGCCGAACAGTTCCTCGACCGTCTCAGCGTTCCGGCCTGAGCCCTTCAGTTTCCGGCGCAATCGCTGCGAGCTGCGCGCACAGTTCGCGCAGTTGGTCGCACAGTCTGCGTCCGGCGCTGCCCAGTTCCGGGCGGGCGTAGAGCGCCAGTTCCAGCCCCTCGATGGGCGCGAAGCCATCTTCAGCGGTCAGCACGCGGTGGCCTTCGTGGCGGCCGCGCAGGGGCAGCAGGCTGACGCCCATGCCCGCCGCCACCGCCGCTGACAGGCTCGCCAGGCTGGCGCTGCTGTAGCTGATGCGCCAGCGCCGGCCGCTGGCCTCCAGGGCGTGGATCATCTCCTGGCGATACAGCGCACCCAGCGGGAACACCACCAGTGGCAGCGGATCACGCGCGGCGGCGGGGGTGGCGGCGCTGTCCTGCCAGGCCAGGGGTTCGGGCCAGTGGGCGAGGCAGTCGCTGTCCGCGCCCCATTGCTTGACCAGCGCCAGGTCCAGCTCGCCGCTGCGGTACTGGCGCAGCAGTTCCTGGCTGAGGCCGCTGGAGACTTCCAGGCGCAGCCTCGGGCGTTCCGCGCTGAAGGCCGCCAGCAGCGGCATCATCCGCTCGCCGGCGAAGTCCTCGGGCATGCCCAGGCGCAGCACGCCTTCGCTGTGCTCGCTGCTCAGTGCCTCGCGTGCCTCCGAGCCCAGTTCGAGGATGCGCCGCGCGTAGCCCAGCAGCTGTTCGCCCTGTTCGGTGGGCAGCACCTGGCGCTGGCTGCGGTCCAGCAATCGGCAGTCCAGGCTTTGTTCCAGGCGGAGGATCTGCTGGCTGACGGTGGACTGGGTGAGGTGCAGCAACTCGGCGGCGCGGGTGAAATTGCCGGCATCCACCACCATCACGAAGCTGCGCAGCAGGTTCGGGTCAAGCATTGTGATTCCCACTGAAAGTCATGTTTCTATTTAATTTCAGCATAGAAGATCCCTTCGTCATACTGCCCCTCTTCATTTATCCGAGCGTGAGTCGCGGCACCACAGCCGTCACGGGGGAGCGCCAATGGACATGCCGACTGTTCAGACCGAAGACGTGAGCAGCCGCGCTGCGGCGGACGCACTGCTGGGTGCCGCCAGCGAAGGCCGCGAAGCTGAAGTGACGGCCCTGCTCAAGCGCGGCGTACCGGTGGATGTGACCGACGCGCAGGGCAACACGCCGCTGTTGCTGGCCACCGCCCACAACCGCGTGGAAGTTGCGCGGCTGCTGGTGGCTGCTGGCGCCGACGTCAACCGGCAGAACCGTATCCACGACAGCGCCTACCTGCTGGCCGGTGCGGCGGGACACCTGGAAATCCTCCAGCTGACCCTGGCCCACGGCGCCGACCTGCGCAGCACCAACCGCTATGGCGGCACGGCGCTGATCCCGGCCTGCGAGCGCGGCCATGTGGAAGTGGTGGCGACTCTGCTCAAGGCCGGCGTCGATCCCGATCACGTCAACAAGCTGGGCTGGACCGGCCTGCTCGAAGCCATCCTGCTCAGCGACGGCGGCCCGCGCCACCAGGCCATCGTGAAACAACTCATAGAAGCCGGGGCGAACCTGAACCTGGCCGACAACGACGGCATCACGCCGCTGCAACACGCCCGCCAGCGCAACCAGACCACCATCGCCAGGATGCTGGAAATCGCCGGCGCGCATTGATCGATTGGAAACTGCCATGTCACACGAAGTCTTCATGCGCGAGGCCCTGCAACTGGCCCGCGACAACATCCAGGCCGGCGGCCGCCCGTTCGGCGCCGTGCTGGTCAAGGACGGCCGGGTGATCGCCCGCGCCGCCAACGCCATCCACCTGGATCTCGACCCTACCGCCCACGCCGAACTGCTGGCGATCCGCCGCGCCTCGGCGGTGCTGGGCTCCTCGCGCCTGGACGGCTGCGTGATCTACGCCAGCGGCCACCCGTGCCCGATGTGCCTGGCGGCCATGCACTTGTGCGGCGTGGAGGGCGCGTACTTCGCCTATTCCAACGACGATGGCGAGCCGTTCGGGCTGTCGACCGCCACCGTGTACCAGCAGATGACCCAGCCGCCGCAATGGCAGGCCGTGTCGCTGCGCGCCTTGCGTCCCGGCGACGAGAACGGGCTGTACGAGTATTGGCAGGAGCAGCGTTCGTGAGCCGTGGCATGGCCCTGCCGGCAGAACAGAGCAACAGCCACGCCGGCTGGATCGGCCTGCTGGTGATCGTCGCGCTGGGCATCAACCTGCGGCCGATCCTCACGTCCATCGGCCCGCTGCTGGCGGATATCCACGAGGCCACCGGCCTTGGTTTCCAGGGCCTGTCGATGCTCACGGTGCTGCCGGTGCTGTGCATGGGCCTGTTCGCCCTGGGCCTGCCCTGGGTCGGCCCGCGCCTGGGCGAGAGCCGGGGTATGGTGCTCGGCCTGCTGGCCATCGGCGCGGCGTGCTTCTGGCGGCTGCTGCTGGACAGCGGCTTCGCCCTGATCGCCAGCGCGGTGCTGGCGGGCTGTGGTGTGGCGGTGATTCAGGCGTTTGTGCCAGGGGTGATCAAGCGCTGGTTCCCGCACAAGGTGCCGTCCGCCATGGGCCTTTACTCGGCGTCGCTGATGGCTGGCGGCGGCAGCGCGGCGGTGCTGGCGCCGGTGGTCTCGGAGCACTTCCAACGCTGGCAGGACGGCCTGGGTGCCTGGCTGCTACTGGCCATCGTCGGCCTGCTGCTGTGGACCGTGGCACGCCCGCGGGAAACACCCGTGGCCGCGCCGCCAGGGCAGAAGGCCCAGCACTACTTCGGTAGCCGCCGCGCCTGGCTGCTGGCGCTGTACTTCGGGCTGATCAATGGCGGCTACACCAGCATGGTGGCGTGGCTGCCGGTGTATTACCGGCAGTTGGGCTGGACGGCCCAGGCGAGCGGCCAACTGATCGGCCTGATGACCATCTTCCAGGTGATTGCCGCACTGAGCATCCCGCTGCTGATCCGTGGTTCGCTGGATCGCCGTGGTTGGCTGTGCCTGTGCCTGCTGATCCAGCTCGCCGGGTTCGTCGGGCTGATCTCGGCGCCGCTGCATCTGCCGGGCCTTTGGGTAGGGCTGATTGGCTACGGCCTCGGCGCCTGTTTCGCCCTGAGCCTCACCCTGACCCTGGATCACCTCGCCGACGCTGGCGCGGCCGGACGCCTGGCGGCCTTCGTGCAGGGCATCGGTTTTATCGTCACCGGCATCGTGCCCTACGTCACCGGCTGGCTGCGCGACAGCACCGGCAGCTTCCAGGATTCCTGGATCCTGCTGGCGGTGTCGGTGGTGTTGATGCTGGGCGTGACCCTGCGCTTCTCGCCCAAAGGCTATGCGCGGGCGATGGCGCGATAGCGGGGGATTCGGAGTCGTCGGATGCCAATCGCGGACGGAGTCCGCTCCTACGCGGGCCTTCACTTATCGTAGGAGCGGACTCCGTCCGCGATGGTTTTCAGGCGTGCCTCGGCCTAGACCGAGGTGGCGACGTAGATGCGGTAAGCGATGATCGACAGCATGCTCAGCGTGCCGACCCACATCAGGAACACACCCACCGGGCGCTGGCGGATGGTGAAGCCGATGCCCAGCATGAACATGCCGAAGACGATGATGCCGAGGGTGATGAAGAGGGACGTGGGGTCCAGGGGAATGAAATGAGCAGTGGCGTCCACGGCGAGTCCTTGTCTGAAATATCCGATAGATAAAGCTTAGGCCAGGACCGGGTAGAGCAACTTTGATCCCTGGCAGGCGGGTCCGGATCATAGCGGGCCGCAGCGTTCAACCCAAGCTTCAGGGGCCGACCAGTTGCCGGCCCTTGTCAGTGAGTGCCAACGCCAGGAAGCGGTATTCGGCGAATCCAAGATGCACGAGCAGTTCCTTCAGGTGGGGGTGAATGACCTCGCCACGGCGGACGCATTGCAGCAGTTTGCACAATTCCTCGTGGGTGGACTTCGATGGGGTACTGTCGACCTCGGCGCTGGACACTGAGCGGATTTCCCTGATTCGTGACGTCAGTGAATTCTGAATTCGAACCGGCTTCAGCTTATTTCCGATTGCTATCGGAAAATACTGATCGGTATCTAGGTTTCTGACAGATTCTGGAACCAACGTCCCTCTGCGCTGGCCCCTCCGCGTCAGAAGGTGACGGGTTGCGCCAGAACCTGTCCATCCGGACATAAAAAAGCCCCACGGTCCGGAGCGTCAGACCGCAGGGCCAGAAGGTCGAGAAATTCTCGACCGGGGAGGATCGATCAGGCCGCCGGCGTCGGCTGCCAGCCGCCGCCAAGGGCCTTGTAAATCGCCACGATGCCGCGATACACGTCGACTTCCGCCAGGGCCTGGGCGTCCTCGGCGGCCAACTGTTCGCGCTCGGCGTCCAGCAGGTTGAGGAAGTCCACGGTGCCTTCGCGGTATTGCAGGCCGGCTTGCTGCGCGGCGTTGCGGCTGGCTTCGGACTGGCGCACCAGCGACACCAGGCGCTGCTGGCGCTTGCCGTAGTCGCTGAAGGCGTTCGACGACTCTTCCAGGGCCAGCAGCACCTGCTGTTCGTAGGTCGCCAAGGCGCCATCGGCATCCGCCTTGGAAGCGCGCAGGCGGGCCCGCACGCTGCCCAGGTCGAAGGCCGCCCAGGTGATGCTCGGGGCCACGCCCCAGGCGCTGGCGGCGGACGAACCGATCTGCGAGCCACGGCCGGCGGTGTAGCCGAGGAAGCCGCCGAGGCTGACCTTCGGGAACAGGTCGGCGGTGGCCACGCCCACGTCCGCGGTGGCGGCCGCCAGGCGGCGCTCGGCGGAGGCGATGTCCGGACGGCGGCGCAGCAGCTCGCCGGGGTCGCCAATCGGCAGGGCCTTGGCGATGGCCGGCAGTTTCTTCGGCGCCAGGTCGACGGTCAGTGCATCCGGGCGCTGGCCGAGGAGGGTGGCGATGCGGTTGCGCTGGCGCACTTCTTCGGCCTGCAGTTGCGGCACGCTGGCTTCGGTGGCGGCCAGGCGCGCTTCGGCGCGCTGCACGTCCAGCTCGTTACCCACGCCAGCGTCACGCAGCTGAATGGTCAGGTCGCGGGATTCGCGCTGGTTCTCCAGGTTGCTCCTGGCAATGCTTTCGCGCAGTTGCGCGCCACGCAGTTGCCCGTAGGCGTCGGCCAGCTCGGCGATCAGGCTGACCTGCAACTGCTGCAGGTCGGCGACGATGGCTTCGCTCTGCGCGTCGCTGGATTCCAGCTGGCGGCGCACACGGCCGAACAGGTCGACTTCCCAGATCATGTCCAGGCCCAGGTCGTAGCGCTCCTGGTTGACCCGGTCCTCGGTCTGGCCGGGCACCTGGCCTTTGCCGACCTGGCCTTCGGCGCGGCTGGTGACGGTAGGGAAACGGTTGTTGGCGACGTCGTCGCGGATCGCTCGCGAAGCCAGCACGCGGGCATAGGCCACGCGCAGCTCGCGGTTTTCCTGGAGTGATTGGTCGACCAACTGGGTCAGTACCGGGTCGTCGAATTGCTTCCACCAGGCGTCTTCGTAACGGCTGCGGTCGTAGTTCTGCACCTGGGCGTTGCCGTCCAGCTGGGCCGGCGCGGTGTCCGGCTTCTGGTAGTCAGGGCCGACCATGCACGCGCTGAGGGCCAGCGCGAGCAGGGAGGGGACGAACAGTTTCACGGCATTCTTGCTCACAGCATTCATGGTCATGACGCTCATGCCTGGTGGGCCTCGTTATGGGTCGTGTGGCTCAGGGCGGCACGCGCTTGTTTCTTCGCTTCACGCTCTTCCATGAAGCGGCGGATCAGCACATAGAACACCGGGGTCAGCAGCAGGCCGAAGAAGGTCACGCCGAGCATCCCGGAGAACACCGCGACACCCATGGCATGGCGCATTTCGGCGCCGGCGCCGGACGACAGCACCAGCGGTACCACACCCATGATGAAGGCGATGGAGGTCATCAGGATCGGCCGCAGACGCAGGCGGCAGGCTTCCAGTACCGCGCTCAGGCGGTCCATGCCTTCGTCCTGCTTGTCCTTGGCGAACTCGACGATCAGGATCGCGTTCTTGCACGCCAGGCCCACCAGTACGATCAGGCCGATCTGGGTGAAGATGTTGTTGTCGCCACCAGACAGGATCACGCCCGCAATGGCCGACAGCAGGGTCATCGGCACGATCAGGATCACCGCCAGTGGCAGGCCCCAGCTCTCGTACAGCGCAGCCAGCACCAGGAAGGCGAGCAGCACGCAGAGCGGGAACACGTAGATCGCGGAGTTACCGGCGAGGATCTGCTGGTAGGTCAGCTCGGTCCATTCGTAGGTCATGCCATTGGGCAGCTCCTGCTTGAGCAGGCGCTCGATGGCGGCCTCGGCCTGGCCGGAGCTGTAGCCCGGTGCGGCGGCGCCGTTGATCTCGGCGGTAATGAAGCCGTTGTAGTGCATCACGCGGTCGGGACCGGAGGTGTCGCTGATCTTGATGAAGGTGGCCAGCGGCACCATTTCACCCAGGTTGTTGCGCACCTTCAGCTGGCCGATCTGCTCGGGTTCGAGACGGAACTGCTGCTCGCCCTGGACGTTCACCTGGTAGGTGCGGCCGAAGCGGTTGAAGTCGTTCGCGTACAGCGAGCCGAGGTAGACCTGCAGAGTGTCGAAGATATCGCTGATCGCCACGCCGTGGGTCTTGGCCTTCTCGCGGTCGATGGCGGCATCCACCTGCGGCACGTTCACCTGGTAGCTGGTGAACACCGACATGGGGTTCAGCTCCGGCAGCGCGCGGGCCTTGTTGAGGATGTTCTGGGTTTGCGCGTAGAGCTCCTCGTAACCGGCGTTGCCACGGTCCTCGATCTGCAGGCGGAAGCCGCCGATGGTGCCCAGCCCCTGTACCGGCGGCGGCGGGAAGATGGCGATGTAGGCGTCCTGGATATCCGCGAACTGCTTGTTCAGCTCGGCGGCGATCTCGTTGGCCGACATGCCCGGCCCCTTGCGCTCGCTGAAGTCCTTGAGCGGGGTGAAGACGATGCCGCTGTTGGGGCTGTTGGTGAAGCCGTTGATCGACAGGCCAGGGAAGGACACGGTGTGCTCGATGCCCGGGTGCTTGCCGGCGATTTCCGACATGCGCTTGATCACCGCTTCGGTACGGTCCAGCGTGGCGGCGTCGGGCAGTTGCGCGAAGGCCACCAGGTACTGCTTGTCCTGCTGCGGCACGAAGCCGGTCGGGGTACTGGAGAAGCCCAGGTAGGTCAGGCCGATCAGCCCCGCATAGAGGATCAGTGCAATGGAGCTGCCACGCAGCACGCGGCTCACGGTGCCGACATAGCCGTGGCTGGCGCGGTCGAAGAAGCGGTTGAACGGGCGGAACAACCAGCTGCCCAGCAGCTTGTCCAGCAGCACCGAGAAGCGGTCCTTCGGCTCGTGGTGCCCCTTGAGCAGCACGGCGGCCAGCGCGGGCGACAGGGTCAGCGAGTTGAACGCGGAGATCACCGTGGAGATCGCGATGGTCAGAGCGAACTGCCGGTAGAACTGCCCGGTGAGGCCGGAGATGAACGCGGTGGGGATGAACACGGCGCACAGCACCAGCGCGGTGGCGATGATCGGCCCGGTCACTTCCTTCATGGCGCGCTTGGTCGCCTCGATGGGGGTGAGGCCCAGTCCGATGTTCCGTTCGACGTTTTCCACCACGACGATGGCGTCGTCCACCACGATGCCGATGGCCAGCACCAGGCCGAACAGCGACAGCGCGTTGAGCGAGAAGCCGAAGAAGTGCATCACCGCGAAGGTGCCGATCAGCGACACCGGCACGGCGGCCAGCGGGATGATCGAGGCGCGCCAGGTCTGCAGGAACAGCACGACCACCAGCACCACCAGGATCAGCGCTTCGAACAGGGTGTGCACCACGGCTTCGATGGAGCCACGGACGAAGATGGTCGGGTCGTAGACGATGGAATAGTCCACGCCCTGGGGGAAGTCCTTCTTCAGCTCGGCCATCTTCTCGCGCACCAGGTTGGAGATGGCGATGGCGTTGGAACCGGGACGCTGGAAGATCGGGATGGCGACCGCCGGCTGGTTGTCCAGCAGCGAACGCAGGGCGTACTGGCTGGAGCCGAGTTCGACGCGGGCGATGTCTTTCAGGCGGGTGATCTCGCCGTCCGGGCCGCTGCGGATGATGATGTTCTCGAACTCTTCCTCGGTGACCAGGCGACCCTGGGTGTTGATCGACAGCTGGAAGCTGGTGTCGCTCGGCGACGGCGGGGCGCCGAGGGAACCGGCGGCGACCTGGCGGTTCTGCTCGCGGATCGCCGCGACCACGTCGGTGGCGGTCAGGTTGCGCGAGGCGACCTTGTTCGGGTCCAGCCAGACGCGCAGGGAGTAGTCGCCCATGCCGAACAGCTGCACGTCGCCCACACCGTCCAGGCGCGCCAGCTCATCCTTGATGTTGAGGATGGCGTAGTTGGACAGGTAGAGCATGTCGTAGCGGTTATCCGGCGAGGTCAGGTGCACGACCATGGTCAGGTCGGGCGAGGCCTTGTCGACGGTGATGCCGATCCGCGTGACTTCCTCGGGCAGCTTGGGCTGCGTACGGGTGACGCGGTTCTGCACCTGCACCTGCGCGTTGTCCAGGTCGGTGCCCAGGGCGAAGGTGATGGTCAGGGTCATCTTGCCGTCGGCGGTGGACTGCGAGGACATGTAGAGCATGTTCTCGACGCCGGTGATGGCCTGTTCCAGCGGCGCGGCGACGGTTTCGCCGATCACCTTGGGGTTGGCGCCGGGGAAGTTGGCGCGCACCACCACGGTGGGCGGGACCACTTCGGGGTATTCGCTGATCGGTAGCTGGAACAGCGAGATGGCCCCGCCGATCAGAATGATCAGCGAAAGCACGGCAGCGAAGATCGGCCGCTGGATGAAGAACTGGGAAAAATTCATGGCTGGTTCCTGTCGCGAACGCTGCGGTTCGCCAAACCCGGGACAAAGGTCACCCAAGGCCCTGGTGGGACAGGGCCTGGTACGTCAGTTCATGGATTACGGGTTGGGGTCAGCCGCGCGGCGCGTCCGGCCTGGCGGATTTCTCGGCGACCTTCGGCGCCTCGATGCTTTCCAGCGCGCGACGCTGGCTTTCGAGGTTGGCGAGGGTTTCCTTGCTGGCCATCTCCACGCCCTGGGCGTCGACCTGGGCACCCGGGCGAACCCGTTGCAGGCCGTTGACGACGATGCGGTCACCCTTCACCAGGCCCGAGCGGACGATGCGCAGACCTTCGAGTTTCGGGCCCAGCTCGATGCCGCGGTATTGCACCTTGCTGTCCTTGTCGAGCACCAGCACGAATTTCTTGCCCAGGTCCGTGCCGACCGCTTCGTCCTTGATCAGCGCGGCGGGGTAGGTGCCGCTGCCGACCAGCTTGATGCGGGCGTAAAGGCCGGGGGTGAACTGGTTGGCGGCGTTGTCGAACACGGCGCGGCCACGGATGGTGCCGGTCTTGGGGTTGACCTGGTTGTCGAGGAAGTCCAGCCGGCCCTGGTGGGGGAAACCGTCCTCGCCGGTCAGGCCCAGGTACACCGGGCTGCTGCCACGGGCGTCCGGGCCGCCCTTGCGGGCGAGGTCGACATACTTGAGGTAGACGCGCTCGTCGGCGTCGAAGTAGGCGTAGACCTTGTCGGTGGAGACCAGGGTGGTCAGCACGCTTTCGCCGCTGTTCACCAGGTTGCCGGCTGTGACTTCGGCGCGCGAGACGCGGCCGTCGATGGGCGCGGTGATCTGGGTGAACGACAGGTTCAGGCGGGCATTGTCCAGCTCCGCCTGGGTCGCGGCGACCACCGCTTTCGCCTCGGTGGCGGCGGCGGTGCGAGCGTCGGCGAGTTCCGCGGAAATGGCGTTGGTGGCGCGCAGGCGCACGCCACGAGCATCTTCGTTGACGGTGCGGGTCTGGTTGGCGCGGGCCTGTTGCAGCTGGGCTTCCAGGCGATGCACCTCGGCCTGGAACGGCCGTGGGTCGATCTGGAACAGCAGGTCGCCTTTCTTCACCAGCGCGCCTTCACGGAAGGCGACGCGGTCGATGTAGCCGGAGACGCGCGGGCGCAGTTCGACGGACTCCGGAGCCTCCAGGCGGCCGGTGAACTCGTCCCATTCGTTGATCGGTTGTTCGATGACGTCCGCCACGCTGACCTTGGGGGCGGCCATGTTCTGGGCCGCCTCCTGGCCCTTGCCGCAGGCGCTGAGAACCAGCACGGCGGCCAACGCCAACGGAATACGCAAGGTGTTCAGATTTCGCTCCATGGAAAAGACTCCGGCGATCTAATTGGTTTTGGGATTTCTGATGGAGCGGAGTCTGCGCAAGGGGGCGCCTGGGAACTAATCGAACGAGCAGATTTTGATTATCACGCCCAGTGATAAATGCTTTTGCACTATGTGTACGAATAGATAGAAGGAGTGGGCACGGGGATTGCCCGGAAGGGCGTCGCGTAGGGCGCATAACGCCTTGGGCGTTATCCGCCGCGTCGTTGCCGGCGGATAACCTGTTCCAGATTATGCGCCCTACGCCCTGGGGCCCTGCCAACGAAGCTCTTCGTAGGAGCGAGCTTGCTCGCGAACGGATTTTCCTGCGGCGCCGGTGCTGGGGCGGTTCGCGAGCAAGCTCGCTCCTACAGGGGGAGTCACGTAGGGCGGATAACGCCTTGGGCGTTATCCGCCGCGTCGTTGCCGGCGGATAACCTGTTCCAGGTTATGCGCCCTACGTCCTGGGGCCCTGCCAACGAGGCTCTTCGTAGGAGCGAGCTTGCTCGCGAAGTATTTCAACCCATGCACCGTGCCATGCGGGTTCGCGAGCAAGCTCGCTCCTACAGGGGGAGTCACGCAGGGCGGATAACGCGCCGGCTGTTATCCGCCGCGTTGGTGCCGGCGGATAACCTGCTCCAGGTTATGCGCCCTACGCCCTGGGGCCCTGCCAACGAGGCTCTTCGTAGGAGCGAGCTTGCTCGCGAAGTATTTCAACCCATGCACCGTGCCATGCGGGTTCGCGAGCAAGCTCGCTCCTACAAGGTCAAGTTACGTAGGGCGGTGTCAAAGGCTGTCCGGATCACCCACGAACATGGTGATGCGCGAGCGCAGCCAGCGCTCGGCCGGGTCCTGGTCCTGGGCGCCGCGCCAGACCATGGACAGCTCGGCCAGGCGCGTGGGGAAGGGCGGCTCCTCGGCGCGCAGGCCGCCGGCGGCGGTGAGGGCCAGGGCCACGTATTCGGGCACGGTGGCGATGATGTCGGTGCCGGCCAGCAACTGGGCGAGGCCGACGAACTGCGGCACGGCCAGCACTACCTGGCGCTTGCGGTCCATCTCGGCGAGGGTCTGGTCGACGAAGCCGTCCAGGTCGCCGGCATAGGACACCAGCGCGTGCGGGCGCGCGCAGTAGTCATCGAGGGTCAGCGCGCCGGGAATCGAGTCGGCGCGCAGGATCTTCCAGGTGCTGCGGCGCAGGGTCTTGCGCTTGGCGTTGGCCGGCAGCTCGTCGGTGTAGCTCACGCCTACGGAGATTTCCCCGGACGACAGCAATTGCGGCATCAGCAGGTAGTTGGCGCGGCGCACCACCAGGGTGATGCCCGGCGCTTCGGAACGCAGGCGGCGCAGCAGCGGTGGCAGCAGGCCGAACTCCACGTCATCGGACAGGCCGATGCGGAACACCGCCTTGCTGGTGGCCGGGTCGAAGTCGGCGGCGCGGCTCAGGGCGGTGGAGATGGAGTCCAGCGCCGGCGAGAGGTGGCCGAAGATTTCCTGCGCCCGCGCCGTGGGCTCCATGCTGCGCCCGGTGCGGACGAACAGCGGATCGTCGAACAGACCGCGCAGGCGCGCCAGGGCCGCACTGATCGCCGGCTGGCCGAGGAACAGCTTCTCGGCGGCGCGGGTCACGCTGCGCTCATGCATCAGCGTCTCGAAAACGATCAACAGGTTGAGGTCAACCTTGCGGAGGTCGTTGCGGTTCATAGGGACTCCCTGGCGATGGGGGAAAAGTGGGGCCGAGCGTGCCCTGAGTCAAGTCTGTCAGATAAGTCCTTGATCAATTTCCACTTTTTTAATGAGAATCTCGCCACGGCGGTGTGGTCCGATGCTGTAGGAGTGCAATCGCCCAGGCGACCTCGGCAGCCCCGGCGCAGAGCCTCGCGGCCACGTCGTACGAGGGTTTTGCTGCTTCTCGAATCATCGGCGTTTATGTCAATTATCAATGGTGAACGGTGGCGTCACCCCTAAAGCCCGGATAGAGTCCGTGGCTATGAGCACTACTAAGGCGAGGTATGTGATGTCCCGCATGATCCGTTTCCACCAGTTCGGTGACGCCTCGGTCCTGAAGATCGAGGAAATGCCGACCCCGCAGCCGGGGCCGGGTGAAGTGCTGGTCCGTACCCAGGCACTGGGCGTCAGTTGGCGCGATGTGCTCTGGCGGCAGAACCTCGCCCCGGATCAGGCCAAGCTGCCGGCGGGCATCGGCTATGAACTTTCCGGCATCGTCGAAGCCGTGGGCGAGGGCGTGGAAGACCTCGAGCCCGGCATGGCGGTGGCCAGTTTCCCGGCGAATTCGCCGAACCTGTACCCGGCCTGGGGCGACCACGTCATCGTGCCGCGCACCTCGCTGACCCGTTATCCCGAGGTGCTGAGCCCGGTCGAAGCCGCCGTGCACTATACCGGCCTGCTGTATTCCTACTTCGCCCTGGTGGAGTTGGCGCAGATCAAGCCCGGCCAGCGCGTGCTGATTACCGAGGCCGGGCATTGTCTCGCCCCGCAGGCGGTGCAACTGGCCAAGGCGCTCGGCGCTCAGGTGATCGCCACCACCAGCCACGAGGAAACCCGCGAGTTTCTCAAGGGCCTGGGGGCGGACAAGATCATCTACACCGAGGAGCAGGACCTGGTGCTGGAAGTCGAGCGCTTCACCAAGGGTGAAGGCGTGGAGATCGTCCTCGACCAGTGCGCCGGCCCGCAGATGAAACTGCTGGGCGACGTGGCCGCGCAGCGCGGCAAGCTGATCCTGTACGGCATCAATGGCGGCAATGATGCAGCCTTCCCGGCCTGCGCGGCGTTCAAGAAACACCTGCAGTTCTACCGTCACTGCGTGCTGGACTTCACCGGGCAACCGGAGATTGGCCTGACCCGCAACGACGAAGCCGTGCAACGGGCGCTGACCGCGATCAACCAGATGACCGCCGACCAGTTGCTCAAGCCGAGCATCGACCGGGTGTTCGACTTCGCCCAGTACCGCGACGCCAACTACTACATGGAAACCTGCCCGGGCGGCGGCCGTGTGGTGATGAAGATGCCGGAGTGATCGGTCATCCGTAGTCGAGAAAGCCACTCTTCGGAGTGGCTTTTTTGTGCGCGCGAACCTGTGTCTGAGCCTCGGCGCGGCCTGGCAAAGATCGCGGACGGAGTCCGCTCCTACGCTCCCGGTAACCACCGTGTAGGAGCGGGCTCCGTCCGCGATAGCTCACCGCCGGCACAGACCACACCCTGCGCAGTATCAGGCAAGCCTCAAGAGAACCAGGCAAACCGCTCGGCGCCTTCCTCGCGTATCGTCGCGACACCTGCCGGCGCCTGCGCCTAGGCTGAATCCATTGCGTGTCGGAGCCGCTGTGCTTCGCCTCCATTCCATCACCCGCATGAAGAGGTGAAATCCCTGATGATTACCGTGAACCTGAATGGCAAGGACCACGAGCTCGACGCCCCCGGCGAGATGCCGCTGCTCTGGGCCATACGCGACGTTGCAGGGCTGACCGGCACCAAGTACGGCTGCGGCATGGCGCTGTGCGGCGCCTGCACCGTGCATATCGACGGCCAGCCGACGCGCTCCTGCGTTACCCCGCTGGCGGCGGTAGCCGGCAAGAAGATCACCACCATCGAGGCGGTGGCCGAGCAGGCTGCCGGCAAGGCCGTGCAGGAAGCCTGGCGCAAGCTCGACGTGGTGCAGTGCGGCTACTGCCAGTCCGGGCAGATCATGTCGGCCACCGCGCTGCTGGCTTCGAACAAGCAGCCCAGCGACGCCGACATCGACGCCGCCATGAGCGGCAACATCTGCCGTTGCGCCACCTATGCGCGGATCCGCGCGGCCATCCACGACGCCGCCCAGACCCTGGCTTGAGGACTGAAGTCATGCTCGAACCCCGTACCGACGAACAGCCGGCGCAGCCCGGCAGCATCCTCAACGTCAGCCGCCGCAGCTTCCTGCGGGGCGCCGGCGGCCTGGCCCTGGGCATCTATTTCGCGCCGCTGCTGGGCAAGCTGGGTGATGCCCAGGCGGCGAGCGATTTCGAGGCCAACGCTTTCGTACGGATCGCCCCGGACGGCACCGTCACCGTGATCGCCAAACATGTGGAAATGGGCCAGGGCAGCTACACCGGCCTGGCCACCCTGGTGGCCGAGGAACTGGACGCCGACTGGAGCCACGTGCAAGTCGAAGGCGCACCGGCCGACGCCAAGCGCTACGCCAACCTGGCCTTCGGCAACCTGCAGGGCACCGGTGGCAGCAATGCCATGGCCAACTCCTTCGAGCAGATGCGCAAGGCTGGCGCCAGTGCCCGCGCCATGCTGGTCGGGGCGGCGGCGGAGCAGTGGAAGGTGCCTGCCGAGCAGATCGAAGTGCATGACGGCGTCGTCACCCATCCGGCTTCCGGGCGCAAGGCCGGTTTCGGCGAACTGGCCGAGGCGGCAGCGAAGCAACCGGTGCCAGCGGAGGTAAAACTCAAGGACCCGAAGGACTTCAAGCTGATCGGCCAGGTGAAGCTGCCACGCAAGGACAGCCCCTCGAAGACCGACGGCACCGCGCAGTTCACCCAGGACGTGCACCTGCCCGACATGCTGGTGGCCGTGGTCGCCCACCCGCCGCGCTTCGGCGGCGTGCCGGCGAAAGTCGACGCGAGCAAGGCCAAGGCCGTGCCCGGTGTGGTCGACGTGGTGCAGTTCCCCGGCAGCGAGCGGCGTTTCGCCGGCGTCGCGGTGCTGGCGAAGAATACCTGGGCCGCGCGCCAGGGCCGTGACGCGCTGCAGGTCGAGTGGGACGAGAGCAAGGCCTTCAAGATGGGCAGCCAGGAAATCTTTGCCCAGTACCGCGACATGGCCAGCAAGCCCGGCCTGGTGGCGCGCAACGAAGGCGATATCGCAAAGGCGCTGGAGAAGCCGGCGCACCTGATCGAGGCGGAATACCAGTTCCCCTATCTCGCCCATGCCGCCATGGAGCCGCTGAACTGCGTGGTGTTCCTCAAGGACGACGGCTGCCAGATCTGGAACGGCGAGCAGTGGCAGACCGGCGACCAGATGTCCGTGGCGCAGCTACTGGGCATGCCGCCCGAGCAGGTGAGCATCACCCAGTTGTATGCCGGCGGCAGCTTCGGTCGCCGCGCCAATCCGCATTCGGACTACGTGCTGGAGGCGGTCGCCATCGCCAAGGCGGCCCGCGAGCAGGGCGTGAAGGTGCCGATCAAGATGGTCTGGACCCGCGAAGACGACACCCGCGCCGGTTACTACCGCCCGGCTTTCCTGCACCGCGCACGGCTGGCGGTGGATGCCCAGGGCAACCTGGTGGGCTGGGAGCAGCGGCTGGTGGGGCAATCCTTCATCGTCGGCACGCCGTTCGAGAAGTTCATGGTCAAGGACGGTGTCGACAAGATCGCCGTCGAGGGCGCGGACGACCTGCCTTATGCCGTGCCCAACCTGCGCATCGAGCAGGCGCTGGCGGAAAACGTCACGGTGCCGACCCAGTGGTGGCGCTCGGTGGGGCATACCCACACGGCGTTCTCCACCGAGACGCTGATCGACGAAGCGGCCATTGCCGCCAGGCAGGACCCGTATCAGTTCCGCCGCAAGCTGCTGGAGAAGCACCCGCGTCATCGCGGCGCGCTGGAGCTGGTGGCGCAGCGGGCGAACTGGCTGGCACCGCTGGCGAAGGGCAAGGAGGGCGAGCAGCGCGGCCGGGGCATCGCGGTGCACGAGTCGTTCGGCAGCTTCGTCGCCCAGGTGGTGGAAGTGACCTACAAGGCAGACAAGAGCTTCAAGGTGGATCGCGTGGTCTGCGCGGTGGATTGCGGCCTGGCGATCAACCCGGACGTGATCAAGGCGCAGATGGAAGGCGGTATCGGTTTCGCCCTGTCGGCGGCGCTGCACAGCGCCATCACGCTTACCGACGGCAAGGTCGACCAGTCCAACTTCCACGACTTCCAGGTCCTGCGCATCAATGAGATGCCGGTAGTGGAAGTGCACATCGTGCCGTCGGCCGAGCCGCCGACCGGCGTCGGTGAACCGGGCGTTCCTCCCCTGGCGCCGGCACTGGCCAACGCGCTGTTCGCGGCGACCGGCAAACGTATCCGTACTTTGCCGATCGGTAATCAATTGCAGGCGTGAGGGTGGAAGCCTCAAGCCATTGCCCCGCACACGCGGGACAATGGCTTTCGAGGGTCTACGCTACAAGAACCGGTTGCTCGCAGATCAGCTCACGCAGCGCCCGGCGTTCGGCCGGCGGCGTGGCGGCGCGAAGCAGGGCGAGGCCGCCGTCTTCGTCGGGTACGGCGATTTCGGTTTCGAAGTGCAGTTGCACCTCGTCCAGCGTGATGTAGGTGATGCGGTAGGCCGCGTCTAGGCTTTGCATGGGGGTGGGCATGGAGTTGGGCATGGTCGCAGGCTCGATGTGGCAGGGCGCAGGCCCGATGGCTGCATCGTCGCGCGGTGCCGGCAAGGCTGGAAGTGAAACGCCGTGATGGTGAACATCACGAAAGGCGATGGTGCCGGCGAGATTTTCCGGCATCTGTCATGCAGGACGGGTATCCTGCGCGGGAATGCCCACACCGGGCACTTTGTTCATCGAATTGGAGCAGTGACATGAGCCGCGACAAGCAGCTTTTCCCGGAAGACGAAATCGGCGATGCCCTGTGGGCCCTGCAGGAAGACGGCGAAGACCTCTCCCTCGAGCATGAGGTGGAGTTCGCGGTGATCTTCCCGGATGAGCAGTCCGCCCTGGACTTCGCCATCATGCTGCTGCAGAACGGGCAGAAAGTGGCGTACTCCGAGTACGACGGCAACGACAAGCTGCCCTGGCAGGTCCTGGCCTACCCGGTGATGGAGCTCAGCCACGAGCACATCAGCGGCTACGCCGCGCTGCTGTCCGAGCACTCCGCTGATCTGGGTGGTCAGATGGACGGTTGGTCGGCGCTCTGATCGGCTGATGCAGCAGGAAGAACGGCGCCTTTGGGCGCCGTTTTTCTTTGCGGAAAACCCAGGGGGCGGGTGCTGTCAGAGTGCATCGCCCGCGGGCTGGTAACAGACTCCGGGAAACGTCCGCTCCTACGAAACAGGGCGTAATGGTGTCCGGCTGTCAGAGCGCCTACCGGTGATCCTGATCGTCAGCGGGCATAAAAAACCGGCCCGAAGGCCGGTCGAGGGTGACACGGGAGTCGCTGCGCTCAGCGCATCACGCGCGCTTGAGCACCAGGGTCAGGATGTCGTAGCTGGCCACCAGCTCGCCGAGCTGGTTGGTGACTTCCACGTCCCAGGCCACCACGCCCTGCGGCTCGCCCTTGGGGCTCTTCTTGCCCTGGTCGATCTTGCGCTTGCAGGTCAGGCGCGCCTGGATGGTGTCGCCGATGCCCACCGGGTTGATGAAGCGCAGAGTGTCCAGGCCGTAGTTGGCCAGCACCGGGCCGACGCCGGGGGAAACGAACAGGCCGGCCGCTGCCGAAAGCACGAAGTAGCCGTGGGCGATGCGCTTGCCGAACTGCGAGTCCTTGGCCGCAAGCTCATCGAAGTGCATGTAGAAGTGATCGCCCGACAGGCAGCCGAAGTTGACCAGGTCGGCCTCGGTGACGGTGCGGCGATGGGTCAGCAGCGATTCGCCGATCTGCAGTTCGTCGAAGTAGCGACGGAACGGGTGCACCTCGGTCTCGTAGACCTTGGCGCCGCGCACGTACTCGCCAGTGACCGCCATCAGCATGCTCGGCGAGCCCTGCACGGCGGTGCGCTGCAGGTAGTGCTTCACCGCGCGCAGGCCGCCGAGTTCTTCCCCACCACCGGCGCGACCTGGGCCGCCGTGCTTGAGCACCGGCAGCGGCGAGCCGTGGCCGGTGGATTCGGCGGCGGATTCGCGGTCGAGGAGGTGCAGGCGACCGTGCAGCGCGCCCATGGCCGGGACGACCTTGGCCGCCACCTGCGGGTCGCGGGTGATCAGGCTGGCCACCAGGCTGCCCTTGCCGCGGGCGGCCAGGGCCACGGCTTCGTCGAGGTCGTCGTAGGCCATCAGGGTGCTCACCGGGCCGAAGGCCTCGATGTCGTGGGCGCCGCCTTCGGCGTGCGGGTCACGGCTGCGCAGCAGGGTCGGAGCGAAGAACGCACCTTCGTTGACACCTTCACCGCGCGGGGCGAAGCCATCCTTGGCGCCGAAGACCAGCTCGCTGGACTTCAGCAGGGCTTCCACGCGCTCGGCGACGTCGGCCTGCTGGGCGTGGGAGGCGAGCGAACCCATCTTCACGCCTTCCACCGACGGGTCGCCGACCACGACCTTGGCCAGTCGGGCCTGCAGGCGCTCGGCTACGGCGTCGATGTGCTTGGCGGGAACGATGGCGCGGCGGATGGCGGTGCATTTCTGCCCGGCCTTGGTGGTCATCTCGCGGGCCACTTCCTTGACGAAGAGGTCGAACTCCTCGTCGTCGGGGGTGACGTCGGGGGCGAGGATGGCGCAGTTCAGCGAGTCCGCCTCGGCGTTGAACGGCACCGAATTGCGGATCAGGTTGGGGTTCACGCGCAGCTTGGCGGCGGTGTCGGCCGAACCGGTGAAGGTCACCACGTCCTGGCCTTGCAGGCGGTCGAGCAGGTCGCCGGTGCCGCCGATGATCAGCTGCAGGCTGCCAGCCGGCAGCAGGCCGGATTCGTGCATCACGCGCACGGCGGCTTCGGTGATGTAGCTGGTGGCGGTGGCCGGTTTGACGATGCACGGCATGCCGGCGAGGAAGCTCGGCGCGAACTTCTCCAGCATCCCCCAGATGGGGAAGTTGAAGGCGTTGATGTGCACGGCGATGCCGCCGCGCGGCACCAGGATGTGGCTGCCGGCGAACCTGCCGGTCTTGCCAAGCGACATGGCCGGGCCTTCGTGGACGACGTTGCCCGAGGGCAGCTCGCGGCCGCCGACGCCGGCGTAGGCGAACAGGGTGCCGGCGCCGCCTTCGATATCGATCCAGCTGTCGGCGCGGGTAGCGCCGCTGTGGCGGGATATCTCGTAGAGCTGTTCCTTGCGCTCGGTCAGGTACAGCGCCAGGGCCTTCAGGCGCTGGGCGCGCTGCTGGAAGTCCATGGACATCAGCTCTTTCAAGCCTTGCTCGCGGGCGTGGGCGACAGCTTCGGCGAAGTCCAGCGCCTCTTCGTGGGTGCGCGCCACCGTCTGGCCGTTGAGCGCGCTACGCAGCGCCTGGGCGCCATGCTGGCCGACCCAGCGGCCGCCGATGAAACTTTGCAGGATAGGCTCTTGGGCCATGGTTGTTGTCCTCCGGATCGCTACACAAGGGGGCCGGCGGGTGCCGGTGACCGCCGCGCCGGGTGGGCGTCGGCGGCGCATTCTTTGGATGCACAGTTAGGTGGCGGGGCTAGGCCGCCGGATAAGGTCCGCCAGGGTCCTTGTGGGGTGTTGGCGGTGAAACATGAACGATTCGTCGTGGGGTGGGGCCATCGCGGACGGAGTCCGCTCCTACGTATGCTGATCTCCGCGTAGGAGCGGACTCCGTCCGCGATCAGGGGTCCGCTTCATGCCGGGATATCGGCAGAGTGCGGTTCGCGAGCAAGCTCGCTCCTACGAAAAGCGAAATCAGAGCTGGTCGAAGTCGAGCACCACGCTGTCGCTGATCGGATACGCCTGGCAGCTCAGCACGTAGCCAGCGGCCACTTCGTAGTCCTCCAGGGCGAAGTTGCTGTCCATCTCCACCTCGCCGGAAACCACCTTGCACTTGCAGGTCGAGCACACGCCGGCCTTGCAGGAGTAGGGCAGTTCGGCACCGTGTTCGTTGCCGGCGTCGAGCACGCTGACGCTGTTGCGGGCCAGCTCGAAGGACAGCTCGCGGCCGTCGCTGATGACGGTGACCTGGCTCTTCGCGCTGTCGATCGCGGCGGCGGCCTGGCGGGCTTCGCGCTTGCTCTCGCTGCCAGCGGCGGCGAACAGTTCGAAGTGGATACGCTCGGCCGGCATGCCGTTGCCCTTGAGCTGGTCACGCACGGTCTCGGTCATCGCCTGCGGGCCGCAGATGAAGGCGGCGTCGAGGCTCTTCACGTCGAGCCAGCGGCTGAACAGCTGGCCGCACTTGTCGGCGTCGATGCGGCCGTTGTAGAGGTCGACGTCCTGCTGTTCGCGGCTGAACACGAAAATCAGGTTGAGGCGCTGCAGGTAGCGGTTCTTCAGGTCTTCGAGCTGCTCGCGGAACATCGCGGCGTTGCTGGAGCGGTTGCCGTAGAGCAGGGTGACGCGGCTGTTCGGCTCGGTTTCCAGGGTGGTCTTGACGATCGACAGGATCGGCGTGATGCCGCTGCCGGCGGCGACCGCCAGGTAGTTGCCATGGCGCACCGGGTCCAGCTCCACATTGAAGTGCCCGGCCGGCGGCATGACTTCCAGGCTGGCGCCGACCTTCAGTGCTTCGTTGGCATAGGCGGAGAAGCGCCCGCCCGGCACGCGCTTGATCGCCACGCGCAGTTCGCCGTCATTCACGCCGCTGCAGATGGAGTAGGAGCGGCGCACTTCCTCGCCGTCGAGCTGGGTGCGCATGACCAGGTGCTGGCCATGCTGGAAGCGGAAGCTGTCGGCCAGATCCGCCGGGACGTCGAAGGCGATGGACACGGCGTCGCGGGTTTCCGCGCGCACTTCCTTGATTTTCAGGCTGTGGAACTTGCTCATTGTTCTTCTCCGGCGGCGGCGCCGCTCAGATGCACTTGAAGTAATCGAACGGCTCGCGGCAGTCGACGCAGCGGTACAGCGCCTTGCAGGCGGTGGAGCCGAACTCGCTGAGCAGCTCGGTGTGCGCGCTGCCGCACTGCGGGCAGCAGACTTCCGGGCTCTCGCCGAGCAGGCTGCGCTTGCTGGTGCTGCCGGCCGGCGGGGCGATGCCGTAGACGCGCAAGGCTTCGCGGCCGCTGTCGCTGATCCAGTCGGTGGTCCAGGCCGGGTTCAGCCGGCGCTCCAGTTGCGGCGCGGCGAAGCCGGCGTGCTCCAGGGCGTGCTGGATGTCCTGCTCGATGACCTCGGTGGCCGGGCAGCCGGAGTAGGTCGGGGTGACCACTACGTGAATGTGCCCGTCCTGCCAGTCCAGCCCGCGCACGATGCCCAGCTCGACCACGCTGACCACCGGCACTTCCGGGTCCATCACCGCGCCGAGCACGTTCCAGGCGCGGCTGAGGTCGTCAGCCGTGCCGGCGCGCGCGCCGCGGTCGCTGGTAATCAGCTCACCAGGTCGCATCGGGGTAGGCTCGCTGGAGGAACTGCATCTCGGCCAGGAGAATGCCCAGGTGCTCGGTGTGCACGCCGCGACGGCCACTGAGGTAGAAGTTCACCGCAGGTTCGGGCAGCGGCAGGGTCGCGGCGGCGAAGATGTCGGCGACCTTGGCTTTCCACGCGGCGGCGAGTTCTTCCGGGTTCGGCGCGACGCCTTCGGCGAACAGGCGCTGCTCGATGTCGTCGGCCTGCTCTTGAGGGGGGCACAGTTCGACGGTGAAGCGCCACACCTGCGGGATCGCCGCGAGCATGCGCGCATGGCTTTGCTCGGTGCCGTCGCCCAGGCGCTGCATCCATTCGCCGGAGCGGCGCAGGTGGTAGGTGACTTCCTTCAGGCCCTTGGCGGCGATGGCGGCAATGCGCTCGTCGCTGGAAGCGCTCAGGGCGTGCAGCACATGGAAGTGCCAGGCGTCATAGAGGAACTGCTTGGTGATGGTCACGGCGAAGTCGCCGTTGGGCTGCTCCACCAGCAGCAGGTTGCGGAAGGCGCGCTCGTCGCGGCGGAAGGCCAGGGCGTCGGCGTCGCGGCCGTCGTCCAGCAGTTCCACGGCGTACTCGTACCAGTTGCGCGCCTGGCCCACGAGGTCGAGGCCGACGTTCATCAGCGCCAGTTCTTCTTCCAGCGCCGGGGCGTGGCCGCACCATTCGCACAGGCGCTGGCCCTGGATCAGGGCGCTGTCGGCGAGGCGCAGCAGGTATTCGATCTTGTCGTTATGCGGATTCATGCACGCGATCTCACATGTGGCCGACTTCGGGCGGCAGCTCGTAGAAGCTGGCGTGGCGGTAGACCTTGTCCTGCGAAGGGTCGAACAGTGGGTCCTTCTCGTCGGGGGAGGAGGCGGTGATCAGCGCGGAGGGCACGACCCAAAGGCTCACGCCTTCGTTGCGGCGGGTGTACAGCTCGCGGGCGTTCTCGATGGCCATGGCGGCGTCGGCGGCGTGGACGCTGCCAACGTGCTTGTGGTTCAGGCCATGCTTGCTGCGCACAAACACTTCAAAAAGGGTCCACTCGGACATGACTTCTCTCTCCTCGCGGCTCAGGCAGCGTCCTGTTTCTGTTGTTGTTTGCGGGCATAGGCGACCGCGGCTTCGCGGACCCAGGCGCCGTCCTCGATGGCCTTGCGGCGAGTGGCGACGCGCTCGGTGTTGCACGGGCCGTTGCCCTTGAGCACTTCGTAGAACTCTTCCCACTGGATGTCGCCGAAGTCGTAGTGGCCGCGTTCCTCGTTCCACTTCAGGTCCGGGTCCGGGGCGGTGCAGCCGAGCAGTTCGAGCTGCGGCACGGTCTGGTCGACGAAGCGCTGGCGCAGCTCGTCGTTGCTCTGCCGCTTGATCTTCCAGGCCATGGACTGGGCGCTGTTGGGGGAGTCGGCGTCGCTCGGGCCGAACATCATCAGGGCCGGCCACCAGAGGCGGTTGATGGCGTCCTGGACCATGTCCTTCTGCGCCTGGTTGCCGTGGCGCATCATGGTCAAAAGGATTTCGTAGCCCTGGCGCTGGTGGAAGCTCTCTTCCTTGCAGATGCGGATCATTGCGCGCGAGTAGGGGCCGTAGGAGGTGCGCTGGAGTACCACCTGGTTGACGATGGCGGCGCCATCCACCAGCCAGCCCACCGCGCCCATGTCGGCCCAGTTCAGCGTCGGGTAGTTGAAGATGCTCGAGTACTTGGCCTTGCCCGAATGCAGCTTGGCGATCTCGGCGTCACGGTCGGCGCCCAGGGTTTCCATGGCGCTGTAGAGGTAGAGGCCGTGGCCGGCTTCGTCCTGGATCTTCGCCATCAACTGCAGCTTGCGCTTGAGGGTCGGCGCGCGGGTCACCCAGTTGCCCTCGGGCAACATGCCGACGATCTCGGAATGAGCGTGCTGGGAAATCTGCCGGATCAGCGTCTGGCGGTAGGCGTCAGGCATCCAGTTCTTCGCTTCGATCTTCACCTCGGCGTCGATCTTTTCCTGGAAGGCGCGTTCCTCGGGGGACATCTCCTCCAGCGCCTTGATGCGCTTCACGCCGGTCTCAACCAGTTGTGCGTACATGCTGTGTCTCCAGCCTTTTGTCTTGTTCGTGGGACGGCCTTGGCCATGGCTATCTTTTTAAATGATACAGAAATGAATGTCTAACACTAAATGATGTGTCGCAATTGGTTTGGGTATCGCTTTGGCGGGTTTCCTGGGTGTCGCGCAGGCTGTAAAAGTCACTAATAAGAGAGTTAAGTCGGCGAAATGTGTAGAAAACAGAGGAAATGTGGATTATCTGAAGCGTTCAGGTACGACGCCGTCCGGTCGTCGCCCTGTGCTTGAAAATTGCTGACGTGATACGGAAATGCGCATTCGTGAGGGATTTGTTGCGGAGGAATTGCAGGATTCTGTAGGAGCGAGCTTGCTCGCGAACCCCGCTGGCCGGCGACCAGGAAGTCAGGCGGTTCGCGAGCAAGGACTAGGCGTCCCCCTCGGTCCTGCGAAAAGCAGAGCGGCGTCAGGCCTGGACGATTGTCTCGAAGCCGCCGAAGATCATGCGCTGCCCGTCAAAGGGCATGTCGCTGAACTCGCTCTTCATCCGTGGGTCCTCCATGAACTTCTTCATGCCCACGTCCCGCGCCTCTTTGCTGGGCCAGGTGATCCAGGAGAACACCACGGTCTCGTCTTCCTTGAGCTTCACCGCCATGGGGAAGGAGGTGACCTTGCCCTCGGGCACGTCGTTGCCCCAGCACTCGACGACGCCGAGCGCGCCATATTCCCTGAACATCGCCGCCGCCTTGCGGGCGACCTCGATGTAGCGCTCGCGCTTGGCCGTGGGGACCGGTACGAGGAAGCCATCGACATAGTTCATCGTTCATCTCCTGCGATTGGGCGAACGGCCGGATGCCGCCTGCCTTTGAGGAATAGTCGAAGGGGGGAGGGGCAGATCGACTGAGAGGAGCGGTGAGGCGACGGGTGGTCGGTGTGGCGGGATATTCCTGAATCGAGGCAGCCGCGGGGTCATGGCGGTACACCCGCTTGAGCTACCGCAATTCGCCGGAGGCGCAAGTGCAGGCTGTTCGAATGGGAATTAACGGGATGGAACATTTTTGTGGGGGATTTCAGCGCGCGGCCTTGCAGCGGACCCGCGAGGTCCAGGCGTGGCCGTGCGGTGGATTCTTTCTCCGGCGCAACTTGCTAGGCTGTCGAGCTTCGTGCGCGAACCTTTCTGCCTAGTGATCCCGTAAGCCGATGAGTACCAGCCAATCGCCGTTGTCCGGCGTCCACCAGCCCTTCAAGGGCATCCTGCTCATCGTCCTGGCGACCTTCCTGTTCTCCAGCCATGACGCGCTGTCCAAGTACCTGGCGAGCATCTATCCCATCGTCATGGTGGTGTGGGCCCGCTATGTGGTGCACACGCTGCTGATGGCGGGCATCTTCCTGCCGCGCGCCGGCCTGGCCGTGCTGCGTACTCGCCACCCGTTCCTGCAGACGGCGCGGGCATTGTGTTTGCTGGGGACCAGCTTCCTGTTCACCACGGGCCTGCAGTACATCCCGCTGGCCGAGGCGACTTCGGTGAACTTCCTGGCGCCGTTGCTGGTGACTGCACTGTCGGTGCCACTGCTGGGGGAGCGCGTCAGCGGCGGCCAGTGGGCGGCGGTGCTGGTGGGGTTCGTCGGGGTGCTGATCATCGTCCACCCCGGCGGTGACCTGTTCACCCCGGCGGTGTTGCTGCCGTTCGGCTCGGCGCTGTGCTTCAGCTTCTATCAGTTGCTGACGCGCAATCTCAGCCAGGTGGACAGCCCGACCACCAGCAACTTCTTCGCCGGGTTGTGCAACACCCTGATCGTCAGCGCGCTGGTGCCGTTCTTCTGGCAATGGCCGGGGTTGGTCCACGGGCTGATGATGCTGGCCCTGGGCACCTGCGGGATGACCGCACACCTGTTCCTCACCCAGGCCTTCAAGCATGCCGCGCCGGCGCTGCTGGCGCCGTTCAGCTACTGCCAGATCGTCTTCGCCGGGCTGCTGGGTTTGGTGATCTTCGGCCATACGCCGGAGCCGTCGGCGCTGCTGGGTATCGCGGTGATCTGCGGCAGCGGGCTGGCGGCGGCGTGGTTGCAGAGCCGGAGGAAGTAGCCTGCGCACTACACGAGCTGGAGGCGTTTGCGGCGTTTGATTGAAGGGTGTCGCCTTTCACGGAAATGTCAGGAGAAACACGTCGCAGGATGGCGTGGAGCGAAGCGATACCCATCGATTCCGGGCACCGACAGCATGGGTAGCGCTGCACTCCACCACATCCTACGTTGGAGGCCCGTCGGCGAGACCGGCGCTGGGGTAGGCATCGAATCTCCTACGAAAAGCCGGCGTTATTCGATTTCGAACAGCCCATGGCGGATCGGCCCGACCTGCAGGCGCTGGCGCACGTCGTCATCGATGCGCGGATCGTCCGGCTGGTACAGCTTCACCTGGCGGTAGGCGTTGATCCGGTTGATCTCCGGGCCCAGGTATTCCCAGACCACGCGGGTGCACGCCGGGGTGCGGCGGTCGCCGCTGGAGACGCCGGTCTTCAGGCCGTTCAGGCGGGTGATGCGGCTCTTGAAGCTGGGGATGAGGATGGTCTGGCTCATCTCGTTGACGGTGAGCGACTCGTAGTCCATCAGGAACACCCGGTCCTGCAACTGGAAGGCCGCGCCCAGGTAGCGGCAGCGCACCCAGTCCTCGGCCTGCACATCGGTGCTGCTGGAGCGCTCCTGGCGTTCCTGGCGCTCGAAGAGGAAGTTGCCGTCCTGCTCGTACAGGTGCACCAGCGAGAGCAGGATCGAGCCGGGCACCGACATGCAGTTGGAATACTCGAAGTAGTAGCCGCAGTAGCGCGACAGGTTGCCCGCGTGGTCGCGCAGCGGGCGGAGCATCTCCAGCAGCGGGTCGTCGCGCTGTACGTTGGTCGGCGAAGTGCCGCGCGCACCGATCAGGCGGGCGAACTGCTCCGGCGGCAGTTGCAGCTCGTAATCCTCGACGCCGAAGAAGTCGCCGATGCGCTTCAGGTTGTACGCCGTCGGCTGGCTCTGCCCGCCAAGGTACTTGTTGAACTGCGCGCGGTTGATTGCCAGCTTGCGACAGACCTCCGAGATAGAGCGGTAGTGGGCGCAAAGCAGCTTGAGGTTGGGGCCGAGATTTTCGGACATTCGTGCCAGGTCCAAGTGATGCGACTGGCGCCAGTATAGCGTCAGGTCGCATCAATTCGTAGCAAGCCGCGAAATTGTTTCGGGACGCTTCGGGAGCAACCATGCGCCCCCAGTGAGCGGGCCAGCCCCCGGTCCGTGCTCCCACAATAACAATCGAGGCCCCAGCACATGCTCGACGCGATCAACGATTTCCTCTCCGGAAAAGTCCTCATCGTCCTTATCGTCGGACTCGGTACCTATTTCACCATCCGTTCCCGTTTCGTCCAGTTCCGCCACTTCGGCCACATGTTCGGCGTGTTCAAGGAGTCGATCCGCGGCCAGGCTGGCCAGCTGAGTTCGTTCCAGGCCCTGATGCTGTCGCTGGCCGGTCGCGTGGGCGCCGGTAACATCGCCGGTGTCGGCATCGCCGTGACCCTGGGCGGCCCTGGCGCCGTGTTCTGGATGTGGGTCACCGCGCTGGTGGGCATGTCCAGCAGCTTCTTCGAGTGCACCCTGGCCCAGGTCTACAAGCGCAGTGACGGCAACGGCCTGTACCGTGGCGGCCCGGCCTACTACATCCAGCACGGCCTGAAGCTGCGCTGGATGGCCATGACCTTCGCGGTCCTGCTGCTGGTCACCTACGGTTTCGCCTTCAACGGCCTGCAAGCCTTCACCGTGACCCACTCGCTGCAGAACGCCTTCGACATCCCGGTGCTGTACTCGGGCATCGCCCTGGCCGTGCTGCTGGCCATCGTGTTCTTCGGCGGCATCCAGCGCATTGCCTCGGTCTCCGACCTGCTGGTGCCGGTCAAGACCCTGGCCTACATCGCCGTGACCCTGTACGTGATCGTCACCCAGATCGAACTGGTACCGGGCATGCTGACCACCATCGTCAAGAGCGCCTTCGGCCTGGAACCGGCCTTCGCCGGCCTGCTGGGCGCGGCCATCGTGATGGGCGTGAAACGTGGCGTGTTCGCCAACGAAGCCGGCCTGGGCAGTGCGCCGAACGTGGCCGCCGTCGCTGCCGTGCGTCACCCGGCGTCGCAGGGCGTGGTCCAGGCGTTCAGCGTGTTCCTCGATACCTTCGTCATCTGCACCTGCACCGCGCTGCTGATCCTGCTCTCGGGCTTCTACACCCCCGGCTTCGAAGGCGACGGCATCACCCTGACGCAGAACTCGCTGGCCGCCGTGGTCGGTGACTGGGGCCGCATCTTCGTCAGCGTCGCGCTGTCGCTGTTCGTGTTCACCTGCATCACCTACAACTACTACCTCGGCGAGAACGCCCTGCAGTTCATCGTCGGCCGCAGCCGTTCCGCGCTGATCGCCTTCCGTGTGCTGGTGCTGGGCCTGATCCTCTGGGGCTCGATGCAGAACCTGGGCACCGTGTTCGCCTTCGCTGACATCACCATGACCTGCCTGGCCTTCGTCAACCTGGTCGCCCTGGCGATGCTGATCAAGACCGGCCTGCGCGTGATGCGCGACTACGACGAGCAGCGTGCTGCCGGCATCGAGCGCCCGGTGTTCGACGCCGCCAAGTTCGCCGACCTGGACATCGACCACGATGCCTGGCGTGACGCCCACAAGATCAATGCCACCGCGCCGGCCCACGGCAGCCTGCCGGCTCAGGGCTGATCCACCTCTGACCTAGTCCACCTCGGACCAAGGTCTGACACGCGAGGCCGGGACTTCTCCCGGCCTCGCGGTTTATCCTGTGAACTTTCCTACAAGAGCACTGGCATGCGTCGCGTGAAGAACCTCTTCGTCCTCTATACCGGCGGCACCATCGGCATGCTGCAGACCGCCGAAGGCCTGGCGCCGGCTGGCGGATTCGAAGCGCGCATGCGCGAACAACTGCAGGGCCACGGCGAGATTCGCCTCGACTGGGCCTTCGCCGAACTGGCGCCGCTGCTCGACAGCGCCAACATGACCCAGGCCAACTGGCTGGCCATGCGCGACGCCATCGTCAATGCGGTGGAGCAGGGCGGTCATGACGGCGTTCTGGTGCTGCACGGCACCGACACCCTGGCCTACAGCGCCGCCGCGCTGTCGTTCCTGCTGCTGGGCCTGGACGTTCCCGTGGTGCTGACCGGCTCCATGCAGCCCATGGGCGCGCCGGGCAGCGATGCGCCGGGCAACCTGCTGGGTGCACTGAAGGCGCTGGAAGCCGGCGTCGAGCCGGGCGTCTGGCTGTATTTCAATGGCGGGCTGATGCATGGCGCCCGCGTTACCAAGCTGCGCAGCGACGCTTTCGATGCTTTCGCCGTGCTACCGCGCGAGCGTAATGGCGAGCGCGCGGAATCGCTGCCCGCCGAGCTGGGTTACCGCCAGCCGCGCCAGCCGGTGAACCTCGCGGTGCTGCCGCTGTTCCCCGGCCTGCGCGCCGAGCACCTGCGCGCGCTGCTGGGTAGCGGCGTTCAGGCGCTGCTGCTGGAATGCTTTGGCAGTGGCACGGGCCCTTCGGACAACGAAGACCTGCTGGCCGCGCTGCGCGAGGCCCGCGCTCGCGGCGTGGTGCTGGCGGCAATCAGCCAGTGCCCGCAAGGGCATGTGGCTTTCGATGTCTACGCCGCCGGCAGCCGCCTGCGCGACGCCGGGCTGGTGTCCGGTGGCGGCATGACCCGCGAAGCGGCGCTGGGCAAGCTGTTCAGCCTGCTCGGTTGCGGCCTGCCGGCTGCGGACGTGGAGCGCCTGTTCGCCCTCGACCTGTGCGGCGAGCGCGTCGACTGACCGACAGATTGATTGACCGAAAAGGAACGCGCCCCGCTCAGGGGCGCGACTCTTCCACCGGCACGTTGAGCACTTCGCGCACCAGCATGGCGATGCTGCTCACGCCCATCTTTTCCTTGATCTTGGTGCGGTGCACATCGACCGTCTTGACGCTGATGTTCAGCTCGCGGGCGATGATCTTGCTGGCCTTGCCGTCCACCACCATCATCAGGACTTCCCGTTCCCGCCCGGTAAGCAGGTCGAGCTTGTGCTGCAGGTTCTGCTTCTGCTCCTGGCCCGCGTGCACCTGCACCGCGCTTTTCAGCGCCGCCTGGATGCGATCGAGCATCTGCTGCGGGTTGTAGGGCTTCTCGACGAAATCCAGCGCGCCGTTCTTCATCGCCTTCACCGACATCGGGATATCGCCGTGGGCGGTGACGAAGATGGTCGGCAGGTTGATGCCCTTGCCGTTGAGCATCTCCTGCAGCTGGAAGCCGCTGGTCTCGGGCATGCGCACGTCGAGCACCAGGCAGGCGGGGAGCTTGGGGTCGTATTCGCGCAGGAACTCCTCGGCGCCGCCGAAACACAGCGATTCGATGCTGACCGATTCGAGCAGCCAGGCGAGGGAGGTGCGCAGGTCCTTATCGTCGTCGACGATGTAGACCACGGGTTTTCGAGCTTCCATCAGGCTTGCCACTTTCTTTTTTTATCGTTGTAGAGCTGCACGTAGGCCGCGTACGCCGGGCGTTCCCCCGGTCGCCGCAATGGCATGGCCCGGAGCATACCCATACTCGCTGATGCTGACGATAAAGAAACCACCTACATGACTAGCGGCCATCACCCTCTGGCGTGGTGATCGTCTGAATATAACGCCTCTGCGAGCTGCCCTACGCTGGCCCCATACAAGAAAGGCCGGGCGTGCCGGCCACCTCAGCACATGCACTCCAGAACATAGGAGCGAAGAAATGGCCAACACCCTCAGCCAGACCCAGATCGACTTCCGCAACGCCATGGCGCAACTGCCGGCGGCGGTGAACATCATCACCACCAACGGCCCGGAAGGCCGCTGCGGCATCACCGCCAGCGCGGTCTGCTCGGTCACCGACTCGCCGCCCACCGTGCTGGTCTGCGTCAATCGTGGCAGCGCCACCCATGACGTGTTCCGCAGCAACGGCCACCTGTGCGTCAACGTGCTGTGCGGCGAGCAGGAAGACCTGGCCAAGCATTTTGCCGGGATGACCAAGGTGTCCATGGAAGAACGCTTCGCCTGGGACCTCTGGGACGACGGCTACGCCGGCCTGCCGGTGCTGCGCCAGGCGCTGGTGAGCCTGGAGGGGCGCATCAGTGACTGCAAGGAAGTCGGCTCCCACACCGTGATGTTCGTTGAACTGGAAAAGGTTGCCGTGCGCGAGAGCCAGGACAGCCTGGTGTACTTCAACCGCGTGTTCCACCGCGTCGACCGTGAGGCCGTGCGCTGCGCGAGCTGAGTCTCTGTCGCCCCAGAACAACAAGAACGAGGTAAGCATCGTGACCCTGAAGATTTCCCAGACTGCCGACATCCAGAAGTTCTTCGAAGAAGCCAGCGGCGCCCTGAACGATGCGGGCAACCCGCGCGTGAAGAACCTCGTCCTGCGTATCCTGCAGGACACTGCCAAGCTCATCGAAGACATGAACGTCACCCCCGACGAGTTCTGGAAAGCGGTGGACTACCTCAACCGTCTCGGCTCCCGCCAGGAAGCCGGCTTGGTCGTCGCTGGCCTCGGCGTCGAGCACTACCTCGACCTGCTGCTGGATGCCCAGGATGAAGCCGCCGGCATCGGCGGCGGCACCCCGCGTACCATCGAAGGCCCGCTGTACGTGGCCGGCGCACCGCTGTCCGAAGGCGAAGCGCGGATGGACGATGGCAAGGATGCGGGCACCGTAATGTTCCTCTCCGGCCGCGTGTTCGACCCGCAGGGCAAGCCGCTGGCCGGCGCCGTGGTCGATCTCTGGCACGCGAACACCAACGGGACCTACTCCTACTTCGACAGCACCCAATCCGAGTTCAACCTGCGCCGGCGCATCGTTACCGACGCGGAAGGCCGTTACAAAGCCCGCAGCATCCTGCCCAGCGGCTACGGCTGCCCGCCGGACGGCCCGACCCAGGAGCTGCTGAACCAGCTCGGTCGCCACGGCCAGCGCCCGGCGCACATCCACTTCTTCATCTCCGCGCCGGGGCATCGCCACCTGACCACGCAGATCAACCTCGCGGGCGACCAGTACCTGTGGGACGACTTCGCCTACGCGACCCGCGACGGGCTGATCGGCGAGGTGCGTTTCGTCGAGGACGCGGCGGCCGCTGATGCCCGCGGTGTGGAAGGGCGCTTCGCCGAGATCGAGTTCGACTTCCAGCTGCAGCAGGCCGTTTCTACCGACGCAGAAGACCGCAGCAACCGACCCCGCGCGTTGCAGGAAGCCTGATTCCCACGCGATGCAGACCCTGTAGGAGCGAGCTTGCTCGCGAACCCTCCCTGCGCTGGAGCGGCGGGGAAACTCGGTTCGCGAGCAAGCTCGCTCCTACGAAGAACGCGTCGCGAACTGCGTCCGAAAAGGCTCGGCGCTCGGGCGGTCGCAGATGTGGCCAGTTCCCACAAAATAAGTCCCGCGCTCACCGGCAGGACCGGTAGGGCGCGGAACCAATGCCCGCGATCCGTGGACAACGTCCGCGCAATCGCAGGCACAGGCTCACCCCCGCCGCTCCCGATGCATCAGCCAGAGGAAGTACGGGCAGCCGATGAACGCCGCCAGCAATCCCGCCGACACCGGCCAGGGATAGGCGATGTTGCGCCCCAGCCAGTCCGCCACGACCATGATCAGCGCCCCGGCCACTGCGCTCAGCAGCAACTGCGGCGCGGCGCGGCGCACGCCGAGGTGGCGGGCGATGTGCGGGCCGATCAGGCCGACGAAGCTCAGCGGGCCGACGATGATGGTCGCCGTGGCGGTGAGCACCGCGGCGGTCAGCAGGATCGCCAGGTGGCTGGCACGCAGCCGCAGCCCGAGCGCGCTCGCCGTGCCATTGCCCAGCGTCAGCAGGTCCAGCGGGCGAGCCAGCAGCAGGCTGACGCCAATCATCAGCGCACCGACCACCAGCCCGGTACTCGCCGAGATCACATCCACCTGATAGGTCGAGCCGGTCATCCAGCTCATCATCGCGGTCATGCGCGGGTCGCCGCTGGCCAGCAGCAGCGTGCTCAGCGAGTGCAACAGCGTGGTCAGGCACACGCCGGTGAGCAGCAGGCGCTCGGCATTGAAGGTCTTGCGCCAGGCGAACCACAGCAGCAGGCCGAGGGTAAGCAGTGCGCCGATGCTGGCTGCCGGGACCATGTAGGCCTGCGGCTGCGGCATCACCAGGAACAGCACTAGCACGGCAATCGCCGAACCGGAGGTGGCGCCGAGCACTTCCGGGCTCGCCATGGGGTTGCCGGTCAGGCGCTGCACCAGCAGGCCGGCCACGGCAAGCATGGCGCCGGCGGCCAACGAGCCAAGCACGCGCGGCAGGCGCCATTGCAGGATGGCGTCGCTCAGCCCGGCGTCGCCCCAGTGCCAGCCATTGGCGTCCACCGCGAAGTAGATGGCGGGCAGCGTCAGCAGGGCCAGCACAGCCGTCATCCCGAAGATCAGCCGCCAAGGATGCTCCCGCTGCGGCTTGGCCGGTGCCGGGCGCGGGACGATGCCGCCGCTGCGCTGGCGGCTGAGCAGCCACAGCAGCAGCGGCACGCTGAAGATGCCGGTGAGGATGCCGGCGGGGATTTCCCCGGCGAAGCGCGACAACTCGCGGGCGATCTGGTCCACCACGCAAAGCAGTGCGGCACCCAGCAACGGCGCCCAGATCAACCGTTGCTTGAGCGTGCGCGCCCCGCACAGGCGGGCAATCGCCGGAGCGGCCAGACCGACGAAAGCCAGCATGCCCACGGCGCTGGTGACGAACGCGCTCAGCGCCACGGCGACGGCCAGGCCCATTACACGGGTGCGCAGCAGGTTCACACCCACCGCGGCTGCGCCTTCTTCCTCCAGCCCCAGCGCCGCCAGCGGGCGCACCATCAGCAGAGCGATGACCATCGCCACCGCCAGGCGCGGCGCGAGATAGAGCGCGCCGTCCCAGCCGCTCTGGTTCAGCGAGCCGGCCTGCCAGAGCAGCAGGTCGATGAGGTAGTCGTGGTTGAACAGCACCAGCAGCGCGTTGAGCGACACGCAGTAAAGGCTGATGACCATGCCCGCAAGGATGAAGCGCAGCGGCGACAGCGTGCGACCCCAGGCGAAGGCGAACAGCAGGCAGGCCGCCAGCGCCGCGCCGGTCAGGGTGACGGCTTCAAGGCCATGTACCAGCAGGGTCGGGGCGAAGATGGTGGCAGCCGACAGGGCGAGGTTGGCACCGGCGGAGACGCCGAGGGTCACCGGCTCCGCCAGCGGATTGCGCAGGATCTGCTGGAACAGTGTGCCAGCCAGGGCCAGCGCGGCGCCGGCCATCAGGCTCACCGCCAGGCGCGGGAAGAAGCTGAAGTGCAGCAGCACCTGACGCACGTCGTCCAGGTCCGGCGACCACAGCGCCTGCCACCACAGGTCGCGGGGCAGGGCGCCCTGCAGGCCGTGAAATACCAGCAGTGCGGCGAGGATCGCCAGCAGCAGCGTGCAGATCGCCGGGCCCAGCGGCAGGCGGCTACGCGGCGCGGTGAGGCCGAGAGTCGATTCAGGCATGGGCGAGCTCCGTGGCGCTGTCCAGGTAGGCCGCGATGCGTTCGGCGAGGTCGAGCACCGAAGCGGCACCGGCGTAGGGGTAGAAGCGCTGCAGCGTCAGGGTGTGGCCCTGGCGCACGGCGGGCAGGTTGGCCCAGAGGTCGTTGGGCTGCCGCAGGCTTTGCAGGCGTGCGGACGTGGTGGGAATGTCGACGTAGACCAGGTGCGCGTCCGGGCGCTCCGCCAGCCGCTCGATGCTGACCATGGCCAGCCCCACCGGGCCGACGGGCCCTTGCCAGGCATTCTCGATGCCGAGGCGGTCGAGCACGTCCTGCACCATGCTGTTCTTGCCATAGACGGCGGCGTGGCGACCGTCCTGGTTGAGCACGGCGACGCACACTGGCGGCTGCGGTCGGCTCGCCAGCTTGGCGCGCAGTTCCGCCAGGCGTCGTTCACCGGCGGCGATGTAATCAGCGGCAACCTGCTCGACGCCGAGACGCCGCGCCAGGTCGCTCATGAACTCGGTGGTGGCGCGCCAGGCGCCGTTGACGGCCGGGTAGATGGCCACGCGCTCGGTGGGAGCGATGCCGTTGAGACGGCGCTCCAGCGTCGGCGTCATCGGGTCGCTGAGGATCAGTTGCGGTTGCAGCTGCTGGATCAGTTCGAGGTTCGGTTCCCAGTACGGCCCCACGTCGCGCACGCTTTCGGGCAGCGGCTGAGTGGGCATGCGTACGCGGTAGTAGTGGTCGTCGGAGATCGCCAGGGGCGGCACGCCCAGGGTCAGCAGCGTCTCGGCGGCCACCCAGTTGAGCGCGACGATGCGCGTCAGGCGCTCGCCAGCGAATACCGGCAGGCCGGAAGCGCAGGCCAGCCCGCCAAGGGCGAACCCCTGCAACAGGTGGCGACGGGTGAGGGACATGCACTACTCCTCGCGTGGAACGACAGGCTTCTGAAACAACAGGGTCTTGAAGCAACCTGCTCTAGAAACAACAAAAGGCCCCCTGCGAACAGGGAGCCCGGAAAGTACAGGCGAAGCCGGCGCGGGCCGTCTCCGCCTGTGCCTTACCAGCTGTACTTCACGCTGGTCATGACGGTGCGGCGCAGGCCCGGGTAGCAGGAGATCGGGCTGTCGCAGGTCGCGGCATATTCCTCGTCCAGCAGGTTCTGGGCGTTCACCGAGAGGGTCACGTTCTTGTTCAGCGGGTAGCTCACGCCGGCGTCGAACAGGGTGTAGTTGTCGACGTGGTAGGTGTTGGCGTTGTTGCCGTACAGCGAGCCGGTGTAGCGCACGCCGCCGCCGATGGAGAGGCCGTCGACCGCGCCTTCGTGGAAGGTGTAATTCAGCCAGCCGTTGGCCATGTGCTCGGGCACGTTGGCTGGGCGGTTGCCCTCGTTGGCGTCGTTGCTCTGGGTGATCTTGGCCTTGGTGTAGGTGTACGACGCCAGCAGGTCCCAGTTCTGGTCCAGCTTGGCTTTCAGCTCGGCCTCGATGCCGCGCGAACGCTGCTCGCCGGTGGGCTCGCTGAAGCCGGTGGGCACGCCGTTGGCATTCAACTGGTTGGTGAGGATGTTTTCCTTGGTCAGCTCGTAGGCGGCCAGGGTGATCAGCAGGGTTTCGTCCGGCTGGAACTTCACGCCGGCTTCGTACTGGTGGGCTTCGCTGGCCTTGAAGGCGCTGCCGTCGGAGCTGATGCCGGTGTTGGGCACGAAGGACTCGGAGTAACTGACATAGGGCGCCAGGCCGAAGTCGGTCAGGTAGGTCAGGCCGACGCGGCCGGTGAAGGCGTTGTCCTTCTGCATGCTGTGGGCGCCGACGTGGTTGTCCAGGTCATTACGCACGTAGTCGTAGCGGCCGCCGGCGGTGAGGATCCAGTGGTCGTCGAATTTGACCTGATCCTGCAGGTAGGCGCCGATCTGCTCGATGTTCTGGTCGTAGTCGATGGCCTGGCCGGGGAGGGTGGTGCCCTTGGTCGGGCGCGGCACGCTCTGGCCATACACCGGGTTATCCAGGTTCAGCGACGGGCCGAGGGTGCGCCAGCGGGCGATATTGGCGTCCTGCCAGCTGTAGTCCGTGCCCATCAGCAGGGTGTGCTTGACGGAGCCGGTGTCGAAGTTGGCCTGCAACTGGTTGTCCAGGTTGAAGGTGTCCATGTGCTGGTCGAAGCGGTCCGCAGTGCGGATGATGTTCCGGCCCACCTGCAGTTGCGGCAGCAGGTTGTTGAAGATCAGGTCGACCTGGCCGTAGCGCGCGTTCTGGCGGAATTCCCAGGTGTCGTTGAAGCGATGGCGGAACTCGTAGCCCAGGGTGTACTGGTCCTGGTCGAAGTGGTTGTAGTTGTGGTCGCCCAGCAGGGTGCCGGTGGGGTGGCCGTTGACGCTGTAGTCGAAGATCGAGCCGGAGTTGCGGTCGCGCAGGAAGTCGGTGAGCACGGTCAGGCTGGTGTCTTCGTCCGGCGCCCAGGTGAAGGACGGGGCGATGTAGTAGCGGTCGTCCTCGACCTCATGGCCGTCGTCATACTCGGCCTGGGTATTGGCGTCGCGCGCCAGGCCCACGACGCGGTAGAGGAACTGGTTCTGCTCGTCCAGCGCGCCGCCGAGGTCGAACTGGCCCTGTTTGCGGTCGTGGTTGCCGCCGGTCAGTTCGACTTCGTTGATGTGGTTGGCGGTGGGCTTCTTGCTCACACGGTTGACGATGCCGCCGGCGTCACCCATGCCGAACAGGCTGGAAGACGGGCCACGGACCACATCGATGCGCTCGAAGGCGTAGGGCTCGCTGCGAAAGAAGGCGTAGCTGTTGTTCTGCTGGCGCAGGCCGTTGAGGTAGTCGCTGGTGGCCTGGGCGTTGAAGCCGCGAATGTACATCCAGTCGAAGCCTTTCGGGTCCAGGCCATAGGCTTCCACCTTGACGCCGGGCACGTAGCGCAGGGCTTCGGTCACGGTCTGGGCGCCCTGGGCGTCCATCTGCTTGCGGGTGACCACCGAGATCGACTGGGGGATTTCCAGCAGCGGGGTGTCGGTCTTGCTGCCGCTGTTGGAGGTGCGCGGCACGTAGCTGTCTTCGCCTTCGATGGCGCCGGTGATGACCTGCGCGGACAGGTTCAGGGTGTCGCCGCTGGCGGAGTCGGCGCCCAGCAGGGTCACGCGGCTGCCTTCGACCTGGTACTGGATGCCGGTGCCCTGCAGCAGGCGTTCCAGCGCCTGGGTGGGCTCCATTTCGCCGCGTACGCCGGGGGTGCGCAACTTCTGCACCTGGCTCTGGTTGAAGACGATCTGCAGGTTCGACTGCGCACCCAGGCTGGTGAGCGCGGAGGCCAGGGACTGGGCCGGGATGTCGATGCGGACCGGGGCGGCCTCGACGGCGGAAGCCGCCAGGACCATCCCCAGGGCGGTGGCGCGGACCAGGCGCGCCAGAGGCTTCACCTTGTGCGGGGATTGCAGCGCAGTACGGGTGCGACTCACTTTGTTAGCTCCTATTACCTTGAAGGCATGATCTTGTAATGCAGTTTCTAATAAGAATGATTCAGCTTTGTGTGACGCGCCGGTCGGGAAAAACCGGAAGAATTCGTTCGATCTTTTCTGTTGCTGAGTGACGGCCTGCTGCAAGAGCGGCCATCCAGGCCGCGGGGCCGTCAATGCATGGCTATGCCGGAACCCGCTGTGGTGCGGTGGTCTTCGATTTCCACGATCTGCCCGGCGCGCATGCGCAGCAGGCGGTCGGCGACGTCGAAATAGCGGTCGTCGTGGGAGATCACGATCAGCGTCTTGCCCTGGGCGCGCAGCTCGGGCAGCAGCTCGGTGTAGAAGATCCGGCGGAATTCCGGGTCCTGGTCCGCCGCCCATTCGTCGAACACCAGCACCGGGCGTTTCTCCAGCCAGGCCTGCACCAGCGCCAGGCGCTTGCGCTGGCCGGTAGAAAGGTCCGTGGTGGAGAACTCCTGGCCCTGCAGGCTGACCTTGTGGGCGATCTCCAGGCGCTCCAGGTAGCGGCCGGCTTCGGCCGGGATGTCCTGGCTGCCCTTGAGCAGGTCCTCGAAGAGGAAGTAGTCAGCGAAGATGGTGGTGAACAGCTGGCGGTAATCGTCGCGGCCGGCGTCGGTCACCGGCTCGCCGTTGAGCAGCAACTCGCCATCGCGCGGGGCATAGAGGCCGAGCAGCAGCTTGATCATCGTCGTCTTGCCACAGCCGTTCTCGCCGGCGATGAAAAGGATTTCGCCTCGGCTGACCTTCAGGTTCAGCGGGCCGACGCCGAAGCCACGGGAGCCGTCGTCGGTGGGGTAGTGGTAGGCCAGGTCGCGCAATTCGATGGACTGGAAGTCCAGCGGCTGGCGACCGTCATCGGCCAGCAGCAGATTCGGTTCCGGCGAGGAAAAGCGCACCGACAGCTCGGCAATCCGGCGGAACGCGACCTGGGCGCGGGTTACCACCGGCAGTTGGCCGATCAGGCCTTCCAGCGGGCCTTTCATGTACAGCAGCACCAGGATGAAACCGGACAGGGTGGCCTGGTCAGTGCTCGGCCACAGCGACTGGTAGGCCAGCGCCACGCCGATGACGATGAAGAACAGCGTCGAGCCGAAGCCCTTGGCGACGTTGAACAGGTTGATCGAGCGCAGCTGGATGTCGCAGATCTCGTCGGCGGTGCCCTGCAGGCGTTCGCTGTAGTGCTGGAAGCGGCGCGGGCGGCTGATGCGCAGCTCCTTGGCGCCCTCGGCGATGGCGCGGTAGTGCTTCTGCAGCTCGTCTTCCTTGTCCCGAGCCTCGAAGAAGCCCTTGATGCCCTTGGCCCGCGCGATGTACTGCACGGCGCTGCCGACGACGATGGCGATGGCGGTGGTGAGGAACATCGGCGGCGACAGCCAGGCCAGGTACCCCAGGCAGCCGAGTGTGGTGGTCAGCGCGACCGCCAGCGGCGCGAAGGCGAAGGCGAAGTCGCTGATGGTGTCGATGTCGTGGGTCAGTACCGGGATCAGCCGGTGGCTGCGGTAGCGTTCGATCTGCTCGATGGGCGCGGAGATGATCTTGCTGCCCAGGTCCTTGCGCAGCCGCGCGATCACGTGCTGGCCGACGTAGTTGGTGCCCATGTCGGAAATGATCGAGCCCAGCAGCGCCAGCACGCACAGCCCGGCAAAACCCAGCAGCAGGCCGGCGGGCAGGCCGCCATCAGAATGCAATCCGAAGTTGATGGTGGCGAGCAGCGCAGTGATGGCAGAGCCGCCGAGAATTCCCAGCAGGGTGGCGGCGGTCAGCGGCAGCCAGTGCGGCCGCAGCAGTTTGAGCATCTCGCGAAAGGCGCTTGGCGCGGGTGTTGGCATCGTCTTTTCCTGGACCCGGCCTGCCAGGGGGCAAGCCGTAAAACGGGACGAGACGGCGCGCGAATCAGGAAATCATCGGCAAATCCGAATCGTTCCTATCAAGACGAACGAGGCGGAAGAAAACTGAAGAGAATTTGCGAATTTGTCGCAAATAAGAAAGCGCTAGCTGACACGCGCTGGCGAGCGGTGCTTGCCGGTGACCGCAAATTCCGCCGCGTCGGAATTCGCGAGCAAGCTCGCTCCTACGAAGAGCATTCCGAGGTCAGGGTGAGGCTGTAGGAGCGAGCTTGCTCGCGAACCCGCACGGCACGCCAGTTTCCGGATGCCCCGCGCGCCCTAGAGCTGCGCGTACCGGCTGGCGAGTACGGTGCGCCCCTGGTTGTCCTTGCGCAGTTCCAGCGGCAGGACCTTGGGCAGTGAATCCACCAGTGCCTGCAGGTCGTCGGTGCGGTAGATGCCGCCGATGCGCATGGCGGCGACGGTGGCGTCGCCTGCGAACACCGGCTGCTTGAGGTAGCGGTTGATCAGCGGGATCGCGGACTGCAGCGTCAGGTCATCGATCACCAGCTTGCCGTCGATCCAGGCGATGGCGCCGGCGGGCGCGACCTGGGCCAGTTCGATGCGCTGGCTGTCCCGGTTGTAGCGCGCCTGCATGCCCGGCGTGAGCTGGGCGCTGTTGCCGTCGACGCTGCCCGGCGGGCTGACCACTACCGAACCTTCGAGCAGCGTGACCAGCATCTGCTGCGGGTCGGTCCAGACGTTGAAGCGCGTACCGGTGACCCGCACGCTGCCGTTGTCGGTGTAGACCGAGAAGGGTTGCAGGGTGTCGTGTGCCACCTGGAAATACGCCTCGCCGCCGCTTTTCAGCCAGGCACTGCGACGGTCACGGAAGTCGGCGAAAACCAGTTGCGAATTGCTGTTGAGCTCGACCTTCGAACCGTCGGCCAACTGAACCTTGCGCGCGCCAGGCTGCGCGGCGTAGTAGCCAACCTTCGAGGGAAGCCAGCCGGCGGACCAGCCCGCTGACCACAGCGCGCCGATGGCCACCAGCACGCCAGCGGCCACGGCGGCGATGCGCTTGCCACTGCGCGGGCGGCGAACGCTGCTGCGGGGGCGACGGTCGCTCAATGGCGTCGGTGCTATCGGTGCCGGGGTCATTTGTGGCGTCGGTGGCAGCCGTTCCGAGAGCTGCCAGATCTCCAGCATCGCCTGGTATTCGACCTCGTGCCGCGCATCGAGGGCGAGCCATTGCGCGAACTCGGCGCGCTCGGCATCGCTGCACGCTTCGTCGTGCAGACGCGCGCACCAGTGCGCAGCTTCGGCGCTGATGCGGTCATCGTCGAACGGGGTGGGGGAGCTGGTCATCAGGGATCTCGGTAAGGCCATTTGCGGCCGATCTCACACTTTCTTTTTCGCGTTGATGCGAGTGATTATAAATAAGCCTGACTCCGACTGTCAGCAGGCGCCTACCGCCGCGACTGTTTTTCATAGGATGCCGACGAGGTGGAAAGCGCGTTCCTCCGTTGTGACAAGGAGCGGGGCCGGTAGCTCAATCGCAGCCTTGGCGAGATCGCCGACACCCTGGGCACCTCCCGCGACAGGGTGGAGAAGCCCATCGTCAAGGCGATGAAGCTTTGCCGGCTGCGCCTGAAGGCTGGGGCGGCCAGGGCAGAAGGCCAGCCTCGCAATTCGCCGGCAAGGCCGGCGCTGGGCGGGTTCGCGAGCAAGCTCGCTCCTACAAGGACGCTCGGAGTGCTCTGCGTAGGAGCGAGCCTGCTCGCGAACCGCACGGCACAAGCCAACTGCTTATCTGCACAGACGTACGGTTCGCGCCGGGATTTAGTCCCACGCGGCCCACACGCTGATTTCAAGCGCTGATTCCACCTGTCATTCTGAAATTTTCATGGCTTAGTGAGAATCATTCTAAATTTCCCCAAGCCTGTCTCGTCTCTCCAGATAACGCGCTATCGACAGCGCAAATCATGGGCAACACGCAGGAACGAGTGCCGGCCGCCAATCGGCGGGGCACTCCTGGCAGGGCAGTGCAGTAAGCCGCCGCCACCCGCGTCGTTATGCCCCACGGCCATCGCGATACAGGACATTGGCACCATGACCCAGATGATCACCCCGACCTACGACGTGCTCGGCATCGGTTTCGGCCCCTCCAACCTGGCGCTGGCGATCGCCCTGCAGGAGCAGGCGCGACGCGAGGGCCGCCACTACCACGCACTGTTCCTCGACAAGCAGGCCGACTACCGCTGGCACGGCAACACCCTGGTGGCGCAGAGCGAGCTGCAGATTTCCTTCCTCAAGGACCTGGCGACCCTGCGCAACCCCACCAGCCCCTACAGCTTCGTCAACTACCTGCACGCCATGGGCCGGCTGATCGACTTCACCAACCTGGGCACCTTCTACCCGTGCCGCATGGAGTACAACGACTACCTGCGCTGGGTCAGCGAGCAGTTTGCCGAGCAGCGCGTGTGCGGCGAGACCGTCAGCCGCGTCGAGCCGGTGCAGGGCCCGGACGGCATCGAGCTGGTCAAGGTGCTCTCCACCGACGCCCGTGGTCACGAACGCTTCCGCCTGGCGCGCAGCGTGGTAGTCAGCACCGGCGGCACGCCGCGCTTCCCGTCGGCCTTCAGCCACCTGCGTGACGACCCGCGAGTGTTCCACCATGCCCGCTACCTGGAGTGCATCGCCAAGCAGCGCTGCAACCAGAACGAGCCGATGCGCATCGCGGTGATCGGCGGAGGCCAGAGCGCGGCCGAGGCCTTCATCGACCTGAACGACAGCTTCCCCTCGGTGCAGGTCGATATGGTCCTGCGTGCGGCAGTGCTCAAGCCGGCCGACGACAGCCCGTTCGTCAACGAGATCTTCGCCCCGCGCTACACCGACCTGGTGTTCAACGAGCCCAAGGCCGAACGCGAGAAGCTGATCCAGGAGTTCCACAACACCAATTACTCGGTGGTCGACCTCGACCTGATCGAGCGCATCTACGGCATCTTCTACCGCCAGAAAGTGGCCGGCGTGGATCGTCACGCCTTCCTCTGCCGGCGCAACGTGGAAGTCGCCAAGGCCGACGCCGATGGCATCGAGCTGACCCTGCGCGACAGCGCCACTGGCGCGGTGGAAACCCACCGCTACGACGCGGTGATCCTCGCCACCGGCTACGAGCGCAAATCCCATCGCGAACTGCTCGCACCGCTGCAGGACTACCTGGGCGACTTCGAAGTGGGCCGCGACTACCGCGTACGGGCGGATGAGCGTCTGCATGCCGGCATCTACCTGCAGGGCTTCACCCAGGACAGCCACGGCCTGAGCGACACGCTGCTGTCGGTGCTGCCGATGCGCGCGCAGGAAATCGCCGCGTCGATGTTCGAGCACCTGCCGCTGCACGAAGCCGCGCACAAGCCGACACGCCCGCTGACCGCGGAAAGCGCCTGATCCGCAGGGCCCGGCCGCGGTTATCAAAGCCCGCTGCCGGGCCGCCTAAATTTCTGCCGACCCTGCTCGTCATACGAGCGGGGTCGTTGCATTCACGAAAGGTTGCCCTCCATGTCCCAACTCAATTCGCTGCCGTTGCCCGATGGCCGCAAGCTCTCCGCCGACCACGGCACCCAAGGCCTGACCCTGCTGCTCGACGGCCAGCCGCTGCTGAGTGCGCAACGCGAAGGCGAGTGCTGGCAGCTGACTTCCGTTGCAACCCTGGAAGCGCTGTGGGCGCTGGCCTACTGGACCTTCGCTGGCGATGCGCAGAGCGAGCGCATGCAGTTCGCCGCCGCCAACGTTCCGGTCGAAGTATTCGAGCAAGGGCTGGTGAGCCTCGATGAAGTCGGCGGGCGCCTGCAGATCGAGCGTGCTGCTTTCTGGCAGCTGGGAGCCGCCTGGCACAAGGGTTTGGCCAGCGCCAACTACCCGCAGGTCTATCGCATGAGCGGTGGTCGCCGTCACCCGCTGCGTGCGCCCAAGCCGCAGGGCGAGGTCTATCGCCGCTTCGACGTGAAGCTGGGTCAGTGGATTTCCCTGCGCACCCTGGACATCGAACTGGACCTGGAGCGCTTCAGCCGCTGGCAGAACAGCCCGCGCGTGCTGGAGTTCTGGCAGGAAGGCGGCACCCTGGAACAGCACCGCGCCTACCTGGAAAAAGCCGCCGCCGACCCGCACACCACCACCCTGATCGGCTGCATCGACGACGAGCCCTTCGCCTACTACGAAGCCTACTGGGCCAAGGAAGACCGCATCGCGCCGTTCTACGAAGTGGGTGATTACGACCGTGGTATTCACATGCTGGTGGGCGAGGAAAGCCATCGCGGCCCGCACAAGGTGGAAAGCTGGATGACCGCCCTGGTCCACTACCTGCTGCTGGACGACCCGCGCACCCAGCGCATCGTCGCCGAGCCGCGCGCCGACAACGCCAGGATGATCGGCCACATGCAGCGCCTGGGCTTCTGGCGCGAAAAGGAATTCAACTTCCCGCACAAGCGCGCCGCGCTGATGGTGCAGAGCCGGGAAACCTTCTTCGAGCGCTGCGGCCTGTGCTGACAGCGCTTCCCGAAATGGCTGAGGGCTGTCGGTGATCGCAGCCCTCGCACCTTTGTATTTCGGCGAGTTCGCCAGCTACCGCGAAGTGCTGGTGACCCGCGACGACCCCCGTCCTTCGATCCCGGCGCGCGTCTTGCTGGAACGGGAGATGCTCGACAGCGTGCTACGCCGCTTCGACCCGCCGCACGCTGATGGCGACCGACGCGCGCTGGCTTCGCAGTGGTCCAAGTGGTACCTGGTGCGCCTCATTCCACCGGTGGTGGCTGCCGCGCTGGTGCTCGGCCGCACGCTGCCGCTGGCGTTCGATGAGGTGGAAGTGGTGCTGGATGCCCAGGACATTCCCGAGGCATTCAAGCTGCCGGGGGAGGGCGAGCCTTTCGCCGCGCCGCCGGGCGATCCGTTCCAGCGCTTCGCCCATCTGCTGGAAGGCCACCTGCAACCCTTCATCCAGGCCTTGGCTGCCGAGGCGCGCCTGTCGCCCAAGGTGCTCTGGAGCAACGCCGGCAACTACTTCGAGTGGTTCATTGGCGAGATGGCCAGGCTGCCGCCGCTGGCCCCGCTGCTCGGCCACGGCCGCGAATTGCTGGAGAGCGAACGCCGCCCGGACGGTACGCGCAACCCGCTGTTCAAGCCGATCCAGTATGTCGAGGTTTCGTGCGAGCAGCGGCCGGACGGACTATGGCGGCAGCGGCGGACCTGCTGCATTCGCTACCGGCTGGGCACCATCGGCCATTGCGACAACTGCCCCTTGATCGATGAGCCGCCGCCGGAGCCGAGCGATCTCTAACGCCCACCAGCGTCAAGGCGGAGCATGAACGTAGGATGGGTGGAGCTTGCGATACCCATGCTGTCGGTACGTGGGAATCGATCGATGGGTATCGCTACGCTCCACGCCATCCTGCGCAAGGGCTCGCCGAGCAGGGCGGCAGAGTGCGATTCGCGAGCAAGCTCGCTCCTACGAAGAGCACAAGCACTCCGCTGCGGGGCCACTGGTAGGAGCGAGCTTGCTCGCGAACCCGCACGGCACGTCGTGTTCCTGTTGGAGCGGGGCTCAGCGTAGGTAACTGATCGGCGACCCGTCCACCGGGTTGTTCAGCACGCCCATGGGAATTCCGTAGATATTCTCCAGCGTCTCCCCGCGCATCAGCTCGGCAGGGGTTCCCTGGGCCAGCAGGCGACCGCCGTGCAGAGCGATCAGGTGGTCGCAATAGCGCGCCGCCATGTTGATGTCGTGCAGCACCACCAGCACGCCCAGGCCCAGCTCGCGGCTGAGTTCGTGGACGCGGGAGAGCACTTCCACCTGGTGGGCGATGTCCAGCGCCGAGGTCGGCTCGTCCAGCAGCAGGTAGCGGCTGTTCTGCGCCAGCAGCATCGCCAGCCAGACGCGCTGGCGTTCGCCGCCGGAGAGCAGGTCCACCGGGCGGTCGGCGAAGGCGAGGGTGTCGGTGAGGTCCAGCGCGCGGTCGATCTGCTGGCGGTCCTCGCCGGTGACCCGGCCCAGCGCGCCGTGCCACGGATAGCGGCCGAAGGCGACCAGTTCACGCACGGTCAGGCCGTCGGTTTGCGGCAGTTGCTGCGGCAGGTACGCCACCTGGCGCGCGAAATCGCGATGACCCCAGTCCTGCAGCGGCTTGCCGTCCAGGCGGATGCTGCCGCCGCTGGCCTGTTGCTGGCGAGCCAGCAGCTTGAGCAGGGTGGACTTGCCCGAACCGTTGTGGCCGATCAGGCCGATCATGTTGCCGTCGGCCAGTTGCAGGCTCAGCGGTTGCAGGAGGGTGCGACCGGGGACGCTGAAACTGACATTTTCCAGTTCGAACATGGGGTCATCCGTAGGGGCGGCGTGGCCGGGAAAAGCGGGAGCCCGACTCTAATCCAATTGCTAATGGTTATCAATTTTCAAGGCTGTTGCGGAACCGCCGGATGGATTGCCTGTCACTGTCGCAAACCGCTTATGATTCAACGTCGTACATGATCTGGTAGGGCCCATGGAGTCTGCTGTCGAACGCTACAAGCGGCTGGTTGCCGAAGCCCTTGCGCGTTATTTCCCCCGTACCACCGAATACCTGCGCGCCGAGCGCGAAGCGGCGCAGCCCAAGGCCGGCTCGCGCGGCAAGGCGAAGGGCAAGGCGAGGAACGAAACCAAGGCGCCGGCCAAGCGCGGCGCCAAGGCCAAAAAGGACGGCGCCGCGCTGGCGCCCAAGCGCCCGCGCACTCCGGCCGCTGCTGGCATCTACGGCACCGCCAGCGCGCCGGATGAGCAGCACGCCCTCGATATGCGCCAGCGCGTGGCCCAGGCCGCCGCCCACGGCATAGTCAGCCTGCCGTCGGACGAGCAGTGGGCGATGATCCTCGCGCCCGAGCCGCTGACCCGCATCTTCGCTGGCGCCGGTTCCGGCAAGTCCACCACGCTGGTTTTGCGTGTGGTCTACCTGCTCTGCCACTTAGGGATAGATGCCGAGAAGGTGACGGTGATTTCCTTCACCAACGCCTCCTGCGCACAGCTGCGCGAGCAGTTGGTGAAAGTGCTCGGCTACTGGGGCCATCCGCTCGATGCGGCGCAGGCGCGGCAGTGCGTGCGCACCTTCCACTCGGCCATGGGCACCCTGGCGAAAGTCGCGCTGAAGAACCCGCGCTGGTTCGAGCAACTGGACGATCGCGACCCCGCCAGCGAGCTGGACAACCCCTTGCTCGCCGGCCGCCTGCGCCCGGCGCAGCAGCGCCTGCTCAAGCAGGTCTACCAGCAGTGCTACGCCGACCAGCCGGCGTTCCGCGTTCTGGTGCACCAGTTGCTGGAACTGCCGCCACCGCCGGAAGCCGGCGAAGACGGCAAGCCGCCACGCATCGGCAAGGCGCCGCTGGATGCCTTCAAACTGGCCGGCGAATTCACCGCGCTGCCGCTGTTCGAGGCCTTCTACGCCCAGTCCGGCTTCATCGAGAGCATCGGCCTGCGCATTGACCAGTTGCAGCCATCGAGGCTCGCTTGCCCGCCACGCGAGCGCCAGTTCATCGAGGCGCTGCAACTGTTCTGGGCGGCCTTCGACGCTGCCTTGCAGGAGCAGGGCCTGCTGACCTTCAACCTGGCCTTCCAGCGCCTGACCGACCAACTCGGCGACGGCAAGCTGCCGGCCGAGGCCCTGGCACCGTTCCAGCACCTGCTGATCGACGAGTTCCAGGACGTCTCGCCGCAGATCGTGCAATGGCTGCAGGCGCTGCACCGCGACCTCGCCAAGCGCGGCGAAGCGGTCAGCCTGATGGCCATCGGGGATGACTGGCAGTCCATCTACGCCTGGCGCGGCAGCTCGCCGGAGCTGTTCATGGACTTCGACCGGCATTTTCCCAGCAAGGGCCGGCGCAAGAGCCGCGTGCTGCTGCTGGAAACCAACTACCGGAGCATCGACCCGGTGATCCGCGATGGCGAGCGGGTGCTGGCAGGCGTGGCCAACAAACAGGCCAAGACCTGTCGCGCGTTCAAGACGGCAGAGGCGGGCGACCACGGGGTGAAGCTGGTGCAGCGCTTCGATGCACGCAACAGCCTGCCGCTCCTGCTTGAAGAGATCCGCAAGCAATGCGAGCACGTTGCCGCGCGCGGCTCGCGGGAGAAGACCGCCGTGCTGCTGCTCAGCCGGCGCAATGAAACCCTGCAGACGATCCTCGGCGAGCTGGACCGCAAACTGCCGGTGAAGGGCATGACCATCCATCGCGCCAAGGGTCTGCAGGCGGAAGTGGCGATCATCGTCGACGACTGCGCGCCGCCGGAGAAACACCCGCTGCGCAGCGCGCTGTACGCGGCTTGCGGCTTCTTCACCAGCAGTTACGACCAGGCCCAGCACGACGAGCAGTTGCGCCTGGCCTACGTGGCGATCACCCGTGGCGTGAGCCGGGTGTTCTGGTTCACCCGCAAGGCCCAGGGGCCGACGGCGATCCTGGCGCTGCGGCGCAGCGTGGAAACCGTGCCGGCCTGAACCTGAACAGAGGGATCAGTCGTCGCGGGTAAGGACTTCCAGCAACTCGATCTCGAACAGCAGGTTAGAGTTGGGCTGGATGTGCGCGCCGACCTGGCGCTCACCGTAGGCCAGGTGCGCGGGCACGAAGAGCTTGCGTTTGCCGCCGACCTGCATGCCCATCAGGCCGATATCCCAGCCCTTGATGACGCGGCCGGTACCGATCACGCACTGGAACGGGCGGCCCTTGTCCCAGGACGAGTCGAAGACAGTGCCGTCTTCCAGCGTGCCCTTGTACTGGGTGGTGATCAGGGCGCCCTTGACCACGGCCTTGCCGTCGCCGACGACGATATCTTCGATCTGCAGTTCGCTGCTCATGGCGTTCTCCGGTGAGGCGGCTGCGGCACGAGCGCCGCGAGGGCGTGCGTTTTCGCAGGATTCGTCGCCAATGGCAAGCCGCGTGACTCAGGTGGCGAGGTTGCGCAACTGGCCCGTCGCCACGCCGATCAGCGTGCGCAGGCCCATGCCGAGGATGACGACCGTCGCGGCGGCCAGCAGGAACAGCGCCACACCATCGGTGAATGGCCCCGGCGCATGGCCGGCGTAGCGCAGCGCGCAACCGGCTGCCGCAGCCAGCGGGAAACCGACCGACCACCAGGCCAGGCGAAACGGGCAGTTGCGCGCCAGGTGGCGCAGGCGCCCGGCGAGCACCGCGAGCATGAACAGGCTGAGCATGTACAGCGCGCTGGCGAAGCGGTCGATCTCGCCGACGATGCTGACGTAGGCCGAAAAGCCTACGGCGAAGGGCGCCAGGAGAATCAGCAGGGAAGGCTGCAAGCCAACGCCGATGGGCTCCTCGAACAGCAGCCGCGACAGGATCAGGGTGAACAGCGGCACGGCGAAGAACAGCGCCACCGCGAGGGAAAAGAAGGCAAGGTCAGCGGCACCTGGCCATTGCAGCAGCGGCACCGCCAGCGGGATGTCCGCCAGCCCCACCACCGGGACTATCCAGGCCGGCGTGGCATGGGCGGCCTGCTGGCGTTGGCTGAGCCAGCGGGAAATGATCAGCCAGGCGAAGGGCAGCATGCCCGCCGTACCGATCAGCCAGGCTGCGCGCGCCAGCAGCAGGCTGTAATCGACCAGGGGAATGGGGAGCAGCAACAGGCTGATGAACAGCGTACCGAACAGGTTGCCGGCGATGGGATGGAGGAATTCGGCCTTCACCGCCTGCGGCCCGGTGACGGCCTTGATCGCATAGGCGATGCCGACGGCAACGAAAGCCAGCAGCGCCAGCAGACCGATGGCCTGGGACACCCAATGCGGCGCACCATAGACCAGCGTGGCCAGCTTCCAGGCGGAGGACAACCCCGCCAACCCCATGACCGAGCCGAACAGGGCGACCGGCAGATAGCCGAGTCGGCCTTCCTGGGCGGTCGCCTTGGGTGCGCCAAAGGCTGCGGCGGTGTCGATGTTGTCTGTCATGCGTGAATATTCCCCATCGGTACGCCGAGCAATCCGAACCCGGAGAGCCCGGATTCTGTCGTCGCACAGCGTAAACAGGATAGTTCCTACGACAATACCTCTGTGGATGAATAGCACCGCCAACTCAAACGGCCATTTCCCCGAGAATCCACTCACGGAAGGCTTTGACGCGCGGGTCGTCCACGCTGGCCTGCGGGTAGACCAGGTTGTAGGCGTAGTCCTCGGCAACCCGCACGCCCAGCTCGAACGGCTGCACCAGCAGGCCCTGTTCCAGCTCGCGGGCGACCATGGCGTGGTCGGCCAGCCCGACCGCGCCGCCTTCGAGCACCGCCTGCACCACGTGGCTGGTGTCCTCGAAGGTGACGCAGCCGCTGGCGTCGAAGTCTGCTACGCCGGCCGCCGCCATCCAGCGCGACCAGTCCGGCCAGGCCGCGCCTTCGGTCTCGCAGACTACATGGCACAGCGTGTGGGCCTGCAGATCGCGCGGCTCGCGCAGTGGCGGCCCGTCTTCCAGCAGGCTCGGGCAGCACACGGGGACTATCTGGGTATCGAACAGGCGCTCGGCCAGCAGGCCCGGATAGCGCCCGCTGCCGAAGCGGATGGCGAGGTCGATGTCGTCGACGGCAAAGTCGCGCAGCTCGTCGCTGACATCGAAGCTGAGCTTCAGCCCCGGATGCAGCGCGCGGAACTTTGGCAGGCGCGGTAGCAGCCAGTGGGTAGCGAAACGCGCTGTCAGCGAAACCCGCAGCTGTTCGGAGGTCCGCGATAGCCGACGCGCCCGCACAGTGGCGCGGTGCAACAGCCCGAGGGATTCCGCTGCCGCCTCCAGCAGCAGCGCGCCGCCGGGAGTGAGCTGGATGCTGCGGCTGGTGCGCACGAAAAGCACGAGACCGAGCTGGTCTTCCAGCTCCTTGATCTGGTGGCTGACCGCTGCTGGCGTCAGGCCGATTTCTTCCGCTGCGCGAGTGAAATTCAGGTGGCGGCCGGCGGCCTCGAAGGTGCGCAGGGAGCGGACGCCGGGAAATGAGCGGCTCATCGATCTTCAAATCCTGCTTGATGATCCGTCGAGAAATACTCGTTTCTCCTGGCTTTGTCAAAGGCCGATAGTGATTCCACTTGATGCTGGATATGCAGATATCCAGGCAGTGAAACACCGAGCAGAGGAAGCCAACGCCATGTCAGCCGCCATCCATCCCTACATCACCCAACGCAACGCCCAGCCCGCCAGCGCAGACGACCTCGCACCGCTGGCCTTCGCCGGCTACGCCCATTTCACTGCCATGCAGGTGCGTGGCGGCGGCATTCGCGGCCTGGACCTGCACCTGGAGCGCCTGCGCAATGCCTCGCAGCGGCTGTTCGGCCAGAGCCATGCCGACGGGGAAATCCGCGCGGCCCTGCGTACAGCGCTGGAACAGGCGCCGGCCGACACATCGCTGATGGCCACGGTGTACTCGTCCGCCGGGGAATTCACTGTCGCCGGCCCCGAGCACCGCCCCGAGCTGCTGGTACGTACCGCGCCACCATCGGATGGGCCGCAGGGCCCGCTGTCGCTGGCCATCGCCGGGCATGAGCGGGTGCTGCCGGAGATCAAGCACGTCGGCGAGATCGCCAAGACCTGGTACCTGCGCGAAGCGGTGGCTGCTGGCTTCGACGATGCAGTGTTCACCGACCACCGTGGCCGCTTCAGCGAAGCGACCATCTGGAACCTGGCGTTCTGGGACGGTGAAACGGTGATCTGGCCGCGTGGGAAGATGCTGACCGGCACCACCATGGGCATCCTCCAGCGCCAACTGGAGAAACTCGGTGCACGCCAGTCGTCGCTGAGCATCGATCAGCAGGACCTGCCGCGCCTGAGCGGCGCCGTGGTGATGAACTCCTGGACGCCGGCGGTGCCGGTGAGCCGCATCGGCGACGTGGAGATCCCCCCGGCGCCGGAGTTCGTCGAGTTGCTGCGCAGCGCCTTCGAAGCGGAGCCTCGGGTGAAACCCTGAAGGTGCGCAGAAAGGTAGGGCGGATAACCTGGAACAGGTTATCCGCCGGCCGGCCACTCGGCGGATAACGCTGTCGCGTTATGCGCCCTACGTACTGCGCAGCGCCTTCGAGGCCGAGCCGCGAGTTCAGCCTTGAGGAGCGTTTGAGGTTGGGCGGTTCGCGAGCAAGCTCGCTCCTACAAAAAGCCCCCGCGCTTTTCCCCTGTAGGAGCGAGCTTGCTCGCGAACAGTGAATCACTCCAGATGCGCGGCAAACCCACTGGCCTGAGGATTGATCTTCTCGCGCAGGGTCAGCGCGGGGATGTCGTAGTCGCCGCCGTTCTGCTGGCGGAAGGGGATGGGTGGGGTGGTCTGCAGGCTGTCCAGGCGCTCGCCCAGTTCCCGCTCGATCTGCGCGTAGCGCTGCGCGTCCACACGGCTGGTGCGATACACCAGGTAGGGCGGCAGCACGTCGAAACCGGGGTAGTGCAGCACGCCATGGTGGATCGGGAACAGCAGGTCGTCGATCGGCCCGTTGATGCCGCGCGCACTGTAGTGCGATTCCCAGCCGCCGGTGGTGACTACCAGCATGGCGCGCTTGCCGGCCAGGTTGCCTTCGCCGTAGCGGTCGCCCCAGCGGGCATCGGAGTGCTCGCCGACGCCATAGGCGAAGCCGTACGCATAGACCCGTTCGAACCAGCCCTTGAGAATCGCCGGCATGGTGAACCACCACAGCGGGAATTGCAGGATCACCGTGTCCGCCCAGCGCAGTTTTTCCTGCTCGGCGGCGATGTCAGTGCTCTGCCGGCCGGCGGCATAGGCGCGCTTGGAATCCAGTGACGGGTCGAAGCGCGCCTCGGGGTCGCGGTCGAGGCTGTCGGAGGCGTCCAGCGTGGCTTTCCAGTTCATCGCGTAGAGGTCCGAGACCTGCACCTCATGGCCGGCGGCTTGCAGGCGGCGCACGGCGAAATCCTTCAGCGATCCGTTGAGCGAGCGGGGTTCGGGGTGGGCGTAGACGATCAGTACGTTCATGGCGGCTGCATCCGTTGAGAGGGGGTGTGCGCAGGATGCGATTGCCGCAGGTATAGTAGAAATGAATATCCGGTATCCCAGGTATATGAATGAATAATCTGCGCAGGCTCGACCTCAACCTGCTGGTGACCCTGGACGTGCTGCTTTCCGAGCACAACGTGACCCGTGCGGCGGAGCGGCTGAACTTCTCGCAGCCATCGGTTAGCGTGCACCTGGCGAAGCTGCGCGATATCTTCGACGACCCGCTGCTGTTGCCCGGCCCGCGCGGCATGCGCCCGACGGCGCGGGCCGAATCCCTGCGCGAGCCATTGCGCATCGCCCTGGAGGCGCTGGAGCAGGCGGTGGCGCCGTCAGCACCTTTCGACCCGGCCCAGGCGGACAACACCTGGCACATTGCCGCGACCGACTACGGCGAATCCACCATCCTGCTGCCGGCGTTGAGTGCCATTCGCGGCAGCGCACCGGGCACACGTCTGGCCCTGCTGGAACTGTCGCCGCCGCGTGTCGCCCGGCAGGCGGAGCAGGGCGATATCGACCTGGCCTTCCACACCACCGAAGGCAGCCCGCCGGGCATGCGCCGCCGTACGCTGTTCACCGAACGCTATGTGCTGGCCGGCCGCGCCGGGCACCCGAAGCTCAAACGCAAGCCGACCCTGGCGCAGTTCTGCCGGCTGGAGCATGTGATGGTCTCGCCCGACGGCGGCGGCTTCAGCGGCGTGACCGACGAGGTGTTGGCAGCGGTGGGGCTGAGCCGGCGCGTGGCGCTGTCGGTGCCGCATTTCCTCTTCGTCATCTCGGCACTGGCCAGCAGCGACCTGGTGGCCATGGTGCCGGCGCGGTTGGTGCGGGATAACCCGGCGCTGCGCGTGGTGGAGGCACCGGTGGAGGTGCCGGGCTACGAGATGTCGATGCTCTGGGACGAGCGCTCGCACCGCGACCCGGCGCATCGGTGGTTGCGCGAGCAGATCGCCGAAGTGGTTTGACGACGGCGTCTGATGGTAGAAGCGCGCCGTGGGCACGATCGCGGGCATGGCCTAGGTGCCCGCACCTGCCTTACACGGGGCGACGGCGCGCTCGCAGCTAGTGCCGGTCGCTCTGGCGTGACAGCAACAGGTGCACCGTGGCGCAGCAGCCCTGTTCGGCCAGGTGGGAGACCTGCAGCTCGCCGCCGATGCTGTTGATCAGGTGCTGGGCGATGTTCAGGCTCAGGCTGTTGCGCGCCGGGTTGCGTGCCGGGTAGTCCATGGTCAGTTCGGAGAGGGAGTAGGCGCGCAGCTCGCGCCGCTTGGCGCTGGGGATGCCTTCCAGCGTCAGCCGTACGCCCAGCTGCTCCTGCTTCGGGCTGGCGGTGATTTTGAGCCGCACGCTGCCACTGTCGGTCAGGTCGATGACGTACAGGCCCAGGTGGCGCAGGGCTTCGCGCAGGGACTTGGCGTCGACCAGCACGGTTTGCCGCGAGCGGGCGTCGGTCTCCAGCTTCAACGGCAGGCGCTTCAGCTCGGCCTGCCGCTGCAGGACGCCAAGGACTTCGGCCGCCAGCTCGTCCAGCCGCGCAGGCAGCAACGGCACCTCGTCCTGCGCAATGAGCGCACGTTTGAGCGAAGCGCCATGCACCCGGAGCTCTTCGAGAATCGTCCGGGCCTGCTCAAGGTCCCCGGACCCGGGTTGCTCAAGGGTGTCGGCGAGTGCCTGGATGCGCTCGTTGAGGTGCGTGGTGGCACTGGTGAACAGGTTGGTCAGTTGCTGGTGCGCCAGTTCGCTGGCCTCGGCACGGCTGCGCAGTTCGTTGAGTTGGTCGTAGCGCTCGGTGATGTCGGTGCTGCAGCAGATCATCCCGAGCAGGTTGCCGTCGCCGTCGCGATAGGGCGTACCCCAGTGGTGCAACACGCGGCGCTCGCCGTGCACGGTGAGTTCGATGTCCTTGTTGAAGGATTGCTCGTCGGCGATGGCGCGCTGCAGGAAACGCAGCATGTTCTTCGCATCCGTGGGCGGGTACCAGTCCACATCGGTGGTGCGGGTGCCCAGCACGTCGTCGGGCTGCGCCTGGTACAGCTCCAGGTGCGCCGGGTTGGCGTACACCAGGCGCGCTTCGGTATCGCGAACGTAGAAGGCCGCCGGCAGACTCTCCACCATGGAGCGCCACATCGGCGCCTCGCCCGCTTCGGCTTCGCGGGAGTGGTGCTGGCTGGCCGGGGCCGCGAGGCGGTTGCGCCGGGCGAAGTCGATCAGTTCGAGCATGCTGGACAGGTTGAGCTTGCTGCGCATGCGCGCGCGGTAGGTGCTGACGGACTTGTCGCTGATGGTCAGCTCGCGGGCGATTTCCTGGTTGCTGTAGCCGCTGGCGAGCAGGCTGAGCACGCTCAGTTCGCGGTTGGACAGCGAGGCCACGCGCTCGGCGTCGTTCTCGTTGAGGCTGCCGCGGTGCACGCTGCCGAGCATCTCGGCGGGGAAGTAGCTGTGCCCGCGCAGGACCACGGCCAGGGCTTCCTTGAGCCGGTCGATGTCCTGGTGCTTGCTGACGAAGCCGGAGGCGCCCACCTGCAGGAAGCGGCCGACGTAGTGCTCCGAATCCTGCGTGTTGTAGCCCAGGATCGGCAGCGTCAGACCACGGGCGCGCAGCCGCGCGATGACATCCAGGCCGGTGAGTTGCGACAGGTCGATGTCGATGATCAGCAGGTCCGGCGACAGGCTGGTGGTCAGGCTCAGGGCTTCGATGCCGGTGTTCGCCTCGCCGACCACCACATGCCGCTCGGCCTGCAGCAGCATGCGCACGGCGTAGCGGGTCATCGGATGTTCGTCGGCGATCAGTATTCGCGCCATGTTTCCCCCCTGGGTTGGCGTTCACTCTAGGGTATGGCGATACCCGTCGTGTAATCATTTTCCTACAAAACGTGACTGGTTTTCGCATCCTCACTTTGAGCGGGCACGCAAACAATGGCGTCAATCACTTCCCCTCTAGGTGACTCACCATGGAACCCCTCACGCGTAGGCCCAACCTTTCCTACAGCCCTCTGGCACTGATCATCGCCGTGCTCATCGCCGCGCCGGCGATGGCGGCCGACTTCAATTCCCCGCAATCCTTCAGCGCCGCCAGTGCGTTGCCGCACGCGCTGGCGCAGTCGCGCGTCGAGGTCAGCAGCAACGGTCCGGCCATTAGCGTGCAGGGCACGGATTTCTCGCTGCAGGACGTGTTCGCGGGCAATACCGGCAGTGGCGGCGCGCTGGAAGTATTCGACAGCGCCACCGTGGACGCGGGCTCGCTCGAGGCGCAAACCCAGGGCAGCGATGCCCCGGCGCTGAGCGTGCATGACCAGGGCAGTGTGAGCCTGACCTCCGGCAGCAGTCTGACCACGCTGGGCTCCCGCAGCCCGGCCATCCAGGTCGACAACGGCACGCTGCTACTGAACGACTCCAGCGTCGTCACGCGCGGCCTCCTCAGTCCAGGGATCCACCTGGGCCAGCAATCCACCCTGCAGGTGCAGCGTTCAACCATCGAGACCTTCGCCATGACCAGCAGCGGCATCGTCGTTGAGGGCAACGCCCTGGCTGGCACCGTCACGGATTCGCAGATCCATACGCACCAGGCGGAAAGCGCCGGCGTGAGCCTCTCCGGCAGCGGCCCGCTGTCGCTGGTGAATACGCAAGTCCTCACCGACGCGATTGCTGGCGAGGGCGTGACGCTGCGCAACGCCAGCCGCGCCCAACTGAGCCAGGGCAGCAGCGTGCACACCCTGGGCGAGAATGCCGCCGCGCTGGTTTCCGCCTCCGGCTCGGCCATCCGCATGAGCGATGGCTCGATCTTCACCGAAGGCCGCCGGGCGTCGGGCGCCTGGGTGCGCCAGTCCAGCAGCATCGAGCTGGAACGCACCCAGCTGTTGAGCGTGGGCTCCGAGGCTGCGGCCCTGGAGATCGATGGCGACAGCCGCATCAGCGTACTGCAGGGCTCAGTGGCGAACGTCGATGGCAGCACCGCGCGCTTCATGGCCGGGCAGGGCGCTGGTCAACTGACGCTGACCGATACCCGGCTGACCGGGCACGATGCCCTGATCGAGACCTTGAATGGCAGCCATGGCCAGGTCAGCGCGCAAGGCAGCCAGCTGACCTCGGTGAATGGCCAGGCCTTCGTCATCCAACCGGACAGTACGTTGCAGGCCACCCTGAGCGGCACCACCGTCGATACGGCGACACTCGCCAGCGTCGCCGGCAACGGCCAATTCGACCTGACGGCGGACGGCAGTTCGCTGCGTGGCAACGCACAATTGCAGGAGCCGACCCGTGGCCGACTGGACCTCGACTTGCGCTCCAGCACCTGGCTGTTCGACGGCAACTCCTCGGTCGGCAACCTGAAACTGCAAGACACCACGGTGGCCTTCGGTGGCTCGGGCTACCAGGTGCTGACGGTCAATGGCGACCTCAGCGGCAACGGCCGCTTCCGCATGAAGACCGACCTTGCCAGCTCCCAGGGCGACCTGCTGTCGGTACAGGGGCAGGCGCAGGGCAGCCACGAGATTTTGGTGGCCGACAGTGGCCGGGATGCCCAGGGCGATCCGTTGAAGCTGGTGGGTACCGCGGGTGGCGCCGGGCAGTTCAGCCTGCTCGGCGGCCATGTGGACGCCGGTGCTTTCCGCTACAGCCTGCAGCGGCAGGGCAATGACTGGTACCTGGTGCAGTCGGGGCAAGTCGCGCCGATGACTGCCCTGACGCCCTCGATGCAGCCGCAGAAGGTGCCGCTGCCCAATGGCAGCAGTATTCCGATGACCGCGCTGAATCCTTCTCTCCCGCCGCAGAAGGTGCCGCTGCCCAATGGCAGCAGCATCCCGATGACCGCACTGAATCCTTCGCTCCCGCCGCAGAAGGTGCCGCTGCCCAACGGCAGCAGCATCCCGATGACGGCGCTGAATCCATCGATTCCGCCGCAAAGGATTCCAGCGCCCCAAGGCGCCAGTATTCCGATGACGGCGCAGAATCCGTCGATCCCGCCGCAGCCGGTGCCGCTTCCCCAGACCACCGCTGTCCCGATGACGGCGCTCACTCAGTCCCAGCCGCCGGTAACGGTTCCGTCCCAGCCCACCAGCCAGGCCATCCCGATGACCTCTCTGGTGCCGGCAACCCGCTCGCTCGGCCAGGCGCAGCGCCTGTCCAAGGGCGCCAACGCGGCGCTGGGCATGCAGACGGCGGCCGCCAACCTCTGGCAGAGCGAGCTGGGCACCCTGACCCGGCGGCTCGGCGAGCTGCGCCAGGGCCACGACCAGGGCGGCCTGTGGACCCGCACCGCGGGCGGCAAGTTGAACGTGGACAGCGGCGACAGCCGCGCCTTCGAGCAGAACATGAGCGGTGCCGAGGTCGGCGCCGATCGCGCCATCGAGCAGAGCGGGGGAACTCTCTATGTCGGCGGCATGCTCGGCATCGGCCATTCCGACCAGGACTTCGGTGAACACAGCTCCGGTGACCTCGACAGCCGCACTGTTGCCCTCTACGCCACCTATGTGCGCGAAGACGGCTGGTATCTCGACTCGGTGCTGAAGGTTGACCATCTGCGTGGCGAGGTGAAGGTGCCCACCAACCTGGGCAGCCAGGTACGCGGCCACTATGACTCCGACGCCTACGGCGCCAGCGTCGAACTGGGCCGCACGATCCAACTGGGCCAGGGCTGGTTCGTCGAACCCCAGGTGCAGCTAGCCGGCGCGCATCTGCAAGGGCCGCAGTACACCAGCAGCGACGGCCTGGAAGTCGACGGTGATGCCGTGGACTCCGTCCAGGCCCGCGCCGGTGGCCGCGCCGGACGCAACTGGCAGCTCGATTCGGGCATGCAGGTGCAGGGCTACTTCAGCGCCTCGGTGATCGATGAACTGGCCGGCGACAGCACGGTCAAGGTCAACGGCCATGCGCTGGACAACCAGCTACCGGGCTCACGCGCCGAACTGGGCGCGGGCGGCTCGCTGCTGGTGAGCACCCACCAGAAGCTGATGGTCGAAGCCCACTACGCCAATGGCCACGAGATCGAGCAGCCGCTGGCGCTGACCCTCGGCTACCGCTACCTCTGGTAGCGGACCATCCCGCTCGGGCGCACGCCGTGCGCCCTCTGGAGACCCATCATGAGTCGCGCTCGCATCGTCAGGACCGGCGTCATCGCCAGCCTGCTGGGTGTCGCTCTGGTCCTCACCGGCACCGGCTACCTGGCCTGGCACCTGGTCATGCAGCACACCGCTGAACGCCTGGAAACCCTGGCAAGACTCGCCTCAGAGCGGGCGGACAGCACCTTCGCCCAAGCCGCCGTAGCGCTCAGGGCACTGAACAGTTCGCCGCTGCCGCCGTGCTCCCTGGATGGCATCGAGCAGATGCGCCTGGTGGCCATCGACACGCTGGCGGTGAAGGCGGTGGGCTATGCCGAGGAAGAAGTCTTCGTCTGCAGCTCCTGGGGGGAGGTCGGTAGCGGTGCGCGTCGTTGGCCGGCGGAGTTTCGCACCCGCGAAGGCCTCGGCGTGTCGGTCAACGTGCCGCCCTTCGTGGCGCCGGCCAAGCCCATGCTGGCCTTGCAGGACGCCGCGTTCAATCTGCTGATCGACCCGGAACACTTCCTCGAGACCACCCTCGCGCCCGGCGTCAGCCTGGCGCTGGGCACGCCGACGGGCCATTGGCTGGGCGCACCCGCCGCCGCTTTCGCCCAGGTGCTCACGCGTATCCACAGCGAGCCGCATTCCGGGCTGCGGGGCGGCTACGTGTACACCCGGGTAGCCCACGGCAACTGGCAGACCGTCGCCGCCGTCAGCCGCCAGGAAATGCTCCGCGACCTTTGGCGCAATGTGCTGATGCTCGCACCATTGGGCCTGATGTTGTCCGGCCTGTGGTGCTGGGCGGTTTCCCGGCGCGTGGGCGCGCACCTGTCGCCCTTGGCTGTACTGAAACGGGCCGTGGCGAACGAAGCGTTCACCGCCTTCTATCAGCCCATCCTCGACCTGCGCGATGGCCGCTGCATCGGCGCCGAAGCCCTGGTGCGCTGGCGGCGCGCCGACGGTTCGGTGGCCATGCCCGACAGCTTTCTACCGCTGGCGGAATCCACAGGGCTGGTCGAATCGATCACCGCGCAGGTCATCTCCACCGTCTGCCGTGAGCTGGGCACCAGCCTCGCGTCGGGGCGGCTGCAGCATGTATCGATCAACCTGGCGGCCTTCGACGTGGTCAGCGGGTCCTTCCTCCCGCTGCTGACGGAAGCCCGGCAACAGGCGGGTATCGCCGCCGAGTGCATCTGGCTGGAAGTGACCGAAAGCTGTCTGTTGAACATCGACGCGGCGCACCGGACACTCACGCAAAGCCGCCAGGCAGGCCACCCGATTGCCCTGGACGACTTCGGTACCGGTTACTCCAGCCTGCAGTACCTGCGGCGCCTGCCGCTGGACCTGCTGAAGATCGACCGCTCCTTTGTCCAGGCGCTGTCGGCCGGTGCACCTTGTCCGGTCACCGACCACACTATCGCCATGGCGCGCCAGTTGAACCTGTTGCTGGTGGCCGAAGGTATCGAGACCGACGAGCAACTGCAGTACCTGCGCCAGCGCGGCGTGCAGTTCGGCCAGGGCTGGCTGTTCGGCAAGGCGATGCCGCTGGATGAATTCCTCGCTTTCGTGGCCAGCCATCACTGGCAGGCCGCTTCATGATTTTCCCAACCCTGACCATAGGATGAACACCATGAAAACTTCCCTCCTGCTCTGCTGCCTGCTGGGTGCCACGCCTGCATTTGCGCTGGCTGCCGATACCGTCACCACAGTGCCGGTGCACTTCACCAAGGGCGCCAGCAGCTCGGTCACCAAAGGCAGCTTCAAGGGCTATGACAGCGTCCTCTACACGCTGTCGGCCAAGGCCGGGCAACACATGAAGGTTGGCGTCACCGGCAGCAGCAACGCCAACTTCAACCTCTTCGCACCGGGCGACAAGCCAGGTGAATCGACCGCCCTGGGCGGCGGCTCGGTCGGCCAGGACTGGAGCGGCGCGCTGCCGGCCTCGGGGACCTACAGCGTGCAGGTGTACCAGACACGCGCCACCGCGCGGCGCGGCGAGAAGGTCAACTACAGCATCCACTTCGCCATCGAGTGATGCCGTAAGCGCTGCCAAGTGGGCGGCGCTGGGGCCTGCTACTCAGTACGCCGCTACCGAGCGCACGGCCTGGTAGTGGCTGGGTAGTTGCCCGTGGGTCCGCTTGAAGGTCTGCGAAAAGGCGCTCGGGCTCTGGTAGCCGTGCTCCAGCGCCACTTCCAGTACCGAGGCGCCGGCGATCAGCCGTTGCAGGCTGAGGACCATGCGCACGCGGGTGCGCCAGTCGCCGAAGTTCATCCCCAGTTCGCGCTGGAACAGCCGGGCAAGGGTGCGGCTGCTCATGTTCAGTTGCTGCGCCCAGTCCTCCATGCCGGTCTCGTCCGCCGGTGCGCCGATCACCGCGTTGCACAGCCGCAGCAGGCGCGGGTCGCGCGGCATGGCGAGGTGGATGCCGACCGTCTGCGCCGCGTCCATCTCCACCAGCAGCAGTTCATGCAGGCAGCGGCGGCGGTGCTCGTTGCCGTCACCGGCCTGCACCGCGCTGGCGGCAACCAGCAGTTCCCGCAGCAAGGGCGTTACCGCGATCAACTGGCACTGCTGGCCGCCCCGGGGCCAGGTGGATGCGGGCATGAACAAGGTACGCATGCGCACGTTGCCGAACATGCGGATCTGGTGCTCGGTGCCCGGCGGCACCCAGAGTGCGTGACCGGCCGGCACCACCCAGTTCCTCTGCGCTGCGCCCACCAGCATCACGCCGGAGAGCGAATGGATCAGTTGCGCCTGAGGGTGGCAGTGCGGCGGGATTTCTTCGCCATGCTGGTGGTCGTAGGCCAGCGCTTCGAGGGAGAGGGCACAGGTCATGGTGGGTTTCTTCCGGAGCAGCGAGGGTGGGGGAAGGGCATCACGGGCTCTCCAGATTGAAGCGGGAGAACAGTTTAGATTAAGGTATTGGGGGATTAATGGCGTTTAGTTGCAGGTATTTCTATAGATCAGCAATCGAGCGTCGTATAAGGCAATATTGCTGCAATAATGATTCCTGAGTGGATTCATCCGCGATACCCCCACGCTCGGGCTGCCGCAGGCATGGCGTGCTTTGGCAGATGGGTTGGTGCTCGGATCGTAGGGCGCATAACGCGCCAGCGTTATGCGCCTTGAGGCAAGCGGCGGATAACCCGTTCCGGGTTATCCGTCCTACGGTCCGCATAGGCGCATTTTTCGCTAAAGGAGCGCGCGTTCCTCGGGGCGCAGCGTCAGGACTTCGAATCCCTTGGCGGTGACCGCCACCGTGTGCTCGAACTGGGCGGAGAGCTTGCCGTCGAGGGTGACCACGGTCCATTCATCCGCCAGGGTTTTCACCCCGGAATGCCCCTGGTTGAGCATCGGTTCGATGGTGAAGGTCATGCCTTCCCTGAGCACCTGCCCGGTCCGTGGGCGGCCGAAGTGCAGCACTTGCGGCGGCTCGTGCATCTCGCGACCGATGCCGTGGCCGCAGTAGTCCTCGACCACGGTGTAGCCGTGTTGGCGGGCGTGCCGCTCGATGGCGTGGCCGATGTCGCCCAGGCGCGCGCCGGGCTTCACCGCGCGGATGCCTTTCCACAGGGCCTCGTAGGTGATTTCCACCAGCCGCCGGGCGGCGGGCGAGACGTTGCCGATCAGGTAGGTCTTGCTCGAATCGGCGATGAAGCCGTTCTTCTCCAGGGTGATGTCGAAGTTGACGATATCGCCGTCCTGCAGCCGGTCCGCCGCCGATGGCACGCCATGGCAGACCACCTGGTTAGGCGAGGAGTTGAGCACGTAGGCGAAGCCGTACTGGCCCTTGCTGGCCGGCCGCGCCTGCAGCTCATCGACGATGTAGCGCTCGACTCGGTCATTCACTTCCAGGGTGGTCATGCCTTGCAGCGGCAGGCTGTCGACGAAGCCGAAGACCCTTGCCAGTAGCCGACCCGATTCGGCCATCAGTGCCAGTTCCGCCGGGGTCTTGGTCACTTGGCGCCTCCCGCGGCGGGGTAGCTGACCCCGGCTTCCTGCAGTTCGCGGGTGACGATCTGGTTGTAGCTCAGGGTGGGTTCCAGCTCGCAGAGCATGCCGATCTTGATCCAGAACGCCGCCTGGGCGTTGATCGACCGGCAGGCCACGGAGCTGGCGCGGCGCAGCTGGTCGTGCAGGTCGTCGTCCAGGTTGATGATGCCCATGATTTTCTCGCCTCTCTCTGACGTAATTCGCTATGAAGCATAACAAAACATATATGCATCATATTGATCGAGGCGAGAGGATGCAAAGCCGGCGCTTCAGCCGGCCTTCGGGATGGGCTCGGCCAGCGGCTGGGCCAGGGCGATCGCGCCCTTGCCGGCCAGTTCCGCCAGTTGCTCGGTGGCCAGCCCCAGTTGCTCGGCCAGCACCTGCGCGGTGTCCTGGGCGAACATCGGCGGGGCCAGGCGGTAGGTTGGCGGCGAGGCAGAGAAGCGCGCCGGGTAGCCGAGCAGGGTGACTTGGGTGCCGTCCTGCCGGGTCAGGGTCTGCAACAGGCCACGGGCCTGTACCTGCGGATCGGCCAGGGCCTGCTGCAGGTTGTTGATCGGCCCGCCGGGCACGCCTGCCTTTTCCATGGCCGCCAGCAGATCGGCGGCGCGCCAGCCTCCGATGCTTTTCGCCAGTTCCACTTCCAGTTCGCGGCGGTGTTCGCTGCGGCCGGGGTTGCGGGTGAAGCGCGGGTCGCCGCCGAGGTCGTCACGGCCGAGCAGGCGGCACAGCGCCTGGAACTGCCCGTCGGAGCCACAGGCGACGAGGATGTAGTCGTCGCTGCAGGCGAAGTCGCGGTAGGGCACCACGTTGGGATGGGCGTTGCCCAGGCGTTGCGGCACCTGCCCGCTGACCAGGTGGTTCATCGCCTGGTTGGCCATCAGCGACAGCTGGCTGTCGAGCAGCGCGCAGTCGATGTGCTGGCCTTCGCCGCTGGTGTGGCGATGGTTCAGCGCGGCGAGGATCGAGATGGTCGCGTAGAGCCCGCAGAACAGGTCGCTGACTGGCAGGCCGACCTTCAGCGGCCCGGCGCCGGGCTCGTCGTCGCGGCGCCCGGTGATGCTCATCAGCCCGCTCATGCCCTGCACCAGGAAGTCGTAGCCGCCGCGCCCGGCGTAGGGGCCGGTCTGGCCGAAGCCGGTGACCGAGCAGTAGATCAGCTTCGGGTTGAGCGCCTTGAGCGCGGCATAGTCGAGGCCATAGCGGGCCAGGGTGCCGACCTTGTAGTTCTCCACCAGCACATCCGCCGAGGTGGCCAGGCGGCGCAGCAGTTCGGCGCCGTCGGGGTGGCCGAAGTCCACGGCGATGGCGCGCTTGTTGCGGTTGGCGCAGAAGTAGTAGGCGGCATCCCAGGTCGGGCTGCTGTCTTCGAGGAAGGGCGGGCCCCAGGTGCGGGTGTCGTCGCGGTGGGTGGGGCGTTCCACCTTGATCACCTCGGCGCCCAGGTCGCCGAGGATCTGCGTGGCCCAGGGCCCGGCAAGGACCCGCGAGAGGTCCAGGACGCGCAGACCGGAAAGCGCGCCCTGCGGGGTGGTTTGGCTATTGCTCATGCTTCTCTCCAATCCCTTTTGGGGCTTCAGTGCAGGTCTTTGCCACGGGTTTCGGGCATGCGCACGAAGGCCACCAGGGTGATCAGGGCCATGACCGAGACGTAGACCAGGAACCACTGTTCCTGGCCACGGCTCTGCAGCCAGGTCATCAGGTACGGTGTGGTACCGCCGAATATCGCTACCACCAGGTTGTACGGCAGGCCGATGCCCAGGGCGCGGATGTCGGTGCTGAACAGTTCCGACTTGATTGCCGGGGCGATGGCCGAATACAGCCCGTAGAGCAGCAGGCCGAACAGTTCGACGGCGAGGATCGAGGTGAACGAGGCGTTCATCGAGCGCACCACCGGGTACAGCAGCGCGGCGTAGCCCAGGGCGAAGACGATCAGCTGCGGGCGCCGGCCGATGCGGTCGGACAGCCAGCCGAACAGCGGCTGGGAAAGCATGAACACCACCAGCGCCAGGCTGCTGGCGGCATAGGCGGTGCCCGGCTCGACGCCCAGGGTGCGGATGGCGTGTACCGGCAGGTAGCTGACGAACAGGTAGAAGGCGAAGGCGCCGAGCAGGCTGATGCCCACCAGGCGTTTCACCGCTTCCGGGTGCTCGCGCCAGAGGGTGCGCAGCGGTTGCTCGAGACGCTGGCCGCGACGTTGTTCCTGGCCCTTGCGGAAGGCGGCGGTTTCTTCCACGCCGTGGCGAATCCAGAAGCCGGCGAGGCTGCCCAGGCCGCCGATGAAGAACGGAATGCGCCAGCCGAAGTCGATCAGTTGCTCACGGCTCAGCCACTGGCTCAGCACCCAGGCCAGGCCCGAGGCGAACAGCAGGCCGAGGGCGATACTGGCGAAAAAGAAGCCCGAGTACAGGCCGCGCTGGCTGGCCGGCGCGGACTCGGCGAGGAAGGTCGCGGCGGCGCCATACTCGCCGCCCACTGACAGCCCCTGGACCATGCGCGCCAACACCATCAGCAAGGGCGCGGCGACGCCGATGCTGGCGTAGGTGGGCATCAGGCTGATCAGCAGCGAAGGCAGCGCCATCATCAGGATGGTCAGGTTGAGCGCTGCCTTGCGCCCGGCGCGGTCATTGAAGATGCCGATCAGCCAGCCGCCCAGCGGGCGCATGGCAAAACCGATGGCGAACACCGCGAAGGAGGCGAGCAGGGCGGTGGTCTCGTTGTCCGAGGGGAAGAACTGGTGGCTGAAGTAGAGGGCGAAGGCGGTGTAGACCGTCCAGTCGTACCACTCCACGGTGTTGCCGACGCTGCCGGCGATGATGGTGCGCCAGGCGATGGGCCGGGCGCTGGCGGCCGCGCCCGATGAGGCGGCGCTGTGCGATTGGCTGAGAGTGTGGGCCATCGGTGTTCTCCCGTTGTGATTGTTATGAGAAGCACGGTTATGAGAGGCACGTTGCGAGGTGCCGCCCGCGGGCGGCACGCTTCAGGCGGCGGGCAGGTGACGGCGCAGGAAGGCCAGGCTGTCGCCGTTCTCCCGCAGGGCCGCGCGGCCGATCAGCGGCTGCCAGTACGCTTCGCTGCCGAAGTCCGCGCGCCAGGCATAGAGGCGCCGGGTGTAGAGCTGCAGGTCGCATTCCTCGGTGACGCCGATGGCGCCGAACACCGCATGGGCGATGTTGCAGATGCGCACCGCCGCGCTGCTGCAACGGGCTTTCGCCACCGCCGCCGGGATCGCCTGCGGCCAGGCAGGGCCGCGTAATGCCAGCTGCGCCGCCATGCGCGCGGCGAAGACTTCCTCGGCGAGTACACTGATCTGCTGCTGGATGGCCTGGAAGCCGCCGACCGGCTTGCCGAACTGCTGGCGGGTAGTGGCGTATTCCAGGGTGAGTTGCAGCACCCGCTCGGCGGCACCGGCAATCAGCGCCGCGCTGAAGGCGGCACCCAGGGCGCGCCAGTTGCGCTCCGTCGGCAGACGCTGGGCATCGTCGGGCAGGCTGGGCCAATACAGTTCCTCGGTGGCGCTGGCGTGGATACCATCCGCGCGGCGTTGCGCGCTTGCCATCGGCAACAGCCAAGCGCCTTCCACCAGCGCTGCCAGTACCCAGCGTGACTGCGCGGCAAACGGCACCGAAGGGCAACGCAGGCCGCTGCCATCGCGCTCGCCACGGGCCAGGGCAATGGGGCCGTCGGGCAGCGCGAGGCCGGCGTCGGCCAGTGCCAGGCGTGCCCACCAGGTGCTGGCGAGCGGCAGCGGCAGGGCCGCGCCACCGGCGGCGAACAGCAGGTGGCAGGCGGTTTCCGCGCTGGCTGCCGCGCCGCCAAGTTCCTCGGGTAGCAGCAGGTCGGCGAAGCCGTGCTCGGCCAGCGAGCGCCACAGCGCATCGGCGGGTTCGCCCAGGTCGATGAGGCGCACGCGCTCGGCGCTGACTTCGCCTTCCAGCCACTGGCCGAAGGCGTCGAGAATGAGGTTGTCGAGGCTCATGGAAGTTCCTATCGCAAGCCGAGGCCGCGGGCGATTACGCCGCGGAGGATTTCGCGGGTGCCGCCGCGCAGGGAGAACACCGGGGCCATGCGTTCCAGATAGGCCAGGGTGCGTTGCAGCAGGTGCGGGACGGCGGCGCCTTCCAGCGCACCCAGCAGGTCGCCGAGCAGGGTGGGGATGGACTGCTCGAAGCTGGTGCCCAGATCCTTCACCAGCGCCGCTTCCACCACCGGACTGCGGCCTTCGGCCAGTTGTGCGACGAGGCTGACCGACAGCGCGCGCAGCACCATCAGTTCACTCAGCAGTTGCCCCAGCAAACGCTCCTGGCCCGCTTGAGGCCGGGTACGCAGCCAGTCCAGCCAGGCATCGAGCAGGGCGATGCTGGAATAGATGCGTTCCGGCCCGCTGCGCTCGAAGGCCAGCTCGGCGGTGACCTGCTTCCAGCCTTCGCCTTCCTCGCCCACCAGTGCTTCGGCCGGCAATTGCACGTTGTCGAAGAACACTTCGCAGAAGTGCTCGGCGCCGGTGAGGTCGCGGATCGGGCGAATGTCCACGCCCGGCAGCGAGAGGTCGACCAGTACCTGCGACAGCCCGCGATGACGGTCCTGGGCGCTGCCGGAGGTGCGTACCAGGGCGATCATGTAGTGGCTGTGCTGGGCGTAGGTGGTCCAGATTTTCTGCCCGTTGAGCAGCCAGCCGCCGGCATTGGCTTCGGCGCGGGTGCGCACGCTGGCCAGGTCCGAGCCGGAGTTCGGCTCGCTCATGCCGATGCAGAAGAACTGCTCGCCCCGGCAGATCGCCGGCAGGTGCTGGCGCTTTTGCTCCTCGCTGCCGAAGCGCAGCAGCAACGGGCCGCTCTGGCGGTCGGCGATCCAGTGGGCAGCCACCGGGGCGCCGGCGCAGAGCAGCTCCTCCACCACCACGAAGCGCGCCAGTGGGTCGAGGCCGGCGCCGCCATACTCGCGCGGCAGGGTCAGGCCGACCCAGCCGCGTTCGGCCAGTGCGCGGCTGAAGTCGGCGTCGAAGCCTTGCCAGCTGCGCGCCCGCAGATCGGTGGGATAGTCCCGCAGGCGCTCGGCGAGGAAGCTGCGCAGTTCCTCGCGCAAGGCCTCGTGCCGCGCCGGCAGCGCGCGGAAATCGAGGGCTTCGAGCATCAGCCTTCTCCCCGTTCGGGGCGGCCGGCGAGCAGACGCTTGACCTGGTACTCCATCACCGTTTCCTCACGCTGGTTGAGCACGAAGACGCGGGAGGTGACCACGGCGCGGTTGTGCTTGGAGGTCGGGCGGACTTCCTCGATCTCCACCACGGCTTCCAGGGTGTCGCCTACGACCACCGGGCCGCGCACGCTCTTGTGCAGTTCCAGCAGGGCCAGGCCGGTGCCTTGCAGCATGGTCTGCATGAGGATGCCCTCGATCAGGCTGTAGCTCAGCGCGGCCGGCACCGGGCGGCCCTGGATGGCGCCGTTGAAGGTGCTGTCGATGAAGATCACTTCGGTCTGCCCGGTGACGCCGATGAAGCCGATCAGGTCGGCCTCGGTGACGGTCCGGCGGAAGGTACGGAAACGCTGGCCGGCTTCGATCTGCTGCCAGTAATAGCCTTGCCCGAGGGCGATTTCGTTGTGCGCCATGCAGCACTCTCCTGTTGGGATTGTTGTCGTCGAGTGGGGTCAGGCTATGGTCAGCGCTCGTACTCATCCAATATTATTTGGATAACGATTGATACATACGGAGTATCAGTATGGAGCTGCGCCAGATTCACCAGTTCCTCGCCCTGGCCGAGACCCTGAACTTCCGCGAGGCCGCCGAGCGCCTGCACATGTCCCAGCCGCCGCTGTCGGTGTCGATCCGCAAGCTGGAAGTGGACATCGGCCTGCCGCTGTTCGAGCGCACTACCCGCCAGGTGACCCTCACCGAAGCGGGCGAGGCGGTGCTGCCGGAATTGCGCAAGGCGCTACTGCACCTGCAACAAGCGCGGCGCTATGCACTGGAGGCGGGAGCGGGTGAGCGCGGGCAACTGACGCTGGGCTCGGTGGGCTCGGCAACGCTGTCGCTGATTCCCCGGTTGATTCCGGAGTTTCGCCGGCGCTATCCGGGCGTCGCCCTGGAGCTGCGCGAACTGCCCTCCAGTGGGGTGCTGGAGCTGGTGGAGAACGGCCACGCCGACGTTGGCCTGGTGCGCTTCCCGCTGCCGCAGCCGACCGCGCTCAAACTGATCCCGCTGGTGTGGGAGCCGATGATGCTGGTCGTCCCGCAGGACAGCCCATTGGCACTGAGCGGCCGCCGCCGCGTGCACCTGGCGGAGGTGGCCGACCAGCCACTGATCGATTACCCGCACACCGAGGGCCTGCACTACGTGTTGTTGCAGCTGTGCCAGGCAGCGGGCTTCGTGCCGCAACTGGTGCATTCCACCACCCAGGTGCAGGCGGCGATCAGCCTGGTGGCGTGTGGGCTGGGCGTGGCGCTGGTGCCGGCGTTACACGCGCGCAACTCGTCGGCGCCGGTGTGCTTCCTCGAACTGGAAACCCCGCACCAGGAGCGCACGGTGGCTCTCGCCCTGGTCTACAACCCGGACAACGAAAGCCGCGTGGTGCGGCAGTTCCGCGATGTAGCGGTGGAGTTGTTGGCGGCGGAAGGCTAGGGGTTGAGCTTGCGCAATGCGGGGCGACGGGAGCGCGGCTCACCGCGTTGCCGGCGCAGTTTCGGCAGCAACCGGCGCAGCTCGCGGATGCCCCGCGTGGTATCGGGTGCATTGCCGTACAGCAGGCGCAGGGAACGTTGCAGTTCGGTTGAGCGCAGCTGCTGTCGCTGCAGCCAGCGGTAGAGGCCGTCCAGGCGCGGCGGTTGCTGGTGCAATTGCCGAAGTAGCTGGCTCCAGGCTTGATGCTCTGACTCCCGGTAGCGCCGACGCAGGAGCATGAAGCGACTGCGCAGCCATTGCAGTGCCGCTGCCGCGAGCCCGGCGAGCCATTGCCAGCCCAGAGCCAGGCCGGCGATCAGCAGCAGCCCGCCCAGGGCATGGCGCTCGAGCCACAGACCCAACCGCTCCCGCCATGCCAGGCGCGTGGCCGAGGTCGGAAGGGCGGCTACTTCCAGTGTCAGGCCGGGCAGGTGCTCCACATGCAAAGCGCCGCTGCCGGCTTCCCGCCAGCGCAGTTCCAGTGGCGGCAGGTCGAAGCGGCCCGGCCGTTCGAACTGATAGACGATGCTGTCCACGCGCAAGGCTCCTTCGCCATGGCCGCGCCCGTCGCTCAGTGCTTCCAGTCGGACCGGTTGCGGGTATTGGCGGGTGCCCTCCAAAGCACTGAAGCGCGTGGGCGGCAGCAGTTCCATCGGGGTGCCACGGGTTTGCAGTTCGACTCGGCGTTCCAGGCTGTCGCCGACTCGGTAGGCAGCAGCCGGCGGCTGCAGAATCTGGCGAAGTTGCAGCGAGTCGGCCACCAGGCTGGCGCCGTCGTCTGGAGCGGGTAACACGCTGAAGGCGAGAGGCGCGCTGCGGGTGTGCAGGGTTTCCGTTGCCTGGCCGACCTGTGCGCTGACCGTCAGCGAGGGGATTTCGAAACGCTGCACCTGGCGGGGCGTGATCCGGTACAGGTAGCGCAGGCCGAAGAAGGTTTGCCCGTCACGCTCCAGAGTCAGGTGCACGGGGGAGCCGGTCGGCGCGGCGACGCGGGTGCCTGGCAGCGGCAGGTCGGCGAGCACTGGCGCGGCGGTGAACCAGGTGTCCGTCAGCACGTCCAGTTGCAGCGTCAGCGTCGCGCCCAGGCTCACCGTCGAGTCGGGAAGGAGTTGTGCTTCGACGCGCAATTGCGGTTCGGCGGCGCGGGCAGCAGAGACGAACGCCGCCAGCAGCATCAGCGTCAGGAGCACGCGCGTCACGGGGTCGTCTCCCTGGCGTGGCTGTCCTGCACGCGGAACTTGTTGCGCAGGAAGGCAGCGGGCGAGGTCTGCAGGCTGTCCAGCCAATGTTCGTCGGCCGGCCTTTCGCCGGCAGGCTGGGTAACGCTTTGTCCCTTTTTCGCCGAGTCGTCGATGACTTCGTCGTCGGCTTGCTGCTTCGGCGCATTGCGTTCGGCGTCCTCGCGGTCCTTCTCCAGCGCTTCCACCAGAGCGAGGTTGGCGCGGGCCTGGGGGAAGTCCGCTTTCAATGCCAGGGCACGGCGGTAGGCGGTGATGGCATCGCCGAGCTGGTACTGCCGGGCGTGGCAGTTGCCTGCGTAGAACAGCGCCTCGGCCGTGCCGAGGCGGGAAAACTGGGCGAGGGCGCCCGCGTAGTCCGCCGCCTGGTAGGTCGCCAGGGCCTTCCAGTACGGGTCTTCGAAACGTTTGGCGGCCAGTGCCGGACGCCCTTGCTCGACGGCCCAGCGGCCTTGCTGGTCCGGGCTGGCGAAGGCGTCCAGCCAGGTCGAGGCCATGGCGGGCGGGCTTGGCAGCGTCGCGCCCAGGGCCAGCAGCACCGCTCCCAGCCAATGGACCCGGCAGCCCCGGCGCAGGCTGAGCAGCACCACCGGCAGCAGTGCCCAGCACAGCCAGTAACCGGCTTCCCGTGAACCTTCCGAGGCTTGCTGGCGAGCCTGGAAATGGCGCAGCGCTTGCCGGTCGATCCAGCGGACGTCGCTGTCGTCCAGGCTCAGTTCACGCAGGCCTGCATCCAGGGTGTCGGCCAGTTTGTCCAGCAACGCGGACCGGCCCGTGGACGTCGCGCTGCAATCCACCAGCAGCCATTGCAGGGCGTCGCTGGTATGGCGCTTGAGGCTGTCGAACTGGCGCGGGTCGGCGTCGTCGGCGAACAGCACCAGGCTGGCGGGCGCGGCCGTTTCCTCGGCGAGGCTCGTGGCCAGGCGCTGGACGCCGCGCAGGTCGCTGCCGGGCGTTTCGATCAGGGCGGTGGACAGCGCTTGCAGGTAGCTTTCCAGCAGGCCGGCGTCGTTGGTGGGCGGCAGCACCAGATGCGCGGTGCCGGCGTAGGCGATCAGGGCGGTGGGTGCGCCCTGGCGGTCCTTGAGCAGATCGCGCAGCTTGCGTTTCACGGCTGCCAGGCGGGTGGGGCGCCGGTCCGGCGAATCCATGCTGGGCGAGAGTTCGACGGCGAGGATCAGCAGGCCGTGGTCATCGGCCAGGTCCGCGGAGTGCCCGCGCCAGATGGGGCCGGCGGCGGCAACCGCGCCAAGACAGAGGAACAGCGTCAACAGGTGCGCGGGGTTGAAACGGCCACTGCCTCGCTGATCGAGCAACAGGTGCTGCAGCAAATGCGGGGCGATACGTTCAGCCAGCCGCCGGCCGAGGTCCTGGCGACGGCGCCAGAGCCGGTGCAGCAGGAGCGCCCCGACGATCAGCAGCAGCCAGAGCGGGCGATGGAACTGCACGCCGTCCATTCAGGTTCTCCGCCAGTTGGGCAGGCGCAAGGCGCTGGCGGCCAGCAGATGGCCGCAGCAGGTCAGTAACAGGGCCAGGCCCAGCGGCCAGTAGAAGCCTTCATGACGCGGGCGCGGGCCAACCCGTGGCTGCGGATGGGGGGCGCTGCGGTCCAGTTCGGCGTAGACGCCGGCCAGCGCCTCGCGGTCTTCGGCGCGGAAGAAGCGCCCGCCGGTTGCCGCGGCCAGGGCCTGCAAGCGCTCGCTGTCGACCTTTTCCGCGCCTTGTCTGTTGTTGTCGCCGATGGCGATGGTCTGCAGCACCACGCCACGCTGCGCCGCCAGTTCGACCGCGCGCTCCGGGGGGACGGTACTGGCGGTGTCGCTGCCGTCGGTGAGCAGGACGATCTGCTGCTCGTGCGCCGTCTGGCCGTCCAGCAGACGCAGGCTCAGTCCGATCGCATCGCCGATGGCAGTGTTCGCTCCGGCCATGCCGATGGCGCTGTCGTCCAGCAGGTGCAGCAGCGTTGTGTGATCGAGGGTGAGTGGTGCCTGGACGTAAGCGCCGCTGCCGAAGACCACCAGCGCGAGGCGGTCGCCGCTGCGCCGGGCGATGAACTGATGCAGCACCTGCTTCACTGCGCTGAGGCGGTCCAGCTGGTGGCCCTGGGCGTCGCGGTAATCCTGGGTGGCCATGGATTGCGAGAGGTCGATGGCCAGCACCAGATCGCGTACCGGTTCGACCAGCATGCGTGGCGGCTCGTACAGCGCCGGGCGGGCGAGGGCCAGCAGCAACAGGCACCAGTTGAGCTGGTTGAGCCACCCCTGCCAGCGTTCGGGGGCCTTGCCGGAAGGCGAGCGCTGCACGCGGCGTAATTCGGCAAAGAAGGGGACGCGCAGGGCCATGCGGGGCGCGCGCTGGACGGGCAGCAGCCACACGGCGAGTGGGCCGAGCGGCCAGAGGGCGAGCAACCAGGGGTAATCAAGCTGCCACATGGTGAGCTTCCAGCCAGAGGCGCGCCTGGGCGAACAGGGCATCCCAGTTCGCCTGTGGCCAGCGTTGCAACTGCGCAGCGGGGGCGTAGGCGAGTTGTGTCAGGCGCGTGGCGAAGTCGGGGGCAAGAGGCGTCGGGCAGTGGCGCTGGAGAAACTCCTGCCAGGCCGGGCCCTTCAATGTGGCGATCTCTGCCCGTCGGTTGTGCAGCGTGGGGACGGAGAGCACGCAGCGCTTGAGCAGGGCGGCTAGCTCGCGCCGCTGTTCCGGGGCTTGCCGTGCCAGAAGATCGAGCTGCGCCAGGGCTTCGCGCCGGTACTGCTGGCCGCGCCAGCGGCGGTAGCGACGCAGGCCGAGCAGCGCGGTTGCGGTGAGCAGAAGGGCTAGCAGTACCCACCAGCCCCAGGCGGGTGGCCAGTAAGGCGGCAGCGGCGGCAGCGGCAGTTCCTGCAGTTGCCTGAGGCTCGGCGCGGTGCTGCTCATGCCGATACGCCGGGGCGCAGCAATTCGCGGCGCAGTTGATCGAGCGGCGCTTGCTCGGTGCTCAGGCGCAGCAACGGGACCTGGGCCAGGCGCAGGTGTTCCGCCACGGCGTCCAGGCGGCCGCGCAGGTAGGCCTGCACGGGGTGGCGCACGGCCTTGCGGCGCAGGTCAAGGTCGAGCCAGGCATTGCCGTCGCTCAGGTTCAACGGGGTATCGCCGTGCAGTTGCAGGGCGAGCGGGTCCAGTACCTGCAGCGCGAGAATTCGGTGGCGCTGGCGTAGCTGTTGCAGCAGGTCGCGGGTGCGTTCATCGCAGCCGGAGAAGTCGCTGACCAGGTAAAGCTGGCCGCCGCGCTCCGGGACGCCCAGCAGTGCTTCCAGCAACTGGTTCAGTCGCGCTCCGTTCGCGGGCTCGCCGTCAGCGGCCAACGCATGGTTGTGCCGGACCAGCGCCGCGCAGAAGGCGCGTATGCCTGCCGGGTTGCGAGTGGGGCGCAGGCGCTCTTCATCCTGGTCACCGAACACCAGCCCGCCGACCCGGTCGCCAGCGTGTAACGTGCTCCATGCCAGCAGTGCGCCGAGTTCTGCGGCCAGGGTGGATTTCAGGTAGCGCCGCGAGCCGAAGAACATGTCCATGCGCTGGTCGACCCAGATCAGCGCCGGGCGCTCGCGCTCCTCGCTGAAGCTGCGCACCAGCGGTGTGCCGTGGCGCAGCGTGGCGCGGCTGTCGAGGCGCCGCAGGTCGTCGCCGGGGCGGTAGTGGCGCAGTTCCTGGAAGTCCAGCCCGCGCCCGCGCAGGGCCGAGGTGTGCTGGCCGATCAGGCTGGCGGCGGCCAGCCGGGTGATGCGCGCACCGAGGCGCCGCGCCGGAACTTCCAGGGCCAGCAGGCGGCCAAGGTCGGCGTAGGCCAGGCCGTCGGCCCGGCGCTCAGGCGGGAATGGCGACATGGTCACGCAGCCGGTGGAGCACGGCGTCGGTGTCGATACCTTCGGCCATCGCCTCGTAACTGAGCAGCAGGCGATGGCGCAGGACCGGCAGCAGCACGGCGTGGATGTCGTCGGGCAAGACGTGATCGCGACCTTCCAGCCAGGCGTGGGCACGCCCGGCGCGGTCCAGGCTGATCGCGCCGCGCGGGCTGATGCCGACTTCGATCCAGCGCGCCAGTTGCGCATCGTAGTCGGCGGGGTAGCGGCTGGCCTGCATCAGGTCGACCAGGTAGCGGTCGATGCTCGGCGCCACTTCGAGGGCGGCGACCTGTTCCCGAGCAGCCAGGAGGATTTCCGCGTCCAGCGGTTCCACGGCTTCCCGGGCGCGCGCGCCGCCACAGCGTTCGGCACGCAGCAGGCGCAGCATGGTTTCTTCGTGCTCGGGTGCTGGGTAGTCCAGCTTCAGCTTCATCAGGAAGCGGTCCAGCTGCGCTTCGGGCAGCGGGTAGGTGCCTTCCTGTTCGATGGGGTTCTGTGTGGCCAGCACCAGGTACAGCTCCGGCAGCGGGTAGCTGTGGCCGGCGCAGGTGATCTGGCGTTCCTCCATGGCTTCGAGCAGGGCGGCCTGGACCTTGGCCGGCGCGCGGTTGATCTCGTCGGCGAGGATCAGGTTGCCGAACAGCGGGCCCGGCTGGAAGCGGATCTCGGTGTGCCCGGCGTGGGCGTGGAGGGTTTCCGCGCCGGTGATGTCCGAGGGCAGCAGGTCCGGGGTGAACTGGATGCGGCTCATCTTGCCGTGCAGGTGCTGCGACAGGGCCTTGACGGTGCGGGTCTTGGCCAGGCCGGGGAGGCTTTCCAGCAGCAGGTGGCCGTCGGCCAGGAGGGCGATGAGCAGTTGCCGGATCACCGTTTCCTGGCCCAGTACGACGCGGCAGAGGTTGCGCTCCAGGGCCAGGAGCTGGGTGCGAATGTCCAAGAGGGAGGCTCCGTACGGTATTACCTGGGGTTGTACAGCGCGAACGGAAGCACCACACCCCTCGAAATGGAGGGGTGTGGTGGTGGCTCAGGGCTTGGCTGCCGCCTGCTGCTTGGCCTTCTCTGCGATCTTCTGGTACACGGCCTGCTGCACCTGGTCGATGGTGAAGCTGGCCGGGCGCTGGCTTGGCGGCCAGTCGACGAAGGTCTGCAGGAACTGCGCGGATTTCATGGTGGCGATGCCCAGCAGGTAGGCGTTCTTCACCATCCAGTCGCTGTACTGGTCGGAGACGATGTCAGCGGTCTCGTACGGGTCCATGCGCAGGTTGAACAGTTTGGGAATCCGCAGGCAGACGAAGGGTTCGCTCCACACCTCGAAGCCGCCCGGCTTGCGCTGCTCGCAGAACACCGCTTTCCAGTCGCCGAAGCGCATGGCCACCAGTTGGCCGTCGTCGTTGAAGTAGTAGAACTCGTTGCGCGCGCTCTTGGGGCTCTTGCCGGTCAGGTAGGCGAGCTGGTCGAAGCCGTCCAGATGCACCTTGAAGTGGGTGCCGCCGGCAACTGGCGCCCAGCCCTTGAGCAGCTTGTCCTTGGCGTCGGGCACGCCGACGGCGGAGAGCAGGGTGGGGAACCAGTCCAGCCCGGAGAACAAGCCGTTGGAAACCTGCCCCGCGTCGATGTGCCCCGGCCAGCGGATCATCGCCGGCACGCGGAAGGCGCCCTCCCAGTTGGAGTTCTTCTCGTTGCGGAACGGCGAGGTGGCGGCGTCCGGCCAGGTGAAGCGGTTCGGCCCGTTGTCGGTGGTATAGACGACGATGGTGTTGTCTGTGAGCTTCAGGTCATCCAGGGTCTTGAGCAGTTTGCCGACGTCGCCGTCGTGCTCCAGCATGCCGTCGGCGTATTCGTTGCCGGGCATGCCGCTCTGGCCCTTCATCGAATCGCGCACATGGGTATAGAGGTGCATGCGCGTGGTGTTCATCCAGACGAAGAACGGCTTGTCAGCCTTGGCCTGCTTTTCGATGAAGTTGATCGCCGCCTGGGTGGTCTCGTCGTCGATGGTCTCCATGCGCTTCTTGGTCAGCGCGCCGGTGTCCTCGATCTTGCCGTCGGCGTAGGAGTGGATCACCCCGCGCGGTGAGGCGTGCTGGACATAGGGGTTGTTCGCATCCTTGGGCCAGTAGGGGCGCTCGGGTTCTTCCTCGGCGTTGAGGTGGTAGAGATTGCCGAAGAATTCGTCGAAGCCGTGGTTGGTCGGCAGGTATTCGTCGCGGTCGCCCAGGTGGTTCTTGCCGAACTGGCCGGTGGCGTAGCCCTGGCCCTTGAGCACCTGGGCCAGGGTGACGTCGCGGTCCTGCAGGCCGACCGTCGAGCCGGGCACGCCGACCTTGGTCAGCCCGGTGCGCAGCGAGGCCTGGCCGGTGATGAAGGTGGAGCGGCCGGCGGTACAGCTGTTCTCCGCGTAGTAGTCGGTGAACAGCATGCCCTCCTTGGCGATGCGGTCGATGTTCGGCGTGCGGTAGCCGACCACGCCCTGGGAATAGGCACTGATGTTGGTCTGGCCGATGTCGTCGCCGAAGATCACCAGGATGTTCGGTTTGTCGGCCGCCTGGGCGCCGGCTCCGGCCAGCAGGCCGGCGGCCAGGGCGAGGCGCGGCAGCCAGCTGTGTTTGCGAGTCATTGCACGGTACTCCGTGGTCTTGTTCTTGTGGTCTGCCGCCAGCGGCGGCGGTGGCGCTGCATTGATAGCCAGGGAGCGGCGCGCTGCCTATCACCTGTCGGGGTGATTCGGCCCGTGAATGAAGGGGGGCGGCGTTACCGCCGGTATCGGTGGGGGCTGAAGACAGCGTCGCCGTTGCCGCGAATGCGGCGGTTCAGGCGGCCGAAAAAGGCGTGAATCACCTGCAAGGGTGAGGGCGAAAATCACCTGATCGGGCGGTTTTTGCCGTCTGCGAGCACTGCCAGCATGCGCACTCCAACACCTGGACCACCTGGAGTACCGCATGCCAACAATAACAATGCGCGGACACTTTCGACCGCAGGCGCTGGCCTTGGCCATCGCCCTGGCGAGCGCACCCTGCGCATACGCCGTCAACTTCAATATCGGGGAGATCGAAGGCCAATTCGACTCATCGCTTTCCCTGGGCATGAGCTGGGCGCTGAGTAATCCCGACCCGAAGTTCATCTCCAACTACAACGTGGTCGGCGCCAAGGGCAAGGCCGCCTCGCGTACCGCCGACGACGGCCGGCTGAACTTCAGCAAGGGCGACGTGTTCTCGAAGATCTTCAAGGGCACCCATGACCTGGAGCTGAAGTACGGCGACTCCGGCGCCTTCCTGCGCGGCAAGTACTGGTACGACTTCAAGCTCAAGGACGAGGACCTGCGCTACTACAACATCGACGACCATGGCCGCGACCAGTCGGCCCAGGCCTCGGGCGGCGAACTCCTCGACGCCTTCGTCTACCACAACTACCAGCTGGGCGACCTGCCAGGCAACGTGCGCTTCGGCAAGCAGGTGGTGAGCTGGGGCGAGAGCACCTTCATCCCCAACTCGATCAACTCCATCAACCCGGTGGACGTCTCGGCCCTGCGCCGCCCCGGCGCCGAGGTGAAGGAAGCCCTGGTGCCGATCCAGCTGCTGTACTTCTCCCAGGGCCTCTCCGAGAACGTCACCGCCGAGGCCTTCTACCAGGTCAAGTGGGACAAGACCATCACCGAGAACTGTGGCACCTTCTTCTCCGTGGACGCCGTGGCCAAGGGTTGCGACGACCGCCTGGTGATCGCCGGCCCCGACTTCGCGCCCAACGACCCGCGTGCCAACGCCGGCACCATTCTCGATGTCGCCGGTAACCGCGCCAACGCCTACATCCCGCGCACCGACGACCACGAGCCGGGCGACTCCGGGCAGTTCGGCCTGGCCATGCGCTGGTTCCTGCCGGACTTCAACGACACCGAACTGGGCGCGTACGTGATGAACTATCACAGCCGCAACCCGTTCCTGAGCTTCACCCGCACCACCTACGCCGGTGCCTCCAATGCGCTGACCACCGCCAGCCGTGTACGCGGCGCCAGCTACTTCGTCGATTACCCCGAAGACATCCGCCTGTACGGCCTGAGCTTCCAGACCAACCTGGGCGGCGTGGCGCTCAACGGCGAGGTGAGCTACCGGCCGAACATGCCGATGCAGATCAACACCGCCGACCTGAACCTGGCGGCGGTCAACCAGGTGGGCCGGGTCAATGGCGTGACCACCGCGGTGTCGCCGGTGTTCCTCGACGGCCAGGCGGTCAACGCACCGGGCGCGGCGATCGAAGGTTACAAGCGTCTGCCGTTCACCCAGGTGCAGGTCACCGCCACGCAGTTCTTCGACCAGGTGCTGGGCGCCGAACGCCTGACCCTGGTGGGGGAGGTGGGCTACGACCACATCAGCGGCATCGGCAACTCGGTAGGCGACCTGCGCTTTGGCCGCAGCCCGACCTTCGGCGCCGGCGAGTTGGCTGACCAGTCGGTATGCGTCGGCACTGCCGCCGGCACCGCGACGGCCAGCAACCCGCAGCAGGAATGCAACAACAAGGGCTTCTACACCAGCAGTTCGTGGGGCTATCGCGTGCGCGGCGTGCTCGATTACCCGAACGTCATCGCCGGCATCAACTTCAAGCCGAACATGGCCTGGTCGCAGGACATCAACGGCACCGGGCCGAGCTTCGAGGAAGGCGCCAAGGCCATCAGCCTGGGGCTGGATGCCGACTACCGGAACACCTACACGGCGAGCCTGAGTTACACCAACTACTTCGGCGGCGATTACAACAGCCTGACCGACCGCGACTACATGTCGGTCAGCGTCGGCATGAACTTCTGAGCCTTCGCCCGCAAGAACTGGAGAACAGCATGCACATGATGAGTTTGATGAAGGGCACCATCCTCGGCCTGAGTCTTCTGGCAGGTTCGGTACACGCCGCGGTGTCGCCTGACGAGGCCGCCAAGCTGGGGGCCAGCCTGACGCCGCTGGGTGGCGAGAAGGCCGGCAATGCCGACGGCAGCATCCCGGCCTGGGATGGCGGCCTGAAGCCGGGCGCGGCCAAGGTGGAGAATGGCTTCCTCGGTGATCCGTTCCCGGACGACAAGCCCCTGTTCGTGATCACCGCCGCCACGGCGGAAAAGTACAAGGACAAGCTGAGCAACGGCCAGTTGGCCATGTTCAAGCGCTATCCGGACAGCTACCGCATTCCGGTGTACGTCACCCGCCGCACCGCGGCCAGCCCGCAGGCGATCTATGACGCCGCCAAGACCAGCGCGCTGCATACCGAGGAAGTGGACGGCGGCAATGGCCTGGCCAACTTCCAGGGGCGCAACTATGCCTTCCCGATTCCGAAGAACGGCGTGGAAGTCGTCTGGAACCACCTCACCCGTTATCGCGGCCCCAACCAGCGCCGCCTGAGCGCCCAGGCCACGCCGCAAACCAATGGCTCGTTCACCGCAGTGGAGTTCGAGGAAGACCTGGGCTACCCGCAGCTGCTCAAGGACGCCGATCCGAAGCAGACCGAGAACGTCCTGTTCTTCTACAAGCAACGTGTCACCGCGCCGTCGCGCCTGGCCGGCAACGTGCTGCTCGTTCACGAGACCATCGACCAGGTCAAGGAACCCCGCCTGGCCTGGGTCTACAACGCCGGCCAGCGTCGCGTCCGTCGTGCCCCGCAGGTGGCCTATGACGGCCCCGGCACCGCCGCCGACGGCATGCGCACCTCCGATGATTCGGACATGTACAACGGCGCGCCGGACCGCTACGACTGGAAGCTGGTGGGCAAGAAGGAGATGTACATCCCCTACAACAACTACCGGCTGTGGTCGCCCAAGCTCAAGTACGCCGACATACTCCAGGCCGGCCACGTCAACCCCGACCTGACCCGCTATGAACTGCACCGGGTGTGGGAAGTGGTCGCCACCCTGAAGCCGAACCAGCGGCACATCTACGCCACGCGTCACTTCTACTTTGACGAGGACACCTGGCAGGCCGTCGAGTCCGAGGCCTACGACGGCCGTGGTCAGCTGTGGCGCGTAGGCGAAGGCTTCGCGGTGAACGAATACCAGCAAGGCACGGCGCTGTACGCGGTGAACGCCCTGAACGACCTGATCGCCGGGCGCTACCTGGCCATGGCGATGATCAACGAGTCGCGGCGTGGCATCGACTACAGCGCGCAGCCGAGCATGAGCGACTTCACCCCCGCGGCCCTGCGCAACGCCGGTATCCGCTGATCCGTTCTGCCTGAAACGCCCGGCGCCGCGACTCTCGCGGCGCCGGGTCAGGGCTAGTCCTGCGGCTAGTCCGAACGACCGATTGTCCCGCCTCGCCCCGCAATGATCTTCTGGCACCCGACGCAGCACGAACTACAACGATAACGGGTGTCGCCATGTCCAGTTTCCCCGCCATTGCCGCCTCCACGCCGGTCGCCCTGCAACTGCCCCGCGAACCGCTGCTGCAAACCCTGCTGGAGTCGCCCCGGCGCCTGAGCCTGCTGTGTGCCCCGGCCGGTTATGGCAAGAGCGCACTGGCCCGCGCCGTGCTGGAGCGCTTGCCGTCGAGCTGTGCACGCATCTGGCTGGACTTCGCCGGGCAGCCCCTGGCACTGAGCGCCTGCTGCACCCAGATCGCCCGCCAGCTGGGCCTGCTCGACGCCGATCCGGCCAGCGTGCTGCTGGCCCTGCAACTGCGCCGTCAGCCCTTGTGGCTGGTGCTGGATGACTACCCACAAGCCGCTGCCCCGGAACTGGACGCCTGGCTGCAGCGCCTGCTCGGCCTGGCCGAGGCGCCGCTGTACCTGATGGTCAGCTGCCGCCAGCGGCCGGCCTGGAACCTCTCGCGCCTGCTGCTGGACGAACGCCTCTGCGAGCTGGGCGCCGCGCGCCTGGCATTCAGCCGCGAAGAGTGCGATGTGCTGGCGCTCGCCCAGGGCTATGACACTGAATGCCGCGAACGCCTGTGGGCTGCGACCCAGGGCTGGTGCGCCGGAGCGCGGCTGGTACTGAGTGCGCGCGACGGCGTGCATGCGCCGGGGGAAGTGGCTTCCTGGCTGCGCACTTACCTGTCGCAGGAGCTGCTCGGCCGTCTGGATGCCGAGACCGGCGCCGTGCTCTGCGGCCTGGCTTACCTGCCGCGCTTCAACCGGGAAATCTGCGCCAGCCTCTGGGAAGAGCAGGGCGGCGCGATCTTCGACCGCCTGCAACAGGGCCAGGGTTTCTTCCTCGCCCTGGATGCCGAAGCCAGCTGCTTCCGCCTGCCGCCGCTGGTGGCCAAGGCCTTGCAGTGCCATCTGCAAGGCCCGGCGCTCACTCGTCTGCGCCTGCGCGCCTGTGGCGTGCTGGGCCAGGCCGGCTGGCTGGACGAAGCCATCGAGATGGCCCTGGAAGCCGGTCAGCCGGAGGTCGCCGCCGGCTACATGGACCGCCTGGACATGGACTGGCTGTTCAGCGGCCGCCACCTCGGCCTGCTGCTGGAATGGCGCGAGCGGCTGCCGGCGACCTTGCTGGAGAGCACCCCGCGGCTGATCAGCCTGAGTGCCCGCGCGCTGCTGTTCAGCTGGCGTCTGGACGAAGCGCGCCAGTGCATCGAACGCCTGGGCAACTTCCTGCCGCAACCCCAGGCGCCGCGCAACCGACGCCTGCTGGCCAACTGGCTGGCCCTGCGCGGCGCGCTGGACGGCATGCACGGCCGCCTCGAACAGGCCCGCGAATACTGCGACGCGGCTCTCTGCGACCTGGAACCGCGCGACTGGCGTTCGACCCTGCTGTGCCTGACTACCCTGGCGCGCCTGGACATGGCCACCGGTGCGCTGCCGCAGGCGCGACGTATCCTCCAGGCCGCGCTGGAGCTGGCGCGCCGCCAGGGCTGCCTGGCCAGCGAAGTGCTGATCGATTGCGACCGCGTGCGCCTGTGCCTGTTGGCGGGCGAGCGCGAGCAGGCCCGCAGCCTGCTGGAGGCCTGCTGTGAGCGTCTGCCGGCCAGTGGAGAAGGGCACGAATTGCTGCGCGGGCGCCTGGCCTTCCTCAATGGCGAGCTGCTGCTCCTGCAGGGCGATGCCATGGCTGCCACGGCGGCACTGGAAAGTGGCCTGGGCCTGGCGCGCTCCTGCGCCGACCCTTATATCCTCCATGGCCTGCTGGGCCTCGGCGAAGCCGCCTCGCGCAGCGGTGATGCGGCTTGCGCCCAGCGTTTCAGCGAGGAGGCCGAACGCCGCATGCACTGCTGGAAGGTGCAGCCCGACTGCTATCGGCTGCCACTGGAAAGCTTCAAGTTGCGACTGCTGGCACGCCAGGGGCAATGGCTGCGTCTGCACCACGAGACGACGTTGCTGGACGCCGAACTGGAGCAGCGCCCGGAACGGGTTGCGCCATTGCATACGCCATCCCTGCCGCAGCGCGTGCGTTACCTGCTGGCGCTGGCCGAGGCCGGTTGTGGCCGGAGCGATGCCGCACGGGCGCGTCTGTCGGGGTTGCGCGAAGAATGCCAGGCCTTGGGTTATCAGGCGCTGGCGAGCGAGGCCGAGCATGCCCTGCAAAGTCTGCGGGTCGACATCGCACCGGAGCGCTTGCCCAGTCTGCTGCCGACGTCCAGCGGCGAAGCCGAGGACGGCGCCCACGGCCTCACTGTGCGGGAAGTAGCCGTGCTGCGCCTGCTGGCCGAGGGACTGTCGAACCAGGAAATCGGCAACAGCCTGTTCATCTCGCTCAACACCGTGAAAACCCACGCCAAGAAGATCAACGTCAAGCTCGGCGTGCGCCGCCGCACCCAGGCCATCGTCCGCGCCAAGTCACTGGGGCTGCTCGGATGAACCGGTGTCCTGCAGCCCGCGCAGCAGGTCCACCAGCGCACGGGCGCAGGCGGGCAGAGCCTCGCGGTCGCGCAGCAGCACGCTGCGTTCGCGCACCACCCAGGGCTCGTCCAGCGGCAGTATGCGCAGGCTCATGGTGCGGCTGTGGCGGATGGCGGCCGTCTCCGGGATCACGCCGATGCCGACGCCGGCCTCGACCATCCGGCAGATGGCCTCGAAGCTGGCCACCTGGATACGCAGGTTGAGGTCGCCGCCCATGCGCTCAACCCGTTCGCGCAGGAAGCTCTGCAAGGTGCTGCCTTCATGCAGGGCGATGTGCGGGTAATCCAGTGTGTCGGCCAGGGTCAGCCGGGGCAGGGCGCACAGGGGGTGATCCGGCGTCACGGCGAGCACCAGTCGGTCGGTGCTGAAGTGGATGATCTGCAGACCTTCGGCGCGCACCGGGCCGGCGACGATGCCCAGGTCCGCCGAGCCGTCGATGATCGCGCGGACGATGTCGCGGTTCAGCCGCTCCTGCAGGTCGACGCTGACGCCGGGGCGCTCGGCGAGGAAGTTTGCCAGCAGCTCGGGGAGGAATTCGGTGACCGCCGTGGTGTTGGCGAAGATGCGGATGTGCCCGACCTGGTCGCCGGCCTGGCCGCTGAAGTCGCTTTTCAGGTGATCCACCTGGCGCAGGATCAGCCGCGCGTGCTGCAACAGGCGCTGGCCGGCGGGGGTCAGCTCGACGCCACGGTTGTCGCGGTAGAGCAGGCGGCAGTCGAGCTGGCCTTCCAGCGCCTTGATCCGTGCGCTGGCGGCCGCTGCCGAGAGATGGGCGCGGCGCGCGCCCTGGGTCAGGCTGGGGGCTTCGGCAATGTGCGCGAAAAGCCGCAGGTCGGCCAGGTCGAAGTGCATGTGGCGTATCTCCGCGAAGCGATGAGCAGAGCCCCGCTAGGCTGTCAGTGTGGAAATGGCGTTAAGCATTGCTTAACGCTGGATTATGAAAAAGTGGATTCGACGAACGCAAGCCCTGTTGCATGCTCCGTCTCGTCCACTCCGCCATCCCGACAAGAGATCAGACATGAGCGATTCGCCCTACGCCGACTGGATCGGCCGCTCCCAGGAGCGCGAGGAAGAACTGAGCACCCTGCTGGTGCGCCGCCTGGCCGTGACCCTGGAGGAAGACGCCCCGGCTGCCGGCGAGGCGCTGCCGCCGCTGTGGCACTGGATGTTCTTCCAGGATGAAGTGACCGAGCCGGGCCTGGGCGAGGATGGCCACCCGGCGCGTGGCGGCTTCCTGCCGCCGGCCGATGGGCGCAACCGCATGTGGGCCGGTGGCCGCCTGGAATTCCACGAGCCGCTGCGCGTCGGCGGCGTGGCGAAGCGCACCACCACCATCCTCAAGGTCGAGGAAAAGCGCGGCCGCACCGGCTCGCTGCTGTTCGTCACCCTGCGTCATGACTTCCAGCAGGACGGCCGCCTGGCGTTCAGCGAAGAACAGGACATCGTCTACCGCGAACCCAGCCCGCCCAAACTCTCCAGCGGTGAAGCGCTGCCAGCCGGCGACTGGAGCGAGGCCGTGGTGCCATCGCCGATCCTGCTGTTCCGCTACTCCGCGCTGACCTTCAACGGCCACCGCATCCATTACGACTGGCCCTACGTCACCGAGACCGAGGGCTACCCCGGCCTGGTGGTACACGGCCCGCTGATCGGCACCCTGAACCTGCGTGCCTTCTGTCGCGCCAACCCCCAGGCACGCCTGCGCCGCTACGCCTATCGCGGCCTGCGCCCGTTGATCAGCCCCGAGCCGTTCGAAGTCGGCGGCCGCCTGAGCGGCCCCGGCACGGCCGAAGTCTGGGCCGGCAATGGCGCGGGTATCGCCCAGCGCGGCGAAGTGGAATTCGACTTGCACCGTCTACTGACTGCGCCGTCCTTTGACGGTGCCTCCAACAAGAAACAAGAAAGGTGATTCGATGACTTCCTCCCCCGAAGAGCTCCAGGCTATCCGTGAAGGCGTGCGCGCCCTGTGCGCGGAGTTCCCCGCCGAATACTGGCGCAAGATTGACGAAGAGAAAGGCTTCCCCGAGGACTTCGTCCGCGCCATGACCGAAGCTGGCTGGCTTTCCGCGATGATCCCGGAAGAATACGGCGGCTCGGGCCTGGGCCTGGCCGAGGCCTCGGTGATCCTCGAGGAAGTGAACCGCTGCGGCGGCAACTCCGGGACCATCCACGGGCAGATGTACAACATGTTCACCCTGCTGCGGAACGGCAGCGCCGAGCAGAAGGCCTACTACCTGCCCAAGCTCGCCAGCGGCGATCTGCGCCTGCAGTCGATGGGCGTCACCGAGCCGACCACGGGCACCGACACCACCAAGATCAAGACCACCGCCGTGCGTAAGGGCGACAAGTACGTGATCAACGGCCAGAAGGTCTGGATCTCGCGCATCCAGCATTCCGACCTGATGATCCTGCTGGCGCGCACCACGCCGCTGGCCGAGGTGAAGAAGAAGTCCGAGGGCATGTCGATCTTCCTCGTCGACCTGCGCGAAGCCACCGGCAACGGCCTGACCGTGCAGCCCATTGCCAACATGGTCAACCACGAGACCAACGAGCTGTTCTTCGACAACCTGGAAATCCCCGCCGGCAACCTGATCGGCGAAGAGGGCAAGGGCTTCAAGTACATCCTCGACGGCCTCAACGCCGAGCGCACGCTGATCGCCGCCGAGTGCATCGGCGACGGCCGCTGGTTCACCGAGAAGTCCGCCCAGTACGCCCGCGACCGCGTGGTGTTCGGCCGCCCGATCGGGCAGAACCAGGGCGTACAGTTCCCTATCGCCGAGGCCCATATCGAGATCGAGGCCGCCGACCTGATGCGCTGGCGCGCCTGCGAGGAATACGACAGCGGCAAGAACGCCGGTGCCGCCGCCAACATGGCCAAGTACCTCGCGGCCAAGGCCAGCTGGGAAGCCGCCAACGCTTGCCTGCAGACCCACGGCGGCTTCGGCTTCGCCAACGAATACGACGTCGAGCGCAAGTTCCGCGAGACCCGTCTGTACCAGGTGGCGCCGATTTCCACCAACCTGATCCTGTCGTACGTGGCCGAGCACCTGCTCGAACTGCCGCGCTCCTTCTAAGCCGGGACGAGAAAAACAATGAACAATACCCACGCCCTTGCGGAATTCCTTGCCGGCCTGCGTTACGAAGACCTGCCCACCTCCGTGGTCGAGTACACCGAGGAGCTGTTCCTCGACTGGCTCGGCTCGGCGCTGGCCAGCCAGAACCGCCACCCGATCCCGCTGTTCCAGCGCTACGCCCAGCGCATGGGCCCGGCCAGCGGCAAGAGCCGCGTGCTGGTAGACGGCACCTCGACTTCCGCGTACTTCGCCGCGCTGGTCAACGCTGCCAGCTCGCACCTGGTGGAGCAGGACGACCTGCACAACAGCTCCGTGCTGCACCCGGCCACCGTGGTGTTCCCGGCGGCCCTGGCAGCCGCGCAGGAACTGGGCAAGTCCGGCCGCGAACTGATCCTCGCCAGCGTCGCCGGCTACGAAGCCGGCATCCGCATCGGCGAGTTCCTCGGCCGCTCGCACTACCGCATCTTCCACACCACCGCCACGGTCGGCACCCTGGCCGCCGCAGTGGCCGTGGGCAAATTGCTGGGCCTGGACAGCCGGCAGTTCGTCAACTGCCTGGGCAGCGCTGGCACCCAGGCCGCCGGGCTCTGGGAGTTCCTCCGCGACGCCGCCGACTCCAAGCAGCTGCACACTGCGAAAGCCGCCGCTGACGGCCTGCTCGCCGCCTACCTGACGGCCGATGGCCTGACCGGCGCGCAGAACATCCTCGAAGGCGAGCAGGGCATGGCCGCCGGCATGTCCAGCGACGCCGACCCGAGCCGTCTGGTGGACGGCCTGGGCACCCGCTGGGCGCTCTGCGAGACCTCCTACAAGTTCCACGCTTCCTGCCGCCACACCCATCCTGCCGCCGATGCGCTGCTGGGCCTGATGCAGCGCGAAGGGCTCAGCCATGGCGACATCGCCAAGGTCACCACCCGCGTGCACCAGGGTGCGATCGACGTGCTCGGCCGCGTAGTCGTGCCGCAGACCGTGCACCAGGCGAAGTTCTCCATGGGCACCGTGCTGGGCCTGATCGCCGTGCACGGCAAGGCCGGGCTGGTGGAGTTCGAGGAATTCTCCCTGGGCGATGCCGAGGTCGCGGCCTTCCGCGAAAAGGTCAGCATGCAGCTCGATGCAGAAGTGGACGGCGCCTACCCGCGGCGCTGGCTCGGCCGCGTCGACGTGCTCACCACCGATGGCCGCCAGCTGCACGGCGCCATCGACGAGCCCAAGGGCGATCCGGGCAACGGCCTGAGCCGCGCCGAGCTGGAGGACAAGTTCCGCCGCCTGCTGGCCTTCGCCGGTCAGCGCAGCGCGGCCGAAGCGGACCGTCTGGTGCAGGCCAGCTGGCGCCTGCATGAGCTGCCGGACCTCGGCGCCTTTCACTGACGTCGATTTGCACTGAGCGTGCTCCGGGCGGCGCAGCTGCCCGGTCCCACCGCCCGATTTTCCTGAAGAATGCGCGTCGGCCAGCCGGCCGGCGTCTGGAGTTGCCCATGAGTTCGCGTCCCCTCGACGGCATCACCGTCGTCAGCCTGGAACACGCCATCGCCGCGCCGTTCTGCACCCGCCAGCTGGCCGATCTCGGCGCCCGCGTGATCAAGATCGAACGCCCCGGCGTCGGCGACTTCGCCCGTGGCTACGACGAGCGTGTGCGTGGCCTGGCCTCGCACTTCGTCTGGACCAACCGTTCCAAGGAAAGCCTGGCCCTGGACCTCAAACAGGAACCGGCGCAGGCCGTGCTGGAGCAACTGCTGGAAACCGCCGACGTGCTGGTGCAGAACCTCGCACCGGGCGCCGCCGCGCGTCTGGGCCTGTCGTTCGACGCGCTGCACGAACGCTTCCCACGGCTGATCGTCTGCGATATCTCCGGCTACGGCGAAGGCGGCCCCTACGAGCAGAAGAAGGCCTACGACCTGCTGATCCAGAGCGAGAGCGGCTTTCTCTCGGTGACCGGCGGGCCGGGCGCCGACGAGATGGCCAAGGCCGGCTGCTCCATCGCCGACATCTCCGCCGGCATGTACGCCTACAGCGGCATCCTCTCGGCGCTGCTGCTGCGCGGCCGTACAGGGGAGGGCAGCCGCGTCGAGGTGTCGATGCTCGAAAGCATGGCCGAGTGGATGGGCTTCCCGATGTACTACGCCTTCGAAGGCCAGTCGCAGCCGCCGCGCGCTGGCGCCGCCCATGCCACCATCTATCCCTATGGGCCGTTCCCCACCGGCGATGGCGGCAGCGTCATGCTTGGCGTGCAGAACGAGCGCGAATGGAAGCTGTTCTGCGAGGTCGTGTTGCAGCGCCCTGAGCTGGCGGCCGATGCCCGCTTCACCGCCACCAGCCTGCGCGTGGCCAACCGCGATGCCCTGCGCGCGCTGATCGTCGAGGCGTTCTCCGGCCTGGCCGCCGAGCAGGTGGTCGAGCGCCTGGAGCAGGCGCAGATCGCCAACGCCCATGTCAACGATATGCGCAGCCTCTGGCAGCACCCGCAGCTGGCCGCGCGCGACCGCTGGCGTGAGATCGACAGCCCGGCCGGCCGCCTGCCCGCGCTGCTGCCACCAGTGAACAGCAACGCCTATGCGCCACGCATGGATGGCGTGCCGGCGCTGGGTGAACAAACGGATGACCTGCTGCAGGAACTGGGGTATACCGCCGGTGATATCCAGCGCCTGCACGAGCAGGGCGCGGTATGACTCAGGAGAGCTCCATGACTCAGGAAATCCCGGTGGATTCCATCGTACGAACCGCGCTGTTCGTCCCCGGCAGCCGCCCGGAGCGCTTCGCCAAGGCTTTGGCCAGCGGTGCCGATGCGGTGATCGTCGACTTCGAGGACGCCGTCGAGGCGTCACTCAAGGCCCAGGCCCGCGACAATCTGCAAGCCTTCCTCGATGCCAACCCGGAAGCCCGCGTGCGGGTACGGGTGAACGCCGCTGGCGATCCCGAACAGGCGGCCGATCTCGACCTGTGCCGGCGCCTGCCGGGCGTCATCGGCATCCTGCTGCCCAAGGCCGAGCGCGCCATGCAGGTGCGTATCGCCGCCTCCTGCGGCAAACCGGTGTGGCCGCTGATCGAGAGCGCCCGTGGCCTGCTCGCGCTGGGCGAAATCGCCGCCTGCGAGGGCGTGGAACGCCTGACTTTCGGCGGCCTCGACCTGGCGCTGGACATCGGCATGAGCAGCGGCACCTCGGCCGCGGCGGTGGTCTATGACCAGGTGCGCCTGAGCCTGCTGCTGCATTCGCGGGTGAACGACCTGCAACCGCCGCTGGATACCGTGTTCCCGGCCTTCGACGACGCCGAAGGCTTCGCCGCGACCATTCGCCATGGCCGCGACCTCGGCTTGCTCGGCGCGCTGTGCATTCATCCCAAGCAGGTAAGCGTGGCCCACGCGGCGCTGGCCCCCAGTGCCGACGAAGTGGACTGGGCGCGCCGTGTGGTGGCTGCGGCCGAGAGTGGCGCGGCGGCCTTCCAGGTCGACGGGCAGATGGTCGACGCCCCGGTGTTGGGGCGCGCTCGGCGGTTGCTGGCCAGCGCCGGCAACTGAACGCTTTTGCGTAGGCGCGAGCTTGCTCGCAACCCCCGATTCACGATGGGCTGCCCGGTGCAATACGTTTGCGAGCAGGTTCGCTGCTGCAAGATCAAGCGCCGTTCAGGCAAGAGTCGGAGCCATCCTGCAGGAGCGCCCCATGCGCACGATCGCGGGCGTGGCCCGCCACCGGGAACGCCGGCGCTCCAGCGAACGCCCACAAAAGAGCCCCGCCTTGCGCGGGGCTCTTTCATTCACTCGTCACTCAAGCGTGCTTGCGCAGCTCGGTGCTGAGGCCCGCCTGGGCGATCGTTGCAATCGCCTGCTCACGTGTGGCCTCGGAGTCGTACAGCTTGCTGGTCAGCAGTTCTGCACCGGTGTTGTCGCGGATCACGAAGAAATTCTTGCCGCCGGGGGACATCTGGCGCTTGTAGCGCTCGACGGCCGCACAGGAGCTGCGGAGGCTGTTGATGGCCTGCTCGGCTGCCTCCTGTGTCGGGTAGGCCAGAGTTTCCAGCAGGGTACCGTGGGCGGTGTTCTTGAGAAGAACGCGACGGTTGCCGCTGCTGAGTTCCTTGATTTCATACCAACCGGGCATGTGTAGCTCCATATAACCGGTGTCAACGTCCTGCAGGTGGCCCCGCAGGGTGACAGGCCAGTTTAGGAGTGCTGGCGCCCTATTTGTATAGGGAAAGTCCTATTAATCATAGGGTTACTGTATCAATTTGTCTCAGAAGGTCACTTTCAGTGGCAGGCCGAGCACCAGTGCGTTGTCTATGTCCTCGCCGATAATGGCAACCTGCTTGATGACGTACCGCAGGCCCGGGCAGGGGCAGCCAGGGCGTGCCCCTCGGCCCGGCAGGATCAGACGCGCCAATCAGCGGCTGCGCTGGGGGCTCGCCCCACTCGGCACGCAGGTGGTCCGATCAAAGTTGTACGCGCGCAATCGAGCCGTCCATCGACAGCCGAGTACCGTAGGGCTCCGACAGTGCGGCGAAGCGCTGCAGGATCGCCTGGGCGTGCTCACCTTCGGCCAGGCGAGGGCGGCCACGGCGGTGTACCGCTTCGCCCAGGCCCAGGCTCACCGGGTGCAGCTCGATGCCGGTGAGGCGGCGGCCGTCGAACTGGCAGACCGGTACCAGGCTTTCCCAGAAACGCGCATCGGAGGGGAAGCTGCGGGTGTCGTTCTGGGTGCGTTGCAGGAACACCTTCGACGGCGTCTGGTTGCGGTCCACGCGGAACTGCTCGTAGCTGTCCGCCGGCAGGCGTTCCACCAGCTCGTTCTGGCCGATGAAGTTGCCCAGGCTGTAGAAGATCGGCTTGCCGTTGTAGATCTCCATGCCGCGCAGCAGGTGCGGGCCGTGGCCGACCACGATGTCGACGCCGGCATCGATCATGCGCCGCGCCACCGGCTGGATGAATTCGGCAGCCACTTCCAGGTCCCACTCGCCCTTCGCGTCGTGGCCCAGTTCGTGGGCGTGGATGCTCAGCACCACCACGTCGGACAGCGTCCGCGCTTCCTCGACCCAGCGCAGGATGTCGTCCATGTCCTTCTTGCGCGGCAGGGTGCGCAGGCGCGAGCTGTCGCCCTGGCGGAACAGCAGCGGAGTGAAGGGGCCGAACACCGCCAGCGACGGATCGGGGATCGGGTGGGCGAAGCCCAGGTCCACCGCGCCCTGGTACAGGCGGTCCAGGCCGAGGCTGGCGATGATGCCGCGCATGGCTTCCATCTGCGCGCCGTCGAGCTGGTGCACGCTGTCGTAGCGCAGCGGGTTGAGGCCGGGGCGGCCGGGCATGTCGCGGGTCTGCTCGCTGGCTTCCTGACCCTTGCCGAACGTGGAGGTGCAGGCCAGCAGCGAGACGGTGCCGGCAGGCTTGGTGCAGTACACCGGGCGGCGGGCTTCTTCCAGGTTGCGGCCGGTGCCGGCGAACAGTAGCTCGCGCTTTTCCAGCTGCGCGTGGGCGGCCTGCAGGCCGGCGATGCCGTAGTCCAGGCTGTGGTTGTTGGCGGTGGAGAACAGGTCGATGCCACCGTCCACCAGCTCATCGAGGACCCACGACGGCGCGCCGAAGTGCGAGCCACCGCTTTCCAGCACGGCGTCGCCCTGGAAGTCGTTGGGCAGCACTTCCAGGTTGGTGAAGCTGACGTCGGCGCCGCGCAGCAGGTCGAACAGCGGGCGCAGGGTTTCGTCTTCGCGGCTGTTCAGGCGGCGCTGCAGGATGCTGTCGCCGGTCAACGCAATCTTCATGGTCCACCTCATCGTCGGGGAGTCGCTGATGGCGGCGGACTTTAGGGCAATGCGCGGGTGCGGTCGGCTGAATCCTGGGTATCGCGATAGCCGTCGGTTATCACCCGTAGAGCGGCACCCGCAACGCCGCGCGTGCCGCGAGGTGCCGGCGTTTTCATTCTGGCTATGGGCATCACTTTTTTTCAGAAGTCAGCGTTGTGACAGCGCTCTTACCATGCGCTCGCCTCCCGGCCAGCGTGCCGCGGAGCAGGGGTGGCACGGCTTGCCGTGACCAGCACGATCCAGGCGGAGAGCAGCATGAAAAAAACAATAACCGGCGCCGCAGGCTTCAAGCCGCACGCGCTGGCGCTGGCTACCAGCATGGCCCTTGGCGGGGCATCTTCGGCTCAGGCAGTGAGCTTCAATGTGGGGGAAATCGAGGGTCGCTTCGACTCGACGCTGTCCATCGGCGCGAGCTGGGCGATGGACAGCCCGGACAAGCAATTCATCGGCACCCGCAACGGCGGCACAGCGTCCAGCCAGACTTCCGATGACGGCCGGCTGAACTTCAAGCGCGGCGAAACCTTCTCGAAGATATTCAAGGGCCTGCACGACCTGGAGCTGAAGTACGGCGACAGCGGCCTGTTCCTGCGTGGCAAGTACTGGTACGACTTCGAACTGAAGGACGAGCACCGCCCGCTCTACGACATCGACGACAGCGGCCGCGACACGGCCGCGCAGTCCTCCGGGGCCGAGCTGCTCGATGCCTTCCTCTACCACAACTACGAACTGCACGACCTGCCGGGCACCGTGCGGGTGGGCCGCCAGGTGGTGAGCTGGGGCGAGAGCACCTTCATCCAGAACGGCATCAACTCGATCAACCCGGCTGACGTCGCCGCGCTGCGCCGCCCAGGCTCCGAGGTGAAGGAAGCGCTGATCCCGGTGAGCATGCTGTATTTCAACCAGGGGCTCACCGACACCCTGTCCATGGAGGCCTTCTACCAACTGGAGTGGGAGAAGACCGTGCCGGACAACTGCGGCACCTTCTTCGGCAGCGACGTGGCGGCCAAGGGCTGCGACATCAACATGGCGGTGAACGGCAGCGACTTCGACCGTGACATCGACGGCACCGGCATCCGTGGCGGCTACGGCTACGTGCCGCGTGGCAAGGATAACGACGCCCGCGATGGCGGCCAGTTCGGTGTGGCGTTGCGCTGGATGTATAACGACACGGAGTTCTCCGCCTACGCGATGAACTACCACAGCCGCGTGCCGACCAGTAACTGGGTGGTGGGCAAGGGCGCGCTGGCCGACCCGGTGGGCGGCCTGATCGGGCAGGGCGGCGTCAGTACCGCGCGCTGGTACCTGGATTACCCCGAAGACATCCGCCTCTACGGCCTGGGCTTCAACACCACCTGGGGCAGCACCGCGGTGCAGGGCGAGATCAGCTACCGGCCGAACATGCCGCTGGGCATCAACTCCAGCGACGTTTCCGGTGCCGCGACCCTGGGTTCGGCGGCGACCAGCCCGCTGGTCAACGGTGGCTTGCCGATCTTCTCCAGCGGCTGGGCGGATTCGAGCTACGGCTCGCTGATCCAGGGTTACAAGCGCCTGCCCTATACCCAGGCGCAGATGACCTTCACCAACACGTTCGATCAGATCCCGGTGATCGCCGCGGAACGCCTGACGCTGGTCGGCGAAATCGGCTTCGGCCATATCGCCGACCTCGGCTCCACCGACGGCTCCGACCTGCGCTTCGGCCGCAGCAGCGTGTACGGCAACGGCGAGTTGGCCAGCGCTGGCACCTCGGCCCTGCTGGGGCTGTCGGGCAACGCGATCTGCCAGAAGGTGGTGAACACCGCCAACCCCGGCCAATGCGACGACAAGGGCTTCTATACCCAGAACTCCTGGGGTTACCGCGTGCGCGCAGGCCTGGAATACAACGACCTGATCGGCGGCGTCTCGCTGCGCCCGAACCTGGCGTTCGCCCACGACGTGCAAGGCTACGGCCCGACCTTCAACGAGGGCGACAAGTCGGTCAGCGTCGGCGTCGATGCCGAGTACCTGAGCCGCTACACCGCCAGCGTCAGTTACACCGACTACTTCGGCGGTGATTACAACGTCAACACCGACCGCGACTTCCTCGCCGTCAGCATGGGCGTCAGCTTCTGATGCCCACCCGCTCCCGTCATAGAGCCAGAGGTAAAAGCATGAACAACAAGCAATGGTTGCAGGCCGGCTGCCTGACGCTGAGCCTGCTCGCCGGGCAGGTCATGGCGGCGGTCGGCGCCGACCAGGCCGCGCGCCTGGGTAATGAACTCACGCCGATTGGCGCCGAGAAGGCGGGCAACGCCGATGGCAGCATCCCGGCCTGGACCGGCGGCCTGGCGCCGAACGCCGGCAAGGCCGACGCCGGTGGCTTCCTCGCCGACCCGTTCGCCGCGGACAAGCCGCTGTTCACCATCACTGCGCAGAACGCCAGCCAGTACCAGGACAAGCTCACACCGGGGCAGCTGGCGATGTTCCAGCGTTTCCCCGAGACCTACCGCATCCCGGTCTACCCCAGCCACCGCAGCGCCAGCTACCCGCAGGCGGTGATCGACGCGACGAAGAAGAATGCCACCGCCACCTCGCTGGCCGAAGGCGGCAACGGGCTGACCCACTTCAGCATGACCATCCCGTTCCCGATCCCGCAGAACGGCCTGGAAGTGATCTGGAACCATGTCACCCGCTACCGTGGCAACGCGATGCTGCGCACCACCGCGCAGATGAACCCGCAGGCCAATGGCGCCTACACCATCAGCTACATGAAGGAGCAGTTCGCCTTCCCGTTCGGGCTCAAAGACTACGACGCGGCGAAGATGGACAACATCCTCTACTACTTCCGCCAGGAGATCCTCTCGCCGCCGCGTCGCGCGGGCAGCGTGATGCTGGTGCTGGAGACCATCGACCAGGTCAAGGAACCGCGCATGGCCTGGATGTACAACGCCGGCCAGCGCCGCGTGCGCCGCGCTCCGCAGGTGGGCTACGACAGCCCCGGTGCGGAAGGCATGCGTACCTACGACGACTTCGACATGTTCAACGGCGCGCCGGATCGCTACGACTGGAAGCTGGTGGGCAAGAAGGAGATTTACATCCCCTACAACAGCTTCGCGCTCGACTCGCCGACGCTGAAATACGACGACATCGTCAAGCCCGGCCACCTCAACCCGGACCACACCCGCTACGAACTGCACCGCGTGTGGCACGTGGTGGCGACCCTGAAGCCGGGCCAGCGGCACATCTACAGCAAGCGTGACCTGTACATCGACGAGGACAGCTGGCAGATCGCCGAGGCTGACGCCTATGACGGCCGTGGCAGCCTCTGGCGAGTGTCCGAAGGCCATGCGCGGCCGTTCTACGACCAGCAGTTCACCTGGCTGACGGCGGAGACCCACTACGACGTGCTGTCCGGCCGCTACACGGTGTCCGGCCTGCGCAACGAGGAGAAGAGCAGCTACGACTTTGCGGTGAAGGCCAGCAGCAACGACTTCACCCCCAACGCCTTGCGCGCCACCGGCATCCGCTGACGGCAGGTTTGACTGGCGCTCACCGGCGCTCCTTGTGTTTTTCAGCGGCCTTCGGGCCGCTTTTTTTCGTCCGGAGATCGCTGCACGGTTCTCGGCTCTTCGTAGGAGCGAGCTTGCTCGCGAAACCGCCCAGCACCGGAGCCGCCGGGGAATCCGTTCGCGAGCAAGCTCGCTCCTACGGGCCCCCCCCCCCCCCCCCCCNNCCCCCCCCCCCCGCGACCCACCAGTCCGCTCCCGTTTACCAACCGTTACCCACGCCGGCCTCGATTTTGCTTTATGGTCCGACCTGTTACCGAAGCCGAGCCGACGACCACTCCATGAAGTTGCATCAACTCCGCGCCATCGTCGCCATCTGCGAGAGCGGCAGCATCCAGGAAGCTTCGCGCCTGCTGCACATCTCCCAGCCCGCCCTGTCCAAGAGCATCAAGGAGCTGGAGGCCGAGCTGGGCGTGCCGTTGCTGGTGCGCTCCAACCGTGGCATCACCGCCACCGAATACGGCGAGCGCCTGGTGCGCCGCGCACGCCTGGTGGTGGAGGAAGTGCGCCGCGCGCGGGATGAGATCGAGACGCTCAAGGGCGCCATGGACGGCCGCGTGGCCATCGGTGTGTCACCGGTTACGCCGAGCCAGCAGTTTGCTGCGAGCCTGCTGCGTTACCGCAAGCGCTACCCCAAGGTGCAATTGCAGATCAACGAACTGCGCCCGGCCAAGCTGCTCGAAGGCCTGCGCGAAGGCCAACTGGACCTGGTGCTGACCTCGCAACCGTCTTCGCGCAATGTCGATGGCTTCCATTGGCAGGAACTCTACGCCCAGCCCACCACGCTGGCGGTGCGCAAGGGCCATCCGCTGCGCCACGCACGCTCGCTGCACGAGCTGCTCGATGAGGAATGGCTGGTGCCCGATTCGCTGGACGTCTCCCTCGCCGGGCAGATGTTCGAGCAGTACCAGGTACGCCACCCCGAGCGCGTCATCGAGTGCGCCTCGGTGGTGCTCTACGCGGAGCTGGCGGCCAATACCGACGCGGTGAGCTTCTGGTCGCGGCGGGTGTTCGACCTGCCGATCATTGCCGGCACTCTGGAGGCGCTGGACATCGCCGAGACCGTGCCGGGCACCGACATCTCCCTGGTTTGCCGGCCGCCGGAGCTGATGACCCGCGAGGCGCAGACCCTGGTGGACGAGCTGGTCTACGCCTTCAAGGGCCCACACCTGCGCAAGGCCGAGTGATTCGGCCAGGATCGTGCGTCGATAACCAGCCTTGATAAGCATGCGCGAAGGTCATTATTCAGCGGCGCGCGCGTGGGGCATCCTGCCGGCCACATCAGAACAATGAGCAGGATGCGGCATGAGTCAGCACCCCACACTAGATAGACTGCATCAATCCCAGGACGACTTCGCGCGGATTCGCCGGGACCTTCACCAGCACCCCGAACTGGGCTTCGAGGAAGCGCGCACCAGCGCCATCGTCGCCGGCTACCTGCGCGAGTGGGGCTATGAAGTCCATGAAGGCGTCGGCGGCACCGGCGTGGTTGGCGTGCTGCGCCAGGGCGAGAGCGCGCGCAGCATCGGCATCCGCGCCGACATGGACGCGCTGCCCATCGACGAAGCCAGCGGCGTGCCCTACGCCAGCCAGCACGCGGGCCGCATGCACGCTTGCGGGCACGACGGCCACACCGCGATCCTGCTTTGCGCCGCCCGCGACCTGGCCGAGCAGCGCCGCTTCGACGGCACCCTCAACCTGATCTTCCAGCCCGCCGAGGAAACCCTGGGCGGCGCCGTGGCGATGATGGACGACGGCCTGTTCGAGCGCTTCCCGTGCGATGCGGTGTACGCGTTGCACAATGCGCCGGGCCTGCCGGTGGGCTGCTTCCTGACCCGCGAGGGCGCGCTGACCGCATCGTCGGACCGCGTGTCGATCCGCCTGATCGGCGTCGGCGGCCATGGCGCCATGCCGCACCTGACCAGGGACCCGATAGTCGCCGCCGCCGAACTGGTGCTGGCGCTGCAAAGCATCGTCGCGCGCAACGTGCCGTCCACTGAGGTGGCCGTTGTGACTGTGGGCATGCTCAAGGCGGGGGAGGCAGCCAACGTCATTCCCGACCACGCCGACCTGCGCCTGAGCGTGCGCGCCACCAAGCCCGAGGTGCGCGAGCTGCTCAAGCAACGCATCGGCGAAATCACCCGTGGCGTCGCTGCCGTGCACGGCATGCAATTGCAATACGAATACGAGGAGCTGGTGCCGGTGCTGGTCAATACGCCGGAAGAAACCCGCCTCGCACGCCAGGTGTTGACCGAGTTGGTCGGCCCGCAGCGCCTGCTGTCCGAGATCCCTTCGGGCTTCCTCGGTAGCGAGGATTTCGCCTGGATGCTGGAGCGCCGCCCCGGCTGCTACATCGCCCTGGGCAATGGCAACAGCGGTCCCAGCGGCTGCATGGTCCACAACCCCGGCTACGACTTCAACGACGGCGCCATTCCCTTCGGCGCGGCGCTCTGGGTGCGGCTGGTGGAGACTTCGCTGTCGAAAGGGGAACAGGCATGAAACAGCGCACCGTAGTCCTCGTGCTGCTGATGCTGGTGATGGTCATCAGTGTGCTGGACAAGACCATCTTCGCCTTCGCCGGCGCGCAGATCATCGACGAGCTGAAGCTTTCGCCGACCGAGTTCGGCTTCATCGGTAGCGCATTCTTCTTCCTCTATTCGATCTCCGGCGTCCTGGTGGGCTTCCTCGCCAACCGCTTCCCGACCCGCTGGATTCTCGCCGGCATGTCGGTGGTGTGGATGGCCTCGCAACTGCTGGTGGCGCTGTCCAGCGGCTTCGCGGCATTGGTGGCCGGGCGCCTGTTGCTGGGCGCCGGCACCGGGCCGGGCACGGCGGTCACCCAGCACGCCTGCTTCAAGTGGTTCGGCCCGAAGGAGCGGGTGCTGCCCTCGGCACTGATCCAGGTGTCGATCATGCTCGGCGCGGTACTCGGCGCACTGAGCCTGCCGCTGGCGATCCAGCATTTCGGCTGGCGCACCGCGTACTTCCTGCTGGCGCTGCTCGGGCTGGTCTGGCTGGTCGTCTGGCTGATCTTCGGTCGTGAAGGACAGCAGACCGAGGAGGAGGGGCCGGGTTCGTCGCTGCGCCTGCCGTACAGTCGCCTGCTGCTCAACCGCAGTTTCATCTGGATCACCCTCATGGGCTTCCTCAGCTACCTGCCTACCGCGCTGGTGTACAGCTGGGTGCCGGTGTACCTGCAGAAGGGCCAGGGCATGACGCCCATGCAGTCGGGCTACACGGTCATGGTGGTGACGGTCGGGGTGATCCTCGCCAACCTGCTGCTCTCGACGCTGTCCCAGCGGGCGATGAAGCGCGGCGCCTCGGTACAGCGCGCCATGGTGCTGCCGCCGATGCTCTGCGCGGCGGTCGCTGGCGTCGCCTTCTGTGCGCTGATCCTGCTGCACGGCGATCGCCTGGCGATCCTGGTGCTCTACGCCCTGGGCGCGATCCTGGTGAACGTCCTGCCGACCTTCTGCAACACCCTGGTCGCCTACATCGCGCCGAGCGCGCAGCGCGGTTCGATGCTGGCGATCCATATCGGCGGCATGACCAGCGCCGGCATGCTCGCGCCCTGGATCGTCGGCCAACTGGTCGAGTTGCGCGGTGGCGACATCGCCCATGGCTTCGAGACCGCGCTGGGGTTGTTCGGAGTGCTGACAGTGGTCTGCGCCATCCTTGGCTGCCGGATCATCGCCCCCGAGCGCACCCGCCAGGCGCTACACGGTGAGCACAGCGATGCGCCGCTGCCGGGCGCTGTCGGCCACGCCTGATCTTCTTCGACGGGCCCGCAGGGCGGGCCCTGACTCCCTGACTTGAATCCAATCATCCGGAGCGGTGATGAATCCGTCTGCCTGTTTTTCCCAGAGCTACGCCGAAGCGCGTGGCAAATTCCTCGCGGCCTGCCTGTCGGCCGGCATGGTCGTCGAATCCCACCGTCACCCGCTGCCGGGCCGCGATGGCGAACCCCTGGCGCTGGACGTGGCGCGCAGTGGCCCTGCCGATGCGCAGAACCTGCTGATCATCAGCAGTGGCTGCCATGGGGTGGAAGGTTTCTGCGGCTCGGCGGTGCAGGTCGCGCTGCTGAACGACCCCGACTGGCTGGAAACTTGCGCCAAAGCCGACTGCGCGGTGCTTTACCTGCACGCGGCCAATCCGCACGGCTTCTCCTGGTGGCGGCGCTGGACCCACGAGAACGTCGACCTCAACCGCAACTTTGTCGACTTTTCCCAGCCGCGCCAGCGTAACCAGGCTTATGCGGCGCTCGACCCGATCCTGATTCCGCGCCGCTGGCCGTCCTTTGCCAGCCATCTGCGCCTGTTGCGCTACGCCCTGCGCCATGGCCGCAAACAGCTGCAGGCGGCGATTGCCAGCGGCCAGGACAGCCATCCCAAGGGCCTGTTCTACATCGGTGAGCAGCCGACCTGGAGTAACCGGGCGGTGCGCCAGGTGCTGCGCCAGCATGGGCAGGACTGCTCGCGAATCGGCTGGATCGATCTGCACACCGGCCTCGGACCCAAAGGGCACGGCGAGCGCATCTACGTCGGCGCGGATGACGCGCAGACCCTGGCGCGCACACGCCGCTGGTGGGGCGACGAGGTGACTTCGTCGCACAAGGGTGAATCCGTGTCGGTACCGCTCAAGGGGCTGATGGTCCTTGCCGCCGCCAGCGAGTGCCCTCAAGCGGAGCTGACCGCCATTACCCTGGAATACGGCACGTTGCCGGGGCTCAAGGTGCTCAAGGCGCTGCGCGCGGACCAGTGGTTGGCCAACAATCCTGGCGTCTCGGCGGAAAAGGCCCGGCATATCCGCCGACAGCTGCGCGATGCCTTCTACGTGGATGAGGACGGTTGGAAGCGCCAGGTGCTGGTACAGGCCGCTGAAGCAGCACGGCAGGCGTTGGTTGGGCTGGGCGAAGCTCAGGCGGCGCCGGTGCGAGCGTCCAGATAGCAGAGCGTGGTGCGCCGCGACCCGTTGGGCCGGATCAGCGGCCCGGCAGCATCGGCGCTAGGTGCAGGATGTTCAGCAGGTGCGGAACGCGCAGCGGGTAGCAGGCCTGCAGACGCACACGCGCCTCGGAGAGGGTCATCTGACGGGAAAACGAGCGCAGCACGGTCTTGCCCAGGCAGTGACCGTCCTGAAAATGTACGAGGAATTCATTCATGGCGAAGCGACAACGAGGAAACACGCACGAGGTGGCGCACAGGGCGCGAATAATAGCGACTTCGGCGCGTTCATCGTTGCCATAAATCATCCTTTGCAGGAAGTGTCCGACGGAACGCTCGGTGTGCCACCGGCCGAACCGACGACCGGTGGTGTCGGAAAGGGCTTACTGCCCAGAAGCATGCTCGTAAGAGTAGTCCAGGCGTAGCACGTTGTAGTCCAGGCGCATACCGAAGGCGTGCATGAAGAAGGCCTCCAGTTGCAGCTCCAGTGCCCGCGAGGTCAAAGATGCCAGGCGCGCACCCTGACGGCGTGTACGACGGTTCACGGCCGTGAATTCCTCATGAGCGATGCCCTGGGTGGCCGGGTCGGCGATCAGTCGATAGCAACTGTCCGGCAGGTCATCGCGCTGGGTGGCACAAAGGCTGAGTTCGGGGTGGCCGTCAGCGTTGGTGATCAGTTCCACGCTACAGCGCAGGCCTCGGTCGCGGGCGAAGCGCGAGGCCTCTTCGAAGGCCGGCAGGGCTTTCTGCAGGACCTGGATTTCGAAGGCGAGGAGGAACTGCTCGTCGAATGCGACGTCCTGGGTGTTCCGGGCTGCCTGGTTCAACATCGCCGGCATCTCCTGTGTCGATGAAACGAGAAAACTTTCGTAAGCGAGTCGGGGTCGCCAAAGTTTCGTCATCGCGGCATTGCAGGACTACAACGCACACAGTCGGCCAGCAATGCCATTTGCCTGAACGAAAGACCATCTCACTGAAGCGGCGCAGGACTGTCAACGAGCATTCCTGCATAAGCGTGACGCTCTGCAATAGCCAAGCGTGCACGAGCCGGGTGTGCTGCCTGCTGCTGCCTCAGGTGGCGCGAGCGGAGGTGGGTGTAAATTTGGCGTTACGGATCGTGGCGGCCCGCCGAGACTTCGGACGGGCGGCCACACCGTGTCAGAAGGCGAGGTCCTCCATTGCCAGCGCAGCATCGCTGCCGTCGATGATGGTCTGGGCCAGGCCGGGTGCGCGGGTGAGGAAGTGTCCGGCGTAGAACTGTGCGGTGCGCAGCTTGGCCCGGTAGAAAGCGGCGTCGCCGCTGCCGTCGGCAAGGCGGGCGCGGGCGACCTGGGCGGAGCGGGCCAGCTGCCAGCCGCCGGTGACGATGCCGAACAGCTCCAGCAGTGGTACCGAACCCAGTGCTACCTGGCGTACATGATCGTTGTAATGGGCGACCACGAAATGCACGGCATCATCCAGGGCGTTGATCGCGGAGAAGAGGCGATGGCGGATGCCGGCCAGTTGCGCGTCCTCGTCGGGTAACGCCAGCTGTGCTTCACGCAGGCGGGCGATCAGGGCGAAGGCGGCCGCGCCCTGGTCGCGGGCGATCTTGCGGCCGATCAGGTCGAGGGCCTGGATGCCGGTGGTGCCTTCATAGATCGGTGTGATCCGCGCATCGCGCAGGTGCTGGGCGGCGCCGGTTTCCTCGATGAAGCCCATGCCTCCGTGGACCTGTACGCCGAGGGAGGCGATGTCCACTGCGTTTTCAGTGCACCAGCCCTTGATCACCGGGATCATCAGATCGACGAAGGTCTGCCGCTCGCGGCGCACGGCTTCATCCGGGTGGCCGTGGGCCAGATCGGTGGCCAGTGCCACTTCACAGGCCAGCGCGCGCATGGCTTCCACCCGTGAGCGCATGGACATGAGCAGGCGACGAACATCGGGGTGGCGGATGATCGCCGCCTTATCCCGTCCCGGTACACCGATCTCGCTGCCCTGGATGCGCTGCCGGGCATAGGCCACGGCGCGCTGGTAGGCGCGTTCGGCCAGGCCGATGCCCTCGATGCCAACGGAAAAGCGCGCTGCGTTCATCATGATGAACATGTACTCCAACCCGCGATTCTCTTCGCCCACCAACCAGCCGGTGGCGCCGCCATCGTCGCCGAAGGCCAGTACGGCAGTGGGGCTGCCGTGGATGCCGAGCTTGTGCTCGAGGGACACGCAGCGCACGTCATTGCGCTCACCCAGGCTGCCATCGGTGTTGAGCAGCACCTTGGGCACGACGAACAGCGAGATACCCTTCACGCCCTCCGGCGCACCGGGCACGCGAGCCAGTACCAGGTGCACGATGTTGTCGGTGAGGTCGTGCTCGCCGTAAGTGATGAAGATCTTCTGCCCGAATACCCGGTAGCTGCCGTCCGCCTGTGGCTCGGCGCGCGTGCGCACGGCGGCGAGGTCGGAGCCGGCCTGGGGCTCGGTCAGGTTCATGGTGCCGGTCCATTCGCCGCTCACCAGTTTCGGCAGCCAGGTCTGCTTCAGTTCATCCGAACCGCGTAGCTCGATGGCTTCGATGGCGCCGCGGGTCAGCATCGGGCACAGGCCGAAGGCGACGTTGGCGGCATTCCACATTTCCTCCGCCAGCGCTGATACCAGCCGCGGTGCGCCTTGGCCACCGAAGTCGGGCGGGCAGGAGAGGGCGTTCCAGCCGTTGTCGGCGAATTGCCCATAAGCCTCGCGCCAGCCTTCGGCGGTGTGCACGTCACCGTCCTTCCAGCGGGCACCCTGGCGATCACCGATCACGTTCAGCGGCGCCAGCACACCCTGGGCGAAGCGCGCGGCTTCGGTGAGGATGGCGTCCACCAACTCGCCGTTCATTTCCTCCTGGCCGGGCAGACGGTTCAACGTGTCGAGCAGTTGCAGCTCGCGCAGGACGAACTGCATATCGCGCAGCGGGGCAATGTATTCACTCATGTTGGAACTCCTGTGCAGCCAACGGCGCGGCCTGGCCCTGATTGTGCGAAGGCCCATTTAAAGTGGGAAGGATGCGCTGCTGCGCCCCTCTCTTCGAGTGGGTGTCACTCGAACAGGCTCTAGCAGTGGACCTGTACAGGACGCTGGAAGTTTTGACGTTCGGTACGGAACCGAACCGGGGAAGGGAGAGGTAGGCGGGGCAAGACAACGGGCGCTCCTATGAGGGAGCGCCCGTTGGCGGTCAGCGAATGCCGGAGTTGCGCAGCGCTGCGGGGGTGAAGTCCGTGGAGGAGTACTTCATGTCGTACTGGGTACCGCGCTTGGCCTCGTTGGTCAGGTTCATCGCCAGGTAGCGGCCGGCGATCAGGTCATAGAGGGTTTGGGCGGCATACAGCGCCACGCCCTGCTGGTAGTCGTTGGCCTGGTGCCCTTCGGCGACGCGCCAGAGTTGGCCGCGGCTGTCGTAGTGGTCGACCTCGGCGAGCATCCAGGTATCCTCGTCGAAGTACATGTGGCGCTTGGCATAGACATGGCGGGCGCCGGGCTTGAGTGTGCCTTCCACTTCCCACACGCGGTGCAGCTCGTAGCGGGTGTGTTCGGGGTTGATGTGGCCGGGGCGGACGATGTCGGTCAGCTTGAGCTTGGGCGACATCAGCTGGTAGCTGTTGTAGGGGATGTAGATTTCCCGCTTGCCGATCAGCTTCCAGGTGTAGCGGTCCGGCGAGCCGTTGTAGAGGTCGGAGTTGTCAGCGGTGCGCATGCCGTCGGCGGCGCTGCCGGGGCCGTCATAGGCTACTTCCGGGGCGCGGCGCACGCGGCGCTGGCCGGCGTTGTAGGTCCAGGCCTGACGTGGCTCCTTGATCTGGTCAAGGGTCTCGTAGGCCAGGTTCACGGTACCGGTCAGGCGCGCCGGGGCGATGATTTCCTGCTTGTAGTAGTAGAGGACGTTGGCGCTCTTGACCGGGTCGACGTCGCTCATGAACTGCGGGAAGCCGGTGCTCTCCTTGAAGCCGACGGCGGTGAAATCGCCATTCACCTGCGGTACGACCTGGGCGCTGTAGCGTTCCAGGCTGGTGCCACGGTAGCGCCCCTCGTGGTTCCAGACGACTTCCACGCCGCTCTTGGGGATGGGGAAGGGCGTGTAGCGGGTTTCGAAGTGCGCCAGCGCATTGCCGTCGTTGGCCAGTTCGACCTGGGTGGCGCCTTTCTTGATGGCGTCGTAGACCGCCTGCGGTGCCGAGGCGCTGCGGTGGCTGGGGTAGACCGGGATCTTGTAGCTGTCGGGGTAGCGCTTGAACAGGGCAAGTTGGCCGGGCGTCAGCTTGTCCTTGTACTGCTCGGCGTTCGCCGCGGTGATGGTGAACAGCGCTTTGTCGCTGGCAAAGGGGTCGCCGAGGAAACCGTTGTCCACCGGCGCGGCGCCGGGCTTGAGGCCACCCGTCCAGGCGGGGATGCTGCCGTCAGCATTACCGGCCTTTTCCGCGCCGGTCGGGGTCAGCTTGGCGCCGCCGAGCTGTTCGGCTTCCTGCGGGGAAATGGCGGCCAGCGCGCCGCCGGCCAGCAGGGACAGTGCCAGTGCACCGCCGCCCAGAGTTAAGTGTTTTTTCATGGTCATGCGTCTCCGTGGTGATCGGTCAGAAGTTCACGCCCAGGCTCAGCGAGACGAAGTCGCGGTCGGTCATCGTGTTGTATTTGCCGTCGAAGTAGGTCGTGTAGTTCATGGCGGCGGTGTAGGTGTTCTGGTAGTCGGCGTTCAGGCCGAGGCTGACGGCCTTGGCACCTTCCTCGAAGTTCGGCCCGGTGCCTTCCACGTCGTGTGACCAGGCGAGGTTGGGCGCGAGGTTGATGCCAGCGATCACGTTGGGGTAATCCAGTTGGCTGCGGATGCGATAGCCCCAGGAATCGGTGGTGTAGAAACCGTGGCTGTTGCACTGCTGTGCGGGGTTGCTGGCGTTCGGCAGGCCGACGTTGGTGCCACGGCAGGTCGCCGCGCCCGCTGCGCCGGGCAGGATGCCCGAGCCGAAGGCGGGGCTGCGGCCGAAACGCAGGTCGGTACCGTCGGTGTCACCCAGGCCATTGATGCGGTTGTAGCCCACTTCACCCACCACAGTCAGACGGTCGGCGCCCATCACCTGGTTGAACAGCTTGGTCACAGTGGTTTGCACCTGCAGCACCGGCTTGCGGTCGTAACCATTGATCGTGTCGCCGGCGGGTGTGCCGCTGGAGAACCCGGTAGTGAACAACGGCGACGGCGAAGTCCTTCCCACGGGCGTCAGGGTGGCGCTGACCAGGTCGGCGGTATTGAGCTGCAGCGGCATGCTCGGCCGGTAGCTCATCTCGCCGCCCCAGGACACGCCGGCCAGGTTGGTGGCGAAGCTCAGGCCGTAGAGACGGATGTCTTCGGGGTAGTCGATGAAGTACTTGGCGTCGCGAATCGACGCTATGGGGTTGGCTGCGTTGGTATTGGTGGTGCGCACGGTGCTGAGGAACGGGCTGCGGCTGTGGTACTTCATCGCGTAGGCGCCGAACTCGGTCTCGTTCAGCTCCGGTACGAACCAGCGCAGAGCCATGCCGTACTGGCCACTGTTGCGTGGGTCGTTGTCCTTGGCGCGCGGGATGTAGGCATCGTCCTGCATGGCCGCCAATGCAGCAGCGCCGCCTTTGTTGGCGGCATCCCCCGGCGCGAGGTCATAGCCAGCGGTGACCAGGCGATCATCGCAGCCCTTGGCCACGCCATCGGTGCCGAAGAAGGTGCCGCAGTTGTCAGTGACCGTCTTCTCCCATTTGAACTGGTAGAAGGCTTCGGCGGTGATGTTCTCGGTGAGCCCTTGGGAGACATAGAACATCGGCACCGGTACCAGGCCTTCCTTCACTTCCGAGCCTGGTCGGCGCAGGGCGGCGACATCGAGCGGGTTGATCGAGCTGATGCCGTTCTGGATGAAGGTGCTTTCGCCCCAGTTCACCACCTGGTTGCCCAGGCGCACGTTGCCGGGCAGGTTGCCGAGGTTGTAGTTGTGGTAGACGAACGCGTCGAGGAACATCGCGCCGGAACTCTTGGCCGCCTGGTCGCGACCGGAGTCGTCGATATCGTAGAAGTGCTGGTGGCCGTCCTTGAGTTCGAAGTCGTACCAGTACTTGCCGCGCAGGAAGGCGCCGCTGTCGCCGTACTTGAGTTCGAGGTCGTGCAGGCCCTTGACGATGGTCGAGATGTTCTCGCCGCTCTTGAAGTTCAAACGGTTGTCATCGGTGGTGCGCGAGGACGACTTGCCGCCATGCACGCCCATCGAGTTGCTGTTCGAGATGAACTGCTTGTCCGGCGCGGTGGTGGACCAGCTGCTGCCGAAGGTCAGCGATGAGTCGAACTTGCCTTCGATCTCCCCGATGTTGAAGTCGACGGCCCCGGCCTGCGAGCCGCAGGTCATTGCGACGGTGATGGCCAGAAGGCGCGGCTGGAATGCGCTGTTCTTTGTTGTTCTTGTGGTCATGCGGTACTCCAGTGAAGCGCTCGATGAGTCAGTGGAGTGACAATGCTATGAAGTCGAACAACGGCCCTGAATTGCCTGTTCAGGTAATTTCACGCATTACCTGATGCGGCGACAACGCTGGAAAATACCGGGGGCGGGGTGAGCGAAGCGCTCGTGGGGAAGAATGGTAACCAGTGTTGTCACCGTTTGGATCGAATACCTCGAATGGTTGATGGTGAAAGGTCGCCGGGCTGGCAAGGATCAACTGACAGTCAATCCGGTGTCCGAGCCATGACGCTTTCCAGCCTCCTACTCCCTACGGTTTCCTGCCCGGTCATTCACCTGCCCCGCGAACGCCTGAGCAGCCAGGTACTGGCTGCTCGCCGCCTGTGCCTGCTCAATGCACCAGGTGGCTTCGGCAAGACCGCGCTGCTGCGTGAGAGCCTGGCGCAGATGCCGGCGGAAACCCGTTACGGCTGGGTGTCCCTGCATGGTCGAGTGTTGTCGCTGGCGGACTTCACCGATCAGCTGGCGCAACAGCTCGGGCTCGCCCGACGCATGGCGCCGGAGGTTCTGCTGGACTGCCTGCGACAGGCTTCCGCCTCCCTCTGCCTGATCCTTGATGATTACCCGGCGAACGCTGTCGAACTGGATGACTGGCTGATGCGCCTGTTGCTGGAGGCGGAGGTTCCGCTGCGCTTGTGGGTCAGCACCCGGCAACGTCCGAACTGGCCGCTGGCACGGCTGGCGCTGGAAGGCGGTGCTGTCGAGCTGGGGCCCGACAGCTTGGCGCTCACACGTGAGGAGTTCAGCCGTTTGCTGCCGCTGCTTGCCAGTGCTCATCCTGACGATTTTGCCGAGGAGCTCTGGGAGGCCTCGTTGGGTTGGTGCGCGATGGTGCGGCTGGGGCTGCCAGGGCTGGATGATCCGATCCGGCCGGTGGCGCTGCGGCAGCGCGAGTACATCCGTGATGAGCTGCTGCTGCGCATGAGCGACGTGCAGCGCTCCATGCTTTGCGGCATCGCGCACTTGCCCAGGCTGTCGGCGCCGCTGTGCGTTGAGCTCTGGCCGGAGCTGGATGCGAGCAGGGACTTTGCCTCGCAGTTGCTCACGTTGGGAGTGATGTCGCCGCTGGATGCCGAAGCGCGTTGGTGGCACCTGCACCCCGTGGTGGCACGAGCGCTGCTCGACGAGTTGCCGGCGCGCGAGGTGAGCCGTCTGCGCCTTCAGGCCTGTCGATTGCTGCGTGAGGCCGGCTTCGTCGGCGATGCAGTGGAGTTGGCTTTGCAGGAAGGGCAGGTGGAGACTGCTGCCAGTTATATGGAGCGTGTTCCGCTGGCCTGGCTGTTCGCCGGTCAGCACCTGCACAGCTGGCTGAGCTGGCGCGAACGGCTTTCACCGAACCTGCTGGAAAGCACGCCATTCCTGATCTATCTCAACGCCCAGGCGTTGCTCATCGGTTGGCGGCTGGACGAGGCGCAGGCCTGTATCGACCGCCTGGGTCGACAGTTGCCACAACCCTGTGCGCCGCATCAGCGGCGCATGCTCGCCAACTGGGAGGCGTTGCAGGGCACCTTGTTCGGATTGCAGGGGCAAGCCGAACGCGCACGGCTGCATTGCCGCTCCGCGCTGGAGCATCTCGACGCGCGGGATTGGCATTCCATCCATCTGTGCTATTCGACGCTGGCGCGTATCGCCATGTCGGAAGGGCAGGTGGCGCAGGCCGAGGCGCTACTCGACAAGGTCGTCGGGCTGGCCCGTCGGCAGGGCTGTCTGGCCAGCGAGATACTGGTCGACACGGACCGTATCCGGCTACTGATCCTGACTGGCGAGTGGTCATTGGCCGAGGAGTTGCTGCACCACGATTTCACCCTGTTGAGTGGGCAGGGCGCCGAGTATCCCTTGCTGATCGGCAGGCTGCTGCTGTTGCAGGCGGAACTGGCCACTCTCAACGCAGACGCGGATCGCGGCGAGGCACTCTACCGGCGCGGCTTCGCTTATGCGAGGCGGTGCAGCGACCCGTTCATACTGCATGCCGGACTGGGCTTGTCCGAGGTGGCCATGTATCACGGCGACGCGCCCCAGGCCGAGGTGCACCTGCGCGAGGTGCGTCGGCATCTGGAGTGCCTGCGGGCGGATTCGCTTTGCTACGAGCCGGTGCTCGGCGTACAGACATTGAGGCTGCTGGCGCGCCAGCAGCGCTGGGTGGAAATACTGGGGCCGGTGCGCCGTGTGGTGGCCGACCTGGCCGTCTCCGGTGTCCTTCCACCCTTGAATGCGCCGTCCTTGCGCTACCGCGCAGAGCAGGTGTTGGCACTCACACTGGAGGGGCTGGGGCATCGGGCGGCCGCACTGGAGGCTTCGCGTAGCTGGCGGGAAAGCTGCGAGCGGTTGGGCTTTGCCGGGCTCACCCGGCCTCGGCCGAGATCCGTGCTTGCGGTGGCCTTGCGCAGCGGCGCCGTTGAAACGGCTTGTGGCTGCCTTGAAGAACTGCCGGATGTGACCCTGGCGCGGGTGCTCACGCCACGGGAGATGGGGGTGCTGCGGTTGATGGCCGAGGGGCTGACCAACCTGGAAATCAGCGGGCGCCTGTTCATCTCGCTGAATACGGTGAAGGCCCACACTATTCACATCAACCACAAGCTGGGTGTGAAGCGTCGCACCCAGGCCGTCCGGCGGGCACGGGAGCTGGGTTTGCTGGCCTAGTCGATCAGCCGGCGGGCGCGGGCGATGGCGATGACCTCGGTGCGGCCTTCGGCGCCGAGCTTGCCGCTGATGTTGCGCAGGTGGGTCTTCACCGTGTGCAGCGACAGACACAGGTGATCGGCGATGAACTGGTTGCGCCCACCCCCGGCCAGCAGGCGTAGCACATCCAGTTCTCGGGGGCTCAGAGGTGGCGTATCGGAGCTCTCGCCGCCACCCTGGTTGCCAGCCTCCTGCAGTAGTTGGTGGAGATAGTCGGCCGAAATATCCAGGCTACTGCAGGCAGGCCCCAGCTTGACAATCCATTGCTGCAATAGCTGTGCGAGGCGTTCGCCTTCTTCCCGGAAGGTCTGCACGAACCCTTCGTGGCTGGCCCATTGCAGCGCTGGCAGCAGGGCGTCGAAGGCTTCCTCCTGCCGGCCCAGGCCATCCAGCGCCATGGCCAGCAGCAAGCGAAATTTCAGCACGCGCCGATTTCGCTGTTGCCGCTGCGCCTCGCCGATGGCCTCGCGTAGCTCAGCGATGGCCGTGCTGAGGTCGCCACGAGAGATTCGCCAGCGTTGCCGGGCGATGAACAGGGTGTCGGTGTCACAGCTGTAGAGCATGATGCCCGGCCGCTCCCAGCCGTTGTTGAACTCCGCAGAACGCAAGGCCTGGGCGGCTTGTTCCAGATGACCGTCAAGGGTGGCGACGCGCGCGCGCTCAAGCCAGGTGGCATAGAGCAGGCGGCTCGGGCCGCCCTGGCGTCCCAGTTGCTCCAGGCCGGCGAGATGGTGCACCCAGGCTGTGCGATCGCCTTTGGCGTGGGCGATGCGCGCAAGGGTAATGTGGCTGGTGATCAGGACATCCGGCCCGGCGCTGAGTGTCGCTGATGGCGCCGTGTGGATCAGGATATGCCGGGCTTGCTCGAGCTCTCCCGCCTCGTAGAGGGTCAGTGCGCGCATGGTGTCCACCGAGATGCGCCCGGCCAGCCATTGCTCATCGCCGTTTTGCTGATGGTGCTGCGCGGCCGCCTCTGCGCGAGCACGAGCCGCCACGAGGTGCCCTTGCATCAGGTCGATCACGCTCTCGATGACGTCGGACACGGACTGAACCACGACCAGTGTCATCCGACCTGCGGTCTGCGTCAGTTGTGCCAGTACCGCGCGAGCCGCCTCCACCTGGCCGCAGGCGACCAGGCTGTACGCCAGGCAACTGCCGAGCACTCCGCGTTGCTGCAGTTCGACTTCCGGAAGGCCCTCGAACAGGGGTTGCGCGGCCTGGCTGGCAGCTTCGAACTGATCGCTGAACGCCAGCAACAGGCAGCGAACAATCTCGCTTTCAGCAGTCTGCGGATTGCGCTCTATCACCTGCAATGCCTGCTGGTAGCGACGCGCGAGAAGGAGCATCCAGGCATGCACCATGGCTAGCCGTGGACGCTGGTCGATCAGTGCCGGCGCCAGTTGGTCCAGGCAGCGCAGCAGGGCGCGGAAGCGTCCGCTGTCGAGCAGGGTGTCGAGGTGGGCTTCCAGCTGGTCCATGGCGGCGCTGGCCTCGTCGACCTGCAACAGGTGTTCAACGGCCGCCAGTGGCGACCCGTAGCGCAGGTGCCACTCGGCGGCCGCGCGATGCAGCGTGCCGAGCAGTTCAGGCTGGCGGCGTGACAGCACGTCGCGCAGGAAACCGGCGAACAGGCGGTGGTAGCGGAACCACTCGCCGCGACCGTCCAGGGCAATCAGGAACAGGCCTTGGCGTTGCACCATCTCCAGTTGCCCCGCGCTGTCCTGGCTCCCGCAGAGCGCATCGCAGAGTGGGGCGCAGAAACGTTCCAGCAGGCTGGTGCGCAGCAGGAATTCGCCCAGCTCCGGCGGCAGTTGGCTGAGGATGTCTTCGGTCAGGTACTCGGCCAGTTCGTGCTGCGAGCCGCTGAAGGTAGCGATGAAGGCACCGGGATCACGACGGTCCTGCAGGGACAGCGCCGCCAGGTGCAGGGCTGTTACCCAGCCCTCGGTGCGCGTCTGCAGGGTCTGGACCGCATGCTCTGAAAGACTCGAACCCAGTCTTCCGTGGAGATAGTGGCGGGTTTCATCGAGCTCGAAGCGCATCGCCTCGGCATTCAGTTCGAGCAATTCGCCGCGTGCCCGCAGGTTGCCCAGTCGCAGGTTCGGCGTGCTGCGGCTGGCGATAACCAACTGGTTGCCGGGAGGGAAGGCCTCCCAGAGTTCGCGCAGCAGTTCCAGCGCATCGGGTGATTGCAGGGCCTCGAATTCGTCGAGGAACAGCGTGTGCGCTCTGCCGGTGGCGGCCAGGCGTGCCAGCAACTGCCCCAGTTCAAGCAGGGACGGAGTCTCCAGCGCGACAGCCGGAACGCTGTCGCCCAGCAACCCGCGCAGGCTCAGCGACAGCACTTGCGCCAGTTGCCGTGGATCGTTGTCGCTGGCGTCGAGGCTCAGCCAGGCGCAGTCACTGCGGGAGGCGAACAGCTGGGCCATCAGTGTGGACTTGCCGAAGCCGGCCGGGGCGCGGATCAGCACCAGGCGAGCGTCGCGCCGCGACTCGATGCGCGTAAGCAGGCGCTCACGCAGCAATTGCGCTCTGGCCAGCAAGGGTGCCTGGAGCCTGCCGAGCAGCAGCTCGGTGCCGCTGGACGGAGCGTAGGCTCCGCCGTCCTTGGCGGTGTCCGCGGGCTTTCGTGCCAGTAGCGTCAGAAGGGGCTGCTGCTCGGCCATGAGGTAGGGCTCCGACAATCCGAAACGAGGGCTGTGCGCATAGTGCCATGCCACGCGAACCTTGCCACGGAGCGAATTGTTCTGCCTCAGCCATTCGAGCGATTGCCCCGGCTCCGGCGCGATTTAGTGTTCCTTATCGCAGCGGCGCTGGCCGTTGTTCAACTGTGGCGATGGTAGAGCAACAAGAGAGGACAGGGCATGGCTGGGCCTTTGAACGGTGTCAGGGTAGTGGAAATGAATGCGATCGGCCCGGCGCCGTTCGCCACGATGATGCTGGCGGACATGGGGGCGCAGGTCATTCGTGTGGACCGCCTGACCTCCGGCTTCCTCAATGGCGATGACAGTGTCGTCGGCAGGGGACGCCGCAGCATCGCCATTGACCCGCGCAAGCCGGGTGCTACCGAAGTGCTGCTGGCACTGATCGACGGTGCCGACGTGCTGATCGAGGGATTTCGTCCGGGGGTCATGGAACGCCTCGGGCTGGGGCCGGAGGTTTGCCTGCAGCGCAACCCGCGACTGGTCTACGGGCGCATGACCGGTTGGGGCCAGAGTGGCAGCCTGGCGCCGGTGGCCGGGCATGATCTCAACTACATCGCGCTGACCGGCGCTCTGCATGCCATGGGCCACGCCGACCGCGAGCCGACGCCGCCGTTGCACCTGGTGGGCGACATGGGCGGCGGCGCGCTGTTCCTGGTGGCCGGCGTGCTGGCAGCGCTTTTCGAGGCGCAACGCTCGGGCAAGGGGCAGGTAGTGGATGCGGCGATCACCGATGGTGTGGCGCTGATGTCGACCATGTATTACGAGTTCCGCCGTCAGGGCGAATGGCGCGAGCGCGGCAGCAATCTCTTCGATGGCGGTGCGCCTTTCTACGGTTGCTACAGCTGCGCCGACGGCCGGCTGATCTCCATCGCTTCCATCGAGCCGCAGTTCTATCGGCAGTTGCTGGAGCTGTGCGAGATCAGTGATCCGGAGTTCGATCTGCAATGGGACCGCGCGCGCTGGCCGAGCCAGCGCTGCAAGCTGGAAGCGATCTTCCGTACACGCACCCGCGACCAGTGGTGTCAGCTGCTGGAAGGTACCGATGTGTGCTTCGCCCCGGTGCTGGATTTTGCCGAGGCGCCGAACCACCCGCATCTGCGCGCTCGCGGCACCTTCATGCATGACGATCAAGGGAGCTATCCGGGGCCCGCGCCGCGCTTCAGCCGCACACCGTCCGCCGCAGGCGCTCGCAGCGGCAATGGTGAGCAGACGCTGGAGGTACTTCATGAACTGGGGCTGGATGACGCGGCGGTCGCCACGCTGCGCGCGGCGGGCACCATCGCCTGAGGGAAGGGGTGGGTTGCCCACCCATCCTGGGCGGGATACAGCCCGACCGCCATGCCAGACCATGGCTGCAAGGTGCGCTGGTCGAGGCGTGCCCTTCACACATAGATCACTGGAGAGCACGATGTCGCAGAAAACCTATGTAGCCGGTGTGGGCATGATTCCCTTTGCCAAGCCCGGCGCCAGCGGCACCTATATCGAGATGGGAGCCGAAGCCGTGCGTCTCGCGCTGAAGGATGCCGGCCTGAGTTTCGATCTGATTCAACAGGCCTACGCCGGGTACGTCTACGGCGACTCCACCAGCGGCCAGTCGGCCCTGTATGAAGTCGGCATGAGCGGTATCCCGGTCATCAACGTCAACAACAACTGCTCCAGCGGTTCCACCGCGCTCTACCTGGCCCGCCAGGCCGTGGAGAGCGGCATGGTCGACTGCGCCCTGGCGTTTGGTTTCGAACAGATGCAGCCCGGCGCACTGAAAAATCACTGGACCGATCGCCCGATCACCACCGGCAAGGGCTTCGAGGCCGCCGCCGAGGTGATTCCCGAGGGCGTTGGCATGCCGGGCGCGCTGATGTTCTTCGGCGGCGCCGGCAAGGAGCACATGGAAAAGCACGGCACGCGCATGGAGACCTTCGCGGCGATTCGCGCCAAGGCCAGCCGGCATGCCGCCAACAACCCGATGTCGGTGTTCCGCAAGGTGGTCACCACCGAGGACGTGATGGCCGACCAGGTGGTCTGGGAAGGTGTCATGACGCGCCTGATGGCTTGCCCGCCGACTTGCGGCGGCGCCGCAGCGATCCTCGTCTCCGAACGCTTTGCACGCAAGCACGGGCTGCGTACCGACGTGACCATCCTGGCCCAGGCCATGGCCACCGATAAGCCCGATGCCTTCGATCCGCCCTCGATGATCAACATCGTCGGCGTCGGCATGACCCACGATGCCGCCTACGAGGTTTACGAGAAGGCCGGCATTGGGCCGGAAGATATCCGTGTCTGCGAACTGCACGACTGCTTCGCCCACAACGAGCTGCTGACCTACGAGGGCCTGGGCTTCTGCAAGGTTGGCGAAGGCGAGAAGTTCGTCATGGACGGCAACAATACCTACGGTGGCCAGGTCGTGGTCAATCCCTCGGGCGGTCTGCTGTCCAAGGGGCATCCGCTGGGCGCCACTGGCCTTGCGCAGTGCTACGAGCTGACTCATCAACTGCGCGGTACCGCCGACAAGCGCCAGGTGCAGGGCCTGCAGCATGCGCTGCAGCACAACCTCGGCCTGGGTGGCGCCGGTGTCGTGACGCTCTACGGGCGCGGCTGAGGAGGCGCACATGGCAGACAAATCCCTGATCGGTCGCTCCACCGGAGTGACCACCAGCGAGGTGGAAAAAGGCCGCCTGCGCTTCTTCGCCAAGGCAATCGGCGAAACCGATCCGATCTACTTCGACGACGAAGCCGCGCGCTCTGCCGGTTACCCGGCCATTCCGGTACCGCCGAGTTTCCTCATGTGCCTGGAAAGTGAAGGCCGCAATGCCCAGGCCATCGTCGAGGATGTCATGGGCTTCGACCTCGGCCGCATCCTCCACGCCGAGCAGGAGTTCGATTACCACCGCATGGCTTTTGCCGGCGATGTCCTGACCTTCGATACACGCATCGTCGATGTCTACGAGAAGAAAGGCGGGGCGCTGCAGTTCGTGGTTCAGGAAACCCGCGTCACCAACCAGGATGGCGAGCACGTCGCCGACATCCGTTCCTCGCTCGTGCAGCGCTGAGGTAGCCCATCGATGAACATTCCCCTCTACAGCGACGTTCAGGTGGGCGACCAGCTGCCGCTGCTCAAGCTGCGCCCGATCAATCGCACCATGCTGGCGCTCTACGCCGGCGCTTCGGGCGACCACAACCAGATCCACATCGATATCGACTTCGCCCGCAAGGCCCGTCAGCCCGACGTGTTCGCCCACGGCATGCTGTCCGTTGCCTATCTGGGGCGCCTGCTCACCCATTGGGTGCCGCAATCGCGCCTACGCCGGCTGGCGGTGCGCTTCGTCGGCATCACCCAACTGGGCCACATCCCGCACCTCACCGGCCGGGTAGCGGACAAGTTCGAACAGGACGGCGAGAAGCGCGTACGCCTTGAAATCCAGTGTGCCAACCAGTACGGCGAGGCCAAGGTCATCGGCGAAGCCGTCGTGGCGCTGGCTTGATTTTCCACCCAACCCATTGCACAGCAGGAACACAACAACATGCACAAGCTTGAAGGAAAAGTGGCGCTGGTGACCGGCTCCGGTCGCGGCATCGGCCGCAGCGTGGCCCTGAAACTGGCCTCCGAAGGCGCTCGGGTGGTGATCAATGACCTGGACGCAGGCCCCGCCGAGGAAGTGGTTGCGGAAATCCGCAACGCCGGTGGTGAAGCCGTGGCCTGTGTCGGTAGCGTGACGGCGGTGGATTTCGCCGATCGCTTCGTCAAGACGGCTCTCGAGAGCTTCGGCGGCATCGACATCATCATCAACAACGCCGGCTACACCTGGGACAACGTCATCCAGAAGATGAGCGATGAGCAGTGGTACGCGATCATCGACTGCCATCTGACCGCGCCGTTCCGCATCCTGCGCGCTGCACAGCCGCACATCAGCGCCATGGCCAAGCAGGAAATTGCCGAAGGCAAGGCCGTCTACCGCAAGGTCGTCAATATTTCCTCGGTGGCCGCTGCCGGCAGCGCGGGCCAGGCCAACTACTCCACGGCCAAGGCCGGCATCCTGGGCATGACCAAGACCCTGTCCCGGGAGTGGGGGCGCTACAACGTCAACGTCAACGCGGTCGCCTTCGGCCATATCGAAACGCGCATGACCCAGGCGCTGGCCGGCGACAACAGCAAGACGGTCACCATCGAAGGTCGCGAGATCAAGGTTGGTATCCAGGCCGCGGCCATCGAAGCCGGCAAGCAGATGTGCCCGCTGGGCCGCCCCGGCACGCCGGACGAAGCGGCGGGTGCGGTGTACCTGTTCTGCCTGCCTGAATCCAACTACGTCTCGGGCCAGGTACTGGTCTGTGGCGGCGGTCTCGGCACCGTCTGACGGAGGAAAACGACATGCGCCTGGAAAATTACCGCTCTCCCTGGATGGATGCCGACCTGGAGGCTTTCCGCGACAGCATCCGCCGTTTCATCCGCGAACAACTGCTGCCCCACGAGGACAAGTGGCGCGCGCAGCACCGGTCGGACCGCGAATCCTGGCTGGCCTGTGGCGAGATGGGCATGATCCTGCCGGACATGCCTTCCGAGTACGGCGGCGTCGATGGCTCGCCGGCTTACTATGCGGTGGTCATGGAGGAGCTGAATTATGCCGGCGCCGTGAGCATCGCCCTGGGCATCAACCACATCGTCGGCCATTACATCCTCGCCAGCGGTACCGAGGAGCAGAAGCGCCAGTGGCTGCCGGGCATCGCTTCCGGGGCGATCATCACTTCCATTGCGATGACCGAGCCGGGGACCGGTTCGGACCTTCAGGGCGTGCGCACCCGTGCCGTGAAGAAGGGTGACAAGTACGTCATCAGCGGCTCGAAGACCTTCATCAGCAACGGCCAGAACAGCGACATGGTCGTAGTGATCGCCAAGACCGACACCGAGGCCAAGGGCTCCAAGGGCATCTCGCTGTTCATCGTCGATACCCAAACGCCGGGCTTCATCCGTGGCCAGTGTCTGGACAAGGTCGGTCTGCCGGGCCAGGACACTTCGGAGATGTTCTTCGACGAGTGTGAAGTGCCGGCGAGCTGCCTGTTGGGCGGCGTGGAAGGGCAGGGCTTCTACCAGTTGATGCAGCAACTGCCCTACGAGCGCGCGGAAATCGCCATCGCCGCGGCGGCAGCCATGGAGCGGGCCTTCACCCTCACCGTGGACTACACCCGTGAGCGCAAGGCTTTCGGCAAGTCGATCCTGGAGTTCCAGAACACCCGCTTCCAGCTGGCGGAGATCAAGGCGATCGTCATGGCCTCGCGGACCTTCTGCGACCTGATCGTGCAGCGCTGGGTGGATGGCACCCTGGATACCACCCTGGCCTCGATGGGCAAGTTCTGGCTGACCGACCGCCAGTGCGAAGTGGTGGACCGTTGCCTGCAGTTCTTCGGTGGCTTCGGCTACATGAACGAGTACCCCATCGCACGGATGTTCTCGGACTCGCGAGTGGCACGCATCTACGGAGGCGCCAACGAAATCCAGCGTGAGCTGGTCGGCCGCTCACTGTAGACCAGCCTGAAGCGCTAGCGATAAACGAATGGTGGCGTCTGCACGGCGTCACCGTTCGATGCATTTCCAAAGCGGAGAAAAATGAAGCAGTGGCCTCCGGCCTGAAATCCGTGTATCCGACGGAGTGCACGCCCCTGGTGGGCAAGGGCAGGGCAAGGCTGCCATCCTGCTGCCAGGTGCACTCCTAACAAGAACAAGACAGGAGAACGACATGTACATCACCCAGGGATTGCATCGCCACCTGCAACAGCGTCCTCAGGCGACCGCCATCCGTTATCAGGGGCGCAGCGTCACCTTCCTCGAACTGCATGATCGCATCGCTCGCCTGGCTGGCGCGCTGCGCAAGCTGGGAATGGCCAGCGGCGACTGCGTCGCGATGCTCTCGCGAAACTCGCAACGCTATATCGAATACGTGTTCGGCGTGCCCTGGGGCGGTGGCGTGCTGAATCCGGTCAATACGCGCTGGAGCCCCACGGAAATTCTCTACTCGCTGGATGACTCCGAATGCACCCTGCTGATCGTCGACGATGCCTTCGTCGAAGTTGGCCAGACGGTCGCCGCGCAGGCTGGAACGGTCCGTACGGTGATCTATGCCGGCGATGGTGAGACGCCGCCCGGCATGCTGTCCTATGAGGCGCTGCTGGCCAGCGCGGTGGCCGTGGAAGACGTGCGTCGTGGTGGCGATGCGCTGCTCGGGATCTTCTACACCGGCGGCACCACCGGCTTCCCCAAGGGCGTGATGATCAGCCACAACAACCTCGCCTATGCCAGCTATGCTGCCATGGCGAAGGGCTTCTATCGCAACGACACCGTGCTCCTGCATGCCATGCCGATGTTCCATCTGGCCGACTTTTCCGCCCTGTACGGGCTGATGGTGTCCGGCGGCATTCACGTTCCGCTGCCGGCCTTCAGCGGCGAAGCGGCGGTGCGCATGGTCCTGGCCGAGGGCATCACCGATGTGATGCTGGCGCCGACCATGATCCAGATGATGCTCGATGCCCGCGACGCCAACCCTGAACTGGCGCAGCTCCCACTGGAGCAGATTCGCCACGTCATCTACGGCGCCTCACCGATTTCGCCTGCGCTGCTCGATCGCGCCTGCCCGGCCTTCCCGTCAGCGGGGTTCTTCCAGGGTTACGGCATGACCGAACTGACTACCGGCGGCACCATGCTCGACGCCGAGTATCACAGCGCCGAGCACCAGGCGAGCGGCAGGATGTACTCGGCCGGTCGGCCGGTGGCCTGTGCGGAAGTGCGCATCATCGATGGTGAAGGCAACGAAGTGCCGAAGGGCACGGTCGGCGAAATCATCGTCCGTGGCCCGCAGGTGATGCTGGGCTACTGGAAGAAGCCGGAAGCGACCGCCGAGGCGCTGCGCAACGGCTGGATGCATACCGGTGACGGCGGTTACATGGATGACGAGGGCTTTGTCTACATCGTCGACCGTCTCAAGGACATGATCGTCAGCGGCGGCGAGAACGTCTACTCGGCGGAGGTCGAGACGGCCATCGCCAGCCATCCGGCGGTTGCCCAGTGCGCGGCCATCGGCATCCCTTCGGACAAGTGGGGCGAAAGCGTGCATGCGGTGGTGGTGCTCAAGCCCGGCGAGGACGTGTCGGTGGACCATATCATCGAGCACTGCCGGCAGAGGATCGCCGGCTACAAGTGTCCGCGTAGCGTTGAGTTCCGCAATGGTCTGCCACTGTCAGGCGTTGGCAAGGTGCTGAAGAACGAGCTGCGCAAACCCTTCTGGGAGAAACATTCGCGCAATATCGCTTAGAGCGAGGGTGAAGCAAGGCAGGAAATGGGGCAGCTTTAGCTGCCCCATTTTTCGTCAGTCGTTCATCGCCGTGACCATGCCCTTGCCGCTGGCGAGAGCGTTCAGTTCATTGACATCCAGGCTCAGCAGGGCGAGGTCATAGGTGTGCCCTTCATGGTCCCTGACGTGGTTGCGCAGCACCGACTCGGGCTGGAAGCCCAGCGCCTCGAAGGCGGTTATCGCCGCGCTTTGGTCGACCGTCATCTGCACGGTCAGTTTTTCCAGGCCCTGGCTGACCGCGAGGTTGACGCTTTCGCGGATCAGCACCCCGCCCAGGCCGACACCGCGCCACTCGGGCGCCACGAGGATGCGCAGGTCGCCGACATGGGCCGACCAGGACCAACTGTCGACTACCACGGCACTGCAGCCCACCAGTTGGTCGCCGGCATAGGCGGCCAAGCTGGTGACCTGCTCGCCCAGGGAGCTCAGCCACGCCGCGATGACTTTCGGGTGGCTGATGTCGCGGCGTACGAACAGCAGGTCGTGGACCGGAAGCTGGCCAATGAAGCCGGTGAGTGCGGCAGCGTCGTCCGTCGTCATCAGGCGGAAGTCGACAGAGGTGCCATTGAGTTCGAGGCGGCGAGGATAGTGGCGCGAAGCAGGCTTTTTCATATGGAGCGTTTCCCCAACCAGAGATCCAGTGATGGCCACATGCGCTTGATGGCCGAAGGGCCGGCGACCAGGCTGACGTGCCCGCCGGGAATGATCATTTCTTCCTTGTCGGTGGAGCCGACCATTTTCAGCAGGGGCTCGCCGCTGGCCGGTGGCACCAGGGTGTCGTGCTCGGCCAGGATGTGCAGCAGCGGGACCTTGATCTTCTCGAGTCGCACCAACCGTCCGCCGATGCGCAAGGTGCCTTCGACCAACCCGTTCTTCCACACCAGCTCCTTGGTGAGCTGCCGGTAGTAGTCGCCCGCCAGGGGCAGGGAGTCGGCACCCCAGCCGGTCATCATGCGGTAGCCCCTGACGTACTGCTCGTCCCAGAGGTTGTCCCACAGGCGCAGCCAACCGGCCACGCGGCCTGCCGGGCGGAGCAGGTCGAAGGAGTTTTCGATCATCTTTGCCGGGATGATCGGCAGGCGTTCGACCAGTTCATCGATATCCAGGCTGTTCGGGTCCGCCAAGGCCTTGGCCCAACCGAGCTGACTCCAGTCGATGGGGGTGGTGAAGCACACCAGGTTCTTCAGCGGCGCGTTCGGGTGCAACGCGGCATAGATGCACGCGAGAATGCCGGCCATGCAGTAGCCGACCAGCGTGACCTCTTCCACGCCGGCATCCTGCTGAACGCGGCGCACGCAGTCGGGGAGGAAGTCGAGTACGTAGTTCTCGATCTTCAGGTGCTTCTCGGCGTGGGTGGGCGGGTTCCAGTCGATGACGTAGACGTCGTAACCACGGTGCAGGAGAAACTCGATGAGGCTCTGCCCTTTGGCGAGGTCGAACAGGTAGGCACGGTTGGTGGTGGCCATGACCAGCAGTATCGGTACGCGATACACCTCGTCCGCCGTCGAGTGATAGTGGTACAGGCTGAGGGTGCCACGGCGATGCAGCAGACGCTTGGGCGTTTCGCCCATGGCCGGGCCGGGCGAACTCAGATAGTCCAGTGCGTTACGCCGACGTTGCAGCATCCGGCGGGCTTCGGTTTTAAAACGCTCCTTGAAACTCTCCTGGAAGGGCATGTCATGGCTTCCTCTTGTTATGGGTGGCGGGGCGCTTGGCGCGCTGCCGGGCGTTCGACAAGGCCACGCCCGGCTCCATCTCCAGTGGCCGACGACTGCGCGGAGGGCGGGGCGTCAGTGCCTTGGGGCCCATATCGGGGAGCAGTTGGTCGAGCTTGTCCTCGATCCGTCGAACCGCATCGGCCAGTTCACGCACCTCCTGGCGGCTGGGTAGGTCCAGGCGCTCCAGCAGGCGAGCGACGGAACGCTCGGCCAGGTAGCGGGCCCCGCTGGAGACGCGGGTGCAGGAGGACATTCGGCGACCGAACTCGGGAGAGTCCATCTTGCGCGAAGCGAAGCCGTTGATGCCGCTCTCGAGCTTGTTCAACGCCTCGCGGCAGAGCTGCAACGGGTCGGGTAAGCGTGAAGTCGTCATGCTGGAGGCTCCTGTTCAGGCATCGATGGGATAGGTTTGCACGGCCTCATGCGAGGTTTTGTCCTGCAGATAGCGGCGCAGGGAGCTAGAGGTGACTGTGTACGGGCGAAGGGCCCAACGGGTGGCGCGCGCGAGGCGTGGGTTGATGCGCGTCAGCAGCGTGTCGCGCCAGCCATCCGTGGCATTCCACAGGTTCAGGGCGGTGGCGCGGCCTTCACCGAGCAGGTTGCGATCCGATACCGGGTCGGCTATTTCCAGGGTGATGTTGGGGTGTTCGCCAGCGAATGCCTGGGCCAGCGCCGAAGCGATGCGCTGCAGGGCGTCGGCGGCACCGCTGTTGATGGCGTCGAAATTGAGGAAGCCATGGAACTGCCCGGGATAGTGCAGCAGTTGCACCGGCACCTGCGCCTGGCGCAGGCGCGCGGTGTACTCCAGACCGTCATCTCGGATGGGGTCGAAGCCGGCGCTGACCATCACGGTTGGCGCCAGACCGCGCAGGTCCTTCTCTCGGCGGGGCGACAGCCAGGGCGAACTCAGGTCCAGATCGCTGACGACACCGGCGACGATGCGTTGCATGTGGCCAAGCATGTCGGCGGTGATCATGTAGCCGTCGGTGTTCTCGCGCAGGGATGGGAAGGACTCTTCCAGCTCGGTGGCCGGATAGACCAGCACTTGCAACGCCAGTTCGAGTTCCCGGCGTCGGGCTTCCTGGGCCATCACCGCGGCGAGGTTGCCGCCCGCCGATTCGCCGCCAATGGCCAGCCGGCTGGCATCGATGCCCAGCTCTTGCGCATGTTCGAGGACCCAGTCCAGACCGGCCATGCAGTCCTCGCGGCTGGCGTCCAGGCCGTGCTCCGGGGCGAGCCGGTAGCTCAGGGCGACCGTGATGCAGTCGGCTTGCAGAGCAATGTTGCGGCAGATCGAGTCCGCCGTGTCCAGGCCGCCGACGAGGAAACCGCCGCCGTATATCCAGAGGAAAGCCGGGCGGACGGTATCGTCATCGCTCGGTTTGTAGACGCGCACGTTGAGTTGGCCGCCGGGGCCTTCGAAATGATGCTGGTGAACGCTGGGGAGCGCCGGGCGGTGGCTCAGCGCCAGGGCGGTGAGGCGCCAGAGTTCGCGGATGTCGTCCAGGGAATAGGCGTCGAAGGGCTTGACGCGGGTGGCCAGGTTGAACATGCGCAGGAAAGCGCTCGCGTCGCGGTCCGGCTGGTCCGCGCGCCAGGTGATCGGCAGGCCCTCGCCAGTGGGGCGGGGCAGGGGGGTACGGTGGGGCACGACAGGACTCCTTGTGGTGTCGAAAACAGTCGTCATGCTAGGCAGCCGCCTGGCTGGCGCGCCCCCCTCCTGTGGATCGGGATAGCAGCGAGGCCCACTCCCTTTGGGACGGGCGGGCTATCGGAGCGAGGGACCCTGGCCGATGGCCCACCCCACTCGACAGGAGTGGGGTGGGCCATCGGCCAGGATGATTGAATCGACGGGTAGCAATGTCAGGCAGCGGTGGTTTGCGATGTGCTCGCTGTCTCTGGACAGCTCACGCGCCTTTGCTCACGATGCAGGAACACGGCCACAGGCCCCCGGACTTCCCTCCAGCAGATCACGGCGACCCTACCCACCATGCTCAGCACCAAGTTCGCGCCACCGCGTATCAGTAGCCACAGCGTCCTGCGTGAGCACCTGCTCGAGCATTTGCAGGAGGCCAATCACAGCCGCCTTTTCCTGGTTACCGGCGGCGCCGGGTTCGGCAAGACGACCCTGCTCGCGCAGTGGCGCCAGGCTCTGCTGAAAGAGGGCGCGGCGGTGGCCTGGTTGACGCTGTCGGTGGACGACAACAGCCTGGAGGCCTTCTACGCCAACCTGGTGGGCTCGCTGCACCAGGTTGGCGTGCTCGACGACAGTGAAATCTCGCCGGTCAGCGTGCTGGAGGAAGGCACGCAGCTGATCCCGGCCCTGCTGATCAACCAGCTGGCGCGCGTTGGCGACGAGCTGTACCTGATCATCGACGACTTCCATCTGGCCACCGACCCACGGATCACGCGGCTGATCCAGGCGCTGGTGGACAGCGCTCCACACAACCTGCACCTGGCTCTCTCCACTCGACTCGCTCCGGATCTGCAGCTGGGTCGATGGCGGGCTCGGGGTGATCTGTGCGAGCTCGACTGCGCGGAGCTGACCTTCGATTTTCGTGAGTCCCATTCCTTCCTGCGGGCCAACCTTGATCCGGCGATCAGCGTCGATACCGCTCACGCGCTGCACGAACAGACCAACGGCTGGCCGATCGGTCTGCAACTGCTGTCGATTTCCCTGAAGGCCAATCCTCGCCGGCGCCTGCCGTCCACCCCTGGCGGGGCGGATCTGGGCGCGTACCTGGTGGAAGACGTGCTGGCGGACCTGCCGGCGGAGTTGCTGGAGTTCCTGCAGAAGCTTTCCATCCTGCGCCGCATCAACGTCGAGGTCGCCGAGTTCGTCACCGGTGCCGCCGACGCCGAGGCGATGTTGCGCGGCATCGAGGCGCGCAACCTGTTCCTGCTGCCGGTGGACGTGCCCGGCGAGCACCACTGGTTCCGCCTGCACCCGATGTTCGTCGAGTTCCTCAGTCAGCGCCTGGACCGTACCGCCGTTGACCAGCGTGTCCTGCACCGGCGCGCTGCCGAGTGGTTCGAAGCCGCCGGCCTGGTGGGCGAGGCCATGAGCCATGCGCTACTGACCTGCGATTTCGACTATGTGGTGGAACTACTGGGCCGCGTGCCACCACCGCTCAACAACATCACCCAGCTCAACCAGTTCATGCACTGGCTGGAACGGGTGCCACAGGATTTCCTGCTTAACCACCCGGACCTGCTCCTGCTCGGCATCTGGGCCTGCGTGCTGACTTTGCGCATTGAGAAGGCCGATATCTGGATGACCGCCCTGGGACGAACCGAGCATGGTCAACGTTGGTCGGTCCAGCTGGACCTGGCCAAGGCAGCGCTGGCCCTGCAGCGCGACGATCCCGGTGAAAGTCTGCGGTTGCTGACGCCGCTGGCCAGCACCGCGCTGGATAACGCCTTTCTCGAGCAGTTGCGCTACAGCGTCTACGTCAACGGCCTGGTTTCCGCAGGGCGCTATTCCGAGGCGCGGCGCTTCGGCCATTCGGTACTGGCGCGGGCCGTACGGCAAAGCCAGGACGAGATGGCCTTCATCGCCATGACCTCGTCGATCATGGTGTCGCTGTACGAAGGCAACATGTTGGAGGCCGAGCGTATCGGTGCCCGTCTGCTGCTGGAGGCGGAAATGGTGCACGGGCGCCGCTCGGTGAGCGCCTGCAGCCTGGCGGCCCAGGTTGCGCCAGTGTTCTACGAGCTGGGGCGGCTCGACGACGCCCGCGAGGCACTGGCTAACCGCATGGACGTACTGCGGCTCTCCGCTCCGCAATACATGATCAATCTGGCCCGTTGCCATGGCCGTCTGCAATGGCTGCAGGAGGCGCCGCGGCAAGCGCTGGAGTACTTCAAGCAGCAGGAAGAGCACTTCCGCACCCTGGGCTACGACCGCGGTGTGGCGCACATGCTGGCGGAGCAGATTCGCATTGCTCTAGCGAGTGGCGACTGGCGCTTCGCCGAGTCCTTGCAGGTCAACCTCGATGACCTGCGCCGCGATCACCGCGAGCCAGGGCCTCACCAGGCAGAGATTGCCGTGCTCGCCGTGTGGTCCACGGCGCGTGTAGCCATGGCTCGCCGTCAACCGGAAATGACCCTGCGTGTGCTGGACGAGGCTGACCGCCTCGCCGCCGATTACAACCGTGGTCTGTGGCGAGTGCAGACCGAGTTGCTGCGGGCCATGGCGCTGGCCCAGTCGCTACGCGAAGAGGAATCGCGTGAGTGCCTGCGCTCGGCTCTGGCGATGGGGTATCGGCTGGGGTTGCAGAGGACCTTCATCGATGAAGGCGAGCCGTTGCGCGGTTTGCTGGCGAAACTGGGCATGGCCGGGGATGCCGAGCTGGACGGTTATCTTGCCATTGTTTCGGGACAGGCAACGGAGGTGCGGGCGCCGGTAGCTGTGGAAAGTCCGGTGGTCAGCCGGGTGGATTCACTGCTGACCAAGCGTGAGCGGGAAATTCTCGGGCTGCTGGAGCAGTCGATGTCGAACAAGCGCATCGCACTGACCCTCAATCTCAGCCTGCAGACGGTGAAGTGGAACCTGCGCAACATATTCTCCAAGCTCGAGGTGTCGAGTCGTTATGACGCCATTTTGGCGGCGCGCAGGCAGGATCGCGCCTGACTCCCCGCAGCGACATCCCGGTCGCTGCGGGGATATTCATCAGATCACCTCGAACAGCCCGGCGGCGCCCATGCCGCCGCCGACGCACATGCTGACCACGACGTAGCGTACGCCTCGACGCCTACCTTCCAGTAGTGCGTGGCCAACCATTCGCGCGCCACTCATGCCGTAGGGATGGCCGATGGCGATGGCGCCGCCGTTGACGTTCAGCTTGTCGTTGTCGATGCCCAGCTTGTCGCGGCAATACAGCACCTGGCAGGCGAAGGCTTCGTTGATCTCCCAGAGGCCGATGTCGTCGATCTTCAGGCCGTGGCGCTTGAGCAGTTTCGGGATAGCCAGCACCGGGCCGATGCCCATCTCCTCGGGGGCCAGGCCGGCAACCGCGATGCCGCGGTAGAGGCCCAGCGGCTGCAGGTTACGCTGCTCGGCCAGGCGCGCATCCATCAGCACGCAGGCGCTGGCGCCATCGGAGAGCTGGCTGGCGTTGCCGGCGGTGATGCAGCCGCCTTCGATCACCGGTTTCAGCCGGGCCAGATCCTCCAGTACGGTCTGCGGGCGGTTGCCTTCGTCCAGGCTCAGGCTGACCTGCTCGTGGCTGACCAGGCCGGTATTCTTGTCGGTGACGCTCTTGCGCACCGTCACGGGCACGATCTCCGTGCTGAACAACCCGGCCTGTTGCGCGCGCGCGGTGCGCTGCTGCGATTGCAGGGCATAGGCGTCCTGAGCGTCGCGGCTGATGCCGTAGCGCTGGGCGACCAGCTCGGCGGTCTGCAGCATCGGCATATAGGCATTGGGTACGTTGGCCAGCACCTGGGCGTCGTGGTATTCGCCCACCCAGTCCATGTGACGGTTCTGCACCAGGCTGATGTGCTCCTGCCCGGCGCCGAGGGTGACTTGCATGCCATCGACCATGATCTGCTTGGCGGCAGTGGCGATGGCCATCAGCCCCGAAGCGCACTGGCGGTCCATCGTCTGGCCGCTGACCGACACCGGTAGGCCCGAGGCCAGCACGCTCATGCGGCCGAGGTTCCAGCCGGCGGTACCGGCGGGCATGCCGGTACCCATCACCAGGTCCTCGATCTCTGCTGCTTCGATGCCGGCGCGCTGCACGGCGGCGCGAATGGCGAAGGCGGCCATGCTGGGCGAGGTGGTGTCGTTGAATGCACCGCGAAACGCCTTGCCGATCGGCGTACGTGCGGTGGAGAGAATGACGGCGTCGTTCATTGAAGTTCCTCGTGGATTGCGGCCGCCCGTGGGCGGCCACAAGGGTCAGATTTTTTCGATCTGGGTCTTGCCAGCGGCGACCAGTCGTTCCAGCAGCGGGGCGGGCTGGAACCACACCTCGCCGTACTCGCCGAGGGCCTGGCGATAGTGGCGGATGCCCTCCAGCACGCGGGAGAGGCCCAGTTGCTCGGCATAGTGCATGGGCCCGCCGAGCCAGGCCGGGAAGCCGTAGCCGTTGATCCACACCAGATCGATGTCGCCGGCGCGCAGGGCGATGCCTTCGTCAAGCAACTGGATGCCTTCATTGATCAGCATGAACAGGCAGCGGTCGTGGATTTCCTGCTCGCTGATGGCTCGGCGCGGGACCTGCAGCTCACCCGCCAGTTGCTGGGCAATGGCGATCACCTCGGGGTCGTCGTTGCGCTGGCGGCCTTCGTAGAGATAGAAGCCGCGCCCGGTCTTCTGGCCGAAGCGGCCCAGGGCGTAGAGCGCATCGCCCACCTTGTAGTAGCTGGGGTCATGGGCGAACGCGGCGCGGTTGGCGTCGCGCACCAGGAAGTTGACATCGACGCCGGCGAGGTCGGTCATCGATAGCACGCCCATGTTCAGGCCGAGGCCGGTCAGCACACCATCGACCTGGGCCGGTGTCGCGCCTTCCAGTACCAGTCGATGAGCTTCGCGGTTGTAGGGTTCGAGCATGCGGTTGCCGATGAAACCGAAGCAGATCCGCGAGACCACCGCGACCTTGCCGATCCTCCGGGCCAGCTTGAGCACGGTGGCCAGTACGTCTGGTGCGGTGGCGCTGCCGCGCACCACTTCGAGCAGGCGCATGACGTTGGCCGGGCTGAAGAAGTGCAGCCCCACTACATCCTGCGGCCGGCGGGTGACGTTGGCGATCTGGTCGACATCGAGGCTGGAGGTGTTGCTGGCGAGGATCGCCCCTGGCTTGCAGACTTCATCAAGGGTGCGGAACACCTGCTGCTTGATGTCCATCTTCTCGAATACCGCTTCGATCACCAGGTCGGCGTCGGCGATGTCGGTATACTCCAGCGTGCCCTGCAGCAGTTGCATGCGCTGTTCCAGCTGCGCCGCGTCGAGCTTGCCGCGCTGCACGCTGATCTCGTAGTTCTTGCGGATGTTCGCCAGGCCGCGCTCCAGTGCTTCGGCCTTCTGCTCCAGCAGCAGCACGGGGATGCCAGCGTTGGCGAAGTTCATGGCGATGCCGCCGCCCATGGTGCCGGCACCGATTACCGCCACCTGCTGTACCGGGCGCAGGGGGAGGGCGGCATCGATACCGGGAATTTGCCCGGCTTTGCGTTCGGCGAAGAACACATGGCGCAGTGCGGCAGATTGCGCGGAGGCTTCGGCCTGCTTGAACAAGGCTTCCTCACGCCGCAGCCCTTCGCTCAGTGGCAGCACGCAGGCCGCTTCCACCGCGGCGAGCACCAGGCGCGGCGCCAAGCGGTCCTTCCAGCGAGCCTCGTGCTTCGACAGGTAAGCCTGGAAGAAGTCGGCCGACAGGTCGGCGGCGGGTTTGGCGAAGCGGGTTTCGGGTTGCGCCGGTGCTCGATCAGCGAGCAGTTTCGCGGCGAACTCCCGGCAGCTTTCCAGCAAGGCTTCCGGTTCGCTGACGACACGGTCCAGCAGCCCCAGTTGCAGGGCGCGCGCGCTGCAGATGGGCTGGCCGGAGATCATCATGTCCAGCGCCGGCTCCACCCCGATCAGCCGTGGTAGGCGCTGCGTGCCACCGGCACCGGGGAGCAGTCCGAGGTTGATTTCCGGCAGGCCCAGACGAGCATCACGGCAGGCGATACGATAGCCGCAGGCCAGCGCCAGTTCCAGGCCGCCACCCAGTGCAGGCCCGGTGATCGCGGCGATAACCGCCTTGTAAATCTGGGTCAGGCGTAGCAGAACGTCGGGCAGGGACGGGAAGGCGAAGGAGGCCTCGCTGCCGAACTCGCTGATGTCGGCGCCCGCACTGAACAGCCCGCCCTCACCCCGCAGGATGATGGCGTGTACGGCTTCGTCGGCGGCAGCGCGGTCCAGCGCTTGCAGCAGTGCGGCGCGCAAGGGTTGGCCGAGGGCATTGACTGGCGATCGGGAAAGGCTCAGCAGGGCAAGGCCAGCGTCGACCTGGTAGCGAACGAGAGGTTGCATGGTGTCTCCACGGGGTGGTGTGAGAAGGCGCCGGTCAGTACCAGGCGTCGTGCATGTCCAGGCTGACGCGGTTGCCGTCGAGCAGCAGTCGCGCGGTGCCGGCGAGGCCGGCCAGCTCCCAGTCCATGAAATAGCGCGCGGCCTGCAGCTTACCCTGGTAGAAGTCGGCATCGCTGCCGTGGGTTCCATCCTCCAGTGCCTGCCCGGCGATCATCGCCATGCGCAGCCACAGCCAGCCCACCAGCACACGACCGAACAGGTCGAGGTAGGCGCTGGCGTTGCTCAAGCCGGCGCCGGCGTCCTTGGCTACTTGCAGTTGCAGCGAATGGGTGACTTCTTCGAGCGTGCTCAGGGCGACGTCCAGCTGCTTGGCCAGGCTGATGCAGCGGCCATTGGCTGCGGCGCGCAGGAGGTCGGCACGCACCCGCTCGATGAACAGGCGGTAGCCGTCGCCGCCGCGTGGGCCCAGCTTGCGGCCGAGCAGATCGATCGCCTGGATACCCTCGGTGCCTTCGTGGATCGGGTTCAGACGGTTGTCGCGGTACAACTGCTCCAGGGGATATTCGCGGGTGTAGCCGGCGCCGCCGAGCACCTGGATGCCCAGGTCCGAGGCCTGGGTGGCGTAGCGCGATGGCCAGGATTTGACCATGGGCGTGAGCAGGTCGAGCAGCTCCGCGGCGGCGTGGCGTTGCGGGGAGGAGGGCGCGGTATGGGCATCTTCGGCCAGGCTGCTGGCATACAGGCACAGCGCCAGGCTGCCCTCGGCGTAAACCTTCTGCTGCAGCAGCATGCGCCGTACGTCCGCATGCTCAATGATGCGCACTTGCGGTTGCAGCGGGTCCTTGTTGCCCGGCAGGCGACCCTGTGGTCGTTCGCGGGCATAGGCCAGGGCATGGTTGAAACTCTGGTAGCCGAGGCTGGCCGCCGCCAGAGCCACGCCGATACGCGCCTCGTTCATCATTTGGAACATGTAGTTCAGGCCCTGGTTGGCTTCGCCCACCAGGTAGCCGATCGCGCCATCGCGCTCGCCGAAACTGAGCACGGTGGAGGTGGTATTGCGGTGCCCCATCTTGTGCAGCAGGCCGGCCAGGGCCACGTCGTTGCGCTGTTCTCCCAGCCACTTGGGCACCAGGAACAGCGAAATACCCTTGACGCCGGCCGGCGCGCCTTCGATGCGCGCCAGCACCATGTGCACGATGTTCTCGGTCAGGTCGTGATCACCGCCGGAGATGAACATCTTCTGGCCGAACAGGCGGAAGCTACCGTCCGCCGCCACGCGCGCGCTGCTGCGCAAGTCGCCGAGCGCCGAGCCCTGGCCGGGTTCGGTGAGGGCCATGGTGCCGCTGCAGCGGCCGTCGAGCATGGCGGGGAGGAAGCGTTCGCGCAGCTCGTCGCTGGCAAAACTCTTGATCAGATTGGCCGCGCCAATGGTGAGGAAGGAATAGGCGGTGGTGGCCACGTTCGCCGCATTGAAATAGGCCATGCAGGCCCGGAGCACCACCTCCGGTAATTGCAGGCCGCCGTCCTCGGCATCGTGGTGGGCGGCGAGGAAGCCGGCCTGGGCAAAGGCGTCCCAGGCTTGCCGGGTCTCTTCTAGCAGGTGAACGCGCTCTCCGTCGAACGTCGGCTCGTGGGCATCGGCCTTCTGGTAATGCGGCGCGAAGCAGTCGGTGGCGATAGCGCGGGCGGTGGCCAGGGCGCCGGCGAAGACCTCGCGGTCATGCTCGGCGTAGCGCGGGCGCTGTGTCAGGGCTTGGGTATCGAGCAGTTCGTAGAGCAGGAAGTCGATGTCTCGCTCGCTCAGCAGGGGTACGGCCATATCGTCCTCGTCGGCATGCTGACGGAAGCCAGCCGGCAGGCTGGCCTGGACGCAGTGAATCGGAAAGCGGCGGTGCTGGCACCCACCCCGGAATAGTGGGATGGGCTCCCTGCCGGTTTGGGGGGACCCACTCCTCAGGAGTGGAAGGCAGGCTGCCGGGAATTGGCTAGGTTTGCAGACATGAGCTTGCATTGCGTTAGGTTGCGGCTGCGAATAACAACACCGAGGAGTGCGTTGATGAACCTTGCAAGACGATGGCTGGGCGGTCTGGTGTTCCTGATGGCGCCGCTGCTGGCGGGGGCAGCTGACAAGCCGAACATCCTGGTGATCTTCGGCGACGACATCGGCTACTTCAATATCAGTGCCTACAACCAGGGCATGATGGGTTACGAGACCCCCAACATCGATCGAATCGCCCGTGAAGGGGCGCTGTTCACCCATGCCTATGGTGAGCAGTCCTGTACTGCCGGGCGCTCGGCCTTCATTCTTGGCGAACACCCATTCCGCACCGGTCTGCTGACCATCGGCATGCCTGGCTCGGATCACGGTATCCCGGATTGGGCACCGACCATCGGCGACGCCATGAAGCAGCAGGGCTACGCCACCGGTCAGTTCGGCAAGAACCACCTGGGTGACCGCGACCAGCACCTGCCGACCAAGCACGGCTTCGACGAGTTCTTCGGCAACCTCTACCACATGAACGCCGAGGAAGAACCCGAGACCTACTACTACCCGAAGGACCCGGAATTCCGGAAGAAGTACGGCCCGCGCGGGGTCATCCATTCCTATGCCGATGGCAAGGTCGAGGATACCGGCGCGCTGAGCAGCAAGCGCATGGAGACCGTCGACCAGGAGTTCCTCCAGGCGACGGAGAACTTCATCGAGAAGGCGCACAAGGACGACAAGCCCTTCTTCGTCTGGTTCAACACCACCCGCATGCATATCTGGACGCACCTGAAGAAGGACTCCCAGGGCAAGACCGGCATCGGCCTCTATCCCGACGGCATGGTCGAGCATGACGGGCAGGTGGGCGAGTTGCTGAAGAAGCTCGACGACCTTGGTATCGCCGACAACACCATCATCGTCTACACCACCGACAACGGCGCGCAGAAGGTCAGCTGGCCGGACGGCGGCTCGTCACCCTTCCACGGGGAAAAAGGTACTTCCAACGAAGGCGGGCATCGCGTACCGCTGTTGGTCAAATGGCCGGGCGTGATCAAGCCGGGCAGCCACTTCAACAATCTGATTGCGCACAACGACTGGATGCCGACCCTGGCCGCCGCTGCAGGCGACCCGGATCTGGTGGCCGAACTGGCCAAGGGCCGCGAGCTCAATGGCAAGCAGTTTCGCGTGCACCTGGACGGCTACAACTTCCTGCCGTTCTTCAAGGGCGAGGTGAAGGAAAGCCCCCGTGAAGAGTACTTCTACTTCTCCCAGAACGGCGAGCTGAACGCCCTGCGCTGGAAGGACTGGAAGGTAGCCTTCGCAAGTGTCGATGGCTCGATTGGCAGCGGTACCCGCAAGGTCACCAACTGGCCCATCATCACCAACCTGAAGGCTGATCCTTTCGAAACCGCCCGCGAAGAATCACCGTTGTCCGTGCGCTGGGCGGCGGACCAGATGTGGCTGTTCGTCCCGGTGCAGGCACAGATCCAGAAGTTCATGGCGACCATCCCGCAGTACCCCTTCCAGGAGGGCGCCAGCCTGAACCCGGCGAACATCAACTACCAGAGCCTGCAGGTCAAGCGCGCCCTGATGCAGCTGCAAAAGCTGACGCCACCCGCCACCGCCAACTGATTTCCTTCCGCGTCTGATCACACCTCCACGCGTAGCCCAAGGGCCGCGCGGTGGTGGTGCTCGTCTGCGCAATAACCGTCATCCGCCCCAGCAGGTAATCGATATGGTCAAACATCTGAAGCACTCCAAACCGCAGCAAGTGAAGTCGGAAATCAATGCGCAGGTGCGCGACACCGTTTCCTCGATCCTCGCCGACATCACCGAGCGTGGTGACCTGGCTGTTCGGGAGTACTCCGAGCGCTTCGACAAGTGGGCGCCGCAGAGCTTTCGCCTGAGCCAGGCAGAAATCGATGCCTGTGTGGCGTCGCTATCGGCGGAAACGCTCGAGGACATCCGTTTCGCTCAGGCCCAGGTCCGCCGCTTCGCCCAGGTACAGCGCGATGCGCTTCGCGACGTCGAGGTGGAAACCCTGCCGGGCGTGGTACTGGGCCACAGGAACATCCCGGTCAACAGCGTCGGCTGCTACATTCCTGGCGGCAAGTACCCGCTGGTGGCCTCGGCGCACATGAGCGTGCTGACCGCCAAGGTCGCTGGGGTCAAGCGCGTCATCGCCGCCGCGCCGCCGTTCAATGGCAAGCCGTCGCCGGCCATCGTCGCCGCCATGCACCTGGCCGGCGCCGACGAGATCTACTGCGTGGGCGGCGTGCAGGCCATCGCCGCAATGGCCCTGGGCACCGAGAGCATCGCCCCAGTGGACATGATCGTCGGGCCGGGTAACGCCTTCGTCGCTGAGGCCAAGCGCCAGTTGTTCGGCCGCGTGGGCATCGACCTGCTGGCCGGGCCGACCGAAACCCTGATCATTGCCGACGACACCTGCGACGCCGAACTGGCGGTCGCCGACCTGCTCGGGCAGGCCGAGCACGGCCCCAACTCGCCGGCGATCCTGCTGACCAACTGCGAGGCGCTGGCCCGTGCCGTGCCGGCGGAGATCGAACGCCAGCTGGCCGTGCTGGAAACCGCGCCGATTGCCCGCGTGGCCTGGGAAGAATACGGCGAGATCATCCTCTGCGACTCTGTGGATGAAATGATCCGCGAAGCTGACCGCATCGCCTCCGAGCACGTCCAGGTGATGACCCGCGACCCGGACTACTTCCTCAAGCACATGACCAACTATGGCGCGCTGTTCCTCGGCCCGCGCACCAACGTCTCCTACGGCGACAAGGTCATTGGCACCAACCACACCCTGCCTACCAGCAAGGCCGCGCGCTACACCGGTGGGCTGTGGGTCGGCAAGTTCATCAAGACCTGCACCTATCAGCGCGTACTTACCGACGAGGCCTCGGCTCTGGTAGGCGAGTACTGCTCGCGCCTGTGCGCCCTGGAAGGCTTTGCCGGGCACAAGGAACAGGCCGATATCCGCGTCCGTCGATACGGCAAGGCGACGGCCTGAGTGTGAGCCCGGATGCCTGCGGTGCAGGCATCCGGAACGTTCCGCCGAGACCCATCCCCATCGTCTGCTCAGAGTGACTCCCATGAAACCCGTCGCCACCCTTCGTGAAAGCTACCGCCACTACCTCGCCATCCCGACTCGGTGGATGGACAACGACGTCTATGGTCACGTCAACAACGTCAATTACTACAGCTACTTCGACACCGTGGTGAACGAGTACCTGATGCGCAAAGGCGTGCTGGATTTTGCAGGCGGCGAGGTCATCGGCCTGGTGGTGGAGACCCAGTGCAACTACTTTCAACCCATTGCCTTCCCCGATGTGGTGGATGCCGGGTTGCGGGTGACCAAACTGGGCTCGTCAAGCGTGCGCTATGAAATCGGCCTGTTCCGTGAGGGCGAGCGCGAGGCTGCGGCGCAGGGGCATTTCGTCCATGTCTATGTCGATCACGAAACACGCCGGCCAGTGAACCTGCCGGAAGGCCTGCGTCGGGCGTTGCACCAGTTGATTCCCTGAGCCGTCTCATGTTGGATCATTGGCCGGGGTAGACGGAGATCATCCAGGTGATGCCCGCGGCATTGATCGCGGTGAAGACGAGCGCGATGAGGAACGTCGTGTCGGCCACATGCAGCATCCGCCGCCCCCGCCTCAGGCGGTGGGTGCGCAGGCTCCAGTAGGAGCAGAAGGCCGCGACGAGGTAGAACAGCAGGTTCACCGCCACCAGGTCGTCGAAGATCAGGTTCTGATGACGTAGGGTGACCACCACCCGGATGATGCCGATCACCGTCAGGCAGACCCCGACCATGGTGGCGGAGACGGAGAAGATGTGGACGCAGATATCATCGTCCAGCGTGGGGGAAGTCGGTCTGTTCATTGGCTTTACACCCCTGGTCAGGTGGGACTTCCGGCACGCTGGCAAAGTCAGGTTAGCGTCTGCTTAAGTGCGAAGTGGCTGCCCTGATGGGCTGAGCATGGTAGAAGAGGTTCTCATTTTTCGCTGTCAGCTGACCCTTCCATGATCGATTTCAACAATGTCACAGCCTACCAGCAGCAGACCCGCGTACTGGATGGCTTCTCCCTGTACATCGGCGAAGGCGAGAAGGTCGCCATCCTCGGCCCCAATGGCGCCGGCAAGAGCACGCTGCTCAAACTGATCAGCCGTGAACTCTATCCGGTCGACCGCCCCGATAGTTCGCTGGACCTGTTCGGCCTGCAGAACGTCACCCTGTGGGATTTGCGCAGCCGCATCGGCTTCGTCTCCCAGGACCTGCAGGAAGACTACACACCCTTCACCCAGGCGCTGGACGTGGTGATCTCCGGCTTCTTCGGCGCTATTGGCAGCCACGGCCACCTGCAGCCGACGTCGGAGCAGGTCGAGAAAGCCCACGAGCTGCTCGCCACAGTGGAGATGGACGGCTATGCCGAACGCATGTTTCAGCGCCTGTCCACCGGCCAGAAGCGTCGCCTGCTGCTGGCCCGGGCGCTGATCCACGAACCGCGCGCGCTGATCCTCGACGAGCCGGCCAACGGCCTGGACATGGGCGCCAGCCTGCAGATGCTCACCTTGCTGCGGCGCTTCTGCGGCCCGGAGCACGCGATGATTATCACTACCCACCACCTCGACGAGATCATCCCGGAGATCGAACGCGTGGTGTTGATCGCTGACGGCAGGGTGGTGGCCGATGGGCCTAAGGCCGAGATTCTCACCAGCGAGCACCTGTCGGCGTTGTACCAGGCGCCGCTGAAGGTCACCGAGCAGGACGGCTGGTATCGCTGCTGGCATGCCTGAGCCCAGCAACCATCGCCAGGAGTGGGGCCTGGGGTGGGAAAATCGCGGAAGGAGTCTGTTCCTGCAAGATCAGAAGCCCCTCTCCCTAGCCCTCTCCCGCAAGCGGGAGAGGGGACCGTTTGGTGCAGGTTGAGACCCAGGCGTCATCTGGCACGGGCAGCGCTCTCTCCCTTCAGGGAGAGGGCTGGATTTGCGCCGGTGCCTCCCATGTAGGAGCTGACTCTGTCCGCGATGGCTGTCTGCTCGCCAAACAGAGGGTGGCAGACCGCGCAGGATTGGCGACGAACGTCAAGGGCCGACGCCGCAGCCACCAACCAAGCAATGCGATGGAGAGCAGGGCCAGCAGCAGGATGTCGGCAAGAGTCATGCAGCGGCGCCCTTGCGCGGTAGCACGGTCCAGGCGACGCCGAACAGCAGCAGCGCGGCGACCAGTACATAGGGCGCGCGGCTGTCCACCTGGTGCAGCAGGGTGCCCAGCAGCGGGCCGCTGATCATGCCCAGGCCGTGCACGGCCACCAGGCTGCCAGCGGCAGCGCCTTGCTCATCGGCTTCCACGGCGTTGGCGTTGAGCGCCGAGACGGCCGGGAAGACCCAGCCCATGCCGGCGGCAGCGACGAAGCAGGAGGCGTAGAGCATCCAAGGCGCCACGGCGAAGCACACCGTAGCGAAGCCCAGCGCGGAGACGCTGCCGCCCACGCCAATCAGGCGCAGCGGCGCCCACTCCAGCTTGCGCACCAGCATCTGCGCGCAGATCAGCGCCACGCCTACCGACGTGAGCGCGATGCCGGCGACGCGGGCGGCATCGGCGGGCGGTAGTTGCAGGCGATCGAGGGCGAAAAAACCGACGGTCATTTGCGCCACGGTCACGCAAACCATGGCGATGAAGCCCAGGGTCAGCGAGCGGCGCAGGCGCTTGTCGGTGATCGCCAGGACCGAGCCCTTGCGCTCGCTGACGCGTTGGCTATTAGGCAGCCATCTCCACAAGACGGCGAAGGCCAGTAGCGGCAGCAGGCAAGTGAGCAGCAGCGGCAGCGCTAGGCCGAGCATGGCCAGCAGGCCAGCGAAGCTTGGGCCAATCACCATGCCTACGGCGCTGGCCGCCCCCAACCCGGCCATGGCCGAGGCGCGCTTGTCCGCGCTCACCTGGTCGGCTACCAGTGCCGCCGAGCAGGCCGGAACGGCGGCATAGAAACCTCCCGCCAGCCCGCGCAGCGCGACGATGCCGATGAAGGCCGGCAACGGCGGCATCGAGGTATTCAGTGCCACTGCCATGAAGGCGCAGAGTAGCGCATAGGTCACCGCGAAGCCGGCCAGGCCGCTGAGCAGCACGCGGCGGCGGCCAAGGCGGTCACTGGCGATACCCCAGACACGCGCCATGAGCATCCAGGCGATGCCGCCGACAGTCACCGTCATTCCCGCCTGCCAGGGAGCCAGGCCCAGGGTGCGCGCGACCGGGCCGATCAGCGCGACGAAGGACATCACCGCCACCGTGCAGACAAAGGTCTCGAACATCAGCGGGCGAAGGTTGAGGGTAGGCGCCTGGGGCGGCATGGCGGTCATTTCAGCGGGGCTCCTTGGGACGACGGGGCATTCTCATCCCTACAAAGACGATCAGCAGCAGCGGAACACCAAGGGAAATCCACGACAGCATGTCGAAAACTCCATTGCCCAATAGGACCGAGAGCAGCCCGAAGGTGCTCAGCAAGGCCAGGGCGACGGGCCAGCGGAAGATCATCCAGAGTCCGCGTCCCATGCCTTGACCTCTGTCGCCAGACCGCCGGAATCCCGTTCCGCCAGGCGCTTCTCGATGGACGTGCGACGTTGGCCGAGCCACAGGTACAGGCCGCTGGCGAGGATGACGATGTTCAGCAGCGCCCGGATGATCTTCAGCAGCGTGCCGCCGTAGTCGCTGAAGCGCTGCGGCAGGGTCGTCACGTACAGCGGCATCTCGCGCATGTCGGTTTCGGTGTCCACCAGTGCAGGCTTGAGGAGGCGTTCGGTCAGCGGCGTGTTGCCGTGCATGAACACGGCAGAGTGGTGCTTGTTGCTGAGCCGTTGTCGTCGGCAAGGTAGTGACTGGGTGGTGGATTCTGCTCGAACTGATCCGGGCGAGATATTGGCTCAGTCTCTTCGGTTGAAAACTGAGCAGTGCTGATTTTTCTTGCGGCAAATTGTCTCCCAGGAGTTTGAAACTCTACTTGTTCGAAGCGATTCCATATCCCGAGGTGTAGGCGATTTCCTAAATGTATTTAACCCTCGTAGGTAGGATTGAATTAAGAAAAGTTCATGGCAGTCTTGAACGGTTTTCGACGGAAAGAGTGTGGTTATGGGTTTTTGAAAGTCTGAATATTTCAGGCAGGTCTTATGGGATTGCCAGGGCATCTGATTAATAGTTCAGACGTTTGAGGTGACTCCAGTTTCCGATTCGTCGCGTATATCGGTCAGCATTTCTAATGCTGATCGCGGTGCGTGCTTGCATTAACAAAGGGATTGTAAGGCAGGGTGATTATGGCGTCCGATAGTTTCCAGAATGAAGTTCCAAAGGCTCGCGTCAACATAAAGCTTGACCTGCATACTGGTGGCGCACAAAAGAAAGTTGAATTGCCGCTGAAATTGCTGATGCTGGGTGATTACAGTGACGGCCGGGAGCACCGGCCACTGTCGGAGCGCAGCAAGGTCAATATCAACAAGAATAACTTCAATAGTGTGTTGGAGGAGTTTCATCCCAGCCTGAAACTGGCGGTTCCCAATACATTGGCCAACGATGGATCCGATGCCAGCGTCGAACTCACTTTCCGCCACATAAAGGACTTCGAGCCCGAACAGGTTGCCCGCCAGTTGCCTGAGCTGCGCGCACTGCTGGCAATGCGCAACTTGCTGCGCGACCTCAAGTCGAACCTCCTGGACAACGTCACTTTCCGCCGTGAGCTGGAGCGCATCCTCAAGGATGACGCCCTGAGCAGCGAGCTGCGCGCCGAACTGGCCGCACTGGCTCCGCACGACGACGCAAAACATTGAGGAGAGATGACATGTCCGTAGAAACCAGTACCGCCGCCGGCAACACCGTACTGACCCGTGATGGTCAGGGTGTCTATGCCACGCTGTTCGACAAGATCAACCTCAGCCCGGTGACGTCGCTGACCGACATCGATATCTACCAGAATACCGATGCGCTCTCCGATGTTTCCGCCGATGAGCGCGTCACTGCCGCTGTCAGTGTCTTCCTCGACCTGCTCAAGCGCTCGTCGCAGAGGGTCGAACGCCTCGACAAGGCCCTGCTGGACGAGCACATTGCACAACTGGATGGACAGATCAGCCGCCAGTTGGATGCGATCATGCACCACCCGGATTTCCAGCGCGTCGAGTCCACCTGGCGTGGCGTCAAGTCACTGATCGACCAGACCGACTTCCGCCGCAACGTGCGCATCGAGTTGCTGGATATCAGCAAGGATCATTTGGTACAGGATTTCGAGGACGCCCCCGAGATCGCCCAGAGCGGCCTGTACGTCCATGCCTATACCCAGGAATACGACACACCCGGTGGCGAGCCCATCGCGGCTGCTATCTCCAACTACGAGTTCGACCGTGGTCCGCGGGATATCGCCCTGCTGCGCAACATCTCCAAGGTGGCTGCTGCCGCCCACATGCCATTCATTGGTGCCGTCGGGCCAGCCTTCTTTGGCAAGGAAACGATGGAAGAAGTGGCGGCAATCAAGGACATCGGCAACTACTTCGATCGCGCCGAATACCTGAAGTGGAAGTCCTTCCGTGACTCCGATGATGCCCGCTACATCGGCCTGACCATGCCGCGCGTACTCGGGCGCCTGCCGTATGGCCCGGATACCGTGCCGGTGCGCAGCTTCAACTACGTCGAGAGCGTCAAGGGGCCAGACCACGACAAGTACCTCTGGACCAACGCGTCCTTCGCGTTCGCCAGCAACATGGTGAAGAGCTTCATCAACAACGGCTGGTGCGTGCAGATCCGTGGTCCGCAGGCGGGCGGGGCGGTCACCGACCTGCCAATTCACCTGTATGACCTGGGCACCGGGAACCAGGTGAAGATCCCGTCGGAAGTGATGATTCCGGAAACCCGTGAGTTCGAGTTCGCCAACCTCGGTTTCATCCCGCTCTCGTACTACAAGAACCGCGACTACGCCTGCTTCTTCTCCGCCAACTCGGCGCAGAAGCCGGCGCTCTACGAGACCGCAGACGCCACCGCCAACAGCCGGATCAACGCGCGCCTGCCGTACATCTTCCTGCTGTCGCGCATCGCCCACTACCTGAAACTGATCCAGCGCGAAAACATCGGCACCACCAAGGACCGTCGTCTGCTCGAACTGGAGCTGAACAACTGGATCCGTGGCCTGGTGACCGAGATGACCGACCCCAGCGACGACCTGCAGGCTTCGCACCCGCTGCGTGACGCCAGGGTGACAGTGGAGGACATCGAGGACAACCCGGGCTTCTTCCGCGTGAAGCTGTATGCCATCCCGCATTTCCAGGTGGAAGGCATGGACGTCAACCTGTCTCTGGTCTCGCAGATGCCCAAGGCGAAAGCCTAAGCATCGCCACGGAAGTCATTCATGAAGATCGACCGCCCCTTATGGGCTGCGGGGGCATTGCTGTCCCCGCAGCAATTCCAGCAACAGGCACGCTGGGAGGCCTGGACCAACGAGTGTGTGGCGCACATGTCGTGGATCCACCCCTGGGGGGTACAGGCTGCACTGTTCGACCATGACGCACTGCGGCTGGGCAAGCTCAAGGCTGTCCGGCTGCAGGTGCGGCTGGCGGACGGAACGCTGATCGACAGCGACAGGACCGACAGATTGCCGCCCGCAATGGACCTTGGTCGGCTCGCCGAAGACGAGGTTTCCGTCGCTACCGTGCTGCTGGCGTTACCGCTGGAGCAGGCCAACGGCGGCAACTGCCTGATGAGCGAAGGCAAGGCGTCACAGCCGGTTCGCTATCGCCAGGAATGGAAGGAGATTCAGGATCTCTACGGCGACGAAGCCCAGTCCATGGCGGTGCTGGAGCACGCCCTGTCCTTGCGCCTGGACAGCGATGAAAACGCCGAGTACCTGACCTGTCCGGTGGCGCGGGTCATGCGCGATGGGCAGGGCGTGTGGGCACTCGATAGCCGCTTCGTCCCGCCGCTGCTCAGTTTCGCCGCACAGCCTCAATTGATCGAGCAACTGGACAACCTGATGACCCAATTGGCCGCGAAGCGCAGCCGCCTCATGGGTATGCGCCGCGAGAGCAACCAGCGCATGGCCGACTTCGCCGTGGCCGACGTCTCGCTGTTCTGGCTGCTCAATGCTCTGAACAGCTACCACGCCATACTGGCTGACCTCCTGGCGCATCCCGGGCGGCATCCGGAGCTGGTCTATCGGGAGCTGGCCAAGTTGGCGGGCAGCCTCCTGACGTTTTCGCTGGAGCATGACATCGCGGCCATTCCCGGCTATCGGCATGAGCAACTGGAGTTGGTGTTCCCTCCGCTGTTCGGGCTGATCTCGTCGCTACTGGAAGCCAGCCTGCCATCCCGTGTGATCGTGCTGGATCTCGAGAAGCCCAGTGCGCACCGTTGGCAAGTGGCATTGAACGATGGTCGCCTGCGCGATGCCGATGGCGTCAATTTCTATCTGTCGGTGCGCTCCAGCCTGCCTGCCGCGCAAGTCCAGAGCCAGTTCCCCCGGCTGTGCAAGGTGGGAGCTCCGGATGATGTCGATCACCTGGTCAACGTGGCGCTCGATGGCATTCCGCTGGTGCCTCTGAGCCATGTGCCGGCAGCCATTCCGATGCGCCTCGGCAACCAGTACTTTGCCTTCGACCTGGCCCATCCAAAGGCGCGCGTGATGCTCTCGTCCGGCTTCTGTGCCCTTTACGTCCCCGGCACGCTCGGGGAGGTCCAGCTTGACCTGTTCGCGGTGCTGCGCTCATGACAAAGATGCCTGGGAAATCCCTCTCCGTGGATATCGATGCCCTGCTGCAGGACAGCTACCTGCTGGTCGTGGAGTTGCAGCAAGGTGCCGTGACGCAGGACGGTGACGCATTGTGGAAACACTGCGCCGCGCAGGTCGAGCACTGCCGCAACAGCCTGATCGATGCCGGCGCGAGCCAGCGCACTATCAATCAGATCTGCTATGCGCAATGCGCCCTGCTGGACGAGACGGTTATGCGCCATGCCACACCGACGTCCCGTGATCTGTGGTCGGCGAAGCCGTTGCAGGCGCATTTCTTCAGCCGCCTCCAGGCGGGCGACCAGTTGTACGAAGACATGCGCGAGGCTCTGGCTGAACCGGCACCCGACTTGCGGGTGCTGACCTGTTATCAGCGTGTGCTGATGCTGGGCTTCCTCGGTCGCTATCAGTTGGATACCCCTGAGCGTGAAAACCTCCTGAGCGCCCTGAACGCGCAGGTAGAACCGTTCGCTGCCACTGGAAAAGCACCGCTGCTGGTCCGCGCGAGCGGCGGCAGATTGCGCCACTGGCTGGGTGCTACCTGGCTGCATGTTGCGGTAGCTGCCGTCCTGTTGGTGGGACTGTGGCTGGTGCTGCAGCGGATGCTCAGCGATACCCTCGCCACGCTTTTGCCCGGTCAGGTATAGGAATGTCCATGCAGCTCAATTGGACGCGCAGCCTGTGGCTTTGGGCGGGAACCCTGGGCCTGGTATTGATCCTGATGTTGCCGCTATCCGCGACCCAGCGCGGGCTATCGGCGATAGCCGTAGTACTGGTGATTGCCGTGGCCTGGCTGTTGGCGGGGCGTTCGGCGGCGGGACGCTATCAAGGTATCGGACTGGCAGCGGGCAGTGCGTTGCCGGCTTCCGGGTTTCAGCTTCCGATCATAGCGGTCTGCGGTGATGGGCTGTACGCGCTGTTCGGCAATGTGGCTAACGACCAACTGGTTCTGCGCGTGACGGAGCGGGGTTGCTACCTGCGAGTTCCCAGCCTCGAGCAGTTGCAGCCGATCATCGACTATGTACTGGAGAAACGCCCGCACTGGGGAGGGCAGCTCAGTGCGCTCTACATCATCAACCCTGCCGAGCAGGCGGACCAGGCGCTGCTGGGCGGACACACCCAGACCTTCCGCCACCAGGTTTCGCTCGTGCGCCGCAAGGGCGTAGCGCTTCCGGTGCTGCTGGGAGCCTATCTGCAAGGCGCGCCAAGCGAAGCTTTCTGGTTCTCCTGGGAGGGGGACAGCGACGGTCTGGCGGTGCACGACAACTTGGGCAGCGTGTCTGTTGCCCAGTGGCAAATGCGCCCCGCCGATACTGCTTCGCGGGCAGCACGACTACACAACTGTATCCAGGTCGAGAGCCTGGCGAACTGGCTGGCTAGCACGGTGCTGCCGCACCTATCGTCGCGCGAACCCAGAGACCCGCCATGCCGCCCAATTGCCTGCGCCATGGCATTGGTGCCGGATGCGCTGACGGCAGGCCTTGGCAATCTCTGGTCAAGCTGGCTGCATGAACGCACTGCACTGCACGCGCGCTCATTCTCGGGGGCGCATACCACGATGTGTCTGCCGTTCCCGGACCCGCTCCTCGGGCTGTTGCCTCGTCAACCAGGGTTTACACCGGCTCGGCGAACGGCGTTGCGCGCACTCTGGCTGTTCGTCCTCGCCGCCGTACTCGCTCTGTGCAGCGCAGCCTGGCAGAACGTCCTGCTGCTTCGCCAGTTGAGCGATGACCTGGTGCGCTATCAGGCGATACCGGCTCCGACGTCGCTCGAAAAACCGGAGCATTACCTGAAAGAACAGGCAGTAACGATCCTGCGCAATGACGCAACAAAGCTGGATCGCTACTACCGCCAAGGCGAACCGACGTCTCTGGGGCTAGGCCTGTACACCGCCGAACGACTCCGACGGCCAATCCTCGCCGCGCTTGCCGGCCACCGGGTACCTGCTCCGGCGTCGCTGCCAACGAAGATTCCCAATCCGGTCCGGCTCGACAGCCTCTCCCTGTTCACCAGTGGCAGTGCCGAACTTCGGCCAGGCTCGACCAAGGTCCTGGTCAACGCACTGGTCGGCATCAAGGCCCAGCCCGGCTGGCTGATCGTCATCGCCGGGCATACCGACTCAACCGGTGACAGCGCCCGCAACCTGGTCCTTTCGCGTGACCGGGCCGGCGCCGTACGCGACTGGATGCAGAAAATGGGCGACTTGCCCGATAGCTGTTTTGCCGTTCAGGGCCGCGGCGCCGCGCAGCCCGTTGCCAGCAACGACACCCCGGAAGGCCGTGCGGCCAATCGCCGGGTCGATATCCGTCTGGTGCCTGAAGCGGGAGCCTGTGCGCCGCCCGCACAGGCTCCGGAAGGACAACCCCAGTCGCCTCACTATCAGGCGACGCTCTCCTCCCAATAGAAGGAACTTCCCCATGGCAATTCCCGTTTACCTGTGGCTGAAAGACGACGGCGGTGCGGACATCAAAGGGTCCGTCAACGTTCAGAGCCGTGAAGGCAGTGTCGAGGTCGTAGCCCAGGACCACAGCCTGTACATCCCTACCGACAACAACACCGGCAAGCTGACCGGCACCCGCATCCATACGCCGTTCAAGTTCACCAAGGAAATCGATGCCGCCAGCCCTTACCTCTACAAGGCGGTGAGCTCCGGTCAGACCTTCAAGAGCGCCGAGTTCAAGTGGTACCGCATCGACGACGCCGGGCAGGAAGTCGAGTACTTCAACACCCTGCTGGAGAACGTCAAGGTCGTGAAAGTGGCGCCCAAGATGCACGACGTCAAAGACCCGGGCAAAGAGAAGCACAACCACCTGGAAGAGATCGAACTGCGTTACGAAAAGATCACCTGGACCTACAAGGACGGCAACATCATCCATGCCGATGCCTGGAACGAACGCCAGACCGCTTGATGTCCTGCGGTTGGCAGGCGGGATAACTCGCTTGCCGTGATCGATCCGATCGCCAGACCTTCTGGCGATCGGGTTTTTCCCGGTCCTCACCGGTAACGAATCGCCGCCGCTTTCCAGGCCAGGCGACGCACACGAGCAAGGAACGCCCCATGGGACAGCAATCTGCCCACCTGCTTCGCCGCCTCAATCCCTATTGCGCCCAGGCCCTCAGTGCCGCTGCATCGCTCTGCCAGACGCGCGCCCATCCACGCATCACCATCGAACACTGGCTGCTCAAATTGCTCGAACAGGGCGAGGGCGACCTGACCCTGATCGCACGGCGCTACGAATGGGACCTGGACAGCATCTGGCAGGGCTTGCTGGACCATCTCGATAGCTTGCCGCGCCAGGTGCAGAGCAAGCCCCAGCTGGCCGACAACTTGCAGCAATTGATCAAGGGCGCCTGGTTGCGTGCCTCCCTGCGTGACGACACCACGAATCTGCGCTCCCTGCACCTGCTCGCTGCACTGCTGGAGAACCCCGCGCTGCTCGACTGCGAGGCAGCCTGGCCGCTGCTGAGCCTCAGCCAGGTACAACTCGAGCGCCTGCAACCCTGGCTTGACGAGCAGTCCCAGGAGCAACCGCAACTACAGCAGCAAGCTGCGTTGGCCGAAGTGCCGCAAACCGGCCCGGTCGCAAGCGCAACCCCGCAGGATGCACTGCTCGCCGTCCTCGAAAAATTCACCCAGGACATCACCGCCAAGGCCCGCGACAGGCGCATCGACCCGGTGTATGGGCGTGACGATGAAATTCGCCAGGTAATCGATATCCTCGGTCGTCGGCGCAAGAACAACCCGATCCTGGTCGGCGAGCCCGGTGTGGGCAAGACCGCGCTGGTCGAAGGCCTTGCGCTGCGCATCGCCGAAGGTAACGTCCCGGACAGTCTCAAACCGGTTAGCGTGCGCACCCTCGACCTCGGCCTGTTGCAGGCTGGTGCCGGAGTGAAGGGCGAGTTCGAACAGCGCCTGAAGAACGTCATCGACGCCGTGCAGCAATCGCCTACGCCGATCCTGCTGTTCATCGATGAAGCCCATACCCTGATCGGTGCCGGTAACCAGGCCGGCGGTGCCGACGCCGCCAACCTGCTCAAGCCTGCTTTGGCGCGCGGCGAGCTACGCACCATTGCGGCCACCACCTGGTCCGAATACAAACAGTATTTCGAGCGCGACGCCGCCCTGGAACGACGCTTCCAGATGGTCAAGGTCGACGAGCCCGATGACGCCGGCGCCTGCTTGATGCTGCGCGGCCTTCAGTCCCGCTACGCCAGTTATCACGGTGTACACATCCAGGATGCAGCGGTGCAGGCTGCCGTCACCCTATCGCGCCGCTACCTTACCGGGCGGCAGCTGCCGGACAAGGCCGTCGACCTGCTCGACACCGCCAGTGCGCGAGTGCGCATGGGGCTGGATTGCGAGCCGCAGGTGCTGGTGCTGGTGAAAGCCGAACTCGCCGCCCTGGAGCTGGAGCGGCAAGCGTTGCAGCAGGATGCACAGCTTGCTGGCACCTCGGCAGGTGAACGCCTGGAGGCCATTGCGGCAAGCGAAGCCGAACTGCAACAGCGCAGGGAGCGCCTCGAGCGGCAATACCACCGCGAAAGCGAATTGACCCGACAATTGCTGCAGGCGCGCCAGGCTGAAGTGCCGGATCAGACCGCCATCGACTCGCTCAAGGCTCAACTGGTCGACGCCCAGCAGGGCGAGCCGCTACTCACTCTGGATGTCGAAGCTCGCAGTGTCGCCGAAGTCATCGCCGACTGGACCGGCGTCCCCCTGGGCAGTCTGCTCAAGGACGAACAGGCCGGGCTGCTAGACCTCGAACGCCGCCTTGGCGAGCGGGTCATCGGCCAAGATACCCCGCTGGCTGCCCTGGCCCAGCGCCTGCGCGCCGCCAAGACCGGCCTCACCAGCGAGAACGCACCGCTGGGCGTCTTCCTGCTGGTCGGCACCAGCGGCGTGGGCAAAACCGAAACTGCGCTGGCTCTAGCGGACTGCCTATTCGCTGGCGAAAAATCGCTGATCACCCTCAACCTCTCCGAATACCAGGAAGCCCACACCGTCAGCCAGCTCAAAGGCTCGCCGCCGGGCTACGTCGGCTATGGCCAGGGCGGCGTACTCACCGAAGCGGTGCGCCAGCGCCCTTACAGCGTGGTGCTGCTCGACGAAGTGGAGAAGGCCCACCGCGACGTCCTCAACCTGTTCTACCAGGTCTTCGACCGTGGCTTCATGCGTGACGGCGAAGGGCGCGAGATCGACTTCCGCAACACCGTCATCCTGATGACCTCCAACCTCGGCAGCGACTGGCTACAGTCGCTGATCGACGAGCAGCCCGACGCACCGGACAGCGCCCTTCAGGAACTGCTGCGCCCGGCGCTGCGCGACCACTTCCAGCCCGCCTTGCTGGCTCGCTTCCAGACGCTCATCTACCGCCCGCTGGATGCTCAAGCCCTCAAGCGCATCGTCGCCATCAAGCTCGCTCAGGTTGCCCGTCGTCTGCAGCGTCACTACGGCCTGGAATGCCGTGTCGACGAAGCCCTGGAAGAGGCCCTGGTCGCTGCCTGCCTGCTGCCCGACAGTGGCGCCCGCAACATCGACAGTCTGCTCAATCAACAGATCCTGCCCGTCCTCAGCCAGCAACTGCTGCAACGCCAAGCCAGCCAGCGCAAAGCCACGGCCGTCACCCTGGGCTACAGCGCTGACGACGGCATTGCCCTGGAATTCAGCGAAGAGCCTTCGGCTCTCGAAAGCACGGAGGTCTGACCCATGCTCAACGAGATACGCACCTTCTTCGACCACAGCCGGCACACCATCACGGTGGATGGCCAGAACGCCCTGCTGGACGTGCTCGTTTTCTCCGGCACCGAGGCACTCAGCGAGACATTTTGCTACGCCATCGAGGTGACCAGCCCGAATCTCGACATCGCCGCCGACACCATGCTCGGCAAGGATGCCAGCTTCAGCCTGTGCGCCGCGCCGCCCTCGGTGACCATTCGTGGCTACACGCCGCCACCGGTCGCACCCCTGCGTACCTTGCATGGGGTGGTCACAAAATTCCGACGTCTCTCGGCTTCCAGGGACGAAGCACGCTACGAGCTGACGCTGGAGCCACGCCTGGCCCTACTGGATAAAACCTGCCAGTACCGCATCTACCAGAACCAGAGCGTGCCCGAGGTGGTGGAAATCATCCTGAGGCGACATGGATGGCGTGGGCAGGATTTCCTGATAGACCTCGGCAGAACCTACAAGCAGCATGAACAGCTGCTTCAGTGCGGCGAATCGGACCTTGCCTACATCAAAAGGCTCTGTGCGGAACGGGGTATCTGGTTTTCCTTCAGCATGGACTCGCGCTTAAAAATTGATGTGGTCGAGTTCCATGACTCGCCCATGCACTACCAGCGTGACCTCACACTGCCCCTGCGGCCCTTGAGTGGATTGGAAGCCACCGGCCAGGATGCCGTCTGGGACCTGCAAGCCAGCCACCAGGTCGTTCAGCAGTTGGTCAGCACCCGCGCCTACTACTCGCGCGATGCCGGCGCCAACCTCGACGCTCAGGCCGACCTCACCCGTGGCGCCACCACCACCTACGGCGAGGCCTACCACTACTCCGACGAGCACTACCAGACCCTCGGTGATCCCCTGGCGCGCGGCGATGAAGAAGGCCATGCCGAAAGCGGCGTCTTCTATGCGCAGCTGGCCCACGAGCGTTACCTGAATGACCAGCTCCGCCTCAGCGGCGCCAGCAGCGACGCCGCCTTGGCTCCCGGCCTGGTGCTCAAGGTTACAGGCGGTGCTCCGGCAGCCTTCACCGAAGGCGCGCTGATCGTTCGCACCCATTGCACCGCTGCCCGCGACCGCAGCTTCGAGGTCCGCTTCGAAGCCATCCCCGACGGCAACATTGCCTTCCGCCCGCCAGTACCGGCCAAGCCGCGCATCGCTGGCACCGTGCCCGCGCGCATTACCAGCCCGCAGCAGAACGACCCCTACAGCCATATCGATGGCGAAGGGCGCTACCGCGTTAACTTCCTGTTCGATAGGGATACCTGGCCCGCCGGGCGCGAGAGTATGTGGCTGCGCCTAGCGCGCCCCTATGCCGGAGACACGTATGGGCTTCATATGCCTCTGCTGGCTGGCACCGAGGTCGCCGTAATTTTTGAGCAGGGGGACCCTGACCGCCCCTTCATCGCGCATTCACTGCATACAAACCTCGAACCCGACCACGTCACCATCCATAACCACAAGAGGAACGTACTGAGGACGCCCTCCAACAACAAAATTCGCCTGGACGATACCCGCGGGCTAGAGCACATCAAGGTCAGCACGGAGTATTCAGGCAAGAGCCAGCTCAACCTTGGCCATCTGGTGGATGCTCAACGGCAGAAGCGCGGCGAAGGCTTCGAGCTGCGTACTGACGACTGGGGAGCACTGCGCGCTGGCAAAGGCGTATTCATCAGCGCTGATAAGCAACACTTGGCGGGCCGTGATGTACTCGATATGTCAGCCGCTATAGAGCAACTGAAAACGGCGCTTTCACTGGCAGAGAGCCTGGCCAATGCCGCGACCAGCGCTCAAGCCAAGCCCGGAGATACCGCCAGCCAAAAGCAACTCAACCAGGCATTGATCGACCTCGCCAAGCCTGGTGTTTTGCTGCACGCCCCGGCGGGGATTGCCGCGGTCAGCCCCCAAGCCGTGCGCTTGGCTTCAAGTGCCGAGAGCATCGGCCTCATGGCGGGACACAACGTCGATATCAGCGCAGGCCGCGATATCACCGCCAGTGCTCAAAAGACTATCAGCCTGTTTGCGCACAGCGCCGGCATGCAACTAAAGGCAGGTGCCGGCAAGGTCGAACTGCATGCCCAGAGCGATAACCTGCATGCGCTAGCGCAACGCGACGTCAGGATCGAAAGCACCGATGGGCGCGTGGAGATCACCGCCCCGCAGGAGTTGGTGTTGCACTGCGGTGGGGCATATATCCGCATCAAGGGCGGAAATATCGAGCTTGGCGCCCCAGGTAATATTTATCTGAAGGCAGCGAATGTTCAAAAACTAGGTAGTACCAGTCTGGATATTCCCGTTACACCTCTGCCTGGCGGATACAGTGCGCATTATGTGCTGAAAGATAATTCTCAATCGCCCATGGCCTTCAGGCGTTATCGAGTAACGACAGCGGCGGGGGAGATATTCAGTGGCGTTACTAATAGAGAGGGCAAGACCATGCCCATCCATACGTTAACGCCGGACAATCTGAGTGTCGAATTTCCCGATGAAGCTTTGTACGATATTCAATTCTTGCTGAAAGATTATAAGACTGGGCAAATCAAGGCAAATGTGCCTTATAAGGTAACTCTTGAAACTGGTGAAGTATTTACGGGCGTGTCTGATGGCCAAGGCTTAACAGAAAAGCTCTCATCTGCATCCCCCGTATTTGCAACCATCGAGGCTCCGTATCATGAATCAACAGACTTCCCTGGAAACTGCACAGATACCTGCCAATGCTAGCTCGGACGTGCAGTATTATCAGTTGACTCCAGTAACAGATACTGCCCCAATTGTTGTTAACATTGAAAAATAGTTAAGCGGCGCTCAATGGGTCGAACGATTCCCAACTGGGACCCAAGTTAGCGACCTTGCTTCGCCATTTAGAGAAAATGTGGCTGGATTTATTGATGCTTTAGCGGTTGCTGGGGTGGATGTGGATATTGCGGCAACTCGAAGGCCAAAAGAGCGAGCTTTTTTGATGCACTGGTCATGGAGGATATTCAAGAATGGATATGATCCGAGGACTGTTCCAGAGTATCCGGGAGGCACAGTGGAGATTAGATGGGATCACCCTTCGGGTAATGGTCAATATAATGCTTCGGCATCAGTAAATGCAGCGCGTGCGATGGTGTACGGCTATGGGATTCAAGATTTAAATATAGCGCCAGCATTAAATTCTAAACATATAGTGGGGACGGCCATCGATATGTCTCTTAGATGGTCTGGGGTTCTAGTTGTTTCTCGTGCCAACGGGCAGCAGGAAACGATTGAAACTCTTCCCAGAGATGGCATGAGCCAGAGGTTGGCGGTTGTTGGAGCAACCTATGGGGTAATGAAGTATGTAGGAGGGGCAGCTGACAAACCGCATTGGTCGGATAATGGGCACTGAAGATGAATGTATTAATTTGTGGTTTTCTTGTCGCATTGGCTTTTGGGGTTGGGGCTGTCTGGGTATGCGAGAATGACTCTGAACTTCCAGAGGATGTTAAGCAGTTTGTAGAGAGGCGGGATATCTGCGACCATCTTCGAGGGGAGATCGGAGATGGGAATAATAAAAATGCGGTGGATTCTATAAATAAATACTGCTCCGGTACTGATAAAGAGCTCTCGAGGCTGCGAGATAGGTATTCAAAGGAATCAAGAATAATAAGTGAGTTGAAGGGGTATGAGGAAGAGATTGAAGCTCGCAAGCCGTGAGGAAGTTGGCAGTGCGATTGACTTTGTTTATGTCTTTGTTTTTTGTTTCTATTGTGTGTCGTGCCGATGATGTGGGATGGGGTTTGTCGAGAGGGAGGTCGTTGGTGCGGTAAATCGCGTATATGTCCATACGGATAAGATGATTTCCCGCGAAGATATGATTTATTACCAGTACGAAAACTCAGAGGTGGCGAGGTGTTGTGGTCGGCTGAAAGGATCTAGCTTGAAGCTGTTAGGGGAAAGCGAAAAGATATTTAAGGATGATGGGCCTCACGGTCTTTTGTATAAGGTGAATCCTGAGAAAATTGATTCCAAGAAGCTTGAAGGTTTTTTGGGTGTTGTGCTGATTAATGTACGCAAGGTCTTCGCAGTTGAGGGTAATTATTTGAAAGCGCTCTCGGCGAGCGGAGAGTACTCCTTGGAGCAGTGCCTTGGGTCGGAAGGGGTTAATCTCTATAGGAAAAAGATGATGAATTGGAAGGTCGCCTGTATTTTTATTTGAATTATGAAATTGAGCCAACCTACCCCGAAGAAGCTTTGAAGAAGCCTGAATCTGCGAAGTGATCTGCAATTTTCGTGGTTGCGAAGGCTTGTTTTAAAAAGCTGATATTTTTAGTCGGCCTTATATTATTTTAATGAAAAAACTGAAAGGGTGTTCAGAGTTACCTCTTGGTTCAGAGGGTGAGGATTTAAAGCTAAGGTTTTGGGGCGTGAGGGGTGGGATGGGCGCAGTTATGGTAATTCTTTCTTTTATTTTTCTAGTGGTGACTCTCGTCCTGCTGCTTCTCTATATGGCAGTTTGTGACGCGCGAAAGATAGGTGAGGTATTTAGGGAGAGCCGGGTTATTTCCTCTTATTATGAAATTTGGGGCGGCGGTTCGATTGCAGGGCGCTGTACGGTACTTATGATTGCCACAGGAACTGTCCTTTGGCCGCGCATACATATCGCCAGAGGGGATTTATTGCCTGCAGAGCTTGAATTGCTTCCGCGGACAATCTTAATGCGTATGCGTTGTGCAGCTGGCCTGACCATTATTAGTTTCTCCTTGATTGGCGGGCTGCTTATTTACGGAAAATTCATTAAGTGAGCTGGCTCGTTATTTATAATTCGCGATTTTATGTGGAATGGAGGCTAACATGAATGACAGATTGCATCGCACAGACACATTAGGGCCTGGCAAGGATGTGTGCGTGGGGCCGCAGCAGGAGCGTTGGATAGAATTTGTTCTGCTCGACGAGCAGGGCAACCCGCTACCGAATATCCCTTACTTTGCAGAAAATGCCGCCACTCGTGAAAAGTGTGCGCCTGCGATTACAGGAAATAGCGATGCCAATGGTCGAATTCGAATTGAGGGTTTGCACCCGATAGCACTGACCTTGCGGCTGGGGGCCGACCCCTTGGCCAAGGAACTACAAACCCGCCGCTTGCGCGCGCTACGTGCTGAACAGCTCGTGCCACCCTTGCCGCCCTATCTGTATGAGCCACCACCGGTGGGCTTTTCAGATATCGAGAAGCAGGCCAGGGCTGACGGTCATGCCTATCACTATCTGCGTATAGGCCAGTTGTGCGACCGTTTCCCTGGAGAACTGGAGTGGGAGGGGGAAGAACTGCCCGCCTTCCATTTTCCCGATCCGAAGTTCAGCGGCTTCACGGTGGACGACCAGTCGCTGAACCGGCGCCATGTGCTGGAAATCTGCCCATTCCGCGCCTGGAAACTGGTGTTACACCACCAAGCGGATTACAGCCTGGTCACCGCCTACAACCTTGGGCTGATGGCCAATCTGTCCTACAGCAATATCGTCCAGGAAACTAAAAAGAAATTCCCGAATGCTGTGATCGACGCCACCACTCTGCGCGGCTCGGTGGAGGAGTTCTTTTTCCGCCAATGCCTGGACCTGTCGCGCACGCCGGTGATGATCGATGCCAAGGGTTACCGGCTACCCGCGGTGGTCGTGGATGTGCCCTTCGACGAGCGCTATACCACCGCCGTGATGCTCGATACCACTGCCGATGATTTGGATCGGGCGAGCGCGGATATTCCGCGAATGGTCATCGAGAACACCCAGTTGTTCTATTTCAGCAATACCAAGGAAGTGGTAGTGGCCTGGCGCGGCACGCAGGAGCCTTCGGATTGGCTGACCGACTTCCAGTACCGGCCGCAGCCCGCGGACGGCAGCGAAACGAAATCCGAGGCCGAGAACCAGGGCATCCGGTTGGCGGCGGAGGGCAATGTGCACAAGGGATTCCTCAAGGCATTTGAGGTAGCGAAGAAGCTGTTCCCTGAACGCTTCATCGATCTTGACGGCCTCATTGTAGGTAAGCGTCTGTTCATCTGCGGCCATAGCCTGGGTGGCGCCTTGGCGCTCATTCATTCGGCGGAACTACGGCAGCGCAACCCCGTGCTCTCCACCTACGGTATGCCACGTACCTTTACCAAGAAGGCAGTGGAGGATCTGCAACAGGTTATTCATTTCCGCCATGTCAATAACGCCGACACCATCACCAGCGTGCCGCCCGAGGCGGAGCTGGACAATATCCTCTACGACGCGCTCGGCCCTCTGGGCGATGACCTGGGTTACATCTGGTCCGTTCCCGAGCTGCTGGCCAGCAAGATTTTTCGGTTTGGCGACCCCTATTGGCACCACGGCAAGCTGGCCATGAACTACCGGGCTGACCTGCATGCCGCGGAACGTTACAGCGGTTCCGCAGCCCGTGGCAGCAAGGATGGCCTGGGCGCACCCCGCCACACCCAGGTGCTCAAGCCGTTGTCGCCGAGCAACTTCATCTTCGTGGTGCCCAGCCTGGCGGAGGGCGACAGCAGCAAGGCTGAGGCGGCGCAGAAGGAACTGATGAAGTCGCTGACCGTGGACAGCCTGGCGGAATATTTCCCCAAGCACACCAATCCCGACCGCAGCACCAAAGGGACCAACCCGATGGATCACTCGATGATCGGGAAATACCTGCCCTTCCTGCACAACAGTTTGCTGGAGCTGTGTTCGCCGCAACACACACCCGAGCGCATCGCTTTGCGGGCCAGGTTCAACGAAACCCTGACCGACAAGCGCATCCCTGGGGCGGAGCGGGTGCGCACTCAAGCGTTTCTCAACCTGGAAAAGTTGCTGCCGATGGTGGCGCTGCCGGTTACGCAGCAATTGGAAGGCGGCGCCGAGGCGTTGCAGCGCTTTGGCCGCGAACGTGAGTTCGCCGAGTTGGTGGAGATCATCCCCCAGCGGCAGTACGGGTCAGTAAGTGGCGCATCCCACAAGGACGCCGAACCGCAAGAGACCAGCTGATTCCATGAGTCTGGGCAGTCTGTCGCTGTCCCCTGGCGGAACTACCCACCCAGTGGATGTCCGCACGCCCTAATGCTTCATCGATCACCGACAAGGAGGCCGAAGATGGCCCGAGCATTACCTCTTTCCCTGGCCTGCCTGCTGATGCTGCTGAGCCTCGGCGGCTGCGCACAGAACCGCGCGCATGAGTTGGCGCCACCGCCGGGCGGCGCCCAGGTGCATTTCAGCATCAAGGTGCCACAAGACCTGGCGGCGAACCCGATGCGGGTGATGTACCGCTCGGAGAAATGCCCGGCAACCCGCTCCGGGGCGGACTGGACGACTTACCAGGAAGATGGCCGCCACACCATCGAGGTACTGCCGCAACGCCAGGGCGCCAGCGACCTGTATACCGCCGACCTGGCGGTGGAGGGCGGTGGCGCCTGCGAGTGGCAACTGAGTAACGTGACCTTTGGCGTGCATTACGCCAACCCGTCGCGTTTTGGGCCAGACGTTAAGTCAGGGGGGGGGCGGGGTAATCGTGATCTTCGATGACAACCTGCCCCAACAGCGGACGATGTATCCGCCGAAAAAGGTCGAGGGCGACTTGACGATAAGCAAAGACTACTACCCGTGGGTGGATAGACAGTTCAGAGGCACCTATGAAACACAGGTGAGGCTCGCAGGTGAGGGGGATATTTTCCTATCGTATAAAGCTAAGAGCGCGCAGAAGGTGGTGTTTGAACCTGACTTGCACACCAAATACCTTGTACGGTCAGTTTGGCCACAGGAGCAAAAGCCAGGTAGTTATATTCAGTTTACCTACCCCGATGGCAGTGTAGTGGCTGACGGCAAGAGCAGGCCTAGTTTCAAGAAGCTGCAAGCCATCCGGCAGGGTCGTCAGCCATGAGCGCGCGGTTCTTTCCGTTCATCGCTGGCTTGGGCTTGGCGTTAGCCTTGACGGCTTGCAGCTCGCGCTACGACCTGGCACCGCCGCCGGGCGGCGCTCAGGTGTCGGTGGCGATCAAAGTGCCCGAAGGCGGCTCGGTCAAGGCCATCGAAGCCAAGTATCTATCCGATCGCTGTTTCCCCCCGCAGCAGGGTCCGTTCAATACCTACGGCTCCCAGGTTCTCAAGGTGAAACCGCAGCGCCAGGGCGACAGCGACCTCTACCAGGCCCGGCTGGATTTGGACGGCGGTAGCGTCTGCCATTGGCGGTTGGCCTATGTGGAGGTCGGCGTCAGGTACTGGCGGGCGGGCAAGCTCGACCTGGCCGGCAGTGTGCGCGAGGACGTGACGGCACTGTTCAACGTCGATCGCCAGGGCGAACGCATCGACGAGTTGCCCGAGGCCGTACGTACCCGCAAGGAGCTGCTGCTGAACGCCCATTACTACCCCTATGTGAGCGGGGCGGGATCGGGGAGTGCGGTGATCCGGTTCGTCGCCAGCGGTTCGGACTATGCCCGAGGACCGGCGGCCGAGCACCTGGTGTTCGAGCCTCAGGTGGAGCGCAAGTTCGTTGCGCGCATGAGCCAGGATGCCCAGGGGCAGTCCAGCATTCTCTACCCCGATGGCAGCCATACGCCGGCGGAAACCTGGCACCCCAATGTGAAGAAGCTGGAGGCCATTCGCTTGGGCGGGACCTCCGCTCCATGAGTCGGCGGCCAGAGCGTTCCTTGCTGAGCTGGGCGCGAGAAGCGCGCTGGCGTTCTCCACTGATTGGCAATAAATAAGGATTGGATGTCCATGTCCCGAGGATTCGTTTTGCTGGGTGACAAAACTAGCCATGGTGGCCAGGTCATTAGTGCCACTTCCACCCATCAGGTACATGGCAAGCTCGTGGCGCTGGTGGGTGATCAGGTCAGTTGCCCTGCCCATGGCGTCAACGCCATCGTCGAAGGTTGCACAGACTGGTCCGAGAACGGCCGCGCGTTGGTGGTGGATGGCTGCCGCAGTGCCTGTGGCTGCCAGGTGATTTCCAGCGCTCCCGACTGTTCGGTGTTCTAAGCGATGGCTTGGAATCGTCGTGCGCCTGAAGTCGCCGTGGCTCCCGAACCACTCTCGATGATCCGCTGGTTGGGGGCTGCTCTGCTGGCGGTGGTCATTGGCATCGGGTTGTTCGTGCTGGCGGTATCGGGGCGTCTACCTGAAATCGCTGGCGTTAATGTCTGGCTGCTGGCTGCTGCGCCGTTACTGTTGTGGCTGCTGGCATTCGCGGTTCGTAGTTACACCTATGGTGGAGCACTCAGCCATTTCCAGTTCCTGGAGGAGCAGGCACAGGAAGCAGAAGTCGCCTGGAGCCATTGGGCAAAGCGGCACTTTGCGGTGCAGGCGAGTTGCGTGGTGCTGCCGGAGCAGGTGTCGGCAGCCGTTATCGCTCAAGGGGCCGCCGGTGAGCCGCGTCGTCCCGGCGAGGCCTGCCGAATTGCCGACCTGCCCGCGAAAGGCAATGAGCGTGTGCAGGTAGCGTTGCAGAAGCTGTTCGCGGGGGTAGGGCCTGCTCTGATGGCGCTGCCCGCCGATCGTGATTTGCGGGTGACCGTGCTGCATGACGTGGAGGCTGAAGAGCTTGAAAATTTCCAGGCATCGTGGCGCAAAGCCTGGCTCAAGGCTATGCCATCACGCTCGCAAGTGGCAGCGAGCTTCATCAGTGAGCTGTCGCTGCAATGGCTGGAGGATGGCCTGAAGACACCCGGTGCTGCGATTGACCTGATCCTGGTGTTGCAGGTCAACGGTGCAAGCTCCTATTCCGATGGCTTGGCTGCTTTGCTGCTGTGCCCCGATGCGCTGGCGCAGGAATGGGCGCTGCCCATACAGGGACGTTTACTGCGGCCTATGCACCTGAATGTTGAGCAACTGAAGACCGAATTTCCGTTGTTTTTGCAAACGCAACTGACGGCACGAAACGCCACCGGCATCCTGGCCGACAGCGCGCAATGGCAGCCGTGCCTCGGGAGCATTCTCTCCATGGGAGAGGCTCAGCAGGCGAAGTTCCAAGCGGGGCAGCAGTGGGTACAAGAATCGCTCTGTGGTGTACCTGGGCCGTTCAGTGCCTGGCTGCTCGCTGCGCTGGGGCTTGAGATGAGTCGCCACTTCCAGCAGCCCTTGGTATTGCTCAGTCAGGAGCCCTCGCAGCGTTGGATCAGTACTGTCGCCACGGGAGAGTTGGCATGAGGACTTACAGCAACCTGTGGCGCCGCGCCGGTGGCGGAATGTTGATTGGGGTGGCCCTGGCAGCAGTGGGCTGGGCGATCTGGCGTTATGGTGATCGAGTGGGGCTGGTCGAGAATCGCGACAAGGTGTTGGCCTTCCTGCTGCTGAGCGTCATCGTGCTGATCGTCCGTTTCGCCCCCAAGCTGTTGGCCCATATCAAGCGTCAGCAGCATCAGCAACAGGGGGTGGCAACGGGGGTTTTGCCCGTGTCTGACGGAACGTTGCCGCCTTCCAGCAAGCGTGCCTCACCGAGGGACGAGATCCCCCAGCAGTTGCAGGCTCAGTACGGGTTCTTCTGGAAACGCAAAGTCCGCCTACTGCTGGTCGTTGGTGAGCCTGAGCAGATCGAGGCGGTGGCGCCGGGGCTGTCCAAGCAGCAGTGGCTGGAGGGACAGGACACCGTGTTGCTACGCGGTGGCTCGTTGAGTGGTCAGTGGCAAACCGATGTGGCGGTCTTGCTGAAGACACTGCGCCGATCACGCCCGCTAGACGGCATCGTCTGGGCACTGAGCGCGGAGCAAGGCCATGACGCGGCCACCCTGAGTACCGGTGTGCGCCAGTTGCGCGACCTGGGCCAGGCGTTGCGTTGGCAGGCGCCGTTGTACCTGTGGCAGGTCTGTTCCAGCCAATGGAATCAAACCGGTCGTGAGGGACAATCGGTGGGTTGCCTGTTGCCGGCCAAGGCCACTGCCGAACAGATCGAGGCGTCGCTACGTCAATTGGTGGTGCCGCTGCGCGAAAGGGGGATAGGCCAACTCGACGAAAAGCCCCATTACGACTTCCTGCTGCGCCTTTCCCGTGACCTGGAACACAACGGCATCACCCAATGGCGTCAGGCACTGAGTCCATTCCTGGCGCAGCTCAATCGATCCTTGCCGCTGCGTGGCTTGTTGTTCAGCCCCAAACTTACCGGCATTGCCGCGGGCACACCGAATGCGTGGTGGCCGGAGGCAAGCTGGAGTGCCGTACTGGCGGACAGACAAACCCGTGGCCGGCGCCTGGCCTGGTCCTGGGCGCGCGGGGCCTATATCGGTGTGCTGGCTCTTGCCGGTCTCTGCGCCCTGGCATTCCTGCTGTCCTTCACCAGCAACCGCAGCCAGATCGCTACCGTGGAGTCGGCCTTGGAGACCATCAACACACCCGGCGATGCGGATGCGCAGCTCAAGGCATTGCATGAGCTGACCCGTGAAATGTCGCGGCTGGATTACCGCCGCGAGCATGGCGAGCCGTGGTACCTGCGCTTTGGTTTGAGCCAGAACGATGCTCTGTTGGCCGTGCTGTGGCCGCGCTATGCGCAGGCGAACAATCGGCTGATGCGTGATGTGGCTACCAAACAGTTGGAGCAGCAACTGATTGACCTCGCCGCCTTGCCGGCAGACAGCCCCGAGCGGGCGTCGCGTGCCGAAGAGGCCCATGCCCAGCTCAAGGCCTATCTGATGATGGCGCGTCCGGAGAAGGCCGACCCGGAGTTCCTGACCAAGGTGCTGAGCCGTGAGGAGGGTGATCGCCCTGGTGTCACACCGGGACTCTGGCAAGACCTGGCGCCCAACCTGTGGTCTTTCTACGCGCAGCACCTGGCGGCGCATCCCGAGTGGCGCACCCAGGCTCAGCCCAGCCTCGTGGCCCAGGCTCGGCAAGTGCTACTGGGGCAATTGGGCCAGCGTAACGGCATGTCGAACCTGTACCAGCAGGTGATCGACCGGGCGAGCAATAACTTCGCGGCGATGACCTTGCTGGACATGGTCGGCGAAACCGATGCATCGACGCTGTTCGACACGCCCAACAGCGTGCCGGGTGTCTACACCCGCCAGGCCTGGGAGGGCCAGGTGGGCAAGGCCATCGACGAAGTTGCCGAGGCTCGCCGTGAAGCAATCGACTGGGTGTTGAGCGATCAGCAGAGCACCCTCGACAGCGACTTGAAACCCGAGGTGCTCAAGGCGCAGTTGACCGAGCGCTACTTCCAGGAGTTCAGCGGCGCCTGGCTGGGTTTTCTCAACAGCATTCGCTGGCGCCAGGCAAGCAGCCTCTCTGACTCCATCAGCCAGCTGACCTTGCTCAGCGACGTGCGCCAGTCTCCGCTGATCGCGCTGATGAACACCCTGGCCTATCAGGGCAAGACCGAGGTCAAGGGCGAGGCGCTGGCCGATTCGCTGATGCGCTCAGCGCAGCAATTGCTGGAGAAGGACAAAAAGCCGGTAATCGACCAGAAGACCAACGACCCCCAAGGTCCGCTGGACAGCACCTTCGGCCCGCTGCTTGCGCTGCTGGGCAAGGACAAGGGCGCTGCCGGTAACGCCGATGACGGTCTGAGCCTGCAGGCGTTCCTCACGCGGGTCACCCGTGTGCGCCTGAAGTTGCAGCATGTGACCAATGCCAGCGATCCCCAGGCGATGACCCAGGCCCTGGCGCAGACGGTGTTCCAGGGCACCAGCGTGGACCTCACCGATACTCTCGACTACGGCGGCCTGATCGCCGCGAGCCTGGGTGGGGAGTGGAGCGGCTTCGGCCAGAACCTCTTCGTGCAGCCGCTCAACCAGGCCTGGGAAGGGGTGTTGCAGCCATCGGCAGCGGGGCTGAATCGCCAGTGGCAGCGCGCGGTGGTGGAGAACTGGAACCGGGCGTTCAGTGGGCGGTATCCGTTCGAGGTCAGTGGTAGCGATGCTTCGCTGCCGATGCTGGGGCAGATGATTCGCTCCGGCAGTGGTCGCATCGACCAGTTCCTCAAGTCGCAACTGGGCGGCGTGCTGCGCAAGGAAGGCAACCGCTGGGTGCCGGACAGCGCGCACAGCCAGGGTTTGCACTTCAACCCGCAGTTCCTCAAGGCGGTCAACCAGCTCAGCGACCTGGCGGACATGCTCTACACCGACGGTGGCCTGGGCATGACCTTCCAGCTGCAGGCCAAGCCGGTGCGCAATCTGGTGGAGACCACGTTCATCCTGGATGGCGTGACGCTGGAGTACTTCAACCAGATGGAGAGCTGGCAGCAGTTCACCTGGCCGGGAGGCACCGACCATCCGGGTGCCTCGCTGAGCTGGACCAGCCTCAAGGGTGGGGCGCGGTTGTTTGGCGACTACTCCGGCGTGTGGGGGCTGATCCGCCTGCTGGAACAGGCGCAGGTGAGTTCACTGGACGACAGCAATACCCGGTTCGAGCTGGTCCTCAAGGCGCCGGATGACCTGCCACTGACCTGGCAATTGCAGACGGAGCTGGGTCGAGGCCCGCTCGCGGTGCTGCAACTGCGCGGCTTCATGCTGCCGGAGAACATTTTCAATGTCGGGGCAGGGCAGGCCCAGCCGTACGCTGCGGTCGACCCGCTCGGGTACGACGGCGAATGACAGCAAGGGAATTCAGGACGCATCGATGAGCTTGCAAGGATTGATATCGACCTGCCTGGAAGGGCAGGACGCCGTGGCGCTGGCGAAGGCGCAGGCGGCGCAGTGGGGGCCGTGGCTGCTGCCCATCGAGGGTGATGAGGCAGTGGGCGAGGACCCCGGCTATGACGACGACTTCCAGCGCATGCGCGAGGAAGTCAACAAGCTTTCCGGGGCGGACGTGGAGCGGGTGGCGCGCCTGGCGGAGCAGTTGCTGAAGCAGCGCTGCAAGGACGTGCGAATCGTCAGCTACTACCTCTGGGCGCGCACCCAGGGCGACGGCGAGGCGGGGTTCGCCGACGGCCTGGAGCTACTGGCGGCGATGCTTGACCGTTTCGGCGGCCAGGTTTTGCCGGCACGCCCGAACAGTCGGCGCATGGCCTTGGAATGGCTAGCCAGCGCCAAGGTGCTGGACAGCCTGTCACTATACCCCGAGGTGGTGAAGGTGGAAACCCAGCGCACGGTCGCGGCGCTGGCCTGGCTGGAAGAAATCTTCGCGTCCTGGCCGGAGGCCGAGCGACCGGGGCTGGGCGGGCTGTATGCCGCCCTGAGCAGCCGCCTGGCACTGTCCGGCGGGGTGAATGCGCTGGTGCCGCAGAACAGTGCGGCGCAGCACGAGCCGCTGATGGCGTCCGCTGCGCCAATGCCGGGGAAGGTCCAGTCCGGCCGCGATCTGCTCGACAGCGGCAAGGCGCTGGCGAGTTATCTGCGCGATCAGCCCCAGGGCTGGCTGGCGGCGCATCGCCTGCTGACCAGCCTGCGCTGGGACACCGTGCACCAGCTGCCGCCCCAGGACGCCAGTGGCAATACCCGCCTGGCGCCGCCGCGCACGGAGTACCGGGCGCAGCTCAAGCGCCTCAACCTGCAGCAGGGCTGGACCGAGCTGCTCGATCAGGCCGAGCGCATGTTCGCCGAGGGGGTGAATCACTTCTGGCTGGATCTGCAGTGGCACCTGTGTCAGGCGCTGAGCCGGCTGGGTACGCCCTTCGACGGCTGGGCCGAGCTGGTCAGGGGCGACCTGCGCTTGTTGCTGGAGCGCCTGCCGGGGCTGGAGCAGTTGCACTGGAGCGACGGCACGCCGTTCGCCGACGAGACCACGCGCAACTGGATCGCTCAGCACGTCAGCACCGGGCAGGCCGCGCAGTGGATGAGCACCGCCGTGGCTGCCGGTTCGACCAGTGACGATGTACTAGCGCTGGAAAGCGAAGCCCTGGCCCAGGCCGACAGCGATGGCGTGGAGGCGGCGCTGGCCTGGCTGGCGTCCCGCCCGGACTTGCGCAGCGGCCGTCAGCGCTGGCTGCTGCGCCTGCTGATGGCCCGTGTGGCCGAGCAGCATGGCAAGGCCGAGCTGGCGGTGCACTTGTTGACCGAGCTGGATAGCCAGGCGCAGGCACTGAGCGACTGGGAGCCCGAGTTGTGCTTCGAGGTCAAGGCGCGCCTGCTCAAGCTGCTGCGGCAGAAAGCCCAGCGCAGCGATGCCGACAAGCCTGCCCTGGCCCGCCGCATGGAAATCCTGCTGGCCGCCCTGGTCGCCATCGACCCCGTTCGCGCCGCCGTGCTCTGCGGCTGAACCTTCTTCCCAGGACTGGAACATGGACAATCTGACCCTGCGCTATTTCGACGCCGAAATGCGCTACCTGCGCGAGGCGGGCAAGGAGTTTGCCGAAGCTTTCCCCGACCGCGCGGCACAACTCAACCTGGATAAGGCCGGCGCGCGCGACCCATACGTGGAGCGCCTATTCGAGGGCTTTGCCTTCCTCATGGGGCGCCTGCGCGAAAAACTCGACGATGACCTGCCGGAACTGACCGAAGGGCTGGTGAGCCTGCTCTGGCCGCATTACTTGCGCACCATCCCGTCGCTGTCGGTGGTCGAACTGGCACCGGACATTCGCGAAATGAAGCGTTGCGAAACCATCCCCAAGGGCTTCGAGATCCTGTCGCAGCCCGTAGGCCCTAAGCGCACACGTTGCTGCTATACCACCACTCAGGACGTGACGCTTAACCCGATGACCATCGAGTCGGCACGCGTGACCAGCGATCCGGATGGACGCTCCGTCTTGCGCCTGCGCTTCGCCTGCAGCCCCCTGGCGGACTGGAAGTTGATCGACCTCAGCCGTGTGCCGCTGTATCTCAATGGCGATGGTCCACTGACTAGTGCGCTGCACCGCGCATTGACGCTCAATGCACAGTCGCTTTATGTGCGGGTGCCGGGGCAGACCGACCGGCTGAAGCTGGATGGCCATTTCTCGGCAAAAGGCTTTGGCGATGACGATCGGCTGTGGCCCAAGGGCGATGGTGCCTTCAGCGGCTACCAGTTACTGCTGGAATACTTCACCTTCCGCGAAAAATTCATGTTCGTCACACTCTGTGGTCTGGAGCAAATGCCGATCCCGCTGGAGCTTTCGGGATTCGAGCTGGACGTGGTGTTGAGCGAGCAGTGGCAGCATGAGTTCGCGGTATCGGCTGAGCATGTACGTCTACACGCCGTGCCGGTGATCAACCTGTTTCCACTGGAAGCCGACCCACTGACGCTGTTGCCGCTGCAAACCGATTATCTGTTGCGACCGATGCGTTTGCAGGATGGCCACACCGAGATCTACTCGGTGGACAACGTCTCGTCCTCCAAACACTCCACGAGGCGCGACTACGTACCCTTCACCAGCTTCCGCCACAAGGGCGGGATGCTGCGCGACGAGGCGCCCGAGCGTTATTTCCACACGCGAATGAAGCGTGGTGTGAACGGCATGCACGATACCTGGCTGATTTTGGGCGGTGAAGGCTTCGATGCCGATCGCCTCAGCCAGGGCGAGAGCCTGTCCCTGCGGCTCACCGGCACGAACGGTCAACTGCCGCGCAAAGCGCTGCAAAGCACGCTGCTGGACTCATTGGTGAAGTCGCCACTGGTCGGCCTGAAAGTCCGCAACCTCTGCGCACCAACCCTGCCGTGCTACCCGCCCAACCGCGACCGCTTCCACTGGCGGGTACTCAGCCACCTGGGTTCGAACTTCCTGCCGATGCTCGATAACGCCGAGGTCCTGCGCGGCACCCTGGCGCTGTACGACTGGACCCACAGCGAGCTGAACCGCCGCCGCCTGGAAGCCATCGTCGAAGTACGCCACCACCTGATCCAGCGCTTCGAGAAGGGCTTCTTGCTGCGTGGCGTGGATATCGAGGTCACGCTGGATGCCAACGGCTTCTCAGGCGAAGGCGACATCCACCTGTTCGGTGAAATGCTCAACCGCTTCTTCGCGCTGTACGCCGATATTCACCTGTTCAACCAGCTCACGCTGGTCCTGCAACCTTCGGGCAAAAGTCTGCGATGGAAAGAGAACCACAGTCAGCGTATTCCCGGCTGAAGGCCAGCGGGCTGCTGGAGGCGCTGGGCGACCGGCTGCCCCAGGCCAGCCTGTATCGCTTCTGCCAGTTGCTCGAGGCGGCGCTGCCGGGCAACCCGCCGCTGGGCAGCACGACGAACCCGGCGGACGACCCCGTACGCTTCCGCCCGCATCCGGGCATGGGCTTCCCTGCCAGCGAGCTGAAAGCCTTCGAGGTGGATGAAGAACATCCGCAGCGGCCGGCCACGGTGCGTACGCGCCTGCTCGGGCTCTACGGCGTCGACTCGCCGATGCCGACCGCCTACCTGGACGACATCGCCCAGCGCCGCGAGGGGCATGAGGCGCTGGAGGCCTTCCTCGATATCTTCAACCACCGCGTCTTCACCCAGTTCTACCGTATCTGGCGCAAGTACTCCTATCCCGCTTCGTTCGAGGCGGGCGGGGCGGACGCCACTTCACAGTGCCTGCTGGGGCTGATCGGCCTGGGGATTCCCGGCACCGCCGAGCATATCGCCACGCCGGTCTCGCGCTTCCTCGCCTTGCTGGGCGTGATGCGCCTGCCGACGCGCAATGCCGAAGGCGTCGTCGCGCTGGTGAAGCTGCTCGCTCCCGCTACGCAGGCGCAGGTGACGCCGCACTGGCCACGCAAGGTGCCGCTGGCCCGTCCAGCCAGCCTGTCGCGCAGCGAGCCGGTGTGCCTGGGCCAGGGTACGCCGCTGGGCGCCAGTGGCGCGGACGCCAACAGCCAGTTGCTGCTGGTGCTGTCTACCGAGGACCTGGACGAGGCGCGCGGCTGGCTGCCGGGTGGTCAATTGCATAGCGACCTGCTGGTGCTACTGCGGGTTTATCTGGGCTGGCGCTGTACCGCCCGCCTGCAACTGTCGCTGCCGCTGGCCTGCCTACCAGTGCCCAGCCTCGGCAATCCCACCGTCCTGCTGGGCATGACGGCGGTACCCGGCCTGGACGAGCGGATGCGGCAAGCGGCGGGGCGAACCTGCGTCACGGTCAATCTGGGGCGCTATCAAGGACTGAGCGAAAACTCGATGAGCAGGGAGACACAAGATGTCGCTTACCGTTTCTAGATCGCTGCTGGCGGTGCTGTTGGCGGCCAGCTTGCTGGGTGGCTGCGGGCTGACGCAGCGGACCATGGATGCTGGCAAGTCGGTCGGCCACGCGATCTTCTACAAGCAGGTCAAGGTGCTGCACCTGGACTTCACCGGACGCCCCGCACTGAACACGGACAAACGGGACATGAACGGGCTGTCGGTGTCGACTCTGGTGCGTGTCTATCAGCTGCGTGATCGCAAGGCGCTGGACAAGGCCAGCTACCAACAGCTACTGGGGGAAGGCGACCAGCTGCTGTCGGCTGATCTGCTGGATGAACGCCGGCTGGTGGTGAAGCCGGAAGAGGGTGCGCAGCTGAGCGTGCCGATGCTCGCCGACGCACAGTTCGTTGCCGTGGTGGCGCTGTTCCGCTCCCCCGACCTGCAGAGCGGGAGCTGGCGCCTGGTGCTGGGCCGTGACGAGCTGGACCCGGACAAGGCGCGAGTGATCGAGTTGGGTGATAACGCGCTCAGCCTGGAGCCACTGCCGAAGAAGGACTCCTGGTGGTGAGCGAACAGAACCCGTCGCTCTATGAACTGCTGTTGCAGAACTTCAGCGGCGAGCTTGACCTGCACAAGGTGCGCGAGGAGGACCAGTCGATGCTGTCCGTGCTGGACAGCCTCCAGCGCATTCTCAACTGTCGTGCCGGAACCCTCAGCCACCTGCCCGATTACGGTCTGCCGGACATGAGCCAGATCCTCCATGGCATGCCAGGCAGCGCCCACGGGCTGATGGCGACCCTGACCGGCATGCTGCTCAAGTACGAGCCGCGCCTTGCCGAGGTACAAGTCGAACTCCTGCCACAGACGTGCCCCGGGCATCTGGAATACAGCCTTCAGCTCAAGCTGCGCGACGGCGCCCAGGCGACCTTCGGGACGACGCTCGCGCCGGAAGGCAAGGTGCTGGTGCGTCACCTGAAACAACGCGAATACCTGGCGCGCTGATGGCGCGTGAGCTCGGTGGAAAAATGAGTGTGATCGAGGAAAACCTGCGCCTGGGCGGTGATCCCCAGGGGCATGAGCACTCCGCCGCCCTGGGCTGGGAGCTGGCGAAGCTGAACCACCCGGCGCGGCCTGATATGGACTGGGCACGGGTAGAGCGTTTGTGCCTGGCGCTGTTCCGCGAACAGGGTGTAGAGCTGCAGTCAGTGAGTGCATTTGCCCTGGCGCGGGCGCAGTTGCATGGCCTGCAAGGCCTGTATGAAGGCGTGAGCCTCATCGAGCGCCTGCTGGATCGCGACTGGGATCGACTGTGGCCGCCGGCACTGCCGGTTCGAAGGGAGATTCTCGAGTGGTTGTTTGCGCAACTGCGCCCCTGGTTGCGCGGCGTGCCGCTGTCAGTGGCGGACGTGCCGGACTTGCTCCGGCAGGGGGAGCAACTCAAGGGGCTGGCCGAACTTCTGGATCGGCGGGCACAGGCACCCTTGGTGCCCCTGCAGGCATTGCGTAGCCAACTGCTGGGTTTGCTCAAGCGTCTGGCGCCGGAGACCGTGGTGGGGCCGGTCGACATGCCGGTCGCTGCTGAATCGGCGGCAGAGCCCCTGGCGGTCACATCGAACGAAGTCGCACCGGCCACGGTTAACTCCGCGCCCCTGAAAGCGCGCCGAAGGGCGCGCAAAGTACCCGGCGATCTGCCGGCGGTGGTCGTGCTCAAGCTCGATAGCGCCGACCCTCCGTCGACGCGGAATTCGCCTCGTACTCGATGGCCGCTGCGGTTATGGCTGCTCCTGTTGGCGGTGCTGATGGCACTCACCGGCCTGTTCGCCTGGGCATACAGCCACTATCGGTGGCAGGACATGTGGACGGTGGCCGCTCCGTCGGCTCTGTCGTCCCCTGTGGGGGAGCGACCTTCCGAGACGGAGCCGCCGGCGGGCCCGTCCACCCCGATTCGCCTGGATGGCCAGTTGTTGTTCCCAGCGGGAAAGGCGCAGCTCCGGCCCGAGTCGACCAAGGTGCTGATCAACAGCCTGATCAACGTCAAGGCCCAGCCCGGCTGGTTGATCGTCATCACCGGGCACAGCGATTCCACCGGGGATGTGCAACGCAATGTGGAGCTCTCGCGCAATCGCGCCGCAGCGGTTCGCGACTGGATGCAGCGCATGGGGGATATCCCGGATGACTGCTTCGTCGTGCGCGGCGCGGGAGCGAGCGAACCGGTTGCCAGTGACGACACGGGGGAGGGCAGGAATGCCAACCGGCGTGTCGAGATCACCCTGACGCCCGAGGGAGGGGCTTGCACGAAGAAGTGAGTGCTGGCTTGATCGACTGCCCTGCGCAAAAAAAGCCGTCCCCTCACCGCCCGCAGCCGGAGAGGGGACGCGAGCCTCAGCACACTGCGATATGCGAATCCGCCCTCGGCTCGGTGCCGCCACAGAGCACGCCGGTCTGCGGGTCGCGGACGATGATCTGCCCGCGGCCGTAGTCGGTGAGGTCGCAGGCGATCTCGACGTCGTGGCCACGTCGCGCCAGGCTGAAGGCCAGGTCACGGTTGGCGTGCTGCTCGATGCCGACCTTCATGCCACCCAGCCATTGCCAGCGTGGGGCGTCCAGCGCGGCCTGGGGGTTGAGGCCGAAGTCCACCAGGTTCATCACCATCTGCACATGGCCCTGGGGCTGCATGTAGCCGCCCATGACGCCGAACGGGCCGACGGCCACGCCATCCTTGCTGAGGAAGCCGGGGATGATGGTGTGGAAGGTCTTCTTGCCCGGCGCCAACGCATTGGAGTGCGCCGGATCGAGGCTGAACTCCGAGCCACGGTTCTGCAGGCCGATACCGCTGTCAGGCAGCACCACGCCGGAGCCGAAGCCGTGGTAGGCGCTCTGGATGAAGGAGACCATGTTGCCTTCGCCATCGGCGGTGGCGATGTAGACGGTGCCGCTGGAGTGCGGGTCGCCATGTTTGGGCTCGGCGGCGACTTCACTGATCTCGGCGCGGCGGCGGGCGGCGTAGTCATCGGACAGCAGCGCGGCGGTGCTGACGCGCATGTGCTCGGCGTCGGTGATGTAGTGCAGGCCGTCGGCGTAGGCCTTCTTCATCGCTTCGAGCTGGCGGTGCCAGGTGAGCTGGCTGTCGCGCTGGTCGAAGTCGTAGCCCTGGAGGATGTTCAGGGTCATCAGGGCGATCAGGCCCTGGCCGGCCGGTGGGATTTCCCAGACGTCATAGCCGCGGTAGTTGGCCTTGATCGGATCGACCCACTTGGGCTTGTAGCCGGCCAGGTCAGCGGCGCTCAGCTCGCCACCGGTGGCAGCGGAGTGGGCGGCCAGGCGCTCGGCGATGGCCCCCCGGTAGAAGCTTTCGCACTTCGTCTCGGCCAGCTCGGCGAGGGTTTTCGCCTGGGCTGGATTGCGGAACAGCTGGCCGGCGCGCGGGGCTTCGCCGTTGACGGTGAAGGTGTCGAACCAGGCTTCCAGCACCGGCACGGCGGCGCGGCTTTCCTGGTATTCGCGGCGGGCGATTTCCCACTGGTGGGCGACCACCGGGGATACCGGGAAGCCGTCACGGGCCAGGGCGATGGCGGGCTGCAGCAGGTCGGCGAAGGGCAGCTTGCCGAAGCGCGCGGACAGTTCGGCCCAGGCCGAGGGAATGCCCGGCACGGTGACCGGCAGCCAGCCGTGTACCGGCATCTTGTTGTGGCCAGCAGCCTTGACCTTGTCGATGGAAAGGGAGGCGGGCGCGTGGCCGCTGGCGTCCAGGCCGTGCAGTTGGTCCTTGACCCAGACCAGGGCGAAGGCGTCGCCGCCGATGGCGCAGCCGGTGGGTTCGACCACGGTCAGCGCGGCGGCGGTGGCGATGGCGGCGTCGATGGCGTTGCCGCCTGCGCGCAGCATGGCGATGCCGGCCTCGGCAGCCAGTGGCTGCGAGGCGGCGACCATGCCGTTACGGGCGAACACGCTCTGGCGCTGGGAGGCGTAGGGATATTCGTGGGCGGAAAACTTAAGCATGGCAGGGCTCTTCGAAGGTCATTGGCCAGTCTTGATTCGGGTCCATTCGCGGGTGATCACGCGCTGGATTTTCGGTGGTAGGTCGGCGGAGACGTAGAGCTTCTCGATCACCGCGTCGCTGGGGTAGATGCCGGGGTTGTCACGCACCTTGGGGTCGAGCAGGGCGGTGGCGTCGGGGTTGGGGTTGGCGTAGCCGACGTAGTCGCTGACCGGTGCGATCACTTCCGGGCGCAGCAGGTAGTTCACCAGCGCGTGGGCGCCCTTGGGGTTCTTCGAGTCGCGCGGGATGGCGAGCATGTCGAACCAGAGGTTGGCGCCTTCCTTGGGGATCACGTAGCGCACGTCGATCTTCTTGCCGGCTTCCTGGGCGCGGGTCTGCGCCTGCATCACGTCGCCCGAGTAGCCGACCGCCACGCAGATGTCGCCGTTGGCGAGGTCGGTGGTGTACTTGGAGGAGTTGAAGTAGGTGATCGACGGGGCGAGCTTCTGCAGCAGGGCGGAGGCCTTGGTGTAGTCCTCGGGGTTGGTGCTGTTCGGGTCCAGGCCCAGGTAGTGCAGCGCCTGCGGGATGATCTTCACCGGCGCGTCGAGGAAGGCGACGCCGCAGCCGTGCAGCTTGGCGAGGTTTTCCGGCTTGAAGATCAGGTCCCAGGAGTCCAGCGGCGCGCTGTCGCCCAGGGCGGCCTTGACCTTGTCGACGTTGTAGCCGATGCCGACGGTGCCCCACATGTAGGGCACGGCGTACTGGTTGCCCGGGTCGGCGGCCTCCAGGCGCTTCATCAGGCGCGGGTCGAGGTGCTTCCAGTTGCTCAACTGGGCGCGGTCGAGTTTCTGGTAGACGCCGGCGTTGATCTGCTTGGTGAGGAACTGGCTGGACGGTACCACCAGGTCGTAGCCCGAGTGGCCGGAGAGCAGCTTGGCCTCGAGCATCTCGTTGGTGTCGAAGACGTCGTACTGGACCTTGATGCCGGTGTCCTTCTGGAAGTTCTTCAGGGTGTCCGGGCCCATGTAGTCGGACCAGTTGTAGAAGCGCACCAGCTTGTCGTCGGCCTGCGCGGTGGTGGCGCAGGCGAGGAGGGTCAGAGTGCTGGCGAACAGAACGCGTTTACGCATGACTTATCCTTGTGAGCTTTGAAAGCGTGGTTAGAGAACGCGACTTAAGAATTCCCGCGTGCGCGGGTGGTGCGGATTGCCGAAGACCTGAGCGGGCGGGCCCTCCTCGATGAGCTCACCCTGGTGCAGCACCACCACGCGGTCGGCTACTTCGCGGGCGAAGCCCATCTCGTGGGTGACGACCACCATGGTCATGCCTTCGTCGGCCAGCTCCTTCATCACCTGCAGCACCTCGCCGACGGTTTCCGGGTCGAGGGCGCTGGTGGGTTCGTCGAAGAGCATGGCCTGGGGCTTCATCGCCAGGGCGCGAGCGATGGCCACGCGCTGTTGCTGGCCGCCGGAAAGCTGACCGGGGTACTGCTCGGCCTTGTCCGACAGGCGTACCCGCGCCAGTAGCCGTCGGGCCTGGTCCAGCGCCTCGCTCTTGGGCACACCCAGCACCTGGGTTGGCGCCTCGATGATGTTCTCCAGCACGGTCATGTGCGGGAACAGGTTGAAGCGTTGGAACACCATGCCGATGTCGCGGCGGCGGCGGGCGATGTTGCTTTCCGAGTCGCGCACCAGCTTGCCGTCGGGACGTTCGCGGTAGCCCATCAGCTCGCCGTTGACGCGGATGCTGCCGCCCTGGATGTCTTCCAGGTGGTTCATGCAGCGGATGAAGGTGGTCTTGCCCGAGCCCGAGGCGCCGATCAGCACCACCACTTCGCCACGGCGTACCTCCAGGGAAACACCCTTGAGGATTTCCAGTTCGCCGAAGGCCTTGTGTACGTCGCGTGCCTGGATCACCAGGTCTTGCATGTCCGGGATCATCTCAACGCCCCCTCAGCAGTTTCATCGCCTGCCGGCCGAACAGGCGGTTCGGTGCGGTGGCGTGGCCGTCGGATTTGCCGAAGCGCTGTTCCAGCCAGCGCTGGAAGAAGCCCCAGAGGGTGGTCAGGGCGAGGAAGTAGATCGCCACGACCAGGTACAGCTCGAACACGCGGAAGGTCGCCGAGGTGACCATCTGGGTGCTCAGCAGCAGTTCCTGCACGCCGATCACGCTGACCAGCGTGGTGTTCTTCAGCATCACGTTGAACTCGTTGCCCAGCGGCGGAACGATCACCCGGAAGGCCTGGGGCAGCACGATGCGGCGCATCAGCTTGGGGAAGGTCATCCCCAGGGATTTGCCGGCCTCGTACTGGCCCCTGTCCACCGCACCGATACCGGCGCGGATGATTTCGGCCATGTACGCGCCTTCGTTGAGGCCCAGGGCGATGATCGCTGCCTGGATGTTGCCCGGCAGGATGAACAGCCCCAGGTCCAGGTCCTCGAAGCGGAAGATGCCGCCGGCGGCCAGCGCGGTGTAGAGGAAGACGACCTGCACCAGCAGCGGCGTGCCGCGCATCAGCCATACGTAGAAACGTACCGGGTATTGCAGCAGCGGATTGCTCGACAGGCGCATCAGCGCCGCCAGCAGCCCGAGCACGCAGCCCAGGAGCATGGCGCTGACGGCGATCACGCAGGTCAGCCAGAGGCCGTAGAGGTAGATGTCGCTCGGCCGCAGCAGGTACTGCCAGAACACGTCCCAACTGAAGTTCATGTCTCGTTACCTCAGTCCAGTTTGTCGCCTTCGATGTGCCACTTGGCCAGGAGCGCGGCGTAGCTGCCGTCGGCCTGCATGTCCTTGATGATCTGCGTGACCGCTTCGCTCAGCTGCTTGTCTTCCTTGCGGATGCCAAGGCCGGTGAGGATGCGTGCGAAAGCCGGCACGCCGATCTCGAACAGGTCCGGCGCCATGCTCTGGTAGTAGCCGGCGGTTTCCACGGTGGTGCCGTAGGCGTCGGTCTGGCGGATGCGCAGGGACTGGAAGGCGTCGGTGTCGGTGTTGTAGACCACCACCTTCATCGGCGGCTTGCCGGCCTTGGCGAGTTTCTCGTTGTGGGCGTCGAGCAGGGTGCGGATGGTCGAACCGTTGAGCACCGCGACCTTCTTCCCGGAGAGATCGTCCAGGCTGCGGATGCCCTCGGGGTTGCCCTTGGCGACCACCACGGCCTGGCTGGAGTACATGTAGTTGACCATGTCGATCACTTCGCGCCGTTCGGGCTTGTCGAACAGCTGGTCCACCAGCATGTCGCACTGGCCGGCCAGCAGTGCCGGGATCAGCCCGGAGAAGGGCGTGATGCGCCAGTCGATCTTCTTGTCGCCCAGGCGCTTGGCGATGGCTTCGCCCAGGTCGATGGTGACCCCGGTGAGCTTCTGGTTGGTGTCATAGAAGCCCATGGGCGGGGAGTCCATGCCGCCGCAGAAGGTCACCTTGCTGGCGTTCTGCAAGCGGTCGGGAATCTTCACATCGGCGTGCGCCAGTGGGGCGGCCAGGCAAAGGGCGAGAAGGCACTGCGGGATCCTGCGTTCGAACATGTTGAGCTCCGGGGTGGGGTTGCCAGGGCAGTTCAGGGACACAGAAGTACGGGTCTAGGCGCCCGTTGCTTCGATTCTCTTCTTCGTGGATCGGCTTCGTGGATCGGCTTCATGGATCGGCTTCATGGATTGCGCTTGGGTGGATTGCGCTTTCAGGTGGCTTGCGCCTCCAGAAACCTGGCCAGGGACGGGATGGTCCCCTCGATGTGGTCGCAGATCACCCGCTCGGCCTCGCGGGCATCGCCCGAGCGCAGGGCGTCGAGGATCACGGTGTGCTCCTCGCGGGCGCTCATGGGTTTGTCGACGTGCTGCAGCCACAGGCGCATGTGCGGCTCGATCACCGAATACAGCGCGATGATCTGGCGCAGCAGGCGCGGACGCCTGGCAAGGCTGCAGAGGTATTCGTGGAAGGCGCGGTGGCGGCTGACCCACTGGGCGCTGTCGTCGCGGTAGTCGTCCATCTCGTCGAGCATGCGCTCCAGGCGGGACAGGTCGCGGTCGGTGAGTTGCGGCACGGCGATGCGGATGGCCAGGCCTTCCAGGGCGCTGCGCATCTCGAAGACTTCACGCATTTCCTCGATGTTCAGGCCGCTGACGATGGCGCCGCGGTTGGGTCGCAGGGTGACCAGGCCCTCGGCGTCCAGGCGCTTGAAGGCACCGCGCACCGGCATCCGGCTCATGCCGATCTCGCTGGCGATATCCTCCGCCACCAGGCGGTCGCCGGTCTTGTAGCGGCCGGTGCAGATGGCTTGGAGGAGGTAGTCGTAGGCCTCGTCTTCGGCGCTCATCGGCGGGCGGGCAGCGGGTACCAGGCGCATGGGGGTGTCTCCTCGTGGATTTTTGGATCCAATTATCCATGCATGCAATAAAGCAGTTGCCGTGCCAATGCTGGCCAAGTGACTGGAATTGGGCGGGGTAGAGCGATGGGCGTACGAAAACGGTATAGGAGCGGGCGTGCGGGAACGGGGCGAAACGGTAACGGATAGGGCGATTCGTGCGCGTTCGCGGTGCGCTTCGGTAACGTTGTGGTGCGGGGCTCCTCTGCGGACTCGGGCGCTGGCGCCGATTTGCCGGGAAGGTCGGAGCCAGGACGGTTCGCGAGCAAGCTCGCTCCTACAGGTTGGGATCGGTGCTCTTTGTAGGAGCGAGCTTGCTCGCGAACGGCATCGCTGGGAGCCTCCGCATGGAAGTCCCGATCCGACAATGGTTTGTAACAATCAGAAGGCGCTGACTGGTAGATCAGCCTGTCGATAGTTGACTGCAAAGGTTGGTGATGCAGTTTGCTTTCTATAGAATGCACAAACGTTTCAGCAGACCATGCATCCCTCCCACAACAAGAGCCAAAGCCGAAGGCTTTGCGTGTCTCTCTGCGCAGGACGTCCCTCATTCCAGCAAGCAGGCCCCAGAGCCGGCGGAGGAGGGAACTGAGTCCCGACTCATCCTCGTCATCTGTCGCCTTGCCCATCGTTCGCGCCCCGTGCGCGGGGCTCGGCCTTCACGCTGTATGACGCCGGTGGGAAAGGGCAAGCCCTAACGACGAGAAACCTTTCGATGATCAAGAAAGTTAGCGGGGCACTGCTGGGCCTCGCTTTTGCAGTGAATTGCGCGCCCGCTTTTGCGGAAACCAGGAAAGTCGATGTGCTGCTGATCGGTGGCGGCATCATGAGCACCACCCTGGGTGTCTGGCTCAACGAGCTGGAGCCGGGCTGGAGCATGGAGATGGTCGAGCGCCTGGACGGCGTCGCCCAGGAAAGCTCCAACGGCTGGAACAACGCCGGCACCGGCCACTCGGCCCTGGCCGAGCTGAACTACACCCCCGAGGACAAGGACGGCAAGGTCACCATCGCCAAGGCCGTGGAGATCAACGAGTCGTTCCAGATCTCCCGTCAGTTCTGGGCCTGGCAGGTGCAGAACGGCGTGCTGAAGAACCCGCGCTCGTTCATCAACTCCACCCCGCACATGAGCTTCGTCTGGGGCGACGACAACATCGCCTTCCTCAGGAAGCGCTACCAGGCGCTGCAGGCCAGCCCGCTGTTCCGAGGCATGCAGTACTCCGAGGACCCGGCGCAGATCGCCAAGTGGGTCCCGCTGATGATGCAGGGCCGCGACCCGTCGCAGAAGATCGCCGCCACCTGGACCCCGCTTGGCACTGACGTGAACTTCGGCGAGATCACCCGCCAGTTCGCCGGGTACCTGCAGACCAGGCCCAACTTCAGCCTGAAGCTCTCCAGCGAAGTCGAGGACATCACCCGCAACGCCGACGGCACCTGGCGCGTCGGCTACAAGAACCTCAAGGACGGCAGCATCACCGAGACCGACGCGAAGTTCGTCTTCATCGGCGCCGGCGGCGGCGCTCTGCGCCTGCTGCAGAAGTCCGGCATCGAGGAAGCCAGGGACTACGCCGGCTTCCCGGTGGGCGGCTCGTTCCTGGTGACCGAGAACCCGACCATCGCCCAGCAGCACCTGGCCAAGGCCTACGGCAAGGCGTCGGTCGGCGCACCGCCGATGTCCGTGCCGCATCTGGACACTCGCGTGCTCGATGGCAAGCGGGTGATCCTCTTCGGGCCGTTCGCCACCTTCTCCACCAAGTTCCTCAAGGAAGGCTCGTACCTCGACCTGCTGGGCAGCACCAACGTCCACAACGTCTGGCCGATGACCCGCGTGGGCATCGACGAGTACCCGCTGGTGGAATACCTCGCCGGCCAACTGATGCTCTCCGACGACGACCGCCTGGCTGCCCTGCGCGAGTACTTCCCCGAAGCCAAGGCCGAGGACTGGCGCCTGTGGCAGGCCGGCCAGCGCGTGCAGATCATCAAGCGTGACGCCGACAAGGGCGGCGTGCTGAAGCTCGGCACCGAGATCGTCGCTTCCGCCGACGGCAGCATCGCCGGCCTGCTGGGTGCATCGCCGGGTGCATCCACGGCCGCGCCGATCATGCTCAGCGTGCTGGAGAAGGTGTTCAAGGACAAACTCGCCACCCCTGAATGGCAGGCCAAGGTCCAGCAGATCGTCCCGAGCTATGGCACCAAGCTCAATGACAGCCCGGAGAAGACCTTCGCCGAGTGGAGCTACACCGCCAAGGTCCTGCAACTGGACCCGCCGCCAGCCATCGACCCGGCTCCGGCCGCCCAGCCGACCGACGCCGCCCCGGCGCCGGAAAAAGCCGCCAGCGACCTGGCGCTCTGAGCCGATCTTCGCTGTGACACAAGGCCCGCCACCGGCGGGCCTTGTGCATTCTGCGCCCGGCACCGGTGTCGATTCATGACCAGGCGGGAACAGATCGGCGCTGATGCCCTCCAAGGAACACGAGGCAGCAGGTTTCAACGAACACGGGAGCACCCGGTAAGCGCCCCCTTGGCATGACAGCGAAGGGCCGGGAACCTGGGGAGGACAAGGGCGTGGCACCTGTAGGGGCGAGCCTGCCGGCCATGGTTGTCCGGGCGGGGCTTGCGGGCGGGCTCGCTCCTACGGCGGCCGGCTTGGCACTGGGCTCAACGCGGCCGTGGCGACGTCGGTATCCGCTGGCCCAGGCTGCGCGCCAGATCATCGACGGCGCGCTGCAGTTCCTGCGGCGTATAGGCGGCGAAGCCCATCAGGAACCCAGGCTCAGGAGGCCGGGTGACGAACAGGCCGCTCAACCCCAGCAGTTCGATACCCGCCGTACGCGCTGCCGCCAGCACCGCTTGCTCCGTTATCTCACCGCTCAACAGACACGGCATCTGCAGCCCGCCAGCGGGTATCCGCGGCTGCAGGATTCCGCCTAGCCGCTGCTCCACCAGCTTCGCCAACAGCTGCAATCGTTCGGCATAGAGGTTGCGCATGGAGCGCACATAAGCGCCGAAGTGGCCGCCGGTGATGAAGCGGGCCAGTGTCAGTTGGGCAATGGAGGCGGTGTGGCCGTCCTGCAGGGAACGGGCAATCGTCATCGGCTCGACCAGCGACGGCGGCAGGACCAGGTAGCCGATGCGCAGACCCGGAAACAGCGACTTGGTGAAGGTGCCGATGTACAGCGTCCGCTCATGGGCGTCGAGGCCCTGCACGCAGGCGGTGGGTTTGCCGGCGTAATGGAATTCGCTGTCGTAGTCGTCCTCGATGATCCAGGCCTGCTCGCGCTGGGCCCATTCGATCAGCGACAGGCGCCGCGCCAGGGACAGGGTCGCTCCACTGGGGAACTGGTGCGACGGGGTCAGGTAGACGGCCTTGGCTGGGTGTGGGTGGGCCAGCAACTGATCTACCCGAAGGCCCTGTGCGTCGACCGGTATCGCCTGACAGTCGAGCCCTGCCGCGGCGAAGGCCTTGCGCGCACCGTAGTAGACCGGGTCCTCGATGAAAATCCTCTCGCCTGCATCCAGCAACACGCTGGCGCAAAGGCTCAGCGCCTGCTGCGAGCTGGTGAGCACCAGTACCTGATCGGCCGTGGTTCGGGCACCGCGCTCCAGATTGACGTAGTCGGCGATGGCCTGTCGCAGGGGCTGCATGCCCTGAGGGTCGCCATGTGCCAGCGCGCGTGAACCGAACTCCTTCAGCACCTGGCGTTGCAGGCGTTCCCAGGTCGGCAGCGGAAAGGTGCGGGTCTCGGGCACACCAGGTGCGAAGGGCCGAGGTGCGAGCTGCTCGCGTACCCCACCATTGTGGAGCATTGCCTGGCCGCGCTGGCTGAGGTTGGCCGCACCTGCTGGCGGGTTGTTTGCGCGCCGCCGGGTACGTCGGCCGGGCGACAGGCGCGTGGCTTCGGCGACGAAGCTGCCGCTGCCGACGCGGCGCTCGATGAAGCCCTCTGCATGCAGGTGCGAGTAGGCCGACTCGATGGTGTCGCGCGATACCCCGAGCGATTTGGCCAGCAGGCGTGAAGCGGGCAAAGCGCTGCCGGTGCCCAGCGCACCCTCGAGAATCAGTTGGCGCAGCGCCCGCTGGATACGTGAATGCAGCGGCAGGCTCAGAAGCTCCGGGTGCGCCATCGCGGCCTTGACCGATTCGAGCAGGGAGTTCTTGAACAATTGGTCTGCCACTCATGCAGGAATTGGCTGGGTTATCCGTGCCATTAGGGCGATATAAATCAGCACCGGTCAAGCACAAGGCCCGGCAGGCCGGAGCGATGGCCCCCGTCGCTGATGACAAGGGACAAGCCCACAGTGATCAAGGAGACATGACATGACAGCCATACAACAGCTCATCTCGATTCGCCCGGTAGTGCAGGAAGACTTCGAGAAGTGGTCCGAATACTGGGCCCGGTATCAGGATTTCTACGGGGTGGACCTGAGCGAGGAAACCACCCGGCTCACCTGGGCGCGCTTCTTTGAGGCCAGCGAACCGGTTCACTGCGCGGTTGCAACGGACGGCGAGCGGATATTCGGCTTCGTCAATTTCGTCTACCACCGCTCGACGTGGGGCCGGAACCAGTTCTGTTACCTGGAAGACCTCTACGTGTCCTCCAGTGTGAGAGGCCAGAAGATCGGCAAGAAACTCATCGAATACGTGCAGCGGCAGGCGCGGGAGAAACAGTGCGACCGGTTGTATTGGCATACCCAGGAAACCAACCACAGGGCGCAGCGGCTCTATGACTGGATTGCTGAGCGGCCGGGGGTGATCGAGTATCGGATGTCCCTCGACAACTGAGCCGGGGCGGCGCCGGAGCGAGGCTCGCGTGGGCCTCGCCCGGAAAAGCGGTCAGATCATCGGGTCCCAGCGCTGCGACCAGTCCGCATCCTGCGCCACCACCTCGCGCAGCAGGGCGAAGGCCTGTTGCAGCGCCTGCGAATCGCGGTCCCGCGAATACACCAGATAGGTCGGGTAGCTGAATTCCGGGGCCTTGGGCACCCGGCGCAGCACCTTGCGGTCGATATAGCTCTGCACCACCCGCGTGCGGAAGTAGCCCGAGCCGCCGTTCTCGAGGATGTACTGCAATGCCAGCGGACCGAGGTTGAACGACACAGGGGCCTTGGACAGTTCCGGCAGGGCGCTGTCGTGCTGCTGGCGGAAGCCTTCGCCCCAGTCGATATAGACATAGGGCTCGGGGTTCTGCGCGCGTACCAGGATCAGCTTTTCCTCCAGCAACTGCTCCACCTGCATGCCCGGCCAGTACGTCGGCTGGTACACCAGGGCGGCGTCGAGCACGCCCAGCTCCAATTGGCGCAGCAGGCTCTGGCCGTCACCGATCTCGGCGCGCACCGCGTGGCCGCCGATAGCCTGGCGGATGCGGCTGACCCAGCGCAGCATCAGCGGGTTGCACAGGCTCACCTCGCCGCCGATGTGCAGCACGTTGTGGATGCCTTCGGGCAGCGGCAGGTCGCGCTGGGCGGACTCCCACGTCTGCAGGATCTGGTTGGCGTAGGTGACGAAGGCTTCGCCGTCCGGGGTCAGGCGCGCGCCGGCGCGATTACGCACGAACAGCGTGCAGTTGAGGTGCGCCTCCAGCTTCTGCACCCGCGCGGTGACGGCGGTCTGGGTGACATGCATGCGTTCGGCGGCAGCCACGAAGCTGCCGTGGCGGACGATTTCCAGGAAGGTGCGGGTGAGGTCGATGTCCATTCACAAGCTTCTGCATGAATCAGGCGGGCAGTTTACCGGTTAGCTCAGTCGCGGGTCAGGAAAGGTGAGCGAGCAGGTCCCGTTCGAGCGCGGCGATCAGGTCGGTCTGGGTGATCACGCCTACCAGTTCGCCGCGCTCCAGCACCGGCAGGCAGTGCAGGCCGTGGTCGGAGAGCAGCGGGATCAGCTCCACCGCGTGGGTGTCGGCGTCCACATGCAGCACCGGACTGGTCATCACGTCGGCCAGCACGCGGTCGCGGCGCAGACCGATGCCTCCAAGCAGTCTCTTGAGCCAACCGCCCTTGCGCTTGGGCGCGAGCAGGTCGATCAGGCTGACGATGCCCACCAGCCGCCGATCCTCATCGAGGATCGGCAGGGCTTTCAGGTGGTGCTTCACCAGCAGGCGCAAGGCTTGGCTGACCGGCGTTTCCGGCGAGGCGCAGATCAGATCGCGGGACATCACCTCGCGCGCGCGGGTGTCGCCCATGCTGCGGCGCAGGGCGTGGCGTTCGGTACTGCGGACGATGCGTTCGAGGTCGTCGCGGGTGATGTCGACGAAGCCGTCCAGCTCGTCCAGCGCCTGGTCGAGGTCGGCGGACTGGATGCCGACTCGCGCGCCGGGCGGCGGGTCCTGGGTCTGGTGGTTATCTGGCGCGAGGCTGCGGCGGCGCGGGTAGGGCATGCGCGTCAGGTTGTTGAACAACAGGGCCAGCAGCACCAGACCGAGGCCGCCGCTGATGGCCGGCAGCGGCGCCATCCAGGCCGGTTGGCCGGGCAGCGGCGCGGCGAACACCATGCAGAAGGCCAGCGCGCCGCCCGGCGGATGCAGGCAGCGCAGCGGGTACATCAGCAGCAGGCTCAGGCCCAGGGCGAGAGCAGCGCTGACGAAACCGGCGGGCAGCCAGAAGCCGAGCAGCAAGGCCACCAGCGAGGCGCACAGGTAGCTGCCGAGCACCGACCAGGGTTGGGCGAGGGCGCCGGAGGAAACGGCGAACAACAGCACCGCCGAGGCCGCCCAGGGGCCGGCGAAATGCACTGCAACGGAGGAGCCGAACAGCAGGCCGCAGGTCGCGGCGCTGAGTAGAAAGCCCAGGCTGGCGCCGAGCGAGGCGCGCAGCCATTCGCGCGGGCGGGTGTGGGGAACGTCGGGCAGGTATGCGGCGGCGCGGTGCCGCCAGCCGGTGAGGGCAGGCATCGGGAGATCCGGGGAGCGAAGTCTGAAAAAAAACGGGCTCTCGCGGGGAAGAGCCCTGCAAGGTGCCGAAATCGGCACTCGGGGAGGCCCCGTCCTTGGGGTTGGAAAACAGCAGCGCTGGAAAACAGCAGCGCAGAAAGTCAAGCGCGCATTCGGTACGGCGGTGGCGGCTCCGGCAGCGGCTGGACGATCCTTTCGCAGTGCCGGCCGGTGGCCGCGCTCATGCGTCGCGCGGCTTCCGGGTCGTCGGCGAAGGGCAGCAGTGCTGCCTGTTCATCACCGTTGCCGTGGCAGGTCCGCCAGCAGGCGGCGGCGCAGGCGATCAGGCCAATCAGGCTGAGCAACATGGACGAGTCCCTCAGGCCGCAGCCGCTTCGAGGTTCGACACCGGCTTGCCGGCGCGTACCGTGGCCCAGGTGTTCCAGGCCATCAGCAACATGCCGCTGGCGAAGGTGGAACCGCCGATCAGCCGCACGATGTAGCCCGGATGGCTGGCCGTCAGCGCTTCGACGAAGGAGTAGGTCAGCGTGCCGTCGGCATTGATGGCGCGCCACATCAGGCCTTGGGTGATGCCGTTGACCCACATCGAGGCGATGTACAGCACGGTGCCGATGGTGGCGAGCCAGAAGTGCGCGTTGATCAGCCCGACGCTGTGCATCTGCTCGCGGCCGTAGAGTTTCGGGATCATGTGGTAGAGCGCGCCGATGGAGATCATCGCCACCCAGCCCAGGGCACCGGCGTGAACGTGGCCGATGGTCCAGTCGGTGTAGTGCGACAGCGAGTTCACCGTCTTGATCGCCATCATCGGGCCCTCGAAGGTGGACATGCCGTAGAAGGCCAGCGACACCACGAGGAAGCGCAGGATCGGGTCGGTGCGCAACTTATGCCAGGCACCCGAGAGGGTCATCATGCCGTTGATCATGCCGCCCCAGCTCGGGGCCAGCAGGATCAGCGACATCACCATGCCCAGGCTCTGCGCCCAGTCGGGCAGGGCGGTGTAGTGCAGGTGGTGCGGGCCGGCCCAGATGTACAGGGTGATGATCGCCCAGAAGTGCACGATGGACAGGCGGTAGGAGTAGATCGGCCGCTCGGCCTGTTTGGGCACGTAGTAGTACATCATGCCGAGGAAGCCCACCGAGAGGATGAAGCCCACCACGCTGTGGCCGTACCACCACTGGATCATCGCGTCGGTGGCGCCCGAGTAGATCGGGTAGGACTTGAGTAGCGTCACCGGCACCGCCAGGTGATTGACCACGTGGACCATCCCGGTGACCACGATGAAGGCGCCGTAGAACCAGTTGCCGACGTAGATATGGCGCACCTTGCGGCGGGCGATGGTGCCGAAGAACAGGTAGGCGTAGATCACCCAGAGCACCGTGACCCAGAGCGCGATGGGCCACTCCATCTCGGCGTATTCCTTGGAGGTGGTGATGCCCAGCGGGTAGCTCACCAGCATTGCCACCAGGCTCGCCTGCCAGCCCCAGAACAACAGGTTGGCCAGGGAGTCGGAGATGATCCGCACGCGGCAGGTGCGCTGCACCACATAGAAGGAAGTTGCGAACAAGGCGCTGCCGCCGAAGGCGAAGATCACCAGATTCGTGTGGATCGGCCGGATGCGCCCGAAGCTGGTCCAGGGCAGGTCGAAGCTGAGTTGCGGCCACACCAGCTGGGCGGCGATGAACACGCCCATGAACATCCCGAGGATGCCCCAGCCCAGAGTGGTGAGGGTGAAACGGCGAACGATGTCGTAGTTGTAGGCGGCGTCGTGCGAGGTGTGCTGATCGAGGGGTATCGCGCTGTCCATCTTGATTCCGTCGTACTCCGGTTGACTGACGGCTCCCTGGCCCCATTGCTGTGGTTAGCGGCGTTGGGGAGTGCGAATCAGGCAGTTAGGAGGCAATTCGCCGCAGGGAGCCCAAACAGTCTGAATAGACGCGATGAATGCAGCAAACGAATAATAATGCTGCATAAGTGCAGTTATTTTGATTTTAACGCGAAGGGCTGGCATGCGACCGCTCTGCGATGCCTTGTCCGGGATCAAGGCCGATGAGCGGCGCAGCGGAAATGTGGAGGTACGGAGCCAGCTGGAGGTATTCGGAAAATTGCAGTGTCAGTGCAATTCAATTCATTTAAAACCACAGGCCGCGAGGGTCTAGCATGGGCCTTCACTATCACCGGGGGCTTCCATGTCCGACGACCTCATTCACTGGCTACAGACCCTGATGCGTGCCGAACGCGCCGGCGCGCGGGTCATGCTCGACAGCCTGCGGCAGACCGACGAACCCATCGTCCGCCAGCGCCTGGAGCGCCTGCACGAAGGCGAGGCGGAGAGTTGCCGGCGCCTGCGCCGTTGCCTGGAACACCTGGGCGCTAAGCCCGACGGCGGCGTCGGCGACTTCCATGCCAGCGCGATGGCCATCGAGGACCTGGAACTGCGCTTCGACTTCATCGGCCGTGGCCAGCGCTGGGTCGCCCGGCAGATCACCCAGCGCCTGCCGGAGATCGACGAGCCCTGGCTGCGCGAAGAGCTGGAGGCAGTGCTGCGGTTGCATCAATAAACTGAAGCTGGCTGCGCGTCGAATGGTAGGAGCGAGCTTGCTCGCGAACCTCTTTCCGCAAACGAGGCCCCTCCAGCTGAAGGGAGGGGCTTGAGGTTATTCGCGAGCAGGCTCGCTCCTACAGAAATGGCAGTACCGGCGTGAGGCCTTCCAGCGACGGATCATCAGTGATGCATGGCGCATAACCCGTTCCGGGTTATGCGCCCTACGTGCTGCGCCTGCACCAGTGATCCGCGGACCAGACCCGCGAGTCGTAGGAGCAACTGTCTTCCTCTGGATCGCCCGTGCCTGTGCTTCCCCCTCACCTCAGCCAGGGCCAGGGTGAGGGCAAGCCCTGGCACGGAGTTTCAGGTAGGAGCGGACTCTGTCCGCGATCGATTCATCGCCGCTCCATTCGACCAGGGAGCTGGGCGAAACCATCGCGGACGGAGCCCGCTCCTACGTTTCCCGGGGAATCGGGCGCATAGCGATCGACGCCATGCGCCCTGCGGATTACCGGCGCGAAGCCTTCCAGCGACGGATCACCAGCTTCTCCAGCTCCACCGCGAAGAACACCGCGATACCGATGCCCAGCGAGATCAGCCAGCCGCTGAAGGGCAGGGCGACAGTGTGGAAGGCGGTCTGCATGAAGGGCACGTAGATCACGAAGCACTGCAGCAGGATCAGCGCCAGGGTCACGGTGAGCAGCGCGCCGTTGCGCAGTAGCGCCAGGTTCAGCGAGAACTCCTCCTGCAGGCGGCAGTTGAACAGGTACGCCCACTGCGCGGTGACCAGGGTGTGCAGGATCATCGTGCGGATGTGGTCGGTGTCCTGGCCGTTGCTGACCAGCCAGGCTTCCAGCAGGAACGCCGCGGCAGTGAGCAGGCCGCCCACGTAGAGCACCCGCCAGACGGCGAAGCCGTTGAGGATCGACTCCTTCGCGTTGCGCGGCGGCCGGCGCATCATTCCCGGCTCGCCAGGCTCGAAGGCCAGGGCGAAGGACAGGGTGGTGGAGGTCGCCATGTTCATCCAGAGGATCTGCAGCGGAGCCAGCGGGATCACCGCGCCGGCGAGGATCGCCATGACGATCAGCAGGCCCTGGGCCATGTTGGTCGGCAGGATGAACAGCACGGTCTTCTTCAGGTTGTCGTAGACCCGCCGGCCCTCGCGCACGGCGCCGGCGATGGTGGAGAAGTTGTCGTCGGTGAGCACCATGTCGGCGGCTTCCTTGGTCACCTCGGTGCCCTTGATGCCCATGGCGATGCCGACGTCGGCCTGCTTCAGCGCCGGGGCGTCGTTGACCCCGTCGCCGGTCATGCCGACCACTTCGCCATTGGCCTGTAGCGCGCGCACCAGGCGCAATTTGTGCTCGGGGCTGGTGCGGGCGAACACCGAATACTGCATGGCGAGGGCTTTCAATTGGGTGTCATCGGCCTGTTCCAGCTCCTGGCCGGTCATGGCGCGCAGCTCAACGCCCATGCCGAGCATGCCGGCGATGGCCACGGCGGTGTCCGGGTGGTCGCCGGTGATCATCTTCACCTGGATGCCGGCGCGCTTGCACAGCGCGATGGCCTCGATGGCCTCGGGGCGCGGCGGGTCGAGCAGGCCGGCAACGCCGAGGAAGATCATGCCGTCCTGCACATCGTCGTGGTCGATCACGCCGTCATCAGGCTGTACCGGCTTGTAGGCGGCAGCCAGCATGCGCAGGCCCTGGGCGGCGATGTGGTGCATTTCCCGCTCCCAGTACTCGCGGTCCAGCGGCTCCACGCCATGGGCGCCGAGCTGTTGCTGGCACATGCGCAGCAGCACGTCGGGCGCGCCCTTGAGGTAGACCAGGCTCTGCCCGGCGACATCGCAGCGCCGTGCCATGTACTTGTAGGCGGAGTCGAAGGGAATCTTGCCGAACTTCTGGAACTCGATCTCCGGCAGATTCGCCTTGCGCGCCAGGACCTTCAGCGCGCCCTCGGTGGGCCCGCCGACCACGCCCCAGCGGCCTTCGTCGCCCTGTTGCAGGCTGCTGTCGTTGCAGATGTCCACCGCACGGATGAAGGACTCCAGAGCGGCGTGTTGCGACCAGTCCAGCTCGTCGCTGGTGCTGCCGAAGGTGATGCGGCCCCTGGGCTCGTAGCTCTGGCCCTCGACACCGTAGAGACCGTTGGCGAGCAGCACACTCTTCACAGTCATCTCGTTCATGGTCAGGGTGCCGGTCTTGTCCGAGCAGATCACGCTCATGGCGCCCAGAGTTTCCACGGTGGGCAGCTTGCGGATGATCGCCTTGTTCTGCGCCATGCGCTGCACGCCCAGCGACAGGATGATCGAGACGATCGCCGGCAGGCCCTCGGGCACCGAGGCCACGGCCAGGCTGATCAGCGACAGCAGCAGCTCGCCGAAGGGGTAGTCGTGCCAGAAGAAACCGATGACGAAGAGCACCAGCATCATGCCGACGATCAGCTGGAAGATGCGCTTGCCCAGCTCGGCGATCTGCCGCAGCAGCGGCGTTTCGCTCTCGTCGACGTTGGCGATCAGCTTGTTGATGCGCCCCAGTTCGGTGGCCGGGCCGGTTTCGATCACCACGCCGCGCGCGTTGCCGGCGCTGACGTGGGTGCCGGAGAAGCCGAGGTTGGTGCGGTCGGCCAGCAGCGCTTCCTTGTCCAGCGCGTCGGCGTGCTTGCCCACGGTGAGGGATTCACCGGTGAGCATGGATTCCTCGACCTGCAGATGGTGCACGTCGAACAGGCGCACGTCGGCGGGAATCTTGTCGCCGGGGCGCAGGATGACGATGTCGCCGGGCACCAGCTGGGCGGCGTCGATCTCGATCTTCTTGCCATTGCGCACCACGCGGGCGGTGCTGCTGAGCATGCCGCGCAGGGCGGCGAGGGATTTCTCCGCCTTGTTCTCCTGGAAGAAGCCGATGCCGGCGTTGATCACCGCCACCAGCAGGATGACCAGGGTGTCGGTCCAGTGGCCCATCAGCGCGGTGGCCACGGCAGCGGCCAGGAGGATATAGATCAGCACGTCGTTGAAGTGCCGGGCGAAGCGCAGCCAGAGCGGGTCGGCCTCCTTGGCCGGCAACGCATTGGGGCCGACGCGCAGCAGTCGCGCATCGGCTTCGTCGGGGGTAAGACCTTCCGCGCTGGTTTGCAGATCGGCCAGGGCCTGCTCGACGCTCTTGCGGTACCAGTCGGTGCCTTTGGGTTCGGTGCTTCGCGGTTTGCCGTCGGTGGTTTGCTGTGCCGTCATGCTGCGACTCCCGGCTCCTGCCTGTTGGGAAAATGGGACTCACTCCAGACTAAACGGCAGGGGTTGCACCGGGCCTGTCATACCTCAAGGTTCGGCCGATCCTGGCGGAACCTACGCTGCAAGACCTAGGGCTCCCCCGCGTACCGGCGATTCGCGCGTGCCTTTGCGGGAGCGAGCTTGCTCGCGAACCTCCCTCGCACCGAAGGAGCCGACCGCCTGTTCGCGAGCAAGCTCGCTCCTACGTTTCTACCTCTCCGATACGGCCCAGCCCGCGATCCAGACCATTCCACCCATCGATAGCCTTTTACCGCTCGAGCCCATCAATAACTGCAATAGCAGCCAGCCCCAGTTGATCTATCTTCTGAAGGGTTGTGCGAATAGGCGGCGCCGCACAGGCGCCCACAAGGAGCCTGCAATGAGTGAAGAAAAGAAAGGTAGCTGCCCCTTCCACCAGACCGCCGGTGGTGGCACGTCGAACCGTGACTGGTGGCCGAACCAGCTGAGGCTGGATCTGCTGCACCAGCATTCTTCCAAGTCCAACCCCATGGGTGAGGACTTCAACTACGCCGAGGCCTTCAAGAGCCTCGACCTGGACGCGGTGAAGGCCGACCTGCGTGCGCTGATGACCCAGTCCCAGGACTGGTGGCCGGCCGACTTCGGCCACTACGGCCCGCTGTTCATCCGCATGGCCTGGCACGCCGCCGGCACCTACCGCATCGGCGATGGCCGTGGCGGCGCCGGCCGTGGCCAGCAGCGCTTCGCCCCGCTCAACAGCTGGCCGGACAACGTCAACCTGGACAAGGCGCGCCGACTCATCTGGCCGATCAAGCAGAAATACGGCGCCAAGCTGTCCTGGGCCGACCTGATCGTCCTCACCGGCAACGTCGCCCTGGAGTCCATGGGCTTCAAGACCTTCGGCTTCGCCGGTGGTCGCGAGGATGTCTGGGAACCGGACATGGACGTGTACTGGGGCGAGGAGACCACCTGGCTGGGCGGCGACAAGCGCTACACCGGCGAGCGTGACCTGGAGAACCCACTGGCCGCCGTGCAGATGGGCCTGATCTACGTGAACCCGGAGGGCCCCGACGGCAACCCCGACCCGCTGGCCGCTGCCCGCGACATCCGCGAAACCTTCGCCCGCATGGCCATGGACGACGAAGAAACCGTCGCCCTGATCGCCGGCGGCCACACCTTCGGCAAGACCCACGGCGCGGGCCCGGCGGACCACGTCGGCGCTGCCCCGGAAGCCTGCGGCCTGGAAAACCAGGGCCTGGGTTGGGTCAGCAGCTTCGGCACGGGGTCGGCTGGCGACGCCATCGGTAGCGGCCTGGAAGTCACCTGGACGTCCACGCCGACGCGCTGGAGCAACAACTTCTTCTGGAACCTGTTCGGCTACGAATGGGAGCTGACCAAGAGCCCGGCCGGCGCCCACCAGTGGCAGCCGAAGAACGGCGCAGGCGCCGGCAGCATTCCCGACGCCCACGACAAATCCAAGCGCCGCGCGCCGTCGATGCTCACCACCGACATCTCGCTGCGCGTCGACCCGGCCTACGAGAAGATTTCCCGGCACTTCTACGAAGACCCGGACGCCTTCGCCGATGCCTTCGCCCGCGCCTGGTTCAAGCTGACCCACCGCGACATGGGCCCGCTGGCTCGTTACCTGGGGCCGGAAGTGCCGAAAGAGGAACTGATCTGGCAAGACCCGATCCCCGCGGTCAACCACCCGCTGGTGGACGAGCAGGACGTCGCCGCGCTCAAGGCCAAGGTGCTGGCCTCGGGCCTGTCGGTTTCCGAGTTGGTGTCCACCGCCTGGGCCTCCGCCTCGACCTTCCGTGGCTCCGACAAGCGCGGCGGCGCCAACGGCGCGCGCATCCGCCTGGCGCCGCAGAAGGACTGGCCGGTGAACCAGCCCGAACAGCTGGCCAAGGTGCTCGGCGTGCTGGAGGAAATCCAGGCCGAGTTCAACGCCTCCGCCGCCGGCGGCAAGAAAGTCTCCCTGGCCGACCTGATCGTCCTGGCCGGCGATGCCGGCGTGGAAGAGGCGGCGCGCAAGGGTGGCCACAAGGTCAGCGTGCCGTTCGCACCAGGCCGCATGGACGCCAGCCAGGAGCAGACCGACGTGTACTCGGTGGGCATGCTGGAGCCGGCGGCCGATGGCTTCCGCAACTTCCAGAAGTCGACGTTCGCCATACCGGCCGAAGCGCTGCTGATCGACAGGGCGCAGCTGCTGACCCTGACCGCGCCGGAAGTCACCGCGCTGATCGGCGGCCTGCGTGTACTGGGCGCCAACACCGGCGACTCGCAGAACGGCGTGTTCACCGCGCGCCCCGGCACCCTCAGCAATGACTTCTTCGTCAACCTGCTGGACATGGGCACCGTGTGGAAACCGACCTCGGCGGACAACACCCAGTTCGAAGGTCGCGACCGCAAGACCGGTGAGGCGAAGTGGGCCGGCAGCCGTATCGACCTGCTACTGGGTTCAAACTCCCAGCTGCGGGCGCTGTCGGAGGTCTATGGTTGCTCGGACGGCGAACGCAAGTTCGTCCACGACTTCGTCAAGGCCTGGACCAAGGTGATGAACCTCGACCGCTTCGACCTGCCGCGCTGACGTAGCCCTGCAGGAGCGAGCTTGCTCGCGAACCAAGCCCATCTGGAATGCGGTTCGCGAGCAAGCTCGTTCCTGCGAAAAGCGTCATTCAGAGGCAAAGCCCGTGGACGGGCGATCGTCCACGGGCTTTTTCATGTGTGATCCCGACGGAATTGCGTGGGGCGGGCAGGGTCCTATGCTCGTGTGCTGATACAGCTACTCTTCGCGCCTGGTTACACGAGCGTCATGCTCCCGCGCCAGACTGGGCCGCTTATCCGTTACCCAGCCAAAGGGGTTTCGCACATGCGCCGTCGCATCATCGCTGTACTGGGCACCTTCGCACTGGCCGCCGCCAGTTTCACCGCCAGCGCCGAGGATGCCCCCGCGCGGGCCCTCAGCGAGGCCGCCGGGATTCCCTGGCCGACGGTGATTGCCCACCGGGGCGCCTCCCACGACGCCCCGGAGGAGACCGCGCCGGCCTACCTCGCCGCCCGCGACCTGGGCGCGGATTACCTGGAGGCGGACCTGCAGCGCACGAAAGATGGCGTGCTGGTGGCGCTGCATGACGACACCCTGGAGCGCACCACCGATATCGCCAGGGTCTTCCCCGGCCGCGAGAAGGACCCTGTAAGCAATTTCACCCTGGCTGAACTCAAGCGCCTGGACGCCGGCAGCTGGTTCAACAGCGCCTATCCCGAGCGTGCCCGCTCCAAGTTTGCCGGGTTGCGCATCCTCACCCTGGACGAGCTGATCGACATCGCCGAAGGCGGTGGCGAAACCCCCGGCCTGTACCTGGAGACCAAGGCACCGGGGCAGTTTCCCGGCATCGAGGAAGACCTGCGCAAGGTCCTGGAAAACCGTGGTTGGCTCGATGCGGAGGGCGAACCGCAGGGCAAGGTCGTGCTGCAGACCTTCGAGAAGAGCAGCCTGGAGCTGTTGCACAAGAGCATGCCGAAGGTGCCCAAGGTGCTGCTGCTGTGGGTCGGCGACGGCTACCTGGCGGCGAAGAAGCCGACCACCTTCGCCCAGTCCGGCGAGAAGATCAAAGCGGATTTCTATGCCCGGCAGGAAGTGAAATCCCGGAAAGAACTCTTCGCCTGGCTCGACTGGGCCAAGGCCCACGGCGCCCTGGGCACTGGCCCCTCGGCAACCCTGACTGCCCGTGGCGACCAGAGCTACATGGACCTGGTGCAGCCCTGGATGAACCAGGCCGCCCACGAGCGGGGCCTGTTCGTTCATGCCTACACCGTCGATGACGCCGTGGACTTCGACAAGCTGACCAAGGCCGGCGTGGACGGCTTCTTCACCAACCGCACCGACCAGTTGCTGAAGTTCCTCGGTCGCCCGCCGAGCCAGGACGTGGATGAAGTGCTGAAGTCGGTGGGCTATTGAATTGTCTGGCGCGGACGGGGGCTACACTCGCAATGGCCCTTCGCGCCGCGTCGTCCGCAACCAGGAGATCGTCATGAATGCCCGCAAACTGATTCCCACCGTTCTCACCGCCGCCTTGCTGCCCTGGTCGCTGGCCCAGGCCGCCTCCCTGGGCGATGTCACTGGCCAGCTCGGTGGCCTTGGCAACCTGTCATCGATGTCCTCCAGCAGCAGTGGCAATGTTGCCGGCCTGCTGGAGTACTGCGCGAAGAACAACTACCTCAACGCCGACGCCGCGACCCAGGTGAAGGACTCGCTGCTCGGCAAGCTGCCCGGTAATACCACCACCAGCGACAGCGGCTACAAGGACGGCGCCAAGGGCATCCTCACCGGCAGCGACGGCAAGAGCCTTGACCTGTCCGCCAGCGGTATCAAGGAGAAGGTCACCAAGCAGGTGTGCGACAAGGTCCTCAGCCAGGGCAAGTCGCTGCTCTGACGCCCCTGCCTGCGGAATGTGTAGGTGCGTTGCGCTCATCGGTGGCGCGCTTTTGTAGGATGGCGTGGAGCGAAGCGATACCCATCCTACGTTGCGCTCAACCGGGATTTCTCGTAGCGCACATCCCGCTCATCCACGCGCCCGACGAGCTGCCAGCCGTGGCGACGATAGAAGGGATTGGCGCGAATCCCGGCGCCGCCATCGGTCACCAGCCAGATGTTCTCGTGCTCGTGGAACAGTTGCTCCTCGGCCGCCGCCAGCAACAGGCGGCCCATGCCCAGCCCCTCGCACTCCGGGCGCACGAACAGGGCGAAGAGTTCTCCCTCCTCGGAATCCACCATGGCGAAGCCGCCGGCAACGCCCTCGATCTCGGCGATCCACGCGCAAGGCGCGGATTCGATCGCCTCGGCCAGCGCCTGCGGCGTGATGCCCAGTTCGGCCATCTGCTCGCGGCTCAGGTGGTTCTCCCGCACGCTGGTGCGGATGTCGAAGAGGGTGTCGATGTCCGCCGGGGTGGCGGCGCGGATCGATACAGGGCGGATCGAGGGAGACATGGGGACTGTTCTCGTATTCAGGTGGCGGAGAACCCGCTGTGGTAGGCGACCTTGCCGGCGGCCTTCGAACCGTCCAGCGACAGCGCCATGAAGTACTCCGGCGGCACGCCTTCGTACTGGATCGCCGGGTCCTGAGCAAAGCCGAAACGCGGGTAGTAGGCCGGGTCGCCCAGCACCACGCAGCCCCGTGCACCCAAGGCTTTGAGGCGCTCCAGCCCGGCGCGGATCAGCTCGGCACCGATGCCCTGTCCGTGCAGGTCGGGTCGCACGGAGACCGGCCCCAGCCCGTACCAGCCAAGGTCTGCGCCATCCAGGGTGACGGGCGAGAACGCCACATGACCGACCACCTCGCCCTCCACCGTGGCGACCAGGGAAATGCTCAGCGCCCCTGCCGTGCGCAGGGCGTCGACGATGGCCGCCTCGGTGCCGCTGCTGTGCTCGGCCACGGCGAAGGCGGCGGTGGTCACTTCACGGATGACGCTGACGTCTTCCGGGCGTTCGGGACGAATGTTGTGCTGCATGCTGTTTGTCCTCCTGGAAGGCCGAAATGCCGGCCTCGGGTGGTCCGGCTGGAATCGGGTAAAACGGACCTTTGCAGTCCGATTGACTTCTTGATTGCCGGGTCATTCTGACATCTGTTTCCTGCGATGCCTTGAATTTCCTGGGCGCTGAGCCTGGCACGGAGCTTGGATTGTGAATCGTGCATGCGCATTCGCATGTACTGCGACGCGCTGTGATGCAGCGCTCGCGACCTGTCATTGAAGGAGAAAGACAGATGCCCAGCAGTGAAACCAGAACTCCCTTGGCCGTCATCACCGGCGCAGGCTCCGGCATCGGGCTGGCTGTGGCGCAGCGCCTGTTGCGAGAGGGTAACCGTGTACTGGCCGTGGCGCGACGCAACGAAGCGCCGGGAGCGTTGCAGGAGATTGCCGGCGGCCGCCTGCACTGGCTTTCCGGCGATGTGACGCGCGCCGAAGACCTCCGTCGCCTGGCCGAACTGGCCCGCGAGCTGGGCCCGGTCGACTACCTGCTGCCCAACGCCGGTATCGCCGAACTGGCCGATGGCCTTGACGAATCTGCCTTCCAGCGGCAGTGGGCGGTGAACGGCGCCGGCGCGCTGAATACCCTCGCTGCACTACGCGAGCAATTGGCGCGCCCGGCGTCCGTGGTGTTCATCGGCACCTTCCTGTCCCAGGTGACCTTCCCGGGGCTGGCGGCCTACATCGCGTCGAAATCCGCGCTGCGTGCCCAGGCGCGGACGCTGGCCGTGGAGCTGGCGGGCGAGGGCGTGCGCATCAACATGGTATCGCCAGGGCCGACCGCCACGGCCATCTGGGGCACCCTGGGCCTGGAAGCCAGCGCCCTGGAAAGCGTCGCTGCCAGCGTCAACCAGCGCTTGCTGGGTGGGCAGTTCCTCGACGCAGAGAGTGTGGCGGATGCCATCGTCTTCCTGCTCTCGGACCAGGCGCGCGGCATCTACGGGCAGGACCTGATCGTCGACAATGGCTACACGCTGCGCTGAGTTTCCCCCCGGTTAAGTTGCCCCCCGGCGAACGACAAGGCCCGCCACATGGCGGGCCTTGTCGTCTCAGCGCTTCCAGAATCCGCGTGGGCCTTTGGGCTTGTCGTTGACGGTGGTGAAGGTCGGCAAGTCGTCCAGTGGCACCCAGACCTCGCCCTGCCAGTCGAGCACGGTGACGAAGCCGTCGAGCCAGGTCATGCGCATGCGCCGGGGCTGGTGAGGGCATTGTTGATGCTCATCGCGCAGCAGCGGGATCACTTCGTGGCTGAACCACTGGCGAAGGGTGCGGTTTTCCGGGTGGCTGTGGCGGTAGAACGCCATGTACAGCGCTGCTTCGCTGATGACCTCCACTTCCTCCTCGCTGCCGCTGTTGCACAGCAGGCGGACGATTTTGGCTTCGCCTTCTTCCAGGCGGCGGGCGAGAACGGTGGGGTGGTGCAGGCCGAGCAGGCGGGCGACATCGGTGCCGACGAACCAGGGTTGGTTGTCGATCATCACGGCGCGTACGGGGCGGTTGTGGCGCAGGAAGGTGGTGGCGGTGACGGCAATCAGGGCATCCATGGCAGGTACTCCAACTCGGGGAGAGAGCCGCGTCCCGGAAGGGAGGCGGACCGCGTGAGGTTGGTGAACCGGAACCAGAGCCGGCAGGCCCGAAGGCCTCCCCACGCGATCCGCCATATCAGCGCTGTAGTTTCCTACAGTTGCGTGGGGGCCTACGAAAACGATTCGCCGTTTTCGCATGCGCTTGCAGCGCAGTCGCGCTGGTTATCAGGTCACCAAACCCAACCACGGGATTGACCGTGGCGGGTTGGAATCTAGCGATGGCTCTTGTAGGCCCACAAGGCGGTTTGCCGGTGGGAAGTTTCGGGGGATTTGGGGTAGTTCCGTAGGAGTCGATTGCCCGGGCAGGTGGTCTCAGGGGCGGGTTCGCGAGCAAGCTCGCTCCTACAGATGGGCGATACGCACTGGTGTTTGCCGGTAACAACGCATTCCGCCGCGCGGGATTTTGCGGGCGGGGTTTGGCGCTCCTTGTAGGAGCGAGCTTGCTCGCGAACCGAATGGCACAGTCTGTAGGGCGCATAACGCGGCGGCGTTATCCGCCCTACGCACTGGTGTTTGCCGGCAACAACGCATTCCGCCGCGCGGGATTTCGCGCGCAGGGTTTGGCGCTCCTTGTAGGAGCGAGCTTGCTCGCGAACCGAACGGCACAGTCTGTAGGGCGCATAACGCTGCGGCGTTATCCGCCCTACGCACTGGTGTTTGCCGGCAACAACGCATTCCGCCGCGCGGGATTTCGCGCGCAGGGTTTGGCGCTCCTCGTAGGAGCGAGCTTGCTCGCGAACCGAATGGCACAGTCTGCAGGGCGCATAACGCGGCAGCGCAAGCCCCGCGCCGCCACCGATACGGTAAGCTGCGCAGCTTTCCCAGCGTTCCATCTGGAGAACGACCCATGGAAGACCTCAACACCCTCTATTACTTCACCCAGGTGGTGGAGCAGGGTGGCTTCGCCGCGGCCGGCCGCGCGCTGGACATTCCCAAGTCCAAGCTCAGCCGGCGCATCGCCCAGTTGGAGGAACGCCTGGGCGTGCGCCTGCTGCACCGCACCAGCCGGCACTGCTCGCTGACCGAGATCGGCCAGGAGTACTACCAGCGCTGCGTGGCCATGCGCATCGAGGCGGAAGGGGCGTCCGAGGTCATCGAGCGCAACCGCGCCGAACCACGCGGCCTGGTGCGGCTGGCCTGCCCGACGACGCTGCTCAACTCCTGGGTCGGGCCGATGCTCACTCGCTACCTGCTCAAGTACCCGCTGGTGGAGCTGTTCATCGAGAGCACCAACCGCCGCGTCGACCTGCTCCACGAAGGTTTCGACATCGCTCTGCGGGTGCGCTTCCCGCCGCTGGAGAACACCGACATGGTGATGAAAGTGCTGGGTAACAGTACCCAGTGCCTGGTGGGGCGCCCGGACTTCCTCGAACGCATGGCCGGCGATAGCTCGCCCCTGGGCTTCGGTCAGTTGCCGAGCCTGCACTGGGGCGGCATGCAGCGCGAATACCAGTGGGAGCTGTTCAACGAGGAGGGCGAGCGCCTGCTGATCTCGCACAAGCCGCGTATGGTCACCGATGACCTGCTGGCGCTGCGCAATGCCGTCCTCGCCGGTGTCGGTATCGCCCACGTGCCGCGCGTGTCGGTGCGCGAGGACCTGGCCGCCGGCACGCTGGTGGAGCTGTTGCCGGGCTGGTGGCCCAAGTGCGGCATCGTCCACGCGATCTTCCCGTCGCGCCGTGGCCTGCTGCCTTCGGTGCGCACGCTGATCGACTTCCTCGCCGAAGAATTCAACCAGAGCGACATGGCCTGAGGCGCCGCGATTGACGGCTCAGTGACTGTCCGCGCTGGGCTGCGTGGGCGGGTCGATCCTGCGCATCAGCGGCACCAGCAGCAGAGTCACCGCGAAGCACGCGCCGACCAGCAGGAAGGCGTCGGCGAAGGTCAGTGTCTGTGCCTCGCGCCAGGTCAGGTCCCACAGGTGTTTCAGCGCCTGCTGCGAGGGTTCGCCATTCAAATCCATGGAAGGCGCCAGCCAGTGGTTGAGCGCTTCGTTGCCGCTGTTCAGGTGCTCGGCCAGGCGCAGGAAGTGCAGGTTGGCGCGGTCGTTGAGCACCGTGGCGCAGGCGGCGATGCCAATGGCGCCGCCCAGGTTGCGCATCAGGTTGAACAGCCCGGAAGCCAGCTTCAGGCGCTCCGGTGGCAATGAGCCCAGTGCCAGGGTCACCGTCGGCGCCACGCAGAACTGCTGCGCCATGCCGCGCAGGGCCTGCGGGAACATCAGCTGCGCCGCGCCCCAGTCGTGGGTCAGCGGGGCGAATTCAACCATCGACAGGGTGAACATCACCATGCCCAGCAAGAGTATCCAGCGCAGGTCGACGCGTTTGGCGAGGAAGGCGTAGAGCGGGATGCTCATGATCTGGAAGATGCCCGTGGAGAAGATCGCCAGGCCGATGTCCAGCGCGCCATAGCCGCGCACCCGGCCGAGGAACAGTGGGGTCAGGTAGATGGTGGCGAAGATGCCGATGCCGGTGACGAAGCTGAACAGGCAGCCGAGGGCGAAGTTGCGCTCCTTCAGGGCACGCAGGTCGACGATGGGGTGCGCGGCGGTCAGGCTGCGGTGGATGAAGGCGATGCCGCACAGGCCGGAAATCCACGCGGTGGCGACGATGGTGTCGTCGCTGAACCAGTTCCAGCGCGGACCTTCCTCCAGGGTGTATTCCAGGCAGCCGAGGAACAGCGCCATCAGCACCATCGCCGGGTAATCGGCGCCCTTGAGCAGCGACAGGTCGGGCTTGTCGATGCGCACCATGATCGGCACCAGGATGGCGACGAACAGCCCCGGCTCCAGGTTGATGTAGAACAGCCAGGGCCAGGAGGAAATATCGGTGATCCAGCCGCCGACCACCGGCCCGAGAGTCGGCGCGAGGGAGGCGATGGCGCCGATGGTGGCGGCGACTATCACCCGCTGCTTGCCGTCGAAGTAGAGGAAGCCGGTGGTGAACACCAGGGGGATCATCGAGCCGCCGAGGAAGCCCTGCAGCGCGCGGAAGGCAATCATGCTCTGGATGTTCCAGGCCATCGCGCAGAGCAGGCTGGTCAGGGTGAAGCCCAATGCTGAGGCGGCGAACAGCCAGCGCGTGGAGAACACCTTGGACAGCCAGCCGGAGAGCGGGATGACGATGATCTCGGCAATCAGGTAGCTGGTCTGCACCCAGGCCAGTTCATCGGCGCCGGCCGATAGTCCGCCGCCAATGTCGCGCAGCGAGGCGGAGACGATCTGGATATCCAGCAGGGCGATGAACATGCCCAGGCACATGCAGGCGAAGGAGATGACCTTGCGGCCGGTGGAGAGACTTTCCACCGGGATCGTCTCATTGCTCCAGAGCTTGTTGCTCCAGATGCTCACGGCCGGGTGCCCTGGGCGACACGTTGATCGGCTGTATGCGGAGCATGTGCGCGGGTGTCCACTTCGACGAGCACCGACAGACCGGGGCGCAGGTTACCCAGGCGGCCGTCGGCGTCGTCCAGGTGCACGCGCACCGGCACGCGCTGGACGATCTTGGTGAAGTTGCCGGTGGCGTTCTCCGGCGGGAGGATGCTGAACTGCGCGCCGGTGGCCGGGGCCAGGCTGTCCAGGTGACCGTGGAAGACCTTGCCGGGGAGGATGTCGGCCTCGATGGTCACTGCCTGGCCGGGTTGCATGCGCGCCAGTTGGTCTTCCTTGAAGTTGGCGTCCACCCACAGGCCTTGCGCGGGCACCACGGCGAGCAACTGGGTGCCGGCGGCGACGTAGCTGCCGACCCGCGCACGGCGGTTGCCGATGTAGCCGTCCACCGGGGCGCGCAGTTCGGTGTAGCTGAGGTCCAGGCGCGCCAGGTCGCGGGCGGCGACGGCCTGCTCCAGCGCGGCCTGGGCCTGCTGCCGCTGACTGTGGATCACGTCGAGCTGGCGGCGCGCGGCGAGCAGGCTGGCGCGGGCTTTGTCGCTGTTGGCATGGGCGGATTTGAAGCTGGCGTCGGCGCGCTGTGCGGCTTCCACCGACACCGCGTTGGTGCGCACCAGGGTGGCGTAGCGGCGCTGGTCGTCGCGGGTGCGCACTTCCTCGGCGGCCGCCGCGTCGATCTCCGCCTGGCTCTGGCGGATCAGCGCGTCCTGCAGCGAGGCCTGGGCGTCGACATTGCCCAGCGCCGCTTCCTCGGCGTGCACCGCGCCCTCGGCTTTCGCCAGCGCGGCGCGGTAGTCGCGGTCGTCGATGCGGGCAAGCAGGTCGCCGGCGTGCACCAACTGGTTGTCGCTCACCTTCAACTCGGCGATGTAGCCGGCCACGCGCGGGCTGATGACGGTGACGTCGCCGCCGACGTAGGCATCGTCGGTCTTCTCCAGGAAGCGTCCGTCGAGCCACCAGTGCCCGGCATAAGCGCCCGCACCAAGGATGACCGCCGTGGCGACAGCCAGCTTGAGCGCCTTGCGGGATTTCGGTTTGACCGTGTCGACGGCTGGCGTGGCGGGGAGGGTGACGGGCTGGTTCATGGAGGCCTCGCTCAGGCGTGATCGGCGTGGGGGATGGGCTGGGGATTTGCTTGCGGGAAGACGGGGACGAGCTGATCGCCTTCGCGGCGGTGAATCTGGTGTTGCGGTCCGATGGGCTCGCCGCTGTCGGCGTCCACCAGGGCGATGCGCACCGGGCGGCCGCTGCGCGTGTCCACCAGCTCGGCGTGTCCGGCCATGCCGGCGTGGCGCTTGCCCCACTGCAGCAGGGTCAGCAGCACCGGGCGCAGGTCGCGGCCGCGCTCGGTGAGCAGGTAGTCGAAGCGCGGCGGGTGATCGTTGTACTGGCGGCGCTGCAGCAGGCCGCTGTCCACCAGGGCGCGCAGGCGGCGGGTGAGCACGTTGCTGGCGATGCCCAATCGTGCGAGGAACTGGTCGAAGCGGGTGGAGCCGTAGAAGGCTTCGCGCAGGATCAGCACGTTCCAGCTGTCGCCGATCAGGTCCAGCGCCTGGGCCACGGGGCAGGGCAGGTGGTCGAAGCTGGTTCTGCGCATGGTTGTACCTCTTTACATGAATACCGTCATCTAATCGGGCCGCCTTGTCACGGGCCTGGCAAGGCGACAGGCAAGGTCTGGCTGGAAAAGATTATGGTCGTAATCTAATTCGGTGACTTGCTTTGCGCAAGTGACTCGTCAGGGAAGGGGCGGCGCAGGGGATGAACGGTGTGCCGGGTGAACTTCCGGCTGGCGCAATGGTTGCCCGATTCTGCGGAACTTGCCCGGAGAAGTTCAGGGAAAGTTGGCGGGAAGTACCGCCGGAATAACTCGGGAAGTGGCCGGGATAATTATCCGGGAAATGGTCTGGAACGGCTGTTCCATTACTTTCCTTCAGGCAAAAAAAGGCCGCCTGGGGAGGCGGCCAAACCAAAGGATGATGAAGTGGAGCAATCTCCCGGACGCTCTGGAGCGGGCATCCGGGACTCATGTGCTTCATCGGGGCGCAAGCTTAACGGCGATGGCGATAAATGCTGAATCATTCGTCTCGATATCGACTATCGACAAAGCTGGTTGGAGACGCGGGCGACGGATTGTTATCTCTTCGCACACTCTGCCAATGGCGGGGAAATATAAGAAAGTTGTTCAGAATTCAATCGATACACCTGCCAAGACAAGTCCAATAAAGGGGTAGCAGATGTCCGCGTTCCGTCTTTCCACTCGTGTTTCAATGCTGGGTGCCATCGTCGTCGGCATTCCGTTCCAGCTGGCGCACGCCGCCGCCGTTTCCGACCAGTCCGAGGCCACCGGCTTCATCGAAGGCAGCAGCGCCTCGCTGCTGATGCGCAACTACTACTACAACAGCGACCGCAAGTCCGGCGCCGGTGACCGCAAGGACTGGACCCAGGGCTTCACGCTGAACTACAGCTCCGGCTTCACCCAGGGCACCGTCGGCTTCGGTGTCGAGGCCTTCGGCAACTGGGGCATCCGCCTGGACGGCGGCGCCGGCACCTCCGGCACCGGCAACCTGCCGGTGCGCGACGACGGTTCGCCGGAAAGCGAGTACGGCCGCGCTGGCGGCGCCGTGAAGCTGCGCGTCTCGAAGACCGAACTGCGCTGGGGTGACCTGCAACCCACCGCGCCGGTGTTCGCCGCCGGAGGCACCCGCCTGTTCCCGCAGACCGCCACCGGCTTCAACGTGCTCAGCAGCGAGATCGAGGGGCTGGACCTGGACGGCGGCCACTTCACCGGCGGCAACGGCCCGGTGACCACCAATGGCGACCACGGCATCTGGGCCTCCTACGCCAACGTCGAGGCCAGCAGCATCGACTACGTGGGCGGCAAGTACGCGGTCAACGACGCGCTGAACTTCTCGCTCTATGCCTCCAAGCTCGAAGACGTGTGGCGCCAGTACTACGGCAACGCCAACTACACGCTGTCGCTGGCGGACGACCAGTCGCTGAACTTCGATTTCAACCTCTACCGCACCAACGACGACGGCAGCGCCAAGGCCGGCGAGATCAGCAACACCACCTGGTCCGCCGCTGCCGCGTACACCTTCCTCACCGCGCACACCCTGACGCTGGCCTACCAGAAGGTCCACGGCGATACGCCGTTCGACTACGTGGCCTTCGGCGTCAACGGCCCCGGCGATACCGGTGACTCGATCTTCCTCGCCAACTCCATCCAGTACTCGGACTTCAATGGTCCGGAGGAGAAGTCCTGGCAGTTGCGCTACGACCTGGCGATGGCCACCTACGGCATCCCCGGCCTGAGCTTCATGGCCCGCTACGTCAACGGCCATGGCATCGACGGCACGAAAATGGCCGCCGACAGCCCGTACCGCGGTTATGGCTACGGCGAGGACGGCAAGCACCACGAGACCAACCTGGAAGCCCGGTACGTGGTGCAGTCCGGGCCGGCGAAGGACCTCTCGTTCCGCCTGCGCGAGGCGATCCATCGCGGTAACGCCGACCAGGCCGAAGGCGACGTCAACGAGTTCCGCCTGATCGTCGACTACCCGCTGTCGATCCTGTAGTGACTGGCGCCGGCGTCTCGTTTCCGGGGCGCCGGTGCTGCACGCGGTGGGTCTAATAGGCGAGGTGGGAAATCGCCTGCGCCAGGCCATCCGGGTTGTCGTAGGCGATCATGTGCCCGCTATGGGCAACGATTTCGACCTGGCAGCCGGTCTGGTGATACAGGCGGATGTCGTTCAGGGGGGTATTGTCCGAGAGAATCACGGCCTTCCTGGGGGTACGCAGCACTTTCAGGGCCTCGATCCACCTGCCTGAGTCGTAGTCGGCGAGCGCTGCGCCGGCCCACTGGTAGATGGCCTGAGGCGAGCAGATCTGGAAGGAGCCGAGCCAGGCTTCGTTGTCGCCGTCCTCCTTGAGTTGTTCGAGCAATTGTGAAAAGCCGATGGCGACAAACTCGCTTTCACTCATGGCCGTGATGGATTCGAGCAGGGCGATGCCATAGTCGGTGAGGCCGGGTTGGCAGAGGATCAGCTTGTTGACCTTGTTTGGCATGGCGGCCGCGAGCTTGATAGCGATGAAGGCGCCGGCGCTGTGGCCGAACAGGCTGCAGCGGGGGACCCCAGTGCTGAGAATCCAGTTCTCCAGCGTCTGGGCCTGGGCCGTTGTGCCGTAGAGGGTGGCGTCGGGCTTGTCGCTGAAACCGGCGCCGGGCAGGTCGACCAGCCAGGAGCGGCGCCGGCAATAGGCGTCCGACGCGATGACCGCCGGATAGTCACTGCTCGATGCGCAACCCAGGCCGTGAATGTAGATCAGGGGTGACGCTCCATAGCAGACGTCTTGCCAACGCAGCAGGTCCTTCTGCTCGTCAAAGGGGTAGGTGTTCATGTCTCACACTCCCATTGGAATTGCAGAACCCGGAGGCTTGCGGAAGATGCACGAGATGGCATGAGAGCTTCTTCGTGCGTACCGCCATGGGCATGGCGGTGAGGTCAGGGTAGGGGGCGGAGCCGGGTCGCGGGGCGGCAGTTCGGGCGAGGTTGAAACCGGTCAAATTTGGGTCTGCTTTTCTTGTGGGAAGCGTCAGTTTGTTCGTCATTCGCTTGCCACTCCCGATGAAGGGGCGAACGACATCCGATCCGCTGTTGTCCTGGCGGACCCGCGGCAGGCCTTGCCTGCCATGACGCGGGACTGCGCCGGTCCTACAATGCGTGTTCCCTCCCGCCCCAAGGACATCCCATGCCCGCCGACGAAGAGCGCAGCACGCAACTGATCGACGGCCCGGTGGGCAAGCTGCAGTTGCTGATCGATCGGCCGGGTGTGCCGGTGAAAGGCATCGCGCTGATCAGCCATCCGCAGCCGTTGCTTGGCGGCAGCCCGAAGCACCGCGTGCCGCTGACCCTGTCGCGCAGGCTCTGTGGCGCCGGTTGGCTGACCGTGCGGCCGAGCTTCCGTGGCGTGGACGGCAGCGAGGGTGAGTACGCCGAAGGCATCGGCGAGGCGCAGGACATGCTCGCGGTGATCGCGCACCTGCGTCGCGAGCATCCCGAGCTGCCGTTGGCACTGGTGGGCTTTTCCTTCGGCTCTTATGTGTTCGCCCGCGTGGCCGGCGACCTGTCACCGCCTGCGCAGGCCATTGCCCTGATGGGCTTGCCGGTGGGCACGGTGCCCGGTGGCCGCGCCTACGAAGCACAGGAGCTGCCGGCCGATTGCCTGCTGCTGCACGGCGAGGCGGACGAGATGGCGCCGCTGGCCAACCTGCTGGACTGGGCGCGCCCGGCGAAGCGCGAGGTGGTGCTCTATGCCGGCGCCGACCACTTCTTCAAGGGTTGCCTGGAGCGTGCGGTCGAGCGTGTGCTGGAGCACCTGACCCGTGCGATCAACTGAGCGCCTGCCGCCCTAGCTCACGCAGATACGACCAGGGATAGATACCCCGGTCGTGGCCATCGTCGAACACCAGCTGCACTCCATAGCCTTGGAGGTTGAGTTCCTGCAGGACGACCCCGGCCGAAACCAGCTCGATGCGCCCCTGAAGGCGCGCCGCCCGGCACTGCGAGCAGGGGCAGGCGCCGCGCAGGCGGGTGAAAGGGATGCACTGTTCGACGCCATCGTCCCAGCGGATGCGCAGCTCGCCATCGGCGCTGGAGCGGTGCAGAGCGACTGGTGTGTTCATGCCGATTGGCCCGGGTGCGGCTTTTGCTCCAACTGAGCCAGCGCGATGCGCACGGCCTTGCGGACTTCCGGGTCGCCGTCGTGCTCGGCGTTGCGCAGTGCTTCGACGGCCTCGCCGCTGCCCAGTTCGCCCAGGGCCAGCGCGGCTTCCTTGCGCAGGTTGGCGATACCGTGGCCGAGCACCAACTTCAGGCCGTCCAGCGCTGGCAGGTAGCGCAGCTTGCCCAGCGAGCGGGCGGCGCGCAGGCGCACCTGCCAGAAGTCATCTTCCAGTGCGTGTACCAGCGCATCACCGGCTTCCGGCAGCGCCAGTTTGCCAAGGGTGCCGGCGGCTTCCTCGCGTACCTGCCAGGCCGGGTCGGCCAGCGCCGCCTGCAGGGCCGGCAGCACGCTGGCATCGATGGCCAGGCCGAGGGCGCCGGCAGCCGCGCGGCGGACTTCGGCGTCCGGGTCGTCGCGAGTGAGCCGCGCCAGGTGCGGCAGGGCGTCGGTGCGCTTGAGCCAGCCGAGGATGCCCACGGCTTCGCGGCGCACACCGGCGTCGCTGTCGCCCAGCGCAGCCAGGGCCGGTTCGGCGGCCTCTTCCAGGCGCAGTTCACGCAGGGCGCGCAGGGCGCTGCGACGAACGAAGATGTCGGCGTGGGTCGCCCACGGCAGCAGGCGTACGCCGGCTTCGGCGGTTTTCAGCTCGCTCAGGCTCTGGGCGGCGGCTTCGCGCACGTCGTCGTCAGGGTCGGCCAGGGCCTGGCAGAGGGCGTCCACCACGTCGGGTTCTTCCCAGGCTTCCAGCAGGCGTGCGGCCTCGGCACGGACGCTGGCGGCGGCGTCATGGTTCAGCGCGTGGGCCAGCCAGGGCAGGCCGCCGGGCTCTTCCAGGTCGGCCAGCTCGATCAGCGCGATGCGGCGCACGCCGGCGTCGGCGTCCTGCAGGCGCGGTCGCAGGTCGAGGATGTCGGGGTTGTCGGTGCTGATGTTGGATGAGGGATTGAAATCGGTCATATGGCGAATCGCGGTATCCGTTGTGGAGTGGGCAGGCCCAGCGGGGTCAGGCGTGGCAGCTGGCGGCCGTCTTCATGGCGCAGCAGTTCCAGGCAGTGGCGCTTGAGCCGGGAGAATTCAGGCGTGGTGAGCAGGTCGGCGTGGCGCGGGCGCGGGAAGTCGAGGCGGAGGTCTTCGAGGATGCGCCCCGGTCGCGGGCTCATCACCAGGATGCGGTCGGCGAGGAACAGCGCCTCGTCGATGTCGTGGGTGATGAACAGCACGCTGGTGCGCAGGCGCGTCCAGATATCCAGCAGCAGCTCCTGCATCATCATCCGGGTCTGTGCGTCGAGGGCGCCGAAGGGTTCGTCCATCAGCAGCAGGCGCGGCTGGTTGATCAGCACGCGGGCGATTTCCACGCGCTGCTGCATGCCGCCGGAAAGCTGCGATGGCCAGCGGTCGGCGAAGCCGTTCAGGCCCACCAGCTGGAGCATTTCGTCCGCCTGCCGATGGCGCTCGACGCGGGGCACGCCGCGCATCTTCAGGCCGAAGGCGACGTTGTCGCGCACCCGCCGCCAGGGCAGCAGGGTGTGGTGCTGGAACACCATGCCGCGCTCGGGCGACGGGCCGGCGACGGTGTGGCCGTCCACTTCCAGCTGGCCGGCGCTGGGCGTCAGGTGCCCGGCCAGGGCGCCGAGCAGGGTGGACTTGCCGCAGCCGGAGGGGCCGAGCACGCAGACGAACTCGCCCGGCTCGATGGAGAAGCTCAGGGACTGCACGGCCTCGAAGGCGTCGCGGCCGCTGCCCAGGTGGATCGACAGGCCGTCGACGCGCACGCGCCCCGGTGCGCTGGCGGGCAGGTTCATGGCTTGCCTCCGGCCTGGCGCTGCCAGGGCGTGACCAGTGCGCCGAGCTGGCGCACCAGCAGGCTGCTGGCCATGCCGAGCACGCCGATCAGCAGCATGCCGACGACGATGTCGGGGTAGTTCTGCAAGGTGTAGGACTCCCAGGTGTAATAGCCGATGCCCCATTGCCCGGAGATCATCTCGGCGGTCACCAGGCAGAACCACGAGGTGCCCATGCCGATGGCCAGGCCGGTGACGATGCTCGGTGCGGCGCCCGGTAGCACCACTTCGCGCAGCAGTGCCAGGCGCCCGGCGCCGAGGCTGCGGGCGGAGGCGAGCAGGCGTGGGTCGACGGCTTCGACGCCATGGATGGTGTTGAGCAGGACCGGGAACAGCGCGCCGGTGAAGGTGATGAAGATCATCGACAGCTCGGAGCTGGGGAACATCAGGATCGCCAGCGGAATCCACGCCACCGCCGGGATCGGCCGCAGCACTTCCAATGGCGGCAACAGGCTGTCGCGGGCCCAGCGGCCCCGGCCAATGACCAGCCCGAGGAGGATGCCGGCGAAGGCTGCCAGCAGGTAGCCGGCGAGCACCCGCAGCAGGCTGCTGCCCAGGTGGCGGCCAAGCTTGCTCGATTGCGCGAGGTTCCAGGCGGCGTCGAACACGTCGCGCGGGCCGGGCACGTTGGCGAAAGTGACCACGCCGAGGTTCACGTGGCGCGCACTGAGCACCTGCCAGAGCGCGAGGCAGACCAGCAGCGAGGCCAGGCGCAGGCTCCAGCGGGTGAGGGTGGTGGTGTTCATCTTCGGTCTCCGCCAGCCCCGGCGCGTGGGCGCCGGGGCTGGTCTTCGATTCAGCGGCTGGCCACGGCCTGCTGGCTGGCGGCGGCGAAGTCGGCAACCTCGCCTCCATGCTGGCGGGCGAAGGCGTCGGCCTGTTCGCGCAGCAGGAAGGCGTCCAGCGCGCCATCCTTGCCGCGCACGAACCAGGCTTGCCCGGCGAGCAGCTTGATACCGCTGTCGCTGGCCTGGGCGTACACCGCGCGGATGTCCTTGCCCTGCTGTTTGAGCTCGGCCAGCTGGCCCAGCGCTTCCTTCGCGGTCGCGTAGCTGCGCACCTTCGGCTCGCCGCGTACCCAGACCTGCGCCACCTTGCGGGTGTCAGTGATCGGCTTGTTGGTCAGCGCGTCGTTACCCAGCAGTGGCTGCTGCGCGTAGTTCTTCAGCGCCTGCTCGTAGTCGGCGCCGGAGGCCTTGAAGGCGGCGCGAATGTAACGGTCGTCGACGAACTGCTCGACGTTCAGCCCGCGGTCGGCCTTCTTCAAGAGCTTCAGGGTGTCGATGGCGGTGGCCACGGCCTGGCGGTATTCCGGCTTCCAGGTCAGGTCGCGGGTCTGCAGGCCGAGCGGGCCGTGGAACAGGTAGTTCACCTCGGCGGGAATGCCGGCGACCTTCTCGATCAGCTCGCTGTACTTCTCCGGGTCCTGCGCCAGCAGCTGGTTGGCCTCGTAGGTGGCGCGCAGGTAGGCCTCGACGATCTCCGGGTGCTTCTGCGCGTAGTCCGCTTCCACCAGCGCGCCATGGAAGGTCGGCGCCTTGGCCTGGGAGCCGTCGTAGATCTTGCGGGCGATGCCACGGTTTTCGAACAGCTCGGCGAAGGGCACGAAGTCGGCGTGGGCGGCGATCTTGTTGGCCTGCAGCGCGGAGCCGGCGACTTCCGGCGGCTGCGCGATGATGGTCACGTCCTTCTCCGGGTCCCAGCCTTGCGCGGCGATGGCGCGCAGCAGCAGGCCGTGGGCGGTGGAGGCGAAGGGCACGGAGATGGTCTGGCCCTTGAGCTCGGCCAGCGACTGCACCTTGGAGGCGGCGGGCACGACGATGCCGTTGCCGCTGCCCTCGATGCTGCCCGAGAGTACGCTGATGAACAGGCTGCGCTTGCCGGCGGCCTCGTGGGCGACGCCGTTGAGCGAGCCGGGGAAGTCGGCCATGGCGCCGAAGTCGAGCTTGCCGGCAACCATCTCGTTGGTCAGCGGCGCGCCGCTGGTGAAGTTTTTCCATTGCACGTCGTACTGGGCGTCCTTGTACGCACCGTCGTGCGGCAGGTACTTGTCGAGCAGGCCGAGTTCGCGGATCAACAGGCCACCGGCGGCGCAGTTGATGGTGGTGTCCTGGGTGCCGATGGCGACGCGGATGGTCTCGCCGTGGGCAGTGATGCTGGCAATGGCGAGCGCGAGGCCGGCCAGGGTGGTGCGCAAGGTCATGGGTGTTCCCCTCGAATCATCAGTATTGGAATCGTCTCCGCCGCAGGTCTTGCGGTGGGAAACGAGGGGCGGTGCATCAGGCGTCCGGCGGTGGGGCCGGATGGCATTTCTTATTAGGTTCTTCGTAGGAGCGAGCTTGCTCGCGAACAGCCCGTCTGCCGGCCCTGGTTCGCGAGCAAGCTCGCTCCTACAAGAGCAGCGGCGGTGCGGATTAACGCAGCAGGTACGGAATCTCGACCCGCACGGCGCCGGTCGGGCAGTCCTTCTCGCAGGGCATGCAGTACCAGCATTCGTCGAAGGCCATGTAGGCCTTCTGGGTGGCGGGGTTGATTGCCAGCAGGTCCATCGGGCAGACCTCGACGCAGACGGTGCAGCCCTTGTCGGCGATGCACTTGTCCTCGTCCACCGTTACCGGGGCGCTGGAGCGGAAGAAGATTTCCTGGGGTTGGTAGGCCATTGCACGCGGTCCTCATCGTGTTGCTTGCCGGCCGTCGTGGCGGCGGGCTGGTTCTGTTCGGTGTTGCTGGGGTGGATCTGGTGCTCGGGCCTTCCCTCACCCCAGCCCTGGCTGCGCGCCCCGCTCAGAGGGAGAGGGGGCCGTTCGGTGGGGATGGAAAGCACTGAGTCAGCCGGCGAGCGCCGACCCATTCGCCGCTCTGGACAGTCCCCTCTCCCTCCGGGAGAGGGTTAGGGTGAGGGGCCTTTCAGGCCGTCAGTCCAATCTCTCAAGCCGCTTCGCTCTTCACCCGCAGCCGCTCGTAGGCCTGCTGCTCATCCTCATCCAGCGCGATCACATAGGGTTCGATGGGCTTCTTGAAACTGGTCATCGCGCCGTCCTCGCCCTTCTTCAGATGCGCATGGCAGAACCATTCGGCGTCGTTGCGCAGCGGGTAGTCGACGCGGTGGTGGTACAGACCCCAGCGGCTCTCGGTGCGGAACAGCGAGGCACGGGCGGCCATCTCGGCGCAGTCGCGGATCACGCTGACTTCCATGGCGCGCATCAGCTCGTGGGGGTTGTTGGCCTTGAGCTGATCGAGGTCGCGGGCGATCTCGGTGAAGCGTTGCAGGCCGATCTCCATCTTCTTTGTCACCTTGGGCGGCTGCAGGTAGTCGTTGACCATCCGCCGCAGCTTGTACTCGACCTGCGCCGGTGGCAGGCCGTGCTCGCGTTTCAAGGGTGCGAACACTCGTTCGCGTTCACGGGCCACCTGGGCGCCATCGACTTCGCTGAATTCGCGCCCGGCCACGTACTGCGCGGCGTTGGCGCCGGCGAACCAGCCGTAGGTGAAGGCGCCGAGCATGTAGTTGTGCGGCACGGCAGCCATGTCGCCGGCCGAGTACAGGCCCTTCACGCTGGTCTCGGCCTTCTCGTTGACCCAAACGCCGGAGGCCGAATGGCCGGAGCAGAAGCCGATCTCGGAGATGTGCATCTCCACCATCTGCTGGCGGTAGTCGGTGCCGCGCCCGGCGTGGAACTGGCCACGGCTGGGGCGTTCGTTGCTGTGGAGGATTTCCTCGATGGTCTGGATGGTTTCCTCGGCAAGGTGGTCGAGCTTGAGGAACACCGGGCCGTTGCCGCCTTCGAGTTCCTGGTGGAACTCCCACATCATCTGGCCGCTCCAGTAATCGCACTCGATGAAGCGCTCGCCCTTGCTGTTGGCGGTGTAGCCGCCCAGCGGGCCGGTGACGTAGGCGCAGGCCGGGCCGTTGTAATCCTTGATCAGCGGGTTGATCTGGAAACACTCCAGGTTCGAGAGTTCCGCCCCCGCGTGGTAGGCCATGGCGTAGCCGTCGCCGGCGTTGGTGGGGTTCTCGTAGGTGCCCATCAGGTAGCCGGAAGAGGGCAGGCCCAGGCGGCCGGCGGCGCCGCAGGCGAGCACCACGGCTTTGGCGCGGATCACCTGGAACTGCGCGGTGCGGCAGTCGAAACCGAGCAGGCCGTTGACCGCGCCGTCGGCGTCGGTGAGCAGGCGGGTGACCACCAGGCGGTTGGTGATCTCGATGCGCGCGCGCTTGAGCTGGCGGTACAGCACTTTCTTGATGTCGTGGCCCTCGGGCATGGGCAGCACGTAGGCGCCCATGTGGTGGACCTTCTTCACCGCGTAGTCGCCGACTTCGTCCTTCTCGAACTTCACGCCCCAGCGGTCCAGCTGCTGCAGGGTCTCGAAGCTGTGGGTGGCGTAGGCGTAGACCGCTGTCTGGTTGACGATGCCGTCGTTGGCGACGGTGATTTCCTTGGTGTACTGCTCGGGCGTGGCGTGGCCGGGAATGATCGCGTTGTTCAGCCCATCCATGCCCATGCTGATGGCGCCGCTGCGCTTGACGTTGGCCTTGTCCACCAGCAGCACGCGCAGCTCGCGGTTGGCTTCCTTGGCCTTGATCGCGGCCATCGGGCCGGCGGTGCCGCCGCCGATCACCACGATGTCGTAGGCGAGTTCCTTGTCCTCGGGAACCTGGGAGAGGTCGAACTGGCTCATTGGTGCTGTCCCTTGTGGCGGTCGATGCGCAGGCGGTACTGGAAGGCATCGCCGCGGTAGTAGAGGTGTTCGTAGTCCAGCGGCGTGCCGTCGGCGGTGTGGGTCAGGCGCTCGATGCGCATCACCGGCGAGCCTTCTTCCACCTCCAGCGCGCGCGCCAGTTCGGCGTCGGCGAGGATGGCGTCGATGGCGAGATCGGCATGGCCCAGGGGCAGGGCGCAGTCGTTCTCGAGGATCAGGAAGATGTCGCGGCTGACCAGGTCGGCCTTCTCCAGGCGCTTGCCGACGTGCTCGGGCAGCCAGGTGATCTCCAGCGACACCAGCTCGCGGTTGACCAGGCGGGCGCGCTTGATCTGCACCACGCTCTCGCCCTCGGCGACCTGCAGGCGCGCGGCGACCTGGGCGTTGGCCGGCACGCTCTTGAAGCTGCGCAGGCGGTTGATCACCTCGTAGCCGCGCTCGGTCATGGACTCACCCAGGCCCTGCAGGGTGCTGACGTTCTGGAACGCCTTGGGCTTGGCGACAAAGGTGCCCTTGCCGTGGATCTTGAAGATCAGCCCTTCCTTCTGCAGGTCGCCCAGCGCCTGGCGCACGGTGATCCGGCTGACCTCGAAGGCCTTGCCCAGCTCGGCCTCGGAGGGCATGCGGCTGAGCGGCGGATAGGTGCCGTCGAGGATGCGCGTGCGCAGGACTTCCTTGAGCTGGCTGTAGAGCGGAACGGGGGAGAGGGGGAGTAGTTCGGCCATAGGTCATAACTTGTTATGACGAGTTGCCGAAACTATAAAAGGAATAATTGACTCAGCACAAGAAACGATTTGGCATAAGCATAGAAAGCCTTGCCTGCAGGGTTTTTCGGGCCATCCGCAGCAGATAACCTGTTCCAGGTTATCTGCCCTACTGGGCTCGCTCCTACAAAATCAAAAGCCCCTCACCCTAACCCCCTCCCGCAAGCGGGAGAGGGGACCGTTCGGTGCAGGAGGGCGCAATGGCGTCAGTTTGCAGGGCGAATAACGCGCCAGCGTTATCCGCCGCTGGTGAGCCCGGCGGAAAACCTGTTCCAGGTTATGCGCCCTACATTGCCTCAGAACGGCCGGCTGCCGGACAGGCTGATGCGCTTCAGGCGGCGCGTCTCGCTGGCCGGGAAGGCGTTACGGCCATGCAGCACGGCCTGGTTGTCCCACCAGACGATGTCGCCGACCGACCATTTGTGGCTGTAGATCAGCTCGGGCCGCTGCAGGTGTTCGCGCAGTTTCTCCACCAGTGCGGCGCCCTGTTGCGGATCGGCGCCGGGGATTTCCACCTCGGTGTGCACGGAGAGGAACAGCACGCGCTTGCCGTTCTCCGGATGGGTGCGCACCAGCGGATGTTCGGTGCCCTGGATGGGCTCGATGTCCGGGGTGCGGTAGCGCACGAAGGTGCCGTTGTAGCCGCCGCTCTTCAGACGGATGAAGGGGTTGTAGTTGATCAGCCGCAGCGGGTCGATCTCGGCGCGGGTCGCTTCATCCAGCGTCTCGTAGGCGCGGGCGAGGTTGGTGAACTGGGTTTCGCCGCCGGTCCTGGGCACCTCCAGCGCATAGAGGAAGGACCCGGAAGAGGGCACCGGGGTCCACTGGTGGTCGACGTGGGCCGGCAGGGCGAAGTTGCCCAGCTCGCCATCCTCGGTGTTGGCCACCTTGACGATGTCCGGGGCCTTGCCGTCGGTGCCGGAGGACAGCACCGGCACATCGGCGGGCGGCTGGAACACCGCGCCGAACAGGGTGGCGAAGCGCAGGTACTGCTGATCGTCGAGCTGCTGGTCCTTGAAGATCAGGATGTGGTGCTCGCGGTGGGCCTGCTTGATCGCCAGGATCTGTTCCGGGGTCAGCGGCTCGCGGGCGTCCAGGCCGCGCACTTCGGCGCCCAGCGGGGCGTCTAGGGGGACGATGGCGAAGGCTTCGGGGGTGGTTTGCTTAAGGGCGTTGGATTGAGTCATCGGGTTAGTCCTGAGTGGGGGATTCCCTCTCCTCAGCCCTCGCCCTTCAGGGAGAGGGTTAGGGAGAGGGGCTTTCAATTTTTGGGGTTAGAGCTCAAACCTTCTTGATCGTCCGGCTGCGCTGCCCGTCGACGCCCACCGGCACGTCGCCGTCGAGGGTCACGCGGCGCACGATGCGCGGCTGGGTACCGTAGTCGTCCACGGCGTAGTGCTGGGTCGCGCGGTTGTCCCAGATCGCCACGTCGCCCGGCTGCCAGCGCCAGCGCACGGTGTTCTCCAGGCGGGTGACGTGGCTCTGCAGCACGGCGAACAGGTGCGCGGAGTCATGCTGCGAGAGGCCTTTCAGGCGCTTGACGAAGTGCCCCAGCAGCAGGGTCTTCTCGCCGCTGATCGGGTGCACGCGCACTACTGGATGCTCGGTCTCGTAGACAGTGGAGGTGAACACCTTGCGGTACTCCTCCAGGCGCGCCGGATCGACATTCGGGCGCACGCTGGCGTAGTCATACTCGTTGCTGTGTACCGCCCAGAGCGAATCGGCCAGGGCTTTCAGCTCCGGCGTCAGGTCGTCGTAGGCGCTGGCGGTGTTGGCCCACACGGTGTCGCCGCCGGCCTCGGGGGCCACCAAGTTGCGCAGGATCGAGGCCTTGGGATAGGCGTCGACGAAGGTCACGTCGGTGTGCCAGGAGTTGGCGCGGCGGCCCTGGGCGCCGTCGAGTTCCAGCAGGTAATGGGTGCCTTCCTGCACCGGCACGGTGGGGTGCGCCACCGGGGTGCCGAGCAGCTTGGCGAAGGCCTCCTGGCCCTGGTCGTCGAGGTGCGCCTGTCCACGGAAGAAGATCACCTTGTGCTTCACCAGCGCGGCCTGGATGGCGTCGGTGGTGGCGGCGTCCAGCTCGCCGGACAGCTTCACGCCGCGAATCTCGGCGCCGATGCGCCCGGCAACTGGGCGGATATCGAGGCTGACTACGTCCTGCTGGATTGCTTGTGCTGCGTTGCTCATCTCATCGTCCTCTTGCTGTGGCAATAGAACCGCGCCGTCTGGCGCGGCGGATGGGGATCAGAAGTCGTAACGGACCGAGGCGCCCAGCGTGCGCGGCTGGCCCACCGAGGCGGTGTAGGAGCCGTTGATGCTGGCGAAGGCGGCCAGGTAGTAGTCCTTGTCGAACGCGTTCTTCAGCCATACCGAGGCGTCCAGTTGGCCGTCGCCGAGGTCCTTGCGCAGGCCGACGGAGAAGTTCGCCAGGCCGTAGCCGTCGATCTTCGAGAGGTCGGAGTTGTCCAGCGTGCCCTCGGCCTCGGAGCGGTAGGAGTAGCTGCCGCTCACGTAGGGGCGGATGCCGTCGTCGAGGTTCCAGGCGTACTCGCCGTTGAGGTTGCCGATCCACTTCGACGCGCCGACCACGCGCTGCCCGGTGAGGTCGCAGCTGGCGGGTGCGCCGGGCTGGGTGGAGACTTCCGCCGGGCAAGGGGCGTCCTTGAACGACAGGTAGGTGACGTCGTTGTAGGAGCCGTTGAAGTTCAGCGTCAGGCCGCGAATGGGCAGGGCGGTGGCCTCGAACTCCAGGCCGCGCGAACGCACGCTGCCCGCGTTGGAGAGCACCGAAACCAGCTGGGTGGAGCCCGGCGGCTGGTACAGGGTGGTCGCCTGGTAGCCGTGGATGCCGGTCCAGAAGATGTTGGTGTTGAGCTGCAGACGGTTGTCGAACAGGGTCGTCTTGATCCCCAGCTCGGCGTCGTTGGCGCGTTCCGGGCCGACCAGCAGGGAGTCCGCGCCGGCCGTTGGCGCGCTGGCCACGGCCAGGTTCACGCCGCCGGACTTCTCGCCGTGGGACAGCGACGCGTAGCCCAGGAAGTCGTCGGTGAACTGGTAGCTCAGGCTCAGCAGCGCCGAGGGCGCGAAGCTGTAGAGGCTGAGGTCGCCCGAGTCGTAGGCGCCCAGCTGGTTGCGTCGTACTACCGCGCCGACACCGGTGACTGGTGCGCCACCGACCGGGTCGAAACGCTCGACCTTGGCGTCCTTCTCCTCGTAGGTGCCGCGCAGGCCGGCGGTGAAGTCCAGTTTGTCGGTGAGGTGCCAGGTGCCCTGGGCGAACAGCGCGAAGCTGTCGGTCTCGATCTTGCCGTTGGCTTTCGAATAGGTGTTGTTCAGCGCATTCAGGTTGGTGCCGAGCAGGTAGCGGTCGACCAGCGGCCCGTAGTCGGTGAAGGTCTTGTTGCCCAGGTTCTGGTTGAACGCGTAAGCGCCCAGCACGTAGTCGAAGAAGCCGCCGGTGGGCGAGGCCAGGCGGATTTCCTGGGAGAACTGGCGGTCGTGGACTTCCACGCCGGTATTGTTGATCGCCGAGACGTTGAGCTGCTCGTCGTTGGCCGGGGTGAAGTGCCAGTAGCGGTAGGCGCTGATGGAGGTCAGCTTGTAGCCGCCGTTGAGGTTCCAGTTGGCCTCCACCGAGCTGCCGCCCTGGTGCACGCTGACGTTCTGCCGGCCATTGATGTTGACCTTGTGCCGGTCCGGGTCGCGGATCGGCGAGGCGCCCACGGCGGCGGCGCGCTGCCAGAAACGGTCGGCGGCACCGTACACCACCATGCTGCCGTTGCTCGAATCCTCCTCGTTGTAGTCGTTGATCCAGCGCAGGTCGAAGTCCTCGTTGGGCTTGAACAGCAGTTGCCCGCGGATGCCCTGGCGCTCGCCGCCGTTGAGGTCGTTGTCGTCGTGGATGTTCTTGATGTAGCCGTCATCGCGGGTGCGGTAGGCCGAGACGCGCCCGGCGAGGGTGTCGGTCAGTGCGCCGGAGACAGTGCCCTTGCCCTGGAAGTAGCCGTCCTGGCCACCGGAGACTTCCACGCTGCGCTCGGGGCTGAAGGTCGGCGCGCGGGTGCTGATGTTCAGCACGCCGGCCGTGGTGTTCTTGCCGAACAGCGTGCCCTGCGGGCCGCGCAGCAGCTCCAGTTGCTCGATGTCCAGCAGGTCGAATACCGCCATGCCGGGGCGGCCGAGGTAGACGTTGTCCAGGTAGACCCCGGCGCTGCCTTCCAGGCCGTCGCTGGCCGGGTTGTTGCCGATGCCGCGCACCGCGATGCTCGATTGCCGCGCGTGGATGAAGGCAACGTTCACGCTGGGCAGGATCTGCTGCAGGTCCTGCACCTTGTAGACGCGCTGGGTTTCCAGGGTTTCGCCGCCGACCACGGTGATCGGCGTGGGCACCTTCTGCGAGTCCTCCTCGCGGCGGCGGGCGGTGACGGTGACCTTGCCCAGGGTGGCGTCAGCCTTGGCCGGCGCGGCGCTGACGGGTTTGCCGGGCTCACCGTCGGTGGTGGCGTCCGCGGTTTCCTCGGCGAGCACCGGCAGGGCGCCGCCCAGGGCCAGCAACAGCACCACGGCATAGTCCGGAGCGCGCAGCCGGCGCGGCTTGAAGGGGAAGGGCGAATGTCTCGAAGTCATGCTGTGTCCTTGAACTTGAACGAAAGGCCTTTGCGCGCCGATCGCAGGCAAAACGGGGCCGCGCCAGGCAAAAGTGGCGAACGACGTTTTTCGTTGTGGGTGGGTGCGGCTTTTGCTGTCAGCGACAGCGGGACAGGCACATTCGCAAGGAAAGGAGGTGCAGGGCTGGCATCGGGCGACTCCTGGTCTGAGCTATATTCTTAGTTCATAAAAGAATAGATGTTTGTTTTATTCTTCGTTGACGGAATAAGAGCTTGCATTTAAAACCAGCGCATACCCAGCGGCAAATGCCTTTGCCCACTATTTTCAATGCCGGAAATGCATCATGGATCTGCGCCAACTCCGCTACTTCATCGCCCTCAACGAACACCGCAGCTTCGTACGCGCCGCCGACGCCATGGGCATCACCCAGCCGGCGTTCAGCCGCAGCATCCAGGGCCTGGAGCAGGAGCTGGGCTGCCGCCTGGTGGACCGTGGCAGCAAGGACCTGCGCCCGACCCCCGAAGGCCAGGTGGTGCTGCAACACGCGCTGAGCCTGGTGCAGGGCGCCAACAACCTGAGCCACGCGGTGGCCCGGCTGAACAAGCTGGATTCCGGCGAGCTGCGTTTCGGCAGCGGGCCGGCGCCGGCGCAGAAGCTGGTGTCTGACGCCGTGTCACGCTTCGTCCAGCGCTACCCACGCATCCACATCCAGTTCGGCGTGGACAACTGGGAGCGCCTGGCGCGCAGCCTGAGCCGCGAGGAAATCGAGTTCTTCGTCGCCGATATTCGCCATTTCGAGGCCGACCCGAACTTCCAGACCCGTGCGCTGAAGCCGCGCAGCGGGCTGTTCTTCTGCCGCGAGGGGCACCCGTTGCTGGCCAAGGAAAGCCTCTCCACCAACGACCTGTTCGCCTACCCGCTGGCGGCCACGCTGATCCCGCCCAGCGCGCGGAAGATGCTCGCCAACTTGAGCGGCAAGATCGACATCACCACCAATGTGCAGTGCGAGGACATGGGCTCGCTGGTGCGCATCGTCAGCCAGACCGACGCCATCGGCATCGCCGTGGAAGAGGCACTGAGCGAGCCGATGGCGCGCGGGGAGCTGGTGCGTCTGCACTTGCGCAACCTGCCGCAGAACGTCGACATCCTCCAGGCCCGCTGCGGCATCGTCACCCGCAGCGGCGACCGCCTTTCGGCGGCGGCGCGGGCGATGATCGAGCTGCTGGTGGACCTGGATGCAGGGGTGGAGAGCGAGGTGGCGTAGAGCGTCGCTGAACCTGCTGGAGAGGGCTATGCCCGCGGTCTGCTGGCGGTGTTCCTGACCTCCTGAGCTGCAATTACGCTGCCTCGGGCTGGGAGTTCCAGCGCCGCTTCGGCGTACGCCCGGGCTTCTTGTTTCGCCCCCTCGGGCGACCTTCTTTGGCAAACGACCCAAAGAAGGCAAAGGTCTTGCCCCAATCATCCGGTTTTTCGCTTGGGGCGAAAAATACCCTCGTTGAAGCGCAGTTTCAGGGGCCCGCGTTGACGGGCCATCCCTGGCCCGACAACGCTCTCGCGACATCCATGTCGCTCAACCCCTGAAACTCCGCCTCAACGAGGCCTCCTGAACGGGGCATTCGGCGTGCGCGGATGTTTCTCTGGAACCCTCATCAGAGCCAGAGCCAGAGCCAGAGCCAGAGCCAGAGCCAGAGCCAGAGCGGTGCAGTCCCCTGTAGGAGCGAGCTTGCTCGCGAACCGCCCAACGCTGAGCCCCTCCTGCGGGAGCAACTGTCTGCATCTAAAATCTCGTGCCAGCTACTCCCCCTCCCTGATCTTGCCTGCGGGCCCCGCTCCGAAGAACGTAGGGCGCATAACGCGCCAGCGTTATCCGCCGCTGGGCAACCGGCGCATAACCCGTTCCGGGTTATGCGCCCTACGGTCTGATTGGTCCCGCGGCCCCCGTTTGCGTAGGAGCGGACTCTGTCCGCGATGGACTTCGCCCAACTCCGTCTCGCGCTTAACCGCTAGAACCCACTCTCCCGCAGCGCCACCGCCAGCAACCGGGTGAACCCTTCACCCAGCCAGCTACGCCGCGCGCCCTCGATCTGCAGGTGGCCACGGGTTTCATGCAAACCCGGCGGCGGGGCGTCCAGCTTCACCAGCACATGGAACAGCGCCGGGTTGGGCACCAGCGCTTCGCCGTGCGAGTTGACGTTCAGCGGGCCGCCGTAACGCGAGGCGAGCATCGGCTGTTCCAGCTGGCCGATGCGCGTGGTGCCGATCAGCACCACCTGGCCGTCGATGGGGCGCGGCACCCCTTCGGGGTAGAAGCGCACATGGCCGCCGTCGGTGAGGCGCTGCACTTCGTCCTGCTTGACGTAGGCGTCCACCAGCCAGTGTTGCGGGTCCACCAGCACGCCGATGGGCTCGCGGGTGTTGATCCACTGGCCGGGCTTCCAGTCCGGGTTGACGTCCAGCCAGCGCCCGGCAAAGGGCGCTTGCAGGGTGAGGCGGGCCATCTCGTTGCGCGCGGCGCGGGCCTGCTGGTACTCCACGCCCAGGCGCTGGCGGGTGACGGCTTCCTCGCTAAGCCCCGACGGGTCGGCCAGCATGCCGGCCAGGCGACCCTGGTAGCCGCGGATGCTCGCCTCGCTGCCGGCCACCTTGGCGGCGATATCGGGCTCCTCCATCACTGCCAGGGTTTCACCCTTGCCGACCTCGCCACCGGGGCGCAGGTCGCGTAGCAGCGCGGGGAAGGGGGCGTAGACGTGCAACTGCTGCGCCGCGCGGGCCACGCCCATGGCGTGCACCTGGGTGCGCCAGGGAATGGCGAGCAGCAGGACGATGGCGCCGAGCAGCGCAAGAAAGACCAGCTTGCGTCGCGGCTTCACTTCCGCGCGGCGCTGCCACCAGACCTTGAGTTCGCGCCACACGGGCTGAACGATGAACCAGCTGATTTCCACGGCGAACAGGAAGATCCCCAGCAGTTTGAAGAAGAAGTAATAGACCGCCACGGCGATACCGAGGAACAGCAGCAGGCGGTAGACCCAGGTGCCGAAGGCGAAGGCCACCAGCAGGCGGCGCTTGCCGGTGGGGAAGTGCTCCGGCCAGGGCTCGTCGAGCCCCAGCACGTTGCGCCTTAGCGTGGTGCGCGCGAGGGCGCCGGCGCGTTCGTGCAGGTTGGGGAAGTCCAGCAGGTCGGAGAAGATGAAGTAGCCGTCGAAGCGCATGAACGGGCTGGCGTTCAACGCCAGCGACAGCGCCCAACTGGTGGTCGCCAGGTACAGCAGCCCGTTACGGAAGGGGCCGGGGTCGGCCAATGCCCAGCCCAGGGTCGAGAGCCCGGCCAGGCCCAGTTCGGTGATGATCCCGGCGCTGGCGATGGCCAGCCGCTGGCGGTTGCTGCGCAGCTTCCAGCTCTCGCCGGTGTCGGTGTAGAGCATCGGCCACATCACCACGAAGGCGATGCCCATGTGCGCGACTTTCAAGCCCAATCGCGTCGCCACCAGCGCGTGGCCCAGCTCGTGCAACGTCTTCGCCACTACCAGCGCGGCGGCGAAACTGAGCAGGCCCTCGAAGGAGAAGGACTCCACCACGTCGTGGGTGAAGGTGTCCCACTGGTGCGTCACCAGCACGATGCCGGCGAGGCTGAGCAGCAACACCAGCATCGCCACGTAGCGGTTGAACAGCCAGTCGAGGCTGCCGGCGATGGCGCGCAGGAAGCGCTGCGGGCGCAGCAGCGGGATGCGGAAGAACAGGTAGTGGTGCAGCCACCAGTTCCAGGTCGTCCACTGCTTGCCTTCACTGCGCGCGGCCAGGCGGGCCAGCGCCTCGGGGCCGGGGCGCAGCAATTGGTGGTGTTCGAGGAACTGGCGGAAGCCCAGCACCTGCTCGGCGTCGGGCTTGAGCGCGGTTTGTTCGCCGATCTGCTCGCTGATCTGCCGGGGCGTCTGCTCCCAGCGCAGCAGGCACTCGAACTCTAGCCAGCCGATGCGATAGAAACGGTTGAGCACGCAGTCCTGGATCACCCACACCGGCTCGCCGTCGGGGCCGGGCGCGGCTTCGTCCAGGCGCAGGTCGTCACGCAGCGGCGGAGTGGGCAGGTCTTCGGCGGCAACGTCCATTGCCTTTACCAGCCAGTCCAGGCGCGCAGCGAGGCCAGCGGGCGGCGCAGCAGGTAGTAGCCGAGCACCACGCGCTCGCCGTAGAGCTTGGCGGTGCCGTGCAGGCCCAGGCGAGCATGGGGCGGGGCGTCCTGCACGCTGGCCAGCAGGCGGTAGGAGGCCACGCCCTCGTCGCTGGGCTTGGCCTGGTAACTGGTATCGAGGATTTCCCCGTGCAGCGGGTCCAGCGGGTAAGCGGTGAGGAACAGCGCGACTTTCGCCCCTGGCTCCAGCGCAATCGCATCGGCCACTGGCAGTTGGATGCGCATGCCGGGCGCCTTCGGGTCGGCGATCTGCAGGATGCGTTCGCCGGTGACCACCGGCTTGCCCAGCCAGTCGTTGGGGTCGCTGTACACCGCCACGCCGGCGCGCGGCGCAAGCACGCGGGTGCGCGCCAGTTGCGCCTGTACGGCGGCCAGTTCGGCGCGGCGCTGGCGCGAGCGGCCGTCGAGCACCGACAGCTCGCTCTTGCTCTGCGGGTTGTCGAAGGCGCGCTGGCTGGCCGCCATGAGTTCGGCATCGGCCACCGCGACTTCCTTGGCCAGCACATCGGCGCGGCTGCGCAGGGTGGTTTCGTCCAGTTCGAAGAGCGGTGTGCCGACCTCGACGCTCTGGTTCGGGCGCACCAGCATTTTGACGATCACGCCGTCGATGGGCGAGCTGATGACCTGGGCGTTGCGCGAGACGATTTCCGCCGGCGCCAGGGCGGTCTGCCGCACCGGGATCAGCAGCAGCGCGGCCAGCGCGATCATGCCGACCAGTACCTGGCGCTTGCTCGGCCGCCAGTAGCGCAAGCGGGTGCGCGGGCCGAACGAAGCCCAGGCGTGCGCCCAGGTCTGCCAGATGCCCTGCAGCAGCGGTTGCAGGTTGCGCGCCGGTGCTTCGTCGAGCAGGAACAGCACCAGTCCCAGGCGCTTGCCGGCGCGGTCGTGCAGCGGCACGCACCAGAGCCCGGCGGGCCACCATTCGCTCCAGCCTTCGGCGATGTCGGCGGGCGGTTCGATGGCGTCGCGAGCCAGCCAGGTGGGCGTGGCGTCGGGTAGTTGTGCGGCAACCCAGCGGCTGGCGCGTTCCAGCCAGACCAGATAGGGCGAGTCTTCCGTGGGCTTGGCGAGGCCGGAAACCGCCAGCAGTTCATTGCGCGACTCTTGGCAGGCGAACACCAGTGCCTGGTGGAAACGCAGCAGCGGGAACAGGTCGTTGGCGATGCTGAAAGCCAGGCTACCTAGCGAGTCGGCCGTCAGCGCCTTGTCGCGCACATTGGCCAGGCTCAGCAGCAGCTGGGGTGGCGGAAGCAGCTCACTCATGGCTTTCGGGGAAGCGCGCGACCCCGCTCATGCCGGCGATCAATTCGGGGTAGCTGGCGTCCAGTTTCGCTTCCAGCTCCACGGTCTGCGCCACCGCGTCGACCCGCGCGTTGATCACGCTGACCTTGGCCGGGTAGTGCTTGCCGGTTTCGTGGATGTCCACCTCCAGCGGCATGTCCGGGCGTAGGCTGGGCAGCATGGAAGAGGGCACGTTAAGACGGACCTTCAGCGCTCCGTCGCTGACCAGGTCGAACAGCGGCGTGCCGGCGGTCACCGTCTGGTACGGCTTGACGTAGACCTTGGCGATGCGCCCGGAGAACGGTGCGTCGACCAGGCAGTAGCCCGCCTGGGCACGGGCCAGGGTGAGGGCGCCATCGGCCTTCTGTACCTCGGTGTTGGCCATGGCGACTTCCAGGTCGCCTACCGCGTCGAGCTTGCGCAGGTTCTGCTTGGCGGCGAGGTTGGCGCGGGCCATGTTCAGTTCGGCGCCGGCGACCTTGGCGCGGGCGTTCACTTCCACGCAGTTGAGCTGAGCGAGTTCGGCGTCCTTGGCGACCTTGTCGCCCAGGCTGGCCTTGAGCGCGCCGAGGGTGCCGTTCATCTGGGCGGAGAGGGTGGTTTCCAGGTTGGACACCAGCAGCACGCGGATGGCGCCGGGGTCCTGGCTGTCGGGCAGTGGCGGCAGGCCGGTGGGGGCGTCATCGGCCAGCACCGGCTGGAGCAACATCAGGTACAGCGGGAGGAGCAGGTACGACTTACTGCGCGGCATTGGCGGTTCCTTCTTTGCCACTGGCGGTGCTGCTGGCGAGCAGGTTGGTACTGGTCTGTTGTTCCAGGGTGCGCTGGATTTCCCGCGCGAGGGTCTTCACGTCGTGGTTCTGGATTTCCTTGGGCATCACCTCGAAGCCCACCGAGTTGTACAACCGGCCCCAGGCGGCCTGGGCGTCGGAGTAGGCGGCTTCGCGCTGGTAGCGCGAGAGCAGGAAGCGGCCTTCGGCGCGGATCAGCTCCAGTTCGCTGCCTAGCGCGGCGCCGCGGGCGGACTGGGCGTAGCTGAGCAGGCTCTGGTCGACGCGCAGGCTCTCGTCGGCGAACTCCACTTCCTGCTTGGCCAGCTGGTAGCGCAACAGGCCGACCCGGACCTGGGTGAGGATGGCCATGGACAGCGCGGTGCGGCGCATGTCGTCGGTCTTTTCCTGGCTGGCCTCGGCGGCCTTGATGTCCGGGTACTGGGCCAGGCGCAGCAGGTTCATCGAGACGTTGATGCCGGTCTGGTTCCAGTCGTTGTTGTACAGGTACTTGTTGGAGTCGTACTCGTAGCCGTAGTTGAAGCTGACGTTGGGCCACAGCTGGGCCTTGGCGATCTTCAGGTCGTTCATGTCGACGCGTTTTCTGTACCACTCCTCCATGATTTCCGGGCGGCGCTCCAGCGACAGGCGTTCGAGCTGTTCGACGTTGTTGGTCACCAGCGGCAGCGGCTGCTCGCCGATGTCGGCCAGGACCATCTTGGTGTTCGGCGGCAGCGACATCAGCGCGGCCAGTTCGGCGCGGGCGAACTCCAGGTCCTGGCGGCGCACGGTGAGCATGTACACCGAGTCGAGCAGGGCGCGCTGGTAGGCGAGGATGTCCTGGCGCGGCAGCAGGCCCTTGCCCTCGGCCTCGCGGGCGGCGGTCAGGGCGCGGTGGGTGCGCATCAGCAGGCCGTCCACTTCCGGCAGCAGGCGCTGGGCGCCGAGCGCGCGCCAGTAGGCGTTGCGCACATCCTGCAGGACGTTCTGCGCGACCTTCTCGCGGCGCTCTTCGGCCATCAGCATCTGGTCGTTCTTCTGCTGGGTGCGGAAGTAGGCGACGCCGAAGTCCAGCAGGCTCCAGGACAGCCCGAGGCTGTAGAGCTGGCGGTAGCGTTCTTCCGAGGTGGACGGACGCAGGCTGACCTGGCGGTCCTCGATGCCGATGGAGGTGCCGCCCGAATCGTTGTTACGCCCGGCGTAGCCGGCGGAGGCGACCACGCGCGGCAGCATCTCGTGGCTGGTGACGTCGCGCAGGTCGGAGGCCAGCGCGCTTTCCAGCAGCTTCAGGCGGTAGTCGAGGTTGTATTTCAATGCTCGGGCGGAGGCTTCGTAGAAGGTGATCGGCCCGCTGACCGGTTCCTGCTCCTTGTACATGCGAGCCTGGTCCTCGATCACCCGTTGGCGCATTTCCTCCTCGGTGTAGGGCTTGGGCTCGAACGCCGAGCAGGCGCTGAGCAGGATGCTGGCAGTGAGGGTGGCACTCAGGCATTTCAGGGCGTAGGCGGGCATGTGAGGTCCTTGGTCCTTCCGTGATTTTTGCGTACGCATCATGGGTTGCCGTCCCGACGTTGGGCGGCGTCGCGCAACTGGGCGCGGAAGCCCCGTGCGGTCTGCGCGGTCTTGTCGGGTTTGGCCACCATGTCGCCGGGCAGGGGCGCCCACAACGACGGATCGGGGAGCAGGCCGTCGGCGCTGAGGCTGATGACGCCGTGGCGGCCGTCCACCCAGTTCTTGTCCAGGGTGGCGGCGCGCCGGCTCTCGGCCACGGCACGGGCGACGAACTGGCCTTTCACCACGCCAAGCTGTGCGCCCAGCGACGGGCTCTCGATCTCCGGCGTGGCGAAGATGTCGATGTCGCTGCCGTCGGCGCCCCAGGCGGAGAGCGACAGGCGATCATCGATGCGCTCGACCACCGGCTGCACGAAGATCGCCGGGTCCACGTCGGGAATCCGATCACGCGGGTAGCCGTCGTCCCCGAAGCGGTCGAAGTGCGGGCCCGGTGGGATGTACGGCGTGGCGATGTCCAGGGTGATGGTCAGTTGGGCATCGTCGGTGGCGCCGGCCAGGTCGCTGATGGTGTAGGTGAAGTAGTCCTTGAGCACCTGCCCCAGACCCGCCGCTGCCAGCACTTCGCGGTTGCTCAGGTCGATGGTGTAGGTGTAGCTGCCGTCGGCGTTGAGGACCAGCGTGCCGTAACGCCCCGCAATGGGCTGGCCGACCACGCCGGCGGCGCCGCTGCCGGCTTCCTGTCCGGCGCGGATGCCGGTGACGGTCAGCGAGTCGCCGCCATCCACGTCGCTGTCGTTGGGCAGCACGTTGCCGGTCGCCTGCGGGGCGGGCGTCTGGTCGGTGGCGCTGTTGCTGTCGTCGCGCGCCGCCGGGTTGTCGTTGGCGCCCTGGACGATCACGGTCAGGCGCGCATCGGAGGTGGCGCCGGCGGTGTCGCGCATGCGGTAGGTAAAGACTTCCTGCAGCTTCTCGCCGGCCGTGCGCATGGCCTGCACGGTGGGGTTGTCGTTGTCGACGCGGTACTCGTAGCTGCCGTCGGCGTTGATTGTCAGCTTGCCATACAGCCCTTGCAGAACGTTGCCGGCGTTGACCGTCGCGCCGTTCTGGTTGGTGAAGTACACGACCGACTTGGTCTCGCCGTACGGCACGCCGTCGACGTCGGTGTCGTTGTCCAGCACGTTGCCGCGAGGGTCGACGCCGGGCGTGCCATTGTTGACGCCGCCCGCTTCCACGGCCTGCGCGTTGTCGTCGCTGGCGATGGGCGTGTCGTTGCGTCCGTCGATGGTGATAGTCAGCAGGCCGGGGGTTGCACCGCCCCAGATGTCCGCGCCCAGGTAGGTGAACTTGTCCTGCAGGGTCTGGCCGCTGGCGCGCAGGGCTTCGACTTCCGCCAGGGAGTTGTCCAGCTCGTAGCTCCAGCTGCCGTCGTCATGCAGCGTCAGAGTGCCGTACTGGCCGCGCAGGCTCTGGCCTGGAACCGTGGCGTCGGCCGGAATGGGGCCGTCGCCGGCCCAGAACGAGACGACGTGCATGACGTCCTGCGGGATGGTGGTGATGGTGTCCGGGTCGGTGTCATTGGCCAGCACGTTGCCCGACGGGTTGCTGCCCGGCACGGCGTTGTGCAGGCCGCCGTCTTCCACGGCGGTGCCGAAGTCCGGCACGGTGTCCGGCGCCTGGTTCCGGCCGCGGACCAGGATGATCAGCGTGGCCTGGTCGTTGAGTCCGCCATCATCGGTCACCTGGTAGGTGAAGGCTTCCAGAGCGAAGGCCAGCGGGCCGAGGGCGATGATGTCGGGGTTGGTGTTGTCGACGAAGTACTGGTAGCTGCCGTCGGCGTTGATCACCAGGGTGCCGAAGGCGCCGATGATGGTCTGCGGGCTGCCCGGCGTTACCGCCACGGTGTTGATCTGCGCGCCTTCCGGGCCTACGGCAATACTGGTGACGGCCATGTGGTCGCCGGCATCGACATCGGTGTCGGCGCCGATGCCGGCAAAGATCCCGGTCAGGCCTGTGATCACATTGCCGCTGGGGTTGCGCCCGCCACTGCCATCGAGGTTGGCCACGGCGTAGTTGATGTCGTCGTTGGCCACCGGGGCGTCGTAGCGGCCGTCGATGGTGATGGTCAACTGGGCGATGGAGCTGGCGCCGTCGGCGTCGTGCATGCGGTAGGTGAAGGCCTCGGTCAGGCTGTCGCCGTTCTTCAGCGCCTGCACGGCGGCCAGGCTGTCGTTCACCACGTAGGTGTAGGTGCCGTTGGCGTTGAGGGTCAGGGTGCCGTAAGTGCCAGCGATCACGCCGCCGCTGGCGGTCAGGTCGACCAGCGTGCCGGCCGCGCCTTTGTCGCCGGTGCGCGCGGCGTCGACCACGTGGGTTTCGCCGTAGGCGGCGCCGTCCACGTCCAGGTCGTTGGGCAACACGTTGCCGGTGGCGGGCGCGCCGGGCGTGGTGTTCAGCGTGCCACCTGCCTCGATGGCGGTCTTGGCATCGTCGGCGGCGATGGGGACATCGTTCTGCCCGTGGATGATGATGGTGAAGGTGCGGGTGACGGTCTTGCCGTTACCGTCGCTGACGCTGTAGGTGAAGACGTCACTGAGCGTGTCGTTGTAGGTACGCAGCGACTGCACCGCCGGATCGAGGTTGTTGACCACGAAACGGTAGCTGCCGTCGGCGTTGAGCAGCAACATACCGTAGTTGCCGGCCAGGTCCGCGCCGACGTTGCCGCTGACGCCGTTGGCGTTGACCACGGCGGTGATGGTCAGGGGGTCGCCATCAGGGTCGACGTAGGAGCTGCGGATGTTGCCGGTCGGGTCCAGGCCCGGAACCACGTTGAGCAGGCCGCCGGCTTCGGTGGCATGGATGACTACCGGCTGCACGATGGGCGGGTCGTTGACGCCGCGCACGGTAATCACCAGCTGCGCCTGATCGGTCAGCCCACCGGTGTCATGGATGCGGTAGGTGAAGATGACGTCCAGGCTCTGGTTGGCGGTGAGGGCGCGGATGGCCGGGTCGGCGCTGTTGACCACGAAGCTGTAGGTGCCGTCGTCGTTGAGGCTGAGTTGGCCGAAATTGCCGCTGACGATGCTGCCGTTGGCCAACCGCGCAACGGTGCCGGTGATGGTCGTGGCGATGCCGGCGGTGACGCCGGTCAAGGTCCCGCCAGCGGTTTCCAGGCCGGAGCGCACGCCGTCGACCTTGAGCTTGTCGGCGTTGGGGTGGTCGGCATTGTCAACGTCGGTGTCGGTGCCCACCCCGGCGTTGCCGGTGATCACGTTGCCGCTGGTGTTAACGGGTGCCGGGCTGCCGTCGCTGGCGCCGGCCGTGGCATTAGCGTGATCGTCTACGGCCACCGGCGCATCGTTGGCGCCCTGAATGGTGATGGTCAGGGTGGTGATGGCGCTCAGGCCACCCTTGTCGGTCACCTGGTAGGTGAATTGTTCGGTGAGTAGGGGGTCGCTGGGGGACAGCGCCTGGACCACGGGATTGTTGTTGTCCACCACGTAGCGATAGGTACCGTCGGCGTTGATCGTCAGGCTGCCGTAGAGGACCTTCAGGGTCACCGGCGCCCCCGAGGCGACCGGGAAAATTTGTCCGCCGCCAATGCCGTCGTAGCGCACCAGGCTGACTGACTTGGTTTCGCCCAGGGCTACCGAATCCACGTCGGTGTCATTGGTCAGCACGTTGCCGGTGGCATCCTGGCCACCGCTGGTGTTGTTGGTGCCGCCCGCTTCGATGGCGGGGCCGGTATCGGCAAGGGCAGTCGGCGTGTCGTTGGCGCCGTGGATGTCGATGGTCAGGGATGTCGAGCTGCCGAGGCCGCCGCTGTCGGTGATGAAGTAGCCGAAGGACTCGCGCAGCACGTCGCCCGCGGTACGCAGCGCCTGCACCTCGGTATTGGCATTGTCGACCACGTACTGGAAGCCGCCGCCGGCGGTGATGAAGAGCGTGCCGTAGCGGCCGGCGAGGCTGACCACGCCGGCAGTGGGCACCGCTACGAAGCCGCCGGTCGAGTTCTCCAGGCGGGTTACCCTGAGGAAGTCGTTGTTGGTGTCGATGTCGACATCGGTGTCGTTGGTCAGCACGTTGCCGGTGGGGTCGACGCCGGGGTCGGCGTTGTTCAGGCCCCCAGCCTCCAGGGCAATGGCGATGTCGGGGTGGGCGATGGGAGCGTCGTTCACCGGGTCGATGACGATGTTCATCGTGTCGCTGTCGAACAGCGCGTCATCGGAGCTTTCGCCGGGTATGCCGTCGCCGTCCTTGTCGCCGAAGTTGCCCTGGTCATTGGTGACCATGGTCAGGGTTTCGGGATTGCGGAAGGTGTTGAAGTCCTGGTCGCCCTTGTAATAGATCTGGCTGAGCAGGACGTTTATCTGCTGCAGGGTACCGGTGAGCGTCAGGCTGCGGCCGGCGCCGGCAGGCGGTGCGTCGGTCGGCCCGGGCGCTGTCCCGGTCTGCCAGAGCACCCCGTGCCGCACGCTGAGGGTGACGGTCATGATGCCGTCGGCATTGCCGGCGTTGACGTCCACGTCGCTGGTGGCCAGGCCGATGATGTGCAGCACGGTGTCCTCGACGCCATGCTGGTCGGCGACGGTGTTGATCGGCGCTTCGTTGAGGTGCACGTAGCCGGCGTTGGCGATACCAATGGCGCCTTCGCCCAGGTTCAGGTTAATGGTGCCCAGGCCCACGGTGGCAGCACCGGTGTCGGTGTCGACACGTACGTGGAAGCGGTTGTTGGTCGTCTGATCGAAGGTCTGCGCCACCGCCACCTGATAATTGCCCGCGGGCAGGAGGGCGAATTGGTAGGTGCCGTCGCTGGCGGTCAGGGTATTGAAGCTGCGGTCGTCGGCGTTGCCGAACACGCCGTCATCACCGGCCCAGGTAAGGTCGACTCTGATGCCGCCCAGGCCGGGCCCGTCGGGCGTCACGCTGTTGTTGGCGGAGCGCGTGTCGTCCCACAGGGTGCCCCGCACCACGCCCATGCCGGCACCGTCGCTGAGGACGTAGTCGTTCAGCCCACCCGTTCCATCCTGGCCGGTCCGTTCGCCATCGGCGCTACCGGCGGTCAGCGGCAGCGAGCCGCTCCAGCCGTTGTCCTCGAAGCTGGTGGGCAGGCTGGTCCAGGTCAGCACCGCTGAACTGTTGCTGTCGTCGGGGATGATTGTGTTGGGCAGGGTGACGCTATAGAGCACTTGCACCGTGTCGTTGACGTTCAGCTGGGCGAAGGTGACCACGATCTCGCCGCCACTGTCGCTGGCGGTGACGCCCGTCGGCAGGTTGCCCATGGTGTAGGGCGTGCCGTTGATGATGATGCTCTGGATGGCGTAGTTGCTGCCGCTGGGGAACTTGTCGTGCAACGCTACGTTGTAGGCCGGTACTTCGCCGTTCTGGGTGAAGCCGACCGAGACCGTGGCGGTGGTGGTGTCGGGGGCGCTGCCCGCGGCGATGTCGATGACCGTCTTGTCCATCGCGGTGAAACCGGGCTCTACCACGTGCTCGAAGATCGTGGCGCTGTGGCCGCGGTCGACCCCGCCGCCGGTGCCGACGTGCTCGAACACGTTCATGCTCAGCTGCGCACCGCTACTGTTTGAGGCGATGTTGGCGACGCGCACGTTGAACTCCAGGATCACCCCTTCGATATCGCCGTCGTTGACCTCGTTGTTGGTCAGGTTGCCCAGGTTGAAGGTGATGGTCCGACCATCAGGGGAAATCTGCAGGCGCCCGCTGTTGATGTTGAAGACGCCGGTGGGCTTGTCGCCGGAGAGGTCCGGATGGATCGGCAGCGACACGTCGCTGTTCTGGTTGCCGACCATCCCCAGGGTGCCACTGCTGATCAGGTCAGTGGCGTCTGTGGTGAGGCCGCCAATGGCGCTGGAGCCCAACGCGATAAGGATGTTGTTGAGGTCCGCGGGAATGAACTCCAGCCCGGCGGCCAGCTCGATGCGGATCTGGTACTCGGGGTTGACGCCGGTGGGCACCACCACGGCCACGCGGTAGCGGACGATTTCGCCGACCACCACGTTTTCCTGCAGGCCGGCGGTATCGGTGGCACCGGAGGAGTTGGTCGCCGGCGGGGTGGCGTCGAGGCCGCCGACGCGGGAGACCTGGATGCCGTTGGTGACGGGAATCAGCAGCGTGTTGATCTGGCGGTAGTCGTTGAGCACCCCGGAGTTGAGCAGTCCGTCGTCGCCGCTGCGCTCGCCCGCAAGGGTATCCGTGGTGTTGTCGGTGCCGTCCAGGCTGGTCCAGCGCACCACGACGTTGTTCGGGATAACCGCCTGGCCGGCGGCCGAGGCGTTCACCACACCGGTCAGGTGGATGACGATGCTGCCGCCGTTGGCAATGTCGATGTTGGCGCCAGTGGCGGTGAGTAGTTGGCCGTTCTGGATGATGAAGTCGACGCCGCCATGGTTGCTGGCGCCACCGCTGTAGGTGATGGCGCCGTCGAAGGTCAGGTTGGTGATCTGCGTGGGCAGCAGGTCCAGCAGGCTGAGATCGAAGGCGTCGGTGCCAGAATTGTTGCTGATGGTGATGTTGAAGGTGACGATGTCGCCCTGGTCGAAACCGCCATAGGTCGGGGTTGCGGTGATCTGCTGGGTCACCGTCAGGGTCGGCTCGACGATGCTCACCGAGGGCTGCTGCGGGCTGGCGACGGTGCGGTCCAGCGCCGTCGCACCATTGGGCGTGTCGCCGTCCGGGTCGCTGTAGGTCAGCTGCGCGCCGTTGTTCAGGGTGACGCCTTGCTGGTTGCTCTGCACGTTGCTTGCCACCAGCACCAGGCGGATGACGAAGGCGTTGTTGCCGATGTTGTTGTCTGCCGTGGAGCCGGCGGCACTGAACAGCAGGTTCAGGTCGCCACCATCGCTGCCATCGCCGCTGAAGGTGAGGACGTTGACAGAGCCGGCGAAGGCCTGCGTGAGCGCGCCGCTGAACGGATCGATGCCGTTGTTCGCGGCGTTGTAGATGATCTGGTAGCCCGCACCGCCGAAGGCCGTGAGGTCCAGGCGCAGCCCTGGGGGGATCAGGTCTGAAAGACGCAGGTTGGCGGTGCTGCCTTCGGGCAGGCTGACGACGATGTCATAGGTCATCGTCTCGCCGATCACCAGGTTGCTGCCGGTGGTGTGGCCGGCGCTGGAGTCGTCGCTGGTGAGGCTGCCGTTCTGGTAGGTCTTGGTGATGGTCGGCGCGGCCACCTGCTGGTTGGCGACCTCGACGATGTCCACCGGGGTGAAGTCCTGGCCGCCTTCGACGCTGGCGTAGTTGGTCAGCGCCGCGCTGCTTTGCAGAGTGCTGGAGGCGAGGATGGCGTTGTTCACCGTGACGTCGTAGGTGATCACCACCACATTGCGCCCGGCGGCATCGTTGCCGTCAGGCGCATTGGTGCGGCCGGCGAGCAGGGTGCCCTGGTTGTTGGCGTCGAGGAAGGTAATGGTGTTGCCGTTGACGCTGTAGTCGGTGCCCAGTACCAGCAGGGCGCCGTCGCCGCGATAGATTTGCAGGTTGGCAGCCGAGAGGCTGCCGCCAACGAAGGCCAATCCCGCTGGCAGGGTGATGCTGGTGGCTACGTCGAAGGCGTTGCCGCCGCCGCTGTTCTTGATCGCGGTGGCCAGGCGCAGGGTGTCGGCGCCGTCGATGCCACTGATGTTGCCGTCTACCGCCGCGAGGCTGGTCACGTTACTGCTGAAGGGGACGCCGCTGGTACCCGGCTGGGCCCAGGCGCCGATGGTCCCGGTGACCGTGCCGTTGGTGCTGGAAACCACGCCGTGCTTGATTTCCAGCACTGGCTCGGCGACCGACTCGATGACCGCGACGTCCGAGGAAATCAGCGGCGTCTTGTCGATGGTGGTGGTCTGGCTGGACTGCGCCAGCACGTCGAGTTCGCGCTGGTCGGCATAGGGCTGGTCGCCGACCACCATGGTGAAGCGCACTTGTACGGTGCCGCCGTTGAGCCCGCCGGAAACATAGTTGCCGAAGTCGAAGATGATCGAGTTGCCTGCCCCGGTGGTGACGCTGTCCGGCACGTCGAGGATGGTGTTGCCGGCGCCGAAGCTCCACTGGCCGACGCCGTTGCCGATGCTCCAGTTGATGCCCGCCGCGTTGAGCAATGGCAGCGGCAGGTAGGCGGTGAGCTTGAAGTTCTCGTAGTCCGCTACCAGCAGGTCATAGGTAATGGTGAAGGTGACCACGTCGCCCGGGCGCAGCTCGCCGTTGGCCGGCGGGTTGCCGCCGTTCACCTGGGTCAGGGTGATATCGATGTTGGAGGTGTCGATGGTGCTGGTGGTGCCGGAGCCATCGGTCTGCTCGCCGCCAATGTTCACCGAGTCGCGCAGCACGCTGGCGTCCACTACCGCGTTGTTGCTGACGCTATCGCCCTCGTTGAGCTGGTCGTGGGGCGGGTGGTCAGTGGTGTAGGTGGTGTCGATGGTCGCGTCGTAGACGATGGTCAGGCGCGTGGCAGCTTCCTGCGCATCGCCGTCCCACAGGTCGCCGAACAGTGCGTAGACCCCTGGCCCCTGGACGGCGGCGGCAATCGACTGGGCGATGTCGAACACCAGGGTGGTACTGCCATCGGCGTTCACGGTGGCGGTGTAGATCACTGGAATGACCTGCGTGCCGCCGTGCTGCTGGATGACGATGCTGGGCGGGTTGGCGGCGGAGAATGTCTGGCCGTCACTGAGCTGGTCGGTGACGGTGAAGCGGCCCTGGCCGAGGATGTTCCTGCCGAAGGCATAGAAGTCGGAGATGGCCACGTCCATGGTGTAGCGCAGGGTGTCGCCGGGCGTGATGCCGGGGGTGCCGACGTCGGTCTGCAGGTTCACCGTCTTGAGCAGGGTGATCGACTTGGCGACGAAGGTGATGCCCGCGCCGTCGCCGGTGACGGTGAACGGATAGCCGTCCGGGTCGGTTGGGTTGACCGGGCGATCGCGCGTGTCCAGCGGGTTCCAGTCGCCGTTCACCGTGGCGGTGCCGAAAGTGATGGTGCGCGGGTTGCCCGTGGCAGGGTCGAGCACCGGCCGCCCGGCCGCGTCGATCTCCGGCACGTAGAAGCCGACCGTGGTAGTGCTGGCGGCGCTCAGGGTGTCGTAGTGGATGCTGTAGCTGGCGACGAAGGCGTTGGGGTTGTTCAACGCGGCCTGGATCAGCGTTGGGTTGGTCAGCACGGTGCCGTCGTGCAGGGTGACCGAGGTCAGGGTGCCGCCCGTACCGGGGGTGATGGAGCTGACGTGGACCTGGTCGGGCACCGTCTGGGTCACCGTGACGTTGGTCAGGGTCTGGCCGGTGGCCGGGGTCACGGTGACCGTCTCGGTGCGGGTGAAGTTCGGCCCGGTGACGGTTTCACCCTCGGGCATGTTCACCGTCTGGGTGACCGACAGCAGGGTCGGGGTGACCACGAAGCTATGCAGCGCGGCCTCCACCAGCGTCGGGTCCTGCGCGGGGTTGTTCAGCGAATCGTTGCCGTACTCGAAGCCGCCACGGGCGTTGATGGTGAGGTTGGGCGCACCGTCGGAATAGCTGGTATCGGCCAGGTTGCTCAGTTGCGCGGTGACCTGGATAGCGATCGCCGGCTGGCCACTGGTGACGCTGGCGTAAGGCAGTTGCAGCACAACCATCTGGTCGCCCGGCTTCATGCCGACGCTGGCGGCGTTGATCACCAGGGCGTTGCCATTGGCATCCTTGGCCAGCGGGTGGGTGGCGTTGCCGCTGGCGTCGAAGGGGATCACGTAGCGGTTGACCACCTGGCCCAGGTAGGTGGCGGAAACGAAAGTGGCGCCGTCATTGCCGTCGCGCCCGGTGGCCGGCATGAACAGGTCGATGTAGGGCGCGAAACCGACCTGGGTGGATGGGTTGCTGAAGATGACATCGAAGGTGAATTGGTCGCCCAGGCGCACCGTCGAACCACCGCTGCCCATGGCCACCGTGGGGCTGGCGTCGGCCAGCAGTCCCTGGAAGCTCACCAGGGTGTCGGCGCTCAGGGCGATGGATTTGTCGATGTCGCCGTTGCGGACTTCCAGGTTCCAGTCGCCGCCGGCGCTGCTGGCGCCGGTGGCATTGCTGGAGGCGCCGACATCCGCGCCGGTCCAGCGCGCCAGCTCGTTGACCAGCGCCTGCCCGGTGCTGCCCGAGCCCACGTCGCAGCCGTAGAGCTGGATATCGGCACCGGCATTCAGCTCGCCGCGCCAGGCACTCAGCCGGTCGCCGAGCTGGTCGACGCTCTGGCTGGTGAAAGTCTGGTTGCCCAGGGTGAACTGGCCGGTGGCGCCATGGGAGAAGATCTGGATCGAATCGACCTTGCCCAGTTGCGCCAGCGCGTTGCTGATCGCCGCAATGGCGTCCTGACCGGCATCCACCACCAGTGCGGTGGTGCCCACCGGCAGGTTGGCGGCGAGCTGGTCGCGGTTCTCCAGGCGTGCATCGATCACCACCAGGTTGCGCGGCGCCGCTTGCGCGGGCGCGGCTGCCTGCGCGCGGGCCTCGACGGCGGTGGCCGGCTTGGCCGTGTCCTTCGCCTCGGCGGCGGTGCTGTCGTGATGCTGCTGATCGACCGCCGCGGCGGCGGCGCCGTCGAACAGGATGCGTTGTTCCAGGGCCAGGGCGTGGGCGGCTGGCTGGAAGAGTTTCGAGCGGTATTTGGCCTGCATTTCCCTATTTCCGGCTGGTCAATCCCCAGAGAAAAGCAGTGCTACACATATCTGCTTACGGAATTGACGCTAGTCGGGAATGGAATTTTCGCCAGCAGAACAGAGACATAAGCGACAAATAGACGCGATTTTTTTCTCAGAAATGTAACAGTCTTCCTACAAAACATCGGCTGCAGGCCTCGTCGGCGCGGCTGCCGACGGACCCTCGAAAGCGAGCCAATGGCTGTGCTGAAACCTGTCCGAGGCGTCAACCGGCATTTTTCACACGTCTGACGGGCTGGCTGGCGGCCGTTGGGAAGCGCCGCCTATGCTGACTCGTCCGTTCCCGACTACTGGAGAGTCCCCATGAACCTGCATCTGTCCGACAAGCTCGCCCTGGTCAGCGGTTCGACCAAGGGCATCGGTTTCGCCATCGCCCAGGGCCTGGCCGGCGAAGGCGCACGGGTGATCCTCAACGGCCGCAGCCAGGCCTCCGTGGATGAAGCGCTGGGGCGGATTCGCGCCGGGCAGGCGGACGCCAGGGTGGAAGGCTTCGCCGGCGACCTGTCGGACCCGCAGCAGATCGCCGCGCTGGTGCAGCGCTACCCGGCGGTGGACGTGCTGGTGAACAACCTGGGCATCTTCGATCCCAAGCCTTTCGAGGACATCCCGGACGAGGAGTGGCTGCGCTTCCTCGACGTCAACCTGCTGTCCGGCGTGCGTCTGTCCCGCGCCTACCTGCCGGGCATGAAACAGAAGAACTGGGGCCGGGTGGTGTTCATCAGCAGCGAGAGCGGCATCCAGATTCCCGTCGAGATGATCCATTACGGCGTCACCAAGACCGCCCAGCTCGGCCTGTCCCGCGGGTTGGCGGAAAGCTGCGCGGGCACCGGGGTGACGGTGAATGCCGTGCTGCCAGGGCCCACCGCGTCGGAGGGCGTGGGCGACTTCGTCGACAAGCTCTCGGGCGGCCAGCCGTTCGAGGAATTCGAGGCCGAATTCTTCCGCACCGCCCGCCCGGGTTCGCTGCTGCAGCGTTTCGCCCGCCCGGAGGAGATCGCCAACCTGGTGCTCTACGTCTGCTCGGAGGCTTCGTCCGCCACCAACGGGGCGGCGTTGCGGGTGGATGGCGGGCTGGTGCGTTCGGCCTTCTGAGTCAGTCGACGCTGCGGCTCTCGAATTCCAGGCCCAGCGCCAGGTCGCCGCAGCCAAGCTGGCCGAGCCAGTGTTGCGCTTTCGGGCCGGACAGGTGCGCCTCCAGGGCGGCCTGGCTGACCCAGCGCGTGAGCACCTGCCAGCGGTCGGCGGCCAGCTCCTGCAACTCGCTGCCCTGACAGCCGGGTTGCTGGCGGACCTGCATGATCAACTCGTTCAGATGGTTGCCCAGCGCGGCAGCCTGGCCGGGGAATGCCTGGACGCGAACGATGGCAAGGGCGGACGGGGACATGGCGAGGCTCCTTTTGCTGGCGGGGTAGATGGCCATTGGGCGCTGACGTCGGGTCTCGGGAAAGGCCGGAACCGGCTTTCAAAGCCGCTGCTGAAAGGTTAAGGGCGCGCCGCTTCTGGCTGAACCGCCAATTTCGGGGAAAACCGCCGGGCCAATCTCATGACGGCGCTATCCATGTGCGTAGGAGCGGACTTCGTCCGCGACGGCCAAGGTCCGGCACGATACGGCCGGGAAGCGATCGCGGACAGAGTCCGCTCCTACGCTCCCGGAGGCATCCAGGCTCGATTCAGGTCAACTGCTGCAACAGGTCGCGCAGCTTGTCCAGCGCCGGGTCGATGTCCAGCGTGTCGATGGCGCCGAAGCCCAGCAGCAGGCCGTCACGTACCGGCACTTGCTGGTGGAAGGGCGCCAGGCCATACAGACCCACCTCGACCTTGCGCGCCAGCTCGCAGAGCAGCGCCACGTTGGTCGGCTGGCGCAGCAGCGCGGTGAGGTGGAATCCGGCGACGGAGGGCACCACTTCCAGCCAGGGTGACAGGTCGCCGGCCAGCCGCGCGAGGATGCGCTCGCGGCGCCCGGCATAGATGCCGTGGCAGCGGCGGATGTGCTTGAGCAGGTAGCCTTCGCTGATGAACTTGGCCAGCGCCCATTGCGGCAGCGTCGAGCTGTGCCAGTCGGAAATCTGCCGGGCGCGCACCAGTGCCGGGAACAGGCTGGGCGGCGGGATCAGGTAGCCCAGGCGCAGCTCCGGCAGTAGCACCTTGGAGAAAGTGCCGATGTACGCCACCACGCCGTGGCGATCGAGGCTCTGCAGCGCGTCGGTGGGCCTGCCTTCGTAGCGGAATTCGCTGTCGTAGTCGTCCTCGATTACCAGCGCGCCGAGCTCCAGCGCACGCGCCAGCAGGGCCTCACGGCGTGCCGGGCTCAGCGGCATGCCCAGCGGGAACTGGTGCGAGGGCGTGGTGTAGATCATCCGCGTACCGTCGGGGATCAGATCGACGCGGATGCCTTCGGCATCCACCGGCACGCTGGCCACCTCGGCACCGAGGGTCTGGAAGATCAGTCGCGCCGGGGTGTAGCCAGGGTCTTCCATGGCCACCTTGTCACCGGGGCGAAGCAGGACGCGGGAGAGCAGGTCCAGCGCCTGCTGCGCGCCGTTGCAGACCATCACGTCGTCCAGCTGGCAGTTCACCCCGCGGGCATAGGAAATGTGCCGGGCGATACCGTCGCGCAACGGGGCGATGCCCTCGGGCGCGCTGTAGTGTCCGCGCAGGCCGGTCATCTGGCGCAGCGCGTGGTTGACGCAGCGGCGCCATTCCTCCTGGGGAAATTGCAGCAGGGTGGTGGTGCCGCCGATGAAGTCGGCCTTGGCGGTGCCCTCGGCGCCGGGGTGGCGCAGGCGGGTGTCGAGGTTGGCCCAGCGGTCGATGTTGTCCTGGCTGGCGAAGCGCACGCCAGCCTGGCGCCGGTCGTGGCGCGGCAGGTGGGTATTGACGAAGGTGCCGCTGCCGATCTTGCCCACCAGCACGCCTTCGTAGGTGAGCTGGGCGTAGGTGTCGGAGATGGTCTTGCGCGAGATGCCCAACTGCTCGGCCAGCAGGCGGCTGGGCGGCAGGCGGGTGCCGGCGGCGAGGCGTCCGGAGTCGATGGCTTCGCGCAGCTGGCGATAGAGTTGCCCGGCGAGATCCTTCTGGCCGTGGATGATCAGGTGCAGCTCCAAGGGCGGACTCCACGGACTCAATAGAGGTTGTCGGTGGCGCAAGCGTAGCGCTGGCGGGTGATGCGGTGAAGTTGCGCGGCCGAAATTCTGCGGATTGGCCACCTGCCGCTGGCGCGGCACGGCGCACAATGGCCGGGTCATCTTCTGGAGTGCCGTCATGGAGCCGCGTCTGGATTACTACACCGCCTCGCCGGAAGCGCTGAAGGCGGTGCTGGCGCTGGAAGCCGCCATCTTCGAACTGTCGTTGGAGAAACCGCTGCTGGAGCTGGTGCGCTTGCGCGTGTCGCAGGTGAACCACTGCGCCTTCTGCGCCGACATGCACGCCATGGAAGCGCGGCGCGGTGGCGAGACCGAACGGCGCCTGTTCGCCGTCAGCGTCTGGCGCGAGTCACCGTTCTTCACCGAACGCGAGCGGGCAGCGCTGGCCTGGTGTGAGTCAGTGACGCTGCTGTCGGAATCCAAGGTGCCGCTGGAGGTCTTCGAACTTGCCCGCGAGCAGTTCAGCGAACGGGAACTGGTGGACCTCACCGTGGCCATCGGCGCGATCAACGTGTGGAATAGGTTGGGCGTGTCCTTCCGCCAGCAGCCGCCGGCCTGACCGGTGAATTTATAGGGCGCATAACGCGTCAGCGTTATCCGCCGTGAGGTGGTCGGCGGATAACCTGTTCCAGGTTATGCGCCCTACGTGCTGCTTTTCGTAGGAGCGAGCTTGCTCGCGAACAAGCCCAACTTTGCTGCTACCGGTGAATCCGTTCGCGAGCAAGCTCGCTGCTACCGGTTTCCATTCGGCGCAATGGCAGACAGCACATTGCGCCCACCAGCAACGCGCTGGCGGCTGCCCCCAGCGCCGGGACGAAACTGCCAGTCAGCCCACGCAGCGCGCTGGCGGCCAGCGGCCCGACGATCTGCCCGACGCCATACAGCGCCGTCATCGCCGCGAGCATGTTGAAGCGCACCTGCGCGGCCACCGCGCGCGCCGCCGGCATGGCGATGGTCACGGTGCCCATGAAGCTGCCACCCACCAGCACCGCGCTGCCCAGGTAAAGGAAGGCGGAGTCGCCCAGCGCCGGCAGCATCACACCCACCGCCTGCACCAGCAGGTTCAGCGCCAGCGCGCGCCGGCCGCCCAGCTTCAGGTGCAGGCGATGCCAGAGGAAGCAGGATGGCGCGGCGCCCAGGCCGAAAGCGGCCCAGACCTGCAACGGGTCAATGGCGCCCAGGCCGCTCTTCATCAGCAGCGGCAGGTAGGTGGCGGTGATGATGTAGCCGAAGCCGGCCAGCCCGTAGACCAGCAGGATGATCGGCGCGGACAGCTCCGGCGCCGGTCCCGTGCCGTCCACTGCGGGGTGCGGCGCGGCCTGTGCTTCGCGACCGAGCGCGGGCGCAGCCAGCAGCGCCAGCACCAACCCGGCCAGCGCCAGCACACACCAGATCGCCGAGCTGCCCAGGCCGAAGGCGCTGCCGGCAGCGATCAGCTCCGCCGAGACCAGGATGCCGATGCCCACACCGGCGAACATCATCGGCGCGCCATGGCTCTCGCCCATGCTCTGCAACAGCCACTGCGCGGCGCTGACCAGGGCCATGGCGCTGAGCACGCCAGCCAGCAGTCGTACGCCGATGGCGAACCAGGCCGGTGCCGGAATGGCCATGGCGGCGAGGGTAGCCAGGGTGCCGATCAGGGCGATCACGCAGATTCGCGCCGCCTGCTTTTCATGACTGCGCGCCAATAGCAACGCGCCGAGCAGGTAGCCCGCGTAGTTGGCAGAGGCGGCCAGGGAGCCGCCGGTGATGCTGAGCACGCTGTCGCGCACCATCAGCGGGTACAGCCCGGTGAAGGCGAACCGGCCGAAGCCCATGCCCACGGCCAGGATTAGCGCTGCGGACAGCGCGGCGGGCAGGCGGGGCGTGCGGCTCACGGGCGAGCCTCGAGGGTTTCCCGCCAGCGCTGGAAGGCGCCGGTGGCGTAGCCTTCGCGCCAGATCAGCAGGGTGTCCACCTCCATCAGCGGCACGGCCTGCAGGTCCGGCATTTCCCGTTGCAGTTCCAGCACCGAGCGCGGCAGTACGCCGATGCAGGAGCCGGCGTTCACGCAGGCGAGGATGCCGTGGTACGAGCCCACTTCCTGCACCGCCAGCGGCGCGCCTTTCAGCCAGCCTTCGGCCAGCAGGCGATAGGTGCAGCCTCGGGTGAAGCCGGCGAGGGTACGAATCTGCACGTCTTCGGGCTTTTTCACCGGCGGGTGGTTGCCCGGCAGCACGAGCAGCAGTTCCTCGCGGAATACCGGCTCGGCGCGCAGGCCGCGCTCCAGCCTCGGCTCGAAGCCCGGCTCGGCGCGGAGAATCTCGGGGTGGGCGATCAGTGCGCAATCGAGCTGGCGATTGAGCACTTCACCCAGCAGCTTCTGGCTGTGGCCGGTGCTGACCTGCAGCTCCACCTCGGGATACTGCCGATGGAAGAGCGCCAGTGGCTCGGGCAGCCGGCTGGCAGCGGTGGCTTCCATGCTGCCCAGGCGCAGGCTGCCGCTGGCGCCGTTGGGGTGCAGCGACTGCCGCGCCTCGCTGGCCAGGGCCAGCAACTGCTCGGCATAGCGGAGGAAGTCGCGGCCCTGGTCGGTCAGCGTCATGCGTTTGCCATCGCGCAGGAACAGCGCCGCGCCGAGGTCTTCCTCAAGCTGGCGGATACGCGTGGTGACGTTCGATTGCACGCGTTGCAGGCGGGCGGCGGCGCGGGTGACGCTTTGCTCTTCGGCCACGCAGCGGAAGATTTCCAGGCTGGAGAGATCCATTATTAATCTTCGATAGAGAATATGTTGCGACGAATATTCTCTTCATGAGATGGTAAGTCAAGCGAAAGCAAGGCAATCGAGAGAAAGGCCAAGCGGCCATTTCGCCGACTCCCCCGACGTTGAGGACCCCGTCATGCGCATCACCGAACTGCTCGGCATCCAGCACCCCATCATCCAGGCGCCCATGGTCGGCGTGTCCACCCCGGCGCTGGCCGCGGCGGTGTCCAATGCCGGCGGGCTGGGCTCCATCGGCCTGGGTGCGAGCAACGCCACGCAGGCTCGTGCCCTGCTGGAGCAGACCCGCGCGCTGACCGACAAGCCGCTCAACCTCAACCTGTTCTGCCACCGCCCGGCCGTGGCGGACCCGGCGCGCGAGGCCGCCTGGCTGGAGCACCTGCGCCCGCTGTTCGCCGAATTCGATGCGCAGCCGCCGGCGCAGATCCGCGAGATCTACCGCAGCTTCCTGGCCGACCCCGAGATGCTGGAATTCCTCATCGAAGCGCGGCCGGCCGTGGTCAGCTTCCACTTCGGCCTGCCGCCGCAGGACTGGATCGACCGTCTGAAAGCTGCCGGCATCCGTCTGCTGGCCACCGCCACTTGCCTTGCGGAAGGCCGCGCCATCGAGGCGGCGGGTATCGACGCCATCGTTGCGCAAGGCTATGAGGCGGGCGGACACCGTGGCGTGTTCGAGCCGGAGAAAGACGCGCGCATCGGCACCTTCGCGCTGGTGCGCACGCTGGCGAAAGCCACGGGGCTGCCGATCATTGCCGCCGGCGGAGTCATGGACGGGCAGGGCATGCGTGCGGTGTTCGAACTGGGTGCGCAGGCGGTGCAGATGGGCACGGCGTTCATTTCCGCCGACGAGTCCTCGGCCAACGCCGCGTTCAAGGCGGCGCTGCGTGGCGAGCGCGGGGAGCGCACCGAAGTGACGTCGGCGATTTCCGGTCGCGCCGCTCGGGGCATGGTGAACCGGCTGTTCACCGATGTGGGCAGCGCCGATGCACCGGAGCTGCCGGCGTACCCGACAACCTACGACGCGGCGAAGGCGCTGACCGCCGCCGCAGCCGCCAAGGGCAACAGCGACTTCGCCGTGCAGTGGGCCGGGCAGGGCGCGCCGCTGTCGCGGGAGATGCCGGCGGCGGAGTTGGTCGCCACCGTTATGGCCGAGTTCCGCGCGGGCCTGTAGGAAAGAGAGGGGACGCCATCGTCATTGCTCGCGAACAGGTTGCCCGGCGACATCAGCGTCAAGCGGTTCGCGAGCAAGCTCGCTCCTACAAGAGCATCCGAGTCAGCGGGCGCTGACAGCAGTGGCGGGTTTCACCCGTGGCCGCCACAGCTCGGCCAGCAGCACGCCGGCCAGGGTCAGTGCGCCACCTACCAGGTGGTAGCTGGTCAGCTGTTCGCCCAGCACCACGGCGGCGATGGCGGCGGTCAGCACCGGCAGCAGGTTGAAGAACAGCGCCATGCGGCTCGGCCCCATGCGCTGCACGCCCTGCATCCAGGCCAGCGCGCCGACGATGGAGGCCAGCAGCCCGGCATACAGCACCAGCGGCAGGTTGGCGGCGGTCAGGCCATGGTGCGGCGAAGCGATATACAACGGCGCCAGCGCAACGACCGCCACCAGCACCTGCAGGTACAGCATCAGCAGCGGTGGCAGCGGCAGGTTCCACTTCTTCAGCAGCACGCCATACACGCCGTAGGCGAGGGTGGCGACGATCATCATGCCGTCGCCCAGGTTCACGCCGTGGCTGATCAGTTGCTGCGGGTTGCCCTGGGTGATCACCAGCAGCACGCCGCCCAGCGAGACCAGCGCGCCCAGCAGTGCGGCGGGGCTCAGCTTGTGGCGCAGCAGCACCGACGCCAGCGCGAGGGACATCAGCGGCATCAGCGACAGGATGATGCCCATGTTGGTCGCCGAGGTGAGCGCGGCGGCGTAGTAGGCCAGGCACTGGTAGACGGCCATGCCGAGTAGGCCGAGGGTGACGATCTTGCCGAGGTTGGCGCGGATTACCGGCCAGTGGGCGAGGGTGGCGCGCAGCAGGAAGGGCGTCAGCAGCGCGCCGGCCAGCAGCCAGCGGTAGAAGCCGATCTCCGCCGGGGCGATCTGCCCCACGGCGAGTTTGTTGACGACGGTATTGCCGGACCAGATGACCACGGCCAGCAGGGGGAACAGGTAGTTCATGAGTTCTTGCAGGTCTCAGGTTTGATTTCGAAGTGGTGGCTACTTCCCTCTCCCCAGCCCTCTCCCTGAAGGGAGAGGGAGCAGTGCGAGCCGGCTGATGTCATGGTTTCAACCTGCACCGGACCAGTCCTCTCTCCCTTCGGAGCGGGGCGCGTGGCCAGGGCTGGGGAGAGGGCGCTCCACAGATGCCACCCATTCTCCCCTCGTCCGAAACCAGACGTATAATGAAAACCGGACAATCCACCCCGGCATTCGGACATGACCCGCGCACTGCCGCTCCCGCTTCCCGACATCGACCAGTTGCCCGCCGAACTGTACTTCCGCTACGACGAGTTCGACGCCGGCACCCATTCGCCCAGCCATCGCCACCCCTGGGGCCAGCTCAACTACGCGTCCCACGGGGTAATGGAGCTGGAAGTGGACGGCCAGCGCTTCCTCTCGCCGCCGCAGTACGCCGTGTGGGTGCCGCCGGGGCGCGAACACAGCTGCTACAACCGCCAGGCGATCATCTACCGCTCGCTCTACGTGTCCGCCGAACTGGCGCGCAAGCTGCCGCAGACCCCTTGCACCCTGGCGATCAGCGACATCCTCAAGGCGATCCTTTCCGACTTCGCCGCGCGAGGGGTGAACGTCCCGCAGAGCGCCGCCGACCAGCGCCTGGCCGATGTGGTGATCGACCAGCTACAGGCCGCGCAGCCCCACGACGACTACCTGCCGTACGCCAGCGGCGGAGCACTGGGCGAAGTGCTGGTCGCGTTGCAGGCCGAGCCCGGCGACAACCGCACCCTCGCGCACTGGGCGGAGCGCGTGCACAGCACCGAACGCACCCTGGCGCGGGCCTGTCAGCGGGAACTGGGGATGTCGTTCGGCGAATGGCGACAGCGCCTGCGGTTTCTCGCCGCCATCGAGGCACTGGCATCGGGGGAAGGGGTGCAGCAGATCGCCTTCAACCTGGGCTACAGCAGCCCTTCGGCGTTCATCGCGATGTTCCGGCGGCTGTCGGGCACCACGCCGGAGCAGTACCGCTCGACCTTCCGCGCCCTGGCGGAAGGTTGAACGTCAGGCCTTGCCAGCCTCCAAGCCCTTCAGGGTCTTGCGGCAATGGATCAGCGCATCGCGCACCATGAAGTTCACCAGGGTCGGGGAGACGCCCAGTTCCTCGGCGATTTCCTTCTGCGTGCGGCCGTGCAGGCGATACATCTCAAAGGCGTAGCGGGTGCGCTCGGGCAGGCACTGCAGGGCGCTGGAGATGGCCTCCAGGGTCTGCCGGTCCTCGTGCTCCAGTTCCGGTGACGCGGAGGGCGTCGCGACGTGCATGCCTTCTTCCTCGCTACCCGAGTAGCGCTTCTCCAGCGCCTGCCGGCGATAAAGATCGATGGCCAGGTTGCGCACCACGCGCATCAGGTAGCCGCTCTGCGACTGGATGCCGGGAGTGAGGTCGCTCGCGTTGAGCTTGATGTACGCATCGTGCACCACGTCTTCGGCATGGCTGCGGCAGCCGAGGATGCGTGCGGCCGCATTGATGAAGGTCTGCCGGTGGGTAGCGAACAGCTCGTGGAGAGCGGGGCGCGACTCGGCGGGCATTGGCTTGGACATGCAAGGTTTTCCTATGCGGCGGCGGAGGCGGGGACGTCCACATGGGTTGAGGCGGCCAATCTAGATCAAATGATAATTATTATCAATTTATTCGGAAGACTCGGACTAGTGCTCTGCAACAGGGTTCCCAAGGCAGGGTGAAGATTTTTCATTCGCATCCTTTCGTCCGATCTTTCGGTTTGCTGCGGTAGGGCGAGCCAGGAAATTTCGCCGGCGCATATCTTATGAGAATTAATCGCATACGAGAACACTAACTATTTCATTGCCTCTCTCGTCTTCATGGCAGAGCTGGAAAACATCGGCAATGGCCGGTGGCCGGCATCCCCTGCAGCTGAAGGAGAAAGGCGATGGCGTTCGATCGCGACGATGCGGTTTACAAGGTGCTGGTCAACGGTGAAGAGCAGTACTCGCTGTGGCCGGACTACAAGGAAGTCCCGGCCGGCTGGCGCGAGGCCGGCAAGCAGGGGAGCAAGGCCGACTGCCTGGCCTTCGTCGAAGCCAACTGGACCGACATGCGTCCGCTGAGCCTGCGACAGAAGATGGACGGCCAGGCGGCGGGGCAATAACCCATGCTGCGTCTGTTCTGCCTGCCGTACTCCGGCGCCAGCGCCATGCTCTATGCGCGCTGGAAGCGCCAGCTGCCGAGCTGGATTGAAGTCTGCCCGGTGGAGTTGCCCGGCCGTGGCCGGCGCTTCGCCGAAAACCTGCAGACCGACCTGCGTGCCCTGGCCGGCCAGTTGGCTGACGAAATCGCCGCGCGTCTGGACCAGCCCTACGCCATTTTCGGCCACAGCCTCGGCGGCTTGCTGGCCTTCGAGCTGGCCCACGCCCTGCGCGAGCGCGGCTTGCCGGCTCCGCAGGCGCTGTTTGCCTCGGCGGCCGCAGCGCCCGCTCGCCGCGACAGCCACCGCGAGCTGGCGCAAGAGCAGAGCGACGCCCAACTGATCGAACGCATGCGCCGCCTCGGCGGCACGCCCGAAGCGGTGTTCGCCGACGAGGAAATGCTGCGCCTGACCCTGCCGGTGATGCGCGCCGACTTCCTGCTTTGCGGTCGCTACGACTACCGCCGCCGCGCGCCGCTGGCCTGCCCGATCCATGTGTTCGGCGGCAAGGCCGACCGGCTCTCGGTGGAGTCCCTGTCGGCCTGGCAGGACGAAACCAGCGCCGGCTTCTCCCTGGAGATGCTCGACGGCGGCCACTTCTTCCTCCATGCCGGCGAGGCGCGCCTGCTCGAGCTGCTGCTCGGCCGCCTGCGCCAGCCCGGCCAGTCGACCAGCGCAGCGCTGGCCTGATCGATTCAAGCGGAGACCCCGATGCCCACCTCCACTCTGTTCGACATTGCTCCCCTGGCCGACGCGCGTGGCGGCCTGCCGCTGCTGGTGCAGGCCCGCGGCGACGGCATCGACCTGCTCGACGCCCTGGCCGAACTGCGCCCGCTGGTGACTGAGCGCCTGCCGGTGTGCGCCGGCATTCTCTTCCGTGGTTTCCAGGTTGGCGCGCCGGAGCGCTTCCGCGAGTTCGCCGCCGGCTTCGGCCACCCGCTGCTCAACTACGAGTTCGGCTCCACCCCGCGCAGCAACGTCACCAGCGGCGTGTACACCTCCACCGAATACCCGCCGCACCAGCACATCCCGCTGCACAACGAGCAGGCCTACACCCGCGAGTGGCCGATGAAGATCTGGTTCTACTGCGTGCAGGCCGCGCAGAGCGGCGGCGAGACGCCGATAGCCGACAGCCGCGAGATCTACCGCCGGGTCGACGAGGGCATCCGCCGCCGCTTCAGCGAGCGCGGGCTGATGTACACCCGCAACTTCGGCAACGGCCTGGATGTGGCCTGGGAGCAGGTGTTCAACAGCGCCGATCCGGCCGTGGTCGAGGCCTACTGCAGGGCTCACAACATTGGCTGGGAGTGGAAGGAAGACGGCGAGCTGCGCACCCGCCAGGTCTGCCAGGCGGTGGCGCAGCACCCGGTCACCCGCGACTGGGTCTGGTTCAACCAGGCGCACCTGTTCCATGTCTCGAATCTTCCGCCGGAAGTGCGCGAGAGCCTGCTGGAAATCGTCGACGAGGAAGACCTGCCGCGCAACGTTTACTACGGCGACGGCAGCCCCCTCGAGCACTCGGTGCTCGACGACATTCGCGGCGTGCTGGAGGAGGCCAAGGTGAGCTTCCCCTGGCACAGCGGCGACGTGCTGATGCTCGACAACATGCTCGCCGCCCATGCGCGTGCGCCGTTCAGTGGCCCACGCAAGGTGGTGGTGGCGATGGCGCAAGGGCATGGCGCTGATGCCTGACGCCGGGACGGATAGCTCCCTCTCCCTCTGGGAGAGGGGGGTGAGGGAAATGGCCTGGCGCTGGAGTTGCCGGTAGCACCCTCACCCTGAGCCTCCCCGAGAGGAAGAGGGGACGGATCGGAGCGAGTAAGCAGTTCGGTTCTCCGATTCCCATCACGCAAAAAGCTGAACCCACGAATTTCCCTCCGGCGGGCCCCACGCGCTCGCCGACAGAACAGGTGATGTCATGAACGACCGCTACGAAGCCGCAGGAAACCTGGTCGAGGCGCTGCTGCAACGCGCCAGCGAAATGCCGCGCAAGACCGCCCTGCGATTCATCGCCGAGAACCTCGAACAGCCCATCAGCTTCCGCGAGCTGGACGAGCGCGCCCGCGCCATGGCTGCCTGGATGCTGCGCCACGGCCAGCAAGGCGACCGCGCCGTGCTGTTGCTGCCCAGCGGCCCGGAGTACGTCACCGCGTTCTTCGCGTGCCTTTACTCGGGCATCATCGCCGTGCCGGCCTACCCGCCGGAATCCGTGCGCCCGCAGCACCTGGCGCGCCTGCGCTCGATCCTCGATGACGCGCAGCCGAGCCTGGTGCTCACCGACTCCACGCTGATCGAAGCCCTGCGCCCGGCCTGCGAACGAGAGAACGGCGACAGCCCGTTGCTGCTGGCGGTGGACCAGGCCGACCCGGCGCTGGCCGTCGAGTGGCAGATGCCCGAGCTGGCCGACGACGACATCGCCTTCCTGCAATACACCTCCGGCTCCACCTCGACGCCCAAGGGCGTGCAGGTCAGCCACGGCAACCTGGTCGCCAACGAACGCCTGATTCGGGGCGGCTTCGGCATCGGCGATGACGACGTGATCGTCAGCTGGCTACCGCTGTTCCACGACATGGGCCTGATCGGCGGCCTGCTGCAACCGATCTACAGCGGCATCGAATGCGTGTTGATGTCGCCGCGCTACTTCCTCGAACGCCCGCGCCGCTGGCTGGAAGCCATTGCCCGCTACGGCGGCACCGTCAGCGGCGGGCCGGACTTCGCCTATCGCCTGTGCTGCGAGCGGGTCAACGAGGCGGCCATGGAAGGCCTCGACCTGAGTAAATGGCGCGTGGCCTTCTCCGGCTCCGAGCCGATCCGCCCGGACACCCTGGAACGCTTCGCCGCCTGGTTCGCCCCGGCGCAATTCGACGCCGCATCCTTCTATGCCTGCTACGGCCTCGCCGAAGCGACCCTGTTCGTCACCGGCGGCGTGCGCGGCGACGGCATCGGCCAGCTGGAAGTGGACCTCGATGCCCTGGGCGAAAACATCGCCCGCCCAGGCCGTGGCACCTCGCTGATCAACTGCGGCCGGGCCCAGCCCGACCATGAAATCCAGCTGGTCGACCCGGTGAGCGGTGAAAGCCTCGGCCCGGACCGTGTCGGCGAAATCTGGAGCAGCGGCCCCAGCGTCGCCCTCGGCTACTGGCGCAACCCGGAAGCCAGCGCCCGTACCTTCGTCGAAAAGGACGGCCGCACCTGGCTGCGCACCGGCGACCTGGGCTTCCTGCACAACGACGAACTCTTCGTCACCGGCCGCCTCAAGGACATGCTCATCGTCCGTGGCCAGAACCTCTACCCACAGGACCTGGAACGCTGCGTCGAGGAAGAGGTGGACCTGGTGCGCAAGGGCCGCGTCTCCGCCTTCGCCATCGAACACCAGGGCCGCGAGGGCATCGGCATCGCCGCCGAAGTCGGGCGCAGCGTGCGCAAGCTGATCTCCGCCGAGGCGCTGGCGAAAGCTATCTCCGCCGCTGTGGCGGAAACCTTCCAGGAGGCGCCGCTGGTGGTGGCGCTGCTGGAGCCGGGCGCACTGCCCAAGACCTCCAGCGGCAAGCTGCAACGTTCGGCCTGCCGCACCCAGTTGCTCGATGGCAGCCTGCAGGCCTACGCGATCCAGCGCGCCGGCGAGCCGATCAGCGACGGCGCCAGCGCCAAGCCGGTCGCGCCGCTGTCGGCTCAAGAGCAAGCCATCGCCGCACTGTGGAGCGAAGTGCTGGAGCTGCCGGCGATCCGCCGCGATGACAACTTCTTCGCCCTCGGCGGCAACTCGATCAAGGCCACCCAGTTGATGGCGCGCCTGCGCGAACGCCTCGGCCGCGCCGTGGAATTGCGCCTGCTGTTCGAAGCGCCGGAACTGGGTGCCTTCGCCGCCGCCCTGGCAGCATTGCCGACCACTGAAGCCGAGCCCGTTCCGCAAGTCCCGCGCGCCGGCCTGCTGCCGCTGTCGCCGGCCCAGCGCCGCCTGTGGTTCCTCTGGAGGCTGGAGCCGGAAAGCGCCGTCTACCACATCGCCGGGCGCATGAACCTGCGCGGCGAGCTGCGCCGCCCGGTGGTAGAGCAGGCCTTCGCCGTACTGCTGGGCCGCCATGAAACCCTGCGCAGCCGCTTCATCGAACGGGCCGATGGCGAGGTGTCGCTGAGCCTGTCCAACGCTACCCAGGTGGAACTCACCGAGAGCGACTTCAGCTCCCTGGGCAACGCCCGCCGCGACATTGCCGCCCGCGAGGACGCCGATGCCTTCGCCGCGCAGCCCTTCGACCTGGCCAGCGGCCCGCTGCTGCGCCTGCGCCTGCAGAACCTCGGCGGTGGTCGCCAGGCGCTGCTGCTCTGCGTCCACCACATCATCGCCGACGGCTGGTCGCTGAACCTGCTGCTGGACGAGTTTGCCGAGTGCTACCGCGCCATCGTCGAACAGCGCGAGCCCGTGCTGCCGGCGCTGCCACGGCAGTACCTCGACCTCGCCGCCGCCCAGCAGGGCAAGCTGGAAGCGGGCGAGGGTGCCCGCCTGCTGGGCTGGTGGAGCGAGCGCCTGGGCAACCAGCATTCGCCGCTGGAGCTGCCCTTCAGCACTCCAGAAAAGAACGGGGGCGTAAAAGGCCAGAGCGCCGAGCTGATCGAACGCGAAGTGGACGCCGAGCTGACCGGCAAATTGCGCAGCCTGGCCCAGGCCCACGGCGCGACCCTGCCGATGCTCCTGCTCAGCGCTTACAACCTGCTGTTGCAGCGCTACAGCGGCCAGCACGACCTGCGCATCGGCCTGACCCAGGCCGGCCGCGAGCAGCTCGACAGCGAGCGGCTGGTCGGCTTCTTCGTCAACCTGCTGGTGCTGCGCAGCGAGCTGCCCGAAGGCGCGAGCCTGCGCGGCGTGCTCCGCCAACTGCGCGACGACCTGCTGCAAGCGCAGGCGCACCAGGGCCTGCCGTTCGAGCAACTGGTGGAGGCGCTGCAACCCGAACGCGGCCACGGCCGCCACCCGCTGTGCCAGGTCGCCTTCGACCACCAATGGCAGCCGCGCGCCGGCAACGGCCTGCCCGGCGTCAGCGTGGAAGCCCTGGAACAGCTCGACCTGGAAACCCCCTTCGACCTGGTTCTGCGCGTCCGCGAGGGCGAGCACTCTTTGCGTGTGAGCTTCTGCTATGCCCGCGAGCGTTACGCCGCCAATGGCATGCAGCGCCTCGTCGGGCACTTCCTCGACCTGCTGCGCACCTTGCCGCAGCTGAATGCCGACGCCGTGCTGGATGCACGCGACTGGCTGCCCGCCAATGACTGGAGCATCGCCGTGGCCGGTGACGCGCCGGCCTTCGAAGCGCTGAGCGAAACCATCGCCGCCCAGGCCCGCCGTCATCCGGCCAAGGTCGCGCTGATCGACGAGCAGCGCGAGGTGAACTTCGCCGAACTGGAGGATCGCTCCAACCGCCTGGCGCAACGCCTGATCCAGCACGGCATTGGCGCGGAACGCCGGGTCGCCGTGGCCCTGCCGCGCGGCGTGGACATCCCGTTGGCCCTGCTGGCCGTCATGAAGGCCGGCGGCGCCTACCTGCCGCTGGACGTCGACTACCCCGAGGAACGCCTGGCCTGGCTGATGCAGGACGCCGGCGTCGACCTGTTGCTGACCAACGCCGAGCTGGCCGAACGCCTGCCGCTGCCCGAAGGCGTCGAGCGCCTGGTGCTGGAACAGGCCGACCTCGGCAACGCATTGGCCGTGCGCCCGCTGGTGCGCATCCAGGCGCAGAACCTCGCATACCTGATCTACACCTCCGGCTCCACCGGCCAGCCCAAGGGCGTTGCCGTCGCCCATGGCGAGATCGCCGCGCACTGCCGCGCCATCGGCCAGCGCTACGCCATGAGCGATGCCGACCGTGAGCTGATCTTCATGTCCTTCGCCTTCGATGGCGCCCACGAGCGCTGGCTCACCGCGCTGTCCCACGGCGGTAGCCTGCTGATCCGCAACGATGCGCTGTGGACCGCCGAGCAGACCCTGCAGCAACTGCGCCGCCACGAAGTGACGGTCGCCGCGTTCCCGCCGGCCTACCTGCAACAGCTGGCTGAGCAAGCTTTGGCTGCTCCGGATAAAGAGCACGGCCACGCGCCGAGCATGCGCATCTACTGCTTCGGCGGTGACGCGGTGCCTGAGGCAGCCTACCAACTGGCGCACCAGGCGCTGAAACCGCAGCACCTGATCAACGGCTACGGCCCGACCGAGACGGTGGTCACCCCGCTGCTCTGGAAGGCCGACGCCCGCACCACCTGCGGCGCGGCCTATGCGCCCATCGGCGAAGTGGTCGGCGAGCGTAGCCTGTACATCCTCGACGACCGCCTGCAACCACTGCCGCGCGGCGTCGCCGGCGAGCTGTACATCGGCGGCCACGGCCTTGCCCGTGGTTACCACCAGCGCGCCGGCATGACCGCCGAGCGCTTCGTCGCCGACCCCTACGCCGACGGCCTCCGCCTGTACCGCAGCGGCGACCGCGTGCGCTGGCGTGAAGACGGCGCGCTGGACTACCTCGGCCGCGTCGACCAGCAGGTGAAGATTCGCGGCTTCCGTATCGAGCCGGGCGAGATCGAAGCCCGCCTGCGTGCGTTGCCCGGCGTGCGCGAAGCGGCGGTGATCGCCCGCGACAGCGAGCGCGGCAAGCGCCTGCTGGGTTACGTCTGTGGCGACAGCCTCGCCGAGGACGCACTGAAAGCCGCCCTGCGAGCACAGCTGCCGGACTACATGGTGCCGTCGCGCCTCCTCGTGCTGGAGCAGATGCCGCTCAACGCCAACGGCAAGATCGACCGCAAGGCGCTGCCCGAACCGCAGGAAGCCGCCAGCATCACCGAAGCCCCGCGCGATGGCCTGGAAAGCCGCGTCGCCGCCGTCTGGGCCGAAGTGCTCGGCGTGCCGGGCGTAGGCCGCGAGGACGACTTCTTCGAGCTGGGCGGCCACTCGCTGCTGGCCACGCAAGTCATCTCCCGTCTGCGTCGCGACCTGGGTTGCGAAGTGCCGCTGCGCGACCTGTTCGAAGCCAGCCGCCTGGATGAATTCGCTGCACGGCTGACGGCTCTTGCACCCAGCGCTCGCCCGGCACTGCGCGCCGTTGCCCGCGACGGCGACCTGCCACTGTCCGCCGCCCAGAGCCGCCTGTGGTTCTTCTGGCAGATGGAACCGGCCAGCGCCGCCTACAACGTGCCCGGCGCGCTGCGCCTGCGCGGCCAGCTGGATGAGTCCGCGCTGCGCCGTGCCTTCGATGCCCTGGTGGCGCGCCACGAAACCCTGCGCACCACCTTCGATGAAGTGGACGGCCAGGCCTTCCAGCGCATCCAGCCGGCGCAGCCCCTGGACCTCGCGCGGGTCGATCTGTCCGCTGAAACCGATGCCGAAAGCGCCGCGCGCAAGCTGGCCGAGGAAGAAGCGCAGCGTCCGTTCGACCTGCGCAACGGCCCGCTGCTGCGCCTGACCTTGATCCGGCTGGCTGACGACGACCATGTGCTGCTGCTGACGCTGCACCACATCGTCTCCGATGGCTGGTCGATCCGCGTGCTGGTTGACGAATTCAGTCGCCTCTACGGCGCCTTCGCCGCTGGCGAGGAGCTGCAACTGCCGCCGCTGCCAGTGCAGTACGCCGACTACGCCCAGTGGCAGCGAAAACTGCTGGCGGGCGAGGAGGGCCAGCGTCAGCTGAACTGGTGGACCGAGCAGCTCGGCAATGCAACGCCGGTGCTGGAACTGGCCGCCGATCGCCCGCGCCCGGCGGTGCAGAGCTACCGTGGCGGCAGCCTCGGCTTCAGCCTGGACGCCGGCCTCGGCAGCCGCCTCAAGCAGCTGGCCCGCGAGCAGGACGTCACCCTGTTCATGCTGCTGCTCGGTGCCTACGCGGTGCTGATGCAGCGTTACAGCGGCCAGCGCGACCTGCGCATCGCGGTGCCTATCGCCAACCGCCAGCAGCTGGAAACCGAAGGGCTGATCGGCTTCTTCGTCAACACCCAGGTCATGCCCTGCACCCTGGCTGACGACGAATCCTTCGCCGCGCTGCTGGCCCGCCTCAAGCCGCTGGCCCTGGGCGCCCAGGCGCACCAGGACCTGCCGTTCGAGCAACTGGTGGAAGCCCTGCAACCCGAGCGCAGCCTGGCCTACAACCCGCTGGTGCAGGTGAAGTTCAACTTCGGCTTCGACGTCAGCCGCCTGCCCGATGCCGGCACGCTGAAGCTGGAACTGTTCAGCGAAGAACAGTACGGCGCGCGCTTCGACCTCGCCCTGGACATGGCCGAGGCGCTGGACGCCAGCGGCCAGCCGGGCGATGAGCTGCGCGGCAGCTTCGTCTATGCCCGCGACCTGTTCCTTGATGCCAGCGTCGCCGCCATCGCCGGCCAGTTCGAAGCGCTGCTGCGCCAGCTGTGCGCCGAGCCGCAGCGCGCCCTCGGCGAACTGCCGCGCCCGGTGGCTTCGCGCCGTCGCGGCGAGGCGCGCCAGTGGCCGCAGCAGGACGTGCTCGGCCTGTTCGCTGCACAAGTTGCCGCGCAGCCGGACGCCATCGCCGTGCAGGACGACAGCCTCCGCTACAGCTATGCCGAGCTGGACCAGCGCAGCAACCGCCTGGCCAACGCGCTGATTGCCAGCGGCGTGGAATCGGGCGCGTGCATCGCCATCTGCCAGGAACGCAGCGTGCAGTGGGTGCTCCTGCTGCTGGGCGTGCTCAAGGCCGGCGCTACCTACGTGCCGCTGGACCCGGCGCAACCGGCCGAGCGTCTGCGCCAGTTGCTTACGGACAACGGCATCGGCCGTGTGCTGGTGAGTGATGCCGCGCTGCTGGAAACCATCGGCGACACCGCCACGCTGATCCCGGCCGGCGGCCCGGAGCAGGGCAGCGCTGCTGCGCCGGCACGGAGCATCGACCCGCAACAGGCTGCCTATGTGATCTTCACGTCCGGCTCCACCGGGCAGCCCAAGGGCGTGCGCGTCAGCCACGGGGCGCTGGCCAACTACGTGCAGGCCGTGCTCGAACGCCTGCAACTGGACCAGGGCCGCGCCCGGGGCCTGGGCATGGCGATGGTCTCCTCGGTGGCCGCCGACCTCGGCCACACTACGCTGTTCGGCGCGCTGTGTGGCGGTGGTCGCCTGCACCTGGCGGACGCCCAGGCCGTGGCAGACGCCGAGCGCTTCGCCGCGTTCATGCAGGACGTGGACGTGCTGAAGATCGTCCCCAGCCATCTCGCCGGCCTGCTGGCCGCCGCGCCCAACGCCGCCGCCGTGCTGCCGCGCCGCCTGCTGGTGGTGGGCGGTGAAGCCTGCGACCGCGCGCTGCTGCAGCCGATCCGTGAGCTGTCGCCCAAGCTGCGCGTCGTCAACCACTACGGCCCCAGCGAAGCCACCGTGGGCGTGCTGACCCACGAATGGTCACTGCTGGACGACCTGCCGGCCGCCAGCCTGCCCATCGGCACGCCGCTGGCCAATAGCGCCATCCGCGTGCTCGACGAGAACGGCCACGACCTGCTGCCGGGCGTGCCCGGCGAGCTGTACATCGGCGGCGCCGGCCTGGCGCTGGGTTATCTCGGCCTGCCGGAGATGACTGCCGAGCGCTTTGTAGAGATCGACGGCGAGCGCCTGTACCGCAGTGGCGACCGTGTGCGCCTGAACCGTCGCGGCGCCGTGGAATTCCTCGGCCGCGTCGACGACCAGGTGAAAATTCGCGGCTACCGCGTTGAGCCGGGCGAACTGGCGCAGGCGCTCAAGCGCCTGCCGGGCGTGCGCGATGCTGTGGCGCTGGCTGAGCGTGACGGCGATGGCCCGATGAAGCTGCTGGCCTGGGTCGTGACTGAGGCGCAGAGCGTGGAAAGCCTGCGCGAAGCCCTGGCCAGCGAAGTCCCGGAATACCTGCTGCCGGCCCAGTTGATGCTGCTGGAGCGCCTGCCGCTGAACGCCAACGGCAAGGTTGACCGCAAGGCGCTGCCGCGCGTCGAAGCGGTCGCCAAGGCCGTGGACAGCGCGCCACTGAGCGAGCTGGAACAGCGCATCGCCGCTATCTGGCAAGCGGTGCTGAAGGTCGAGCGCGTCGATGCCGAAGACAACTTCTTCGAGCTGGGCGGCGACTCCATCCTCAGCCTGCAGATCATCGCGCGCATCCGCAAACTCGGTTACAAGCTCAGCCCGAAACAGCTGTTCGAGCGGCAGAGCGTCCGCCAGTTGGCGCAGTGGCTGGAAAGCCGTGCCCCGGCCGCGCCGGCAGCACCCGCGCCGGTGGCCGCCGTCAGCGGTGAGGTGGTGCTGTCGCCAGTACAGGCGCGCTTCTTCGAGCGTGTGCCGAGCGCCCAGCGTCATCACTGGAACCAGGCGCTGCTGCTGCAACCGCGTGAAGCACTGGGTGGCGACGTCCTCGCCCGTGCGCTGCACTGGCTGGTCGGCCAGCACGACGCGCTGCGCCTGCGTTTCGACGGCAGCCGCCAGCGTTACGCAGAACTTGGCCCGCTGGATATGACGTTGCTGTGGCGCCGCCGCGCCGCCGACGCGCAAACCCTGGAGCGACTGTGCGACGACGCCCAGGCCAGCCTGGACATCGCCAACGGCCCGCTGCTGCGCGCCATGCAGGTCAGTTTGGCGGATGGTAGCGAGCGCCTGCTGCTGGTCATCCACCACCTGGCGGTGGACGGCGTGTCGTGGCGCATCCTGCTGGAAGACCTGCAGTACGCCTGCCGCGAACTGCGCGCCGGTCGCACACCCGCCGCGCTGCCGCGCAGCGACAGCTACCAGGCCTGGAGCGCCCGCCAGCAGGCAGCTGCCAATAGCGCTGCCGCTGAGCTGGGCTACTGGCAGGCCGAACTGCGCGATGCACCGCGTCTGACCCGCGCCCGCAGCGGTGCCCCGGCCACCTGGAAGGAAGCCGCCAACGCGCGCTTCAGCCTCGATGCCGTGACCACCCGCCAATTGCTCGGCCCGGCGCTGAAGGCGCAGCGCCTGCAGATCAACGACCTGCTGCTGACCGCGCTGGCCCGCGCCCTGTGCGCCTGGACCGGCGAAAGCTCCGCGCTGGTGGAGATGGAAGGCCATGGCCGCGACGCCGTTGACGGCGACGTGGCGCTGGACCTGAGCCGCTCCGTGGGCTGGTTCACCGCGCTCTATCCCGTTCGCCTGCAAGCCGGCGGCGAGCCGGGTGCGGACCTGCGCGCCACCCGCGACCACCTGCGCAAGCTGCCGCGCGCCGGCATCGGCTACGGCCAACTGCGCTACCTCAGCCAGCACGCCGCCAGCCTGCGCGACCTGCCGGCGCCACAGGTGACCTTCAACTACCTCGGCCAGCTCGACCAGGCCTTCGCCGACGCCGACTTTCTGCCGGCCTTCGAAGGCGTCGGCCGCAGCCAGCCGCTGAACGCTGCGCTGGGCAACGCGCTGGTCTACGCCGGCCGCGTGCTCGGCGGTGAACTGAGCCTGGAGGTCACCTACAGCCGTGCGATGTTCGACGCGGCGGACATCGATGAGCTGCAAGCACTGCTGCGTGCCGAGCTGCAAGCGCTGGTCGCCTGGTGCCTGAGCCATCCCTGCAAGCTCGGCGCAAATGACCTGCCGGTGCTCGGTCTGGATCAGCAACAGCTCGACGCGCTGCCGCTGCCGGCCGGCGTGGAAGACCTCTATCCGCTGTCGCCGATGCAGCAGGGCATGCTGTTCCACGCCCTCGACGTGCCGGGCTCCTCGCTCTACGTCAACCAACTGCGCGTCGATCTGGACGGCCTCGACGAGGCTCGTTTCCTCGATGCCTGGCGCGCCGTAATCGCCCGCCACGCCAACCTGCGCACCGGCTTCCTCGCCAGTGCCGATGCGGCGCCGTTGCAGTTCGTGCTGCGCGACGTGCAGTTGCCGGTGCAGTCCTTCGACTGGCGCGGCCAGCAGGTGAGCGCGCAGCAGCTTGAAAACGTCGCCGACGCGCAACGCAACCTTGGCTTCGACCTGGCCAAGCCGCCGCTGCAACGCCTGGCGCTGATACGCCTGGGCGAACGCCGCTACCACCTGATCTGGACCTGCCACCACTTGCTGCTGGACGGCTGGAGCAGCGCGCGGCTGATTGGCGAAGTGCTTGCCCTCTACCGTGGCGAGGCACTGCCGGCGCCCGCGGCGCAGTACGGCGACTACATCGGTTGGCTGCACGAGCAGGACGGCGCGGCCGGCGAGAGTTTCTGGCGCGAGCGCCTGAAGGGCTTCGACGAGCCGACCCTGCTGGCCACCGCCTGCAACGCCGGCTTCCGAGAGGAGCCGCTGCGCGAGCTGCACAGCCGCCTCGACAGCGCGCCGCTGCAACGCTTCGCCCAGGCCCAGCGCATCACCCTCAACACCCTGGTGCAGGGCGCGTGGGCGCTGCTGCTGCAACGCTACTGCGGCCAGCGCAGCGTGACCTTCGGCGCCACCGTGGCGGGGCGCCCGGCCACGCTGCCGGGGGCGGAGGAAAGCCTCGGTCTGTTCATCAACACCCTGCCGATCCTGCAAACGCCGGATGACGCCCAGCACGTCGGCGACTGGCTGCGCGAGCTGCAAGCCTTCAACCTGGACGTGCGCGAGTTCGAGCACACCCCGCTGTACGACATCCAGCGCTGGGCCGGCCGTGGCGGCCAGGCGCTGTTCGACAGCATCATCGTGTTCGAGAACTTCCCCATGGATGCGGCGCTGTCCTCGTCCAGCGAGGACGACCTGCGCATCCTCGGCCACCACCCGGTGGACGGCACCAACTACGCCCTGGCCCTGGTGGCCAGCGCCGGCGAGCAACTGGACGTGCGCTACACCTACCGCGCCGACCGCCTGAGCGCGAGCCAGATCGAGCAACTACGTGGCCACTTCGAGCACCTGCTGCTGGCCCTGGTGGAAGATGCCGAGCGCCCGCTGGGCCGCATCAGCCAGCTCGCCAGCGAGGAGCGCAACAAGCTGCTGCAACGCTTCAACGACACCGAGGCGAACTTCCCGGCCGACGCGCAGTTGCAGGAGCTGATCGAGCGACAGGTCGCCGCAACCCCGGAGGCGCTGGCCCTGCAGTTCGGCGACGAGCGCCTGAGCTACTCCCAGCTCAACGCCCGCGCCAACCAGCTGGCGCACTGGCTGCGCGGTCAGGGCGTCGGCCCGGACGTGCTGGTCGGCGTGGCCGCCGAACGTTCGGTGGAACTGGTGGTGGCCCTGCTGGGCATCGTCAAGGCCGGCGGCGCCTACGTGCCGATGGACCCGGACTACCCACAGGAGCGCCTGCAGCACATGCTCGCCGACAGCGGCGTGGGCCTGCTGCTGACCCAGCAGCACCTGCTGCAGCGCCTGCCAGCGAGCAATGCCGAAATGGTGTGCCTGGACAGCCAGTGGGGCGAGATCGCCACGGCCTCCGAGCAGAACCCGGCCATCGCCGGCAGCCCGCAGAACCTGGCGTACCTGATCTACACCTCCGGATCCACCGGCAAGCCCAAGGGCGCCGGCAACAGCCATCGCGCGCTGGTCAATCGCCTGAACTGGATGCAGAAGGCTTACGCGCTGGACGCCTCCGACCGGGTGCTGCAGAAGACCCCGTTCAGCTTCGACGTGTCGGTGTGGGAGTTCTTCTGGCCGCTGCTGAGCGGCGCCGCCCTGGTGGTTGCCGCGCCCGGCGCGCACCGCGACCCGGCGGCGCTGCGCCAGGTGATCGAGGCGGGGCAGGTCACCATGTTGCACTTCGTGCCGTCGATGTTGCAGGCCTTCGTTGCTTCCGGCGAACTGGAGCGCTGCCCGTCGCTGCTGCAGGTGATGTGTTCCGGCGAGGCGCTGCCCTACGAGCTGCAACAGCAGTTCCGCCAGCGCAGCAGTGCGAAGTTGCACAACCTCTATGGCCCGACCGAGGCGGCGATCGACGTCAGCTTCTGGGCCTGTGACGAGGACAACGCGCGGCAGGTCGTGCCCATCGGCCGGCCCATCGACAACCTGCGCCTGGTGCTGCTGGACGAGCGCCTGGAGCCGGTGCCGCAAGGCGTGGCCGGCGAGCTGTACATCGGCGGCGTCGGCCTGGCGCGCGGTTACCACGCACGTCCCGGCTTGACCGCTGAACGCTTTGTCGCTGACCCATTTGGCAGTGGCGAACGCCTGTACCGCACCGGCGACCTGGCTCGCCAGCGCGAAGACGGCGCCATCGAATACCTTGGCCGTCTCGACCACCAGGTGAAGATTCGCGGCCTGCGTATCGAGCTGGGCGAGATCGAAGCGCGCCTGCAGGCCCACCCGCAGGTCAGCGAAGCGGTGGTGGTGGCCAAGGACGGCGTGCTGCTGGCCTACGTGGTCGCCAGCGCCGAGCCCGAAACCCTGCGCCAGACACTGCAAGGCGAGTTGCCGGACTACATGGTGCCGTCGCGGATCATCGCCCTCGACGCCATGCCGCTGTCGCCCAACGGCAAGCTGGACCGCAAGGCCCTGCCGGACCCGCAACTGGGCGACAGCCTGCGCGAGTATGTGGCGCCGCGCAGCGACCTGGAAGTCGAGCTGGCCGGCATCTGGCAGCACGTGCTGCAGGTGGACCGCGTCGGCCTGCACGACGACTTCTTCGAACTGGGCGGCCATTCGCTGCTGCTCACCCAGGTCGGCCTGACGTTGCGTCAGCGCCTGGGCCTGGAATTGCCGCTGCACCGCCTGTTCGAGCTGAGCAACATTGCAGCGCTGGCCGCCTGGATCGAAGCCCAGCGGGCAGATTCGGCCAGCGCGGAAGAGGAACTGGACCTGATGGATGAACTGCTCGGCGAGCTGGAGAATCTTTGATGAGTGGGGGAATGAACCAGCCGATGGACGCCCAGCTGAAACAGGTCGCGGAGCGCCTGGGCGCGCTGCCCGAGGACAAGCAGATCATCTTCCTGCGTCAGCTGCGCGAGAAAGGCGTGAGCCTGTCGCGCCTGCCGATCCTGCGTGAGGGGCGCCAGCACGCGCCGCTCTCGGCGGCCCAGGCGCGGCTGTGGTTCCTCTGGCAGATGGAGCCGCACAGCGCCGCCTACAACATCCCCGCCGCCGTGCGCCTGCGCGGCGCGCTGGACGAGGGTGCGCTGCAGCGGGCCTTCGCCGCGCTGATCGCGCGCCATGAAAGCCTGCGCACCGTATTCCGCAGCGCAGGTGGCGGGCACGATGATCCGGCGGATAACGCTGGCGCGTTATGCGCCCTACGGGGGGCGGATGGCACGGCAGAGGATTGCTCTGGTAAGGCGAATGACGCGCAGCGTCATCCGCCGCAAGGTGGGCCGGGTAAGGCGGCAGATGGCGAGGTGATGCAGTGCATCCTGCCGCCGGGACCGGCGCATCTGGAGGCGAAGGATTTCGGCAGCGAAGCCGAGGCGCGGCAATGGCTCAACCAATGCGCCCAGCGCTCCTTCGACCTCGCCGAAGGCCCGTTGCTGCGCCTGCACCTGGCACGCCTGCCGGGCGAAGCGCTGCTGCTGGTGAACCTGCACCACATCATTGCCGACGGCTGGTCCATCGGTGTGCTGATCGATGACTTCTCCAGGTTATACAGCGCAGCCCTGTACAGCGCTGAATTGCAAGGCACCCAGGCCGAGCTGGAAGCCTTGCCGATCCAGTACAGCGACATTGCTCGCTGGCAGCGCCTGTGGCTGGCGGCCGGCGAGGGCGAGCGGCAGCTGGCCTACTGGAAGCAGCAGCTGGGCGACGAATCCCTGCTGCTGACCCTGCCGGGCGACCGGCCGCGCCCGCTGGTGCAGAGCTATCGCGGCGCTACCTTCGACTTCGAGCTTCCGCGCGCGCTCAGCGACTCCCTGCGCGAACTGGCGCGGGGGCAGGGCGCCACGCTGTTCATGCTGATCCTCGCGGCCTACCAGCTGCTGCTGTCGCGCTGCAGCGGCCAGCGCGAGCTGCGCGTGGGCGTGCCCATCGCCGGTCGTGGCCGCGCCGAGAGCGAGCGGCTGATCGGCTTCTTCGTGAATACCCAGGTGCTGTCGGCGCGCATCGACGGCGATGAATCCTTCAACGCCTTCCTCGCCCGCACCCGCGAAGCGGTGCTGGGTGCCCAGGCCAACCCGGACCTGCCGTTCGAACAACTGGTGGACGCGCTGCAACCCGAACGCAGCCTGAGCTACAACCCGCTGTTCCAGGTGGCCTGCAACCACCAGCCGAGCCGCCGCGACGCCCTGCGCGAGCTGCCCGGCGGCCTGCAACTGGAAAGCCTGGAGCTGGACAGCGGCATCGCCAAGTTCGACCTGACCCTGAACACCGAGGAAAGCCGCGACGGCCAGGTGCGCGGGCAGTTCATGTACGCCACCGACCAGTTCGACGTGGCGACCATCCAACGCCTCGGCGGGCATTTCCTCAACCTGCTGCATGCCTTGGTGCGCGACCCGGACTGCCCGGTGGCGCGCCTGCCGCTGCTGGATGGCAGCGAGCGCGAGCAACTGCTCTACGGCTGGAACGCCACCGCGATGGACTACCCGCGCGACGCCTGCCTGCACCAGCTGATCGAGCAGCAGGTGCAGCGCTCGCCCGCGGACGTGGCGCTCACCGACGGCCAGCGCAGCTTCAGCTACGCCGAGCTGAACAGCCGTGCCAACCGCCTCGCGCACTGGCTGCGCGAGCAGGGCGTCGGCCCCGACAGCCGCGTCGGCGTCGCGCTGGAACGCTCGGTGGAGCTGCCGGTGGCCCTGCTGGCGGTGCTCAAGGCCGGCGGCGCCTACGTGCCGCTGGACCCGGAATTCCCCGCCGAACGCCTGGCGCACATGCTCGAAGACGGCGGCGTGCGTCTGCTGCTGACCCAGCAGCACCTGCTCGGCGAGCTGCCGCAATCGGGTGCCCGCGCGTTCTGCCTGGACCGCGACTGGGCGCAGCTGGATGGCTACGCCGACAGCGATCTGGAGAACCTGGCGCAGCCCGACAATCTCGCCTACGTCATCTACACCTCCGGCTCCACCGGCAAGCCCAAGGGCGTTGCGGTGCGCCACGGCGGGGTGGTCAACTTCATGCTGAGCATGGCCCGCGAGCCGGGCCTGGGTGCGCAGGATCGCGTGCTCGCGCTGACCTCGCTGTCCTTCGATATCTCCGCGCTGGAGCTGTACCTGCCGCTGCTGGTCGGCGGCCGCGTGGTGCTGGTCGACCGCGACGTTGCCCGCGACCCGTCGCGCCTGCTCGGTGTGGCGCTGGAGCAGGGCGTGACGGTGATCCAGGCAACCCCGAGCACCTGGACGCTGCTCAGCGGCCACGAGGACTTCCCGCGCCTGAGCGGCTGCCGCTTCTTCTGCGGTGGCGAGGCGCTGTCCGCCGAACTGGCGGACAAGCTCACCGCACGCTTCGATAAAGAGAGCGGCGAAGCGCTCTGGAACCTCTACGGCCCCACCGAAACCACCATCTGGTCGGCGGCCTGGAAGATCGACAAGGGCGCCCGTGCGCTGCTTGGCAAGCCCATCGCCAATACCCAGCTGTACATCCTCGACAGCGAGCTGCAACCGGCACCTATCGGTGTAGCGGGTGAGCTGTACATCGCCGGCGACGGCCTGGCGCGCGGCTACCACGGGCGCCCGGAACTGACCGCCGAGCGCTTCGTTGCCGATCCCTACGGTAGGGAACTCGGCGCGCGCATGTACCGCACCGGCGACCTCGCGCGCTGGCGCGCCGACGGCGTGCTGGAGTACCTCGGCCGCATCGATCATCAGGTGAAAATTCGCGGCTTCCGCATCGAACTGGGCGAGATCGAATCACGCCTGCTCGGCCAGCCCGGCGTGCGCGAGGCAGTAGTCATCGCCCGCGACGCGGGGCAGGTGAAACAACTGGTGGGTTACGTGACGGGCCCTCTTTTGAATGAGCGGGGCAGCGACCTGCGCGCCGCCTTGCTGGAGGAGCTGCCGGACTACATGGTCCCCGCGCAGATCGTCCCGCTCGAACGCATGCCGCTGACCCCCAACGGCAAGCTCGATCGCAAGGCGCTGCCGGAGCCGGACTTCAGTCTGCTGCAGAAGACCTTCCGCGCGCCGGAAAGCGATCGCGAGCAAACCCTGGCGGCCATCTGGCGCGCCGTGCTCGGCCTGGAGCGGGTGGGGCTGGACGACAACTTCTTCGAGCTGGGCGGCGACTCCATCGTCTCCATCCAGGTGGTCAGCCGCGCCCGCGCCGCCGGGCTGCAACTGAGCCCGAAGGACCTGTTCCAGCACCAGACGCTGCAGGCGCTGGCCCGTGTCGCCGGTGACTTGGTAGCAATTGATACGCCGGTTGCCGTTGCCGCCATCAAGGCACCGGACGCCGCACAACTGGCCGCACTCGGTCTGAATCCAGACCAGATCGAAGACCTCTACCCGCTGTCGCCCATGCAGCAGGGCATGCTGTTCCACGGCATGGATGGCAGCGAGGGCGGCGTCTACGTCAACCAGCTGCGCGTGGAGGTGCAGGACCTGGATGTGGAGCGCTTCCGCGCCGCCTGGCAGGCCGCGCTGGATGCCCACGACAACCTGCGTGCCGGCGTGCATTGGCATGCTGTTGGGACAGCCAACGGACAGCCGGTACAGGCCGTGCACAAACACGTCGAGCTGCCGCTTGAAGTCCTCGACTGGCGTGGCCGCGAGGAAATGGACGCGGCGCTGGACCAACTGGCTGCCGCCGAGCGCAGCCGCAGCTTTGACCTGGAACGGCCGCCGCTGCTGCGCCTGGTGCTGGTACGCAGTGCCGAGGCCAGCCACCAACTGGTCTACACCCATCACCACATCCTGCTCGATGGCTGGAGCAACGCCCAGCTGTTCGCCGAGGCGCTGCGCCGCTACAACGGCGAGAGCATCGCCGAGCAGGGCCGCTACCGCGACTACATTCACTGGCTACAGGTGCAGGACCAGCAGCAGGCCCAGGACTTCTGGCGCGCGCGCCTGCAAGGCTTCGCCCAGCCCACCGTGCTTGCCGACAGCCTGGCGCGCCCGGCCGAAGGCAGCGGCCACGACCTGGAATACAGCCGCTACGACGCGGCGGCCACCGAGCGCCTGAAGGCCTTTGCCCGCAGCCAGCGAGTGACGCTCAACACCCTGGTGCAGGCGGCGTGGATTCTCCTGTTGCAGCGCTACACCGGGCAGCAGCGCGTGGCCTTCGGCGCCACCGTGGCCGGGCGTCCCGCGCAACTGGCCGGCGCCGACAGCCTGCTGGGCCTGTTCATCAACACGCTGCCCATCGTCCAGGCGCCGGCCGAGCACGCCGACCTCGGCGACTGGCTGCGCGAGCTGCAGGCCTACAACCTGGACGTGCGCGAGTTCGAGCACACGCCGCTGTATGACATCCAGCGCTGGGCCGGCCAGGCCGGGCAGGCGCTGTTCGACAGCATCATCGTGTTCGAGAACTACCCGGTCGACGAGGTACTGCGCAGCGCCCAGGGCCCGCGTTTCGGCGAGCTGAAGTCGAAGGACGAGACCAGCATCCCCATGGACCTCGCCGTGCGCGTCGGCGAGCGTCTGGAGATCGAGTACCAGTACCTGCGCGCGCATTTCAGCGCCGCCGCCGTGGCACGTCTGCGCGGCAATATGGAGCAGGTGCTGGACAGCCTGCTGCACGGCGCCGGCAAGCGCGTCGGCGAGCTGCAGTGCCTGTCCGCCAGCGACCGCACGGCCCTGGCCGCCTGCCGTGGCCCGCAGCAGTCGCTGCCGCCGGCCGAGCCGGTGCACCTGGCCATCGCCCGCCAGGCTTTGCTGCGTGGCGATGAGGTGGCGCTGATCTGCGGCGATGAAGAGATCGACTACGCGGCGCTGGAGCGCGACTCCAACCGTCTGGCCCATCGCCTGATGGCCCTCGGTGTAGGCCCGGAAGTCCGCGTTGGCGTGGCCCTGCCGCGCAGCGTGCGCATTCCGTTGGCGCTGCTGGCGGTGCTCAAGGCCGGCGGCGCCTACGTGCCGTTGGACGCCGAGTACCCGCGCGAGCGCCTGGAATTCCAGATGGCCGATGCTGGTATCGCGCTGCTGATCACCGACAGCCGCCTGCGCGAGCGCCTGCCGCTGCCGGCGGGTGTGGCCTGTCTGGAACTCGATAGTCTTGATCTGACCGGCGAAGACAGCGACCTGCCAGTGGTGGCGCTGGAGCCGGAAAACCTCGCCTACCTGATCTACACCTCCGGCTCCACCGGCAAGCCCAAGGGCGTGGCGGTCAGCCATGGCCCGCTGGCCATGCACTGTGCGGCCATTGGCGAGCTGTACCGGATGGACGCCGCGACCCGCGAGCTGCACTTCATGTCCTTTGCCTTCGACGGCGCCCATGAGCGCTGGCTGACCACGCTGGTGCACGGCGGCAGCCTGGTGCTGCGTGGCGACGAGTTGTGGACCCCGGAGCAGACCTACCGTGTACTGCACGACAAACAGGTGAGCGTGGCGGCCTTCCCTCCGGTTTACTTGCAGCAACTGGCCGAGCATGCGCTGCGTGACGGCAACCCGCCGCCGGTGCGCATCTACTGCTTCGGCGGCGATGCGGTGCCCAACGCCAGCTTCGAACTGGCCAAGCGCGCGTTGCGTGCCGAGCACCTGATCAATGGCTACGGCCCCACGGAAACCGTGGTCACGCCGTTGTTGTGGAAGGCCGACCGCGCGACCGCCTGCGATGCCGCCTATGCGCCCATCGGCAAGGGTGTCGGCGCGCGCAAGCTGTACATCCTCGACGAGCAACTGCGTCAAGTGCCTCTGGGCGTCGCCGGCGAGCTGTATATCGGCGGCGATGGCCTGGCGCGCGGCTACCACGAACGCGCCGGGCTGACTGCCGAGCGTTTCGTCGCCGATCCGTTCGACCTATCACAAGAGCAGGCAGGTGGCCGCCTGTACCGCAGCGGCGACCTGGTGCGCGGCCGTGCCGATGGCGTGATCGACTACGTCGGGCGCATCGACCACCAGGTGAAGATTCGTGGCTTCCGCATCGAGCTGGGCGAGATCGAGGCGCGCCTGCAGGATCACCCGCAGGTCAGCGAGGCACTGGTGGTGGCTCGCGACGGTATCAGCGGCAAGCAGCTGGTCGGCTATGTGGTCGGTGCAGCGGAAGGCGATACGCTGCGCAACTTCCTCCGCGAGCAGGTGCCGGACTACATGGTGCCCGCGCAGATCCTCCGGCTGGAGCGCTTCCCGCTGTCGCCCAACGGCAAGATCGACCGCAAGGCGCTGCCCGAACCGACCTGGCAGGGCGAGGCCTACGAGGCACCGCGCAACGAGCGCGAGCGTGCCCTGGCGATCATCTGGCAGGACGTGCTGCAAGTGGAGCGCGTCGGCGTCCGCGACAACTTCTTCGACCTGGGCGGCGACTCCATCCTCAGCCTGCAGATCGTCTCCCGCGCCCGCCAGGCGCTGGGCGAGGGCGTGGAAATCCGCCTGCGCGACCTGTTGCAGTACCAGACTATCGCCGGCCTGCTGGAGCGCGCCGAGAGCGTTGCCGAAGCGGCGCCGACAGCGACCGTGGCTGTGGCCGACGACGGTGAATCCTTCGGCCTGCTGCCGATCCAGCAATGGATGTTCGAGCAACAACTGGAGGAGCCGGACCACTTCAACCAGGCCGTGTTGCTGGAGTGCCGCCAGCGTCTCGACGCCGAGGCGCTGGAAGCGGCACTGCAAGGCCTGCTGGCCGAGCATGGCAGCCTGCGTCTGTCGTTCGCCCGTGGGACTGACGGCCTGTGGCGCCAGCGCTATCGCGAGGCCGGCGAGATCACCGGTGCACTGCTCTGGCAGCGTCAGGCGGCGAATGCCGAGGAGGCGCTGCTGATCGCCAACCAGGCGCAGCGCAGCCTGGATCTGGGCGAAGGCCGGCTGCTGCGCGGTGTGCTCACCGACATGGCCGACGGCACCCAGCGCCTGCTGCTGGTGATCCACCACCTGGGCGTGGACGGCGTGTCCTGGCGCATCCTGCTGGAGGAGCTGCAGCAGCGTTATGCCGCGCAGCTCATTGGCGAGCCGGCGCCGAGCTTCGAACGCACCAGCGCCTACCGTGCCTGGGCCGAAGGTCTGCGCAACTACGCCGACAGCCAGCTGGCCCAGGCCGACCTGCCGTACTGGCTGGAGCAGACCGACACCGCTGGCCTTGGCGAGCCGCCGCGCGACAACCCGCGCGGCGCCGAGCGCATGGCGCATCTGGAGCAGCTGTTCCTGCGCCTGGACCGCCAGCAGACCCAGCGCCTGCTGAAGGTGGCGCCGGAGGCCTATCGCACGCAGATCAACGACCTGCTGCTGACTGCCCTCGGCCGCACCCTGTGCCACTGGTGCGACAGCGAGTCGGTGCTGATCGGCCTGGAAGGCCACGGCCGCGAGGACATCCTCGATGCCGTCGATCACAGCCGCACCCTGGGCTGGTTCACCAGCCTGTTCCCGCTACGACTCACGCCGGGACAGGGCGACTTCGCCCAGGCCATCCCGGCGATCCGCCAGCAACTGCGCGCGGTGCCGGACAAGGGCATCGGCTACGGCGCCTTGCGTTACCTGGGCGACAGCGCGTTGCGTCGCCAGCTCGCCGCGCGCGCCGAGCCGCGCGTCACTTTCAACTACCTCGGCCAGTTCGACCAGAGCTTCGACGAGAAGGCGCTGTTCGTGCCGCTGCAGGAAAAACCCGGCGACACCTATGCCGCCAGCACGCCGATGAACAACTGGCTGGAGATCGTCGGCCAGGTCTACGACGGCGAGCTGACCCTGCGCTGCCTGTTCAGCCGCCGGGTGTTCCGCCCGTCGCGCATCGAGGCGCTGATGGCGCAGTTGCGCACGGAACTGGAAGGGGTGATCAGCCATTGCTGCGCCCAGGTGGAAAGCGGCGCGCGCCAGGAGCAAGCCACGGTATGAACGCAATGATGAAAGAGGTCGGCATGCTGCACCCGGAGATTTCCGCCTTCCTGGACCTGGTCGACGACGGCCGCCGCGCGGGTCGCCCGGCGCTGCACGAACTGCCGCTGGAGCAGGCGCGGCAGGACTTCGAGGCTTCCTCGGAATCGCTCAGGGCCGGGGCGCCGTCGATGCCGGTGGAAGCGCTGCTGATCCCGGCGCGGGAGGGCCGGCAACTGCCGGTGCGCCTGTACCGGCCAGTAGGTTCTGGTAACGCGGCGATCCTGTATTTCCACGGCGGCGGCTACACGGTCGGCAGCCTGGACTCCCATGACGGGCTGTGCCGGTGGTTGGCCAAGCACTGCGATTGCGCGGTGATTTCGGTGGGTTACCGGTTGGCGCCGGAAGCGCCGTTCCCGGCGGCGACCTTCGATGCGCGCGATGCCTGGAGCTGGCTGCTGGAGTCGGCCGCCAGCCTCGGCCTGAATCCGCGCCGACTGGCCGTGGGTGGCGACAGTGCGGGCGCGACATTGGCCACCGTGCTCTGCGCCGAGCTGGCGGGTGAGGGCGCCGAGCAGCCCTGCGCGCAGTTGCTGTTCTATCCGGCGGCGGATGCCAGTGCGCGCAGCGAATCCCAGGAGCTGTTCGCCGAAGGCTATCTGCTGGAGACGGCCAGCCTGGACTGGTTCTATCAGCAGTACGTGCCTGAGGTTGCGCAGCGTAGTGACTGGCGCTGCTCGCCGGTCCATGCTGGTGTGGCGCTGCAGGGCAGCGCGCCGGCGCTGCTGTTTGCGGCCCAGTTCGATCCGTTGCTGGACGAAGGCCTCGCCTACGCCCACGCACTGGTGGAGCAGGGCGTGGAAGTGGAGGCGGAGCGCTGCTGCGGGATGACCCACGACTTCCTGCGCATGGGTAACCTGGTGCCGGAGGTGCAGGGGTACTACCGGCGCGTGGCGGAGTTTCTTGCGGCGCGCTGGTGAGCTTGTAGGAGTAACTGTCGTTCTCTGAAACTCCGTGCCTGGGTTTCCCTCGCGCAGGGCTCTACGTAGGAGATTCTATGTCTACCCCAGCGCCGGTCTCGCCGACGGGGCTCCAACGTAGGACGTGGTGGAGCGAGGCGATACCCATGCTGTCGGTGCTCGGAATCGATGGGTATCGCTGCGCTCCACGCCATCCTACGACGTGTTCCTCCTGACGCTTGTGTGAAGGCGACACCCTTCAATCAAACGCCACAATCGCCTCCAGCTCGTGTAGTACGCCCGGGCGGATAACGCTGGCGCGTTATGCGCCCTACGGTCTGTAGGAGCGAGCTTGCTCGCGAACCCGGCATCACAGCAGAGATCGTTCGCGAGCAACGACAGGGTGTCCCCGTCGCTCCTACAAAAAGTCGCTCTGCGCTTCTACTACCAAATGAGTAAGCCACCGCTCCCATGGGTGCATTCCGGGCCGGGAAGGGCGCTGCCTAAGATCGTCCCATGACCTGGCCGATGGAGGCCGGGAACCGACAGGAGAGCATCGCCATGATCTACGCCGCACCCGGAACCCCCGGCGCCGTCGTCACCCTCAAACCGCGCTACGGCAACTTCATCGGCGGCGAGTTCGTCGCGCCGGTGCTGGGCCAGTACTTCAGCAACACCTCGCCGGTGAACGGTGAGGTGATTGCCGAGTTCCCGCGCTCCACCGCCGAGGATATCGAGCGCGCGCTGGACGCCGCCCATGCCGTTGCCGACAGCTGGGGCCGCACTTCGGTGCAGGACCGCTCGCTGATCCTGTTGAAGATCGCCGACCGCATCGAGCAGAACCTGGAACAGCTCGCCGTCGCCGAAACCTGGGACAACGGCAAGGCCGTGCGCGAGACCCTCAACGCCGACGTGCCGCTGGCCGCCGACCACTTCCGCTACTACGCCGGCTGCATCCGTGCGCAGGAAGGTGGCGCTGCCGAGATCAACGAGAACACCGTCGCCTACCACATCCACGAACCGCTGGGCGTGGTCGGGCAGATCATCCCGTGGAACTTCCCGCTGCTGATGGCCGCGTGGAAGCTCGCCCCGGCCCTGGCCGCCGGCAACTGCGTGGTGCTCAAGCCGGCCGAGCAGACGCCGCTGTCGATCATGCTGCTGGCCGAGATCATCGGCGACCTGCTGCCGCCGGGCGTGCTGAACATCGTCCAGGGCTTCGGCAAGGAAGCGGGCCAGGCGCTGGCCACCAGCAAGCGCATCGCCAAGATCGCCTTCACCGGCTCGACCCCGGTTGGCTCGCACATCCTTCATTGCGCGGCGGAGAACATCATCCCGTCCACCGTGGAGCTGGGCGGCAAGAGCCCGAACATCTTCTTCGAGGACATCATGCAGGCGGAGCCGGCCTTCATCGAAAAGGCCGCCGAGGGCCTGGTGCTGGCCTTCTTCAACCAGGGCGAAGTCTGCACCTGCCCGTCGCGGGCGCTGGTGCAGGAGTCGATCTTCGAGCCGTTCATGGCCGAGGTGATGAAGAAGATCAAGGCGATCAAGCGCGGCAACCCGCTGGACACCGAGACCATGGTCGGTGCCCAGGCCTCGCAGCAGCAGTACGAGAAGATCCTGTCCTACCTCGACATCGCCCAGAGCGAGGGTGCCGAGTTGCTCACCGGCGGCTCCAGTGAGCGCCTGGAGGGGGATCTTTCCAGCGGCTATTACATCCAGCCGACGCTGCTCAAGGGTCATAACGGCATGCGCGTGTTCCAGGAGGAAATCTTCGGCCCGGTGGTGGGCGTGACCACCTTCAAGGACGAAGCCGAAGCCCTGGCGATTGCCAACGACACCGAGTTCGGCCTCGGCGCCGGGGTCTGGACCCGCGACATCAACCGCGCCTGGCGCATGGGCCGGGGCATCCAGTCCGGCCGCGTGTGGACCAACTGCTACCACCTGTACCCGGCCCACGCCGCGTTCGGAGGCTACAAGAAGTCTGGCGTCGGCCGCGAAACCCACAAGATGATGCTCGACCACTACCAGCAGACCAAGAACCTGCTGGTGAGCTACGACATCAACCCGCTGGGCTTCTTCTAAAGCGTTGCTGCAAGCCGGCGGGCCTTCCCCCATCAGGTTCGCCGGCTCCCTTCTCTGGTGTTCCGCCTGGAACTCCACCAGGCATCCCTTGTGTCGACGCGCCCGCTCGGGCGGCCGTCCGCTTCCGTGCCCACTTCCTCGGGCGACGGCCTTCGTCGAACGCGGCTCCGGCCGCGTTTTCTTTTTTCCCAATGGCCCTGCGGGCCCGGCTTCGATCGTGAGCGTTGCGGCTTAGCCCGACGAGGGCCGACTGTCTTCCTCTGGATAGCCCGTGCCTGTGTTTCCCTCTCCCTAACCCTCTGACTAGGCGTCCCCCCCATGAAGGGAGAGGGGACTGGATCGGTGCCGGCTGAAACTATGGCGTCAGCCGGCTCGGATGGCTCCCTCTCCCTTCGGAGCGGGGCGCGCAGCCAGGGCAGGGGGAGAGGGCAGACACAAGCGGACTCCGTCCACGATCCCCAGCCGCCCACTGCAAAACCTCGGCAGAGTGCGGTTCGCCGGCAAGGATGGGGCGGCGCTGAAAACCGCAAAGAAAAAGCCCCGCCGAAGCGGGGCTGTTCGATCACGCCGACACTCAGCCCTTGGGCCGGTTGTCGTAAACGTGGCAGGCCTTGCCTTCCGAGCGCTTGAGGCTGTGGCTGGGCTGCACCAGCACACGGGCGCTGACGCCGATGTGGGTCTTGATCTGCTTGCCCAGCTCGCTGCCGATGGCCTTCTGCTCGTCCGCCGAGAGGTTCTGCAGGTCGTGGCGCAGTTCGACGTGGATGTCGATGCAGTCGAGGTTGCCATTGCGGTGCAGATGGATTTCGTAGCACTCGGCAAGCTGGCGGATCTTCAGCACCTGTTCCTCGATCTGGGTCGGGAAGACGTTGACGCCGCGGATGATCAGCATGTCGTCGCTGCGCCCGGTGATCTTGTCGATGCGTCGCATCGGTCGCGCGGTGCCTGGCAGCAGGCGGGTCAGGTCGCGGGTGCGGTAGCGGATCATCGGCAGCGCTTCCTTGGACAGCGAGGTGAACACCAGCTCGCCGTATTCGCCGTCGGGCAGCACGGCGCCGGTCGCCGGGTCGATGATCTCGGGGTAGAAGTGGTCTTCCCAGACAGTCGGGCCGTCCTTGGTCTCGGCGCACTCCATGGCCACGCCCGGGCCCATGATTTCCGAGAGGCCGTAGATGTCCAGCGCGGTGATGCCCATGCGCTCCTCGACCGCGCGGCGCAGCTCGGCGGTCCACGGCTCGGCGCCGAAGATGCCCAGGCGCAGCTTGAGGCTGTGCGGGTCGACGCCCTGGCGCTCGATCTCGTCGGCAATGTTGAGCATGTAGGACGGGGTGACCATGATGATGTCCGGCTGGAAGTCGCGGATCAGTTGGACCTGCTTCTCGGTCTGGCCGCCGGACATGGGGATCACGGTACAACCCAGGCGCTCGGCGCCGTAGTGCGCGCCCAGGCCACCGGTGAACAGGCCGTAGCCGTAGGACACGTGCACCTTGTCACCCTTGCGGCCACCGGCGGCGCGGATGGAGCGGGCGACCACGTTGGCCCAGGTGTCGATGTCGTTCTGCGTGTAGCCGACCACGGTGGGTTTGCCGGTGGTGCCGCTGGAGGCATGCAGGCGCACGATCTCCTGCTGCGGCACGGCGAACATGCCGTAGGGGTAGTTGTCGCGCAGGTCGTTCTTGCCGGTGAAGGGAAACTTGGCGAGATCGTCCAGGGAGGTCAGGTCGTCCGGGTTTACGCCGGCCTCGGCGAAGCGCTTCTGGTACAGCGGGACATTGTCGTGGGCATGCTTGAGGCTCCAGCGCAGGCGCTCCAGCTGGTGCTGGCGCAGCTCGTCGACACTGGCGGTTTCCATCGGGTCAAGCAGGGCACGTTCGGCATCATGGTACATGTTCATGGGTTCACTCGATTTGTTCTTGTACGCCAGCCCCGGTGAGGGCTGCGAGTGTCATGGGAGCAGCATAGCGCCCCCGTTCGCGGAAGGATTCGAACCCGTGCCAGAGACTTTGCTCTGCCTGCCAGTCGCTGCACTGGGGCGACTGGCGGTGCGGGGTTCGATCCCGCCGATGGATCAGATGCGTTCGATGATCAGGGCGATGCCCTGGCCGACGCCGATGCACATGGTGCACAGCGCGTAGCGGCCGCCGCGCTCCTCCAGTTCATGCAGGGCGGTGGTGACCAGGCGCGCGCCGCTCATGCCCAGCGGGTGGCCGAGGGCGATGGCGCCGCCGTTGGGGTTTACCCGCGCGTCGTCGTCCGCCAGGCCCAGCTCGCGCAGGACCGCGAGGCCCTGGGCGGCGAAGGCTTCGTTCAGCTCGATCACGTCCATGTCGTTCAGCGACAGGCCGGCCAGCTCCAGCACCTTGCGGGTCGCCGGCACCGGGCCGATGCCCATGATGCGCGGCTCGACGCCGGCGGTGGCCATGGACACCACGCGGGCGCGGGCCTTCAGGCCGTGGCGTGCGGCAGCGGCCGGGGTCGCCATCAGCAGGGCGCAGGCGCCGTCGTTGACGCCCGAGGCGTTGCCGGCAGTGACGCTGCCGCCGTCGCGGAACGGCGTGCCGAGCTTGGCCAACTGCTCCAGGGTGGTGTCGCCGCGCGGGTGCTCATCCTGCTCGACCACCTTGGCCGGGCCTTTGCGCTGGGGGATTTCCACCGGGACGATTTCCTTCGCCAGGCGGCCGTTGGCTTGCGCGGCGGCGGCCTTGTGCTGGCTGCGCAGGGCGAAGGCGTCCTGGTCGGCGCGGCTGATGTTGAACTGCTCGGCGACGTTCTCCGCCGTCTCGGGCATGGAGTCGATGCCGAACTGGTTCTTCATCAACTTGTTAACGAAGCGCCAGCCGATGGTGGTGTCGAAGATTTCCGCGCTGCGGCCGAAGGCCTGCTCGGACTTGCCCATCACGAACGGCGCGCGGGACATGGATTCCACGCCGCCGGCCAGCATCAGGCCGGCTTCGTTGCAGCGCAGGGCGCGCGCGGCGCTGCCGACTGCGTCCAGGCCCGAGCCGCACAGGCGGTTCAGCGTGGTGCCGGGTACGCTCACCGGCAGGCCGGCCAGCAGCGAGGCCATGTGGGCGACGTTGCGGTTGTCTTCGCCGGCCTGGTTGGCGCAGCCGAAGATCACGTCGTCGATGGCGCTCCAGTCCAGCTCCGGGTGGCGCTGCATCAGGGCCTTCATCGGGATCGCCGCGAGGTCGTCGGCGCGCACGCCGGACAGCGCGCCGGCGTAGCGGCCGATGGGTGTGCGTACGGCGTCGATGATCAGGGCGTCGGTCATATCGCTCATTCGGAGGTCTCCTGCGCCAGCACGGTGCCGCGCACTTTGTAGGATTTGCCGTGGAACAGGGCGATCAGCTGGCCCTGGGAATTCTCGATGCGCACGTCGTAATTGCCGGTGCGGCCGCTGCGGCTCTGCTCGAAGGCGCTGGCGATCAGCTCGTCGCCTTCGCGGGCTGGCGCCACGTAATCGATGCTGCAGCCGATGGCCACGGTGGCGTCGTTGTAGCTGTTGCAGGCGAAGGCAAAGGCCGAGTCGGCGAGGGCGAACAGGTAGCCGCCGTGGCAGGTGCCGTGGCCCTGGATCATGTCCTCGCGCACGCGCATCGACAGCTTCGCGCTGCCCGGGCCGGCATCCAGCAACTGGATGCCCATGCGGCGGGTGGCCTGGTCGCGCTCGTACATGGCTTCGGCGCAGTCGCGGGCCAGTTGGGTGGCGTCAGTCATGGAAGCAGCTCTCCTTGGCATACGCGCCTTCGGCATGCAGGCGGCGCAGCAGCAGGGACGGGCGATAGCGGTCCTCGCCGTAGGCGGCCTGCAGGTTGTCCAGCACGCGCAGCACGTTGCCGATGCCGATCTGCCCGGCCCAGGCCAGCGGGCCTTGCGGGTAGTTCACGCCGGCACGCATGGCGAGGTCGATGTCCCCGGCGCTGCCCACGCCTTGCAGCACCGCATCGGCGCCTTCGTTGGCGAGCATGGCGACGGTGCGCAGCACGGCGAGGCCGGGCGTGTCGCTCAGGCGGCTGGCGGTGATGCCGGCCTTGGCAAGCAGGGCGACCGCCTGATCCAGCGCTGCGGGCGTGGTATCCGCCGAGGCGGAAATGCCCAGGCGCGAAGCCTTGCTGTAATCCAGTGCGAGGTCGATCAGCACCAGGTTGCGCAGGCCGTCTTCCCTGGCGCGCTGGCTGGCGAGGCGGCCGTCGGAGAGGGCGATAACCGCATCGCCCACCCGCAGCAGGCCGCTGCCGGCGCGCTGGATGATCTGGATGCCAGCGTCTTTCAGGCGCTGCACCAGCGGCTGGGCGACGCCCAGGTCGCCTTCCACGACGCAGGTGGTGATGTTGGCGGTGCTGCTCAGGCTCGCCGGCTGCGGGCGTTCGGCGCCTTCGGCGTAGTCGTAGAAGCCCCGGCCGCTCTTGCGGCCGAGGCGGCCGGCGTCCACCAGTTCCTTCTGGATCAGCGATGGCTGGAAGCGGAAGTCGCCGTAGTAGGCGGCAAACACCGAGCAGGTGACGGCGTAGTTGACGTCATGGCCGATCAGGTCGGTCAGCTCGAAGGCGCCCATGCGGAAGCCGCCGGCATCGCGCATCAGCGCATCCAGCGTGGCGCAGTCGGCTGCGCCTTCCTGCAGCAGGCGCAGGCTTTCGGCATAGAAGGGGCGCGCCACGCGGTTGACGATGAAGCCGGGCGTGGACTTGGTGTGAACCGGCTTCTTGCCCCAGGCCAGCGAGGTGGCATACAGGTTGTCGGCCAGCTCCGGATCGGTGGCGAGGCCGGAGACGACTTCCACCAGCGCCATCAGCGGCGCCGGGTTGAAGAAGTGCATGCCGACCACTTGCTGCGGGCGCTTGAGGCCGGCCGCCAGGCTGGTGATGGACAGCGAGGAGGTGTTGCTGGCGAGGATGCAGTCGTCGGCGCACAGCGTTTCCAGCTGCTGGAACAGGCCGCGCTTGACCTCCAGGTTCTCGACGATGGCCTCGATCACCAGCTTCGAATCGGCCAGTGCCTCGATGGTCTCTACCGGTTGCAGGCGGGCGACGATGGCGCTGCGGGCGGCGGCGTCGAGCTTGCCTTTCTCCACCAGGCGGCCGAGCTGACGGTCGATGCCGTCGATGGCCTGGGCGGCGGCGCCGGGGCGGTTGTCGTAGAGCTTCACCGGGTGGCCGGCTTGCGCGGCGACCTGGGCGATGCCCGCGCCCATGGCGCCGGCACCGATCACTGCGACGTTTGCGTCTTTCGAAAGTGCGCTCATCGATCAGCGGCCCTTGAAGCTGGGGGTGCGTTTTTCCATGAAGGCGGACACGCCCTCGCGGTAGTCCTCGCTGCGGCCGGCCAGGCGCTGAAGGTCGCGCTCCAGCTCCAGCTGCTCGTCGAGGCTGTTGTTCAGGCTGGCGTTGAGGCTGCGCTTGATCAGGGCCAGGCCGTAGGTCGGCTGGGTCGCCAGGTGGCGGGCGAGCTTGAGGGCTTCCTCGCGCAGGTTGGCGTCGTCCACCACCTGGTAGATCAGGCCCCATTGCTCGGCCTGCTCGGCGGAGAGGCGATTGCCCAGCAGCGCGAGCGCCTTGGCGCGGGCCATGCCGACCAGGCGCGGCAGCGTCCAGGTGCCGCCGGAATCGGGGATCAGGCCGATCTTGCAGAAGGCCTGGATGAAGCTGGCCGAGCGCGCCGCCAGCACCAGGTCGCAGGCCAGCGGGATGTTCGCCCCGGCACCGGCGGCCACGCCGTTGACCGCGCAGATGACCGGCAGCGGCAGGTCGCGCAGGGTGCGGATCAGCGGGTTGTAGAACTGCTCGATGGACTGGCCGAGGTCCGGCACTTCGGCACCGGGCGCGACGTTGCGGTCGGACAGGTCTTGCCCGGCGCAGAAACCACGGCCCTCGCCGGTCAGCAGCAGCACGCGGGCTTCCGGGTTCTGCCGGACCTGCTTGAGCGCCTCGCGCACTTCGCCATGCATGGCGGCGTTGAAGCTGTTGAGCTGCTCCGGGCGGTTCAGGCTGAGGAGGGCGACGCCGTCCTCGATGGAAAACAGGATGTGCTCGAAGTTCATGGGCGGACTCGCTCCATCAATTGGCAGAAAGGGGGCTGACGCTCAGTGGCCTTGGCTTTTATTTGCCAAGGAAGGCCGGCTTGCGTTTTTCCTGGAAGGCACGGATGCCCTCGTCGCGGTCGGCGGTGCCAGCCAGCAGGGTGAAGGCGTGGCGTTCGAAGCGCAGGCCGCTGGCCAGATCGGTGTCCTGTGCCTTGAGCAGTGCTTCCTTGGCCAGGCGCACGGCCAGCGGCGCCTTGGCGGCGATGCTGCGGCCGATCTGCAGGGCGCGCTCGACGGTGAATTCGGGTTGGGTGACTTCGCTGACCAGGCCGGCGCGCTGGGCGTGGCGAGCGTCGATGGCTTCGCCGGTGAGCACCATCTGCATCGCCAGCGGCTTGCCCACGGCACGCAGCAGGCGCTGGGTGCCGCCGGCGCCGGGCATGATGCCGAGGTTGATTTCCGGCTGGCCGAAGCGCGCGTCTTCGCCGGCGACAAGGATGTCGGCGTGCATGGCCAGCTCGCAGCCACCGCCCAGGGCGAAGCCATTGACGGCGGCAATCAGCGGCTTGGAGAAGGCGGCAATGCGCTGCCAGTAGCCGACGCGCGGGTCATTGAGGATGCCGGCCAGGTCGCGCTCGGCCATTTCCTTGATGTCGGCGCCAGCGGCGAAGGCCTTGCGGCTACCGGTCAGCACCACGGCGCGGGTTTCGCTGTCCTGCTCGGCGGCGTCGAGTTCGGCGGCCAGTTCGCCGAGCAGTTCGGTGTTCAAGGCGTTCAGCGCTTCGGGGCGCTGCAGGGTAATCAGGCGGACGCCCGCTTCAGGCATCTGAACGGCAAGGGTGCGAGGCATGACATCGTCCTCAGGCTGCACGCGCGGCTGCATGGCCGGCTGTATTGGAATTATGGGAGGCAGGCGTTGCCCGTCTCCGGCCTTTCCGCAGTATAGGCCTAAAGCGATACGGAAAAACAACTACAAAAGTTGAATCGCGTGTCTAAAGTATTTCTTCCGGTGCCACCGATTGGGTATCCATAGTGGTTGGAGTCTGTCTTCCATGCAGCGTATTTGCTGGTTTGGTAAGCCTTCTTTCCGTCCTGTCGACGTCATCCGGAAGTGATACGTCAGATTTAGATTGGAGGTATTTGTTTTGATGTGATACAAAATTTGCAAAAGAACAAATCGCTTTGTGCGGTGATGCCGGAACGCCGGCAGCGCCACAGGAGAACCCGATGCCCTGCTACAGCCTCGAAGGTGTGCGCCCGGTCGTTCATCCGACCGCCTATGTCCATCCCACCGCCGTACTGATCGGCGACGTCATTGTCGGCCCCGGCTGCTATGTTGGCCCGCTGGCGGCGCTGCGCGGCGACTTCGGGCGGATCGTCCTCGAAGAAGGCGCGAACCTCCAGGATACCTGCGTCATGCATGGGTTCCCGGACAGCGATACCGTCGTCGAGCGCAACGGCCACATCGGCCACGGCGCGGTGCTGCACGGTTGCCGTATCGGCGAGGACGCCCTGGTAGGGATGAATGCCGTGGTCATGGATTACGCCCGGATCGGCGCGCGCTCCATCGTTTCAGCCGCCGCGTTCGTCAAAGCCAAGTTCGACTGCCCGCCGCAAAGCCTGGTGATGGGCGCGCCGGCCAGCGTCAAACGCAGCCTGAGCGACGAGGAGATTGCCTGGAAACGCCGTGGCACCGAGGAATACCAGGCCCTGGCCAAACGCTGCATCACCAGCCTGGTGGAATGCCAGCCGCTGACGGAAATAGAAGAAGAGCGCGCGCGCCTGGGCGATTCCGGTTTCCGGCCCAAGACAGGGGCGGGGAAGGACGCATGAGTACTGGGGTTCGCTCCAATGGCCAGGCGGTGCGGCGGGCAGGTATAGTCGCCGCTCCTTCGACTGCGCAACGTGCCATGACCGCTCTAGCACCGCTGAATCAGCTGATCAATCGCTTCCAGGAACAGACGCCGATCCGCGCCAGCTCGCTGATCATCACCCTGTATGGCGATGCCATCGAACCCCATGGCGGCACCGTCTGGCTGGGTAGCCTGATCAATCTGCTGGAGCCGTTCGGCATCAACGAGCGGCTGATCCGCACCTCGATCTTCCGCCTGACCAAGGAAGACTGGCTGACCGCCGAGAAGGTCGGCCGGCGCAGCTACTACAGCCTGACCGGCACCGGCCGGCGGCGTTTCGAGAAGGCCTTCAAGCGCGTCTACAGCTCCAGCCTGCCGGCCTGGGACGGTTCCTGGACCCTGGTGATGCTCGCGCAGATCGCCGCCGACAAGCGCAAGCAGGTCCGCGAGGAGCTGGAATGGCAAGGCTTCGGCGCCATCTCGCCGACCGTCATGGCCTGCCCGCGCGCCGACCGCAGCGACGTCATGGCGACCCTGCAGGACCTGGACGTGGCCGAAGACTGCATCGTTTTCGAAACCCGCGCCCAGGACGTGCTGGCCTCCCGCGCCATGCGCATGCAGGTGCGCGAGAGCTGGAAGATCGACGAGCTGGGCGAGCACTACAGCGAGTTCATCCAGCTGTTCCGCCCGCTCTGGCAGGCGCTGCGCGAGCAGGAGCAGCTGCGCCCGGAAGACTGCTTCCTGGCGCGCACCCTGTTGATCCACGAATACCGCCGGCTGCTCCTGCGTGACCCACAACTGCCCGATGAGCTATTGCCGGGCGACTGGGAAGGGCGCGCGGCGCGGCAGCTGTGCCGCAATATCTACCGACTGATCCACGCCAAGGCCGAGGACTGGCTGAACCGCAGCCTGGAGACCGCCGACGGCCCCCTACCGGACGTCGGCGAAAGCTTCTACAAACGCTTCGGCGGATTGAACTGACAGGAGTTGGCGTGAAAGATGCCTCTCGCTTTGCAGCCCTGCGATTGCAGAGCGAGGACACCGGCGCGGGGTCTTCCCGAGAAGAACCGCGACGGACAATGACGACAGGCCCTGGAGGCCGTCGCTGAATAACAACAAACAATGCGTGTGAGGCTCTGCAGGTCATGAATTCTTCATCGACATTGAGGGATGACGCCTTCGAGGCGTGGCTGGGACAGGTCAACCAGGCGTGCGGTCGTTTCGATGCGCGCACCCTCGGCCCCCAGTTCCATGGACGGTTGCGCGAATACCAGGGCGGTGCGATCAAGCTCAGCGTGGTCGACATGGCTCAGGTGCACCTGTACCGGAGCAGCAAGGAAGTCGGCACCAGCGCGGGCGGGCATTATTACGCGGTGTTCCAGCTCGAAGGGCGTTCGCGCCTGGAGCAGGGTGACAACCGCGTTGAGCTGTCGCGCGGTGACATCAGCCTGATCGATGCCAGCCGGCCGAGCGACATGACTTACCTGGAGGAATCCCGGCAGCTCTCGCTGATCCTGCCGCGCCAGGTAATCGAACGCAGCCTGCGCATGTCGGAAGTGACCTGCGCGTCGAAGATCCCGGCCAGCTCGCCGATCGCCGTACTCGCCAACCGCCTGATCGTCGAGACCAGCCAGCAGGAAAGCCTCGGCATGCTGGAGAGCGAGGCGACCCTGGACGCCCTGGTGACCCTGCTGCGCCCGGCGCTGGCGGGCCAGGACGCCGAGCAGGACAACCACGAGCGGATGTTCCGCAAGGCCACCGCCTTCATCGACCAGCACATCGGTGCCGAAGAACTCTGCCCCGAGCTGATCGCCCGCGAAGTGGGCATCTCGGTGCGCGGCCTGTACCGCATGTTCGCCAAGAAGGGCCTGGTGGTGGCGCAGTACATCAAGAACCGCCGCCTGGACTTCTGCGCCGAGACCTTGCGCAACGCCCAGTTCGAGCAGAAGCTGTCGGCGCTGGGCTATGCCTGGGGCTTCTCCGATTCGAGCTACTTCTCCACGGCCTTCAAGGGCCGCTTCGGGGTGTCGCCGGGCGAGTACCGCAAGCGTTACGCGAATTGAGCTGCGCTTAGCGAGAACAACTGTATCCCTCGGTAGTCTTGTGCAGGTGTTTGCCCCTCACCCCAGCCCTCTCCCGCAGGGAGAGGGGGCAGTCCGTGCCGGCTGACGCCATGGTTTCCTCCTGCACCGAACGGTCCCCTCTCCCGCTTGCGGGAGAGGGTTAGGGTGAGGGGCACTTGATCTTGTAAGACCGCTCACTTTTCCCGCCATCCTGGCACTCCCGCCAACACGTCTGGCACAGAGGAAAAGACCCTCCCCAGCGCCGCTGGCAACAATCACCTTCGATGACGCGCGCCATCCGGCCGCAAAGCTGTACTCGAAGGTGATGTCCCGATGTCCCGCAACAAGCTCCGATTCGGCGCCCTCGGCCTGCTGCTGGCCGGTGCGCTACTGCAACCGCTGCTGGCGTACGCCGGCGATTGCCCGGCCAATGACGCCCAGCAGGGCGAAACCGTGTTCGCCCGCGACTGCTCGATCTGCCACACCGCCAAGGCCGACGGCCCCGGCATGATGGGCCCCAACCTGCATGGCGTGGTCGGCCGCATGGCCGGTTCGCTCGCCGGCTTCAGCTATTCCCAGGCGATGAAGGGCAAGGGCGCGACCTGGTCGCGCGACAACCTCGACGCCTTCGTCAGCCAGCCCCAGGCCGCCGTGCCCGGAACCTACATGCCCTTTGCAGGCCTGGCCGACGTGGCCGAGCGGCGGGCGCTCACCTGCTGGCTGAGCCAGCAGCACTGATCCATCAGGAGAGACCATGAACGTCACACAGACCCTGCCTCAGGTCACTGCCTTCCTGGCGCGCAAGCATGGCTGCTTCATCGACGGCGCCTGGGTGGTGCCCGAGGGCGCCCGTACCGACGTGCTGAACCCGGCCACCGGCCAGGCGATCTCCAGCGTCGCCGACATCGATACCGACCTGCTCGACCGCGCCGTGAAGTCCGCCCAGGCCGCCTACAAATCCCGCGTCTGGGCCGACCTGCGCCCGGCCGACCGCGAGCGTATCCTGCTGCGCTTCGCCGACCTGGTGGAAGCCAACGGCGAGGAGCTGGCCCAGCTGGAAACCCTCAGCCAGGGCAAGTCGATCAACATCTCGCGCATGCTGGATGTCGGCGCCACCGTCGAATTCATGCGCTACATGGCCGGCTGGGCGACCAAGATCGAAGGCCAGTCGCTGAACGTCTCCATCCCGCTGCCGCCCGGCGCCAAGTTCACCGCCTACACCCGTCGCGAGCCGCTGGGCGTGGTCGCCGGCATCGTGCCGTGGAACTTCCCGCTGATGATCGCCGTGTGGAAGCTGATCCCGGCGCTGGCCACCGGCAACAGTGTGGTGATCAAGCCCGCCTCGGAAACCCCGCTGACCGCTCTGCGTCTGGCCGAACTGGCCTTCGAGGCCGGCGTGCCGGCGGGTGTGTTCAACCTGGTGACCGGCGACGGCCCGCGCATCGGTGGCGGCCTGGCCAGCCACAAGCTGGTCAACAAGGTCTCCTTCACCGGCTCCACCGCGGTGGGTCGCAGCGTCGGCCTGGCTGCCGTGCAGAACATGACCCGCTTCGCCCTCGAACTGGGCGGCAAGAACCCGATGATCGTCCTTGCCGACGCCAACATCGATAACGCCGTGCAGGGCGCGCTGCTGGGCGGCCTGCTGAACAACGGCCAGGTCTGCGCCGCGGCTTCGCGCTTCTACGTACACCGTTCGCGCTACGACGAGTTCGTCGAGAAACTGGCCGCCGCCGTGGCCGGCATGAGCCTGGGCGAGGGCATGGACCCGACCGCACAGATCAACCCGCTGGTTTCCGCCAAGCAGCAGCGCAGCGTGCTCGACCACATCACCCGTGCCGGCGAGCAGGGCGCGCGCATCGTCTGCGGTGGCGAGCAGGTTGGCGGCAGCGGCTTCTACGTGCAGCCCACCGTACTGGCCGACGTGACCATGCAGATGGCCGTGGCCCGTGACGAAGTGTTCGGCCCGGTGCTGGCGGTGCTGCCGTTCGACGAGGACGAGCAGGCCATCGAAATGGCCAACGACAGCGAATACGGCCTGGGTGCGAGCCTGTGGACCAACGACCTGAGCAAGGCCATGAACATGGTCCCGCGCATCGAGTCCGGCACCGTGTGGGTCAACGCCCACGTGCTGCTTGACCCGAGCATGCCCTTCGGCGGCGTCAAGCAGTCGGGCATGGGCCGCGAGTTCGGCCGCGCCGTGGTCGAGGCCTATACCGAGATCAAGTCGGTGTGCATCGCGCATTGATTGAAGTAGAGAGCAACACCCTCGTTTAGCAGCGGGCCTTCGGGCCCGTTTTTTTTGCGCAGAACTTGGTAGGAGAACACCTGTAGGAGCGAGCTTGCTCGCGAACCGCCCAGCCGCGTGGAGAGTGGAGTGGTGATCGGTAGGATGGGTGGAGCGCAGTGTTCTGCCGGGACACATGGGTAACAGGTGTCGGGAGACATAG
>NZ_PEKX01000003.1 GCF_002796985.1 Pseudomonas sp. | reverse complement strand
CGAACTGGCCACGCTGATCAACCTGCCGCCGGGCACCGACGTCAAACTGGCGATGCCGGCCGATGACTATCCGATCCCCGAACTCAAGGTGGAAATGGACAGCCTGGAACGCGAAGCCCTGGCCTCGCGCCCGGAACTGCGCGAGCAGGACTACCAGTCGCGCATCAGCGCCGCCGAAACGCGCAAGGCCATGCTGCGCCTGCTGCCGGGCCTGGAGTTCTCCGCAGGCGGCCATTACGACAGCAACTCCTACCTGGTCGACCAGAGCTGGGCCGACTACGGCGTCAAGGTGACCTGGAACCTCTTCAACGTGATCTCCGGGCCTGCCGCGATCAAGGTCGCCAAGGCCGGCGAAGACGTCGCCGCGGCGCGCCGCCAGGCGCTCTCCATGGCCGTGCTGGCGCAGCTCTACGTGGCCCGCGCCAACTACCAGGAAGCCCGCCGGCAGTTCCAGACCAGCGACGAACTGGCCAGCCTCGACGGCCAGATCACCCAGGAACTGCGCAATCGCCATCAGGCCCAGGGCATCGGCGAACTGGAGCTGATCCAGGGCGAGCTGAACAACCTGCAGGCCGACCTGCAGCGCGACCTGGCCTACGCCGAGCTGCGCAACGCCTACGGCCAGGTGTTCGCCAGCGTGGGTCTCGACCCGCTGCCGGCGCAGCTGAAGTCCGACTCGCTCAGCGACATCGGCCAGGGCCTGGCCAGCCGCGAGGCGCAGTGGCAGCGCGGCGAGATCGCCACCCCTTGAGGTGTGCTGACGCCTGAATGAAAAAGCCCCGGCCAGGTGCCGGGGCTTTTTTTACGTTGCGGTTGAGGGGCGCCTACCAGGCCGGGCCTGTTCGATGCCGACTGCTCCTCAGCGCTTCACGCAGACGAACAGCGCATTCCCCGAAGTGCCGCCCCAGGGAGTGATCCGCTCGTAGTCGTGCTCGAAGACCTGCACCTCGAAGAGCGGTTCGAGCAGCCGCTGCAATTCGCCGAAGGTGAGGGCGACCATGGCGTGCTCATCCTGCCAGGACTGGGTTTCATCCGCCGTGGTCTTCTCGATGCTTAACCGCAGAGCCTGCTTTTCGCCTGCGCCGCTGTAGTACCAGCCGGAGCCGAAGGTGAACTGGCTGCCATCGTGCTCCACCGAGTGGCGCACGAAGGAGCGGTTGTCGATCAACCCCTTGTCCACCGTGTTGAAGCACAACACGCCATCGAGCGCGAGCGCTGCATGCACGCTGGCCAGGCACGCGCGCAATTCTTCCAATCCCGGGTTGTAGTGGATCGAGTAGAGGAAGCAGGTGATCAGGTCCTGCGGCTCGTCGACGCGGAAACTCGCCATGTCCTGCCGGCTGAAGTGTGCCTCGGGGCAGCGCTGCTGGGCGATGTCCAGCATGGGCTGGTTGATGTCCAGGCCGGCACTCCGGTAACCGAAGTCGAGGAAGTGGCGCACGTGCGGCCCGGTCCCGCAGGCGAGGTCCAGGTGCCGGCGGCCCTGGTTGCCGAACAACTGGTGCAACCGGCGCACGCAATGGCTCTGCGCCTGATAGTCGATGTCGGCGCACATCAGGTCGTAGTAGGAAGACAGGTCGGTGTACAGCGCGTTGGAGGACATGGGGCAGCCAGAGAGTTCGCCGGAGGTTTCGGCGCGGCATGGTACCTCAGCCGCGCGTGTTGTCCGCGGAAAACGGACTGGCGTGCCTGCTGCTGACTAGCCGTCTTTGCCCCGAGGCGCTGGAGACAGCGCTGCAGGTCGATGACCGCGCGCCGCGCAGGGTTTCGCGGTGGGTGAGCCCAACGGCGAGCGGTAACGGCTGGGGGTGATTCACAGACGTCCGATCCTCATGTTGATCGGCCAGCTGATCGCGTGGCGGGTGGCGGGGTCGCCCCAGCGCTCGGCCATGTCGGCGGCAAAGCGGTGCAGCAGGTCTTCGCGCCCGGCTTCGCGCGCGCTGCGGATGGCCGACCAGGTGGAAACGTAGCCGAGGAATTCCTCGAGGTTCCACGCCAGCTGGATGGCGATCTGCGGGCCTTGCAGCTCGGCGAAGGGAAAGTCGAGGGTTGCGTAGCCGCTGTCCACCAGCTTGCGTTCCGGCGGCCAGAAGGGGCCGATTTCCTGCCAGTAGAACCTCTCGAAACGGGCGCCCAGTTCGCCTTGCAGGCGCAGCACGCCGTAGCTGATCAGCGCCAGGACCGCACCGGGCTCCGCCACCCGGCGCACCTCGGCATAGAAGCGCGGCAGGTCGAACCAGTGTGCGGCCTGCGCGGCGGTAATCAGGCTGGCGCTGCGGCTGAGCAGCGGCAGGTCTTCCGCCGGGGCGCAGGCGTAATTGACGTTTTCCTGCGGCGCCGTGTGGGCGATCTGGTCGAGGCTGGGGTCGAACCCGACCACGGCGCCAAAGTGCTCGGCCAACTGCCGGGTCAACTGGCCGCTGCCGCAACCGACGTCGACCGCCAGCAGCCGGTCCGGAGCCAGCGAGGCCAGGCAGGCCGCCAGTTCCGCCGGGTATTCGGGGCGGAACCGGGCGTAGGCCTGGCCCCCCTGGTCAAACCAGTTTTTCAGTTCCGGGCGCGGGCTATTCATGGTTGGCGGCTCCTGTGGCGAGGCCTTGCTTGATGTCGTGCAGGCGCTGCGCGAATCCCCGTTGCTGCAGTGCCGTGGCTGCCTCCTGAAGGGCGCGGCGCAGTGGGTGGCCGATCTCGCTTTCGAGCTGTTCGATGGCTTCAAAAGTCGCGCGCCAATGGGCGTTGAGCTTGTTCACCAGCCTCTTTCCGGCCGGTGTCAGTTGCAGGACGCTCTTGCGGCCATCTTCGCCACGCTGTCGGGTAATCACCCCGTCCGCCTCCATGTGGCCGACGGTCTGGCTGATCGCCCCCTGGGTCAGATGCGTGCTGGCGGTAATCTCGGTGACGGTCCGCGCACCCGAGCGGATGGCGCGCAATACCGGCGTGTAGCGTGCCCGATAGTTCAGGCCCATCTGCTGGTAATGCTCCTCGGCACCCAGCTCGACCAGCTCGGAGACGTAGCGCAGCAGCTCGCCCAATCCGGGCTCGTTTTTCCGGGTCATTGCAGCATCCTCCAGGCGTTGGTGACAAATTACATTAGCGCTAATGCAATCGGCAAGCCGGGTTCTGCTGCGTAAGGGCGCCAACGGACGCCTGGGTTGCCAGTTCCGGAAGGCCATTCTGCGGCGTGCCGAAAGCCAGGGTCGGCTTGGTCAACGGGAAGGCTGGGTGGCCACTTTCGACAGCGAACGCGGCGCGTGGGTCGGCCACGGTCGGCCATTTTTTTCATTGGGTTCGAACATATTTTTACTAATTTTCCTCGGCGGCGAGCTGAAGCACCATGCGGCCCCATTCGAACAACAACGTCCTTCGAGGCGGCCCAGCAGGAGTGCCCAGGTGCAAGCATTCAATCAGTGGCGGCAGTGTTGCGTAGCGCAGATTTTCATCGGTGACGCGCAGAGCTGAATCCCTCCAGCGGGCGGAGCAGGGGGCTTCGGCCTGGCGGAAATCGCCTGGCACCCGACCGCCACGCAGGAAGCCTCGACCGGCATCGAGCCGTTCCCGTCCCACGAGCGTCAGACGCTCGCCTTCCATGAGTCAGCCATGAAAACAACAACAAGCACTTCCGATACTTCCTTGCCTGCCCATCAACCCCACGGCCCAGCCTCGTCCTCCCGGGCCTTCCGCAAATCGCTGGGCATCCCGGCGCTGGTGCTGTTCGGCCTGGCCTACATGGTGCCGCTGGCGGTCTTCACCACCTACGGCCTGGTGACCCGGATGAGCAAGGGCCACCTGCCGGCGGCCTACCTCTTTACCCTGGCCGCCATGCTGCTGACCGCCTATAGCTACGGGCGCATGGTGCAGGCGCACCCGTATTCGGGGTCGGTCTACAGCTACACGCGCAAGACCTTCGGCGCCGCATTCGGCTTCATGGCCGGCTGGACCCTGCTGCTGGACTACATCTTCCTGCCGCTGCTGAGCTACCTGCTGATCGGCATCTACATGACCGATTACTTCCCCTCCGTGCCGCTGTCGGTGTGGATCCTCGGTTCCATCGCGCTGGTGACTCTGCTCAATCTCGTCGGTATCGAATCGATCACCCGGGTCAACTGGGTACTGATCGTTGCGCAGATGGTGTTCGTGGTGGTGTTCATCGCGCTGTCGCTGAGCCACCTTGGCGCCCAGGCGGAGCCGGTGCCGCTGATCCAGCCCTTCTATGACGAGCACTTCAGCCTGCCGCTGGTGATGTCCGGCGCGGCGGTGCTGTGCCTGTCGTTCCTCGGCTTCGATGCCGTCTCGACCATGGCCGAGGAGACGCCCGAGCCCCGCCGGCAGATTCCCGCGGCGATCATGCTGGTGACCCTGATCGGCGGTGTGCTGTTCATCGTCATGGCCTACTTCGGCCAGCTGGTGTTCCCCCAGTGGCAGGCACTCACCGATGCCGACTCGGCGTCGCTGGACGTGCTGCGCCGCATTGGCGGCGAGTGGCTGGTGACCTTCTTCACCGCTACCTATGTGGCCGGCTGTTTCGCCTCGGCGATGGTCTCCCAGGCCAGCGTCTCCCGCGTGCTGTTTGCCATGGGCCGGGACGGCGCGCTGCCCCGCGTGTTCGGCAAGCTGGTGACGAAGAAGCGCGTGCCGGCGAATGCGATCCTGCTGATCAGCCTGCTCTCGCTGATCGCGCTGTTCGTCACCCTGGATACCGTCGCCAACATGATCAGCTTTGGCGCGCTGTTCGCCTTCTCGGCGGTGAACCTGGCGGTGATCAAGCACTACCTGGTCGATGAGCGCCTCACCGGCAAGGGCAACTACCTGCGCTACGGCGCGCTGCCGGCGGTGGGCTTCCTCAGCACCATCTGGCTCTGGTCGAGCCTGTCGGGGATGTCCTTCCTGATCGGCTTCGGCTGGATGGGCCTGGGCTTGATCTGCCTGGCCAGCGCGACGCGGATGTTCCAGCAGAAGCTGCCGGACCTGAACATGGCGGAGTGAGCGCCAGCCGCAGGGAGCCAGGCGCTGGCTTCCCTGCGCAAAGTGTCGATCACGACAGCGGCCGCTCGCGCGGACCGCTGTCGTCGCTTCAGCCGACCTGCAGCGCACGCGGCCGCTGGCTGCGCTGTTCGTCCTCGCTGGTCGAAGCCTTCTGCAAGCGGAAGTCGAAACTGAGTTCGGCGACACGGCCGGCGATGCCGTGGGCGCTGTTTTCGGCGAAGGTCACCTCGCCGACCAGGCCGTCACGGGTGGCGTAGGCGAAGTCGTCCCACAGGTACTGGTCGCCGGAGAGGTTGATCTGCGTGGTGAGGTGGCGATGGCCCGGCGCCGAGATGAAGAAGTGGATGTGTGCCGGGCGCTGGCCGTGGCGGCCGAGCTGGTCGAGGCACTCCTGGGTCGGGCCGTCGGCGGGGCAACCGTAGCCGCTGGGGACAATACTGCGCGCGCGGTAGCGGCCCTGGGCGTCGGTACGGATGTGTCGGCGCAGGTTGTACTCCGACTGGCTCGGGTCGAAGTAGGAATACAGCCCCTGGGTGTTGGCGTGCCAGACATCGACGATGGCGCCGGCGACCGGCTGGCCATCGAGGTCCAGCACCTGGCCTTGCAGCAGCATCGGCGTACCCGGATCGAGGCCGTCGTCGAGCCGCGCCTCGCCTTCGCACAGCGGCGCGCCGGCCACGTACAGCGGGCCTTCGATGGTGCGCGGGGTGCCGCCGGTATGGCCGGCCTGCTGGTCGCGGGCGTCGTTGAGCAGGTCGAGGAAGTGTTCGATACCCAGGCCCGCTATCAGCAACCCGGCCTCGCCGCGTGCGCCGAGGCGGTTGAGGTAGTCGACGGCGGTCCAGAATTCGTCGTCGCTGATGGCCAGGTCTTCGATCAGCTTTGCGCTGTCCTGCAGGATGCGCAGGACGATCTGCTTCAGGCGCGGGCTGCCCTGCTCATGGGTGAGGCCGGCGGCCTGCTCGAAGAAGCTGCGGACTTCGGCAGTGTGGGAAATCCTTACAGTCATGGGGCACCTCATCGGTCGTTGTTGTTATGGGTGACAGACCGTTGAGCAAATGCAGTGCCATGTTTCCATATTATTGAAATATAAGGAGTTTACTCGCTGGCGGGCGAGACTTTCCCGGCGCGCGGTCGACCATTTGATCAAGGCGCGCCGGGTGCATTGCTCAAATGCTCAAGGGGTGGCGGCCGCGCTGTCACCCGGTGCTTTCTTCAACCGGTAGGCCAGGGCAGGGCGGGTCATGCCGAGCAGGCGGGCGGCTTCGGAGACGTTCTGCCGGCAGCGCGCCATGGCTTCCTGCATCAGGGCTTCCTCCACGGCTTCCAGGCGGATGCCGCTGTCGATGATCTGCGCGATCCAGTCCGGAACGCTCTGCTCGCCGGCCGCCACCAGGCGCCCGTCGCTGCCCAGGCCGATGCTGTCGGCGGGCGGCGGAGCGTGGGGGAAGAGGGCGTCCAGGCCGATGCTCTGGTTCTCGTCGGTGATGATCACGCCGCGTTCCATGAGGTTTTCCAGCTCGCGGATGTTCCCCGGCCAGTCGTGGTTCAGGCAGGCCTCCAGGGCCCGGTCGCTGAGGCCGCGGGTCTTCTTGCCGTAGCTTTCGTGCAGGCGCCCGAGGAAGTGTTCGATCAGCAGTGGGATGTCTTCGCGGCGGTCGCGCAGGGCGGGGATGTGTACCGGGAAGACGTTCAGCCGGTAGAACAGGTCGGCGCGGAAACGCCCCTGCTTGACCGCCTGCTCCAGGTTCTCGTGGGTGGCGGCGATCACCCGTACGTCGATCTGCCGGGTGCGCGTGTCGCCGACACGCTCCAGCTCGCCTTCCTGCAGCACGCGCAGCAGGCTGGCCTGGGCGCGGGGCGTGAGCTCGACGATTTCGTCGAGGAACAGGGTGCCGCCATGGGCTCGCTCGAAGCGCCCCATGCGTGATTGCTGGGCGCCGGTGTAAGCGCCTTTCTCGACACCGAACAGCTCGGCCTCGATCAGGTCCGGCGGGATGGTCGCGCAGTTCAGCGCAACGAAGGGGCCGCCGGCGCGCTCGCTGCGCAGGTGCAGGCTGCGCGCGATGACTTCCTTGCCGACCCCGGTCTCGCCCAGCAGCAGCACCGAGGCCTTGCCCGGCGCGACCTTGTCGATCAACGCGCAGCAGCGGCGGTACACCGCCGCCTGGCCGATGCCGTAGAACTGCCCGGCTTCCTGCTGCAGGCGCTGGCGCAGGTTCGCCACCTGTACCTGCAGGGTTTGCAGTTCGTCGATGATCGGGTCGCTCTGGAAATAGCGCAGGAAGGTCTCGGCGTCTTCCCATTGCTCCACCGGCTTGCCGACGATACGGCACTGGGAGTCGCCGCAGCCGCGGCAGCTGACCTCCTTGTAGAGCACCTGGCGGCCGAGGAAGAACGAGCTGTAGCTGATCGCATAACCCAGCAGCATCCAGCAGGTCGGCTGGTCGGAGTGGAGGTTTTCCAACTGGCAGTTCTCCACCTCGAAGCTGTCCTGCCATTCGATGTCGGCGTAGAAGTGACCGTTCTCCAGGTCGATCTCCAACTGCAGCGGGCGCACCTTGACCATGCCCTTGAGCGAGTGCAGCTGCGGGCCGATGAAAAACATCTCCACCGGGTTGCCCTGCGGGCGCAGCTTGCGCGCCAGCTCCGCGTCCCGCAGGCCGGACTGGTAGCCCAGGCGCAGGAAGAAGCCCTTGGCGCGCTCGACGCCGAGCATCTCGATCAGCTCGCGGCGCATGCCGGCCATCATCGACGCCTGCACCAGCAGCATGCGCTGCTCGTCCAGCCAGATCTTGCCCTCGGTGCCGAGGAAGCGGACCCGTTCGGTGAGGTCCTTCAGCGCCGGTGCGGGCTCCGGCGCCCTGTACTGCGTGATCATCGGTTGCGCCCCTTGGTTGTAGTTGTATGGGGTGGCGGCACGCTCCGCCCAGGCAATGGCGGGGTGTGGTACGTGCCGGGACGACCTCGGCGAATCAGGCAAGGCGCGGGTCGTTCTCTCTTCTTTCTAAGCCGCCTGAAAGCGGGCGAAAAGTCAATCGGGCAAGGCATTCGCCATTTGCTCCAGCGGCCGGCCGGCGATTGAGCAAATGATCAATCCGGGCCGGCGCAAACGGTTCGCGTGGTGGCTGCGGATTGCCTTGTACTCGTCCTGTTCGATTGAAATAACTCCTTTTAAATCAATTTGTTGAGCGTTTGATTGAGTGCTTGCGAACGGGCCTGGCACAGCCGTTGCTCTGGTCCTGGCGAGCCCACCGGAGCACGCCCCATGACCTCAGCCAGCACTTCCTTCGAGCAGATGCCGCGTTACGTCCGCGTACGCAGCGAGCCGGACGCCACCTTCGTCGAGTTCGACTTCGCCATCGGCTATCCGGACCTGTTCGTCGAGCTGGTCCTGCCGCGTGCCGCCTTCGCCAGCTTCTGCGAAAGCAACCGGGTCCGCCACATGGACGCGACGATGGCCGCCGCCGTCGACGCTGACATGGAGAAGTGGCGCTACGGCGAGAGCCGCGGCCAGGACGACTGACGCGCGTACCCGCCGCGCGTCGCTTTCCCACAACAACAAGTACAGGACGCCTTGCATGAGCATCGAGATCAAGACGGCCACGGTCGAGCCGATCCGCCAGACCTTCAGCCATACCCGCCGGCGCTTCGGCGACAAGCCGGCCAGCCGCTACCAGGAAGCCAGCTTCGACATCGAGGCGGCCACCAACTTCCACTACCGTCCGCTGTGGCAGCCGGACAAGCTGCTCAACGACCCCACCCGCACCGCCGTGCGCATGGCCGACTGGTACGCCGTCAGCGACCCGCGCCAGTACTACTACGGCGCCTACGTCCAGGCCCGCGCGCGGATGCAGGAGAACGCCGAGCATGATTTCGCCTTCTGCGAGAAGCGTGAACTGCTGGCGCAGCTGCCCGAGCAAAAGCGTGCGCTGATCGCCCAACTTCTGCTGCCGCTGCGCCATGCCGAGCTGGGCGCCAACATGAACAACAGCGGTATCGCCGCCGACGCCTTTGGCACCAGCGTCACCCAGATGCACATGTTCCAGGCCACCGACCGCCTGGCCATTGCCCAGTACCTGTCGCGCATCGGCCTGCTGCTGGAGGACGACGGCCTGGCGCTGCTGGCCGAGACCAAGCAGCGTTGGCTGGAGGAGCCGGCCTGGCAGGGCGTGCGCCGCTACGTCGAAGACACGCTGGTAGTGCGCGACTGGTTCGAGCTGAGCCTGGCGCAGAACCTGGTCAGCGACGGCCTGCTCTACCCGCTGCTGTTCGAGCGCTTCGACGCCCAGCTGGTCGCCGAGGGGGCAGGGCAGGTGGGCATGCTCACCGAGTTCATGCGCCTGTGGTTCGCCGAGAGCCAGCGCTGGGTCGACGCCCTGGTCAAGACCGTGGCCGCCGAGAGCGAGCCGAACCGCCAACTGATCGAAGGCTGGGTCGCCCAGTGGCGTGCCCGCGCCCTGGAAGCTCTTGCCCCATTGGCAGAGATCGGTCCCGGCCGCGAGGCCCTCGATGCCATCGACAACGCCTTCGGCGCCCGCCTGAAGAAACTTGGCCTGACCGGAGCCGCCGCATGACTTCCCTCGTCTACATCGCCTTCCAGGACAACGACGCCGCCCGCTACATCGTCGAGGCCATCGTCCAGGACAACCCTCACGCCGAGGTCCAGCACCAGCCGGCGATGATCCGCGTGCAGGCCGAAGGCCGCCTGGATATCCATCGCGCCACGGTGGAGGAAAAGATCGGCCGCGAATGGGACGTGCAGGAAATGCTGATCGACGTGATCACCCTCGGCGGCAACGTCGAGGAGGACGAGGACCGCTTCGCCCTGCACTGGAACTGATCCGTACAACGACAAGAATCCGGAGACCCACCATGGCCGCCAAACGCCTGAACCAGAAAGACAAGTACCGCTGCCTGACCCGCGACCTCGGCTGGGAGCCGAGCTACCAGAGCAAGGAAGACATCTACCCCTACGAGCGCTTCGAGGGCATCAAGATCACCGACTGGGACAAGTGGGAAGACCCCTTCCGCCTGACCATGGATGCCTACTGGAAGTACCAGGCCGAGAAGGAGAAGAAGCTCTACGCGATCTTCGACGCCTTCGCCCAGAACAACGGCCACCAGAATATTTCCGACGCCCGCTATGTCAACGCGCTGAAGCTCTTCCTGTGCGGCGTCACGCCCCTGGAGTACCAGGCCTACCAGGGCTTTGCGCGGGTCGGTCGGCACTTCGGCGGCGCCGGCGCGCGGGTCGCCTGCCAAATGCAGGCGATCGACGAGCTGCGCCATGTGCAGACCCAGGTTCACGCGATGAGCCACTACAACAAGCACTTCAACGGCCTGCATGATTTCGCCCACATGCACGACCGCGTGTGGTTCCTCTCGGTGCCCAAGTCGTTCTTCGAGGATGCCCGCACCGCCGGCCCGTTCGAGTTCCTCACGGCCATCTCGTTCTCCTTCGAGTACGTGCTGACCAACCTGCTGTTCGTGCCTTTCATGTCCGGCGCGGCCTTCAACGGCGACATGGCCACCGTCACCTTCGGTTTCTCGGCGCAGTCCGACGAGGCCCGGCACATGACCCTGGGCCTTGAGGTGATCAAGTTCCTGCTGGAGCAGCACGAGGACAACGTGCCCATCGTCCAGCGCTGGATCGACAAGTGGTTCTGGCGCGGCTACCGCCTGCTGACCCTGGTCGGGATGATGATGGACTACATGCTGCCGAACAAAGTCATGTCCTGGGCCGAGGCCTGGGAGGTGTACTTCGAGGAGGCCGGCGGCGCGCTGTTCAAGGACCTGGAGCGCTACGGCATCCGCCCGCCCAAGTACGTCGAACAGACCACCATCGGCAAGGAGCACATCACCCACCAGGCGTGGTCGATCTTCTACCAGTACAGCCAGGCCACCAACTTCCATACCTGGGTGCCCACCGACGAAGAGCTGGACTGGCTCTCGGCCAAGTACCCGGACACCTTCGACCAGTACTACCGCCCGCGCTACGAGCACTGGCGCGACCTGCAGGCGCGCGGCGAGCGCTTCTACAACCCGACCCTGCCGATGCTCTGCCAGATATGCCAGATCCCCCTGGCCTTCACCGAGCCGGACGACCCCACGACCCTGAGCCACCGCAGCGTGCTGCATGAGGGCGAGCGCTATCACTTCTGCTCCGATGGCTGCTGCGACATCTTCACCTTTGAACCGGAGAAGTACGTGCAGGCCTGGCTGCCGGTGCACCAGATCCTCCAGGGCAACTGTGGAGGCGGCGACGTCGAGGCGGTGGTGCGCGACTACTACAACATCGCCCCCGGCCAGGACAACTTCGAGTACCAGGGCTCCCCCGAACACCAGCGCTGGCAGGACCTGCAGGGCGCCACACGCAAGACCGGCTGAACCGCAGCGGGGCGCGCAGGCCGCGCCCCGCTTCCGACAAGAACAAGAGGAACATCGCCATGTCCGTGATCGCCATCGGCACCTACACCGCCCAGCCCCTGGACCGCCAGGCCAACTTCCACGGCGCGCAGCTGGTCTACCTGTGCTGGGAAAACCACCTGCTGTTCTGCGCGCCCTTCACCCTGCCGGTGAACCCGACTCAGCCGTTCGCCGAATTCGTCGAACAGGTGGTCAAGCCGGCCATCTCGCAGCACCCGGATGCCGCGCAGGTCGACTTCGCCGCCGCCCAATGGCGCCTGGACGACCAACCGTTCACCCCTGACCCGGTACGCGGCCTGACCGACAACGGTGTCGCCCACAAGAGCCTGCTGCACCTGCACACCCCCGGCCTCGAAGGCCTGGGCGGCAGCCGCAACTGAGGAGCGCCGCCATGAGCTACCAAGTCACCATCGAACCCACCGGCGAACAGATCGAGGTGGAGGAGGGCCAGACCATCCTCCAGGCCGCCCTGCGCCAGGGCGTCTGGCTGCCTTTCGCCTGCGGCCACGGCACCTGTGCCACCTGCAAGTGCCAGGTGCTCGAAGGCGAGGTCGACCTCGGCGCCGCTTCGTCCTTCGCGCTGATGGACATGGAGCGCGACGAGGGCAAGGTCCTCGCCTGCTGCGCCATCCCCCGCAGCGACCTGGTGATCGAGGCCGATGTCGATGTCGACCCGGACTTCGCCGGCCACCCGGTGGAGGACTACCGTGCGGTGGTCACCGGCCTGGTGGAGTTGTCGCCGACCATTCGCGGCGTGCACTTGAAGCTCGACCGACCGATGGCCTTCCAGGCCGGGCAGTACGTCAACCTGCAGCTGCCGGGTATCGAGGGCACGCGGGCATTCTCCCTGGCCAATTCGCCGGACCGCCCGGACGAAGTGGAACTGCATGTGCGACGGGTGGAGGGCGGGGTCGCTACCGCGCATATCCACCAGCAATTGCAGGTGGGCGACGAGCTGGAACTCTCCGGCCCCTATGGCCAGTTCTTCGTGCGCAGCTCGCAGCCCGGCGACCTGATCTTCATCGCTGGCGGTTCGGGGCTTTCCAGCCCGCAGTCAATGATCCTCGACCTGCTGGCGCAGGGCGATACGCGGCGCATCACCCTGTTCCAGGGCGCCCGTACCCTCGCTGAACTGTACAACCGCGAGCTGTTCGAGGAACTGGCCGCCCGCCACGCCAACTTCACCTACGTGCCGGCCCTCAGCCAGGCCGCCACGGATGCCGAGTGGAGCGGCTACCACGGCTACGTCCATGACGCCGCCCGGCATCACTTCGACGGTCGCTTCAGCGGACACAAGGCCTACCTGTGCGGGCCGCCGCCGATGATCGACGCGGCCATCACCTGCCTGATGCAGGGCCGCCTGTTCGAGCGCGACATCTTCATGGAGCGCTTCTACAGCGCCGCCGATGGCGCTGGCGAGAGCCAGCGCTCGGCGCTCTTCAAACGCATCTGATCAAGCACATCCGAACCCGTAGCACCCGGCACCTCGCATGAGCGGGGAGCCGGCGTGCGCCCGACCGATAACAACAACAAAGGTTGACCCGATGACTCCCACCCTTGCGAACCTGCTCCGCCTCACTGCCTGCGCCACGCTGTTCGGCGCCGCCAACCTGTCCCACGCCACCGAGGGCGGTGGCACGTCCTACCCGCTGGGCGCGGAGAACTACATGTCCGGCGCGATGCCACCGCCGGGCTTCTACGGTCAGCTGTTCGTCAACCACTACGAGGCCGACAACCTGCGCGGCAATGACGGCGAAAAGCTGCCGGTGGACTTCAGCGTGCGCGCCAACGCCATCGTTCCCCGGCTGATCTGGGTCAGCGACTACAGCCTGCTGGGCGGCAGCTTCGCGCTGCACGCCATCGTCCCGCTGGTGGACGTGAAGGTGAAGCTCAATGGCCAGTCGCAGCGCAACAGCGGGCTGGGCGACGCGATCTTCGGCCCGGCCCTGGGCTTCCACCACAGCGACAAGTTCCACAGCATCCTGGCCTTCGACATGATCGCCCCCACCGGCCGCTACGATAAAAACGACCTGGCCAACCCCGGCCGCAACTACTGGGTGTTCGAGCCGGTGTATGCGATGACCTACGTCGACCCCGCCGGGCTCAATGCCGACGCCAAGGTGATGTACGACTTCAACCGCAAGAACCCCGACACCGATTACCGCTCGGGGCAGGAATTCCATGTCGACTACGCGGTGGGTTGGGGCTTTGGCAATGGCTGGGTGGCCGGCCTGGGCGGCTACTACTACCGGCAGACTACGGATGACCGCCAGGACGGCGAGCGCATCGAGGACAACAAGGGCCGCAGCTTCGCCGTCGGCCCGTCGATCAAATACAGCGGCAACGACGGCTGGTTCGTCACCGCCAAGTGGTCGAAGGAAACCGAGGTGCGCAACCGCGCCCAGGGCGACGCGTACTGGGTCAAGCTGACCGTGCCGTTCTGACGGTCCCCGCCACGCTGCAACCTGAAGTGCGGCGGGTTCGCCGCCTTCAAGCCGGAGCAGTACGGAGTCCGGTGGTGCGAGTTCGAGGGGGCTGGCCGGGTGACTTGCAGGTGCGCCAGCTGCCTCAGGCCTTGTACGACGGTCTGACGCCCTGAGCTGATATTGATGCTACCGTTGACGTGGCTGAGGCTCGATCATATCGTTAATCATGTTAATTAAATCTCATGATAACGAGAGCGGCAACATGACCAGCGTCATCCATGTCGAGATCAGCTGGGGCGACTGTGACCCGGCTGGGATCGTCTTCTACCCGAACTACTTCGCCTACTTCAACCGCGCTACCGATGCCTTCTTCGACGGTCTCGGCGTGCCCCTGAGCGAGGCCATGAAGCGCCACGGCATCCTCGGCTGGCCGATGCTGGAGACTCGCTCGAAATTTCTCAGGCCCAGCCGGTTCGGCGATCTTCTGTCCATTGAAACCAACCTGGTGCGCCTCGGGCGTAGCAGCTTCGGGCTGCGCCACCGGCTGCGTGGCGCCGACGGCGAGCTGCGCGTGGAAGGGCATGACGAGCGTGTCTGGGCGCGAGACGAAGCGGGTGTTCTGCGCGCCGAGCCGATTGCTCCTCTCGTGCGCGAACGGCTCATGGCGGTGCTGTTGACTTGCGATAATAGTTAATTGACATAACTAAAATTCCCGCATAGCTTGTTTTCCACCAAGCACAACAAGAGCAAAAGGTGAGACATGAACAAGTACGAAGGCCGCTGGCAGACCGTTACCGTTGAAGTGGATGCCGGCATCGCCTGGGTCACCCTGAACCGTCCGGAAAAGCGCAACGCCATGAGCCCCACGCTCAACCGCGAAATGCGCGACGTGCTGGAAACCGTCGAGCAGGATGCCGACGCCCGTGTGCTGGTGCTGACCGGCGCCGGTAGCGCGTGGACGGCGGGGATGGACCTCAAGGAATACTTCCGCGAAGTGGATGCCGGCCCGGAAATCCTCCAGGAACGCATCCGCCGCGACGCCTCCGAGTGGCAGTGGAAGCTGCTGCGCCTGTACTCCAAACCGACCATCGCCATGGTCAACGGCTGGTGCTTCGGCGGCGGCTTCAGCCCGCTGGTGGCCTGCGACCTGGCCATCGCTGCGGACGAAGCGGTGTTCGGCCTGTCGGAAATCAACTGGGGCATCCCGCCGGGAAACCTGGTGAGCAAGGCCATGGCCGACACCGTGGGCCACCGCGAATCGCTGTACTACATCATGACCGGCAAGACCTTCGACGGCCGCAAGGCCGCGCAGATGGGCCTGGTCAACCGCAGCGTGCCGCTGGCCGAGTTGCGCGATGCGGTGCTGGAACTGGCCGCTGACCTGCTGGACAAGAACCCGGTGGTGCTGCGCGCGGCGAAGAACGGCTTCAAGCGTTGCCGCGAGCTGACCTGGGAGCAGAGCGAAGACTACCTCTACGCCAAGCTCGACCAGGCCCAGCTGCGTGACCCGGAACATGGCCGCGAGCAGGGCTTGAAGCAGTTCCTCGACGACAAGAGCATCAAGCCGGGCCTGGAAGCCTACCGCCGCTGAACAGCCACCGCGGGGCCCACGCTCCGCGGCCAGAACAATGACAAGAGGAACCGCTGCATGAACCCCGTCTCGCTGTTGATCGGCGGCCGCGCCTTGCCTGCCAGCGATGGCCGCACCTTCACCCGGCTCGACCCGCTGACCGGTGAGCCCGCCAGCCTCGCCGCCGCCGCTACCCTGGACGATGCCGATGCCGCCGTGGCCGCCGCCGCTGCGGCGTTTCCCGCCTGGTCGGCGCTCGGCCCCGGCGAGCGCCGCACGCGCCTGCTGGAAGCCGCGCGGCTGATGGAAGCGCGCAGCGCCGAGTTCGTTGCCGCCGGCGCGCGGGAAACCGGCGCCATGGCCAACTGGTACGGTTTCAATGTGCACCTGGCCGCCGGCATCCTGCGCGAGGCCGCCGGCATGACCACGCAGATTCTCGGCGAGGTGATCCCCTCCGATGTGCCCGGCTCGCTGTCCATGGCCATGCGCCAGGCGGCTGGCGTGGTGCTCGGCATCGCTCCCTGGAACGCTCCGGTGATTCTCGCCACGCGCGCCCTGGCGATGGCGCTGGCCTGCGGCAATACCGTGGTGCTCAAGGCTTCCGAGCAATGCCCGGCGGTACACCGGCTGATCGGCCAGGTGCTGCACGACGCGGGCGTGGGCGATGGCGTGGTCAACGTCCTGAGCAATGCCCCGGAAGATGCCGCCGTGCTGGTGGAACGGCTGATCGCCAACCCGGCGGTGAAGCGCGTCAACTTCACCGGCTCGACCCGCGTCGGCCGTGTCATTGGCGAGCTGTGCGCGCGCCACCTCAAGCCGGCTCTGCTGGAACTGGGCGGCAAGGCGCCGCTGCTGGTGCTGGACGACGCCGACCTGGATGCAGCCGTCGAGGCGGCAGCCTTCGGTGGCTACTTCAACCAGGGGCAGATCTGCATGTCCACCGAGCGGCTGATCGTCGACCGGCGCGTCGCCGACGATTTCGTCGAACGCCTGGCGAAGAAGACCGCCAGCCTGCGCGCCGGCCACCCTACCGACCCGGCTTCGGTACTCGGCAGCCTGGTGGATGCCGCCTCGGCCCGGCGCATTCGTGGGCTGATCGACGACGCGCTGGAGAAGGGCGCACGCCTGCTCTGCGGTGGCGATTTCGAGGGCGCGGTGATGCAGCCGGCGCTGCTCGACGGGGTGACGCCACAGATGCGCCTGTACGCCGAGGAATCTTTCGGCCCGGTGCTCTCGGTGATCCGGGTGGATGGTGACGAGGAAGCCCTGAGGGTGGCGAACGACAGCGAGTACGGCCTGTCGGCGGCGATCTTCAGCCGCGACCAGGCGCGCGCGCTGAACCTGGCGCGGCGCGTCGAGTCGGGCATCTGCCATATCAACGGGCCGACCGTGCACGACGAGGCGCAGATCCCCTTCGGCGGGGTCAAGGCCAGCGGCTACGGCAGCTTCGGCTCCCGTGCCGCCATCGACCACTTCACCCAGCTGCGCTGGATCACCCTGCAAACCACGCCGCGCCACTATCCCATTTGAGCCGCCGATCTGAGCCGCCGATCCGGGCTGCGGATACGATTGCCCGGCAGGACGCCGGGCAGAACAAGAACAATATTCCCGCCACCGTGCCGCTGGGCGCGGTGGCGTGCCTTTACGGAAGACGCTCCCATGAATGTCGCATCCAACGCCCGTCCGGGATATCGGCGGGTCGCTATCGGTCATCCTCAGGTGGAGGTCCGCCGCGAGGCTGACGGCACCCTCTACCTGCGCGCTCGCGAGGCCCTCGCGCCGCTGCCCGAGCGCCTGCTGGAGCGCTTGCAGCACTGGGCTGCCGAGCGCCCGCAACAGACTTTCGTCGCCGCCCGCGACGGCTCGGGCCAGTGGCGCCGTATCAGTTACGCGCAGATGCTCGACAGCACCCGCCGCATCGCCGAGAACCTGCTGGCCTATGGGCTGGGGCCGGAGCGGCCGCTGCTGATCCTGTCGGGCAACGACCTTGAACACCTGCAACTGGCCTTCGCCGCGATGTACGCCGGGATTCCCTATTGCCCGGTGTCGCCGGCGTATTCGCTGGTCTCCCAGGACTTCGCCAAGCTGCGCCACATCGTCCAGTTGCTGCAGCCGGGGCTGGTGTTCGCCGCCGATGCCAGGCCCTTCGCCCGCGCCATCGAGGCGGTGCTGGATGCTGAGCTGCCGCTGCTGTTCGGCCGTGGTGAAGTGCCGGGCAGGCGTTGCCGTACCTTCGACGAACTGCTGGACGCGCCGGATTGCGGCGCAGCGGACGCCGCCTTCGCCGCCACCGATGGCGAGACGATTGCCAAGTTCCTCTTCACCTCTGGCTCGACCAAGCTGCCCAAGGCGGTGCCGACCACTCAGCGGATGCTCTGTGCGAACCAGCAGATGCTGTTGCAGACCTTCCCCGAGTTCGCCCAGCAACCGCCGGTGCTGGTGGACTGGCTGCCGTGGAACCACACCTTTGGCGGCAGCCACAACCTGGGTATCGCCCTGTATAACGGCGGTAGCTTCTATATCGACGACGGCCGGCCGACGCCGCAGGGCTTCGACGAGACCCTGCGCAACCTCAAGGAAATCTCGCCAACGGCCTACCTCACCGTGCCCCGTGGCTGGGAGGAGCTGGCCAGTGCGCTGGAGCGCGATGCTGAACTGCGCGAGCGCTTCTTCGCCGATATCCGGCTGTTCTTCTTCGCCGCTGCCGGGCTGTCCCAGGACATCTGGGATCGCCTCGACCGACTGGCCGAAGCCCACTGCGGCGAGCGCATCCGCATGATGGCCGGCCTGGGCATGACCGAGGCGGCACCGTCCTGCACCTTCACCACCGGGCCGCTGTCGGTGGCCGGCTATGTCGGCCTGCCGGCGCCCGGTTGCGAGGTCAAGCTGGTGCCGGTGGAAGGCAAGCTGGAAGCGCGTTACCGCGGGCCGAACCTGATGCGCGGCTACTGGCGCAACCCCGAGCAGAACGCCAAAGCCTTCGACGAGGAGGGCTACTACTGCTCCGGCGACGCGCTGCGCCTGGCGGACGAGAGCAACCCGCAGCTGGGGCTGATGTTCGACGGCCGCCTGGCCGAGGACTTCAAGCTGTCCTCCGGGGTATTCGTCAACGTCGGGCCGCTGCGCACCCGCGCCGTGCTGGCCGGTTCGCGCTATGTGCAGGACGTGGTGCTGCTGGCGCCGGATCGCCCCGGCCTGGCGCTGCTGGTGTTCCCGCGTCTGGCCGGATGCCGCTCGCTGGCCGGCCTGGGGGCGCAGGCCAGCGATGCCGAGGTGCTGGGCAGCGAGCGGGTGCGTGCCTGGTTCGCCGACTGGCTGGCGCAGCTCAACCTGCAGGCCACCGGCAACGCCAACTTCTTCGGCTGGGTCGCGCTGCTGGATGAGGCACCCTCGATCGACAAGGGCGAAATCACCGACAAGGGCTCGCTGAACCAGCGTGCCATCCTCGCTTCGCGCGCCGAGCTGATCGAGCGTCTGTACCGCGGCGAAGACCCGAGGGCGATCAGCGCTTCCTGAGTTGGCTTCAAACGAACGGGCCACTCTGTGCAAGCAGGGTGGCCCGTTTTTTATTCAGTACAAGCCACAGCGCGGCTGGATATGGCTGACAGCAAAAGCTGACGCCGATTCGCCAACGCAATTCAGATGCAGCCTATCGCGGCCCGGCTACTGAATCAGTTAAAAGCAGGCTCTTTGCCGACAAGGATGCCTGCTTGATGAACTTCCGCGTTATTTATTCGGCTCAATTCACACCATGCGGGCCAGCGATTAGGTGCTTGGGTCAACATTGGGTGATCAAGGTTATTAAACCCTCTGCGATGTCCTTGCTCTTCTCCGAAACTGCCGGTTACGCATCCTTGTTTGCAATGATTGTTCGCGGCCCATTTTGCTCCTGTCAGGGTGCGCTGGCGGGTTTTTATGATCACTGACTGGGGCCTGTGAAGGGTGTCTGCGGTATGAGTATTTCGCTTTGTTTTATAAGTGTTTCGTTTTCCTTTGTGGTGGATGCTTTCTCCGGGGTTTTTCGGGGAAAGGTCTGGATCAGTGCTCACGCCATTTTCAGTGATTAATTCATGCCCGGCTCTATATGGCGACTTTGGATGGTTTTCAGGAGTTTTAGATGAAGTTAGCGATTGCAAGAAGTGCAGCGACAGTACTTCTGTCTTTCAGCCTCAGCGGCTGTGCGCAGACTGCTGTTTTCTCGCCTCCGCCCAATGGCGAGCAAGTGACGGTCACCGTGAAAGTACCCAAGGACCTGGCGGCGGACACCATGCATGTGATGTACCGCTCGGCCAAGTGCCCCAGCAAGGAATCCGCCGATGGCGTGCCCTACGAGATAGACGGGTTCTACCCTATTGACGTGGAGCCCCGGCAGGTGGGGCAGAGCGACCTGTACGAAGCGAAGCTGGCCAGGGACGGCGGCGGTGCCTGCCAATGGAAACTAAGTAACGTGACCTTTGGGGTGCACTACGAGAATACGGCACAGTTTGGCTTGGACGCCGAGTATGCCTGGGGTGGCGGGGTAATAGTCATATTTGACGACAACCTCCCTCAAAGAAGAAGCATGGAGCGTATCACAGAGCAGAGCGGAGATATAACCATAGAAAAAGAATACTACCCGTGGGTATCCGAAAGCTTTCTGGGTGGTTACAAAAAAAGAATAATAATACTAGGGAGGCAAGATGTTTTCTCCTACAAATCAATAAATGCCAAGACAATAACTTTCAAGCCAACGTTTCACTCCAACAAGACCCTTTACTCACAAGGCCCAAAAACCAAAAACAAAGATGAAATTCCACAATACACATATCCGAACGGCGATACTATAAAAACGAGATCAGGACCAAGCTTTATAAAAATGAGCAACTAGTCAAAAAGATTAATTTAGGAATTAAAAATGTACACAGGGATGATCTCTTATGTCTGAATATACCCATCGCACTGATACCATCTGCGCAGTCAAAACAGTCATCGTTCGTGGCACGCAGATTCGCCACTGGCTGGAATTCCATTTGCTCGACGAACAAGGCGACCCGCTGCCGCACCAACCTTATCGAGCGAGCAACGAGGCAACGCGCTGCGGATTGATCCCCGAGTTCAGCGGCCAAAGCGATGCCAAAGGGGTGATCCGCCTGGAGGGCCTCCATCCCATTGCCGTGACCTTGTGGCTATCTGCGGACCCGCTGGCGGAGGTCATGCAGACCCGCCGCTTGCGCGCCACGCGTGGGGAAAAACTTCGGGAGCCGGTGTACGCCTATAGCTACGGCCCGCCAGCACCGGACTCACCAGCGGAAAAACAGGCGCGGAAAGCTGGTTATGCCCACCATTACCTGCGCATTGGCCAATTGTGCGACCGCCTTCCACTTATCGACTCCGACTGGACCGATGAACAGCCCCCGGCCTTCCACTTCCCTGATCCCAAGTTCAGCGGCTTTACCGTTGCAGCTGAGGCACTGAACCGCCGCCATGTGCTGGAAATCTGCCCCTTCCGCGCCTGGAACCTGGTGTTGCACCACCAGCCCGAATACAGCATGGCCAATGCCTACAACCTGGGCCTGATGGCGGACCTTTCCTACTCCGACGCGACCTTCAAGGAGCGCAGCCGCGAGCGTCCGAGACCGCCTAACGAATTGAGAGGCTCGGTAGAGGAGTTCTTCTTCCGGCAATGCCTGGATCTCTCTCGAACGCCGGCCTTCCCGCCCCCCACGCCCGGCGGCCTCTGGCTAGCGGCGCTGGTGGTGGATGTGCCCTTCAGCGAGCGCTACACCACGGCAGTGATGCTGGATGCGCGCACGGTGTCGGTGCCCAAGGGAGAGCCCAATATTCCCTTCCGCATCATCGAGGACACCCAACTGTTCTATGTCAGCAACAAGACCCAACTGCTGGTGGCCTGGCGCGGTACCTCGGAGTTCTGGGACTGGCTGACCGATGCGCAGTACCAGCCGGTGCTGGCTGATGGCACGCGCTGCGAAACCAAGGCGCCCTGCACTCAACTGACCAACAAGGGCAAGGTGCATTTCGGGTTCCTACAAGGGTTTGAGGTGGCGAAAAAGCTCTTTGTTGATCGGTTTATCAAAATAAAGGACCAAGCATTTAACAAAGAACTATTCATCTGCGGCCACAGCCTGGGCGGCGCATTGGGTCTGATCCACTCGGCTGAACTGAGGGACCGCGATCCCCTGCTCTACACCTACGGCATGCCGCGCACCTTCACCGCCATGGCCATGCAGAACTTGCGTTTCACACACTACCGCCATATCAACGACGCCGACCTGATCCCCTGCGTGCCGCCGGAAGCCGAGCTGGACAACTGGCTGTACCAGGCGCTCGGCCCGCTGGGGCCGGACCTGGGCTACCTGTGGTCCACCGGCGAGCTGCTGGCCAGCAAGATCGTGGAGTTCGGCGACCCGTACTGGCACCACGGCAACCCGGTGCTGTTCTTCACCGCCCAGCAGACGATGCAAAGCAACGACACACAACCCGCCGTCCAGGGCGGCAATGACGGCCCGCGCATGCCGCAACAACGCGTACTGACCCGGCGCTTGGCGAAAATCACCAAGCTCTACCTGGTGCCCAGCCTGAGTGACGAGAAGAGCCGGTACGCCAACGAGCAGCAAAAGGCTTTCATTCAGTCGCTGTCGCGGGACAGCCTGAAGCAGTACTTCCCACCCTACAGCAACCCGGAAACCGGTTCCCATCGCGTCAGCGCCAAGGACCACTTCATGAGTTCGCAGTACCTGCCCTTCCTGCACAACCAGTTGCTGGAGCTGTGCGCCCCGACCCTGCCGCTGGAGCGCAAGAATGAGCGCGCCGCCTTCACGGAACAGATGGCCAGTGGGTCTGCGAAAAGCCCCGAGGAGGAGCGCAAGCGCAACGAGCTGTTCCTCGCGCTGCAACAGTTACTGCCCCAGGCAATGGTGATGACCGAACAACTGGAAGGCGGCGGCGACGCGATCGAACGCTTCGCCGGCCTGGAGCGACCAGTCGGCGAGCCCACCGAAAACATCTACCGCAAGCGCCCGACCGAGGAGTGATGGCATGAGCAATATCCTGATCCACCCCGGCCAGTTCCCGCTACACCAGGTGACCTACCAGGTCACCCAGCACGATGGTGGCCCGTACGCCTTTGTGCAGTACCGCGTCACCCCCCCACGAACGCAAGGTCTACGAGGGGGGGCCGACCAGCACGGCATGACCCGCGCCATCCCCACCCGCCACCCCGACGAGCTGAGCATCACGCTGCCCAATAGTGTCGACGAAGAGGACCAGTGAGCATGAACTTTCTGATCAATAGCGCCAGCGGCACCCTGCTCGCGCTAGCCAGCCTCAGCGGCTGCGCGCAGCAACCGACCTTCGCCCCAGCCCCCGGTGGCGAGCAGGTGACCATCAGCATCAAGGTGCCGCAGGACCTGGCGGCGGACAGCATGCGGGTGATGTACCGCTCGGCAAAATGCCCCAGCAAGGAGTCAGCCGATGGCGTTGCCTATGAGATAGACGGGTTCTATCCGATCGAAGTGCAACCACAGCGCCAGGGACAGAGCGACCTGTATGAAGCCAAGCTGGCCAGGAATGGCGGGGGTTCCTGCCAGTGGCATCTGAGCAACGTTACTTTTGGTGTGCGCTACTCAAATACCGCGCGTTTTGGGGAAATCGTCAAACCTGGAGGCGGCGGGGGAGTAATTGTAGTGTTCGACGATAATCCACCTCAGCAACGCTCCTATCCCGATAGAACCGAAATCATCAGCGGTGACTTATTGATTAAGAGGGATTATTACCCATGGGTGAGCGAAGCTTTCTTGGGGGGGTATGAAAAACAAGCACGCTTAGTGGGAGAAGGAGATATTTACTTAACCTTCAAAGCACCTTCTGCAAAAGAGGTGAAATTCATCCCGACTCTACATTCTGAAAGCGTCGTTTACTCAGCAGAGGGAAAGGTTAAACAGAAGGGTAACTACACCAGATTTACCTACCCCGACGGCAGCATCATCGCCGACGGCAGCAGCGAGCCCGACTTCGACAAACTCCAGGCCATCCGCCTGGGCCAAGAGCATTGACCCTTTCCCCGGCTTGTTCGGCACCATGCCATGAGTGAATTGAGCCGCACGGCCGGTTTCAGAGGGCGCCCAGTGCGCGCCCGTTTTCTGCGGGACATTCGTATGGGCGAAGGCTGGCGCTGGCTTCTCAGGTATCAGTTGCAAGCGGTTGGCTGCGGGTTTTCCAGCAGCACGGCCATGCCCTGGCCGCCGCCGATGCAGGCCGAGGCGATGCCGTAGCGCTGACCGCTGGCAGCCATCTGCCGGGCGACGGTGTGGGCCAGGCGCAGGCCGGTGGCGGCCAGCGGATGGCCCAGGGCGATGGCGCCGCCGTGCGGGTTCAGGCGCTGGTCGTCCAGCTCCAGTTCGCGCTGCACGGCTAGCACCTGGGCGGCCTGGGCTTCGTTGATCTCGAAGTGGCCGATCTGCTCCAGACGCAGCCCGCTGCCCTGCAGCAGCAGGCGAATCGCCGGAGCCGGGCCGATGCCCATCACCGCCGGATCGACACCGACCACCGCTGCTGCGCGCAGGTGTGCCAGGGTTGGGCGACCTGCTGCGGCGCTGGCTGACATCAGCAGCGCCGCAGCCGCACCATCGACCACCGCGCAGCTGTTGCCGGCGGTCTGTACGCCTTCGGGATAGATCGCGCCCAGGCGCGCCAGGGCCTCAATGGAAGTTTCGCGAAGGTGGCTGTCCCGGTCCGCTCGCGCATTGCGACCGGACAACTTCAAGTGGCGCGGCGCCAGGCCCGCTTGCTCGAAGGTCTGCTCGCGCACTTCCTCGATCTCCCCGGCGAACCAGCCGTCCGCCTGCGCCTGCAGGGCGCGCTGGAAGCTGCGAAGGGCATAGGCGTCCACCTCCTCGCGGCGCAGGCCGTGGCGGCGGGCTAGGTTCTCGGCGGTCTGCATCATGCTCAGGCCGACGGCCGGGTCGAACAGCGCTTCCCAGAGGAAGTCCTTGAACTCCACCGGCTGGCCAAGGGTGAAGCCGCTGCGATGGCTGTAGCTGGCGATGGGGTTGCGCGACATGGATTCGGCGGCCACGCAGAGAACGCCTTCGGCCTGGCCGCGCTGGATCTGCTCGGCGCCCTGGCGCAGCAGCTCAAGGCCGGTGCCGCAGATGCGCTGCACGCCCAGCGCCGGTACCTGTTGCGGCACCCCGCAGTACAGGCCGATGTGGCGCGGCAGCATGTAGGCGTCGAAGCTGGCCTGAGCCATGTTGCCGGCCAGCACGCTGTCGATACTGGCAGGGTCCAGCGCGCTGCGGCGCAACAGGCTGCGCCCGGCGAAGATGCCCAGGTCGGTGGGTGAGACGCCGGCGAGGGCGCCGCGATAGTCGATCCAGGGAGTGCGTACGGCTTCGACGAGCAGGGCATCGTCGAAGGCGCTGAAAAGTCCGGGGAGGCTCATGGCGATTTCCTTGAAGGAATTTGCCCGTGGCTCGCCCACGGGCGTTGGGAGGTACTTGGAATTTATTCGGGCGCTGATCGATGGCGCAGCAGCAAGATGATTCCCACAGCTGCGACTACTACGCCGGGCGCCGCAAGGCTCATCAGGCCTGCCGTGCCGCTGCCGCTAGCGAGCATCTGCCCGGCCAGCAGAGGGCCGCCGATGGACCCCAGGCGGCCAACGGCGACAGCCGAGCCGACACCGGTGGCACGGACGCTGGCGGGGTAGAACTGCGGCGCCAGGGCATACAGCACCAGCTGCGCGGCGAGCACGAAAAAGCCGGCGGCGAAGCCCGCCAGCAACATGCCGGCAAAGCCTTCGAGGGAGCCCAGCGCGGCTAGGGCCACGAGGATGCCGGCGTAGATCAGCGCTACCAGCAGGGCCGGCCGCCAGCGATCCAGCAGCACCCCGGCCAGCAGCGAACCCAGGGCCATGCCCAGGTTCAGCAGCAGTTGCACGCTGCCGGCCTGCGGGCGGCTGAAGCCCTGGCCGATCAGCAGCGACGGCAGCCAGTTGAGCAACAGGTAGACCACCATCAGGGTAAAGAAGCAGCTCAGCCACAGCAGCAGCGTCGGCACCGCCTGGCCGGCTCGAAACAATCCCTGGACGATGCTCGGGCGCCGGCGATCATCGGCCTGCTGCTGGTAGGCCGCGGACTCCGGCAGATACCGGTAGAGCAGTGGCGCCACCAGCAAGGGCGCCCAGCCGCCGAGGTGGAACACCAGTTGCCAGCGCTCTGGCATGGCGAACATCCCGGCCAGTGAAGCCAGCGCACCACCCAGCGGCACGCCGCAGTACATCAGGCTCACCGCCGTGGCGCGGCGGTCGCTGCCGGCGGACTCGGAGGTGAGGGCGATCAGGTTGGGCAGGGCGGCGCCCAGCCCCAGGCCGGTCATGAAGCGCGCCAGCAGCAGGCTGTCGAGGTTCCAGCTCTGGCTGGTGAGCAGGGAGAACAGCCCGAACAGGACGACGGCAACCGTCAGCACACGCTTGCGGCCGATGCGGTCGGCTAGCCAGCCGCCGCCGAAGGCGCCGGGCAACAGGCCGAGGATGCTGGCGCTGAACACCCAGCCGAGCTGCGCCTTGTCCAGGCCGAAGTGGGCGGCGATACCTGGGCCGGCGATGCCCGCCGACTGGATGTCCATACCCTCCAGCAGGGCGACGATGAAGCACAGCAGGATGGTGAGAGGCGTGGCGGCGCTGGGCCGTGCCACGGAAGGCGGGGTGATATCGCTCATGCCGGGAATGCTCTTCTAGTTGTTGTTCGGCCAATGTAGTTAACTGAATTAACTAATTTACCGATCCTAGGAGGCTTGGATGCATTCGTCAACGGCATGCGCCGTCCACCGGCAGGGCCGGTGGACGGCAGCGCAGTAGCGGGGGCGACAGGTGACCGGGTCAGTCGGCGCCGTGAATCTTCTGCAGCAGAGCGAGCAACTGTTCGCGCTCGGACTCGGAGAGGCGGGAGGTGGCATCGAAGTCGCTCTGCAGGACGACTTCCTTGAGCTGCTTGAGCAGCGTTTCACCGGCCTTGCTGAGGAACAGGCCATAGGAGCGCTTGTCCGGCTTGCAGCGCACGCGCACTGCGAGGGCACGGGTTTCCAGCTTGTTCAGCAGCGGCACCAGTTGCGGCGGTTCCACGCCCAGGGCGCGGGCCAGATCGGCCTGCATCAGCCCCGGATTGCTGTCGATGATCGCCAGGGCGGTGAACTGCGCGGGGCGCAGGTCGAACTTCGCCAGTTCGTCCACCAGGTGCTGGAAGACGATCAGCTGCGCACGGCGCAGGGCATAGCCGACGTAGTTGTCCAGCGGTGAGGCCGGCGCGGCGGCGCCTGCGCCCTGGTCCTCTTCGCCCTCGGGGGCGCGGCTCTTCTTCGTCATGGCAATAAGGTTTCTTCTATTAACTAATTCGGGCGATTGTCGCACTACTTCTGCCGGCAGGCCAGAGCGCTTCAGTATTCCAACTGGCTGCGCTGCTCCTCGAACCAGTCCAGCACCGCCTGGCAGGCCGGGTGGGCAGCGCCGCTGTCGCGCAGCCACAAGGCGTAGCGGCCACCGGTCTTCAGCGCTTCGCCAAAGGGCACGATGAGGTCGCCGCGCTGCAGGGCGTCGTGGGCCAGCAGGCGGTCGGTCATGGCCACGCCCAGGCCTCGGGCGGCGGCGTCCAGCGCCAGGTCGTCGAGGTTGAACAGCATGTGCTTGAACTGCGTGGGCGGCGGATCGGCCTGCGCACGCAACCACTGTGGCCATTCCAGGCGGCCGGTGGAGGCGTGGATCAGCGCGTGCCGGGCCAGCTCTTCCAGCGAGCGCGGCGGCGCCTGGCCGTCGTCCAGGCGCGGGGCACACACCGGGATCAGGTATTCGTCGTACAGCAGCGTCAGCGTGCGGCCCTGCGGATCATTGCCGCTGGGCAGGTAGAGCACGTAGGCGTCGCAGTCGCCGCCATCGTCCACCACATCGCCACCCACCGTCTCGATGGACAGGCACAGCTCCGGGTGCCAGCTGTAGAAGGAACTCAGGCGCGGCAGCAGCCAGCGTACCGCCAGCGAGACAAAGATGCGGATGCGGAAGGGGCGTTCCGCCGAGGCCGGGGCCAGGCGTTCCTCCAGGCGCAGCAGTTGCTGGAGCATGCCTTCGGCCACCGCATACACCTCGCGGCCGGCATCGGTCAGCGCCACCTTGCGGCTGGTGCGGTCGAACAGCGACACGCGGTAGTACTCCTCCAGTTGCTGGACCTGCCGGCTGATGGCGCTCTGGGTCAGGTGCAGCTGTTGCGCGGCCGCCGTGAAGCTGCCGGATTCGGCGACCTGCACCAGGGCCTGCAAGGCTTGCAGGGAGGGAACGCGAAGCAGCTTGTCCATGAACCTTCCGTGCGCGATCTATGCGAGATGGGAATACAAGGATGAAAAATGAGCGTTGGTGCGTCCGGCGCAGCTGCCCGTAGATTCTGCTCATGACGCGCCATCGGGGAAATCGCTTGGATACGCCCAGCGCATGGATTGTGAAGGAGTGCCGGGCAATGAACAATCACGGCGGCAGGGTCGCCCTGGTGGTCGGCGCGGGGGTGGTCGGCCTGGCTACCGCACTGCAACTGCAACGACGCGACTTCCGCGTGACCCTGCTGGACCGCAATCCGCCGGGCCTCGCCACCTCGTTCGGCAACGCCTGCACCTTCGCCACCTATTCGGTGGAGCCCGTGGCCACCCCCGGCATCTGGCGCAAGGCGCCGGGCATGTTGCTGCGCCCGGACAGCCCGCTGGCGATCCGCCCGGCCTACCTGCCGCGTATCGCGCCCTGGCTGTTGCGGTTCCTGGCGGCTTCGCGGCGTGACCGGGTGGAAGCCATCGGCCACGACCTCAACACCCTGTTGCGCCCGTGCATGGACGCCTGGCAGGGGCTGTTCGACGAGGCCGGCGCCAACGACCTGATCCGCCACGACGGCTCGCTGTACCTCTTCGAAGCCCACGAGCGGGGCGACGCCCAGGCCATGGTGGATTACCACCGGCGCTTCGAGGTGCCGATCCGTCTGGTCGAGGGCCCCGAGTTGCGCGAGCTGGAACCGGCGCTCAATGCCCGTGCAAGTTGCGCAGTTGAGCTACCCGGCGTGAGCCGCACGCTCGATCCGTATGCGCTGAGCCTGCGTCTGTTCGAGCGCTTCCTCGCCATGGGCGGCGAGTTCCGCCGTGGTGAACTGCTCGGCCTCGAACCTGCGGGGCAGGGCAGGGACGCGGTGCAGGCACAGCTGGCGACCGGCGAACGACTGGCCGCCGACCGCGTGGCGCTGTGTACCGGCGCCTGGTCGCGCACGCTGGTGGAGCAGCTGGGCGATGCCGTGCCGCAGGACACCGAGCGCGGCTACCACGTGCTCTTTGGCCACGCCGGGCAGGTGCTCAACCGCCCGGTGTGCTGGGGTACCGGCGGCTTCTACATGACGCCCATGGCCCAGGGCCTGCGCGTGGCCGGCACGGTGGAATTCGCCGGGCTGGAGGCGCTGCCGAGCCCGGCGCGCTACCGCTACCTGACCCGTGGTGCGCGGCGCTTCCTGCGCCTGCAGCACGAGCCGGTATCGCAGTGGATGGGCTTCCGCTCCTCGGTGCCGGACAGCATGCCGGTGCTCGGCCCGTCCCGACGCCTGCCGCAGGTGTTCTACAACTTCGGCCACGGCCACATCGGCCTGACGCTTGCTGCGATCACTGGCCAACTGCTCGCCGAGCAGGCCAGCGACACCTTCACCCGCGTACCGGTGACGCCCTTTCTCGCCAGCCGCTTCAGCTCGCGCTGAAGCACTGGCATTCAGCGCGGACATTCACCCCGAAAAAATGGAGAACACGACATGCCTCAGCTGACCCTCGTCGCCCCCCGCAGCCATGCCATGCGCAGCGTGGGCCTGATGCTGTTGTCGATGTTCTGTTTCGCCGTGGTGGATGCGCTGGCCAAGGTGGTGGCGCTGAAGTACCCGGCCAACGAGGTGACTTTCTTCCGCATGGCCTTCGGCGTGCTGCCGGCGTTTCTCCTCTGCCTGCGCGGCCGGCCGCTGGTGCAGCGCTGGCGGCAGCTGGACGTGCGCGGGCAGAGTATCCGCGCGCTGACGCTGCTGGGCTCCTCCGCGCTGTTCTTCGCCGGGTTGCCCTACATGGCATTGAGCGAGGCGATCTCCATCGCCTATTCCGAGGCGCTGCTGGTGATTGTGCTGGCGCCGCTGCTGTTGGGCGAGCGCCTGTTGCCGCGTAACGCCCTGGCGGCGGTGCTGGGCTTCCTCGGCGTGCTGATGGTGGTCAAGCCGGACAACGCCGAGGCCAGCCTGCTCGGGCCAGCGCTGCTGGTCGCCAGCGCCTTCTTCGGGGCGCTGTCGATGATCCAGATCCGTCGCATTCGCGCGACTGACGACTCCACTACCACGGTGCTGTACTTCACCGTGGTCGGCACCCTGGTTACCGGCGCCACGCTGCCGTTTTCCTGGAGTACGCCGAGCCTGCCGGACCTGGGCCTGATGCTCGCCCTCGGCCTGCTCGCCACCCTTGGCCAACTGCTGTTCACCATCGCCGTGCGCCGCGCCCATGCCGCCACGCTGGCGCCGTACACCTACACCAGCATCATCTGGGCGAGCCTGTTCGGCTACCTGATCTGGGGCGAGGTGCTCAGCCTGCTGTCGTTGCTCGGCATCGTGCTGATCGTCGGCAGCGCCGTGGTCGTGGCGGTGCTGGAGCAGCCGGCGGAAGGTGCGGTGGTGTGATGCGGGGGTGAGGGCAGGCCCGAGCGCTGGAGTATCACTGCAGGAGCGGACTTTGTCCGCGATGCTTCCTACCGCGCTGCGCACCCATCGAGGGCGGAATCGGCACCGCAGCCAAGGCCACGCTACGACTACCGGTCAGAACCCGGCCCGCCAGTCTGGTACCATGCCGCGCCGGTATGCCAGCTGGCGCGTGATGCCCCCCGCGTCTGGCGATGCCCGCTTCCTTTCGTTCCCACTCTGCTGCAAACAGGCCGCATCGATCGGAAAGCCCCCCTGCACGGCAGGGGCGAAACGCTTTTCGCTGGATCGATGGGGACCTTCTGGAATCCCGATGCACGATCCGATCAAACTCAAGGACCACCAGCAGGAGGCGACGCTGGTCAACCGCCGGCTGATCGCCTGCGGCGCGCTGGTGGCCCTGATGAGCGTGACCCTGGTAGCGAGGGTGTATTTCCTCCAGGTCACCGACTACGCGACCAACGCTACCGTCTCCGAAAACAACCGCATCCACGTCCTGCCGATTCCCCCGGAACGCGGGTTGATCTTCGACCGCAACGGCAAGGTGCTGGCCGAAAACCTGCCGAGCTTCAACCTCACCCTGACCCGCGAGCGTGCCGGTAATGCCCAGGCGGTGCTCGACCAGGTCACCGATATTCTTCACCTGGGCGCCGAGCAGCGCCTGCAGTTCGACAAGGCCCTGAAGAAGAGCCGCCACCCCTTCGAACCCGTCACTATCCTGCATGACCTGAGCGAGGAGCAGATCGCCCTCATCGAGGTCAATCGCTACAAGCTGCCAGGGATCGACGTGGACGCCGAGTTCGTCCGCCATTACCCCTACGGCGAGCACTTCGCCCATTCGGTCGGCTATGTCGGGCGGATCAACGAGCGTGAGGCCGCTCGCCTCGACAGCACCGAGTACCGGGGCACCGAGTACGTCGGCAAGACCGGCGTCGAGCGCTTCTACGAGCCACAGCTGCACGGCCATGTGGGCTACGAGGAAGTGGAAACCAACGCCCAGGGCCGCGTCATGCGGGTGCTGAAAAAGGTGCCGCCAGTGGATGGCGAGAACGTCGTGCTGGGGCTGGATGTGGACCTGCAGCTCGCCGCCGAGAAGGCCCTGGGCGACCGCCGTGGGTCGGTGGTGGCGCTGGACCCGAACACCGGCCAGGTGCTGGCGCTGGTAAGCAACCCCCAATTCGACCCGAACCTGTTCGTCAACGGCATCAGCTCGGCACAGTATGCCGAGTTGCGCGACTCCATCGACCGGCCGCTGTTCAACCGGGCGCTGCGCGGGCTGTATTCGCCGGGTTCGACCATCAAGCCAGTGGTGGCCATCGCCGGGCTGGACACCGGCACCATCACGCCGGCCACGCGGGTCTTCGATCCGGGCTACTTCCAGCTGCCCAACTACGATCACAAGTACCGCAACTGGAACCACAGCGGCGATGGCTGGGTGGACCTGAATGCGGCGATCAAACGCTCCAACGACACCTACTTCTACGAGGTCGCGCACAAGCTCGGCATCGATCGCCTGCACGACTACCTGACCCGCTTCGGGTTGGGCAGCAAGGTGTCCATCGACATGACGGCGGAAGCCCCCGGGCTGATGCCGTCCCGCCAATGGAAGCGCGCCACCCGGCGCCAGGCCTGGTTCCCCGGTGAAACGGTGATCCTCGGCATTGGCCAGGGCTACATGCAGGTCACGCCGCTGCAGCTCGCCGAAGCGACTTCGCTGATCGCCAGCAAGGGCGTCTGGCATCGCCCTCGGCTGGCCGAGTCGGTGGGTGGGGATGACGTCGTCGATACCCATCCAATGCCCGACATTCACCTGAACAATCCCCACGACTGGGACGCCGTGAACTACGGCATGCAGCTGGTCATGCACGATCCGGGCGGCGGCGCGCGGGCCGCGGGGCAGGGTGCGCAGTACCGTATCGCCGGCAAAAGCGGCACCGCGCAGATCGTCGCGATCCGCCAGGGCGAGCGTTACAACCGCCTGAAGACCAAGGAACGTCACCGCGACAACGCACTGTTCGTCGGCTTCGCCCCGGCCAGCGATCCGTCCATCGTGGTCTCGGTGACCATCGAGAACGGCGAGGCCGGCGGGCGGGTGGCCGGCCCGGTGGTACGCGAGGTCATGGATGCCTGGCTGCTCGACCAGGACGGCAAGCTCAAGCCGCAATACGCAGTCCCGGTCGAAACGACGGCCGGCAAGCACGCCTGAGCTCTGATGCGCCCCAGCCCGCGCGCCGGGCTGGGGCATTGGGCGGCTAGGCTTGCGCCGTTTCCGTCAGTGCCGCCTGCACCAGGGCATGCAGCTCGGCGCCCTGGTGTTGCTCCTGCCAGGCCTTCAGGTCGCGGCGCATGGCCGGCGTCCAGAAGTTCTTCAGGTGCTGCTGCACGCCGCGCACCGCCAGCTCGCGGTCCGGCTCGCTGGCGAAGTACTGGCCGATCTGGTTGGCCATCTTGATCAGGTTCTCGATGCTCATCGACGGACCTCGGCTTTCTCGGCTTTCTCGCGGCGACGTTCCTTGAGCAGGCGCCGCTGTTCGTCACTGAAGCTCTGGAAGCGCTTCTGCCACTCCGATGGCTCGTAGACGCGCACCACCTCCACCGCCGTGACCTTGTATTCCGGGCAGTTGGTGGCCCAGTCGGAGTTGTCGGTGGTGATCACGTTGGCGCCTGATTCGGGGAAGTGGAAGGTCGTGTAGACCACCCCTGGCGCCACGCGCTCGCTGACCTTGGCGCGCAACACCGTGTGACCGGCACGGCTGCCGATGCCAACCCAGTCGCCGTCGCTGATGCCACGGCTTTCGGCGTCGCTGGCATGGATTTCCAGGCGGTCTTCCTCGTGCCAGGCGACGTTGTCGGTACGCCGGGTCTGCGCACCGACGTTGTACTGGCTGAGGATGCGCCCGGTGGTGAGCAGCAGCGGGTAACGGGCGTTGACCTTCTCCTCGGTGGGCACGTAGCCGGTGAGCATGAAGCGCCCCTTGCCGCGCACGAACTGCTCGATGTGCATGGTCGGCGTGCCGTCGGGTGCGGCGTCGTTGCACGGCCATTGCAGGCTGCCGTGGCGGTCCAGTTCGGCGTAGCTGACGCGGGTGAAGGTCGGTGTCAGGCGGGCAATCTCGTCCATGATCTGCGAAGGATGCGTGTAGTCCATCGGGTAGCCCAGGGCGTTGGCCAGGGCCACGGTGCCTTCCCAGTCGGCCTTGCCGCCCAGCGGTTCCATCACTTTGCGCACGCGGGAGATTCGCCGCTCGGCGTTGGTGAAGGTGCCGTCCTTCTCGAGGAAGGAGCTGCCCGGCAGGAACACGTGGGCGAACTTGGCGGTTTCGTTGAGGAAGATGTCCTGCACCACCACGCACTCCATGGCCGATAGCGCAGCGGTGACGTGCTGGGTGTTGGGGTCGCTCTGGGCGATGTCTTCGCCCTGGCAGTACAGGGCCTTGAAGCTGCCACCCAGCGCCGCCTCGAACATGTTGGGGATGCGCAGGCCGGGGTCGGGCTGCAGGGTCACGCCCCAGGCCTGTTCGAACTGGCTGCGCACGCTTTCGTTGGAAATGTGCCGGTAGCCGGGCAGTTCGTGGGGGAAGGAGCCCATGTCGCACGAGCCCTGCACGTTGTTCTGCCCGCGCAACGGGTTGACCCCGACGCCCTCGCGGCCGACGTTACCGGTGGCCATGGCGAGGTTGGCGATGCCCATCACCGCGGTGCTGCCCTGGCTGTGCTCGGTGACGCCCAGGCCGTAGTAGATCGCCGCGTTGCCGCCGGTGGCGTAGAGGCGGGCGGCGGCGCGGATTTCCTCGGCGGGTACGCCGCACACCGGGCCGAGCACTTCCGGGGCGTTCTCCGGCAGGCTGACGAAATCGCGCCAGCGGGCGAAGTCGGCGGCCTCGCAGCGAGCATCGACGAAGTCCTGCTTGACCAGGCCTTCAGTGACGATGACGTGGGCCAGGGCGTTGAGCATGGCGACGTTGGTGCCGGGGCGCAGTTGCAGATGCAGCTCGGCGCGGGCGTGGGGCGAGTCGACCAGGTCAATACGCCGGGGGTCGATGACGATCAACTGCGCGCCCTGGCGCAGGCGGCGCTTGAGCTGCGAGCCGAATACCGGGTGCGCGTCGGTGGGGTTGGCGCCCATCACCAGTACTACGTCGGACTGCATCACCGAGTCGAAGCTCTGGGTGCCGGCGGATTCGCCCAGGGTCTGCTTGAGGCCGTAGCCGGTAGGCGAGTGGCAGACCCGCGCACAAGTATCGACGTTGTTGTTGCCAAACGCCGCGCGCACCAGCTTCTGCACCAGGTAGGTCTCTTCGTTGGTGCAGCGGCTGGAGGTGATGCCGCCGATGGAGTCGCGCCCGTATTTCTGCTGGATGCGCCGCAGTTCGCTGGCGGCATAAGTGACCGCTTCGTCCCAGCTGACCTCCTGCCAGGGGTCGCTGATGTGCTTGCGGATCATCGGCTTGGTGATGCGGTCCGGGTGCGTGGCGTAGCCCCAGGCGAAGCGGCCCTTGACGCAGGAGTGGCCGTGGTTGGCCTGGCCGTTCTTGTCCGGGACCATGCGCACCAGTTGGTCGCCCTTCATCTCCGCGCGGAAGGAGCAGCCCACGCCGCAGTAGGCGCAGGTGGTGATGACGGCGCGCTCCGGCTGGCCGATCTCGACCACGCTCTTTTCCATCAGCGTGGCGGTGGGGCAGGCCTGCACGCAGGCGCCGCAGGAGACGCATTCGGAGTCGAGGAAGTTCTCACCGCCGGCCGCCGCCACGCGGGACTCGAAGCCGCGCCCTTCGATGGTCAGGGCGAAGGTGCCCTGGGTTTCCTCGCAGGCGCGCACGCAGCGGTTGCAGACGATGCACTTGCTCGGGTCGTAGTCGAAGTAGGGGTTGGAGACGTCTTTCTGGTCCTGCAGGTGGTTGGCGCCGTCATAGCCGTAGCGCACCTCGCGCAGGCCGACCTGGCCGGCCACGGTTTGCAGCTCGCAATTGCCGTTGGCCGAGCAGGTCAGGCAGTCCAGGGGGTGGTCGGAGATGTACAGCTCCATCACGTTGCGCCGCAGGTCCGCCAGCTTCGACGTCTGCGTGCGCACCACCATGCCTTCGCTCACCGGCGTGGTGCAGGAAGCCGGGTAGCCGCGCATGCCGTCGATTTCCACCAGGCACATGCGGCACGAGCCGAAGGCCTCCAGGCTGTCGGTGGCGCAGAGCTTGGGAATCGTCGTGCCCAGCAGGGCGGCGGCGCGCATCACCGAGGTGCCGGCGGGGACGCTGATCTCGCGGCCGTCGATGCGCAGGCTGACCTGCACGTCGCTGTCGCGCGCGGGCGTGCCGAAGTCGATGTCGCTGGTGTTGCCAGTCGAGGAGGGATCGAAGTAGTTGATCACTGGTCGGCCTCCGAAGTCGCCAGACCAAAGTCGGCGGGGAAGTGCTTGAGGGCGCTGGCCACAGGGAAGGCGGTCATCCCGCCAAGGGCGCAGAGCGAGCCGTATTGAAGGGTGTCGCAGAGGTCGCTGAGCAGCCGCGCCTGTTCCTCGCGGGCGCCGAGGTCGGTGGCGGCGATCAGCCGGTCCACCACCTCCACGCCACGGGTTGAGCCGATACGGCAGGGCGTGCACTTGCCGCAGGATTCCTCGGCGCAGAACTGCAGGGCAAAGCGGGCCATGCGCGCCATGTCCAGGCTGTCGTCGGCGACCACCACGCCGCCGTGGCCGAGCATGGCGCCGACGGCGGCGAAGGCCTCGTAATCCAGCGGGGTATCGAACTGCGACGGTGGCACCCAGGCGCCCAGCGGGCCGCCGACCTGCGCGGCCTTCAGCGGGCGGCCACTGGCGGTGCCGCCGCCGTAGCCTTCCACCAGCTCGCGCAGGGTCAGGCCGAAGGCGCGTTCCACCAGCCCGCCGTGGCGGACGTTGCCGGCCAGCTGGAAGGGCATGGTGCCCAGCGAGCGACCCATGCCGAAGTCGCGGTAGAACGACGCGCCTTTGGCCAGGATGATCGGCACCGAGGCCAAAGTGAGCACGTTGTGCACCAGCGTCGGCAGGCCGAACAGGCCTTGCAGCGCGGGCAATGGCGGCTTGGCGCGGACCACGCCGCGCTTGCCTTCGAGCGAATCCAGCAGGGCGGTTTCCTCGCCGCAGATATAGGCGCCGGCGCCGACCCGCACTTCCAGCTCGAAGGCGCGGCCGCTGCCGCACACGTCCTCACCGAGGTAGCCGGCGTCGCGGGCAAGCTTCAGCGCCTGGTTCAGGGTGGCGATGGAGTCCGGGTACTCCGAGCGCACGTAGAGGTAGCCCATGGTTGCGCCGACAGCGAGGCCGGCGATGGTCATGCCCTCGATCAGCAGGAAGGGGTCGCCCTCCATCAGCATGCGGTCGGCGAAGGTGCCGGAATCGCCTTCGTCGGCGTTGCACACCACGTACTTCTGCGCCGCCTGGGCGTCGCGCACGGTGCGCCACTTGATGCCGGCGGGGAAGGCCGCGCCGCCACGGCCGCGCAGGCCGGAGTCGAGCACCGCGGCGACGACGTCGGCGCCGTCCATGCCGATGGCGCGGGCAAGCCCGTCGAAGCCGCCGTGGGCGCGGTAGTCATCCAGCGACAGCGGCCGGGTGATACCGGCGCGGGCGAACAGCAGGCGCTGCTGGCTCTTCAGGTAGGGCAGTTCTTCCACCCGCCCGAGGGCCAGTGGGTGGCTGGCCGGGTCGCCGCAGAGGGCGTCGAGCAGGGCCGGCACGTCGTCGACCGTGAGCGGGCCGAAGCCCTGCCGGCCGGTATCGCTTTCCAGCTCCAGCAGCGGCTCCAGCCAGTAGAGGCCACGCGAGCTGGTACGCTGGATATCCAGCGGCAGTTGGCGGCGCTCGGCCTCGCTGACCAGGGCGTCGGTCACCTCGTCGGCGCCCACCGCGCAGGCCACCGAATCACAGGGGATGAACAGCTTCAGCATGCGGCATCCCCCCGGCAACCGTTGACCAGCTCGCGCAGGCGATCGGGGGTGAGGCGGGCGTGCACCCGGCCGTCCAGCTCCAGCGCTGGCGAGCAGGCGCAGGCGCCCAGGCAGTAAACCGGGCGCAGGGCGATGCGGCCGTCGGCGCTGGTGCCGTGGTCGTCCAGTTCAAGCTGCTCGCGCAGTTGCGCGGCGAGGGCCTCGGCGCCCCGGCTCTGGCACGACTCGGCCCGGCACAGGCGCAGCGTATGGCGGGCCGGGGGCGCAGTACGGAAGTCGTGGTAGAAGCTGATCACCCCGCGCACTTCGGCGGCACTGAGGTTCAGGGCGTGGGCGATTTCGGGGACGGCGTCATCCGGGATGTAGCCGACGCAGTCCTGGATGCCGTGGAGCACCGGTAGCAGCGCGCCGGGTGTGGCTTTCAGGCGTTCCAGCACGTCGTGGATCAGGGGCAGGTGAAGCGAATCATCAGGCATACAGCACACCTCGATATCGCGGACGCTGCCAAGGGCAGCGACGCGGAATCCTTCGGCTGCGGCGTACCGGCCACGTCACGGGCTGCGTGGCTCTTCGGGGCGCCATTGTTTGAGTGGGGGGTGCAATCGGGCCAGGCGTCTGGGCGCGCCGGGTCCTCGACAGTTGGAAAGATTGCCATCCCTCTGGATTAGGGATAGCACTCGAACGACTCCCCGCATCCTGAAACCGACAGCGTGCCGCGCAGGCGCGTCGCCACGCTGGCCGGCCAAAGCCCCCTTGTTGGCCGGCAAAGTCCTCAGGGCTGCCAGCCGCCCGACTTAACCTGCTTGCTACCCATGACAACAAGAATCCGCGCCGCCTGCCCGGCGCAGCGATAAAAGGGGAGCACCATGGCGAAACCCGCAACACCCTGGCTGCCGCTTGCCTTGCTGGCCCTGGTCGGCCTGCTCGGCGGCTGTGGCGACGACGCGCCGCCGCCCGCTGCCGGCAATGCCGCCGCGCTGACACCCAGCGATCCCGCTCTGGCGAAGGTCTACGACAGCAGTTGCAAGCTGTGCCACGCCAACCCGGCTTCCGGTGCACCGCAGAGCGGCGATACGAAAGCCTGGCAGCCGCGGGTCGCTCAGGGCAGCGACAGCCTGCTGGACCACAGCATCAACGGCTACAAGGGCATGCCGCCGATGGGCCTGTGCATGCAGTGCTCGGAGGACCAGTTCCTCGCGCTGATTGCCTTCATGTCCGGCCAACCGGTCCAATAGAGGGAGCCGATCCGATGCCCATTCATCTCACCCGCCGTCAACTGTTGCAGAACGCCGGCATCGCCGGCGCGTTCGCGGCGCTGTCCACCAGCCCGCTGGCGGCCGAGCTGGCCCGTGCGCCGCGGCTGATCCCCTGGCGCAACTGGTCCGGCGGGCAGAGCTGCCTGCCGCTGGCGCGCCTGGCGCCGCAGAGCCTCGACGAACTGGTGCAGGTCATCCGCCAGGCCCAGGGCAAGGTGCGCCCCGTGGGCTCGGCACACTCCTTCAGTGCCCTGGTGCCCACCGACGGCACGCTGGTCTCGCTGGCCTACTTCAACGGCCTGCTCGACCACGACGCCGCCACGCTGCAGGCGGAATTCGCCGCCGGTACGCCGATGTCGCTCATGGGCGCCGCGCTGAAGGAGATTGGCCAGGCATTGCCGAACATGTCGGACATCGACTACCAGACCCTGGCCGGGGCCATCTCCACTTCCACCCATGGCACCGGCGTCGGTTTCGGCTCCTATTCCTCCACCGTCACCGGCCTGCAACTGGTCACGGCCAGTGGCGAGGTGCTGGACTGCGACGCCCAGCGTCACCCCGATGTATTCAATGCCGCGCGGGTGTCCCTCGGTGCCTTCGGCGTAGCCACCCGCGTGCGCCTGCAGAACCGCGCGGCCTATCGCCTGCGCGAGCGCCAGTGGATCGCCAGGACCGAAGAGCTGCTGGAGGATGTGGAAAAGAACACCCGCGAGAACCAGCACTGGGAAATGCAGGTGCTCACCCATTCCGACTACGCGCTGTCCATCGCCCTGAACGAGACCGAGGACCCGGCCACGCCGCCGCTGGACCCGGCCGAGGAGGGCGGCAACGGGTACGTCAGCATCATCGAGGGCCTCGACAAGTACGGCAGCGACTTCCCCGCCGCGCGGCGCTTCCTGCTCAACAGCCTGCGCCACGTTGCCAGCTTCGATGACCGGGTCGGCGACTCCTACGACATCTTCGCCAACGTGCGTAATGTGCGCTTCAACGAGATGGAGTATTCGGTGCCGGCCGAGCACGGCCCGGCCTGCCTGCGCGAGATTCTCAAGCTGATCAACGACAAGGACCTGCGCACCTGGTTCCCCATCGAGTACCGCTACGTGAAGGCCGACGACATTCCCCTGAGCATGTTCGAAGGCCGCGACAGCTGCTCCATCTCCGTGCACCAGCACTACAGCATGGACCACCACAACTTCTTCGCCGCGGTCGAGCCGATCTTCTGGAAGTACGCCGGCCGGCCGCACTGGGGCAAGCTGCACACGCTCAACGCGCGCACGCTGCAACCGCTGTATCCGCGCTGGAAGGAATTCACCGAGGTGCGCCAGGCCCTCGACCCGCAGGGCAAGTTCCTCAATGCCCACCTGCAATCGATCCTCGGCGTGGCCTGACAAGGAAGAATAACCCATGAAACGACGCAATTTCATCGTCGGCGCAGCGGGGGCGGGCGTGCTGCTCGCCGGTGCCGGCGCCTGGCTGCGACCGAGCGACCACGGCGCGCCGTACGACGACTACTTCGCCCGGCTCAACCGCGAACTGCGCGAGCACGGGCCGATGCGCCCGGTGATGCTGATCGACCTCGACCGCCTGGACCACAACGTCGACGTGGTGATGCAATCGGTTGCGCGTACCGGCAAGCACCTGCGCGTGGTGGAGAAGTCACTGCCGTCACCGCAACTGCTCGACTACATCGCCAAGCGCGCCGGCACCCGGCGGATGATGTCGTTCCACCAGCCGTTCCTCAATCACGACGCAGAGCGTTTCCCCGACGCCGACCTGTTGCTGGGCAAGCCGCTGCCGGTGGGCTCGGCGCAGCAGTTCTACGAGAACCTGCGCGGCCCCTTCGACCCGACCACCCAGCTGCAATGGCTGCTGGATACCCCCGAGCGCCTGCAGCAGTACCTGGCGCTGGCGCAGGGGCGTAACACGCGGCTGCGGATCAACATCGAACTGGACGTCGGCCTGCACCGTGGCGGCGTGGCCGACCATGCGACCCTGGGCAAGATGCTCACGATCATCGGCGCCAACCCGCAGCACCTGGAGTTCGCCGGCTTCATGGGCTACGACCCCTTCGTCGGCATGGGCGTACCCGAAGTGCTCGGCTCCTCGGAGGAACTCTTCGCCAAGGTCATGACCCTCTACGACGGCTTCGTCGACTACGCCCGCAGCCAGCACCCCACGCTGTGGAAGTCGGGTCTGACGCTGAACACCGCCGGCAGCCCGAGCTACAAGATGCACGAGAAGGAACGCACCAGCACCGAGGTGTCGGTGGGCTCGGCGCTGGTCAAGCCGACCCACTACGACCTGCCGTCGCTGGTGGAGCACCAGCCCGCCGCCTTCATCGCCACCCCGGTGATCAAGAGCACCGGCGCCGTGCGGGTTCCGGCGCTGGACGACAAGTCCGCGCTGTTCTCCTGGTGGGACACGAACCAGCGCGAGACCTTCTTCGTCTACGGCGGCAACTGGATGGCCGAGCCGGAATCGCCCAAGGGCTTGCAGTTCAACAACCTGTACGGGCGCAGCTCCAACCAGGAAATGGTCAACGGCTCCAGCGCCGTCGGCCTGAAGGTGGACGACCAGATGTTCCTGCGGCCGACCCAGTCCGAGTCGATCCTGCTGCAGTTCGGTGACCTGCTGGCGGTGCGCGGCGGGCGCATCGTCGAGCAGTGGCCGGTGTACAGCTGAGCGGCGAGTTGGTGTGACGGAGAACCCCAGGTCGATGGCCTGGGGTTTTTCGTTCTCGGCCTGTCTTGCCGCCGGGGAATTGAAGGGGAGGCTCTGTAATATTCTGTTACCCCCGCTCTTGATCAGCCTGTGATCGCGTTATGATGCCGCCATCGCGCGCCGGCCACATAACAAGAACTGCCGGCGCCCCTGTTCGAGAGCAGCCTGCATGCCCAGCACAAGCATCGATGCGCAATTCGACCTGGCCCTGGTGTCGCCCTTCCTGTTGCAGACCCTGGCCGAGGTCGCCAGCGACCAGGGCGTGAGCGCCGAACGCCTGTGCCGTGGGCTCGGCTTCACCGCCGAGGAGTTGCAGGACCCGGCCCAGCGCATTACCTACCGGCAGACGGTGGCGATGATCCAGCGCGCCCTGGCGGCCTTGCCCGAGCGCGGCCTGGGCCTGTGGGTCGGGCACCGCAACGTGCTGGGCACCCTCGGCCTGCTCGGCCACGTACTGTCCCTGTGCAAGACACTGCGCGACGCCTTCGAGCTCGGTCGGCGCTTCCAGCACACCACCGGCGGCATTGCGCTGTGCAACCTGATCGAGGGGCCCGAAGAGAGCTTCATCGAAGTCGAATGCCGGCTGCCCTATGCCGACATCCAGGTGTTCGCCGTGGAGGAGTTCTTCGCCAGCCTGCTGGTCTACAACCGCGCGCTGATCGGCCCGCAGTTCCAGCCGCGGCGCTTCGAGTTCACCCATGCCGCGCCGGGCTACGAGGCCGAGTACCGGCGCCTGCTCGGGCCGAACCTGCGCTTCGGCTGCCTGCACAACCGCGTGGCCATCGCCAGCCACTGGCTGGACGTGCAACTGCCCAGTCACCATCCCGTCGCCCTGCGCCAGGCGCTCAGCCTGCTGGAAACGGAGTCCGCCCAGGTGCAGCAGAAGACCGGCCTGCTGGAGACGGTGGAGCGCGCCATCGCCCGCGACCTGGCGCAAGGCAGCCCGATCGACAAGGTGGCGGGCGAGCTCAACATGAGCAGCCGCACGCTGCGTCGCCGCCTCAGCGAGCACGACATGACCTTCGATGCGCTGCAGGAGCAGGTGCGCCACGCCCGCGCTATGAGCCTGCTGAACAACCCCGAGATGCCCATCGAGCGGATTGCCGAGGCCCTCGGTTACAGCGACGTGCGCGGCTTCCGCCGGGCCTTCAAGCGCTGGACCGGGCAGAGCCCCTCCGCCTGCCGTGACGAGGCGACGGCCTCGGCGCAATGATGCGCGCCATTCCTTCTGTTGGCCGGCCACCCAGGCGTCTGAAGCTGGCTACGCTTGACGGAGTTATCTCACGTAGGGTCGGCCATGCACGTAAGGAGTCGCGGGATGAGGCGCTGGATCGGTGCGAGTCTCTTTGGGCTGTTCGTCACGCTGGGCATGGCCGGGGAAACGGCGGCACCCGCCGCGCAGCTGGATGCCACTGAAGGCGTCGCAGCCGCTCCGGTCGAGCTGAAGATCGCCAATCGCAGCATCATCGTGTTCCACGCCACGTTGCTGGGCGAGACCCCCGCAGCGCGAGAGAAGCGTGCGCGGACGGTGATCGAGGAAGCGCTGCAGGGGACCGAAGACCTCCAGGTCAGCATCGATCCCATCCTGCACAGCTACCTGGTGCTGCTGGGCGGGCGACGTGCCTTCTTCGTCTCGCCGCTGGATGTCGATCCGCCCGAAGCTTCGGTACGAGAGGCCGCGGAACAGGCGGCGGCGAACCTGCGGACGGTCGTCGAGGAAACCGGGCAGGCGCGCAGCGTGCGCTTCCTGCTGGTCGCGCTGGGTTTCTCGGTGCTGGCGACCCTGGTCTATGCCACGCTGCTCAAAGCGGCGCATTACCTGCGGCGCAAGTTGCGCAGCCGTCTGCCGCAGTTGATGCGCGAGCGCGCGCGGCAGATCCGGGTCGGGCATTTTCCGCTGTTCGACATGCAGTACCTCTACTACCTGGCCGACCGCCTGCTGTCGCTGCTCTACTGGGCGCTGGTGCTGTTGCTGGGCTACAAGTGGCTGAGCTATGTGCTCTCGCAATTCCCTTACACGCGGCCTTGGGGAGAGAGCCTCGACGTCCACCTGCTGCAGTTGCTCGACTACCTGCTCAGTGGCATCGTCGGCGCCATTCCCGGCCTGGCCGTGGCGCTGGCGATCTTCTTCATTGCGCGGGGGATCAGCGGCTTCAGCCAGCGCATGCTGCAGCGTCTGTCCCGCCCCGGCGCCATCGGCTGGCTGACCGAGGAAACGCTGCAGCCCACCACGCGATTGACCTCGCTGGCGATATGGCTATTTGCCGTCGTCATGGCCTATCCCTATCTGCCGGGCTCCGGCACCGAGGCGTTCAAGGGCTTGTCGGTGCTGGTGGGCCTGATGATCTCGCTGGGCGCTTCGAGTGTCGTGGGGCAGGCCGCTGCCGGTCTGATCCTGACCTATTCGCGCACGCTGCGCGCCGGCGAGTTCGTCCGCATCGGTGAACACGAGGGCACGGTGACCGAGGTCGGCATGTTCAACACCACTATCCGCACGGGGCTGGGCGAAGTGCTGACGCTGCCCAATTCGATGATTGCAGGCTCGGTCACCCGCAACTATTCGCGGGCGGTCCAGGGCAGTGGCTATATCGTCGATACCGTGGTCACCATCGGTTACGACACGCCCTGGCGCCAGGTGGAAGCCATGTTGATCGAGGCCGCCCGGCGCACCGATGGCATTCTGCAGACGCCTGCGCCGAGGGTATTCCAGACGGCGCTGTCGGACTTCTACCCGGAGTATCGACTGGTGGCACAGGCCATCCCCAGCGAGCCACGTCCACGGGCCGAGTTGCTGAGCCTGCTGCACGCCAACATCCAGGATGTGTTCAACGAGTACGGGGTGCAGATCATGTCGCCGCATTACCTGGGCGATCCGCGGCAGGAAAAACTTGTCCCGCCGGAACAGTGGTACAGCGCCCCGGCGCGGCCTCCAACGGCACCTGACGATGGCGTCTAGGGCGTCGCGCTGAACTCGAGATGCTCCTTCGGTTGCCCCTGCTACCGCTGGTTCCCCGGCACGCCGTGAATCCATTGACACGGCACAAGGGCGTTGGCGGTTCGGGCGGTTAAGGTGGGGTTGCCCATTCAACGAGGAGCAAATCATGTACGAGCACGTACTGGCCGCCGTGGACGGCAGCCCCGTTTCCTTCCGAGCCCTGGCCGAAGGCGCCAGGCTGGTCCGCATGAGCGGCGGTGAACTGCATGTGATCACCATCGTCGACCGCCCCTTGGGGCACCTGCCTTACTACGCCAAGTACTACGACGCCGAAGCGCTGCACGCCGCCGCGCTCAAAGCTGCCGACGACATCCTGAACAAGGCGCGTGAAGTGGTGGCCGAGTACGCCGTGCCGGCCAGCTACCAGCGGATCAGCATGGAAACCACCGGTGAAGAGGTCGCCGACCGTATCGAGATCGAGGCTGATGCGGTCAAGGCTGACGCCATCGTCATGGGCACCCACAGCCGCCGTGGCGTACACCGCCTGATGCTGGGCAGCGTGGCTGAAGGGGTGCTGCAATCGAGCAAGCGCCCGGTGCTGCTGGTGCGCGATCAATAAGCCTGTGCAATGGACGGCGGCGCGCTGAAGGTGCCCGCCGTCGCAGTCGGAGTTGCCTTTCGTCGAGCCACACAGCCAACTCCTTTCCATCACCGGCAAGCTCGTGGGAAATCGGCTGTACTGGATAATCCCTATCCCTGCGCGGCAGGAGGTTACGCCATGAGCCGTTCCCTGTTCACAGCACTACTGGTGGCGGCTTTCCTCGTCGTGTCGGTCGGTAGCACCTGGGCCACCGAACAGGGCAGCCAGCGTCGCCAGGCGCGGGACGTGCGCCAGGAAACCCGCCAGGACGCTCGCCAGACCAAGCAGGATTGCCGCGCCGCCGACCAGCAGTACAACGCCCAGTGCCGGCAGGACAAGCGCCAGACCAAGCAGCAGGGGCGCGAGCGGGCGCGGGATATCAAGTACTGAAGCGCGGCTGCGCCGTACCGCCGGGTAGCTGCTACGCTCGGTGAACCATTGCTGCCACGAAGGAACGCCATGCGCGCACTCGTCTTCCCCCAACCGCGAAACCACACCGCAAACACCCTGACCCAAGGAGTGGCCCGATGAGCGTGTCCCGTTGGATCTGCCTGTCCCTGGCTGCCGGCCTGCTCGTCGGCTGCCAGAGCCAGAAGGACGATGAGCTGAGCTACCAGTACGACAGCACCGAATCCGTCGACAAGGGGGTGCCGGGCAGTGCGATGACCGAGACGGAGGAAGTGCAGGCCAGCGTCAGCGCCATCGACAAAGCCAAGCGAACCTTCACCCTCAGGGACGACCAGGGCAACAGTCGCACCCTGCAGGCGCCGCCGGAGATGCGCAACTTCGACCAGCTCAAGGTCGGTGACCGGGTGCGGGCCATCGTCACCCTGCAGCGCGTGGTCTACCTGCGCGAGCCGGGTCAGGAGAGTGGCAGCAGTGCCGCCGCACTGCTGGTGGCGCCGCAGGCCGGCAACAAGCCGGGCATGCTGGCCGCCGACACGGTGGAAATCACCGCCACCATCAAATCCATGGACACCGCCAAGCGCACGGCCACCCTGCAATTCGCCGACGGCAGCCAGCACACCGTCAAGGTCCGCCCGGACGTGGACATGAAGGGCGAATACCTCGGCCGGCAACTGGTGATGCGCGTTACCTCCGCTGTTGCCGTCAGCGTCGAGCCGCAGTAGACCTCTGCGAGGACGGCGTCCCGCCGGATGCCGTCCTCGTCCCGACGCTCAGAAGCCGTAGCGCACGTTCATCATCAGGTTGCGCGGCGCGCCGTGGTGGCCGTAGCTGCCGGCGAAAGATAACCGGCGCAGGCGCAGGGCGGGGTCGCGAGCGAGCTTCTACAGGGGCAGCGCGTCAGCGCTTGAAATCCTCCGCGCTGTGCCGCTCCGGCAATGCATCATCGCCCCAGGTGCGGTTGACCCGCCGGCCACGCTGAACTGCCGGGCGCGCGGCGATTTCGTCGGTCCAGCGGCGCACATGGGTGTAGTTTTCGACGTCGAGGAACTCGGCCGCCTCATACACCTGGTTGTTCAGCAGCGCGCCGTACCAGGGCCAGATCGCCATGTCGGCGATGCTGTACTCGTCGCCCGCGATGTAACGGTTTTCGGCCAACTGGCGGTCGAGCACGTCGAGTTGGCGCTTGACCTCCATGGCGTAGCGGTTGATCGGGTACTCGTACTTCTCCGGCGCGTAGGCGTAGAAGTGGCCGAAGCCGCCGCCGAGGAAGGGCGCGCTGCCCATCTGCCAGAACAGCCAGTTCAAGGTCTCGGTGCGCTTGGCCAGGCCCCTGGGCAGGAAGTGACCGAATTTTTCCGCCAGGTGCAGCAGGATCGATCCGGACTCGAAGATGCGCAGCTCGGGCTTGACGCTGGTGTCCAGCAGGGCCGGAATCTTCGAATTCGGATTGATCTCGACGAAGCCGCTGCCGAACTGGTCGCCGTCGCTGATCCTGATCGGCCAGGCGTCGTACTCGGCTTCGGTTACACCCAGCTCCAGCAGTTCCTCGAGCAGGATGGTGACCTTCACGCCATTGGGTGTGGCCAGCGAATACAGCTGCAGCGGGTGCTTGCCGCGTGGCAACTGCTTGTCGTGGGTCGGGCCGGCGATGGGGCGGTTGATGCTGGCGAAGGCGCCGCCGTTGCTCTTGTCCCAGGTCCAGACGCGGGGGGGAGTGTAGGGTTCGTTCGCCATTTTGTGTTCTCACCTTGTGGGTTGAATGCAAGGGATGCTAACCGCACGGTTGCCGAGAGTGCGAGCTGAAGGTGCTGAGCCCGCGCTGAACCGGCCTAGGGCGCTTCGACTGCCTCGGGGCGAAAACTCACCACGCGGTTGCGCCCGCCGTTCTTCGCCTGGTACAGCGCGCTGTCGGCGGACTGCAGCAACTCCGCCCAGTCGGCAGGGCTGAACTGGGAAGTACTGGCGACGCCGATGCTCAAGGTGAGCACACCCAGCGGGCCGTACTCATGCGGTACGGCGAGGGCCTGCAGGCTGGCGCGGATGTGTTCGGCCAGCGTCAGGGCCTCGGCTTCCCCGCTGTCGCCCAGCAGCACGACGAATTCCTCGCCACCGAAACGCGCCGCGCAATCGGCCGGACGCCGCGTCCATTCGGCTATCACTTGCGCCACGGTCTTCAGGGCGGCGTCGCCGGCGGGGTGGCCGTAGTGGTCGTTGTAGGCCTTGAACTTGTCGATATCCATCAGCATTACCGCCAGCGCCGCGCCGCTGCGCTGGTAGCGCGACCACTCGTGGCTGGCGCGCAGGTCGAAGGCGCGGCGGTTGTTCAGGCCGGTCAGCGGGTCGGTGCTGGCGGCCAGCCGCAGCTCGGCTTCCTGGCGGTCGCGCTCGCGCATCTGGCGCAGGGCGAGCAGCGCGAGGCCGATGACCGCGCCGATCAGGGAGATGCCCAGCAGGCCGATCAGCCCTGCGCGCCAGTACCAGTCCTGATAGATCTCACGGGACGGCAGGGCGACGCCGAACACCAGCGGATAGCCCACCACCGGGCGGAAGTCGTGCCAGCGCTGTTCGCCATCGCTGCCGGTGTCGAAGAAGGTCTCCGCGCCGCTGCTGCGGTAGCGCTCGAAGGATCCGCTCAGGGGCGCGGCGGGCTCTGTTTCCGGCCAATGCGCCAGCAGGGTGCCGTCGCGCATGTGCAGGCTCACCGTGCCGCCTTCACCGAGATCGAGCCCGCTGAACAGCTGGCGGAAGTAGCTCAGTTCCAGGTTGGCGGCCACCACGCCGGCGAAGCTGCCGTCGGCGCGTTCCAGGCGTCGGCTCAGGGCGATGCTGCTCTCGGCGTGGCTGGAGGAGGGCAGGTAGGGATGGCTGAGGAAAATCGACTGGCCACCGGCCTCGCGCTGCGCCTGGAAATATTCACGGCCGGAGAGGTCGATGCGCGCGGGCACTTCCTTGCCGTAACTGAAGGTCGCCACGCCCTCGGCGTTGGCGATGAAGACCGAGCCCATGCCGCGCGTTGGCGCGGTGTAATCCTTGAGCAGCGAGTCGCGCACATCGGCGGACAGCGCGCGCACCTCGGGCTGCGCGTGGGCGTGGACCACCGCTTCCAGGGTCATGGCGTAGAGGTCGAGGTTGCGCTGGATATCGCGCTGCACCAGCAGGGCGATGTTATGGCCGTTGGTGCTGGCGACCTCGAGGGCATCGTGGCGCATTTCCAGGATGGCCCACAGCGACAGGGCGCTGATGGCGCTGGTCAGGCCCAGGCTGGCGAGGAGGACGGTAGTCGAACGGCGGATCGGCATGCGGTATCCAGACGAAGGCGCAAGTTGAGGCGGTCGCGCAGGTGCGCGTGCCTCAAGGCATATAGCAGCAATCCGCTGGGTTGTCCGGCGTGAAATGGAAGGTTTGTGCCGGGGGACACTGCCCTCACCCCGATGGGAGAGAGGGTTGGGGGCCGCTCAGAAACCCCGGAACGGGCCGGGGCGCCTGGCCGATGTGTCCGCGATTCGTGTGCAGGCCCTGCAAAGAAGGAAATGGCGGGTCGGCCCTTGAACAGTCCCACGCTGCGGCAGGGCAAAAAAAATGCTGCCTGAAACAGGCAGCATTCATGGGTCACGCACCTTTGGTGACTGAGTTCAGCCTAGCGGCGCGATATTAAGGTTTGGTGAACGTGCGCTCCTCGATAGGTAGCGAGCGCAGTCAGCATGAAGCAGCGTGGGCCGCAGCCGCTCCGTCTGCGGCTGCGGGTGGCTTAGCGGGCTCGTGGCGATGGGGCTACCCTGGCCGAATCGTGGCTCCCGCGAGATGAGCCTTGCCCGGAGCAGGGTGGTTTTCGACTCGCGGTTGGCGTGCACCTTGCGCTGGGCGCGATGCCTCGTTCAGCATGCCGGCCGCCTATTCGCCAAAAGACACACCGCCCATGCGCCGCCTGCCATCGCTCACCGCCCTGCGCACTTTTGAGTCCGCTGCCCGTCACGCGCATTTCGGCCGCGCTGCCGCTGAGCTGTGCGTCACCGACAGCGCGGTCAGCCACCAGATTCGCCAGTTGGAAGAACAGCTGGGAGTCGCACTGTTCGAGCGCCAGGGCCGTCAGGTGCAGCCCACGGCCCAGGCGCGCAGGTTGCTGCGCAGCCTGCAGCAGGCCTTCGAGTTGATTGGCACGGCGTGCGATGAACTGCGCGACCCCGGCTCCCAGGCGCAGCTGCATATCGCGGTGACGGTCGAGCTGGCACAGAAGTGGCTGGTCGGGCGGCTGGCGGACTTCGCCGAGCGTTACCCGGAGATCGTCCTGCATTTGCACGAACAGCCGCTGGAGGCACCGGGGCCCGCCGCCGAGATGGACCTGGCGATCACCTACGGCACCGGCCCGGTGGACGCCAGCAGCTACTTCGTGCGGCCGCTGCCGACCCTGCAGTTCTTCCCGGTATGCAGCCCCGGCCTGTTCAACCAGTCACCGCTCAAGCACCCGCGCGACCTGGCGCGCCACTGCCTGCTGCACGACGACCAGGATGGCAAGTCCTGGACCGCCTGGCTGACCACCCACGCCAGCGATATCCGCCCCGGCCGCCACGTCTACCTCGGCCACGCCGGGTTGACCATGGAGGCGGCGGTGCGCGGGCAGGGCGTGGCCATCGGCGACAACCTCACCAGCGCCGAGGACCTGGCCAGTGGCCGGCTGGTGCGCCCCTTCGCCGCGCAGATCACCTCGCTGGGGCAGTACGCGCTGGTCTGCGAGCGCCTGCGGCTGGAGAAGCCGGCGGTGGCGCACTTCATCGCGTGGATGACCGATCAGCTCAATGACATGTGATACCGGCGCTTCGTAGGAGCGGCCATCACTCCGGCAACGGCGCCTTGCGCGCCACCTGGCGCAGCGCCTGCTCGTAGTAGTCGGTGCTCTGTGCCCCGGAGATCAGCTGGCGGCCGTTGAGGATCACCGCCGGCACCGCGCGGATGCCATGGCTGGTGTAGAAGTCCTCCTCGGCCACCACCTCGTCGGCGTAGGCGTCGCTGTCGAGGATCTCCCGCGCCCGCACGGCGTCCAGGCCGACGCTGACGGCCACGTCCAGCAGCACTTCCGGGTCGCTCGGGTCGCGCCCCTCGCCGAAGTAGGCGTGCAGCAGTGCCTGCTTCAGGGCGATGTCGCGGTGCGATTCCCCCGCCCAGTGCAGCAGGCGGTGGGCATCGAAGGTGTTGTAGATGCGGCTGCGCTTCTTCAGGTCGAAATGTACGCCGACTTCCTCGCCTCTGGCGCGCAGGTTCTCCTGGTTGCGGGCGATGTCCTCGGCGCTACTGCCATACTTGCGCTGCAGGTGCTCCACCAGGTCTTCCCCTTCGGCGGGCATGTCGGCATTCAGCTCGAAGGGCTTGATGCGCAGTTCCACGGTCAGTTCGCCGTCCACCCGGCGGATGGCTGCCAGCAGGCCGTTGAGGCCGATGGCGCACCAGGGGCAGACCACGTCGGAGACGAAATCGAGGGTGATGGCGTCGCTCATGGGGCGAACTCCGGCAAATGGGCGAGCCTCCAGCATGGACCCGGATGGCCGTTGCAATCCAGTGGCGAGACGGCCGGGCCGGATTTCGCCATGCGGGCCGGCCTTCGATAGGGGGGGCGACGTCCCTGTCGCGATGGGGAAATCAGAAATCGACGGTCATCGACAGCTTCAGGGTGCGCGGGTCGCCCTGGGTCAGGTAGCCGCCGACGGTGGAGGCCCAGTAGGACGTGTTGGCGACGTTCTCCAGGTTGGCGCGCAGCGTCACGTCGCGCTCGTCCACCTTGAAGGCGTAGCGGGCGCCGAGGTCGAAGCGGGTCCAGGCGGGGATGCTCAGGTCGTTGGCCGCATCCAGGTACTGGCCGCCGGTGCGCAGCACGCGGCCGTTGATGGCAGCGCCCTGGAGGCCGGGGACGTCCCAGTCGGCGCCCAGGTTGTACTGGAAGGTCGGCACGCCCACGGCGCGGTTGCCGTCGGTCTTGCCGCCGGCGGTGTTCTTCAGCTCGGTGTCGATCCAGGTGCCGCCGGCCAGCAGGCGCAGGCCGTCGACCGGCTCGCCGAAGAGGTTCAGCTCGATGCCACGGTTCTCCTGCTCGCCATCGACGCTGAAGAGCTTCGAGTCCGGGTCGGTGGTGCTGAACGGCTGTTCGATGCGGTAGAAGGCCAGGTTGCCGCCGTAGCTGCCGAAGTCCAGCTTGGCGCCCACTTCCACCTGCTTGGAGCGGTTCGGCGCGAAGACTTCGCCGAAGTTCGAAGCGCTGCTGGGCGCGGTCGGGCCGGCGGCCAGGCCTTCGATGCGGTTGGCATAGAGCGACAGGTACTCGGTGGGCTTCACCACCAGGCCGTAGACCGGCGTGGTGATGGATTCGTCGTAACTGGCGGTGCGCTTGCCGACGTAGTTCCAGCCGTCGGTGCCGATGCTCTGGCGGCGCACGCCAACGGTCAGCAGCACGCGGTCATCGAGGAAGCCGAGGGTATCGGCGGCGGCCACGCTCTTGTTCAGCGTCTTGCCGACGATACCGGGGTCGCTGTAGTCGCCTCCGGCCAGGGTCGGCGCGGGTTTGGGCGTCTGCGCCGGGTGGTAGAGGTCAGTCGGGTAGCGCTTGGTGGTCATGGTGTAGGCGCTGCGCTGCTCGGCCCAGATGCCGGCGACGCTGAGGTTCATCTGGTGGCTGACGGGGCCGGTGGCGAAGTGGCCGTTGAGGCCGGCCATGGCGCTCTTGTTGTCCTCGTCGTGGGTGGCGTCCATCATGCCGCCGCCCGCGTTGCCGCTGTTGTCGTTGAGGGTCAGGGCCGAGTAGGCGCCGTTCTCGCGGGTGTGCTTGGCGCCACCGGAGAGGTAGGCCGTCCAGTTGTCGTTCAGGTCGTACTCGGCGCGGAACATGCCGAACGTGTCTTCGAGCTGCGAGTAGCTCCAGGACTGGCCGTAGTTGTGCTCGGCGTCCGGGGCGTGGGGGACGCTGGTGACGCCGCTGCCGACGTAGACCACCGGGCGGCCCTGGTTGATGCGCTGCTTCTGGTAGCCGAAGTCGGTGTTCAGGCGCAGGCGCTCGCCACGGTAGTCGAGGTGGATGGTGGCCAGCTTGTAACGCTGGTTCTCGTCGTCGACACCGGTCTCGCCCTCGCGCTGGGCCAGGTTGACCCGCGCGCCGAAGCGGTTGTCCTCGCCGAAGCGCTGGCCGAGGTCGAGGTGTTCGCCGATCTGGTTGTCGCTGCCATAACCCAGGGTCACGCTGCGGGTGGGCGTGTCCTCGGCGCGCTTGGTCTGCAGGTTGACCGCGCCGCCGATGCCGCTGCCGCTGGGCGTGACGCCGTTGATGAAGGCGTTGGGGCCCTTGAACAACTCGACGCGCTCCAGCGACTCGGTGCCGATGATCTGCCGCGGGGTGACGCCGTACAGGCCGTTGAGCGAAACGTCGTCAGTGCTCAGCGGCAGACCGCGGATGACGAAGATCTGCGAGAAGTTGCCGTAGCCGTTGCCCTGGCGCACCGAGGCGTCGTTGAGCAGCACGTCGCCGACGGTCTGCGCCTGCTGGTCCTGAATGGTCTTGGCGGTGTAGCTGGCGAAGCTGAAGGGCACGTCCTGGATGTCCTGGTTGCCCAGCATGCCTAACTGCGCGCCACGGGCGACCTGGCCGCCGGCGTAGGCGGGCGGCAGTTCACCGGGCTGCTGCACGGTGCCGCTGACGGTGGTGGCGTCCATCTCCAGCGCACCGTTGTCGTCCGGCGCGGCTTCCACACCGTAGCCGCTGCTCTTGCGCACCAGCCGGTAGCCGCTGCCGTCGAGCAACTGCTCCAGGCCCTGCTCGGGCGCGAAGCTGCCTTTGAGGCCCGCGCTCTGCTGACGGTTCAGCGCCTGCGCCTCGAACGCCAGCGGCACGCCAGCCTGGGCGGCGAAGCGCGCCAGCACCTCGCCCAGCGGACCGGGAGCGATGTCGTACTGGCGCTGCTGGCTGGCGGCTTCGGTAGCCAGGCCGGGCAGCACGACGCCGCCGGTCAGGGCCAGGCCGACGGCCAGGGCAAGGGAGTGCGGGCGAAGGCGGGAGCGGAGGAGCATGGAGTGTTCCTGTCGGCAAATAGAGGGTGTCTTCCTCTTCACCGGGCGAAGTCGAAAAAGGTGTCAGGGATGGGCGAAAAATTATTCAGGCGGTGAATCTTCCAGGAGCGCCCCATGGGTGCGATCGCGGGCATCGCTGCCTTTGTAGGATGGCGTGGAGCGCAGCGATACCCATCGATCCGTGCAAAGACAGCAGGGGTATCGCTTAGGCTCCACCCATCCTACGAAGGTACTCATGGCAAGGACGGTCGGCAGTTCGCAGGGCGCATAACGCGCCAGCGTTATCCGCCACGAGCGGGCCGGCGGATAACCTGTTCCAGGTTATGCGCCCTACACCGGTCGTTCACGCCGGCTCCACCGTGACCCAATACCGCGTCATCCGCCGCAGCTTCACCGGCAGCATGTCGACCAGCAGCGCGAGGCCGGCGTCGCTGTCGCCCAGCGGGATCGCGCCGGTCACGCGCAGGTTGGCCAGGCGCGGATCGCAGCGCAGGAAGCCGCTGCGGTAGCGGCTCAGCTCGCCCAGCAGGTCATCCAGGCGCATGCCCTGGGCCAGCAGCATGCCGTTCTCCCAGGCGCTGGCGTTGGCGTCCGCCGTCTGCAGCGACTGGAAGCCCTGCGCGCCGAACAGCAGTTGCTGGCCGGCGCCGACCATCTGGCTCGCATAACCCGGCAGTTCGACGCTAACCTCCCTGTCGAGCACCGCAACTCGGCAGGCATCGCCCAGGTCGCGCAGGCTGAAGCGTGCGGCCGGGGTGCGCAGCCGGCCGTGGCGACTGTCGACGAGGAAGGGGCGCGGGTCGGGCAGGGCGTCGACGAGGATTTCGCCTTCGAGCAGGCTCAGCCGCCGCTCGCGGGCGTTGAAGGCCACGTTCACTGCGCTGTCGGTGTTCAGGGTGATCTGGCTGCCGTCCGGCAAGCGCAGGTGCTTGCGCTCGCCCACGGCGGTGCGCAGGTCGGCGTTCCATTCCGCCCAGGGCAGCTGCCGCGCTGCCAGCCAGGCAGCCGGGGCCACGGCCATCAGCACGCCCAGGCGGTTGAGCATCTGCCGGCGGCTCAGGCCGCTGCGTTGCAGACTCTGCCGGCCGACGCCCGCAGGCAGCTGGCGCAAGCCACCGAACAGCGCTTCGGCGCGGCGCCAGGCTTCGGCGTGCTGGGCGCTGCGCGCGCGCCATTGTTCGATGGCCTGCAGGTCGGCGCTGCTGGCGGGGTGTTCGTTGAGGCGTACCAGCCAGTCGGCGGCTTCGCCGAGGATGCCGGGGTCCAGCGCTTGCTCGCTCATCAGGCGACGCTCAGGCAGGCGACGAAACCGGCGCGCAGGTAGCGCTTCACGCTGGCCAGGGAAATGCCCAGGCGTTCGGCGATCACCGGGTAGGTCAGGCCGTCCAGTTGCGACAGCAGGAAGGCCTCGCGGGTCAGCGCCGGCAGGTCGCTCAGCGCGGCGTCGATGCGCTCCAGCGCTTCGAGGATCAGCTCGCGGGTTTCCGGGCCGGGCGCCAGTTCTTCGGGCAGCGCGGCGACGCTTTCCAGGTAGGCACGTTCGATTTCCTGGCGCCGCCAGCGGTCCACCAGCAGGCCCTTGGCGATGTGGGTGAGGAGGGCGCGCGGGCGTTCGCCGAGGTCTTCCAGTGGCCTTCGCAGCAGACGCAGGAAGGTGTCATGGGCCAGGTCGGCGGCATCCCAGGCGTTGCCCAGCTTGCCGCGCAGCCAGTGCTGCAGCCAGCCGTGGTGCTCGTGGTAGAGAGTGTGCAGATGCTGCGGGGGCGGGGTTTCGACGAGGGCCACAGTGCGTGCGTCAGATTTTCATTTGAGAATGACTATCATTTTATGGTTTTCCTACGCGTCAGCGCAATGGCACTGCCGCGCAGCCGGTCGGACGACACCCACTGCGACGGCCCGACACTGGAATTGCCACGAAGACGCGCTACCTTGAGCCTGTTGCGCTCAGAAATTTCTGACGCTGCACTTCCTCTCGCCGTCCCCGCGCAGGCAACGGACCCGCAGCTGCAGGCCCGGCAGTCAACCAGCAGAAACGGAGCACGCCATGGCTCGCACCACGCCCATCGAGCTTTACCGCAACATCGGCATCGTCGCCCACGTCGACGCCGGCAAGACCACGACGACCGAGCGCATCCTTTTCTACACCGGTGTGAACCACAAGATGGGCGAGGTGCACGACGGCGCGGCGACCATGGACTGGATGGTGCAGGAACAGGAGCGCGGCATCACCATCACCTCGGCGGCCACCACGGCGTTCTGGCAGGGCTCCACCAAGCAGTACGACCACAAGTTCCGCTTCAACATCATCGACACCCCCGGCCACGTGGACTTCACCATCGAGGTGGAGCGCTCGCTGCGCGTGCTCGACGGCGCAGTGGTGGTGTTCAGCGGCGCCGATGGCGTCGAGCCGCAGTCCGAGACGGTCTGGCGCCAGGCCAACAAGTACCACGTGCCGCGCCTGGCCTACGTGAACAAGATGGACCGCCAGGGCGCCGACTTCCTCCGCGTCGTGGCGCAGATCAAACAGCGCCTGGGCCATACCCCGGTGCCGATCCAGCTGGCCATCGGCTCGGAGGAAACCTTCGCCGGGCAGATCGACCTGGTGAAGATGAAGGCCATCGTCTGGAACGATGCCGATCAGGGCACCAGCTACACCGAGGAAGCGATCCCCGCCGAGTTGCAGGCGCTGGCGGAGGAGTGGCGCGCGCACATGATCGAAGCCGCCGCCGAAGCCAACGACGAGCTGATGAACAAGTACCTCGAAGGCCAGGAGCTGACCGTCGAAGAGATCAAGGCCGGCCTGCGTCAGCGCACCCTGGCCAACGAGATCGTCCCGGCGGTGCTCGGCTCCTCGTTCAAGAACAAGGGCGTGCCGCTGGTGCTCGACGCAGTGATCGACTACCTGCCGGCGCCTTCGGAAATCCCCGCGATCAATGGCACCCACCCCGACGATGAAGAGAAGCACCTGGAGCGCCACGCCGACGACAGCGAGCCGTTCTCCGCGCTGGCGTTCAAGATCGCTACCGACCCCTTCGTCGGTACCCTGACTTTTGCCCGAGTCTATTCCGGCGTGCTCAGCAGCGGCGACGCCGTGCTCAACTCGGTGAAGATCAAGAAGGAACGCGTCGGGCGGATGGTGCAGATGCACGCCAACCAGCGCGAGGAGATCAAGGAAGTGCGCGCCGGCGATATCGCCGCGCTGATCGGCATGAAGGACGTCACCACCGGCGACACCCTGTGCGCCATCGACAAGCCGATCATCCTCGAACGCATGGACTTCCCCGATCCGGTGATTTCCGTGGCCGTGGAACCCAAGACCAAGGCCGACCAGGAAAAAATGGGCATCGCCTTGTCCAAGCTGGCCCAGGAAGACCCGTCATTCCGTGTAAAGACCGACGAGGAAACCGGGCAGACCATCATTTCCGGCATGGGTGAACTGCACCTGGACATCATCGTCGACCGCATGCGCCGCGAGTTCAACGTCGAGGCCAACATCGGCAAGCCGCAGGTGGCCTACCGCGAGGCGATCCGCAAGAAGTGCGAGATCGAAGGCAAGTTCGTCCGCCAGTCCGGCGGCCGTGGCCAGTTCGGCCATTGCTGGATTCGCTTCGAGCCGGGCGACGAGGGCAAGGATGGGCTGGAGTTCGTCAACGAGGTGGTCGGCGGCGTGATCCCGCGCGAGTTCATCCCGGCGATCCAGAAGGGCATCGAGGAACAGATGCAGAACGGCGTGCTCGCCGGCTACCCGCTGATCGGCCTGAAGGCCTCGGTGTTCGACGGCTCCTACCACGACGTCGACTCCAGCGAGATGGCGTTCAAGATCGCCGCCTCCATGGCCACCAAACAGCTCTCGCAGAAGGGCGGCGCGGTGCTGCTGGAGCCGGTGATGAAGGTCGAGGTGGTGACGCCGGAGGACTACATGGGCGACGTGATGGGCGACCTGAACCGCCGGCGCGGGCTGATCCAGGGCATGGAAGACACGCCAGCGGGCAAGGTGATCCGCGCCGAGGTGCCGCTGGGCGAGATGTTCGGTTATGCCACGGATGTGCGTTCGATGTCCCAGGGGCGGGCGAGCTACTCGATGGAGTTCACCAAGTACGCCGAGGCGCCGGCGAACATTGCCGAGGCGATCATCAAGAAGTCCCACGGCTGATCGTCCAGCCAGAGCCAGCAACGGCGCCCGCGGGCGCCGTTCTCTTTGGTGGAGCCCGGCGATGGCGCTTTTCGCAGGGCGCATAACGCGCCAGCGTTATCCGCCGGGAATGGCGGATAACCTGTTCCAGGTTATGCGCCCTACGGTGCTGAACCCACAACGGTGCCCAAGAGCGTCGGTGCTTTTGATCTTCGTAGGAGCGAGCTTGCTCGCGAACCGCTTGGCTCCGGAGCCCCGGCAGATGGGTTCGCGAGCAAGCTCGCTCCTACAGGCAGTGCCGGCGCGCGGCGTGGAGTGCAAAGCGTCGGCGCCCGATCACTCCGCCAACGGCAGCTCGAAACAGAACATCGCCCCGCACGGCTCGACGTTCTCCGCCCAGATGTCCCCGCGGTGCCGCGAAACGATGCTCTGGCACAGCGCCAACCCAATGCCGTTGCCGCTCACTTTCGAGGTGAAGAAACCATCGAACAACCGTTCCCTGGCCCCGGCATCAATGCCCCGGCCCTGGTCGAGGACTGACAACCGCGCGCTGTTCCCTTCGCTAGAAGTGCGGATGCGCAGCAGGCGGCGGTCTTCGGGGAGGTTGAGCATCTCCTCGATGGCGTTGAAGGCGAGGTTGAGGATCACCTGGCCGACCAGCACTTTCTCGCAACTCACCCACAGCGGTTCGTCGCAGCGCTCAAGCTCAACCCGCACGTTGCTCGGCTGGGCCTTGAGGCTGATGAAATAGAGCGTCTCGCCAAGCAGTTCGTTGAGGTCGATGCGCTGTTCGGCCTGCTCCAGCTTCACCACGTATTCGCGCACGCTCTTGATGATCAGCGAGGCGTGCTCGATCTGCCGCACGGCGCTGTCCAGGCCCCAGGCGGCGGAGGCTTCGGTCTTCTGCTCGCGGTCCAGACGGATCAGCGCACCCTCGATGAAGTTGCGCGTGGCCGCCAGCGGCTGGCTGAGTTCGTGGGCGATCGCCAGGGCCATTTCACCCATGGCGTTGTAGCGCGCCAGGTACTCCAGCTTCTGGTCGCTCTGGCGTTGTGCCTGGGCCGCGCGCACCTGATCGGTGACGTCGCGGAACAGCAGCAGGTGGCCGACCAGGTCGTCCTCGATCTCGATGTAGCGGCAGGTCGCATGGTGCCAGCGCCATTCGCCGTCCAGGCGTTGCAACTGGTAGCTGACCGAGTACGGCTCGCGGCTCGGCGGCTGCATGGCGAGGTGATGCAGCAGGCGCGGGCGCGTGGTGGTGTCGCAGCGGTCGAGGAAGTTGTGCGCCATCCAGTCGTCCTGGCTGCCGCCCAGCAGGGGCAGGGCAGACTCGCTGAGGAAGCGCAGCTTGCCGTCCGCATCCAGCACCGCCACGCCTTCGGCGAGGTCCTGCATGAAGGCCTTCAGGCGGCTCTCGAAACGCTGCAGGTCGCGCTCGACTTGCTTCTCCTTCGAGATATCGCGGAACTGCACCATCAGCACGTCGCGCTCCTGCAGGTGGACGCGGGTGGCGACGGCTTCGGAAAGAATCTCCACGCCCTGCTTGGAGCGGTAGCACCACTCGATGGTGCGCTGGCCGGTGCGCGCCGCGCCTTCCAGCCAGCGCAGGCCGACCGAGCGGCGGTACTGCGGGGCCTTGGCGGTCATGTCCGGGGCCTTCAGCGGCACCAGCTCTTCCAGGGTGAAGCCGAGCACGGCGAGGGCGGCGTTGTTCGCCCAGAGGATTTCCTTGGTCTGCGCATCGTGGAGGATCACGCACAGCGGCATGGCCTGCAGCAGGGTGAGGAAGTCGTCGGGCTTGGGCTGGAACATCGAACGCGCTCTCGGAGGCAGGTGCTGTCTTTATACCGCGCAGCGTAGCGCGATGGGACTGCGGAGTAACCCGGCGCCGACTAGGGGATTTCTTTAGGCATGGGGCTGCACGCACCAATAGTTGGGCGTGCACGGCGGTTCATACACTGGCCCCAACGACGACCGACCCGCATCGAACGGGCCGGCCCTACAAGAACAACCGGAGATGACGCCATGCTGCGTGCCGCCCTCGCCGAACCGCTCGATGCGGACGGCCGTGCCCTCGAATTCCAGCGTGTACTGGATGAAGTCCGCCAGCGCCGCGAGGAGTTCGACAGCCACTCCCACGTGCCGCGCGACATGATCGAACGCTTCCGCGATGTCGGCATCTACCGCGCCGCGACGCCGCGCTGCTTCGGTGGCGACGCACTGCCGCCAGCCCAGTTCCTGCGCCTGATCGAGCGCATCGCCGAGGCCGACGGTTCCGCCGGCTGGGTTGCCAGCTTTGGCAGCGCCAGCACTTACCTCAGCGCGCTGCCCCGCCATACCCAAGCCGAACTTTATGCCGACGGCCCGGACCTGGTGTTCGCTGGCGGCCTGTTCCCGATCCAGCCGGCCACGCAAGTGGAAGGCGGCTGGCGGGTCAGCGGCACCTGGAAGTTCGCCAGCGGCTGCAAGGGCGCCGACGTGCTCGGCGTCGGCATCGGCATCGGTGGCCCCGGCGGCAAGCCGCGCACCGCAGTGCTGCGCGCCAGGGACGTGGAGATCGTCGAGAACTGGAACGTGGTCGGCCTCAAGGGCACCGGCAGCCACGACCTGAAGCTGGACAACGCCTTCGTCGCGGACGACTGGACCTTCATCCGTGGCGGCGAATCCAACATCGACGAGCCGCTGTACCGCTACCCGACCATCGCCTACGCCGCCCAGGTGCTCGCCGTGGTCAACCTCGGCCTGGCCCGCGCGGCGCTGGACGAGATCACCCGCATGGCCTCCTCCAGCGGTGTGACCGGCGCGCCCAAGCTCGGCGACCGCGCCTACGTGCGCATCGAGATTGGCAAGGCCGAAGCCGAACTGCAGGCCGCGCGCGGCTTCTTCTATGACGCCACCGAGGCCGTCTGGGAATCCATCCTGGCCGGCGATGCGGTGAGCCCCGAACAGGTCAGCCAGCTGCGCCTGTCCGCCGTGCACGTGTCCCGCGCCGGCGCCGACGTGGTGCGCCGCGCCTACACCCTGGCCGGTACCACGGCGATCTATATGCACCACCCACTGCAGCGCTACCTGCGCGACGCCATGGTGGTCACCCAGCACGCCTTCCTCAGCGATGGCATGTACGACGGCGCCGGCGCGGTGCTGCTCGATGTGCCGCCGTTCCCCGGATACATCTGATTCAACCCTATAAGAACAAGGACTCGACACATGACCCGTCCCACCACCGAACCCTTGCGCGTACTGTTCTGCATCGGCATCGCCCAGCCGTTCTTCGACCTGCCCACCGGTGAAGGCATCACCGTGTGGAAGGGCTTCTCGCAGATGATGGGCGACCTCGGCGCGCTGCCGGGGATGAACGTGCTCGGCGTGCTGGATGACGACCGCCTGATGGTCGGCCCGTCCACCACCTCGCCGTGGACCGTCTACATCATGGCCGACGTCGACTGCCACCAGACCGTGATCGACGCCTGCAACCTGTTCCGCACCACCCCGGTGGGCGAGTACAGCCTGTGGAAGTACGCCAAGGTCGAGGCGCGCATCGGCCGCCCGCTGACCATCCCTGAAGCCGCGCGGACCTGAGCCATGAGCAGCCTGAGCATGGCCGAACTGAACCGCCGCCTGGAGGCCCTCGAAGGGGAGAGCCAGGTGCGTCGGCTGATGGCCCGCTACATGGACCTCTGCGATGTGCCGCACGCGCCGGTGGCGATGAGCGAGCTGGCCGAGCTGTTCAGCGAGGACGCGGTATGGGAGGGCATTGGCTCATCCACCGCGCAAACCTTCGGCCATCACCAGGGCCGCGAGGCGATTGCGGCGTTCGTCTTCGGCTACCTGCCGCCGTCGCCGCACTTCACGCTGAACCTGCACTTCCTCACCAGCGAGTCGATCCGTGTCAACGGCCGCACCGCGCGCGGGCAATGGATCATGCAGCAGCTTTCGACCTACGCCGAGGGCCACACCGAGCTGTTCGGCACGCGCCTGGACATCGATTTCCGCGAGATCGACGGGCACTGGCAGATCAGCCACTTCCGTACCCAGCGCCTGTCGCAGCGCCTGCTGGGTAGAGCAGAGGAGAGCCGCCCATGAGCACCTTCGTCAGCGAATTCCTCCTGGGCCACAACGATAACGGCAACGGCAAGCGCGTCGCGGTCAAGGACAGCATCGACATCGCCGGCTACCCGACCCGTTGCGGCACCCGCGCGCTGGCCGATGCCGCGCCAGCCGAGCGCAACGCCTTCGTGGTCGACGCCGTGCTGAACGCCGGCTGGCAGATCGTCGGCAAGACCAACCTTCACGAACTGGCCTTCGGCGTCACCGGCATCAACGACTGGACCGGCACGCCGATCAACCCGATGGCGCCCGACCGTGTGCCGGGTGGCTCGTCCAGCGGCTCCGCGTCCGCCGTGGCGGCGGGGCTGGCGGACATCGCCCTGGGCACCGACACCGGCGGCTCGATCCGCGTACCGGCGGCCTGCTGCGGCATCGCCGGGCTGAAGCCGACTTTCGGCCGGGTCAGCCGTGACGGCGTGCACCCGGCGCAGAGCAGCCTGGATTGCGTCGGCCCGTTCGCGGCCAGCATGGCCGACCTGATCGCCGCCATGCAGGTCATCTGCCCCGGCTTCGGCGAGGTTCGGATGCCGGGCGAGGGTGCCCGTGTGGCCTTCCTCGAAGTACCGTCGGCGCCGCACATCCAGGCTTGCCTGGGCGCCGCCGCCGATCGCGCCGGCTGGCGCCGCAGCCACCTGTTCCTCGGTGAATTCGAGGCGGCCTTCCAGGCCGGGCTGGTGGTGATCAACCACGAGAACTGGGCCGCTTATGCGGCGCTGACCGGCAAGGGCCTGATCGGCGCCGACGTCGAGCAGCGCCTGCTGCTGGCCAGCCGCACCACAGACGCCGAGCGCGCCGAGGCGGAGAAGGTGCGCGACGGTTTCACCCGCGCCATCGATGCCGCGCTGGAGGACTTTGAAGTGCTCTTGCTGCCGACCATGCCCGACCTGCCGCCGCTGCTCAGCGATGCGCGCAACGGCAAGTCCGTGGCCGGCATGACGCCCCTGGTACGGCCTTTCAACCTGAGCGGACACCCGGCGCTGACCGTGCCGGTGGACCTGGATTGCGGCGGGCTGAAAGTCGGCCTGCAGATCGTCGGCCGCCAGGGCGACGACGAACGTGTGTGCGCCTTCGGCGCGCAACTCGAACACAGCCTGGCTGCCACGCGGCCTGCGCAAAAACATAAGAAATCGGCATGAGGAGAGGGGCATGAGCGCTCACGAATACCGGCTGATCGCCCGGTCGCGCAGCGTCGAAGAGCTGGTCGGCGACGACCGCGTCGATGTTTCGCTGTACAACGACCCGCAGCTGTTCGAAGCGGAGATGGACAAGATCTTCTACCGCACCTGGGTGTGGGTCGCCCACGAAAGCGAAGTGCGCAACGCCGGCGACTTCAAGACCACCAGCGTCGGTCGCCGCCCGGTGATCGTGGTGCGCGACAAGAAGGGCCATATCAACGTCCTGGAAAACCGCTGCCGCCACCGTGGCGCCACCGTGTGCGAGAAGCACAAGGGCAACGCCACCGGCTTCACCTGCCCGTACCACAGCTGGTCCTACGCGCTGGACGGCAAGCTGCGTGCGCTGCCGTACCCGGACGGCTACGAGGACATCCTCGACAAGTCCGAGCTGCCGCTGACCAGCCTGCGGGTCGAGAGCTACGCCGGCATGGTGTTCGCCACCTACAACGACGAGATCGAGCCGCTGGAAGACTTCCTCGGCGGCGCCAAGCACTGGATGGACCTGTTCATGAAGCAGGGCGCCGGCTACCCGATCAAGACCCAGGGCGAACACAAGTTCACCTTCCGCGGCAACTGGAAGATCCAGCTGGAAAACACCACCGACGGCTACCACTTCCCCATCGTGCACAAGTCGTTCATGTCCTCGGTGGATGAAGAGACCGAAGAGATGCTCTCGTTCATGAGCGACGAGCAGGCGGTCACCCACGCCCTGGGCAACGGCCACAGCGTGATGGTGATGGTCCCCGAGCACGTCGACCTCGACCACGACGACGGCACCGAGCAGCTCCAGGAGCGCTTCGCCCACGTCACCGAGGAACTGTCGAAGACCATGGAGCCTGCGCAGGTACGTCGCATCGTCCGTTCGCTGCATGGCGCCGGCTTCAACCTCAACCTGTTCCCCAACGTGGCGATGTCCATGTCGTTCTTCCGCGTGCTGCGGCCGATCTCCGTCACCGAGACCGAGATTCGCCACGTCGCGCTGGGCATGGACGGCGGCCCGGAAATCGCCAACCGCGAGCGCATGCGCATCCACGAGCACTTCCAGGGCCCGTTCGGCTTCGGCAGCCCGGATGACGCCGAAGCCTGGGACCGCGTGCAGCGTGGCTCCTATGCCGGCGTCGATGCACCGATCCTGGTCAACCGCGGCCTGAACCGCGAAGTGGTCGCCGAGAACGGCGACAAGGTCTCCCACGCCACCGACGAAGGCGGCATGCGCGAGGCGTACCAGATGTGGAAAAGGATGATGAGCCAATGAGCAACGACACCTTGAACGGCTTCTCCGGCCCGCTGGCCAAGGCCATCGAATTCGTCTGGCGCGAAGCCGAACTGCTGGACCGCAAGGACTACGCACAGTGGTCGCAGCTGTGGAGCGAGGACGGCGTCTACGTGGTGCCGATCGACGGCGAGGACGATGACTTCGCCTCGCGCCTGAACTACGTCTTCGACGACGCGCGCATGCGTGCCCTGCGTATCGAACGCCTCACCGGCGGCCATTCGCCCTCGGCGGTGGATGCGGCCAAGACCGTGCGCACCGTCTCGCGCTTCACCCTGGTGGACGCAGCGGGCGACCGGGTCGAGGTGAACTCGGCGCAGGTGCTCTACGCCTACAAGCGCGGCGTGGCGACTCCGTTCATTGCCGACCTGAACCACCGCATCCGCTTCACCGACGGGCAAGCCCGCCTGGAGCGCAAGGTGATCCGCCTGATCAATGCTGAAGACGCGCTCAACGCGCTCGGCTTCCTGCTCTGAGGGCCGCGCCATGCAACGAGTAGCCCTGGTAACCGGCGCCGCACGCGGGCTGGGTGAAGTCATCGCGCGCCGCCTGCACGCCGCCGGCCTGCGCGTGGCGCTGGCCGACCTGAACGAAGAAGCGGTGCAGCGCCTGGCCGACGAGCTTGACCCCGAGGGCCGCACGGCTGTCGGCATTCGTCTCGATGCGCGGGAGAAAGCCGATTTCGAGCGTGCCCGTGACCTGCTCGCCGAGCGTTGGGGCGGCACCGACATCCTGGTGAACAACGCCGGGATGTCGAAAGTGGCCGCGCTCATGGACATCAGCCCGGAGGACTTCGACGCCTCCATGGCGGTGAACCTGCGCGGCACCTTCGTCGCCTGCCAGGTGTTCGGCACGCACTTCGCGGCGCGCGGCTATGGCCGCATCGTCAATATCGCCTCGCTGGCCGGGCAGAACGGCGGCACCGCCACCGGCGGCCACTACGCGGCGGCCAAGGGCGGCGTGGCGACCCTGACCAAGGTGTTCGCCCGCGAACTCTCGGCGCAGGGCGTGACCGTCAACGCCATCTCGCCGGGGCCGCTGGACTTGCCGGTGGTCTACGAGAGCGTGGCGCCGGAGCGTCTGGAACAGATCCTCAAGACCATCCCTGCCGGCCGCCTGGGCGATGCAACCTTCATCGCCGACAGCGTGCTGCTGCTCTGCGCGGAGAACGCCGGGTCGGTAACGGGCGCCTGCTGGGATATCAACGGCGGGTTGTTCATGCGCTGAGGCTTTGGCTGAGTGATCGGCGGATAACGCTGTGCGTTATCCGCCCTACGCTCGGTCCTGGCTTGGGTGATGGGCTTCAAGACCCCCTCACCCTAACCCTCTCCCGAAGGGAGAGGGGACCGTCCGGAGCAGGATGAATCCGCATCGTCAGCCGGCACATTCTGCTCCCTCTCCCTCGGGGAGAGGGCTGGGGTGAGGGCAGTGCCCTTGCTCCGAAACCAATCAATCGGAGAGAGGAAATCTCTCTCCAGAGCAACATCGACAACCCGTCCACTCGTGAAAAAGAGGCCGGAAAGGGGCCACAGAGCCCGCACTCAACGCCTTGCAGGTACCGCCATGATGAAGGTCAGAATCGAAAGGATCGTCGAGGAAGCGCAGGACATCCGTTCCTTGCGCCTCGTACGGTGTGATGGCCAGCCGTTCGACGCCTACGAGCCGGGCGCCCACGTCGACGTCACCGGCCCCACCGGGGTGACGCGCCAGTATTCGCTGTGCAGCCCGCCGGACGACCGCGCGGCCTACCTGGTGGCAATCAAGAAGGAAGGCGCTTCCCGTGGCGGCTCCAGTGCGCTGCACGAAGTGCGCGAAGGCATGGAGCTGGACATCGGCGCGCCGCGCAATCTGTTCCGCCTGGCGCCGGAAGCCCGCGAGCACGTGCTGTTCGCCGCCGGCATCGGCGTCACGCCGCTGCTGAGCATGGCCTACCGCCTGAATGCCAGGGGCGAGTCCTATCGCCTGCATTACTTCGCCCGCTCCGCCGAGCACGCAGCCTTCGTCAAGCTGCTGGCCAGCAAGGCCTTCGCCGGCAAGGTGGAGCTGCACTACGGCGTCGAGCCCGCCGACCTCGATCGCGTGCTGGGCGAGTGCCTGGAGCGGGCTCCGCAGCAGGCTCATGTCTACACCTGCGGCCCGGCGCCATTCATGAACAAGGTGGTGGAAATCGCCGCGCGCAGCCGTCCGGAAGACGCCATCCACCTGGAACACTTCCAGGCCGACCCGGCCGCCAACGCGGCGCCGGCCGGCTCCTTCGAAGTGGAACTGGCCAGCTCCGGCGTGGTGCTTCACGTACCGGCGGACTCGACGCTGGTGGACGTGCTCCAGGCCCACGGCTGCGACATCGACACCGAGTGCCGCGAGGGCATCTGCGGCACCTGCATCGTCGAAGTGCTGGACGGCGAGCCGGAGCACCGCGACAACTGCCTGTCGAACAAGGAGAAGGCCGCCAACAAGCAGATCTGCGCCTGCGTTTCGCGAGCCAGATCGGCGCGGTTGGTGCTGGACCTGTAAGCCAGACGGATCTTCGTAGGAGCGAGCTTGCTCGCGAACAGCGTTTCCTGCCGCACCAGCGTCAAGCGGGTTCGCGAGCAAGCTCGCTCCTACAAAAGCAGGTTCGGCGCAAGCGTAAAAGCCCGGCGTGTGCCGGGCCTTTTTTCAGCTGCGGTAAAGCACCGGCCGCCGCAAGTGCACATAGCTGTACCCCTCGCGCGCCAGGGCGATGCGTTGCGGGTCCAGTTCGGCCACCAGCAGTTCCTCGCTGTGCCTGGCCTTGGTCAGCACCTGGCCATCCGGGGCGACGATGCTGCTCAGGCCGCAGTACTCGATCTCGCCCTCGCTGCCCACGTAGTTGGCGTAGGCGAGGAACACCTGGTTCTCGTAGGCGCGGGTCGGCACCAGGACCTGGGCGACGAATTCGTAGGGGCGCATGTTGGCGGTGGGCACCAGCACCACATCCGCGCCGGCCAGGGCCAGGGTTCGCACGGCCTCGGGGAATTCCACGTCGAAGCAGATCAGCAGGCCGACCTTCCAGCCGTCCAGCTCGAAGATCGCCGGTGGCTCGTCGGAGGCGCTGAACTGGCTGCGGTCCAGCTCGCCGTAGAGGTGGGTCTTGCGGTAGTTGGCGCGGCGCTCGCCCTGGCGGTCGATCAGTTGCACGCTGTTGAAGATGGCGCCGCCGGCGTCGCGCTCGGGGTAGCCGTAGAGGATGCCGAGCTTGTGCTCGCGGGCAATCTCGGCGATGCGCAGGGCGGACGGGCCGTCGCAGCTTTCCGCCAGCTCGGCGACGCGCTGGGCGCCGATGTTGTAGCCGGACAGGTACATCTCCGGCAGCACCAGCAGGTCCGCACCATTCTGCACCGCCTGCTGGGCGGCCTGCTCCAGGCGGTGCAGGTTGCCGGCGACGTCTTCGGGGCCGGGTGGGCACTGGTAGAGGGCGAGGTACATGGGGTTCTCCTTCGAAACGCGCAAGGCCGGGATCAGGCAGTTTGCACCCGATCCCGGCCCCACGCGAGCCACACGTCAGCGAGTGGTGGGAATCAGTCCGGCAGTTCCATCGGGCCGAGTTCGGCGAAGCGGTCGCCGGGGCCGGGGTTCTGCGGATGGGTGGCGCCACCGAAGTGCTTCATGATGCCCCACACGGCGTTCAGCGAGGTCTGCACCGCGCCTTCCACCCAGGCCGGGGTCCAGGATACATCGTCGCCGGCGATGAAGATGCCGCGCTGCTCGGCGGGCAGGTCGTCCTGCATGAAGTGCGCGTACATGCGCTGGTTGTAGCGGTAGTGGCCCGGCAGCGCGCCCTTGAAGGCGCCGAGGAAGTGCGGGTCGGCCTCCCAGGACACGGTGATCGGGTTGCCGATGATGTGGCCGGCGATGTCGACCTTCGGGTAGACCTTCTTGAGCGCGTCCAGGGCCAGCTGCACGCGCTTCTCCACCGGGTGCGGGAGCATCTTCATGGCGTCGCTCATCCAGGAGTAGGACAGGCAGATCACCCCCGGCTTGTCGTCGCCGTTGTCGAACAGGTAGGTGCCGCGGGTGAGGCGGTCGGTGAGGGTCATGCTCATCACGTCGCGGCCGGTCTGCGGGTCCTTGTCCTTCCAGAACGGCCGGTCGACCATCACGAAAGTCTTCGACGACTGCATGTAGCGGGTGCGGTCCAGGGCCATCCACATCTTCTGCGAGAACAGCGCTTCCTCGCACTCGATCTGAGTGGTCAGCAGCCAGGTCTGGCAGGTCGCCAGGACGGCCGCGTAGTGGCGGGTGTCCCCCCAGTAGTCGGTGACGGCGAAGGTGCCATCGGCGGCGCGGGCGATCTTCTTCACGCCCGGACGCGGCGCGCCGTTGTGCAGGGTGGCCAGGGAAGTGCCGGCCGGCCAGTGCGCGCAGTTTTCCGGCACGTGGCTCCAGATGCCGCGCGGCACCTGCTCGACGCCGCCCACGACCAGATGCTGGTGATCGTCGCAGTTGGTCATCACCACGCGGAAGATTTCCAGCATGGAGTTGGGGAAGTCCGAGTCCCAGCCACCGGTGCCGAAACCGACCTGGCCGAAGATTTCGCGGTGGCGGTAGGACAGGCGCGAGAAGGCCTTGGAGGTGGCGACGAAGTCGTAGAAGGTGCGGTCGTCCCACTTGGGCACCAGCTCGTCCCACAGGGCCTTGAGCTTGACCGTGTCGCGCTCGCGCAGCGCGTCCTGGACTTCGGAGAAGCGCGCGCCGTCTTCCAGCGCTTCGGCCCAGGCCAGGGCGACTTCGCGGAAGATTTCCGGCAGGTCGGCCATCTTCTCGGCGTAGTGGCTGGTGCCTTCCAGGTCGACCACGGTGCTGCCCGAGGCGGGGGTCAGCGGGTTGGGGAAGGGTTTGGTTTCCAGGCCGAGCTTGTCGACGTAGTGGTAGAAGGCGGTGCTGGAGACCGGGAAACGCATGCCGCCCAGCTCGGCGATGATACCGTCGGCGCCCTCGAAGGTTTCCGAACGCAGCCGGCCGCCCATCTTCGACGCCTCGTAGACCACCGGCTTGAGGCCCATCTTCATCAGCTCGTAGGCCGCCACCAGGCCGGAAATGCCTGCGCCGACGATGGCCACTTCCTGGCCGTGCCGGTCGGCAGGAATGCTGCCCAGGCCGGCGGGGTGCTCGATCCAGTCGTCGAAGGCGAAGGGGAAGTCCGGGCCGAAGATGGTCACCGGTTTCTTGCCGGGGGTGTGGGGGTGGCGGTTCTTGTGCATGGAAGGCTCCCTTCAATCTTGTTCGACTTATGCGGCTCGCCGGCTTGTATCAACCAGCTTGGCAAGGCTTTGTGCGGCCCGCTGAGGCCAGTCGATGGATGGCGCGCGGGCAAAGAAATGGCGAGCTGTGAGGGCTCGCCGTGGCGTCCACTATTGCAAAGGCCGTCGTTGAAATGAACCTGACAATCTGCAAGATTGGCGAGAGCTTTCAGGCAGATTGACCAATATAATGAGCAATATGACGAAAAACGCCGACGCGGCCTTGCTGAACCTGCTGCGCGCCAACGCCCGCGAGTCGATCTCCGAGCTGGCGCGCAAGCTCGGAGTGTCGCGCTCCACGGTGCAGAGCCGTATTGAAAGGCTGGAGCAGCAGGGCATCATCAGCGGCTATTCGATCAAGGTGTCGGACAGCTACGCACAATCGCTGGTGCGCGCCCACGTGCTGGTGACGGCGCTGCCCAAGCTGTCGCATCAGGTGGTGCAGGCGCTGGAGAAGATCGCCGAGGTGAAGACGCTGCATTCGGTGAGCGGCAACTTCGACATGATTGTGATCGTCGAGGCGCTGTCGATCCGCGACCTGGACGCAGTGCTGGACCGAATAGGCGCGCTGGACGGGGTGGAGCGGACGATGTCGTCGATCATCCTGTCGACGCGCATTGATCGGTGAGGGTGGGTTTACTTGCGGAATTCTGTACCGGGGCTGCCCCTCACCCCAGCCCTCTCCCGGAGGGAGAGGGGGCAGATCGTGCCGGCGAACGCCTTTGTTTCATCCTGCGCCGAACGGTCCCCTCTCCCGCTTGCGGGAGAGGGTTAGGGTGAGGGGCATTTGATCCTGGGGAACAATCAGCCCAGGTCTTCTTCCAGCGCCAGCAGCTCTTCCACACGCTGGCGGCGGCGGATCAGCTTCGCTTCGGCGCCTTCGAGCAATACCTCGGCGATCAGCGGGCGGCTGTTGTAGTTCGACGACATGGACGCGCCATAGGCGCCGGTGTCTTCGATCAGCAGCAGGTCGCCGACCTGGGCGCGCGGCAGGGCGCGGGGGATGACCACGCCGCCGTCGCCCTGGGTGAACACGTCACCGGACTCGCACAGCGGGCCGGCCACCACGGTGTCGATCGCCTCGCGGCGGGCCACGTCGCCAGCCAGCACGCGGATGCCGTGGTAGCTGCCGTACATGGACGGGCGCATCAGTTCGTTGAAGCCGGCGTCCACCAGCACGAAGTGGTTGCGGCCGGCGTCCTTGGTGGCGCGCACTTCGCTGAGCAGGCAGCCGGACTGGGCGACCAGGTAGCGGCCCGGTTCGATTTCCAGGTGCAGCTTGTGGCCGACCACGGCTTCGGCGGCCTTGCGCGCCTTGTCCCACAGCTGGAAGTAATGCGCGGTGTCCACTTCCGGGTCGCCGGCGCGGTAGGGGATGGACAGGCCGCCGCCGGCGGAGATGCCGGACAGGTCGTGGCCGGCGTCCTTCACCTGCTGCACCAGGCCGAGCATGGCTTCGCCGACCTGGGCCAGGTGGCCGTAGTCGACGCCCGAACCGATGTGCATGTGCAGGCCGACCAGGCGCAGGCCGCGCTCGCGGATCACGTCCAGCGCGGCGCGCAGGTCGCTGTGCCAGATGCCGTGCTTGGAGTGCTCGCCGCCGGTGTTGGTCTTGTTGCTGTGGCCGTGGCCGAAACCGGGGTTGATGCGCAGCCACACCGGGTGGCCGGGGGCGACTTCGCCCAGTTGGCGGAGCATGTCGATGGAGCCGGCGTTCACCGGGATGCCGTGCTCGACCACGGTTTCCAGGGTGGTGCGGTCCAGCAGGTCGGCGGTGAAGACGATCTCGGATTCATCCTCGCGGCACGAATAGCCGGCGGCCAGGGCGCGCAGCAGTTCGCCCTGGGAGACCGCATCGACCTTCACGCCCTGTTCGCGCATCAGGCGCAGGATGTGCAGGTTGGAGCAGGCCTTCTGGGCGAAGCGGATGATGTCGAAGCTCTTCAGGCGCTCGATCTGGCCGCGGATGGTGGCTGCGTCGTAGATCCACAGCGGGGTGCCGAATTGCAGGGCGAGCTGTTCGGCGCGGGGCAGGGCGAGGAAAGTCATGAATGGGCTCCAAAGGTAGATGGCGCTAGTCTACCGGCCCTTTGCATGTCTGAATAATGCCGCTTGTTATCTGATCAATTCAATTTTGATATAGGGTGCAGCCCACGCCGGCATCGCGCAGGCGCTGCACCAGTACCCCAGCCTCTGCCTGAAGTGCCGCCACGAAGCGCTCGCGCAGCGGTGTAGCGGGGCGGTACAGCGGTTTCGCCACGCTGACCTGGAACGGCAGCGAGAAGGCCAGCGGGCGCAGCTGAATGCCCTGGCCCTGGAACATCAGCGCGGTGATCGGGTTGACCACGGCCAGGCCCAATCCGGCGCGGACCATGCTGCACACCGAGACGGCGCTGTGGGTTTCCACCTGCATCTGCCGCTGCACGCCGGCGCCGAGGAACACGGCGTCGATCAGGTGCCGGTAGCGGTCGCTGGTGGCCAGGCTGACGAAGGGCAGGCCGGCGAAGTCCGCCGCCTCCAGGCGCTCGCGGGCCAGCAGCGGATGGCCGTCCGGGAGGATGCACACCTCGTCCACCGCCAGCAGCGGCTGCAGCTCAGTGCCGCGCGGGGCGTCGTCGTTCTCGATCAGGCCGATGTCATGGTGCTGGGCGCTCAGCGCCTCTTCCAGATGCGGCGACTCCAGCGCCGCCACCTCCAGGCTGATGGCCGGGTTTTCCCGGCTGAAGCGCTTGCAGGCTTCCGGCAGAAGCGCCTGGGACAGCGCCGGCAGGCAGCCGATGGAGAACTTGCCCTCGGCGAACTGCCCCAGGCTGTCGGCGAAGGCGACGATACGGTCCAGCCCGGTGAAGGAACGCTCCACCTCCTCGAACAGCATCAGCGCCCGCGCCGTCGGTGCCAGCCGCCCGCGCTCGCGCAGGAACAGCTCGAAGCCGACCAGTTGCTCCAGTCTTGCCAGCTCGCGGCTGACGGTGGGCTGACTGGTATGCAGGAACGCCGCCGCGCGGGTGACGCTGCCGGTGGTCATGACCGCGCGGAAGACTTCGATGTGGCGGAGGGTGATCATGCTCGGGGCCGGAAAGAGGAATGGCGGCAGCGTAAGGCGTCCGCGCGGTCTTTCGCAAATCGGCCGGGGTTGTTTCGTGTCGAGCCGTACCTGTTCTCGCTGTCGGTGGGGGAGTTGGTCATCTATCTGCCGGGAGGATGAGCGCTCTTGGTCGGAGGGGTGGAGCGCAGCGATACCCATGCGGTTGGTGCGGGGAGTTGATGGGTATCGCTGCGCTCCACGCCATCCTACGAAGCTGCATTCCTGCGGGGTTCGTTTTGCTGTCGGTGGTTTACCTGCTGGGAGGATGAGGGGTATGCGCCATGCCTGACGGCTCCTACCGGTTCAGGTTTGCACCGCGCGCCTTTCGTAGGAGCGAGCTTGCTCGCGAACCGCTTGGCCCTGCAAAGAGCGTGTCAATGGAAGTCCCGACTCCGCACATCCAGCCCGTCCAGTAGCTCACTCAAGTCCATCAGCCGCCCGGCGATCACATGGCGAACGCCGTCCTTGGCTTCCAGGGTGCCGTCCACCTGCATCAGGCGGGCGCTGAGGAAGGGGCGGCGCTGCTGTTCGGCCAAGTCGCGCCAGACGATCACGTTGATCATGCCGAACTCGTCTTCCAGGGTGACGAAGGTGACGCCGCTGGCCGTACCGGGGCGCTGGCGGCCGACCACCAGGCCGGCGACGCGCACCGGGCGGTCGGCTTCCAGGGTGGACAGTTCTTTTGAGCTGCGGCAGCGGCGGGCCTTGAGGGCGCCGCGCAGCAGGGTCATGGGGTGCGGGCCGAGGGTGGTGCCGAGGGTCGCGTAGTCGGTAAGCAGGTCTTCGCCGCGGCTGGGCAGCGGCAGGCTGATTGGCGCTTCCTCGGTGGCCTGGCCGGCGAACAGCGGCAGCTGCGGTTCGACCCCGGCAATTGCCCAGCGCGCCTTGTGCCGGTGGCCGGCAAGGCCGCGCAGGGCGCCGGCGTCGGCCAGCTGTTCGCGGGCGCGGCCGTCCAGATGCGCGCGCAGGCAGAGGTCGGCGACATCGGCGAAGGGGCGTTGCTCGCGCGCCTGGGCCACGGCATTGGCCACGTCCTCGCGCAGCCCGCGCACCATGCGCAGGCCGAGGCGGATCGCCGGCTGGCGTTCGGCGATGGGTTCCAGGGTGCAGTCCCAGTGGCTGTGGCGCACGTCCACCGGGCGAATCTCCAGGCCATGGCGGCGGGCGTCCTGCAGCAACTGGTCGGGGCTGTAGAAGCCCATGGGCCAGCTGTTGATCAGCGCGCAGGTGAAAGCCGCCGGTTCGTGGCATTTCAGCCAGCAACTGGCGTAGGTGAGCAGGGCGAAGCTGGCGGCGTGGGACTCGGGGAAGCCGTAGCTGCCGAACCCCTTGATCTGCTCGAAGATGCGGGCGATGTATTCCTGTTCGTAGCCCTTGGCGCTCATGCGCTCGAACAACCGCTCGCGGTGCGGCTCCAGTCCGCCATGGCGTTTCCAGGCAGCCATGGAGCGGCGCAGGTGGTCGGCCTCGCCGGGGGTGTATTCGGCGGCGATGATCGCCAGTTGCATCACCTGTTCCTGGAACAGCGGCACGCCGAGGGTGCGCTCGAACACCGGCTTGAGTTCCTCGGAGGGGTAGTCGACCGGCTCCTCCTTGTTCCGCCGTCGCAGGTACGGATGGACCATGTCGCCCTGGATCGGGCCGGGGCGGACGATGGCCACTTCGATCACCAGGTCGTAGAAGGTTCTGGGCTTGAGCCGCGGCAACATGGCCATCTGCGCGCGGGACTCGATCTGGAACACGCCCACGGTGTCGGCGCGGCTGATCATTTCGTAGGTCTTCGTGCATTCCTGCGGCAGCGTGGCGAGAGTCCACTGCTGGCCGCGATAGCCGGCGATCAGGTTGAAGCAGCGGCGCAGGGCGCTGAGCATGCCGAGGGCGAGCACGTCGACCTTGAGCAGGCCGACGGCGTCGAGGTCGTCCTTGTCCCACTGGATCAGGGTGCGCTCGGGCATCGCCGCGTTTTCCACCGGTACCAGGGTTTCCAGCGGCTGCTGGGAGATGACGAAGCCGCCGGGGTGCTGCGACAGGTGCCGGGGGAAGCCGACCAGTTGCCCGGTCAGGGCCAGCACGCGGCGCAGGATCGGGCTCTCGGGGTCGAAGCCGGCCTCTTTCAGACGCTCGGGCGGCGGTGCTTCGCGGCTCCAGGCCCCACAGCAGTCCGCCAGCGCGCCAACCTGGTCCGGCGGCAGGCCCAGCGCCTTGGCTACGTCGCGCACCGCGCCGGCGCCGCGGTAGGTGCTGGCCACGGCGGTGAGCGCGGCGCGGCTGCGGCCGTAGCGCTGGAACACGTACTGGATGACTTCCTCGCGGCGGTCGTGCTCGAAGTCGACGTCGATGTCTGGCGGCTCGTTGCGCTCGCGGGAGATGAAGCGCTCGAACAGCAGATGGACGTGCTCGCGGGTCGGGTCCAGTTCGGTGATGCCGAGGGCGAAGCAGACCACCGAGTTGGCCGCCGAGCCGCGCCCCTGGCAGAGGATGCTCTGGCGGCGGGCGAAGGCGACGATGTCGTGGACGGTGAGGAAGTAGCTGTCGTAGCCCAGCTCGGCGATCAACTCCAGCTCGTATTCCACCTGCGCGCGTGCTTTCTCGCTCTCGCCGTCTGGCCAGCGACGCCGGATACCTTCCTCGGTCTTCTCGCGCAGCCAGGTGGTGGGCGTATGGCCTTCGGGTACCAGTTCGCGCGGGTACTGATACTTCAGATCGCCCAGGTCGAAGGTGCAACGCCCTGCGATCTTCAGCGTCTCCGCCAGCAGCTCGGCCGGGTAGATCGACGCCAGCGCCTCCCACGGCCGCAGATGGCGTTCGCCATTGGGATAGAGGTGCTGGCCGGCTTCGTGCACCGGCAGGTGCTGGCGGATGGCGGTCATGCAGTCCTGCAGGGCGCGGCGGCCACGGGCGTGCATGTGCACGTCGCCGCAGGCCACGGCGGGAATCTCCAGGCGCGCCGCCTGTTCGCGCAGGCGACGCAGCTTGCCGGTATCGTCCGGGCCCTTGTGCAGTTCAACGCCGAGCCACAGGCGCTCGGGGAAGTGCTCGCGCAGCCAGAGGCCGTCGTCGTCCCGATCATCCCTTGGCAGCCAGATCGCCAGCAGGTGCTCCAGGTTGCCGTCGAAGTCCGCGCGCACCAGGCGGTAACTGCCTTTTTCGGCCCGGCGCCGAGCATGGGTGAGCAGGCGACAGAGGTTCTCGTAGCCGGTCAGGTTCTCCGCCAGCAGCACCAGTTTCGGGCCTTGCTCGATGCTCAGTTCGCTGCCGGTGATCAGCGGGATTTCCTTCTCCTTCGCCGCCTGCCAGGCGCGGACGATACCGGCCAGGCTGCATTCGTCGGTGATCGCCAGCGCCCGGTAGCCGAGCTTCTTCGCTCGCTCGAACAGCTCGGCGGCGCTGGAGGCGCCGCGCTGGAAGCTGAAGTTGGACAGGCAGTGCAGCTCGGCATAGCCGATGCCTTCGACCGGCGCGCTCATGCGAACCAGCCGTGCAGCAGCAGGGGGCCGTCGTCGCCCACCGGGCGGAACACCCAGGCGTGCTGGCCGCTGCGGGTGCGCACCTGGTAATAGTCGCGGCGGATGTCCTCGCCGTCCCACCAGCCGGATTCGATGCGCTCGGGGCCGGCCAGCAGGGCCGGGGCGAATTCGCGCAGCGGCTGGGGTTCCGCCAGCAGCCAGCCGGGGCGCGGGACATCGACGATGGGCAACAGCGATGTGGAGCTGCCTTGCCAGGCGCGCTCGGGGCGATGGTCGGCGCGGCCTCCGAGGCTGTGCACGGCATCGTCGCCCAGTCGCGCGCGCAGGCGTTCGCGCAGCTGCTCCCAGGGCAGCGATTGCTGCGGGCGGTCGTCGAACAGCTCGCGGTGCTGCGGCACGAAGGGCGGCAGGTCGTCGGCCAGCAGCCGCACGCTGTGCACCGGGGCGCGCAGTTGCAGTTGCTCCAGGCGGCCACGGGTCAGCTCGAAGAGCATCGCCGCCTCGCGCTCGGCGCTGAGCAGGCCGACCGGCATCTGCGTGTCGCAGCCTTCGTGGTGCTCCAGATGCAGGACGAAACGCTGCACGCCGCTGTCGCGCCCGGCGAGGAAGGCGGCGAGGTCGGCGGTCAGGCGGCGCAGCGGGAACAGCAGCGCCTGGGTGGATTCCACGTCGAAGTTCAGCTCGATGCGCGACTCGAAGCAGTCCGGCGGCCGGTAGAACTCCAGGGCCAGCGGGCGTTGTCCGAGCAGCGTATCGACCTGCCGCAGCACCTGCGGCGGGAAGCGCCGGGCCAGGCTCTCGCGCGGCAGGGCAAGCAGTTGCTGCAGGCTGCGCAGGCCCATGCGGCCCAGGGAGGTGGCGGCGTCGCGCTCCAGCCCCAGGCGCTCCAGCGGCATCCTGCCCAGGTACTGGCGCAGCTGGTCGTTGTCGTGGATCGCCAGGCCGTCGTGGCCGTTGGCGAGGATGCGCGCGGCGGCCGGGTTGGGCGCGGCGGTGATGCGGTGACGAAAGCCCAGCCCGCTCAACTCCTCGCGCAGGCGCGCCTCGAAGCGCGGCCAGGGGCCGAACAATTGCAGGCTGGACTGCACCTCCAGCAGCAGCGCGCGCGGGTAGTGCTGGCTGACCTGCGAGCTGAAGCCGTAGGCCCAGGCGGCCAGCAGGTTCTGCCAGCGGTCGACTTCGCGCAGGTCGTACTCGGCGGTGGCGAAGTCACGGCTCAAGGCCTGTGCGGCAGTGAGCGACTGACCGGGCTTGAGCCCCAGCGCCCGCGCGGCCGGGTTCACCGCCTGCAATAGGCGGCGCTGGGTCGGCCCGGCGAGCAGCGCCAGGGCGGTGTCCGGCTCGGGACGGCCGCGCAGCACGCCGTCCATTGCCAGTTGCGGCAGGAGAATGCAGGCCCAGAGCATGACGGCCTCAGTGCCAGGGCAGCGGGATGGGCCGCGCCGGCGCCAGGCCGCCGCGGCACTTGAGCACGCGCAGTTGCGCCGGGTTGGCGTCCAGCGCCAGGCGCAACGCGGCGGGCGAGGGGTTGAGCGCTTCGCGCTGCGGGCGGTAGGCGATGGCCAGGGTCTGCCCGGTTTCGGCGGCGACCTGCAGGCGGCGCAGGGCACGGTCGTTGGCCTGCTGCGGCCAGCACAGCACGGCGCCGCAGCTGCCCGAGCGCAGGCACTGCTCGGCGGCCCAGAGCGCATCGCGACCGGTCGCCTGGACGATGGCGAGCTGCTCCAGCGCGACGCCGGCGGCCTGCCAGGCAGCCGGGTAGGGCACATGGGGCGGGGCGACCAGCACGATGCGTTCGCCCGCCGCACTGAGCCGCGCCAGGGTCGGCCAGACCAGTTGCAGCTCGCCGGTGCCCTCGGCGGCCAGGAGAATTTCGCTGAGCGCCGCTTCCGGCCAGCCGCCGCTGGGCAGGGCCGCGTCCAGCGCCGCATGGCCGGTGGGCTGCAGGCTGGGTGGCAGGCTCTGGGGCTGGCCCTTCCAGACCTGGCGCTGGTGGAACAGGGTGTCGAGCGCGACCACGCTGCCCATCACGGCCTCCCGGACGGCGAACGGCGACGGTCATGCGCCCGGCAGGCTGGCCGGGGGAGGGAGATGAGAGGGTGGGACATGGAATGGCTCGGATAAAACTGTATGGATATACAGCTTATCCGATGGTGTGGCGCCGTCAATGGCGGTTGGTCTGACGGTGATTCAGACGCGCCAGGGTCTGTGCCATGCGGTTCGCGAGCAAGCTCGCTCCTACGAAAAGCAGCGCTGCGGGTGGCCGGGCTGTAGGAGCGAGCTTGCTCGCGAACGCCCAACGCTGGGCTCACCGTTGGATCATCAACGTAGGATGGGTATCGCTACGCTCCACGCCATCCTGCGAAGTGTTCCTTCGGGCGCTTCCGAGTAAGGCCACGCCGCTTCAATCGAACGCCGGAATCGCCTCCAGCTCATGCAGCAGCCAGTCGGCGAACTCCCGCGCCAGGGCCTGGTTGCCGTGCGGCGGGATGATCAGGAAGTAGGGGTGGGGCGCCGGGAAGTCGATGTCGAACAGGCGCACCAACCGCCCCTGGTGCAGCTCCTCGCCGGCCAGGATGTGGTCGCTGATGGTCACGCCGCCGCCGGCCAGGGCCGCGCGGATGGTCAGGTAGGCATCGGGCAGGAAGACGTTCTGCCGCGCCTGCAGGCCGGGCACTCCAGCGGCGAGGAAGTAGCGGCTCCAGTCGAAGCCGTCGTCTTCGTGCAGCAGCACCTGGCGCGCCAGGTCGCGGGGTTTGCGCAGGTGTTCCTGGGTGTTGAGCAGGCGCGGGCTGCACACCGGGAAGTAGCGGATGTCGCCCAGCGCAGCGAAGCGCTGGCCCTCGATGTGCGTCTCGCCGAAGGAAATCACCATGTCCACCTGGCCCAGGTCGCTGCTTATCGGCAGCAGGTGCAGGGCGACTTCCTGGTAGTTGCGCAGGAATTTCTCCAGCAGTGATGACACCCGCGCCAGTAGAGCCGGGGCGCAGGCGATGCGCAGCTCGCCGGCGGGCTCCTCGGTGGGCAGGGCGCGGCGAATGTCGCGCAACTGGTCGAAGGCGCTGCTGATCTGCTGGCTCAGCTGGCGCCCGGCCGGGGTCAGCTTGACGCCCTTGCCCTGGCGCTCCACCAGCGCCATGCCCAGTTCTTCCTCGAGCTTCTTCACCTGGTGGCTGACCGCCCCGTGGGTGACGTGCAGCTCCAGCGCCGCGCGGCTGATGCTGCCCTGGCGGACCAGCGCCTCGAAAGCGCGCAGGGCAATGAGCGAGGGCATGCGAAACGCACTGTTCTGACGCATGAAGGACCTTCTTTCGTGAATTTGACTAACGATTCAGGCAGAAATCTATTGAATTGTCGTTAGTTAAATTTGCACAGAAGATGAGCCCAAGCCAATACCGATCAACAAGAAAAAACGGCTGGAGATCCGCCATGCAGCATTTCGTCGACTTGCTCGGCCTGGGCAAGCGCTACGGCAACCTGCAGGTCCTGAGCGACCTTAGCCTGAGCATCCGCCAGGGCGAATTCCTCACGCTCCTGGGTCCATCGGGCTCGGGTAAAAGCACCACGCTGATGATGCTCGCCGGCTTCGTCGAGCCCAGCGAAGGGCGCATCGAGCAGGACGGCCGCGACATCACCCACCTGTCGCCGGACCAGCGTGAATTCGGCGTGGTGTTCCAGGGCTACGCGCTGTTCCCGCACATGAGCGTGGCGCAGAACGTTGCCTACCCGCTGCGCATCCGCAAGGTGCCGGGCGCGGAGATCGAGCGCCGGGTTGCGGAGGTGCTGGAGCGCGTCGGCCTCGCCGGCATGGGCGAGCGCGGCATCAACCAGCTCTCCGGCGGCCAGCAGCAGCGCGTGGCGCTGGCCCGCGCGCTGGTGTTCAAGCCCAAGCTGCTGTTGCTCGACGAGCCGCTGTCCGCCCTCGACCGCCGCCTGCGCCAGGAAATGCAGGGCGAGCTGGCGCGCATGCACAAGGACTTCGGCACCACCTTCGTCTTCGTGACTCACGACCAGGAAGAAGCGCTGGCGCTGTCCGACCGCATCGCCGTGTTCAACAAGGGCCGCCTGGAGCAGGTCGGCACCCCGCGCGAGGTCTACGAACGCCCGGCCAGCCGCTTCGTTGCCAACTTCCTCGGCGACACCAACCTGCTGGAAGTCGGTGTGGTCGGTCGCGAGACTGAAACCACGCTCTGTGATTTCCGTGGCCAACCTCTGCGCGTGGCGCAAACGCCCGCTGCCGGGCAGGGCGCCAAGAGCTGGCTGGCGGTGCGCCCGGAGCACATCGACCTGCGCCCGCTGCAGGACGCCGGCCGCGACAACGGCCTCTGCGGCACCGTCGGCAGCGCCACCTACCAGGGCGCCCACGTCAATCTCGAACTGACCCTGGAACAGGGCGAGCGCCTCGACCTGCGCCTGCCGGTATCGCACCCGCTGCTGGGCAGCCTGCGCAGCGGCCAGCGCTATTGGTGCAGCTGGTCGCCGCAGCACTGCCACCTGTTGTCCGCCTGACAAACCCATAACGAAAACAAACGATCGGGGAGCAATCACATGAGCGACTCTATAAAAGCAGCCCAAGGCTTCATCGAAGACGCCATCGAGATCGCCGCCCAGAAGGGCGAGCGCGCCGGCATCAGCCGCCGCGATTTCAACCGCAGCCTGCTGCTGCTCGCCGCCGCCAGTGCGCTGCCTTTCGGCGCCGGGGGCCGGGCCTTCGCCGCGGGCGGCAACCTAGTGCTGGCCAACTGGGGTGGCGATGCGGTGCCAGCCTTCGAAAAGAGTTTCGGCGGCTTCGACCAGGCTTCCGGCCTGGCCCTGAAAGTCGACGGCAGCGGCCCCACCGAAGGCGCGCTGAAGACCCAGGTAAGCAGCGGCGCGGTGCGCTGGGACGTGTGCGACGGCGAGATGTACTCGTCCTACCGGCTGGGCAAGGACAAGTTCCTCACCCCCATCGACTTCGGCATCGTCGACAAATCGCTGATCGGCTACGGCGACGTGCATGACTTCGGCCTCGCCAACTACACCTACAGCTACGTGATCGGCTACGACCACGAGCAGTTCGGCAAGAACCCGCCCAAGTCCTGGGCCGACTTCTGGGACGTGAAGAAGTACCCGGGCAAGCGCACCCTCTACAAGTGGATGAGCGCCAACCTCGAATGCGCGCTGCTGGCCGACGGCGTGCCGCCGGAACAGCTCTACCCGCTGGACGTCGACCGCGCCCTGCGCAAGATCGAGGAGTTGCTGCCGCACATCGCCACCCACTGGTCCACCGGCGCCGAGTCGCAGCAGTTGATCCGCGACGGCGAGGTGAGCATGGCGCAGATGTGGCACACCCGCGCCGAGCTGGTGAAGAACGACACCGCCGGCAAGATCGACTGGAGCTTCGACGGCGGCGTCGTCTCGCCCTCGGTGTGGATGGTGCCCAAGGGCAACCCGGCCGGCGCCAAGGCGGCCATGGAGTTCATCGCCTACGCGCTGCGTCCCGAGGTGCAGGCCAAGCTCATGGAGGTCTACAACATGGGCCCGGTGAACCTTGCGGCCAACGACCTGCTCAGCGCCCAGCTGCAGGCGATCAACCCCACCGCGCCGGACAACCTGAAGAAGCAGGTGTCGCTGAACAACAAGTGGCACGCCGAACACTACGGTGAAACCCTGGAGCGCTACCTCGCGCTGATCGGTGGCTGAGATGCGACGTTTCGCACCGGGCGTGCTGCCGGTCTACGGCCTGCTGATCCTGCCCCTGCCTGTGCTCGTCGTGGTCGGCTACCTGCTGCCGACCCTCGGCGTGCTCGGCTGGAGCTTCAGCCTGCCGGAGTGGGGCACGCAGAACTACGCGGCCATCGCCGACAATGCCAACCTGCAGGCGGTGATCTGGCGCACCTTGCGCATCTGCCTGCTGACCACCGCGATCAGCGTCGCCATCGCCTACCTGATTGCCTACCGCTGGCGTTTCGCGACGCCACGTGGCCGGCAGCTGATCGAGCTGTTCGTGCTGCTGCCGCTCTGGCTGTCGATGCTGATCCGCGCCTTCGCCTGGCTGGTGCTGCTGCGCAACGGTGGGCTGGTCAGCCAGGGGCTGATGGCCACCGGCTGGTTCGACGCGCCGCCGCCGCTGGTGCGCAACGAGCTGGGCGCGCTGATCGGCATGGTGCACTTCATGGTGCCGTACGCGGTGCTGCCGCTGCTGTCCTCGCTGAAACAGGTGGACGACAGCCTGCTGCGTGCCTCCAGCAGCCTGGGCGCCCGGCACTGGCAGACGCTGAAGGACATCTTCATCCCGCTGACCCTGCCGGGCGTGGTCGCCGCGTGCGCCATCGTCTTCGTCTTCAGCCTCGGCTGCTTCGTCACCCCGGCGCTGCTGGGTGGTGGCAAGGCGGCGATGCTCGCCGAGTACATCTACGTGCAGATGTTCCAGCTTTCCAACTGGGGCCTGGGCGCGGCGCTGAGCATCGTGCTGATGCTGCTGGTGGTGGGCTGTGCGCTGCTGTTCGGACAACTGATCGGCTTCCGCCGCCTGCTCGGGAGGAATGAGCTGTGACTCCGCAGGGAACCTATCTCTCCGCCATGCCCAAGGGCGCGAAAAAACCGCAACTGCCACGCCCGCCGCTGGGGCGCTGGCTGTCCTGGGCCGCGCTGGTGCTGTCCGCGCTGTTCCTGCTGCTGCCGATCCTGGTGATCGTGCCGCTGTCGTTCGGCAACCAGCGCTACCTGGCCTTCCCCGATGGCGGCTGGTCGCTGCGCCACTACGCGACGCTGTTCGACGGCGCGTGGCTGCTGTCGATCCTGCAGAGCCTGGGCCTGGCGCTGGTGGTCGGTGCGCTGTCCACCGCGCTGGCCTTCCTGTTCGCCACCGGCATCTGGCTGCAACGGCGCTTCCGCACCGTGCTGACGCTGATCGTACTGCTGCCGATGATCGTCCCGCAGGTGGTTTCGGCGATGTCGATCTACTACCTCGACGCGCGCCTGGGCATTCTCGACAGCCTGCTGGGCGTTGGCTTCGGCCATCTGCTGATGGCGCTGCCGTACTCGGTGATCGCCCTGCTGGTGGCCTACGCGCGGCTCGACCAGAGCCTGTACAAGGCCTCGCGCTCGCTCGGCGCCGGGCTCTGGCCGACGCTCTGGCACGTGCTGTTGCCCAACGTGCGCGGCGGCCTCCTCGGCGGCTTCTTCATGGGCTTCGTGATGAGCTGGGAAGAAGTGGTGGTGACCCTGTTCACCAGCGGCCTGAACGTGGTGACGCTGCCCAAGCGCATCTGGGACGGCCTGCGCTACAACCTCGACCCGGCGATCGCCGCCGTGTCCACCCTGATGATCGTCCTCACCCTGGCGGTGATGCTGCTGCGCATATACCTGGAGCGCCGACAGCCGCCTTCCTGACTCACCCCGATTTACATCCGGTCGCCACGTTGGCGACCAATCGAACTGCCTGTCGCTTGCACCTTGTCCCTGAGGAGGGAATCCCCATGCTTACCGCTTTCCCCGCGCGCACCTACCGTCAACGCGTCGAAGCCGTCAAACGGCGCATGGCCGATCGTGGCCTGGATGCCCTGGTGGTCAACTACCCGGACAACATCAACTACCTGACCGGCTTCGACAGCCTCGGCTTCCTCTGGTACCAGGCGCTGATCATCTCGCCAAAGCTGGCCGAGCCGGTGTTCCTCACCCGCACCAGCGAGGAGCCCTGCACGTGGGAGCTGTCGTGCATCAACGAGGCGATCTTCTATGACATCGCCAAGCAGGACCCGCTGAAACTGGTCGCCGACGTGCTCGCCCAGGCCGGCCTGTCCCAGGCGCGCATCGGCCTGGAAATGACCGCCTCGACCTTCTCCCCGGCGCAGTACAACGCCTTGCTGGGCTATATGCCCGAAGCGCGCTTCGAGGACGCCGGCCCGCTGGTCGCCGAGAACCGCCTGATCAAGACCGCCGAAGAAATCGAGTACCAGCGCAGCGCCGCGCGCATGGCCGACCAGGGCATGCTGGCCGCCTTCGAGGCACTGCGTCCGGGCATCTCCGAAGTGGAAGTGGCCGGCATCGTCGCCAACGCTTTGGGCCGCGCCGGCAGCGAGTACTCGGCGATCAGCCCGATGTGCGCCACCGGCCGCCGCAGCACCATGACCCACGCCATGCCGCACCGCCAGACCATCAGCCACGGCGACGTGGTGATCCTCGAACACGCCGGCGTGTGCAACCGCTACCACGCGATCCTCATGCGCACCGCGGTGATCGGCAAACCCAGCCCGCGCGTGAAGGAAGTGGCGACCCTGCTCACCGAGGCCTTCAACGCCGCCATCGACATCGCCAAGCCCGGCACCCCGGTGGGTGAGGCCAACCGTGTGTGCAACCAGATCCTCGACCGCATCGACCTCTCGCGCACCCGCGTGCACCGCATCGGCTACAGCCTGGGCCTGGCCTACCCGCCGACCTGGCTGGAAGCGATGATGGTGGACGAGGCCGATGACCACGTATTCCAGCCGAACATGTCGTTCTCCATCGAGCCGAACCTGTCCTTGTACAACGAAGGCTTCGGCATCAAGCTCGGCGACACCGTGCTGTGCGGCGAGAAGGGCTCGGCGAGCCTGTCGGAGATACCGCCGGAACTGACGATCATCGACTGATGGAGGATCGCTCCCGGCGCCACTTCGCTGGCCGGCCGGGGGCGAATCCGTGTTGCGTGTCTGCGCCTGCGGGCGCAGTGATGGAATCCGAGGGTTTCTGATGAGTCACACGATGGATGTTTTCTGGCACGACGACGTGCTGCGCCACGACACCGCCGCCGGCGTGTTCGAGGCGCCGCCCAGCGACCTGCTGGCCGAACAACTGCTGCACCCGGAGAGCAATCCCCGGCTGCTCAACATGCGCGCCATCCTCCAGCGCGGGCCGGTCGCCGGCTCGCTGCGCTGGCACCAGGGCCGCCATGCCAGCGAAGAGGAATTGCTGCGCTTCCACGATGCCGACTACCTGCGCGGCATCTTCGAAGCGGACGCCCAGGGCAAGCGCTTCAGCAGCACCACCCTGATGTCCGCCGGCAGCCTCGCCGGCCTGCTGGCCGCCGCCGGCACCAGCCTGGCAGCGCTGGAAAGCGTGCTGGCGACCGGCAACCCGGCCATGGCCCTGGTGCGCCCACCGGGCCACCACGCCGCCCCGGCCATGGCCGACGGCTACTGCTTCTTCAACAATGTCGGGGTTGCCGCGCGGGCAGCGCAGGCGGCGGGGCTGGAACGCGTGGCCATCGTCGACTGGGACGTGCACCACGGCAACGGCACGCAGGAAGGTTTCTACGATGACCCTTCGGTGTTCACCGTGTCCCTGCACATGGACCACGGCGCCTGGGGCCCGAGCCACCCGCAGAGCGGTGCGGCGGACGAGCGCGGCTACGGCGCGGGGCTGGGCAGCAACCTCAACCTGCCGCTGCCCATGGGCTCGGGCGACCAGCTCTACGAGAGGGTCTTCAGCCGCTTCGTCGAGCCGGCGCTGCGGGCGTTCAAGCCGGACCTGCTGATCATCGCCAACGGCCTGGACGCCTCGCAGTTCGACCCCAACGGCCGCCAGTTGGTGACCATGCAAGGCTTCAACCGCCTGGCCCGCCGCGCCCGCGCGCTGGCCGACGAACTCTGCCAGGGGCGACTGCTGGTGGTGCAGGAGGGCGGCTACAACCCGGCCTACAGCGCGTACTGCCTGCATGCGGCGACGGAAGGTTTCCTCGGCGGTGCGTCCACGCTGCCCGATCCGCTGGCCTACATGCCGGAGCCGGCGGCGCGGGTGGAAGCCGACCTTGCTGCGCTGGAGACGCGCCTGGCTACGGCGGGATGGAAGTTCGCTTGAGTTGATCCCGGCGTGGTTCATCCGCGCCGGGATCACCGCCTTTGTAGGGCGCATAACGCGCCAGCGTTATCCGCGGCGGAAGGTCCGGCGCATAACCTGTTCCAGGTTATGCGCCCTACGCAGGGGGCAGGGCTAGCGTAGGAGCGGACTCTGTCCGCGATCGATTTGCCGCCGCTCCGGCAGACCACGAAGCACGGCGAGCCCATCGCGGACGGAGTCCGCTCCTACGCGCGCTGAGATGTCGGCAGCCCGCCTTAGCGATGGTTGCGATAGCGCTCGGTCAGGGACTGCACGCGGGCGACGTAGGTTTGCGTCTCGGTGTAGGGCGGTATTCCGTTGTACTTGTCGACGGTCATTTCACCGGCGTTGTAGCTGGCCAGCGCCAGCCTCTGATTACCGTTGAAGCGCTTGAGCAGCCAGGCCAGGTAGCGCACGCCGCCACGGATGTTCTGCCGCGCATCGAAGGCATTGCTGACGTTGAAGCGCTCGGCGGTGTCGGGCATCAACTGCATCAACCCCTGGGCGCCGGCGATGGAAATGGCGTTGGGCTGGAACGCCGATTCGGCATGAATCACCGCGCGGACCAACGCCTGGTCGACGCCGTAGCGAGTCGAGGCAGACTCGATCTCCCGCCGATAGGAGCGGGTGTCCAGGCGCAGCGTGGCGACGTTGAAGTCCTTCGGCGCCATGCACAGGTAGCAGCCCTTGATGTAATACACGTCGATCACATCGACCCGTGCGGAGATCCCGACCGGGCGGCGGCTCACATACTGGCGAACGCCCTTGTGGACGAAGCTGTACACCCGAACCCGCCCTGCGCCCGGCTCGTCCCCGCGCCCGGATGCTGGTGCGGCCTTCGGCCTGGCGCCGGTAGTCGCGCCTGTCTTGCCGTTCTGACCCACTTTGCCGCTTTGAGGAGTGCAGCGCGCGCCGGCAACGGCGTGGCTGGTGTGGCTGACGGTGCCGTCGCGGGCCTGGCACCTGAACAGTGCGTTGGCGTAAAACGGAGCGACCAGCAGCGCCAGTCCGATGCAGGCAGGAAGGCTCCTGCGAGCCCATCGCCAGGTTCTGGAACTCATCAAACCGCTCCGCGCCGCGGGCGCCGATCAGGTTGGGGAGTACCTGATCCATGCAAGGGGAAACGCCGACCTGCCGTTTCGTTTCGCTAGTTATAGCCCTTTCAAACGGTCGTGGAACTTTGGGGGACGTACGGCTTGCTGGCGTTTCGGAACGCAGCGCAGGCTGATGCAGCTCGCAGAGGAACCGGATGTTGCGTAGGAGCGGACTCTGTCCGCGATCGATCCACCACCACGCCGATTCGTCTGAGCGTTGGGCGAAGTCAATCGCGGACGGAGTCCGCTCCTACGTAGCCTGCGAGCCCGTCGCTCAACCGAGAATGAAATACACCTTGCGCACCGGCGTGAGGTTTTCCCAGGTGCCCTTGAAGCCCGCCGCCACCACGAACGAATCCCCCGGCCCGAAGGTCTTCGCCACGCCATCGGCGTCGGTCAGGCGCACAGTGCCTTCGAGAATGTGGCACAGCTCGTCGTAGTCGCACTCGCAGCGCTCCAGGTGCACGCCGGCTTCCCAGATACCGGCGATGGCGTTCTTCTCCGGGGCGCTGAAGTGCCGCCAGCTGCGGCTCTGGTAGGGCGCATCGACGATGGCCGGGTCGTTGATCTCGCGCTCCTGCGGGGCGAGTTCGGGGTTGGCGAAGTCGATGACGTGGCGGGGCAGGGTGGGCATGCAGTTCTCCATCAGGAATCGAAACCGACGCCGAAGGCGTCGAAGGTCTTGAGCAGCAAGTCGCGGCGGCCGGTGCGGTCTTCCTTGGCCAGCGAGCGCTGGGCCAGGCGCACGCCGAGGTAGCGCAGCGGCTCGGGCGGGAAGGGGAAGGGCTTTTGCGAGGTCATGCGCAGCTGGGTGCGTTCGGTGCGCTCGCCGCCCAGTTGATCGAGCATGTTCAGCGCGGCGAAACGGCTGGCCGACACGCCCTGGCCGGTGAAGCCCAGCGCATAGGCGACTCGCCCGCCGAGCACACAGCCGGTGAACAGCGTGGTGCGCGCCGAGGTATCGATGATGCCGCCCCAGGCGTGGCTGAACTGCACCGGGCCGAGCTGCGGGAAGGCTTCGCGGAACTGCACTGCCAGGCGCTCGAAGCTTTCCGGGCGCTGGGTCAGGGCTTCATCGCGGCGGCCGCCGAAGTGATAGATGGCGTCGAAGCCGGCCCAGAGGATGCGGTTGTCGGCGGTCTTGCGCAGGTAATGGAACTGGTTGCCGGCATCGGCGATGCCGTAGCGATCGACCCAGCCGATGGCGCGCAGCTGCTCATCGGAAAGCGGCTGGGTGACCAGCGAATAGTCGTACACCGGGATCACGCTGGAATTCAGGTGGCCGAGCAGCGGCGGCGCGATATTGGTCGCCAGGGCGATCTGCCCGGCCTCCAGCTCGCCACGGTCGCAACGCAGCATCAGGCGCTCGCCGCGCTGGTGCATCTCGTGCACCGGGCTGTTCTCGAACACCTCGACGCCCTGTTCCAGGCATACCCGGCGCAGCTCGGCGGCCATCTTCGCCGGGTTGAGCAGCGCGTAATTGGGCTCGAAGACGCCGGCCTGGTAGGCCGGCGAGTCCAGTCGTTGTGCCAGTTCCGCGCCCTCCAGCCACTCGCAGTCGATGTCGAAGCGCTGGTAGTTGCGCTGCATGCTGCGCAGGCCGTCGACCTGCCATGGCTGGGCAGCGACGCTGAGTTTGCCGCGCCGCTCGAATTCGACCTGCATGCCGAAGCGCTTGAGGTCTGCCTCGAATTCATCAAGGTTCTGACGGCCAAGTCGTACCAGGGTTTCAGCTTCTTCCGGCCAGCGGCGCAAGGCATTGCCTACGCCGTGAGAAATACTCGGTGCGCAGAAGCCGCCATTGCGCCCGCTCGCTTCGCCGCCGCAGCGGCGCGCCTCGACCACCGCGATGCTCGCGCCAGGCCAGCGCTGGCGGGCGTGCAGGGCGGTCCAGAGACCGGTGAAGCCGCCGCCGACCACCACCAGGTCGAAGCGGCGATCCGCTTCCAGCGCGGGGGCGGCGGGAGTCGGATCGAGGGTGTCGAGCCAGAAGGGTCTGGGAGTGGCGTGCGCAAGTGGGGCGGATGTCATCGGAAAACTCCGGCAGAATGTCGGAAGAAAAAGCGGTCTTCGGGCCGCGTCCGAGTTTTGTAATCGTTCCGGGGTGCCCAGGCATACGGCTTGCTGCTCTTTGCGGGCACGCCCGGAACAGCAGTCGAGCCGGCTTCAGACTGGCAGGGGAAGATGCATGAGCAAGCAACAGGACTGGAGCGCCACCCTCGACGGCGCGACTTTCCAGCCCGACCCGGCGAGCGCCGCCACCCATGCCTTGGTGATGCGCTATCACCAGGCCTGGCGTCGCCATGATATCGAGGCGCTGATGGCGCTGTTCGATGCGCAGGTGGAGTACAACGATTTCTTCCAGGGGCGTCGGATTGCGCCGAACGAATTGCGTGAGTACCTGCAGACCAGCATGCCAGCGGCGGGCGATGAGTCGCAGGTCTACACCGATCGGCTGCGGGTGGACGGCGACACGGCCTTCCTGCAGTACCAGGTAACCCTGCGTGGCACCGAGGGGCTGGTGTCCTTCCGCGCCACCGAGGCCTACACCGTGCGTGACGGCCGGATCATCCGCGTCAACGAGCAAGCCGCGCTGGTTGGCCAGCCGGAGAAGCCCGCCAGCGAGCCACAACCGCGCATGGCCGATAGCCGCCTGGGGCTTTCCGCGCGGCAGTTGAGCCTGCTCGGCGGGGATATCCAGCAGTATTTCCAGCAGACCCGGCCGTTCCTCAACCCCGACCTGGACATGCCCCAGGTGGCGGCGGCCACCGGCTATACGCGCAACCAGATTTCCTACTTCCTCAACCAGGTGCTGGGCCTGAGCTTCTACCAGTACCTGAACCAGCTGCGCCTGCGCCATCTGCTCGGCCAGCTCGACGGCGCCACCAGCGTCACGCGCATCGATGAACTGGCGCGGGCAGCGGGGTTCCGCTCGCTGTCGACCTTCTACCGCTGCTTCCGCGAGGAGACGGGGCTGTCGCCCAAGGCTTACCTGGAACAGCAGCGGGCCTGACCTTTGCGTAGGAGCGGACTCCGTCCGCGATGCTTCGGAGCGGCTTCAAGTCATCGCGGATGAATCCGCTCCTACGGGAGTGGCCCTGATGCCGCAACGCTGTCGATGAGCTTGCATGCCGCTCCGCGCGTGCCCGCATGCAAGTCACCCGCGTTATCAATCCTGCGCCCATTTCCCTATGCTCGGCCGACAAATATCCCAACCCGCTCAGGAGACCTTCGCATGCGCGACCAGCTCTATATCGATGGCCAATGGCAGGCACCCGCGAAAGGCGGCCGCTTCGAGGTGTACGAGCCCTCCAGCGAAGCCGTACTGACTGAAGTCGCCGCTGCCACCGGCGAGGATGTGGATCGCGCCGTGCAGTCCGCGCGCCGGGCTTTTGATGAGGGCGAGTGGGGCCGCAGCACCGGTAAGGAACGCGCCGGCTACCTGCGCGCCATCGCCGACAACCTGCGGGGCCGCCGCGAAGACATCGCCCGCCTGGAAGTGCAGGACAACGGCAAGCCGCTGCCCGAGGCGCAGTGGGATATCGACGACGCCATCGGTTGCTTCGACTACTACGCCGAGCTCGCCGAAGGGCTGAACGACGAGGGGGAAGTGGTCGCGCTGCCTGACGAGCGTTTCGCCTGCCGCGTGCTACGCGAACCGGTCGGTGTGGCGGGGCAGATCATCCCGTGGAACTACCCGTTGCTGATGGCCTCGTGGAAGGTCGCCCCGGCACTGGCCGCCGGTTGCACCGCCGTGCTCAAGCCTTCGGAACTGACGCCGCTGACCTCCCTGGAGCTGGCCGCTGCCGCCGATGCCGTGGGCCTGCCGAGGGGCGTGCTCAACGTGGTCACCGGCCTGGGCCGCGATGCCGGTTCGCCGCTCTCGGCGCATCCGGGCGTGGACAAGCTGGCCTTCACCGGCAGCGTGCCGACCGGGCGCGCGATCATGCAGGCGGCGGCCCAGGACATCAAGAACGTCAGCCTGGAGCTGGGCGGCAAGTCGGCGTTCATCGTCTTCGATGATGCGGATGTCGAGGCGGCGGTGGAGTGGATCCTGTTCGGCATCTTCTGGAACCAGGGCCAGGTGTGCAGCGCCACTTCGCGTCTGCTGGTGCAGGACGGCCTGCACGACCGGCTGATCGAGCGCCTGGTGGAAGAAACCCGCCGCATCACCATCGGCAACGGCCTGGAGCCGGGCGTGCTGCTCGGCCCGCTGGTCAGCGCCGGCCAGCACGCCAAGGTGCTGCAGGCCATCGAGGCCGGCGTGCGCGATGGTGCGAAGCTGGCCACCGGCGGCAAGCGCCCGGCGCACCTCGATAAAGGCTGGTTCGTCGAACCGACCGTGTTCATCGACGCGCCGCTGGAAAGCGCCGTGTGGCGCGAGGAAATCTTCGGCCCGGTGCTCGCCGTACGCCGCTTCAAGGACGAGGCCGAGGCATTGCGCCTGGCCAACGACAGCCAGTTCGGCCTGGCGGCGGCGGTGATGTCTGCCGATCCGTCGCGCTGCCAGCGCGTGAGCCGCGGCCTGCGCGCCGGCATCGTCTGGGTCAACTGCTCGCAGCCGACCTTCACCCAGGCGCCCTGGGGCGGCTACAAGCAGAGCGGCATCGGCCGCGAGCTGGGTGTGTGGGGCCTGGACAACTACCTGGAGACCAAGCAGGTCACCGAGTACCTCAGCGACCAGCCGTGGGGCTGGTACATCAAGTAAGGCAAGTCAGGTGATGTGATGAGGCAGCGGATAACCCGTTCCGGGTTATCCGCCCTACGTGCCGATCGGAGTGCTCGGAGGTTTCTCTGGAAGTTTTCAGAGCCAGAGCGAAAGCCGACGGCTGCATATACGCAGGATGGGTGGAGCGCAGCGATACCGATGCTGTCGGTGTGTGGCTTTGATGGGTATCGCTGCGCTCCACGCCATCCTGCGTTGAGCTCATACGGCGAAACCGGGGCACTGTCAGACCAATCCCTTCCCCTGCAGATGCTCGCGCAGGTACTCGATGAACACCCGCACCTTGCGCGTGCTGCGCCGGTGCGGCAGGTAGAGAACATGCACCCAGGGCCCGAAGGCGCTCTGGTCGCGCCAGCAATCGGGGAGCTGCTCCACCAGTTCGCCGCTTTCCAGATAGGGCAGTGCGCTCCACTGCGGCAGGAATTGCAGCCCCTGGCCGTCGAGCAGGCAGGAGAGCAGGAAGTCGTAGTTGTCGCTGGCGATGCGCGGCACCGGCTGGCGGATGCGGATGCGCTCGCCGTCCTTCTGCACCCACCAGAAATTCCGGTTCAGCAGCGGGTGGCGGAAGATCAGCCAGTCGTGCTGCTCGTAGTTCTCCAGCGTCACGTCCAGGCCCTTTTCCGCCAGGTACTTCGGGCTGGCGCAGAGCATCAGGCGGTTTTCGAGCAGCGGCTGGGCGATCACGTCCGGCAGGTCGATGGGGCCGTCGCGCAGGGCGATGTCATAGCCGCCTTCCACCAGGTCGACGAATTCGTCCAGCAGGTTCACCTCCAGACGCACCTGCGGGTGCTCACGCAGAAAGCGGCAGCACACCGCATTGAAGAAGGCCGGGGCGAAGGAGGGCGGCGAGACGATGCGCAGGCTGCCGCGCAGCTCGGTCTGCAATTGCTCGACTTCTTCGCTGGCGCGTTGCAGTTGCATCAGCGCCGAGCGCGCGCCTTCCAGGTAGATGTGCCCGGCCTCGGTCAGCGCCATGCGCCTTGTGGTGCGCTCGAACAGGCGCTGGCCCAGGTCGGCCTCCAGTTGCGCCACGCCCTTGGTGATCGCCGAGGGGGTCTTGCCCAGCTGTTCGGCGGCTCGGCTGAAGCCACCGTGGTCGGCGGTGGCGACGAACATGGTGAGGGCAGTCATTTTGTCCATGGATTGCTTCCTGGTATTGCTTCCTGACAGGAACAAAAGTTGTGCGGGAAGTCAGTGTTAAAGCCGCCGAGGCTTTTGCTTAACCTTCGTCACAGATCAACAATAACGAAGGCTCTGCGATGAAACTACTGATTCCGGCGCTGGTGTCGGCGGCTTGCGCTTTTTCCTCGATGGAAACTATGGCCGCCGCCGACCTCATCTTCCACGGCGGCAAGGTCTACACCGCCGAACCGGGCCAGCCGCTGCAACAGGCGCTGGCGGTGGAGAACGGCCGCATCCTCGCCGTCGGCTCCGACGCGCAGATCCTCAAGCTCCAGCAGTCCGCAACGAAAGTCATCGACCTGCACGGTCAGGTGCTGATGCCCGGCTTCATCGACGCCCACACCCACCTGGTCAAGGGTGGTCTGCAGATGCTCCAGGCCAACCTGGACAACCAGGACCTGCCGCTCGCCGAGTTCGAGAGCAAGCTGCGTCAGTGGCGTGACGACGGCCGCGCGCGGCGTGGCCAGTTCCTCTATGTCGGTGGCGTGCCGACGGCGTACTGGGACGAGCTCGGCGAGTTGCAGCAGCGTTTCAACCAGGGCGAATGGGCCACGCAGCCGATCCTCCTGGCCGGCGGCGACTACCACACCGGCTGGGCCAACCAGGCGCTGTTGGATCTGGCCGGAATCGACGCAGCCAAGGTCAAGTCGCTGAAGGGCGAAGAGCAGGCCACCCTCGGCCATGGCGCCGACGGCAAGCCCAACGGCTTCCTGGTGGATGCCGGCCTCTACCCGGTGCAGGCGCTGCTGCCGCTGGCGAGTAACGACGAGCTGCTCAAGGCGCTGAAGGGCGCGCAAAGCTACTACCACGAACTGGGCATCACCGCCTGGATGGAACCCCTGGCCAACGAGAACCCCGGTGGCGACATCCACAACGATTCCGTCGGCGTGCTGCCGGCCTACAAGATGCTGGCGGAGCAGGGCGGCCTGACCGCGCACGTCGCCGCCTTGCTGATGGCCGACTCCAAGGCGACCCCAGCCGACCTCGACGAGCTGGACAAGGTGCGCCAGCAGTTCGCAGGCGTTACGAACCTGACCCTGCCGGGCATCAAGGTCTTCGCCGACGGCGTGGCCGAGGTGCCGGCGCAGAGCGCCGCGATGCTCGAGCCCTACAGCAACTCGAAGAAGTACGGCGAACTGCTGATCGACCCCAAGCACTTCGGCGAACTGGTCAGCGCTGCCGACGCCCGTGGCTGGCTGGTGCACATCCATGCCATCGGCGACCGCGCGGTGCGCGAATCGCTCAACGGCATCGAGCAGGCGCGCAAGGATCGCCACAGCGGCATCCCGCATTCGATCACTCACTTGCAGATGGTCAACCCGAAGGACTTCCCGCGCTTCAAGGCGCTCGACGTGATCGCCGCCATGCAGCTGTACTGGGCCGCCGCCGACGAGAACAGCGTCGACCTGGTCAAGCCCTACGTCAGCGCCATGGCCTTCCTGCACATGTACCCGGCGCGCTCGCTGCTGAAGAACGGCGCGACTATTTCCGGTGCCAGCGACTGGCCGATCACCACGCCCGATCCGTGGAAGGCCATCTACCAGGCGATCCAGCGCGTCGGCCCGAAGGGCGTGCTCAACGCCGCCGAGGACATCGACCGGCAGACCATGTTCCAGGCCTACACCCTCAACGCCGCGCGCACCCTTCGCCTGGAACAGAGCATCGGTTCGCTCAAGCCGGGCAAGCAGGCCGACCTGGTCCTGCTCGACCGCGACGTGTTCACGGTCAAGCCCGAAGCGCTGCGCGACACGCGGGTGCTCAAGACCTGGTTCGCCGGCCGCGAAGTCTATAGTCGTTCGAGCGATCCGCTTTAACTCTTCGTAGGATGGGTGGAGCGAAGCGATACCCATCGATTCTGTGCGGCGAAACAGGGGTTTCGCTGCGGTACGTGTGCACGTTGATTGATCCGGAGCGTTTTTGGCGCTCCCCATAAGTCCAAGTAGTAACAGGAGCCTTGCCGTGATTCTTCACACCTTCACCACCGACATCCGCGACCCGCTGCAGCGTGGCCGGCAGATCGGCGAAACCTTCGCCGAGCAGATCCGCCAGACCGTGGCGCTGTACCTGGACTTCTTCCCGCGGGTCGGCGTGGAGCTGGACAAGGCACGCGCCATCGGCGAAGCCAGCCTCGCGGCGCTGGCCGACTGGTGCCCGGCCCTGGCGAAGGAAGTCGAAGGCCTGGCCCTGGGCGTGTCCTTGCCGCTGTGGCAACTGGCGGCGTTGAATGCGCGCACCGAAATCCTCGCGGTGATGCCCGAGCAGCCGGTGGAAGGCGAGTGCTCCACCTCCGTCTACGCCCCGGCCGGCGCGGCTGCTCCGCGCAGCCTGCAGACCTGGGACTGGCACGACAGCCTGGTGCCCCACGGCCTGCTGCTGGGCTTCACCGGCAGCACCGGCCTGACGGCCAAGCTGTTCACCGAGTTCGGCATGCTCGGCAAGATCGGCGTGAACAGCGCCGGCTTGGGCGTGCACTTCAACATCCTGCACCACGCCAGTGACGATGGCAGCGCCGGCGTGCCGGTGCATGCCATCGCCCGCCGCGTGCTGGAGGAAGCCACCAGCGTCACCGAGGCCATCGACCTGGCGCGTTCGGCGCGGGTCAGCGCGTCCACCGTGCTGACCGTGTTCACCCGCAATGACGTGCGCGCCCGTGCCGCCAGCATCGAGATGAGTCCCGCGCACACCGCCGTGGTAGTGCCGCGCGAAGATGGCTGGCTGCTGCACACCAACCACTTCCTCGACGGCGAGCTGAGCTGGGGCGAGCGCACGGCGGACGTGTCCACCACCTACGCGCGCCTGGATCACCTCAAGGCCGCCACCGCCGGCATGACCGGCAAGGCCCTGCGCGAACGCGCCGACGCCTTCTGCGGCGCCGACGGCGATCAGGCGGTGGTTTGCTTCCACCCGGACATGTCCGAGCCAGACACCGAGCGCTGGGAAACCCTGCTGAGCATCGGCCTGGATACCGTTGGCTGCTCGCTGGAGTACGTCGCCGGTACACCGAAGAAGATGGCGGATGAGGGGTTCCTGCGGTTCTGAGATTTTCGTGTTTGAAAGCGCCCTCACCCTAACCCTGGCTGCGCCGATCAGTCCCCGCTCCGGAGGGAGAGGGGACTGATCGGCGCAGGTTGAAGCCACAGTGTCAGCCGTTACGGACGGCCCCCTCTCCCTCTGGGAGAGGGCTGGGGTGAGGGTATTGCCCGAGTGCCGACTGCCCCAGTCTGCGTCGCCGAACTACCGGCGCATAACCCGTTCCGGGTTATGCGCCCTACGTATCACCACCTACAAACCAACGCCTGCATGGCAGCCCACCCGCCGCCGCGCGGGTTTCGTGTTGCCACAAAAACAAGAGTGAACCGCCATGATCGACCACACGCCCGCAGCTCCCGGCTCGCGCTCGGCCTTTCGCACCTTCTGCGTCTCCGGCATGGGCACCGCGCTGGAGTTCTACGATTTCGTCATCTACGGCTACGCCGCCGCGCTGATCTTCCCGCAGTTGTTCTTCCCCGGCATGGACCGCCTGACCGCCGTGCTGGTCGCCTTCGCGGCGTTCGGTGCCGGTTTCTTCGCCCGCCCGCTGGGCGGCGTGGTGTTCGGCCACCTGGGTGACCGTTACGGCCGGCAGAAGGCGCTGGTCGCCACCCTGGTGCTGATGGGCATGAGCACCTTGCTGATCGGCTTCCTGCCGACCCACGCCAGCATTGGCGCGGCCGCGCCCGTCCTGCTGGTGCTGCTGCGCCTGGTGCAGGGCTTCGCCGCCGGCGGCGAGTGGGGCGGGGCGGCGTTGTTCGGCATCGAGGTCGCACCCAAGGGGCGTCGCGGCCTGTGGGGCAGCTTCACGAGCATGGGCATCGGCATCGGCGGGATCTTCGGTTCGGCGGTGTTCGCCATCGTCAGCTTCGCCTTCGACGACGACCTCTCCGGCATCGCCTGGCGCATCCCGTTCTGGCTCGGTGGCCTGCTGGTACTGGTCGGCCTCTATGCGCGCCTGCAGAACACCACACCGCAGCCCAAGGCCGCGCTGAAAGCCGAGGCGCGCATGCCGCTGATGGAAGCCTTCCGCCGTCGTCCGCGCGAGCTGCTGCTGTGCATCGGCATCGCCTTCGGCTACGTCACCATCGCCTATATCGGCAGCACCTTCTTCCTCGCCTACGCGACCGACATCGGCTACAGCAGCAGCCACGCCCTGCTGTTCGATTTCTCGCTGTCGGTGGCCATCGTCGCTTCCGCGCCGTTCTTCGGGCACCTGTCGGACCGCTTCGGCCGTCGCTCGGTGATGATCTTCGGGGCGGCGATCATGGCGCTCGGGCTGTTCGCCTTCTTCCCGCTGATCGGCCTGCACAACCTGCCACTGGCGCTGCTGGCCTATGTCGCCGTGGGCTTCTTCATGGGCGCGACCCAGGGGCCGATCCCGGCCTTCCTCGCTGAGCAGTTCCCGCGGGAAATGCGCTACTCGGGGATTTCCTTCAGCTACCAGATCGGTGCGGCACTGGGCGGCGGCACGGCGTCGAGCATCGCCACCGCCATCCTCATCGCCAGCGGGCGCAACCCGTTCGGCGTGGCGCTGTACGGCGCGGCGGCACTGCTGCTGGTGGCGGTGTGCTCCTGGCTGCTGCGGGAAACCTCGCGCCTGCCGATGGAAGTGATCGACCGCGACGACGCCGCGCCAGTCGAGGCATCGGTACAGGCGATCAGTTGACCGCGCGTGCCCTGGTGCCAGGCACCAGCCCAAGCACCAGGGCGCAGCCGGCGAGGATGATCAGCGCACCCACGCCCTGCATCAGCGACAGGCTTTCGCCCAGCACCAGCGCGCCCACCAGCACGGCGACCACGGTGACGACGAATTCCACGCTGATGGTCTTCGTGGCGCCGATGCGCGCGACCAGCTGGAAGTACACGACGTAGTTCACCGCGCTGAGCACGCAGCCGCAGATCAACAGGAAGAGGAAGTCGACTGGCTGCGGCGTGCCGGGCACTGGCACCCAGATCAACAGCGGCAGCGTCAGCAGCCCGCCGATCAGGAAGGCCCCACAGGTCACTTCCCAGGGCCCGGCGGTGCGCAGCTTCAGGCTCGCGTAGTTGCTGCCGAAGGCCGCGCAGACGGCGCCGAATACCGAGGCCGCGCTGCCAAGGATGAACTCGTGGGTAATCGGCACCGCCGGGAAACCCACCAGCAGCACCATGCCGCAGAAGCCCAGCACCAACCCGCCCAGGCCACTCCAGGTGATGCGCTCCAGGCCCCAGAGGCGGCCGATGAGCATGGAGAACAGCGGAATGCCGGCGACGAAGATCGCCGCCATGGCCGTGCCGATGCGCGGGGTGGCGTAGGTCATGCCGATCAGCTGGCCGGCCACGGTGGTCGCGCCGACCACGCAAAGCGGCTTCCACAGCCCTTCGAAATTCAGTCGGCGCCCGGATAACCTGGCCACCGCGAACAGCGTGAAGCTGGCGATCAGCGCACGGAAGCTGACCGCGCCGACCCAGCCGAACCCGGCGATGGCCTTGAGCAGCACGAGAAAGGACAGCCCCCAGCCAATCGCGAGGAACAGGTAGGCGGCAAGGTCGCGCGGTTGCATACGACTCCGGGGGCACAAGGCAGAAGGTGGGTCAGCGAAGCGCGGCGGCGAATGCGCCTGTCATGCTGGGCTCCAGGGTGGCTGGAGCCCAGCTTACGGGTGGAATGGTCCGTCGCCGAGTGCCAATCGCGGGGACTTCGACAGTGCCAATCAGTCTTCAGTCGGCACAGATGCCGAGGATCGCCCGCGCCGCCGCTTCGGTACCGCGCGACGCTTGCATCTGTTCGCGCACGGCGCTCAGGCGTTGTGCCATGGCGTGGTCGGCGAGCAGTTCGGCGAGGGCTGCGGGCAGCGCCGCCAGCGGATTCTCGTAGCGCGGCAGGTAGCGCGCCACGCCGACTTCCTCGGCACGCCGGGCGTTGTCGTGGCCGTCCCAGCAGTACGGGATGATCACTGACGGCAGGCCGAAATACAGGGCTTCGCAGAAGCTGTTGTTGCCGCCGTGGTGGATGAACAGCTGGCACTCGCGCAGCACCGCCGGCTGCGGAAACCAGCTGTCGAGGTAGACGTTGTCCGGCACCGTGTCGTAGTGCTCGCGGTAGGCGCCGACGTTGATCAGGAAGCGGAAGGGCAACTGCGCCACGGCGTCGATCAGCCGGCGCATCATCGCCACGTCGGCCGCGCCGAGGCTACCGAAGCTCACGTAGATCAGCGGTGCGTCGTCATGCCGGGGGAACTGCGGCGGGATGTACGGCGCCTCGCTGCGCACACAGCCGTCGAGGTACAGGTAGCGCTCGGCGGGCAGCGGCTTGTCGCGCTCGTAGCGTACCGGCGCCGGCGAGAGCAGCAGGTTGAGCCAGGGCGAGTCTTCGAGGAACTGGCCGGCGGGCAGGGCAGGGTGGCCGCACTCGGCGAGGAAGCGGGCGAAGCGTTCGTGAGCCGGCTTCGTCGCTTGCAGGTAGTGCTCGCGGTAGCTCGTGCAGGCCTGTGCATCGCGGCTGCTGGCGCCGGACAGGTAGGGCGGCACGGCGGCGTCAGGCAGCTCGGTTTCCGCGCAGGAGACCATGCGCACCCAGGGGCAGCCGGCGGCGGCGATGGCCGGGAAACTGACCACGTTGTCCAGCACGATGGCGTCCGGTTTGAGCCGGGCGAGCAACTGCTGCAACGGCTTCTCCGACTCGATGGCGGTATCGATGATGGCTTCCCAGGCCGGCACCACGTAGCTGTCGATCTGCGCCAGGGGCGGCTGGTCGAAATAGGGCACGTTGCGCTCGATGAAGCGCTCCCAGTAATGCTGGTGGTCGGCGGCGGACAGCGGCGAGTCCAGTTGCAGCGGGTACTCGGCGAAACCGTACTCGGCGAAGATGCCCTGGAAGTGCGCATGGCAGATGAACACTGGGCGCGCGCCGAGTTCGCGCAGGGCCTGGGCGATGCCGATGCAGTTCAGCGCGGCGCCGAAGCTGGCCTCGGGGAAGAAGGCGATGGTTCTTGTTCTTTGCGTCATGGGCACGTCCACGCTGTTACTCACGGATACCGCACGGGCACTGCGTGAAACTGATACTGCATTTTTTCGTTAAAAAAAACACCGCCATTGAAAAATAGTTAGCGCCGCACACCGGCGAACGACTGCGGAATCCCGCGGTTGGCGGTCTGCGGGCGTTGCGCAAAGGACAGCCGCAGGTGCAGGCGCATCAGGTCGGCGGCGACTTCCAGCTGGCCGCGTTCGATCTGCTCGATGATCCGCAGGTGCTCGCGCAGGGCTTCCTGCAGGCGGTGCACGCTGACCATCGGCAGCAGGTTGGGCAGGCGTCGCAGGCGCTGGTGCTGCAGCAGGGCGTCGCCGACGAAGCGGTTGCCGCAGCCCTGGGCGATCAGCTCGTGGAAGCCGATGTCCAGCTCGCGGAACTGCGCCACGTCGAAGCGCTCGATGGGCGCGCCGAGCAGGTCTTCCATGGCGCCGCGCAGCAGCGCGAGGCGCGCCAGATCAGGGTCGAAGCCGGGCGCCAGCAGCGCTTCCGGCTCCAGGATCAGGCGATAGCGCAGGCTGTCTTCCAGCGCCGCGAGGTTGTTCAGCAGTGGGCGGAACGACCAGCTCTGCCCGGCGCCGCGCTCCAGCACCTGGTCTTCGCTGAGCTGCGCCAGCACCTTCTGCGCGGCGGCGCGGCCGATCTCGTAGCGGCGCATCAGCTCGCTGGCGCTGAGGCTGTTGCCCAGTCGGCCGGCCATGCGGTCGCGCAGCACCGAGGCGGCCAGTGCCTGTTCCTCGGCCTGGGGCAGGGCGGGGCCGAGCACCTGGGCGGAAGGGTCGGCCGCCAGCCGATAGCCCTTGCCCGGCTCGTGGGCCACCAGTTGCTGTTCCAGCAGCAGGTCGAGGCCCGCGCGGATCAACGTGCGCGACACGCCGAAGGTGCGCGCCAGTTGCAGCTCGGACAAGCCGTCGCCATTGCCCAGCCCCGTGTCCTGGGCGTGCTCGATGATCCGCCGGGCCAGTTCCAGGTGGTTGGTACGCGGTCTTTTCTCGGTGTCCTTGCTCAAGCGAGTGCTCTCCAGCAGGCCCCGGATGCAGGGCGACCCGTTATGCCACAGCGAAGGTGGTGCAACAAGAATGCAAGAAAGTGTTGACTTCGCCAGTGGTTCGGTTTTTATTTTGAAAAAAAGACATGTAGTACGCTTTTCGTTCCGCTGCCGTCGACACAACAACAATCAATCGTCAGGTGCGCAAGATGAAGCTGAAGACCATGCTCTACGCAGGGGCAACCCTCGCGCTCACGCTGTCCGCCACCACGGCCAGTGCCAAGGATCTGGTGATCTCCATCTGGGACGGCTACATGGCCCCGGATAACCTGGAGAAGTTCCAGAAAGCCACCGGGCTCGAAGCCGACAAATCCCTCCACGCCACCAACGAAGAGATCATGGGCAAGCTCATGGCCTCCGGCGGCGAAGGCTATGACGTGGTGTTCGTTTCCTCGCCCTTCGCCGAGATCCTGCACAAGCAGGGCCTGCTCGCCGAGATCGATCCGGCCAAGGTGCCGAACCTGAAGAATCTCTACCCCGAAGCGCAGAAGCTCGAGTACGACGTGGGCAACCACTTCTCCGTGCCTTACACCTGGGGCACCACCGGCATCTGCTACCGCTCGGACAAGGTCAGCCCGGCGCCTTCGAGCTGGAGCGACCTGCTCAAGCCCTCCGACGCCCTCAAGGGCAAGACCACCATGCTCGCCACCGACCGCTGGCTGCTGGGCGCGGGCTTCCTCGCCAATGGCTGGTCGGTGAACGACGGCAATCCGGAGCAGATCAACGCGGTGCGCGACCAACTGATCGCCACCAAGAAGCGCCTGCTGTCCTTCGACGACACCACCTTCTACTCCAAGCTGGCCTCGGGCGAAGCGCTGATGGCCCACGCCTGGGACGGCTGGTGCAACTACGGCACCCAGGCCAACGAGTCGATCAAGTTCGTGGTGCCCAAGGAGGGTTCCGACCTCTGGGTGGACACCATGGTCGTGCTCAAGAGCTCGAAGAACCCCGACGCCGCCTACCGCTTCATCAACTACATGCTGGAGCCGGCGAACCACGCCTGGGTCGCCGAGAACATCCTCTACAAGGTGCCCAACCAGGCGGCGATGGCAACGCTCAAGTCGGACCTGCTGGCCAAGTACCCGAACCTCACCACCACGCCGGCGGAGCTGGTCAAGCAGCAGCAGTTGCGTGATGTCGGCGGCTCCACGCAGAAGGCCTATACCCGCGCCGTGACCGAGATCATGGCTGCGCAGTAAGCCAGCGCCGGGGCGTCGACGGCGCCCCCGATCCTCACTCCGGAATAACCCTGAAGCACCCCGCCTGAGCGGGGTTGGGGGAACTACGCATGACCGCTTTGTCCGCCGACCGGAAACTCTCGGCCTGGCTGCTTGCCCCCGGCCTTGGCTGGCTGGCCCTGTTCCTGCTGCTGCCGTGCCTGCTGGTGCTGGTCTACAGCTTCCTCGAGCGCGGTGCCTATGGCGGCATCGACTACGTGTTCACCTGGGAAAACTACCGCCGCGCGGTGGACCCGCTGTACCTCGACATCCTCCTGCGCTCGGCGAAGATCGCCGGCCTGGCCACCCTGTTCGCGGTGATCATCGGCTACCCGGCAGCCTACGCCATCACCCGCAGCACGCCGCGCCGGCAGGCGGTGTTCCTGTTCCTGGTGATGCTGCCGTTCTGGAGCAACTACCTGATCCGCACCTACGCCTGGATCGTCCTGCTCAACCGCGAAGGCCTGCTCAACCGCCTGTTCAACCTGCTGGGCTACAGCGGCGAGCCGATCAACCTGCTGTACACCGACGCCACCGTGGTGCTGGGGCTGGTCTACAACTACATCCCCTTCGTCATCCTCGCCATCTACAGCTCGCTGTCGCGCATCGACAACGAACTCTGGGAAGCTTCGCGCGACCTCGGCGCCTCCGGCTGGACCACCTTCCGCCGGGTGATCCTGCCGCTGTCGGTGCCGGGCGTGGCCGCCGGCGCGGTGTTCGTCTTCGTGCTCTCGATCGGCAACTTCATCACCGCCGACCTGCTGGGCGGCAAGCAGGTGCAAATGGTCGGTAACCTGATCTACGCGCAGTTCCTCACCGCGCGCGACTGGCCGTTCGGCGCGGCGCTGAGCTTCTTCCTGATCGGCATCATGCTGCTGCTGTTGTTCATCCAGGCCATGGTCTCGCGCCGGGCCCAGGGCGCGGAGGGCGAACGCCATGCGTAACGCTTCCGGCATCGCTCTGGGTACTCACCTGTGGCTGGTGTACGCCTTCCTTTATGTACCGATCCTGGTGCTGATCCTGCTGTCGTTCAACGCCAGCGGCCTGCCCACCGCATGGGGTGGCGCTTCGCTGAAGTGGTACGCCAAGCTGCTGGCTAATACGTCGATCCAGCACGCGGCGCTGAACACCCTGATCGTCGCGCTGACTTCCACTTTCATTGCCTGCGTGCTGGGCACGCTGCTCGCCCTCGGCGTGGAGATGCGTGCCCGCAACAACCCCGGCAAGAAAGGCGCAAACCTCGCCGACACGCTGCTGATGGCGCCGATGATCATCCCCGACATCGTCCTGGCCATCGCGCTGCTGAGCTTCTTCAACCTGCTGAAGATGAGCCTGGGGCTGCACTCGATCATCCTCAGCCACGTGGTGTTCAACATCGCCTTCGTCTGCGCGGTGGTGCGCACGCGGCTCAAGCACTTCGACTACTCGATCCTCGAAGCCTCCATCGACCTGGGCGCCGGCTGGTTCACCACCGCGCGGCGGGTACTGTTGCCGGCGATCTTCCCCGGCGTGATGGCCGGCGGGCTGCTGGCGTTCACCCTGTCGGTGGACGAATTCATCATCGCCTTCTTCAACTCCGGCTCCGGCAGCGCCTCGACCACGCTGCCGATGCAGATCTACTCGATGATCCGCTTCGGCGTGACCCCGGAAATCAACGCCCTCGCCACCCTGGTGATGCTGGTCAGCTTCACCGCACTGTTCGCCTCCCAACGTCTGAACAAGGTGCCCAAAGCCCATGACTAAGTCTTCCGACCTGCTCGTCCTGGAGCAGGTGAGCAAATCCTACGGCGAGGGTCTGACGGCGGTGGACCAGGTGTCGCTGAGCATCCGCGAGAACGAGTTCTTCGCGCTGCTCGGCCCGTCCGGCTGCGGCAAGACCACGCTGATGCGGATGATCGCCGGCTTCGAGACGCCCAGCTCCGGCGCCATCTACCTGAACGGTCAGGACATCTCGCCGCTGCCGCCGAACAAGCGCCCGCTGAACCTGATGTTCCAGTCCTACGCGCTGTTCCCCAACATGAGCGTGCGCGGCAACATCGCCTACGGCCTGGAGATGGAGAAGCTGCCGGCCGCTGAAATCCGCCAGCGTGTCGATGCGGTGCTGGAAACCGCCCAGCTCGGCCCGCTGGCCAACCGCCGCCCGGACCAGCTCTCCGGCGGCCAGCGCCAGCGTGTCGCCCTGGCCCGCGCGTTGGTCAAGCGCCCGCGCGTGCTGCTGCTGGACGAACCGCTCGGCGCGCTGGACAAGAAGCTGCGCGAGAAGATGCAGCTCGAACTCAAGCGCCTGCAGCACGAGAGCGGCATCACTTTCATCATGGTCACCCACGACCAGGAAGAAGCCCTGGTCATGTCCGACCGCATGGCCGTGCTGCGTGACGGCAAGGTCTGCCAGTGCGGCAGCCCCAGCGAGCTTTACGAGAACCCGGGCAACCGCTTCGTCGCCGACTTCATCGGCGTCAGCAACCTGATCGAGGGTCGCCGTGTCGGCACCAATCGCCTGCAGGCCGGCGATCAGGTGCTGAACATCGAGACCACCGCCGAGTCGAGCCCCGAGAGCGTGACCCTGGCACTGCGCCCGGAGCGCCTGCGCGTGCTTACCGACGCCACGCCGGCTACCGACAACCAGATCCTTGGGGAGGTGGCCGAAGTGGCCTACCACGGCCTGGACACCAACCTGCACGTGAACACGGCGCTGTCCAGCAAGCCGCTGATCGTTCGCGTGCCTTCCTCGGACTACGACTACCTGCGCCTTGCCACCGGCATGCCGGTGCGCCTGGGCTGGGATGCGCGGCATGCCCGCGTGCTGACTCACTGATTCGCCTGAGAACAAGACTGACGGGACTGCACCATTAATGGGAGAGCACCATGAGTAGTGAACGCAAGGTCATCGCCTTCTTCCCCGAGGCCGCCTACGGCCCGGCCCTCAACTCCGTGGGCATCGCCCAGGCCTGCGAGGCGCTGGGGCACAAGGCGGTGTTCCTCACCGATCCGGGGATGACCGGGGTCTATTCGGCCTACGGCTTCGAGGAACACTACGTGAACATGTCCGAGCCGATGCCGGCCGAGGAGATGGCGCGCTACTGGACCGACTTCATCAACGGCCACATCCCCAACTTCCGCAAGGCGCCCATCGAGCAGCTCGACAACTACGTGAAGGAGTGCTGGGAGGCCATCGTCTCCACCTCCAAGTGGGCGCAGAAGGAGCTGCCGGCGATCCTCGACAAGATCCAGCCGGACCTGATCTGCGTCGACAACGTGATTCTCTTCCCGGCCATCAAGCATTACGGCAAGCCCTGGGTGCGGATCATTTCCTGCTCGGAGAACGAGGTGCACGACCCGGACATCCCGCCGTACCTGTCGGGCATGAGCGTGGACGACAAGGACGGCCACGCGCGTTTCCAGAAGCGCTTCGAGGAAGTGATTGCGCCGATCCATGCCGACTTCAACGACTTCCTCGCCGAGTGTGGCGAGCGCCCGTACCCGCTGGGCACCTTCTTCGAAGAGTCGCCCTACATGAACCTGCTGCTCTACCCGGACCCGGTGAAGTTCGCCCGCCGCCATCCGCTGCCGGCGCGGCAGTTCCACTACCTGCAGGGCTGCGTGCGCAGCGACAAGCCCTACGAGATTCCGCAGTTCAAGGCGCACAACGACAAGCCACTGCTGTATGTCAGCTTCGGCAGCCTCGGTTCGGGCGATGTCGAGCTGCTCAAGCGTCTGGTCACCACCATTGGCAAGCTGCCGTACCGCGCACTGTTCAACGTCGGTGAGCACCTGGAGAAGTACACCGACCTGCCGGACAACGTGGTCGTCTCCAACTGGTACCCGCAACCCTCGGTGATCGCCCAGGTCGACGCGGTAATCCACCACGGCGGCAACAACAGCTTCACCGAGTGCCTGTTCTTCGGTAAGCCGGCCATCGTCATGCCCTACGTCTGGGACGGCCACGACAACGCCATGCGCGCCCAGGAAAGCGGCCACGGCCTGCGCATGGACCGCTACGACTGGAGCGAGGAAGACCTGGCGCGCAACATCGCCCAGTTGCTGGGCGACGGCGTGATGCAGCAGCGCCTGGCACGCACCAGCGACTACATGCGTTCGCGTAAGGGCCCGGAAGATGCCGCGCGCATCCTCGACCAACTGGCGCAAGGCAAGGCGGTGAAACATGCCTGAGTTCAAAGCTGCTTTCCTTAATGGAGAGTCCACTGCGCCGCACATCCGCGGCGCCCGCGAGTATGACGACCTGGTGGACTGGGGCGTGCAGTCCGATGCGCTGGAAGGCGTCTCGCACTCCAGCGGACGCCTGCTGTTCAAGGGCCCGAACAACAGCCCGGAAACCGGCCTGTGGGTCTGCACTCCCGGCCGCTGGCGGCTGTCGATCCCGCGCGATGAGCTGTGCCACTTCGTCACCGGGCGCGCCACCTACCGTTCCGACGAGGGCGAGGTGATCGAGGTCGAACCCGACACCCTGGTGCTGTTCCCGGCCGGCTGGACTGGCGAATGCACCGTGCACAGCACGCTGCGCAATCTCTACATGCTGGCCTGAGCGCGTAGGGCGCATAACGCCCCAGGCGTTATCCGCCGTTGATTTCCACCCGACTCCATCGGCGGACAACCGCAAGCGGTTATGCGCCCTACATGATTCGACTCTTCAGGAGTGAACGATGAAGACCCCCGTTATCTACCGCCCGCTGCAAGTCACCGAACTCAAGGACTGGGGCGTGATCCCGACCATGCTCGAGGGCGAGTCCCACGTCAGCGGAGTGGTCCTGCACAAGGGGCCCGAAGGCCAGTCCGAATGCGGCATCTGGCACTGCACACCGGGCAAGTGGTTCTGCCACGTCACCAGCGATGAGTTCTGCCACTTCCTCGAAGGCCGCTGCACCTACGTGCACGAGTCCGGCGAGGTGATCGAGATCGAGCCGGACACCGCTGCCTTCTTCCCCAAGGACTGGAAGGGCGTGTGCACCGTGCACGAGACCATCAAGAAGGTCTACATGATCCGGTGATGCCATGAACCTGCCTTGCGAAACCACCCGAGCCGCCGCCCGCGAGACCTTCCTCGCCGGCAGAAGTCTGGCCGGCGCGGCCATCACCGCGCTGCCGGCGGACGCCTCGATGCGGCGCTACTTCCGCCTCGACGGCAAAGGCCTGTTGCTGATGGATTCGCCACCCGGTGCGGAGCCACTGGCGCCGTACCTGCGGGTGGCGCAGTTGCTGCGTGACTGCGGGCTGTCGGCACCCAATGTGGTAGCCGCCGATCGCGACCTGGGCCTGGCGCTGGTGGAGGATTTCGGCCAGGCCACCTATACCCGGCTGCTCGCCGACGGCCATGACGAGGCGGCGCTGTACCGCCTCGCCGTGGACGCCCTGGTGCACTTGCACCGTGCGGGGCCCCAGGCCGCCGAGGGCATGCCGGCCTACGACGCGCAGAAACTGGGCGATGAAGCGGCGCTGTTCATCGACTGGTACGCGCCCTTGCTGGTGGGCGAGCAGGCCGCCGCGCAACTGCGCGAGCGTTACCTGGCGGAGTTCGCCGAGCGCTGCCGCGACGTCTCGCTGCGCCGGGAGGTACTGGTGCTGCGTGACTACCATGTCGACAACCTGATGCTGCTGGAGGGCAGGGCGGGCGTGGCGGCGTGCGGGTTGCTGGACTTCCAGGATGCGCTGTTCGGCGCACCGGCCTACGACCTCATGTCGCTGCTCGAAGACGCGCGCCGCGACATTCCCGAAACACTGCGTGTAACCCTGCTCACCCACTACCTCAGCCAGCGTCCGGAAGTGGACGGCCGCCGCTTCATGGCCGACTTCCAGGTGCTCGCCGCGCAGCGTCACGCCAAGGTGCTGGGCATCTTCGTGCGCCTGGCCAAACGCGACGGCAAGCACGGCTACCTCAAGCATCTGCCGCGCGTGCTGCGCTTGTTCCAGCGCGCGCTCGCCAGCGAGCAGCTGCGCCCGCTGGCGGCACTGCTCGACACTCACCTGCCGAACTGGCGCCAGCCGCTGGAGAGCGACGTGCTCGCCCAGCGCCTGGCCTCACCCGAGTCCCTGCGGAGCATTCCATGACCGACTTTCACGTTGATCTGCCCCTGCGCTTCATCGGCCCGAATTACCAGGGCGTGGCGACGCATCGCCTGCGCGACATCATCAACCCCGCTGATCTCACCCAGGTCGGGCGCATCGCCCTGTGCGACGCCGAGGACGTGGACGCCGCCATCGACGCGGCCAACGCCGCCCAGCGCGAATGGAAGCGCGTGGACGCCAAGTCCCGTGCGGCGATCCTCCACCAACTGGCCAACACCATCGAGACCGACCAGGCCACCCAGCGCGAAGTGGCGCGGCTGATGACCCTGGAAATGGGCAAGCCATTCCCCGAGTCCATGGGCGAGTTGGCCAACTGCGCGCCGATCTTCCGCTACTACGCCGAGATGGCCCGCGACGAGGCCGGCAAGGTAGCCGGCACCACGCAGCTCGGCTCGTTCCAGCATGTGCGTTACGAGCCTTATGGCGTCAGCGTGCACATCATGCCGTTCAACTTCCCCATCCTGCTGATGTGCTGGACCCTGGCTGCCTCGCTGGCCGCGGGCAACGCCTGCATCGTCAAGCCGGCGGAAAGCACCACGCTGTGCACGCTGAAATTCATGGAGCACTTCAAGGTGCTGCCGGCGGGCATGGTCAGTTGCGTGCCGGGCGATGCCAGCACCGCACAGCGCCTGGTGCAGTCCGAGCGCACCCACGCCGTGGCCTTCACCGGCAGCGTGGCGGCCGGCAAGGCGGTGGCGGTAGCTTGCGCCGAACGGATGAAGCCGGCGGTGATCGAGGCCGGCGGCAGCGACCCGATGATCATCTCCCGCCATGCGCCGCTGGAAATCGCGGCGGCCGGTGCGGTGACCGCGGCCTTCCACCTGAGTGGGCAGATCTGCACTTCCGCCGAGCGCTTCTACGTGGTCGACGAGGTCCACGACGAATTCGTTGCGCGCTTCGCCGAACGTACCCGCGCGTTGCGCATCGGCCACGGGCTGGAGCGTTCCGAGATCGGCCCGATGGTCAGCGAAGCGGCCCGCGCCAAGGTCATCCGCCTGGTCGACGATGCCGTCGCCAAGGGCGCCACGCTGGTCTGCGGTGGGCGTATTCCGCCGCAGTTCCCGGTGGGCTGGTACTACGAGCCGACCATCCTCACCGACGTTACCCCGGCCATGGCGATCTTCCATGAAGAATGCTTCGGCCCGGTGGCGGCGATCTGCAAGGTGCAGGACTTCGACGAGGCGGTGCGCCTGGCCAACGACTCGCCTTTCGGCCTGGGCGCCTCGCTGTTCTCCACTGACCTGGCCGAAGCCATGGAAGCGGCGGACCGCCTGGAAGCCGGCATGGTCTGGGTGAACAACCCGCTGATCGACAACGATGCGCTGCCTTTCGGCGGCTGGAAGATGTCCGGCATGGGCCGCGAATTGGGCCGCCAGGGACTGGACGCGTTCCGCCGCTCGAAGATGGTGATCATCGATCACCAGCCGCAGATTCATTCCTGGTGGTACCCGTACAGCGACGAGGTGTTCTACCAGGGCTGAGTGGCTGTCAGGTCGGGGCGCGGCCTAGCCTTTCCAGCAGCCGCGCCTTCACCTCGGGCCACTCGCTGTCGATGATGCTGAAGCGCACCGAGTTGCGCTTGCGGCCGTCCGGCATGATGCGTTCATGGCGGACGATGCCTTCCTGCACCGCGCCCAGGCGCAGGATGGCGGCGCGGGACTTTTCGTTCAGCTCGTCGGTGGTGAATTGCACGCGCACGCAGTCGAGCTCCTCGAAGGCGTAAGTGAGCAGCAGGAGCTTGGCCTCACTGTTGATCGACGTGCGCTGCGCCGACAGGGCGAGCCAGGTGTGGCCGATCTCCAGCTTGCGGTTGGCGCGGTCGACCTTCCAGAAACGGGTGCTGCCGACGATCCTGCCACTGCGCCGGTCAAGAATGGCGAAGGGCAGGACGCTGCCTTCTTCGAACCCCTTTGCGGCCTTGGCGATATAGCCCTCGACCGTGTCCGGGCCGGGCACCATCGTCACTTTCAGGTTCCACAGTTCGCCGTCGGTGGCGGCTTCGAGCAGGGCCTTGGCGTGTTCCGCGCGCAGCGGCAGGAGTTCGACGTGGTGACCGATCAGGTGAGGGCAGGTGAGGGCGGGCATGCTGTTGGGCTCTGGGTGGAACGAACCCGGAGCCTACCGGATACAGGGGGATTTTCGTAGGCGCAGGCCGAGCCCGTCGCGAACGGAGTCGGCGTCTACGTGGGGATCAGCTATCGTACGCGGGCCGTCCAAACGCCCCGATCCTTCCCGCGTGTGCCGATGAGTAAGCCGTCCGCTCCTTGCCGGGCAATAGCGGGAACACCCGTGCTGATTCGTCGTTGCTGCAGAAACACTTCGTACTACGAAAAAGGCATTAGGTTATGCCTTCCGGCGATTTGTCCTGCGCCACGCGACCGATCAGGATAGGCGGACGTGATTGAATGCCCCTGAAGACCAAGGAATAGAGCGAGCGATGAACGACGCCAACCGACTGAACGAAAATGGCCCGGTGAACTGGCAACTGGCGCAGATCGTCGAGGACCTGCGTGGCGCCCGCAATGAATGGCGCAGCCGCACCGGTCGACACCCGGAGCAGGGCGGCCGCGAGCTGCCGTCGCGCCAGTCCATCGAGGAAGTGGTGGAACGCCTGGCGAGCGCGCTGTTCCCCATGCGCCTGGGCCCGAATGACTTGCGCGAAGAGAGCGAGGACTTTTTCGTCGGCCACACCCTGGATGCTGCGCTGAACGCGCTGCTGGTGCAGGCCCGCCTGGAGTTGCGTTACAGCGCGCGGCAGCGCGGCGATGTGGTTGACAGCCGGGTAGACGCACGCGCCGTTGTGCTGGTCCGCGACTTCGCCCGAGCCCTGCCGGACATGCGCAAGCTGCTGGATGCCGACGTGCTCGCCGCCTACCAGGGCGACCCGGCCGCGCGCAGTGTGGACGAGGTGCTGCTGTGCTATCCGGGGGTGGTGGCGATCATCCACCACCGCCTGGCTCACCACCTGTACAACGCCGGCCTGCCGCTGCTGGCGCGGATCATCTCGGAGCTGGCGCATTCGGCCACCGGCATCGACATTCACCCCGGTGCGCAGATTGGCAGCAGCTTCTTCATCGACCACGGTACCGGCGTGGTGATCGGAGAAACGGCGATCATCGGCAAACAGGTACGCATCTACCAGGCCGTGACCCTGGGGGCGAAGCGTTTCACCTCGGACGAAACCGGCCAGTTGCACAAGGGCGAGGCGCGCCACCCGATCGTCGAAGACGAAGTGGTGATCTACGCCGGCGCCACCATTCTTGGCCGCGTGACCATCGGCAAGGGTTCGACCATTGGCGGCAATGTCTGGCTGACGCGCAGCGTGCCGCCGGGCAGCCAGGTGAGTCAGGCCAGCCTGCAGCATGACGAGAGCCGCTGCGGCAAGGACTGAAAGTGGGCGCTGCCCGCGGGCACGCCGGAAGAAGCGGGGGAGCTGACAGCCCCCTCGCTCCTTCAGCAGTATCCGTCAGACATTTCGCGCAACTTTTTGCACATAGAGACATTCATGTTCTCCATCCACGACCACTCGCTCTCCGCTTCGGGCTTCCTTGCCCAGGCTTGCGCGTGCGTCGTCGTTGCGAAGAAATCGAAGAAACAGTCGCTCATTTGACCGGGGCGCTGTCCCGTCAGATGGGCTGACAGGACACAAGCGCAAGGTCGAACCTCCCTCCCGCTAAATTCCCGCATCCCTCCCTGACGGCGACCCGACGGTCAGCCAACAGGAGTTTTTTGCATGTCGAATTTTCGTGGGATCTGGGTGGCGCTGATCACGCCCTTTCGTGATGGCGCGGTCGATTTCCCGGCGCTACAAGGGCTGGTGGGCAAGCTGCTGGAAGAGGGTGTCGACGGTTTCGTGGTCTGCGGCACCACCGGCGAAGCCGCGGCGCTGAGCCATGCAGAACAGCTCGAAGTGCTTGATGCGGTCCTGCAATGGGTGCCGGCGGAGCAGGTGATCATGGGCTTGGCCGGCAACAACCAGCGCGAGCTGCTGGCCATGCTGCAGGACATCCAGCGCCGCCCTGTGGCGGGCGTCCTGGTCCCTGCGCCGTACTACATCCGCCCCTCGCAGGCCGGGCTGGAAGCCTTCTTCCGCACCGTCGCCGATGCCGCCAGCGTGCCCGTGGTGCTCTACGACATCCCTTACCGCACCGGCGTGCGCATCGAGCGCGAGACGCTGCGCCGCATCGTGCGCCACCCGAACATCGCGGCGATCAAGGATTGCGCGGGCGATGTGGAAACCACCCTGGCGCTGATCGCCGACCGCGAAGTGGACGTGCTCACCGGGGAAGACCTGCAGATATTCACCAACCTGTGCCTGGGTGGCGCCGGCACGATCTCGGCTTCATCCCATGTGCGCGCCGATCTTTATGTGCGGATGTACCGGCAGATGGAGGAGGGCGACGTGATCTCCGCGCGACGGACTTTCTACCGACTGCTGCCGTGGATGCAGGCAGCCTTCGCGGAACCGAATCCCTCCGCCGTCAAAGGTGCGCTGGCTTTGCAGGGGTTGATCGCCAACGAAGTGCGCGAGCCGATGCAGGCTTGCACACCGGCAACCCTCGAGCGCCTGAAGGTTGTTCTGGGTAAGTTGGATGGCTAGGCGTTCGGGTGCTCATCGAGAGCTGGACATGGGTGTCCGGCGTGGATGACGGGTGCGAAATGCTGCACGGGGCAGGGCTTGTAACGCGTTACCGAAATTACACTGGAAAAATAGTAACGCGTTACCAGCTCGTTACGGCGAGAGCCCCGGGGCGCCGCCGTCAGCCCAGCGTCTGCAACTGCGCGCCGTTTCAGGCGGCAGGCGTTGGCGCTTTGGAAATCCGCAGCGAAACGCACAGCCCGGTTTTCGAAGCGCTGTCCGCGTCATCCAGTTCGAGGGTCGCGCCCACGCGGTTGGCGATGGCCCTGACGATCGACAGGCCCAGGCCGGAGCCGATCTCTTCGCTCCCCGGTACCCGGTAGAAGGCATCGAACACCCGCTCGCGTTCCGTCTCGGGGATGCCCGGCCCGGTATCCCTGACCTGCAGTACGACGGCCGCGCGCTCCTGGAACACCAGCAGGTCGATCTTTCCGCCGGGAGGGGTGTAGCGCACGGCGTTGTCGACCAGGTTCTTGACCAGCGTCTGCAGGTCGAACTCGCTCACCGCTATCTCGCAGTCGTCGCCTTCCACGCCCAGATCGATCTGTTTTCGCCCGGCGACCGGCAGCAGGTCCTCCAGCACGGCACGATAGACCTTGTGCACGGAAATCGGCGCCTGAGCCGTGGAGGTCGAAGACTCGGCGCTGGCCAGCGCCAACAACTGGTCAATCAGGTTGCGGCCACGGTCGATGCCTTGCCTCAGCTTGCCCAGCCGTTCCCGCGCCAGTTCGGACATGTTCGTCGCTGCCAGGCGTTCCGCCTGGAGCGACAGCGCAGTGAGAGGGGAGCGCAGTTCGTGCGCTGCATCGGCGACGAATCGGCGCTGGGACTCCATTGACTTCGCCACACGCCCGAGCAGTCGATTGATCGCCAGAGCGAACGAGCGCACTTCGGTAGGCAGGTGGCGCGCGTCGATCGGCGCCATGTCCAGGTCGTCACGCCGATCGATCTCAGCCGACAGCGCCGCAATGGGGCGGAACAGCTTGCGAACCAGGTCGGCCACGACGAGGAGCAGGGCGGGGATCAGGATCACGAAGGGAATCAGTCCGCGCCACGCGCTCTCACGGGCATCGCGGTCGCGGCTCTCGGTTTCCTGGGCAATGGCGATTCGCTGGCCGGACGCGGTGGTGCGGACCAGTACGCGAAACTCCTCGCCGGCGACGCTGACGGTCGAAAAACCGTCCTGGAGGGTGCCGGGAAGTGGCAAGGGCAAGCTGTTGTCATTCGTTCCGGGGGCAATGGCGCCGTCCGCCAGGTACTGCACCACCACGCGGGTTTCTTCGTTGTCACCGGCGATGGCCGGCGTGTGGGTGGGGTAGTGCAGGCTCATCTGCTGGCGCTCGAACAGCGCCGCGACCTGTTTCAGCGTGTTGTCCTGCATCTCCAGCGCTTCGTCGTAGGCCGACACGAAGGCGAAGACGCCCGCGAGCAGGGCGACAATCAGGATGGTCACGGACAGCGCCAGGGAGAGGCGGAACTGTACCGAGTCCTTCATTCGCCTCTGGAAACCATCCATCCCATACCCCTGACGTTCTTGATGATGTGACTTCCCAGTTTCTTGCGCAGCGAGTGGATCAGGAACTCGACCGCATTGCTCTCGACTTCATGCCCCCAGCCGTAGAGGCGGTCTTCCAGGTCACTGCGCGAAAGGATCGCCCCAGGGCGGATGAGCAACGCCTGGAGCAGGCCGAATTCGCGGTTGGATAGCTGGACGTCCTGCGCCTCGTCACTGCTCGCCTGCTTTGACACCGGGTCCAGCGAGACCACGCCGTTACCGAGAAGGGGCGCGGCGGTTCCGCCCTTGCGGCGCATCACCGCACGCATGCGTGCCAGCAGTTCGGCCATCTCGAACGGCTTGAGGAGATAGTCGTCGGCCCCGCCGTCCAGCCCGCGCAGGCGGTCGTCGAGGCTGTTTCGCGCAGTGATGATCAGCAGGGGCACGGGGTTGTCCTGCGCGCGAATGCTTTCGAGAACGCCGAGCCCGTCGCGGCCGGGCAGGCCAAGGTCGAGGAGCACCTGGTCGTAGGCTTGCGCGGCCAGGGCGGCAAGCGCGGTCAGGTCATTGTTCACCCAGTCGACGGCGTAGCCGGCATCCTTCAGGGCGCCTTCGATGGCCTCGCCAATCATGGTGTCGTCCTCGACCAGCAGTATTCGCATGCTTCAGCCTCTGGGGCATGGATGCCCTGCGCGGAGGTCGCGCAGGACGAGTGATCGTCAGACGATAGCCCTGAGTCTTACGATTGGCGCGTCCCCTGCAGCCTGTCAAACGCCTTCATCAGGTCGTCCATCGCCGCCTTGCAGGTGGCTTGCTGCGGGCTACTGTCGCGCAGCGCGTCCAGCGCGCGGTCGATCGCCTTGTCGAGCAAGTGCCAGTCGCTGACGGCGCGAGGCTTGATGCCGGCTTCTGCGTTGTCCCAGGCAAGTTCGAGGTCTTTGATGCGTGCCTTGCCTTGCTCCAACTGGTTCTTGTCGACCAGCGCGGTCACCTCGCCAGCGATACTGCGGAACTCGGAGAGGTCGCCGAGCTGGGTGGCCTGGCGCGGGCCCGCGTCAGCCTGCTGGCTCGCACTCGCCTTGGGTTCATCGGGCTTCGAGCAGCCTGCGGCCAGGCCGAGCAGGGCGATTGCAGAGGCCAGGGCCACTTTGCAGACGACTTTCTTGAACAGGGTCATGGGGATTCCTTGAAGGTTGTGAAATTCATTCGGCAAGGCGTTTGCCGTTGTTGTTGGCGCTCAACTGGGCGGCCGTCACCAGGATCAGGATCACGCTGAGGAAAATGGCGCTGGTCCAGGTGGCACCCATGCCGAGGCCGCCATAGGTCTTGGCCTGGGTGAGCAGGTCGCCCAGTGACGCACCGAAGGGGCGGGTCAGGATGTAGGCGGTCCAGAAGCTCAACACCACATCGGCGCCGAGCTTCCAGGCCAGGAAGGTTGCGGCGATGAGCGCGCCGAAGAGGAAGACGCCGACGGTGAAGCCCATGCTCAGCGCTTCGGTCGCCAGGTCGCCGGCGGCCGTGCCCAGGGCGAAGGTGCAGAGCACGGTCGTCCAGTAGAAAAGCTCGCGGCGCGGCGTGACGATTTCCTTGATCGACAGGTTCCGTTCGATGGCGTACCAGACGCCGAAGTTGAGTGCCAGGAGGCCCGAGAACACTACGGTGCTGACATACAGGCTGACGTCCAGCACGTCGGTGAGGATGTCGGTCAGCTGGGTTCCGAGGATGCTCACGACGACCACCGTCAGCCAGTAGATCCAGGGCGTGTAGGCACGGGTGCGCAGTTGCCAGGCCAGCGCGAAAGCGAGCAGGGCGGCCATGGCGGCGGTGGTGATGGCAAGGCCGAGCCCGGCATCCACGGCGAGGAAATCGGCGAAGGTTTCGCCCACCGTGGTGGACATGATCTTGATGACCCAGAAGGACAGCGTCACCTCGGGGACCTTGTTGAGCCAGTAGGTTTTTGTGCTGGGATTCATATCGAGGCGTCTCTCGGCTACGCATCAGTTGGCGTGGAGGAGAGCCTACGGGGCGATACTTAGCTGGGACTGAGCCGTGGCGAATGAAATGCCCAGCGCCTCGACGAACCATCGAGCGGGCCAGGGCAGCGGCTGGCGTCACCCGCCTTATTGAAAGAGGTGGGCGGCGCCACTGATGTGAATGTGTACGCGCGCACCCAGATCAGGGCAGTCCATGGCCGGTACCCGCACGGGAATCGTCAGGTCGTCGGCTGCGGCTAGCGCCTCCGAGCGGGGCGCATCCAGTTGAACCATCACCGTGCAGCGCTCGCCGGCGAAGTCACTGCCGACAACCACGCCGTAACATCCGTCGGGGCTTCTCGGGAACACCGCGCCGTGGCTCAGGTGCAACTGCTCGGGGCGCAGCAGGATCTGGGCGTGCCCGTTGGGAGAGGGATTGGCGGCCATGACGTTGCCGAGCGCGCAACGTGCCCAGCCGTCCTGGATGCGCGCTCGAAACACCAGGGCATCACCGAGGAACGCCGCGGTTTGTTCATCGATGGGGCGCAGGTACAGCTCCTTCGGTGCGCCAGCCTGGACCAGGCGACCCTGGCGAATCACGGCCAGTTGGTCGCCGAAGGAAAGAGCCTCTTCCTGATCGTGTGTCACGAGGAGGGCGGTGACCCCGGCATCGCTCAACACTTTGGAGACGGCCTTGCGCATGGAGACACGCAAGCCGCTGTCCAGGGCCGAAAACGGTTCATCGAGCAGCATCAATTTGGGGCTCTGCGCCAACGCCCGCGCCAGGGCAACGCGTTGTTGCTGGCCGCCGGACAGCTCATGGGGCCAGCGCGCGGCCATGCTCGCCGTCAGCGAGACCATCTCCAGCAGTTCACGGATTCGCCGGGTACGACTCTCCATCCCCTTGGGCAGCCCGAAGCCGATGTTCTCGGCGACCGACAGGTGTGGAAACAGCGCTCCGTCCTGAGGGACATAGCCGATGCCCCGACGGTGGGCCGGAACGAATGTCGTCTCGTCCGCCAAGGTCACGCCATCGAGGGTAATCGTTCCCCGGTCGGGCACCTCGAAGCCCGCGATCAGGCGCAGGAGGGTCGTCTTGCCCGAGCCGGAAGGGCCGACGATCGCCGCACGGCCGCCCGCAGGCACCGACAGGCTGAAGTTCTCGATTGCTGCGTAGGTACCGAAGTACCGGGAAACGGACTTCAGTTCGAGAGTGTTCATCGACCTGCTACTCGCTTGGATTGGTGGTAGAGAATCCCGGTCAACGGGAGGGACAGGAGGATCATCAGCAGCGCATACGGCGCGGCGGCGGCGTAATCGATCTCGCTGGTCTTCGCCCAGAAGGCGGTGGCCAGCGTCGAGGTGCCGCTCGGCGACAGGAGCAAGGTCGCCGTGAGTTCGTTGACGATGGCCAGAAACACCAGGGCGACCCCGGCGGCCGCTCCGGGAGCGGCAAAGCGCAGGGTGACGCCCCACAAGGCCTGCATCGGCGTGCGGCCTAGGCTGCGGGCGATGTTCTCCAGCTCGACCGGCGCCTGGGCGAGCCCCGCGCGCAGGCTGACGAGGGCGCGCGGCAGGAACATCAGCACGTAGGCCAGCAGCACGGTAAGGACCGTCTGGTACAGCGGCCGGGCGAAGCGGATCGTGACGCTGACCAGCGCCAGGGCGATGACGATCCCCGGCAGTGCGCTGGCCACATAGTTGCTGCCTTCGAGCAACCGCTGGAACCGGCTCGGAGCGCGCACCGAGATCCAGGCGATGGGGACGGCGGCGATCGTGGTGAGCAGCGCTCCGGCGGCGCCGAGCAGCAGGGTCTGGCCCAGGCAGACCAGTAGCTCGTTAGAGCTCCAGACCGCGATTCCGCCAGCCTTGAGCCACTTGCCCAGCGTGACCAGGGGCACCCCCAGGGAGGCGGCGGTAAACACGGCGCAAAGGGTCAGGACGAGTGCCGAACAGCTCCCGCTCAGACGGTATTGCCTCGGTGAGCGCGGGCTGCCGGCGCCGATCCGCGCATAGCGTGCAGAGCCCCGCGTGGCGGATTCCAGGCTGAGTAACAGCAGGCATCCCAGGGCCAGCACCCCGGCGAGCATGTTCGCCGAAGGGCCGCTGAAGGAGGACTGGAACTGGTCGAAGATGGCGGTCGTGAAGGTGTCGAACCGAATCAGCGCGAACAGGCCGTATTCCGCCAGCAGATGCAGGCCCACGAGCAGCGAACCGCCCCAGATCGCCACGCGCAATTGCGGCAGCACGACACGCCGGAACACCTTGAGTGGCCGCTCACCCAGCGACTCGGCGACATCCTCCAGAACCGGGTCGAGCCGTCGCAGCGCCGCAGCGGCCGGCAGGTAGATGAAGGGCGAATAGGCAATCACCGAGACCAGCACCGCAGGGAGCAGCCCGTGGATCGATGGTGCCAGGCTGATCCACGCGTAACTGTGCACGAAGGCGGGAATGGCCAGCGGAGCCACCACCAGTAACGACAACAGGCGTCTTCCCGGAAGGCTGGTGCGTTCGGTCAACCAGGCCATCGCCACGCCATGCAGCACGCACAGCGGAACGGTCAGCACGACGAGCAGGGCCGTATTGTAGAGCAGCTCCGCGACCCGTGGGCGGAACACCAGTCTGGAGATGAGTGGCAGGCCGCCCTGGACTCCCGCTGCTACCACAAAGAACAGCGGCAACAGGGCAAATGCCGAAATCAGCAGCGCCGCGCCCAGCACCCAGGTCTGGCCGGAGCCGTTGCGCCAACGGCGCAAGGCAGCGAAACGTGTTTGCGCGCGGCGGCTGCCCAGGCGCGAGTCGGGTCCGAACTGCTGCGCTGTCACTTAGAGCAGGCCCGCCTGGATCATCAGGTCGACGACCTTCTGGCTATCCAGGCGGGAGGCGTCGATGACCGGGGCATCCAACTGGTCCAGCGGGACCAGCTGGGGGTTCGATGGTGCGCCATCGCCGACGGCGTATTCGAACGAGCTGCCGTCCCGCAGAATGGCCTGACCCTGCTTGCTGGTGATCCACTGGAGGAAGGCCTGGGCCTCCCTGGGGTGTTTGCTCGAAGCCAGCACGCCGCCTCCGGACAGGCTGATGAAGGCGCCTGGGTCCTTGTTCCTGAAGTAGTGCAGGGCGGTGTTGTTGCTGTTCTCGCCGGTCTTCGCCTGGTCGCCGAAGAAGTAGTAGTGGTAGATCACCCCTGAATCGATCTGCCCGGCATTCACCGCCTTGAGCACGGCGTTGTTGCCCCGATAATTGCGCGCGCCGGCCTTGAGCGCGTCGAGCCAGTCGAGCGTTGCGGCTTCGCCTTTCAGTTCAAGCAGGGCGCCGACGATGGCCTGAAAATCGGCACCGGCCGGCGAGGCGGACCAGCGCCCGATCCACTGCGGTTCAGCCAGTTCGAGCAGCGACTTGGGCAGCTCGGACTCTTTCAGCTTGTCCTTGTTGTAGACGAACACCGTCGAGCGCGCGGCGATCCCGACCCAGTGGCCTTCCGCGGTTCTGAAGGGCGCGGCGACTTGAGCGATGGTGGCGGGATCGACCGGGGCGAACAGGCCCGCGTGATCGACGAGCATCATGGCCGGGGAGTTTTCAGTCAGGAAGACATCGGCAGGGGAGGCCTTGCCTTCCTGGACGATCTGGTTTCCCAGCTCGATGTCGTCGCCTTTGCGCAACGTCACCTTGATCCCGGTGTCACGGGTGAAACCCTCGCTCCAGGCTTTGCTCAGCGATTCGTGCTGGGCGTCGTAGACCACGATTCCGTCATCGTCCGACGCTGCGAATGTTGTTCCGACACCCAGCAATGCAGCGCTTCCAACTGCAAGCAGAATGACCAGCGAGGCTCCGCGCAACTTCATCAATCGCCGCTCCAAATAGATGCTTTTACGATGCGTAAACCCGGAATTCGGCTCCAGGCATCGCTTGAGATTGGCGGCGATATTCGCGCGAAGGCTGTTAAGAAATTGTCATTCTCATTAGCGTGGCAAGTGTCCAGTCGAGACTGTGGCCGTGGCGTGCCGTTCGCCCAGGAGTAAAGAGGCACGCACACACCCTGTGATGAGCCGGGCGAAGATAGAAGCCCAATGGCGAGACACGCCTGCGCTAGTGTTCAGCCGACCAGTAGCGCACCCCGGTTAACTCCTCCGACAGCGACCAAAGCCGTTCGGCCAACCCAGAGTCGCGTGCGTTGGAGGGAAGGCGTGCAGCCCTGGGGTAGCCACGGGTTTCCAGCAAACGGTCCGGGCCGATGTAGGCTCCGCCTCGCCAGTGCGGCTCGGTCAGCGCGGAGATCGCGGGCAGGGCGCCCATTTCTGCCGGTTGTGCGAAAAGCGCATTGGCCAGGCGCATCCCCCAATAGCCGCTACGCGAGCCGGAAAGCGCCGAAGCGCCGTACTGCAGGTTGGTTGCCGCGTAACCGGGATGCGCGGCCAGGCTCTGCAGTGGGGTGCGGTGGGCTTCGGCGCGGCGCTGCAACTCCAGACTGAACAGCAGGTTCGCTTGTTTGCTGTTGCAATAGGCAAGGTGGCGATTGTAACCCCGCCGGGCGTTGAGATCGTCCAGCCGCAGCCGGCCGAACTGATTGAACCCGCTGGTCATACCCACGACACGCGGGCGCTCCGCCGCGAGCAGGGGTTCCAGTAGATGGCCGGTGAGCGCGAAGTGCCCCAGGTGGTTGGTGCCCATCTGCATTTCGAATCCGTCGCGCGTGTGGCGGAGCGGCAGAAACATGACGCCGGCGTTATTGAACAACAGGTCCAGGCAGGAATGCCGTTGGCGGAAGTCCTCGGCGAAGGCGCGTATCGACGCCAGGTCAGCGAGGTCCAGGCGGGCCAACTCCAGTCGCGCCTGCGGATATTCGGCGAGGATCGACAGGCGCGCCTGGCTGGCTTGCTCCTGGTCACGGCACGCCATGACCACCGTCGCACCCTTGCCGGCGAGGGTGCGCGCGGCCTGCCAGCCCAGCCCGCTATTGGCTCCCGTGACCACCGCGAGGCGGCCCTCCAGGGATGGAACATGAGTGTGTGCCCAAGCATGCATGAGGTGATCTCCTCTGACCCAGTTGCCGGCCAGTATCGCCAGGCAGGCCAATGACCCGGCAGAGGCGGTTGCGCCAGAGTGCTGGTCATTTCGGGCCAGAGGCTTGCGCCATGCATCGCTCCACTCATCACGACCTGCCCGGAGTAACGGCTGCCTTTCCTCGGATACTGCTGGCGTTGCTGGAAGACCGCGGCCTGAACGGGCAGGCACTGCTGAAAGACCTCGGTCTGGATGCAACGGTGTTGGCCAGCCCCGAAGGGCGAGTGTCGCCCCGTCAATACGCCGGCCTGGCTGCCGGCGCGCTGGAGCTGAGTGGTGATCCGGGCCTGGGGCTGCAGTTGGCGCTGCGCACGCCACCGACTGCTCACGGCAACCTGGGTGTGGCCATGATGAGCTCTGCCACGCTCGGCGATGCCATGCAATTGGCCTTGCGCTACATGCCGTTGCTCCAGAGCAACCTGCCGTTGCACCTTCAACTCGACGCCAACCGAGTCACGCTGAGCCTGGGAAACGACGTGCCGCTGCCTGCACCACTGCACCGATACTTCAGTGAGGCGATGCTGTTCGGGGTGTTCCGCTCCGCGACCTGGATACTCGGGTGCCAGGACCTGGACTGTGAATTGCATTTCGACTTCCCGGCACCGGAGCCGCTACCGGCATGCCTGCCGACTTGCCGTTACGACCAGCCCCGCTGCCAGATCAGCTTTGCACCGGATTTGCTCGCGCTCCCTCTGCCCATGGCCGACTCGGCGACACGGGCGCGCGCCATCGAGCACTGCGAGCGGGAAGCGGCGCTGTACGGCGCACCGACAGCAGGCCTGTGCAGCCGCGTGCGTCAGGAGCTTGAACGCTCGCCGCAGTGCCCGCCAAACCTCGCGCAGGTTGCTGCCCGCCTGCATCTCTCCGAGCGCAGCCTCAAGCGCCACCTGCAGGCGGCAGGCACCAGCTTTCGCCTGCTGCTGACCGCGGTCCGCCAGCAGCACGCCAGACAATTGCTCAAACACGGAGAGGTTCCTTTGCATCGAATCGCCGAACAACTCGGCTACACCGACCCGAGCAACTTCACTCGCGCCTTCAAACGGTGGACAGGCAAAACCCCGAGTGCACTGCGTCGCACCCAATCGGAGCGGGGGAGAACATAAGCGACTCGGAAGGCCTGGATTCAGTGTTCGCAAAATAGAACTCTGAGGGCCACTTTATGGCCCTACCGCGATCAGCGTTGCGCAACTACCGTTATCACCAGTGATTGCGGGAGGTGTGCAATGAAGAAGATTCTCGGTGTCTATTCCAGCCCCAGGCCCCACTGGGTGGGCGACGGATTTCCGGTCCGTACGCTGTTTTCCTACGACAGCCTGGGCAAGCACATCAGCCCCTTCCTGCTGCTCGACTTCGCCGGGCCACAGGATTTCCCGCCGACGAACGCTCGCCGGGGCGTGGGGCAACACCCCCATCGCGGTTTCGAGACAGTGACCATCGTCTTCAAGGGTGAACTGGAGCACCGCGACTCCACCGGAGCCGGCGGACGCATCGGTCCTGGCGACGTGCAGTGGATGACGGCTGCCTCGGGCATTCTTCACGAGGAATTCCACTCGGAAGCCTTCGGGCGCAGCGGCGGCACGCTGGAAATGGTGCAGCTGTGGGTCAATCTGCCGGCCCGCGACAAGATGGCCGCGCCGCGTTATCAGACCCTGCTCGACAGCGCCATTCCGGTTATCGAACTGGCCGATGGGGCCGGCACGCTGCGCCTGATCGCCGGGCAGTTCGGTGACCGGCAGGGCGCCGCGCAGACCTTCACGCCTATCGATGTCTGGGACCTGCGGATCAAGCAGGGCATGCCGGTCAGCCTGCCGTTGGTTGCGGGGCGCACTGCCGCCTTGGTGGTGCTGCACGGCACCGTGCTGGTGAATGGCAATGAAGTGGTGCGGGAGGCCCAGACGGTGCTGTTCGACCGGGCCGGCGACGAGGTGGTGCTGGAGGCGAACGGCGAGGCACACATCCTGCTGCTGGCGGGCGAGCCCATCGATGAACCGATCGTCGGCTACGGCCCCTTCGTGATGAACAGCGAAAGCGAAATCCGTCAGGCGGTCCAGGACTTCGAGAGCGGGCACTTCGGCCAACTGGACGACTGACGGTCACGGTGTCAGTCAGGCGCAAAACTAACCTGATAAATCCCTGCAGTGGAATGTGGGGCCGTTATGGCCTGGATGGCCCTCTACCTGAGAACGAGGAAAGAACGATGAGCAATTTTGCACAAGTCGCCAACTTCAACGGCCAGATCCCGAAGATCGATCCGAATAACGCAGCGATGCTGTTGATTGACCATCAGAGCGGTCTGTTCCAGACGGTCAAGGACATGCCCATGACCACGTTGCGGGCCAATGCCATCACCCTGGCGAAAATTGCAACGCTGGCCAAGATCCCGGTCGTCACCACTGCTTCCGTGCCCCAGGGGCCCAATGGCCCGCTGATCCCGGAAATCCACGAGGCCGCGCCCCACGCCCAGTATGTCGCGCGCAAAGGTGAAATAAATGCCTGGGACAATGCGGAGTTCGTTGCCGCCGTTGAGAAGACCGGGCGCAAGCAACTGATCATCGCCGGCACCATCACCAGTGTGTGCATGGCCTTCCCCAGCATCGCTGCGGTGAACGCCGGCTATCAGGTATTCGCCGTGATCGACGCTTCCGGCACCTACTCGAAGATGGCTCAGGAAATCACCCTGGCGCGCATTGTCCAGGCTGGCGTGGTGCCGATGGACACCGCCGCGGTGTGCTCCGAAGTCCAGCAGACCTGGAACCGTCCGGATGCGGCCCAGTGGGCCGAGGCCTACAGCGCCGTGTTCCCGCATTACCAGTTGCTGATCGAGAGCTATATGAAGGCACAGGCCGTCGTGACCAACCACGAGCAACTCGACTCCCAGCGCACTTGATCCCCATGGCCACGCACGGCGTGGCATTCAGCCAAAAGCAAGGAGAACCACATGTCCTTCCAATACAAGCGTCTGGACAAGAACAACGCTGCTGTACTGCTGGTTGACCACCAGACTGGTTTGCTTTCTTTGGTGCGGGATATCGAACCGGACAAGTTCAAGAACAATGTGCTGGCCCTGGCCGATCTGGCCAAGTATTTCAAGCTGCCCACCATCCTCACTACCAGCTTCGAGAATGGCCCCAACGGCCCACTGGCCCCCGAACTCAAGCAGCAGTTCCCGGACGCGCCCTATATTGCGCGCCCCGGCAACATCAACGCCTGGGACAACGAGGACTTCGTCAAGGCGGTGAAGGCCACGGGTAAAAAGCAGTTGATCATCGCCGGCGTGGTGACCGAGGTCTGCGTGGCCTTCCCGGCGCTGTCCGCCATTGAGGAAGGCTACGAAGTCTTCGTGGTCGGCGACGCCTCCGGTACTTTCAACGAAGTCACCCGAGACGCTGCCTGGCGCCGCATGGAAGCCGCCGGTGCGCAGTTGATGACCTGGTTCGGTGTGGCCTGCGAGCTCCACCGCGACTGGCGCAACGACATCGAAGGGCTGGGGGCGCTGTTCTCCAACCACATCCCCGACTACCGCAACCTGATGACCAGCTTCAGCCTGCTTACCGCAGGCAAGTGATCCAGCTGCGAGGCGCCATGCCAGGGTGCATGACGCCTCGCCCGGCCTGGAAAGGTCGACATTGAATTCGGGAGTTTCCATGGCAGTACCGACAGTCCGTGCGTCTTTTGCAGGCGTGGCATTCCAGGTGAAATTGAGCGATGGCGAGCATGAGTGGCTCGGCGATGTGCCGGCGGGCCTGGGCGGTGGCGACACCGGGCCGACGCCTCACCAGCTCCTCTTGTCCGCGCTGGGCGCCTGCACCTCCATCACGGTGGCCATGTACGCGCAGCGCAAGGGTATGCCGCTTGAGTCCGTCGATGTGGATCTGAGCGTGCTGCGGGAGCAGGCGGGGCAGACGGAGATAGGGCGCGACATCCATCTGGCCGGGACACTGACGGACGAGCAGCGCACGCGCTTGCTGGAGATCGCCAACGCCTGCCCGATTCACAAGGTGCTGGGCGGGGAAATCCTCATCACCAGCAAGCTGGTCGGGTGAAGCCCATGCAGTCGGTAGCCCAGGTCGTGAGTTTCCCGATAGCCAGGGAGATCTGATGATGAGTACACACGAAACCCAATGCGAGCTGTCACATTCCACCGACTGCCCGATGAGCAACGGCGTGCGGGCCATTCAGCGGGTGGTTTCGCGCAGTGCCGAGGTCGGCGGCGGTATTCCCGTCAATCGGCTGCTGCCCTCCCGGCAGCGGCGCATGGTCGGAGCCTGGTGCTTCCTCGACCATGCCGGGCCGGCAGCCTTCACCGCCGGGAGCGGGCTGCGCGTCGGTCCGCATCCACATATCGGCCTGCAGACCTTCACCTGGATGATCGCCGGTGAAGTGCTTCATCGCGACAGCCTGGGCAACGTCCAGGTGATCCGCCCGGGCCAGGTGAACCTGATGACCGCCGGCCACGGGATCACTCATACCGAAGAGTCCCTTTCAGACGAGGCGCAGTTGCATGCGGTCCAGTTGTGGATCGCCCTGCCGGCTGCCGAGCGTGACTGCCCGCCAATGTTCGAACACTACGCCGAACTGCCCCAATGGCAGGCGGACGGCTTCGCGCTGACGCTGCTTGCCGGGCGTTTCGGGCAATACAGCGCGCCTGCTCGTACCTTCTCACCGCTGATGGGGCTCGACCTGGCCGCACAGGATTCGGCAGGTACCCGGTTGGCTCTGGAGCAGAGCCATGAATACGGCGTGCTGCCATTGACCGGCGAGTGGAGCATCAACGGCGAGGTCTTCGGTGCAAACGAGTTCGCGTATCTTGGGCGCGGCCTGGTGTCGCTTGAACTAGAGGCCTCGGCGGGTGCCCGCGCCGTCCTGCTGGGCGGTGAGCCTTTTGCCGAGGAGATTTTCCTCTGGTGGAACTTCGTCGGGCACAGCAAGGCGGAGATCGCCCAGGCGCAGCGCGAGTGGGAGGAGGGTGGTGCCCGCTTCGGCGAGGTAACGGGGTTCGACGGGGCGCGCCTGGTTGCGCCTCCGCTGCCCTGGCGCGCCTGAGAGTTGCGACGATGAACAACCGGGTTGTCGAGCGGCGCTGGCTGTTCTGCCCTTTGGGAATCGGCCTGTTCCTGGCGCTACCTGCCCAGGCCGACAACTCCCTGGGGCAGAAGGACAATATCTTCACCGGCGTCAACGACCGGCAGGCGGTCGAGCTGACTATTCCGCCGGGGCTGGTGGAAGGCTCGCGGCTGGACGGGCTGGTGCGCAACTACTACTTACAGCGCGACAATCATTCCGCATTGGTCAGGCGTGATCCCACCGAGTGGGCGCAGGGTTTCCTGCTGTCGTTCCGCTCCGGCTTCACCGACACGCCGATCGGGGTGGGGGTCGATGCCCACGCCTTCCTGGGGCTCAAGCTGGATGGCGGCGGCGGTTCCGGCGGTGCCGGGCTGCTGCCGCTGGACTCGAACCTCAAGCCCGGTGAAGAATTCTCCAGCGCGGGGGCTGCGCTCAAGCTCCGGTACCGCGACACCCTGGTCAAGGCCGGGGACCAACTGGTGGAGAACCCGCTGGTGGCCAGCGGCACGAGCCGGCTGTTTCCGCAGGCCTATCGTGGCATCACGCTGAAGAACCACGGTCTGCAGGACCTCTGGGTGGATGGGGGCTTCGTGGAGTCCACGCGCCTGCGCAACCAGAGCGGCTACAGCCACCTGGTCACTGCCTACGGCGCACGCAACAAGGCCGGGGTGCTCGCCGATCGCGAGAGCCCGCATCTGGGCTGGGCGGGAGCCCTCTACAACGGCCCCTGGGGCGTGCAGATTACGGCCTATGGCGGCCAACTCGCGGACATCTGGAACCAGTACTACCTGGGCATCTCGGATGCCATCCCGGTGAGCGACACGCTGGTGCTCAAGCCCTACCTGCATTACTTCAAGACGCGGGACGAGGGTAGTAGCCAACTGGGGCAGATCGACAACGACACCTACAGCGCCGGGCTCGCGGCAACGGCCTATGGGCAGACCGTGACCCTCGGATTGCAGAAGGTCGATGGCCGGACGCCGTTCGATTACCTCACGCAGAACGACCGGATCTTCCTGTACCTGAGCAACTCCCAGCAGTTCGCTGACTTCAACGGGCCGGGGGAAAAGTCCTGGCGGGTGCAGTATGAAACGCCCCTGACTTTCGTCGGCGCACCGACGCTGCAGTTCATCGCCGCCTATACGCGAGGCGAGGCGGACCTGACCCGCGTGGATCCGGGCAGCGCCGGCTATGGCTACATCTACAACCCGGACGGCAAGCACGCCAAGCACTGGGAACGCGACCTCGCGGTCAAGTACCTGGTGCCTTCGGGGCCGGCGAAGGACCTGTCGCTGACCCTGCGCTGGGCCGCCCACCGTGAGGGTGACGGCTATACCGCACCGGGCAACACGCGGGGCAATTCAAGCGCCGATGAATACCGCCTGATAGTCGATTACCCGATCAGCCTGTTCTGAGACGCTGGATGACCCCACTGATTTCCTATTTCACGCTGGCGATGCGCCCTGGCCGGAATGTCCTGTTCTTTGCGTTGCGTACGGTCGTGGCCGGCTTGCTCTGCCTCTATCTGGCGTTCCTCTTCGATCTGGACCAGCCGAAATGGGCATTGATGACCGTGATCATCATCAGCCTGCCGCTGGCCGGCATGACGCTCAAGCGCAGCTTCGCACAGGTCATTGGCACGACTGCCGGAGCGGCCGTGGCGGTCATTCTCATGGCGGTTTTCCCCCAGGCGCCGATACCTTTCATCGTCAGCCTGGCCCTCTGGCTGGCGCTCTGTACGGCGGGAGGAACGCTGTTGCGCTACACGGATTCCCATGCGTTCGTGTTGAGTGGCTTCACCGCCGTGGTCGTCGCCATGCTGGCCGTTCCGGAGCCCGACGGGGTTCTGATGCTGGCAATCACTCGCCTGACGGAGACGCTCCTGGCGGTAGCCTGCGTCGCTGTCGTCAGCCTGCTCACAGCGCGTCCCCATGCTGTCGCGAAAGGCTACTTCGCCAAGGTCGACAGCCTGGTCAAGCTGATTGCTCGTCATGCCGCGGAAGCTGTCAGGACCGAGGAGGGCGAAAGCGAGTTCCGCCAGCGCCAGACACAACTGATCGCTGAGATCGGCGCGCTGGAGGGACTACGCCGCCATCTCTATTTCGATGCGCCGCACCTGCACAGTGCCGACAGTCTCGTGCAGTTGTTCGGCAATCAGTTGGTCCTGCTGGTGTCGCGGCTGCAAGTGCTGCGGCAACAGCGCGAATTGATCAGGGAACATTGGCAGGGGCCACTGCCGCTGGATATTCAGCTGTTACGCCAACGCGAGCTGGAGTGTCTGGATGAGCTGGCGCAGCTGGGCGTCGCGTTGCCGGCGCAGCGGCGCGCCGAGCTACGAAGCGTTTACCAAGGCTTCGACGAGGCGGCCGAGCGGGCCGAGTTCCCGACTGAACCGTTGCCGGCGCGGATGCGTTCTCTGGCCTGGACTCTGCGATGGGAGCAAGCTCGGCTGCTGCAACAGCTGGACGAACTGATCGAGCTCAACGAGGCGATCCAGCAGGGAAGGGTGGCCAGTTGCCCCCAAGAGCAAGGTCGCGTGCAGGCGCTGCATCTGGACTTCCGCCTGGCGGGAATGAATGCGTTGCGTGCATTCCTGGCTTTGTTTCTGGCTGGGCTCGTGTGGTTGGAGACCGCTTGGGATGGGGCGCGATCCGCGGTGATCCTGATTGGTGTCATGTGCTCGCTGATGGCGACCCTTCCCCGACCCCTGCTGGCCAGCCAGAACTACAACCGGGGACTGCTGGTAGCGCTTGGCCTGTCGGCTGTCTACCAGTTCGCCATCCTGCCTGCCTTTGGCGACTTCGAAATGCTCGCCTTGTGCCTGGCACCGCTGCTGTATCTGTCGGCGGTCGGTCTGGCCAGCCCGATGACCGCCGGCATTGGCATGGGGATCGGGCTGATCAGCCTGTTGATGATCGGGCCGCAGAATGTCGGGGCCTATCACAACAGCGCGGTGCAATGGTTCGAGTTTGCCGGGGGATACCTGGCGGGTGGGGTGCTGGCGATGGTGGTGTTCGCGCTGGTATTTCCGTTCAACGCAAAGAAGAGAATCGCCTGGCTGTTCGGCCAGACTCGTGAGGACGCATATCGGCAGGTGTCGGGCACAACGAGCCTGAACCGGCAGTTCGACTTCGAAAGCCGCATGCTGGACCGGCTGTCGATGATGATCGGCCTGTTGCCTGCGACCACGGATACGGAATCGAAAGAGTTCTTCGATTGCAGCCTGGTCTGTCCGGGGCTGGCGATAGCCTTGACCCAGGTAAAGGCCCAGTGCGAGAGCAGCACCGCCCTTCCCGACGAGACGAAGCTGCGTTTGCACCGGGGATTGCAGGAACTCGCCGACTTCATCGGCGCGCGGCGCCAGGTGGAGCTGGATGGTTTGCTGCGAGAACTGGGGCAGCTTGGCCAGTCCCTGGATGATCTGCATGAGGCTCATCGGGAGTTCGGCCGAGAGGAGCTGCGGCGCCTGTTCATGATCCGTGTCGCCCTGTCGATTGCAACCTTGCTACTCCAGCGCTATCGCACCGTGCTGGAGAGGCCGGCCCCGCAGCCACTGGAGGAGGACACCTATGCCCGTGGACTTTGAGTTGGGTGGCGTCTACCTGCCGCCGATTGCGCAAGCACTGCTGCTGGCCTTGCCGTTGTTCGTGGTGTTGGACGCATTACTGAGGCGAACCGGTGTACTGGCGGCTGCCTGGCATCCGGCATTGTTCCAGGGGGCGCTGTACGCCGCGATTTGCGCCGCCCTGGTGTTATTCATGGGAGCAACTCTCTGAAAATGTCTCTATCGAAATCTCTTTTGCCCAAGATGTTGACGCTGGTTGTACTGGGGCTTGCCATCAGTCTGGGGTGGTTCGCCTGGGAGTATTACACCCGCACGCCCTGGACCCGCGACGCTCGGGTACGCGCGGACGTCGTGACCCTATCCGCCGAGGTGGGTGGTCGTATCACCGAGCTCCCCATTCATGACAATCAGTTGGTCAGCAAAGGCGACCTGCTGCTGCAGATCGACCCGGCCCGCTACGAGTTGGCGGTGTTGCATGCCCAGCGTGCCGTGGAAGTTGCACGTGCTGCGCTCGGGCAGTCGCAGGCCTCCATCGTTGCCAACCGGGCCTTGTTGAAGCAGCGGCGCAGCGAGGAGCAACGGCGACAGCAGCTCAAGTCTCGCTCGGCGATCTCGGCCGAGGAGTGGGAGAAGTCCAGTACCGATGTGGCAGTGGCCGCGGCCAATCTGCTCAGAGAAGAGTCCAACCTGGGATTGGCACAAGCCAATGTGCAGCTCGCAGAGGCGGCACTGAGGCAGGCTCGGCTCGATCTTGAACGTACCCGGGTAACCGCTCCGGTAACGGGCTATGTGACCAATTTGCTGACCCGCCAGGGCGATTTCGCCCAGTCGGGTTCGCCGCTGCTGGCACTGGTCGATCGTGACTCCTTCTATGTCAGCGGCTACTTCGAGGAAACCAAGTTGCCGCGGATCAGGATCGGCAGCCGCGCGCGTATTGCCTTGATGAGTGGGGAGGAGCTTGAGGGGACGGTGGAGAGCATCGCCTATGCGATCACCGACCGGGAGAATCTGCCGGGCAATCGCCTGCTGGCGAACGTCAACCCGAGCTACACCTGGGTAAAGCTTGCGCAACGCATACCGGTTCGCCTGCGCCTTGCCGCCCGCCCAGACGGTGCATCGCCATTGCGCGCGGGGACCACCGCTACGGTCACTGTCCATGACTAGATGTGGGAAGGCTTTTGCGAAGTGGTTGAGGGGCAGTACGCATGTTTGATTTGAACGACCTGTTCTTGTACGCCAAGGTGGTCGAGCACGGCGGGTTCGCGTCGGCCGGCCGCGTGCTGGGATTGCCCAAGTCACGCCTGAGCCGCCGCGTTTCAAGGCTGGAGGAGCGCCTGGGAGTTCGTCTGATTCAGCGTTCCACTCGCCACTTCTCTGTCACAGAGGTTGGCCTGGAGTATTACAACCACTGTGTTGCGATGATGGAGCAGGCTTTTGCCGCCGAGGATACGATCGAGCGCAGACGAGCCGAACCGCGGGGCATGATTCGGGTGGCCTGCACCACTCCACTGCTGGACTCGCGCCTGGCACCCATGCTGGCGCAGTTCATGGCCCAGTGCCCCACGGTGGAATTGTTGGTCAAGAGCTTCAACCGACGAGTCGATATCATCAGCGAGGGCTTCGACCTGGTCTTGAGCGTTCGTCATCAACCAATGGAAAGCAGCGAACTGGTCCTGCGCAAGCTCGCGCACTGCCGCTACTGCCTGGTTGCAGCCCCCGGCTTGTTTTCCCCTGTCGACTGGCCACTGGGCCCTGCGGATCTTGCCGACCTTCCATGCCTTTATTGGGGAGCAGGTACCCAGGACTATTTTTGGGAGCTGGACGGGCCGAATGGCGCTTCAGCGTCTATCCATATCCGTCCAAGGGTGGTTTCCGACGATGTTGCCGTGCTGCGTGAGGGGGCGCTAGCTGAGGTTGGGGCAGTGCTCCTGCCGGAGGATGTCGTGCGCGAAGAACTGGCGCGTGGGCGGCTGGTTACGCTGCTTGACGACTGGGTTCCGAAGAGAGGAGAGGTGGTCGCCATTTTCCCTTCCCGTCGCGGCCTTATGCCGGCAGTACGTGAGCTGATCAACTTCCTGGCCTCGACGTTCGAGGAAGAGGCCAGGGAGACTCCATGAGCATTAGCCTCTGGGGTGCCCCTCAATCTGGAGCGGAGGACTTCAGCCGCTCATGCTTGAGCACATTGTGGGTGGTGGTTTGGTAATGCTCGGTGAGCAGTCTGCAGGCTCGCTCGACATCACGGGTCAGGGCCGCGTCCAGCAGAGCACGGTGTTCGCCGGGCACGTCGCGATCACTGCTGCCGACATACAGCAGCGACAACTGCCGATAACGGGCGGTCTGGTCCCGGAGCATTCCGGCAAAGCGCATCAGCCAGTGCGAGTCGCAGGCCGAGAGCAGGACGGTATGGAAGGCTTCGTGGGCCTGTTCCCAGTCCGCCCGCAGCATTCGCTCGGGGCCATCCACTACCGGTAGACGGTCCAGGCGGTGATGGGCGGCAATCAACCGGCTTTCCCAGTCGAGGTCGCCTTGTGTGATGGATAAGCGCAGGGCCTGGCACTCGATCAGCAGGCGGGTATTGGTGATGTCCCGGATCTCGTCGGCGGAGATGTGCCCGACGCTGAAGCCTTTCTGCTCGGTGGCGATCACGAAACCGGTAGCCGCCAGACGCGACAGCGCTTCGCGTAGCGGAATCACGCCGGCGTCATAGGCGTCGGCGAGCTCCTTGAGGCGCAGTTTGCTGCCTGGCGCCAGGCGACCGCTGATGATGTCCTGACGAACACGGGATTCGAGCTGCGAAGCCATGGTGCGCTTGTCGGCGCCTTCGACCGATTCCATCCAGCGTTCGGGTTGGTTCATTGCAGATTTCCAGTATGCATCAGCGTTAGAAGGATCATACACGCGGGGCTTTTTATAGAAAATCCTACGAAAATATATTTTATTGTTGACGATATATTTTGCCGGGTTTAGCTTTGTCCCATGCCGTTCTGCGTGACGGTGGCCATACAACACAACAAGAGGTCCTGATCCATGCGTTATGTGTCTTTCAATCATCAAGGCCGCGCCGTGCTGGGCGTTCGTACTCCTGACGGCGTGAAGGTGCTGGGTGAGGAAACCCTGGAGTCGCTGCTGGCGCGCGGCGAGGATCTGGCCACCTACGGCGCGAAGGCGCAGGGGGCTGTCGTGGACATTGGCGAGCAGGACTACCTGCCGTTGATGCGCAAGCCGGGGAAAATCATCTGTGTCGGTCTCAACTACGCCGACCACACGAAGGAATCGCCCTATGCGCAGCCGGACTATCCCACCCTGTTCCCGCGCTTCAACAGCAGCCTGACCGCGCATAACAAGCCGCTGGTGCGCCCGCGCGTTTCCGACACGCTGGACTACGAGGGCGAGATGGCGGTGGTGCTCAAACGTGGCGGCCGGCATATCCCGAAAGACAAGGCCCTGGACTGCGTGGCTGGTTATGCGCTGTTCAATGAGGGCTCCGTGCGGGAGTACCAGTTCAAGTCGCCGCAATGGACCGTAGGCAAGAACTTCGATGACACCGGGGCTTTCGGCCCCGACCTGGTTACCGCAGATGAACTGCCGCCCGGCGGCAAGGGCCTGCTGCTGCAAACCAGGGTCAACGGCAGGGTCGTGCAGTCGGCCAACACCGAGGACATGCTGTTCGACGTCGCCACCATCATCTCCACCCTCAGCGAAGCGGTGACCCTGGAGGCCGGCGATGTGATTGTCAGTGGCACTCCCGCCGGTGTCGGATTTGGTATGGACCCCAAGGTCTACCTCAAGGCCGGGGATGTCGTGGAAGTGTCCATCGAAGGTATCGGCCGGCTGGTCAATCCAGTGGTCGACGAGGCCTGAGCCGTAGCCACTACCGATGAACAGCGAAGCCCCCTCCCTGGGGCTTTGATTACAACAAGATGAGGGAGGCGATCATGGGCATCACGAGTCGTGGCGTACATTCGATCGATCATTACGCGCTGTATGTGCCTTCGCTGCAGCAGGCCCGGCATTTCTTCGAGCACTTCGGGCTGGATGTGCAGGAGCAGGAGGGGCAGTTGGACATTTCGGCTGCCGACGGGCATCGCTGGGCGCGCATGCTGTCGGGGCCGAGCAAATCGCTGGCCTGGATCAGCTTCAACTGCTTCGAGGCCGACTTCACCAGACTGCGCGAGCAGGTGGAGCGTAGCGGCGCGCTATTCGAAGAGGGTGACGGCGGCGGCTTCTGGTTCCGTGATCCGGACGGCAATCTGATACAGGTCCGGGTGGGCGCGAAGACCATGCCGGATGCGCGCCCCGAGGCAGTCCAGGGCGTTCGCGAACTGCGTGGCGTGGGTAGCCGGGACAGGGTGTGCCAGGTCCGGCCAAAGCGCCTGTCCCATGTCCTGTTCTTTTCTCCGGATGTGTCGCGGGCTGTGGCTTTCTATGAGCAGGCGCTGGGTTTGAAGCTTTCCGACCGCTCCCAGGACGTCATTGCCTTCACCCATGCGCGGCATGGGTGCGATCACCACCTGATAGCCTTCGCCAAAAGTAGCGCCAAGGGATTCCACCACGCAGCCTGGGATGTCCCGACCATCGACGACGTAGGCAATGGGGCAGAGCAGATGGCCGCCGCCGGGTATGTCGAAGGCTGGGGCACGGGCAGGCATTGCCTGGGCTCCAACTACTTCCATTACGTCCGCGACCCGTGGGGCTCGTTCAGCGAGTACTCCACGGAAATGGACTTCATCGAAGCCGGGAGTGAGTGGCCAGCGGGAGACTTTCCCGCAGAGAGTTCGCTGTATCTCTGGGGGCCGCTCGTTCCCGACTATTTCATCCTGAACACCGAGGCAGGCGGCTGACCGGCACGCCAGCAACCTCCTGACGCCCATCCTTTCGTATTCGCTGATTGCCTTCCGGCACGCGGCGCGGGTTCGGCTTGCCCGGTCCTGGAGAGAGGGCGCAGGCAATAGCGCCCGCCTGGGTGGGTAACTTTCCGATTTCAAGAACAAGAGTGCGGAGTACAACCATGAAACTGCAAAACACCTCCGAGGTCATCGAAGTCCCCGTCCTGATTGTCGGAGGTGGTCCATCCGGCCTCACGGCGTCCTTGCTGCTGTCGCGCTACGGCATCCGCAACCTGCTGATCAACAAGTATCGCTGGACTGCCAACAGCCCGCGGGCGCACATCACCAACCAGCGCACCATGGAAGTGTTCCGGGACGCTGGTGTCGAATCGCAGGTGGTCGCTGCCGCCAGTCCCCATGAGCTGATGGCCAACAATGTCTGGGCCACCAGTTTCAGTGGGCAGGAGTTCGGCCGTTTGCTGACCTGGGGTAACGCCATCGAGCGCAAGTCCGACTATGAGTTGGCCAGCCCGTCGGCCATGTGCAACATCCCCCAGCACCTGATGGAGCCGATTCTCGCTAACGAGGGACTGCGCGCCGGCAGCGAGATGCGCTTCAATCATGAGCTCCTGGACTTTACCCAGGACGCCGAGGGGGTCACCGCACGCGTTCTCGATCGCGGCACCGGATGCGAGTTCACTGTGCGCGCCCGCTACATGATCGGCGCCGACGGTGCGCGCAGCCGGGTGATGGAGTTGCTCGGCATCCCGCTGGAAGGCGAGATGGGCCTGGGTTGTGCGGTGAACGTCTGGCTGCGCGCAGACCTGCGCCGCTACTGCGAAAGCCGCCCTGGCGTGCTCTATTGGATGGTGCAGCCGGGCAATGATTACTGGGTGGGCAGCGGTACTTTCATCTGCGTTCGTCCGTGGAACGAATGGGTGATGCTGTTCATGTACGACCCCGCACAGGGTGAGCCGGATCTCAGCGAAGCCGCGGTGATCGAACGGGCTCGTCGGGTCATCGGTGACGCCGACATCCCCGTGGAAGTGCTTGCCACCAGCAAGTGGCAGATCAACCATGTGGTTGCCAGCCACTATTCCGAAGGGCGGGTGTTCTGCTGTGGCGATGCCGTGCACCGTCATCCGCCGGCCAACGGCCTGGGCACCAACACCTCGGTACAGGATGCCTACAACCTGGCCTGGAAGCTGGCCATGGTCCTCAAGGGTGAAGCCGGTACGGGATTGCTCGAGACCTATAGCCAGGAGCGCCAGCCGGTGGGCTGCCAGGTGGTGGACCGCGCCATGGAGAGCGTGCGCAACATGCTGCCGATCTCCAATGCCCTTGGCTTCCAGCCGGGTCAAACCGAGGCCGAGGGTTGGGCGAGCCTGCACGAGCTCAGCACGGACTCAGCTGCCGGCCGTGAGCGTCGCGCTGCGCTGGAGCAGGCCATTCAACTGCAGAACTACCAGTTCAACTGCCATGGCGTAGAGCTGGGCCAGCGCTACCGCAGCGACGCGGTCGCGGGCGACGGCAGCGAGGCGCCTGCCTATAGCCGGGACCCTGAACTCTACTATCACCCGACCACCTGGCCAGGGGCTCACTTGCCGCATGCCTGGCTGCATGACGAGGCGGGCCGCAAGCTCTCAACCCTGGATATCTGCAGCCAGGGGCGCTTCACGCTGCTCATCGGGCACGGCGGCGAAGCCTGGCGTCATGCCGCCAGGCTGGCGGCACAGGAGCTGGGCATCGAGCTGGTCGTACGCCGTATCGGCCTGGGCCTGGAATACACCGACAGCTACGGCGATTGGGCGCGGCTGCGTGAGATACACGAGGACGGCTGCGTGCTGGTCCGTCCCGACAAGCATGTCGCCTGGCGCGCCCAGAGCGTCTCGCAATCCGCCGAGGCTCAGTTGCTGGATGCCTTGAAGGCAGTGCTCGCTCGCCACTGAGTTTTCCTTCCCGTTCATGAGTCCCTTCCCGCTGGGCCGGCCACGGCCCGGTACGGGAGCGTTTTGCCCCGCGAAGGCCCTCCCGGGAAGGGACTCGCCCTAACCACAACAACAAGAACAAGAGGCAGGTATGTTGAACAAGGTGATGATGCCCATAAGCGCCGGTTTGCTCGCCGTAATGGCACTGAGCGCTCAGGCCGAAGGAGAAGAGAAGGGCGAAGGCTCTCTGGCGCGCTGGTTGCTAGGCCCTGAGCTGGAGCGTGACCACGGCATACGGATTTCCGGTTTGCTGGATGTCGGCTATGCCCGTAACAACCGATCCACCCATGACGAACGCGAGGACGGTTTGAGCAACCTGCCTCTGACCGGGTTCTCCGATGAAGGCCTGGAGCTGGCGTCGGTGCACCTGTTCGTCGACAAGCCGCTCGCGGCCAACGTCGTGCCCAGGGTCACGCCGCTACCGGGGCCCAAGCCCGAAGAGGTGTCCTTCGGTTTCAGCATGGAGACGCTGTACGGACGCAATGGTCAGTTCGCGCGCACCTTCGGCTGGGACATGCACTGGCCCGCCAACTCTCCGGGTGATGACGATCCCGAGCGAGCCAAACGTGACAAGGAAAAGTTCGTCGCCACGCCGAACCTGTTTGCCTCCGTGTACCTGCCCTATGGCCCGGGGTTCAGCCTGATTGCCGGGATCTTCGGCCCGGCCACCGGTTACGAGATTCCACCGAACATTCGTGAGGCGCGGAACCCGTTCGCCAGCAAGACCTATGCCTTCGTCTCCGAAGCCAGCACCGTATCCGGATTCCTTGCCAGCACCCGTTTGCTCAACGATGAGAGCGGCATTCTCGGCGCCGAACTGGGCGTGGTGCAGGGACGCAACAACCTGCGCGACAACAACAGCGGCAAGTCAGTGCTGGGCGCGCTGCGCTGGCGTACGCCGGACATGCAGACCTGGATCGATTACGAGTTCATGGTCGGCAACGAGGAGAATCATGACTTCGATGACGTCCAGGCCCCCACGGCGCGGCTGGTGTCTCGCGACGGCCAGTTGCGTCAGCAGCACTCACTGAACGCCTGGCACGCCTTCGACTCCCGCTGGTCGATGGGCGGCGAGGTGGTCTACGGTCGCCAGTCCGGGGACGGGAAGGCCGACACCGTCGATATCGTCACGGGGCCAGGGTTCGACGGGGCGTCCTGGTGGGGGATCAATAGCGTGCTGACCTACCAGTATCGCAAAGACCTTGCCTTCTCCGTTCGCGGCGAGCACTTCCGCGATCGCGATGCCTTCGTGCTGTTCCCCACCAGCAACGCCCGCGGCGACTTCAACGCCTTGACGATGGGCTTTCGCTGGGATGCCACGCGCAATATCAGCATCCGCCCCGAACTGCGTTACGACTGGTTCGAGCCCATCGAACACGACCGCGTCTACGGCAACGGCCGCGACCGCACCCAGTTGACCGGCCTGGTCGAAGCCCTCGTGTACTTCTGATCCAACCTGCATCCCACCTTCACAATCGACGCTCATTCCATCCATGCCCATAGCGGCAGAGGAGCACCCGTATGTTCGATAAAAAGTACGAATGGAAGGCCGTGGCACTGTTGGCCATCGGTTTCGGCCTGGTCGGCCTGGACCGTTTCATCATCCTGCCCTTGTACCCGGTGATGATGCGTGACCTCGGCCTGGACTATCAGGACCTTGGCAATATTTCCGCGATCCTCGCCCTGGCCTGGGGGATCTCCTCGATCTTCATGGGGCGACTGTCCGACCGCATCGGTCGCCGCAAGGTGATCATTCCAGCGGTGATCGTCTTCTCCCTGCTGGCCGGCTTCTCGGGGCTTGCCAGCGGTGTCGGGGGGCTTCTGCTCATTCGCGCCGTGATGGGCGTGGCGGAGGGCGCCTTCACACCCACCTCGATCGCCGCCACCGCGGAAGCGTCGCATCCCTCGCGGCTGGGTATGAACATCGGGATTCAGCAGGCGTTCTTCCCGCTGCTGGGGCTGGGCCTTGCACCCATCATCGCCACCCAGTTGCTGCTGGTGGTGCCATCCTGGCGCTGGGTGTTCGTGCTGGTCTCGGTGCCGGGTTTCCTCCTGGCCTGGGGGCTGTACAAGGTCCTGCGTGAACCCGTAGCCCAGCGCCCAGCGAGCGAGCCGGCGCACAGCATCGGGAGTGACTGGCTGGCAGCGTTGCGCTACCGGAATGTGCTGCTCAACCTGGTGGGCATGTTCTGCATGCTCACCAGCCTGTTTGTCAGTTCGGTGATGTTGCCCAACTACCTGACGGACTACCTGCATCTGGGCATGCAGCAGATGGGCTTCGTCATGTCGGCCATCGGCTTCGGCGGCTTCTGCGGCATGGTGCTGATGCCGACATTGTCGGATCGCCTGGGCCGCAAGCCGGTCGCACTGATCTCGTGCGTCGCTACCGGTGTGGCGCTCTGGCTGATGATCCATACCGGCGCCGAGCCGATGAAGCTGTTCCTGCTGCTGTTCGCGACCACCTTCTTCAACTTCAGCATGGTCTGCATGATCGTCGGACCGCTCACCAGTGAGTCGGTGCCGCCGGCACTGATTTCTACCGCTACCGGACTGGTCGTCGGCATTGGCGAGGTATTCGGCGGCGGCGTCGCGCCGGCGTTGGCTGGCTACATCGCCCAGCACTATGGCATCGAGAAGACCCTTTACCTGGCGCTGTCCGGTGTCGTGCTGGGGCTCCTGGTAGCTGCGTGTCTGCGCGAAACCGCACCGGCACGGCGTTCGGCGGCGCAAGGGCAGGCAGGTGATGCCGTCTGAGGTTGCTCGCGGATAGTGCCGACAGGACGTCGGCATGTTGAAGCCGGGCCTACCGCCCGTTCTTCATTAGTCATGTGCAGATGCGCATGCCGCCGCCCGCATTACCCGTGCGCTGCAGCGTCTTTCTCTTCTGGTGGTCCAGGGCGGCGCTGGTCAAAAGCTGGCGTTGCCCTGGACGAAATTGGTCTACATCCGCTGTCCACAGCAGATAGCAGACTGTGGTTCGTTTGCAGGACGAACCTGGGTCATGGCTACTAACAGAGCTGCTATCGGCCATTAATTGCCTGGCGTAGGAGGCAGCTACCGACCCTAAGCGGATGGTCGAATTCCGTAGGTAGGCAGCACGGAGCGTCTATAAATGAATTGATCTGGACTTACCGGAGGCTGGTACTCATAAGCTATGCGAGGAATGCTTTATGAAACAGTCTTGGATGTTCATTCTCTTAGCGCTTGCGCCCTACGCCATTTCCTTCGCACTGCCAGCCCTTCACACGGAGGAACGCTGGGGAGAGGATCGCATTCCCGTTAGCATGTATGGCTGGGAGGTAGCGCTCTTCGGCTGGTCGGCGATTATAGGGAGTGGGAAGTATTGGTCGATGGCTTGGTACGCCAATCCTTTACTTTTGGGCACCATAGCCTTTTACGCTGGGGGCTTTCGAGTAGCACAACTCACCGCAATTGTTGGCTTGCTGGTGGCCTGCACTTCGCCCTTCGTGTCTCGCATATTCAGCGACAAAGAACCGCCATCGATCTATGTCACAGGTATGGGGATCGGCTTCTATTTTTGGTTGGCAGCGTTCGTAATCATGCTATTAGCAACATTTATAAAGCGCTGACGGGAGCTCCTCGGCCAAGGGCCGTTATTGGCCGATTACTACCCATGACCAAAAGCATTTGAGCCCCAGATTGGGGATGTTTTCGATCACCCGTTGCAGCTCAGATCTTCCAGGCGCTGCATCGCATGGCGCGCATCATCAAGCACCGAATCAAAAATGGCTTCCACGCTTTGCACGGCGTTAGCAAATACGATCGATGGGCCGTAATCGAGCATGCCTTGGCGGCTATCCCCTGTCTTGTAGGCTTGGGTCGTTAGCATGCCCATGACGTGAGGACGATAGCTTTCGAAATCGCTCGCTCCCGCCGCGTCCAGTGCGGCCACAGCTTTGGCGCTGTCATTGTTCAGAACTCTGTGATGTTGGCGCAGGCCGGTCTTCACGATGATGCTTTCTGTGCCATCGCTCTGAACCAGCCGTTCCTTGTACTGGCGGTGAATCCACAACTCCTCGGCTACCAGCATCCGCGACCCCATCAGGATCGCATCGGCCCCCATCATCAGTGTCGCCGCCAGTTGGCTTCCCGCACCGATCCCGCCACCGATAACGACGGGAATGGAGAGCTCTTTCGGTGCATGGGCTGCCTGAACCATGCTGCTGATGCCGTAGGTTCCTGGATGACCACCGCAGTCGTTGCCAACGACGATCACTGCGTCCACGCCAAGACGAGCGGCTGATCGCGCATAGCGAACCGCCGGAACCTTGTGCAGAACCTTGATACCCGCTTCTCGCAGCGCCGGCAGGACTTCCTCGGGGCTTCCACCCGATGTTTCGACACAGAGCACTTCTTCTTCAGCAAGAATCCTTACCTGTTGCCGCAAGCGCTCAGCAACGTTGGCCTGGCCGGAAAGGTAGAGGTTCACTCCGAACCCTTTTCCTGATGTGAGGCTGCGACACTGGCGGAGCTGTTCGCGGAACTCATCCAGATCAGGGAAGCCGGCAGCAACCACAAATCCCATCCCGCCTGCGTTGACCGCAGCCGCGACGTAGCTCGCGTCTGACACGCTGGGGCCCATGCCGCCGCAAAGAATGGGATGACGGATACCAAGCATCTCGGTAATGCGAGTTCTGAACAGCTGGTTACGCATGGGCACTCCGATTTGGCGAAGAGCATGGAAGGGCGGCGCGAACCGCCCGGGGAGGGAGATCAGTGGTGTTCCCAATTCGCTCGGCGTGGGCTGCGGTCGGGACACCCATATAGCTGAACACCTGTTCAGCAGTAAAGACCGCAACGCCCGTCCGCCGACGCATCAGCTCAGTGACGAAGATGCGATTGTCGACGCAACCCTTGCTGGTTTGTGGCTGGCCAGATCCCGGAGTCACTTGTACGAGAGCAAACTACTGAAGGTCGCTTGGTGACTGTGCTGGATGAGTCAACTCGGGATCTGGTTGACGTCCATGCGATCTGGCAAAGGGCAGCGCACCTCTTGCAGATTCTCATGCGCGGAGGGCAGGGGAATTAACTTTAGGTGCCTACGACACCTAATCAGATATAACTCAATGAATTCGTCGCGCACGCTAATTTTTGCTGCCTTGTTCCCTTTTCCCACAACGTGAAATCACCAGGTCCTAGCGGTATCTCTGGAAAACCTCCCATCACGGGGCTCCAATTATCGCGCCCTACGAGGTCAGAGACTCGCAGGTACATGGAGAAGAGGTGGCAACAATAAAAAAGGGGCGCGTATGAACTGGGGCGCCCTCCGCCATGAGTTCGGCGGTCTCGATCTGCAAATGCTTGGGAGACAGAGCCCTGAGAGATTTTGTAGCCGCTCAAGGGGAGGGCGGTCAGGGTTCTCGTTCTGGAACTGTGGCAGCGAACGGATGCCAATCCTCGTTCAGGTATCGGCAGGCGGACTGAGGCAAAATGCCATGAAGGCCCCGATATCCCGGAGGCGAAGCTCGATAGTGCGGTACGAGTTGTCGATTGCTTGATTGCTTGATTGCTTGATTGCTTGATTGCTTGATTGCTTGATTGTCAGCATAAGACTTGAGAAACCCCGCACGGCCGGTATCCAACAATGGCCATGGTTTGCTCGGGAAGTGTTCTCAGGTAGCCAAGTACCACTGGAAGTTCGCCTCTTAGGTTAAAGAAGTTGAACTCGTGAAAACCAAGCAAGGGCTGGTGGATTATTGAGGCATGGTGGGTGCTGCACGCGATTGATATCTCTTGGGGGATTTTTCAGAACAATCTGCAACATCCGGGTCTAGTCGTAGGAACTGAGGTTTCATTTTCATAGTAAATGATGGCCAAAAAACTATCTGCCTGGCGCAGCCTTGCCGCTTGCAGTTGTCCACCGGAGCCGTTCTTTCTGAGCAACCCTGGGGCGAGTGCGTTCATTGAGAGGTGCGAGCGCGCTCTGAGCCCGGCCAGCTATCCAGCCGCATGAAGTAGCAGCTGTTTCCGCTTGATCCACCGCGTATTTTCTTTTCACGGCATCGAGTGCGCTTTTTCATGGCGAGCGACAGTGCCGGCAGGTTCGAAACGTCCAGCTCACCTCTGGAACTGAAACCCTAGGATTCGCATAATGTATATTATGTTAAACGGTAAGCCATGTTCATAATGTTCATGAGCTTTGCAAGCTCTTGATTCGACA
>NZ_PEKX01000002.1 GCF_002796985.1 Pseudomonas sp. | reverse complement strand
GTGATCCTAAATGCGTTACCTATGTCTCCCGACACCTGTTACCCATGTGTCCCGGCAGAACACCTAGGCGATACCCATGCTGCCAATGCGACAGGAATCGATGGGTATCGCTTCGCTCCACGCCATCCTACGCAGAGTATTGAAGCGGATCAGCCCGCCTGCCGCGCCGCCCAGCGGCGGTACTGCTTGGCCCGGCGCAGCGTGCGCCACTGCTCCATCACCAGCGTGCGCAACGGCGAAGCCTGCGGGTTAGGCGCGCGGTGGGCGCCGATGCGATGCAGTTGCAGCTTGACCAGCGCCATGTAGGCCAGCGCCGCCAGCGGCTTGGAGCGCCAGCGGATCGCCGGCAGCTCCGGCTGGGTCTGGCTGCCGCGCTGCCAGTGCAGCACCAGCTGCGGCTCCAGCGCCAGGGCGGTGCCGATGCCGACCATCTCCAGCCCGCTGTCCAGCACCTGCTCCGCCACCGGCAGGCGACGGATGCCGCCGGTGACCATCAGCGGCATGCGCGCCGCTGCGCGCATCTCGCGGGCGAACTCGAGGAAGTAGGCCTCCCGCGCCAGGGTACGACCATCGCGGGCATCGCCCTGCATGGCCGGCGCCTCGTAGCTGCCGCCGGACAGCTCGACCAGGTCGACTCGTTCGGCATTCAGCCACTCGATCACCTGACGCGCGTCGCTAGCGTCGAAGCCGCCGCGCTGGAAGTCGGCGGAGTTGATTTTCACCCCCACGCAGAACCCCGGCGACACCTCGGCGCGCACCGCGCGGACGACTTCCAGCAACAGCCGCGCGCGGTTTTCCAGCGAGCCGCCCCAGCGGTCCTGCCGTTTGTTGGCCAGTGGCGAGAGAAACTGGCTGAGCAGGTAGCCATGGGCCGCATGGATCTGCACGCCGGTGAAGCCGGCCCGCTCGGAAAGCTTCGCGGCACGGACGAAACGCTGGATCACCTCGGCGATATCGCCTTCGCTCATCTCGCGGGCGACGGCGAACAGCTTGGAGAACTTGCCCATCTCCAACGGCACTGCCGACGGTGCGATAGCGCCCTGGCCAAGGTTGGTCTGCACCTGGCGGCCGGGATGGTTCAGTTGCAGCCAGAACTGCGCGCCGCGCGAGCGACCGATGCGCGCCCATTCGCGGAAGCGCTCCAGATGCCGGTCGTTCTCCAGCACCACGCCGCCGGGGCCGGTCATGGCGCGGCCGTCGATCATCACGTTGCCGCTGAGGATCAGGCCGACACCACCGTCCGCCCAGGCCTGGTACAGGCGCAGCAGGGAGGCCGAAGGCGCCTGGTCGGCGTCGGCCATGTTTTCCTCCATGGCGGCCTTGGCGATACGGTTGGGAACTTCGCCGCCGTTGGGCAGGCGCAGGGGCTGGAAGGGCGACATGGCAAGGCTCCGTGGTTGTGCGGTTGGGTTGTGGCAGCGGCGAGGTTAAGTTTAAAGTTCACTTCAAGGTCAAGCCCCTTTCGGAGCCCAGCATGAAAATCGGTGAACTGGCCAGCCTCAGCGGCCTCGCCCCCTCGCGCATCCGCTTCTACGAAGCCAGTGGGCTGATCGCCCCGGCGCGCCGCCTGGCCAACGGCTACCGCGCCTACCCGCCGGAAACCCTCAACCTGCTGGAGATCATCCGCAGCGCTCAGCAGACCGGCTTCAGCCTGGAGGAAATCCGCAACCTGCTGCCGCATGCCAACCCGCTGAAGAACGGCCATGGCGAACTGCTCGCCGGCCTGCGCCGCAAGGTCGCCGAAATCGAAGCGATGGAGCGGCAGCTACAGGAAAACCGCGAGCGCTTGCTGGCGGTGATCGACAACATCGAGAACAAGCCCGAAGGCATGGGTTGCGAGGCCAACGCCGAGCGGATGGTGGCCGAAATGCGTGAGCGCAAGGCCCGCCACTGATGCAAAACCTGTAGGAGCGAGCTTGCTCGCGAACCGAATCCTTTGCGGGGTCCGTTCGCGAGCAAGCTCGCTCCTACGAAAAGCCACGTAGGGCGCATAACCTGGGACAGGTTATCCGCCAGCCCTTGAGCGGCGGATAACGCTGGCGCGTTATTCGCCCTACCGTTGCGCCACAAAGGAACACCGGAGCTTTCGGCCTGTGCAGGAGCGGACTCCGTCCGCGATGTTCGACCCACGCTCGGCGCTGCCGGAAACCGATCGCGGACGAAGTCCGCTCCTACGTTACTTCCAACCTTCGAGCCGCAAGGTCGCCCGTACCAACCGCTGTTCCTCCTGCTCGATCTCCCGCAGGTTGTCCCGCACGCTGTGGATATGTTCGCGGGCGGCGCGCTGGGCCTGTTCCGGCTGGCGTTCGCTGATGGCGCGGTGCAGCCGCGCGTGCTGGCGGTCGATCTGGCGCTTCTGCGGCGGGCGGTTGTAGAGGTTGTTCACCGAGGCGAACACGGTGCTGAGCATCAGCTCGTTGAGCGACTGCAGCGTGTGCACCAGCACCGGGTTGTGCGAGGCCTCGCTGATCGCCTGATGGAAGGCATGGTCGCGCCGCGCATGCTCGCGCGGGTCCAGCGGCTGCGGTTCGTCGTAAGCGGCGTGCATCTCCTCGAAACGCCGGCCGATCAGCACCAGGTCGGCCTCGGTCGCGCGCAGCGCGGCCAGGCGCGCGGACTCGCCTTCCAGCAACGCGCGGACCTCCAGCAGGTCGTAGAGCGTGCGTGGTTGCGAACTGAACAGATGCAACAGCGGCGATACGTCCTTCGCGCCAGTCAGGTCCGCAACGAATGAACCGCGCCCCTGCTCGGTGTCGACGATGCCGCGCCCGCGCAGTGCACGCAGCCCTTCCCGCAGTGCCGAGCGCGAGCAGCCGAGCTTCTCCACCAGGCGCCGTTCCGAGGGCAACGCCTGGCCGACCTTCAGTACCCCATCGACGATCAGCCGCTCGATCTTCTCGGCCACCTGGTCGGCGACGCTCGGCTTGCCCTGTGCATAAGTCGTCATCGGTGCTCCCCGCAACGGCTGCTCTTGAAAACTGGTAGGACCAGTCAGTCCGCGCCTGCCTGGCTGCGCAGAACCCTAGCTGTCAGGACGGCGACTTTCCAGTGACCGCCCGTACAAGAACTGGTAGGACCAGTGTTGAAGGTGATGGACGCGCGCCGAGCATCGGTCGCATTTTCAGCGTGCCGTGGCTCCACGCCCCGCTTGCCGGGCGCGAACAACAACAAGATCAGAGCACCGCCAGCCTATGACCATCCTCTACGACGAGCGCGTCGACGGCGCGCTGCCTGCCGTCGACAAATCCGCCCTGCTGGCCGAGCTGCGCGCGGCCCTGCCCGACCTCGAACTGCTGCACCGCGCCGAAGACCTCAAGCCCTACGAGTGCGACGGCCTCTCCGCCTACCGCACGGTGCCGATGCTGGTGGCACTGCCCGAGCGCATCGAGCAGGTGCAGGCGCTGCTCAGGCTCTGCCACGCGCGCAAGGTGCCGGTGGTGGCGCGCGGCGCGGGCACCGGGCTCTCCGGCGGCGCGCTGCCGCTGGAGAAAGGCATCCTGCTGGTGATGGCGCGCTTCAACAGGATTCTCGAAGTGAACCCGCAGGGGCGCTTCGCCCGCGTGCAGCCCGGCGTACGCAACCTGGCGATCTCCCAGGCCGCCGCGCCGCACGGCCTGTACTACGCGCCTGACCCGTCCTCGCAGATCGCCTGCTCCATCGGCGGCAATGTTGCCGAGAACGCTGGCGGTGTGCATTGCCTGAAGTACGGCCTGACCGTGCACAACCTGCTCAAGGTGGACATCCTCACCGTCGAGGGCGAGCACCTGACGCTGGGCAGCGACGCCCTGGACTGCCCCGGCCTCGACCTGCTCGCCCTGTTCACCGGCTCCGAGGGCATGCTCGGCATCGTCACCGAAGTCACCGTCAAGCTGCTGCCCCGGCCGCAGGTGGCGCGGGTGCTGCTGGCCAGTTTCGATTCGGTGGAAAAGGCCGGCCGCGCGGTGGCCGAGATCATCGCCGCCGGCATCATCCCCGGCGGGCTGGAGATGATGGACAACCTGTCGATCCGCGCCGCCGAAGACTTCATCCACGCCGGCTACCCGGTGGACGCGGCGGCCATCCTGCTGTGCGAACTCGACGGCGTGGAAGCCGACGTGCAGGACGACTGCGAACGCGTCGACGGCGTGCTGCGCGCGGCCGGCGCCACCGACGTGCGCCTGGCCTGCGACGAGGCCGAGCGCGTGCGCTTCTGGGCCGGACGCAAGAACGCCTTCCCGGCGGTGGGGCGCATCTCCCCGGACTACTACTGCATGGACGGGACCATTCCGCGCCGCGAGCTGCCGCGCGTGCTGCACGGCATCGCCGAGCTGTCGCAAGAGTTCAGCCTGCGCGTGGCCAACGTGTTCCATGCCGGCGACGGCAACATGCACCCGCTGATCCTCTTCGACGCCAACGTGCCCGGCGAGCTGGAACGCGCCGAGGCCATCGGCGGCAGGATCCTCGAACTCTGCGTGGCGGTGGGCGGCAGCATCACCGGCGAGCACGGCGTGGGGCGCGAGAAGATCAACCAGATGTGCGCGCAGTTCAACAGCGACGAGCTGACCCTGTTCCACGCAGTGAAGGCGGCCTTCGACCCGGACCGCCTGCTCAACCCCGGCAAGAACATCCCGACCCTGCACCGCTGCGCCGAGTTCGGCGCGATGCACGTGCACCACGGCCAACTGCCCTTCCCCGACCTGGAGCGCTTCTGATGCGGGACGCCAGCGCCGAACTGCTCGACCAGGTGAACCACGCGCTGCAGGAGCGCACGCCGCTGCGCATTCGCGGCGGAGACAGCAAGGCCTTCCTCGGCCGCCCGGTGGAGGGCGTGGAACTCGACACACGCGCCCACAGCGGCATCGTCAGCTACGACCCGACCGAGCTGGTGCTCACCGCCCGCGCCGGTACGCCGCTGGTGGAAATCGAGGCAGCGCTGGAAGCCGCCGGGCAGATGCTGCCATGCGAACCGCCGGGTTTCAGCGCAGCGACCTTCGGCGGAATGGTCGCCGCTGGGCTCTCCGGCCCGCGCCGGCCCTGGGCGGGCTCGGTGCGCGACTACGTACTCGGCACGCGGCTGATCACCGGCCACGGCAAGCTGCTGCGCTTCGGCGGCGAGGTGATGAAGAACGTCGCCGGCTACGACCTGTCACGCCTGCTGGCAGGCAGCTTCGGTTGCCTGGGGGTGATCACCGAAGTCTCGATGAAGGTGCTGCCCAAGCCGCGGATGTGCGCCAGCCTGCGCCTGGAGATGGGCGTGCATCAGGCGCTGGGAGAACTGGCCGAATGGGGCACCCAGCCCCTCCCGATCAGCGCCGCCTGCTACGACGGCCAGGCGCTGCATCTGCGCCTGGAAGGTGGTGAGGGCTCGGTGTGTTCCGCGCGCCTGCGCCTGGGTGGCGAGGAGATCGACAGCGGCTACTGGCAGGACCTGCGCGAGCAACGCCTGGGCTTCTTCGCCGGCCCCGGCACGCTCTGGCGCCTGTCGTTGCCCAACGCCACGCCAGCGCTCTCACTGCCCGGCGAACAGCTGATCGACTGGGGCGGCGCGCAGCGCTGGCTGAAGTCCGAGGCAGACGCCCAATTGATCCGCCACAGCGTCGCCGAAGTCGGCGGCCATGCCCTGCGCTACACGCCGGGCGACGACGGCTTCCATCCGCTGCCCGCCGCGCTGCTGCGCTACCACCGCAGCCTCAAGCAGCAACTCGACCCGCAAGGCCTCTTCAACCCCGGCCGGATGTACAGGGAGCTCTGATGCAAACCAACCTGAGCGAACAGGCCAGACACCTGCCGCGCGCCGAGGAAGCCGAGCGCATCCTGCGCTCCTGCGTGCACTGCGGCTTCTGCACCGCCACCTGCCCGACCTACCAGTTGCTGGGCGATGAGCTGGACGGCCCGCGCGGGCGCATCTACCTGATCAAGCAGGTGCTCGAAGGCGCCGAGCCCAGCGCCAGCACCCGCGAGCACCTGGACCGTTGCCTGAGCTGTCGCAACTGCGAAACCACCTGCCCTTCCGGCGTGGATTACCACAACCTGCTGGATATCGGCCGCGCGGTGGTCGAGGAACAGGTGCCGCGCACCTTCGGCGAGCGCGCGATCCGCCGGGGCCTGCGCGCCGTGGTGCCGAATGCCGCGCTGTTCGGCGCGCTGGCCAAGGCCGGGCGCACCTTCTACCCGCTGCTGCCAGAAGGTCTGCAAAGCAAACTGCCGCGCCACCCGCATCCGCCCGTGGAGCGACCGAAACCACGCCACACGCGGCGCATGCTGATCCTCGAAGGCTGCGTGCAACCGGCGCTTTCGCCCAACACCAATGCCGCTGCCGCGCGGGTGCTGGATCGTCTCGGCATCAGCGTGATCCCGGCGGCGGATGCCGGCTGTTGCGGCGCCGTGGACTATCACCTGAACGCCCAAGGGCAGGGGCTGGATCGGGCGCGCAGGAACATCGACGCCTGGTGGCCGTCGATCCAGGCGGGCGCCGAAGCCATCGTGCAGACGGCCAGTGGCTGCGGCGCCTTCGTTCGCGACTACGGCCATCTGCTGGAGCGCGATGCCCAGTATGCGGCCAAGGCCCGGCGGGTCAGCGAACTGTCCCGCGACCTGTCCGAGGTTTTGCGCGATGAACCGCTGGAAGCGTTGCACTTGCACGGCGACCGTCGCCTGGCCTTCCACTGCCCCTGCACGCTGCAGCACGCGCTGAAGCTCGGCGGAGCGGTGGAAGGCGTGCTCACGCGCCTGGGCTTCAGCCTCACCGCCGTGCCGGACAGCCACCTTTGCTGCGGCTCGGCCGGGACCTATTCGCTGACTCAGCCGGAGCTGTCCCGGCGCCTGCGCGACAACCGTCTGAAGGCGCTGGAGAGCGGCGCCCCGGAAGTCATAGTCACCGCCAACATCGGCTGCCAGACGCACCTGGGCGGCGCAGGCCGTACGCCGGTCAGGCACTGGATCGAACTGGTGGAAGAGGCGCTCGCCGATGCGCCATTGGAATCCCTTCAAGGCGAGGTGCAAGCATGCTCAGCAAAGCCGTTCTGACCCAGCAGGAAGTCGGCCGCATCCTCGCCGCCGCGCGCGCCGAGGCGCAGCGCAACCACTGGGCGGTGTCCATCGTGGTGGTCGATGACGGCGGCCATCCGCTGGCCCTGGAGCGCCTCGACGGCTGTGCCCCGGCCAGCGCCTACATCGCCACTGAAAAGGCCCGCAGCGCGGCACTGGGCCGACGCGAAACCAAGGGCTACGAGGAGATGGTCAACGGCGGCCGCACCGCCTTCGTCACCGCGCCGCTGATCACCTCGCTCGAAGGCGGCGTGCCAGTCCTGCTCGATGGTCAGGTGATCGGCGCGGTGGGCGTATCCGGCGTGAAGGCCGGCGAGGATGCGCAGGTCGCCAGCGCCGGAGTGGCAGCGCTTTGAAAGCCCTCACACAATCCTGGCGAGCGGTGGCCACAAGCCAGGGCAGGGTCGCCGCCGGCCTCAAGCGAGCCGGTGGCGACACCCCGAAAAGCTTGCCCGAATCAGCTTTCAAAAGCCCCGCTACGCGCCGCGTTGCGGGGCTTTTTCAATACCTGCCGGCGCGTGCGCCGCCCAGGCGTACGCGACCTGAAATAGTTATCCACCGCTGACGCTTTGACAACAACAAGGGACAATCCCCATGCAAACCTGGCAGCAGCTCTATACCCCGCTTGGCAGCCTCGGCCTGTCGGCCCTGGCAGCCCTCGTGCCGATCATCTTCTTCTTCCTCGCCCTGGCGGTGTTCCGCCTCAAGGGCCACGTCGCCGGCGCCATCACCCTGGTGCTGTCGCTGCTGATCGCGGTGACCGTCTACCAGATGCCGGTGGACAAGGCGCTGGCCTCGGCGGTCTACGGCTTCTTCTACGGGCTTTGGCCGATCGCCTGGATCATCGTGGCGGCGGTGTTCCTCTACAAGCTGACGGTCAAAAGCGGGCAGTTCGAGATCATCCGCAGCTCGGTGCTGTCGATCACCGTTGACCAGCGCCTGCAGGTGGTGCTGATCGGCTTCTCCTTCGGCGCCTTCCTCGAAGGCGCGGCGGGTTTCGGCGCACCGGTGGCGATCACCGCGGCGCTGCTGGTCGGCCTGGGCTTCAACCCGCTGTACGCGGCCGGGCTGTGCCTGATCGCCAACACCGCGCCGGTAGCCTTTGGCGCGCTGGGCATCCCGATCATCGTCGCCGGGCAGGTGTCGGGGGTGGATGCGTTCAAGATCGGCGCCATGGCCGGGCGGCAGTTGCCGATCCTGTCGGTGATCGTGCCCTTCTGGCTGGTGGCGATGATGGATGGCTGGCGTGGCATCCGCGAGACCTGGCCGGCGCTGCTGGTCGCCGGCGGCACCTTCGCGGTCAGCCAGTTCTTCACCTCCAACTTCATCGGCCCGGAGCTGCCGGACATCACCTCGGCGCTGTTGAGCATGGTCTGCCTGACCCTGTTCCTGCGCGTGTGGCAACCGGCGAACGTGCGTGAAACCGAGTTCTCCAGCCTCAACGCCGACGGCAGCGCCACGCTGGGCAGCTTCGGTGGTGGCGGTGGCGGGCAGCGCCAGGAATCGCAGTACAGCTTCGGACAGATCTTCAAGGCGTGGTCGCCGTTCCTGATCCTCACCGTGCTGGTGACCATCTGGACCATGAAGCCGTTCAAGGCAATGTTCCTGCCCGGCGGCGCGCTGGAGAACTGGGTGGCGGTGATCGCCGTGCCCTACCTCGACCAGTTGGTGCTGAAAGTCGCGCCCATCGTCGCCAACCCGACGCCGATGCCGGCGGTCTACAAGTTCGACCTGGTGTCGGCCAGCGGCACGGCGATCTTCCTCGCCGCGCTGATCTCCATGGCCATCCTGCGCATCGGCGTGAAGAGCGGCGCGACGACCTTCCGCGACACGCTGCTGGAACTCAAGTGGCCGGTGCTGACCATCGGCATGGTGCTGGCCTTCGCCTTCGTCACCAACTACTCCGGGATGTCCACGACCCTGGCGCTGGTGCTGGCGGGGACGGGTGCGGCGTTCCCGTTCTTCTCGCCCTTCCTCGGCTGGCTGGGGGTATTCCTGACCGGTTCGGACACTTCGTCCAACGCCCTGTTCGGTTCACTGCAGGCGACCACCGCGCACCAGCTGGGGGTCAGCGACACGCTGCTGGTGGCGGCCAACACCACCGGCGGGGTGACCGGCAAGATGATCTCGCCACAGTCCATCGCCGTGGCCTGCGCGGCTACCGGGATGGTCGGCCGCGAGTCGGACCTGTTCCGTTTCACGGTCAAGCACAGCCTGATCTTCGCCGCGTTCATCGGCTTGATCACGCTGGCGCAGGCCTATGTGTTCACGGGGATGCTGGTGCACTGACGTCATTCATGCCTGGCGCCGAGGCTCCCTGTAGGAGCGAGCTTGCTCGCGAACCGGTTCCGCTGCGGGGTCTATTCGCGAGCAAGCTCGCTCCTACAAAGAGCCAGAGCCCCTCTCCCTAACCCTCTCCCGCAAGCGGGAGAGGGGACTGGTTCGGCAAATGGGAAAGCCCAGAGAGGCCAGTGTGCAGGGCGCATAACGCGCCAGCGTTATCCGCCGTGCGGAGAGAGGCGGCGAATAACCTGTGCCAGGTTATGCGCCCTACAGGACTGGCGGTGGAGTTGACCCTGTAGGAGCGAGCTTGCTCGCGAACCGAATCCGTTGCGGGGTCCGTTCGCGAGCAAGCTCGCTCCTACGAAAAGCAAGCGCTCTTGTCCCCTTACAACCGATCAGAAATCCACCTTCCCCCGCCCCGCCTTGATGCTCCCGCGCTTGCTCTTGCCCTCCAGCCTGCGCGTCTTCGAACCCAGCGTCGGCTTGGTCGGGTGGCGCTTCTTCTCCACCTTCGTGGCACTGCGGATCAGCTCCGCCAGGCGGCTCAGCGCGTCCTCGCGGTTCTGTTCCTGGGTGCGGTACTGCTGCGCCTTGATCACCACCACGCCCTCGCCGGTGATGCGCTGGTCGCTCAGGGCAAGCAGGCGTTCCTTGTAGAACTCCGGCAAGGATGAGGCGCGCACGTCGAAGCGCAGGTGCACGGCGCTGGACACCTTGTTGACGTTCTGCCCGCCGGCGCCCTGGGCACGAATCGCGCTCAGCTCGATCTCGGCATCGGGGATCTGCACGGTGTTGGAAATCTGCAGCATGGGGAGGATTCAGGGAGGAAATGAACGTCAGGATACCGCGCCCCGAGATGCCTGTCCCGAAACCATCTAGCCCGCCCCGGAGCGCTCGTTCCTGACTTTTGCGTCAATTTTTGTATACGAACTTGTGTACAAGTTTTTCTTGCAATGTCTGCAATTCACCATTAGAACCCAGCCTGTCACCGACCGCAGTTCGCCCTGCGGGACGCCGGCCCCGAAGCCCCCCTAAACCACGAAAAACAACAAAAACAAGAACAGAGGTGCAGCATGGTTTCATCCGCGATGACGGCCCTTGGCGCCGCCCGCCCCCAACCGCGTTCCAGCCGCCGCCTGAGCAACGGTCGCCGGTTCGCCCTCGGTACCGCCCTGATCCTCGCCCCGCTGGGCATGGCGCAGGCCGAGGAGGACCGCTTCTTCGAGTGGACCAGCAATACCCTGGGGTTCCGCTACGGCAAGGGCTTCACCAACCCGAACAACCCCCACGACATCAGCAAGCGCATCTTCAGCTTCAGCCACGCCGACGGTTACCGCTACGGCAGCAACTTCTTCCATCTCGATGTGCTGCAGTCCGACAGCGATGACCCGCGCAAGGGCACCGACCACGGCAGCAGCGAGGTCTACGGGGTGTTCCGCAGCCAGTTGTACGCCTCGCGGGTGTTCGATCTGCCGCAGGGCAAAGGTCTGGTGAAGGACCACGCGTTCACCTTCGGTTTCGACGCCAGCCGTAACAACAACCTCGGCTCGGCGAAGAAGCGCGCGCTGGTGTTCGGCCCCACCGTCAAGTTCAACGGCCCCGGTGTGCTGGACCTGTCGCTGTTCTACTACCGCGAGAAGAACCACTCGGGCATTCCCAACGCGAAACACCCGGACCACACCTTCGACGCCACCTACATGGTCAACCTGACCTGGCTGCGGCCGTTCCAGCTGGGCGACCACGGGGCGAAGTTCCAGGGCTTCCTGAACTACACCGGGGAAAAGGGTGAGGACTACAACGACAACGACACCGCGCCGGAGACGCTGATCCGCACCTCGCTGATGTTCGCCACCCTGCCGGGCACCAAGCGCCAGCCGAACCTGTGGCTGGGCGTGGGCTACGAGTACTGGCACAACAAGTTCGGCGTGGATGGCGGCCGTGGCACCCGCACCTCGACGCCGACGGTGAACGTCGAGTTCACCTTCTAGCGCCGGATTTGGCGGTGGTTCGCGAGCAAGCTCGCTCCTACAAGAGCCGGCCTGCACCAGGTCGGCTTTTCGTAGGAGCGAGCTTGCTCGCGAACCCGCCCGGTCGTAGGGCGCATAACCTGGAACAGGTTATCCGCCGTTGCCCGCGCGGCGGATAACGCTGGCGCGTTATTCGCCCTGCAAAAGCTCACCGGCCCAGTGGCCCCGAAATGAAAAAGCCCGGCAGATGCCGGGCTCTTTCATTCGTGCCGCGAGAAGAATCAGTTCTCCTTGCAGGCCACGCCGTCGGCGGGCTCGCCGCCTTTCCAGTCCTTGTACAGGGTGGCGTCCTCGCCCTTGGTCCACCACACATACTGACCCGCCGCATAGCGAGCGCCGGAGGCGGAGATGACGTTGGCGAAGACCAGACTGGAGGCGTCCGTCACCGGCACCACGGCCAGGCTGTTGTCGCCCTTGTTCAGGTACTGCACGCTGATCTTGCGGCCGTCCTCGCACTTGTACGAGACGCTGCGCGAATCCAGTTTGGCGTCGCCGGGCAGGACCAGTGCGTCGACCTGGGGCGCTTTCTTTTCTTCGCCGCCGCAGGCGACGAGGATGACCGGCACGGCAGCCGCGAGCAGCCAAAGTGCTTTTTTCATGAGTATCCCTCTGACGAAAAATGGCCCGGTCACTCTAGGAAAGGTCGGGCCGCGCGGTCAATCGCGGGCGGCCCGTCTCAAAGTCGGGCTGGCGCTTTTCAGCACTCGGCCCTCTTCCGGCCCGCCCATCACTGGGCGTCCGGCTGTGCCTCCGGGGCGGCCTGCTGGAAAGCTTCGAGGGGCTCGCAGCGCGCGGCGATGGCGAGCAGGCGGGGGCAAGCGGAGAGGTCGCAGTCGAAGCGGCGGGCGTTGTACAGCTGGGGAATCAGGCAGGCCTCGAAGTAGCCGGGGCGCTCGCCGAGTGACAGCGGGCCGCTCCAGTTGGCGACGCCCTCTTCCACCGCGTGCAGGCCGGTTTCGACCCAGTGCCGTATCCACGCACTTTTCGCCTCGTCCGCCACACCCAGCGGGCCGCTGAGGTATTGCAGCACGCGCAGATTGTTCAGCGGGTGGATGTCGCAAGCGATATGCAGGGCCAGCGCACGGACCTGCGCGCGTTGCAGCGCATCGCGCGGCAGCAGGCCGGGTTGTGGATGGGTTTCGTCGAGGTATTCGAGGATCGCCAGGGACTGGGCGATGCGTGCGTCGCCTTCCACCAACAAGGGCACCAGCTCCTGCGGGTTGAGCGCCTTGTAGTCGGCGGCGTGCTGCTGGCCACCGTCCTTCACCAGGTGCACCGGCACCTGGCGGTAGGCCAGGCCCTTCAGCCCGAGGGCGATGCGCACGCGGTAGGCGGCGCTGGAGCGCCAGTAGGAATACAGGGTGAGCATGATGTTCTCCGTGGGCGACCACGCTATGCGCGCGGCCGCCCGGCAAGCGAGTTACTGGTCGGAGATCACGCCACGGCGGATCTGGTCTTCCTCGATGGATTCGAACAGAGCCTTGAAGTTGCCCTCGCCGAAGCCCTGGTTGCCCTTGCGCTGGATGATCTCGAAGAAGATCGGGCCGATCACCGTATTGGTGAAAATCTGCAGCAGGATGCCGTCATCGCCCGGTGCACCGTCGATCAGGATGCTCAGCTCGCGCAGTTGCTCCAGCGGCTCGCCGTGGCCCGCGACGCGGGTGTCGACCTTGGCGTAGTAGGTGTCCGGGGTGCTCATGAAGTCCACGCCGTTGGCGCGCAACTGGCGCACGGTGGCGTAGATGTCGTCGGTGGTCAGGGCGATGTGCTGGATGCCTTCGCCGTGGTACTCACGGATGAATTCCTCGATCTGCGACTTGTCGTCCGCCGACTCGTTGATCGGGATGCGGATCTTGCCGCAGGGCGCGGTCATCGCGCGGGACAGCAGGCCGGTGAGCTTGCCTTCGATGTCGAAGTAGCGGATCTCGCGGAAGTTGGCGATGCGCTCGTAGAAGCCGGACCAGACATCCATCTGGCCGCGCTTGACGTTGTGGGTCAGGTGATCGATGCACAGCAGGCCGACGGCGTTGTCCTGGGCGGTGCGGCCTTCGATGAACTCGAAGTCGACGTCGTAGATGCTCTTGTCGCCGTAACGGTCGACGAGGTACAGCAGCGAGCCACCAATGCCTTCGACGCAGGGGATATTCAGCTCGCCAAAGTTGGCGTGGCTGCCCACCAGTCTGGCGCCCTGGGACTCGACATAGGCAGCAGCCTGGCCGGCGTTCTTCACCCGGAAGGCCATGGCGCAGGCGCTCGGGCCGTGCTTCTTGGCAAATTCGTGGACGTGGCCAGTAGGGCTGCCGTTGAGCACGATGTTGATGTCGTTCTGCTGGAACAGGAAGACTTCCTTGGAGCGGTGCTTGGCGGTCTCGGTAAAGCCCATGCCGGTAAACAGCTGGCGCAGTTGCTCGATGCCCTGGGCGTCGGGGGCGGTGAACTCGACGAACTCGAAGCCGTCGGTGCCGATGGGATTGTGTTGTGCGATCTTGGACACGGCGTTCATCCGGCCTCCTCGTTGTCGTTATCGGCTGGCTCGGCGCGGGGCCGTCCAGGCGTCTGGAATACCGTCATCACAACCGGCGGCGGGCGCCGGAACAAGCCGGGTGCGAGCTGCCCGCCGCATGGTTGCGCCGGTAGCCCGGCAAGAAATCCTTACGCCGTCCAGAGCCCCGTGCGGCATGCCGCCGCACCGTAAAGAATTCGTGACAAGGTGGTGTGCCAGCCTGCCAGTGCGAATGCCACGCTCTCGTCAGGCTGCCGCGCGGCGGCTACCATGCGGCCCATCTCCCCTGCCCGAACCGGACTAAGGCCCGCACTATGGCCCGCGCCGCTCCCCCTGATTTCGAAGCCACTCCGGCGTCCTTGCGTGCCCTGGCCCGCAGCTACCCGCGCGGCCTGCACATCGAGCCGCACTCCCACGACTGGGGGCAGGTGCTCTATGCGATGTCCGGGGTGATGTGGCTGGAGACGCCGTCCGAAGCACTGCTGGTGCCGCCGAATCGCGCCGTCTGGCTACCGCCGCAGGTGCCCCATGGCATCCGCGTGGTCAGCGAACTGCAGATGCGCAACATCTACCTGCGGCCGGGGACGGCGGATTCCCTCGGCGAACAGGTACAGGCGTTCGAGGTGAGCGGGCTGCTGCGCGAGCTGATCGTCAAGCTGGTGGAGCATGAGCGCGAACCGGACACCGAGTATTACCAGGCGCTGTCGCAACTGGCCGTGCTGGAGCTGCAACGCGCGCGCAGCCTGCTGTTGCGCGTGCCGCTGCCGGACGACTCCGACCGCCGCCTGCTGAACCTGTGCCTGGCAGTGATGGCCGAGCCGAGCCAGGAGGTTTCCTTCGAGCAGCACGCCGCCGACGCCGGCGCCAGCGTGCGCACCCTCGCCCGCCTGTTCCAGCACAGCCTGGGCATGGGCTTCGCCCAGTGGCGCCGGCAGGTGCAGTTGGCCACGGCGGTGGCGCAGCTCAACGAGGGCATCGCGGTAAGCCAGATAGCCCATGGGCTGGGGTATCAGCCGGGGAGTTTCAGCGAGATGTTCCGCCGTGAATTGGGCGTGGCGCCTTCGGAGTATTGCGCGCGGTAGCGCGATGCTTTTCGTAGGAGCGAGCTTGCTCGCGAACTGGATGGGCACGGCGCTATGCGTTCGCGAGCAAGCTCGCTCCTACGAAGTGCCCCACCCAACGATCCAGCGCTGGCTTTGGTTCTGAAGACTTCCAGAGAAATACCAGCGCACTCCAGACCGCCCCGTTCAGGAGGCCTCGTTGAAGCGGAGTTTCAGGGGTTGAGCGACATGGATGTCGCGAGAGCTGCGATGGGCCAGGGATGGCCCTTCGCAGCGTGCCCCTGAAACTTCGCTTCAACGAGGGTATTTTTCGCCTGAGCGAAAAACCGGATGTCCGGGGCAAGACTTTTTGGTTCCTTTTGTGGCGTTTGACAAAAGGGACTCGCCCGAGGGGGCGAAACCAGAAGTCCGCGCGCACGCCGAAGCGACGCAGAAACTCCCAAACCAACGCAGCAGACCTGCAACGCCAGAGCAAGAGAAAGCGCCGGCCCTGTCGGTGGATCGCGCCCATGGGGCGCTCCTACAGGTCGAATCCGAGCAGCACCTGACACGCCCATCCAATACACCCCACCCACATCTGTCCGATATTCCGAAGCCAATGACCGGCGGCGCCCCGGCGCGGCTCCTAGACTGGATCCATTCCCGCCAGCCGCCGGAACCACCCGCGGAGAACAGCATGAGTTACCTGGTTTCACTGGCCATCGGCATCGCCGTCGGCCTCGCCTACCACTTCCTCGACTTCCGTTCGCCGGCGCCGCCGCTGGTGGCGCTGGTCGGCCTGCTGGGCATGCAGATCGGCGAAAACGCCCTGCCGCTGCTGACCCGCTGGCTCTCCTGATTCGATTCCCCCCTTGCTGCCACGGAACCTTGCCATGAAAGCCCTGCAATTCGACCGTACCGGCGACCTCGCCGCCCTGAGCTTCACCGAGATCGCCGACCCGCTACCCGCCGCCGACGAAGTGCTGGTGGAAATCCACGCCGCCGGCCTCAACCCCAGCGACGTGAAGAACGTCCTCGGCCGCTTCCCCTACACCACCCTGCCCCGCGTGCCCGGCCGTGACTTCGCCGGCACCGTGGTGAAGGGCCCGGCCGAGCTGCTGGGCAAGTCCGTCTGGGGTACCGGCCGGGGGCTGGGCTTCACCCGCAACGGCAGCCACGCCCAGTTGATGAGCGTACCGGCCGGCGGCGTGGCGCTGATGCCCGAGCGCATGAGCTTCGCCCAGGCCGCCAGCTGCGGCGTGCCCTTCACCACCGCCTGGGACGCGCTGGAGCGCAGCCAGGTCGGCGCCGGCACCCGCCTGCTGGTGATCGGCTCCGGCGCCGTTGGCGCGGCAGCCATTTCCCTGGCCAAGGCCCGAGGCGCCCAGGTGCTGGGCGCGGTGCGGCGCACCGAAGCACAGGCGGAGCTGCAGGCCCGGGGTGTACCGAGCCTTCTGCTGGGTTCGGCGGAAACCCTGGCGGCGCAGGTGGAGGAACACTTCCCCGGCGGCGCCGAGGTGATTTTCGACACCACCGGTTTCTGGCTGCCGGCAGCGGTTTCCGCCCTGGCCACATTCGGTCGCATCGCGATCATCGCCGCACCGGTCGACGGCCACGTGCAGCTGCCGGCCCTGGCGCTGTATCGCCGTGGCGGTTTGGTGGTGGGGGTGAATTCGCTGCTGTACGACACACTTGCCTGCGCGGCGATGCTGCGCCAGTTCGGCCAGTGGTTCGACGACGGCAGGCTGCCGCTGCCCACCGGCCTGCGCGAAGTGCCGCTGAGCGAGGGCGTGCAGCGTTACCACGAGGTCAACGAGGGGAGCAGCGAGAAGATTATTCTGGTGCCTTGATATAGGTCTTCGGCGGCCGGGGAGCCCCACTCCGATCAACCAGCAATCCCCCGACCTGCCCTACCCCGCCACCTGCATCGAACCCCGCCGCACATCGCCCTGCGCCTGCTCCAGCGCCAGGCACTGGTCGAGGAACAGGCGCATGTAGCCGTAGCTCTTGCAGATCGCCTCGCGCAGCGCCAGGCAGCGCGGCATGGCGAGCTGCGGGCCGCAGAGAGTGCAGATGATCTCCAGGGCTTCCCAGGGGTGATCGTCGTCGTAGCGGGCGTGCATCCTCAGCCAGCGCATGGCGTCCTTGCGGGTGCCGGCCGGGAGCGTTCGTTCATAGGTGTCGGTGGAGCAGACCAGCGCCGACCAGTCGCCGGTGGCGCCTTCGATGGCGTAGTTGGTCGCCGCCATGGCCAGCGCCAGCTCCTCGGTGGCGCAGCTGTGCCAGCACCAGTGGCCGAGGGCGTGGAGTTCGGCGGGTACCAGTTGGGCCTTGAGTTCGGCCAGGGTGACGCCGTAGGCCTCGGCCCAGCGCAGCCAGTAGTCGGCGTGGTTGAGTTCGACGCGGATGTTGCGCATCAGCCAGCGCCGCGCCATGTCTTCACCGGGGCTGCGGCCGAAGCGGGTCTTGAGCAGGTTGTGGGACATGTACAGGGGGAACTGCTCCACCACCTGCCAGCCGCCGATGAGGAAGGCGCGCATCGCCTGGCGGCTCAGTTGGCCGTCGCGCATTCGCGCATAAAGCGGATGCGCGACCACCGCCAGCCGGCTGGCCTCGCACTCCTGCACCAGGCGCTGTGCCCAGTGCGGGTAACTGGAAAGGTCCTTGAGCGGCCCACTGCGAACAAAGGTGTCGTTCATCCAAGGCTCCGTTGCTGGTCGATCCCTGCAAGCACCGGTAAGGCAGGCCTCAGATTAGTCCTCTCTTGTCGGCACGTCACCGTCCGGAGGTTGTGTCGGAGGCCACCGCTGCGACCTGAATCTCACGCAGGAAGCTCCGGTTGAACGGCTGCGGCCTGGCCAGGCCGTATCCCTGGGCGTAATCGATGCCGATCTCGCGCAGTACATCGAGGATCTCCTGCGTCTCGACGAACTCCGCCACCGTGCGCTTGCCCATCACATGGCCGATCTGGTTGATCATCTGGACCATGGCGCGGTCGATGGGGTCCTTCAGCATGTCCTTGATGAAACTGCCATCGATCTTCAGGTAGTCCACCGGCAAATGCTTGAGGTAGACGAAGGAGGACATGCCGGCGCAGAAGTCGTCCAGCGAGAAGCGGTAGCCCAGCGCCTTGAGTTCCTGGATGAAGCGCGTGGCGTTGACCAGGTTGGCGATGGCGCTGGTTTCGGTGATCTCGAAGCAAACGCTGGCCGGCTCGATGCCGTAGCGCGGCTGCGCCTCGCGGAGGAAGTCGAGGAAGGTGTCGTCACCGATGGTCGCGCCGGAGAGGTTGATGGCGCAGGTATGGATCGGTTCGTAACCGCTGTCGGCAATGCGCTCTGCCAGGGTCCGGAAGGCGTTCTCGACCACCCAGCGGTCGATGTCCGGCATCAGCCCGTAGCGCTCGGCGGCTGGGATGAAGTTGATCGGCGCCACCAACCGGCCGCTTTCATCATTCAGGCGCAGCAGCAGTTCAACGTGGGCGCCCTCTGTCGCGCGCTCATCGACCGGGAAGATCGACTGGGCGAAGAGGCAGAAGCGCTCTTCTTCCAGCGCCAGGCGGATGCGCTGCACCCAGGCCATCTCGCCGACGCGGTTGGACAACTCAGTGTCGTCCGGACGGAACACCTGAGCGCGGTTACGGCCCTTTTCCTTGGCCATGTAGCAGGCCATGTCGGCGCAGCGCAGCGCCTCTTCCACCGACACCAGCATCACCGAGATGTGCACCACGCCAATGCTGACGGTGATGCTGAAGCCCCGGCCTTCCCACATGAAGTACAGGGCCTGCACGGTCAGGCGGATACGTTCGGCGATCTGCACCGCCATGTCCGGGGGGCAGTGCTGGAGGAGAATGCCGAACTCATCGCCGCCCAGGCGCGCCAAAGTGTCGCCATCGCGCAGGCATTGCTGCAGCACCGAGCAGACCTGGCGCAGCAGTTCGTCGCCGGCGGCGTGTCCACAGGTGTCGTTGACCAACTTGAACTGGTCCAGGTCCAGGTACATCAGCGAGTGCTGGTCGTGGGAATCCGCCGAGCTTTCCAGTGCCTGTTTCAGGCGGAATTCGAACTCGCGGCGGTTGGTCAGGCCGGTCAGCGCATCGTGGGTCGCCTGCCAGGACAGGCTGGCCATGTACTGCCGCTCGCGGGTCATGTCGTGCAGCACCAGCACCACGCCGACCACCCGGCCATCGGCATGGATGGGGGTAGCGACCAGGGTCACCGCCACGCTGGTGCCATCCAGGCGCTGGATCATCTTGCTGGTTTCGTTGCCACCGTCCACCTCGCCACGCAGGATCTGCCCCACCAGCGGCAAGCCCTCGACCTGGGAGTTCTCGTCGAACACCCGCAGCAGCGAGCGCAGTGGCAGGCCGACAGCCATGGAGTTGTCCCAGCCGATCAGCCGCTCGGCCGCCGAGTTGAAGTAGGCGATGCACTCATATTCGTCGAGGGTGACCACGCCGTCGCCGATGGCCGCCAGGGTGGTCTGCGCGCGCTCCCGCTCGGTGTCCAGCGCACTTTCGAAGGCGCGCTGCTGGTGCAGCAGCTTGCGGGTGCGCCACACCGCCAGGAGGATCAGCGCCAGGCCGGTCAGGCCGTTGAGCACCAGCAACACCCACATGATCATCCGCGAGCCCTGCCCGAGCGCGGCGGCGAAGGCCATGGCGGCGGGAGTGACGCCGTCGTTGACCGCCTGGATGCGGCTGTTCCAGTAGCTCAGGTCACCGGGGCGGACGTCATTGGCACGGATCTTCGCGCTCATCTCGTCGGCCAGTTGCTCCAGCTGGTCGAGGTAGGCGTCGCCGATGATCCACATCTTCACCGCCTGGTCGAAATAGCTGTACTCGTGGAAGTAGCGGTACAGCCAGATCAGCCCGTTGATGTCGTCGGGATGGATGCCCCCCTGAAGCGCACCGACGCGGGCCAGTTCCAGGTCGGGCTGGCTGAGATCGAGCGCGTCGCGGAAGATGTGGTCGCCCTGGGGGATGGCAATGGCGGTGCGGTAACGCTCGTAATCCGAAGGGTCACGGGTCTGGCCGTAAAGCTGCAGGTAATGAATGGCGTCCTTCTGGCCCTTGGACCAGAGACTCTCGCCACCGACATAGGCGCGCACGCCAGAGAGGATAAAGAAGCTGCCGCTGCCGATCAGCGTCTGTAGCAGGACCACGACCATGAACGGCCAGACCAGCTTGAGCAGACGCGTCGTACGTCGGGTCGGCAACAGTCCCAATGCATCCATAACCAGTTTCGACTTCCTTCTTCTGATCCCTGCCAGGCCACAGGGGAGGAGCGCCCGCTCCACCTCGGGGACTTTTCTGTCAGACCGCCCCTTCTTAACTTCTAGCCGATCGCGGGGATTCCTCAAACTCCCAGGCATGACGCTTGGTCGGCTGGACACTCTCCGTCCGGCAGAAGGGTGCCGGGAACCCTCCGCAAACGCCCTCTCCCGGGCCGCCGGGTGGGCTCTCGAGCGCCAGCCGATTAGTGGCCTTGCGACAGCAAGGGCCATGTGCCATACCTCAGTCGATCGTGCAATCTGCAAAGTGCAATCTGCACGATGCAAAGTGCAATCCCCAAACAACCGATGGAGCGGCCATGCCACGGCGGGATATGGATAGGCAGTACGACCGGCTGGTGGGCCTGACCTACGAGTGCGTGCTCGACGAGGGCAACTGGCTGCCGCTGCTCACCGAGTTGATCCCCTCCAGCGGCCGCCAGCAGGGCGCCCTGCTGTTCTGGGACCAGACCGAGAGCGGCGCGCTGGCCAGTGAGATCAACCTCTGCGACCCCGGCGCCATCGAGATCTACAACCGCGAGTTCTGCACCATCGACCCGTCCAAGGGCTTCATGCTCCACCGGCCGGTCGGCCACTGGTACCACGACCGCGAGGAGTACGGCCCGCAGCGCATGGCCCGCGACCCGTACTACCAGGAATTCCAGCGGCCCAACGGCATGCACAACGTGTCCTGCCTGAAGCTGAACGAGCAGGCCAGTTCCGGCGTCTACCTGTCGGTACTGACCAGCCTCGGCGCGCGCTATCCCGACCCGCTGGAACAGACCCTGCTGACCCGCCTGAGCGAACACCTCACCCGCGCCGCGCGCATGTTCGGGCGCATCGACCAGATGCGCCAGGAGCTCGCCCACCGCAACCTGCTGCTGGACCAGCACCCCACGCCGCTCTGGCTGCTGGAAGGCAACGCCCGCGTGCTCTACGCCAACCAGGCGGCGCAACAGCGGCTCGGGCTGCGCGCCGGGCTGTTCCATGAAGTCTTCGGCCGCCTGCACTGCCGCCAGTACGACGCCAAACTCCAGGCCCTGGTGCGCCAAGCCGCGCCGCGCACCGGCAAGGGCAAGGCCGGCTGGCTGCCGCTGGGCGATGGCAGCGGGCAGGAACTGCTGGTCACCCCGGTGCCCGCCGAGGCGAGCTTCAACCAGCCCTTCCAGCGCCCGTTGGTGCTGCTCGCACTGCTCGACGCGCACCGACAGAGCCAACTGCTCGGCGAACTGTTCGGCCTCACCCCGGCCGAGCAACGCCTGGGCGCCCTGCTGGTGCGCGGGCTTGCACCGGAACATTGCGCCGACCAGCTCGGCACCTCGATCAACACAGTGCGCAGCCAACTGCGCGCGCTGTTCCGCAAGACCTGCACCAGCCGCCAGGCCGAACTGGTCAGCCTGCTGGTGCGGCTGGGGCAGCGCTGAATTTTCGTGGCCGTCATTCATTCAGATGATGGCCCGGGGCCAAACGGTCCCTAAGGTGTTGGACGGACCACCGGCCAGGCCGGCGAGTGGCGTACTCATTTCACTGAGCAGTGCATCCCAGGTGAACGGCAATGGACAATCGCACTCAGCAGCAACCAGGTTCGCTTACCGAAGCCATCGAGCAACTCGAACAGCAGCTGCGTCATCTGCGCGATGACGAAACCGACCTGCTGGCGCTCGCCACGGGCAGCGCCACGCCACCGGAAGCGCCGCGCGTGGTGCCCTTCCCCCGGCGGCGTGAACGACCGATGGGCGAAGGCGCCGGCAACGCCGTGCTGATGGACTATCTCTATGGCATCGACAGCACCTTGCGCTCGCTGCTGCCCGACGGCCCGACCGAGGAACTGTTCCGCTATGCCAGTTCCGCCCCCGCATCCCGCGCGCTGCGCTCGCGCCGCCAACTGCTGGCGCGGGAGATCGACCGCTGCTGCGACCATCTCAGCGGCCAGGCACGCATCCTCTGCGTAGGCTGTGGGCACTTGCGCGAGGTGGAGCTGGCGCGCTCGCTGCGTCATGGGCACTTCGCCGAATTCACCGCCCTGGATGCCCAGGTACTGTCCCTGCAGACGGTCGAAGCCAGCTACGCCGCCCTCGGCATCCAGACCCAGCAATGCACCCTGGATGACCTGTTCTACAGCCGTCAGGACCTCTGCCATTTCGACCTGATCTACTCGCCGGGCCTCTACGAGGTGCTGGACGACCAGGATGCCCGCGACCTGACTCGCAACCTGTTTGCCCGCCTGTTGCCCGGCGGGCGCCTGCTGATGGGCAACTTCCTGCCCAACGTGCCGAATATCGCCTACCTCGAAGGCCTGCTGGACTGGCACCCGCACTACCGCAGCGACGCCTCGCTGCTCGACCTGCTGCTGGGCATTCCCTACAACGACATCGGCAGCGCGCGGGTCTTCCACGACCTGGGCAATTGCGTGGCCTTCCTCGAGGTCACCCGCTACGGCTGATCAGCCCTGCTGCAGGTGGCCGTACAGGCGGGCGTAGAGCCCGCCTTCAGCGATCAGTTGCTGGTGATCACCGTCCTCGGCGATACGTCCGCCGTCGAACACCAGCACGCGGTCGGCCTGTTTCACCGCGGACAGGCGGTGGGCGATGATCAGCGTGGTGCGGCCTTCGAGGAAGCGCTCCAGCGCCTGGTGCAGGGCGTATTCGGTGGCGGCGTCGAGGGCCGAGGTCGCCTCGTCGAGAATCACCACCTTCGGTTCGGCGAGCACCATGCGGGCAATCGCCAGGCGCTGCCGCTGGCCGCCGGAGAGGCGCACGCCGGAACGCCCGACCACGCTGTCCAGCCCTTGCGGCAAGGCGTGGATGGTGTCCGCCAACTGCGCCACTTCCAATGCGCGCCAGCAGGCTTCGTCGCTGCGCTCGCGGCCCATGGTCAGGTTGGCGCGCACCGTGTCGTTGAACAGCGCCGGATGCTGCAGCACCACGGCGACCTGCTCGCGCACGCAGTCCAGGCCGATCTCCTCCAGTGCCGCGCCGCCGTAGCGGATGCTGCCGGACTGCGGCTGGTAGAGGCCGAGCAGCAGTTGCACCAGGGTGCTCTTGCCGCCGCCACTGGCGCCGACGATGGCGACCTTCTCGCCGGGGGCGATGTCCAGGTCGAGGCCGTCCAGCACCCGCTCGTCGCGGTAGGCGAAACTCAGGTCGCGCACCTGGATGCCGACGCTGGTCTGCCCGGCGAAGGGATCGCGGCGGTGCTGGTAATGCGGCTCATCGGCGCGGGCCAGCAACTCGTTGATACGGGCCAGCGCGCCACCGGCGGCGTAATAGGCGTACTGCAGACTGAGCAGTTGTTCGACCGGGCCGATCATGAACCAGAGGTAGCTGAACACCGCCAGCATCTGGCCGATGGACAGGTCGGAGAACAGCACGGTGACCATCGCCGCGGCGCGGAACAGGTCGATGCCAAACTGGAACAGCAGGCCGCTGGCGCGCCCGGCCGCATCGCTCTTCCACTGCGAGGCGACAGCGTAGTCGCGCACCTCGCGGGCACGCACGCCAAGGCGGCCGAGGAAGAAGCCCTGGCGGTTGCCGGCGCGCACTTCCTGGATCGCTTCGAGGGTTTCGGTGAGGGCCTGGGTGAAGCGCGCCGTGCTGTCGTTCTCCAGCTTCTTCAGGTGCTTCACGCGCTTGCCCAGCTGCACCGTGGCAAAGATCACCAGCGGGTTGAACAGCAGGATCAGCAGCGCCAGTTTCCAGTGCATCCAGATCAGGATGCCGGCGGTGCCGCAGAGGGTCAGCAGCGCCACCAGGAAGCGGCTCAGGGTGTCGCCGACGAACTTGTCGAGGGTGTCGAGATCGGTCACCAGATGCGCGCTGACCGAGCCGCCGCCAAGGGTCTCGTACTCGCCCAGGGCGATGCGTTTCAGCCTTTCGATCAGGCGCAGGCGGATGCGGTACACCACGTCCTTGGACAGCCGGGCGAACAACTTGGCCTGCAGCACGTTGAACACCAGCGCGCAGCTGCGCAGCACCAGGGTCACCAGCAGCATCAGGCCGATGTAGCCGGCGGGTTTATGCCAGCCTTCGGGCAGCCAGTGGTTCATCACCTGCAGGGCGGCGTCACCCTTGCCCAGCAGCACTTCATCCACCAGCAGCGGCAGCAGCAACGGGATAGGCACGCTGCAGGCGGTGGCCAGGACGGCAACCAGGTTGGCGAGGAGCAGGGCCTTGCGGTGACGGAAAGCGAGCCGGCGAATCTCCGCCCAGCTCAGGCGGTCAGCGGCCAGCTCAGGCATGCCGCCCGCGCTCCAGCCAGCGCTCCAGCAGCGGGGCGAGTTCGCCCAGCGGCTGGTAACCGTTGGTCAGAAGGGCCAGTTGGCCATCGCGCTCGGCCAGCAGCGTGGGGAAGCCGGCGATGCCCAGGTCGCGCGCCCAGGAGAAGTCGGCCAGGGTTGCCAGGTGGTTGTCCTGGCTGTCGAAGGCTTCGGCGAACTCGATGCGCGGCAGCCCGGCACGTTCGGCCAGTTCGCTGAGAACGCTGGCCTGGGTGACGTCGCGGCCCTGCGCATAGAAAGCCTGCTGGATTTCGCTGACCAGCGCCCAGGCGCAGTCCTCGTCCAGGCGGCGCGCGGTGACGACCGCCCGACAGGCCGGCTCGGTGTCGTAGACGAAGCCGTCGGGCAAGGCGTTTTCGAAGCGGAACGGCTGGCCGGTGGCGTCGTGCACCGCGTGCCAGTGTTCGAGGATGTAGCGCTTGGTGGTCGGTTCCAGCGCGGCGCCCTGCCCCGTGCGCAGCCCGCCCATCACCAGCGCCAGCGGCACACCGGCGGCGCGCGCCTGCTCAATCAGCTGCCCGGCTACCGGAGCGAAGCCCCAGCACCAGGAGCACATCGGGTCCATCACATAGAGCAGGCGGCTGGTCATGGATCAGATCTCCGCGCGAGGGTCACGGCCAATGGGGTGCGGCTGGTTGCGCTCGCGCGCCAGCTCGATCTGCTTCTGCCGCTCGCGGGCGCTGGCGCGGGTCTTCTCCGACAGCGAATCCCAGCAATGCGGGCAACTGATGCCCGGCGCGTAATGCTCAGAGGCGCGTTCCAGGGCCGAGATCGGGTTGCGGCAGGCATGGCACTGATCGTAGTCGCCCTCGCTCAGGTCATGGCGCACGGTCACCCGGTTGTCGAACACGAAGCAGTCGCCGCGCCAGAGGGTCTGCGCCTCGGGCACTTCTTCCAAGTACTTGAGGATGCCGCCCTTGAGGTGGAAAACCTCTTCGAAGCCTTCGCTCAGCATGTAGCTCGACGCCTTCTCGCAGCGGATGCCGCCGGTGCAGAACATCGCGACCTTCTTGTGCTTCGCCGGGTCGTAGTGCTCGCGGATGTAGTCGGGGAATTCGCGGAACGACTTGGTCTTCGGGTCGACGGCGCCCTCGAAGGTGCCGATGGCCACTTCGTAGTCGTTGCGGGTGTCGATCAGCAGCACTTCCGGGTCGGAAATCAGCGCGTTCCAGTCCTTGGGCTCGACGTAGGTGCCGACCTTGGCGTTCGGGTCCACGCCCGGCACGCCGAGGGTGACGATTTCCTTCTTCAGCTTGACCTTGGTGCGGTAGAACGGCTGCTCGTCGCACCAGGACTCCTTGTGGTCGACGTCGGCCAGGCGCGGGTCGTTGCGCAACCAGGCGAGCAGGCCGTCAATACCGGCGCGGGTACCAGAGACGGTGCCGTTGATGCCTTCTTCGGCGAGCAGCAGGGTGCCCTTCACGCCGTTGTCCAGCAGGGCCTGCAGCAGGGGTTCGCGCAGGGCGACGTAGTCGGGCAGGGAGACGAACTTGTACAACGCCGCGACAACGATTCTTTCGGTGGTCATGCATCACTCCAGTGGTCACCCGCGTAAAGGGCGGACCGGGCTCAATCAGAACAAAAGCTGAAAATGACAGCGCCGGCAGGAGCCGGCGCTGGGGGTCGCATTCTACTCGGAGCGGGACGATTACCGCATGCGGCTGGTCAGCGCGCCCGATCAGTGCAGATCGTGCTTGCTGCCACCACGGCAGGTTGGCGAATCGGGCGCCTGGCCCTGCTCCGCCCACTCCTCGGGGGTGTAGGTGTGCATGGCCAGAGCATGAAACTGGCCCATCAGCTCGCCGAGCGCGCCGTAGACCTTCTGGTGCCGCTTCACCGCGTTCAGCCCGGTGAAGGCCGGGCTGACGATCACGGCCTTGTAGTGCGTTTCCTGCCCGCGGCTGTGCATGTGGCTCTCGTCGAACACCTCGAGATGTTGCGGTTCGAGGGCGCCCAGGGCGGACTGGATACGGTCACGCATACTCATGTCAGGCCTCGTACGCTATGGGAAATCAGGGTTTCTTGGCCGGAGCGGCCGGGGCTTTCACGCCCAGCTCCTTGTCCATGTCGGCCATCAGCTTGTTCACCGGCTCCACCGCGGTCTGCAGTTTGGCCTGGGTCAGTTGGGCGGACTCGGCGGTCAGGCGCGGCATCTTCTCCAGTACCTTGCGGCCCAGCGGCGAGGCATAGAAGTCGTTCAGCTGCTTGAGCTCGGATTCGCTGAAGTTGCTGGTGTAGAGCTTGACCAGTTCCGGCTTGAGCTTGTCCCAACCCACGGCGCGGTCCAGTTCGGCATTGGCCTTGGCCTGGTAGCGATCGAGCACGGCCTTCTTGCTGTCCGGCGCCTTGGCCTGGGCGAAGCGCTGGGCGAGCATCTGCTGGACTTGCGAATAGACCGGCACGGTCAGCTTGTCGGCATGGACCTGCTTGAGGAATTTCTCCGCCTCGGCGTTGGCGTCAGCCAGTGCCACGGAACTGAAGCCAACCAGGAGTGCTGCGGTGCAGAGGGAGCGAAGAACGGTCATGGGGCGGTCCTGTGAGTCTGAAGGGTGTCCGGGTGGGACCCGCCATTCTGCGCCTAAGTTCGGAATGCGCTCAAGAGACTGCCAATTGGCCTGGAAGTGACCGGCGTCTCTTGTAGGACAGTTCATGAAACGGCATGCTGCGGCGCGTTGCCACACGGATGTGACCGATGAACATTCTCACCCACCCGCCGACGACCGCTGCCGCGCCGCCCCTGTGCGATGCGCGCGGCCGCCTGAACAGTGCGGCCGTGGGCTGGTCGTCGCGGCCGCAGACGCTGTGTCAGCTCTCCGGCAACGCCGGCCGGCGCAAACGCTGGAACCACTGGTGCATCAACGCGCCGGGCTGGATGCTCTCGATCACCATCGCCGACCTCGACTACCTGGGTTACGGCGCCGTGTACTTCCTCGACCTGGAAACCGGACAGTCGGTGCATCGCACCCAGTTCAGCCCCTTCGGCCTGGGCTGCCACCTGCCCGATATGCCGAACCAGAGCCACCGTTTCGAACACGGCCAACTGTGCCTGGGCTTCGACGAGCAACCCGGCCAGTTGCGCATCACCGCCTGCGCGCCGAACCTAGGCGGTCAGCCGCTGAACCTCGCCCTGGAAGTGCAACGCCCGGCGCACCTGGAGTCGGTCAACCTGGTGGTGCCGATGGACGGCAAATGCTTCCACGCCTGCAGCCGGCAAATGGGCCTGCCGATCAGCGGCAGCCTCACCCTCGGCCACAAGACCTACCACTGCAGCGAAGGCCAGAGCTTTGCCGCACTGGACTTCGGACGCGGCGTCTGGCCCTTCAATACCCACTGGACCCGCGCCGCCTTCGCCGCGCCCGGCGGCATCGCCGGCAACTTCGGCGCCGGCTGGACGGAAAACAGCCACCTGAGCGAGAACGCCCTGTGGTTCGGTGGAGAGTTGCAGCCGCTGCCAGGCCCTGTGGATATCCGCCAGGTGCCGCACGATCCGTTGTCACCCTGGCAATTGCGCGGCGCCGACGAGCGCGTCGAACTCACCTTCACCCCGCGCAAGCTGCACCGCGTCTGCCCGCGCCTGGGCCCGCTGTTCGTCGAGACCAGCCAGTGGTTCGGCCGCTTCGACGGCGCCCTGCGCAGCGACGAAGGCGACCTGGTGCCGGTCAACGGCGCCCTGGGCTGGATCGGCGCCACGAACGCTCGCTGGTGATTACACGTTGGTAAACGCCAGCCGGCGCAATAACGCCTGCTGAAACCGCTCTATCACGCCCATTGAGCCCTTGTGGAACCCGGAACCCGCGCCGCGGCCTAAACTGGCCGAGACCCTTTTCCGGAGAAGCACCATGAGCCGCACCGAAACCGACAGCCTTGGCCCTATCGAAGTCCCCGACGAAGCCTACTGGGGCGCGCAGACCCAACGCTCGCTGGAGAACTTCGCCATCGGCGGGCAGCGCATGCCGCTGGCCGTGGTCCATGCCCTGGCGCTGATCAAGAAGGCCGCCGCTCGCGTGAACGCGCAACTGGGCGAGTTGCCCGAGAACATCACCAGTCTGATCGAGGAAGCCGCCGACGAAGTACTGGCCGGCGAGCACGACGAGCAGTTCCCGCTGGTGGTCTGGCAGACCGGAAGCGGCACCCAGAGCAACATGAACGTCAACGAGGTCATCGCCGGGCGCGCCAACGAGATCGCCGGCAACGGTCGCGGCGGCAAGAAGCCGGTGCACCCCAACGACCATGTGAACCGCGCGCAAAGTTCCAACGACAGCTTCCCCACCGCCATGCACATCGCCGCCGCGCAAGCGGTGCAGCACGACCTGCTGCCGGCCATCGCCGAGCTCAGTGGCGGCCTCGCCCAGCAGGCCGCGCGCCACGCCAACCTGGTGAAGACCGGGCGCACCCACCTGATGGACGCCACGCCCGTCACCTTCGGCCAGGAGCTTTCCGCCTTCGTCGCCCAACTCGACTATGCCGAGCGCGCCCTCCGCGCGGCGCTGCCGGCAGTCTACGAACTGGCCCAGGGCGGCACCGCCGTCGGCACCGGGCTGAACGCGCCGAAGGAATTCGCCGACGCCATCGCCGCCGAGCTGGCCGACCTCTCCGGCCTGCCGTTCGTCTCCGCACCGAACAAGTTCGCCGCCCTCGCCGGCCATGAACCGCTGGTGACCCTGGGCGGCGCCATGAAGACCCTCGCCGTGGCGCTGATGAAGATCGCCAACGACCTGCGCCTGCTTGGCTCCGGCCCGCGCGCGGGCTTTGCCGAAGTGAAGCTGCCGGCCAACGAGCCGGGCTCCTCGATCATGCCCGGCAAGGTCAACCCGACCCAGTGCGAGGCACTGTCGATGCTCGCCTGCCAGGTGTTCGGCAACGATGCCGCGATCACCTTTGCCGCCAGCCAGGGTCACCTGCAGCTCAACGTCTACAAGCCGGTGATCATCCACAACCTGCTGGAATCCGCGCGCCTGCTGGCCGACGGCTGCCGCAACTTCAACAGCCACTGCATCGCCGGCATGCAGCCCGACGCGGCGAAGATGCGCGAACACCTGGAGCGCGGCCTGATGCTGGTAACCGCGCTGAACCCGCACATCGGCTACGACAAGGCCGCCGAGATCGCCAAGAAGGCCTACAGCGAAGGCAAGACCCTGCGCGAAGCCGCGCTGGAACTGGGCTACCTGACCGACGCCGAGTTCGACCAGTGGGTGCGCCCGGAAACCATGCTGGAGGCCGGGCAGAATGGTTGAGCCAACCCGTTCCGGCGCCACCCCCATCGAAGGCGATGGCAAGCGCGTGCTGCTGGTGCTGGGCTCGCCCAAACCTGGCGGCTTCTGCCACGCGCTGGCCGAGGCCTACGCCCACGGCGCCCGCGCCAAGGGCCATGTAGTGCATACGCTCAAGCTCGGCGAACTGAACTTCGACCCGGTGCTGCGCGGCGGCTACGAACTCGGCCAGAAGCTGGAGCCGGACGTGCTCGAAGCCCAGCGGCAGATCCACTGGGCGCAGCATCTGGTATTCGTCTACCCGGTCTGGTGGGGCGGCTTGCCAGCGCTGCTGCAGGGCTTCTTCGACCGCGTGCTGCAACCGGGTTTCGCCTTTCGCTACCGCTCGGTGGAGTCCCGCGAATTCGAGCCGCTATTGAGCGGGCGCACGGCGGACCTGCTGGTCAGCCATGACCAGACCCACTGGCACTACCGCCTGCGCCAGGGCGCCCCGGCGCATCGGCAGATGACCCGCTGCATCCTCGCCCCCTGCGGCATCGCCCTGCACCACCTGGAGGAGTTCAGCCCGGTGCGCGGCTCTAGCGAGGAGCAGCGGCAAACCTGGCTGCGGCGGGCGGAGCAACTGGGTACGCAAGCCTGAGCAAGGTGGCGGATAACGCTTGAGGCGTTATTCGCCCTACCGCCCTGCTCTACACGGGTAACTTTCCGTCGCCACCTTTTGATCCGAATATTCTGACAAAGTCACCGGACTTTCCCTACACCACAACAAACCCGACTTCCCTAGCATGCGCAGGCCCGAATTCCGGGACCTTTCTTTGCCTCTGGAGGCAGCATGCTTCGCAAACTCTCCGCCGAAATGATCGGCACGTTCTGGCTGGTGTTCGGTGGTTGCGGCAGCGCCATCTTCGCGGCCCACGCCATCGGCGTACTGGGTGTCGCCCTGGCCTTCGGCCTGACGGTGGTGACCATGGCCTATGCCATCGGCCCGATCTCCGGCTGCCATCTCAACCCGGCCGTCACCCTCGGCCTGTGGGCCGGCGGCCGCGTCCGCACCCTGGACGTGGTGCCGTACATCGTGGCCCAGGTCATCGGCGGCGTGCTCGCCGGTGCCGTACTGTTCTACATCGCTTCCGGCAAGCCGGGCTTCGATGCGCTGGCCGGCTTTGCCGCCAACGGCTTCGGTGAAGGCTCCCCGACCGGATACAGCCTGCAGTCGGCGCTGTTCATCGAGGTGCTGCTGACCGCGTTCTTCCTGTTCGTGATCATGGGCGCCACTGACAGCAAGCTGGCTCCGGCCGGCTTTGCGCCGATCGCCATCGGCCTGACGCTGACCCTGATCCACCTGATCAGCATCCCGATCGACAACACTTCGGTGAACCCGGCCCGCAGCCTGGGCGTGGCGCTGTTCGCCGACCCGCTGTTCATGAAGCAGCTGTGGCTGTTCTGGGTCGGCCCGCTGGTGGGCGGTGTGATCGGTGCGCTGGTCTACCGCGTGGTGCGTCCGGCCTCTGCCTGATTCACCCTGCACCGCTGATACCAAAACGGGCGCCGTGATGGCGCCCGTTTTCGTTGGTGTCGGCTGTAAGAGCGAGCTTGCTCGCGAACCCACCCAGCTTCACTGCCGCCGGGAAATCCGTTCGCGAGCAAGCTCGCTCCTACACTCGACCTCGTACCGGCGGTGCCGCAGGGCGGAGGCTCAGATGTCAGCGATGCGCGCCCTTCGCGCCCGGTAACTGCGCAGCAGCGAAGGCGCCAGCGCGGTGAGCGCCGAGCCACTGACCACCAACAATGCGCCGACATAGGCCAGGCCGTTGAGGTCTTCGGGCAACACGAACTCCGGCCACAGCGAGGCCGCCAGCGCCACCGAGGCGAAGGTCACCAGCGGTGTGATCGCCAGGGTTGCGCTGACCCGCGAGGCTTCCCAGTGCGCCAGCGCCTCGGCAAAGGCGCCGTAGGCCACCAGGGTATTCAGGCAGCAGGCCAGCAGCAGCCAGCCTTGCAGCGGGGACAGTTCCAGCGCCTCCAGCGGATGCGCCCAGGGCGTGAGCAGCGCGCCGCAGCCCAGGTAGATCACCATCATCACCTGCACCGAGCTCCACTGGGTCAGCAACTGCTTCTGCGCCAGGCCGTAGAAGGTCCAGATGAAGGCGGCGAAGACCACGATGAGCACACCGGTGGTGTACTCGCCGAGCGAGCCGAACAGCTCCGCCAGGCGCTGATTGAAGAACAACCCGAAGCCGAAGATCAGCACCACGAGGCCCAGCGCCTGGCCGACGCTGAAGCTCTCCTTGAAGACGAACAGGCTGCCCAGCAACAGCAGGATCGGCGCGATCTGGATCACCAGTTGGGTGGTGCCCGGCGTGAGCATGCGCAGGCCGATCAGGTAGCAGACGTAGTTGCCGGTCAGGCCGAGAATGGCGACCAGCACCAGGCCCTTGCCGCGCGTGCCCAGGGGCGAGAAGCGCGGCAACTGGCGGGTGAGGCTCAGGTAGATGAGCAGCAGGCCACCGGACACCACCAGGCGAAACCAGGTGACAGTGATCGGGTCCATGACCTTCAGGACTTCCTTGAGCTTGATCGGCAGGATGCCCCAGAGGACGGCGGTGACCAGGGCGAGAAACAGGCCGAACTGCCAGCGGCCGGATGAAACGTGCATGAGTGCCTCGACGCGTGTGCGGTCCGCCATGCTAAGTCATGGCGGTTTCGCCCCATAGGAACAGTTGCGTGGTGCAACTGTTCCGGTCGCCGGTCAGATCAGGGTAGAGAGGCGCAGCAGCCACCAGATCAGGATCAGCAGTTGGACGAAGAAGGCGGCGAAGCGGATCCACACGGCCAGTGCCGAGGTGCTGATCAGGTGAACCGCCGACTGGACGATGCGCGCCACCAGCAGCGCCGGCGCCAGCGGGTCGGTGGTCACCACCTGCTGGGTGACCATGGCGTAGAGCAGCACCGCGCAGAAAAGTGGCACGCTCTCCACGCAGTTGGCATGGGCACGCACCAGGCGCTGGCCGAAGGTGCCAGGGGTGTTGCTGCCGTCGGCGGCGAAGGCGTTGACCTTCATGCGGCCGGACATCACCAGCAGGCCGCGCTGGTTGACCAGCAACAGGACCAGCAGCACGGTCCAGGCGACCAGGCCGAGCAACGCGAAGGCAGAGGGACTCAGGGACATGCGGGACTCCTTTCTCTTGTTGGTTTGAGCGGAGTCTAGGGGAAGTAGAGCAATTGCTCTAGCCGCAAATCACCGGCACAAAGGTGGGGCATTCGTAGGAGCGGACTCCGTCCGCGATGTGCAACCGGCCAGCTCGGAGCAGCCGGAAATCGATCGCGGACGAAGTCCGCTCCTACGCTCATTGGGAATGCCGCGCGCCACCCACAAAAGAAAACGGGCAGTCCGTCGCCGGCCTGCCCGTTCGTGTCCAGCGCCGCACTCACAGCTTGGCGATGGAAACCTCGGTGGATTTCACGAAGGCGATCACTTCGCTGCCGATGGCCAGTTCCAGTTCGCGCACGGAACGGGTGGTGATCACCGAGGTGACGATACCGGCGGCAGTCTGTACGTCGATTTCCGACAGCACATCGCCTTCGACGATTTCCTTGATGGTGCCTTTGAACTGGTTGCGGACGTTGATGGCTTTGATGGTCATGGCGTAGCTCCTTGGGAGAATGGGGGGTTCACGGATTGATCAGAGCGCCCAACGCAGCTGCGTGGGCAGTGGGGAAACGGGTTCCGGTTCGGGCGGCTGGGCCGGCAGCGACAGCACGCGTTCAAGCACTTCGGCCTCCAGCGCGGCCAGCCTGGCCGAGCCACGGGCACGCGGCCGGTGCAGCTCGACATTGAGGTCCAGGCCGACTTCGCCGTCCTCGATGAGGATCACCCGGTCGGCGATGGCCACGGCCTCGCTGACGTCGTGGGTGACCAGCAGCACGGTGAAGCCATGCTGCCGCCAGAGGTTCTCGATCAACTGCTGCATTTCGATGCGGGTCAGGGCATCCAGCGCACCCAGCGGCTCGTCGAGCAGCAACAGGCGCGGCTGGTGGATCAGCGCACGGGCCAGGGCCACGCGTTGCTTCTGGCCGCCGGACAAACCCGCCGGCCACTCGTTGGCGCGGTCGGACAGGCCCACCGCCGCCAGCGCATCCAGCGCCTTGGGTCGCCAGTCGCCCTTGAGGCCCAGGCCGACGTTGTCGATCACCCGCTTCCAGGGCAGCAGGCGCGAATCCTGGAACATCAGGCGGGTCTCTTCACGGGCGCTTTCCAGCGGCGCGGAGCCAGCCAGCAACTGGCCGTCGCTGGCTTCATCCAGCCCGGCCAGCAGGCGCAGCAGGGTGCTCTTGCCGCAGCCGCTGCGGCCGACGATGGCGACGAACTGGCCGGCGGGAATCCGCAGGTCGATGCCCTTGAGCACCTCGCGGTCGCCGAAGCGCTTGCGCACGTTCTCCAGCGCCAGCGGGATGCCTTTCTTGAGTTGCTGAGGTAGATGATTCACGGCATTCATGCCGCACCTCCCTTGACCTGATAGGCCGGGTGCCAGCGCAACCAGATGCGCTCCAGGCCGCGGGCAGCGAGGTCGGCGAGCTTGCCGAGCACGGCGTAGAGCAGGATCGCCAATACCACCACGTCAGTCTGCAGGAACTCCCGTGCGTTCATTGCCAGGTAGCCGATGCCGGAGTTGGCGGAGATGGTCTCGGCGACGATCAGGGTCAGCCACATGAAACCCAGGGCGAAGCGCACGCCCACCAGGATCGAGGGCAGCGCGCCGGGCAGGATCACCTGGCGGAACAGCGCGAAGCCGGACAGCCCGTAGCTGCGCGACATCTCCAGCAGGCCCGGATCGATGTTGCGGATGCCGTGGTAGGTGTTGAGGTAGATGGGGAAGAGCGTGCCGAGGGCGACCAGGAAGATCTTCGCCGACTCGTCGATGCCGAACCACAGGATCACCAGCGGGATCAGCGCCAGGTGCGGCACGTTGCGGATCATCTGCACGGAGCTGTCGAGGAAGCGTTCGCCCCATTGCGACAGGCCGGTGATCAGGCCCAGCACCAGGCCGATGCTGCCGCCGATGACGAAGCCGACGGCGGCGCGCCAGGTGCTGATCGCCAGGTGCTGCCAGAGCTCGCCGCTGACCACCAGGTGGTAGCCGGCCTCGGCCACGGCGCTGGGCGCGGGCAGAATGCGGCTGGACAGCCAGCCGAATTCCACCGCCAGCTGCCAGATGACCACCAGGCCCACCGGCAAGGCCCAGGGCGCGAGGCGCTGGGCAAGGTTGTTGGTAACGCTCATCTCATCTCTCCGGATTCTTCGGTCGCTACGTAGGGCGCATAACGCGCCAGCGTTATCCGCCACGGCGGATGAAGCGTTCCGCTTCATCCGCCCTACGGGTCAGCTGGCGGACGTGGCCTTGGGCAGGATGTCGTTCGCGACCATCTCGCCGAACGGGCTGACGTAGCCACGCGCCTGCGGTGCCTGTGCCTGAGCCAGTTCCAGATGCGGGAAGAGCAGTTCGGCGACCCGGTAGGACTCTTCCAGGTGCGGGTAGCCGGAGAAGATGAAGGTGTCGATGCCGAGGTCCGCGTACTCCTTCACGCGCGCCGCCACGGTCGGGCCATCGCCAACCAATGCGGTACCCGCGCCGCCACGCACCAGGCCAACACCGGCCCAGAGGTTGGGGCTGACTTCCAGGTTGTCCTTGTTGCCGCCGTGCAGGGCGGCCATGCGTTGCTGGCCGACGGAATCGAAGCGTGCCAGCGAGGCCTGGGCGCGGGTGATGGTGTCGTCGTCCAGGTGAGAGATCAGGCGGTCGGCGGCCTGCCAGGCTTCGGCGTTGGTCTCGCGAACGATCACGTGCAGGCGGATGCCGAAGCGCACCGTCCGGCCTTGCTTGGCAGCCTTCTCACGGACCTGGGCGATCTTCTCGGCGACGGCGGCCGGCGGTTCGCCCCAGGTCAGGTACAGCTCGACCTGCTCGGCGGCCAGATCCTGGGCGGCATCGGAAGAGCCACCGAAATACAGCGGCGGACGCGGCTGCTGGATCGGCGGATAGAGCAGCTTGGCGCCCTTCACCTGCAGGTGCTTGCCGTCGTAGTCGACGGTCTCTCCTTCCAGCACGCGGCGCCAGATGCGGGTGAACTCGACCGAGGCTTCGTAGCGCTCGGCGTGGCTCAGGTGCAGGCCATCGCCGGCCAGTTCATCCGGGTCACCACCGGTCACCAGGTTGAACAGCGCGCGGCCGCCGGAGAGCCGGTCGAGGGTGGCGGCCTGGCGGGCGGCCACGGTCGGGGAAATGATGCCCGGGCGCAGGGCGACCAGGAACTTCAGGCGCTGGGTCACCGGGATCAGCGAGGCAGCGACCAGCCAGGAGTCCTCGCAGGAGCGGCCGGTGGGGATCAGCACGCCGCCGAAACCGAGGCGGTCGGCGGCCTGGGCGACCTGTTGCAGATAACCATGGTCCACGGCGCGGGCGCCTTCGGCGGTACCCAGGTAGTGGCCGTCGCCGTGGGTCGGCAGGAACCAGAAGATGTTCAGACTCATCGCAGTAACTCCAGTTAAGCGCGCCGGCGTGGCGTAGCCGCGCGATGATGGGATTCGGGTGTTTCGTGTTGCCTTTGTAGGAGCGAGCTTGCTCGCGAACGGATTTCCCGGAAGCTCTTGAGCCGGGCGGGTTCGCGAGCAAGCTCGCTCCTACGAAAAGCGGGGCGGTTACTGGGCGGCCACCTTGGCCGGCGCCGTCCAGACCACGTCCTTGATGCTCAGCGCCTTCGGGATCAACTTCAGTTGAGTGAAGGTGTCGGCGATCTTCTGTTGCGCGGCGGTGACTTCCGGGGTGATCGGCTGGGCGCCATAGCCCTGGCGTTTCACGGCGGTGAAGGTGATGTCCGCCGGCAGGCCGAGCAGCGGCGCGACCTGATCGGTGACCTGCTGCGGGTTCTGTTGCGACCACTCGCCCACTGAACGCACTTCGTCGATCAGGGTGGTGATCACCTGCGGGTGGTTGGTCGCGTAGGGGCGGGTCGCCAGGTAGAACTGGTGGTTATCCACAAGGCCGCTGCCATCCACCAGGGTGCGGGCGGAGAGCTGCTTCTCGGCGGCGGCCTGGTACGGGTCCCAGATCACCCAGGCATCCACGCTGCCGCGCTCGAAGGCGGCGCGGGCGTCGGCCGGCGGCAGGTACACGGGCTGGATGTCGGTGTATTTCAGGCCGGCTTTCTCCAGGGCGCGTACCAGCAGGTAATGCACGTTGGAGCCCTTGTTCAGGGCGACCTTCTTGCCCTTGAGTTCGGCGAGGGATTGGATCGGCGAATCCTTGGGCAGCAGGATCGCCTCGCTGGTCGGTGCCGGCGGTTCGTGGGCGACGTAGACCAGATCGGCGCCAGCGGCCTGGGCGAATACCGGCGGGGTTTCGCCGGTGACGCCGAAGTCGATGCTGCCGACGTTGAGGCCTTCCAGCAGTTGCGGGCCGCCGGGGAACTCGGTCCATTGCACCTTGACGCCCTGCTCGGCCAGGCGCTTCTCCAGCGTGCCGCGAGCCTTGAGCAGCACCAGGGTGCCGTACTTCTGGTAGCCGATACGCACGGTACCGGGTTGTTCGTCTGCCTGGGCGTTGTAGGACAGGGCCGCAATCAGCAGGGCCGCCAGTCCACTACGCAAAGTGAGGGTCCGCATGGAGTGCTCCTTTATCGAGTGTGCTTGCCGGACCTGCGGTCCCGTTGACGGGACAGTGAGGGCCTGTAGTTGTTTGAAGCTGTGGGTTTGACACAGTGGCCGCCTGCCGGGTCGGGGCTTGGCGTACACCTGCGTTGGGTCCGGTTCCGGGTGTGGCTCAGATGCTCCAGCGGGCGTTGATCAGCCGTTCGTTGAGCAGGTTCGGGTCGATGGGTTTGGGCCGGCGCGCCAGGGCGCCGTGGAACTGTTCCAGGGATTCCAGCAGGCGGTGTTCGAGGGTCGGTTCCAGGCGCGCCGGGGTATTGCCCTCGGGGTATTGCACCTGGCGCTCCTCGGCGAACACGCCGTGCAGGGTTTCCTGGGCCTTCAACGCGGCGAGGACCGGCTTGAGCGCGTAGTCCACCGCCAGCATGTGAGCGTTGCTGCCGCCAGTGGCCAGGGGCAGCACTACCTTGTGTGCCAGGGCGCGCTCTGGCAGCAGGTCGAGAATGACCTTCAGCGCACCGGCGATGGACGCCTTGTACACCGGGGTGGAAATCACCAGGCCGTCGGCGCGCAGGACTTGTTCTATCAGCTCGACCACCCGCGGGCTGTCGAAGCGTGCGTGCAGCAGGTCGTCCGCCGGGAAGTCGTGCACGGAGTAGGAGCGCACCTCGGCACCGTGGGCGTGCAGCCAGTTCCGCGCGATGTCCAGCAGGACACCGGAACGGGAACGCTGGCTCGGGCTGCCGGCAAGGGTGACTACATACATCTGCACGCTTCCTTATAACGATCAGGCCGGTACAAATGCCGGCCTGCTAACCAATGTGCATAGACCTTAACAGCCCTCCTCATATTCCAATAAATGGTATTTATTCATTTAGTTATGCGATTTTGTTTTAAATATAGGAGCGAGCTTGCTCGCGAACCTCTTCACGCGGGGCTCGTAGGATGGGCGGAGCGCAGCGATACCCATGCTGCCAGCCGGCGCGCTCGGATCGATGGGTATCGCTACGCTCCACGCCATCCTACGCAGAGCGAAGAGTCAGATGACGTGGGACTGGTGCAACTCGGTCAGCGCTTCGCCACGCAGGAAGGCCAGCTCCACCGCGCGGCGGTCACGCGGGCGCGGCAGCGGCACGGGGAATTCGCGGCGCAGGCGGCTGGGGGTGCCGCCCAGTAGCAGGACACGGTCGCTGAGGTAGAAGGCTTCGTCGAGGTCGTGGGTGACCAGCAGGATGCTGATGTCGTACTCCAGCGCCAGTTGCTGGATCAGGTCCTGCAGGCGGATGCGGGTGAAGGCGTCCACCGCGCTGAAGGGTTCGTCCAGCAGCAGCACCTGCGGCCGCCCGTAGAGGCCACGGGCGATGGCCGCGCGCTGGGCCATGCCGCCGGAGAGTTGCTTGGGCAGCAGGTCGCCCTTGCCTTCCAGCCCGACGTCGCGCAGCAGGTGCTCGATGCGCTGATCGTCGGCCAGCCAGCCGTCGGCGAAGCCGATGTTCTGCGCCACGGTCAGCCAGGGCAGCAGGCGCGGCTCCTGGAACACCACGCCGACGCCACCGCCGCCACGACCGGTGTCGCCATCCGGGCCGAAACCCAGCAGCGGGTTGCGCTCCAGCGAGCCGGCGAACTCGTCGTCCAGCCCGGCAGCGATGCGCAGCAGCGTACTTTTTCCACAACCGCTGGGGCCGAGCAGGCTGACCACCTCGCCCGGCGCCAGGCTCAGGCTGACGTCGTCCAGCACTCGCACGCCGGAGAAGCTTTTGCGGATGTCACGCAGTTCCAGCAGAGCGCTCATCAGTTGTCTCCCTGCTCCTGAGGACGATTGCCCAGAAAGGTATCGCGCCAGGCCAGCGCGCGCTGCTCCAGCGCCTTGAGCAGGCTGTCGCTGAGCTTGCCGAGCACCGCCAGCACCAGGATGGCGGCGATGACGATGTCTGGCCGCGAGGTTTCCCGGCCATCGCTGAGCAAATAGCCCAGGCCGCGGGTGGCGGCGATCAGTTCGGCGGCGACGAGGAACATCCAGCTCAAACTCAGCGCGCCGCGCAGGCCGGTGAACAGGCTCGGCAATGCCGCCGGCAGGAGGATGCGCCGCACCAGGGCGAAGGGCGACAGGTGATACAGGCGGCCCAGCTCCACCCACTTGCGGTCGACGTTGCGCACGCCGGCCACCAGCGAGAGGTACACGGGGAAGAAGGCGCCCAGGGCGATCAGCACGATCTTCGGGGTTTCGTCGATGCCCAGCCAAAGCAGCAGCAAAGGCACCCAGGCGAGGCTGGGGATGGCCCGCAGCGCCTGGAAGGTTGGCTCCAGATAGGCCTCGGCACGCTGGCTGAGGCCCACCCAGGTGCCGATCAACACGGCGGCCGCCGCGCCGATGAAGAAGCCGGCAGCGACCCGCGCCAGACTGGCGGCGACATGCTTCCAGAGCTCGCCCTGGGCCAGTTGCCAGAGGGTCAGCGCGACACTGCTGGGTGCGGGCATCTGGTGCTCGGCCAGCCAGCCGACGCGCACCGACAGCTCCAGCGCCGCACACAGCAGCAGCGGCACCAGCCAGGCGCGCCAGCTCAGCCGTGGCCAGCGCAGTTTCAGTCCGCGACGCTGGCGGGCCAGGCGCAGGCTCGGGGTTGGCAGGCTCTGGGGTGGCATGGACTACTGCTCCGCCCTGGCGACAGCGGGCTTGCCGATCACTTCGCCGGCCAGTTGCGGCGCGATCAGTTGATCGACCACGGCGGTGACGTCAGTCCCCGGGCGCACCAGTTGCTCTTCCAGCAGGATCGGAGCGGCAGCCTTCAGCGCGGCCACCTGTTCGGCGCCCGGCAGCGGCTTGCTGAAGTCGGTGCGAGAGAGTTGCAGCTTCGCCACTTCCAGCGGCAGCTTGGCTTCCTCGGCGAGCAGCTTCGCGGTCTCCTCCGGGTGCGCCACGGCCCACTGACGCGCCTCTTCATAGGCGGCAATGACCTGCTTGATCAGTTGCGGCTGTTCCTTCTCGAACTTCTCGGTGACGCTGAGCACGCCGTAACTGTTGAAGTCGACATTGCGGTACAGCAGCCGCGAACCGGCCTGCCGCTCGCTGGCGGCCATGTGCGGATCGAGGCCGGCCCAGGCGTCCACCCTGCCCTGCTCCAGTGCGGCGCGGCCGTCCGGGTGCTGCAGGTGGACGATCTCCACGTCGTTCTTGTCCAGCCCGGCCTGCTGCAGGCTGCGCAGCAGGAACAGGTAGGGGTCGGTGCCCTTGGTGGCGGCGATCTTCTTGCCCTTGAGATCGGCGACGGATTTCAGCGGCGAATCCTTGGGCACCACCAGCGCGGTCCACTCCGGGCGGCTGGCGATGTAGACAGTCTTCAGCGGGCTGCCGTTGGCGCGGCTGAGCACGGCGGCGAGGCCTGCGGTGGAGGCGAAGTCGGTGCTGCCGGCGTTGAGGTACTCCAGCGAACGGTTGCTGCCCTGGCTGAACACCCAGCGCACTTGCGTGCCTTGCGGCTTGAGGGACTTCTCCAGCCAGCCGAAGTGCTTGAGCACCAGGCTGGTGGGTGCGTAGTAGGCGTAATCCAGGCGCAGCTCTTTCGGTGGAGCGGGTGCGGTTGCGTCGGCGGCTTGGGCGGGGCTGTTGTAGGCGCCGATCGGCAGGCTCGCGAGAAGAGCGACGGCCAGGCTGCGGCGCCAGGTGGAATGACCCATGGTCGTTCTCCTTGGCGTGGGCTGACGTCTTCTCCCCGTTTGGCGGGTAAGTCAGAGCTTGAATAAAAAAGCGCGGCGTGGTCCGCGCATGAAGGATAAAAAACAGGCCGGCGAACCGGCCCGATTTCCGCTCGAGGTTTGCTCGCGCAGTGACTCCCCGGATGGGAAGCGGAGAGTCACTTGTTCGGTTGCGGCGTCAGGCGCAGGTACGGCTTGATTGCGCGGTAGCCCTTGGGGAAACGCTGCTTGATCTCTTCCTCGTCCTTGAGCGAGGGCACGATCACCACGTCGTCGCCGTCCTGCCAGTTGCCGGGCGTGGCGACCTTGTGGTTGTCGGTGAGCTGCAGCGAGTCGATGACGCGCAGGATCTCGTTGAAGTTGCGCCCGGTGCTTGCCGGGTAGGTGATGGTCAGGCGCACCTTCTTGTTCGGGTCAATGACGAACAGCGAACGCACGGTGAGGGTGTCGTTGGCGTTCGGGTGGATCAGGTCGTACAGCTCGGAGACCTTGCGGTCGGCGTCGGCGATGATCGGGAAGTTGACCACGGTGTTCTGGGTCTCGTTGATGTCCTCGATCCACTTCACGTGGGAGTCCACCGGGTCGACGGACAGGGCGATCACCTTGACGCCCTTGGCGGCAAACTGATCCTTGAGCTTGGCGGTCAGGCCCAGCTCGGTGGTGCACACCGGAGTGAAGTCGGCCGGGTGGGAGAACAGAACGCCCCAGCTGTTGCCGAGCCATTCATGGAAACGGATGCGGCCTTCGCTGGATTCCTGTTCGAAGTCGGGGGCGATGTCGCCAAGTCGCAAGCTCATGGGTCTCTCCTTGTTCGTGTTGGTAGCCACTATGCACAAGGTCTTTACGCATTAAAAAGAATATATTTTGATTTTCTTATAACCAAAATACTCAACTTTCCGAGACCCTGCTCAGCGACGATTGTCGCCGGACACTGAGCATAGACAAGGCTGGCTAACAGCCGGATGACGGGGCTGTTTCATTGCTGAAACAAAACCCCGCCGTTCGTCGCCATTCCCCTGCGACCCCGGCACTGTGCGGCTTTGCGGCATACACTCGTTCTCATTAATCCTTTGGTTCGGGAGGTCAGTTCATGTTGGGACAACGGGTCAACGACAGTCAGGCGGCCACCCACTACCGCAGCGACCGCATCAGTTCGGTCAATGGGCAGTACTTCTTCTCTACCCGTGAGGGCACGCTCGAAGGGCCCTACTTCACCCGCTTCGATGCCGAGCGCGAGATCGTCCAGTACATCACCCGCATGCAGCAGGCGGCCGGGTTGTTCGCGCGGGCGGCGCAGTGACCGCAGGCTGACGGAATGCGAATGAAAAACCCCGGCCTGATGCCGGGGTTTTGTTTTTCCGCGTCCGGTGGATGCTCTTCGCAGACCGCTCGCTCCCACGTCTCACAACGTCAAGGCTCCTCGTTGTGCCCCAGCCCATGCATGCGCAGCTTGTTGGCGATAGTGGTGTGCGACACCCCTAGCCGTTTGCCCAGTTGCCGGCTGCTCGGGTGCTCGCGGTAGAGCCGCTCCAGCACCGCCTTCTCGAATCGGCCAACGATGGCATCCAGCCCACCGTCCAGTGAAAAATCCCCCAGCGGATGCGGCGCACCGTAGTCCGGCAAGCGGATGTGCTCGGGGCGGATGGTGCCGCCTTCGCACAGCGAAACCGCCTGGAACAGCGCGTTCTCCAGCTGCCGCACGTTGCCCGGCCAGTGGTAGCGGCCGAGGCGGTCCAGCGCCTGCGGCGAGAGCTTGGGTAGCGCACAACCGATCTGCCGGCTGGCCTGATCGAGGAAGTGCTCCACCAGCGGCTCCAGGCCATCCAGGCATTCGCGCAGCGGCGGGATGTGCAACGACAGCACGTTGAGGCGGTGGTAGAGGTCCTGGCGGAACTCGCCCTTGGTGCAGAGCTCGGACAGGTCCGTCTGGGTCGCGCAGATCACCCGCACGTCCAGGTACACCTCCTCGTCGCTGCCCACGCGGCGGAAGCAACCGTCCTGCAGGAAGCGCAGGAGCTTGGCCTGCAGGCGCGGGCTCATTTCACCGACGCCATCGAGGAACAGGGTGCCGCCGGCGGTCAGCTCCAGCAGGCCGAGTTTGCCTTCCGGGCGCGCGCCTTCGAAGGCGCCGGGGCCGTAGCCGAACAGCTCGGTCTCGGCCATGGATTCGGGCAGGCCAGCGCAGTTCAGCGCCATGAACGGCGACTGTCCACGCGGGCTGGCGAGGTGGCAGGCGCGGGCCAGCAGCTCCTTGCCGGTACCGGTCTCGCCCTCGATCAACAGCGGTGCATCCAGCGGCGCCATGCGGCGTGCTTCGCGCACCACGGCAGCCATCACCCGCGAGCTCTGGAAGATGCTGTCGAAGCCGCGCAGCTCCAGGCGACGCACGTTGTAGATGCGCTCGCCGACGCGGTCGGCGCGGTGCAGCGTGAGCACGGCGCCGGCCAGTGCTTCGCTTTCGTCATGCTCGGTTTGCAGCGGCGCAATGTCGGCGAGGAACACGTCCCCTTTCACCTTCACCCGCAGGCCATTGATGCGCGCCTTGTTGGCTCGCACCAATTCCGGCAGGTCGAGGTCCTCGGCGTAGCGCGACAGCGGGATGCCCGGCACTTCATCGACGCGTACGCCCAGCAACTGCGCAGCGGCGCGGTTGCCCGCGACTATCTGCCCGGCCATATCGATGGACAGCACCGGAAACTCCAGCGCCGCCAGCAGCGCATTCAGCTCCAGGTGGCGGCGCTCGCTGGGCATCAGGCCGACGCGCTTGACGCCGAATACGCCGGGCACCGCTTCGAACTTGGGCTTGAGCGACTGGAACTGCAGGTTGATGAGGTTCGGGCAGAGCAGGTAGATGGCGTTGCCCTGCTCGCCGCCGACCTCGCCGCGGTTGACGTTGATGCCGTAGTCGACCAGCAGGTTGAGGATGTCGCGCAGGATGCCGACGCGGTTCTGGCAGTGCACTTTGATGCGCATGGCGGGCCCGTGGTTGTCGTTGTGGTGGGCGCTCCGGCGCGGATTTTCGCAAGGCGGCCGGAAATTATCGTCAAGAATATGTGACAGATGACCGCAGCTTCAAGCCATGGCCGATTGCCCGCGCCGCCATCCGTAATCATTTCTTTACGGATTGCCCTGCAACTCGCCCGCCAACGCAGCGCCCAGGGGGCTGTTTGCCGGCACGCATCGCGCTATTTGTGAGTCATCACAAGAACAGGCAGCTCGACGCCGGAGGCTCCATGAAGACAACGCAGTACGTGGCCCGCCAACCTGACGAGCACGGTTTCATCCACTACCCGGAAACCGAGCACCAGGTCTGGAATACCCTGATCACCCGCCAACTGAAAGTGATCGAGGGCCGCGCTTGTCAGGAATACCTGGACGGCATCGAGCAGCTCAGCCTGCCCCATGAGCGAATCCCGCAACTGGGCGAGGTCAACCAGGTGCTCCAGGCCGCCACCGGCTGGCGCGTGGCGCGGGTGCCGGCGCTGATCCCGTTCCAGACCTTCTTCGAGTTGCTGGCCAGCCAGCAATTCCCCGTCGCCACCTTTATCCGCACCCCGGAAGAGCTGGACTACCTGCAGGAGCCGGACATCTTCCACGAGATCTTCGGCCACTGCCCTCTGCTCACCAACCCCTGGTTCGCCGAGTTCACCCACACCTACGGCAAGCTCGGCCTGGCCGCCAGCAAGGCAGAACGGGTGTACCTCGCCCGCCTCTACTGGATGACCATCGAGTTCGGCCTGCTGGATACCTCGCAGGGCCTGCGCATCTACGGCGGCGGCATCCTCTCCTCGCCCAGGGAAACGGTCTACAGCCTCTCCGGCGAGCCCGAGCACCAGGCCTTCAACCCGCTGGAATGCATGCGCACGCCTTACCGCATCGACATCCTGCAGCCCCTGTATTTCGTGCTGCCCGAGCTCAAGCGCCTGTTCGAGCTGGCCCACGAAGACATCATGGCGCTGGTGCGCGAAGCCATGCACCTGGGCCTGCACGCGCCGAAGTTTCCGCCGAAACAGGCTGCCTGATCCGCTGCAATCGATCCCATCTGTGCCTAGGATGAGACGTGCTCGCGAGCCTAAGATGGTTCGCGAGCGCACTCCTATGCCACCCACGACAAGGAGAACCCTTTCATGACCGCACTCACCCAAGCCCATTGCGAAGCCTGCCGCGCCGACGCCCCGAAGGTGTCCGACGAAGAACTGGCGGTGCTGATCAAGCAGATCCCGGACTGGAACATCGAGGTCCGCGACAACCACATGGAACTGGAGCGGGTCTTCCTGTTCAAGAACTTCAGGCACGCCCTGGCCTTCACCAACGCGGTGGGCGCCATCGCCGAGGAAGAGGGCCACCACCCCGACCTGCTGACCCAGTGGGGCAAGGTCACCGTCACCTGGTGGAGCCACGAGCTGAAGGGCCTGCACCGCAACGACTTCATCATGGCCGCGCGCACCGACGAGCTGGCCGCGAAAGCAGAGGGACGCAAATGAAGCACTTCGCCAAGGTTACCCGCGTACCGGGCGACCCGATCCTGGGCCTGCTCGAAGCCTACCGGGCGGACCCCAATCCCGCGCGGCTCGACCTTGGCGTGGGCGTCTACAAGGACGCCCAGGGCCTCACCCCGATCCCCCGCGCGGTGAAGCTCGCCGAACAGCGCCTGGTGGATAGCGAAACCACCAAGAGCTACGTCGGCAGCCACGGTGACGCGCTGTTTGCCGCGCGCCTGTGCGAGCTGGTACTGGGCGTCACCTCGCCGCTGCTGGCCGATTCGCGCGCCGACGCCACCCAGACGCCCGGTGGCACCGGTGCCCTGCGCCTGGCGGCGGAGTTCATCGCCCATTGCCTGCCGGGCAAGAGCATCTGGCTGAGCGACCCGACCTGGCCGATCCACGAGACCCTGTTCGCCGCCGCTGGCGTACCGATCAAGCACTACCCCTACGTCGGCGCGGACAACCGCCTCGACGCGGAAGCCATGTTCGCCATGCTGGAGAAAATCCCCCAGGGCGACGTGGTGCTGCTGCATGCCTGCTGCCACAACCCCACCGGCTTCGATCTGGATCATGAGCAGTGGCAGCGCGTGCTGGAGATCGTCCGCCGCCGCGAACTGCTGCCGCTGCTGGACTTCGCCTACCAGGGCCTGGGCGACGGGCTGGAGGAGGATGCGTACTCCGTGCGCCTGCTGGCTGAAAGCCTGCCGGAAGTGCTGATCACCAGCTCCTGCTCGAAGAACTTCGGCCTCTACCGCGACCGCGTTGGCGCGCTGATCGTCTGCGCCGAGAACGCCGACAAGCTCACCGACATCCGCAGCCAACTGGCGCTGTTCGCCCGCAGCCTCTGGTCCACTCCGCCGGCTCATGGCGCGGAAGTGGTCGCGACCATCCTCGGCGACCCGGAACTGAAGAACCTCTGGCTGGAAGAACTGGACGGCATGCGCGGGCGGATCGCCGAGCTGCGGGTCGGCCTGGTGGAAGCCTTGCGCCCCCACGGGCTGGCGGAGCGCTTCGCGCACATCGCGATCCAGCGCGGCATGTTCTCCTACACCGGCCTGCAGGCCGAGCAGGTACGCATCCTGCGCGAGGAGCACAGCATCTACCTGGTGAGCAGCGGCCGCGCCAACATTGCCGGGCTCGACGGCGAGCGCCTCGACCACCTGGCGGCGGCCATCGCCCGCGTCTGCCGCTGACGACGATTTCTTCCCCCTCGACCGGCCTTTGAGCCGGTCTTTTTTTGCCTGCGCTGGGGGTCGACCTGAGCGTAGGAGCGGACTTCGTCCGCGATGTGCAGCCGGCCAGCTCGGAGCAGCCGGAAATCGATCGCGGACAGAGTCCGCTCCTACGCAGGCTGGTTGCGCCGGTGTAGGCCTGTAGGGGCGCGCTCCTACAGGGTGCAACAATGTCCGGGCTCGATTAGTAATCGTCGCGCTTGCGGAACGCCCAGCGCCCGGCCAGGCCGGTGAAGCTGGCCACCAGCACCACGAGTATCCAGAAGCCCTCCGGGTCGCCGGAGAAGGGAATGCCGCCGACGTTCATGCCGAAGAAGCCGGCGATGATGTTGATCGGCAGCGCCAGCACCGTGACCACGGTGAGGGTGAACAGCGTGCGGTTGCTCTGCTCGTTGATCTTCGCGGCGATCTCTTCCTGCAGCAGCTTGATGCGTTCGCCCAGCGCGGTGAGGTCATTGATCACCAGGGAGAACTCCTCGGTGGCCTCGCGCAGCACGCGCACGTCGTCCTCCGTCAGCCACACTGGCGGGCGGTTGAGCAGGCGCATCAGCGAGCCCGGCTCCAGCGCCAGCAGGCGCTGCAAGCGCACCAGCACACGGCGCATGGCGCCCAGGTCCGCGCGGCTGGCGGAGAGCCGCGCGGACAGTAGTTGGTCCTCGATGCGATCCACGCTGATGCTGGTCTCGCGGACGATGCGGGTGAGGATTTCGCCTTGGTCGCGCAGCAGGTGGATCAGCAGTTCCAGCGGCGAATTGAAGCTCTCGCCGTGCTTTACCGAGGAGCGCAGCGTGTCCACTGAGCGCAGTGGCTGCGCACGGGCGGTGACCAGCAGGCGGCCGCGGGCGCAAACCCACAAGGTGGCAACGTCCGAGGACATGCGGCTGCTGAAGTCGAACACCACGTCGTTGACCACCGCCAGCAGCGCGCCGTCCACGTGTTCGATGCGGGTGGAGCGCGAGCCTTCGCGCAGGGTCTCGAAGAAATAGTCGGGCAGATCCAGGTGCGACTTCATCCAGCGCTCGCAGGCCGCATGCGCGAGGTTCAGGTGCAACCAGAGGAATTCGTCCGCCGCGCGCGGCTCCCGCAGGCGTTGCAGGGCGGTGGGCGAATCGATCTCCAGGCCCGGCTGGTCGGGGCGAAAGCTGAAGCCATAAAGCAGGCCGAACAGGTCGGAATCCTGGTGGCTCTGGACGATGCTGTGGTTCATGGATTTCTGCGCACGCAAGTGGGACGTGCGTGTAGGAGCGAGCTTGCTCGCGAACCCGCACGGCACGGACTGTTCGCGAGCAAGCTCGCCCCTACGAAGAGCAAGGCACGCCCGCCCTTTGGTGTTACCAGAAGCCCGTGACCCTCAAATGACAGCCCCGTGTCAGCCGAACAGGCCCGCGACGGTGCGCTCGCCCAACGCCGGACCGATGCTCATGCCCACGCCGGTGTGCATCAGCACGGCGGTGATGCCGTCGGCAGCCTGCAAGACCGAGAACGGCCCCGGCCCGCGCGAGCCATACACGCCCTGCCAGCGCTCGATGACCTCGACGCGCATACCCAGGGTGTCCTCGGCCAGTTCCAGCATCAGCCGGTCGACGAACTCGGCGTTGAACGGCGCCGCGTCGCTGCCGTAGTGGTGGGAGTCACCGATGATCAGCTCGCCATGGGGCGTCGGGCTAACCAGCAGGTGGATGCCCTGCTCTTCCAGCTCCGGCGTCTCGCGGCGAATCTGCTCGCGCACCGCCTCGGCCTCGGGCAGGTCGGAGAAAGCGCCGTAATGCACGCAGCTCAGGCCGGTGAGAATCGAATGGGCGAGGCCCAGGTCGACCTGCGGGCGGGCGCGCAGCATCTGCAGCCGGCACACCTGCGGCGCCAGCGGTGCGATGACCTCAGCCAGCAGCGTCTGGTAGTCGTGGCCGGAGCAGACGATTACCTGCCCGGCAGTGAAGGTACCCGCCGTGGTGCGCAGCACGCCGGTGTCGACATCACGCACCAGGGTGGAGAAGTGGAACGCCACACCGTGCTCGCGGCGCAGGTAGTCGATCAGGCTCGGCAGCGCCTCGCGGGAATACAGCTGCTGGTCGTCGAAGCCCAGCAACGCCGCGCGATGGTGGCGGAAGTGGCCCTGGTAGAGGTCGTTCAGTTCGCTGCCGCGCAACAGGCCCACGCGGTAGTCCAGCTCTTTGCCGCGGCCGGCGCAGAAGGCCTCCAGCAGGTGTTCCTCGGCTTCAGTGCGGGCGAACAACAGCGAGCCGTTACGCCGCAGAGAGAACCCGGCGCCCTCCGCCCACTGCGCCCAGATCGGCCGGCTGGCACGGGCCAGGTCCGACATCACGCCCGGCGGCTGGCCGGTGACCAGCGCCTGACCGAAGTTGCGCACCGAGGCGCCCAGGGGAGTGGCAGTCCGCTCGAAGACGCGCACGGACAGGCCGCGGCGGGCGGCGGCATAGGCGTGTGAGAGGCCGAGGATGCCGGCGCCGACGATGGCGACGTCGCAGTGGGTGTGGGTCATGGGGTATTCCTGCGGGGCGAAGAGCCCCCTCTCCCTTCAGGGAGAGGGTTGGGGAGAGGGAGCCATCGGCGTCAAAGTTTACTTCTGAGCAACCTTTTCCGACTTGCCGTCATAGCGCTTGCGCCACTCGGCAAGGATCTCGTCGCGGTTCTTCGAGGCCCAGGCGAAGTCGTTCTTGATCAGGCGCTGTTCGTAGTCGGCCGGCAGTTCGGTCTGCGGCTTGGCGATGCCCGGCTGGGCCAGCACGGCGAAGTTTTCCTTGTACAGCTCCATGGCTTTCGGGCTGGCGGAGAAGTCGGCGAGCTTCTTCGCGGCAGCTTCATGCTGGGTGCCCTTGACGATGCCGGTGGCTTCGATTTCCCAGCCCAGGCCTTCCTTCGGCAGGACGATGTCCAGCGGCGCACCCTGGCGCTTGAGCTGCACAGCCGGGTACTCGAAGGAGATGCCGATCGGGAACTCGCCAGCGGCGGCCAGCTTGCACGGCTTGGAGCCGGAGTGGACGTACTGGCCAATGTTCTCGTGCAGCGCGTCCATGTAGGCCCAGCCCTGCTTCTCGCCGAAGGTCTGCAGCCAGGCGGAGACATCGAGGAAGCCGGTGCCCGAGGAAGCCGGATTGGGCATGACGATCTTGCCCTTGTACTCGGGCTTGGTCAGGTCCTGCCAGCTCACCGGCTTCTCCAGGCCCAGCTTCTCGGCCTCGACGGTGTTGAAGCAGATGGTCGCGGCCCAGACATCCATGCCGACCCACGCCGGCGGGTTGGCCGGGTCGCGGTAGTTCTTGCCGATGGCGTCCAGGTGCTTGGGCGCGTACTTCTCCAGCATGCCCTGCTGGTCGAGGATGGCCAGGCTGGAAGCGGCCAGGCCCCAGACGGCGTCGGCCTGCGGGCGATCCTTCTCGGCCAGCAGCTTGGCGGTGACGATGCCGGTGGAGTCGCGCACCCACTTGATCCTGATGTCCGGGTTCTCGGCTTCGAAGGCCTGTTTGTAGGCGGTCAGCTGCTCCGGTTCCAGGGCGGTATAGACGGTCAGCTCGGTGTCGGCGGCATGGGCCTGTGCGGCGAAACCGGCGACCACAGCGGCGGCGAGGGCAAGACGTTTGAACATGTGGAGCTCCTTGGCAGTGTTTTTCTCCCGCGAGGTGCGGGGTTTTGTCAGGGGTTGAGCCCTCGTACTGACGGGGGCGACAGCGTCCAGCGGTGTTACAGGTTCGCGTCCGTCCTCCAGGCCTGGGAGCGGCGCAACAGGCCGCGCGAGGCGCCGGCCAGCAGCAGCGACACGGCGGCGGAGGTGAGCAGGATCAGGGTGGACATGGCAGCGGCGCCGCCGACGTTGCCGGAGTCGTCCATGTTCAGCACGGCGACGGCGGCGAGGATGGTGTCGGGGTTGTAGAGGAAGATCGCCGCCGAGACCGTGGTCATCGCCGAGACGAACAGGTAGCGGGTGATGTCCAGCAGCGCCGGCAGGCAGATCGGCACGGTGACGCGCAGGTAGTGGCGCCACAGCGGCATCTTCAGCGACAGCGCGGCGGCCTCGAACTCGCCGTCGAGCTGGCGCAGCGCGGCGGTGGCGGTCATCTGCGCGGTGGTCAGGTAGTGGGAAATGGTGCACACCACCAGCAGCGCCATGCTGCCGTAGAACACGTGCAGCGGGTTGCCCGGCAGGTTGAAGAAGAACACGTAGCCCAGGCCCAGCACGAGGCCCGGCACGGCCATCGGCACGAAGCACAGCATGCGCAGCAGTTGGCTCAGCCAGCGCTGCTCGCGGGTCTTCTCGATCAGGTAGGCGCCGGTGAAGATCAGCGCACTGCCGATGATCGCGACGCAGGTGGCCATGGTCAGGCTGTTGCGGTAGGCCAGCCAGCCGCCGCCGGCGGTGGTGTTGAAGTCGTAGTGGTTCAGCGACAGCGAAAGGTTATAGGGCCAGAACTTCACCAGCGAGGAATACACGGCCATGCCCAGCACGCCCAGCAACACCACGCTGATCAGCACGACGATGGCGAGGAAGGCGGCATCGCGGCGGCGCGACGGTTTGGGATGGTAGACCTGCGCGCGGCCGCTCATGGCGTCGCCCTGGCGGCGGCGCAGCCAGGTATCGACGGCGAAACTGAGCAGTGCCGGCAGCAGCAGGATCATGCCGATCTGCGCGCCACGGCCGAACTGCTGCTGGCCGACCACCGCCTTGTAGGCCTCCAGCGCCAGCACCTGGTAATCGCCGCCCACCACGACCGGCACGCCGAAGTCGGTGATGGTCAGGGTGAACACCAGGCAGAAGGCGGCGAACACACCCTGCCGGGAAGCCGGCCAGGTGATGCTGCGGAAGGCCTTCCAGGGGCCGGCCCCCATGCTCGAAGCGGCGTCGAACAGGCGTGCATCGGCCAGCGACAGCGCCGACAGCAGGATCATCAGCGCATGGGGGAAGGTGTAGATGGCCTCACCGAGGACGATGCCCCAGAAGCCATAGATGTTGTCCGCCAACAGATGGCGCAGCAGGCCCTGGTTGCCGAACAGGTAGATCAGCGCGATGCCCGGCAGCATCGACGGCGCCAGCAGCGGCAGCAGGGAAATCCCGCGCCACAGGCCCTTGGCCGGGATCAGCGTACGTTGCAGCGCATAGGCGAACAGGTAGGCCGCCGGCACCACGATGCAGGCCACACTCAGCGAGACCTTCAGGCTGTTGCCCAGCAGCCAGTGGAAGTTGTCGCTGCGCAGCAGCTCGCCCATGGCCGCCAGGCCGCCGCCCTGCCCCGCTTCGCCGCTGAAGCCGCGCCAGAAGATGGCCAGCAGCGGCATCAGTACCGCGAGAGTGAGCAGGAGCAGCAGCAGGTATTTGCCGCCACGGACGAACAGGCGATCACCCAGATCGCCGCGAATCTTGCCGGCGGACAGCGCCGGGCTGCGTTTCACCACGGCTTCCATCTCAGGCGAACACCTGCAGGCTGCGGGGCGGCAGCGACACCCAGATATCCGGGGTGCCCAGGCGCGGCATGTCCTCGGGCGCCAGCTCGGCGAGCAGCGCGTGGCCCGGCAGTTGTTCCAGCTCGAAGCTCATGCGGCAGCGGTTGCCAAGGAAGGTGATCTCGCGGATCTGCGCGCGGAACAGGTTTTCCTGGTGCACGGCGGGGTTCACGCTGATCGCTTCCGGGCGGCAGAACAGCCGTCCCGATGCACTCGGCGCCTGGCTGTGCAAACGCAAGTTGAGGCCGCCGACACGAGCGTGACCGTCAATGCCGCGCTCGAAGGGCAGCCAGTTGCCCTGGCCGACAAACTCGGCGACGAAGGGTGTGCTCGGGCTGCTGTAGATGGCCTGGGCGGTGCCGTACTGCTCGATGCGCCCGTGGTTCATCACCGCGATGCGGTCGGCCATCAGCATGGCCTCGTCCTGGTTGTGGGTGACCATCACGGTGGTGATGCCCAGGCTCTTCTGCAGTTGGCGCAGCTCGCCGCACAAATGTTCGCGCACGCGGGCGTCCAGCGCCGACATGGGCTCGTCGAGCAGCAGCAACGAGGGGCTCGGCGCCAGCGCACGGGCCATGGCGACGCGCTGCTGCTGGCCGCCGGAGAGCTGGCCGGGGTATTTCTTCTCGCTGCCGGTCAGGCCGACCAGTTCGAGCATCTCGGCGACGCGGCGGCGGGCTTCTTCCTTGCTGGCATTCTTTGTGGTGCAGCTGAGGCCGTAAGCGATGTTCTGTTCCACCGTGAGGTTGGGGAACAGCGCGTAGGACTGGAACAGGATGCCGTAGTCACGCGCCTGCGGGGGCAGCTTCGATACATCGCGCGGGCCCAGGTGCAAGGTGCCGTCGTCCTGCTGCTCCAGCCCGGCGATGCAGCGCAGCAGGGTGGTCTTGCCGCAACCGGAGGGGCCGAGCAGGCAGACCAGTTCACCGGCCTTGACGTCCAGCGACACGCCGTCGAGGGCAACGAACTGGCCGAAGCGCTTGCGGATGTGGCGCACGCTGAGCGGCGTGCCGGCGACGGTGGGATGCATGGCGGTACCTCGTTTTCTTGTGGTCCACGCCGCGTGAGCCGTGGCGTGAAGGAACGAGGTCCATGCTAGGGAGCGATTGCGACGGCACTGTTGCTAAAGGGCCAAGTGCGCCGATAGATCCATAGGCAGATTTGGGTATGGGGGGCGAAAAAATTTGGGAAGTGATGGCGTCTCGGCAGACATCCGTAGGAGCGAGCTTGCTCGCGAACCGCACCCTGCCGTCCTATCCGGCGAACACTTAGTAGGATGGCGTGGAGCGCAGCGATACCCATGCTGACGGCGCACGGGAATTGATGGGTATCGCTTCGCTCCACGCCATCCTACGGTCGTGCTTCGCCGTGATTTCGGTGGGGATGGGAACTCCGATCGCGGGCAAGGTCCGCTCCTACAGGTAGGTAGCTGTGCCAGGTTGTTCGCGAGCAAGCTCGCTCCTACAGAGAGCGTTCTCTACCCCTGCGCCACCGCCAGGAAAGCACTCGGCAAGCGCGCCTGGCGCCGATCCTTCAGGCAATACAGGTACTCGTCGATCCGGCTCGCGCCCTTGATTTCCAGCACGCACAACTGCGGGTTATCCGGCACTTCCTGGCGAGCGATGATGCTCACGCCCAGGTTGCGGATCACCGCCTCGCGGATCGATTCGCGGCTGCCGATCTCCAGCATCGAGGCCGGCGTCACCCCCGCCTGCTGCAACATCGCCTCGGTCAGTTGGCGAGTGGTGGAACCCGCCTCGCGCATCAACAGGCAATGGTTGCGCAAGTCGCCCAGGCTTACCGACTGCAGCGTCGCCAGCGGATGGCTGCGGTGCACCGCCAGCACCAGCGGGTCGCTGCCCAGCACCACGCGGGTCAGGCGCGCGTCGTCCACCTGCTGCGACGAAGCCGCCAGGTCGACCCGGCATTCGATCAGCGATTCGAGCACCTGCTGGGAGTTGCCGATCTCCACCGACACCTCGATCTGCGGGAAGCGTTCGCGGAAGCTCTTGATCAGCCCGAGCACGTAATAAGGAGAGGTGGCGCCAATACGCAGGGCACCCTGCATCTGCCCGCAGTTGCGCAGGTAGAACTCGATGTCGGCTTCCTGCTGCAGCAGCGCCTCGACCATCGGCAGCAGGCGCGCGCCTTCGTCGCTCAGGGTCAGGCGGCGGCCGCCGCGATAGAACAGCTCCACCGCGTACTGGCTTTCCAGGTGGCGGATCTGCGTGGTCACCGTCGGCTGGCTGAGGCCGAGCTTCTTCGCCGCCTGGGTGATGCTGCCCAGCCTGGCCACCCGGTAGAACGCCTTCAATTCCGCGCTCAGCATCGGCCGATCCGCCTTTTCGTAAAATTCATCAACAGTTTTTCTCGGCGCTGCCGGCAAACCGGCGCCAGCCCATTGGTGACGCGGCCTGCAGCCAGGCGACAAAACACCCAAAAAGGTCAATAGACCTGACCTGTATCACTGGCAACACCCGTTGTCGCTGGACAGCCCGGAGTTGAGCGACTTTCATTCCCTTTGAAAAAATCCCACACGCAAAACCGAAGGCGGCCTCACAAGGGTGCGCCCAAGGAGCAATTGATGAAGTACAAAGTCACCATGGTTTTCGGAACTCGCCCGGAAGCCATCAAGATGGCTCCCCTCGCCCGCGTCCTTCGCCGTACCCCGGAAATCGAGCTGCGTATCTGCTCCACCGGCCAGCATCGCGAGATGCTACAGCAAGTGCTGAACGCCTTCGAACTGGAGGTGGACGAAGACCTCGACGTCATGACCCAGGGCCAGACGCTGAACAGCCTGTCCCTGCAGATGATGGGCAAACTGGACGACAGCTACGACCGCCACCGCCCGGATATCGTGCTGGTCCACGGTGATACCACCACCAGTTTCATCGCCGCCCTCACCGCCTTCCACCGGCAAATCCCGGTGGGCCACGTCGAGGCCGGTTTGCGCACGGGCAACATCCATCAGCCGTGGCCGGAGGAAGCCAACCGCCGCCTCACCGCGGTGATCGCCGACCTGCACTTCCCGCCGACCAAGGCCTCGCGCGACAACCTGCTGCGCGAAGGGGTGAACATCGACCAGATCGAAGTCACCGGCAACACGGTGATCGACGCCCTGCTGTGGATGCGCGAGCACTTGCATGAGACGGATTGGCAGCCCGCCGCCGACTCGCCCCTGGCCCAGTTCACCGGCGACCGCCGCCTGGTGCTGATCACCGGGCACCGCCGGGAAAACTTCGGCAAGGGCTTCGAGCGCATCTGCCAGGCCCTGGCAGAACTGGCCCAGCGCTTCCCCGAGGTGGACTTCGTCTACCCGGTGCACCTCAACCCGCAGGTGCAGAACGCCGTCTACGGCCTGCTCTCGGACAAGCCCAACATCCACCTGATCGCCCCGCAGGACTACCAGCACTTCGTCTGGCTGATGGACCGCGCCTACCTCATCCTCACCGACTCGGGCGGCATCCAGGAGGAAGCCCCGGCGCTGGGCAAGCCGCTGCTGGTACTGCGCCGCGTCACCGAGCGCCCCGCTGTGCTGGAGGGCGGCACCGTGGTGCTGGTAGGCACCAACACCGCGCGCATCGTCAGCGAAGCCAGCCATCTGCTGCGCGACGACGAGGTCTACGAACAGATGAGCCGAGTGTTCAGCCCCTACGGCGATGGCCACGCCAGCGAGAAGATCGTCGCCCGGCTGCTGTCCTGGTTCGGTGAATCGCGCAAGCCAAGCGAGTTCGAATGAGCCTCGAACTGGTCGATATCCTCACTTACGTTCTCTATGCCCTGAAGTACCTGGCAATCATCCTCGCCGCACTGATGTTTCTGCTCGGCCTGGATGACCTGTTCATCGACCTGGTCTACTGGGGCCGCGTGCTGGTACGCCGCTTCCGTATCTACAACCGCTTCGACCGGGCCGACGAGGAACGCCTCTTCGCCGCCCCGGAGAAGCCACTGGCGATCATGGTGCCGGCCTGGAACGAGGTCGGCGTGGTGGGCGAGATGGCGCGCCTGGCGGCCTCCACCCTGGACTACGAGAACTACCAGATCTTCGTCGGCACCTACCCCAACGACCCGCAGACCCAGGCGGACGTGGACGCGGTGTGCCTGCACTACCCCAACGTGCACAAGGTGGTCTGCGCGCGCCCCGGCCCGACCAGCAAGGCCGACTGCCTGAACAACATCATCGACGCCATCCTGCGCTTCGAGGCCGACGCGCGGATCGAGTTCGCCGGCTTCATCCTGCACGACGCCGAAGACGTCATCTCGCCGCTGGAGCTACGCCTGTTCAACTATCTGCTGCCGGCCAAGGACCTGATCCAGATTCCGGTCTACCCCTACGCCCCGGAGTGGACTGGTTTCACCGCCGGCCACTATGTCGACGAGTTCGCCGAGAACCACGGCAAGGACGTGCCGGTGCGCGAAGCGCTGACCGGCCAGGTGCCCAGCGCCGGGGTCGGCACCTGCTTCAGCCGCCGCGCCATCGCCGCGCTGCTGGAAGACGGCGATGGCATCGCCTTCGATGTGCAGAGCCTTACCGAGGACTACGACATCGGCTTCCGCCTCAAGCAGAAAGGCATGAAGTGCATCTTCGCCCGCTACTCCATCACCGACCCGCAGTTGGCGCTGAAGAGTGAGTGGGTACCGGGTATGGACCGGCGCTTCTCCCAGGTCATCTGCGTGCGCGAACACTTCCCGCGCACCTGGCACCACGCCATCCGGCAGAAGTCCCGGTGGATCACCGGGATCGTCTTCCAGGGCACGCGCAACCTGGGCTGGAGCAGCAAGACCATGCTCAACTACTTCCTCTGGCGCGACCGCCGGGGGCTGATCGCCTACCTGCTGAGTTTCCTGGTCAACCTGCTGTTCCTGGTGCTGATCACGATGTGGCTGATCAGCAGCCTGTCACCCAACGCGTGGCGCTTCCCGTCGATCCTCGAAGGCAGCCAATTGCTGGTGGTACTGCTGTCCCTCAATGGCCTGATGCTGTTCAACCGGCTGTTCCAGCGCTTCTGGTTCGTCACCCGTTTCTACGGCATCTTCGAGGGGCTACTGTCGGCGCCGCGGATGATGTGGAGCAACTTCGTCAACTTCTTCGCGAACCTGCGCGCGCTCAAGCAGGTGATGGAGATGGGCGACTCGCGCCGGGTGGCCTGGGACAAGACCACCCACGAGTTCCCCGCCCTTGCCGGCCCGCAGCGCACACCGCTGGGCCAGCGCCTGGTCGCGCAGGGCCTGATCACCGAGGAGCAGCTGCAATCGGCGTTGACCTGCCCGGTCCGTCGCCGCCTGGGCCGCGAGCTATTGCTGCGCGAGCTGATCACCAGCACCCAACTGGTCGCCACCCTGGCCGAGGAGCTGGGCGAGGAATGGGCGCCGCTCAACCCCTTCACCCTCGACGAGAAGCTGATCGAAGCCCTGCCGCGCAAGCTGGCGCTGCGCTATGCGGTACTGCCGGTGGCCATCGAGGGCAACACCCTGGTCCTGGCCAGCGAGCAGCAGATCAGCCAGGTCTCCCTCGGCGCCATCAGCCGCCACCTCAAGCGCCCGGTGCGCGGCCGCCTGGCGCCCCAGGGACGGGTGACCATCGGCCTGCGCCACTGGTATGGCGGCCGGCACCCGAATGAGGAGACCCGAACCATTCTCGATGTGCTGCAACAGCATCAGGGCGATGAGGCCCTGATGGAGCGAATCTGCAGCCACCTGGTGCTGTTCGGCACCCTGCTGCAGGTCCGCGGGATGGTCCCGCCGAGCCTGTTCAACCAGGCCCTGATCGACTTCGACCCGGAGCAGGACTCCCTCGGCGAGCACCTGATCAAGCGCGGCATCATCACCCGGCAGATACTCGAGGAAGCCCTCAAGGAACAGGCCAGCGAACAGCACGAGGCCTATCGCATTGCCCGGGAGGCCGTGTGAAACCGCAACAACCCCTGCTTTACGGCCTGATCCTGGCGAGCATCGCCGCCCCATTGGCGCAGGCCGCCGATGACCAGCTCACGGAGTTCCAGCGCTTCCGCAGCTTCCCCTACCTCGACAAGGGCTACAAGGAAGCGAAGAAGAACAACTGGGCGGAAGTCGAACGCCTGATGCGCCACCTGCTTACCCGCGTGCCGAACAACACCGAAGCTCGTGCCCTGTTGATCCAGTCACTGGCCAAGCAGAAACGCTTCGCCGACGCCGAGCAGGAAGCCCAGGCCCTGACCGGCACCGAAGCGGGCGCCAAGGCGCTCACCAACCTGCGTCTGGACATGATCGAGAGCGGCCCACCGCCGGAAGCACAGGTCAACCTGTGGCTGGCCCATACCAGCAATGCCAACGAGCGCGTACGACTGTGGCGGGCTTACAGCCTCAAGCTCGGTCAGACCCAGGGCGCCGCCAAGGCGCTGGACTGGCTCGGCACCCTGCCGCCGCGCAACGACGACCGCGTGCTGCGCGAAGCCCGCGCCAACTGGGCCGAACAATTGCGCGACTGGGACACCACCATCGCCCAACTCGCCCCGCTGGCCGCCGCCCACCAGCTCTCCGCCGCCGACTGGCGGCGCCTGGCCAATGCTTACGCCCAGCGCCTGGAGGAGAAACCACTGGAGCAGTTGATCCAGCAGGCGCCGGACGCCAACGCGGCACGCCAGGCCCGGCTGGCGATCATCGATCGCGCTATCGCCGTCGAGCAGACCGAAGTCGCCAAGCGCTGGCTGCTCACCCTGCCGGAGCAGGACCGCCGCGATCCAACGCGCCAGGCGCAATTACTCGAAGTCGCCCGCGCTAGCGCCGACGCGCCGCTGGTGACAAAACTCAGCAACGAGCAGAACCGCCCCTGCCTGGAAACCGCCGAATGGCTGTCACGCCACGACCAGGCGGCGGCACTGGCGAAGCTGCAGCAGTGCAAGCCCGGAGACGACCCGAAGACCTGGCTGGTGCTGGCCCAGCGCCTGGGGGCCACCGACCTGCTGGAAAACACTCGCCTGCCCGAACCCTGGGACAGCGCCCGGCGCGACCAATTGGTAGACGCCTGGCGACGCCAGGGGCGCACCGACCTGGCGCTGGCCTGGCTGTCGCGCCAACCGCAAACGCCCGACACCGTGCGCCAACGCGCGGAGCTGCTGCAGGCCCATGGCCGCACCGGCGAAGCGGCGGCGCTGTGGGAGCAGCGCTACCGCCAGACCGGCGACCTCAAGGCGCTGGACCAGGCCAGCTACCTCGCCCTCAACGCCGGACGCACAGAGCGCGCCAAGCAACTGCTGGAGAGCGCTTACGACCGGCGCGGCGGCAACCTGCCGCCCGCTCTGCTGCAACGCCTCGCCGGCATCCATGCGCGCAGCGACACGCCGCTGGACGTCGCCCGTATCGAAGCCCTGCTGCCCAAGGCCGACCCGCTCTCGCGCGGTTATCTGCTCGGCCGCCTGGCCGAAGCCGGGCGCTGCGACGCCCTGCAACGCTACCTGAGCCCGGACTCCAACACCCCCGGCGAACTACGCGCCCTCGGCCGCTGCGCCATGCCCGCGCGCCCCGGCGAAGCGGTGGTCTACTACCAGGCCGCCATCGCCCACGGCGACAAGCAGAGCCAACTGCCGCTGGCCTATGCACTGGAGGCCGCCGGCGACCCGGCCGGCGCACTGCGAATCTTCAACAACCTGCCGGCCAGCGAACTCAATGACAACGCCCGCCTCACCGCCAGCCGCGCCGCGCTGCTCACCAATGACAACGCCACCGCCGAGCGCTACTGGCAGCCGGTGCAAAAAGACAGCGCGGACGACTGGGCGCTGGGCGCCAACATCGCCGATGCCCGAGGCGATTATCCCGAAGCGCTTTCCCGGCAGCGCCAGGCGCTACAACACCAACCCAACGGCCAGCACTTCTACAACGCCGCCGGCAGCGCGCAGAAGGCCGGTGATAAACAGCAGAGCAAACTCTGGCTGGCCGAAGCGGTTCGCCGCGAACCGGACAACCCACGCTTGCGCGCCGAATACGGCATGCATCTGGCCGGCACGGATACGCCGGAAGAGCGCCGCACCGCCATCCCGTATCTGGAGCGCGCCACCCGCGATTACCCCGAGGACATCCACCTGGGCGAAACCCTGGCCTGGCGTTATGACGAAACCCAGGACAGCTTTGCTGCCCGCCGCGAGCTGCGCCGGGTGATCGACCTTGAGCAAGACCCGGTCGCCGCCGACGACGAGTACGGCAGCCTCGAAGCCCGCCGCTTCCGCCAGCGCCGCGCGCATCAGGTGCTGTCCCAGCGCGACAACCTGACCCTCGCCAGCACCTGGTCGCCGGCCGGCGTCACCACGGTGCCGATCCTCAATGGCGACAGGCAGACCGGCAACCGCCGCCGCGCCCAGTCTCAGAACCTGCAGACCTTCATCTGGGACCACGCGCTGGGCGAGGAGCCGACCCGCAACGGCAGCACCCTCTCGGTGTATGGCCGGGCGATCGCCGGCAACGAAGGCCGCAAGGAGTACACCCAAACCCTCGCCGCCGGCTTCGGCCTGCGCTACAAGCCCTTCGGTGACTACAACCTCAACCTCTACAGCGAGCTGTACAAGCAGAATCAGGTGAAGGACGACGGCGACCCCGACGACGCCTTCGAAGGCCTGCGCTGGCACGAGATCGGCACGCCAGAAAAGTTCGAGCGCTACATCCGCCAGCGCGACAAATACGGCCAGACCTCCACCGACTTCCTGCTGCGCGCCACCGCTTCGTTCCTCGACCAGGGCGAGTACCGCAACGACTGGCGCGTGGACGAGAGTGACTGGGACGAGCGCTCCCTCTACACCGACTTCGCCTGGTGGACCCACGCCGGCGATCACCAGTGGGTCTCGCGCTACCAGCAGGGCCACACCTGGAAACTGCCGGTGGACTCGCCGCAGACGATCATGCCGTACGGCTTTGCCGAGTTCTCCGCGCAGGACCCGAGCAACGACTGGCGCCAGGACCTGCGCAGCGGCGTCGGCCTGCGCTGGCAGTACTGGTACGGCGAGGACCGCTACAACGCCTACCGCGCCCACGTCACCGTGCGCACCGAGTACCAACTGGGCATGGCGGGCAATCTCTATGAACAGGCCAACGGCTGGCTGGTGGGACTCGAGGTGAACTTCTGATGCGCCGCCTGATGTTCGTCCTCGCCCTGCTCCTCTGCGCGACTGCGGCGCACGCCGATGACCGCCTGTTCTACCAACCGTTGAACGTCGACGCTTCGCTGAGCGATGCGCAATGGCAACAGATCTGGCGCGCCAGCGCGACCCAGGGCGCGAAGACCCTGATCGTGCAATGGACCGCCTACGGCGACTCCGACTTCGGTGGCGCCAACGGCTGGCTCGCGCGTTCGCTGAAAAGCGCCCATGACAACGGCCTGCAACTGGTGCTCGGCCTGTACATGGACCCGGCCTACTACCAGCGCCAGAGCGAGCTGGACACTCCCGGCCTGGAGGCTTACTGGCGCCACCAGCTCGGCCGCTCGCTGGTGCAGCGGCGGCAAGTCAGCGATCAGTGGAAGCTGCCGGTCGCCGCCTGGTACCTGCCGCTGGAGCTGGATGACTGGCACTTCCAGGCGGTCGAGCGTCGCCAGGCCCTGCAACGCCAGCTCAAGGACTTCGCCGGCCAGTTGAAAGCGCCACTGCAACTGAGCGCCTTCTCCGGCGGCAAGCTGGCGCCGCAGGTGTACGGCGACTGGCTGGGCCAGATCGCCGGGCTGGGCGTGCAGGTCTGGTGGCAGGATGGCGCCGGCACCGACGCGCTGCCCGAGCGGGTGCGTGACGCCTACGCTGCCGCGCTGCCCTGTTCGGTCGGCATCGTCCGCGAAGCCTTCCGCCAGACCAGTGCCGCCGGCCAGCCCTTCCATGCAGAACCTTCCGCGCCTTCCAGCACGTCCGTCGGCTGCCACGCCAGTGCCGTGTTCGAAGTGCGCTACCGGCCCTGGGGCAAGGTATTGCTGGATAACCAGCGCGCGCATTCCAGCGCCTCTACAACGCCCTAAACATCCCCTTCTTGAAGCGCCACGCCCGCTTGCACCGGGAGCTTCAGGTTCGGATCTTCGCGCGCGATCCCACCGTCGCACAGGTCGGTTCATGTTCAAGACCATTGAGTCCGAAGTACTCCAGCAAAGCGTTCCGGCCGGGATCAGGGCCGAATTCCTCCAGCACGATTTCGAACGACTCCACCGATTCTGTCTGCTGGTCTACGCCGTCAGCATTGCCATGTGGCTGCTCTTCGACCTTATCGTCAGCTTCCAGGCCGGCCAGGGCTTCACCTATGTCTCGGTGATCTTCCTCGGCGTGTTCTTCCTCATTACTGCGGCCACGGTCTTCGTGCGCAAGGCGGTGCTGTTCTACTGGCTCAACCTGGCCTTCGTCATCACCTTCAGCCTCGGCGCGCGCCTGGTGATCGATGGCATTCCCGAAGCCGTGCGCCAGACCTGGCTGGTGATCGCCGCCGCAACGGTGCTCTACAGCGCCACCGCGATGCCACTGAACAACGCGGGCTTCTATTCGGTGCTGGTGGTGACGTGGATCTTCCTCAACCCACTGCTGGGCGACGTGCCGGCCTTCGACGCGCGGCGCAGCATGTTGGTCTGCTACCCGCTGTTCATCAGCGCCCTGTCGATCTACATCTTCAATCACCTGAGCAAGGCCAAGCTGTACAACTACGCCATGGCCCGCCTGCTGCTAGACCAGGCCTACCTCGACGTGCTCACCGGCATCCCCAACCGCCGCTCCTTCATGACTCGCGTCGGCCAGCGCCTGGGGGGTGATGGCGAGCAACGCTACCTGGCGATGATCGACATCGACCATTTCAAGCGGGTCAACGACACCTATGGGCATGACGTCGGCGATGAAGTGCTGACCCGCGTCGCGCGCGCCATCAAGGAGCAGATGCAGGACTTCGAATTCGCCCGCCTGGGCGGCGAGGAGTTCGGCCTGTACCTGTGGGGCATCAGCGTGGAGGACGCACAGTCGCGCGTCGAACAATTGCGCCGCGTCACTGCCGCGCTGCCCGGAACCCCAAGCGTTACCATCAGCCTGGGCCTCGCCCATCTCACCGCCGACGGCACCCTGAGCCAGGCCCTGATCAAGGCCGACCAGGCGCTCTACGACGCCAAGCACAACGGCCGCAACCGCATGAGCTATTCACCTTGACGCCAGCCAGAAACGAAAAAGGCCCGCAAATGCGGGCCTTGGCGTGCTGGTGTCCCGGAGTGGGCTCGAACCACCAACCTTCCCCTTAGGAGGGGGACGCTCTATCCAATTGAGCTACCGGGACAATCGGGTCGGCATGTTAACCACCGATGGGCGATTTGTCATGCCGCTGCCACCCGCCCGGTCCATAATTTTGCCGCCAACCGGAGAAAGACCATGACCTTGGACGACACTGCCCTGCCTGACTCCCCTTTCGCCACCTTCGACGTGCGCATCGCCACGCCCGAGGATGCGGCGGCCCTCGCCCCACTGCTGCAACAATTGGGAGCCCGAGATCCGCTGCCGGATACCGCCTTGCTTGCCCTGGCGCTGGGCAACCAGCAGCCATCACGGGTAACCCTGATCGCCGAGCGCAACAGCGATCTGCTGGGCACCTGCACCCTGCACCTGATTGAGCACATCGCCCACGGCTTCGCTCGCTCGGCGATCCTCGAGGACATGGTGGTCGACAGCCGAGCTCGTGGCCAAGGCATCGGCCAGGCACTGATCGGCCGGGCGGTGGAATGGGCCAGAGACTGGAAATGCTACAAGCTGGCGCTCTCCAGTCACCAGGACCGGGAAATGGCGCACCGCTTCTATGCGGCCATGGGCTTCGCACCCCACGGTGTCAGCCTGTCGCTGACACTGGACTGACCTCAGCTGGCCTGCGCGTCCGGCGGGGCGAGCAGCTCCAGTAGATGGCCGACCGTGACATCCAGCGCCACCGAGTTGTCCAGCTCCACCAGTGGCCCGGGCAGGCCGTCGGCAAAGTGCGCGTTGCGCGCCAGGCGCTCCTCGATCTCCGTCAGCGTCTCGCGTCCGCGCTTGAGCAAGCGCTGGCGCAGCACTTCGGGCCGGACCTTCAGCAAGACTGCAATCAACTGTGGATAACGACGACGAGCCTCGGGCAGGTACTTGCGCGAGCCGTTGACCAGCACATCGTGGCCTGCAGCGAGCCAATCATCGATTTCGCGGGGAATCCCGTAGTGCAGGCCATTGGCGCGCCAGCTCATGGCAAAGGCACCGGAAAGTTCCAGGCGGCTGAACTCTTCGACGCTCACCGAATGCGCCGCCTCCCCTCGCGCCTCGGCGGAACGGGTGATGACGCGCCGGACGATCCGGCAATCCAGCGCCGCCAGGGGGGCGCTGGCAGCCTGCAATACGCTGTCCTTGCCGGAGCCCGACGGGCCCATCAGGAAAATCAGTCTGCCTGGGGTCATAAGACTCTCGGTGCGCCGGCGGCTCGGCGCTACTTCAATTCTGATCCGCGGGGCGGATAATACTCCGCACCTTGTGTGATATCAGTGAAACCTAAGGTCGAGACTCTTTATACCCCGCCTCCCCTGCCTCGCTGCCAGATACCGTGCCATCATGGACATCCGCGACGAAGTGCCCTTATCAGGGAGCTCAACGGCAGGCAGGCGCCCAGCACATATCGACTACGCTGACGGGAACGGGCACATCGCCAGCTTTTCTTTCCGAAGCAACTTTCTCCATTTCGAGAACGTCCCATCCCAAGAAGGTCTGCCTAGACGGTCTCATTTCGGACGATTGGTGCTGGCATTTAGCCTTCACCCAAGACACAATATGCCGAAGGTTTGACGTCAAGTTATTGGATGAATTTTCAAAAGCTTTGACGACGCGCTGAACGGCCATTGGAAATCGCTGTCAAAGGGCCTGAACGAACGCTGACCCATGGCATCGGCCTCCCTGACTTACAGGTTTAAAGTATGCGCCCATTGAAACAGGCAACCCCCTCCTACTCCAGCCGCACTGCTGACAAATTCGTCGTACGTCTGCCCGAAGGCATGCGTGAGCGGATCGCCGAAGTCGCCCGCAGCCACCACCGCAGCATGAACTCCGAGATCATTGCGCGTCTCGAGCAGAGCCTGCTTCAGGAAGGCGCTCTGCAGGACAACCTGGGCATTCGCCTGGACAGCCCGGAGCTCAGCCTGCACGAACGCGAACTGCTGCAGCGCTTCCGCCAGCTGACCCACCGCCAGCAGAACGCCCTGATCGCGCTGATCGCGCACGATGCCGAGATGGCACAGAACGACGCCTGACTCGTTCGCGACATCCGAAACAGCCGGCCTTGAGCCGGCTTTTTCATGCCTGCGTTTTCCTGCCTTCCTGATCAGCAGTTCGAACCAATAAAAAAGCCAGGCAATTGCCTGGCTTTCTCAGTGGAGCTGGATTTACATCAGGAACAACGTGGCCAGCCCGAGGAAGATGAAGAAGCCACCACTGTCGGTCATGGCGGTGATCATCACGCTGGAGCCCATGGCCGGGTCACGCCCCAGGCGCAGCAACGTCATGGGGATCAAGACCCCCATCATCGCGGCGAGCAGCAGGTTCAGCGTCATCGCGCCGGTCATCACCGCACCCAGTTCCCAGTTGCCGTACAGGTAGAAGGCCACCAGGCCGATCACCCCACCCCACACCAGGCCATTCACCAACGCCACGCCCAGCTCCTTGCGCAGCAGGCGGTTGGCGCTGCTGGACTGGATCTGGTCCAGGGCCATGGCGCGGACGATCATGGTGATGGTCTGATTGCCGGAATTGCCGCCGATGCCGGCCACGATAGGCATCAGCGCAGCCAGCGCCACCAGCTTCTCGATGGAGCCCTCGAACAGGCCGATCACCCGCGAGGCAATAAAGGCCGTGACCAGGTTGGTCGCCAGCCAAGCCCAGCGGTTGCGCACCGACCGCCATACCGAGGCGAAGATATCTTCCTCCTCGCGCAGACCGGCCATGTTCAGCACTTCGCTTTCGCTTTCCTCACGGATCAGGTCGACCATCTCGTCGATGGTCAGACGGCCGATCAGCTTGCCGTTCTTGTCCACCACAGGGGCGGAAATCAGGTCGTAACGCTCGAACGCCTGGGCGGCGTCGTAGCCGTCCTCGTCGGGGCTGAAGGTCACCGGATCGGTGGCCATGACTTCCGCCACGTCCTTGTCCGGGTCGTTCACCAGCAGGCGCTTGATCGGCAGCACGCCCTTGAGCACACCGTCGTAGTCGACCACGAAGAGCTTGTCGGTATGGCCCGGCAGATCCTTCAGGCGACGCAGGTAGCGCAGCACTACTTCCAGGCTGACGTCATCGCGGATGGTGACCATCTCGAAGTCCATCAGGGCGCCGACCTGGTCTTCCTCGTAGGACAGAGCCGAGCGCACACGCTCGCGCTGTTGTCCGTCGAGGGTTTCCATCAGTTCGTGGACGACGTCGCGCGGCAGTTCCGGGGCGAGATCCGCGAGTTCGTCGGCATCCATCTCGCGAGCTGCCGCGAGGATCTCATGATCGTCCATGTCGGCGATCAGGGTTTCCCGCACGGAGTCCGAGACTTCGAGGAGGATGTCGCCGTCGCGCTCGGCCTTGACCAATTGCCAGACCGTCAGGCGGTCATCCAGCGGCAGCGATTCGAGGATGTGGGCAATGTCGGCCGGGTGCAGTTCATCCAGCTTGCGTTGGAGTTCCGCAAGGTTCTGGCGATGGACCAGGTTCTCGACGCGATCATGATGCTGGCCTTCCTGACGGTGCGTCAGGTCTTCCACCAGCTTGTGCTTGTGCAGCAGGTCGACCACCTGGTTGAGGCGGTCCTGCAGGCTTTCCTGCGGCTTCTTGGCTTCTACTTCGGTCATAGCACGCTCCACCCCCAGTGGCAGAACGGGCCAGAGGGGATCAATACATCAGGTCGTGTGTACGCAATCGGGGTTCTGAGTAACTACTGGGTAAGTCCATGGTGGTGTCCCATGCGCCCATCGAGGGCAGATGCGGGAAATGATAACACTCCGGGGTGTATTAGGCGTTACAAAATGGCGGCCAGAACAATCGCTTGCGGGCGAAAGTTCACTGCTGAATCACCGCTTGGTTCGACGCCCGAAAGCTCCCACAGGACACCCGGCCCCGACTGACAAACTCCACTCCTACGCTGCAGGCAGGCCCACCATCACGGAGCGAACCATGCGCCTTCCTGCCCTGCTCTATTCACTCCTGACGTTATGGGTACCCACCAGCGAAGCGGCCACGGTGTTCCGCTGCACCGCAGCCGATGGCAGCGTGCTGTTCAGTCAGTATGGCTGCCCCACGGAGCGGCAGCAGGAAATACAGGAGGCGAGCAACTCAACACCGGGCAGCGGAGTGCCGGTGCCACTGGCCACCGTGAAGGAATCAGCATCGCCGAAGCCACTCGGAGCACGAGGAAAGCGCAATGAAGAGAGCGCTGAGGGCCAGGCCTTCGTCGTCGTTGGCGAGCAGCAGAACGGCTGTGGCAATCGCGTTACCGGTAGCGCACGACGCAAGGCGATCATTGAAGGCAGAGTGCGTACCGGAATGACCCGCAACGATGTGGAGAGCGCACTAGGAAGACCGGACAGAATCAGCCAGAACAACGAGACGTTGCGCTATCACTATGAAGCAGACAAGAAGCACGGCGCGCGCACGGTGAACTTCGACGAGGACGGTTGTGTGATAGGCAAGGCAAAACGCTGATTGTGTTTATCCCTGTACAACTTTTTTCAAGCGCAAAGAAAAAGGGCCTGCATTGCTGCAGGCCCTTTCGGTATATGGCGCACTCAGGAGGATTCGAACCTCCGACCGCTCGGTTCGTAGCCGAGTACTCTATCCAGCTGAGCTATGAGTGCGTCGTTGGCAAAGTTTAACCAGATTTACCAACTGGTTGCAGCTTAAGGCTTTTTAGCCTTTCGCCACTGAAGCCCCGCTCTCGCGTTGCCTCATGTATGGCGCACTCAGGAGGATTCGAACCTCCGACCGCTCGGTTCGTAGCCGAGTACTCTATCCAGCTGAGCTATGAGTGCGCTGATGAGGGCGCAAATTCTAGTGCGATTCTTCTGACCTGTCAACAAGATTTTTCAATCTTTTCAGTCACTTACGTAACCGGACAACCCATCACACCAGGAGATGCAATGGCGGAGAGGGGGGGATTCGAACCCCCGACACCCTTTTGAGATGTACTCCCTTAGCAGGGGAGCGCCTTCGGCCACTCGGCCACCTCTCCGCAACACGGGGCGCATGATATCCAGGTTTTCCCCGTTTGCAAAGAAAAATTTTAGAAAAATTAATGGTTTGGTTCTTGGTCTTTCTCTTTCTGGATGCGCTGGTAGATTTCCTCACGGTGCACGGCAACTTCCTTCGGAGCATTCACACCGATACGCACCTGATTACCTTTTACGCCCAGCACAGTCACGGTGACGTCGTCACCGACCATCAGGGTCTCTCCGACCCGGCGAGTCAGAATCAGCATTCCTTTCTCCTTACGTGTTACGGGATAAGCAGTCTGCAAATAAAGAAATGGTGGCAGATTCGCATAGTTCAAGGGCACGAATCCTTCACCTAAGTATTGACCAGTCCTGCCGGAATGAAAGTTCCTGTCAGACGGTCAAAAACGACAAAAGGCGCGGGGTCGCCGCGCCTTTCGGTATAACTCGCCTTACTCGCCCTGTCGGGCGGGGGCATCGAGTTCAAAAGCGGTGTGCAGAGCACGGACCGCCAACTCGAGGTACTTCTCTTCGATGACCACCGACACCTTGATTTCCGAAGTGGAGATCATCTGAATGTTGATGGTTTCCTTGGCCAGGGCTTCGAACATACGGCTGGCGACACCGGCGTGGGAACGCATGCCGACACCGACGATGGAAACCTTGGCAATGTTGGTGTCGCCAGTGGCTTCGCGCGCGCCGATGGCGACAGCGGTCTGCTTGAGGATTTCCAGGGCGGCCTGGTAGTCGTTGCGGTGCACGGTGAAGGTGAAGTCGGTGGTGTTATCGTGCGCGACGTTCTGCACGATCATGTCAACTTCTACATTGGCGGCACTGATCGGGCCGAGAATCTTGAAAGCAACGCCGGGGGTATCCGGTACGCCACGGATGGTCAGCTTGGCTTCGTCGCGGTTGAAGGCGATGCCGGAGATGATCGGCTGTTCCATGGATTCCTCTTCATCAAGGGTAATGAGGGTGCCCGGACCCTCCTGGAAGCTGTGCAGCACGCGCAGCGGGACGTTGTACTTGCCGGCGAATTCCACCGAACGGATCTGCAGCACCTTGGAGCCGAGGCTGGCCATTTCCAGCATCTCTTCGAAGGTGATCTTGTCCAGGCGGCGCGCCTGCGGCACGACGCGCGGATCGGTGGTGTAGACGCCATCGACGTCGGTGTAGATCTGGCACTCGTCGGCCTTCAGTGCCGCCGCCAGGGCCACGCCGGTGGTATCGGAGCCACCACGGCCCAGGGTGGTGATGTTGCCGTGCTCATCGACGCCCTGGAAGCCTGCGACCACAACGACGCGACCGGCTTTCAGATCTGCGCGGATGTTAACGTCGTCGATGCTCAGGATACGCGCCTTGTTGTGCGAGCTGTCAGTCAGGATACGAACCTGGTTGCCGGTATAGGATACCGCTGGCACGCCACGCTTCATCAGCGCCATGCTCAGCAGGGCAATGGTCACCTGCTCGCCGGTGGAGACCATCACATCCAGCTCGCGCGGAACCGGCTGATCCATGATCTGTTTCGCCAGACCAATCAGGCGGTTGGTCTCGCCGCTCATGGCGGACACCACCACGACGATGTCATCGCCCGCTTCACGGAATTTCTTCACCTTCTCGGCTACCTGCTCGATTCTCTCGACGGTGCCGACGGAGGTCCCTCCAAACTTCTGTACGATCAAAGCCATTTCAAAAGCCGCCTGATTCCTGAAGGGCGCCCATTAAACATGCATCACCGCATGCTGCCAAGGCCCGCCGGACGCGCTGCGGGCCCCGTATTTCAGGGCCTTTAGAGGCCCTGCTCGACAAACTTGACTGCCAGCGCCAGAGCTTCGTCCAGCTTGCCGGCATCGACGCCACCGCCCTGGGCCATGTCCGGGCGACCACCGCCCTTCCCGCCCACGGCCGCAGCAGCCTGCTTCATCAGATCGCCCGCTTTCAGCTTGGCGCTCAGGTCCTGGGTCACGCCGGCAACCAGCACGACCTTCTCTTCGAACACGCCGCCCAGCAGGATCACGCCGCTGCCCAGCTTGTTCTTCAGTTGGTCGACCAGCGCCAGCAGCGCCTTGCCGTCCAGACCGTCGAGGCGGGAAGACAGCACTTTCACCCCGCCGACTTCCACGGCGGAGCCCGCCATGTCATCGCCGGCTGCGCTGGCAGCCTTGGCCTTGAGCTGTTCCAGCTCCTTTTCCAACTGACGGTTGCGTTCGATCAGGCCGGAGAGCTTGTCCAGCAGGTTGTCACGGCTGCCCTTGACCAGGCCGGCCGCTTCCTTGAGCTGCTCTTCGGCGCCATTGAGGTAGGCCAGCGCAGCGCTACCGGTGACCGCTTCGATACGGCGCACGCCGGAAGCCACACCGCCTTCGCTGGTGATCTTGAACAGACCGATGTCGCCGGTACGGGACACGTGAGTACCGCCGCACAGCTCGACGGAGAACTTGCCGCCCATGCTCAGCACGCGCACCTGATCACCGTACTTCTCGCCGAACAGCGCCATGGCGCCCTTGTTCTTGGCGGATTCAATATCAGTCTCTTCGGTCTCGACCTCGGAGTTCTTGCGGATTTCGCTGTTGACGATGTCTTCCAGCTGCTTCAGCTGTTCGGGCTTGATCGCCTCGAAGTGGCTGAAGTCGAAGCGCAGGCGCTGGCTATCGACCAGCGAGCCCTTCTGCTGGACGTGATCGCCCAGTACCTGACGCAGTGCAGCATGCAGCAGGTGGGTAGCGGAGTGGTTCAGTGCGGTGGCCTGGCGCACGCCAGGCGCGACCTCGGCCTTCACGGCGGCGCCGACTCTCAGGCTGCCCTGGGCAACCACACCGTGGTGCAGGTGAGCGCCGCCAGCCTTGGTGGTGTCGCGCACGTCGAAGCGCACACCGGCACCGGCAAGGTAGCCGCTGTCGCCAACCTGGCCGCCGGACTCGGCGTAGAACGGAGTCTGGTCGAGGACGACCACGCCCTCCTCGCCTTCGCCCAACTGCTCGACGGCCTTGCCGTCCTTGAACAGGGCGATGATCTGGCCGGCGCCGGAGACACCCTGGTAACCGAGGAAGCGGGTGTCGCCATCCACTTTCACCAGGCTGTTGTAGTCCATGCCGAAGGCGCTGGCGGAGCGGGCACGCTCACGCTGGGCTTCCATCTCGCGCTCGAAGCCTTCCTCGTCGAGGGTCAGGCTGCGCTCGCGGGCGATATCGTTGGTCAGGTCGACCGGGAAGCCGTAGGTGTCGTACAGCTTGAACACCACGTTGCCGGGGATGACGCTGCCCTTGAGCTCTGACAGGTCCTGCTCGAGGATCTTCAGGCCCTGCTCCAGGGTCTTGGCGAACTGCTCTTCCTCGGTCTTCAGCACGCGCTCGATGTGCGCCTGCTGCTGCTTGAGCTCGACGAAGGCTTCGCCCATCTCGCCCACCAGGGCGGAGACGATCTTGTGGAAGAAGGTGCCCTTGGCGCCCAGCTTGTTTCCGTGGCGGCAGGCACGACGGATGATGCGGCGCAGCACGTAGCCGCGGCCTTCGTTGGACGGCAGCACGCCGTCGGCAATCAGGAAGCCGCAGGAACGGATGTGGTCGGCGACCACTTTCAGCGACGGTGCGTCGTCGTTGGCGCACCCGATGGCGTCGGCCGAAGCCTTCAGCAGGCTCTGGAACAGGTCGATCTCGTAGTTCGAGTGGACGTGCTGCAGCACGGCGCTGATGCGCTCAAGACCCATGCCGGTGTCCACGCTCGGCGCCGGCAGCGGGTGCATCACGCCGTCCGCAGTGCGGTTGAACTGCATGAAGACGTTGTTCCAGATCTCGATGTAGCGGTCGCCGTCTTCTTCCGGCGAGCCGGGCGGGCCGCCCCAGATGTCGGCGCCGTGGTCGAAGAAGATCTCGGTGCACGGGCCGCACGGGCCGGTATCGCCCATCGCCCAGAAGTTGTCCGAAGCGTAGGGAGCGCCCTTGTTGTCGCCGATGCGGACCATGCGCTCGGCCGGAATGCCGACTTCCTGGGTCCAGATGTCGTAGGCCTCGTCATCGCTGGCGTAGACGGTGACCCAGAGCTTTTCCTTGGGCAGGTTCAGCCACTTGTCCGAGGTGAGGAATTCCCAGGCGTAGGTGATGGCGTCGCGCTTGAAGTAGTCGCCGAAGCTGAAGTTGCCCAGCATTTCGAAGAAGGTGTGGTGGCGCGCGGTGTAGCCGACGTTTTCCAGGTCGTTGTGCTTGCCGCCGGCACGCACGCACTTCTGGCTGGTGGTGGCGCGGGTGTAGGCGCGCTTTTCCAGACCGAGGAAGCAGTCCTTGAACTGGTTCATGCCTGCGTTGGTGAACAGCAGGGTCGGATCGTTCGCGGGGATCAGCGAACTGGACGCTACGCGGGTGTGCCCCTTCTCTTCGAAGAAGCGGAGGAAGGCTTCACGGATTTCAGCGCTTTTCATAGGTTCTTCCACGGAAAAATGCGGCCACGAATCGCCGGCAAAGGGCCGCATTATATCGGCCCCGCATCAAGGTTGTAGTGTCTTTGCGCGATAGTTAACCCCTATCGCGCAATAATTTCTGTCAGGAACGACGAAAGGCGGCAAAAGCTTCGACGATGTGCGGAATATCAGCGCTTTTCACATCAAGGTGGGTGACCAGGCGCAAACGCGCCGCCGGGCTGACGCGAATGCCGCGCTTGGCCAGATGCTCGCCCAGGGCGCCGGCCTGCTCGCCAATGCCGACATACACCATGTTGGTCTGCACCGGTTCGATGCTGTAGCCCAACTCGGCAAGGCTACGGCCCAGCGCTTCGGCATTGGCATGGTCCTGGGCCAGGCGCTCGACCTGATGGTCCAGTGCATACAGCGCAGCTGCCGCGAGGCCGCCGGCCTGGCGCATGCCGCCGCCGACCATCTTGCGCAGACGGCGCGCGCGGCCGATCAGCTCGGCATCGCCGCAGAGCACCGAACCCACCGGCGCGCCGAGCCCCTTGGACAGGCACACCGAAACGGAGTCGAAGTGGCGGGTGATCTCACGGGCGTCCACGCCCAGCTTCACCGCCGCGTTGTACAGGCGCGCGCCGTCCAGGTGCAGCGCCAGGCCACGACGGCGGGTCATCTCGCGCGCAGCGGCGAGGTAGGTCAGCGGCAGGACCTTGCCCTGCATGGTGTTCTCCAGCGCCAGCAGGCGGGTGCGGGCGAAGTGAAAATCGTCCTGCTTGATCGCCGCCTCGACCTTGGCCAGGTCCAGCGAGCCGTCGGCTTCGCCATCGATGGGCTGCGGCTGGATGGAGCCCAGCACCGCGGCGCCACCGCCTTCATATTTATAGGTGTGCGCCTGCTGGCCGACGATGTACTCGTCGCCCCGACCGCAGTGGGCCATCAGGCCGAGCAGGTTGCTCATGGTGCCGGTGGGCACGAACAGCGCGGCGGCGAATCCCAGGCGCTCGGCCAGGGTCGCTTCCAGGCGATTCACCGTCGGGTCTTCGCCGTAGACGTCATCGCCCAGCTCGGCCCGCGCCATCGCCTCGCGCATACCGGCGGTGGGCAGGGTCACGGTGTCGCTGCGAAGGTCGATGATGGACATGGCAAGGCTCCTCGGGCATCAGGCGGAAAGGGCCGATGCTAAGCGCTCGCCAGTGGCGGAACAAGGGTTGGAACAACTGCAGGAGCGAGCTTGCTCGCGAACGCATTTCCGGCGGCAGCGTCGGGCGGTTCGCGAGCAAGCTCGCTCCTGCGAAGAGCAAAAAGCGCTCAGAGTTCGGTGGGAACCACCAGTATGCCGGCGCGCAAACCGTTCTTCACCCGCGGGTTGGGGAAGATGATCCGCGCGCCCTGCTCTTCGACGATCCAACGGGTGCCGCCGATGTCCTCCGCGAGCAGGAAGCCGTGGTCCAGTTCGGTGAAGTTGTCCACCGCATCGTCCAGGTGCAGGCGGAAGTGGTCGCTGTGCTTGATCACTTCGCGGGAGACCGCGAACAGCTGCAGGCCGTCGAGCTGCGCGCCGTCCGTTTCCTGCCCGCTGATCACGCCCTGCAGCATCGTTTCCAGGCGATCCAGGTTTACCGCCTGGTTCTGCCCGAACGGTCGGGCCTTGCCCAGCTCCAGAGTGAACGCCTCGGCGCCCAGGTGGCTGTAGGTATAAGCACTGAAGGTGATGCCCGGCTTGCTTTGCAGCAGCACCGCATCGATGCCGGCGCCGCGCAGGCGCGCCAGTTCCTCGCGGGAGTGCTCGCGGCCGCTAGCCCAGGGATAGAGCGCAAACTGCTCGATCTTCGAGCCACGGATGGCCGTGTGCAGGTCGTAGTGCAGGCGGGGTCGCCCTTCACGGGCGAAGAAGGCGGCCGCCAGGCGCTCCAGCTCCGCCGCGCGCAGGGCCTCGTTGCCGCTGCCCTCCTCGTGGCGACCGCAGAACAGGCGGTTGATGTCCTGCTCCAGGTAGCGCTCGCCCCGGCGCATGGCCTCGGGATTACCGAGCAGGAACAGCACACGCACCGATGGCTTCAACTCACCACGGGCGATGCTATGCACCAGGCGGTCGAGCAGTTCGATGGGCGCAGTCTCATTGCCATGGATGCCTGCCGAGAGCAGCAGATCGCGACCATTGTCGCGGGCCACCGGCGGAGTGATTTCAAGGGCGCCTTCAGCCAGCCAGTGCAGACGGGTGCCGTCCGCGGTGAGCTGAATCTTTTCCGTCGGCTCACGGCCGGCGAGGGTCAATTCGAGCAGTTTGCCCAGAGCTAGCATGCGGACGCCTCCATCATTCCCCGCAGCCGGAGCGGCCGCGGACTCCGCGATCAGTGGTGGTGGTCACATCCACAGTCTGGACCATGTTCGTGGACTTCGGCGGCTTCCAGCTCGAGGCTCAGGCCCAACTGGTTCACGGCCTGCGGGCGCACCACCAGCAGCGGGATCTCGGCGTCGTCCTCAGCGGAGTCGGCGTAGATCACCAGACCGCCCTTGCCGTCGGCCTCCAGCCACAGCTCGCGGCCTTCCAGGCGGATGGCCAGGCGCGCGGTGTGGGTCTCGCGGCGCTCGCCCTTGTTGTCTTCGAGAATCAGCGGGAGGCTTTCGGTCATGTCAGTTACTCAAATCTGCTGGAAGGGATAAACCGAGCCCAGTTTAAGGATCTGGCTCAATTCATCCAACGCCGTCCGGCACTCGACCAGCAATTGCGGATCGGCCAGGTCGGTTTCGGCCAGGCGATCGCGGTAGTGCTTGTCGACCCAGGTGACCAGGGTGTCATGCAGGGTCGGGGTCATGATCACGCCCGGATTGACCGCCGCCAGCTCGGCGTCGTTCAGCGCCACGCGCAGGCGCAGGCAGGCGGGTCCGCCGCCGTTCTGCATGCTCTGTTTGAGGTCGAATACTTTCACCTCGCGGATCGGGCCCTCCTCGGCGGTCAGGCGCGACAGGTAGCTCCACACGCGCTCGTTCTTGCGGCACTCTTCCGGGACGATCAGCAGCAGGTTGCCGTCGGCACGGGTGAGCAACTGGCTGTTGAACAGGTAGGACTTCACCGCGTCCTCGACGGTGACCTGGTCGCGCGGCACGCACACGGCACGGAAGCGACCGCCACGGCGGCCCAGCTTGTCGTGCAGTTCGGCGAGCACGCGTTCGGTGTCGAGGAAGGCGTCTTCGTGATGGAACAGCACTTCGCCGTTGCCGACCGCGATCACATCGTTGTGGAACACGCCCTGGTCGATCACTGCCGGGTTCTGCTGCGCGTAGACCACGCCGTCATCGCTCAGCCCGTGCAGGCGGGCGACCGCCTGGCAGGCTTCCAGGGTCTGCCGCGCCGGGTAGCGCTGCGGTGCCGGGAAACGGCTGTCGAAGGCGCTGCGGCCGAACACGAAGAACTCGACGCCGGCTTCGCCATAGGACTTGCAGAAGCGCGTGTGGTTGGCCGCGCCCTCGTCGCCGAACTGGGCGACTGCCGGCAGAGCGGCGTGGTGGGCGAAGTGCTGCTCGTCGTTGAACATCGCCGCGAGGATGCGACTGGTCTGCGGATGTTCGATGGAGCGATGGAACTTGCAGTTCAGGTTGGCGGCAGTGAAGTGCACGCGGTTATCCGCGGTGTCTGCGCTGGGGCTGACGGTGGCGGCGTTGGCGGTCCACATGCAGGACGCCGAGCTGACGGCAGCGAGCAGTGGCATGGCCTCTTTCGCAGCCTTGGCGATCACTTCGGCGTCGGAGCCGGAGAAGCCCAGGGCGCGCAACGAAGCGATGGCCGGGCGTTCCTGCGGGGCGAACACACCCTGCTTGAAGCCCATTTCCATCAGCGCCTTCATCTTCGACAGGCCCTGCTTCGCCGCTTCACGCGGATTGGACGCCGCCTGGCTGTTGCTCTGCGAGGCGACGTTGCCGTAGGACAGCCCACCGTAGTTGTGGGTCGGCCCGACCAGCCCGTCAAAGTTCATCTCATAGGCGGTCATTACAGGCTCACTCCCGGAGTCAGGGTTGCAGGCAGGCTCAGGCTGTCGCTTTCCAGCGAGGCGACCGGGTACGCGCAGTAGTCAGCGGCGTAATAGGCGCTCGGGCGGTGGTTGCCGGAGGCGCCGATGCCGCCGAACGGCGCGCTGCTGGCGGCACCGGTCAGTTGCTTGTTCCAGTTGACGATGCCGGCGCGGCTCTCGATGAGGAAGTCCTCATAGCGCTCGCGGGAGTCCGACAGCAGGCCGGCGGCGAGGCCGTACTGGGTGGCGTTGGCTTCACGCACGGCAGCGTCGAAGCCTGAGTAGCGGATCACCTGCAGCAACGGGCCGAAGAACTCTTCGTCCGGGCGCTCGCTGACAGCGGTCACGTCGAGGATGCCGGGGGTCAGCAACGCAGCGCTGGCCAGCGGCTGGGTCATCGCCAGCAGCGGCTTGGCGCCCTTGGCCAGCAGTTGCTCCTGGGCCTTGATCAGGTGCTGCGCGGCGGCCAGCGAGATCACCGAGCCCATGAAGGGCGACGGTTGTTCGTCGAAACGGCCGACCTTGATGGTCGAAGCCACGGCCACCAGGCGCTCGATCAGCGCATCGCCCCAGGCGCCCTGCGGCACCAGCAGGCGGCGAGCGCAGGTGCAGCGCTGGCCGGCGGAAATGAAGGCGGACTGGATGATGGTGTAGACGGCAGCATCCACATCCTTCACTTCATCGACGACCAGCGGGTTATTGCCGCCCATTTCCAGCGCCAGGATCTTCTGCGGACGACCGCCGAACTGGCTGTGCAGCAGGTTGCCGGTGCGGCTGGAGCCGGTGAAGAACAGGCCATCGATATCGTCGTTGCCAGCCAGTGCCATGCCGGTATCACGGGCGCCCTGCACCAGGTTGATCACGCCGGCGGGAATGCCCGCCTCGATCCAGGCCTGCAGGGTCAGCTCGGCGACCTTCGGGGTCAGCTCGCTGGGCTTGAACACCACGGCGTTGCCCGCCAACAACGCTGGCACTATGTGGCCGTTGGGCAGGTGGCCGGGGAAGTTGTACGGGCCGAACACGGCGACTACACCATGGGGTTTGTGGCGCAGCACGGCGGTGGCGTCGGCCAGCGGGCCGCTCTTCTCGCCAGTGCGCTCACGGAAGGCCTGAACCGAGATGGCGACCTTGTTGACCATGCTGGTCACTTCGGTGGCGGCTTCCCACAGCGGCTTGCCGGTTTCCTCGCCGATGGCGCGGGCCAGTTCCTCGGAGCGGCCCTTGAGGGCAGCCGCGAAGCTTTCCAGCACGGCGATGCGCTCTTCCACCGGGCGACGGGCCCAGGCCGGGAAGGCATAGCGTGCGGCGGCGACGGCGGCGGCGACCTGCTCGGCCGAAGCCGCGCGGCCGGACCAGACCACGGCCTGGCTGACCGGGCAGAGCGATTCCAGCGGCTCGCCTTCGCCCGCCAGCCACTGGCCGGCAATGTAGTGGGTATTCATCATCAGGCTCCCCTGACGCCGGGCGGCGTCAGTTGCGTTTTCCGGAGAGGGGCACCGCGCGGACCGAAGCCCCGGCGGACAGGCGCAGGCGCTTGGCGGTCTGCGCATCGACCACCAGCGAGCCGGCGGCCACGCGCGCCGGCGCCGCGGTGATGCGGCACTCCTCGCGCTTGCGGTTGTGAATCAGGTAGGGCTCGGCGTCGTCGCCCGGCGTGCCGATGGCCAGCACCAGCGTCTGACTGTCGGCGATGGCGCGAATCTTCTCGGTCGGCGCCTCGATGGCCGGGCCTGCGTCGAAGATGTCGACGTAGCCCTGGTAGCTGAAGCCCTCGGCCTTAAGCATGGCCAGCGCCGGTTCGGTGTGCGGATGCACACGCCCGATCACCTCGCGCGCATCTTCGGAGAGGAAGCAGGAATAGAGCGGGAACTTGGGCATCAACTCGGCAATGAAGGCCTTGTTGCCCACACCGGTCAGGTAGTCAGCCTGGCTGAACTCCATCTTGAAGAAGTGCCGACCCAGGCTTTCCCAGAATGGCGAGCGGCCGTCTTCATCGGACATGCCGCGCATCTCGGCGATCACCTTGTCGCCGAACAGCTCGCGGAATTCGGCGATGAACAGGAAGCGCGCCTTGGACACCAGCCGACCGTTCAGGCCGGTGCGGTGGTCGGCATGCAGGAACAGCGAGCACAGCTCAGACTGCCCGGTAAGGTCGTTGGCCAGGAACAGCGTGGGAATCTCGCGATGGATGCCCAGCTCCTGGGAGGCGCTGACAGTCAGGCCGACGCGGTAGTTGTACCAGGGCTCGCGCAGGCCGACGGCGCCGGCCACGGCGGAGATGCCGACGACCTTGCCTTCGTCGTTCTCCAGCACGAACAGGTAGTCGGCGTCAGCGCGCTCGGCTTCGCCACGGAAGGCCTTCTCGGCCCAGTTCACGCGGTGCTGCAGGCGCTGCTCATTGGCTGGCAGCGTGGTCAGGCCGGTGCCGGTGCTGCGCGCCAGGTCAAAGAGAGCCGGCAGGTCGGCGCTGGTTACGGGACGGACGATCATGCTCTCTCCCCTCAGATCGCAACCAGGCGCACGCTGGCGCCCTCGCCGATGCCCAGGGCTTCGGCGGTTTCCTGGTTCAGGGTGACGGGCTTGCCCGGTACCCAATCGAGTTCCGCGACGATGGCGCGGAAGTCCTGCAGTTGGCCGTTGGTGACCAGGTAGCCGCGGTTGCCCTTGCCGCCCTCGCCAATGCGCACCGGCACCTGCCGGCTCTGCGCAATGGAACGAATGCTGCTGGTGCGCGCGTGCAGCGCCGGGCCACCATCGAAAATGTCGACGTAGTTGTCGGACTCGAAGCCGTCGCGCATCAGAATGTCGAAGGTGATCTGCGCACGCGGATGCACCTGGCCCATGGCCTCCTGGGCATCGTCCGGCAGCAGCGGCACGTAGATCGGGTAATGCGGCATCAGCTCGGCGAGGAAGGTACGGCTCTTCAGGCCCGAGAGCTTCTCGGCCGCGCTGTAATCGAGGTCGAAGAAGTTGCGCCCGATGGCGTTCCAGAACGGCGACTCGCCCTGCTCGTCGCTGTAGCCGACGATCTCCACCACCACCGCGTCGGCGAAGCGCTCCGGGTGGCTGGCCATGAACAGCAGGCGACCACGGGAATTCAGCTCGGCGATCGGCGTGTTCACCAGGTCGCGCTCGACGTAGAAGCTGGTCAGCAGGCTGTTGCCGGTGAGGTCATGGCACAGCGAGAGGACGTGAATCTTGTTGTGGATCTTCAGCTCGCGGGAAGCGTGCACGAAGGTCTCGTTGCGGAAGCTGTAGAACGGTTCGGAGAAGCCGGCCGAAGCGACGATGGCCGAGCAGCCGACGAGGCGGCCGGTCTCACTGTCTTCGAGCACGAAGAAATAGCTTTCCTCACCGTTGAAGCTCACTTCGGCGGCGAACGAGGCCTCCGAGGCGAGAATCTTATCCCGCAGGCGTTCCGCGTCGTCCGGCAGCGACGTGACGCCGACCGGGCTATCCGCGGCGAGACGCTGCACTTGCTGCAGGTCGGCCACTTGGGCGGGGCGCATCACCAGCATGGCGTCACTCCTCTAACCAGACAAAAGTTCGTGATTCTTGATTCATGGGCGCGACACAGCCGTGCCGCACACATCAGGGCAATTCGAAGAACTGGCCGGGACAATCCGGCCGGTCAGACGGCGAGGCACGGGCCTCGCCGGTTCAGCGTAGCCGGGGGATCAGCCGCGGGTCAGCTTGGCGATGGCGCGCTCGAGACGGTCCAGACCTTCATCGATGTCCGCGTCCGGGATCACCAGGCTGGGGGCGAAGCGCACCACGTCCGGGCCGGCCTGCAGGATCATCACGCCCTCCTTTTCGGCGGCGTTGAGCACGTCCTTGGCCTTGCCCTTGAAGGCATCGTTGAGCACCGCACCGATCAGCATGCCCATGCCGCGAACCTGGGTGAAGATGCCGTACTCGGCGGCGAGCTTCTCCAGGCGCACCTTGAAGCGCTCGTGCTTGGCTTTCACGCCTTCGAGCACTTCTGGGGTGTTGATCACGTCGAAGGCCGCACCGGCAACGGCGCACGCCAGCGGGTTGCCACCGTAGGTGGTGCCGTGGGTGCCGACGACCAGGTGTTCGGCGATCTTCGCGGTGGTCAGCATGGCGCCGATCGGGAAGCCGCCGCCCAGGCCCTTGGCGCTGGAGAGGATGTCCGGGTTCACGCCGTAGTACTGGTGGGCGTAGAGGTAGCCGATGCGACCGAAGCCGCTCTGCACTTCATCGAAGATCAGCAGCGCGTTGTTCTCGTCGCACAGCTTGCGCACGCCTTCCAGGTACGCCTGATCGGCCGGCAGAACACCGCTCTCGCCCTGCACCGGCTCGATGATCACCGCGCAGGTCTTGTCGGAGATGGCCGCCTTCAGGGCTTCCAGGTCGTTGAACGGGATGTGGGTGATGCCTTCGACCTTCGGGCCGAAACCATCGGAATACTTGGCCTGGCCACCGACGTTGACGGTGAACAGGGTGCGGCCGTGGAAGCTGTTGACCATCGAGATGATCTCGAACTTCTCGGGGCCGTAGACGTCATGGGCGTAGCGGCGCGCCAGCTTCAGCGCGGCCTCGTTGGCCTCGGCGCCGGAGTTGGCGAAGAACACGCGCTCGGCGAAGGTGGCGTCGATCAACTTCTTGGCCAGGCGCAGGGCCGGCTCATTGGTGAAGACGTTGGAGACGTGCCAGATCTTGCCGGCCTGCTCGGTCAGCGCCTGCATCAATGCCGGATGACCATGCCCCAGGGAGCTCACCGCGATGCCGCCGGCGAAGTCCACTAGCTCTCGGCCGCTCTGATCCCAGACTCGCGAGCCTTCGCCACGCACCGGAATGAACGCTGCCGGCGAATAGTTGGGAACCATGACCTGGTCGAAGTCGGAGCGTTGGACCTGAGCTTGCGGAGCGGACATCGGTGTTCTCCTGCCTGGTTGAGGCGGCTATCGATGAATGGATTGTAGGGACGAACAGCGGGCCGTCATTGCCGCCATGCGACAACTTGTTATAGCGCCAACCCGCGAATTGCCGAGGCTTACGAAAATGCGACAGAAAGCGTCGGGAAGGCGCAGTGTAAGGCCTGCGGTCTGCTGCGGGTACACGCGAGCGTGGAATTTGTTCGCTCGGCGAACGGGGGAAAAAGGAATAAGGCAGGAAGGGCATTCGCTGTAGGAGCGAGCTTGCTCGCGAACCGCTTTACACCGGCACATTCGGCAAGATCGTTCGCGAGCAAGCTCGCTCCTACAAAGGACAGTGCAGTAGGGCGCATAACGCGCCAGCGTTATCCGCCCTACCCGCATCGGCGGATAACCTGTTCCAGGTTATTCGCCCTACGGGGCATTCTCGGCTGGATCAGCCGCGCTCGGCGACCACCGGGGCAGCCTCGGCGACGCTCTGGCCGCGGCGCTGGTTGCGATCTTCGCGCGGGGTCACGCCGAAGAAGTTGCGGTAGGCGCTGGAGAAGTGCGGACCGCTGGAGAAGCCGCAGGACAGGCCGATCTGGATGATCGACTTGCTGGTCTGCATGAGCATCTGCCGCGCGCGGTTCAGGCGCAGCTCCAGGTAGTACTGGCTGGGCACGCGGGTCAGGTACTGCTTGAAGATGCGCTCCAGCTGGCGGCGCGAGACGCACACGTGCTGGGCGATTTCGTCGGTGGTCAGCGGCTCCTCGATGTTCGCCTCCATCAGCAGCACCGCCTGGGTGAGCTTCGGATGGCTGGAACCGAGGCGGTTCTTCAGCGGAATGCGCTGGCGCTCGGAGCCTTCGCGGATGCGTTCGACCACCAGCTCTTCGGATACCGCGCCCGCCAGTTCCGCGCCATGGTCGCGGGACAGCACGGCCAGCAGCAGATCGAGCACGGCCATGCCGCCGCAGGCGCTGAGGCGATCACGATCCCACTCGAACAGGTGATTGGTGGCGATGACCTTGGGGTAACGCTCGGTGAAGTCGTCATGCCAGCGCCAGTGCACGGCGGCGCGGTAGCCGTCGAGCAGGCCCAGCTGCGCCAGCGGGTAGATGCCAGCAGACAATGCGCCGATGCTTACGCCACTGCGCGACAGTTGCTTGAGCACGGCAGCCAGCGGCGCGGGCACCGTCTGCGGAATCTCGTCGGCGACCAGGAAGATGCGCTGGCACTGCTCCAGCACGCCGTTCCAGGCCTGCCCAGGCAGACGCCAGCCCTCCGCCTCAGCGACCGTCTCGGCGCTCATGAACACCGGTTCGTAGAGCGCTTCGGGGTGCAACCGGCGGGCGGCCCGCAGGGCCTCCTCGGCCAGCGCGAGGGTCAGCGCCCGCGTGTGCGGCCAGAGGAGGAATCCGATGCGTTGTGCGGTCATGCGGCTAGATCACCAGGCGACGGTAACAGACAGCTTACTTCAAGCTGCCGGAAAGGAACTGCTTGAGGCGGTCCGATTGCGGATTGGCCAGGACTTCCTTCGGGCAGCCCGCCTCTTCCACCAGGCCCTTGTGCAGAAACACCAGCTGATTGGAGACCTCGCGGGCGAAGCCCATCTCGTGGGTCACCACCACCATGGTGCGGCCTTCCTGGGCCAGGTCCTGCATCACCCGCAGGACTTCGCCGACCAGCTCGGGGTCGAGCGCCGAGGTCGGTTCGTCGAACAGCATGACTTCCGGCTCGACCGCCAGCGCACGGGCGATGGCCACGCGCTGCTGCTCACCACCGGACATGTGCGCGGGGTAGGCGTCCTTGCGGTGCGCCACGCCGACTTTCGCCAGGTAGTGCTCAGCCTTTTCCAGCGCCTCTTTCTTCGACACGCCCAGCACGTGGACTGGCGCTTCGATGACGTTTTCCAGGGCGCTCATGTGCGACCACAGGTTGAAGTGCTGGAACACCATCGACAGGCGCGAGCGCATGCGCTGCAGCTGCTTGGCGTCGGCAGCCTTGAGCGCGCCGTCCTTGTTCGGCACCAGCTTGAGCTCTTCGCCGTTGAGCAGGATCTTGCCGGCGTGGGGCTGCTCCAGCAGGTTGATGCAGCGCAGGAAGGTGCTCTTGCCCGAGCCGGAGGAGCCGATGATGCTGATCACGTCGCCCGCTTTCGCCGCCAGGGAGACGCCCTTGAGCACCTCATGGGTGCCGTAGCGCTTGTGCAGGTCCTGGATTTCCAGTTTGTACATGGTGTCGGTTCTCGAATTCAGTCGTTGATCAGCCGGCCCTTGCGGAACGGCTCACGCCCGGCCACCTTGGCCAGCCAAAGCCCCGGCTGGGCGTAGCGCCCACGCTCGATGGCGAACAGCACACCGGATGTCCCGGCGCGAACGGTGCTGACCTGGTCGTTCAGCGGGTCGACCACCTCGAACAGTGCATCGCCCTTCTCTACCCACTCCCCCGCCTTGCGCAGGAAACTCACCACGCCAACGTGGGGTGCATAGAGGTATTCGGTGCCTTCGAAGGGCATGCCTTCGCAGCAGTCGGCCGGGGCGGCCGGCCAGTCGCCGGCGATCAGGCCCTGCTCGGCGAGGAAGCCGAGGATGGCTTCGGCGTTGGCCTGCGCCTGATCGACGCGGGTATCGCCCACACCGCCCAGCTCGACGGTGGTCGCCAGGCACGCCAGCGGAATCGCCGCCTGCGGGAAGGCCTGCGCCAGGCGCAGCCAGGGCAGCGAACAGGATTCGTCGAAGGAACTGCCGCCGGAATCTTCGGCAAGCAGAGCGACGCCAGCTTTCAGACGCGCTGCCAGCGACTTCCAGCGCGGCCAGTGCTGCGGGATCGCGTAGACGTGGATGGCGGCGTCGAAGTCGCAGTGCAGGTCGAGCACCACTTCGGCGTCGCAGGCGTGGCGCAGCAGGATGCGCTGCATGCCCTGCAGCTCGGACGAGGCCGGCGGCAGCGCGTCGAGGCCATCACGCATGGCCTGGCGGATCAGCGCGACGTTGGCGGCTTCGTCGGCACCCAGCTTGTCGCCGACACGCTCGGCAACCAGAGCGCTGAGCTCAACGAACTCGCGATTGAAGTTCTTCCCGCTGCCGAACTCGAAACGGCCCAGGTGGCTGGCCTGCAGGGTCTGGCCCAGGCCGATGGGGTTGGCCACCGGCACCAGTTCGACGACGCAATTCAGTTGCCCGCGCGATTCCAGGTCTGCCAGGCGCTGCTTGAGCTCCCAGGCGGTGCGCATGCCCGGCAGCTCGTCGGCGTGCAGGCTGGACTGGATGTAGACCTTGCGCGAGCCCTTGCCATAGCGGAATACGCTGAGGCGGCGTTCGCTACCCAGGCTGCTCCACGGCAGCAGATGATCGATACGTTCCACGGTCTTTTCCTCAGTGCTTGCGCGGCGCGAGATAGGCCAGCCAGCGGCGCTCGGCCAACTTGAACAGGCGCACCAGGGTGAAGGTCATGATCAGGTAGAAGATGCCGGCGGTAATGAAAGCCTCGAACGGCAGGTAGTACTGCGAGTACACCGTGCGCGCGGCGCCGGTGATGTCCACCAGGGTGACGATGGACGCAAGGCTGGTGGTCTGCAGCATCATGATCACTTCGTTGCTGTACTGCGGCAGCGCCCGGCGCAGGGCCGAAGGCAGCAGGATGCGGCGGTACATCTTCAGGCGCGACATGCCCATGGCCTTGGCCGCTTCGATCTCGCCATGCGGCGTGGCGCGAATGCTGCCGGCGAGAATCTCGGCGGTATAGGCACTGGTATTGATGGCAAAGGCGGCGCAGGCGCAGAAGGTGGCGTTGGACAGCAACGGCCACATCGCACTTTCACGCACTGCCTCGAACTGCGCCAGGCCGTAATAGATGAGGAACAGCTGCACCAGCATCGGCGTGCCGCGGATGACGTAGGTGTACAGCCACGCCGGCAGGTTCACCGCGGGGTTCTTCGAGCAGCGCATCAGCGCCAGCGGCACCGCCGCGAGCAGGCCGAAGAACAGCGAGATCGCCAGCAGCTTGAGGGTCACCAGCAGGCCGCTGAAGTAGAGCGGCAGGCTGTCCCAGATGACGGAGTAATCAAAGATCATGCGAGGGCTCCCTGACTCAAAGCTCGGCGACTTTCACGCCGACCGAATAGCGGCGTTCGAGCAGGCGCAGCAACACCAGGGAAACGCTGGTGACCACCAGGTACAGCGCTGCCACGGCAAGGAAATAGGTGAAGGGTTCGCGGGTCGCGTCCGAGGCCTGCTTGGCCTTGAACATCATGTCCTGCAGGCCGACCACGGAGATCAGCGCAGTCGCCTTGACCAGCACCAGCCAGTTGTTGGTGAAACCGGGAATGGCCAGGCGGATCATCTGCGGCACCTGGATGCGGAAGAACACCTGCAGCGGGCTCATGCCGTAGGCGAAGCCAGCCTCGCCCTGACCCTTCGGGATCGCCATGAAGGCGCCACGGAAGGTCTCGGACAGGTAGGCGCCGAAGATGAAGCCCAGGGTGCCGACGCCAGAGGCGAAGGGATTGAGATCGATGTAGTCGTCATAGCCGACCATCGGCGCAACCCAGTTCACCGCGGCCTGGCCGCCGTAGAAGATCAGCAGGATCAACACCAGGTCCGGTACGCCGCGGATCACGGTGGAATAGAGGTCACCGCACCAGGCCAACCATTTCACCGGCGACAGGCGGATGGCCGCGCCGAGCAGACCCAGCGCGATCGCCAGAGCCATCGACAGCAAGGACAGCTGAAGCGTCAGCCAGGCACCATCGACGATGGTGGCTCCGTAGCCATTGAACATAGTTTCGCACCTCTAGACCGGACGCCGCCCGCAACCACACGGACGCTGCAGGGCGAGCACGGAGTCGCGCCTCAGCCCCAATAAAAAAGTGGCACAAACTTCAGGAACAGGCCCGGGTTTGCGCCACTTCTGGACGTGGATCAGTTCTCGCCGTAGACGTCGAACTTGAAGTACTTGTCCTGTACTGCCTTGTACTTGCCGTTGGCGCGAATACCGGCGATGGCCGCGTTGAATTTCTCGGCCAGGGCGGTATCGCCCTTGCGCACGGCGATGCCGGCGCCACCACCGAAGTACTTCGGATCGTTGTATTCCGGGCCTACGAAGGCATAGCCCTTGCCGGCGTCGGTTTTCAGGAAGCCGTCGTCGAGGTTGACCGAGTCAGCCATGGTCGCGTCGATGCGGCCGGAAACCAGGTCCATGTTGGCTTCGTTCTGCGAGTTGTAGCGCACGACTTCGATGCCGGCCGGGGCCAGGACGTCAGTGGCGTAACGGTCGTGAGTCGAGGCGCGCAGGACGCCAACCTTCTTGCCCTTGAGGTCGACCAGCGGGTCGTTCAGGGTCACGCCTTCCTTCATCACGAAGCGCGCAGGGGTGTGGTAGTACTTGTTGGTGAAGTCGACGGACTTCTTGCGCTCGTCGGTGATGGTCATGGACGAGAGGATGGCGTCGATCTTGCGAACTTTCAGCGCCGGGATCAGGCCGTCGAATTCCTGCTCGACCCAGGTGCACTTGACCTTCATTTCTTCGCACAGGGCGTTGCCGATATCGACGTCGAAACCGGCGAGCTTGCCGTCGGGAGTCTTGAAGGAGAAAGGCGGATAACCGGCTTCGATACCGATGCGAACCGGCTTGTCGTCAGCATGGGCAACCAGGGAAAGCGCGGACAGGGCCAGCGCACCGAGAAGTGCAAACTTCTTCATCAGTAACTCCTTCGAGGGTAGGTCTTCGATGGCAGGAGAAAGGGGTTGGCCCAGGCTGCCCGTGCAGAAGTGAAGGTTATTGTTCGTCTGCGCATTGCCGGTGTGATTCTTGTGAAAAGCACACCTACCGGGGTGAGCGGCATTCTAGCGACAGCCCCGGAGCGGTTATTTCTTCAATGCGACAAGTAATTATAGAAGCGCTGGAGACAAGGCTCCGGCGGCTTGACGGCGCGGATTTTACGTGATTCGAAAGCAGGTAGTAAAACCCAATTTACTTGCAGTAATTGGGCCACAAATATCAGCCCCCAGCCTCCGCGCGGGGTGCGCGATATTGACTCATTCCGAGGGGACAGAAAAGACGCACCAAAGCTGTGCGAATTGTTTCCTGTCGCCTCATTTTGTCGCAGGGAAATGTTACCGGTGGGCAGGAAGCACACTGTAGGAGGACGTTGTCCGCGACCCACCGGCAGGGCCGGCGTCTGCTTTGACTCCGGTGTTGGCTTGTTGCTTCGAGTTGAGGGTTTCTGCACCGCTTTGGCGTGCACGCGAGCTTCGTGTTTCGCCCCCTCGGGCGAGTTACTTTCTCAAACGCCAGAAAGTAACCAAAGGGCTTGCCCCTGCCATCCGGCTTTTCGCTTCGCGAAAAGTACCCTCGGTTCTTCGGCCTCCTGAAAGGGGCACTCGGCGCGTGCGGATGCTTCTCTGGAAGACCTCAAGAGCTGAAACCGAAGACAGAGCAGCGCAGCATGGCTTTGGGCTTTGTGCTTTTCGTAGGAGCGAGCTTGCTCGCGAACCGCATCCTGCCGTTGCCGGGATCGATGGGTATCGCTGCGCTCCACGCCATCCTACGTTCGTGCTCCGCCTGCACTTCGGGATGGGCAGGCCATCGGCATAAAACTAAAAACACAAAATGAAAAACGCCCCGGCAAGCGGGGCGTTTTTCATCGAGCGGCGAATCAGGCCGCGCGCATGGCCTGGTGCGTGTCGATCAGGTGCTGCACCACACCCGGATCGGCCAGGGTGGAGATGTCACCCAGGGTGTCGTACTCGGCCGTGGCGATCTTGCGCAGGATGCGGCGCATGATCTTGCCCGAGCGGGTCTTCGGCAGGCCGGGCGCCCACTGGATCACGTCGGGGGTGGCGATCGGGCCGATTTCCTTGCGCACCCAGGCACGCAGTTCCTGGCGCAGTTGCTCGTTGCTTTCCTCACCGGCATTCAGGGTGACGTAGACGTAGATGCCCTGCCCCTTGATGTCGTGCGGCACACCCACCACCGCGGCCTCGGCCACTTTCGGGTGGGCGACCAGGGCGCTCTCGATTTCGGCGGTGCCCATGCGGTGGCCGGAGACGTTGAGCACGTCATCCACGCGACCGGTGATCCAGTAGTAGCCGTCCTCGTCGCGACGGGCGCCGTCGCCGGTGAAGTACATGCCCTTGAAGGTCTTGAAGTAGGTGTCCACGTAGCGGTCGTGATCGCCGTACAAGGTGCGTGCCTGACCCGGCCAGGAGTCGAGGATCACCAGGTTGCCCTCGGTGGCCCCTTCCAGGATGTTGCCCAGGTTGTCCACCAGCGCCGGCACCACGCCGAAGAACGGCTTGGCGGCGGAGCCCGGCTTCAGGCCGTGAGCACCCGGCAGCGGGGACATCAGGCAGGCGCCGGTTTCGGTCTGCCACCAGGTGTCGACGATCGGGCAGCGCGACTGGCCGACGGTCTCGTAGTACCACTGCCAGGCTTCCGGGTTGATCGGTTCGCCCACCGAACCCAGCAGGCGCAGGCTGGAACCGTCGGCGCCTTCGACGGCAGCCTTGCCCTCGGCCATCATGGCGCGGATGGCGGTCGGTGCGGTGTAGAGGATGTTGACCTTGTGCTTGTCGACGATCTTCGCGACGCGGGAGATGTCCGGGTAGTTCGGCACGCCCTCGAACAGCACGGTGGTGGCGCCGTTGGCCAGCGGGCCGTAGACGACATAGGTGTGGCCGGTGACCCAGCCGATGTCGGCGGTGCACCAGAAGACTTCGCCCGGACGGTAGTCGAACACGCGCTCATGGGTCAGCGAGGCGTAGACCAGGTAGCCGCCGGTGGTGTGCAGCACGCCTTTGGGTTTGCCGGTGGAGCCGGAGGTGTAGAGGATGAACAGCGGGTCCTCGGCACCCATTTCCTTCGGCGCGCAGGTGGAGCCTGCGACCTTCATCAGGTCCTCGAACCACACGTCGCGGTGCTGGTTCCACTTGATGTCAGAACCGGTGCGCTTGCAGACGATGATCTTCTGCACGCTGCTGGTTTCGGGGTTGGTCAGCGCGTCGTCGACGTTGGCTTTGAGCGGGGTCTTCTTGCCGCCGCGCAAGCCTTCGTCGGCGGTGATCACGACCTTGGAGCGGCAGTCGATGATGCGGCCCGCCAGGGCTTCGGGGGAGAAGCCACCGAACACCACGGAGTGGATCGCACCGATGCGGGCGCAGGCCAGCATGGCGACCACGGCTTCGGGGATCATCGGCATGTAGATGGTCACCACGTCGCCACGGTGCACGTCCTGGCCGCGCAGGGCGTTGGCGAACTTGCAGACCTGCTCGTGCAGTTCGCGGTAGGTGATTTCCTTGTGCTCGGAAGGATCGTCGCCTTCCCAGATGATGGCGAGCTGATCACCGCGCTCGGCCAGGTGGCGGTCGAGGCAGTTGTAGGAGAGGTTCAGGGTGCCATCGGCGAACCACTTGATGTCGACGTGGTGGTCGTCGAAGGAGGTCTGCTTGACCTTGGTGAAAGGCTTGATCCAGTCGATGCGCTGGGCCTGTTCGCGCCAGAAGCCGTCGGGGTTGACCACCGACTGCTGATACAGCTTCTTGTAGGTGGCCTCGTCGGTCAGAGTGGTCGCGGCCACTTCGGGGCGCACGGGGTACACGGATGCCGCTGTCATGGCGCTTTACCTCGGTGAAGAGTGTTGTTTTTGTTGCCCTAAGTTGTAACGGCGACACCCTCCCCCGGGCCATACGACCATGGTCTTACCAATCCTTAGTCGTAGTGATAGGCCCCATAAGCCCTACAGCCATGGGGCCGCGACAACCTGTCACATGCCCAGAGCGTGGGGCAGCGCCAGCGAGATGTAAGGCACGTAGGTCACCAGGATCAGGAACAGCAGCAGGATCATCAGCCACGGCAGCGCCGCGCGGATGGTTGCGCCCAGCGGCAAGCCGGTGACCGCCGAGGTGACGAAGAGATTGAGGCCCACCGGCGGATGCACCAGGCCGATCTCCATGTTCACCACCATGACGATCCCCAGGTGGATCGGATCGATCCCCAGGCGCATGGCGATGGGGAAGAAGATCGGCGCCAGGATCAGTACGATCGCCGAAGGCTCCATGAAGCTGCCGGCGATCAGCAGCACCACGTTGACCATCAGCAGGAAGCCCAGTGGCGTCAGCCCTTCCTGCATCACCCACTCGGTGATCTGCTGAGGAATCTGCTCGGTGGTCAGCACATGGGCGAAGAGCATGGCGTTGGCGATGATGAACATCAGCATGATGCTCAGCCGCCCGGAATCCACCAGCACCTTGGGGCAGTCACGCAGGCGCATGTCCTTGTACACGAACAGCGCGACGAAGGCCGAGTAGACCGCCGCCACCGCCGCTGCCTCGGTCGGCGTGAACAGCCCGGAGTAAATGCCGCCAAGGATAATCACCAGCAGCAACAGGCCCCAGATGGCACGCCGCGCGGCGGACAGCCATTCGCGCAGGCTGGCGCGCGGTTGCGCCGGCAGCTTCTTCACCCGCGCGACGATGTAGATCACCACCATCAGGATCACGCCCAGCAGCAGGCCCGGCACCACGCCGGCAACGAACAACTTGCCGACCGAGGTTTCGGTGGCGGCGGAGTACACCACCATGACGATCGACGGCGGAATCAGGATGCCCAGGGTCCCGGCGTTGCAGATGATCCCGGCACCGAACTCGCGCGGGTAGCCCGAGCGCACCATACCGGCCACGGCAATGGAGCCCACCGCCGCCACCGTCGCGGGCGAGGAACCTGACAGGGCGGCGAACAGCATGCAGGCCAGCACCGCGGCGATCGCCAGGCCACCACGGATGTGCCCGACGCAGGCGTTGGCGAAATCGATCAGCCGGCGAGCCACGCCGCCAGTGGTCATGAACGCGCCGGAGAGCAGGAAGAAGGGGATCGCCAGCAGCGTGTAGGCCTCGGAGGTCTCGAACAGCTTGATCGCCAGCGAGCGCACCGAGTCCGGGCTGAACAGCAGGATCGTCAGCGCACCGGAGAGCCCCAGGGAGATCGCGATGGGCACGCCAATGAACATGAAGACGAACAGCAGGAGGAACAGGATCATCACAGTCATGGACGGTTCTCCGCGGCTTCTTCGCCGGCCAGCTTCGAGGCTTCCGCAGCCTCGTCGGCGAGGCCCAGCCCGAGCTGACGACCGCGCAACAGGTTGACGAGGATCTCCAGGTAGCGCAGCAGCACCAGGCCGAAGCCGATGGGCACGATCACCGCGATGTAGGCCTGGAGGATGCCGAAGTGGTCGAGGTCTTCCGCGCCGATGCCGGCGACGAACAGGGTCTTCACCCAGTCGAAGCTGGCGACCATGAACAGCCCGGCGTACCCCAGGCAGCAGAGACAGGCGAGCACGCCGATGCAGCGCTGCAGCGGGCGCGGCGCCAGCCGCACCAGCGCATCCACGCCCAGGTGGCCGGCGGTGCGCACGCCATAGGCGATGCCGAAGAAGATCAGCCAACCGAACAGCGCCTTGGTCAGCGCATTGCTCCAGGACATGTCCTGGGCGACACCGAGAATCGCATCGCCGATGGCGTAGAAGGTTGCCTGCAGCGCCGGCAGGCGGTCTCCCAGGTCATAGAACAGGGTGAAGACGTTGGTCATCACCACGTAAACGAAGGTCACCAGCGTCATGGCCGCCAGCAGGAAGGCGATGGCGCCCTCCTCGAAGTGGTTCCAGACGCACACGAGTCGTTTCATCGCAAGTTCTCCACAGCGAAAATTCTCCACAACAAATGATCGCCACGACGCCCCGCCAGCCGGCGGAGCCGGACGGATCAATGGGGACGGTTGGAGGCTTCGGCGGCCTGGAGGAAATCGGCGCCGACGTTATCGCGGAATTTCTGCCACACCGGCTGCATCGCCGCACGCCAGTCGGCGCGCTGCTGCGCGGTGAGCGAATGAATCTCGCTGGTGCCACTGGCGAGGATGCGCTGGCGGGCGTCGCGGTTCAGGCGCTCGGCTTCCAGGTTCACCTGCACGGTGACCTCGGCCATGATCTTTGCCAGTTCGGTGCGCAGATCCGGCGGCAGGCCATTCCAGAACTTCGCGTTGGTGATCACCATGTAGTCCACCAGACCGTGGTTGGACTCGGTGAAGTACTTCTGCACCTCGTTGACCTTCTGGCTCTCGTAGTTCGACCAAGTGTTCTCGGTGCCATTCACCACGCCGGTCTGCAGGCCCTGGTAGACCTCGGCGAAGGACATCTTGCGGGAGATCGCACGCAGCTCGCGGAATTGCTCGTTGAGCACGTCGGAAGCCTGTACGCGGAACTTCAGCCCGCGCGCATCGCCAGGCTCGAGCAGCAGGCGGTTGGCCGACAGCTGCTTCATCCCGTTGTGCCAGTAGGCCAGGCCGAGGATGCCCTTGCCCTGCATGCTGCTCAGCAGGCTCTGCCCCTGCGGGCTGCGCTGGAAGTTGTCGACGGCCTGGATGTCGTCGAAGAGGAACGGCAGGTCAAAGATCTGCACCTTCCTGGTGTACTGCTCGAACTTGGCCAGGGATGGCGCGAGCATCTGCACGTCGCCCAGCAGCAGCGCTTCCATCTCCTTGCCGTCACCGAACAGCGAGGAGTTCGGGTAGACCTCCACGCGCACCCGGCCCGGCAGGCGCTCTTCGGCCAGGCGCTTGAACATCAGCGCGCCCTGCCCCTTGGGCGTATTCTCCGCAACCACATGGGCAAACTTGATCACCACCGGTTCATCGGCGGCCTGTGTGGCAGAGGCGCAGGCCAGCGCCAGAACGGCGAGCAACGCCCGCCCCGTCGATCCAAATACCGATCCAAACATCGCGTCACCCTCAATTTGTTCTTGTGCTTGCGAGGTGAGCCTGACGGCAGGCTCGCGGTGAGACTGACGCAAATGTTGGCGTTCGGAGAATTCGTCTTTTCCCAAAGCCGCGTTCGACAGATCGGAACGCCAGGCGCAAAAAAACACCCGGCGGATGCCGGGTGCGGGGAAGCTCAGGGGTTCAATGCCGCCGGACAGCGGCGCCAATCACACAGAATGGCGAGACAGTTCGATCACTGCGTGCGGTATTGCAGCATCATCCGCTCGTGCTCTTCGAGCATGCCGGGCACGCAGTCACGGAGGAACTCCACCCAGGTGCGGATCTTCGCGTCGAGGTACTGGCGCGACGGATACAGCGCATAGACATTGAGGTGGAACAGGCTGTAATCCGGCAGCACGCGCACCAGACTGCCGTCCTTCAGGCCCTGCACGGCGGAGTACACCGGCAGCGCGCCAATGCCCATGCCGGCGCGCACCGCTTCGGTCATCGCGTCAGCGGTGTTGACCTGGAAATGGGTCTGGTTGATGCCAACCATCTCCTGCCCAGCCGGACCGTCGAACAGCCACTTGTCCAGCGACATCACCGAGTTCACCAGACGCAGGCAGCGGTGCTCGGTGAGCTCACCGAGCTGCTGGGGCATGCCATGCCGCGCCACGTACTCGGGCGAGGCGCAGAGCACGCTGTAGGTCTTGCCGATGCGCTTGGAGACGAAGCCCGAATCCGGCAGCTCCTGGGCGATGACCACGGAGATGTCGTAGCCCTCGTCGAGGATGTCGGTGATGCGGTTGGCCAGGGTCAGGTCGAAGCTGACTTCGGGGTAGATCTCGCAGTACTGCGAGATCGCGCGGATCAGATAGTGCTGGCCGATGCCGGTCATGGCATGCACCTTCACCTTGCCGTGGGGCCTGGCGTGGGCGTCGCCCGCCTCGGCCTCGGCCTCCTCGATGTAGCCGAGGATCTGCTGGCAGCGCTGCAGGTAGCGCTGGCCGGCTTCGGTAAGCGCGATGCGGCGGGTGGTGCGGTGCAGCAAGCGGGTGCGCAGGTGCGCTTCAAGTTTGGCCACCGTCCGCGAGACGTACGCGGTGGTGAGGTCCATGCGCTGGGCGGCGGCGGTAAAGCTGCCGGTCTCGGCGACACAGACGAAAGCACGCATGTTGTGCAGCAGGTCCATCATTTCTCCTGAGAGCCTGTCCACGCCACGGCGGGCGGCCTCTGCAACGGCGCTCGAGGGAGCAACGCCTTGTTACAGATTCATGACAGGCGGCGAATTGTCGCACAGCTGTCGCGACGGGATTATTGCTCTTTCAGGCAACAATAATTCATCCAACCGTCAGCTTATCCTGCCCCCCGGCGCACTTCTAGAATCGCCCTCCCCAACGCGGCCCGCCGCGACACCCCAGGATTCGCACCCGTGCTCCGCCTTTCGTGCAACGTGCTTCCCGCCCTTCCGCGTCTCGAATTACAGGGTTATCAAAACCCGATCCCGTCCGACCACCGCCTGCCGAGATAAGCCCGATGAGCAGTTTGTCCGTGCGCCTGCCCAAGGCTGCCGCGGTGCGCTTCGCCCTGTCCGACTGGGCGCACACCGACGGCGTCACCTGGATGTTCATCCTCAAGACGCTGATCACCGCCTTCACCGCCCTGTGGCTGGCCTACCGCCTGGAGCTGCCGCAACCCAATACCGTGCTGGTGAGCGCTTTCATCGTGCTGCAGCCGCAGAGCGGGCAGGTGCTGGCGAAAAGTTTCTACCGCATCCTCGGCACCCTCGCCGGGCTCACGGTGATGGTCACCTTCATTGCCCTGTTCGCTCAGGAGCGCGTGCTGTTCCTGCTCTGCGTGGCGATCTGGGTCGGCCTGTGCACCGCCGGCGCGGCGCGCTACCGCGACTTCCGCGCCTACGCCTGCCTGCTCGCCGGCTATACGGCGGTGATGATCGGCATCCCTGCCACCCTGCACCCCGAAGGCGCCTTCATGCAGGCGTTGTGGCGGGTGATCGAGATCACCCTGGGCATCCTCTGCACCGGCGTGATCAGTGCCCTTGTCCTGCCACAGACCAGCACCGCGGCGTTGCGCAACGCACTGAACACCCGCTTCGGCGACTTCGCCGGCCTGGCCAGCGCTGGCCTCAACGGCACGCTGGAGCGCGAGCGCTTCGAGCAGGCCAGCGCGCGCATCGCCGCCGAGGTGGTGGGCCTGGAAAGCCTGCGCAACGTCACCGCCTTCGAGGACCCGCACATGCGCCTGCGTAGCGGTCGGCTGGCGCGCCTGAACAGCGAGTTCATGCAGTTGACCACGCGCTTCCATGCCCTGCAGCGCCTGCTCGATCGCCTGCGCGAGCGCCAGGCCAGCAACGTGCTGGAAGTGCTGATGCCGTGCCTGGTCGATGTCAGCGAACTGCTCGCCAGCTGGCACGGCCGGCCGCTCAGCGAAGCGGATGCCGAGCGCCTGAGCGTGCAACTCGAACTGTGCAAGCACCACCTGATGCCGCGCATCCGCGAAGCCCGCACCACCCTCACCCACACCTGCCCGCGGGAAGCCGATCAGCTGGATTTCGAGACCGCCGCCGAACTGCTCTACCGTTTCGTCGACGACATGCACAATTACGCCCAGACCCACGCCTCGCTGGCCGCACACAAGCACGAGCGCGAACAGTGGAAGGAGCGTTTCACGCCCAAGGCCAACGCCCTGGCGGCGGCGGTCGCCGGTTTCCGCTGCGCGTTGCTGGTGATAGTCGGCGGCGTATTCTGGATCGAGACTTCCTGGCTCAGCGGCGCCACCTTCGCGCTGACTTCGGTGCTGATCGCCGCACTCTCTTCCGCGTCGCCCAACCCCAAGCGACTCTCCCTGCAACTGACCCTCGGCACGCTGCTCGGCGCCACGCTCGGCTTCATCCTGACCTTCCGCGTGCTGCCACACATCGATGGCTTCCCGCTGCTGTGCTTCGTGCTCGCTCCGGTGTTCGCCCTGGGCGCGTTCCTGATCACCCGGCCCCAATGGAGTGGCTACGGCGTCGGCCTGCTGGTGTGGTTCTGCATCGCCTCGCTGCCGGCGAACCTCGCGCGCTACGACGCCTACACCTTCATCAACGAATACCTGGCGATGCTGCTGTCGATGGGCATGGCGGTGGTCGCGGCGATCGTCATCCTGCCGCCGAACCGGCCGTGGCTGTGGGAGCGCCTGGAAGCCGAGCTACGCCTGCGCGTAGTGCGGGTGATCAGCGATCCGCTGAAAGGCTTGTCGTCCAACTTCGAAAGCGGCACCCGTGACCTGCTGAACCAGGCTTACGGGTTATCCACAGGCCGCCCGGATGTGCAACGCCGGCTGTTGCGCTGGACCTTCCAGGTGCAGGAGATCGGCCTGTCGATCATCGAGCTGCGCCGTGAGCAGGAGGTGCTGCCGAAAGAGCCCTGGTACGCCGAGCGCATGCCCTGGCGCCGGGCGATCCGCGCCCTGGGCCGCGCGTTGATCCGTCTGTTCATCCAGCCCAGCGAGAGCAACCGCCAGCGGGCACTGGCGGCGGTGGAGCACGCGATCCACGCCACCCGTACTACCGACGACCGTCGCCCGCCGCACTTCGAGTCCTCGCCCCTGCGCCGGGTGTGCAGCTACCTGCACTTCATCCGCACGTCGCTGCTCGACCCGCAGTCGCCGCTGCGCGATTGAGATCGGCGGGTTCGCGAGCAAGCTCGCTCCTACAGCACAGAGACGCACCGTCGTGCTCTTCGTAGGAGCGAGCTTGCTCGCGAACCGCACGGCACGGCACGGCACGGCACGGCACGGCACGTTACGAAATTTCCAGTTGATCGTAGGAGCGGACTCCGTCCGCGATAGGTGCACGGCGCGGCGGGGACATCGCGGACAGAGTCCGCTCCTACGCCATTCCCCAGCTTCGCGAACCTGATCCAACCTGCGACAGCCCGCCGCAAGGCCACCCCTGCAACCCGCGTCACACCTGGATTATTGCCTCTGAGTACGAAGTCTTGTTGGCGCCTGGATATATGACTCAGGTCAGGCAAATCCTATTATTTCCGTGCTGTTACAGCGCGCGCCGCAACACCACCCAAGACCCGTAATTCATTTCCCCAACGCTTCCCGACGGAGCCCTCGCTCAACGTTACGGACGAGTCACGTCCGGACACCGGGAACAAGGCAGGTAAATTCATGAAAGCTGTAGTCATCCTGGCCATGCTGGGCTTCTCTTCGCTCGCCCTGGCCGAGCAGGCGAATGCCAGCGACCAGGCGCCAAGCGCGGCCGTGGAGCAGTACACCTACGACATGAAACTGGATGTCGCCCACGTGATCTCGACCACTGACGTCTCCGACCAGTGCGGCATCGTGCCGGCGCGCATGACCTACGAAGACTCCCAAGGCCTGCGCCACACCGTCGAATACCAGGTGTGGGGTAACGGCTGCTCCGGCGGCTAAGCGATGGGTGTGTTCCTGCCGGGGCCCACGCAGCCCCGGCGGGAATGCCAACCCTCCTCTCTGCTACAGCGACAGGCCGTCAGGGCTGCAAGGCCGCCTTCGCGATATTGCGACTGTGCGCGCCGAAGTGCCGGATCAATTGCAGAATCTGCTCGTCCAACGCCTCATCGTGACGGAACGGCTCCGGTGAGTTCCCCGCACTGAAATCCCCCGCCGGCGTCTTCTCGTTCTCCAGCCAATGACCAATGGCCGCATCGAATGCCGCCGCATGGGCATGCGATTCACTCGCCACCACTTCGCGCAGATACTCCGTCGAATACGGCGGATAGGCACCATCGGTGCTGACGTCGGCATAGGCCGCCAGCAACGGCGCCTGCCCGCCCTGGCGCAGCGTCTCGCGCAGCCAGTCCACCTGATAACGCTCCACACCCGTATGCCGGTCCGCCACGCGCTGGATCGCCGCCTGCTTGTCAGCGTCGAAGCCGGCGATGGACTTGCCCGCCGTCCACAGCATGCTGGCGGTGGTCTCGCCCGGCAGCGGCGTCGAGTGGTAGGGCTGGGTCATGTCCTGGATGTAGTGCATCGCCCAACCGAGGAAGCGGTAACCCCAGTACGGGTGCCCCTTGTCGAAGGCGAAACGCGCCAGGCCGTAGAACTGGTAGGCGCGCCATTCCGGCCAGTTTCGCTCCAGGTACGGCGCACCGGTGAAGATGATCGCGTCCTCGTGGTAGAAGCCCATGTGGAACGGCGCCTGGGAGCTGAACTCATAGCGCGGGTCACCGAACGGCTGGGGGCCGAAGCCATAGCGCTGGCCGGCTTCACCGGGGTTGTCACTGAACAGGTTGATGTCATGGCCGAAGTCCGGCTCATCGGCGGCGCTGGCCAGCACGTCCAACGCGGGAATCTTCTCCCCCGCCTGCAACTGCACGAAGCGCCACTGGTTCCAGCCGGAAAGGTTGCGAAAAACCAGTACGTCCGCGGGTTGCAGCGCGACATGCTTCTGCAATTCAGCGCTCGGCAGCTCACCGCCGGGCGGCGGCTGCACGGCGGTCGCCAGCTTGATCTCGGGGTTCAGGCGCAGCGCCATGAGGAACGCCTTGCGCAGGTCATCGCGGCCGTCCTCGCTCAGACGCAGGTCGTCCGGGCGTGGCGGGTACTGGCGGAAGTGTTCGCGGGCATAGGCCTCCTGCTCATCCAGCAACTTCACCAGGCCGGCACGCTGCTGGCTGACGAAGCTCTCCAGCGGCTCCACTTCGACCTCCGGGGCCTGGGCGACCGCCGGCAATTGCTGCAAGGAGAGGTAGCTACCCAAGGTGTGATTGGACCAGGCCCAGAGGCTTTGCGGCAGGGCCAGCAGGCCGGCCAGCAGGCAGGTGGAAAGTCGCTTCATCGGCTCTTCGCTCTTATTTGGCAGTGAAATACGGAAAATTCCGACGCAGCCTAACAACACCAAGCCACGCCGGCACTGTCGAAGCTTGCCAGCGCGAGTCACGGATAACGCCATCGCTGACCATCATCAATGGCACGAACCGTCCCAGCCACTACACTTGCCCGGCATGGAAAGGCACCGCGGCCACGCGTGTACCGACCACTCGAGATAAGGGCGTCCCCATGCTGCAGTCCGTTTCACCCAAGCAAGACCTCCCCCTCAAGCCCGATCCAGCCGAACCCCGCAGTGGCGCCCTCGCCCCCTTCAGCATCGCCGCCTTCCGCATCATCTGGATCTGCAACCTGTTCGCCAACCTGGGCACCTGGGCGCAATCGGTCGCCGCCGCCTGGGTGGTCACCGAAGCTCACGCCAGCCCCTTGATGGTGGCGATGATCCAGGTCGCCTCGGCGCTGCCGCTGGTGCTGCTGTCGATCATGTCCGGCGTGCTGGCCGACAACTACGACCGACGCAAGATCATGCTGGTGGGCCTGACTGTCGAGCTCTCCGGCGCGGCACTGGTGACGGTGCTGGCGTTCATGGGCTACCTCGACCCGTTGCTGCTGATCATGTCGATCCTCTGGCTGTCGCTGGGCAGCTCGATCACCATCCCTGCCTGGCAGGCGGCGGTGAACGAACAAGTGCCAGCGCGGATGCTCGGCGATGCGGTGCTGCTCAACAGCGTCAACTACAACGTCGCGCGCGCCGTCGGCCCGGCCATCGGCGGCCTGCTGCTGTCGGCCACCGGAGCCTCCTGGGTCTTCCTGTTCAACTGCATCTGCTACGCCTCGCTGATCTGGGCGATCTGGCAATGGCGCCGCGACGTGCCCAAGCGCACGCTGCCGCCGGAGCACATCTTCGAAGGCGTGATCGCGGCACTGCGCTTCACCCAGTACTCCAGCGTCACCCGCCTGGTGATGCTGCGCTCGGCGGTCTTCGGCCTGTCGGCCAGCGCTGTATGGGCATTGCTGCCGTTGCTGGCGCACCGCAACCCCGACGGCAGCGCGTCGGTGTATGGCTACATGCTCGGCGCTCTCGGCCTGGGCGCCATCGTCGCCAGTACCGTGGTCGGCAAGGCCCGCCATTGGCTGGGCAGCAGCCGGCTGATCAGCTTCGCGGCCGCCATCCTGGCCCTGGTCATGCTCACCCTGGGCTGGGTCGACAATCTCTGGGTGATCTTTCCCGCACTGGTGCTGGGCGGGGCGTGCTGGATCGCGGCGGTGGCCACCTACAACTCCGCCGTGCAGATTCTCGTACCCGACTGGGTCAAGGCGCGGGCCTTGGCGCTCTATCAGACCGCCATCTACGGCGGGCTGGCGGCGGGCTCCTTCCTCTGGGGCCACTTCGCCGAGACCATGGGCGTACAGGGCGCGCTGATCGCCGCCGGCTGCCTGCTACTGGTCTCAGTGGCGCTGCTGTACAACTCGCGGCTGCCGGAACTCGACTCGACCAGCATCGCCCGCGCACCGGGCGGTGTGCCGGGGCAGCCGACCTTCGTATTCAACCCCGAGCGCGGCTCGGTGCTGGTCTCCATCGAGTACCGGATTCCCGCCGAACGCACCCGCGACTTCGTCCGCTCCGCCAAGCCGCTGCGCCGCCTGCGCCTGCGCAACGGTGCGGAGCGCTGGGCGCTGTACCGCGACGTCAGCAACCCGGAGGTGTGGCAGGAACTGTTCCTGGTGGACAACTGGATCGGCCACCTGCGCATGCTCGACCGCATGACCCTGGAGGACAAGACGATCATCGACAACGTTACCAGCCTGCATGCAGGTGACGCGCCGCCGGTGATCCGCCACGGGGTGAGCTACGAGTCGGGCAGTTACGAGGCACCGCCGGAAACGCTGGGTTAGCGGCCCACAAACGAAAACGCCTCCCGGTCAGGGGAGGCGTTCGAGGTCACGCGAGAGGCTTATTCCGCTGCCGGCTTCTTGCGCTTGAGCGGCGCCAGGCCGTCCTGGCTCACGACCTTGGACGGACCGGCCTTGCGCTTGGCGGCGGGCTTCTTCTTCGCTGCCGCCTTGCCACCGGTCTTCTTCGCATCATCCTTTTTCTTCTTGGTACCGGCGGCCTTGCCGGATGCCTTGACCTTCTTCGGCCCCTTGTAGGTGGCCTTCAGCTCGTTGATGACGCGCAACTCGAAGCGCAGCTTGAGGTAGCGCTCGATGCTCGACATCAGGTTCCAGTCGCCATGGCCAACCAGCGAAATCGCCGCGCCCGAGGCGCCTGCGCGACCGGTGCGGCCGATGCGGTGCACGTACTCGTCACCCCGGCGCGGGATGTCGAAGTTGATCACCAGGTCCAGGCCGTCGACGTCCAGACCACGGGCAGCCACGTCGGTGGCCACCAGAATCTTCACCGCGCCCTGCTTCAGACGCTCGATGGCCAGCTTGCGGTCCTTCTGGTCCTTCTCGCCGTGCAGCACGAAGACCTTGTGCCCGGCGGCGATCAGCCGGCCGGTCAGGCGATCGGCCGCCACGCGGGTGTTGGTGAAGACAATGGCCTTCTCATAGGTTTCATTGGTCAGCAGCCACTGCAGCAGTTGCTCCTTGTGGCCGACGTGGTCGGTCAGGATCACCTGCTGGCTGACGTCCTCGTTCAGCTCGCTGACGCGGTTGAGTTGCAGAACCTCAGGCTCGCGCAGGACTTTCTCGACCATCTCATGCAGGCCGCTACCGCTGGTGGCGGAAAACAGCAGAGTCTGGCGCTGTTCCGGGCACTGCGCGGCGAGCTTGAGCACGTCTTCGGAGAAGCCCATGTCGAGCATGCGGTCGGCTTCATCGAGGATCAGCACTTCAACATCGCCCAGCGGCAGGTTGCCGGCATTGAACTGCTCGTTCAGGCGGCCCGGAGTGCCGATGATGATTTCCGGGTTCTTGCGCAGACGCGCGCCCTGCACCTTGAAATCTTCGCCGCCGGTAATCAGGCAGGCCTTGATGTAGGTGAACTGGGCGAAGCGCTCGACTTCCTTGAGGGTCTGCTGGGCCAGTTCGCGGGTCGGCAGCAGGATCAGCGCACGGGCGCCGGTCTTGGGCTTCTCCTCGGCGAGCAGGCGATGCAGCAGCGGCAGCAGGAAGGCAGCGGTCTTGCCGCTGCCGGTCTGCGCCGTCACCCGCAGGTCGCGTCCCTCCAGGGCCTTCGGAATGGCCGCAGCCTGGACCGGGGTCGGCTCGGTGAAGGACAACGAATCGAGCGCCTTGAGCAGGCGTTCGTGGAGGGCGAATTGGGAGAACAAGGCAGACCTCGATATCACGTAAAGACTAAATAGCTGCATAGCTTAATGTTTGCGGAGCCGGCGCGCTGGAAATATTGCCGATGGCGCAGGCACACGCCTGGACGCGTCAATAATCCGACAAACGCACCGGCGCCTTGCGAGCGCCGATGCCATGCTCTGATGGGCCCAACAAAGAAGGAGAATTGAGGTGCCATCGACTCTCATTTATTACGTAGCCGCCAGCCTCGACGGCTACATCGCCCGCCCCGACGGCAGCGTGGACTGGCTCGAAGGCTATGGCAGCGGGGCCGACGACCATGGCTACAACGCCTTCTATTCCAGCATCGACGGTCTGCTCATGGGACGAGCGACCTATCTGTTCTGCCTGGGCCAGGGCCAATGGCCCTACCCGGACAAGCCCGCGCTGGTCATGACCCGCTCCAATCATTTGTCCAGGGCCGCGCCCCAGGTGGAGCTCGAACACTACACGCCAGTGGATGCCCTCGCCTCGCTGGAGGCTCGCGGCTGCCAGCGCATCTGGCTGGTAGGTGGCGGCAGCCTGGCGGGCAACTTTCTCGCTGGGGGCTTGCTCGACGAAGTGATCGTCAGCATCATTCCGCACCTGCTCGGCGCCGGCATTCCCCTGTTCAGCATCGGGCTCGAGCAACGCCTGCAGTTACTTGAGCAGCGCAGCTTCCCCAGTGGCATCGTGCAGATGCGCTACCAGGTTCTGAAGGAAACGCCCTCGCCATGACCCTCGCCACCACCCTTCGTATCGCCGCCGCCTGCCTGCTGGATGACACCGGGCGTCTGCTGCTGGTGCGCAAGCGTGGCACCCAGGCCTTCATGCTGCCCGGCGGCAAGCACGAGCCCGGCGAGACTTCCATCCAGGCGCTGCTGCGTGAACTGGGCGAAGAACTCGACCTGCATCTATCACCCTCCGCCCTCATCCCGCTCGGCCAGTTCCAGGCCGAGGCCGCCAACGAGCCGGGCATGCGCGTGAATGCGCAGGTCTTCGTCGCCGCCCTGCCCCACACCGTCCATCCCGCCGCCGAACTGGAGGAACTGGCTTGGCTGGCTCCCGCTGGCGATTACCCGCAAAACCTCGCCCCACTGCTGCGCGAGCAGGTCCTTCCCGCTCTGCTGGCCCATCTGAGCTGATTCCTTCAGCTCAAATACCTGCATTTCGTCGGGTTTTTCCTTAAGACCCCCTGCCGATCTGGCTTTTCGCCAGCAATTCGCGCCCGGCCTTACCCTGCGCCGAAACGCCCGGTTTATAGGGCTTCCGGCTATAAGGTCAGGCCGTGACTGCTGCGTCCGAACACATGTCACGCAAAGTCCGGCAAGTCACAAGCACAACGGCAGAATCGACAAACGGTACGAACTGTCATGAAAAGTCGTTCAGAATGCGTGGAATTTTTGAGCGGACCAAAGGAAACCACGCCGACAAAAACGGCGATCCAGCGGAGTCTGGGCGACATCAACCAGCAAGAAGACATGCCGAATGCGAAGTACCCTTTTGACATGCCTTTCCATAGGCTTGGCGACCGTATTGGCCGCTACCGAGGCATCTGCCTCTTCCAAGATCACGCGCACCTATCAACCCGCTCCGGTCGATCTCCGCGTCCCGGTCCAGGGCAGCGCCCTGCTGACCTTCAATGCCAAGGCCGTCAAACCGGCCAAAAGCGAAGCGCACCAGGTGACCCAGCGCGCCTACAACATGATCGGCACGCCCTATCGCTGGGGCGGCACCTCGCCCAAGCGCGGCTTCGATTGCAGCGGTCTGGTCAATTACGTCTTCCAGAACATCGATGAAGTAGACCTGCCGCGTACCGCACGGGAAATCTTCAACATGCGCGGCAACTCGAAAGTCGCACGGGATGACCTGCTGCCCGGCGACCTGGTGTTCTTCCGCATCCACAACCGCCGTAATGTTGATCACGTCGGCATCTACGTTGGTGATAACCAGTTTGTCCACGCGCCTCGCCGCGGCCAGAAAGTCCGTGTTTCCGACCTCGATGGCGACTACTGGAAGCGTCACTACACCGCCGCACGCCGCATCCTGCCGGAAACCCTGGCCAAGGCCGACGTCGGCGGGAGCTTCGACTGACGCTGAGCGCTCTCGCCTCTCGGGAGAGCGCTTACCCCCGCTTACAAGCCGCGACGCGCCTGTCGGCGCAGCAGTCGCGCACTATCCCAACCGGTCAGTAGCACGGCGATCCAGATCGGCCCATAGGTCCAGATCTGCGCCGGATTGAAAGCCTCGCCCAGGAAAAGCACGGCGATGGCGAACAGCAGGACCGGCTCGACATAGCTCAGAATCCCGAACAGCCCCATAGGCAGCAACCGGCTGGCCGCCATCATCGCGCCGAACGCCAGCGCGCTGATCAGGCCCAGCAGCGGCAGCAGCGCCCACAGGCGCGGAACCTCTTCCAGCACCTTGCCGCTATCGGTTATCCACAGGGCCGCCAGAGCGAAGGGCAGCAACACGATCATCTCGAAGACGAAGCCAGACAGTGAATCCACCGCCATCTTGCGGCGCAGCATGAAGTACGGCGGATAGCCCAGTGCAGTAATCAGGGTGAACCAGGAGAACGCGCGGGTCAGCCATAGCTCATGCAGCACACCGGCCAGCGCAAAGGCGACGGCGATGCCCTGCAGCGTGGTCAGGCGCTCGCCGTAGAACACCCGGCCACAGAGCACCATGGTCAGCGGCAGCAGGAAGTAGCCCAGCGACAGCTCCAGCGTACGCCCGACCATGGGCGCCCAGATGAACACGCCCCACTGGACCAGCATCATCGCCGCCGTCAGCGGGAAGCACGCCAGCAGCCACGGCTCGCGCAGCAGGCGCCGGCCGGCATCGCGCAACACGCCGCCCTGACGTGTGAACAGCACCAGCAGCAGCACCATGGGGATCGACCAGAGTACCCGGTGGGCGATTACCTGAATGCTGGTCAGCGGCTCCAGCGAGTGGATGTAGCCCGGCAGGGTCACGAACAGCACGGAAGACGCCAGGGACAGCGCCACACCACGTCCGGAGATGTTCATGCAAAGCGCTCCTTGTGGCGACGCAGGCCGAAGCAGTTGACGCCCAGCGAGGCGACAATTACCGCACCACCCAGCGCCAGACGCGGCACATCGGCGGCCTCATTCCAGATCAACAGGTTGATCAGCAGTCCGACCGGAACATGCAGGTTGTTCATCACTGCCAGAGTACCGGCATCCACCATCGTGCCGCCCTTGTTCCACCAGAACTGCCCGAGCGCGGTGGCTAGCAGGCCCATCCACACCAGCACCCCCCATTGCACGTCGGTACTCGGCAGCTTCTGCGGATTGCCGAACAGCAGCCAGCCCGGCAGCGCAATCAGCAGCGCACCAACGAAGAAGTAGCCGAAGCGGCGGAACTGCGGGATGTCCGAAGGGTAGCGCTGCACCAGGTGCTTGTAGAAGACCTGCCCAGCCGCGAAGGTCGCGTTGGCCAGCTGCAACAACAGGAAGCCCTGGACGTAGTCACCGCTCACACCGTCGTAACGGATGATCCCGGCGCCCAGCACCGCCACGGCGGCCGCCAGTAGCGCCCAGGCATTGAATCGGCGATTCAGCGCGTCATCGATCAGCGCCACATGCAACGGGGTCAGCACGGTAAACAGCAGCACCTCCGGCACCGTCAGCACCCGGAAGCTCTGGTAAAGGCAGACGTAGGTGATACCGAACTGCAGCGCGCCCACCAGCATCACGCCGCCGATGAAGCGTGGGTCGACGCCGCGCCAGCGGGTCAGCGGCAGGAACACCAGGCCGGCCAGCACCACACGGGTCAGCACGGCAAAATAGCTGTCGACCTGCCCGGCGAGGTATTCGCCGATCAGGCTGAAGGAGAACGCCCAGAGGACGGTGACGAATAGCAGGTATGGCATGGGCAAGGCGACCGGGACGGGGCAAGCAACATAGCGCCAGACAGACAGCGGAGACAGCTTTGCGCGCCCGCCGCCTGTGAAGTGCAGAAACGAAAAAGGGCGACCGAAGTCGCCCTTTTTCTGGGATGAGGAATCAGGGATTAGCCCTGGTTCTCCATCTGAGCACGGATCAGATCACCGATGGTGGTCGGACCAGTGGCTTCTACGTCTTGCTTGTGGCGCAGTTCTTTCATCGCATCTTTCTCGTCATCAACGTCTTTCGACTTGATGGAGAGGGAGATGACGCGGCTCTTACGGTCGATACTGATGATCTTGGCTTCGACTTCTTCGCCTTCTTTCAGAACGTTGCGAGCGTCTTCAACGCGGTCACGGCTGATTTCGGAGGCTTTCAGGATGCCTTCGATTTCGCCGCCCAGGCTGATGACGGCGCCTTTGGCGTCGACTTCTTTCACGGTGCCGCGAACGATGGTGCCTTTCTCGTTGAGCGATGCGTAGTTGGAGAACGGATCGTCTTCCAGCTGCTTGATGCCCAGGGAGATGCGCTCACGCTCCGGATCAACGGAGAGGATGACGGTTTCCAGCTCGTCGCCCTTCTTGAAGCGGCGAACGGCTTCTTCGCCAACTTCGTTCCAGGAGATGTCGGACAGGTGAACCAGACCGTCGATGCCGCCTTCCAGGCCGATGAAGATACCGAAATCGGTGATCGACTTGATGGTGCCGGAGATCTTGTCGCCCTTGTTGAAGCGGCCAGAGAAGTCTTCCCACGGGTTGGACTTGCACTGCTTGATGCCCAGGGAGATACGACGACGCTCTTCGTCGATGTCCAGAACCTGAACTTCCACTTCGTCGCCAACCTGAACGACTTTCGACGGGTGGATGTTCTTGTTGGTCCAGTCCATTTCGGAGACGTGTACCAGGCCTTCCACACCCTCTTCCAGCTCGGCGAAGCAGCCGTAGTCGGTGAGGTTGGTGACGCGCGCGGTAACGCGGGTGCCTTCCGGGTAACGGGCTTTGATGGCAACCCATGGGTCTTCGCCCAGTTGCTTCAGGCCCAGGGATACGCGGTTGCGCTCGCGGTCGAACTTCAGAACCTTGACATCGATCTCGTCGCCAACGTTGACGATTTCCGACGGATGCTTGATACGCTTCCAGGCCATGTCGGTGATGTGCAGCAGACCATCGACGCCGCCCAGGTCAACGAACGCACCGTAGTCGGTGAGGTTCTTGACGATACCTTTGACCTGCTGGCCTTCCTGCAGGGATTCCAGCAGAGCTTCGCGCTCGGCGCTGTTCTCGGCTTCCAGCACGCTGCGGCGGGAAACGACAACGTTGTTGCGCTTCTGGTCCAGCTTGATGACCTTGAACTCGAGCTCTTTGCCTTCCAGGTGAGTGGTGTCGCGCACCGGACGCACGTCGACCAGCGAACCCGGCAGGAACGCGCGGATGCCGTTGACGTCGACGGTGAAGCCACCCTTGACCTTGCCGTTGATGACGCCTTTGACCACTTCGTCGGCAGAGAAAGCAGCTTCCAGAACAATCCAGCTCTCGGCACGCTTGGCTTTTTCGCGGGACAGCTTGGTTTCACCGAAGCCATCTTCTACCGCGTCCAGCGCAACGTGGACTTCGTCACCCACATTGATGGTCAGCTCGCCCTGTTCGTTATAGAACTGCTCGACCGGGATGACGCCCTCGGACTTGAGGCCGGCATGGACGGTGACCCAGTCACCATCGATGTCGACCACGATGCCGGTGATGATTGCACCCGGCTGCATGTCGAGGGATTTCAGACTTTCTTCAAAGAGTTCTGCGAAGCTTTCGCTCATGTCTATACCTGTAGTCAAAGGCTTGTAAGCCCGATTCCGCGCCACCAGCGAACACGGTCAAGTGATGAAAAAGAAGCCAGCAGGATCAAGACTGGTATCCCGCCGGCCCCCTGTTGCACCCGCCGAAACGGATGCTCCACATTCAGATTTTAAGGGAGTGCTTCGCTCAATATGGACGAAACCCTCCCGATATAAGGTCTGGAATGTTAGCAATGGAAGCTGGCCGCGTCAATCCGCAGCCCCGGCTTCCAAGGCCAATCGCGACTCCAGCCTCATCCCCGTATTTTCGTCCAACCTCGAGCAATGAGCGTCACCGCTCGTCAGAACCACCCTCGCCTGAAAAGAAAAATCCCCGGCATGACCGGGGATCTTCCTTGGCAGATCGACTAGTCAGCCAGCCCCAGGCGGGCAACTTCGGCAAGGATGCTGTCTACCACTTCATCGATGCTCATCGAGGTGGAATCCACCAGGATGGCGCCTTCGGCGGGCTTGAGCGGAGCGACGGCACGCTGACTGTCGCGCTCGTCGCGGGCGCTGATTTCTTCAGCCAGTTGCGCCTGGTTGCTATCGATACCCTTGCCCTTGAGCTGCAGGTAGCGGCGACGGGCGCGCTCCTCGGCCGAAGCGGTGAGGAATATCTTCAGCGGGGCACTGGGGAAGACCACGGTGCCCATGTCGCGACCGTCGGCCACCAGACCCGGCGCTTCGAGGAAAGCCCGCTGACGCTGCAGCAGTGCATCGCGCACCGCCGGCAATGCGGCGACCTGCGAGGCACCGGCGCCGACCTGCTCGGTACGGATCACGTCGGTGACGTCGTCACCTTCGAGGATGATGTGCTGGCCCTGCCCGCCCTTGGCGTGGGTGAACTGCACGTCCAGGTGAGCAGCCAGGACCTTGAGGGCCTCCTCATTGGTCAGGTCGATGCCGTGGTTACCGGCGGCGAACGCCAGCAGGCGATACAGCGCGCCGGAATCCAGCAGGTTCCAGCCCAGGCGCTTGGCCAGCAAGCCGGCGACGGTGCCCTTGCCGGAGCCGCTGGGGCCGTCGATGGCGAGGACCGGCCATTCGCCGTTCATCAGTTGTTCTCCTCGGCGACACGGATGCCCGCACCGGACGCCAGCCCTAGGAAGTTCGGGAAGGAAGTCGCGACGTTGGCGCAGTCATGAATGCGGATCGGCGCGCCGGCGCGCAGGGAAGCCACGCTGAAGGACATGGCGATACGGTGGTCGCCATGGCTCCAGACTTCGCCGCCGCCGTAGCTGCCGCCGTCGATGATGATGCCGTCCGGGGTCGGCTCGCACTTCACGCCCAGGGCCAGCAGGCCGTCGGCCATGACCTGGATGCGGTCGGATTCTTTCACCCGTAGCTCTTCCGCGCCGCGCAGGACGGTGCGGCCAGTGGCGTTGGCGGCAGCGACGAAGAGCACCGGGAACTCGTCGATGGCCAGCGGCACCAGGTCTTCGGGGATGTCGATGCCTTTCAACTGGGCCGAGCGCACGCGAATGTCGGCAACCGGCTCGCCACCCACTTCACGCTGGTTCTCCAGGGTGATGTCGGCGCCCATGAGCTTGAGGATGTCGATGACGCCGGTGCGGGTCGGGTTGATGCCGACGTGCTCCAGGGTCAGGTCGGAACCTTCGGCGATGCTCGCGGCGACCAGGAAGAACGCGGCAGAGGAAATATCAGCCGGGACTTCGATCGAGGTAGCGGTGAGTTTGTGGCCGGACTCGACACGGGCGGTGGCGCCTTCGACGTCGACCGGGTAGCCGAAGCCGCGCAGCATGCGCTCGGTGTGGTCGCGGGTCGGTGCCGGCTCGGTGGTGGACGTTTCACCGGCGGCATAGAGGCCGGCGAGCAACAGGCAGGATTTCACCTGGGCGCTGGCCATGGGCATGTCGTAGTGCATGCCCATGAGTTTCTGGCCACCACGGATGGTCAGCGGCGGACGGCCTTCAGGGCCGGTCTCGATCACCGCGCCCATCTCGCGCAGCGGCTTGGCGACACGGTTCATCGGACGCTTGGACAGCGAGGCGTCACCGGTCAGGGTGGTGTCGAACGACTGGGCGGCGAGCAGGCCGCTGAGCAAGCGCATCGAAGTGCCGGAGTTACCCAGGTAGATCGGGCCGGGCGGAGTCTTCAGGCCATACAGGCCGACACCATGCACGGTCACGCGACCGTGATGCGGGCCTTCGATGACCACGCCCATGTCGCGGAACGCCTGGATGGTGGCGAGGGCGTCTTCACCCTCGAGGAAGCCCTGCACCTCGGTCGTGCCTTCGGCGAGGGAGCCGAGCATGATCGAGCGGTGGGAAATGGACTTGTCGCCCGGTACGCGAACGCGTCCGGAGAGGCGGCCACCCGGCTGGGCCAGGAAAATCAGGTCATTGTTGTGCATGGCGTCCACATAGGCCCGGCGGGCCAGGATTTTGCTGAAATGCTCGCGGGCAACACGGGCGCGGGTGAAGACGCCCATCAGTTGTTGCCCGTCCCCTTTATCAACGGCCTCGCGCAGATCATCGAGGTCGTCACGGAATACGTCGAGGATGCGCAGCACCGCCTCGCGGTTGGCGAGGAAGATGTCGTGCCACATCACCGGGTCGCTGCCGGCAATCCGCGTGAAGTCGCGGAAGCCGCCAGCGGCGTAGCGGAAGATTTCCAGATTCTCGCTGCGTTTGGCCAGCGAGTCGACCAGCGTGAAAGCCAGCAGATGCGGCAGGTGGCTGGTGGCGGCAAGGACTTCGTCGTGGTGTTCGACGGCCATCTGCTCCACATCCGCACCCAGCTCGCGCCAGAGGCTCTCGACGCACTGGATGGCGTCCGCGTCGGCATTATCCAGCGGCGTGAGGATGACTTTATGACGGCGGAACAGTTTCGCGTTGGCTGCTTCCACCCCACTCTGCTCGGAACCGGCGATGGGATGGCCGGGCACGAAGCGCGCCGGCATACCGCCGAACACCGCTTTGGCGGCGCGTACCACATTGCCCTTGGCGCTGCCCACGTCAGTGAGGATAGCGTTGCCCAGATCGAGAATGGCGAGCTCGCCGAGGACCTTTTCCATGGCCAGGATCGGCACGGCGAGCTGGATCACGTCGGCGTCACGGCAGCCGGCGGCGAGGCTCTCCTCGCAGCGATCGACCACGCCCAGCTCCACCGCCAGACGGCGGGTCTGCGGGTCTCGGTCGACTCCGACCACTTCCTCGAACAAGCCCTTCTCGCGGATGCCCTTGGCGAAGGAACCGCCGATCAGACCGAGCCCCACCACCACCAGGCGGCGCAGCTTGTGCGGCTGGACATCAGGCACGAGCGAGCACCTTGGCCAGCGCTACGAGGAAGCGGGCGTTCTCCGCCGGCAGGCCGATGGAGATGCGCAGGTGCTGCGGCATGCCGTAGCCGCCGACTGGACGAACAATCACGCCCTCGGCGAGCAGGGCCTGGTAGACCGGGCCGGCATCGCGCTTGAGGTCCACGGCAATGAAGTTGCCCTTGGAGGGAATCCACTGCAAGTCCAGCGCGCGCAGGCCGCTTTCCAGCTGGGCCATGCCTTCATCGTTGATGCGCTTGCCTTCGGCCAGGTACTGCGCGTCATCCAGGGCGGCGCAGGCAGCGGCCAGGGCCAGGCTGTTGACGTTGAACGGCTGGCGCACGCGATTGAGCACGTCGGCGACCTGCGCCGAGGAGATCGCGTAGCCAACGCGCAGTGACGCCAGGCCGTAGGCCTTGGAGAAGGTGCGCGAGACCAGCAGGTTCGGGTAGCGGGCCAGGTATTTCAGGCCATCCGGCAGCTCTTCGCCCTCGGCGTACTCGATGTAGGCCTCATCGAGCACCACCAGGACGCTCTCCGGAACCTGCGACAGGAAGCGCTCCAGCGCGTCCGGGCCGAACCAGGTCCCGGTGGGATTGTTCGGGTTGGCGATGAAGACCACGCGGGTGTTGGCGTCGATGGCCGCCAGCATGGCTTCCAGATCATGCCCCCAGTCTTTCGCCGGCACGACCTTGCCCTGGGCGCCGACGGCCTGGGTGGAGATCGGGTAGACAGCGAAGGCGTACTGGCTGAACACGGCGTTCAGGCCGGGTGCCAGATAAGCACGGGCGACCAGGTCGAGGATGTCGTTGGAGCCGTTGCCGAGGGTGACCTGCGTGGTCTCGACGCCGCAACGGGCGGCCAGTCGGCTCTTCAGCTCGAAGCCGTTGCCGTCGGGGTAGCGGGTCAGCTCGGCCAGTTCGGCGCGAATGGCTTCGAGGACCTTCGGGCTAGGGCCCAGCGGGTTCTCGTTGCTGGCCAGCTTGACGATACCGGCGGGATCGAGCTTCAGCTCGCGGGCCAGTTCATCGACCGGCTTGCCGGGCACGTAGGGGGAAAGCTTCTGCACGCCCGGCTGGGCCAGGGCAAGGAAATCACAGCTCATGGACATCTCTCTCGAGTGGGGCCGCTCAGAATGAGTCGATGTAGCCGGCGGCCGCCATGTAATTGCAGATGCGGTCGACGGCTTCCTCGACCGACAGCGTGGAGGTATCAATGGTCAGTTCGGCAGCCCGCGGTACCTCGAACGGCGAATCGATACCGGTGAACTCCTTGAGCTCGCCGGCTCGCGCCTTGCGGTAGAGCCCTTTGGGATCACGCTCCTCGCACACCTTCAGGGGGGTGGAAACGTGAACTTCGACGAAGCGCTCGGGCAACAGCTCGCGAACCCTGTCGCGATCCGCGCGAAACGGCGAGATGAGCGCAGCGATGGTGAGCAGACCTGCATCCACCATGAGCGCGGACACCTCGCCAACCCGGCGGATATTCTCGCTGCGGTCCTCGGCAGCGAACCCCAGATCCCGGCTCAGGCCGTGGCGAAGGTTATCGCCATCGAGCAGGTAGGTATGTCGACCGGCCGCGTGCAGCCTCTGCTCCAGAGCATCGGCCAGCGTCGACTTGCCGGAACCGCTCAGACCCGTCAGCCAGACCAGACCGGGCCGCTGGGCCTTGAGCCCCGCGCGGCCTGCGCAATCGACGGTCAGGGACCGCCAACGGGCATCGCGCTGCATGTCAAAGCACAGCCTTCGGGTACGAGCCCAGCACCTTCAGGGCAACGGCTTCGCTGTTGATCTTTTCCAGCACGTCCTTGATCAGCGGGTCCTTGTGGTGGCCGACGAAGTCGATGAAGAACACGTAGGTCCACTTGCCGCTGCGCGACGGGCGGGTCTCGATGCGGGTCAGGTCGATGCCGTTGTTATGGAACGGCACCAGCAGCTCGTGCAGCGCGCCCGGCTTGTTGCGCATGGAGACGATGATGGAAGTCTTGTCATCGCCGGTGGGCGGCACTTCCTGGTTGCCGATCATGAGGAAGCGCGTGGAGTTGTCCGGGCGGTCCTCGATCTTCTCGTGCAGCTTGTCCAGGCCGTACAGGCTGGCCGCCATGTCGCCGGCGATAGCCGCGCTGTTCCACTCGCTCTTCACCCGCTTGGCGGCATCGGCGTTGCTCGAAACCGCCACGCGCTCGACATTCGGGTAGTGCGCGTCCAGCCACTTGCGGCACTGGGCCAGGGACTGGGCGTGGGAATAGATGCGGGTGATGTTGTTGGTCTTGGTGTTCTCGCCCACCAGCAGGTGGTGGTGGATGCGCAGCTCGACCTCACCACAGATCACCATGTCGTGCTCGAGGAAGCTGTCGAGGGTGTGGTTGACCGCACCCTCGGTGGAGTTTTCCACCGGCACCACGCCGAAGTTCACCGCACCGGCAGCGACTTCGCGGAACACTTCGTCGATGGCGGCCATCGGCGTGCTGATCACCGCGTGACCGAAGTGCTTGAGCGCCGCCGCCTGGGTGAAGGTGCCTTCCGGGCCGAGATAGGCGATCTTGAGCGGCTGCTCCAGGGCCAGGCAGGAGGACATGATCTCGCGGAACAGACGCGCGACTTCCTCGTTGTCCAGCGGGCCCTTGTTCAGCTCCATGATGTGCTTGAGCACCCACGCCTCGCGCTCGGGCCGGTAGAACACCGGCTTCTCGCCTTCGGACAGGGCAGCCATTTTCACGCGCGCCACGTCGGTGGCGCACTGGGCACGTTCGCTGATCAGCTCGAGGATCTTCTCGTCGAGGCTGTCGATGCGTACGCGCAAAGCCTTGAGCTGGTCAGCGTCGCTCATCAGCCGTGCTCCTTCTCGAACTCGGCCATGTAGCCGACCAGCGCCTCGATGGCGTCCAGGCCCAGGGCGTTATAGATGGAGGCACGCATGCCGCCCACCGAACGGTGGCCTTTCAGGTTGAGCAGGCCGCGCGCGTCGGCGCCTTCGAGGAAGGCCTTGTCGAGCTTCTCGTCGGCCAGGCGGAACGGCACGTTCATCCAGGAACGGGCGCTGGGCTGGATCGGGTTGGTGTAGAAGTCGCTGTTGTCGATGAAGCCGTACAGCATGTCTTTCTTGGCGCGGTTGCGCTGCTCCATGGCATCGACGCCGCCCTGCTCCTTCAACCACTCGAAGACCAGGCCGGAGAGGTACCAGGAATAGGTCGCCGGAGTGTTGTACATGGAGCCGTTATCGGCCGCGACCTTGTAGTTGAGCATGGTCGGGCAGGAGCTGCGGGCGCGGCCCAGCAGGTCCTCACGAACGATGACGACCACCAGCCCCGACGGGCCGATGTTCTTCTGCGCGCCGGCGTAGATCAGGCCGAACTTCGACACGTCGGTCGGGCGAGAGAGGATGTCCGAAGACATGTCCACCACCAGCGGGACGTCGCCAACTTCAGGAGTCCAGTCGAACTCCAGGCCGCCGATGGTTTCGTTGGACGCGTAGTGCAGGTAGGCGGCGTCCTTGGACAGGTTCCACTCGTTCTGGCCGGGGATGGCGAAGTAGTCGTACTTGGATGCGCTGGCAACCACGTTGACGTTGCCGTAACGACGAGCCTCTTCGATGGCCTTCTTCGACCAGATGCCGGTTTCCACGTAGTCCGCCACACCGTCTTCGGGCAGCAGATTCAGCGGGATCTCGGCGAACTGCTGGCTGGCGCCGCCTTGCAGGAACAGCACCTTGTAGTTCGACGGCACGCTCATCAGGTCGCGCAGGTCCTGCTCGGCCTTCTCGGCAATGGCCACGTAGTCGTCGCTACGGTGGCTCATTTCCATGACCGACAGACCCTTGCCCTGCCAATCCAGCAGTTCGGCGCGGGCGCGCTCCAGCACAGCGGTGGGAAGCGCCGCGGGACCGGCGCAGAAGTTAAAGGCTCGCTTGCTCACATCCACTCTCGCTTTCAGTCTTCGCTGGCCTGCGGGGCTTCTTCCGCCGCAGCTTCGCCTGCTTCTGGGTTCTCGTCAGACACTTCGCCTTCGACGCTCTCGCCTTCGATGACGTCTTCTTCCACGACGGTAGGTTCCTGCACCCGCTCCAGGCCCACGACGGTCTCGTCGGCGGCCAGCTTGATGAGGATTACGCCCTGGGTGTTACGACCGGCGCCACGGACTTCGTCGACACGGGTACGTACCAGGGTGCCCTGGTCGGAAATCAGCATGATCTCCTCACCGTCCAGCACCTGGATGGCGCCTACCAGGTTGCCGTTACGCTCGTTGATCACCATGGCGATCACGCCCTGGCCACCACGACCGCGACGCGGGTAATCGGCCAGCGGCGTGCGCTTGCCGTAACCGCGCTCGGAGGCGCTGAGGATCTGCGCTTCGCGGCACTCGGGGATCAGCATGGAGATGATGCGCTGGCCTTCGACCAGGCGCATGCCGCGCACGCCACGGGCGTTACGGCCCATGATGCGCACCTTGCTTTCCTTGAAGCGGATCACCTTGCCGGCGTTGGAGAACATCATCACGTCCTTCGAGCCGTCGGTGATGGCGGCGGCGATCAGCGAATCGCCCTCTTCCAGCTTCAGGGCGATCAGGCCGTTGGAGCGCGGCTTGGTGAACTGGATCAGCGGAGTCTTCTTCACGGTGCCTTTCATGGTGGCCATGAAGATGTACGCGCCGGTCGGCTCGTCCTGGCTGAAGTCAGCGTCGTCGCCCTCTTCGGCCTCTTCGGCTTCCACCACTTCGGCGACCTGCTCGGCGACCACGTCGTCGTCATCGCCGTCTTCACCGGCGAACTGGGCGCGCACGGCTTCCAGGTCGATCTGCAGCATCGCGGTGATGCGCTCGCCCTCGTCCAGCGGCAGCAGGTTGACCAGCGGACGGCCACGGGCGGTGCGCGAAGCTTCCGGGATCTCGAAGGTACGCAGCCAGTAGACCTTGCCCTTGCTGGAGAACAGCAGCAGGGTGGCGTGGCTGTTGGCGACCAGCAGGTGTTCGATGTAGTCCTCGTCCTTCACGCCACTGGCCGACTTGCCCTTGCCACCGCGACGCTGGGCCTCGTAGGCGGCCAGCGGCTGGGACTTGGCGTAGCCGCCGTGGGAGATGGTCACCACGCGCTCTTCTTCGGTGATCAGGTCGGCGATGGTCAGGTCCATCTGCGACGCGACGATCTCGGTGCGGCGCGCATCGCCGAACTCGGCCTTGACCTTCTCCAGCTCCTCGCGGATGACTTCCATCAGGCGCTCGGGGCTGGTGAGGATACGGATCAGCTCGCCGATCAGGGTGAGGATTTCCTGGTACTCGGACAGGAGCTTCTCGTGCTCCAGGCCGGTCAGGCGGTGCAGGCGCAGTTCCAGGATGGCCTGGGCCTGCTCGGGCGACAGGAAGTACTTGCCGTCACGCAGGCCATACTGCGGGTCCAGGTCTTCCGGACGGCAGGCGTCGGCGCCAGCGCGTTCGACCATCGCTTCCACGGCGCTGGATTCCCAGCCGGTGGCAATCAGGCGTTCCTTGGCTTCCGCCGGGGTCGGCGAGCTCTTGATCAGCTCGATCACCGGGTCGATGTTCGACAGGGCGACGGCCTGGCCTTCGAGGATGTGGCCGCGCTCGCGAGCCTTGCGCAGCTCGTAGACGGTCCGGCGAGTCACCACTTCACGGCGGTGGCGGACGAAGACTTCGAGCATGTCCTTGAGGTTCATCGTGCGCGGCTGGCCATCGACCAGGGCCACCACGTTGATACCGAAGACGCTCTGCAGCTGGGTCTGGGCGTAGAGGTTGTTGAGGACGACTTCGCCCACTTCGCCGCGACGCAGCTCGATGACCACGCGCATGCCGTCCTTGTCGGACTCGTCGCGCAGCTCGGTGATGCCTTCGATCTTCTTCTCTTTCACCAGCTCGGCGATCTTCTCGATCAGACGAGCCTTGTTCAGCTGATAAGGCAGCTCGGTGATGATGATCTGCTGGCGATTGCCGCCTTTCTCCATGTCCTCGATGGTGGCACGGGCACGGATATAGATGCGGCCACGACCGGTGCGATAGGCCTCGATGATGCCCGCACGGCCGTTGATGATGCCTGCGGTCGGGAAGTCCGGACCGGGGATGTACTGCATCAGGTCGTCGATGGACAGCTCGGGGTTGTCCATCAGCGCCAGGCAGCCGTCGATCACCTCGGTGAGGTTATGCGGCGGAATGTTGGTCGCCATGCCCACGGCGATACCGCTGGAACCGTTGACCAGCAGGTTCGGGATCTTGGTCGGCATGACCGCCGGGATCTGCTCGGTGCCGTCGTAGTTGGGCACCCAGTCGACGGTTTCCTTGTCCAGGTCCGCCAGCAGCTCATGGGCCAGCTTGGACATGCGCACTTCGGTGTATCGCATGGCCGCGGCGTTGTCGCCGTCCACCGAACCGAAGTTGCCCTGGCCGTCGACCAGCATGTAGCGCAGCGAGAAGGGCTGGGCCATGCGGACGATGGTGTCGTACACCGCGGTGTCGCCGTGCGGGTGGTACTTACCGATCACGTCACCGACCACACGGGCGGATTTCTTGTAGGGCTTGTTCCAGTCGTTGCCCAGCTCGCTCATGGCGTACAGGACGCGGCGATGCACGGGCTTCAAGCCGTCGCGCGCATCGGGCAGGGCACGACCGACGATCACGCTCATGGCGTAATCGAGGTAGGACTGTCGGAGTTCGTCTTCGATGTTGACCGGGAGGATTTCTTTGGCCAGTTCGCCCATGAGAAGCCTGGTTCCTTTTTCAAATGGGACTCCGCCACGCTCGTCCTGAGCCCGGCGGAGCGCGGTGCGCCATCAAAGCGCCACCGACTCTCTACAAATCAACGACTTGGACGTTGATCCGCGATGCTGTGGGGGCCGAAAAAATGCCCCATCAAGAACCGTCGGAGCTTACCACAAGCCAGGGTCAAACCCTACCCTCGCCCAAGCCCCTCGATGAATTGCTGCAGGCCCCGTCAATGCAGGCGTTTGCGGCTCATCAACTGGGCCATGCGCTCGGTATCCGGGCGCTCGACAACGCCGCGCTCGGTCACGATGGCGTCGATCAGGTCGGCAGGGGTCACATCGAACACCGGATTGAAGGTTTCGACGTCAGCCGCAATACGTTTGCCGCCGATTTCCAGGAGTTCGCGACCGTCACGCTCTTCGATCGGGATGTCCTCGCCGCTCTCCAGGCCCATGTCGATGGTCGAACTGGGCGCCACCACCATGAAGCGCACGCCGTGGTGCATGGCGGTGACTGCCAACTGGTAGGTGCCGATCTTGTTGGCCACGTCGCCATTGGCGGTGATGCGGTCAGCGCCAACGATGACCCAGGTAATGCTCTGAGTCTTCATCAGGTGCGCTGCAGCGGCATCCACGTTGAGCGTCACCGGCACACCTTCGTTGGCCAGCTCCCAGGCAGTCAGGCGGGCACCCTGCAGCCAGGGGCGGGTCTCGTCGGCGTAGACGCGCTCGATCAGCCCTTCCAGGTGCGCTGCTCGCAGCACGCCCAGCGCAGTGCCAAAGCCACCGGTGGCCAAGGCGCCGGTGTTGCAGTGGGTGAGGATCTTCTGCGGGCCGCCATGGTGTTTGCGAATCAGATCCACGCCCAACTGGGCCATGGTCAGGTTCGCCTCACGGTCACTTTCGTGGATCGCCACGGCCTCGGCTTCCAGCAGCGGCAGCGGGTTGTCACCCGGTTTCAGACGCTCCAGGCGGTCGCGCATGCGATTTAGCGCCCAGAACAGGTTGACCGCGGTCGGACGCGACTCGGCCAACACGGTGAAGTCTTCCTCCAGCGCCGCACGCCAGTCACCGCCAGCCGCCACGCGGGCGCGCAAGCCCAGCACCAGGCCATAGGCAGCAGCAATGCCGATGGCGGGCGCACCGCGCACGACCATCTGGCGAATGGCGTCGGCTACGCCTTCGGCGGTTTCGTAGGACAGCCAGGTTTCCTCCAGCGGCAGCAGGCGCTGGTCCAGCAGTCGGAGTGTGCCCTTGCGCCAATCAATGGCCGTGACCCGTTCGGCCGCCAACAGTCGCTCACGCATGGAACACCTCTTCATCTCAATGGAATCGCGGGCCGCTCCGGCACCACGGAAATCCCCCCGAAACCCGGGGAAACGGCCGAGTATACCGAGCCTGAAGCCCTGGTGCTCGGCTATACTCCGGCCCTTTATCAACGCGCCCAGGATGCGCTTCATGCCGACCGAAAAAGCCCCGCTCGACCTGCTGCTCTTCCCCACCTGGATCGTCCCCGTGGAGCCCGCCGGCGTCGTCCTGCGCGATCACGGCCTGGGCATCCGCGACGGCCGCATCGCCCTGCTCGCGCCACGCACCGAAGCGCTGCGCCACCCGGCCACGGAAACCCGCGAACTGCCGGGCATGCTGCTCTCCCCCGGCCTGATCAACGCCCACGGCCACGCGGCGATGAGCCTGTTCCGCGGCCTGGCGGACGACCTGGCGCTGATGACCTGGCTGCAGGAACACATCTGGCCGGCGGAAGCCAAGTGGGTTGGCGAGGACTTCGTCCGCGACGGCACCGAGCTGGCGATTGCTGAGCAGCTCAAGGGCGGCATCACCTGTTTCTCGGACATGTACTTCTTCCCGCAGGTCGCCTGCGAGGTGGTGCACAAGACTGGCGTACGCGCGCAGATCAGCGTGCCCGTACTCGACTTCCCGGTACCCGGCTCGCGCGACGCCGACGAGGCGATCCGCCAGGGCCTGGCGCTGCGCGACGACCTCAAGCACCACCCGCGCGTCAAGGTGGCCTTCGGCCCGCACGCCCCCTACACGGTCAGCGACGACAAGCTGGAAAACATTCTGATGCTCGCCGAGGAACTGGATGCCGGCATCCACATGCACGTCCACGAGACCGCCTTCGAGGTCCAGCAGGCGCTGGAGAAGCACGGCGAGCGACCTCTGGCGCGCCTGCATCGCCTCGGCCTGCTCGGCCCGCGCTTCCAGGCCGTGCACATGACCCAGGTAAATGACGAGGACCTGGCGATGTTGGTGGAGACCAACAGCTCGGTGGTGCACTGCCCCGAATCCAACCTCAAGCTGGCCAGTGGCTTCTGCCCGGTGGAACGGCTGTGGCAAGCCGGCGTCAACGTCGCCATCGGCACCGATGGCGCGGCCAGCAACAATGACCTGGACCTGCTCGGCGAAACCCGTACTGCCGCGCTGCTGGCCAAGGCCGTTGCCGGCCAGGCCACCGCACTGGACGCCCACCGCGCCCTGCGCATGGCCACCCTGAACGGCGCCCGCGCACTGGGCATGGAGCAGGAAACCGGCAGCCTGGAACTGGGCAAAGCCGCCGACCTGACCGCTTTCGACCTCTCCGGCCTGGCCCAGCAGCCGGTCTACGAACCAGTTTCCCAGCTCATCTACGCCAGCGGCCGCGACTGCGTGCGCCACGTATGGGTCGGCGGTAAACAACTGCTGGACGACGGCAAGCTCACCCGACTGGACGAAGAGCGCCTGATCGCCGTGGCTGGCGAGTGGGGCCGCAAGATCGCTGGAGCCTGAGCTCACGCCTGGAAGAGCCCCATCCCCAGCCCTCTCCCTGAAAGGAGAGGGTTAGGGAGAGGGCACCACCCAGCGCCGATGCGCCCATGCCACCGCCGGCCGCATCAGATTCACGACCGACTGCTCCCGCATCCAGCTGACAAGCCGCAGCTGCGACAATCCGTCATGCCGCGCCCCATCCATCCCTCGAAGCTGGCATCATAGTCAGTCTTCGTTTCTAGCTTTCACAAATAGGGACACCATGAGCAACGTCGACCACGCCGAGATCGCCAAATTCGAGGCCCTCGCCCACCGCTGGTGGGACCGCGAAAGCGAGTTCAAGCCCCTGCACGACATCAACCCGCTGCGGGTCAACTGGATCGACGAGCGCGTCAGCCTCGCCGGCAAAAAAGTGCTCGACGTCGGTTGCGGCGGCGGCATTCTCAGCGAAGCCATGGCCCAGCGCGGCGCCACCGTCACCGGTATCGACATGGGCGAAGCGCCCCTGGCGGTCGCCCGGCTGCACCAGCTGGAGTCCGGCGTACCGGTGGAATACCGCCGCATCACCGCCGAAGAGCTGGCCGAGGAAATGCCCGAGCAGTTCGACGTGGTGACCTGCCTGGAGATGCTCGAACACGTCCCGGACCCGGCCTCGGTGATCCGCGCCTGCTACAAGATGGTCAAGCCCGGCGGCCAGGTGTTCTTCTCCACCATCAACCGCAACCCGAAGGCCTACCTGTTCGCCATCGTCGGTGCGGAATACGTGATGCGCCTGCTGCCGCGCGGCACCCACGACTTCAAGAAGTTCATCCGCCCCTCCGAGCTGGGCGCCTGGTCGCGCGACGCCGGCCTGGCAGTCAAGGACATCATCGGCCTGACCTACAACCCGCTGACCAAGCACTACAAGCTGGCCGACGACGTCGACGTCAACTACATGATCCAGACCCTGCGCGAGGAGTGAATCGCATGCTCAGAGCGGTTCTCTTCGACATGGACGGCACGCTGCTGGACACCGCGCCAGACTTCATCGCCGTGTGCCAGGCGATGCTCGCCGCCCATGGGCGCGCGCCGATCGATGACCAGCGCATCCAGGATGTGGTCTCCGGTGGCGCCCGCGCCATGGTTGCCGCGACCTTCGACATGGACCCGGAAGCCCCCGGCTTCGAGGCCTTGCGCCAGGAGTTCCTCGACCGCTACCAGGAGCATTGCGCCGTCTTCACCCGCCCGTACGACGGCATGGCCGAGCTGCTGGAAAGCATCGAGCAGTCGCGCCTGATCTGGGGCGTGGTGACCAACAAGCCGGTGCGTTTCGCCGCGCCGATCATGCAGCAGCTCGGCCTGGCCGAGCGCTCCGCCGTGCTGGTCTGCCCGGACCATGTGAGCAAAAGCAAGCCGGACCCGGAAATGCTCCTGCTGGCCTGCAGCCAGCTGAAGGTCGATCCGTCCGAAGTGCTGTTCATCGGTGACGACCTGCGCGACATCGAGTCGGGCCGCGCCGCCGGGACCAAGACCGCAGCCGTGCGCTACGGCTACATCCACCCGGACGACAACCCTGCGCACTGGGGCGCCGACGTCATCGTCGATGCACCCCGCGACCTGCTCGCCGTCCTCGACCGCGCCCTCTGCTCCTGCTGAGCCAAATTCCCGGGAGCCCGTCGCGCTGACGGGCTCCGCCAAGGAGAAACCATGTTCGACTATTCCGCCCGCCCCGACCTGCTCAAGGGCCGCGTGATCCTGGTGACTGGCGCCGGCCGCGGTATCGGCCGGGCCGCCTCGCTCGCCTTTGCCGCCCACGGCGCCACCGTGCTGTTGCTGGGCAAGACCGAGGACTACCTCAACGAGGTCTACGACCTGATCGTTGCCGCCGGCCACCCGCAACCGGTGGTGATTCCGCTGAACCTGGAAACCACCCTGCCGCACCAGTACGACGAGCTGGCTGCCACCATCGAAACGGAGTTCGGCAAGCTCGACGGCCTGCTGCACAACGCCTCGATCCTCGGCCTGCGCTCGCCCATCGAGCAGATCTCCACCGACAACTTCACCCGCGTCATGCAGGTGAACGTCAACGCCATGTTCAGCCTCACCCACACCCTGCTGCCGCTGCTCAAGCTCTCCGAGGACGCCTCGGTGGTCTTCACCTCCAGCAGTGTCGGCCGCAAGGGCCGCGCCTACTGGGGCGCCTACGCGGTGTCGAAGTTCGCCACCGAAGGCCTGATGCAGGTGCTGGCCGACGAGTGCGAGGACATCACCAGCGTGCGCGCCAACAGCGTCAACCCCGGCGCCACCCGCACCGCCATGCGCGCCCACGCCTACCCTGGCGAGAACGCCTTCAACAACCCGCAGCCCGAGGAGATCATGCCGGTCTACCTGTATCTGATGGGCCCGGACAGCAAAGGCGTGAACGGCCAGGCCTTCAACGCCCAGGACTGACTTCCCCCCCCGAAGACTCGGTACCGGCGTACCAGCGGCGTCGCCCTGCAGCCCAGCAACGACGCCGCTTCACGCCAATTTTCCGGCTCCCTCCCGCACACCACTCGGGCAAAGTGCCACTATTTCGCCAGACTTCTGGCGAAACCTTTATCCCCTCGGGAACCCTGACCACCATCGGTCGGTCAATACGGCGTCTTTTCAGGCCTTTCCGCGCCCTGGCACGGAAATCGCTCTGTCCCTGCAAACGCCGTATGAATGGTCACCGCCATGGTTCCTCCCAAGCCCTCCAACACCATCGATTTCGATGCAGCCAAGCTCCAGCGCGCGGCCAGCCAGGACACTCGCACACCCTCGCGGCGTCCGCTGGACCTGCTGGAGCTACGCCAGCAACTGAACCTGCAATTGCAGGTAAGCCTGGAGGCCGACCGCATCCTCGCGGTGTTCTTCCGCGAGATCCAGCAGATGCTGCCGGTGGAGTATCTGGTTTATTACCATGCCGGCGCCGATCTGCGCCTGGAGTTCGGCGAAGCGGCCAAGCACTGCGTCGACTACCGCCTGACCCACGCCAGCGAATATCTTGGCGAGATCAGCTTCCGCCGCACCCAGCGCTTCGCCGAGGCCGAGCTGGCGCAGCTGGAATCGCTGATGGCCTGCCTGCTCTACCCGCTGCGCAACGCCCTGCTCTACCGCGCCGCCGTGCAGTCCGCGCTGCGCGACGCATTGACCGGCACCGGCAATCGTATCGCCATGGACCAGACCCTGGGCCGCGAAGTCGAGGTAGCGCGGCGCCATCTGCAGCCACTGTCGATCCTCATGCTCGACCTTGACCACTTCAAGCGGATCAACGACGAGCACGGCCACAGCGTCGGTGACGACGCCCTGCGTGCCGTGGCCAAGACGCTGAAGAACAGCCTGCGCAACGTCGACATGGTGTTCCGTTTTGGTGGCGAGGAGTTCCTCGTGCTGCTCTCCAACACGCCCGACTGCGCCGCCGTGCAGGTGGGCGAACGGCTTCGCAGTGCCGTGGAGGAACTGGACCTGGCCGCCGACGGCAAGCACTTGCCGCTGTCCATCAGCCTGGGCTGCGCAACGCTCAATGGCGGCGAGTCGGTGGACGATCTGCTGCGCCGCGCCGACAACGCCCTCTATGAAGCCAAGCGCGACGGCCGCAACCGGCTGGCCTGCGCCAGCTGATTCAGCGGCTGCCGCTCCTACGCCCTGCCCCTCTCGCCGGCGAGCACAGTCTCTGTAGGAGCGAGCTTGCTCGCGAACGGATTTCCCGGCTGCTCTAGCGTCAAGCGGGTTCACGAGCAAGCTCGCTCCTACAAAAATACCGGACAATAAAAAAGGGCTCCGAGGAGCCCTTTTTCATTTACCGCTGACGCTTAGCGCTTGAAGCCCGGACGCATGCCGTCGCCGGCAGCCTGCGGACGGCGCTTGACCAGCGGCTTGCGGGCGGGCTTGCCCGGACGCTCAGCCAGGGGAGCACCTTTCTCACGAGCTGGACGGTCGCTCGGCGCCTTGCGCGGAGCACGGCTGTCGGCGGAATCGCCACGCGGGCCACGGGCCGGGCGATCAGCACCATCGCGCGGAGCGCGCGCCGGACGATCACCACCCGCATCACGCGGTTTGCGCGGTGCGCGGCTGTCAGCGCCTTCGCTGCGCGGGCCACGGGCCGGACGATCAGCGCCGTCGCGCGGAGCACGAGCCGGACGATCACCACCGGCGTCACGCGGCTTGCGCGGAGCGCGACTGTCAGCGGAATCCCCACGCGGGGCGCGTGCCGGGCGGTCACCTGCATCGCGCGGAGCGCGGGCCGGACGCTCGCCAGCACCATCACGGGAATGGCGCGGAGCACGGCTGTCAGCGGAGTCGCCACGCGGAGCGCGAGCCGGACGCTCGTCGGAATCACGCGGGCCACGAGCCGGGCGCTCGCCCGCTGCCGGACGCGGAGCACGCTGCGGACGCTCGCCACCTTCGGCGCGCTCGGTGCGGGTACGCGAGCCACGGCCCGGACGCTCGCTGGGCGCCAGCTTCTTGCCGAGCTTGCGCTCCTGGCGCTCGACCTTTTCCTTGGTCTTGGTGGAAACCGCAGGCAGCGCAACCGGCGTCAGGCCGACCTCTTCGCTGAGGATGTCCAGCTCGCGCTGGCCCATCTCGCGGTAGCGACCCATGGTCAGCTCGGAGGTCAGGAATACCGGACCAAAGCGCACGCGTTTCAGGCGGCTGACCACCACGCCCTGGGATTCCCACAGGCGACGAACCTCGCGGTTACGGCCTTCCATCACCACCACGTGGTACCAGTGGTTGAAGCCTTCGCCACCGGGCGCTTCCTGGATGTCGCTGAACTTGGCCAGGCCGTCTTCGAGCATCACGCCAGCTTTCAGGCGCTCGATCATCTCTTCGTCGACTTCGCCACGCACGCGCACGGCGTACTCGCGGTCCATCTCGTAGGACGGGTGCATCAGGCGGTTGGCCAGTTCACCGTCGGTGGTGAACATCAGCAGGCCGGTGGTGTTGATGTCCAGGCGGCCGACGTTGATCCAGCGGCCGCTGCGCAGGCGCGGCAGGCGATCGAACACGGTCGGACGGCCTTCCGGATCATCGCGGGTGCAGACTTCGCCTTCAGGCTTGTTGTAGATCAGCACGCGACGGACGTGTTCTTCGATCTTCTCGCGCTTGAGCAGACGGTCGTCGACGGCGATGGCGTCGCGGTCGCCCACGCGCTGGCCAAGGGTGGCGACTGCGCCATTGACCTTGACGCGGCCTTCTTCGATCCAGGCTTCGACGTCACGGCGCGAGCCGACGCCCATGCGTGCGAGGACTTTCTGCAGTTTCTCGCCGGCCGGGGCTGGGGTAAGTTCTTCAAGGTTTTCGTGCGTGTCGGTCATCTGGGCACCTCCCGGTGTGGCATGCAACGAATAAAAAAGGTCGCGCATCATACGCGCTCACGGTCGACAAAGCACCGTCCGCAGTCGGGAAAGACTAGCCGACTTACAGGGGGAATGAAGCCATGCAGCACGAAGACGACTTCACCGGCGCCAAACTGGCGCTGTTCCATGCCGGACAACTGGTGGTCTACAAGCGCGACGAAAAGGCCGGTATCCCCTACCCCGGCTGCTGGGACTTCCCCGGCGGCGGCCGTGAAGGCGGCGAAACGCCGGCGCAATGCGCGCTGCGCGAGCTGGAGGAAGAGTTCTCTCTGCGCCTGGACGAGCAGCGCATCGAATGGAAACGCCGCTACCCCGCCACCCACGGCCCGGCGCCCTGGGCCTGGTTCCTGGTGGCGCGGCTGGAGCAGGCCGAGTTCGAGGCCATCCGCTTCGGCGACGAAGGCCAGTACTGGCGCCTGATGCGCGTCAGCGAGTACCTCGCCCACGAGCAGGCGGTGGATTACCTGCAGGAACGCCTGCGGCATTTCCTCGCAGGGCGGCTGGACATCGCCTGAATCCGCGCCAGCGGCCGCTGATCCGTATTTGCGTGGCCTATCTGAATCTGTTTCCTGCTCCCGCATTTTCCTAGATTGCCCGCTCACCGGAGCGCGCCGGATTTGCAGTCCATCGTGCGTCCGGACGTTCTGTCACAAGCGGGAATCCAGCATGAACACGAAAAGCACGGAGCAGGCGTACAACTACAAGGTGGTCCGCCAGTTCGCCATCATGACGGTAGTCTGGGGAGTCGTCGGCATGGCCATGGGGGTACTGATCGCCTCCCAACTGGTCTGGCCACAACTGAACCTGGACCTGCCATGGACCAGTTTCGGACGCCTGCGTCCGCTGCACACCAGCCTGGTGATCTTCGCCTTCGGTGGCTGCGCGCTGTTTGCCACCAGCTATTACACGGTGCAGCGCACCTGCCAGACGCGGCTGTTCTCCGACAGCCTTGCCGCCTTCACCTTCTGGGGCTGGCAGGCGCTGATCGTGGTGATGATGATCACGCTGCCGCTGGGCTATACCACCACCAAGGAATACGCCGAGATCGAATTCACCGGCGCGGTGTGGATGGCCATCGTCTGGGTTGCTTACGCCGTGGTGTTCTTCGGCACGCTGATGAAGCGCAAGACGCCGCACATCTACGTAGGCAACTGGTTCTTCGCCGCCTTCATCCTGGTCACGGCGATGCTGCACATCGTCAACCACCTGGCCATCCCGGTGGGCTGGTTCAAGTCCTACCCGGTGTACTCCGGCGCCACCGACGCCATGGTGCAGTGGTGGTACGGGCACAACGCGGTGGGCTTCTTCCTCACCACCGGTTTCCTCGGGATGATGTATTACTTCGTGCCCAAGCAGGCCGGGCGCCCGGTGTACTCCTACCGGCTGTCCATCGTGCACTTCTGGGCGCTGATCACCCTGTACATCTGGGCCGGCCCGCACCACCTGCACTACACCGCCCTGCCCGACTGGGCGCAGAGCCTGGGCATGGTGATGTCGCTGATTCTCCTGGCACCCAGCTGGGGCGGAATGATCAACGGCATGATGACGCTCTCCGGCGCCTGGCATAAGTTGCGCACCGACCCGATCCTGCGCTTCCTCGTGGTCTCCCTGGCGTTCTACGGCATGTCGACCTTCGAGGGCCCGATGATGGCGATCAAGACCGTCAACGCCCTGTCTCACTACACTGACTGGACCATCGGCCACGTCCACGCCGGCGCACTGGGCTGGGTGGCGATGATTTCCATTGGCTCGCTCTACCACCTGATCCCCAAGGTCTTCGGTCGCGAACAGATGCACAGCATCGGCTTGATCAACGCGCACTTCTGGCTGGCCACCATCGGCACGGTCCTCTATATCGCCTCGATGTGGGTCAACGGCATCACCCAGGGCCTGATGTGGCGCGCCATCAATGCCGACGGCACGCTCACCTACTCCTTCGTCGAAGCGCTGCAGGCCAGCCACCCCGGCTTCGTGGTGCGCATGGCTGGCGGGCTGATGTTCCTCAGCGGCATGTTGCTGATGGCCTGGAACACCTGGGCGACCGTGCGCCAGGCACGGCCGGAAGCCCTTCGCGTCGCCGAGCGGATGGCCTGAGATGACGCTGTGGCTGGGGCTGGTCGGCCTGCTGGCACTGTACTTCGGCGTCAGCTGGAGCTTGCGGGCGCACCGTGAGCGCGGCATCGAAGAGGCCAGCATGTTGCCTTTCGCCGATGACGAAGAGGTCGCCCGGCGCATGGAAAAGGCCACCGGGCGCAGCCGCACTGGCTGCGCCTGCCCCGGCCGTTGCCACGGCGACTGCGAGCATTGGCGCGACTGGCAGCCCTAGCGCGCCACCTCGGACGCGCACCTGCGACAGAGCGCCGCATCACCTTCGTCAATTTTCATTAGCAAGCACATCAATTTCCCGGCGGGCGCCCTGAAGCGGAATATCACTTCCGTGCCCCGCCACCTGATGGACGCCTGCAGCATCGTCCGCTGTCCTGTCTGGACCCCAGGACAGACATCATCGATGCCAGTGCTCCCCGGTGGGGCTTTCAAACCCATTCAAGAGCCCCTGAGCGGGCTCTTTACCGAGGAAACAAAGAATGAAGCTTGCCTCTGTCGTGTCGGCTGTCATCTCCAGCCTCGCTCCGATGGCTTTTGCCCAGGACGCCATCAAGAACCCCGGTGCCGAACTGCCGGTCACCGAATACCACTACGGCATGTCCCTGGACGTCGACAAGGTGCTGCACCGCACCGACAACTCGGGCAAGGTGGGCGTCGTGCCGGCATTCATGGTCTACCAGGATCACAACGGCGAGACCCACAAGGTTCGCTTCCTCGAATGGGGCGGCAGCACCAGCCAGGGTTGAGCCTCAACGAACATCGCCCTCCGGCCGTCTTGGCCAAACCCCGCGAGCCTGTGGTGGCGGTCGGGGGGCGATCCTGATTTCCCGCCGGGACGAAAACCGGCCTCACCCTGCAGGAGCGAGCCTGCTCGCGAACCAGCCTCACTGCAGGATTCGTTCGCGAGCAAGCTCGCTCCTACGAAAAGCCTTCAGCACCCAGGCCCTAAAAAAAACGCGCCAATCGGCGCGTTTTTTCATGCAGCGAAAACTCAGATTTCCACCTGCGTCCCCAGCTCGATCACCCGGTTCAGCGGCAAGTTGAAGTAGCGCAGGTTGCCGTTGGCATTCTTCAGCAGGAACGCGAACAGCGCCTCGCGCCAGCGCGCCATGCCAATCAGCTTGGACGGGATCACCGTCTCGCGACTGAGGAAGTAGGTGGTGCGCATCGGGCTGAAATCCAGCTCGTTGAGGTGGCACAGCTTGAGTGCCTGCGGAATGTCCGGGTCCTCGATGAAACCGAAGTGCAGCACCACACGGAAGAAGCCCTCGCCGTAGGCGTCCACCTCGAAGCGGCGGTCCTGCGACACGCGCGGGCTGTCTTCGTTGACCACGGTGAGCAGCACGACCTGCTCATGCAACACCTGGTTGTGCAGCAGGTTGTGTAACAGCGCATGGGGCACAGCGTCGGTGCGGGCAGTGAGGAACACGGCTGTGCCCTGCACGCGGTGCGGCGGCTGCGAACGGATGCTGGAGATGAACAGCGGCAGCGGCAGCGAACCCTCGTCCAGACGGTCCACCAGCAACTGGCGACCACGCTTCCAGGTGGTCATCAGGATGAACAGGCCGATACCGGCGATGACCGGGAAGGCGCCACCCTGGATAACCTTGGGCAGGTTGGCGGCGAAGAACAGGGTGTCCACCAGCAGCATCATCAGGAAGAACGGAATCGCCACCCACAGCGGCCACTTCCACAGCAGCCAGATCACCACGCCCATCAACAGGGTGGTCATCAGCATGGTGCCGGTCACCGCCACGCCGTAGGCCGAGGCCAGGGCGGCAGAGGATTCGAAGCCCAGGACCAGCAGCACCACGCCAACCATCAGCGCCCAGTTCACCCCGGGGATGTAGATCTGCCCCTGCTCGTGGCTGGAGGTGTGCTGGATCGACATGCGTGGCACATAGCCGAGCTGAATCGCCTGGCGGGTCAGCGAGAAGGCACCGGAAATCACCGCCTGCGACGCGATCACGGTGGCCGCGGTGGACAGTGCCACCAGCGGCACCAGCGCCCAGCTCGGTGCGGTCAGGTAGAAGGGATTACGCGCGGCCTCGGCATTGACCAGGATGGTCGCGCCCTGGCCGAAGTAGTTCAGCACCAGCGCCGGCAGCACCAGAGCAAACCAGGCTCGGGCAATAGGCTTGCGACCAAAGTGCCCCATGTCGGCATACAGCGCCTCGGCACCGGTCAGCGCCAGCACGGTGGCGCCGAGAATGGCCACGCCGATACCCGGATGGGAAACGAAGAAGTTGAAGGCCCAGGCCGGGTTCATCGCTTTCAGCACTTCAGGCTGCTGTGCCACGCCATAGATGCCCAGCGCCGCCAGGGCCAGGAACCAGGCCACCATGATCGGCCCGAAGAGAATGCCGATGCGCGCCGTGCCGTGCTTCTGGATCAGGAACAGCCCCACCAGCACGATCAACGACAGCGGTACCACCCAGTGTTCCAGGCCGTCGAAGGCGATCTCCAGCCCCTCGATGGCCGAAAGGACCGAAATCGCCGGAGTGATCATGCTGTCGCCATAGAACAGCGCCGCCCCGATCAGACCGGCCACCACCATGAACGCCTGCAACCGGCGGCGCCCGCTGGCCGCGCGACGGGCCAGCGCGGACAGCGCCATCACCCCACCCTCGCCCTGGTTGTCGGCGCGCAGCACGAAGATCACGTACTTGATCGACACCACCCAGATCAGCGACCAGAAGATCAGCGAGAGCACGCCGAGCACACCGTCGTGGTTGGCCTGCACGCCATAACCGCCGATGAAGACTTCCTTGAGGGTGTACAGCGGGCTGGTGCCGATATCGCCGTAGCACACGCCCACGGCGCCGATCATCAGGCCGACGGCGGAGCTGGAATGGGGCTGTTCATGCTCAACGGTGCCGGCGCTTGCATCGGACATGTAACAAAATTCCTCAAAAAAATTCGGCGCATCCTGCTCCGAGCCATTCGTCGATGCAAGGGCCGGGTGCGAAGGTTCTGAATGACTATAGAGCCTGTTGCCCACAATTACCGGGCAAACAGGGCGGTACGGCGGCCTGCGACAGGTTGTCCCAGAGAGGCTGGTCAAGTGCGCGGGACGCCGCTAGAATTGCGCACTTTTTGATCAGAGGCGCCGCCAGCGCGCCCTTCGAGGTTAGCCGCACATGTCCACCGCCACACCCAAAGTCGGTTTCGTCAGCCTGGGTTGCCCTAAAGCCACGGTCGATTCCGAACGCATCCTCACCCAACTGCGCATGGAAGGGTACGAAATCGTCCCCACCTACCAGGACGCGGACGTGGTGGTGGTGAACACCTGCGGCTTCATCGACAGCGCCAAGGCCGAGTCCCTGGACGCCATCGGCGAAGCCCTCGCCGAGAATGGCAAGGTGATCGTCACCGGCTGCATGGGCGTTGCCGAAGACAGCATCCGTGACGTGCACCCCAGCGTGCTGGCCGTGACCGGCCCGCAGCAGTACGAGCAGGTGGTCAATGCCGTCCACGAGGTGATCCCGCCCAAGGCCGAGCACAACCCGCTGATCGACCTGGTACCGCCGCAGGGCATCAAGCTGACCCCGCGCCACTACGCCTACCTGAAGATTTCCGAAGGCTGCAACCACAGCTGCAGCTTCTGCATCATCCCGTCCATGCGCGGCAAGCTGGTCAGCCGCCCGGTCGGCGACGTGCTCAGCGAAGCCCAGCGCCTGGTCAAGGCCGGCGTGAAGGAGCTGCTGGTCATCTCCCAGGACACCAGCGCCTACGGCGTGGACCTGAAGTACAAGCTGGACTTCTGGGACGGCCAGCCGGTGAAGACCCGCATGCTGGAGCTGTGCCAGGCACTTTCCTCGATGGGCGTGTGGGTACGCCTGCACTACGTCTACCCGTACCCCAACGTCGACGACGTGATCCCGCTGATGGCCGAGGGCAAGCTGCTGCCCTACCTGGACATCCCCTTCCAGCACGCCAGCCCGAAAGTGCTCAAGTCCATGAAGCGCCCCGCCTTCGAGGACAAGACCCTGGCGCGCATCAAGAACTGGCGCGAGATCTGCCCCGAGCTGACCATCCGCTCCACCTTCATCGTCGGCTTCCCCGGCGAGACCGAGGAAGACTTCCAGTACCTGCTCGACTGGCTGACCGAAGCCCAGCTCGACCGCGTCGGCTGCTTCCAGTACTCCCCGGTGGACGGTGCGCCGGCCAACGACCTGGGCCTGGACGTGGTGCCGGACGACGTCAAGCAGGACCGTTGGGAGCGCTTCATGGCGCACCAGCAGGCAATTTCCGCCGCCCGCCTGCAACTGAAGATCGGCAAGGAAATCGACGTGCTGATCGATGAAGTGGACGATGAAGGCGCGGTCGGCCGTTCCTACGCCGATGCCCCGGAAATCGACGGCGCCGTGTACATCGACAGCTTCGACGTGAAGCCGGGCGACAAGGTGCGCGTACGCATCACCGACGCCGACGAGTACGACCTCTGGGCCGAACTGGTCTGATCCGCAAAAGCCCCGCTGAAGCGGGGCTTTTCATTTCAATGGAACGAACATGACCAACAACGACGTACTGCGCAGCCTGCGCTACCTGCTGGACATTCGCGATGCCCAGGTGGCCGAGATCACCGCGCTGGCTGGCTTCAACGTCAGTGTCGAGGAAATCGGCGCCTTCCTCGCCCGCGACGACGAGCCGGACTTCAAGCCGTGCAGCGACCGCGTGCTGGCGCACTTCCTCGACGGCCTGATCATCCACCGCCGTGGCCGCGACGAATCGCGCCCGCTGCCGCCGGTGGAACTGCCGCTGACCAACAACATCACCCTGAAGAAGCTGCGTGTCGCCTTCGAGCTGCGCGATGACGACATCCTCGCGATCCTCGACAGCGTCAGCTTCATCGTCACCAAGACCGAGCTGGGCGCGCTGTTCCGCAAACCCGGCCACAACAACTACCGCCCCTGCGGTGACCAGTTGCTGCGCAACTTCCTCAAGGGCCTGACCCAGCGCCAGCAGCGCTGAGGCCAACGTGCTCTATCACCTGGCCGCCGACGCCGTCGTCCTGCTGCACCTGGGGTTCATCCTCTTCGTGCTGCTCGGCGGCCTGCTGGTGCTGCGCTGGCCACGCCTGGCCTGGCTGCACGCACCGGCGGTGGCCTGGGGCATGGCGGTGGAATTCCTCCACCTCTACTGCCCGCTGACGCCGCTGGAAAACCACTTCCGCACCCTGGCCGGCGACAACGGCTACAGCGGCGGCTTCATCGAGCACTACCTGATCCCGTTGATCTACCCCGCCGGCCTGACCGAGGCGACCCAGATCGTCCTCGGCCTGGTGGTAGTAGCGGTCAATCTGCCGCCGTACCTGCTACTGCTGCGCCGGGCTCTGCGTTCGAGCTGAGCGCCTGCGGCGTATTCAGCGGCAGATAGGCCAGGCTGGCCTCCTTGTTCTTCGAGTGCCCGAGGCGCTGGCCGTTGTTGGCACGGGACTCGATTACCTGGTGATCCTTCGTCAACCAGCTCAGTGGCCGCTCACGTTCATGGGTTTCCTGGGAAATGATGACGGTGCGTGCCGGGTCCCAGTCTTCACCGGTGTGCTGGCGCAGCCAGGTGAACAGCGTGGCGCTGTCCTCCTGTGGATAACCCCCATGGATATAGAGGAACGGATGCGCCTGGCGTGCACCTTTCTGCTCCAGGTAGATCGGCATGCGCGCGTCTTCATCGCCGAGGATCAGTACTCGCCATTGCGACCAGGGCGCGCTTTGCTCCGCCGCTGCGCGCACCTCCCTGGCGAAGACCGGAATCCCCCCGCCGCCATTGCTCCACGGGTAGGCCACACCGAGAACCAGCAGCATCAGCACGGCGCCTGCGCCAATCGCGCGCGGCCAGGCGCGCCCCAGCCCGGCGAGCCCACGCTCATGCCGCGACTCCACCACCCACCACGCCGCCAGCAACTGCGCGAACGGCACCAGTGGCAGCACGTAGTAGCTGCGCCGGCCGCCACTGGCGGTGAAGAACGCAAACAGCAGCACCAGCGCCCAGACCAGCCAGCGCGCGTTGGGCTCCAACTGCTTCCAGCGGCGCGCGGCGAACCACAGGCCGATGATCCACAACGGCGCCCAGGGCAGCGTGTAAGCCGGCAGGTAAAGCAGGTAGGTGTAGATCGGCCCCTTATGGTCGAACGGCTCGAAGAAGCGCACCACGTTCTCGCGGAACACCAGCGCCAGCCCGCTCTCGCCATAGCTGGGCTGACCATAGAAGTGCGACAGCACGAACGGAATCGAATAGGCCGCGCCGGCGACGACCAGCGCCGCCAGCAGCCGCAGGTTCAGATGCCGGCGCCAGCGCCCGGCGCTGAACAGATGCGGCAGCAGAACCAGCACGGGCAAGACGAAACCGATCAGCCCCTTGCACAGCGAAGTCAGCGAAAGAATCAGGCAAAAGCCCAGGTAGCTCGAAAAGCGCGTGTCTTCCGGATCACGCCAGTACCAGGCCAGCGCCGCCAGCACGCCGAACACCGTGAGCATGTCCGCCGTCGCCACCCGCGCCCAGAACAGGAAGTAGAAGGTGGTCGCCAGCAACCAGCCGGCCAGCAGCCCCGTGCCCTTGCGCAGCAGACGCTCGCCCAGCCACCAGATCAGCCAGACGCTGCCAAACCCGGCCAGCACGGTGCTCGCCCGCAGTGTCCAGTGGTTAAGGCCGAACAGGCTGGCCGGCGCGGTGATCAGCCAATAGGACAGCAGTGGCTTGTCGTAGTACGCAGACCCGCGCAGGTAGGGGTCGAAGTAGTCACCCGACTGCAGCATCTGCAACGAGATATCCGCCCAACGCACCTCCGGCCCCCACACCTCCCGAGCCCACAAACCGCACAGCAAAAGCACCGCCGTGGCACCCAGCAACAGCGCCAATGCCTTCCGATCACGACTCCAATCCCGCATCACCTGCCCTCGGGCCGACCAAAGATGCGCGGACACTAGGGGATGCCCGGTTATGCGGTGGTTAAGGAATTGCCGGAATTTCGTAATGCGTATCCATTTGCCAACTGGATAGTGCTCGGAGCGCCTAAGCGATCCCGCTAGGGTAAGGCGAAACCCCAGCCAGGAGAGGCTCATGCACCCGTACTTTTCCCTCGCCGGACGGACCGCCCTGGTCACCGGCGGCACCCGTGGCATCGGCCGGATGATTGCCCAGGGCCTGCTCGAAGCCGGCGCAAAAGTGATCATCTGCGCCCGCGATGGCACCGCCTGCGCCGACACCGCCGCCGAACTGTCGCAGTACGGCGAGTGCATCGGCCTGCCGGCCAACCTCGCCACCGAGGAAGGCGCACGCGCCCTGGCCAGCGAATTGAACGAACGCCTGGACCACCTCGACATCCTGGTGAACAACGCCGGCACCACCTGGGGTGCGCCGCTGGAGAGCTACCCCGCCGCCGGCTGGGAAAAGGTCATGCAGCTCAACGTCACCGCCGTGTTCAGCTGCATCCAGCAACTGCTGCCGCTGCTGAAGAAAGGCGGCAGCGCGCAGAACCCCGCGCGGGTGATCAACATCGGCTCGGTAGCCGGCGTCACCTCCCACGGCGAGAACGCCTACGCCTACGGCCCGAGCAAGGCCGCGCTGCACCAGTTATCGCGCATGCTCGCCCGTGAACTGGTGAAAGACCACATCAACGTCAACGTCATCGCTCCCGGCCGCTTCCCCAGCAAGATGACCCGGCACATCGCCAACGACGAGCAGGCCATGGCCGAGGACACCGCCGTCATCCCCATGCGCCGCTGGGGTCGCGAGGAAGAGATGTCCGCCCTGGCGATCAGCCTGGCGAGTACCGCCGGCGCCTACATGACCGGCAACATCATCCCCATCGACGGCGGCTTCCACCTCGGCTGAACCTGTCCGAAAGCCGCTGCGAGGGGAATCGGGTACCATGGCGGCCCCTGCAACAGCCCATGCCGCCATGTCCCATACCGTCTCGCCGATCGGCCACGTCCGCTCCTGCTTCAAGGAGAAGTTCGCCATCCCGCGCCAGCCGCAACTGGCTCCGGCCGCGACCGGCGTACTGGAACTGCTGCCGCCGTTCGACACCGGCGAAGCAGTGGCAGGCCTGGAGCAGGTCAGCCACGTCTGGCTGATTTTCCTCTTCCACCAGGCGCTGGAAGACAAGCCGCGGCTGAAGGTGCGCCCGCCGCGCCTGGGCGGCAACCAGTCGATGGGCGTGTTCGCCACCCGCGCCACGCACCGGCCCAATGGCCTCGGCCAGTCCGTGGTGAAACTGGACAAGGTCGAGCCCGGCCGCCTCTGGCTGTCCGGCATTGACCTGCTGGACGGCACCCCGGTCATCGACATCAAGCCCTACGTGCCCTACGCGGACATCGTCACGGACGCGCGCAACGCTATAGCCGATGCACCGCCCGCTCCCATCGCCGTGCACTGGAGCGACGACGCCCTGCGTCAGGCCCACGAACACGGCCTGCGCCTCGGCCAGCCGGTGCGCGAACTGGTCGAGCAGTGCCTTGCCCAGGACCCACGCCCGGCCTACCAGAAGCCGCCACCCGAACGCCGCTATGGCGTGCGCCTGTGGGATCTCGACGTGCACTGGCACTACCCCGCCGACGGCGAAATCCGCGTGCTGGACCTGCAACGCACCGCCGACTGAGCCTGCGTCAATCCACCGGATTGAGAGCGATCACATCGCTCTCGAAGCACTCCTGCTCCACGATCAGCGGCTCCACCAGCGGTCGGCTGTCGCGGAAGTGCGCGGTTTGCGTGTGCGCCTCGTAGGCCGCGTCGTCGCGGTAAATCTCGTAGAGGTAGATCACGTCCGGATCGAGGCGATCCTGAGACACATCGAAGACCAGGCAACCGGGCTCACTGGACACGGAAGCGGCGGCATTGGCCTTGATGGCGTGGAGGAAATCCTCGGCGCTGCCGGGTTTCACGCGGGTCTTGATGAACAGGCTGTACACAGGACGTTCCTTTTGTTTTAAATTTGAAAATAAATTGTATACAAAAAAGGAACCGTGTTCATGTCCGATCTCCCTGCCCGCCCCGGCCGCCTCAACGGCCTGCGCCACCTCGCCCTGCTGGTACCGAACCTCGAGGAGTGCGAGCGCTTCTACGTCGACGTGCTCGGCATGGAAGTACTCAACCGCGCCAACGAAGACCTGGTCTACCTCACCTGCGGCAATGACAACCTCTCCCTGGGCCGTGGCTTCGGCGCCGCCAACGGCCTGCAGACCCTGGACCACTACGGTTTCATCGTCGACAGCGTGGAAGAGCTGGAAGCCTGGTACCAGTACTTCAAGGCACACGGCGTCACCCTGCTCGACCGCCCCTTCGACCATGGCGACGGCGCGCGCAGCTTCCATCTGCTCGACCCGGCGGGGAACAAGGTGCAGCCGCTGTATCACCCCGCAGTTTCCGGCCAACGCCTGGCGTGAGGCATCGGTAGGAGCGAGCTTGCTCGCGAACAGAGCAGCACCGTGCCTTGCAGGTTCGCGAGCAAGCTCGCTCCTACAAAAACACCGCACAATTAAAAACGCCGCGATTCCAAAGGAATCGCGGCGTTCTTTCGACTGAAAGGTCGGACGCTGCTGACTTCTCGGCTTACTTCTCGACGAAAGCCCGCTCGATCAGGTAATCGCCCGGCTCGCCCATGCGCGGGGAAATCTGCAGGCCGAAGCCGTTCAGCACTTCGCTGGTTTCGTCCAGCATGCTCGGGCTACCGCAGATCATCGCGCGGTCGTCCTGGGGGTTCATCGGCGGCAGGCCGATGTCGGCGAACAGCTTGCCGCTGCGCATCAGGTCGGTCTGGCGGCCCATGCTGTGGAACTCTTCACGGGTGACCAGCGGGCAATAGATCAGCTTCTCTTTCACCATGTCGCCGAAGTACTCGTGCTCCGGCAGGACCTTAGTGATGAAGTCCGCGTAGGCCAGCTCGCTGACCCAGCGTACGCCGTGGACCAGGATGACCTTCTCGAAGCGCTCGTAGACTTCCGGGTCCTGGATGACCGAGAGGAACGGCGCCATGCCGGTGCCGGTGCTCAGCAGGTACAGGTGCCGGCCGGGCTTGAGGTCGTCCAGCACCAGCGTGCCGGTGGGCTTGCGGCTGACCATCAGCTCGTCGCCTTCCTTCAGGTGCTGCAGACGCGAAGTCAGCGGGCCGTCCGGGACCTTGATGCTGAAGAACTCCAGGTGCTCTTCGTAGTTCGGGCTGGCGATGCTGTACGCGCGCATCAGCGGACGACCGTTGACTTCCAGGCCGATCATCACGAACTGACCGGTCTTGAAGCGCAGCCCCGGGTTACGGGTGGTCTTGAAGCTGAAGAGGGTGTCGTTCCAGTGGTGCACGCTGAGAACGCGCTCGGTGTACAGGTTGCTCATCAAGGACTCCTAGGAGAAACGTGGCGCACCCCAGCAAATCCCGGACGTAGCGCAATTGCGCGACATTTTATAGGCGGCGACAATATCCGCAAAATAAATTATCTGGATATTGCTAATCCAAAACGCAGATAAGGCCGCCCAGTCGCCGCGAAAGGATACCGTCAGGCCCTTCCTACGCCGGGATGACGAAATGTCGCGCAGCCTTTTTCGGAGACCCTCTGAATGAAATTCACCCTGCGCCAGCTCGAAGTCTTCGTCGCCGTCGCCCAGCAGGAAAGCGTCTCCCGCGCCGCCGAAGGCCTGTCCATGTCGCAGTCGGCGACCAGCACCGCGCTGGGCGAGCTGGAGCGGCAGTTCGACTGCAAGCTGTTCGACCGCTCCGGCAAGCGCCTGACCCTCAATGCCCTGGGTCGCCAGATGCTGCCCCAGGCGGTAGCCCTGCTCGACCGCGGCAGCGAAATCGAGAACATGCTCAACGGCAAGAGCGCGTTCGGCTCGCTCGACCTGGGCGCCACCCTGACCATCGGCAACTACCTGGCAACCTTGCTGATCGGCACCTTCATGCAGCGCCAGCCGGACTGCCGGGTGCGCCTGCATGTGCACAACACCGCCCACGTGGTGCAACGCGTGGCGCACTACGAGCTGGACCTGGGCCTGATCGAAGGCGACTGCCAACACCCGGACATCGAGGTGCAGCCGTGGATGGAAGACGAACTGGTGGTGTTCTGCGCGCCGCAGCACCCGCTGGCTCGTGATGGCCGCGCGAGCCTGGAGCGGTTGACGGAGGAAGCGTGGATTTTGCGCGAGCAGGGCTCAGGCACGCGCCTGACCTTCGACCAGGCCATGCGGCACCACGTCGAGCCGCTGAACGTGCGGCTGGAGCTGGAACACACCGAGGCGATCAAGCGCGCGGTGGAATCGGGACTGGGGATCGGCTGCATCTCGCGCCTGGCCCTGCGCGACGCCTTCCGCCGTGGCAGCCTGGTCCCGGTGGAGACTCCGGACCTGGACCTGCGCCGGCAGTTCTATTTCATCTGGCACCGGCAGAAATACCAGACCGCCACCATGCGCGAATTCCTGGAATTGTGCCGCAGCGAAACGGCCGGGGTGACGCGCAGCGACGATATCGTCCTGCCGATGATTCCCTGAGATGCGCCTTTCGTAGGAGCGAGCTTGCTCGCGAACATCGCCATCCCGATATAGCCGGCATGAAGCGTTCGCGAGCAAGCTCGCTCCTACAGAATTCAACCCAGCAGGACGCCCGCCCAGGTCACGGTGATGATGGTCAGCGCCACGAACTGCGCGGCGCTGCCCATGTCCTTGGCGTTCTTCGACAGCGGGTGGCGCTCCAGGGAAACCCGGTCCACCACCGCCTCGATGGCAGAGTTGAGCAGCTCGACGATCAGCGCCAGCAGGCACACGGCGATCAGCAGCGCACGCTCGCCACGGGTCACGTCGCAGAAGAACGACAGCGGGATCAGGATGACGTTGATCAGCACCAGCTGGCGGAAGGCCGCTTCACCCTTGAAGGCGGCGGCGAAGCCGGCCAGCGAATAGCCGGCGGCGTTGAAGATGCGTTTCAGGCCGGTCTGGCCCTTGAAGGGGGAAGCGGACACGTATGAATCTCACTGGCAAAGGTCGCCGCACTCTATACCAGCGATCGTTAAAAAGGGGTCATGGCGATTACAGAATGTGACAGCTGATAGCCGGGCAGTAACAGCCTCAGACCCCAGGCACCGACTCCATTTGCGCCAGCAGCAGCGCCGCCTGGGTACGCGTGCGCACGTTCAGCTTGCGGAAGATCGCGGTGACGTGCGCCTTCACCGTGGCTTCGGAAACGCTCAGCTCGTAAGCGATCTGCTTGTTCAGCAAACCTTCGCAGACCATCGTCAGCACCCGGAACTGCTGCGGCGTAAGGCTCGCCAGGCCCGCGCTGGCTGCGCGCACTTCGTCGCTCATCTCGGTCACCGCGTCCACTTGCGGCGGCCACCAGACGTCGCCATCGAGCACCGAGCGCACGGCCTGCTGCAGCACGCTCAGTTCACTGGACTTGGGGATGAAACCGCTGGCGCCGAACTCGCGGGAGCGCTGCACCACCGCAGCGTCCTCCTGGGCCGAGACCATCACCACCGGAATCTGCGGATACTGCCCGCGCAACAGCACCAGGCCGGAGAAACCGTATGCACCGGGCATGTTCAGGTCCAGCAGCACGAGGTCCCAGTCCGCCTTCTCGTTCAGGCGCGTCTCCAACTCCGCGATACTCGCCGCTTCCGACAGTCGCGCCTCGGGGCCAAGACCGATGGTCAGGGCCTGGTGCAGGGCACTGCGGAACAGCGGGTGATCGTCAGCGATCAGGATCTCGTAGGAAGCCATGAATTTTCCTTGAAGGCCGCGCCGAAGTCCCGCCGTGGATAACAGCCAGACTTGCGCAGGAAAGGTCGGTGCAGGGTTGGAGCACTGCTTCAGGCATTGTACGCAAAGACTACCCCCGGTGTCCGCGCGAATACATCGCCCAACGGTACTTACACCGTGGCCTGAAAGCCCCTGCCGCTGTGCCCGCCGACACACCGCTCCCCTTTCCAAAGGCCTGGCGTTACGGCAGAGTTCCGCTTTTTTTCCTGCCCGTTACGAGAACAAGATGAAAAGCCATGCGCTGCGCGCCGATCTCCTGATGCTGTTCACCGCGATGATTTGGGGGGTTTCCTTCGTCGCGCAACGCCTCGGGATGGATGCCATCGGTCCCTTCCTCTATACCGGCCTGCGCTTCACCCTTGGCGCCGTGGCACTGCTGCCGCTGCTGGCCTGGTCGAGCAAGCGCGGCGCCCAGCCGTTCAACCGTGGCCTGATCCTCGCGGGCCTGGCCATCGGCACCGCGCTGACCGTGGGGATCAACCTGCAACAGGTCGGCCTGATGTTCACCAGCGTGACCAATTCCGGCTTCATCACCGGCCTCTACGTCATCATCGTGCCGCTGCTCGGCCTGCTGATCGGCCACCGCGCCGGCATGGGCACCTGGCTGGGCGCGGCGCTGGCCGTGACCGGCATGGCGATGCTGAGTATCGGCCCGGGCTTCCACGTTGCCTCCGGTGACTGGCTGCAACTGACCGGTGCCTTCGTCTGGGGTGGCCATGTGCTGCTGGTGGGCCTGTTCGCCAGCCGCTACGACCCGATCCGCCTGGCCTTCCTGCAGTTCGTCACTTGCGCGGTGGTGAGCATGATCCTGGCGTTTGTCTTCGAGGAGATTCACTGGGACGCCATCGTCCAGGCCGGCCCCGCCCTGCTCTACGGCGGCCTGTTCGGCGTCGCCACCGGCTTCACCCTGCAGGTCATCGCTCAGAAGCACGCCATCGCCTCCCACGCAGCGATCATCCTCTCGCTGGAAGCCGTATTTGCCGCCATCGCCGGCGCGCTGTTCCTCAACGAAACCCTGCATGTACGCGGCTACTTCGGCTGCGCGCTGATGCTCGCCGGCATGCTGGTGGCGCAGCTGTGGCCGAAGAAAGCCGTGGCCACGGCGGCCTGACCGCCTTCGCTTCTAAAGCGATGCTGTTCGCGAGCAAGGGCTGGGCGCCCCCTCGGTCCTACAAAAAGCACTCCCGGCTGACGACGACATTTCGCCGAACGCCACTCCTGTAGGAGCGAGCTGGCTCGCGAACCGAGTGCCTCCGGGGCTGCCGGGGTCGCATTCGTAGGATGGCGTGGAGCGCAGCGATACCCATCGGTCCTGGCATCAGCAGCATCGGTATCGCCTGGGCTCCACCCATCCTACGGGTTAGCTCAGCGCTCCTACAATTCAGCTCTGATTTCCGGCAGGCCGAAAAGAATCGACCGACAGACGCGCACGCGCCGACCTGTCACCCTCCCTCGCTTTTCCTGAATCTGTTTCCTAAGCGCGGATCGCTCCGTAAGACCTGGGACAGGCAATTGGGAAGCGCCCGACCCAGCGTCGGCGTTGCGGTCCTACAAGCCCTTTGCTTAGCGTTTTCTCCGCCACGGAACAGCCGTGGCCAGGTGTGGAAACCTGAGTTAAAGCGCAATGCCGTAACAGAGAAAGTCCGGCCCGTTGTTCCAGGCCGGACGGCCTCTGGCTGTCTATGGCGGATCGTGCGAGGCGGGCTTCGGCCCGGCCGGTCTTTTGCGCTTTGACCCGGTTTTCCACCCTTGCACGGTCCGCCTCCCCTTCCCTCGTTCGGGCGGCGGTTCTTGATCTGTACAAGGAGAAACCGCATGAACCCTTCGTTTGAGTTCCCGGCCAACACTGGCCTGCAGTGCCAAACCTTCCAGCGCTTCGACCGCACCCTGCGCGGCCTGATGATCGACCGTCAGGCCTGGTTCTCCGCCCGTGATCTGGCGCGGCTGACCAATTGCGACGTGAGCGGCCGCACCACCCGCAAGCTCGACGCCGATCAGTTCCGCTGGGAACGGCTGGCCGGCGGCCGGGAAGACGAATTGCTGGTCAGCGAAAGCGGCCTCTACACCCTGCTGCTGGTGTATTTCTACCACCCGGAAAACCGCAACCTGCGGCAGTGGCTGAGCAACGAGGTAGTGCCGGCACTGCGCGATGCGCAGTTGCTCTCGGGAGGCGGTCCACGCCAGACCATGCGTGATGTGCAGGGTTACCCACTGGCCGTACTGGAATGGCAAGGCGCCGTCTGGTTGCGCTTCGCTGACACGGCGCGGTTGCTGGAACAGAGCCGCTCTTCGTAGGAGCAACTGTCTTCTTCTGAAAGTCCGTGCCTGGCATTTCCCTCTCCCTACCCCTGGCTGCGCGCCCTGCTCCGAAGGGAGAGGGGAATTCCAGGCACAAGGCTCCAAAAAAGAAGACCGTTGCTTCTTTCAGGTGGGCACTGGCGGTCTGATTTATCGCTGGGTAAAGGGCATCAACGCCTGATGCGCTGGGCTCTGCTCGTCCAGCGGCTGCTGGCGCTTGGAGCCCAGGTAGCGTTCGCTGAACACGTCCAGGTAAGCATCCAGCGCATCACCGGCGCGGCGGTCGCCGGCAAGGCCGAGGCAGAGTGCGGCGACTTCGGCAGTGCACAGGTGCTCGTCGAACTTCGAGCGGCGCAGGCGGTAGCGCGACAGGGCGTCGGGGGTGATGCTCAGCACCGGGAAACGGTCCAGGTAGGGGCTTTTGCGGAACATCTTGCGCGCCTCGTTCCAGGTGGCGTCGAGCAGGATGAACAGCGGTCGCTTGCCGTCCTGCGGTTCCACCGTGGTGACCACGCGCTCTGGCTGGACGAACTCACCGGGGAACACCACATAAGGCTGCCACTGAGGATCATCGAGCAGCGCCAGCAGCGCCGGGTCGACCTCGATGCGCGACCAGCCGAAGGCCCAGGTCTCGGGCACCGTCTCGGCGATCAGCCAGCCGGTATTGCTCGGTTTGAGCGGCTCGGTGTCGAACATCACCAGGCACATCGCCGCGTCGGACTCGACCTGCGGGCGCAGGCTGCACATGCAGTAGTTCGGCCGCAGACGGCAGCCTGGGCAGCGCGGCGAGCGCGAGCCACGGGCGAAGAACGGCTTGATGCAACGGGCCAGGCGCTCATCGCGCAGGCGGGCGACGGCGTGGCTCATGCGCTGGCCACTGGGGTGCGGGAGATCGGACGGGACATCGAAAGCTCGAACAGGACGACGGTTGCGGACCGCCGATTGTACCAGAGCGCTTGTAGGCGACGACCAGCCAAGGGACTGTCACCCCGACGAGGGCAAAAAGCGCGTCCGATGGCTGCTGCACTTGCCGCTCCATCCTTTGACGGGGTTGGCCGCCTGGCGGCGCACCCCGTGGCCTGCGGTAATAGCGTCTCGGCATGCGGGCCGTTTTAAGGGACAATAAGCGGCTTGAATGACCGTCGAACCCGGAAGGCTCGCCACGGTCGAATCGGCACCATTGTCTGGAGATGCCCATGCTGCGCCTCACCGCCCTCGCCCTCTGCCTCGTCATTCCCGTCGCGCACGCCGCGTCGAAGAAGGACTTCGAACTGACCCAGACCCTGGAAAAGGTCGCCAAGGAAAGCAGTGAAGGCACCCCGCGCGCGATCAACGAGGACATTCTCGACCAGGGCTACACCGTGGAAGGTCCGCAGTTGATCAACCACCTGAGTGTCCGCGCCAGCCATGCCGAGCGCATGCGCGAGAACCCGGACAGCGTGCGCAGCCAACTGGGCGACAGCGTGTGCAGCAACACCGCCTACCGCCAACTGCTGGCCGAGGGTGCGATCCTCACTTACAGCTTCACCGAGTACAAGACCAACGCTCCGGTCGCCACCGAGCGTTTCGACGCCGGCAGTTGCAAGATCAAGCTGAAGAAGTAAGCCGCCGCGATGCTCGACAAGGAACAGTTGCTGAAGATCGCGCGCACGCCGATGCCCTTCGGCAAGTACCAGGGCCGCATGCTGGTGGACCTGCCGGACGAGTACCTGCTGTGGTTCTACAAGAAGGGCCAGTTCCCGCCCGGTGAACTGGGCCGGCTGATGCAACTGACCCTGGAACTGAAGATCGACGGCCTCGACGGCCTGATCAAGCCGCTCAAGCGCTGAGCCCCGCGCAACCGCCCTGCGGCGGCTGCGCCAGCGCTCATCAGCGCAGCACGGACGGGCTTTCCTTGCCCGCCACCGCTGCCGCTTCGTCCACCGCGAGCAAGGCGCTGCGCGGCACGTCCAGCAACCGCGCGCAGGCCGCCAGCACATGGGCCCAACTGCAACGGTTGGCGAACAGCATGCCCGCCTCGTCCAGCGTCCCTCCCTGGTTGCGATAGCCCAGCACCGCCGTCTTCAACGCGTCCGGCAGGATCGGCCAGAGGTGCCCGCGCGCCACTTCCGGGCGCATGTGGGTGAGCAGCACGCGGCGCTGGTAATGGTCAGGGAACAGGCGCATGGCCACGGACTCGTCAGCCAGGGACTGCAGCTCCCAGTTATCGCGCGGCGCGCGGAAGCGTCCCGGCTCCTGCAGGTACACCAACCGGTAGGGATAGCCGGCTTCTTCCAGCCGCAGCGCGGCGCGACGCATCTCGGCCAGTTGGTAACTGCCATTGGCAATCAGCAGCAGCGGCTCGGCGCCGGGGTGCTCATCCATCAGGATCGCGCCATCCCGCGCCAGTTGCTCGGCCTGGGCCTGGTTGAACACCACCGGACGCTCGCGCTTGGGCGCCACGATGCAGGCCAGTTGTCCTCGACTGCGATAGATCTCCGGCAACAGCGCCAGAAGGCTGTTGTGGTCGGCGGGGAAGATCACCCGCACCATGTCGCTCATCTCGCCCAGCAGCGCTTCGCAGAAGGTGGTGTCCTGGTGGGACTGCTGGTTCTTGCCGTTTTCCCAGGTGTGCGAAGTCGCCACCAGCGGCCAGCCGAGCCATCCTGCCGGGCGCCCGGCCTCCTTCTGTTGGCGAGCGAAGATCAGTGTCTGGCGCACCGCACCGAGCATCTTCACGCAGAAGGCTTCGTAGCTGGCCACCAGGTTCAGTCCGCCCTGGTTGGCCAGGCAGGCGGAAACCACTGCCTCTTCGTTGAGCGCCGTGATGATCCGCCCATCCACGGCCTCCAGATCGCTTTCCGGCTCGCTCACCCGGTGCCGCAGCGCCTTGAGCACGCCGCCCAGGCGGTTGCTCGCCAGCTCATCCGGGTTGCCGACTCGGGCACGGAGGTCCGGGTTGGCAGCGCACAGGTCGACATAGAAGCGATCCAACGCCGCCATCGGCGAGCATTCGTCATTGCGGTAGTGCAGCGGCGGAATCGACGGTTCGATGGGCCGACGCACCGCCAGCGGGTTATCCCGCTCCAGCAGCCGGCCGCTGCGTGAATCGGCGAACAGACGGCACGCTTCGGCAAGCTCGTCGGGTTCGACCCAAAGCGGCGCCGCGTGCTGGTTGAACAGCTCGCGCGCAGTGGCATCCTCACTGGGGTTACCCGGCAGCGGCAGGTTGTGCGCGGCGTTGCTACCGGCACCGTAGAAGCCGTAGCCCTTTGTCGTCTCGGCAATGCCATAGGGGATCGGCAGCGGATAGCGCAGGATGCCGCGCTCCTTCTCATCGACGCGGTGTTGCAGGCGCTCTTCCATTTCCCACAGCGCACAGACGAAGGCCGCCGGGTCACGCCCATCGAAACTGATCGGGTCGAAGCCACAACGCCGCAGGTGGAGCTTGAAGCCCTCCAGCCCTTCATGAGTGCCCAGGTCGGTGCGCTGCTCGATGCGCCGACCATTGGCGATCATCACCGGCAGCGCCGTGCCGCAATCCTCGGCGCGCCACCAGCGGGGGATCCAGTCACTACCGCGCTGTTCCTCGGCAGCGCCGTCGGAGAGAAAGGCCACCAGGGTCTCGCCTGGCAGCGGCATGTGCGCGTACATCAGCTCGGCGAAACCGAGGTACCCGCCTTCGGCAATGCCGCCGGCCGTGTGCGGGTTGACGTGGCTGCCCAGCGGCACAGCGACCTTGCCGTCTGGCCCCTGGGCATAGCTGTAGAAATCCTGCACCAGCCGATCCAGTCCGGCCTCGCCGTTTCCGTAGGCTGCGGCCTGTTCCGGATGCAGGTTGCCGGTGAGTACGTTGAGTGCGTCGATCGCCGCCACGCAGTGCCCCTGCCCCATCAGCCAGCCACGGGTCTTGCCGCTCAGGGCATTCAGCGCGAGGTAACCGGCGTAGGCGGGCACCATGTTCAGTGCACCGCCCGTGTGACCCTCGGGCTGCGCCTTGAAGTCCTCGGCCTGCAAGGGCGCGCCATCGAGGCGAACCCGCCTGGCGTAGGTCATGTGGGCCACCAGCCAGAGGCCGGCGCAAGTCAGGCGATCCAGCGCGCTGAACAGCCGATAGACACTGGCCAGATCGGGCTGCAAGCCGTACTGAACCCATTGATGAGCGACACGAAAGACCGCCGCCTGGGTCTGCACGCTATGCTGAAGCGGACCACGGCCCAGCAGCCAACGGGCATATTCCGGCTCGGCTGCCGCATGGGCGGCAAGTTCCTCGGGGCTTGGCAGGATTTGTGGCATGTCGGCTCTCCCTTGGCTTTCGGGGAAAGTCTAGGTCGCCACAGATCGGACGGGCGCTGACATGTATCAACGAGTGCCCCAACCATTCGGGCAAGTCTGAAAGAGAATTCCGACAAGGAGACAACATGGCGCTTCTCACCTTCATCGGCGCGATCCAGGAGGTCACCGGTTCCTGTTACCTGCTGGAAACCCGCGACGGCGTCCGCGTGCTGCTCGAATGCGGGATGCGCCAAGGGCGCAGCGGCAACAAGGGCACCCGCGAGAACGAGACCAGCAACCGTACGCCCTTCTCCTTCGATCCGAAGGAACTGGATGCCGTCGTCCTGTCCCACGCCCACCTGGACCACAGCGGCCTGCTGCCGCGCCTGGCGAAGGAAGGCTACAAGGGGCCGATCTACGCCACCGAATCCTGCTGCGACCTGCTGGAACTGATGCTGATGGACTCGGCGCACATCCAGGAGAAGGATGCCGAGTGGGAGAACAAGTGGCGCGCACGCCTGGGCAAGCCGCCGGTGAAGCCGCTGTACAACGTCGAGGACGCCTCGCGCGCGCTGAACCAGCGCCGCCGCGTCAGCTATGGCAGCACGGTGGATGTGGCGCGTGGCATCCGCGTGACCTTCCACAACGCCGGGCACATCCTCGGCTCGGCCATCGTCGAACTGGAAATCCATGAGTTCGGCTCGACCCGCCGCCTGGTGTTCTCCGGCGACCTGGGCAGCACCTGCTCACCGCTGATGCGCACACCGACACCACTGACCCGCGCCGACGTAGTGCTGCTGGAATCCACCTACGGCGACCGCGATCACCGCGATGCCAACGACACCCTGCTGGAACTGGCCGGCATCCTCCAGCGTGCGCAGAACGAGGGCGGCAACGTGCTGATCCCGTCTTTCGCCGTGGGCCGCACCCAGGACCTGATCTACTACCTCGGCCGCTTCTACCAGGAAGGTCGGCTACCACAGCAGGTGGTCTACCTCGACAGCCCCATGGCCGCGCAAGCGAACAACATCTACCTGCAGCACATCGGCGAGATCGCCGACGTCGACCGCGAATACATGCGCGGCACCGGCACCTCCAAGGTCGGCGAGTGGCTGCCGATCCTGCGCACGACCCAGAGCGCCGACGAATCCATGGCGCTGAATCGCATCAAGAGCGGCGCCATCATCATCGCCGGCAGCGGTATGTGCACCGGCGGGCGTATCGTCCACCACCTCAAACACAACCTCTGGCGCGAGGAGTGCCATATCGTCTTCCCCGGCTTCCAGGCGAAGGGCACCCTGGGGCGCGCCATCGTCGACGGAGCCGAGACAGTGCGCATCCTGCGCCAGCGCATCAGTGTCAAGGCACAGATACACACCCTCGGGGGGTTCTCCGCTCACGCGGGACAATCACAATTAATTCAGTGGGTTGGCAACTTCGAGAACAAACCCGAGCTATACCTGATACATGGCGAGCGGGAAAAGATGGATGCACTCAAGGGGGCACTCCAGGATCGCCTGAACTGGACGGCCAACATTCCGGAGCCCGGAGACCGGATCGCCATTTGAACCGAGGCCTCACCGCTGTCACACCCCGCGTGCCAGACTGGGCAGGCCTCCTGCTGAACCCTGTGCGTGCGGCGAAGCGCCAATGCGTTACCGCCCGAAGTCACCTTGCGTGGCCGGCGCCGCCCATGGACAGGCGAACAGGGGTTGATGAACAAGGAGTATCAACACATGCCCTATGAGCCCGACGACTACCTCTCCAGACACTTCCAGACCAGCGGCACGGACCTGACGCAGAAGATCGAGGAACTGGCCGAACTCGCAGCCCCCGGCAACAGCCAGAACCTGCCGCTGTATCGCGAGATGCTGACCACCATCGCCCGCATGGCCCAAGCCGACCGCAATCGCTGGGACGCCAAGATCATGCTACAGACCTTGCGCGAAATGGAGCACGCCTTCAGCACCCTGGAGCAGTTCAAGCGTCGTCGCAAAGTCACCGTTTTTGGTTCGGCCCGCACCCCGGCCGACCATCCCGTCTATGCCCTGGCCCGCGAGCTGGGTGAAACCCTGGCCCGTTACGATCTGATGGTCATCACTGGCGCTGGGGGCGGCATCATGGCCGCCGCCCATGAAGGCGCCGGGCTGGAAAACAGCCTCGGCTTCAACATCACCCTGCCCTTCGAGCAACACGCCAACCCAATCGTGGACGGCACCAGCAACCTGCTGTCATTCCACTTCTTCTTCCTGCGCAAGCTGTTCTTCGTCAAGGAGGCTGATGCCCTGGTCCTCTGCCCCGGCGGCTTCGGCACGCTGGATGAAGCGCTGGAAGTACTCACCCTGATCCAGACCGGCAAGAGCCCGCTGGTGCCCGTCGTCCTGCTCGACCAGCCGGGCGGGCACTACTGGGATCACGCCCTGGAGTTCATCAAGGAACAACTGGAGGACAACGGCTACATCCTGCCCAGCGACATGAACCTGATGAAGCTGGTCCATTCAGCCGAGGAAGCCGTCGAGGAAATCGCCCAGTTCTACAGCAACTTCCACTCCAGCCGCTGGCTCAAGGACCGCTTCGTGATTCGCCTGAACCATCCGCTGAGCGCACGGGCGCTGCAGCTGCTGGAGCGCGAGTTCGGCAAGCTGTGCGTGACCGATGGTTTCCACCAGCAGCCCTACAGCGAGTCGGAACTGGACGAACCGGAGTTTTCCCATCTCACCCGCCTGGCCTTCGCCTTCAACGGTCGCGACCAAGGGCGTCTGCGCGAGCTGCTGGACTTCATCAACCAGCCGGAGAATTGGGAGCGCTGATTTTCCGAGGCCAAAAACGAACAAGGCACCCGCTTGGGTGCCTTGTTCGTTCAATCATCGGATCGTCGACCGCTCAGAAGCCGGCTGATGGCTTCCATCGAGTAGCCCCGGTAGCTCAGGAACCGCCCTTGTTGGGCTCGCTCACGGGCGTCCTGCGGTAGCCGGGCGAATTTACGGTGCCAGACCTCACGCAGGTTTGCGCTCCAGTCGACGCCCGACTCGCTCAGCGCACTGTCGATCTCGCCACGGGGCAAGCCACGCTGCGACAGCTCCTCACGAATCCGCATCGGACCGTAACCGGCCCGCGCACGGCTGGCGATATAGCTTTCCAGGTAGCGACTTTCATTGAGCAACCCCTCCTCGGCCAAGCGGTCGAGGACAGGGTCGATCAGGTCCTGCGTGGCACCGCGTTGCCGCAGCTTGCGCGAGAGCTCCGCCCGGCCATGCTCGCGTCTTGCCAGCAGGTCCATGGCGACCCGCCGCACCGCGACGGGGTTATCGAGCTCGACGGACATGACGATCAGAGGTCGACTTCAGCTTCTGCCTCGGCTTCCGCCGCAGCGAGCTCAGCCTTGGTCGGCGGCGTCTGCTTGGACAGCAGTTGGTCGCGGATGGCCTTGTCCAGCGTGGTGCAGACCTCAACGTTGTCCTCCAGGTACTTGGCGGCGTTGGCCTTGCCCTGACCGATCTTGCTGCCCTGATAGCTGTACCAGGCGCCGGACTTTTCGATCAGGCCCAACTGTACGCCCAGGTCAATGATCTCGCCGGTGCGGTAGATGCCGCGGCCGTACATGATCTGGAACTCGGCCTGACGGAACGGCGGAGCGACCTTGTTCTTCACGACCTTGACGCGGGTTTCGCTGCCGACCACCTCGTCGCCTTCCTTCACCGCGCCGGTACGACGGATGTCGAGACGAACGGAGGAGTAAAACTTCAGCGCGTTACCGCCGGTGGTGGTTTCCGGGTTGCCGAACATCACGCCGATCTTCATACGGATCTGGTTGATGAAGATAACCAGGCAGTTGGCGTTCTTGATGTTGCCGGTGATCTTGCGCAGCGCCTGGGACATCAGGCGGGCCTGCAGGCCGACGTGCTGGTCGCCCATCTCGCCTTCGATTTCGGCCTTGGGCACCAGGGCAGCCACGGAGTCGACGATGATCACGTCAACGGCGTTGGAGCGCACCAGCATGTCGGTGATTTCCAGGGCCTGTTCGCCGGTGTCCGGCTGGGAAACCAGCAGGTCGTCGACGTTGACGCCCAGCTTGCCGGCGTAGTCCGGGTCCAGCGCGTGCTCGGCGTCGACGAAGGCGCAAGTGGCGCCGACTTTCTGCGCCTGGGCGATGACCGACAGGGTCAGCGTGGTCTTACCCGAGGATTCCGGGCCGTAGATCTCGACGATACGGCCGCGCGGTAGACCGCCGATACCCAGCGCGATGTCCAGGCCCAGCGAGCCGGTGGAGATGGCGGGAATAGCCTGGCGCTCATGGTCGCCCATGCGCATGACCGCGCCTTTGCCGAATTGGCGTTCGATCTGTCCCAGGGCCGCGGCCAGGGCGCGCTTCTTGTTGTCGTCCATTGAAGTCCTCGCGAAGTCAGGCGGCCGGGCGGCCACGAACAACTGTATAAGTAGCCAGTATTATTCCACAGGGCAAGCCGCTCGCCTACCCCTGAATCGGATTTTCCCCGTCCGCCAGTCGCAACAGCCCTTCCAGAGCGGTCGCTACCGTCTGCCGGCGCACGGCCTCCCGATCACCGGCATACAGACGGCGTTCGCTGAACACCTGTTCGCCTTTCCTCCATGCCAGCCAGACGGTGCCCACCGGCTTCTCGGCAGAACCGCCATCAGGCCCGGCAATACCGCTGACCGCTACGGCAATATCCGCCCCACTGCGCGGCAAAGCGCCGGCAACCATGGCTTCGACCACCTCCCGGCTCACGGCGCCGACCTTCGCGAATAACTCTGTCGGCACATCCAACTGACGAGTCTTCTGGCTGTTGGAGTAGGTGACATAGCCCGCCTCGAACCATGCGGAGCTGCCGGAAATGCGGGTGATCGCCTCGGCGATGCCGCCACCGGTGCAGGATTCGGCGGTAGTGACGCGCAATTTGTTAGCCGCCAACCGCCCTCCAAGTCGGGTGGCCAGTTCGGTGATGGATTGCTCGGTAATAAAGGAATCGGTGTCGGGCACAGTGCGCTCCGGGGTTAAAGAAGGCCAGGCGGATACCGTACACTAGGCGCTTTTGCATGTTGAAGCCGGACAGCCAGAAGCCATGAGTCAGAGCGACCTTTCCGCCCACACCCCCATGATGCAGCAGTATTGGCGGCTGAAGAACCAGCACCCGGACCAACTGATGTTCTACCGCATGGGCGACTTCTATGAGCTGTTCTACGAGGACGCCAAGAAAGCCGCCAAGCTGCTGGATATCACTCTGACCGCGCGCGGCCAGTCCGCCGGCAACTCCATTCCCATGGCGGGTATCCCGTTTCACTCCGCCGAGGGCTACCTCGCCAAACTGGTGAAGCTCGGTGAGTCAGTGGTGATCTGTGAGCAGATCGGCGACCCGGCCACCAGCAAGGGCCCCGTCGACCGCCAGGTGGTGCGCATCCTTACCCCCGGCACTGTCAGCGACGAAGCGCTGCTCGACGAACGCCGCGACAACCTGATCGCCGCCGTACTGGGCGATGAGCGCCTGTTTGGCCTGGCCGTGCTGGATATCACCAGCGGCCGTTTCAACGTCCAGGAAATAAAAGGCTGGGAGACCCTGCTGGCCGAACTGGAGCGCCTGAATCCCGCCGAGCTGCTGATTCCCGATGACTGGCCCCAGGGCCTGCCGGCGGAAAAGCGCCGTGGAGCACACCGCCGCGCGCCCTGGGACTTCGATCGTGACTCGGCGAAGAAAGGCCTGTGCCAGCAGTTCGGCGTGCAGGACCTCAAGGGCTTCGGCTGCCAGGAACTGACCCTGGCCATCGGTGCCGCGGGCTGCCTGCTGACCTACGCCAAGGAAACCCAGCGCACCGCCCTGCCGCACCTGCGCAGCCTGCGTCACGAGCGCATCGACGACACGGTGATCCTCGATGGCGCCAGCCGCCGCAACCTGGAACTGGACACCAACCTCGCGGGCGGGCGCGACAACACACTGCAGTCGGTAGTCGACCGTTGCCAGACTGCCATGGGCAGCCGCCTGCTGACCCGCTGGCTGAACCGCCCGCTGCGTGACCGCACCGTGCTCGAGGCGCGCCAGGAGTCGATCGCCTGCCTGCTGGAACGTTACCGTTTCGAAACCCTCCAGCCGCAGCTGAAGGAAATCGGCGATGTGGAGCGCATCCTCGCGCGTATCGGCCTGCGCAATGCCCGCCCGCGCGACCTCGCCCGCCTGCGCGACGCCCTCGCCGCCCTGCCGGAACTGCAGAGTGGCATGACCGAGCTGGAAGCCCCGCACCTGGGCGAACTGGCCGTCAGCATCCGCACCTATCCGGAACTGGCCGACCTGCTGGCCCGCGCGGTGATCGAGAACCCGCCGGCCGTTATCCGTGATGGTGGCGTCATCGCCCGCGGCTACGATGCCGAGCTGGACGAGCTGCAGATGCTCAGCGAGAACGCCGGCCAGTACCTGATGGACCTGGAGACTCGCGAAAAGGCCCGAACCGGCCTGCCGAACCTGAAGGTCGGCTACAACCGCATCCACGGCTACTACATCGAACTGCCGCGTGTGCAGGCCGAACAGGCCCCCGCCGACTACATCCGCCGCCAGACCCTGAAAGGCGCCGAGCGCTTCATCACGCCGGAACTGAAAGCCTTCGAAGACAAGGCACTGTCGGCCCAGAGCCGTGCCCTGGCCCGCGAGAAGCAGCTCTACGAAGAACTGCTGGAACTGCTGATCGGCCAGTTGGCGCCGCTGCAGGACACCGCTGCCGCCCTGGCAGAACTGGACGTGCTGTCCAACCTCGCCGAGCGTGCACTGAACCTAGACCTGAACCGCCCGCGTTTCGTCGAAGAGTCCGGCATTCTCATCGAGCAGGGTCGCCACCCGGTGGTCGAGCAGGTGCTGGATACGCCCTTCGTCGCCAACGACCTGAACCTCGACGAAGACACCCGCATGCTGGTGATTACCGGTCCGAACATGGGCGGTAAATCGACCTATATGCGGCAAACAGCGCTGATTGTGCTGCTAGCCCACATCGGCAGCTTCGTCCCGGCGGCACGTTGTGAACTGTCCTTGGTGGACCGTATCTTCACCCGTATCGGCTCCTCCGACGACCTCGCCGGCGGCCGCTCCACCTTCATGGTGGAGATGAGCGAAACCGCGAATATCCTGCACAACGCCAGCGACCGCAGCCTGGTACTGATGGACGAAGTGGGCCGCGGCACCAGCACCTTCGACGGCCTGTCGCTGGCCTGGTCCGCTGCCGAACACCTGGCCAAACTGCGCGCCTTTACCCTGTTCGCCACTCACTATTTCGAGCTGACCGTGCTGCCCGAAAGTGAGCCGGCAGTGGCCAACGTGCACCTGAACGCCACCGAACACAACGAGCGCATCGTGTTTCTGCACCACGTGCTGCCCGGCCCGGCCAGCCAAAGTTATGGCCTCGCGGTTGCACAACTGGCCGGTGTACCGGGTGCGGTAATTCAGCGCGCCCGCGAGCATCTGTCGCGCCTGGAAACCACCAGCCTGCCTCATGAAGCACCGCGCTCGACCGACCCGAAAAGCCCGGCGCCACTGCAAAGCGACCTCTTCGCCAGCCTGCCGCACCCGATCGTCGAAGAGCTGATGCGTGTCAGCCCCGATGACCTGACACCGCGTCAAGCTCTCGAATTGTTATATGCATGGAAGATGCGAGTCTGACGGACCGCAAGACAAGCTGATAGAATCGCGCGCGCTTAGCCGCCCGTCTGAGGAGAAAATTAGAAATGACCTTCGTCGTCACCGACAACTGCATCAAGTGCAAATACACCGACTGCGTGGAAGTATGCCCGGTGGACTGCTTCTACGAAGGCCCGAACTTCCTGGTGATCCACCCGGATGAGTGCATCGACTGCGCCCTGTGCGAACCGGAGTGCCCGGCACAGGCGATCTTCTCCGAGGACGAAGTCCCGGATGGCATGCAGGAGTTCACCGAGTTGAACAAGGATCTGGCTGACGTCTGGCCGAATATCACCGAGAAGAAGGACTCCCTGCCGGACGCTGAAGAGTGGGACGGCAAGCCGAACAAGATGCAGTACCTGGAGCGCTGATCTCCATTGTCAAAATAAGAAAGGCCCGCTTCATGCGGGCCTTTCTGTATCTGCTACGGCACTTTTCTGCAGGCAAAAAAAGGGGCGGGATAACCCGCCCACTCTTTCTTCCCTTCTTCATCATCCTGATGAACCGCATCCTGCGGGAGTCCTGACCGACATCCTTACCGGCCTGCGCCTTTCCGTGTACGCAGGAGTGATATTACCCACTGCCCCAAATCCGGCAACTGGGTCAGTTCCGCGCACCTATCTCTTTCGGCATCTTGCGTTGCAATTAAAATCCTTTAAAAACATAAAGATATGATCAGGCGACGTTGAGGCTGGCGGCATTTCAAGCTGAACACTCACACACCTTGTAAGTGAATGCTTACATCGCGACGCATAAAAAAGCCCGGAATCATCCGGGCTTCTTTGTGGTCGACCTGAGCATTACTGGAACAGTGCGTCACTCGACAGGCCGTTCTTTTCGAGGATCTCGCGCAAGCGCTTGAGGGCCTCGACCTGGATCTGCCGAACCCGCTCACGGGTCAGGCCGATTTCCTGGCCAACTTCCTCCAGGGTGCTGCTTTCATGGCCGCGCAGACCGAAGCGGCGAATCACCACCTCACGCTGCTTGTCAGTCAGTTCCGACAGCCATAGATCAATGCTCTCGCTGAGGTCGTCATCCTGCAGCAGTTCACAAGGATCGGTCGGACGATCGTCAGTCAAGGTATCAAGCAGCGTCTTGTCCGAATCCGGGCCGAGGGAGACATCCACCGAAGTGACCCGCTCGTTCAGACCAAGCATCCGCTTGACCTCTGCCACCGGCTTCTCGAGCAGGTTGGCGATTTCCTCGGGCGACGGCTCGTGGTCCAGCTTCTGGGTCAGCTCACGAGCTGCCCGCAGGTAGACGTTGAGTTCCTTCACCACATGGATCGGCAAACGAATGGTGCGGGTCTGGTTCATGATGGCCCGCTCGATGGTCTGGCGAATCCACCAGGTTGCGTAAGTGGAGAAGCGGAAGCCGCGCTCGGGGTCGAACTTCTCCACCGCGCGAATCAACCCGAGGTTGCCCTCTTCGATCAGGTCGAGCAGGGAAAGACCGCGGTTGACGTAACGTCGCGCGATCTTCACCACCAGACGCAGGTTACTTTCGATCATTCGGCGGCGACCGGCCGGGTCGCCCTTCTGCGCGAGGCGCGCAAAATGGACTTCCTCTTCCGGCGTCAGGAGCGGCGAGAAACCAATTTCATTCAGATACAACTGAGTCGCGTCGAGCGCGCGGCTGTAGTCGATGTGCTTGTGTTGCTTGAGAGAGGAGCGTGAGGTGGCTTTAGGAGTGACTCGAAGCGATACCTGCTCTTCGGCAAATGACTCTTCGAGGATGATGCCAGGCTCCAGCAGGAGCACTTCATCATCGACGTCAAACTCCGGCCCTTCTTTTTTAAGTGCCATGTCGTTATCCCTTGCTGAGTTCGACAACAAGCCCAGGTGCGTCCTTATCCTTAGGACACCTAGGCCCGCTCACCCACGCAGGGGAACAGCTACCGTCAACGACTTGGCAGGTATTGCAGCGGATCTACAGGTTTACCCTGGCGGCGAATCTCAAAGTGCAGCTTCACCCGGTCAGTCCCTGTGGAGCCCATCTCGGCAATGTTCTGCCCGACTTTGACCTGTTGCCCTTCCCGCACCAGCAGCCTGCGGTTGTGACCGTAGGCGCTTACGTAGGTATCGCTGTGCTTGATGATCACGAGTTCGCCGTAGCCCCGCAAACCACTACCGGCGTACACCACCGTGCCATTAGACGCAGCCAGGACAGGCTGGCCCAATTGCCCGCCTATATCAATCCCTTTATTCAAACTGCCGTTTGATGCAAAACGCCCAATCAGAGTGCCGTTGGTCGGCCATATCCAGCCCCCCGGAGCCCCCCCTGCGACTGCCGGAGTTCCGCCACTGACGGGCGGCTGCGAGGGAGTCGTGACGGTAGGGGTGGTCGGTTTGCTGGCGGTCGCGGACGTAGATGTCGGTTTGTTGACAACAACTGGAGCGACAGACGTTGTATTTTTTGCGACGGACGGCGCTGAAGTCGAGCCACCGTCAAAGCGGATGATCTGGCCGGGGCGAATGGTGTACGGGGCGGAGATGTTGTTGCGCGCGGCCAGGGCTTTCCAGTCCCAGCCGTAGCGGAAGGCGATGGAGTACAGCGTGTCGCCGCGACGCACCAGATACTGCCCGCTGGTGACAGCCGACCTCTGCTGGGCGTTGCGGTCCACCACGGTCGTGGTGCTGCGCGAGGTGGAAGAACAGGCCGCCAGCAGAGAGCAAACGGCAATGGCCATTACGACATGGCCCAGGCCCGTGATCCAGTTCCGTTGACACAGGGTCGCTGTCAAGCTCACCCATCCCCCTTATCCATGAATTGACATCCAGCCTCACTGGCCGGCAGTAACCGCCACCTTGACCGGCTTGCTCTCAGCCTAGCGGACCATTGAGCAGCGGGACGAAGCGTACGGAGTCCAGCACCTGGCGCTGGAAGCCATGCTCGGTGCGGACGATCAGCATCAGTTGCTGCACCTCGCCGCCACCGACCGGAATCACCAGCCGCCCCCCGAGCGCCAACTGGTCCAGCAATGCTTGTGGGACCTCGGCCGCTGCCGCGGTGACGATGATGCCGTTGTAAGGCGCAAGGGCTGGCCAGCCTTCCCAGCCATCGCCCCAACGAAAGACAACATTTCTCAGGTTTAGCTCCGCAAGTCGCTCCTTGGCGCGATCCTGCAAGGCCTGTATGCGCTCGACGGAGAATACCCGCTCCACCAGTTGTGACAGCACGGCGGTCTGGTAGCCGGAGCCGGTGCCGATCTCCAGCACCTTGTCCAGCGGGCCTGCGGCCAGCAGCAACTCGGTCATCCGAGCCACCATGAAGGGCTGCGAGATGGTCTGGTTGTGTCCGATGGGCAGTGCGGTGTCTTCGTAGGCGCGGTGCGACAGCGCCTCGTCGACGAACAGGTGGCGCGGTGTACGACGGATCACTTCCAGCACGTGGGCGTTGGACAGGCCCTCTTCGTACAGACGCTGGATCAGCCGCTCACGGGTGCGCTGGGAGGTCATGCCGATTCCGCCGCGCCGCGACAATTCATTGGCCATGGTCGAGCCCTCCGAGCCAGTCGCCAAGGACATTGAACGCCTCCCGGTAGGTCCGGTCCATCTGCAATGGCGTGATGGACACGTACCCCTGCATCACCGCGTGGAAATCGGTGCCCTCGCCGCCATCCTCGGCATCGCCGGCAGCCGCGATCCAGTAGCCTTCCTTGCCGCGCGGGTTGACCACCTTGACCGGCGGCTTGGCGCGGGCGCGATGGCCCAGGCGGGTCAGCTGGATGCCTTTGATGCGCTCCAGTGGCAGGTTGGGGATGTTCACGTTGAGCACGGTGCGCGGTGGCAGGTCGAGCTTCCCGTGGGACTCCACCAGCAGACGGGCAAAGTGCATGGCCGCCGGCAGGTTGTCGGTCAGGCGCGAGCACAGTGAGAAGGCGAAGGCCGGCCGGGCCAGGAAGCGCCCTTCCAAAGCGGCTGCCACGGTGCCGGAATAGAGCACGTCGTCGCCCAGGTTGGCGCCGAGGTTGATGCCCGACACGACCATCTCCGGCACTTCTTCGAGCAGGCCATTGAGGCCCAGGTGCACGCAGTCGGTCGGGGTGCCGTTGAGGCTGATGAAACCATTGCCCAGGCGATGGGGGTGCAGCGGCCGATCCAGCGTCAGCGAACTACTCGCTCCGCTACGATCGGCTTCCGGGGCGATCACGATGCAGTCCGCATAATCGGACAGCGCGTCGTGAAGCGCGGCGATACCGGGTGCAGTGACCCCGTCGTCGTTGGCAATCAATATGCGCATGGGCTTTCCGTCTGCCCTGCCGGCACGAGGTCGATCAGCTCGCGCACTACCACGGTGGCGAAGCAGCCAGCCGGCAGGACGAATTCCAGTTGCAGAATGTCAGAGGCGGGATAATGCCATGTAAGGCCCGGGATGGGGAGGCGCAGAATGCGCCGTTCGTGCGCCATGTCCGCACTGGCGAGCCACTGGCAAAGCGCCAGCTCGGTCTGCTGCACGCTGCTTTCGATCTCTCCGGGCTGGTTCGCCGCTGGTGAATCGCCCTCGCCCCACATCGGACCGGTGGGGTGCAGGTCGAGCGCGGCGAGGCGCGGGTCGGAGCATTCCGCTTCACCGGCGGGGAAGAAACTTCGGCTGTCCGTGAACGCCAGCAGGTCGCCGACCAACGCCTGGTTCCAGGTGCCTTCCGCCACACGGCGGGTCAGCACCTGGTTGAAGATGAAGCTGCGGGCCGCCGAGAGCATCCGTGAGCGCATGTTGCGATGTTCCGGCAGCTTGCCGCGCTCGGCGAAACCACGGGCGTCGAAGACGTTGCCGCCGTCATGACCGAAGCGCTGGGTGCCGAAGTAGTTCGGCACGCCATGGGCGACGATGGCTTTCAGGCGCGCTTCCAGCTGCTCACGATCCACCTGCAACTCGGTCAGGCGCAGGGTGAAGCCGTTGGCCGAATGAGCACCACGCTGCAGTTTGCGGCGATGGCGGTTACGTTCGAGGATGCGCAGGCTGTCGTCCTCGGCAGCGGCCAGGTCCGGATCGGACTTGCCCGGCAAGTGCAGGCTGAACCACTGACGGGTCAATGCCTGACGATCCTTGAGGCCGGCGTAGCTGATCATCTTCACCGGCACGCCGGCGGCACGGGCCAGCCGGCGAGCGGCTTCCTCGGTGTTCAGGCCGCGCTTCTCGACCCACAGCCAGAGGTGTTCGCCGTCACCGGAGAGCGGGATGTCCAGCACTTCGTCGACCTGGAAGTCTTCCGCTACAGCCTTGAGCACGGCGCTTCCGCAGGCGTCGCCATGGGCGCGCGGGCCCAGCAGTTCCAGCTCCGTCATGCGCGAACCAGCAGGGCGACGGCGTGGACCGCGATGCCCTCTCCACGGCCGGTGAAGCCGAGTTTCTCTGTGGTGGTGGCCTTGACGTTCACCTGGTCCAGTTCGACCTTCAGGTCGGCGGCGATGGTCTCGCGCATGCTCTGGATGTGCGGCGCCATCTTCGGAGCCTGGGCGATGATGGTGGTGTCGACGTTTTCCACCTTCCAGCCCTTGGCTTCCACCAGGCTCAGCACGTGACGCAGCAGCGCGCGGCTGTCGGCGCCCTTGAACTGCGGGTCGGTGTCGGGGAAGTGCTTGCCGATGTCGCCCAACGCGCAGGCGCCCAGCAGGGCATCGGCAAGCGCGTGCAGCAGCACGTCGCCGTCGGAGTGGGCGATGAGCCCGAACTGGTGGGGAATACGTACGCCGCCGAGGGTGATGAAGTCGCCCTCGCCGAAGCGGTGCACGTCGTAGCCATGTCCGATACGCATGAAAAAACGCCCTGTAGATGTCAGGGCGTCGATTCTACCGGATCACTGCACCAAGGGTGTCAGCCACAGAGCGCCGCGGCGTGGTGGCGCAGGTGATCTTCGATGAAGCTCGCAATGAAGTAGTAGCTGTGGTCGTAGCCGGGCTGCAGACGCAGTTCCAGCGGATGACCGACCGCCGCGGCCGCTTCGCGCAGGGCTTCGGGCTTGAGCTGCACGGCGAGGAAGTCGTCGCGCTCGCCCTGGTCCACCAGGATCGGCAGGCGCTCGCTGGCATTCGCCAGCAGTTCCACGGCATCCCACTCACGCCATGCCGCCGGGTCTTCACCCAGGAAGCGACCCAGTGCTTTCTGGCCCCAAGGGCAATCGCTGGGGTGGGTGATGGGCGCGAAGGCCGACAGCGACAGGTAGCGTCCCGGATTGCGCAGGGCGCAGATCAGCGCGCCATGGCCGCCCATGGAGTGCCCGCTGATGCCGCGCTTCTGGGATACCGGGAAGCTCGCTTCGATCAGCGCCGGCAGCTCCTGCACCACGTAGTCGTGCATGCGGTAGTGGCGCGCCCAGGGTTCCTGGGTGGCATTGACGTAGAAACCGGCGCCAAGGCCGAAATCCCACGCGCCGTCCGGGTCGCCCGGTACTTCCGGCCCACGTGGGCTGGTGTCCGGCGCGACGATCACGATCCCGAGTTCGGCAGCCATGCGCTGGGCGCCGGCCTTCTGCATGAAGTTCTCGTCGGTGCAGGTCAGGCCGGACAGCCAGTAGAGCACCGGCAGGCCTGCCTCGGGCTCGGCCTGAGGCGGCAGGTATACCGCGAAGACCATGTCGCAGCCAAGGATTGCGGAACGGTGGCGGTAGCGCTGGTGCCAGCCGCCAAAACTCTTCTGGCTGCTGATGAGTTCGATGGAATCCGTCATGGAGCCTCCTGTGAGGCCGGGCGCGAGGGGCACCCGGCGGTTCGATCAGTAATGGATGACGGAGCGGATGCTCTTGCCTTCGTGCATCAGGTCGAAAGCCTCGTTGATCTTCTCCAGGCCCATGGTGTGGGTGATGAAGGTATCCAGCGGGATTTCGCCCTTCTGCGCCTTTTCCACATAGCTCGGCAGTTCGGTGCGGCCCTTCACGCCACCAAAGGCGGAACCGCGCCAGACGCGACCGGTGACCAGCTGGAACGGACGAGTGCTGATTTCCTGGCCTGCGCCGGCGACGCCGATGATGGTGGATTCGCCCCAACCCTTGTGGCAGCACTCCAGCGCCGCACGCATCAGCTGGACGTTGCCCACGCACTCGAAGGAATAGTCGACGCCACCGTCGGTCATTTCGACGATGACTTCCTGAATTGGCTTCTGGTGGTCCTTCGGATTGACGAAGTCAGTGGCGCCCAACTCCTTGGCGATATCGAACTTGGCCGGGTTGATGTCCACCGCGATGATGCGCGAGGCCTTGGCCATCTTCGCGCCAATGATCGCCGCCAGGCCGATGCCGCCCAGGCCGAAGATGGCGACGGTGGCGCCCTCTTCCACCTTGGCGGTGTTCAGCACCGCGCCGATGCCGGTGGTGACGCCGCAACCGAGCAGGCAGACCTTCTCCAACGGCGCTTCCTCGGGGATCTTCGCCAGGGAGATTTCCGGCAGCACGGTGTACTCGGAGAAGGTCGAGCAGCCCATGTAGTGGAAGACCGGCTCGCCCTTGTAGGAGAAGCGGCTGGTGCCATCGGGCATCAGGCCCTTGCCCTGGGTGGCGCGCACGGCCTGGCAGAGGTTGGTCTTGCCGGATTTGCAGAATTTGCACTCGCGGCATTCGGCGGTGTAGAGCGGGATCACGTGGTCGCCCACTTTCAGCGAGGTCACGCCCTCGCCCACCGCTTCGACGATGCCACCACCTTCGTGACCCAGGATGCACGGGAACACGCCTTCGGAATCCTGCCCGGACAGGGTGTACGCGTCGGTGTGACAGACGCCGGTGGCAACGATGCGCACCAGCACTTCGCCCTTCTGCGGCGGCGCCACATCCACTTCGACGATTTCCAACGGCTGGTTGGGGGCGAAGGCGACGGCGGCACGGGACTTGATCATCGGGAAACTCCTGAACGAAGGAAACGACAACGCCCGCCTGGGGCGGACGGGTTCGGCGCGGCGGCCGAGAAACCGGGACGGGCCGGAGCCACGTCGGGGAGCGTTCGGGGCAGCGCGCCAAAAGCACGCCCCAAAGCCTTGGAAGTGTAGAAAACCCCGATTCGGGGAATAATCAGGCAATAATCAAAACATTATTGCCATACAGGGACAATCCAGATGCACCGCTGGGAAGGACTGGACGAGTTCGTCGCCGTCGCCGAAACCGGCCAATTCACGGCCGCCGCCGAACGCCTGGGCGTGTCTTCGTCCCATGTCAGCCGCCAGGTTGCCCGCCTGGAGGAACGCTTACAGACGCGTCTGCTTTACCGCAGCACCCGCAAGGTGACCTTGAGCGAGGCCGGCCAGACATTTCTGCAACATTGCCGACGCCTGCAGGACGCTCGCGAGGAGGCGTTGCGGGCGGTGAGCGACCTGTCCGCCGAACCCAAGGGCCTGTTGCGCATGACCTGTGCAGTGGCCTACGGCGAGCGCTTCGTGGTCCCGCTGGTGAACGAGTTCATGGCGCAGTTTCCGCAACTGCGGGTGGAAATCGAGCTGTCCAACCGCCAGCTCGACCTGCTTCATGAAGGCTTCGACCTGGCGATCCGCCTCGGCCGCTTGAGCGACTCGCGGCTGGTGGCGACGCGCTTGGCGCCTCGGGTGATGTACCTCTGCGCGACGCCGGACTATCTCGCCCGCCATGGCACTCCGCAGAGCGTCGCCGAACTGGCGCAGCACAACTGCCTGGTTGGCAGCAGCGACCAGTGGAGTTTCCTTGAGGGTGGCCGGGAAACCCAGCACCGGGTCCAGGGCAACTGGCGCTGCAACAGCGGCCAGGCGGTGCTCGATGCAGCGCTACGCGGTTTCGGCCTTTGCCAGTTGCCGGATTACTACGTGCTGGAACACCTGCGCAGCGGCCGCCTGCTATCCCTGCTGGAAGCGCACCAGCCGCCCAACACCGGGGTCTGGGCGCTTTATCCACAACAACGCCACCTATCGCCCAAGGTGCGGCAACTGGTGGATCACCTGAAAGAAGGCCTACAGAATCTTCAGCCATCGCCGTTGCCCTGAAGCAAGCGACCGGAAGTCGCATTGGCTAGAATGGGCGGTTTCCCACCCTTCGGATCAAGGACGACGAGATGTCAGCCGTTTCTTCCTTCCGCGAGCGCTACCTGCTGCGCTTCTGGTCGCCACTGCCGACCCTGGTCGCCCTCGGCGTCATTTCGGCTTATTACTTCGCCATGACCGGCACCTTCTGGGCCGTCACCGGCGAGTTCACCCGCTGGGGCGGCCACGTGCTGTCCTGGTTCGGCCTGCAGCCCCAGGAATGGAGCTACTTCAAGATCATCGGCCTGCAAGGCACGCCACTGGATCGCATCGATGGCGTGATGATCATCGGCATGTTCCTCGGCGCGCTGGTCTGCGCACTCTGGGCCGGCAACGTCAGCCTGCGCTGGCCGACCAGCAAGCGCCGGCTGCTGCAGGGCCTGATCGGCGGGGTCATCGCCGGCTTCGGCGCACGCCTGGCAATGGGCTGCAACCTCGCCGCCTTCTTCACCGGCATCCCGATGTTCTCGGTACACGCCTGGGCCTTCATGTTCTCCACCGTGATCGGCGCCTGGTTCGGTGTGAAGATCAGCCTGCTGCCGTTCCTGCGCATTCCGCTGAAGGTCGGTGGCAGGGCCGCGGCCCTGCCGAGCGCCGATGCCCTCGCTCGCCGCGCCAAGCTGCAATGGCGCCTGGGCATGGGCGTGCTGGCCATCGCTGCGCTGTTCGCCGCCTGGCGTTTCGAGGTCTCGCTGGTGCTGGGCATGGCCTGCCTGTTCGGCCTGCTGTTCGGCGGCCTGATCGAGCGCGCGCAGATCTGCTTCACCAGCGCCGCCCGTGACCTCTGGACCACCGGCCGGACCCAGGCAGCACTGGGCATCCTGCTGGGCATGGCGGCCGCCTGCGTCGGCACCTTCGCGGCAATCCACAACGGCCTGCCACCGAAGATCTTCTGGATGGGCCCGAACGCCGTGATCGGCGGCGTGCTGTTCGGCATCGGCATCGTCCTGGCCGGCGGCTGCGAGACGGGCTGGATGTACCGCTCGATGGAAGGCCAGGTGCACTTCTGGGTGGTGGGTATCGGCAACGTGATCGGCGGCACTTTGGTCGCAGTTTACTGGGACCAGCTCGGCACCAGCCTCGCCCTGCCCTATCCCAAGCTCAACCTGCTGCAGGAGTTCGGCCCCGGCGGCGGCCTGCTGATTACCTTCGCCGGCCTCGCGCTGTGCATGCTGCTGGTCCAGCTCAACGCCCAAAGATTCACTCGTAAACGGAAACCGTCCGATGCCCGACACCAAGACGCCGACGCTGTCGCTTGATCTGCGCGGCGAACACTGCCCGTACAACGCCATCGCCACCCTGGAAACCCTGGAGACGCTCAAGCCTGGAGATCTGCTGGAGGTGATCACCGACTGCTCGCAGTCGGTGCATGGGATTCCGGAAGATACGAAGCGCCATGGCTATCACTGCCTGGCGGTGGAACAGCACGGGGCGCTGTTCCGCTTCCTGATCGAAGTGCCGTTGCTGGGCTGATGGAGCTTTCGTAGGAGCGGACTCCGTCCGCGATTGTTGTCCGTCGACACGTCCTCCAGCTGGGGGACGCCGATCGCGAATAAATCCGCTCCTACGACATCCCCAAACATCGGAGCCGGAATGCAAGCGCGATCGCGGGCATGGCAGGCCGCTACAGGGAGCTTCGTTTCAACCGCGAAGGATTAGTTCTTGGCGAAGTTGCGCTGCAGGCGCTGCAGGTCTTCCGGGGTGGTGACCTTGATGTTGTCCACTCGCCCTTCCACCATGCGCGGCGCATAACCCGCCCACTCCATGGCAGAAGCCTCGTCGGTGATGGCCGCGTCGGCCACCAGCGCATCGGCAAGCGCGCGGTGTAGCGCTCCGAGGCGGAACATCTGCGGGGTGTAGGCCTGCCAGACCACGCTGCGGTCGATGGTTTCGACTACGCGGCCGTCAGCGCCAACGCGCTTCAAGGTGTCCCGCGCGGGTACTCCAAGCAGGCCACCCACCGCGTCAAATTCCAATTCATCCAGCAAACGATCCAGGTCAGTGCGCGCCAGGTTCGGCCGGGCGGCGTCGTGCACCAGCACCCAGTCGTCGCTGCCTGCGCCCAACTCGGTCAGGCGCAGCAGGCCATTGAGTACGGAATCGGCGCGCTCGCGGCCACCTTCGGCACGCTGGATCAGCTCATTGGAAGCGCTAGGCAGCGTCGGCCACCACGGATCGTCGGCAGCCAGGCACACCACCAGACCCTTGAGCCGAGGATGGCCAAGGAAACAGTCAAGGGTGCGTTCGAGAATGCTGCGACCAGCAAGGTCGAGGTATTGCTTGGGTCGGTCGGCGCGCATCCGCGAGCCGATGCCGGCGGCCGGAATCACGGCCCAGAAGGCAGGAGTAGTCATTGCGCGAGCTGGTAGAGGGTTTCCTTGTCCTTGACCATGCCGAGTTCGTGGCGGGCACGTTCCTCGACGGTCTCGGTACCTTTCTTGAGCTCGGCGACTTCCGCCTCGAGGATGCGGTTACGCTCGAGCAAGCGCTCGTTCTCGCCCTGCTGGTCGGCGATCTGCTTCTGCAGGTCGCGCACCTGCGCCAGGCTGCCATCGCCAACCCACAGGCGATACTGCAGACCGGCCAATGCGAGGATCAGCACGACGAACAGCCAGTAAGGGCTACGTAACCTCAAACCTTCAGCTCCCTATACGCAAAGGGGTGGCTCCTGCCACCCCTTCACCGTACCAGACTAGGATCAGCCGCGGAATTCCGCGCGACCACGGTACGGCGCCTTGGCGCCCAGCTGCTCTTCGATGCGCAGCAGCTGGTTGTACTTGGAAACGCGGTCGGAGCGGCAGAGGGAGCCGGTCTTGATCTGACCAGCGGCAGTGCCGACGGCCAGGTCAGCGATGGTGCTGTCCTCGGTTTCGCCCGAACGGTGCGAGATGACGGCGGTGAAGCCGGCGGCCTTGGCCATCTGGATGGCTTCCAGGGTCTCGGTCAGCGAGCCGATCTGGTTGAACTTGATCAGGATCGAGTTACCGATCTGCTCGTCGATGCCGCGCTTGAGGATCTTGGTGTTGGTCACGAACAGGTCGTCACCGACCAGTTGCACCTTCTCGCCGATCTTGTCGGTCAGGACTTTCCAGCCAGCCCAGTCGGACTCGTCCATGCCGTCTTCGATGGAGATGATCGGGTAGCGCTGGGTCAGGCCGGCCAGGTAGTCGGCGAAACCTTCGGCGCTGAACACCTTGCCTTCGCCTTCGAGGTCGTACTGGCCGTCCTTGAAGAACTCGGAGGAGGCGCAATCCAGGGCCAGGGTGATGTCTTCGCCCAGCTTGTAGCCGGCGTTGGCGACGGCTTCGGCGATGGCGGCCAGGGCGTCTTCGTTGGAAGCCAGGTTCGGCGCGAAGCCACCTTCGTCACCGACGGCGGTGTTCAGGCCACGGGCCTTCAGCACGGCTTTGAGGTGGTGGAAGATCTCGGCGCCCATGCGCAGCGCATCGGCGAAGTTCTTGGCGCCAACCGGCTGAACCATGAACTCCTGGATGTCGACGTTGTTATCGGCGTGCTCGCCGCCGTTGATGATGTTCATCATCGGAACCGGCATGGAGTACTGGCCCGGGGTGCCGTTCAGGTCGGCGATGTGCGCGTACAGCGGCACACCCTTGGCCTGAGCGGCAGCCTTGGCGGCAGCCAGGGAGACGGCGAGGATCGCGTTGGCGCCCAGCTTGCCTTTGTTCTCGGTGCCGTCGAGGTCGATCATCGCGTGATCCAGACCTTTCTGGTCAACCGCGTCCTTGCCCAGCAGCAGGTCGCGGATCGGGCCATTGATGTTGGCCACGGCTTTCAGCACGCCCTTGCCCAGGTAACGGCTCTTGTCGCCATCGCGCAGTTCGAGAGCCTCGCGGGAACCGGTGGATGCACCGGACGGGGCGCAAGCGCTGCCGACGATGCCGTTGTCCAGGATCACGTCCGCTTCAACGGTCGGGTTGCCGCGGGAGTCCAGGACCTCACGGCCCTTGATGTCGACGATCTTTGCCATTCTAGATAACACTCCGAAGATAGAGATACACGGGGCGGCTGGTGAGACTCAGGCAGTCTCGATGGTGGGGAAACTCTTGACCAGGTCGTCCAACTGCTTGAGCTGGGACAGGAAAGGCTCGAGCTTGTTCAGACGCAGAGCGCACGGACCGTCGCATTTGGCGTTCTCGGGGTCCGGATGGGCCTCCAGGAACAGGCCGGCGAGGCCCTGGCTCATGCCGGCCTTGGCCAGGTCGGTGACCTGGGCGCGACGGCCACCGGCGGAGTCGGCGCGGCCGCCCGGCATCTGCAGGGCGTGGGTCACGTCGAAGAACACCGGGTACTCGAACTGCTTCATGATGCCGAAGCCGAGCATGTCCACCACCAGGTTGTTGTACCCGAAGGAGGAGCCACGCTCGCAGAGGATCAGTTGGTCGTTACCCGCTTCCTCGCACTTGCGCAGGATGTGTTTCATCTCCTGCGGCGCGAGGAACTGGGCTTTCTTGATGTTGATCACCGCTTTGGTCTGGGCCATGGCCACGACCAGGTCGGTCTGCCGGGACAGGAAGGCCGGCAGCTGGATGATGTCGCAGACCTCGGCCACCGGGGCGGCTTGGTAAGGCTCGTGCACGTCGGTGATGACCGGCACATTGAAGGTCTTCTTGATTTCTTCGAAGATCTTCAGCCCTTCTTCCATGCCCGGACCACGATACGAAGTGATCGAGGAACGGTTGGCCTTGTCGAAGCTGGCCTTGAATACGTAGGGGATGCCGAGCTTTTCGGTAACCTTCACGTACTCTTCACAGACCTGCATCGCCAGGTCGCGCGACTCCAGCACGTTCATGCCACCAAACAGCACGAACGGCAGGTCGTTGCCGATCTGGATATCACCGACGCGGATGATCTTCTGGGTCATGTTCAGGCTTTCCCGGCTTGCTTCAGGGCAGCGTTGACGAAGCCGCTGAACAGCGGGTGACCATCACGCGGGGTGGAAGTGAATTCCGGGTGGAACTGGCAGGCCACGAACCACGGGTGGTCCGGCGCTTCCACGACTTCCACCAGCGCGCCGTCGCCGGAGCGGCCGGAAATCTTCAGGCCAGCGGCTTCCAGTTGCGGACGCAGGTTGTTGTTCACTTCGTAACGGTGACGGTGACGCTCGACGATCACTTCCTTGCCGTAGCAGTCGTGCACCAGGGTGCCGGCGGACAGCAGGCATTCCTGGGCGCCCAGGCGCATGGTGCCGCCCAGGTCGGAAGCCTCGGTGCGCACTTCAGTGGCGCCGGTGGCGTCCTGCCATTCGGTGATCAGGCCGACGACCGGGTGGCCGCTGGACTTGTCGAACTCGGTGGAGTTGGCATCGGTCCAGCCCAGCACGTTGCGGGCGAATTCGATGACGGCCACCTGCATCCCCAAGCAGATGCCCAGGTACGGAACCTTGTTCTCACGGGCGTACTGCACGGCGGTGATCTTGCCTTCCACGCCGCGCAGGCCGAAGCCGCCCGGAACCAGGATGGCGTCGGCGCCTTCGAGCAGGCTGGTGCCCTGCTGCTCGATGTCCTCGGAGTCGATGTAGCGCAGGTTGACCTTGGTCCGACTCTGGATGCCGGCATGGGTCATGGCTTCGATCAGCGACTTGTAGGCGTCGAGCAGTTCCATGTACTTGCCGACCATGGCGATGGTGACTTCACGCTCGGGATTGAGCTTGGCGTCGACCACCCGGTCCCACTCGGACAGGTCAGCCGGGCCGCACTCCAGGCCGAAGCGCTCGACGACGAAGTCATCGACGCCCTGGGCGTGCAGCACGGACGGAATGCGATAGATGGTGTCGACGTCTTCCAGCGAAATGACCGCGCGCTCTTCCACGTTGGTGAAGAGGGCAATCTTGCGGCGGGAGGAAATGTCCACCGGGTGATCGGAGCGGCAGACCAGGATGTCCGGCTGCAGGCCGATGGAGCGCAGTTCCTTGACCGAGTGCTGGGTCGGCTTGGTCTTGGTCTCGCCAGCAGTGGCGATGTACGGGACCAGCGTCAGGTGCATCAGCATGGCGCGGCGCGAACCGATCTCCACGCGCAGCTGGCGGATGGCCTCGAGGAAGGGTTGCGACTCGATGTCACCGACGGTACCGCCGACTTCCACCAGGGCCACGTCGGCATCGCCGGCGCCCTTGATGATGCGACGCTTGATCTCGTCGGTAATGTGCGGGATGACCTGCACGGTGGCACCCAGATAATCACCACGGCGCTCCTTGCGGAGCACGTCCATGTAGACGCGGCCGGTGGTGAAGTTGTTGTTCTGAGTCATCGTGGTACGAACGAAACGCTCGTAGTGGCCCAGATCGAGGTCGGTCTCGGCACCGTCGTGGGTGACGAACACCTCACCGTGCTGGAACGGGCTCATGGTGCCCGGATCGACGTTGATGTAGGGGTCCAGCTTGAGCATCGTGATCTTCAGGCCACGCGCTTCCAGAATGGCAGCCAAGGAAGCCGAGGCGATGCCTTTCCCCAATGAAGAAACAACACCACCCGTGACGAAGATGTAGCGCGTCATGAAAAGCCCTGAATGTCAGCGTTTAGGCGGCTCGGCCGCCGGGGGAGCGAAGGTGTCGGGTACAAGACCCGGCTCACGACTTCGTCGTGAAAATAGCGAACTCCCACTGATTCGAAGGCGAATCAACAGGAGCGGTACAAGACGGGAGCGTAGTCTACCGGAAAGCCGCTATCAGCTCAAACCCGAGTCATTCGTCGGAGGTGTCCAACGCAGGGTCCAACCCTGCCCCGACTCCACGCGCAGGTCCGGTAGCAGCGCCACACCGAGCAGTTCGTCGGCTCGCCAGAGCAGTGGCAGACGAGCGCGCAGAAAAGCCGGAATAGCGGCTTCGTTGAGCAGACGCTTGAGGTCGCGACGACCACGACCAGGCAACACCATGACCTCCCCCCCCTGCCGGTGACGGATTTCCAGCGGCCCGTTCGGCGGCGTCCCTTCGAATCGCAACGAACCGTTGCTCGGCAGTGAAAGCGACTGCGAGGGGTCGTGCCAGGTCTGATTCGTCGGTACGAAACCGAGCCAGGGACTGGCCAGCCACCAGAGCCGACCGTGGGCGCGGCGCAACTCACCATCGGCGAGACGCCAGATCGGTTCGGCGTCTTCGCGGGCGTCGCGCAGGTCCTGCCAGCCGGCCCAGTGCGCGCTGTCAGGCAAACGGGCCAGCGGAGCAAGCCAGTGGCGCAACGCATTGCGCTGGCGTGGCTCGCTCAGTTCCGCCAGCGCGGCGACGGCCAGCGAGGGCAATTGCATACCGATGTATTCGTTGCGCGCACCGGTGGAAATCAGGTCGTTCTGCGCCAGCTCGCCCAGCAGCCCATCGGCTTCCGCCAGGTGCGCGGCGCTGCGGGTGATGGTTTCGACGGCCGAGGGCCAGCGCTGGACGATGCCCGGCAGCACCCGGTTGCGCAGGTAGTTGCGGTCGTAATCGTCGCTGGCATTGGATGGGTCTTCCACCCAGCTCAACCCATGGCTGCGGGCGTACCGCTCCAGCTCTTCGCGATCGAACCCCAGCAACGGGCGCAGCAGCATTCCAGCGCCCAGCCGACGACTGGCAGCCATTCCAGACAGACCTCGCACCCCGGCACCTCGGAACAGCCGGAACAGCACGGTTTCCGCCTGATCGTCACGATGCTGGCCAGTCAGCAGGCAATCGCCCTCCCCCAGCGACGCGGTGAAAGCCGCATACCGGGCCTCACGCGCCGCGCGCTCAAGGCTGGCGCCGCCATCGACTTGCACGCGTGCGACCTGCAACGGCACACCAAGGACATTGCAGAAACGCTGGCAATGCTCCGGCCAGCCATCAGCAACGGCCTGCAGACCGTGGTGCACATGGATAGCAGAGAGGGGCGGCAAGGCTTCGCGGCGCGCGAGCTGCGCCAGGAGATGCAGGAGAACGGTGGAGTCCAGCCCGCCAGAGAAGGCCACACGCCAACCCGGCGCAGTGCGCCACGGAAGGAGAAAGCTCAGCAGTCGAGATTCGAATTCAGCAGACATGGCGCAGATCGGCGGGATCGGGGACGAGGCAAGGATACCTCGTCCGCCGAAGGCGTCGATCAGGCGACGCCGTAGCTCATCAGGCGCTCGTAACGGCGCGCCAGGAGCTCTTCGCTGCTCAGTTGGTTCAGCGTGTCGAGCTGGCCGAGCAGGGACTTGCGGATGGTCTCGGCCATCGCGGCCGGATCGCGGTGGGCGCTGCCCAGCGGCTCGGGGATGACGTTGTCGACGATACCCAAGTCCTTCAGGCGGTTGGCGGTAATGCCCATGGCCTCGGCCGCTTCCGGCGCCTTCTCGGCGGTACGCCAGAGAATCGAGGCGCAACCTTCGGGCGAGATCACCGCGTAGGTGGAGTACTGCAGCATGTTCAGTTGGTCGCACACGCCGATGGCCAGTGCGCCGCCGGAGCCACCCTCGCCGATCACGGTGGCGATGATCGGGGTCTTCAGGCGCGCCATGACACGCAGGTTCCAGGCGATGGCTTCGCTCTGGCCCCGTTCTTCGGCGTCGATACCCGGATAGGCACCGGGGGTGTCGATGAAGGTCAGGATCGGCATTTTGAAGCGTTCGGCCATTTCCATCAGGCGGCAGGCCTTGCGGTAGCCTTCCGGACGCGGCATGCCGAAGTTGCGGCGAACCTTCTCGCGCACTTCGCGGCCTTTCTGGTGGCCGATGATCATCACCGGCTGGTCTTCCAGGCGAGCAACGCCACCAACGATGGCGGCGTCGTCGGAGAAGTGACGGTCACCGTGCAGCTCTTCGAACTCGGTGAAGATGTGCTCGATGTAATCCAGGGTGTAGGGACGACGCGGATGGCGCGCAAGCTGGGCGATCTGCCAGCTGGACAGGTTGCCGAAGATGTTCTCGGTCAGCGCCTTGCTCTTCTCCTGCAGACGGGAGATTTCGTCGGTGATGTTCAGGGCGTTGTCGTTACCGACAAGTCGCAGCTCTTCGATCTTGGCGTGCAGGTCGGCGATGGGCTGTTCGAAATCGAGAAAATTCGGGTTCATGGGCTATCCGTCGTTCTGTTGGCGGCTGGGCCTGGTCCGTAGGCGCCCTACCTTACGGTATCGGGCGCCAAGGGTCGAGACTGGCGGGTGGGCGGCCTTGGGCCACCGACCTCACTAGCGGTAGTTCAGGAAGACGTTGTCGCGGCCGAACTGGTCACGCAGCGCTTGAATCAGGTTGTCTGCCGGGTCGATCCGCCACTGCTCGCCAAACTGCAGCAAGGCGCGCGCCTGCTCGCCACTGTAGTCGACGGTGACCGGGCAACTGCCACGGTGACGAGTACACAGATCGGCCAGCCAGCGCAGGCGGTCGCCCTTGAGCGCATCGGCATGCACGCGCACGCGCAGGCTTTCCGCCAGCGAGGTACGGGCCTCTTCCAGGCCCATCACGCGCTTGGCGCGCAGACGCAGGCCGCCGGAGAAATCGTCCTGGCTGACTTCACCCTCGATCACCACCAGAGAATCGGTTTGCAATAGCGCCTGGTTGGCGGCAAAGGCTTCGGCGAACAGCGAGGCTTCGATACGGCCGGAACGGTCGTCCAGCGTCACGAAGCCCATCTTGTCGCCGCGCTTGTTCTTCATCACCCGCAGGTTGACGATCAGGCCGGCGACGGTCTGGGTGTCCCGCGCAGGCTTGAGCTCGACGATGCGCTGGCGGGCAAAACGTCGCACTTCGCCTTCGTACTCGTCGATCGGGTGACCGGTCAGGTACAGGCCGAGCGTGTCTTTCTCACCCTTCAGGCGCTCCTTGAGGTTGAGCTCCTTGACCTTGCGGTGGTTGGCATAGACGTCGGCCTCGGGCTCGGCGAAGACGCCACCGAACAGGTCCATGTGGCCGCTATCGTGGCTGCGCGAGGTCTGCTCGGCTGCCTTCACGGCCTCTTCCATGGACGCCAGCAGCACGGCGCGGTTGATGTCGACGTGGGCGTGGTAGGCCTTCTGCTCTTCATGGAAATGCGGGCCGAGACGATCCAGCGCGCCCGCGCGGATCAGCGCCTCCAGGGTGCGCTTGTTGACGCGCTTGAGGTCGATGCGGTCGCAGAAGTCGAACAGGGTCTTGAACGGCCCGCCCTCGTTACGGCATTCGGTGATGGCTTCCACCGGGCCTTCGCCGACGCCCTTGATCGCGCCCAGGCCATAAACGATCTGATTGTCTTCGTCGACGGTGAAGCGGAACTCGGAGTTGTTCACGTCCGGCGCCAGGATGCGCAGCTTCATGTGGCGGCACTCTTCGATGAGCGTCACCACCTTGTCGGTGTTCTGCATATCCGCGGTGAGTACCGCGGCCATGAACGGCGACTTCCAGTGGGTCTTCAGCCAGGCGGTCTGGTAGGAGACCAGGCCATAGGCGGCCGAGTGCGACTTGTTGAAGCCATAGCCGGCGAATTTTTCCACCAGGTCGAAGATGTTGCCGGAGAGGTTTTCGTCGATGCCGTTGTTGGAACAGCCCTCGATGAAGCCGCCGCGCTGCTTGGCCATTTCCTCGGGCTTCTTCTTACCCATGGCTCGACGCAGCATGTCCGCGCCACCGAGACTGTAGCCCGCCATCACCTGGGCGATCTGCATTACCTGTTCCTGGTACAGGATGATGCCGTAGGTGGGCTTGAGCACGGGCTCGAGGCCGGGATACTGGTAATCCGGATGCGGGTAGGAGATTTCCTCACGACCGTGCTTGCGGTTGATGAAGTCGTCCACCATGCCCGACTGCAGCGGGCCGGGACGGAACAGCGCCACCAGTGCGATGAGGTCTTCCAGGCAGTCAGGCTTGAGCTTCTTGATCAGCTCTTTCATGCCGCGCGATTCAAGCTGGAAGACTGCGGTGGTTTCCGCCTTCTGCAGCAGGTCGTAGGTCTTCTTGTCGTCCAGCGGGATGCGGTCGATATCGACCAGATCGGTCTCGCCGGCCTTCTTCTGGATGCGATGGATGATCTCCATCGCCCATTTGATGATGGTCAGGGTACGCAGGCCGAGGAAGTCGAACTTCACCAGGCCGGCCGCCTCCACGTCGTCCTTGTCGAACTGGGTCACCAGGCCGGCACCCTCTTCGTCGCAGGCGATGGGGGCGAAGTCGGTCAGCTTGGTCGGCGCAATCACCACACCACCGGCGTGCTTGCCGGTACCACGGGTGACACCTTCCAGCTTGAGGGCCATGTCCCAGATTTCCTGGGCTTCCTCGTCGGTCTTGAGGAAGTCGCGGAGCATCTCTTCCTGCTCGAAGGCCTTCTCCAGGGTCATGCCCACTTCGAAGGGGATCATCTTCGACAGTTTATCGGCCAGGCCGTAGGACTTGCCCTGCACCCGCGCCACGTCGCGTACCACCGCCTTGGCGGCCATCGAGCCGAAGGTGATGATCTGGCTCACCGCGTTGCGGCCGTAGGCGCCCGCCACGTAGTCGATCACGCGGTCGCGGCCTTCCATGCAGAAGTCGACGTCGAAGTCGGGCATGGAAATACGTTCGGGGTTCAAGAAGCGTTCGAACAGCAGATCATAGGCCAGCGGGTCGAGGTCGGTGATCTTCAGCACGTAGGCGACCAGCGAGCCGGCACCCGAACCCCGGCCCGGGCCTACCGGCACGCCGTTGTTCTTGGCCCACTTGATGAAGTCCATCACGATCAGGAAGTAGCCGGGGAAACCCATCTGGATGATGGTGCCCAGCTCGAACTCCAGCCGATCGATATAGGTCTGCCGCTTCTCTTCGTAGTCGGGCGTGGTGTCCTTCGGCCAGAGCACCGCGAGGCGCTCTTCCAGGCCCTCGTAGGAGACATGGCGCAGGTACTGGTTGATGTCCATGTCGTCGTAGGGAATCGGGAAGTTGGGCAGGAAGTACTTGCCCAGCTGCACATCGATGTTGCAGCGCTTGGCGATCTCGACGGAGTTTTCCAGTGCCTCGGGAATATCGCTGAACAGCTCGGCCATTTCCGCCGGGCTCTTCAGGTACTGCTGATCGGAATAGGAGCGTGAGCGGCGCGGGTCGTCCAGCGCGCGGCCCTCACCAATGCATACGCGGGTCTCGTGGGCTTCGAAGTCCGCTTCCTTGATAAAGCGCACGTCGTTGGTCGCCACCAGCGGCGCACCGCTGCGCTGGGACAGGGCCACGGCAGCATGCACGTGCTCTTCGTCGTTGACGCGACTTGTGCGCTGGATATCCAGGTAGAAACGGTCCGGGAAAACCTCCAGCCACTCGGCCAGCAGCGAGTCTGCCAGGGCGTCGTCACCTGCCAGCAGTGCCATGCCGATCTCGCCTTCCTTGGAGCCGGACAGCGCGATCAGGCCTTCGGCGGCCTGCTTGACCCAGTCGCGCTCGATGATGATCTCGCCATTGCGCTGACCGTCCTGCCAGCCGCGGGATATCAGTTCAGTGAGGTTGCGGTAGCCCTTGGCACTCATCGCCAGCAGTGTCAGGCGGGTCAGCGGGCCGTCCTCGTCGCGGTTGGCCAGCCAGATATCCGCGCCGCAGATCGGCTTGATGCCGCCACCCATGGCGGTTTTGTAGAATTTCACCAGCGAGCACATGTTGCTCAGGTCGGTCACCGCCACCGCCGGCATACCTGCCCCGCCGACCGCCTTGATCAGCGGCTTGACCCGTACCAGGCCGTCGACCAGGGAGAATTCGGTGTGCAGACGCAGGTGAACGAAGGTGGCGGTCATGGTGGTCCTTGGCAAACGCAAAAAACGGCAAGCCCCGGATTGTACCGGGGCTGTCGGCAAAGCTACAGGGAACAATGGGCCAGCCGTCGTGCCGGCGGATTCAGGTCACCGACGGGCCGCTGACCGAGAAGAATTCCAGAGCAATAACAGGGTGTTACAGAATGCCGCCGGTACTTTCCAGGAGGGCGCGCACCGGACCGAAGGAACGCCGGTGAATGGGCGTCGGGCCCAGGCGTTTGAGTGCTTCGAGATGTACCGGAGTCGGGTACCCCTTGTGCCCACCAATGCCATAACCGGGATACAGCGCTTCCATTTCCTGCATCTCCCGGTCGCGGCTGACCTTGGCCAGGATCGACGCGGCGGCAATGGCCGGAACCTTGGCATCGCCTTGCACCACCGGTGCGGACGGAACCTGCAGTTTCGGGCAGCGATTGCCGTCGATCAGCGCGAGTTTCGGCGTGACGCTGAGGCCCTCCACCGCACGCTGCATGGCCAGCATGGTGGCATGAAGGATGTTCAACTGGTCGATCTCGTGTACGTCGGCACGCGCGATGCACCAAGCCAGGGCCTTCTCGCGGATCTCCTCGAACAGCGCCTCACGGCGCGCTTCGCTGAGCTTCTTCGAGTCGTTGAGTCCCTTGATCGGCCGCGCCGGATCAAGGATCACTGCGGCGGTGACCACCGGGCCGCAAAGCGGGCCGCGACCCACTTCATCGACGCCCGCGACCAGCTCTTCCACCAGGGTGAAATCCAGGCCCATCTGCATCAGCGTTTCTCCACCAGGGCGAGCACCGCGTCGGCGGCCTGCGCGGACGCATCCTGGCGCAGAGCACGGTGGATGGCGTCGAAGGATTGGGTTTGCACGCTGCCATCGTCCAGCAGCGGCAACAAGGTTGCGGCCAGCGACTCGGGCGTCGCCGCATCCTGGATCAGTTCCGGCACCAGCAGGCGGCCAGCCAGCAGGTTCGGCAGCGAGATATACGGGCTCTTCACCAGGTGCCTGAGGATGCGATAGGTCATCGGCGCCACCTTGTAGGCGACGACCATCGGCCGCTTGTACAGCAGCGCTTCCAGCGTGGCGGTACCGGAGGCGATCAGCACGGCATCGCAAGCGGCCAGGGCCTCGTGGGAAGCACCGTCGAGCAGTAGCACCGGCAGATCGCGGCCGGCGAGCATTTCTTCGACCTGCACACGACGCTCCGGGCTCGCGCACGGCAGTACGAAACGCAAGCCGGGGCGATCCTGAAGCAGGCGTTGGGCGGTATCGAGGAACAGTGCGCCGAGCTTGCCGACCTCCCCTCCCCGGCTGCCGGGCAGGAGTGCAACGACACTGGCATCCTGCGGCAAACCAAGGCGCTCGCGCGCACCGGCACGGTCGGCTTCCAGCGGAATGGTGTTGGCCAACGGATGACCGACGAAGCGCACCGGCACCGCGTGCTCTTCGTAGAAGCGCGCCTCGAAGGGGAACAGCGCAAGCATCAGGTCGCAGGCTTGCTTGATCTTCAGCACGCGCTTCTGCCGCCAGGCCCAGACGGAGGGGCTGACGTAGTGCACCGTGCGGATGCCCGCGCGGCGCAGCTTCAATTCGAGAGTCAGGTTGAAGTCCGGCGCATCGATGCCGATGAACACGTCCGGCTTGGCCGCGATCAGCATCTTCATCAGGTCCTTGCGCCGACGCAGCAGTTCGCGCAGGCGGCCAAGCACCTCGACCAGGCCCATGACGGCCAGACGCTCCATCGGGAAATGCGATGGCAGCCCTTCGGCCTGCATGCGCGGACCGCCGACACCGATGAACTCGATGTCAGGGTGGCGCTGCTTGAGCGCCTGCATGAGGCCGGAGCCGAGGATATCGCCGGACGCCTCGCCCGCGACCAGGGCGACGCGCAGCTTGCGTGCGGTCGGTTGCATAGTCAGCGGGTGATGCCGCGGGTGGAGCTCTGGATGGAGTCACGGAACACCGCGACCTCCGGGAACTGCTCGGAAGCATCGGCCAGTTCGGCCAGTGCCTCATCCACTGTCAACCCTTGGCGGTAGACCACCTTGTAGGCCCGGCGCAGCGCCTGGATCGACTCAGCGCTGAAACCACGACGGCGCAGGCCCTCGAAGTTCATGCTGCGGGCCTCGGCGGGGTTGCCGAAGACCGTCACGTAGGCCGGGACGTCCTTACCGATGGTGGTCCCCATGCCGGAGAACGCGTGGGCGCCAATACGGCAGAACTGATGCACCAGCGTGTAGCCGGAAAGAATCGCCCAGTCATCTACGTGAACATGGCCCGCCAGCGCGGTGTTGTTCACCAGGATGCAATGATTGCCGATCACACTGTCATGGCCGATGTGCACATAGGCCATGAGCAGGTTGTGGTCGCCAATGGTGGTTTCCGAGCGATCCTGAATGGTGCCACGATGGATAGTCACACCCTCGCGGATCACGTTGTGGTCGCCGATCACCAGGCGAGTCGGTTCGCCCTTGTACTTCAGGTCGGGAGTGTCCTCACCAACACTGGAGAACTGGAAAATCCGATTGTGCTTACCGATCTTCGTGGGGCCTTTGACCACCACGTGCGGACCGATCACCGTGCCTTCGCCGATCTCCACATCCGGCCCGACCATGGACCAGGGGCCCACTTCTACGTCGTCAGCCAGCTTTGCGCGCGGGTCGATGATGGCGCGAGGATCGATCAAACTCATAGTTTGCGTTCCGCACAGATGATTTCGGCCGAGCATACCGGCTTGTCATCGACGGTCGCATGGCAATCGAACTTCCAGATGCCGCGCTTGACGCTGAGGAACTGGGCATTGAGCTGCAGTTGATCGCCCGGCAGCACCGGCTGGCGGAAGCGCAGTTTGTCGGAACCGACGAAGTAATACAGGGTGCCGTCGGCCGGCTTCACGTCGAGCATCTTGAAGCCGAGGATACCGGCCGCCTGGGCCATGGCTTCGATGATCAGCACGCCCGGCATGATCGGATGCTGCGGGAAGTGGCCATTGAAGAACGGCTCGTTGATGCTGACATTCTTGTAGGCGCGAATGCGCTTGCCTTCGATGTCCAGCTCGACCACCCGATCCACCAGCAGGAAGGGGTAGCGATGAGGCAGGTATTCGCGAATCTCGTTGATGTCCATCATGTTCAGGGAAGCCTGTTCAGAAAAGGGAAACGCCATAAATGCGTGGATCACGCATCTGATGGAGCGTCTCCGCTTGGGGTCACGGCGGCCACGCGCTTTTCCAGCTGCTGCAGACGACGTGCCATGTCATCCAGCTGACGAATGCGCGCGGCGCTCTTCTTCCATTCAGCCGCGGGCTGCATGGCGGTACCGGACGAGTAGGAACCCGGTTCAGTGATCGAACGGGTCACCATGGTCATCCCGGTGACGAAGACGTTGTCGCAAATCTCGATGTGGCCCACCAGGCCCACACCACCGGCGAGCATGCAGTGCTTGCCGATCTTGGCGCTGCCAGAAATCCCGCAGCAACCGGCCATGGCGGTGTGATCGCCGATCTGCACGTTGTGGGCGATCATGATCTGGTTGTCCAGCTTCACGCCATTACCCACGAGAGTATCGGACAGTGCGCCACGGTCGATGGTGGTATTGGCGCCGATCTCGACGTCATCACCCAGGGTTACGCCGCCAATTTGCGCGATCTTCTGCCAGATACCCTTATGGTTGGCGAAACCGAAGCCCTCGCCTCCCAGCACGGCACCTGACTGGATCACCACGCGCTTACCGATACGGACGTCGTGGTAGAGCGTCACACGGGGTGCAAGCCAACCACCCTCGCCGATCACGCTGCGCGCGCCGACAAAGCAGTGGGCTCCCACGGTAACGCCTGCTCCGACCTGAGCACCCGCTGCGATCACGGCATAAGGACCGATACTGGCCGTCGCGTCGACTTGCGCACCTTCATCGACCACCGCGGTGGGATGAATACCGACCGGCGCCTTGGGCTTGCGGTCGAACTGGTGGGAAAGGCCGGCGTAAGCCAGATAGGGATTCGCCACGATCAGGGCGTTGCCGGTGTACCCCTCGGCATCGGCCGTAGTCAGCAGGACGGCACCTGCCCGGCTGTCAGCGAGGAATTTGCGGTACTGCGGATTCGCCAGGAAGGTAAGCTGACCGGGCTCGGCATCCTGCAGGGTAGCCAGGCCGTGAATCACCTGTACGGGATCTCCGCGCAACTCGGCATCGAGCTGCGCGGCCAGTTCGGCGAGGGTAAAGGACTGCTCGGTCATCATCAGCGCAGTTGGTTCATGCGCTCGATGACCTGGCGGGTGATGTCGTACTGCGGCTTCACGTCCACCACGGCACCACGCTCGACCACGAGATCATAACCACCTTTCTTGATGGTTTCCTCGACAGCCTGATCCAGCTTCGGTTTGAGCTTCTTCAGCATGTCGCGGTCAGCGACGGCCTTGGCTTCGTTCAGCTCCTTGGACTGGAACTGGAAGTCACGGGCCTTCTGCTTGAAGTCGCCCTCGGCCTTTTCACGCTCGGCGTTGGACATCTTGCTACCGCCATTGACCAGCTTGTCCTGCAGGGACTTGGCATCGCTTTCCAGGGCCTTGAGCTTGTTCAGCTGAGGGCCGAACTTCTTCTCGGCATCCACGGCGTACTGCTTGGCCGAATCGGACTCGAGGAGTGCCATCTGATAGTTGAGCACCGCGATCTTCATGTCGGCGAACGCGGGGCTCGCCGCCAGGGCTGCGGTAATCAGGACGAACTGGGTCAACTTACGCACGATGCACTCCTGCACAAAGCATGGTTGTCATTACAACGATACGGCCAAAGTTAGAAGGTCTGTCCCAGCGAGAACTGGAAGATCTGGGTTTCGGCGTTATCCGGCTTCTTGATCGGAGTCGCCAGGCTGAAGCTCAGCGGGCCGAGGGCGGTGATCCAGGTCAGGCCGACACCCGCGGACATGGCCATATCCTGGAACTTGACGCCATCGCAGCCCTGGGTGGTGGAGATCGGGCAATCGGTGTCGAACACGTTACCGATGTCATAGAACAGCACCGTACGCAGTTGGCGCTGGTCCTTCACGAAGGGCAACGGGAACAGCAACTCGGCACCACCGGTGATCAGGATGTTACCGCCGAAGGCTTGCGGATCCTGGTCCGGGTCGGTGTAGCGACCGTCGGCATCAGGACCGTCACCATTACTGCGCGCCTTGCTCGGAGTACTACGCGGACCCAGGGTGCTGTCCTTGAAGCCACGCACCGAGTTGAAGCCACCGGCGTAGTAGTTCTCGTAGAACGGCAGACGATCGGTGTCGCCGTAGGCGCCGCCGTAACCGAGTTCGGTATGGAAGCGCATGGTGTAGTTTTCGGTGAGCGGCGCGAAGATCTGGCCACGGTAATCGAGCTTGTAGAACGACAGGTCGCTACCCGGAATGGTGGATTCCAGCACCAGGCTCTGCGAGTGACCTCGGTTGGCCAGCACGCCCTTGTTCAGGGTCGATTCGGACCAGCCGATGGACGCCTTGAAGTTGGTGAAGCTGTCGCCTTCCTTCTCGATGAAGTCGAAGATCTCGTCAACGGTGTACGCGCCAGTGTCGATATCGTCGCGCTGCACGGTCAGGCCGTAGGTCAGGCGCGAGGTCTCGCTGATCGGGTAGCCGATGCTGACGCCAGCACCCAGACTGTTCACCGAGTAGCTGGAGACGTCGACGTCGAGCTCGTCGTAGTCGGTCTTGCGGTAGAAGGCGTTGTAACCCAGGCTCACGCCGTCAACAGTCCAGTAGGGGTCGACGAAGCCGAAGTTGTAGCGGGTCTGGTAGTCGGACTTGGTCAGGCCGATGCTGACCTTGTTACCGGTACCCAGGAAGTTGTTCTGGCTGATCGAGCCACCGAGGATCAGACCGGCGCTCTGGGCGAAGCCCACGCTCGCGGTGATCGAGCCGGACGGCTGCTCTTCCACGCTGTAGTTGACGTCGACCTGGTCATCGGTGCCCGGAACGGCCGGGGTTTCGACGTTGACTTCCTTGAAGTAGCCCAGGCGCTCGAGGCGCTGTTTGGACTGGTCGATCAGGTAAGTCGACGCCCAGCCACCTTCCATCTGGCGCATCTCGCGACGGAGTACTTCGTCCTCGGTCTTGGTGTTGCCACGGAAGTTGATGCGGTTGACGTACGCTCGCTTGCCCGGATCGACCACGTAGGTGATCGATACGGTCTTGTTCTCGTCGTTCGGCTCGGGAACGCCGTTGACGTTGGCGAAGGTGTAACCCTCGTTACCCAGGCGGCGGGTGATCAGGTCGGAGGTGGTGGTCATCACCTTGCGGGAGAACACCTGGCCCTTCTTCACCAGCAGGAGCTTCTTCACTTCGTCTTCCGGCACCTTCAGGTCGCCGGAGAGCTTCACGTCGCTGACGGTGTACTTCTCGCCTTCGTTGACGTTGACGGTGATGTAGACGTGTTTCTTGTCCGGGGTGATGGACACCTGGGTGGAGGCGATATCCATGTGGATGTAGCCGCGGTCCAGGTAGTAGGAACGCAGACGCTCCAAGTCACCGGAGAGTTTCTCGCGGGAGTACTTGTCGTCGTTCTTGAAGAAGGACAACCAGTTGGTGGTCTTCAGTTCGAACAGGTCGGTCAGGTCTTCTTCGGAGAAGACGGTGTTGCCCACCACGTTGACATGGGCGATGGCCGCCACAGTGCCTTCGTTGATGTTGATCTTCAGCGCGACGCGGTTGCGCGGCTGCGGCACCACCTCGGTTTCGATCTCGGCGGAGTAGCGGCCCTGGGCCACATACTGGCGTTGCAGTTCGTTGCGAACGCCCTCGAGGGTCGCGCGCTGGAAGATTTCGCCTTCGGACAGGCCCGACTGCTTCAGACCCTTCATCAGGTCTTCGGTGGTGATGGCCTTGTTGCCCTCGATCTCGATGCTGGAGATGGACGGACGCTCGACCACGTTGACGATCAGCACATTGCCATCACGGCTGAGCTGGATGTCCTGGAAGAAGCCGGTCTTGAACAGCGAGCGGGTCGCTTCGATCAAGCGGCGATCGTCGATCTGCTCGCCGACGTTCAGCGGCAGGGCCGCGAACACGCTACCGGCAGACACGCGCTGCAGACCGTTGACCCGGATATCGGAAACAGTGAAGGACTCGGCGTGAACCTGGGCGATCATCAGCGCGGAAAGGGCCGCGGGAAGCAGAAAGCGTTTCATGGAGTCCTTTTATTCCAACTGACAAATAGAGAATCTGCCGCAAGTGGCGGCAGATCCGAAATCCAATGGGCGGTTACAGTCGACTCAGATCGTTGACCAGGGCCAACAACATGACCCCGACTACCAGGCTGATGCCAATTTGCATCCCCCAAGCCTGGACCCGCTCCGACAATGGGCGACCTCGCACCCACTCGACCATGTAGAACAGCAGATGCCCGCCGTCGAGGACGGGAATCGGCAACAGGTTGAGAACCCCCAAGCTGATGCTCAGATAGGCGAGGAAATGCAGAAAATCCCCTACGCCGGACTGGGCTGAAGCGCCCGCCACTTTAGCAATGGTTATCGGCCCGCTCAAGTTTTTTACCGAGAGCTGCCCGAGCACCATTTTCTTTAGAGAATCCAGAGTTAGCAGGCTCATGGACCAGGTTCGGGAGAGCGCTTGCCCCACTGCGGCCACCGGTCCATAGCTCACTTCGCGAAGCATGTCCGCGGGCCATTGACCACCGGCGACACCCGCGCCCAGGTAGCCGGTGCGGGCCTTGCCCTCCCCCTTCGCCGCCAGGGTCAGGACCAGCTCCTCGTGCCGGCCGGCGCGCTCGATGCCCAGAGCGACCTTGGCTTCAGGCTTGGCTCGAACCCGCTCGACGACATTCTGCCAATCCGTGACCGCCTGACCATCCAGAGTGACGATCAGGTCACCAATCTGCAGGCCAGCTGCCTTGGCCGGACCTATTTCGTCCAGCTCGGCAATCACTGGCGCAACGGCGGGTCGCCAGGGCTGGATGCCCAGGCCACCGATAGGGTCGGGATTGTCCTCGTTCTTCAGCCAGGAACTGATGCGCACCTGGTGCACCGCTGGAACGCTGGAGCCCTGCTCCAGCACCGCGACACTCAACTCGCCAGTCTCACCAAGGCGACGTACCAACTGCAGGTTGACGCCACTCCAGCCATCGACGGCTTCGCCATCGACGGCCACGACCTCCTGGCCAGACGCCAGACCCGCTATGGCTGCCGGGCTGTTCGCCACCACAGAGCCGATGATCGGCTTGATCTGCTGGCTGCCCAGCATGGCCAGGACCCAGAAGAACAGGATAGCCAGCAGGAAGTTGGCAATCGGGCCAGCCGCCACGATGGCGATGCGCTGGAATACACTCTTGCGATTGAATGCACGGTCGAGCAACTCGGCGGGGACATCCCCCTCCCGCTCATCCAGCATCTTCACGTAACCGCCGAGAGGGATGGCGGCCACGACAAACTCGGTGCCCTGACGGTCATGCCAGCGCACCAGCGGGGTACCGAAGCCCACGGAGAAGCGCAGAACCTTCACCCCGCAGCGGCGGGCGACCCAGAAGTGTCCGAATTCGTGGAAAGTGACCAGTACGCCAAGGGCGACAATCAGTCCCACCACCATATAAAGGGCGCTCATCGCTACCTCCTCGGGCTCAACGCCCGCGCTCCTGCAACCACGCCTGCGCGGCGACGCGTGCGCACTGGTCGGCCGCCAGCACCGCCTCGAGCGATTCGACTGGCGTGCGCGTCTCGCGGTTCAGCACTTCGTCGATGATAACCGGGATATCCGTGAAGCGAATGCGTCGATCGAGGAATGCCGCGACCGCCACTTCGTTTGCTGCGTTGAGCATCGCCGGCACACTGCCCCCTGCCTCCGCGGCCTGACGCGCCAGGCGCAGACAGGGGAAGCGCTGCTCGTCGGGCGCACTGAAGTCCAGGCGACCGATGGCAAACAGATCCAGCGGTGAAACGCCGGAATCGATGCGCTGGGGCCACGCCAAAGCATGGGCGATAGGGGTGCGCATGTCCGGATTGCCCAACTGCGCCAGAACCGACCCATCCACGTAGTCCACCAGAGAGTGGATCACGCTCTGTGGATGGATCACTACCTCCACCTTCGACGGCGGTGCGTCGAACAACCAGCAGGCCTCGATCAACTCCAGGCCCTTGTTCATCATGCTGGCCGAATCGACGGAAATCTTCCGCCCCATCGACCAGTTAGGGTGCGCACAGGCCTGCTCGGGAGAAACCTCGGCCAGTTGCTCCAGCGGAGTCTCACGGAACGGGCCGCCCGAGGCGGTCAGCAGGATGCGCCGAACACCAACCGCCCCCAACCCACGGGCATAGTCCGCCGGCATGCACTGGAAGATCGCGTTGTGCTCACTGTCGATGGGTAGCAGTACGGCGCCACTGGCGCGCACGGCATCCATGAACAGCGCGCCGGACATCACCAGCGCCTCCTTGTTAGCCAACAGCACCCGCTTTCCTGCCTCGACGGCAGCCAGTGTGGGCTTTAGACCGGCGGCACCAACAATCGCGGCCATCACCGCATCCACTTCAGGATGTGCGGAAACCTCACAAAGGCCAGCCTCACCGACCAGCACACGGACCTCAAGACCGGCGCCATTCAGGCGATCCTGCAGAACCCGCGCCTGCTCGATCTCCGGCACCACCACGAAGCGCGGACGGTGACGCTGACTCAGCGCCTCCAGCTCAGCGAGGCGAGAATAGCCACTCAGAGCAAAAACACGATAACGATCCGGGTGACGACCGATGACATCAAGGGTGCTGAGACCAATCGAACCGGTCGCCCCCAGCACGGTAATCCACTGCGGATGAATCACGGCGCACCCCAGCCCACAGCCCAGAGCAGCGCGGTGAACACCGGAATCGCTGCGGTCAGGCTGTCGATGCGATCCAGCACACCACCATGGCCCGGCAGCAGGTTGCTGCTGTCCTTGAGGCCCGACTGACGCTTGAACATGCTTTCGGTCAGGTCACCAATGACCGACAGTGCCACCACGATGGCCGTGCATGGCAGCGCCAGCAGCAGTTCGCGGACCGTCCAGTCGCGATAGATGGAGACGGCGACGGTGATTGCCAGGCACAAAGCCATGCCACCGAAGAAGCCTTCCCAGCTCTTGCCCGGACTGACACGCGGAGCCAATTTGCGCTTGCCGAATGCCTTGCCGGAGAAATAGGCGCCGATGTCGGCAGCCCAGACCAGCACCATGACAGCCACGATCAGCCAGTTGGCCAGTGGCCACTGCTTGAGTAGCACCAGCCCCTGCCAGGCCGGTAGCAGGATCAGCAGTCCGATCAGCAGGCGCCGCCAGCGACCACCCCAGCTCGAAGCGCTATCGGGATAGGTCAGCACCATGACAATCGCCAAGGCCCACCAGAGCAGCGCCAGAACCAGCACGGCACCCGCCAGCTGCGGCAGCCAGGCCAATACCAACATCAGCGCGGCGACCACGGCAGCGTAGCCGACACGGGCGGACTGATCGTTGTAGCCCGCCAGACGCGCCCACTCCCAGGCACCGAGGCTGACCACAAGCCCGATGAACAGCGAGAACGCCGCACCATCGAGCAGGAAGAAACCACCCAGCGCGATCGGCAACAGGATCAGCGCCGTGATGATTCGTTGTTTCAACATGACGGGGGCGCCTCGGCCTCGACCTGCTCGCCGGTCTTGCCGAAACGGCGCTGACGAGAGGCGAAATCCAGCAACGCAGCCTGCATGGCTTCGTGCTTGAAGTCGGGCCAGTAGAGATCGGAGAAATACAGCTCGGCATACGCCAGCTGCCACAGAAGAAAGTTGCTGATGCGGTGCTCGCCGCCGGTGCGGATGCACAGATCGGGCAGCGGCTGGTCGCCAGTGGAGAGACAACCCTGGATCAGCTCCGGGGTGATTTCTTCTGCTGCCAGGTGCCCAGCCTGCACCTCACGGGCAAGACGCTGCGCCGCCTGGGTAATGTCCCACTGGCCGCCGTAATTGGCTGCCACCTGTAGCAGCATGCTCTTGCCATTGGCGGTCAGTGCCTCCGCCTCACGCATCGCCGCCTGCAATTCAGGGGCGAAGCGGCTGCGGTCGCCGATGATGCGCAAGCGAATGCCATTGGCGCTGAGCTTGCGCACCTCGCGGCGCAAGGCCATGAGGAACAGCTCCATCAGCGCACCGACCTCGTCGGCCGGGCGCTGCCAGTTCTCGCTGGAGAAGGCGAACAGCGTCAGCACTTCGACACCGGCTTCGGCACAGGTCTTGATCACCGCGCGGACGGCATCCACGCCGGCCTTATGCCCGGCAACGCCAGGCATCAGGCGCTTCTTCGCCCAGCGGTTGTTGCCGTCCATGATGACCGCCACGTGCCTGGGCACGGGCGTCACCTGCTTGGTCTTTTCCATGACGAGAGCCCGGCTGTCAGACAGCCATCAGGTCCGCTTCTTTGCCCTCGAGGGCTTTTTCGATCTCGGCGACGAACTTGTCGGTGATCTTCTGCACGTCATCACCAGCGCGACGCTCGTCGTCCTCGCTGATTTCCTTCTCTTTCTGCAGATCCTTCAGTTGAGCCAGGGCATCGCGACGGATGTTGCGCACGGAAACGCGGGCCTGCTCGGCTTCGGCGCGAGCCTGCTTGGTGAAGCCCTTGCGGGTTTCTTCGGTCAGGGCCGGCATCGGTACGCGGATGGTGGTACCGGCAGTCGCCGGATTCAGGCCCAGGTCGGAGGTCATGATGGCTTTCTCGACCGCCTGGATCATGCTCTTGTCGAAGACGCTCAGAGCCAAAGTACGGGAGTCTTCCACGGTGACGTTGGCGACCTGGCGCAGCGGCGTATCGGAGCCGTAGTAGGACACCATCACGCTATCCAGGATGCTCGGGTGCGCACGGCCGGTACGAATCTTGGCAAAGGCATGCCCCAGGGCTTCCAGGGTTTTGCCCATACGCTCCTGCGCGTCCTTCTTGATCTCGTTGATCATCTCAATCCTCCTCGATCAGGGTGCCTTCGGCACCACCTACAACAATATTCAGCAGCGCGCCGGGCTTGTTCATGTTGAACACCCGCAGCGGCATTTTCTGGTCCCGGCACAGGCAGATGGCGGTGAGGTCCATCACACCCAGCTTGCGATCGAGCACTTCATCGTACGTCAGACGCTCGAATTTCTCGGCATTCGGGTCCTTGAACGGGTCGGCAGTGTACACGCCGTCCACCTTGGTCGCCTTGAGTACTACGTCAGCATCTATTTCGATGGCGCGCAGGCAGGCGGCGGAATCGGTGGTGAAGAACGGGTTGCCGGTACCGGCGGAGAAGATCACCACTTCGCCACTCTTCAGGTGGCGCATGGCCTTGCGGCGGTCGTAGTGATCGGTCACGCCGACCATGGAAATGGCGGACATGACGATGGCGGTGATGTTGGAGCGCTCCAGGGCGTCACGCATGGCCAGGCCGTTCATCACGGTGGCGAGCATGCCCATGTGGTCGCCGGTGACGCGATCCATGCCGGCCGCGGACAGCGCCGCACCACGGAACAGGTTGCCACCACCGATCACCAGGCCGACCTGCACGCCGATACCGACGAGCTGGCCGATCTCCAGCGCCATGCGGTCCAGCACCTTGGGATCGATGCCGAACTCCTCGGAGCCCATCAGGGCTTCGCCGCTCAGTTTTAGAAGAATGCGTTTATAGCGAGGTTGACGAGCGCTCAGCTGCTGAGCCATGACCTTTTTCTCCTGCGGCGATTGAATGCTGTGCGCCTTGTGGGCGCTTGGCGGAAAGCTTGGACCAGCCAGCCTTACGGCGCCTTTAAACCCGCCTTGCGGGCCTGCGCCGTGGAAACCGCCCCTTTTGGTTTCCCCAGTTTGGCAAAGAGGCCGCGCGCGTTAGCGGGCAGCCTCTTGCGGGGCGACAGTCGTGAGACTGTCTATTACTGCTTGGAAGCGGCTACTTGAGCAGCAACCTCGGCAGCGAAGTCAGCTTCGACTTTCTCGATGCCTTCGCCTACTTCGAAACGAACGAAGGAGACGATTTCGGCGCCGGCTTTCTTGGCCAGATCACCAACCTTGACTTCCGGATCCTTGACGAAGGCTTGCTCGACCAGGCTGGCTTCGGCCAGGAACTTCGAGATACGGCCCTTGACCATGTTCTCGACGATGTTTTCCGGCTTGCCAGCGATCTTGTCGGCGTTCAGAGCGAGGAAGATTTCCTTCTCTTTGGCAACGGCTTCTTCGGAAACCTGCGACGGATCGAGGAACTGCGGGTTGCTGGCAGCGACGTGCATGGCGATGTCGCGAGCCAGTTCAGGATTGCCACCCTTCAGGGTAACCAGAACGCCGATGCGGTGGCCGTGCAGGTAGGCGCCAACCACGTCACCTTCGGTACGAGCCAGGCGACGGATGTTGACGTTCTCGCCGCACTTGGCAACCAGGGCTTCACGGGCCGGTTCCTGCTCTGCGATCAGCGGAGCAGCGTCGGTCAGCTTCTGCGCAACAGCCTTGTCCAGGCTGGCAGCGACGAAGTTCTTGAAGTCGTCCTGCAGGGCCAGGAAGTCGGTCTGCGAGTTGACTTCGATGATGGTGGCGGATTTGGCATCGTCAGCCACTTTGGCGGCGATGGCGCCTTCGGCGGCGATGTTGCCAGCCTTCTTGGCAGCCTTGATGGCGCCCGAAGCGCGCATATCGTCGATGGCCTTCTCGATATCGCCTTCAGCGGCGACCAGTGCCTTCTTGCACTCCATCATGCCCTGGCCGGTACGCTCACGCAGTTCCTTGACCAGTGCTGCAGTAATTTCTGCCATTTCGAAATCCTCTTGAGTTGCTCTCAAAACCAGATCGCCCGGATACCCGGGCGGAATTCTCGGGGTGGCAAAAAGGGGGCCTAGCCCCCTTCCTGCTCACCGTAGGACGTCTGGACGTCCTGGAATCAGCCTTCGGCGGATTCGGCCGGTGCTTCTTCGACGAACTCGTCAGCCGTCACGCCGCCGGCATTCTTGCCGCGCAGGACAGCTTCAGCCATCGAGCCCAGGTACAGCTGAACGGCGCGGATGGCGTCGTCGTTACCCGGGATAACATAGTCAACGCCGTCCGGGCTGCTGTTGGTATCGACGATGCCGATGACCGGGATGCCCAGCTTGTTGGCTTCGGTGATAGCAATGCGCTCGTGGTCAACGTCGACGACGAACAGAGCGTCCGGCAGGCCGCCCATGTCCTTGATACCACCCAGGCTGCGATCCAGTTTTTCCAGATCACGGGAGCGCATCAGAGCTTCTTTCTTGGTCAGCTTGGCGAAAGTACCGTCCTGGGACTGAACTTCCAGCTCGCGCAGACGCTTGATCGACTGACGGATGGTCTTGTAGTTGGTGAGCATGCCGCCCAGCCAACGGTGGTCGACGTACGGCATGCCGCAACGGGCAGCTTCTTCGCGAACGATCTTGCCGGCGGAACGCTTGGTGCCGACGAACAGGATCTTGTTCTTGCCCTGGGCCAGGCGCTCAACGAAGGTCAGGGCCTCGTTGAACATCGGCAGGGTTTTTTCGAGGTTGATGATGTGGATCTTGTTACGCGCGCCGAAAATGAACTTGCCCATTTTCGGGTTCCAGTAACGGGTCTGGTGGCCGAAGTGCACACCGGCCTTCAGCATATCGCGCATATTGACTTGGGACATGATAGTTCCTCGATAAGTCGGGTTAGGCCTCCATGCATCCCAACGGCCAACCCTCCGACTGTGTCGAAAGGCACCCAGGCCATCGTGTCGATGCATGTGTGGGTTAGTGCCCCGAAATGGCCGTAGCCTTCAGAGCGGGGCGCTTTATACCACAACCTTGACCGCAACGAAACCCGCACAGGCATCCACCGCCCTGCTCCGCGCTTAAAAGGCAGGGCGCGAATCTGATAGACTTGCGTATTCCTCTCATTACCCGCGCGTTCGCAGCGCCTCAAGAGAATTCGCATGACCGTCACCCTCAAGACGCCCGAAGACATCGAGAAAATGCGCGTCGCCGGCCGCCTGGCCGCCGAAGTGCTGGAAATGATCGGCGAACACGTCAAGCCCGGCGTCACCACCGACGAACTGGACCGCATCTGCCACGACTATATCGTCAACGTGCAGAAGGCCATTCCGGCGCCGCTGAACTACAAGGGCTTCCCCAAGTCCATCTGCACCTCGATCAACCATGTGGTTTGCCATGGCATTCCCAACGAGAAGCCGCTCAAGGAAGGTGACATCGTCAATATCGATGTCACCGTGATCAAGGACGGCTACCACGGCGACACCAGCAAGATGTTCTCGGTCGGCAAGACCCCGGAATGGGCGGATCGCCTCTGCCAGATCACCCAGGAATGCATGTACAAGGGCATCGACGTGGTCAAGCCGGGCGCTCGCCTGGGCGACATTGGCGAAGTGATCCAGAAGTACGCCGAGAAGAACGGCTTCTCCGTGGTGCGCGAGTACTGCGGCCACGGCATCGGCAAGGTCTTCCACGAGGAGCCCCAGGTGCTGCACTACGGCCGTGCCGGCACCGGCCTGGAACTCAAGGAAGGCATGATCTTCACCATCGAGCCGATGATCAACCAGGGCCGCCCGGAAACCCGCCTGCTGGGCGACGGCTGGACTGCCATCACCAAGGACCGCAAGCTGTCCGCGCAGTGGGAGCACACCGTGCTGGTCACCGCCGACGGCTACGAGATCCTGACCCTGCGCAACGACGAAAGCTTCCCGCGCACCTCCGCCTGACAAGCGGTTTGCAATCTCGCCGATGGCTGGGTAGAACATAGAAATCCCGGCCCGGCACAGCTGCCGGGCCTGGCGCCAAGCGCCCAGGCCCGACCGCCCTCTTGCCCCTGCCCTCCCCTAAGCCATTGATCAGGAAGGCCGCCATGCCGCAGGTGGATCCCGAGTTGTTCGACCGTGGGCAGTTCCAGGCGGAACTGGCCCTCAAATCCAGCCCTATCGCTGCCTTCAAGAAGGCCATTCGTCAGGCCAACGAAGTGCTCGACGCCCGCTTCAACGGCGGCCGCGACATTCGCCGGCTGATCGAGGACCGCGCCTGGGTCGTCGACCAGATCCTGCAGCAGGCCTGGAACCGCTTCGACTGGGGCGACGACGCCGATATCGCACTGGTCGCCGTGGGCGGCTATGGGCGCGGTGAATTGCACCCGCACTCGGACATCGACCTGCTGGTTCTGCTCGACAGCGAGGATCAGGAAAGCTTCCGCGAGCCCATCGAAGGCTTCCTCACCCTGCTCTGGGATATCGGCCTGGAAGTCGGCCAGAGCGTGCGCTCGGTGGCCGAGTGCGCCGAAGAGGCGCGCGCCGACCTCACCGTGGTCACCAACCTGATGGAATGCCGGACCATCTCCGGCCCGGACAGCCTGCGCCAGCGCATGCTCGCAGCCACCAGCGCAAAGCAGATGTGGCCCAGCGGCCAGTTCTACCTGGCCAAGCGCAAGGAACAGATTCACCGCCACACCAAATACAACGACACCGAGTACAACCTGGAGCCCAACGTGAAGGGCTCGCCCGGCGGCCTGCGCGATGTGCAGACGCTGCTCTGGGTTGCCCGCCGCCACTTCGGCAGCCTCAACCTGCACGCCCTGGTGCGCGAAGGCTTCCTGGTGGAGAGCGAGTGCGCGGTGCTGGCCTCCAGCCAGGAGTTCCTCTGGAAGGTCCGCTACGCCCTGCACATGCTCGCCGGCCGTGCCGAAGACCGCCTACTGTTCGACCACCAGCGACGTATCGCCGGATTGCTCGGCTACGAAGGCAATGACGCCAAGCTGGCCGTCGAGCGCTTCATGCAGAAGTACTACCGCGTAGTGATGGCCGTTTCCGAGCTGAACGACCTGATCATGCAGCACTTCGAAGAGGTGATCCTGCGTGCCGGCGAGAACGGCCAGATCCAGCCGCTCAACAGTCGCTTCCAACTGCGTGACGGCTACCTGGAAGTCACCCACGCCAACGTCTTCAAGCGCACGCCGTTCGCCCTCCTGGAAATCTTCGTGCTGCTGGCCCAGCACCCGGAAATCAAGGGCGTGCGTGCCGACACCATCCGCCTGCTGCGCGACAGCCGACATCTGATCGACGACGACTTCCGCCACGACATCCGCAACACCAGCCTGTTCATCGAGCTGTTCAAGTGCCAGGAAGGCATCCACCGCAACCTGCGGCGGATGAACCGCTACGGCATCCTCGGCCGATACCTGCCGGAGTTCGGCCTGATCGTCGGGCAGATGCAGCACGACCTGTTCCACATCTATACGGTCGACGCGCACACCCTCAACCTGATCAAGCACCTGCGCAAACTGCGCCGCCCCGACATGGCGGAGAAGTACCCGCTGGCCAGCAAGATCATGGAGCGCCTGCCCAAGCCGGAGCTGATCTATATCGCCGGCCTCTACCACGACATCGCCAAGGGCCGTGGCGGCGACCACTCGGAACTGGGCGCGGTGGACGCCGAGCACTTCTGCCAGCGTCACCAGCTGCCGCCGTGGGACACCAACCTGGTCTCCTGGCTGGTGCAGAACCACCTGATCATGTCCACCACGGCCCAGCGCAAGGACCTGTCCGACCCGCAGGTGATCTACGACTTCGCCCAGCTGATGGGCAACCAGACCTACCTGGACTACCTCTACGTACTCACCGTGGCCGACATCAACGCCACCAACCCGACGCTGTGGAACTCCTGGCGCGCCAGCCTGCTGCGCCAGCTCTACACCGAGACCAAGCGCGCGCTGCGCCGCGGCCTGGAGAACCCGGTCGACCGCGAAGAGCAGATTCGCCAGACCCAGAGCGCGGCCATCGACATTCTGGTGCGCGGCGGCATCGACCAGGACGACGCCGAGCAGCTCTGGAGCCAGCTGGGCGACGACTACTTCCTTCGCCATACCGCTGCCGACGTGGCCTGGCACACCGAAGCCATCCTCCAGCACCCGGACGACGGCACCCCACTGGTGCTGATCAAGGAAACCGCGCAGCGCGAATTCGAGGGCGGTACGCAAATCTTCATCTATGCCGGCGACCAGCACGACTTCTTCGCCGTGACCGTGGCCGCGATGGACCAGCTCAATCTGAACATTCAGGACGCGCGGATCATCACTTCCACGAGCCTCTTCACCCTCGACACCTACATAGTACTCGATGCTGATGGCGGCTCGATCGGCAACAATCCCGCCCGAGTCGCTGAAATTCGCGAAGGACTGGTCAACGCCCTGAAGGACCCGGACGAGTACCCGACCATCATTCAGCGCCGCGTACCGCGCCAGCTCAAGCACTTCGCCTTCGCCCCGCTGGTGACCATCTCCACCGACGCGGCCCGCCAGGTCAGCGTGCTGGAAGTCATCGCACCGGACCGCCCCGGCCTGCTGGCGCGTATCGGCGGGCTGTTCCTGGACTTCGACCTGTCGGTACAGAACGCCAAGATCGCCACCCTGGGCGAGCGCGTGGAGGACGTGTTCTTCGTCACCGATGCGCACAACCAGCCGCTCTCGGACCCGGAGCTGTGCAAGCGGATTCAAACCGCCCTGGTGGACATCCTCTCCGACGGCGGCCAGCAGACCATGCCGGTGCGTATCAGTATCTAGCCCGCTATTCAGTCAGAACCAGAACGAAAGAGCCTTGCCATGAACCCTGCCCTCGACTCGCTCCAGCCCTACCCCTTCGAGAAGCTCCGCGCCCTGCTGGCCGGCGCCCAGCCGCCGGCGGAGCTGAAGCCCATCGCGCTGTCCATCGGCGAGCCCAAGCACCGCTCGCCGGCCTTCGTCGCCCAGGCGCTGAGCGACAGCCTCGACCAGTTGGCCGTCTACCCGACCACCCTGGGCATCCCGGCCCTGCGCGAAGCCATCGCGGCCTGGTGCGAACGCCGCTTCAAGGTGCCGGCTGGCTGGCTGGACGCCGCGCGCCACGTGCTGCCGGTGAATGGCACCCGTGAAGCGCTGTTCGCCTTCACCCAGACCGTGGTTGACCGCAACGCCAACGGCCTGGTGATCAGCCCGAACCCCTTCTATCAGATCTACGAAGGCGCAGCCCTGCTCGCCGGCGCAGCGCCACACTACCTGCCCTGCCTGGAAGACAACGGCTTCAACCCGGACTTCGATGCCGTGCCGGCTGACATCTGGGCGCGCTGCCAGATTCTTTTCCTCTGCTCACCGGGCAACCCCACCGGCGCGCTGGTTCCCCTGACCGAACTGAAGAAGCTGATCGCCCTGGCCGACGAGCATGACTTCGTGATCGCCGCCGACGAGTGCTACAGCGAGCTGTACTTCGACGAGCAGAACCCGCCAGCCGGCCTGCTGACCGCCTGCGCCGAGCTGGGCCGCAGCGACTTCAAGCGTTGCGTGGTGTTCCACAGCCTGTCCAAGCGCTCCAACCTGCCGGGCCTGCGCTCGGGCTTCGTTGCCGGCGACGCCGACGTGCTGAAGAAATTCCTCCTGTACCGCACCTACCACGGCTGCGCCATGCCGGTTCAGACCCAACTGGCCAGCGTCGCTGCCTGGAAGGACGAGGACCACGTGCGCGCCAACCGCGACCTCTACCGCGAGAAGTTCGACGCCGTGCTGGACATCCTCGGCGGCGTGCTGGACGTGCAGCGCCCGGACGGCAGCTTCTACCTCTGGGCGAAAACCCCGGTCGCCGACACCGAGTTCTGTCGCGGCCTGTTCGACCAGCAGCATGTGACCGTGGTGCCGGGCTCCTACCTGTCCCGCGAAGTGAACGGCGACAACCCCGGCGCCAACCGCGTACGCATGGCGCTGGTGGCTCCGTTGGCGGAATGCGTGGAAGCCGCCGAGCGGATCAAGCGTTACGTGCAGAGCCTCTAAGCTCTTGCTTTCGTAGGGCGCATAACGCACCAGCGTTATCCGCCGCGCAGGTTCCGGCGGATAACCTGTTCCAGGTTATTCGCCCTACAACCTGACGCCTCCCTGTAGGAGCGAGCTTGCTCGCGAACCGAGCCGCCCGGGACCACCGGAGTCAAGCAGGTTCGCGAGCAAGCTCGCTCCTACGAAAGCAATCAAAGCCGGTTTACACCCAGCGCCCCGCCTTGCTGGTTACCCAGGCTTCCTGGTTATCCAGCTCTCCCAGCACTTCGCGCATGGTCTCGTCATCGATCTCATGCTCGCGGCGCATCCGGTACAGCTCCAACCGCTGCGCGCGCAGCGCCTTGATCCGTAGCGCCTGATCGGCCAATTCCAGGGCGCGGGCGCGCTCCCGGGCCTCCTTGCTGTCCGGCGCCGAATCCAGCTCGTGGCGATACTCGGCCATGAGCTTGGCCTTCATTTCAGCCAAACGCGCCGTCTCGTCTGCGTCACCGCTCTCGCTGGCGGGCAACCCCTCGCTTTCGAGCATGTGGATCGCCGCGGCCGCGGTCTTGCGCCAGACCGCCTGCACTTCCAGCTCGCGCTGATCGTTACTGGCCGCCGGCAGCCCGCGCAGCAGAATCGGCAGGCCAATCGTGGCGGCGAGCAGCGACACCAGGATCACCCCAGCGGCGATGAAAATGATCAGGTCACGCTGGGGGAACGCCGTCCCATCAAGCAGCAGCAGCGGCACCGAGAGCACACCCGCCAGCGTTACCGCCCCGCGTACCCCGCTCAGCGCCGAGATCGCCGACAGCCGCAGCACGGGCTCGCCCGGCTTGCCGCCCAGCTCGATGCCCCACCACTGCTCGAAACGCACGGATATCTTCCAGTAGCACCAGACCCAGCCGAAGCGCAGCGCCAGCAGCACCGCGAAAACCGCCAGCACGTAGAAGGTCAGCAGCGACGAGCGCCACATCACGTCGTCGGCATGGTGCGCCACGGACTTGACGATGTCCGGCAGCTGCAGCCCCAGCAGCAGGAACACTACGCCGTTAAAGGTGAATTCCAGCATCGACCACACGCTGCGATTGAGCAGACGGGTGTTGGTCTGCCGGGGCAGCAGGTCAACCCAGCTCTGCATCATGCCCGCCGCCACTGCCGCGAGGATGCCGGAAACCCCCAGTTCCTCAGCGATCATGTAGCAGGCGAAGGGCAACAGCAGCATCAGCACCACGTGGGTGGCCGGGTCATCCCAACCCCGGCGGATCATCCAGGCGCGGATGCGCCCCAGCAGCCAGCTGAGGAACACCCCACTGGCCAGGCCGCCGATGGCCACCAGCAGGAAGTTCAGGCTGGCGTCCATCAGCGAGAAGGTGCCGGTCAGGGCCGCCGCGATGGCGAACTTGAAAGCGACGAGGCCCGACGCATCGTTCATCAGCGCCTCGCCCTGCAACACGTACATCAGGCGCTTGGGCAGTCGATTCTGGGCGATGGCCGACACCGCCAGCGCATCGGTGGGCGACAGCACCGCCGCCAGGGCGAAGGCCGCCGCCCAGGGAATCTCCGGGATCAGCACATGGATGAACACGCCGCCACCGACCACGGTGAACAACACCAGGGCGAAGGCCAAAGTGAGGATCGGCCAGCGCATTTTCCAGAACTCGCCCTTGGGCATGCGCCAGCCATCGGCGAACAGCAGCGGCGGGATGAACAGGAACATGAACAGTTCCGGGTCCAGCCCCACATGCAACCCCAGGCTCGGCCACGCCAGTGCAGCGCCGGCAGCGATCTGGATCAGTGGCAAGGGCAGCGGAATCAGTTGCGCCGCGAGCCGGGTTCCCCCCACGACCAGCAGCAGGATGAGCACGGTGTAAACGGTTTGCATCGACGAACTCCCAGCACAGCTCTCCATTGAAGCACCGCAACGGGGGCCGGATCAGCCCCGCCTTGGGCAAAAAACTGTTGCAATCGACCAGCCTCCAGCCGGCGTCCCGCAAGGCTCTGGGAAATGGCATAATCCCGCGCCTGAAAAATGCATCGAAAAGGAGGAGCGCCCCGTGAGTGAGCGGACGCTGTATGGAATCAAGGCTTGCGACACCATGAAGAAGGCCCGTGTGTGGCTGGACGAGCATGGCGTCGACTACGCCTTCCACGACTACAAGAGTAGCGGCATCGACCGCGAACACCTGCGCCAGTGGTGCGCCGAACATGGTTGGGAAACCGTCCTGAACCGTGCCGGCACCACCTTCCGCAAGCTGGACGACGCGCAGAAGGCCGACCTCGACCAGGCCAAGGCCATCGAACTGATGGTCGCGCAGCCGTCGATGATCAAGCGTCCGGTGCTGGACTTGGGGAGTCGCACCCTGGTCGGCTTCAAGCCCGACGCCTACGCGGCCGCGCTGGCCTGAGCACCGCCACGATGAGCATCGCCTGGGCCCTGTTCCTCCCCGCCTGCTTCGCCCTGAACCTGGCGCCGGGACCGAACAACCTGCTGTCGCTGAACAACGCCGCACGCTTCGGCCTGCTGCGCGCCACGCTCGCGGGCGGCGGCCGGTTGATCGCCTTCGCCGGCATGCTGACCCTGGCCGCCTCCGGCCTGGCGCTGGTGCTGCAGGCCTCGGCCTGGTTGTTCCTGGCGATCAAGCTGGTGGGCGCCGGCTACCTGTTGTGGCTTGCCGTACAGCTGTGGCGCGCTCCGACCGCGAACCTGTCTGTGGATGGCACCCCGGTTGCCACCACCAGCCTGTGGCGCCTGGCCCGCCAGGAGTTCTGGGTCGCCGCCGGCAACCCCAAGGCAATCCTCATCTTCACCGCTTTCCTGCCGCAGTTCGTCGATCCGCGTCAGGCCGTGGGCGCGCAGTTCGCCCAACTCGGCACAGCCTTCCTGCTTCTGGAATGGCTGGCCATCGCCCTCTACGGGCTCGCTGGGGTCCGCCTCGGCAAGCTGCTCGCCGGCGCACGCGCCCGGCGCCTGTTCAACCGTGGTTGTGCCGCGCTGCTGGGCAGCGCCGGGCTGGGCCTGCTGCTCAGCCGCCGTCCGGCCTGACCGACATCATTCTTCGAGAAACTTTTTCAAGGAACCACCCACATGTCGAAATCCCTGTTCAGCCTGGCCTTCGGTGTCGGCACCCAGAACCGCCAGAGCAACTGGCTGGAAGTCTTCTACGCGCAGCCGCTGCTCAACCCCAGCGCCGAACTGGTCGCCGCCATCGCCCCGCTGCTTTCTTACGAAGGCGGCAACCAGGCGATCGCCTTCACTGCCCACCAGGCCTACCAGCTGGCTGATGCGGTAAAGACCATCGACGCCGCCCAGGCCGCCCTGCTCAATCGCCTGGCCGAGAGCCAGAAGCCGCTGGTCGCCACCCTGCTGGCCGAAGATGCCGCCCCCAGTTCCACCCCGGAGGCGTACCTCAAGCTGCACCTGCTCTCCCACCGCCTGGTCAAGCCGCACGGCCTGAACCTGACCGGCATCTTCCCGCTGCTGCCGAACGTGGCCTGGACCAACCAGGGCGCCATCGACCTGGCCGAACTGGCCGAGCTGCAACTGGAAGCGCGCCTGAAGGGCAAGCTGCTGGAAGTCTTCTCCGTCGACAAATTCCCCAAGATGACCGACTACGTGGTCCCGGCCGGCGTGCGTATCGCCGACACCGCCCGCGTCCGCCTCGGTGCCTACATCGGTGAAGGCACCACCGTGATGCACGAAGGCTTCGTCAACTTCAACGGCGGCACCGAAGGCCCGGGCATGATCGAAGGCCGCGTCTCCGCGGGCGTATTCGTCGGCAAAGGCTCGGACCTGGGCGGCGGCTGCTCCACCATGGGCACCCTGTCCGGTGGCGGCAACATCGTCATCAGCGTCGGCGAAGGCTGCCTGATCGGCGCCAACGCCGGCATCGGCATCCCGCTGGGCGACCGCAACATCGTCGAAGCCGGCCTGTATGTGACCGCTGGCACCAAGATCGCCGTGCTGGACGACCAGAATGCCCTGGTCAAAGTGGTCAAGGGCCGCGACCTGGCCGGCCAGGCCGACCTGCTGTTCCGCCGCAACTCCCAGACCGGCGCAGTCGAGTGCAAGACCAACAAGACCGCGATCGAACTGAACGAAGCGCTGCACGCGCACAACTAAGCTGAGCGCCCCGTTCACGCGGGGTTCGCACTAAGCTTTGAGAAGCGGGGGCTGCGGCCCCCGTTTTCCATTCCCGCAACCGGCCGCACGCCCATGTCCATTCCCTCGCCCTGGCGCACCGACTTCCCGGCCTTCGCCGCCTTCGAGGCCGAAGGCCAGACCTACCTCGACAGCGCCGCCACCGCGCAGAAACCGCGCGCCATGATCGACACCCTCACCGGCTACTACGCCAGCGGCGCCGCCAACGTGCACCGCGCCCAGCACCTGCCCGGCGAGCGCGCCACCCGCGCCTTCGAAGCGACCCGCACGCGGGCCGCCAACTGGCTCAATGGCGGCAGCCCGGCGCAGATCGTCTTCACCCGCGGTGCCACCGAGGCGCTGAACCTGCTGGCCTACGGGCTGGAAGGCCAGTTCCAGGCGGGCGACGAAATCGCCATCAGCGCCCTGGAACACCACGCTAACCTGTTGCCCTGGCAGCAACTGGCGCAGCGGCGCGGCCTGAAACTGGTCGTACTGCCGCTGGACGCCGACGGGCGTATCGACCTGAACCGCGCCGCCGGCCTGATCGGCCCGCGCACCCGCCTGCTCGCCGTCAGCCAGCTGTCCAATGTGCTCGGCACCTGGCAGCCGCTGGCGGAACTGCTGCAGATGGCCCGCCAACACGGCGCAATAAGCGTGGTGGATGGAGCGCAAGGCGTGGTGCACGGCCGGCACAACCTGTCGGCGCTGGGCTGCGACTTCTACGTCTGCTCCAGCCACAAGCTCTACGGCCCGGAAGGCCTCGGCCTGCTCTGGGGCCGCGCGGAAGCGCTGGAGCGCCTGGCGCACTGGCAGTTCGGCGGAGAGATGGTGCGCGTGGCGGATTACTTCGACGCACAGTTCCACAACGCCCCCATGGGCTTCGAGGCTGGCACGCCGCCCATCGGCCCGGTGATCGCCCTGGGTGCCACGCTGGAATGGCTGGCCGCGCAGGACAGCGCTGAAGTCAGCGCCCACGAGGACTTCCTCCACGCCCGCCTGCTGGCTGGCCTGCGCGCCCGTGACGGCGTGCGAGTGCTGGGCGAGCCGGAAGTGGCGCTGGCCAGCTTCGCGGTCGAGGGCGTGCATGTCTCCGATCTCGGCCACCTGCTCACCGAGCAGGGTATCGCCGTGCGTGCCGGGCACCACTGCGCCATGCCGCTGATGAAGACCCTGGATGTCGCTGGCGCGCTGCGCGTCTCCCTCGCCCTGTACAACGACGGCGCCGACCTTGAGCGCTTCTTCACTGCACTGGACAGCGCCCTGGAGCTGCTGCGATGAACCTGCCCGCCGCTGCCGCCGAGTCGCTGCAAACCTTCACCGCCTTGCAGGGTTGGGAGCAGCGCGCGCGCCTGCTGATGCAATGGGGCGAACGCCTGGAGCCGTTGAGCGAAGCCGAACTTGGCGATGAGCAGCGCGTGCAGGGCTGCGAGAGCAACGTCTGGCTGGTGGCGGATCAGCGTGACGGCCGCTGGCACTTCCGCGCCTACAGCGATGCGCGTCTGCTGCGCGGGTTGCTGGCTTTGCTGCTGGTGCGGGTGGATGGCTTGCCTGCCGACGAGCTGGCAGCCATCGATCTGCCGGGCTGGTTCGAGCAGTTGGGCCTGGGCCGGCAGTTGTCGCCGTCGCGCAGCAATGGGTTGAATGCCGTTCTGAAGCGCATGCAGGACTTGCTCACCGTCTGAGACGCTGGGCTGGGCGTAGGAGCGGACTCCGTCCGCGATAGCCCCCCATCGCGCCGGAGACCATCGCGGATAAATCCGCTCCTACAAAGGCGGTTAGCCCGCAGCGCGTTCCGAAGGTCGCCGCGCCCCGGCGACGATCTTGTCCACAGCCCGGGCCGCAGCCACCATGCCGAAGGTCGCAGTGACCATCATCACCGCGCCAAAGCCACCGGCGCAGTCCAACTTCACGCCTTCGCCGACGAAACTCTTGGACTGGCACACGCTGCCGTCCGGCTGGGGATAGCGCAGCTGTTCGGTGGAGAACACGCACTGCACGCTGTAATGGCGGCCCGGCGTGCGCGAGAAATTGTAGTCACGGCGCAGCGTGGAGCGGACTTTGGCGGCCAGCGGGTCGTTGAAAGTCTTGTTCAGGTCGGCGACCTGGATCTGCGTCGGGTCCACCTGACCGCCAGCACCGCCAGTGGTGATGATCTGCAGCTTGCGGCGCTTGCACCAGGCGATCAGCGCAGCCTTGGCGGCGACGCTGTCGATGCAGTCGATCACGCAGTCCAGTTCGGGAGTGATGTAGTCGGCCATGGTCTCGCGGGTGACGAAATCGGCGACAGCGTGTACGACGATGCCCGGGTTGATCGCCTTCAGACGCTCGGCCATGACCTCGACCTTGGGCTTGCCCACGGCACCCTGGATGGCGTGCACCTGGCGATTGGTGTTGGTCACGCAGACGTCGTCCAGGTCGAACAGGGAAATCTCGCCCACGCCGCTGCGCGCCAGGGCCTCGGCCGCCCAGGAGCCCACGCCGCCGATCCCGACCACCGCCACATGGCTGGCCGCCAGCCGCTCCAGGCCCTCACGGCCGTATAGCCGCGCGATTCCGCCGAAACGCTGTTCATCCCATTGCATCGCCCACACCTCATCTCGAAACGGCCGGCATTCTATAACGGCCGGCCTCCTGTAACGACCGGGCCCCTATAACAATCGGCCTGGGCCCGCCTGCAACAAAGCCGGATTGCCGCAGTCTCAGTCACGCACCTACAGCACATTCTAAACTGTCGGAAAATGCCCACGGACGCCCACGCGGCGGACGGCGCCGGCAACCTGTACAGCCCCCGGAGTGCGGGGTAGGATGCGCCCCGACCGAGCCATCCCGTACAGAGATTAGCCCGGCCCCTCCCCGTTCCACCCTTTGGAACCCGATCGCACCATGCCTTCACGCAAGTTCGGCCTCAACCTGGTGGTGTTCGTCGCCCTCGCGGCACTCTTCACCGGCTTCTGGGCCCTCTATAACCGCCCTGTCAGCGTTCCTGCCTGGCCGGAAAGCATTTCCGGATTCTCCTTCTCGCCGTTCCGCCTGAACCAGAATCCGCAGAAGAACCAGTTCCCCAGCGACGACGAGATCCGTTCGGACCTGGAACTGGTGTCCAAAAACACCGACAACATCCGCACCTACTCGGTGAAGGGTTCGCTGGCCGATATCCCGCGCCTGGCCGAAGAGCTGGGCATGCGCGTCAGTCTCGGTATCTGGATCGGCCCGGACGAGGCCGAGAACGAAGCCGAGATCGAGCGCGGCATCGAAATCGCCAACAACTCGCGCAGCGTGGTGCGGGTCATTGTCGGCAACGAGGCGCTGTTCCGCCGCGAGGTCACGGTGGAGCAGATCACTGCCTACCTCGATCGCGTGCGCAAGGCGGTCAAGGTGCCGGTGACCACCGCCGAGCAGTGGCACATCTACGAGAAGTACCCGGAGCTGGCCAAGCACGTCGACCTGATCGCCGCGCACGTCCTGCCCTACTGGGAATACACACCGATGAACGACGCCGTGCCGTTCGTCCTCGAACGCGCCAAGGAGCTGCGTGCCAAGTTCCCGCGCAAGCCGCTGCTGCTGGCCGAAGTCGGCTGGCCGAGCAACGGCCGCATGCGTGGCGGCGCCGACGCCACCCAGGCGGACCAGGCCATTTACCTGCGTACACTGACCAATGCGCTGAACAAGAAGGGCTACAACTACTTCGTCGTCGAGGCCTTCGACCAGCCGTGGAAAGTCGGTGACGAAGGCTCCGTTGGCGCCTACTGGGGTGTCTACAACGCCCAGCGCCAGCCGAAGTTCAACTTCGACGGGCCGGTGGTGAACATCCCGCAGTGGCGCGCCCTGGCGGTTGCCTCGGTGGTGATGGCCCTGCTCGCGCTGACCCTGCTGATGATCGACGGCAGCGCCCTGCGCCAGCGCGGGCGGACCTTCCTCACCGTGGTCGCCTTCGCCGGTGGCTCGGTGCTGGTGTGGATCGCCTACGACTACAGCCAGCAATACAGCACCTGGTTCAGCATGACCGTCGGCGGCCTGCTGGGCATCGGCGCGCTGGGCGTGTTCATCGTCCTGCTCACCGAAGCCCACGAACTGGCCGAGACCGTCTGGGTGCGCAAGCGCCGCCGGCCGTTCGACCCGGTACTCACCGATACCGGCTACCGGCCCAAGGTCTCGGTGCACGTGCCCTGCTACAACGAGCCGCCGGAGATGCTGAAGAAGACCCTGGATGCCCTGTCCAGGCTCGATTACCCGGACTTCGAAGTCCTGATCATCGACAACAACACCAAGGACCCGGCGGTCTGGGAACCGGTGCGCGACTACTGCGAAGTGCTCGGCCCGCGCTTCCGCTTCTTCCACGTCGCGCCGCTGGCCGGCTTCAAGGGCGGGGCACTGAACTACATCCTGCCGCACACCGCGCCGGACGTCGAAGTCGTTGCGGTGATCGATGCCGACTACTGCGTCGAGCCGAACTGGCTCAAGCAGATGGTGCCGCACTTCTCCGATCCGAAGATCGCCGTGGTGCAGTCCCCGCAGGACTACTACGACGGCGAGGAGAACGTCTTCAAGAAGCTCTGCTACGCCGAGTACAAGGGCTTCTTCCATATCGGCATGGTCACCCGCAATGACCGCGACGCGATCATCCAGCACGGCACCATGACGATGATCCGCCGGACCGTGATGGATGAGCTCAAATGGGCCGACTGGACCATCTGCGAGGACGCCGAACTGGGCCTGCGGGTGTTCGAGAAGGGCTATTCGGCCGCGTACTCGCACCAGAGCTTCGGCAAGGGTCTGATGCCGGACACCTTCATCGACTACAAGAAGCAGCGCTTCCGCTGGGCCTACGGCGCCATCCAGATCATGAAGGGCCATGCCCGCGCTCTGTTCCAGGGCAAGGACAGCAAGCTCACCACCGGCCAGCGCTACCACTTCATCGCCGGGTGGCTGCCGTGGATCGCCGACGGCATGAACATCTTCTTCACCGTCGGCGCGCTGCTCTGGTCCTCGGCGATGATCATCGTGCCCAAGCGGGTCGACCCGCCGCTGCTGATCTTCGCCATCCCACCGCTGGCGCTGTTCTTCTTCAAGTTCGGCAAGATCATGTTCCTCTACCGCCGCGCCGTCGGCGTGGACCTGCTGCGCTCGTTCCAGGCGGCGGTGGCAGGCCTTGCGCTGTCGCACACCATCGCCAAGGCGGTGCTCTACGGGACATTCACCAAGACCATCCCGTTCTTCCGCACACCGAAGATGGCCTCCAACCACGGCATCCTGGTGGCGCTGGCCGAGGCGCGTGAGGAAGTGTTCATCATGCTCCTGCTGTGGGGCGCCGCCCTGGGCATCGTGCTGGTGCAGGGCGTGCCGAGCCGCGACATGCTGTTCTGGGTGGCGATGCTGCTGGTGCAGTCGCTGCCCTACCTCGCGGCCGTGATCATGGCGCTGTTGTCTTCGGCACCAGGGCCGCAGCCAGCCCCGGAACCGAGCCCGGCGACACCCGCGGCCTGACCATCCATCCGCAACCAAGAACGCCGGCCAATCGCCGGCGTTTTTGTTTTAAGATGGTCGCCTTTTTCCGTTCCACCCCAGGATGCCCCTTGATGCCCCTCTCGCCGACACTGGCCCTCGCCTGCGAGCTGATTCGCCGTCCCTCCGTTACACCGGTCGATGCCGACTGCCAGCAGATGATGATGCAACGCCTGGACGCCTGCGGCTTCGCCCTGGAGCCCATGCGCATCGAAGAGGTGGATAACTTCTGGGCCCTGCGCCAGGGCCGTGATGGCGCCAATGGCCCGGTACTGTGCTTCGCCGGCCATACCGATGTGGTCCCCACCGGCCCCGAGCAGGCCTGGCAGCACCAGCCGTTCGACGCCCTGATCGATGCCGACGGCATGCTCTGCGGCCGTGGCGCGGCGGACATGAAAGGCAGCCTGGCGTCGATGATCATCGCCACCGAGCGCTTCGTCGCTGACCACCCGGACCATCGCGGCAGCATCGCCTACCTGATCACCAGCGACGAGGAAGGCCCGGCCCATCACGGCACCAAGGCCGTGGTCGAGCGCCTCAAAGCGCGCAACGAGCGCCTGGACTGGTGCATCGTCGGCGAGCCGTCGAGTACCACCCTGGTCGGTGACATCGTCAAGAACGGCCGTCGCGGCTCCCTCGGCGCCACCCTCAGCGTGCGTGGCAAGCAAGGCCACGTGGCTTACCCTCACCTGGCGAAGAATCCGATCCACCTCGCCGCCCCAGCCCTGGCCGAACTCGCCGCCGAGCACTGGGACAACGGTAACGACTTCTTCCCGCCAACCAGCTTCCAGATCTCCAACATCAATGGCGGCACCGGCGCGACCAACGTGATCCCCGGCGAGCTGAAGGTGATCTTCAACTTCCGCTTCTCCACCGAGTCCACCGTGGAAGGCCTGCAGCAGCGCGTTGCGGCCATCCTCGACAAGCACGGCCTGGAGTGGCACATCGACTGGGCGCTGTCGGGCCTGCCGTTCCTCACCCAGCCGGGTGAGCTGCTCGATGGCGTGGCGGCCGCGATCCGCGCGGTGACCGGCCGCGAGACCACCCCGTCGACCTCCGGCGGCACCTCCGACGGCCGCTTCATCGCCACCCTGGGTACCCAGGTGGTCGAGCTCGGCCCGGTGAACGCCACCATCCACCAGGTGGACGAACGCGTGCTGGCCAGCGACCTCGATGTACTGACCGAAATCTATTACCAGACCCTGGTGCGACTGCTGGCATGAATGGACCGAACAAAGGCTTCTGCCTGGGCGCCGTGCAGCCCGATACCCCGCCGCCCGCGCCAGCCGCCGAGCGCCGCTACGCCCTGCGCGTGTACCAGATCGCCCAGCGCCGCCGCTCGCTGCCGACCGTGCTGCGCAACGACCTGCCGCAACCGCTGGGGCCGACTCAGGGGCTGCCGCAAGGGAAGAAATGATGCTGATCTGTCCGCTCTGCCGCGAGGCGCTGACCGACGTTGACAGCGGTGTCGCCTGCTCTGCCGGTCACCGCTTCGACCGCGCCCGCCAGGGTTACCTGAACCTGCTGCCAGTGCAGCACAAGAAGAGCCTCGATCCGGGCGACAACGCCGCCATGGTCGAGGCACGCCGGCACTTTCTCGGCGCCGGCCACTATGCACCGCTGGCGAAACGGCTGGCCGCACTGGCGGCTGAGCGCGCTCCGGGGCGCTGGCTGGATATCGGTTGTGGCGAGGGCTACTACACGGCGCAATTGGGCGAAGCCCTGCCCGATGCCGATGGCTATGCACTGGATATCTCTCGCGAAGCGGTCAAACGCGCCTGTAAACGCGCCCCGCAACTGACCTGGATGGTCGCCAGCATGGCCCGTGTGCCGCTGGCCGATGCCTCCTGCCAACTGCTGGCCAGCGTGTTCAGCCCGATCGACTGGAAGGAAGCGGCTCGCCTGCTCACTCCCGGTGGCGGCGTGCTGCGCCTGGGCCCGGCGCGCGACCACCTGCTGGAGCTGCGTCAGCGCCTGTACGATGAAGTGCGCGAGTACGTCGAGGACAAGCACCTCGCCGACCTGCCCGCAGATCTCAAGCTGGCACATACCGAACAACTGAGCTTCAAGCTGCCGCTGCACACCCGCGAAGCCCGCGAACACCTGCTGGCGATGACGCCCCACGGCTGGCGGGTCAACCCCGAACGGCGCGAGCGCATTCTCGCCGAGCCCTTCGAGGTGACGGTCGCGGTACGCTACGATTGGCTGCAACACCAAGAACCCTGACGAGGACGCCATGCGCCAACCGGATATCGAGATCTACATCAAGGATGCCGACCAGGCCGCCGTCAGCGCCTGGCTGGAAAAGGCCCTTGGCCCCTGCACCGCTTGGCACGCCCAGGGCGAAACCTTCAAGTGCACCGCCGGCAGCATTCCCGCCACTTGGTTGCCCAAGGCGGTGGGCAAGTGGAACAGCCTGTTCCTGGACAGCGGCAAGACCCCGTGGGAAGACGATATCGCCTGCGCCCGAGATGCCTGCGCCGCACTGGAAGTGGAAGTGCGCTGCGCGCCGGGCAGCTGGAGCGAGGATCAGGGCGAGGAAGACGCTGACCGCTGGCTGAAGGTGACCGCCGCAGGCGTCGAAGAGATCACCTGGCGCACGGGCTGAAACTTCGCTGGCGCACGGTGTTAGAAACAAAGGCCCGTCCATTGGACGGGCCTTTGTTTTCGGGGTGTCAGACCTTGGCGACGTCTTCCGCCTGGAGGCCTTTCTGACCCTGGATCACCGAGAACTCCACTTTCTGGCCTTCGACCAGGGAGCGGTGACCATCGCCACGAATGGCACGGTAGTGAACGAAAACGTCCGCACCGCTATCGCGTTGAATGAATCCATAACCTTTGGCGTCATTGAACCACTTGACGGTTCCGACCTCACGATCAGCCATTACCACACTCTCCAACTTGCCTATTATTTTTAGATAGCCCCCGGAAATGAGGACTTCGGCAGTCGCCGGCTGAACGCTTTCCTTATCGTCCAACCCGAGCCGAAAGGCACGCAGGAAGGAAATTCGAATAACGCCCAAGGGCGACAGCGCTCCCGAGTATATAAATCAAAAGTTACAGCTGAAAAGCACTTTTTCAATCACACCGTGGTGTTGTGACCAAACAGGCCAAAGTGCCATTTTTCGGGGCCTGCAGAGCCATTTTGGTGCTCGTTACCCTGCGTAACGAAAGTGTTTCGAACGTGGACCTTTTCTCACTTTCGCTCTTTTATCGCGGGTAGTTTCGTTCCCGCTCAATCGTTTTGCGCGATCTCCGGAAATGTCTTTCAGACGCTGCGAGAGTGCGCCCTACAATTCACCCGGCGGCATTATGCTCAATCATTCCCGCGTCGAATCGGCAGGCCGGCAATGCATTGGGAAAGAGAGATAAGGGGCGCAGCCGACTTCCACACCCTCGTTGTAATGCCAACAGCTGCGCACCATCAAAGAGCCACTGAAACAGCATTGGGTCGTAAGCCATCAGGGGCTGACCTGATACCCCCTACCCTGCAAACAGCCGCCATAGGCGCTGGTGCTGGCCTCGTTCTGGGTACGTCGGTCCTGCCGACGCTCCTGTCGCTGACGCGAAGCACCGACAACTCCCCCCGCGGCCGCCACCTCACCGGCGCGGTTCTGTCGATACTGCTGCTTGGCGTTATCGCCGGCGCGGTCATAAACCTCGTCATGCTGGCGGCCGCGCACCTCGGCACCCACGGCGCCCGCCGCCGCCCCGGCAGCAGCACCTTTCACCCGCCCACCGACATGGGGGCTGGAGGCACTCGTGCTACTCGCGGCAACGCTGTTGCAGTCAGCCATATCCTGCTGCATCTGCTGGCTGCTCTGGCCCTTCAGCGGGACCACGGTCTGGGCCTCGGCGGGCAGCACCGCCAACAGAGCGAGCAGGCAACCCCAGGTGAACGTACGCATCGCACACCTCCATAGAATGTCATTCCCCAAATGGCAGGATAGCCGCTGGCCACGCGGTGTCCGCCCGCTCCGACCAAGCGCTCGTGGCTTTGCTGGCGAAGCCTAATCCGGCAAACTAGCCGACCTGAGCAATCGCTCGTTTTACCTCTGCCAGCCATAGGGCCTGTATGCCTCGCTACCCGTTCCGCCGCTTCGGTTTTGGTGCCCTGCGCCGCCTGCTGTACCTCTGGGTGCGCTCGGAAACCATCAACCAGTCGGCCTTCAGCCTGAAGATCGACCGCAGCAAACCGGTCCTCTACGTCCTGCAACAACCCTCGGTGAGCGATCTCGCCGTGGTCGACACCGAATGCCGCAAAGCCGGCCTGCCGCGCCCGGTGATGCCGGTGGCAGTGGGAGAGTCCATCGAGCCAGCAGCCTTCTTCTACCTGACGCCGGAGCCCGATTGGCTGGGCCGCCACGACAAGCGCGGCGCGCCGCCGGCGCTGGTACGCATGCTCGGCGCCATTGGCCAGAACGGCATCGACGACGCGCAGATCATCCCGGTCAGCGTGTTCTGGGGCCAATCTCCGGATAGCGAGAAGAGCGCCTGGAAGCTCCTGTTCGCCGACAACTGGGCGGTTACCGGCCGCCTGCGCAAACTGGCGCGCATCCTCATCCTCGGCCGCAAGACCCGCGTGCAGTTCTCCGCGCCCATCCATCTGCGCGAACTGGTGGAACAGAACAAGGGACACGAGCGCACCCTGCGCATGGTCCAGCGCATCCTCCGCGTGCATTTCCGCAATCAGAAGACCGCAGTCATCGGCCCTGACCTTTCCCACCGCCGTACTCTGGTAAAGGGCCTGCTGCGCGCACCACTGGTGCGCCAGGCGATCCAGGAAGAATGCGACACCCAGAATATTCCGCAGGACAAGGCCGAAGCCGCCGCCCTGCGCTACGCCAACGAGATTGCCGCCGATGTCTCCTACCCGGTGATCCGCTTCCTCGAAGTGACCCTGACCTGGTTCTGGAACAAGCTCTACGAGGGAGTGAAGGTCAACCACATCGAGCGCGTGCAGGAAGTCGCCCAAGGCCACGAAATCGTCTACGTGCCCTGCCACCGTAGCCACATCGACTACCTGCTGCTGTCCTACCTGCTGTTCCGCAATGGCCTGACGCCGCCGCACATCGCCGCCGGCATCAACCTCAACATGCCGGTGGTGGGCTCGATCCTGCGCCGTGGCGGCGCGTTCTTCATGCGCCGCAGCTTCAAGGGCAATCAGCTGTACACCGCGGTATTCAACGAGTACCTGCACTCCCTGTTCAGCCGTGGCTTCTCCACCGAGTACTTCGTCGAAGGCGGCCGTTCCCGCACCGGGCGCATGCTGCACCCGCGCACCGGGATGCTGGCGATCACCCTGCGCAGCTTCCTGCGCGACTCGCGCCGGCCCATCGTCTTCGTTCCTGTGTACATCGGCTATGAGCGTGTACTCGAGGGCCGGACCTATCTGGGCGAACTGCGTGGAGCGGAGAAGAAAAAGGAATCGATCTTCGACATCTTCAAGGTCGTCGGTGCACTGAAGCAGCGCTTCGGCCAGGTCTGGGTGAACTTCGGCGAGCCGATCCACCTCGATCGTTTCCTCGACCAACAGCAGCCGGACTGGCGCCAGCAGGAGCTGGCTCCGGAATACCGCCCGGCCTGGCTGTCGGAAACCACCCACCACCTGGCCCGCGACGTCGCCCGCCACCTCAATGACGCCGCGGCGATCAACCCGGTGAACCTGGTGGCCCTGGCGCTGCTGTCCACTACCCGCCTGGCGCTGGACGAAACCGCCCTGGCGCGGGTGATCGACCTCTACCTCGACCTGCTGCGCAAGGTGCCCTACTCGCCCAGCGCCACGCTGCCCGAGGGCGACGGCCAGCAACTGATCGAGTACGTGAAGAGCATGAACCTGCTCAGCGAGCAGAAGGACGCTCTGGGCCGCATCTGCTACCTCGACGAGCAGAACGCGGTGCTGATGACCTACTACCGCAACAATGTGCTGCATATCTTCGCCCTGCCGGCGCTGATCGCCAGCTTCTTCCAGAACAGCGGGCGGATCAGCCGCGAGCAGTTGCTGCGCTATACCCGCGCGTTGTACCCGTACCTGCAGGCCGAGTTGTTCATCCGCTGGAGTCTGGAAGAGCTGGACGCCGTGGTCGATCAGTGGTTGCAGGCCATGGTGGCCAGCGAGCTGCTCAAGCAGGAGAACGACACCTTCATTCGCCCGCCGCCCAGCTCGCGCCAGTACGTGCTGCTGACCCTGCTGGCCCGCGCCATTGCGCAGACCCTGCAGCGCTTCTACATGTCCATCTCGCTGGTGCTCAACGCCGGGCAGAAGCAGCTCACCGCCGAGGAACTGGAAAACCTTTGCACCGTGATGGCCCAGCGCCTGTCGGTCCTGCACGGGCTCAACGCGCCGGAGTTCTTCGACAAGAGCCTGTTCCGCCACTTCATCCAGACCCTGCTCGACGAAGATGTGCTGCGCAAGGACGAGAGCGGCAAGCTGAGCTATCACCCACTGCTCGGCGAACTGGCTGAAGGCGCCGCCAAGCGGGTACTGCCGGCGGAGATTCGCCTGTCCATCCGCCAAGTCGCGCTCGATCGACCGCCCCAGGAAGAAGGCCCCACCACCGAACAGCCTCCCGCCAGCCAGGGCTAAGCTGGACCAGCCCCTGACGGCGGCTTGACGCCCCTGCACCGCGACCGATAGATTTCTGACGATCTACTCTTCGGTCGCGGTCAGGGACGCACTTCGTGTTCAACAGGATTCTGATCGTCTGCATCGGCAACATCTGCCGCAGCCCCATCGCTGAACACCTGCTGCGCGAATCCCTGCAGGGCAGCGACATCGCCGTGGCCTCTGCCGGGCTCAGTGCTCTGGTCGGCCACCCCATCGAAAGTACCGCCCTCGCGATCCTGCGCCGCCACGGGTACCATCCTCATCCTCACTCCGCCCGCCAGCTCACTCCCGAACTGGTCCACGAAGCCAACCTGGTGCTGGTCATGGAAGAATCGCAGATCCAGAGCGTGATCCGCCTGGCACCCGAGGCCCGCGGCAAGACCTTCCTGTTGGGCAAGTGGCAGACCGACCAGGAGATTCCTGACCCCTACCGCCAGGGACCGGAAGCCTTCGAGCGCGCCTATGCGCTGATCGAATCCACAGTCGCTCCGTGGACAGCCAGATTACGCAATCGCCGGTAATTTGACGAAAAAGAAAGATTCCTACAAAAGCGTCAAGAATCCTTACAAAGCGATGCTGAAAAAGGCTACCCTCTAGCCAAGAAAGGCCATATTCAGCTGTTTGGTCGCCCAGTTACGACAAGTAATTCTCCAGGGGCCCACATCGCTTTATGAAAATTCTGCACATCACCGAGTCCTTCGGCGGCGGCGTCACGTCGGCCATCAACTCCTACATCCTCAACTCCCAGCAGCATGAGCACTACCTGCTGGCCTCGGTGCGCAAGGGCGACACCACGGGAGAGGAAAGCCAGGGCCTGTTCAAGCACAGAGAACTGGTGCCCCGCCGCCTTTCCAGCCTGGCACGGGTGAAACCCTACATCGATCGCGTACAGCCGGACGTCATCCACCTGCACAGCACCTATGCCGGCGCGCTGATCCGTGCCCTGCCCTTCATCCCCGCGCAGAAGATCGTCTACACCCCCCACGGTTTTGCTTTCCTGCGCGGCGACCATCCGATGATGCTCAAGGCTTACCGGGCCATTGAATCGTTGCTGGCGCGACGGACCGCCGTGATCGCCGGTTGCGGCCTGGATGAACAACGCATCGCCGGGGAGTTGATCGAGCCGACGCACACACTGGGTCTGGTGAATGTCTGCGACGAACTGCCGGAAGTGCCGGCCGTCCGTAGCCTCACCAACAAGCCGGTCATCGGCATGGTCGGGCGTATCAGCCGGCAAAAGGGCCACGAGTATTTCCGCGCCCTGGCGGAGAGCTGCGCGGATGTGGCGCACTTCAAGTGGATCGGTGGCGGCGACGCCCAGGTCATGGCGGAAATGGTCCAGGCCGGCATCGAAGTCACCGGCTGGCGCCCGCGCGGAGAAGTCATTGCCCACATGAAAGGGCTCGACCTGTACTTCCACACCGCCGCGTGGGACGGCTTCCCCATCTCGGTACTGGAGGCGGCGAAGCTCGATTTACCAATTGCCTTGCGCAGCATCGGCCCCTTCACAACGGAAGGCCTGACGACACTCCAGAGCCTGGAGGACGCCAGCCGGGAGATAAACGCCTTCGCCAGGGGAGAGTCCGAGGCGCAATTACGTCTGCATCACAACGCCCACAGCATCCAGCAACTCCACTCAAAAGAGCATTTGCACAGCTCGCTCGACCAACTCTACTCGCGCTTCATGCCGGAGCAGACTGCCAACAAACTCGCTATCGGCTGATCCGCTGATGCCTCCCCCCTTGGGAGGCATCTTCCTCTGCTCCTGCCCGCTCTACTCCCGTCCCCTCCGCCCAGTCGGAACCGCGCTCCCCCCCTCCTGAACAGCACCAGAATTGTCCTCCTCTATCTGCCTTTTGAAGGGATTCCCTTTAACCCTCCTCAGAGAATTCCTAAACCCCTGAAACAGGGGGGGAAGCGCATTGAATCGCTCGGCTGCGAAGCTTAATTTTCGCGGCCCATAGGTAGCGATCAATCCATACAACGGTGGTCAGCGTGTTCAAGAACGTACTGGTTGTCTGTGCAGGCAACATTTGCCGCAGTCCGACAGGTGAGTACCTGCTCCAGCAGAATCTGGGCAGCTCCAGCATCAGAGTCCGCTCCGCCGGCCTCACCGCGCTGGTCGACCACCCGTTCGAAAGGAACGCACTCGCCACGCTGCAACGACATGGCCACCAGCCTCACGAACACCAGGCCCGCCAGCTGACGCCACACCTGCTGCAGTCAGCGGACCTGGTGCTGGTCATGGAGCAGCGCCAACTACGCAATGTCCTCCAGCTTTCGCCCGTCTCGCGTGGCAAGACCTACTTGCTGGGCAAGTGGCAGAACGAACGAGAAATACCTGACCCCTATCGGCAAGGCAGCGCTGCATTCGAGCACGCCTATGCCCTGATCGAAGAAAGCGCCCAGGCCTGGTCCCGTCGCCTTCACCCCCAACACTGAACTCCCCAAGAAGCCTATCCGTCATGTACCCACAAGCCCCCACCCTCCCGCCCGCAGTCGATGACGACGAAATCGACCTGCTCGGCCTGTTCGGCACCCTGCTCGATCACAAGTGGTGGATCGCCGGTATTACTGCCGGCTTCATGGTTGTGGGCGCCGCCTATGCGCTGCTGGCGCCACCGGCCTACCGGGCCAGCGCCACCCTCCAGGTGGAGCAGAAGAAGCCCGGTATTCCCGGCCTATCGGACATGAGCGACCTGCTGGGTGCACAGTCGCAAGCGGTCACCGAGATCCAACTGCTCACCTCGCGCGCCGTGATCGGAAAGGCCGTGGACACCCTCAAGCTGGATATCGATATCCAGCCGTCACTGTTCCCACTGATTGGCAACTTCCTGCATCGCCACTACAGCCCCGACCAGCCAGGCGATGTCGCCTCGCCCCTGCTGGGCATGAGCCGCTTCGCCTGGGGCGGCGAAACACTGAAGATTTTCCAGCTTGATGTACCCAGCGTACTGCTGGACAAGAAGCTGACGCTCATTGCTGGCGACAAGGGCCAGTTCAGCCTCGACAACCTGCTGGTAGAAGGTTTGGTAGGCCAGCCCCTCGAGCAGCACGGCGTAAAGGTTCAAGTCGAAACCCTGCGCGGCAACCCTGGCACACGCTTCAGCGTGACCCGCGAACGTCGGCTCAGCGCCATCCTCGACTACCAGCAGAGCCTGAACGTCAGCGAAACCGGCAAGGAATCCGGCATTCTCTCCCTGTCCCTGGATGACGAGCAGCCCGACCAGGCACTTGCTGTGCTGAACGCGATCAGCCAGCAATACGTCCTGCAGAACGTCGAGCGCGCCTCGGCCGAGGCGGCGTCCAGCCTGGAGTTCCTGCGCGGCCAATTGCCCGATGTGCGCCATGACCTCGAGCAAGCCGAAAACGCCCTGAGCAGCTACCAGTCCCGCGCCAAATCGGCGGACATCAGCCTGGAAACCAAGGCCCTTCTGGACCAGATCGTCGCCCTCGACACCAGCATCTCGCAGCTCAAACTCCAGCAAGCCGAGATGGACCACAAATTCACTCGCCAGCACCCGGCCTACCAGGCGTTGATGCGACAGATCGGTGAACTGACTGCGAAGCAGAACGGTCTCGCCAAACGAGTCGAGGTACTCCCGGAAACCCAGCAGGACCTACTACGCCTGACCCGCGACGTGCAGGTGAGCACCGCCATCTATACCCAACTGCTGAACAAGGCCCAGGAACTGGACGTCATGCGCGCCGGCTCCGTCGGCAACGTTCGCATCATCGACTCGGCGGATGTCGACACCACCAAGCCAGTCAAGCCGAAAAAGGCGCTGATCGTCGCCATCGCAACACTGCTCGGGCTATTCGCCGCTATCGCCTTGGTTCTGCTGCGCAAGGCACTCAATCGCGGTATTGAAAATCCGGAAGTCATCGAACAGCTCGGCTTGCCCGTCTATGCGTCCATTCCACACAGCGCGCTGCAGCAATCCGAAGAAAACCAGCGCAGCAAGGACAGCAAAAAGCACAAGGGCAGCATCGTTCCCGCCCCCTTGCTCGCGACCCGACACCCCACCGACCTGGCGGTCGAATCGATGCGCAGCCTGCGAACCAGCTTGCACTTCGCCATGCTGGAATCCGGTGACAACCGCCTGATGATCTCCGGCCCCAGCCCGGCGGTGGGTAAATCCTTCGTCAGCGCCAACCTCGCCGCCGTCATTGCCCAGGCCGGCCAACGCGTCCTGCTGATCGACGTCGACATGCGCAAGGGCTACCTGCACAAAGTACTGGGCGTACCGGAACAGAACGGCCTTTCCGATCTACTCGTACAACGCTGTGAATTCAGTAAGGCCGTCCGGCAGACCGAAGTGGAAAACCTCTGCTTCATTTCCCGAGGCCAGATCCCGCCCAACCCGTCGGAACTGCTGATGCACCCCAACTTCACCGACATGTTGGAGCGGGCCAGCAGCGAATTCGACCTGGTCATCCTCGACACCCCTCCCCTGCTCGCCGTCACCGATGCCGCCATCGTCGGCCGACAGGCTGGGACCAGCCTGATCGTTGCCCGCTTCGGCAAGAACGCCCCGCGGGAAATCGAACTGACTATCCGCCGCTTCGAGCAGAACGGCATTGAACTCAAAGGCGCCATTTTCAACGGTGTCGAACGGCGCGCCACCGATTACTACAGGGACGGAGCGTACACCTCCTACCAGTACGAATACCTGTCGGACAAGAGCTGACCGACACCGGAGGATAGATACCTCCCGGAGGAAACATGGACTCGACAACTGAGAAACATTGGTACCTGGTGCAGTGCAAACCCAAGCAGGACTTGCGTGCCCTCGAACATCTGCAGCATCAGGGCTATGAATGCCTGCTGCCGATGCACAAGTTCGAGCGCCTGAAAAAAGGACAATGGCGCATTCATGAAGAGCCCTTGTTTCCCGGTTACCTGTTTATCGAGCTGGATACATTGCAGGATAACTGGATGCCGATTCGCTCCACACGAGGAGTCAGTCAGATTGTCCGCTTCGGGGCGGATCCAGTACCAGTCCCGATAAATATTATCGAAAGAATACGCAATACGGCCTGCCCCATTGAACATGAACTTCAGCCAGGGGACAGAGTAATTGTGAACTGGGATGGTTCCCAGGGCATGGAGGCTATTTTCCTCACCAAGGACGGAACGGAGAGAGTGCTGATATTGCTGAGACTGCTACAGCGCGAGGTGAAAGTCAGCGCGCCACTTAAAGGATTATTAAGAGTTGGCTGAGCCTCTCTGAATACACCCACCAAGCCTCTAATACAAAAACCAGATGTACGTCTCAGGAGTTAACGAACAATCCTGGGGCGGTAGCGTGTCTTATTAAGGCCTAAAAGTCACGACAAGCAGATATCTGGTCAATATCCGCCAATCACGGCATAGCCGCCAGATCAAAAGCCTTCGGAACTTATTCTCTGCACAATAATTTTGTCGCAACCAAAGCTGCAGAGATCACAATCAACTTGCACGTATTAGATAGCTTCGCAGGAGCTGCATATGCCCATCAAAACGCTCTGTATTTTCGGCACACGCCCCGAAGCCATTAAAATGGCACCTTTGGCCTTGGCGTTGGCCGATGATGAAAGTTTCGACGCCAAAGTCTGTGTGACTGGGCAGCATCGTGAGATGTTGGATCAGGTCCTAGATCTTTTTGAAATCAAGCCGGACTTCGATCTAAACATCATGAAGCCCGGCCAGGATCTTACTGATATAACGACTGCCATCCTGCAAGGCATGAAGCACATCTTCAACTCATATAAACCGGATGTGGTACTCGTGCACGGTGACACCGCCACGACATTTGCCGCCAGCTTGGCCTGTTACTACCAACAGATTCCAGTAGCCCATATCGAGGCAGGCCTACGCACCGGGAATCTCTATTCGCCCTGGCCAGAAGAGGCAAACCGGAAACTTACCGGTGCTCTGGCCGATCTGCACTTCGCTCCGACCAGCACATCCAAAAACAATCTTGAGAGAGAAGGAATAGCGTCGGAATCCATCATCGTCACAGGCAACACCGTTATTGATGCCTTGCTCGATGTAGTGGCCAGACTTGACAGAGACACAGAACTTCAAGCCCAGGCAGCCAAGCCTTTTAAGCACCTTGACCTGAATCGAAAATTCATCCTCGTGACAGGCCACCGTCGGGAAAGCTTCGGCGATGGGTTCGAACGAATATGCCAAGCCCTAATGGAAGTAGCACAGCAACACCCTGAGATCGACATCATCTATCCCGTCCACCTCAACCCCAACGTCCGTGAACCCGTCAACCGACTGTTGGTCGGCATTCCCAACATCCATTTGATAGAGCCACTGGATTATCTGCCGTTCGTTTACCTGATGAGTCGCGCGCACATCATCCTCACGGACTCCGGTGGCATTCAGGAAGAAGCGCCCTCCCTTGGAAAGCCTGTCCTGGTTATGCGTGATACGACTGAGCGCCCAGAGGCAGTAACAGCCGGTACGGTCAAGCTAGTGGGCACCGACACCACGAACATCGTTCGCGCGCTCAACATCCTGCTGACCGATCCCAATGCCTACCGCGCCATGAGCTTTGCCCACAACCCCTATGGGGACGGCAATGCCTGCAGTCGAGTACTCGACACTCTGCGCACACGCCGATAAGCGGCCAACAGGCCGGACATCCCACCGCATCAACTTTTAATTTCGGTTCCATAGAAGGAAACAACCATGCATTACCAGACAATCTCGGTAGTAGGTCTGGGCTACATCGGCCTGCCGACCGCCGCCGTATTTGCCTCTCGGAAAAAAAGGGTCATTGGCATCGATGTGAATCAACTCGCCGTCGAGACCATCAACCGTGGTGAGATCCACATTGTCGAGCCCGATTTAGACAAAGTGGTACAGGCGGCAGTTAGTGGTGGATACTTGCGCGCAAGCATTACTCCGGAGCCAGCAGATGCATTTCTGGTTGCCGTCCCGACTCCTTTCAAGGGCCAACATGAACCTGATCTCAGCTACATCGAGTCAGCCAGCAGAGCCATTGCGCCAGTACTGAAGAAAGGCGACTTGGTCGTACTCGAATCCACGTCACCAGTGGGTGCCACTGAACAAATGGCCGCTTGGCTAGCCGAAGCGCGACCTGACCTGAGCTTCCCCCAGACACACGGGGAGGAGTCGGATATTCGCATTGCCCATTGCCCCGAGCGCGTCCTTCCGGGCCAAGTATTGCGAGAATTGGTAGAGAATGACCGTGTCATCGGTGGCATGACACCCAAGTGTTCAGATGCGGCAGTAGCACTTTACAAAATATTCGTCGAAGGAAAATGTATTGTTACCAATGCGCGCACCGCCGAAATGTGTAAGCTGACAGAGAACAGTTTTCGCGATGTAAATATCGCTTTCGCAAATGAGCTATCTATAATCTGCGACAAGTTGGATATAAATGTGTGGGAGCTTATTCAGCTCGCCAATCGGCATCCTCGCGTCAATATCCTCCAGCCGGGGCCTGGCGTAGGGGGGCACTGTATTGCTGTCGACCCTTGGTTCATAGTCAACAAAACTCCCGATCAAGCGAAATTGATACGCAATGCACGAGAAGTAAACGATAAAAAACCAGAATGGGTGATCGAAAAGGTAAAGGAAGCAGCATCTCAACTAGGCTCACCAAAAATCGCCTGTTTCGGCCTAGCCTTCAAAGCAAATATTGACGATCTACGCGAAAGCCCTGCACTAGGAATAGCCAAAAAACTTTCTGAGATTTTTCCAGGTGCGCTGATGGCGGTTGAGCCTAATATCAAGTCACTTCCAAAATCACTAGAGTCAAAAATTAGTCTTGTAGATGTAGATACCGCATTAAATATAGCAGAAATTGTAATCCTTCTGGTTGATCACGATGAATTCAAAACAATCAGAAAAGATAAGCTAGAAAGCTTGTCAATAATAGACACAAAAGGATTCTGGCAATAGATGAAAGCGCACAAATGCCGTTCTTCTGAAACAAACAGAACATAGCCATCACCTAAAACTTATAAACCTGGAATTCCGTGAGCCCCTTACGAAATATAATCAGTCGAGCCGAACCAGTATTTGCTACTGGGCTACCCGGGGCTCACAGAGTCATAATATTCTTTATAATTCAATCGTTTTTCAGCAGAGAGACTCTGGGATCCGTATCCTCCTGGCTATTTATTGCACAGATAGCCGGATTCTTTACTGCCATTGGTTGGTCCTCGCTAATTCTAGTAAGAATCCCCAAGTCAGCTTCAAGTAGAGTTGAGGCGCAAGAAACTGCCAATCTATCGTGGATGAGCATAATCTCACTGGCAATCACAGTATCTATAATTTTATTTACTGGAAAGATACTAAACGCACCACTGGATGCCGTATATATATCACTACTCCTAGGGGGGTGGACAACTTACCAAACAACTAGACACTATCTGATCGCCAAAAGAAAATACAAGAGAATTATCACCCTCGACCTAATTATCATCACATCCACCGCAATCTCATTATCAATAACAAAAAATACCTTCGGAATTATTTTCGCAATATCACTACCAATGTTTCTTGCAGGAATAGCAAATACCGGAATTATTTTATACAAGGAAAGAATTCGAACCATTACAATAAAATTTGAACCTAAAGGAATAGAGTTCGGCTTCACAAACTTTCTAAGCGGAGGAATTCCATTAAGTATAGTACCGCTCGCACTCCATTTTGACGATTCCAAAACTGCTGGAGCTATCGCCATATTTCTATCAATCTCAGCAATAGCAATACTAATTCCAAGAGCAATTTCTCTCCATCAAATATCTGAGATTTCAAGATCAATGGCGACTTCAGGAAATATAGAAACCTTGATTCCTCGCATGTCTCGCCACATCCTAATTAGCAATACATTAACCACAATATTAAACTCGCTCATGGCTATATATTTAATCACAACCAATGAAGAAGGACTGACTTACGCCCAAGCCGTAACGCTATTTATATTGGTAATCCAAAACTTCATAAGCACTCAATCACTTGTTGACTCAAACATCTTAATGTCGGCCGAACGCAGTCGCTTCATGCTAATAATGAACTTACCGCTCTCAACAGTATTTTTCTCCACAGCCGCGATACTTTACATAATAAAACCCCAGCATTCCCTGATAATCATCTGTTTCACAATGCTGCTGCTGACGATAACAAGATCGATAGCAACCCGGGCTTATGCAAGAAAAGAATTAAGAAACCTAACTCTGCTTAGCCATACTAAAAATTATCCCTGCCCGGTAATCAAGCCGCCAAGTTAAAGCACTACTAATAACACCCCCAACCAATCAATTGAAACAATGCTCTATTTTAAATTTTAAAAATGAAGACAGAGAACTCGTAAAGACAAGGTTCACAGACGCTCCAAAGCTTTCTGTTTCTGATCTATTCCCCACCGTCTTACTACGAAAAAACAATCAAAGGGAATTTAATCTAGACAACCTAAATAGATTGCATATATGAAAAACTTAATAATATTTCAAGATCAGAAGATAGCCTTACTAAAGATAGTGATAAGTATAATTTTTTTTATAGGGATAATACTATCCAGCAACTACCTAAGCTACAGAGACTCTGACAACTTAAAATACTTCATCCCATACATTGTCACACTAACTACAACTGCCTTCTTGATTTACGCGTCTATCTCTCACAAAGCGAAGAACCTCTTCATTATATTATGCGCGTCGCTTCCGGTATTGGTATGGGGAGGCAGCGTGCTAATCCCCTTGATTTCGAACTCCTACTGGCCAATAACATTTGTTATTCTCTTAATATTCTCTATCTTCAGGATCACATCTCCTAACAAACAGAATAGATTAGCAAAATCTGAACTTATATTTTGGATAGCACTATTTCTTTATTTCTGGGGCAGGGCTTTCATTTATTCAATGGAGTCTATAATAAACTCCAATTTTGACAGCTACATATTTATTAACTGGTGCCTTGCCCCATGTCTTTTCAGCATAATAATTTACAATATAAGAAAAAATAGAACCACTCACTTAGCCGGCGAAACCCTTTATTACTCTTTATCGTGCCTACTTGTGACAACCATAATAATTATGATTCTTGAAATGGTCACGCGCGGCCAAAATTTTGGTATTAATTTCTTGCTACATGGCGCAAACGGTGGCTATTCCAATACAGATGCCGATGTCACAGGAGGCCATGGAGAGCCACTTGTGCTTGGGATGTCGGCAGCGTTCGGCAGTATATTTGCATTACAAAAAAGCAAATACAAATTACTATTTTTTATGATATTGCTCACGATTTTTAGCATGTCATTAAGACCCATGCTAATAGCTATTATTATAATCATTACTCTAACCTTCTCCTCTACCAGTAAAAAAAATGCACTTCCCGCAATATCGGCCATGACAGTTTCTTTAATAATAGCGCTCACCTACAAGGACGTTCTGCTAGCAAAATTTATGGGTGTAGATTCTGCCTCAGCAACGCTTAATTATGGTGGAGGGGTGACCGTCGGATACAACATAGTCTTCTACTTTGAAAATTTACAGTGGGCTAATTACGTAGACCTAGATATAGATCCATGGATACAGATCCTTACAGCATTTCTAGTAGGTGGTAATGAAGGAATACCCTTCTTTGATAAAGGTTACGTATTACTACCATTTATCATTGGAATCACAAAAACCGTCTTAGCGACATTCTTGCTATATAACACATACAAAAATAGAAACTACAAGGCACTCCCCGCCCTATTTATATTCTTTCTATTGATATGTTATTTAGATCCATTCCAGTCTGTTTACAAGAGTAAACTAGATGTTATCCGACTAGGGTCTACACCTCGTGAGTCTCCTTCATACTTTTTCATTCTCTATACATGTGCGACATACTATTTGCTAGGCACAAAATCCCCTCTCCCAGAAAAAAGCAGCCTAAAGCAACTCGCCTTGGCTGTACTTAATAAATAACAACAACCTCGTGCATTCTGCCGAAATATCTTTCGGCGAAAAATGCCATCTTATTTGAAAGTACTATGCGCGCATCTACTGATATAGCACTTACGAAATTAACACTCAGACAAACTCAAATCCTTAGGCAGTGAACAAAATGTCCAGTCCATTTAAAAAGTGCAGCCTATTACTTATAAACAACGGACATCCCGACAGGCGAAATCCAGAATATGTTTCTTACATAAGAACTATAGGAGAGTGCTTAGAAGAATGTGGTTTCACCGTTAAATTCCTCTCATTCACAAAGCCTGCCAAGCTGTTCCACAAAATAAAGTCTTATATATTTTTGTGGCTAAAGATTATTGCATCAAAATATTCTGCACACGACATCATTTACATAAATCACGTCACTCACTGTTTTCCAGCAATATACTCCACGAAAAACAATAAAAATAAAATTATAATCCACTGGCACGGTGAAGACCTGTTACCAAACAACTGGGTATTAAAAAAACTCCTAACCACCATCCAAGGCAAACTCCGAGAGCTCACGCACATTGTGCCGTCCGAGTATTACAAGGGCATTCTAAATCATTCGCTATCAGTCCCGACTAATAAAATACATGTAAATCCAAGTGGCGGAGTAGAAACCAATATATTCTCACCCACAGACAACAAGCCCCTCCCTTACAACAAGCTTTCAATTGGTTATGCATCTAGCATTTCTAAAAGCAAAGGTTTTGATATTTTCTTAGCGGTTTCTCAGGCCTCGTGCGAGAGTCTAACCCAACGAAATGTACATACTGAGTTTCACTGTATAGATTACGGTCCCGAATCGAAAAAATACCTATCTACCCCTCCCCTAAGCTCCAATATAAGCGTACACAAGTGCTACGATAAGAAAGAGATTCATCTTTTCTATGAAAAAATTGATATCCTTCTATTCCCAACTAGACGAAAATCTGAAAGTTTGGGACTTGTTGCGCTTGAAGCCATGGCCTGCGGGGTTCCAGTTATCGCGCCAAACAAATTTGCAGCCCCTGAATATATATATCCAGGAGTATCTGGAGAATTATTTGAAGAATACTCCACATCTGAAGTATTGAAATGCATAGAGAAAATTCATGCCAACTACAACTCGTACTCAACACGAGAAGTGATTCTGGAAAAATACTCAAAGGAATCAACAGTTAAAAACTATAAAGAACTATTCGCAAAACTCAATAACACAAAAAGATCCTAACCATGACTTCTGAACTAGATATATGCTCGACCCTCCTAAGCGCTGCCGCTTCAGAAAATTTCTCAGGACACGACCCTTTTGACTCATTAAACAGCGAGTTACTACAATCCACTCCATTCCGTAGAAGCAAATGGGTGCGCCTATTCTGGATTCAGCTTGGAAAGCACTCACCTATTAATCTGCGCAAATTACTACTGGTGCCCAAGCAGCGAAACCCTAAAGGAATTGGGCTCTTTATATCTGGACTCATCGAGGATTACAAGCGCACTAAGGATATATCCTATTTATCGCAGGCGCGACAACTTTCCGAGTGGGTAATAGGTGCTCGCAGCGATTCCCATAAGTGGATTTACAGTTGTTGGGGGTACAATTTTGACTGGCAAGCCAGAGCATTTTACGTTCCAGCAGGAAAACCTAACATCATTACAACATGCTATGTAGCTCGCGGACTCTATGAGCTTGGCATACTAAGCAACAGCCCCAAACTAATTGATATCGCTCTGGATGCGGCGCGCTTTATTTCCAATGAACTCTACTCTACAGATGACGGTAGAGATTTCTTTGCTTATATTCCCGGCGAAAAGGCCCTAGTGCACAATGCCAGCTTATGGGGAGCTGCATGGTGCGCATTTGCTGGTCAGGCGCTAGGAGATTTGAATATGATCGAGCAAGCACTGCATATTGCACGTCAATCAACAAAAGATCAAAATACAGATGGCTCATGGGTATATGGCTCGCGACATCATCATCAGTTTATTGACGGATTCCACACCGGCTACAATCTAGAAGCATTGTGTTTCATTCGCGATACGCTACAAACATCTGAGTTCAATGAATGCATACGCAAAGGTTACTCGTATTATATCAATACTTTCATCGCACAGGATGGCACGGTTAATTACTACCACAACACCCTATACCCCATCGACATGCATAGTTACTCACAAGCGATCTTGACTCTACTCGAAGTAGGAGGAACTGCCATGGATCTTGCACTTTGCGAAAAAGTCGTCCGAAGTGCTATTGATAAGATGTACATTCCAGAAGCCGGAAGATTTATTTATCAAAAGACACGCTGGATCACCAATCGTATTAATTACACTCGCTGGACCCAAGCTTGGGCCTACTACTCTTTAGCTTTTTATAACCGTTACCGTGCCGAGATAGAACATGAAAAGAATTGATTTCCTAGGATGCCCGATGGATACGGCTAGCATGAGCGAAACAGTCGAGGCGGTTCGCGATGCAGTTATTTCCGATCGTTTCACGCAGCATGTAGTAGTCAACGTCGCAAAGTTAGTTAACATGCGTAAAGATGCCGAACTCAACGAGTCAGTTCGATGCTGTGACATAATAAACATTGATGGTATGGGTATAGTTCTTGGAGCACGTTTTCTTGGTTATGAGATTCCTGAGCGAGTTGCAGGGATCGACCTTTTCCACGAACTGCTCGCAATGAGTGAACACGAAGGATTTTCTGTATTCTTGCTGGGGGCCAAGCAGGACGTCGTGGAAGCCACAGTAGTGAAATCACAAGCACTCTTTCCCAATCTCAGAATTGCTGGATATCACCATGGTTACTTCTGGGAAGATGAGGCTAGCGTAGTTGATAAAATTCGAGCGTCCGGTGCAAAATTATTATTTGTTGCCATTACATCGCCTAACAAAGAGAATTTTATTAATCGCTGGAGAGATAAACTTGGCGTAATCTTTGTCATGGGGGTTGGAGGAACTTTTGATGTAGTATCAGGTAAAGTTAACCGTGCGCCGTATTGGATGCAGCGACATGGACTAGAGTGGTTATACAGGGTCATTCAAGAGCCGAGCCGGATGTGGAAACGCTATCTAATAACAAACACTATTTTTTCTTGGACATTAATTGTTGAACGCCTGCGCAGTGTAAATATACGATCCAAAAGCTCCCCGAAGAGCAAGCAACCCTAAATGCATGAAATTTTATCACCAGCAGTTATACGAATCTTCCACGCCTGACTCCATTCCCTTCCTCTCTATCAAGTTTAGACTCCACGGCCCAATTATTCTCTACAGATGCACTCCACTTCATATCATCCAAATCATAGAATCACTTATGCATGTCATGACCTAAATATTTCAAATTAAATATCTACCGCCAAGCTTCTCTTTCTCTCCAAAATAAATCCAGCGAATTAAATCGAATCCACAGCCAGAGTTACAGATTAAAAACCTCTCATGCGATTGAAATACATCTTCCTCAATTAAAACAAAGCCTTCGAAAAACAATCGAAAGGAATATTGCAATGAACAGTAGGGATCGCGGCATTCTCCGCCCCCATCAGGCCACCATTTCCATTCTTCAAAAGCTACTTGATCTCTGTATGATCTGTATCAGCTTGGATCTGGTTCTCGTTACTCAAAAAGCCCCATGGGATTATTCAGCGGTCATCGCGACTCTGTTCTCCCTAGTGATTTTCTATCTGCTCAGCGACTTCGGCCAGTTGTACACCTCCTGGCGGGGTGAGCGAACGCGCGAAGAATTGCGTAAGGTTGCCGGCGTCTGGGCGGTGAGTTTTGCCGGAGTGGCGGTAGCGGACTACCTCATCCCCGAGATCACCCTGGTCAATGGGATAGGGCAAGTGCAGTGGTTCTCGCTCGTGCTGATCGGCCTCTGCGGTTACCGCGTTCTGCTGCGCTCCGGCCTGCATGCACTCCGGCGTCGTGGCTTCAATACTCGCTCGGTGGCCATTGCAGGGGCTGGCTCGCTGGGTCAGCGCCTGGCAGCTAACATCGCCAGCGCTCCGTGGATGGGCTTGGAGCTCACCGGGTTCTACGATGATGCACGCCGCGAGCCGGTCAGCCTGGGCAAGGGGAAAGTAAAGCTGCCTGTTTCTGGTGATCTGGAGCAGCTGGTTGTGCAAGCACGCGCCGGCAAGCTGGATCGCGTCTACATCACCCTGCCCATGCGCAGCGAAGAGCGCATCAAGTGGCTGGTCGAGAAGCTGAGCGACACCACCGTATCTGTCCACATCATTCCCGACGTATTCGTCTTCAACCTGCTCCACGCCCGTACGCAAAATATCGATGGCATCCCCACCATCAGTATCTTCGACAGCCCGATGGTCGGCGCCAGCGCGCTGATCAAGCGCCTGGAAGACATCGTGCTGTCCACGCTGATCCTCTGCCTGATTGCGCTGCCCATGCTGTTGATCTCCGCTGCGGTGAAGTTCACTTCGCCAGGTCCGGTGTTCTTCCGTCAGAAACGTTATGGCATCGATGGCCGCTCCATCGAAGTCTGGAAGTTCCGCAGCATGCGGGTCATGGAAAACGGCGTAACAGTCATCCAGGCGACGCGCAATGACAGCCGCATCACCCCGGTGGGCGCCTTCCTGCGCCGTACTTCGCTGGATGAATTACCGCAGTTCATCAACGTACTGCTGGGCGATATGTCCATCGTCGGCCCGCGCCCGCACGCCATCGCCCACAACGAGGAGTACCGCGGGCAGATCAGCAGCTACATGCTGCGCCATAAAGTCAAGCCAGGGATCACAGGCTGGGCACAGGTGAACGGCTGGCGCGGGGAAACCGACACCCTGGAGAAGATGCAGAAGCGCGTGGAATACGACCTCGCCTACATCAACAACTGGTCGCTCTGGTGGGACCTGAAGATCGTTTTTCTCACGCTGTTCAAGGGTTTCGTTCACCAGAACGCCTATTAACGCCCTGCACACAAATACCGAATTTCCCCTGCAACAACACCATCCTTTTCCTACATCCCACCTCCATAGCGATTGCTAACCTGCGCCGCCTTCCAGCCCGCTTGATAAAGCGCACGGCTAGGGACTCGCCGCCTCCGATCAATATTCCACTCTTCTGGCCCAGCCCATGATCCGTCCATTGTCAGTTGCTATTGTTACCGCCCTCGTCTTGCAGGGCTGCATGTTCTCTCCCGGCCAGTACCTGGATACCGGGCGACTGCTGCACGAAGACTCGGCCGAATCCAGCCGCGTTCAACTGGTACAGATCACCCCTAAGCTGCTGTCGGTAGAGGGCGCGACACAGAGCACGGAGTCGATCCCAGCAGAGCTGACCAGCTTCTACCCCGAAAGCTATCGGATCGGAGCCGGCGACCTGCTCTACATCACCGTCTGGGACCACCCCGAGCTCACCTCCCCTGCCGGCCAACAGCAGCAGACCGACGCCAACGGGCGTCTGGTTCGCCCAGACGGCACGCTGTTCTATCCCTACATCGGCACCCTGAAGGTCGCCGGACGTACGATTGAAGACGTCCGCAAGACGATCAGCCAGGCGCTTTCCGCTTATGTAGAAGAGCCGCAGATCGACATCGCCGTTCTGCGTTTTGCCAGCCAGCGTGTGCTGCTCAATGGCGCCTTCGTCAAGGCTGGTCCGCAAGCGATCACCGCTACACCGCTGACCTTGATGGAGGCCATCGGCGCAGCCGAATTGGACACTACCAACGCAGACCTTTCCGGCCTGACGCTGAAGCGGGATAACCAGGTCTACCGCCTGAACCTGGACGCCTTGAACACTGCACAGGGATCGGACCTGTACAACCTCTACCTGAAAGACGGCGACCGCATCTACCTGCCCTACAACGACCGCAAGAAGGTCTACCTGATGGGCGAGGTCAACGCGCCGCGCGCCCTGACCTTCAAGACCCGAGAAATGAACCTGGCGGATGCCCTGGGCAGTGTGGGCGGTTTGAACCAGACCACCGCCGATGGCAAGGCGGTGTACGTCATCCGTGGCGTGGAAAACCTCGAGAAGGAGCCCGCCAAGGTGTTCCAGCTCGACGCCAATTCGCCCACCGCCTTCATCCTGGCCCAGCAGTTCCAGCTGCAACCGCAGGACGTCGTCTACGTCGGCCCGGCCGGCGTCACTCGTTGGAACCGTCTGATCAGCCAGTTGGTGCCCTCGGCCGGCATCGTTGGCACGGGTTCGACCGTCCAGCGCAACCTCAACAACAACTGATCCGTCATGAATGCCTTCCGCTTACTGGGGCTGATCGCGGCATCCGCGTCCTTGTGTGCCTGTAACCCGCTGATGCAGGGTTCCCTGAATACGCTGGGCGCCAGTCTGAATGGACCCGCTTCTTTGGAAGTGACCCAAGCCCAGGTCGATGCCCTGCCCTACTACCAGATTCAGGTCACCACCAAGTACGGCTCGGCGGTCATGGCCCTGGTGCGTGTCCAAGGCGATCTGCAGTACTGGCGCGCCTCATCGAACCAGTTGCTGCTGCTTCAGGATGGCATCGTGGTCCGCACTCTCGGCTTCCCTGACGACCTGCTGGGCACCCGGCTGACTGTTGATTCGCCCTTCCACAGTGGATTGCAGAGAGTCGTAAAAGGCCAGGCCAGCCAACGCTGGATCGACCTCGGGCCAGGCTATCAACTGGGCGTTCCGCTCAGCGGCAGCCTGGCCCCCGTCGGCATCGAGACTGTACGAATCCTGGATCAGGACCATGCCCTACTGCGAGTCGATGAACACCTGAGCTCGCCCATCAAGGGCATGTCCGCTTCCAACCGCTACTGGGTCGACCCCAACGACGGCTTTGTTCTGCAAAGCCGCCAGCAGGTTACCCCCAGCCTGAACGTCACCATTACCCAACTGCGCCCACTACGGAGGAAACCATGATCCTCCTCCGTCTATGCCTGCTCGCCGCCGGCCTGCTTGCCTTCGCTTGCGCCCAAGCGAATACCCGCATCGAAGTGCTGGGTGACCTGCCCGCCCCGGGAGAAAAGCAAATCGCCGAAGGGCTTCGCCTGGGCGACCTGCTGGCGCAACTGAAAGTTTCTCCCCAGAGTTACTGGCTCGGCGCCTCCTGGCAACGCCTGAGCCTGACGCAGGACCAACAGCGACTGAAAGCCGGGGTTCTGTTCGATCTGATCCAGCTGCAACGCCTCGCCCTGCTTCAGCAGAAGCCCGGCCTGGCGAGTGCGGCCCAACGACTGAACGAACAGGTGAGGCCGCTTCCCGTCACCGGCCGGCGAATCTACCCGCTTGATCCGCTCGCGGTGGAGCTGAACACCGCGCACTCCCCCAAACTCCAGGGGGGGGGATCGCCTGATCTTCCCGCCTCGCCCTGACAGCGTTCGCGTCACCGGTGCGGTATCGAGCGACTGCACCCTGCCGTTCACCGCGTTGCAGCAAGCCTATCGCTACACCCAGCAATGCCCGGCCCTGGCCGAGGCAGACCCGGATTACCTCTATCTGATCCAGCCCGACGGCAAGGTCACGCGTCTGGGCATCGCCCTGTGGAACCGCGAGGAAGCCCCCCCCCCGGCTCCCGGCGCGGTCCTGCTGGTACCCCTGGATGCCGCCGACATCGACGCCATCGTCCCGAACCTTAATCGCGAGCTGGCCGAGTTCATCGCCACTCAGCCTCTGCCAGCGGAGTTGCCATGAATCTTCGTCACGGCTTTTTCCTGCTGCTGGCAGGCGCCGGTCTTGCCGGTGCCGCTCCCCGCTATACCCAGAACGACTTCGGTGGCGTGGGCCTGTTGCAGACGCCCACGGCGCGAATGGCGCCGGCGGGTGAAATCAGTCTCAATGCCAACCGTACCGATCCGTACTCGCGCTACAGCTTTTCCTTGCAGCCTTTTGACTGGATGGAAAGCACCTTCCGTTACACCTCCATCAGCAACCGCAAGTACGGCTCGAAAGATCTCAGTGGTGATCAGAGCGCCAAGGACAAAGCCTTCGACGTCAAATTCCGCCTGCTGCAGGAAAGTCGCTGGACTCCAGAGATTGCGCTAGGCGGTCGCGATGTGGGCGGTACCGGCCTCTTTTCCAGCGAATATTTTGTCGGAAACAAGCGTGTAGGGGACCTGGATTTCAGCCTGGGACTCGCCTGGGGCTATATCGGTAATAGAGGAGAACTGGACAATCCTCTGGGCTGGATTGACGACCGATTCAAAACCCGCCCCGCACCAACGGGCACGGTCGATACAGCCGGCTCAGTCAATTCGAACTCCTACTTCCGAGGCCGCCCCTCCCTCTTCGGCGGCATCAACTGGCAGACTCCGTGGGCCCCCCTGTCCTTCAAGCTCGAATATGACGGCAACGACTACCAGCACGAGCCGCTGAGCAACAACCAGAAGCAGGACTCCCCCTTCAACATCGGCATGGTCTTCAAGGCCAGCGACGCTATTGACCTGCACGCCGCCTTCGAGCGCGGCAATACCGCCATGTTCGGCATCACCCTGCACACCAACTTCGCCTCTCGCACGGCACCGGCCAAAGTCAACGATCCTGCCCCTGAGCCATTGGCAGAGCGCGCTGCTGGGCGCAATGCGGACTCGGTGGATTGGGCAGATGTATCCCGCCGCGTCGAGCAGAATGCCGGCTACAAGGTCGAGCGCATCACGCGTAAAGATCAAGAAGTCGTGGTCTATGGCGAGCAGACCCGCTACCTGTATCCACCCGAAGCCGTCGGGCGTACCGCGCGCATTCTCGACAACAGCAGCGATGACAACGTCCGCTGGTTCACCGTCGTCGATACCAAGTACGGCCAACCGGTGGTTGAAACCAGCGTGCCGCGCAACGTGTTTCGTGACGTCGCCAACCAGGAACGCCCTCTGGAAGACCTGCGCCGCACCACCGAACAGAATGTGCCGCTGCCTCAGCATGAAGAGCTGCTCTATCAGCAGAAGCCTGATCCGTTCAGCTACAACGTCGGCCTGGGTTACAACCAGAGCATCGGTGGGCCGAACGACTTCCTGCTCTACCAGTTCACCGCCGACCTCGACAGTGAGTACCGCTTCTCGCCCAGCCTGTGGGCGAACGGCCTGCTCAGCGTCAACCTGTTCAACAACTTCGACAACTTCACCTACGACGCGCCGAGCAACCTGCCGCGCGTGCGGACCGATGTTCGCGAGTACATGACGACCTCCAACGTCATGCTGCAAAACTTCCAGCTGAACAAGACCGCACGGCTGGACCAGGACCTCTATGGCATGGTCTACGGCGGCTATCTGGAAAGCATGTATGCCGGCGTGGGCGGCGAATTGCTGTATCGCCCGATGAACGAAGACTGGGCGCTGGGCGCCAACCTCGACCTGGTTCGCCAGCGCGAGTTCGACCAGCACTTCGGCCTGCGCGACTATCAGGTGGCGACCGGGTTCGTCACGCTCTACTGGCAGACCGGCTTCCAGGACATTCTCGCCACTGCCAGCGCCGGCCGCTATCTGGCACGCGATTGGGGCGGCACCCTCGACCTGTCCCGCCAGTTCAGGAACGGCGTGCGCTTCGGCGCCTGGGTCACGCTGACCACCGCCGACAAGCAAGCCTACGGCGAAGGCAGCTTCGACAAGGGCATGTACGTGTCGATCCCCTTCGACGAGCTGATGAGCAGTTCCACCATGCGCCGGGCCAACTTGACCTGGGACCCGCTGACCCGCGACGGCGGTGCGCGACTCAGCCATTACTACTCGCTGTATGACCTCACCGATGGCCGCGATCAGGTCATGTTCCAGAACCTCTTCGGACGCATCGTGAAATAACTCGACGCTCACCCAGATCATGGCGCGGAAACCAAAGTCACCCACAATGGTCTGACGCGCCTGGATCCAAGGAGAGCTCCCTCATGAAAACCCTTCCCCTGCTGCTGATGACCGGCCTGCTCGCCGCCTGCAGTTCCACTTCCTCCGGCGACAAGGCCTCGCTCGACGGTGAAGTCTTCTACCTGCAGCGCAGCGCCCTGCCGCCTACGGCCCAGGTCACCGTCAGCCTGCAGGACGTCTCGCTGGCCGACGCTCCGGCCATCGACCTGGCCCAGCAGCAGCTGGAACCCGGCCGCCAGGTGCCGCTGGCGTTCCACCTGGATTACGACCACAACCAGGTCAAGCCGGGCCACAGCTACGCCGTCAGCGCTCGTATCGAAGCCAACGGTCAACTGCTGTTCATCACGACTGAACGCCACAGCGTCAAACTCGACGGCAGCGATCAGCAGCCGCTACGCGTCCGCGTCGACCCCGTGCGCTGATTCACCGCGCCGCCGGGTTTTCCCCGGCGGCCAACCTCCGTTAATCTCCCCCCTCCATTCTCCAAGTCAGCGGTCTTGAAAACCGTTGAGTTTCGTCCAAGGAAGTCTTGATGCTGCGATTCCCCGTTCTGCTGGCCGGCGCCCTGCTGTCCGTCAATGCCTTCGCCCTGTCCCTCTCCGACCTCAGCCAGAGCGACGCCACCGGCGGCCTGAAGGATGCGCTGACCCAGGGAGCACAGGTGGCCGTGAAGCAGCTCAGCCAGCCCGGCGGCTTCAGCAATGACCCGGCCGTACGCATCGAACTGCCCGGCAAGCTGGGCAAGGCTGCCAAGACCATGAAGCAGTTCGGCATGGGAGCCCAGGTCGACCAGCTCGAAGCGAGCATGAACAAGGCTGCCGAGGCCGCCATGCCGCAGGCCCAGGTGCTGCTGGTAGATGCCGTGAAGAAGATGAGCGTGACCGACGCCAAGGGCATCCTTCAGGGCGGCGACCACTCCGCCACCGACTACCTGAACCGCAGCAGCCGCGAGCAGTTGCGCGCCAAGTTCCTGCCAATCATCAAGCAGACCACTGATCAGGTTGGCGTGGCCAAGCAGTACAACGCCTTCGCCAGCCAGGCCGCCGCCTTTGGCGTAGTCGATGCGAAGAGCGCGAATATCGAGAACTACGTGACCGAGGAAGCGCTGGACGGTCTGTTCAAGCTCATCGCCGAGCAGGAGAAGACCATCCGCCAGAACCCGACCGCCGCCGCTACCGGGCTGGCGAAGAAGGTGTTCGGAGTGCTCTGATTGCCGCCCGAACGACAAAGAAAAGCCCGGCTACTGCCGGGCTTTTTTCTGTTCATGGAGATCAAGTACTAGCGATGCCCTCTCCCGTAGCACTCAACTCCGGTGCTGGATAGCGGCGGAAGCCTTCCAATCATTGATGGCTTGCAGTGCAAGCGGGTCATCGTCGAACCAGCCGTTCTGTGAAAGCCCCAGCTTCTCCTCAAGCAATACACAGATCGCCAACGCTGCGTTGGCGCGGTCTTCACGCGCTTCCCGGATGGTGTTTTCGATTTCTTTTCGCAGTTTCATGCTGTCCTGCCTTGGGCTTGGCCCACTGTCATGGGGAGGGCACGCGTGGCGCACCGGGTGCGGGCTGGGTGGCCGGTTACCGACCTTCCGCCTCTGTCAGCCTCCTTTTTATTCCTATTTCTATAGAGGATCTTTCTGATTCTTAACCAGAAATGCTTGAGAGGCACACCTGTGCGCAAAGTCTCGCCAGGGGCTTCCTACGCCATTTTAGGCCAGAGACGTACTGGACATTCACCACTTCGCACGAGATCGACACCGGAACGCTGTAGAGACCGCGAACGTGCAGTCCCTGCATGAGCAGCGGATTACAGGAGCGCGCCATGCGCGCGATCGCGGGCATGGCATGCTCCAATAGGCGAGCCGCGAGCGATGGGTATCGCTGCGCTCCACGTCATCCTACGTGTTGCCGCCGCGCTCCAGCACGCGGGCGGCGTCGCCGAAGCGCAGCCAGACGCTGCCTTGCCATTCCAGAACCGCCAGCGGGTAGCCCTGCACCTCACGCATAGCCTGACGTGGGCCATAACCGGCCGGCATCTGAGCATCACGCAAAGCCGGTACCACTTCGTTGCTCAGCCACTGTCGCAGGCTGCGGTTTTCCGGGTGGTAGAAGTACACCAGCAGCAGGGTGTAGAGGCCGCTTTCGCTGACCAGCAGTTGGTCCTCCGGACTGCCGGCCAAGCGTTCCCAGCGGTACTGATCGGGGTCGAGCTTGCGGGTAGTGCGGCCGCTCACATCGCAGTTGGTCAGGCGCGCCAGGTCACGGGCGGGGAACCAGGCCTGACGATCAATCATCAGGCCGCGCAAAAATCGATCGTAGCGCTGGAAGGTGTGGAAGCTCAGGCCGTTGTCGGCCGGGAACATCGTCGAAGGGTTCATGCGGTTTCTCCCTGTACAGCTGGAAAACCGCCATCCCGGAAAGGGAGGCGGACCGTGCAAGGGTGGAAGACCGGGCGTTTGGGACCAATATCCGGCCGGGCCGAAGCCCGCCTCACACGGTCCGCCATAGACAACCAGAGTCGGTCCGGCCTTCGAAAAGGCCGGACCATCCCTGCTACAGCAATACTCAAACGCTACAGGCTTCCACACCTGACCACGACTGTTCCGTGGCGGAGAGAACGCTAAGCAGTGGCCTTGTAGGACCGCAACGCCGTTGATGAGTCAGGCGGTTCCTGAATGAACGCCCCGCGCCTGACGGAGTGATCCGGGCTTGGGAACCGTGCTCAGGAAAGGACAGCGAGAGTGACAGGTCGAAGGGTTCTCGTCTGTCGGGTGATTCGCTTCAGAGGGTCGGACGGCGGATAACGCTGCGCGTAATTCGCCCTACACCGGAGGGCGGCACTGGCAGCAACCTGTAGGAGCGAGCTTGCTCGCGAACCCGCCCAACGCCGGATTCGCCGGGAAGCAAGTTCGCGAGCAAGCTCGCTCCTACAGAAAGCCGAAGAGCGGTCGTCAGGTCTCTTTCTTCACCCGGAACCAGGCCGCATAGAGCGCCGGCAGGAACAGCAGGGTCAGCGCCGTGGCAACGATCAGGCCGCCCATGATCGCCACCGCCATCGGGCCGAAGAACACGCTGCGCGACAGCGGGATCATCGCCAGCACGGCGGCCAGGGCGGTCAGCACGATGGGGCGGAAGCGCCGCACCGTGGCCTCGATGATGGCGTGCCAGGTGTTCATGCCGTGGGCGCGGTCCTGCTCGATCTGGTCCACCAGGATCACCGAGTTGCGCATGATCATCCCCGCCAGGGCGATGGTGCCGAGCATCGCGACGAAGCCGAAGGGCTTCTGGAAGATCAGCAGGAACAGCGTCACGCCGATCAGCCCCAGGGGCGCGGTGAGGAACACCATGATCATCCGCGAGAAGCTGCGCAGCTGGATCATCAGCAGGCTGAGCACCACCACGATGAACAGCGGCACGCCGGCGTTCACCGAGTTCTGGCCCTTGGCCGAATCCTCCACGGTGCCGCCGACGTCCAGCAGGTAGCCGTCGGGCAGCTCGGCGCGGATCGGGTCCAGCGTCGGCGATATCTGCTTCACCAACGTTGCCGGCAGCGAGTCGTCGTAGATGTCGGCGCGCACGGTCACGGTGGGCAGGCGGTTGCGCCGCCAGATGATGCCTTCCTCGAAGCCGTACTCCAGGGTCGCCACCTGTGACAGCGCCACGCTGCGGCCACTGCTGGTCTGCATCGACAGGCTCGGCAGCTGCGACAGGTCATGCCGGCCGCGCTCGTCGCCACGCAGGAGGATTTCGATCAGCTCGTTGTCTTCGCGGTAGTAACTGACGGTGGAACCGGTCAGCGAGCTCTGCAGGAACTGCGAGATGTCCGAGGTGCTTACACCCAGGGCGCGGGCGCGTTCCTGGTCGATGTCGAGGAAGATCGCCTTGCTCGGCTCCTCCCAGTCCAGGTGTACGTTCACCACGTGGGGGTTCTCGCGCATCTTGTCGGCGACCTTGCGCGCCAGCTCGCGGACTTCCGGGATGTGCTCGCCGGAAACGCGGAACTGCACCGGGTAGCCCACCGGCGGGCCGTTCTCCAGGCGACTGATGCGGGTGCGCAGGGTCGGGAAGTCTTCGTTCATGTGCTTAATCAGCCACTGACGAATCTCTTCGCGGGACTCCAGGCTCTTCGCCAACACTACGAACTGGGCGAAGCTTGCCGCCGGCAGTTGCTGGTCCAGCGGCAGGTAGAAGCGCGGCGAGCCGGTGCCGACGTAAGCCACGTAGTTGTCGATGCCCGGATGCTCGGCGAGCATTTTCTCCAGGCGCTTGACCTGCTCGGTGGTGGCGGTGAGCGAATCGCCTTCGGCCAGCTTCAGGTCCACCAGCAGTTCCAGGCGCGCCGATGGCGGGAAGAACTGCTGCGGCACCAGGCGGAACAGCATGATCGAGCCGATGAAGGCTGCAACTGTCAGCAGGATCACTGTCTTGCGGTAGCGCACGCACCACTCCACCACGCGGCGGAAGCGCTGGTAGAAAGGCGTGGAGTACGGGTCATGGCCCTTGTCGCTGCCTCCGTGTTTTTCCGCATGGCGCTTGGCGAGATCAGGCAGCAGCTTCTCGCCCAGGTAGGGCACGAAGACCACGGCGGCGATCCACGACACCACAAGCGCAATGGTCACCACCTGGAACAGCGAGCGGGTGTATTCACCGGTACCCGACTGCGCGGTGGCGATGGGCAGGAAGCCGGCGGCCGTGACGAGGGTGCCGGTGAGCATCGGGAAGGCCGTGCTGGTCCAGGCGTAACTCGCCGCCTTGAGCCGGTCGTAGCCCTGCTCCATCTTCACCGCCATCATCTCCACGGCGATGATGGCGTCGTCCACCAATAGCCCCAGCGCCAGCACCAGCGCGCCGAGGGAAATCTTGTGCAGGCCGATGCCGAAGTAGTACATGCAGGCGAAGGTCATCGCCAGCACCAGCGGGATCGACAGCGCCACCACCAGGCCGGTGCGCAGGCCGAGGGAGAAGAAGCTCACCAGCAGCACGATGATCAGCGCCTCGGCCAGCACGCGGACGAACTCGCCCACGCCTTCGCGCACGGCCGCCGGCTGGTCGGACACCTTGCGCAGCTCCATGCCTGCCGGCAGCGTCTGCTGCAGGCGTTCGAATTCGGCGTCGAGTTTCTTGCCCAGCACCAGGATGTCGCCGCCGTCTTTCATGGCCACGGCGATGCCGATGGCGTCCTCGCCCATGAAGCGCATGCGCGGAGCAGGCGGGTCGTTGAAGCCACGATGCACCTCGGCCACGTCGCCGATACGGAAGGTCCGGTCACCGACGCGGATCGGGAAGGAACGGATGTCCTCCACCGAATCGAAACGCCCGGACACCCGCAGTTGCACGCGGTCAGTCGCCGTCTCGAAGAAGCCGGTGGCGGTCACCGCGTTCTGTTCTTCCAGCGCTTTCTGAACGGCGGCCAGCGGCAGGCCGAGGGTGGCGAGCTTGGTGTTGGACAGGTCGATCCAGATCTTCTCGTCCTGCAGGCCGATCAGTTCGACCTTGCCGACGTCCTTGATGCGTTGCAGTTGCAGTTGCAGGCGGTCGGCGTAGTCCTTGAGCACCGCGTAGTCGAAGCCCTTGCCCGACAGTGCGTAGATATTGCCGAAGGTGGTGCCGAATTCGTCGTTGAAGAACGGCCCCTGGATGCCCTGTGGCAGGGTGTAGCGGATGTCGTTGACCTTCTTGCGGATCTGGTACCAGAGCTCGGGAATGTCGCGGGAATGGAAGTCCTCGCGGGCGACGAAGGTCACCTGGGATTCACCGGGGCGGGAGAAGGAAATGATGCGGTCGAAGTCGCCGGTTTCCATCAGCTTCTTCTCGATGCGCTCGGTGACCTGGCGCGAGACTTCCTCAGCGGTCGCACCCGGCCAGTTGGTCTTCACCACCATGGCCTTGAAGGTGAACGGCGGGTCTTCGCTCTGCCCCAGCTTGGAATAGGACAGCGTGCCGACGATACCCAGCAGCAGCATGAGGTAGAGGACGATGGAGCGGTTGTGCAGCGCCCAGGCGGAGAGGTTGAATTGCATCGGGCGTTACTCCTTCGCCACCAGCTTGATCGACCGGTTCTCCCGGTCGACAGGCCGTACCTCCTGACCTTCACGCAGCACCTGTACACCCGCTGCCACCACCCAGTCGCCGTCCTTCAGGCCTTCGAGCACCGGCACGCGATCCTCGGCGTAAGGGCCAATGCGCACCAGGCGACGATGCAAGGTGGATGTCTTCGGATCGACCACCCAGACGAACGGCTGACCGGCTTCGGAAGTCAGTGCGGCGAGCGGCACGGCCAGTGGCACGGTGCCCTCGGCAAGGATGTAGACGCGCGCGCTCTGGCCCAGTTCGGCCGGCACCTTGGGGTCGTCGAAGGCGACTCGCGCGGCGAAGGTGCGCGATTGCGGATCGGCCGCTGGCGACAGCTCGCGGATCTTGCCGCTGAAGCGTTTGTCACGCTGCGACCAGAGTTCGACGCTCACCGCCTCGCCAACGCGGAAGCGCTCGAAAGCGTGCTCGGGGAAGCTGATCAGCACCTCGCGGTCGCCATCGGCGGCCAGGGTGAAAACGGTCTGGCCGGCGGCAACCACCTGCCCCACTTCAACCCGGCGGGTGGCGATCACGCCGTCCTGGGGCGAGCGCAGCACGGCGTAGCCGGCCTGGTTGCTGGCCACGTCGTATTCGGCACGTATCTGCTTCACCCGCGCCGCGCCGGCGCGGTAGGTGTTCTCGATGTTGTCGAACTGCGACTGGCTGACCAACTGGCGTTCCAGCAGGGTCTTGTAGCGGGTGTATTCGGAGCGCACGGTCTGCAGGTTGGCCTCGGCAGCAGCCACCTGGGCGCGCGTAGCTTCCAGTTGCAGGCGAACGTCTTCAGGATCGAGTTCCGCCAGGGGCTGGTCCTTCTTCACCCGCTCGCCGGTTTCCACCAGGCGCTTGCTGACCTTGCCACCGATGCGGAAGGCCAGTTCCGGCTCGTGGCGGGCATGCACTTCACCGGGATAGGCTTCGGTGATGTCCCGCGCCGGCTCCGGCTGCACCACGATAGCCGGGCGTATCGCAGGCTTGGGTGGCTCGCCGTTACCGCAGGCCGAAAGGGAAAGGATGAAGGCAGCAGGCAGCGCGACAGACAGAGCATGGCGGAACATGATGTGTGACCTTTCGCAAAACGCGGTTGGAATTCTTATACTCACCGGTATAGTAAAAATACAGAACCCATCAGTCCAGTATTAGAAATGTAAAGACATGTCACCATCGAACTCATCCAACGGACCAGGTCGCCCCAAGGATCCGGCCAAGCGCAAGGCCATTCTCGAGGCCGCCAAGGAGCTGTTCGTCCGCTACGGCTACGACGGCAGCAGCATGGAGGCCATTGCCGCCGAGGCCGGGGTGTCCAAGCTCACCGTGTACAGCCACTTCACGGACAAGGAGACGCTGTTCGTCGAAGCGGTGCAGGCCAAGTGCGCCGAGCGCATGCCCGAGCTGTTCGCCGAGCCGCCGGCCGATGCGCCGCTGGAAAGCCTTCTGCTGAACCTGGGCCGCGGCTTCAATCAGTTGATCAACAGCCCCGAGGCGATCGCCCTGAGCCGGCTGATGGTCGCCCAGGGCGCGGGCAACCCGCACCTCTCGCAACTGTTCTTCGAGGCCGGGCCGCAGCGTGTGCTGGACCAGATGGAGCGCCTGCTGGAGCAGGCTCGCCAGCAGGGCAAGATGAAGATGGACTGCCCGCGCCGGGCGGCCGAGCATTTCCTGATGCTGGTGCAGGGCTGCGTGCACTTCCGCCTGCTGATCGGCTGCGAGAATCCGCCGACCCCGGAGGAAGCCGAGGCGCATGTGCAGGAAGTGGTGGCGTTGTTCCTCAAGGCTTTCGCGCCCTGACCAGCTGCTTTTCGTAGGAGCGAGCTTGCTCGCGAACGGACCTCCCGGCCGCTCCGACGCTGGGCGGGTTCGCGAGCAAGCTCGCTCCGACAAGAGCCGCGCCGGATTCAACCGGTAGGTGCGGACTCCGTCCGCGATCATCTGCGCAGCGGGGCTGGATCGCGGGCGAAGTGCGCTCCTACGAAAAGCCTCCACTCGGCAGATGGATGCGTCAGCCCTTCAGGCTTTTCAGCGGATAGATGTCATAGCGGCTGGACTTGCCTTCCAGGCTGTAGCTGGGTTTGCCGCCCTCGATGATCGGCGCCTTGCGCGGACGCTTGACCACCACGCGGTGGCTGGCCAGTTTCAGTGCGGCTTGCAGTAGTGCCGGAGCGTCGAGGTCATCGCCCACCAGCGGGCGGAACAGGCGCATTTCCTTCTTCACCAGCGCACTCTTGTCGCGGTGCGGAAACATCGGGTCGAGGTAGATCACCTGCGGCGCCTCCCCTTCCCAGGCGGCCATGCGCTCGATGGCGTTGCCCTGCAACAGGCGCATGCGCGCGACGATGGCACCCACCTCGAAATCCCCTGCGGCACGAGCCAGCCCGTCTTCCAGCAGCGCGGCGATGATCGGCTGGCGCTCGGTCAGGTCCATCTCGCAACCCAGGGTCGCCAGTACGAAGGCGTCTTTGCCCAGGCCAGCGGTGGCGTCCAGCACATGGGGACGCACGCCCTGCTGGATGCCGACGGCTTTGGCGATCATTTGCCCGGCGCCGCCACCGAACTGCCGGCGATGCGCGGCGGACCCTTCGAGGAAATCCACCCGCACCGGGCCGGGCGAGTCCGGCCCCAGTTGCAGCAACTGCAAACCGTCGTCGCCCAGTTGCAGGGCGAAATCCGCATCCCCCTCGCCCATCGGCAGCCCGAGCCGCTGCGCCCACTGCTCGGCGGCGGCCTGCCAGGCTGGCGCCAGCGCCTGGACGACGATGCGCGGCGGGGTGAGGACTTCGGTCATGGCGGGGCGATCCTGGAAAAAACCGCGATTCTACCGCAGCGCATGGCCGGAGGGCTCGACGTCAGCCGCGGAACAACTGGTTGATCCGGTCGAACGGCATGGCGCCATGCAGGGGTTTCAGCTCGCCTTTGGCCAATGCCTCGGAAGCGCTGAAGAAGGCGCCATAGGCCGCCCGCGCCAGGCAGGAACCGACGCTGATGCGCTTCACACCGAGCTCGGCCAGCTCCTCCAGGCCAAGCTGCAGCGCCGGCGAGCCCACCAGCACGTTGACCGGGCGCGGCGCCACGGCGCTGACCACGGCGGCGATTTCCTCGCGGGTCTTCAGGCCTGGCGCGTAGAGCACGTCGGCACCGGCTTCGGCGAAGGCCACCAGGCGGCGGATGGTGTCGTCCAGGTCGACGCGACCGTGCAGGAAGTTCTCCGCCCGCGCCGCCAGGGTGAAGGTGAATGGCAGCGCTCGGGCAGCCTGCACGGCGGCGGTAACTCGCTCTACTGCCAGCTCCAGCGGGTAGATCGGCGCATCCGGGCGGCCGGTGGCGTCTTCGATGGAGCCGCCGACCAGCCCGCAGGCGGCGGCAAGACGGATGGTTTCTGCGCAGTCTTCCGCCGCATCGCCGTAGCCGTTCTCCAGATCGGCAGCGACCGGCAGCGGCGTCGCTTCAACTATCTCGCGCGCATTGGCCAGTGCTTCGTCACGACTCACCGCGCCTTCGGCGTCGCGCCGACCGAGGGCAAAGGCCAACCCCGCGCTGGTGGTCGCCAGGGCTACAAAGCCCAGGTGGGCGAGCATCTTTGCCGAGCCGGCATCCCAGGGGTTGGGCAGGACGAACAGGCCGTCGCGCTGGTGCAGCGCGCGAAAGGCTTCGCCGCGTTCCTGTTGGCTGCGCAAGGGTTGCGAGGTCATGGCTGTCTCCTGGCCGAACGAGGGAAGGAGCAGGTTAGTCCCCTCGCTCGTTGGGCGCCATGCACAGTTGCCGGCTCAGAGCAGGCCGAGCTGCTCCACTTCCGGCTTGGGCTCGAACAGCGACGGCAGCCCCGGCAGGCGCTCACGCAACAAGACGTGGAAGCGCTGCGCCTGTTCGGCCGCACGGTGGTTGTCCGGGGTATGGAGGAAGACGTAGGGCGTCAGGCCCTGCTCGATCCACTCGGCAACCTTGCCGATCCAGGGCCTGAGGTGGGCGAGATTGGCGTCCAGGTCCGGCCCGCCGATGAAGCGTACCTGCGGGCTGTCGCTGAAGGCCGCCGGGCGCACTGGCACCTTGGGCTTCTTCGACTGGGCATGGAGCACGGCCGGGTCGTCGGATTGCACGGAGAACAAAGCCCGCGAGTCCAGGCAGATGCGTTCGACGCCACGGTCCAGCAGCAGGCGGTTAAGCGCCCGCTCCTCGTCTCCCTTGGCGAAGAAGGCCGGGTGGCGCACTTCCACGGCGATGCGGCGCTCGGAGAAAGCCTCCAGCCAGGCGGCCAGCTCGCCCAGGCGATCCGGGCCGAAGCTGGCGGAAACCTGCAGCCACAGCGGCGCCACGCGCTTGCCCAGCGGTGCCAGCAGGTCGAGGAAGTCCTGGGTGTTTTCCAGCTGCCCGCGCAGGTCGCCTTCGTGGCTGATGTCACGGGGCAGTTTGGCGCAGAAGCGGAAAGTCTCCGGCATGGTCTGCGCCCAGCGCGCCAGGGTGTCGGCGCTGGGGCGGGCATAGAAGGTGGTGTTGCCTTCCACGGCATTGAACACCTGGGAGTAGAAACCCAGGGTGTCGGCGGGACGCAGGTCAGCGGGATAGAAAGTGCCGCGCCAGGCGGGCTCGTTCCAGGAGGGGCAGCCAAGGTAATACGGCAGTTGCATCAGGCGTAAAGGTCGAGACCGACGACTTCCTGGCCTTCGTACGGGCCGGCCATGCTGGCGGTGCTGGTGTATCTGGCCAGCGCCTGGGCCGCGCGGGAACTCAGCGGGCGCTGGTACTCGAGGTTATCGCGCAGGGTCGCCGGCACGCCGTAGCTGCTGGCGCTGGAGGATTCCACGCGACGTGCCTGGGGCTGCGAGTCGAGCCCCTGACTGGCCGAGGTCGGCGCGGGCTGTTCGCGGCGGGTCTCGACGTCACGCTGCACTTCCCGATACGGAGTGACCGCAGTGCCCGTACGGGAACCGCGCTCCGGTGTCTGGGAAAGGGAAGTGAAGCCGTCGATACGCATGGAAGAAACTCGGAGGGAATACGGTCACTCTAGCGAGCGGGCTCGACTGTGGTCAATTGGCACAGGTCAGGCTTTCTTGGGGGTCGCCACGTTATCGCGCAGGTACACCGGCTGGGCCTGCTCTGCGTCAACCGCCTCGCCGCGTGCCCAGGCGAATTCGGCCAGGGTCAGCAGGTCTTCGGAGTGCGGCAGCAGGCTGGCGTCGTGGGCGGCAACCTTCACCGCCAGGCGCTCCTCGAAGCCCCAGCCAGTACCGGAGCCGAACCACTCGCCCTGGGCATCACCCGGCAGTTCGACACGTTCGGGCGGCAGCACTGCCTCGGCTCCAGCCAGGCGCATTTCGCCCTGTTCCAGGCGGTAGCAGCCCCAGTACACCTCGTCCATGCGCGCATCGATGGCCGCAGCCACCTGATGGGCGCCGTGCTCGCGGTAGGCGCGCTGGGCCAGCACCGCCAGATCGGAGATGGGCAGCACCGGCTTCCGCAGAGCGAAGCCCAGGCCTTGCACCACACCGATGGCAATGCGCACGCCGGTGAACGCGCCCGGCCCACGACCGAAGGCGATGGCGTCCACGGCGGACAGCGCAATGCCGGCCTCGCCGAGGATGTCCTGCACCATGGGCAGCAGGCGCTGGGCGTGCAGGCGCGGGATCACCTCGTGGCGTACGAACCGGCGGCCGTCATGCAGCAGGGCGACGGAACAGGCTTCGGTCGAGGTATCCAGGGCCAGCAGCGTGGGCATGGTGTTTTCCATAGGACGTTAAGAACAGGGCGATAAAAAGGGTGGGCATTATAAACGCCAAAGGCCCGCGTGTGCGGGCCTTTGGCTGTGCTGAAGCAGGATCAGTTCAGGGCGCCGAGCACCTTGGCGGTGATCTGCTCAACCGAACCGACGCCTTCGACGCAGGTGTACTTCGGGGTGCCTTCGGCAGCGGCCAGCTTCTGGTAGAAGTCGACCAGCGGCTTGGTCTGCGAGTGGTAGACCGACAGGCGGTGACGCACGGTGGCTTCCTTGTCGTCTTCGCGCTGGATCAGCTCTTCACCGGTCTCGTCGTCCTTGCCTTCCACCTTCGGCGGATTGTGCTCGACGTGGTAGACGCGGCCCGAGGCCGGGTGCACGCGGCGACCGGCGATGCGGCCGACGATCTCTTCGTCTTCCACGGCGATCTCGACCACATGGTCGATGGAGACGCCCGCTTCCTTCATGGCCTCGGCCTGGGGAATGGTGCGCGGGAAGCCGTCGAACAGGAAGCCCTTGGCGCAATCGGGCTGAGCGATGCGCTCTTTGACCAGGTTGATGATCAGGTCATCGGAGACCAGACCGCCGGCGTCCATTACGCTCTTGGCCTGCAGGCCGAGCTCGGTGCCAGCCTTGACCGCTGCACGCAGCATGTCGCCGGTGGAAATCTGCGGAATGCCAAACTTCTCAGTGATGAAGCGAGCCTGGGTACCTTTGCCGGCACCGGGCGCCCCGAGCAGAATCACACGCATCGATATGCTCCTTAATACTTGTTAAGCGAAATCACGGATCCGCCTCGTGGGGCCAATCTCATCATGCTTGGAATGGCGCAGACCTGCGCCGAAAGGTTGACCAAGATACACAGCGCCCCACCACCACACAAGACGGCCACTGGGACGGCACAAGCCGATCCCGGGCCGTTCCGGCACCCGGGATCAGCCATCAAATTAATCTCATTTGGCCGCTCGGCAATCCACCTTTGGTGGGGGGTAGGAGTACTTCAGCCGGTGTTGCGCAAACCCGCCGCGATACCCGCCACCGTCACCAGCATGGCTTGCTCCAGACCGCCGCAGGCATCGCCCGTACAGCGTCGCGAGCGCGCCAGGAGCTCGGCCTGGAGCAGGTGCAGCGGGTCCAGGTAGGTATTGCGCACACCGATGGATTCGCGCGTCTCGGCGGCGTGCGCGAGCAGCTGCGATTGCCCTGTAAGCCCCAGCACCACTCGCACCGACTGCGACAATAGGTCGCGTAAATGCGCACCTAATGGTCGCAGTTCCGATTGCACCAGTCGCTCGTCGTAGAGTTGGGCGATCTCCCGGTCGGCCTTGGCCAGCACCATCTCCAGCATGTCGATGCGGGTGGTGAAGAACGGCCACTCCTTGCGCATCCGTCCCAGCAGCGCGCCTTCACCGCGCTCGATGGCCTTGAACAGGGCGTCTTCCCAGCCCAGCCAGGCCGGCAGCATCAGGCGTGTCTGGGTCCAGGCGAAGATCCAGGGGATCGCCCGCAGGCTTTCCACCCCGCCCTCGCGGCGCTTGGCCGGGCGGCTGCCCAGCGGCAGGCGGCCCAGTTCCTGCTCGGGCGTGGCCTCGCGGAAGTAGTCGACGAACTGCGGGTGCTCCCGCACCACCGCGCGATAGGCGAGCAAGCCATCCGTGGCCAGGCGGTCCATCTCTTCGCGCCAGGCCGGTTCCGGCACTGGCGGCGGCTGCAAGGTCGCCTCCAGCACGGCGGCCAGGTAAAGGTTGAGGTTCTGTTCGGCGATGTCCGGCAGGCCGAACTTGAAGCGGATCATCTCGCCCTGCTCGGTGGTGCGGAAGCGCCCCGCCACCGAGCCCGGCGGCTGCGAGAGAATCGCTGCGTGGGCCGGACCGCCGCCGCGGCCGACGGTGCCGCCACGGCCATGGAACAGCAGCAGCTCGACGCCGTGCTGACGGCAGATGTCCACCAGTGTTTCCTGCGCACGGTACTGCGCCCAGGCGGCGGCCAGGGTGCCGGCATCCTTGGCCGAGTCGGAGTAGCCGATCATCACTTCCTGCGGCCCAGCCAGGCCGGTGCGGTAGCTGTCCAGGCTGAGCAGGCGGTCGATACAGGGGCCGGCGTTGTCCAGGTCGTCGAGGGTCTCGAACAGCGGCACCACGCGTATCGGCCGTTCCAGCCCGCACTCCTTGAGCAGCAGTTGCACGGCCAGCACGTCGGACGGCTGCCCGGCCATGGAGATGACGTAGGAGCCCAGCGAGGCTGCGGGCGCCTGCGCCACCACGCGGCAGGTGGCGAGGGCTTCGGCGGTCTCGGGCGTCGGATCGTAGTTCGCGGGCAGCAGCGGCCGGCGGCTGGCGAGTTCTTCGAGAAGGAACTCCTGGCGCACGCTTTCGTCCCACTCGGCGTAGTTGCCCAGGCCCAGGTACTCGGTGATTTCGTCCATGGCCTTGGCGTGGCGCGTGGAGTCCTGGCGCACGTCCAGCCGCGCCAGGAACAGCCCGAAAGTGGCGGCACGACGCAACGTATCGAGCAGCGCGCCATCAGCGATCACGCCCATGCCGCAGGCCTGCAGCGAGCGATAGCAGAGCTGTAGCGGCTCCAGCAGTTCGCGATTGTCCTGCAGCACCTCGGCGCCGGGCTCCTCACCGCTGTGAATGGCGCGCTCGGCCCAGGCGCGAGTGGCACGCAGGCGTTCGCGCAGTTGCTTGAGCAGCGCGCGATACGGCTCGGCGAGGTCGCCGACTTCGCCGCGCAGCTCGTCGCTGGCCTGTTGCATGGAAAGGTCCGAGGCCAGGCTGTCCACGTCACGCAGGTAGAGATCGGCCGCCATCCAGCGCGCCAGCAGCAACACCTCGAGGGTAATGGCAGCGGTGACGTTGGGGTTGCCGTCGCGGTCGCCGCCCATCCACGAGGCGAAGCGGATCGGCGCGGCGCTCAGCGGCAGGCGCTCACCAAGACTTTCCTGCAGCGTGCGGTCAACGTGGCGGAGAAAGGCCGGCAGCGCGTGCCAGAGGGAATGCTCGATCACCGCGAAGCCCCACTTTGCTTCGTCCACCGGGGTTGGCCGGGTGCGGCGGATTTCGTCGGTGTGCCAGGCCTCGGCGATCAGCCGCTGGAGTTTTTCCTGCACCGCCTGGCGCTCTTCGGGCAGCAGGTCGGAGTGGTCGCCAGCGGCCAGCTGCGCGGCGATGGCGTCGTACTTCTGGATCAGCGTGCGACGCGCCACCTCGGTCGGGTGCGCGGTGAGCACCAGCTCGATCTCCAGGTCCGCCACCTGCCGCGCCAGGCCTTCCGCACTCAGGCCGGATTTGCTCAGGCGCGCCAGCAGTTCGCCCAGCACGCGGTTTTCGAAGGGCTCAGGCTCCTTGGGCGTACGCCGGCGGATGCGCTGGTACTGCTCGGCGATGTTGGCCAGGTTGAGGAACTGGTTGAAGGCGCGCGCCACCGGCAACAACTCGTCCTCACCCAGGCCGTCGAGGGTCGCGGTAAGTTGCTTGGCGCCTTCGGCGGAGCCGCGCCGGGCGGCCTTGGCGCCGGTACGGATCAACTCGATCTTGTCGAGGAATCTCTGCCCGTACTGGGCGCGGATGGTCTGCCCGAGCAGTTCGCCGAGCAGGTGAACGTCCTCGCGCAGGCGCGCATCGATATCCGGCATCACGGTCTCCTTGGTTTGAGAGTCCACTGCTTCAGTTTCACAGTGCCGCCGGCCGGGCCGGCAGGCAAGCGCTCGACGAACGCCCGCAATCCTGCTCGGACAACGTCTAGGCTGAAAGTTATCCCTACCAACGGGAAAACCTGCGGCGACCTCACGAGGGCCGACCGCCACGTAACGACCCTAGAGGTGAACATGAAAATCCGCGAGCTGGTACGCCATTGGGAAAAGAACGCCAGGGGGCGCATGACCAACCACCAGTACAGCATTCCGCTGGACGTCGAGACGGCCGCGCGTCTGGCCGCGCTGCATGACATGTACCCCAAGCGCAGCGTCGAGGAGCTGTTGGGGGAACTGGTCAACGCGGCGCTGGAGGAGCTGGAGGCGAGCTTCCCCTACGTACAGGGGCACAAGGTGGTGGCGCAGGACGAACAGGGCGACCCGATCTATGAAGACATCGGCCCCACGCCGCGCTTCCTGGCGCTGTCACGCAAGTACCTGCATGAGCTGACGGAGGCCGAGCACTCCTGAACGAAAACGCCCTGGCTCTCGCCGGGGCGCTGGGTTTCGCACTTGTAGGAGCGAGCTTGCTCGCGAACAGACTTACCGGCTAATCCGGCGTCGGGCGGGTTCGCGAGCAAGCTCGCTCCTACAAAGAGCCGGTCAGTGCCAACCGTGAACGTCTGGCATGGGCAACCAGTAGGGCGCATAACCTGGAACAGGTTATCCGCCGGCTACCCAATCGGCGGATAACGCTGGCGCGTTATCCGCCCTACGATCTGCTCCGGCGCTAGTCGGGTTCGCGAGCAAGCTCGCTCCTACGAAATGCGATCAATGCCGGCCATGGACGCCGGGCACATGCAAGTGCCCCGCCTCCGCGCAGGCCTCCGGGATCACCGAAGGCTCCGCCGGCTGCTCCAACTCCCGCAGGATGCCGCAATCCTCGCTGCTGCCCTCCCCCTGGCACTGCGCGCGCAGGTCGCGCAGTTGCTGGCTGAGGGATTGCAGCTCGGCGATGCGTACCTCGACATGGTGCAGGTGCTCGTCGATCAGCCGATTGGCGGTGCCGCAGTCGGATTCGGGGCGGTCGCGCAGGCCGAGGAGGATGCGGATTTCCTCCTGGGTCATGTCCAGCGACCGGCAATGACGGATGAACGACAGCCGCTCGACGTGGCTGGCATCGTATTGCCGGTAGTTGCCCTCGCTGCGCGACGGCGCCGGCAGCAGGCCTTCACGCTCGTAGTAGCGGATGGTTTCCACCGGGCAGCCGGTCAGTTTCGCCAGTTCACCGATCTTCATGTACGACTCCTCGCCAGCGGACGCTTGACTCTGTAGTTGCTACAGGGTGTGCAATCAGCAGCAACTCGTCAAACAGGAACGGACGACATGACTGCCAATCGCCAGGGCCCGATCATCCACGGTCCCGCCCAAGACCAGGAACACGGCGCTGCCGGCTGCTGCGGCTGCGACAAAGGCGCGCTGTTGCGCGCCCCGGCCGCCGAACCTGCTCCGCACAAGCATGACCATGATCACGATCACGATCACGATCACGGCGAGGATCGCAGCGCACTGGCGCAGGACGCCGCAACAGCCGCCAGCGGCGCGGCCAGCGGCGCGGCCAGCGGCGAACTGCGCTGGACCAGCCTGCGCATCGAGGCCATGGACTGCCCCACCGAGGAGCGCCTGCTACGCGACGCACTGGGCCGCGTACCGGAGGTGGAAGACCTCGACTTCAACCTGATGCAGCGCCTGCTGCGCGTGCAGCATCGCTTCGACAGCATCGAACCGTTGCAGAAGCTGGTGGCCTCCCTCGGCATGCAGGCCGAGCCGGTGGACGAGAATGCCCCGAGTTCCGCCGCGCCCGCCAAGCAGAAGCCCTGGTGGCCATTGGCGCTGGGCGCCGTTGCCGCCGCTGCGTCGGAGTTCTTCGAGTGGTTCGCCATCGGCCCGCAATGGCTGGTAGCCGCTCTGGCGGTAGCCGCCATCCTCGGCGCGGGGTTGCCGACCTACCGCAAGGGCTGGATCGCGCTGAAGAACCGCAACCTCAACATCAACGCGCTGATGAGCATCGCCGTGACCGGCGCCATGCTGATCGGCCAGTGGCCGGAAGCGGCCATGGTGGCAGTGCTGTTCGCCATCGCCGAACTGATCGAGGCCAAGTCGCTGGACCGCGCCCGCAATGCCATTCGCGGCCTGCTGCAACTGGCTCCGGAACAGGCCACGGTGCAGGTGGATGGGCAGTGGCGGGAAGTCTCGGCGAAAACCGTCGCCCTCGGCGCACGGGTGCGGGTACGCCCCGGTGAGCGCATCGCACTGGACGGCGAGGTGCTCGACGGCCGTTCCAGCGTCAACCAGGCGCCCATCACCGGCGAGAGCCTGCCGGTGGAGAAACAGGTCGGCGACACCCTGTTCGCCGGCACCATCAACGGCGAAAGCGCGCTGGAATACCGCGTCACCCGCGTGGCCGACGACAGCACCCTGGCGCGCATCATCCATGCCGTGGAAGAGGCCCAGGGCTCGCGTGCTCCGACCCAGCGCTTCGTCGACCAGTTCTCGCGCATCTACACCCCGGTGGTGTTCCTCATCGCCATCGCCACCGCGTTGCTGCCGCCGCTGTTCTTCGGCGGTGCCTGGCTGGACTGGGTCTACCGCGCGCTGGTGCTGCTGGTGATCGCCTGCCCCTGCGCCCTGGTGATCTCCACCCCGGTCACCATCGTCAGCGGCCTGTCGGCGGCGGCGCGCCTGGGCATCCTGATCAAGGGCGGCGTGTTCCTGGAGATGGGCCGTTCGCTGGAATGGATCGCCCTCGACAAGACCGGCACCCTCACCGAAGGCCGCCCGCGCCAGACCGACTTCACCGCCCTGCGGGAAACTGCCGCCGGCGACGTCCGCACCCTGGCCGCCAGCCTAGCCGCGCGCTCGGACCACCCGGTGTCGCACGCCGTGGCACAGGCCGCCGAGGCGGACAATCTCGCGCTGTACAGTGTCGGCGAACTGACCGCCCTGCCCGGCCGTGGCGTGAAAGGTGAGATCGACGGCCGTACCTACCACCTGGGCAACCATCGCCTGGTGGAAGAACTGCAGCTGTGCTCGAAGGAACTGGAGGCCCGCCTCGACGCCCTCGAACAGCAGGGCAAGACAGTGATCGTGCTGCTCGATGCCGAGGGCCCGCTGGCTCTGTTCGCCGTGGCCGACGGGGTCAAGCAGACCAGCCGTGATGCGGTTGCCCAGTTGCATGAACTGGGGGTGAAGACCCTGATGCTGACCGGCGACAACCCGCACACCGCCAACGCCATCGGCGCCCAGGTGGGTATCGACGAGGCGCTGGGCAACCTGCTGCCCGAAGACAAGTTGCGCGAAGTGAAGCGGCGCCAGGAAGGCGGCAAGCGTGTCGGCATGGTCGGCGACGGCATCAACGACGCCCCGGCCCTGGCCCGCGCCGACATCGGCTTCGCCATGGGTGCAGCGGGCACTGACACGGCCATCGAAACCGCCGGTGTCGCGCTGATGGACGACGACCTGCGCAAGCTGCCGTCCTTCATTCGCCTGTCGCGCCAGACCCACCGTGTGCTGATCCAGAACATCACGCTGGCGCTGGGCATCAAGGCGGTGTTCCTCGCCCTCACCCTGACCGGCGAAGGTACCCTGTGGATGGCGGTATTCGCCGACATGGGCGCCAGCCTGCTGGTGGTGTTCAACGGCCTGCGGCTACTGCGTTACCAGGGCTGATCACACCCGCCAGTGGAAAAATGCCCGCCTGCACGGCGGGCATTTTTTTGAACCCCCTGACAAAACCCCCAGTCCTCTAAACAGATAGCCCCCTAAATAGATGCTCGCTATCCGAACGGCAGAACGGCGCCGGAGAGCGGCACCTACTGATCCATCGGGATAGTGCGCCGCGGCTCTTCGTAGGAGCGAGCTTGCTCGCGAACCCATTGCCGCGCAGGAGTCTCCCTTAGGCGCCCCTCCGGGGTAGGAGAGGCCTACCGCCCGGAGGCGAGCCCTGGTTCGCGAGCAAGCTCGCTCCTACAAAAGCAGTCCCGTCGGTCAGGCGAGCAGGCGGCGGTAGAGCTCCGCCATCTGAGCCGAGAACGGCACCAACACCAATTCCCTCAGCGAACTCCCCTCGCCGCGCGGACGACGCAGCTCGTCCACTGCAACTTGCGCTGCCGCTTCGGCGGGATAGCCGTAGATACCGGTGCTGATGGCTGGAAAGGCGATGCTGGCGAGGCCTTGCGCCTCGGCCAGTTGCAGGCAGTGGCGATAACACTGGGCAAGCAGCTCGGGCTCGCCGTGCTCACCGCCGCGCCAGACCGGCCCGACGGTGTGGATGACAAAGCGCGCCGGCAGGCGGAAGCCGAGGGTGATCTTCGCCTGGCCGGTCTTGCAGCCACCCAGTGGGCGGCAGGCATGCACCAGGTCCGGGCCGGCGGCGCGGTGGATGGCGCCATCGACACCACCGCCGCCCAGCAGTGAGCTGTTGGCGGCGTTGACGATGGCGTCGACATCGAGACGGGTAATGTCGCCCTGCCAGACGCGGATGTCGGGATGGCTCATGTGGTCTCCTCCCTCGTTCCGCGACGGCGGGCTCGGGGTCACTTGATCTCTTGCGGTGTCTCGTCACCCAGGCAGCGCACGGCGCGCTTGCGGCCGTCGACCAGCACGCCGGTCAGGCCCTTCTGGGTCATGTCGAACATCACCAGCACGCCATCGATGCACTGCGCCTGCTGGTCGGCCGGGTCCAGGGAAAGCTTGGTGGCATCCTGGCCGGGGATGCTTTTCAGCATGGTGAACTGGGTCAGTTCCAGCGCGTCCTCGGGCTTGGCGAAGTGCAGGTAGCCGTAGTACCAGAGCGTGCCGACCGAAACGAAGATGGTGGCGATGACGGTGAGGATGTAAGAGATCGGGTTGCGGTCGTTCATGGGTTGCCTTGTTGTTTCGGGTCCGCCTGCGATTCCTGTGGCTTCGCCGGAGAGGGGGAGTTCGGGACTTCGGCCATCCGGCGCAAGCCGGTGAAGTGCTGCGGGTCGTCGAGGAAGCGCAGCATCACTTCACGCCACACGGGTTCACCGAAGGTTTCCACATGGTTGCCGCGGGTCGGCTGGAAGACCTTCGGTGGCGGCGCGGCCTTGTAGAGGCTCAGGCCGTTGTCCAGGGGCACAATGGTATCGTCGATGCTGTGGAAGAACAGCACGGGTGCGCCAGAAAGTCGCGGCACCGAACGGATCGCGCTATCACCATCGGGCACCAGCCAGGACAGCGGCACCTGCAGCGGCCAGGTCAGCCAACTGGTGCTCAGGGTGTACTGCGCCACGTCACGGTAGCTGGCCGGCACGCCGTCGAGCACCACTGCGTGCAGCCTTTGCTGCCGCTCCGGGTGCAGGCCGAGGTAATGCACGGCCATGGCGCCGCCCAGGCTCTGGCCGAGCAGGATCACTGGTTTGCCCTGTACCTCGGGCGCCTTGTCCAGCCAGGCAAACGCGGCGTCGATGTCCTGGTAGATCGCCGGCAGGCTCGGGCTGCCCTCGGAATGGCCGTAGCCACGGTAATCCACCATCAATACCTGGTAGCCCTGCTCCGGTAGCCAGTAAGTGCCGCCCAGATGCCAGGCCATGTTGCCGCCGTTGCCATGCAGGTGCAGCACGGTGCCCTTCACCGGGACGCCCGCCTTTGCCGGCAGCCACCAGCCGGCGAGCTTCACGCCGTCGGCGGTGGTCAGGGTGACATCGCGGTAGTCGAGCTTGGCGCGCGTCGGGGTGATCGCGACATCGTCGCTGGGGTAGAAGAACAGCGAGCTGCAGCCGCCGAGTGTAAAAAGCAGCGTGAGGGCGGCGGCCTTGAAACAGCAATTCAGCATGAGGTCGTCCTTGAAGGTAACCACCTTGTAGGAGCGAGCTTGCTCGCGAACCGCTCGCCGGCAACTTCGGCGCTGGGAGGGTTCGCGAGCAAGCTCGCTCCTACGAAGAGCCGCGCGGGCCGGGGTTAGAGGATATTGGCGTAGTCCGCCTCGATGCGGTCGAGGCTGAGGTGGTTGAGGAAGTTGGAGAAGCACATCCACGCCGACAGTGCGTTGAGATCGCGGAATTGCGGTGGCAAGTACTTGGGCGGCACCACCAGGCCCTCGTCCACCAGTTGGCGCAGGGTGCGCATGTCTTCCAGGGTGGCCTTGCCGCAGAACAGCAGCGGGATCTGCTCCAGCTTGCCCTTGCGCACGGCGAGCTGGATGTAGTTGTAGATCAGGATGAAGCCCTTCAGGTACGACAGGTCCTTGGTGAACGGCAGCCCGGAGGGCGTCGAACCGCGGAACACGCGGCTGGCGTTCTGGTAGCTGCTTTCCTGGCTGTATCCCTGCTCGCGGTAGAAGTGGAACACTTCGAGGAAATCCGCGCCCTCCTCGGCCATGTGGATGGCGCGGGTGCGGTTGGTGAGCTTGCGCAGGCGCGTCGGGTAGGAGGCGAAGGCAATCACTTCCATCAGGATCGCCAGGCCTTCCTGCGTCACGGTGGAAGACGGCGGGCCCTTGGCGAGGAAGGTGCAGATCGGCTGGTTGAGGCCGTTGAGTGTGGTGCCGACGTGCACCAGGCCCTCATGGACTTCCAGCGCGCGCACGTCGCGCTCGTTGAACATCGCGTCGGCGCGCACCTTGATGTAGTCGGCGCCAGCCGCAGCGTCGGCGACGATGCCGTCGGACTCGAAGACGCGGATGGTGTCCTCCTTGCCGTCGAACACCTTGTTCAGGCGTTCCTGCAGCATCTTCACCGCGTCGCTGGCGGTGAGGGTCTTGGGTTCATCCTTGAGGTCGCCACGGTCGGCGATGTTGTTCAGGTAATCCGAGAGCATCAGGCCGAGATCGGCCAGGGTCGGGTCGCCGGCATGGAAGGCGTCGGAAGCGGAGCCGTAGAGCTCCTGGGAGATCAGGCCGAAATCCTGGGTGCCGCGCGCTTCGAGCATGCGGATGACCATGCGGTATTCCTTGCACATGCGCCGCATGATCTGCCCGACCGGGTTGAACTGCCCCAGGTGACGGGTGATGTCGCGCTCGATGTTCTGGAATTCCTGCTTCTTCGCGCTGCTGTCGAAAGACAGCGGGCGGCCGTCGTAGTAGGCGCGGTCGACTTTGGGCGCGTGCTTGCCACGCCCTTTGAGAAAGTCGTCGCGGATGCCGTCGTCCCACTTGATGGCATCGAGCACGCGGATCGGCGTCTGCGCCTCGACGATACGGTCGGACAGGCCGCGGATGATCTGCTGGTACTCGTTGGGCGTGGACTTCTTGCGCCGTGGGGTCATTGCTTTTCTCCCGGGGTCACGCGCGAAAAGCGCAGCGCTTCGACGAACACATCGGAGTTGGCCGGATCGTTCAGGTAGGCGATCACCTGGGGCAACTGGCTGGTCACCAGAGCACCGGCGCCCTGCTCGGTGTCGACCTTCTCGCCCTTCAGCGCGCCTTCTTTCATGTCCTGCAAGATGTGCTCGACATCCAGGTTATAGATCACCAGTTCGTCCTTGTCGGTGATCTCGAAGCCGGCCAGGGCGAAATTGCCGCCCATGCTCTTCGGCAGGCCGGCGGAGAGGTACCAGCGCTTGCCGTGGTGGGCGACGGTGAAGCCGAAGTCTTCGACGCTGTCGGTGTTGTCCTTGCTGTCGACGTAGCTGAGAGCGCGGTAGAGGTTGGAGCCGGAACGGGTGACTTCGAGGAACTGCTCCTCGCCGTACTCGTCCACACGCGACCACTGGCCCAGCAGGTGAGCCGGTGCGGGCTCGTTGGCCGGAATCGGGTCCTTGAACGTCACCAGACAGCCACTGAGCAGGCAGATGCTCAACAGCAGCAGTGCACGCCAGACTTTCATCACGCCCTCCTTAGGTCCGAACGCCTGCTCATGCGATGCGCAGTGGCGTCCGAAGTTCCGACACGAAAACCCCGCCGGATGGCGGGGTTGGAATGCAGCAGCCGGAGCTACAGGCCCATCACCAGGTCGAGATAGCGGCTAAGGATGGCACGCATTTCCTCGATCTGCAGGCGGTCGGTGCCGTCCAGCAGGCCCTGATACTCCATCTGCAGGATGATGGCCGTCAACACCTTGGCATCCTGCTCGGGCTGCTTTGAGCCGAGCACTTCGAAGAAATGCACCACGCCCAGGGAGAGAATTTGCCGGTGGCGCTGCGCCAGATCGCTGAGGCTCGGGTTGAGCAGCGCTTCCTGGCGGAACGCCTGTTCGGCCAGCAGGTGCTCGCGGCGCTCGGTGAGCTGGACCTGCACGTACTTGATCGCCAGCTCGACGATATTCGCCGTCAGCTCGCGACGCGCCAGAGGGTCGTCCTGGGCGAGGCCGGCGGCCATGGCCTGGAGATCGCCCTCGACGCTGGACCAGAAGGTCGACAGGGCTTCGGCGCTGCGCTCGACGAAGAGCGCGAAGGTGTCGGTGATGAGGTCCTGGATGTCCTTGAAGTAGTAAGTGGTGGCCGATAGCGGCACACCGGCCTCGGCGGCGACGGCACGGTGGCGCACGGCGCGGACGCCATCGCGCACGATGATCCGCAGCGCGGCGTCGAGGATCGCCTGGCGGCGCTGTTCGCTGCCCTGGCGGCTGGCCTTGCGGCCCTGGTACTGGACACTTTCTGCGATGGCGCTGGCGACTTGCGCGGCGCTGTCTCGCGGGGACACTTGGGACACTGGCATTACCTCCGGCGGCGAGGCCTGATGGTGCATTGTTCGAGCTTTTCGGTGGGAAAACAATTGCCGCTGTGCGGCTGCGACACCGGCGCTGGAAGCAGGCCGCGAGGCAGAGCAGGCGGCGGGGTATCAGGCCTGGGTGTGAGACGTGCTACAGGGCTCTCAAGCCACGGCGCGAGGATGCATTTCGTCGGACGGAAAACCGCCGGATTCCGCGCCTACCACCAAACGTCGGGAACAACCCGTAGGAGCGAGCTTGCTCGCGAACGCAGTCCCCGGCAGCACGGGGCTGGTCGGTTCGCGAGCAAGCTCGCTCCTACGAAAAGCAGTCCGCTGCAGAAACGAAGAAGGCCGCCCAGAGGGCGGCCTTCTTCTGCCAGTTCCTGCGCTTACGCCTGCGGGCGCATGTGCGGGAACAGGATCACGTCGCGGATCGACGGCGAGTTGGTCAGCAGCATCACCAGGCGGTCGATGCCGATGCCTTCGCCGGCGGTGGGCGGCATGCCGTATTCGAGCGCGTTGACGAAGTCGGCGTCGAAGTGCATGGCCTCGTCGTCACCGGCGTCCTTCTCCTTGACCTGCAGCATGAAGCGCTCGGCCTGGTCTTCGGCGTCGTTGAGCTCGGAGTAGGCGTTGGCGATCTCGCGGCCACCGATGAACAGCTCGAAGCGGTCGGTGACGCTCGGGTCGTTGTCGTTGCGGCGCGCCAGCGGGGACACTTCGAACGGGTACTGGGTGATGAAGTGCGGCTGCTCCAGCTTGTGCTCGACCAGCTCTTCGAAAATCATCACCTGCAGCTTGCCCAGGCCTTCGTGGCCGAGGACCTTGGCGCCGGCCTTCTTGGCGATGGAGCGAGCCTTCTCGACGTCGGTCAGGTCAGCCGCGGTGAGTTCCGGGTTGTACTTGAGGATGGCGTCGAACACGGACAGGCGCACGAACGGCTCGCCGAAGTGGAAGACCTTGTCGCCGTACGGCACGTCGGTGCTGCCGAGCACAGCCTGGGCCAGCTCGCGGAACAGCTCCTCGGTCAGGTCCATGTTGTCTTCGTAGTCGGCGTAGGCCTGGTAGAACTCGAGCATGGTGAACTCGGGGTTGTGCCGGGTCGAGACGCCTTCGTTACGGAAGTTGCGGTTGATCTCGAAGACCTTCTCGAAGCCACCGACCACCAGGCGCTTGAGGTACAGCTCCGGGGCGATCCGCAGGAACATGGCCATGTCCAGCGCGTTGTGGTGGGTTTCGAAGGGCTTGGCCGCCGCGCCACCGGGGATGGTCTGCAGCATCGGGGTTTCCACTTCGAGGAAGCCGCGATCGGACAGGAAGCGACGGATGTGGGCGATGACCTGGGAACGCACGCGGAAGGTGTGGCGGGTTTCCTCGTTGACGATCAGGTCGACGTAGCGCTGGCGGTAGCGCTGCTCGGTGTCGGTCAGGCCGTGGTGCTTGTCCGGCAGCGGACGCAGCGACTTGGTCAGCAGGCGTACGCTGGTCATCTCGACGTACAGGTCGCCCTTGCCGGAACGGGCCAGGGTGCCTTCGGCGCCGATGATGTCGCCCAGGTCCCAGGTCTTGATCTCGGCCAGGGTCTCTTCGGGCAGGGTCTTGCGGTTCACGTAGGCCTGCAGACGGCCGCTGCTGTCCTGCAGGACGATGAAGGAGCCGCGGTTGAGCATGATGCGACCGGCAACCTTGACCGGGATGGCGGCTGCTTCGAGCTCTTCCTTGGTCGCGGTCTCGTACTGTTTCTGCAGGTCAGCGAAGTAGTTCTCGCGGCGGAAGTCGTTGGGGAAGGCAATGGCCTTGGCTTCACGCACGGCGGCAAGCTTTTCCTTGCGCAGGGCGATCAGTTTGTTTTCTTCCTGTTGCAGTTCGGTAGCGTCGAGTTGTTGGTCGCTCATGGTCGTCTATCTGCCTGGCGTCGGTTCGTTCAATTGGGAAATCTGTAGGAGCGAGCTTGCTCGCGAAGCTCTTCAATGGGTTCGCGAGCAAGGGCTAGGCGCCCCCTCGCTCCTACAAAAGCGGCTCTGCGTCAGAGCCCTTGTTTAAGGCTGGCTTCCAGATACTCGTTCAGGTCGCCGTCGAGCACCTTGTCGCAATCGCTGCGTTCCACGCCGGTACGCAGGTCCTTGATCCGCGACTGGTCGAGCACGTAGGAGCGGATCTGGTGGCCCCAGCCGATATCGGACTTGGTCTCTTCCAGCGCCTGCGAGGCGGCGTTGCGCTTCTGCATCTCCTGCTCGTACAACCGGGCCCGCAGCATCTTCATGGCGGTGTCCTTGTTGGCGTGCTGGGAGCGTTCGTTCTGGCACGCCACCACGGTGTTGGTCGGCACGTGGGTGATACGGACCGCCGAGTCGGTGGTGTTCACGTGCTGACCGCCCGCGCCGGAGGAGCGGTAGGTGTCGATGCGCAGGTCGGCCGGGTTGATCTCGATCTCGATGTTGTCGTCGATTTCCGGCGACACGAACACCGCGGTGAACGAGGTGTGGCGGCGGTTGCCGGAGTCGAACGGGCTCTTGCGCACCAGACGGTGCACGCCGATCTCGGTGCGCAGCCAACCGAAGGCGTACTCGCCCTTGATGTGCACGGTCGCGCCCTTGATGCCGGCGACTTCGCCTTCGGACAGCTCGACGATCTCGGCGCTGAAGCCGTTCTTGTCGGCCCAGCGCAGGTACATGCGCAGCAGCATGTTGGCCCAGTCCTGGGCCTCGGTGCCGCCGGAGCCGGCCTGGATGTCCAGGTAGGCGTTGTTGGGATCCATCTCACCGCTGAACATGCGGCGGAACTCGAGCTTCTCGAGGATCTCGCGCAGGCGCTGGACTTCGGTGTCGACGTCGGCGGCGGCCGCTTCGTCGTTCTCCTCGACCGCCATGTCGAGCAGGTCGCGGGAGTCGGCCAGACCGCCGGTGAGCTCGTCGAGGGTCTCGACGATCTGCGCCAGCATGGCGCGCTCGCGGCCCAGGTTCTGGGCGTATTCGGGCTTGTTCCAGACCGCCGGGTCTTCCAGCTCGCGGTTGACTTCGATCAGACGATCATGTTTCAGATCGTAGTCAAAGATACCCCCGAATCGAATGGGTACGGTCGGAGAGGTCCTTGATGCTGTTGAGGATCGGTTGGATTTCCATGGCGGGCATCTCTCACGGGTAAATGGCGTAGAAAAGCCGGCAAGTATACGTGATCTGTTGCCACCCTAAAAAGGTTTACGACAGATCGCCATCGCCCATCCGCGCCGCCTCCCCACTTGCTCAGCCAGCGATGGCCACCTGATTGCGACCACCGTGCTTGGCGTTGTAGAGCGCCTGGTCGGCAAGTTCGATGAGCTGGCGGCAGACCTGCCCGTTCTGCGGAATCAAGGTCGCCACGCCGACGCTGACAGTCAGCGGCGCCCCCGGAACGGGCAGCTCGTGGGCGATGTTGAGGTCCTGCACCGAGCGCCGCAGCTTCTCCGCCAGCAAGCGCGCGCCGCCGGGCGAAGTGTTGGGCAGGACCATGACGAACTCCTCGCCGCCGTAGCGCGCGGGCAGGTCCGAGGGGCGGCTGGCGTTGGCCCGCAGGGCTCCGGCGACCTGGCGCAACGCTTCGTCGCCCTGCACATGGCCGAAGGTGTCGTTGTAGGCCTTGAAGTGGTCCACGTCGACCAGCAGGATCGACAGCTGCGTCTGCTCGCGCACGCCGCGGCGCCACTCCATTTCCAGGTATTCGTCGAAATGTCGGCGGTTGGACAACCCGGTGAGTCCGTCGGAATTCATCAGCCGCTGCAGTACCAGGTTGGTCTCCAGCAACTGCTGCTGGCTCTCGCGCAGGGCACGATAGGCCTCGTCGCGCTGCAGCAGGGCGAGGTACGAGCGCGAGTGATAGCGCACGCGGGCGATCAGTTCGATGGCGTCAGGCAGCTTGACCAGGTAGTCGTTGGCGCCGGCCGCGAAGGCCGCGCTCTTCACGGCCGGGTCTTCCTTGGTCGACAGGACGATGATCGGCAGGCCACGGGTGGCCGGATTGGCGCGGTACTCGCGCACCAGCGCGAGACCGTCGACGCCGGGCATCACCAGATCCTGGAGGATCACCGTGGGCTTGATCTGGATCGCCAGGGCAACGGCCTGGTGCGGGTCGGAGCAGAAATGGAAGTCGATGCTGGGGTCGTCCGCCAACGCACGGCGCACGGCTTCGCCGATCATCGGCTGATCGTCCACCAGCAGCACCATCGCAGCGGAATCGCCTGGGATGTTCACGGGGTAGTCACTCTGATTTGAGTTCATGGAAACGGGGTTCATGGATTCAGCTCCGTGGCCTGCGCTCAGGCGCAGACCTCAGCGAGTCGTCGGGCAATCTCGCCCAGCGCGCGAATCTCCACCGCGGCGCCAATGGCCGCCGCCGCCTTGGGCATACCGTACACGGCACTGCTGTCCTGGTCCTGAGCCAGGGTCAGGAAGCCTCGATCGCGCATGTGTTTCAGGCCCTCGGCTCCGTCCCGGCCCATGCCGGTGAGCAGGACGCCAACGGCATCGCCCGCCCAGTACTCGACCACGCTGTCGAAGAACACGTCGATCGAGGGTCGGTAGATATGGCTGCTGGGCTCGGCGGTATACGCCAGTTCACCGCCCTTGAGCAGGCGGATATGGTGGTTGGTGCCGGCCAGCAGCACGCAGCCCGGCTGCGGCGGCTCGCCATGGCGCGCCAGGCGCACGGGAATCTTCGACTGGGTCGAGAGCCATTCGGCCATGCCGGCGGCAAAGACTTCGTCGACGTGCTGGACGACCACGATGGCCGCCGGGAAATCCGCCGGCAGACGGGCGAACAGGTCAGCCAGCGCCGCTGGGCCGCCGGCCGAGGAACCAATGGTGATCAGCTTGCGCGCACCGCTGCCCTTGCGCGCCGGCATCGTACTGATGGCCGGGCGACTGTCGTGCGGGGCATTCAGCCAGGCCAGGTTCTGCAGTTTGCGCAGCAGCGGGCGGGCTGCTTCGGCGGGGTCGCCGGCGCCCATCACCGGGGTGTTCACCGCGTCCACCGCGCCATTGCCCATGGCGTCGAACACGCGGCTCATGTTGCGTTCCAGGTCGACCGTGACGACGATGATCGCGCAGGGGCTCTGGGCCATGATCTGGCGCGTGGCCTCGACGCCATCCATGACCGGCATTAGCAGGTCCATCAGGATCACGTCAGGCTTGTGCGCGACGCACATCTCCAGCGCTTCGGCGCCGTTGGCGGCCACCCAGACAATACGGTGCGCCGGCTCGAAGGCCAGCGCCCGGCGCATCGCCTCCACTGCCAGGGGCATATCGTTGACTATCCCTATCTTCACCCGTGGGTTCCTCCGATCAGGTCGACCACCGCATCCAGCAGGGCCTCGTCGTGGAAACTGGCCTTGGCCAGATAATAGTCGGCGCCGGCATCCAGGCCGCGCCGACGGTCCTCTTCGCGGTCCTTGTAGGACACCACCATCACCGGCAGCGACTGCAGGCGGGTGTCGCGGCGGATCAGGGTCACCAGCTCGATACCGTCCATGCGCGGCATGTCGATGTCGGTGATGACCAGGTCGAAATGCTCCGAGCGCAGGGCGTTCCAGCCGTCCATGCCGTCCACCGCCACGGCGACATCATAGCCGCGCCCCAGCAGCAGCTTGCGTTCCAGCTCGCGCACGGTGAGCGAGTCGTCCACCACCAGCACACGCTTGCGCGCCGGGCCGGAAAGACGGCCAGTGGGGTCGATGCGTTCCAGGCGGCCGGTGGCCAGGAGCTTCTGCACCGAGCGCAACATGTCCTCGACGTCGAGAATCAGCACCGGCGTACCGTCGTCCAGCAGCGCGCCAGCCGACACGTCCTGCACCTTGCCCAGCCGGGCATCCAGCGGCACCACCACCAGGGTGCGCTCGCCGATGAATTTCTCCACCGCCACGCCGTAGGCGCTCTCCCGCTCGCGGATCACCACCACCGGGATCTCGTCCGCCGTAGCCTCGCCGTCCGGGCGTTGCAACAGCTGGCTGGCGGACACCAGGCCGACATGCCGACCCTCGTGCCAGAACTGCTGGCGGCCTTCGAGCTGGACGATCTCGTCCGGCGCCAGGCGGCGCATGCGCTCGATGTGCGCCAGCGGGAAGGCATAGGCCTCGCCACCGATGGTGACGACCAGACTGCGCACCACGGACAGCGTCAGCGGCACTTCCAGGTGAAAACGCGCGCCCTGCCCGCTCACCTGCTCCATGCGGATACCGCCGCGCAGCAGGCGCACCATGTGCTGCACGGCATCCAGGCCGACGCCGCGCCCGGACACCTCGGTGACCTGCTCGCGCATGCTGAAGCCGGGCAGGAACAGGAAGCTCAGCAGTTCTTCCTCGGTGAGGCGCGCCACGGTTTCTTCTGTGGATAACTGGCGACGCACGATCGCTGTGCGCAGGCGGTCGAGATCGACGCCTGCGCCGTCATCCTGCAGTTCCAGCATCAGCATGCCGGCATGGTGGCGGGCCAACAGCTGGATGCAGCCCTGCTCCGGCTTGCCAGCGCGCGCCCGCACATCAGCAGACTCTATGCCGTGGTCGACGGCGTTGCGCAGCAGGTGCGTGAGCGGCGCTTCGAGCTTTTCCAATACGTCGCGGTCGACCTGGGTGGTAGCACCCTGTACGTCCAGATGCACGCTCTTGCCCAACGAGCGACCGAGGTCGCGAACCATCCTCGCCTGTCCGGCCAGCATGTCGGAGAAAGGCCGCATACGGCAGGCCAACGCCGTGTCGTAGAGCGACTGCGCGCGCTGGCCGGCCTTGAAGCTGAATTCGTCCAGCTCGGCGATCTGCTCGCTGAGCAATTGCTGGCACTCGCCGACCAGGCGGCGCGCATCGGCCAGGTAGGCCTGCGCCTCGGCATCGAGGTTGGCTGTGCTGGCGGCATCCCGGGCCCCGTCGAGCACGCGGCTGGCGCTGGCCTGGACGCGCTTGAGGCGCTGCAGGGAATCGAGCAGCGGCTTGAGACGCTGGGATTCCACCAGCGACTTGCTGGAATAGTCGAGCAGCTGGTTCAGGCGCTCGGCAGTCACTCGCAGTACGCGCTCGCCGGCTTCGTCACTGTCGCTGGGGCGACGAGGCGGCGCGGGCTCGATGGCAGGAGCCGACGGGAACGCCGGCACCGACACGGGCTGTTCGACGACCGCCTTGGCGGGCTCGGGTGGTAGTGCAGCGGCTGGCGCGGGCGGTATTGGCGCCAGCCCGGAAACCAGCTCGTGCAGACGTTCGACCATCGCCGGCACGCCCTGTCGGGCCTGTTCGGCAAGCTCGGCCTGGGCGTCGGCGATGTGCAGCAGGATATCGGTGCCGGCCAACAGCGCATCGATGTGGCCGGGCGTCAGCAGCAAGCGGCTTTCCTGGGCGCCGACCAGGCAATCTTCCATTACGTGGGCGACCTGCACGCCGGCATCCAGGCCGACGATCCGCGCGGCGCCCTTGAGCGAGTGCGCGGCGCGCATGCAGGCTTCGAGCTGGTCGGCCTGGGTCGGGTTGCGCTCCAGCGCCATCAACCCCTGCACCAGCACCTGCGTCTGGGCCTCCGCCTCCAGGCGGAACAGCTCCAGCATCGACGCGTCCTTCATCTGATCCGGGGTCATGCAAGGCTCCGGGTAGCCGCGTCGAGCAGGGCATCCTGGTCGAGCAGGCGAATGCTGCGTTGGCGCCACTGCATCACGCCACGGGTGAAGCGGTCGTTGGCGGCATGGCTCTGGGATGCGGCTTCGACGATGGCCTTCTCGTCCAGTTCATGGATGCCGTCGACTTCGTCCACCGGCGAGATGATCGGCCCGCCGACCGCCGCGAGAATCAGCATTCTCGGTACGATCCGCGCGTCGTCACGAGCGACCGAGCGGCCATCGAGCCCGAGCAGTTCGCCCAGGGAAATGCAGGCCACCAGGGTACCGCGCACATTGGCGACGCCCAGCAACGCCGGCGAGCGCTGGTGCGGTAGCGAATGCACCACGCAGGCGGGAGCCACCTCGGAGAGGGCACGAGTGGGCAGGCCCAGCCATTCCTCGCCGAGGCGGAAGATCAGGTGTGGGCGGCCTTCTTCGACCTCCGCTGCGGCGGCCTCGACGGGAGCCGGCTCGGCGCCTGCGCTGCCCAGTGCGTAACGGTCCAGCAGGCTGATGGCGGCGGCGGCATGCACCGGGCAGTTGCGGCAATGGATGTGCTCGGCCAGTTGCGGGCAACTGCGGTCGCCGCGCACGCCGATGCGGTTCCAGCAGTCGTCCACCGGCGGCAGGCCACTGTCAAAAGAGGAGCTGTCGATGGAAGAAGCGTCACGTTCAACCATTGCGTTTCACTCCTCGTGCGGCGCGCTCCTGCAGGCGCCGGGCGCCGGCTGCATCGCCCTGGGCCGCGAGCAGTGCGGCCAGGTGTTGCAGGCTTTCCTGATGATCGGGTTGCAGATACAGCGCCTTGCGGTAGAAACCCTGGGCCTCGCTGCCCTGGCCCTGGGCATCGGCCAGCAGGCCGAGCCAGTAGAAGACTTCGGCGTCCGGGCCCTTCTCGGCCAACAAGGTTTCGCAGCTTCGACGCGCCTCGGCGGCCTGGCCGGAATTGGCCAGCCGGGCGATCTCCGCCAGCGCATTGCCGGCGGGTGCGACGGCTGGCTGCTCGGGCTTGGCAGCCAGGCGTGGGCGTGCTGGCGCAGGTTTTGGCGCAACGGGGCGAGGGATCGGGGCAGGCGCGGTCCAGTTCAGCGGTGCGGGTCGGCCCGGAGGCTCGTCGACACTCAGCGGGAAAGCGAAGGACTGCGGCACGCCCAGTGGGCGCAGGCCGACGCGTGACATCAGGCTGGCCTCGGCCGGGCCGATGAACAGCACGCCGTCGGGCCGCGCCAGACGGCGCAGCACGTCCACCACCTGTTCCTGGGTGGGCCGGTCGAAATAGATCAGCAGGTTGCGGCAGAACACGTAGTCATAAGGCGCTTCGCCGGCCAGCAAGCCAGGTGCCAGCAGGTTGCCGGAGCGGAAGCGGACCTTGCGGCGCACCGCCTCGGCGAGCTGGTAATCGTTGCCATCAGCGCTGAAGTAGCGGTCACGGAAGCCCACGTCGGCGCCACGGAAGGAGTTGCGCCCGTAGCGCCCCTCCTCCGCCCGCTCCAGCACGGCACGGCTGACGTCCAGCGCGTCGACCTGGAAGGCCGCCGGCGCCAGGCCCGCATCCAGCAGCGCCATGACGATGGAGTACGGCTCCTCGCCGGTGGAGCACGGCAGGCTGAGAATGCGCAGCGGCCGGGTGCCGGCCAACTCCAGCACGCGTCGGGAAGCAAGGTTCGCCAGCGCGCCGAAGGATTCGGGGTAACGGAAGAACCAGGTCTCCGGGACTATTACCGCCTCGATCAGCGCCTGCACTTCCTCGGCGGAGCCCTGCAGCAGCCTCCAGTAATGCTCGGCATTGCCAGCGCTGACCTTGTGGCTGCGCTGGCGCACCGCACGTTCGATCACCGCGTCGCCAACCGACTCGGCGTCGAGACCGATGCGTTCCTTGAGCAACTGGGCGAAGCGCGGATCGGTCATACCGGCTCGCTCCTGAGCGGCAACAGTCGCGCGCGGGCTTCGTCGCTGAGCAACTGGTCGACGCTCACACGTTGCAGCAGGCCCTGCTCGTCCTCCAGCACGGGGCCAAGGTAGCGGGCGCTGCCATTGTCCAGCTCGTAGTCGCGGAACGCCGCAGGGTCGCGGCGCAGGGTGTGGGTTGCCTGTTCGAGGATCAGCCCGAGCCACTGCTCCGGGCCCTGGCCATCGGTGCGATAGCGCACCAGCACCAGCCGCGTGCTGGTGCGAAGTGGCGCGCCGCGCCCGAAGGCCATCTGGCTCAAGTCGAGTATCGGCAACAGTTCACCACGGTGCGGAAACAGCCCGGCAACCCAGGCCGGCGCTTCCGGCACGCGCTTGAGCGCAGGCACCGGCAACACCTCGATGACGTCATGGACGTCCAGCGCATAGCGGTCCGCGCCCAGGCGGAACTGCAGGTACAGCCTGCCCGCCGCGGCGGCGTCAGACCTTGAAGCGGGAGACGCCATTGCGCAGTCCGTTGGCCACGAGGTTCAGCTCGTCGATGGCGAAGCTGGCCTGGCGCAGGGATTCCACGGTCTGCCCGGTGGCCTCGCCGAGCTGCACCAGCGCCTGGTTGATCTGCTCGGCGCCGGTGGCCTGGGCCTGCATGCCTTCGTTGACCATCAGCACGCGCGGCGCCAGCGCCTGCACTTGCTGGATGATCTGCGACAACTGCTCGCCGACCTGGCCGACTTCCGAGATGCCGCGACGCACCTCCTCGGAGAATTTGTCCATGCCCATCACGCCGGCGGACACGGCGGACTGGATCTCGCGGACCATCTGCTCGATGTCGTAGGTGGCCACGGCGGTCTGGTCGGCCAGGCGGCGCACCTCGGTAGCGACCACGGCGAAGCCACGGCCATACTCGCCGGCCTTCTCCGCCTCGATGGCGGCGTTGAGCGAGAGCAGGTTGGTCTGGTCGGCCACCTTGACGATGGTGGTGACCACCTGGTTGATGTTGCCGGCGCGCTCGTTGAGGATCGCCAGCTTGGCGTTGACCAGCTCGGCGGCACCCATCACGTGGTGCATGGTCTCTTCCATGCGCGCCAGGCCGAGCTGGCCGGAGCCGGCCAGGGTGGAAGTCTGTTCGGCGGCCGAGGACACCTCGGCCATGGTGCGCACCAGGTCGCGCGAGGTGGCGGCGATTTCCCGCGAGGTGGCGCCAATCTCGGTGGTAGTGGCGGCGGTTTCGGTGGCGGTGGCCTGTTGCTGCTTGGAGGTGGCGGCGATCTCGGTGACCGAGGTGGTCACCTGGATGGCCGAGCGCTGCGCCTGCGATACCAGGCCCTTGAGCTCTTCGGCCATGCCGTTGAAGCCGGTTTCGATCACCGCGAACTCGTCGTTGCGCTCCATGGCCAGGCGCGTGGTGAAGTCACCACTGCCCATGACCTGCAGGCCCTTCACCACCTGGCGTACCGGTTCGGTAATGGCACGCATGAGCAGCAGCCCGCAGATCGCCGCGGCAACAATGGCCAGCAGCAGCGAAATCAGCATGATCGCCTTGGCAGTGGCAACTTCGTCGACGATGTTCGACGCCGCCGCATCGGCGATTTCCTTGTTCAGCGAGATCAGTTGGTTGAGCGTCTTGCGGCCGCTGTCCCACATCGGTTCGAGGCGATCCAGCAGCAGGCGCCGGGCTCCCTCGCGGTCGGTGGTGTAGAGCTGCAGGACCTGCCCCAGCAGCGCATCGTATTCGTTCGCCTGCTGCTTGAAGTGGCCGAGAATTTCCTTATCGCGTGAATCGGTGACGGTCCGCTCGTAGAGCGCGATACGTTCGACCAGCACGTCGTGATTGGCGCGAAATTCCTGGCGGCGGGCCTCGTCGAGGGCTTTGCCGTCACTCAGGCCGACCAGCACCTGGGTCATCAGGATGCTGTCGGTCCAGGCCGAACGCACGGTGGTCAGGGCGTAAGTGCCGGGCATGGCGTCTTCACTGACCCGCTGCGTGCTGTGCTCCACCCGCAACAGGCGGGTGTAGGAAATCACGACCATCAGCAGCATGATCGCGACCACGACAGCAAAGCTGGCCAGGATGCGTTGGCGTAGTGTCCAGTTCTTCACAGCGTTCCCCAGAAGATGTATGGCGTGCCGACGGATGATGGATTCAGACGAGCAGTCGCGCGAATGTAAATTCCTACTAAATCCTCAGCAAGATAGGACATATAGTATCTGGAGACGCCTGAAGCTCCTCTCTTTATTCCAAAATTTTAGTACGACGGTTCCCCTCATTCTGACCGCCCCTTTTCGCCTTTTCGCCTTTTCGCCCATACCCGATGTTGAGCCTCTCCCTCGCCGCCCATGCGGGCCTCTTCCTCTCCGCCTTTGGCGCCGCCACCCTGCTGCCGCTGCAATCGGAGGCCGTGCTGATCGGCCTGCTGCTGGGCGGTCAGTACCCGTGGTGGTCGCTGCTGCTCGCGGCAAGCCTGGGCAACGTGCTGGGCTCACTGGTGAACTGGGCGCTGGGGCGCGGCATCGAGCGCTGGCATGGCAAGCGCTGGTTCCCGGTGAGCGATGCAGCGCTGGAAAAAGCCCAGCACCACTACCGGCGCTTCGGTAGTTGGTCGCTGCTGTTGAGCTGGGTGCCGGTGATCGGCGACCCGTTGACGCTGATCGCCGGCGTCATGCGCGAGCCGTTGTGGCGTTTCCTGCTGCTGGTCACCATCGCCAAGGTCGGCCGCTACGCGGTGCTGGCCTGGCTCACGCTCATCTGAATGCCCCCTTCCAAAAGCGGACAGAATTTTCGTCTGCCAGTCCTGTTTTGCCACTGCAGCAAAAAAATGGCGCCAAGTAATATCACTGCGCCATCACTGCATATGGCAGGGCCCAGCGCCCCACACAATGGATGAAGAAAAGGGAAATTCACGATGTTCAGAAGCATGAGTATTGGCCGCCGCGCGTCCCTGGGTTTCGCCGTCATGGGCTTGCTCCTGGTGTTTCTTGGGCTGTTCTCGCTGTACAAGCTCTCGACCCTGCGCGCCGCTTCCGAAGAGATCGACAACAACTGGCTGCTGAGCATCAACCACATGAACCAGCTGTCGGGTGACATCGCCCGTATCCGCCTGGAATCCATGCGCCTGCTGGTCAGCGACGACAACGCCGCGCGCCAGCGCAGCCTGGACCTGATCGCCGAGGCGCGGCAGGACAAGGACAAGGTGTTCGCCGACTATGCCCGACTGATCCTCAGCGCCGAGGAGCAGCAGCACACCGATGAGCTGCGCCAGGCGCTGGACAGCTATATCGGCCTTGTCGACCAACTGGTGGACAAGGTCCGGCAGAGCGATGACGAAGGCGCGCTGCACATTCTCAACGGCAGCATCGCCCAGCAAGGCGCGGAGCTGAACAAGCGCCTGACCGCGCTGATCGACCTCAACCGCCATGGCGCCGCAGCGGCTACCGACCGCGCCGTAGAGCAGTTCCAGAGCGGCCGAATGGTGGTCGGCGCAATCCTGCTGCTGAGCGTCGGCCTGACCCTGCTGCTGGCCTGGCAACTCACCCGCAGCATCGTCGTGCCGCTCAACCAGGCGCTGCGCGTGGCGCAAACCATCGCCAGCGGCGACCTCAGCCAGCGCTTCAGCGTCGAGGGCCGCGACGAGGCAGCACAACTGCTCAACGCCCTGGCGGACATGCAGAACAGCCTGCGCGAAACCATCCGAGGCATCGGCAACTCGGCCAGCCAACTGGCCTCGGCCGCCGAGGAAATGCACAGCGTGATGGAGCAAAGCAGCCACGCACTGCAGCAGCAGAGCGATCAGATCGAGATGGCCGCCACGGCCGTCAACCAGATGACCAGCGCCGTGGAGGAAGTGGCGAGCAACGCTGCCTCGACCTCCGCTGCCTCCCGCGAGGCCATCGACGCCGCACGCAGCGGTAGCGAGCGGGTCGACGAAACCTCCAACGCCATCGGTACTCTGGCCGGCGAAGTGGGCCAGGCCTCGCAGCAGGCGGAGACCCTGGCCAACCAGGCACAGGACATCGGCAAGGTACTGGAGGTGATCCGCAGCGTCGCCGAACAGACCAACCTGCTGGCGCTCAACGCCGCCATCGAAGCGGCCCGTGCCGGCGAGGCCGGGCGCGGCTTCGCGGTGGTCGCCGACGAAGTGCGCTCGCTGGCCCAGCGCACCCAGAGCTCGACCCGCGAGATCGAGGAACTGGTGTCCGCCATCCAGAACGGCAGCGACCGCACCGTCGCGGCCCTCCTCAGCAGCACCTCCCACGCCGAACGCACCGTCAGCCGCACCGGCGAGGCGGGCGCGTCGCTGCAGGTGATTCTGGAGCGCATGTCGCTGATCAACGAACGCAACCTGGTGATCGCCAGCGCCACCGAGGAACAGGCTCAGGTCGCCCGCGAGGTGGACCGCAACCTGCTGACCATTCGCGACCTGGCGACCCAGACCTCGGCCGGCGCCACCCAAACCAGCGCGGCGAGCCAGGAGCTGTCACGCCTGGCCGTGGGCCTGAACGGCATGGTGGCGCGCTTCGTGGTCTGACGGTCGCCGGCCCTACTCCTGTTTCGCCAGCGAAATTGCGAAACAGGAGCTGCTCGCAGGGAATTTTTCCGGCGTTTTCCTATCCAATGGCCATCATGGAACGCCACAGGGTGGATAGATGAAACTGTTGAAATTGTCGGCCGTGCTGGCCGCCGCCGCGCTGTTGAGCGCCTGCGGGGGCAACCAGGCCAAGGTCTGTGGTTCGGACGATGTGAAGAACCAGTTGGTGAAGATCTTCCTGTCGGGAGCGCTCTCCAGCCAGGCCGATGCGCTGAGCAAGGCCGAGTTGAAGGACGTGGCGATCATCGACAAGGACCCGGACAGTGGCGTGCTGGAATGCGTCGGCACCCTGACGGTACCGGTGGTCGGCCAGGTGGCCTCGGGCACCCTGAAATACCAGATCGCCCCGGCGGCCAAGTCCGAGCATGACTATCTGCTGCTGCTTGCCGATGGCCCGCTGGCGAACGCCTTCGCCAAGCGTATCCAGGGGATGATCCCGCAGCAGTGAGGGTTATCCACAGGCAATAAAAAACCGGCCCGTGTGGCCGGTTTTTTATTGGCGTGCTTTTCGTAGGAGCGAGCTTGCTCGCGAATGCCCCCGCTGCCGGCCGACGTTCGCGAGCAAGCTCGCTCCTGCAGGTTCAGGCCAAAGGCCCACCAGCCGATGGGTATCGCTGCGCTCCACGCCATCCTACGTGGATGCGGCAGTGTGATTTCGGTGTGGGTGGGGATTCTGATCGCGGACGGGTCCGCTCCTGCCAATGCCGAAACGACGGGCTCAGAACCCTTCCAGATCGATCAGCTCGCCTTCGAAGCGAATCGACCCACCCTCGGCATTCGCCTCGCCACCCTGGATCTCGCCGTAATAGGAAAGCCCGTTCTCCAGCGTCACGCAGACATGGGTCGGCTCTTCCGGCGCGTCCAGCTGACCTTTGAAGCTCACCTCGATCACGCCCTCTTCCGGCGCCGTCAGGGTCACCATCACGCGGGCGTTATCCACCGCTTCGGCCTCACGGCCCCAGTGCTCGGCGCTGACGGTCACGGTGGCGATTTCCTGTTTCATGCTCGAAGTGTCTCCAACAAGGCTCCGGCGCCAAGCGCGCCGGCAAGTGGCGCCAAGGATACCGCGCCCTGCATGCTGCTGAAACGCCGGCTTGTCGTTGCAGCCGCTTGCGGGAGAGGCCCAGGGGCAGGTGGCGGTTACCGCAAACGAAAAGGCCCGGCATCCCGCCGGGCCTTCTTCGTCTCAGCAACCGATCAATCCGCGTGGATATCGTTGTCCTTGGTCTCCTTCAGGAACAGCAGCGAGCACACCAGGCTCATGCCGGTGATCAGCACCGGGTACCACAGGCCGTAGAAGATATTCCCGGTGTACACCACCAGCGCGAACGAGATGGTCGGCAGCAGCCCGCCGAACCAGCCGTTGCCGATGTGGTACGGCAGCGACAGCGAGGTGTAGCGGATGCGTGTCGGGAACAGCTCGACCATCAGCGCCGCCAGCGGGCCGTAGCAGCAGGTGGCGATGAAGATCAGCGCGACGATGATCGCTACCACCATCGGCCGGTTCACCAGCGAGGAGTCGGCCACGGTCGGGTAGCCGGCGTCCTTCACCGCAGCGCCCAGCGCGGTGGCGTCGAAGCCCTCGATGCGCGTCGCGCCGACGGTCACCACCAGCTCGCTGCCAGCCGGTGCGGCTTCCGTGCTGTAGGGCACGCCCCCCTTCACCAGCAGGGTCTTGGCCTTGTCGCAGGCGCTGTCGAATTTGGCCTTGCCCACCGGGTCGAACTGGAAGGTGCAGGTAGCCGGGTCGGCCATCACGGTGACCGGTGCCTGGCGCGTGGCCTGGTCGATCTGCGGGTTGGCGTAGTGGGTCAGCGCCTTGAACAACGGGAAGTACAGCACCGTCGCCAGCAGCAGCCCGGTCACCAGCACCGGCTTGCGGCCGATCTTGTCCGACACCCAGCCGGCGACCACGAACAGCGGCGCACCGATCACCAGGGCAATGATCAGCAGCCCGTTGGACAGCGCCGGGTCTACCTTCAGCACCTGGGTGAGGAAGAACATCACGTAGAACTGTGCCGCGTAGAAGGTCACCGCCTGGCCGGCGTTGATGCTGAACAGCGCGACCAGGACGATCTTCAGGTTGCCCCAGTGGGTGAAGGATTCCTTGAGCGGCGACTTGCTCACCTTGCCCTCGGCCTTCATCTTCAGGAACGCCGGGGACTCGTGCATGGACAGGCGAATCCAGGTGGAGATGCCCAGCAGCACGATGGAAATCAGGAACGGCAGGCGCCAGCCCCAGGTCTCGAACTCATCGCCGGTCAGTTGGCGGCAACTCCAGATCACCAGTAGCGACAGCAGCAGGCCGACGGTGGCGGTGCACTGGATCCAGCTGGTGTAGGTGCCGCGCTTGTGGTCCGGCGCGTGTTCGGCGACATAGATCGCCGCCCCGCCGTATTCACCGCCCAGCGCCAGGCCTTGCAGCAGTCGCAACACGATGAGGATGATCGGCGCGGCCACGCCGATGGTGGCGTAGGCCGGTAGCAGGCCGACGGCGAAGGTCGACAGGCCCATCAGCAGGATGGTGACGAGGAAGGTGTACTTGCGCCCGATCATGTCCCCCAGGCGGCCGAACACCAGCGCGCCGAACGGGCGGACGAGGAAGCCGGCGGCAAACGCCAGCAGGGCGAAGATGAAGGCGGTGGTGTCGTTGACCCCGGCGAAGAACTGCTTGCTGATGACCGCTGCCAGCGATCCGTAGAGGAAGAAGTCGTACCACTCGAACACCGTGCCGAGCGACGAGGCGAAGATCACCTTGCGCTCTTCGCGGCGTGTCGAGACAGGCCGTGGGAAGGAACTGGACTGCGACACGCTGGTCACTGCTGGTTCGGTCATTGCGAGCACTCCTGCCCCTTGTGGGGGCTCTTATTGTTGTTGTCAGCCTCGACTGCCACGGTGGTCACACCGCGCGATACCGTTGATTTGCTGCTCCTGTGGGAGCGACTCTGTTCTACAACCCCGTAGGATGGCGTGGAGCGAAGCGATACCCATCGTTTTCCGCGCACCTACCGCTTGGGTATCGCTCCGCTCCACCCAGCCTACGAACCGTGGGAGACGGGATCGCCGTCATGCCACCGGAGTTTCCTCCGGTGTGCGCCCACTGGAAGGGATGACCTCCGCGCCACGCGCGGGTTCGCTCAAGATCATCTGCGCTGCCTTCTCTGCGATCACCAGCACTGGCGAACAACTGTTGCCGGAAGTCAGGCTGGGCATGATCGAAGCATCGGCGATGCGCAGACCGGGAATGCCGTGCACGCGCAACTGGCTGTCCACCACCGCCCCCTCGCCCTGCCCCATGCGGCAGGTGCCGGCCGGGTGGAAGATGGTGGTGCCGATCTCGGCGGCGGCGCGGTGCAGGTCTTCCTCGGTCTGGTAGTCCGGGCCGGGTTTGAACTCCACCGGCTGGTAACGCGCCAGCGCAGGCGCGGCAGCGATGCGGCGAGTCAGGCGGATGGCATCGGCCGCCACGCGCAGGTCTTGCGGGTGGCTCAGGTAGTTGGGCTGGATCACCGGCTTGTCGCGCGGGTCGAGCGAACGCAGGGTCACCGAGCCTCGGCTCAGCGGGCGCAAATCACAGACCGACGCGGTGAACGCCGGGAAGCTGTGCAGCGGCTCGCCGAAGCGCTCCAGCGACAGCGGCTGCACGTGGTATTCGAGGTTCGCCGAACGCTGGCTCGGGTCGGACCTGGCGAACGCCCCCAACTGGCTCGGCGCCATGGACAGCGGGCCGCTGCGCTTGAACAGGTACTCCAGGCCCATGCCCATCTTGCCCCACAGCGTCGAGGCGATCTGGTTCAGCGAAGGCGCGCCGTTCATGCGGTAGATCAGACGCAACTGCAGGTGGTCCTGCAGATTACCGCCGACCCCGGAAAGCTCATGACGCACGCCGATGCCATGTTTCTCCAGCAGGCCGCGCGGGCCGATGCCTGAACGTTGCAGCAGCACCGGCGTGTTGATCGCGCCGGCACAGAGGATCACCTCGCGCCTGGCCCACAACTCACGCCGCGCACCCTGCCAGTTCACCTCCAGCCCCACCGCACGGCCGTTTTCCAGCAGTACGCGGTTAGCCTCGACGTGGGCCAGCACAGTGAGATTGGGGCGTTTGGCGATAGGTCGCAGGAAGGCCTTCGACGCATTCCAGCGCACGCCGGAACGCTGGTTCACCTGGAAGTAGCCGCAGCCTTCGTTGTCGCCGCCGTTGAAGTCCTCCACCGAGCGCACGCCGGACTGCGCCGCCGCCTCGCGGAAGGCATCGAGGATCGTCCACGACAGCCGCTGCTTCTCCACTCGCCACTCGCCACCCGAGCCGTGCAGCGCGCTCGCCCCGGCGAAGTGGTCCTCCATCTTCATGAACAGCGGCAGCAGGTCGTTCCAGCCCCAGCCGGGATTGCCCTCGGCGGCCCAGCCGTCGTAGTCCAGCGCCTGGCCACGCATGTAGATCATGCCGTTGATCGAGGAGCAGCCGCCCAGGGTGCGCCCGCGTGGGTACTTGATCGCACGGCCGTTCAGGCCCGGCACCTGCTCGGTGTCGAAGCACCAGTCGGTGCGCGGGTTGCCGATGCAGTAGAGGTAGCCGACGGGGATGTGAATCCAGGGATAGTTGTCCGGGCCACCGGCTTCGAGCAGCAGCACGCGGTTGGCGGGGTCGGCGGACAGACGATTGGCCAGCAGGCAGCCGGCAGGGCCTGCGCCGACGATCAGGTAGTCATAAGCATCCAGTGCCTGGGGCATGGAGAAGTCCCTCGTCGTGCTTGTTCTTTTTATCTTGCGACCGAGCCTAGTCGTTCGTTCGTGATAAAAGAACAGTCGTTTGGAGTCAGCTGCTGTGCGTTTTCTAACAACAAGGACCGCCGAGATGTTCGACTGGAATGACCTGCGCTACTTCCTCGAGCTGCACCGCAGCGGCCGCCTGCTGACCACCGCCAAGCGCCTGGGCACCACCCATGCCACGGTGGCGCGGCATATCGAGAATATCGAGCGCGACCTCGGTACCCAGCTGTTCGCCCAGCATACCGGCGGCTACCAGTTGACCCCGGCCGGCCAGGCGCTGCTCAAGCACGCCGAGGCCATGGAGAACACCGCCCTGCTCGCCCAGGAGGAAATGAGCCAGGCCATCTCGCCACTGGGACAGGTGCGCATCGGCGTCACCGAAGGCCTGGGCACCATGTTCCTTGCCCCGCGCCTGGGCGAGCTGATGCGGCGCTACCCCGGCCTGGAGGTGGAACTGGTGTCGGTGCCGCGTTTTGTCAGCATCACCAACCGCGAAGCGGACATCGCCATCACCCTGGAACGCCCCAGCGCCGACCTGGTGATCAGCCGCCGCCTCACCAGCTATCGCCTGAGCCTGTTCAGCAGCCCCGCCTACCTGGAAAACGCCCCGCCCCTGCGCGACCGCGACGACCTCTGCAAGCATCCCTGGATCGGCTACGTCGACGACCTGCTGTTCAGCCAGGAACTGCTGTTCCACCACAGCTTCTGCCGCCACCCGCAGGTGGTGTTCCGCAGCACCAGCGTGGTCGCCCAGCAACAGGCCGCCCAGGCCGGCATCGGCATTGCCATCCTCCCGCAGTACATGGGCCTGAACGACCCGCTGCTGGTGCCGGTGTTGCCGGAGGAGTTCATCGAACGGGAGTACTGGATGTGCACGCGGCGCGAGCTGCACCGCTCCGTGCGCCTGCGTCTGGTGTGGGACTTTCTGCTGGAAGTTTGCGGGCGCGAACAGGGGATTCTGGTGGAAGGTAAAACCACGGCTCCGGCCTGAACCTGTAGGAGCGAGCTTGTTCGCGAACCTGAGCTCGCTGAACAAAGCAACCCAGGCGCCTCAACGCAAAGACGCACAATTGTATGAAACTTCCTTCAGAAACGGCCTGAGAGTCATACAAGCCATTCCCCGCCGAGCCGCCACCGATACCCGAGGCAGAACGGCGTGTTGAAACTGTGCGCTAACACCACTTGTTGAAATGGCACACCGAGAAAACAATTCCCCTCCCATCCCCGCCCGCTTCCACCCACTCGGCGCCCCGCCGGTTCTGTGCCCTGGCGCATGCTCCGCACATATTTCCGGCCTTTCGCCAAGCACCGCTCATTGCCGCCAACTGACTGCCATTTCGCCCCGTACGGTGAACTCCGCGCGTCCTCCAGAAATTAACGTCCCGCCCCTTTCAGGTTGCGTCAGGGCGTTCCGACACCGCTGAACGCGCATCTCCAAAACAACGAGAAACAACCGATGGCTCTTCATCGCAATGGGCGCAGGACGCTAGGGCTGGCTGTCGCCAGTACTCTGCTGGGCAGCGCCGGGCAATTCGCTCCCGCGGTCCACGCAGCAGGTTTCGTGGACGATTCGACTCTCACCGGCGGGCTCTACTACTGGCAGCGCGACCGTGATCGCAAGGACGTCTCGACCGGCGATTACGAGACCAACCTGAAGCACGCCACCGGCAACGCCAACCTGGACTTTTCCTCCGGTTATGCCGCCGACCTGATCGGCCTCGATCTCGCGGCCTTCACCGCCATCGAGTTCGCCGAAGACCACGACAGCGCACACCCGAACGAAATCGCCTTCTCCTCGAAGAACAAGACTTACGACGAGGACTTTTCAGGCGACAAGGGCGGCGTGAGCCTCTACAAGGCTGCAGCCAAGTTCAAGCTCGGCCCAGCCTGGGCGCGGGCGGGCTACATCCAGCCCAGCGGGCAGTCGCTGCTGGCCTCGCACTGGAGCTTCCTGCCCGGCACTTACCAGGGCGCGGAAGCCGGCGCGAACTTCGACTACGCCGACGCTGGCGCGCTGAGCTTCTCCTACCTGTGGGCGGACAAGTACAAGGCGCCGTGGCACACGGAGGTCGACAACTTCTACCGCAACGACCGCAAGACCCAGGTCGATTACCTGCACTCGCTGGGCGCCAAGTACGACTTCAAGAACAACCTCGTGCTCGAAGCAGCATTCGGCCAGGCCCAGGGCTACGTGGACCAGTACTTCGCCAAGAGTTCCTACCAGTTCGACCTGGCTGGCCGCCCACTGACCACCAGCTATCAGTTCTACGGCGCCCGCGACAAGGTGAACGACGGCGGCGTGAACGACCTCTACGACGGCCTGGCCTGGCTGCAGGCGGTGACCTTCGGCTACCGCCTCGGCCAGGTCGACCTGCGCCTGGAAGGCACCTATGTGAAGGCGGACGGCAACCAGGGCTTCTTCCTGCAGCGCATGACGCCGACCTACGCCTCGTCCAACGGCCGCCTGGACGTGTGGTGGGACAACCGCTCGGACTTCAACGCCAACGGCGAGAAAGCCCTCTATGCCGGCGCGCTCTACGACCTCGCCCGTTGGAACCTGCCCGGCTTCGCCGTGGGCGGCTCCTACGTCTACGCCTGGGACGCCAAGCCCAGCACCGCCCCGCAATACGACCAGAGCCAGCGCGTGATCGAAACCGCCTACAGCCTGGATGCGCTGTACACGGTGCAGAGCGGCCCGGCCAAGGGAACGCTGCTGAAGCTGCACTACACCCGCTACGACAACCATTCGGACAACCCGAGCTGGAGCAACGGCTACGGCAACATGTTCCAGGACGAACACGACCTGAAGTTCATGGTCATCGCGCCCTTCACCATCTTCTGAGCCAGCCGCCGAGAGAGCCCCCGAGCATGAAAAGACTCCTCCTGCTTGCCACCCTGGCCGCCGCGCTGAGCGGTTGCGCACAGCACGCAGAAACCACTGCCGATCCGAGACAGGCCTACCGCAACTGCATCGCCGGGGCCGAGGGCCAGGTGGACAAGGTGAAGGTTTGCCAATCGATGCTCCAGAGCCTGAAGCAGGACGAGCAGCACCGGGCCTTCGCCGAAAAGGAAAGCGTGCGCGTGCTGGATTACCAGCGCTGCCTCAACGCCGCGGAAACCGGCGTGGGCGAGAACGAACAGCCGGCCTGCCAGAAGATCTGGCAGGAAATTCGCAACCACTGATTCAGGATGAACAGCCCATGATCCGTTTGAACAGAACCTCGCTGGCCGCCGCCGTCGCGCTGGGCATGCTGGTATTCACCGGCGCCAGCCAGGCGGAGCAGAACACCGTCGACCAGTTGAGTCGCTTGAAAGTCGCGGTCACCGTGAAGGACAACCGTGCCGCGAACAGCGGCGTCGACTGCGCGGCGCTGGGCGCGGACTGGGCTTCGTGCAACCGCTGGAGCGTCACGCTGACCAGCGACGCGGCCATCCAGGGCAAGGACTGGGCGATCTACTTCCACAACCCGCGCCAGGTGCTGAAGACCCTGAACGACCAGTTCAAGGTGACCTTCGTCACCGGCGACCTGCACAAGATCGAACCGACGGAGAAGTTCGCCGGGTTCGCTGCCGGCCAGTCCGTGGAGATTCCTTTCATCGGCGAGTACTGGCAGCTGTTCGAAAGCGACATCATGCCCCGCTGGTACGCCACCGCCCCGGACGCCCAGGCGAAGGTCATCGCCAGCACCGACACCGAGGACCTGCGCCGCTTCGTCACACTGTTCAGCGGTGACCTGTGGAAGCGTACTGTGGACGATCACAACATCCTCATGGTGCCGACCAGTCGCTTCGAGAAGAACGCGGACGTGGCCCTCGTTCCAGCCAAGGACCTGCGCGGGCAGATCATCCCGACACCACAACAGGTGAAGGTACTGCATGAGGATGTCGACCTGAGCGCCGGGGTGAACCTGAACCTGGGTGTGCTCGACGAAGCGAGCGCCACTGCGGTGCAACAGCGTTTCACCCTGCTGGGCGTGAAGTCGGTGGCGAGTGGCTACCCGATCAGCACCTCCATCGCCACGGCCAGCTTCCAGGGCAAACAGGCGGTGAGCGGCGCCTATCAGCTGTTCATCGGCGCGAAAGGCACCCAAGTGCGCGGCTACGACCAGGCCGGTGTGTTCAACGGCTTGCAATCCATCCTCTCGCTGCTGCCCGCCGATGGCAGCGCAAAGATCGCCCAGCTGGAGGCGCAGGACGCACCGCGCTTCGCCTATCGCGGCGTCGAGCTGGATGTGGGACGCAACTTCCACAGCAAGTCGGCGGTCGAGCGTCTGCTGGACCAGATGGCCACCTACAAGCTGAACAAGTTCCACTTCCACCTGACCGACGACGAGGGCTGGCGCCTGGAGATTCCCGGCCTGCCGGAACTGACCGAAGTGGGTGCCAGGCGCTGCCACGATCTGACCGAGAAGACCTGCCTGCTGCCGCAGCTGGGCTCCGGCCCGACGGCCGACAACAACGGCAGCGGCTTCCTGACCCTCGCGGAGTACATCGACCTCGTCAAGTACGCCAAGGCCCGGCAGATCGAGGTGATCCCGGAAATCGACATGCCGGCCCATACCCGCGCTGCGGTGACCTCCATGGAGGTTCGCTACGACAACCTGCTCAAGGCCGGTGACGAGAAAGGCGCCAACGAATTCCGCCTGCTCGACCCGACCGACACATCCAACACCACCTCGGTGCAGTTCTACGACCGCCGCAGCTACCTGAACCCGTGCCTGGAGTCGTCCAAGCGCTTCGTCGACAAGGTCATCGAGGAAGTGGCCAGCATGCACGCCGAAGCCGGCCAGCCGCTGCAAACCTGGCACTTCGGCGGTGACGAGGCGAAGAACATCCGCCTTGGTGCGGGCTACCAGGGCAAGGGCGGCAAGATCGAACCGGGCAAGGGCATCATCGACCAGAGCATCGAGGACAAGCCCTGGGCGAAGTCGCAAGCCTGCCAGGCCCTGATCGCCAAGGGCGAAGTAGCCGACCTTGAGCACCTGCCCAGCCACTTCGCCATCGAGGTCAGCCAGATGGTCAAGCGCCACGGCATCGGTGGCATGCAGGCCTGGCAGGACGGCCTGAAAGACGCCAGGGACGCCAGGGCCTTCGCCACCCCACACGTCGCCGTGAACTTCTGGGACACCCTCTACTGGGGCGGCTTCGACACGGCCAACGACTGGGCGAACAAGGGCTACGAGGTGATCATCTCCAACCCCGACTACGTCTACCTGGACTTCCCCGCCGAAGTGAATCCGCAGGAAAACGGCTACTACTGGGGCACCCGCTACAGCGACGAGCGCAAGGTCTTCGGCTTCGCGCCGGACAACCTGCCGCAGAACGCCGAAACCTCGCTGGACCGCGACGGCAACCCCTTCACCGCGAAGAGCGACAAGCCCTGGCCTGGCGCGTACGGCCTGTCCGCCCAACTGTGGAGCGAAACCACGCGCACCGACGAGATGATGGAGTACAAGCTCTATCCGCGCCTGCTGAGCGTCGCCGAACGCGCCTGGCACCGCGCCGATTGGGAGCAGGACTACCAGGCCGGTCGCGAGTACAAGGGCGGCGAAACCCACTGGGTCGACGCCAAGAGCCTGCACGGCGACTGGCAACGCTTCGCCAACCTGATCGGCCAGCGTGAACTGGCGAAGCTGGACAAGGCCGGTGTCGGTTATCGCCTGCCAGTACCCGGAGCGAAGGTGGTCGATGGCAAGCTGGAAGCCAACACCGCCCTGCCCGGCCTGGGTATCGAGTACTCCGTCGACGGCGGACAGCACTGGCAGAGCTACGACGTTAAAACGCAGCCCAAGGTGAGCGCAGCGGTTCAGGTGCGCTCGGTCAGCCCGGATGGCAAGCGCCATAGCCGCGAGGAGCCGGTGGGGAACTGATCGACCGCGAACGCCCCGCAGCCAAGGTTGCGGGGCGTTCTGCCATGTACGGCACACTCCACCCACTGCCGTACCCGCAATTCCCGCGCATCGGCTGAAGTCGTCTCGGTCAGCGGAGACGCCAGCGACGGCAAAGTGGAACAGGCCTACAGCTTCAGGGATCCCTGACAGCCATTTCCGATTCATCCAAGGCGAGTTTTACCGAAGATATCCGGCGTCCCATTCCGGAGAATCTTCATGCGCCAGCGCCAACCCAGTCCGTCCCTGCAAAGCATCGTCGATGCGCTCAACGGCGGCGCCCTCGCCCGTGGCGAGACCCTGGCGCGGCAGTTGCTGCGTACGCAACCGCGCAACGCCGATGTACTGCATCTCTGCGGCGCGGCCTGTCTGATGCAGGACAAGGCGGCGCAGGCGCGTGAACTGTTCACGCGAGCCCTGATGCTGCGCAAGGACGGCACCTTCTACCTGAACCTGGCCCTGGCCGAGCGCGCCCTGAACGATGACCGCGCGGCGGAAGCGGCCTTCCGCAACTGCCTGAAGCTGCAGCCGGGCAACGCCAAGGCGGCGAACAACCTGGCGAACATCCTCAATCACCAACGCCAGTACGCTGAGGCCGAGCAGCTCTACCGCCAGGCCATCGCCAGTGAGCCGGGCTACGTGTTGGCCTACAAGAACCTGGCCAACCACCTGCGTGAACGCGGCTACAGCGAGGCGGCGATTGCGCTGGTGAACCAGGCGCTGCAGATCAGCCCCGACAACACCGACCTGCAGTTGGAACTGGCCCGTGCGCTGGAAAAGCGCAAGTGCTACGCCGAAGCCGCGCAGTGGTTCAGCAAGGCCCGGCACTGGGGCGACCTGCAATTCGTACTGCGCAATCTGGCGGACTGGCCGCGACTGGCGGAGGTGGATGCCGCGTTGCTGCAACAACTGCAAAACCCCACGCAGGAACGCACCACACCCTGGAGCCTGATCAACCTGCCCGCCCTCACTCCCGAGCTGCACCGCGACGCCGCGCGCCACTATGCCGAGTCCTGCTGGGCGGCGGAGCTGGCGGCTACGCCGCTGGCGGGGGAGCCCGCTACGGGCGAGCGCCTGCGCATCGGCTACCTGTCCAGCGACTTCTATGGCCACGCCACGATGCACCTGATGATGGGCGTGCTGGAGGCGCACGACAGCACGAAGGTGGACATCCAGCTATTCGACTACAGCCCTGAACGCGATGACCATTTCACCCGTCGCCTCGCCGCGACGGGCCTGCCGCGCCACGACCTGCGCGAGCTGTCCGACGAGGCGGCAGCGCGGCTGATCGCGGAGCAGCGCCTGCACATCCTGGTGGACCTGAAGGGCTACACCACCGGAGCGCGCCAGGGCATCACAGCCCTGCGCCCGGCGCCGGTGATCGTCAACTGGCTGGGTTATCCCGGCAGCCTGGGGCATCCGCGACTGGCGGATTACCTGATCGGTGACGCTACCGTGACGCCGCCCGCGCACGCCGAGCATTTCAGCGAGGCGCTGGCGCTGATGCCTCACAGCTACCAGCCCAATGACCGCGGCCGGCCATTGGGCGCCCCACCTAGCCGTGCCGAAGCGGGTTTACCGGAAAACGCCGTCGTGTTCTGCAGCTTCAACCAACTGCTCAAGCTCAATCCGGGCGAATTCGATCTCTGGTGTCGCCTGCTGCGGGAGGTTCCTGGCAGCGTACTCTGGCTGCTGGAGCCCGAAGCCGAAGAAGCCCGCGACAACCTGCGCCGGGAAGCGCTGGCGCGCGGAGTCGAGGCCGAGAGACTGGTGTTCGCCCCGCGCCTGAAGCAAGCGGAACATCTGGCCCGCCTGGCCCTGGCCGATCTGGCGCTGGACAGCTTCCCCTGCACCTCGCACACCACCGCCAGCGATGCGCTATGGGCGGGTGTGCCTCTGATGACGCGCCTCGGCGAAACCTTCACCAACCGCGTGGCCGGCAGCCTGCTCAAGGCCCACGGTTTCGATGAGCTGGTGGCGAAGGATGCACAGGACTATTTCGAACGCCTGAAGGCGCTGGCTCTCGACAAGGCCAAGCGTGATGAACTGCGCCAGCGGCTGGGCACCGCAAGAATGGAGTCGCCACTGTTCGATACAGCGCGCTTCACCCACGATCTGGAAGCCTTGTACCGGGCCATCTGGCAGCATCACTGCGATAGGCCGGAAGAACGCACCGCAGTCGTGACAACGCAGCAGTCGTAAGAGCAAGCGTGCTCGCGAAGCCGCCCGGCGGCACCGAACGGAAAATTTGTTCGCAAGCAAGCTCCTACAAAGAGCAGGCGGCCCGGCGTTACTCCGCGCAAGCCTGCTCGACGATCTCGGGTAGCGCACCTTGAGCGCGTCGGCAGCTTGCTGTTGTAGCGCAGCACGAAAACCTCGCCGACCACCTGGATCGAGCAACCGCTACTGCCATCGCCTGATATTGGCCTGCTCACTTCTCTCGAGCTGCGACTCACCCGAAAGAGCTAGGACGAATTCCGCCCCCATGAGAGACATGGGGTAACCACCCGCCTGAAACATCTAATTTAGAGCCTTTCCCTTACACCAGCATTGCTGAATACGAGCTGAACGAACATAACTTCCGACATGGGGATAGCGCTGCCCAAACGCCCCGCTGACAGGAAGTACAGCAATGAACGCTCCGGAACGATCGGACGCCCCACCCCCGCCCCCTTCACTCGATAGCGGCCTCGAATGTCTGGTCACCTTGGCGCGCTTCCACAGCATCGCCGCCAGTGCCGAGCAACTGCAACATGAGTTCTCCGATCATTCTTCCGTTTTCAATCGGGACCAGTTGATCCTTGCCGCCCGCAAGCTCGGCCTGAAAGCCAAAGCCGTGCAGACACGGCCCGAACGTTTGCCACAAACCCCGCTTCCGGCAATCGCCGAAGCTCGCGACGGGACCTTCTTCATCCTCGCCCGCGTCGACCAGGGCAAGGCGTTGGTCCATATCCCAGGCACTGAACGTCCACAGACGCTTTCGCTGGAGGAACTGACGGGGCGCTGGAACGGCACGCTGCTGTTGCTGCGCTCCCAAGCCTCTACAACCGGAGACCTGGCACGCTTCGATTTCACCTGGTTCATCCCGGCTATCGTCAAATACCGCAAGCTACTCGGCGAAGTGCTACTGGCATCTTTCTGCCTGCAACTGTTCGCGCTGCTCACACCACTGTTCTTCCAGGTAGTGATGGACAAGGTGTTGGTGCATCGCAGCCTGTCCACGCTCAACGTGCTGTGCATCGGCCTGCTGGCGATCATGATCTTCGAGAGCCTGCTCAGCGGCTTGCGCACCTATGTGTTCGCCCACACCGCCAGCCGCATCGATGTGGAGTTGGGCTCGCGCCTGTATCGCCACCTGATTGCGTTACCCCTGGCCTACTTCCATGCCCGTCGGGTAGGCGATTCTGTGGCACGGGTGCGCGAGCTGGAGAACATCCGCAGCTTTCTCACCGGCAACGCCGTGACCCTGGTGCTGGACCTGTTGTTCTGCGTGGTTTTCATTGCCGTCATGCTGGCTTACAGCGGCTGGCTGAGCCTGGTGGTGATTCTGTCGCTGCCACTGTATGTGCTGATTTCTCTGTTCATTACGCCGCCGCTACGCGCTCGCTTGCAGGAGAGCTTCAACCGGGGCGCGGAGAACCAGGCCTTCCTGGTCGAGTCGCTCAATGGCATCGATACGCTCAAGGCGCTGGCGGTCGAGCCGCAGTCCGCACGTCGCTGGGACAATCAGTTGGCCGCTTATGTGGCCGCCAGTTTTCGCACCCAGGTGCTGTCCACTCTGGCCAACGAAGGCGTTGGTCTGATCGGCAAGCTGGTCACGGTGGCCACACTCTGGCTCGGTGCGAGCCTGGTGATGGACGGGCAACTGTCGGTCGGCCAACTGATCGCCTTCAACATGTTGGCGGGACGTGTCGCCCAGCCAATCATGCGTCTGGCTCAGCTGTGGCCGAACTTCCAGCAGACGGCTGTCTCCATGCAACGCCTGGGAGACATTCTGAATACCCGCAGTGAGGCCGGCACCGGGCAACGCGGTTCGCTGCCACCGCTGCGCGGTCGCATCGAGTTCGACCAGGTGCACTTCCGCTACCGCAGCGATGGTTCGGAAGTCCTGCGCGGCATCAGCGTCGATATCCGCGCTGGCGAAGTCATCGGCATCGTCGGGCGCTCCGGCTCCGGCAAGAGCACCCTCACCCGCCTACTGCAACGTCTCTACGTGCCGGATCGTGGCCGGGTGCTGGTGGATGGCATGGACCTGGCGCTGGCCGAGGTGTCCTCGTTGCGCCGGCAGATCGGCGTGGTATTGCAGGAGAACATGCTGTTCAACCGCAGCATCCGCGAGAACATCGCCCTGGCCGACCCTGGCGTACCGCTGGAAGCGGTCATGCAGGCCGCGCAATTGGCCGGCGCCCATGAGTTCATCCTCGAACTGCCCGAGGGCTACGACACTGTGGTTGGCGAACATGGTGCATCGCTCTCCGGCGGCCAGCGCCAACGCATCGCCATCGCCCGCGCGCTGCTGGGCAACCCGCGCATCCTGATCTTCGACGAAGCCACCAGTGCGCTGGACTACGAGTCCGAACGCATCGTCCAGCAGAACATGCAACGCATCTGCCAGGGCCGCAGCGTGATCATCATCGCCCACCGACTTTCCGCCGTGCGCCAGGCCAATCGCATCCTGGTGATCGACCGCGGGCAGATCGTCGAGCAAGGCAGCCATGAGCAACTGCTGGCGCTGTCGTCGGGGCTGTATTCGCACCTTTACCATCTGCAGCAGCGCTGAAGGCCGGGAGCATCGAACATGAGCCAATCAGCAAGCCCCCGTCGCCAACTGGCCGAGCGTTACTGGCAGGTCTGGCGCCACGCCTGGCAACGGCGCAAGAGCATAACCCCGCCGCCGTGCCAGCCCCACGAAGTGCAGTTCCTCCCGGCGGCGCTTGCCCTGCAGGAAACCCCGCCGCACCCCGCGCCGCGTTATCTGCAATGGATCATCATGGCGTTTGCCGCGCTGACCCTGGTGTGGGCCTGCTTCGGCGAAGTCGATGTGGTGGCCACGGCCAGCGGCCGCATCGTGCCCAATGGCCACAGCAAGGTCATCCAGTCCCATGAGGTGGCCGTGGTCAAGGCCATCCATGTACGGGACGGTCAGGTGGTCAAAGCCGGCGATCTGCTGGTGGAATTGGATTCCGCGCAGACCGGCGCCGACGTCGAGCGCCTGAAAAGCGACCTGCTGGCCGCGCAGATCGATGCGGCCCGGGCACAGGCACTGCTGGATGCCATCGACAGCCGAAAGGTGCCCGGCTCCGTCGCGCCCTATCTGCCCCAGGCGCCACCGGCACAACAGCAGGCCGCCAATCAATGGCTGCAAGGCCAATTCGAAGAGTTGCGCAGCAGCCTGTCACAAAGCGACGCCCTGATTGCCCAACGCACTGTCGAAATCCACTCCGCCGAACAATCCGCCCGCAAGCTCGAACAGAGCCTGCCAATCACACGCCGCATCACCGCCGACTATGCCCGCCTCGCCGAAAAAGGACTGGTGCCCAAGCACCATTACCTGGGCAAGCAGCAGGAAGAATTGGCGCAGGAGCGCCAGCTCGGCGAAAACCTGAGTCGCGTTCAGGAACTCACCGCCTCGCGTCGGGAAGCTGAAGAACGACGCGCCACCCTCCTCGCCCAGACCCGCCGGCAAATGCTCGACCTGCGCCAGCAGTCCGAGCAGAAAAGCGCCGCCCTGCAGCAAGAACTGCACAAGGCAGAAAGTCGCGACAACCTGACCCGCCTGACCGCCCCCGTAGACGGCGCCGTTCAGCAACTGGCCGTGCATACCGTGGGGGGCGTCGTCACCGAAGCCCAACCCTTGATGGTGATCGTGCCCAGCGACCAGCCGGTGGAAGTCATCGCGCAACTGGAGAACAAGGACATCGGCTTCGTGCATCCCGGCCAGGACGTCACGGTCAAGGTCGACACCTTCAACTTCACCAAGTACGGAGTGCTCACCGGCAAGGTGCTGGACCTCTCTGACGACGCCATCGAAGACGACAAACACGGCCTGCTCTATGAGCTGCGTATTGAACTGCAACAGAACCATATCCGGGTCGGCAAACAAGATATGCCGCTGGCACCGGGCATGAGTGTGCGTGCGGAAATAAAGACAGACCAGCAAAGAGTGATCGATTACTTCCTGAGTCCACTCAAGCGGTATGTGGATGAAAGTTTGGAAGAGCGATAGACCGAAGCACTCCTCCTCGAAACTCAAGCTCCGAAGCACTGGAGCTTATCGATGTAACTCAAGGACAATCAACATGAGCAATAGCAATCAAGAGTACCAAAGCAATAGTAATGAACCGGCCGAAGACCAGCTTCCGGCATACTCCTTGATCTACAACGGCGGCGGAAACGGAATCAGTGGCAGTCGCGCGAATGTGCTGCAGTTCGATTTGAGTCAACGCAGCAACGTCGCCGGAATCGATAACCTACTATTCAGAGGGTCTGCCGGAATGAAATGGGGAACGGCCCTCAACCAAGGCGTCAACCTCACATTCAGCTTCTCATCTGCCAACTCGACGTACACTTCATGGGCCACACCTGGCTCTCAGCTGAGCATGACCTCTACGCAAATCACTGCGGCTCGCCAGGCAATGCAGGTGTACTCGAATATATCCAACCTCAGCTTCACCGAAGTAGCGGATACCTCAACCAGTGCAGGTGACATACGTTGGGGGCGCAGCTCCGACGCTAGCGTGGGTACTGCTTATGCGCGCTTCCCTAGCAACTCCGGTCCGGCAGGAGATATCTGGTTTGGCACAAAATACGACGACTTTTATCAAAACCCGGCGTTAGGCACTTACGGCTATCAAACCTTCCTGCATGAACTCGGCCATGCCATGGGTTTGATGCATCCACACGAAGGGTCCATTCCGACCGCACCTGGCCAGGACCAGCTCAAATACAGTGTCATGAGCTATCACAGCTTTGATGGTTCAAGCCTCAGCTTTGGCTACACAAACAACTTCTTCCCCTCCTCGCTCATGCTCAATGACATTGCCGCCATTCAATACTTGTATGGGGTCAACACTGGCTATCAGTCGGGGAACAACACCTATAGCTGGGCGGCCAACACCTCTGTCTTCGAAACCATTTACGACAGTGGCGGCATCGACACCATCGATGCAAGCAACCAAACACTGGGGGTAACCCTTAACCTGAACTCGGGCACTTGGTCGAGCATCGGCAAAGAGTTCCACAATGGCCAAACCTATGTTCGAGACTGCCTGACCATCGCTTATAGCAGCACCATCGAGAACGCTACGGGCTCGGCGTACAACGACACCCTGATCGGCAATTCCGTCGCCAACGTAATCAATGGAGGAGTTGGAGCCGATACCATGCGTGGCAATGGTGGCGATGATACTTACTACGTCGATAACACTGGCGACATAGTGGTCGAGAATGCCAACGAAGGTACCGATACAGTCTATGCCAGCATCAATTACACTCTTGCAGGCAACATTGAGAACCTGACACTTACCGGTGGCGCCATAAATGGAACCGGTAATTCGCTGGACAACATTCTGATTGGCAATACTTACGCCAACACACTGATCGGCGACGCCGGAAATGACACACTAGATGGCGATACAGGGAGCGACAGTCTTTACGGTGGATTGGGTGATGACACTTACATTGTCGACAATTTGGGGGACACTGTAAATGAGATCGCAGCCGAAGGTAACGACACTGTCAACGCCAGTGTGAATTTCACTCTAAGCAACAATGTCGAAAACCTTACTTTGACAGGGAGCGCAATCATTGGAACCGGAAATAAATCGAACAACATAATAACAGGAAACAACCTCAACAATTCTCTATACGGTGACGACGGCGACGACATACTAATTGGCGGGATCGGAGCCGACGCAATGTACGGTGGGCGAGGGAAGGATACCTATTATGTTGACAACATCAACGACAGTGTCAATGAAGACACTATAAGCGCAAATTACACAGAATTTGACACTGTATATTCATCAGTAAACTTCACACTATCCAACAACGTCGAATACCTGCATCTAACGGGCAACGCCATTCAAGGTAAAGGCAACAGCTTAAACAATAGAATTTTCGGAAACAATCTCGACAACATAATTTATGGTGAAGATGGAAATGATGAACTAACTGGATACGACGGCAACGACACCATATATGGTGGAGCAGGGAACGATCTTTTAATAGGAAACAAGGGCGACAACACTTACTCAGATACAGACACCCTGTATGGTGGCACTGGAGATGACCGCTACTATTTAACCAACATAAATGACCGTGTCGTAGAGTATGAAAACGAGGGAAATGACTGGATCATATCCTTCGTCAACCTCGACTTAAACAAATATCAGAACATTGAAACAGGGCAATTATTCGAGCACGCCACAACCATAACCGGGAATAATTTAAATAACACATTAATTGGAAACGGCAAAAACAACATACTTTCCGGCGGAGCCGGAAACGACATGCTTAAAAGCGAGCACGGAAACGATACTTACCTCTTCGGCAGAGGTTTCGACCGCGATACGATCATAGAAGCATGGAATGCAGGCACCCTCACACAGACAGATACGTTGCAATTTGGCAGCAGCATTTCCGCAGATCAACTCTGGCTTTCCAAAGATACGAACTCAGCCTATGGCCTATCAATAAAAATCATAGGAACCACCGACGAAGTGATCATCAGTGACTTCCTGGCACCCGTCAATGGCCGCACTATAGAGCAGTTCAAAACCAATGATGGGAAGACATTATTGGCCAACAATGTGGACAAACTGATCGATGCCATGGCCGCTTTCTCTCCGCCAGTTATAGGTCAAACCACCCTCCCTTCTAATTATCAGCAAGCACTATCACCTGTTATTGCAGCTGCTTGGGCCTGATAATTCAGGGCGGCGATCAAGTTATCGCCGCCTTGCCGCCTTAAACTTTTAGAGCTCACCGCAATGCCAAAAGTCAGTATTGTACTCCCCATATACAATGGCTCAGAACATTTATCCCTCTGCCTGGACTCACTGCTAGCACAAAGTTTCCGCGATTTTGAAATCATACTGATAGATGATGGATCAAAAGATAATAGCTGCGACATTTCAAAAAAATACCAAGCCCACGACAGTCGAATCAGGCACTTCGAAAACTCGACGAATCTCGGAACCGCCAGCACTACCAACATAGGCCACCGCCTAGCTCAAGGAAGCTATATCGCACATTCTGACCAAGATGATATTTCCGAGCCACAGCGTTTAGCGTTGCAGGTTGCGTTTCTCGATAATAATCCGGAGATTGCAATAATTAGTGGCTCACTAAAGAGTTTGGGAACCGAGGAAGAACATCTAATCAAAGCCCCTCTGAGTGATGATCAAATAAAATCAAACTTTCTTCCCGGAACGCATAACATAATCAATCCAACCGTAATGATTCGTCGCTCTTTCACCGAGTCCAATCAATTATATTTCGACCCAAACTTGCAAGGTACTGCCGACTACGGCTACTTCGTTCAAGCGATGCTCTGCGGGGCAAAATTCGCCAACTTGCCACAAGTTTTGCTTCGTTATCGCGTACATTCCACTCAGCAAACAAAAGGCAATAGCCGTATGGCTGCTGCGTTTCCAGTCGTACGTCAACGCGTCATGGCAGAGTTCTTTCCAGAATTATCGCTCAGGCAAATTCAAACAGTCGAACCTCTATTGCGCTGGACGTGGCCACCTGCTCTCGCCCGGCAAGACGTCGAAGCAGGTCTCGAATTGATTCCGCAACTAATGACCTACGAGATATCAAAGCACGGCGAAAGCCGAGAACAGCGCAATGGGTTCCTTCAGTCCTGTCAGAAACGTTGGAGCGGAGCTTTGGGGTAACAGAAAGGCGGCAATTGAGACTGGATAGAACAGGCCCCATGCACGTCAGCACGGGGCCGGTTCCAGTCGGCAACATGGGTCTTCTCGGCAGCCCCAGAGCCGCCAAAAATTAAGCCTGGAGGCATGCGCCCTACTCCGCGCGGGCCTTCTCGACCTTGTCGGAAGCGGACCACAGGCGATAGCGGACTTCGACGTCCTTCGGCGCGTAGATCACGATCGGCAGCTTGCTGTTGTAGCGCAGCACGAAGCCGTCACCGACCACCGGGACGAAATCCTTGCGAGTCTTGCCATCCGGGCAGGCCATCAGGGTGCTGGCCGGGCCACTGACCTGGTCCAGGCGATAGTAGGAGTAGCCCCAGCCTTCCAGGGTCTTCTCTTCCAGGGTGCCGCCCAGGCGCTGGCGGTTGCAGTCGACGGTCAGCGTCTTGCCGGCGAGGATCTCGACCTTGAAATTCTCTTCCTGCGCCTGCTTGGGCAGGTGGATGACCTGGCGCACGAAGCCGTCTTCGGCCTTGGGATAAGGGGCGACGTCTTCGAGCTTGGCGGCGTTGGCGAAGGTGGCGGTGGCGCTGAGCAGCAGCGCGGTGGGGAGGGTGAAACGTACGAACGGCATGAAGCCTCCTTGCAGGATTGAGGAACGAACGCACCGGGCGGGTGCGTTCGTCCGAGCCCTCTGACCGTCAAATGGTACGAATGCTCCTACAGTCCTGCGCTGACTGGTATCAAGCCATTTCACCGCCGGCCTTGGCTTGCTGTTCCAGGTGCGCCTGGAGCTCCGGGGCAAGGTTGAGGTTGTAGGCGAGCTCGTCCAGATAGGTGCGTTCGGCACCCTGCTGATCGTCCACCAGCATCACACTGACCAGATACATCTCGGCGGCCACGGCGGGATCGCCCTGAGCAGACTCGGCGACTTCAGCGGCGTCCAGCGGCTTGCGCACTTCGGCGTCGAGCCAGGCTTGCAGCTCGGGTTCACCGGTATGACGGGAAATTTCTGCCTGGATGGCCGCTTTCTCTTTCTCATCGATACGGCCATCAGCCTTGGCAGCGGCGATCAGGGCGCAAAGGATCGCATGGCTATGGGCCTCGGCATCCGGGCCATCGAGTTGGTCGACGGTCATCAGTGATTGCTGCGGCGCGCTGGCCGGCTGCTGGCGCTGCCAGTTCTGGTAGGCCTGGAAGGCCATCATGCCCAGTGAGGCGAGCATCGCGTAGTTGGTGCCGCCGCCGCTGGAGCGCCCCTGCGGCACGCCGCCAGCGCTGTTGCCGCCGAGCATTCCACCAAGCAGGCCGCCCAAACCGCCGAGGCCGCCACTGCTACCGCCGCCGAGGATCGAACCGAGGCCGCCGGCCCCGCCACCGCCCAGCAGGCCGCCAAGCAGGCCACCCAGGCTATCGGCGCCACCGCCGCCGCTCTGTTGTTGCGCCGACGCGCCTTGTCCGGCCCGCAGCAGTTGTTCCAGTAGACCTGCAGTATTCATGGATTGACCCTCGCCAGCCTGTGTGGCGCGCTTTACAGCGTCGCCTGCCTGTTGCAGCAATGAGTTCTGACCTGCCTTGAGCAGTTGTTCAAGAAGAGAACCAGCATTCATGAGATGACAACTCTCGCTATGCGTTGGGCAACGATAGTCCCGCCACACCGATGCGCCAGCGCCGTTCGCCGGGCCGGGTGCCTGGCGGGACACCCGGGGCGAAGCCTGCGGTCGCGAGAGACGGCGAGCCAGGCGATTGCCGCCTGGCGCCGACTTCAGTCACCTATTGCGAGGAAGGTCACGCGGGTACGGCGTCCAGCGCCTTCTGCGCCTGGGCTTCCAGCTCGACCTTGAGGCCGGCGTCGAGGCTCAGCTGGCGGGCCAGCTCGTCGAGGTAAGCGCGTTCCATGTAGCTGGTCTCGTCGACCATCAGGAGGCTGGCCAGGTACATCTCGGCAGCCATTTCCTCGCTGGTGGCGGCGCGGGCAACTTCAGCCGGATCCAGCGGTTTGGCCAGTTCGCGATCAAGCCAGCCCTGCAGTTCGAGGTCGCCGGTGAGCTTGGCGATCTCGCCATCGATCAGTTGGCGTTCGCGATCATCGATATGGCCGTCGGCTTTGGCGGCGGCAACGATAGCCCGCAGGATGGCGTGGCTGTGCTGCTCGGCTTGTGCCGGCGGCAGGCGGTCGACGGTCTGCGGTTCGCCGCGCGGGGCGCTGGCCTGCTTCTGCTGCCAGTTGCCGTAGGCCTTGTAGGCGAGCACGCCCAGCGCTGCTAGGCCGCCGTAGGTGACGACCTTGCCGCCGACCTTGCGCGCCTTCTTGCTGCCCATCAGCAGGCCCAGCGCGCCTGCGGCCAGGGCGCCGCCACCGGCGCCGGTGAGCAGGCTGCCCAGGTCGAGGCCGCCAGCCTTGCCGGACGAAGAAGATGACTGACCGCCGTCCTGCCGGGCGACGCCCTTGTTCTGCAGAAGGTCCTGGCCGGATTTGAGCAGTTGGTCGAGCAGGCCGCGTGTATTCATGGCGATCTCCACTTTGATCGAGGCAAAAAATCTGACCTCCGACTCTAGCTCGCAGGCGGATAACGGCGCAGCGACAGTGTGCTTCCGAATATTGCGGGCCTTTGCCGGCGGGTCCGCAGGGCAAATAGGCCGCTTTCATTCGATTAAAAAGAATGCTCCTATAGATTTTCGATAATCAACAATGAAAAGCGCCGAGAGCGGCTAGACAAGGCTCTAGATCGAGGCTCCGCGTGCCAGCGGCCAATCACCATGATGACGCTTCGCCAGATTCGCCATTTCATCGCCGTCGCCGAGACCGGCTCGATCTCCGCCGCCGCCCAGGCGGTGTTCATTTCCCAGTCCACCCTGACCCTCGCCATCCAGCAACTGGAAGAGGAGATCGGTGTGCGCCTGTTCGACCGCCACGCCAAGGGCATGACACTGACTCACCAGGGCCACCAGTTCCTGCGCCAGGCGCACCTGATCCTGGCGACGGTGGAGAACGCCAAGCGCAGCCTGCAGCAGAGCACCAACCAGGTGGCCGGCAGCCTGACCATCGGGGTGACCAGCCTGGTGGCGGGGTATTACCTGGCGGACCTGATCAACCGTTTCCAGCGCGCCTACCCTAACGTGCAGACCCGCGTGGTGGAGGACGAACGCCCGTACATTGAGCACCTGCTGGTGAGCGGCGAGATCGATGTCGGCGTGCTGATCCTCTCCAACCTGGAAGACCGCCACGCCCTGCAGACCGAGGTACTGACCCACTCGCCGCACCGCCTCTGGCTGCCAGCACAGCACCCGTTGCTGGAACGCGACAGCATCGGCCTGGCCGACGTGGCGGGCGAGCCATTGATCCAGTTGAACGCCGACGAGATGGGCCTGCACACCCAGCGCATCTGGTCGCGCGCCGGGCTGGTGCCGCAGGTAACGCTGCGCACCGCGTCCGTGGAAGCGGTGCGAAGCCTGGTGGCAGCGGGGCTGGGCCTGTCGATCCAGCCGGACATGACCTACCGCCCCTGGTCGCTGGAAGGCGACATCATCGAGGCTCGGCCGCTGGTGGATCTCTCCGAGCCGCTGGACGTCGGCCTGGCCTGGCGCCGTGGCACCGCGCGGCCGCCGCTGGTGGACCCGTTCCTCACCGTGGCGCGCGAACAGCCCAACGCGAAGAAACTGTCGATCTAAACGTAGGGCGCATAACCGCTTGCGGTTATCCGCCGACGGGGATCGCGGAGGCACCGATGGCGGATAACGCTTGTGGCGTTATGCGCCCTACGGGTTTGGCGCAACAACGGTGCCCGTTCGATTTAATCGAACGCCGCTTTCAGTAATTAGAATTTGTCGACCCCACGCCCGGACTCTAGTCTCTGCCTTCATACAAAGGGCCAGCTCCGGGTATCGCCCCCTCCGGAGCACGCATATGCCCACTGAAAACAAGACAGATAAAAGACGAGCTTCCAAGATGACCGGTGCAACCCTGCCTACCGCCCTGCTGATCGACGGCCAACTGGTCGCCGGCGAAGGCATCGCCGAGCCGATCATCAACCCGACCACGGGCGAAACCCTCATCAGCATCGCCGACGGCTCCCTGGATCAGGTCGAGCAGGCCATCGCTGCCGCGCATCGCGCCTTCCCCGCCTGGGCCCGCACCACACCCGCCCAGCGCGCTACCGCCCTGCTCGCCATCGCCGACGCCATCGAAAAGCATGGCAATGACCTCGCCCAGCTGGAATCGCTGAACTGCGGCAAGCCGCTGCACCTGGCGCGGCAGGACGACATTCCGGCCACCGCCGACGTGTTCCGCTTCTTCGCCGGCGCCGTGCGCTGCCAGCAGGGCCAGCTCGCTGGCGAATACGTGCCCGGCCACACCAGCATGGTGCGCCGCGACCCGGTCGGCGTAGTCGCCTCCATCGCGCCGTGGAACTACCCGCTGATGATGGCCGCGTGGAAGATCGCCCCCGCCCTGGCCGCCGGTAACACCCTGGTGTTCAAGCCGTCCGAACACACCCCGCTGAGCATCCTGGCGCTGGCCCCGGCACTGGCGGAAATCCTCCCGGCCGGCGTGATCAACATCGTCTGCGGCGGCGGCGAAGGCGTCGGCAGCCATCTGGTCAGCCATCCGAAGGTACGCATGGTGTCCCTCACCGGGGACATCGTCACCGGGCAGAAGATTCTCCAGGCCGCCTCGCGCACCCTGAAACGCACCCACCTGGAACTGGGCGGCAAGGCGCCGGTGATCGTCTGCAACGACGCCGACCTCGAAGCCGTGGTCCAGGGCGTGCGTACCCACGGCTACTACAACGCCGGGCAGGACTGCACCGCCGCCTGCCGCATCTACGCGCAGGCCGGTATCCATGACCGCCTCGTCGCCGAACTGGGCGACGCCGTGGCGAGCATCCGCTTTGCCCGCAAGCGTGACGCCGACAACGAGATCAGCCCGCTGATCAGTGCCCGCCAGCGCGACCGCGTGGCCAGCTTCGTCGAGCGCGCCCTCAGCCAGCCGCACATCGAACGCGTCACTGGCGCCGCGGTGCATTCCGGCCCCGGTTTCTACTACCAGCCGACCCTGCTGGCCGGCTGCAAGCAGCAGGACGAGATCGTCCAGCGCGAAGTGTTCGGCCCGGTGGTTTCCGTGACCCGCTTCGACCAGCTGGAACAGGCGGTGGACTGGGCCAACGAGTCCGAGTACGGCCTGGCCTCCTCGGTGTGGACGCAGAACCTCGACAAGGCCTTCCAGATCGCCAACCGCCTGCAATACGGCTGCACCTGGATCAACACCCATTTCATGCTCGCCAGCGAGATGCCCCACGGCGGGCTCAAGCGCTCGGGTTACGGCAAGGACCTGTCCAGCGACTCGCTGCAGGACTACAGCGTGGTGCGCCACATCATGGCGCGCCACGGCCAGCGACTGGATTGAACCACCCGGCGGGGGTCGCCCGCCGGTACACAAGAAAGTCCCCGCCGGAGCGGCACGCCCGCCCGTACAGAGGGACGTTGCTCGATTGAACTGCCCCACCAATAGAGACAACAACGAGAGGGAGACACCCGATGCGCAAGACTGCACTGCTCAGTGCCATCACCACCGCCCTGCTGGCCAGCGCCGGCGTCCAGGCCGCCGAAGCCCTGAAGGAAGTCGGCAAAGGCGAAGGCCGCCTGGACATCATCGCCTGGCCCGGCTACATCGAGCGCGGCCAGTCCGACAAGAGCTACGACTGGGTCAGCCAGTTCGAGAAGGACACCGGCTGCCAGGTCAACGTGAAGACCGCTGCCACCTCCGACGAGATGGTCAGCCTGATGGCCAAGGGCGGCTACGACCTGGTCACCGCCTCGGGCGACGCCTCCCTGCGCCTGATCTATGGCAAGCGCGTGCAGCCGATCGACCCGTCGCTGATCCCCAACTGGAAGAACATCGACCCGCGCCTGAAGGACGCCGCCTGGTACGTGGTCAACGGCAAGACCTACGGCGCGCCGTATCAGTGGGGCCCGAACCTGCTGATGTACAACACCAAGGTCTTCCCCACCGCGCCGGACAGCTGGAAAGTCGTGTTCGAAGCGCAGAACCTGCCGGACGGCAAGCCGAACAAGGGCCGCGTGCAGGCCTACGACGGCCCGATCTACGTCGCCGACGCCGCGCTGTACCTGAAGGCCACCCAGCCGGAGCTGGGCATCACCGATCCGTACCAGCTCGACGAGAAGCAGTACGCCGCCGTAGTCGAACTGCTGCGCAAGCAGCATGACCTGATCCACCGCTACTGGCACGACACCACCGTGCAGATGAGCGACTTCAAGAACGAAGGCGTCGCCGCGTCCAGCGCCTGGCCGTACCAGGCCAACGCCCTGAAGGCCGAAGGTCAGCCGATCGCCACCGTGTTCCCGAAAGAGGGCGTCACCGGCTGGGCCGACACCACCATGCTGCACGCCGAAGCCCAGCACCCCAGCTGCGCCTACAAGTGGCTGAACTGGTCGCTGGAGCCCAAGGTCCAGGGCGACGTGGCGGCCTGGTTCGGCTCCGTGCCGGCCGTGCCCGAAGGCTGCAAGGCCAGCACCCTGCTGGGCGGCGAAGGCTGCGCCACCAACGGCTACAACCAGTTCGACAAGATCGCGTTCTGGAAAACCCCGGTGGCCGACGGCGGCAAGTTCGTGCCGTACAGCCGCTGGACCCAGGACTACATCGGGATCATGGGCGGCCGTTAAGGCCTAGAGCGTTCGCGAGCAAGGGCTAGGCGCCCCCCTCGTTCCTACAGGGAGTCCGGCTCTTCGTAGGAGCGAGCTTGCTCGCGAACCCGCCCCGTGCGCCTCGCCATGCCGGCGAGCGCCACGACATCCATCCGATTGCACCGATTCACCCGTATCTCAGATTCACGGGCAGGGCTTCCCTACGCCGGATTCCTGCCCCTTGGAGCGTGCACCATGACCACCCCCGCTGTTCAATTCACCCAGGTCTCCCGCCAGTTCGGCGACGTCAAGGCCGTTGACCGGGTGTCCATCGACATCAAGGACGGCGAGTTCTTCTCCATGCTCGGCCCGTCGGGCTCGGGCAAGACCACCTGCCTGCGCCTGATCGCCGGCTTCGAGCAACCCAGCGCAGGCTCCATCCGCATCCATGGCGAGGAGGCCGCCGGCCTGCCGCCCTACCAGCGTGACGTCAACACGGTGTTCCAGGACTACGCGCTGTTCCCGCACATGAGCGTGCTGGAGAACGTCGCCTACGGCCTGAAGGTGAAAGGCGTCGGCAAGGCCGAGCGCCTGAAGCGCGCCGAAGAAGCCCTCGGCATGGTTGCCCTGGGCGGCTATGGCGTGCGCAAGCCGGTGCAGCTCTCCGGCGGCCAGCGCCAACGCGTCGCCCTGGCCCGCGCCCTGGTGAATCGCCCGCGCGTGCTGCTGCTGGACGAACCGCTCGGCGCCCTCGACCTCAAGCTGCGCGAGCAGATGCAGAGCGAGCTGAAGAAGCTGCAGCGCCAGTTGGGCATCACCTTCATCTTCGTCACCCACGACCAGAGCGAAGCGCTGTCCATGTCCGACCGCGTCGCGGTGTTCAACAAGGGCCGCATCGAGCAGGTCGACACCCCGCGCAACCTCTACATGAAGCCGGCGACGCCGTTCGTGGCGGAATTCGTCGGCACCTCCAACGTGCTGCGCGGCGACCTCGCCCAGGGCCTGACCGGCAACGCCCAGCCCTTCTCCATCCGCCCCGAGCACATCAGCTTCGCCTTTGGTGAGCGCAGCGCCTCGGACATCGAGATCAGCGGCCTGCTGCACGACATCCAGTACCAGGGCGCGGCGACCCGCTACGAGATCCGTCTCGACAACGGCCAGAACCTCTGCCTCAGCCAGGCCAACAGCCAGTGGGCCGACATCGACCACGCCCACCAGCCGGGCCAGCGCGTGACCGCCCGCTGGGCACGCGAGGCGATGGTGGTGCTGAACGAGGGCGCGTGACATGGAACTGACGATGAATGCAGCGGCGCCTGCGGCCAATAATGGCCTGCTGCGCCGGCTGTCCAGCCTGCTCTACCGCAAGCCGACGCTGTACCTCTCGCTGCTGCTGATCCCGCCGCTGCTGTGGTTCGGCGCGATCTACCTGGGCTCGCTGCTGACGCTGCTGTGGCAGGGCTTCTACACCTTCGACGACTTCACCATGACGGTGACGCCGGACCTGACCTGGGCCAACTTCGGCTCGCTGTTCAGCGGTTCCAACTTCGACATCATCCAGCGCACCGTGCTGATGGCAGTCGCGGTGTCCATTGGCAGCGGCGCGGTGGCCTTCCCCATCGCCTACTACATGGCGCGCTACACCACTGGCAAGACCAAGGCGTTCTTCTACATCGCCGTGATGATGCCGATGTGGGCCAGCTACATCGTCAAGGCCTACGCCTGGACCCTGCTGCTGGCCAAGGGTGGCGTCGCCATGTGGTTCGTCCAGCACCTGAGCCTCGAACCCTTGCTGAACCTGCTGCTGGGCATTCCGGGCGTCGGTGGCAACACCCTCTCCACCTCCAGCTTCGGGCGCTTCCTGGTGTTCGTGTACATCTGGCTGCCGTTCATGATCCTGCCGATCCAGGCCTCCCTGGAACGCCTGCCGCCGTCGCTGCTGCAAGCCTCGGCCGACCTCGGTGCGCACCCGCGGCAGACCTTCCTGCAGGTGATCCTGCCGCTGTCGATCCCCGGCATCGCCGCCGGCTCGATCTTCACCTTCAGCCTGACCCTGGGCGACTTCATCGTGCCGCAGCTGGTGGGCCCGCCGGGCTACTTCATCGGCAGCATGGTCTACGCCCAGCAGGGCGCGATCGGCAACATGCCGATGGCCGCCGCCTTCACCCTGGTGCCCATCGTGCTGATCGCCGTGTACCTGTCCATCGTCAAACGCCTGGGGGCCTTCGATGCACTCTGACAAAGCATCCTGGGGGCTGAAAGCGGCCGCCTGGGGCGGGCTGGTGTTCCTGCACTTCCCGATCCTGATCATCTTCCTGTACGCCTTCAACACCGAGGATGCGGCCTTCAGCTTCCCGCCCAAAGGCTTCACCCTGCACTGGTTCAGCGTCGCCTTCGCGCGCCAGGACGTGCTGGAATCCATCGAGCTGTCGGTGAAGATCGCCAGCGTCGCCACGCTGATCGCCATGCTCCTGGGCACCCTGGCCGCGGCCGCGCTGTACCGTCGCGACTTCTTCGGCAAGGAAGGCATCTCGCTGATGCTGATCCTGCCGATCGCCCTGCCCGGCATCATCACCGGCATCGCGCTGCTGTCGGCGTTCAAGACCCTCGGCATCGAGCCGGGCTTCCTGACCATCGTCATCGGCCACGCGACCTTCTGCGTGGTGATCGTCTACAACAACGTCATCGCGCGTTTCCGCCGCACCTCGCACAGCCTTATCGAGGCCTCGATGGACCTGGGCGCCGACGGCTGGCAGACCTTCCGCTACGTGATCCTGCCCAACCTCGGCTCGGCGCTGCTGGCGGGCGGCATGCTGGCGTTCGCGCTGTCCTTCGACGAGATCATCGTCACCACCTTCACCGCCGGCCATGAACGCACCCTGCCGATCTGGCTGCTCAACCAGCTGGGCCGCCCGCGCGACGTGCCGGTGACCAACGTGGTGGCGATGCTGGTGATGATCGTGACCATGCTGCCGATCCTCGGCGCCTACTACCTGACCAAGGGTGGCGAAGGCGTGGCGGGGAGCGGCAAGTAAGCCAACAGAACCCCTCAGGCCCGCCGGCCCCCAAAAATCCGGCAGGCCCCTAAAAAGAACCACCCCAACCGAATTTGCACCACGCTCCTGAACAAGAGGACTCAACCATGCAAACCAATCTGCTGATCAACGGCCAACTGGTCGCTGGCGAAGGCGAGAAGCTCGCCGTCCTGAACCCGTCGCTGGGCACCACCCTGGTGGAAATCGCCGAAGCCACCCCGGCCCAGGTCGACGCCGCCGTGCTGGCCGCCGACGCCGCCTTCGACAGCTGGTCGCAGACCGCGCCGAAGGATCGCTCGCTGCTCCTGCTGGCACTGGCTGACGCCATCGACGCCAACGCCGAGGAACTGGCCCGCCTGGAATCCAACAACTGCGGCAAGCCCTACTCCGCCGCGCTGAACGACGAACTGCCGGCCGTCGCCGATGTGTTCCGCTTCTTCGCCGGCGCCTGCCGCGTGATGCAAGGCTCCGCCGCCGGTGAATACCTGCCGGGCCACACCTCGATGATCCGCCGCGACCCGGTAGGCGTGGTCGCCTCCATCGCGCCGTGGAACTACCCGCTGATGATGGTCGCGTGGAAACTCGGCCCGGCTCTGGCCGCCGGCAACACCGTGGTGCTCAAGCCCTCCGAACAGACCCCGCTGACCGCCCTGCGCCTGGCCGAACTGATGGCCGGCATCTTCCCCGCCGGCGTGGTCAACCTGGTCTTCGGCCGCGGCCCGAGCGTTGGCGAACCGCTGACCACCCACCCGAAAGTGCGCATGGTCTCCCTGACCGGTTCGGTCGCCACCGGCAGCCGCATCATTGCCGGCACCGCCGACACCGTGAAGCGCATGCACATGGAACTGGGCGGCAAGGCCCCGGTGCTGATCTTCGACGACGCCGACATCGACGCCGCCGTGGAAGGCATCCGCACCTTCGGCTTCTACAACGCCGGCCAGGATTGCACCGCCGCCTGCCGCATCTACGCGCAGAAAGGCATCTACGCCAAGTTCGTGCAGAAGCTCGGCGAAGCGGTGGCCAGCATCCAGTACGGCGAGCAGGACGACCCGAACACCGAGCTGGGCCCGGTCATCACCGAGCAGCACCTGGAGCGTGTCATCGGCTTCGTCGAGCGCGCCCGCCAGGTGCCGCACATCGAAGTGGTCACCGGTGGCAAGCGTGCCGACCGTGCGGGCTTCTTCTTCGAGCCGACCGTGCTCGCCGGCGCCCGCCAGGACGACGAAGTGGTCCGCCGCGAAATCTTCGGCCCGGTGGTTTCGGTCACCGAGTTCGACGACGAAGCGCAGGCGCTGGCCTGGGCCAACGACTCCGACTACGGCCTGGCCTCCTCGGTGTGGACCCGCGACATCGGCCGCGCCCATCGCCTGTCCGCCCGCCTGCAATACGGCTGCACCTGGGTCAATACGCACTTCATGCTGACCACCGAAATGCCCCACGGCGGCATGAAGCTGTCGGGCTACGGCAAGGACATGTCCATGTACGGCCTGGAAGACTACACAGCGATCCGCCACGTGATGATCAAGCATTAAGCAGTAACCCGTCGGGCCCTCACACGAGGGCCCGATGCTTTACGGCGCCCCGCTCGACCGGGACCGCCGCGCGGCCACGCATGCCGCACTCCCTTCTGGATGGAAGGGCAAAACCATGACAGCCCGTGCCCCGGGCCATCACCTTGCAAGGACTTCCCATGACCATCACCCGCCGCGACTTCCTCAACGGCGTTGCCCTCACCATCGGCGCGGGCCTCACCCCGCTGCAACTTCTCCAGGCAGCCCCCTCCGGCCGCTACTACCCGCCCGCCCTCACCGGCCTGCGCGGCAGCCATCCCGGCGCGTTCGAGGTCGCGCACCAGATGGGCTGGGAGAAAAAGGTGTTCAACACCGATGGCCTGACGATCGAGGAGCAGTACGACCTGGTGGTGGTCGGCGGCGGCATTAGCGGCCTGTCCGCGGCCTGGTTCTACCGGCAGAAGCATCCCAAGGCGCGCGTACTGATCATCGAGAACCACGACGACTTCGGCGGCCACGCCAAGCGCAACGAATTCCAGGCCGGCGGCCGGATGATCCTCGGCTACGGCGGCAGCGAAGCCTTCCAGTCGCCCAAGCACCTGTACAGCGACACGGTCAACAACCTGCTCAAGCAGCTCAACGTCGACGTGGACCGTTTCGAGACGGCCTTCGACCGTGACTTCTACCCGAACCTGGGTCTGTCGCGCGGCGTGTTCTTCGACAAGGCCGGCTTCGGCGAAGCGAAGATGGTGTCCGGCGACCCGACGCCCATGGTGGCCGACGACATCGCCCCGGAAAAACTCAACGCCCGCAGCTGGCGCGCGTTCATCTCCGACTTCCCGCTGCCCGAGGCCGACCGCCAGGCGCTGATCGACCTGCACGAAGCGCCGAAGGACTACCTCGCCGGCAAGACCCGCGAAGAGAAGGAAGCGCACCTGGCCAAGACCAGCTACCAGGATTTCCTGCGCAAGGACGTTGGCCTGAGCGAAGCCGCCACCCGCTACTTCCTCAGCCGCACCAACGACTTCTCGGCGCTGAGCATCGACGCCGTCCCCGCCGACTCGGCCTACTCCGTGGGCTTCCCCGGTTTCGCCGCCATGGACCTGTCGCCCATCAGCGAGGAAGCCAAGGCGGAGATGGAGGAGCCGTACATCTACCACTTCCCCGACGGCAACGCCTCGCTAGCGCGACTGCTGGTGCGCGGCCTGATTCCGGGCGTGGCGCCGGGCAAGGACATGAACGACATCGTCCTGGCCACCTTCGACTACGCCAAGCTGGACCAGCCGAACAACGCGGTGCGCCTGCGCCTGAACAGCACCGCCGTGAGCGTGAAAAACCGCGACGGTGGCGTGGATGTCGGCTACAGCCGCGCCGGCGCCCTGCACCGCGTGCGCGCCAAACACTGCGTACTGGCCTGCTACAACATGATCATCCCCTACATCCTGCGCGACCTCTCCGCCGAGCAGAGCCACGCCCTGGCGCAGAACGTGAAGTTCCCGCTTGTGTACACCAAGGTGGTGATCCGCAACTGGCAGAGCTTCATGAAGCTGGGCGTGCACGAGATCTACGCACCGAGCCAACCGTACAGCCGCGTGAAGCTGGACTACCCGGTGGACATCGGCGGCTACAGCCACCCGCGCGACCCGAACCAGCCCATCGGCCTGCACATGGTCTACGTGCCCACCAGCCCCAACGCCGGCATGGACGCGCGTACCCAGGCCCGCGTCGGCCGCGGCAAGCTCTACGGCATGAGCTTCGAGTACATGGAAGGCATGCTCCGCGACCAGCTGCAGGCCATGCTCGGCCCGGCCGGCTTCGACCATCAGAAGGACATCCAGGCGATCACCATCAACCGTTGGTCGCACGGCTATTCGTACTTCTCCAACAGCCTCTTCGATGATGAGGAAGAGAGCGAAAAACTGATGAACCTGGCTCGCACCCAGGTCGGCAACGTCACCATCGCCAACTCCGATGCCGCCTGGGACGCCTATGCCCACGCGGCCATCGACGAAGCCTGGCGCGCGGTGGGCGAACTGGCCTGATCCATCCGGCGCCACGCCTGGCGTGGCGCCACTGAAAGCGGCCGTCCGGCCGACAACCCGCGGGCACGCCCGCAACGGAGGCAAGCATGCGTCACCTCGTCAGAGCGTTTTACCTGCTGTCGCTGTTCACCTTTGCCAGCCTCGTACAGGCTGCAGAGTCGCCCAAACAGATCGTCGATGCCTACATGGCCGCGTGGAACGCCCACGATGCCGAGAAGGCCGCCGGCTACCTGGCCCAGGATGCGGAGTATTTCGACGTCACCGTCGGCACCCCGCAGAAAGGCCGCGATGCCGCGCGCGACAATGTGATCAAGGTGTTCGTGGGCGCCGTTCCGGACCTGAAGTGGAAGATGAACGGCAAGCCGATCGTCGACAAGGACGGCATCGCCTTCCAGTGGACCTTCAGCGGCACCAACACCGGCGCCTGGGATGCCCAGACCCCGGCGACCAACAAGCCGCTGTCGTTCGACGGTGTGAGCTACGTGAAGATCAAGGACGGCAAGATCGTCTACCAGGGCGACTACTACGACGCCCTCGGCCTGCACAAGCAGCTCGGCTGGTAAGCGACATCCGGTAGCGCCTTTGTAGGATGGGTGGAGCGCAGCGATACCCATGATGCGCACACAAGGAGCGACGGGTATCGCTGCGCTCCACCCCATCCTACGACCTGCGCCTCGCCACAGATCCGCCTCTCGGGGTGCGTCTGACACAAGAAGAAAACGATCCCTCGCCTACCCCTGCCCCCATCCGCCACAGCAGTGTCCCAGCCATGCCAACCACACTCGAACCACGGCCCGCCAAGGCCGAAGACAGCTCCGGCACCCGCTCCACCATCGACCAGGTCAAGCAACTGATCGCCGACCTCAACGTGCGCTGGACGCAGATCAGCAAGGTCTCCGAAGTCATCAAGCAGATCGCCCGGAACACCAACCTGGTAGCCCTCAACGCCGCCATCGAAGCCGCCCGCGCCGGGGAAAGCGGGCGCGGCTTCGCGGTGGTCGCCGATGAAGTGCGCCGTCTGGCCACCCAGTCGGCCAACGCCACCGCCGACATCAGCAACGTCGTCGCCTCGATCAAGAACGAAAGCGCCCGCGCCCTGGCCGACGTCGAACAGGCCGAGCACTCCAGCCTGCTGGACACCGCCCGCGTGGTGCTGGCCAGCGAGACCCAGCGCCTGGAGGCACGCTTTGCCGTGATGGCCACTGCGCTCTACGGCCTGAAGCATTTCATCCTTGGCATGAAGAGCCGCCACTTCGGTCCGCAGCGTGAGCAGATCGACGCCGTGATGCACGAATACCTGACCCGCAATCCCGAGTTGCTGGCCTTCGCCTGCGCTTGCGAGCCCAACGCCTTCGACGGCCGCGACAGCGAATTCATCAACGCACCGGGGCACGACGCCAGTGGCCGCCTCATGGCCTACTGGCACCGCGGCAGCGGCGTGGCCCAGCGCGAATGCCTGGTCGGCTACGACAAGGCTGACGGCAGCGGCGACTGGTACCAGATCCCCCGCAACAAGGGCCGCGACGTGTTCATGGAGCCCTATGAATACAGCGTCGGCGGCAGCACCGTGCTGATGACCTCGTTCATGTCGCCCATGCTCGCCAACGGCCGCTTCCTCGGCATCCTCGGCGCCGACTACACCCTGCACCAGTTGCAGGAAAGCCTCGGCAAGCTGACGCCGATGGGCAACGGCCAGTACGCGCTGCTCTCCAATGCCGGCGTCTACGTCACCCACCCCGACGCCAGGCGTCTGGGCGACAAGGCCGGCGAACTGCCGTCCGAAGCACGCAGCGCCATCGCCCAGGGGCGCAGCTGGGAACAGGTGAAGGGTCGACAAGTACAACTGCTGCAACCCATCCGCGTGGGCGACAGCGATGCGCCCTGGGCGCTGATGATGAGCTTCGAGCTGGCGCAGACCGGCGAGTGATTCCAGTGCCGTGACGCTGCGCGTCGTTCGCGAGCAAGCTCGCTCCTACAACATGGACTCCAAAGCTGCCTGTAGGAGCGAGCTTGCTCGCGAACCCTGGCTCGACCTACTCCCGGTGGGGCAGCTCGGTGATATGGATTTCCGTCACCAGCGCCGGCTTCACCAGCGGCGTGCGCGACAGCAGCGGGCAGAAGCGCGACAGCGCGCCGATCAGCTCCCACTGGGTATCCAGGGATTTCGCCAGCACATCCACATCCGCCAGCACCCGCTGGCCCACGCGCTGCAGGTGCGGATCGGGGCTATGGCCGAGTTCCACCGACAACTGGGTGATCAGCGTGCTGAGGTTGGACATGTTGCGGGTGGCGAGGGCGAGGATATTCGCCAACAGGGCGATTTCCGATTGCGGGATGACAGCAGGCGTTGCGGAAGCGTCCATGCGTGCTCCAGTGGTGTGATGGCGGTGCTCTGACGGAGTCGTTGCGCAATCCTTGCGCGAGCGCCGGAGAGTAGCATCACAGCGCCATTGTGCGACAGATATCACATTTCATTTCTTTTCCTGACCTGCCAGTCACGCGCCCGGGCGGCACGCCGGAAATCCCGCAAAGCGCGACCTGATACTCAAATCCCCGCCCAGGCAACGGAATCCATCGAGCGCATTTGAGTCGTGGAAATTGGCTTCCTATGATCCGCGGCCATTTTTCAAACTTTGAATTCCTGCTTCTCGTCACTCGCGCTAATCCGCTGTCGGCACGAGTCCGGGGGAATTTCCTGCTTCACCTCCTTGAAGATGCAGCCGATGGAACCGACCGCAAACTCCCCCGCCCCCCGGACACCGCCGAGTACTCCGCGTGCCGATTCAGCGCCCGTCGAGCCGTTGAGTTCCTGGGACGGCCCGGGGACCGCCTATACCGTGATGCTGCGCCCCGCGGCTCCCTCACCGGCCACCGCTCTACCCCCCCTCCAGGCTGACCAGCAGGAACCGGACATCCCCATGCCGGCAACTAGGCTCCCGCTTCCGAAACCCGTGGCAAAGCCCTCGGCGAACTGGCCGCTGATCGGCGGAGCGGTGCTCAGCACACTGCTCACCGCGCTGCTGATAGCGCTGTGGAAACTCTGGGCAATCGACTACGTGGTCGACCTCCCGGCAGATCGCAAGACGAGTGCCCAGCCGCACGCAGAAGCGCCGCGCACCGATAGCCGGGAAGAAAGCAGTATGAGCGTCACACAGGAGCCCATGGACGACGAGCCGATACTGCCTCCGTCCTCCGCCCCCGTGTTGGAAGAACTACCCGACCCAGTTGATTACGACCCTCAGCTCTCGGCCGAAACCGACGCCACCAGGCAAGCGCCACTCGCCACGCAAAGCGTAAAAAAAACGGCGCCTACACCTGCGCCTGCAACCGGCCTGACACCAGCACCGGCGTTACCGCAGCAGCACGCGGAACACCAGCAGCCGATACCCACTTCACCTGCCCTCGCGGCGCAGACGGTACGCCCGGTGCCCTCCGACCCCGTGACCGTCATCGGCAGTAAACCGGCGAGCCCGGCCAAACCTCGCAGCGCGCCAACGCCTGCCACGGTCGGCAGCCTTATCGTCGCCGTCCAGCCGTGGGCCGAGATCTGGGTCGACGGCAGAAAGCGCGGCATCAGCCCGCCGCTGTTCAAGCTGCAATTGCCGCCCGGCCTCTACACGGTCGAGCTGCGCAACCCCGACCTGCCCAGCTACAGCCAGAAGGTGCAGATATCCACAGGACAGTCGGTGACGCTGCGGCACAGTTTCCAGTGAGTACCGGCAGGCCCCTTTTTCACGTACGGACAGCCCCATGAAGACTCTGCACACGCTTTCGGCATCGCTGCTGGTCGCCATCCTGGCGCTGGCCTCAGGCTGCAGGAGCCACCTCGAAGCGCCGCCAGCACCACCCGCAGACGACACCCAGGCCAACGCCGAGAGCACCTTCGCCGAAGGCCTGCGGCTGTATGAGGCAGGGCACTACTACCTGGCCGAAGAACACTTCCTCTCGCCAGCCCTGTGGGCTGGCGATACCCAGGTGCAGCTGCAGGCGCTCAAGTACCTGGCGTTCAGCTACTGCGTGACCGAGCGACCGATCCAGTGCCGCTTTGCCTTCGACCGCGCCCTGCAGATCGATCCAACCTTCCACCTGGGAACGGCTGAAGCGAGCCATCCCCTCTGGGGGCCGGTTTTCGTCCTGGCGGCGCGCCGTTGAACCTCTCCCCCGATCGCGAGGCCCCCATGTCGTTCATTCACCGGCTGCGCTGTTACTGCCTGGCGCTTCCTCTGCTGGCTGTATTGCCGCTCGCCCACGCCGACACCTATGAAAGCCTGAGCGACGCCGTCGAGAGCCTCTGGAGTCGCGAGCAGGTTTCCACTGCCCTGCTTGGCTCAAGCTTCACCCGCGAAGATTCGAAGGCCGGCACCGAGTACCGTACCGAAGCGAAGAACGCGCCGGTCTATCTGCAAACCGCTGGGGAATCCGCCTGGGTGGTGATCGGCAAAAAGCGCTTCGACGCCGTCGCTACACCCTGGGGCAACTTCCCCCGGCTGGACCTGCGCAACGCCCGCCTGCTGGAAATCAACCTGCCGAACAGGCACTACCAGGTGCTGGCCAGCACCGGCGCCGGTCTCTTCGGCGTCGGCGACTGGCAGCGCTATGGTTTTCTCCATGTGATCGACGTCAGCACGCCGTCCGCGCCGACCTATTACCCGCTCTACACCGACGCCGACCTGGGAGAGCACGCGCTGGGGCGCCTGCCTGATTCTCCACGGCTCAACTATGCACGCCTGGTGCCTACCAGCCGCAGCAAGGCCGGAGAGATCGACGCTTATGAAGTCTCGCTCTACGCCCTCGGCCACAAAGGCCCGGAACGCGTACTCAGGGAAGGTACTCCGCTGGCCTACCTGCTCAAGCACAAGGACGACGCCTGGGTCATCGACAACGTGGAGCACACGCCCGTGACGACGGCGCGGGACGAAGAACATCGCACCTTCACCACCCCGCTGCGTCCCGCGCTGTTCTCGGTGAAGGAAAACGGCCAGCCGTGAGCCGCCGCCGGTGCGGCGGCTGCGCTCTCACTGGTTGGGGGGGAAAGCTGCGGATCACGCGTTGGTGGCCTGCGTGACCCGCTCCAGCGTCAGACCTGCCCGTACGCCTTGCGCTTGGGCGTGCCGCGTTGCGCGGCGCGCAGGTACTGCGCCGGCCAGGGCACCGGTTGGCCGCCCAGCTCGTCGGCGGCGTGCAGCGGCCAGTAAGGATCACGCAACAGCTCGCGGGCCAGCAGGATCAGGTCAGCCTGCCCGGTACGCAGGATGTGCTCGGCCTGCACCGGTTCGGTAATCATCCCCACGGTGCCGCTGGCGACGCCCGCTTCCTTGCGCACCCGCTCGGCGAACTGCGTCTGGTAGCCAGGCCCCACCGGAATCTCGGCGTTCACCGCGGTCCCCCCGGAGGACACATCGATCAGGTCCACCCCCAGGTCTTTCAGGCGGCGCGCCAGCTCCACCGTCTCGTCGGGGTTCCAGCCGTCTTCCACCCAGTCGGTGGCGGACAGACGGACGAACAGCGGCAGCTCCTGCGGCCAGACCGCGCGCACGGCTTCGGTGACTTCCAGGAGGAAGCGGATGCGGTTCTCGAAGCAGGTGCCGTACTGGTCGCGGCGCTGGTTGGAGAGCGGCGAAAGGAACTGGTGCAGCAGGTAGCCGTGCGCTGCGTGCACTTCAGCGATCTTGAAGCCGGCGGCCAGGGCGCGCTCGGCGCCACGCACGAACTGATGCTTGATGGTCGCCATCTGCTCTTCGCTGAGGGCGATGGGCACGGTGTGCTGCGGGTCGAAGGCGATGGCCGAGGGTGCCACCGGCGTCCAGCCGCCCTCGCTGATCGGCACCGAACCGTGCTTGCCCAGCCAGGGTGCCCAGGTGCTGGCCTTGCGGCCGGCGTGGGCCAGTTGCACGCCGGCCACCGCGCCCTGGGACTCGATGAAACGGGTGATACGCCGCAGTGGCTCGACCTGCTCGTCATTCCAGATGCCCAGGTCCTCGGCGCTGATCCGCCCTTCCGGGGCGACCGCCGTGGCCTCGACTATCACCAGGCCGGCGCCGCCGACGGCGCGGCTGCCCAGGTGTACCAGGTGCCAGTCGTTGGCCATGCCGTCCTGGGCAGAGTACTGGCACATGGGGGATACGGCGATGCGGTTGGACAGAGTCAGCTGGCGCAGGGTCAGGGGCTCGAACAAGTGGCTCATGATGGCACTCCCTCTCTGGTCTTCAGATCTTGTCCTACAACTGTAGACCCGGATCGCCTAAGGATAGGTCCCGATGATCGGTGGAAGGCCGTTCCGCTGCCGTGAGACTGGCCTCGGAGCCTCCTTGCAGGAGCGCGCCATGCGCGCGATCACGGGCATGACCTGCTGCGCCGTGGCTGTCCTCTCCCTTCGGAGCGGGGCGCGCAGCCAGGGCCCGGGGAGGGAAACCCTTGGTACGGACATTCAGAGGAAGACGGCTCCTGCGCCAGGGAGCCCCGATACAGACTCAACGCGGCGCGATATGCGCCACCATCAGTTGCACCGTCTCGTTGCCGCGGAATTCGTTGACATCCAGCTTGTAGGCCACTTCCGCCCAGCGCACGGTGGGGTTGGGCCAGATTTCGCGGTCGATATTGAAGGCGATGGCGTCCAGTTGCAGCGAGCCGCACTCGGTCTTCAGCACCAGTTTCAGGTGACGCTCGCCCACCACGCGCTGCTGGACGATCTGGAAGATGCCGTGGAACAGCGGCTCGGGGAAATGCTGGCCCCAGGGCCCGGCCTGGCGCAGGGCGCGGGCCAGTTCCAGGTGGAACTCCTCGGCACCCAGCTGGCCATCGGAGAGCAGTCGGCCGGTGAGGTCTTCCTCGTCCAGCTGACGGCGCACTTCGGCATCGAAAGCAGCGGCGAAGGCACCGAAGTTTTCCTGTGGCAATGACAGGCCGGCGGCCATGGCGTGGCCGCCGAACTTGCTGATCAGCCCCGTGTGGCGAGCGGCTACGGCGTCCAGTGCGTCGCGGATATGGAAGCCCGGCACCGAACGCGCAGAGCCCTTGAGCGTGCCGTCGCCAGCATCGGCAAAGGCGATGGTCGGGCGGTGGTAACGCTCCTTCAGACGCGAGGCGAGGATGCCGATCACGCCCTGGTGCCATTCCGGGTCGAACAGGCACAGGCCGAAAGGCATCTCCTCGACCGGCAATTCCTTGAGCTGGGCCAGCGCCTCACGCTGCATGCCCTGCTCGATGGCCTTGCGGTCCTGGTTGAGCTGGTCGAGCTGCACCGCCATGTCGCGGGCAACGCTTTCGTCCTCGCAGAGCAGCAGCTCGATGCCGAGGGACATGTCGTCCAGGCGGCCGGCGGCGTTCAGGCGCGGGCCAAGGATGAAGCCAAGATCGGTGGAGGTGATCCGCCGGCAATCACGCCCGGCGACTTCCAGCAGCGCCCGCAAGCCTGGACGGGCACGGCCGGCACGGATGCGCGCGAGGCCCTGGTGCACCAGGATGCGGTTGTTGGCGTCCAGCGGCACCACGTCGGCGACGCTACCCAGCGACACCAGGTCGAGCAGTTCGGCAAGGTTGGGCTCGGCGATGCCGCGTGCAGCGAACCAGCCGCGCTCGCGCAGGCGGGCACGCAGCGCGAGCATCACGTAGAAGATCACGCCGACACCGGCCATGGCCTTGCTGGGGAAGTCGCAGCCGGGCTGGTTCGGGTTGACGATGGCGTCGGCGGCGGGCAGCTCGTGCCCGGGCAGGTGGTGGTCGGTGACCAGCACGCGCAGGCCGGCAGCCTTGGCGGCGGCCACGCCTTCGATGCTGGAGATGCCGTTGTCCACAGTCACCAGCAGTTCCGGGCGCTTTTCCTGCGCCACGGCCACGATCTCCGGGGTCAGGCCGTAGCCATATTCGAAGCGGTTGGGGACCAGGTAGTCGACCCAGGCCGCGCCGAGCATGCGCAGCGCCAGCACACCGACGCTGCTGGCGGTGGCGCCGTCGGCATCGAAGTCGCCGACGTAGAGAATCCGCTGGCCTTTCTCCAGTGCATCGACCAGCAGTTCCACCGCCGCGTCCACGCCCTTGAGCTGCTGGTACGGGATCAGCCGCGCCAGCCCCTTGTCCAGCTCGGCGGCGCTCTGCACACCACGGGCGGCGTAGAGGCGGGTCAGCAGAGGCGGCAGGTCGCCCAGGTTGGGCAGGGTTTCGGGGAGGGGGCGGGATTCGATGCGCATCAGGATTCCAACTGTTCCTTTTCTACAGAGTCTTGCGCCTTGCGAGCTGGAGCACGGCAAGGCGCGAACAGGCGTGGGCCGCGGAGTTTGCTGCAGCTAATGAGCAGGCCCGCGCCTGTTCGCAACGCAGCCGGGCCGACGCGCAGCTAGCGCAAATTAGCGCTCGCCCATCAGCCATTCCACTTGCAGCTCGTGCTGGCCACGGTCGTCGGTGACGAAAATAGTCCCTTCACTGATCATCACGGTCCAGTTGATCGAGCGTGGCAGATCGCGGGAGACCTCCTCCAGCGCCTCCTGAGGCATGGCGACGACGTTGAGGTTCTTCAGGTGACGCACGCTGTCGAGGACCTTGGTGGTCCACACGCGCAGGTTGCCGTAGGCGACCAGGGTCAGCTTCTCGCAGCGGCGCGAGCACCAGGTCAGGCGGTCGGCGTCAGGCTGGCCGACTTCGATCCAGTGCAGCACGCGGTCGTCCAGGCTCTTTTCCCAGAGCGAGGGTTCTTCCACGTCCGACAGACCACGTCCGAAAGCCAACTGCTCGTTGTACCAGATGACGTAGGCGAGCAGGCGCACCGCCAGGCGCTCCTCGGTTTCCGAGGGATGACGGGCGACGGTGAAGCGCAGGGTCTCGTAGACCCCACGGTCGAGGTCGGTCAGGCTGATATCGGCTTTGTAGGGCGTGGCGGACTGGGCCATGGGGGTTCCCGGCGATTTTTCGAAGGCGGCAAGTCTACCGCGAAAGCACGGGCTTGGTGGCTCAGCTGCGCGGACGCCGGTCGGTTCCCGGCTCCGGCGCGGCCAGCTCGATGCGATTGCGGCCCTTGGCCTTGGCCGCGTAGAGCGCCTGGTCGGCCAGCGAAAGCAGGCGCATCAGGTCGTGCCCGGCCTCGCGGGTGGTGGCGATGCCGATGCTGACACTGAGCTGGCCCTCGGCCAAGAACGGCAGTTCGGCAAACTCACGGCGCACCCGCTCGGCCACCTGGCAGGCGCCCTCGGTGTCGGCGGCCACCAGCAGGCAGGCGAACTCTTCGCCGCCGATGCGGGAGAACTGGTCGTGCTTGCGCATCCGCGAAGCGGTGATGCGGCTGAACTCCACCAGCACGCGATCACCGGCAGGATGGCCGAAGGAGTCGTTGAGGCGCTTGAAGTTGTCCAGGTCACAGAGCAACAGCGAGGCCTGTTCGCCGCGCTCGGCGCACAGGCGCAGCAGGCGCTCGCCGGTCTCCATGAAGGCTCGCCGGTTGCCCACGCCGGTCAGCGGGTCGCTCAGGGCGGCGTTGCGGAACTGCAACTCGGCGCGCTCCTTGACCATCGCCAGAGTGGCGAAGGCAATGCCGATGGCGAACAGCATGGTCTCGAACAGCAGGAAGGTGAAGAAGGTCGAGCCCTGGCCGTTGGTAGTCACACTCTGGAACGGCATGCCCCGGTCCACCACCAGGCGCACGCCATAGACCAGCCCGTGGAGCAGCAGCAGCGCCAGGGTCGGACGCAACTCCACTTCCAGCCTCAGGCGGCTGCGCCAAAGTTCGGCCAGGGAGGCGAGGCAATAGAGGATGGTGATGAAGGTGCTGACCAGCACTCGCACAGCCAGGGAGTCATAGAACGCAGGGACCAGGCAGAGCACTGCCCAGAATGCCGCGCCCGCACCGATCAGCGGCCAGTTCGGCTTGCGCCCGGCAAACACGCGCATGGCCGTCCAGCTCGCGGCCGCGCTGAGGTGCAGGATGACGTTGCCCAGCACGATCGCGACCCAGTCCACACCCATGCCGCGCAGAGTGCCGAGGAACGTGCCGATGGCGCCGAGCAACAGCGCGGCGCTCATGTAGCCCAGGGTGGAATCGCGGCGGCCGCTGTGCCAGGCGAAAGCCATCAGCACCCCGACCAGGGTCAGCACGTAGAGGTCGACGACAACCAGCGTCGGCAGGTTCAACGTCATGCAGCCCCCTCACCACCCGTCTGCGTGCATTCGTCGGGGAATGCCGCCAGGTCAACGGGCTGTCGGGAAGAGAGCGAGCGCATCACGGTATACCTGTCCGATAACGGGCGAGCTGACGTAAGAAACATCCTTGAATGTCGCTACTCTACGCGCGCCCAAGGTCGGCGCAAAGCGCCGTTGCCAGACGTCTGCCCGGCGGCCTGTTCGAAGCGGCGCACAAGCGTTAGAGTCCGGCGATTCCCTTCAGATCGGACGGACCGATGAACAGCACCGCCAAACCCCTCGCCGGCCTCAAGGTCATCGAACTGGGCACCCTGATCGCCGGCCCCTTCGCCTCGCGCCTGTGCGCGGAATTCGGCGCCGAGGTGATCAAGGTCGAGTCGCCTGATGGCGGCGACCCACTGCGCAAGTGGCGCAAGCTGTATGAAGGCACCTCGCTGTGGTGGTTCGTGCAGGCGCGCAACAAGCGCTCGCTGACGCTGAATCTCAAGCACGAGTCCGGCCGCGAGGTGCTGAAGAAGCTGCTGGCCGAGGCCGATATCCTAATCGAGAACTTCCGCCCCGGCGTACTGGAGAAGCTCGGCCTGGGCTGGGACGTGATTCACGCGCTGAACCCGAAGCTGGTGATGGTACGCCTGTCCGGTTTCGGCCAGAGCGGCCCGTACAAGGATCAACCAGGTTTCGGCGCGGTCGGCGAATCCATGGGCGGGCTGCGCTACATCACCGGCTTCGAGGACCGCCCGCCGGTGCGCACCGGCATCTCCATCGGCGACTCCATCGCGGCGCTGTGGGGGGTGATTGGCGCGCTGATGGCGCTGCGGCATCGCGAGGTGAACGGCGGCGCCGGGCAGGTAGTGGACGTGGCGCTCTACGAGGCGGTGTTCGCCATGATGGAATCCATGGTTCCGGAGTTCGACGTGTTCGGCTTCATCCGCGAACGCAGCGGCAACATCATGCCCGGCATCACGCCCTCCTCCGTGCACACCACGGCGGATGGCAAGCATGTGCAGATCGCCGCCAACGGCGACGCCATCTTCCGCCGCTTCATGAGCGCCATCGGCCGCCTCGACCTCGCCGAAGACCCGACCCTGGCCAGCAACGATGGCCGTGATGCGCGGCGCGACGAGTTGTACGGCATCATCGACCGCTGGGCGCGCTCAGAATCGCTGGATACCGTGCTGAAGGTACTCACCGAAGCCGAGGTGCCGGCCAGCCGCATCTTCTCCGCCGAGGACATGTTCACCGATCCGCAATTCCTTGCTCGGGAGATGTTCCTCTCGGCCAAGTTGCCGGACGGCAAGCCCTTCCGCATGCCCGGCATCGTTCCCAAACTCTCCGACACCCCTGGCAGCGCCGAGTGGATCGGGCCGAAGCTGGGCGAACATACGGACGAGGTGCTGGCCGGGCTGGGTTATGACGCGGCGGCCATTGCGGCGCTGCGCAAGGAGGGCGCGGTCTGATCTGTTGCTCTTCGTAGGAGCGGAGCTTCTCCGCGCAGTCCCGGCGCGGCCGGGACAGGAGCCGCTGGCCTGGCGGCCGGATCGCGGATAAATCCGCTCCTACAAATGTCGAACTCCTACATCCGTCGCAACGTATATCCCATTGACATATCCCGCCTGGAAACTAGCATGCCACCCATCAGCCACCTGAAGGGAGGTTCGTCATGGAACAAGGCTCCGTTTTCCAGAGCAATCGCAGCCAGGCCATCCGCCTCCCCAAAGCGGTGGCATTACCTGATGAAGTGAAACGCGTCGATGTGGTCGCCGTGGGGCGCACGCGCATCATTACCCCGGCTGGCGAGTCCTGGGATAGCTGGTTCGACGGCGACAATGTCTCCGCCGACTTCATGAGCGAGCGGGAACAGCCTGCCGATCAGGAGCGCGAGGGTTTCTGATGCTGAAGTACTTGCTGGATACCAACATCTGCATCTTCACCATCAAGAACAAACCCGAAGCCGTGCGCGAGGCCTTCAACCGCCATCACGGTCAGCTCTGCATCAGTTCGGTGACCTTGATGGAGTTGATTAACGGCGCAGAGAAGTCCTCGGCACCGGAAAGCAACCTCGCGGTTGTGGAAGGGTTCGCTGCCCGGCTGGAGGTTCTTTCCTACGACTCCGGCGCCGCTGCACACACCGGTCAGTTGCGCGCCGAACTGGCGAAAGTCGGAAAACCCATTGGCCCCTACGACCAGATGATTGCCGGACACGCTCGCTCCCTGGGCCTGATCCTGGTCAGCAATCACCTGCGCGAGTTCGAGCGCGTGCCAGGGCTACGCATCGAGGATTGGGTCTCGGCGTAGGCCTCAGCCCGCTTCCTGCTCCGGCTCTTCGGTCTGGGCAATGAACTCCAGCATCTTCTCGCTGCCGTCCAGCAGGTCGGCATGGATCGCCTCGCGGGCCGCGGCGCCGTTGCGTTCGCGCAGGGCGCGCAGAACATCCCAGTGGTGCTCGATGGCCATGCGTTCGCTGAAGTCGGCGTAGGCCTGGGCAATCAGCGGGCCGGTACGCATCCACAGGCTGTCGAGGAAGGCGCGCAGCAAGGGCATGCCGGCGATATCGGCGAGGGCGAAGTGGAAGGCCTGGTTGAGCTTGAGCGCTGACGCCATGTCCTCGGCGTGGATTGCGTCGAGGTTCTCGCGGATATTGGCTTCCAGTTCGTCGAGCTGTTTATCACTGGCCCTCGAGGCGGCGGTCTCGGCAGCCAGGCCTTCGAGCGCCACACGGATGCTGCGGATCTCCAGGTACTGCTCGCGGGTGAGCAGCGGCACGCGGATGTCCCGCGGGGTCTTGAGCACCAGCGCCTGTTCCTTGGCCAGCTGCAGGATGGCATCGCGCACCGGGGTCACACTGGTGCCCAGTTGCTGCGCCAGGTCTCGGATGCGCAGGCGGTCGTCCGGCTTGAAACGGCCGGTGACCAGCGCCTCGCGCAGCAGCGCGTAGACGCCGCTGCCCAAGTAGGAGTGTTTCAGGCCATCGATCGGGTAGTTCATCGCTTTCTCATCGCGTGCTGCGGCATTTCCGGCGCGCATGATGCGGACTGAGCGCGCGCGATGCCAGCGGGATCACACATGCTGGCCGCCGTTGACGTGGATTTCCGCGCCATTCACGTAAGACGCGCCACTGGTGCAGAGGAAGTGGATCAACGAGGCGACCTCCTCCGGCTTGCCCAGGCGGTGCATGGGAATGTCGCGCTCGACGATCAGTTCGGTACCCGACGACAGGATCGCCGTGTCGATCTCCCCCGGCGCAATGGCATTGACGCGCACACCGTGCGGGCCGAAATCATGGGCCATCTCGCGGGTCAGCGCCGCGAGCGCAGCTTTCGAGCAGGCGTAGGCGGCGCCAGCAAACGGGTGCACACGGGAGCCGGCGATAGAGGTGACGTTGATCACCGAGCCCTTGGCCGCCTTCAGTTCGTCGAACAGCCCGCGCGCCAGCAGCGCAGTGGAGAACAGGTTGACGTTGAACACCTTGAGCCAGGTGCCGTAGTCGCTGCCCAGCACGCCCAGGCGCTCGCCTTCCGGCCCCTTGGGCGAGATGCCAGCGTTGTTCACCAGCGCATGCAGCGAGCCGCCGAGCTTCTCGCGGATCATCGGCAGGCTGGCCTGCACGCTGTCGATGTCCTCCAGGTCCAGGTGGATGTGGTTGATCAGCCCTTCGGCCCAGGGGCATTCGGCGCTCCAGTCCTGGCGCGAGGCGGTGAACACGCGCCAGCCGGCGGCGTTGAAGTGCTTCACCGTGGCATGGCCGATGCCGCGGCTGGCGCCGGTGAGCAACAGGGTGCGGGTCTGGTTCATGGTGCTTCCCTCTCTATGCTGAGCCACTAATCCGAGCCGCAATCTTGAGCGCGCGATCGGTGGGTGTCCGTGAAGCGATGGCGCCAATAAAAACATGATGCATCATGTTTTGGAAGGTGTTTTAATCGGCCCAGCTTGGTCCTACAACCAGCTGCCCGAACAACAACAAGAAACGGAGCACTTTCCCATGAACGACCTCACCAGTTCCGCCCGTTCCTCTCCCTGATTTCCGAGGGCAGGCAATCGGCCTTTCAGCTCGGGCCGACGCCGAGCCCCACTCTTGAAGCTGCCCTCTTATTCATGGGCCGGATTGGCCCGCTCAGGAGTCATCGCATGTTCAAGAAAGCCGTAGCACTGATGATGTTGGCCGGCGGCGCCGCCCAGCTCCATGCCGAAACGCTCACCGTGGTGTCCTTCGGTGGCGATAACAAGGTGGCCCAGGAAAAGGCCTTCTACAAACCCTTCGAGCAGCAGGCCAAGGTCACCGTCCAGGGCGCCGAGTACAACGGCGAGATGGCCAAGATCAAGGTCATGGCCGACACCGGCAAAACCAGCTGGGACGTGGTCGAGGTGGAATCCCCGGAACTGATGCGCGGCTGCAGCGAAGGTCTGTTCGAGCAGCTCGACTGGTCGAAGCTGGGCAAGCGCGAGGACTTCCTCGACGCCGCCGTGAGCGACTGCGGCGTGGGCATCTTCATCTGGTCCACGGTGCTCACCTACGACGCCAAGAAGCTCGCCAGCGCGCCGACCGGCTGGGCCGACTTCTGGGACGTGAAGAAGTACCCGGGCAAACGCGGCCTGCGCCGTGGCGCCAAGTTCACCCTGGAGTTCGCCCTGGAAGCCGACGGTGTGAAGCAGGCTGACCTGTACAAGGTACTGAGCACCAAGGAAGGCGTGGACCGCGCGTTCAAGAAACTCGACCAGATCAAGCCGTACATCCAGTGGTGGGAAGCCGGCGCACAACCGCTGCAGTGGCTGGCCGCCGGAGACGTGGTGATGACCAGCGCCTACAACGGCCGCGTCGCCACCGCGCAGAAGGAAGGCCGCGACTTCGCCATCCAGTGGAACGGCAGCATCTACGACCTGGACCACTGGGCCATCGTCAAGGGCAGCCCGAAGAAGGAACTTTCCGAGCAGTTCATCGCGCTGGCCAACAAGCCTGAGCACCAGAAGGTCTTCGCCGAGAACATTCCGTACGGCCCGACCAACAAGAACACCATCCCGCTGATCGATGCGGCCATCGCGCCGAAGCTGCCCACCGCGCCGCAGAACCTGGAGAACGCGCGCGCCATGGACACCGAGTTCTGGATCGACCACGGCGAGGAGCTGGAAACACGCTTCAACGCCTGGGCGAGCAAGTAAGCCGATGACGCCTGCCCGGCCCCGCGCCGGGCAGGCAAACCTGCCTCACCCAAGCCCCCCGAACCCGCATGACCGCCGTACCCGCAATACCCCGCTGAACCCTGTGGGACCCGTTACCCCTGCTGGAGATGTACCCGTGCCCCTCAATACCGCTCCCGTCCACGACCACCTGCTGGAAGCGGCCCCCGCCCAGGTGAGCGACGCCCAGGCCGCCGCCATCGCCGAGGAGTACTTCGGCCAGCGCGGTACGCTGCACCGCCTCGCCGGTGAACGCGACCTGAACTTCCACATCGCCCACGGCCATGGCGACGACCGCCTGCTGAAGCTTTCTCACCCGCTGGAAGACCCGCAGGTGGTGGACTTCCAGACCCGTGCCCTGCTCCGCGTCGAAGCCGAAGATCCGACCCTGGCAGTACAGCGCGTGTATCCCGCGCTGAACGGCGAACACCAGATTCCTCTGGTCGTCGACGGTCAGCCGATGATTGCCCGGCTGTTCTCCTTCGTCGACGGCGTTCCGCTGCACCGTGTGCCGCAACGCAGCCGCGCCCTGCGCGAAAATCTTGGCGATGATCTGGCCCGCCTGGGACTGGCGCTAAAGGGGTTCGAGCACCCGGCCACAGCCGGCCACGAACTGCTCTGGGACCTCAAGCACGCCTCGCGTCTACGCAACCTGCTGACCTACATCGACGACCGCGACCAGCGCGCGCTGGTCGAGCGTTTCCTCGACAACTTCGAGCGCCACGCCCTGCCCCGTCAAGCGACCCTACGCGCGCAAGTCATCCACAACGACCTCAACCCGCACAACGTCATCGTCGACGCGCAGCACCCCGACCAGGTGCGCAACATCCTCGACTTCGGCGACATGGTTCACGCGCCACTGATCAACGACCTCGGCGTTGCCGCCGCCTACCAGGTGGGCGAGCCCGACGCGCCGCTGGCCACCGCCTGCGAGATGATCGCCGCCTACCACCGGCGCTGCCCGCTGCTGGCCGAGGAACAGGAAATCCTCGCCGACCTGATCGCCACGCGGCTGATCATGACCCTGAGCATCACCGCCTGGCGCGCCAGCCTGCACCCCGAGAACCGCGACTACATCCTGCGCAACACCCGCCACGCCTGGCAGAGCCTGCAAGGCCTGGCCGGCCTCAGCCGGGAGCAGGCGCAGGAGCAGATCGTCGCCGCCTGCAACCACACTCGCGCGAATCAACAGGAGCCCCGCCCATGACCATGCCCAACGGATTCAGCGCCGCCGACGCGCAGCGCCTGAGCGAACAGGAGCGCAGCCTGATCGAGCGCCGCGCGCGGCTGCTCGGCCCGGCCTACCGGCTGTTTTACGAACGCCCGCTGCACACCGTGCGCGGCGAAGGTGTATGGCTCTACGACAACCAGGGCAACCGCTACCTCGACGCTTACAACAACGTCGCCTCCATCGGCCACTGCCACCCGCGCGTGGTGAAGGCCATCGCCAGCCAGGCGGCGGTGCTGAACACCCACACCCGCTACCTGCAGGAAGGCATCCTCGACTACGCCGAAGACCTGCTCTCCACCTTCCCCGCCGGCCTGGATCAGGTGATGTTCACCTGCACCGGCAGCGAGGCCAACGACCTCGCCTTGCGCATCGCCCGCCAATACACCGGCGGCACCGGGGTAATCATCACTCGCTTCGCCTACCACGGCGTCACCGGCACCATTTCCGAGTTGTCGCCGTCTCTCGGCTCCGGCATCGCCCTCCCCGCCCACGCCCGCACCGTGATTGCGCCGGACGCCTACCGGCTGGGCGCGGAAAACGTCGGCAAGCTGTTCGCCGATGACGTGCGCGCCGCCATCGCCGACCTGCGCGCCCACGGCATCAAACCCGCCGCGCTGCTGCTGGACGGCATCTTCGCCAGCGACGGCGTGCTGGCCGATCCGGCCGGCTTCCTCGCCGAAGCGGTGAAGGTCGCCCAGGACGAAGGCCTGCTCTACATCGCCGACGAAGTGCAGAGCGGCTTCGCCCGCACCGGCGACGCCATGTGGGGCTTCCAGCGCCACGGCGTGCAACCGGACCTGGTCACCCTCGGCAAGCCCATGGGCAACGGCCAGCCCATCGCCGGCGTGGTGGTGCGCCCGGAAATTCTCGAAAGCTTCGGCCGCGAGGTGCGCTACTTCAACACCTTCGGCGGCAACCCGGTGTCCTGCGCGGCGGCCCAGGCGGTGCTCGACGTGATCCGCGACGAAAAACTGCAGGAGCGCTCCCAGCACATCGGTGCCTTCCTCGCCGACGGCATCCGTCAGCTGGCCTCCCGCCATGAACTGATCGGCGACGTACGCGGCGCGGGCCTGTTCCTCGGCGTCGAACTGGTCACCGACCGCGCCTCGAAGTCACCCGCCGCCAACCAGACCCGCCAGGTGGTCAATGGCATGCGCGAGCGTGGCGTGCTGATCAGTGCGGCCGGCCCGCTGGAGAATATCCTGAAGATCCGCCCGCTGCTGGCCTTCGAGCAGGAGCACGCCGAGCTGTTCATCGACTGCCTGGACAAGGCACTGAAGGACGTTACCGCCTGACATTTTTGTCTTTCAGAAATGACGCGGGCCGCGATGAACACTCATCGCGGCCCGTTTCGTTTTTGCAGGGGGAAGAGTCAGAAGCGTACGCCAACGTTGACCATGGCCGCCGCATTACCCAATACCACCAGTTCGGCACCGACCGGGCCGAAGTGGGCGCCGACCGAAGGGATGATCGCCGGAGCCACGCCGTAACGGTTCAGCGGAATCTTGTTGCGGTACTCGCCGCGATAGCCCTGCAGCGCGCCGCCGGTCACCTTCGCGTAGAACGGCGTGCCTTCCCAGTCGTAGCGCTTGCCGGCGTAGACGTAATTGGAACGCTGGCTGAAGGAGTTCTTGAAGGTCGCGCCACCCCAGACCAGGCCATCGGCGCGGTTGCGTTCCAGGCCGATCAGTTCTTGGTGGTTGTTGTGGTCCGGGTCGTTACTCCAGTGGGTGGTATAGACGCTGGTCTGCAGGTACCAGAAGCCCCCGTCGTCGGCCATGGCGGTGCCACAGCCGAGCAGGATCAGCGCGGCAATCAGCAGGCGGCGCATGGTGCGTCCTCCGCTCAGATGGTGACGCGGCTGGCGCCGTTCACGCTCATGATGCGCACGCGATCACCAATGCGGAACTGCTGGTTGGCGTCCACCGCCTGGACATAGGCGCGGGTGCCGCCGTCATCCTCGCGGACCACGATCTCCACGCCCTGGGTACGGGTGATGCCCTCTTCGACCGCCGAGCCCGCCGCGCCACCAGCGACGCCGCCGAGGATGGTGGTGATGGCCTTGCCGCGACCGCCACCGATGGAGTTGCCAGCGATACCGCCAACCGCCGCGCCGGCCAGGGTGCCGATGGGGGTCTTGGTGCCTTCGATTTGCACCGGGCGCAGGGATTCGATGGTGCCCATGCGCACGCTCTGCACGGCGCGGGCGTCAGCACGGGAGTAGGAAGAACCCGACAGGTTGGAAGCGCAGCCGCTCAGCAGAGCGGCGCTGGCAAACAGGGCAGTCAGAAGCAGAGTGGGACGGTTCATGGTGGTGTCCTCGGAAGGCTCTCAAAAGTGATGGAGAAAGCCTAACGATCGGTCCCTGAACTCCCCCTGAACCCTCCCTGTACCATCGCTGAACGAAGCTGAACGAAATGTCTGTCAGCTCTCCAGGGCAATCAGCTGCATCCGGCTGCGCTCGAACCAGCGCAGCAGGTAGTCCGCCAGCAGTTGCGTGCGGCGCGGCAGGCGGCTCTGGTACGGGTGGATGAGGAACACCGGTTGGGTTCGGGTCTGGTAGTCGCGCAGCAGCCAGACGAGGCTGCCTTCAGCCAGTTCCTGCTGAATCATGTAGGACGGCAGCCGGCTGATCCCGGCGCCGGCCAGTGCCGCCTTCTTCAGCAGGGTGTAGTGGTTGCTCGCCAGCAGACCGCCCACCGTCACCCGGAACAGTTCGTGGTGACGCTGGTAGAGCCACACGTCGCTGTCCTGATAGTGGGTGTTCTGCAGGCAGGAGTGCCGAGCCAACTCCGCCGGCGTCTCGGGCAAACCGTGCTCTGCGAGGTAGCCCGGCGTTGCGCAGGTGAACTCCTGCAGGGCGAACAGCGGCCGGGCCACCAGCCGCTCGTCCACTGCCAGGCTGCCGGAACGGATAGCCAGGTCGAAGCCATCGGCTACCAGGTCACGACGCTCATTGGACAGGTCCAGCTCCAGGCGGATGTCCGGGTACTGGCGGGAAAACTCCATCAGCCAGGCATCGAAGAAGGTCTCGCCCAGCGACACCGGCACGCTCAGCCGGACCTTGCCCTGCGCCTCCTCCTGCAACGCCAGCACCGCCTGCCGTGCCCGCACGGCCTGAGCGTTGAGTGCCTGAGCCTCGGGCAACAGCGCGGCGCCCGCAGCGGTCGGCGACAGGCGCCTTGTGGTGCGGTGCACCAGGGTCGCGCCCAGCGCCTGCTCCAGCGCCGCAATTCGCTTGGACAGCTGGCCCTTGCTGCAACCAAGCCTCTCCGCAGCGCAGGTAAAGCTGCCGCATTCGAGCAACACAGCGAAGGCGGAAAGGTCTTGCAGGTCGCCGGCAATTGTTTCCATATAAAAACCAAAGGTTATCGATTAGACGGATTATCAAAACACAAAGCCACTCTAGACTGAATTCACTTCAGCCAAACCACCCCCCAACCTCTGAGTGGAGAGCCCCATGAAAATCATCCTGATCGGCGCCAGCGGCACCCTCGGCCAGGCCGTCGCCAACGAACTGGCCCCGCGCCACGAGATCATCCGTGTCGGCCGCAGCAGCGGCGACTTCCGTGTCGACATCACCGACAGCGCCTCGATCCGCGCGCTGTTCGAACAGGTCGGTGGGTTCGACGCGCTGATCAGCGCTGCCGGCAAGGTGCACTTCGGCGCACTGGCGGAAATGGGCGAGGCGGAAATGGCGGTCGGCCTGAAGGACAAGCTGATGGGCCAGGTGAACCTGGTGCTGATCGGCAGCCAGTACGCCAACGACGGCGCCTCCTTCACCCTCACCACCGGCATCCTCAGCGAGCAGCCTATTGTGCTGGGCAGCTCCGCCAGCCTGGTCAACGGCGCGGTGGAAGGCTTCGTGCGCAGCGCCGCCCTGGAACTGCCGCGCGGCCAGCGGATCAACGCGGTGAGCCCGAACGTGCTGGTGGAATCGATGGAGGGCTACGCGCCGTTCTTCCGAGGCTTCAAGCCGGTACCGGCCGCCGACGCCGCGCTGGGCTTCGCCCGTAGCGTGGAAGGCAAGCAAAGTGGGCAGGTGTACAAGATCTGGTGACCTACGATTCTGGTGACGTTTCGGCGCCGCCTCGGTTCGCGAGCAAGCTCGCTCCTACGAAAAGCATTGCGTCACGCTGGGCCCTGTAGGAGCGAGCTTGCTCGCGAACCATCGCCTACTCGGTCTTGCCGGCGTAGCAAACGGGCGAGCTGCCCTCGCCCTGCTTCTCCAGTTCATCTTCCAGAAACTCCGCCAGCACCTGGGCGTTGTTGTGCTCCTCGTCCTTGGCCGCATAGAGCAGCGTCAACGTGCCCTTGCGCGCCAGGTCGAGCAAGCCCATCCAGTGTTCCGGGTGAGCATTCAGCTCGCTGTGATAAGCCTTGCGGAAATCCTCGAACAGGCTCGGATCGTGGTGGAAGCGCTGGCGCAGTTCATTGGACGGCGACGCCTCCTTGGCCCACTGTTCCATGTGCAGGTCTTCCTTGCGAATCCCCCGTGGCCACAGGCGGTCCACCAGCACCCGCTGGCCATCTTCCTGCGCCGCCGGTTCGTAGGCACGCTTGCAACGAATCATCCGAAATCCTCCTCGTCCGTGGCATTACCCTTGAGATGACCGGCTGCGCTGGGTAACGTGGGCCCACTTTCGAGGGAGCCCGTTCCATGCGATCCAGCCGTTTCATTCTCTTCAGCCTGCTACCCCTGTTCGCCGCCTGCCAGGTATGGACGCCGAACAAGACCGATCTTAACGCCTCCACCCGCCTGCAGGGCGAACTGAGCCGGCTGGACGGCAAGCTGGTGTTCCGCAGCTGCACCGAGCAGCGCCGCTTCAGCATCGAGGACACCGGCAACACCGGCCTGCCCCGCGATGCGCTGGAGATGTTCAACGACGGCGCCACGTCGCTGTACGCCGACCTGCGCGGCAGCTTCAGCGGCAGCAGCGCCCAGGGCACCGACGGCAAGCTGGAAGTCGCCAAGGTCTATCGCCTGCAGAACGAAGGCTCGGGTTGCGACGACCCGAACTTCAAGCGCGCAGTGGTGCGCGCCCACGGCAACGAACCAGGCTGGAGCGTGCTGGTGAACAGCCAGGGCATGCTGATCGAGCAGCCGGGCAAGAAATCCCAGGCGCTGCCCTACATCGCCGAAGGCGTACCTGACGGCAGCACCAGCTATTCCAGCGAGGCCAACGGCGAGAAGGTCGAGTTGTGGGTCGCCCCGGCACGCTGCCAGGACAGCATGAGCGGCGCCCTGAGCAACCTCTCCGCCGAACTGCGCCTGGACGACAAGGTCATGCGCGGTTGTGCGTATCCGGGTGGCTCCAGCGGCGATTGATCGCCCCCGCACAGGACCTCCAGACAACGTAGGAGCGGACTCCGTCCGCGATGGGTATCCGGCGCGATTCGGGCCAATCGCGGACAAAGTCCGCTCCTACGCCCCCTGTTAGACCGTAGGGCGGCCTTTAGACCAGCAGCCCCGCGGAGTTCAGCCGCGCCTTGAGCACGGCGAATTCCTCGTCGTACTCCCAGTACGCCAGCCGGCCGTCGCTGGCGGTCACCAGCACGTACTTCTCGCTGATCGACTGGATGCGCTCGACGCGCACCAGCTTCTCGACGAAGTCCGGATCGGAGACCTGCTCGATCACCTCGCGGTTCTGCTCGTCATAGCCATGCATGATGAACGCCGCGCGCACCTTCAGGCTGATGAAGCTCATGCTGATCCTCCCTGGACGGCCGCATCGGCGGCGTGCAAGGCGTGAAGCGCGGTGGTGTCGAACAGCGGCACCGAGGCGTCCGCCGGACCGACCAGCAGGGAGATCTCAGTGCAGCCGAGGATCACCGCCTCGGCGCCCTGCTCCACCAGCGCGGCGATGATGCGCCGGTACTCTTCGCGCGACTCCTCGCGAATCCGTCCCAGGCAGAGCTCCTCGTAGATGATCCGGTGCACCACCTGGCGGTCGGCTTCGTTCGGCGTCAGTACCTTCAGCCCGAACCTGTCCACCAGGCGATCCTTGTAGAAGGCCTGCTCCATGGTGAAGCGTGTGCCCAGCAGGCCGACCGTGGAAACGCCCGCCGCGCGGATCGCCTCGGCGGTCGGGTCGGCGATGTGCAGCAGCGGGATATCCACCGCCGCCTCGATGGCCGGCGCCACCTTGTGCATGGTGTTGGTACAGAGCACGAGGAAATCCGCACCCGCCGCCTTGAGCGAACGGGCCGCGTCAGCCAGCAAACGCCCTGCAGCATCCCAGTCGCCGACGTGCTGCAGACGCTCGATCTCGTGGAAGTCCACGCTGTAAAGCGCGAGCTTCGCCGAATGCAGGCCGCCCAGGCGTTCCTTGATGCGTTCGTTGATCTGCCGGTAGTAGGGAATGGTCGACTCCCAGCTCATGCCGCCGATCAGGCCGATGGTCTTCATGCTTCCCTCCACAGGAATCACTCCAGTCCGATACAGGGCAGATCGTCGGGCAACGCCGCGCCATGCTCGGCGCACTGGCGCACGGCCTCGATCAGCGGATCGAGGTCGAAGCCCTGGGAGATCAGCCACAGCGGGTTGTAGTAGGTCGTTTCGTAGCGCTCGCCGCTGTCGCAGAGGATCGCCACCACCGAGCCACTTTCACGCCGCGCCACCATCTGCCGCGCCACCAGCAGCGCACCGATCAGGTTGGTACCGCTGGAGCCGCCCACATGGCGGCCCAGGCGCTGGGCCAGGTAATGCATGGCCGCCAGGGAGAGGTCATCGGGCACCTTGCAGCAGGCGTCGAGCACGTTGGGCAGGAAGGAGGCCTCCACGCGCGGGCGACCGATTCCTTCGATACGCGAGCCGTAGCTCAGGGTCAGGTCGCGGTCGCCGGTTTTATAGGAGTCGAAGAACACCGAGCGCTCGGCGTCGGCGCAGAGCACGCGGGTTTCGTGTCGGCGATAGCGGGCGAAGCGCCCCAGGGTCGCCAGAGTGCCGCCGGTGCCGGGGCTGGAGACCAGCCAGGACGGTTCGGGGAAGCGCTCATGGCGCATCTGCTGGAAGATCGACTCGGCGATGTTGTTGTTCGCCCGCCAGTCGGTGGCGCGCTCAGCGTAGGTGAACTGGTCCATGAAGTGGCCGCCGGTTTCCCTGGCCAGGCGCTCGGACTCCGCGTAGATCTGCGTCGGGTCCTCCACCAGGTGGCTCTGGCCGCCATAGAAGGCGATCTGCGCGATCTTCTCCTTCGAGGTGCTGGCCGGCACCACGGCAATGAACGGCAGGCCGAGCAGCCGCGCGAAATACGCCTCGGAGATCGCCGTCGAACCGCTGGACGCCTCGATTACCGGAGCGCCTGGTTTCAGCCAGCCGTTGCACAGCGCGTAGAGGAACAGCGAGCGTGCCAGGCGGTGCTTGAGGCTGCCGGTGGGGTGGCTCGACTCATCCTTGAAGTACAGGTCCACACCCGGCAGGCCGGGCATGTCCAGGGGGATCAGGTGGGTATCGGCGCTGCGCTGGAAATCCGCTTCGATGATGCGGATCGCCTCGCGGGTCCAGTTGCGTTCCTGGGCGGACATGTCGTGTTCTCCTGGCAGGGCAATCGATTCAGTAGGTTCAGTCCAGCACACCGGCGGGCGCTGTGGGCGGCGCGCTGCGCCACTGGCTGAGGGCGACGCCGACGAAGACCAGCCCGGCCGCCAGCGCCTGCTGGCCGCTGAGCAGTTCGTCGAGGAACATCGCCGCGAAAATCAGGGTGAACACCGGGATCAGGTTGATGAAGCCAGTCGCCTGGCTCGCCGGCAGGCGGCTGACGCCGAAGTTGTACAAGCCATAGGCACCCACGGTCACCACGCTACCCAGGTAGATCAGCGCGAACCAGCCGCTCGGGCCAGGCGCCGACGGCAGCCCGGAAGTGCCCAACGCCAGCGGCAGGAAGAACACCGAGCCGATGAACGCCTGCATGGCGGTCAGGATGAAGGGCGAGTAGCGCGCCGACAGGTGCTTGAGCAACAGGGTGTAGCCGGTGGCGCAGAGCATCGCCAGCAGCTCGTAGAAATTGCCCAGCAGCGGGTTGGGCGCATGGCGGTCCGGCTCGCTGGCCAGGGTCAGCCAGAGCGAGCCGAGCACCGCCAGACCAAAGCCCAGCCAGGTGTTGCAGGCGATCTTTTCCTGCAGCAGGAAGTACGCGCCGACAGCCACCAGCAGCGGCAGCAACGCCGTGATCATGCCGGCCTGCGCGGCGCTGGTCTGCTGCAGCGCCAGGGACTCGAAGATGAAATACAGACAGGGCTCGCAGGCGGCCAGCGCCAGCAGCCACTTCCAGTCGCCAGGGCGGTAGTCGATGCGGCCGCGCCAGCGCCAGGCGGCGAGGAAGATCAGGCTGCCCAGGGCCATACGGGCGAAGATCACCCACATGGCCGGCATTTCCTGGAAGGCGAACTTCAGCGCGATGAAGGAACTGCCCCAGAGCGCCATGGCCAGCACCAGGCACGCGAGGGCGAACGGCCGGGATTGCTGCACGGGACGCTCCAGTCAAAAGGTCCCCGGAGTATAGGAGGCACGCACCGGCGGCCGACAGGTACAGAATCGTGGGGAAACTGTATGGGCCGGATTCGAACTGCAGGAGCGAGCTTGCTCGCGAACAAACTCACCGGCGGCTCCGGCGCCAGGGCGGTTCGCGAGCAAGCTCGCTCCTACGAAGAGCAACACCGCTCTGGCTCTGAAAGGCTTCCAGAAAAACACCCGCACGCGCCGAATGCCCCGTTCAGGAGGCCTCGTTGAATTGGAGTTTCAGGGGTTGAGCGACATGGATGTCGCGAGAGCGGCGATGGGCCAGGGATGGCCCTTCGCCGGGGGACGCCTAGTTCGTGCCCCTGAAACTTCAATTCAACGAGGGAATTTTTCGCCTAAGCGAAAAACCGGATGTCCGGGGCAAGCCTTTTGGTTACTTTTTGGGGGGCGGCCTTCCGTCGTTTGGAAAAGTAACTCGCCCGAGGGGGCGAAACGAGAAGCCCACGCGCACGCCGAAGCGACGCAGAACACCCAATCCAGAAGCATCGCCAACAAGACTCCAAATCAGTCCCAGGGCTTACCCTTGGTCCCCCGCTCCACCGGCACGCGCTGCTGCATCGCCGCCTTGGCCAGCAGGTGCGCACTGACCGGCGCAGTGATGAACAGGAACACGGTGATCAGCACTTCATGCAGGCTGACACCCTCACCGTGGGTGCTGAAGTACAGCAGCGAAGCCAGCACCACGCCGCCCACGCCCAGGGTCGAAGCCTTGGTCGGTGCGTGCAGGCGCGTATAGAAATCCGGCAACCGGTACAGGCCGATGGCGCCGAGCAGAGCGAACAGGCTCCCCGCCAGCAACAGCAGGCAAACCAGCGCTTCGACGATCATTTCGCCATTCATTCGATGATGTCTCCACGCAGCAGGAACTTGCACAGCGCCACGGTGCTGACGAAGCCCATCACCGCGATCAGCAGCGCCGCCTCGAAGTACAGGCCGCTGCCCTTCCAGATGCCGAACAGCACGATCAGCGCGATGGCTTCCACCGACAGGGTGTCCAGCGCGAGGATGCGGTCCGCCACCGACGGCCCGCGAATCAGCCGCGCCACGGTGAGCAACACGGCGATGCCCAGCAGCGCCAGGCAGATCGGAATCACGATGCCGAGCATGCGAACACCTCCTTCAGCGGCGCCTCGTAGCGCGCCTTGATGTCCGCCACCAGCGCCTGCGGGTCCGGCACGTCGATGCCGTGGACCAGCAGCGTGCGGCGGTCGGCGGAGAGGTCGGCGGAACAGGTGCCCGGTGTCAGGGTGATGACGCTGGCAAGAATGCTGATGGCCAGGTCATCGGTGAGCTCCAGGGGAATCTCGACGAAGCCCGGTTGCAGGTTCGCCTTCGGCCCCAGCACCAGCCTGGCGACCTGCAGGTTGGCCACGACGATGTCGTAGAGCACCAGGCCGATGAAGCGCAGCAACAGCCCCGGCCGCTGGATGCGCGGGGCAGCCAGCAGCAGGTTGCGGCACAGCAGCGGGATCGTCAGGCCGAGGAACGCGCCGAGCAGCCAGTGGCCAAGGGAGAAATCGTTGACCAGCAACAGCCAGCTCAGCAGCAGCACGCCACTGAGCAGCGGGTGCGGAAGGATGCGCCGGATCATGCGCCACCTCCCAGCAGGATCGCCTGGCGGTAGAGCCCGGCGTCGAGCAACTGCGCGGCGGTGGCCTGTGCGTAAGTGATCAGCGGACGTGCCGCGATCACCATCAACAGCGCGCCGGCGAGCAGCCCGAAGGTCGCCAGCATCTTCACCGGCTCGCGGTTGGCGCTACCCAGCACGCTCAGGCCAGTACGCCAGAACAGTGTGCTGCCCGCGCGACTCAGCGCAACGATAGTCACTAGCCCGCTGGCCAACACCACGCTCCACAGCGCGATGGCCTCGCTGCCCCCACTCACCGAGCGCAACAGCATCAGCTTGCCGAGGAAGCCCGAAAAGGGCGGCAGGCCGGCGACCGCGATAGCGCCGAAGAAGAACGCGCCGCCCAGCAGATGGGGTTGCAGCAGCGCCGGTCCCTGTACCAGACGGCCGCCCTTCTCGCCGCGTTGGCGGGCGATCAGGTCGGCCAGCAGGAACAGCCCACCGGCCACCCAGATGCTGTGCAACAGGTAGTAGAGCGCGGCGGACAGCGCCGCCGGCGTGCCCAGCGCGATGGCTGCCAACAGCGTCCCGGCCGAGACCACCACCAGGTACGACAGCAGGCCCTGCAGCGTGGTCGCCGCCAACGCACCCAGCGCACCGGCGACTATCCCGGCCAGCGCCAGCGGCCACAGCCAGGCTTGCGCCAGGTTCGCCAGTTCGCCGGCCTGCTCGCCGAAGATCAGCGTGTAGACCCGCAGGATCGAATAGATACCGACCTTGGTCATGATCGAGAACAGCGCCGCCACCGGTGCGCTCGCCTCGGCATAGGCCCTGGGCAGCCAGAAATACAGCGGCAGCAGCGCGGCCTTGAGGCCAAACACCACCAGCAGCAACAGCGCTGCCGCGCGCACCAGCGGTGCCTGCTCTGCACTCAACTGCGCCACGCGCTCGGCCATGTGCGCCATGTTCAGGGTGCCGGTGATGCCGTAGAGCGTACCCACCGCGAGGAGGAAGAACGCCGAGCCGACGAGGTTGAGCACCACGTAGTGCACACCCGCGCGCACCCGCCCTGCCCCGCCGCCATGCAGCAGCAGCGCGTAGGAGGCGATCAGCAGGATCTCGAAGAACACGAAGAGGTTGAACAGGTCGCCGGTGAGGAACGCACCGTTCAGGCCCAGCAGCTGGAACTGGAACAATGCATGGAAGCGCTTGCCGCGCTTGTCGTCGCCACACACCGCGTAGATCAGCGCCAGGCTGGCGAGCAACGCGGTGCCAGCAATCATCAGCGCGCTGAGGCGATCCAGCACCAGGATGATGCCGAATGGCGGCTGCCAGTTACCCAGCGCGTAGAACTGGATCGTGCCGCTGTCGGCCTGCTGCAGCAGCACGGCGGAAAGCGGCAGCAGCGCCAGGGTCGCGAGCAGCGACAGGCCACGCTGCAGACGTTCTCCCACGAGCAGCAGCGCACAACCGGCGAACAGCGGAAGCAGGACAGGAAGAATCAGCCAGTGGTTCATCGGCTTTCACCCCCTTCGCCGCCATCGACATGATCGCCGCCGGTTTCCGCCAGCCCACGCAGGGCCAGCACGATGACGAAGGCCGTCATGGCGAAGCCGATGACGATGGCGGTCAGTACCAGCGCCTGGGGGATCGGGTCACCGGCGTTGGCGACCTGGCCGATCACCGCCGGGTCGCCGGCCAGCCGGCCCATGGCGAAGAGGAACAGGTTGACCGCGTACGACAGCAGGGTCAGCCCCAGCACCACCGGGAAGGTACGTGCGCGCAGCAGCAGATACACGCCGCTGGCGGTCAGCAGGCCGAGGGCGATGGCGAACAGCGCTTCCATCAGTGCGCCTCCTTGGACAACGGCTCGGGAGGTGCGGTGAGTGAACCCAGGCCCGAGAGGATCAGTAGCGTCGCGCCGACCACGGTGAAGTACACCCCGAGATCGAAAAGCATGGCGGTGGCCAGTTCGATATCGCCCACCAGCGGAATGTGGAAGTGGCCGAACGCCGAAGTGAGGAACGGGAAGCCGAAGAACCAGGCGCCCAGCCCGGTCAGCCCGGCGATCAGCACGCCGAGGCCGGCAAGGCGGCTGTAGTCCAGCGGCAGGCGCGTGCTCACCCAGCGGCCGCCACAGGCGATGTACTGGAGGATCAGCGCCACCGAAGTGATCAGCCCGGCAATGAAGCCGCCACCCGGCAGGTTGTGCCCGCGCAGGAAGATGAACACCGAGACCAGCAGCGCCAGCGGCAGCAGCAGGCGCGACAGCGTGGCGAGGATCGGCGGGAAGCGGTCTTTCGCCCAGGCGCGGCCTTCGTCGTCACTCTCGCGGCGCAGCAGGCGCAGGCCGTCGAGCAGCGCAAAGATGCCGACCGCGGCAATCGCCAGTACGGTGATCTCGCCAAGGGTATCGAAGCCACGGAAGTCCACCAGGATCACGTTCACCACGTTGTGACCGCCGCCACCGGAGACGCTGTTCTCCAGGTAATACCCGGCGATGCTGTCGTAGGGACGGGTGAGCACCGCGTAGGTCAGCAGCGTGACCATCACGCCAGCGCCGATGGCGATCAGGAAGTCGCGTAGACGGCGCAGGCTGCTGGAAGACTTCGGCGTGCGTGCCGGCAAGTAGTAGAGCGCCAGCATCAGCAGGACCATGGTCACCACCTCTACCGACAGTTGCGTGAGCGCGAGGTCAGGTGCGGCGAAGCGGGCGAAGGCCAGCGCCACCAGCAACCCGGCGATGCTGAGGATCACCAGCGCGGTCAGGCGCTGGCGATGGAACCAGACGGTGAGCGGCCCGGCGATGGCGAGCAGGACCAGACCCAGCGCGGTGATGCCATCCAGCGGCGTCTGCGCCCGATCACCGGCAATGCCCGGCAGCGGCGCGAGGCCGGCGAACACCACCACCACGGCGGCCAGCACCAGCAGCATGGCATAGCGCTGCAGCGAGCCATTCTCCAGATAATCGGTGACACGCACGGCGAAACGCACCACACGCTGCACCTGCTGCTCGAACACCAGTTTGGCGTCCATTGCCGGCAGCCCGGCGTACCAGTCGAACAGCGGCTTGCGCAGGACATAGAGCAGCACGCCACCCGCGGTGGCGAAAAAGCTCATCACCAGCGGCGCGTTGAAGCCATGCCAGATCGCCAGGCTGTACTCGGGCAGCGCGCCGTTCAGGCTCGACGCGGCGGCGCCGGCCAGCAGCGGGCCGACGGTCAGCGACGGCAGCACGCCCACCAGCAGGCAGATCAGCACGAGAATTTCCACCGGCACCTTCATATAGCGCGGCGGCTCGTGGGGATTCGGGTTCGGCAGGTTGATCGGCTCGCCGTTGAAGAACACGTCGTGGATGAAGCGCACCGAGTAGCTCACCGAGAACAGCGCGCCCACGGTCGCCAGCGCCGGAATCAGCCAGTTGAAGCTGCCCATCATGTTCTGCGCCAGCGTCTCGCCGAAGAACATCTCCTTGCTGAGGAAGCCGTTGAGCAGCGGCACGCCGGCCATGGACGCCGAGGCAACCATCGCCAGCACGGCGGTGTGTGGCATGTACTTCCACATGCCATTGATGCGGCGCATGTCGCGGCTGCCGGTCTCGTGATCGATGATCCCGGCGGCCATGAACAGCGAGGCCTTGAAGGTGGCGTGGTTGATGATGTGGAAGATCGCCGCGACGTTGGCCATGGGCGAATCCAGGCCGAACAGCAGGGTGATCAGGCCCAGGTGGCTGATGGTCGAGTAGGCCAGCAGGCCCTTGAGGTCGTTCTGGAACAGCGCCATGAAGGCGCCCATCAGCAGGGTCGCGAGACCGGTCAGGCTGACCAGGTAGAACCACAGGTCGTTGCCCGACAGCAGCGGGTACAGGCGCGCCAGCAGGAACACGCCGGCCTTCACCATGGTTGCCGAGTGCAGGTAGGCCGATACCGGTGTCGGCGCCGCCATCGCGTGAGGCAGCCAGAAATGGAACGGGAACTGCGCGGACTTGGTGAACACACCCAGCAGCACCAGGCACAGCGCCAGCGGGAACAGCGGGCTAGCCTGCAGCACCTCGCGGGCGCCGAGCACCGTGGAGAGTTCGAAGCTGCCGACCACATGGCCGATCAGCAGGATGCCGGCGAGCAGCGCCAGGCCGCCGCCACCGGTGACCGCCAGGGACATGCGCGCGCCCTTGCGGGCATCCGAGCGATGGCCCCAGAAGCCGATCAGCAGGAACGACGACAGGCTGGTCAGCTCCCAGAACACCAGCATCAGCAGCAGGTTTTCGCTGAGCACCACACCGAGCATGGCGCCCATGAACAGCAGCAGGAAGGCGAAGAAGCGCCCCGCTGGCTCCTTCTCGGACAGGTAATAGCGGGCGTAGAGGATCACCAGCAGGCCGATGCCGAGGATCAGCAGGGCGAACAGGAAGCCCAGGCCGTCCAGGCGCAGGCTGAGATTCAGGCCCAGCTCCGGCAGCCAGTCCAGGCGCTGGACCTGCGCTTCGGCACCCAGTACCGAGCGCTGGCCCATCAGCAGGATCAAGCCCAGCAGTGGCACCAACCCGGTGGCGGCGGCGCAGGCGGTACGGCCGAAACGCTCGGCCAGCAGCGGCAGCAATACCCCGAAGAAAGGCAGCGCGATGATCAGCGCCAACGTCATGACCCACTCCTTTTCACCGCAGGACGGCGTACAGACAGGCAACCCCGCGCACAGGCGATCGGCTTGCAAAGGCGACGATTATCCATATCTATCGATTCTGCGTCATGGATTGAATTATTACGAAAATGCAAGCTTGAGCCGCGCCCGACTTGAGCTACGGCGAATTTTCCGGTCCCCCAAACGATAGCGCGCGACAGTCGATCCGACTGTCGCGCGCTGGTTTTCGCTGGCTGCCAAGAACCGGGCAGCCGGTGGCCGGTCAGTGAGCGACGCGGCTGGTACCGTTGACGGTGAGGATGCGCACGCGCTCGCCAACGCGGAACACGGCGCCTTCGTCGACCTGCTGAACGTAGGCGCGGGTGCTGCCATCGTCTTCGCGAACGGTGATTTCCACGCCCTGGGTACGGGTCAGGCCTTCTTCGGTCGCTGCACCGAGCAGGCCACCCGCCACAGCACCGATGATGGCGGTGACATAGCTCCCCTTGCCGCCACCGATGGCGCTGCCGCCGATACCGCCAACGGCGGCGCCGGCAACGGAGCCGATCGGGGTCTTGGTGCCTTCGATCTTCACCGGGCGCAGGGCCTGGATGGTACCCATGCGAACGTTCTGCACGGTACGTGCTTCTTCGCGGGTGTAGGTGTCGCCGGTCAGGCTGGACTGGCAACCGCCGAGGGTCATGGCCAGGGCGGCGAAAGTCACGGCGATCAGGGCAGTTTTACGCATTAGGGAACCTCCGAGTAGGGCTACGACTATTAGACTCCGACGGCAGCCCGCCTGTCACGCCAGGTCATGAAACAGCTGATCTCGATTCAGCTTTCGTACAGTTTGTGCCATATCCGCCGAAAACGCCTGCCGTGGCGCAGTTTTTCGTAGCGGAAGATCGGTTAGGCTGACGGCCGCACAAGGAGCTGCACGAATGGACTACTTCATCATCATCGTCGTCACCACCGCCGCCGGGCTGTATTTCCACTGGTGGATCTACTGGCGCATCCGCCGCTGGATGGACCGCGACCTGGCGCTGTCGCTGGCCGGCGATGACCCGCACAAGCGCAGCTACCTGCTCGAACGCCTGGCCGATGCCAAGCGCCAGAAGGTGAAGCGCCGCGACCTGCCCGACTGGCTGCAGCGCGCCGCCGACGACTACCGCGCGGCCTGAGCCAGCGACCAGAAACGCGCCAGGGCCTCGGCGCGGTTTTCCAACTCCTGCGCTGCCCGTGCGCAGGCATCGGCCAGGGTGATCGGCCCCGGCGCCAGGCTGAAGGCCGCCTCGATGCCGACCTCACGCAACTCGGCCAGTCCCTCGCCGACGCTGCCCGCCAGGGCAATCACTGGCACACCTGCACGACGGGCGACATGAGCCACACCCACCGGCGTCTTGCCGTGCAGGCTCTGGCCATCCAGTCGCCCTTCCCCGGTAATCACCAGTGAGGCGCCGGCCAGCGCCGGCTCCAGTTCCGACAGCTCAGCGATCAGTTCGATGCCCGGACGGAAGCGCGCCTTGAGGAAAGCCCGGCAGGCGAAGCCCAGACCACCCGCCGCACCGACACCGGGGAACAGGCTGTGATCCTGCCCGAGGGCCAGTGCAGCGATTTCGGCGAAGCGCTTGAGCGCGGCATCCAGCTGCTGCACCTGCGCCGGATTTGCTCCCTTCTGCGGGCCAAACACGGCTGAAGCGCCCTGCGGGCCGCACAGGGGATTGTTCACGTCGGCGGCCACTTCGACCTCGACATCGCTCAGCCGCGGGTCAAAGTTCGACAGGTCGATCCGTTCCAGCTCCGCGAGTTGTGCGCCGCCGGCGCCCAGCTCCTGGCCGTGGCCATCGAGGAAACTCGCGCCCAGCGCCTGCAACAGGCCGAGCCCGGCATCGTTGGTAGCGCTGCCGCCCAGGCCGATGATGACTTTCTTCGCGCCGGCATCCAGCGCTGCGCGGATCAACTCTCCGGTGCCACGGCTGGTGGTACGGGTGGCGTCGCGCTGGCCTTCGGGCACCCAATGCAGGCCGCTGGCGGCCGCCATCTCGATCACCGCCGTAGCGTCTTCCAGCCAGCCCCAATGGGCGATTACCGGTTGCTCCAGCGGGCCGCAAACTGCCAGCTCGCGGCGCTCCCCTGGTCGCGCCGCCAGCACGGCGTCCACCGTGCCTTCACCGCCATCGGCCATGGGCCGCAGCAGGGTTTCGTCGCCAGGCCGCGCGCGCAGCCAGCCACGGGAAATGGCCTCGGCGACCTCGGGGGCAGAGAGGCTTTCCTTGAAGGAGTCGGGGGCGATGACGACTTTCATGGGGCAGGTCCGTTGTGCGGGAGGATGGAGGGCATCCTACACCGCAGCACGGTTCTCTCGATGTGCGTAGGAGCGGACTCTGTCCGCGATTGGTCCGATTCGCGACGGAAACCATCGCGGACAGAGTCCGCTCCTACGCCACGCTCAATTTCTGGACAGGCTCAGGGCGCCAGTCGCTCGCGCACCCAGGCGCCATTCTCGTTGCGGAAATTCAGGCGGTCGTGCAGGCGGCTCGGGCGACCCTGCCAGAACTCGATGCGGCTCGGCAGCAGGCGGAAGCCGCCCCAGAAGTCCGGGCAGGTGGGCGCCGTGTCGGCGAAACGCTGTTCGGTTTCGGCGAGCAACTGCTCCAGCTCGCCACGGCCGTCGATCACCCGGCTCTGCGGCGATGCCCAGGCGCCCAGGCGGCTGCCCAGCGGGCGCACGCGGTAATAGGCGGCGGACTCTTCCGGGGACACCTTCTCGACCTGTCCCTCGATGCGCACCTGACGCTCAAGTGCCGGCCAGAAGAAGGTCATGGCTGCGCGCGGGTTTTCCCCGAGCTGCTGGCCCTTGGCGCTGTCGTAGTTGCTGAAGAAGGTGAAACCGCGCTCGTCCAGCCCCTTGAGCAGGAGCACACGGCAGTGCGGCTGGCCATCGGCGTCCGCCGTGGCGAGCATCATCGCGTTGGGTTCGACCGGCAGTTGCTCGGTCTTCACCGCGTCCTCGAACCACTGGTTGAACAAGCTGAACGGCTCGGCGGGCGCCTGGGCCTCGGTCAGTCCGTCACGGGTGTATTCGCGGCGCATATCGGCCAGGGTCTGAGCCATCGGAAATCTCCTGCAGAAGAAGCCCGTAAGCTTATCCAGACTTGCGCCGTCGCGCTTGATCCACGACAAACGTCATTCCGCGCGGAACGACGTTTGTCGCGCACAGGATCAGTTGGCCTTGGCCAGCGCCAGCAGGCTGGTGCGCTGGGTCAGCAGCACTTCGACGCGGCGGTTCAGCGCGCGACCTTCGGCGCTGGCGTTATCGGCACGCGGCAGGCTGGAGCCAACACCCTTCAGGCGCAGGCGATCGGCGCCCAGGCCGCTGAGACGGAAGATCGAGGACACCGCCTGGGCACGCTGCAGGCTGACCTTGTCGTTGAGCGCCTTGTCGCCAGAGCTGTCGCTGTGGCCGAGCACCAGCACGCCGCTTTCCGGGTCGTTCTGCAGCATCTTCGCCACATTGCCCAGCGGTGCCAGGGTGATCGGCAGCAGCAGTTCAGGGCGCTTGGGGTTGAAGGAACCTTCCACCGGCGCGATCAGCACCAGGGCGTTCTCGCGGCGCTCGACGCTGAACTTGCTGCCGGCGACCGCGGCGCGCAGGGACTTCTCGTGCTGGTCCAGCCATTCCTTGCTGACCTTGACGTCCTGCGGTTTGGCAGCCTTATCGGCACCCGGCTTGCTCTCGCTCACACCGAACGGCCACCACCAGTGGCCACCGGGCTGCTGGCTGCCGGCGGCGGCGACCTTGGCGGCTTCGACGGGTTTTTTCTCTGGCACGGGAGCCGCGGCGTTCACTTCCTCGTCGCCGCCGAAGGGCCACCACCAGTGGCCGCTGCCGGGTTTGACGGCCGCCGCAGCGCTTTCCGTGGTGTTCGCCGAGTCCTTGGCCTGATCCTGAGACTGGAACTGGCTGCAGGCGGAAAGACCGACGCACAGCGCAAGGGTGGAGACTTTCAGCGAATTCGAGAACAGCGGGGTCATGGGAGCGATTCCATAGGGCCGAACATGAAGGGAGGCTGGGGGCAACCGGCAGACAGCCGCGCCCCAACTTCAGCAATCAGCTTAAAAGTTGAGCATAACTTACTCAGTTGGAACGAGATTTTAATCCCGAACTGACGAGCGGCAGCTGAACCAAACCTGTCCGGCCACCGGGATAAGCAGACGCCCTTTCGAAGGCCTAGCGGGGGGAAGGTTCCTCCCGCTCGTCGCTACAGGCAGTCGCCGGCGAGGCGCGCCAGGCGCTGCGCGCGCGGGTCCATCAGCACGTAGGGGCCGAGGGTGTTGACGACGAAACCCAGCGCCAGCTCGCGCTCGGGGTCGGCGAAACCAATGGAGCCGCCGGCTCCCGGATGCCCGAAGGCTTGCGGGCCGAGGCCGTAGGTGGCGTTGGCGACACTGGGCTGGTCGAGCATGGTGCCCAGGCCGAAGCGGGTGCTGGTCAGCAGCGTGCGGTCGTCACCCTGCGCGTGCTCACGGGTGAGTTCGGCCAGCAGCGCTTCGTCCAGCAACTTGCCCTGCAGCAGACCACTGTAGAAGCCGGCCAGCGAGCGTGCATTGCCGTGGCCGTTCGCCGCCGGCTGCGACATGCGCCGCCATTCCGGCTTGTTGGTGCTGGTGAGCACCGAGGGCGGATTGGTGAAAGCTCGGGTAGAAAGCGCGGCGGCGTCGGTCATCATGGTGCGTAGCAGACGTTGTGCGGCGGCATCACCCAGATTGCCCTTGCCGCGAGCGATGTGCGCAACACGATGGAACTCGGCGTCATCCAGGCCGATATGGAAATCCAGCCCCAAGGGTTTGGCCGTGCGCTCGACGATGGCCGCGCCCGGCTCGCGCCCATCGACTCGGCGGATCACTTCACCAATCAACCAGCCATAGGTGATGGGCGCGTAGCCGTGCTCGGCACCCGGCGTCCACCAGGGTGTTTCGGCGGCCAGCGCCGCGGTCATGGTCGGCCAGTCATACAGCGCTTCGGGCGCCAGCGGCTCGCGGATCGCTGGCAAGCCCGCGCGGTGGCACAGGAGTTGGCGCACGGTGATGTTCTGCTTGCCGGCCTGCTCGAACTCCGGCCAGTAGCGCGCCACCGGAGCGTCCAGGTCCAGGCGGCCCTCGCCCACCAGTTGCAGCGCAGCGACGGCGGCGAAGGTCTTGGTGCAGGAGAACAGGTTGAGCAGCGTGTCGGCCTGCCAGTCCTGGCCCGGATCCTTGCCCGCGCTGCCGGCCCAGAGATCGACCACGGTCTCGCCGCCGATCTGAATGCACAGCGCGGCGCCGCGTTCCTGCGGGTCTTCGAACAGCGCACTGAAAGCATCGGCAACGGGGGTGAAGCGCGGATCGCAGTGGCCGTTCAGGGTCATCTCAAACTCCAGAAATGCACATACTCAGGGGCGGAAAGTGCGGAAGACACCATTCTTTCAGCGCTCACCGCCCCTGGGAACCCTGCCGAAGGCAGGGTGTGGCTTCACGAATGACGGATCATTGCTCCGAGGCCTGTTCCTCGTCGTCGCTGTCGTCAGAGGCCGGCGCGGGTTTCGGCTGCGGCTCCGGCGCCACCTTGGCGGCAGCTCGGGCCTGCTCGTCGATCCCCTTGAGCGTCTGCTGGTTGGCCTTGCGCACGGCGTCGACGAAGCCGGTGAACGGCAGGTCGGTGATGCCGACCAGGCCGATGTGGCCGTTCTCGCCGTCGAGCAGGCGCCCGCTCACCGGCTGGTCGAGGTACTGGAACCAGTGCGCGCCGACGATGTTCGGCTGTTTCGCCGCCTCGGCGAGGAAACGCTGGTAGGCCTCGCCGCGCTGCTGCTCGTTGTAGACCTCGGCGACGCCGCCCCAGAACGGCCCACGGTCACGGGAGCCGAAGTGGAACTCGGTAATCAGCACCGGCTTGTCCAGGCTGCGCACGTAGTTGGCGTCGAAGCCCTGCTGCGGCAGCGGCACGTACAGGTTGAAGCTGATGACGTCGCAATACTGCGCGCAGGAAGCCAGCGCTTCCGGCGTGCTGACGGCGAAGCGCGGACCGAGCAGCAGGTGATTCGGCGCGTGCCACTTCAACGAGTCTTTCAGGGTCTTGAAATACTGGTCGGCGTACAGGCGCAGGAAGGCGCTGTAATCCTGGGCGATCGCCGGGTGTGCCTCGCTCGGAATCGGCGCCTGGTAGCCCGGCGCATCGAGGTCTTCCCAGGAGCCCAGTTGTACACCCCAGGCTTCGGCCAGTTGCTCATGCTCCTGGTACTTGTCCTTGAGCTGCTTGATGAAGGCGCGCTTGGCCGGGCTGTCGGTGGACAGTTTCAGCGCGCCGAAGGCCAGTGCGTAATGGCCTTGCGCATCGCTACTGCGGCCCGCCCAGGCCAGTTCGTTGTCGGCGTAGTAACCCAGCAGCCAGGCGTCCTCGCGGTGGTCGCGGGCGGCGATGGCGATGGCGCGTTCAGCGGCCATGGCGAAGCGCGGGTCGAACGGGTCGGGCATGGCGCCCCACCAGTCATAACCGGTGCTGACCGTGGCGTAGTCGCCACTGATGGACAGGGGCACGCTGTAGGGCAGGCGCGGATCGTCGGCGAAGGCCGGATCGCTCCAGTCGCCCAGGGTGTTGAAGCCCCAGGAGCCGAGGCGCTGCACGGTGCGCTCACGCCACGCGGCAGCGGCGGCGTCAGCGCTCAGGCCGCCGTCGGCGCGGAAGCGGTTGGCGGCATAGAAGTCGAACCAGCGGCCGTTGCCGAAAGCGCGGCCCTGCTGGGCGCCGACACCGCTGCGGTCGTCACTCTGACCGTAGAAGGCGGCCAGCGGCTCGTCCTCTTTCGGCAGGCCGGTGAACATGTACTCACGGCCCTCCACGTAGGTCTGGCTACTGTCGGCATTCACCGCGTTGACGCCCATGGACCAGAACGAGTGCCCTTCCGGCGTCACCAGCCACCAACGGCCGTTGCGTTTCTCGGTGCGGAAGAAGCCGGTACCCTCGAAGGCAGGGCCATCCAGCAGACCGCCGAAGGCATCGCGACCGGGCGCCGGCTGCCACTTCTTCAGATGCTCGCCTTCGGCCTTCCAGGCACTGGCCAGTTGCTCGGGGCTCTTCACCTTCTCCGGCCAGTCGCTGCGGGTGGACTGGCCGAAGCCATCGACGATGCCGGTGTAGGCCTTGTGGTATTCGTCATTGCCGGCGCGGGTGCCGAAGCGGCCGACGAGGATGTCCTGCGCCGCCTTGGGTGAGGTCAGGAACAGCTTCACCGCGCCGACCTGGCTGCGGTTCAGCTCGCCGCTGACCTTGCTCGCCAGCAGCAGGCGCTGGCCATCCTGGGTGACGGGCATGGGCACGCCGGCACGCATGCCGAAGTCTTCCGGCGCGGTGGCATGCAGGGGAATCACCAGGGTCTGCGCCGGGCCCGGCGGCAGAGCGATGCTCGCGCGCAAGCCGGGGGCACCGGCAACACCTTCCACTTCCACTTCCAGGGTGATGGCCCAGTCCATGGCGTTCTGGATGCGCAGGCTGACGCTGTCTGCCTGGGACCAGTCCCAGCTGCCGCTGGATGGCGCGAGGCGCAGGGTCGGTTGCGGCGCGGGGTTGAAGTTCACCCGCCGGAGGATTTCGCCTTCGGGCGTCGCTTCGGCGGTGGAGCTGGGCAAGTCGGCGTTCTGCGTGGTGACCGTGACCACGGCCATCGGCTTGACGAAATTGAACAGGGTTTCATTGCCGCCAGCCGACCAGGCCGGGGCGCTGGCGATGGCCAGGCTGAGCAGCAGCGGCAGATGCCAACGCATCGATGTCATGGATTCGAATCCTTGCAATACGCCCGCCGGACGGCGGGCGATCGTTTGACAGCCAGTGCGGGAGCTTGCTCCCGCACACTCAAGCTATTTCGCGGCGGAACGGCGGCAATGCGTTAAGAATGGCCTTGCCATAGCGCTGCGTCACCACGCGGCGGTCCAGCAGCGTGATGGTGCCGCGATCCTCCTCGGTGCGCAGCAGGCGACCGCAGGCCTGCACCAGACGCAGCGAGGCATCGGGCACGGCGATCTCCATGAACGGATTGCCGCCGCGTGCCTCGATCCATTCCGACAGCGCCGCTTCCACCGGGTCATCCGGCACGGCGAACGGAATCTTGGCAATCACCACGTGCTCGCAGTAGGCGCCGGGCAGGTCCACACCTTCGGAGAAGCTGGCCAGGCCGAACAGCACGCTCGGCTCGCCGTCGTCGACCCGCGAGCGGTGCTTGTTCAGGGTTTCCTGCTTGGACAGGTTGCCCTGGATCAGCACCCGTTTGCGCCAGTCGCGGTCCAGGCCGTCGAAGACTTCCTGCATCTGCTTGCGCGAGGAGAACAGGATCAGCGAACCGCGCGAGCCTTCGACGATCTCCGGCAACTCGCGAATGATCGCCGCGGTATGGGCAGCGGCATCGCGCGGGTCAGCCTTGAGGTCCGGCACCCGCAGCACGCCGGCGTCGGCATGGTGGAACGGGCTCGGCACCACGGCGGTGACTGCCGCGCGCGGCAGGCCGGCGCGCATGCGATAGCGGTCGAAGGTGCCCAGCGCGGTTAGCGTCGCGGAGGTCACCAGCACGCCGTAGGCCACGTTCCACAGGTTGCGGCGCAGGGTCTCGGCGGCGAGGATCGGGCTGGCGTTGGCCTCGATGTCGTAGAAGGTGCCGCTCTCGGCCAGGGTCAGCCAGCGCGCCATTGGCGGGCTGTCTTCCGGGTCTTCGCAGGTGAAGGCGGTCCACAGTTCCCAGTTGCCCTGGGCGCGCGACAGCAGGCTGCCGAACAGCGGGTACCACTCCTCGGCCTGGTGGCTGGCGACGCCGACGCTGCCCTCCCCGTCCATGGCTTCCTTGAGCAGTTCGGTCAGGCGGGTGAACAGATCGGTGAGCCTGGAGAAGCCCTTCTTCAGCTCGATGCCCATGTCGCGGATATGCTCGGGGATCACCCCACCCTCGAAGCGATGGCGCGGCCGCTCGCGGCCTTCCATGTCCTCGCCGGCGCGGAAGTCGCCAACCTCCTCACAGGCGGTAAACATGAACTGCTGCTGCGTGCGCAGCTCGCGGGCCAGTTCCGGCACCTGTTCGATCAGGCGGCCGAGGTCGCCCGGCAACGGGTTCTGCGCCAGCAGCTTGGTCAGGTTCTTCTCCACCTGGCCCAGCCAGTCGGCGGTGGCGCGCAGGCGAGTGAAGTGGGCGAAGTGGCCGATGGCCTTGTCCGGCAGGTGGTGGCCTTCGTCGAATACGTAGAGCGTTTCGCGCGGATCGGGCAGGATCGCGCCGCCGCCCAGCGCCAGGTCCGCCAGCACCAGGTCATGGTTGGTGACGATCACGTCGACCTTGGTCATGCCTTCGCGCGCCTTGTAGAAGGCGCACTGCTGGAAATTCGGGCAATGGCGGTTGGTGCACTGGCTGTGGTCGGTGGTGACCTGCGCCCACTGCGCGTCCTCGATGGCCTCGGGCCAGGAGTCGCGGTCGCCGTCCCAGCGGTTGCCGGCCAGGCGCTCGATCATCTGGTTGAACAGCTTGCTGGAGGTCTCGTCCACGTCAATGCGGAAGCCTTCCTCCTCGAACAGCTGGGCGGTCGCGCTCTGCGCCTGGCCTTCCTGCAACAGGTGGTCGAGCTTGGACAGGCACAGGTAGCGCCCGCGCCCCTTGGCCAGGGCGAAGCTGAACGACAACCCGGAGTTGCGCAGCAGGTCGGGCAGGTCCTTGTGGACGATCTGCTCCTGCAGGGCGACGGTGGCGGTGGCGACGACCAGACGCTTGCCGGCGGCCTTGGCGCAGGCGATGGCGGCGAGGCTGTAGGCGACGGTCTTGCCGGTGCCGGTGCCGGCTTCCACGGCGACCACGGCGGCATCGCCCAGGCGATGGCCTTCCTCGTCGCTGGCGATGGTCCCCAGGACCTTGGCAACTTCGGCGATCATCAGGCGCTGGCCGTAGCGCGGCTTGAGTTCCTTGGCCTCGAGGAAGCGCGAGTAGGCGCCCTGGATCGTGGCCTTGAGTTCGGTGCTGAGCATGGACTTCCCGGGCCCCGGAGCGTGCCTTGAGGACACATCCGGATGCTGGATAAATTTTCAGTGGTTCGAATCGGCGGCTATGATAGCGCGCTTGACTTCAATCGCCAGCGGAGATCGTCCGAATGACACCCTTTGCCCTTGTCTATGCCCTGCACGTCCTGGCCGCCCTGGTCTGGGTCGGCGGCATGTTCTTCGCCTGGATGGTGCTGCGCCCGGCCGCCGTTGCCGCGCTGGAACCACCGGCCAGGCTGAAGCTGTGGCTCGAGGTGTTTCCGCGCTTCTTCCGCTGGATATGGGCGGCGGTGATCCTGTTGCCGGTGACCGGCGTGGGCATGATGCACCTGAGCTACAGCGGCATGGCCGGCGCGCCGCGCTATGTGCAGGTGATGATGGGGCTGTACGTGGCGATGCTCGCGCTGTTCCTGCGCATCCAGGCGCTGCAACTGCCGGAGCTGCGCCGCGCGGTGCAAGCGCAGGATTGGCCGGCCGGCGGTGCCGCGCTGGGCAAGATCCGCAAGACCGTGGGTTTGAATCTGCTGATCGGCCTGGCGCTGGTGGCTTTCGTCGCCGCGCGCCCGCACTGGTAAGACCCGCACTGGCAAAACGAAAAAGCCCGCCCGGTTGCCGGGCGGGCTTTCTTCAAAGGCAGCGCCTCAGAAGCGCTTTACGTCCAGGCGGCCTTCGCTACCCTTAGCCCCTTCCGCACCGCCCTGGCCTTCCGCGCCGGGCTTCTCGCCCGCCACCGAATAGAGCCAACAGCCCTTCTCGCTGCTGCGCGGCCCGGCCTTGCCAGGCTTTCCGCCAGCGCCGCCAGCGCCGCCTTCCAGGCGCACTCTGACCTTCGCGACATCGAATTGCTCAGGCACTTCCAGGCGCACCACGCCGCCGGATGCTCCAGTCTGGCCATCGGCGCCGTTCTGGCCATCGCCGGCAGATTTTCCGCTGCCCCACAGGCAGCCGGAGGTCTGCGCGCTGCCGCCGTCCAGGCCGTCGTAACCCGGTGCGCCGACACCGCCACGGACGTCGATCAGCAGGTTTTCCACCTGCACGCCCTGCAGGCGAAGCACCAGGTTGCGGCCGCCGCTGGCGGGTTTCTCGAAGCTGCCGGAACTGCCTTGCGCGGCGATCACGCTGCCGTCGGCCAGGTTGCCGTGTTGCACCTCGATCAGCAGTACATCGCTGCCGGGGAACACGCCGATCCGCGCGTTCTTCGCCAGCTCCAACTCGCCGATCTTCAGCTCCTTGACCCGCGACGGGATCAGCAGTGCCCCCTCCGGGCCGACACTGATGCGATCCAGGCTCAGGCTCTCGCCCTTCACCGGCAGGCGCAGCACAGTATTGGCTTCCACCGAGACGGCGCCAGCAGCCGAACAGGCCAGCGGGGCGAACAGCACCAAGCCCAGCAACGACTTACGCATGGGTATCTCCTTCTACTTTTGCGGATGCCGGTTGCTCCGCTGCCGGCTGCGGCAGGGTGGCGAAATGGAAGACGCCGAACAGCAGGATCTGCAGGCGGTCCATGCCCGGATGCGGGCGGCCCAGCAAGCGCTTGCGCAGCGCCAGAACCTCGAGGATGTGGATCAGCAGGATCAGCGCACCCGCCGCATTGAGCAGCAGGGCGAAGGGATGTGCGAAGGGTTGGATCAGGTTGGCCAGCACCGCCAGCCAGAACAACAGGGCAATCAACTTGCCCAGCCCCAACAACGCTTTCATGAAGTGCCCCCGTATTTTTCTTTGCCGGGGAACATACGCCTCTGTCCCGGCCTATGCCAGTGGCAACCGGGAATGACAAAGGGGGCCACGAAAGCCCCCTTTGCACACATCACCCCAGACTTACTCGCGGGTGATCTTGATTTCCACGCGACGGTTCTCGGCGCGGCCTTCCTTGGTCTTGTTGTCCGCGACCGGCTGGCTCTCGCCATAACCGACGACCGACTTGACGCTGCTGGCAGGTACGCCAGAGTCGACCAGGTAGTTGGACACGGCATTGGCGCGACGCTCGGAGAGTTTCTGGTTGTACGCGTCGGTGCCGATGCTGTCGGTGTGTCCACCGATGTTCAGCTCGGTGCTCGCAGCCTCACCCTTCAGGCGGGTAGCGATGGTGTCGAGCTTGTCCTTGTCCTGCGCATCGATCTTCGACGAGTCGAAGGCGAAGTGCAGGTCACGCACCACGATGGTCTCTTCCTTGGGCAGCGGAGCCGGTTCTGGAGCCGGAGCGGGCGGCGGGACCTCAGCCACTTGTTCCTCGGCACCATGCACCCAGCAGTAGGACGCTCCCAGCACACCACCAATCAGGGCCCCCCAGCCAGCCCAGGCGCTGCTTTCGATGGAACCTAAACCTGCGCCACCGACGCCACCAACCACGGCGCAAGTCGGCCAGTCGGACTTCTGCAGCCCTGCGCAACCGGTGAGCAACGTGCTTACCAGCAGCAGGGGTAAAGCGGTCCTTGTGATGCTCATAAAGTTATATCTCCTCTAATGATCGGGTCTTGACCGACAATTACCGAGTAAAGACGTGACTGACAGAATGCGCCAGCACTAGGCCATGCGGGTGTCACACGCTAGTCTTCGTTCATTATTCTTCGTCTTCGATGAGCCCCATGATTTCGACACGCACACCGCAACAAGCCCTCGCCGCCCTGCTCGATCGCTACGCACCGCAGCGCCTGTTGCTGGTGGGCGCCGGTCAGATCCCGGCGGTGGAAGCCTTTCTCGCGGCGCATCCGGATTGCGAGCTGTTTCACGCCGATGCCGGCGCGCTGCCGGCGGAACTGGCCGGCCAGCGCTATGACCTGGCGCTGCTGGCCGACTGCCTGGAGCACCTGCCACGCCGTGAGGCACAGCAACTGGTAGGCGGCATCCGCAATCTCAACAGCAACCGCGTGGCCGTGCTGGTCGACCTCGATGCCGCGCAGGCGCAGGACGCGGACTTCTATGCCCTGGCCATGCAGGCCAGCGAGCGCTTCCAGCGCGACGCCCAGGTGATCACCCTGTTCACCTACGATCTGCACGAATACAAACAGGTCCCGGACTGGCTCAACGCGAAGTTCTGGGCCAACCCGGAAAACTTCGGCAAGTACTGGTGGTGACCATGATCGAACCAACCTGCCCCTGCGGCAGCGGCCGCTCTTTGCCCGAGTGCTGCGGGCGCTTCCATGCCGGTGTCGCGGCGCCCACTGCCGAGGCGCTGATGCGCTCGCGCTACAGCGCCTATGCTCTGGGCCTGGTGGACTACCTGCGCGATACCACCCTGCCCGCCCAGCAACAGGGCCTGGACCTGGGCGCCATCCGCACCTGGAGCCTGGGCAGTACCTGGCTGGGCCTGGAAGTGGTGAGCCATGAAGTGCTCGGCGGACAGCCAGAACATGCACGGGTGACCTTCATTGCGCGCTGGCACGACGCCGGTGGCGAACATAGCCACCGCGAATGCTCCGGATTCGTCCAGCGCGACGGCCGCTGGTACTTCCTCGATCCGACCGTGCCGATGAAGCTTTCGCGCAACGACCCTTGCCCCTGTGGCGCCGGCAGCAAGCTGAAGAAATGCTGCGGTCCCTGGATTGAGTAGGACAGGATCGAGTAAGGCGCGAACTCACCCCACTTGGGGGCGCGCGGTGTCTGGGCTAGAATCCGCGCTTTTTTCCGGGGCGGCGCTGTTTCGCCGCACCGGCTACCCCTGCCGGACCTCGCCATGCTGCTGACCGTTCTCTACATCATCGCCATCACCGCCGAAGCCATGACCGGCGCGCTGTCCGCCGGCCGGCGCAGCATGGACCTGTTCGGCGTAGTGCTGGTGGCGTGCGTCACCGCCCTGGGCGGCGGCTCGGTGCGCGACATGCTGCTGGGCCATTATCCGCTCACCTGGGTACGCCACCCGGAGTACCTGGCGCTCACCGCCGGCGCCGCGCTGTTCACTGTGTTCATCGCCCCGCTGATGCGCCACCTGCGCTCGATGTTCCTCGCGCTGGACGCCGTGGGCCTGGTGGCCTTCACCCTGATCGGCTGCCAGGTCAGCCTGGAGATGGGCCACAGTCTGCTGATCGCGGCGGTCAGCGGGGTGATCACCGGGGTCTTCGGCGGCATTCTGCGGGACATCTTCTGCAACGACGTGCCGCTGATCTTCCGCCGCGAGCTGTACGCCAGCGTCTCCTTCGCCAGCGCCTGGTGCTACCTGATCTGCCTGCAGATCGACCTGCCCAAGGAGCAGTCCATGCTGATCACCCTGTTCGCCGGCTTCCTGTTCCGCATGCTGGCGATCCGCTTTCGCTGGGAAATGCCCAAGTTCGTCTACAAGGACGATCCGCAGCAGGGCGATTGATCAGTCCTGCAGCTTGAGGTGGCTGGTATCCGGCACCGGGCCGCTCGGCTCGGGCTTGGCCTGGCCCATGTCGCTGCCCACCGGAGCCACGCTGAACTGGCTGAGGTCCACGCGCGGCGCCTGGGTATCGGGCTTCTCGTCCTGCAGGTCGGTGCCCACCGGAGCGAGGCCGAAGTCCGGCGCGTCGACATCGGCAAAAGCGGCCATGTACTCGTCACGCGGTGCCACCTTCAGGCGCCCCTGGGGCTCACTGGCAGGCGCTACCGTCGGCGGCCGTGCCGGTGCAGGCTCGGCAGGTGGTGGCGGTGCCAGTTCGATTTCCTCGATCTGCGCATCCATGTCGACCACTTCGACGATCGCGCCGGCGCGTTCCAGTACGCTGCGGTACTTTTCCGCGCCCTCGGCGTCGAGGTTGTTCTTGATCACCATGCGCCGCCCGGAGAACAGAAGCGCGATTCGCTGGGTGTCGGCCTGGAACAGCTTGGCCAGGTTGGCCTTCACCGTTTCCAGTTGCGCACCCGGCACGGTATGCCCCGAGAAGGCGATCTCATAGCGGCTCATCTTCACTCTCCTGTGTTAACCCGCCGGTTACATTCGGCCAGTATGGTGCAGCTTCTTTTAACGTAACAACAACTTGCGGCCGAGCAGGTGCTTGGTACACTGGGGCGTCTTGAGAGGTAGACATGAATTATCAGGCGCAAATGATAAGAATTCTCAGCCTGTTCTGGTTGTTCAGCCTCATCTCTGGCTGCGGCTGGATGGCAGGCGACTTCGAGCAACCCGACGTGAAACTGCAGAAAGTCGACGTCGTGAAAGCTCGTTTGCTGGAGCAGGAATTCGTCCTGCATTTCCGCATCGACAACCCGAATGATTTCAGCCTTCCGGTTCGCGGCCTGGCCTACAAGGTCAAGCTGAACGATATCGACCTGGCCGAAGGCGAGTCGAATAACTGGTTCACAGTGCCGGCCAACGGCCACGAAACCTTCGAAGTCCCCGTGACCACCAACCTCTGGCGGCACATGAAGCGCATCGTCAAGATGCTGGAAGATCCGGACAAGCCGATCCGCTATCGCCTCGACGGCGAAGTGAAGACTGGCCTGCTCTTCGGACAGAGCGTGCACATCGCCCGCAATGGCGAGATAATTCCCGGCGATTTCATCCCCGAGTGAGCGTCACCATGAGCCAGGAACCCCACGTACACGGTCCGAACTGCAACCACGACCACGATCATGACCACCACCATGACCACGGTCACGTGCACGGCCCGCACTGCAACCACAGCCAGGAGCCGGCGCGTAACCCGCTCAAGGATGTGGGCCGCAACGATCCTTGCCCCTGCGGCAGCGGCAGCAAGTACAAGAAGTGCCACGGCGCCTGACCCAGGCCCCGAGCACTGCGAAGAAGGCCCGCCCAGCGCGGGCCTTCTGCTGTTCGGCCCAACTCTTCGTCGGCTGCTGAAAATCCCGCCCCACGCGGCTTGCACAGCTATCCTCGGCTCACTAACGTAGCGCCTTTTCTGCGACCCACTTTGTGCAGGAGCACATCCCCATGGCCCCGCGAGCCTTCCGCCGGCTTCCCAGTTTCGGCCTTGCCGCCACCTTCAGCGCCGCTGTCAGCCTCAGCGGCTGCCAGGGCTGGCTCAACGACCGCTATTCCGACAGCCTGCCGCCAAGCTATGGCGTGCAGCCGATCAAGGGCCTGGCGGACAACGTGTCGATCCGCCGCAACAGCCTGGGGATGCCGCTGATCGAGACCAGCACCTTCCACGACGCGCTGTTCACGCTCGGCTATGTGCACGCCAGTGACCGCATCAGCCAGATGGTCGGCCTGCGCCTGATGGCCCAGGGTCGCCTGTCGGAAATGGTCGGCCCAGGCGCCCTGGAGACCGACCGTTTCATGCGCACGGTGAACCTGAAGAAGGCGGCGGATGCGCTCTATGCCGGCGCCTCGCCGCGCCTCAAGCGCTTCTTCGAGACCTACGCGCGCGGCGTCAACGCCTACCTCTACCGCTACCGCGACAAGCTGCCGATGGACCTGGCCGAATCCGGCTATCGCCCTGAGTACTGGAAGCCGGAAGACTCCGCGCTGGTCTTCAGCCTGCTGAACTTCGGCCTGGCGGTGAACCTGCAGGAAGAGATTGCTTCACTCGTGCTCGCGCAGAAGGTCGGCGCCGACAAACTGCCCTGGCTGACACCGATCTACCCGGACGAAGCCCTGCCCTTCGAGGAAGCCGAGAAGCTCAAGGGCCTGCGCCTGGACGGCAAGATCGCCGGCCTCGATGCACTCGACCGCGCCGCCGGGCAGATCGCCGCCCTGCAGATGATGGGCGTCGCCGCCTCCAACAACTGGGCCATCGCCCCGCAGCGCACGCGCAGCGGCAAGAGCCTCCTGGCCAACGACACCCATCTGCCGCTGTCCATGCCCTCGGTGTGGAACTACGTGCAGATCCGTTCGCCCAAATACAACGCCGCAGGCGTCTCCATCGCCGGCGTGCCGGGCGTGGTCGCCGGCTTCAACGGCAAGCTGGCCTGGGGCATGACCATGGTCATGGGCGACAACCAGGACCTCTTCCTCGAGCAGGTGAAGCGCCAGGGCAGCAAGCTCTACTACCTCGCCGACGGCCAGTGGAAACCGGCCATCGAGCGCAACGAGACCTTCTTCATCAAGGGCCGCAGCCCGGTCCGCGAAGTCATCTACGAGACCCGCCACGGCCCGCTGCTCAACAGCGCCCTGGGCGAGCGCAAGCACGACCTGCAACCGCTGCCGCTGTCCAGCGGCTACGGCATCGCCTACCAGAGCATCCAGGGCGAGACCGACCGCACCCTCGACGCCTTCTTCGACCTGTCCCGGGCGAAGAACGTCGAGCAGGCCTTCGACGCCACCCGCGACGTGCGCGCGATGGCGCTGAACATCGTCTTCGCCGACGAGAAGCACATCGGCTGGCAGGTCACCGGGCGCTTCCCCAACCGCAAGGAAGGCCGCGGCCTGCTGCCCTCCCCCGGCTGGGACGGCCGCTACGACTGGGACGGTTATGCCGACCCGATCCTGCACCCGTCCGACCAGGACCCGGCGCAGGGCTGGCTGGGCACCGCCAACCACCGCAGCGTGCAGCCGGGCTACGGCGCGCAGCTGTCCAGTTCCTGGTACTACCCCGAGCGCTACGAGCGCATCGCCCAGCTCGCTGGCGGCAGCAAGAGCCACGACTACCGCAGCATGATCGCCATGCAGTATGACCAGACCACGCCGTTCGCCGGCAAGCTGCAGTCGATGCTGGATGCGCCGGGCATGGCGCAGCCACTGAAGAAAGCCATCGACGCCCTGCCCGCCGACCAGCGCGCCCGCGCCCGCGAAGCGCTGGACCGGATCATGGCGTTCGACGGCAAGCTCGCGGCCACCTCCGGCGACGCCGCGCTCTACGAAGCCTTCCTGCAGGAAAGCACCAAGCAGATCTTCCTCGACGAACTGGGCCCGGAAGACAGCCCGGCCTGGAAGGCCTTCGTCGAGACCGCCAATCTCTCCTACTCGGCCCAGGCCGACCACCTGCTGGGCCGCGACGACAGCCCGTTCTGGGATGACACCCGCACCCCGCAAAAGGAAGACAAGCCGGCGATCCTCGCCCGCAGCCTGGCCGCCGCCACTGCCTTCTGCGAGCAGAAGCTGGGCAGCGACCGCCACGCCTGGCAGTGGGGCAAACTGCATACCTACGAGTGGGTCAGCGACAGTACCAAGATGGCGCCCAACCTGAGCGCCGGCGACCGCGCCAGCCTGGGCGCGATCAAGGGCTACCTGGACCGCGGCCCCTACCCCGCCGGCGGCGACCACAGCACGCTGAACGTCTCGGCCTACCACTGGGGTCAGGACTTCAATACCTGGCTGATCCCGGCCATGCGCCTGGTCGTCGACTTCGGCCAGAGTGAGCCGATGATCGGCCTCAACAGCAGCGGCCAGTCCGGCAACCCGGCCAGCCCGCACTATGCCGACGGCATCGACGCCTGGCTGAAGGGCAACTACATGAGCTTCCCCTTCCAGTCGCAGAACCTGGAAAAGGTCTACGGCGTGAAACGCCTGACGCTGGTGCCGGAGAAGTGATGATCTGAAAAATATTTCCGGGGACCGGGAACTTGGCTCCCGCCCCGGAATCAGATTTGTCGACTTACTCCATGATCATATTCAGGCACCCTCTGGGTGCCTTTCTTTTTTCCCCGCTGCGTTTCCGCTGCACCTCCCTTCGCAACACCCTTCCCCGGCCGGTCCTCCCTTGCATCCTTTCCCACAGGAGTCATCGCCATGTCCGAATCCCTCATCGTCATCACCGGCGGCCCCGGCGCCGGCAAGAGCACGCTGCTCGACCATTTGCACCAGCATCACGGCCTCAACGTCGTCGAGGAAGGCGGCCGCGCCATCATTCGCGAGCAACTGGCCCGTGGCGGCGATGCACTGCCGTGGGCAAACAGGGAGGCCTACTGCCGGGAAATGTTCGAGCACGCGCTGGCGACCCGCGAGCGGGCGCTCGATGCGGGTGGACTGTGGCTGTTCGATCGCGGCCTGCCGGATGTGCTGGGCTACGCGCGGCTCTGCGGCCTGGCGATTCCCCAAGCGCTGGAAACAGCTGCACGGGAACTGCGCTATGGGTCGACCGTGTTCCTGGCGCCCGCGTGGGAAGCCATCTACCGCAACGACGCTGAGCGCCGGCAAGACTTTGCCGAGGCGCAGCGAACGGCCGCGATCATGAGCGACCTGTACGCAGAATTGGGCTACCGGGTGCTGGAGCTGCCACTCAGCAGCCTGGAAGAGCGGGCGAATTTCATCCTGGCAGAGTGCCCCATGTAGGAGCGAGCTTGCTCGCGAACCGCGCTGGCCGGTCAGCACCGTGCCATTCCGTTCGCGAGCAAGCTCGCTTCTACAGAATCCAAAGCTCGTGGCGGGAAGCAGCCAATAAAAAACCGGGCCTGAGCCCGGTTTTCTGGAGCAACGCCCGATCAGGCCTTGGGCAGGGTAACGCCCATCTGGCCCTGGTACTTGCCACCGCGATCACGGTAGGAAACTTCGCAGGCTTCGTCCGACTGCAGGAACAGCATCTGCGCCACGCCTTCATGGGCGTAGATCTTCGCCGGCAGGTTGGTGGTGTTGGAGAACTCCAGGGTCACGTGGCCTTCCCACTCCGGTTCCAGCGGAGTCACGTTGACGATGATGCCGCAGCGCGCGTAGGTGCTCTTGCCCAGGCAGATGGTCAGCACGTCACGCGGGATGCGGAAGTACTCGACGGTGCGGGCCAGGGCGAAGGAGTTCGGCGGGATCACGCAGACGTCGCTGTTGATGTCCACGAAGCTCTTCTCGTCGAAGTTCTTCGGGTCGACCACGGCCGAGTGGATATTGGTGAACACCTTGAATTCGGCGGCGCAGCGCACGTCGTAGCCGTAGCTGGAGACGCCGTAGGAAATCACCCGGTTGTCATCGGCACCGCGAACCTGGCGCTCGACGAACGGCTCGATCATGCCGTGTTCCTGAGCCATGCGGCGAATCCACTTGTCCGATTTGATGCTCATGGCGGGGTGTCCTGTGCGGCGGTTGAAAAAAGAAGGCGAATCTTACCGGCAGGCGCGCCGCCCGGCAAAGGGGCGCGCCCGGCGGCGTTGTCACAGTTCAGTCGTCGCTGATGGAGATGTTCGGCATGTCCGGCGCAGCCTTCTCGCTCAGGGCGATGCGCGCGCCGACGCAGCGGGCCATTTCCTGGTAGATCATCGCCAGCTGGCTTTCCGGGTCGGCGATCACGGTGGGCTTGCCGCCGTCGGCCTGCATGCGGATGGCCATGGACAGCGGCAGCGACGCCAGCAGCTCGACGCCGTACTGCGCGGCCAGCTTCTCGCCGCCGCCTTCACCGAACAGGTGCTCGGCGTGGCCGCAGTTGGAGCAGATGTGCACGGCCATGTTCTCGACCACGCCCAGCACCGGGATGTTGACCTTGCGGAACATCTCCACGCCTTTCCTGGCATCGAGCAGGGCCAGGTCCTGCGGGGTGGTGACGATCACCGAGCCGGCCACCGGGACTTTCTGCGCCAGGGTCAGCTGGATGTCACCAGTGCCCGGCGGCATGTCGATGACCAGGTAATCCAGGTCGTTCCAGGCGGTCTGGGTGATCAGTTGCAGCAGCGCACCGGAAACCATCGGGCCGCGCCACACCACCGGGGTGTTGTCGTCGGTGAGGAAGGCCATGGACATGACTTCCACGCCGTGGGCTTCCAGCGGGATGAACCACTTCTGGTCGCGGATCTTCGGCCGGGTGCCCTCGGGAATGCCGAACATGATGCCCTGGCTCGGGCCATAGATGTCAGCGTCGAGGATGCCGACCCTGGCGCCTTCGCGGGCCAGCGCCAGCGCGAGGTTGGCGGCGGTAGTGGACTTGCCCACGCCGCCCTTGCCGGAGGCCACGGCGATGATGTTCTTCACGTTGCTCATGCCCGGCACCTGGGCCTGGGCCTTGTGCGCGGCGATGTGGGTTTCCACCTTGACCTGCGCCGAATCGACACCGTCCAGCGCTTCCAGGGCCATCTGCACGGTCTGCGCCAGGCCGTTCTTGAACAGGCCGGCGGCGTAGCCCAGCTCCAGGGTCAGCGAGATGCGCCCACCCTGGATGTCCAGCTCGCGCAGGTAGCCGGCGTCCAGCAGGTTCTGGCCGGTGTGAGGGTCGTTGATCTGGCGGAGAAGGTTTTCCACCGTGGCTCGGTTGGCGGCGCCCATGGGTACTCCCGATGAAAGACTGAGCAGAATGGGCGGGTATCTTACGCCTCTCGCGGCACCGTTGCTCACACTCATCAGCAGCGATTCGGGTTCGCGAGCAAGCTCGCTCCTACAAAAAGCAGGTCCGCGCGGGCTTCAACTGTAGGAGCGAGCTTGCTCGCGAACAGCCCGTGCGCCCAATGGTCGCGGACCAACTCCCCCTGGAGCCAAGCGGCCCACGGATGAAAATTTCGCCCCGCCCCTATATAGTTGCCGATTCCCTCGTTTTAACCGGAACGGCCGACCATCATGTCCGAAGCCCGCAAGATCCTCGTCACCAGCGCCCTGCCCTACGCCAATGGTTCGATCCACCTCGGTCACATGCTGGAGTACATCCAGACCGACATCTGGGTGCGCTTCCAGAAGATGCGTGGCAACCAGGCGGTGTATGTGTGCGCGGACGATGCCCACGGCTCGGCCATCATGCTGCGCGCCGAGCGCGAAGGCATCACCTCCGAGCAGTTGATCGACGGTGTACGCGCCGAGCACATGGCCGACTTCGCCGACTTCCAGGTGAACTTCGACAACTACCACTCGACCCACTCGGAAGAGAACCGCGAGCTGTCCTCGGCCATCTACCTGAAGCTGCGCGAAGCCGGCCACATCGCCACCCGTCCGGTGACCCAGTACTTCGACCCGGAAAAGCAGATGTTCCTGGCCGACCGCTTCATCAAGGGCACCTGCCCCAAGTGCGGCACCGCCGACCAGTACGGCGACAACTGCGAAGCCTGCGGCGCGACCTACGCCCCGACCGAGCTGAAGGACCCGAAATCGGCGATCTCCGGCGCCACCCCGGTGCTCAAGGAATCGCTGCACTACTTCTTCAAGCTGCCTGACTTCCAGAACATGCTGCAGCAGTGGACCCGCAGCGGCACCCTGCAGGATTCGGTGGCCAACAAGCTCGCCGAATGGCTGGATGCCGGCCTGCAGGAGTGGGACATCTCCCGCGACGCGCCGTACTTCGGCTTCGAGATTCCCGACGCGCCGGGCAAGTACTTCTACGTCTGGCTGGATGCGCCGATCGGCTACATGGCCAGCTTCAAGAACCTCTGCGCACGCCGCCCCGAACTGGACTTCGACACTTACTGGAAAGAAGGCTCCGAAGCCGAGCTGTACCACTTCATCGGCAAGGACATCGTCAACTTCCACGCGCTGTTCTGGCCGGCCATGCTCGAAGGCGCCGGCTACCGCAAGCCGACCGCGGTCAATGTGCACGGCTACCTGACGGTCAACGGCCAGAAGATGTCCAAGTCGCGCGGCACCTTCGTCAAGGCGCGCACCTACCTGGACCACCTGGACCCGGAATACCTGCGCTACTACTACGCGGCCAAGCTGGGCCGCGGCGTCGACGACCTCGACCTGAACCTTGAAGACTTCGTACAGAAGGTCAACTCCGACCTGGTCGGCAAGGTCGTCAACATCGCCAGCCGTTGCGCCGGCTTCATCCACAAGGGCAACAACGGCCTGCTGGTGGACGCCAACCCGGCGCCGGAACTGGTCGAAGCCTTCCGCAGCGCCGCGCCTAGCATCGCCGCCGCCTACGAGGCCCGTGACTTTGGCCGCGCCATGCGCGAAATCATGGCCCTGGCCGACCAGGCCAACGCCTGGATCGCCGACAAGGCACCCTGGTCGCTGAACAAGCAGGAAGGCAAGCAGGACGAAGTGCAGGCCATCTGCGCCCTGGGCGTGAACCTGTTCCGTCAGCTGGCAATCTTCCTCAAGCCGGTGCTGCCGAAGCTCGCCGAAGCCGCCGAAGCCTTCCTCAACGTCGCCCCGCTCAAGTGGGCCGACCACGAGCAGTTGCTGGCCAACCACCAGTTGAATCCGTTCAACCCGCTGATGACCCGTATCGAGCCTGCGAAAATCGAAGCCATGATCGAAGCCTCCAAGGAAGACCTCGCCGCCGCCAACCAGCCCGCTGGCAATGGCGAACTGACCAAGGACCCGCTGGCTGCGGAGATCAACTTCGACGCCTTCGCCGCCGTCGACCTGCGCATCGCGCTGATCGAGAAGTGCGAGTTCGTCGAGGGCGCCGACAAGCTGCTGCGCCTGTCCCTGGACATCGGCGACGAGAAGCGCAACGTGTTCTCCGGCATCAAGAGCGCCTACCCGGACCCGAGCAAGCTCGAAGGCCGTCTGACCCTGTACGTGGCCAACCTGGCCCCGCGCAAGATGAAGTTCGGCGTATCCGAGGGCATGGTCCTCGCCGCCGGCCCCGGCGGTGAGGAAATCTACCTGCTGAGCCCCGACAGCGGCGCCAAGCCCGGTCAGCGCGTCAAGTAACCTGCGGCGTCCGACAAGACGCCTCATCACGGCAAGGAGGCCATCGATGAAACCGCACCACTGGGCAGCGCTCGTGCTGAGCGCCGCCCTCGCCGGCTGCGGTGCTCCCTCGGAGCACGCCGCCGGTTCCGGCGCCGCTTTCCAGGGGGAAGCGGCGAAAGCCGGTTCCTTCCTCGCCTATGAACACCAGGTCGGCATCCGCCTGGCCAGCGAGCGCATCGACGCGCAACTGGCCGCCTCCCGCGACGCCTGCACCCAGGACCGCTTCGGCCAGTGCGAGCTGATTGCCATCGAGCAGAGCGGCGACAGCCAGATGCGCAACGCGCACCTCGTGGTGCGCATCGTCCCCGAAGGCGTGGAAAAACTGGTCGCCCTCGCCGCCGAAGGCGGGCAACTGCGGAGCCGCCGCACCCAGGCCGAAGACCTCGCCCAGGCCGTCAGCGACAACCAGCAACTGCGTGGCCGGCTGGAGCGCGAATACCAGACCCTGCAAGGCTTCCAGGGCCGCAGGACATGAGCGTCAGCGACTTGCTGGCCCTGGCCAAGGCCACTGCCGAAGTCGAGCAGCAACTGCACGCCGCCCGCCAGGACGCGGCCCAGCAACAACGGCGCATTTCCACCAACCTGCTGACCCTGGACTTCTCCAGCGAATACCGGCCGACCGGGCGCTGGTCGCGCATCGGCGGGGCATTCAGCGGCTCGCTGGACGAACTCACCGACGGCACTGTCAGCGCTATCCAGATGGCCGCCTTCGGCCTGCCGGTACTGGTCGTGCTGCTGATCGCCGCACTGATTCTGCGCTGGCTGTGGCGCAAGCTCGGGTCGCGGCGCGCTGGCCGTCAAGCCGCCTGACCCCAGCCCCCGCCACCGGCGGAGGGCTGCCCGCAGACGCTACTGAGCCTCCTGGCAATCCACGTCGCCGCCACCCAGGTGCTCGAAGCCTTCCAGGTAGAGGCAGGAGGCGTCTGACGCACAGTCCTGCAGCGAGGCGTTGCTCAGGTTGTCCCGTGAGGTGGGGTCTTCCAGGTTCACCTGCGGGAAGATGTCGGCCACCTCCTCCGCGGTCATGATCCGGTCGAAGGTGACGTTGACCGACTGCAGCCGGCCGTACTCCCAATCCAGGTCCACCGCCGCGATACGCGGATCGAGCTGGCGCACCAGAGCTTCAGGCAATTGCGGCCCGGCGTAGCTGAGGTCGGTGTCATGGCAGGCGTCGCCCCAGTTACTGAGCTTCTTGCTCGCGGCGCAACTGAACTGCCCATCGGCGTGGCCGGTGCGCTGCTCCAGCAGGCAGGCGAAGTCGGCGACATTCATGCGCGGCCAACTGACCAGGTCAGCCGTGGTGAAGGGTGCGGCCGAAGCCAGGGCACTGGAGAACAGCAGGCAGAGGGCGGGGAAGCGTCCGAACAGGGTTTTGCGCATCGCGACTTCCGTGAGGGGGACCGAGCGGGTTCGGCCGTCGCCGATAGTCCTCCCGCCGCCCCTGGCACCGCAACTGATTTCGCGGAGGTACAATTGCCTACTTCGCACCTTGTATTCGACCTATGCCCTCTCGCCGCCATCAACCTGCTGACCACGGATCTCCGAGCATGATCCGCCTCACCTCGCGCCCGGCTGCGAGTGCCCGGCCATGAGCGAACTCGCCCTGATCCTGGTCAGCGCCATTCTGGTCAACAACTTCGTGCTGGTGCAATTCCTCGGCATCTGCCCGTTCATGGGCGTGTCGCGCAGGATCGAGACGGCGCTCGCGCTGGCCCTGGCGACCACCTTCGTCCTCACCCTCGCCTCGGCGCTCAGCTACATCCTGCAGCGCTATGTGCTGCAACCGCTGGACGTGGAGTTCCTGCGTACCATCGCCTTCATCCTGGTGATCGCCATCGCCGTGCAGCTCACCGAGCTGCTAGTGAGGAAGACCAGCCCAGTGCTGGCCCAGGTGCTGGGCATCTTTCTGCCGCTGATCACCACCAATTGCATCGTGCTGGGCGTGGTGCTGCTCAATGCGCGCAAACCCGAATTCGGCTTCCTGCAATCCACCTTCCAGGGCTTCGGTGCCGGGCTGGGCTTCACCCTGGTACTGGTGCTGTTCGCCGCCCTGCGCGAGCGCATCGACATCGCCGACGTGCCCAAGCCGTTCAAGGGCGCAGCCATCGGCATGATTACCGCCGGGCTGATGTCCCTGGCGTTCATGGGCTTCAGCGGGTTGCTCAAGCCATGATCGCGGTGCTGCTGATCATCCTGGCCGGCCTCGCCAGCGCCGTGGCGCTGCGCTACGCCTCGGCACGGGTAAAGGTCACGGACCAATCCATTGCCGCCCGAGTCAACGACCTGCTGCCGCAGACCCAGTGCGGCCAATGCGGCTACGCCGGCTGCAAGCCCTACGCCCAGGCCATCGCCGAGGGCGATGCGATCAACAAGTGCCCGCCCGGTGGCGCTGCGACCATTGCCGCCCTCGCCGAGCTGCTGGACGTCGAACCACTGCCTCTGGACGCGGCCGAAGAAACGCTGCCGCGCGTGGCTTATATCCGCGAGGCCGAGTGCATCGGCTGCACCAAGTGCATCCGCGCCTGCCCGGTGGACGCCATCGTCGGCGCGGCCAAACTGATGCACACGGTGATAGTCGACGAATGCACTGGCTGCGACCTGTGCCTGGAACCCTGCCCGGTGGACTGCATCGAAATGCGCGACCTGCCGCTACGCGTCGCCGACTGGACATGGCCGCTGCCGCAGGGCCGGCTGATCCACAGCGACGGGGAGCAGGCGGCATGAATGCACCAGTCCGGAACTTCCCCGGCGGTATCACCCCGCCTGCGAACAAGCAGCAATCCACCGCCACACCGATCCAGCAGCCACCGCTACCGCACCGGCTGGTACTGCCGCTGCAACAGCACATCGGCGAGCCCGCCATGCCCTGTGTCGAAGTCGGCCAGCGCGTGCTCAAGGGCCAACTGATCGCCGAGGCCGGCAGTGCCATCAGCGCCGCGCTGCATGCGCCGACTTCCGGCAACGTGGTCGAGATCAGCGAGCAACCTTATCCGCACAGCTCCGGCCTTTCGCTGCCCGCCATCGTCATCGACAGCGACGGCGCGGAGGAGTGGGTGGAACTCACACCCGAGCCAGAATATGCCTCCCTCTCCGGGATCGAACTGCTGCAGCGCATCCGCCAGGCAGGCATTGCCGGCCTGGGCGGCGCCGGTTTTCCCACCGCTGCCAAGCTGGCCGCTCGCGCGCAGGACGACCTGCACACCCTGATCATCAACGGCGCCGAGTGCGAACCGTATATCAGCGCTGACGACCTGTTGATGCGCGAGCGCGCCACCGAGCTGGTGGAAGGCATCGACGTGCTGATGCACATCCTTCAGCCGCAGCAGGTGCTGCTCGGCATCGAGGACGACAAGCCCCAGGCCATCGCCGCCGTAAAGGCCGCCATCGGCGAACGCCCGATCCGCCTGCAAGCGGTCCCGACGCGCTACCCGTCCGGCGGCGAGCGCCAGTTGATCCAGTTGCTGACCGGCCGGGAAGTGCCCTCCGGCGGGCTACCGGCGGACATCGGCATGCTCTGCGTGAACGTCGGCACCGCCGTTGCCGTGGCCGACGCCGTGCTGCGCGGTCGGCCGCTGATCTCGCGCATCACCACCCTGACCGGCGCCGCGTTGGAGCGCCCGTGCAACGTCGAAGCGCTGATCGGCACCCCCGTGGGTGAGCTGCTGGACTTCGCCGGCCTCGACCGCACGAAGCTGGAACGCCTGCTCCTCGGCGGTCCGCTGATGGGCGACAGCCTGCCCTCGCTGGACGTGCCGTTGATCAAGACCGCCAACTGCCTGCTCGCCGCCACCCGCGAAGAGTTGCCACCGCCGATGCCGACCATGCCCTGCATTCGTTGCGGCGACTGCGCGCAGGTCTGCCCCGCCAGCCTGCTACCGCAGCAACTGCACTTCTTCGCGCAAGACCACGCCCAGCTCCTGGCGCACAACCTGTTCGACTGCATCGAATGTGGCGCCTGCGCCTACGTCTGCCCGTCGAGCATTCCGCTGGTGCAGTACTACCGCGCGTCCAAGGCCGAAATCCGCGAGCTGGAACAGCGCCAGCTGAAGGCCGAGCAGTGGCGTCTGCGCTTCGAGCAACGCCAGGAGCGCCTGCGCCGCGAGGAAGAACAACGCGCCGCCGACCGCCGGGCCCGCCAGGAACGCGCCGCACACGTGCAGGCCGACCAGCCCGACGTGGAAACGCCCGCGGTGCCAGACGCCCAATCGGTGATCGAACGGGTGAAGGCCGAGAAGGCCGTGGGCAATGCGCCCGACCAGCTCAAGCGCCTGAAGATCGAGGCGAGCATGGCCCAGGTCGCGCTGAAGAAAGCCGAGAAGCAACTGGCCGCCCATGACACCGAGCAGTTGCGCACTCAGGTCGCCGAACTGCGCAGCGCTGCCGAAGAGTCGAAAGCCGCGCTGGCCACTGCCGAAGTGCAAAGCGCCAACGCAGAGCCGGCTCCCACTGTGGCGGCTGTCACGGATGAAGCGGCGCTGAAGCAGGCCAAGATCGATGCTGCCATGGCCCGTGCGCAGCTGAAGAAGTCCGAGAAGGCCTTCGGCGAATCGCCCAGCGACGAACAGCGCGCCACCCTCGCCTCTTTGCGCGAAGAGGTCGAACGCATCGAACGCCAACTCAACCCATTGCAGGGGACCTCCATGCCGACCGAACCGAAAGCCGCCCAGCCCATCGACGGGGTTCTCGCCCTGCGCCAGGCCAAGCTGGTCTACATCGCCCAACGCGATGCCCTGCGCGCCGCGGAACGCGAAGGTGTGCCTGCCGAGGAACTGGACGCGATCCGCCAGACGCTGGCCGCCGCGGAAGCCGCCCTGCACGCCGCCGAAGACGCCAGCGGCAAGGCACCGCCGAACCTGGTGCGCACCGACAGGCACCCGATCAGCGCCTCCCTGCGCGCCGCCAAGACCGAACTGGCCTACGCCCGCGCCGACCTGAAGAAGCTCGAACGCGAAGGCGCCGGCGACCCCGCACTGGCCACTGCCCGCGAGCGTCTGCAAGCGGCGGAACGTGCCGTCGCCGATGCCAGTGGTGAGGCTCCCTGATGAAGCTGCCACGCATCAGCTCGCCCCACGCCACAGGCGCCAACCGCACGCAGAGAGTCATGCTGACCCTGCTGGCTGCCTGCGCACCGGGCGCGCTGGTGCTGATCGGCCTGTACGGCATCGGCACGCTGTTCAATCTGCTCTGGTGCAGCCTGCTCGCCCTCTCCATCGAGGCGCTGATGCTCAAGCTGCGCAACCGCCCGGTGACGTTCTTCCTCAAGGACGGCAGCGCGCTGGTCACCGCCGTACTGCTCGCCCTCGCCCTGCCGCCCTACTCGCCCTGGTGGCTGAGCGCGGTCGCCACGCTGTTCGCGCTGATCTTCGGCAAGCACCTGTACGGCGGCCTCGGGCAGAACCCGTTCAACCCGGCGATGATCGGCTACGCGGTGGTGCTGGTGTCCTTCCCGCAGCAGATGAGCCAGTGGCCGGCGCCGGACAGCGCGCTCGGCTTCGGCGAAGGCCTGCGGCAGATCTTCGGCATCGCCAGCCAGGGGCCGGACGCCTGGGTCGGCGCCACCGCGCTGGATGTGCTGCGCAACAACCACAGCCTGACCATGGAAGAACTGCTGGCGCAATCTCCTGCCTTCGGTAGCGTCGGCGGGCGCGGCGTGGAGCTGGTCAACCTGGCCTTCCTTGCCGGCGGGCTGTTCCTGCTCTGGCGCAAGCTGTTCACCTGGCACGCGCCGGTGGGCATGCTCGGCGGCCTGTTCGTCATGAGCCTGCTGTTCTGGAACGGTTCGGGTTCCGACTCCCACGGCTCGCCGTTGCTGCACCTGTTCAGCGGCGCGACCATGCTCGGCGCCTTCTTCATCGTCACCGACCCGGTGTCCGGCGCCACCAGCAATCGCGGCCGCCTGCTGTTCGGCATCGGCGTAGGCGCGCTCACCTATGTGATCCGCGCCTGGGGCGGCTACCCCGACGGTCTGGCTTTCGCCGTGCTGCTGATGAACCTCGCTGCGCCTACCCTCGACTACTTCACCCGCCCGCGCACCTACGGGCACAAGCAACCCGAGCGCGGCTTCAAGGCAGGTGACCGATGAGCCGTGCCCTGCTGAAGAATGCCCTCGTGCTGGGCCTGCTCGCGGTGGTCGCCGCCGGCGTGGTGGCGACCGTCCACCAGTTCACCGCCCAGCGCATCGACACCGCCCAGCGCGAGGCGCGTGGCCGTACGCTGCTGGAGCTGCTGCCCAAAGGCAGCTACGACAATCATCCGCTGGAGAGCGAAGTCAGCGCCTTCGATCCCAAGCTGCTGGGTCGCAACGAACCAGCGCCGGCCTACATTGCCCGGCTGCAGGGCCAGACCACAGCGGTGGTGCTCCAGCCCGTGGCGCGGGATGGCTACGGCGGCTCGATCCACCTGCTGGTGGGCGTGACCGCGCAAGGCCGCCTGCTTGGCGTGCGGGTTGTGGCGCACCACGAGACACCCGGCCAGGGCGACCGCATCGAACTGGGCAAGAGCGACTGGCTGCACGGCTTCGACGGCCGCTCCCTGAGCGACCCGGCCGAGGCTGGCTGGAAGGTGAAGAAGGACGGCGGCCGGTTCGACCAGTTCGTCGGAGCCACCGTCACCCCACGCGCGGTGGTCAAGGCCACGCACCTGGCGCTGCAGTACTTCGATGCGCACAAGACAGAGCTGCTCGCCCCTGCGACTTCGGGAGACCAGCATGAATAATCCCGGCTACCGCGAAATCGCCCTGCAGGGCCTGTGGAAGAACAACCCCGGCCTGGTACAGCTGCTCGGGCTATGCCCGTTGCTGGGTACCAGCAGTTCCATGGTCAACGCCCTCGGCCTGGGGCTGGCGACGATCTTCGTACTGGTCTGCTCCAGCGTTGCCGTATCGCTGATCCGTGGCACGCTGAGCGAAGCCGTGCGCCTGCCGGCCTTCCTGCTGGTCATCGCCACCCTCACCACCTGCGTCGAACTGCTGATGCAGGCGTGGCGCTACGAGCTGTATGAGGTGCTGGGCATCTTCGTGCCGCTGATCACCACCAACTGCGTGATCCTCGGCCGCGCGGAATCCTTCGCCGCGAACAACAACGTCGCGCGCTCGGCCTTCGACGCGCTGATGATGGGGCTGGGCTTCGCCCTCGTCCTGCTGGCCATCGGCACCCTGCGCGAACTGCTCGGCCATGGCACGCTGCTCGCCGGCATGGACCTGCTGTTCGGCCCCAGCGCCGCCGACTGGAAGCTGCAGATTCCTGGCTACCAGGGCCTGCTGCTCGCCGTTTTACCGCCCGGTGCCTTCCTGGTGCTGGGCCTGCTGATTGCACTGAAGAACCGTATCGATGAAAGCCTGGCGGACCGCGCCAAGGCGCCGACGGGCGACGTACCCGCGACCGAGCGCCAACGCGTCCGCGTGACCGGAGTGATCGAATGAATGCCGCCAAGCGCGCGGAGATTTTCCGCCGACTCAAAGAAGACAATCCCAACCCCGAAACCGAGCTGGCCTACAGCACGCCCTTCGAGCTGCTGATCGCCGTGCTGCTCTCGGCGCAGGCCACCGATGTGGGGGTGAACAAGGCCACCGCCAAGCTCTACCCGGTGGCCAATACCCCGGAGGCGATCTATGCCCTCGGCGTGGACGGCCTGTCGGAGTACATCAAGACCATCGGCCTGTACAACAGCAAGGCGAAGAACACCATCGAGACCTGCCGCATCCTCATCGAGAAGCACGGCGGCCAGGTGCCGGAAAACCGCGAAGACCTCGAAGCCCTGCCGGGCGTGGGCCGCAAGACCGCCAACGTGGTCCTCAACACGGCTTTCCGACAGCCGGCAATGGCGGTGGACACCCACATCTTCCGCGTTTCCAACCGCACCCACATCGCGCCGGGGCGCAATGTGCTGGAAGTGGAGCGCAAGCTGCTCAAGTTCGTGCCCAAGGAATACCTGCTCGATGCCCACCACTGGCTGATCCTGCACGGGCGCTACGTCTGCAAGGCGCGCAAGCCGCAGTGCGGCAGTTGCCGGATCGAGGACCTGTGTGAGTACAAGCACAAGACTTCCGACGATTGAGCGATATGGGAAAATTCCTTCAGGCTGATTGAAAAAATCTTTTTTACCGTCCGGTCCTTTGTCGCTATAAGGGGCGCCAACACACCCCGTGTTGTGGAGTGCACCGAATGGCAAACGACAAAGAAGACCTCGAACTCGAGGACGATGTCAGCACAGAGGACAGCGATGACGGCGCAGAAGCCACGGTCGAGGTCGCCAAGACCAACCTGACCAAGCGCCGCATCATCGACAACCTGCTTGAAGAACGCCGCCTGCAGCGCCAATTGTCCGACTACGATTTCGATCTGTAAGCCTTCTCCTGAACGTAACACCCGTATGAAAAAGCCCCGCAACCTGGCGGGGCTTTTTGCTTTTCGTAGGAGCGAGCTGGCTCGCGAACCGCCCAGCCACAGAGGCGCCGGGAATTTCTGTTCGCGAGCAATAACGATGGCGTTCCCCTCGCTCCTACAGGTTCATGCCGTTGCTGCCGCCCGCTGCACCACCCGGTAGCACGGCTCGTACGCCGCGCCGCCCGGAAGCTTCATGCGGTGCTGCTCGACGAAGGCCTGCAACAGCGCATCCAGCGGTTCCATGATGGCCGCGTCACCGTGGATCTCGTACGGACCGAACTCTTCGATCATGCGGATGCCACGATCCTTCACGTTGCCGGCGACGATGCCGGAGAACGCCCGGCGCAGGTTCGCCGCCAGCTCGTGGGGCGGCACATCGCGGCCCAGGTCCAGGCTGGCCATGTTCTCGTGGGTCGGTTCGAACGGGCGCTGGAAGCCCTCGTCGATCTTCAGCAGCCAGTTGAAGTGGTAGGCGTCGTTGCGCTCGCGGCGGAACTGCTTGACCCGCTTCAGCCCGGTGCTCATTTCCCGCGCGACTTCCGCCGGGTCGTCGATGATGATGCGGTAGCGCTTCTGCGCCGCCTCGCCCAGGGTCGCGCCGACGAAGGCATGCAGCTGTTCGATGTAGGCCGCCGCGCTGCGCGGGCCGGTGAGCACCAGGGGGAACGGCATGTCCTGGTTTTCCGGGTGCATCAGGATGCCCAGCAGATAGAGGAACTCCTCGGCCGTGCCAACGCCGCCGGGGAACACGATGATGCCGTGGCCGACGCGGACGAAGGCCTCCAGGCGCTTCTCGATGTCCGGCAGGATCACCAGTTCGTTGACGATGGGGTTCGGTGCCTCGGCAGCGATGATCCCCGGTTCGGTCAGGCCCAGGTAGCGGCCATCGGTGATGCGCTGCTTGGCGTGGCCGATGGTGGCGCCCTTCATCGGGCCCTTCATCACGCCCGGGCCGCAGCCGGTGCAGACATCGAGGCTGCGCAAGCCCAGCTCGTGGCCGACCTTCTTGGTGTACTTGTACTCGTTGGTGCTGATGGAGTGGCCGCCCCAGCACACGACGATCTTCGGCTCCACGCCGGCGTGCAGGGAGCGGGCGTTGCGCAGCAGGTGGAAGACGTAGTCGGTGATGCCGGCCGAGCTGTCCAGGCCGAAGCGCCGGCTGTTCAGCGCGTTCTGCGTGTAGACGATGTCGCGCAGGGCGCTGAACAGCATCTCGCGGGTGCTGGCGATCATCTCGCCGTCGACGAAGGCGTCGGCCGGCGCGTTGAACAGTTCCAGGCGCACGCCGCGGTCCTGCTGGTGGATTTCCAGTTCGAAGTCGCGGTAGGCGTCGAGGATGTGCTTGGCGTTGTCGATCTGCGTGCCGGTGTTGAGGATGGCCAGGGCACACTGGCGGAAGAGCTTGTAGGTGCTGCCTGAACCGGCTTCGCTGAGCTGGTGCACTTCACGTTGGGAAAGGGTTTCGAGGCTGCCCTTGGGGCTGACCGAGGCATTGTTTACCGGTCTTGGGGACATGCTGTATTCCTTGACGATGGAAGCCGGGCGCCAAAGCGCGGGGTCTTCCGATAAATCGATGCGGCCGTCCATTCGGCCGTCATTGCCGGGGGCGGCGCGGCGGGGATTCTCCGGCCCGCAGCACTGCTCCTTCTGACTCTGACAAGCGAATGGCGGAAACTGCTTCCGCAATCGACGCGTCCGACGTCGATGCCCTTTGAGTATGACCGCTGCGGTGACTTTCTGATGACAGCGGAAAAGAAAAACCCCGCCGGGTGGGCGGGGTTTCTCCAAGGACGCTTCGACGACAGCCGAAGGGTCAGTCCTTGCGCTGCGGGCTGAGCAGCTCGATCTTGTAGCCGTCCGGGTCTTCGACAAAGGCGAGGATGCTGGTGCCGTGCTGCATCGGGCCCGGTTCGCGGGTGATCTTGCCGCCGCGGGAACGGATGTCTTCGCAGGCCTTGTAGACGTCGGCCACTTCCAGGGCGATGTGGCCGTAGCCGGTGCCCAATTCGTACTTATCCACACCCCAGTTGTAGGTCAGCTCGATGACGCTGTTGTCGTCCTCGTTGCCGTAACCGACGAAGGCCAGGGTGAACTGACCGTCCGGGTAATCCTTGCGGCGCAGCAGGGTCATGCCCAGGACTTCGGTGTAGAAGGCGATGGATTTGTCCATGTCGCCGACGCGCAGCATGGTATGCAGCAGTCTCATCGATTCTTTCCTCATCAGGTGCCCGGAGTGCGGGCTTATAAACACAAACCCCGGCTCGTGGCCGGGGATTGTTGTTCTACTGTAGGAGCGAGCTTGCTCGCGAACCGCGCAAAAAGCAAAAGCTTCGCGAGCAAGCTCGCTCCTACAAGGGTCGCTTAGAACAGCTTGCGGCCCTTGTTCGCGGCGATACGCATGCGCAGCGCGTTGAGCTTGATGAAGCCTGCGGCATCGGCCTGGTTGTAGGCGCCGCCGTCTTCCTCGAAGGTCGCGATGTTGGCATCGAACAGCGAGTCGTCGGACTTGCGGCCGACCACGATGACGTTGCCCTTGTACAGCTTCAGGCGCACGACGCCATTCACGTACTCCTGGGAGGCATCGATCATCTGCTGGAGCATTTCACGCTCCGGGCTCCACCAGTAGCCGGTGTAGATCAGCTTGGCGTAGCGCGGCATCAGCTCGTCCTTCAGGTGAGCGACTTCGCGGTCCAGGGTGATCGACTCGATGGCGCGGTGCGCCTTGAGCATGATGGTGCCGCCGGGGGTCTCGTAGCAGCCACGGGACTTCATGCCGACGTAGCGGTTCTCGACGATATCCAGACGGCCGATGCCGTTGGCGCCGCCGATGCGGTTCAGCTCGGCCAGCACCTGGGCCGGCGTCATGTCCTTGCCGTCGATGGCGACAATGTCGCCCTTGCGGTAGGTCAGCTCGATGTAGGTCGCGACGTCAGGGGCCTTCTCCGGGGAGACGGTCCATTTCCACATGTCCTCTTCGTGCTCGGTCCAGGTGTCTTCCAGCACGCCGCCTTCATAGGAGATGTGCAGCAGGTTGGCATCCATGGAGTACGGCGATTTCTTCTTGCCGTGGCGCTCGATCGGGATGTTGTGGGCTTCGGCGTAGTCCATCAGCTTCTCGCGGGACAGCAGGTCCCACTCGCGCCAGGGAGCAATCACCTTCACGCCCGGCTTGAGCGCGTAGGCGCCCAGCTCGAAACGCACCTGGTCGTTACCCTTGCCGGTAGCGCCGTGGGAGATGGCGTCAGCGCCGGTGGCGTTGGCGATCTCGATCAGGCGCTTGGCGATCAGCGGACGGGCGATGGAAGTACCCAGCAGGTACTCGCCTTCGTAGACGGTGTTGGCACGGAACATCGGGTAGACGAAGTCGCGGACGAACTCTTCTCGCAGGTCCTCGATGAAGACCTCTTTCACGCCCATCTGCTTGGCCTTGGCACGGGCCGGCTCGACCTCCTCGCCCTGACCCAGGTCGGCGGTGAAAGTCACCACTTCACAGTTATAGGTATCCTGCAGCCACTTCAGAATTACCGAGGTATCCAGGCCACCGGAATACGCCAGGACTACCTTCTTCACGTCCGCCATGCCACTCAACTCCACGGGGGTTGCCACGAAAGGGACCGATTCTACTGTCCGCTCGGAATAATTTACAGAGGGGCGACAGCTTTAGACGACAAAGCGACAAATACTATCGTCGGTGCGACTCGCTGCCGCGGCTCAGCCCTTGGGTGTCGCGGGCGGCGTGGCGGGTGGGTTGGCAGCGTTGGTGGCAGGCGCTGCCGGCGCACCCTGAGCGGGCACACTGGCGGCGCTGGGAGCCGGAGCGGTGGTCGGGACTTCGGCGGGAGCCTGCTCGACGACCGCCTCACGGGACAGGTTCACCGTCACTCGGCGGTTCTGTGCGCGGTTGGCGGCGGAATTGTTCTTCACCAGCGGGTAGCGCTCACCGTAGAAGCGCACGGTGATCTGCGATTCGGCCACGCCGTTGGCCTTCAAGTACTCCATCACCGCGATGGCGCGGCGGCGCGACGCCTCACGGTTGGCCAGACGATTGCCGCTGTTGTCCGAATGGCCGTCCAGTTCGATGCGGTTCACCGTCGGATCGGCCTTCATGTATTCCAGGATGATGTCCAGCTTGGCACGGCCCAGGGCATCGACCTCGGTGCCGCCGTCGGGGAAACCGACCTGGCTCTGACGCACCTGATCGAAGTTGACCGGAAGCATCTTCGTCGAACAGTCCTGGAACTGCGCGTAAGCGTCGGCGAAACGGGTCGGCAGCAGCCGCACCAGCAGGCTTTCACCGGTGCGGGTCCGATGGCGAACTTCCGGCGTACGGCCTTCCAGCAGGCCGCCGAGCAGACGCCCGGCCTGCTGTTGGGTACTGTTGAGCGGCACCTCGCCGGCACCCACGCGCACCGAGCCCAGGTTCACGTCACCCTGCCCCGGCCGCCATGGCGGTGCGGCCGCCAGCAGGGTCGCCGAGCCGGTGCCGAGCCAGCCCTGCTGGGACTTGAGACGGAAGGTCGGTTGCTCGCCGGCGCGCCAGACGAACTCACCGACACCGAAACCGCCGACACTCTGCGACAGCCGGCACTCGAACTGATCGCCCGCCACCGTCCATTGCGCGCTTTCCAGACGCGGCTGGAAGGTCAGCCCCCAGGCCGGAAGGCTCGCGCAAAGAGTGAGCAGGAGAACAGAAGACTGGCGCACGGTGGCATCCACACAGGTAAATAGGCGTCCCACAATCTATCGGTCGGCCCTGGCAAAACTTGATAGCGAGTGCCGGCGACGGCCTTTTCCGGTAGCATTTCCCCCTCTTCCCGCTGCAACCGCACCCCTGGAATCCGCATGTCCGACCGCCTGACACTCCTGCGCCCCGACGACTGGCACATCCACCTGCGCGACGGCGCCGCACTCGCGCAAACCGTCGGCGACGCCGCCCGCACCTTCGGCCGCGCCATCATCATGCCGAACCTGGTTCCGCCGGTACGCGACGCCGCCGAAGCCGACGCCTACCGCCAGCGCATCCTCGCCGCCCGTCCGGCCGGCAGCCGCTTCGAGCCGCTGATGGTGCTCTACCTCACCGACCGCACCAGCGCCGAGGAAGTCCGCGCCGCCAAGGCGTCCGGTTTCGTGCACGCCGCCAAGCTGTACCCCGCCGGCGCCACCACCAACTCCGACTCCGGCGTGACCAGCGTCGACAACATCTTCCACGTACTCGAAGCCATGGCCGAAGTCGGCCTGCCGCTGCTGGTGCATGGCGAGGTGACCCGCGCCGAGGTCGACGTGTTCGACCGCGAGAAGCGCTTCATCGACGAGCACCTGACCCGCGTGGTCGAGCGTTTCCCGACGCTGAAGGTCGTCTTCGAGCACATCACCACCGGCGATGCCGCCGCCTTCGTCAAGGCCGCCCCGGCCAACGTAGGCGCCACCATCACCGCGCACCACCTGCTGTACAACCGCAACCACATGCTGGTTGGCGGCATCCGCCCGCACTTCTATTGCCTGCCGATCCTCAAGCGCAACACCCACCAGGAAGCCCTGCTGGATGCGGCCACCAGCGGCAGCGCGAAGTTCTTCCTCGGCACCGACTCGGCACCTCACGCGCGTCACGCCAAGGAAGCCGCCTGCGGCTGCGCCGGCTGCTACACCGCCTACGCCGCCATCGAGCTGTACGCCGAAGCCTTCGAGCAACGCAACGCGCTGGACAAGCTGGAAGGCTTCGCCAGCCTGCATGGCCCGGATTTCTACGGCCTGCCGCGCAACAGCGACCGCATCACCCTGGTGCGTGAAGAATGGGAAGCCCCGGCAACGCTGCCGTTCGGCGACTTCGATGTAGTCCCGCTGCGTGCCGGCGAGAAGCTGCGCTGGCGCCTGCTGGAGAACCAAGCATGAGTGACGAGAACGAAATCTTCGAAGAAGAGCTCGACGGCTCCTTCCCGCCCGGCCCGCGCCACCCGATGGCACGCCGTTTCCGCGGCTACCTGCCGGTCGTGGTGGACGTCGAGACCGGCGGCTTCAACTGCGCCACCGACGCGCTGCTGGAAATCGCCGCCGTCACCATCGGCATGGACGACAGTGGTTACCTGTTCCCCGAGCACACCTACTTCTTCCGCGTGGAGCCCTTCGAAGGCGCCAACATCGAGCAAGCCGCGCTGGAGTTCACCGGCATCAAGCTGGACCACCCGCTGCGCATGGCCGTGCAGGAAGAGCAGGCGCTGACCGAGATCTTCCGCGGCATCCGCAAGTCGCTGAAATCCAACGGCTGCAAGCGGGCGATCCTGGTCGGCCACAACAGCAGCTTCGACCTGGGCTTCCTCAATGCCGCGGTCAACCGCAGCGGCGTGAAGCGCAACCCGTTCCACCCGTTCTCCAGCTTCGACACCGCCACCCTCGCCGGCCTTGCCTACGGTCAGACCGTACTGGCCAAGGCCTGCCAGACCGCCGGTATCGAGTTCGACAACCGCGAGGCCCACTCGGCACGCTACGACACCGAGAAGACCGCCGAGCTGTTCTGCGGCATCGTCAACCGCTGGAAGGAATTCGGCGGCTGGATGGAAGACGATCACTGATCGCTCATTCCTGAATGAAAAGCCCCGCACTTGCGGGGCTTTTTCTTTCTACTTGCGGGAGCGCGCAGGGTCGCGCCTACGAGCTCACTTCGCCGTCGAAACAGCAAAGAAAAAGGGGAAAGCCGAAGCTTTCCCCTTTCTCGTCGCGCATCAGGCGGAACTCAGCCAACCCAGACGCGAGCGTTGCGGAACATGCGCATCCAGCCGCCGTCCTCTTCCCACTCGTCCGGACGCCAGGAGTTCTGCACGGCGCGGAATACCCGCTCCGGGTGCGGCATCATGATGGTGACGCGGCCGTCGCGGCTGGTCAGACCGGTGATACCACGCGGCGAGCCGTTCGGGTTGGCCGGGTAGGTCTCGGTGACCTTGCCCTGGTTGTCGACGAAACGCAGAGCCACGGTGCCAGACAGATCGGCTTCCAGCAGTGCTTCCTCGCTCTCGAACTCCGCATGGCCTTCGCCGTGGGCGATGGCGATCGGCAGGCGCGAACCGGCCATGCCGCGCAGGAAGATCGACTGCGACTCCTGCACCTGGACCATCGCCACGCGCGCTTCGAACTGCTCGGAGCGGTTGCGCACGAAGTGCGGCCAGAACTCGGTGCCAGGGATCAGCTCGTGCAGGTTGGACATCATCTGGCAACCGTTGCACACGCCGAGGGCGAAGCTGTCCTTGCGCTCGAAGAACGCCTGGAAGCCATCGCGGGCACGGGTGTTGAACAGGATCGACTTGGCCCAGCCTTCGCCAGCGCCAAGGACGTCGCCGTAGGAGAAGCCGCCGCAGGCCACCAGGCCCTTGAACTGCTCCAGGCTGACGCGGCCGGAGAGGATATCGCTCATGTGCACATCGACCGCGGCGAAGCCGGCGCGGTCGAATGCGGCAGCCATTTCGACCTGACCGTTCACGCCCTGCTCACGCAGGATGGCGATCTGCGGGCGCACGCCTTTCTTGATGTAGGGCGCGGCGATGTTGTCGTTGACGTCAAAGCTCAGCTTCACCGACAGGCCGCTGTTGTCTTCGTCCAGCAGACCGTCGAATTCCTGGTCCGCACACTCGACGTTGTCGCGCATGCGCTGGATGCGGTAACTGGTTTCGCTCCAGATACGCTGCAGGTTGCGGCGCTGGGCATGGAAGACGCGCTCGCCATTGAAGGACAGCTCGATCTCGGCGCCCTTGGCCGGCTGGCCGATGACCGCGACGCAGTCTTCCAGGCCGGCGGCGCTGAACTGGGCCAGCACTTCCGGGGTGGCAGCAGAGCGAACCTGAATCACAGCACCGAGTTCTTCGTTGAACAGGGCGGCGGTCAGTTCGTCGCGACTCTCGGCCAGCGCGTCGAGGTTCAGGTCCAGACCGCAATGACCGGCGAAGGCCATTTCCACCACGGTGGCCATCAGGCCGCCGTCGGAACGGTCGTGGTAGGCCAGCAGGTGGCCGTCGGCGTTCAGGCCCTGGATCACGGCGAAGAACGCCTTCAGGTCTTCGGCATCGTCGACGTCCGGAGCGGCGCGACCGATCTGGCCGTTGACCTGGGCGAGGATGGAGCCGCCCATGCGGTTCTTGCCACGGCCCAGGTCGATGACGACCAGGTCGGTCTCGCCCTTGTCCAGGCGCAGTTGCGGGGTCAGGGTCTTGCGCACGTCGTTGACCGGGGCGAAGCCGGAAATGATCAGCGACATCGGCGAAGTGACGCTCTTCTCGGCGTCGCCATCCTGCCAGCGGGTCTTCATGGACATGGAGTCCTTGCCCACCGGGATGGTGATGCCCAGCGCCGGGCACAGCTCCATGCCGACCGCCTTGACGGTGTCGTACAGGCGAGCGTCTTCGCCCGGGTGACCGGCGGCGGCCATCCAGTTGGCGGAGAGCTTGATCTCGGAGATCTTGTCGATGCTCGCGGCGGCCAGGTTGGTGATGGTCTCGCCGATCGCCATGCGGCCAGAGGCCGGGGCATCGATCACGGCCAGCGGCGTGCGCTCGCCCATGGCCATGGCTTCACCGGTGTAGACGTCGAAGCTGGTAGCGGTGACGGCGCAGTCGGCCACCGGCACCTGCCACGGGCCGACCAACTGGTCGCGGGCAACCAGGCCGGTAATGGTGCGGTCACCAATGGTGATCAGGAAGTTCTTGCTGGCCACGGCCGGATGACGCAGGACGCGCTCGGTCGATTCGCTCAGGTCCAGGCCGGCGGCAGCGAAATCATCGCCCAGCTCGGCTTCTCGGCTGACCGAACGGTGCATGCGCGGCGGCTTGCCGAGCAGCACTTCGAGCGGCATGTCCACCGGCTTGTTGCCGAAGTGGCTGTCGGCGACGGTCAGTTGCATCTCTTCGGTGGCTTCGCCGACCACGGCGAACGGGCAGCGCTCGCGCTCGCAGATGGCCTTGAAGGTCTCGAAGTCGGCAGCGTCTACCGACATCACGTAGCGTTCCTGCGACTCGTTGCACCAGATTTCCAGCGGGCTCATGCCCGGCTCGTCGTTGGGCACGGCGCGCAGTTCGAAGCGGCCGCCACGGCCACCGTCGTTGATCAGTTCCGGCAGGGCGTTGGAGATGCCGCCCGCGCCCACGTCGTGGATGAACTTGATCGGGTTGTTCTCGCCCATCTGCCAGCAGCGGTCGATGACCTCCTGGCAACGGCGTTCCATTTCCGGGTTCTCGCGCTGCACCGAGGCGAAGTCCAGGTCAGCGGCGGACGAGCCGGTGGCCATGGAGGAAGCAGCGCCGCCGCCCAGGCCGATCAGCATGGCCGGGCCGCCGAGCACGATCAGCTTGGCGCCGACCGAGATCTCGCCTTTCTGCACGTGGTCTTCGCGGATGTTGCCCAGGCCGCCGGCGATCATGATCGGCTTGTGGTAGCCACGGACTTCCTCGCCGCGCGGGGTGGCGATGGCCTGCTCGAAGGTACGGAAGTAGCCGGCCAGGTTCGGGCGGCCGAATTCGTTGTTGAACGCGGCGCCGCCCAGCGGGCCTTCGATCATGATGTCCAGCGGGGTGACGATGCGCTCGGGTTTGCCATAGGGCACTTCCCAGGGCTGCTCGAAACCGGGGATGTTCAGGTTGGAGACGGTGAAGCCGACCAGGCCGGCCTTGGGCTTGGCGCCACGGCCGGTAGCGCCTTCGTCGCGGATCTCGCCGCCGGAGCCGGTAGAGGCGCCGGGGAAGGGGGCGATGGCGGTCGGGTGGTTGTGGGTCTCCACCTTCATCAGGATATGCACGGGCTCTTCGCTGGCCGCGTACTCGCGGGTCTCGGCGTTCGGGTAGAAGCGCCCGGCGACATAGCCTTTCATTACCGCGGCGTTGTCCTTGTAGGCGGACAGCACGCCTTCGCGGTGCATTTCATAGGTGTTCTTGATCATGCCGAACAGGCTCTTGTCCTGCGACTGGCCGTCGATATCCCAACTGGCGTTGAAGATCTTGTGGCGGCAGTGCTCGGAGTTGGCCTGGGCGAACATCATCAGCTCGACGTCGTGCGGGTTGCGGCCCATCTCGACGAAGCTTTTTACCAGGTAGTCGATCTCGTCATCGGCCAGGGCCAGGCCCAGCTCGAGGTTGGCCTTCTCCAGCGCAGCGCGACCGCCAGCGAGGATGTCGATCACGGTCAGCGGCTTGGGCTGGGCGTGGCTGAACAGGGCCGAAGCTTCTTCCAGTTGATTCAGCACCAGCTGGGTCATGCGGTCGTGCAGGCGGGCGGCGACAGCTTGCGCGTCGGCCTCGCTCAGCTCACCGGTGACGTAGTAGGCGATGCCGCGCTCGAGGCGCTCGATCTTCGCCAGGCCGCAGTTGCGGGCGATGTCCGAGGCCTTGCTCGACCAGGGCGAGATGGTGCCGAAGCGCGGGAGCACCAGGAACAGGCGACCGGCGGGTTCCTGCACCGGGACGCTGGGGCCGTATTTCAGCAGGCGCGCCAGGACTTGTTCTTCCTCGGCGTTGAGGGCTCCGGTGACCTCGGCGAAGTGCGCAAACTCGGCATACAGCCCGGTGACGGCGGGCACATGCTGGGTCAGCAGGTCGAGCAGTTTGCCGTGGCGGAAAGCGGAAAGGGCGGGAGCACCGCGCAGGATCAGCATTGTCGGAACAGCCTCTGGAGACGGGGAAGTGTGTGGGGCCGGACGGGCCGGCCCACAGAGGCCGTGCATTCTACCGTAAAGCGCTGCCGGGCGGCAGCTTTCAAGTACCTTCCTTGCCGTTGCTCCGGCGGAAATCGCCATTCATCTTCGAAGGCCTTCGAGCAGCCTTGGGAAAAGCCCGACACACGGCCTTCGACGCCAAAATTGCCGACGAACGGCGCGGCAACTAGCAGAGATGCTTCAAGCTGTCGAGATATGGCGCACAACGGCCTTTGCGTATACTGCCCTGATGCTTGCCCTGACTGTGTCCCGTGTGCGCTGCACCGCCTGGATCTTGGCGACCTGTATCTTTCTGCTGCTTTCCGGCTGTAGCGAGGCGAAAGCCCCGACGGCCCTCGAGCGCGTGCAGAAGGACGGCGTGCTGCGCGTCATCACCCGCAACAGTCCGGCCACCTACTTCCAGGACCGCAACGGCGATACCGGCTTCGAATACGAGCTGGCCAAGCGCTTCGCCGACAGCCTGGGCGTGCAGTTGCAGATCGAAACTGCCGACAATATCGACGACCTCTACGACCGCCTCGGCCGCGACGGCGGGCCGAACCTCGCCGCTGCCGGCCTGACTCCGGGCGGTGAGCGCGATGCCCAGGTGCGCTACTCGCACTCCTATCTCGATGTCACTCCCCAGGTGGTCTACCGCAATGGCGCCCAGCGCCCGACCCGCCCGGACGATCTGGTCGGCAAACGCATCGTCGTATTGAAAGGCAGCAGCCATGCCGCGCAGTTGGCGGAACTGAAGAAGCGCTACCCCAAGCTGGAGTACCGCGAGTCCGACGCCGACGAGATGGTCGACCTGCTGCGCATGGTGGATGTCGGCGAGATCGACCTGACCCTGGTGGACTCCAACGAGCTGGCGATGAACCAGGTGTACTTCCCCAACGTGCGCGTCGCCTTCGACTTTGGCGATGCCAAGGGCCTGGCCTGGGCACTGCCGGCAGGCGATGACAACAGCCTGCTGGAGAAGGTCAACGCCTTCCTCGACAAGGCCAAGCAGGACGGCCTGCTGCAACGCCTAAAGGACCGCTACTACGGCCACGTGGACGTGCTTGGCTACGTCGGCGCCTACACCTTCGCCCAGCATCTGCAGCAGCGTCTGCCCAAGTACGAACCGCACTTCCGCCAGAGCGGCACCAAGCTCGAGGCCGACTGGCGCCTGCTGGCCGCCATCGGCTACCAGGAATCCATGTGGCAGCCCGACGCGACCTCCAAGACCGGCGTGCGCGGCCTGATGATGCTGACCAACCGTACCGCCCGAGCCATGGGCGTGGCCAACCGTCTGGACCCGAAGCAGAGCATCCAGGGCGGCAGCAAGTATTACGTGCAGATCAAGGACGAGCTGCCCGACAGCATCAAGGACCCGGACCGCAGCTGGTTCGCCCTGGCCGCCTACAACATCGGCGGCGCCCACCTGGAAGACGCGCGCAAGATGGCCGAGCAGGAAGGCCTGAACCCGAACAAGTGGCTCGACGTCAAGAAGATGCTGCCGCGCCTGGCGCAGAAGCAGTACTACCGCAAGACGCGCTACGGCTACGCGCGCGGCGGCGAGACAGTGCATTTCGTGCAGAACGTGCGCCGTTACTACGACATCCTCACCTGGGTGACCCAGCCGCAGATGGAAGGCGGCCAGCTCGCCGAAAGCGGCCTGCACCTGCCGGGCGTGAACAAGACCAAGCCCAACGATGATGATGGGCGGGATCAGAAGCTCTGAGGCTTCCCCTTCATTCCATTTGCGAACAATGCCGCGCCGTACCGATCGCGGACGGAGTCCGCTCCTACGCTAGCGCAGGCAATGGCATGCTCCCGCAGGAGCGGATTCATCCGCGATCAGAGTTTGCGTTCACGCAGAAGTACCGACGGAGCGAGGTTCGCGAGCAAGCTCGCTCCTACGAAGAGCTTGAACTCAGCCCTTGCGCCGCGCCTTGAAGAAAGCCGAAAGCATCGCGCTGCACTCCTCCCCCAGCACGCCGCCTTCCACCAGCACCCGGTGGTTGAGGAAATCCTGTTCGAAGAAATTGCCGCGACTGATCACCACGCCGGATTTCGGCTCCGTGGCGCCGAACACCACGCGCTGGATGCGCGAGTGCACCAGCAGGCCGGCGCACATGCTGCAGGGTTCGAGGGTGACATAGAGAGTGCTGCCAGGCAGGCGGTAGTTCTGCGCCGCAGCGGCGGCTTCGCGGATGGCGACCACCTCCGCGTGAGCACTGGGATCGTGGGAGGTGATCGGCCGGTTGAAGCCACGGCCGACGACCTGGCCATCCAGCACCAGCACGGCACCCACCGGCACTTCGCCGAGGGCCGCGCCCTGTTCGGCCAGCGCCATGGCTTCACGCATGAAGGGGATGTCCTGGCTGCGGTCGATGACCGGCGCCAGCCCCTTCACCGTCGGATGCCCCTTGCTGTTGGTCAGCCGCACCATGCCTCGCCCACCGCGATGGTTCCCATCAGCCCGGTCTCCATGTGATCGATCACGTGGCAGTGGAACATCCACAGGCCGGGGTTATCCGCCACCAGCGCCACGCGTGCCGTCTCATTCTTGCCCAGCAGGTAGGTATCGGTGAAATACGGAATGATCTCCCGACGATCGGAGTCCAGCACCTTGAAGGCCATGCCGTGCAGGTGGATCGGGTGCTGGTACTGGGTCATGTTGCGCAGCACGAAGATGTAGCTGTTGCCTTCCTTGAGCTTCGCCAGCGGCGGCGAGTTGTGCTTGTGCTCCTCGCCGCCCTGCCAGGCCACGCCATTGATCTGCCACAGCGAAGGCGCCGACTGGCCCTTGGAATAGTCGGACATGGCGCCGACCCACTCGAACTTGAAGTTGATGGTCTCGGCATTCTTCAGGTCCGGCTCGGCCACCGGGTTGTGCGGCAGCTGAGCCGGCCACTTGGCCGTTGGTGCCTTGGGGTTGGCGACGCCACGGATGGTCGCCAGGCGTACGGGGCCGTTGCGCAGCGACAGCTCGGCGCCCTCCGCCGGGCCGCGGATACCCAGCTCCAGGCGCATGCCGGGGCCGATCCAGTACTGGTCCTTGGGCCCCTTGCCGAAGTCACGCGGCTCCACCGGGTGACCGTCGATGGCGTAGATCTTCGCCTCGGCGTCCGGCAGGTTGAGGCGGTAGGTGACGGTGTTGTCGACATTGAGCAGACGCACGCGGACGATCTCGCCGGCCGGCAGTTCGATGACCGGCGTGCGTTCGCCGTTGATGGTCGACAGACGCCCACGGGTCCCTTCGCGCGCGGCCTCGCGGGGAATGCTGAAGGGCGTGAAATTGCCCTCTTCGTCCACGTGCCAGGTCTTCAGGCAGAGGACCTTCTCGCTGGTGAACTCGGTGGGCTCACGCTCATCGATGATCAGCGGCCCGACCAGGCCACGGCCCAGCTGTTCGCTGCTCATCAAGTGCGGGTGATACCAGTAGCTGCCGGCGTCCGGCGTCTTGAACTGGTAGACGAAGCTCTCGCCCGGCTGCACCGGCGGCTGCGAGATGTAGGGCACGCCGTCCATCTCGATCGGCAGGCGGATGCCGTGCCAGTGGATGGTGGTCGGCTCATCGAGCTTGTTGGTGAAACGCACTCGCAGCCAGTCGCCCTGGCGCGCGCGGATTTCCACACCGGGGGCCTGGCCGCCATAACCCAGGCCGGGGCTCTTGTGGCCGGGCACCAGCTCCAGGTCCAGCGGGGCGGCGATCAGTTCGTAATCGTGTTCGGCGGCCACTTCCGGGCGCGCCAGCCAGAGGCGTGCGCCACCGGCGCCCAGGCCGAGCACGGCCAGGCCGGCGATGCCGCCGAGTACTTGTCTACGGGTAAACGACATGGGTCCAGACTCCTCAAACAAGGGACTTGCGACCCCATCGGCTTTCACGGAGGTGGCGCGTTTCGCGCTCGGCGCCAGGCTCTTGCGGCCGGCTGCACGGTTCTGCCTTGTACGATACAGAAGCAGAAAGCAACTGTGCATGAAGAGGCAAATGCCTCTCATGCGCCAGGTCAAGGACGGCTATTCCCGCCCTCGCCTGCCGAAGAAAGCGGCGAGCATGCCGCCCTCTTCGTTAAGGGGATGTTAAGCGTCCCCGATCATTCCCACTCGATGGTGGCGGGCGGCTTGCTCGACACGTCGTAGGTGACGCGGGAGATGCCTTCGATCTCGTTGATGATGCGGTTCGAGACCTTCTCCAGCAGCTCGTACGGCAGGTGCGCCCAGCGAGCGGTCATGAAGTCGATGGTTTCCACGGCGCGCAGGGCCACGACCCAGGCGTAGCGACGGCCATCACCAACCACGCCGACCGACTTCACCGGCTGGAACACCACGAAGGCCTGACTGGTCTTGTGGTACCAGTCGAAGTTGCGCAGCTCTTCGATGAAGATGTGGTCGGCGCGACGCAGGATGTCGGCGTATTCCTTCTTCACTTCACCGAGGATGCGCACGCCCAGGCCCGGGCCCGGGAACGGGTGGCGGTAGACCATGTCGTAGGGCAGGCCCAGCTCCAGACCGATCTTGCGGACCTCGTCCTTGAACAGCTCGCGCAGCGGCTCGACCAGCTCGAACTGCATGTCTTCGGGCAGGCCACCGACGTTGTGGTGCGACTTGATCACGTGGGCCTTGCCGGTCTTGGCGCCGGCCGACTCGATCACGTCGGGGTAGATGGTGCCCTGGGCGAGGAACTTCACATCCTGCAGCTTGGTGGCTTCCTCATCGAAGACTTCGATGAAGCTGCCGCCGATGATCTTGCGCTTCTGCTCCGGGTCGCTGACACCGGCCAGGCGGCCAAGGAACTTCTCTTCGGCGTTGGCGCGGATCACCTTGACGCCCATGTTCTCGGCGAACATGGCCATCACCTGGTCACCTTCGTGCAGGCGCAGCAGGCCGTTGTCGACGAAGACGCAGGTCAGCTGGTCGCCGATGGCCTTGTGCAGCAGGGCCGCGACCACCGAGGAGTCGACACCGCCGGACAGGCCCAGCAGCACCTTGGACGAGCCCACCTGGGCGCGCACGGTGGCGATGGCGTCGTTGACGATGTTGGACGGAGTCCACAGGGCTTCGCAGCCGCAGATGTCCAGCACGAAGCGCGAGAGGATGCGACCACCCTGCTTGGTGTGGGTCACTTCCGGGTGGAACTGCACGCCGTAGTAGCCACGGGCATCGTCCGCCATGGCGGCGATCGGGCAGCTCGGGGTGCTGGCGAGGATGTGGAAGCCGGCCGGGATCTCGGTGACCTTGTCGCCGTGGCTCATCCACACGTCGAGGCCGAACACGCCGTCTTCACTGACGCAATCTTCGATGCCGTCCAGCAGGCGGGCCTTGGCGACCACATCGACACGGGCGTAACCGAACTCGCGCAGCTCAGAGCCCAGCACCTTGCCGCCCATCTGCTCGGCCATGGTCTGCATGCCGTAGCAGATGCCGAACAGCGGCACCTTCAGGTCGAACACCGCCTGCGGCGCGCGCGGGCTGTTGGCTTCGTGCACCGACTCCGGGCCACCGGCAAGGATGACGCCGCGCGGGGCGAAGGCACGAACCTCGTCGTCGCTCATGTCGAACGGATGGATTTCGCAGTACACGCCGATCTCGCGAACGCGGCGGGCGATCAGCTGGGTGTACTGGGAGCCGAAGTCGAGGATCAGGATCCGGTGAGCGTGAATGTCTTGGGCCATGGCCATCTCTCGTAGCGAAATTCTTAAACGACACGGGGCTGTATCAACCAGCCCCGTGTCCGACTCATTTACCGTGGAACCCTCAACCTACGCGGTAGTTCGGGGCTTCCTTGGTGATCTGCACATCGTGGACGTGGGACTCGGCCATGCCGGCGCCGGTGATACGCACGAACTGCGGCTTGGTGCGCATGTCCTGGATATCGCCACTGCCGGTGTAGCCCATGGCGGCGCGCAGGCCACCCATCAGTTGGTGGACGATGGCGGTCAGTTGACCTTTATAGGGCACGCGACCTTCGATGCCTTCGGGCACCAGCTTCTCGGCGCCGGCGGAGGCGTCCTGGAAGTAGCGGTCGGAGGAACCGGTGGAGCCAGCCATGGCACCCAGCGAACCCATGCCACGGTAGGACTTGTAGGAGCGGCCCTGGAACAGCTCGATCTCGCCCGGTGCCTCTTCGGTACCGGCGAACATCGAACCCATCATCACGCAGTACGCGCCCGCCACCATGGCCTTGGCCAGGTCGCCGGAGAAGCGGATGCCGCCGTCGGCGATCAGCGGAACGCCGGTGCCTTCGAGGGCAGCGGCGACGTTGGCGATGGCGGAGATCTGCGGCACGCCGACGCCAGCGACGATACGGGTGGTGCAGATGGAGCCCGGACCGATGCCGACCTTGACGGCGTCGGCGCCAGCGTCAGCCAGTGCCTTGGCCGCTTCGCCGGTGGCGATGTTGCCGCCGATGACCTGGACCTGCGGGAAGGTTTCCTTCACCCAGCGCACGCGGTCGATCACGCCTTTGGAGTGGCCGTGGGCGGTGTCGACGACAACCACGTCAACGCCAGCGGCGACCAGGGCGGAAACACGCTCGCCGGTGTCAGCGCCGGTACCGACGGCTGCGCCGACGCGCAGGCGGCCTTCGTCGTCCTTGGAAGCCAGCGGGTAGGTCTTGGCCTTCTCGATGTCGCGGAAGGTCACCAGCCCGGTCAGGCGGAACTTGTCATCGACCACCAGCATCTTCTCGATGCGGTTTTCGTAGAGGGCAGCCTTGATCTCTTCCAGGGCGGTGCCTTCGCGGGCGGTGACCAGCTTGTCCTTCGGGGTCATGATCGCGAAGACGCTGTCGCCGACGTTCGGCTTCACGCGCAGGTCGCGGCCGGTGACGATACCGACCAGCTCACCCTCTTCCACCACCGGGAAACCGGAGAAACCATATTCGCGGGCGATCTGCAGCAGCTCGATGATCTTGGTCGAGGGGGTCACGGTGACCGGATCGCGAACGATGGCTGTCTCGTGCTTCTTGACCTTGCGGACCTCGGCGGCCTGCTGCTCGATGCTCATGTTCTTGTGGATGATGCCGATGCCGCCTTCCTGCGCCATGGCGATGGCCAGGCGGGCTTCGGTCACGGTATCCATCGCGGCGGACACCAGCGGGATGTTCAGTTCGATGCCCCGGGTCAGGCGAGTCTTGAGACTCACGTCCTTGGGCAGGACTTCCGAATAACCTGGGATCAGGAGGACGTCGTCGAAAGTGAGGGCTTCTTGGCTGATGCGCAGCATGGCGGGGGCTCCCGATCGGGAAAAATGGAAGCGCGGCATTATATCTCAGTCAGGGGGTCGGGCTCAACGCAACCGGACGATCTGAATGAAGGCTTTGTCGACCTTGCGCGCTGGCCCCTGTCCGCGGGCACGCTTATCATCCTTCGCCATGCAGAAAGATCCCTTCCAACGGCTGGGCCTCGACCGCGAGGTTCTGACCGTCAGCCAACTCAACCAACGCGCCCGCCACCTGCTGGAGGACGTGTTCCCGCAGGTCTGGGTCGAGGGCGAGATCTCCAACCTCGCGCGCCCCGCATCCGGCCACCTGTATTTCACCCTGAAGGACAGCAACGCCCAGGTGCGCTGCGCGCTGTTCCGGCAGAACGCCCTGCGCGTGCGCCAGGCCCTGCGCGACGGCCTCGCCGTGCGGGTTCGCGGCAAGATTTCGCTGTTTGAAGGGCGCGGCGACTACCAACTGATCGCCGATACCGTCGAGCCGGCCGGTGACGGCGCCCTGCGCCTGGCCTTCGAGGCACTCAAGGAAAAGCTCGCCGCCGAGGGTCTGTTCGCCGCCGAACGCAAGCAGGAGCTGCCCGCGCATCCGCGCCGTATCGGCATCGTCAGCTCGCCTACCGGCGCGGTGATCCGCGACATCATCAGCGTGTTCCGCCGCCGCGCGCCGCAGGTCGAACTGACCCTGATCCCTACCGCCGTGCAGGGCCGCGAGGCCATCGGGCAGATCGTCCGCGCGCTGAAGCTGGCCGACGCCCAGGGTTTCGACGCGCTGATCCTGGCCCGTGGCGGTGGCTCGCTGGAAGACCTCTGGTGCTTCAACGAGGAGCCCGTAGCCCGCGCCATCGCCGCCTGCGTGACGCCCATCGTCAGTGCCGTCGGCCATGAAACGGACGTATCCATCAGCGATTTCGTCGCCGACGTGCGCGCGCCCACTCCGTCAGCTGCCGCCGAACTGCTCGCGCCTCACAGCGGTGACCTGCAGCAGCGCCTGGACGGCCTGCGCCGCCGGCTGATCCTGCGCATCCAGGACCGCCTGACCCGCGAGCGCCTGCGCCTGGAAGGCACCGCCCGCCGCCTGCGCCACCCCGGCGAGCGCCTGCGCCAGCAGTCCCAGCGCCTGGACGACCTGGACATGCGCCTGCGCCGCGCCTTCGAGCGCCAGCTGCAGATTCGCCACGAGCGCGTCGCGCGGCTGGACACCCGCCTGGCCGCGCAACACCCTGGCCGTAACCTCGCCCTGCTGCGCCAGCGCCTGGACAACCTCAGCGCCCGCCTGCCGCGCGCCACCCAGGCGATCCTGCGCGAACAGCGCCAGCGCCTCGACAGCCTGATGCAGACGCTGCACATCGTCAGCCCGCTGGCGACCCTCGGCCGTGGCTACAGCATCCTGCTGGACGACAAGGGCCAGGCGATCCGCAGCGCCGCGCAGACGACGAACGGCCAGCGCCTCAAGGCCAAACTGGGCGACGGCGAGCTGGAGGTGCGGGTGGAGGACAACCACCAGGCGCCCGTTACCCTCTCCCTGCTGGACTGATTGCCAATGACCGACCTGCTCGCGCCGATCCTGCCGCAACCCGATCCCGATTGGGCCGAGGCCTTCCGCGTACCGATCATCGAATGCGACCAGCCGCTGCAGGCCCTGGGCATCGCCACCGGTTTCACGGTGTGGCCGGCGTATCACCGCCTGGGTGTGCCCAACGCGCAGCCGGAATGCTATGCGCGCACGGAAGTCTTCGAGCGCCTGCTGCACGCCGCCAGTCTGCTGCCCGACGGCATCCGCCTGGTGATCCTCGATGCCTGGCGGCCCTTCGCCGTTCAGCAGCACCTGTACGACACGCTCTACGACATCCTCCGCCAGCATGAGCCGGACGCCGATCCGCGCGAGCTGACCCGGCGCACCCGTGAGTTCGTTGCGCCGCCCAGCACCCGTGCCGAGTCTCCCAGCCCGCACCTCACCGGTGGTGCCATCGACCTGACCCTGTGCGACCGCGAAGGCCGCTGGCTGGACATGGGCAGCCTGTTCGACGAGGCGACGCCGCGCTCCTACACCCGCCATTACGAAGAGATCGCCGCGCCGGACGAAGCTCAGCGACGTGCGCGCGACAACCGCCGGAAGCTGTTCAACGCCATGACGGCGGCAGGCTTCAGCAACCTCTCCAGCGAGTGGTGGCACTACGACTACGGCGACCAGCTGTGGGCTGCGCACCTGGGCAAGCCCCACGCCATCTATGGCCCAGCACAGGTGCTATCGCTGGAACAGCTGTGGCGCCAGCAGCTCGAAGGGCTGCGCCGATAGCGCGGAAGCATCTGGCAATTGTAGGAGCGAGCTTGCTCGCGAACGGCCCCGCCGCAGTGGCTGGTTCGCGAGCAAGCTCGCTCCTACGAACAGCTACCCGCCAAGACGTTCCGCTTTCGACGAAATCGCCGCGCCCGCCGAAGCGGCCCGTGTAGACTGCCCGCTTCATCCGCCGACACGTCCACGGATAGCGCAATGTTCCGACTCTGCTGCCTGCTCATCGCCACCCTTTTCACCTTGTCCGCCCACGCCGAAGGCTTCATCAGCCGCACGCTGAACAAGCCGGTGCCCGGCGGCGTCGCTGTCGTCCAACTGGGCCAGGATGCCGCCGTGCCGACCGCCACCTACCAGGGCAAACCGGTGCTGGTGGTGCGCGAGGAGGGCCGCGACTGGATCGCCATCGTCGGCATTCCGCTGACCGCCAAGGCCGGCAGCCAGCAGATCGTCGTGAAGCAGGCCGGCGCCAGCCGCAACCTCGGCTTCAGCGTGGGCAACAAGCACTATAAAGAGCAGCGCATCACCCTGAAGAACACCCGCCAGGTGAACCCGCTGCCCGAGGACCTCAAGCGCATCAACCGCGAGCTGGCCGAGCAGACCGCCGCCTACCGCAGCTTCAGCCCCGGCACGCCGAGCAACCTGGTGCTGGACAAGCCGGTCAACGGTCCGCTCTCCAGCCCCTTCGGCCTGCGTCGTTTCTTCAACGGCGAGGAGCGCAACCCGCACTCCGGACTGGACTTCGCCGTGCCGGCCGGCACCCCGATCAAGACACCGGCCGCCGGCAAGGTGATCCTGATCGGCAACTACTTCTTCAACGGCAACACTGTGTTCGTCGACCACGGCCAGGGCTTCATCAGCATGTTCTGCCACATGTCGAAGATCGATGTGAAACTGGGCGATCAACTCCCGCGCGGCGGCGTCGTTGGCCGTGTCGGTGCCACCGGCCGCGCCACCGGGCCGCACATGCACTGGAACGTCAGCCTGAACGACGCCCGCGTCGACCCGGCGATCTTCATCGGCGTGTTCAAGCCCTGATCCGCATTCGTTTCGATGGACGCAGCGCGCTCTTCGCCCTGCTCTGGCTCGCCGTGCTCGTCTGGCTGGCCACGGCCGGGGCGAGCCTCGGCTGGCTGCGCGGTTTCGGCGGTGACGTGCTGGCGGTCATCTGGCTGTACTGCCTGCTGCGCGCCGTGCTGGATGCGCCTATGCCCTGGCTGGCCGGCGCGGCGTTGGTCGGCGGACTGCTGATCGAATTCGGCCAGTTCCTCGCCGCAACGCTGCACTGGCAGATCGGCAACCGCGCCCTGCGCATCGTGCTGGGCGCCACGCCGGATTGGCTGGACGTGCTGGCCTACTGCATCGGTTTCGTGGTGATCCTCGCGGCGCGGCAGACGCGCCTGGCCCTCAGGCCAGCGGGTAACTGAAGTACAGCGCCATCTCCCCGGGCAGCACCTGCGCCGGATCGTAGAGGTCGGTGGACAGTCCGCTGAGCGCGAAGCCACGGGAGCGGTAGAAGCCCACCGCCGGCAGGTTGAGGTTCTGGGTTTCCAGCCACAGGTGGCGCGCCTCGGTTCCGCGCGCCCAGTCCACGCAGCCTTCCAGCAATTGCCGGCCAACGCCCTGCCCGCGCGCATCGGCGAGGACGAACAGGTCGTCCAGCACCGCACGGCGGTTCCAGATTTCGTAGCGGGCGATGGCGAAGCCCAGGCGCTCGCCTTCCTCGTCGACGACCACAGCGGTCCAGTCGGCCGCCGTGACGTCATCCTTCAGGTCGGCGAAGGGATAGCGCTTGGTCTGCGTCTCGGCCAGACGCTCCTCGCGCAGGATGAAACCATCAGCGGCGCTCTCGATCCGCAGGATCGAGTCGCTCGAGTAGCTGCCGTCGAAACCCAGCAGCCACTCGCCGTCTTGCGCCCACACCAACGGGCGCAGGAGCCGGTCGCTCATCAGTTCATCTTCATGCCGTGCATGTCGTGGCCCATGTCCGTGCCCTTCGGTGCATCTTTCTGCACCGCGACCTCGACCTTCACATCACCGGCCTTCTGGAAGTGCAGGGTCAGCGGGAAGCGCTCGCCGTCGGTGAGGGGCTTCTTCAGGCCGAACAGCATCAGGTGATACTGGCCGGGCGCGAAGACGATCTTGCCGCCGGCGGGAATGTCCACGCCCTCGACCTTCACCATCTTCATCATGCCGTCCTTCTCGATGTGCTGGTGGACCTCGGCGCTGGCGGCGCGGTCGGTGTCGGCGCCAAGCAGGCGGTCCGCCTCCTTGCCGTGGTTCTGCACGATGAAGTAGGCGGCGCCGTTCACCGAGTTGGCCGGCAGCAGCAGCGACCACGGGTGGTCGATGTGCAGGTTGCCAGCCTCGTATTCGTGGGCCATGGCGGCGCCGGAGAAGCCCAGCAGGACAGCGAAAGCGAGCAGGGTTTTACGCATGTTCGAGACTCCAGTTGGCTTGTGATCAGGTCCGCCAGAGCGGCGGGAATCCATCGGGCCGCGGGCGCAACGATCGCGCCGCAGCATAGCCTGCCTCGCGGCAGGCGTCAGGGTAAAACAACGCGCACATCAACCCAGGGCCGGGCTGCGCGGCTTGATCCGCGACAGCACCGCCCAGTCCAGCCCCCACACCAGCAGCAGCGACGCACCCACCAGTGGGAAGGCGACGCCGAGGATGACCATGATCACCACCCCGCCCTTCCACACCGGCAGCGCGTGGGGCATCGGCGGCACACCGAGGCGACCCTGCGGGCGGCGCTTCCACCAGATCCACAGGCCGCTGACCGCGCTGAGCAGGATCATCAGGCAGACGGCGAGCATGAGCAGCTGGTTGAACAGGCCGAACATCTTGCCTTCGTGCAGCATCACGCCGGATTCGACGCCCTTGGCCACCAGCCCGTAGTCCTTCCAGCGCACGTCGGCGAGCACTTTGCCGGTGTATTGGTCGATGTGCAGGGTGGCGTCGTTGCGCGAGTCGTCGGCGAACACCGAGACGGTGAATACCCCCTCCTCGCCCTTGGGCATCGCAATGGCATAGCCCGGCGTCACACCGGCCTGGTCGGCGGCATCGACCACCTGCTGCAAGCTGATCTGCGGCATCGCCATGCCGCCGGAACCGTGGGCCATGTGCTCGGCATGGTCGCCGCCGGACATCGGCATCGGGGTGTTTTCCATCGCCCAGGGGATGGTCTGGCGGTGCGCCTCGTTGAGCGTGCGCGCCTCCAGGTCCGACTTCGGCACCTCGTTCCACATGGGCGCCGGGAAGCGGTTCCACACATCGGCGAAGGTCTTGCCCCAGAAGCCGGTCCAGGTCATGCCGGTGAGCAGCATGAACAGCATCAGCAGCGAGCCCCAGAAGCCGACCACCACGTGCACCTCGCGCCACAGCGCGCGGCCGCGACGCGACAGGTCCGGCCAGAGCAGCACGCGCAGCGAGCGCTGGCGCGGCCACCACAGGTACAGGCCGGAAACCACCAGCACGATGCCCCAGCCGGCGGCCAGCTCGATCAGCCGGTCGCCCACGGTGCCGATCATCAACTCGCCGTGCAGCGCACGGGCCATCGCCTGCAGGTTGGACTTGGCATCCTGCACACCGAGCAGCTTGCCGCTGTAGGGATCGACGAAGGCGTTCACCTCGCGCCCATCCAATTGAGCAACGAACTGCGCGCTGCGATCAGCGGTCGGCGCAGGCAGGTACTGGCTGACCTGCAACTGCGGGTTCTGGTGATGCAGGTGCATCAGTTGCTCGTCGGCGGACAGCCGTACTTCGCCCGGCTTCACCTGCAGCAGATCGCTGTACATCAGCGGGTCGAGCTGCGGCTTGAACAGGTAGATGATCCCGGTGAGCGACAGCAGGATCATGAACGGCGCAACGAACAGCCCGGCATAGAAGTGCCAGCGCCAGGCCAGGTTGTAGAAATCGAATGTCTTCTTGTGCATTCGTTGGTCTCCTCACGCAAGGAGGCCCCCGACCAGCGGGGGCCGGTCGGGCTTAGAAGCTGAAGTCCACTTTGGTCCAGAACGTACGTCCCGGCTCGTGGATCGATTCGGGGTCGTTGGCCGGGTAGCCGAAGCCGGCGTTGCCTGCCAGGTTCAGGTGCTCGGCGTAGTCCTTGTCGAACAGGTTGTCGACGCCGGTGCTGACCTTGAGGTTTTTGCTCAGCTTGTACGCGCCGTTGAGCGAGAACACCGCGAAGCCGGGGCTTTCGTCGAAGTCGTAGCCGACCACGTTGCCCTGGTTCTGCGCGATGCGGCCCTGGTGCGCGACCACGCGCCAGAGACCACCGGCGCTCCAGTCACCTTCCTCGTAACTGAGGCCGAAGCGCGCCTCCAGCGGCGGCATCTGCGGCAGCGCACTGCCGTCAGTGGTGTTCTTGCCCCAGGCGTAGGCCAGGGTGCCGTCGGCAGTCCAGTTGCTGGTCAGCGCGTAGGCCGCGCCCAGCTCGCCACCCATGATCCGCGCGTCGATGTTTCGCGCCTGGGAGGTGCGGCCCATCATGCCGCTGGGCATGTAGTCGAACAGGATGTAATCGCGGATCACACCAACGTAGCCCGATGCCCAGGCCTTGAGCTTCTCGTCCTCGTACTGCGCGCCGAAGTCCAGCTGGGTGGTCTTCTCCGGCTTGATGCTGTCGAAGGCGTTGACCGAGCCGGCCGGCCCCTTGTTCGGCGAGAACAGCTCCCAGTAGTCGGGGAAGCGCTGCACGTGGCCGAGGCCGGCGTACAGGGTGGTCGGTGTGTCGGCCAGGTCGTGCTCATAACGCACGAAGCCGCTGGGCAGGGTGTCGGCGCGGGTGTCGTCCGCCGTCGGGTTCGGGCGCACCATCATGCCCGAGCCAGTGGTCTGCCGGTAATCCTTGGCCGAGGCGCGGTCCAGGCGCACGCCACTGATCACCCGGTCGCGGTCGGCGGCGTACCAGGTCAGTTCGCCGAAGGCGCCATAGTTGTGGAAGACCGCATCCTTGTTCCACGGCTGGTCATCGTAGGTGTTGATGCCCATGCCACTGCGCTGGCGATGCTCGTTGGTCTGCGCATCGACCCCGGTGATCAGCTTGAAATCGTCCCAGCGCCAGGTGGCGGCAAGGCGCCCGCCCAGGGTGCGGCGGTCGACGTTGGAGGCCATGGGGCCCGCCATCATGCCGGTGCCCGAGGGCGTCCGCAGGCTGTAGTTGTCCATCACGTGGTCGGCGTAGTTGTAGTAGACCTGCGCCTCCAGCTTGTCGAGCACCTCGCCGATGTTGGATTTCTCGAAGCGCAGGCCGAGGCTTTCGCGCTTGAACTGCGAGCCATCCATGCCGCGTCCGGCGTAGCGGGCTTCACCATCGCCCTTGCCGGCGGTGAGTTCGACCACGGTATCGGCGTCCGGCGTCCAGCCCACGGCCACGTCGCCGTTCCACTTGTTCCAGCGCGAAGGCACGGTGTTGCCGCTGCCGTCCTCGTAGTCGTCGGACTGCGATTTGTTGCCGGTGACCCGCACGTAACCCAGCTGCCCGCCAGCGGCGGCGTCCAGCACGCGGTCGAAGCGGCCGTTGGAGCCGGCGACGAGGCTGCCGTTGACACGGGTGCCCAGCTCGCCGAAACGCTCCGGCTCGCGGTCGAAGCGGATGGTCCCGGCGGAGGCGCCTGGGCCCCAGATCACGGTCTCCGGGCCCTTGACCACGGTGAGCTTGTCGTAGGTTTCCGGCGAGATATAGGAGGTGGGCGCGTCCATCCGCGCCGGGCAGGCGCCGAGCATGGTGGTGCCGTTGGTGAGGATATTCAGGCGCGAGCCGAACATGCCGCGCAGCACCGGGTCACCGTTGGTGCCGCCATTGCGGATGGCGGAGAAGCCGGGGATGGTCTTGAGGTAGTCGGCACCGTCGCTGGCTGGGATCGGTTGGCGCGGCTGCTTGGGGTCGGTGACGATGGTCAGCGGCGAGCTCTGCGCCACGGCCGTGATGACGCTGGGAGCCAGTTCAGTCACCGACGCATCGGTGACGTGCGCTGAATGATCTTCTTCGTCGGCCAGGGCCGGAACGGCAGTGAAACCACCCAGGGCGGTCAGCGCGCACAGGGCGCGCAGGCTAGCGGCACTTGGCCGACGGCGCATAAGTATGCGGGACATTCCATGAATTCCATGATCGGTGAAAACATCCGCTCCAGGCGTACACGCACGGCGCACAGGCGGAAGCGATCATCCGCGCCGGCGGTCGAGGGAGTCGGGTTGGGGAGTCAGCCGATCAAGGCAGGAGGAGCACGGGAGCGAGCGCCGGGGAAGACCGGCGATGCGGGAATGCTTGAAGTGACGAGCAGGGCGACTGGCGCGCCGACAGTCGGCAGGCCGTGGTCGAGCAGCACTGGCGGCGGCGTCAGCGGTGGGCTGTGGATCAGCAGGCTGCAGTAGCCGCACTTCTCCATGAAGGCATCGGCGGTGAGCGGCTGCTCGCCGTGGGAAACCGGGGCGGCCTGATGGCCCGCGGCGCGATGGCCATCGGTGCAGGCCATCTCGCCCATGCCGGACATGTCGTGGGACATGGCCTTGCCGTGGTCCGTGCCGGCGCCGTGCTCCATCGGCATGGCATGATCCATCGGCATGGACAGGGGCATGGCGTGATCCATCGGCATCGACTGGGAAACCAGCGGGCCGACATAGATCATCAGCATGGCGAACAACGCCAGCCAGGTGCCTACACCTTGTCGAGTGCGACGGGTCACGAAATGTCCTTGCGGAAGGAAGGTCCCCGCCTGAAGCGGGTGCGCAATGATCGCACGGAGTTCCCTGGCTCCGCTGCGGCACGTGGACGCAGAATCAGTTAAGCACAGCGTTAAGCACTGATAAAAATTGCTCAAAATCAAGAATTTCTGCAATTAAATATCTAGAAAAACGCCACATAGAGTTTTCCTACCAATTTTCCCCAAATGCTTGCCATCGATCCTTCAGGCCTTTAGCTTGGCACTCATGAAAACCGCACACACCCTCATCCTGCTTCGCCAACACGCCTGCCTGCGCCTGGTCAGCCCGCGACTGCGTAGCTGAGCCCCCCTCCCCTTCGTTTCGCCTCATTTCGTTTTATTTGCGCAGGCCCGCAGGCCGCAGAGAACAAGGATTCCGCTCATGAGCATGTTGAAAGACCCGTCGAAGAAATACCGCGCCTTCACCCAGATCACCCTGCCCGACCGCACCTGGCCGGACAAGATCATCGACAAGGCACCGATCTGGCTGTCTACCGACCTGCGCGACGGCAACCAGTCGCTGATCGAGCCGATGGACGCCGAGAAGAAGATGCGCTTCTTCAAGTGCCTGGTGCAGGTCGGCCTCAAGGAAATCGAAGTGGGCTTCCCGTCCGCCTCGCAAACCGACTTCGACTTCGTTCGTGAGCTGATCGAGAACGACCACATTCCCGATGACGTCACCATCCAGGTGCTGACCCAGGCCCGCGACGACCTCATCGAGCGCACCTTCGAGTCCCTGAAAGGCGCGAAGAAGGCCATCGTCCACTACTACAACGCCTGCGCACCGAGCTTCCGCAAGATCGTCTTCAACCAGGACAAGGCTGGCGTGAAGCAGATCGCCATCGAAGCCGGCAAGACCATCAAGCGCCTGGCCGACGCCGCGCCGGAAACCCAGTGGGGCTTCGAGTACTCGCCGGAGGTCTTCAGCTCCACCGAGACCGACTTTGCCGTCGAAGTGTGCAATGCAGTGATCGAGGTGTTCCAGCCGACCCCGGCGAACCGCCTGATCCTCAACCTGCCCGCCACCGTCGAGTGCGCCACGCCGAACAACTACGCCGACCAGATCGAGTGGTTCGGCCGCCAGATCGACAAGCGCGACAGCGTGCTGCTCAGCCTGCACACCCACAATGACCGTGGCACCGGCGTCGCCGCCTCGGAACTGGCCCTGATGGCCGGCGCCGACCGTGTCGAAGGCTGCCTGTTCGGTAACGGCGAGCGCACCGGCAACCTCTGCCTGGTGACCATGGCGCTGAACATGTACACCCAAGGCATCGACCCCGAGCTGGACTTCTCCGACATCGACGCCGTGCGCAAGGTGGTGGAAGAGTGCAACCAGATTCCGGTGCACCCGCGTCATCCGTATGTGGGTGACCTGGTCCACACCGCCTTCTCCGGCTCCCACCAGGACGCCATCCGCAAGGGCTTCGCCCAGCAGCAGCCGGATGCCGTCTGGGAAGTGCCGTACCTGCCGATCGACCCGGCGGACATCGGCCGCAGCTACGAAGCGGTGATCCGCGTGAACAGCCAGTCCGGCAAGGGCGGCATCACCTTCCTGCTCGAACAGGAATACGGCATCAGCCTGCCGCGTCGCATGCAGATCGAGTTCAGCCAGGTGGTGCAGAACGAGACCGACCGTCTCGGCCTGGAGATGACCGCCGAGCAGATCTACACCCTGCTGCAGACCGAGTACCTGCAAGCCGTTTCCCCCTTCGGCCTGAAGAGCTACCGCCTGCAGGAAGAGAACGGCACCTGTGCCATCGACATCGACGTGACCCACAAGGGCGAGCAGCACCGCTGGCACGGCAAGGGCAAGGGCACACTGGAAGCCCTGGTCGCCTCGCTGCCGGTGGACGTCGAGATCATGGACTACAACGAGCACGCCATTGGCGCCGGCACCAATGCCCGCGCGGCCGCCTACATCGAACTGCGCGTCGAGGGTGGTCGTTCGCTGCACGGTATCGGCATCGATGAAAACATCACCACCGCGAGCTTCCGTGCGCTGTTCAGCGCCCTGAACCGCGCCGTGACGCTGGGCCACGCGAAAGCCGCGTAAGCCCCGCTCGCACAGCTAAGCTGCAACCCTCGCTGCCCCGGCCGCCCACGCGTCCGGGGCAGTTTCTTTCAAGGAGCGAAAGCATGAGCGACATCCCGCAGGAAAACCCCTTCCAGACTCCTGCTGCCGTTCTCCAGGACGCGGCGACCACCGCCACGGGCGAGCCGCTCTACCGACTGGCCGCCGTCGGCATCGCCACTTTCTTCGGCACGCCCCTGGCCGGCGCCTGGGTCATTGTGCAGAACCTCAAGGCACTCGGCCGCAGCCACGAATCCCGCAACATCTGGCTGATGGGCATCGGCTTGACCCTCGCCATCTTCGTCATCGGCTACTTCCTGCCGGAAAACACATCCGGTACGCCCATCGCTGTCGGCAGCGTCGTCGGCATGTACTACCTCGCCAAGCAGACCTTCGACGTCGCCGTGGAGCGCCACCTCGCTGCTGGCGGCCAGTGGCGCTCGAACTGGCGCGCATTCGGCATCAGCCTGCTGTTCCTGCTTGCAATCGTTGTTGCGATTTTGGTTAGCACTCTTGCCTTCTCGCTGGCCCAAGGCTCCTTGTTTTTTCGAACCGTCCCCGCCTAAAGATTCCCCCTAGTCCCCTAGGGGGCAGTCTCCGCAACGCTGGTACTCGCCCCGATTACCCCTGCCTCGCCCCTTCCCTAGTCTTGCGTGCACTGCCGTGAAAGCGGCAGGCAAACAAAGAACCGTGTCACGCAATCAGACACATTCGGCTGCCCCTGCCTTGCGTACAGAGGCGCCTGGTTACCTACAACAACAACGAGCTCGACGTGCTTGGCCATCTGCCGTCACCCGCTTCAGGAGCCAGTAACCGTGAACCCGCAATCCTCACACTCGAAATCCGCCCGCAATTCCCGCTATTCCTGGTATGTCGTCGTGCTGTGCATGGTGGCGTACATCTTCTCCTTCGTTGATCGGCAGATCCTTTCGCTGATGATCGAGCCGATCAAGGCCGACCTGCAGATCAGCGATACCCAGTTCAGCCTGCTCAGCGGGCTGGCCTTCTCGCTGTTCTACGCCTTCATGGGCCTGCCCATCGCCTATCTCGCCGACCGCTCCTCGCGGGTGAAGATCATCGCCATCGGCGTAGCCTTCTGGAGCATCGCCACCGCCGCGTGCGGGCTATCGAAGAACTTCCTGCAGATGTTCCTCGCGCGCATGAGTGTCGGCGTCGGCGAGGCCGCGCTGACACCGGCGACCTACTCGATGCTTGCCGACCTGTTCCCTAAAGAGAAACTCGGCCGCGCGCTGGGGCTGTACTCCATGGGCGCGTTCCTCGGAGGCGGCCTGGCCTTCCTGGTCGGCGGCTACGTGATCGAGGCGCTGCGCGACGTGCCGGCCATCGACCTGGGCTGGCTGGGCCAGGTGCGCTCCTGGCAGATCGCATTCTTCATCGTCGGCCTGCCCGGCGTGCTGGTGGCGCTGCTGATCGCGCTGACCATCCGCGACCCGGCGCGCAAACTGGCCGACCCGACACACAAGGCCAGCATCGGCGACGGCCTGCGTTTCCTGCGCCGCCACCGCGCCACCTTCACCTGCCACTACCTGGGCTTCTCCTTCTTCGCCATGTGCCAATACGCGCTGATGGGCTGGGCGCCGGCCATGTACATCCGCCAGTACGGCCTGACACCACTGGAGGTGGGCTACATCCTCGGCGGCATCCTGCTGGTGCTCAACACCGCCGGGGTGTTCTGCGCCGGCTGGCTGGTGGACGTGCTGCAGAAGCGCGGGCGCAGCGACGCCGCGATGATCAGCGGCATGCTCGGCGTGGCCTGCACCATCCCCTTCGTCATCGGTTCGGTGACAGCGAGCAGCCTGCAGTTGTCGGTGCTGCTGATGGGGCCGGCGATGTTCTTCTGCGCCTTCTGCATCTCCACCTCGGCGGCCGCCATGCAGGTACTCACACCCAACCGTCTGCGCGCACAGGTCTCGGCGCTGTTCCTGCTGGTCTCCAACCTGATCGGCCTGGGCATCGGCACCACCCTGGTGGCGCTGCTCACCGACCAGTATTTCAAGGACCCGAAGGCCGTCGGCTCGTCCATCGGCATCATCGTCACCCTCGCCGGCTTGCTCTGCCTGTGGCTGCTGGGCAATGGCCGCAAGCACTTCCGTCGCAGCCTGGGCCAGGAGCAGACAGCCCAAACGGAAGCCGCACCGCTGGACAGCGCCGCCGCCGCGAACTGATCGCACCCGCCTCGACAAGACGTACGCCCGTTCGCCGGCGTGGCGCCCCGCGCCCCGGTGAACGGTTCCCAGGAGATGACGATGTTCCGTAATCGCTTTGCAGGTGCGCTGCTTTGCAGCGTGCTGATGCCCCTCTGCGCCCAGGCCGACCTGATCGACGACAGCCGCCTGGACACCACCCTGCGCAACTTCTACATGCTGCGCGACTACCGCCAGGACAACGCCCCGCAATCCCAGGCCGGCAGTTGGTCCCAGGCCGTGCTGGCGCGCTTCAGCTCCGGCTTCACCGAAGGCACCATCGGTGTCGGCGTGGACTTCACCGGCTTCTACGCCCTGAAGCTGGACGGCGGCGCCGGCACCAGCAACGACAGCAACCTGCCCTATGACCGCACGACCGGTGAGCCGGTCGATGACTTCAGCCGTGGCGGCGCCACGCTCAAGCTGCGCTATTCGAAGACCACGCTGAAGGTCGGCCTGCTGGAGCCCCGCCTGCCGGTGATCTTCCAGGACGACGTGCGCGTGCTGCCGCAGACTTTCCAGGGCGTGATGCTGGAGTCGAAGGAGTCGGAGCGCTTCAAGTTCACCGCCGCGCAACTCTGGAATACCAGCACCCGCGCCTCCAGCGACCGCGAGTCGTTCTACCTGGCTACCCGTCCCGCCAGCCAGGACAGCAACAAGCTGAACCTGGGTGGCGTCGATGCGCAGTGGACGCCCGGTTTGTCCACCAGCTACTACTTCGCCCAGCTCGAGGACGTCTACGACCAGCACTACGTCGGCGCCAACTTCAAGCAGCCGGTGGGCGAGAACACCGCGCTGCTCGGCACCCTGAGCTACTTCCACAACGAGGAATCCGGGCAGGCGCTGTCCGGACGCATCGACAACCGCGCCTACGGCGCTCGGCTCGGGGTGAAGCACGGCGGCCACACGCTATCCGCCACCTACCAGCGCATGCTTGGCGAGGACATGTTCCCCATGCTACTGGGCAACACGCCGCAGCCGTACCTGGTCAACTGGGTCACCAATGGCGGCTTCTTCTGGGCGCAGGAGCGCTCCTACCAGCTGCGCTACGACTACGACTTCGCCAGCCTCGGTCTACCAGGTCTGACCCTGATGACGCGCTACACCAAGGGCACCGACATCTCGCGGCCGGGCAAGAGCGATGGTCACGAGTACGAGCGCGACACGGATATCGGCTACACCCTCCAGAGCGGGCCCTTGAAGACACTGTCGTTCCTCATGCGCACCTCCACGGTCCGCAGCAGCTACGCCAACGATTACGACGAAGTGCGCTTCATCACCAGCTATCCGCTGGCGTTCTGAATGTCATAAAAAAGGCCCCTCACGGGGCCTTCTTCGTTCACGGGACGCTTACTCGTCGTCGCCGCTGGCGGCGACTGCGCCAAGGCAGCAGAGTCGATGCTGCTGCTCCCCGGCCTGCAGCAACCAGGTCTCGTCTTCGGCCTGGTAGCTGGCCTCCATCACCTGGTTGTAGCTGAAGCGCCATTCGCGGCGGTCGCGCCCGTCAATGGACTCGATCTGCAGCACCACGTCTTCGCTGGCGAACGGCTGATCGGCGTGGGCGGCGGCGTCAGCCTGGTCCAGCAATGCCTCGTTGAGCTCGAACTGCCAGGCGTGCAGACCGTCGATCAACAGCATGTCGGCGGTTTCCAACTGGTCCAGCAGATAGGGAGTCGTGGTCATGACGGGCACTCGGCAATTGGGCAGGTCGCCATGATAGACCAGTCAGCGCACCACTGCCGGTCATTCCGCCCGGCGACGGCAGGAGCGGCGTCTACACTGAGGGCTCCCGCACAGCCTCAGGAGCCAAAGCAGATGCGTACTCGCGAACTCGGCCAATCGGGCCTGAAGATTCCCGCGCTGGTGTTCGGCGGCAACGTGTTCGGCTGGGCCGCCGACGAGGCGACCTCGTTCCGCTTGCTGGATGCGCTGGTCGATGCCGGGCTCAACTGCATCGATACCGCCGACGTCTATTCGCGCTGGGTACCCGGCCACGAGGGCGGCGAGTCGGAAGTGCTCATCGGCAAATGGCTGAAGAAGACCGGCAAGCGCAACCAGGTGCAGATCGCCACCAAGGTCGGCATGGACATGGGCAACGGTCACAAGGGCCTGTCGGCGGTGTACATCGAGCAGGCCCTGGGACGTTCGCTCAAGCGCCTGCAGACCGACTACATCGACCTCTACCAGGCTCACTGCGACGACCCGCACACCTCCATGGAGGAAACCATGGGGGCCTTCGCCGATGCCGTGGAGAGCGGCAAGGTGCGGGTGATCGGCGCCTCGAACCTGGAGGCCAAGCGTCTGCGCGAGGCACGCGATGTCTGCGACCGCCTGAAGCTGCCGAACTACCAGAGCCTGCAGCCCAACTACAACCTCTACGACCGCGCCAACTACGAGACCAACCTGGAACCCACGGTGCAGCAACTGGGGCTCGGGGTCATCAGCTTCTACTCGCTGGCCGCGGGCTTCCTCACCGGCAAGTACCGCAGCGAGGCGGACCTGAACAAAAGCAGCGTGCGCGGCTACAAGGTGAAGAACTTCATGAACGAGCGTGGCTTCGCCATCATCGATGCACTGGAAGAGGTGGCCGGCGATCTCAAGGCTACGCCGACGCAGGTCGCGCTGGCCTGGCTGATGACCCGCCCGAGCATCACCGCACCGATAGCCAGTGCGTCGAAGCTGGAGCAGTTACCGGACCTGATCGCAGCGGTGGACCTGAAGCTCAGTGACGAGGCGATCCAGCGGCTGAATACCGCCAGCGCGTATTGAGGAAGTTACAGGCTAACTCTGACCGTAGGATGGGTGGAGCGAAGCGATACCCATGCTGTCGGTGCCGCAATTGATGGGTATCGCTCCGCTCCACACCATCCTACTTCGAGGCCCCCTGTAGGAGCGCGCGCAGTCCGCCCTGCAGGGAAATCCGTTACGCCCGGATATCGAACTGGTCCGCGTCGAGGCTCGCCGGGAAACGCTCGCGGTAAGCCGCCAGGTCCGCCCCGCTCAGGGCGATCTGGAACACCCCGTCGGCACTGCCGGCGGCCAGCAGGTTGTCACCCTGGAAGTCGAGCACCTGGCTGTCGCCGGAATAGGTGTGGCCCTTGCCGTCTTCGCCGACGCGGTTGACCGCCGCGACGTAGCAGAGGTTTTCGATGGCCCGAGCCGGCAGCAGGCGGTTCCAGTGTTGGCGGCGCGCGGCCGGCCAGTTGGCGGTGTAGAGCAGCACGTCGGTGTCCTGGGCATCGCGGCTCCATACCGGGAAGCGCAGGTCGTAGCAAACCAGCGGGCGAATCCGCCAGCCCTTCCACTCCAGCAGAACCTGCTGCTCGCCCGGCGTGTAGTGCTGGTGCTCGCCAGCCATGCGGAACAGGTGGCGCTTGTCGTAATGCTGCATCTCGCCGTCAGGGCGTGCCCAGAGCAGGCGGTTACGATGGCTGCCGTCTGCGGCGCGGATGATCACGCTGCCGCAGACCACGGCATCGAGCCTCGCAGCCTGCTCGCGGAGCCAGGCGTAGGTTGCGCCCTCCTCCGCTTCGGCCAGTGCCTCGGAGTCCATGGAGAAGCCGGTGGTGAACATCTCCGGGAGGATCACCACATCCGCACCACGGGCGCTTTCCAGCAGCGCCTCGAAGCGTTCGCGGTTGGCCTTGGCGTCGTGCCAGACCAGCGTGGTCTGTACGAGGGCGAGTTTCAGGTCCGCCAATTGGCTTAGGTCGCGGCTCAGATCGCGCATAGTCGTTCCGCTGCCTGACGCAGCGTCTCCTCTTTCTTCGCGAAGCAGAAGCGCACCAGGCGCATGTCCGCCGGGGCGTGCTGGTAGAACACCGAGACCGGAATGGCGGCCACCCCGTGTTCGCGGGTCAACCATTCGGACATGGCGACGTCATCGAGGTCCGGGCGAATTGCCGAATAGTCCACCACCTGGAAGTAGGTGCCGGCAGCGCGCTGGAAGCGGAAGCGCGAGCCCTCCAGCAGGTCGCAGAACAGGTCGCGCTTGGCCTGGTAGAAGCCCGGCAGTTCGCGCAGGTGCTCGGGGTGAGCGGCCATGAAGTCGGCCAGCGCCCATTGCAGCGGGGTCACGCCACAGAAGTTCACGTACTGGTGGATCTTGCGCATCTCCGCCGACAGCGCCGGCGGCGCCACCACGTAGCCGGTCTTCCAGCCGGTGACGTGGTAGGTCTTGCCAAAGGAGCTGATGACGAAGGCGCGCGGATACAGCTCGTCATGGGCCAGCACGCTGGCGTGCTGTACGCCGTCGTAGATCAGGTGCTCGTAGACCTCGTCGCTGATCACGTAGATCTCGCGATCGCGGATCAGCTCGGCCAGGCGGTCCAGGTCGGCACGATCGATCAACGCGCCGCTGGGGTTGTGCGGGCTGTTGAGGAAGATCAGGCGCGTGCGCGGGGTGATGGCATCGGCCAGACGCTGCCAGTCGATGCGGAAGTCCGGCTGGCTGAGCGCGACGTGCACGCAACGGCCGCCGGCCAGTTCAACCGAAGGCTCGTAGCTGTCGTAGCAGGGGTCGAGGACGATGGCTTCGTCGCCGGGGCGGATCAGCGCCTGTACCGCGCAAAAGATCCCTTCGGTCGCACCGGGGACGATGGTCACCTCGGTGTCGGCGCTGACGTGGCGGCCATAGAGGCTCGCGACCTTGAGCGCGACCTGCTCGCGCAGCGCCGGCAGGCCGGTCATCGGGCTGTACTGGTTGTGCCCGTCCATCACATGGCGGGCGACCGCTTCGAGCAGCGGTGCGGGGCCGGGGAAGTCCGGGAAGCCCTGGGAGAGATTCAGCGCCCCGCTTTCGGCGGCGAGCTGGGACATGCGGGTGAAGATGGTGGTGCCGACATTCGGCAGTTTGCTGGTAAGCATGGCGTGACTACAGGCTGCGGGCGATGAGGGGAAGTCCCTACTCTATCGCCTGCAGCCGGCAGCCTGAAGCCCGACGGACGTTATTTACGTTTGTCTTTCTTCTTCTTCTCGGCTTTCTTGTGGTGCGACATCAGGCGACGCTTCTTGTTGACCTGGCGTTCGGTGAGCTGAGTTTTCTTGCCCTCGAACGGGTTGTCGCCGCCCTTGTACTCGATGCGGATCGGCGTACCGACCAGTTTCAGCACGCGGCGGTAGGTCTTCTCCAGGTAGCGCGTGTAGGCCTTGGGCACCGCGTCCACCTGGTTGCCGTGGATCACGATCAGCGGCGGGTTGGCGCCACCCAGGTGCGCATAGCGCAGCTTGATGCGGCGACCGTTGACCATCGGCGGCTGGTGAACCTGGATGGCGTCCTCGAGAATCTGCGTGAGCTTGCTGGTGGGCCAGCGGGTCACGGCGGAACGGAAGGAGTCCTGCACCGACTTGTACAGGTGGCCGACGCCGGTGCCGTGCAGCGCGGAGATGAAGTGAATGTCGGCGAAGTCGGCGAACATCAGCCGGCGCTCCAGCTCGGTCTTCACGTAGTCGCGCTCGCCCGACTCCATGCCGTCCCACTTGTTCAGGGCGATGACCAGCGCGCGGCCGGTTTCCAGCACGAAGCCGAGCAGGTTGAGGTCATGCTCGACCACACCTTCGCGGGCGTCCATGACGAAGATGACCACGTTGGCATCCTGAATCGCCTGCAGGGTCTTCACCACGGAGAACTTTTCCACCGCTTCGAAGATCTTGCCGCGGCGACGCACGCCCGCGGTGTCGATCAGCGTGTACTTCTCTTCGTTGCGCTCGAAGGGAATGTAGATGCTGTCGCGGGTGGTGCCGGCCTGGTCATACACGATCACCCGCTCTTCACCGAGCATGCGGTTGACCAGGGTAGACTTGCCGACGTTGGGGCGGCCGATGATGGCGATCTTGATGCCATCCTTCTCGCTCGGGCCGGGGATGCGCTTGGCTTCCTCGCCCTCGGCGACCTCTTCCTGCTCACCGGGCAGGTCGTTGTCTTCCGGCGCCTCGGGCTCCGGAGCGAACATTTCGCCCAGGGCCTCCTGCAGCATCTGGGTGATGCCACGGCCGTGAGCGGCGGCGATCGGGATCGCATGCCCCAGGGCCAGCGGGCTGAACTCGGCGCGGGCGATGTCCGGATCGACGGTGTCGACCTTGTTGGCCACCAGGTAGGTGCGCTTGTTCTTCTTGCGCAGGTGCTCGCCAATCATCTCGTCGGCGGCGGTGAGGCCGGCGCGGGAGTCGACCATGAACAGGACGGCATCGGCCTCTTCGATGGCCTGCAACGACTGCTCGGCCATCTTGGCGTCGATACCCTCTTCGTCACCGGAGATACCGCCGGTATCGATGACGATGAATTTCTTGCCCTGCCACTTGGCCTCGCCATATTGGCGGTCGCGGGTCAGACCGGCGTACTCGGCGACGATGGCGTCACGGGTGCGGGTCAGGCGGTTGAACAGGGTGGACTTGCCGACGTTCGGGCGGCCCACCAGGGCTATTACGGGAACCATGCGGCTCTCCAGGAAGTTTCAGATTTCAGAAAACACGACGGCCGCTGCCGTATTTCACGGCAGCGGCCGGCAGTAACACTCAGCTTAGCGGAGCGTGTAGGCGACCAGCTTGCCGCTGTTGCCGAACACGTACATCCAGCTGCCGACTACCAGCGGGCGAACCCGCACACCGTCACCGTCGACCTTCTCGCGGCCAACGAAACGACCATCCACCTGGCTCAGCAGGTGCACGTAACCTTCGAGGTCCCCCACGACCACGTTGCTCGACAACACGGCCGGAGCGGACAGCTGGCGGCGAGCCAGGGCGTCGTTGCTCCACAGCGAGGACGAACCACGGGAGTCGAGGCTTTCCACGGTACCGCTGGCCTGGCTGATGAACACACTGCCAGTACCCTCGGCGACGCCAACGTAGCTGGAAGCTTCACGCTGCCAGAGTACCCGGCCGGTGCCGACGTCCAGCGCCGCAGCGCGGCCCTGGTAGCTGGCCACATAGAGAACGTCGTCCACCAGCAGCAGACCGCCGTCGATATCCACAACGCGATCCAGCTCGGAACGGCCTTGCGGGATCGCAACGCGTTGCTCCCAGACCGGCAGGCCACGCTGCACGTCAACGGCAACGACCTTGCCGCTGGCCAGGCCGGCCAGAGCGAGTCGGCCGGCGATCAGCGGAGCACCGGTGCCGCGCAGGGTCAGCACCGGAACGGTACCTTCGTAGATCCAGCGCTGGTTGCCGGTGGACGCATCGAAGCCGATCAGCTTGTCGTCCTGGGTCTGCACCACCACCACGTCACCGTTGGTGGCCGGGGCAGCCAGTACTTCGCTGCTGACCTTGGCGCGCCACTTCTGCTCGCCCGAACCTGCGTCCAGGGCGATCACGTCACCGCGCAGGGTGCCCAGCAGGACCAGGCCGTTGCCAACGCCAATGGCGCCGGAGACCGGCAGGTCGAGGTCTTTTTTCCACAGCACGTCACCGCTCTCGCGCTGCATGGCCATGACGCGGCCTTCGGCAGATGCGGCGTAGATCGTCTGGCCATCCACGGCGGGTTCGAGCAGGTTGTACAGGTCGCCCTGGCCGTCACCGACCGAACGGCTCCACTGTTTCTCCAGGCGAACCTCTTCCTTGAAATCGGTCAGTTCGGCCGGCGGCAGTTCTTTCTTGCTATTGCTGCTGCAACCCACAGCCATCAGGGTCAGTGCCAGCAGTGCAACGTGTTTCCAACGCAACATCTCAGGCATCTCCCTTGGCCAGGTCGTCGAGTTTCATCTGCAGGGCGCCAACGGCGGCGTCTTCCGGCAGAGCTGCCTTGGCCTTTTCGTAGGCGACGCGGGCGTCGTCATTGCGCTTGAGCTGCAGCAGCAGGTCGCCACGCAGTTCCTCGCGAGTCGCAACGTAGGCCTTGTCGACGTTGCCGTCGAGCAGCTTCAGACCGTCTTCGGCCTTGCCCTGGGCAGCCAGAACACGGGCCAGGCGCTGACGGGCCAGTTCACCGAGAGTGGCATCCACCGGCTTGTCGACCACGGCCTTGAGCTCAAGGACAGCGTCATCCAGCTTGCCGCTGTCCACCGCGACCTTGGCAACGAACAGGCGGCCGTACTGGGCGTACGGAGTGCCGGCGTATTCGCTGGTGAGCTTGTTGGCCAGCTCGGCGACCTTGGCTGTGTCGGGCTTGCCGGTCGGATTCAGCGCGGTTTCCAGCAGGGCCTGATAAATGATGGAAGCGCCCTGGGACTGGTTGGTCTGGTACTTTTTCCAGGCCTGCCAGCCGAACACCACGATCAGCGCCAGAGCGGCGCCGGTCAGCAGGGGCATGCCGTTACGCTGCCACCAGTCCTTGATGTCAGCGATCTGTTCTTCTTCGGTACGGTTACTCACCCCAATACTCCTATCCGCTCGATTCAGGCCTGCTTGAGGCAGGCAGCCAGGTGCTCGGGCAGAGCATCCCAGGCGATATTCTGTTGTTCGCCCTCGCCACGCAGGGGCTTGAAACCTACCACGCGGTTGGCCAGTTCGTCGTCACCCAGAATCATTGCGAACTGTGCACCGCTCTTGTCGGCCTTCTTGAACTGGCTCTTGAAGCTGCCAGCACCAGCGTTGACCAGCAGGCGAATGCCCGGAATGGCCGCGCGCAGTTTTTCCGCCAGGGTCAGCGCGGCCAGTTCAGCCGGCTCACCGAAGGCACACACATAGAGATCAGCCGGGCGATTCAGCTCGGCCGGGACCACGCCCAGGGTTTCCAGCAGCAGCACCAGGCGCTCCACGCCCATGGCGAAGCCCACACCCGGAGTCGGCTTGCCGCCGAACTGGCTGACCAGGCCGTCGTAGCGGCCGCCGCCACACACGGTGCCTTGGGCACCGAGCTTGTCGGTCACCCACTCGAACGCGGTACGGCAGTAGTAATCCAGGCCGCGCACCAGCTTCTGGTTGATTTCGTAGCGCAGGCCGACCGCATCCAGGCGAGCCTTGAGGCCCTCGAAGTGGGCGATCGACTCTTCATCCAGGTAGTCATGCAGGCTCGGCGCGCCGACCAGCAGTGCCTGGGTGCTTTCCACCTTGCTGTCGAGGATACGCAGCGGATTGGTGGTCATGCGACGCTGGCTGTCTTCGTCGAGCTGGTCGAAGCGGTCCTGCAGGTAAGCCACCAGGTCGTCGCGATAGCGCGCACGCGCCTCACTGGACCCCAGGGTGTTCAGCTGCAGGGTCACGGCGTCGGCCATGCCCAGCTTCTGCCACAGGCGCCAGGTCAGGATGATCAGCTCGGCGTCGATGTCCGGGCCGGGCAGGTTGAAGACTTCCACGCCGATCTGGTGGAACTGGCGGTAGCGGCCTTTCTGCGGCTTTTCGTAGCGGAACATCGGGCCGGTGTACCAGAGTTTCTGCACCTGGCCGCCGCCCGACAGACCGTGCTCGAGCACCGCGCGCACGCAGCCCGCAGTGCCTTCCGGACGCATGGTCAGGGATTCGCCGTTGCGGTCGAGGAAGGTGTACATCTCCTTGTCGACCACGTCGGTGCCTTCACCGATGCCGCGCGCAAAGAGCTCGGTGAACTCGAGGATCGGCAGGCGGATCTCGCTGTAGCCGTAGCTGTCCAGCAAGCCGGCGAAAGTGCGCTCCAGATAGCGCCAGGCCGGTGTCTGTTCCGGCAGGATGTCGTTCATGCCACGGATGGCTTGCAGGGACTTGCTCACTTAGGATCCTTGTTGCGGTCAGCCGCGCACGATGAGTGCGGCGTCGGCCTCGGCCTTCTCGGCCGCTTTTTCTCGGATCAGCCGTTCCAGCTCATCCACCAGGTTATCGTTCTGCAGTTTCTGCGCCGGCTTGCCGTCGATGTAGATCAGGTTCGGCGTGCCGCCGGTGAGGCCGATGTGAGCCTCCTTGGCCTCGCCCGGGCCGTTGACCACGCAACCGATCACGGCGACGTCCAGCGGCACCAGCAGGTCTTCCAGGCGACCCTCCAGCTCGTTCATGGTCTTCACCACATCGAAGTTCTGCCGCGAGCAACTCGGGCAGGCGATGAAGTTGATGCCACGGGAGCGCAGGCGCAGCGACTTGAGGATGTCGAAGCCGACCTTGATCTCTTCCACCGGGTCGGCGGCCAGGGAAATGCGGATGGTGTCGCCGATGCCTTCGGCGAGCAGCATGCCCAGGCCGACAGCCGACTTCACGGTGCCCGAACGCAGGCCACCGGCTTCGGTGATACCCAGGTGCAGGGGTTGCTCGATCTCTTTGGCCAGCAACCGGTAGGCGGCGACGGCCATGAATACGTCGGAGGCCTTCACGCTGACCTTGAAGTTCTGGAAGTCCAGGCGGTCGAGATGATCGACGTGGCGCATGGCCGATTCCAGCAGCGCCTCGGGGGTGGGCTCGCCGTATTTCTTCTGCAGGTCCTTCTCCAAGGAGCCTGCGTTGACGCCGATGCGGATCGGGATATTGCGCTCGCGAGCGGCATCCACCACGGCCTTCACGCGGTCCTCGCGACCGATGTTGCCAGGGTTGATGCGCAGGCAGTCGACACCCAGCTCGGCCACGCGCAGAGCGATCTTGTAGTCGAAGTGGATATCGGCCACCAGCGGGACTTTCACCTGCTGCTTGATCTTGCCGAACGCTTCGGCAGCGTCCATGTCCGGCACGGAGACGCGAACGATATCGGCGCCTGCGTCTTCCAGGCGGCGGATCTGGCCAACAGTGGCGGCCACATCCAGGGTATCGGTGTTGGTCATGCTCTGCACGGCGATGGGGGCATCCCCACCCACCGGCACGTTACCTACCCAGATCTTGCGGGACAGGCGACGTTTGATCGGAGACTCGCAATGCATCTTACTGTCCACCCAACTTCAGGCGTGCGGTGCCACCGCGCGCCGGCGTGACTTCGACCGGCTGGCCGTTGTAGCTGACCTGAGCGCCCTGGGCAAAGCCCAGGCGCAGCTGCGCCGGCGCCTTGGCAGCGACTTCCAGCGAATCGCCCTTGCGCTTGAGACCCTCGAACAGGACCTTGCCATCGGCATCGGTCACCTGGGTCCAGCAATCGGCGATGAATTGAATCTTGACCACGCCCTGGCCGGCGGCGGCAACCACCGGTGCGGCGGGCGCCTCGGCAGCCGGCGCGGGGGCAAGCGAAGCAGCCGGGCTGGTCGGTGCGACAGGCGGCTGGGCCGGTACTGCCGGAGCCTGGGCCGGGACAGCTTCAGCCGCAGCCGGAGCGCCGGGAGTAACTGGCGCTGCAGCGACCGGCGGAGCGGCTTCGGCCGGCGCCTCGGCGCTGCCGTTATCCCCGACAGGCTCGGACGGAACCGGTGGAGTATTCGCCTGGTCCTCGGCGACAGCCTGGTCCTCCGGCTCGTCGAGGGTATGAATCTCGGTGGTGCCGTCGGCGCTCTCGACCTCGACGTGCTCCATGTTCAGGCTGCCGGTCTCGGCCGGACGCGCGGAGCGTTCCTGCCACCAGAAGTAGCCAAAGCCGATCAGCACGGCCAGCAGGACCAGGCTGAACAGGCGCAACAGGTTGCGCGACAGGCGTACCGGCTCGACCACACGACCGAGGGCCTGGACATTGCTGCCAGAGGCATCGGTGCCGGTGTACTGGTCGAAGGCAGTGACCATTTGAGCCTGGTCCATGCCCAACAGCTTGGCGTAGGCGCGGATATAACCACGGGCGAAGGTGTGCCCCGGCAACTGCTCGAAGGAACCCTGCTCCAGCTGACGCAGCGCGTTCTCGGTCAGGTTCAGTTGGCCGGCGACCTGAGCAGTGCTCCAACCCTTGCTTTCACGCGCCTGGCGCAGTGTTTCGCCAGGATTGGTGCGGGTCGTGCCGATGACATCGGACTGCGACGTATTCATCATTTATCCGCCTGGTATGCCTGGTATTCGGGAGATGCGGGATACAGGCGCTTGAGTTGCAGCCCGTAGCTGGCAGCGGTATCCCGGTCGTCGAAGATCTTTGCCAGTCGAACCCCCAGCAGCAGGCTGCGCGCGGTTTGCGGGCCCCGCTTGAGGTATTCCTCGTAATAACCGCGGGAGGGAACGAACTCGCGGTCCTGGTAGCTCAAGTCAGCCAACTCGATCAGAGCACCCGTCGAATTGCGATTCAGGCGCACGGCCTTCTCGAAGAACTCCTTGGCCTGGGCCCGATTGTTGAGCTTCAAGCTGACCAGTCCGAGGTTCTCGAAAACGCGCGAACGCTCCGAATAAAGGCCGTCTTCGGTGGCCTTCATGTAGGTGTCGTAGGCTTCCTGGTAGCGCTTCTGCTCGAACAGGAAGCCCGCATAGTTGTTCAGGATGCGCGCATCACCCGAGCGCGAGGACAGCGCCTTGCGAAACTCGCTCTCGGCGAGCTTGGGCTCTTTCTCGACCTGATAGACCACAGCCAGGGTTGCATGGGCATCGGCGCTGGAGGAATCGATGTCCAGAGCCTGGCGCAGCGGCACCTTGGCCTGCTCGGTGTTGCCCATCTGCAGGTAGCCAATACCGAGCTGGATGTAGGCGTCACGCGCCTCATCGCGACCCTTCTCGGTTTTCAGAGGATCCTGTTTACCACTCGTCACGCAACCCGTCAGCACGGTTGCCAACAGTAAACACAGCGCGGCGCGCAGGGTCATCGGAATCCTCCCTCGTTCAGTTTCGATTGGTGGTGGAGTTGGCCTGCTCGGCCTCGGCTGCCAGCTCGCGCACGGCAATATAGCGTTCGCTGCGGCGAGTGCGGTCCATCACCTGGCCTACCAGCTGACCACAGGCGGCGTCGATATCCTCGCCACGAGTGGTGCGAACGGTCACGTTGAAGCCGCCTTTGTGCAGCATGTCCTGGAAACGGCGGATCGCATTGTTGCTCGGCCGCTCGTAGCCGGAGTGCGGGAACGGATTAAACGGAATCAGGTTGATCTTGCAAGGGAAATCCTTGAGCAATGCGACCAGTTGCTCAGCATGCTCGGGCTGGTCGTTCACATTGGCCAGCAGGGTGTACTCGACGGTCAGCACGCGTTCCTTGCCCAGACGCGTGATGTAGCGGTAGCAGGCGTCGAGCAGCATCTCCAGCGGGTACTTCTTGTTGATCGGCACCAGCTTGTTGCGCAGTTCGTCATTGGGCGCATGCAGCGACAACGCCAGGGACACGTCGGTCACTTCGGCGAGCTTGTCGATCATCGGCACCACGCCAGAGGTGGACAGGGTCACCTTGCGCTTGGAAATACCGTAGCCGAGGTCTTCCATCATGATGCTCATCGAGCTCACGACATTGTCGAAGTTCAGCAGCGGCTCGCCCATGCCCATCATCACCACGTTGGTAATGGCACGGTCGATCTTCGCCGGGATGGTCCCGAACGATTTGTTGGCGATCCACACCTGGCCGATGATCTCGGCGGAGGTCAGGTCGCTGTTGAAGCCTTGCTTGCCGGTGGAGCAGAAACTGCAGTCCAGCGCGCAACCGGCCTGGGACGACACGCACAGGGTGCCGCGGCCGCCCTGCGGGATGTACACGGTCTCGACGCAACTGCCCGAGGCGACGCGCACGACCCACTTGCGGGTACCGTCAGTGGAAATATCCTGGCTGACGATTTCCGGACCCCGAATTTCGGCAACGGCCTTGAGCTTTTCGCGCAAGGCCTTGCCGACGTTCGTCATGGCGTCGAAATCCTCGGCGCCAAAGTGGTGAATCCATTGCATCACCTGGCCGGCGCGGAAGCGCTTTTCACCGATGGACTCGAAGAATTCCTCGAGCTGGGGCTTGGTCATGCCCAGCAGGTTGGCCTTTACAGCGGTATCAGTCATGGATTCACCCTCGCTCATTCGCCGTTATCAGCGAATGCGCTCGCACACCTCGGTGCTTGCGAAGAAGTAAGCGATTTCGCGAGCAGCGGAAGCTTCCGAGTCGGAACCGTGTACGGCGTTCTCGTCGATGGAAACGGCGAAGTCGGCGCGGATGGTGCCGGCGTCGGCTTTCTTCGGATCGGTGGCGCCCATCAGCTCACGGTTGCGCAGGATGGCGTCTTCGCCTTCCAGAACCTGAACGACGACCGGGCCGGAAGTCATGAAGGAAACCAGATCCTTGAAGAAGGGGCGCTCTTTGTGCTCGGCGTAGAAGCCGCCAGCTTCGCGCTCGGACAGCTGAACCATCTTGGAAGCGACGACGCGCAGGCCGGCTTTCTCGAAGCGGGTCAGGATTTCGCCGATGACGTTCTTGGAAACGGCGTCGGGCTTGATGATGGAGAAGGTACGTTGCAGGGCCATGGAAATAACTCCGAAAAGCAAGGTTGGTAATGCCAAGAAGCCCCTGGCGTGGCCAGGAGCTCCTGCGATTCTAGGGTTTGCCGCACGCTGCGCCCGATGGGCGGCAGCCGCGAAACCGGCCCGACTGCGACAGGGCCGGCGGCTGGAAAATCCCCTCGGGGAAATTTTCGACAGCTCACCTAAAGATAAAACCCGCGAATTATACGCGGGTTCATGACAAATGGGTACGCGGCTCTAGTGAGCCGCGCCCTCAGTCGGCTTCTTCGATCCAGGCGGCCTGGATGGCTTCCAGGACCTTCTCCCCGCCACGGGAAGGATCGTCACTGAACTCCGGCAATGCCAGCACCCAACGGTGCAGATCGACGAAATTCACATAGCGCGGATCGACATCCGGCTTGGTCTCGGTCAGCTGGATGGCGATTTCGAGCACATCAACCCATTTCAGACTCATGTCGACGCTCCGCCTCAGTGACCTTCGGACACCTGGTTGATGGTGTATTTCGGAATTTCCACCACCAGGTCCGTTTCGCCCACTACCGCCTGGCAGGACAGGCGCGAATCCGCCTCCAGACCCCAGGCCTTGTCGAGCATGTCGTCTTCCAGCTCGTCGGAGCCCTCCATCGAGTTGAAGCCTTCACGCACGATCACGTGACAGGTGGTACAGGCGCAGGACATCTCGCAGGCGTGTTCGATCTCGATGCCGTTACGCAGCGCCGCCTTCATGATGGTTTCGCCCGGCTGGGCTTCGATCACCGCGCCTTCCGGGCAGTGTTCGGCGTTGGGCAGAAATACGATCTGCGGCATCTTCGCTTATTCCTCGAGTTCGTTGAGCCGGCGACCGGCCAGTGCGGCTTTGACCGTGGCATCCATACGGCGCGCGGCAAAGGCGTCGGTCAGCTGGGACAAACGCTTGATCTGTTGTTCGATGGCAACGGTATCGCTACCTGTGGCCAGCTCGCGCAGGGAGTCCATGCCGGCGTCGATGACCAGACGCTCGTCGGCGTCCAGCAGGCGCTCGCCATCCACGTCCAGCGCGGACTGTACCGCCTCCAGCAGGCGCTGGGCCTCGACCTGCTGCTCGCGCAGAGCGCGGGCAGCCAGGTCATCACCCGCATACTGGAAGGAATCCTGCAGCATACGGGCGATCTCGCCATCGGTCAGGCCGTAGGACGGCTTGACCTGAATGCTCGCCTCGACACCCGAGGACAACTCGCGAGCGGAAACGCCCAGCAAGCCGTCGGCGTCGACCTGGAAGCTGACGCGGATCTTCGCCGCGCCCGCCACCATCGGCGGAATGCCACGCAGCTCGAAGCGCGCCAGGGACCGACAGTCCTTGACCAGCTCTCGCTCGCCTTGCAGCACGTGAATCATCATGGCCGTCTGGCCATCTTTGTACGTGGTGAACTCCTGGGCGCGAGCCACCGGGATAGTGGTGTTGCGCGGAATCACCTTCTCCATCAGCCCGCCCATGGTTTCCAGGCCGAGCGACAGGGGGATGACATCCAGCAGCAGAAGCTCTTCGCCACGCTTGTTGCCAGCCAGGGCATCAGCCTGGATGGCGGCGCCGATGGCGACCACCTGGTCCGGGTCGATATCGGTCAGCGGCTCGCGACCGAACAGCTCACCAACCAGCTCGCGCACTCGCGGCACACGGGTGGAACCCCCCACCATGACCACGGCGCTGACCTCTTCCAGCTCGACACCAGAGTCACGCACGGCGCGGCGGCAGGACTTGAGGCTGCGCTGAATCAGCGCGTCGATCAGCGACTCCAGCTGAGCGCGGGTCAGCTCGCCCGACCAGGCGTCGTAGGCCACGACAACGCTGGCGCTATGGGTCAGCGCTTCCTTGGCCGCGCAGGCAGTCTGCAGCAGGCGGCGCTGTGCGCCCGGATCGAGGTCCGCCGAGATACCGGCCTGCTCGATGACCCAGCCAGCGATGGCATGATCGAAATCGTCGCCACCCAGGGCAGTATCGCCGCCGGTGGCCAGCACCTCGAAGACACCACGAGTCAGGCGCAGGATGGAAATGTCGAAAGTACCACCACCCAGGTCATAGATGGCGACCACGCCCTCGGCATTCTTGTCCAGACCGTAGGCCACGGCGGCAGCGGTCGGCTCATTGAGCAGGCGCAGTACGTGCAGGCCGGCCAGACGCGCAGCGTCCTTGGTGGCCTGCCGCTGAGCATCGTCGAAATAGGCGGGAACGGTGATCACCGCACCAACCAGCTCGCCACCCAGAGTAGATTCGGCGCGCTGGCGCAGAACGCGGAGAATTTCAGCCGAGACTTCCACGGGGCTCTTGGCGCCCTGGACGGTCTCGATGAAGGGCATGTGCGATTCGCCCTGGGTGAAGCGGTACGGCAGTTGGCCGCCCAGTTGCTTCACATCTTCCAGGCCGCGCCCCATGAAGCGCTTGACCGAGATAATGGAGTTCAGCGGATCCTGCGAGGCAGTGACGCGAACACTCTCGCCCACTTCGATGCGGTCGGCGAGATAACGCACCGCCGAGGGCAGAATCACTTCGCCGCGCTCATCAGGCAACGGCGCGGCGACGCCGCTGCGCACGGCAGCGACCAGGGAATTCGTGGTGCCCAGATCAATCCCCACCGCCAGGCGACGCTGGTGTGGCTGGGGGGTCTGGCCGGGCTCGGCGATCTGCAGTAGGGCCATGCGGTTTCTAATCAGGCTATCGGGCGCGGCACGGGCCGCGCGGATTAATCGTCGAGTCGCTCTTCCAGCTGCCGCACTTCCTGCGCCAGCTTGTCGAGGAACTGCATGCGCCGTACCAGGCGTTCGGCCAGGTCACGACGGGCGGCATCATCCCAGCAGTCGGCGAAATCGGCCTCCAACTGCTGCTGGGCGGACTTCAGCTGACGCTTGAATTGCGCCACGCCATCGAGATCGGCACTGTCCTGCAGGTCTTCGAGGTCCTCGCGCAACTGCATCTGCTGCAGGAGAAACTCCGGATCCTGCACCGTGGCTTCCAGCGGCAGCGCGTCACCGCGCAGCGCCAGCAAGTACAGGGCACGGCGCGGAACGCTCTTCAGCGTCTGGTAGGCATCGTTGAGCTCGGCGGCCTTCGATTGCGCCAAGCGCTGCTCGCGTTCGGAGGCATCGGCGAACCGGTCCGGATGGACAGTACGCACCAGCTCGCGGTAGCGGCTGCCGAGGACCTCCAGATCGATCCGGAAGCCCGGCTGCAAGTCGAACAGCGCGAAGTGACAGGGACTACCCACACCCGACCTCAGACGTTGAAGCTTTCGCCGCAGCCACACTCACCGCGCACGTTCGGGTTGTTGAACTTGAAGCCCTCATTGAGGCCTTCCTTGGTGAAGTCCAACTCGGTGCCATCGAGGTAAACCAGGCTTTTCGGGTCGATGATGACCTTCACGCCATGGCTCTCGAAAACCTGGTCTTCGGCTGCCAGCTCGTCAACGAACTCCAGCACGTAAGCCAGACCGGAACACCCGGTGGTGCGCACGCCAAGACGAATGCCCTCACCCTTGCCGCGCCCCTCAAGGGAACGACGGACATGGTTGGCGGCGGATTCGGTCATGCTGATGGCCATGGGAACTCCTTACTCAACGAATCGCTTCAGAGCAGACCTTTCTTCTGCTTGTAGTCGCGCACGGCCGCCTTGATGGCGTCCTCGGCGAGCACCGAGCAGTGGATCTTCACCGGCGGCAGGGCCAGTTCTTCAGCGATGGTGGTGTTCTTGATCGACTCGGCTTCGTCCAGGGTCTTGCCCTTCATCCACTCGGTGGCGAGGGAGCTGGAGGCGATAGCCGATCCGCAGCCATAGGTCTTGAACTTGGCATCTTCGATGACGCCCTGCTCGTTGACCTTGATCTGCAGGCGCATCACGTCGCCGCAGGCTGGAGCACCGACCATGCCGGTGCCGACATCCGGGTCTTCGGCATTGAGCTTGCCGACGTTGCGCGGGTTTTCGTAGTGGTCGATGACCTTGTCACTGTAAGCCATGGCTAATCCTCACTTCTATGGGGCGGGTCAGTGGGCCTGCCATTCGACCTTGGACAGGTCGACACCCTCTTTGAACATATCCCACAGCGGCGAGAGTTCACGCAGCTTGGAAACGGCTTCCACCACCTTCTTGGCGGCGTAGTCGACCTCTTCTTCAGTGGTGAAGCGGCCGAAGCTGAAACGGATGGAGCTGTGCGCCAGTTCGTCGTTGCGACCCAGGGCGCGGAGCACGTAGGACGGCTCCAGCGAGGCCGAGGTGCAGGCGGAACCGGACGAAACGGCGAGGTCCTTGAGCGACATCATCAGCGACTCGCCCTCGACGTAGTTGAAGCTGACGTTGAGGATGTTCGGCGCGTAGGAAGTCGGGCTGCCATTGAGGTACAGCTCTTCCAGGTCCTGCACCTGATCGAAGAAGCGCTTGCGCAGGCCTTCGATACGGGCCATTTCCTGGTGCATTTCTTCCTTGGCGATGCGGAAGGCTTCGCCCATGCCGACGATCTGGTGAGTCGCCAGGGTGCCCGAACGCATGCCGCGCTCGTGGCCGCCACCGTGCATCTGGGCTTCCAGGCGCACGCGCGGCTTGCGGCGCACGTACAGTGCGCCCATGCCTTTGGGGCCGTAGACCTTGTGGGCGGAGAAGGACATCAGGTCGACCTTGAGTTTCTCCAGGTCGATGTCCACCTTGCCGGCGGACTGGGCAGCGTCGACGTGCAGCAGGATGCCGCGCGAGCGGGTGAGCTCACCGATGGCAGCGATGTCGTTGATGCTGCCGACTTCGTTGTTCACATGCATGACCGAGACCAGGATGGTGTCGTCACGCAGGGCGGCCTCGACCATCGCCGGGGTGATGATGCCCTCGGGAGTCGGCTCCAGGTAGGTCACTTCGAAACCTTCGCGCTCCAACTGGCGGCAGGTATCCAGGACCGCCTTGTGCTCGATCTTCGAGGTGATGATGTGCTTGCCCTTGGTCGCATAGAAATGCGCGACGCCCTTGACGGCAAGGTTGTCGGACTCGGTGGCACCGGAAGTCCAGACAATCTCGCGGGGGTCGGCATTGACCAGCTCGGCGACCTGGCGACGGGCATTCTCAGCCGCTTCCTCGGCCTTCCAGCCGAAGAGGTGGGAGCGCGAGGCCGGGTTGCCGAAGTTGCCGTCAACCAGCAGGCAGTCGGCCATTTTCTGAGCGACACGCGGATCCACCGGGGTGGTGGCGGAATAGTCGAGGTAAATCGGCAATCTCATCAGGTAACTCCTACAGGCGGGCGTTCGCTCAATCGATGGCGGACGCTTCAATCTTGTCGAGGCGCAGTGGCTTGCTGCCCGAGCAGCGACGCTCGTCCTGGCGCTGGGCGACCTCTTGAACTTCGCGGCGCTCGACCAGGTCGGCCAGGCTGATGCCGCTGAGGAACTCGTGAATCTGCTGACTGAGGTCGCACCACAGGTGGTGGGTCAGGCAGGTATCGCCGGAGTGGCAGTCGCCCTGACCCTGGCAGCGGGTGGCGTCGACCGACTCGTTGACCGCATCGATCACCTGGGCGACGTGGATGCCGGTCATGTCGCGGGACAGCTGGTAGCCGCCACCGGGACCACGCACGCTGATCACCAGGTTGCCACGGCGCAACTTGGCGAACAGCTGTTCCAGATAGGACAGGGAGATACCCTGGCGCTCGGAGATATCGGCGAGAGAAACCGGACCACGCTGGGCGTGCAACGCCAGATCGAGCATGGCGGTGACGGCATAGCGGCCTTTGGTGGTCAATCGCATGGGAAATTCCGGAAGAATCGCTGGTATGGGGAAAAGTATGCTCTTTTCCGACTATTTAAGTCAACTATAAGACCTATTACTTTAGTCGGATTTAACCAGCGAGCGGCGCCGTATTCTAGCAGCAATGCAAGGGCTGGCGCATCACTGCGCCGACTTGCTGCTCTCCTCGTCCTTCACCCCGGCGAAGTCCTCTTCCCGCAGAATCGGAAGATCTTTCGCACAATAGTCGCTACCCAGAGCCGTCAGAGCTTTGCACACACCCTCCAAACGACCATCGACCGCCTGCAGGTGGTCGAGCAACTGGCCGATGGCGCGCGCCACCGGGTCGGGCATGTCCTGGCTGACGCCGTAGGCATCGAAGCCGAGCTTTTCCGCCATGGCCTGACGCTTGGCCGCCTGATCGGCATCATCCTTGATGATGATGCGCCCCGGGATACCCACGACGGTCGCGCCCGGCGGCACTTCTTTGGTCACCACCGCGTTGGAACCGACCTTGGCGCCAGCACCGACAGTGAACGGACCGAGCACCTTGGCGCCCGCCCCTACCACGACACCGTCAGCCAGGGTCGGGTGACGCTTGCCCTTGTTCCAACTGGTGCCGCCCAGGGTCACGCCCTGATAGAGGGTCACGTCGTCGCCGATCTCGGCGGTCTCGCCGATGACGATGCCCAGGCCGTGGTCGATAAAGAAGCGGCGACCGATCTTCGCGCCCGGATGGATCTCGATGCCGGTCATCCAGCGACCGAAGTTCGACACCATGCGCGCCAGCCACTTCCAGCCGGACGCCCACAGGCCATGGGCCAGGCGATGCAGCCAGACGGCGTGCAGACCCGGATAGCAGGTCAGCACCTCGAAGGCGTTGCGCGCCGCCGGGTCACGATGAAATACGCTCTGGATATCTTCGCGTACACGCTCAAACATCTTCATCACTCCGCTTGGAAAGCTCCCCACGGGCAGCCTTCTGTGTCTCGGTGAGGATACCCCGCAGGATATTCATCTCCAGCTTGCTGACACCGCTGCGGCCGTACAGGCGGCGCAGGCGCGACATCAAGTGGCGCGGCTTCTGCGGGTCGAGGAACTGGATATCCACCAGGGTCGATTCCAGGTGCGCATAGAAGCGCTCCAGCTCATCCGACGTCACCGGGACGCTGTTGAGCATCGCCGTGGACTCGACTTTCTCGTGCTTGGTCGGCTGCCCCTGAACGGCCAGCCAGGCCATGCGCACCTCGTAGACCAGCACCTGCACCGCCGTCGCCAGGTTCAGCGAGCTGAAGTCAGGATTGGACGGGATGTGCACATGGAACTGACATCGCTGCAGCTCTTCGTTGGTCAGGCCGGCGTATTCGCGGCCAAACACCAGCGCAACCTCGCCACCCTGCTGGACATGCTCAACACTGGTGGCGCCGCACTCACGCGGATCGAGCAGCGGCCAGGGGATGCGGCGATCACGCGCGCTGGTGCCGAGCACCAGACTGCAACCCGCCAAGGCATCCTCCAGAGTGGGCACGACCACGGCCGAATCGAGAATGTCATCAGCGCCGGAAGCGCGCGCACGCGCCTCACCGCTGGGGAAATCCATCGGATCGACCAGGACCAGTCGCGAAAGGCCCATGTTCTTCATCGCACGGGCCGTACCGCCGATATTGCCGGGATGACTGGTGTTGACCAGCACCACGCGAATTCTGTCGAGCAACGCCTGCGACCCCACACAAAAGCGAAAAAAGGGAGGGAATCCTACCGCAGCGGTGGGGCTTGCGCCACGCAGGCGACAGGCCGCTCTATGAACGCCGTGGCTTTCTGCTAGAATGTCCGGCTTTCTTTAACGACCCAGGTGACCTCTCCATGCAGCCTATGCTGAATATCGCCCTGCGCGCCGCTCGCAGCGCCGGTGAACTGATCTTCCGCTCCATCGAACGCCTGGATACCCTGTCGGTCAACGAGAAAGAAGCCAACGACTACGTCACCGAAGTCGATCGCGCTGCCGAGCTCTCCATCGTCACCGCCCTGCGCAAGGCCTACCCGAACCACGGGATCATGGGCGAAGAAGGCGGTGTACTCGAAGGCAGCGGCGAAGGCGCCGACTACCTGTGGATCATCGATCCGCTGGACGGCACCACCAACTTCATCCACGGCGTTCCGCACTACGCCGTCAGCATCGCCTGCAAATACCGCGGCCGTCTCGAACACGCCGTGGTCCTCGACCCGATCCGCCAGGAAGAATTCACCGCCAGCCGTGGTCGTGGCGCCGCGCTGAACGGCCGCCGCCTGCGCGTCAGCAACCGCAAGAGCCTGGAAGGCGCACTGCTGGGTACCGGCTTCCCGTTCCGCGAAAGCCAGATGGACAACCTGGACGCCTACCTGGGCATGTTCCGCAGCCTGGTCGGCCAGACCGCCGGCATCCGCCGCGCCGGCGCCGCCAGCCTGGACCTGGCCTACGTCGCCGCCGGCCGTTACGACGCCTTCTGGGAGTTCGGCCTGTCCGAATGGGACATGGCCGCTGGCGCCCTGCTGATCCAGGAAGCGGGCGGCCTGGTGAGCGATTTCACCGGCGGTCACGAGTTCCTCGAGAAGGGCCAGATCGTTGCCGGCAACACCAAGTGCTTCAAGGCCCTGCTGACCAGCATCCAGCCGCACCTGCCGCCGTCGCTCAAGCGCTGAGCCTGAGCCACGAGAAAAAGCCCGGCAATGCCGGGCTTTTTTGTGCCCGCGAGAACGCGCGACCTATAGGGGCTGGCTTGCTCGCTAAGCTTTTCATTCCAGCGACGATGCTGGGCGGTTCGCGAGCAAGCTCGCCCCTACAAACAGCGGAAAAGAAAAAGGCGCCCATCGGGCGCCCTTTTCATTCCACACCTGGCGACTGCTTATTGCTGACCCAGGACCAGTCGACCGCTCTTGTCGACCGGAATCTGCGAGCCCGGATCGCGGTCCATGCGGACCTGGCCGGGCTTGCCGTCGAGCAGGTACTTCACGTCGTAACCCACGACTTTCTCGCTGGTGTCATTGACGGTGCTGCAACGAGTTTCGGTGGTGGTGTAGGTGTCACGCTCCTGCATGCCCTCCTGCACCTTGTTACCGGCGTAGCCGCCGCCGATCGCGCCAGCTACGGTGGCAATCTTCTTGCCGTTGCCGCCACCGATCTGGTTGCCCAGCAGGCCACCGGCAATGGCGCCAATCGCCGTACCGGCAATCTGGTGCTGGTCCTTCACCGGACGCTGGTGGGTCACCGCCACGTCCTTGCAGACCTGGCGCGGATTCTTGATGGTTTCCTTGACCGGCTGAACGGCGAGCACCTCGGCATATTGCGGCGCACGGTCCACCAGACTGTAGGTAGCCACAGCACCACCGGCAGTCACGCCTACAGCGCCCAGCACGGTACCGATTAGCAACGACTTGTTCATAAAGTTCTCCTGGTCTTTCTTCTCATTCGGGCATTGCCCTTTACCTTGCCTTGGAGCGATCCAATTATAAGAAAGTTCCAGCCGACTCGTGACACAGCGCCGACAAACGAAAACTCCCGCCGAAGCGGGAGTTTTCTGCCAAAGGCCGGAAGCGCTCTATTACGGGCGCTCGTCGGCTTCCTTGCTCGGCGGAGGAATCAGGTCCTCGCTGGACAGGTTCAGCCAGATCAGCACCACGTTGGCGATATAGATCGACGAATAGGTACCCGCCATCACGCCGACGAACAGGGCGATGGAGAAACCGAACAGGTTGTCGCCGCCGAAGAACAGCAGCGCGGCAATAGCCAACAGCGTCGACACCGAAGTGGCGATGGTCCGCAGCAGGGTCTGGCTGGTCGAAATGTTGATGTTGTCGATCAGGCTGGCCTTGCGCAGCACTCGGAAGTTTTCGCGCACCCGGTCGAAGATCACGATGGTGTCGTTCAGCGAGTAGCCCACCACCGCCAGCACCGCGGCAAGCACGGTCAGGTCGAAGGTGATCTGGAAGAACGACAGCACGCCCATCACGATAATGGCATCGTGGATCAGCGAGAGGATCGCACCCAGGGCAAACTTCCACTGGAAGCGGAAGCCCACGTACAGCAGGATGCCACCCAGCGCCAGGAGCATGCCGAGGCCACCCTGGTCGCGAAGCTCTTCACCCACTTGCGGGCCGACATACTCGACACCATTCACCTTGGCCGGGTTGGAAGCATCGGCCTTCTGCAGTGCAGTGGCGACCTTCTTGCCCAGTTCAGGGTCTTCGCTGGGCATACGCACCAGCACGTCCTTGGTATCGCCGAAGCTCTGTACCACGGCCTCGCTGTAGCCAGCGGCAACCAGTTGTTCACGCACCTTGGAGAGGTCGGCAGGCTGCTCGTAGGTCAGCTTGATCGACGTACCGCCGGTGAAGTCCAGGCCAAAGTTGATGCCCTTGAAGACCCAGCTGCCGAGGGCGATCAGGGTCAGGATCAGGGTCGCGGCGAACGCAATGTTGCGCACGCCCATGAAGTTGATAGTACCGATCTTGATATTCATCTCTGCCCCCTTAGATCCACAGCTTCTTGAAGTCGCGGCCGCCGTAGATCAGGTTGACCATTGCGCGGGTGACCAGGATGGCGGTGAACATCGAGGTGAGAATACCGAGGGACATGGTCACGGCGAAGCCCTTCACCGGGCCGGTACCCATGGCGTAGAGGATGCCGCCGACCAGCAGCGAGGTCAGGTTGGCGTCGATGATCGCGGTGAAGGCGCGGTTGAAACCTTCATGGATCGCTCGCTGCACCGACATGCCTGACGCCAGCTCCTCGCGTATCCGCGAGAAGATCAGCACGTTGGCGTCCACCGCCATGCCCATGGTCAGCACGATACCCGCGATACCCGGCAGGGTCAGGGTCGCACCGAGGATCGACATCAGCGCCACCAGCATGACCATGTTGAAGGCCAGGGCGACGGTGGCGATCACGCCGAAGAAGCGGTAGATGACAATGATGAACAGGGAGACGAAGACCATGCCCCAAAGGGAGGCGTCGATACCCTTGGCGATGTTGTCCGCACCCAGGCTCGGGCCGATGGTGCGTTCTTCGGCGAAGTACATCGGCGCGGCCAGGCCACCGGCGCGCAGCAGCAGGGCCAGCTCCGAGGACTCGCCCGGAGCGTCCAGGCCGGTGATGCGGAACTGGTTGCCCAGCGGCGACTGGATGGTCGCCAGGCTGATGATCTGCTTCTCTTCCTTGAACGCCGGAACAGCCACTTCCTGCTCGACGCCGTCGACAACCTGCTTGGTATAGCGGGTGATCGGCTTCTGCTCGATGAACACCACAGCCATGCTGCGGCCGACGTTGTTGCGGGTCGCGCGGTTCATCAGCTCGCCGCCGTGGCCATCCAGACGGATGTTCACCTGCTGGCGACCGTTCTCGTCAAAGCTTGCGCTGGCATCGGTGACCTGGTCACCGGTGATGATCACACCACGCTCCAGGGTCGCCGGCGGACGGCGCGGCTCGCGGAAGTCGAAGGTTTCGGTGGAGGACTTGATCGCATCCGGCTCAGCGGCCAGGCGGAACTCCAGGTTGGCGGTCTTGCCGAGGATACGCTTGGCTTCGGCGGTGTCCTGCACGCCCGGCAGCTCGACCACGATGCGGTTGGCGCCCTGGCGCTGTACCAGCGGCTCGGACACGCCCAGCTCGTTCACGCGGTTGCGGACGGTGGTGAGGTTCTGCTTGATCGAGTATTCGCGGATTTCAGCCAGTTTGGTGGCGGTCATGGCCAGGCGCAGGACCTGCATGCCATTGCGCTCACTCTGGGTAGCCTCGAAATCGCGGAAATCCTTGGCGATGATCGCCTTGGCCTTGTCCAGGTCGGCTTCTTCGCTGAAGCCCAGCTGGATACCGCCATCCTGTACGGGCAGGCTGCGGTAGCGCACGCGCTCTTTACGCAGGGCGCTCTTGACCTCGTTCTCGTACACCTTCATGCGGGCGTCGACGGCCTTGTCCATGTCCACTTCCAGCAGGAAGTGCACACCACCGGACAGATCGAGACCCAGCTTCATCGGGTGGGCGGCGATGTTGCGCAGCCAGTTCGGCGTGGTCTGAGCCAGGTTCAGGGCGACTACGTAATCGTCACCCAGCGCACGGCGGACGATGTCCTTGGCGGGCAACTGGTCTTCCTGCTTGACCAGGCGGATCAGACCGCTGTTCTTGCCGAGGGAGCTCGCCTTGACGGCGATGCCCGCATCGGTCAGCGCCTTGCCGGCCTTGTCCACGTCGGCCTGGGAAATCTGTAGCGCGGTGCTCGCGCCACTGATCTGGACGGCCGGATCGTCAGGATAGAGGTTGGGTGCGGAGTAGATGAAACCGACGGCCAGGACCGCCAGGATCAGCAGATACTTCCACAGGGGATACTTGTTGAGCATGACACCGCCCGTTATGACGCGGGGCGCATCTTGCGCCCCGTCGGTTGGGTTTCTAAGTGGAGGATCAGATCGCCTTCAGGGTGCCTTTCGGCAGGGTGGCGGCGATGGCGGCCTTCTGGAACTTCAGCTCGACGTTGTCGGAAACCTCGACGACGACGAAGTCATCGGCAACCTTGGTGACCTTGCCGGCGATACCGGCGGAAGTGACGACTTCATCGCCCTTCTGCAGGCCGGACAGCAGGTTCTTGTGCTCTTTGGAGCGCTTGGCCTGGGGACGCCAGATCATCAGGTAGAAGATGACCAGGAAACCAACCAGGAAAATCCACTCGAAGCCGGTGCCGGCAGGGCCTGCAGCAGCGGCGGGAGCTGCGGCGTCAGCGTAGGCAGCGGGAATCAGAAAACTCATTGGAAACTCCTGTCTCAAAGCTTTTTCGATGAATAAGGTCAGTCCGCCAGCGGCGGCACGGGAAGGCCGCGCTTGGCGTAGAAGGCGTCGACAAAGTTCGCCAATGTACCCTGTTGGATTGCCTCGCGCAAACCAGCCATAAGCCGCTGATAATGCCGCAAGTTGTGGATGGTATTGAGCATGCTGCCGAGCATTTCGCCGCACTTGTCCAGGTGGTAGAGGTAGGCGCGGGAGAAGTGCTTGCAGGTGTAGCAATCGCAGGTCGGGTCCAGCGGCGATTCGTCATGTTTGTGCACCGCGTTGCGGATCTTGATCACCCCGGTGTCAACGAAAAGGTGACCATTGCGCGCGTTGCGGGTAGGCATGACGCAGTCGAACATGTCGACGCCCCGGCGCACACCTTCCACGAGGTCCTCGGGTTTGCCCACACCCATCAGGTAACGAGGTTTGTCGGCCGGCATGTGCGGCGGCAGGAAGTCGAGCACGCGGATCATTTCTTCCTTGGGCTCGCCGACCGACAGGCCGCCGATGGCCAGGCCGTCGAAGCCGATTTCCTGCAAGCCTTCGAGTGAGCGCATGCGCAACTCTTCGTGCATGCCGCCCTGGACGATGCCGAACAGCGCCGACGGGCTGTCGCCGTGGGCGATTTTCGAGCGCTTGGCCCAGCGCAACGACAGCTCCATGGAGCGCTTGGCCACGTCGAACTCCGCCGGGTACGGGGTGCACTCGTCGAAGATCATCACGATGTCCGAGCCCAGCGCACGCTGGACGGCCATGGACTCTTCCGGGCCCATGAAGACCTTGGCGCCATCGACCGGCGAAGCAAAGTACACGCCCTCCTCCTTGATCTTGCGCAGCGCGCCCAGGCTGAACACCTGGAAGCCGCCCGAGTCGGTGAGGATCGGCCCCTTCCATTGCATGAAGTCATGCAGGTCGCCGTGCTTCTGGATCACCTCGGTGCCCGGGCGCAGCCACAGGTGGAAGGTGTTGCCGAGGATGATCTGCGCGCCGATGCCCTCGATGTCGTGCGGGAGCATGCCCTTCACGGTGCCGTAGGTGCCCACCGGCATGAACGTCGGGGTTTCCACCACGCCGCGGGGGAAGGTCAGGCGGCCGCGACGGGCCTTGCCCTCGGTGGCCAGCAGTTCGAATTTCATGAAGCTCATGGATCAGTCCTCGGGGCCGCGCGGAGCCGGGTTGCGGGTGATGAACATGGCATCGCCGTAGCTGAAGAAGCGATAGCCCTGCTCCACCGCCGCTGCATAGGCGGCCATGGTCTCCGGGTAGCCAGCGAAGGCAGAGACCAGCATCAGCAGGGTGGATTCCGGCAGGTGGAAATTGGTCACCAGGGCGTCGACCACATGGAACGGCCGCCCGGGGAAAATGAAGATATCGGTGTCGCCGCTGAACGGCTTGAGCACGCCATCGCGGGCGGCGCTTTCCAGCGAACGCACGCTGGTGGTGCCCACGGCAACCACGCGACCACCGCGGGCCTTGCAGGCGGCCACGGCGTCGACCACATCCTGGCTGACTTCCAGCCATTCGTTGTGCATGTGGTGGTCTTCGATGCGCTCCACGCGTACTGGCTGGAAGGTACCGGCGCCAACGTGCAGGGTGACAAAGGCGGTGTCCACGCCCTTGCCGCGGATCGACTCCAGCAGCGCCTCATCGAAGTGCAGGCCGGCGGTCGGGGCGGCAACGGCGCCCGCGCGCTCGGCATAGACAGTCTGGTAGCGCTCGCGGTCGGCATCTTCATCCGGACGGTCTATATAGGGCGGCAGCGGCATGTGGCCGACGCGATCCAACAGCGGCAGCACTTCCTCGCTAAAGCCCAGCTCGAACAGCGCATCGTGGCGCTGCAGCATCTGGGCCTCGCCACCGCCGTCGATAAGGATCTTCGAACCCGGCTTGGGCGATTTGCTGGAGCGCACGTGGGCCAGCACGCGATGGCTGTCCAGCACGCGCTCCACGAGGATTTCCAGCTTGCCGCCAGAGGCCTTCTGGCCGAACAGGCGAGCAGGAATTACCCGGGTGTTGTTGAACACCATCAGGTCACCCGGCTTGAGGAAGCCGAGAATGTCGGTGAATTGCCGGTGGCTGAGCTCGCCGCTCGGTCCGTCCAGCACCAGCAGACGGCTGGAGCGGCGTTCCGCGAGCGGATGGCGGGCGATCAGCGCCTCGGGCAGGTCGAAATGAAAGTCAGCGACGCGCATGAAGGGAGCTATCTCGAAGGGGCGAACATCTTACTGGAATTGCCCATTTCTGACCATTCGCACCGATTGACCGACGCAGAGCGTCTCCCTATACTGCCGCGCCATTGCCTCGGTGGCGGAATGGTAGACGCGGCGGATTCAAAATCCGTTTCTGGCGACAGAGTGAGAGTTCGAGTCTCTCCCGGGGCACCAAATAAAACCCGTAAGACATTGTTCTTACGGGTTTTTTCTTTTCTGATGGCGTAATTTTGGCGTAATGCGCATACGGCCATTTGCATCTATATCTGTTATTGTCTTGTTGAAACCTGACCCATATATTCCTCAGGTTTTCGGTGCAATGCCGTATTGCTGGGTTGATCCAGCCGTATAGAAGGAACGTCATGGCCATCTTTACCGTCATCTCTGATCTTGATCCGAGCGACTCGCGCCTAGCCAATGCGATCAAGAGAAGCCCGCCTGAAGTGCTGCAATGGTATGAGCTTCCTCGCGGAGAGTTCCTCGTTAGCTACAAGGGCACTTCGGTTGAGCTCAGCAATTACCTGGGAATTTCCGAAGGTCAGAACGGCTCAGGCATCGTTATCGCGGTTGCGTCATATTGGGGAAGAGCAAGCACTGATACATGGGAGTGGATCAAAACACATTGGGAGGGGCAGTGATGGGAGGGCGTGATCAAGGCCACCGCCCCAGCACGACTAGCACGCCTAGCGGCCAACTCCCCACTGGCACGCCCCAGGGCTATGGGCTGCCGGACCACAGCTTTACGCTCCAGACAATCATGGAGTTGCAGAAGTCGATGGGTACTCTCACTGGGCAGGTTCAGCACCTAAGCACCCTGATAGAACGACTGGAGAGCGCATCCAAAGACTCCACCAATAAACACGAGACGAAACTGGAAGCCCTGAGCGACGCAGTTCAAGAGGTTAAGACCAAGATTTCGCTCACCAGCAAAATCGCTGCGATTGTTGTTGCCGGCATCCTATTCCTTATCGGTGGGGCTTGGTCATTGGCGCAGAGCACGATTGCTGACATTGCCAAGTCAGCCATTACGCAGGCATTCAACAGCGGCCAACAGAGTGTCGCTTCCCAGCCACCTGCAATTTTGCAACCCGCCCAGCCGAAGCCTTGATCGCTGCCGGCACCAAGGCTAGCCACTGCAGGTAAGCACGGCAGCGACCAACTGCACCTCATAACCCTTCCGCTGCTCCACACGCCTCGCCAATTTGGACGAATGTGCCCGCTGCTCCGGGCTAGGCTTTATCCGGGTTGCTGTTTGAGGATCTGGGAATGTGCGGGAGATACGTGACGCCAGAGGAAGCCGCGATGGAGCGGTACTGGCATATCGGAAGGAGGAACTCCGGGCGCTGGATCAATCGCGCATACAACGTCGCGCCGACCAATCAAGTGCCCATGGTGATCCTGAACGAGACGGGAGAACAGGAAGTGGTGGCCGCCCGCTGGGGGCTGATCCCGTTCTGGTGGAAGCAGGAGAAGCTTCCGGCGCTTACCTTCAACGCTCGGAGCGAGGAAGCAGCGACGAAGCCGATGTGGCGGGATGCGATCCGGCACAAACGCTGCCTGATGCCGGCTGCTGGCTGGTATGAGTGGAACGAGAAGGAGCCGGTGAAGAACAAGGCCGGCCGCGCCGTGAACCAGCCCTATTACCATCACGCCATCGATAACGGCGTGATGGCGATCGCCGGGATCTGGTCAACCTGGTCGCCACTGGAGGGTGAGCCGATCACCTCCTGCGCGCTGCTGACCAAGGAGGCCGAGGGGCTGGTGGCTGCAGTTCACCACCGGATGCCCGTGATCCTGTCGCCGGAGCAATGGGCCACCTGGTTGTCGCCGGAGACCTCACTGGAATTGGCCTACGACACCATCGCCCTGGCGCGGCAGGACTTCGAGGCCTACCGCATCTCCACGGATGTCGGGAGCGTCAGGAACCAGGGTGCGCAGCTGATCGAACCGTTATAGTTCAGCGTCGGTTGTACTCATCGATGACGCCCTGGCGGAGATCGTTTCCGCCCTTTTGATACGCATCGTCAACAAGCCGGCGAACCTCGTCAGCTGAGTAGTTCTGCTCCGGTGTTCCGGAGCCGCTATATCGAGCACGTCGGGCTTTCTCAGCTTGCTCTCGACGCTTTTTGGGCTCGTCCATCACGTCCATAACCCAAAGGACACCAGTGCCGAGCTTTGCCAGCCAGCCCTTCGATACAACCGCTTTACCCTTCGATACAACCAATTTGTCCTTGGACATGACCAGCTCCCCTTTCAGCAATACCAATTGGCGGAACGGTAGCACAGCACTGCCGCCGCCAGCTTCCTCTCGTAGCCTACTCCGCGAACACTGGCTCTTCGCCGCGCATTGGCTATAGTCAGTGTGCAGCCGACGGATCGGCTGCCCGTTTAACCCCTATAGCGAAGTCCTGAAGCCCCGCCTCCCCAGCGGGGCTTCTTGTTTGTGCCGACCAGCCTAAAACCTTACAATTCGAGAGCATTTGCTTGCACGCATTTGCACTCCTTGTAGGCCGCCTCGGACGACTTGTTCTTGGCGGCCTTTTTTATTGGCATGCCTGCACCGCCGCGTCCAGCCTCTTCTCGTACCCAACCCGCGAACACTGGCGATCCGCCACGCACTGGCTATAGTCAGCATGCAGCCGACGGAACGGCTCATCTCGTGATGTCCCGCGTAAGTAAGCAGACGTCTTGAAGCCCCGCACAGCAATGCGGGGCTTCTCGTTTCTGCCTATGACTGGCAGGCCTGCACCGCCGCCAGCAACTGCACCTCATAGCCCTTCCGCTGCTCCAGCTCCGCCAGCAGAGCACGCACCTTGGCCTGCAAGCTGTCGCCCTTCTCCAGCGAAGCCGTGGCCCATGTAGGCACCTGAACCTCAGGCGCCCGACACGGGACCGCCATCGGCACCTCCACGCGCACCGTGCGCGGCTCAGGCTCGACCTGGCCGGCGCATCCCGCCAGCGCGACCACCAACACCAGAAGCCACTTCATAGCCCCAGCTCCTTGTCGATCAGCGCCTCTGCCACTGAGGCCGGGTCTCCCTCGGCGCGCTCCTGCTGCAGCCGCTGGGCGGCGGCGTAGTGCTGGCCAGCCTGCTGCTGCGCATCGGCGACAGCCTGTGCCGCCTTCGCCTGCCGCTGCTGGGCCTGGTTCGACAGTTCGCCGAGCTTGGCGCCCTGCTCCGTCACCAGCGCCAGCACGTTGTCGCGCGCCATGGTGCAGGCCGTCAGCCTCTCGCCCTGGTCCTTGAGCTGCGGGGCATATTGCTCAGAACTGAGCCATACCCCGCCGGCCGCACCGACACCCACAAGCAAGGCGGCCGCCAGCGCCAGCGCGCCGACCTTCCATGAAAACGTCAGCATCGTCACCTCCTACGGCACATCGCGGAAGAAGCGGTGCCGACCGATCTGCACCGTCTGCTTGGCTTTCACCGACCAGGCCGGCGGCGTCTTGAGGCTGGTCGAGTAGTAGTGCGTGGCTCCGCCCGTCGGGTCGGCCTGTCGGCCCGCAATGACGACCAGCGCCGCCTCGCGCGCCTTCACGTATTCCGCCGAGGGGATCGGCCGGGCGCCGCTCAGGTACTGATGATTCGGGTCTTTCACGTTCCAGCAGCTGTACTGCCAGGGGTGCTGGCAAACGCTGATGATGTCTTTCCCCCACCAGCCTGGGCGGGCCGCACGGTTCTTGATGGTGAACCCGACCGCCACCATGCCGGCGAACCCTTCGCCGCGCGCTTCGCCCCACAGGGTCCGCGCCAACACATCCACTTCACGATCGCTCATGCTTTTCTCCGGGCATGAAAAAGCCCGCCGAAGTGCGGGCTTGGGAGCGCCTGGCCTGCTGGCTCAGACTTCGAAGTCGTACTGCGGCAGGCTCGGCGCCTGCCCCATCACCTGGCCATCGCTGATGAAGGCATTCTGTCCGGCCGCCACAGAGGTGCCGCGGGCGACCACCTGGCTACCGTTGCGCAGCTCCACCACGCTGGTGCCGGCCGAGGAGTTGACGCTCACCACCTCCCCCACCGTCTTGGAGCCGCCAGGCAGCAGGCCGATGAACTTTTTCCAAGGGTTCACGGTTGCCATCAGGTGCCGCCCTCCTCGTAATGGCGCTCGATCTTCAGCGTCTGCCAGACCTTGGAGGCCCCGACGCCCTCGGCGCGGATGTTCACGCCCAGGCACAGGCCTCGCCAGGTCTCCTCGGGGTCACGGAACTCCACCAGCATGCCCGGCTGTACCAGCCCCGGCGCGCTGCCGCCTTGCTCGAACAGCGGGATGCGGCGCGTCTCGATGGACTGGTTACCGCCCTTGCTCAGCTCGCAGAGGCCGCGCGAGCGGCCGACGTCGGTGCCGGTCATCCACTCCTCCATCACGTCCGGCGCCGCGACATCACCAGCTGTGCCTGCGCGGCGCACCTGCACCGACACGCCGTAGTTGATGCCGCTCACATAGACGTAATTCCAGGCCGTCTGCGGGCTCCACTCGCCGCCCCACTCCGCAACGATCTCCGCCGGCACGATGCAGTCCGGGACTGCACTCCCCCAGAACCAGGTCGCCTCGCGGTAGCGCGGCAGGATGGTGAAAGCGTCCCCGGCCAGGGATGGCCGCACGATTCCGCCGGCGACCTCGGCCAGACGGTGGACCACCTCCATGGGCGTCATCTCCGAATAGCTAAACGCGCCGGCCGGCAGCGTCCAGTCCGGCGGCCCCATGGCCACCGTGTCCCAGCTGGCGGCAAAGCCGGTGAACTCCAGCTGATCGTCCACGACGTTGCGGGCGGTGAGGCCCACGGTGTTCATGCCGCTGCGTGCGGGCGCGTAGGGTGACGCCAGCAGCTGGGTCCGGCTGCTGCCGCTGATGGTGTAGCGCTCGCTCCCGAGCCGGCCGCTTCCGCTGTAGCGCTCCACCAAGAAGCGCCACACCCAGCCGTTGATCGTTAGCTCTACCGTCTTCGGGCCGTCGGCGTCTTGCTTTACCAGGTTCAGCGAGGTGCGGCCGAACAGTTCTGCGCTGAAGGTCCAGGCGAAGCTATCAATGTCCAGGCCGATGTCGATGCTGACCGCATCCAGCGGCGTGTTGGTGGCCACGTCAACCAGGGTAACTGTGTTGGCGATCATGTAGGTCTCCAGAATGTCGGGCTCCTGGGGCGGGTCGACCACGACCACTGGCCCCGGATAGTCCGGGTAAACAATCCCTGTAGGCTTCGGGTCCGTCGGCGTGCCCCAGCCCCACGGCGTGGTGCGCATCGCCTCGATGATCCGGGCCGGCGTGAAGTGCACCGCCACCCCGCTGTCGCGCGGCTGGATGGCATGCACCGGCGCCACGTAGCGAAAGTCGAAGAACGCCAGGGGCGTGGTGGATGGGGTGTACCTGGCGCCGCCGAAACTGAACTCCAGCACCGAGCCCGGAACGTACAGGCTGCCCAGCTGCTCGCTGACCGCATCCCGTGTCGGGCCGAACTCGTCGCTACGGTTCCAGCCAGGTACCTGCCCTGTGTCCTTCCAGGGCGGCAGAGGGCGATAGATCAGGCGCAACCGCGCGTCACGCTGCGGCAGCCGCCGCGACCAGGCCAGCCATGCACCGCTGTCCCGCTCGGGCACCGCTCCCCAGCCACCAGCAGCGCCGGCGTCAGCGGTCGAGCCAGCGCCCCACTCCCCGGCCAGCGCCTGGTCGGCCGTCGCCACCGAGCCCCATCCATCACCGGATCGAGCGTCGACCACATCGCCGGTCCCCCAGCGGTGCAGCGAGCCCCGCTCGCGCTCGGGCACGGTCGACCAGGTAGAAAGGTGCGCAAGGTCACCCAGGCGCCGGGCTGGCTGCCAGGCGCACGTCGCATCGTGTGTCAGCATCAGGTCATCTCGACAGGGACAGGCCCGAGGCCAAGGGGCTGGTAGTAGCGCACCGCCTGCAGGCGAGCCGTTCCGATCAGGCGGGGCGGGTTCTCGCCGAGAATCGGCCACCACTCCGGCTCGCTCGCCGGGAGGTTGCCCGCCTGGGTGACCTCATACAGCCAGCCCTCCATCAGGGTCGGCCGCACCCGATGGCCTACCGTCACGGCCTGGCCCGCTTCGAACACCTCGCCCCAGTCATCCATGCCCAGCGCGTACCAGGTGCCGGCGTCGGTCACCTCCAGTTCGAGGTCCACCAGGGTCTCCGGCGCTGTGCTCCCCGCACCGGCGACGCGCCACTGGCCGTCAGCCTGACGCTCAACCACCACCACCTCGCGGATCTCGCGCTGATCGTCGACCCGCGCGCCGATGGGGATGGTCGCCGGCCGCGTCACCAGCCCGCCGCCATTCCCCTCGGTAAGGTTGTACGACAGCGCCGAGGTGCTGGCATCGAACACCGGCCAGCGCAGCAGGCCCAGCCGGGGCGAGCCGTTGTCGGTCGCCTGCACCAGGAACTGCCCGCGCAGCAGCTCGGTCTTGAAGCGCTGCACCGCTGGTTCTGCACCAAGCTTGAAGAACGCGAAGGAACTGGGCCCCGTCGGTTCGTCGCCCACAAACAGCGTGACGGACTTCGGGTCGGGGGTCGGCTCGCCCTCGCGCAATACCTGCAGGGACAAGGACTGCCAGACAGGCAGCCCCTGCCCAGCAGGGGTAACGGCGAGCGTGCCGGATGGAACGCCCAGTACCAGCGACGGGGTGAAGAACCCGCGCCGCAGGATCGGCAGTGTTGCGACTGGAAAGGCAAGATCCATCACCAGGCCCCCGGATCATCCGTCACAAAGAGAAGCCCCCAGGCCGTCGGGATCGGCCAGACGTTCTGCCCATTGATCACCTTGGGCGATTTCCAGGCCTCGACGCTTGGCGTGAACCCCAGCGCAGCCATCACCGCATCCGGGGCGAAGTGGCCCAGGATGTTGTCGTACAGCACACCGGGAACCAGCCCGGCATAGCTGCCGCCGTAAGTCATGTGCAGCGGCTGCAACCGCAGGACCGGAGGCAGCGCGCTGGGCAGAGGGCTGTAGTAGGTTGCGAATTGCTGCATGTTGTACGGAGCGGCGTAGACTTCCAGACCGGCGCCGGTGATAGCCGCCCCGGTCAATGGGTCACGAAGAGCGGTGTACCCCACGCAAAACACGTTGTTGGAAATACCGTTGCTGACGTAGGTCACCGGCTGCGAGGTGCCAGTCAGAGCGAACATGTTCTGTACGCCCGTCAGCCCGGAGTAAAGCTTTGCAGCGCCAATAAACAGGGTGAAGCTGGTTTGGTACGAGGTGTCCGACACTGCATCCATGAAACGCACATGCAGTAGGAAAGCATCGGCCGTGGCGGCGACAAACCAACTTTTAACCGCCACCGAATCCAAGAAATAGAACCAGTGACGGCTCGTTTCACCCGGGTTACTGCTGGCGGAGTACGCCAGCGAGCGCAGGTTCTGCCCTGTCGGCGGCGAAGCCGCCCCCGACGTCAGCGACTCCATCAGGTACAGCATCAGGCCGTACTGCTGTGTCCGCGTGAAGTTGACCGCAGCGCCCGACGGCCTGGCCAGGGTGAAGCCGTTGCTGATGTTCTGCGCGAGGGTCCACCCTGCCGCCGGCTTACCGGAGTACCCGTTGACCAGGCACGGCACCAGGATCTGCAGCAGCTTGGCCAGGTTGTTGCCGGTCAGGTTCAACCCTGGACCAGCAGCGTCGTGGTGCGTGTAGATTGTGACTGCCATCAGTCAGCGTCTCCTCGAATTTGCAGCGCAAACTTGTCATCCGACACGGTGCCCTGCCCGCTCAGCACGGTGCGGGCTATCCACAGCGGCCCCAGGCAGCTATCGGTGTTGAAGCGCACGGCGTTGGCCGCTGCCCAGCCACTGCCCCAGCCGGCGGCGCGGATGGTGAAGTACGGCGTGTTGGTCTGCGGGTTGATCGGCGCGCAGTCCTGCGCGGTCGAGCCGACGGCGATCACCCCCAGTTTTTCCTCGACCACCTGGAACGACGTCGCGCTGGTGAACACCAGCGCCCACTTCCCGTCGATGGCGCCCATGTTGGCGATCACCGGCGGATAGCTGAGCAGGTTGTAGTTGGAGGTGGTGGTGTCGCCGATTGGCGCGTCCGTCCAGTTCGGCGCCCCGGTGTTCCAGGCCTTCTGCGTGAACCAGTGGTGATAACGCGACTGCAGGTCGCCCCAGCTCACCGCGCTGGACACAGTCGCCTCCTCGGCCGGGAAGTTCCACGGCAGCGGCGAGGCCAGGCCCAACTCGCCGTTGATCTGCACCTCGGTGCACATCGTCATGTGCTCCACCCGGTCCCGCACCACCAGGGGCAGGGTCAGCGGGTTGCCGGCGGCGTCCTGCAGGACCAGGGGATTACCCCAGGTCACCCGGCCCAACTCGCGGTTGACGCTGTAGCTGGCGGGGCGCAGCGCCACGCCGTTGCCGTCGAAGACCTCAATGGCGGCTTGCTGCTGGCGGGCCAGCTGCACGGTGTTGCCCGCTATCGGGTTGGCCACCGTCGTCTCGGCGACGTGCCGAACTACCAGCACATCCGAGTCGCGGAACTGCGGCACCCGGCCATCCGCCGGCAGCCGCACCGGGTCCAGGCCGATCAGGTTGGCGTCCAACGGCAGGGTGGTGAACACCACGCCGTTGTAGCGCAGCAGCAGCGGGATCACCGGGATGTCGCTCGCCCCGGTCTGGTCGTCCAGATTGCTGGTGAAGCGCAACCGGGCGATGCCGGTGGACACGTCCACCGAGCCCTTGATCACGCTGCCATTGAAGATGCCGTTGGCGTCCGCCGTGGCCGTCACGACCTGGGCGTTATCCACACGCACACCAGTGATCTGCAGGCTGCCGACGCGCAGAGGCGAACCCTGTGTGCGGAAGGTCATCGCGTTGACGCTGAAACCGGCGTTGGTGGTCAGGCAGGCCAGCAGCGTGACCGCCGACCCGGCGCCGGCACTGTAGGTGCTCAGGGTCGCGGTACGGCCGGCGTAGTCCACCGAGCCGACCGCCGTGCCGGCGTTCGTGGTGCTGCTGATGCCCTTGTACAGAACGCCCGAGCGGTCGACATAGGTGTCGGCGCCCCAGGTGAACATCAGCGAGCCCGGCAAGATGTTCTCGGAGATGCCCGGCAGCAGGTCCAGGGTGACCGGGATCACCGCCTGCGTGTCGGTTTGCGCGCCGTAGCTCTGGCCGTTGGACTGCGCGCGAACGCTCAGGGTGCCGCCGAACGACTCCCGCAGGTTGGTGATGGTGGTCACCAGCTCCAGGGTGTCAGGCTTGAAGCCGTTCTTCTGCGTGGCATAGGTGAACTCCTTGAAGGCATACAGCGTGGCCACCTGCAGCGTGCAGGCGCCGGTGGCGTAGTTGATGGTCCCGGTACGCCCGCCGGTGAAGCCGTTGGCGCCGTTGTCGGTGACAGAGATGTTCAGCTGCACCTCGGACTCGTACACCGGCAGCGTGTTGCCGCTGTTGGTCACACCCTTGTCGATGGCCGGCACCGCCGCCCGCTGCCGGGTGATCCAGCTCACCTGGACACTGCCTGGCTTCAGCGGCGCACCGGGGATGGTGAAGGTGCACATCCCCGAGCTGTCCGACGTCACCGCCAGCGGGGAGTCGGTGAAGGTCCCCTGCTGGTAGCTGTGCGTGATCGCAGAGCCAGCGTCAGGCGTGGCGGTCAGTTCCATGCTCACCGTGCCGGCGGCGTAGTTGATTACGCCACTGCCGCCGGTGCCGCTCAAACCGCCGGTGCCGTTGTCGGTGATGGTCTTGGTCACCCCACCGACCTTGAAGGTCGCCGAGTAGGAGCCCGGCAGCAGGCCCTGGTGCGGCAAGGTGCGATTGACCTTGGCCTTGGCCTGCACGCTGACGCCAGTGCGCTGGGTGAAGGCCGCGCTGTTCTGGCCGACATAGGCCCAGATCACCGAGCTGCCCACGTCCGGAAGCGCCGCCAGGGTCAGAGCGACCGAGCCGGTGGAGAAGGTGATGGTGCCGGTGCCCTCGCCCGTCAGCTCGCCGTTGCCGGGATCGCGCAGGGTCTGCCACTTGCCGAGGGCCATGTAACTGACCTCCAGCGTGCCCGGCATGGGCGGCGCGTCGGCCAGGCTCAAGGTGTAGACGTAGCCCCGATTCGACAGGTCAATCGGGATCTCCCCGGTGACTGTCTCGCCGGTAGCGGCTGCGCCCGGCTGGTGGGCCGCGCTGGCGGCGCCGGTGTAACCGCCCCCGGTGCGCACCAGGTTGATCTCGCCGGTCTCATAGTCGACCGTGCCGCTGGTGATCCAGTTGCTGCCCGAGACAAAGCGCAGACCGCCCTTGCTGTCGTCGGCGAAGGTGCCACCGTTGACCGTCAGCGACAGGGAGCCCGGCGCGCAGCCGGTGCCCAGGAACGCGCGCGACTGGCCGCCGGTGACCAGCGCGAAGGTCAGGTTGACGTTACGCGCAGGCCCCGTGGCCAGCACGATGCGGCGCTGATAGCCGGCCAGCTGGTCGATCATGGCGTTTTCGCGGGTGCTGCTGGGCACCAACTGCGCGTAGACCGATTCGACCTTGAGGCTCAGCGCGCCGGCCTGCACGGCCTCGGCCAACGGGCTGATGCCGTAATAGCGGGCGGCGTCGGCTACCTGGGTGCTCAGCACCTGGCTTTTGGTCTGCGCGGGGTTGAGCATCACGGTGCCGGCCGGGGTCGGCGTGCCGCCCAGGAAGGTGTTGAGCAGCGGCGCGCTGATCGACAGATCGAGCCGACGGCGGGTGAAGTTCACGAAGTTGCCGTTACCGTAATCGTAGGTGAACGACTCGATGCGCGATTCCACGCGAGTGATACGCAGGTACTGCGACAGGCTGCCATTCACCAGCTGGTAAACCTCGCCGTTCTCCGGCAGCTTCTGCTCCTCGCGCTGGATTGCCGCGATGGCGCGCTGGCCCTGCAGCTGGTTGCCCAGCAGCTCGAAGGACGCCGCCACGGCTGGCACCACATAGGACTCGATGGCGTTGCGGGCATCCGAGCGCACGTCGGTCTGACTGCCGGTGTTGAACAGCAGCACCGACACGCGCGGATCGGCCGGCGCCTCGGTCAGGATGGAGTGCGCGCCCAGGTAAGGGTCGGAGTTCTGCGAGACGACCCCGGCGAAGACCTTGCGCAGATTGATGCGGCCGATGGTGCGGTCCAGGCGCGAGATGTCCGGGAAGAGGTTGTTGACCTCGCTGTCCACCACGGCCTCGCCAGTGGCACGACCGCCGCCGTCGTCTTCGTCAGTCAGGCGCTGCGACTTGAGCAGCTTGATATCGCTGTTGCTGATTGCCATGAGCACTCCAGCCAAAAATGGAAAACCCCGCCGAGGCGGGGTCTATTGAGAGAGGGGATCAGGGGTGCGCTACGCGCCGGGGAAGTCCCAGTAGATCAACTGGGGGCGGCCCATGCCGGCCTGCGCTATGGCGAGTCGAGAGTCTGCCCGGCCCGAAGGCGATTCGGCTTGGCAGCGCGCCAGGGCTTCGCGGAAGGTCTCCGGCGTATCCGGCGTCACCTGGTGGTCCAACTGGTTCTCGGCCAACGCCATCACGTCTTCGAGGCGGTAGCGTCCGGCCGGCTCGTGCTGGCCCATCACCGCAATGGCGCCCTCCGCCGAGCGCGCCGCCACGACGTTGCTGCCCACCCAGTACGCGGTCAGTTGCATGGTTCTCTCCGTCAGGGGGCGGCCACCGGGGCCACCGTTATCAGGCTGATCTCGACGTCGTAGGTCGCGTCCGGCGTCGGATTCACTTCGCGGAAGATTGGCGTGGCCTTCAGCGGCGCGCCGTTGCTGCGGTTGAAGATCACCGAGAACTCTCGCCCATCGGGCAGCACCAGAGGCATCACCTGCATCCGCTGATCGCGCAGCGCCTCGAGCTGCCGCACGACCGACAGTGGCGTCCAGACGCCGCCGCTGGCCTTGAGGGTGATCGGGCGCCCGTGCAACTTGACGCCCTCCTGCACCAGTAGCGCCCCGGTCAGCGAGCGCTCCTGATCCTGCGCCACCGCGTCCCAATCGAACTCGTCCGCCCATTCGAACTGGTCGTCCAGTTCGATGCTGTCGAGCATCATCAGCTTGTCCTCATTGCAGCCACGCCGAGCAAGTCGAGCAGCTGGGTTCCATCATCGGTGACGCCGACGTCAACAGTCCGGCCTTGAAGCTCAAGGCGGATTGTCTTCATCGGCTGGGAGGGTACGACTGCCGCTGGCTGAGCCTCGGGCGCTGCCGCCGGCTGCGCCGCGCTCTGCGCCTCTACGCGGGCCTTCTGCTCGGCCAGTTGCCGCTGGCTGTTTGCCTCAGCTTCGACCTGCTGTAGCGTGCCAAGCGCCTTCATATAGTTCTCCACCGCATCCAGGTCACCGCCGGCTTGCGCATCAGCGAGCTGCTGCTGAAGATCGCGCTTGCGGCTGGCGAACTTGCTGCGGTCCACCGCTTCCTGCTCGCCACGCAGCCCGGCCAGCTCCTCCTGCAGGCTCGCCAAGGTGTCCCGCGAGCCCTCGGACAGTTGCTGCATCCGCTGCTTCGCCGACTCGATGGTGCTCTCCAGCTGACGGAGGTCGGAGTCGTTCAGTTGGTTCATCCCGTTGCGGGCCGCCTTGGCCTGCTCCAGGAAGTTGCGCACGCTGATCTCGCCGCCCTCGTAACCGTCGAGCAAGCTCAGCAGGCTCTGTTTCTGCTCGAGGTATGAGACCGCCAACCGGTCACTGTCCGCCTTCATCGAAAGCGCCCAGCGCCCGAGGCCTGAAACCCCCGGCATGGTCGATGCTGCATCGACTGCTGCCAGTTCCTGCCGCATCCGCGCCAGCGCCTCGGTCGTACTTTCCAGCGAGCTGGTGTCAATCTCCGGGCTCGCAGAAGAGATCCCCTTGAGCTGATCGAACAGCGCGAGCGTTTCCGCACTGAGCTGCGCCAGCGGGGTGCGTGCACTGCTGATGACGCCGCCGAAGAAGTTGGCAAAGCCCGTCATGTCCTCTTCAGTGCTGCCGACCGCCTTGCGCGTGGCCTCCATCGATTCACCGATGGCTTGGCGCTGCTCCTCCAGGGTCTTGGTGGCCTTGCCGGTGGACTCGGCCAACTGGTCCATGCCCTGTGCGCCGGTATCGCCAGCGGCCTTCAGCTCCTTCAGCTTCTCGCCCAGGCGCTGCTGCTCCCGCTTGAAGTCCTGCGCCTTGATCGTGCCGTCGTTGTACAGCTTGTTCAGCGCGGTGCGGATGTTCTGGATGTCCGCCGTGGTACGGGCGTTGCTGATGGCGTCCTGAATCTGCTTCAGGTTTTCCAGGCCCGTACTGAGGTCCGACACCCCGAGGGCGGCCGAGCCGGCGGCGGTCTTCAGCTCCTTCAGTTTCGCGTTGAGGACCCCGGCGCCATTGGCGTACTCGTCCTGCAGCAAGGTCCCTTCGGAGTACGCCTTGCGCATTTCCTCCTGCAGCTTGGTCAGCTGCGCCACCGAAGTGGCCGAGCTGATCTGGTCCAGGGCGTTCTGCAGGCTGGTGACCGCCTGCACGGACGCGCCGGACGCATCCTGCGCACTGGCCTTGATGTCGCCGAAGTGCTCGGTGACGGCCTGGGCCTGCTGCTGGACTGCGCCCTCGCCCTCGTCCGCGCTGGTCTTCCAAGCGTCGGCAATGTCCTTGGCGTCCTGTTGGATCTGGTTCTTGAAGCCCTCGCTCATACCGGCGAGCATTTCGCTGACGCCCGCGACCGAGCGACGGATCTCCTCGCCGCCCAGCGCCTCGGGAATCTTCGCGGCGATCGCTTCGATTGCCGAGACCATCAGCCCCATGTTGCTCGTGAACGCCAGGGCGATGCCGCTCAGGCCGGTGGTCAGGCCGTTGAACAACGTCCGGAACGGCGCCACGAACAGCTTGACCTTGGTGGCCATGTTGTCGAGCGAGGAGCTGAAGTCGCTCAGCCAGGCCGAGGTCTTGTCCACCAGGGTGCCGAAATCCACTTCGGCCATGCGCTTGATGAAGTTGCCGATCCACTCGGCCCCCTGCACGAAGGCATCGGACAGTCCGCGCGCCAGCTTGTCCAGGCGGCCGTCGGCGTCCATCTGGGCGATGGTCTGGCCCAGTTCCTTCAGCTTGTTCTTCGCGTAGTCCAGCGCGCCGCTGTTGGCGATGCGCCCGAGGAAGTCGGTCGCGGTGTCGGCCAGGTTGCTGACCAGGCCGGTCAGGGTGCCCATGGCCTTGGCCGCGGCGCCTTCGGAGCTGCGGCCCATCTCATCGATCAGGGCCTGGATCACGTCCCGACCCAGTTTGCCCTTGGTGGCCAGGTCCTGCAGCTGGCTGGTGGTCTTGCCGGTCACCTTGCCCAGCATGTCCCACACCGGCACGCCGCGTTCGATCAGCTGCAGAATCTCTTCGGTCTGCAGCTTCTCCTTCGCCCAGGCCTGGCCGAGGGCGGTGGAAATACCTTCCAGGCGCTCTAGGCCGCCGCCGAGCTTCTCGGACTGGTCCTCGATAGCCTTCAGGGACCCGTTCATGGGGTCGACGCCGTAGGCCTTGAGCAGGGCGAAGGCATCGGTTACATCGGACAGCTGCAGCGGCGTGTCCTTGGCGAAGCGCTTGATCCACGCCGTTGCCTGCTCGCCGCCCTCGACCGACCCCATGAGAGAGGTCAGGCGGTTCTGCAGGTTCTCGAACATGTCGCCGGTGCTGAGCATCTCGACGATGCCGGTGCGCACCGTGTCGATGCCTTTGCGTACCAAGCCGAATGCCGCCTGGATGCCAAAGAAGGCCGCGGCATAGCCCGCAGCCTGTCGGACGCCCGAGGCCATGGCTTGGCGCAGCGCGGTCACGCGGGAGACGTGGTTGGCCGCCTCGCGCGCCGCACGGGCCTGGTCGCGCTCAAGGTCGCGCAGGGCCTTGGCGTTCTGGCTGATGCCGTCCTTGGCCTTGGCGACCTCGGCCGCCAGGCGCTTCTCTTCGTCGGCCAGCTTACTGGTGTCGACGCCTGCCTCTCTGGCGGCACGCTGCTGGTCGGCGTGCTTGGTGTTCAGCGTGTCCAGCGTCCGGCGCAGGTTCGCCGCATCGCGCTCGGCCGCCTTCAGCGAGGTCTCGAAGCCCTTGCTGTCGGGGTTCTTATCGAGCGCCTCGCGCAGCGCCTGGACGGTGCTCTCCGCTCGCTCGATCGAGGTCTTGGTCTGGGCGATCGCGCGCTCGGTGTTGTTCAGCGCGACGACCATGCCGCGGGCATCTTTCGCCGAGTCCAATGCCTGATTCAGCTCGCCGGTTTTGGCGCGCAGCGCCTCCATGGCTTCGGTGGCTTTCTTGGCGGGGTCGGACAGGTCGTCCTTGCCGCGCAGCACGAACTGAATCAGGCGCTGGATCGGGTTTGCCATGAAAAACTCCGGGCAATAAAAAGCCCGCCGGGTGGCGGGCTTGGTTCATGGGGTGGCCATCCGTGGCCGAGGGGATTAGGCCGCGAGGTCCATCTGGCAGAATTTCGAGATATCGTCAGCAACCACGGTCGGATCGGACAACAGCTCGATGGGGCCGGTCAGCTTCAGGTAGTCCTGGCCGAGCACCGCCAGCTCCTGGAGCATGCCGAACTTGGCGCGGCGGATGCGCAGCGCGTAGGGCTCGCCGGACTGGGCGTCGTTGAGACCAGCGATGAGCATTTCGTATTCACGCTCGGAAGCATTGAGCATGTGCACCACCGAACTCTTGCGCGGCGTGTAGCTGACCTTCACGCCCGTGGCATCGATGGCGCTATCGGTCAGTACCTGAATGCCATGGGGCGTCAGCAGGTAATCGGTGCCGGCGACCAGCGGTCCGTCGGCGGCAGTCTTTACCGTGACGTTCTTCGTCATGTCCGGCAGGTACTTGAACGGAATCAGCTCGAACACCACGCCCGCCGAGGTGTGAATTTCGTCGGTGATTGCCGCAGTAGGGGCCACCTTGATGGAGCCACGGGTGATGCGCGCCAGGTTGTCAGAAGTGATGTCGTACATGCCGATGGAACCGGTCACGTCGGTGGGACGGGTACGCACGTTGCGGTTACCACCGCCGCCCTGGAAGTCGGGCAACGCCTTACGATCAGTGGCATAGCTGACACTGAAGGCATCGCAGTTACCGAACGGCAACAGCGCATCCTGGGAACCGTAGAGCCGGGCAAATACCTGACCCTCACCGATGAAGGAGCGATCGATCGTCTTGAGCATTGGAATCTCCTGATGGGAGGCCGCGCGGCTTACTTGCCTGCGCTGGGTTCAGTGGTCGCTGCCGGGACCGGCGCAGCAGGTTTGGCGGCGGGCTTCTGGGCCTTCTCTTCCGGCTTGGGAGTGAAGCCGCGGGCCAGCGCGTGGTCGGCAACAGCCTGAGAGACCGCGACGGCCTTCTCCGACTTCGGGTAGTGGGTGACCTGCGCCCCCTCGCGGTGGTTGAAGGCCTGGGTGATGACGATCTCGGGCATGAGCCCTCCGGAAATGAAGAGGCCGCCCGAAGGCGGCCTGATGGATGAGTTACAGCGGCTGGTTATAGGTGAAAGTGATGGGCACGACGCGATAGCTCCAGCGGCGCCCAGGCTCAGGCAGGCGCACCGACGAGGCGGGAAACTCGACTGAGATCAGCCCCACCACTTCGATGCCGGCCCTGCTGCCTTTCAGCGCGCGCTTGATGGCGAGGCGAGCCGCGCGCAGGGCCTGCGGTGCGTCGCGCTTACGGGACATGGCCACCAGGTTGATGGTCCACTGTTCCTTGCAGTTGCTCGGCGTGCGATCGAGCTCTACGGTGTCGCCCTCCTGCAGCACGATCATCTCGTCAGGCAGGTCGGCGTCTTCCGCGTCCAGCACGCGCGCCACCGAATCTTCTGAGACGGCAGCGCCGAACTGCGGAACACCAGCCAGCACGGCCAGGACCTGGCCGATAATCTCGGCCTGCATATTTCGATCAAGGCTCATTCGGGCACCACGTAGAAGGTGATGAGATGGCCGTCATCCAGGTGGATGCCGTCGATCGTCCAGCGGTTGCCCTCGGTGTCCACGAAGCCGCCGCGCCGGTCGTAGGAACCGAGCAGCGCCTTACGGACCTCGATGGTTCTGACGCGATCCACCGCCCCACTATCGATGCGTTCCACCCCATCCTCGACGAGACCGTGGAGCACATCGACCTGCACATGGCCGTTGCGGTCGACCAGGGCGAACTCACCATCCCCGAGAACCTCGAGGATGGTGTCGTCCATTTCGTCGACCAGATCGCCGAAGCCGGCCACTACTTCACCAGCTTGATGACCGCGCGCGGGCGGGTGCAGATGTGCAGCGGGTTGGACTGCGCCTCGCCGGCAATGCCCTTGTTGAACGGCATGGCTTCCTGCTTGGCGTAGTACGGCAGACCCAGGGTGTTGACCGTTTCCATGTAGTTGGCCGGAGCGAAGATGCTCAGGAACAGCTCCGGCACACCCAGCGGAACCAGGCGGGCTTCGTCGTCCGGGATGAAGGAACGACCGCCGACCTTGCCGCGGTAGCGCTCCCAGACGATGCCGCCGAACTCGAACTCCTCGCGGGCGTCGCCGCGCAGCTGGGCGGCCTGTTGGGTGTTCAGGTAGGTCTCTTCGACCGACTTGTGGGTGATCAGCGCATTCCAGAAGTTCTTGCCGCACAACGCGCGCGAGCCGCTGCTGGAGATATTGCCCAGCGCATCTTCCTGCGCATCGAGCGCCTCGCCGGCCTTCAGGCGCACCTTGGTGGTGGCAGTGCCCAGCTCCATCTGGACCACCTGGGGGCTGATGCCGAAGCGGTCGTACAGGTCGAGCAGAACAGTGCTGCCGTCGGCATCGAGGATAGTGCCGAGCACCGCACCCATGCGCTGGTGTTCGTGGGTGGCGTCGAGCGCGCGGCGCATCTTCTCCAGGCGGCGGTTCACCACGTCCTGCACAGCCTGCAGCTCGGTCTGCTCACCGAAGGCGCGAATGCCCTGGATCTCGTCAGCCATGATGCTGAAGGTCTGCGGCAGGTGCACGTTGTTGAAGGGAATCAGCAGGCGCTTGTTGCCTTGGACAACCAGGCCCGGGGCGCCGCGGTCTGCGGCCGGCACCAGGTGCAGGGAGTCGCCGTCCTTCTCGATCTGCTGGGTGATGGTGGTGCTGCCCTCTTCTTCGAAGAGGCCAAGCGCGGCCAGGCGGCCGGGCACTTCGGGGGTTTCGTTGATCGCGGCAGTCAGTGCACCGACGCCGAACGCTTCGTCTTCGAAAATGTTGATCTCAGCCATTGGCATGCTCCAGAAATGGAAAACCCCGCCGAAGCGGGGTTTGAAGGGGTTGGGTGTGATCGGCGTGGATCAGTACGGCGTGCCGACGCGGACGATGATGTTGCGAGCCTTGAGGTCGGCGCGGGCAGCAGCGTCGAGGCCGCTCAGGGCTACGTCCACCACCTCGGCGAGACGAGCGACGATGGTCGCAGCCTGCGGTTCGGTAGAGATCGGCTTCGGCGCGTAGAGGATGCCGGCAACAATCTCGGTGCCGTTGGTGGCCGCGTTGTCGTAGGGCGCGTATTCGCCGGACGCGGTGACAATGCCCAGGAGCTGGCCGGCCGGCAGGTTGACGGTGGTGGCCGCGAGGGTGACCTGCTCGCGCGAGATGGCACCGGCGCCCTCCGACAGGAGGAACTCGCCAGCGTGGAAGCCTTCGGTCTTGTTCATCTGCTTCTCCTTACGAAGCCTTGGGTTTGGCGGTGCGAGCTTGCTTGCGGTTCGCGTAAACCTTCGCGGGCGAAGCAGCCTTCGGGGTGGTGGGTGCCGGCTGATCATCCAGCGGCGGGGTGTTGATGATTTCGCCGAAGCCGTTGCCGGCCAGCTTGTCGAACAGGCGGGCGCGCACGGCCTCCGGCTCGAGGCCGGCTTTCACATAGTCCGCGGCAAGTTCGGGCAGGCGGGCGCTGACGCACAGCTCGCGGACCGCTTTGGCCCGTGCGATTGCTGCGTCGACGCTCGCCTCGTCTTTCAGGTCTCCAGACATGGACAGGACCTCCACGAGGTTGCTGATGCCAGCGTCCGCGCAGCCTTTGATGATGCGGCTGACCAGAGCGGCGGCGTTGGGTTGGGGAACAGGGGTGGCTGGTGGTTCATCTGCCGGCGGCACCACCGCAGCCGGTGGCTGCTCCGCCTCTTCGAGCGATGCCAGAAGGGCCAGCGGGGCCTTGTGATAGCGACGCAGCGCACCGCCATCGCCGACCATGGCCTTGACCGTCACGCCCTCGATGACCTCATCGCACAGGCCCAGATTCTTGGCCTCGGTGGCGGTCAGCCAGGTTTCCTCGTTGATCAGCCGACGCAGCTCGGCATCGTCGACCTCGGGGGCCTTGCGCTTGTACGAGGCAACGATCGCCTCCAGGGTCTGGTCGAGCATGTCGGCGACCTTGCGGAAGTCGTCCGCATCGCCGCTCGCCCAGGTCCATGGGTTATGGATCATCAGCATGGCGTTGGAAGCCATCTCCAGGCGGTGCGCGCCGCAAGCCGCGACGCTGCCCGCGCTGGCGGCCAGCGCATCGACTCGCGCGGTGCAGCGCTCACCCAGCCGGCTCAGCGCGTTGTGGATCGCCAGTCCCTCGAACAGATCGCCGCCGATGGTGTTGAAGGCGACCAGCACCGGGGACGTGCCGTCGTCGACGGCCTTCAAGTCCTGGATGAACTGGTTCGCCGTGACGCCCCACGCGCCAATCTCGCCGTAGATGTAGACCTCGATGGCCTGGCCGGCTTCTGCTTCGGCTCCCTCGGCGACGTCGGCAGCAGCCTTGATCTGGTACCAGGTGCCATCCTGGGGTGCCGGCGGTGCCGGGGTCTTGTTGAGGATGACCAGGCCGAGCTGGCCGGCCAGCGCCTTCAGGCTGGAAAAGCTGATCATGGGGTTTCGCCCTCGTCGTCTTTGAGCGGTGCTTCGCCGCCCGTGGTGTAGGAAAGCCCCAGGCTCTGTGCCCGGGCCTGGTCAGCTGCGTTTTCTTCGTCGATCGTTTCGGCGTCGTAGCCGTTGCGCAGCACCACCTCGCTGCGCGACGTGACACCACCGTTGATTTCCATGAGCTTGCCCTGGATGTCCTGCACCGGATGGATGTAGGCCCAGCCCTGCGGAACCCAGCGCGTGCGCAAGTACTCGCGGCGCCGGCGCGCGAAGTCAGGCAAGGCGATCGCGCCGGAGAGGTACGCCATGTCCAGCCAGGCGGCCCGGATCGGCCGGCAGAACTGGTGGACGTAAACGCTGAACTGGAGCTGCTCCAAGCGGCGCCGGAACTCGTTGAGCACCACGCGAATGACACGGTCGTTGACCTGTCGGAGATCGCCCGTCATCAGCTCGTAGGGAACGCTGGCCCCGACTGCGGACGCCTGCAGTTGCTGCCGCATGAAGTCCGGGTAGTTGTTGCCCGCCTCCGGTGGCTTCGAGAACTCCACCTTCTCCCCCGGCAGCAGCTCCTGCATGGTCCCCGGCTCCAGCCCCACCATCGGGGTAAAGCCGTCCGAGTCCAGCTGTGCGGGTCCACCGTTGATGGGGTCGAGCAGCGGCATGTCCGACGGTGCCGGGCGAGTAATGAAGCCGGCGAAGAGGTTCGAGACCTCCTGCCGGAACAGCACGGCGTCGTCGAAGTTGTCCAGCGAGCGCAGCCGCAGCAGCACGCGCGACAACCGCGGCACGCCACGGAGCTGACCTGCCTCTCGCAGTTCGTAGATGTGCAGCACCTCGCTGGCCGGCACGCGCACCAGCTGGTTGTAGCCCGCGCCTGTCACCGTGCTGTCGCCCGGGTGCCGGCGGTACATCCAGTAGGCGACCCGCTTGCCCAGAGCGTTGAACTCGATCCCGGCGCGGATCAGGTTGCCGTTGCGGGTCGTTTCGTTCTTCTCGACCGGCACGAACTCGGCCGGAAGCAGCTGCACCTGCAGCGGCACAGCCAGCCCATCCTCGAGGCGGCGCGGGCGAAGACGTACGAAGCACTCGCCGCTTTCCTCAACCATCCGCGCCGCCAGCGCCTGCTGACCGTAGAAATCCGTTCGCTCGTCGGCGTCAGACTCGTCGGTCCAGTCCGCCCACAGGTCGAGCAGCGCGCGGCGAAGCTCCTTGTCCTTGGTCGATGGCATCGGCGTGATGCCGGTACCGATCAGGTTACTGACCCGGGCGTCGATCGCGCCGCCGGCATAAGGATCATTGCTGACCGCGGCCCTGGAGCGCTTCCGGAGCATGGGCAGCGCCGGCAGAGAAAGGGTGTTGATTGAGCCGGGTGGCGCGTCCCAGTTCTTCGCCCGTCGGCCGGTGCCGGCGCCGTCGTAGCTGTTCTTGATGCGACCAGGAAGGCGAGAGCCCGCCAGGGCGCGACGAGGAAACTCTTTCATCACACCCCCTTCCCGCCCGAGTACAGCCGGAACGCCCGCGACCGACGAACATTGCGCGCGGTCTCCATATCAACATCGGCGACGTACTGGCCTTCCAGCATCCGCAAGCTTGAGAGCTGGGCGCGCTCCAGCTTTCTGCCGTCCTTCGTGATGGCCTGTCCCTTGGTGAGAATGTCGTGGATGGCCGCGCGCACATCCGCCAGCCGTTGCTGCGCATCGGTCATATCCGCCTCGCGTGGTTATCGACGTTGTTTCAGGTAGCCGCTGCCGGAGCTGCGGCGCTTGGTGGCCGGGGCCGAAGGTGCCGAGGACGTGGTGGGTGGAGCATCGAGGACCAGGCCGAAGCGCTGCTGGGCAACGCGCAGCATCGCCAGGGCGCCGACGGCGCAGTCCAGTGCCTCGTTGCGGCGCCCCTTCGCATCCCAGCGATACACCCGCTGGCCCTTCTCGATCTTCATCACCTTGGTTTCGGCGGTGAGCTGCTTCAGCTCGTTCTCGTCGCAGATCGCGTCGTTGGCCGGCAGGTGCATCACGCCCGGGAGAACCTTGCCCGGCTCGGGCTGCAGCTTCAGGCGGCTGTAGATCAGCTCCTTGGCGTTGTCCGTACCGATCATCGTCAGGTAGACGCCGGCCTTGCTCTTGTTGTCGGGGAACATCGCAATGGGCTTGCCATAGACGTTGTGCCCCTTGGTCGGGATGACCCAGAACAGGCCGTGCTTCTTGCTCTCCTCGTAGACCTCGTCGGTGTAGTGGCCGCCGGAGTCCCAGCCCCAGAGCGCAACGCGCATGCTCACGCCGTCCTCGCGCTGGTACTGCTGGTGAAGCTTGAGCCCGACCTTCCGCCGTAGCTCGGTGCTGCCCGGGTCACCCTGCAGAATCCAGCGGTCTACCAGCCAGCCCTCCTCGCCTGCGGCCCACGCCCAGATGCGCGCCTCGTAGCGGTCGTCCTGGGTGTCGATGAAGCCGGTCAGCGCGGCCACTCGCGCGGGCATGTGCTGCCAGATTTCGCGCCGGCCGTAGAGGTTCTCCCACTCCAGCTTCTCGCCCTGGTCACCCTCCCACGTCTCGCCCAAGGTGGTGTTGACGAAGGTGATCAGCTTCTCGCGGTCGCCCTTCACGTTCAGCCAGTCGCCGACCATGTCGAGCCAGGTAGTGAAGACGCTGTACGCGGTCCAGATGTGGAAGGTGACCGAGCGCGGCGTGCGCGCTGGCTCGCCATCTGCCTTGAACCAATCCATGGAATCGCGCGTCCAGAGACCGGTCCGCTCGCAAATCCAGCGGCCATCGTTGGCCGCCTCTACCGCCTCGTGGTACTCGATCACGCAGGCGTTGTGCTCGCAGGTGTACCAGGCCTTCTCGGCTTCCCCGAGCGCGTTGGTCTCGTACTTGATGCCGAACGCGCAGTCCTTGCCGCCCCACTTTAGGAACTGCTCGCCGCCGCAATGCGGGCAACGAATGTGGAAGCGCATGAAGTGTGGCGACTCTTCGCCGGCCTTGGTGACCTGGCACTCGCCCGCCGTCCCCGGAGTGGAACCGCGGATCGACTTCTTGAAGGTGGCCCCCTCCAGGCGCTTGTCGCCGAGGAAGGTTGGCGAGCCCTCGCCCTCGATGTCAGCGTCGAACTTCGACAGCTCGTCGTAAATGACCTCGTCGGGCGACTTCTCGCGATAGTTGCGCGCGGCCTTGCCGCCCAGGCACCAGAGCATCTTCTGGTGGCTGAACTTCTTCGCGGCCAGCGTGTTGTCCCGGTGCTTCTTCCCGTACCAGGGAGCCAGAGCGAGCAGGACCGGAACGTCGCGGATGAACGACTCGACGTGCCGCTTCATCAGCTCTTCGGCGTCGGGGTCCGTCGGGCAGTAGCTCAGCACGTTGCGCTTCTTGTGCTGCAGCTTGTAGCCGATGTTCGCCATCAGCATCTTGGTGTAACCGACCCGCGCCGACTTGATCAGGTTGACCACGCGGATCAGGTCGTTGCCCATCGCGTTCAGGATTCCGACCTGGAACGCAGCGGTCTCCCACTTTCCCTCCTGGTAGGAGGACTCGGACGACAAGTAGAAATGCTTGTCCGCCCACTCCACCGCCGTCAGCGGTGGTTCACGGAACAGGGATTCGAGGCCGAGCCGGATCTGCTTCTGCAGGTCATTCAGCCAAGGACTCGACATATTCATCCAGCATCCCCGGTAGTAGGTCGCCCAGCTCAGAAGCGCGGTTGCGCGCCAGGGCGATCTCTCGCTGCAGCGCCTCGACGTGTCGCACGTCGAGGTCCGGGTGCTTGCGGCGCAACTTCAACGGCACCGTGTCGAGAATTGAACCGATCTGGGCAGCGATCTTGCCCAGGGCGAAGACCGCAAATTCGGTAGGCACCAGGTGCTTGTCGGCGACCAGGTTCTTCTTCTCCTGGGCGTCGGCCTGGGCCGAGGTGAGGCGCAGACGCTCCTGCGTCAGCTTGTGTTCAGCCAGCGGGTCGATACCTTCCGGAACGTCACCGTCTGGTTGGTGTTTCCGCTCCGCGAAGTCGAGGCGGTTTTCCAGTACCGACCGGACGTCATAGAAGGCCTCGCGGCCAATCCTTGCGACCGGCTCAACGCCCCATTTATCAAAGGCTTGCGTGCTAATGCCGAGGCTCGCCGCCATCCGGCTTTTGTTGAGCCAGTGAGGCTGCCGAGTGATGTCTGATTTGCTCATAACAACACAACAACCAACCTCTGAATTTGGGCCATATGTAGTGGAACGGCGGGGCTCGAATTACCCTCACGCCTTTCAGATGTGCCAGGGGCCCCCGGGGGTCCGGCTCGTGTGGCACGCCATTCCCCCGAATGGTTGCCCGCTCGGAATGAAGCACGCCAGTGGCGCGCATCAAAACCTCCCCATCGGCAGGGTCAGCGACCGCCCTTCGCTTGCAGCGCCTTCGCCAGGGCCTGCTCGATGTTCGCTTCGAGCCTGCTGTCGTCCTCGGCTATAGCCCTGACCACATCATGAAACTTGAAGCGGACGCTGTACTGGGGCTGGCTGACGAAGGCCAGCACCATCACCATGGTGCCGTCGCGGCGCTCACCGATGCCGATCGGCACGCTGCCCCGCTTCATCACGAAGTAGGCGCGCTGGTGTCCCTTGCGGATCGACCGAGCGCTGTCGGTGGCATTGCCTTTGAATCCGGCCTTGTATTCCAGCGCACCCAGGCCGGACAGGATCTGGATCATCTGGCCGCGGCTCATGTTGCCGAACTTGTCCAGCTTGGCCCCAGCACCTGGCACGAGGAACTTCCCGGCGGGCAGGATGCCCTTGGAGCGCAGGTTACGTTCCGATGCCTTGTCGACTCGCGGGCCGCCGAATACCTGGGGCGCTACCCAGTCTTCGGGCGCGGCTCCCTTCGATGCGCCGTCCTTCTCGTCCTTCACCCACAGCGAAGCCTCCAGGTTGTTGGGCTTCGCGTGAAAGACGCGGACGGCGTTGCGGGTGAACGACGTAGGGTTATCGAACACCTCGTCGATCTCATCGACCAGGGCCCGGTTCGCCTGGTTCGCCGTGTGGTTGAGCGCGTCGGCCAGGGCCTTGTTGGGCAGATCACCACCCAGCACCTGCAGCGAGGCGACAGCGTCGTCCAGGTCCTTGGCGCTGATGCTGCCCCTCATGTCAGATGCCAGTGCCGTCGCGGAACTCGCGGGCCAGCTCGGGCAGGCCGACGCCCTTGCGGGCCTCGCTCCAGGCAAACCAGGCGCGGACGATCACCCAGGCCGGCAGGCCGCAGACGAAGATGACGCCACAGATGGCGATCATCCCCACGTCGTCCTGCACCCAGCTGCCGAGGTCGAACCAGCGGACCACGAACGCCCCGCCGCACACGCTCGAAACCACCGTGCAGGTCATGGACACGACGAACTCCCGCACCGTCTTGGGCAAGGTCATCGCCATTACCAGGATGGCGGCGAGAATGGCGAAGAAGCCAAAGGCGCCGAGCTTGTAGAGCGCGATCCCGCCAACTGCAGTCGAGGCCGGCTCGGTCATGGTGTTTGTCCTCATAAGGGTGTCTCCAGGCTATGCCAGCCCTGGCTTTAGATGGATATCAAGGTGCTACTATCGAGCAGCCGGACGAACGAATCCGCGCCCGACCGGCCAATTGGACTAGCAGATGAATAGGGAGCCATTCATGGCGAAGTACAAATTTGCTCACATCAGGGAGCAAGGGCAGGACATGATCATCGTCCCTGTCGACTCGACGTTCGGCAGTAAGTCAGATCAGACCCAGCAAGACTTCATAGACGCGTTTCAAGCAGAGGTATCGCGAGCAGGGCTGGCAGGAACTGTTGTGCCAATCTGGAAGAGTGGCCGGCAGGTGTACTTCATCGCGCCCCGCCCGTGGCACCCGTTCTTCAAGAGCCCCGGCATCTATGAGTTGGTTCTCGCAAACATTAACAAGGAGCTAACGGTCTAGCAGACTGCATAGGCCGGCAGAGTTTTGCTTGGCCACGTCCACGTGAATGGGGAGCGGCTTATCCCGCTCTCCTTTCGCATGATGAAGAGCCAGCTCAAGAGCCAAAATGATTTCGTCAATGGTTCCATCCTCTCGGTGCGAGATAGAGGTCACTCCGCTTCGCCCTCCCCTGCTCCAAAGAACGTCCCCGCGCTCGTCATAAATTCGAACAATCATGATCAGACCCTTGAAGAAAGGCCCGCGCGTGCTGCGGGCTAAGGCGCAGGAGCGCGCACCATGAAATTCAGGCAACAAAAAACCCGGCGCGGAGGCCGGGTTCAGAAACGAAAAAGCCCAGCGCGATGGCTGGGCTTTTTTCTGGCCGCTCTGTGCGACGCGCACGGATCAGCAGATGTGGTGAATTTCGCTCATTCGCTCACAGTTGTCAATCAAGCCAGCCTACGAGCACCTGAGCAAATAGCACTTCATCTGTTTCAAGGTGATGCGTTGGGTGTCGTCATAGAGGTACTGCTCGACATCCTTATGCAACGTAAAATCCCTCTGCAAACAATCGAGATCAAATCCACTAAATCCCACCTCCGCCAAGACCTTCTGCTGTCCGTTGATTACCTCGATTAGATCGAACATGAATACAGGAAAGTACGAAGTATTCTTTGGGCGGTAACCTTCTGCCTTACTGGTAAACGAAAGATTCGCCTGTCCCTGACTGCCGTTTGACGTCAACTTCACAACCATATTCAAAAGCCGATAAGCCAATTCTCCGTTATCTACTCTATGTATTGGGATTTCATCAAAAAACCAAGTACGCGAACTTCCCCGCTCGATTTCAATTGACTTGGCTTTAATGATCGCCTCGATTGAATCAGTCATACATCCTCCTTGAACTATGGAAAACTGCAAAATCTCTATAGCTCAAGAAACTGATAAGACAAACTACCCCGCAGAGCTCAATAAGCACTCTGAATCGCCCCGGATTCCCTAGACACTTTCCAGGCTCAGTAAATGTCGCTTCTCAAACTCTA
>NZ_PEKX01000032.1 GCF_002796985.1 Pseudomonas sp. | reverse complement strand
GTGTTCTGCCGGGACACATGGGTAACAGGTGTCGGGAGACATAGGTAACGCATTTAGGATCACGGCATAGCTGAGTCGGGAGATCGAGCGATGCCGTGGAAGGAGTGCACACCTGTGTCCAGTCGCTATGAGTTCGTTTTTCTGGCTGAGCAGCCTCAAGCCAATGTTCGCGAGCTGTGCCGTCGTTTTGAGGTCAGTCCGAAGACGGCATACAAGTGGATCAACCGATACCGAGAGCTGGGTGAGACGGGGCTTCAAGACCAGTCACGGCGCCCGCTGAGCTGCCCAGGCAGCAGTAGCGATACCTTGGAAAAAGCGGTGCTGGAGCTGCACGACGCTTATCCCGCATGGGGTAGTCGCAAGCTCCGTAGCCTTTTGGGCGAAGGCGTGCTGCCGCATCACAGCACCATCGACGCCATCCTGCGACGCCATGGCCGGCAACTGCGTTATGGGTCAGGCACAGGTGATTCGGCGACCTCCAGGTTCGAGCACGAGGCGCCCAATGACCTCTGGCAGATGGATTTCAAGGGTCACTTCCAGTTGTTTGACCAACGCCACCGCTGCCATCCGCTGACGCTGCTCGACGACCACTCCCGCTTCGCCCTGTGTCTGGCGGCCTGTGCCAATGAGCGGCGGCAAACGGTTCAGCAGCAGCTCATCAAGGTCTTTCGCCGCTATGGCCTGCCACGCCGACTGACCAGCGACAATGGCCCGCCCTGGGGCTCGACGCGACGCGGTGGAATTTCTGCCCTTGAGGCCTGGTTGATGCGCCTGGGTATCAAGGTGGGCCACAGTCGTCCGTATCACCCGCAGACTCAAGGAAAGCTTGAGCGCTTTCACCAGACGCTCAAGCGCGAACTGCTGCATGAGGCGCACTTCCGGACACTGCTGCAGTGCCAGGCCGGCATGGATCGATGGCGCGATCAGTACAACCAACAGCGCCCGCATCAGGCGCTGGGCCAGAAACCGCCGCTGTCTCGGTACCAGAGCAGCCCGCGCACCTATCCGGAAAAGCTGCTGGAGGTGGAGTACGAGCCGGGAGAGCGCGTCATGAAAGTACGTACCAAAGGGCAGATACGCGTGAACGGCCGGCTGGTTTTTGTCAGTGAAGGGCTGGCAGGAGAGCGAGTTGCCATTCGTCCAGGCAAAGAGGATGGAGTGATCGACATCGTCTTCATTAACAAAACGGTTCGGCACGTCGATTTCCGGCTGCCGGAATGATAGGAAACCGTTACCCATGTCCCCCGACAACCGTTACCTATGTCTCCCGGCAGAACAC
>NZ_PEKX01000024.1 GCF_002796985.1 Pseudomonas sp. | reverse complement strand
GGCCATGGCGGCGCTGTTGGCGACGTCGTGGGCGGTGGCGCTCATTTCCTGGGAAGCGGTGGCTACTTGGTCGACTTCGCGGAACTGCTGTTGCATGCCGGCGCTGGTCTGGCTGGCGATTTCCGAGGACTGGTCGGCGGTGGCGCGGGCGTCCTGCACCGAGGATTTCACGTCGCGGATGATCGGCTGCAGCTTGTCGAGGAAGCGGTTGAACCAGCCGGCCAGTTCACCCAGCTCGTCCTTGCCGGAATACTCCAGGCGCTTGGTCAGGTCGCCCTCGCCGCTGGCGATGTTGCGCAGCATGGAGGCGACGTTGAGGATCGGTCGGGTCACGCCACGGGCGGTGAGCCACATGGCGAACAGGCCGATCAGGATGGCGACGAGGCCGAAGCCCAACTGGTAGACGGTGCCTTGTACGCGCTGGTTGTCCAACTCCTTCTGCAGTTCGATGGCCGGGCCGAGCAGGACGTTCTGCGGGACTTCCAGCAGCACGCCCCAGGGCTTGGAGCCGGGAATCGGCTGCAGCGGCTCGACCACGCGCAACTGGTCGTCCTGGCGGAACACCTGCTTATGGTTGGCAGCGATGGCCTGCAGCAGGTCGGCACCCTGGTTGGGGTAGACCTCCAGGAGCTTCTTGCTCAGCTTGGAGGCGTCTGCACTGTGGCCTGCGAGCAGGCCGGCGGCGCTGACGATGCTGACGCGGCCTTGACCGTCATACAGCTCCTGGCTGCCTTCGACGCTGATTTCCTGCAGCTTCTCCATGCTGATGTCCAGGCCCATGACGCCGACGATCTTGCCGTCCAGTTCCAGCGGGAAGGCGATGCTGGTCATCAGCATGCGCTTGGTGCCGACATCGTCGAAGTACGGGTCGAGGACGCAGGGCTGGCGGGTGGTCTTGGGGCAGGTGAACCAGGCGTTGTAGGCACTGCCGCTGGGGCCGGGACTGGTGTCCTGCAGCAGCGACTCAGCCATGGCCTCGGACTCCAGGTGGCCCGGCGTGGCCTGCGACCAGTAGAGGGAGAAACGGCCGGCATCGTTGCTGCCCAGCTCGCCCTGGCCGGCGAAGAGCTTGTCCTTGCCATCGAGTGCGTCGGGTTCAAAGGCCACATAAAGGCCCAGCAGCTCCGGATTGCCTTCCAGTGCGGTCTTCACCTGACGGGTCAGGTCCTCGCGCAGGTCGTAGGCGTCGAGGAAGCGTTTCTGCGCCTGGTCGCGCAGGAACAGCACTTGCCGCGAAAAGCCCTTGCCATACTGGTAGGCATCCATGATGTAGCGCTGGATGCGCATGGCCTGGACTTCGCCGCGCGACTGTAGTTGCGCCTTGGCCGCTTCATCGAGCATTTCGGTGCTCGATTGCTTGACCAGTGCGGTGCTGTGTTGTGTCCGGTAGACGGACAATCCGGACAGCAGCGAGACGACGCCGAGCAGGCATAGCCCGGCGAGCAACGTGATCTTCCACTGGATGGAGAGACGGCGCAGCAACATGGAGAGGGGTCCTTGTTTTAACGAAACCTCGGGAATACCTGGTATATCGGCCTTTCCCGCATCTTCTTGACCCGTGACGGGGCGAAACGCCGGAAAACAGGCGATTCTGGCGTGCCGTCGCGACGGGCGGCAAAAAGCCAGGCAAAAAGCGTGCGCGCTGCGGTGAAAGTCTTGCCGCGGGATTTCGGAAACGTCCTGATTCGACACGGGTTTTGACACTCCGTCAGGTGTTTGGCAGAGTGCGCGCCCTTTTTTTGCTCGCGCATCGGCGCGGCGACCCGTGAGAGGAGTGGTGAAGATGAATGCGGTGTTGATCGCCATTGGCCTGATGCTGGTGTTGAGCCTGTGTCGCGTGCATGTGGTGGTCGCACTGATCGCCGGTGCGATGGCGGGTGGATTGCTCGGCGGCCTGGGCATGGATGGCACGCTCAAGGCGTTCAACGAGGGGCTGGGTGCCGGTGCCACCGTTGCGCTGTCCTACGCCATGCTCGGCGCCTTCGCCGTGGCCATTGCCCGCTCCGGAATGGCGCACGCCCTGGCCGATCGCGCCCTGGCGATGCTCGGCCGGCACGAGGGGAACGGCTCCAGCACTTTCAAGTGGATGATGGTCGGCCTGCTGCTGGTGGTGGCGATCTCCTCGCAGAACATCCTGCCGATCCACATTGCCTTCATTCCGCTGCTGGTGCCGCCGCTGCTCTATGTGCTGACCCGCCTGCGGATCGACCGTCGGCTGATCGCCTGCGTGATCACCTTCGGCCTGATCACCCCCTACATGTTCCTGCCGGTGGGCTTCGGCAACATTTTCCTGAACCAGATCCTGCTGGCCAACGTGGCCCGCGCAGGCGTTGACGTGCAGGGCATCAATGTCACCCATGCCATGCTGATCCCGGCGCTGGGCATGCTCTGCGGCCTGCTGATCGCCGTGTTCTTCAGCTACCGGCGCAAGCGTGACTACGACCTGGAACGCATCGAACAGGCCGAACGGGTCGACACGCCCTACAGCAAGATGAGTCTGGCCGTGGCGGGTGTCGCAGTGGCGGCGGCGTTTGCCGTGCAACTGCTACTGGACTCGATGATCCTCGGCGCGCTGGTAGGTTTCCTGGTGTTTTCGCTGTCGGGCGTGGTGCGCTGGAAGGAAGCGGACGACCTGTTCACCGAAGGCATGAAGATGATGGCCATGATCGGCTTCATCATGATCGCCGCCCAAGGCTTCGCGGCGGTGATGACGGCGACGGGGCAGGTCGCCAGCCTGGTGGACAGCGCTGCCGGCTGGATCGGCAGCAGCAAGGCGCTGGGTGCCTTCATGATGCTGCTGGTGGGGCTGCTGGTGACCATGGGCATTGGTTCGTCCTTCTCCACGGTGCCGATCATCGCGGCGATCTTCGTGCCGCTGGCGGTACACCTGGGCTTCAGCCCACTGGCCATCGTCAGCATCGTTGGGACGGCGGGGGCGCTGGGTGATGCGGGCTCGCCGGCCTCGGACTCCACCCTCGGGCCGACCTCGGGCCTGAACGTAGACGGCCAGCACAACCACATCTGGGACACTGTGGTGCCGACCTTCCTGCACTACAACCTGCCGCTGATGGCGTTCGGCTGGCTGGCTGCGATGGTGCTCTAGAGCGCTCGCGCGCTGAAAGTTGCACTTGGCAGGGCAACTGCTGACTAATGAGCAGGTTTTATCCTTCCATGGACCCGCTCATGTTCGAATCGAAACTGGAATACCGGACGTTCCTCGCCCTGTTGCTGGTGGTGACACTCGCCTTCGGCTGGATTCTGCTGCCGTTCTACGGGGCAGTCTTCTGGGGCACCATCCTGGCGATCATCTTCGCGCCGCTGCAGCGCCGCCTGCGGGAGAAACTCAAGGGGCGCAACAACCTCGCCGCGCTGATCTCCCTGGCTGTGTGCTTCCTGATCGTGATCCTGCCGGTGACCTTCATCGCCGGGGCGCTGGTGCAAGAGGGCGCCGCTGTTTACCAGCGCCTGAAGTCGGGCGAGCTGAACTTTGTCACCTACTTCCAGCAGGCGATGGCTGCGTTGCCGACCTGGGCGCACCAGTGGCTGGAACGCTTCGACCTGACGGACCTGTCCAGCCTGCAGGAGAAACTGTCCACGGGGGCCATGCAGGCGAGCCAGTTGGTCGCCACCAAGGCCTTCAGCATCGGCCAGAACACCTTCGAGTTCGTCATCAGCTTCGGCATCATGCTCTACCTGCTGTTCTTCCTCCTGCGTGATGGGCCGGCGCTGGGCCGCCGCATCAAGCAGGCGGTGCCGTTGAGCGTGGAGCACAAGCAGCACCTGTTCACCAAGTTCACCACGGTGATTCGCGCCACGGTGAAGGGCAATATCGCCGTGGCCGTGACCCAGGGGGCGCTTGGGGGACTGATCTTCTGGTTCCTCGGCATCCAGGGCTCGTTGCTCTGGGGCACGCTGATGGCCTTCCTGTCGTTGCTGCCGGCCATCGGTGCCGGGCTGATCTGGGTGCCGGTAGCGGCTTACTTCCTGCTCACCGGGGCGATTTGGGAAGGCGTGGTGCTGACGCTGTTCTGCGTAGTGGTGATCGGCCTGGTGGACAATATTCTGCGCCCGATCCTGGTGGGCAAGGACACCAAGATGCCCGATTACGTGGTGCTGATCTCCACCCTCGGCGGCATGTCGCTGTTCGGTCTCAACGGCTTCGTCATCGGCCCGCTGATCGCGGCGCTGTTCATGGCCTCATGGGACCTGTTCACCGGCCGTGAAGGTGAAGTAGCCAAGCCGGCGGAGTAGGGCAGAGCACCTTGTAGGATGGCGTGGAGCGCAGCGATACCCATCGATGCCAGAGGCACCAACTTGTAGGAGCGAGCTTGCTCGCGAACCTTGCCTCGCAGCGGGGTCTGTTCGCGAGCAAGCTCGCTCCTACGAAAAGCGCGCGCACCCAATAAAAACCCCGCCGAAGCGGGGTTTTTTATTGCCTGTCGACCTTAGCCGGCGATGGCTACCAGGCCGCTGTGCTGGAGGATGTCCAGCAGCGGTTGCGGGTAGACGCCGAGGAAGAAGGCGAGCAGGGCGATGGCCACCAGCATGATGCCGCCAGCGCGCTGGGCCCAGTCCAGGGGAGCGTCGTGGCGCTTCATGTTCGGCTCGACCAGGAACATGGTCACCATCACGCGCAGGTAGTAGAACAGGCCGATGGCACTGCCCAGTACCAGCGAGCCGACCAGCCACCAGTGCTGCGACTCGACGCCGGTGGCGACGATGTAGAACTTGCCGATGAAGCCGGCGGTCAGCGGGATGCCGGCCAGGGACAGCATCATCACGGTCATTACCGCGGTCAGCACCGGACGGCGCCAGAACAGGCCGCGGTACTCGAACAGGGCGTCGGCGTCACGGCCGCTGTACGGAGTGGACATCAGGGTGACCACGCCGAAGGCGCCCAGGGTGGTGACCACGTAGGTGGTCAGGTACACGCCGACCGCTTCCACGGCCAGGCCCTTGCTGGCCACCAGGGCGATCAGCAGGTAACCGAAGTGGGCGATGGACGAGTAGCCGAGCAGGCGCTTGATGTTGCTCTGGGTCAGCGCCAGCAGGTTGCCGATCAGGATCGAAGCGATGGCAATGACCGCGATGGCGTCGTGCAGCAGGCCGTTGTTGAGGGCTGCCGGAGCGATCTGGAACAGGCGCAGCAGCACAGCGAACACGGCCACCTTGCTGGCGGTCGCGAGGAAGGTCGCCACCGGCGCCGGGGCGCCTTCATAGACGTCCGGAGTCCACAGATGGAACGGCGCGAGCGACAGCTTGAAGCCCAGGCCGACGACCATCATGCCGACGCCGATGGACAGCAGCGGGCCATGACTGGTGCCTTCGGCCAGCGAAGCGCCGATGCCGGTGAAGTTCAGGCTGCCGGATTCGGCGTAGAGCAGGGCCATGCCGAACAGCAGGAAGGCGGAGCCGGCGGCGGACAGTACGGTGTACTTGATGCCCGCTTCCAGGGTGCGCTTGTTGAAGAAGGCGTAGGCGACCATGCCGTAGACCGGCACCGACAGCAGTTCCAGGCCGATGAACAGGCCCGCCAGGTTCTGCGCGCTGACCAGTACCAGACCGCCTGCGGTGGAGAGCAGCAGCAACAGGTACAGCTCTTCGCGGTTGCCCGGGAAGCTTTCCATGTAGGCGTGGGCCAGCGTGGTGCAGGCCAGGGCGGCGATCAGGATCAGCGCCATGTAGAAGCAGGCGAAGTTGTCGATCACCATCAGAGAGGTGACTTCGATCGGGGTGACTTTCAGCACCGGGAGGATCGACAGCAGGGCCAGGTTCAGACCGATCACCGAGAGGGTGGCGGTCATCGAGTGGTTACGCTTCCAGGCCACGGCGAGCATCACCACCACCAGGGTGGCGCTGGTGATGAGCAGCGGCAGGAGCGCGATGAAGTGTTGAATCGTGAAGGTCATATCGCGCTTACCGTGCTGCCAGAGTGGAGAGGGCGGCACCCAGCCATTGCTGGACGCCGTGCATGGTTGCCGCGGAGGTGTCGAGGACCGGCTGCGGGTAGACGCCGAGCACGATCAGCAGCACCGCCAGGCCCAGCACCATGGAGAGCTCGCGGAAGTTCAGACCGGCGATGGCGGTGTCGGACTTGGCTGGGCCGAAGTAGGCGCGGTGGATCATGATCAGCGAGTAGACCGAACCGAACACCAGGCCGAAGGTGGCGATCACGGTGATCACCGGGACGACCTTGAAGCTGCCCAGCAGGATCAGGAACTCGCCGACGAAGTTGCCGGTACCCGGCAGGCCCAGCGAAGCGGTGGCGAAGAACAGCGCCACGGCCGGCAGGTACGGGATGCGCGACCACAGGCCGCCCATCTTGCGCATGTCACGGGTGTGCAGGCGCTCGTACAGCTGGCCACAGAGGATGAACAGTGCGGCGGCGGAAAGGCCGTGGGCGATCATCTGCACGACCACACCTTGCAGCGCCTGGGGGCTGCCGGAGTAGATGCCGATCATCACGAAGCCCATGTGCGACACGGAGGAGTAGGCCACCAGGCGCTTGATGTCGGTCTGGGCGAACGACAGGAAGGCGCCGTAGAAGATGCCGATCAGGCCCAGGGTCATGGCGATCGGCGCGAACTCGGCCGAGGCGTTGGGGAACAGCGGCAGGGCGAAGCGGATCAGGCCGTAAGCGGCGGTCTTCAGCAGGATGCCGGCGAGGTCCACGGAACCGGCGGTCGGTGCCTGGGCGTGGGCGTCCGGCAGCCAGGAGTGCACCGGCACTACCGGCATCTTCACCGCGAAGGCGACGAAGAAGCCGAGCATCAGGATCCACTCGGTGTGCGGCGGCAGCTGGGTCTTCAGCAGGTCGGCGTAGTTGAAGGTCAGCACGCCGGTGCTGTTGTAGTGCACGAACACCAGGCCCAGGATCGCCACCAGCATCACCAGGCCGCTGGCCTGGGTGAAGATGAAGAACTTGGTGGCGGCGTAGATGCGGGTCTTCTTGCCGTCGTCCGAGCTATGACCCCAGAGCGCGATGAGGAAGTACATCGGCACCAGCATCATTTCCCAGAAGAAGAAGAACAGGAACAGGTCAACGGCGAGGAACACGCCGATCACACCGCCCAGGATCCACAGCAGGTTCAGGTGGAAGAAGCCGATGCGGCGCTGGATCTCGTTCCACGAGCAGAGGACGGACAGCACGCCGAGCAGGCCGGTCAACGCGACCATCAGCAGGGACAGACCGTCCATTGCCAGGTGCACGCTGATGCCGAAGCGCTCGATCCAGGGTACCTGGAACTGCAGGGTCCACTGCGGTTCGCCACCCGGCGCAGGGGCCAGTTGGAAGTCACCGGTGTGCCACACCCACAGGCTCAGGGCCAGGGTGAGGACCATCGATCCCAGGGCGACCCAGCGGGGCAGGGTCTTGCTGGTGTACTCGGCGATCCAGCAAAGGAAGCCGCCGATGAAGGGGATCAGGATTAGCCAGGGCAGAATCATGTCGGGCTCAATCTCTTTCGTGAATTCATTAAGCCAGCAGCAGCGCGCCGAGGAGCAGCGCGGCGCCACCCACCAGGGAAGCGGCATACCAACGCAGGCGGCCGTTCTCGGTGAGGCTGAGGAGTTTGTGACCACCGCGGGCGGTGAGCGGGACCAGGACCAGGGTCTTGTCGATCGGGTCCGCGGCCAGCAGGCGGCAGATCAGCAGATAGGGTTTCACGAACAGCTTGTCGTACAGCCAGTCGAAGCCCCAGGCGTGCAGCCACCAGGTGCCGAAGAAGCGGCCCGGCGCGCTCTGGGCGACGGCAGTGACGAAGCGGCGCTTGCCGAGGAACAGCAGGCCCGCCAGCAGGATACCGGCGATGGCGATGGCGCCCGAGGCGATCTCCAGGCTGTGCTTGGCTTCACCACCGGCATGGCCGGCGCTTTCCGGCAGAACACCGGCCAGCGGCGGAGTGATCAGCGCGCCGATGAAGGTGGACAGCACGATCAGGACACCCAGCGGCAGCCAGTGGCTGATGCCATGGCCGGCGTGTGCCTCGGTCTTCGCTTCGCCATGGAAGGCGATGAAGATCAGGCGGAAGGTGTACAGCGAGGTCATGAACGCGCCCACCAGACCGGCGATCAGCAGGTTCGGGTGACCGCTGGCGAAGGCTTCCCAGAGGATCTCGTCCTTGGAGTAGAAGCCGGCGGTCAGGAAGGGCAGGGCAGACAGCGCCGCGCCACCGACCACGAAGCTCGCGTAGGCCAGCGGCAGCTTCTTCCACAGACCACCCATCTTGAAGATGTTCTGCTCGTGGTGGCAGGCGACGATCACCGCACCGGAAGCAAGGAACAGCAGGGCCTTGAAGAAGGCGTGGGTCATCAGGTGGAAGATCGCCCCACCCCAGGCGCCAACGCCCAGGGCCAGGAACATGTAGCCGATCTGGCTCATGGTCGAGTAGGCGAGGATGCGCTTGATGTCGGTCTGCACCAGGGCGGCGAAGCCGGCCAGGACCAGGGTCACGGCGCCGATGACGCCGACCAGTTCCAGAACGTTCGGAGCCAGCTCGAACAGGCCGTGGCAGCGGGCGATCAGGTAGACGCCCGCGGTCACCATGGTGGCGGCGTGGATCAGCGCAGAGACCGGAGTCGGGCCGGCCATCGCGTCGGCCAGCCAGGTCTGCAGCGGCAGCTGGGCCGATTTGCCGACGGCGCCGCCGAGCAGCATCAGGGTGGCGACGTTGATCCACAGGTCGCCCTTGGCGAAGTGCTGCGGAGCCAGGACCAGCAGTTCCTGGATGTTCAGCGTACCCAGGTGCTGGAACAGGATGAACATGCCGATGGCAAAGAACACGTCGCCGACACGGGTGACGATGAACGCCTTCAGCGCTGCGTTGCCGTTGGGTACGTGGCTGTAATAGAAGCCGATCAGCAGGTAGGAGCAGAGGCCCACGCCTTCCCAGCCGAAGTACATGAACAGCAGGTTATCGCCCAGCACCAGGAACAGCATGCTGGCGATGAACAGGTTGGTGTACGCGAAGAACCGCGAGTAGCCGGTTTCACCGCGCATGTACCAGGAGGCGAACAGGTGGATCAGGAAGCCGACGCCGGTGACCACGCCGAGCATGGTGACCGACAGGCCGTCCAGGTACAGGGTGAAGTTGGCCTTGAAGTCACCAACGCTCATCCACTGCCACAGCACCAGGCTGTAGGCGCCACCTTCGGGCGGGTTGCTGTGGAAGCTCCAGATCGCCCAGAAGGCGGAGAGGGCCGCGAGGCCCACGGAGCCGACACCCACCAGTGCCGAGAGATTTTCCGACCACTTGCCACGGGAGAACGAGAGCAGCAGGAAGCCGACCAGGGGGAACAGGAAAGTAAGGGGCAGCAGGTTCATCCGCGCATCTCGCTGGCAGCGTCGATATCCAGGGTATGGAAGCGGCGATACAGCTGGAGCAGGATCGCCAGGCCAATGCTGGCCTCGGCTGCAGCCAGGCTGAGCACCAGGATGAACATCACCTGGCCGTCGGGTTGACCCCAACGGCTACCGGCGACCACGAAGGCGAGGGCGGCGGCGTTCATCATCACTTCCAGGCTCATCAGTACGAACAGGATGTTGCGTCGTACCATCAGGCCCACCAGGCCGAAGCAGAACAGCACACCGGCAAGCGCCAGTCCGTGTTCGAGAGGGATTGCATTCATGGGTTAGTCCTTCGCTTCGTGGCGGCCGAGGTGGTAGGCGGCGACCAGAGCTGCCAGCAGCAGCATCGAGGCCAGTTCGACGACCAGCAGGTACGGGCCGAACAGGCTGATGCCCACGGCTTTGGCGTCCACGGTGGTGTGGCCGATGCCGGCACCGCTCGGAGTGCGCGAGAGCATCCACAGCAGTTCGACCAGCAGCACAGCGGCAAGCGCGCCGGGGCCGATCCAGACGCCGGGCTTGAGCCACTTGCGTTCCTGTTCGGTGATAGCCGGACCGAGGTTCAGCATCATCACCACGAAGACGAACAGCACCATGATCGCGCCGGCGTAGACGATGATTTCCAGGGCACCGGCGAACGGTGCGCCGAGACTGAAGAAGGTCATCGATACAGCGAGCAGCGAAATGACGAGGTAGAGCAGGGCATGCACCGGATTGCTGTTGGTGATGACCCGGAAGGTTGCCAGCACGGCGACGCCGGCGGCGAAGTAGAAAGCGAATTCCACGCGACGTCTCCTTACGGCAGCAGGCTCTTGACGTTGATCGGTTCGGCCTCGTTCTGCGCGGCGCCTTTCGGCTTGCCGGCGATGGCCATGCCGGCAACGCGGTAGAAGTTGTAGTCCGGGTTCTTGCCGGGGCCGGAGATCAGCAGGTCTTCCTTCTCGTAGACCAGATCCTGGCGCTTGAACTCGCCCATCTCGAAATCCGGGGTCAGCTGGATCGCGGTGGTCGGGCAGGCTTCTTCGCACAGGCCGCAGAAGATGCAGCGGGAGAAGTTGATGCGGAAGAACTCGGGGTACCAGCGACCGTCTTCGGCCTCGGCTTTCTGCAGGGCAATGCAGCCGACCGGGCAGGCTACTGCGCACAGGTTGCAGGCCACGCAGCGCTCTTCGCCATCGGGGTCGCGGGTGAGGACGATGCGGCCGCGGTAGCGCGGCGGCAGGTATACCGCTTCTTCCGGGTATTGCAGGGTGTCACGCTTGCGGAAGGCGTGGCCGAAGATCATCACCAGGCTGCGAAGCTGGGTGTAGGTGCCGTGCACCACTTCGAAAATGTACTTGATCATTGTCTTGCTCCTTACTGGGCCGCCAGCACGATTGCGCCGGTCACCAGCAGGTTGATCAGGGTCAGCGGGAGACAGAACTTCCAACTGAAGGCCATCACCTGGTCATAGCGCGGGCGTGGGATGGAGGCCCGCAGCAGGATGAACAGCATGATGAAGAAGCCGGTTTTCAGGGCGAACCAGATGAACGGGATCTGCGGCAGGATGCCGAAGGGGCCGTGCCAGCCGCCGAAGAACAGGGTCGCCAGCAGCGCGGACACCAGCACGATGCCGATGTACTCGCCGACGAAGAACATGCCCCATTTCATGCCGGCATACTCGATGTGGTAACCATCGGCCAGTTCCTGTTCGGCTTCGGGCTGGTCGAACGGGTGACGGTGAGTCACGGCGACGCCGGCGACGAAGAAGGTCATGAAGCCGAAGAACTGCGGAATGATGAACCACACGTGCTGGGCCTGGTACTCGACGATGTCGCGCAGGCTGAACGAGCCGACCTGAACCACGATGCCCATCAGCGACAGGGCCAGGAACACCTCGTAGGAGATGGTCTGGGCCGAGGCGCGCAAGGCACCGAGCAAGGCGAACTTGTTGTTGCTCGACCAGCCGGCGAACAGCACCGCGTACACGGTCAGGCCTGCCATGGCGAAGAAGAACAGGATGCCGATGTTCAGGTCCGCCACGCCCCAGGTCGGGGTGATCGGGACGACGGCGAACGCCACCAGCAGCGCACCCATGGCGATCATGGGCGCGAGAGTGAAGATCATCTTGTCGGCGAACGGCGGGGTCCAGTCTTCCTTGAAGAACATCTTCAGCATGTCGGCGCCGAGCTGGAAGGCACCGAAGGGGCCGACCCGGTTCGGACCGTAGCGGTCCTGCCAGAGGCCGAGCAGACGACGCTCGACCCAGCTGAGCAGCGCGCCGCAGACGACCACGGCGAGCAGGATGACGATGGCCTTGATGACCTCGATGATGATGTCGACGACGGCGGGTGTCAGCCAGCTCATGCTCATCAAGCTCATTGGGCAGCCTCCTGCAGGCCTTCAGCGACAGCGCCGATGACACCGGCGGGAATGCCTTGCAGACCGATCGGCAGGGCGACCAGGCCGGCGCCGAGCTCTTCGCTCACACGCAGCGGCAGGCGCAGTTCCTGCCCCTTGACGGTCAGGCGGATGATTGCGCCTTCGTTGACGCCCAGACGGTCAGCCTCGGCCTTGGCCAGGGTGACGTAGGTCTGCGGGATGCGCTCCTGCACCGGGGCGGCTTTGGCGGAATTCTCCTCGCTGCCGAACAGGTGATAGAAGGGCACTACCTTGAACTGGCTGGCGGCGGTGTGGAACGGCGCGGGAATCTCGCTGAACCACAGGACTTCGCCCTTGGCCTCGATCAGGCGAACGCCCGGATCGCCGGCACGCAGGTGACCACCGACTTCGTCCTGGAACTTGTTCCAGGCCTGCGGGGAGTTCCAGCCCGGGGACCAGGCGAACGGAATCTGCTGACGCGGCTCAGTGCTGCCGGCGTAGCCTTCCATGGAGAAGGCAAAGGCAGTGTCCTTGTCCTGCGGGGTACGCGGCTCATGCACGCTGATGTTGGCGCGCATCGAGGTGCGGCCGGAGTAGCGGTGCGGCTCGCGCGCCAGCTTCAGGCCCTTGATGCGGAACGCGGCGTTCGGCGCAGCGTCGCGGATGCCGGCCAGGTGCGGCTTGGCGGCGACGACGGCGTCGATCACGTGGTCCAGCTGGGTCCAGTCGACACGCTTGCCTTCGAGGGTGCTGTGCAAGGCGTGCAGCCAGCGCCAGCCTTCGCGGACCAGGTTGTCGGCGTTGTAGTAGGTCGGATCGTAGACCTGGAAGAAGCGCTGGGCGCGGCCTTCCTGGCTGACCAGGGTGCCATCGCCTTCGGCGAAGCTGGCGGCCGGCAGCAGGACGGTGGCCTTGGCGCTGGTGGCGGTCTGCTGGTGATCGGCGACGACGACGATCTTCGCGGCGGCCAGGGCGGCATCGACAGCGGCAGCGTCGGCGCGGCGGTACAGGTCGTTCTCCAGGATCACCACGGCATCAGCGGCGCCGGAGGTCAGCTGCTGCAGGGCGCTTTCGACGGACTCGCCGCCGAAGAGAGCGAGGCCCAGGCTGTTGGCTTCCGGAACCACCAGGCTCAGGGAGCCGTTCTTCTCGCGGTTCTTCAGCGCGCTGGCGATGTTGGCCGCGGCTTCGATCAGGGCGTTGCTGCCCAGCGAGGTGCCGGAGATGACCAATGGGCGCTTCGCGGCGACCAGGGCATCGGCGATGCGCTGGGCGAGGGCGGCGGCTTCGGCGTCGAGGCCGACCACGGCCGGGGCGCTCGAATCGATGGCGTGGGCCACGGCGAAGCCCAGGCGGGCCAGGTCTTCGGTAGCGGCGTGCACGCACTCGGCGGCGACGTCGTCCAGGCGGGTTTCATCGAGGCTGGCGATGAACAGCGGGTTCATCTCGTGCTGGGCGATGGTCTTCACCGCGGCGTCGAGCCACGGCTGGATCTTCATCGCGGCGGCCATGTCCTCGCCCTTGCCCTTCACCGACTGGCGCAGGGCCAGGGCGATACGGGCAGCGGTCTGGGTCAGGTCTTCGCCGAGCACGAATACCGCATCGTGATCTTCCATGTCACGGAGGGTCGGCACCGGCAGCGGGCCATCCTGCATGACTTTCAGGACCAGCTGCAGGCGTTGCAGCTCGTCAGCGGAGATGCCGCTGTAGAAGTTCTGCGCGCCGACCAGTGCGGATAGGGCGTAGTTGCTTTCCAGGCTGGCGCGCGGCGAACCGATGCCGATGACCTTGCGGCCTTTGAGCAGGGCTGCGGTCTGATCCAGGGCGCCGTCCAGCGAGAGCTTCTGCTTGCTCAGCAGCAGCTGCGGCTGGCGCGGGCGGTCTTCGCGGTTGACGTAGCCGTAGCCGAAGCGGCCGCGGTCGCACAGGAAGTAGTGGTTCACCGAGCCGTTGTAACGGTTCTCGATGCGGCGGATTTCACCGTAACGCTCGCCGGGGCTGATGTTGCAGCCGCTGGAGCAGCCATGGCAGATGCTCGGGGCGAACTGCATGTCCCACTTGCGGTTGTAGCGCTCGGAGTGGGTCTTGTCGGTGAACACGCCGGTCGGGCAGACCTCGGTCAGGTTGCCGGAGAATTCGCTCTCCAGTACACCGTCCTCGATGCGGCCGAAGTAGACGTTGTCGTGCGCGCCATAGACGCCCAGGTCGGTGCCGCCGGCGTAGTCCTTGTAGTAACGGACGCAGCGGTAGCAGGCGATGCAGCGGTTCATCTCGTGGGCGATGAACGGGCCGAGCTCCTGGTTCTGGTGGGTGCGCTTGGTGAAGCGGTACCGGCGCTGGTTGTGGCCGGTCATCACCGTCATGTCCTGCAGGTGGCAGTGACCGCCTTCCTCGCAGACCGGGCAGTCGTGCGGGTGGTTGGTCATCAGCCATTCGACGACGCTGGCGCGGAACTGCTTGGCCTCTTCGTCCTCGATGGAAATCCAGCTGTTGTCGGTGGCGGGGGTCATGCAGGACATGACGAGACGACCGCGTTTGTCGTTCTCGTCGGTGTATTGCTTGACCGCACACTGGCGGCAGGCGCCGACGCTACCGAGCGCCGGGTGCCAGCAGAAGTAGGGGATGTCGAGACCGAGGGAGAGGCAGGCCTGCAACAGGTTGTCCGCTCCGTCGACTTCTAACGTCTTGCCGTCTACGTGGATCGTGGCCATGGGTCTAAGTCTTCGTTGGCCCGTTGTCAGCGGGCGTGGCTAATAGAAATCACGGTTTCATCGGGCCGGCGGCACGCCGCGGCACTGCAACGAAACAACGCCGGGCGCTCGCGCCCGGCGATCAAAGCATCAAGCGCCGACGGTCTGCGGTGCTTGTACGGCCTGAGCCTGGCGGGAAATGCCCGCTTCGAACTCGGGACGGAAATACTTCAGTGCGCTGCCCAACGGCTCGACGGCACCCGGTGCGTGGGCACAGAAGGTCTTGCCTGGGCCGAGGAAGTTGACGAGCTGCTCGAGCGTCTCCAGGTCGCCCTGGGCGCCTTCGCCGTTCTCCAGCGCGCGCAGGACCTTGACGCTCCACGGCAGACCGTCACGACACGGCGTGCACCAGCCGCACGATTCGCGGGCGAAGAACTCTTCCATGTTGCGCAGCAGGGAAACCATGTTGACGCTGTCGTCCACTGCCATGGCCAGGCCCGTACCCATACGGGTGCCGACCTTGGCGACGCCACCGGCGTAGAACAGCGCATCCAGGTGTTCCGGCAGGAGGAAGCCGGTACCGGCGCCGCCCGGCTGCCAGGCCTTGAGCTTGTAGCCGTCGCGCATGCCGCCAGCGTAGTCCTCGAACAGCTCGCGGGCCGGAAGGCCGAAGGGCAGTTCCCAGATGCCAGGGTTCTTCACCTTGCCGGAGAAGCCCATGAGCTTGGTGCCCATGTCTTCGCTGCCCGGACGGGCGAGACCCTTGTACCAGTCGACGCCGTGCTCGACGATCGCCGGCACGTTGCACAGGGTCTCGACGTTGTTCACGCAGGTCGGCTTGCCCCAGACGCCGACGGCGGCGGGGAAGGGCGGCTTGGAGCGCGGGTTGGCGCGACGGCCTTCGAGCGAGTTGATCAGCGCGGTCTCTTCGCCACAGATGTAGCGACCGGCGCCGGTGTGCACGAACAGCTCGAAATCAAAACCACTGCCGAGGATGTTCTTGCCCAGCAGGCCGGCGGCCTTGGCTTCATCGATGGCGCGGTTCAGATTGCGGGCGGCGTCGACGTACTCGCCGCGCAGGAAGATGTAGCCACGGTAAGCCTTGAGGGCGCGCGCGGAGATCAGCATGCCTTCCACCAGCAGGTGCGGCAGCTGCTCCATGAGCATGCGGTCCTTCCAGGTATTGGGCTCCATCTCGTCCGCGTTGCACAGCAGGTAGCGGATGTTGAGGGATTCGTCCTTGGGCATCAGGCCCCACTTCACGCCGGTGGGGAAGCCCGCACCGCCGCGGCCCTTGAGGCCGGAGTCCTTGACGGTCTGGACGATGTCGTCGGTGGCCATCTGCGCCAGCGCCTTGCGCGCGGCGGCGTAGCCGTTCTTCGACTGGTACTCCTCCAGCCAGACCGGAGCGCCGTCGTCACGCAGGCGCCAGGTCAGCGGATGGGTTTCGGCCGCGCGCGCGGTGCGGTTGGGCGTGCCGTAGGAGGTGAGGCGACTCATGCGTAGGCCTCCAGCAGTTTGGCGACGCCGTCGGGACGCAGGTCACCGAAGGTGTCGTCGTCGATCATCATCGCCGGGGCCTTGTCGCAGTTGCCCAGGCAGCACACCGGCAGCAGGGTGAAACGGCCGTCGGCGGTCGTCTGGCCGAGGCCGATACCCAGCTGCTTCTGGATCTCACCGACCACGGACTCGTGGCCGCCGATGTAGCAGACCATGCTGTCGCAGACGCGAATGATGTGGCGGCCGACCGGCTGACGGAAGATCTGGCTATAGAAGGTAGCCACACCTTCGACGTCGCTGTCCGGAATGCCGAGGATCTCGGCGATGGCGCCGATGGCGCCGTCCGGCACCCAGCCGCGCTGCTTCTGGACGATCTTCAGGGCTTCGATGGACGCCGCGCGGGAGTCCTCGTAGTGATGCAGCTCGTGCTCGATGGCCGAGCGCTCGGTTTCGCTGAGTTCGAAACGATCAGTCTGGATAAGGGTACTCATGATCAGCGGTCCACGTCGGCCATAACGAAGTCGATACTGCCCAGATAGGCGATCAGGTCAGCGATCATGCTGCCGTTGATCACCGACGGAATCTGCTGCAGGTGTGGGAAGCTGGGCGTCCGGATGCGGGTCCGGTAGCTCATGGTGCTGCCATCGCTCGTCAGGTAGTAGCTGTTGATGCCCTTGGTCGCTTCCACCATCTGGAAGGCTTCGTTGGCCGGCATGACCGGGCCCCAGGAAACCTGCAGGAAGTGGGTGATCAGGGTTTCGATGTGCTGCAGCGTGCGCTCTTTGGGCGGCGGCGTGGTCAGCGGGTGGTCGGCCTTGTACGGGCCTTCGGGCATGTTCTTCAGGCACTGCTCGATGATGCGCAGGCTCTGGCGCATTTCACCCATCTTGACCATGCAGCGGTCGTAGGCGTCGCCGTTGACCGCCAGCGGTACTTCGAACTCGAAGTTCTCGTAGCCGGAGTAGGGGCGGGCCTTGCGCAGGTCGAAGTCGCAACCGGTGGCGCGCAGGCCGGCGCCGGTGGTACCCCATTCCAGCGCTTCCTTGGTGTTGTACTGGGCAACGCCGATGGTACGGCCACGCAGGATGCTGTTCTTCAGGGCGGCGGTTTCGTACTCGTCCAGGCGCTTGGGCATCCAGTCGAGGAATTCGCGGACCAGTTTGTCCCAGCCGCGCGGCAGGTCGTGGGCGACGCCGCCGATGCGGTACCAGGCCGGGTGCAGGCGGAAGCCGGTGATGGCTTCGACGACCTTGTAGGCGCGCTGGCGGTCGGTGAAGGTGAAGAACACCGGGGTCATCGCGCCCACGTCCTGGATGTAGGTGCCCAGGTAGAGAAGGTGGTTCAGGATGCGGAAGAACTCCGACATCATGATGCGGATGACGTCGACGCGTTGCGGCACCTTGATGCCGGCGAGCTTCTCGACCGAGAGCACGTACGGCAGGTTGTTCATCACGCCGCCGAGGTAGTCGATGCGGTCGGTGTAGGGGATGAAGCTGTGCCAGGACTGACGCTCGGCCATCTTCTCGGCACCACGGTGGTGGTAGCCGATTTCCGGAACGCAATCGAGGATCTCTTCACCGTCCAACTGCAGGATGATGCGGAACGCACCGTGCGCGGACGGGTGGTTCGGGCCGAGGTTGAGGAACATGAAGTCCTCGTTCTCGCCGTGGCGCTTCATGCCCCAGTCTTCGGGCTTGAAGCGCAGGGCTTCCTGCTCGAGGTCCTGCTTGGCGGCGGACAGCGCGTACGGGTCGAACTCGGTGGCACGCGCCGGGTAATCCTTGCGCAGCGGGTGACCTTCCCAAGTGGACGGCATCAACATGCGAGTCAGGTGCGGGTGGCCATTGAAGGTGATCCCGTACATGTCCCAGACCTCACGCTCGTACCAGTTGGCGTTCGGCCAGATACGGGTGGCGGTAGGCACATTGAGGTCGCCCTCGGACAGGGCCACCTTGATCATCACGTCACTATTACGCTCGAGCGACATCAGGTGGTAGAACACGCTGAAGTCGGCGCCCGGCAGACCGCGACGATGGGTGCGCAGGCGCTCGTCGACACCGTGCAGGTCATAGAGCATGACGTACGGCTTGGGCACATTGCGCAGGAAGGTGAGGACGTCGATCAGGCGCTCACGGGCAACCCAGAGCACCGGCATGCCGGTGCGGGTGGCCTGGACGGTGAAGGTCTCGGCGCCAAAGCGGGAATTCAGTTCGACGACGATGTCTTGGTCGTCTGCCTTGTAAGGCGGGATGTACAGAGCGGAGTCTGCATTCATAGTCTTTAAGTCACTCGGTCAACGGTGGAGTGAAAACGGGCCTCTCGTGGAGGGCCGGATCACACTTCGTCGGGGCTGCGCAGGTTGGTGACCGCAATGCGCTGTTCGCGCTTGAGATCCTTCTGGGCAGGCATGTCGGCACGATAGATGCCTTGATCGCCTACAACCCAGGACAACGGACGACGCTCCTGGCCGATGGATTCCTGCAGCAGCATCAGGCCTTGCAGGAACGCTTCCGGACGGGGCGGGCAGCCAGGGATGTACACGTCCACGGGGAGGAACTTGTCGACCCCCTGAACGACCGAGTAGATGTCGTACATGCCGCCGGAGTTGGCGCACGACCCCATCGAGATTACCCACTTGGGTTCCAGCATCTGCTCGTACAGGCGCTGGATGACCGGAGCCATCTTGATGAAGCAGGTGCCGGCGATGACCATGAAGTCAGCCTGACGCGGCGATGCACGGATCACTTCGGCGCCGAAACGGGCGATGTCGTGCGGCGCGGTGAACGCCGTGGTCATCTCCACGTAGCAGCAGGACAGCCCGAAGTTGTACGGCCACAGGGAGTTCTTGCGACCCCAGTTCACCGCACCGTTGAGAACATCCTCGAGCTTGCCCATGAAGATGTTCTTGTGGACCTGCCCTTCAAGGAGCGGGTCTTCTACCGTTTCGCGTTCGCCGATCGGGTATTGATCATTGGGCGCATCCGGATCGATCCGGGTAAGTTTGTATTGCATCGCCAAAGCCTCATTGTTTTAGCTTCGCCTGCCGTGCGCGACGTGCCGCCGGCGCCCAATCGAGCGCGCCGATACGCCACAGGTAGACAAGACCTGCCAACAGAATTGCTATGAAAATGGTTGCCTCGATCAGACCGGCCCAACCGCTTTCACGGACGGACACTGACCAGGCGAAAAGGAAGAGGGCTTCGACGTCGAAGATCACGAAGAGCATCGCGACCAGATAGAATTTTGCCGACAGACGTAGGCGTGCGCTGCCGGTAGGAACGATCCCCGATTCGAACGGTTCGTTCTTGCTGCGACCAAATGCCTTACTGCCAAGCAGGCTGGATACCCCTAGCATGAAGGCGAGCAGGCCCAGCACCCCTAAAAGGAAGGCGGCGAGTCCCCAGTGTTGAGCTGCAAGTTCAGCTGGATTGGGCATGCCGATACTCCTTCCTACAAATAACGTTTGTCTTGGGTTTCGGGCGCAAGGCCCGACTACTGCGAACCCAACAACTCAAGGATAGCGAGCTAAGGGTTCAGGTCATCTTTCCAATTTTATGCCCAAAGCCTTCAGCAAGTAAATTTTTCCAACACAAACAGATGCTTCTAATTCGGGCAAAAGCGTTTTGCATTTCCCGAAGGGCCCTGTTTGCGCGGCTCTGGATGCTTAGTGTGACGGCACTTCGGCTTTGGTCGAATAGTACTTTCGAGGTATTCGGGCGCAATAAATTGGCAGTCATTAAATGATAAGTATTATCATTTGCAGTGTCGTATGTCTGTAACTTTACTACATATAGGCGTCGATGCTTTTTATCCTGCACAAATAGCGACGTCTAATTATCCCTCCGCAATCTGCTTGATCGCCCCCTCCAGTGGAGGGGTTCAGTTTCGCTTCGCGATCCACGCCCAGTGCATTTCGCAGCGCACTGGTTCGCCACCGGAGTCGTCCAGCAGCATCACCTGGATCAGTGTCTCGCCCTTGTCCTGCTCCAGCATGGCACGGCGTTGCTCGGGCTGCAGTGTGGCGATGGCGCGCAGGCTGCCGCTGGCGCGACGCAGGTAATCCACCTTGAGGCTCTTGATCAGCGGTAGTTTGTGGTCGGGCAGGTTCATGCCGACCATGCAGCCACTGGCGGACTCGGCCAGTAGCGCCATGGCCGCGGCATGTACGCCGCCGATGTGATTGCGGGTACGGCGGTGGTTGGCTAGGCTCATTCGCACTTCGCTGTCGGAGAGTTTCTGGATGCGTACGCCAGCGGTACCGGCGAAGCGCACCTGGGAACAGAACAGGCGGCTGAGCAGTGGTTCATGAAGTCGGCGGGGCAGTCGCTGGATGAGGGCGGCGGCAAGGGCGAGGCGGTTGTGTTTGGGCATGGCCATCTCCATTCATATAAGGAGGGCCGAGACTGGCATGCTGGCGTGAATCTTCCCTTGGCGGGTGAAGAGGGGATGGTTGGCGGTTCGGCCAAGCGCAAAAAAGCAAAACCCCGGCAGGTGCCGGGGTTTTGCAGTGCCTCCCAGCCCCGAGGGGCTGGTTGAGCCGGTTCCGTATTAGTGGAACTGGTTCATGGTGTTGTCTTTACCCGAGGCTTTCAGAGCGGCTTCGCCAGCGAAGTACTCTTTGTGGTTGTCGCCGATGTCCGAGCCAGCCATGTTCTGGTGCTTGACGCAGGCGATGCCCTGACGCAGTTCCTGACGCTGAACGCCTTTCACGTAGGCCAGCATGCCCTGGTCGGCGAAGTAGCCCTTGGCCAGGTTGTCGGTGGACAGCGCGGCAGTGTGATAGGTCGGCAGGGTGATCAGGTGGTGGAAGATGCCGGCGTGGGCGGAACCGTCACGCTGGAAGGTACGGATCTTCTCGTCAGCGATCTGGGCCAGTTCGGTCTCGTCGTACTCGACGCTCATCAGCTTGGCGCGGTCGTAGGCGGAAACGTCCTTGCCTTCGGCGGCGAATGCATCGAACACCTGCTGACGGAAGTTCAGGGTCCAGTTGAACGACGGGCTGTTGTTGTAAACCAGCTTGGCGTTCGGGATCACCTGACGGATGCGGTCAACCATGCCTTTGATCTGGCCAACGTGCGGCTTCTCGGTTTCGATCCACAGCAGGTCGGCGCCGTTCTGCAGCGAGGTGATGCAGTCCAGGACGCAACGGTCTTCGCCGGTGCCCTTGCGGAACTGGAACAGGTTGGAAGCCAGGCGCTTGGGACGCAGCAGCTTGCCGCCGCGGTTGATCACGACGTCGCCGTTCTGCAGTTCGGCAGCGGAAACTTCTTCGCAGTCCAGGAAGGCGTTGTACTGGTCACCCAGGTCGCCCGGCTCTTTGGTCACGGCGATCTGCTTGGTCAGGCCGGCGCCCAGGGAGTCGGTACGGGCAACGATCACGCCGTCGTCAACACCCAGCTCGAGGAACGCGTAGCGAACGGCGTTGATCTTGGCGAGGAAGTCTTCGTGCGGAACGGTCACTTTGCCGTCCTGGTGGCCGCACTGCTTCTCGTCGGAAACCTGGTTTTCGATCTGGATGCAGCAGGCACCGGCTTCGATCATTTTCTTGGCCAGCAGGTAGGTCGCTTCCGGGTTGCCGAAGCCTGCGTCGATGTCGGCGATGATCGGTACTACGTGGGTTTCGTAGCCGTCGATCTGAGCCTGGATTTCGTCCTGCTTGACTTTGTCGCCAGCGGCGCGAGCGCTGTCCAGGGCGGTGAAGAGCAGGTCCAGTTCGCGGGCGTCAGCCTGGCGCAGGAAGGTGTACAGCTCTTCGATCAGGCCGGAAACGGCAGTCTTTTCGTGCATGGACTGGTCGGGCAGCGGGCCGAAGTCGGAGCGCAGCGCGGCAACCATCCAGCCGGACAGGTAGAGGTAGCGCTTGTTGGTGGTCTTCAGGTGCTTCTTGATCGAGATCAGCTTCTGCTGGCCGATGAAGCCGTGCCAGCAACCCAGGGACTGGGTGTAGACGGAGGTGTCGGCGTCATACTCGGCCATGTCCTTGCGCATGATGGCCGCAGTGTACTTGGCGATGTCCAGACCAGTCTTGAAGCGGTTCTGAGCGCGCATGCGGGCAACCGACTCGGGGTTGATAGCGCTCCAGCTGTTGCCGGTTTTCTCTTTCAGAGCGGCAACGGCTTTGATGTCGTTTTGATAAGCGGACATGGTCAATCCTTCAAAGTATGTGTGTGGTTGAGCACCGACTTACCCACTCAAAACCCGTATCTACACGGAATTGACTGCGGGTTGCTCGCCGCGGGATGGCGAAGGCGCGACCGAAAGAAGGAATGACGCTGGAGGAGTGGGGTAGAGCGGGCGTACAGACGGGTGACTGCAGCGGTGACATCCAGAATCGCTTGCCGGCTCGTGGCAGCCGTTGGGCGATGGTGGACGGCTGAATCCGTCACTTCGTACTGTTGCTAAGGCTTGCTTCCCCGTCCCTCAGGACAACCTCTTGCCAGTCGCAACCTCGTCGATCCGCCTTGTGGGCTTAACAACACGGACCGGCGCGGCGGGTGGGCCACAGGCTCGGTCCGGAGGGCTTTGAGACCCTCTGGTTAGCGGGAGCGAGGCCATCATGCCCTTTCAAACGAGCGTTCGTCAAACGTTTTGTAGTGTTTTTTTTGGGCTACTACACGAAGGTCTAAGGAGGACTGTCAAGTCACCTGCGGAAGGCTTAGTCGAGCACTTCGACCTTCACTCGCAGGCTGCTGTCGCTGCGGCCCTGGGTACTGTACTGGCGGGTGTAGCCGTTCTGCGTGCTCTGGTTGCTCTCGCTGACGCCGCCAATCTCGATCCACTGGCCGAGTTGCCCGCTGACGCGGGTTTCGGTGGCGCTGGTGTTCATCGAGCCTTGGTAGTTGTTGTTGAAGCGGTCGTTACGGGTGCTGAGGGTGATGTGTACGAGGTTGCCGGAGAGGCTGGCGGTCACGTACATGCCCTGGTTGGCGTCGCGGTACTCGGTCTGGCTGTAGACCTGGCCGTAGGGGCCGATGCCGGCGTTGGTCACCGGCTGGCTCTGGCCGACCTGGATGAAGGCGGGTGAGCCTTCGGTAGCGCGTACCTGTTGGGTGCCGCCGCCGCGGCTGCTGGTGGAGCGGTTGATGATGCGCACCTGGTCGCGGCCGTTCACTTCTCCGCGGCCGGACTGGATCTCCACGTTGCCGGCGCTGATTGAGCCGTTCACCGAATAGCCACTCTGGCTGTCCTGGCTGCCGTCGACCGTGTCGAGGCTGATCAGCAACTGGTGCGGGCGGGTGTCCAGTTGTTCGAGCACCTGCTGTAACTCGCGGATCTTCGCCAGTTCGGCGTTCACCACCAGTTGGTTGCCGTAGGCGGTGACCCGGCCTTCGTTGCCCAGTACTTGCTGCGCCACCGGCAGCACGTCTTCGGCGGTGCGGTAGTTGAGTGGGATGATCTCGGTGCGCGGTGCAGCGACGGCGCTGAAGCTGATTGCGCAGGCAAGCACCAAGGAGACAAAGGGGCGGCTCAAATCAGGAAACTCCGCAGGTTCGGGTCGAGGACGCTGGTGTTCCAGCTCTGTTCGAATTGCGCGATCAGCTGGCGGACGCGGCCGGCGTTGTTGTAGTGCGCGTAGCCGGCGTATTCGCCCGGTTCCGGCCGCAACAGCAGGCCGCAATCGTCGGCGAGGAGGAAGGCGTGCTCCTCGCTCGGGTAGTCGGGGTTGATCCGGCGGATCTGGCAGTAGCTGGACAGGCGCCGGCTGAGGTTGAGCAGGCGATGGCCTTCCTTCACGGCGCGGGTGCTGTCGCGCACCAGGATCATCAGGCGGTTTCGCGGGTTACCCAGCAGCAGTTGAGTGCAGGCTTCCTGGATGCTGCTGTGGTGATACAGCCACGGCTCCAGATCGGGGGTGTAGAGGTAAAGCGTGCGCCGCGCCTGCTGGATCAGCGCCAGAGCGTGGGCGCGTGCGTCCTCGGGCTTGTTGAAGCGGTGCAGTTGGTCGCCATCGCCGAGGTGGAAGGGCGCGGGCTCCAGTACGGCGGGCGGAAGCGCTTCGCTGGACGGGTTGTGGACGGCAAAACGCCCCGGTGACTGAAACTCGATATCCGGCAGTTCTGCCGGGAGGTCGTCTTGATCCGGGACGTTTTCCATGTCGCTCCTTCAGCAGGTGATCAGGCGCTCTCGCGCACCATGTCCACGTGGGGGAGGCCGGCGTCGAGGAATTCGCCGCTGGCCACCTGGAAGCCTAGCCGTTCGTAGAAGGGAATGGCGTAGACCTGCGCTGTCAGCAACTGGCGCTGCAGGCCCTGGCTTTCCGCCTGTTCGATGGCTGCACGCATCAGCAGATCGCCAACTTTCAGGCCGCGCCAGTCCTTGAGGACCGACACCCGGCCGATGTGTCCGTCCGGCAGGAGGCGGGCGGTACCAATGGCGTAGTCGCCTTCGAAGGCCAGGAAGTGCACGGCTTCGACATCCTCGGCGTCCCATTCGAGTTCCGGCGGGACCGATTGCTCGGCGATGAATACCGCCTCGCGAATGCGCCTCAGATCGGCATTATCCTTCTGCCAGTCCGCGACGCGAACCCTGATCTTGCTACTCATCGGCAAACTCCAGACTGCCCTGTTTGATCAGTTCTCCGATGAGCTTACGCCCATCGTCGTCGGCCAGCCATTGGCCGAGATTCCCTTCGTGCAGCGACTCCGCCGAGCACACCAGCTTGAGCAGGTCGCGCAGTTTTTCCGGCAGGACCACGGTCTGGCCGCTGGCGAACAGCAGCAGGCCGACGTCCACTTCGCTCCAGGCCATGCGGGCGCTGGGGTTGCGGATCAGCACCTCACCGTCTTCGATGGCGGCGGTCAGGTCGCCTTCCTCGATCTCTTCGCCGGCTACCAGTTCCGGGTAGCGCGGTTCGGTCATGAACTGGCCGAACCAGGTGAGCAGCAGGCGCTCGTCGCTCATGTGTTCCTGTAGCAGGTTCTTCAGGCGGTCGAGAGCGTCGCGCTGGATCTGGTGCTGGTCGAAGTCGCCTTTCATCGCCGCCATGCCGGCATCGCTGTAGCGCTCCTCGTCGGAAAGGAACTGGGCCAGGAAGTCGGTGAAGTGGGTCAGCACTTCAGCGGCGCTGGGCGCACGGAAGCCGACCGAGTAGGTCATGCAGTCGTCTTCGGCGATGCCGTAGTGGGCCACGCGTGGCGGCAGGTAGAGCATGTCACCGGGTTCCAGCACCCAGTCGGCACTTTCTTCGAATTCGGCGAGGATGCGCAGGTCGGCATGGGGCAGCATTGGGCTGCTGGCGTCGCAGGTCTGGCCGACTTTCCAGTGGCGGTGGCCGTGGCCCTGCAGGAGGAACACGTCGTAGTTGTCGAAGTGTGGGCCGACGCCGCCGCCTGGGGCCGCGTAGCTGATCATCACGTCGTCAATACGCCAGCTGGGCAGGAACTTGAAGTGTTCCAGCAGTTCGGCGACCTCCGGGATGAACTGGTCGACGGCCTGCACCAGCAGGGTCCAGTCGCGCTCGGGCATCTGGCTGAAAGTATCTTCCTGGAACGGACCGCGGCGCAGCTCCCAGGGGCTGTCGCCGTGTTCGAGGACGATGCGCGATTCGATCATCTCTTCCAGGGCAAGACCGGCCAGTTCGTCAGGGTCCAGCGGGCTCTTGAAGTCGGGGATGGCCTGGCGTACCAGCAGGGGCTTTTTCTGCCAGTAATCGCGGAGGAATTCTTCGGCGCTGATGCCGCCCAAAAGCTGAAGAGGAATAGCAGGATTCATGGTTAAGTCCTTGAAACAAAAACGCCCGGCACAGCCGGGCGTGCAAAGTCAGAGCGAATCTCAGATGCGCTTGGCCTGGGCGGCGGCGTTACCGATGTAGTTCGCGGGGGTCAGTTTCTTCAGCTCGGCCTTGGCTTCTGCCGGCATGTTGAGGCCTTCGATGAATACCTGCAGGGCTTCGGCGCTGATGCCTTTGCCGCGGGTCAGCTCCTTGAGCTTCTCGTAGGGATTCTCGATGCCATAGCGGCGCATGACGGTCTGCACCGGCTCGGCGAGGACTTCCCAGCAGGCATCCAGGTCGGCGGCGATGCGTGCGGCGTTCAGCTCCAGCTTGCCGATGCCCTTGAGGCTGGCTTCGTAGGCGATGACGCTGTGGGCAAAGCCGACGCCCAGGTTGCGCAGCACGGTGGAGTCGGTCAGGTCGCGCTGCCAGCGGGAGATCGGCAGCTTGCTGGCCAGGTGCTGGAGCAGTGCGTTGGCAATGCCCAGGTTGCCTTCGGAGTTCTCGAAGTCGATCGGGTTGACCTTGTGCGGCATGGTCGAGGAGCCGATCTCGCCGGCGACGGTCTTCTGCTTGAAGTAGCCCAGGGAGATGTAGCCCCAGACGTCGCGGTCGAAGTCGATGAGGATAGTGTTGAAGCGGGCCACGGCGTCGAACAGTTCGGCGATGTAGTCGTGCGGCTCGATCTGGGTGGTGTAGGGGTTCCAGTTCAGGCCCAGGTCACCTTCGATGAACTCGCGGGCGTTGGTTTCCCAATCCACTTGCGGATAGGCCGAGAGATGGGCGTTGTAGTTGCCCACGGCACCGTTGATCTTGCCGAGCAGTTCGACCGAGGCAACTTGCTTGATCTGGCGCTCCAGGCGGTAGACGACGTTGGCCAGCTCCTTGCCCAGGGTGGTCGGGGAGGCCGGCTGGCCGTGGGTGCGCGAGAGCATCGGCACGTCGGCGAACTTCACCGCGAGCTCGCGGATGGAGTCGGCGATCTGGTGCATCAGCGGCAGCAGCACGGTGTCACGGCCTTCGCGCAGCATCAGGGCGTGGGACAGGTTGTTGATGTCCTCGGAAGTGCAGGCGAAGTGGATGAACTCGCTGACCTTGGCCAGTTCCGGCAGCTTGGCGGCTTGTTCCTTGAGCAGGTATTCCACGGCTTTCACGTCGTGGTTGGTGGTGCGCTCGATGTCCTTGATGCGCTGCGCGTGCTCCAGCTGGAAGTCGTCCGCCAGCTGGTTCAGCAGGGCGTTGGCTTCGGCGGAGAAGGGCGCGACTTCAGGGACGCCGGCGTGGGCGGCGAGACGCTGGAGCCAGCGAACCTCCACCAGGACGCGGAAACGGATCAGGCCGTATTCGCTGAAAATCGGACGCAGGGCGCTGGTTTTGCTGCCGTAACGGCCGTCAACGGGGGATACCGCGGTAAGGGAGGAAAGCTGCATGGGGCGTTCTCGTAGCTGTCGGTCAACGAAAAGGGCGCACATCATACATGAATGGCGCGAACCGGTCGCCCTTGCGACGACCGCAGGAGCTTGCTTCAGCCGCGTAACAGGGGGCGCAGCTCGTTGAGCATTTTCTTCCGGCTGAACAGCATCTGCCAGCGGTTGCCGCCGAGCTGTCGCCACAGGCGTGCGGAGCGGATGCCAGCCAGCAGCAGGGCGCGAATGCGCGCGGCGTTGGCGTTGATCTGCAGGTGGCGCATGTCGCCATGCACCTGGATGCGCTGACGGAAGGTGCTCAGGGTGTCCTGGTAGAGGCCGGCGCAGGAGGCGATGACGTTCTCGTGGACCAGGCCGAAGTGCTGCACCTGCTGTTGGACCTGGTCCAGGCGGGTGCCCATGATATCGAGCATGTCGGGACGCTTGTTCAGCTGGCGTTCCAGGCCGATCAGCGACAGGGCATAGCGCAGGGGCTCGCGCTGCAGACTGTTGGGGTCGCGCTCCAGGGCGCTGACCAGGGCGCGGAAGCCCTCACGCAGGTTGGCAGTATCGCCGCCGTAGACGTCGAGGGTGGTCTTCGGGTCGCGTACCAGCAGGCTGCCGAGCATGCAGCCCAGCGGCGCCTCGGGGATCTGCCCGGTGCGGGCAAGACGGTCTACCAGGGCAGCGGCCTCAAAGACGCCGGAGAGGGCGATGATCTGGTCGTGCAGATCGCTCATGGATGGTCCTTAGCGAACGCGGGTTCTGCGGATTCGATGACGCCACCGCCGAGGCAGATTTCGCCGTCATAGAAGACGACGGACTGGCCGGGGGTGACGGCGCGCTGTGGCTCGTCGAAGACGGCGCGGTAGCCGTTTTCGGTACGCTCCAGCACGCAGTCCTGGTCCGCCTGGCGGTAGCGCACCTTGGCGCGCAGGGCCTTGGGCTGGTCCAGGTCGATGGGGTTGACCCAATAGATGTGCGAGGCATGCAGGGCGCGGGAGAACAGCCACGGGTGGTCGTTGCCCTGGCCAACAATCAGGACGTTGCGCGCCAGGTCCTTCTCCAGGACGTACCAGGGGCTGTCGTCGGCATTCTTCAGACCGCCGATGCCCAGCCCCTGGCGCTGGCCGATGGTGTGGTACATCAGGCCGACATGCTGGCCGATGACCGTGCCGTCGGTAGTCTCGATGTTGCCGGGCTGAGCGGGCAGGTACTGCTTGAGGAAGTCGCTGAAGCGACGCTCGCCGATGAAGCAGATGCCGGTGGAGTCTTTCTTCTTCGCGGTGGCCAGGCCGTATTTCTCGGCGATGGCGCGAACCTCGGGCTTCTCCAGTTCGCCAACCGGGAACAGGGTCTTGCCGATCTGCTCGCCGCCCACTGCGTGGAGGAAGTAGCTCTGGTCCTTGTTCGGGTCCAAGCCCTTGAGCAGTTCGCTGCGGCCGTCGATATCACGGCGGCGCACGTAGTGCCCGGTGGCGATCAGGTCGGCGCCCAGGGCGACGGCGTAGTCGAGGAAGGCTTTGAACTTGATCTCGCGGTTGCAGAGAATGTCCGGGTTCGGCGTGCGGCCGGCCTTGTATTCCTCGAGGAAGTGCTCGAAGACGTTGTCCCAGTATTCCGCGGCGAAGTTGGCGGTGTGCAGCTTGATGTCGATGCGGTCGCAGACGGCCTGGGCGTCGGCGAGGTCGGTCATGGCGGTGCAGTATTCGGTGCCGTCGTCTTCTTCCCAGTTCTTCATGAACAGACCTTCCACCTGGTAGCCCTGCTCCTTGAGGAGGAGGGCGGAGACGGAAGAGTCCACGCCGCCGGACATGCCGACGATGACGCGGGTGTTCTGGGGAGTCTTCGGCGAAGAAGAGGATGAATCAGACATGGCGGCGGGTCACGAACGCAGGTAAAGAGGGCGATTCTACCAGAGCCGAGCGGCAGAGGCTCGGCTGCCGGCTTAGGCTTGGCTCAGTCTCGGATCAGGGCCAGCGGGAAGCGGTCACCTTTCAGGTAATCATCGATGCAGCGCAGCACCAGGTGGCTGCGCCAGCGTTCGGGCTGCGCGGCCAGTTCTTCGCGGGTCATCCAGCGGGCGCCGAGGATACCGTCGTCCAGCTCGCGCTTGGGGTGATGGCGCAGGGGGCGGGCGGCGAAGCAGACGCGCTGGTAGGTGATGCCGTTGCTGGGTGCCGTGTACAGGTAGATGCCGGTGACGGCAGTCAGCTCCACGTCCCAGCCGGTTTCCTCGAGGGTTTCGCGTACGGCGGCCTCGATCAGGGTTTCGTTGGCCTCCAGGTGGCCGGCGGGCTGGTTGATGACCTGTTTTTTGTCAGCGGACATTTCTTCCACCAGCAGGAAGCGGCCCTGGTCTTCGACGATGGTGGCGACGGTGACGTGTGCTAGCCAGCGCATGGGTGCGGATTCCCTTTCGGATAAGTGCTCAAGGGCGCAAGTTTAACGTTGCCGGGCGCAGAAAGCAGAACCCCCGGGAAGGCCCGGGGGTTCTGGCGTCACGCGAGGTGGCTTACGCCAGTGCGTCGATCGCGGCGTTGAAGGTCGCGCTCGGGCGCATGACCTTGCTGGTCAGCTCCGCGTCGGAACGGTAGTAGCCACCGATTTCCGCCGGCTTGCCCTGTACGCCGTTCAGTTCGGCGACGATGGCTGCTTCGTTCTCGGTCAGGGTCTTGGCCAGGGCGGCGAAGTGAGCCTTCAGCTCGGCGTCGTCGTTCTGCTCGGCCAGGGCCTGGGCCCAGTACATGGCGAGGTAGAAGTGGCTGCCGCGGTTGTCGATCTCACCGATCTTGCGCGACGGCGACTTGTTGTTGTCGAGCAGCTTGCCGGTGGCGATGTCCAGGGTCTTGCCCAGCACCTTGGCCTTGGCATTGGCGGTCTTGATACCTTCTTCCTCGAAGGAGACGGCCAGTGCCAGGAACTCGCCCAGCGAATCCCAGCGCAGGTAGTTCTCTTCCACCAGCTGCTGTACGTGTTTCGGAGCCGAGCCGCCGGCGCCGGTTTCGTACATGCCGCCGCCCGCCATCAGCGGAACGATGGAGAGCATCTTGGCCGAGGTGCCCAGTTCCATGATCGGGAAGAGGTCAGTCAGGTAGTCGCGCAGGACGTTGCCGGTCACCGAGATGGTGTCCAGGCCGCGCAGCTGGCGTTCCATGCTGGTACGGATGGCTTCGTTGTATTCCTTGACGCTGATGTCCAGGCCGGTCAGGTCGTGGTCCTTCAGGTACAGCTCGACCTTCTTGCGCAGCTCGTTGTCGTGGGCGCGCTCCGGGTCCAGCCAGAAAATGGCCGGGGTGTTGGAGGCGCGGGCACGGGTAACAGCCAGCTTGACCCAGTCGCGGATCGGGGCGTCCTTGGTCTGGCAGGCGCGCCAGATGTCGCCGGCTTGTACTTCGTGCTGCATCAGGACCTTGCCGTCAGCGTCGACAACGCGCATCACGCCGTCAGCTTCCATCTCGAAGGTCTTGTCGTGGGAGCCGTATTCCTCGGCCTTCTGCGCCATCAGGCCGACGTTCGGTACGCTGCCCATGGTGGTCGGGTCGAACGCGCCGTTGGTTTTGCAGAAGTTGATCATTTCCTGGTAGATGCGGGCGTAGGTGCTTTCCGGCATGACCGCTTTAGTGTCTTTCTGCTTGCCGTCCTTGCCCCACATCTGACCCGAGTTGCGGATCATCGCTGGCATGGAGGCGTCGACGATCACGTCGCTGGGGATGTGCAGGTTGGTGATGCCCTTGACCGAGTCAACCATCGCCATTTCCGGACGGTGGCTGTACACCTCGTGGATGTCGTGGAGGATTTCTTCCTGCTGCGAGGCCGGCAGCGACTTGATCTTGTCGTAGACGCTGGAGATGCCGTTGTTCGGGTTCACGCCCAGCTCTTCGAACAGCTGGCCATACTTCTCGAACACGTCCTTGTAGTAGACGGTGACGGCGTGACCGAAGACGATCGGGTGGGAGATCTTCATCATGGTGGCCTTGACGTGCAGGGACCACATGACGCCGGTTTCCTTGCAGTCCTGCAGGGTCTTCTCGAAGAAGGCGCGCAGTTTGCTGCAGCTCATGAACATGCTGTCGAGGACTTCGCCGTCCTGCATCTTCAGGGTCTTCTTGGTCTCGACCTTGCCGTCCTTGCCGACGAACTCGATGCGGACTTCACCAGCCTTCGGGATGGTGACCGACTGCTCGCTGGAGAAGAAGTCGCCGCCACGCATGTAGTCGGCGTGGGAGCGCGAAGCCATGCTCCACTTGCCCATGCTGTGCGGGTGCTTGCGGGCGTAAGCTTTCACGGCGGCCGGGGCGCGGCGGTCGGAGTTGCCTTCACGCAGGACCGGGTTCACGGCGCTGCCCAGAACCTTGGCGTAGCGCGCGCGGGTGTCTTTCTCTTCGTCGGTCTGCGGGTCTTCCGGGAAGTCCGGAATGGCGTAGCCCAGCTTCTGCAGTTCGGCGATGGCGCCCTTGAGCTGCGGTACCGAGGCGGAGATGTTCGGCAGCTTGATGATGTTGGCTTTGGCGTCGGTGGCGAGCTGTGCCAGGTAGGCCAGATCGTCTGCGATGGCCTTGTCGCCGAGCTTGTCAGCGAAGGAGGCCAGGATACGGCCCGAAAGAGAGATGTCGCGGGTCTCGACGTCGATGCCGGCGGAGGCGGCAAAGGCTTTTACGATAGGAAGAAGCGAATAGGTCGCGAGGGCGGGTGCTTCGTCGGTGAAGGTGTAGGTGATCTTCGAGCGGATGGACATCTCGTTCTAACTCTCTTCTTTGCTGGGCGCGCACAGAGTCTCGAATCGCGTTGGTACACGCTTGCGTTCAACGAAGTGGTTGACCGACCTTCGAGATTTGCCGCGGGGATATTGGGGCGCCAGTAGAGCGTTGTACGGCGGGATCCTGGTGGGGACGTGCGCCGTTGCGAGGAGAGAGTCTGGTCCCAGACTGCTCGGACCTCGATGACCATTAAGTCATGCCGGCCAGTATACCACCCTAAAGGCAGGGTGAGCCGTGTCCCTTTTTTAGACTAAGGAATGATGTAGTTCGATGACCGACTTGTGAGCTACCCTCATGGCCTGCAAGAGGGTTTCAACCAAAAAGCGGAGTTCAGCATGGGATACCAAAAGATCCAGGTGCCGGCCGGTGACAAAATCACCGTCAACGCCGATATGTCCTTGAATGTACCGAAGAACCCGATCATTCCCTTCATCGAGGGTGATGGTATTGGCGTCGATATCAGCCCGGTCATGATCAAGGTCGTCGACGCTGCCGTCGAGAAGGCCTACAAAGGCGACCGGAAGATCGCGTGGATGGAAGTCTACGCTGGCGAGAAGGCCACCCAGGTCTATGATCAGGACACTTGGCTGCCCCAGGAAACCCTGGACGCCGTTCGCGATTACGTCGTGTCCATCAAGGGACCGTTGACCACTCCGGTGGGCGGTGGCATTCGCTCGTTGAATGTGGCCATGCGCCAGCAGCTCGATCTCTATGTCTGCCTGCGACCGGTGCGCTGGTTCGAAGGTGTCCCCAGCCCGGTGAAGAAGCCCGGCGACGTGGACATGGTGATCTTCCGCGAGAACTCCGAAGACATTTATGCCGGCGTCGAGTGGAAGGCCGGCACTCCCGAAGCCCAGAAGGTCATCAAGTTCCTCACCGAGGAAATGGGCGTCAAGAAGATCCGCTTCACCGACAATTGCGGTATCGGCATCAAGCCGGTTTCCGAGGAAGGCACCAAGCGCCTGGTGCGCAAGGCTTTGCAGTACGCCGTGGACAATGACCGCAGCTCGGTCACCATCGTCCATAAAGGCAATATCATGAAATTCACCGAAGGTGCCTTCAAGGACTGGGGCTATGAGATCGCCCGCGACGAGTTCGGTGCCCAACTGCTCGACGGTGGCCCGTGGATGCAGTTCAAGAACCCGGCCACTGGCAAGAATATCGTGGTAAAGGACGTGATCGCCGACGCCATGCTGCAGCAGATCCTGCTGCGTCCTGCCGAGTACGATGTCATTGCCACCCTCAACCTGAACGGTGACTACCTGTCCGACGCCCTGGCGGCGGAGGTGGGCGGCATCGGCATTGCGCCGGGCGCCAACCTGTCCGATTCGGTGGCCATGTTCGAGGCGACCCACGGCACTGCGCCCAAGTATGCCGGCCTGGACAAGGTCAACCCAGGCTCGGTGATTCTTTCTGCCGAGATGATGCTGCGCCATATGGGTTGGCCGGAAGCGGCAGACCTGATCATCGATGGTGTGAACGGCGCCATCGCCGCGAAGACTGTGACCTATGACTTCGAGCGGCTGATGGACGGTGCCAGGCTGCTGTCGTGCTCCGAGTTCGGCGACGCGATCATCGCCAAGATGTAAGCGAGTACTTCGCCCATGAAAAAAGGCCGGCTAGCTGCCGGCCTTTTTCGTTTCGTCTGATCCTTGACGAATCAGGCTTCCGCCGTGATGTTCTGCGCCTCGCTGCTTGGGGCAGTCTGTGCGGATGGGGTGGATGCATTGGCGTTGACGGGCTGGATATTCACCGCGTGCAACCCCTTCGGACCTTGCAGGATCTCGAAACTGACGGGTTGGCCGGCCTTGAGTGTCTTGTAGCCATCCATCTGGATTGCCGAGTAGTGAGCAAACAGGTCCTCATCTCGGCCATCAGCCAGGATGAAACCGTAGCCCTTGGCGTTGTTGAACCACTTGACCTTACCGCTAAGCATGCTGATATCCCTCTGCAAAGGACTCCATCGCTGGAGTATCATCCACTACTATTCCGCTATGCCCTTTTTTGAAGACTGGCGTCCGGAACTCCTGATACCCTCCGGGGGGTATCCTTTGGTTGTAACACCCTTTTGCCGTTAGTCAAGGCGGCGTCGTCTGGGCCTGAGAGACGATTCAAACTCCGACCGGCCCACTCATTCACCCACTCGCAAAGCTTTTATTCCAGCATGCATGCAAGTAGCCAGATTCGACTAACATTCAATCAGGACCGCCCGGATCCATTGGAAGACGACGGTGCGGGGCTGGCGGTTGAAGAAGCCAAGCCTGCCCTGAAGGCGCCATCGATGTATCGGGTCATCATGTTCAACGATGATTACACCCCGATGGATTTCGTGGTTGAGGTGCTTGAGCTGTACTTCAACATGAACCGCGAGCAGGCAACCAAGGTCATGTTGACGGTGCATACCCAGGGCAAGGCGCACTGCGGGACCTTTACCCGCGATGTCGCGGAAACCAAAGCCATGCAGGTCAATCAATATGCGAGGGAGAGCCAACATCCACTGTTGTGCGAAATTGAGATAGAAGGTTGATGCGGATGTTTGGGAGCGAGGTGAAGTCATGTTGAATCGAGAGCTCGAAGTCACCCTCAATCTCGCCTTCAAGGAGGCGCGGGCGAAGCGGCACGAGTTCATGACCGTTGAGCACTTGCTGTTGGCGCTTCTTGATAATGAAGCGGCCGCGACGGTCCTGAAGGCGTGCGGTGCGAATCTGGACAAGCTGCGGCGAGACCTGCAGGAGTTCATCGATTCCACTACGCCGCTGATCCCTCAGCACGACGAGGACCGCGAAACCCAGCCAACCCTGGGCTTCCAGCGCGTCCTGCAGCGTGCGGTATTCCACGTGCAGAGTTCCGGCAAGCGCGAAGTCACCGGCGCCAATGTGCTGGTTGCCATCTTCAGTGAGCAGGAAAGTCAGGCGGTGTTCCTGCTCAAGCAGCAGAGCGTCGCGCGTATCGACGTGGTCAATTACATCGCCCATGGCATCTCCAAGGTGCCGGGCCACGCCGAGCATCAGGAAAGCGAGCAAGAGATGCAGGACGAGGAGGGCGGCGAGTCGTCTACCTCCAGCCATCCTCTGGATGCCTATGCCAGCAACCTGAATGACCTGGCGCGCCAGGGGCGTATCGATCCGTTGGTTGGTCGCGAGCTGGAGGTCGAGCGCGTCGCGCAGATCCTGGCTCGTCGCCGCAAGAACAACCCGCTACTGGTGGGCGAGGCCGGCGTCGGCAAGACCGCAATCGCCGAAGGCCTGGCCAAGCGCATCGTTGATGGTCAGGTGCCGGACCTGCTGTCCGACAGTGTCGTCTACTCCCTGGATCTGGGTGCGCTGCTGGCGGGCACCAAGTATCGCGGTGACTTTGAGAAGCGCTTCAAGGCGCTGCTCAACGAGCTGCGCAAGCGCCCCCATGCGGTGCTGTTCATCGATGAAATCCACACCATCATCGGTGCCGGTGCGGCGTCGGGCGGGGTGATGGACGCGTCCAACCTGCTCAAACCGCTGCTGTCTTCCGGTGAGATTCGCTGCATCGGCTCCACCACCTTCCAGGAGTTCCGTGGCATCTTCGAGAAGGATCGCGCACTGGCTCGTCGCTTCCAGAAGGTCGATGTCACCGAACCGTCCGTCGAGGATACTTTCGGTATCCTGAAGGGCCTGAAGCCGCGCTTCGAGCAGCATCACCACATCGAGTACAGCGATGAGGCGCTGCGCGCCGCCGCCGAGTTGGCCGCCCGTTACATCAATGACCGGCACATGCCGGACAAGGCCATCGACGTAATTGACGAGGCAGGCGCCTATCAGCGCCTGCAGCCGGAAGAGAAGCGCGTGAAGCGCATCGAAGTGCCTCAGGTCGAGGACATCGTCGCGAAGATCGCGCGGATTCCGCCCAAGCACGTCTCCAGCTCCGATAAAGAGCTGTTGCGCAACCTTGAGCGCGACCTGAAGCTGACCGTGTTCGGACAGGCGGCAGCCATCGAGTCGCTGTCCACTGCCATCAAGCTGTCACGCGCCGGCCTCAAGTCGCCGGACAAGCCGGTCGGTTCCTTCCTGTTCTCCGGTCCGACCGGGGTAGGCAAGACCGAGGTGGCTCGCCAGTTGGCCAAGGCGCTAGGTGTGGAGCTGGTGCGCTTCGATATGTCCGAGTACATGGAGCGGCACACCGTGTCCCGTCTGATCGGTGCACCTCCGGGCTACGTCGGCTTCGACCAGGGTGGTCTGCTCACCGAGGCTATCACCAAGACACCGCACTGCGTGTTGCTGCTGGATGAGATCGAGAAGGCGCATCCGGAAGTCTTCAACCTGCTGTTGCAGGTGATGGACCACGGTACCCTGACCGACAACAACGGGCGCAAGGCGGATTTCCGCAACGTCATCCTGATCATGACCACCAATGCTGGCGCGGAAACCGCGGCGCGGGCCTCCATCGGCTTCACGCAACAGGACCACTCCAACGATGCGATGGAAGTGATCAAGAAGAGCTTCACTCCGGAGTTCCGTAACCGCCTGGATACCATCATCCAGTTTGGTCGCCTCAGTCACGAGACTATCAAGAGTATCGTCGACAAGTTCCTCACGGAGCTTCAGGCGCAGCTGGAGGACAAGCACGTGCAGATCGAGGTCAGCGACTCCGCGCGCGCCTGGCTGGCGGACAAGGGTTACGACCCGCAGATGGGTGCTCGTCCGATGGCGCGGCTCATTCAGGACAAGATCAAGCGGCCGCTGGCCGAGGAGATCCTGTTCGGCGAGCTGGCCGAGCATGGTGGTATGGCCCATGTGGATTTGAAGGACGGCGAGCTGGCCTTCGAATTCGAGGTGATCGCTGCAGAGCCGGCCTGACGTTTAATACATAAGGCCCAAACGAAAACGCCCGGCAATGCCGGGCGTCTTTCTGTGTGCCGGTTTTTGCCGGCACTTACCGTCTGTCAGCGAGCGCGGTAGGTGATGCGACCCTTGGACAGGTCGTAGGGCGTCAGTTCAACGCGAACTTTGTCGCCGGTCAGGATGCGGATGTAGTTCTTGCGCATCTTCCCGGAGATGTGCGCGGTAACGACGTGCCCGTTCTCCAACTCCACGCGGAACATGGTGTTGGGCAGGGTGTCGACGACAGTGCCTTCCATTTCGAAGCTGTCTTCTTTCGACATGCAGTAGAACCCTCGGTATCTATGGTTGCCTGAAGTTTCAGGGCATTAAAAAAGGCACACATTGTGCCTGAAATCGCCCCACAACGCCAATGGGTGTTTTCGGCTCAGTTCAAGGCCACCCAGCGCTGGTTCACGAAAAGCTCGATCGGGCGGTATTGGGTCTTGTAGTTCATCTTCCGGCAATTCTTGATCCAGTAGCCCAAGTAGACGGCGTGGAGGTTCAGACGCTCGGTCTCGCCGATCTGCCAGAGGATGGCGAAGCGCCCCAGACTGCGGCGTTCCTCGTCCGGGTCGTAGAAGGTATAGACGGCGGAAAGGCCGTTGGGCAGCACGTCGGTCACGGCGACGGCCAGCAGCCGACCCTGCAGGCGGAACTCGAAGAAGCAACTGAACGGCAGGTCACGCACCAGGAAGGTGGCGAACTGGTCGCGACTGGGCGGGTACATGTCGCCATCGGCGTGGCGCTGCTCGATGTAGCGCATGTACAGCGCGTAGTACTCCTCGGTGAAGGCTGGGCGCTTGCGGATGACTTCCAGGTCGGCGTTGCGCTTGATGATGCGCTTCTGTTGGCGACTGGGTTGGAAGCCGGCGGCCGGGATGCGTGCCGGGATGCATGCCGTGCAGTGCTGGCAGTGCGGCCGGTAGAGGTGTTCGCCGCTGCGCCGGAAGCCCACCTCTGACAGCGAGGCATACAGCTGTGCATCCATGGGCTGGCTGGGGTCGAGAAACAGGGTGGTGGCCTGTTCCTCGGGCAGATAGCTGCATGGATGCGGTTGTGTGGCGTAAAACTTCAGGCGGGCGAGCTCGGTCATCTTCAACCCCTGCGAGGTCCCTCAGGCAAGTTTAAGACAGGCTGAGCGGGTCCGCCTGCGAAGTCCAGTCTCGCGACGGTGTTTCGTCGAGATGACGGCGCAGGTAGCTGGTGAATTCGCGGCGAGAAATGGCGCGAGCACCGAAGCTGTGCAGATGCTGGGTTGGCATCTGGCAGTCGATCAGCACGAAACCGGCGTCTCGCAGGCGCTGCACCAGGCAGGCAAAGGCGACCTTGGAGGCGTTGTCGACGCGGCTGAACATGGATTCGCCAAAAAACAGGCGACCGATGGCCAGTCCGTAAAGCCCGCCGACCAGTTCATTGCCTTGCCAGGCTTCCGCCGAATGGGCAACGCCCAGGCGGTGTAGCTGGCAATAGGCGTCCTGCATCGGCGTGGTGATCCAGGTGCCGTCCGCATAATCCCGTGGGCTTGCGCAACCCTGGATGACTTGTTCGAAGGCCTGGTCGATGGTGACCTGGTACTGCTGCTGGCGGATGAATTTGGCGAGGCTGCGGGAAACGTGCAGTTCTTCGGGGAACAGCACGGTCCGTGGATCAGGTGACCACCAGAGGATTGGCTGGCCGTCCTGGTACCAGGGGAAGCAGCCGTGGCGGTAAGCCTGGATCAGGCGCTGCGGATTGAGGTCGCCGCCGGCCGCAAGCAAGCCGTTGGGCTCGTGCAGGGCCTTGTCCAGGGGTGGAAAGTCGAAGTTGCTGCGGGAAAGCCACTTGAGCATGAGAGAGGAGGGGAGGGCGAGCCTCCCCTTTGTCCGATCAGTTGTCGTCGAGGAACTTTTCGGCGTCCAGCGCGGCCATGCAGCCGGCGCCAGCCGAGGTGATGGCCTGGCGATAGACGTGGTCGGCCACGTCGCCGGCGGCGAACACGCCGTCGATGCTGGTCAGGGTCGCGTTGCCTTCAGCGCCACCCTTGATCTTCAGGTAGCCGTCATGCATCTCCAGCTGGCCCTTGAACAGGTCGGTGTTGGGCTTGTGGCCGATGGCGATGAACACGCCGGACAGGTCCAGTTGGCGGGTTTCGCCGCTTTCGGCGTCCTTCAGGCGTACGCCGATGACGCCCATGTTGTCACCCAGGACTTCGTCCAGCGTGGTGTTCCAGTGCAGGCGCACATTGCCGTTCCTGGCTTTCTCGAACAGCTTGTCCTGCAGGATCTTCTCCGAGCGCAGTTTGTCGCGGCGGTGGATCAGGTGGACTTCCTTGGCGATGTTGGAGAGGTACAGCGCCTCTTCCACGGCGGTGTTGCCGCCGCCGACCACGCAGACGACCTGGTTGCGGTAGAAGAAGCCGTCGCAGGTGGCGCAGGCGGAAACGCCCTTGCCCATGAAGGCCTCTTCCGAGGACATGCCCAGGTACTGGGCCGAGGCGCCGGTGGCGATGATCAGCGCGTCGCAGGTGTAGGTGCCGCTGTCGCCCTTGAGGGTGAATGGCTTCTGCTGCAACTCGGCGGTGTGGATGTGGTCGTAGACGATCTCGGTATCGAAACGCTTGGCGTGCTGCTCCATGCGCTGCATCAAGGCAGGGCCGGTCAGGCCCTCGACGTCGCCGGGCCAGTTGTCGACCTCGGTGGTGGTGGTCAGCTGACCGCCGGGCTGGATGCCGGTGATGACAACAGGCTTGAGGTTGGCGCGCGCGGCATACACGGCTGCGGTGTAGCCGGCGGGGCCGGAGCCCAGGATGATCAGGCGCGAATGCTTGACTTCACTCATAAAAAGACTCCATAAGCCTTTGTCACGTAAGAGAATGCATGCTCCAATTGAGCAGCCGAAAAGCGGTGTTGGGCTATGCTACACCGAACCCCGGAAAGCCGGCAAAAGCGCAATCGGACACGCCCGGGTTCGCTGGCATCGGCTGGCCAAAGCCGTACAATAGGCCTCTTTCGCGGCCCAACGACTCTCGGACGCGCGTATAGCGCAGGAATAGAAGCGTTTTGAAGGACACCACAGCAAGCCATGCCGCCGCCTGGCGCCAGCAACTGCACTACCGTCTGAAGGAAGGGGCCCTGATCGCGCTGGGCGCGCTCTGCCTTTACCTGTGGATGGCGCTGCTCACCTACGATTCCTCCGATCCGGGCTGGAGCCACTCCAGTCACGTCGAACAGGTGCAGAACGCGGCCGGCCGCCTGGGCGCGCTGAGCGCCGATATCCTGTTCATGGTGCTGGGCTACTTCGCTTATCTGTTTCCGCTGCTGCTGGCAGTGAAGACCTACCAGGTGTTCCGCAAGCGCCACATGCCCTGGGAGTGGAGCGGCTGGCTGTTCTCCTGGCGTCTGATCGGCCTGGTGTTCCTGGTGCTCTCCGGCTCGGCGCTGGCCTTCATCCATTTCCATGTCGGTGGCGGCCATATGCCGGCCAGCGCTGGCGGCGCGCTCGGCGAGAGCTTGGGGCAGTTGGGCGTCAACGCCTTGAACGTGCAGGGCAGTACTTTACTGTTCCTGGCGCTGTTCCTGTTCGGCATGACGGTGTTTGCCGACCTTTCCTGGTTCAAGGTGATGGACGTCACCGGCAAGATCACCCTCGACCTCTTCGAGCTGATTCACAGCGCTACCAACCGCTGGTGGAGTGCTCGCAGCGAGCACAAGCAACTCGTCGCTCAATTGCGCGAGGTGGATGAGCGCGTGGCCGAAGTCGCCGCGCCGATCGTCGCTGATCGCCGTGAGCAGGCCAAGGTCAAGGAACGCCTGATCGAGCGTGAGGAAGCGTTGGTCAAGAGCGTGCAGGAGCGCGAGAAGCGCGTGGCACCGAAGATCGACGTCCCGCCGGCGCCCACCAAGCCGGCCGAGCCGAGCAAACGCGTGCTGAAAGAGAAGCAGGCGCCGCTGTTCGTCGATACCGCTGTGGAAGGCACGCTGCCGCCGCTGTCGATCCTCGACCCGGCCGCCGAGAAGAAGCAAAGCTACTCGCCGGAATCCCTGGAGGCCATGTCGCGCCTGCTGGAGATCAAACTCAAGGAGTTTGGTGTCGAAGTCATCGTCGAGTCCGTGCATCCGGGGCCGGTGATCACTCGTTTCGAAATCCAGCCGGCAGCCGGTGTAAAGGTCAGTCGCATTTCCAACCTCGCGAAGGACCTGGCGCGCTCGCTGGCGGTGATCAGCGTGCGGGTGGTGGAAGTCATCCCCGGCAAGACCACCGTGGGCATCGAGATTCCCAACGAAGACCGGCAGATGGTGCGCTTCTCCGAAGTGCTGATGACGCCGGAATACGACGATCACAAGTCCACTGTGCCGCTGGCCCTGGGCCACGACATCGGCGGCCGGCCGATCATCACCGACCTGGCGAAGATGCCGCATCTGCTGGTGGCGGGTACCACCGGTTCCGGTAAGTCGGTGGGCGTGAACGCCATGCTGCTGTCGATTCTGTTCAAGTCCACGCCCGAAGAGGCGCGGCTGATCATGATCGACCCGAAGATGTTGGAGCTGTCGATCTACGAAGGCATCCCGCACCTGCTCTGTCCGGTGGTCACCGACATGAAAGAGGCCGCCAACGCGCTGCGCTGGAGCGTCGCCGAGATGGAGCGGCGCTATAAGCTGATGGCGGCCATGGGCGTGCGGAACCTTGCCGGCTTCAACCGCAAGGTGAAGGACGCGGAGGAGGCCGGCGCACCGCTGACCGATCCGTTGTATCGCCGCGAGAGCATGGAAGACGAGGCGCCGCCGCTGCAGACCCTCCCGACCATCGTGGTGGTGGTCGACGAATTCGCCGACATGATGATGATCGTCGGCAAGAAGGTGGAAGAGCTGATTGCCCGTATCGCCCAGAAGGCGCGTGCGGCAGGCATCCACCTGATCCTGGCGACCCAGCGTCCGTCGGTGGACGTGATCACCGGCCTGATCAAGGCGAACATTCCGACCCGTATCGCCTTCCAGGTATCCAGCAAGATCGACTCGCGCACCATCCTCGACCAGGGCGGCGCCGAGCAGCTGCTCGGCCACGGTGACATGCTCTACCTGCCGCCGGGTACCGGCCTGCCGATCCGCGTCCATGGCGCCTTCGTCTCCGACGACGAGGTGCACCGCGTCGTCGAGGCCTGGAAGCTGCGTGGCGCCCCGAACTACATCGAGGACATTCTCGCTGGCGCCGATGAAGGCGGTGGTGGTGGCTCCTTCGATGGCGGCGGTGGCGAAGGCAGCGAAGGCAGCGAGGACGACCCGCTCTACGACGAGGCCGTACGCTTCGTGACCGAAAGCCGCCGGGCGTCCATTTCCGCCGTGCAGCGCAAGCTGAAGATCGGCTACAACCGCGCTGCGCGGATGATCGAGGCGATGGAAATGGCCGGCGTGGTTACCGCGATGAATACCAATGGCTCGCGCGAAGTCATCGCGCCGGCCCCGATCCGTGATTGATTCGACTCCGAGGATTTCGATGCGTCTGATCCGCCTGTTGTTCGTTGCTGCGCTGGCTTTGGCTGGCGCCCAGGCCCACGCCGACGAAGCTGCCGCCCAGCGCCTGAGCGGGATGCTCACCAAAGCCCAGACCCTGACCGCGCGCTTCTCCCAGCTAACCCTGGACGGCAGCGGTACTCGTCTGCAGGAAACCGCCGGTCAACTGGCGCTCAAGCGTCCGGGTCTGTTCCGCTGGCATACCGATGCGCCGAACGAGCAACTGCTCATCTCCAATGGCGAGAAGATCTGGCTGTTCGATCCGGACCTGGAGCAGGTGACCATCCAGAAGCTCGACCAGCGCCTGACCCAGACCCCGGCGCTGCTGCTTTCCGGCGATGTGTCGAAGATCGGTCAGAGCTTCGACATTACCGCCAAAGACGGCGGCAACGTGGTCGACTTTGTGCTCAAGCCCAAGGCCAAGGACACCCTGTTCGACAGCCTGCGGATATCCTTCCGCAGCGGCGTGGTGAACGACATGCAACTGGTCGACAGCGTTGGCCAGCGTACCAACATCCTGTTCTTCGACGTGAAGATGAACGAGGCGATGGACGCCAAGCAGTTCGTCTTCGAGGTGCCCAAGGGCGTCGACGTCATCCAGGAGTGAGTGGCGACCGGCGCCCGCGCTTTGAGAAATGAATAGGTAAGACTTTGGATCTGTTCCGCTCCGCCCCCGTTTCCCAGCCCCTGGCCGCGCGCCTGCGCGCGACCAGCCTGGACGAGTACGTCGGTCAGGAGCACCTGCTCGCCCGTGGCAAGCCGCTGCGTGAGGCCCTGGAGCAGGGCGCGCTGCACTCGATGATCTTCTGGGGGCCGCCCGGCGTCGGCAAGACCACCCTGGCGAAATTGCTGGCCCAGGTCACCGACGCACATTTCGAGACCATCTCCGCGGTGCTCTCGGGCGTAAAGGAAATCCGCCAGTCGGTGGAAGTGGCCAAGCAGCACGCCGCGCAGTACGGCCGTCGCACCATCCTCTTCGTCGACGAAGTGCACCGCTTCAACAAGAGTCAGCAGGATGCCTTCCTGCCCTACGTGGAAGACGGCACGCTGATTTTCATTGGCGCGACCACCGAGAACCCGTCCTTCGAGCTGAACAACGCATTGCTCTCCCGTGCTCGCGTCTACGTGTTGAAGAGCCTGGACGAGCCGGCTCTGCGCCGCCTGGTCGAGCGCGCGCTGACGGAAGAAAAGGGTCTGGGCAAGCGCAACCTGAGTCTGCCTGACGACAGCTTCGCCATCCTGATGGCGGCTGCCGACGGCGATGGCCGGCGCCTGCTCAACCTGCTGGAGAACGCCTCGGACCTTGCCGAAGATAATGGCGAGATCAGCGCCGAGCTGTTGCAGAACCTGCTGGGTGACACGCGTCGGCGCTTTGACAAGGGCGGCGAGGCTTTCTACGACCAGATCAGCGCGCTGCACAAGTCGGTGCGTGGATCCAGTCCCGATGGCGCGCTGTACTGGTATTCGCGCATGCTCGATGGTGGCTGCGATCCGCTTTACATCGCCCGTCGCGTGGTGCGCATGGCCAGCGAAGACATCGGCAACGCCGATCCGCGCGCACTGACCTTGTGCCTGCACGCCTGGGACGTTCAGGAGCGCCTTGGTAGCCCTGAGGGTGAGTTGGCGATTGCGCAGGCTATTGTGTATCTGGCCTGCGCGCCGAAGAGTAATGCCGTCTACAACGCGTACAACACGGCGCGCCGTGATGTAGCGGAGAGCGGTTCGCTGGAGGTGCCGCTGCACTTGCGCAACGCACCGACCAAGCTGATGAAGAACCTGGGTTACGGCGACGAGTATCGCTATGCCCATGATGAGCCGGATGCCTATGCGGCCGGAGAAGACTACTTCCCCGAGTCCATGGAACCGCGCCAGTATTACCAACCCGTGCCGCGCGGGCTCGAACTGAAGATCGGCGAAAAGCTGCGCCACCTGGCCAGCCTCGACAAGGCCAGTTCCCGCCGTCGCAGAAAATCCTGAAGTGGCGCCCGCGAGCGCCGCCTGACACTAGACACGAGAAGACACCATGCTCGATTCCAAACTGGTTCGTACCCAGCCGCAGGAAGTGGCCGAACGCCTGGCCACCCGTGGCTTCACTCTGGACGTGGCGCGCATCGAAGCGCTGGAGAGCCAGCGCAAGTCCGTGCAGACTCGCACCGAGGCCCTGCAGGCCGAGCGTAATGCGCGCTCCAAGGCCATCGGCCAGGCCATGAAAAATGGCGAAGACGTCGCGCCGCTGAAGGCCGAGGTCAACCGCATGGCCGAGGAGCTGGAATCCGGCAAGCGCGAGCTGGACGCCATCCAGGCCGAGCTGGACAACCTGCTGCTGAATATCCCGAACCTGCCGCACGAATCCGTGCCGGTGGGCGCTGATGAAGAGGAAAACGTCGAAGTCCGTCGCTGGGGCACTCCGCGCACCTTCGATTTCGAGATCAAGGACCACGTCGCCCTGGGCGAACAGCACGGCTGGCTGGACTTCGAGACTGCTGCGCGCCTGTCTGGCGCGCGTTTCGCTCTGATGCGCGGCCCGATCGCCCGCCTGCACCGTGCCCTGGCGCAGTTCATGCTCGACTTGCACACCCGTGAGCACGGCTACGAGGAGGCCTACACCCCGTACCTGGTGCAGGCACCGGCGCTGCAAGGCACCGGCCAGCTGCCGAAGTTCGAGGAAGACCTGTTCAAGATCCAGCGCGAAGACGAAGCCGATCTGTATCTGATCCCCACCGCCGAAGTCTCGCTGACCAACATCGTGGCTGGGCAGATCCTCGACGCAAAGGAGTTGCCGCTGAAGTTCGTCGCCCACACCCCTTGCTTCCGCAGTGAGGCCGGCGCCTCGGGTCGTGATACTCGCGGCATGATCCGCCAGCACCAGTTCGACAAGGTCGAGATGGTGCAGATCGTCGAGCCGTCGAAATCCTGGGAAGCCCTGGAAAGCCTGGTCGGAAACGCCGAGAAGGTTCTTCAGGCCCTGGAGCTGCCGTACCGCGCCCTGGCGCTGTGCACCGGCGACATGGGTTTCGGCGCCGCCAAGACCTACGACCTTGAAGTCTGGGTGCCGAGCCAGGACAAGTACCGCGAGATTTCCTCCTGCTCCAACTGTGGCGACTTCCAGGCCCGCCGCATGCAGGCGCGCTACCGCAACCCGGAAACCGGCAAGCCGGAGCTGGTGCATACCCTCAACGGCTCGGGCCTGGCCGTGGGCCGCACTCTGGTCGCCGTGCTGGAGAACTACCAGCAGGCCGACGGCTCGATCCGCGTACCGGACGTGCTCAAGCCGTACATGGCCGGCATCGAGGTAATCGGCTGAGATGGACTTCCTGCCGCTGTTCCACATCCTGCGCGGACGTCGCGCGCTACTGGTCGGCGGCGGTGATGTCGCACTGCGCAAGGCGCGCCTGCTAAACGACGCCGGCGCAGTGCTGCGAGTCGTGGCTCCGGAAGTGCATTCGGAGCTGCGTGAGCTGATCGAGGAGGGCGCGGGCGAATTGCTCCTGCGCCCCTACGCCCCGGGCGACCTTCAGGATTGCGTGCTGGTCATCGCGGCCACGGACGATGAACCGCTCAATGCGCAGGTTTCCCGCGATGCCAACGAGCGTGGCGTGCCGGTCAATGTGGTCGATGCGCCGGCGCTGTGCAGTGTGATCTTCCCAGCTATCGTCGACCGTTCACCGCTGGTGGTGGCTGTGTCCAGCGGTGGCGATGCGCCGGTGCTGGCCCGGCTACTGCGTGCCAAGCTGGAAACCTGGATTCCCGCGACCTATGGCCAGTTGGCCGGTCTCGCCAGCCGCTTCCGCGAGCGCGTGAAGCAGCGCCTGCCGGACCTGCAGCAGCGGCGCAAGTTCTGGGAGGACGTGTTCCAGGGGCCAATCGCCGAGCGAGTGCTCGCCGGCTTGCCGAACGAGGCTGAGCGCCTGTTGGCGGACAAGCTTGAATCGCCGCAGGCCGAGTCTCGCGGTGAGGTCTATCTGGTCGGCGCGGGTCCGGGTGATCCTGATCTGCTGACCTTCCGCGCCCTGCGCCTGATGCAGCAGGCCGACGTGGTGCTCTACGACCGTCTCGTCGCGCCGGCCATCCTCGAACTGTGCCGCCGCGACGCGGACCGCCTGTATGTCGGCAAGCGTCGCGCAGATCACGCCGTGCCGCAGGACGAGATCAATCGCAAGCTGGTCGAGCTGGCCCTGCAAGGCAAGCGGGTGCTGCGCCTGAAGGGCGGAGATCCGTTCATCTTCGGTCGGGGTGGCGAAGAGATCGACGAACTGGCAGCCAATGGCATTCCGTTCCAGGTGGTGCCGGGTATTACGGCAGCCAGTGGCTGCGCGGCCTACGCCGGCATTCCGCTGACCCATCGCGATTACGCGCAGTCCGTGCGTTTTGTGACTGGTCATCTGAAAGACGGCAGCACCGACCTGCCCTGGAACGATCTGGTCGCGCCCGGGCAGACGCTGGTGTTCTACATGGGCCTGGTCGGCTTGCCGGTCATCTGCGAGCAACTGGTGCGTCACGGCCGTTCCGCCGATACGCCGGCGGCGCTCATCCAGCAGGGCACCACCGTGCGTCAGCGGGTGTTCACCGGCACTCTGGCGAACCTGCCGGAGTTGGTGGCCGAGCACGAAGTGCATGCGCCGACCCTGGTGATTGTCGGGGAAGTAGTGCAGTTGCGCGAAAAATTGGCGTGGTTCGAGGGGCAGCAGTGAGAGCCCTGCGCGTTGCGATCCTGGGTGCCGCATGTGCCCTGAGTTGCTTCGCCTTGCCGGCGTCGGCGGCCAGCTTCGACTGCAAGAAGGCCAAGCAGGCAGACGAGAAAGCCATCTGCGCGGATCGCCAGCTTTCCGAGATGGATGTGCAGGTGGCAACGACCTACCGCCTGCTGCGCGGCCTGTTCGCCATGGGCATGCGTGGCAACCTGGGCGACTCCCAGCTCGCCTGGCTGGAGCAGCGCCGCGCCTGCGGCGCCAATAAGGCCTGCCTCAAGCAGCGCTACCAGGAACGCCTGGACGCGCTGCAGAAGGTCTACGACGGCATCGACAAGCCCATCTGAAAAGCTATCGACCGCGTAGGAGCGAGCTTGCTCGCGAACGGCTTCCGCGTGGATTGCCGGTTCGCGAGCAAGCTCGCTCCTACGAGGATGGTTTCAGCCTTTGTGCGCAATCCCCTTGCCCGGTAGATGCTCCCGCCCGTGCGGCCCGGTGAAATCCTGCTGCGGCCCCAGCGGCACGACGCCGGTCGGGTTGATGGTGCGGTGGCTGGCGTAGTAGTGGTTCTTGATGTGCTGGAAATCCACGGTTCCGGCAACGCCTTCAAGCTGATACAGCTCGCGCAACCAGCCGGACAGGTTCGGGTAGTCCGCCAGGCGCCGCAGGTTGCACTTGAAGTGGCCATTGTAGACCGCGTCGAAGCGAATCAACGTGGTGAACAGGCGCACATCGGCTTCGGTCAGGTATTCACCGGCCAGGTAGCGTTGCTTGCTCAGGCGCTCTTCCAGCCAGTCCAGTTCGTTGAACAGGGTCGTGAAGGCTTCTTCGTAGGCGTCCTGTGTCGTGGCGAAACCGGCGCGATAGACGCCGTTGTTCACGGCAGGGTAGATACGCTCGTTCAGCTCGTTGATCTGCGCGCGCAGCGGTTCCGGGTAGAGGTCCAGCGTGTTGCCGGTGATCCCGTCGAAGGCGCTGTTGAGCATGCGGATGATCTCCGCTGATTCATTGCTGACGGTGCGTCGCTCGTGCTTGTCCCAGAGCAGCGGCACGGTCACGCGACCGGTGTAGTGCGCGTCGTCCCTCGTGTAGCGCTGGTGCAGGAAGTCCAGGCTGTCCAGCTTGTCACCGGTAGAGCCAAGCGCCTTGTCGAAGGTCCAGCCGTCTTCCAGCATCAGCCAACTGACCACTGAGACGTCGATCAGCGAGTCCAGCCCCTTGAGCTGGCGGTAGATCAGCGTGCGGTGGGCCCAGGGGCAGGCCAGGGAAACGTAGAGGTGATAGCGGCCGGCTTCAGCGCGGAAGCCGCCTTCGCCGCTGGGGCCGGGTTGGCCGTCGGCGGTGATCCAGTTGCGGCGCTGCGCGTTCTCGCGCTGGAAGCGACCGTCCTTGCTGGTGTCATACCACTGGTCATGCCAGCGGCCATCGATCAACTGTCCCATCTCATTGCTCCAGAAAACGGGGAGATGGGGCCAGTCTATCGGTTGCAGCTCGATTGTTTAGCGCAAAAACAGGATTCAAAGTATCGATTAAATTGATTTATCCCGTGCGGCCCAGCGCTTATCGGCTTCCACGAAAGCTGCGTCGCGTTGCATTCCCATTGCTCGCAGGGCGAGCGCCATGGTCGCGCGGACTGCCAGTTCGCCGTAGGCATCTTCGGCTTCGCCGCGCCAGAAGGTGACCAGATGTGCCGGGTCCAGCGTTTCCGGCTTGACGTGGCGCAGCGGCGACAGCGCCGGCCACTCTTCGTCCCAGGCTTCGCCGTCACGGCAACCGTAGAGGTGGGAGGTGGCGTCCGGGTTCATCTCGATCTCGCCGCCTTCGCCCTTGATGACGAAGGCGTAGTCGCCGAGTAGGCGGCTGCCCTCGCGATGCACTTCCTGGTAGCCGGGGTGGAAGATGCTCTGCAGCACGCAAGTGGCGCCCAGCGGGTTGAGCAGGCGCACGGCCGAGTGCATCGGGGAGCGCAGGCCCAGGGTATTGCGTAGGTCGATCATGTGCTGCAGGCGCGGCATCCAGTCCACCAGCGGAGCAAAGGCAATGCCCTTGGCATCCAGCGCTTCACCGACCGCATTCCAGTCGCGGCACAGCGGCAGGCCGAGTTGCTCCAGAAGCTGTTCGCTGTAGACCCGGCCAGCGGTGTGCGCGCCGCCGCCGTGCAGGAGGAGGCGCGTGCCGCTGCCACCAAGGCACTTGGCGGCCAGCAGGTACCAGGGTAGGTGACGCTTCTTGCCGGCGTAGCTGGGCCAATCGAGGTCCACGGCGATCTTCGGTGCCTGCAGGCGGGAGCGCACGGCTTCGGTGAAACCGGCCAGTTCCTCGGCGCTTTCCTCCTTGTGCCGGAGCAGCATCAGGAAGGCGCCCAGCTGGGCTTCCTCGACCTTGTCGTCGAGGATCATGCCGAGGGCGTCGCGGGCTTCCTCGCGGGTCAGGCCGCGTGCGCCGCGCTTGCCTTTACCCAGGATGCGGACGAACTGGGCGAAGGGGTGTTCGGCGGGTGTCTGCAGGATGAGCGGGGAGGCAGTCATAGGCAATTGGTCGGCTTCGGCAGCCCGGCGAGCTTGGCGGCAAGCTTGGCCGGTGTGCCCTTGAACAGGAGGTTGAGGTGCAGGCTGCTGCCCTTTTCCGCGCCCAGCTTCTGGGCGACGTACTTGATCAGCGGACGGTTGGCCGGCGAGAGCTGGAACTCGCCGTAGAACTCGCGCAGCAGCAGGAGAATTTCCCAGTGCTCGGGAGTCAGGTGGATGCCCTCGTTGTGTGCCAGGGCCTCGGCGGTGGCATCGCTCCAGTCGTCGAGGTCGATGAGGTAGCCGTCTTTGTCCAGGGGCAGGGAGTGGCCGTTGACCAGTAGGGTGCTCATAGCCAGGCGTTCACCTTGTTGAAGCGGGTGCAGAGCTCGACGAAACCGGGGTAATCCACGGCGACGACGCGGGCGGGCACATCATCCATGCCGCGGGCCTGCAGGTCTTCGAGCAGAGCGAAGAGCGGATTGGCTGCGGGCATCAGCTCAAGCGCCTGGCAGGGCGCGGTGCCGTCGCGCAGGGCGTAGACGGCTTCGCCGGTCAGCAGCAGGCCGTCGTCCGGGCCGAGCAGGTGCAGACAGCTGGCGAGCCGGCCGTCATTGAAGGGGGAGTGCGAGAGCAGGTGGAGAGTTGCCATCAGATCGTGATCACCTGGTCGTGGGTTTGCAGCAGATTGCGCAGCGCGACATCGTCCAGCGCCTGGGTGGGCAGCGTCAGGCTGGCGCCGTTCAGTCCACGCTCGGCGAGGCTGCGGCTGCTGGCATAGAGCGCTTCCACGCCGAACAGTGGCAGGGCTTGCAGGTTGGCCTGCAGGTCCTTCTGTTCGACCGTGGTGGGGCGCTGGTCGGGCGCAAGCTGGAACACGCCGTCATCGAGGAAGAGCATCGATATCGGCAGGTCAAAGGCGCCGCCAGCCAGGGCGATATCCAGCGCCTCGCGGGCGGCGGGGCCTGCCCAGGGTGCCTGACGGCTGATGATCAGGAGGGACTTGGCCATCAGTTGCCTCCAAAGCAGACCAGACGGTCCGCCAGTTGTGCTGCTTCATGCAGCTGGCCGAGGCCGGAAAGATCCCAGGGCGCCTGCAGGTTCGCGGCGGGACGGGAATAGCGGTTGGCTTCTTCTGGATTGAGTACGCCCCGGCGCAGTGCAGCGGCAATGCAGACCACTCCGTCCAGTTGGTGATCGGCGACAAAGCGCGTCCACGCGGCGGCGACGTCCAACTCATCCTGGCTGGCGACGGTGTTCGCCGAGGCGCTGTGCACACCGTCCTGATAGAAGAACAGGCGGGTGATTTCGTGGCCGCCGGCCAGTGCGGCCTCGGCAAAGCGCAGGGCGCGTCGGGCTGCCGGCGAATGCGGCGGAGAGAAGAGGGCGATGACGAACTTCATGGAGCAGGCCTTGGCGGCAAGTTTTCGCTGGATGATACGGCGCTATGCGGATCTTTGCCGCGCCGAAAATGAAAAAAGCCCGTCGAGACGGGCTTTTCCTGAGTGGCGCGAGGATCAGTCGTCGCTGCCCATGATGCCGAAGATCTGCAGCAGGCTGATGAACAGGTTGTAGATCGACACGTACAGGCTGATGGTGGCCATGATGTAGTTGCGCTCGCCACCGTGGATGATCGCGCTGGTCTGGAACAGGATCATCGCCGAGGAGAACAGTACGAAGCCGGCGCTGATGGCCAGTTGCAGGCCGCTGATCTGGAAGAACATCGAGACCAGCACGGCGCCCAGCAGCACGAAGAAGCCAGCGGTGATGAAGCCGGACAGGAAGCTCATGTCCTTGCGGGTGGTCAGCACATACGCGGACAGGCCGAAGAACACCAGGGCAGTCATGAAGAAGGCTGACGAGATTATGCCCGCGCCATTGGCCATGCCCAGGTACATGTTCAGGATCGGGCCGAGGGTGTAGCCCATGAAGCCGGTGAGGGCGAAGGTGCTGACCAGGCCCCAGGCGCTGTTGCGCAGCTTCACGGTGAGGAAGAACAGGCCGTAGAAGCCCAGCAGCACCACGAAGAAACTGGGGTAGGGCAGGCGCAGCTGCTGCGAGGCGTAGGCCACCAGGCCGCTGAAGGCCAGAGTCAGGGCCAGCAGGCCGTAGGTGTTGCGCAGGACGCCGCTGACTTCTTTCTGCTCCACGGCTGTGGAGTCGAGATATTGCCGTTCTTGCATGTCGAGACACTCCTGTTAAGCGGGATACGGATCCATGACCGTAGTGTTGCTCATCATAACAGAGGGAAAAGCGCGCTGAATCATCAGAGTTTGACAGTGTGTTGCGATCCGGTAATATTGCCGCCCGCTCATGTGGAAGCGTGGCCGAGTGGTTTAAGGCAACGGTCTTGAAAACCGTCGACGGGCAACTGTCCTAGAGTTCGAATCTCTACGCTTCCGCCACCATTACAACGTTGAAAGCCCCGCTCTGCGGGGCTTTCGCGTTTCTCGCAGTGTGTCCTTTCAGTGTGCGTCCTCCGTTTACTCCTCGCGGTCTTTGCGAATGCATTGCGCAAGTTGAACAACGTCAGAAAAGCCAGTCATCCCTGTAGATGATTCTGTAGGACATTGATCTGCTCCGTTAAACTTCAAGCCCCACTCTCCGGAAAACTCTGAATGAACCAAGTCGAAGATCTCGAGCGGCAGATGCGCGAAGCGCTGGGCGTTGCTCCGAAGAAGGCGAAAACCACACGGGAAGCCAGTAACCCCATGCGGGGCTACCTGATCGTGCTCAGCGTGCGAGGAGAGGGTGGGCCTGCGTTTCGCTTCGAGCATCGCTCGCGCTCGCTGAGCCGCACTGAAGCGATCCTGGAGGCGGAAAAAGCCGCGCGGGCGGAAGGTTACAAGCCCTGGGCCCTGCTGGATGCCGTTGAGGCCTGAGGTTGGTTGACAGGGAGCTCGACAGCAGCAGCGGCATTGACTGTTAGTGGGGCCGTTAGTTGCCGGCATTGCGCGGTTGGTTCTTCGCAAAAAAACGCCGCGCCGATGGAGTACATCTGCAGGACGATGCTGACTAAAGATCTGATCGCTTCTACAGCGTATTAGTTAGCAGAGACTCGCTCTGAATCGGTGAGTAGACCGGCGACTGCGCTAAAGACGGCAGTGAATCAGCCGGTGGATACGCTTCCCGCGGCGCTTACTGAGACTGAAGGCGTTTGATTGCGCTTTCCTCTAGCTGCAACTGTGCCATCCAGGCGTGGAGAGTGCCGGCACAACCGTCCTAGACGAGCTGGTAGGCATCTGTCAGCATTTGTCCCTTGTATGCTTCGTTTCTCTGGCGCTTGCATTTTGGCGAGCCGCTTCCAAGCTAGGTCGTAGAGCCGCTTTCTGTTAAGGTTCGCCCGTTGTTCGACGTCCCTTTTCGGGTCTCACCATTCCATTCTGCTCAAGGAGTGCTGCGTGATTAAGGTGCTGGTGGTCGATGATCACGATCTGGTGCGCACCGGAATTACCCGCATGCTGGCTGATATCGACGGCCTGCAGGTCGTTGGGCAGGCCGACTCCGGCGAGAGGGGGTTGCAACTGGCGCGTGAGCTCAAGCCCGACGTCGTGCTGATGGATGTGAAGATGCCCGGTATCGGCGGCCTCGAAGCGACCCGCAAGCTGCTACGCAGCCAGCCCGACGTTCGCGTCGTGGTGGTGACCGTTTGCGAGGAGGATCCGTTCCCGACTCGCCTGATGCAGGCCGGAGCGGCCGGTTATCTCACCAAGGGCGCGGCTCTGGACGAGATGGTCCAGGCGATTCGCCAGGTGTTTGCCGGCCAGCGCTATATCAGTCCACAAATCGCTCAGAATCTCGCACTGAAATCCTTCGAGCCGGAAAAGAACGCTTCGCCGTTTGACACCCTGTCCGAGCGCGAAATTCAGATCGCCCTGATGATTGCCAATTGCCATAAGGTGCAGAGCATCTCGGACAAGCTGTGCCTCTCGCCCAAGACCGTGAACACCTACCGCTACCGTATTTTCGAGAAGCTCTCGATCACCAGTGACGTCGAACTGGCGCTGCTGGCTGTCCGGCACGGCATGGTCGACGCCAGTAACTGATCATGGTCGCGCAGTTCGATTCGGCGGCTTTCCTGGCCACCTGCAGTGGGCGGCCGGGTGTTTATCGGATGTTCGACGCTGAGGCCAAGCTGCTGTATGTGGGCAAGGCAAAGGACCTCAAGAAGCGCCTCTCCAGTTATTTCCGCAAGTCCGGCCTGGCGCCGAAGACCGCCGCCCTGGTGGCGAAGATAGCCCAGGTCGAGACCACCATTACCGCCAACGAGACTGAGGCGCTGCTGCTCGAGCAGACGCTCATCAAGGAGTGGCGCCCGCCGTACAACATCCTGCTGCGCGACGATAAATCGTACCCCTATGTTTTTCTTTCGAGCGAGGATGAGTATCCGCGCCTGACCATTCACCGTGGTGCAAAGAAGGCGAAAGGGCGATATTTCGGCCCGTATCCGAGCGCCGGCGCGATTCGCGAAAGCCTGGCGCTCCTGCAGAAGGCCTTCTTCGTGCGCCAATGTGAGGACAGCTACTACCGTAACCGCACGCGTCCGTGCCTGCAGTATCAGATCAAGCGCTGCAAGGCCCCTTGTGTCGGGCTGGTGAGTGAGGAGGAGTACGCAGAAGACGTGCGCCACTCGATCATGTTCCTCGAGGGGCGCAGTAATGTGCTGGCCGAGGAGCTCTCCGCCAGCATGGAGCAAGCAGCTATGCGCCTGGATTTCGAAAAGGCGGCGGCGTTGCGCGACCAGGTCCAGATCCTGCGCCGCGTGCAGGACCAGCAGAGCATGGAGTTCGGCAGCGGCAATGTCGATGTGATCGCAGCTATCGTTACGCCGGGCGGTGCATGTGTGCACCTGATCAGTGTGCGTGGCGGGCGGGTGCTAGGCAGCAAGAACTTCTTCCCGCAAGTGGCGATCGAGGAGGATGTGGGGGGCGTGCTGTTGGCCTTCCTGGGGCAGTATTACCTCAGCCATCACGAGCGCGATCTGCCGAATGAGTTGATCGTCAACGCCATGCATGAAGACTTCCCTGTCCTGGCAGCGGCTATCGAAGAGTCCCGCGGTCGCCTGCTGGAGATCACTCCGCGGGTTCGAGGCACCCGTGCGCGCTGGCAGCAACTGGCCGTGACTAATGCCGAGCAGGCGCTGGCCGCCCGTCTTGCGAACCGCCAGCATATGGCGGCACGCTTCGATGCGCTGGGCGAGGCCCTCGACTTGCCCGAGCCGCCGCAGCGTCTCGAGTGTTTCGATATCAGCCACTCCAGCGGCGAGGCGACAGTAGCCTCCTGCGTGGTTTTTGGCCCGGAAGGTGCGCTGAAGTCGGATTATCGCCGCTTCAATATCGAAGGTATTACTGGCGGCGACGACTACGCCGCCATGCATCAGGCGCTGACCCGTCGATTCAGTCGCTTGAAGGAAGGCGAGGGCAAGATGCCCGATATCCTGCTCGTGGATGGCGGTAAAGGTCAGTTGGCGATGGCGCAGGAAGTGCTCCAGGAGTTGGCGGTTGTCGGGCTGACGCTGCTCGGTGTCGCCAAGGGCGTCACCCGCAAACCCGGCCTGGAAACGCTCTACCTTAATGACGCCGAACACGAATTCACCTTGCCCGCAGACTCGCCGGCCCTGCATCTGATTCAGCAGATTCGTGACGAGGCGCACCGCTTTGCCATCACCGGCCACCGTGCGCGGCGGGGCAAGGCGCGCCGCACTTCAACCCTTGAAGATGTTGCTGGTGTCGGGCCCAAGCGCCGGCGCGATCTGCTCAAGCATTTCGGCGGGTTGCAGGAATTGGGCAGAGCCAGTATCGATGAAATCGCCAAGGCCCCCGGCATCAGCAAAAAGCTGGCAGAGCAGATTTATGCTGCACTGCACAGCGAGTAGAATGCCATCTCAACTCGCAGACCTACCGACCCGATGAATATCCCGAACCTGCTTACACTGCTTCGCGTTCTGCTCATTCCGATCTTCATCCTTCTGTTCTACCTCCCGTTTCCAGCCAGCCATCTGGCTGCGAGCGCTGTATTCGCTCTGGCCGCTGCCACCGACTGGCTGGACGGCTATCTTGCGCGTCGGCTGGGGCAGAGCACGCCTTTCGGTGCCTTCCTCGATCCGGTAGCGGACAAGCTGATGGTCGCCACCGCGCTGGTGCTGCTGGTGGAAGAGCACGCCAATCTCTGGCTGACCTTGCCGGCTGCCATCATCATTGGTCGCGAGATCGTGGTGTCCGCACTGCGTGAGTGGATGGCCGAGATCGGGGCGAGGGCGCATGTGGCTGTTTCGAGCCTGGGTAAATGGAAGACCGCTGCGCAGATGCTGGCGCTGGTCATTCTCCTGGCCAACCCTCCGCTGATGACCTTCTGGGTGGTGGTTGGCTACGGGCTACTTATTGTTGCCGCCATCCTCACCCTGTGGTCGATGCTGCACTATCTGCTAGCGGCCTGGCCGCATCTGAACACGACCCCGAAAGAGAAATAACTTTTTTTGAATCAAGGAGTTGACAGGCATTTCTGAAACGTTAGAATGTCGCCCGTCAACACGACAATGCGGGAATAGCTCAGTTGGTAGAGCACGACCTTGCCAAGGTCGGGGTCGCGAGTTCGAGTCTCGTTTCCCGCTCCAGATTTTGATGATTCGCTTGAATCATCCGTGTCATGGCTGAGTAGCAGAGTGGTTATGCACCGGATTGCAAATCCGTGAACGCCGGTTCGATTCCGACCTCAGCCTCCAATAGAAAAGCCCTGTAAATCGACGATTTACAGGGCTTTTTCTTTAAGTGCTCTGTGTGCGGATGCAAGTTTCAACATCTTGCGCAGGGGATTAAGGGCTGTATATAGTCCAGCCCTTTCAGGGCTCGCAGGAGTCCAGTCGACGCTGCAAAGCGCTACCGCCCGGATGGCGAAATCGGTAGACGCAGGAGACTTAAAATCTCTCGCCCTTTGGGCGTGCCGGTTCGATTCCGGCTCCGGGCACCAACTTTCTACCTCCCCGAGTCATTGCGAATTGCATGTCTGATTCGAGGTGAGCGCAAAACTTGAAAAAACCGGCTTAAGCCGGTTTTTTCAACTCTGGTGTTCAAGCTCTGACATTGGCCATTGAGCGTAATTTCACACCGGCCTTGACGATGCGCCGTTGGCGCAATGGGGCGGCGGTCTCGTAGAAGTTCTGCAATGGTACTTCGTCCTTGAAGTGATCTGCATCGCGCTCCTGCAGCGGGCCGTGTTCGGTTGCCAGGTCGCGGCGAATGCGGTTTACCAGTCCTGTCAGCAAGTCTTCATTGCGCTGCTCTTCCAGGCGCACCACGCGACAGGCGATATGTTCGCCCTCATTCTGGCTCAGCGTCATGATCAGATTGCCGTCCGGTCGAGCCGTGAAGCTCACTTTGAATTCGGAGAAGACCTGGCTGAGGTATTGGGCGGCTGGCAGACGGTCGATAGGCATGGTGTCGTCCTCGGCAATGAGTGAGCAGTTCCTTCCCTTTCATAGCAGGGTGCATACCAATCTGTCTGAAATAAAAAATCCTTTAAAATCATCCTGTTATATATTCCCCCCGTTTCGCTGGTCAGGCGGATTGCAAGGCGCGATGCAAATCGCATGGCATTTTGCACGGTTGCTCATTCAATGCGGGACAGGGTGGTGTCGCGGAGAAGTAGTTTTGGACGCGCTCTTGGGTTTCTGCAGCCGAGCTCGGCGCATGGGTACCCGGAGAATGGCCCAAAGTGTGACCAGTGCCAGGAGCACCCAACCAAGGATCATGAGCGTGACGAACGTGCCTGGATTCATATCGATATCCTCACCCCTCTCTTAGGGTAGTCCACCGTCATCGGTGTGCCGTCCTTTCGGTTGAGTGGCATCTCTCCTGAGGCGTTCCGTTTAATCGAATGTCTTGCCCGCCCGGTGGGTATCTGTTATCTGTATGTATATACAGTATTCGGAGGTGCGCCGTGCAACAAGCCATTCTGGAAGTCCGTGATGCAGTAGAGCCAGGCGGTGCCGCCGCGTCACTCCATACCTACATAGTCCGCGCATGTGGCGAAGGGATGACGGAGGCGGGCATTCATGACTGTGATCTGTTGCTGGTCGATCGTTCCGAGTTGGCCGCACCGGGGGAGATTGTGGTGGCGGCGCTCAATGGCGAGGCATTGATCCGTCGTCTTGCCATCATCGATGGTTCCTTTGCGCTGCAGGCGGCGAGCGTTGGCTATCCGACGCTGAAGGTCGAGGAGGGCGATGAGCTTTCTATCTGGGGAGTAGTGCGCCAGCGACTGTCCGGGAGCGATGCCCTGCGCGGGACGAGGGAGTAGAGGTGGTGCGGGACCAGGCAGGATACTGACCATTTGCCAGTAAGCTCGAGAACTAAATCCGGGCCTTGATGGTCAGATGCGCGTGTCGTCGGTTTCGCAAGTCTTCACAAGAGTCGTGCAGCTTGCAATCCGGGGCATTGTAAGGCGGGCGCAGCCTGATTAGACTGCGCGCAACTCGCACCCCTGTCCCTCTCGAAGGACTCCCATGATCAAGAAATGTCTGTTCCCGGCCGCCGGTTACGGTACCCGCTTCCTCCCGGCCACCAAGGCCATGCCCAAGGAAATGCTGCCGGTGGTGAACAAGCCACTGATCCAGTATGCCGTTGAAGAGGCGCTGGAGGCTGGTCTCGGTGAAATCGGTATCGTCACTGGCCGCGGCAAGCGCTCCCTCGAAGACCACTTCGACATCAGCTACGAGCTGGAGCACCAGATTCGCAACACCGACAAGGAAAAGTACCTGGTCGGTATTCGTCGCCTGATCGACGAATGCACCTTCTCCTACACCCGTCAGATCGAGATGAAAGGCCTGGGTCACGCCATCCTGACCGGTCGCCCGTTGATCGGTGACGAGCCCTTCGCCGTCGTGCTGGCGGACGACCTGTGCCTGAACCTCGAAGGCGACAGCGTCCTCAAGCAGATGGTCAAGCTGTACAACCAGTTCCGCTGCTCCATCGTGGCGATCCAGGAAGTGCCGCCGGAAGAGACCAACAAGTACGGCGTGATCGCTGGCGAGATGATCCGCGACGACATCTACCGCGTGAACAACATGGTCGAGAAGCCGAAGCCGGAAGAGGCTCCGTCGAACCTGGCGATCATCGGTCGCTACATCCTGACGCCGGACATCTTCGACCTGATCGAGCAGACCGAGCCGGGCAAGGGTGGTGAAATCCAGATCACCGACGCCCTGATGAAGCAAGCCCAGGACGGTTGCGTACTGGCCTACAAGTTCAAGGGCAAGCGTTTCGACTGTGGTAGCGCCGAGGGTTACATCGAGGCGACCAACTTCTGCTACGAGCATCTCTACAAGACTGGCAAGGCCTGGTAATCCCGGACCTTTCCGCTCTTTGAGAAAGCCACCTTCGGGTGGCTTTTTCGTTTTCAGGCCTACATCGAACGCGGAATCGGCATCGCCTCCGAGCCTGGCCCGAGCGGCTGGCCGTAGCTGAACTCGACGTAATTGCCCGCCGGATCGCGAAGGCCGCAGTAGTAACCCACCGGGTAGGGCTCTTCCCGTGGCGCCCAGATCAGACAGCCGGCAGCGTCGGCATCCTTGGCGATGCGGTCGACCTCATCGTGAGTGTCCACGGCGAAACCGAAGTGGCTGTAGTCATCGCTGGCCTGGTGTCGCTCCTGCCCGCCGGGCATGATGACGAAAATGAAGTGGTGCTCCTTGCCCGGCTCAGCCATCCAGACGATGCGCGAGCCCTTGCCTTCGCGCTGGTGGATGACCCGCATGCCGCAGAATCGCTCATAGAAGCTGACGCAAGCGTCCAGGTCGGGAACGTGCAGGGCCAGGTGGGTCAGGGTCGGGCGCATGGCAATACCTCCTTCGGGGCCGGCACTTGGCAGGATAGGTCAGGCGGCATGAGGTATGCTGCCCGACATATCCAAGCGGAGAAGCATGATGTCTTTCGATTTTGACCTGTTCGTCATCGGTGCGGGTTCCGGCGGTGTGCGTGCCGCGCGCTTCGCCGCAGGTTTTGGTGCCAAGGTGGCCGTGGCAGAGAGTCGTTACCTTGGCGGTACCTGCGTCAATGTCGGTTGCGTACCGAAGAAGCTTCTGGTCTACGGGGCGCACTTCCACGAGGACTTTGAGCAAGCCGCCGGTTTCGGCTGGACCCTGGGCGAGGCGAGCTTCGATTGGTCGGCCCTGATTGCCAACAAGAACCGAGAAATCCACCGGCTCAATGGCATCTACCGCAATCTGCTGGTGAATAGCGGCGTCACCTTGTTGGAAGGTCATGCCAAGCTGCAGGACGCGAATACTGTCGAAGTCGACGGGCAGCGCTTCAGCGCCAAGCACATCCTCATCGCCACCGGAGGCTGGCCGCAGGTGCCGGAGATTCCTGGCAAAGAGCACATTACCACCTCCAATGAAGCCTTCTTCCTCAAGTCGCTGCCGCGTCGAGTGCTGGTGGTCGGTGGTGGCTACATTGCGGTGGAGTTTGCCGGTATCTTCCATGGCCTGGGCGCACAGACTTCGCTGCTGTACCGCAAGGACCTGTTCCTTCGCGGCTTCGACCGCAGCGTGCGCGAGCACCTGCGCGACGAATTGACCAAGAAGGGATTGGACCTGCAGTTCAACAGCGACATTGCGCGCATCGACAAACAGGCTGACGGCACCTTAGCCGCCACGTTGAAGGATGGTCGCGTGCTGGAGGCCGACTGTGTGTTCTACGCCACCGGTCGCCGTCCGCAGTTGGATAACCTGGGTCTGGAGAACGTCTCGGTCGAACTGGATGAGCGTGGCTACATCAAGGTGGACGAGGCTTACGGCAGCAGCGAGCCGTCGATTCATGCCATTGGTGATGTAATCGGCAAGGTGCAGCTGACGCCTGTGGCGCTGGCCGAAGGCATGGCGCTGGCGCGCAAGCTGTTCCGCCCACAGGAATACCGACCGGTGGACTACAAGCTGATTCCGACCGCGGTCTTCAGTCTGCCCAATATCGGGACAGTCGGTTTCACCGAGGATGAAGCGCGTAGTGCCGGGCACAAGGTGAAGGTCTTCGAGAGCCGTTTCCGGCCGATGAAGCTGACTCTTACCGAATGCCAGGAAAGGACCCTGATGAAGCTGGTTGTCGATGCGGATAGCGACAGGGTACTGGGTTGCCACATGGTTGGCCCGGAAGCGGGGGAAATCCTGCAGGGCATCGCTGTTGCGCTGAAGGCCGGGGCGACCAAGCGGGTGTTTGATGAAACCATAGGTATTCACCCGACGGCGGCCGAAGAGTTCGTGACGCTGCGCACGCCGGTCGGTGCCTGACAGCTAGGACAGCGGAAACAAGAAGCCGGTGCATTTGCACCGGCTTTTTTGTGGGCGAGCGCGTCGTTAGTTGGCACGCTCCAGCGGAGCATGTCCGTCGTCCTGGCGCTGGGCGTAGCGCTGGGCGAGCACGGCGCAGACCATCAGCTGGATCTGGTGGAAGAGCATCAACGGCAGCAGGATCACGCCGACAGTACTGCTGGCGAATAACACCGAAGCCATGGGTACGCCGGTGGCCAGGCTCTTCTTCGAGCCGCAGAAGACGATGGTGATGCGGTCTTCCAGGGAGAAGCCCAGGTAGCGTCCCAGCAGGTTGGTGGCGATCAGCGCCAGGGCCAACAGCACGCAGCAGGCAACTACCAGGCCGGCCAGCGCCGGCAGCGGGATCTGGTGCCAGAGACCCTGGATCACCGCGGCGCTGAAGGCGGTATAGACCACCAGCAGGATCGAGCCTTGATCGACGTACTTCAGCACCGGCTTGTTGCGCTCAACCCAGGCGCCGATCCACGGACGCAGCAGTTGCCCGGCGACGAAGGGCACGAGCAGTTGCAGGGTGATCTTGCCGATAGCATCGAGGGTCGATATGCCGGTGTCACCATGGGTGCCGATCAGCAGTTGCACCAGCAGCGGGGTAAGGAACACGCCCATCAGGCTGGAAGCTGAGGCGCTGCAGATCGCCGCGGACACGTTGCCGCGCGCCAGCGAGGTGAAGGCGATCGACGATTGAACGGTGGCTGGCAGCGCGCAGAGGTAGAGCATGCCCAGGTACAGGTCTGGGGTGACCAGTGGCGACAGCACCGGCTTGAGCGCCATGCCGAGGATCGGGAAGAGGATGAAGGTGCAGGCGAACACCAGCAGGTGCAGGCGCCAGTGGGTGGCACCGGCGACGATGGCTTGGCGCGACAACTTCGCACCGTGCAGGAAGAACAGCAGCGCAATGCCCAGGTTGGTGACCCAGCCGAAGATCACGGCGGCGGTGCCTTCGCAGGGCAGCAGGCTGGCAACGGTCACGGTGGCGATCAGTGCCAGGGTGAAGTTGTCGGGGAGCAGGCGTGGGCGAGCCATGGGCACATCTCTCATCGTTGTTGTGTGTGAAAGACCGCTAGGGTCAGGTTCGCACTCTAAGCCCGGGAGGATGTGCCGGCTAACGCCAGAAAGTCAGCTTATGTCGCTGAAAGGACAGTTTCCGCGCCCTGTGCGTGCAAATCGACCGAACAGACGCTGACCATGCCGCGCATACGCTGGGCGATCACTTCGGCGCGGTGGCGCGGCAGGGTATTCACCCGTAGGGCGATGTCCAGCCAGTCCTCCCGGCGCGAGGATTCGACCTCGGCCGGTACATGGCCCTGAAGCGCGAACTGGTTGAGCAATCGGCAGAGGATGTCGGCATCGATCTCGGCGCGGATCAGGTAGCGCACATCGGCGGCCACTTCGGTGGGAACCGGGCGATCCTGTTGATCCACGGGGAGTTCGACGAGATTGAGGGCGGGAAGCGTCATGACGGCGGGCCGATGCAGGAGAGGTGAGGAATATTCTGCTGCCCATGGCGGGAATTTATTTGCCTGTTTTTAGCAATGAGGTGGGTGTTTGTGCATTAATGATTCTCTAGATGTTTACTAGGTGAATAATCTATGCCTGTTTCACTGGATGCCCATGACCGCAAGATCCTCGCCCTGTTGCAGGAAGAGGCCACTCTTTCCACGGCGGAGATCGCCGAACGTATCGGCCTTTCCCAGTCGCCGTGCTGGCGACGGATTCAGCGATTGAAGGAAGAAGGGGTGATCCGCAAGCAAGTGACCCTGCTGGATCGCAAGAAGATCGGCTTGAACACACAGATATTCGCCCAGGTGAAACTCAACGCCCACGGGCGCAACCACCTGACGGATTTCGCGCAGGCCATGGACGAGTTCCCGGAGGTACTGGAATGCCATGTCCTGATGGGAGCCGTGGACTTCATGCTGCGCATCGTTACCGAGGATGTGGAGGCTTATGAGCGCTTCTTTTTCGAGCGGCTGTCCCAGGTGCCGGGCGTGCAGGAGATCAACTCCATCGTGGCGCTCTCGGAGATCAAGTCCACCACCACGCTGCCGTTGCCGCGTGGCTGAAGGGCGCCGGGGAGGCCGGCGCCCGGGGCGATCAGACGCCGCCCAGATAGTCCATCTTGCCGACTTCCACGCCGTTGTGGCGGAGGATGTCGTAGGCGGTGGTGATGTGGAAATAGAAGTTCGGGTTGACGAAGCCCAGCAGGAAGTCCGAGCCCTTGAAGCTGATTTCGCGGGTGCGCAGCTTCAGTTCGATGGTGCGGTCTTCGGCGCCCGCGAACTGTTCCGGCTTCAAGGTCTTGAGGAAGTCGACGGTCCTGGAGATGCGCGCCTGCAGCTCGTCGAAGGTGGTTTCGTCATCGGCGTAGCTCGGCACTTCGACGCCGGCCAGGCGCGCGCCGGCGCCTTTGGCAGAGTCGGAGGCGATTTGCACCTGGCGTGCCAGCGCAAACATGTCCGGGGCGAGACGAGCGTTGATCAGGACGGAAGGGTCGATGGACTTGGCTTCGGCATGGGCGGCAGCCTTGGTGAGGATCACCGAGAGGTTGCCGAGCATGCGGATGAAGACGGGAACGGAGGCCTGGTAGATCGAGAGGGACATGCGGCGTACTCCAGACAGATGATGTGAGGGCTCGTCACGGTGGACGGCTGTCGGAGTCTACTGCTGGCGTTTGTGGCTGTCGCCAGGCTTCAGCGTCTGGCTACCTTCGGTGCCGGGCAGCGGTCGGTTTCGATCGGGCCGACGTAGGGGTTGCCCCAGCCCATCTCGCAGCCAACCATCTGGTTGCGTTGGCGCTCCCAGGCCTCCACCGGATACTGCTTGCTCCAGGCGGTGAACAGCTGGCGGTCCTGGTTCGACAGTTTCAGGCCGTAGCGGTCGCTCATGTAGAAATAGGTGCGGGCGATCATGCCGCGAACCTGTGGGCGAGGCATGGCCTTGCGCGCCTTGAAATCCACCACCATCGGGCAGGCGCCGTACTGCGATGGTTTTTGCTGCAGCCAGCCGAAACTGTAGTTGGCGCGGTCGCCGTTCACCTCGCCGATGCTCGGCACCAGGTTATGCAGGTCGGCCTCGGCCTTCTGGTAGACGCGGTCATTGCGCGAGCAGTTCTTGCGTCCGCCGTTCTGCCAGCACTGGCGCTGATGGCCGATCACCCAGGCGGGGACGATGTGTTCCCACTCGATGCGCGAGGCCCGGTTGGCATTCTTGCGCGGGGTGTAGCCGCAGCTCTTCAGGTCGACCTTGGTGCCGTTGTAGCGGCAGCCGCAATAGAACTCCACCGATTGGCGGGCGTACAGCTTGCGCCCGACCTTCTTGGCTTCCTCGAAGGTGCGCGGGGCGGCGGCGGAGGCGGCGGTGGGAATGGCGAGGATCAGCAGCAGGGTCAGGCAGCGTCCGAACATGAGGTGTTCCTTACGAAAGTCGCTGCATCTTACTGATTGAGAAAGAAATGCCAATCGTGGCAATGGAATGGCAAGCGTTGGAATGCCCGGCGGAAGCGGTCTCCAGTCCTGTGCGCCATGGTCAGTTGGGAACGCTTGGCAATGGATTTACAGTTGGTGTTAAAAGAGATTAAGTATTCTATCTATCTGTATGTTCTATAACGATAAAATATTCTAAAAAAGCTTTCATGATCAGCGCTGTCACGCTGATCCAGCGGGGGTGGATCCTGTCTATGGAGGGGCCATCTGCGTGAGAGGTCATTGTCAGGTCAATTTTCAAGGTTTCACATTATAAAAATCGTATAACTACATGAAATATAATTATATTTAAGCGAATTTCTGCCTCGCTGCACGAATCAGGCGAGGCTTGGTAAGCTGGAGCCTTTCCATCATTGGGAGGTCGTCATGATCGGTCTCAGAAGCTTGGCGGCCATTGCTTGTTGCGCCCTGGCGACGCCGGTGTTCGCGCAGAAGCTCTCCGGGCAGGAAGTGCCGCCGCGCTACCAGAGTCAGCCCCAGTGGCAGCAGTCACCTCCAGTGACCCAGCGCATTTACATCAGCCCAGGCACGAGCGGCAGCGTGGAGAGCTCTTCCCGCTGGCAGCGCAATGACGGTTATGGTGGCGTTCAGGTGCCACGTGGCTATGGCGAGACGCGCTCGGGCACGGTGATCATCGACCAGGGCAGCGGTGGCATTCGCCAAAGCATCAAGTACCCCAACGGTGCGGTCTATCCACGCGGCAATGGTTATTACCAGCAGCAGTAGGTCGGATCAGTCGATCAGGTCGTCACGGGTCAGGCGGGATTTGCGCAGGCCACCGTGGCTATAGAACAGCCCGGTATCGCCGCGCCAATGAAAGAGTGTGGCGAGAAATGCGGAGCTGACCCGGCCCACATCCCAGCTACGGAGTTTGCGGTAGGCCCAGAGCCAGTTGTCGTCTGCGGAAGAGTCGCTCATGGAATCGTCCTTGATTCGGCAAGCGGGGAAAGTGCATGGGACATTAGTGCGCCTGATGGGCCTTCGCAAGTCGCTGCACCCGCAACCGCGACCTGCGAAATCGCCCGCGCTTCAGACGGTGCTGACCGCCTTGGACTCCTCGACGTATTCCTTCAGCCAGCGCAGGACTTCCACGGCATCCCAGCGACTGGGATCGAACATGGCGTAGGCCTGGCCCTGGTAGCCCACCACATCCAGCGGGCGGTGATAGCCGGCGCGCTGCATCAGGGCCTCGATTTCCGCGAAGCACACATTGAAGTGGGTACGGCTGAAGGGCGTCTTGCCCTCTGTGACCAGCCCCTCCAGCAGCAGTTCCGTCACCGCCTCGCTGACTTCTTCGATGGCCATGTGGTTCACCGTGTATTTCAGCTGATGGATGCTCACCATCGCTTGCTCCTCAATGGGGTTCTGGCCCATGCCCTGTGATTCGAGGTGATCGACGTAGCCAATGGACTGCGGCCTTTCGTCGAGGTTTATAAAATTTTCGCAAAATACTGTATGCATGAACAGTATTTTCTCCTAGTATCTCTCTCGCGGTCTGACAGAAACCCTGAAGTGCCCGTCGCCACTGGCTTGACGGGCACTCTTCGAAGAACAGGAGCGATGGCGATGCTGCAGAAACTCATGCTTTGCGCAGGCGTTGTGATGCTGGTGGGCTGTGCGCAACCCCAGGCAGATGTCCCGCGCGCCAACGGCGCCTACCTCATCATCGAGGGCAAGGAGGCCTGGGCCGTGCTGGTGGCGGACGGTAAGCGCATCGAGGAGCGCGGCACCGTACGCGACGCCATCCGCCTGCCGAAGGAGCGTTCGGCAATCGCCGCCAGCTATGTGATCGACACGCCCAACTGCGGCCGTCTGCAATGGCTGACCGAAGGCGAGGGCGACTCCATCGTGCGCCTGTCGTCTCGGGGTGAGGCAGCAGACTTGTCGTCCTGCGGCATCAGCGATGGCCTGAGCCGCGTATGGACCGCCCTCGATTACTCGAGCTGATCGAAATCTCCTACAAATTGTGTCAACTGCCGTGTACTTCACATTTTTTTCACACTTCGCGGCAGAGTATGAAAACCAGCTAAGGGATTAGCTCCCCATCGAAAAGCCCGCTTGATTGCGGGCTTTTTATTGCCTGCCGATCAAGGTCGGCTCGCCCGCCTGACGCTGCGTGACTAAGGTGAAACTCCACGGAGAAGGGGAGATACAGATGCAGCGAGTACTTGCGGAGCGACTTTGGACCGCAATCGGCGGCCAGGCCGAGCGCGTGAGCCACCTGGCCTTTCGCAGCGAAGGCTCGCTGCCTTCGGCGTTCTTCGCCACCGAGCTGGCCGCCGCCAGCATCGCCAGTGCCGGAATGGCGCTGGGTGAGTGGCTGGAGCCCGAAGCTGGCTCCGCCACGCAGATGGTCGTGGACCGTCGTCTGGCATCTTTCTGGTTCTCCACCTCACTACGCGCCCAGGGCTGGACACCTCCTGACCTGTGGGATGCCATTGCCGGTAACTACCGCTGCCGTGACGGCTGGATTCGCCTGCACACCAACGCCCCGCATCACCGCGCCGCCGCCCTCCGGGTGCTCGGGACCGACAATGATCGAGATCGGGTTGCTGCCGCCGTGGCGAGCTGGAACGCGGGCGAGTTGGAATTGGCGATCGTGAAGGAGCGAGGTTGCGCGGCACAGATGCGATCCTGGGAGGTCTGGCAGCAGCATCCGCAGGGCGTCGCCGTGGCGCGGGAGCCGCTGGTGTTGCGCGAGATCCAGCTGACGTCTGCGCCATCCCTGGATATCGAGATCGACCGTGAGCGCCCGTTGGCTGGTTTGCGTGTACTGGACCTGACCCGTGTGCTGGCCGGGCCGATCGCCACCCGATTCCTCGCCGGTTTCGGCGCGGAGGTCCTGCGCATCGATCCGCCGGACTGGGATGAACCCGGCGTCGTCCCGGAAGTGACTCTGGGCAAGCAGTGCGCGCGACTCGATCTGCGGCTGCCGGCGGACCGCGAGCGCTTCCAGGTGCTGCTCGCCAGCGCTGACGTGCTGGTACACGGCTATCGGGCCGATGCCCTGGATCGCCTGGGGTTCGGTGCCGACGTGCGCCGGACCATTGCGCCGGGGCTGGTGGACGTCAGCCTGAATGCCTATGGCTGGTCGGGCCCCTGGAGCGAAAGGCGCGGTTTCGACAGTCTGGTGCAAATGAGCACCGGCATCGCCGAAGCGGGGCGCATCTGGCGGGGCGAGGACAAACCCGTACCCTTGCCGGTGCAGGCGCTCGATCACGCCACCGGCTACCTGATGGCTGCCGCCGCTCTACGCGGCCTGGCAGAACGCCGGCGTAGCGGGCGGGGTAGTCGCTGGCGGCTGTCGCTGGCGCGCACGGCGCAGTGCTTGCTGGACGCGGGCGTATCGTCGGTCGGTGCGATCGAGCTGGCGGCGGAGACGACTGCCGATCTGGCGCCCGGCCTCGAGATGACGCCCTGGGGCCCTGCACGACGCCTGCGTCCGCCACTGCAGGTCGCTGGCTCGCCGCTTTACTGGGAGTTGCCGGCCTCCGAGCTGGGCTCGGCGCCGGCAGCCTGGCAGTCAGTCAGCCCCGACTGACCTGGAACGCCTCGCCGGTGGCGAAGAAGGCACCGCCGGCCTGGTAGTGAATGGTGCGCAGATCATCGCTGGGGAAATGCCAGCGGCCGTTGGAGAAAGCGCGCTCATCGGCGTAGGCGGCGACCACTTCGGCGATGAACAGGTCGTACTTCTCCTGGTTGTGTGGCTCGCTGAGCACCTTGCATTCCAGATAGGCCACGCAGCCATCCACCACCGGCGCGTCGACCTGCTTCGCCCGCGAGGTGCGGATATCCAGGCTGTCGAATTTGTTGCCCTCGCCGCCATTGCTCGTACCCACTGCCAGGGTCAGCTCGGCCTGCTGGCGCGTTGGTAGCTGGATGACGAAGGTGCCGGAGCCTTCCACCAGATGGCGCGACCAGGTATTGCGGTCGAGCACCAGCATCAGCTTGGGCGGATCGAAATCCAGCGGCATGACCCAGGCAGCCGCCATGACGTTGGCGACACCGTCGTGCTCGCTGGTAACGAGAGTGCTGGGGCCGTGGTTGAGCAGCAGGTAGGCCTTGTTCAGCGGCACGTCTTTCAGGTGGTTCATGCAGTGGTCCTCAGGGCCGGATCAGAGCAGCAGGCCATCCACCGGCTTCGGTGGTTCGGGCAGGTCGGTCTCGCCGAGGATTTCCAGCACGGCGATTTCCAGGCTGCGGCTCATGGCGTCCAGCGGCAGGTCGTTGGGTTGGGTGTCGAACGGATCGGCAATCTGGTCGCCCAGGGCGTCCAGGCCAAAGAAGGTGTAGGCCAGCACGCACACTGCCAGCGGGGTGAACCAGCCAATGCTGTCCACCAGGCAGAAGGGCAGCAGGAAGCAGTAGACGTGCACGATGCGGTGCAGCATCAGAATGTAGGGGTAGGGGATCGGCGTATTGCGGATGCGCTCGCAGCCGCCCAGTACGTACGACAGCCTGGTCATCTGCTGGTCTATGGCCGCCAGGGTGATGTCGCTGGCGCCACTCTTGCGGCCATGCTCGGCGAAGCGCTGGCCCAGGTTGCCGAGCAGGACGTTGGTCGGGGTGTTGCTGCCGGCGAGGGCAATGGCTTCCTCGCCCATCAGGCGGCGTACGTCTTCGCTTTGCGGGTTGCCGCGTAACTGATCGCGCAGGGCGTAGGTGAAGGCGATCAATTGATTGCACAGCTGGCGGCGGCCTTCGGCGTCCAGGTCTGGCAGCAGCGAGCGGGTCTGCCGTGCCAGGTTGCGGGTCACGATCAGCAGCTCACCCCAGAGCGTGCGGGCTTCCCAGAAACGCTGGTAGGCCACGTTGTTGCGGAAGCCGAGGAAGATCGCCAGCGTCAGGCCCCAGAGGGTGAAGGGCGTGGAGGTGATGACCACCTTGTAGTGGTAGAGCGTGCCGTGGGTGGCGACTACCAGGGAACTGAGCAGGACCGTGTAGAGCACCTTGCGCCAGATCGCCGGGATGATCGATCCCTTGAGGGAGAACAGCAGGACCCAGAGTGTCGGGGTTTGCGGGCGGAGGATCATCGAGCGGCTACCGGGTGAGGCGGAGCGCGCATGATAGCGGAGTTAGGTGGGTTGCTGTGTGCTGGAACGGGCAGCCCTTGTAGGAGCGAGCTTGCTCGCGAACAGCCCTGCTGCGAGGAGGTTCGCGAGCAAGCTCGCTCCTACGAAGAGCGAATTCTCAGTCCTGCTGGTAGAGCTTGACGATGGCCGAGAAGTCCAGCTGGCCGTTACCCTGGTTGCTGAAGGTCTGGAACAGCTGCTGGGCCAGTGAGCCGAGCAGCACCGGCTGGCGCACCTGGCGCGCGGCTTCGCTGGCCAGCCCGAGGTCCTTGAGCATCAGGTCGGTGCCGAAGCCACCGCTATAGCCGCGCGCCGCCGGGGCACCGGTGAGCGGATTGTTCACCTCCGAGCTCCAGCAGCGGCCGCTGGAGGTGTTGATGATCCCGGCCAGCACGTCGGCGTCCATCCCCAGTTTCACGCCCAGCGACATGGCTTCCGCCACGCCGATCATGGAAATGCCCAGCAGCAGGTTGTTCGCCACCTTGGCCACCTGGCCGTTGCCGGTGCCGCCGCAGTGCACGATGTTCTTGCCCATGGCCGCGAGTACCGGGCGGGCGCGCTCGAAGTCGGCCTGCTCGCCGCCGACCATGAAGGTCAGGGTGCCTGCGGCGGCACCGGCGGTGCCGCCGGAAACCGGTGCGTCGAGCATCGGGTTGCCGTGGGCGTGGGCGGCGGCGCTGACCTCGCGGGCGTTCAGCGGGTCGATGGTGGACGAATCGATCAGCAGCACGCCGGGCTGCACGTTGGCCAGCAGGCCGTCGTCGCCGAGGAAGACCTGCTTCACGTGGGCGGCGGCGGGCAGCATGGTGATGATCACCTCGACATCGTCGCGCGCCACTTCGGCGGGGGATGGCAAGGCGCGGGCGCCGAGGGCAACGGCCGCTTCCACGGCCTTGGCGGAGAGATCGAAGACGCTCAGGTCGAAGCCGGCCTTGAGCAGGTTGGCGGCCATGGGGCCGCCCATGTTGCCGAGTCCGATGAAACCGATGCGCATGGGGTGATCCTCTTCTTCTTGTTCGGGGCGCCCGGTCGATCAGGCGCGAATGGAGGTGCCCGCCCGCGTGGTGCCAGCCCGGACCAGCATCCCTGCGGAAGTCCGGATTGGCTCGGGGCGAGCGGGCGGGCAGGCTTGCCTTGTTCCTGGTAGGTGATGGCTACTTGAGGTTGATGGTGGTGTTCACCGCACCGCCGACCTCGTTCTCGTCGAACCAGCGTTCAGTGACGGTCTTGGTCTGGGTGTAGAACTGCACCACCTGCTTGCCGTACGGGCCCAGGTCGCCCAGCTTGGAACCGCGCGAACCGGTGAAGGAGAACAGCGGCACCGGCACCGGAATCGGCACGTTGATGCCTACCTGGCCGACGTCGATCTCTTCCTTGAAGTGCCGTGCGGCGGCTCCCGAACGGGTGAACAGCGCGGTGCCGTTGCCGTTGGGGTTGGCGTTGATCAGCTCGATGGCCTCGTCGAAGGTCTTCGCCGACACCACGCAGAGCACCGGGCCGAAGATTTCCTCGCGGTAGATGGTCATTTGCGGGGTGACGCCGGAGAACACGGTCGGGCCGACGAAGTTACCCTTGGCGTAGCCGGCGACCTGCGGATTACGGCCGTCCAGTTCCAGCTTGGCGCCTTCCTGGGTGCCGCGCTCGATCAGGCCGCTGACGCGGTCCAGCGCTGCGCAGGAAACCAGCGGGCCGACATCGGTGTTGGCCTCGGTGCCGCCGCTGACCTTGAGGGTCTGCGCCTTGGCCACCAGGTCCGGGATCCACTCGTTGGCTTCGCCCACCAGAATCGCCACCGACAACGCCATGCAGCGTTGCCCGGCTGCGCCGAAGGCGGCGCCGGCGATGGCGTTGAGGGTCTGCTCCTTGTTGGCGTCGGGCAGCACGATGGCGTGGTTTTTCGCGCCCATCATGCACTGCACGCGCTTGCCGGCCAGCGAGGCGCGGTTGTAGACGTGGGTGCCGACGCGGGTGGAGCCGACGAAGGAAACGGCCTTGATATCCGGGTGGTCGCAGATCGCGTTCACCACGTCCGGGCCGCCATGGATGACGTTGAGCACGCCTGGCGGCACGCCGGCTTCATGGGCCAGTTCGACCAGGCGCATAGTCACCATCGGGTCCTGCTCGGAAGGCTTGAGAACGAAGGTATTGCCGGTGGCAATGGCCATCGGGAACATCCACAGCGGGATCATCGCCGGGAAGTTGAAGGGCGTGATGCCGGCACAGACGCCGATGGGTTGCAGGATGGAGAAGGTATCCACGCCGCTGGCCACGTTGTTGGCCAGCTCGCCCAGCTGCAGGTTGCCGATACCCGCTGCGTGCTCGACCACTTCCAGGCCGCGGAACACGTCGCCTTCGGCGTCGGGCAGGGTCTTGCCCTGCTCGGCGGTGAGGATGGCCGCCAGTTCCTTCATGTTCTCGCGGATCAGTTGCTGGTACTTGAGGAAGATCCGCGCGCGGGCGCCGATGGGCGTCTTCTTCCAGGTCTTGAACGCGGCCTTGGCGCTGGCCACCGCGCGGTCGACTTCCTCGGGTGTGGCGAAGGGCACACGGGCGAGGACTTCCTGGGTGGCGGGGTTGATCACCTCGCGCCATTCGGTGGTGGTGGACTCGACGGGCTTGCCGTCGAGGAAGAGTTTGACGGTCGGGACGGCAGTTGCGGTCATCGGGATTCTCCCAGCCTGAGGCTTTCTTGTTGTCTGGAACGATCCTAGCAGTGCATTTTTGATGAGTTCAATGCGGTGATGTGCAAGTATGGTCTGCATTTTTGCAGATACAGAGCGCAAACAAAGAGCGCGCGATGGGCGCACAGGGCGGCACACGCCGAGGTGATCATGGATTGGGACAACCTGCGTTTCTTCCTCGAGCTCTCCCGTGCGGGAAAGCTCACGGTGGCGGCTCGGCGCCTGGGCGTGGATCACACCACGGTCGCCCGCCGCCTGCAGGCACTGGAGAAGAGCATCGGCGCGCAACTGCTGGTGCGCGAGCCCGCCGGCTATCGGCTGACCGAGGCCGGGCACGGATTGCTACCGCAAGCCGAGGCGATGGAAAGCGCCTGCAAGGTGATCGAGAAACGCCTGGCTGGCGCCGAGGACAATCTTTCCGGCAAGGTGCGCATCGGCGCCACCGAGGGTTACGGCTCGACGCTGCTGACGTCACAGTTGGTGGAGCTGAACCAGCGTCACCCGCACCTGGGCGTCGACCTGCTGGCGGTGCCGCGCGCGCTGCAGCTGTCGCGCCATGAAGCGGACATCGTCATCACCCTGGAGCGCCCCGGTCGCGGGCCCTACATCATTACCCGGCTGACCGATTACGTGCTGCGCCTCTACGCCTCGAAGGACTACCTCGCCGAGCGCGGGCCGATCCGCAATCGCGACGACCTGCGCGAACATGCGCTGGTGGGCTACGTCGACGACTTGCTGTACAGCAAGGAGCTGCAATACCTCGACGAGATCGGCCGGCCGCTGCACATGGCGCTGCGCTGCACCAGCATCCTCGCCCAGCAGCGCGCGGTGGCGGAGGGTGCGGGGTTGGCGATTTTGCCGGCGTTCGCGGCAGCCGAGGACCCGTCGCTGCAGCCGGTACTGGCGGGCGAGATCGAGTTCGTGCGGACTTTCTGGATGCTGATGCCCACGGAGCTCAAGGACATCGCGCGGATGCGCACCACCTGGGATTTCCTGCGCGAGAAAGCGGAGGGCAGCCAGGAGGCGCTGATGGGACGGGGAGCGTAGGGCGCATCAATCGGAACGATTTATCCGCCGAAAGGGGGCTGGCAGAGGGGAAATGTCATGCCTGCGCGCCGAGACGGCGGATAACGCCCTGGGGCGTTATGTGCCCTGCGGGCTGCCAAGTGATCGTGTGTGGCTGCCAGATCGGCGCCGGGTGCTCTTGTAGGAGCGAGCTTGCTCGCGAACCAAGGTCACCGGTAATGGCGGGCGTAAAGCGGGTTCGCGAGCAAGCTCGCTCCTACAGGGAGTGGCATGGCTCGCTCTTTGTGGAGCGAACTTGCTCGCGAACGGGCTATCAGGCCAGGCCGACGTAGAGGTTCTGCACGTCGTCGTTGCCGTCCAGGGCATCGAGGAAAGCTTCGACTTCTTCCAGTTCCGCGTCGGACAGGCTCACCGGGTTCTTCGCCTTGTAGCCGAGCTTGGCCGAGGCGACGGTGAAACCGTGCTCGGGCAGGGCGCGGCAGACGGAGTCGAGGTCGGTGGAGTCGGTAAGGAACAGCGTGTCGCCGTCTTCCTCACCCGGCTCGAAATCCTGGGCGCCGGCTTCGATGGCAGCCAGTTCCGGGTCGGCGTCAGCGCTGGCCGGGGTGGCTTCCACCAGGCCCAGGTAATCGAAATCCCAGGCTACCGAGCCGGAAGCGCCCAATTGGCCCTTGCGGAACAGCACGCGGATTTCCGCGATGGTGCGGTTCACGTTGTCGGTCAGGCACTCGACGATCACCGGCACGCGGTGCGGGGCGAAGCCTTCGTAGACCATACGCTCGAAGGTCGCGGCGCCGTCCAGCAGGCCAGCGCCCTTCTTGATGGCGCGCTCCAGGGTATCGCGGGGCATCGAGGCCTTCTTCGCCTGCTCGACGACCAGGCGCAGTTTCGGGTTCATGTCCGGGTCGGCGCCATTGCGCGCGGCGATCATGATTTCCTTCGACAGTTTGCCGAACACGCGGCCCTTGGCGTTGGCGGCGACTTCTTTATGTTTGGCTTTCCACTGGGCGCCCATAGTGATCTCTTGCTGGCGGTTGCTGATGGGCGGCAAGTTTAAGGCCTCGCGCGGGCTCTGGCGATATTTGCGAAGATATCCGGCAGCTCAGCGCTCCACCGGCACCGCGAACACCGCGCTGGCCTGGGCCACCACTTTGTCACCCACCGACAGCAAGGCGTTGGCGAAGGCCATCTGCCGGCCGCGCCGGCAGTGCAGCAGGCGGATGCTCAGCCAGTCGCCGATCTGGGCACTGGAAACGTAGTCCAGGGTCAGGCTGGCGGTCACCAGCGGTTGCGGTGGTTGGCTGGCGAAGGCCATGGCGTAGCCCATGCCGATGTCCGCCAAGGTGGCGAGGATGCCGCCGTGCACGCCGCCGCGGCTGTTGGTGTGGCGCTCATCCAGCAGCAGGCCGAGCTCCAGCGACTCGCCTTCGCCGCGCACCAGGAACGGGCCAAGCAGGTCGAGCAGCGGGTTGCGCCGTTGCAGCGGCTGGAAGCCTTCGGGGTAGCCCAGATCGGCGATCGCATTCATTGCCAGCCTCCGGTGTGCTGCTGCAGCACGGCGCGCACGGTTTCGATGACCCGTTGCGGTACCTGGTAATCCGGATGCGCGCGGAACACCGCCGCCGCGTCCGCCAGGCGGGTGAGGGCGAGCAGCTCGCTTTCCGCCTTGCGCGTATCGCTGGCGCCGGGTGGCAAGGCCAGTGCTTGGCGCTCGCAGGAACAGGCGGCCTGCGCGTTGACCAGCCCGCAATGCTGGTGCATGAACTCGTCCAGTCGCTGGCGTGCCCGCGACAGGCGCTTGCGGTAGGTTGCCGGTTCGATTTCCAGCACTGCCGCCGCCGTCTCCGAGTCCAGCCCGAAGGCGATGTCGAGTACGTAGGCCAGGCGTTGCTCGCGCTCCAGGCACATCAGCATGCCCTGGGTGCAGGCCAGTGCAATGCGCTCGGCAGCCAGCTTGTCCGCCGGCTCCAGCGGGCGCGCGTTGGCCTCGGCCAGGCGCAGGCCAAGGTCGAGTTTGTCGGCCAGGGCTTCCAGCGACACGGTCGGCGTCTCGCGAACCTTGGTGCGCGCCGTCAGCAACGCGTTGCTGGCGATGCGGAAGGCCCAGGTGGAGAACAGGCTATCGCCACGGAAGCTGGCGAGGTGCGTGGTGATGCGCAGGAGGATTTCCTGGCTGGCGTCCTGGGCGTCTTCGCGGCGGCCCAGCATGCGCAGGGCGAGGTTGTAGACCGGTGCCTGCAGGGCCAGCAGCAAGGCGTCGAGGGCGGCCGGCTCGCCCTGCTGGGCGCGTTGCAATTGCTGCGGGTCGATGGCGGGAAATTTCACGGTGTCCTCCTGACGTGCCGGACGAAGTGCCGGCTGTTCTTCCTTGGACTCGGCGGCCGCGAGTTTTGTGACCGCCAGGCCGCCAGAGCCGAAAAATGTGCCTGGGAGCCTTGGTAGGAGCGAGCTTGCTCGCGAACCGTCCAGGCGCCTTGGCTGCCGGCAAATCCGTTCGCGAGCAAGCTCGCTCCTACAGGAGGGCGTCAGCCCTGCGCCGAGAGAAAAGTGTACAGCCGCTCGTCCAGCGAGTGCGCGACGTTGAAGCGCATCCACGGCACGCTGCGGCCGTCGGGCATGAACAGCTGGCCGGGGAACAGCAGGATCTTCGCTTCCTTGGCGCGGCTGGCGAGCAGGGTGGCATCGTCCACCGCGCGATGCCGGGCCCAGAGGAACAGGCCGGCGCGCGGTTCGTGGAAGATTTCCAGGCCGGCGCCCTCCAGGCGCCGCGCCACGCTGTCGTGGGCTTCGCCGAGCTGGTCGCGCAGCTGGCGCACGTGTTTGCGGTGGCGGCCTTGCAGGAGGATGTCCAGCGCCAGGGTTTCGGTGAGTTCCGAGCTGGTCAGGCCGCTGACCATCTTCAGCGGCACCAGCTCTTCGATCAGCTCCGGGTGCGCGGCGATGAAGCCGGTGCGCAGCGCCGGGGCGATGACCTTGGACAGGCTGCCGATATAGATCACCCGCGCCAACTGGTCGAGGTTGGCCAGGATCAACTGGCCGGCGGGGTCGAGGTCGGCATAGATGTCGTTCTCGACGATGAGGAAATCGTACTTCTCCGCCAGTTGCAGCAGGCGGTGCGCGGCGGCGAGCGACAGGCTGCCGCCGGTGGGGCTCTGCAGGCGTGCCTGAGTGAAATAGACCTTGGGGCGGTGCTCGCGGGCCAGTTGCTCCAGACGGTCGAGGTCCAGCCCGTCGGCGCTGCGCGGCACGCCCAGCAACTGCGCACCCTGCAGGCGCAAATTGAGGAACAGGTTGTGATAGCCCGGTTCGTCGACCAGTACCGGATCGCCGCGCTGCACCAGGTAGCGCACCGTCAGGTCCAGCGCCTGGCTGGCGCCGGCAGTCAGCAGAATCTGCTCGGGGCTGGCGGCGACGCCGGCATCGCCCAGGCGATCAGCCAGTTTGCCGCGCAGCTTGGGGTTGCCCTTGCTGTGGCCGTAGTTGCCGAACTGTGTCGGCTCTTCCCGCGCCAGGCTGCGCAGGCCGCGCTGCAGGCCTTCGCCGTCGAGCCAGTGCTCGGGCAGCAGGCCGACGCCGGGGCGCAGCTCCATGCCCAGTGGCTGGAAGACCTTGTGCAGCAACAGGTGCGCATCGAAGTCGAATTCCGGCGGCACTTCGCTGCTGGCACTGTCGTCGACCAGCGGGCCGCGCACGTAGAAACCGGCGTTGGGCACGGCGTTGAGGCAGCCGCGCGCCACCAGCCGGTCATAGGCCTCGACCACGGTGAAGTGGCTGACGCCATTGGCCTGGGCGAACTTGCGGATCGAGGGCAGCTTGGCGCCAGCGCGCAGGCGCTGCTCGTCGATGGCCTGGGCGATGCCGTCGACGATCTGGCTGACCAGGGGAATGTCCGAGGTGGGGTCGAGCAACAGCATCCGAAGGTCCGATTCTGGTGTGGGTGAGCGGCGGGGCAATCTGTACAGGTCGGTGGACCATAACAGCACTGCAAATTCTGCGTTGTCCCTGTGCATGGTGCGGGCCGGGTGCGCCCAGCACACTCGGTCACGTGAAGCGGCAATCCGCCGCACCGCCTGAACACTGCATAAGAACAAAGGGACAGCCCGCCATGCGTGACACAGCTTACAATATCGATCCGTCGAGCATTTCCGCCGAAGAGTGGCAGGCGCGCTGCGACCTCGCCGCGCTGTACCGACTGATCGCGCACTTCCGCTGGACCGACCACATCGACACCCACATCTCCGCACGGGTGCCCGGCGAGCCAGGCCACTACCTGATCAACCGCTATGGCGTGCTGTTCCACGAAATGCGCGCCTCCGACCTGGTGAAGGTCGACCACGCCGGCGACGTCATCGACCCGCGCTTCGGCCCGAAAAGCGTCAACCGCGCCGGCTTCAACATCCATTCCGCGGTTCACGCCGCCCGTGAAGACGTGGCCTGCGTGATCCACACCCACACCGCCGCCGGTATCGCGGTGTCCGCCCAGGAAGACGGCCTGCTGCCGATCAGCCAGCACGCGCTGAAGTTCTACGACCGCCTGGGCTACCACGACTACGAAGGCATCGCCCTGGACCCGGCCGAGCGCTCGCGCCTGGTCAACGACCTGGGCAGCCACATGGTGATGATCCTGCGCAACCATGGCCTGCTGGCCACCGGGCGCTGCATCGCCGAAGCCTTCAACCAGATCTACTTCCTCGAACGCGCCTGCCAGGCACAGGTCCAGGCCCTGACCGGCGGCCGCCAGCTGCGTTACCCGCCGCACGCCGTGTGCGAGCGCGTGGCGGTGCAGGAAGAGGAAGCGCTGGTCGACGGCCTGCACCTGCTGGCCTGGGAATCGGCGCTGCGTCTGATCGAGGACGGTGCGGCCGTCTACCGGAGCTGACCCTGTTATCGTGCCCCGGTCCGCAGAGACCGGGCGCCTGCGTGCTTTATGCATCTGCCAACAACAAAGCCAAGAGGTGGAAATGAAAAACCCGATTCTGGGAGCCCTGCTCATGGGCGTGGCGTCCGGCGCCATGGCCGCTGACCTGACCGTGATCTCCTTCGGAGGCACCAGCAAGGATGTGCAGACCGAAGCCTTCTACAAACCCTTCGAGAAGAAGGAAGGAATGAAGGTGATCGCCGGCGAGTACAACGGCGAAATGGGCAAGATCAAGGCCATGGTCGATACCGGCAGCGTCAATTGGGACGTCGTCCAGGTGGAAGGCCCGGAGCTGCTGCGCGGCTGCGAAGACGGCCTGTTCGAGCCGCTCGACCCGGCCATCCTCGGCAAGGCCGAGGACTACGTACCCGGCACCATCTCCGACTGCGGCGCCGGCCTGCTGGTCTGGTCGATGGCCATGGTCTACGACGGCAAGCGCTTCCCCAACGGCCCGACCGGCTGGACGGACTTCTGGGATACGCAGAAATTCCCCGGCAAGCGCTCGCTGCGCAAGGGCGCCAAGTACACCCTGGAAATCGCCCTGCTGGCCGACGGTGTGAAGAAGGAAGACCTGTACAAGGTGCTGGCGACCAAGGAGGGCGTTGATCGCGCCTTCAGGAAACTCGACCAGATCAAGCCGTCGATCCAGTGGTGGGAATCCGGTGCGCAGCCCATGCAGTTCATCGCCAGCGGTGACGTGGCCATGAGTACCGCCTACAACGGTCGCGCCTTCGCCGCTCAGGAAGAGGGTGCGCCGATGAAAGTGGTGTGGAACGGCAGCCTGCTCGCCATCGACTCCTGGGCGATCCCCAAGGGCAGCCCGAACAAGAAGGCCGCCGAGGACTTCATCGCCTTCTCGCTCCAGCCCGAGCAGCAGAAGATCCACACCGTGAAGCTGGGCTACGGCTCGGTGAACCTGGGCACCACCAAGCTGCTGGATCCCAAGCTGCTGGAGCGCCTGAACACCGCTCCGGAAAACCTCGAACAGGCCGTACCGGTGAACTTCGAATTCTGGGTGGACCACGGCGAGGACCTGGAACAGCGCTTCAACGCCTGGGCGGCGAAGGGCTGAGTCGAATCGCTGGCGCGGCCTGCCTGCGATCCGCCGGCAGGGCCAGCGTCAGACAGGTTCGCGAGCAATAACGATGGCGTCTCCCTCGTTCCTACAGGGCGCACTCCTTGTAGGAGCGAGCTTGCTCGCGAACCGCACTCTGCCGTGGTCAGTCAGACCTTGCGCCACACGCTCGCCAGCCAGGGCTGCTGCTCCCGCGGCAGGCCGGCGGGGCGGTAATAGTGCTCCAACTCGCGGAACCCCGCGTCCTCCAGCAAGCGAGTCCAGTTTTCCAGGTCGTGGTAGGAGCCGTAGCGCCCGCCATTCCAGCCTTCCTGGTTATCCCCGCGCGGATTGGAGCTGAACAGCACGCCGCCCGGCTTGAGCGCCGCATGCAACTGGCGCAATACGCGCGGTAGTTCGCTGCGCGGGACGTGGAACAGGCTGGCGTTGGCATAGATGCCGTCGAAGCGCTCAGCCGGCAGGTCGAGCGCCAGGAAGTCCTGCTGCCAGACCTCGCAGCCGCTGGCCTCGCGGGCCATGGCCACGAAGTTCGCGCAGCCGTCCAGGCCCACCGGCTCATGCCCCCTACTTTTCAGCGCGCACAGATCGCGCCCCGGACCACAACCGAAATCGAGCAGGACGAAGGGCGCCTCACCCTGGATATGCCGCAGCAGCGCGGCAATATTCTGGGCGACGTCGTGGCCCCAGGTGCCGTCGCGGAAGGACTGGGCGCTGTCCTGGTAGTGCTGCAGGGTGACGCGGGAGATGTCCCGCAGGATCGGGTCTTCGGTGCTCATGACGCAGGCCGCTGGCAAGGGGAGGCCTTCATTCTACGTGTGCCATCCCTATTCGCCGAGGCGAAAAAAAGCGCGGCGCAACCCGTCAGGGCTGGCCGCGCAATCACGCTCAACTGAAAGTCGGGTGGGCAGCTCGTCAGAATTGCTCGGCGCGCAGCTCGAACAGGCTGTCGCTGCCGGCGCGGATCGAACCGGCCAGGGACTCGGTGCGCGGCAGCAGGCGGGCGAAGTAGTAACGCGCGGTGGCCAGCTTGCCGCCATGGAAGTCGTCATTCTGGCCGAGGCTGGCCTGCGCCATGCGCGCCCAGAGGTAGGCGTAGGCGGTGTAGCCGAACAGGTGCAGGTACTCCACCGAGGCGGCGCCGATCTCCTGCGGCTGGCCGGCAGCACGCTCGCGTACCTGGCGAGTGACGGATTCGAGCAGGTCCAGCGCATCCAGCAGCGGTGCGGTGAAGGCGTTCATTGCCGCGTCGGTGGCAGCGTCGGCGAAGGCACGGATTTCATCCGCGAACAGCGCGAGTGCCTGGCCGCCGTCGGCGATCACCTTGCGGCCCAGCAGATCGAGCGCCTGGATACCGTTGGTGCCTTCGTAGATCTGCGCGATGCGCACATCGCGCACCAGCTGCTCCTGGCCCCATTCGCGGATGAAGCCGTGGCCGCCGAACACCTGCTGGCCATGGATGCAGCTTTCCAGCCCGGTGTCGGTGAAGAAGGCCTTGGCGACCGGCGTCAGCAGGGCCACCAGTGATTGAGCGGTATTGCGCTCGGCGGCGTCTTCGGCGTACTTGGCGAGGTCCAGTTGTTGACCAACGTAGGTGGAGAAGGCGCGGCCGCCTTCGGTCAGCGCCTTCATGGTCAGCAGCATGCGGCGCACGTCGGGGTGCACGATGATCGGGTCGGCGGCTTTTTCCTTCGCCACCGGGCCGCTGGCGGCGCGGCTCTGCAGGCGTTCGCGGGCATAAGTCACGGCGCTCTGGTAGGACATCTCGGCGCAGCCGATGCCCTGGATGCCGATGGACAGGCGCTCGTAGTTCATCATGGTGAACATCGCCGCCAGGCCCTTGTTCAGCTCGCCCACCAGCCAGCCGGTGGCGCCGTCGAAGTTCATCACACAGGTGGCCGAGGCCTTGATGCCCATCTTGTGCTCGACCGAGCCGCAGGACACAGCATTGCGCGCGCCGAGCGAGCCATCGGCCAGCACCGGGAACTTGGGCACCAGGAACAGCGAGATGCCCCGCGAGCCGGCCGGGGCGTCGGGCAGCTTGGCCAGCACCAGGTGGATGATGTTCTCCGTGAGGTCCTGCTCGCCGCCGGTAATGAATATCTTGGTGCCGGTGACGCGGTAGCTGCCGTCGGCCTGCGGTTCGGCGCGGGTGCGGATCAGCCCCAGGTCGGTGCCGGCATGGGGCTCGGTCAGGCACATGGAACCGGCCCATTCGCCGGCGTACATCTTCGGCAGATAGGTCGTCTTGAGCGCTTCATCGGCGTGGGCGTCCAGCGCCAGACAGGCGCCGGCCGAAAGGGTGGAGTAAAGGCTGAAGCTGGCGTTGGCGCCGTACATCATTTCCTCGAACTGCACCGAGAGCATCTTCGGCATGCCCATGCCGCCGTATTCGGGGTTGCCCGCCAGGCCGACCCAGCCGCCTTCGGCATAGGTCGCGTAGGCCTCGCGGAAGCCGGCGGGGGTGCGCACGTCGCCGTCGCTGAACTGCACGCCTTCCTCGTCGCCGCTGCGGTTGAGCGGGGCAAGCAGGCCGCCGGTGATCTTCGCCGCTTCTTCGAGGATGGCGTCGGCGGTGTCGGCGTCGATGCGTTCGGCCAGCGCCGGCAAGCGCGCCCAGAGGGCAGGGGCGTCGAACACTTCGTCGAGCAGGAAGCGCATGTCGCGCAGGGGAGCGTTGTATTCAGGCATGGCGGACTCCGGCGCGCCCCGCTGCGGGGCGCGCACGATGGCAGGCGAAGGGTGGGGTCAGAGGGCGTTGGCCCAGTCGCGCAGGACGAACTTCTGGATCTTCCCGGTGGAGGTCTTGGGCAGGTCGGTGAACACCACGGTGCGCGGGACCTTGAAGCCGGCCAGGTGCTCGCGGCAGAAGTTCATGATGTCCTGCGGCTCGACCGCCGCGTGCTCGCCCTTGAGGGTAATGAAGGCGCAGGGCGTCTCGCCCCAGCGTTCGTCGGCGCGAGCCACCACGGCTGCCTCCATCACGGCCGGGTGGCGGTAGAGCACGCCCTCGACCTCGATGGTGGAGATGTTCTCGCCACCGGAGATGATGATGTCCTTCAGGCGGTCACGGATTTCCACGTAGCCGTCCGGGTGCCAGACCGCCAGGTCGCCGGTGTGGAACCAGCCGCCGGCGAAGGATTCCTCGGTGGCGGTAGGGTTCTTCAGGTAGCCCTTCATCACGGTGTTGCCGCGCATGAAGATCTCGCCGATGGTCAGGCCATCGCGCGGCACTGGCTCCAGGGTCTTCGGGTCGGCGACCATCACGCCCTCCAGGGTCGGGTAGCGCACGCCCTGGCGGGATTTGATGCGGGCACGTTCGTCCAGCGACAGCGCGTCCCACTCCTCGTGCCAGGCACAGACGGTCACCGGGCCGTAGACCTCGGTCAGGCCGTAGACGTGGGTGACCTTGATGCCCATTTCCTCCACCGCGCCAATCACCTTGGCCGGCGGCGCCGCGCCGGCGACCATGGCGTGCACCGGGTGGTCGATGGCCGCCTTGGCCGATTCGGGCATGTTGATCAGTGCATTGAGCACGATGGGGGCGCCGCACATATGGGTAACCTGGTGCTCGCGGATCAGCGTGAGGATCTTCTGCGGATCGACCCGACGCAGGCATACGTGGGTGCCGGCCAGCGCGGTGACGGTCCAGGGGTAGCACCAGCCGTTGCAGTGGAACATCGGCAGGGTCCAGAGGTAGACCGGATGCTGGCCCATGGACCAGGTCATCTGGTTGCCCAGCGAGTTCAGGTAGGCGCCACGGTGGTGGTAGACCACGCCCTTGGGATTGCCGGTGGTGCCCGAGGTGTAGTTGAGGGAGATGGCGTCCCATTCGTCCTGCGGCCACTGCCAGGCGAACGCCGGGTCGCCCTCGGCGAGCAGTGCCTCGTAGTCCAGCGGGCTGACGGCCTGGCCTTCGCCGTATTCGGGGTCGTCCACATCCACCACCAGCGGCGGGTGGTCGAGCATGCCCAGGGCGGCGTGGATCACGTCATGGAACTCGCGGTCGGTGATCAGCACCTTGGCTTCGCCGTGCTGCAGCATGAAGGCGATGGCCTCGGCGTCCAGACGCACGTTGAGGGTATTGAGCACGGCGCCGATCATCGGCACGCCGAAGTGCGCCTCGATCATCTGCGGGGTGTTGGGCAGCATCACTGCCACCGTATCGCCGCGGCCGATGCCACGGGCGGCGAGGGCGGAGGCCAGGCGGCGGCAGCGCTGGTAGGTTTCCTTCCAGGTGCGGCGCAGGCTGCCGTGGATGATCGCGGTACGTTCGGGGTAAACGTGGGCGGTGCGTTCGATGAAGCTCAGCGGCGACAGCGCGATGTGGTTGACGGCCGCGCGCGGCAGGCCCTGTTCGAAGATCGACATGTGGACACCCTGTGGCTGATTGTTAGCTCATTGTTCTGTTGTGACCCGTGGAGCGCTTGGCAGCAGGCGGGTCGTGACCGGTGCGGCAGGCTGTCGCCCGGTCATTGCCGCGTTTTATAGCAATCTCGAATTGGATATGGAAGTTAAACCTAAGGTGTATGGTATAAGTACTATATCTGTTTGACGTGCCTTCGAGCCTCTCCCATGTCCGAGCTGAATACCCTGGTCCGCCTGGTGCGCGAACAGGCACCTGCCGCCGTGCAGGCCGACGCCTTGCAGCGGCTTTGCCTGGAGCGCGACGGCGTGGAGCGCGCGCTCTACGTCGAATGGCAACCGCGTAGCCAGAGCTTCGAAGCGCTCGCCGGTGCCGCGCGCCTGCCGCCGGGCAGTGGCGATCCGTTGCAGGCCAACGACCTGGCGCTGCTCGGGCGCCTGGGCGAGGGTGCCCGGCTGCCGCTCAAAGACCTGCTGGATGTGTCGTGCTGGCTCAGTGGCCGCCTGCGTCGCGCTGGCTGGAGCCAAGGGCTGGCGCTGGTCCTGCCGTTGCGGGCCGAGGGCCAGGGACTGTTGCTGGTGGAATACGCCGGGGTGGAAGCCGAGGGCTGGCTGGGTTGGATCGGTGAACTGCTCGCGGAAGTGCTTGCCCTGGCCCGACAGGCCCGCCGCACGGCGCCGCTGCTCAGCGCCGATCCGCAGCCGGCGCTGGTGCTGGCCGAGGCGGGCGTGCCAGTGGACTGCAACCAGGCCTTGCGCCAACTGCTCGCGGAATTTCCCGGCAGCGAGGCGCACGACCTGCTGCCCAGCAACCACGCGCAGTTGCTGCGCACCTGCCTGGAGCAGGGGCGGGCGGTGCACGAGGTGACCGGCGAGCATCAAAGCCGGCAGTTCCTCTGGAGCTTCGTGCCGATGCCCGCCGAGCGGCAGGCGCTGGTCCACGGCCGCGAGGTCACCGCACCGCTGCGAGAACAACGCGAGGCAGCCAAGGCCAGTCGGCTGTACCGGCAGATCATCGAGAACACCACCGACCTGATTTCCCGCCGCACCCTCGACGGCCGCCTGCTCGACGTCTCGCCGGCCTCCTGGACGCTGCTCGGCTACTGGCCGGAAGAGCTGCGCGGCAAGGAACTGCTGCCGCTACTGCACGAACAGGATCGCCAGCGGGTGGCCGAGCGCACCCGCGACGCGCTGGTGCAGGACGGTTACGTGACCCTGACCTACCGCCTGCGCCACCGCGACGGCCACTACCTGTGGTTCGAGACCGCCAGCCGCGCCATCCGCGAGACCTATACGGGCCATGTGATGGAAGTGGTCAGCGTGTCCCGCGACATCACCGCGCGGGTGCAGGCCGAGGAGGGTTTGCGGCGTCTGGCCGAAGTGGTCGAGGCCAATACCGACCTGGTGCTGTTCATCGATCCGGGCGGCCGCGTCACCTACCTCAACCCTTCGGCGCGGCGCGCTCTCGGGCTGGAGGGTGACGCATTGCCATCGTCAGTTGCCGAAGTGCTCGATGAAGGATTGCTGACGAAGCTCGAAAGCGAAGGTTGGGATATCGCCCGAAGCGGCGGCGTGTGGAGCGTCGAAGGGCGCTTGCGCGCTGGGGCCGGGCGCAGTGCCGCGCCATTGTCGCTGGTCCTGCTGGCGCACCGCGCGGCGGGTGGCGAGCGCTACTACTCGCTGGTGGCCCGTGACATGACCGAGCGTGAACTGCGCGAGAACCAGCAACGCCGCCATCAGGACGAACTGGCGCATACCGCGCGCCTGGTAACCCTGGGCGAGCTGGCCTCGGGTATCGCCCACGAGATGAACCAGCCGCTGGCCGCCGTGATGAACTACGCCAGCGCCAGCCAGCGCTACCTGAAGAATCTCGACAGCCAGCCGGACGCCGCGCAGCGCGTGGCCCAGGGGCTGGCGCAGATCGTCGAGCACACCGCCCACGCCTCCGAAGTGATCCGCCGCCTGCGGGCCTTCCTGCGCAAGGGCCAGCGGCGCATGCAGGCGCTGGACCTCAACCAGGTGGCGCGCGCTTCGCTGGGCCTGTGCGCCTGGGAAGCGGCCAGCGCGGAGGTGGCGGTCAGCGAGGCGTTCACGGAGAATCTGGCGCCCGTCTACGCCGACCGTGTGTTGCTGGAGCAGGTGTTCCTCAACCTGTTGCGCAACGCCATCGAGGCCAACCGCGAGCGCCATGCCGGCGAGCCCTCGAATGTGCGCATCGGCAGCCGCCGCGACAGTGACGGGCAGCTCTGCGTCTGGGTGGAAGACGAAGGGCCGGGGGCCAGCCACACGGCGCTGGAACAGATGTTCACGCCGTTCTTCACCAGCAAGCCGGAAGGCCTGGGGCTGGGGCTGTCCATGAGCCGTGGCATCGTCGAAGGCTTCGGCGGCACGCTGGAGGCTATTACGGCGCCCACCGGCGGCCTGCGCCTGGAATGCCGGCTGCCGGCGGGGAAAACCGAACAATGACGGAGACAGCGATGGATGCGGCAGTGGTGTATGTGGTGGACGACGACCAGCGAATGCTCGACTCGACGGTCTGGCTGCTGGAGTCGGTCGGCCTGAAGGCGCGGCCATTCACCAGCGGCCGCGAGTTCCTCGACGCCTGCCCGAACGATGCTCACGCCTGTGTGTTGCTCGACGTGCGCATGCCCGGTCTCGGCGGCCTCGCGGTGCAGGAAGAGATGCGCCGGCGTGGCCTCGAACTGCCGGTGATCTTCGTCAGCGGCCACGCCGACGTGCCCATCGTCATCCGTGCGTTCAAGGCCGGTGCGGTGGACTTCATCGAGAAGCCTTACAACGAACAACTGCTGCTGGACAGCGTGCAGCAGGCGCTCAGCTCTCGCGAGCATCAGCAGGCTTCACGCTCGGGGCTGGGTGAACTGGAGGAACGGCTGGCCGCGCTGACGCCCCGCGAGCGTGATGTATTGCTGCCCTTGGTGCGTGGCTACACCAGCCGCGAAGTGGCCGAGCAACTGGAAATCAGCGTGAAGACCGTGGACTTGTACCGTGCACGGGTGATGAAGCGCATGCAGGCCGGGACGTTGTCCGATCTGGTGGGCATGGCGATCGCGGCCGGCCTGGTCGATCCGCTGCAGTTGCGCCCGGAATAACGGGCTCCCGGCATCGCCTCCCCGTAGGAGCAACTGTCTTTGTGCCGGTTCACTTCGTGCCAGCTTTTCCCCCTCACCCCAGCCCTGGCTGCGCGCCCCGCTCAGAGGGAGAGGGAGCAGATTGTGCCGGCTGACGCTGTAGTTTCATCCTGCACCGAACGGTCCCCTCTCCCTCAGGAGCGGGGCGCGCAGCCAGGGTTAGGGTGAGGGCAGGCCCGAGCGCTGGAGTATCACTGTAGGAGCAACTGCCTTCTTCTGAACCCCCCGTACCCGTGATTTCCCTCTCGCGGGGAGAGGGCCGGCCCTGGCGCGCTCTTGCAGGGGAGTTTGAAAGTTGGCCTCGGGGCGCGGTGACGGAAGGGGCGACTCTAGACTGAGGCGTTGCCATTACGGATCGCCAGGATGTCTATCTCCCGAAACCTGTTCGCCTTGGATTGGCCCGCACTTGCCAGACAGCTCGACGCCGACGGCCACGCCCTGATCCCCGGCTTGCTGGACAGGGCGCAGTGCGAAAAGCTCCGCGCGCTCTACGATCAGGACGCGCCATTCCGCAGCCGGGTGATCATGGCCCGGCACAATTTCGGCCTCGGAGAGTACCGCTACTTCGCCTATCCCTTGCCGGCGCTGCTGCAGGCGCTACGCGAAGCTCTCTATCCACCGCTTCGTGCCATCGCCAACACCTGGCACGAACGCCTGGGCACTGGCATCCATTACCCGCCAGAACATGCCGACTTCCTCGCCCAATGCCATGCTGCCGGCCAGCAGCGACCGACGCCGCTGCTGCTGCGTTACCGCGCCGGCGATTACAACTGTTTGCACCAGGACCTCTACGGGGAGTTGGCCTTCCCGTTGCAGGTGGCGATCCTGCTGTCGCGACCGGGCGCGGAGTTCGAGGGCGGCGAGTTCGTCCTCACCGAGCAGCGCCCGCGTATGCAATCGCGGGCGAGCGTGGTGCCATTGCAGCAGGGCGACGCCGTGGTGTTTGCCGTGGCGCAGCGCCCGGTAGCGGGCGTGCGCGGCTATCACCGGGTCAACCTGCGCCATGGCGTCAGCCGTCTGCATACCGGCGAGCGCTTCACCCTCGGGGTGATCTTCCACGATGCGTTGTGAGGAGTAGCATGGATCGGTCCAGGGAGACGGGAGGTCGACATGCACTACGAAGTGATCCAACGCCACCGTAGCGAATACCCCGCGCCTATCACCTTCAGCAGGGGCGCGCCGTTGTTCGTCGGTGAGCGCTACGAAGGCGCCGAGGGCTGGGAAGACTGGTACTTCTGCTCGACCCCCGGCCAGCGTGAAGGCTGGGTACCAGCGCAGGTGTTCAACATGACTGCGCCGGGAGCGGGGGTGGCGATGGAGGACTACACCGCCCGCGAACTCGACGTGGAGGTCGGCGAGCGGCTCGAAGGCGGCCGCGAGCTGGGCGGCTGGCTCTGGTGCAGCCGCACGGGCGGTGAGGCGGGCTGGGTGCCGCTGGACTGCCTGCAGGAAGTCAGCGCCTGACCCTGCAACAGGGTCAGGCTTTGGAGCGGCGCCCGGCGTGTTGCTTGAGCCAGGCCATCAGCCCGCGCTGCTGCACCACCGTGGGCTGCTCCACCAATAACGCAGCGCTGGCCTTCTGGCGGAAATCCAGCAGGCGGCCCATGGCCTCGGCGATCTCCTGGCGCGCTTCCATGCAGGGCGCCAGGGTTTGCTTGTCGATGTAGTAGGCGGCGCCGTCGCTGATGGCGGTGAACTGCGCCTGCCAGGCGGAACCGCTGAGCACACCGGCCTCGCCGAACACCTCGCCCGGCCCCATGCGGCCGGCTTCGAGAGTCTGGTTGTCTTGCGGCAGGGTAACGCTGACCACGCCGGAATCGATGATCAGCAGGCGGTCGCTGACATCCCCCGGTGCCAGCAGCACTTCGCCGCGCTTGAACGGCCGGCGCTGCATGCGCGTCGCCAGCTCGTCGCGCTCCTCGTCACGCAGGGCGTCGAACAGCCCGGAGCGCACCAGCAGCGCCCGCGCCCGTGAGGCGCTTTCGCGCATCGGCGCATCGGCCTCGGCCAGCAGGTTGATGCCGGCGGCCTGCAGGTGGCGGTAGGCGAGGTCGAACAGTTGGTTGCGCACCTCGCGCTTCTCGCCCATGGCGGCGACGAAGCCGCTCATTTCGTACTCCACCCCCTCGGGGGCGGACTTGCGCACGCTCACCGCCGGGGCCGGGTTGGCCAGCAGGGCGCGGCAGCCACCGAGCGCGTGCTCCAGCGCGTCGATCACCTTGCGCGGGCGGATGTGAGGGCTGACCGTCAGGCTCACGCTGACGCCGTAGAGGTTGGCCGGGCGGCTCAGGTTGAGCACCTTGGCCTTGGCGGCGAGGGAGTTGGGCACCACGGCCAGCGTGCCCTGGGAGGTCTGCAGGTAGGTGGAGCGCCAGTCGATCTCGGTGACCTTGCCCTCGATGCCGTCGATGGAGATCCAGTCGTCCAGCTGGTAGGGCTTGGTGGTGTTCAGCACGATGCCGGAGAACACGTCGCTCAGGGTGCTCTGCAGCGCCAGGCCGAGGACGATGGCGACCACCCCGGAGGTGGCCAGCAGGCCCTTCACCGGCAGCTCCAGCACGTAGCCGGCGGCGGCGATGATGGCGACCAGGAAGATCAGCGCGCCGAGCACGTCCTGCAACAGCCGCCCGCCATGGCCGATGCGCTGCACCAGGAGGAAGCCCAGCGCCACCGTCAGGCAGCGTGCGGCGAATAGCCACCAGACTATCTGCACCGCGGTGGCGACCATGTGGCTGGGCAGGTCATCCGCCCAGGGCGCGGCGCGCAGTGGGTTCATCCCGGCGTTGAACAGCAGCAGGCTGAACAGCAGGAAGCACAGGATGCGCGTCGCCAGTCGCCAATGCGGATGGGCTGCACCGACCAGCCGCCAGAGCAGCAGGTCGATCAGCAGCAGGACGGGAGCGGCGAACAGCGGGTGGGCGGTGAGCAGCGTGGGCATCGAGCCTCTCCTTGGAGCGATCGCAAGAAGATGGCACAGAAAGCGCTTTCTGGCAGCGGCCTCAGCTCGGGTTGGGGTGTTGCAGCAGTTTCAGCCACTCATCGGTCTCGACTTCCCCGGCAATGCGCAGCTGCGGCTGGTTCTCGTCGAACAGCACCAGGGCGCTGCCGTATTCGGGGGTATCGGTCTCGCGCACCTTGAGATTCTCGCGCAGGCGGTCGAAGCATTCGCTGTGGGTGACCAGCACCAGATTGCGGTGCGCCGCCTTGTGCAGGCGGATCTGTGCGGCCAGGTCTTCGTCCTTGCAGGTGAGCAGCCAGTCCTGGCGCGCTACCGGTTGGTCGAACATCAGGTCGGCGGTCTGCGCGGTGCGGTTGGCGGGGCTTGCATAGATATCGGTGGCGGAGAGGCCTAAGTGGGCGATGCTCTCGCCCATGCTTTGCGCCAGGGCGGCGGCGCGCGCGGTAATGCCATCGGCGGCGCCCAGGCATTCTGCGCTGGAACGGTCGCAACGCTCCATGTGGCGGACCAGCAGGACGACTCCGCCGCGGGCCCAGTTCTGGGCGAACAGGCGGCTGCTCGGGACGTCTTCCTGTGGCGATGGCAGTGCGCGCCAGGCCACCAGGGCGAGGGTGGTGCAGGTCAGCAGGGTAGCGGCCAGAAGGCGAAGGCGAAGCAAGGGCGATCCTCGGGCGGGGCGTCCGCGCGGGATGCGGGAAGCTGGGGGCATGGTGCACCGGGCAGGTGACCATCACGCGATGGGTTGGTGACCCGGCGGCGATGAAAGTTCCGTAACCGGCCTATCGAACAACTTCGAGATCGGCGCTCTCGACCACGCTGACGGTGGCCGTGGTGCCGGCGCGCAGGCGGTCGCGGCCCTGATACTGAGGGTCGATGGCGATGCGCACGGGGATGCGCTGGGCGAGTTTGACCCAGGTATAGCTTGGGTTGATGTTCGCCAGCAGTCGGCTGCCCGGGGTGTTCTCGCGGTCGGAAATGGCGAAGGCGATGCTGGCCACGCGGCCGTCGAAGCGTTCGCCACTCATCAACTGTACCCGGACGCTGTCGCCTTCGTGGATGCGCGGCAGTTTGGTTTCCTCGAAGTAGCCGCTGATGTAGAACGAATCGCTGTCCACCAGCGCCAACAAAGGCCGGGCGGTGGTGGCGTAATCGCCCGCGCGGGTCAGCAGGTTGGTCACGTAGCCGTTCACCGGGGCGAACACGCGGGTGCGCTCCAGGTCCAGTTGCGCCTGGTGCTGCGCGGCTTCGGCCAGGCTGACATTGGCCTGCGCCAAGCCCAGGTTGGCCTCCTCGCGCAACAGCTGTGCCTGGGCCACGGATGCATCGGTGTTGGCCTGCTCCCATTCTTCCTTGGAAATGGCCGAGCGCGCCTTCAGTTCCCGGCGCCGCACTTCCTCGCTCTGTCGCTGGCGTAGCAAGGCCTGGCTGGCGATGATGGCGGCGCGGGATTGGCCGAGCGCGGCACGGGCTACCTCCACCGCGCGGTTGGCGCGCTCCATTGCCAGCTCGTAGCGTGCGGGGTCGATCTCCAGCAACAGATCCCCCTTGTTGACGTGCTGATTGTCCTGCACACGCAGTTCGACGATGCGCCCGGCGACATCTGCCGCGAGTGTCACCACATCGGCGCGTACCCGTGCGTCACGCGTCCAGGGCGCGCGGGTGTAGTAGGTCCAGGCGTAGTAGCCCAGGACCAGGGCAAGCGCGACCACGGCCAGGGTGATCAGTGTCGGCAGGGCTTGGCGCGGGCCTTTCATTCAGTGCAGGGCTCCCATGAGCAGGATCAGGGTGGCGCAGAGGCAGGCGTACAGCGCGCCTTCGAACAACGCTTCATGCCACACCCGGCGCAGTACGCCCAGACGACGCAGGGCCCAGTCCAGCAGCAGGAAGATCGGCAGCGCCAGCAGCAGGGCCTGGGCCAGTGGCGGCAGGTAGATACCCGCCAGTTCGATATCAACGGGCATGCAGTGCCGGTCCCTCCTGGCCATCGTTGAAGTGGATGGCCTCGCCAAACAGGTCGCGGAAGCGCTCCAGCAGATCGGCGGCCACCAGCAACGCCACGCCGCTGACGAACACCGGGCGCATGGCATCGCCGCTGGGGTAGCTGCCATGGCTTTGCAGTTCGTCCAGCTCGTTGCCCAGGTCGCGCATCGCCGGCAGCACCCTTTGCAAGGGGGCGGCGGGCGGTTGGTCGAGGCACGCGGCCAGCTCATCGAGGAGCAGCGACAGCCGCTCGCGCAAGGCTTCAGGCAGGCCTTGGGCATTCAGGCTCTCGCGGCGCAACTGGTGCAGCACCACACCCAGGGTCATGCTCGCCAGGCTGCACTGGAAGCGCTCGACGGACTGGCTGTCGCGCGCCGCCGGCAGCAACCCGAGCATGATCGCCAGGCGATCCACCATGCGACTCTCGAACACGAACCGGCGCGCTTCGCTGGGCTTGGACAGCAGCACCGAACGTACCTCGGCACGGGTGCGGCGCGACTGCCGGCGCAGCCGGGCGTCAGCGTCGAAGGGGAATACCCAGGCGTACACCAGCAGTGCCAATACCCCGGCACCGACGTAGGCACCGGCGAATTCGAGCCATTGGGCCGACGTGTTGATCCATGCACCCTGGTTTTGCGGGCCCACCAGCAGGAAGGTCGATAGCCCCAGGCCGATGCCGATCCCGGCGGTCTGCGGGTTGCTCAGGCCGACCGCGATCACGTAGAGCAACGGGGTGAGGAACAGCGCAAGCATTTCGAAATCGCCAACGCTGGGTAGCACGAGAAATTGCAGCAGCGCCGAGACCCCCAGGGCCAGCGCCAGCCCGCGCAGGTAAGCCTGGCTGGCGATCATCGGGCGCGGGAAGGTGGCGAGCAGCGAGCAGAGGATGCCGATCAGCACCATGCCGGCACGGGCGCCATCCCAGGCGGTTTCCACCCAGATCCAGCCGGCGCAGCACAGCGCGACGAAGGCGCGGGTGGCGTTCATCGCGGCGAGGTGAAAGTCCAGGTGCAGCGCGTGAATCTGGCTGTGCAGGTAGGTGCTGCTGGCGGGGCGGCCTTCCTGGATCGCCTCGCTCAGCTCGATCATCTCGTCCAGCTGCTGCATCAGCCGCGCCTGTTCGAAACGCAGCGCCCAGGCCAGGGAACGCAGGGAGGTGGGCAGGCCGTCGGCCAGCTCCTCCGCTTGCCGCGCGGCCGCGTCGAAGCGCTGGCGCAGCTGAGTGATGCGCTTGCGGGTGGTGCCGGGCAGGTTGCGGCCGAACTCGGCCAGCTCGGCGAGGCAGGCCAGTTCATCGTCGCGCAGGCGCCGCACGGATTCGGGCAGCGGCCCACTCAGGCGCGTTTCGATCAGCTTGCGCTGGCGCCGCAGGATGGCCAGCCGTGAGGTCATCAGCACCAGTTGGTTGGCGAGTTGCTGCACCAGCTCATCGGCACCGCGCAGGCGAGGGGCGTCGAAATAGAGGTGCCGGCGGAGCATTTCCAGTGCGGCGATCTCGCCCAGCAGGAGTTGTTGCCGTTGACGGAAATCCTCTTCCTGTTCCTCGCCACGGATCACCGCCGCCGCGTGCACGGCGATCAGGCGGATCAGTTGGTCGACCTTGGCGAAGTAGCCGCGCGCCACGCTCTCCGGGCGGGCGAAAAACAGACTGACGAGCGTGACGCAGGCCACGCCCAGCAGTGTTTCGGTGACCCGGGTAATGGCCAGGGTATAGGCGGATTCCGGGTCCGGCTGGGCGAGCAGGGCGACGATCACCGCGGTGAAGCCGCTGAGCACGAAGGCATGGGAATAGGTGAAGCGCAGCAGGGTGCCCGCCGCGGTGCAGAGTGCCAGCCATAGCGCCAGGGTGACGATGAACGGCAGCGGCGCCTGGGGGAACAGCGCCATGATCGCCACGGCGACCATGGCGCCGATGGTGGTGCCGATCACCTGGGCGAAGCTTTTCTGCAGGGTCATGCCGGCCAGCGGGGTGCTGATGATCACCACCGTCATGGTCGCCCACTTGGGCTGGTCGAGGTCCAGCAGGAATGCCAGGTACAGCGTCAGCAGCCCCGCGAGCACCGTGCGCAGGGCGAACAGCAGGGTGTCGCGGCCAGGGTGGATGATGGCGCGCAGATACAGCTGCATGGGTGACATGCCAGGCCCCTCGATCTCGCGGGATGACGCCGCTGGCGGCGGAGCGTCGCGGACCTTATCCAGTGTGGTCGAGGTTTTCCGGCTGTGGGAATTTTCTTGGCTCAGCCCGTGGCGTGCAGGGACTGCGCCAGGCGCTCCTGGATGAAGTCGAGGAAGCACTGGATGCGCAACGCCAGCTGCGAGTTGCGGTAGTACACCGCGTGGATCGGCTGGCGGCGTTCGCTGGTCATCTCCGGCAGGACGCGGACCAGTCGCCCGGCGTGGATGTCGTCGCAGGTCATGAAGCTGGCGAGGCAGACGATGCCCTGGGCGCCGATGGCCAACTGGCGCAGGGTCTCGCCGCTGGAGGCGGAGAGCGACGGGTTGACGGTGAGGGTATCGCCACCGGCATGGCGGATCGGCCAGACGTTCAGTGCCTCGGGCTGGGTGAAGCCGAGCAGCGAGTGACCGAGCAGTTCCTCCAGGTTGGTCGGCGTACCGTGGCGCGCCAGATAATCGGGCGCCGCCAGCAGGTTCAGCCGGCTGCTGCCCAGTGGGCGGGCGTGCAGGCTGGAGTCGGCGAGGTGGCCGATACGAATGGCGATGTCGGTGCTCTGTTCCAGCAGGTCGATGTTGAGGTCGTTGGTATTGAGCTGCAGCTCGATGTCCGGGTAGCGCTCGCGGAAGGCGCCGATATGCGGCACCACGGCGTGCAGCATGAAGGGCGAGGCGGCGTTGATCCGCAGGCGCCCGGCGGGGGATTGCTGGCGCAGGGCGAGGCGCTCTTCCAGGGCGTCCATCTGTTCGAGGATGTGACGGGCATTTTCGAGGAAGAATTCGCCTTCCTCGGTCAGCTTCATGCGCCGCGTGGTGCGGTTGAGCAGGGTGGTGCCGAGCTTTTCCTCCAGCTTCGACAGCGCCCGGCTCACGGCCGAGGGCGTCAGCCCCAGTTGTTCGGCGGCGGCGGTGATGGAGCCGCAGTCGATCACCGTGGCGAAGGTCTTGAGTTCGTCGGAGTGGGCTTTCATCGGCAGGCCTGTGCGGGAGCGGCGGAGGTGATTGTAGAGCTTGGGGCGGTGATTGTAGGAGCGAGGGGGACGCCTGGTTCTTGCTCGCGAACCGCATCGCAGCATGGGCGGGTTCGCGAGCAAGCCCGCTCCTGCGAAGAGCATCCGGTGCCAGGTATTTCAGTAAGTGCCCGGATAAGCGCCGCCATCGAGTAGCAGGTTCTGCCCGGTCAGGTAGCCGGCCTGGGCGCTGCACAGGAAGGCGCAGAACGCACCGAATTCCTCGGCGCTACCGAAGCGCCCAGCGGGGACTTCCTGTTTGCCGGCCTCCACCAGTTCGCCTTCGTCGCGGCCGCTGAGCTCGGCCGCGCGGTGGAAACCGCTGCGCAGGCGGTCGGTGTCGAAGGCGCCGGGTAGCAGGCCGTTGATGGTGACGTTGTTGCCGGCCACGCGCGGCTGGCGGGCGACACCGGCGACGAAGCCAGTCAGGCCGCTGCGCGCGCCGTTGGACAGGCCGAGGGTGGCGATGGGCGCCTTCACCGAGCCGGAGGTGATGTTGACGATGCGCCCGAAACCGCGCTCGGCCATGCCGTCGAGGGTGGCCTTGATCAGCTCAATGGGCGTGAGCATGTTCAGCTCCAGGGCGCGCAGCCAGTCGTCACGCTCCCAGTCGCGGAAATCACCGGGCGGCGGGCCGCCGGCGTTATTGACCAGGATGTCCACCTGCGGGCAGGCGGCCAGCAGCTCCGCGCGCACGTCCGGCTGACTGATGTCGCCGGCCACTTCGCGCACTTCCACGCCCAGCTGGCGCAATTCGGCGGCGGTGGCGGCGAGGGTGTCGACGTCGCGGGCGTTGATCGCCAGGTTCACGCCCTCGCGGGCCAGCGCCAGGGCGCACCCCTTGCCCAGGCCCTTGCTGGCGGCGCAGACCACGGCCCAACGGCCCTTGATGCCCAGATCCATGATGTTCTCCTGTTCGTGTAATTCGCCGAAGCGTCAGGCCTGCGTAGGAGCGGACTCCGTCCGCGATCGATTCACCGTCGCTCCGGTCAAGCCTGGAGCGTGGTCAGCCCATCGCGGACGGAGTCCGCTCCTACGAATAGGCGACCTGCCGTGCAAAGTTGCCAGTCAGGCGATGACCATCGGCGCTGGCAGGCGAGTGATCCATTTACCGCTGCCTGCGCCGGACTTCAAGCGGCGCAGTGCGTCCGGCAGCTCGGCGAAGTCGAAGAACTGCTTCGCGGGCGCCTGCAGTTGGCCGTTGGCGACGCCCTGCATCAGTTGCGCGGCGGCGGTGTGCAGCTCCTGCCAGTCCACGGACTCGCCGTGGGCGTGGATGCTGTTGAGGGCCACTTCGTGAAGGGAAATGGCGGTGCTGAAGGCCGGCAGCGGGGCGCTTTCCTGGCGGTCCTGGATGCACACCAGATGGCCGTTGTAGCCCAGCAGCGGGGCGAGGCTGGCGGCGTGCTGGCCGCTGACGGTGTCGAAGATCCCATGCAGGCGGCGCGGGCCGAGGGTTTCATTCAGTTGCCGGGACCACTGGTCGTCGTGGTAATCGAAGACGCCGGCGACGCCCAGTCGCAGCAGGTGCTCGCGGTGTTTCGCCGAGGCCGTTACCCACACGCGCAGGCCGCGTTGCAGGGCGAGTTGCGCCAGCAGGTAGCCGACCGCACCGCCGGCACCGGTCACCAGCACGTCGCGGTTGTTGCAGGCCGGCAGCTTGTCCAGCGCCTGCCAGGCGGTGAGGCCGGGGCAGGGCAGGCTGGCGGCGGTGGCATCGTCCAGCGAATCGGGCACCGGGTAGACGGCGCGGGCGCGCAGCAGGGTGTATTCGGCGAAGCTGCCGCCGCGTGTCAGCGCCTGGTGGTAGGCGACGCGGGCGCCGGCACGCAGGTTCACTTCGCTGCCCACTGCGATGACGATACCGACGCCATCCACGCCGGGCACCTGGCCTTGCTGCCAGTCGTCGCGGCCCCAGTCGATCATCTTCCAGTCCACCGGGTTCAGCGCGATGGCGGTGTTGGCCACCAGCACCTCGTCCGGGCCCGGCGCAGGCACCGGCAGGCGGGTGAGGCTCAGGCCGTCGAGGCTGGCGCCGGGCGTCCAGGTCCAGGCGGCGTAGTCGTTGGCTGGGTGTGCATTCATGAAGACTCCTTCGAAACGGGCGAAACGGAAAAGCCGCCCCGAGGGGCGGCAATCTATCAGCGACGGATCAATCCCAGGCCGGGGCCAGGCTTTCCGGGCTGGTGATGCGCTCGTTGCGTTCCAGCGCGGCGATGGCGGCCATGTCGGCGTCGGTCAGGCGCAGGTCGACGGCGCGCAGGTTGCCTTCGAGGTTCTCGCGCTTGGTGGACGACGGGATCACCGAGTAGCCCAGCTGCATGGCCCAGGCCAGGGTGACCTGCGCCGGGGTGACGCCGTGGCGCTGGGCGATGCCGATGATCACCTCGTCACTGAGCACCTTGCCGTAGCCCAGGGTCATGTAGGAGGTGATGTGGATGCCCTGGCTTTTGGCGAAATCCACGACCTTGCGGTTCTGCAGGTAGGGGTGCAGCTCCACCTGGTTGGTGGCGATCTGGCCGGCGCCCACGGCGGCGATGGCTTCCTGCATCAGCGCGACGGTGAAGTTGGAAACGCCGATCTCGCCGGTCAGGCCCTGGGCCTTGGCTTCGGCCAGGGCGCCCATGAACTCGGCGACCGGCACTTCGTCCTTGGGCGACGGCCAGTGGATCAGGGTCAGCTCGACGCGGTCGGTGCGCAGCTTGTGCAGGCTGTCCTTGAGGCTGGGGATCAGCTTGTCGGCGGCGTAGTTCTCGGTCCAGATCTTGGTGGTCAGGTACAGCTCGTCACGCTTCACTTTTGCGCCGGCAATGGCCTCGCCGACGTCGGCTTCGTTGCCGTAGATCTGCGCGGTGTCGATGGCGCGGTAGCCGAGCTCCAGCGCGGTGCGGATGGAGTCGATGACGGTCTGGCCCTTGAGGCGGAAGGTGCCGAGGCCGAAGGCGGGAACGCTCATGGAAAATCTCCTTGGTGGTCAGTGAGTGGGAACCGCGCCAGGGGCGGCGGGTTCCATGGAATGGCTGCGGTCCAGACGGCCGCTGAGGGCGGTCAGGCCGAAGGCGGCGAGGGTGACGACGGCGGCGATCCAGGGCGTATGGCCCAGGCCCAGGTGGCTCACCACCAGGCCGCCAGCCCAGGAGCCGCCGGCCACGCCGAGGTTGAAGGCGGCGATGTTGAAGCCGGCGGCCACGTCCACGGCATCCGGCGCCACGCGCTCGGCCTGCTGCACGACATACACCTGCAGGCCGGGCACGTTGCCGAAGGCGACCGCGCCCCAGGCCAGCACCGTCAGCACCACCAGCCATGGGTTGCCGGCGGTGAAGGTGAGCACCAGCAGTACCGCAGCCAGCAGGCCGAAAATGATCTTCAGCGCGCTCACCGGGCCGCGCTTGTCCGCCAGGCGACCGCCCCAGATGTTGCCGATGGCCACCGAGACACCGTAGGCCAGGAGCACGACGCCGACCATGTTCGGGCTGAAACCGGCGAGGTCCTGGAGGATCGGTGCAAGGAAGGTGAAGGCGATCAGCGAACCACCGTAACCCACGGCCGTCATCGCATAGACCAGCAGCAGGCGCGGCTGCAGCAGCACGCGGGCCTGGCGCAGCAACGGCGCCGGCGCGCTGTGCTGGATGTTCTTCGGCACGAACAGCAGGCTGCCGAGCAGGGCGACCACGCCGAAGGCGGCGACCACCAGGAAGGTGACGCGCCAGCCCAGGTGCTGGCCGATGAAGGTGCCCAGCGGGATGCCGGTGACGAAGGCGACGGTCATGCCGCTGAACATGGTGGCGATGGCGCTGGCGGCCTTGTCCTTGCTCACCAGGTTGGTGGCGATGATCGAACCGACCGAGAAGAACACGCCGTGGGCCAGGCCGGTGAGGATGCGCGCGATGATCAGCGATTCGTAGCTGGGCGCCTGCCAGGCCACCAGGTTGCCGACGGTGAACAGCGCCATCAGGCCGACCAGCAGCGCCTTGCGCGGGATACGCCCGGTCATGGCGGTGAGCAGCGGCGCACCGATGGCAACGCTCAGGGCGTAGAGGCTGACCAGCAGGCCGGCGGAGGGCAGGGTGACGCCCAGGTCGGTGGCGATGGTGGGTATCAGGCCGACGATCACGAACTCCGTCGTGCCGATGGCGAAGGCGCTGAGTGTCAGCGCCAGGAGTGCGAGGGGCATGGGGGTGGGGCTCCGGACGAATAGGATGCGATGGGAGGTATTGTCCGAAAGTCGGCCCTTGAGAAAAACGCGGTCATCCGCAAAGGATAGTTGAGTTGGAGTCACGAATTGCCAGGGGTCTAAGCTGGAGGCATCCATGACGAGGATTCGGCCATGCATTACACCGGCACCTGCCATTGCGGCGCGGTGGCTTTCGCCTTCGACGCGGAGCTCGATGAACTGGTGCGCTGCGACTGCTCGCTGTGCGGCAAGCGCAACGCCCTGATGGCAACCGTGCCGAAGGACAACTTCCGATTAACGCGGGGTGATCAGGCCTTGCGCCTGTATCGCTGGAACAGCGGGGTGGCGCTGCATTATTTCTGCGGGACGTGCGGCATCTATGTCTACCACCAGCGCCGCAGCAACCCGGCGCTGCTCAGCGTGAATGCCTGCTGCATCGAGGGGTTCGAGCCGGAGTCGCTGCCGGTGCGGCGGGTGGACGGCAGGAGCATGACCACCGTGACGGGGCAGGAACGGTAGGAACTGCAGACGACTAGCCCGTCCCGCGATCCGAGCGGTGCTGAGGCCATCACGGACAAGGTCCGCTTCGATTCTGCAGGTTCATCGATTCATGAGTTTATCGTTGAATTCAATTCAGCTATTCCGCGAAATTCATCAATGGTATCCGCCGCTCCGGGTCGGCAACCTTGGGCCATTACCGCCCTGAACCCGCCCTGAATCCGGAGAGCCCCCGATGTCCCGCACCCACCTGACAATGCCCAAGGCCGACGGCTTCCGCCTGCCCGGCGAATTCGAACCCAAGGCCCGCTGCTGGCTGGGTTGGCCGGAGCGCACGGACGTGTGGCGCAACGGCGGCAAGCCGGCGCAGAAAGTCTGGGTCGAGGTCGTGACTGCCATTGCCAGCAGCGAGCCGGTGACCGTCTGCGCCTCTGCCGCGCAGTACGCCAACGCCCGCCGCATGCTTCCCGAGAACGTGCGCGTGGTGGAGATGACCTGCAATGACACCTGGTTCCGCGACAGCGGCCCAGCCTTCCTGGTCAATGACACCACGGGGGAAATGCGCGGCGTGGACTTCCAGTTCAACGCCTATGGTGGCCTCGACGGCGGCCTCTACTACCCCTGGGACAAGGACGACCAGATTGCGCAGAAGATCCTTGAAATAGAAGGCTTCGATCGTTATCGCGCGTCGATCATCGCCGAGATGGGCAGCATACGCAGTGACGGCCAGGGCACCCTGCTGACCACCGAGCAGTGCCTGCTCAACCGCAACCGCAACGCCCACCTGGGCAAGGAAGAGGTCACCCGCCGGCTTTGCGACTACCTGGGCGCCGAGCACGTGATCTGGCTACCGCGCGGCTGCAAGTTCGACGAAACCGACGGCCACGTCGATGACCTGGCCTGCTTCGTGCGGCCGGGTGTGGTGGTGATGCAGTGGACGGACGAGCGCAGCGACCCGCAGTGGGAAATCTATCAGGAGGCCTACGACGTGCTGCGCAGCGCCCGCGACGCCCATGGCAATGCGCTGGAGGTGCACAAGCTGCCGCAGCCGCAGGTACTGGAGTGGACGGCTGCCGAGGCCGAAGGGCTGGACCAGGCGGACGGCAGCTTCGAGCGCCAGGCGGGCACGAAGATTTGCGCCTCCTATATCAACTTCTATACCGGCAATTCGGCCATCGTCATGCCGTTCTTCAACGACCCCAACGACCGCATCGCCCAGGGTGTACTGGCCGACCTGTTCCCGGGCAAGCGGGTGATCGGCATCGACAATTCGCGGGAAATCCTCCTGGGCGGCGGCAACATCGGCTGCATCACCATGCCCCAGTACGCGGTGCCGGCACGGCGCGGTTGAGAGTCTCGCGTGTGCGTCATGTTGCTCGCTTGTGCGTTATGAACGGCAAGAGCCCCTCACCCTAACCCTGGCTGCGCGCCCCGCTCCTCAAGCGGGAGAGAGGGCTGTTCAGCGCAGGATGAAACCTCAGCGTTAGTCGGCACGGACTGCCCCCTCTCCCTGAGGGAGAGGGCTGGGGTGAGGGGATGCATTGGCATGAGTTTCTCGGAGGAAGCCAATTCATCGCCCCAAGAAAACGCCGCAGCTCCAGCAGGAACTGCGGCGTTTTTCTTGAGTGAAGCGTCTTCGGCGTCGCCTAGCTCGATCAGTGCGGCCAGGCTGGCCGGCGGCTAGTCGAGCAGGTGGGGCCGAGGCCGCCGCGCCTCGAAACGCTTGGCGAGGCTGTCTTCCGCTTTTGTCGCATTGCGGAAGCGGCCACTGGCTATCAGACTGCGCGGGTTTTGAGTGCTCGATGTGGGGCTGGGAGGCACCCATCCATGGAAAAACAACCGCGCCGACGCTGGAGTCCGCTGTGGATGCTGATCGTCGCTGCCAGCTACCTGATCGCCATCCTGTTTACCGTGGCCCTGGCGGGGCTGGGCTGGATTCTCTTTTCCGGTGGGCTGGACATGACCGTGGTGAAGGAGCGCCGTTACCTGCTGCTGGGCAGTGGCGGGCTGATGCTTGCGGTGTCGGCCTACATCCTGCTGATGTCGATCCCCACCAGCTTCCTTTCCACCGTGCGCCGCGACCGCTCCTGACCTCAGGCTGGCTCGCGGCGCAACTGGAAGCGGCAGGTCTCGCCGCCCCGGTGCATGCACTCCAGGTGCTCGACGGGGTGTCCACCCAGGGTGCCGATCAACGCCAGGTCCAGTTCGCAGACTTCCGGATGTTGCTCGGCGAGGTGATGGAACACGCAGTTGTGCGCGACGATCTCGGCCTCGCCGGAGCTTCTGAAGAACACCTGCGCTTCATAGCCGTTGTCGCTCAGGTGCTCGGCGATGCGCTCCTCGCTCACTGGCTCGGCCTCCAGCTCACCGGCCAGGCGTGTGCCCAGCTTGCGCATCATCTCTTGCAACGCCTCCGCGCCAATCAACTGGGCGATTTCGCCGATCAGCAGGTCGCCGAGCAACTGGTAATGCCGGGGGAACAGCTCGCGGCCGCGCGGGCTCAGCAGGTACAGCTGCTCGGGACGACGACCGGTGGGCCGGGTCGGGCCGCGCAGGATCAGGGCGTCGCGCTCCAGTGCAGCCAGGTGCTGGCGCACGGCGGTGCGCGTCACGGCCAGTTGTTCGGCCAGTTCATCGATGCTCATGCCGCCCGCCTGGTAGAGCAGGGCGGCGAGCAGGTCCTGCTGGGTACGACCCATTCCCTGAAGCATGCCTCTACCCCGCGGCGTGGAATTTGTCCGGGAACTGCTTGACCAGTGCGGCGCTCAGCACGTCGGCGAGCATCTGGATGTGCTGGCGCATGCCCTGCCAGGTCTTCGCCTCGCCGGTGTAATCATGCGCGGCTAACTGGTCGATCTGCGCGATGTGCTGGGCTCCGTGGGTGCTGAGCAGGGTGACCAGGTCCTTCTCGGGCAGGTTCGGGTTGGCCGAGGCGAGGAATTTGGCGATGGCTCCGGCATTGCTGGTCAGCTCGCTGACAGCGGCCTTGCGCCCGCCATTGTCCTTCGCGACGGTGGCATCGCTGTAGTGTTTCACCGCGCCCCAGTGCCCGGCCAGCAGCTTGAGCAACTGGTCGGCGGCCGGCTGGCCGTAGAGCGGCGCGATGGCATTGGCGATGGTCGTGGCGTTGGCCACCACCTGGTCGGCGGCGACCTTGGCCTGGGCCTTGTCGCCAGTCTGGTTGGCTTGCACGTAGTCGCGAATCCAGAAGATGTGCTCCTGCCACAGGTCGCGCAGGGCAAGACGGTTGTTCAGCGCCGCAGAGGACGATGCGGCACTGCCTTCGTGGGCCATTGGGGTGGAGTAGCTGGCAGCAGTTGCGCCTGTGGCGAGCGCGCAGAGCGTGGCGAACACAACGAAAAGCGAAGAAACGGTTTTCATGGCGGCAGCCTCGGTGGGGACTTCAAAATCAATTAAGGCATATAAAGATGCCGTAATTGATTTATCCGACCAAAGGCCGTGGAGGCTGGTGCTGTCTGGTGTCTCACCCGAGCTTCCAGCGGGTTTCGAGGGTATCGACTGTGGCTTCAGCAGCGCGTCAACACGCTGGTGGGATCAAGACGGGAAGCCTTCGTCGGGTTTCGGCCGAGGCAGCCTGGCAGCATCGCTGCGCAGGCATTTGCTCGGCCAGGTTTTCAGTCTCGAGCGTCCATTCAGAGCCCGATATCGCTGCGCCGGTTACTGGAGCCTTCGATGGGGTCTTCATCCAGGCTGAAACCCCGGACCCCGATCTCCTTCTCCAGCGCCAGCAGGTACTGGCGCAGGGCGTGGCGGGTGGATTCCTCGCGCAGGCTATGGTGCACGTGGTTGGCGACCTGGGCGTAGGGCAGCGGCTTGCGTTCATGGCGCTCGTCGATGCTCACCAGGTGCCAGCCGTAGCGCGAGGCCAGTGGCCGGTCGTGCAGGCCCACGGGCAGGCGCTGCAGGGCCTGGTCCAGTTCGGCAACGGTCTGCCCTGAGGTCAGCCAGCCCAGCTCGCCGCCTTCGTCCTTGGACGGGCAGGCGGAATGTCGCTGGGCCAGTTCGGTGAAGCGTTCCGGGTGCTCGCCGAGCTCCTTCAGCAGCTTCTCGCCCAGGCGGTAGTGCGCGTCGCGGGCCTTGGCGTCTTCCGGTGCGGCGGGTAGCAGGATGTGCCGTACGCGCAGGCGAGTCGGCTCGGAGAAGCGCTCGCGGTGGGTGTCGAAGTAGCGGCGGCAGGTGGGCTCGTCCGGCTCGGGCACGTTCAGTTCGCGCTCCAGCAGGGTCGCGACGGCCTGGTCCTCATCGACCATGCTCGCCGTCAGGCCGAGCATGGCGGCGCGCTGCGCCAACAGCTCGCGCACCACCAGTGCGCGCACGGCATTGAGCTGCGCGTCGGCCAGCGAGGAGGCGGGGTGGAAGGGCGTCTCCTTGGCGATGTCGGCCTCGGTCAACTCGGTGTCGCCGACGCGGATCACCGCCGTCGGCGCATCGGGCAGGTTCTCGACTGCAATCATGTCCATCTACGTTATTCCTTAGCCGCGGCGGCGGACGATCTGGTAGTTACGGCCGAAGTAACCGAGCGGGATGCTCCACACATGCACCAGGCGGGTGAAGGGGAACAGCAGGATGATGGTCAGGCCGAGGAAGATGTGCAGCTTGAAGATCAGCGGCGCTTCCATGACGAAGCCGGCGGCGTCACCACGGAAGAACACAATGGCCTGCGCCCAGTTGGCCAGCGCCAGCATCATGCCGCCGTCCAGGTGGTCCAGCGAGGCGAAGATGGTGGTCAGCCCCAGGCACGCCTGCAGCAGGAGCAGGGCGATGATCAGGTTGTCCATGAAGCTGGAGGAGGCACGCACACGCGGGTTGGTCAGCCGCCGCCAGAGCAGCATGGCGCCGCCGATCACGCAGAGCACCCCGGCGATGCCGCCGAAGATGATCGCCATCAGTTGCTTGTGCCCGGCCGAAAGGAACGGTGCATAGACCCAGTGCGGGGTCAGCAGGCCGATCAGATGGCCGCCAAAGATCGCCAGGATGCCGATGTGGAACAGGTTGCTCGCCAGGCGCATGTTCTTGCTGGAGAGCATCTGGCTTGAACCGGTTTTCCAGGTGTACTGGCCGTGGTCGTAGCGCATCAGGCTACCGAGCAGGAACACGGTGCCGGCGAGGTAGGGGTAGATGCCGTAGATGAAGTTGAGCAGGTATTCCTCGAACATGATGGTGGGCCTCCGTTCATTCTTTGGCTGGCTCAGGGGTGCTCTGGCGGCATGATCTGCACGACCTGGGGCAGCGCCTCGTACTTGCGCTCGGCCAGGCGTCGCCCTTCGGCGGACTGCAGGCTGCAGTCCTTGTCGGTTTCGGCGTGGAAGCGCACGGCTTCCTCTTCCCACACTGCGTCCAGCGCCTGGGGCGTGTTATCCGGCGTTTCGCTGGCGGCGACGGGTCGCTGCTCGTCGATGGCCTCGCTGGCGCCGATCAGCGCGAGCAGGGCATGGGGTACCAGCGCGTAGCGGGTGTCGCGTTCTTCCAGGCGCGCGGCGAGCAGGGCGAGGATGTGCTGGATGTCGCCCAGCCACTGGCCGATTTCTTCGTGGCTGCGGGTGGACAGGTACTCCAGGAACAGCGGCAGGTGGTCCGGCAGTTCGCGGGCATCGAGCTGGAAGCCGGCGGCCTCGTATTCGGCCAGCAGGTTGACCATGGCCTGGCCGCGGTCGCGGGACTCGCCGTGCACATGCTCGAACAGCAGCAGTGACGTAGCGCGGCCGCGGTCGAAAAGTTCGACGTAGGCCTCCTCCAGATCGAGCAGTTCACCGGCAGCCAGCTCCGCGCACCACTGCGCCAGTTCTCCGCGCAGCTTCGGCGGCAGGCGATCCTCGGCGTCGAGGATCTCCACCGCTTCAGCGCAGGCCGCTTGCAACTCGGCAGTCGGGTAGTCCAGCAGGCGCGCCAGCACGCGCAGGCTGAGCAGGCCGACGACGGAGCCTTCGCAGGGTGGGTCGATGGCTTCGTAGTTACCCATGACGGCTGTCCTCCACCGGGTCGAAGGTCTGCACTGGCTTGACCAGCGTGGTGGTGTTCTTGCGTCCGCCGAACAGGCTGACCTCGCTGTTGCCGCCGTTGCAGCCGTCGCCGAAGGTGAAGCCACAGCCGCTGCGTTCGGCATAGGATTCGGGGATGTGCTCGCGGTGGCCGGTGGGGATGACGAAGCGGTCCTCGTAGTTGGCGATGGCGAGGTAGCGGTACATCTCCTCGACCTGATTCTGGGTCAGGCCGACCTGCTCCAGCACCTCGGTGTTCAGCTCCTTGTCGACGTGCTTGCCGCGCATGTACACGCGCATCGCCATCAGGCGCTTGAGGGCCAGCACCACCGGTGCTTCTTCGCCGGCGGTGAGCATGTTGGCCAGGTAGCGCACCGGGATGCGCAGCGATTCGACCTTGGGCAGCACGCCGTCGAACTCCACGTGCCCCGCCTCGGCGGCGGACTGGATGGGGGAGAGCGGCGGCACGTACCAGACCATCGGCAGGGTGCGGTATTCCGGGTGCAGCGGCAGCGCCAGCTTCCAGTCCATGGCCAGCTTGTACACTGGCGAAGCCTGGGCGGCGGCGATCACGTTGTCCGGCACGCCGTCCTTGCGCGCCTGGGCGATCACTTCCGGATCATGCGGATCGAGGAAGATTTCGCACTGGCGGTGGTAGAGGTCACGGTCGTCCTTGGAGGCGGCGACTTCCTCGATGCGGTCGGCGTCATACAGCAATACGCCGAGGTAGCGGATGCGCCCCACGCAGGTCTCGGAGCAGACGGTGGGCTGGCCGCTCTCGATGCGCGGGTAGCAGAAGATGCACTTCTCCGACTTACCGCTTTTCCAGTTGTAGTAGATCTTCTTGTACGGGCAGCCGGAGATGCACATGCGCCAGCCCCGGCACTTGTCCTGGTCGATCAGGACGATGCCGTCTTCCTCGCGCTTGTAGATCGCGCCGCTGGGGCAGGAGGCCACGCACGCCGGGTTCAGGCAGTGCTCGCAGAGACGCGGCAGGTACATCATGAAGGTGTTTTCGAACTGCCCGTAGATATCCGCCTGGACCTGGTCGAAGTTGATGTCCTTGCGTCGCTTGGCGAACTCGGTGCCGAGGATTTCCTCCCAGTTCGGCCCCCATTCGATCTTGTTCATCCGCTGCCCGGAGATCAGCGAACGCGGGCGGGCAACCGGCTGGTGCTCGCTCTGCTTGGCGGTGTGCAGGTGCTGGTAGTCGAAGGTGAAGGGCTCGTAGTAGTCGTCGATTTCCGGCAGGTCCGGGTTGGCGAAAATGTTCGCCAGCACCCGCCACTTGCCGCCGATGCGCGGGTTGATGGAACCGTCGGCATTGCGCACCCAGCCGCCGTTCCACTTCTTCTGGTTCTCCCACTCTTTCGGGTAGCCGATGCCAGGCTTGGTCTCGACGTTGTTGTACCAGGCGTACTCGATGCCTTCACGGCTGGTCCAGACGTTCTTGCAGGTGACCGAGCAGGTGTGGCAGCCGATGCACTTGTCGAGGTTCAAGACCATGCCGACCTGGGAACGAATCTTCATTTAACGGCCTCCTGCTGATAGTCGTTGCCTTCGCCGTCGAGCCAGTCGATGCGATGCATCTTGCGCACGATGACGAACTCGTCGCGGTTGGAACCCACGGTGCCGTAGTAGTTGAAGCCGTAGGAGAGCTGTGCGTAGCCGCCGATCATGTGGGTCGGCTTGGGGCAGACCCGCGTGACCGAGTTGTGGATGCCGCCACGGGTGCCGGTCATCTCGGAGCCTGGGATGTTCAGGATGCGTTCCTGGGCGTGGTACATCATCGCCATGCCCGGGCGCACCCGCTGGCTCACCACCGCGCGGGCGGCGATGGCGCCGTTGGCGTTGTACAGCTCGATCCAGTCGTTGTCCTCGACGCCGATGGAGCGCGCATCGTCCTCGGACATCCAGACGATCGGCCCGCCGCGCGACAGGGTCTGCATCAGCAGGTTGTCGCTGTAGGTGGAGTGGATGCCCCACTTCTGGTGCGGGGTGATCCAGTTCAAGGCGATCTCCGGGTTGCCGTTGCTTTTCGGCGCGGCAACGCTGGTGGCGGCCTTGGTGTCGATAGGCGGGCGATAGACCATCAGGCTTTCGCCGAAGGCGCGCATCCACGGGTGGTCCTGGTAGAACTGCTGGCGGCCGGTGACGGTGCGCCAGGGGATCAGCTCATGGACGTTGGTGTAGCAGGCGTTGTAGCTCACGTGCTCGTCTTCCAGGCCCGACCAGGTGGGGCTGGAGATGATCTTGCGTGGCTGCGCGACCAGATCGCGGAAGCGGATTTTCTCTTCTTCCTTGGGCTTGGCCAGGTGCGTGTGGTCGCGCCCGGTGATCTTCGACAGGGCCGCCCAGGCTTTCACTGCGACCTGACCGTTGGTCTCCGGCGCCAGGGCGAGGATCATCTCGGCGGCGTCGATGGCCGAGGCGATCTTCGGCCGGCCGGCGGCGGAACCGTCCAGCTTGCGGTAGTTGAGCTTGCCGAGCAGGTCGACCTCGGTCTCGGTCTTCCAGGCAATGCCCTTGCCGCCGTTGCCGATGGTGTCCAGCAGCGGGCCGACGGAGCTGAAGCGCTCGTAGGTTTCCGGGTAGTTGCGCTTGACCTCGATGAGCGAGGGCATGGTCTTGCCGGGGATCGGCTCGCACTCGCCTTTCTTCCAGTCGCGCACATCGGGTTGGGCCAGTTCGCCGGGGCTGTCGTGTTGCAGGGGCAGGGTGACCAGATCGGTCTCTTCGCCCAGGTGGCCGACGCACAGGCGCGAGAAGGCCTGGGCGATGCCGTCGTAGATCTGCCAGTCGCTGCGCGCCTCCCAGGCCGGGTCGGTGGCGGCGGTGAGCGGGTGGATGAAGGGGTGCATGTCGGACGTGTTGAGGTCGTCCTTCTCGTACCAGGTGGCGGTGGGTAGCACCACGTCCGAATACAGACAGGTGGTGGACATGCGGAAGTCCAGGGTCGTCAGCAGGTCGAGCTTGCCTTCGATGGGGTCGTCCTTCCACACCACTTCTTCGGACCTTTGCTTGCCTGCCTCGCCCAGGTCCTTGCCGAGCACGCCGTGCTTGGTGCCCAGCAGGTACTTGAGCATGTACTCGTGGCCCTTGCCGGAGGAGCCGAGCAGGTTGGAGCGCCAGACGAACAGGTTGCGCGGGTGGTTCTGCGGGTTGTCCGGGTCTTCGCTGGCGAAGCGCAGTTGGCCGCTTTTCAGTTGCTCGACGGTGTAGTCCACCGTGCTCTTGCCGGCGGCCTGGGCAGCGGCGGCCAGGCGCAGCGGGTTAATGCTCAGCTGCGGCGCGGAGGGCAGCCAGCCCATGCGTTCGGCGCGCACGTTGAAGTCCACCAGGCTGCCGCTGAAGTCTTGCGGGCGTGCCAGCGGGGAGAGCAGTTCCTTCACTTCCAGCTTCTCGTAGCGCCACTGGCTGGAGTGGTTGTAGAAGAACGAGGTGCCGTTCATGTGGCGTGGCGGGCGGTGCCAGTCGAGAGCGAAGGCCAGCGGCGTCCAGCCGGTCTGCGGGCGCAGTTTTTCCTGGCCGACGTAGTGCGACCAGCCGCCACCGCTCTTGCCGATGCAACCGCAGAGGATGAGCATGTTGATCAGCCCGCGGTAGTTCATGTCCATGTGGTACCAGTGGTTCATCCCGGCACCGACGATGATCATGGAACGCCCGTGGGTCTTGTCGGCGTTGTGCGCGAACTCGCGGGCGATGCGGATCATCTGCGCCGCCGGGACCCCGGTGATTGCCTCCTGCCAGGCTGGCGTGTAGGGCTTCATCTGGCCGTAGTCGGTGGCGCCGTCGTCCTCGCCAGCGCCGCCGGCGGTGGCTTTCAGGCCCCGGTCGATACCGTAGTTGGCGGCGGTCAGGTCGAACACGGTGACCGCCAGCACTTCACGGCCATCGGCCAGTTTCAGGCGCTTGGCGGGGACGTGGTGGTAGATCACGTCACGTACCGGCACGTTGGGGAAGTACTTGCGCTCGATGCCGCCGAAGTAGGGGAAGGCCACCCGCGCCACTTCGTCGTGATGGCCGAGCAACGACAGGCGCAGGCTGATTTCCTTGCCGTCGGCGTCCACCTGCTCCAGGTTCCAGTGCCCGCTCTCGCCCCAGCGGAAGCCAATGGAGCCGCGCGGCACCACCAGGCGGTCGCTGGTTTCGTCGAGGGCGATGGTCTTCCACTCGGGGTTGTTGGCCTGCGCGAAGTTGCCGTCGATGTCGCTGGCGCGCAGTTGCTTGCCCGGCACCAGGCTGCCGTCGTCGCGCTGCTCCAGCTCCACCAGGATCGGCATGTCGGTGTAGCGGCGGATGTAATCGGTGAAGTAGGCGCTGGGCTTTTCAAGGTGGAATTCCTTGAAGATCACATGGCCCATGGCGATGGCCAGCGCGGAGTCGGTGCCCTGCTTGGCGCTCATCCACTCGTCGCAGAGCTTGGAGATTTCCGCGTAGTCCGGGGTGATGGCGATGGTCTTGGTGCCCTTGTAGCGCACCTCGGTGAAGAAGTGCGCGTCGGGGGTGCGGGTCTGCGGGACGTTGGAACCCCAGGCAATGATGTAGCCGGAGTTGTACCAGTCGGCGGACTCGGGCACGTCGGTCTGTTCGCCCCACACCTGGGGCGAGGCGGGCGGCAGGTCGCAGTACCAGTCGTAGAAGGACAGGCACACGCCGCCGATCAGCGACAGGTAACGGGTGCCCGAGGCATAGGAAACCATCGACATCGCCGGAATCGGCGAGAAGCCGGCGACGCGGTCCGGGCCGTAGGTCTTCACGGTGTAGACGTTGGCGGCGGCGACCAGGGTCTGCATCTCGTCCCAGTCGGCGCGCACGAAGCCGCCACGGCCGCGGATGGACTTGTACTGCTTGGACTTCTGCGGGTCTTCGACGATGCTCGCCCAGGCCAGCACCGGGTCCTTGTGGGTCGCCAGCGCCTCGCGCCAGAGCTGCACCAGCGCCTTGCGCACCATGGGGTACTTCAGCCGGTTGGCGCTGTACAGGTACCAGGAATAGCTGGCGCCGCGCGGGCAGCCACGGGGCTCGTGGTTGGGCAGGTCGGGGCGGGTGCGCGGGTAGTCGGTCTGCTGGGTTTCCCAGGTGACTAGGCCGTTCTTCACGTAGATCTTCCAGCTGCACGAGCCGGTGCAGTTCACCCCGTGGGTCGAGCGGGCGATCTTGTCGAACTGCCAGCGCTGGCGATAGCCGTCTTCCCAGTCGCGGCTCTCATCGCGGGTCTCGCCATGGCCTCCGGCGAACTCCGGTGGACGCTTGACCAGGTAACGCAGACGGTCGATGAAGAAGCTCATGTTTCTCCTCCTAAGCTGGATGCGCCGCAGCGCAATTCTTTAGCAGCGCAACTCTTTAGCAACGCACTTCGGCATTGCTGCGGGTGTAGAAGAACCAGGTCAGCGCGATACACAGCACGTAGAACACGATGAACCCGTAGAGCGCCCATTCCGGGCCTCCGGTAAGGTCGAACGAACTGCCGAACGATTTCGGAATGAAGAAGCCGCCATAGGCCGCCACCGCCGAGATGAAGCCCACCGCGGCGGCGGATTCCTTCTCGCTCTGCAGCGCCTGCTGCTCCGCGGGCAGGCTGGGGAACAGGCGCGGCGTCATGGTGCGGAAGATCGCCGGGATCATCTGCGTGGTGCTGGCATTGCCCACCCCGGAGAAGAAGAACAGCAGCAGGAACATCGCCAGGAAGCCCCAGAAGGCGCCCGGCTGGTCCTTGCCGGCGATGAAGAACAGCACGCCGCCGACGCAGGCCGCCATGGCGACGAACACCCAGAGGCTGATCCGCCCGCCACCGAAGCGGTCCGCCAGGCCGCCGGTGAAGGCGCGCGCCAGCGCCCCGATCAGCGGGCCGAGGAAGGCAAACTTGAGTACATCGACGCCGGGGAACAGGTGCCCGGCCAGCAGCGGGAAGCCGGCGGAGAAGCCGATGAAACTGCCGAAGGTGCCGGTGTAGAGCACGCTCATCAGCCAGGTGTGCTTGCGCTTGAAGATCGCCATCTGGTCGGCGAACGACGACTTGGCGCTGGCGATGTCGTTCATGCCGAACCAGGCAGCAATGGTGGCGATGACGATGAAGGGCACCCAGATGAAGCCGGCGTTCTGCAACCACAGCGGCGTGCCGGCGGCAGTCATCTGCGGCTCGCCGCCCATGCTGCCGAACACGGCCATGGTGATGCACAGCGGGACGGCGAACTGCATGACGCTCACGCCCAGGTTGCCCAGCCCGGCGTTCAGGCCCATGGCCGCGCCCTTGGCCTGTTTGGGGAAGAAGAACGAGATGTTCGCCATGCTCGACGAGAAGTTGCCGCCGCCCAGGCCGCAGAGCAGGGCGAGGATCAGCATCACCAGGTACGGCGTGTTCGGGTTCTGCACGGCGAAGCCGATCCACAGCGCCGGCAACAGCAGGGAGGCGGTGGACAGCGCGGTCCAGCGCCGCCCGCCGAAGATCGGCACCATGAAGCTGTAGAAGATGCGCAGGGTGGCGCCCGAGAGGCCGGGGAGGGCGGCCAACCAGAACAGCTGGTTCGCGCTGTAGTTGAAGCCCGCGAGCGGCAGCTTGGCCACCACCACCGACCAGACCATCCAGATGGCGAAGGCCAGCAGCAGGTTGGGGATCGAGATCCACAGGTTGCGCGTGGCGATACGCTTGCCGGTCTGCTCCCAGAAGGTCGGGTCTTCGGGGTGCCATTCGCGCAGCACGAAGCTGCTCGGCGTGGAAAACTCCGGCAGGTCGCGGGATGGGTTGCTCTCAGCCCATTCCACGCGCTCGGCCATGCGGATCGCGTAGTGCATCCAGGCCAGGGCGCCAGCGGCGATCAGGAACAGCAGCATGAAGCAGCTCTGCCAGATGCCGACCACGTCGTTGAGCATGCCGAAGGTCAGCGGCAGCAGGAAGCCGCCCAGGCCACCGATCATGCCCACCAGGCCGCCGACCACGCCGACGTGTTGCGGGTAGTAGGTGGGGATGTGCTTGAACACCGCCGCCTTGCCCAGCGACATGAAGAAGCCCAGCACGATGATGATCGCGGCGAAGCCGATCAGCCCCAGGTGCATGGCGAACTCCACCTCGCCGCGCACGCCAGTGACCACGTAGCGGGTGGGCGGGTAGCTGAGCAGGAAGGTGCAGATCACCGACAGGCCCAGCGTCCAGTACATCACCCGGCGCGCGCCGTAGCGGTCGGACAGCCAGCCGCCGAGGATGCGGAACAGCGAGGCAGGCACGGTGTACAGCGCGGCGACGAAACCGGCGGCGGCCAGCCCCAGGCCGTACACCTCCATCAGGTAGTGCGGCAGCCACAAGGCGAGGGCGACGAAGGCGCCGAAGACGAAGAAGTAATAGAGCGAGAAGCGCCACACGCGCAGCTCGGCCAGCGGCGCCAGTTGCTCGGAAAGCGGGATGGCCTTGGCCTGGCGGGTGGCGGCCTGCGGGTCGGTCTTGGCCAGCAGAATGAACAGGATGCCCATGACGCCCAGCACCAGCGCATACACCAGCGCGGCGCCGCGCCAGCCCAGGGCGAGCATCAGCAGCGGCGCGGCGAGGTTGGTCAGGCCGGCGCCGACGTTGCCGGCGCCGAAGATGCCCAGCGCGATGCCCTGGCGCCCCGGTTCGAACCAGGTGGCGGTGTAGGCGGCACCGACGATGAAGCCGCCGCCGGCCAGGCCCACGCCCAGCGCAGCCACCAGCAACATCGCGAAGCTGTCGGCGAAGGTCAGCAGGTAGACGCAGACCGCCGACACCAGCATCAGCAGGCCGAACACCCAACGGCCGCCGTAGCGGTCAGTCCACAGGCCGAGGAAGATGCGCGAAATCGAACCGGTCAACACCGGCGTCGCCATCAGCAGGCCGAGCTGGGTATCGGTGAGGCCGAACTCGTTCTTGATCTGCAGGCCGAGGATGGAAAACACCGTCCACACGGCGAAGCAGAGGGTAAAGGCCAGGGTGGAAAGGCCAAGTGCACGGTACTGATCGCGGGCTGGTACGGTCGAGGCCATGGAAGCACTGTTCCTTTAGGGTGCTCAAAGCGACGTGTTGTATCAGCCGGGGCTGTTCCTGAACCGGTCTAACCCGGTGCCACTGCAAGGAAAATTGCCCGAAGGCCGAATCACGGTTGGTACTGCTTGGATCTCGTTATGGGTACAGCCAAATGCAGGAAATGAGGCTAGTCGGCATTCAGGCAGAGCGCCAATCGCGCAGCGTCAAGGATCGGCCCTGCGAGTGAACAAGGTGTTACAGCGTGTGCCCGGCAATGGCGCGCAGCCCGTCGATGCTCAGGCCCTCGGGAGTGCCGTCCAGGGCGAACCACTCGAAGGTCTCGTCGGCCTCGCCGCCACCTTGGGCGATCGCTTCTGCACGCTGCTTGTCCGTACCGTTGTCCAGCCATTCCAGCGCTACTGGCGGAGCCAGCACGACAGGGCGCAACGCCTGTTCGTCGATGAGGCTGCCGCGTCGCTCGGCGACCAGCAGGACGAAACCGTCTTCGGCCTGGGCCTCACGACCGTCGCGGGGGAACTGCCCGGCAGCAGCGATCAGGCTGGGTTGCCCGTCGCGCCGGCGAATGTAGAACGCCTGCCGACTACCCGCAGCGTCATCGCGGAACTCAAACCAGCCACTCACCGGGCAAACTGCACGGTGTTGCCAGATGGGCCGCCAGTAGGAGCTGTGGGTGACCTTGTCGACCCGCGCGTTCGCCTGCAGCCGGTCGACCTTCGCCCAGCGCGGCCGCCAGCCCCAACGCACTTCGTCGAACACCAGGTTGTCGCGTTCGCGGTGCAGCAGGGTGATTTGCTCCTGCGCGGTAACGAGCGCGCGCGCTTGCAGCGGTGAACGTTGGTCGACTGCGCCTTGCCAGTGCAGCGCCGCGATCAGCTCCGGCACTGCGTCGAACTGGGCCAACTTCTCGCACATACGGATCTCCTCGGCAGGCCGGGATCGGCATCCGGCCGACGGCTGTTTCTTTGGGGGTGAAAATCCCTGGGCTACCCTCTTCGATGAAGGCGTCCTCGACGGGGAAGCAAAGCACATCGGCTCGGGTTCCGGGTGCTGATTGGCTGTTGCCGCCGGTCGCAGGAGGGAAGTTCTTGATCCCGCTCAGGAGGTGAGCGCCGTAATCTGTGTATCTTGCGCCCGCGACTCGCAGCGGTAGACTGCCAGCGCCTCAGGAGCCCGTGTCATGCCCGAATCGATGAGTTTCAACCGCGCGCTGGTGGAAAAGTACGACCGTCCCGGCCCGCGCTACACCTCCTATCCCACTGCACCGCAGTTCCATGGCGCGTTCGCCGCCGATGACTATCGAGCCGCCGCCGAGCGCAGCAACCATCGCGGCAACGAGAGCGCGGCCAAGCCGCTCTCGGTGTACATCCACATCCCGTTCTGCAAGAGCCTCTGCTACTACTGCGCCTGCAACAAGATCATCACCCAGAAGACCCACCGCGCCGTGGAGTACCTGGACTACCTCAAGCGCGAGATCGCCATGCAGGCCGCGCTGTTCGATGACTCGCGCAGACTCACCCAGCTGCACCTGGGCGGTGGCACGCCGACCTACCTGACCAGCGAGCAGCTGACCGAACTGATGGACAGCCTGCGCGAGCATTTCCACCTCGACGAGAGCGATGCTCACGAGTTCTCCATCGAAGTCGACCCGCGCACCATCAGCCCCGAACGCATCGGCGAACTGCGCGCCCAGGGCTTCAACCGCCTGAGCTTCGGCGTGCAGGACTTCGACGAGAAGGTGCAGGAAGCGGTCAACCGCGTGCAGAGCGAACAACAGGTCTTCGACCTGGTTGCGGCGGCCCGCGAGGCGAAGTTCAAGTCGGTGTCGGTGGACCTGATCTACGGCCTGCCGCTACAGACGGTGGCGAGCTTCGATACCACCCTCGCCAAGATCATCGCCCTGCGCCCCGACCGCATCGCCGCCTACAGCTACGCCCACCTGCCCGAGCGGGTGCGCGCGCAGCGGCTGATTCGCCGCGAGGACATGCCGCCACCCGAGCGCAAGCTGGAACTGCTGGAGCTGACCATCCAGCGGCTGACCGAGGCGGGCTACGTCTACATCGGCATGGACCACTTCTCGCTGCCCGACGACGAACTGACCGTGGCCCGCGCCAACGGCACCCTGCAGCGCAACTTTCAGGGCTACTCGACCCACGCCGACTGCGACCTGATCGCCCTGGGCGTGTCGTCCATCAGCAAGGTCGGCGATACCTACGGGCAGAACGTCAAGGAGCTGTCGCAGTACTACGCGCGGATCAACGAAGGGCTGTTGCCGGTACACAAGGGCTACCGCCTGACCGACGACGATCGCCTGCGCCGCGAAGTGATCGGCGCGCTCATGTGCCACGGCCGCGTGGACTACGCGCCGCTGGAGGCACGCCATGGCATCCGCTTCCGCGAGTACTTCGGCGAGTCGCTGCGGCAATTGCAGGAGCAGGTTGGCGACGGTCTGATCGAGTTGCACGACGATGCGCTGGTGCTGCTACCGCAGGGCCAGCTGATGATGCGCAGCGTGGCGATGGCCTTCGACGCCTACCTGGGCGGCGAGCAGCAGGAGCGCTTCTCGCGCACCATCTGAGTCACAGCAGGTTGAGGCGCCGCGCCAGCTTGCGCAGGTTGCTGGGGTCCATCTCCAGCGCGCGGGCGGCGCTGGCCCACTTGCCGTTGTGGCGCCGCAGGGCGTCCTGCAGCAACTGGCGCTGGTAGCTGTCCACGGCCGTCTGCAGGGAGTAGGGCGTCTCGCCGGTCACCGTAGCCGGCACGCTCGCCGGCGCCGGGTGAGTCGTCACTTCCAGGCCCAGGCCAGCCGCTTCGATACTCAGCAACGCATGCCGTGAATCCGCCTGGCTGAGCACCTTCAGCGCGGCGCGGCTGATCACGTGTTCCAGCTCACGCACGTTGCCCGGCCAGCCGTAGGCCAGCACGCTACGCTCGGCTTCCGCGCTCAGGCGCAGGCAACGCAGGCCCAGGCGCGCGCGGTTCAGTTCGAGGAAATGCCCGGCGAGCATCAGCACGTCGTGGCCGCGTTCGCGCAGCGGCGGGATGTGCACCGGGTAGACCGAGAGCCGGTGGTAGAGGTCGGCACGGAAGCGCCCCTCGCGCACTTCCTCGATCAGGTTGCGGTTGGTTGCCGCGATGATTCGCACATCCACATGCTTGGGCCGGTCCGCGCCCAGGCGCTGGATTTCCCCGCTCTGCAAGGCGCGCAGCAGCTTGGCCTGGATCGCCAGCGGCAGCTCGCCGATCTCGTCGAGGAACAGCGTGCCGCCACTGGCCGTCTCGAAGCGGCCCTGGCGGTCCTGGGTGGCGCCGGAAAACGCCCCGCGCACATGGCCGAACAATTCGCTCTCGGCCAGGGTTTCCGGCAGCGCCGCGCAGTTGATGTGGACCATCGGCTTACGTGCGCGCGGTGAGTTGGCGTGCAGCCAATGGGCGAACAGTTCCTTGCCGACCCCGGTCTCGCCCTGCAGTAGTACCGGCAGTTCGGCGTCGGCGACGATCTTCAATTCGTTGAGCAGGCCGCGCAGCACCGGGCTCTCGCCGAGGATGCTGCTCTGCGATTCCACCGCCGGCTCCAGCAGGCCGCTGCGCGCCAGGCGCAGGCCACGTACTTCGTTCTCCAGCTGGCCGATGCGCAGCGCCGTTTCGATCAGCGGCGCGCACTCCTGCAGGCGCCGCGCCACGGAAGTGTCGAAGCTGCCAGGGAGCAGCGCGTCGAGCGTCACCGCGCCCCACAGGCGGCCCTGCACCAGCAGGCTCACACCCATGCAGTCATGCACCGGCAGCGGCTTGTCCGGGCTGTCCTGCAACAGGCCGTCATAAGGATCGGGCAGCTCGCTGTCGGCGGCGAACTGCACCGGCTCGCGCGCGTCGAGGATGCGCTCCAGGCGTGGATGGCGGTCGATCTGGAAGCTGCGTCCGAGCACTTCCAGGTCCAGTCCGACGGCGGCCTGAGGCTGCAGGCGATCACCGTCCAGACGCAACAGCACCACCGCGCTGCAGTTGAATTCGTCGCGCAGGGCGGCGACCAGCCGCTGCAGGCGCACGGCGGCCGGCAAGTCGCTCGGCAGGTCCGCCAGGAGTCGGTTGAGAAAAGAGGTACTTCTTACCTTTACGAGGTCTTTTGAACCCTTTTCGCTAGTGGTCATTTAGACTCTTTAATTTTACAGGATCTTGATTTTAAAGGTGTTTTAGGCTGGCACGCGACTTGCCATCTGAAGGGAAAGCCTGACACTGGAGTCGCATCATGTACGACGATTCGCCCGAAAGCACTTTAGGACATTCAGCCTGGGAAGACACCGTGGAGGTGTGCCATGGGTGAATACCGCAAACTCTGGTGGACATTGCTGGCCGTGCTGGCGGTGACCTTCGGCATCCTCGGCTACTTCGGCCGCGAGGTGTACCGCCAGGCGCCACCGATTCCCGACGAGGTGCGCAGCGTCTCCGGCGAGCACCTGTTCACCGGCACCGATATCCTCGACGGGCAGACTGCCTGGCAGAGTGTCGGCGGCATGCAGCTCGGCTCGATCTGGGGCCACGGCGCCTACCAGGCGCCGGACTGGACCGCCGATTGGCTGCACCGCGAGCTGACCGCCTGGCTCGACATCGGCGCCCGCGAGCAGTACGGCAAACCCTTCGCTGAAATCGACAGCGACCAGCAGGCCGTCCTGCGCAATCGCCTGCAACGCGAGTACCGCCAGAACCGTAGCGACAACGGCGTACTGACCCTGAGCGAGCGGCGCGTCGAAGCGGTCCGTCAGACCGCTGCCTACTACATCGAGCTGTTCGGCAACGATCCGGCGATGCAGCCCAGCCGCAAGCACTTCGCCATGAAAGAGAACACGCTGCCGAGCCTGGAGCGGCGTGAAGAGATGACCCACTTCTTCTTCTGGACCGCCTGGGCCGCCGCCACCGAACGCCCGAATTCCGTCGCCACCTACACCAACAACTGGCCCCATGAGCCGCTGATCGGCAACCAGCCGACCGCCGAGAACGTCATGTGGTCCATCGTCAGCGTGGTCCTGCTGATCGCCGGGGTCGGCTTCCTGGTCTGGGCCTGGGCCTTCCTGCGCAAGGAAGAGGAGGAGCCGCATCCGCCGCTGCACGACCCGATCAGCCTGGTCGGCCTGACGCCTTCGCAGAAGGCCCTGGGCAAGTATCTGTTGCTGGTGGTGGGGCTGTTCAGCTTCCAGGTCATGCTGGGCGGCGGGACCGCGCACTACACGGTGGAGGGCCAGGACTTCTACGGCATACCGATGTCGCAGTGGTTCCCCTATTCGCTGCTGCGTACCTGGCACATCCAGAGCGCGCTGTTCTGGATCGCCACCGGCTTCCTCGCCGCCGGCCTGTTCCTCGCGCCGATCATCAACGGCGGCAAGGACCCGAAATACCAGAAGCTGGGCGTCGACATCCTGTTCTGGGCGCTGGTCGTGGTGGTGCTGGGCTCCTTCGTCGGCAACTTCCTCGCCATCGCGCAGATCCTGCCGCCGCAGTGGAACTTCTGGCTGGGGCACCAGGGCTACGAGTACGTCGACCTTGGCCGCCTGTGGCAGATCGGCAAATTCCTCGGCATCGCCTTCTGGCTCGCGCTGATGCTGCGCGGCATCCTCCCGGCGTTCCGCAAGCCCGGTGACAAGAACCTGCTGGCGCTGCTGTCCGCCTCGGTGATCGCCATCGGCCTGTTCTACGGCGCCGGCCTGTCCTATGGCGAGCGCACCAACCTGTCGGTGATGGAGTACTGGCGCTGGTGGGTAGTGCACCTGTGGGTGGAAGGCTTCTTCGAGGTCTTCGCCGCCACCGCGCTGGCCTTCATCTTCTCCAGCATGGGCCTGGTCAGTGTCCGCGCCGCCACCACCGCCAGCCTGGCCTCGGCCTCGCTGTTCATGCTCGGCGGTGTGCCGGGCACCTTCCACCACCTGTACTTCTCCGGCACCACCACCCCGGTGATGGCGGTGGGCGCCACCTTCAGCGCCCTGGAAGTGGTGCCGCTGGTGGTGCTGGGTTACGAGGCCTGGGAAAACTGGCGCCTGAAGAACCGCGCCGGCTGGATGCAGCGGGTCAAGTGGCCGCTGTACTGCTTCATCGCCGTGGCCTTCTGGAACATGCTCGGCGCCGGGGTCTTCGGCTTCATGATCAACCCGCCCATCGCGCTGTACTACATCCAGGGCCTGAACACCACGCCGACCCACGCCCACGCCGCATTGTTCGGGGTCTACGGCTTCCTCGCCCTGGGCTTCACCCTGCTGGTGCTGCGCTACATCCGCCCGGACCTGCAGTTCAGCGAACGGCTGATGAAAACCGCCTTCTGGTGCCTCAACGGCGGCCTGGTGCTGATGCTCTCCACCAGCCTGCTGCCCATCGGCATCATCCAGTTCCACGCCAGCGTCGACGTCGGCCTCTGGTACGCCCGCAGCGAAGCCTTCATGCAGCAGCCGCTGCTGCAGACCCTGCGCTGGGTGCGCACCTTCGGTGACGTGGTGTTCATCATCGGCGCCCTGTCGATGGCCTGGCAGGTGATTATTGGCGTCCTCTCGCCCGTCTCTTCGAGCGCCACCGAATCGGTGCAGGGAGGTGTCGCACAACAGGACTGACGAACCGCAGAGTGCTGTGTTGGTAGGCGGCCCACCCTTTCAGGTGGGCCGCCTTTTTTGTGCAAGGACGGCCAGGCGCTGACCGAGGCGCAAGATGCCCAGCAGCGCCTCGGTCAGCGCCTGGCCCATGAGCGACGAATCTGCCCGGCTGAACACCTGGCTGATCTGGCGCAGCGACTCGCGCTAACGTTCGCTGGAGCTGTTCCGCCAGTTGGTCGATGAGCAGGCGGCGGCGCTGGATATGGCCGGCGGCTGAAGCCCGCGACCAGCCAACGTCGAGGTTAACGAGGTGCGGCTGCGCTCTCCGCCGCCTGGTAGCTGCTGGGGGCTACGCCCAGGCTGCGGCGGAACATGCTGGAGAAGGCGCTCGGGCTGTCGTAGCCCAGCTCCAGCGCCACGCGGGTGACCGGGTTGCCCGCGGCGAGCCGGGTGACGGCGGCGAGCAGGCAGGCCTGCTGGCGCCAGGCGCCGAAGGAGAGGCCGGTCTGCTGGCGGAACAGCCGGCTGAAGGTGCGCGTGCTGCAATGCAGCTCGGCGGCCCAGAGGTCCGCCGTGACGTCGATGGCTGGCGCCCGCAGGAAGTCTCGGCACAGCTCCAGCAGGCGCGGGTGCGCCGGCAGCGGGGCGAACAGCGGCAGGCTCGGCGCTTGACGCAGTTCGTGGAGCAACAGGCGGAGCAGGTCGCCGTCGCGGCCGCTCTCGTCGTGCAGCGCCGGCACCTCGACGCTGGCAAGCAGCAGGTGATGCAGCAGCGGCGAGACGGTCAGCGCCTGGCACAGCAGGGTGTCGCGCACCGGCACCTGCGGGTCGATGTACAGGCTGCGCGTGCTGACGCCGCGCATCAGTACCCGGTGCTGCTTGCCGGCGGGAATCCACACGCCGCTGTACGGCGGGATCACCCAGGCGCCGTCCTCGGTTTCCACCTCCATCAGCCCGCTCATGCCGTAGAGAAACTGCGCGCGGCGGTGGGCGTGGGGCTTGAGCAGCGTGCCGAGCGGGTAGTCAGTGCCGATGGCGAGCACGGCGCGGTCGACGTCGTCGACGCTGGCGAGGGGAATGTTGAGCATGGCGGCGAATCTGGCTGAGTCGCGATGATTATTCGTCAGTCGGCGAGAAATGGCCAATCAGCCGGCGGACTGAGCCCTGACCTGTTCGATGTAGCGCCGCACCACCGGTGATTTCTCGAAGCGCCGGTGCAGCAGCGACAGCCAGGAACGCGGGGCGCAGTCGGCGAGCGGGCGGTAGTTCACCTGCGGCAACTGCACCCGGCGCACCACGGACTCCGGGACGATGGCGATGCCGCGGCCGAGGGACACCAGCGCGATCACCGCGACCAGGCTGCCCGACTGCTGGCCCAGGCGCGGGGAAAAGCCGCCGGCGCGGGCGACTTCCAGCGTGCCGGAGATTTGCTCCGGCAAGATGAAGGTTTCCGCGCCCAGCCTGGCGGCGCGAATCTCCGGCAGCTCGTTGAGGCGCGAGGAGGCGGGCAGGGCGATGACGAAGCCTTCCTCCTGCAGCGCGATGGCTTCCAGCTCCTCCGGCAGGCTCATCGGCGAGCGCACGTAGGCGAGATCGAGCGCACCGTCGCGCACCAGCGTCGGCAGTTGCGCCATGGGCGCTTCGCTGATGTTCAGGTCCACCGCCGGCAGGGCGTGGGTGAAGTGCTCGACATGCTGCTGCAGCACGCCGGAGTACGCGGCCGAGGCCACGTAGCCCAGGCGAAGATGCCCGGTTTCGCCCCGGCCGGCGCGCTGCGCGCCGAGTTGCGCGGCGTCGAACTGGCGTACCGCAAGTTCGGCTTCCGCCAGCAGGGCTTCGCCGGCGGCGGTCAGGCGCACCTCGCGCTGGCTGCGCTGGAACAGCAGCACGCCCAGTTCCTTTTCCATGTCCTGGATCTGCCGGCTCAGGGTCGGCGGGGCGATGCCCAGTTGTTCGGCCGCGCGGGTGAAGTGGCCGTGGTGGGCGACGCTGAGGAAGTAGCGAAAATGACGGATTTCCATGTTCGTTAGTCGCAGGCTAATGACGAAGGCCGCCGTGGCTAACAAGCCCGGCGCACGCGGGCGTTACCGTGGAGGCCACACTACAAGGCTGGCGCGGCGAGGGCAAAACCTGGCGCGCCGGCCAGCGCGGGAAGCCTTGCCATGTCCGACCCTGTGATTCGCCCACGACCCTCCGCTCGCTTCACCCTGCTGACCGCCTCGGCGGTGTGCTCGCTGATCATCCTCGACACCAACATCGTCGCCGTTTCGCTGCCGAGCATCGCCCGCGACCTGTCCGGCTCCTTCGCCGATATCGAGTGGGTGGTCAGCGCCTACCTGCTGGCCTTCGCCGCCTGCCTGCTGCCCGCCGGCAGCCTGGCCGACCGTTTCGGCCGGCGGCGCATGCTGTTGCTCGGGCTGGTGCTGTTCGGCGCGGCCTCGCTGGCCTGCGGCGCGGCGCCGAGCCTGCTGTTCCTGGATATCGCCCGCGCCGCCAAGGGTATCGGCGCCGCGCTGTTGCTGACTTCGGCACTGGCCGCCATCGGCCATCGCTTCCATGAGCCCGAGGAGCGCCTGCGTGCCTGGGCCTTCTGGGGTGCGTGCATGGGCGCCACGATCACCTTCGCGCCGCTGCTGGGCGGGGTGATTTCCGCCACCCTGGGCTGGCGCTGGATCTTCTACCTGAACTTGCCGCTGGTGGTGCTGCTGGCGGCGATGGCGCTGCGCAGCATCGAGGAATCCCGCGACAGCGCCGCCGCGCGCCTCGACCCATTGGGCAGCCTGACATTCGCTGGCGGCCTGGGTTACCTGATCTGGGCGCTGATTGACGGCAACCGTGTCGGCTGGGACAGCCCGCCGACTCTCGCGCGGCTGCTGGTCAGCGCCGGCCTGCTGGGCCTGTTCGTGTTGGTGGAGCGCAGCCAGGCGCGACCGATGATCGACCTTCGGCTGATGCGCAGCGGCCGCTTTATCGGCGCCTTGCTCGGCATGTTCGCCTACGCCGCCTGTGCTCAGGTGATGATGACCCTGCTGCCGCTGTACCTGCAGAATGGCTTGCAGATGTCGGCGGTGGCGGCGGGCGCGGGAATGCTGCCGTTCGCCCTGGCGATGTTGCTTGCGCCGCGTTGGGGCATGCGCCTGAGTTCGCGCTTCAGCCCGGCGCGGATTTTCGCCTTCGGGCTGGTGCTGGTGGGCGCCGGCAACCTGCTTTGCGCGCTGGCGGCCGGGCAGGGCGGCTACCTGGCCTTCGCCCTCGCCAGCCTGGTGCTGGGTGCCGGCGCCGGGCTGCTCAACGGCGACACGCAGAAGAACATCATGGCCTGTGTGCCCCGCGAGCGCACCGGCATGGCCTCGGGGCTGAGCACCACCACGCGCTTCGCCGCCATCGTGCTGGCCATCGGCATTCTCGGCGGCGTCCTGGCTGCACGCAGCGCCCAGTTGCTGCGTGACGCGCTGGCCAAGCTTGCCCCTGCGCAGTTGGACAACGCCGCCGAGATGGCGACCCGCGCGGCGGCTGGCGACTTCACAGCGGCGCTGTCGCTGGTCGATCCGGCGCTTCGCGATGCGCTGGCACCCGCTGTGCGCCAGGCCTTCATCGGTGGATTCGAGGGTGTGCTGCTGGTGGCGGGCGTTGCGGCGTTGGTGTTCGCGGTGCTGGTGGGCACGCTGCTCGGCAGGCCGATGCCGGTGCACGAACCGGAGCCGGTCCCGGCCTGAACCGGCCTCGCTGATCGGTCGGATGGGCCGCGACGGGAGGGCCGCCGCTCGCTCGCCGGTTCCAATCTCCACAAACGCATGTCTCGGAATCAGCGCGCGAGCCGCTACGCCGGGGCCGGAAGAGTGCGTCTGCAATTTGTAGTGAACACTACAAAAAATACGTATTGAAACTTTCTGAAGCGCATTATACAAATGGCGCCATAACAAGAGGCGCCCCCATGCTCACACTCAAAGATCGCCTGAACACCCCGGAAGTCGAGCTCACCAAGGCCGAGCGAAAAGTCCTGCGCGCCTTGCTCGACGACTACCCGCGCGCCGGCCTCGGGCCGATGTCGCGCCTCGCGCGCCAGGCCGGGGTCAGCGATCCCAGCATCCTGCGCCTGGTGAAGAAGCTCGGTTTCAGCGGCTACAGCGACTTCCAGAACGCGCTGATGGCCGAGGTGGACGACCGCCTGCGCTCGCCGCGCACCCTGCTCGCCGGGCGCCGCGAAGGCATGAGCCGCGATGACGTCTGGTCCAACTACCTGAGCGACGCCAGCGAAGGCATCCAGCGCACCCTGGCGCTGACCCAGGCCGACGACGTACGTCTGCTCGGCGACTGGCTGCTTGACCCCAAGCTGCGTGTGCTCTGCCACGGCGGCCGCTTCAGCCGCTTCCTCGCCGGTTACCTGGTGGCGCACCTGCGCATGCTGCGCAGCGGCTGCCTGCTGCTGGACGACGGCGCCGCGCTGCCCGACCAGTTGGGCGACATCGACCGCCAGACGCTGGTGGTGGTGTTCGACTACCGCCGCTACCAGGCCCAGGCACTGGGCGTGACCCGCGCGGCCAAGGCCCGTGGCGCCCGCGTGGTGCTGTTCACCGATATCTATGACTCGCCACTGCGCGAGTTCGCCGACCTGATCATCAGCGCCCCGGTGGAGTCCCCATCGCCCTTCGACACCCTGGTGCCGACCATGGCCCAGGTCGAAGCGCTGATCGCCAGCCTGGTCGTGCGCATGGACGGCCAGCTCGACGAACGCCTGGAAGGCATCGACCACCTGAGAGCTGCCTTCGGCAGCCACATCCTCGAGGAATGACCGTGTTCAGCTTGCCCCACCAATCGCCCCGTGACCTGCCGTTCAGCCCCGGCCAGACCGCCATCCTGTTCGTCGACATGCAGAACGCCTGGGTCATCCCCGGCCGCGATGCCCACGTCGATCCGACGACGCACCGCTACTTCTACGACCGCGTCGAGGCGAGCGTGATACCCAACCAGCAGCGCCTGCTGGCGGCGATGCGCGAGGTCGGCGGGGAGGTGCTGCACACCATCATCGAGAGCCTCACCGCCGATGGCCGTGACCGCTCGCTGGACCACAAACTCTCCGACATGCACCTGCCCAAGGGCAGCCCGGACGCCCAGGTGATCGATGCCCTGGCGCCGCGGGAGAACGAGATCGTGCTGCCGAAGACCTCCTCGGGCGTCTTCAACTCCACCGCCATCGACTACGTGCTGCGCAACCTCGACACCCGCCACCTGATCATCTGCGGCGTGGTCACCGACCAGTGCGTGGACATGGCCGTGCGCGACGCCGCCGACCGTGGCTACCTCGTCACCCTGGTCGAAGACGCCTGCGCCACCCACACCGCCGAACGCCACCAGGCCTGCCTGGAAGCGATCAAGGGCTACTGCTGGATCGCCGACACCGACAGCGTGCTGGCCCGCATCGCCGCGCTGGCCTGAGGCCCGGAGAACGTCATGAGTCAGAACAATAACAATCCCGCCCCGATGCGCCTGACCAGCTTCGTCACCACCGACCTCTGCGGCATCACCCGTGGCCGTTCGCTACCTGAATCGGAAGTCGCCGAGCAATTGGCCACCGGCTGCGGCTGGGTGCCCGCCAACAGCGCGCTGACGCCGCAGGACATCATCGCCGACGACAACCCGTGGGGCAGCCACGGCGACCTGCGCCTGCTGCCCGACCCGAGCAGCCGGGTGCGTCTGGAAAGTGGCCCGGACGCCCAGGCCGCGCCGCTGGATTACCTGCACGGCGACCTGGTGACCACCGCTGGCGCGCCCTGGCCGGTGTGCCCGCGCACGTTGCTGCGTGAAGAGATCGCCCGCTATCGGGAGCTCGATCTGCAAGTCACCGCCGCCTTCGAACACGAATTCAACCTGCTCGGCCTGCCGGACGAGCACGCCGCCGCCTTCTCCCTGCAGGCCCAGCGGCAGACCGGCAACTTCGGCGGCTGGCTGATGAGCGCGCTGGAACAGATCGGCGCCGAGCCGGAAATGTTCCTGCCCGAGTACGGCCGCAACCAGTACGAAGTCACCTGCCGGCCGACCCAGGGCGTTGCCGCTGCCGACCGCGCGGTGAACGTCCGCGAAGTCACCCGTGAGATCGCCCGCCAGTTCGGCTGGCGCAGCACTTTCACGCCGCTGCTGGCGCCCGGCGCCGTGACCAACGGCGTGCACCTGCACCTGAGCCTGCAACGGCTGGACGGTACGCCGGTGTTCTACGACGAGGCCGCGCCGAGCAACCTGTCGAAGCTCGCCGAGCACTGGGCCGCCGGTGTGCTGCGCCACCTGCCGGCGCTGTGCGCGCTGACCGCGCCGACCGCGGTGTCCTACCTGCGATTGAAGCCGCACCACTGGAGCGCCGCCTACGCCTGCCTCGGCCTGCGCAACCGCGAAGCCGCACTGCGCATCTGCCCGGTGGTGGAGATCGGCGGCAAGCCCAAGGCGCGCCAGTTCAACCTGGAATTCCGCCCGATGGACGCCACCGCCAGCCCGCACCTGGCCATGGCTGCCGTGCTGATCGCCGGGCGTCTGGGCATGCAGCAGGAGCTGCCGCTGTCGGCGGTCACTGACGTCGACCCGCACAGCTTGAGCGACGCCCAGCGCGAAGAGCTGGGGATCAAGTCGCTGCCCGGTTCGCTGGAGGAGGCCCAGCGCCTGCTGCTGGCCGATACCGAACTGTGCGCCCAGTTGCCGCCGGAACTGCTGCAGACCTACGCCGCCATGAAGCGCCAGGAGCAGGCCCTGACCCGTGAACTCAGCGAAGAACAACTCTGTGAATCCTATGCAAAGTTCTACTGAATCCGGCCTCTACCGGCGCCCGCCGTTCGAGATCGTCAACCCGCAGGGCAAGAGCCCGGTGCTGCTGGTCTGCGAGCACGCCAGTCGCTACATTCCCGAGGAGCTGGCGCAGCTGGGGCTGGACGATGCGGCGGCCGCCGAGCACATCGCCTGGGACATCGGCGCGCTGGACCTGGCCCGCGAACTGTCGGCGCGCCTGGACGCCACGCTGCTGGTGGCCAACTACTCGCGCCTGCTGATCGACCTGAATCGTCCGCTGTCGGCGCCGGATGCGATCCCCGAGCACAGCGAGATCTACCCGATCCCCGGCAACCGCAACCTCAGCGTGGCGGCCCGGCAGGAGAGGGTGGCGAGCCTGTTCGAGCCCTTCCACCGGCAACTGACCGCGCTGCTCGACGAACGCCTGGCCGCCGGCCGGCCCACCCGGCTGGTCGGCGTGCACAGCTTCACCCCCAGCTATCGCGGCGAGCCTCGTCCGTGGGTCGCCGGGGTGCTCTACGCGAAGGCTGAAGCCTATGCCCAGCGCATGGTGGCGGGCCTCAGGGAGAGCGGTGAAGAAATCGGCGCCAACCAACCCTATGTGATCGACCCGCTGGAGGACATGACTGTCCCGGTGCATGGCGACGAGCGCGGCGTGGACGCTGTGCTGATCGAAATCCGCAATGACGGACTGCGGACCCCGCAAGGGGTGGAAGCCTGGGCCGCGCGCCTGGCTCCCTGGCTCTGAGGACCCAAGCCAGGTCCGGTGTGTTCGACCGGCCGGGCAGGTTCTGAAAACAACAACAATTCAGCGCTCGAGCGCCGAACCCTAAAAGCTGCCGTTCCCAGAGGAAGTGCCCCGTGGCTATCGAACAGTTCGGATACAAGCAACAACTTCGCCGGAGCCTGACGCTCGGCGACCTGGTGATCTACGGGATGATCTTCATGATCCCGATCGCCCCCTTCGGCGTGTACGGCTGGGTTCACGCCGACGCCCACGGCATGGTGCCTATGGCCTACCTGGTGGGCATGGTGGCGATGCTTTTCACAGCGCTGAGTTATGGCGCCATGTCCCGCGCGTTTCCCATCGCCGGTTCCGTGTACTCCTATGCCCAGCGCGGCATCCACCCCAACGTCGGCTTCATCGCCGGCTGGGTCCTGCTGCTGGACTACCTGCTGATCCCGCCGCTGCTCTACGTGTTCAGCGCGCTGGCGCTGAACCACCTGTTCCCGGCGATCCCCAAGCTGGTCTTCATGCTGATCTTCCTGGTGTCCGCCACGCTCATCAACCTGCGCGGCATCACCCTGGCGGCGCGTTTCAACCTACTGTTCCTGATCGCCGAACTGGTGGTGCTGGCGATCTTCCTGGCGGTGGGTTACCACGCACTGGAAGGCGGCCTCGGCAACGGCCGGCTGACGCTCGAACCGCTGCTGCAACCGGAGCATTTCAACCTCGGCCTGGTGATGAAGGCGGTGTCCATCGCGGTGCTGTCGTTCCTCGGCTTCGATGCCATCTCCACCCTCGCCGAAGAGGTCAAGGGCGACCCGGCCAAGCAGATCGGCCGCGCCTCGCTGATCGCGCTGTTCGTCATGGGCGCCATCTTCATCGTGCAGACCTGGCTGGCCACGGACCTGGCCGCCGGCATGACCTTCAAGTCGGCCGACACCGCCTTCTACGAGATCGCCGAAGCGGCGGGCGGCAGCTGGCTCTCCACGCTGACGGCGGTGTCCACCGCGCTGGCCTGGGGCGTAACCGTCTCGATCACCTCGCAGGCCGCCGTCTCGCGCCTGCTGTACTCCATGGCCCGTGACGGCAAGCTGCCGCGCGTGCTGGCCAAGGTGCACCCGAAATACCAGACCCCGCACATCAGCCTGTACCTGGTGGGCGTGCTGTCGCTGGGCATCGGCATCTACTTCCTCGACTCGCCGGATGTGCTCACCTCGCTGGTCAACTTCGGCGCGCTGACCGGCTTCTGCCTGCTGCATCTGACGGTGATCAACCACTACTTCATTCGCCAGAAGAGCGGCCAGGTGCTGCGCCACCTGGTGTTCCCGCTGGTTGGCCTGGTGATCATCGCCTACGTGCTGATCAGCATGAGCACCGAGGCGCAGACCCTCGGCGCGGGCTGGATCGCCATCGGCCTGGTGTACCTCGCGGTGCTCAGCCGGCGCGGCAACGGCAGCGAGCTGGCGCGGGAAATCTGAGCAGGTGCGCCGTGCTGTCGCAGACGGCACGGCGCGCTTTGACAGACGGCGGGACGTGCCCCATAAAGATCGGGCGGCGCAGGGACGCCGCCACGACCCACGAGTTGTCACAAAAGCCAGCGAAGCAGCATGAGCAGGAAAGATCAGGACAGCAGCACAGCCTTCACCCTGGACCGCATCGACGAGGAGATCATCCGCATCCTCCGTCACCAGGGCCGCATCACCTACGGCAAGCTGTCCGCGCTGGTCCATCTCACCCCGCGCCCCTGCCAGGAGCGCGTCCGCAAGCTGGAGCGGCACGGCATCATCCGGGGCTACGGCGCCGTCATCGACGAGCAGAAGATTGCCTCGGGCCTGTCGCTGCTGGTGCTGGTCGCATTGTCCAACCAGAGTGGCCGCACCGCGCAGAAGGCCTTCGAGGCGCGCATGATTGCCTGCCCGGAAGTGCTGCACTGCCAGCTGATCAGCGGCACCTTCGACTACAGCGTGCGCATGCGCTGCCGGGACATGGAGCACTACCGCGCGCTGACCGAAACCTGGCTGAACGATGAGAGCCTGCACATCGACAAGCTGGTCGCCCACCCCGAGCTGACGACCATCAAGGAGTCCGCCAGCTAGCGCGGTGGACTCGCTGTTCTCCTGCGTTTTCCAGCCGTGATATCCCCCCGCCAGCGGCTGCCGCAAGCACAGCCGAATCGGCTGTCGCGACCCTCCAATACAGCCGGATCGGCCGGCCAGGCCCTCCATTACAGCCGGGTTTTCTCCGGGGCAGGTGGGAGAATCGTGTGGCCCCTCTCCTGAAGTGCAGACCTGATCCAGGGCCTCTGCGACGTAGTTGTGCCCGCTGTTCGAGGCATGCTGGAGCGGGGCGGTGCAGTTCGCAGACACCGACAGAAAAGTCCAATCACAACAATCGGAGACCCCACCATGACTCGCTTCGTTGACGTCCCCACGATGTCCCAACTGGTCCAGCAGATCGGTGTCGCCCGCTTCATCGGCGAACTCGCCGACACCATCGCCCAGGACTTCGTGCGCTGGGAGTCCTTCGACAAATCCGCCCGCGTCGCCAACCACTCCGAGATCGGCGTCATCGAACTGATGCCGGTGTCCGACACCGCCCGCTATGCCTTCAAGTACGTCAACGGCCACCCGCAGAACACCCAGCGCGGCCTGTTCACCGTCATGGCCTTCGGCGTGCTGGCGGACGTCGAGACGGGCTACCCTGTGCTGCTGTCCGAGCTGACCGTAGCCACCGCACTGCGCACCTGCGCCACTTCGCTGATGGCCGCCCGCGCGCTGGCCCGCCCGGATTCGCGACGCATGGCGCTGATCGGCAATGGCGCGCAAAGCGAGTTCCAGGCCCTGGCCTTCCATCACCACCTGGGCATCGAGGAAATCGCCGTCTACGACATCGACCCGCAGGCCACGGAAAAGCTGATCCGCAACCTCTCGGACGTGCCCAACCTGAAGATCATCCGCGCCGGCTCCACCGCCGAAGCGGTACGCGGCGCCGACATCGTCACCACGGTGACCGCCGACAAGGCCTACGCGACCATCCTCACCCCGGAGATGATCGAGCCGGGCATGCACATCAACGGCGTGGGCGGCGACTGCCCGGGCAAGACCGAACTGCACGCCGACGTCCTGCGCGCCGGCAAGGTGTTCGTCGAGTACGAGCCGCAATCGCGCGTCGAAGGCGAGATCCAGCAGATGCCGGCGGACTTCCCGGTGACCGACCTCTGGCGCGTGCTGGCCGGGCAGCTTGGCGGGCGCGACAGCGCCGAGCAGGTGACCATCTTCGACTCGGTCGGCTTCGCCCTCGAAGACTACTCCGCACTGCGCTACGTGAACGAACAGGCCAGCCGCCTGGAGCTCGGCGAGCGCATCGACCTGGTGCCGTGGAGCGAGGACGAGGACAACGATCCCAAGGACCTGTTCCGCTACACCCGCTCCGCCAAGGCGCGCAAAGGGCTGCGCCGCATCGCCTGACGCTCAGCGCGCCAGTTCCGCCTCCGGTGAAATCGCCAGGGGCGGGCGGCTGAGGTCGCTGGCACTCTGGGTGGTGGAGGCGACACGGGCCTTCAGCCATTGGCTGAAGGCCTTCACCACCGCGCGCTCGGCCTTCACCGGGTCGGTCACCAGGAAGTAGCCACGGCTGGACTGGATGGTGATGTCGAACGGGCGTACCAGCAGGCCACGGGCGAGGGCGTCGCCGCTGAGCAGGTTGTCGCCGATGGCCACGCCCTGGGCGGCGATGCAGGCGGCGATGGTGCAGGGCGCATCGGCGAACAGCACGCCGGAGCGGTGATCGATCGCGCTCGCACCCACCGCGCCGAGCCACAGGCGCCAGTCGGCGAAATCATTCATGTGCAGCAGCGTGTAGTGGGCCAGGTCCGCCGGCTGCTGCAGGCCGCCGCGCGAGTGAATCAGGCGCGGGCTGCAGACCGGGAAGAAGTGCAGCGCCACCAACTGCTCCACCGTCTGGTTCGGCCAGTCGCCGCTGCCGTAGGCGATGAACAGGTCGGCGTCGCTGGCGCTGGTGTCCTGCGGCACGCGCGGCGTCACCACGTGCAACTGCACCTGCGGGTACTGCGCGAGGAAGTCGCCCAGGTGCTGGCACAGCCAGTAGGTGGCGAAGCCGGGGTTGCAGCTCACGCACAGCGGGCCGCGGACCTGCTGCTCGTCGAAGCTGCTGCCGGCCAGCTGCACCTCCGCGAGGATGCGCCGCACGTCGCGGGCATACCTCTCCCCCCGATAGGTCAGGCGAATGCCGCGCCCGGTGCGCTCGGTCAGGGCGAAGCCCAGGCGCTCCTCCAGCGTGGCGAGGCGATGGCTGACCGCGCTGCGGGTGAGGTTCAGCTCGGTCGCGGCGGCGGACACGCTGCCCAGCCGGGCCACGGCGTCCAGCGCCCGCAGGGCGGTCATCGAGGGAAAGTGCATGGGGCGCTCATTGCTCCATCGGTGAAAGGATATTGGTGAAACTAACAGGACATGGGGTGGCGAAATCCTGCGCTTGTTGCAAATTCCGCTTCACCAATACTAGGCCACACGACAACAACAACAGGCAACGATGAGGAAGCCGCCATGTCGACATTCAAGGCCTACGTCCAGCAGTGGATCGACGAGCACCGCCATCAGTTGTCCGACTGGCATCAGGTGATCTGGCATTTCGCCGAGCCGGCGTTCCGCGAGTACAAGTCCTGCGCCTGGTACGTGGAGTTGTTGCGCCAGGAAGGCTTCACGGTGGAAGAGGGCAGCGGCGGCATGCCCACCGCCTTCGTCGCTACTTTCAGCAATGGCGATGGCAGCAATGGCGAAGGGCCGATCCTTGCTACCTACGCCGAATACGACGCGGTACCCGGTAACTGCCAGGCGGCGGCGACCCGACCGATGCCGCGCGACGGCCTGTCGAAGTACGCGCCGGGCCACACCGACCCGCACTCCGCGCTGGGCATCAGCGCCCTGGGTGGTGTGCTGGCGGCCAAGGCGGCGATGCTGGAATTCGGCATCAAGGGCACCCTCAAATTCTTCGGCGAACCGGCGGAAAAGCTACGCGCCTCCAAGCCCGTGCACGCCGCCAAGGGTTACTACGACGACCTCGACGCGGCCGTCAGCTTCCATCCCACGTACATGCTGCCGCTGAACAACACCACCACCTGGGACACCCACTGCGGCATCGCCTACTCGTACATCTACACCTTCACCTGCGAAGACCCGCAGAACTGGATCGCCGCCGACCGCTACAGCCCGATCCCGCAGAACCACCTGGCCGCCCGCGCCCCTGGCGCCAACGACGCGCTGGTGCATTTCTACACGCTGAACGAGAGCCTGCGCCGCTCGACGCTGCCGTTCACCGGGCTGTGGAGCTTCAACGAAGCCATCCTCACCGCCGGGCAAGCCACCGCCGATAACCTGCCGCCGCACATCTCGCAGATCCAGTACCTGCTGCGCTGCGACTCCATCGAGCAGGCCGAGACCATCTCCACGGTGATGGACAACAACGCCGCCGCCGCGGCCATGGCCACCGGCTGCCAGTGGAAGAAGACCTGGGTCTGCAAGTCCCGTGGCGGGTTGGCCAACCACGCGCTGGCCCAGGCCTGCTACGACAACCTCGCCGCCATCGGCGCACCCAGCTGGGGTGAGCAGGCCATCGCCGTGGCGCGGGAAATCCAGGCGAACCTCGGCCTGGAACCCATGGACGAACCCTTCCTGCCGGCCACCCAGGCGCTGATCGAACCGCAGGAATGCGAGCGGCAGATGCGCCTGCAGATGCCGGCCTGGCAGAAGTACCTGACCTCCGACGACTACCCCGAATACACCTGGCACTGTCCGACCGTGCGCCTCTACGTGGCCCGGCCGATGCTCAGCGCGCCCGCCGGCTTCACCTACCCGGACTGGGTGTCCAACGCCCTGGGCGGCATCCGCGAGGCCATCGACCCGATGATCGACGTGGCCGCCAAGACCATCGGCAGCACGCTGATCGAACTGTTCACCGACGCCGACCTGCTGGCCGAAGCGACCCGTGAGTTCAACCAGCGCACCGGAGGCGGCATCGGCGGCGAACAGTGGCAGGCGCCGCTGCTGCCGAAGGACTTCAAGGTCCCGCACCGCTTCCGCTGGCCGGAGTACATCCGCACGGTGCGCGGCGAGGAGTGGTGGATTCCGGCGCGGGAAGACGAATGATCCCGAGCTCCCAAGCCCGCCGGGAAATGCGCACGTAGGATGGGTATCGCAAGTGTTCTGCCGGGACACATGGGTAACAGGTGTCGGGAGACATAGGTAAC
>NZ_PEKX01000001.1 GCF_002796985.1 Pseudomonas sp. | reverse complement strand
TCATCGTCAAGCTCCTATCCCAAGACCCCTGGTCAGCAAAGCTGGCCGGGGGTTTTGCTTTTGTGGCGCGAAAAAGGATGCTGCTCGACATGGAAACGTTGATTTCTAGCTTGATCCTGCTGGGCGTCCTGAGTCTCAGCGTCGGTCAGTTGCTCGCCTTCTGCCTGCTTGTGACGCGAGCCGGGCCAGCCGCGCTTCTCGCCTTGATCATCCCAGGTTTTGGCTTCTTTCTCGGGCGCCGGCACGGCATCTATAAATGGCTCCTGTTGCCTTACCTGGTGTGCATGAGCTGCTTCCTCATCGCCATGATCATGGCTGGATGAGGCACGCCGCGCGCCTGCATACGTTCGCTGGCTGAGCTGAAATCTTGGCTCATAGCCGCTCTAGAACAGCTATTTCAGTGTTTCTCTCCCTTTCCTGCGGACAGCTGTGTTCCTGTTACAAAACGCCTGCTGCCTCACTGATGGCATTTCATCCAACTGTCACATTCGCGTCATAGAGTCTTCATGCGGCCTGACGATACTGGCCCCCGTTCCATCCAACCCCATTCTCCTTAAGGAGCAAGGCATGAAACTCAAGCGTTTGATGGCGGCCCTGACTTTTGTCGCTGCAGGCGTAGGCACCGCCAGTGCGGTAGCCGCGATCGATCCGGCCCTGCCGGAATACCAGAAAGCCAGCGGTGTGTCGGGCAACCTGTCGAGCGTCGGTTCCGACACTCTGGCCAACCTGATGACCATGTGGGCGGAAGAGTACAAGCGCCTGTACCCGAACGTTAATGTGCAGATCCAGGCCGCCGGCTCCTCGACTGCGCCGCCGGCTCTGACCGAAGGCACCGCCAACCTGGGTCCGATGAGCCGCAAGATGAAGGACGTCGAGCTGCAGGCCTTCGAACAGAAGTACGGCTACAAGCCGACTGCTGTTCCGGTGGCTGTGGACGCCCTGGCGATCTTCGTGCACAAGGACAACCCCATCAAAGGCCTGACCATGCAGCAGGTCGACGCCATCTTCTCCTCCACCCGCCTGTGCGGCGGCAAGTCGGAAGTGAAGACCTGGGGTGACCTGGGCCTGACCGGTGACTGGGCCAACAAGCCCGTCCAACTGTTCGGTCGTAACTCGGTGTCCGGCACCTATGGCTACTTCAAGGAAGAAGCCCTGTGCAAAGGCGACTACAAGCCGAACGTCAACGAGCAGCCGGGTTCGGCTTCCGTGGTTCAGTCGGTCAGCCAGTCCCTGAATGGCGTTGGCTACTCCGGTATCGGTTACAAGACCGCTAGCGTGAAGACCGTTGCCCTGGCCAAGAAAGAAGGCGGCGAGTTCATCGAAGACAACGAAGCGAATGCCCTGAACGGCACCTACCCGCTGTCGCGCTTCCTCTATGTCTACGTCAACAAGGCACCGAACAAGCCGCTGAACCCGCTGGAAGCCCAGTTCCTGAAGATGGTGCTCTCCAAGACTGGCCAGCAGGTTGTCGTGAAAGACGGCTACATCCCGCTGCCGTCCAAAGTCGCCGAAAAAGCGATCAAGGACCTGGGTCTGTAATCAGCCCTTTAACCGGGCGGAAACCGCCGCCCGGCATGGGCTGACGCTTTATCGACCGAGCCCGCCAGCATGGCTCTGCTGGTGGGCTTTGTCGCGTCACTTCCATGTCATCTTTCTGTCATACAGAGCCGCTAGGGTGTCACTCCATGAACGACATGGCCAACTCCCCGATGACTTCTTCTCTCCCCGAGCGGATCGATTTCAATACGCCTGCCCTGCAGCGCAAGCGCCGTATCCGGGCGCTCAAGGATCGACTGACCCGCTGGTACGTGCTGGTCGGCGGTCTCGCCGTGCTGGCAGCCATTACCCTGATTTTCTTCTACCTCGCCTACGTCGTGCTGCCGCTGTTCCGCGGCGCCGAACTGGAGACGCGTGACCCCCTGGCTCCGGCCTGGCTGAAAACGGCCCAGGCGCCGCTGCTGCTGAGCATCGAAGAGCAGAACATGGTGGGTATGCGCGTCGCGGCCAATGGCGAAGTGGTGTTCTTCGACGCCAAGAAAGGCGACGAGATGGACCGCGTTGCGCTGAAGCTGCCTGCCGGCACCAGCGTGACTTCCATCGCCGAGGACCAGCCAGGGCACCCGACCGTCGCGCTGGGCCTGTCCAACGGCCAGGTGCTGGTGTTCAAGCACACCTACAAGGTCACCTACCCGGACAACCACAAGACCATCACCCCGCAGATCGACTATCCCTACGGCGAAGCCGCGATGAGCCTGGATCCCCAGGGTCGCCCCCTGGAGCATGTGGCGATTGTCTCGGGTGACGACGGCCTGCTGGTTGCCGCTTCCACCGGTAGCGAGATGCTCCTGCTCGGCCTGACCCAGCAGGAAAACATGCTGACCGGCGAGAGCACCCTGCAGGAAGAGCGGATCAACCTGCCGCAGATTGCCGAGCCGGTGAAGGCCATCTACATGGACCCGCGCAAACAGTGGCTCTATGTGCTCAATGGTCGCGCCCAGGCGGATGTGTTCGACCTGAACACTCACCAGCTCAACGGCCGTTACAAGCTGCTGGATGACGCCTCCGCCGAAGTGACCGCGAGCACCCAGTTGCTCGGCGGCATCTCGCTGATGGTCGGCGACTCCAAGGGCGGCATTGGCCAGTGGTTCATGGCCCGTGGCGAAGACGGCGAACCGCGCCTGTCCCACGTGCGCGACTTCAAGCTGGGTGACCAGCCGATCGCCAGCATCGCCTCGGAGCAGCGCCGCAAGGGCTTCCTGGCGCTCGACAAGCAGGGCAACCTGGGCATCTTCCATAGCACCGCGCACCGCACGCTGCTTGTAGAGAACGTCGCTCCGTCGGCCGGTGCCATGGCACTCTCGCCGCGCGCCAACCGCCTGATCCTCGAGCAGGGAGGCGAACTGCGCCGCTTCGTCGTGAGCAACCCGCACCCGGAAGTGTCGTTCAGCGCGCTGTGGGGCAAGGTCTGGTACGAGAGCTACGACAAGCCCAGCTACGTCTGGCAGTCCACCGCCGCGACTACCGACTTCGAGCCCAAGCTGAGCCTGTCGCCGCTGACCTTCGGTACCCTGAAGGCCGCGTTCTACGCGATGATTCTGGCCGCTCCGTTGGCTATTGCCGCCGCCGTCTACACCGCCTACTTCATGGCTCCGGGCATGCGCCGCAAGGTGAAGCCGGTAATCGAGCTGATGGAAGCGCTGCCGACCGTGATCCTCGGCTTCTTCGCCGGCCTGTTCCTCGCACCGTACGTCGAAGGCCACCTGCCGGGCATCTTCAGCCTGCTGCTGCTCACGCCGCTGGGCATCCTGGCCGCCGGCCTGCTCTGGAGCCGCCTGCCCGAGCGCATCCGCCTGAGCCTGCCGGCTGGGTGGGAAGCAGCGATCCTGATCCCGGTGGTCCTCGCGACTGGCGCTTTTGCGCTGTGGATGAGCCCCCATCTGGAGACCATGTTCTTTGGAGGCGACATGCGCCTGTGGATCAGCCATGACCTGGGCATCACCTACGACCAGCGAAACGCACTGGTAGTGGGCCTGGCCATGGGCTTCGCGGTGATCCCGAACATCTTCTCCATCGCCGAAGACGCCATCTTCAGCGTGCCGCGCAGCCTGACCTACGGCTCCCTGGCCCTGGGTGCCACGCCCTGGCAGACGCTGACCCGCGTGGTGATCCTGACTGCCAGCCCGGGCATCTTCTCCGCGCTGATGATTGGCATGGGCCGCGCCGTGGGCGAGACCATGATCGTGCTGATGGCCACCGGCAACACCCCGGTGATGGACGTCAACATCTTCCAGGGCATGCGCACGCTGGCGGCGAACGTCGCGGTGGAAATGCCCGAGTCGGAGGTGGGCGGGACTCACTACCGCGTGCTGTTCCTCTCGGCACTGGTGCTGTTGTCCTTCACCTTCGTGATGAACACCCTGGCAGAGCTGATCCGTCAGCGCCTGCGCAAGAAATACGCGTCGCTCTAAGCGACGCCCGACGAGGCTACGTTCCGTGAAACAGAAACAGGAATCCGTCAAAGCGTGGTTTGCCAGCGGTTCTCCCTGGGTGTGGATGAACGCAGGGGCTGTGTCCATCGCCGTGATCATGACCATCGGTCTGCTCTCCGTGATCGCCGTGCGCGGTCTCGGCCACTTCTGGCCGGCGGACGTGATCGAGGCGAGCTACAGCGTCCCCGGTGAAACGCCCAAGACGCTGATCGGCGAAGAAGTGCAGATCGAACAGGTACCGCGCGAACGCCTGCGCGGTGCCGGTCTGCCGGTCCCGGACAACGGTCCGGAGTTCATGACCCGTGAACTGCTCAAACTGGGCAACCGCGACCTCTACGGCAGCGACTTCTCCTGGGTGATCGGCGAGTGGCTGACCGACCGTCGCCACCCCGCCGATCTGGTCACCCTGGAACGCCGCGAGTGGGGCAACTTCTATGGCTACCTGCTGAGCGTCAAGGAAAACGGCAAGGTGGTCGCCGAAGGTCCGGCCGCCATGGCCGAACTACAAGCTCGCCTGAAGCGCGTCGACGAGCTCTACTCCAGGCTGTATCAGCTGGAGAAGAAGGACATCGGCGGCATCAACCACGGCCTGGAACGCCTGCGCCTGAAAGAGCGTGGCCTGCAGCTGAACAACAAGCTGGATGCCACCGCCGAGGCCGACATTGCCGCCGGCCGCGCCGAGCTGAACGCCCAGTACAAGGTGCTGGAAGAGCGGCTCAACGGCCTGCACCAGGAGTTCAACCGCGACAGCATCGTCATGCGCGATGCTTCCGGAAAGGAAACCGAAATCAGCGTCGGTAAGCTGGTGCATGCCTACCAGCCCAACCAGATGGGCGTGGCGACCAAGCTGAGCTTCTACTTCAAGAAGCTGTGGGAGTTCCTCAGCGACGACCCGCGTGAAGCCAACACCGAAGGCGGTATCTTCCCGGCCATCTTCGGCACCGTGATGATGACCCTGGTGATGGCGGTGATCGTCACCCCGTTCGGTGTAATCGCTGCCGTCTACCTGCGCGAGTACGCTCGCCAGGGCCTGCTGACCCGCATCATCCGCATTGCGGTGAACAACCTCGCGGGCGTTCCGGCGATCGTCTACGGTGTGTTCGGCCTGGGCTTCTTCGTCTATGTGCTGGGTGGCTCGCTCGACCGGATGTTCTTCCCCGAAGCCCTGCCGGCGCCGACTTTCGGTACGCCGGGGTTGTTCTGGGCCTCGCTGACCCTGGCCATCCTCGCGGTGCCGGTAGTGATCGTGGCGACCGAAGAAGGCCTGGCGCGCATCCCGCGCGCTACCCGCGAAGGTTCGCTGGCCCTGGGTGCGACCAAGGCCGAGACCCTGTGGAAAGTGGTCCTGCCAATGGCCAGCCCGGCGATGATGACCGGCTTGATCCTCGCCGTGGCTCGCGCCGCCGGCGAAGTGGCGCCGCTGATGCTGGTGGGCGTGGTGAAACTGGCACCGGCGCTGCCGGTGGATGGCAACTACCCGTACGTGCACCTGGACCAGAAGATCATGCACCTGGGCTTCCACATCTATGACGTCGGCTTCCAGAGCCCGAACGTCGAGGCCGCGCGCCCGCTGGTTTATGCCACCGCGCTGCTGCTGGTGATGGTGATCGCCCTGCTGAACTTCTCGGCCGTCGCCATTCGTAACCGCCTGCGCGAAAAGTACAAGGCGCTGGAAAACTGATTCTGCAGGCGGCGGGCCGAGCCCGCCGCCAAGCCTCCCAAGGAGACTGAACATGCAACATGAAACCGCATCCCACGGCATCGACATCAGCGCGCTCGGTCGTGGCGAGCGCCAGGGCATGAACCTGGAAAGCGAGACCGTCGCCCTCGAAGTGCCCGGCCTGAGCCTGTTCTACGGCGAAAAGCAGGCGCTGTTCGACGTCAGCATGAACATTCCCAAGCAGCGCGTGACCGCCTTCATCGGCCCGTCCGGCTGCGGCAAGTCCACCCTGCTGCGCTGCTTCAACCGCATGAACGACCTGGTCGACGGCTGCAACGTCAAGGGCGAGATCCTGCTGGACAGCCACAACATCTTCGCCAAGAACGTCGATGTCGCCGAGCTGCGTCGTCGCGTCGGCATGGTGTTCCAGAAGCCCAATCCGTTCCCCAAGAGCATCTACGAGAACGTGGTGTACGGCCTGCGCATCCAGGGCATCAACAAGAAGCGCGTGCTCGACGAAGCCGTCGAGTGGGCACTCAAGGGCGCGGCCCTGTGGGATGAAGTGAAGGACCGCCTGCACGAATCCGCCCTCGGCCTTTCCGGCGGTCAGCAGCAGCGCCTGGTCATTGCCCGTACCATCGCCGTGGAGCCGGAAGTCCTGTTGCTCGACGAACCCTGCTCGGCACTGGACCCGATCTCCACCCTGAAGATCGAAGAGCTGATCTACGAGCTGAAATCCAAGTTCACCATCGTCATCGTGACCCACAACATGCAGCAGGCCGCGCGCGTCTCCGACTACACGGCGTTCATGTACATGGGCAAGCTGATCGAATTCGGCGATACCGATACCCTGTTCACCAACCCGGCCAAGAAGCAGACAGAAGACTACATCACCGGTCGCTACGGCTAGTTTCGCGGTATTGCCTGCGCGCTAGAACTTCCCGGAGAACACCACCAGCCAGCGGCCCGGAGCCAGCGGCTTTCGCGGAGCGAACATGATCAACAAAGAAAGCCTTACCCACCACATCTCGCAGCAGTTCAATGCCGAGCTGGAAGATGTGCGCAGCCATCTGCTGGCCATGGGTGGCCTGGTGGAGAAGCAGGTCAACGACGCGGTCAACGCGCTGATCGATGCCGACTCCGGCCTGGCCCAGCAAGTGCGCGAGATCGACGACCAGATCAATCAGATGGAGCGCAACATCGACGAGGAGTGCCTGCGCATCCTCGCCCGTCGCCAGCCGGCTGCCTCCGACCTGCGCTTGATCATCAGCATCTCCAAGTCGGTGATCGACCTCGAGCGCATCGGCGACGAAGCCTCGAAGATCGCCCGCCGCGCCATCCAGCTGTGTGAGGAAGGCGAGTCGCCGCGCGGCTACGTCGAAGTGCGCCACATCGGCAACCAGGTGCGCAAGATGGTGCAGGAGGCGCTGGACGCCTTCGCCCGCTTCGACGCTGACCTGGCGCTGTCGGTCGCGCAGTACGACAAGACCGTCGACCGCGAGTACAAGACCGCTCTGCGGGAGCTGGTGACCTACATGATGGAAGACCCGCGGGCCATCTCGCGCGTGCTCAACGTCATCTGGGCCCTGCGTTCGCTGGAGCGCATCGGCGACCACGCGCGCAACATCGCCGAACTGGTGATCTACCTGGTGCGTGGCACCGATGTTCGCCACCTCGGCCTGACCCGCATGAAGGAAGAAGTACAGGGCACCGCTGGCAAGGCCGACAAGGCCGAATAAGCCGGACTGCCGTGCCAGAGCGAACCCGGCCCTTGCGCCGGGTTCGTCATTTTATGGCCGAGTGGTCCCGAGCCAATGGCATGTAGCCACCTGGCAAGGCTATCCTTCGCCCTATCGATTTCGGGAGATGCCGATGGGCAAGGTCAGTGTGCTGGTCGTGGATGATGCTCCGTTCATCCGTGACCTGGTGAAGAAAGGGCTGCGGGACCACTTCCCCGGTCTGCAGATCGACGAGGCAATCAACGGTCGCAAGGCGCAGCAGTTCCTGGCGCGCCAGCCGGTGGACCTGATCCTCTGCGACTGGGAGATGCCCGAGCTGTCGGGGATCGAACTGCTCACCTGGTGCCGCGAGCAGGACAGCCTGAAGACCACGCCCTTCATCATGGTCACCAGCCGTGGTGACAAGGACAACGTGGTGCAGGCCATCCAGGCCGGCGTCTCCGACTTCATCGGCAAACCGTTCTCCAATGACCAGCTGGTGAGCAAGGTGAAGAAGGCCCTGTCTCGCGTCGGCAAGCTGGAGGCCCTGGCAGCCCAGGCTCCGCAGCGTAGCCTGGTCGGCTCCATGCCCAATGACTCCCTGGCCGCTCTTACCGGTGGCAAGGCCGAGGTCGTGCGCCCATCGGCGGCATCTGCAGCGCCTCGCCCGGCATCGGCCGCTCCGGCAGCGGCGGCGGCTGCTCCGGCCGCGCGCAGCGGCGCCAAGGGCCAGCAGGGCCAGTTGCGCCTGCCCTCCGCGAACCTGCCGTGCGTGATCAAGGCACTCAGCCTCAAGGAAGCGCTGCTGGTGGTGAAGCGCGGCACGCCGTTGCCGCAGGTGCTTGAAAGCGCCGTGCTGGACCTGGAAGAAGACAGCGACGTCGCTCGCCTCAACGGCTACCTGCATGCCGTGGCCGCGCTGGAGCCCAAGCCGGACAGCGAGTGGCTGCAGCTGACCTTCCGCTTCGTCGACCGTGATCCGCAGAAGCTCGATTACCTGTCCCGCCTGATCGCCCGCGGCAGCTCGCAGAAGCATTACGTGCCGGGCGCCTGATCTGGTTACAAATCCTCCCGCCGGCAAGTTGGACTGTTTCACAGGTCGACCGGCGGCGGGTCGCGACGCGGCGGCGACACTGCTAGTCTTGCCTGCGTCGCCATACCTATAACCAGAGTCGACATGCTAGGGCGCAGTATCCTCTTTTGCGGTCTTTTGGCCGTAGCCGGGACGGCTTCGGCCGTGACCATCTACAAGTACACCGACGCCAATGGCGTGGTCACCTACACGGATAAAGCCGTGGCGGGCGCGGCTGTGTTCGTGTTCCGCGATCGCATGGTCGAGCACCTGGAAGAACAGGTGAAGCTGGAAACCAAGAAGCACGCCGGTGGCGAGACGCTGCAGGTGCGCAACGACCTGTACGCGCCAGTGGAAGTGGAGCTGAGCGTGACCGGCGCGCAGAATGCCGTGGGTGTGCCGCAGAAGCCGATCCGCTGGGTGCTGCCGCCGCGCAGCGCAATCCGCCTCGCTACCCTGACCCCGCTGGACCCAGCCAAGCCGCTGCGCTACAAGCCCAAGCTGCGCTATGCGCTGGGCGATCCGCGCCCGACACCGCTGTTCCACCAGTACGCGCTGCCTTGGGTGGGCGGGCCGTTCCGCCTGACCCAGGGAGCCAATGGTCGCTACAGCCACTTCACCCGCAAGGGCCGCTACGCCATGGACATCGCCATGCCGGTCGGCACGCCCATCGTGGCGGCGCGTGGCGGTACCGTGGTGAAGATCGAGAACGGCCAGAGCGGGCGCGGCAAGAACCCGTCCGGCAACTTCGTGCGCGTACTGCATGACGACGGCACCATGGGGGTGTACCTGCACCTGATGCGTGGCTCGGTGCTGGTACGCGAAGGCCAGCGTATCGGCACCGGTACGCCGCTGGCGCAGTCGGGCAACACTGGCAACAGCAGCGGCCCGCACCTGCACTTCGTGGTGCAGCGCAACGTCGGCCTGGCGCTGGAGTCGATTCCCTACGACTTCTCCCAGCCGGTGGATACGCTGCCGAATTTCGCGGTGGTCAGGGAGCACTGAGCGCATCGCGGCGTCCCTGCAGGAGCGAGCCTGCTCGCGAATGGTGTTCGCCGGCAGCGCCGATGTTGGGGCAGGTTCGCGAGCAAGCTCGCTCCTACGAAGAACCAACAAAAAAGGCTGCCCTCGGGCAGCCTTTTCGTTCAGGAGGGGGCGCTCAATCGAGCTTCACCACCTTGGCGAGAACGATCTTCGGGCCCTTCATCTTCTTCACGATGATGCGCAAGCCCTCGGTATCCAGGACTTCTTCTTCTTCCGGCACGCGCTTCAAAGTGTCGTAGACCAGGCCGGCGAGGGTATCCGCCTCGACGTGGTCCAGGTCGATGCTCAGTAGACGCTCCAGCTTGAACAGCGGGGTGTCGCCGCGCACCAGCAGTTTGCCGGGCTGATAGGCGACGATGCCGCGCTCGGCCTTGCGGTGTTCGTCCTGGATGTCGCCGACCAGCACCTCCAGCACGTCTTCCATGGTCAGGTAGCCGACGACCTTGTGGTCGGCTTCCTCCACCAGGGCGAAGTGTGAGCCGCCCTGGCGGAACTGCTCCAGCAGGCGAGCCAGCGGCAGGTGCTTGGTGACCATCTCCAGCGGGTGGGTCAGCTCGTCGAGGTCGAAGGACTCCGGCAGGCTGTCCAGCGTGGCGAGGGCCAGCAGCAGGTCCTTGATGTGCAGCAGGCCGACGAACTCGCCCTTCTCGCTGTCGTACACCGGGTAGCGGCTGTACTTGTGGCGGCGGATGGTGGCGAGGATGTCGTCCAGCGGCGCGCTGCGCTCGAGGTAGACCAGATCTTCACGGGAGTTGGCCCAGTCCGCCACTTCCAGTTCGCCCAGCTCCACTGCCGAGGCCAGCACGCGCATGCCCTGGTCGCTCGGGTCGTGGGCGCGGCTGGAGTGCAGGATCAGCTTCAGCTCGTCACGGCTGTAGTGGTGCTCGTGATGCGGGCCAGGCTCGCCTTGCCCGGCAATCTTCAGGATGGTGTTGGCGCTGGCGTTGAGCAGCCAGATGGCCGGGTACATCGCCCAGTAGAACAGGTACAACGGCACCGCCGTCCACAGCGACAGCAGCTCGGGCTTGCGGATCGCCCAGGACTTGGGCGCCAGCTCGCCGACCACGATGTGCAGGTAGGAAATGATGAAGAACGCGCTGAAGAACGAGACGCCGCGGATGACTTCCTCGGAATGCACGCCAACGGCGGCCAGCAGCGGCTCGATCAGTTCGGCGAAGGCTGGCTCGCCAACCCATCCCAAGCCGAGGGAGGCCAGGGTGATGCCCAGCTGGCAGGCGGAAAGATAGGCGTCGAGCTGGTTGTGCACCTTGCGCAGGATGGTGCCGCGCCAGCCGTGTTGCTTGACGATGGTCTCCACCCGAGTGGAGCGCAGTTTGACCATGGCGAACTCGGCGGCGACGAAGAAGCCGTTGAGCACGACGAGGAACAGGGCGAACAGGATCAGGCCGAAATCGGCGAAGTAAGTGAGGAAGTGGCTACTAGGGGAAGGGTCCATGGTTCTGTTGGTTAGCAAATGGACGGACAAGAATGCGGTTCAGCGGGCCCGGCTGGCAAGCCCGCTCATACAAGAGTCGCAGTGGAAGGCTGTTATGCGCGACTCTCGACCTGCGGCGGCGGGAAGTGGCAGGTGAAGCTGCTGCCCTTGCCCGGCACGCTGCTGATGTCCAGGGTGCTGCGATGGCGCAGCAGTACGTGCTTGACGATAGCCAGCCCCAGGCCGGTGCCGCCGGTACTGGCGTTGCGGCTGGAGTCGACACGGTAGAAGCGCTCGGTCAGGCGCGGCAGGTGCTTGGGATCGATGCCGATGCCACTGTCCTGCACGGCCAGGTGCGCACCCTGCTCGTCACCCCACCAGCGGATGCGGATCTCGCCTTCCTCGGGGGTGTACTTCACGGCGTTGAATACCAGGTTGGAGAAGGCACTGCGCAGTTCCGCCTCGCTGCCCTTGAGCTTCACCTTCGAGTCCGCCTCCAGGCTGATGCGATGGTTGCGCGCGCCAGACAGCGCCTGGGCGTCGTTGCGAATCGACAGCAGCATCAGGTCCACCGCCACCGGCTTGTTGTCCGCCGGGTAATCGGTGGCTTCCAGCTTGGCCAGCAGGAGCAGGTCGTTGAGCAGGTTCTGCATGCGCCCGGCTTGCTGCTGCATCTGCTGCAGCGCACGGGTCCAGCGCGGGTTCACGTTCTCGACGTTGTCCAGCAGTGTCTCCAGGTAGCCGGCGATCACCGTCAGCGGGGTGCGCAGCTCGTGGGAGACGTTGGCGACAAAGTCCTTGCGCATCTGCTCCAGCTGGTGGACGCGGGTCACGTCGCGCACCAGCATCAGGTGCTCGCCGGCGCCATAGAGGGTGATGTGGAACTGCAGGCGCAGGTTGTCGCTGATGGGCGAGGCGAGCTCCAGCGGTTCGCGGTAATCCTCGCCCTCGAAGTATTCCTTGAAGCGCGGATGGCGGACCAGGTTGGTCACCGGCTGGCCCCCGTCCTGCGGGCTCTTGAGGCCCAGCAGGCGCTCGGCGGACTGGTTCCACCATTCCAGGTTGCCGTCGCGGTCGAGCAGGATCATGCCGTCGCGCAGCGCCGCGGTGGATTCCTGCATACGGTCGATCACTGCCTGCAGGCGCCCGCGGGCCCGCTGGTTGCGCCGCTGCAAGTGGTAGATGCTGTCGAACACCTCGCCCCACAGGCCGTAGCCGTCGGGCGGGGCTTCATCGGGCTGGTGGTTCTTCAGCCACTTGTGCAGGCGCAGCAACTGCCAGGTCGACCAGCCGAGGTAGGCGGCCAGCGCCACGGCGATGGCCCAGCCGTACTGGCCGGTAATCAGGCCGAGCAGCGCGCCGGCGGCGGCGACTAGCAGCAGGTGGCGTATCAGCACGCCACTCCAGTTCTGGGTCACGAAATTCCGTTCCTTGTGCCCGCCAGTTGAGAAGCCGGGTCAGCTTTTGGTCGAGAAACGATACCCGGTGCCGCGCACGGTCTGAACCAGATTTTCGTAGACCTCGCCCAGCGCCTTGCGCAGGCGGCGGATGTGCACGTCGACCGTGCGCTCCTCGACATAGACGTTGCCGCCCCAGACCTGGTCCAGCAACTGGCCACGGGTGTAGGCGCGCTCCTGGTGGGTCATGAAGAACTGCAGCAGGCGATATTCGGTCGGGCCCATCTCGGCGGGTTTGCCGTCGATGGTCACGCGGTGGCTGATCGGGTCGAGCAACAGGCCGCCGACTTCGATCGGCGTCTCGCTGTCGCCGGCGCCGGTGCGACGCAGCACGGCCTTCAGCCGGGCCACCAGCTCGCGTGGGGAGAACGGCTTGGTGATGTAGTCATCGGCGCCGACTTCCAGGCCCTGGATCTTGTTGTCCTCTTCGCCCTTGGCGGTGAGCATGATGATCGGGATGGCCGAGGTCAGCTCGTCACGCTTGAGACGGCGGGCCAGTTCGATGCCCGAGGTTCCCGGGAGCATCCAGTCGAGCAGGATCAGGTCCGGCTTGCGATCGACGATCACCGCGTGCGCCTGCTGGGCGCTGTCGGCCTCCAGACATTCGTAGCCGGCCATCTCCAGGGCCACGGCGATCATTTCCCGGATCGGAGCTTCGTCATCGACGATGAGGATTGTCTTGCCAACCATGCTGAGGCCTCAGAATTTCTGTAATGCGCCGCATTAGATAACGGAAATATTTCATGAATGTGACACCCGGATGTTAGCCGAGCCTTGTCGCAGAGCGCTCGACTATGCTGAACGGGTCGCCACGTGGTTCTTGCGCGGCACACGGAACGCACCGGCCCGGTCGGCGGTGCGGCCGGCAGGCAAATCTGCCGGACTCTAGCGATGACGGTAGTGAGTGCGTTGTCGACGTCGCCCTGGCCGGCCCTGCCTGCAACTCCGCCCGCCTTTTGCGCCGAAGCTCGCGCCGTTTCCACCTCACCAGAGGTCTCTCTTCCAAGGAGACGAGCTATGAAACTGCTATTCCCGGCCCTGGCACTGGGCCTGATGCTGCCGGCGATGTCCGCCCTGGCCGCAGAGCCCGGTATGGAGAAGAACGGCATGCTGGTCGATGCCACGGGCATGACGCTCTACACCTTCGACAAGGACAGTGGCGGCAAGTCGATGTGCAACGGCGGCTGCGCGCAGAACTGGCCGCCCCTGATGGCCTCGGCCGATGCCAAGGCAACGGGTGACTGGACCATGATCAAGCGCGATGACGGCACCGTGCAGTGGGCCTACAAGGGCAAGCCGCTGTACACCTTCGTGCAGGACCAGAAGGCCGGCGACATGGCCGGCGAAGGCAAGATGGGCGTCTGGCACATGGCCAAGCCGTAACGGCTCTTCGTAGGAGCGAGCTTGCTCGCGAACCTTGCTTGGCACCTTGGGTATCAAGGGGTTCGCGAGCAAGCTCGCTCCTACGTGGCGTCTAACTTCAGCGCAGGGCGAAGTCCGCCACAGTACCGAGGAAGATCGCCAGCCCTGCCCAGTGGTTGTGCAGGAAGGCCTTGAAGCACTTCATCGGCTCGCGATCGCGGGTCGAATGGAACTGCCAGGCAAAGCAGCCGGCCGCCACAGCCAGGCCCAGGTAGTAGGCCAGGTGCATCGCCAGCTTGTTGCCGGCGAGGATCAGCAGCAGCAGCATCAGGCCCTGCAGGCTCAGGTTGATCACCCGGTCGGCGTCGCCGAAGAGGATCGCCGTGGACTTCATGCCCATCTTCAGGTCGTCCTCGCGGTCGGTCATCGCGTAGTAGGTGTCGTACGCGACCGTCCACAGCACGTTGGCGAAGAACAGCAGCCAGGCCACCGCCGGCAGCGTGCCGCTGGCCGCGGTGAAGGCCATCGGGATGCCCCAGGAGAACGCCGCGCCCAGCACCACCTGCGGGTAGTAGGTGTAGCGCTTCATGAAGGGGTAGAGCGCTGCCACCGCCGCCCCGCCGAAGGACAGCCAGATGGTCTGCGCGTTGGTGCACAGCACCAGCAGGAAACTCAGCCCCAGCAGCGTGAAGAAGGCAATCCAGGCCTCGCGCACGGTGATCCTGCCGGTCGCCAGCGGGCGCGCCTTGGTGCGTTCGACGTGGCCATCGAGCTTGCGGTCGGCGAAGTCGTTGATCACGCAGCCGGCCATGCGCATCAGCACGGTGCCGAGGACGAAGATCACCAGGTTCTTCACGCTCGGCATGCCGCCGCTGGCCATCCATAGCGCCCACAGCGTCGGCCAGAGCAGCAGGTAGATGCCGATCGGCTTGTCCATGCGCGTCAGCTGGATGAAGTCCCAGGCGCGGGGATGCAGGCGGGCGAGGGGTTTGATCAGGGCGACGAACATGGCGGCCTCCGGAAAGCGATCCGGGAATTATACGGGCTGTTGTTCCACGCGGTGCCACAGCGATGGCAGGAAAACCTCGGCGACCAGCACGCCCAGGCCGTCGCGGCTGAAGCAGGAGCGGCGACCCCAGAGGCGCTCGGCGCGGACATCGGCCGGCAGGCTGGCAGCCGGATAGCGGCAGACCTCGATGGGCCCGCGCTGGAAGGCGCGGTCGCTGAACAGCAACTCACCCAGGGAGCGCGTGCCGAGCAGGCGCAGGTCGAAGCCCGAGCCTTCCAGCGCCGAACGCGCGGCCACGCTGCGGGCGAATACCCAGGGCGTGCCATGGCCCCTCAGGTACACCTCGCGCACCCAGCCCTGGCTGCCGTCCGGCACGCCCAGTGCGGCGCATTCGTCGGTGCGCAGGCGGTGCCAGCCCTCGGCCAGCGGCTGTACGGCGAAGTGGTCGGCGGAGAGCGCGGTCAGCCGGCGCGTCAGCGAGCCTTCGTCGAACAGCCAGTCCACGACCTGGGCGGCGGGAGCGGGGTGTAACTGGGCGGCGGTGAGCCAGCGGGGCGGGTGGATCAGGGCGGCTTCGGGCACGGCTTCGACTGCGGTTGGCCAGGGACGCGGCAGCTTAACATGGCGCCTTTGCGCGGCCGATTGCGTTGTCCGCAAGAGTGCATTACGGCAAACCCCACCAAAGGTTTGGCGGACCATCCGGTGCTTTCAAGGGGCTTGCGCGCGGGCGGCATCGCCAGTACAAAGCCGAACATTGGATGCTCCGATGTCCAAGCGACAAGAACCTGAGGGTGATAGCGGATGAAGAAGTGGCAGTGCGTGGTTTGTGGCCTGATCTATGACGAAACCAAGGGCTGGCCGGAAGAGGGCATCACCGCCGGCACCCGCTGGGAAGATGTGCCGGAAGACTGGCTGTGCCCGGACTGCGGCGTCGGCAAGCTGGATTTCGAGATGATCGAGATCGGCTGATCCCGCCGGGATCGACTCCCGCGACGGCGGCCCTTGGGCCGCCGTCCGCGTTTCCGGGCCCGGCAAGCCCATTCCTGACGGGGTAGACTGGAGACGCGCCGGGTTGGCCTTGCTGACGCCCCCCGGTGTCGCGCCCGCCGTTGGCCGGTGCGCGCCGATACGTTAGCTTCAGCGGGTCATCGCAGGAGGGCTTGGCCGATGCGCAAATGGCAATGCGTGGTCTGTGGCTTCATCTACGACGAGGCACTGGGCCTGCCGGACGAGGGCATCGCCCCCGGCACGCGCTGGGAAGACATCCCGGCCGACTGGGTCTGCCCGGATTGCGGCGTGGGCAAGATCGATTTCGAAATGATCGAAATTTCCTAAAACCAGTCCGCGCGAACGAATTCATGCGGCGGCCCGATGGCCGCCGTGCCGTCTTTACCAAAGTGGCGATTTTTGAGGTGAGAGAGCAATGAGCGACAACGCACCGCTGGTGATCATCGGAACTGGCCTGGCCGGCTACAACCTGGCTCGCGAGTGGCGCAAGCTGGACAGCGAGACGCCGCTGCTGCTGATCACCGCCGACGACGGCCGCTCCTACTCCAAGCCGATGCTCTCCACCGGCTTCTCCAAGGACAAGGACGCCGACGGCCTGGCCATGGCCGAAGCTGGCGCGATGGCCGACCAGCTCAAGGCACGCATCCTCACCCACACCCGCGTCACCGGCATCGACCCGGGCCACCGGCGCCTCTGGATCGGTGAAGAAGAAATCCACTACCGCGACCTCGTGCTGGCCTGGGGAGCGGAAACCATCCGCGTACCGGTCGAGGGCGACGCCCAGGACCTGATCTTCCCGATCAACGACCTGGAAGACTACGCGCGCTTCCGCAGCGCCGCCGCTGGCAAGCGCCGCGTGCTGCTGCTGGGCGCCGGGCTGATCGGCTGCGAATTCGCCAACGACCTGTCGAGCGGCGGCTACCAGCTCGACGTGGTGGCGCCCTGCGAACAGGTCATGCCCGGCCTGCTCCACCCGGCCGCCGCCCTGGCTGTGCAGCAGGGGCTGGAAGGCCTTGGCGTGCGCTTCCACCTTGGCCCGGTGCTGAACAGCCTGGTGCGCGCCGGCGATGCCCTGGAAGCGCACCTCTCCGATGGCCAGGTGATCCCCTGCGACCTCGTCGTCTCCGCCGTCGGCCTGCGCCCGCGCATCGACCTGGCCGCCGCTGCCGGCCTGGATATCAACCGCGGCGTGATGGTCAGCCGCGAGCTGCGCACCTCCCACGCCAACATCTACGCCTTGGGCGACTGCGCCGAAGTCGACGGCCTCAACCTGCTCTACGTGATGCCGCTGATGTCCTGCGCGCGCGCCCTGGCGCAGACCCTGGCCGGCAAACCGACGCCGGTGGCCTATGGCGCCATGCCGGTGACCGTGAAGACGCCGGTGTGTCCGCTGGTGGTATCGCCGCCACCGCGCGGCAGCGAGGGTGAATGGCGGGTGGAAGGCTCTGGCCCGGACCTCAAGGTGTTGTGCCGGGATACCGCCGGTCGATTGCTCGGATACGCCCTCACCGGGGCTGCAGTGAGCGAAAAACTCTCCCTGAACAAAGAGTTGCCTGCACTGCTGGCGTGACAGTCGTCGCCAATGGCGTATTTGCCTTGGGAAAGTGCCCGCAAATTGTCAGACGATACTGGCGTACCAGCTTTCGGCGTGCCATTCTCCCCCCGTCTGCCGCAGCCTAGAGCCTGTTCGGCAAGCCTGCGGTGCCTTGGGCGCTGTTGGGAAGACAGCACGGACACAACAACAACAAACCGTCAAAGAGGCATTTATGCGTAAACCAGAACTCGCCACCGCGATCGCCGAGAAGGCCGACCTCACCAAAGAACAAGCCAACAAGGTGCTGAACGCGCTGCTGGATGAAATCACTGGCGCGCTCAACCGCAAGGACAGCGTTACCCTTGTCGGTTTCGGTACCTTCGTTCAGCGCCACCGTGGCGCCCGTACCGGCAAGAACCCGCAAACCGGCGAGCCGGTCAAGATCAAAGCCAGCAACACCGTTGCCTTCAAACCAGGCAAGGCGCTGAAAGACGCGGTCAACTGATCGCTCAGGCCCGGAGCCAGAGCGGCTCCGGGTTGCCTCCTCCAGTTACATAATCCCTCCAAAAGACCGGATGTAGTCTCTTTTTAAAGTGGCTACAATGCGCAGACTTTTGTCTCGAACGTCGAGGTTTGTGCATGAAATTCCGTCTACTCCTGTGGATGCTCGGTCGCCTGATGGCCAAGGCCAGCCGCGAAAACCCGGCGTTCCAGAAGCAGCTCGAAGGCAAGGACCTGGTGTTCCAGCTCCACACGCTCGACGGCAAGGTCGCCCGCCACTACATCGTCAAGGACCTCAAGGTCAGCGCACGTCGCGGCACCCATCCGCAGCCGGCTTTCGCGCTGGGCTTCAAGGACGGCGCCTACGGCTTCGCCACCATGACCTCGAAGAACCCGCAACTGGCGTTCATGCAGGGCATCCAGAACAAGGACATCCAGATCCAGGGCAACCCCGGCCTGGTGATCTGGTTCCAGGGCCTGGTGAAGTACCTCAAGCCGAAGAAGAAGGCCGCGCCGGGCAGCGAGAAGAAAGCCGCCTGAGGCGCTTTCGACGAACAGAAAAAAGGCCCCTGATGGGGCCTTTTTCGTGGGACACGAAAGCACTTGTAGGAGCGAGCTTGCTCGCGAACCGGAGGCGCTCGGTGCTGGCCAGTGTTCGCGAGCAAGCTCGCTCCTACAAAAGCAGTTTCAGTGTGCAGGGTTGAACTGGCTAGCCAGTTCGCGCAGCACCGCTTCGGCGTCGAGTACCTTGCGCACGGCGTCTTCGGCCTTCTCGCGCGGGATATCCAGGCGGTCCAGCAGGTCCTGCGGAATATCGGTCTCCGGGCCGCTGCCGATGCCGTGGTTGCGCAGCAGGCGGGTCGCCAGGCAAACCAGGTTGGCGTAGGCCGAGTAGTCGCCGGCGTAAGTCGGGTCGTGCTGGAAGCGCAGTGCGGTGTAGATCTCTTCCGGCATGTCCCAGGTGCGCATCAGCCAGGCGCCGATCTGCTCGCGGGTGATACCCAGCAGGTGCTGCTCGACGAGGTTGTGCTCGACGTGCGGGTTCACCTCCAGGTGCCGGCAGATCAGCGAGAAATGCGGCGGGAAGATATGTGCCAGGACCAGGTAGCCAATGCTGTGCAGCAGGCCGCCGAGGTAGGTCAGGCCGGCTTCCGGACGCTCGGCGCGCGGCACGGCGCGGGTCAGGCCCTCGATCACCGCGGCGGTGTAGATCGCCTGGTGCCAGTAGGGGGTGGCGTGCTGCGGCTGGTCCTTGGGCAGGCTCAGGGTCTTGCCCAGGGCCAGACCCAGGGCGAGGTTGATCACCAGGTCGAAGCCCAGTACGCGAACGATGGCGTCTTCCACCGAACGGATCTTGCCGGGCGCGGCGTAGTAGGGCGAGGCGGCCCAGCTGACCACCTGCGCGGCCAGCGCCGGGTCGGTTTCCACCACGCCGGTGATGTCGTCCACGGTGGCGTTGGGGTCGACACGCAGCTTGATGATCTTCTGTGCGGTTTCCGGCAGCGGCGGAATCTCGATGGTTTCTTCGAGACGCTGCTGGATGCGGCGGGCGGTAAACGCCTGCACGGCCTGGGTGATTTCCTTGCGGTCATCGTCCGGGCGGTCGAGGTTCGGTCGGATCGATTCCAGCGCCACGCCGAAGCGCGCTGCGCTGGCTTTCTCCAGCAGGCTGCGGAAGGCCGGGGTGGGAATCTCCAGCAGCGTGCCCGGCGCGCCGGATTCGATCAGCAGCTGGGGTTCCTGCAGCAGGCGTTCGTCATACAGGCATGGCGAGCTGGTCAGCGGCGGTAGCGCCGGCAAGCGGCCGAGCTGGTGTTTGCCGAGCATGCGCTCCAGGCGGTCGGGCTTGACCGCCACCAGCTTGCGCCCGGTGAGTTCGGCCAGGCGGTTCAGGTCCAGCAGCTGGCTTTGCGGGAACAGCACCAGCAGAGTGCCGACGGCATCTTCCAGCAGGCTGGCCTGTACCCGGCGTGCTGCCGGAAGCGTGGTGACGTCGCTGACCTCGCAAGAAGGAACGCCCAGCTTGGCGAGCAGCTGCAGGATGACCTCTGGGGCCTGCGAGGTGTCGGATGGGGCGCGTGCAAGGTCGCTCATGAATGTGATCCGGTTATCAACGGCTGGGTCGGAGTATAACCACGCGGTCAGCGTGACCGAGCAGTCAACCGACCGGCGAAAGTGAAATAGATCACACTTGTCCGTATTGCTGGCCGTGCCGCAGCCAGCGCGCCAGCAGCGGGCTCACCGATTGCGGCCAGTGCGCCAGCAGGGCCTGGGCGGCATCGCGTACCGCCGGCAGCAAATCGGCATCGCGCATCAGGTCGGCGACCTTGAATTGCAGCAGGCCGGTCTGGCGGGTGCCGAGCATTTCGCCAGGGCCGCGCAGTTCCAGGTCCTTCTCGGCGATGACGAAGCCGTCGCAGGTTTCGCGCATGATCCCCAGGCGCTCGCGGCCGATCTGCGACAGCGGCGGGTGGTAGAGCAGCACGCAGTGGCTCGCCGCGCTACCCCGGCCGACGCGGCCGCGCAGCTGGTGCAGCTGGGCCAGGCCGAGGCGCTCGGGGTTCTCGATGATCATCAGGCTGGAGTTGGGCACGTCCACGCCGACCTCGATCACCGTGGTGGCGACCAGCAACTGCAGCATGCCTTCCTTGAAGGCTTCCATGACCACGGCCTTGTCCGCCGGCTTCATGCGCCCGTGGATCAGGCCGACGCGCAGTTCACCCAGTGCCGAAGAGAGCTCCTCGTAGGTGGTTTCCGCGGCCTGGCAGGTGAGTTCTTCGGATTCCTCGATCAGCGTGCACACCCAGTAGGCCTGGCGGCCTTCGGCGCAGGCGGCGCGTACTCGCTCGATCACTTCGATGCGGCGGCTGTCGGCCACCAGCACGGTGTTCACCGGGGTGCGGCCGGGCGGCAGCTCATCGAGGATCGAGGTGTCCAGGTCGGCGTAGGCGCTCATCGCCAGGGTCCGTGGGATGGGCGTGGCGGTCATGATCAACTGGTGCGGGCAGAGCCGTCCGTCGACGCCTTTCTGGCGCAGGGCGAGGCGCTGCTGTACGCCGAAGCGATGCTGTTCGTCGATGATCACCAGAGCCAGGCGCTTGAATTTCACCTCTTCCTGGAACAGGGCGTGGGTGCCGACGATCATCGGAACGCCGCTGGCAATCTGCTCCAGCGCGCTGGCGCGGGCCTTACCCTTGAGCTTGCCGGCCAGCCAGGCGACATCGATGCCCAGCGGCTGCAGCCACTTGGTGAAGTTGACGAAGTGCTGCTCGGCGAGAATTTCGGTCGGCGCCATCAGGGCCACCTGGTAGCCAGCTTCCAGCGCCTGCAGGGCGGCAAGGGCGGCGACCACGGTCTTGCCGGCGCCGACGTCGCCCTGTACCAGGCGCAGCATCGGCTCGTTCTGCGCAAGGTCGTAGGCGATCTCCGCGCCGACGCGCTGCTGCGCGCCGGTCGGCTTGAAACCGAGGTTCTTCAGGTACAGCGCTGGCAGGCGCTTGGCCGGTGGCAGCTGAGGCGCGGCCTGGGAGCGCACGCTCTCGCGCAGGCGTTGCAGCGACAGCTGGTGGGTCAGCAGTTCCTCGAAGGCGAGGCGGTGCTGGGCCCAGTGGCGGCCTTCGGCGAGTTCTTCCAGGTCGGCATCCGGCGGCGGCCGGTGCAGGTAGCGGATGGCTTCGTCCAGCGGGCCGAGGCGGTAGTCGCGGGCCAGCTCCGCCGGCAGCCAGTCCGGCAGGCTCGACGGGCCCAGGCGCGCCAGGGTCTGCTCGCTGAGCTGGCGCAGGCGCTGCTGGGTGAGACCTTCGGTGGTCGGGTAGATCGGCGTCAGCGTCTGCTCCACCGGCGCCGCGGCGGCGTCGGTGAGCGAGCGGTATTCGGGGTGGTAGATCTCCAGGCCCGAGGCGCCGGGGCGCGCCTCGCCGTAGCAACGCAGGTGCGTGCCGCGCTTGAGGTTTTCCTTCTGTGCCTGGCTGAAGTGGTAGAAGCGCAGGCTCAGGGTGCCGCTGCCGTCCTGCAGGCGCACCAATAGACTGCGGCGCTTGCCCATCACCACGTCGGCGCCGGAGACCACGCCTTCGACCACCGCATCCTGCCCCGGGCGCAGTGCGCCGATCGGGGTGATGCGGGTGCGGTCCTGGTAGCGCAGTGGCAGGTGGAAGAGGATGTCCTGGAGGTTCTCCAGGCCGACCTTCGCCAGCTTTTCTTCCAGCGCGGCGCCCACGCCCTTGAGCGCGGTGACCGGGACGTTCGACAGATCGGTCATGCCGGTTCGGCTTCACCCTTGACGGTCGGCTTGGCGACCGAGCACAGGCGGATCGAGTCGGCCAGCACCTCGATGGCGCGCGGGCGCGGGAAGCTGGCGCGCCAGGCGATGGCGACGGTACGCATGGGCACTGGTGCACTGAACGGGCGCACTTCCAGCACGCCGGGCGCGTAGTGGTGGCTGTCCACGGCGGAGAACGGCAGCACCGACACGCCCAGGCCCGAGGCGACCATGTGGCGGATGGTTTCCAGCGAGCTGGATTCCACCGTGGTGTGCTTGTTTTCGCTGCCCTTGTGGGTAGTCGGGCAGGCTTCCAGGACCTGATCGCGGAAGCAGTGGCCTTCACCGAGCAACAGCAGGCTCTTGTCGTTGAGCAACTCCGGGTCGATGGTCTTCTTCGCGGTCCACTGATGGCCCGCCGGCATCAGCACGTAGAACGGTTCGTCGAACAGCTGCAGGGTCAGCACGTCGGCTTCATGGAACGGCAGGGCGATGATGATCGCGTCCAGCTCGCCGGTGCGCAGCTTGTCGCGCAGGATGTGGGTGAAGTTTTCCTCGATGTACAGCGGCATCTGCGGAGCGACCCGGTGCAGCTGCGGAATCAGGTGTGGGAACAGGTACGGGCCGATGGTGTAGATGGCGCCGACCTTGAGTGGCGAGGTGAGCTGGTTCTTGCCGGCCTGGGCCAGTTCGCGGATGCCCTGCGCCTGCTCCAGCACCTTCTGTGCCTGCGCCACGATGCCTTCGCCGACCGGAGTCAGGCGCACCGCACTCTTGCTGCGCTCGAAGATCAGCACGCCGAGCTCGTCTTCCAGCTTCTTCACGCCGACCGAGAGAGTCGGCTGGCTGACGTGGCAGCGCTCCGCGGCGCGGCCGAAGTGTTGCTCCTGGGCAAGCGTGACGATGTAGCGCAGTTCGGTCAGGGTCATGGCGACTAATCCGTTGAGGTGGCCCAAGCATAGCGGCTGCACCGCTGCGAACCAACCGCGCTAAACTGCCGAGCTTTGATTCGCGGAGCCAAGCATGAGCAAGAGCACCTTCCCCAGCCTGATGATCGTCGGTTGCGGCGATGTCGGCAGCCGCCTGGCTCGTCAACTGGCCGCGCGCGACTGGCGCGTCCACGGCCTGCGCCGCAACGTCGCCGCGCTGCCGCTGGAAGTGCTGCCGGTAGCCGGCGACCTGGGCCAGCTCGAATGCCCCGACACCTGGCCGGTCGGCCAGTTGGACTACCTGGTGTTCTGCGCCGCCGCTACCCAGCACGATGAGGCCGGTTATCGCGCGGCCTACGTCGAAGGCCTGCGCAACACCCTCGGCTGGCTGCAGCAGCGCGGGCAGATGCCCAGGCGCTTGCTGTTCGTCTCCAGCAGCGGCGTTTATGCCCAGCGCGACGGCGAGTGGATCGACGAGACATCCCCGGCCGAGGCGCAAAGCTACTCCGGCAGCGTGATGCTCGAAGCCGAGCAACTGGCGCTGCAGAGTGGCATTCCCGCCAGCATCGTGCGCCTCACCGGCATCTACGGTCCCGGCCGCGAGTGGCTGCTCAAGCAGGTGCGCGAGGGTTATCGCGTCGCCACAGAGCCGCCGCTGTACGCCAACCGTATCCATGCCGAGGATGCCGCCGGCCTGCTCGCCGCGCTGTTGGAGGCCGACCGCAGCGGCGTTGCACTGGAAGATTGCTACCTCGGTGTCGACAACGACCCGGCGGCGCTGCACGACGTAGTCGGCTGGCTGCGCGAGCAGTTGGGCGTCACCCACTGGGCCGACGAGCAGACCGTACGCCGCGCTGGCAGCAAGCGCTGCAGCAACGCCCGCGCCCGAGCGCTGGGCTGGGAGCCGCGCTACCCGAGCTTCCGCGAAGGCTACGCGGCGATCCTCGCCGGTAAACAGGACTAATAAGGCTCTGATGGACGCCAACCGGCTGCTGGTGCGCCCCTGGTTGCCGGGGGTGGAGTTGTTCCATGCGGACTTCTCCGGCCAGCCGTTCGGCCGCCACAGTCACGATGCCTTCGCCATCGGTGCCATCCTGCAGGGCGCCGGCGGCTACCAGTGCCGCGGCGCACACCACGTGCTGCCGGCCGGCACCCTGTCGCTGATGAACCCGGAGGAGCCGCACACCGGCAACGCCGAGTCCGAGCGGCTGGTCTATCGCATGCTCTACATCGAGGAATCGCGGCTGCTGCCGCTGCTCGGCCGCAAGCAGCTGCCGCGCGGCTTCCAGGCGCTCAATCCGCACGATGACGGACAGGTGGCCGAAGCGTTGCGGCGCGTCGCTACGGAGTTCGAGGGGAACGATGCGCTGGCGCTGGAAAGTGAACTGCTGGCGCTGCTGGAGTTGGTCTTCGTCCGCCACGGCGGCATGCGCCCGAACGCCTTGGCATCGCGCGACGGCAGCGTCACAGCCAGGCTGCGGGATTACCTGGAGGTGCATTACCGCGAGGCAGTCAGCCTCGAAGAGCTTGCGGCGCTGCTGCAGCGCCATCCGCGCCACCTGATCGAAGCCTTCCGCAACGCCTACGGTGTGCCGCCGCACACCTACCTGCTGCAGCGCCGTATCCGCGAGGCCAAGCGCCTGCTGGTGGCCGGCGAAAAGCCGCTGGAGGTTGCACTGACCCTGGACTTCTACGACCAGGCGCATTTCTCCGGGACCTTCCGTCGTTTCACCGGCGTCACGCCCGGCCGTTTCCTGCGCGCCACGCGCACCTGAGTTTCTTCCAAGACCGGCGAACCCCGGCGCTTCCAGACTGCGCGACGCCGCTATCCGGGAGATCACCATGTTCGCCGCCTTCGCGCTGGTCGCCAGCACCCACTTCGCCGCCCTGCTGTCGCCCGGGCCGGATTTCTTCCTGCTGATCCGCGCGGCGCTGCTGCGCGGCCGCCGCCATGCCGACGGCTGCGCGGCGGGCATCGCCCTGGCCAATCTGGCGAGCATGCTGCTGGTGCTGTTCGTCCTCGGCCTGCTGCCGGAAGTGGCGAGCCACGGGTTGCGAGTGGTGCAGTTGCTGGGCGGCGCCTACTTCGTCTGGCTCGGCGCGCAGGCGTTGCTGGCGCGGCGGGAGCTGGAGATTCCCGAGGAGCTGGGCCAGCAGCGAAGCGGAGGCTTTCTACGGGGTATGCGCGAAGGGCTGCTTGCCAGCAGCCTCAATCCCAAGCTGCCGATCTTCTACGCCGGGCTGTTCGGTGTACTCGGCCAGTTCCACTTGCCGGGCTGGGCGCTGGGCGTGTGTGTGCTGTGGATGGGCGCGGTAGTGCTGCTGTGGGACATGGCGCTGGTGCGTCTGCTGGATCGCCCGCGCTGGCGCGGCTGGCTGAAGCGCCGGGTGACGGCGCTGGACCGTATTTGCGGGGCTCTGTTGCTGGCGCTGGGCGGCTGGCTGTTGTGGAGCGGGCTTCGCTGACTTTTGTCATTGCAGCCCGCCATTGGAGCCCGCTCGCACCAATCAGTCGCGCTCCAGTGTCCAGACTTTGTTGCCCGGTGCGTACTGCGGCATCTCATCGGCCTGGGCGCGGTTCACTGCCTCGAACAGCTCCAGCTTGTCGCCGTCGCGCTCGAACAGGTACTCGCGTCCTTGCTGGCCCTGTTGCAGCCAGATGCTGTCGTTGTCGCCGCTCATGGCCGCGCAATCGCCGGCCAGGCACAGCGCGTAGCGGTCGGCGCCAGGCATGCCTTCGAGGCTGCCGTTGGCGAGGAACTTGACCTTGCTGCCCTTGCCTTCGCCTTCCTCGATCACCCAGGTGCCCTTGAGATAAGCGGCGTACAGGGCATTCTGGAAGGTACTGCCGGCCGGACCTTGCGCGGCGGGCTGCTCCTTGGGACGCAGGAAGCGCTGCTCGGGCCAGTTGTCGCTGCCGACCTGCACCAGTTCCTTGCCGTCCAGTTCCAGGGCTTCCTGCTTGCTGCCGTAGAAGTCGACGCGGTAGTGCTTGGGGTCTTCGGCAGTCAGCTGGCCTTCGCCCAGCTCGAAGCCATTGCTGAAAGTGGCCTGGCTGGCCTGGGTGTCCAGCTTCCACTCCAGGTTCGGGCCGTAGGCCAGCAGCGCCTCGCGCAGCTTGCCACCCTTGCCGGCGGCATCGATGGCGGCCTGGTTGACCCAGACGCCGGAAGGGTCGGACGGGGTGCCGGCGCAGCCGGTGAGCAGGCCGATCAGGGCGCTCAGGATCAGGGCGCGACGCATGTTTGCTCCTTGCAGACAGAAGAACGGGGCCGCTGGGGCCCCGTAGGTATTTCGTGACGCTTACTCGAGGACGACGATGGCGTCCATCTCGACCTGGGCACCCTTGGGCAGGGCGGCAACGCCGATGGCGGCGCGGGCCGGGTAGGGCTGGGTGAAGTACTTGCCCATGATCTCGTTGACCTTGGCGAAGTGCGACAGGTCGGTGAGGAAGATGTTCAGCTTGGCCACGTCGTGCAGGTAGCCGCCGGAGGCTTCGATCACGGCTTTGAGGTTCTCGAAGACCTGGACGGTCTGCTCTTCGAAGCCCTCGACCAGTTCCATGGTTTTCGGGTCCAGCGGGATCTGGCCGGAGACATAGACGGTGTTGCCAGCCTTGATCGCCTGGGAGTAGGTGCCGATGGCGGCCGGGGCTTTGTCGGTGTGGATTACGGTCTTGGTCATGTCGACTCCTAACGGGGTGGGATCAGCTGCGCATGCGGGTGATGCGGATCACGCCCTTGAGCGCGCGCAGCTTCTTGATGACGCGGGCCAGGTGCACACGGTCATGCACGCTGACGACGAGCTGGACCACGCTGATGCGGCCATCGCGCTCGTCCATGCTGATCTTCTCGATGTTGCCGTCGGCGGCGTTGACGCTGGTGGCGAGCAGGGCGATCAGGCCGCGCTGGTGCTCCAGTTCGACGCGCAATTCGACGTTGAATTCGCCGGTGACATCCTTGGCCCAGCTGAGCTGGATGCATTTTTCCGGGTTATGGCGGATTTCGCTGATGTTCCGGCAGTTTTCCAGGTGCACGACCATGCCCTTGCCGGCCGACAGGTGGCCGACGATCGGGTCGCCGGGGATCGGCGTGCAGCATTTGGCGTAGCTGAGCACCAGGCCTTCGGTGCCGCGGATCGCCAGCGGCCCTTCGGTGCTGGGTGCTTCTTCGCCCTCGCTGGACAGCAGGCGGCGCGCGACCACGTAGGCCATGCGGTTGCCCAGGCCGATCTCTTCGAGCAGGTCCTCGAAGACTTCCATGCGGTACTCGCTGAGCACGCCCTGGATACGTTCCTGCGGGATCTTCTCCAGGTGGCTGTCGAAGCCGGCCAGGGTCTTGTTCAGCAGGCGCTCGCCGAGGTTGATCGACTCGGAGCGGCGCTGCAGCTTGAGCGCGTGGCGGATGTGCGTGCGCGCCTTGCCGGTGACTACGAAGTTGAGCCAGGCCGGATTTGGCCGGGTGCCAGGTGCGGTGACGATCTCCACCGTCGCGCCGCTCTGTAGCGGTTCAGACAGCGGTGCAAGGCGGCGATTGATACGGCAGGCAATGCAGCTGTTGCCGACGTCGGTGTGCACCGCATAGGCGAAGTCGACCGCCGTGGAACCCTTGGGCAGCTCCATGATGCGGCCCTTGGGCGTGAACACGTAGACCTCGTCCGGGAACAGGTCGATCTTCACGTTCTCGATGAATTCCAGCGAGTTGCCGGCGCGCTGCTGCAGCTCGAGGATGCCCTTCACCCACTGGCGCGCGCGGGCATGGGTGCCCTTGGGTGACTCGTCCTCGCTGGACTTGTACAGCCAGTGCGCGGCGATGCCGTGGTTGGCCATCTCTTCCATCTCGCGGGTGCGGATCTGGATTTCGATGGGCACGCCATGCATGCCGAACAGGGTGGTATGCAACGACTGGTAGCCGTTGGCCTTGGGAATCGCGATGTAATCCTTGAAGCGACCGGGGAACGGCTTGTACAGGTTGTGCACGGCGCCGAGCACGCGGTAGCAGGTGTCGACCTTGTCGACGACGATGCGGAAGGCGTAGACGTCCATGATCTCGGTGAACGCCTTGCGCTTGCCGCGCATCTTCTTGTAGATGCTGAACAGGTGCTTCTCGCGGCCCAGGACCTGGCCTTCCATGCCCTCGCGGGCGAGGCAGTTGACCAGCGATTCCTGGATCTTGCCGACGATCTCGCGGCGGTTGCCGCGGGCCTTCTTCACCGCTTGGCGGATGCGCTCCGAGCGCATCGGGTGCATGGCCTTGAAGCCCAGGTCCTCGAATTCCACGCGCATGCTGTGCATGCCCAGCCGGTTGGCGATGGGGGCGTAGATTTCCAGGGTTTCCTTGGCGATGCGCCGGCGCTTCTCGCCCGACAGCACTTCCAGGGTGCGCATGTTGTGCAGGCGGTCGGCCAGCTTGACCAGGATCACGCGGATGTCGCGCGCCATGGCCATGGCCATCTTCTGGAAGTTCTCGGCCTGCGCCTCGGCCTTGGACTCGAAGTTCATCTGGGTCAGCTTGCTGACCCCGTCCACGAGTTCCGAGACGGTTTCGCCGAACTGCGCGGTGAGCGCTTCCTTGGCGATGCCGGTGTCCTCGATCACGTCGTGCAGCATGGCCGCCATCAGGCTTTGATGGTCCATGTGCATGTCGGCGAGGATGTTGGCGACGGCGAGCGGATGGGTGACGTAGGCCTCGCCGCTGCGGCGGCGCTGCCCGTCATGGGCCTGCTCGGCGTAGTAGTAGGCGCGGCGGACCAGGTTGACCTGATCCGGGCCCAGATAGCTCGACAGACGATCGGCGAAGGCGTCTATGCTCGGCATGGATCTACCCCCTGCCGAGCGGCCAGTCGTGGTGTACCGATTCGTCGGCCGGACATCGACTTACAGGGCCTCGTTGTTGGCCTCGTCTTCGAAGGCAGCGAACAGCGGTTCTTCTTCAACCACGTCCTCCAGCAGAACGATTTCGTTGTCGATCAGACCGGAAGCGATTTCGCGCAGGGCGACGACGGTGGGCTTGTCGTTTTCCCACGGTACCTTCGGCTCTTTGCCGCCGGTGGCCAGCTGACGCGAACGCTTGGTGGCGAGCATGACCAGCTCGAAACGGTTATCGACGTTGTCCAGGCAGTCTTCAACGGTGACGCGGGCCATGGTGTTCCTCGTTACTAAAATGTAGGCCCGGAAAATGCCGGGCGGACTGGATAGTCTAAAAAATCGCCAATCTTTATGGAAGTGCCTTCTCTCGGCGACTTCAGGCCAGCAGGCGTTGCAGCAGCTCGGTGTGGCGCTGCTGCTGGGCATCCTGGCGCAGCTGGCGGGCGCGGAAGATCGCCTTGAGGTCTTCCAGCGCGTGGGCGAAATCGTCGTTGATCACCAGGTGATCGTATTCCACATAGTGGCTCATTTCGCTGACGGCTTCCTGCATGCGCCGCTCAATCACTTCGTCGCTGTCCTGGCCACGGTTGGTCAGGCGCTGGCGCAGGGCTTCCTGGGTCGGCGGCAGGATGAAGATCGACTGCGCCTGGGGCATCAGCCGGCGCACCTGCTGCGCGCCCTGCCAGTCGATCTCCAGGATCAGGTCGTTGCCTTCGGCGAGGGTCTTCTCGACCCAGCGCTGGGAGGTGCCGTAGAGGTTGTCGAAGACCTGCGCGTGCTCGAGGAATTCGTCGCGCTCGAGCATGGCCCTGAAGGTGTCGTGGCCAACGAAGTGGTAGTTCACCCCGTCCACTTCGCCCGGACGCATGCCGCGGGTGGTGTGGGAGACGGAGACGCGCACGCTGGGCATGGCGTCGAGCAGGGCCTTGACCAGGCTGGTCTTGCCGGCGCCCGACGGCGCGGAAACGATGTACAGGGTGCCGGACATGGCGCTTTCCTGGAGTTGCGGTGGATTGGGGCCGGAAATCTCCGGCTTACTCGATATTCTGGACCTGTTCGCGCATCTGCTCGATCAGTACCTTGAGGTTGACCGCCGCCTGGGTGGAGCGCGGGTCGAACGCCTTCGAACCCAGGGTGTTGGCTTCGCGGTTGAGTTCCTGCATCAGGAAGTCCAGGCGTCGGCCGGCGGCGCCGCCGGCCTTGAGCACGCGGCGCACCTCGGTGACGTGGGTGGTCAGGCGGTCCAGCTCTTCGGCGACGTCGCTCTTCTGCGCCAGCAGAACCATTTCCTGCTCCAGGCGCTGCGGGTCGAGCTCGGCTTTCATCTCGGTGAAGCGGTCGAGCACTTTCTGCCGCTGGTTGGCGAGCATTTCCGGCACCAGATGGCGCAGGTTCGCCACGTCTTCCTGCATGGCAGTCAGGCGTTCTTCGATGATCTTCGCCAGATCGGCGCCTTCGCGGGCCCGGCCGGCCTTGAGTTCATCCAGTGCCTGGGTGAAGGCGGCCAGGGCGCTGGCGTTGAGCGCCTGCGGGTCGGCGGCGTCGCCTACCAGCACGCCCGGCCAGGCCAGCACGGCCAGCGGGTCGAGCGGGGCGGGCTGCTGGATCAGGCCGGCGACGGTCTCGGCGGCGGCGACCAACTGCGCGGCGCGCTCACGGTCGACTTGCAGTGGTTTGCCGGCGTTTTCCTCATTGAAGCGCAGGGTGCATTCCACCTTGCCGCGCGACAGGCCCTGGCGCAGCGCCTCGCGTACCGCGCCTTCGAGGTCGCGGAAGGCTTCGGGCAGGCGCAGGTTGGGCTCGAGGTAGCGGTGGTTGACCGAACGCAGCTCCCAACTGAGGGTTCCATGGGTGCTGGCGCGCTCGACGCGGGCGAAGGCGGTCATGCTGTGGACCATGGGGTCACCTCTCTGAAAGGATTCGGAAAACGGCCGACAGGTCGTCGGAAACCGGTAATTGTACCCCAGCGTAGCGCGCAGCCGCACGCCGGCGGTGGTTGCGCCCGTCCGCTGGCCTCTATAATGGCGGACATTCACCCGCCAGCAATCTGTACAGGATGCCTCCATGAACCGTCCCAGTGGCCGCGCCGCCGACCAACTGCGCCCGATCCGTATCACCCGCCATTACACCAAGCACGCCGAGGGCTCCGTGCTGGTCGAGTTCGGCGACACCAAGGTGATCTGCACCGTCAGCGCCGAAGCCGGTGTGCCGCGCTTCCTCAAGGGCCAGGGCCAGGGTTGGCTGACCGCCGAATACGGCATGCTGCCGCGTTCCACCGGTGAGCGTAACCAGCGTGAAGCCGCGCGCGGCAAGCAGGGTGGCCGCACCCTGGAAATCCAGCGCCTGATCGGCCGCTCGCTGCGCGCCGCCCTTGACCTCTCCAAGCTGGGTGAGAACACCCTGTACATCGATTGCGATGTGATTCAGGCCGACGGTGGCACCCGCACCGCCTCCATCACCGGCGCCACCGTGGCCGTGATCGACGCGCTGGCCGTGCTGAAGAAGCGCGGCGCGCTGAAAGGTAACCCGCTCAAGCAGATGGTCGCCGCCGTTTCCGTGGGCATGTACCAGGGCGAGCCGGTGCTGGACCTGGACTACCTGGAAGATTCTGCCGCCGAAACCGACCTGAACGTGGTCATGACCGATGCCGGCGGTTTCATCGAAGTCCAGGGCACTGCCGAGGGCGCGCCCTTCCAGCCAGCGGAACTCAATGCCATGCTGGAGCTGGCCCAGAAAGGCCTGCAAGAGCTGTTCGAACTGCAACGCGCCGCGCTGGCCGAGTGACCTGACGGGCGGCGCCCGCTGGATATTGAAAGGCAAGGAGCGACAGGATGAGCGACGAAGTACCGGTACAACAGGTTCAGCCGAGCCGGGAGGCCCGGCAGTGGGCGATGTTCTGTCACTTCGCCGCCTTCCTCGGGTTCATCTTCCCCTTCGGCAATCTGCTCGGGCCGCTGATCGTCTGGCAGATCAAGCGTGAATCGGACCCGTTCGTGGACCGCCAGGGCAAGGAAGCGCTGAACTTCCAGATCACTGTGAGCCTCGCCGTGGTGGTCAGCTTCCTGCTGATGCTGGTGGTGATCGGCTTCTTCCTGCTGGGGCTGGTGAGCATCGGCGCGCTGGTGCTCACCATCATCGCCGGGATCAAGGCCAATGAAGGGCTGGATTACCGCTATCCCTTCACCTGGCGCCCGATCAAGTAAGCGACGAACCCCAGGCACGAAAAAGCCGGCGCGAAGCCGGCTTTTTTCTGTCCGCCGTTTGACGGCGCGACACGACTCAGATGCTCAGCGTCCAGTCGTAGTCCACGATCAGCGGCGCATGCTGGGAGAAGCGCGGCTGGCGCGGCAGCTTGGCGCTGCGCACGAAGCGACGCAGACCCGGTGTGAGGATCTGGTAGTCGAAACGCCAGCCCAGGTTGAGCAACTCGGCCTGTTCGCTTTCCGGCCACCAGCTGTACTGGTCGCCTTCGCGGTTGACCTCGCGCAGGGCGTCGACATAACCCATGGTGCCGAAGATCTCATCCATCCAGCCACGCTCCGGCGCCATGAAACCGGGGTTCTGCTGGCATTCGCGCCAGTTCTTCACGTCCAGTTTCTGGTGCGCGACGTAGAGCGAGCCGCAATAGATGTATTCGCGGCGCTTGCGGCGCTGCTTGTTCATGTACTGGGCGAAATCGTCCATGAACTTGAACTTGTGGTTCAGGTTCTCGTCCCCTTCCTGCCCGGTAGGCAGCAGGAGAGTGGCGATACTCACCTTATCGAAATCGGCTTGCAGGTAGCGCCCGTAACGATCGGCCATCTCGAAACCCAGGCCGCTTATGACAGCCTTGGGTTGCAGACGACTATAGATTGCGACGCCGCCCTGACTGGGCACTTCGGCATCGCAGGCGTACAGGAAGTAGCCATCCAGTTGGTAGGACGGGTCATCCAGATCGAAAGCGGAGGCGCGGGTATCCTGCAAGCAGATCACGTCGGCATTCTGGGCTTGCAGCCAACTGAGCAATCCACGCTCGGCTGCAGCCTGAATACCATTCACGTTCACACTGATGATCCGCATAAATGGCCCCCAAAATCACGTGTGTGTATGATACCCGAGCTCAAACGGTTTAGCTAAATTCATACCGGCCGGTCCTTTCCCCATGCACGCATATCAACGCGATTTCATCCGCTTCGCCATCGAGCGCGGCGTTCTTCGCTTCGGCGAGTTCACCCTGAAGTCCGGGCGTACCAGCCCGTACTTCTTCAATGCCGGTCTGTTCAATACCGGCGTTGCGCTGTCCCAGTTGGGTCGTTTCTACGCCAGCGCAGTGGTCGACAGCGGTATACCTTTCGACGTGTTGTTCGGCCCGGCCTATAAAGGAATCCCGCTGGCGGCCGCTACAGCCATTGCGCTGGCTGAACAGCATGGGCGCGACCTGCCCTGGTGCTTCAACCGCAAGGAAGCCAAGGACCACGGCGAAGGTGGCACGCTGGTTGGCGCACCGCTGACGGGGCGGGCGCTGATCATCGATGACGTGATCACCGCCGGTACCGCGATCCGCGAGGTCATGCAGATCATCGACGCCCAGGGCGCTCAGGCCGCTGGCGTGCTGATCGCGCTGAACCGCCAGGAGCGCGGCAAGGGCGAGCTGTCGGCGATCCAGGAGGTTGAGCGGGACTTTTCGATTCCGGTCGTCAGCATTGTCTCGCTGGAGCAGGTGCTGGAGTATCTGGCCGGCGACGGGCAGCTCAAGCAACATCTGTCGGCGGTCGAGGCGTATCGCGCGCAGTACGGTATCTAACCGCAACCAGGGTGTCGGGCATGGCCAAGCAGGGTGCTTTCCGTAACAGGGTGTTGATGGGGCTTCTGGGAGCCATGCTCGCAGGCCAGGTGGCGGCTGCCGGTCAGGCGGGCGGTCAGGTGGAGATGTACCGCTACGTCAATGACAAGGGCATCACCGTCATCGACCGCCTGGGTGTGCCGTCGCAGTACATCGGCAAGGGTTACCAGGTGCTCAACGACCAGGGCCGGGTGATCCGCGAGGTACCGCCGGCGCCGACTGCCGCCGAGATCGAGCAGCGCAAGGCGGAGGCCGCCCGCGCCAGTTCCGATCAGCAACTGATGCGCATGTACACCAGCGTGGAAGACGTTGACCGTGCCCGCGACCGCAAGCTGGCCGAGCTCGATGGGCTGACCAGCGTAGCCAAGGGCAACCTGCAGTCGTTGAAGACGCAGCAGGCCAGCCTGCAGGCCCGCGCCGCCGACCAGGAGCGCGCCGGGCGCCCGGTGCCGGCCGATCTGGTGGCGCAGTTGGGCAACCTGCGCGGTGACGAACAGCGCCTGCTACACGACATAGCCCGCTATCAGCAGATGCGCACGCAGGCCGTGAGCAGCTTTGGCGAGGACCGCGCCCGCGTCGCTCAACTGGTGGGCGACTGAGCCTACCTTCGCTGCTTACTGTTGCGGCGAGATGCGCTCGAATTCGTTGATCTTTCCGCGCAGCCAGTCCGGCAAGGGCTGGCTTGTCCGATCTTCGTCGGCGTAGGCGTAGATCAGCTCACCCAGCGTCAGCAGGGTTTCATCACACCAGATCGACACCTGGAAGGTCAGGCTGCTGCGGCCGAGTCGGCTGACGCGCACGCCCATTTCCAGCCAGTCGTCGAAGCGCGCTGGCGCCAGGTATTCCAGGGTGGTCTTCACCGCGAACAGATCGCCGCCGCCGCGCAGCAAGTCGGCCGGGTAGCTCACGCCCAGGTGGCGGTAGTACTCGGTGGTGGCGACATCAGCGTAAGTGAGGTAATTGCCGTTGAAGACGATGCCCTGTGGGTCGACTTCCGACCAGCGCACGCGCAGGCCGTGGAAAAAGCTGAAGTCGTTGCGGGAAACCGGGGATGCGGCCATGCGGAAGCTCCTGAAGGCCTGTTCGAGGCGGGATGTCCATGAGGCTGACGCCGTTTCGAGCAGGCAAAAAAACACCCGCGAGGATCGCTCCTGGCGGGTGTCATCGTTTTGATCAGCGCGACTTGCGGTTGGTGATCAGCGTACCGACACCGCTGTCGGTGAAGATCTCCAGCAGCACGGCGTTGGGCACGCGACCATCGATGATGTGCGCGCTGGTCACGCCGCCTTGCACCGCCTCGAGGGCGCAGCGGATCTTCGGCAGCATGCCGCCGTAGATAGTGCCGTCGGCGATCAGCTCGTTGACCTGCTCGGTGGTCAGGCCGGTGAGGACTTCACCCTGCTTGTCCATCAGCCCGGCGATGTTGGTGAGCAGCATCAGCTTCTCGGCCTTCAGCGCCTCGGCCACCTTGCCGGCCACCAGGTCGGCGTTGATGTTGTAGGACTCACCGTTGGCACCCACGCCGATTGGCGCGATGACCGGGATGAAGTCTCCCTGCACCAGCATGTTCAGCAGGTCGACGTTGACCCCGGTGACTTCGCCCACATGGCCGATGTCGATGATTTCCGGCTTGGTCATCTCCGGCGTCTGGCGGGTGACGGTGAGCTTCTTCGCACGGATCAGTTCCGCGTCCTTGCCGGTCAGGCCGATGGCGCTGCCGCCATGGCGGTTGATCAGGTTGACGATGTCCTTGTTCACCTGGCCGCCGAGAACCATTTCCACCACATCCATGGTCTGCGCGTCGGTGACGCGCATGCCATCGATGAAGTGGCTTTCGATCGACAGGCGGCTGAGCAGGTCGCCGATCTGCGGACCACCACCATGGACCACCACCGGGTTGATGCCGACGGCCTTCATCAGCACCACGTCGCGGGCGAAGCTGTTCTTCAGCTCGTCCGTCTCCATGGCGTTGCCGCCGTACTTGATCACCAGCGTCTTGCCAACGAAACGGCGGATGTAGGGCAGGGCTTCGGCAAGGACGCGGGCAACCTGGGCGGCGTCATCGCGGCTCTGGGTCATGGTGGGCTCCGGCATAGAGGTCAAAAGGGCAGGCTGAGGGCGGGGGCGACCGCTTTCAGCTGGGTGCGGAACACGTCCTTGATGCGTTCCAGTTCTTCCTGGGTGTCCGCCTCGAAACGCAGTACCAGCACCGGTGTGGTGTTGGATGCGCGTACCAGGCCCCAGCCTTTGGGGTAATCCACGCGCACGCCGTCGAGGGTGGTGAGGTTGGCTTCACCCCACTGGCCACGGGCCTGCAGCGCCTCGATCAGGGCGAACTTGCCCTCGTCGGTGACGGTGATGTTGATCTCCGGGGTGGAGATGTCCATCGGGAACGCGGAGAACACGCGTTCGGCGTCGCGCTTGTCCAGGCTGATGATTTCCAGCAGGCGCGCGGCGCTGTAGATGCCGTCGTCGAAACCGTACCAGCGTTCCTTGAAGAAGATATGGCCGCTCATCTCGCCAGCGAGCAGGGCGCCGGTTTCCTTCATTTTCTTCTTGATCAGCGAGTGGCCGGTCTTCCACATCACCGGACGGCCGCCGTAGCCGCTGATCAGCGAGATCAGGCGGCGGGTGCATTTGACGTCGAAGATGATGTCGGCGCCAGGGTTGCGCGAGACCACGTCCTTGGCGAACAGCATCAGCAGACGGTCTGGGTAGATGATGGTGCCTTCGTTGGTCACCACGCCCACGCGGTCGCCGTCGCCGTCGAAGGCCAGGCCGAGGTCGGCGCCGGTCTCTTTGACCTTGGCGATCAGGTCTTCCAGGTTCTCGGGCTTGCCCGGGTCCGGGTGGTGGTTGGGGAAGGTGCCGTCAACGTCGCAGTACAGCGGAATCACGGTGCAGCCCAGGGCTTCGATCAGTTGCGGGGCGATCACGCCGGCCACGCCGTTGCCGCAGTCCACCACCACTTTCAGCGGCTTGGCCAGGGCGATGTCATCGCGGATCTGCTGGAAGTAGCGCGGCAGAATGTCGACCTGCTGCACGCTGCCCACGCCGGAAGCGAGGTCGCCATTCTGGATGCGCTCGCGCAGGGCCTGGATCTGTTCGTTGGCCAGGGTCTCGCCGGCGACGACGATCTTGAAACCGTTGTAGTCCGGCGGGTTGTGGCTGCCGGTGAGCATCACGCCCGACTTGCCTTCCAGGACGTTGGCCGCGTAGTACAGCACCGGGGTCGGCACCATGCCGACGTCGGTGACCTGGCAACCGCAGTCGAGCAGGCCCTGGATGAGGTGCTGGACCAGTTCGGGACCGGACAGGCGCCCGTCGCGCCCCACGGAGACGCACGGCTCGCCGCGCGCCAGGCTTTCGGAACCGATTGCACGGCCGACCCAGTAGGCGGTCTCGGTGGTCAGGGTGTCACCCACCACGCCGCGGATGTCGTAGGCGCGGAAGATGCTGGCGGGCAGTTGCGGGGCTTTTGGCGTGCTCATAGCGGGGGGTTGCTCCAATCCCAGGAGATCCTGGTCTTCATCAAGAATGTCGATGTCCAGAATGTCGGTGTTCTGGAATAGCGGATCGACCAATGGCGTTTCGGTGGCAGCGACCGGGACGTTGGCAGCGGCGGCAGCCGGGGCAGGCTGAGCGAGAGCTGCTGGCGCGGGGGCGCTGGCACTGGGTGTTTCGGTCTTGCGGCGTGGCTGGCGAGCCAATGCCTGGGCCAGTGCCTGCAGGCTCGGCAGGCTCAGCTCAGGTGCTTTGGCAGTGCGTTGGCCGGCGAGTTCCTGAATGAACTGGCCCAGGGCCTGGGCATCCTTGCTGACGCGGCGCTGCATCGCACTTTGCGCAAGATAAAGGCCGAGCAGGCCGCCCACCAGTGCCAGCAGTGCGGCGATGCCCAGCAGGGCGGGCGAGTAAAGCGGATCGGTGATGGTCGGGCCGGGGGTGAAGCTCAGCTTCCAGTTCGGGTTGCCGCTGGGCAGCTCCATCACCGCGGCGTCACCCGCTTGGCCGCGTTGCAGCAGGAGTTGCGCCGGGGAATTGCCAAACTGCTGGGACAGCTGCAGCTGGCCGAGGTCGGCGGACATCGGTGGCAGGGTGCCGAGCAGGCGCTGCAGGTCCACCACCAGCAGCAGCGAGCCCTGGATGGAGTTGTCTGCGGCACGCAGGGCGGTCGGGCTGTAGACCAGCCAGCGGGTGCCGACCTTATAGGCCTCCGGCGCTACGGCCTGGCCGCTTTCGACACGGTGCAGCATGTCCAGCGCGGCGTAGTTCAGCGGGCCGGGGCGGGCGGCGTCCTGCACGGCCTGGCCGTTGGCGTTGAGGTGAACGTCTACCAGTCCGTCCAGATGGCCCTGTGTCAGTGCTTTCTCCAGCGCGGCGATGCGCGTCGGATCATTGCTCTGCAGGGTTGGCAGCAGCAGCGGGTCGCCCGCCATGCTGCGGCCGTCCGCCGCCAGCAGGTTCAGACTCTGGCGCAATGCGCCGGCCTGGCTTTCCGACCAGGCGCTGCTCAGCTGGGTGACGTGAGTCTTGTCGGCCTGGCCGAACAGGCTGAACCACAGCAGCGCACCTGCCGCCACCACGCCGCCCACGGTGATTACGATGGCGGGCAGCAGCGGTTTGAGGTCGACCTTGGCAGCCGGTCCTTTGACGGACTTCTCCGCCGGCACGAGTTCCGGCAGTTCGTCGCTGTCCTTGGCGGTGCGTTGGAAAAGTTTCATGCAACGTCTCCTCGGCGATTCATCCTGAAAAAGGGAAGGGTCAATGGCTGCCGGAGTGTCCGAAGCCGCCGGCACCGCGCTGGCTCTCGTCGAAGGCCTCGACCAGCTCGAAGTGCGCCTGCACCACCGGTACCAGCACCAGTTGGGCAATGCGCTCGCCAATGGCGATCTTGAAGGCCGTCTGGCCACGGTTCCAGCACGAAACCATCAGCTCCCCCTGGTAGTCCGAGTCGATCAGCCCGACCAGGTTGCCCAGCACGATGCCATGCTTGTGGCCCAGGCCCGAGCGCGGAAGGATCAGTGCGGCCAGACCCGGATCGGCGACGTAGATGGACAGGCCGGTGGGGATCAGTACGGTCTGGCCCGGCTCGAGGACGCAATCCTCCTTGAGCATGGCGCGCAGGTCGAGGCCGGCGGAACCTGGGGTGGCGTACTGTGGCAGCGGGAAGTCGTTGCCCAGGCGGGGGTCGAGGATCTTGGCTTGCAGGGAGTGCATTGAGTTCTCAGTGTTGATTGATGCGTTCGGCGATAAAGGCGATCAGCTGGCGGGCGATCTTGCCCTTGCTGGTCTGGGCGAACGCAGTCTTGTGCAATTCACGGTCGATGACCGTGATGGCGTTCTCTTCGCTATTGAAGCCGATGGACGGGTTGGCGACGTCATTGGCGACGATCAGGTCGAGATTCTTGTCCTTGAGCTTGCGCGAGGCGTAGTCGAGCAGGTTCTCGGTCTCGGCGGCGAAGCCGACGCTGAATGGGCGGTCGTCGCGCAGCGAGAGGGTGGCGAGAATGTCGGGATTGCGCACCAGCTGCAAGAGCAGCCCGTCACCCTTGGTGGGGTCTTTCTTGAGTTTCTGCGTGGCGACCAGTTCCGGGCGGTAGTCGGCCACGGCGGCGGAGGCGATCAGGATGTCCGCCGGCATCGCTGCCTCGCACGCGGCGAGCATGTCGCGGGCGCTGACCACGTCGACGCGGCTCACCCGGTCCGGGGTCGGCAGATGCACCGGGCCGGTCACCAGGGTCACGCGGGCGCCGGCTTCGGCGGCGGCCTCGGCCAGGGCAAAGCCCATCTTCCCGGAGCTGTGGTTGGTGATGTAGCGCACCGGGTCGATGTTTTCCTGGGTCGGGCCGGCGGTGATCAGGATGTGCTGGCCGGTCAGTGCCTTGAACTCGAAGCAGTCGGCGGCCCGCTGTGCCAGATCATCGGCCTCGAGCATGCGCCCCGGGCCGACATCGCCGCAGGCCTGGCTGCCGGCGGCGGGGCCGAAGAAGTGCAGGCCGCGCGAACGCAGCAGCTCGGCATTCACCTGGGTGGCGGGGTCGCGCCACATGGCCTGGTTCATCGCCGGAGCGAGGGCAACCTGGGCGTCGGTGGCGAGCACCAGGGTGGTCAGCAGATCGTTGGCCACGCCCTGGGCCAGGCGCGCCATGAGGTCGGCGGTGGCGGGGGCGATCAGCACCAGGTCGGCCCAGCGGGCCAGCTCGATGTGGCCCATGGCCGCTTCGGCGGCGGGATCGAGCAGGTCCAGGTGCACCGGATGGCCGGATAGCGCCTGGAGCGTGAGGGGGGTGATGAACTCGCGGCCGCCCTGGGTCATCACGACACGCACCTCGGCCCCCTGGTCGCGCAACCGGCGGACCAGTTCGGCGCTCTTGTAGGCGGCGATACCGCCGCCGACGCCCAGAACGATGCGTTTACGATAGAGCCGCTGCATAGGTCAGCCTTAAATACGGAAATGGATGACGCGCGCTGAAGCCGGCGACGCCTCCCCAGGCCTCCGGCTGCGCGTAGCGAGGGGGCTAAGATAGCACAGCGCCCGCAGGGGAACAGCGGGCGGCCTGACGGGGAGGTCCCTTGAGTATTCGTGACTGGCCTGCGGCGGAGCGCCCGCGGGAGAAACTCCTCGAAAGGGGAGCGGCGAGCCTGAGCGACGCCGAATTACTGGCCATCTTTCTACGCACGGGTGTGGTTGGCTGCAGCGCCGTCGATCTGGCGCGACGCTTGCTGAGCGAGTTCGGCAGCTTGCGCGCGCTGCTGGAGGCCGACCTGGATTCGTTCTGCAGCCATCTGGGGCTCGGGGTGGCGAAGTTCGTGCAGCTACAGGCCGTGCTGGAGATTGCCCGCCGCCACCTCGCCGAGCAGATCAGCCGCGCCTCGGCGCTGGAGAGCCCGCAGGCCGTGCGGGACTTCCTCAAGGCCCGCCTGCGCCACGAGCCTCACGAGGTTTTCGCCTGCCTGTTCATGGACAACCGCCATCGGGTGCTGGGCTTCGAGGTGCTGTTCCGCGGCTCCATCGACAGCGCCAGCGTCTACCCGCGGCAGATCGTCAAGCGCGCCCTGGCGCATAACGCGGCGGCGCTGATCCTGACCCACAACCACCCCTCGGGAATCGCCGAGCCGAGCAGCTCCGATCGGCTGCTGACCCGGCGCATCATCGATGCACTGGCGCTGATCGACGTGCGCGTGCTCGATCACTTCATCGTCGGCGATGGCGAGCCGCAATCCATGGCTGAGTTGGGGATGCTCTAGCGGTTGCCCGCTAGAACTGCACCTTCGAGAAGTCCTGGCGGCCAAACGGACTCACCGTGTAGCCCTTGACGTTCTGGCGGGTCAGCACCGAGGCGGTCGGGTGCGCCAGCGGCAGCCACAGCGCCTGCTCGTGGATGATCTGCTGGGCCTGGTGGTACAGCGCGCTGCGCTTGGCCTGGTCGGCCACCGCCTTGCCCTGGCTGATCAGGCCGTCGAGCTTGGCGTCGCAGTAGCGCGCGAAGTTGAGCCCGGATTTGACGCTGGCGCAGGAGAATTGCGGGGTGAGGAAGTTGTCCGGATCGCCGTTGTCGCCGGCCCAGCCCATGAACAGCAGGTCATGCTCGCCGGCCTTGGCGCGGCGGATCAGTTCGCCCCACTCGATGACGCGGATCTCGGCCTGGATGCCGATCTGCGCCAGGTCCGCCTGCAGCAGTTGCGCGCCGACGCTGGGGTTGGGGTTGAGCAGGCTGCCGGCCGGGCGGGTCCAGATAGTGGTCTTGAAGCCGTCCTGGTGCCCGGCTTCGGCCAGCAGCGCACGGGCCTTGTCCAGGTCGCGAGGGTAGCCGGGGATATCCTTGGCATAGCTCCAGGTGTTGGGCGGGTAGACGCCATCGGCGGCGATGGCGCTGCCGGCGAACACGCTCTTGAGGTAGGTGCCCTTGTCGAAGGCGAGGTTGATCGCCTGGCGTACCTTGGGGTTGTCCAGCGGTGGGTGCTGGCTGTTGATGCCGACGAAGGCGGTCATGAAGGCCGGGGTCTGCTCAACCTTGAGATCGGCGCTTTTCTGCGCCGCTTCGACGTCCAGCGGCTTGGGCGACAGGGCGATCTGGCACTCCCCGCGCTTGAGCTTCTGCAGGCGCACGCTGGCGTCCGGGGTGATGGCGAACACCAGGTTATCCACAGCCGGCTTGCCGCCAAAGTACGTGGCATTGGCGGCGTAGCGCACCACGGCGTCCTTCTGGAAGCGCTTGAAGACGAAGGGGCCGGTGCCGATCGGTTGGGCGTTGAGCTTCTCCGGGGTGCCGGCCTTCATCAGCTGGTCGGCGTATTCGGCGGAGTAGATGGAGGCGAAGCCCATGCTGAGCATGGCCAGGAAGGTGGCGTCCGGGTGGTTGAGGCTGAAGCGCACGTGGTGCTCATCGACCTTCTCCACGGCCTTGACCAGGCTCGGCAGCTGCATCGACTGGGCGTGGGGGAAGCCGCTCTGCGCGACCTTGTGCCAGGGTTGGGCCGGGTCGAGCATGCGCTGGAAGCTGAACACCACGTCGTCGGCGGCCAGCGTGCGGCTCGGCTTGAAGTAATCGGTGTGATGGAAGGCCACGCCGTCGCGCAGCTGGAAGTCATAGGTCAGGCCGTCGTCGGAGACCTTCCAGCTCTCGGCCAGGCTCGGCACCACTTCGCCGCGCGCGGCGTCGAAATCCACCAGGCGGTTCATCAGCGCGTCGGCCGAGGCATTGGTGGTGGTCAGCGAGTTGTACTGGACCACGTCGAAGCCCTCGGGGCTGGCTTCGGTGCACACGCTCAGCGAAGCGGCGCTGGCGAGGGCAGGGGAAAGAAGGAGGGCGAGAAGGGCAAGACGCATGACGGACTCCGTGTGAGCTGGCAAGATGCCCATCCGTGCGGCTGGGCGGGGTCATGCAAGGCTGTTGGCAGCCTCGAAGGAGCTACCCTAGACCAAGCCGTCGTCTGTCACAACGATGACAGGCGACGAACGGCACCAGTGCCACGGCCCGCGGGGGCTGGCGTCGGGTTTTCCGAGCCATGCTTTCCCTTGCAGCGGGAAGTGTCTTTCTGATATAAAGCTGCGCTCTTTTCTGGGGCCCTGCTCTGATCCTGCGACTCGATCGCGGCGAAGCGGCAGTTAAGACCTCGGTGAAACTGAGAATCCTATTGAGTTAAGCAGCCAACCCATGCCGGGTTTGGCATGTGGTTTATAGAGGGCTGAGCCATGTCGAGAGTTTGCCAAGTGACCGGTAAGGGTCCGGTTACCGGGAATAACATTTCCCACGCACACAACAAAACCCGTCGCCGTTTCCTGCCGAACCTGCAGCACCACCGTTTCTGGGTAGAAGCCGAGAAGCGTTTCGTGCGTCTGCGCGTTTCCGCTAAAGGTATGCGTATCATCGACAAGCGTGGCATCGAGGCCGTTCTGAACGACCTGCGCGCCCGCGGCGAAAAATTCTAAGGAGCTGCAGTCATGCGTGAACTGATCCGTTTGGTGTCCAGCGCCGGTACCGGCCACTTCTACACCACCGACAAGAACAAGCGCACCAAGCCTGAGAAAATCGAGATCAAGAAATTCGATCCGGTTGTTCGCAAGCACGTGATCTACAAGGAAGCCAAGATCAAGTAATTGATCTTCGCCCTTGTGAAGAAACCCGCCCTCCGTGGCGGGTTTTTTCTTGCCTGCGGCTTTTCGTTCTGACGATCGCCGAGGCGAAAAAAAGCCCGCCAATTGGCGGGCTTTTTCATGCCTGGGTGATCAGGCCTTCTGTTCGAAGATCACGTAGACCTTGCGGCAGGGCTCCAGCACTTCCCAGGTGCCGCTGAAGCCGGCCGGGATCACGAAGCGGTCGCCGACGCGCACGGTCTTGGCACCGCCGTTGGCATCACGAATCACCGATACGCCCTGGAGAATCTCGCAGTACTCGTGCTCGGTGTAGCTGACATTCCAGTGGCCCGGCTCGCCTTCCCAGATGCCCACGTTGAACTGGCCACACTCGCTGGCGTAGTGGTTGCGAACGCTCTGTGCCGGGTCACCCTTGATGATGCGGTCCGGGGCGGGGCGGTAGTGTTCGGGGGCGGTGGTGGCCTGGGCGAAATCGACGATCTGCTCGACGTTCATGGCGGTCTCGGTTCTTTAGAGTTGTTGGCGAGAGTGCGTGCGGGCACGCGCAGCGCTGTTGGATATTTACTCCGACGCGGCTGTCGGAAAACCATCAGCCGACGAATCAGGGCAGTCTATGTTTAATAAAACGAACGTGACAAGGCTATTTGGCCGCTTAGTGTAAAAAATATTGAAAATCGGCTGCCTCCGGTTTAGGGTGGCCAACAGCATGCGTTTGCTCCGCCTTGCGGAATATTTGACAGTGCGCCCGTCGGGCGCCTGTACCTGATAAGTACATTAATAAGAGGACACGTTGTCATGGGTACCCTCACTCGCGCCGATTGGGAAGCTCGCGCCAAGGATCTGAAGATCGAAGGCCGCGCCTTCGTCAACGGTGAATACGTCGACGCCGCATCCGGCGCCACCTTCGATTGCCTCAGCCCTGTGGATGGCCGCTTCCTGGCCAAGGTTGCCAGCTGCGACCTGGCCGATGCCGAACGTGCCGTGCAGGTTGCCCGTGCCACCTTCGATTCCGGCGTCTGGTCGCGCATGGCTCCGGCCAAGCGCAAGAAGGTCATGATCCGCTTCTCCGAGCTGCTGCTGGAGAACGCCGAGGAACTGGCCCTGCTGGAAACCCTCGACATGGGCAAGCCGATCAGCGACTCGCTGAACGTCGACGTCTCCGGTGCGGCCAACAGCCTGCGCTGGAGCGCCGAGGCCATCGACAAGATCTACGACGAAGTCGCCGCTACCCCGCACAACGAGCTGGGTCTGGTGACCCGCGAGCCGGTCGGTGTGGTTGCCGCCATCGTGCCGTGGAACTTCCCCCTGCTGATGTCCTGCTGGAAACTCGGCCCGGCCCTGACCACCGGTAACTCGGTGATCCTCAAGCCTTCCGAAAAGTCCCCGCTGACCGGTATCCGCGTCGCCCAGCTGGCCATCGAGGCCGGTATCCCGAAAGGCGTGTTCAACGTCCTGCCGGGCTTCGGCCACACCGTGGGCAAGGCCCTGGCCCTGCACATGGACGTCGACACCCTGGTGTTCACCGGTTCGACCAAGATCGCCAAGCAGCTGATGGTCTACGCCGGCGAATCCAACATGAAGCGCGTCTGGCTGGAAGCCGGTGGCAAGAGCCCGAACATCGTCTTCGCTGACGCCCCGGACCTGAAAGCCGCCGCCGAAGCCGCCGCCAGCGCCATCGCCTTCAACCAGGGAGAAGTCTGCACCGCCGGCTCGCGCCTGCTGGTGGAGAAGTCGATCAAGGCTGAGTTCGTGCCGATGGTCGTCGAAGCCATCAAGGCCTGGAAGCCGGGCAACCCGCTGGACCCGGAAACCAACGTCGGTGCGCTGGTCGACACCACCCAGATGAACAACGTGCTGAGCTACATCCAGGCTGGCCACGACGACGGCGCCAAGCTGGTGGCCGGCGGCAAGCGCACCCTGGAAGAGACCGGCGGCACCTACGTTGAGCCGACCATCTTCGACGGCGTGACCAACGCCATGCGCATCGCCCGTGAAGAGATCTTCGGCCCGGTGCTGTCGGTCATCGAGTTCACCGATGCCGAAGAAGCCGTGCGCATCGCCAACGACACCCCGTACGGCCTCGCCGCTGCGGTGTGGACCAGCGATCTGTCCAAGGCTCACCTGACCGCCAAGGCGCTGCGCGCCGGCAGCGTGTGGGTAAACCAGTACGACGGCGGCGATATGACCGCTCCGTTCGGTGGCTTCAAGCAGTCGGGCAACGGCCGCGACAAGTCGCTGCATGCGTTCGACAAGTACACCGAACTGAAGGCTACCTGGATCAAACTCTGATCCTCGGCTGAAGCAGGTCGGCCCCGAGTCAGGGGCCGGCTCTGACCAAGAGCCACACCCGCGGCCGGGTTTCCCTCAGGGAAGCCTGGCCGCTGTGCATTGCGCATCGGGCACCCTCGCGCCTGGCGTGCGCTCCGGATGGAACGGGAGAAAGACAATGCGTTGGGGTCCGTATTTCGCTGTTTGTGCGGCCGTGATCAGCATCGGCCTCGCCCTTGGCCTGACCATGCCGCTGGTCTCGCTGCGCCTGGAAGGCTGGGGTTACGGCAACTTCGCCATCGGCGTCATGGCGTCCACGCCTGCCGTGGGCGTGTTGCTGGGCGCGATGATTGCCGGCCGTCTCGCCGCGCGGGTCGGCACGCCACTGTTGATGCGCATTTGCCTGATCTCAGGAGCCTTCTCGGTCGGCCTGTTGGCGCTGCTGCAGAGCTACCCGATCTGGCTGATCCTGCGCCTGCTGATCGGCGTGCAGCTGACCGTGGTGTTCATCCTCGGTGAGAGTTGGATCAACCAGTTGGCCATCGAGAAATGGCGCGGCCGCCTGGTCGCCCTGTATGGCACCGGTTATGCGCTGAGCCAGCTGTCCGGCCCGGTGCTGCTGACCTTCATCGGTACCGCCGATAACCGTGGCTTCTGGTTCAGTGTCTGCCTGTTGGTGGGCGGTTCCATGCTGCTACTGGGCCGTACTGGTGCACCCAGGGTCGACCCGCACAGCGCCAACGGGCGCGGGCTGTTCGCCTTCTGCGCGCAGTTGCCGGCAATCGCCTGGGCGGTGGTGCTGTTCGCCGGCTTCGAGGCAATGATCCTCACCTTGCTTCCGGTCTACGGCATCCAGCAGGGCTTCACCCAGGCGGTGGCGCTGGCGATGGTCAGCACCGTGGTCGTTGGCGATGCGCTGCTGCAACTTCCCATCGGCTGGCTGGCCGACCGCATCTCCCGGCAGACGCTGTTCAAGGGCTGCGGCATCGTGCTGTTCCTCAGCAGCCTGGCCATGCCGCCACTGCTGCACCACAGCGCCATCTGGCCGGTGCTTGTGCTGTTCGGCGCCAGCGCGGGCGGGCTGTTCACCCTATCGTTGATCCTCATTGGCGAGCGCTACCGCGACGACGCGCTGGTCCGCGCCAACTCGCACATCGCCCAACTGTGGGGTATCGGTTGCCTGATCGGCCCGCTGGCCACGGGTGCGGCCAGCCAGTGGATCAGCGGCCATGCGCTGCCGCTGGTGATGGCGCTCGGTGCCGCCGGGTTCGTGGTGCTGGTGTCCTACCGGGGCTTGCCGCCGGTGATGCAGACGACCGACGAGGAGCTGCAGCAGGAGCGCCCCTAGAGCATCTTCTCCAGCCCGATGGCGCCGGCGATCCACGCGTTGAGTCGGCGCCAGGCGTTGCCCGGTTCACGCTCCAGCGCCACCAGGTGGCCGTTGCGCTCCTCGATCCAGACCAGCTTCGGTGGCTCGCTGTTCGGCTTGATCTTCACCTGGTAGCTGACGTTCGGCGACATACTGGCCAGTACCAGCCGGCGCACCTGGTCGGCCAGTTCCGGGCTGTCGACGATAATGCCGACCTCGGTATTCCACAGCACCGAACGTGGATCGAAGTTCAGCGAGCCGACGAACACCTTCCGCTGGTCGAACACCACCGCCTTGCTGTGCAGGCTGGCGCTGCTCGACCCCCCCACCATCCACGGTGCGCCAGGCAGGCGCTGGTCCGGGTCGGCGCGCAGCTCGTAGAGCTTCACGCCGTGCTCCAGCAGTTCCCGCCGATAGGGCGCATAGCCGGCGTGCACGGCGGGCACGTCGGTTGCTTCGAGCGAGTTGGTCAGCAGGCGCACGCTGACGCCGCGGTCGGCGCGCTGGGTCAGGTACTCGACGCCGGCGCTGGTCGGCACGAAGTACGCCGAGACCAGGATCAGTTCCTTCGACACCCCGTCGAACAGCGGCTGCAGCTGGGTGCTGAGCAGCTGTTCGCCCTTCGGGTCGCCCTGGTCGAGGACTTTCAGCGGGGTGTCCCAGACGGCCTTGCCTGGCGCCCAGACCAGACTGTCCAGCCAGTTCTGCAGATGCGGACGGTCGCTGTTGCGGTTCAGTCGGGCGATATAGCCCGAGCTCTTGACCCGCTCCTTGGCCAGGTAACGATCCAGCTTGCGGCGCAAGTGGTTGAGCTCAGCGAGGTCCGGCTCGCTCCACAGGTAGTCTTCGATGGGCCGGCTGATGCGGCTGTTCCAGTACTGGTCGAAGCTCTGGCCCAGCGACTGCGCCACCGGGCCGACGCCCATCAGGTCGAGATCGCGGAAGTTCATCTCGGCCTTGGCATCGAAGTACTCGTCGCCCAGGTTGCGGCCACCGACGATGGCCACGCTGTTGTCCGCCAGCAGCAGCTTGTTGTGCATCCGCCGGTGCTGTTCGGAGAGGTTGAACAGCCGCCCCATGTTGCGCGTGAAGCCGGTGCTGCGCCCCAGGTGCAGCGGGTTGAACAGGCGCACCTGGATGTTCGGGTGGGCGGCGAGGGTGCCCAGCTCGTAGTCCCAGCCGTCGCTGCTGGTGTCGTCGATGAGGATGCGCACACGCACGCCGCGATCCGCCGCGTGCACCAGCTCGCGGATCAGGGCACGGGTGGTGAGGCCGTCGTGGACGATGTAGTACTGGACGTCGAGGCTGCGCTGGGCCTTGCGGATCAGCTCGGCGCGAGCGAGGAAGGCGTCGACGCTGGAGGCCAGCAGGTGGAAGCCGGACTGGCCGGGATGGGCTGCGGCGCGCTCGCTGATCTGGTTGTCCAGCCGGGTGCCTTGCACTGGCAGAACGTGCGAGGGCTCGGGCGCTGGCGCGCTGGCGCAGCCACCCAGGGCCAGCAGGATCAGCAGGATCAGGCGAGGAAGCAAAGAGGAGTCTCCGACGAGCCCGCCGATGACGGGCTGCGGAAGATTCTAGCCGCGGATCGCGCTGGCGGTCAGCCGCCGAGGGTTTCCTTGAAGCGATACCAGGCCATCCCTAAGGCCAGCAGCGGCGAGCGCAGCAGCTTGCCGCCGGGGAAGGTGATGTGCGGCACCTTGGCGAACAGCTCGAAGCCGCTACCCTGCTGACCGGCGATGGCCTCGGCGAGCAGCTTGCCGGCCAGGTGCGTGGCGTTCACCCCGTGCCCGGCGTAGGCCTGGGCGAAGTACACGTTCGGCTGGTCGGGCAGGCGGCCGATCTGGGGCAGGCGGTTGGCGCCGATGCCGATCATGCCGCCCCACTGGTAGTCGATGCGCACGTTGGCCAGGTGCGGGAACACCTTGAGCATCTTCGGTCGCATGTAGGCGGCGATATCCGCCGGGTCGCGGCCGGAGTAATGGCAGGCGCCGCCGAACAGCAGGCGGTTGTCGGCGGACAGCCGGTAGTAATCCAGCGCCACTCGTTGGTCGCACACGGCCATGTTCTGCGGTAGCAGGGCGTGGGCTTGCTCGGCGGAGAGTGGCTCGGTGGCGATCACGTAGCTGCCGGCGGGCAGTACCTTGCCATCGAGATAGTGGTTCAGGTCGTTCTGGTAGGCGTTGCAGGCGATCACCAGGGACTTGGCGCGTACGCTGCCCTTGGCGGTGCGCACGCGGACTTCGCTGCCGTAATCGATGGCGGTGACGGCAGAGTTCTCGAACAGCTTCACGCCCAGGCTCTGCGCCGCGGCGGCTTCGCCGAGGGCGAGGTTGAGCGGGTGCAGGTGGCCCGAGCCCAAGTCCACCATACCGCCGACATAGAGGTCGGAGCCGACGATGGAGCGCATCTGCTCCTGCGGGATCATGCGCAGTTCGTGGCGGTAGCCGAGGCTTTTCAGTTCGTCGAAATCTTCCTGGAAGCCTTCGACGTCGGCCGGCTTGTTGGCCAGGTCGCAGTAGCCCCAGGTCAGGTCGCAGTCGATGGAGTACTGCTCGACGCGGCGGCGAACGATCTCCACCGCCTCCAGGCCCATCAGCTTCAGCGCATGGACGCCGTCCTTGCCGATCACCGGCTCGAACTGCTCCAGGCCGTGGCCGACCCCACGGATCAACTGACCGCCGTTGCGGCCGCTGGCGCCCCAGCCGATCTGATGGGCTTCCAGCAGGATCACCGAGAGACCGCGCTCGGCCAGTTCGATGGCCGTGTTCAACCCGGAGAAACCACCGCCGATGACGCACACGTCGGCCTTTTCCTCGCCGGCCAGGGGCGCTGCTTCGAGCCGACGATTGACGCTCGCGGCGTAATAGGACGGGGCGTGGCGGTCGGTGTGCACCGGCTGGTGAACGCGGGCGTTCATGTGCGATATCCTGATTTTTGTGTTGTTAAAATTTTACGCAGGATAAACGCCGACTTCCCGCGCAGCCAATAGCCGTGCGGGAAAAAACGCCAGGAAGTTGTAAATAAATCGGGGGGGCTTGCCGCGAACGACGGGGAATCCGTCTGCTTTCAATCCGGGATGGGCAGGGTGAGGCTTTCCTTCACCTCTTCCATCACGATGTAACTCTTGGATTCGCGCACGTGGGGTAGCTTGAGCAGGATGTCGCCCAGCAGCTTGCGGTAGGAGGCCATTTCCGAGATGCGCGCCTTCACCAGGTAGTCGAAGTGGCCCGACACCAGGTGGCACTCCAGCACGTGAGGCAGCTTGAGCACCGAGCGGCGGAAGTCCTCGAAGGTATCGCCGGACTTGTAGTCCAGGCTGATCTCGACGAACACCAGCAGGCTGGCCTTGAGGTACTGCGGGTTCAGCCGGGCGTTGTAGCCCATGATGATCCCCTCGCGCTCCAGCCGGCGCACGCGCTCGGTGCACGGCGTGGTGGAGAGGCCGACGCGCTCGCCCAGTTCGGTGAAGGAGATGCGACCTTCCTCCTGCAGGATGCGCAGGATGTTGCGGTCGATCTTGTCCAGTTCGCGGCGGCTTTGATGCTGGGTTCTCATGGGAAGGACTCTGAAGTCGAGCAATGAGCTTTGGGGGAATGTCGGCAATATAGTCGGTTGTGCAGGGAATATCACTGGCATCCCTTGAACTTCCCGTGCTGGGCGGCCAGCCTGTAGGCCAACGGTTCGTCCTTGCCGATCGAAGCCGGCCGCTTTCCCCAGAGGTTTTCGCATGTCGTTTCCCCGCCTGCGCACCGTTCTCCTGCTGCTGTTGCTGCTCCTGGCAATGGTAGTCGGCGCGGCGTGGCTGACGGTTCCGCGCCTGCTGGCGAGCGCCGGGGTCAGTATCGAGCAGTGGCAGGGGCTGGGCATTTCCCGCCAGGGCCTGACGCTGCAGCGCCTGGCCATCCAGCGCCAGACTCCGGACGGCTCGCGGCTGGCGATCCAGCTGCAGGACCTGCGCGTCGGCTGGCCCGAGCATGAAGACGGTCGCTGGCGCCTGAAGGAGCTGGCAGCCGGCAGCATCGACGTGCGCCAGTGGCCGGGGCAGGGCGTGCCGGAAGAGGACGCCACGCTGCCGGACATCGCCCAGCTCAACCGCTGGCTGGCGCTACTGCCCGGTCGACTGGCGCTCGAGCGTGTCGCCCTCGAATTGCCCTGCGCTCGCGAGCAACGCTGCACGCTTAATGGCAGCGCGCACTGGCAGCAGATCCAGGGCGGCGCTGCGGCACTGGGCGGCGAGTTGCGCCAGGGCGGCCAGCAGCTCGCGTTCAACGGCCTGCTGCAACCCGGCGACGGTCAGTGGCGCCTGCACCTGGACAGCTTCCTCGACAACGAACAACTGCTCACCCTGGATTCCAGCTGGGCGCCCGCCAGCCGCCAGCTCAACGGCGACATTGCCACCCCCGCCGTGCCGCCAGTACAAGCGGTGCGCAACTGGCTGGGCATGTGGCTGCCGACGCCGAACCTGCCGCTGCCGATCCCCGAGGCCGGGCGTTTGCGCCTGAGCTGGGACACCCATCTGGCCGGCAACGCCGCCTGGCCGGACTGGCCGAGCCTGCGTGACGGGCGCGGCAGCATCGATCTCGCCCTGCAACTGCCGCAGCCCTGGCCGCTGCCGGGCGTGGGCAACCTGCAGGGCGACCTGCGGCTGATCGCCAGCGCAACCGATATCGGCTGGCGCCCCACGGTGGTCAGTGGTGACCTGCGTCTTTCCGATCTCTACGGTGACTGGCTGCAAGCGCTGCCGGTCGGCCTGCGCCCGGCGCGCCTGACCCTGCACCTGGAGCCCGGAGTGGAAGAAGAGCTGGGCAGCGTCCGCGCCGACCTGCGCGCCGTGGGCGCCGCCGACCTGCGTTTGCGCTCCCGCGTGGCCCTGCTGGAAGCGACCCCGCTGGCGCTGCAACTGAGCGACTCGCGGCTGGAGGGCAAGATTCCTCACCTGGAAATAGTCGGTCTGCGCGGCGACAACAGCCGCATCGACCTGAGCTTCGACGGCCGAGTCGATCAGCAGTCGGCGAGTTTCAACCTGGCCGATGGCGCGCAAGTGCAGGTCGGCGCGCTGGCCGGTCCGCAGTCCCTCCGGGCCAGCAAGCTCACCGCCACCCTGGGTAAAGGCGCGCTGAGCCTGGGATACGCCAGCGACACGCCGGCTGCCGCCCTGCAATTGAACGCCCCGCTGAAACTGGCCGTGGGCGAGCTGCGCCAGCCCCACGTCAAACCTCTGTCCTGGAATGCCATGGGGACCCTCGCGGCGAGTCTCGACGCCCAGCAGTTCAAGGGCCGGCTGCTCAATAGCGGCGGGCTGAACGCTGAAATCGAGCTGAACAACTCAGTGAAGCAGGGCGTTGCGCTGGTCGCGCGCCAGCCGGAGTTCTTCCTGCGCACCGGCAACCCGCTGGAAAAGTCCCTGGGCGACTGGCCGGGCCTGCTCAGCCTGAACAACGGCAAGGCCAGCCTCGACCTGAACTGGCGCCTGCCGCCGGGCGGTGCGCCGCAGAGTCTCGACCTGAACCTGCGCGGCAGCGGGCTGGAGGGCGTCTACGACCGTAGCGAGGTGCATGGCCTCGACCTGAAGGCGAAATTCGTCCTGAAAGGCTCGCAGATGGAGCTGCAACTGCCGCAGGTGAAAGTCGCCTCGCTCAATCCCGGCGTGACCCTCGGCCCGCTGTCCCTGCAGGGCAATTACAAGGCTTCGCTGTCGGCGCCACGGGCGGGGCGGGTCGACTGGCAGCAAGCGCAGCTCGACTTGTTCAGCGGACGCGCCTGGCTGCCGGCGGGGGCTGTGGATCTTTCCGCCCTCGGCCAGGGTCTGACACTGAAGCTGGAAGGGCTGGCGCTGGAGGCGATCCTCGCGGCCTACCCGGCGGAAGGGCTGACCGGCACCGGCATCCTCGACGGCAACCTGCCGCTGGGGCTGCACGACGGCAAGCTGGTCATTCGCGATGGTGAAATCGCCGCGCGTGAGCCGGGCGTGCTGCAGTTCCGTTCGGAGAAGATCCGCTCGCTGGGCCAGAGCAACCCGGCGATGCAACTGGTGGCCACGGCCATCGATGATTTTCGCTACGACAAGTTGAGCAGCCGCGTGGATTATGCTGAATCGGGCAAGCTGCTCCTCGCCCTGAGCCTGAGCGGGCGCAACCCCGAACTGGAGCAGGGGCGGCCGATCAATCTCAACGTCAACCTGGAGGAGAACGTGCCCAAGCTGCTCACCAGCCTGCAACTGAGCGATCGGGTCAGCGACACCATCCGCAAGCGCGTGCAGGACCGCCTGCGCAACGACCCGGCCGCTGCGCCATGACCGCAAGGAGACCTGAAATGCGCCTTCGCGCCCTGTTCACCCTACTGCTCCTGGCCGGCCTCGCCCAGGGCTGCACGCCTACCGTGCAGCTGGCGGCGCCCAAGGAGCCGATCAACATCAACCTCAACGTGAAGATCGAGCACGAGATCTATATCAAGGTCGACAAGGCGCTCGACGGCATCATCAACGAGAACAGTGGCCTGTTCTGAAAAGGAGCCTTTGCATGAGATTGCACCGCAAACTGGGCGTCGCGCTGGTTGCCCTCTGCCTGAGCCTGCCGGTCATGGCCATGAGCCTGGAGCAGGCGATGTCCGCGCTGGGTGGCGCCAAGTCCCAGGGGTTGGTCGGCGAGCAGGCCGACGGCTACCTGGGTGTCGTGAAGAATGGCGGCGAGGCCGCCGATATCGCCGCGCAGATCAACGCCGCGCGCCGTGCCGAGTACCAGAAGGTCGCCGGGCAGAGCGGCGCCACGCTGAAAGACGTGGAGACCCTGGCTGGCAAGAAGGCCATCGAACGTACGCCATCGGGGCAGTACGTGCAGGTCAACGGCCAATGGGTGCGCAAATAAGCTGACCAAGGGGATTTCCCTGCTCGCCGCCACCTCTGGTGGCGAGTCCGGGGAGTTGCTGCGCAAGCAGGTAATTCCCGTCAGGGAGTGATCCGGCGCGAGAAGTTCCGGCCAACCCCTGGCTGTTCGTTATTTTCTCTGGATCTGGTGAAAAATTCGCCAGATCCTCGACCATTCGGTCTTGGGTGGAAGCGCCCTGAAACTGGTGAATGTCCCTCCGCCAAAGCGCCTTTTGCCAGGAATTTTCGTCAAATACCGCATCGCAATCAGTGAATATCGCTGAGCCTGACTTCCTATACTGCGCGCATCTACGTTCAGAATAAGAAACGTCCGCGCCCTGGCGCGACGTAGGAGGCAAAGATGCGTGTTCTGGTGCTCGGCAGCGGTGTGATCGGTACCGCCAGTGCTTACTATCTCGCCCGTGCCGGCTTCGAAGTGGTGGTCGTCGACCGCCAGCCCGGCCCGGCCCTGGAAACCAGCTTTGCCAACGCAGGGCAGGTGTCCCCTGGCTACGCCTCGCCCTGGGCTGCCCCGGGTATCCCGCTCAAGGCCATGAAGTGGCTGCTGCAGACCCACGCGCCCCTGGCCATCCGCATGACCGGCGATCCCTTCCAGTACGCCTGGATGTGGCAGATGCTGCGCAACTGCAACGCCAAGAGCTACGCGGTGAACAAGGAGCGCATGGTGCGTCTGTCCGAGTACAGCCGTGACTGCCTCGACGAACTGCGCGCCGAAACCGGCATCGGCTACGAATCCCGCTCCCTGGGCACCACCCAGCTGTTCCGCACCCAGGCCCAGCTCGACGCCGCCGCCAAGGACATCTCGGTCCTGGAAAGCACTGGCGTTCCTTATGAGGTGCTCGACCGCGCCGGTATCGCCCGCGTCGAGCCGGCCCTCGCCAAGGTCGCCGACAAGCTGGTCGGCGCCCTGCGCCTGCCCAACGACCAGACCGGCGACTGCCAGATGTTCACCACCAAGCTGGCCGAGATGGCCAAGGCCCTGGGCGTGGAGTTCCGCTTCGGCCAGGACATCCAGCGCCTGGACTTCGCCGGTGACCGCATCAACGGTGTGTGGGTCGATGGCCAACTGGTCACCGCCGATCGCTACGTACTGGCGTTGGGCAGCTACTCGCCGCAGATGCTCAAGCCGCTGGGCATCAACGCCCCAGTGTACCCGCTCAAGGGCTACTCGCTGACCGTGCCGATCACCAATCCGGACATGGCGCCGACCTCGACCATCCTCGACGAGACCTACAAGGTCGCGATCACCCGCTTCGACCAGCGCATCCGCGTCGGCGGCATGGCGGAAATCGCCGGCTTCGACCTGTCGCTGAACCCGCGTCGCCGCGCCACCCTGGAAATGATCACCACCGACCTCTACCCGGAAGGCGGCGACGTCAGCCAGGCGGAGTTCTGGACCGGCCTGCGCCCGGCCACCCCGGACGGCACCCCGATCGTGGGCGGCACCCGCTACCGCAACCTGTTCCTCAATACCGGCCACGGCACCCTGGGCTGGACCATGGCTTGCGGCTCGGGCCGCTACCTCGCCGACCTGATGGCCAAGAAGAGCCCGCAGATCAGCACCGAAGGCCTGGATATCTCCCGCTACGGCTCCACTTCGGAGGTCCAGAATGGCCATCCTGCGCCTGCACACTAACCAGCGGATGAGCCAGGTCGTCGTCCACAACGGCACGGTGTACCTCGCCGGCCAGGTGGCGGACGACCTCTCCGCCGGTGTCGAGCAACAGACCCGCGAAGTCCTCGCCAGCGTCGAGCGCCTGCTCGAAGAGGCTGGCACCGACAAGTCGCGGGTCCTCTCGGCGACCATCTACCTGAAGGACGTCGCCGCCGACTTCGCCGGCATGAACGGCGTCTGGGACCAGTGGGTCCCGCAGGGCTGCGCCCCGGCGCGCGCCACCGTCCAGGCGGCGCTGTGCTACCCGGAAATCCTCGTCGAGGTTTCCATCGTCGCCGCACTGCCCTGATCGTTTTGCGTGGCCCGGCCTGAGCGCCGGGTTTTTTTCGTCTGCCGTTTCGTTCCACCTTGATAAAAAGAGAGCCTTGCCATGCGTCCCGCCCGTGCCCTGATCGATCTCGCCGCCCTGCGCCACAACTACCGCCTGGCCCGTGAAGTCACCGGCGCCCGAGCGCTGGCGGTGGTCAAGGCCGATGCCTACGGCCATGGCGCGGTGGTCTGTGCCCGAGCGCTGGAAGGCGAGGCCGATGGTTTCGCCGTGGCCTGCATCGAAGAAGCGCTGGAACTGCGCCAAGCCGGTATCCGCGCACCGATCCTGCTGCTCGAAGGCTTCTTCGAAGCGAGCGAGCTGGAACTGATCGACACCCATGACTTCTGGTGCGTGGTGCACTCGGCCTGGCAGCTGGAAGCTATCGAGCGCGCCCGCCCGAGCAAGCCGCTGACCGTCTGGCTGAAGATGGACTCGGGCATGCACCGCGTCGGCTTCTTCCCGCAGGACTACGCCGCTGCGCTGGCACGCCTGAAGGCGCTGCCCCAGGTGGCCAAGGTTGTGCTGATGAGTCACTTCTCCCGCGCCGACGAGCTGGACTGTGCGCGCACCGAAGAGCAGGTCGCTGCCTTCCAGGCCGTGCGCGAAGCCGCCGGCCAGGGCCACGAGATCAGTCTGCGCAACTCCCCCGGCATCCTCGGTTGGTCCGAGGTGCCCAGCGACTGGGTGCGCCCCGGCATCATGCTCTACGGCGCCACCCCCTTCGAACAGGCGCACCCGCTGGCCGACCAGTTGCGCCCGGTGATGACCCTGGAATCCCAGGTCATCAGCATCCGCGAACTGCCGGCCGGCGAGCCGGTGGGCTATGGCGCGCGGTTCATCGCTGACCGCCCGGTACGCGTCGGCGTGGTCGCCATGGGGTATGCCGACGGCTATCCGCGCCACGCGCCGGACGGCACGCCGGTGTTCATCGACGGTCAGCCGAGCCGCATCATCGGCCGCGTGTCCATGGACATGCTCACCGTGGACCTCACTGATCTGCCGCAGGCCGGCCTGGGCAGCCGCGTCGAGCTCTGGGGCCCGAACGTGCCCGCCAGCCAGCTCGCCTCCCTGTGCGGCAGCATTCCTTATCAGCTGTTCTGCAACCTCAAGCGCGTACCGCGGGTCTACTCCGGCGAGTGACGGAGACCACCCGTAAAGTTTGCGCAGGATCGACAGGCGATCTGTTGTAAATACTGAACGGTGTTGCCATGATACGTGGCACTTGGAACCCGCTCGGCTCAAGCCGTTGGCGGGTTCTGCCTTTCAGAGCCTGCCTGATCACAAGAATAAGGAGGACCCCACCCTTGGACGTCGGTGCTCGTCTGCAAGCCATCCGTAAAGTCAAAGGTTTGTCCCAGCGCGAACTCGCCAAACGGGCGGGTGTAACCAACAGCACAATCTCGATGATCGAGAAGAACAGCGTCAGCCCCTCCATCAGCTCGCTGAAGAAAGTGCTGGGTGGTATTCCGATGTCCCTCGTGGAGTTCTTCTCCCTGGACCTGGAACAGAGCAGCAACACCCCGGTGGTCTACAAGGCGGACGAACTCAGCGACCTGTCCAGTGGCTCGATCATCATGAAACTGATCGGCAAGGACTACCCCAGTCGCGCCATCACCCTGCTCGATGAGACCTACCCGCCGGGCTCCGATACCGGTGACGACATGTACGCCCACGAAGGCGAAGAGACCGGCGTGCTGGTCGAGGGCCGTCTGGAGCTGACCGTCGGCGACGAGACCTTCGTCCTCGAATGTGGCGACAGCTACTATTTCGACAGCACCAAGCCGCACCGCTTCCGCAATCCGTTCGAAGCCCCGGCGCGGCTGATCAGCGCGACCACACCGGCAAATTTTTGAACAGCCGGTAGGACCGGCCAGATCAGCTGCGACCTAATGCCGCAATGCCCGGTAAGAAAGCCCGGCAAGGTGGCGCAATGGTTTCGAGCTTCGAAGCTTTGCCGTTATACTTGCGCCCGCTCGCGCGGCCCGAGACTGTGACTGCACCGCGACTGGGCGTGATAAGCCACGATGAGGGTGAAAGGGTGAACCTGATTAGAAAAATCCTGGCAGCCCAAGCTGCCGTACTGGCCCTGTGGGCAGTGAGCGTTCAGGCCGCGACCAACGATGACGCCATCGCCAAGCGTCTCGAACCTGTCGGCAAAGTCTGCGTCCAGGGCAAGGAATGTGAAGGCGTTGGCGCCGTTGCTTCCGCTGGCGGCGGCGGTGCTCCACGTTCGGGTGAGGAGATTGTCGGCAAGGTCTGCACCACCTGCCACGGTAGCGGCCTGCTGGGCGCACCGAAAGTCGGCGACAAGGCTGACTGGGGCAAGCGTGCCAAAGAGCAGGGCGGTATCGACGGCCTGCTGGCCAAGGCCATCTCGGGTTTCAACGCCATGCCGCCCAAAGGCACCTGCGCTGATTGCTCCGACGACGAGCTGAAAGCTGCGATTCACCACATGTCCGGCCTGTAATAGTCGACCTGTGCGAAAGAGCCGCCCTTGGGCGGCTTTTTCATGCCTGCGATTTCTCCCTCCCGCTGCCTTTTCGCCAACTTGCACCAGGCTCCCGAGGGTAGGCGCCGGGCCGGAGGCGCGGGACTAGCAGCAGTGATGCCGGGCGAGCGGGCATGAAAAAAGGCGGGCCCTGTCGGTGCCCGCCTTTCTCGTGGAGCGGTGGATCAGTCTTCGAGGAACTCGACCTGACCATTGGTCAGGGACTTCACTCGGGCCAGGGATTCCACCCGGTAGCCTTCGCTTTCCAGCAGGGCGCGGCCTTCCTGGAAGGACTTCTCGATGACGATGCCCAGGCCCGCGATGCTGGCGCCGGCCTGCTGGATCAGATCGATCAGCGCCTTGGCGGCATGGCCGTTGGCGAGGAAGTCGTCCACCACCAGCACATGGTCGGCGGCGGTCAGGTGCTTGGCGGAAATGGCGATGGTGCTTTCGGTCTGCTTGGTGAAGGAGAAGACCTTGGAGATCAGCAGGTCGTTCTTCAGCGTCAGCGACTGGAACTTGCGGGCGAAGATCACCGGGATACCCAGCTCGAGGCCGGCCATGACTGCCGGGGCGATACCCGAGGCCTCGATGGTGACGATCTTGGTGATGCCCTGGTTCTTGAAGCGTTCGGCAAACTCGTGGCCGATCAACTTCATCAGCGCCGGGTCGATCTGGTGATTGAGGAAGGCGTCTACCTTGAGGACCTGTTCGGAAAGAACGATGCCTTCGCTGCGAATTTTGTCTTTGAGAGTGTTCACGGGGGTGCTTCCGGAGCGGCTGTCGCTGATGAAGCGCGTAATTCTACAACGCCAGTGGCCATCTGCGCGACGTTCCGACCAATGCAATTGCTGATCGAATGGACAGTTTTTCGATGGGCGGGAGCTTGAAGGACCGCCTCTCGGGGAATCCGTGCCGGGGCTTTCCCCTCACCCCAGCCCTGGCTGCGCGCCCCGCTCCTGAGGGAAAGGGAACCGTCCGAACCGGCTGACACTGTGGTGTCAGCCGGCACCGAACAGTCCCCTATCCCGCTTGCGGGAGAGGGTTAGGGTGAGGGCTCTTGTTCTTGTAGGAGCAAGCTTGCTCGCGAACCCGCCCAGCTTCAGTGCGGGCAGGAAACGCCTTCGCGAGCAATAACGATGGCGTCCCCTCGCTGCTACAGGTGAAGCCGTTAGCGCTTGAGCATCGCCCGGATATCCGCCAGCGCGGAATTGCCCTTGGCCACCTTGACCTCCTGCGGCGCGTCCTCCAGGCCTTCCCAGACCAGGTCCTCGGGCGGCAGTTCGTCGAGGAAGCGGCTGGGCGAGCAGTCGATGATCTCGCCGTACTGCTTGCGCTTGGCGGCGAAGGTCATGGCCAGGTTGCGCTTCGCCCGGGTGATGCCCACGTAGGCCAGCCGGCGCTCTTCCTCGATGGTATCGGCCTCGATGCTGGAGCGGTGCGGGAGGATTTCCTCCTCCACGCCAAGAATGAACACGTAGGGGAATTCCAGGCCCTTGGACGCGTGCAGGGTCATCATCTGCACGCCGTCGGCGCCTTCTTCCTCTTCCTGCTGGCGCTCCAGCATGTCGCGCAGCACCAGCTTGGCGATGGCCTGCTCGATGGTCATGTCGCCTTCTTCGTCGCGCTCCAGGGTGTTCTTCAGCGCTTCGATGAGGAACCAGACGTTGCCCATGCGGAAGTCGGCGATCTTGTCGCTGGAGGCGTTCTGCCGTAGCCAGTTCTCGTAGTCGATGTCCATCACCATGCTGCGCAGCGCACCGATCGGGTCGCTGCCGGCGCACTGCTCGCGGACCTTGTCGATGAAGCGCTTGAAGCGCTGCAGGCGCTCGACGTAACGGGCGTCCAAGTGTTCGGAGAGGCCGATTTCCCCGGAGGCATTGAACATCGAACAGCCGCGCTCGGTGGCGTAGTTGCCGAGTTTCTCCAGGGTGGTGGAGCCGATTTCCCGGCGCGGCACGTTGATTACCCGGAGGAAGGCGTTGTCATCGTCCGGGTTCACCAGCAGGCGGAAATAGGACATCAGGTCCTTCACCTCCTGGCGTCCGAAGAAGCTGGTGCCGCCTGACAGATGATAGGGAATCTGGTGGTGCTGAAGTTTCAGCTCGATCAGCTTCGCCTGGTAGTTGCCCCGGTAGAGAATGGCGAATTCGCTGTAGGGCCGCTGTGTCTTCAGGTGGATGGTGAGGATTTCCATCGCCACCCGCTCGGCCTCGGATTCTTCGTTGCGGCAACGGATTACCCGGATCGGGTCGCCTTCGCCCATCTCGCTCCACAGTTGCTTGTCGAACACGTGGGGGTTGTTGGCGATGAGGATGTTGGCGCATTTGAGGATGCGGCTGGTGGAGCGGTAGTTCTGCTCCAGCATCACCACCTTCAGCGAGGGGAAGTCGTCCTTCAGCTGCATCAGGTTTTCCGGGCGCGCGCCGCGCCAGGCGTAGATCGACTGGTCGTCGTCGCCCACCACGGTGAAGTGCGCGCGCTGCTGCACCAGCATCTTCACCAGCAGGTACTGGCTGGCGTTGGTGTCCTGGTATTCGTCCACCAGCATGTAACGCACGCGGTTGCGCCACTTGTCGAGGATCTCCGGGTGCTCCTGGAACAGCTTCACCGGCTGCAGGATGAGATCGTCGAAGTCCACCGCGTTGTAGGCCTTGAGCGTACGCTGGTAATGCAGGTAGACCATCGCCGCGGTCTGTTCCTTGGGATTGCGAGCCTTTTCCAGCGCCTCTTCCGGAAGGATCAGGTCGTTCTTCCAGCTGCCGATCAGCCCCTTGATCTCGTCCAGACCGTCATCGCCGGAGTACTCCTTCTGCATGATGTCGGTCATCAGCGCCTTCACATCGCTCTCGTCGAAGATCGAGAAGCCGGGCTTGTAGCCCAGCGCCGCGTGTTCCTTGCGGATGATGTTCAGGCCCAGGTTGTGGAAGGTCGAGACCGTCAGGCCCTTGCCCTCGCCGGGGCGCAGCAGGGTGCTGACGCGCTCCTTCATCTCGCGGGCGGCCTTGTTGGTGAAGGTCACGGCGACGATGTACTGGGCGCGGATACCGCACTGCTGTACCAGGTAGGCGATCTTGCGGGTGATCACGCTGGTCTTGCCGGAGCCGGCGCCGGCCAGCACCAGGAGCGGGCCGCCGACGTAGTTCACGGCCTCTTGCTGCCGGGGATTGAGTCGGGACATGAAGGGCGGGGGTCTGTAGTGAAGCGGGGGCGTATTCTAGCAGGCCGTGCCGGGCGTCGGGGTGCCGCTTGGAATAGCAGCGATCTGTGACACGATCGTGCTTCTCTGTTTTGGATAAATCTGTACTTGTATTAGGCTTGTGACAGCATTACTTGAAGAAAACTCTTAAGAGTTTCTCTGAAGTTTCGCCTGCATCCGCTGGAGCCCGGATGTCGGAGCTTCAAAACCGGGAGAAGTGGGCGCAGGGAAGGTGCCTGGAGTTTCTCCCTTTCTAGAGATACATGGGGGTCGCTTGGCAGCGTCGGTCGAACCAACGCGCCTGCTCCTGCTGGCGGAAGCGCCGCAGTGGGCCCAGCTACTGCGCGGGCATCTGGCCGCGTTGGGGCAGGGCTATTCGTTGATCACGGCCCCGTCCTGGCAGGCCGCCAGCAGCCTGTTCGACGAAGACCAGGTCGGTCTGGTGCTCGCCACGCCCGGCAAGCTGCCGTCCGCCCACCAGTGCCACCTGCCGCTGCTCCTGCTGCTCGAGCGCGAGCCCGCGGAGGAGCCGGTCGGCGTCGCCGATTATCTGGTGGCCGAATCCCTCACTGCCGAAGTCCTGCGCCGCACCCTGCGTTACGTGCGTGAGCGCGCTTCGCTGCAGAACACCTTGCAGACCCTGGCCGAGCAGGACCCGTTGACCGGCATCGCCAACCGCCAGGGCTTCCAGACCCTGCTCGCGGCGCGCCTGGCCGAGAGCGACGGGCGCGGCCTGGCGCTGGGCCACCTGGACCTGGACAACTTCCGCCACGTCAACGACGCACTCGGCCACCAGGCCGGCGACCGCCTGATCCTGCAGGTGGTGTCGCGACTGAAGGCGCACCTGGAAAACGGCGACCACATCGCCCGCCTGGGCAGCGACGAGTTTGCCCTGCTGCTGGACACCCGCCGCGACCCGGCACGGGTGGAGAAGATCGCCGAACTCATCGTTGAATCCCTGGGCGAGCCCTACTGGGTCGAAGGCGAAAGCCTGTTGCTGGGTTGCAGCCTGGGCGTCGCGCACGCCCGTACCGGTGAAGCCGCCGACCCGCTGCTGTGGCACGCGCACATTGCCATGCAGCAGGCCAAGTCACGCCAGGGCTGTACCTTCCATGTCTTCGACGAACGCATCAACCGTGGCGCCCGCAGCCTCGCCGACCTGGAAAGCGAACTGCGCCGGGCGCTGCGCCGCGACGAGCTGGAGCTGCACTACCAACCGCGTCTGGACCTGCACACCGGGCAGATCGTCGGCCTCGAAGCCCTGGTGCGCTGGCGCCACCCTGACCGGGGCCTGCTGACGCCGGGCGACTTCGTGCCGCTGGCCGAGGAAAGCGGGCTGATCGTACCGTTGGGTTACTGGGTGATTTCCCGCGCCCTGCGCGACATGCAGTGGCTGCGCGGGCGTGGCCTGCCGCCGCTGCACATGGCGGTGAACCTGTCGTTCCGCCAGTTCCAGGACAGCCAGCTGCTACCGACCCTGGAGCGCCTGATCCGCGAGCGCGGCGTTGACGCCCAGTGGCTGGAATTCGAGCTCACCGAAACCGCCGTGATGCGCCGCAGCGACCAGGTCCAGCAGACCATGCAGGCCCTCGGCCGCCTGGGCGTGCGCTTCTCGCTGGACGATTTCGGCACCGGCTTCTCGTCCTTCGTGCACCTGAGCAGCCTGCCCATCACCCTGCTGAAGATCGACAAGAGCTTCGTCGGCGACATGCACGAGCGCACGGAGAACCTGCAATTGGTGCGTGCGATGATCAACCTGGCGCACAACCTCAACTTGGAGGTGGTGGCTGAAGGCGTCGAGACCGCCGCCCAGCAGGACGAGCTACGCCAGTTCGGCTGCGACCAGGTGCAGGGCTACTGGATCAGCCGCCCGCTGCCGCTGGCGGATCTGGCGCGCTTCCTGGTATTCGGCGCCAACCGCGCCCTGCGCCTGCAGGACCCGGTCAGCTAGCGATCAGCTAGCACAGCCAGCGCCGTGCCTGCCGAGCGCGGGCGCAGCAGACGCGAGGTCTTCACCTCGAAGGCCAGCGTCAGGCCGATGGCCGCGCAGGCCAGCCCGGACGCCAACCCCCACCACACGCCGCTCGGCCCCCAGCCCAGCGGGAAGGTCAGCAGCAGCGCCATCGGCACGCCCACCAGCCAGTAGCCCGCCAGCCCGACGAGGAAGGTGGTGCGCGCATCCTTCAGGCCACGGATCGCGCCCATGGCGATGCACTGGGTGCCGTCGAACAGCTCGAACCACGCGGCGATGGCCAGCAGGCTGACGGCCAGTTGCACCACCTCGCGGTTGGCCGGGTCGTGGTGGTCGATGAACAGGCCGATGACCAGCTCCGGCGCCAGCCAGAACAGCGCAGCGAAGGCGAACATGCAGGTGGCGCCAAAGCCGATGCCCAGCCGCCCGGCGCGGCGTGCCTCGACCAGCCGGCCAGCGCCGTAGTGCTGGCCGATGCGGAAGGTCACTGCGTAGGACATTCCCATGGGCACCATGAAGGCCACGTACACCGACTGGATGGCGATCTGGTGCGCCGCCAGCGCGGTGCTGCCGATCACGCCCATGCACAGGGTTGCCACGGTGAACATGCCCGACTCCACCGCGTAGGTGCCGCCGATGGAAATGCCCAGGCGCAGCGATTCGCCGATCACCTTGAAGTCCGGCTTCGACAGCCCGGCCAGTAGCGGGTAGGGCGCATACGCCCGGTGCCAGCGCAGGTACAGGGCGAAGATCACCGGCAGCGCGTTCATCACCACCGCAGTGACCATGCCGATCCCCGCCAACCCCAGGCGCGGCAGGCCGAACAGGCCCTCGATGAAGGCGTAGTTGAGGGCGAAGTTGGCCAGCGTGCCGATCAGGCTGATGGCCATGACCGGGCCGGGTCGCTCGATGGCGCTGGTGAAGCCGCGCAGCACCATGAAGGCCATGTAGCCGGGCAGGGCGAAGACGATGCTGTGCAGAAAACTCATCGTGCCGGCGACCGTTTCCGGCGCCTGGCCAAAGGCGATCAGGATCGGCCCAAGGTTCCACAGCAGCAGGCCCGCCAGCAGCGCCAGCGCGCCGCCGATCCACAGGCCGGCCTGGGTTGCTTGCGTCACGCCGCGCGCGTCCTTCGCACCATGCCGGATCGCCACCAGGTTGCCGGTGGCCGCCACCATGCCGACGCAGAAGGTCGACACCAGCGCGTAGGTGGACGCGCCCAGCCCGCCGGCGGCCAGTGCCTCGCGGCCGAGCTTGCCCATCATCACGGTGTCGGTGAACACCATGGCCACGTAGGCCAGTTGCGCGGCGATCAGCGGGCCGGCGAGGCGAAGGATGGCGGCAAGTTCGTCGCGGTACAGGCGTTTCATGAGTCAGGCTCAGCAAGCGGCGGCGCCGCATCGATAGGGAGTCGCCCATTCTCCGGCCGCTGTGGATGCGGGCACAAAAGGAAAAATGCGATGCCATCCATGAGTCATACTCATGGATAACGCCGCTTGGAGCCCGCCATGAACCGCCAGTTGCCGCCCCTCTATGCCCTGCGCGCCTTCGAGGCGGCCGCCCGGCATGCGTCCTTCACCCGCGCCGCCGAGGAACTGGCGATCACCCAGAGCGCGGTGAGCCGGCACATCAAGACGCTTGAAGAACACTTCGCCTGCCGCCTGTTCCAGCGGCGCGGCCGGCAGCTGGAGCTGACCGAAACAGCGCGGATGCTGCTGCCCGGCCTGCGTGATGGCTTCGATGCACTGGAGCGCGCCTGTGCCACGTTGCGCGCCGAGGAGGGCGTGCTCCGCCTGAAGGCGCCCTCGACCCTGACCATGCGCTGGCTGCTGGCGCGGCTGAGCCAGTTCCGCATGCAGCACAGCGATATCGAGGTGCAGTTGACCAGCGCCTGGATGGACGTGGACCGCGTGGATTTCGTCCATGAGCCTTTCGATTGCGCGGTGCTGCTGAGCTCCGGGCACTTCCCGCCGGATTGGGAAGCCACCCTGCTGTTCCCCGAATGGCTGATCCCGGTGGGGCCGCCGTCGTTGCTGGCGGATGGCCCCTGGGGCGCCGAGCGCCTGGCCGGCGCTGAACTGCTGCACCCCACACCCGACCGCCGTGACTGGCGGCGCTGGCTGCAACGCATGGGCCTGGGGGAGAAGGTGTCGCTCAAGGGCGGGCAGGTATTTGACACGCTGGAGCTGGGTATCGTGGCCGCCACCCGTGGCTATGGGGTGTCCATCGGCGACCTGGTGATGGTCGCCGAGGATGCTAACCAGGGTCGCCTGGCGTTGCCCTGGCCGAGCGCGGTGGCCAGCGGCGAGAGCTACTACCTGGTCTGGCCCCGTGCGCGCCGGCATCAGGAGCGGCTGCGCCGGCTCCGCGACTTCCTGCTGGACGAGATGCAGGCCATGCAGCTGCCGCCGGTGGACTATCTCGAATGAGAGCCCGCGGGGCGGGCCCCGGCGGCACGCTGGATCAGTTGCCGCTGCAACCGTTGGCCCACACCTGGTAGTGCAGTTCGTGCCGCTGGCCCTGGGCGTCTTCGTAGACCATGGTCACCGGCACGATGCCGCAGGCTTCCTGGGTGTCGGTGATGGAAATAACCCGGTGCACGTCGGGCTTGTCGTGGGCCGGCACGGTGCCACAGGCGGCGACGAACAAGGTGGTGAGGATCAGGGTAATCAGCGCTTTCATGGTGTTCTTCCTTCAACAATGCCGAGTCAGGCGCGTTCGCGCAGCAGCGAGCGGGCGGAGTCGGCCATCACCAGCAAGCCGCCGGCCAGCATCAGGGTGTCCTTGAGTACCAGGCGGCCTGCGCCGGACAGGTAGGGGAAGCCGTGCTGCGCGTCGCCCAGCGCCGGCACCCAGGCTTCAGGCGTAGTGATCAGGAAGGTCAGGGTCACCAGCGGCGTGCCGAACGACAGGAAGCCGCCGAGCAGGCCCAGGCGCCGCGACCAAGGGTTGAGCAGCACCAGCAGCGCGATGCCCAGCTCCACCACGCCGAGGCCATGGGAGAAGCCATAGGTGTTGTTGGCGGTCTGCCAGGCGCGCTTTTCCACATCCAGCTCACCTTCGTGGGTGAGGTGGGCGCGGTAGTCCTCCGGGTGTTCGTAGAAGAACGACATGAACGGGCTGTTGGCGACGAAGGGCGTGATGCTGTCGGCCTCGTAGGGCACGAACTTCAGCGCACCGATCCAGATGAACACCACGGCGATGGCCACGCGCATCAGGTTGGCGCCGAAGTGGTCGAGGCGGGTCAGCGCTTGCAGGCCCTGGGTGACGGGAGAGGACATGTGAACTCCTTGAAGGACGGTTGAAATCAGGAGTGCCTATTGTCGAAATGCCGTCGCCGGGCTTCTTGCCCGTTGTGCTCGGGTTTTTGTCGGTTGTTCTCGGATGTGCGTTGCCGGCCCCGAGGCCTTACACCAAGGGGGTACGGGAGCAGGAGAGAAGGAAGTAGCCGCGTTTACTTGGCCTATCCCACGGGTAATCTGTAGGCCCTTTCCTGCGTGTGGAACGCCATGAACTCCATCGACCGCCTGATCCAGCTCGCCGGCCTGCGCGGCAGCCTCGACCTGCGCTGCCAACTCCAGGGTGACTGGGCGCTGGACCACGAGCAGGCACCCGGCGGCGTGGCGCAGTACCACATCCTGCTGTCGGGCCATTGCCAGTCCGAAATGCCTGACGGCCAGATCCTTGAGCTGAAGGCCGGCGACATCCTGGTCTTCCCGCGTGGTGGCGCACACCTGTTGCGCAGCCAGGGGCTGAAGGTGAGCCCGGTGCCCACCCAGGTCAGCCAGGACGGCCTGCTGCCGGTGCACCGCATCGGTAGCGAAGGCGAAGCGCTGGATATCCTCTGCGGCAGCTTCCACTACCAGCGCGACTCCCTGCTGATCGGCGCGCTGCCGGCGTTCGTCAACGTTTCCAGCCAGGACCGTGGCCTGAGCGAGCAACTGGCCGCGCTGGTCGGCCTGCTGCGCGGCGAGGCGGACGGCAACCAGGCTGGCGCGCGCTTCCTGGTCGACGCGCTGTCTTCGGCGCTGTTCACGCTGATCCTGCGCGTCTACTTGCAGGAGCACGCTCCCAGCAGCGGCACGCTGGCTTTGCTCACCGACAAGCGTTTGAGCCGCGCCTGGCAGGCCATGCTCGACGACCCCGCCCACCAGTGGACCATCGAAGCCCTGGCCGAGCGCGCCAGCATGTCCCGCGCCACCTTCATGCGCCTGTTCACCCAGGTGGCGGGGCTGTCGCCCTGGGCGCTGCTGACGAAAGTGCGCATGGAGCTGGCCTACCGCCTGCTGAGCAGCTCGCAACTGAGCCTCACCGACATCGCCGCGCAGGTCGGCTACCAGTCCCAGGCGTCCTTCACCAAGAAGTTCAAGGAAACCTACGGCGACGCCCCCGGCCGCCTGCGCCGCGCGGTGAACTAGTCCAGCTGTCGCTGCTGGAAAACCCCCATGGCGCGGATGGATATGTCCTGCCGCCTTCGCGACGGTTCACGTCGCTGCCGTCGCAGAGCTGAAACAGCGCTTTGCTAGGGTCATTGCTGGACTAGTCCAGTGAGGGCCCGTATCGGGCCTTCCCCACTCCAATAACACCACTCGGGGGAACTCCATGAAGCCCATGCGCACCTTGCTCGCCGGCCTGATCCTGGCCGGCCTCGCCAGCACCTCTTTCGCCGGCTCTTCTAACGCAGGAACCGAACTGAAGCACTGGCCCGCACCGGCCGCCAAGCAGCTCGACGCCCTGATCGCCGCCAACGCCAACAAGGGCGCCTTCGCGGTCTTCGACATGGACAACACCAGCTACCGCTATGACCTCGAGGAATCGCTGCTGCCCTTCCTCGAAATGAAAGGCGTGCTGACCCGCGAGAAGCTCGACCCCTCGCTCAAGCTGATCCCCTTCAAGGACGTCAACGGCCACAAGGAAAGCCTCAACAGCTACTACTACCGCCTCTGCGAGCTCGACGACCTGGTCTGCTACCCCTGGGTCGCCCAGGTGTTCTCCGGCTTCACCCTCAAGGAACTCAAGGGCTACGTCGACGAACTGATGGCCTACGGCAAGCCGGTGCCCAGCACCTACTACGAAGGCGACGTGGTCAAGACCATCGAGATCAACCCGCCCAAGGTCTTCACCGGGCAGACCGAGCTTTACAACAAGCTGATGGAGAACGGCATCGAGGTCTACGTGATGACCGCCGCCCATGAGGAACTGGTGCGCATGGTCGCCAGCGATCCCAAGTACGGCTACAACGTGAAGCCCGAGAACGTCATCGGCGTCACCACCCTGCTCAAGGACCGCCAGAGCGGCGCGCTGACCACCGCGCGCAAGCAGATCACCGAAGGCAAATACGATCCCAAGGCCAACCTGAACCTGGAAATCACCCCCTACCTGTGGACCCCGGCGACCTGGATGGCCGGCAAGCAGGCGGCGATCCTCACCTATATCGACCAGTGGAAGAAGCCGATCCTGGTTGGCGGCGACACCCCCAGCAGCGATGGCTACATGCTGTTCAACGGCACCGCCGAGAACGGCGTGCACCTGTGGATCAACCGCAAGGCCAAGTACATGGACCAGCTCAACGGCATGATCAAGAAGAACGCCGAAGCCCAGGCCAAGCTCGGCCAGCCGGTCACCGCCGACAAGAACTGGGTGATCGTCACGCCGGAAGAGATCCAGTAAGCGCTGGGTGTTTGGCATTCGTGGGATAGGTGGAGCGCAGCATACCCATGCTGTCGGCGCGCGGAATCGATGGGTATCGCTTCGCTCCACGCCATCCTACACCGTGCCCCCGGCTGGCCCTGGCGGGGCGCATAGCGAGCCCGCGTCCTGCGCCCTACGCGAGCTGGAGGCGATTGCGGCGTTTGATTGAAGGGTGTCGTCTTTCACGGCAACGTCAGGAGAAACACGTCGTAGGATGGTGTGGAGCGAAGCGATACCCATCGATTCCGGGCACCGACAGCATGGGTATCGCTTCGCTCCACCACATCCTACGTTGGAGGCCCGTCGGCGAGACCGGCGCTGGGGTAGACATAGAATCTCCTACAGGCGTGGCGCGGGCCGGGAAGGTTGTACGCCCCACCGGTCGGCGTGCTCTGAAACTACGGATAGACGGCGGACAACATCGAACGTTATCCGCACTATGGTGCAAGCCGGTTCAGTCCTTGAGCTGGCCCAGCCCGTATTCGAGGCTGGCGGCGGAGAGCTCGCCCATCTGGCTGTGCTTCAGGCGTCCCTGGGCGTCGTAGAACAGCGTGGTGGGCATGCCGTAGGAGCCGGTGGCCTGGCCGAGGCGGTTGCCGCTGTCGAGCAGCACTGCCGCTTCGCTCAGGCCCTGGTCACGGAGGAAACGCTGGACGGCTTCGGCGTTCTCGCCCTGGTTGACCAGCAGGAAGCGCACGTCGCTGCGCTGCTTCTGCGCGGCCTCCAGCACCGGCATTTCGCGCCGGCACGGCGGGCACCAGGAGGCCCAGAGGTTGACCACCATGGGCCGGCCATCCAGCGCGCGCAGGTCTACGGCCGCACCGCGCAGGTCCATCACCGTGAGCTCGGGTAGCTGCTGGCTGCGGTCCAGCGCCGAGGTCACGGCCTTTCCGCCACCCCACAGGCAAACACCGGTGATCGCGGCGACGGCCAGTGGGCGGCGCAATTCGGTTTTGCGCCACGCCAGCAGTGCGCCGATCAGCGCGGCGGCGATCACGCCCGGCAGGGCGAGAAAGCCGCCATCGCGGATATCCACGATGCTCAGCGGCATCGCCGCGTACTGCTCGAAGTAACGCGCGACGAAGGCCAGGCGCGCCACCAGCAGGCCACCGAGGAACATGGCGAATAGCGCGCCTTCCGGGTTGGCGCCGCGCTTGCGCCCGGCCAGCCAGCCGGCCAGCAAGGCGCCGAAGAAGCCGAGGTAGAGCAGGACATGGGGCAGGGGGATGGCCAGCGGGCCGAGGGTAAGACTGGTCAAAGCGGATGCCTGGCAAAAGGAAAACAAGGTACAGCAGCCGGCGCCGCGCGGCAGCGCCGGGCTGTGGATAAATGTTTCCCGGTCAGGCCGGCAGCAGGTCTTCTTCCTGCGTGCGTAGCTCGGCGGTGAGTCGTGTGGCGCAGGCGCCGACCTTGCGCACGGCGTCCTCGATCACCACCAGCTCGCGGTTGGAGTAGTTCATGCGCAGGCAATTGCGGTACTTGCCCGAGGCGGAAAAGATGTTGCCTGCCGCCACCTGCACATTGTCGCGGCGCAGCTCCTGGTTCAGCCGCACGCTGTCGAACTGCGGGTCCAGCTCGACCCAGAGCATGAAGCCACCGCGCGGCCGGCTGACCAGCGCGCCTTCGGGAAAATAGCGGCCGACCCATTCGGTCATCAGGTCGCGGTGGCGCTGGTACTGCGTGCGCATGCGGCGGATGTGCGGTTCGTAGTGGCCGCCGCCGACGAACTCGGCCAGGGCCATCTGCGGTTGCGGCGCGCAGGTGCCGCTGGCGATGTACTTGAAGTGGAGGATGCGGTCCAAATAACGCCCCGGCACCACCCAGCCGGTGCGCAGGCCGGGTGCCACTGTCTTGGAGAAGGAGCTGGCCAGCAGCACGCGGTCGTCGCTGTCGAAGGACTTGATGCTGCGCGGGCGCGGGTAGGCGTAGGCCAGCTCGCCGTAGACGTCGTCTTCGAGGATCGGCACGTCGTAGCGCGCCGCGAGCGTCAGCAGGGCGCGCTTACGGGCGTCGGGCATGATGTAGCCCAGGGGGTTGTTGCAGTTGGGCGTGAGCAGGATCAGCTTCACCGGCCACTGCTCCATGGCCAGCTCCAGTGCTTCCAGGCTGATGCCGTTGGTGGGGTCGGTGGGGATTTCCAGCGCCCGCAGGCCGTACGCCTTGAGCGCCTGCATGGCACCGTGGAAGCTCGGCGAGTCGATCGCGACGATGTCCCCCGGCTCGCAGATGGCGCGCAGGGTGATGGCCAGCGCTTCCTGGCAGCCGGTGGTGATGACGATTTCGCTGGGCGGCACCTGGCAGCCTGAATCCAGCATCAGTCGGGCGATCTGCTCGCGCAGCGGCAGCGACCCCTGGATGCCTTCGTAGCCGAGGCTCTGCAGGTCGCTCTTGCGTGCGGCGTGGACCATGGCGCGCTGCAGCGGCTTGAGCGAAGGGCTGGCGATGTCCGGCGTGCCACGGCCGAGCTGGACGAAATCACCGCCCGGCGCGCGGCGTACCTGCTCCAGTACCTGATCCCACTGCGAGACGTCCACCGGCCGCTGTGCCGGGCGGGTCATGGCCGGCATCGGCGGCAGCTCGCGGCGTTCGGGCACGAAGTAGCCGGACTTCGGCCGAGGCTCCACCAGCCCGGAATCCTCCAGCACGCGGTAGGCCTGCTGCACCGTGCTGATGCTGACGCCGTGCTCCTCGCTCAGCGCGCGCACCGAGGGCAGGCGGTCGCCGGGTCGGTACAGGCCCTGTTCGATACGTTCGCCGAGGGTGGTAGCCAGCTGCGCGTAGCGTTTCATGACAGATCTCTCACGGTCGGTGCGATGCAGTACAGATCGAGAAAAAATACGCCATTCAGAAGGAATTCGCTCGCCTCTGTATGGAAAAAACTTCGCAGCGTTGAATCTGTAATGATTTTTGCCGATTCGTCAGGCTTGTCCCACGTCCGAAGAAACCCACGGAGGAGCGACGACATGAGCGGCCTGAGCGATGTGCGGCTGACCCTTTATCAACAGGAGTTGCTGGAAATCCCCGGCGTACGTACAGACCTGCGTGCACCCGGTGAAAACCGCTGGCAGCAGTTCTGGTGCCGCGTGCGCACCCGCAAGCAACTGTTGGAGCTTTCCGATGCGCAACTGCGCGATATTGGTATCAGCCGCGAACAGGCGAAGCTGGAAGCGATGCGGCCTTTCTGGCGCTGCTGAAAATCAGGAGAGGAGTCTTTATGAGCGAATCGCGCGCCGCCGCGTTTGAGCGGATCGCCGCAGAGCTGGAGTACGACTTCGGCGGCGAGATCAAGATCGGTGGCAACTATGTGCCGTTCCTGATCGAAGGAAACCAGGTGCATATCAGCGGGCAGATTCCGCGGGTGGGTGACGAGATCGTCGTCACCGGCCGGGCGGGTGGTGAGGTGTCATTGGCCGAAGCCCAGCGTGCCGCCAAGGTCTGCGTGATGCGGGCGCTGGCGCTGCTGCGGCAGGCGCTGGGTGACCTGGGGCGCGTCCGCAAGGTGCTGCACGTCAACGTGTTCGTTCAGTCGGCCGAGCACTTCACCCAGCAGAGCGAGGTGGCCGACAGCGCTTCGGCGGTGCTGTACGAGGTACTGGGCGCGGCCGGCGTGCACACGCGTACTTCAGTCGGCGTCTATCAGTTGCCGAAGAATGCGACGGTCGAGCTGAATCTCATCGCGGTTGCGGAGGACCTGCCGGGCTAATGCCCGGCGCGGTATTGCAGTGCTTCGGCCAGGTGCGCGCGGGCGATGGCGTCGGCCTGCTGCAGGTCGGCGAGGGTGCGCGCGACCTTGAGAATCCGGTGTAGGGCGCGCAGTGACAGGTTCAGGCGCTCGCCGGCCTTCTCCAGCCAGGCCTGGTCTTCCGGGCTCAATGCACAATGTTGGTGCATTTTCTTCAGGGTGAGAAAAGCGTTCGCGCAGCCCTGGCGGGCAAGCTGGCGCTGGCGCGCGGCGGCGACCTGCGCGGCCAGCTCGGCGCTGCTGGTGCTCGGCCCGCTGGGCGCGAGGCTGGTGCTTTCGCGGCTGACGGTGAGGTGCAGGTCGATGCGGTCCAGCAGCGGGCCGGAAAGTTTGGCGCGGTAGCGCTGGATCTGCTCCGGCGAGCAGCGGCAACGGCCGCTGGGGTCGCCGAGGTAGCCGCAGGGGCAGGGGTTCATCGCCGCGACCAGTTGGAAGCGCGCCGGGAAGCGTACGCGGCCGTTGGCGCGGGCGATGACGATTTCGCCGCCCTCAAGGGGTTCGCGCAGCACCTCCAGCACTTTCCTATCGAATTCCGGCAGTTCATCGAGGAACAGCACACCTTCGTGTGCGAGGGTGATTTCCCCCGGCTGCGGACGGCTGCCGCTGTAAGATTCTCAAATAAATGCGACTGTGGGGTGCATACACCGCCGGTAGGCGTGGGGATTTG
>NZ_PEKX01000023.1 GCF_002796985.1 Pseudomonas sp. | reverse complement strand
CCCATGTCCCCCGACAACCGTTACCTATGTCTCCCGGCAGAACACGCAGCGATACCCATGCTGATGGCGCAGGGCATTGATGGGTATCGCTACGCTCCACGCCATCCTACTCGGAGTGGCATGGGGGTAGGGCGCATAACCTGGAACAGGTAATCCGCCGGTTACTCGGCGGATTACGTTGGCGCGTTATCCGCCCTACGGACTGTTCGCGAGCAAGCTCGCTCCTACAGAGAGACAGTCCGCAGCGGGTATGGGAGGAATGATCCGTAGGATGAGGTGCAGGGTAGGGCGGATAACCTGGAACAGGTTATCCGCCGGTTGCTCGGCGGATAACGCTGGCGCGTTATGTGCCCTACGGACTATGCGACGGCCTTAGTGGGCGGGGAGGATTCGCCCGCGGCACTCGCCGAAGCCAATGGACGCATGCCCCTCGCGGCGGCAACGGGCGCGCAGGATGATCTCGTCGCCGTCTTCGAGGAAGCGCCGCTCTTCGCCGTTGGCCAGCACCACCGGCTGTTTGCCGCCACCGGTGAGCTCCAGCAGGCTGCCGAAGCTGTCCGGGGTTTCGCCGGAGAGGGTGCCGGAGCCGAACAGGTCGCCCGCTTGCAGGCGGCAGCCGTTGACGCTGTGGTGCGCCACCATTTGCGCGACGGTCCAGTACATGTTCAGCGTGTTGCTCAGGGCGATGCGCTCCGGGCCCTGGTGCTCGCGGCGCATACGCGCGGTGTGCAGCAGGACTTCCAGCTCGATGTCCAGCGCGCCGCGCTGCTGGTCGCCTTCGTCGTACAGATACGGCAGCGGCTGCGGATCGCCTTCCGGGCGGGCCGGCTGGGCGACGCGGAAAGGCTCCAGCGCTTCGGCGGTGACCACCCAGGGCGACACGGTGGTGGCGAAGCTTTTCGACAGGAATGGGCCCAGCGGTTGGTATTCCCAGGCCTGTACGTCGCGGGCGGACCAGTCGTTGAGCAGGCAGAAGCCGGCGATGTGGCCGGAGGCGGCGTTGATCGGGATGGCCTTGCCCTGGTCGTTGCCCTGGCCGATCCAGATGCCCAGTTCCAGCTCCAGGTCCATCCGCGCGCAGGGGCCGAACACCGGCACGTCGACGCCGGCGGGCAGGGTCTGGCCATTGGGGCGGCGGACTTCGGTACCGGAGGGCACGACGGTGGACGCGCGGCCGTGGTAACCGATGGGCACGTACTTGTAGTTGGGCAGCAGCGGGTTGTCCGGGCGGAACAGCTTGCCGACGTTCTTCGCGTGGTGGATGCCGACGTAGAAGTCGGTGTAGTCGCCGACCTTGGCCGGCAGGTGCATGCGGCACGCGGCCTGCGGTTTGAGCAGCGCGGCACCCAGGTGCTCCATGCGCTTCTGTTCGCTGCTGCCTTCGCTGAGCAGGTGGAGCAGCGCCTCGCGCAGGGTGCGACGCGCGGTGGGGCCTGCGGCGAAGAAGGCGTTCAGGCTGTCGCCGCTGGCCACCAGCGCCGCCTGGTGCGCGGCGCCGTGGAAGAGGTCGGTCTCGCAGGCGGTTTTCAGGTCGAAGATGTAGTCGCCGATGGCGACGCCGCCACGGGGCGAGTCGCCCGGCGGGCTGAACACGCCCAGCGGCAGGTTCTGCAGGGGGAAGTCCGGGTGGCCGTTGGCCGATTCGATCCAGCTCTGGGGGGTGTGGGCGGCGCTCATGTTACTGCTCCTGGGAAGGGTCGAAGGTCTTCTGCATGCCGCTCCAGCAGCTGTCGTAGTCAGGCTGCAACTGCGGGCAGTCGAGGGCGAAGCGGCTGGGGCGCAGCACGCGGCCGGTCTCGAACATGAAGGCCATGGTCTTGTCGATCTTGTGGGGTTTGAGGTCGGCAGCGATCGCCTGCACGGTGGTCGCGTTGTCCGGGCCGTGGGCGCTCATGCAGTTGTGCAGCGAGGCGCCACCGGGGACGAAACCGTCGGCCTTGGCGTCGTACACGCCCTGGATCAGGCCCATGAATTCGTTCATCAGGTTGCGGTGGAACCATGGCGGACGGAAGGTGCTCTCGGCCACCATCCAGCGCGGCGGGAAGATCACGAAGTCCAGGTTGGCCATGCCGTGGGTGTCGCTGGGCGAGGTCAGCACGGTGAAGATCGACGGGTCCGGGTGGTCGTAGCTGATCGACCCGAGGGTGTTGAAGCGGCGCAGATCGTACTTGTACGGCACGTTGTTGCCGTGCCAGGCGACCACGTCCAGCGGCGAGTGGTCGAGCGGGGCTGCCCAGAGTTCGCCGAGGAACTTCTGCACCAGTTGCACCGGGGCTTCCACGTCCTCGTAGTGCGCCACCGGGGTGAGGAAGTCGCGCGGATTGGCCAGGCCGTTGCTGCCGATGGGGCCGAGGTCGGGCAGGCGCAGGGCGGCGCCGTGGTTCTCCGCCACATAGCCGTTGGCTTCAGCATCCAGCAACTCGACGCGCAGGCGCATGCCGCGTGGGATCACGGCGATCTCCAGCGGCTCCAGCTCCAGCACGCCCAGTTCGGTGACCAGGCGCAGGCGGCCGGCCTGGGGCACGATCAGCAGCTCGCCATCGGCATTGAAGAACACCCGGCGCATGGAGATGTTGGCGCGGTAGGCGTACAGGCTGACGCCGCTGCAGGCCTGCGCCTCGGCGTTGGCGGCCATGCATAGCAGGCCGTCGACGAAGTCGGTAGGCTCCTCGGGCGTTGCGAAGCTGTTCCAGCGCAGGCGGTTGGGCGTGACCGGGCCGAGGGCGGTGCCGGTGATCTGCCGCTCCAGGCGCTCGAAGCGCGGGTGCGCGGCGGAAGGCCGGATGCGGTACAGCCAGGTGCGCCGGGCCTCGCTGCGCGGGACGGTGAAGGCGGTGCCGGAGAACTGCTCGGCATAGAGGCCGAACGGCACCCGCTGCGGCGAGTTCATGCCTGTGGGCAGGGCGCCCGGCAGGGCCTCGCTGGCGAACTCGTTGCCGAACCCGGATTGGTAGGCAGGGGAGGCGGTCATGGTGGCTCCACTCTTGTTATCGTAATTCAATTACGATTAACGTAATTTCGTGTCGACGGGCCGTCAAGCCCGTCTGGGAGTTCCTTTAATTGAAGACCATGGATGACGCAGGGCCGACGAAGGGCAAGAAGGTGCAGTCCGCCGAGGTTGGAACCGAAATCCTCAAGGCCCTGGCGGACCTCGCGCCGAGCACCTCGCTCAAGCGCCTGGCTGAGTACCTGGACATGCCGGCGGCCAAGGTCCACCGCTACCTGCAGGCGCTGATCGCCAGCGGCTTCGCCGAGCAGGACCCGCTGACCAGCCATTACGGCCTGGGGCGCGAGGCGTTGTATGTCGGCCTGGCGGCGATTCGCCGGCTGGACGTGGTGAAGGTTGCCAGCCCGGCGCTGGCCGAGTTGCGCGATGCGCTGGGGCAGACCTGCTTCCTCGCCATCTGGGGCAGCCACGGGCCCACCGTGGTGCAGGTCGAGCCGGCGCAGGGCATGGTCACGCTGGTGACGCAGGTCGGCTCGGTGCTGCCGCTGCACGGCTCGTCCACCGGGCTGGTGTTCGCGGCCTACAAGAGCGGGTTGGAGGAGGGCGCGGACCCGGCAGTGCTGGAGGGCATTCGCAGCGAAGGCCTGCACGCGATCCACGGCCTGCTGATGCCGGGGGTGAATGCGCTGTCGGTGCCGCTGTTCAAGGCTGGCCGGGAACTGGCGGGGGTGGTTACCGTGGTCGGGTCGCAGGCGAGCTTTGCTGCCGAGCCTCAGGGAGAGGGGGCTCGGAGCCTGCTGGAGATGGCGCGGGAGGTGAGTTTGCGGATGGGCGGAGAGGTTTGACTGTCTGAGGCTTTGGTGCTCGGGCGCACCCTCTCCCTAACCCTCTCCCTTCAGGGAGAGGGTTAGGGAGAGGGGGGCGGGCCGAGCGAGTTACCTTCAGGGAGAGAGCATTTCGTAGGAGCGAGCTTGCTCGCGAACAGCTCCGCAGTTTGGGTGGTTCGCGAGCAAGCTCGCTCCTACAGTTACTTTTCCATCCCCGCCCAATCCGTCCTGTTCACCAGCACATCGCTCAGCGCCTGCGCGGCGCTGGAGAGCTTGTGCTCCGCCAGGCAGAACAGCCCAACCCGGCGCTCGATGCGCGGTTCTTCGAGCGCCACGCAGCGTGCCCCCAGCTCCTCCATCTGCTGCCGGCACAGGCGTGGCACGGCGCTGACACCGAGCCCTTCGGCCACCATCCGGCCCACGGTCACCAACTGGTGGCTTTCGAATGCCACCGGCAGTCGCCCCTGTAGCCGGTCTTCCAGCAGCAGACGCACGGCCGACGGGCGTTGCAGGGTGATGAAGTGATCTTCCAGCAACTGCTCCCAGGTGATTTTCGCTTCGCTCGCCAGTGGCGAGTCCGCTGGCAAGACTGCGATAAAGCGGTCGGTGTAGAAGGGCGTGAAACTCAGGCCATCGAGGCTGTCTGGTTCCAGGGCAATGCCTAGCTCAACGCGATGGTTGCGCACCATCTCCAGCACCTGCTCGTTGATCACGTCGTGCACCGCCACGTTCACCTTCGGATGGTGGTCGCGGAAGATGCGCAGCACGGCGGGTAGCAGGTTGCCGGCGAAGGAGGGCATGGCGGCGATGGACACCTTGCCCAGCTGCAGGGTGAAGTGCTGGCGCATCAGCTCCTCGGCGTTGTCCCAGTCCGCCAGCAGGCGGCGCGCCAGGGGCAGCAGCGTTTCGCCCTCCGGCGTGAGCGCCACGCTGCGGGTGGTGCGCACCAGCAACTGGCCGCCGAGGGATTCCTCCAGGCTCTTGATCGCCAGGCTCAGTGCCGGTTGCGACAGGTGCAGGCGCTCGCAGGCCTGGGCGAAGCTGAGGGTCTGGGCGACGGTGAGGAAGGCGCGCAACTGCTTCACTGTCATGGTGACTTGGCTCTTATTGATAAGAAAAACGGATTAATCAATTGGAAAAACAAACTTAACAAATCAGTACCCAGCAGTGAAGCTGAGAACGCTCTCCGACCCATGAGTCGGACATTCCAAATACAAGAGGCAGCAGCACCATGGCAGGACTCGACAAGCGTGTAGGCAGTTACGAGGAAGCCCTCGCCGGGCTCACCGACGACATGACGGTACTGGCGGGCGGTTTCGGCATCTGCGGCATCCCGGAAAACCTCATCGCACACATCCGCAAGCTGGGCGTGAAGGGCCTGACCGTGGTCTCCAACAACTGCGGCATCGACGGCTTCGGCCTCGGCGTGCTGCTGGAGGACCGCCAGATCCGCAAGATGATTGCGTCCTACGTCGGCGAGAACGCGCTGTTCGAGCAGCAGCTGCTGTCTGGTGAACTGGAGGTCGAACTGACCCCGCAGGGCACCCTGGCGGAAAAACTCCGTGCCGGCGGCGCCGGCATCCCGGCCTTCTTCACCGCCACCGGCTACGGCACCCCGGTCGCCGATGGCAAGGAAGTGCGCGAGTTCGACGGCCGCCACTACGTGATGGAGCGTGCCATCACCGGCGACTTCGCCATCGTCAAAGGCTGGAAGGCCGACCACTACGGCAACGTCATCTATCGCCACACCGCGCAGAACTTCAATCCGGTAGTCGCCACCGCAGGCCGCATCACGGTCGTCGAGGTGGAGGAGATCGTCGAGCCGGGTGAACTGGACCCGACCCAGATCCACACCCCCGGCATCTACGTCGACCGCATCATCCAGGGAACCTTCGAAAAGCGTATTGAAAAACGCACCGTGCGTTCCTGAGCCCACCGGACAAGAGAGACAAGAAGATGGCATTGACCCGCGAACAGATGGCTCAGCGCGTGGCGCGCGAGCTGCAGGACGGCTTCTACGTGAACCTGGGCATCGGCATCCCGACCCTGGTCGCCAACTACGTGCCCGAGGGCATGGACGTGATGCTGCAATCGGAGAACGGCCTACTCGGCATGGGCGCGTTCCCCACCGAAGACACAGTCGACGCCGACATGATCAACGCCGGCAAGCAGACCGTGACCGCCGTGAAGGGTGCGTCGATTTTCTCCTCCGCCGAATCCTTCGCGATGATCCGTGGCGGCCACGTCGACCTCACCGTGCTCGGTGCCTTCGAGGTGGACGTGCAGGGCAACATCGCCTCCTGGATGATCCCCGGCAAGCTGGTGAAAGGCATGGGCGGCGCCATGGACCTGGTGGCCGGCGCGGACAACATCATCGTCACCATGACCCACGCGTCGAAGGACGGCGAATCCAAGCTGCTGGACAAGTGCTCGCTGCCGCTGACCGGCGCCGGCTGCATCCGCAAGGTACTGACCGACCTGGCCTACCTGGAGATCGAAGATGGCGCCTTCATCCTGCGCGAGACCGCGCCGGGCGTAAGCGTCGAAGAGATCGCCGAGAAGACCGCCGGCCGCCTGATCGTGCCGGACGATGTGAAGGAAATGACCTTCTGATCCCCTGATCCCCTGATCCTTTGATCCTTTGATCCTTTGATCCTTTGATCCTTTGTAGGAGCGAGCTTGCTCGCGAACCCGCCCGGACTTCGGGACAAGAGCGTTCGCGAGCAAGCTCGCTCCTACAAAGAGCTAAAGCCTGCTTCGGAGTCCCAGATGCAAGACGTAGTCATTGTTGCCGCCACCCGTACCGCCATCGGCGCCTTCCAGGGCAGCCTGGCGAACATTCCCGCCCATGAACTGGGCAGCCTGGTCATCCGCTCGCTGCTCGAACGCAGCGGCGTGAAGCCCGATCAGATCGACGAAGTCATCCTCGGCCAGGTGCTCACCGCCGGCGCCGGGCAGAACCCCGCGCGCCAGGCCGCCATCGGCGCCGGCCTGCCGGTGGAAGTGCCGTCGATGACCATCAACAAGCTCTGTGGCTCGGGCCTGAAGGCGTTGTTTCTCGGCGTCCAGGCGATCCGTTGCGGTGATGCCGACACCATCATCGCTGGCGGCCAGGAGAGCATGAGCCTCGCGCCCTACGTGCTGCCCAAGGCCCGTACCGGCCTGCGCATGGGCCACGCCGAGTTGCAGGACACCCTGCTGCGCGATGGCCTGATCGACGCCTTCAACGACTATCACATGGGCATCACCGCCGAGAACCTGGCCCAGAAGTTCGGCATCAGCCGTGAGGCGCAGGACGCCTTCTCCGCGCAGTCCCAGCTGAAAGCCGCCTCGGCCATCGAGGCCGGGCGCTTCAAGGACGAGATCACCCCGGTGCTGATTCCCCAGCGCAAGGGCGACCCGCTGTCCTTCGACACCGACGAGCAGCCGCGCGCCGGCACCACCGCCGAGTCGCTGGGCAAGCTCAAGCCTGCCTTCAAGAAGGACGGCACCGTCACCGCCGGCAACGCCTCCACCCTCAACGATGGCGCTGCTGCCGTGCTGCTGATGAGCGCCGAGCGCGCACGCAGTCTGAACCTCCCGGTTCTGGCGCGCATCCAAGCCTACGCGAGCAGTGGCGTCGACCCGTCGATCATGGGCATCGCCCCGGTGACCGCGACCCGCAGCTGCCTGGAAAAGGCCGGCTGGAGCCTCGACGACGTCGAGCTGATCGAGGCCAACGAAGCCTTCGCTGCGCAGGCCCTGTCGGTCGGCAAGGAGCTGGGCTGGAACGCCGAGAAGGTCAACGTCAACGGCGGCGCCGTCGCCCTCGGCCACCCCATCGGTGCCTCGGGTTGCCGCGTGCTGGTGACGCTGCTCCATGAAATGCTCCGCCGCGATGCGAAGAAGGGTCTGGCGACCCTGTGCATCGGTGGCGGTCAGGGTGTTGCGATGGCCCTCGTCCGGGACTGAGTAACGCTCGATTGGCGAGCACCGACCGGCATGTACCCATGCCGGTCAGGCAGGCGGGATGGACGGTGGGCACACCGACAGACGGCATCCCGCCGCAGTTGGCCGGCGCTGGGCTTCGAAAGGATCTCGGCGTCGGCCAACCCTTGCGTCACCGCTCGGCCCCACGCAGGCCGGGCGGTTTTTCATTCCAGGACGGGTATTGCCACAAGCCCCGTCCGACGATGAACCATTACAAGAACAACGAGGTAGACCTTTATGAATTCCCACGTGCACAACTCCGGCACAGCCCTCCAGGACAGCCGCTCGGCGCGCTTCGCCATGGCCTGTTCGAACTGGGCCGAACGCTGGTTCCCCGACTCCTGGGTCTTTGCCGCACTCGCGGTGCTGATCGTCAGCGTCGCTGCCCTGGCCATCGGCGCGCCGGCCACCGAAACCGCCAAGGCCTTCGGTGACGGCTTCTGGAGCCTGATACCGTTCACCATGCAGATGGCCTTCGTGGTCATCGGCGGCTATGTCGTCGCCAGCTCCGGCCCGGCGTCGAAACTCATCGATCTGTTCGCCCGCGTGCCGAAGAACGGCCGCTCGGCGGTGGCCTGGGTCGCCGTGATCTCCATGGTGGCGTCGCTGCTCAACTGGGGCCTGTCGCTGGTGTTCGGTGGCCTGCTGGTGCGCGCCCTGGCACGCCGCGAAGACCTGAAGATGGACTACCGTGCCGCCGGCGCTGCTGCTTACCTGGGCCTCGGCGCGGTCTGGGCGCTGGGCCTGTCGTCGTCCGCTGCGCAATTGCAGGCCAACCCGGCCAGCCTGCCGCCGTCGATCCTGGCGATCACCGGCGTCATCCCGTTCACCGAGACCATCTTCCTCTGGCAGTCCGGCGTGATGCTGCTGGCCCTGGTGCTGGTGTCGCTGGTCATCGCCTACATGACCGCTCCCGGCGCCGCCAGCGCCCGTGACGCCAAGGCCTGCGGCGTGGACGTCAGCTTCACCCCGCCGAGCGCGCCGAAGGCGACCCGCCCTGGTGAATGGCTGGAGCACAGCCCGCTGCTGATCCTGATGCTGGTAGCCCTGGCCGCTGGCTGGCTGGTCCACGAGTTCAGCACCAAGCCGGCAATCACCGCGATCTCCGGGCTGAACACCTACAACCTGCTGTTCATCATGGTTGGCGCGCTGCTGCACTGGCGCCCGCGCAACTTCCTCGACGCCGTGGCGCGCGCCGTGCCGACCACCACCGGGGTACTGATCCAGTTCCCGCTGTACGGCTCCATCGCGGCGATCCTGACCACCGTGAAGGGCGGCGACGGTTCCACCATCGCCCACCACATTTCCACCTTCTTCGTGCAGATCGCCTCCCACGACACCTACGCGCTGCTGATGGGCGTGTACTCGGCGGTGTTGGGCTTCTTCATCCCCTCCGGCGGCGGCAAGTGGATTATCGAGGCGCCGTACGTGATGCAGGTGGCCAACGACCTGCAGTACCACCTGGGCTGGGCAGTGCAGATCTACAACGCCGCCGAGGCGCTGCCGAACCTGATCAACCCGTTCTACATGCTGCCGCTGCTGGGCGTGCTGGGCCTGAAGGCCCGCGACCTGATCGGCTTCAGCTTCGTCCAGCTGCTCGCGCACATCCCACTGGTGCTGTTCCTGCTCTGGGCGCTGGGCACCACCCTGCAGTACCTGCCACCGGTCCAGCCGTAACCACGCATTCGGCCCCGACGGCAAAAAGCCCGGATGTCGCGAGACATCCGGGCTTTTTCTTGCCAGCTCGTTCTTATGCTGGCTCTGTCTTGTCCTGACCTAGCCCCGGCTGACTTCCACCGCACCGAGCGCGCGCCCGTCGAGATGTTCGCCGCTGAGCTGTGCGGCGTCCTGGTCGAACACTTCGCGCAGCCAGTCGTTGACCGCCTGGAAGCGGCCGATGCGGCCGGCATCGCGGTGTGCAAGCAGCCAGATTTCCCGCACGACCGCCGCGCCGGAAAGGCGCACCAGCCCCTCGCGCTCGCCGAGGAAGCAGGGCAGCAGCGCCATGCCCAGGCCGCTTTCGCAGGCATGGATCAGCGTGGTCACGCTGCTCGCGCGCAGGGCGAAATTGGCATCCGGGACGAAGCGGCGCAGCCAGCACATTTCCGGCGTGTCATCCAGGTCTTCGCCGTAGCCCAGCCAGGGCTGCTGCGGCCAGTGTTCAGGTGGTACCTGGGCGAAGGGTGTGGCGGCGTAGATGGCGAAGCCGATGTCGGCGACCTTGCGCATCACCAGCGCGGCATCCTCCGCCGGGCGCGCCAGGCGCAGGGCGAAGTCGGCTTCGCGGCGGGTGAAGGACAGCGCGCGGTTCGCCGGAATCAGCTGCAATTGCAGGTTGGGATAGGTGCGCGCCATCTGCGGCATGTGTTGCACCAGCCAGTGGCTGAACAGGAAGTCCACCGCGGTGATGCGCACCGAGCCGCTGATGGCGCTGGCTTCGTTGCGTGTCTCCAGCAGCATGCTCTGCACGTCGCCGAGGATGCGCTCGGCATAGCCGAGGAAGGCCGCGCCGGCGTCGGTGGCCTGGTAGCCCGAGTTGTCACGGATGAACAGGCGGGTCTGCAACGCGCTTTCCGCCGCCACCAGACGCCGGCTCATGGTCGAGGGGTCGACGCCCAACGCACGCCCGGCGGCGCTCATGCTGCCATGGCGGGCGAGGGCGAGGAGGATCGGGATGTCGTTCCAGTCGAAGTTCATGGCGCTCTCCTGACGGAATTCAGAAGCGCACGTCGACGGCCGGGACGACCTTCGCGCGCTTGCCGAAACTGCTGATGCTGCCCAGCACGGCGTTGTGGTGTGCGGTGATCTGTGCGGCGCTGAGCACGGCGTTGTCGACGGTGGAATGGGCATCGCCCACCAGCGTCACCGAGTAACCCTGGGCCAGGGCACGGCGGGTGGTGGTGTCGACGCAGTAGTCGCTCTGCAGGCCGCAGACCACCAGATGGTCGATGCCGCGCGATTGCAGCAGGTCGGCCAGGTCAGTGCGCAGGAAGGAGTCCGGGGTGATCTTGCGCACCTTGAGGTCCGCAGGGGCGGTGAGCAGTCGCGTTTCCAGCTGCCAGCCGGCGCTGCCATACTGCAGGTCATCGTCCTCGTGCTGCACCAGCACCACCGGCACGCCGGCCTCACGCGCCGCGCGACTCAGGCCATTGATGCGCTGCAGCACGTTGTCGATGTCGAAGCAGGCGTAGTCGCCGGTACACAGGTCGGACTGGACGTCGATGATCAGCAGGGCGGTGCCCATGGCGAGCGTGCTCCTTACAAGAGAGTTCCGAGGGTGGAGTGGAGCCGGAAATGGTAGCCGGCTCAGTGGCGCGAGCCAATGCCGGCGATTCGTTACTGCCAAAGCCGTATTTCCCTTTGCCATGGCTTCGGCGATGGTGGCGGCCATGGACCGGACCGAATGCCGATGAACAGCCTTCACGCCAAGACCCTGACCCTCGCCAATGGCCTGCGCGCCACTGTCGTTCACGCCCCGGGCGCCAGCCGCGCCGCCGCGCTGTTGCGCATCGCCCGTGGCAGCCACGACGAGCCGGAAGCCTTCCCGGGCCTTGCGCATTTCATCGAGCACCTGCTGTTCCTCTGTGGCGAACGCTTCGTCGAGGGCGAGCGGCTGATGCCCTGGGTGCAGGCCCGTGGCGGGCGGGTCAATGCCAGCACCCGCGCGCGGCAGACCGACTACTTCTTCGAGGTGCCGGCCGACGCCCTGGGTGATGGGCTGGCGCGGCTGGTGGACATGCTCGCGCGGCCGCATCTGGATGAAGCGGTGCAGGTCGCCGAGCGCGAAGTGCTGGAAGCCGAGTTCCTCGCCCGTGGCCGCGATGCCGATACGCTGATCGACGCCGCTCTGGCGCTGGCGGTGGCGCCGGGGCACCCGCTGGGGCGCTTCGTGGCCGGTCGGCGCGACACCCTGAAAGTGGAGAGCTCCGAGTTCCAGAAGGCGCTGCGCGACTTCATCCGCGCCTGCCAGGCTGGCGCGGCGCTGGAACTCTGGGTGCAGGGGCCGCAATCGCTGGAAGAGCTGGCAGCACTGGCTGAGCGCGAAGCCGCTGCGTTCCCGGTGGGCGCGCTGGCTGAGTCCGCCAGCGACGAATCCCTCCTGCCGCTGGCCGGTCAGGAGCTGAAGCTGCGCCTGCCCGGTGCGCCGCGACTGGTGCTCGCCTTCGCCCTGAAGGGCGTGGCGAGTGAGGGCGGTGCGCTGCTGGAACAGATGCAGGGCTGGCTCGCCGACGAGGCGCCCGGATCGCTGCTGGCCTGCCTGGGGCAGAACGGCCTGGCCGACAGCGCTCGTGCGCGCCTGAGCCGCTTTGCCAACGGCCAGGCGTTGCTGCGTTTCGATTTCGAACTGGCCGAAGCCACCACCGCCGATCTTGTGGAATCGGCCTTCCTCTCCTGGCTGGAAGCGCTGTGCAAATTGCCGGCGGATATCCTCGCCGCCGCCCCGGTCGATGAACCATCCGGCGTTCTGGAACAGCTGCAACGCCGTGCGGAAAGCGCCAATCCGTCGGCATGGCTCACCCAGCTGGTGACGCCACGGATGACCCGACTGTTCGCCTGCGAGTCGGTGATTGGCGAATCCCTGACTTCGGCCGGCTTCATCCTCGATGTCGCCCGCAGCTCGCAGCGCAGCATCGAACCGCTCCGAGGTGAGCCGTGGTCCTTCACGCCGACGCAAGCGCTCGCGGAAGCCGAGCCCGTTGCCCTTTACCTGCGCTGGCGTTTCCCGCAGGCACCGGGCCGAGCAGCATTCCTTTGCGCCCGACAAACCTTGCGACCGTTGGCCGGTGCGGCACGGCACGAAGGCGCCACGTTGCGTCTGGAGGTCGTGGACGGTGACTGGGCGCTGTTGCTGTCCGGGGCGAAAGCCCACCTCACCGAACTGGCCGAAGCTGCGATCCACGCACTGCAGAGTCCGCCCGACACCGTGCTGGAACAGGGCGCACGCCTGCTCGCCGCCGAACGCCGGCGCCGCGAGGGGGAAATGCCGATCCGCCAGTTGCTCGATCTGCTGCCGCAGATACTGGCCTGCGACGGCGAAGCGCCGCCGGACTGGTCCGCCGCACATTGGGATGCCCTGAGCGAGGGCGCCGAGTTGCCGGACATACTGGCCGGCCACACGACCACGAGTGCGCTACCGCCCCGTAGCGGTCCCGCTGGCCGTCACCGCCAGGCGCTGGAAATCCCTGGTGAAGCAGCGCTGCTGCTGTTCTGCCCGCTGGCATCCTGCTCGGCGTCTGACGAAGCCGCATGGCGCTTGCTGGCCCGTGTGCTGGAACCGGCCTTCTTCCACTGGCTGCGCGGCGAGCGGCAGTTGGCCTATGCGCTGTATTGCGGTTTCCGCCAGGTCGGCATGCGGCGCGGCATCCTTTTCGCCGTGCAGTCGCCGCTGTTGTCGGCGGTGGAGCTGCAGGCCGAGGTGGATAGCTTCCTTTACCGCCAGGGCGAAGCGCTGCTGCGCATCGACCCTCAGCGCATCGACAGCCTGCGCGCGCCGCTGGCCGCCGAGTTGGCGCGGCCGCCGGGAGACTTTGCGGAACGTCTGCAGCAGGCCTGGAGCGACCAGTTGGCCGGTGTCGCAGCGGCTCATCGCGAGTCCATGGCCCAGGCCCTGGGCAACCTCTGCGCCACCGAGTTGCGTGCCGCGCATTCGGCACTGATGTCAGCCCAGGGTGGGCACTGGCTGCTGCTCAGTCACGCCTGAACCTCCTTCTTTCGACCGAGGGTACCGTCCGCAAGACGGTGCCCGGGTCGACTTTTGCCTTAGGTCGCCAGACCTGATCCGAGGTAGTGGTCCGGCGGTCGCGACTACCCGCGACCATCGCCGCGCGCCCTAGGTCGCGGCAGTCGCAGCGCCTTGCGCAGCGCTTCCGCGAGACGCCCGCAAGGCCTGCTGAAGCAGCGCCAAAGCAGCGTATGGCGCACCCTGCAGCGTTTCGATAATCGCCTCCGACACGACTGACCCGCAGTCGATCCCCCACCCGGAGAGCGCCATGAACAAGAACAAGATCGCCGTCCGCCGCCAGTTGCTGCCGCTGGCACTGGCCACGCTGGCTGGCCCGGCTTGCGCCGATATCACCCTGTACGACAAGGACGACACCACCTTTTCCACCGATGGCTATTTCAACGCCTTCTATGTGAACAGCGATGTCGACCGTAACGGCGAAACCTACGACCGCCGCCAGTCGCGGGTGAAGATGGGCTTCCTGCCCAACTACATCGGCTTCAACTTCGGCAAGAAGATCGACGACCTGACTCTCACCGGGCGCTCCTCGTTCTGGGTGACCATCAACGACAGCGAGCAGGACGGCACCGACACCGCCATCGACGTCCGCCAGTTCTACGGCAACGTCGCCGGCGACTGGGGCGAGGTGCTGATCGGCAAGGACTTCGGCCTGTTCTCGCGCTCCAACATCTTCCTCGACGAACTGCTCGCCGGCTTCGGCAACGCCAGCGACACCCTCGGCCTGGTGGACGGCAAGGGCGTGTCCTTCGGCAACATCGGCACCGGCTATCCGTACCCGTTCCCGACCTCGCAGATCACCTACCGCAACAACAACCTGGTGGAGGGCCTGCACGTCGCCGTCGGCATCATGGACCCGATCGACACCAACCAGATCGACAAGGACGCCAGCGACGGCCTGGACGACAAGGCGTACCAGGACAATCCGCGCTACGAGAGCGAGATCAGCTACCAGTTCGATGTGGGTGGCGCGAAGATCTACAGCTGGGTCAACGGCGCCTACCAGACCTCGAAGAACACCAACGACGAAGTCGACAGCGTGACCTCCAAGGGCCTGGGCTACGGCCTCCAGGCGAAGATGGGCGGTTTCTCGCTGACCGGCTCGGGCTTCACTGCCAAAGGCATCAACCCGTTCTTCACCAACAACGCCGGCGAAGCCGCACTGCGTGAGGTGGACAGCCGTGGCGTGCTGCTGCAGGGCTCCTACAGCTGGGGCAAGAACCGCGTGGCGCTGTCCACCGGCGAGACCCGCGACGACGGCAACGGCCTGGGCAGCGCGGCGGACTACTCCACCCAGGGCATCGCCTACTTCCGCACCATCAACGACAACCTGAAGCTGGTGGCCGAATACAACGTCTACGAGATCGACGGCCGCAAGGGCTCCACGGTCAGCGAGGACACCGACACCTTCGCGGTGGGCGCGGTCCTCAACTGGTAAATCCCCCAACTCCTTTGGCTCCATTTCGGCGGGTCGGCACGGTGTGTCGCCCGTCTTTTTTCTTCACATCAAGGAAGGTTTGCCATGATCGGAATATGGAGCGCGCACGCGCAGAGTTACCTGCTGGTTCTGTCCATCGCCACCACCCTGGTGTTTGCCTTGCCCATCTTCCTGGTGCCGTTGTGGTGGGCGCGGGTGATGCAGTGGCAGTTGCCGGAGCACACTGATCTCGCGGTGTACTTCGGGCGTTGCCTGGGAGCGTTCATCCTCATCGTCGAAGCCCTGATGCTGCGCGCTGCGTTGACCGGCGAGGCACTGGTGACCACCTTCGAGGTGCTGGCGGCGGTGGCGGGGCTCATGATCGTCGTCCATGTCTATGGGGCGCTGCGGCGGATTCAGCCGTGGACGGAGACGGTGGAGACGGGGTTCTATGCCGGGATGCTGGTGCTGACGCTGCTGTTCTGGCCGATGGGCTGATGTAGGAGCGAGCTTGCTCGCGAACCGTGCGGGACGCCCCTTGTACCGTAGGGCGGATAACGCGCCAGCGTTATCCGCCGGCGCGGCAATCGGCGAATAACCCGTTCCGGGTTATGCGCCCTACGTTCCTCCTGCGGGGCAACCGTTGCGCTTGGTTGTGGCTTTTGATGTCTTCCAGAGAGTTACCCGCACGCTCCGGAGTGCCCCTTTCAGGAGGCCTCGTTGAATTGGAGTTTCAGGGGTTGAGCGGCATGGATGCCGCGAGAGCCGCGATGGGCCAGGGATGGCCCTTCGCGGCGTGCCCCTGAAACTGCGATTCAACGAGGGTATTTTTCGCTCCAAGCGAAAAACCGGATGTAGGGGCAAGACTTTTTGGTTCCTTTTGTGTCGTTTGACAAAAGGAACTCGCCCGAGGGGGCGAAACAAAATGTCCCCGAGTACGCCGAAGCGGCGCATAAACACGAATCTCAAAAGCATCGCGGACGGAGTCCGCTCTTACAGTCGATCCCGCTACTTTCGGATAGCCCCGCCGCGACCCAAGTAGCATGGGGCGCGCCCCAGCCGCTTCGTAGAATGCCAGCGTCGATATCCTGACTGGGCGTACGCCATGCACGAAACACAAGGAGTCGTTCGCGGCATGTCCAGCGCCCGCGACGTCGAGGCCGTCGCCCAGGACCTGGCGCGCCAGCTGATCCACCCCCATCTCGGCTTCGTGCTGTTCTTCTGCTCTGCCGAGTACGACCTGCCGGCGCTCGCCGCCGCGCTGGAGCAGTACTTCGGTGGCATCGACCTGGCCGGCTGCACCACCGCCGGGGAAATCACCCCGCAGGGCTATGGCCGTGGCTGCGTCACCGCCGTGGGTTTCGACCTGCGCAGCTTCGCCGTCTCCTGCGCGCTGGTGGACGAGATGGAGCGCTTCAGCCTGATCGACGCGCAGCAGATGGTCGAGTCGCTGGTGGCGGACTGCCGCAGCGCCGGGCTGGCGCCGATCAAGGACCACAGTTTCGCCCTGACACTGCTCGACGGCCTTTCCAGCCGCGAGGAAGTGGTGCTCGCCGCGCTCAGTGCCGCGCTGGGCGCCATCCCGCATTTCGGCGGCTCGGCCGGCGACGATAACCACCTGACCCACACCCACGTCTACTACCAGGGCCAGTTCCACACCGGCGCGGCGGTGGTGGTGCTGTTCAACACCTGGCTGGATTTCGAGGTGTTCACCACCCACCACGTACTGCCCAGCGAGGAGAAGCTGGTGGTCACCCGCGCCGACAGCGACAGCCGTCGCGTGCTGGAACTCAATGCCGAGCCGGCTGCGCTGGAGTTCGCCCGGCTGGTCGGGGTGCCGCTGGAGCAGCTGGACTTCTCGCTGTTCCCGGCGCACCCGCTGGCCGTGCGGGTGCGTGACCAGTACTACGTGCGCTCGATCCAGCAGGTCAACGACGACCTCAGCCTGACTTTCTACTGCGCGGTGGAGAACGGCATCGTCCTCACTGCCATGCGTACCGGCCCGTTGCTGCCGGGGTTGCAGGCGCAGTTCCAGCGCCTGCACGAACGCCTCGGCCCGCCGCTGCTGACCATCGGTTGCGATTGCTTCCTGCGTCGCCTGGAGCTGGAAGTGGCCGGCAATACCGAGCCCACTGCCGAGTTTCTCCGAAGCCAGCAAGTGATTGGCTTCAACACCTACGGAGAGCAGTTCAATGGCATGCACATCAACCAGACCTTCACCGGTGTCGCCATTGGCCGTCCTCGGGGCAACGCCGGACGCTGAGCTGCGGGCTCGCATCGACGAGCTGGAGCGCGACAACCACAAGCTGCAGCGGATCAACGCGGCGCTGATCGAGCGTGTCGAATCGGCCACCTCGCGCGGCGACAACGCCTACGGCGCCTTCCAGCATTCGGTGGTGTTGGCCGAGCAGGTGCGCGAGCGCACCGATGCGCTGAGCGAGGCGATGGTCGAGCTCAAGTCCAGCAACCAGTTGCTCAGCGACGCCCGCCTGCGCGCCGAGACTGCGCACCAGTACCTGCTGGACGCCATCGAGAGCATCTCCGACGCCTTCGTGCTGTTCGACCCGCAGCAGCGCATCGTCCTCTACAACGAGCGCTTCCGCGCGTTCTGGGCGCAGACCCGCGCCCGCGTCGGCGCGGGAACTCGGCTCGCCGAGGTGCGCCGGCTGGCGCAAAGCAGCGGGCTGATCGTCGAGGAGCAACGCAGCAGCGACGATGAACACACCCTTTATCGCCTGCGCAACGACCGCTGGGTGCGAGTCACCGAACGACCGACCCGCGACGGCGGGCTGGTGGTGCTGTACAGCGACATCACCGAGATCAAACAGAGTGAAATGGCCCGCCGCGAGCAGGCGGTGGCGCAGAAGTCCTACCTGTTGCAGCGCGCCGTGGACAACCTGTCCCAGGGTGTGGCGATGGTCGGCGCCGATGGCGCGCTGGAGTTGTGGAACCGGCGTTTCCTGGAACTCTGCGGGCTGGCACCGATCGAGGCGCACCGGCCGTTTGCCGAGGTCATGGCCGACAGCGAACTGCCGCTGCTGACCCCGCGCAGCCGGCCGCACAAGGGCGAGGCGGAAGGAGTGATCGAGCAACGCCTGTTCGACGGCCGCATGCTGGAAATCCGCACCCACGCGCTGCCTACCGGTGGCTTCGTCAACACCTTCACCGACATCACCGAGCGCTACCGGCATGCCGAGGCGCTGCGCGAAAGCGAACGCTGGATTCGCCTGATCACCGACCAGGTGCCGGCGCTGATCGCCTACCTGACTGCCGACCTCGACTACGACTTCACCAACAAGGTCTACGAGGAGTGGTACCGCTGGCCGAGCGGCTCGATGCTCGGGCGCAACCTGCGCGAGGTTCACAGCGAGGACCATTGCCAACGCCTGGAACCGTACTTCGAGCGCGCCCTGTCCGGCGAGAGCGTCACCTTCGAGATTGCCGAGACCAACCTGGCCGGGCAGGAGCGCTACATGCAGCGCTCGTACGTGCCCAACCGCCAGGCCGACGGCACGGTGAGCGGGCTGTTCGTGCTGATCCGCGACATCACCGAGCGCCGCCGCACCGCCGAGGCACTGCACCAGGCCTACCAGAACCTCGAACAGCGAGTGCGCGAACGCACCGCCGAACTGACCAGCCTGAACGACCAGCTCAAACGCGAGATCGACGAGCGCAGCCAGGTCGAGGGGCGCCTGCGTGAGGCCAAGCGCGAGGCGGAGCAGGCCAACCTGTCGAAGACGAAGTTCCTCGCCGCCGTCAGCCACGACCTGCTGCAACCGCTGAACGCCGCGCGGCTGTTCACCAGCGCGCTGCAGGAGCGCAGCGGTGAAGCGCTGGTGCGCAACATCAGCCAGTCGCTGGAGGACGTGGAAACGCTGCTCGGCACCCTGGTGGACATCTCCAAGCTGGATGCCGGGGTGATCAAGCCGGACATTGCCGCCTTCGACGTCAGCGAACTGCTCGGCAACCTGGCCGCCGAGTACAGCCAGGTGGCCGCCAGCGAAGGCCTGGCACTGGACTTCGTGCCCTGCGGCGCGCAGGTGCGCAGCGATATCCAGCTGCTGGCGCGCATCCTGCGCAACCTGCTGACCAACGCCATCCGCTACACGCCTTCCGGCCGCGTGCTGCTGGGCTGCCGACGCCGCCGGCACAGCCTGTGGATCGAGGTCTGGGACACTGGCGTGGGCATCGCCGCCGACAAGCTCGGCGAGATATTCCAGGAGTTCAAGCGCGGCGATGTGCAGCGCTTCCATCAGGATCGCGGGCTGGGCCTGGGCCTGGCCATCGTCGAGAAGATCGCGCGCATGCTCGGCCATCGTATTCAGGTGGTGTCGGTGCCGGGCAAAGGTTCGCGCTTCGCCATCGAAGTGCCCCTGGCGCGTCGCGTAGCGCGCAGCGCGCCGGAGCCGGAACGCACTGCCGACGACCTGCTGGAGCGTCTGCGCGGTTCCCGCGTGTGGGTGCTGGATAACGACGCCTCGATCTGCGCCGGCATGCGCACGCTGCTGGAAACCTGGGGTTGCCGGGTGGTGACGGCGCTGTCGGAGGAAGACCTGGCGCGGCAGGTGGACAACTTCCACGCCGAGTCGGACCTGCTGATCGTTGATTACCACCTTGACGACGGGCTGAACGGGGTCGATGCGGTTGCCTCGATCAACGCCCGTCGCGGCACGCCGCTGCCGGCGCTGATGATCACCGCCAACTACAGCAACGAGCTGAAGCAGCAGGTGCGTGAGCTGGGGCACACGCTGATGCACAAACCGGTGCGGCCGATGAAGCTGAAGACGGCGCTGTGCCATCTGATCGATGGCGCGCATTGAACAGGCATCGCACGTTGTTTCGCATCGAGACCAGCACCCCGTCTTCAGGATGAACTCTGCGTAGGATGGGTGGCGTCCAGGCGATACTCATGCGGTACTCGTACCCGATTGATGGGTATCGCTGCGCTCCACGCCATCCTACTGATGTGCTTCCGGATGCCCCCGTAGGGCGGATAACGTTCGACTGCCGCTCCATCGAGCTCCGGGATCAACCTAGGCGCTAGCGGCATGCAGAGGCAAACCGGGTACGACCGCGAGTGGTTGTCCGCGCTACGGATCTGAAGGGAAAGAGTTGACTGCGCCGATCTATCGAATGACGTGTAGGAGCGAGCTTGCTCGCGAACCTGGCCCCGCAGCGGAGTCTGTTCGCGAGCAAGGACTGGGCGTCCCCCTCGGTCCTACGAAAAGCAAGACAAGGTCAGGCGCGCTGGGCGACGGGCGCACGCACCTTGGCCAGCAGGATCAGGGCGATACCGCCCAGCACCGCCAGCGACACCAGCGCCAGGCGCAGGCTGATGGCTTCACCCAGCAGCACCGCGCCGGAAAGCGCGGCGAGGATCGGCACGCTCAGTTGCACCGAAGCGCCCTGGATGGCCGACAGGCCCGGCAGCGCGCTGTACCAGATCGCATAGCCGATCCCCGAGGCCACCGCGCCGGACAGCACGGCGTAAACGATGCCCAGCGTGTCCACCCGCAGGTCGGAGTGGAAGAACGCCGCCAGCAGCGCCGCAAAGGCAATGGCCCGGACGAAATTGCCGGTGCTGATCGCCAGCGGATCGCTGCCCTTGCGCCCGAGCAGCGAGTACAGCCCCCACGCCACGCCCGACAGCAGCATCAGCAGCGCACCCGCCAGCGGCGGAGCGCTGGCGCTCGGCAGCAACTGGACCAGCAGCCCGCCCAGGGCCAGCAGGAAGCCAACCAGGGCCTGCCCGCGCAGGCTTTCGCCGCGCAGCAGGCCGACCAGGATCATGGTCACCTGCACCGCACCGAACAGCAGCAGCGCGCCGGTGCCGGCGTCCAGTTGCACGTAGGCGTAGGAGAAGGCTGCGGCATAGACGAACAGCGCCGCCGCCGCGCGCCAGTTGCCGCCTTCGCTGGCCGCGCGGCGGCGCAGCTTCAGCAGCAGGCCGAGCATGAATGCGCCGGCGAAGATGCGGATGCCAGTGAAGCTCACCGCATCGATGCTGGTGGCCTTGAGGGCCAGGCGGCAGAGGATGGAGTTGCCGGCGAAGGCGATCATCGCCAGGCCGGTGAGGCTCAGGGTGCGGGTGGAGGGCATCGAGTGGTTCCCGGTAGCGGTCTCGGCAGCACGGAGGGTTTCAGCGGCACGCCTGGTTCAGCGACGCAGATAGGCCGTGAAGTCGATATCGCTCGCGCAGAGGATGGCCTGCACGCGGTTGTGCACCTTGAGCTTGCGCAGGATCGCGGAGACGTGCGCCTTCACCGTGGTTTCGGCGATTTCCAGGTGGTAGGCGATCTGTTTGTTGGATTCGCCCTTGGTCATCCGCTCCAGCACCAGCAGTTGCTTGCGGGTCAGCGCCTGCAGCAGTTCCGGCGGGATGCTGTGTTCCTCATGGCCGCTGCGGCGCGGCGAGGATTTCTGCGTGCGGATGATGTCCGAGGGCAGGTAGACGTTGCCGTTGAGAATCTGCTCGATGGCCTCGGTCATCTGCACGCGCGGCGACGACTTGGTGATGAAGCCCACGGCGCCGTAGGTGATGGCCTGCAGCACGACCTGCTTGTCCTGCTCGGCGGAGACGATCACCACCGGGATGGTCGGGGCTTCGTTGCGCAGGCTCATCAGGCCATTCAGGCCATGCATGCCGGGCATGTTCAGGTCGAGCAGGATCAGGTCGAGGTCGTCGTGTTCCTGGGTCAGGCCCAGGGCGCTGTCGAGGTCGGCGGTTTCCATCACTTCGCTGCCGGGGAAGCCGTCGGCGATGACGTTGTGGATGGCCTCGCGGAACAGCGGGTGATCGTCGGCGATCAGAATCTTGTACATGGCCTACACCTCGTTGTTGTCGTTATGGGTGGCGAGCGGCAAGGCGCCGGAGGTCACTTGAGCGGTTGCGGTTGGGCGTCCTGCAGGGGCAGTCCTGCCTGTTCCCAGGCGTCGATACCGTCACGGTACCAGTAGAGGCTGGCGTAGCCCAGCGCATGGGCGCGGCGGATGGCGTTCCAGCTCATCCAGCAGTCGGAGCGGCAGTAGAACACCAGCGGGCGCTGGACATTGCCCTCGGTGAGGCGGGTGAGATTGCTCTCGAAATAGGCCTGCCACGGCGGCTCCAGCGTGCCGGTGCCGACATTGGCCAACCAGAGGCTGCCGGGCAGGTTGCGGTGTTTTTCATCCTCGACGAACTGGCCGTTGAGGAAGGTGCGGCGGTACACGTCTACCAGCCGGGTCTGCGGTTCACGCTTGAGCAGCGCCTGCAGGGCAGGGGTGTCGAGGGTGGTGGCGTGGTCGGCGGCGGCGGGTGTCGGGCTGCGGTACTGGCCCTGGCGATAGCCGTCGGCGGAAAACAGCGGCGCATCGTCGGCCTGCGCGGTCGGCAGCGCGAGGGTCAGGCTGAACAGGCACGCGGCCAGGCAGCCGGGCAGGGCAGGAGCAAGGCGAGGCATGGCGGTATCTCTATAGTTCTTCTTGTAATGGCCATTAGATGCCGCTTGTGCGGCTTTGGAAATTCGACGTCCGGAGGGGCGAACCGGTACCAAAGTAGTAGGTTTCAGCCCTTGCGCAGGGCAGCGTGCTGCGGGTTGAAGGTCAGCACGGCAAGGCCGGCGAAGAGCAGCGTCAGACCCAGGCAGACGCACGCCGCCAGCGGGTTGAAGCGCTCGTAGAGGGCGAAGCGCACCAGCTCCACCGCGTGGCTGAACGGGTTCAGCGCGCACAGCCAGTACAGCCACTGGCTGGCCTCGCGCATCTTCCAGAGCGGGTAGAGCGCCGAGGAGAGGAAGAACAGCGGGAAGATGACGAAGTTCATCACCCCGGCGAAGTTCTCCAGCTGGCGGATGCCGTTGGACAGCAGCAGCCCCAGCGCACCCAGCAGCAGGGCGGCCAGCAGCAACGCCGGCAGCGCAGCTATCAGCCCGATGGGCGGCGGCTGCACGCCATAGAGCCAGGCAATCAGCAGGAAGGCGTAGACCTGCAACAGCGACACCAGCGCGGTAGCCAGCAGCTTGCTGGCGAGCAGGAACGCGCGCGGCAGCGGGCTGGTCAGCAGCACGCGCATGCTGCCCATCTCGCGGTCGTAGACCATCGACAGCGAGCCCTGCATGCCGTTGAACAGCAGGATCATGCAGCACAGCCCCGGCACGATGTAGGTCTCGTAGGTGACGTAGGTGTCGTACGGCTCGATGATCGAGATGCCCAGCGCGGCGCGGAAGCCGGCGGCGAACACCAGCAGCCAGAGCAGAGGCCGCACCAGCGCGCTGAGGAAGCGCGAGCGCTGCAGGACGAAGCGCAGCCATTCGCGCACGACGATGCCGCGCAGGCACTGCCAGTAGGCGGTGGGGCCGAAGCGCGGGTTTTCCAGGGCACTCATGCGCAGGCCTCCAGGCGGGTCAGGCGGTCGAAGGTGCGTTCCAGGTTGCCGGCGTCGGGCGCGCAGATGTCCCGCGCCTCGCCACGGGCGACCAGGCGGCCGCGATCGAGCACCAGCAGCGCGTCGTCGCTGCGCACCTCATCGAGCAGATGGGTGGTCCAGAGCACCGCGAGATCGTCCTCGCGGCACAGCCGGCGTACGTGTTCGTTGAGTGCCTGGCGCGCCGCCGGGTCGAGGCCGACGCTGGCTTCGTCGAGCAGCAGCAGGCGCGGGCGATGCAGCAGGGCGCGGGCGATCTCGACCCGGCGGCGGTGCCCGCCATTGAGCGCGCGGACCTTGTCGCGGCGGCGCTCCTGCAACTGCTGGCGGGCCAGTTCGGCGTCGATCCGCTCGTTGGCCATGCTGCGCGGCAGGCCGTGCAGGGCGGCGTGGTAGCGCAGGTTCTGCTCCACGCTCAGGTCAAGGTCCAGGGTGCTCTGCTGGAACACCACGCCCAGCTCGCGCAGGGCCAGGCGCGGCTGGCGGCCCAGACTGCAACCGAGCACTTCGATCTCGCCCTGCTGCAGGTCGTACAGGCGGGTGAGCAGGGCGACCAGGGTGGATTTGCCGGCGCCATTGGGGCCCAGCAGGGCGGTAAAGCGCCCGGCGGGCAGCTCGAACTCCAGGCCGTCGAGGGCGCGGCGCGGGCCGTAGGCGAAGCTCAGGTTCTGCACCGTCAGCGCATTCATGGCGTCACCACCACGCCCCAGGGATAGCGGCCGACCTTGATCGATTTGGTGACATTGCGCGAGTCGACATCGATCACCGACACATCGCCGCTGATGCCGTTGGTGGCGAGCAGGGTCTTCTCGTTCGGGGTGAAAGCCAGGTGCCAGACGCGGCGGCCCACCAGCAGGTAGTCGAGCACCTCGAAAGTCTTGGCATCCACCACGGCCACGTGGTTGGCCGGGCCGAGGGCGACGAAGGCCAGCTTGCCGTCGTTGGTCAGCTGCACGCCCACCGGCTGCACCTTGTCCGGGTGCACGCCCTGGATGGCGAAGCGCAGGGTCTTGAGGATCTGGCGGCTGGCGGTGTCGACCACGCTGACGGTGCCGCCGATCTCCGCCGAGACCCAGACCTGCGAACCGTCATGGGTGAACTCGGCGTGGCGTGGGCGCTGGTCGACCAGGGTGCTGTCCACCAGCTTCTGGGTCGAGGTGTCGATCCAGTGCAGCATGTTGGTGGTCTCGCTGGTGTTCACCGCCCACTTGCCATCCGGGCTTACCGCCATGCCTTCGGGTTCGACGCCGACGTCGATCTGCCCGAGCACCTGGGCGGTCTGGGTGTCGACCACCGTGACCAGCGCATCGTCCTCGTTGGAGACGTACAGCCAGCGGTCATTGGGGTGCAGGGCGAACTGCTCGGGGTCGGCGCCGGAGGGCAGTTGTTTGACGATCTTGCGGGTGGCGAGGTCGAGCACCTGCACGGTGTCCGAGTCGCTCGCGCAGATGTACAGCAGCTTGTTGTCGTGGGACAGCGCCAGCCCGCGCGGGCGCTTGCCGGTGTCGATGGTGCCGGTGACGGTCAGGGTGTCCAGGTCGATGATGCTGAGATTGTTGTCCTTCTCGTTGGACACGTAGGCGGTGGCGGCGAAGGCCGTGGGCACCAGGCCGAGCGCGAGGCTGAGGCAGGAGAGGGCAAGCAGGCGGGGCATGGGCAGGGTCCTCATGGGGTGTTCTTGTTAGGGCTTGGCGTCGGCCAGATGGCACTGGCTTTCCGGTGCATCGAGGCCGAGGCTGTCGAGTTCGCTGGCGGGGTGCAGGAAACCTTCCTGAGGCGAAGTACTGACCAGGGCGCGCGGCTGCACCAGCGGGATCGGCTGGCGCAACTGGCCGTCCCAGGGGCGGAAGCCGAGCTTGTAGCCCTTGAAGCCGTCCAGCGGCAGGTCGGGGGAGAGCGACAGCTTGCGGATTGCGGTGGGGTCGGCGTCGCGCAGGCGAGTGACGGCGCTGGCGATGCTGCGCACGGCGATCCAGGCGGCGAAGTCGCGGTCGTTCATCCAGCGCCCGGCGTGTTCCTCGAAGCGCTTCTGCAACTGCGCGGCGCCGTAGGTTTCCACGGTCTTGTGCCAGCCCGTGGCGACCAGCCCCTGAGTGCCGGCGACCGGGCGCGGCAGCCAGGTGTTGTAGGGCACGTATTCGCCGAAGTCGCCGTGCTCGTCGGCCACCAGCACGGCGTCGTAGTCCTCGCTGGACTGGGTGAACAGCGCCATGTCGGCCTGGGCGCTGCGACGCTGGTCGTTGGCGAAGGTGAAGGGCTTTTCCTCGACGATCTTCGCGCCGAAGCGTTTGGCCGAACGGCGCAGGGCGTTGGCGTAGGCGGTGTCTTCCGGGCGCTGGCCGACGATCAGCAGCCAGCGTGTCCACTTGCGCAGCACCAGGAACTGGGTGAGGGCGTCGGTCAGCATCAGGCGGCTGGGCAGGGTGTGCAGCACGTTCACCGCACACTGGCTGGCGCGCAGTTCGTCATCGGCGGCGCCGGCGTTGAACAGCAGGCTGTCCGGCAGCGTGGCGGCCAGTTGGCGCAGGGTCTCGGCCGGGGCGTTGACCACGAACAGGCGCAGGCCGGCGTCGTGCAGCCTCCGGGCTTCGGTCAGCAGTTTTTCCGGGGTGTCGGTGCTGGCGGCTTCCAGGCGGTAGAGGTGCTTGAGGAAGCGCCCGGTGCTGTTGCTGTCGCTGATCGCCAGTTCTGCGCCGCGCAGGCCTGCGTCGCTGGGTTCGGGGATGACGTTGGACAGCAGCGGGCCGGGATCGGGCGTGTAGCCCAGGTAGCCGATGCGGATTTCCAGCGCGGGGGCATCCTCCGCGCGCACGTCGAGGCTGAAGACGGCGGCGAAGGCTAACGCAAACAGATAGGCCACGCCGTGCAGGGCGAACTGGCGCATGGGGCGACTCCTTTCTGGTTCTTGTGCGGCCAGCATAGGAAGCGCCCGGGGCGCGGCAAATATGCAGAAAGTACCGGTGGGGCAGTACCAAGGTAGTAGGTTGCGCGCCGCGCCTGCGCCCTAGGATGGCGCTACAAGAACCAGAAGAGGAGCGTCGCCATGCGTATCGCCGTCACTCTCGTCCTGCCGATCCTGCTGATGCTCAGCCTGTTCGGCTTCGATTTCCTCTACACCCGCAACGGCTACCTGCCGGCAGCAGAGCTGCGTGCACCGGTGGCGCCGGTGGGGTGCTTCACCACCTGTCGCAGCGCGCCCTAGCTGGAAACGAGGCCTCAGCGCGGGTAGAGGATCACCGCGGCGCGCAGCTTGCTGCGGCCGAAGCGGCTCATCTTCTCGAATTCGGCGTGGCTCACCGGGATGTGCTGGCAGTCCAGCGGCTCGCGGTGCTGGCTGTGATCGACGTCGGGGTCGTGCAGGTAGACGAAGTCTTCGTCGCAGTCGGTGACCACCACCCAGTGCGGCGACTTGGAGCGGGTCAGGCGGTAGCTGCTGATCAACACCATGGGCTGCCCACCTGCTTCCAGGGCGCCCTCGATGTCCAGCTGGTTGACCAGCAGTTGCTCCACATCGCTTTGCGCCAGTTCGGCGCTGAAGTCTTCATGGACCAGGCGCATCACTTCGCGCTTCTCCTCGCTGCGTACGCCATCGAGGAACAGCGGGCCGTCCTCCGAGAGCAGCAGGCGCACGCGAAAGCCCCGGCGCAGCGCCGCTAGCGCCAGGCCTTGCGGGCTGCAACCGCCGTGGCCGGCAGTCATGTAGATGGTGGTTGCCTCGCGCCACAGGCGCAGCTCCTCGCGGCGCTCCAGGCGGCGCTCGGGCTGCAGCGCGCCCATGGCCATCAGCAGTGCCGAGGGACCGCAGGTGAACTCGGTCGTCTGCCGGTAGTAGGGCACGTGGCGATGGGTGCGCTCGTTGATGTGGCGGATACGCTTCTCGAAGCGCAAGGCTTCGCTGTGGTCTTCGTAGTAGTCGCGTACCGTGGCGAACGGGCGGTAACCGTTGCGCTGGTAAAGGGCGATGGCGCCGCGGTTGTCCGGGCGCACCTCCAGGCGCAGGTAGGCGCAGTCGTTTTCCAGCGCCTCCGCTTCGGCGCGGTCCAGCAGCTTCTGGCCCAGGCCAATGCCGCGGGCGCGTTCGTCCACGGCAATCGAATACAGGCGCGCCAGCGAAGTGCCCTGGTGGAACAGCACCAGCGCATAGCCCAGCAGTTGGCCGTCGGATTCGGCGACGGTGAGGCTGGCGTGGGCGCGAGTGATCATCCACTGGAAGTTGCGGCGGGACAGGCGGTCGTGCTCGAAACAGCGGTTTTCCATGTCGACCAGGGCGTGCAGGTCGTCGGCGGAGGCGGCGCGGAACTGGAGTTTCATAGGGTAAGCATTCGTTAATCTGCGAAGGCGCACCTTGTCCGGTGCTGGCGGCGAACGGGCGACCCGCCGCGCGGTCGAAGCAGCAACCAGTATTGTCCCAGGCTCAGGTCGCGGCAAGCGCGCCAGCCATCTTCGGAGGTGTCGTGAGCAAGCTGTTCATCATCGTGGAGCGCAAGGAAGACTGGGCTTCGTACTATCCCAGCGACGACGTGGTCAGCGCCCAGGAGTACCTGGAAATGCCCATCGACGACGACACCGGCAAGCGCGTGCAGGTGATCAACCTGTGCCGCAACTACAAGTACCTGGGCCACGGCTATTACTGCTCGCTGCTGGCCGAAGCGCGCGAGCACAAGGTGATTCCCTCGGTGCGCAGCATCAGCGAGCTGGCGAAGAAGTCGCTCTACAGCCTGGCCCTGGAAGACCTGGAGAAGACCCTCGACAAGGCGCTGGCCGATCACCCTTACGGCAGCACCGACGGCTTCACCCTGACGCTGTATTTCGGCCGCACCGACATCGAGCCGCTGCAGGAGCTGGCGCGCCAGCTGTTCGAGGCGCTGCCGTGCCCGATGCTGCTGGTGGAGTTCCGCAAGAACCGTGGCTGGCATATCGAAGGCGTGAAGCCCGGGAACATCCACAAGCTGCGCGAGGATCAGGAAGAGTTGTTCGCCAATGCGCTGGATGGTTTCAGCCGGCAGATCTGGCGCAAGCCTCGTTCGCGCAAGCAGTACCGCTATGACCTGGCGATCCTGCATGACCCGGAGGAGGCCCTCCCGCCGTCCGACCCCAAGGCGCTGAAGCACTTCATCCGCATCGGCCGCAGCCTCGGCATCGATGTCGAACTGATCGAGAAGAAGGACTACTCGCGGCTGGCCGAGTACGACGCGCTGCTGATCCGCGAGACCACCAGCGTCAGCGACCACACCTATCGCTTTGCCAAGAAGGCCGAAAGCGAGGGCATGGTGGTGATGGATGACCCGGTGTCGATCCTGCGCTGCACCAACAAGGTCTACCTCGCCGACCTGTTGCGCAGCCACAAGCTGGGCATGCCGGCCACCGAGATCCTCTACAAGGACAATCCGCAGGAACTGGAGAAGGTCGGCCAGCGGCTGGGCTTCCCGCTGGTGCTGAAGATTCCCGACGGCAGTTTCTCCCGCGGGGTGATCAAGGTGAGCAACCAGCAGGAGCTGCTCAAGGCCAGCACCGAACTGTTCGAGCGCTCGGTGCTGCTGCTCGCCCAGGAGTTCTTCTATACCGAATATGACTGGCGCATCGGCGTGTTGAATCAGAAACCCATATTCGCCTGCCAGTACTTCATGTCCAAGGGGCACTGGCAGATCTACGACCACAGCCCGGAGGCCCAGGAAATCAGCGGCGATTTCCGCACCATGGCCGTCCACGAGGCACCGCGCAAGGTGGTGGAATTGGCGGTGAAGACCGCGAACCTGATCGGCGACGGGCTCTACGGCGTGGACTTGAAGCAGGCCGGGGAGCGCGTGGTGGTGATCGAGGTGAACGACAACCCGAACATCGACTGCGGCGTGGAGGATGTGTACCTGGGAGATGACCTCTACAAGCTGGTGCTGGAGGAGTTCGTGCGGCGCCTGGAAGTCAAGCGACGGGGGCGCGGGTGGTGAGATCGATTCGTCATTGACCTTATAGGAAAACGGTCAATGGGTGCCGTCAAGATATTGCTAGCGTTACAAATTGGAGCGCCAACCATCTGTTTTTTAAAGTTTTTCAAAATAATGGCGCCAAGGAAGGGAGCATGCTCGAGGCAGCCACGAATCTTCGTCGCCTGCTGGTGGTCGATCCGTGCGACGACTGCCGCAGGTTATTACCCGGACTACGGGCAGCAGGGTGGGAGGTAGATAGCTGCGAGCTGGATAACGCCGGCAATCGCGGTTGTGACGTCGGCCTGCTGCGCCTGCAACCCCGGCATCTCGAACGCCGGGAGTCCGTCAAGGAACTCATCAGCCGCAGCGGCACGGAGTGGATAGCCGTGCTCAGCCCGGACTCGTTGCCACTCAATGAAGTGGGCGATTTCGTCAGCGAGTGGTTCTTCGATTTCCATACCTTGCCCTTCGATGTGGCGCGGGTGCAGGTCACCCTCGGCCGCGCGTTCGGCATGGCGCGTCTGCGCGGGCGCGGCAGCGTGCCCAGCGATGAGCACGAGCACGAGCTACTGGGCGAAAGCCGCGACGTGCGCGAGTTGCGCAAATTGTTGGCGAAGTTCGCGCCGACCGAGTCTCCCGTGTTGATCCGTGGCGAGAGCGGCACTGGCAAGGAGTTGGTGGCGCGCACGCTGCACCGCCAGTCGCGCCGGGCGATCCGGCCGTTCGTGGCAATCAACTGCGGGGCGATGCCGGAGTCGTTGATCCAGTCGGAGCTGTTCGGCCACGAGAAGGGCGCCTTCACTGGCGCGCACCAACGCAAGATCGGTCGCTTCGAGCAGGCCAACGGCGGCACGCTGTTCCTCGATGAGGTAGGTGATTTGCCACTGGAGCTGCAGGCCAACCTGTTGCGCGTGCTGCAGGAGAAGCAGATAGAACGGGTCGGCGGCAGCCAGCCGATCACTGTTGACGTGCGGGTGCTGGCGGCGACCCACGTCGACCTGGAGCAGGCGATCCGCGCGGGGCAGTTCCGCGAGGATCTCTACTACCGGCTCAATGTCCTGCAGGTCTCCACTTCGCCGCTGCGCGAGCGCAATGGCGACCTGGCGCTGCTGGCCAATCACTTCGCCCACCTTTATAGCGTCGAAACCGGCCGCCGCCCGCGGCGTTTTTCCGACGATGCACTGGCGGCGATGGCGGAGCACAGCTGGCCGGGCAACGTGCGCGAGCTGGCCAATCGGGTGCGCCGTGGTTTGGTGCTGGCCGAGGGGCGACAGATCGAGGCCCGCGACCTGGGCCTGGAAAGGGAGAAGGGCCGTTCGGCGCACTTGCCGCTGGTGACCCTGGAGGAATACAAGCTCGGCGCCGAACGCCAGGCCATGTGCGATGCCCTGGCCCGGCACGGCGACAACCTCAGCGTGGCGGCGCGGATGCTGGGTATTTCGCGGCCGACTTTCTATCGTTTGTTGCACAAGCATCAGTTGCGCTAGGGCGGTGCCTTTCTTGCCTTTCCACGTCGAAACTCCCCCAAATCGAAACTCACGGTGAAGCACGAACGTAGGATGGGTGGAGCTTGCGATACCCATGCTGTCGGTGCACGAAAACCGATGGGTATCGCTGCGCTCCACGCCATCCTACGCAAGCGTTCGCCGGGGAGGGCAATACGTAGGGCGCATAACCCGTTCCGGGTTATGCGCCCTACGTGCCTGACAACGCCATATGGGAGGGGCCACGGGCAGGAATGACAAAGGCCCCGAAAAGGGGCCTTTGCATGTGGACAGCCGAGCCGTCAGAAGTAATACGGGAATTTCACGCTGAAGCTGAAATCCGGCGCATCCGGCGAGATGCCGATGGACAGGTTCGGCACGATGGTCAGGTTGGGGCTCCAGGCGTAAGTCAGGCCCCAGTTGAAGTACGCCGCGTTGGCGTCGCTGCCGGTGACGGTGGTCCAGTCGCCGCCGTCGGCCTTGATCTTGCTCTTCTTGGCGATCAGGTCGGAGAAGGAGAACGACATGCTGGTTTTCTCGTTGAGGGCGAAGGCCACGCCCGCACCGATCTGGAACCAGTCGCCGAGGTCGACCTTGCCTTTCTGCTTCACGCCCTGGGTAGGGCTGATGTCGTCGAAGGATTCCTCCATGTTGTAGGTGTAGGAGAAACTGCCGAACAGCACGGCCGGGTCGACGGTCTTGACCAGCGAGATGCCAGGGGTGACCGACCAGACGCCGTTGCCGGTGGGCAGGGACTCGGGCACGTTGAGGTTGTCGTTGTCCGAGGCGCGCTTGAGCTTGATGCCGTAGGGCTCCTTGCCGGTTGGGGCCTTGATCCGCAGGCTGACCACCGCGTCGGGACGCGACTCGGTTTCGTCCATGAACTTGTAGGCGATGCCGACATTGACGTCGCCCAGGGTCGGGTCGCGGGTCACGGTTTCGTCGGTGGACTGCGCCGTGGAGTTGCCGGCGCCGGCCGATTCGAAGGTACTTTCGCGGTACACCACGGGGGCGTTTATGTCGAACTGCCAGCGGTTGTTCCAGTTGTAGCGTCCGGTCAGGTCCAGGGTCCAGTTGTCGGCGTTGATGTTGTCCACGCCGATGTTGCCCAGGAAGATGGTGTCCAGCGCCAGGAAGCCGTTGAGGATCAACTGCTTGGTGTCGTAGTGGGTATAGGTGATGCCCGTCTCGAAGCTGAAGGCGCCGTTGCCGAAGAATCCACTGGCCTCGTCGTAGAGGTTCTCCACACTCTTGGGCGGGCCGGCGTCGTCCTTGAGCGATTCGCCGTAGGAACTGCCACTGGAGGCCACGGTATTACCGGTTCCGGGGGGTGTCGGCTTGCCGGTGGAAGTGACCAGGCGCTTGGGCTGGGCGGGTGTGGCGGGTGCTTCTTCCACTTGCCTGACCCGTTGCTCGAGCACCATCAGTGCCTTCTGCTGTGCCTCGTAGCGCTGCTTGAGCTCGAGCAGTTCCTGTTTCAACGTCTCCACCTCGGCTTCCGTCGCCGCGGCGGCGAAGGTCGAGGGGAGTAAGGCGGATACACAGATTGCAGTTCCTAGCGATAGCGATCGGTGCATGGCGCGCTGTCCTTCTTATAGGTTGGACCTCACAGTCGCACTGGAGCGTAGATCACATACCCATGGTGCGAAGCCCTTTGAGCTGGTCAAGGTTGCAGTCGAGCGCTCCAGACGACGGAAGGTTGTTTTTCAGGACCACGCTTAGCTGTGCCTGGTTTTTGACGGCATTATTTCCACCCACCATCTGCACGGCCTGGAGCAGCCCGCCGGCGGCCAGTTGCTGCATGGCGGCGCCCTGGCCGTTGGCGTTGATCGCGAGTTGGATGCCTCCATTGCCAGGCGTCACGCTGACGGTGCCAGCGCCGTTGCTGGCGGAGATCGGCGTATTGTTCAGTGGCGTGCTCTCCTGGGCCACGACGGGTGCCTGGTTGGCTTCTTTCACGTCGATGCTGACGTTGTTCGACGCGCTGTTGTAATCACCGGCGGCCCGGACGCTCTGGGTGACGCCCTGAGTCTGATTGAGGCCGGCGCCACCGGTGACGGTGCCGGTGCCTGCGGCCGGTGCTGGAGCGTTGCTCTTCTCATCGATGGTGGTGACATAGAACTGCGGTTTGATGGTGGATTCCTGGATCTGCATGCTGACCCTGGCGCCGATGTTGTCGCCCACGGCGTTCTTCCAGGTACTGCTCATGACAATACCGAAGCTGATGACCCGGCCAGGCATCACGTATTTGCCGCGAAGTTGGGCCAGTTCCTGGTCCTTCAACTCGATCGGCTTGAAGATGCTTTCCGCCTGGACCGGCAGGCAGGCCACTATGCAGGTGGCGGCAAGCAGCGGGATCACTTTCATTGGGGTTCTCCCGGAAGGATTCCTGCCTTCCGTTCTTGTGCGGTCTTTAGAGGAAGTCGCTCTGGATGAAGCCGAATTCCATGAGCTCCGCATCCTTGACCGGGCTGAACGCATTGATTCGGTCCCTGGCCGTCAGAGGGTCGGGTGGGCTCATCAGCGCGTTGGCCTGTTGGTAGCCCGGACCGATGACGGCAAAGATGATGCCGTTCCAGCCTTTGAGAAAATCTTCCTGAGTGAAGCGCTTGTGGCCCAGCACTGGGTCGCCGATGTAGACGTAGCCTTTATAGGCGCGTTGCATCACGACGAAGTGTTTGTAGCCACGAATATCCATCAGCACTATCACCGGGATCGTCAGCTTCTCCAGAGATGCCGCGGGAATTCGGTATCCGCGTGCGCGCATGCCGATGCCTTCCAGGTACGTCTTCATGTCGAGCATCGAAAAACCCTGGGTGCGCACCAGGTCCGGGTCGGCCCGGACCAGCATGCCCTTGATCACGAACTCCTCGTCCACGTCCAGCGCGTAGGCCTGGCGGAGGATCGTCGCCAGCGCGGCGGCACCGCAGCTGAAGTCGGTCTTCTGCTGGACCAGATTGCTGAACTTGCGCTCGCGGATGCTCTCGACGTGCTTGTAGGCCATCGATCCGCCGGGAAGAATGGCGAACGGAAGTTGCGCGGCCTGCGCCGTGAGCGAGAAAAGGGCGAGCAAAAGCAGGGCGGACGTACGCATGATCGTGACGCCTTGAGGGGGGCTCAGGAGAAGGAGGCTCCGTCGCCGGAGCCTCCAGGTGCTACGCCGTGTCGCTTACAGGCAGGATTTGCAGCCTGCGGCGATGGACAGCGAGTTGCTCTGCTGGTTGCCTACGCCAGCCGCAACGTTCGCGCCCAGGTTGCCCGACACGTTGTTGAGCGAGTTGTTGATGGATGCATCGTTGCGCACCGGGTCTTTCCAACCGGTGGGGATCAGCACCTGATAGGTGGCCTGGCCTCTGAGGTCAACAGTGCCAGCCTCGACGAAGAACAGTGGGTCCTTGTCGGTTTTGCTGCCGCCGCTGTTACGGCTGTCGTCATGACCGCCACGGCCCGACTCGTCGACCACGTACCCTGCACCTGCGCCCTTGTAGGTGCCATGGGCGCTGAAGCTGGAACGCAGGGTTTCCTTCTCGTAAGTCAGGAAGGCCACGTTGCCCACGGTGTTGCCACTGGATGTCTGGGTGGCGCCACTGTAGGAGTCAGCACTACGACCACCGGACACGGCGGCTGCCATGTCGTTTTTCTGCTGGTTGTAGTTGCCCGAGGTGATGTTGATGCCGATGTTCCCGGAGGAGTTGCTACCGGAGTTGTTCAGCGACGCCTTGTTGGTGGTGGAGAGGTTCAAGGCCCGGTTATCCGTGTTGTTCTGGGTCACATCGGTCGACGCATAGGCGGTACCGAAGATGAACTTCTCATCGGCAGTCGCCAGAGCAGCAGCGTTGGCCTGTTGGTTCATGTCGCCGGCGGCCACGTTGACGCCCACGTTACCGGATGCGTTCCCCAACGATCCGTCGACTGTCGCGTTGTTCTTGGTGCCCATGTTCACCACGGTGTTGTCGCTGCTTTCCTGGGTGTCTTCCACCGTTGCGCTGGCGCCTGCCTCGATCCGTGGGTCCTTGTAGGGATCGTAGGGAGGCTTGGGTTGATGTTGTTCATGACCGTGACCATTGCCGTGGCCATTGCCATGCCCGTTTCCATGACCATTACCATTGCGGTTATCCGCTTGCACAGCTACAGCCATGATCGCTGCGACAGCGAAAACCAGCGGCTTCAGAGCCATTGACGGTTTCATGGTGTATCTCCTTTGCTTTGTTTGGCGTGTCTAGTGTTATTTGAGTTGGCTTGGGTCAGTCCGCGACCCGGATGCTCAGGGTGTTGGCAATGCGATTGCCGACCCCGGCGCTCTGGCTCATCTGGACGACACCCCGGCTGCCGGCAAAGGCCTGGTCGCTGGTGACGACCTGCCGGCTACCCGTGGTGGAATCCATCGAGCCTGAGTTCACTGGCAGCGCGACGTTCTGCTGGGAAAGCACGCTGTCATCGACGCTCTGCGGGACAGCGCTGACGCTGATCCGCATGGCGTTCACTTGCTGGTTGGCAGCCCCGGCGGCCTGGTTCACGCCCAGTGCGCCGTTGCCGTTGGTGAAGGCATTGCCGGTGATGCTGGCGGACGCGGCCTGGTTGAGGTCGACGCTGGCGTTGACCGTCTGGCGGAACTGGGTGGTGGCCTGTGCATTGCTGCCGATGGCGATGGCACGGCCGTTGGCCTGCTGCTGGGAGTCGCCGGCGGCCTGGTTGATGCTGGCGACGCCACGGTAGTTGCGCACCGCGCTGTCGATACTGGCGTTGTTGACGGTCGAGGGGTCGGCGGCGAAGGCCGTGGCGCTACAGAACAGAAGGGGCAGAGCGAGCAGGCGGGCGTTCATCTCAACGATCCCCCGTCAGCATGCGCAAGGGAGAAAGTCCCTGCTGGACGGTACGGTTCACTGAGTTGGATATACCCGCACCGCCGCCAGCCGCGCCGGCGCCCATGCCATTGCCGTTCAAGGTCTGGTTGGCGCCGTTATCCATGCCCACCAGTTGGCCGCCGGGCAGGATGTGCCGCTGCAGGCTGGAGCCGCTGGTGACGCCGGCAAAGTCGCTGTCGTTCAGCTCGGCGTTGCCGGTCTGACGCACGATCTGCTCGGAGATGTTGGGATTGACGGTGATCGGGTTCGGGTCGGGAATGTCGGTCGGCCGGGTGGCGACACGTGGTTGCACCTGGCGCTGCAGGACGATGGTGCCGTCGCCAGCCTGGACGATCGGGCACAGCGGTATGCTGGCCGCGCTGCAAGCAAGCGTGACGAAAATGCCGACTATCCGTGAGTCGATGTTCCCCATGATGGCGGTTCCTTCTTGGTGCGCTGTGCCCTAGCCAGCGGTACCAAGGTGGAGCAGGGGGCGTGCCGCTTTTAATCAGCTATTGAGAATCAATGACATGGCGCTAGGCCATGTGAGCCACCACGGAGCATGTGTCTCGGCGTTGATACAGGGCTGGCGTACGAAATCAGGCCGCAGGCCCTAGCACGGGGCCCGGAGCACTGATTCAGCGAATTCTGTTGCACGCCTGATACACAACTTTGGATGGGGGAGGTTGAGCCGCAAGGTGCAGGCGTTTGCGGCGAGTCGAGTGTTTCGCCGGGCTAACACAGGGAAGTGGTTTGTAGGCTTTCTGGTACGGAAGTACTGCACGCTTTTCAATGAATTAGGCATTTTGCATGATGGCGCGAACCTGCTCGGATAGCGGTTGTCTGCATCTGCCTGGCGATGGACGGCAGGTCATTTTTGCCGAAGTGCCAACGCTTCCGCTGCCCACGCCGCGGAAGAGAAATTTTTGTGAATTTCGTAGCGATCAGCAGCCAATGCATTAGCATGCCGACGCCGCTGCGGCGCTTGCGCGCCAGGAGCAGGCAGCGGAGTAAAACCATTAGAAGAATGCGAGCCGATGTGCCTCGCGGGGGAAGTAGTATGGATCTGTGGAGTGCCTTTCAGGCCTTCCTTCTTGGCGTGGTCGAGGGGCTTACCGAGTTCCTGCCGATCTCCAGTACCGGCCACCAGATCATCGTGGCGGACCTCATCGGTTTCGGCGGCGAACGTGCCGAAGCCTTCAATATAATCATCCAGCTGGCGGCCATTCTTGCCGTGGTCTGGGAGTTCCGCCGCAAGATCATCGATATCGTCTGCGGCTTGCCTAGCCAGCCCAAGGCGCAGCGCTTCACCATCAACCTGCTGATTGCTTTCTTCCCGGCCGTGGTGCTGGGCGTGGCCTTCGCCGATTACATCCACCACTACCTGTTCAACCCGATCACCGTGGCTGTCGCCCTGGTGGTGGGCGGCGTGGTGATGCTCTGGGCGGAGAAGCGCCAGCATGTGATCCATGCCGAAACCGTTGACGACATGACCTGGAAGGAAGCGCTGAAGGTCGGCTGCTGCCAGTGCCTGGCGCTGATCCCGGGCACCTCGCGCTCCGGCGCGACCATCATCGGCGGGCTGCTGTTCGGCCTGTCGCGCAAGGCGGCCACCGAGTTCTCCTTCTTCCTGGCCATGCCGACCATGGTCGGCGCCGCGGTCTACTCAGGCTACAAGTACCGTGACGTGTTCCAGCCGTCGGACCTGCCGATATTCGCCATCGGCTTCGTCACCTCGTTCATCTTCGCGATGATTGCCGTGCGTGGCCTGCTCAAGTTCATTGCCAACCACAGCTATGCGGCCTTTGCCTGGTACCGTATCGTGTTCGGCCTGCTGATCCTGGCAACCTGGCAGTTCGCCCTGATTGACTGGAGCAGCGTCAAACCCTGATCCGAAAGCGAGTGAACGTGGAAAAGAACGGCACCATCAGCCGCTGGGACGACGACAAGGGCTTTGGTTTCATCAGCCCTCAATCGGGTGGCAAGGAAGTCTTCCTGCATATCTCCGACTTCCGTGGCGACCGCCGCCCACAAGCGGGCGACCAGGTCTGTTATGTCGAAGGCACCGGCAAGGACGGTCGCCCGCGCGCCGACCATGCCCGCCTGGCCGGCCTGGCCATCGATACCCCGGCGATTCGCCGCAAGCCCGTCACGCCAGCCAGCCGCGAGCGTGCCCGCAGCGGTCGCGAAGTGGCCTTCCCCAGCGCGCCGAAGCGCTCGCTGGGCAGGGCGCTGGCGACCCTGGCGGTGCTGCTGGCGTTGCCCGTCATCGGCTCGGTGCTCTGGTTGAAGGACGCCTACTTCGTTTGGTTCCTGCTGCTCTATCCCGTGTTCAGCGTGCTGGCCTTCTTCGCCTACTGGCGCGACAAGCGCAGCGCCGAGCGCAACGAGTGGCGCACCCCTGAACAGAGTCTGCATCTGCTGGAGCTGCTCGGCGGCTGGCCGGGCGCCTTTGTCGCGCAACAGGTGTTCCGCCACAAGACTCGCAAGCTGTCCTTCCAGCTGGTGTTCTGGGCGATCGTCCTGCTGCACCAGTTGTTCTGGATCGACTGGCTCAGTGGTGGTCGTCTGCTGGGCTGGATCGGCGCACTGATGGGCCTGGGTGCGAGCCCCGGTTAAACGCCTTTTTCAGACAGGCCAGTCGTCTTTCGAAAACCCTTCCTCGAGATAATCGAGCAACGCCCGCACCGCCGGCAGAATGCCGCGCCGGTGCGGGTACACAGCCTGCAGGTAGGCCTCCGGCTCGCTCCAGGCGGGTAGCACGCGCACCAGGCGACCGTCCTCCAGTTCTTCGGTGCAATAGTGCAGCGGCAGCAGCGTCACGCCCAGCCCCGCCAGCGCCACGTTCTTGCGCAGGTTGAAGTCTTCCACCGCCAGGCGCGCCTCCAGGGCGACTTCCTTTATCTCGCCTTGCGGACCGACCAGCTTCATGTGCACGCGCCGGTCGTTGTCGATGGCGCCGAGGACGGGCAGGGCGGTCAGGTCTTCCGGCGTGCGCAGCTTGATCCCCTTGAGCAGTGCCGGCGCGGCCACCAGCGCGGTTTTTGCCTGGCGCAGGCGCCTTGATATCAGCGACAGGTCTTCGTCTCCCGGTGCACGTACGCGCAGCGCGACGTCGACGCTTTCGTTGAGCAGATCGACGCGGCGGTTGGTCAGCATCAGTTCCAGGTTCACCTGCGGATAGGCTGCCAGGAACCCCGGCAGCATCTCGTTCAACGAGGTTTCCGCCAGCGCCACCGGGCACGACAGCTTCACCCGCCCGCGCGGCTCGGCGCTCAATTGCGCGGCCACCTCATCGGCCATCTCCGCTTCCACCAGCATCGCCTGGCAGTGCCGGTAATAGCGCTCTCCCAGGTCGGTGAGGGCCAGTTTGCGGGTAGTGCGTTGCAGTAACCGCACATCCAGGCGCGCCTCCAGCTCCGCTACACGTCGCGACAGGCGTGACTTGGGCAACCCCAGCAGGCGCCCGGCGGCGGCAAATCCACCCGCTTCCACCACCTTGGCGAAATAGAAAAGGTCATTGAGGTCCTGCATGGGATTGTCCTGCTGGTGAGACGAATCATTGCATTTTTGCCGACTTATCGAGGATTGGCTACATGCGTAATCTTGCCTCCAACGACGAATCCCTCCGCCAACCCACTTGGCCCCTTTCCTGGAGAACACACATGAATCTGCTGCACATCGACTCGAGCATCCTTGGCGACAACTCGGCTTCCCGCCAACTGAGCGCCGAACTGGTCGCTGCCTGGACTGCCGCTGAGCCGGGCGCCAAGGTCACCTATCGTGACCTGGCCGCCGACGCCATCAGCCACCTGTCCTCCGCCAGCCTGGTCGCCGCTGGCACCCCCGCCGAGCTGCGCGACGCCGCGCAGAAGCACGAAGCCGCCCTGGGCGAGAAGAGCATCGAGGAGTTCCTCGCTGCCGACGCCATCGTCATCGGCGCGCCGATGTACAACTTCTCCATCCCCAGCCAGCTGAAAGCCTGGATCGATCGCATCGCGGTGGCCGGGAAGACTTTCCGCTACACCGAGAGCGGCTCGGAAGGCCTGGCTGGCGGCAAGAAGGTGATCATCGTCTCCACCGCCGGCGGCATCCATGCGGGTCAACCTACCGGTGTGGCTCATGAGAACTACCTGGAACTGGTGCTGAAATTCCTCGGCATAACCGACATCGAGGTGGTCCGTGCCGAAGGCCTGGCCTACGGTGACGAACCGCGCCGCAACGCCATCGCTGGCGCCCAGGCGAGCATCGCCAGCCAGTTCGCCGCTGCCTGAGTGACGCCTTGTCCAGTCCTGAAATAGGCTTACGCCTTTCAGGGCCGTGACCAGACCTTAAAGCGCCCGATGCATGTCATCGGGCGTTTTGCATTTCAGGGAAAGGCGAGGCCGTTCCTGGTTATGGATATCGACAGCTTCGTACCCCTTAAAAGCCTGCGTGTAATCACGCTGACTGCGCCGCAAACCTTCTGCCATCTGGGCTCTCCTGAAAATAGAGGCGAAGGCGTAAGCCCTGGTCAGGACGGGACGCGTTGCTTCAGGACGAGACAGCAATAAAAAGGCCGCCCGAAGGCGGCCTTTTCACAGCATCGAAGCGCTTAGCGGGCCTTGAGGTCCACGAAGTTGCGCTCGGTGGCGCCGGTGTACAGCTGACGCGGACGGCCAATCTTGTACGGACCGGAGAGCATTTCCTGCCAGTGCGAGATCCAGCCCACGGTACGTGCCAAGGCGAAGATCACGGTGAACATGCTGGTCGGAATACCGATGGCCTTCAGGATGATGCCGGAGTAGAAGTCCACGTTCGGGTAGAGGTTGCGCTCCACGAAGTAGGGGTCGTGGCGGGCGATTTCTTCCAGTTTCATGGCCAGTTCCAGTTGCGGGTCGTTGATGCCCAGCTCCTGGAGAACCTCGTCGCAGGTCTGCTTCATGACCTTGGCGCGCGGGTCGAAGTTCTTGTACACGCGGTGACCGAAGCCCATCAGCTTGAACGGATCGTTCTTGTCCTTGGCCTTGGCCACGAACTTCTCGATGTTCGACACGTCACCGATCTCGTCCAGCATGCGCAGAACGGCTTCGTTCGCACCGCCGTGAGCCGGTCCCCACAGGGCAGCGATACCCGAGGCGATACAGGCGAACGGGTTGGCACCCGAAGAGCCCGCCAGGCGCACGGTGGAGGTGGAAGCGTTCTGCTCGTGGTCGGCGTGCAGGATGAAGATGCGGTCCATGGCCTTGGCCAGCACGGGGCTGATCGGCTTGGTCTCGCAAGGGGTGTTGAACATCATATGCAGGAAGTTTTCTGCATAGTTCAGGTCGTTGCGCGGGTACATCATCGGCTCGCCCTTGGAGTACTTGTACACCATGGCGGCGATGGTCGGCATCTTGGCGATCAGGCGATGCGCGGAGACTTCCCGGTGCTTCGGATTGTTGATGTCCAGGGAGTCGTGATAGAAGGCGGAGAGGGCACCGATTACGCCGCACATCACGGCCATCGGGTGCGCATCACGGCGGAAGCCGTTGAAGAAGGTCTTCAGCTGCTCATGAACCATGGTGTGGTTCTTGATGGTGCCGACGAACTTTTCCTTCTGCTCGGCAGTCGGAAGCTCGCCGTTGAGCAGCAGGTAGCAGGTTTCCAGGTAGTCGGACTTCTCGGCGAGTTGTTCGATCGGGTAGCCGCGGTGCAGCAGTACGCCTTTATCACCATCGATGAAGGTGATCTTCGACTCGCAGGAGGCGGTGGACATGAAGCCGGGGTCGAAAGTGAAGTGACCCGTGGAGGTCAGGCCCCGCACGTCGACAACATCGGGACCCAGCGTGCCGGAGAGGACAGGCAGTTCGACGGGGGCAGCGCCCTCGATGATCAACTGCGCTTTTTTGTCAGCCATTATGGCCTCCTATTTATGCTTGAAATCATCTGTACGACCCCCCACGCAGGGCCCGCACCACTATAGAGAGATAAATCCGAATGTCAATTTGCACAATCGGAGAAGTTTGGCTCCTCCAAGCCTCTGTTTTGCCGGAAAAATTTGCCTGTTTACGCCTTTTATGGGGGTGCGGCAATTAGTCCTTAGGTGGAGGTCTTTCCGTTGTCATTAGGAACCTAACTGTCTATACTCGGCGACCAGCCGCCAAGGCCTCTCGAGCCTTGCTCCATAGGCGGTTGTCACTCCCGAAGGTGATGGGTACCTGACAAGTGCACCTCCCGACAACTAGCCCTGATCCATAGAAGGGCTCTCAGTGTGAAAAAAGCCGTGAATAGCAAACGACCCGTAAACCTAGACCTAAGGACCATCCAACTCCCTATCACTGCTTACACGTCGATTCTCCACCGTATCTCTGGCGTCATTCTGTTCGTGGGCATCGCAGTGCTGCTGTTCGCACTGGATCGTTCCCTCGCTTCGGAAGAAAGCTTCGAGCAGGTGAAGGCGTGTCTGACCCATCCGTTGGTCAAGCTTGTGATTTGGGGCCTGCTGTCTGCGCTGCTGTACCACCTGGTAGCCGGTATTCGTCACCTCGTCATGGACGCAGGTATTGGCGAAACACTGGAAGGCGGTAAGCGTGGTTCGAAAATCGTCATCGCTGTCGCAGTGGTGCTGATCGTTCTGGCGGGGGTATGGGTATGGTAACTAACGTCACAAACTTGTCGCGTTCGGGTCTCTATGACTGGATGGTCCAGCGCGTCTCCGCGGTCGTTCTCGCGGCTTATGTTCTCTTCCTGCTGGGCTTCCTGATCGCGCATCCGGGCATTTCCTACGCCCAGTGGCACGGTCTGTTCTCCCACAGCCTGATGAAGATCTTCAGCCTGTTGACCCTGGTTTCCCTGAGCGTGCACGCCTGGGTCGGTATGTGGACCATCACGACCGACTACCTGACTCCGATGGCGCTGGGCAAATCCGCGACCGTCGTGCGTTTCCTCGTCCAGGCAGTATGCGGCATGGCCATGTTCGCATTCTTCGTCTGGGGTGTGCAGATTCTCTGGGGTAACTGATCCATGGCTAGCATTCGTACTCTTTCCTTCGACGCCATCATCATCGGTGGCGGCGGTGCCGGCATGCGTGCCGCGCTCCAACTGGCCCAGGGTGGTCACAAGACCGCCGTGGTGACCAAGGTCTTCCCGACCCGTTCGCACACCGTTTCCGCTCAGGGTGGCATCACCTGCGCCATCGCCTCGTCCGACCCGAATGACGATTGGCGCTGGCACATGTACGACACCGTCAAGGGCTCCGACTACATCGGTGACCAGGACGCAATCGAATACATGTGCTCCGTCGGCCCTGAAGCCGTGTTCGAGCTGGAGCACATGGGTCTGCCGTTCTCCCGTACCGAGCAGGGCCGCATCTATCAGCGCCCGTTCGGTGGCCAGTCCAAGGACTTCGGCAAGGGTGGTCAGGCTGCCCGTACCTGCGCTGCGGCCGACCGTACCGGTCACGCCCTGCTGCACACCCTCTATCAGGCCAACCTGAAGAGCGGTACTTCCTTCCTTAATGAGTGGTACGCGGTTGACCTGGTGAAGAACCAGGACGGTCATGTGGTTGGCGTCATCGCCATCGACATCGAAACCGGCGACACCGTTTATATCCGCTCCAAGGCCGTGGTCCTGGCCACTGGCGGTGCCGGCCGTATCTACGCCTCCACCACAAACGCCCTGATCAACACCGGTGACGGTATCGGCATGGCGCTGCGCGCCGGTGTGCCGGTGCAGGACATCGAAATGTGGCAGTTCCACCCGACCGGCATCGCCGGCGCCGGTGTACTGGTCACCGAAGGTTGCCGCGGTGAAGGTGGCTACCTGATCAACGCCCATGGCGAGCGTTTCATGGAGCGTTACGCTCCGAACGCGAAAGACCTGGCCGGCCGCGACGTGGTTGCCCGCTCCATGGTCAAGGAAGTGATCGCCGGCAACGGCGTGGGCCCGAACAAGGACCACGTACTGCTGAAGCTCGACCACCTCGGCGAAGAAGTACTGCACAGCCGCCTGCCCGGCATCTGCGAGCTGTCCAAGACCTTCGCTCACGTCGATCCGGTCGTCGCTCCGATCCCGGTTATCCCGACCTGCCACTACATGATGGGCGGCGTTGCCACCAACATCCATGGCCAGGCCCTGACCACCGATGCCAATGGCAACGAGCAGATCGTCGAAGGCCTGTTCGCTGTAGGCGAAGTGGCCTGCGTATCGGTACACGGCGCCAACCGCCTGGGCGGCAACTCGCTGCTCGACCTGGTTGTGTTCGGTCGTGCCACCGGTCTGCACCTGGAAAAGGCGCTCAAGGATGGTATCGAGCACCGCCAGGCTTCCGAGTCCGATCTGGAATCCGCTTTCAAGCGCCTGAACGGCGTGAACGAGCGCACCAGCGGCGAAGAAGTCGCTCCGCTCAAGCGCGAGCTGCAATCCTGCATGCAGAACTACTTCGGTGTGTTCCGTACCGGCGAGTACATGCAGAAAGGTATCGCTCAACTGGCTGATCTGCGTGAGCGCATCGCCACCGTCAAGATCAACGACAAGAGCCAGGCATTCAACACGGCGCGTATCGAAGCGCTGGAACTGCAGAACCTCCTCGAAGTGGCCGAAGCCACTGCGATTGCGGCTGAAGCCCGCAAAGAGTCCCGCGGCGCGCATGCCCGTGAAGACTTCGAGGAGCGCGATGACGAGAACTGGCTGTGCCACACCCTGTACTTCCCGGGTGAGAAGCGTGTAGCCAAGCGTGCCGTCAACTTCGCGCCGAAAACTGTTCCGGCATTCGAACCCAAGGTTCGTACTTACTAAGGGTGCCCGCCATGTTGCAAGTGAGTGTTTACCGCTACAACCCTGAGAAGGACGCTGCACCTTATATGCAGGACTTCCAGGTCGATACCGACGGCAAGGACATCATGGTCCTGGACGTGCTGGCGCTGATCAAGGAACAGGACGAGGGCTTCTCCTACCGTCGTTCCTGCCGTGAAGGCGTGTGCGGTTCCGACGGTATGAACATCAACGGCAAGAACGGCCTGGCCTGCATCACCCCCCTGTCGGCCGCTGGCCTGAAGGGTGGCAAGCTGGTCCTGCGTCCGCTGCCGGGCCTGCCGGTCATCCGTGACCTGGTCGTCGATATGCGCATCTTCTACAAGCAGTACGAGAGCGTGAAGCCGTTCCTGCAGAACAAATATGCAGCGCCGGCCATCGAGCGTCTGCAAAGCCCGGAAGAGCGCGAGAAGCTGGACGGTCTGTACGAGTGCATTCTGTGCGCCTGCTGCTCGACCTCCTGCCCGTCGTTCTGGTGGAACCCCGACAAGTTCCTGGGCCCCGCCGCGCTGCTGCAGGCCTACCGCTTCCTGGCCGACAGCCGCGACACCGAAACTCAGGCGCGCCTGGCGAGCCTGGATGACCCGTTCAGCGTCTTCCGCTGCCGCGGGATCATGAACTGCGTGAACGTCTGCCCGAAGGGTCTGAACCCCACCAAGGCAATCGGTCACATCCGTAACATGCTGCTGCAAAGCGGCACTTGATCGGCGGGCCTTGCGCCCAAAGATCATTGCAAGAGCGACACCTGTGCCGCCGGAACATGTCCGGCGGTGCAGTACCTACGGACCACAGCTCACAAAGCAGTGGTCTGATTTGAAATCGTATATATGACCAGCAGGGGCATCCGGGCTGGTACCCGGACTATCTGCGGGAATCGGTGGCTTGAAGTCGCTGTGTAGACTTCGCGTCAGAGATTCCACAGGTGGAGTCCCCTTACCGAGGGTGACCAAGCATGCACGAAAGCGTAATGCAGCGGATGTGGAACAGTGCCCATCTATCCGGTGGAAACGCTGCCTACGTCGAAGAGCTCTACGAGCTCTACCTGCACGACCCGAACGCTGTGCCAGAAGAGTGGCGCACGTACTTCCAGAAGCTCCCCGCCGACGGTAATCCCGCCCCCGACGTTTCGCATTCCTCGATCCGTGATCATTTCGTACTCCTGGCCAAGAACCAGCGTCGCGCCGCACCGGTGTCCGCCGGCAGCGTCAGCACCGAGCACGAAAAGAAACAGGTCGAAGTCCTGCGTCTCATCCTGGCGTTCCGTCTGCGCGGCCATCAGGCGGCATCGCTTGATCCGCTGGGGCTCTGGGTGCGTACTGCTCCCTCCGATCTGTCGCTCGAACATTACGGGCTTACCGCTGCAGACCTCGACACTACTTTCCGTACCGGTGAACTCTACATCGGCAAGGAAGAAGCGACCCTGCGTGAAATCGTCGACGCTCTCAAGCAGACCTACTGCAGCACCATCGGCGCCGAATTCATGCACATCGTGGATTCCGAACAGCGTCACTGGTTCGCCCAGCGTCTGGAAGGCGTCCGTGGCCGTCCGACGTATTCCGTCGACGCGCGCTCCCACCTTCTCGAGCGTCTGACCGCCGCAGAGGGCCTGGAAAAGTACCTGGGCACCAAATACCCGGGCACCAAGCGCTTCGGTCTGGAAGGCGGCGAGAGCCTGATCCCGATGGTCGATGAGATCATCCAGCGCTCCGGCTCCTATGGCGTCAAGGAAATCGTCATCGGCATGGCCCACCGTGGCCGGCTGAACGTCCTGGTGAACACTCTCGGCAAGAATCCGCGTGACCTCTTCGACGAGTTCGAAGGCAAGAAACTGGTCCAGCTGGGTTCGGGCGACGTGAAGTACCACCAGGGCTTCTCCTCCAACGTCATGACCAGCGGCGGCGAAGTTCACCTGGCCCTGGCATTCAACCCCTCCCACCTGGAAATCGTTTCCCCGGTGGTCGAGGGCTCGGTACGCGCTCGCCAGGACCGTCGCAAAGATGGCAGTGGCGACAAGGTCGTGCCGATTTCCATCCACGGCGATGCCGCCTTCGCGGGGCAGGGCGTGGTCATGGAAACCTTCCAGATGTCGCAGACCCGTGCTTACAAGACGGGCGGCACCCTCCACATCGTGATCAACAACCAGGTCGGCTTCACCACCAGCCGTCAGGACGATGCTCGTTCCACCGAGTACGCGACCGACGTGGCGAAGATGATCCAGGCGCCGATCTTCCATGTGAATGGCGACGATCCGGAAGCGGTTCTGTTCGTGACCCAGCTGGCCGTCGATTACCGCATGCAGTTCAAGCGTGACGTGGTCATCGACCTGGTCTGCTACCGCCGTCGTGGTCACAACGAGGCGGATGAGCCCAGCGGCACCCAGCCGATGATGTACCAGCAGATCGCCAAGCAGCGCACCACCCGTGATCTGTATGCCGACGCGCTGATTGCAGCTGGCGTGCAGACCGCCGAGCAGGCCCAGGAGAAGGTCGACGAATACCGCGACGCTCTCGACAACGGCCAGCACGTGGTGAAGAGCCTGGTGAAGGAGCCCAACAAGGAGCTCTTCGTCGACTGGCGTCCGTACGTCGGCCATGCCTGGACCGCGCGTCACGATACCCGCTGCGACCTGAAGACCCTGCAGGATCTGTCCAACAAGCTGCTGGAGACACCGGACGGCTTCGTCATGCAGCGTCAGGTGCAGAAGATCTACGAAGACCGCGCCAAAATGTCGGCCGGCGGCATGCCGATCAACTGGGGCTTCGCCGAGAACCTGGCCTACGCCACCCTGCTGTTCGAAGGTCACCCGGTACGCATGACCGGTCAGGACGTCGGCCGCGGCACCTTCTCGCACCGCCACGCGGCGCTGCACAACCAGAAGGACGACTCGGTCTACATCCCGCTGGCCAACCTGTTCGACGGTCAGCCGCGCGTCAGCCTGTACGACTCCTACCTCTCGGAAGAAGCCGTGCTGGCGTTCGAATACGGCTACGCCACCACTACCCCGGATGCACTCGTGGTGTGGGAAGCGCAGTTCGGTGACTTCGCCAACGGTGCGCAGGTCGTGATCGACCAGTTCATTACCAGTGGCGAGACCAAGTGGCAGCGCCTGTGCGGCCTGACCATGCTGCTGCCGCACGGCTATGAAGGCCAGGGTCCGGAGCACTCCTCCGCGCGTCTGGAGCGTTACCTGCAGCTGTGCGCCGAGCAGAACATCCAGGTCTGTGTGCCGACTACTCCGGCTCAGGTCTACCACATGCTGCGCCGTCAGGTGATCCGTCCGCTGCGCAAGCCGCTGATCGTGATGACTCCGAAGTCGCTGCTGCGTCACAAGCTGGCCATCTCGACCCTGGAAGATCTGGCCGACGGTTCGTTCCAGACCGTGATCAACGAGATCGACAGCCTGGATCCGAAGAAAGTCGACCGCATCGTGCTGTGTAGCGGCAAGGTCTACTACGACCTGCTGGAGAAGCGTCGTGCCGAAGGTCTCGAGAACATCGCGATCGTTCGTCTCGAGCAGCTGTATCCGTTCCCGGAAGACGATCTGGCCGAGGTGCTGTCGCAGTACAAGAACCTCAAGCACATCGTCTGGTGCCAGGAAGAGCCGATGAACCAGGGGGCCTGGTTCTGCTCGCAGCACCACATGCGTCGTGTCATCGCCGCGCACAAGAAAGGTCTCAACCTGGAATACGCGGGCCGCGAAGGCTCGGCAGCTCCGGCTTGCGGCTACGCTTCGATGCACGCCGAGCAGCAGGAAAAACTGCTGCAGGACGCCTTCACCGTTTAACGCCAACGCGCAGTTGATACCGAATTTAAGGAAACACACATAATGGCTATCGAAATCAAAGCCCCAACCTTCCCGGAATCGGTTGCCGACGGCACCGTCGCCACCTGGCACAAGAAGGTCGGTGAAGCCGTCAAGCGTGACGAACTGATCGTCGACATCGAGACTGACAAGGTCGTCATCGAAGTGCTGGCCGAGGCCGACGGCGTCCTGGCAGAGATCGTCAAGAACGAGGGCGATACCGTCCTCTCCGCTGAACTGCTGGGCAAGCTGAGCGAAGGCGGTGCTGCCGCCGCCGCTCCGGCTGCTGCCTCGGCCCCGGCTGCTGCTCCGGCCGCCGCGGCTCCCGCCGCTGCCGCTGGTGACGACAACATCCTCTCGCCGGCCGCCCGCAAGCTGGCCGAAGAGAACGGCATCGACCCGAACAGCCTGGCCGGCACCGGCAAGGGCGGTCGTGTCACTAAGGAAGACGTCGTCGCTGCTGTCGAAGCCAAGAAGAACGCCCCGGCTGCCGCTCCGGCCGCCAAGGCCGCCGCTCCGGCTGCTGCCGCCGCTCCCGTGTTTGCCGCTGGCGACCGCGTCGAGAAGCGCGTTCCGATGACCCGCCTGCGCGCCAAGGTTGCCGAGCGTCTGGTCGAAGCCCAGTCCTCCATGGCCATGCTGACTACCTTCAACGAAGTCAACATGAAGCCGATCATGGACCTGCGCAACAAGTACAAGGACCTGTTCGAGAAGAAGCACAACGGCGTCCGCCTGGGCTTCATGTCCTTCTTCGTCAAGGCCGCCACCGAAGCCCTGAAGCGCTTCCCGGGCGTCAATGCCTCGATCGACGGCAACGATATCGTCTACCACGGCTACCAGGACATCGGTGTGGCAGTTTCCAGCGACCGCGGTCTGGTCGTACCGGTTCTGCGCAACGCCGAGTTCATGAGCCTGGCCGAGATCGAGAACGGCATCGCCACCTTCGGCAAGAAAGCCAAAGACGGCAAGCTGTCCATCGAAGACATGACCGGTGGTACTTTCACCATTTCCAACGGTGGCGTATTCGGTTCCCTGCTGTCGACTCCGATCGTCAACCCGCCGCAGACCGCCATCCTCGGCATGCACAAGATCCAGGAGCGCCCGATGGCCGTTAACGGTCAAGTGGTCATCCTGCCGATGATGTACCTGGCGCTGTCCTACGATCACCGCATGATCGATGGCAAGGAAGCGGTAAGCTTCCTGGTCACCATGAAGGATCTGCTGGAAGATCCGGCTCGCCTGCTGCTGGACGTCTGATACATCAGTTCACACGACGGCCCCGTACTACACGACGGCCCCGAAAGGGGCCGTCCGCTTCACCGGAATAAGGATTGAGACATGAGCCAGAAATTCGACGTGGTTGTGATTGGTGCCGGCCCCGGCGGTTACGTAGCCGCCATCCGTGCCGCCCAACTCGGCCTGAAGACCGCTTGCATCGAGAAGTACATCGGTAAAGAGGGCAAGGTCGCTCTCGGCGGTACCTGCCTGAACGTAGGCTGCATTCCGTCCAAGGCGCTTCTGGACAGCTCCTGGAAGTACAAGGAAGCCAAAGAGAGCTTCGACGTCCACGGTATCTCCACTGGCGAAGTGAAGATGGACGTTCCGGCGATGATTGGTCGCAAGGCCAACATCGTCAAGAACCTGACCGGCGGCATCGCCACCCTGTTCAAGGCCAACGGCGTGACCTCCTTCGAAGGCCACGGCAAGGTCCTGGCCAACAAGCAGGTCGAAGTGACCGGCCTGGACGGCAAGACCCAGGTTCTGGAAGCCGACAACATCATCATCGCTTCGGGCTCCAAACCGGTCGAAATCCCGCCGGCCCCGCTGACCGAAGACATCATCGTCGACTCCACCGGCGCCCTGGAATTCCAGAGCGTACCGAAGAAGCTCGGCGTGATCGGCGCGGGCGTCATCGGCCTGGAACTGGGTTCGGTCTGGGCTCGCCTGGGTGCTGAAGTCACCGTTCTCGAAGCCCTGGACAAGTTCCTGCCGGCTGCCGACGAGCAGATCGCCAAGGAAGCCCTGAAGACCCTGACCAAGCAAGGTCTGAACATCCGCCTGGGCGCTCGCGTCACCGGTTCGGACGTGAAGAAGAAGCAGGTCACCGTGACCTTCACCGACGCCAACGGCGAGCAGAAGGAAACCTTCGACAAGCTGATCGTGGCCGTGGGCCGTCGCCCGGTGACCACCGACCTGCTGGCCGCCGACAGCGGCGTGACCCTGGACGAGCGTGGCTTCATCTACGTCGACGACCACTGCAAGACCAGCGTTCCGGGCGTCTACGCCATCGGTGACGTGGTCCGTGGCGCCATGCTGGCGCACAAAGCCTCGGAAGAGGGCGTGATGGTTGCCGAGCGCATCGCTGGCCACAAGGCTCAGATGAACTACGACCTGATCCCGGCCGTGATCTATACCCACCCGGAAATCGCATGGGTCGGCAAGACCGAGCAGCAGCTCAAGGGTGAAGGCGTCGAAGTCAACGTCGGTACCTTCCCGTTCGCCGCCAGCGGCCGCGCCATGGCAGCCAACGACACCACCGGTCTGGTCAAGGTCATCGCCGATGCCAAGACCGACCGCGTACTGGGCGTCCACATCATCGGCCCGAGCGCCGCCGAGCTGGTTCAGCAGGGCGCGATCGGCATGGAATTCGGCACCAGTGCCGAAGACCTGGGCATGATGGTCTTCTCCCACCCGACTCTGTCCGAAGCGCTGCACGAAGCGGCCCTGGCAGTGAATGGCCACGCCATCCACATCGCCAACCGCAAGAAGCGCTAAGGAACGGGACCACGGCGGGGAGGGCGGCAGTCTTTTGCGAGGGGCTGCCGTTCACTCCGCCGGATCGTTTCTCCCCCGAGGGGGACTCGGTCACAGGTGGCGTGGTGCCACGAGCGCCGCGCCGAATGCGCAATACCCAAGACGAAAACGGTAGACAAGCATGAATCTCCACGAATATCAGGGTAAGCAGCTGTTCGCTGAGTACGGCCTGCCCGTATCCAAGGGCTACGCCGTCGACACCCCCGAAGAGGCCGCAGAAGCCTGTGAAAAAATCGGTGGTACCGAGTGGGTCGTCAAGGCTCAGGTACACGCCGGTGGCCGCGGTAAAGCGGGCGGTGTGAAGCTGGTCAAGAGCAAAGAGGACGCCAAGGCGTTCGCCGCCAACTGGCTGGGCAAGCGTCTGGTGACTTACCAGACTGACGCCAACGGCCAGCCGGTCAGCAAGATCCTGGTGGAATCCTGCACCGACATCGACAAGGAGCTGTACCTCGGCGCCGTTGTCGACCGTTCCAGCCGTCGCATCGTCTTCATGGCCTCCACCGAAGGTGGCGTGGACATCGAGAAGGTTGCGCACGAGACTCCCGAGAAGATCCTCAAGGCCACCATCGATCCGCTGGTTGGCGCTCAGCCGTACCAGGGTCGCGAGCTGGCCTTCCAGCTGGGCCTGAAGGGCGACCAGATCAAGCAGTTCACCCACATCTTCGTGGGCCTGGCCAAGCTGTTCCAGGACTACGACCTGGCGCTGCTGGAAGTGAACCCGCTGGTGATCAAGAAAGACGGCAACCTGCACTGCCTGGATGCCAAGATCAACATCGACTCCAACGCCATGTACCGTCAGCCCAAGCTGCGCGCCATGCACGACCCGTCGCAGGACGACGCTCGTGAAGCCCATGCGCAGAAGTGGGAACTGAACTACGTCGCGCTGGAAGGCAACATCGGCTGCATGGTCAACGGCGCTGGCCTGGCCATGGGCACCATGGACATCGTCAACCTGCACGGCGGCAAGCCGGCCAACTTCCTCGACGTTGGCGGCGGTGCCACCAAAGAGCGCGTGACCGAAGCGTTCAAGATCATCCTGTCCGACAGCAACGTCGCTGCCGTTCTGGTGAACATCTTCGGCGGCATCGTTCGTTGCGACATGATTGCCGAAGGCATCATTGGCGCCGTGAAAGAAGTCGGCGTGAAAATCCCGGTTGTCGTTCGTCTGGAAGGCAACAACGCCGACCTCGGCGCCAAGGTCCTGGCCGAAAGCGGTCTGAACATCATCGCGGCGACCAGCCTGACCGACGCTGCCCAGCAAGTCGTCAAGGCCGCGGAGGGTAAGTAATGAGCGTCCTGATCAATAAAGACACCAAAGTCATCTGCCAGGGCTTCACCGGCTCGCAGGGTACCTTCCACTCCGAGCAAGCCATCGCCTACGGCACCAAGATGGTTGGCGGCGTGACCCCCGGCAAGGGCGGCACCACCCACCTGGGCCTGCCGGTGTTCAACACCGTCAAGGAAGCTGTGGAAGCCACCGGCGCTGATGCATCGGTCATCTACGTTCCGGCTCCGTTCTGCAAGGACTCGATCCTGGAAGCGGCCTTTGGCGGCATCAAGCTGATCGTCTGCATCACCGAAGGCATCCCGACCATCGACATGCTGGAAGCCAAGGTCAAGTGCGACGAGCTGGGCGTACGCCTGATCGGCCCGAACTGCCCGGGCGTGATCACTCCCGGCGAGTGCAAGATCGGCATCATGCCCGGTCACATCCACCTGCCGGGCAAGGTAGGCATCGTGTCGCGTTCCGGCACCCTGACCTACGAAGCCGTGAAGCAGACCACCGACGCCGGCTTCGGCCAGTCCACCTGCGTGGGCATCGGCGGTGACCCGATTCCGGGCTCCAACTTCATCGACATCCTGAAGCTGTTCCAGGAAGACCCGAAAACCGAAGCCATCGTCATGATCGGCGAAATCGGTGGTTCGGCCGAAGAAGAGGCGGCTGCCTACATCAAGGCCAACGTGACCAAGCCGGTGGTGTCCTACATCGCTGGTGTCACCGCACCGCCCGGCAAGCGCATGGGCCACGCGGGCGCGATCATCTCTGGTGGCAAGGGCACTGCGGACGAGAAGTTCGCGGCCCTGCAGGACGCTGGCGTGAAAACCGTGCGTTCCCTGGCTGACATCGGCAAGGCCCTGGCCGAGCTGACCGGCTGGCCGGTCAAGTAAGCACCTCGCTTATTTAACCGTCCGTCAACAGAGGCCACCTTCGGGTGGCCTCTGTCGTTAAGGATGCGTCTGACAAAGTGTCGCTCAGGCGACATCGCCGATCATTGCGCGGACGATCTGACGTATGTCAGTGCAGTTCATCGGAATAGATCGTTAGGCTAGCAACTATATGAAGCGTCGCGTTCCCCACAAGGGAAGGCTCGCTCACCGTCAACTCCTACCCGGAGGCGACGGCGTTCCTGACCGTCAAGGATGGCGGGATAACCAGAATGCAGGAGCAACCGGGCCACGAGCCCATGGAAAACCTCTGCTATCGGACTTCCAAGAACAAATCACCGTACCGATGACAGCAGCATCACAGGATATGCAGGCTCGCCCAGCGTGAGTCAGCCGATCCCGTCCGATGCGGCTTTGTCGCGCCTGTACGGTCGTTGTGCCTTGGGAGACCACGAAACCGTTTCAGCACTGTGGTATTTCCCTTCATGAAAGTCTTGAAAGGCCAGGACATCCTGGCACTTGGGTTTATGACCTTCGCGCTGTTCGTCGGCGCGGGCAACATCATCTTTCCGCCGATCGTGGGCCTGCAGTCCGGGCCACATGTTTGGATGGCGGCGCTGGGCTTCCTGATCACCGCAGTCGGCCTGCCGGTGATCACCGTCGTCGCACTGGCCAAGGTCGGTGGCTCGATGGACACTCTGAGCCACCCGATCGGCCGCGTCGCCGGCGGGCTGCTGGCGGCTGTCTGTTACCTGTCGGTCGGGCCGCTGTTCGCCACCCCGCGTACCGCTACCGTTTCCTTCGAAGTCGGCCTGGCGCCGTTGACCGGGGAGGGCGCTCTGCCGCTGTTCCTCTACAGCCTGGTGTACTTCCTGGTCGTGCTGGTGATTTCGCTGTATCCGGGCAAGCTGCTCGATACCGTGGGCCGCTTCCTCGCACCGCTGAAGATCGTCGCCCTGGCTGCTCTGGGCATCGCCGCCTTCATGCTGCCGGCCGGCCCCATTGGTGTCGCTGAGCCCGCTTATCAGACTGCGGCGTTTTCCCAGGGCTTCGTCAATGGCTACCTGACCATGGACACCCTCGGCGCGCTGGTCTTCGGCATCGTCATCGTCAACGCGATCCGCTCCCGTGGCGTGCAGTCTCCGCGTCTGATCACCCGCTACGCCATCATCGCCGGCCTGATCGCCGGCGTCGGTCTGGCGCTGGTGTACATCAGCCTGTTCCGCCTGGGGGCCGGCAGCCACGACATCGCCGCAGGTGCCGCCAACGGCGCTGCCGTCCTGCACGCCTACGTGCAGCACACCTTCGGTTCGCTGGGCAGCACCTTCCTCGCCGTGCTCATCGCGCTGGCCTGCCTGGTCACCGCTGTGGGGCTGACCTGCGCCTGTGCCGAGTACTTCTGCCGCGTGCTGCCGCTGTCCTACCGCAGCCTGGTGATCATCCTCGCCGGCTTCTCGCTGTTGGTGTCGAACCTGGGCCTGACCAAGCTCATCCAGTTCTCGATCCCGGTGCTGACCGCCATCTACCCGCCGTGCATTGTGCTGGTGGCGCTGAGCTTCTGCGCCAGCCTGTGGCGTTCGCAGACCCGCATCGTCGCTCCAGTGATGGCGATCTCCTTCCTCTTCGGCATCATCGACGCCCTCAAGGGCGCCAAGCTCGACGCCTGGATGCCGGCCTGGATGGGTCACCTGCCGCTGGCCGAACAGGGCCTCGCCTGGCTGATCCCCTCGGTCGCGATGCTGGCCGTGATGGTCATAATCGATCGTCTGCTGGGCAAGCCCCAGGAAGCGATGGCCTGATAGTCCGTCATCCATGAAAAAGACCGCCCACAAGGCGGTCTTTTTCATGGAGCTGTCCGTTTCAGGTCGCTGAAAACTGGCGCGTACTATGCTGATATTTTCGTTTGGCGGTGCCCGGTGGTTTCTTTCCTAAGATAAGCCCCGTGGCGCCTGATCTGGATACCTGTCAGGACGGTTTGCACCATGGCGAGGCGTCTGTTCTGGGTTCTGCTGCTCGTGACTATCGGTACCGCGGGCAGCACCGCTTGCTGGGCGTCGCCCGGCTGGAACGTGGGATTCCATCGCCTGCAGGTGAGCGATCCGCTGGACCTTCAGCCGATGAAGGCTATTGTGTTCTACCCGACGCGCGCCGCCGAGCAACCCCTGCACCTGGGCAATTTCATCCTCGACGTTGCCTATGAAGGCCAGACCGCCAACGGACGCTTTCCGTTGCTGGTGATGTCCCACGGCAACTACGGCACCCCGCTGGCCCATCGCGATCTGATCGAGGCGCTGGTGCGTAAAGGCTTCGTGGTGCTGACGCTGCTGCACCCTGGTGACAACCTGCGGGATCACAGCCGCCTGGGCGCGCTGAGCAACCTCTATGGCCGGCCACTGCAGGTCTCGGAAACCATCAGCGCCGCGCTGCTGGACTCCAAGGTCGCGGGTATTGTCGACCCGCACAAGGTGGGCGTCATTGGTTACTCGGCAGGCGGCGAAACCGCGCTGATCCTCGCCGGCGCGCAGCCGCGCCTGGACAGGCTGATCAAGTACTGCCGGCAGCGCCCGGACGACCGCGACGCCTGCAGCGATAACGGCGAGGTGCGCGCTGACCGCAACGACCTCGTGCCTATGGCTGATCCGCGCGTCGGCGCCTTGCTCCTGCTCGCGCCGCTGAGTCTGATGTATGGCGTTCATGAGTTGCAGGACGTGCAGGTGCCGGTGTTGCTCTATACCGGCAACAACGACCACATCCTCGACTGGAAGAAGAACGCTGGTGCCCTGGCACGCAAGCTGCCACAGCAAGCAGACCTGCGGGTTCTCGATGGGGCGGGGCATTTTGTGTTCATGTCGCCTTGCTCGGAGGAGGAGAAAGAGGCCACTCCCGATCTGTGCACTGACACTCAGGGGCTGGATCGCCAGGCTATCCATCGCGACCTGGCGGCCTCGGCGGCGGAGTTCTTCGACGTCAGCCTGGGTGGCGCGACGATGAAGACGTCGGGCCGCTGATCTGTTGTGGGAGCGAGCTTGCTCGCGAGCAGAGCCAGGTGCGGGCCTGAAAGCATCGCGGACAGAGTCCGCTCCTACGGCTACGCGAAATGGCTAGGGCTTGTGTAGAGCGGACTTTGTTCGCGATTGCTCTCCGCGCACACTGAAACACTGGTGGGGTGCGGTTCGCGAGCAAGCTCGCACCTACGAAGATCAAACGCCCAAGAAAAAGCCCCGCACTTGGCGGGGCTTTTTCTTGCGACGGGGTAATGATCAGACGATCACGCCCTGGCTGCGCAGGTAGTCGTCGTAGCTGCCACTGAAGTCGGTCACGCCGTTTTCCGACAGCTCGATGATGCGAGTGGCCAGGGAGGACACGAACTCGCGGTCATGGCTGACGAAGATCAGCGTGCCCGGGTAGTTCTCCAGCGCGAGGTTGAGCGACTCGATGGATTCCATGTCCAGGTGGTTGGTCGGTTCGTCCATCACCAGCACGTTGGGGCGCTTGAGGATCAGCTTGCCGAACAGCATGCGGCCCTGTTCGCCACCGGAGATGACCTTGACCGACTTCTTGATCTCGTCGTTGGAGAACAGCATGCGACCGAGGGTGCCGCGCACCAGTTGCTCGCCGCCCTGGGTCCACTGGGCCATCCAGTCGAACAGGTTGTAGTCGTCCTCGAAGTCCTCGGCGTGGTCCTGGGCGAAGTAGCCCACGTCCGCGCTGTCGGTCCACTTCACTTCACCGGCGGTGGGTGCCATCTCGCCGACCAGGGTGCGCAGCAGGGTGGTCTTGCCGATGCCGTTGGGGCCGATGATGGCGATGCGTTCGCCAGCTTCCACCTGCAGGCTGAGGTTCTTGAACAGCGCGGTGCCGTCGAAGCCCTGGCTGACCTTGTCCAGCGTCACGGCCTGGCGGTGCAGCTTCTTGTGCTGCTCGAAGCGGATGAACGGGCTGACTCGGCTGGACGGCTTGACCTCTTCCAGCTGGATCTTGTCGATCTGGCGCGCGCGGCTGGTAGCCTGCTTGGCCTTGGAAGCGTTGGCCGAGAAGCGACTGACGAAGGTCTGCAGCTCGGCAATCTGGGCCTTCTTCTTGGCGTTGTCCGACAGCAGGCGTTCGCGGGCCTGTTCGGCAGCCATCATGTATTCGTCGTAGTTGCCCGGGAACAGGCGCAGCTCGCCATAGTCCAGGTCCGCCATGTGGGTGCAGACGCTGTTCAGGAAGTGACGGTCGTGGGAAATGATGATCATGGTGCTGTTACGCGCCGTGATGATGTTTTCCAGCCAGCGGATGGTGTTGATGTCCAGGTGGTTGGTCGGTTCGTCGAGCAGCAGCAGGTCCGGATCGGAGAACAGCGCCTGGGCCAGCAGCACACGCAGCTTCCAGCCTGGAGCGACGGAGCTCATCGGACCGAAGTGCTGGTCCAGCGGAATGCCCAGGCCCAGCAACAGCTCACCGGCGCGGGATTCGGCGGTGTAGCCGTCGAACTCGGCGAACTGCACTTCCAGTTCGGCCACGGCCATGCCGTCTTCTTCGCTCATCTCCGGCAGGGAGTAGATGCGATCGCGCTCGGCCTTGATCTTCCACAGTTCCTCGTGGCCCATGATCACGGTGTCGATGACGGTGAAATCTTCATAGGCGAACTGGTCCTGGCGCAGTTTGCCCAGGCGTACGCCGTTTTCCAGCATTACCTGGCCGCCCGAAGGCTCCAGCTCACCGCCGAGGATCTTCATGAAGGTGGACTTGCCACATCCGTTGGCGCCGATCAGGCCGTAGCGGTTGCCGTTGCCGAACTTGACGGAAACGTTTTCGAACAGCGGCTTGGCGCCAAACTGCATGGTGATATTGGCGGTGGAAATCAACTGGGTAACCCTTGGCTGGACATGGTGCGCGCCGGGCGCGGACGGCGCGGGCGGGCAGGGAAGGCGCGCCTGTCGAACAGGATCGACAGGCGCCTGGCAAAGCCGCTCATTATGCCACAGCCGGGCCTGCGCTGCATGCTTTGCCTCTGTGGTCCCCACTCTGCGGGCGTAGGGTGATATCAGACAGTTGAAACCCCCCATTGTCCTGCATCAGAATTCGGTGTTCAGAATTCTGGTGGGGGCTGTATGAAAATCCTTAACGCTCAACATTCGCTCAAGCAGTACCTGGAGCAGGTCAGTGACAAGCTGATCACCGTGGTCTCGGCCTCCGCCAGTGAAACCGAGTCACTGATCGAAACACTGGTGGAGAAGGGCAATCGCCTGGACCTGCTGGTAGGCACCATCAACTCCTTTACTTCGCCGGACTTCATCGATTTCTGCGTCCGCGACGCGGGCGCCAAGGTCACCCTGCACGTCGACTTCCGTGCGCAGAACAGCGTGCACTGGAAGCTGATCCTGATCGAGCCGGACGTGGTTATCCTGGGGAGTGCCAACTTCACCGAGATCGGCCTGAGCCTGACCCGCGATACCTGCGCGGTAATCCAGGATGCAGCGCTGTACGCCGAATACCTGGCGCGCGTTGTGGAGATCAAGGGCATGGAAGGCGTCGTGCTGGGCGAGGACGTACCGGCTTTTGACGAGCTGCTGGACGAGTACCGCCAGAGCCACCGCCGTGTGCAGGCGAGCCTGGCGCGCAGCGCGCAGTACCTGGATGGTGAAAGCTGGCTGGGCGACGAGACCAACCAGAGCATTCCGCTGTTCATCTGGTACAGCGACCACTCCGACGAGTCAGAGGAGCAGGCCGAAGCCTTCCTGCACGCCAGCAGCGACGGCGTGAACTGGGACGACGTGCGCGAGTTCTTCACCTACGAGTGCGCCGAGGGCGTGCTGCCCTACGAAGAGGGCGACATGGTGCTGACCGCGCGCTGCAACGGCACGCACATCGGCTTCTATACCTTTGACCGCATCCTCTACCGCAACGGCACCTATTACATCTACTCCTACCGCAAGAAGCGCTATACCCAGCCGTTCAAGCTGGAGGACGCCAAGGAGCGCCTGAAGGACGTGATCCCGGAGTGGTACGAGGAGATGCGTACTTCGCTTAACCGCCAGGACATCAATAGCGTGGTGCGCTAAGCGCCAGCCATTCATCGGCGCGCAGCCTGTGACCTGCGGGTCCTGCGTTGCGCGCCTTGGCAATTCCCGCGCGGATGGCTAGCATCCTGCCAGTATCTCGACGTCGCATGCCGTGACTGCTTGAGTCCGTCAGAAAACTGTCAGGAGGCAAAGGATCATGCCGCAACTTCCTCGCGATGAAGTGCCTGTTCGCCGCCGCATGCGCTGGCATTGGCGGCTGCTGACGCTGAAAATCTACATCCTCTCCGTGTTCCTGCTGGCCTGCATGCTGGGTGGCAGCGCGATGCTGTTCTTCAACGTATTCAATGACTCGCTCGAACCGGCCCAGCGGCTCGGCTCCTTCGTGGCCGGCGCGCTGATCCTGCTGTTGTGCTTGCACATCTTGCGCATGGCCTTGCCGCCGCTGCCGTGGTTGCCGAGGCGTCGGACCCTGGAGTAGGCCGCCTGTAATAGAAAGGCGCCGGAACGAAAAACGCCCCGTGGCATTGCTGCCACGGGGCGTTTTCTTTCGAGCCTGATCAGGTCATCAGAAGATGTTGACCGGGTACTCGACGAAGACGCGCACTTCGTTGCCGTCGTCGTTGTAGGAGCGGGCGTCGTTGGACACGCGCAGCCAGGAACCGCGCAGCTTGACCGACAGGTCCTTGGCCGGGCCGCTCGGTACGACGTACTTCAGCTGGTTGAAGATTTCGCGCTCTTTACCGTTGCTGGTCTCGGCGGTCTTGATGTTGTCGCCGTAGACGTAGGCCACGGTGTAGCTCAGGCCCGGTACGCCGTACTCGGAGAAGTCCAGGCTGTAGCTGCCCTGCCAGGAACGCTCGTCCTCGCCGTTGAAGTCCGACCAGTAGGAGTTGGCCAGCCAGATGGTGGTGCCGCCGTCGCCCAGGCCGCCCTGGTTCTGGTACCAGCCGTAGTTGTAGCCGGAGTCGCCGTTGTTGCGCTGGTGCGCGACCATGAAGGTGTGGACGCCGATGTTGTAGGCGGCCGACAGGCTCCAGATGGTGTTCTTGGTGCCATCGATGCCGTTGTCGGAAGCGAAGTCTTCGTTCACGCGGGTGCGGTAGCCGTTGAAGTCCAGGGTCAGGGACTGCTTGTCGGCCACCGGGATGACGTAGTTCAGGTTCATGTACTGCTTGCGAGCGACGTCTTCGCTCTCGTAGCCGTACAGCGAGCCGCTGAAGTTGTCGGTGAACTTGTAGCTGCCGCCGAACACGTCGATGCGCTTCAGGCCGCCGCTGTCACGCCCTTCGGCGCTCTTGCGGGTTTCCGAGGTGAAGCGGCCGACGTTCAGCTCCAGGCCTTCGATCTCCTTGGAGGTGATCAGGGTGCCGGTGAAGCTTTCCGGCAGCAGGCGGGAGTTGTCGTAGCTGAGCACCGGCAGGGACGGCATCTGGTCGCCGTACTTGATCACGGTGTTGGAGAAGCGAGCCTTCACCGCGCCACCGGCACGGGCCAGGTCGTCGGCGGCTTCGCCGCTGTCGCCCTGCTTGAAGAAGTCGATACCGGCGGCGCCGCTCTTGCCTTGGCCACCGTCCAGACGTACGGCGTACATGCCGAAGGCGTCGACGCCGAAGCCAACGGTGCCCTGGGTGAAGCCGGAGGTGAAGGTGGCGGTGGCGGCCTGGCCCCACTCGGCCTTGTCGTCACGACCGTGCTTGTAGTCGCGGTTCATGTAGGCGTTGCGGAAGAACAGGTCCAGGTGGCTGTCTTCGGTGAAGCCCTTGGCGGCGGACTGGTCATCGGCCATTGCAGCGGTCGACGCGAGGATCCCCAATGCGAGCAGACTGATCCGGTGGTTCAGCATCTTGATTTCCTTAAGGGTGCAGCGCCAGCGATCAGAAGGAAAAAGCTCTCCGCCCCGAAGTGCGTGATCGGGGTAGGTGGAGTCCTGTGCTGGCATGTTCTTTTGGTTGTATTCGGGGCGTGGTCGCCCCGGCGCGGCGCGATAATAGCAGAGGTTCGAACTTTTTCGTCCAGCCTCTGTCACGCGGATGTCATGTTGACCTGATCAGCGGCGATGGCCGCCGGATCGCGGTGGCTCGAAGGCAATGGGCGCAATCGCGGCTTTTTGCCGCGCAGCGCCGATCAGGGCTGGCGATAGGAACGCTGGAAGAGCCAGAGGCTGAGGATCAGCCCGCTGAATGCCGCGAGGGCGGCGCAGAGGAAGATCGAGCCGAAGCCGAAGCCGTTGGCCACGACGCCCATCAGCGGGCCGGTGATGCCCAGCGAGACATCGATGAACAGCGAATAGGCGCCCAGGGCGGCACCACGGTTGGAGGCGGGCACCAGTCCCACGGCTTCCACACCCAGCGCGGGGAACACCAGGGAGAAGCCGAAACCGGTCAGCGCCGAGCCGGCCAGGGCGAGCCACGGTGTCGGCGCGCTCCACAGCAGGAGCAGGCCGAGGCTTTCCACCGACAGGCAGGCGATGGCCACGCGGAAGCCGCCGTGGCGGTTGATGGCATTGGCGAACAGCAGGCGGGCACCGATGAAGCAGCCGCCAAAGGCGGTCAGGCAGTAGACCGCGTCCTTCCAGCCAAGGCTGGCGTAGTACAGGGTGATGAAGGTGGCGATGGTGCCAAAGCCGATGCCGCCCAGCGCCAGGCCCATGCCGTGCGGGAGTACCCGGCCGAGCACATGGTGGAAGGGCATGCGTTCGCCGTGTACCAGCGCGGCGGCGCGCTTGGGCCATGCCAGGGCGAAACCGAGCGCGGCCAGCAGGACGACGCTGCCGCCCAGGCTGGCCAGCCCGAGCTCGTCGACCATCAGCACGCCCAGCGGCGCGCCAATGGCGAGGGCGCCGTAGCTGGCGATGCCGTTCCAGGAAATCACCTTCGCGGTGTTCGCCGCGCCGACGCGGTCGATGCCCCAGGCGATCGAAGCGCTGCCCACCAGGCTTTCCGAAGTCCCCAGCACCAGCCGCGCGACCATCAGCAGGCCGAGGCTGATCAATGGCTGACCTTGCAGCGCCCAGGAACCGAGCATCAGCGCACCGCTGCCGGCGCAACCGAGCATGCCGTAGAGCACCGCACGTTTGGGCCCGAGGGTGTCGATGACCTTGCCGGCGTAGGGGCGGGTGAGCAGGGTGGCGAGGTACTGGATACTGATGACCAGTCCCGCCATCACCGAACCGAAGCCCAGATCGCTGTGCACGTAACCGGGCAGCACGGCCAGCGGTATGCCGATGGTCAGGTAGGCGATGAAGGTGAACAGAACGACGGAGACCACTTGCAGGGTGGTGGACGAGTGGGAGTTGGTGGGCATGTGAAGCGGTTCGGTACGGCGAGTGGTCCTACATGATGGACCGCGTCTGACATGTAGGAAAGCTAGCTAACGAACTACCTGGAATATTATCCGCCCTGCGCGGCTCTTCGTAGGAGCGAGCTTGCTCGCGAAGGGATTCCCCGGCCGCTCCAGCGTCAAGTGGTTCGTGAGCAAGCTCGCTCCTACAAAGGCAGTCTGTCAGACCCGACGAAACAGCGTGGGGTAATCGATCACCAAGCCTTCGTCATCCACTGTCAGCATCGCCTGAAAGTCGGTGCCTTCCAGGTTCTCGTAGCGGTAGTGGTGGGCGTCAATCCGGGTGTAGCCCTGGCGCATGCGCACCGGCTTGAGCTTTGGCGCCTCCAGATAGACGACTGCCAGCTCCCGGCGCTCGCCTTCGGCCAGCTGCAGGCGGCGAATGGGGAAGGTGTTGGTGAAGGGTGACGGCCAGATGTCGATGTCCAGGCAGCCGTCCAGCGCCGTCAGTGACTCGCCTTCAGCGGTGCGCCAGTGCCCAGCGCCATCGGTCAGCAGGTGCAGTTGGTGCGCGCCTCGGGCGCTTTCCACGCTGAACCGCGCTTCCCGCAGGCGCCATTGGGCGTCCCACTCCAGCTGGTAATCGAGCTGATAGGACGGCCCGCCCGCTTCGTCGATGGCCCGCAGCTGGCTCTCGGCGCGTCGCTCGCCCAGTTGCAGCGATTCCCAGCTGGCGGACGGCGCATGCCAGATACCTTCCCAGTTCAAGGTCCGCATCAGAGCTGCTCCAGCACGAGGCCCAGGCGTTGGCGCTTGGGCAGGCGGGCGACCACCAGCTGGTGCGAGCGAGTCAGCGCTTCGCGCAGTTCGGCGTCGCCCATGGGGTAGGGGCGCTGCAGGGCAATCCAGAAGGCCCGCGCCAGGTAGGGCGCCGGGCGGATGCCGGGGCGGTCGACGTAGCCCAGGAACAGCTCGGGGCCGACCTTGAAAGCCAGGCCGCCGTTGCCGCTGTCGAGAAAGTCGAGGATGGCGAACATCTTGTTGCCGGCCACCGAGAACACCCGGTTGCTGCCCCACTTGATGTCTTCGCGGGCACCGGGCAGTTCCAGGCAGAAGCGGGCTATCTGTTGCGGTGTCATGGGCGTGCGTTCCTTCGGTCAGTCACGCTTTCGATCAGTCACGGAAGTAGACCTCGACCAGATGGTAGCCGAACTGGCTTTTCACCGGCCCGTGAACGATACCGAGCGGCTTCTTGAAGATCACCTGGTCGATGCTGCGGACCATCTGGCCGGGGCGTACCTCGCCCAGGTCGCCGCCGCGCTTGCCGGAGGCGCAGGTGGAATGCTTGCGCGCCAGGGCGGCGAAATCCTCGCCCTTGGCCAGGCGCTGCTTGATCTGCTCGGCTTCGGCGGCGGTCTTGACCAGAATGTGGCGGGCCATGGCGACGGGCATTGTTTCGTTCCTCGATGAAAGCGTCTGCGCTGCATTGTACGGGAGCAGTGATGCAGGTCGCATTTTGCGATGGGTTGCATTGTCTGGTGCAGGGGCGCTCCATAGAGTCGATAAGCCAATTCTTATCTATAGGACGCTGCTGACAGACAGCGTCCACCGCCACCTTGCGTACGGATGCAGTTCAATGGATATCCAAGCGATGCTCAAGATCCTGGCCACCCAGGATGGTTCGGATCTTTACCTCTCCACCGGCGCGCCGCCCTGCGCCAAGTTCAATGGGGTGCTCAAGCCCCTGTCCAACGAGCCGATGAAGGCCGGCGATGTCGCCCGCATCGGTTATGGGCTGATGGATGAGGAGCAGCGCGCGGAGTTCGACCGCGAGCTGGAAATGAACCTGGCGATTTCCGTGCCGGGCGTCGGCCGCTTCCGTATCAACCTGTTCAAGCAGCGCAACGAAGTGTCCATCGTGGCGCGCAACATCAAGCTCGACATCCCGCTGTTCGCCGACCTGAATCTGCCGGAAGTGCTGCTCAAGGTGGTCATGGAGAAGCGTGGCCTGGTGCTCTTCGTCGGTGGCACCGGCTCGGGCAAGTCGACCTCCCTGGCGGCGCTGATCGACCACCGCAATCGCAACAGCGGCGGCCACATCATCACCATCGAAGACCCCATCGAATACGTGCACCGGCACCGCAAGTCGATCATCAACCAGCGTGAAGTGGGCGTGGATACCCGCAGCTTCCATGCCGCGCTGAAGAACACCCTGCGCCAGGCCCCGGATGTGATCCTGATCGGCGAGATTCGCGACCGCGAGACCATGGAGCACGCCCTGGCCTTCGCCGATACCGGCCACCTGGCGATCTCCACCTTGCACGCGAACAACGCCAACCAGGCGCTGGACCGCATCATCAACTTCTTCCCCGAGGAGCGCCGGCCGCAGCTGCTCAACGATTTGGGCAACAACCTCAAGGCGTTCGTTTCCCAGCGTCTGGTGCGCACCCAGGACGGCAAGCGCCGCGCCGCGGTGGAAGTGCTGCTGGGCACGGCGACCATCAGCGACATCATCAAGCGCGGCGACTTCAGCTCGATCAAGGAGATCATGGACAAGTCCCGCGCCCTGGGTATGCAGACCTTCGACCAGGCGCTGTTCGACCTGGCCGTGGAAGGGGCGATCACCGAGGAAGAGGCGGTGAAGAACGCCGACTCGGCGAACAACCTGCGTCTGAAGCTCAAGCTGTACAAGGACAACCCGGGTAGCGTCGGCAGCGCTGCCACACCAGCGCCTGCCAAGCCGGCTGCGCCGGCACCTGTCGCTCCGCCGCCGGCGACCCAGCCGGTCGAGGCATCGAGCTGGGGGCTGGAACTGGCGTTGGAAGAGATCGAAGCGGAAGACGCGGAGAAGCCGGGCGGTCAGTAAGCCCCGGCCTGAAAGCGAAAAGCCCCGGCATGCCGGGGCTTTTTCATTACTCAGGGTGAGCAACCGGGTGACGTCCACTTCCCGCAACTGCGCGATGCGACTGCCCAGCAGCCCGCCGCTTGTTTTTGTAGGGAATCGGCTCCGCGTAGGACTGCTCCGAGGATTGTCTAGTCTAGACCGGAGGGTTACCGACGACGAATGCCCGAGCAATGGCTGTCGTGGCCCGCTACCAAATCAGGGGGGAATCTCCTTCGAAAGTATCATTCGGAGTGCCTGACCCTGGTGTTTAACTCGACTTGCCGGTCCTGCCGGCACCTTGCCTAACAAAAACAGCCTTAGTGAAAAAGAGGACAGACCCATGTGGACCAAGCCTAGCTTCACCGACCTGCGCCTTGGCTTCGAAGTGACCCTGTACTTCGCCAACCGCTGATCCACGCGGCCCCGGTTCGCCGGGGCCCCTGCCCATAGGGCTCTGTCATGCACATCCGAATTCTCGGGTCAGCCGCCGGTGGCGGCTTTCCCCAGTGGAACTGCAATTGCCGCAACTGTCGCGGCGTCCGCGACGGCAGCGTGATTGCGCAGCCACGCACCCAGTCGTCCATCGCGCTGTCCGACGATGGCGCCAACTGGATTCTCTGCAACGCATCCCCCGACATCCGCGCCCAACTGGCGTCCTTCCCGGCGCTGCAGCCGGCGCGGCGCCTGCGGGATTCGTCGATTGCCGCCATCGTCCTGCTGGACAGCCAGATCGACCACACCACCGGCCTGCTCAGCCTGCGCGAGGGCTGCCCGCACGAGGTGTGGTGCACGGAAATGGTCCACCAGGACCTGTCCACCGGCTTCCCGCTGTTCCCCATGCTGTCGCACTGGAACGGCGGGCTGAAGCACAAGCTCATCGAACTGGACGCAGAGCCTTTCAGCATCCCGGCCTGCCCGGGCCTGCGCCTCACCGCCATTGCCCTGCGCAGCAGTGCACCGCCGTATTCGCCACACCGGGGCAACCCGCATCCGGGAGACAACATCGGCCTGTTCATCGAGGACCTGTCCACCGGCGGCAAGCTGTTCTACGCGCCGGGCCTGGGCCAGGTGGACGACGAACTGTTGGCGTGGATGCGGCGCGCCGACTGCCTGCTGGTGGACGGCACGCTGTGGCGCGACGACGAGATGCGCGTCTGCGAAGTGGGCGACAAGCTCGGCAGTGAGATGGGCCACCTGGCCCAGAGCGGCCCCGGCGGCATGATCGAGGTGCTCGACGGCATCGACGGACCGCGCAAGGTGCTCATCCACATCAACAACACCAATCCCATCCTCGACATCGCCTCGCCCGAACGCGCCGAACTGGACGCGCGCGGTATCGAGGTGGCGTTCGACGGCATGGGCATCTTCCTTTAAAGGGCTGCCAAGATGACCCGCGAAGCCATGAGCCCCGCCGAATTCGAGCAGGCGCTGCGCGCCAAGGGCGCCTGCTACCACATCTTCCACCCGTACCACGTGGCCATGTATGAAGGCCGCGCCACCCGCGAGCAGATCCAGGGCTGGGTGGCCAACCGCTTCTACTACCAGCTGAACATCCCGCTGAAAGACGCGGCGATCCTCGCCAACTGCCCGGACCGCGAGGTGCGCCGCGAATGGTTGCAGCGCATTCTCGATCACGACGGCGCGCCCGGCGAGGAGGGCGGCATCGAGGCCTGGCTGCGCCTGGCCGAATCGGTCGGGCTGGACCGCGAGCAGGTGCTGTCCCAGGAACTGGTGCTGCCCGGCGTGCGCTTCGCGGTGGATGCTTACGTCAACTTCGCCCGCCGCGCCAGTTGGCAGGAAGCGGCCAGCAGCTCACTGACCGAACTGTTCGCCCCGCAGATTCACCAGTCGCGCCTGGACAGCTGGCCGCAGCATTACCCGTGGATCGACGCCAGTGGCTACGACTATTTCCGCAAGCGTCTGTCCCAGGCGCGCCGCGACGTCGAGCACGGCCTGCGCATCACCCTGGAGCACTACCGCACCCGCGAGGCCCAGGAGCGCATGCTGGAAATCCTGCAATTCAAGCTCGATGTGCTCTGGAGCATGCTCGACGCGATGAGCATGGCCTATGAACTGGAGCGCCCGCCGTACCACACGGTGACGGCCGAGCGCGTGTGGCACAGGGGGTTGCTGTGATGAGTCTGCCTTCGCTGGACAGCGTCCCGGCGCTGCGCCGGGGTTTCCGCCTGCAATTCGAACCGGCCCAGGGCTGCCACGTGCTGCTCTATCCTGAAGGGATGGTGAAGCTCAACGACAGCGCCGGGGCGATCCTTGACCGCGTCGACGGTCAGCGCGACGTCGCCGGCATCATCGATGGCCTGCGCGCCGATTTCCCCGGTGTACCGGGCATTGATGAAGACATCCTGGCATTCCTCGAGGTGGCCCATGCGCAATTCTGGATCGAGCTGCGCTGAAGCGCCGGTAGGCCCGCCACTCTGGCTGCTGGCCGAGCTGACCTACCGCTGCCCGCTGCAATGCCCGTACTGCTCCAACCCGCTGGACTTCGCCAAGGGTGGCGACGAGCTGACCACCGCCCAGTGGATCGAGGTGTTCCGCCAAGCCCGTGAGATGGGCGCGGCGCAACTGGGCTTCTCCGGCGGCGAGCCGCTGGTGCGCCAGGACCTCGCCGAGCTGATCGCCGCCGCACGCGGGCTGGGCTTCTACACCAACCTGATCACCTCCGGCATCGGCCTGAACGAGAAGCGCCTGAAGGAGTTCGCCGACGCCGGGCTGGACCACATCCAGATCAGCTTCCAGGCCGCCGACGAGGAGGTGAACAACCTGCTCGCCGGCTCGCGCAAGGCCTTTGCCCAGAAGCTCGCCATGGCCCGCGCGGTGAAGGCCCACGGCTACCCGATGGTGCTGAACTTCGTCACCCACCGGCACAACATCGACCGCATCGATCGCATCATCGAGCTGTGCATCGAGCTGGAGGCGGATTTCGTCGAACTCGCCACCTGCCAGTTCTACGGCTGGGCCGAGCTGAACCGTGCCGGCCTGCTGCCGACCCGCGAACAGCTACAGCGCGCCGAGCGGATCACCGCCGACTACCGCGAGCGCCTGGCCGCCGAAGGGCATCCGTGCAAGCTGATCTTCGTGGTGCCCGACTACTACGAAGAGCGCCCCAAGGCCTGCATGGGCGGCTGGGGCAGCGTGTTCCTCGACGTCACCCCGGATGGCACCGCGCTGCCGTGCCACAGCGCACGGCAACTGCCGGTCAAGTTCCCCAACGTGCGCGAGCACAGCCTGCAACACATCTGGTACGAGTCCTTCGGCTTCAACCGCTTCCGCGGTGACGCGTGGATGCCCGAGCCCTGCCGCTCCTGTGACGAGAAGGAACGCGACTTCGGTGGCTGCCGCTGCCAGGCGTTCATGCTCACCGGCGATGCCGAGGCGACCGACCCGGTGTGCGCAAAGTCAGCCCACCACGGCATCATCCTCGACGCCCGCCGGGAAGCAGAAACGACGACCGCGCCGCTCAGCGCACTGACCCTGCGCAACGAGCGCGCCTCGCAACTGATCTGCAAGGCCTGAGATGCAGAACGGTGACTGGAGCGCCGAGCGCGCGGTCGCTGCCGCCGGGGATTTTGCCGAGCTGCACGTGGCCCACGGCGGGCTGCTGTGGGCCGCATTCGACCCTGCCAGCGCGCGCTGCCGGCTGTTCCTCCGGCGAGAGGGGCAGAGCGTCGAACTGACACCGCCCGGTGCCTCGCTGCGCAGCCGCGTCTACGAGTACGGTGGCGGCTCGTGCTGTGCCACCGCCGACGGCGTGGCCTGGGTGGAAGAGGGCGACCAGCAGGTGCGCTGGCTGCGCCTGGGCGGTGCCCCCCGACCGATCACCCACCGCGACGACTGCCGCTACGGCGACCTGCACTACGTCCCGGCGTGGAATGCGCTGCTGGCGGTCGAGGAAGAAAACGGCAGCAGCGGGGTGAGCCACCGCATCGTGCGGCTGGACGCCGATGGTCGACGCCGGGTGATCGCCGCTGGCGCGGACTTCTATGCCTCCCCGGTGGCCGACGCCAGCGCCGAGCGCGTTGTCTGGGTGGAATGGGACCGCCCGCACCAGCCCTGGACGCGCACCCGCCTGTGCGAGTCATTTGCCGGCGAACAGCGTTGCCTGGCCGGGCACGCCCACCACGAATCCATCCAGCAGCCGCGTTTCGCCGAAGACGGCCGGCTGTACTGGCTGAGCGACCGCGCAGGCTATTGGCAACCCTGTCACGAAGGCTTCGGGGTTTTGCCGTTCGCCGCAGCCGACCACGCCAGCGCGCCCTGGCAACTGGGCGGGCGCACCTTCCTGCCGCTGCCGGGGGGCAGCCTGCTGGCGACTTGCTACGAGGAGGGGCGCGGCGTGCTGGTGCTGTATGACGGACGCGGCGCTGAGCGTCGGTTGGCGCCCGAGTACAGCCGTTTTCGCGCGTTGGCGGCGGACGAGCGCCATTTCTACTGCATCGCCGCCGCGCCGGACCGTCTGCCGACGTTGCTGGCGATCCGTCGGGTGGATGGCTCCGTTCAGGTGCTCGCCGGTGGCGAGAAGCCACTGGCCGAGGCCGAGCTGTCCCGTGGCGAGGCCTTCCGTTACCCGGTGGGCGGCGACGAATGCGGGTACGGCTTCTTCTACCCGGCACTCGGGGAGGAAGAAAAGCCGCCGCTGGTGGTGTTCCTGCACGGTGGGCCGACCTCGGCCAGCTACCCGGTGTTCGACGGGCGCATCCAGTTCTGGACACGCCGCGGTTTCGCCGTGGCCGACCTCAACTATCGCGGCAGCAGCGGCTACGGCCGCGCCTATCGCGAGCGCCTGCACCTGGGCTGGGGGCAGGTGGAAGTGGAGGACATCGGCGCGGCGCTGGACTTCCTTGGCAAGGCGGGGCGCATCGACCGCCAGCGGGTGTTCGTGCGCGGCGCCAGTGCTGGCGGCTACAGCGCGCTGATGGCCCTGGCGCGGCTGCCGGGCCTGCGCGGCGGCGCCAGCCTGTACGGCGTCAGCGACCCGCAGGCGCTGGCGCGGGTCACCCACAAGTTCGAGGCGGATTACCTCGATTGGCTGATCGGCGACCCGCAACAGGACGCCGAGCGCTACCGCGAGCGCACGCCGGTGTTGCTGGCGGAGCATATCCGCGCGCCGATGATCTTCTTCCAGGGCGAGCTGGACGCGGTGGTGGTGCCAGCACAGACCGACGCCATGGTCGACAGCCTGCGCCAGCGCGGCGTGCCGGTGGAGGTGCACCGCTACGCCGGGGAGCGCCACGGCTTCCGCCAGGCGGCCAATCTGGCCCATGCGCTGGAGGCTGAGTGGCGCTTCTACCAGGCGCTGTTGGCGGCGCGATGACGGGTTGATGTCTGACGGAGCTGGCTGTCAGAGCCGTCTGCCAAGGTCGCATTGCAAACCCTGACGGATGCAGTAGGCTGCCGGAAACATCCCATAACAATAACGACAGAGCCTCCGATGTCCCACGAGCTCAGCCAGCTGCGCAAATTCGTCTCGCCAGAGATCATTTTCGGTGCCGGATGCCGGCACAATGTTGCCAATTACGTGAAAACCTTCGGCGCCCGCAAAGTGCTGGTGGTGTCCGATCCCGGTGTCGTCGCCGCCGGCTGGGTCGCGGACATCGAAGCCAGCCTGGCCGCCCAGGACATTCCCTTCTGCCGCTACACCGATGTGTCGCCCAACCCGCGCGTGGACGAAGTCATGCGCGGCGCCGAGGTCTACCGCAGCGAAGGCTGCAATGTCATCGTCGCGGTCGGCGGCGGCAGCCCGATGGACTGCGCCAAGGGCATCGGCATCGTTGCCGCCCACGGCCGCAACATCCTCGAATTCGAGGGCGTGGACACCCTGCGCGTGCCCAGCCCGCCGCTGATCCTGATCCCGACCACCGCCGGCACCTCGGCGGACGTCTCGCAGTTCGTGATCATCTCCAACCAGGATGAGCGGATGAAATTCTCCATCGTCAGCAAGGCGGTGGTGCCCGACGTGTCGCTGATCGACCCGGAAACCACCCTGACCATGGACCCGTTCCTGTCCGCCTGCACCGGCATCGATGCGCTGGTGCACGCCATCGAAGCGTTCGTGTCCACCGGCCACGGCCCGCTGACCGACCCTCATGCGCTGGAGGCCATGCGGCTGATCAACGGCAACCTGGTGCAGATGATCGCCAATCCGGCGGACATCGCCCTGCGCGAGAAGATCATGCTCGGCAGCATGCAGGCCGGGCTGGCGTTTTCCAACGCGATCCTCGGCGCGGTGCATGCCATGTCCCACAGCCTGGGCGGCTACCTCGACCTGCCGCACGGGCTGTGCAACGCGGTGCTGGTCGAACACGTGGTGGCCTTCAACTACAGCGCCGCACCCGAGCGCTTCAAGGTGATTGCCGAGACCTTCGGCATCGACTGCCGTGGGCTCAACCACGCCCAGGTGCGCCAGCGCCTGGTGGAGCACCTGATCGCCCTCAAGCATGCCGTGGGCTTCCACGAGAGCCTCGGCCTGCACGGCGTCGGCAGTTCCGACATTCCCTTCCTCTCGCGCCACGCGATGCAGGACCCGTGCATCCTCACCAACCCTCGCGAATCCAGCCTGCGCGATGTCGAGGTGGTGTATGGCGAGGCCCTCTGACGAGCAGCAGCAACAGGCCCTGGCCGGGCTGCTCGGGCTGGGCAGCCATTCTGCGCGCAAGAGCCACTACCCCGAGCTGGTGGCGCGGCTGGACGAGCTGGAGGCCGAGCGCAACCGCTACAAATGGCTCTTCGAACACGCCGTCCACGGCATCTTCCAGGCCAGCCTGAGCGAGGGCTTGCGCGCCGCGAACCCGGCGCTGGCGCGGATGCTCGGCTACGACGACCCGCAGCAGGTGCTGTGGAACCTGCAGGACATGGCCAGCCAGCTGTTCGTTGGCGGCGAGGCGGAGATGCGCCGCATCCGTGAATTGCTGCGCGAGCGCGACGGCCTGTTCGGTTACGAGACGCGTCTGCGCCGTCGCGACGGCAGCCACCTGATCGTGCTGATGAACCTGCTGATCAAGCCCGATGAAGACGGTTTGGTGGAAGGCTTCGTCGCTGACATCAGCGAACGCGTCCAGGCCCAGCAGCGGCTGCAGAGCCTCAACGAGGAACTGGAGCAGCGCGTCGCCGAGCGCACCCGCGAGCTGGAAGGCTTGAACCAGCAACTGCGCGAGGCCCGCGACGCCGCCGAAACGGCCAACAACAGCAAGGACAAGTACCTCGCCGCCGCCAGCCACGACCTGCTGCAACCGTTGAACGCCGCGCGGCTGCTGGTCTCGACCCTGCGCGAACGCCAGCTGCCGAATGCCGAGCAGGTGTTGGTGGAGCGCACGCACCAGGCACTGGAGGGCGCCGAGGACCTGCTGACCGACCTGCTGGAAATCGCCCGCCTGGACCAGAGCGCGATCCGCCCGGACCTGGACGTTTACCCGCTGGGCGAGCTGCTCGACCCGCTGGTTTCGGAGTTCGATGAAGTGGCCCGCGCCGTTGGCCTGCGTCTGCGCTCACGAATTCCCGCGCTGGCGGTGCGCACCGATCACCGCCTGCTGTCGCGCATCCTGCGCAACTTCCTCAGCAACGCCTGCCGTTATACCGAGCACGGCAGCGTGCTGCTGGCGGCGCGCCGACGTGGCGGCAACGTGCGGTTGGAAGTCTGGGACACCGGGCGCGGGATTCCGGCGGACCAGCTGCAAGCGATCTTCCTCGAATTCAACCAGCTGGACACCGGCCGTGCGGCGGAGCGCCGGGGCGTCGGGCTGGGGCTGGCGATTGTCGACCGCATCGCCGGCATCCTCGGCTGTCGGGTGCAGGTGCGCTCGGTGCCGGGGCGTGGTTCGGTGTTCTCCCTGGAAGTGCCGCTGGTACGTGACCTGCCGCCGCCCGCGTTGGCGGAGAACGGCCCGCGCCCGGTCACCGGCGATCCGCTGCCGGGCCGGCGCCTGCTGGTGATCGACAACGAAGCGGCGATCCTCGCCAGCATGGCGGCGCTGCTCGGGCAGTGGGGCTGCGAGGTGCTGGTGGCGACGAACTACGAGGAGGCGTTGCAGGTGTTGGATGGCAAGGCGCCCGAGGTGATCCTCGCCGATTACCACCTCGACCACGGTCGTACCGGCTGTGAGGCGGTCCGCGGGCTGCGCGAATATTTCCAGCGCGAACTGCCGGCGGTGATGATCACCGCCGACCGCAGCGACGACTGCCGCCGCGCCTTGCAGCGGCTGGGGATGCCGCTGCTGAACAAACCGGTGAAGCCCGGCAAGCTGCGCGCGGTGTTGAGCCTGCTGGTCAGCAGCTGAAATCAGGCGCGCAGTTGGTCGATGGCGGTGTCGCCCTGCACATCGACGGGGAGGCACTGGCCTAGGTCGCGTCCCCGCTGACGACGCGGTTACGGCCGGTCTGCTTGGCGCGGTAGAGGCGCTGGTCGGCCAGCTTGAGCACCGCGTCCGGGGTCAGCGCCAGTGCGCCGAAATCGGCGACGCCGATGGACAGGGTGACCAGGCCCACCTGGGGTATCTGCGTGACGGCCACGCTTTCACGGATGCGTTCGGCGATGGCGGCGGCGGTTTCCAGGGAGGTCTGCGGCAGCAGCAGGACGAATTCCTCGCCGCCCGCGCGGCAGGCCAGGTCGCCGGCGCGGGAGGAGTCGCGCAGGACGGCGGCGACCCGGCGCAGGGCTTCGTCGCCGGCATCGTGGCCCCAGGTGTCGTTCACGCGCTTGAAGTGGTCGATGTCCACCGCCAACACCGAATAGGCCAGCCCGGATTGCTCCAGCGCTTCCAGCGCCACCCCCAGCGCGCGGCGGTTGGCCAGGCCGGTCAGCGCATCGCTCTGTGCTTCCTGGCTTAGTTGGCCGAGCTTCTGCTGCATCAGCCCGACACCGGTCAGCAGCGCCTTGCGGATCGCCGCGGCCTCGCGGTACCAGGTGTTGATGCTCTGCAACTCGCGGGGCGTTTCCGGATTCGACAACTGCTCGGCGCTTCGCGCCAGTTGGCGCAGCGGGCGGGTGATCAGCAGGGTGCCGGCCCAGATCGCCAGCAAGCCGATCAGGCTGGCGGGGATCAGGCCGAGGAGCATGTCCTTCATCAGCAGGTGCAGCGGCGACAGGCTGAGCTCGCGCGGCTGCTGGGCGACCACCGCCCAGTTGGCAGCGGGCACCTGGGCGTAGCCGGCGAGCATGGGCACGCCCTTGTAGTTGTTCACCTCCATGGAACCGCTCTCGCCGCGCAACGCCGCGTCCACCGTGGTGCTGTGGCCGAGCAGCTCGCCGATCCGCTTTCGGTCGGGGTGGTGCAACAGGCGGCGGTTGGCGTCGGCGACGAAGGCGAAGGTGCCTTCCTGCTGGAAGTGGCTGCCGATGATGCTGTGCAGCACGCTGGGCTTGAGAACGTACACCGAGCCGCCGACCAGCCCCAGGTACTTGCCGCTTGGGCTGATGATGGGCTGCGAGAGGAGTACCACGAGGTTGCCGGCGATGGACTCGTAGGCCTGGCTGATCATCGGCTGCTTCAGGCGCAGCGCCTCCTGCACGGCTTCCGAACGCAACGTGGTGCCGACGATCTGCAGGGAGTCGGGGTGGGCCTGCAGTACCTCGCCGCTGGCGTCGACGATGATGATGGAGTTGAAGAAGGTGTCCTGGGCCTGCAGGCGCATCGCCTCGGCATGCAGCACCGCGGGTTCGTCGAAGTGGTTGGCGAGTATCCCGGAGCTGTAGGCCAGGTTGCGCCGAGCCGAGCCGAGGAACTCGCCGATGCTCGATGCCACCTTGGCGGCATAGGCGCGGTTGGCTTCCAGGGTCGAGTGGATCAGCGCGCTGCGCTGCACGTTGTAGGCCACCACCAGGCTGTTTCCCAGGGTTGCCAGTGCGGCGAGCAGCACGAAGACCAGTATCAGCGCCCGCAGGGTCAGCGGATTGCGGCTCCAGCGCTTCATGGCCTGGCCTGCCGGGTGCAGCGTGAGCGAAATATCAGGGCTTGATCCATGAACGGGCCGGTTCGGATGGGGGGTGTGCAGACTACCCGTCGATCCTCGACGGTGCGAGGTTCAGGATAGGCAGGCTTGCGGTGCCCGTCACATCGACGGCATTCAACCGTTCAGGCGAGTCAGCGCATCCTGGGCGGGGGAGAGGGGGAAACCAGGCACGGACTTTCAGAAGAAGGCAGTTGCTCCCGCGCCAGCCCAGGTAGCGGAGCTGACTTGAAGGCGCGACGGCGTTCAGTCGCGCACAAAAAAGCCCCGCACAAGGCGGGGCTTCTTCGTTACCGTTCAGGCGATCAGTTGCTGGCGGCGGCAGCGGCCATGTCCGACACGCTCTCGCCACGGTGTGCGCTGAGCTGCGGAGCCAGTGAGCCGACAACCATGCCGATGGCGCTGAGAATCAGGCCGACCAGCTGCGGCGGCCAGAAGTCGCCTTCCTGGTAGCCCAGCTCCAGCGACACCCAGCCGATCAGGCCGCAGGCGATGGCGGTGAGGGCGCCCTGGGTGGTGGCGCGTTTCCAGAACAGGCCGAAGAACAGCGGCACCACGGCGGCGACCAGGGTCACCTTGTAGGCGTTGCCGACCATCTCGTAGATGCTGGCGTTGGAGAACAGCGCGAACACGCAGGTGGCGACGGTCATCGCCAGTACGCTGCAACGCATGGCCAGCAGGGCCTGGCGGTCATTCATGTTGGGCAGGAAGTGCTTGACGATGTTCTCGGTCAGGGTCACCGACGGGGCCAACAGGGCGCCCGAGGCGGAGGACATGATGGCCGAGAGCAGGGCGCCGAAGAACATGATCTGGGCGAACAGCGGGGTACGCTCCAGGATCAGGCGCGGCAGGATCTGCTGGGAGTCTTCGGTCAGCCAGTGCTTGACCATCTCCGGCTCGATCATCTGCGCGGCGTAGATCAGGAAGATCGGCAGCATGCAGAAGACCAGGTAGCAGCAGGCACCGGTCATGGTGGCGCGCTTGGCGATCGTCTCGGTCTTGGCCGACATCACGCGGGCATACACGTCCTGCTGCGGAATGGAGCCGAACATCATGGTCACCGCGGCGCCGAGGAAGGCGACGATGTCCTTGGCCGAGGTACCGTGGAGGAAGGTGAACTTGCCTTCGCTGGCGGCGTGGCTGATCACGTTGACCGGGCCGCCGGCCATGTCGCCGATGAGCCAGACCAGGTAGAACAGGCCGCAGACGATGATGATCATCTGCAGGAAGTCGGTCAGCGCCACCGACCACATGCCGCCGAACAGGGTGTGCAGCAGGACGATGATGGTGCCGATGATCATGCCCTGGGTGGTGGTGATGCCGCCGTCGGAGAGCACGCTGAACACCACGCCCAGCGCGGTGATCTGTGCGGCGACCCAGCCCATGTAGGAAATGATGATCACCAGGCTGGTGAAGATTTCCACGTGCTGGCCGAAGCGCTTGCGGAAGAAGTCACCGATGGTGAGCAGGTTCAGGCGGTACAGCGGGCGGGCGAAAATCATGCCGACCAGCATCAGGCAGCCGAAGGAGCCGAAGGGGTCTTCGATGATCCCGGCGAAGCCTTCTTCGAGGAAGGTGGCCGGAATGCCCAGCACGGCTTCGGAGCCGAACCAGGTGGCGAACACCATGGTCACGACGAGGGGGAAGGACATGCTCCGGCCAGCGGCGGCATAGTCCGAGGAGTTGTGCACGCGGGTGGTTGCGTAGAAACCGACAGCTACGGTGATCACCAGATACACCGCTACAAACCAGATCAGCATTTGTTCGTTCCGTTGGCTCGCCGGGAACCGTACTGCCGAGACGAAACTCGGGCAGGTGGGCCACGACTGACAAAGTTGTTTTTGTTGGGTTGCGCGGCCGAGGTCATCCGGTGCACCAGGCAGTGGGAGCCGGAAAAACGTAACCAGTTGCGACAACGGGCCGCAGTCTGCCAAATCCGTCAAATATGTCAAACACTTGAATTGCTCATGAGCGAAAAAAATTACATCTCAAGACGAATGGCGTAGTTAAAGGATTGATTTGATTGGTTGCTAACGATCCTTGTTGACCGTTTGGTCGTTTATTTTTTACAGGTGGTGTTCGATAAGCAGAACATTCGCCAAGCCGCTAGGCTCTTGGCACGGCACGCTTTCGAAGGACATTCATGTTCGAGCATCTCGACCTCGCCCAACTGCTTTCCAGCTATGGCTATCCGGTGCTTTTCATCGGTTGCCTGCTGGAGGGCGAATCGATCCTGCTGCTGGCGGGTATCGCGGCGCACCAGGGGCTGCTCGGTTTCACCCTGGTGGTGTTCTGGGCGACGCTGGCGGGCAGCCTGGGTGACCAACTGCTCTACTGGAGCGGTCGGCGTGCCGGCGCGCGCGCCGTGCCCTGGCTGCAACGGCGCGGGCTGGCCATCGATCGGGTCACCGGATTGATCGAACGCTATCCGCACCTGTCGATCTTCGCGGTGCGCTTTCTCTACGGCATGCGCCTGGCCGGGCCGCTACTGATCGGCGCGAGCCGAGTCGGGCCCTTGCGCTTCGCGCTGATCAACCTGCTCGGCGCCTTCTGCTGGGCGCTGCTGTTCGCCAGCGCCGGGTACTGGGCCGGCCAGTTGCTGGAACAGTGGCTGGGTAACCTGCGGCCGTACCGTCTGCCGGTGTTCGTCGCGGTGGTGCTGGTGTTCGGTGGTCTGGCGTTGTGGCGCTACCGGCGGCATCGGCACAAGCGCAAGCCCGACACATCCGCGAACTGATCGCCCAGTCCTTGATACAGAGCGGTTTGGATTCGCGCGCGGCGCGATTAGAATCGCCGCTCTTTCGTTCAAGGACGCTGTCATGAGCCTTTACCAGCCCGGCATTCTCGCCACCCCGGTTCCCGCCCACGCCCGCCACCTGTTCTTCGATCTGAAGTCGCTGCAGGACCTGCCCGCCGCACTGGATCGCCTGATGCAGTTCGCCGATGGCGAACGCGCGGTGGTCGGCTTCGGCGAGTCGCTGGTGCGCGCGCTGGGCCGTCGTATCGAGGGGCTGCGCGAGTTCCCGGCGATCTCCGGCGTGGGTGTCGACAACCCGTCTACCCCGCATGCCTTGTGGATCTGGCTGCGCGGTGCCGAGCGTGGCGACCTGCTGCTGCGCACCCAGGAACTGCAAGCCCTGCTGGCCCCTGCGTTGGAACTGAGCAGCCTGCTCGAGGCCTTCCGCCACGGCAGCGGCCATGACCTGACCGGTTACGAGGATGGCACCGAGAACCCGCAGGACGACGATGCCATCGCCGCCGCCATTGTCGAAGGTGGCGCGGGCCTGGCCGGCGGCAGCTTTGCTGCTATCCAGCAGTGGCGTCATCAGCTGCAGGGCTTCGCCGCGCTGCCACAGCACGAGCGTGACGACATCATGGGCCGCCGCCTGAGCGACAACGAGGAACTGGACGACGCGCCGGAGTCCGCCCACGTCAAACGCACCGCCCAGGAGAGCTTCGAGCCGGAAGCCTTCATCGTGCGCCGCTCCATGCCCTGGACCCAGGGCCAGGACGCCGGGCTGATGTTCCTCGCCTTCGGCTGCACCCTGGACGCCTTCGAGGTGCAGCTGCGCCGCATGAGCGGGCTGGAGGATGGCATCACCGATGCGCTGTACCGCTTCAGCCGGCCGCTGACCGGCGGCTACTACTGGTGCCCGCCCCGCAAGAATGGGGTGCTGGACCTGAGTGCGTTGCTGGGCTGATTCTGTCGCTGTGCCATGAAAGCCCCGCCATCGTGCGGGGCTTTTTTGTGGCCGCTGCGCGTCCGTTCGCGAGCAAGCTCGCTCCTACAGGTGGTACCGATAAGCTCTTCGTAGGAGCGAGCTTGCTCGCGAACCGCACGGCACGGACGCCCCAATGGCCCCCCGATCTTCCGCCGAATTGGCTGTTGGCCCTCACCAGCAGCGGGCGTAGCGTGGACTCATCTTCCCACTGCCGAGAACGTCGCCATGCCCGCCACCACTTCCGTGAAACTCCTGCTCGCCGGCCTCGGCCTGGCGCTCAGCCTGCCGCTCTTCGCCCACGATGCCACCCAGGAAAAGATCGATGTCCAGCAGGAGCAGAAACTTCCCGACGCGGCGGGCAAGAAAGGGTTGATGATCACCGTCACCTACTCACCTGGCCAGGCTTCCGGTGCCCATGTACACAGTGGTTCGGTGTTCGCCTACGTGCTTGAAGGCGCGGTGATCTCCCAGCTGGAAGGGCAGAAACCGGTGACCTACCAGGCCGGCCAGTCCTGGTACGAGGCGCCGAATACGCCGCACCTGGTGTCGCGCAACGCCAGCAACGAGAAGCCGGCCAAGCTGCTGGTCTGGATGCTGCTGGACGAGAACGCCCCTGTACTGACGCCGTTGAAGAAGTAAGCGCTCAAAGCAGAACCCCGTCGATTGGCGGGGTTCTGCTTTGCGGCATCGTCAGCTTCGAGTACCTCCACTGCGGCCAATCCTCCTCCGGCTCTGAGGCGGTCCGCTCGATCAACAGAAACATCCTGCGCGCACTCGATGACAGGATTCGCGGGCCGTGTTGCGCTACGTACGGCCGTAGCCCCGTGGGGAATGTTCGCGAGCAAGCTCGCTCCTACCGGTAGGCCGTGGTGTTCTTCGTAGAACATTGTCTGCGCGGTCATTCAATGCGCATCGCACCGGACACCTTGTTAGCGCGCTTGGCGAAATGCCTCGCGCTGGGTGCTCAGGGCGGTGGATGTGGCCCGCCGTTGGCGAGCAAGGGCTAGGCGTCCCCCTCGGTCCTACAAAGCGCTGGCAGGCAAAAAAAGACCCGCCAATGGGCGGGTCAGAAGGGGGAAGCCTGGCGTTCTGGAGAGAGAGGCCTCAGACGTGCAACGCATGCCCCAGCGCGCGCAGCGCGGCTTCCTGCACAGCTTCGCCGAGGGTTGGGTGGGCGTGGATGGTGCCGGCGATGTCTTCCAGGCAGGCGGCCATTTCCAGAGACTGCACGAAGGCCGTGGACAGCTCCGACACCGCCTTGCCCACGGCCTGCCAGCCGAGGATCAGGTGGTTGTCCTTGCGCGCCACCACGCGGACGAAGCCGTCGCTGGACTCCAGGGTCATCGCGCGGCCGTTGGCGGCGAACGGGAAGCTCGCGGTCAGCACTTCGTAGCCGGCGGCCTGGGCCTGTTCCGGCGACAGCCCGACCACCACCACTTCCGGATCGGTGAAGCACACCGCCGGGATCGCCGTGGGGGTGAAGGCGCGGCGCTTGCCGGCGATGATCTCGGCGACCATCTCGCCCTGGGCCATGGCGCGGTGGGCCAGCATGGGCTCGCCGGCGATGTCGCCGATGGCCCAGACGTCGCGCATGGAGGTGCGGCACTGGTCGTCGATCTTCACGGCGCGGCCGTTCATGTCCAGGCGCAGGGTGTCGAGGTTCCAGCCCGCGGTGTTGGGGTGGCGGCCGACGGCGACCAGCACCTGGTCGGTCTCGATCACCCGCTGGGAACCGGCGCCGTCCTGCACGCGCAGGCCTTTGCCGTCCGGCTCCAGGCTCATCACGCTGTGGCCCAGGTACAGCTCGATGCCCAGCTTGCGCAGGGAATTGGCGACCGGCTTGGTCAGTTCCTCGTCATAGGTCGGCAGGATGCGCGGTTGCGCTTCCACCACTGTGACTTCCACGCCGAGCTTGCGATAAGCGATGCCCAGCTCCAGGCCGATATAGCCGCCGCCGACGACCGCCAGGCGCTTGGGCAGTGCCTTCGGGGCCAGTGCTTCGGTGGAGGAGATGACGTTGCCACCCACCGGCAGGAAGGGCAGTTCCACGGATTTCGAACCGGCCGCCAGCAGCAGGTGCTCGGTGTGGATGTGCTGGGTGCCGCCTTCGGCGAGGTCGACCTCGACGGTCTTGCCGTCGACGATCTTCGCCCAGCCGTTGACCACGGTGACGCCGTGCTTCTTCAGCAGTGCAGCGACGCCGGTGGTCAGGCGGTCGACGATGCCGTCCTTCCATTCCACGGTGCGCTGGATGTCGATGCTCGGCGCCTGCACGCTGATGCCCAGCGGCGACTGGCCGGCGAACTCGCGGGCCTTGAGGTATTCCTCGGCGGCGTGGATCAGCGCCTTGGACGGGATGCAGCCGATGTTCAGGCAGGTGCCGCCCAGGGCGGCGCCTTCCACCAGCACGGTGCGGATGCCCAGTTGGCCGGCGCGGATCGCCGCGACGTAGCCGCCGGGGCCGCCACCGATCACCAGCAGGGTGGTTTCGAGAGTCTGGTTCTGTTTCACGTGTAGGGCTCCAGTCAATCGATGAACAGGGTGGCGGGATGTTCGAGCAGGGCGCGCACGGCCTGGATGAAGGCCGCCGCGTCCATGCCGTCGACCACCCGGTGATCGAAGGACGAGGACAGGTTCATCATCTTGCGTACCACTACCTGGCCGTTGACCACCATGGGCCGCTCGACCATGCGGTTGACGCCGACGATGGCCACTTCCGGGTAGTTGATCACCGGCGTGCTGACGATGCCGCCCAGCGCGCCGAGGCTGCTCAGGGTGATGGTCGAGCCGGAGAGTTCCTCGCGGCTGGCCTTGCCATGGCGCGCGGCTTCGGCCAGGCGCGCCACTTCCGCGGAGTTGCCCCACAGGTCGCGGGATTCGGCGTTACGCAGCACCGGCACCATCAGGCCGTTGTCGCTCTGGGTGGCAACGCCCAGGTGCACCGCGCCGTAGCGGGTAATCACGTCGGCTTCGTCGTCATAGCGCGCGTTGAGCTGCGGGAAGTCGCGCAGGGCGACGACCATGGCGCGGGCGATGAAGGGCAGCAGGGTGAGCTTGCCGCGTGCCGCCGCGTGCTTGGCGTTGAGGTGGACGCGCAGGGACTCCAGATCAGTGACGTCGATTTCCTCGACGTAGCTGAAGTGCGGGATGCGCCGCTTGGCCTCGGCCATCTTCTGGGCGATCTTGCGGCGCAGGCCGATCACCGGGATCTGGTGTTCGTCATGGCGCGCGGTATAGCCGGAGGCGATGGTCGCGCCGCCGTGTTCCAGGTAGTGCTCCAGGTCTTCACGGAGGATCCGCCCGGCCGGGCCGCTGCCCTGGACGAACTGCAGTTCCACACCCAGGTCGCGGGCACGCTGGCGCACCGCTGGCGAGGCCAGCGGCTTCTCGCCCGGTGCGCGGCGCGGGGCTGGCGAAGGGGCCGGGCGCGCGGCCGGGGCGACCGGCTTGTTCTCGACGCGCGGCGCAGGCTTGGGTGCTTCGGCGACGGGGGCCGGCTTGGCTTCCGGTTTGGCCGGCGCTTCTTCGTGGGCCTTGGGCTGCGCGGCTTCGCGGTGGTTGCCGTGGCCTTCCACTTCCAGACGGATCAGCTCGCCGCCCACGGCCATTACCTGGCCGGGCACGCCGCCCAGGGCGATGATCTTGCCCGCCACCGGCGAGGGGATTTCCACGGTGGCCTTGTCGGTCATGACTTCCGCCAGCAGTTGGTCCTCGTGGACCTCGTCGCCGACCTGGACATGCCACTCCACCAGCTCGACTTCGGCGATCCCTTCGCCGATGTCCGGCATCTTGATGACGTGAGTGCCCATTCAGACCTCCATGGCGCGCTTGAAGGCCGCGCCGACGCGGGCGGGCCCCGGGAAGTAGTCCCATTCCTGGGCGTGCGGGTAGGGAGTGTCCCAGCCGGTCACGCGCGCAATGGGGGCTTCGAGGTGGTTGAAGCAGTTTTCCTGGACCAGCGACATCAGCTCGGCGCCGTAGCCGCAGGTGCGGGTAGCCTCGTGGACGATGACGCAGCGACCGGTCTTCTTCACCGACTCGACGATGGTGTCCAGGTCCAGCGGCCAGAGGCTGCGCAGGTCGATGATCTCGGCATCGATGCCGGTTTCCTCGGCGGCGGTCTGGGCCACGTAGACGGTGGTGCCGTAGGTCAGCACGGTCAGTTCGGAGCCGGGGCGGGCGATGACGGCCTTGTCCAGCGGAACGCTGTAGTAGCCCTCCGGAACCTGGCTGGCCGGGTGCTTGGACCAGGGGGTCACCGGGCGGTCGTGGTGGCCGTCGAACGGGCCGTTATACAGGCGCTTGGGTTCGAGGAAGATCACCGGGTCGTCGTTCTCGATGCAGGCGATCAGCAGGCCCTTGGCGTCGTACGGGTTGGACGGCATGACGGTACGCAGGCCGCAGACCTGGGTGAACATCGCCTCCGGGCTCTGGCTGTGGGTCTGCCCGCCGTAGATGCCGCCGCCGCAGGGCATGCGCACCACCATCGGCACGGTGAAGTCGTTGACCGAGCGGTAGCGGATGCGCGCGGCCTCAGAGACCAACTGGTCGGTGGCCGGGTAGACGTAGTCGGCGAACTGGATTTCCACCACCGGGCGCAGGCCGTAGGCGCCCATGCCGACGGCAGCGCCGATGATGCCGCTCTCGGAGATCGGCGCGTCGAACACCCGCGAGGTGCCGTACTTCTTCTGCAGGCCTTCGGTGCAGCGGAACACGCCACCGAAGTAGCCGACGTCCTGGCCGAACACCACGACGTTGTCGTCGCGCTCGAGCATCACATCCATGGCCGAGCGCAGCGCCTGGATCATGGACATGCTGGTGACCGCCTGGGCGTTCTCGTGTTGCTGGTTCACGGCATTCATACCCCGAGCTCCTGGCGCTGCCGGCGCAGGTGTTCCGGCAGGTCCTTGTAGACGTCGTCGAACAGGTTGGCGGCGCTGAACACGTGGCCGTCCACCAGCGAGCCGTGGCGTTCGGCCTCTTTCTGCGCGGTGATCACTTCGGCTTCCAGTTCCTTCTTCAGCGCTTCCTGTTGTTCCTCGGACCAGATGCCGAGGCCGATCAGGTGCTGCTTGAGGCGGGCGATAGGGTCGCCCAGCGGGAAGTTGGTCCAGTCGTCGGCGGGGCGGTACTTGGACGGGTCGTCCGAGGTGGAGTGCGGGCCCGCGCGGTAGGTGACCCACTCGATCAGGCTCGGGCCATGGCCACGGCGGGCGCGCTCGGCGGCCCATTGCGAGGCGGCGTAGACGGCGAGGAAGTCGTTGCCGTCGACCCGCAGCGAGGCGATGCCGCAACCCACGCCACGGTTGGCGAAGGTGGTGCCTTCACCGCCGGCGATGGCCTGGAAGGTGGAGATCGCCCACTGGTTGTTGACCACGTTGAGGATCACCGGCGCGCGGTAGACGTGGGCGAAGGTGAGGGCGGTGTGGAAGTCGGATTCGGCGGTGGCGCCGTCGCCGATCCAGGCGGACGAAATCCTGGTGTCGCCCTTGATCGCCGAGGCCATGCCCCAGCCGACGGCCTGGATGAACTGGGTGGCGAGGTTGCCGGAAATCGAGAAGAAGCCCTTCTCGCGGCTGGAGTACATGATCGGCAGCTGGCGGCCCTTGAGCGGGTCCTGCTCGTTGGAGAGCAACTGGCAGATCATGTCCTTGAGCGGGTAGTCGCGGGTGATCAGGATGCCTTGCTGACGGTAGGTCGGGAAGGTCATGTCGCCGTCGCGCAGGGCCATGGTGTGGGCGGTGGCGATGGCCTCTTCACCCAGGCACTGCATGTAGAAGGACATCTTCTTCTGGCGCTGGGCGGTGAGCATGCGCGCATCGAAGAGGCGCGTCTTGAGCATCAGGCGCATGCCGCGCAGCAGCTGCTCGTGGCTCAGGTCCGGGGCCCAGGGGCCGACGGCGTTGCCGTCTTCATCGAGCACGCGCACCAGGCTGAAGGCCAGGTCGGTGGTCTGCGCCGGTTCTACATCGATGGCGGGTTTGCGCACCTCGCCGGCAGGCGACAGGTGCAGGTAGGAGAAGTCGGTCTTGCAGCCCGGACGCCCGGTGGGCTCGGGGACGTGCAGGCGGAGCGGAGCGTAGTCGGTCATGGCGGGTCTCCAGTTGTGATCGTGGGTGTGGATCAGCGAACGGAAGAAGCCATGCCTGGCGGGCGCACCCGGCCGGGTAGGGCTGCGGTGCAGGTGCCGCGCGGGGTCGCGGGGCGGGTGGTGACATCACTCATGGTGAGGTCCTCGGTTGTTGTAGTTGTGGTTTCAGTATAGGTGTGACCGATTGGTTTTTTGCTCCAAATTGACTAGCTCTTAGCTTACGGATTAGTGTGTTTGAACTATAAAAACAACCTTCCGTAGTACTGAGGAAAAATGGCTGATCTCGACCGCACCGACCTGAAAATCCTCCGCGCCCTGGCCGACGATGGCCGCCTGAGTTGGCGCGATCTCGCGCAGAACATCGGCCTGTCGCTGACCCCGACCCTGCGCCGGGTGCGCCGCCTGGAGGAGGAGCAGTACATCCAGGGTTACTTCGCGCGCCTCGACGAGGAGCGCCTGTCCGGCGGCATGAGCGTGTTCGTCTCGGTGTCCCTGGAAAAACAGACCGGCGACTACCTCGCACGGTTCGAGGAACGCATCGTCCAGGCGCCGCAGGTGATGAGCTGCTTCCAGATGACCGGCGACGCCGACTACATGCTGCGGGTGGTGGTGAAGGACCTGTCGGCGTACCAGCTGTTCCTCACCAACACGCTGACGCAGATCCCCGGCGTAGCGGGGATCAAGTCGGCGTTCGCGCTGAAGTCGGTGATGCTGCGCTCGGCGCCGCCGATCTGAGTCGCTGCGGAGTGTCCGACTCGTTGTAGGAGCGCGCATCAGGCCTGGCAGGGAGCGCATAGGTAGGATGGCGTGGAGCGCAGCGATACCCATCAATCCGGTGCGCCGACAGCATGGGTATCGCTTCGCTCCACGCCATCCTACGGCGAGGCACGCCGGCCACTCTGGTGTGGTGGATCAACCTTCAGCTGACGTGACAATCGCAAGGCAGGAATGCTCGAAAACCGCCATTGTTGCGCGATCTGAAGAAATGCATTGCCGAAGTCGATCTGTGTAGGAAAGGTCCGGTCAGCTAGATTTATGGCAGTGGGCCACGAGCGACGCGACCCGCGTGATCCCTGAGGTTCCTGCCATGAAATCCACTCTCTCCACACTCTTCGCGATACCTGCCTTGCTGCTGTCCTTCAGCGCCTTCGCCGACGATGCGGCCGTGTACCACTACGGCATGCCGCTGGACGTGGCCAAGGTGCTGAGCATTTCCCAACCCGACGAGCGCTGCGAAGTCAGCCAGGCCACCATGGTCTATCTCGACTCCAAGGGTGAGCAGCACACCATCAAGTACCTGCGCCAGACCCCGATGTGCAGCAAGGTCTGACGCAGACGCGGAACTGCTCCACCCATCCTTGCTGCCGGCGGGCCTGAGGGGGCTCGCTCACGTCCACCGGCTCCTGGGTGCGCCGGGCCAGCCCGCGCACGCCGTTTCGATGGCCGGCCAGGTGAAACGCCCTGGATGGACGCCAGAAGGCTGGGCATGGCGGGCTTTCCGTTGGCTTTGAAGCCGGGGATCAGAACGTGGTGGAGAACAGCAGCTGGCTGTACAGGTTGCTGTTGTCGTTGCCGATCTGGGTGCCGCCTTCGGCTGCGCTCTTCTTCGGTTGGTACAGGCCCACCAGCGGGATGATCACCAGGTGTTCGTTGATCGCCCACTCGGCGTAGAGGTCCAGCTCGCGGCCGTCGGTGTTGCCCAGGTCGGTGTCCAGGGTGTGGAAGTCGAAGTACTGCGCGCCGATGGAGAGGTTCTCCAGCGGGGTGACCTTGGCGCCGACGTTGTGCACGCGAGTATTGCTGTTGAACGGGCCGGAGTAGTTGCCCGCCACCTCGCCCTGGAACCAGGTGCCGAAGCCACGGCTGAAGCCGTAGAAGAGGGTGTCGTAGCCTTCGGAGAAACGGCTGAAGCGGTAGCTGATATAGGGCTTCCAGGTGACGTCGGAGAAGGTCCAGCCGGCTTCCAGGTACCACGCGTTCTCGCTGTCGTCGCTGTACTGGGCGTTGCGCTTGTCCTGCCAGGCGTATTCGCCGGAGAGGAACAGGTTCTCCACGCCGGCGTTGCCGGTGCCGCGCAGGCTGTAGACCTTCATGTCCTTGCGGTCGAGCTGGATGGGCGAGGCGTAGCGCTCGTCGACATCGGTGACGTCGATGTAGGTCAGGCCGAAGGTGGCTTCCGGGGCGACGTGTTCGAGGGTGGCGGCGTACAGCTCGGTGTTGGCCTGGGCACGGTTGTCCGATTTCAGGCTCATCAGGTCGCCACGCCAGCCTTCCTTGCCGCCGATGCGCAGCACGGCGGTCTCGTCGAAGTCGCGGCGCGCCGCCAGGTAGTAGCCGCCGCCACGGTTGTATTCGCCGTCGGCCAGGCCCTTGCCCATGTTCAGGGCGTCGCCGTCGATCAGGAAACCGTCGCCGACCACGATGTTCTGGCGGCCGAAGGACAGGTCGATGCCGTCCTCGCCCAGCACCGGGAACAGCCCGGCCGAGCGCCAGCCGGCGTAGGCGTCCTCGATCTTGGTGGTGCGCTCGGAGCCGTCGCTGAAGCCGGCGGCATCACCGTCGCCCCAGGTGCCGGAGCTGAGCAGGTTGAAGGCGCCGTAGGCGGTGCCCGCGCCGCCCAGCTTCTGGTCGCCGCTCAGGCCGTACTTGATGAAGCCCTCCTGCCAGGACGACGAGCCCTCATCCAGGGTGCCGGTCATGTTGTAGCGCTCCTGGCTGTGGAACAGCCCGAAGGTCGCCGAGAGGTCGGCGTTCAGGTGCGTGTCGTCGGTCGCGTACAGCTCGTAGGCGCTGGCGGAACTGGCCCCGGCGATGAGCAGGGCGAGCAGGGTGGGGCGCAGCACGGCGGCGTGGGTCATGGTGAAGGCATCCGTTTCGTTATTGTCGATTGAGGGGATGTGTCTTCTGCCGATGCTAAGTAAGGGCTGGCCCTGTGCCGTTGCTCCTGTCTGCCAAGTGATTGGGTGTGGTTGCCAGATCGGACGATGGTGCTTTTGTAGGAGCGAGGGGGGCGCCTAGCTCTTGCTCTCGAACCCGCTTGAGGCGGGAGCTGCCGGTGAGTTTGTTCGCGAGCAAGCTCGCTCCTACGAAGAGCAAAAGCTCAGCGTGCGCGGGAGAGGACGGAGGGTTGTTCGGCATACAGCCGCTTATACAAAGCCGAGAAATGGCTGGAACTGGCAAACCCAAGGTCCAGCGCCAGGTTCGTGATGCTCTGCTGCGGCTCCAGCTTGAGTCGGCGGCGTGCCTCGGCCAGGCGCAGGCTGAGGAAGAACTGCTGCGGCGTGCTCTGGCAGATCTGCCGGAAGCAGTACTGCAGGGTGCGCTGGCTGGTGTTCAGGCGCTGGCTCAGTTCCAGCAGCGACAGTGGCTCGGAGAGGTCCGCCTGCATGCGCTCGATGGCCGCCAGCACCAGCCGGCGATGTTGCTGCAGCGAGCGCGGCGCGCCTTTGCGGTCATTGCCAGGGAGGATTTCTTCCAGCGCCTGCAATACGTGGCTCAGTACCAGGGCGACGGCATGGCCGGCCTGCTGTGGGTCGTCCACCCGCCACGGTTCGCCTTCGAAGGCGGCGAGGGCGTCGCACAGGCTGCGGCGCAAATCGCCGGCGCCGGTGGGTGACAGCTGCAATCGCCTTTGCTGCAGCGCGCGCTCGAACAGCTCGCGCTCCTCGGCGCCGAGCAGGCGCTCCAGTTGCGGCTGGCTGAAGGTCAGGCCGAGCATGTGGATTTCCCCGGCGGCGCAGATTTCCAGCTCGCGGCCGCCTTCGAGCACCAGCAGGGTGTCGTCGTGCAGGGCCTGGCCGTTGAAGCGCGAATCGTCGCTGGCGCGCAGGGGAATGCCGATCACCAGGTGGCCGGCGGGCGGCGCCATGTTCTCGTGCAGGTGCAGGTTGGAGTGTTCGTAGATCAGCGAGGCGCCGGGCAACTGCACATGCAGCAGCTCCGCCTGCAGGCGGCCGTGGCCGAGCTGGGTGTAGTCCTGGCTCCAGCCGGCGAGGGCGCAGGCCAGTTCATCGGAGTCGGTTGCCTGGTGGCGGGCTATGCCGGTCATGGCGATTCACCTCGGTGGTGCGCCGAGTATCGGTCAGCGCTGGCGCGCAGGCTTGTGCCTGCACGCCAGGGTCTTGCGGCGCTCTGCCAGATTCAGCGGCCGGCGAGGTAGGCGCTGGCCAGTGTACAGGCGCGCTCGATCAGCATCGGTCCCAGCTCCCGCGCGGTCTCGCTGTTGCGTCGGGTGTGCACCCAGCCCAGGTACGTGGTGCCACGCAGGGCGAGGAACAGCGGCAGCGCGGCGCGGTCGGCGGCGGACAGCGGCTTCACCGAGTCGTAACCGGCCAGCAGCGCCGCCTGGATCTGCGCCAGGCGTGGGTCGTCCAGGCAGAAGTACAGCGCAGTGGCCAGCTCGAACATGTGCCAGCCGAAACCGGCGTCGTCGAAGTCGATCAACTGCAGTTCGCCGCCGTCGAGCAGCAGGTTTTCCGGCACCAGGTCGGCGTGGATCATGCCGAAGTTGCCCAGGCTGCGGCCGTAGTGGCGCAGGTCCTGGCGCGCTTCCTGGCGGGCGCGCTGGAGCAGTTCGCGCTGCGGGTCGCTGAGCAGGTCCAGCTCCCAGAAGCGCCCCCAGAACGGGTTGGCGCCCACCAGGCCTTCTTCGTCCCAGGCGTGCCGGGTGAACTCGTTGGGCTGACGCCACTGCGCCGAATTCAGATGGATGCGCGCGGCCACGGCGCCGGCCTGATGGAACAGCGCCTCGATGTCTCCGTCGGCGCTCAGCCCCTGTTCGGCCGAGCCCAGAGTTCGGCCGCCGAGCCAGCCGAGCATGTCGACGAAGCGTGATTCCTGCAGTGCAGCGCTGCGCACTTCAGCCAGGTGTTCACCGCTGCGGGTGCGGATGATGCTCGGCACGCCGATGCCTCCCGCGGCCAGTTGCTCCATCCAGGTCAGCTCGGAGCGTAGTGCCGCCTCGCTGTGGTAGCCGCCGCGATGCACGCGCAGGGCGCTGCGCGTGCCGTCGCTGCGGGTGGCGCAGAAGACCGCGTTCTCGCGGTACTTGAGCAGTTCCAGGCCGATGAAATCGCCGTCCCAGTGGCGCAGGGCGTCCAGCGCCAGGTCGCGCAGGCAGGCGATCTGCCGGTCGTGGTCGAGCGCTGCGAAATCGGTCTTCGATAAGTCACTCATGGCAATTCCTCAGAGTTCGCTCAGGACCTGGTCCAGGGTGTCGATGAACCGCTCGCCGTGCTCGGCCTCGAATACCAGCGGCGGGCGGATCTTGAGGATGTTGTCGTCGCCGCCGATCTTGCTGATCAGCACGCCGCGCTGGCGCATGGTGTTGACGATGCGCCGCGCTTCGAGGCCGGCCGGCTCGCGGCTGGCGCGGTCACGCACCAGCTCCACGGCGAAGAACAGGCCCTGGCCGCGCACGTCGCCGATGATCGAGTGGCGCTCGGCGAGGCGGTGCAGTTCGGCGCTGAGCTTCGCGCCCTGGCGCAGGGCGTTGCCTTGCAGGTCCTGCTCGGCGATCACGTCCAGCACCGCCTGGCCGACCGCGGCGGCCACCGGCGAGCCGCCGAAGGTGTTGAAGTACATATTGCTGCGGCCGAAGGTTTCCACTCTCTCGCGGTTGGTCACCACGCCCGCGAGGGGGAAGCCGTTGCCCATGGGTTTGCCGAGGGTGACGATGTCCGGCACCAGTGGGTGCGATTGGTGGCCCCACATGTGCTCGCCGGTACGGGCGAAACCCGATTGCACCTCGTCGGTGATCAGCAGTCCGCCGGCATCGCGCACCAGCTTCGCCACGCGCTCCAGGTAGCCGGCTGGCAGGCGCGGAATGCCTTCGTTGGCGAACAGCGTGTCGATCAGCATGGCCGCCAGGCCGACGCCGGCTGCCTGCAGCTCGGCGATGGCTGCGGCGACCTTGGCCACGTAACGGTCGGCGACCTGCTCGGGCGTGCCGTCGGCATGGTAGAGGCAGGGGATCGGCACGGCCCGCGCATGAGTCGAGAACGGCTCGGAGCTGGGCAGGGCGGTGGTCACGGCCGCCAGCGTGGTGGTGTTGCCGTGGTAGTTGTAGTCGCTGACTATCACGCCCTTGTTGCCGGTGGCGAAGCGCGCCATGCGCAGGGCCAGCTCGTTGGCCTCGCTGCCGGTGCAGGTGAACATCAGGCTATCGAGCGGCTCGGCGAAGGTCGCGGTGAGGCTCTCGGCGTAACGCACCACGCGCTCGTTGAGGTAGCGGGTGTGGATGTTCAGCGTTGCCGCCTGTTCGGCCATGGCCGCCACCACCCTGGGGTGGCAGTGACCGACACAGGGCACGTTGTTGTAGCAGTCCAGGTAGCGCTTGCCGGCGGCGTCGATCAGCCAGACGCCTTCGCCTTTCACCAGTTCCAGTGGCTCGTCGTAGAACAGTGGCGAAGCGTCGCCCATGACCTGGTGGCGGCGTTGCAGCAGGGTCGGTTCAGACATTTTCGGCATTCTCCAGGGGTTTGCCGGCGCGGCTGGCGGCGCGCAGCAGGTAATTGAGGATCAACGCGACGACCACCAGGGCCAGGGCGCTGAGCATGGCCACTTCCAGCTGGAAGCAGGCGGCGATCACCACCAGCGTCAGCAGCATGCCGACGCTGGCCACGACGGGGCCGCCGCGCAGGCGGAACGGGCGCACCAGGCCGGGCTGGGTGCGATGCAGGCGCAAGTAGGCGGCGAACAGCACCAGGTGGCAGCTGCCCAGCAGCAGGACGATGCACAGCAGGAGTTTTTCCGGCGGCACCAGGGTCAGCGGCAGGCCGATCACGGTCAGCACCAGCAGGGCGACGTAGGGCGCGCCCCGGCGGTTGGTACGGGCCAGCGCGGCGGGGAAGAAGCCGTCACGGGCCATCGCGAACAATTGGCGGGAGGCGGAGAACACCACCGAGAAGAAGGTCGCCAGCAGGCCGCAGACGGCGCCGGAACCAACCAGCAGCGGCAGCCAGTCGCGCTCGCCGTAGAGCCCACCGTGGGTCATCGCGGCGTACAGCGGGTCGCCAGCGTTGCCGACCACTTCCACCCCGGCAGCGCCCGGCGCGCTGATCACCACGGTCAGCGCGGTTACCAGCAGGGTGCCGACGGCAGCGATGATCCCGCGCGGCATGCTGCGGCCCGGTTCGGCGGCTTCCTCGGCGGCGGAGGCGACCTGCTCCAGGCAGATAAACATCCAGATGGCGAAGGGCACGCAGGCGAACACGCCTGCCACGCTCACGCCCGGCAGCGTGCTGCCGGCGCTGGGCAGCAGGTTTTCCCAGTGCACGTGGGGCAGCATGGCGCCGCCGAAGGCCAGCAGCGCGATGGCCGCCACGGCGCCGGCCAGCAGGGTCAGCCCGAGGGCCTCGCCGACGCCGATGAGGTGGATGCCGATGATCACCGCGAACAGGCCGATGCGCACCGGCCAGCCGCCGAAGCCGAACACCGACTCCATGTAGGCGGCGAGGAAGTTGGCCGCAGCGCCGGTGCCGATGGTCAATGCCAGCGCACAGGCGGCGCCGACCAGGTAGCCGACGAAGGGCCCGAAGGCCAGCTGCGCGTAGGCGAACACGCCGCCGGCATGGGGTCGCGCGGTGGAGAGTTCGCACACGCACAGCGCCAGGCCGCCGCAGAGCACGGCCATGAGCAGGGTGGCGACGAGCATGTTGGCCCAGCCGCTGCTGGCCAGGCCGTAGTTCCAGCCGGAGAACTGCCCGGCGATGACCAGTGAAATGCCGAGCCCGGCGATCTGGGGCCAGCGGAGTACGCCTTGTTTGAGCATGATGGTTGTCCCTTGCCTGTAATTGATCGAATGAGTGAACGGCAGTCAGCCGCGCGCGCCGGAGCGCAGCGGGCAAGGGAGGGCGTCGGCGCATGCCGACGGTTGGATGCGTGGAGTCATGGAGCGGCCCTTCTTGTTGTTTTAGGGGGATGCACGCGCCCGCCGTCAGGTGCGGCGGGCAGGGAGAAGGTACGAAGGGCGTGGGGGAGGGCGATATCAGAAATGCGCAAAGACGCGGGGCGCGCTGCAGGAGGGCGAGCCGAAGGATGGCGGGCATGGCCCGCTGCAAGGAAACATTGGCGCGGGGCGGTTCGTGAGCGAGCTCGCTACAGACCGTAGGGCGCATAACGCGCCAGCGTTATCCGCCCGGGCGTACTACACGAGCTGGAGGCGATTGCGGCGCTTGATTGAAGGGTGTCGCCTTTCACACAAGCGTCAGAAGGAACACGTCGTAGGATGGCGTGGAGCGCAGCGATACCCATCGATTCCGGGCACCGACAGCATGGGTATCGCTGCGCTCCACCACATCCTACGTTGGAGGCCCGTCAGCGAGATCGGCGCTGGGGTAGACATAGAATCTCCTACAAGGGGAAGTTTGGCGTCGGGCGGGCCCTCTCCCCGATCCTTTCCCTGAACGGCAAGGGCTGGGGAGAGGGCCCAATCAGCCTGCGGAGAGCTTTTCAGCTCACTCCACGAACCGCACCTGCAACAGATACTTCAGCGAAGCCTCCAGCGTCTGCCCATGGCTCATGCCGTCGAAAACATGAAACTGCGCCTGCATGCCCGGTGCCTTGCCTACCTCTTCCACCAGTTGCTGGGCGGCGCGGGGCGCGCTGGGGGTGACGCCTTCGCGCGGTTTGAAGGGCTCCTGGCCGCCGCGCATCAGCAGCAATTGCGCGGAATGGCCCGCCAGGCGCTGGGCGAAGCCGTCCTGCTCCTTGAGGATGGCCCCGTCGCCCCACCACAGCGAAGGGCTCGCCGGGGCGTAGAAACTGAACTGCTGCGGGCGGGTGAGCAGCGCGTGAAGCGTCAGCAGGCCGCCGTAGGAGTGCCCCCAGAGTGTCTGTTGTGCGCGGTCGATGGGCGCTTGCGCGGCCACCGCCGGCAGCATCCGGTCGCGCATCAGGTCGAGGAAGGCGTCGGCGCCGCCGCTGGGGTCGCCGGTGAGCGGGTCTTTCTGCTCGGCCAGTTGCGGGCGCGGTGGGGTGTAGTCGCGGGTGCGCCCGCTGCGGTCGATGCGCAGAGGCGTCTGGTAGCCGACGGCGACCAGTAGCGGGGCCTTGCCGTCGTTCAGCTCGGCCAGCAGCTTCTCGTCCAGCGCGCCGATGGCGGCGTTGCCGTCGAGCATCCACACCAGCGGGTAGCCCGTGGCGGGGGCGGGGTGGTTGGGGCGGGCGATCCACAGTTGGTAGTGGCGTTGGCCGTCGGCGGAGTCCAGCTTCAGCTCGCTGAAGCGGTAGGCCAGGTCGTTGCGTTGCAGCAGGTGGGTGTCCATTTTCTGGTCGGGGGCAGGCGCGGCGTGCGCTGCCAGCCCCGGCACGGCGAACGCCAGTGCCAGGGCCAGGAGGCTAATTCTCATCAGGCTGTTTCTCTAATCAGAACGACGCGGTGAGGCTGGTGTACAGCGTGCGGCCCGGTTCGTTGTAGGTGGCGGCGCCGGCACCTTCGATGCCGTTCACGCCCTGGGCATTGCCCTCGCGGAACAGGCGCTTGTCGAAGACGTTGTCCACCCCGGCGGTGAAGCTCAGGTTCTTGGTGAACACATAGGTGCCGCTCAGCCCGGCGATGGCGTAGGGCGAGAGCTCGTTGTTGGCGCTGCCGGTGACGCGGTCGCCGTGGTAGTCGTACTTCTTCGGCTTCTGCTTGCCGTACCAGGCGACGCTGGCCTGCAGCGACAGCGCGTCGTTGGCCTGCCAGTCGAGCATCGAGTTGAGGGTGTACTCCGGCGTCACGGAGAGCACGTCGCCGGTTTCCTTGTTTTTCGACTGCAGCATGTAGGTGAAGTTGTTGCTCCACTTCAGCTGTTCCATCAGCGGGATGGTCAGGGTGCCTTCCAGGCCCTCGACCAGCGCCTTGGGCACGTTGTCCCACTGGTAGATCGCCGCGTTGGCATAGCTGCCGCTGCCGCCGCTGGCCTGGTCGATGGGCGACAGGCCCGACTCGATCTTGTTCTTGTAGTCGTTGCGGAAGTAGGTCAGGCCGGCGATCAGGCCGTCCTTCTGGAACTCGATGCCCAGTTCCTTGTTGACGCTGGTTTCCGCCTTGAGGTCCTCGTTGCCCTGCAGGTAGCAGCTGGTGCTCTGGCCGTAGCAGCCCTGGCCACGGCTGTAGAGCAGGTAGTCGGGGTTCAGCTGGTACAGGTTCGGCGCCTTGTAGGCGCGGGCGATGCCGGCCTTCAGGGTGACGGTGTCGGTCAGCGCGTGGGACAGGTTCAGCGATGGGCTGAAGTTGTCGCCGACGATGCTGTGGTGGTCCCAGCGCAGGCCCGGAGTGAGCATGGTGCCGGGCATCAGCTCGATGTTGTCCTCGGCGAACAGCGAGAAGATCTGCGCCTGCGAGGTGGTGTCGCGGTTGCTGCTGGTCAGGCCCGGCACCGAGCCGCCTTCGCTGGTGGCCTGGGTGTTGGCGCTGGGGTCGTCGAGCTTCTGCTGCACCCATTCGCTGCCCAGGGTCAGGGTCTGGTCGCGCCAGGCGTGCAGCGGCAGGTTCACTTCGCCGTGGGCGGTGAGGTCGCGCAGGGTCGCAGTGTAGAAGTCGGTGTTGCTGAAGATGCCCTCGGTGCCGCCGGCCAGGCCTTCGTTGATGCGGCTGTTGCGGGTCTTCTCGTACTGCAGGTAGGCCATGGAGCTGCCGAAGTCCCAGTTGCCGCGATGGGTGATCGAGTAGTTCTCGCGGTACATGCGGTTGGTCTCGTGACCGAGCATGGACTTCACGTTGGCGTTGCTGTTGGTGTTCTGCGTATCGCCGGTGTAGATGTTGCCCTGGCGGCTGAAGCCGGCTTCGAAGTCGAGGGTCTGTTCCGGCGTCAGGTGCCAGCTGAGCAGGCCGTTGACGTCCTTGTTGCGCACGCCTTCGCGGCCGGCGGGGAGGGTGCCGGCCTGGTTGCCGGTGCGGTTGGATTCGTGGCCGGCGTTGATGTCCCAGTCGTCCGAGTCGGTCTTGGCGACGTTGCCGTACACGCGGTAGCTCAGGGTGTCGGTCAGCGGGCCGTTGAGGCCGAAGGTCATGCGCTGGGTAGCGCCTTCATCCTTGTGCTGCGGGAAGTTGCTGTAGACGGTGACGTCGCCGTGGGTTTGCTGGCCGGCCTGCTTGGTGATGATGTTCACCACGCCGCCCGCCGCGCCGTTGCCGTAGCGCGCCGCCGCCGGGCCGCGCAGCACTTCGATGCGCTCCACCTGGTCGGCCGGCACCCAGTTGGTGTCACCGCGCGAGTCGCGCTCGCCACGCCAGCCGTAGCGCACGGCGTTGCGGCTGCCGACTGGCTTGCCGTCCACCAGGATCAGGGTGTTCTCCGGGCCCATGCCGCGGATGTCGATCTGCCGGTTGTTGCCGCGCTGGCCGCTGGTGGAGTTGCCGGTGAGGTTGACGCCCGGCATGGTACGGATGATCTGCGACAGGTCGCTGGCCGGCGGGCGCTTCTTGATGTCCTCGGCAGTGATGATCGACACGCCCGGCATCTGCTTGGCTTCCTCCGCGGCGGTGGCGACGATAGTCTCGCTGTCGAACTCGGCGACAGCAGAGTCGGCGCTGGCGGCCTGTACGGCGAAAGACAGCAGGCCGCTGGACAGCAGCAGGAAGGGCGGAAGGAACGGCATCGAACGGGAGGACATCGGTGATCTCCGGCAACTAAAAGATCGCCAAATGATAATGACTGCTATTTGCTAGTAAAGCGCATTAACTTTCTAAACACTTGTGAGGCTTTGCTGGCCAAGGTTGCTCATCGCTGCGGCAGGCAGCAGCAGGTGCAGGCAGAGACCGGAGTGGCCTTTGGCAGTGCCGTTTTCAGCCCATAGCCGCCCCTCCGCCAGCTCGACGCCGCGTCGGGCGATAGCCAGGCCGAGGCCGAATCCGCTGGACTCGGACGGCTGCAGCCGCTGGTAGGGCTGGAAGATGCGTTCGAGGTCTTCTTCGGCGACACCGGGGCCGTCGTCGCTGACGCACAGGTGCCAGGACGCGCCCTCGCGCCAACCGTCCAGGCGCACGCTGCCGTCGCGCGGGGAATGGCGGATGGCGTTGCGCAGCAGGTTCTCGATGGCCTGGGCGAAGCTGTCCAGATGCACCTGCACCACGCAGTCGATGCCCAACGAGCAGGGCAGCCGCACGGGTTCCCAGCCGCTTTCGAAGCAGGCGTCCTCGCTCAGCGCTTCCCACACCGACAGCACCAGCACCGGTTCGCGCTCCAGTTGCGGGCGCTCGGTGTCCATCCAGGCGAGGTCGAGGGTGTCTTCCAGCAGGCGCTGCATGTCGTGGATTTCGCGGTCCAGGCGTTCGCGCAATTGCTCTGGGGGCAGGTCGCTGTCATGGGCAATACGCAGGCGCGCCAGTGGCGTGCGCAACTCGTGGGACAGGGTGCGCAGCAGCAGGCGTTGCTGCGCCAGGCTGTGCCGCAGGCGCTCGGCCATGTGGTCGAAGGCCTGCGCCAGTTCGCCCAGCTCGTCGCGGCGGTGGGCCAGCGGCGTGCCGGGCCTTTCGCTGTCCAGGTCGTCCGCACGCAGCGCATCGGCGCGGGCGCGCAGGCGATTGAGCGGCAGTACCAGGTGGCGATAGATCAGCAGGCCGAGGAGGGCGGCGAGCAGGGTCGGCACCACGCCGTGGCTGAACAGGTGGGTCCAGGGCGTGAGGCCACTGGGCAGTAGTCGCTCGGGCAACTGCATGACCAGCCGGCCGCGCTCGGGATGCTCGGGGAATTCGATGCTGACGTACGGCAGCTCGTCTTGCAGGCGCCGGCTCATCGGCCAGTCCAGCTTGCGCATGAAGGTCAGGTGGCTGGATTCCTCCGCCGTCAGCGGCGTGCTGCCCAGGCTCTGCAGGTGTGAACCGATCACCGCGACCCAGGTGTCCTCGGCGGTGGACAGCTCATGGCGGAAGCGCTCCACGCCTTCGGCGCCCTGTTGCTGCCAGATCGTTTCGGCCTGCTGGGCGTAGCGCGCCAGATAGTCACGGTCCTCGTTGCCGAGGAAGTAGGTGCTGCGCTCCAGCGACAGACCCCAGGTCCAGATCAGCCAGGTCAGCAGCAGGCAGAAGCCGACCTGCAGCGCGGCAATCTTCCACAGCAGCGGGTGACGGCGCATCAGTGCCGTTCCGCGTCTACCAGGATGTAACCCTGGCCGCGAACCGCCTGGATCTGCACCTGCTGCGCACCGATGGCGGCCAGCTTGCGGCGCACGTTGCAGACGTGCACGTCCAGCCCTCGGTCGAGGCGCGTGTAAGCACGGTGCAGCACGCTCTGGTAGAGGAAGCTCTTGCTCAGCGCCTCGCCGGCATGGGCGTTCAGCGTGGCCAGCAGGCGGTACTCGGAATGCGTAAGACCTGCGTGTTCACCATTACGGGAAACGTCCTGCAGTTCATCGTCGAACTGCAGCGAGCTATGCCGTTGCGGCTCGGGCTGTGCCGTACGGGTGCGATCCAGGTTGACCCGGCGCAGCAGGGCGTCGATACGCGCGTCCAGCTCCGCCAGGCTGAAAGGCTTGGGCAGGTAGTCGTCGGCGCCACGGGTAAAGCCGGTGATGCGGTCCTGTTCCGCGCCGAGGGCGGACATCAGCATCACCGGCGTAGTGCGTGCGCTGCGCAAGGTATCCAGCAGGGACAGGCCATCGACGCCAGGCAGCATGATGTCCAGCAGGACCAGGTCGAAATCGTTCTGGTGGACGGCGACCAGGCCCTGGTCACCGTTGGCACAAGTAGTGACGTTAAAACCGCGCTGACAGAAGTGGCGTTCGAGGTCCAGGCGAAGACGGGAATCGTCTTCCACCAGCAAGAGCGAAGGGGACACGGCAGGCCTTGGTGAGCTTTTCATGGATGAGAATACTTAGCATTTGCAAATATCTCATCCCTGTCGGTCAGAAGGCAATGGCGATTTGCCTGATGTCTGTCAGAAACAGCGTCAGACCCAACGTCGCACCCGGCCGCAGAAAGCGTCGAACTCCGCACCGAACAGCCCGCGCAGCGCACGCTCCTCCGGACGAATCTGGAAGCGCCCGATGTATAGCACGAAAGCGGCCACGCCGAGCACCGCCAGGGCCGAGCCGAGGAACACGCACCAACCCAGCAGCACGATGGCGAAGCCCAGGTACATGGGATTGCGTGTGTGCCGGTAGATGCCGGCGACCACCAGGGAGGAGGCGCTGTCCGGCTTCAGCGGATTGACCGTGGTGCGCGCGCGGCGGAACGACGCCACGCCCGCCAGGCACACCGCAACCCCGGCCAGTGCCACCAGCAGGGCCAGCCACAGCCGGTTGCCGAGTGGGTCGATCGGGCGTGCCGCCAACCACATCAGCACAGCAGTGATGATCGCCACCAGGGGCGGGGGGATTCGGTGTTCCAGCCAATCCATGCTCGATCTCCGGGCCAGTGCGGCCATCTCCAGTGAGGCGCCCACACTAGCCCAGATTGCCGCCCTTAGCGCGGCCGGCGTACCGCGCGGACCTTGCCGCTGTTGCCGCCGCCGCAGTAGAAGCGCTCGCCACCGTCGGCTTCCAGGCCGGAAACGTGCACGCCTTCAGGCATGTCCAGTTGCTCCAGAACCGCGCCGGACTGCGGGTCGATGCGGCGTAGCTCGCTGTAGGTCGATTCCGGTTCCCAGGTGCCATGCCAGAGTTGGCCTTCGACCCAGGTCACCCCGGTGACGAAACGATTTGAATCAATCGTGCGCAGGACTTCACCAGTTTCCGGGTCGATCTGATGAATCTTCCGTGCGCGGTACTCGCCGACCCAGAGCGAGCCTTCCGCCCAGGCCATGCCGGAATCGCCGCCATTCCCCGGTGCCGGGATGGTCGAGAGCACCTTGCCGCTGGCCGGGTCGATCTTCTGGATGATGCTTTCGCCGATCTGGTACAGGTGCTTGCCGTCGAAGGCGGTACCTGCGTGGGCGGGCACGTCAATGGTGCGCTCCAGATGGCCGTCCTTCGGGTCGAGGCTCTGCAGGCGCTCGCCAACGGCGAACCAGACGCGCTGGCCGTCGTAGGTCAGGCCGTGGACGGCGCTGACGCCGGGGAAGGGGCCGTATTCCTGCAGTATTTGCGCCGGGGTTTGCTTGTAGTGGGTAGTCATGGTCTAGCCCTGCACGTTGTGGGTGGGAGCCTTCAGCCTATTCAGACACCGAAGGGCGCGGGGAGTAACAAGGTCGTCGCGAATCCCGGCGCTGGCGGCAGCGTCCAGCGCCGCGCGCGCCCTTGTCCGAGCGCCTGCACCCGCCCGGCTTCGGCCAGCGTTTCGAGGGCCCGCTGCACGCTGCGCTGGCTGGTATCCAGGGCCAGGGCCAGGGCCGAGCTGGACCAGGCCTGGCCATCGCTGAGCAGCGCCAGCACCTCAGCGTTGGCGTCCTCCAGCGGTGGCGCAAGGACCACCGGATTGGCGGCGACCAGCCGAAAACCGCGAGGCGTCGACTCGATGCCGGCCAGGGCTTGCAGCAGGCGGCGTAAGCGGCCGATTTCCACCCGCAGGCGCGCGCGGTGGGTTTCGTCCGGGTGGAGGGTGCGAAATACCCGACCGATCAGCTCGGTACGCGATACATCGCCCGGCCAGGCTTCGGCCAGCGCGCGGGCGAGGGCGAAGAGGACTGGGCGACTGCCCAGCGACAGGCTGCCGATGCGAAAGCGGCAGGCGTCCACCACCAGAGCGTCGGAGCGCAGCAGGCCCTCCACTTCATCCAGCGACAGCAGGTGTGTCTCCCCTCGGCCGATCCGCCTGGCTGCTGGCGACTCGAGGATGCGCGCCGCCGAGTCGACCTCTGCGCGCAGGGCGGGAATGCCCGATGCGACAGCTGCCTCGGCGGCCTTGCGCAAAGCGGTCCGTGCCTCACCGGCCTGAAGCCGGCGGACGGCGATACCGGATGCAATCAGCCAATGCACTGCGCGCAGCGGAGCCGGTAACAATTTCGGCTCCAGCTCGGCAAGCGCGGCATGGGCCTGATCGAGCTGGCCGATCAGCAACGCACGGCGGATCAGCAGGTAACGGGCATGGGCGGCGTTGATCCTGTCGCCATGGCTGTGCAGCACCTGCGCCGCTTGCTCCAACGGTGCGGTCGGCCAGTTCAGCTCGCGGCTGGCCAGCGCCACTTCCGCTTCGGCCACCCGGCAGCGCGCGCGCTCTATTGGCTCGTGGGCACCGAAGGCGCGGGCGGCTCGCCGCAGCAGGGTGCGCGCACGGGGGAAATCGCCCAGCTGGGCCATGGCGATGCCGCGCAGGGCCAGCGCCGGCGGGTCTTCGCGCAGTGCCACGCGGTTCAGCGCGCCCAGCGGGTCGCCCGCTGCCAGGGCACGAGCCGCCGCGGTGATCAGCGAATCCATGGAAATCCTGCCAACTTTGTCACTCCCGTCGTCGTCGGCCAGCAGCCTAGTCTAAGCCATGCCCACCGAGCCGCCGCTGGCGGAGGAGAACTGCCATGACTGCCCACGCTACAGGCACCCGCGAAGAATGGTTGGCCGCGCGCCTGGAACTGCTGGCCGAGGAAAAGGCCCTGACCCGACGCAGCGACGAACTGGCGCGCAAACGCCAGGCGCTGCCCTGGGTGCTGATCGACAAGGACTACCGCTTCGACACCGAGCAGGGCGAAGCGAGCCTGGCGGACCTGTTCGCCGGTCGCTCGCAGTTGCTGGTCTACCACTTCATGTTCGGCCCGGACTACCGCGCCGGCTGCCCGTCCTGCTCGAACATCGCCGATGGCTTCGATGGCTACGCCACCCACCTGGCGAACCACGACGTGAGCCTGGTGGCGGTCTCCCGCGCGCCGCTGGAAAAACTGCTGGCCTACCGCCGGCGCATGGGCTGGAGCTTCCCCTGGGCGTCATCCCACGGCAGTGGCTTCAACTACGACTTCAACGTGTCCTTCACCGAGGCGCAGCAGCGCGGCGGGGAGGTCGACTACAACTTCCGCCGCGAAGGCCCCGCCACTGGCCCGGCACCCGCACCCGTAGTGGAAACGGCCGCCTGCTGTGGCACCGATGTGGCGACGTTCACCCGTGACCTCCCGGGCATGAGTGCCTTCGTGCGCGACGGCGACGCGCTCTACCACAGCTACTCCACCTACGCCCGTGGCCTGGATGCGCTCTGGGGTCTGTTCCAATGGCTCGATCGCGCGCCGCTGGGGCGTAACGAGCAGGGGCCCTGGTGGCGGCGGCACGATGAGTACTGAGCCTCACACTGCCTTGCGGGAGTCCGGCCCCAGCCTCCCCAGCAACGCCGCCATCAGGTCCAGCGCTGAGCACAGCAGGAAGTAGAGCAGGGCGACGAACAGGAATACTTCCGTGGGGTGGACCATCACCCGGTTGCTCACCTGGGTGGCGACGAAGGACAGCTCGCCGACGCCGATCACGTAGGCCAGGGAGGTGTCCTTGATCAGCGAGACCCATTGATTGAGGAAGGACGGCAGCATGATCGGCAGCGCTTGCGGCAGGATCACCAGGGTGAGCACCTGCCAGGGGCGCAGGCCCAGCGCGCGGGCGGCGTCCCACTGGCCCTTGGGCAGGCTTTCGATGCCGGCGTGCACCGAGTGCGCAAGATAGGCGCCGCCGATCAGCGACAGCGCGCAGACCACGGTGCCCAGCGCCGGTACGTCGATGTGCAGGACGATGGGCAGCAGGAAGTAGACCCAGAAGATCAGCATCAGCACCGGGATCGCGCGGAAGAACCCGAGGACGGCCACCAGCAGCAGGCGCGGCTTGCCGCGCAGCACCGACAGCGCGATACCCAGCGCCAGCCCAATGATGGCCGAGACGATGCCGGAGGCCAGCGCGAGCAGGATGGTCAGCGCAGCGCCGCCCAGAGGGCCGTCCGGGTAGGCGCCGACGAGGAAGTAGGAGAGGTTGTCGTGGATGACGGAGAAGTCCATGTCAGGCTCCCTGGCGGTAGCGGCGGGTCTGCTGCAGCGCCTGGCCCAGCGCCTCGATCAGCGCGATGGCGCCGATGTACAGCAGGGTGGCGATGCCGAAGGCCTGGAAGGTCTTGAAGGTCTGCGTCTCCACCTGGCGCGACGCGTAGGACAGTTCCGCCAGCCCGATGGCCATGGCCAGCGAGGAGTTCTTCAGCGCGTTCATGTATTGCCCCATTAGCGGCGGCAGCGCGGTGCGCAGCGCCTGCGGCAGGATCACCCAGCACCACACCTGGATCGGACGCAGGCCCAGCGCCATGCCGGCTTCACGCTGCTGCGTGCTGACCGAGGCGATGCCGGCGCGAAACTCCTCGGCGATGAACGCCGTGGTGTAGAGCGTCAGGCCCCAGGCGGCGGCGAGGAATTCGAAGGACGGCCAAGCCAGCCAGCCCAGCTCATGGGGCGTGTTGAGCCAGAAGACGAAGTCCTCCGGCAGCAGCGCCGGCACGCCGAAGTACCAGAAGAACAGCTGTACCAGCAGCGGCGTATTGCGGAACAACGCGAGATAGGCCCGCGCCGGCCACGCCAGCCAACGCGACTTCGCCTGCCGGGCAACCGCCAGCGGCGCGCCGAGCAGGGTGGCGACAACTGAGCAGAACAGGGAAATGCCGAGGGTGAGCAGGAAGCCGTCGAGCAGCCAGCTCAGGTAGGTCGGGGCGAGCAGTGCGCCGAACATCTTGGGAATCCAGTCGAGGTAGGAACGGCAACGCCCCACGGCTGTGGGGCGTGCGGTGGTGCGCTACGTGCGGCGGGGATCAGCTCTTGTCGCCGATCTTGTACAGGCGCGCCAGGGGCGTCTTGGTCGTGGGGCCGAACCAGGTGTCGTAAATGGTCTGGGCCTGGCCACCGGCTTCCAGCTCCGTAAGGCTCTGGTTGACGAACGCGGCCAGGGCCTTCTCGCCCTTGGGAATGCCAACGCCGATCAGGTCATTGGAGATGGTGAACGGCGGCACTTCGTACTTGTCCTTGTCCGGCACGTTGGCCAGCAGGCCGATCAGCTTCGGGCCGTCCTGGGTGATGGCCTGGACCTGACCGTTGCGCAGGGCAGTGAAGGCGAACGGTGTGTCGTCGTAGGCGATGACCTTGGCGCCGGGGAACTTGTCGCGCAGCACGCCTTCGTTGACCGTGCCCTTGTCGACACCGACGCGCCATTTGTTCAGGTCTTCCGGCGACTTCAGGCTGCCCTTGCGGACGATGAACTGCTGCCCGGAGGAGAAGTAGGGGATGCTGAAATCCACCTGCTCGGCGCGTTCGGGGGTGATGGTGAAGTTGGCCAGCACCAGGTCGACCTTGTTGGCAGTGAGCAGCGGAATGCGGTTGGCCGGGTTGGTCGGCAGTACCTGTAGCTTGACGCCGAGCTTGTCAGCCAGGGCCTTGGCGTAATCCACGTCGAGGCCTTCGATCTGCTTGCTCTTGCCGTCGACGAAGCCGAACGGCGGGTTGCTGTCGAACGCGGCGACGCGCAGCACGCCGGCCTTCTTGATATCGTCCAGACGGTCGGCGTGGGCCAGCCCGGAGAGGACGGCCAGGGCGAGGGCGGTAACGGCAGTGAGTTTCTTCATGAATATCCAGCTCCTTCTCGGGCGCCGTTCGTGCGACGGTTTCCCGTGATGATCGAGTACGGGCCCTAAAGGGTGGAAAGGCCCGTTCCAGAGCGGCGGGGATGGCCCGCCGGCGAGGCCGAGTGTGGCAGCGCGGGAGTGGCGCGGAGAAGGAATGAATTGGTCTATCTCATAACCTGAAGGAATATAAAATTTCTAATAGATAGCCAAAGTTTTGAAATTATCCTGTGCCCAGGAGCGGATTCCGTTCGCGATCGCCATTCCCGAGGCACATCGACGCCGGCCTGGAAGCATCGTGGGCAGAGTGCGCTTCTACACGATGAGTCATGAACTTGGCGGACTCTCGTTACAGGCCGGTCGCCGCCGCCAGTTCGGTGGGCTCAAGCCGGGGCTCAGACTACCCGCTTGCGCAGTCGGGCGATGAGCTTCTGGCGTTGCTCGGCATCGGCTTCCCAGACCTTGCCATCCAGGGCATGGCAGAGCAGCCAGATTTCTTCATTGTTCAGCATCACGGCGCCACCACCGGCCTCCGCTCGGCGTTTGCGGTAGGCGGCCTGTTTCTCGGCGTTGGTCATGGCGCCCTCCTTGCGGGGGCGACCCTTGCGCGGGGCTTCGAAGGCGTCGCGGGTGGCTCTGTCCTTGGCGTCTTTCATGGGGCGGCATGTCCTGGGTAACGCGTTACCATTGGCGAGTTGTTTTATGGGTAACGCGTTACCGATTATAGGGATTCCTGTGGGCCGCGCCAATCGACCGCTCGCGAGGTGCTTGCTCGCAAACCTGCATTCTCCAGTGGCCAGTCATCGGTGCCGGGGCGCCATAACGCCGCCGAATCCTCTATCCTCGCGTGCCTTGCATCGAGTGAGACGAGTTTGGAATGGGCATTGAACGGGGCTGGTGTGTGATGGGCAGATGGGCAATGGGCGCACTGTTGATGTGCGTGGCGGGCTGGGCTTCAGCGGCTGAGCCGCTGTTCGGCAAGTACAACTATGGCGCAGCGCAGAAGGGCTTCGGCAAGCCGCAGGGCTTCGTCGAATGCCTGCAGCCCATGGGCGTCACCGCGCGCTGCAAGGACGGCGTGGACTACGCCGGCACGCGCTTCCGCCTGGCGCTGACTTTCGACAAGCAGAAGCTGGTCGAGGCGGTGCTGTACAGCGAGTACAACGACGCTGCGTACCGGCGCGTGCTGCAGGAAGTGGCCAAGCGCTTCATGCTGGTGGCGATCGCCGATGACAAGAACGTCGTCGACGTGCTGGCGCACACCCTGAACCCGAACCGCACCGAGGCCGACGCCAAGGCCATCGGCGACTTCGAGACCCATGCGTTGCGCAACGGCATGATCAGCTATCGCCTCTACGAACAGCTCGACCAATACATCAAGCCGGGCCTGGACGCCCGCCAGGTACTGGCCACGGTGCTGGCGAGCATTCGCGTGGCCGAGGTTACGGTCAAGCACGGCAAATCGGATAACTGGCTGATCGTGAAGTTCTCCAAGCCGGGCCTGGCACCGAAGAAGCCCAAGGCCTGATCCGCGCGGATAAACCCGCTCCCAAAGGAACAGAGCCTCTCACCCTAACCCTGGCTGCGCGCCCCGCTCCTCAAGCGGGAGAGGGGACCGTTCGGCGCAGGATGAAACCATCGTAGCGTCAGCCGGCACGGTCTGCTCCCTCGCCCTGAGGGAGAGGGCTGGGGGGGTGAGCTCAGGCACGGTACAGGGCGAAGAGCGCATTCGCTCACACGCTTCATATCTTCGTATGAGGCCTTCCCCCGGATTGCATGGAATGGACGATTGTTCGCCACTGGCCTGACGCAGGACAGTGGCGCCACTACCGTTCAATCTGGAATCCGCACATGAAACGTTCCCTGTGGCTGGAGGAAATCGCCTCCGAGCTGACACCGCTGCCTGCGCTTGAAGGCCTGCTAGAGGTCGACGTGGCGATCGTCGGCGGTGGCTTCGTCGGCCTCTGGACCGCGCTGCGCCTGCTGGAACTCAAGCCCGACTGCCGCATCGCCATCATCGAACGCGACATCTGCGGCGGCGGAGCCTCCGGGCGCAATGGCGGCTTCGTCATGTCCTGGTGGCCGAAGATCAGCTCGCTCGCCGCGCAGTGCGGCAAGGACGAGGCACTGCGCCTGGCCCGCGCTTCGGCGGCAGCCATCGGCGAGATCGAGGCGTTCTGCCAGGCCCATGACATCGACGCGCACTTCCGCCGCGCCGGCTGGTTGTGGACCGCCACCACCGATGCGCAGCGCGGCGCCTGGAAGGGCGTGCAGCAAACCTGCGAACGTCTCGGCGAGCCGGTGTTCCAGTCACTCCCCGACAGCGAAGTGGCGCGCCGCGCCGGCTCCGCGAAACACCTCGAAGGCGTGCTCGAAGCCAGCAACGCCACCGTGCAGCCGGCCCGCCTGGTGCGCGGCCTGCGCCGGGTGGCGCTGGAGAAGGGCGTGCAGATCTTCGAGAACACCCCGATGCTCAGCCTGGATCGCGGCCAGCCGGCGGTGATTCGCACGCCCGGCGGTGAACTGCGCGCACCGAAGGTTGTGATGGCGACCAATGCCTGGGCGGCGGCGATTCCCGAACTGCGCCGGACCATCCTGCCGGTGACCAGCACCGTGGTCGCCACCGCGCCGATCCCCGAGCGTCTGGAGCAGATCGGCTGGACCGGCGGCGAAGCCGTCACCGATTCACAGCTGATGGTCGACTATTACCGCACCACGCAGGACGGCCGCATCGCCTTCGGCAAGGGCACCGGGATGATCAGCTTCGCCAGCCGCATCGACGAGAGCTACGACCACAACCCGCAGCTCAGCGAAGACACCGAGCAGGACCTGCGCCGCACCTACCCGCAACTGCACGACGTAGCGGTGACCCACAGCTGGTCCGGCCCCATTGACCGCACCTACGACAGCCTGCCGGTGTTCGGCCACCTGAACGGTGCGCCGCACATCGTCTACGGCATCGGCTGGAGCGGCAACGGCGTCGGCCCGAGCCGCCTGGGCGGGCGCATCCTCGCCAGTCTGGCGCTGGGCATCGATGACGAGTGGAGCCGTTGCGGCCTGGTTGGCCGGCAGCCCAAGCGCTTCCCGCTCGAACCGCTGCGCTATATCGGCGGCCTGATGGTGCGCAGTGCTGTGCACCGCAAGGAGCAGGCCGAGGCGCAGAACCGCCAAGGCGGCTGGCTCGACCGTACCCTGGCCGGCTTTGCCCCGGCAGGGCTCGAAGACAAGGACCTCTAGGAGAAAAGCCCCATGCCCCAACCGATCCTGCTCACCGGTACTGCCGGCCTTGAACTTCCCACTGCACAACCGGTGAAAGAGCCCCAGGGCGAACCGGTCTCCAGCGCCGCGACCCATGCCGAAGAGGGCGAGGGCGGCCTGCTCACTGGCGTCTGGGAATGCACGCCCGGCCGCTGGCGGCGCCAGGTGCTGTCGCGGGAGTTCAGCCACTTCATCAGCGGCCATTGCCTGTTCATCCCAGACGACGGCGAGCCGATCGAACTGCGCGCCGGCGATGCCGTGCTGTTCCCGGCGAACTGTCAGGGCACCTGGGATATCCGCGAGACCGTGCGCAAGAGTTTCGTGATCATTCCCTGAGTCCGGTGTCGATTCCGGCAATCTGCGCCGAGCGCAGCGCGATCCAGAGGACGGCCACGTCTTCGGTGGAATCCAGTGAGCGCTCGGTGATTTCCTCGATGCGACGGATGCGGTAGACCAGCGTCTGCTTGTGCACGTTGAGCAGTTGCGCGGCCTTCTGCCAGGAGCGGTTCTGTTCGAGGAAAACCCGCAGGGTGTGCTGCAACTGGCCGCCCTGTTGTGCGTCATAATCCGCCAGCGCACCCAGCACCCGGCGATGCACTCGGCGTGCTTCCTCCAGGCTTGCCGGCAGCCAGGATTGTTCGCCCTGGGCATCGGCATAGGCCACCAGCGGGCGCTGTGCGGTGGCATGGGCCAGCGCCAGTCGCGCCTCGCGCAACGCCTCCAGCGCCCGCAGCGCGTGGCCCAGCGGGTTGCTGCGGCCGAGGGTGCACGCCAGTTCGGCTTGCAGCGCCGCAGCGCGAGCAGGGTCGTCCAGCAGCAGGATCAGCTCGTTGCCCTGGTTGCGCACCAGCAGGCCCGCGCCCAGTCGCTGCAGGCGCTGTTGCCAGTGTTTCGGTAGTTCGCCGGCAGCCCGTGCGAGTACGATGCAGGCCGCTTCCACCGGGCAATGCAGCTGCGCCAGGCGTTCCTGCGCGGCGCGCTCGGTGAGGCGCTGTTGCAGCAGGTCATCCAGCAATTCCGAGCCCAGGCGCAGCATGCGCTCGTGCTCGACCTGGGCGCGCTCCAGCTCGATGCCCAGCACTGCCACGATGTGGTGCAGCAGGCCGTAGTCGAGCAGCTCGCCGCCGGTGGCGAGAATCTCGCAGGTGGTCAGCGACGGCAACGGCATCACCAGCGCTTCCTGCTCGCCATTGCTGCAGCGGGTCACGGTGTCTGGCACCGAGCGGCGCTGGGCCAGGGTTGCGCGCCAGCTTTCGGGCAGCGGCGGCAGGCCCTCCTGCCAGGGTTGCAGGCTGGCCGAATCGAACAGATAGAGCTGCGCACGCACGTCGCTGCACAGCCGCTTCAACAGTGCGGCCAGGCCGAACCCGCGCAGGCCGATGCGGGCGCTTTCATAGATGCGCGTCACGGCGCTGCGGCGTTCGTGTTCTTCCTGCTTGCTGGCGTCGACGATGGCGCGGGTCACGGCGGAGAAGGGCACCGCGTAATCGGTCATCAGCAGCGGAAAACCCAGCCGGCACGCTTCGTCCTGCAAGGCCTGGATATCCGCCGGCGCCTGCATGTTCTCGCCGATCATCAACCCCGAGATGCGCGCCCCGGCGAGGCGTTGCAGGTAGTCCCGCTGCGCCTGGGCCGCAGCAGGAATGCCGATGCCGGTGGTCATCAGCAGGTCGCCTTCACCCAGCCACTCGCTCGGGTCCGCCAGTTCGCACACGTGCGCCCAGCGCAGGCGCCGGCCGACGCCCTCGCTGCCGCCGAGCAGGCGAGTGCGCAGGGAAGCGTTGTCGAGGATGTCCTGGATATGAAAAGGCATGGCAGGTCCGCAAACGGGATGACGGGTGATTCGGCCGGCAAGGATGCCACCAAGCGCGAGGCCTTGTCGCGCCTGGCTTGAACGAGCCTTGCGGGCTTCGTACCGGGATACGAGCGGGGCCTTCCGAATTGTAGTTCCGTCTGATTGTGGAGCTTGCCTGCGAGCCCCAAGACTAGCTGGCAGTGCGCCATGCGAGCCCTTGGAGGCCCGGATGGCGCCGCCTGCCGCAAGGCGGGCCGTCTACTCACCGGAGACCATAACAATGAACAAGATCCTGAGTTCCTCCCTCGCTTGCGCCCTTGGCTGCGCGGCGACTTTCCCTGCTTTCGCCGACCTCACCGTGGTCTCCCACGGCGGCGCCAACAAGGCCGCCCAGGTCAAGGCCTTCTACCAGCCCTACATGCAGCAGAGCGGTAGCCGCCTGATCGCCGACGAGTTCAACGGTGAAATGGCCAAGGTCAAGGTGCAGGTGGACACCGGCAGCGTCTCCTGGGATGTCGTGGAGATGGAAATGCCGGAACTGGCGCGGGCCTGCGATGACGGCCTGCTGCAGGAAATCGGCGAGCAGGCGGATATCGCCAGGCTCGCTCCCGATCTGTTGGATGGCGCTGTGCAGCCTTGCGGCGTGGGCTTCTTCGTCTGGTCCACGGTGCTGGCCTACAACGCCGACAAGCTCAAGAGCGCGCCGACCGGCTGGGCGGACTTCTGGGACACGCAGAAATTCCCCGGCAAGCGCGGCCTGCGCAAGGGCGCGATGTACACCCTGGAGTTCGCCCTGATGGCCGACGGCGTGGCGCCGAAGGATGTGTACACCGTGCTCGGGAGCAAGGAAGGCCAGGACCGCGCCTTCAAGAAGCTCGACCAGATCAAGCCGAGCATCCAGTGGTGGGAAGCCGGCGCCCAGCCGCCGCAGTACCTCGCCTCGGGCGACGTGGTGATGAGTTCCGCCTACAACGGCCGGATCGCCGCAGTACAGAACGAGAGCCAGCTGCGCGTGGTGTGGAACGGCGGCATCTACGACATGGACGCTTTCGCCATTCCCAAGGGTGCGAAGAACACCGAGGAAGGTCTGCGCTTCATCCAGTACGCGTTGCAGACCGAGCAGCAGAAGAACTACGCCCAGCAGATCGCCTACGGCCCGGTGAACCGCGCCGCCGTCCCGCTGGTGGACGCTGCGCGCCGCGCCAACATGCCAACCGACGAAGCCAACCTGGCCGGCCAGGTGGCGATGAATGCGGCCTTCTGGGCCGACCATGGCGAGCAACTGGAGCAGCGCTTCAACGCCTGGGCCGCCAAGCAGTAAGTGGTCACAGTGTGCGGTGTCACCGCACTTTCAGGCCGCCTTCGGGCGGCCTTTTTTGTGGGTGGGGGCGCCTGTTCGTTGCATCGGGCCAGGGCAGGGTCCGGTCCGCTGCAGGGGAATGGCGGTGATCAATCCAGAAGGCCGCGCGCCCGCGCAATCGCCACCGCCTCGGTACGCCCCTGGGCGCCAAGCTTGGCGTTGATGTTGCGCAGGTGCGATTTCACGGTGAATTCGGAGAGGAACATCTTCTCGGCGATCACCTTGTTCCGGTGCCCCGCCGCCAGCAGGCGGATCACCTGGATTTCGCGGGTGGTCAGGCCTTCACCGGCGGCGCCGGCCGCCTGGCCGTTGCTCGGCGTTTCGCCGTGGCCGACGAAGCGTTGCAGCAGGGTGGTGAGGAAGCGCGGCTCGATGCCCAGCGCCCGCGACTGCGCCTGATGCGGCACCGCCCAGCGTTGCAGCAGGCTGCCCAGGCGCGGGCCTTCGTCGAGGAAGGTACGCATGAAGCCTTCGTGGCTGGCGAAGCGCAGCGCCTCGCTGAGCGCCTCGAAGGATTCCTCGGTGCGCTCCAGGGCGCTGAGCGCCAGGGCATGCAGCAGGCGCAGCTTGAGTTCGCGGCGATGGTGCTGGCGGCTCTGGGCTTCAACCATCGCCGCGCGCAGTTCGAGCTCGGTTTCCGCGCAGTCGCCCTGGGCGATGCACAGGCGGAAGCGGGCGATGCTCGGGGTGTCGACATCGTTGCCATGCAGCAGGATACCTGGCCGTTCCCAGTCGCCATGGATCTCGGCGTAGCGCAAGGCCTGGCGTGCCGACTCCAGCCGATTCTCCAGGGTCGCCGCGCGGGCGCGCTCCAGCCACGCCGAGCAGATCACCCGTGCCGAGCCGGCTTGCAGGCCGATTTGCTCCAGGTCCGCCAGCAGGCGCAGCCAGGCATCGCGGTCGCCCTTGAGCAGGGCCACGCGGGCCAGCAGCACATGGGAGGAAATCAGCGAATCCGGCGGGCTGCTCTCCTTGGCGTGGGGCAGCACGTCGCCCAGCAGTTGCTCCACTTCATCCAGCGCATCGGTTTCGTAGAGGGCGATGGACAGGGTGATTTCCAGCGAGGGACGCCCGGCGAGGATCTTTTCCGCGCCGCCAGCGACTTGCGTCGGGAAGGCCGCCTGCAGGCGCGCCACCGCGTTGCCCAGGCGCCCCTGGATCATGTCCAGCGCGCCTTCCAGACAACTGGCCACGCTGCCCATGGACTGCGTGCGGCTCTGCGAACAGCGCAGGATGGCCCGCGACAGCAGGCGCCGCGCCTCTTCGTAGCGCCCGGTGGAGACCAGGCTGTAGCCCAGGCAGTTGGCGATCACGCCGTACTGGAACTGCTCGTCATCGGGGATGCGCTGGATATGCGCCAAGCCGGCCTCGCAGCAGGCTTCCACCTGGTCGGTGACGGCGAACAGCAGGCAGCGGATGGTTTCCGCCTCCAGGGCCGCCGGTTGCTCGCCGTCCTCTGTGGCGCCACGCAGCAGCGCGATGCTGGCCAGGGCGTCGGTGTAGCGGCGGTGCAGGGCCAGGGTCCAGGAATAGCCCAGGCACAGGTTCGGGTAGCGCTGCAGGGTCTGCGGCGGAATCTGATCGAGCCAGCGCAGCAGCAGGCGCGAACGGCCGACGTCCATGAACTCGCCGACATGACGGCTCAGGTGGTGCGCCGCCTCGTCGCGGGCGCCGGCTTGCAGCAGATGGTCGATGGCCGGTACCGGGCGCTGCTCGCTCAGGTACCACTGCGCCGCCAGTTGGTGCAACTGCGCGGCGTGGCCGGGGTAGTAGCGCTGCAGGGCATCGCGCAGGTAGCTGGCGAACAGGCTGTGGTAGCGGAACCACTGGTGCTCGTTGTCCAGCGGGAAGAGGAACAGGTTGGCGCGCTCCAGGTGGGCAAGCATTTCCTGGCCGTCCCGCCCGCCGGTGACGGCGTTGCACAGCGGCACACTGAGCTGGTCGAGGACACTGGTGAGCAGGAGGAACTGCCGGCAAGGCTCGGTCTGCCGCGCGAGGATGTCCTCGGTGAGGTACTCGGCCAGCTCCAGGTTGCTGCCGGAGAAGCTGGAGACGAAGGCCGCGTGGTCGGTGCGCCCTTGCAGCGAGAGGCTGGCGAGGTAGATGGCGGTGATCCAGCCCTCGGTGCAGCGGTAGAGCGTGGCGATCTCGGCGTCGCGTAGCGGCAGCTCGCGCTTGTCGCGGATGAAACGGGTCGCTTCTTCGAGGGAGAAGCGCAGCGCGCCGGGGTTGAACTCCAGCAACTGGCCACGGGCGCGGATGCGCCCCAGGCCGATGTCCGGCGTCGAGCGCGAGGCCAGCACCAGTACGCCACAGGGTGGCAGGCAGTCGATCAGTTGCTGGACGAAGTTGAGCACCGCCGGGTTATGGATCGCCTCGAACTCGTCCAGCAGCAGGGCGAAGGGGCGCGTGCGGTCCGACAGTTCTTCCAGCAGCCCCTGCATCTGCTGCGCGAGGCCCAGCGGCTCGGCGGGCGGCGCGGCATCGAGTTGGCGCAGGCCGTTGGCGAGGTGGGCGACGAAGCGCTGCAGGTCGTTGTCCGCGGCATCCAGGTTGAGCCAGAGCACCTGGCGTTCCTGGGCCAGGCAACGCTCGCGATACTGCTGCAGAAGGGTCGTCTTGCCAAAGCCGGCGGCGGCGCGGAGCAGGATCAGCCGTGCGCTGGACTGCTCCATCTGATCGAGCAGGTGCAGGCGCGGCAGGTGGCTGGACGAGGCGGTCGGCGTGGCGAACTTGCTCGACAGGATGCGCAGCGGCGCGGTGGCCCCAGCGACCCCAGCGGCAGGGCTGGAAGAGCTGGCGGAAAACTGGTCAGACATGGCGACTCCGCTGGCCGGTCGTGTGGCTGCGCTGGGCGCGCCGCCGGCTCGTTTGTTGTTCTGTATCGCGGCATCTTGCCACGGCCGGCGGCGTAATCGCAGTCGTTCATTCGAACTACTCGGTAGTTTGAGGCACGCCACTGACCCGCAAGCGCCCGTGAGCGGACTAGGCAGCGTTTTCGTCCGTTCGAACCATTGTTGGCCGTCGGCCCGTCGCTAGGCTGGGAGCCGCCGGATATCCCGGCGCTTGCACAGCCAGACAGGAGCGATGCGATGGCGGGCCCGCTGACGGGATTGAAGGTAATCGAGATGGTCGGCCTGGGGCCGGCACCGTTCTGCGCCATGCTGCTGGCCGACATGGGCGCCGAGGTGATCCGCGTGCAGCGTCCCGGCCAGGCGCTGGGCGAGCGGGCGCGCTTCGATGTGCTCGGTCGTGGTCGCCGCAGCATCGCCCTGGACCTGCGCCGGAGCGAGGGCGTGGAGACGCTTCTGCAACTGGTGGAAGGCGCCGACGCCCTGATCGAAGGCTTCCGCCCCGGCGTGATGGAGCGCCTGGGCCTGGGCCCGGAACAATGCCAGCAGCGCAACCCGAAGCTGGTCTACGGCCGCATGACCGGCTGGGGCCAGAGCGGCCCGCTGGCCCAGGCCGCCGGCCACGACATCAACTACATCGCCCTGGCCGGCGCGCTGCACGCCATCGGCCGGCCCGGCGAGAAGCCGGTGGTGCCGCACAACTACATCGGCGACTTCGGTGGCGGCGGCATGCTGCTGGGCTTCGGCGTGCTCTGCGCGCTGCTGGAAGCGCAGCGCTCCGGCAAGGGGCAAGTCGTGGACGCCGCCATGACCGATGGCACCGCGCTGCTCTCGGCGATGATGTACGGCTTCCGCGCCTCCGGCCGCCTGAGTGACGAACGCGGCACCAACCTGATCGATGGCGGCGCGCACTTCTACGACACCTACGAATGCTCCGACGGCCGCTTCATCGCCCTGGGCGCCATCGAGCCGCAGTTCTACGCCGAACTGCTGCAGCGCTGCGGCATCGACGATCCGCAGTTCCAGCAGCAGATGGACCCGCGTCAGTGGCCGCAGCTCAAGGTCAAGCTCACCGCACTGTTCCTGCAACGCAGCCGCGCCCAGTGGTGCGAGCTGCTCGAAGGCAGCGACGCCTGCTTCGCCCCGGTGCTCGACTGGGCCGAGGCCGCGCAGCACCCGCACAACCGCGAGCGCGGTACCTACCTGGAACTCGACGGCGTACTTCAGCCCGCGCCAGCTCCGTGTTTCAGCCGCACCCCGGCCGCAACACCGACGCAGGCGCCGGGCGAGCCGCAGAGCGAAGCGGTGCTGCGCGACTGGGGGCTGAGTGACGAACGCATCGCCGACCTGCAGCAGGCCGGTGTCATCTGAACCCCGCAGCGGCGGGGGCCAAAAGCACAACAACAAGAAAGGTGAACCGATGGAACGCTTGTACGAATATATAGTGGTAGGCGCAGGCTCTGCCGGCTGCGCCGTGGCAGGTCGCCTGGCCGATGCCGGTTGCAGCGTCGCGCTGCTGGAAACCGGCGGCCACGACCACACCGGCAAGGTGACGGTGCCGGTGGGGCTGGTGCTGACCATTCCGCGCAAGGGCGACTACAACTACGCCTACGAAAGCACCGCGCAGCCCAGCCTGGCCGGGCGCGCCAGCTACCTGCCACGCGGGCGCGGGCTGGGCGGAAGCTCCTCGATCAACGGCATGCTGTACCTGCGTGGCACGCCATCCGACTATGACGGCTGGGCCGCTGCCGGCTGCCAAGGCTGGAGCTGGAAGGAGGTGCTGCCTTACTTCAAGCGCGCCGAGAACAACGAGCGCGCCGCCGGCAAGGACGACGCGCTGCACGGTGGCAGCGGCCCACTGCATGTCGTCGACCCGCGCTCGCCGTGCTCCTGGGCGCGCCACTTCATCGAGGCTGCGGCCAGCGCCGGCCACGCCTACAACCACGACTTCAACGGGCCGCAGCAGGAGGGCGTGGGTTACTTCCAGGTCACCCAGTTCAACGGCGAGCGCTGGAACGCTGCGCGGGCCTACCTGCACCGTGGCAATGCCGGCGATGCGACGCATAACGGCGGGCGCTCGAACCTACAGGTGCTGACCGGCAGCCGCGCCCTGCGCATCCTGTTCCAGGGCAAGCGTGCCACTGGCGTGCTGGTGGAACGTGACGGCCAGGAAGTGACCTTGCATGCCTCGCGGGAAGTGATCGTCTGCGCCGGCACGCTGGTCTCGCCGCAACTGCTGATGGTCTCCGGCATCGGCCCGGCCGAGCACCTGCGGCAGATGGGAGTTGCTCCGCTGCATGACGCGCCCGAGGTGGGGCAGAACCTGCAGGAGCACCCGGACCTGATCCTGCACAAGCGCATCTTCAGCACCGACCTGTTCGGCGTGACCGTGCGCGGTGCCCTGAGCTACCTGGGGCAGTGGCGCAAGTACAAGCGCGAGCGCGGCGGTCTGTTCACCCGCACCTTCACCGAGGCCGGAGCCTTCCTCAAGACCGACCCGGCACTGGCCGACCCGGACATCCAGCTGCACTTCGTGATGTCCTCCGGTGACAACCACGGGCGCACTTTCCACTACGGCAGCGGTTATTCGATCCACGTCTGCGTGCTGCGCCCGTACAGCCGCGGGCAGGTCCGCCTGCACAGCGCCGACATGCGCGACGACCCGCTGATCGAGCTGAACCTGCTGCAGGACGAGCGCGACATGGCGACCATGCTCAAGGGCGTGAAGCTGGTGCATCAGATCCTCGAACAGCCGGTGCTCACGCGCTTCGGCGGCAAGCCGCTGTTCCATGGCCACCTGAAGTTCGACGGCAGCGACGACGAAGCGGTGAAGCGGATGATCCGCGAGCACTGCGACAACGTTTACCACCCGGTGGGCAGTTGCCGGATGGGTGGCGACGAACAGTCGGTGGTCGACCCGCAGCTGCGTGTGCGTGGCGTGCAGGGCCTGCGGGTGGCCGATGCCTCGGTGATCCCGCTGCAGGTGGGCGGCAACACCAACGCGCCGACCATCATGGTCGGCGAGAAGTGCGCCGACCTGCTGCTGGCCGAGCGCAACGCCTCGGAGCCGAGCCGCGTGGCTTCGCTGGGCGAGATGCAGGTCAGCTGATACGGAGTTGTACGGGGGAGGGCCAGGCGGCTTCGGGCGCCTGGCCCTTTTTTATGGCGCTGCCGGCAAGTTCGCTTCGCGAGCAAGCTCGCTCCTACGAAGAGCGGTCCGGCGCGTCCCTGTAGGAGCGAGGGGGACGCCACCGTTATTGCTCGCGAACCGCCCAGCAGCGAACTCACCGGTTGCCCCGCCGCCCTACGACTCTGCACCGCGCCACCCGTGTGCGTAGGAGCGGACTCCGTCCGCGATCGATTCCCCCCAACGCCTTACCCCCCTAGTCCCTTCGAACCACCCGCCAATCCCCCGCAGCTTCATCCCTTCGACCGACGCCGCGCTCAACGCCCCTCCCTAGTATCGAACTCACAAGAACAACACGATTGGAGACCTGCCATGTACCTGACCCAAGGCCTGCAGCGCATGCTGCAGCAGGACCCGGACCACGTAGCGACCATCTTCCGCGGCCGCACGCGGACCTTCCGCGAACAGGGCGAGCGCGTCTCGCGCCTGGCCGCGGCCCTGCAGCAACTGGGCATGCGCAGCGGCGACCGGGTCGGCATGCTGGCCCTGAACTCGGACCGCTACCTGGAATACATGCTGGCCACCTGGTGGGGCGGCGGCGTGCTCAACCCGGTGAACATCCGCTGGAGCGTGCCGGAGATCGTCTACTCGCTGGACGACTGCCAGACCGAAATCCTGCTGATCGACGACCACTTCCTGCACCAGGCCGAAGGCATCCGCGCCGGCGCCAAGAGCGCCCCGGTGCTGATCCACGTCGGTGACGGTGCGGCGCCCGAGGGCATGCACTCCTTCGAAGGCCTGATTGCCAGCCACGAGCCCATCGAGGACGCCATGCGCGGCGGCAACGACCTCGCCTCGATCATGTACACCGGCGGCACGACCGGCCTGCCCAAGGGCGTAATGCAGTCGCACATGAACCTCTGGTCCTCCGCTGTGGCGCGCATGGCCGAGTTCCCCGCCGAGGATGACTCGCGCACCCTGCACGCCGCGCCGATGTTCCACACCGCCGCGATGGCGCGCTGCCTGAGCCAGGTGATCGGTGGCTACGTCAACGTGTTCATCCCGATGTTCGATCCGCTGGAAGTGCTGCAGACCATCGAGCGCGAGCGCATCAACGAGATGCTGCTGGTGCCGACCATGCTCCAGGCGGTGATCAACCACCCGGACTTCGAGCGCCACGACCTGTCGTGCCTCAAGCGCATGGCCTACGGCGCCTCGCCGATCTCCCTGCCGGTGCTGGAACAGGCGCTGGCCAAGTTCCCCGGCATTGCCTTCATGCAGGCCTACGGCATGACCGAATCCTCGCCGGTGATCTCGGTGAGCCCGGAATGGACCCACCAGGCCGAAGGCATCGCCAGCGGCCTGGTGCGCAGCGCCGGGCGTGGCGGCTTCGGCGGCCTGGTGAAGATCGTCGACGAGGAGGGCAACGAAGTCCCGCGCGGCGTGGTCGGCGAGATCATCGTCTGCGGCCCCAACGTCATGCTCGGCTACTGGAACCGCCCGGAAGAAACCGCCAAGACCCTGCGCAACGGCTGGCTGCATACCGGCGACGGCGCCTACATGGACGAGCGCGGCTTCCTGTTCATCGTCGACCGCCTCAAGGACATGATCGTCACCGGTGGCGAGAACGTGTACTCGGCCGAGGTCGAGAACGTGGTGGCCCGCCACCCGTCCGTGCAGAGCTGCGCGGTGATCGGCATCCCTCATGAGCGCTGGGGCGAAGCGGTACACGCGGTGGTCGTGCTGCGCGCTGGCAGCGACATCTGCTCCGACGACATCCGCGCCCACTGCGCCCAGCACATCGCTGGCTACAAGTGCCCGAAATCGGTCGAGTTCGTTGCCGCGCTGCCGCTCTCGGCGGCCGGCAAGGTGCTCAAGCGCGAGCTGCGCGCCCCCTACTGGAAAGACCAGAACCGCGCTGTCAACTGACCGCGCGCAACAAGCCCATCCCCAAGGAGAAACACATGAGCAATAAAGTAGTGGTGGCCGGGGTCGGCATGATCCCCTTCACCAAGCCGGGCCAGAGCGACGAGTACCACATCATGGGCGCCAATGCGGCCAAGGCCGCGCTGGCCGACGCCGGCATCGACTATGCGCTGGTGCAGCAGGCCTACGTCGGTTACGTCTACGGCGACTCCACCTGCGGTCAGGCCGCTGTCTACGGCGTCGGCCTGACCGGCATCCCGGTGGTCAACGTCAACAACAACTGCGCCACCGGCTCCACCGCGCTGTTCCTGGCGCGCCAGGCTGTTGAGTGCGGCGCGGTGGAATGCGCCATCGCCCTGGGCTTCGAGCAGATGGTGCCCGGCGCGCTGAAGGGCGCCTACACCGACCGCACCGTGCCGATGGACCGCTTCGTCAAGACCATGACCCAGGTACAGGGCTTCGACGAACAGGCTCCGCGCGCCGCGCAGTTCTTCGGCGGTGCCGGGCGCGCTTATATGCAGGAATACGGCATCAGCCGCGAGACCTTCGCCCGCATTCGCGTCAAGGCCAGCCAGCACGCCGCGCGCAACCCGCTGGCGGTGTTCCGCAACGTGGTCAGCGTCGATGAAGTGATGGCTTCGCCGATGATCTTCGACCCGCTGACCCGCCTGCAATGCTGCCCGCCGACCTGCGGCGCGGCCGCCGCCATCGTCTGCTCCGAGGCCTTCGCCAAGAAGCACGGCCTGCGCACCGACGTGGTGATCGCCGCCCAGGCCATGACCACCGACCGCAACAGCACCTTCGACGAAGCCGACATGCGCAAGGTCATCGGCTACGACATGACCCGTAATGCCGCGACCGCCGTGTACGAGAAGGCCGGCGTTGGCCCGCAGGATATCCAGGTCGTGGAACTGCACGACTGCTTCACCGCCAACGAACTGCTCACCTACGAAGGCCTGATGCTGACCCCCGAAGGCACCGCCGAGAAATTCATCCTCGACGGCGATAACACCTACGGCGGGCGCATCGTCACCAACCCTTCCGGCGGCCTGCTCTCCAAGGGCCACCCGCTGGGCGCCACCGGCCTTGCCCAGTGCTTCGAGCTGACTCGCCAGCTGCGCGGCACCGCCGATGCCACCCAAGTGGACGGCGCGCGCTTCGCCCTGCAACACAACCTGGGCCTGGGCGGCGCCTGCGTCGTCACCCTGTTCCAGCGCCAGTGATCCGGGAGCCGCGAGCATGATCGACAAGAGCCATATCGGCGCGGTGGTCTCCAGCCACACGCAGCTGGTCGAGGCGGGGCGCCTGCGCTTCTTCGCCAAGGCCACCGGCCAGGCGGATGCGCGCTACAGCGACGAAACCGCCGCCCGCGACGCCGGCTACCCCGGCCTGCCGGTGCCGCCGACCTTCCTCTTCTGCCTGGACATGGAAGCCGGCGGCTCGGGTTCGGTGCTCAAGCGCCTGAACATCGACCTCGGCCGCATCCTCCACGCCGAGCAGGGCTTCACCTACCACCGCATGGCCTTCGCCGGCGAGCGCCTCTCCTTCGAGACGAAGATCGTCGACATCTACGACAAGAAGGGCGGCGCCCTGGAGTTCGTGGTGCGCGAGACCCGCGTCACCGACGGTGCCGGCGAGCTGGTGGCGGAGCTGCGCAACAGCCTCGTCGTACGCAACGGATAAGGAGCCGAACGTGAACCTGAATGCAATCGCCGTCGGCGACGAACTGCCGAGCTTCACCACCGACCCGGTGAACCGTACCACCCTGGCGCTGTACTGCGGCGCCTCGGGGGACCACAACCCGATCCACGTCGATATCGACTTCGCGAAGAAGGCCGGCATGCCCGACGTGTTCGCCCACGGGATGCTGTCCATGGCCTACCTCGGCCGGCTGCTGACCAACTGGGTGCCGCAGGAGCGCCTGCGCAGCTACTCGGTGCGCTTTGCCGCGATCACCCAGCTGGGCGACGCCATCACCTGCTCCGGCCGCGTGCTGGAAAAGGACGAGGCCGCCGGCACCCTGCGCCTGGAAATCACCACCCGCAACCAGGCGGGTGAAATCAAACTGTCCGGCGAAGCCGTCGTGGCCCTGGACGCCTGAAACAGGAGAACAACAATGAACAAAAAACTCGCCGGCCAGGTTGCCATCGTTTCCGGTTCCGGCCGTGGCATCGGTCGTGAAATCGCCCTCAAACTGCACCGCGACGGCGCTGCCGTGGTGGTCAACGACCTCGACGCCGCCCCGGCCGAGGAAGTGGTCGCGCAGATCGTCGCCGAAGGCGGCAAAGCCGTCGCCTGTGTCGGCAGCGTGACTGAAAAGGACTTTGGCGAGCGCTTCGTGAAGACCGCCCTGGAGTCCTTCGGCGGCCTCGACATCATCGTCAACAACGCCGGCTACACCTGGGACAACGTGATCCAGAAGATGACCGACCAGCAGTGGGACGACATCATGGAAGTTCACGTCTCCGCGCCGTTCCGCATCCTGCGCGCCGCTTCCGGGCACTTCCGCGAAGCCGCCAAGAAGGAAGCCGAGGAAGGCCGCGAGGTGTTCCGCAAGGTGGTCAACATCTCCTCCGTTTCCGGCGTGATGGGCAACCCCGGCCAGGCCAACTACTCGGCGGCGAAATCCGCGATCAACGGCCTGACCAAGGCCCTGGCCAAGGAGTGGGGCCGCTACAAGGTCTGCGTCAACAGTGTCGCCTTCGGCCTGATCGAAACCCGCCTGACCTCCGCCGCGGCGGGCGAGGGCGCCACCATCAACGTCGGCGGCCGCGAACTGAAGGTCGGCATCAGCGAGCAGATGGCGAAGAACGCCGCCTCGCTGATCCCCATGGGCCGCGCCGGCACCCCGGAAGAGGCCGCCGGTGGCGTGTACCTGTTCTGCATCCCCGAGTCGAACTACGTCTCCGGCCAGGTGCTGATTGTCGGCGGCGGTCGTCCCTGACCGTCCCTTTTGCCGGCCGCCTAGCGCGGCCGGCCTTCTTCCCGAATTCTTGAACCGACTGCCGAGGAGCCGCCATGAGCGCCACTCAATCGCCGTGGATCACCGACGACCTGGTGATCTTCCAGGACTCCATCCGCCGCTTCATCGCCAACGAACTGGCGCCCCATGAAGAGCGCTGGTGGAAGCAGCAGTACATCGACCGCGACATGTGGCTCAAAGCTGGCGAGTTCGGCATGTTGCTGCCCAGCATCCCCGAGCAGTACGGCGGCGGTGGCGGCACCTTCGCCCACGACGCCATCGTTACCCTGGAACAGAGCCGGGCGATGTGTTCCAGCCTGGGCACCAACGTGCACAGCGGCATCGTCGCGCACTACCTGCTGCGCTACGCCAGCGAGGAACAGAAGCTCGAGTGGCTGCCGAAGATGGCCCGAGGCGAGATGGTGGCGGCGATCGCCATGTCCGAGCCGGGTGCCGGTTCCGACCTGCAGGCGATCAAGACCCGCGCCGTGCGTGACGGCGACGAGTACGTGATCAACGGCTCGAAGACCTTCATCACCAACGGCTACCACGCCGACATCATCCTGGTGGTGGCCAAGACCGACCCGGAGAAGGGCGCCAAGGGCACCTCGATCATCGTCGTGGAAACCAAGGACCTGGCCGGCTTCCGCCGTGGCCGCATCCTCGAGAAGATCGGCCAGAAGGGCCAGGACACCACCGAGCTGTTCTTCGACGACGTGCGCGTGCCGGCCGCCAACCTGCTGGGCCCGGAGGAGGGCAAGGGCTTCGTCCAGCTGATGCAGCAACTGCCCCAGGAACGCATGATCATCGCCCTCGGCGCAATGGCGACCATGGAGCGCGCGGTGGCCGAGACGGTCGAGTACGTGCGCAGCCGCAAGGCTTTCGGCCAGACCCTGCTGGACCTGCAGAACACCCGCTTCAAGCTCGCCGAGTGCCAGAGCACCGCCGTCATCGCCCGCGCCTTTGTCGACGACTGCATGGTCAAGGTGCTCAAGGGCGAACTGTCCGGTGAAACCGCAGCCATCGCCAAGTGGTGGAGCACCGAGCAGAACTGCAAGGTGATCGACGAGTGCCTGCAACTGCACGGCGGCTACGGCTACATGCTCGAGTACCCCATCGCGCGGATGTACGCCAACGCCCGGGTGGGCCGCATCTTCGGCGGCTCCAACGAAATCATGAAGGAAATCATCGCCCGCACCCTGTGATGCGGGTGGACCGGGCCGCCTCGCGCGGCCCGGTCATTCCCGCCGGGATGCCTGCCGCGAGGTACGCATGTCGAGCATCGAGCTCTCTATCGAAGACGGACTGGCGCGCCTGACGCTGGCCAGTCCGGAACGCAAGAACGCGCTATCCACGGTGATGATTGCCGAGCTGATCGACGCACTCACTGTGCTACGGCGCAACCCTGAGGTCCGCGCGCTGCTGCTTTCTGGCGCTGGCGGGGCCTTCTGCTCCGGCGGCGACGTCAGCAGCATGGGCGGCACGCCCGAGGCCGCCGCCGTGCGCATGCGCATGGCCGAGACCAACCGCCTGCTGGCCGCGCTGGCCGACTTCGACCGCCCAGTGGTCGCGCTGGTGGACGGCGTGGCCTACGGCGCCGGCTTCAGCCTGGCGCTGGCCGCCGACTTCGTCATCGCCAGCGAGCGCGCACGCTTCTGCATGGCTTTCGCGCGTATCGGCCTGGTGCCGGACCTGGCCGCCTCCTGGCTGCTGCCGCGCCTGGTGGGCATGCAGCACGCCCGCGAGATCATTTATTCCGCCCGCGAGATCGGCGCCGCTGAGGCCGTGCAACTGGGCATCGCCCTGGAAAGGCACGAAGGCGAACGTGCCGCCGTCCGCGCCGAGGAGCTGGCCCGTGCTCTTTCGCAGATGTCGCCGCCGGCCTTTGCCATGAGCAAGCGCCTGCTGGCACGCAGCTTCGAGAACGACCTGGCCACCCAGCTCGACGCCGAAGCCGCCGCCCAGGCCGTGGCGCTCACGTCCGGCTACGTGAAGGAAGCCTCCGCGCGCTTCCTGCGCAAGGAAGCCCCGCAATACCAGTGGCCGTCGCGCCGCGACGACTGAACCCCAACAATAACGAGCGAGATACCCGCCATGACCCAGACCAGCCCCGGCGCCGCCATCCGCGCCGTGCTCGACAAGCAGCGCGCCGCCCACCTGGCCAGCGAGCCGATGAGCGCCGAACGGCGCATCGAACTGATCGACCGCGCCATCGGCCTGCTGGTCGATCACCAGGACCAGATCATCGCCGCCGTGCGCGCCGATTTCGGCCAGCGCAGCGACGACTTCTCCCGCGTGGTGGAAGTGCTCTCGCCGCTGATGAGCCTGAAGCAGACCAAGGCCCAACTGCTCGGCTGGATGCAGCCCGAGCCGCGCCACTGCGAGCGTGGCGAAGCCTGGGTGGAGTACCAGCCGCTGGGCGTGGTGGGCATCGTCACGCCGTGGAACTTCCCGGTGAACATGGTCTTCACCGGCCTCGCCGGGGTACTCGCCGCCGGTAACCGGGCGATCATCAAGCCCTCGGAATTCACCCCGCACAGCTCGGAACTGATCGCGCGGATGATCGCCTCGGTATTCGCCGAGGACGAAGTCGCGGTGATCACCGGCGGGCCGGAAGTCGGCCAGGCGTTCTGCGCCCAGCCCTTCGACCACCTGCTGTTCACCGGCGCCACCAGCATCGGCCGCCACGTCATGCGCGCCGCCGCCGAGAACCTGGTGCCGGTGACCCTGGAGCTGGGTGGCAAGTCGCCGACCATCATTTCCCGCTCGGCCGACTTCCAGGCCGCGGTGCAGAAGATCATCGCCGGCAAGCTGCACAACGCCGGGCAGATCTGCCTGGCGCCGGACTACGTGTTCGTCCCGGAGGAGTCGCTGGACGACTTCATCGCCAGCGCCCGCGAAGTGGTTGCACGCTTCTACCCGAGCCTGCGTGACAACCCTGACTACACCTCGGTAATCAACGTCCGCCACCAGCAGCGCCTGCAGGGCTACCTGGACGAAGCGCGCGCGGCGGGCGTGGAACTGATCGAACTGAACCCGGCCGGCGAGGACTTCGCCGCGCAAACCGGGCACAAGCTGGCGCCGACCCTGCTGCGCAACCCCGGCGACGAGCTGAAGGTGATGCAGGACGAAATCTTCGGCCCGCTGCTGCCAATCAAGCCGTACAAGGACATCGCCGAGGTGATCGCCTACATCAACGCCCACCCGCGTCCGCTGGGCCTGTACTACTTCGGCGCCGACGCCGACGAGCAGGCGCTGGTGCTGCGCCGCACCACCTCGGGCGGGGTGACCATCAACGACGTGATCAAGCACGTCGGTATCGAAAGCCTGCCGTTCGGCGGCGTCGGCCCTTCCGGCATGGGCTCCTACCACGGCCGCGATGGCTTCCGCACCTTCAGCCACGCCAAGGCGGTGTTGAAGCCGGTAGATGGTCCCGACCTGATGCGTCCGCCCTACGTCGAGCAGGTCAAGCAGATAGTCGCCTCCCTGATCACCCGTTAAGACCCACAGGGCGCGGTATGGTCCGCGACCACTGCCCAAGAGGTTTTCCCTTATGAAGGCTGCCGTTTTCCATCAACCGGGTGCCGCGCTGACCATCGAAGAGGTCAGCATCTCCAAGCCCGGTCCGCGCGAGGTGCTGATCCGCACCGTTGCCAGCGGTGTCTGCCACTCGGACCTGCACGTGGTCGATGGTACCTATCCCTATCCGCTGCCGGTGCTGCTCGGCCATGAGTCGGCCGGTATCGTCGAGGCGGTCGGCGCCGATGTGCGCAGCGTCAAGCCGGGCGACCACGTGGTCACCTGTCTGTCGGCGTTCTGCGGCTGCTGCAGCGATTGCGTGACCGGCCACATGAACCGCTGCCAGTCGCCCAGCACCAAGCGCGGCAGCGACGAAGAGCCGCGCCTGAGCTACGTACAGAAGCCGATTCCGCAGTTCATGAACCTCGGTGGCTTCGCCGAGCAGATGCTGGTGCACGAGAACGCCTGCGTGGCGATCCGCAAGGACATGCCACTGGACCGCGCCGCGCTGCTCGGTTGCGCGGTGATCACCGGCACCGGCGCGGTGTTCAACACCGCCAACGTGCGCCCCGGTGAAACCGTGGCGGTGATCGGTTGCGGCGGCATTGGCCTGGCAACCATCAATGGCGCGGCCCTGGCCGGTGCCGCGCGGATCATCGCCATCGACATGCTCGATTCCAAGCTGGAGCTGGCCAGGACCTTCGGCGCCACCGATGTGGTCAACGGCAAGGATGGCGATGCCGTGAAGCAGGTGCTGGAAATGACTCGCGGCGGCGTGCACTACGCCTTCGAATGCATCGGCCTGAAGCAGACCGCCGAGCAGGCCTTCGGCATGCTCCGTCGTGGCGGCAGCGCGACCATCATCGGCATGATCAAGCCGGGTGTGAAGATCGAATTGCCTGGCCTGGATTTCCTCGGCGAGAAGAAGGTGCAGGGCTCGTTCATGGGCTCCAACCGCTTCCCGGTGGACCTGCCGCGCCTGGTGGACTTCTACATGCAGGGCCGTTTGAAGCTCGACGAGATGATTTCGCAGCGCATCAAGCTGGAGCAGATCAACCAGGCCTTCGACGAGCTCAAGCGTGGCGAGCTGGCCCGCTCGGTGATCATCTTGGACCAGTGAGTGTCCGTTGTCCGGGAGCGTGCGCCGCTCCCGGCAGCGTTCCCATCCAACCGAATTTCGAGACAGCAACATGAAAACACGCATTACCGAACTGCTCGGCATCCGCTACCCGATCATCCAGGGCGGCATGATGTGGGTGGGCCGCGCCGAGATGGCCGCCGCCGTTTCCAATGCCGGCGGGCTGGGCATCCTCACCGCGCTGACGCAGCCGACCCCGGAGGCGCTGGGTGAGGAAATCGAGCGCTGCCGCACGCTCACCGACAAACCCTTCGGCGTGAACCTGACGCTGCTGCCGTCGATCAACCCGCCGCCCTACGAGCGCTACCTGGACGTGATCATCGCCAGCGGCGTGAAGGTGCTGGAAACCGCCGGCAACAACCCCGGCGAGTTCATCGCCCGCGCCAAGGCGGCCGGGATGACGGTGATCCACAAATGCGTGGCCGTGCGCCATGCGCTGAAGGCGCAGAGCCTGGGCGTGGACGCCGTGTCCATCGACGGTTTCGAGTGCGCCGGGCATCCGGGCGAGGACGATGTCTCCGGCCTGGTGCTGATCCCGCTGGCGGCGCGCCGCCTGCAGGTGCCGGTGATCGCTTCCGGCGGCATCGCCGATGGCGAAGGCATGGCTGCTGCGCTGGCGCTGGGCGCCGAAGGGGTGAACATGGGCACGCGCTTCTGCGCCACCCTCGAAGCGCCGATCCACGAGAACATCAAGCGCTCGCTGGTCGGCGCCACCGAACGCGACACCCGGCTGATCTTCCGCACCCTGCATAACACCGCACGGGTGCTGCGCAACCCGATCTCCGAGGAAGTGGTGAGCATCGAGAAACGCGGCAACGCGCAGTTCGAGGACATCCGCCACCTGGTGGCCGGCGCCCGTGGCCGCGCGGCGCTGGAGAGCGGCGAGGCGGACGACGGCATCGTCACCGCCGGGCAGTGCGTCGGCCTGATCGACGACATCCCCAGCTGCGCCGAGCTGCTGGAGCGCATGGTCCGCGAGTGCCGGGCCAGCCTGCAGCGTGCCCGTGGTTACCTGGGAGGTGAGGCATGAGCGCTACCGATTTCGTCGAGGAGGAGGGCGCTGTTCCTGCCGGCTTCCAGCCCATGGAGCGGCCCGGCTTCGTCACCAACTGCCAGGGCGTCTACGTGAATCTGGAGCGCCGCATGGTGGCCGCGCGCATCCTGCCCGAGCACCTGAACCCGCTGGGCATCGCCCACGGCGGCTTCCTCGCGACCCTGGCCGACACCGGCTTCGGCACGGCGATCAAGCTCACCGCCGGCAGCGAGCTGCCACCGGCCACCATCAACCTCGACATGGATTACCTGAGCCCGGCGCTGCCGGGGCGCTGGATCGAGGTCCATGTGCAGATCCACAAGCTCGGCCGCAGCATCAGCGTGGCCAGCTGCGACCTGCTCGACGGCGACAAGCTGGTGGCGCGCGGCAAGGGCACTTTCATCAACAACACGCGCAGCCTGCACGGCCGCGTCGATCAGAAGTGAATCAGGAGCCTGTCATGGCCGAGACTCCCCCAGCCGCCGCGCCCGTCGGGCCGGAGGCGCAGTACCAGCGGTTCCTCCAGCAGGGTCGCTTCATGCTCCAGCGCAGCGCTTCCACTGGCCGCCATGTGTTCTACCCGCGCGTGGCCATTCCCGGCAGCGGCGAGACCGACCTGGAATGGGTCGAGGCCGCCGGCACCGGGCGCATCTACGCCATCACCGTGAACCGCTCGCGCAACGCCAGCCATAACGTGGCACTGATCGATCTCGACGAAGGCGTGCGCATGATGTCGCGCATCGAAGGCCGGGAAACCGCGCCCGTCGGCAGCCGGGTGAAGGCGCGGGTGATCGAGGAAGACGGGCAGGCGCTCGTGGTGTTCGACCTGATCGAAGAGGTGCAGGCATGAATTCGTCCCTTCGCGGCAAGACCGCCATCGTTGGCATCGGCAGCGCCGGGATCGGTGAAGCCCACGGCTTCAGCGCCATGGAACTGCTCGGCCAGGCTTCGCTGAAGGCCATCGCCGATGCCGGGCTGAAACTCTCCGACGTCGATGCGGTGTTCTCCGCCACCAGTTCCCATGCCTTCCCGACGCTGTCGGTTTGCGAGTACCTGGGGATCAAGCCCAGGTTCGTCGACGGCACCAACGTCGGCGGTTCCAGCTTCGAGTGGCACCTGTTGCAGGCGACCCTGGCGCTGCAGGCCGGCCTGTGTGACGTGGCGCTGATCTGCTACGGCTCCAACCAGCGCACCGCTGGCGGCAAGCTGGTGTCGATGAGCGAGCCGCAGTGGCACGAGACGGCCTACAAGCCGCGCCACCCGATCACTTCCTACGCGCTGGCGGCCAGCCGGCACATGCACCAGTACGGCACCACCCGCGAGCAACTGGCGGAAGTGGCACTGGCCGCGCGCGGCTGGGCCAACCTCAATCCGGAAGCCTTCGCCCGTGGCCCGCTGAGCATGGACGACGTGCTGGCTTCGCGGATGGTCAGCGACCCGCTGAGCGCCGCCGACTGCTGCCTGGTCACCGATGGCGCCGGTGCCTGCATCATGGTCCGCGCCGACCGCGCCCGTGACCTGCCGAACAAGCCGGCGTACTTCCTCGGTGCCGGCGGTGCGCAGTGGCACCGTTCCATCGTCGCCATGCCGGACCTGACCGTCACCGCCGCTTCCGAAAGCGGCCCGCGCGCCATGCAGATGGCCGGCGTGAGCCACACCGACATCGACCTGGTGATGCTCTACGACGCGTTCACCATCAATACGATCCTGTTCCTCGAAGACCTCGGTTTCTGCCCGAAGGGCGAGGGCGGGCGTTTCGTCCAGGGCGGGCGCATCGCCCCCGGTGGCGAGCTGGCGGTGAACACCAATGGTGGCGGCCTGTCCTGCGTGCATCCGGGGATGTACGGGATTTTCCTGATCCTCGAAGCGGTGACGCAGATTCGCGGCCAGGCCGGCGCGCGGCAGCTGAAGAAGGCCGATATCGCGCTGCTGCATGGCAACGGCGGGACGTTGTCGAGCCAGGTCACGGCGTTCCTGGGGAGCGAGGCGGCGCTCTAGTTCTCTGGGTCTTCCGGCTGACTTCTATCTAACCGACCGCGCCGAACGGTCCCCTCTCCCGCTTGCGGGGGAGGGCTAGGGAGGGGGGCGGAGCCAGGCATTAGCACTGATTCAGCCTGGTCATCCGCAGCCCTCACCCTAACCCTCTCCCAGGGGGAGAGGGGACCGTGCGGTGCAGGAGGAAACCCATGCGTCAGCCGGCACGGATGGCTCCCTCTCCCTGAGGGAGAGGGCTGGGGTGAGGGGGAGGCCCGAGCACGGGACTGCCAGAAGATCACAGAAAGCCCGTCCGGCCCATGCCGTGCGGGCTTTCTGCTTTCCGAACGGGAGGAAAATCCCCTCCGAAATTGGTCCGAACGAACTACAGCCAGCCCCGCGCCGCATCCCGATACTCGACCACAGCACCCAACCCGCCGCCCCTGCGCGGCGCACAAGAACAACAGGTCTGAGGAACACCTCGATGGATATCCACTACACGCCCGAAGAGCTGGCCTTCCGCGAGGAAGTGCGGGCCTTCCTGCGCGACAAGCTGCCGGCCGAACTGGCTGCCAAGGTCAAGCTCGGCAAGCGCCTGAGCAAGCAAGACAACGTCTTCTGGATGCGCACCCTGAACGATCGCGGCTGGCACGCCTCGCTGTGGCCGGTGGAGCACGGCGGCACGGGCTGGAGCGTGGTGCAGAAGTACATCTTCGAGGAAAAGTGCGCGATCTTCGGCGCGCCGCGGGTGCTGCCATTCGGCGCAGTGATGGTCGGCCCGGTGATCATCAACTTCGGCACCGAGGAGCAGAAGGCTTACTTCCTGCCGCGCATCCTCGACATGACCGACTGGTGGGCGCAGGGCTATTCCGAGCCGGGCTCGGGCTCCGACCTCGCCAGCCTGAAGACCCGCGCCGTGCGCGAAGGCGAGCACTACATCGTCAACGGCCAGAAGACCTGGACCACCATGGCCCAGCACGCCGACTGGATCTTCTGCCTGGTGCGCACCGACCCGCAGGCCAAGGCCCAGCGCGGCATCAGCTTCCTGCTGATCGACATGAAGACCCCCGGCATCACCGTGCGCCCGATCATCACCCTGGACGGCGAGCACGAGGTCAACGAAGTCTTCTTCGACAACGTCAAGGTGCCGGTGGCGAACCTGGTGGGCCAGGAGAACGACGGCTGGACCTGCGCCAAGTACCTGCTCACCCACGAGCGCACCGGGCTTGCCGGCATCGGCTTCTCCAAGCAGCTGCTGCGTCAGCTCAAGGGCATCGCGGCGCGCGAGCGCAAGGGCGGCAAGCCGCTGATCGACGACCCGCTGTTCCGCGCCCAGGTGGCAGAAATCGAGATGCAGCTGATGGCCGCCGAGATGAGCAACCTGCGCATCCTCGCCGCCGCGCGCGAAGGCGCTGGCAGCGGTGCGGAAAGCTCGATCCTCAAGGTGCGCGGCACCGAGATCCGCCAGGCGATCACCCACCTGCTGCGCAAGGCCGTCGGGCCCTATGCGCTGCCGTTCCTCGAAGAGGAGATGGAGGCCTGCGCCGGCGATTTGCTGCACACCGACTACAGCACCACCGCCGCCAGCCAGTATTTCATCATGCGCAAGCTCTCGATCTACGGCGGCTCCAACGAGATCCAGAAGAACATCGTTTCCAAAGTGAACCTCGGGCTCTGAGAGGCAGCCGACCATGGACTTCAAACTCAATGAAGAGCAGCAGATGCTGCAAGACACGGCGGCGCGTCTGGTACGTGACGCCTACGGATTCGAACAGCGCGAGGCCTATCGCCGCAGCGAGTTGGGCTACAGCACCGACTTCTGGCGCCAGCTCGGCGAGCTGGGCCTGACGGGTGTTTCCCTGCCCGAAGCCTACGGTGGCTTTGGTGGCGGTGTGGACAGCCTGCTGGTACACACCGAACTGGGCCGTGGCCTGTGCCTGGAGCCTTACCTGCAATCGGTGGTGTTCGCCGGCGGCCTGCTGGCCCAGCTGGGCAACGACGCGCAGAAGGACCAGTTGCTCACCCGCGTTGCCAGCGGCGAGCTGCAACTGGCGGTGGCCTTCGAGGAACCGCAGAGCCACTACGAACTGAACAGCGTGACCACCCGCGCCGAGCCGGTGAACGGTGGCTGGCGTCTGAGCGGGCGCAAGGTTGCGGTGATCGGCGGGCACAGCGCCGGGCTGGTTCTGGTCTCGGCCCGCGTGTCGGGCAGCGAACGGGACGAGCAGGGCATCGGCCTGTTCTTGCTCGACCCGAGCGAAGCGGGCGTCAAGCGCCGCGTCTACCCGACCGCCAATGGTCTGAAGGCCTGCGAGCTTTACCTGGACGGTGCTTTCGTCGCCCGCGAGTGTGTGCTGGGTGAGCCCGGCAAGGCCTTCGACGCGCTGCGCTACCAGCAGGGCCGAGCCATCGCCGCGCAGTGCGCCGAGGCGGTCGGCGCCATGGAGGCTACCTGCGAGCTGACCCTGGAATACCTGAAGACCCGTAAGCAGTTCGGTGTCGCCATCGGCACCTTCCAGGTGCTGCAGCACCGCATGGTGGACATGCGCGCCGAGCTGGACCAGGCCAGCAGCATGGCGATCCTCGCCGCCTGCGTTGCCGACCAGCCCGACAGCGCCGAGCGCAGCCGCGCCCTGGCGGCGGCCAAGTACATCACCACCCGTGCCGGGCGTTTCATCTCCGAGCAGTGCATCCAGCTGCACGGCGGCATCGGCCTCACCGACGAGTACCTGGGTTCGCACTACGCCAAGCACCTGGTGATGATCAGCCACCAGTTCGGCGACGACGACCATCATCTGCAGGCGTTCAGTCGACTGATGGACGTTGCCTAAAACACAGAACGTAGGGCGCATAACGCGCCAGCGTTATCCGCCGCTGGCCCGAATGACGGCGGATAACCGCAAGCGGTTATGCGCCCTACGGACCGAACCTGCACAGAGTCACCCCTTGTTCCGGGCCGCAAGGCCCGGTTTTTTTCTGGAGTTCCCGAATGAAAGTCCTCGTAGCCGTCAAGCGCGTGGTCGATTACAACGTCAAGGTCCGCGTCAAGGCGGACCACTCCGGCGTCGATCTGGCCAACGTGAAGATGTCCATGAACCCCTTCTGCGAAATCGCCGTGGAAGAAGCCGTCCGCCTGAAAGAGAAAGGCGTCGCCAGCGAGATCGTGGTGGTCTCGGTCGGCCCGAATGGCGCGCAGGAGCAACTGCGTACCGCGCTGGCCCTCGGTGCAGACCGCGCCGTGCTGGTCGAGAGTAACGACGAGCTGAATTCCCTGGCCATCGCCAAGTCGCTGAAAGCCCTCGTCGACAAAGAGCAGCCGCAGCTGGTCATCCTCGGCAAGCAGGCCATCGACAGCGACAACAACCAGACCGGCCAGATGCTGGCGGCGCTGACTGGCTACGCCCAGGGCACCTTCGCCTCCAAGGTCGAAGTCGCTGGCGACAAGGTCAACGTCACC